>CAWFVG010000007.1:0-347473 GCA_963819185.1 Bryobacterales bacterium | reverse complement strand
GGCATTCCGGCGAGACGCAGCAAGCAACTTTACAGGAAACGTCGGGCAACTCCGCGTGCCTACGGATTTCGTCCGTGATGTAACTTCCTCTTCCACCGATGTTCCGAACAGCGACGGATAACCAAAAAGGTTGAACAGGTACTGATCCGCGTCGACGTTTCTCAGCAGCGACTGTCAAGGGTCGCCAATGCACTGAAACGCCTCCGCCAGGCAATCCTTGTCTCTGCGTGTACTGGCCGCCTAACTGCGGACTGGCGAAAACAACACGCCCACGTTGAGCACGCCTCCGTGTTATTGGCCAGAATCGAAAAAGGCCTGTCGCGACGAAGTGCTGATCCGGCGTCTTTGAAGAACGAGGATGACGCTATTGTTGAGATCCCAGAAACATGGGTGCGCTGTTCCCTCTCGCAGATGTTCGACGTACAGACGGGCGCTACGCCCTTGCGAAGTCGACCCGAATACTACCAGAACGGCAAAATCCGTGGGTAAAAACCGGAGAAGTCAAAAACGGCGAGATCTGGAGCGCACTGAGCACATCACAAAGAGGGCGATCGAGGAAACGAACGCAAAGGTATTTCCCGAAGGAACGCTCCTCGTGGCCATGTATGGCGAGGAAAAACGCGAGGACAAGTAGGACGACTCCGCATCCGAGCAGCGACGAACCAAGCGAGTGCCGCGCTCGTCAACCCCGCGCTGCCTCCCGCCACCAATGAATATGTCTTTTATTGGGCACTTAGTTAATATCATCAAATCCGAGCCGAAGCTGTTGGTGGGAACCAGCCCAATCTGAGCATCGGAATCATCAAGAACTGGATCATAAGCCTCCCTCCTTTACAGGAACAAGAGGAGATCGTCAAGAGAATCAAAGCCCAGTTCGACCTGACAGAAACATTGAGACGAGGTATCGGAAGGCTGCAACGCAGGTTAGGAATGTCGCTCAGTCCGCCCTGGCCAGCGCGTTCCGTGGCGATTTGGTAGCAACGGAGGCGGAGCTTGCTCGACGAGAGGGGCGGTCGACGAAACGGCGGAGCAACTCCTTTCGCGGATCAAGGCAGCACCGACGACACAGGTGAAGAGAGCGCTAACACGGGTGAGCACGAAGCGTGCATGATACATGGCACCTCCTTCCACGCCCGCGCCTCCGGCTTTCTTCACGGTACGAGCGCATGACCTAACGCTCAAGCCGTCCATGACCGGGCTCTGGTGGGGTACGAGACTGGGCGATGGCGGACCAAAGAACTCGCGAGCCACATGATGGAATGGCTCCCGGAGTTCGCACTCGACCACACGGAGCAACAAAACATCAACGCCGGAAGCGCCGCACGCGCCTTACGCAATGCTGCGCAGCGCGTGTACCAAACGGACAAGTTCAAGAAACGTGGCGAGTTCGGAGAGCGGCTCTTGCACATCGCGGTCCGGCAGGTGTTCGGGTCCATCCCTGCCATCAGCAAGATCTACTACAAAGACAGTGTGAACGCGACGGTCAAAGGGTTCGACCGCGTCCACATCGATCGACGCGCCCCAATCACTGGAATTGTGGCTTGGCGAGGTGAAGTTTTACGAGAGCGCGGCGCGGGCCATCACGGATGTCGTGAAGGAACTCGAAGCCCATACGCAACATGATTACCTCCGGCGGGAATTCCAGCTCCGTTCGTACCAGGGGAAGACGACGGCTCGCGTGAAGCCTTGCAGGGAATATTCTGTTGTGCCGTTTGCTTCGTTTAACGGTTGGACGAGTTCGTGGAGTTTTGCTTCTGCTTCGGGCCGGGTCATGCTTGCGCACTTCCCCAAGGTTTTGGCGCGGCGGTGTGGAATTCGAACGTCTCGCGGGGAGATTCGCTGAGGCCAAAGACGCAAAACAGCCGGGCTACGATATCGACAGTTTCGACAGACCACTCGATGATCCCGAGCGCCTGCTAGTACGGCGCATTGAAGTAAAGGGTCATGGGTGCCCGTGGGAAGACAACGATATCGTCGCGCTGAGTGACCGGCAATTCATCGACGCATTCAATAAGAATGCGAATGGCGTGCCGACCGGAGATGACTTCGACTATTGGCTCTACGTCGTCGAACGACGCGAAGCGCAAGGACTACCGAGCCATTTTACTGCCTCGTGAATTTACCGTAGATTCGGCGGCACGTAAGAATAGCCCTGCCCATCCTCCGGTTGCCAGGTAGTCCCATTAGATGAGCGAATGGCGGAATTCACCACCCCCGCGGAGGTTGTGCTGACTGTTCCCAATCCATTGAGGTGGTCCTGGTTGGTTGGACAAAAAAACGGCCGTTCTTAGATAGAGCGGCGGGCTGCTGACCAAGAAGGCGGCCGTAAGGCCGCCATCCATTCCGGACTTGCATCGGCGCTCGGGTCGCATCCCTGCGTTGCCCTATCCTCCTAGCAAGCAAATCGATTGTACGGCAGGCGCCGATTCGAGTAAAGCGAAAAACGTCCATTCTGGAAAACAAAAGCGCTAAATCCCAGGGGGTTTGGGGGACGGCGTCCCCCATGAAGAGGGTGTCTTTTTCCTTTTGGACTTGTGCGGGAACAGGTCGGCCGGCGTCTGATAGCCGAGCGCCTGGTGCGGCCGCTGGTGGTTGTAGAAGTGGAAGTAGTTCTCCAGCGCCGGGAACAGATCGAGGCCGCTGGCGAAGTCGCCGGGATAGATCAGTTCGTACTTGAGCGAGCGCCACAGCCGTTCGATGAAAACGTTGTCGAGCGCGCGACCGCGGCCATCCATGCTGATCAGGATGCCGCGCTGTTTGAGCGGAGCCAGGAAGTCGGCCGCGGTGAACTGCGAGCCCTGGTCGGAGTTCCAGATTTCGGGCTGGCCGAAGCGGAACGCCGCGTCGAGTGCGGCCAGGCAGAAGCCGGTCTCCATGGTGTTGGACAGTTCCCAACTCAGCACGAACCGGCTGAACCAGTCCATCACTGCCACCAGGTACAAGAAGCCGCCACGCATGGGAATGTAAGTAATATCGGTGCTCCAGACGTGGTTGGGGCGCTCCACCGGAACACCGCGTAGCAGGTAAGGATAGATCTGGTGGCCCGGAGCCGGACGACTCAGATGCAGTTTGGGGTAATGCGCTTCGATTCCCAGAATACGCATCAGCCGCCGGGCGCGATGGCGGCCCACGCCTAACTCGACGGCCATCTTGCGGCTGCCGAAAAACGGGAGCCTCATGTACAACTGGTCCAGCTTTCGCATCAGGCGCAGGTTCTCCGCGCTTTCCGGCTGTGGCTGGTAATAGTAGGTCGAGCGCGGCACGCCCAGCAGTTCGCACTGCTGTTGAACGCTCAGGCGCGGATGGGCGGGATCGATCCATGGGCGCTTGTCCTCAGTCGATGAGCCCAGCTCTTTTTTTGAGAAAGTCCAACTCCACTTTCAGTTGGCCGATCTGTTTGTAGAGCTCGTCCTTCTCGGTGTCGGCCTGCTGGCGCATTTGCTCGCGGCCGTTGCCGAAGATGTCGGGCAAGCCGGCCAGCGCCTGCTTCTTCCAGCCTCCGACTTGGGTCGGGTGGACCCCGAACATCTGCGCGATCTGCGCCGCTGTCTTGTGCGCCTTGATGGCCTCCACGGCCACCTTGGCCTTCAGGCTCGGTGGGTGACTCTTACGGGTTTTGGGCATTGACTCTCCTTCATTTTCAATGCCGCCCCTCTATCTAAGAAAGACCCTTTTTTCTGTCCAGAAAACCAGGACCACTTCACATACCATTGGTCGCACCATTGGTCGCCTCCGGAGGTCTCCTCACTAACCAAATAGTAGGCCGTATTGGTTTGCAATGTTACCGGGCTTGGCAGGTTCGCGTATACGAACTCGCCTGATGTTCCTCCGGCCGTTGAGACCGATACGGTAGCGCCGGGAACATCCGTTCCGTTGGACGCTAGAACCAGTTTGACCGTGTGCGTGCCCGAATTTCCCGAGACGAAGATCCGGCCCAGAGAATGAACCGTCATGCCGCCTGCTCCGGTGGTAAACTGCATTCCTAGCCAACCGCTGAAATTGTTGCGCAGAGGCGGATCGTTGAAGCCGTACCCCGTCACGAAAGCGGAGTTCACGTACTGGAAATTCAGCGGCCCATACGACCGTTTGGCCGCGGAACCCGTGGTCCAGCTTTGGCCGTTAGAAGAATAGGCGGCATCGTTAACGGACGCAGCCGATGTGGATGTTAGCGTGCCGGTGTTGTACCATTCGTCGCCGCCTTTGGTCTCAGAGCTAACCAGGTAGTAGCTGGTTCCTGGCTGGAGCGTGATGGGCGAGCTGAGGGTGGCGTAGGCAAATTGCCCCGCCTGACATCCGGACATTGACAAAGTCACCGTTCCGCCGGATACGGCGGCCCCGGTGCTCGCATTGACGAATTCGAGGGTGTGACTTCCGGAATTGCCCGCGACACAAATTCTGCCGAGAGATACGACGGTAACCGGGCTGGAGCCGGCGGTTAGCTGCATCCCAACATATCCGGTGAAGTTGTTCCGGAGCTCAGGACTGTTCAAGTTGTACGTGACCACGAAAGGTGTTGTGGAGTTGGACAGAACGGAGTACTCCATGCTCGGCGGCACGAACGCCGTGTTCGGCCCATTGTCGGGAGTCCAAATACCGCTGCTCGAATAAATCGAATTGGTCACCGATACATCGGCCAGCGGTGCGATCGGCCCGGAGTCGTACCATAGGTCTCCTCCGTTTTGCTCTAAGCTGACCAGATAGTAGCTCGCACCGGCCTGGAGAGTGGCGGGCGATGCCAGAGACGCATATACGAACTGTCCGGCAGGACAGTTCGCCATATTCACGCTCGCCGACGCGACCGTTGCTCCGCTCTGCGCACTCACCAGTTCCACGGTATGCGTAGCTGAATTGCCCGCCACGCAGATGCGCCCCACCGAAACGACGCTCAACGAGTTCGATCCCACCGTGAACTGCATTCCCACAAATCCCGTGTAGTTGTTGCGCAGCGCCGGTCCGCTCGATGCCGTGAAGTTGACTGCCGTCCGGCTGGCGCCGTTCACAGTCACCGCTGAGTTCGCAGGCGTAAAGTTGTATCCGGATTTGCTGGGCGTGACGGTATAAGACCCGTTGGCGAGTCCGGTAAAGCTGTATGCTCCGGAACTGTTCACGGTCGTGCTGGCGCTAGCCGTTCCGCTTAATGTTACGGTCGCGCCGCTTCCACCCGCCGCCGGACTGATGGTCCCGGAGATGGTCCAGGTCTGCGGGGACGTTGCTGTAGCCGTGAAGTTGACTGCCGTCTGGCTGGCGCCGTTCACAGTCACCGCTGAGCTGGCAGGCGCAAAGGTGTATCCGGATTTGCTGGGCGTGACGGTATAAGACCCGTTGGCGAGTCCGGTAAAGCTGTATGCTCCGGAACTGTTCGCGGTCGTGCTGGCGCCAGCCGTTCCGCTTAATGTTACGGTCGCGCCGCTTCCACCCGCCGCCGGACTGATGGTCCCGGAAATTGTCCAGGTCTGCGGGGACGTTGCTGTAGCCGTGAAGTTGACTGCCGTCTGGCTGGCGCCGTTCACAGTCACCGCTGAGCTCGCAGGCGCAAAGGTGTATCCGGATTTGCTGGGCGTGACGGTGTAAGACCCGTTGGCGAGTCCGGTAAAGCTGTATGCTCCGGAACTGTTCGCGGTCGTGCTGGCGCCAGCCGTTCCGCTTAATGTTACGGTCGCGCCGCTTCCACCCGCCGCCGGACTGATGGTCCCGGAAATTGTCCAGGTCTGCGGGGACGTTGCTGTAGCCGTGAAGTTGACTGCCGTCTGGCTGGCGCCGTTCACAGTCACCGCTGAGCTGGCAGGCGCAAAGGTGTATCCGGATTTGCTGGGCGTGACGGTATAAGACCCGTTGGCGAGTCCGGTAAAGCTGTATGCTCCGGAACTGTTCGCGGTCGTGCTGGCGCTAGCCGTTCCGCTTAATGTTACGGTCGCGCCGCTTCCACCCGCCGCCGGACTGATGGTCCCGGAAATGGTCCAGGTCTGCGCGGACGTTACCGTAATGGCGCCCGCCAATCCTGAGGCTGGAATCGCGCTTCCCCCGGAGGAAACGGCGACGACGCCCGTGACCGTTATCGGCACAGAGGCGGCTTGAGCATTCGCGGCGATCGTGAACGTAGCCGTTGCAAGCAATCCCGCTCCGATCGTGTTCTGATTCGCGCCATCCGCTACGCAGGTAATCGCCCCGGAGAGGCCGTTGCAGGTTACCGCCTTACCGGCAGAGGAAGCGCTCGCGCCCGCGGCTATCGTCACGCTGGCCATCGCCGCAGTGGGATAGCCGATCGTCCACTGCACGGCGCCCGGAGCTGTGCCTGAGGTGGCAATAGAAATCGCCAGCGCGACCGCGCCTCCCGCCGTGGCGCTGGCCGTGCCGGCGGCGATTGTGACCTGCGCGGCCACTTGGTTCGCACTAATCGCGCACAAGAAGCACGCCACACTTGCGAATTTATGAAATGCTTTTGGGAGAAAAGAGTCTACGAAAATGAGAAAAGTATGCACACGGTCCCCTGGCTTGGCGAACAGATTCCCGAAGCGCACAAATCGAGGAGGCGTCATGCGAACACACGAACGCTATCCGATCGCGCCGCGCGCCTTGACGCACGCTCAAAGCGACAGACTTCGTCGCGTAAACTTCGTCGCGTAAACGTGGAGGCGCGAGCTCTTGAGCGCTTCTTAACGAATCAGCGGGATGGCCAGCAGTGGGGTAGACTTGAAAGCAGAAGTTGAGGTACCGACCTTCACCGTTGGTATCCCCGCTTGGCAGCCCCCGCCCTAACGGGGGCTGCCGATTTCAAAGATCAAATTCCGTGCAGGGCAGGCGCACAAATACTGCGTCGACTCCGCAGCACGGGGTCATAAAATTCCCGGTTTGGGGTTCAATCTATTAGCACGGCGGGTACCACTCCCATGCATCGTCGGGCTGTGGCGTAAGCCCATGCACTGCACAGTCAAGTGGAGCCGCGCTCAAAGCGTCGCGACCTTTTCATGTCGCGGGCGGCAAATTTTACACAAGCCGGACTTGGAGCGCTCAACTAACCGTTTCACATCATTGCGATAATTCTTCCGGTACTCTCTACTCAGTAAGTGGCACTTATTACTCCAAATCGATTCAACCGGCTCGGTACCGCCCAGGTACACGGCTCAGCTTCAAGGCTCCGGTTCAACTTTGAATCGATTCGTGCCAGCCGTCAGAGAGTTGCTCCGCGTTTCGGGCGCACATTAAATTCCAGCTTCCAGCGACGCCCGTCCCGCGCGACGAACCACAGCTCCATGGTTCCCGTTTCGGTCACCAGGACTTCCAGAGTCACCGCGACGGTCTCCCCGGGCTTCCCGGCTAGCTGCGCCTCTACTGGCGCGAGTTCCTCCATGCCGCCGGGGATCTCCTCCAGCAGGAGGCCGGCGGGGTCCTCCTTGCGATCGCCGGATTGAAAAAAGCGAAACTGCGCGCGCCCGCCCAGGCTTAGCGCGAACTCACGGCCGGTAATCTGGTGTCCGGTTCCCTCTTCCATTCCGAACGGGACCACCGTCAGCGCCTTGACCGGGGGCTTGCGTCCAGGGACCGCGGGCATGGAGGCTTCGATTCCGATGTAATACGTGCGCGGGACGCCGCCTCTTACGCGCACGCCCTTGCCTTGCCGCGCCAGGCCGTAGTAGGCCGCGCCACGCGCTACCGCCTGCATCAGATCGCTGCTGATTAAAGGAGTGACAGCCCGCGGTAGCCATCCGTTCAGCACCTTCAAGATCCGCTTGCGAACCTGCTCCGCGCGAAGCACTCCGCCGTTGAACAGAACGTGGGTCGGTTTGGCGGTTTGCCGGAAAAGAAAGTGGGCCAGATGGCGGGTTATGGCGGCGTCGGCCGCGAACGGCAGACCGAGCTCCGTGATGGGCGAGGCGCTCCCGGCGGGAACGTCGGACAGAGCGGCCTCCGGCAGGAATCCGTCCATTAGAATCGATTCCAGATCGGCCCGCGTCAACTTGGCTTTCATCGTTCCGCCGACCACGCCGGAGCCTCGGCCAAGCACCGTGACCGCCTCTTCCTGCTGCTTGGAGCCGGGGGTGAGCAGTTTCTCTTTTGCAATGCGGCAGTGCTGCCACAGCCCATGGAACTGGATCGCGTCCAGTTTCTTCGGCAGCCGGTCCGCTACCGTGTGCGCCAGCGCGGCGTCGATGTTGTCACCGCCCAACAGAATGTGATCGCCCACCGCGACACGCTCCAGGACGATCTCACCGGCCTGCTCCTTGACCTCGATCAAGCTGAAGTCGGTGGTGCCGCCGCCGATATCGATGACCAGAACCACGTCGCCCACGCTGACCAATTCGCGCCAATGCGGATTCTGTTCCACCCAGGCGTAAAAGGCCGCCTGCGGTTCTTCCAGCAGAATCAGCTTGGGATAACCGGCTTGTTCGGCGGCGCGCCGCGTCAATTCTCGCGCCACTTCGTCGAAGGAGGCGGGTACGGTGACTAATACTTGATGGGACTCGAACGGCCGCTCCGGAAACTTTTCGTTCCAGGCTTCGCGGAGGTGCTGCAGATAGCGGCTGGACGCTTCCACCGGCGAGACGCGCGGAACGCTCTCCGGAGCGTTTACAGGAAGAATGGCGGCGCTGCGGTCTACGCCGGAGTGCGAGAGCCAGGATTTGGCGGAAGCGACCAACCTCCCGGGATTTTCCAGGCCCTTCCTTTGCGCCAGCACGCCCACGATCGGGCCGTCGTCGGCCAGGAACAAGAACGAAGGCAGCAGATCCTCCTCGCGCCGCTCGCCAGGATGGACGAACTGCGGGATCGGGAAATGTTCAACGGCTTCGCCGCGAGTGTAGGCGAGCGCGCAATTGGTAGTGCCAAGATCGATTCCGATGACGTTCCGAAGGCTGCATGAACTTCGATGGTAGCGAACTGCACGGGTGAGCTCTGTGACATCCGCTACGGCCGGCTGCCGAGGCTGGTAGCGCACCGGGGCGGCAAGGCGTGATGTCACGGTGTGCGCGGGATCGCGGGGCAAAGCTGTCCGGCCGCATCCAAATCGCCGGTTACCGTTTTTCAACCAAACGGTTACCACAAAAGTGGGCTGGCGGCCAGGATTGAGTACAAACTGTATGTGTACGAAATAATTGGTCACTCGTGAAGAAAGGCATACTCATCCTCCTGGCGTGCTGTTCTTGCGGTTTCGCATTAGACTTGTCTCTCGACATCAATCAATACGCGCACACCGCGTGGCCGGTCCGCGAAGGCTTTTTCAACGGCATCATCAACACGATTACTCAGACGCCCGATGGCTATCTGTGGCTCGGCGGGGAATTCGGCTTGCTTCGTTTCGACGGCGTTAGGGGTGTGCCATGGCTGCAGGCTGGCGAGCAGCTTCCCGGCAAAAATGTGTTGAAAGTATTCGCTGCGCGCGATGGGACTCTTTGGATTGGCGCCTTCGAAGGGCTTGTCAGTTGGAAAGACGGCAAGCTGATTCACTACCCTGAACTCGCTGGACAGCAAGTCCTGACGCTGCTTGAGGATCGTAACGGAATGATGTGGGCCGGCGGATGGGCGGCCTCTGACGGGAAACTCTGCGCGATTCAGGGTGGCATCGCGCGATGTTCAGGCGAGGACGGCAGATTGGGCCGGGGTGTCCTCGCACTGGACGAAGACAGCAGAGGCAATCTCTGGGCCGGTGGGTCAACCGGACTATGGCGGTGGAAGCCCGATCCCCCGAAACTCTTTTCAATGCCCAACCCGGCGACCGAAATCCATGCTCTTATGGAGGGTGACAACGGAGCGCTCCTGATTGCCACACGCGGTGGAATGAGGGAGTTCGTCGGGGGGAAAACCGAGCCATATCGCCTTCCGGGCGCGCCGGCGCAGTTCAGTCCTTTCTCTCTGCTTAAAGATCGCGATGGCGGTACATGGATTGGAACGATGGACCGAGGCCTCTTGCATGTGCATCGGGGACGGACGGATCGGCTTACCCACGCTGATGGCCTTTCGGGCGATTTCGTCAGGAGCCTCTTTGAGGATCGCGAGGGAAATATCTGGGTCGCTACCGCGGGTGGCATTGACCGATTTCGCGACGTTGCTCCCCTCAACAAGCTTCCTCCCCCGGTGCACATCGAGCAAGTGAAGGCGGATAAAAGGATTTACGATTCACCTCGCGGGTTGCGGCTACCGGCCCTGGTCCGCGATGTCTCGATCGGTTACACGGCGCTGAGCCTGGCCGCGCCGGAGAAAGTCCGTTTTCGCTACCGGTTGGACGGCTTCGATCGTGATTGGCGGGATGTCGGCACTATCCGGGAAGCCATCTATAACAATCTCCCGCCAGGCAGCTATCGCTTCCGCGTGATTGCTTGCAACAACAGCGGGGTGTGGAACGAAACCGGCGACTCGCTTGATTTTTCCATCGCCCCGGCGTACTATCAGGCCGCTTGGTTCCAGGTCTTGTGCGTCGCCACTTTTCTGGCGTTGCTCTGGGCTATGTATCGGTACCGCCTGCACCAGATCGCGCAGGAATACAACGTGCGCCTGGAGGAGCGGGTCAGCGAGCGCACTCGCATCGCCCGCGAGCTCCACGACACGCTGCTACAGAGCTTTCAGGGTGCTCTGCTTGAGTTTCAGGCCGCTCGCAATCTGTTTTCGCGGCGGCCCGAAGATGCGATCCGATCTCTCGATGAAGCGATCGGCAGTGCCGAAGCCGCTATCGTTGAGGGCCGCGATGCGATTCAGGACCTGCGTCCCGAGTCGGCCATTCAGGCCGATTTGGAACGCCTGTTTACTGCAGCGGGACAAGAACTGGCGAGTTCTCAGGATTCGAATGCGGATCGCCCGGTTTTCCATGTGACGGTCGAAGGACCGCCTCGAACATTATCTCCGGTTCTCCAGGACGAGGTCTACCGGATCGGCCGTGAGGTGTTGCGAAATGCTTTCCGGCACGCACACGCCAGGCAAATAGAAGTTGAGATGCGGTATGACGACCGCGTGCTCCGCCTGCGGATTCGCGACGATGGAAGGGGCATCGGCCGGAAAGTCCTGGCGGAGGGCGCCCGCGCCGGGCACTGGGGGTTGCCGGGGATCCGCGAGCGCGCGAAACGAATCGGGGCGCGACTGGCTATCTGGAGCCAAGTCGGGGTTGGTACGGAAGTGGAACTGACGATTCCGGCCCGAGTCGCTTATGCCAAATCTCAGGTCCGAGGTCGATTCGGGCTATTCCGCAAGAAGAAGGTCACGTGATCCCCGATTCGCCGCTGATTCGAATCTTGACCGTCGATGATCACGCCCTGATGCGCAAGGGGATCGCGGCGTTAGTCAACGCTGAACCCGACATGAAGTTGATCGCGGAGGCGTCCACGGGAGCGGAAGCGATCAAGCAATTCAGGCAGTATCGGCCGGATGTCACGGTGATGGACTTGCAGATGCCGGACATGAGCGGCATCGAAGCTACTATTAGCATTCGCAACGAGTTCCCGGACGCCCGAATTATCGTCCTCACGACCTACGCCGGCGACGTGCAAGTGGTTCGGGCGCTGACAGCCGGCGCCCGCGCTTACCTTTTGAAAGCCAAGGTAAATCGAGAGCTCCTCGAGACCATCCGTTCGGTCCACGCTGGGCAAAAGCGAATCCCTCCGGAGGTCGCTGCCGGGTTAGCCGAGCATACCGGCGAGGACAATCTGAGCACGCGCGAAATCGATGTGCTTCGGCTGATCGCGGCTGGAAATGCGAACAAGGAGATCGCCGCGCAGCTCTCCATTGGAGAGGATACGGTCAAACGGCACGTCACCAACATTCTCGCCAAACTGAGAGCTAACGACCGAACCCACGCGGTCACCATAGGCCTGAAGCGCGGGATCATCGAACTGTAGATCCCCCCACTAAAGTGGAATAGCGCGATTCCATTTTCGTAGGTTTCCGTCTCGTTGCAGGACGCCCGTAGCGGGAGTCGCGGTAGCCATCGTGGAGGCATGGATCGCCTTCTCCAGCTCTGGCAACCCATGGATGCCGCTCATGTTGGCTGTCCTGGGGGCCAGCTTGGCCATGATCGGCCCCGGCGCTTGGTCTGGCGCTTGGCCTATTGACGCGCGCCTTTTTGGCAGGACACAGATCGATCCGGATCTTTAGAGGCCCCTTGGATTACCACGAAAGTGGAAGACGCGGCTTTCACGATCTAGCCAGTCTGAAGATCGACTTTATCGGGTTGTCGCCCAGCGCAGATGGCTTGAAAATCAGTCAGAGGCAGCAAAGGAGTGGCAACCATGAGCGTAGTCAACATAGGTTCAATTCCGAATCACCGCCCGGCACCCGGCGTACGGCCAAGGGGACCGCGTCTGGTGACTGGCCACCACAGCTTTCAAAGCGCCGGCGAGAAGGAATTTCCTCCATTCCGGCTGGACACGGTCAATCAGTGTCTCTGGCGGCGCGCCGATAGCGGGGAAGAGTTGCGCGTTATTCTAAGGCCAAAATCGTTCGCGATTCTACGATATCTCGTGGACCACGCCGGACGCTTAGTGACCCAGGACGAACTCCTCGGTGCCTTGTGGCCCGGCACGCACGTTCAACCCGAGGTTCTCAAGCGCCACATCTTCGACGTCCGGGACGTACTGGGAGACGATCCAAAACATCCTACCTATATCGAGACCGTTACCCGGCGCGGGTACCGGTTCAGCGCGGCCGTTCGCAGTGCCGCATCGGCTCATGAGATCGCTTTAGATCCGCTGCGGAAGGTGGAAACAGACGTGTATCTCGCCGCCGGGCCGGCCCGCCTGGCTGATTCGACTGCCGTGCAGCTAACGCCTGGCGCGCAACTCGGCCCTTATCGAATTCTTAGCCTCGTGGGTGCGGGCGGTATGGGCGAAGTGTACAAGGCCCACGATACTCGCCTGGACCGCATCGTCGCGATCAAGCGCCTTAAGCAGCAGCACTGCACGCGTTTCGAGCAGGAAGCCCGAATGATCGCGGGCCTAAACCATCCGCACATTTGCCAGATTTATGACGTTGGTTTGGATTACCTGGTGTTGGAATACGTCGAAGGCCAGCCGGTGCACGGGCCAGTTCCCGCCGAGGAAGCCCGCCGCCTGGCTCAGGAAATCGCGAGCGCCCTGCAAGAAGCCCACGGCCGGGGCATCGTGCATCGCGACCTGAAACCCGCGAACATCCTCATCGACATCAAGGGCTCCGCGAAGCTGCTCGACTTCGGCCTGGCGAGGACGCGCGGGAGTGCCACCTCCGACGAAACAATAACCATCGAAGGCACGGTTCTGGGTACCGCGCCCTACATGTCGCCGGAGCAAGCTCAAGGGAAACCGTTGGACCAGCGTTCGGACATTTTTAGCTTTGGGACGGTGTTGTACGAATTGTTATCGGGCCAGAGAGCGTTCACCGGCAGTTCGACCCTGGACATCCTGAACGCCGTCGTCAATACCGAGCCTGCTGCGCTAAAAGGGCCGGCGCCGTTGAGGGCCATTGTCGCACGCTGTCTGCACAAGGCTCCCGCAGAGCGGTTCCGGAGCATGACGGAAATACTAGCCGCGCTCAACCAGGCTTCCGTGGAGGCTGTTGCGCAGCAACCTTCGATCGCTGTGCTGCCTTTCTTGAACATGAGTTCCTCAAAAGACGACGAATACTTCGGCGACGGCCTCGCTGAAGAAATACTGAATGTGCTCACGCAAGTTGCCGGACTCAAGGTCGTATCGCGCACCTCGGCCTTCGCCTTCAGGGGCAAGAACGAGGATATCCGTAAAATCGCCGAAGTGCTTGGCGTAACGAACGCTCTGGTGGGCAGCGTCCGCCGGGACGGGAGCCGCCTCCGCGTCACCGCGCAGTTGATCTGTGCTGCTGACGGCACTCATCTCTGGTCCCAGCGCTATGACCGTGAGTTGACGGACACCTTCGCGGTGCAGGATGACATCGCGGCAGCGATTGCCGGAGCGTTGCAGGTGAAGTTGACTGGTAACCGGGGACAGGCAGCCTCGCGGGCTCTGGAAGAAATTCGGGCAGCCACGGTCCCCACTTAATAACTGGTTCGGAGGCGATAATAGCCTTCATGCGGCGCTTCCCGGCCACCTACAGGAGAATCTTGCTGCGCCATAGGTTCTTCGATTCGGCTTTTTACGCCCAGCGCTATCCGGACGTGATCGCCGCGCGCATGCGGCCTTTCCTTCACTATCTTCTCCACGGCGCGGCGGAGGGACGGAAGCCAAACGCATGGTTCGATCCCGATTATTACCTGGCTCGGTCGGCCGAAGCTTCCCAGCGTGGAGGCGACCCGTTCCTGGACTATCTGCTGTACGGCCGCAAGGAACACGCGAGCCCGCACCCGCTAGTGAACGGCTCGGCTGCCGCCGGAGGACCGGCTCAAGGGTCGCTATTCGGATGCGGCTCGTAATCCTGCACTATCATTTTCTGAAGAACGCGGGGATGAGCATCGAAAGCATCCTGCATCGCAGCTTCGGTTCGCGCTTTTCATCCATCGACACGCCGGAGCGCGACGGCCACATCAGCCAGGAAGCTCTGCTCGCGCATCTGCGCGCTGATCCTTTATTGCAGGCGGTGTCGAGCCATCAGATCCGCTACCCCGTCCCTTGCGTGCCCGGGTTCCTGTTCTTCGACATATGCTTCGTGCGTGATCCCTTGGATCGTATCCGCTCCATGTACGATTACTTTCGCGAGAAGCCGGCGGACGGAGATCCAGTGAGCGATTTCGCGAATGCTCTCACCCTGGGTGGATTCGTCGCCAGACTGATCGAAGAGATGCCGTGGTATATCCACGACGCGCAGGTGAATCTGCTGGCCAACGGCATCGCCAACGACATTCCCGCGCCCCAGGATTTTGACCGCGCTGTTGCGAAGATGTTGCGGACTTCGTTTTTGGGAGTGGTCGATCGTTTTCAAGAAAGCCTGAGCCGCGGGACAATATTTCCTGAGGCCGGCTTTTCCGACTCTGGATTGCAGCAGCGAAACCGAAAATGTTTCGGCGGCGCGTGCCGGCGCTTTAAAAGACGCCTGCGACCCCGGCGTCTATGCTGAGTTGCTGCGCATCACCTCCGGCGATGCGAAATTGGTGGAACTCGCCCGCACCGAGGTCGAGCGGCGATTTAAGAGAGCGCCATCTGCGCATTGACTTGCGCACGGAGCTGATCGTAGTCGACGGCTTGAAAGAAAGCGTGACGCTCCGGGCGGGCGAAGAATCGGGTGCGGCCAAACTCGTCGGGCCAGACCGCGATGACGTTGCCCTCGAAGCCCGCTGCTGCCGAGGCTTGCTCCAGAACCGCGTAATCGGCGGCGCTCGCGGGGTGATCCAGGAACACCACTACGACGTTCACGTCGGCGACCTCCAGCCGCGCGGCTTCAAGGATCATGCGATCGATTATGACACGCCGTTTATGACGAGCGCTTTATGACACGATGGGATCATGCGGCGTGTGCTATTTGTGGTTGCGATGAGTGCCTCCTTGTCCGCTCAGATGACTGAAGTTTCCGGCGACCGCATCCGCGCGCACGTCAAGTTCCTGTCCAGCGACTTATTGGAAGGACGCGGCGTGGGCGCCCGCGGCGGCGACCTCGCCAGCGAGTATATGGCGACCCAATTCGCCCTGATCGGCGCGAAGCCCTTTGGAGACGCGGGGACCTACTTTCAGCAGGTCTCCCTGGTGGGCGTCGAGCCGCAGCCCAACACGCAACTCGCCATGGCTCCCGGCAGCGGGCCGGAGACGTCCTTCCACTACCTGGACGAATTTGTCGGCGTGACGCTGGAGCAAAAGCCCGATGCCGAATTCGACGCGCCCGCGGTCTTCGTAGGGCATGGCATCACGGCGCCGGAATATAACTGGGACGATTATGCGGGCGTGGACGTGCGTGGCAAGGTGGTGGTGCTGTTCACCAATGAGCCGCCTTCGGACGATCCCAATTTCTTCACGGGACGCGCCCTCACCTATTACGGCCGCTGGACTTATAAATATGAAGAAGCCGCGCGGCGCGGGGCCATCGCGGCGATCATTATCCACACCACGCCCACGGCCAGTTACGGCTGGGACGTGGTGCGCTCCTCTTGGGGCAGGGAGGACCAGGAAGTGCGGCTGGCTCCGGGCGAGCATGACCTGGCGTTCGCCGGCTGGGTGACCACGGAGTCAGGTGAGAAGATCGCGGCCACGCTCGGCAAGACCGTGGACCAACTGCTGAAGATGGCCGACACGCGCGGATTCAAAGCAGTCGATTTACCGGTGCGCTTTCGCGGAAAGGCTCCGGCCAAAATTCGCGACATCGTTACCCGCAACGTGGTGGCGATGATCGAAGGCAGCGACCCGCAACTCAAATCTGAAGCCGTTGTGTTCAACGCGCACTGGGATCATCTGGGCATCGGCGATCCGGTGGACGGCGATTCCATTTATCACGGTGCGGTGGACAACGCGACCGGCTGCGGAATGCTGCTGGAGATCGCTCGCGCGTGGCAGGCGCTGTTGGAGAAGCCGAAGCGCTCGGCGATTTTTTTGGCTGCGACCTCGGAGGAGGCGGGACTATTGGGCTCGCGCTTTTTCGGGGAGCATCCGCCGATTCCCGCGGGCAAGCTCGCGCTGGCGATCAATTACGACGGCTTTCAGCCGTGGGGGCGCACCAGCGACGTGGTGGTGAACGGCTCCGAACGGACCACGATTTACCCCATCGTGCAGGAGACCGCGAAGCGATTCAATTTAACCATCGCGCCCGATCCGCGGCCCGAGGCCGGATTGTATTACCGCTCGGATCATTTCTCCTTCGCGCGGGTCGGGATTCCCGCGTTTTCGATTGAGGAAGGCCGCAACCTGCTGGGTAAGCCCGCGGGGACCGGCGAGAAATTGTACGCCGATTACAACGACCATCGCTATCATCAACCCGCCGACAAGTACTCCGGCGATTGGGATTTTTCAGGCATGGTCGAGTACTGCCGCTTCGGAATGACCATCGCCATCGATGTAGCGAACTCGCCCAAGCTGCCGACCTGGCGTGCGGGAGATGAATTCCTGCCGATGCGCGAGAAGGCGGGAGTGAAGTAACGGACATCGCATTGTTTTCGCTCGAGCTCGAACGATCAGCTTCCCGAGCCAGCAACGGCGAACTTGGAAGGAGACGCGACCACGTGCCTCTGCCGTGGATGCCCCGCGATTTGCTGTCGCCGTGCCCGGCCGTGAGCTATGGTTGGCTGGCGGCAAGTCCTCGCTTGTAGTCCTTCTGCCTCAAAGTGCGCACCGGGCCCTCGATATGCTATCGATTGGGTGATGACAGGGCCACTCAAAGCGCCGGCATCGTATAGGCTAGGACAGGGCTGTAGGCGGTCCTCCGAAGGCGAGCGTACAGCCCCGCCTTCCGCCGCCGTCTATTGCGAAACTCGTGACGTTCCGTCTTCGGAGATGACGCTGAACGAACAAAAACGGGCTTTCAGCGAGGCTTGGCTGCGAGCTGTGGCAGCTGCGGCGGGATTTGGCATACAGAATGGAACCGTACCCGACGATCAGAGTGTGGATATCACTATCACAAGCACGCTCAACGGCATCGCCAAGAACCCACGTCTTGATGTGCAGCTCAAATGCACAAAGGACGATGTTCTAGTAGACGACGTTGTAAAGTTTGCGCTCCCACAAAAGAACTACGATGACCTGAGGGACGAAAACGCGGCCGTCCCAAAGATCTTGGTTATTCTGCAGGTACCAGAAAGAGTGGACCTCTGGTTGCTGCATCACTCCGAGAAGGTCGAAATGTACCGATGTGCTTGGTGGTGCTCGCTGCGCGGGAAGCCGGACAGTGGAAACCACAGCAACACAACGATCGAGTTGCCAGACGCGCAGCGTCTCACTGTTGAGTCGCTGCGAGGTATCATGAACAGGCTGGCTGAGAAGAGGGCCTTATGAACGAACCGTTCGCCTACGCCCAGGCAATCGACGCCATCAGTCCCGTTGATCTGTCTTCTTACCTTCGTGCTAACGGGTGGCATTCAGGTGAGGAACTGGCCGGTGGGCTGGCGAAGACCTGGTTGCGAGCAATCGATGGCGGAGATGTCGACGTTATAGTTCCGCTCGATCGCTCCCTGCGAGACTTTCGCAGAAGGCTCACCGAAACGCTCGCCGCCCTTGAGCGAATTGAGCAACGGTCGCAGCTTCAAATTCTGACTGACATCGGACAGGTCGCAGCAGACGTGATTCGGTGGCGGTGGATTCAAGACGACGTGGGCGATGGGACTATCCCATTAGAATTGGGCCAGCAGCTTATATCCCAAATCAGGAGCCAACTCCTGGCCGCTGCCTGCTCGGCCGTCGAATCGAGGCAGTTCTTCCCCTCAAGGAAGCCGCAAAAGGCCGCCGAATACCTTCAGAAGGCACGGCTTGGACAGAGTGAACGCGGAAGCTACGTCGTATCGGTTCATTGTCCTGTCCCGCCGGCGCTCCTATTTGAAGACCCTGCGGATTCAGATCCGTTCGAGAGAAAGGTGACGAAGACACTAGCCTACGCCCTTCACTCTCTAATCGCGGCGTCCTCGCAAGCGCTCTCCGATCAGGCACTGAACCGGGACCGTCTCGCAGAAGATGGTGTCAGTGCCAACCTCTGCGAGAGTGTCGCCGCGGTTCTGGGCGATGAGAAGTTGCGACGAAGCGTGGAGATAAGGTTCTCATATGCTCCCGCCCGCCCCGTCGAAGAGAAGGCAGTCAGGGTAATCCGCTTCAACTCTGACTTGGCACCGGTCATTGCGGAGATCGGCAAGGATCTTCGCGAGACGGCGACAAGGGATGGGTTTGAGCTGTTCGGGCCTGTCACCGATCTGAGTCGTGGGGTCGGTGAGGAGAAAGGAACCGCTATCATCTATGGTCTCGTTGACGACGAGTTCAAACGCGTAGAGGTGGAGGCGGCCGGTGACGACTATCAACAAATTACAGAGGCGCACCGCGATCGGAAGGTAGTGGTATGTGAGGGCGAACTCATGAAGATCAAGGGCAAGTCTTATCGGCTGAGGAATGCCCGCGCGTTTCGTGTCTTAAAGAACGATTGATCGGGCAGCCTCCGCCCTGCGTCAAACTCCGTCCTTAGTAGAGTGCGGCCGGCTCATGAGAGATGCCCTACGCTCCTGACGCTCCCGTTAGGGTCAGGAGCGGGTCACTTCGGCAGCCCGAACTCGTCGTAAAGATCCTCGCCGTGATCCGGATAGGGCCTCTTAACTTGGGCGGAGATTCGGCACGCGATCGTTAGCATTTCCGCAACGGTCGCCTTTTTCCGTGGGCGCGTCGCGGCACGCTTGCCTCTCTTCGTGAGTTTGGCTTTTCCAGGCATAGGCGAATAAAAAGAGAACAAAGGGATTATCGTCACAGATCCCAAAATTCCCCTTGCCAAACGGCATTCTAGAGGTTTACATTAATCAAGTGGCCCGATGTGGGTAACTTTGGATCAAAATGGCCGAGCCCGACAACAAATCGCTGGGACCAGGGGCCGATATGCCCCATTCCATCGGCCAAGCCTCGGTCGACGACAAGGGCAGGCTCAAACTTCCCGCCGAATTCGCCGAGTACCTGGAAAAGTGCGGGGTCACCAAAGTGTTCATAACCACGGTCGACTTCCGTCAGGTGAGATTGTACCCGCTTTCCCTGTGGCAGCACAACGAAAATCTGTTCGACGACGCCGGGGAGGACTCGGGCCGGGCCGAGCGGCTGGCCCGGCTGGCGAAGCACTTCGGCGGCGATGCGGAGATCGACAAGAGCGGACGCGTGCTGCTGCCGGCGCTCCTGCGGCAGGAAATGGGGCTCGAGAAGCAGGCCGTGGTGGTGGACGTTCATCGCGGACGGCTCAACGTCGTCAGCAAGAAGATTCACGACGAGGATATACAGGCCGCCAAGGCGACCCTCCTCGAAGATTTGAAGGCGCTGGAAAAGCGCGGGTTCAAATAGCCGTCATGTATGCATGTTCCGGTAATGCTGGGCGAGTGCCTGGAGTATTTGAATCTCCAGCCGGCAGGTTTGCATACAGGTGGCGTGTTCGCGGATTTGACCGCGGGTCTTGGCGGCCATGCCGGAGCCATCGCCCGGCGCCTGGCGCAGCTTTCGGGCAGCGGTTTTGTTCTGGCTTGCGACCGGGATGCGGAAAGCATCGAGCTGGCGCGGGCCAATACGGCGGATTGCGCGGATCGCATCCATTTTCATCAAGCTTTGTTCTCGCAGGTGGAAGAGACGCTGGCAGTAGAAAACATAAAACAACTGGACGGGCTGCTGGCGGATTTGGGCGCTTCGAAGTATCAATTGACCGAGGGAAGCAGGGGCTTTTCGCTGCTTACGAACGGCCCCCTGGACATGAAAATGTCCCGCACGGCGCAGGGGCCGACCGCGGCCGACCTGGTCAATTACGAATCGGAAAAGGATCTCGCCTGGCTGATCTTCAGCCTGGGCGGGGAAAGGAGGAGCCGAAAGATAGCTGGAGCAATCGTGCGGGCACGGCCGATTCAAACCACCGGTCAGTTGGCCAAGCTGATCGAGGGGGTCGTGCCTCGTACGGGAAAACTTCATCCGGCCACGCAGACCTTCATGGCTCTGCGGCTGGCCGTGAATCGCGAAATGGAGGAGTTGGACGCTCTGCTGGACGCTATTCCGCGCGTGGTGCGCAAGGGCGGCCGGGCGGTGATCCTGACCTTCATGTCGCTGGAGGACCGCAAGGTCAAGCATGCATTTCAGGCCATGGCGCGGGCCGGACGAGTGAAGCTGCTCACCCGCCACGTCGTGAAGCCTCAGGCCGCGGAGATTCACAGCAACCCTCCTTCCCGAAGCGCCAAGCTCCGGGCGGTGGAGCTATTATAGTCCCCCTTATTTGTGGAATCGAAGGAATCAAGCGATGGCAACGCTAGCAGATGTTTGGAGCAGGATGTTCGCGCAGGGAATGGAACGGGACACCGAGGCCGCGCGGGGGATCGATACCTCCACCCGGCTCCGTCCCTTTGCCAACGAGGAGATTCTGTTCTTTGTGAAACGCATCGACAATAGCCGCGTGGTGCGGGCGGCAGACCCCGCCGCGAGGGGTCGATGCTGGAAGCTGATCGGGTCGGTGGTGGGAGCCGTTGTGCTCCTGATCGGGGTTTTGCTGCCCAGTTCCTACGGGCTGATGGCGGGCTACTCGATTCAATCGCTGCGACAGGAGGGGCAGCGGCTGGACGCCGACCAGGCTTCCTTGGAGCTGCGCGAAGCGGATCTGCTGGCGCCCAAGCGCATCGAGGATCTGGCCAAGCAACAGGACTTCGTCGATCCACCGGCCGCGCGAGTGCAGTACCTGGAGGGCTCGCAAGGCTCTCTGGCGATGAATCAGAGGTAGGGCCGCAGCCGGAGGCACGGTCATGCTGGAAGCTCAGTCCACCCGCCGTTTGAAGTGGCTCCTGCGAGGCCTGCTGGTCTGGTTCGCCGTCATTTTCGTCCGGCTGGTGTGGCTCCAGGTATTCCGGCACGACGATTTTGAGCGGCTGGCGCAGCAGCAGCAACAGAAGGAAGTGGAGGTTCCGGCGCTGCGCGGCGCGATCTTCGATCGCGATGGCCATCCCCTGGCCAAGAGCCTTCCCGCCCAGTCGATCTGTATCAACCCGCAGCGCGTCCCCAACGTCAGAGTCGCCGCGGACATCCTTTCCAGCATGCTCAATCTGAATCACGCCAAGCTGCTCGAACGGATCCAGAGCGCCAAACTGCGCGGCAGCGGATTCCTGTGGATCAAACGCAAGGTGGAAAGCAGCGAAGCCGACCGGCTCCGCTCGCTGAATCTCGAGTGGGTGGAATTCCGCAATGAGATGCGCCGCTTTTATCCGCGTGGTGAGCTCACCTCGCATGTGGTCGGGTCCACCGGCATTGTGGAGGACGAGGTAGTAGAGCGCGGCAACGCGGGCGTGGAAGAAGAGTTCGACGAAGAGCTCGCCGGGCGCCCCGGATTGGCGCTGCAATACACCGACGTCCGGCAGAATGCCTACGACAGCGTGATCACGCGCAGCCCGGAGCCGGGCGAAAGTATTACGCTCAGCCTCGACTCCAACCTGCAATACGTCGCCGAAACGGAGCTGGACAAAGCGATTCAATCCAGCGGGGCCAAGACCGGCTCGATCGTCGCGCTGAATCCCTACACCGGCGACGTGCTGGTCATGGCCAACTATCCGCGCTTCGATCCCAATGCCGCTCCGGGCCCTGACGATCCTCCCAGCGCGCGCAGTAATCTGGCGATTACCACGCCGTTTGAGCCGGGCAGCGTGTTCAAGGTGGTCACCATCACGGCAGCGCTCGAATCCCTCAAATACAAGCCCGAGACGATGATCCCTTGCGGCAGCGTATTGAAGGTTTACGACCGCACCATCAAAGATGAGCACCCTCACGGGCCGTTCAGCATGGCCGACGTTCTGGCGCACTCCTCCAATGTGGGCGCGGTGATGATCGGGCAAAAGGTCGGCGATAAGGCGCTATACAGGTACCAGAGAAAATTCGGTTTCGGCGAGAAGACCGGGATCGAGCTGCCGGGCGAATCCGCGGGCTTACTGAAGCACGTGGAAGATTGGTCCGCAACCACGGTCGACTTCACCTCCTTCGGCCATGAAGTCGCCGTGACGTCGCTGCAACTGGCGCTGGCGGGCGCGGCCATCGCCAACGGCGGCATGCTGGTGAAGCCGCGGCTGATCCTGGCCAAGCAGAAGCCGGGCGGACCGGTGCAGCATTTCGATCCCGAGCCGCCGCAGCGCATCATCGAACCGGAAACCGCGATTCAAATGCGCGGGATGATGGAGGGAGTGGTGCTGCGCGGCACCGGGAAAGGTTACGCCAACCTGCGCGGCTACACGTCGGCCGGCAAGACCGGCACGGCCCAGATTTTCGATCTCAAATCGCACGTCTACACGCACCGCTACAACGCCAGCTTCCTGGGATTCGCGCCCGTCGGGAATCCGCAAATCGTGATGATCGTAACGCTGGAAGGCACCAACGGAGGCGAAGCCGGGTTCGGCGCCCCGGTTGCCGCGCCGGTGTTTCGCGAAGTAGCCATGGCAGCCCTTCGCATGCTGGACGTTCCCAAAGATCTGCCCGATACGCCGGTGACCGCTTCAAACCAAGCCTCACACCAACCGGCAGGGCTCACCGATTCGGCCGCGGCTGTCGAGAATCAGGCTCACCAGGTAGCCGACTCCGCGCGCGGCCAGCGATCTGTATCCTCCGTCACTCCACCGCCGGCTGGAGGGGGCGCTCCGGCTTTCCCCGGAACGTCTGTTTCCTCGCAAGAGGGAAACTCCGGCCGGCGGTTTTTTTTAGCTTCCAGCGGTGACGGAGCGGCGAAGTTGCCAATGCGGGTCCAGTTTACGAAATGACACTGAGCGAGTTGCTGGAAGGCATCCCGCTTCGTCAGGAATTGCCTTCCGCGGCCGCCGCGGTGCAGGTGTCGGGGCTGGCGTGCGACTCGCGCCGGGTGGGGAAGGGGTTTGTGTTTTTCGCTTTCGTTGGATCTCGCGTGGATGCCCGGCGCTTCGCGCCGCAGGCGCTGGAACAGGGGGCCATCGCCGTGGTGTGCGATGAGCCGCGTCCGGAGGGGTTCGCGGGAATCTGGATCCAGGCGGAAAACAGCCGTCACGCCCTCGCGTTTGCCGCGCGGACCTTTTACGGCAAGCCGGATGAGCGCGTACACTTCACCGGCATCACCGGCACCAATGGCAAGACCACCACGTCCAACCTCCTGGAGTCGATTCTGCGTGAGGCGGGTCACATCACCGGGTTGATTGGCACCATCGAATACCGCCTGGCGGGTAAAGTGCAGCGCGCTGACTACACCACTCCGGAAGCCATCGACTTTATGCGTTTTGCCGCGGAGTTGGAGAAGTTGGGCGGCGACCATCTGATCTCCGAGGTCTCCTCCATCGGCCTGGTGCTGGGGCGCGTGCACGGGTTTCATTTTCACACCGCGGTTTTTACGAATCTCACGCGCGATCATTTGGATTTCCACGGAACGCTGGAAGAGTATGCCGCGGCCAAACGCCTGCTGTTCGCGCCTAAAGAAGGCCCTGCCCCGCAATGGGCCGTTCTGAATGCGGAAGATCCGTTCAGCGCAACGGTGCCGCCGATTACTCACACTGTGCTCTACGGACTTGGCCAGGGAGCGGCCCTCCGGGCGGAGAAGATTGAATCGGGCTTCGACGGGCTGCGCTTCGACCTGTGCTGGAAAGACGCCCGCCAGCCCATACAATCGCCGCTGGTCGGTCGGATCAACGTACTGAACATTCTGGCGGCAGCGGGAGCGGCGTTGAGCTACGGGCTGGATCTCGCGTCCATCGCGCGAGGGATTGCGGCTTGCCAAAGCGTGCCGGGAAGGTTTGAACGGGTCGACTGCGGCCAGCCGTTTCTGGTGGTGGTGGATTATGCCCATACGGACGACGCTCTGCGCAACGTGATTCAAATTGCGCGCCAGTTGGGCTCCGGCCGCGTGATCGCTCTATTCGGTTGCGGCGGCGACCGTGACCGGTCCAAGCGCCCCTTGATGGGGATGGCCGCGGGCGAGCTCAGCGATTACGTGGTGCTGACCTCGGACAACCCGCGCTCGGAGGATCCGCTGGCCATCATGAACGACGCTCTGGTCGGCCTGCGCCGCTTCGATACGCCGCACTCCGTGGAGCCGGACCGTGCCCGCGCGATTCGCATGGCGATCGAGCAAGCCGCGCCGGGAGACATCGTTCTGCTCACCGGCAAGGGGCATGAGACGGTTCAGATCTTCAAAGACCGGACCATTCATTTCGACGATCGCGAAACAGCACGGGAGGTGCTCAGATCCTTTGGATATAGGAAGTAGCGCGCGGAAACATGAATCTGGAGATCGGGGAGATCGCCGCATGGCTGGGGCTCGCCGCAAAGGGCGCGGGCACGGCCACGGGATGGAGCATCGATTCGCGCTCGCTCAAGGCGGGCGATTTATTTTTTGCGCTAAGGGGACCAAATCATGACGGGCATGCATATGTACGGGACGTCTTACAGAAAGGCGCGGCGGCCGTGGTCGTGGATCGGGAGATTCCTGGAAGCCCGGCGGAAGAAGGCCGAATACTGCGGGTGGCGGACACGCTTCAAGCGCTCCAGCAGCTTGGCGCGCGGGCGCGGAAGCGGTGGGGTGGCCGCCTGGTGGCGGTAACCGGCAGCGCCGGGAAAACCACCACCAAGGACATCATCGCCGCGCTGCTGGCGGAAGGATTTCGAACGGCCAAGAATGAGGGGAATTTGAACAACCACATCGGCGTGCCTTTGTCGCTGTTGCGGATGGAGGAGACGGCCGAAGTTGCGGTACTGGAATTGGGCATGAATCACGCGGGCGAAATTAGAGAGCTGGCTCGGATGGCCGCTCCCGAAACGGGAGTGGTGACCAACGTCGGCCCCGCGCACCTCGAGAACTTCGATTCCATCGACGGCATCGCGGCCGCAAAACGCGAGTTGATTGAGGCTCTGCCGCCGTCCGGAGCCGCCGTGCTCAACGCCGACGATGCTCGCGTGGCCGGCTTCGCCAGCGTCCATCCGGGCCGCTCCGTGCTGTACGGCTTCTCCGAAACCGCGGAGGTTCGCGCGCAAGATGTCCGGCTCTTGCCGGAGGGAGTCGAGTTTAGCGTGGACCACGTCGAATTCGCCAGCTCCCTGGCCGGCCGTCACGGCGTCTCCAACCTGCTCGCGGGAATCGCTGTGGCCAAAGTATATGGAATCGAACCCGAACGGCTTCCCGGCAGGGTCCGGGAATTCAACAACCCCGGGAGGATGCGTGGAGAGCGCATTCATGCACGGGGGATTTTGATTTATAACGACTGCTACAACTCCAATCCGGACGCGGCGCGCGCTATGCTGGATGTCCTTCGCGAGACTCCAGCGCGGAAACGCATCGCGGTTCTGGGGGAGATGCTCGAGCTTGGCCACTGGGCTGAGACGCTTCATCGCAGCGTGGGAGACTATGCGGCGCGAAGCGGTTTAAATGTGCTCGTTGGAATACGCGGCGCCGCCTGCTACATGGTGGATGCGGTCATGCGCTCCGGCCTTGGGGTCGACGCCGCGTTTTTTTTCGAGGATCCCAGGGAAGCCGGCCGGCTGGTGCGTACGCTGGCCTCCGCCGGGGACGCCGTGCTGTTCAAGGGCTCCCGCGGCGTGCACGTCGAGCTGGCATTGGAGGAATTCTTAAAGGATCAAGCCGCGCAGGCTGGACCCGAGCCAGGGGGCCAGCTCTGACCCATGTTGTATTGGCTAGGGTACGAAAAGCTGTACCATCTCTACACGCCGTTCCGCGTGTTCCAGTACACCACCTTCCGCAGCGGCATGGCGTTCTTCACGGCGATGCTGCTCTCGATTCTTGCGGGACCGTGGCTGATCGCACGGCTGCGGCAATTTCAGATCGGCCAGCACATCCGCGAAGACGGGCCCAAATCGCACCACAAGAAGGCGGGCACGCCGACCATGGGTGGTTTGCTCATCGCCGGGTCTATCGTGATTCCGGTGTTGCTGTGGGAAAACCTGAACACGCCCGCGGTGTGGGTCAGCCTTGCGGGCCTGATCGCCTTCGGCATCGTCGGTTTTCTGGACGATTATCTCAAGGTAAAGCGCAAGCGCAATCTTGGCCTGACGGTGACGCAGAAATTCTTGGGCGAAGTGGCTGCGGCGTTGGCGATAGGAGTGCTGCTGCTGGCGCTGAATACACAGAAGCTGTATTCGACCGATCTCAACGTTCCCTTCGAAAAAAGGTTTCATCCGGATTTGTTGGTACACGCCTGGCTGCACTCACCCTGGACCTATCCGCTCGCGTTCGTTTTCTTCTACGGCTTCGTGATTCTGGTGCTGGTAGGGTGCTCCAACGCCGTCAACTTGACGGACGGACTGGATGGACTGGCGATCGGCCTGACGGCGATCGCATCAGCGGCCATGACGGCGCTGAGCTATCTTTCCGGAAACGCGGAGATGGCGCGCTATCTGGAGATTTCCCGCACGCCCGGCGCCAGCGAACTGACCATCTATTGCGGCGCGATGTTTGGCGCCTCGCTCGGATTCCTGTGGTACAACGCGCATCCGGCGGAAGTCTTCATGGGCGATGTGGGCGCTTTGGGGCTGGGCGGAGGGTTGGGAACGGTGGCGGTCCTGCTGAAACAGGAGATTCTTCTTCTTTTTATCGGCGGTGTCTTCGTCATCGAGCTGCTGTCCGTGGCGATTCAAGTGGTGAGCTTCAAGACGCGCGGGAAACGGGTCTTCAAGATGGCTCCGCTGCATCATCACTTCGAGCAGTTGGGTTGGGAAGAATCGAAAATCATCATCCGGTTTTGGATCGCCGGCCTGGTGCTGGCTCTGTTCGCGTTGACAACGCTGAAACTCAGATGATGCGGGCGCCGTTGAATTTGAAAGGCGCCAGAGTTGCTGTGGTAGGCATGGCGAGAAGTGGAGTAGCGGCGGTGGAACTGCTGATCGAAAAGGGCGCGAAGATCACGGCGGTGGACTCGCGCCTGGCGCGGGAGGAGCGCCTGGTGCGGGATGAGGGATTGCCGCGGGATGAGCGATTGCCGCGTCTGGGCATCGTGATTCAGCCGCAAACGGACGCTGCTTTCTCCGGCATGGACTTGATCGTGCTTTCGCCCGGTGTTCCTGCGGACGCGGAGCCCGTTAAGGTCGCGCGGAAACGGGGTGTACGCGTGGTCGGCGATTTGGAGCTCGCCAGTTGGTTCCTGCAAGGAGAAATCGCCGGCATCACCGGCTCCAACGGCAAGACCACCACCACCGCGCTCACCGGACACATTTTGAAATCCAGCGCCATCGCGGTGCAAGTCGGAGGCAATATCGGCACGCCGCCAGCCTCCCTGGTCGGTACCTCGAAGCCGGATCAGTGGAATGTGCTGGAGCTGTCCAGTTTCCAGCTCGAAACCATCGACACGTTTCGAGCCCACATCGGCGTAGCGCTTAATGTCACACCGGATCATCTGGACCGTCACTATACGCTGGAACAATACGCAGCGGCCAAGGGGCGGTTGTTCGAAAACCAGCGCAGCGGCGATTTCGCCGTGCTCAACGCGGACGATTCGTTTACGCGCGGCTACGCCCAAAGCGCGGTCGCAGAATCTTATTGGTTCTCCTCCACCCACCAGGTGGAACGCGGGGCGTTCCTGCGCAGCGGAGAAATCGTCGTTGAAAACCAGCCTCTGATGGAAGCCCGGGAGGTCCCCTTGCGGGGCGTCCATAATCTCGAAAACACCATGGCCGCGGCGATTGTGGCGCACCTTGCCGGAGCTTCGCATCGGCAGATCCGCCAAGCCGTCATGAGTTTTCCCGGCGTCGAGCATCGCCTGGAATTCGTGCGCGAGCTGGACGGAGTGGCCTGGTACAACGATTCGAAAGCCACCAACGTGGACGCGACGCTCAAGGCCATCGCGGCGTTTCCCGAAAACCCTTCTCAAAAAACCTTGTGGGTGATTCTGGGAGGGAAAGACAAGGACACCGATTACAGTCCTCTGGCGGAGCCGCTGGGGAGCAAGGCCCATGCAGTGCTCTTGATCGGCGCCGCGGCGGGAAAGATCGAAGGCCAGTTGAGAGGAGCCGTTCCCATCGTCTCCTGCGGAACGTTGGAAGCCGCCGTGAACGCGGCCCGCTCGCGCGCCCGTTCCGGCGACACCGTTTTGCTGGCGCCGGCTTGCGCCAGCTTCGATCAATTCGACAACTTCGAGCATCGCGGGCGGGAATTCAAGCGCCTGGTGAACCAGTTGGGAGGGACCGACTAATGGCCCGCCTCAAGACTGACTGGATTCTCTTCTTGACTGTCCTGGCGATGACCGGCTTCGGCATCGTCATGGTGTATAGCGCCTCCAGCGCCTCCGCCGAACCTGCCTACCACGTCGAGCCTTATTTCTTCGTTCTGCACCAGGTGCTTTTTGCGATCGTCTCCTTCATCGTGCTGATGTATTTCAAGCGCCTGGACTATCGCGTGATGAACACGTCGGCGTTTGCCTTCTCCCCGCTGGGAATCGTGCTCACGTTGCTGATCCTGGTCTATTTCGCCGATCCCAAAGCGCACCGCTGGTTCCGGGTTCCCGGAATCGGTTCGCTGCAGCCGTCGGAATTCGCCAAGCCCGCGCTGATCCTGTTCCTGGCGTACTTCGTTTCCCGGCGCGCCCAGTCCATCAATCACCGCAAAACGCTGCAGCAGGCGTTCGTGGCCGTAGCGATGCTGGCCATGCTGGTGGTGGTGGCGGACCTGGGAACGGCGATGGTGCCGGTACTGACCGCGCTGATCGTGTTCTGGGTGGCCGGGCTGGAGTGGAAGTACATGCTGCGCGTAGCGGCGGTGGGCGTGGTGCTGCTGATGATTTTTGTGGCCGCGCGCGGTTACCGCCTGGGCCGCGTCATCGCTTACGTCGATCCGGATTACTCCAAAATCGAATTGCTCGACACGCACCATTGGATTCGCAACTACGTCACCAGCTCGACCACCATTCGCGACGCCGGCTATCAACCCAGGCAATCCAAGATCGCCGTCGGCACCGGCGGTATTTTCGGCGTCGGCCTGATGCAGAGCCGCCAGAAGATGATGTTCCTGCCGGAGGCCCACACCGATTTTATTTATGCCACAGTCGGCGAGGAACTGGGCCTGTGGGGCTGCTCCGCGGTGCTGCTGGGATTCATGGCCATCCTGTGGCGTGGCGCGCGCTTGTTCCTGCTGGCTCGCGATGATTTTGGGAAATATCTCGCGCTGGGTGTGACGGTGACCATTTTGCTTCAGGCCTTGATGAATATGACGGTGGTCCTCGATCTGGCGCCGACCAAAGGCTTCCCGCTGCCCATGATCAGCTTCGGCGGGAGCTCACTGTTGAGCACCCTGGCCATGCTGGGAATCCTGATGAGCGTAAGTGAACATGAAGGTTGATCCCCGTGGCGATGAAAGGTGATTGTGGCGGCATTCGTGATGGCGGGAGGGGGCAGCGGAGGACACGTAATTCCCGCGCTAGCGGTCGCACGCGAGCTTCGCGCCCGGGGACACGCCGTGCAGTTCATAGGCACGCGCCGCGGCATCGAAGCGCGCCTGGTTCCCGCCGCGGGCTTCCCCATCGAATGGATCGAAATCGGCGGGTTGAAGCGCGTCGGTTTTCGGAAAACCATCTCCACGCTGGCCGCACTGCCGTGGAGCGTGGTGCAGGCCTCACGCATGCTGCGGCGCGCGGCTCCGGCAGCCGTTTTCTCAACCGGCGGGTATGTGGCCGGTCCGGTGCTGCTGGCGGCGCTATGGCTGGGCCTTCCAATTGTGGTGATGGAGCCCAACGCCGTACCTGGATTTACCCATCGCAGGCTGGCTCGCTTCGTCTCCCGCGCGCTGGTGAGTTTTCCGGAAACCGCGCACTGGTTTCCTCCCGGCCGCGCGGAGCTCACCGGGCTGCCCGTGCGGGAGGAATTTTTTTCAACTCCCGCGCCCTCTTACCAGGAGCCGTTGACCGTGCTGATCACCGGCGGCAGCCAAGGCTCGCGAACCCTCAACCGCGCGGCGGAGCAAAGCTGGCCGTTGTGGCGCAAAGGCTCCGTCCGCTTGATTCATCAGACCGGCTGGCGCAGCAGCACGGTGCCGTTCGAAGACCGTGCAGCGCGTTTTCGCGCCTCCGGCGTTCCCGGAGAGATGCAGCCGTTTCTCGACGACATGCCGGCGGCCTTCGCGCAAGCCTCCCTGATCGTCAGCCGCGCGGGAATGGGTGCGGTGAGCGAGATCGCCGCCTCCGGCCGGCCCGCGATTCTGGTGCCTCTGCCCACGGCCAGCGACCAGCATCAGCTTCGCAACGCCGAAGCGTTTCAGAAAGCCGGCGCGGCGCTGCTGGTGCCCGACCAGGAGTTGAGCGGGGCCCGGCTGGTGGCGGAGGTCATCCGGCTGGTGGACAATCCAGCGCGGCTGAGGGAAATGGGAAGAGCCGCGCGAGCCTTCGCACGCCCCGGCGCCGCCCAGCGCGCGGCGGCGATCCTGGAGTCCTTCGCGGCTGGAGCAGCCGCGCCCGGACGGGATTGACAGAGGCGTCGAAAGCCGAAACAATACATTAATAAAATGTTTTTCAAGCCCCAACCCGTCCACTTCGTCGGCATCGGCGGAATCGGCATGAGTGGACTCGCCGAAATCCTGCTGGGGATGGGTTACCCGGTCAGCGGTTCCGACCTGCGGGCTTCTTCCGTTACCGAGGGTCTGGCGCGGCGTGGCGCGAAGATCCATCTGGGCCATCAGGCCGCGAATCTCGCCGGCGCGCGTGCCGTGGTGGTCAGCTCCGCCGTTCCCGCCAACAATCCCGAGATCCTCGAAGCCCGGCGCTTGGGCTTGCCGGTGATTCCCCGCGGCGAGTTGCTGGCGGAACTGATGCGCCTGAAGTTCGGTATCGCTGTGGCGGGCAGCCACGGCAAAACCACCACCACTTCGATGATCGCGGCCATCATGACCCACGCGGGGCTTGACCCGACTGTCGTGGTCGGCGGAAAAGTCGGCATGATGGGCGGCGCCAACGCGCGCCTCGGCAACAGCGATTACCTGGTGGTCGAAAGCGACGAGAGCGACGGATCGTTCCTGAAGCTGGCGCCGATTCTCGCCGTGGTCACCAATATCGACCGGGAGCACCTGGATCACTACGCGGACCTGGACCAGATTCGCGACGCCTTCGCCGCCTTCATCGGCAAGCTTCCGTTCTACGGCGCCGCAGTACTGTGCCTGGACGACGAAAATATCCAGCGCATTCTTCCTTCCTTGAACCGGCGCATCGTGACCTACGGAACCGCCGCGCCAGCCGATCTTCGCGTCACTCACTCCACCGCGGGCCATATGGCCAGCCAGTTTCAGCTCACGCGTCGAGGCGAAAGCCTGGGTTGTTTCCGCCTGCGCGTTCCCGGTGCGCACAACGCGCTCAACGCCGCCGCCGCCGCCGCTATCGGCTTGGAGCTCGAAATCCCCGTGGAACAGATCCGTGAAGCTTTGGAGCGCTTCACCGGCGTGGAACGGCGCTTCGAAACTCGCGGCGTGGAAGGCGGCGTCACCGTGATCGACGATTACGGCCATCACCCCACCGAAATCCGCGCCACTTTGGCGGCTGCCCGCGCGTGCCGCCTGCGGCGCGTTCATGTTCTGTTCCAGCCGCACCGCTACACCCGCACGCAGGCGCTGATGGATGAATTCGCGCGTGCGTTCCACGATGCGGACACCGTGTTCGTGCTGGACATTTATGGCGCCTCCGAGAAACCGATCGAGGGCTTGAACTCGCGCCAGTTGGTCGAGCGCATCCAAGCTTACGGCCATCGCGGCGCGCATTATGCGGCCTCCATGGAGGAAGGGATTGCGGCGGTTGTCAATCAAGCGCAGGAGGGCGACGCAATCATTACCTTGGGCGCAGGCAGCATTTCGCAAGCCGGCGCGGCGATTCTGGCGGGCTTGAGGAGCCGAAGTTGAGGAACCCAAGTTGATGCCGCGCTCGTTTTTCACTCCCAAGTGGATTGCCCTGACGGCGGCTTGCGCGCTGGTCCTGGTCGGGCTGCTATACGGGTTTCACCGCCTGGAGCAATTTTTGATCCGCGATACGCGCTTCACCTTCAACGATCCAGCCAGCAACGATCCCGGCGCGTCCGAATCGCTGGAGGTGTCCGGCGCCCCGCACGTCTCCCCGCGCGCCATCGAAGCCGTGTTCTCCGAAGACTTCGGCCGTAGCGCGTACCTGATCCCTTTGAGCGACCGCCGCTCCAGCCTGCGCAATGTCGCTTGGGTCAAGGACGCCAGCGTGGCCCGCTTTTGGCCCAATCGCGTGATGGTCGGCGTCACGGAGCGAAGGCCGGTCGCCTATGTCTCCATGCCGGTGGGAAAGCCCGCATTGATCGACGAGGAAGGCGTGATTCTGCCGCCGGTGGAAGAGCGCTTCACGCTGCCCACGCTGCTGGGAGTCCGCGCAAACGATAAACTCTCTTTGCGCCGGGAGCGCGTACAGCGCCTTCTGGGATTGATGAAGGACTTGGGCAGCGCGGGGCGCAACGCCAGCGCTGTCGACGTCTCCGACCCCGACGATGTGAAGCTCAGTGAACCTCTCGATGGGCGGACCGTGACTCTGCTCTTGGGCGATCGTGATTTCGCGCTGCGGCACCAGAACTTCATCCGCTATTACGAGGAGATCCGCAAGAAGATGCCGGACGCGGCCGTGCTCGACCTCCGCGTTGAAGACCGGATCACCGTTCTCCCGCTCACGGGCGCGCCGCAAACCGCGCAGAAGGTGACGCAATAGATGGCGTCGCGAGTCCACATCGCCGCCGGAATCGACGCGGGAAGCTCCCGTACGCGCTGCGTGCTGTGCGCGTTGGAGGGAGACCGCATCCGTTATCTATCGCACGGGCTGGCTACCTCATCCGGCTGGCACAAAGGCCGGGTGGTGGATCAGGTGGCCGTGGCCGACTCCATGCGCGTCGCGATGGCCGGCGCCGAGCACGGCGCGGGAGGAGCGGTGGAGTCCGTAACGCTCGGCATCGGCGGCACGCACATCCACGGCGCACAGAGCCGCGGCATGTACGAATTCGGCCGGCCGCGCGAAATTACCGCCAGCGACCTCAGCTACGCCGCGGAGCTGGCCTGCGACGTGCTGCTGGAGCGCGACCGCATGCTGCTTCAGGTGCTGCCGCAGGACTTCACGCTGGACGGCCGCTCCGGCTACCGCAAACCGCACCGGGGAGTGTGCTCCCGCCTGGAGGCGAACGTGCACATCGTCACGGCCTCGATTCAGGAGCATCAGGCGCTGGTCGCGGCGGCCCACTCGGCGCACCTGCCCGTCGAAGAGACCGTGTTTGAGCCTCTGGCCGCGGCTTACGCCTGTTTGCTTCCGGAAGACCGGGCGCGCGGCGTCGCGCTAGTGGATATCGGCATGCAATCCACCGGCCTGGTGGTCTACGACGGCGAATGTTTGCAACTGGCGTCCACCCTTCCGGTGGCCGGCGATCATTTTACGCGCGACATCTCCACCGTCTTCAAAGTCAGCTATGAAGACGCCGAGTGCCTGAAGCAGCAGTACGGCTGCGCGCTTCTCGGCCTGACCTCCGATTCCAGCTTGATTGAGGTGCCTTCGCACGACGGACGCCCTTCGCGCGAAAAACGCCGCGGCGAATTGATCGAGGTGCTGGAGGCCCGCGCCGAGGAATTGTTCCTGCACGTTCTGGCGGAGCTGAAGCGCGCCGGCATGGAGCGCCAATTGTTCGAAGGCGTGGTGCTCACCGGCGGCGGCTCCCTGCTTCCGGGCATGTGCGATATGGCGGAACGCGTGTTGAACTGCCAGGCGGGGAACGGTTTGACCAAAGGAATCGGCGACTGGCCGGAGGAGCTGGAGAGCTCGCAGTGGACCACCGCTGCCGGGCTCGCCATGTTTTCCGCGCGGCTGAAGCTGCACCGCATGCCTGCGCGGCGCGCCGGAGGTTTATTGGGTTTGGTTCTGAGATGAGGTTTTGAGAATCGTTGGTTCGGAATCGGTAGCTTGAGGAGGTAGAGGATATGGCACTCGGTACTTTGAAATTCGCGATTCAGGAAGAAGCGGCGCCTAGAACCCGCATTCGCGTCTTTGGCGTGGGCGGAGGCGGCTCCAACGCCGTGGCGCGCATGCTCGATCAGGGACTCGCCGGAGTCGAGTTCTGCGTGTTGAACACCGACGTTCAGGCTCTCGCGGCCTCGCCGGTGCCCAATCAACTGGCCATCGGCGCCAAGATCACGCACGGGCTCGGCGCCGGTTCGGACCCCTCGGTCGGGCGCCAGGCCGCGCTCGAAGACACGGAGCGCATCATCGACTTGCTCGAGGGCGCGGACATGGTCTTCGTCACCGCTGGACTGGGCGGAGGCACCGGCACCGGCGCCGCTCCCGTGGTGGCCTCGCTCGCCAAGGAGCTCGGAGCGCTTACCGTCGCCGTGGTCACCAAGCCCTTCGCCTTCGAAGGGCCCAAGCGCCGGCGGCAGGCCGAAGAAGGTCTGGCGGAGCTGGCCAGCGTGGTCGATACTGTCATCACCATCCCGAACGACCAATTGCTGAACCTGGTTCCCAAAGGCACCAGCTTCTTTGAAAGCTTCAAGGTCGCTGACGACGTGCTGCGGCAGGCGGTGCAAGGCATCAGCGACATCATCACCACGCCCGGCCTCATCAATCGCGACTTCTCCGATATCCGCAGCATCATGCTCGGCATGGGTTACGCCATGATGGGCACTGCCGCGGCGGCGGGGGAAAACGCGGCCGTAATCGCGGCGCAGAAGGCCATCAGTTGCCCGCTGCTGGACGCCGGCGGAGTGCGCGGCGCGCGCGGCATCCTGATCAACATCACTGGATCGAGCGCGCTCGGCCTGCACGAAGTCAACGAAGCCTGCTCGTTGATTCGCGCCGCGGCCGAAAATGACGATGTGCAGATCAACTTCGGCGTGGTGCTGAATGAAGCCGCCGGCGACGAGGTCAAGATCACTGTCATCGCGACCGGCTTCGAGCGGGAATCTCTCCCCGCCATTCAACGCCGGGCTTCCGCCGACGCCCGCGCAGCCGCACTGCCGCTGCCGCCGATCGTCGAGACGCCCATCGAAGAGCCCGCGCCGCAAATGACCCTGAAGGAAAATGAGCCGCTAGCCGCAGCCGCGGCAGCAGCGTCGGCCGCTCAGGAAGCGCCGGCCCCGGCAACCGAAACCGTTGTCGCTCCCGCGCAAGCGCCCGTAGTCAACGGCCACGAGCCTCTGTTCGATGAGCTGGACGTCCCGGCGATTCTGCGCCGCCGAATGATCCACTAAAGCCTATTCAATTCGCCGACGGACGCTCCACGTGATCGATCACCAGGACGTCCGTCGGAGCCTTTTGCGGATCGAGCTTTAGCCCGAGTTGATCTTGCACGGCGGTGTAGATCGAGGGGCAGCTCCACGTCTCCGGTTTCAACCCCAGCCTTTCTTGGCCCTGCGCGAAGCTAGCCGGGCAGAGCCCGTCCTGGTTTGTGTCGGGCGCCGCGCCCGTATCGGGAGTCCACGTCAGGCGGAAGTCGAAAGGGTCCGTGAAGCCGGTTTTGTCAATCACCGGCCGGTCCGTGTTCGCCGAGTAGAATTTGCAGCAGCTACCGGCATCTGCACGGCATTGCCCTGGATCCAGCCTTTGTCCATGAAGGCGAATGCACCGCGGATGCGCGGTTTGCCGTCGTCCTTCGGAGGCTGAAGCTTGATGCCTCCTTTGGCGGGATCTAGCGCATAGACCGGCAGATCGCGGATCTCGCGGTGAACCTTCAATTGAAACCGGTCCGCCAGCAGAGTTTTCACCATCTCCCGCACCTGCGCTTCCGTTGCCGAGGGTCGCCTCGGGCTTCGATCTCGTAGCGCGCATTTTCACCGTCGGCGATCACAGCCATGGATTGCGGATCGCCCACGATCTGAAAAAAATCGCGAAGCTGATAAATGTTGCTGGATCAGAAAGTTCAGGCGGCATATTGCTGGCGCGAAACAGCGCCACCGGGGAGAAACTGAAATCTCCCGCTGTTTCCATGCTGCTCCGGCGTAGCTCACCTTCACCGAAGCGACTTCGAACGCCGGAGTCTGGGCAAAAAGCCCGCCAGCGGCAAGCAGCGCCAAGTCGCCCACGTCCGCTTCATGATGGAACAGACGCGCGAGACCGGGATTTCGTTGGAATCCTGTAGAATATTTCAATGAAAAAACGGTTCCTGGCCGCATTACTGGCGATCGCGGGGTTCGCAATGGCGCAGACGGCTCCCGAGCCTCCCAAGCAGCTCCGCCTCTACGTCTTCGATTGCGGCGTCATCAAGGGCCTAAGCCCCGCCCTGTTCAACTTCAAGGAAGGCGAGGTCAAGGCGACCGAATTCGTGGTGCCCTGCTACCTGATCGTGCACCCCAAAGGCACGTTGATGTGGGACACCGGCACGATTCCCGATAGCGCGTTCAAATCTGACAACACGCCCGTCACGCAGGGAACCACTGCGATCATGACCGTCAACCAGCCTTTGAAGACGGAACTTGCGGCCGTCGGATACAAACCCGCGGACATCACCTATCTGGCGATGTCGCACTATCACTCCGATCACACCGCCAACGCCAACGATTTCGCCGGCTCGACCTGGCTGGTGCAGCAGCCGGAGCGCGACTATATGTTCGGTCCGCCGCAGCCCGGTGCGATCATCCAGACCGCGTCCTTCGACAAGCTCAAGGACGCCAAGACTAGAATCATCGGCCCGGCCGATTTCGACGTCTTCGGCGACGGCAAGGTGATCGTCAAGTTCGCACCCGGCCACACCCCCGGCCATCAGGTGCTATTCCTGAAGCTGGCCAAGTTCGGACCGCTGCTGATCGCCGGCGATCTCTATCATTACCCGGAGGAGCGCACCACCGGCAATACGCCCACCTTCGAATACAACGCTGCACAATCCAAGGCGTCGCGCGCGGCCATCGAGGCGTTCCTCAAACAGTCCAAAGCACAGATGTGGATCGAGCACGATGCCGCCACCTTCGCGCCCTTGAAGAAGGCCCCACAGTACTACCAGTAGCACTCAAGCCATCAGGTGAAGCACGACACTGCGGCGGTGCCCGTCCGCGCGGTGCTCGAACAAGTAGGTCCCTTGCCAGGTCCCCAAGGCCATGCGCCCCTCGATCACAGGAATCGACAGGTGCGTCTGCGTTAACGCGGCGCGGATGTGCGCGGGCATGTCGTCCGGACCTTCCACGGTGTGCCGGTAGCGCGGATCGTCTTCCGGGACCAGCCGCTCGAAGAAGTCCGCCAGATCCAGCACCACGTCCGGATCGGCGTTCTCCTGAATCACCAGCGACGCCGAGGTGTGCTGGAGGAAAATCGTGAGCAGTCCGGTTCCGGCGCCGGTCGATGCAACCCACTGCGCAACTTCACGCGTGAAGGGATACAATCCTTTGCCGCGCGTCGGGATTTCAATCTGGGAGGTGTGGTGAGGCAAGCTGGCCCGGCACCAGCCATCATGGCACACAACCATGGCGCACATCGGGCGGCGCTAAAATGGACGCATGAGTACGGCATCGCGGCTCATCACGTACGAAGACAGCCTCCTGCTACCCGAGGACAAGTTGACCGAGGTCGTGAAGGGGGAACTGAGAACGATGCCGCCGCCCAGGCTGAATCATGCGCGTTTGGTCGACAGGCTTGCAATGCTGTTGCGCAGGAAGCTCGACCCGGACAAGTTTGAGGTCCTGGCATCCGCCTTCGGACAACTGAGACCGGCGGGTGCGGCCGTCAAGGGTACGTGCGCTACTGGTTTCCGGTTCGTGCCAGAACGACGCCACTTGAAGAGGTCACTTGGCGTGGATTGGAAACCTCAAGGGGTTACCTGGGGTGCATTGGGAACCGCCGAAGAATTTCCGCCCATCCGCCAACCTCACCATGCGGGCGCTAGCCATGTTGCTTCCGTCCTTCGCGGCGTAGCCCTCCACGATGATCCGGTCGCCGGTCTTCAAATCCGTCTTTTTCCATCCCAGGCTCTCCAGGCTTCCAGGGCTGCCCATTTCGAACTTCCAGCTTCCTGCCTTACCCGCTGAATCCGTTCCGTAGACGGAGAGCAGCGCATGCGGGTTGATCCATTCGAACTTGGACACAGAGCCGGAGACCGTGATCAGCTTGTCCTCGTCGTACTCGGCGGCGAATGAGTGATGGGCGGAAGTTCGAATCGCCGTTAAGAGCAGCATGGCCGCTGCAGTGCGCAATGTGCGGTTTACCGTCACGGCTATCACTGTATCACCCAGGCTGTTCGGCACGAGGGAAGGGGCTAATTCTTGTTGAGAACAAATCAGGACTGTATCGGCAGTGCGCACGCCCTTTTACGAGGCCGACGAGCTTCGCTTTACCACCGGCCCCTGCCGTCCGCCGGGCCCAACCGCCAAACTGTGTTCTCCGGTAACGGGTCGCGTTGCAGGGGGCTTAACGAATGATGCTAAAGGCGCCGGCTGCCGGTTCGGCGGCTTGTTCGGCGACCAGCGGCTGTTCACGGTCCCGCCGCGGAGGAACTTGGAGCGCGGGCATTAGACTGCCGCGAAATAACTTGCGGCATGGAACCGCCAACCAACGCGCCCAACGGTTGGCGCGGCTGCGTCGCGCGCTATCGGTGGCGATGCCGGTGCTGGCGTACATCTGGCGGTAGAGCTTGGAGATGAACACGAATGCAAGGCGAGCGCGTAGATTGGGCGTGCAACGGGATCGCTTCCAGACTGCCGCAAAGCTGTAAAAGCGATCCCACACATGCTGCGTGCGCCGGCGCATTTCTTCGGAAGTCATGGTCGGGTGCGGCATGAACATCTTGGGCCGTTTGTCAGGCGGGATCAGCCAATACCGTGTGATGGGGTTGCCTTCCACCTGGGGAACGTCTTCCCCAAACGCTTTCTCCCATTTTTCGAAATCCACGGTTCCCGCAAACGGGGTCAACATGACGAACTGCGCGAAGGTCAAGCCGGATCTGTGCGCCAGCTCCAGGGTGGCGTCAAAAGTATCCGGCCGGTCGGTGGAGAGCCCGAAAATAAACGACCCCAGGACGTGAACGCCGTGCTGCTGGAAGACCTTCAGCCGTTCAATCAGACTTTCGCCGAACAAATTGAAATCCTTATAGACGGACTTGAGGCCTTCGGCAGTTACCGCCTCGATACCCACCAGCGCTCCTCGAATGCGCGCCTTGCGCATCGCGTCCAGGAACTCGGTGTCCTCGGCCGCTTCCATGGTGATTTGCGTAAAGAAAGTGAGATCCCTGGGCAGTTCGGCCAGCCGCGCCATCAGCTCAAACCGTTCGGCGCGAATGGCCTTCAATTGCGAAAGCTTTTCCTGATTCCCCTGCCGCTCGGCGTTTTTCAAATCGGTGAACGTCACGGGATAAAAATTGTCGTCGGCAAGCGCGATAAAACGAAAACCGAGCCGCCGCAGCTCCACCGCTTCTTCGATCACGCCATCCGAAGAGCGCTGACGGGGCTTTTGTCCGTCGGTGCGCCACACGGAGCAAAACGAGCAGTGCTTGGCGCATCCCCGCACTGTCTGCACGGAGCCCCACATGTACTTGTTCGGCGGCAGCAGATCCCAGCGGGCCGCCTTAAACTGTTCCGGATCGACCCGGCCGCCTTCATAAATTTCCCGAGCTACTCCGGATCGAATATCGCGGAGCGCCTCGCCCCACGCCAGGTCACCGTCCCCTTTTACGACCGTATGAGCGTGGCCCAATTCGAGAACCTCCTGCGGATAGAGGCTTGCGTGGATACCCCCGAACACCACGTGCGCGCCGCGCTCCCTGGCAATACGGCCGACCTCATAACCGCGAAGCGTGTTTCCGGTGTGAATGCCGATGCCCACGACATCGCCCGCACCGATGCGAGCCGGATCCAATTGCTGCAAAGTTTCGTCGCAGATTTCGGGGTCGCCGAATTCGGCAGGAGTTGCAGCAGCAAGAACAAACAACCAGCGCGGAGTGATCACGGCCGTTCCGAACGCCGAGTCACTTGGGTTTACGAGATGTATTTTCAAATATGTCCCCCTCGGGATATGGGGACCAAGACGGGAAGTGGAGATTCAGACCACCGCGGCAACCGGGTCCTGCGGCACACAGGCCGCCTTTAAGTCTAGCACCGGTTCCGGCGTATCCATAGCTGAAGGGCGAACAGCTGAAGGGCGAGCAGCACATCGAAGTTGGCGGATACGCCGAAGCGTTGGCCGATAATCAGAGGGCGTTGGACGTGGTCAAGAACAGCTTGCTGGCGCACTACCGGATCGGGGAACTTTCTTCCTCCAAAACAACTGGTCCGCCGCCATGAACGCTTTTTGCGATTCGCTCACGGGCGATCTGAATCCCAAGTGGACCGAAGTGCGGTCCCACGTTCACCTGGGAAGAAGCGCAGAAGTACGTCAACCACCCCTACCAGAAGCCGAAGTCGACGAACTAGAGAGGGTTCACGGCTCCTGGGTCACGCCCAAGCCGGGATCGCGGAGCCGGCGAGGGGCATTTCGACAGGCGTCGGCTTGAATGCCGTGAGCGCCGGTTCACCGGGGGTGACTTCCTGCGTTCAGACTTCAGACCCGCGTCACCAATCCCAGCTTTATACGAGTCGCGCGTTATTCGCTCAGAATGCTGACGGATAGGGCTAGGCGGATTCGCCCCATCCCTTCAAAGGCCCAACTCCGTATTGCCGCTGAGTTCTGGTATGGGTTGGAGCGATATGCCGCTCCCGAAATGAATTCAATGCTCAACCCCAATCGCACTGTCGTCCGGCGGAGGAGGAGGCGGCGGCGGAGGCGGAGGAGTAGGAGGCACGACAGGACCGTAGTAGAGGACCTGGGCCGTCGCGTCCGCGCCGTTATCGCGTAGCTGCCAGAAGGTACCTGCGCGGCTCGACGCTTTGTAGAACAGGAAGTTCTTCACCGTCGATACAGGATTGCCGTTCACGTCGTTCCCGCTGCAGTTTTCGACGTAGCCAGTCTGGTACTGATTGAAACTCGTAGTTCCCGGACCCATAAACGTGCAGGTCCATACCGGGACGTTGTAGGTGTTGGAATGTCCCCCTCCGTCCTGGAACGTGATCTGAGCGCTGCCGGTACCACTTAGGTACTCAGGGGGAGCGGTCGGGGATCTGGGGTTGAACGTGAAAGTGATCCCCGTCGAATGGATGCCGTCTCCGCCGTCGGTGATGTACAGGTACGAGGCATAGGGATCGTTGGTAGTGCCCTGGGGTTGGGCGATATAGGCACAATTGACGCCGCCCGATGGACTGGAGCATGGCGTGCCGGTGTAGTGATGTCCGCTGAACTGCTCGACGGTCTGCCCGCTGAGGATTCCTGCAAGCAGAAAAAGCGTAAACTTCATCAATTTCCTCCTTCAGTGGTTAGCGTTTCTTCTTCGGGTTGTTTGTCTTTCCGATTGTAACATCGCGATCGCGTTGAGAGTCGCCGGGTCGAGGCCCGGAGCCGCCTTAACGCTGCGGCGGTAGGTTTCGCCCTGAGGAATTGATGCAAGTTCAGCCAGAGCCGGTTGAAACACGAGCATACTCTGGCTAGGCTGCGCATAAGCACCGATGCCGCTAGCGAGGGCGAGGGCAATCAGGGTGCGCTTCATCTAAGGCATTCTATACCGGTAGGCACTCTATACCGGCCGCTGTTACTCCCGTGCTGGAGTGGATGGCGGGCAACACGTACCGAGGTCGGAGCGCAGGCGGCCGCGGACCGATTCGTCCGAGTCGCGCGCGATCCGCTCGGAGCGCTGACCGCGCTGCAAATCAACGAATCGGCGACTCCTCGTCAAATTGACGTAAGGTCCCATTTCCCGGCGGAAACAACGTCGAGATGCACCTCGCCAATCCGGAGAAAAAGGCTTGCAATCTCCACTGCACGTGGAAGTCAAAAATCCGCGGTCGACCCCCTGGCCCTCCTCAGCATTGACCCGAGAGATCGATCCGCTTTAAGATGAAACTGCGGTTGCAAGCCGCATCCGGGCCCGCGGACAGGGTTGAACCCACTTGCCTCTTCAGGCTTTGTTTCGTGTCTGAACCTTTGTGCAGCCGGCGCGGCGGGCCCTCGGCAAATAAGCATGGAGGATTCAGTGCCCCGGTTACCCGAAAACCCGAACTTTGAGCATCTCAAGAAGCAGGCGAAGGATTTGCTGCGTTCCTACCAGAACGGCGACCCGGCCGCGCTGGCCAGAGTCCGTCAGTTCCTGCCCGCTGCGGAAGGCCAGGATGACGCGGCCGTACTCGCGCTCGGCTTGAAGCTCCACGACGCGCAATTCTGCCTGGCTCGCGAGTATGGCTGGCCGAGTTGGCGCAACCTGAAGAACTATGTCGACTGGCGGATCAGTAAGCACTCGAGGGATCGTAAGGACGCCGTGCCGCTGTGGCTGCATTACGTTTATGGCCATGAGAATGACCGGCCCCGTCCGGCGCTCGCCGCGCGCCTGTTGGCCGAGCGTCCTGAACTCGGCCAGGGAGAACTGTTTCTGGCTTGCGCAAGCGGCGATGAAGCCGCAGTTCGCCAAGCGATCGCCGCTGATCCCGGCTGTGTAAACCGAATTGGCAATGCGTGGATTTGCCCCGGCTGCAAGAATCCCCTCGGCATGCCGCCGCTGGTCGCCGTAACCCATTCGTCGCTCGTTCGGCTGCCCGAGTTTCGCGACCGCCTTAGAAGCTGCGGGCGCCTCCTGCTCCAAGCCGGGGCCGATCCCAACCAGACTTGGTCGCACAAGCCCGGTGGCCATCCGCTCAGTGCGCTTTACGGCGCCGCGGGGAAGAATCATGACTCCGAACTCTCTCGCATGCTACTGGAATCCGGCGCGAATCCCAACGACAATGAATCCCTTTATCACGCGACAGAGACCGCTGACCTGACCTGCCTGGGCCTGCTCCTACAAGCCGGGGCTCGCGTCGAAAATACCAACGCCGTGCATCATATCCTCGATCGCGATGATTTAGAGGGACTGAAGCTACTGCTCACCTATACCAGGGACGTGGGCAGCCTTTCTAATACGCTACCGAGTGCGCTGATTTGGGCGATTCGGCGGCATCGCTCCCGTCCGCACGTAGAAGCCCTGCTCGCGGCCGGCGCCGATCCAAACGCGAAAACCGCACAGGGCATTTCGGCCTACCGCTTCGCGCTGCAAAACGGATTGCCTGACGTGGCCGAGGCCTTGGCCGCAGCGGCCGCCAGCGAAATCCTGAGCGTCGAAGATCAGTTCGTAGCGGCATGCGCACGCGCCGATGAAGGCGAGGCACGCCGGATTCTCGCCGAATGGCCCGAAATTTTCCAGGCGCTCTCTTCAATGCAACTCCAGCAGCTTCCGGCCTCGATGGAGGGCCGGTCCACGGATGCCGTGAAAGTGATGGTCAGAGTCGGGTGGCCGATCGCCGTTCGCGGAGGCGACTGGAGCGCTTCGGCACTGAATCTCGCCGTATTTCAGGGCAATGCGGAGATGACGCGATTCCTTCTCGATCACGACGCAAGCTGGACCGAACAGCACGGCTTCGGCGGCAACGTGAACGGTACTCTACAGTGGGCGTCACGAAATAACGATCCCGATTCTGGAGATTGGGTCGGCTGCGCGAAGGCGCTGGTGGATCACGGGATGCCGAACTGGGAATTAAACGGAGACTACGGGGAAGAGGTCGAAGAGTTTCTCGCGGCAGAACGGGCGAAATTTGAGGCACCGTGATGTTACTGGCCCAAAATGTAACCGGCACGTGGCAGGGTTCGCTCTAGGGCCCTCAGGGACTGCTGAGCGCAGGCCGTGATACATTCAAGCTCAGCGGGCGGCTAATTGCAAAGAGGTGACAATATGGACTCGAAACCAACAGCAAGCGTGATCGTCGGAACCCTTTTCGCCTTGGCGCTGTGCAGTTCCCGGCCAGCGTACGCCGCGGGCCCTGCAACCGATCCGTGCTCCCTGCTCACGCAAGCACAGGTGAGTGCGGTCCTTGGTACCAACGTCGATCCAGCGCAGCGGCTTGCGCCCGCCATGTGCGGATGGTCCGCGCCTAACCAGCCAAACTCGACCAGCGCGAAAAAAGTCGCGGTGGTCATCAGCAACGCGCGCGCATTCGGCTATGCAAAGACGCCAATCGTCAGCAGCGAGAAGGCCGAGCCCGCTGACGGCGTTTGTGACGACGCGGCCTACTCCTTCCCTGCCGGAAACAAGTCCGGTCTTGCGACAGCATTGTATGTGAAGAAGGGCGGCTCTTACTTCACTGTTCATGTGTACGGCTTTCCCGATCAGGCCAAAACCATGTCAATGGAAAAGACGCTCGCACTTGACGCCTGCTCGAAACTGTAAACACCCCAAACGTGTCTCCTGGGCACTTTCTGACGATCCCGTCTACCCGCAGTGCGGATAGCGCGTTCTGAGGGACGTTCTCCAACATTAACGACCACCTCCTCGAACGCCGTCTCCGGCGCGGCCGTTGGATGAAGCTGGTGCTCACTTGGCGTTAGGCCCAGTCGACCTTGCTTTGTACGAGTGGCGCGATCCACTCGGAGCGCTGACCGCGCTGCAAATCAACGAATCGGCGACTCCTCGTCAAATTGACGTAAGACCCCATTTCTCGGCGGAAACAACGTCGAGATGCACCTCGCCAATCCAGAGAAAGGGCTTGCAATCTACCGTATCCTGTAGTAGATTGAATCTGCCATGCCCCTGCCGAAGCTCACTCGGTTAGAGCTCCAAATCATGGAGCCGCTCTGGAGCAAGGGGCCGTGCTCCATTCGCGAATTGCTAGAGGCATTCCCCAAGGACGAACGGCTGGCCTACACAACCGTTCAGACGGTTGTGTACCGGCTCGAAGCAAAGAAAGCCATACGGCGCACCAGCAAGTTCGGGAACGCGCATGTCTTTGAGGCGTTGGTTTCACGCGATTCCGCGCAGCATCGCATGATCGACGATTTGGTGGCGCTGTTCGGCGGCAGGCGATTGCCGATCGTGACGCACCTGATCGAGTCGGGGAAACTGACTCCGGAGGAACTGCGCGAGGCCCGCGCCGCGCTGCGCAAAGCCGTGCATCAAAGAGCTGCGAAACAGGAGAAGCCGGAATGACTCCAAGTTTGCCACTGCCGGGCGGCTTCCTACCCATCGCAAACCACCTGTGGCAATCCACGCTGTTTGCTGGAATCGCTGGTCTCCTGACTCTGCTCTTGAGAAACAACCGGGCGCACGCGCGGTATTGTCTGTGGCTGGCGGCTTCGGCGAAGTTTCTGGTCCCTTTTTCGCTGCTGATGCTGGTTGGTGGGCTGGTTGGACGGCATTCGGTGGCCGTGCCTGCGCCCACGCGCGTACCGGTTATCGTCGAGCAGGTGAATGAGCCTTTTGTGGCCGAAGTTTCGCTAGGAGCGGTAGCGATGCCGCACGCGTCGAAATCGGGGACTTGGGTTGTTCCGAGCGCTGGGGTTGTTCCAATCGGGGTTGCGGTGTGGGCGATTGGCTGCGGTGCTTTGGTGTTCTCGTGGTGGGTGCGATGGCGGCGAATACGGGTTGCCGTCCACGCGGGGTCGCCGGTGCCTTTGGGGATCGGCGTTCTGGCGCTGTCTTCGGCATCGATCATTGAGCCTGGAGTGTTCGGCGTATTCCGTCCAGTGTTGCTGTTGCCGGACGGCATTGGGGATCGCCTCGCGCCAGCCGAACTCCAGGCAATTCTCGCCCACGAGTTGTGTCACGTTCGACGCCGCGACAATCTGGCGACGTCGATGCACATGGTTGTTGAGGCTGTGTTCTGGTTTCATCCTTTGGTCTGGTGGCTGGGAGCCCGTTTGATGGACGAGCGCGAGCGGGCCTGCGACGAAGAGGTGCTGCGTATGGGGAGCGCAGCGGAAGCCTACGCGGAGGGAATCCTCAAGGTTTGCGAGCTGTACTTGCAATCGCCGCTCAAATGCGTCGCGGGCGTGACGGGGGCAAATCTCAAGAAAAGAATTGAGGCGATCATGGCGAACCGGCCCATGCTGAACCTGAATCTGCCAAAGAAGGTGGGATTGGTGCTCGCCGGAATCCTGGCGGTCGCGATTCCGGTGATTCTTGGCATCACCAACGCTCCTGAACTGCGGGCACAAGCCGAGTCAGTCCTGAAATTTGAAGTCGCTTCCGTGCGGCCTTCACCGCCCCTCCAACTCCCGATCGTCACGGGTTTTCGAATGGGGATGTTCCTTGATGGGGGGCGCGTCGAGTTCAAGCTCATGTCGCTGCGCGACCTGATCCTGATCGCCTACCGCATCAAGCCGTTTCAGCTCACGGGGGGCCCGGATTGGGTTGGGGGGCCAATTGATGTTTTTGATATTCAGGCGACGATTCCGCAGGGTGCGGTGCCGGAGCAGATGCATTGCGCAAGCGATGAACGTCCCTGCAGGGTCTCTACCACCAAGGTGCCGGAGATGCTGCAGGCCCTGCTGGCCGAGCGCTTCGGACTCAAGGTCCGGCGGGAAAACGAGGAAATGCCGGTTTACGCGTTGATCGTGGCCAAGGGCGGGCCGAAAGTCAAGGAGGTGCCTCCGGACGATCCTCGAGTCGAGCCTGTTCTCCCTAAGGCGACAGAAGGCGGGTTCGTCGCCGGTGTCGGAGGGTTCGACGACGCAGCGCCCGTTCGCATCTGGCCGGCCGGCGGTCGCGGAGACGGTTCGCAGGTATCGGATCGCCGCGGCAACCCTACGGCCGGATGGTTGCACATGGAAATCCCCAAGGCGACCATGGCCCAGCTCGCAAACAAACTGACGTCCATGGTCAATGGGCCGGTTGTTGATCGGACCGGGCTTACTGGGACGTATGAGATCGGATTTGACGTCCCCTCGCAGAACGTGACGCGAATGGTCCAGGGGCCCATGCCCGGCAAGATCCCTCGTGCCGCTCCGCCGCCGCCGGCGGACCCAGAAGGGGGCTCTATCTTTGAAAGCGTTCAATCCCTCGGGCTGCGACTCAAAAAGGACAAGGCTACGATCGAGACTATCGTCATCGAGCACATCGAGAAAACCCCGACGGAGAACTGATATGGGGGCGACCTGTCCGCGGCATGGTGACTGATATGGCGCGGCGTGTCCGCGGCATGGTGACTGAAGAGAAGGGAAGGTCGCCGTTGGTTCGGTGAACCTGCATAGCTCTCCAGCGAAACGGGAAGAATCGCTCTTATGCCGACCTGCCGGATGCCAGTCCTTAGCTCATGCGCTCCGAGGATACCGTCAGTTCAACCTCCTGCATGTATGCACGGAACTCCGCAGGGCTGACCTTGAGCGTCCGAGCCAGTGCCTCGAACAGGCGAACAACGGGGACGCCGCGAGCGCTCTCTCCGGGTTGCGCGTGACTCGGCCGGCATGCGCTCGGACTTGCAGAACGCCGTGTATGGTTCGCAGTTTTCGCTGATGTTATTGAGCTTTCGCCTTGCCGCATTCCACCGTCGATCTCCCCAGGCGGTCCGCTTACGTTCGTCGCAATACGCGTTTAAGACCCGTTGAAGGCTTTGGATGAACTTCGCAGTTCCGGCCGTGTCGACCTGGATCGCGGGGCTCTCTCAAGCGGGGCTTATCTCCAATAGAAAGCCCCCAGAATAGAAAGCCCCCGGCTTGCGCCGAGGGCTCTTCCTTAAATACAGCAGTGGTCAGCTTACCTGCTGACTTGGATACTGCTTGGAGGTACGCCGCCACGACCGCCAGCGCCGGGACGGGCGCCGCCACCGTTAGCGACAAGCTTTACCCAAAGTGTGCCTTCTCCGTGGTAGTACGAGGTGCTGCTGGCGCTGCGCAGTGCATCCATGCTGGTTTGTGCCGTGCCCGCGGCTGCGGTGGAGTATCCCGGTAATTCGACGATAACCCATGAGCCGTTGTCCAGCTCCCGTAAGCTAATGTTCAGGGTCGGCGCTTCGCTTTCCGCCCGGATCTCGGTACCGGCGAGTACCGTGGTGTCCCCGCTGACGGTAAGTTTCCGACCATTGCGGCTGAGAACGATCGGTGGAGCAGCGGCACCTCTACCGCCAGCTCCGCCACGACCTCCAGCAGCGCCAGGACCTCCGGCTGCGCCAGGACCTCCAGCTACGGCAGGACCGCCAGGACCGGCAGCTACGGCAGGACCGCCAGGCGCGCCGGGGCCCGCGGCTGCGCCAGGTCCGCCACGACCTCCGGCAGCGCCAGGACCGGCAGCTCCGCCACGACCGCCGGCGCCTCCGCCACGACCTCCGCCACCGGCGGCGCCAATCTGCATGCGCCCCATATCGCCCTTACACACGGCAGCGTTCCAGTCCGGCTTGATTTGACAGTGTTGAGGATCGTCCGCGATCCCGTTGTCAATCACAATATAGGAATCGGGGACGCCGCCGACCGACCCGTCGATATCGTGGAACACCGCGCCAGTCCAGCCTGAAAACCTTCCGAATTCACCGGAGAAGGACCAGCGGCGATCCTCCGTCGGTGGGAAATACACCGGCTTGGCATTTTCGAATTTCAGGCCTTGGACATCGTTGTTGGTGCTGATTGGAAAGCTGGTGTACAGCAGGTAAGAGATGGCTCCGGTTTTGCGAGTGGCATTGTCCACAAAATTGACGAACTTGGTATTGATCACATGGTGCGTGAAGTCGTAGTATTCGTAGCCGCGGATCGGGTAATCCGCGTCCTTGCGAGGCATGCTTCGACCATACGCGATTTCCGCTTCGGTTTTGGGGGTGCCTTTATTGTCGGTTTCGCCCACGAACAGGGAGTCCTCGACTTTCGAGGTATAGTCGCCGTGGTACGGGGCCACACCAGGGTACGCGTGTGTGTAGCCGATACCGCTGTCGGCCAGCTTCAGGCCGGTGAACACATGATTCTCGCCACGGGCCCAGATGGCAGCGCCACTGTTCTTGTAGCTGGTGAAGTCTTTGATCACCGCTTCCAGCCTCGCGCTGTTGGTGTCGCCGGGATCCGTATAGGGCAGATACGTGTTCCCGCCAAGGTTGAATTTACCCTGTGCATTGGGGCCGCGATCGAACATCAGCCCGTCGACGTCGGAGTGGGAGACGTTGCCGGAAAACTCCTTCAGTTGCATCCGGCGGGGCCAGGTAGCCTTACTGATCTCCGTGCCTTCAAACTTACCCGTTGGATGTTCTGGGAAAGCCATCCAGAAGCCTGTTGCCTCAGAACCCGCGGACACATTCCCGCGGTACGTATTGTCGGGGTTGGTGATCCAGAATGTGGACGCCGTGTTGTCGGAAGGAATCAACTGATCCTTGTCATTCTGACCGGCCCCGGAGCCGTTAAGAGCGTTGGTCGAATCACAGGGCCGGGTGGGATTGCACCGGGTCAGCATCCCCAGGTTGTTCAGATACTGGTTCCCGTGTTCCACGCCATCTTCGAGGAAGTAGCAGTGACCGATGTTGTTGTACGCCACATTGTTCTCAACCCGCACATCGTTCGTACCATGCACCGTCACGCAGCGGCTGTAGGTGTCGTGAATCGCGGAGTTCTCGATGTATTGCCCCGGCGCATCGCCGACCAGATGCCAATGGATCGGATACCTCGCCAGGTTCTCGTGCTGACCCATTCGATAGAACTCGACACCGGAGACTTTCATGGTTGAGCCGGCCATCGCCATCACATGCCCGCCGCTGAATGACTTCTCTGCGTCGGCTGAAGCCTGGATTTTGATATTGCGTGTCAGCATGCCGACTTCACCACGCTCATCCACGCCGAAGGTGACTTGACCGTAGTGCATATATTCAAGTTTCTGGTCCAGCGTAATCACGTTTCCAGCGATGCGGGAAATGGTTCGTTGCTCTGCCTGGTGGGGATCGAAATCCGTTGAGGCGACTACAACCACGTCGCCTTTTTTCCAGCCAGCGGCATTCATGACATCGATTGAGTCGCTGCCCGCGGCGGCTGTTTTGGCCAGCTTGGTCCAGGAGTTTTTCTGAGTACCGTGCAGGTTCAGGGTTCCGCCCATGAGCATGATCCCGCGGTCACCCATGGTTTCAATGTCTTCACCCGGGACGTTATTGGTCAGGGTAATGGTCGCATTGCGCGTGTGGGGGCGGGCTTCCGTACCAATCTCCAACTCCCCGTGCACCATGATCCACTCGGTGGTCAGTTCAAGATCTTTATTATCCGCGAAGCTCAGTTGGCCGTTGATCGTCAAACCGTGCAGCGGCGGCGGACTGACATCGAGGACCACGTCCATGCCCTTCTCAATGGTGACAACGTCGTCTTTGCCTGGCACCTTCTTGTCAGGCCAGGTGGCTGCATCGGACCAGCGCTTCCCGCTGGCCGTCGAAGAAGTTCTTTGCTGAGCTTCTTTTTGCTGAGCTTCAACGACGGCATATCCGCCGAGGACTAAAAACGCTGGAACCAGCAACGAAAGGAACAAGAGAGAGCGTTTTCGCATCGTTAAACCTCCATGGTCGAGACATCGCGGACAGACTGCGACATCTTGCCGCAGCCGGAAGTATCGCACATTAAAGCGTTGTCCGCAAGGGACTTGGCGGACAGGGAGGGGGGCTTTCCCGAAAGCGCTCGGAACGAAAAAAGCCCCCGGCCTGCGCCGGGGGCTCATGCTCAAACAGCAGGGTTCAGCTTACCGGCTGGCGTTGCTTACCGGCTGGCCAGGAGGCTGGCTCCGCCACTGGGGCCGCTGGTAGGGCCGCTGCCAAGGACGTCACCGCTGGAGACAAGCTTGACCCAAAGCTCACCGTTGCCTTTGTAGTACGAGGTGGCACTGGCCTTGCGAAGTGCATCCAGGCTGTCCTGCGGCGCACCCGAGGCTGCGGTGGTGAATCCCGGCAGCTCGAACATCACCCACGAACCGGCATCCAGTTCCGACACGCTGAGGGACAGGGTCGGCCTTTCGGTGGTTACCTTGTACTCGGTGCCTGCTCGGACGTTGGTTGCGCCGCTGACGGGGAAATCCTTGCCGTTGAAGCTGAGAACGGCTATCGGCTGCCCAGGCTCTCCGATGCGACCAGTCCTTGCACCAACAACAGGGCCGCGACCTCCGGCTGCTGCGGGAGCGCCACCCGGCGCACCGCCGCGACCTCTCGCTCCTGCGGGAGCGCCACCGGGCGCACCGCCACGACCTCCGGCTCCTGCGGGAGCGCCACCGGGCGCTCCGCCGCGACCTGCGCCACGACCGCCACCACCGCCGGCGCCAATAGTCATCCGCCCGACGTCGCCCTTGCACACGGCAGCGTTCCAGGTCGGCTTCTCCTGGCAGGCGTCGTCGAGTGGGATTCCGCCGTTGATGACGATAAAGGAATCGGGGACACCGCCGACCGAGCCGTCCTTGTCGTGGAACACCGAGGATCTATAGCTCCCACTACCGTAATCATCGTTGCTCCACTTATACTCCATCGGCGGGAAATACACCGGCTTGGCGTTGATGAATTTCGCGCGCTCTACAGTGTTGTTGGAGCTCATTCCGAAGCTGGTAAACAGCAGGTAAGAGATCGCTCCCGTCTTGCGGGTGGCGTTGTCCTGGTAATTCACGAAGGTGTCGTTGACCAGCTCATGATGGTAGTCGTAGAACTCGTAGGCGCGGATCGGGAAATCCGGGACTTTGGGCTCCGGCAAGCTGCGGCCGTAAGCCTTTTCCGTGTCCGTCTGCGGGTTGCCGACGTTCTCGGTTTCGCCCACGAACAGCGAATCCACCACCCGTGACGTATAGGGGGCACGGCCGCTGTTGCCGGACGCATGCGTGAAGCCGACGGCGTTGTCGGCCATCTTCAGATTCTTGTACAGATGCATTTCACCGCGGGCCCAGATGCCGTTATTGCGGTTCTTGTAGCTGGTGAAATCCTCGATGACCGACTCCACTTGAGGGCTGTTCGCGTCAGCGGGATTGGCCTGGGCAATATACCCGCCGACGGCGAAATGGCCATCGGCCCTGGGGGCGCGGTCACCCATGAAACTGTCAAAGTTCGAATGGGAGACGTTGCCTTTGAACTCCCGCACCTTGGTCCGGCGCGGCCAGGTTGTCTTGCTGATCTCCGTGCCTTCGAACTTACCCGTCGGATGCTCCGGGAAGGCGAACCAGAAACCTGTCGCGTCGGACCCCGCGGCCACGTTGTCCCGGTAAATATTGTCCGGATTGGTGATCCAGAAAGTCGACACCGTGTTGTCGGAAGGGATCAGGATGTCCTTGGCGTTCTGGCCGTCCGACTTGAAGTTCGTGCCGTCCGTCGATCCGAAGGGAGCGAGGTTTGTAGGGTCGCATGGCTTGTCGGGATGACACTTGGTCAGTATCCCCAGGTTGTGCACGAACTGGTTGCCGTGCTCCACGCCGTCCTCGAGGAAGAAGCAGTGACCAATGTTGTTGTAGGTCACGTTGTTTTCAATGTCCAGGTCATTTGTGCCATGCACGGTCACGCAGCGGCTGTAGGTGTCGTGAATCGCCGAGTTCTTGATGTACTGCCCCTGCGCATCGCCGATCAGATGCCAGTGGATGGGATACCGCGCCAGATGCATGTTCTGACCCATGCGATTGAGCTCGACGCCCTCGACAAACATCTTGCTCCCGAGCATCGCCATGATGTGGCCGCCAAAGAGCGTCTGGTCTGCGTCAGGCGAAGCCTGGATCAGGATATTGCGCGACAGCATGCCGACTTCGCCGCGTTCATCCACGTCGAAGGTGATCTTGCCGAAGTGCATGTACTCGAGTTTCTGGTCGAGCGTAATCACGTTTCCGGAGACGCCGGTGATGGTTCGCCGCTCGGCCTGGTGGGGATCGAAATCCGTGGACGCGAGGACGATCACGTCACCTTTTCTCCAGTCACCGGCGTTCAAGACTTCGATGGTGTTGCTGCCCGCGGCGGCCGTCTTTGCCAGCTTGGTCCAGGAGTTCTTCTCCGTACCGTGCAGGTTCAGGGTTCCACCCATCATCATGATCCCGCGGTCACTGCGGTCATTTCCCCCCATTCCACCAAAATCTTCGTCTTTGACGTTGTCAGTGAGGGTAATTGTCGCCTTGCGCGTGTGGGGCTTGGCTTCCGTGCCGATCTCCAACTCCCCATGCACCATGATCCACTCGGTGGTCAGTTCGAGATCTTTGTTATCTGCGAAGCTCAGCTTGCCGTTGATCGTCAAACCATGCAGCTCCGGCGGACTGACGTCGAGGACAACGTCCATGTCCCTCGCAATGGTGACAACGTCGTCTTTGCCTGGCACCTTCTTGTCAGGCCAGGTGGCTGCATCAGACCAGCGCTTCCCGCTGGGTGTCGATGAAGTTTTTTGCTGCGCTTTGAGGACGGCATATCCGCCGAGGCCCAAAAAGGCTGGGACCAGCAACGAAAGGAACAGGAGAGAACGTTTTCGCATCGTTAAACCTCGACCATCGGTGTAAATCGCTATCAAGCAAGCTGAACCACAATATCAAGTTCCAGCGGGGCTGGCAAGGGACTTGGCGGACAGGGAGGGGGCAATCCCCAAAAGCGCTCCGAACAAAAAGCCCCCGGCCTGCGCCGAGGGCTCTTCCTTACGGAGCTGGGGCAACTTGCCTATCGAGCAGCAGCAGCAACAGCGGCAGCATCCTTGCTGACGCTGATGCTGGCTCCACCACCAGGGGCGCCGTTGCCGGGGTCACCGGGGGAGACAACCTTGACCCAGAGTTCACCCTTGTCCTTGAAGTACGAGGTTTCACTGGCCTTGCGCAGTGCATCCAGGCTGTTCTGCTGCGTACCCGAGGCTGCGGTGGTGAATCCCGGCAGATCAAAGATCACCCACGAGCCTTTCTCCATTTCCGTCAGGGAGAGGGACACAGACGGCCTTTCGGTGGTCACCTTGATTTCGGTACCAGCTCGTACGGTGCCGTTCGTCACGGTGTAGTCCTTGCCATTGCGGCTGAGAACGATTGGCGGCTGAGCAGGTCCACCAGCTCCTCCTCTGCCGCCGGCGCCACCACCAGGACCGGCACTCTGAGCTGCGCCAGGACCACCGGGGCCACCTCTACCAGCGCCAGGACCGCCAGCTACCGCAGCACCGCCTCTACCAGCGCCAGGACGCGGCACCTGCGGGAGCGCCGCCTTGGCCATAGACGGGACCGGCGCCTGCGCCACGGCCGCCACCTGCGCCACGGCCGCCACCGCCGCCGGCGCCGCCGATGTTCATTCGCCCAACATCGCCCTTGCACACAGCAGCGTTCCAGGTGGGCTTGATCTCACAGGCTTCTGTGTCGACTGCGATGCTGTCGTGGACGCCGTCATTGATGAGAACGTAGGATTCGGGACCACCGCCGAACGAGCCATCATGGTCGCGGATCGCCGCGGTCGTATAGGCCGTGCTGCCTCCGTTATCGTTGGCCCACTTACGCTCCATCGGCGGGAAATACACCGGCTTGGAGTTGACGAATTTCACGTGATCGACGGCGTTGTTGGAGCTGACCCCGAAGCTGGCATAAAACAGGACAGAAATCGCTCCCGACTTGCGAGTGGCGTTGTCCTGGAAATTCACGAAGGTGGTATTCACCACGTCATGGCGGTAATCGTAGTACTCGTAGCCGTGGATCGGGTAATCCGGCAGATCGACCTTCGGGAAGCTGCGGCCGTAAGCCTTTTCCGCGTCCGTCCTAGGGTTGCCGACGTTCTCGGTTTCGCCCACGAACAGCGAGTCAATGACCTTTGACGTAAAGGCGTAACGGCCGAATTCGCCAGACGCGTGCGTAAAGCCGAAAGCGTTGTCGGCCAGCTTCACGTTCTTGAATACGTGCAGCTCACCGCGGCCCCAGATGGCGCCATTCCGGTTCTTGTAGCCGGTGAGATCCTGGAAGACCGATTCCACCGCCTTGCTGTTCGGGTCAGCGGGATTTTCATGGCCGGTATGCGAGCTGCCGGTCACACTGAAAGTGCCATTGGTCGCAACGTTTCGGTCGAACATGAACGCGTCGTAGTTGGAGTGGGAAACGTTGCCCTTGAACTCGCGGAACGGCGTCCGGCGCGGCCAGGTCTTCGCACTGATCTCCGTGCCTTCGAACTTACCCGTCGGGTGCTCCGGCAATGACATCCAGAAGCCGTTCGAGTCGGAACCCGCCGCCACATTGTCGCGGTACGTGTTGTCCGGATTGGTGATCCAGAAAGTCGCCGCCGTGTTGTCCGAGGGAAGCAGGACGTCCTTGGCCTGCTGGCCATTCCGTACCGCCGGCCGGCTCTCTCCGGCTGCAGCGAGGTTTGTGGGGACGCACGGCGCGTCCGGATGACACTTGGTGAGGATCCCCAGGTTGTGCACGAACTGGTTGCCGTGCTCCACGCCGTCCTCCAGGAAGAAGCAGTGACCAATGTTGTTGTAGGTCACGTTGTTTTCAACGTCCAGGTAATTTGTGCCATGCACGGTCACGCAGCGGCTGTAGGTGTCGTGAATCGCCGAGTTCTTGATGTACTGCCCCTGCGCATCGCCGATCAGATGCCAGTGGATGGGATACCGGGCCAGATGCATGTTCTGACCCATGCGATTGAGCTCGACGCCCTCGACAAACATCTTGCTCCCGTTCATCGCCATAATGTGGCCGCCAAAGAGCGTCTGGTCTGCGTCAGGCGAAGCCTGGATCAGGATATTGCGCGACAGCATGCCGACTTCGCCGCGTTCATCCACGTCGAAGGTGATCTTGCCGAAGTGCATGTACTCGAGTTTCTTGTCGAGCGTGATCGTATTGCCACGGATGGCGGCAATGGTGCGCCGCTCTGCCTGATGGGGATCGAAATCCGTGGACGCGAGGACAATCGCGTCGCCGGCCCGCCAGCCAGCGGCGTTCAGGACTTCAATCGAGTTGCTGCCCGCTTCGGCGGTCTTGGACAGCTTCGTCCAGGAGTTCGTCCGGTTACCGTGCAGGTTCAGGGTTCCGCCCATCATCATGATCCCGCGGTCACTGCGGTCATTCGTTCCACCGATTCCAGTCATATCTTCGTCTTTGACGTTGTCGGTGAGGGTAATTGTCGCCTTGCGCGTGTGGGGTTTGGCTTCCGTGCCAATCTCCAACTCGCCGTGCACCATGATCCACTCGGTGGTCAGTTCAAGATCTTTATTGTCGGCGAAGCTCAGTTTGCCGTTGATCGTCAAACTGCGCAGCGGCATCGGGCTAACATCGAGGACAACATTCATGTCCTTTCCAATGGTGACAGCGGCGTCTTTGCCGGGCACCTTCTTGTCAGGCCAGGTGGCTGCATCGGACCAGCGCTTCCCGCTGGGCGTCGAAGAAGTTTTTTGCTGAGCCTTAAGGACGGCATACCCGCCGAGGACTAAAAAGGCTGGAACCAGCAACGAAAGGAACAAGAGAGAACGTTTTCGCATCTAAACCTCCTTGATCGAGAAATCGATTTCCGTTCAACAACTGAACAACCAACGACAGGACTTCGGACGCCGGAGCATCCAACGCGACGAGCGCTTATTCCTTCCAGCCTTCCGGCGGGTTACTGCCGCTCGCGATCTGGCGGGTCTTGTACAGCCATTGGCCATTCACCTTGACCCACGTGGCGTACTCCTTTCCCTGAGTCGTGAACTTCATCGGATCGCCCACCTTGTCCTGCCGGTACTCGGTGAAAATGACCTGCGAGGTGGCCGTGTTGCCGTGGACGACGATCAGCGGATTCTCGATCGCCACGTTGAAAGCGGTCCTCTCGCGCGGGGGCGCTGCGGCGGCCGCGCCAGATGAAGGTCCCGCGCCAGCCGGAGGCGCCGCGGGGGCACGGTTGTATGCCTGCTTGATGCCTTCCTTGCCCTTGTAGTGCCTGGTGCCGAGAATCAACTCGCCGTCCTCGGCATAAAAGCTCTCTTCGTTCTGCCGATCCACTTTGCCGAAGTTGTAGTAGTAACGCGTGATCTGATCCAGGATCAGCTGGCGGTCAATCAATGACTGCCCCGTCATCTTGTCTTGCGCACGCGCAGCCGGTGCGCTTGCCAGTGCGAGACCGCACAGCCCCAACACGGCCGCCCGACGAATGGAATTCAGTTCCATGACATCCCCCTGTTAACTTGACCGGTGCTCTCTTAATCGCACTTTAGGCAAATCCTTGCCTGCGCGGCCTTACAAGACAGCATCTGCAACTGCCGCTGAGTTTTGACCGTCCCGAGATATAGTATCAGAACGTTCCGGAGACGTGGGTTATACTTTTTCGCTCCGCAGAACGCGGCGACTGAGCACGGCAATGCTGTGGAACTGCCCGCCATCCGTCCGCTCATCACGCTCGATGAAGACTGCGGATACAATTCCAAGAGAGAAGGGGCTAACGCCTGCCGAACGTGCTGGACACTATTCCATCGATGATGGAGTACGCCGATCCGGCGCCGGACATCGTTGTTCGCTTCGATGATGTACGCACGATGGGATCACACCTCGAGCGCTTCCCTGGCTTGACGGTCTTCGGCCTTTTTCTTGCGCGCGCCGTGCGGCCACCAAACGATGAAACGTTCGACCTCGATTTCTGATTGACACTCCAAGCGCCGGGGCGCGCGTTGGTGTAGGATGTCATCAGGTCGTCCAAAGGAGGAATCGCATGAATGTCCGCCACCTCGTGCCGTCCTTGAGCCGCCGGCTCCTGTCCATGGGATCCCTCATGTTGGCGGCCGGCCTGCAGCAGCCGGTTCACGCGTCAGGCGTAGACCTCTCGAAGTTCAAGGTCCTCATCGAGCCGCAGTACATCGCGGCGCTGGGAGACGCCGGGGCCACCTCCGGCAACGGCGCGCAATCATGGGGCGTCTGGAGCCAGGACCCGGGCCCGCGCGGTTGCAAGCTGGACCGTTACCCTCAATTGAAGGCGGACGGCGGCGTGGCGCCGGCACAGTGGAAATTCGACGCTGCGGACTGGTGGCTGGAGGAACACGGCTTGATCATGGAGAAGCCGACCTTTCCGCTGCCTCCTGGGAAATACCTCGTCACGGGCGACCGCAAGGTGACGACCGTGCTGACAATTCAGCCCAAGGACAAGGACGGCAACCAGCGGTGGGAACTCGCCGACGGCGCGACCCTCTACGATGTCACCCATCTCGGATGCCGCTCCGCACGCTACACGCCGGCGACAGCTAACAACTCGTGCTCGCCCGCGAACGTTCGGACCACGGGTTTTCCGGTGAATCCAGGAGCGGCCATGCCCGTCGTGAACGGCTGCCACAAGCAGGACTACGCGGTTCTCATCATCGTTGGGCTGCCCGCCACTCACTGAGTGGCCGCACGCAGGGCGCGACCGCTCGCCACGTGACCACGCCGACACCCGATCGCTACTTCTCTGCTTTTCAAGCAGACCCCCACAGAGTGGCCGGAGCGCCTCTAGAACAGATTCATAGCGGAAGGATCAGACCTGCTCCCGAGTAGTGTTTACCGGGACCAGCGGACGGATCGTCGGCCACTCGTACATTGGCCAGTAACGGCGTTGGAGCAAGCGCGCCAAGCCTCTTCCAATGACAACCTCCCGATCCGAATCTACGGTGCGGAGCAATGGCTCGGTTCCTGCGCGTGGCCGCCCTCTTCTACTTAGCCGACGAGCTTAGTTTGACCTCTGGCTCCTCGATCCGCCCGTCGGCGTGACGCGCGAATCGGCCTCGGCTTCGAGAATGTACGGGCGCGCCGTCGGGCCAGGGCCAACCGCCAAACTGGGTTCGCCGGTAGTCGGAAAACGCTTGCTCCAATTCCGAACGCGTGTTCATCACGAATGGCCCATATTGCGCCACCGGCTCGCCAATCGGCTGCCCCTGGAGCAAGAGAATTTCGACGGCGCCTTGAGCGGCCTCGATATGTGTCGGCTGATCGGCGCGGACTTGAATCGCGGCTGGACCCGGCACATCGCGGCCCGCCACACGCAACCCCGGCCCTGCAAATTGATGCAGCGTCCGCACGGTCCGGTCGCTGTGAGCAGCGGGAATCGTCCAGGTTGATCCGGCATCCATGGCGATCGACCAGATCGCGACATCAGAGTTACGATCGGCTGCCCACGAGTGCGGGGGCGGGGCCAGCGGCAGAACTCCGTCGAGCGCGCCGGCAATTACCGTTACCTCGACCTTCCGCCCCTGCGCATCCGTGAAACGCTGGCGCGGTAGGTCCCCGTCCCAAAACATGGTGAAGTACGGGTCCGCCAATTTGTTCTTGGCAGGAAGGTTCAGCCAGATTTGAAACAGCTCCAGCGGATTCGGACCATCCTGGTTGAGCAGCGGGAACATTTCGGAATGCACCACACCCGCTCCGGCCGTAAGCCATTGGACGTCGCCCATGCCGAAACGCGCGGTGGCGCCGAGCGAGTCCGAATGATCGATGTAGCCGCGCCGCACGATGGTGACGGTCTCGAAGCCGCGATGGGGATGCTGGGGAAATCCGGGCACGACCTCGCCGTGATACATCCTCCAGCCGTCGCGGCCTTCAAAATCCTGCCCGATGTCGCGCCCGTCGAGCGACATTGCCGGGCCAAGACGCTCATTGCCCTTCGGGTAGTTGTCGATGTGGTGCACGCAAAACAGAAACGGGTCGTGGGTCTGCCAGCGCGCCTCAAGCGGCGTGACACCGATAACGGAATCGCTCATCCCTTGACCTTATCACCCTCCGTGGCTACGGAGCCGTTTCCAAACTCGGATCGGACGGATCTAAGCTTGGGCAGCCGCAAAGTTCAGCGACTTGGCAAAGCCTCTTGTCGGCCGCGACTATTGTCCCGATTGCTTCCGACTGCCGCAGTCGGAGCGCGTAGGCGAGCTGCAGCGCGTCCAAAGTTCGCAGGGCTATGGAGCCGCCATGCCGGATCAGCAGTTTCCGGGGGTCCCGATAGTCACTCTCATAGATCCTCGGTCCCATCCTGATTCGCCCTTGAGACAGGTCCGCCCGGAGCCTGCGGCGGAACAAGACTTGACCGGCTTCGTCTAACTCCCCAGTGCGCCCTTTGATCGCGATAACAGATTCAATCTCCACCAAGGTCAGGGGCGATATAAGAGCCAAGCTGCCTGCCCGCTCGACCAAGCGCTCAACGTATTCAGTGCCGGGTTCCTGGTGATATAGCTTCGCGAGGGCGCTGGTATCCAGGAAGTAGGCGGGCACTGGCCGGACTAAAAGCGCTCACGCCGCGAGGAAACGACAGCCTCCGACAGCGAGCCTTGAATTGACGATAACGCCCGCCGCACCTCGGCCAAGCTGACGTTGTCCTGCTTTGAGGCTTCCCATTCATCAGGATTAAAGTAGACCGAGGCGTCGCACGCGGGTTCGGAAGCGATCGTCACGCGTACATGCTGCTGGTTTGGCAAGTCCAGCGCCTCCAAGGGACGCAGAACGCCGTTCTCGTACACCGCTTCGAACGTCTTCTGCATACGACCCTAGTCTAAACGAATCCACCCCCGATTCGCCGATTCATGAGCGGAGCCCGGCCCGCGCGGGATGTCAACGAAGTGGTTTCCGGCTCGCCCACTCCCCTTCACTTCGCTTGCGCCACCAGCACCGTCTGGTACCCGAACAAACCTGGCATCAGCTTGGTCAACCCGGCGAGCACTCGATTGATCACCCGCATAGGAGCGCCGCCGGGAGCCAGGCCCAGCACCAGCTCCAACGGCATCACCGTCGACCGTTCCTCGATCACCGAGTAACCGTTCTTCTCCAACAGCCGCCGGGCCGTTTTCCGCGTGAAGAAGTTGACGTGGGTTCGATCCAAGATGCCGCGTTCGGTGTAATTGAAACGGCCGAACAGCAGCATCAGCCGGACGCTGATGTTGGCGATATTCGGCAAGGATACGATCACGTGCCCGTTGCGCCCGGCCAGTTCCCGGCACTCCCGCAAGATCCTCTCCGGTGAGCGCAAGTGTTCCAGAATGTCCAGCAGCAGAACCCGGTCGAAGCGCTTGCCGCGTAGCGCGTCCACGACCGGCGCAATCCCCTGGTCCAGATCCGCGCTGAAGTATTGCTCGAACGCCTCGCGGTTCACCGGTTCCGGCAGTTGGTCCACCCCGGTTACGCGATTGCCGTTCTTCTTCAGCTCCGCCGCGAAATCTCCACCGCCACAGCCGATGTCCAGCACATCCTGATTGCTTCCCACCATGCGCTGCACGTAATCGTGGCTGGAATAGCGGCTCTGCTTGATCGGGTAGTGGACGAAGTATTCCGCGAATTCCGGATAGCGCGCCACGGAACGGCAGGTCTTGCGGTAGCGCCGCACCGCGCGAAACACGTCGCGCGCGTAGCGCATGCCGTTGACGTAACAGATCTCCGTGCCGTAGTAGGTCGGAATCGGCACCTCCGCGATGTGGAAGCCCTGGTGATGCAGCTTGATGATGATCTCCGTGTCGAAGTGGAAATCGTCCGTCATGCGGGAGAAGTCGATCTTGCCCAGCGCAGCCAGGCTGTAGGCCCGGTACCCGCTGTGGAATTCGGTCAGCTCAAGCCCCAGCGCCGCGTTTTCAAAAACGGAAAGGATCCGGTTGCCCACGTACTTGTACAGAGGCATCCCGCCCTTGAGCGGACCACCGTAAGTCTTCATCATGCGCGAGCCAAAAACCGCGTCGGCTTCCCCGGCCACAATCGGCTGGTACATCCGCGCCAGGATCTCCGGCGCGTACTGCCCATCGCCATGCAGCAGCACCACGATGTCGAAGCCCTTCTCCAGGAAGTAACGGTAGCCGGCCTTCTGATTTCCGCCGTAGCCCAGGTTCTTCTCGTGTTTCAGCACCGCCAGCTTGGGCAACTGCCGCAGAGCCTTGATGCCCATCGCCAGCTCATAAGTCGCATCCTGGCTGGCGTCGTCGAAGATCGCGATCTCCTCCACGTTGGCCCAGACGTTGGGACTGATGCGCTTCAGAACCTTGGTGAGCGTGGTGACCGCGTTGTAGGTGACGATCAGGATGCCGATGCGCTTGCCATGGCATTGGGCGGCTTCCGCATCGTCCTGCCAGGACCCGGCCTGAAAAGCGGGCAATGGCTCAAACGGCAACGGGCCGGATTCGACCGGAGCTTTCTGAATCGCTGCGGATTGCGTGGTTACAGCCATGCGCGCCAGCCTAACTCATAGAATACACGCTCCGCCGGGCTTGTAACCTTAAACAAATTTTATCTTTTCTGAGAGTTTTACCCTACTCTCCCACTTTCTCTCTTCCGATTCCCTTTAATATAGACCGCCCGTATGGAATCTGCTACCGCTCCGCAGGGCAATCTGATGTCGCGCTTCCACGCCCAACTGGCGGAGGGCGAAACCTCGGACCGGAGCTTCGGCTTGACCGTCGGCCCAATTTTTCTGGCCCTCAGCTTCCTTCCTATGTTGCGCCACCATCGCCCGCCGGTCTGGTGGATGGTGGCGGTGGGCGCGCTGCTGACGGTCACCGGTGCGATCGCTCCAAGGGCACTGCGGCGGATCAAACGGGGATGGCTGTTTCTGGGCTTCGTCATGGGCCTAGTTGTGAACCCGGTTGTGCTCGGCATTCTGTTCTACGCCGTTTTTACGCCTTGCGGTCTGCTCATGCGGCTGTTCGGCGGCGACCCTCTTCGTCTCCAACCCAGCCCCCAGGCAAGCTACTGGAGAGAACGTTCCGGGCCGATATCCACTATGAAAGAGCAGTTCTAACTCGATGTTCCGCGATCTGTTCCGATTCCTGCTGGGCCGCAAGAAGTACTGGCTGCTGCCGGTAATCTTTCTGCTGTTGATCGTGGGTGGATTGCTGGTGCTGGCTCAGGGCAGCGCCCTCGCGCCCTTCATCTACACCCTCTTCTAACGCGCCGGTTCTAACCCATGCGGATTCTCGGCATCTCGGCCTTCTATCACGACAGCGCCGCAGCGCTGGTGGAAGATGGCCGGATCGTCGCCGCGGCGCAGGAGGAGCGTTTCACACGCCTCAAGCATGACTCTGCGTTCCCCCGCCACGCTTTAGAATACTGCCTGCGTGAAGTCGGCATCCGGCTCGGCGGCGTCGACCATACTGTCTTCTACGAAAAGCCTTTTCCGAAGTTTGAGCGGCTGCTGGAGACCTACCTGACGTTTGCGCCCTCCGGTTTCGAGTCCTTCCGTTTGTCGATGCCGGTATGGATCAAGCAGAAGCTGTTCCAGCGATCGCTGCTGATGAAGCAGCTTCGCAAAATCGACTCCGCCTGGAACGAATCTCTGCTATTCACGGAGCATCACCAGAGCCACGCCGCCAGCGCCTTCTTCCCGTCGCCGTTCGAAAAGGCCGCGGTGCTGACCATGGACGGCGTCGGCGAATGGCCCACCACTTCCTTCGCCATCGGCGACGGGAACCGCCTGGACATCCAGCGGGAGATTCACTTTCCGCACTCGCTGGGGCTGCTGTATTCGGCCTTCACTTACTACACCGGTTTCAAGGTCAACTCGGGCGAGTACAAACTGATGGGCCTCGCGCCTTACGGCGAACCCGCCTACGCTCAGCAGATCCTGGATCGGTTGATCGAAGTCAAGCCCGACGGTTCCTTCCGCCTCAACCTCGAATACTTCAACTACTGCGTTGGCCTGACCATGACCAATGAGCGGTTCGACAGGCTCTTCGGAGGGCCGCCGCGCCAACCGGAGCAACTCCTCACGCAGCGCCACATGGATCTGGCGGCGTCCATCCAGGCGGTCCTGGAAGACGTGGTCCTGAAGATGACGCGATCCCTCGCAGCCGAGACCGGTCTGGAGAATTTGTGTTTGGCTGGAGGAGTCGCGCTAAACTGCGTGGCCAACGGCAAAATCCTCCGCGATGGAAAATTCAAGCGCTTGTGGATTCAGCCCGCTTCCGGAGACGCGGGAGGAGCCGTCGGCGCGGCTCTGGCGGTGCATCATCTGCACTTGAATCTTGAACGCCGCGTTCAAGCCGTGGATTCAATGCGCGGCGCGTACCTGGGTCCCGCATTCACCGACGATGAAATCGCCGCCGAACTGAGCTCGCTCGGCGCGAACTTTGAGCGGCTCTCGCCCGCGGAACTGATCGAAGCCACCGCGCGCGACCTCGCCGAAGGCAACGCCGCCGGCTGGTTTCAGGGCCGCATGGAGTTCGGCCCGCGAGCGCTGGGCGCCCGCTCGATTCTCGGCGATGCCCGCTCGCCGAGCTTGCAGCGCACGCTCAATCTCAAGGTCAAGTTTCGCGAATCCTTCCGCCCTTTCGCGCCCGCCGTCACGCGCGAGGCCGTTTCCGACTGGTTCGAGCTCGATACCGATAGCCCCTACATGCTGTTGGTGGCGAATGTGCGCGAAGACCGCTGCATCCCCATGACGGAGGAGGCGAAGAAGCTGTTCGGCATCGACAAGCTCAACGTGCCGCGCTCAGAGATTCCCGCCGTGACGCACGTCGATTACTCGGCCCGTGTCCAGACCGTCACCGCGGAGACCAATCCCCGGTTCCACGCTCTGCTGAAAGCCTTTGAGCGCCGCACCGGCTGCCCCGTTCTGGTCAACACCAGCTTCAACGTCCGCGGCGAACCCATTGTCTGTACTCCGGCGGATGCCTATCGCTGCCTGATGGGGACCGATATTGAGACCCTGGCCATCGGCAACTTCATCGTTCGCAAAGAAGACCAGCCCGGCGAGCTCAAGCAGCAGTACCACACCGGCTTCGCGCTGGATTAGGGGCGCGGCAGGAGCACCTCGTGCGATTTTCCGGGGATCGGCTTGCCGGTCTTTGCGTCGCAGTAGACTGCTTGGTCGGCTGGGGCGGCGATGAAGGCGTGTTGCGCGGGGGCCCAGCGGCGCACTTCGCACTTGTCGGAGACTTCACGACCCGGCGGCTCTTCGTGAGCCGTGTGGATGACGATGCGATTGTCCGAGGTCAGTAGCGTTTGGGTTTCACGCTATGACTAAGCATAAAAGCATCCTGATCCGTCAATTGCATTACCGGCCACAGCTTCCCCTCACGAAGCGGAACATCTCTGGGTGAGCAGCGAGGAGCCGGAGCCCCCGAGGTCGCGAGTCACCCACAGCAGGCGCGGCGAGTCCTTCGTAAGCTGCTGGATACGGATTAGGTTCTGCGCGTCGCACCTAACGCCCGGCAGAAGAATGATCCCACGAGTCTCCATGTCCCCTGCCGGTCAAAGACATAGGCGACATTAGAGTCCTCCTCCGGCGCCTCCACCACCAGGACAGCTTCGAGCTCGGGATCATCGTCCAGCTGAACCCAGCGTAGGGAAACATCCGTGGAGCGCCTTGGCTCATCCGGCGTACATTCCCACAAATCCAATGCCGAGCAGTCTGCTCTGGGGATTGTTGCTGTCCGGTCCCGCAGGGCCCGAGCGATCTGCTCGGGGTCCGTCTGCAGCGGAACCAATCCAGGGTGCGATCCTGAGCCCTCAGGGTAGCCGCGAGCAGCCCAATGCAAAGCTTGAACCGCATGCACGCTCAGACTACCAGATCCGCGAAGCAATCCGTAGCGGTTACTGCTTGATCACGATAAACCAGGAGGCCACGATGGGACCCTGGGGGCCGCGCCCGCGTCCACGTCCGCCCGGCGCCGGGGCAGGTTGACCGGCGGGAGGGGCGGGAGCAGGACCGCGCTCGGGCTGGAACAGGTACGCGTTATGTTTTCGGGGGTCAACCGCGATGGTCTTGGCTCCGGCGAAGGTCGCGACGGTGTCGACCACCGTGTACTTGTCAGGCGAGTCCTGATGCACCACGGTGACGTTGCCCTCGCCACCATTGGGAATGTAAATCAGTTTCTTCCCCGGGTCCCAACCCAGCGCGTCCACGCGGGTGCCGTTCTTAATCGTGGCCACGACTTTCCCGCTGTTGGGATCGACCACCACGGAGTTGTTGCTGCAGCCGGAGAAAATCCGGTCGGAGGCTTTGTCGTAAGCGATGCCGGTGGGCCCTTTGCACGGATCGAGCGGCCAGGAGGCCGTGGCCTTCCAGGTCTTGGTGTCGATCACCTGGATGGTGCTCTTGCTCTCATTGTTGACGAAGATGTGGCCTTTGCCGTCCGCGGCTGCGCCTTCGGGAGCGTTGTCCTCCAGCTCCGCGGTGCCCACGATGTCGCCGCTGGCGGGATCGATCGCCACCAGGGTGCCGATCGGACGGCTGTGGCTGGTGAGGATGATTTTATTGTCCGGCTCGTCATACATGATGCCGTCAAGCCCGCCGGTCATCACCGGGATCTTTTTAATGACCGCGAGGGTCTTGAGGTCGAACATGGTGACGGTGGAATCGCCGCCATTTGTGGTGAAGCCGTGGCCGGACTTGGTGGCGATGCCCGCTCCATGGACTCCGGGCGTGTCGGGAATGTCGCCGAGCACTTTGCCGGCGGCGTCGACGACCATCATATGAGTGGCCCGGGAAATGAAGACGCGTCCCGTGGCGGCTTCGGCGGCGATGTAGTCCGTGCCGCCATCGCCCTTTATGTCGAATTTCTCCACTTTGAAGGTCTGTGCGTGCGCCTTGGGCGCGGCCAGGCCCATGGCGAAGAGAACGGCGGATGCGATCAGTGAGCGATTGGTCATACGGGCTCCTTTGTTGGCTACGATCCTAACACCTTCGGCCTATTCTGAACCCGAACCCTGAGGAATCGCTGAAGAGGCGCTTCCCATGGGAAGATAACTCTTGGATGCCCGTACCCGTTTCCAAACCCGCGTCCTCCCTCGCCTCTGACGCGGAGGAGCGCTTGCGCCGCCACATCGAAACCAGCATCCAGACCAAACGCAAGCTGCTGGACGCCGGCATCGAGCCCATGCTGGAAGCGGCCGAGGCGATGCGCGGTACCCTCGCGGCAGGCGGTAAGATCCTGCTGTGTGGCAACGGCGGCAGCGCCTCCGACGCGCAGCACATCGCGGCCGAACTGGTCAGCGTCCTGAGCCAGGAATTCCTGCGGCCGGGCCTCGCGGCCCTCGCGCTCACTACCGATTCCAGCGTTCTCACCGCCAGCGCCAATGACTTCGGCTTCGCTGGAGTTTTCGAACGCCAGGTGCAGGCTCTCGGCCGACCGGGAGACACCGTCATCGGCATCTCCACCTCCGGCAACTCCGAGAATGTCCTGCGAGCCATCGCATACGCGCGCGCACACGGCATGCGGACCATCGGTATGACCGGGAGCCAGGAGTGCAAACTCGCTGCCTCCGCCGAAATCGTTCTGCGGGCCCCGTCGCCCGCCACGCGATTCATTCAGGAGACCCACATCATGATGGGCCACATCCTGTGCGAGCTGGTGGAGCGTTCTCTGACGTATCACGCCGACGGGCCGAATCCGTAGGAGCGAACCCTCTATGCGCCAATCTCACATCGCCGTCATCGGCGCGCCCATGGACCTCGGCGCGGGGCGGCGCGGCGTCGATATGGGGCCCTCCGCGGTGCGCCTGGCCGGCTTGCACGAAAAGCTCACCGCGCTGGGTTACCAGGTGGAGGACCTCGGCAACGTGCTGGTCGATCAGCCTGAATCCGCTCCGGAGGGTTCGTCTCACGCGCGCTATCTGCCGCAGATCGCGCACACCTGCGGCCGCCTCGCCGATCTGGTCGAACGCGCCGCGGAAGCGGGGAAGGTCCCGCTGGTCTTGGGCGGCGATCACTCGGTTGCCGTCGGCACGGTGGCCGGCATGTCGCGCTACTTCCATCGGAGTGAGCCCAGCCGCAGGCTGGGTCTATTGTGGATCGATGCGCACGCCGATATGAACACGCCCGAATCCAGTCCCAGCGGCAATATCCACGGCATGCCGCTGGCGTGCTGCATCGGCCTGGGGCCGTCCGAGCTCACCCAACTCACCGGCTACGCGCCCGCCGTTGCGCCCGGCTCAGTCGCCCTTGTCGGCTTGCGGAGCGTGGATGAAATCGAGCGCCTGAGTGTGCGCGGCACGGGCGTCCACGCCTTCACCATGCGCGACATCGATGAACGCGGCATGCGCGCCGTCATCCAGGAAGCGCTTCACTTCGTCACGCTGGGCACCGCGGGGTTCCATCTTTCCTTCGACCTCGACGCCGTCGATCCTTCCGACGCGCCCGGCGTCGGCACACCCGTACGGGGCGGCATCACCTATCGCGAAGCTCACTTGGCGATGGAGCTGGTGTGCGACTCTGGTCTTATGGCGTCTCTCGAAGTGGTGGAAGTGAATCCCGTTATCGATGAGGCCAACCGCACCGCGCTGCTGGCAGTGGAGCTGCTCACCTCCGCCCTCGGCAAGAGGATTCTCTAGAGCATGCCCCGCTTGCGAGTAGCAGTGATTTACGGCGGCCGTAGCGGGGAGCATGAGGTTTCGCTCAACTCCGCCGAAGCGGTGATTGCGGCGATGGACGCCTCGCGTTACCAAGTGGAGCGCATCCTGATCACCAAGGAAGGCCACTGGCAGCCTCGCGCGATCTCGCCGCAGCCGGGAGCAAACCCCGGTATCGACGTCGTTTTTCCCATGCTCCATGGAACCTTCGGTGAGGACGGAACGGTTCAAGGCCTGCTGGAGCTCGCGGGCCTGCCTTACGTCGGGGCGGGCGTGCTGGCCTCCGCCGCGTCCATGGATAAGGACGTACAAAAGCGCCTGTGCCGGGAGCGCGGAATTCCCGTGGTCGATTTCATCACCGTCACCCGCGGCCGCTTCAAACCCGAAGACGTCTGCGGGCGCTTCGCTTATCCCGTCTTCGTCAAGCCCGCCAATCTCGGCTCCTCGGTGGGCGTCTCGAAAGCCCGCAATTGCGAGGAGCTCAAGGCCGCGCTGGAACTTGCGGCGCAATACGACCGCAAGATTGTGGTCGAGCGCGGCATCGAAGGCCGCGAATTCGAATGCTCCGTGCTGGGCAACGACCAGCCCATCGCGGCCATCCCGTGCGAAGTCCTCCCGTCGCGTGAATTCTACGATTACGAGGACAAATACATCCTCAACCAGGCCCGCACCGTGCTCCCCGCAGATCTGAGCCCGGAGCAGACCGCCGAAATCCAGCGCCTTGCCGTCGAGTGCTATGCGGCGGTCGGCTGCGAAGGCATGGCTCGCGTGGACTTCCTGATGGAAACGAAAACCGGCCGGACGTACGTCAATGAGATTAACACCGTGCCCGGATTCACCTCCATCAGCATGTTCCCAAAAATGTGGGAAGCCGCGGGCATTCCTTATCCGAAGCTGATTGACCGCCTGATTGAGCTCGCTCTGGACCGGCACAAGAACCGTCAGGAGACCCGCTTCAGCCGTTAGGGAGTCTCATGCCGATCCTGCTGGCGTTTTTCCTGATTCTGGCTTGCGCTCCCGTTCGCGGGCAAGACCCCGTTCGTGAGGAGCCGGATCCGATCGCCAGCGTCGCTCCGCAGGTGAAAAATCTCCTGGATGTTTTCGCGGCGATAGAAGACCAGGCCGCCGATCGCGTGGATCTGGACGCCGCGTTTTATCAGGGCGCGATTCCCTCCATGCTGCGCACGCTCGATCCGCACTCCACCTTCTTCGATCCAGATCAGTTCAGCCAGCTCCAGCAGATGCAGCAGAGCGAGCAAAAGGGCTTCGGGAGCATCGTCAATATCACGCCCGGCCGCGTGATCATTTTACAGACCCTGCCGGGAACGCCGTCTTCCAAGGCGGGCCTCTCCGCCGGCGATGAAATCGTCGCCGTCAACAACTACGCCATCGCCCGCCTCGATCCGGACCAGATCGTCCAGTTGCTATCGGCCTCGCGGCAGAAGGAGGCCGATCTCTACATCCACCATCCGGGCGACGCCAATATCCAGCACGTCATCATGTCGCCGGCGCTGGTCGATACGCCCACCGTCGACCGCGCCTTTATGCTCGCGACCGGCGTCGGATATCTGCGCATCACAGAATTTGACCAGCCCACCGGCAAGCTGGTGGAGGATACTATTGAGAAGCTCGGAGGGCACTCGCTCCAGGGCCTGGTGATCGACCTGCGCGGCAATCCCGGCGGCGACGTCAAGGCGGCCATTGACACGGCCTCCCTGTTCCTCAAATCCGGCCAGCTCATCTTTACCGCCAAAGGCCGCAGCTCGAAGCCGGAAGAAGCTCGCGTGACCGTGGGCATCGATCCTTACGAATTCCCAGTGGCGATTCTGGTTAACGAGAAGACCGCCAGCGCGTCCGAAATTGTCTCCGGCGCGCTGCAGGATCATGACCGCGCCACCATTTTCGGAGTGCCCACTTACGGCAAAGGTTTAGTTCAGCAGGTGTATCCTTTATCCGGCGGCACGGGGATGGCGCTGACCACCGCGTTCTACTACACGCCCAGCGGGCGCTCCATTCAGAAGCCGCTCACCGGCGGGCTGCTGGACGCCGCGACCATCGTCGACAAAGGACCGTATAAAACCGACTCCGGCCGGGAGGTTCACGGCGGAGGCGGCATCCAGCCGGACGAAATCGTTCCGCCGGAGCGGCAGTCCCGTTTGCGCGTCGCGCTGGATGCATCCGGCGTCATGACCGCTTTCGCCGGCGAATACGTGCGCGCGCACGAGGTCCCCGATAGCTTCCAGGTCACCGGCGCGATCCTGGATCAGCTCAACGTCTACGCCGCTGCCCACTCCATCCAGCCCGACGCCCGCGAATGGCTCGCGGACCGTAAATGGATTGAAAACCGCCTGCAGCAGGAAATCGTCAATCTGAAGTTCGGTGTGGCAAAAGGAGATGAAATTGAGATCCGCCACGACCCCGTGGCTACTGCCGCGCTACAGCGCCTGACTACTCCGTAGCGCTTAGCGCTTCCTTGCGAGCCTTCAAATACTGCAGCAGCATCGGCAGCACGCTGAGGAACACAATCGCTATCACGACTTTCTCGAAGTTGTGCCGTACCGGCGGGTAGTTGCCGATGAAGTAGCCGAACAGGGTCATCGACAAAACCCAGCCGAGCCCGCCCCACACGTTGAAAGAAAGAAACCGCACGTAACTCATGCGGCCCACGCCTGCCATGTACGGCGCGAAGGCTCGCACCACCGGGACGAACTTCGCGTAGATCAGGGTCTTGCCGCCGTGCCGCTCATAGAATTGCTGGGTGCGGGTGACGTACTCCTGTTTGAACCATCGTGAATCCGGCCGCGAAAAGATCGCCGGCCCGGTGCGGCGCCCCAGAAAGTACCCGCATTGATCCCCCAGGATCGACGCCGCCGCCAGCAGCGCGCAAATCTGTACGATGTTCAATTCACCCGCGCCCGCCACCACCCCGACCGTAAACAGCAGGCTATCCCCCGGCAGGAACAAACCGATCAGCAATCCCGTCTCGGCGAATACGACTCCGGCCAGCAGCGCATATCCCAACCAACCTGAAGCCGCGTGCGAAAGCAGGAGGATCAGGCGATCCGGATCGGTGAGACTTCTCCAGATGTCGAGCAATGGCCCGGTCATGCAGAGTGGGCCACTTTATTTCGGCGCGTAAGTAGCAGCCAGCGCGTTGATGGCTTTGTCGTTGCGCTTCAGCTTGCCGCTCTTGAGGAGCTCGGTCACTGCGCTATCTTCCAGCAGCTCATTTTGAACGCTGGCCTTGTCCTTCTTCAACCGCTGTACGATCTGCTCCCGTTCCGCGGCCATCAGCCTCGGATCGCCATGCTGCTCCTCCAGCACCTTCGAAACCACCGGACGGCCATTGATCTCGGTCGGTCCGAGGATCGTGCCCACCGGCTTGGTGAACGCGTCCGCCACGTACACCGCCTGGCCCAAGCCCTCCACCGAATCCGCGCTTCCGAACAGGCTGGAGGTAACCACATCGCGTTTAAAGGACTTGGCCACTTTCTCCATGTCCTCACCCTTTTTGAGGCGCTCCGCCGCTTCCTTCGCCTTCTGGTTCGCGACGTCCTTGGCCTTATCCAGAATCAAGTTTTGCCGCACCGTGTCCTTGACCTCGTCGAAGGTCGCCACGCGCGCCGGAGTCCGCGACTTTAACACCACCACGGCCAGCCGGTCGGACGGCAGCGAGATCTCGGAAGAAACGTCGTTCGGTTTCATTTCTGACAGCGCGGCGTCGATCTCCGGTGAAACCCCCAGTCCCGGGATCGGCTGACCGGAGGCGCCTTCCGGAACCGAAATCAGCTGCACCCCGTACTGCTTCGCAATGTCCTCGGCCGAGCCCGGCGACTTCTCCAGCGCCGCATGCACCTGGTCCGCCAGCATCTGCACCTTGTCGGTGAGCCCTTCCTTCTTCAGCTCGTCCGCAAGACTCGCCTTCACTTCGTCGAACGGCTTCACTCGCGCCGGTTCCTTGGCGATCACCTGGATGATGTGATAACCCAGGCTGCTGGTCACCACCGGGCTCAGCTCCATGGGCTTCAGCGCGAACGCTGCGTTTTCGAACTCCGGCACCTGCATCTGGCCCTTTACGATCCAGTCCAGATCTCCGCCCTTTTCGCCGGACCCCTTATCGTCGGAATCCTTCTTCGCCAGTTCCGCAAAATCCGCCCCGCTCTTCAACTGCTTCAGAATGTCGTCGGCCTTCGCCTTCAGAGTCTTCTTCTCGGCGTCGGACTTGCCTTCCGTGCTGATCAGGATGTGGCGCACATGAATGCGCTCCGGCATCCGGAAATTGTCCATGGATTGCGAATAGGCCTGGTGCAACTGCGCATCGGTGACGGTCATCGTCGCGGCCACCTTCTGCTGATCCACCACCAGCGCCTGGTAGTTGTGCTTGGCTGGAACAGGAAAGTTGGTTTTGTTGAATTCGTACGCCTTCCGCAGATCCTCTTCGGTGGGCTTCACTTCATCCGTGAACTTGTTGGCGGGAAAGTCGATGTAGGAGATTTTGGCGCGGTCGTACTGCCGGGCGAATTCGCCTTGAACGTCCGCATCCGTCACCACCACGCCTTGCAGCGTGGCGTCCTGCAATTTCTTCATGTACAACTGATTGCGGATGAGGTCCGTGGCGTCTTCCTCGGTCATCCCGATGCTCCCCAAATATTGCTGGAATTGATCCCGGTTCGCCACGCCATTCTGGAAGAACTGCGGCCACTGGCTCTCGATTCCGGTGAGCACCTCATCGTCGGTAACCGTCAGGCCCAACTGCTTGGCCACGTACACCAGCGCCAACTCTTCGATTTCCCCCTGCATATAACGGGGAAACATTAGCGCCACCTGGCCAGGATCGTTGATCTGCGCGCCTTGCAGCAGAATCGCGAAGTGCCGCTGAAAATCCGTCTGGGTGAGCTTCTTCCCGTCCAACTGCGCCAGCACTGTGTCGTCCGCAACCGCCGTTCCCGGATTCTGTCCCGGGATCAGGTAAGTCACCATCGAAGCGGCCACCACGATCAGAATGAAACCCAGCAATATGCGGACAGCCTTATCCCGGCTCCGGAAAAGATCGAACATAGCGGTTTGAAAACTCCTGGTTTTGCAGACAGTAAGTCTTGCGGACAGTCAGCTGCTGCCAACCGTACGCTTGCTGACGCGGACTTCTAATTCGAGTATACATTCCCCCGGCCGCTCCTGCAGCCCGCCGAAGGCCCCTCACTTCGTCCTGCCCGGCTGATGCGCCGCGTCTTTTTCATCCTCCAGGCAATAGTGCTCCAGCAGATCCGTATCCGGAAGAAGGCGCTCGACGAAACTGACCGTCACGGGTTTGGTGAAAACCTTCGGATCGGTCACCGTCAGCGTCACTTCCAAATGCCCGAAATCCCGCCGGTGGAAGCGTTCTTCCACGCGCATATCCTCGCTATGCCCATGCCCCCGGGCATCCAGCCAGCTCAAATCGTTAAAGCCCAGGGTATCGATCAGCAGCGTGTCCCCGTCCCATTTCCCCACCGAATACCCCATCCACGTCGGCTTGGGATCGGTCAGCGGCTTGCGCCCGTCCAGGAAGATCTGGCGGAACGTGGTCTCCACTTCATACAGCATCAGAATCTCGCGCGGAGTCTCGATGATCTTGAACGGCTCCGGCAGCAAGTCGGCGTGCGGCGTTCCATCCGGCAGGCAGTTCAGCGTGGGATTGAACGCGCCCGGCGCGCCGTGCTTCTGGAGGATTTCCCGGCCCAGCGGAGTCAGCGGCTCCTCGCCGGGTTTGAAATCGGCCAGGATGTCGCGGAAGTATTTCGAATTGATCGATTCGCCCAGGCCGAAGAGGGTGGTGGCGCCCCGAGGCTCGCCTTCCGCCTGCCAGATTCCCGAAAGGTCCGGCTTGCCGTTAACGCGAGGAACCGGCCCGGTCATGTTAACCTTGCCGTCCGGCGTCCGCGGAGCCCCCGGAGTGGGCTCATGCAGCCACTGGGCGTGGGCGTTGAGACAAATGGCGGCGAAGGTGGTTGCGGTCCAGAGGCGGCGAGGCATGCTTCTTAGAATATAACCTCTTAGAATTAAACCCGCGCTCACACCGGAACCCCCGCCATCTTGGCGATCGCCAGCGCGTTGGCTTCACGCGTGACTCCCGGTTTCAGCTTGTAGTCGAAGTCCATGGGATCGCCTTGGTCGCGCGAGCCCATGTGGACGTTCGCGCCATGTAAGTTCGCTCCGCCGAGGGCTTCACCCGCCATCTCCGTCAGAGCCAGGTCGTGCGTGGATAACGCTCCAATCGCGCCGCGGGAGATTAGCGTCCGCACCACCGCCTCCGCCGCAATCCTCCGGTCAGAGGAGTTGGTGCCGCTGAAGATCTCATCCACAAGGAAGAGGACAGGCGTGTCGCCGCGAGCGGTCTCTATGGCCAGGCGGAGGCGTTCCACCTCCGCCAGGAACTTCGATTTTCCATTCAATAGCGAATCCGCGACATTGAGCGAGGCACAAATCGCCAGCCTCGATAACCGCAAAGCTTCGGCCCGTACCGGAGCTCCCGCCGCGGCGAGCACCGCATTCTGCCCGATCGACCTCAGCAACGTACTTTTCCCTGACATGTTCGACCCGCTGACGATGTAGAACCGGCAGCCGGGATTCAGCTCGACGTTGTTGCGGATGCAGGCGTCGCGCGATAGTAGCGGATGGCCGAGCGCCAGGGCTTCGAAGCGCGGGCCACCGTCGACGAATTCGGGGAAGATGTTGTCCGGGTTCTCATGAGCGTAGCCGCCCAGGGCGTTGAGAGCTTCGAATTCAGCCCAGGCTTCCATCCACGCCTGCACGCCGGAGCCGTGCCGGCGCCGCCATTTCTCGATGGCGAAGCTCAACTGGGTTCCGATCATGAGCAGGCGCGATACGTGAAGAAACCAATCCTGGTTGCGCTCGCGAAGGCCTTTGAGCAGGCGCTCCAGCTTGCGAAGCGCGTGTGCTCCGCCGTGGGCGCTCGCGGCGAGCTGCTTCAGCAGGGGGCTTTGGAAGGGCTCGCGTTCCAGCAACTCCAGCCCTTCGCGCAGAACCTGGGTCTCGCTGGATAGGTTGCCCACCGACGCAATCGCGGCTTTGACGCGCTCCTGGAACCAGAGGCCCACGACAGCGTGGAAGACCACCAAGGGGAGGGCAAGTCTGAAGAGCCAGATCCACGGAAGCAAAGTTCCGCCCGCGCCGACCGCCCCGAGCGCGAGGCAGCCGAGTACAACCGAGGTGATTAGAAGAACGGGCGCGAGCGCCCGAGGGAAAGTAATGGCAGGCGACTCGAGCCAATCGGTGAAGGTTTCCCAGCTCGATTCAGAGAAGGTGTGGGGACCCAGGAGGGCGATTTGCTCACGCAGATCGGCGCGATCGCGGAGCTCGCGGACGGCTTCCTGGCGAGCCCGGGTCTGCTCGATGGTCACCGGCGTGAGGATGCAATTCGCGAGGCCGTGCTGCCCGATCCCGGAGCGGCCGATCGAGAGCAGCTCGAATAGGGACCCTTGGCCGAACAGGTTCAGGTCGTGCGCGTAAGCGTGATTGGGATCGTCCCAGGCTTCGCCGGTCGATCCCTTGCCCGCCCAATCTCCCTGCACTCGCTTTACGGCGCGTTCATAGAACTGCTTAAGCCGCCACTGCTGGTAGCCCGCCGCGCGAGCGTTAAGAAATCGCCAGCCGGTCGCGGCCGCCACCGCGCCGGACACCAGCGCCGTCCACCAATAAGCTTGGAAAATTAGGACGACCGTAAGTGACACGGCAATCGCGCAGACAACGCCCGCGGATGTCGCGCGTGCACCGGCCCGTTCCATGAGGGCTTGGATTTCGGTCAAGCGAGAGTGGTATTGCGCCAGGATGTCCGCTGCGGTCACAGTGCTTATGATACGACCCCGCCGTACAATGGAAGTAGCTCGTGACCCCGTTCCTCCGCCGTATCCGCCTCACGCTCGACATGATCAAGTTCGAGCATTCGGTCTTCGCCTTACCCTTTGCGCTGACAGGGGCTTTACTGGCCTGGGCCGATGAAGGATTTCCCCGCGAAGGCATGTGGTGGAAGCTCGGATGGATCGTGCTGGCCATGGTCGCCGCGCGCTCCGTTGCGATGGCTGTGAATCGCGTGCTGGACGCCGATATCGACGCCCGCAATCCCCGCACCAAAATGCGGCATCTGCCGGCGGGTCTGCTCTCACACACCTTCGCCTGGGGATTCATCGTCTTCTGGGTCGCGGTCTTCTTCTTCGCCGCGGGCGAACTCAACCCGCTGTGCCTCAAGCTAGCCGGACCTACTTTGATCGTCCTGGCGCTGTATTCGTTCACCAAGCGATTCACGCTGCTGGCGCACCTGGTTCTCGGCTTCTGCCTCGGAATGGCCCCGGCGGCGGCATGGATCGCGGTGCGAGGGTCCCTCGATCCGCGCATTCTCTGGCTCACCCTCGCCGTGACGCTGTGGACCGCCGGCTTCGACATCATTTACGCCTGCCAGGATTACGCCTTCGACGTTCACAGCGGCCTGTTCAGCATCCCTAAGCACTTCGGCATCGCGCGGGCGCTATGGATCTCTCGCGCCTTTCATCTCGGGATGCTCGTCTCGCTTCTGTGCCTGGTCCATCCCTTCGCGCTGGGAGGGCTGGCGCTGGCGGGCGTCACTGCCGTTGCCGGACTGCTTCTGTGGGAGCACCGCCTGGTGAAAGCCGACGACCTATCCCGCGTGGACGCGGCCTTCTTCACCATGAACGGCTACGTGAGCGTGATATTCTTTCTCTTTTGGGCATCCGACATCTTCTTTCTTCGATGACACGCCGCCGTCCTAAATGACACCCACGTTTCAAGACCCGCGCCTGGAGCCGATTCGCCGCAAAGTGGAGGCGCAACAGCGCCTCACCGACGACGACGGCATCGCGCTGTACCGCTCTCCGGATATTCTTGCCGTCGGCTGGATGGCCAATCAGGTGCGCGAGCGGCTTCACGGCAACCGCACCTACTACAACGTCAACCGTCATCTCAATCCCACCGACGTTTGCGTCGCCAGTTGCAAGCTCTGCGCCTTCGGAAAGCGGGCCCGCGATCCCAAGGCCTACACCATGTCTTTGGAGGAAGTGTGGGAGAAAGCCGGGCACGGCTACAGCGAAGCCGTCACGGAGTTCCACATCGTCGGCGGTCTGCACCCGGAGCTAACCCTCGATTGGTACTGTGAGATGCTGCGCGGCCTCAAGCAGCGTTACCCGCGCGTGCATCTCAAGGCCTTCACCATGGTCGAAATCGGCTACTTCATGCAGCGCAGCAAACTCAGCGCGCGGGAAGTGCTCACGCGCCTGCGCGAAGCGGGCATGGATTCGATGCCCGGGGGCGGAGCCGAAATTTTCCACGGTCGCATCCGCCGCATCATCTGCGATCACAAACTCACCGGGGAGCAGTGGCTGGAGGTAGCTAAGACCGCGCATGAGCTCGGCCTGCACTCCAACTGCACCATGCTCTACGGCCACATCGAGAACGAAGAAGACCGCGTCGATCATCTTCTGAAGTTGCGTGCGTTGCAGGATCAAACCCGCGGCTTCGTCACCTACATTCCGCTGGCGTTTCACCCCGACCATACCGCGATGCATCATATACCGTCCACCACCGGTTTCGATGACATCCGTGAGATCGCCGTGTCGCGCCTGCTGCTCGACAACATTCCGCACATCAAGGCCTACTGGGTGATGATGACGCCGAAAATCGCGCAGATTGCCCAGCGCTTCGGTTCCGACGATATCGACGGAACCCTGGTTGAGGAGCGCATCTATCACGACGCAGGCGCCACCACCAGCCAGAACCTCCGCCGTGGCGAGCTGATGCGCCTGATCCGGGAAGCCGGCCGCGAGCCAATCGAGCGCGACACGCTGTACCACCCGGTCGAACGCACCGAGAGCGCTTTCACCGTTCTGGTATAAGCCGCTTCGCCTTACTGGCGGCCAATTTCTCTGGTGTAGTGCGCGCTGAGGGTGCGCAAGCCGGTCAAGCGAACCTCGATGTCGTTTCCCCGCGGCACATAAGTGACGGTCGATTGATCCGCGTATACGGGAATCGAAACGATCGATCCGTTGTCTTCGATGGTCAGCACCGCGGTCTGCATGGGCTGCCACGAAATGAACAATTGCCGTGCCTCCTCCCGAACTTCCATGCTTTGCCCAGCGGCTTTCCACCGGGCCTGCGCAGCCCGCTGCGGAAGCACTACCACTGCCGCCGCCAGTAGCCCCACCACCGCGAACAAGCCCGCCGGAATCCATTTGCGCCTGCGCTCCCGCGACCGGGGTGGCATCGCGGCCGTCTTGGACACGGCAGTTTTGGGCACGGCGGTCTTGGTCACGGCATCTTTCTGCTCTGTGGAAAACTCCTCATGGCTTCGCACGGTTTGAATCGACCCGCTGATCTCACGCACGAAAAAGCCGGCGCGTTGTCCGGCCGCCACCAGCGCCAGGTCCACGCCGTGCTCCGTCATGAACCGGAGATCCCCCTCAGTGAGGAACACCTCACCGCGAACCCGCGAAACAAACACGCCGACCTTCTCCTGTTCTTCGTCCACCCGCGTGCCCAGAGTGGATATACGAACCTCGCGCCCTTTTCGCCATCCGAAGAGAACGCCCCGGCTTTCGCCCCACCCCAGCTCCAGCAGCACTTCTCCCGGAAACTCCACGCTAACCGGACTCGACATAGGCGCCCAGCGCCGGTATTCGATGCTTTGCATGTCTATCTGTAGTTGTTTCTTGGCGCCGGTTCTCTCAGTTTCCAGCCAGATTAACGCCCGCGCCAGACACAGTTAGCGCTTTACCGCGCCGTTACCCCGCGCACCCGGCCGTAGCGTGCTATTGAGGAACCGCCGCACAACGCACGGTGGCGCGAGCGGTTCCTCTTACGCTTCCGGCCGCGGCCACGCGGCTGTGCGGCTTTAGAGGAGAGTGCTCACCATGACCAAACGCCTTGGAACCTACGGATGGATTCCCGATGTCCCCGACGCCCGCGACCGCATCTTGCAGTTACCCAGGAAAGCCGGGGCGTTGCCGCCCTCGGTCGACCTGCGCCCGCAATGCCCGCCGGTCTACGATCAAGGGCAATTAGGAAGCTGCACCGCCAACGCCATTGCCGGAGCCATCCACTTCGACCAGCTCAAGGAGAAACTCGCTGGGCCCTTCACACCCTCGCGCCTGTTCATCTACTACAACGAACGTGCGATGGAGAACAGCGTCTCCTCCGATTCCGGAGCCCAAATCCGCGACGGAATTAAGAGCGTCGCCTCCCAAGGCGTGTGCGCCGAAACGCTTTGGCCGTATGTCGAGGACCAATTCGCGGCGTGCCCCGCGGCAGCCTGCTATAAAGTGGCGCGCACGCATCCGGCGGTCAGTTACAGTCGCGTGCCGCAGGACCCCGCCCAGCTCAAGGCGTGCCTCGCCGCCGGATATCCCTTCGTCGTCGGCATCACCGTTTACGAAAGTTTCGAGAGCGATTCTGTGGCGCAATCCGGCGTCGTTCCCATGCCGCAAACTTCGGAAACCGCTCTAGGCGGTCACGCCGTCATGGCAGCCGGCTATGACGATTCATCCCAGCGCTTCCTGGTGCGCAACTCATGGGGCTCCGATTGGGGTATGGGTGGCTACTTCACCATCCCGTACGCTTATCTTGCCGACGGCAATCTGGCCGACGATTTTTGGACCATCCGCGTGGTACGATAATCCCTTTGATTCGGGCTTTATTCACTCCACAATCCGCCCATCGCGCATCTTGACCGTGCGGTGAGCGTACGCGGCAGCCTCCGGGTTGTGAGTAATCATCAGGATGGTCTGCTTGGTGCGGGCGTTGAGATCGCGCAGGATGGAGAGCACGGCCGCGGAGTTCTCGGTATCCAGGTTTCCGGTCGGCTCATCCGCCAGAAGCAGCGCCGGCCGGTTGACGATCGCCCGCGCGATGGCCACGCGCTGCTGCTCGCCTCCCGAGAGCGCGCGCGGCTTGTGATGCATTCTTCCCGTGATGTGCAGATGCTGGAGGATCTCCTCAAACTCCGGATCGCGGGTTCGCGCGCCCTTTCCGGCGATGTCCCGAGCAATTGCGATATTATCTTCCGCGGTCAGCGTCGGCAGCAGGTTGTACTTCTGAAACACGAAGCCGACGTGGGTCTTGCGCAGCTCCGTTCTTTCGCCGTCGGTCATCCCCAGCAGATCCCGGCCGTTGATAAACACGCTGCCGGAGGTCGGCGGCGTCAACCCGCCCAGGATGTGAAACAAGGTCGACTTCCCTGAACCGCTGGGCCCCACAATCGCCACGAATTCGCCCTCGGCTACCGTTAAATCCACCCCACGCAACGCATGCACCTCGATTTCGCCGGTGTGAAACACCTTGGTCAGGCCCCGGATCTCGATCATCGGCGTCGCCCCGTTAGTCGCCCTCCCGTTAGTCATCTGGGGCTCGTCAGTCATACGACAGCGCCTCGATGGCATCCTGCCTGGCCGCCTTCACACCGGGATAAATCGCGCCCAGCAGCGCGCCCACCAGCGAGATGGCCAGCGCAATGGGCCACCACCGCGGCACGGAGATCTCCGTCAGCATCGGCGGCAGCATGAAGTGCAACAGCCATTTGCACCCGTACGTCATGACGATCCCCACAATCGTGCCGATCACCGCCAGCAGCACTGCCTCCCTCAACAGGACCCCCAGGATGTACCCGGGCGACGCGCCCAGCGCCTTTAGGATTCCGATTTCGCGCGTCCGCTCCAACACCGCCGTGTACATGGTCAGCAGCACCACCAGAAATCCGACCACCAGCGAGATCCCGATCACCACGTGGGTGAATCCCTTGACTAACGGCACGTTGTCCACGCTGATCTGGTCGAGCAACTCTTGCAGCGTCAGGACCACGTAATCCTCTAACACATTCTGCAGGTCCGCCTTCACCGCGGGAATATTCGCCGAGTTGTCCACCTGCACGTAGATCACGGATACCTCGTTAGTCGCCGAGTACATCGTTTGCAACTGCCCGATCTCCGCGCACAGAGCGCACAGCTTGCCCGGCTCGATAATCGCGCACACGTGCCACTTGAATCCGTTGCCCAGATCGAGGGTGCTTCCCGCGTGCAGTTTTTGGGCGCGCGCGAAATTCGAATCCACCATCAGATCGTTCGGCGCCTGGAACGGTCCGCCCTCCAGATAGGTGAACCCTCCGTTCATCGCCGTGAACTCATCCAGATTGATTCCGCTGATGTTTTGAAAATTCCCGATGCCTTGCACCAGAACTCCGGTCGCCAGCTTGATATGCGGCTGCTTCCGCACCTTCGCCACCAGCAGATCGGCGTGCGGCATGTTGCCGCTGAAGTTGATGACGGTGCTCTTGGGAGGGCGAATGATGATGTCGGCGCCGGTGCCGCGGGAGCGCTCCTGCATCTCGCCGAAAGTCCCGTCGCTTAAGCCCACAATGGTCAGAATCAGGGTTACTTGGACGCCAATAAAAACTGCGCTAAGAAGAGTTCGAACCTTGCGATGCTTGAGGTTTTCCCAGACCAGGCGATAGATCAAGCTGCTAGTTTAGCAGGGACCCTGATTCTGGGTCCGGGACCGCAGTAGAATGGTTCGGACGTACTATGAGCGCGACCTGGAAACAGTACGAAGGCCAGGCCGTAGACGGCATCCCTCTGCTCCAGTTCCTGGGCGGGAGCGACGAGAGCGCCGTCTACCTGGGTGAACTGGCCGGCTCGCAGTGTGCGCTTAAGTTGGTCCCCGCCGAGGATGCGGTCGCGCAGATCCCTTTGGCGCGCTGGCAGCAGGCCTCCAAGCTCTCCCATTCGCACCTCGCCAAAATCCATCAATGGGGCCGCGCGAAACTTAACGGCGCTTCCTTCGTTTATCTCGCCATGGAGTACGGCGAAGAGGTGCTGGCTGGCGTGGACCGGCCGCTGACCCCCAAAGAGGCTCGCGAAATGCTCACCCCGGCGGTGAGCGCGCTGCAATACCTGCACAGCCAGAAGTGCGCGCATGGCCGCGTTCACCCCTCCAATTTTCTCAGCGTCAATGACGTGCTAAAGCTCGCCGGAGACAGCCCGCTTCGCTTCGGGGAGCGGCACACGCCGCGAGCAAAACCTTCCCCCTACGATTCGCCGGAGCTGGCCAACTTGGGGGTTACGGCCGCGGGCGATGTTTGGTCTCTCGGCGTCACGCTGGTCGAGGCCCTTACGAAACAATTGCCGGATGTCGAGGCGGACCCGGTCAAGCTGCCCGACGCTTTGAAGCCGGACTCCTTCCGTGAAGTCGCCGCAGGCTGCCTGCAAAAAGATCCTGCGCGCCGCTGGAGTCTGGACGACGTGGCGCAATGGCTGGAGCGGGGCACTGTCCCGGCGCCCAAGAAGCCGCCACGGCGCTACCTGGTCCCCGCCGCCGTTGCCGCGGCACTCGTGATTTTGGGCATCATCGCGTATCCGCATATCGCGGGCACTTCCGCATCGAGCCGCGCGCCCGATTCCACTTCCAGTGCGCCGGCTCCGCCTTCGGCCGCTCCGCAGACAACGCCCGCAGCCGCGGCGCAGCCTCCGTCTCCGCCCGTCGTGGACCACCAGCCGGCCGAGCCTCCGCTATCGCCCCCGCCGGCGCCGGCGAAAGCCGCCAAATCCAAGCCGCAACCTGCGACGGCTCCTGCTGTAGTCGCGAATCAGGCGCCCGACACCCCGAAAGAGGAAACAACCGAAACAGCCAAGGCGAGCCCGCCTTCTCCCGCCGACGTAATCCCCGCCGACGTACTCCAGCCCGTCAGGCCTGACGTTCCGGTTAAAGCCCGCAACACCATCCACGGTAAGGTTCCGATCTTCGTCCGCGTCGAAACCGACGCTTCCGGAGCCGTCAGCGCCGCCAGCATCGAATCGGGTGGTTCCAGTAAGTATTTCGCCAACCTCGCCCTCGCCGCCGCCAAGCAGTGGAAGTTCGCCCCCGGCGACTCAGCCCGAACTTTTCTCCTTAAGTTCGAGTTCACTCATAACGCGGATCGTCCCGTTTCCATGCAAGCCAGCCGCATGAAGTAGCCCCGCGCATCCTCATAACGCTGGTGCTTGAATATGCCCCCAGAGCTTGAATTCGTTTTCGAGATCCGCGCTGCCGTCGCTTCTCCGGTGGAAGTCGGCTCAACCCCCAGCGGCCTGCGGCGTATTGTCGACATTCTCGAAGGAAGTTTCGAAGGCCCCGGCATGCGCGGCATCATTCTCCCCGGCGGCGCGGATTGGCAGATTCTTCGCACCGATGGCGTCGCGGAACTGCACGCCCACTACGTTCTCAAGACCCATGACGGCGTCCTGATTCAGGTCCGCAATCGCGGTTTGCGTCACGGTCCCCAGGAAGTTATGCGCCGAATCGCCGACGGCGAGCACGTGGATCCAAGCGAGTACTATTTCCGCACAACCCCCGTTTTCGAGGCGCCAGACGGCCCGTATGAGTGGTTGAACCGCAATATCTTCGTCGCAACCGCCCAGCGCGAGGCCGCTAAAGTAACGGTTACCGTCTTCCGCGTCCGCTAAATCGATCCCCGCAGGATCGTTGGCTCCCATTTGGGCATCGTATATCTGTAAAACAGAATGAGATGAGGAGGCAAGACCCGAATGCGACTGACAGGAGGGGCGATCGCGCTGGTGCTGCTATCTGCATCCAGCGCAATCTGCCAGACCAATTCATTTCAAGGAAGTGTAGCCGCCGGCGTAGCCTCGCCTACGCCGCTTCAACTCACGCTGCATGAGGCGATCGAGCGCGGCCTCAAAACCAATCTCGGACTGCTCACCAGCGATACCACCAGCGAATCGTCCCGAGGTGCGCGTCTGACCGCGTTGAGCGATCTGATGCCCAAGTTCAGCGCGGGCTTCACGGAACAGGATCAGCAAAGCAGCCTGAAAACCATCGGCTTCAATTTTCACTTTCCCGGCGTAAACATTCCCACCATCCTCGGTCCCTTCCACTACACCGACGTCCGCGCCTACGCCTCCTGGACCGCCTACGACTACACCGCCCGCAAGAACCTGCGAGCATCCGCGCGGACCGCGCGCGCTGCCCAACTTTCCGCTCATGGACGCTCGCGACCTGGTGGTCGATGCCGTCGCCAATGGCTACCTCCAGATCATCGCGGACGCCTCGCGTGTGGAGGCCATTCGGTCCCAGGTGGAAACATCTCAGGCTCTGTACGACCGCGCCAAGGATCAGCAGACGGCCGGCACCGCTGCCGGCATCGACGTGCTGCGATCTCAAGTCGAGTTGAAGCAGCAGCAACAGCGGCTGCTGGCGCAACAAAATCAGCTTGAAAAAGACAAGCTGGCGCTGACTCGCGTCATCGGATTGCCTCCTGGCCAGGAGTTCGCTCTCGCCGAAAACGCCCCCTTCTCGCCGCTGAACTCCGTCACCCAGGAAGACGCGATCAAGAATGCCATGCAGCAGCGGCAGGACTTGCAGAGCTACCGCGCCCGCGTCGAAGCCGCAGAGGCAACCGTGGCCGCGGCACGCGGTGAACATTATCCCACCGCCAGCATCAACGCCGATTTTGGCGACGTCGGCGCCACCCTCGCCAGCTCGCATGAGACCTTCAGCGTCACCGCCTCCGCCCGCATCACCGTTTTCGACGGCGGCAAAAAGGAAGGCGACCTGGTGCAGGCCCGCGCCGCCCTCAAGCAGCGCCAGGATGAGCTAGCCGACCTGAGCGGCGAAATCGATCGCGAGGTTCGGGCCGCCTTCCTGGACATCCGCACCGCGTCGGATCAGGTTACCGTGGCGACGGACAATCTCGATCTCGCCAATCAAACCCTGGAGCAAGCGCGCGATCGCTTTACCGCGGGAGTCACCGACAATATCGAAGTCGTGCAGGCTCAGGAATCGGTGGCCACGGCCAATGACGAGATTATTTCCGCGCTCTACGCGCACAACCTCGCCAAGGTCGCTTTGGCGCGGGCAATGGGAGGGGCGGAGCAGGGCATCCAGAAATTCCTGCCCGCGGCGCGGCAATCTGTGGTTCCGCAACAGGAGGGAAAGTAGCCATGGCGGACTTAAAAGAAAAACTCGGACCTCGCAAGAAATCGAAAGCTCTCCGCTGGGTCGTTGTGCTCGTCATTCTGGCCGCGGTAGGAGTCGGCGGCATGTATCTGTGGCGGTATTTCAACTCCTACGAATCCACCGACGATGCGCAAATCGACGGCCACATCGACGCCATTAGCGGCCGGATCTCCGGCAACGTTATCGAGATCGACGCCGAAGACGAGCAGTTCGTCCACGCGGGCGACGTTCTGGTCAAACTCGATCCTCGCGATTACGAAGTCGCGCTGCAGAAAGCCGAGGCCGACCTGCGCGACGCCGAAGCCGCGCTCGAAAGCTCCCGCATCGACATCCCCATCACAACCACCAACACGTCGAGCACGCTCACCAGCGCGCGCTCCTCCAAGCTGGACGCAACTGCCTTCGTTCTCGGCGCGCAGAGGCAGTTGAGCGCGGCCCAGGCTCGCCTCGAATCCACCCAAGCGGACGTCCGCGAAGCCGAAGCCAACCTGAAAAAGGATAACGACGACGTTGTCCGCTATAAACTCCTGGTTGACAAGAACGAGATTCCACGCCAGCAATACGACACCGCGGTCTCCGTCGCCGCCGCCGGGCAAGCTACCGTCGACTCGCGGCGCGCCGCCGTCCGCGAAGCCGAACAAAGCATCGCGGTCGCCCAGACCGCCATCGAGCAGGCCAACCAGCGTATTACCCAAGCCGACGCCTCCATCGAGTCCGCCTCCACCGCGCCGCAGCAGGTTCGCGTCACCGAGGCTCGCGCCAACTCAGCCGCCGCACAAGTCGCGCAAAAGCGGGCCCTGGTGGACCAAGCCAAACTCAACCTGAGTTACTGCGTCATCGTCGCACCCGCCGACGGACTGGTCGGCAAGAAAACCGTCGAGCTCGGTGAGAACATCTCGCCCGGCGAACAACTCATGGCGGTCGTGCCGCTGGAAGACATCTGGGTGATCGCGAACTTCAAGGAGACCCAGCTCAGCCGAATGCAGCCCGGCCAGCGCGTACACGTCGAAGTCGACGCCTATGGAAGAACCTACACCGGCAAGATCATGGCCGTCGGCGGAGCCAGCGGTTCCCGCTTCAGCCTGCTGCCTCCGGAAAACGCCACCGGCAACTACGTGAAGGTGGTCCAGCGCATCCCCGTGCGCATCAATCTCGACCCCGGCCAGAATAACGATCGCCTCCTGCGCCCCGGCATGTCGGTCGATCCCAAGGTCTATCTCGAATAGGCCGACCTCGAATCAGTCATGCCGGAACCAAACGAGATCTGGACGCCGAAATTCAACCCCTGGGCCATCGCCGTGGTGGTGGCTCTGGCTGCGTTCATGGAGGTACTGGACACCAGCATCGCCAACGTCGCCCTGCCGCACATGGCCGGCAATCTCGGCGCCAGCAACGACGAAAGCACCTGGGTGCTCACCTCCTACCTGGTCTCCAACGCCATCGTGCTGCCCATCAGCGGATGGATCGCGAATCGCTTCGGCCGCAAGCGCTTCTTCATGACCTGCATCCTCATCTTCACGCTCAGCTCTCTGCTGTGCGGCGCCGCGCCCACTCTTGGCGCGCTGATTCTGTTCCGCGTGATTCAAGGCGCCGGCGGAGGCGGACTTCAGCCCATGGCGCAGGCCATCCTCGCCGATATCTTCCCTCCGCAGAAACGCGGCCTCGCCTTCGCCCTCTACGGCATCACCGCCATCATGGCGCCTACCATCGGCCCCACCCTCGGCGGCTGGATCACCGACAATTACTCCTGGCGCTGGATCTTCTATATCAACCTGCCCGTCGGCATCCTGACTCTGTTCCTGGTGCTGCGCATGGTGGAGGACCCACCTTATTTAGCCAAGGTCCGCGCCTCCATCGGCCGCATCGATTACATGGGCATCAGCCTCCTCGCGCTCGGCATCGGCGCGCTGCAGGTTGTGCTCGACAAAGGCCAGGAGGACGATTGGTTCGGCTCCCACTTCATCGTCACCCTCGCCACCGTTTCGGCTGTCAGCCTCATCTCTCTGATCTTCTGGGAGCTGCGCCAGCCCGCGCCCGTCATCGACGTCCGCATGTACAAAAGCTACAATTTCGCGCTGTCGAACCTGATGATGTTCACGCTCGGAGTGCTCCTGTTCAGCAGTCTGGTGATGATGCCGCAATTCCTCCAAACCCTGATGGGTTACACAGCCGAATCGGCCGGATTGGTCCTCTCCGCCGCCGGCCTCATGCTGCTGTTTGAAATGCCCATTGTCGGCCAGCTCACCACCAAGGTTCCGGCCAAATACATCATGGCTTTCGGATGGCTCTGTCTGGCCGCCGGCATGTTTTATTCCACGTCACGAATGGACCTGCTGATCAGCTTCGGCGCGGCCAGCCGCTTGCGCATGATTCAGTCCTTCGGGCTAGGCTTCCTGTTCGTGCCCATCAGCCTGGTCGCATATATCGGCATCGCTCCCGAAAAAGGAAGCAGTGTCTCGGGTCTGATTAACTTCATGCGCAACATCGGCAGCAGCGTCGGAACCTCCATGGTCACGACCCTCCTGGCCCGCCGGGCCCAATTTCACCAGTCCGTCCTCGCCTATCACGCCACCAATTACGATCCCGAGTTCCGCGGACAATTGGCCGGTCTGTCCAGCCAACTGATGCACGCCGGCGCAACCCCGCCCGACGCCAACGCCCAGGCCCTCGGCCGCATCTACCAAAACCTCCAGGTGCAATCCCAAACCCTCGCCTATCTCGATACCTATATGGTCCTCGCCATCGCGGCGAGTATTATGGTTTTGCTGGCGTTCGTGGTCCGCAGGAACGATCCCAGCGGCGGGCACGTCGTCGTTGAATAAGTGTAGTGGAGTGACGCGATGATGAAAATCTTGACCCTGGAGCGCGAATACGGCAGCGGCGCGGCGGAAATCGCGCAGGCTGTAGCCCAGCGCCTGGGCTGGAAGCTGTGGGACCAATTGCTCACCGACGAAATTGCCCGCCGTATGCAGTGCGATAGCGCCCACATTGAGGAACGCTCGGAGCGCCGCGATCCGCTCGCCTACCGCCTGCTCAAATCCTTCATGCGTGGCAGCTTCGAAGGCAGCATGGTCGCGCCGCACGTGAAGTTCGCCGACGCCGATAGCATCCGCCAGGTGGCGGAGCAATTGGTCCACAAAGCCGCCGCGGAGGGCAACTGCGTCATCGTCGGACGCGGCGCCGCCTACTATCTGCATGACCGTCCCGACGCCTTCCACGTGTTCGTCTACGCGCCCTTCGAGGACAAGGTCCAGCGCCTTACCCGGGCCGGCAAGACGCGGGAGGACGCCGCCAACCTGGTCGCAACCGTCGACGCCGACCGCACCGCCTTCATCAAACAGCATTTCGGTATCGACTGGCCGTCGCGTCCCTTCTTCCACATGATGGTGAACTCGATGATGGGCGAAGCCGCGGCGGCCGAAACCATTTTGAACGGCCTCAACGCCATGCAGAAGGCCTGATCCCACGCGTCATTTCGCCCGGCGTTTCGATGGACACACGCTGATGTATACTTGCGCAGGAGCATCTATGCGACCCTACCTCACTACGATCCTGCTCACCTTCGCCTGCTCTGCCGCCGCTCTCGCCGCCATCGATCAGCCGGTCAAATTGGACAGCGGCATGCTCTCCGGAGCGTCCGGCAAGAACGCCGATGTGCGCGTGTTCAAGGGCATCCCCTACGCCGCGCCCCCTGTCGGCGATCTTCGCTGGAAGCCTCCGCAACCCGCCGCCAAGTGGGACGGCGTCCGCGCCGCGGATCAATTCGGCAACTCGTGCATGCAGGGCGGAGCCGGAGGTGGTCGAGGGCGCGGCGGGGCTCCTAAAGGTGGCGCAACCAAGGGCGGCGCTCCCAAAGGCGGTGCACCGAAAGGAGACGCTCCGCCCGCCGCACGCGGTCCCGCTGGCCCGCCGAACAATGAAGACTGCCTCTACCTCAACGTCTGGACCGCGGCCAAATCCGCGTCGGAGCGCCGCCCCGTCATGGTCTGGCTGCATCCCGGCGGCTACACCAGTGGCTCCGGCTCCGCTCCCGGCACTGACGGCGAGAACCTCGCCATGAAAGGAGCGGTGCTGGTCACCATCAATTACCGCCTCGGCATCTTCGGCTTCTTCTCTCATCCCGAGCTCACCGCCGAATCCCCCCACCACGCCTCCGGCAACTACGCGTTCCTGGATCAGCAAGCCGCCCTGGCATGGGTGCAGCGAAATATCGCCGCGTTCGGTGGCGATCCCCGCCGCGTCCTGGTCTTCGGCGACTCCGCCGGTTCCACCAGCATCGGCAACCTGGTCGCCTCGCCTCTCTCGAAAGGACTGTTCCAGCGTGCCCTCGGAGAGAGCGGAGCGTGGCTGGGACTCGGCATCGCCGCCGTTCCCAAACTCGCCGACGCGGAAAAGGGCGGCGCGCAAACCGCCCAGCGCCTAGGCGCGAACACCCTCGCCGACTTGCGAGCCAAACCTGCCGCCGAAGTCCTGGCCGCCGGTGGCCGCAGCGGTCCCGTCATCGATGGCTGGTTCCTCCCCGACGATCCCGCCAACATCTACGCGCAAGGCAAGCAGAACGACGTGCCTCTCCTACTCGGGTCCAACAAAGACGAGGCTACGTTCTTCCAGGGCCCCACCACGGCCGCTATGTTCACCCAGCAATCCAAAATGCGTTACGGCGATCTCGCTGATATGTTCTTCAAACTCTATCCCGCTGCCTCTGACGAAGAAGCCACGCGCTCCTCCTTCGCCGCGTTCCGGGATCAGCTCGGCTTCGTCATGCGCAACTGGGCGGCATCTCAGGTCAAGACCGGCAAATCCAAAGCCTACGTTTACTACTTCACCCATGAGCCTCCGATAGCCGGAGGCAACCCTCCGCCCAGCGACGTCGTCACCGTCCGCCAGCAGGGCGCGACCCACGGCGCCGAAGCCGCCTACGTCTTCGAAAATCTCGGCGCCGGCCGCCCTTGGACCGATGAGGATCGCAAACTCTCCGACACCATCTCTTCTTACTGGGTCAACTTCGCCGCCAACGGCGACCCCAACGGCAAGGGCCTTCCCGCCTGGCCCAACTTCGACTCCAAGAAGAATCTCCGCCTGGTCATCGGTGACAAAATCGAGCCGGGCCAGGACCTGAGCGCCGATCAGATCGCGCTGTTGCAGCAGTACTACGATCGCGTGAGGCAACAGTGATGAAAACTCTGCTGCTCGGATTGACCGCTTTCGCCCTGACCTGCGCCGCGCAAGCCCCCGCCGCCAAAGGAACTGCGCCGAAGGCCCCACCCCCGCCGCCCTTGATGGACTGCGGAGCCCACGGCGATATCGAAATCCTGTGCGGCGCGCGCTCGCCTGAAGACATCGAAGCCACTCCCGACGGCAAGTTCCTCATCGTCCCGCAATTCGCCGGAGGAGGCGGAGGAGGGCGCGGGCGCGGCGGACCCTCCACGCCCGCCGTCATGGAGATCTTCGACATCGCCAAGAAAACCTACAGCGTCATCCCCGTCACCAACGATCCACGTAAGGATTGGGGTGATGCGTCCTGCCCCGGTCCCATCGGCGACGCCCTGGTCGGCCACGGCATCTCTCTCGCCAAGCGCAACGGCGGAGCCTGGGAGCTCTACGTCGTCAATCACGGCGGCATGCGCCAATCCATGGAAATGTTTGAGCTGAAGCAGACCGCCGGAACGTGGGGCCTCATTTGGCGCGGCTGCGCCGTTTCGCAAAAGGACTTCAACGACGTCGCCGCCCTCCCCGACGGCAGCTTCATCGCCACCCATCCCACCGCGCTCCAGACTCCCGGCATGGACCTGTTCAGCGGCGCTCCCAGCGGCTACGTCGCCCGCTGGACCGCGGCCAAGGGAGAAGAGGAGATCCCCGGCACTCGCGTCGGTTATCCCAACGGCGTGCTGGTCAGCGCCGACGGCCGCTACATGTACCTCAACGCCTGGACCGCCAAGGAAGTCCACAAATACGATTTGAAGGACGGCAAGGAGCTGAAGGCGATCAAGCTCGACTTCATGCCCGATAACATCACCTGGACCCCCAAGCATCAGATCCTGGCCGCCGGAGTTAAGGGCGCGCGCGGCGATTGCGGGGGCACGCCCTGTAACCTCGCCTTCGGCATCGCCCAGATCGACCCGGCAAAAATGGAGTCCAAAACCGTCTTCGACTCCCAAGGCAAAGGCGCCCTCATCGGCGGCGTCTCCGTCGCGTATGAAACCGGCGGATCCATCTACATCGGCGCTTTCCAGGGCGACCGCCTGGTGAAAATCCCCGCCCCGAAATAGCGGCCTTCGTTCCGGCCATGTTGGCTCGCCAATAGAGCAGCTGTGTCCATATCTATATGAACCTGAACAGACCTATAGTATAGATAGCGGCCATGAAAGCGGACATCGGAGCGGCCAAAACACCGGACGACCGGGGCGAATCCGTGTCCCTGATGGACCCCCTCCTGATCCCGGACACCTCCCGCCATCGGGCCGTCCTCACCGATCTCGCTGTTGAACTCGCCCAGAAGTCCGCTGGTTTCCGCCGGAGCCTGCCCCCCGCCATCCTCGCATCGCTCGCCGATCTCGTGCGCGCGATGAACTGTTACTATTCCAACCTCATCGAAGGCCACGACACCCATCCGGTCGACATAGAGCGGGCCATGAACAACGACTACAGCCAGGACCCCGCCAAGCGCGACCTCCAGTTGGAAGCGAAAGCCCACATCGCCGTGCAGCGGTGGATCGACGCAGGTGGCATCGCGGGCCGTGCCGCCGTCCACGCGAAGAGCATTCGCGAAATCCACCGCCGCTTCTGCGAGCTCCTTCCGGAAGACCTGCTCTGGGTGGTACATCTCGATGGTAAGCAGCGAGTCCGTGTCGTGCCCGGAGAGTTCCGCACCCGCGACGCCCGCGTCGGAGCACACATCGCCGTCAGTCCCGGCGCCGTGCCCCGCTTCCTCGAGCGCGTGGAGCAAGTGTATAGCAGCCTCGGCAAAGCCGACTGGATCGTCTCCGCCGCAGCCGCCCATCACCGGCTGCTTTGGGTGCACCCGTTTATGGACGGAAACGGCCGCGTCGCGCGGCTCATGTCCCACGCCATGCTGCTTGACGCGCTCGATACCGGCGCGGTTTGGTCCGCTGCCCGCGGCCTTGCCCGCAACGTCCAGCAATACAAATCTCTCCTGGCGAATTGTGACCTGCCTCGCAGGAACGATCTGGACGGTCGCGGGAGCTTGAGCGAAGAAGCGCTGGCCGAGTTCACCCGCTTCTTCCTCGCCGTCTGCATCGATCAGGTAAGTTTCATGGAAACCCTGGTTCGGCCCGATCGTCTGCGCACGCGGATTCTGCTCTGGGCCGAGGAAGAAACGCGCCTCGGCAATCTTCCCGCCAAGTCCGGCAGCATTCTCGAAGCCGTCCTCTACAGCGGGGAGCTGCCCCGTGGCGATGCCGCATCGGTCATCGGCGCTAGCGATCGCCAGGCTCGCCGCGTGATCTCCGCTCTTCTCGACAAGCACGTGCTTGTTTCCAAGAGCCCCCGCGCGCCGCTCCGCCTCGCTTTCCCCGCCGCGCTCGCCGAGCGCTGGATGCCCGGCCTGTTCCCCGAAAACCCCAGCCCGTAAAATCGCCGAAATCGGCTAAAATAAGCGTGGAGGAATGGCCGAGTGGTTGAAGGCGGCGGTCTTGAAAACCGTTAGCGGGGTGACTCGCTCGGGGGTTCGAATCCCTCTTCCTCCGCCAGTTTTTTCCAGCAGTTAGCGTACCTTCCCTCGCGTCGCTAGAATTCGAAACGCAGCGCAAACTGCATCGACCGCGGCTCCATCGTACCTTGAAATTCTCCGAAGGTTTGCGGCGACTCCAGGCTCAGGCTGGGATTGGTGAAGTTGGGATGGTTGAAGGCGTTAAACGCCTCCGCCCGGAACGTCAGTTTCTTGCCCTCCCAGGGCAGCTTGAACGTCTTGGTCAGAGCCATATCCACATTGAAGATGGGAGCCAGGCGCACGGCCGCGCGCGTGCCCGCGCCTTCCGGCGGCTGATCCTGAAAATTACTCGACATGCTGGTGTTCGAGAAAATGCTGGGGATGCCGTTTTCATCGATGTGAACTCCACCGGAGGGAGTGGGCGTGTTCACCACCGCCAGCGAGCTGAGCCAGTAGTTGGTGTTATACGCGAGGTCTCCCTGAACGGCGCTCGGCAGCGCCGTGCTGTAGCGCCACACGCTCGAAATCTGCCACCCGCTCACGGCTTCGTCCAGCCATCCATGGGCGTTCCGCAGCAGTAGTTTCCCCTTACCGAACGGCAGCAAGTACATGAAGTTGGCATTGAAGTTGTGGCGAATGTCAAAATCCGATGAGCCCCGGAACGCGCTCAAGTTGTAAATATCCTGAATCGCCGCACCTTCTTCTCCCGCGCCGGCCTCGGTGGCGGAGCCGTTGTCGATGGAGTGAGACAAGGCGTAGTTGAAGTCGAACTGCAGGCCGTTCGTAAAACGCTTGCGCAAGGAGACGGTCAGCGCGTGGAAGTCAGCTTCGCCCGCGTTCATCCACATGGGCAAGGTGCTGCCCTGTTGCGCGAAGAAGGTGTAACAGCCGGGAACGCTCAGGCACTTGCCGGGAATGTATTCGCCGGAGATGCGGTCCGCGGCGTGCAAGCTGTCCAGGAAGCTGCTTCCGAAGACGCCGTAAACGCTATAAAAATAATTTGCCGACGCACTGCCGGGGAAATAGGCGTTCTTGTAGCCCGGCCAAACATCGTTGACAAAGGGCAGATTCGGAACCAGCGAGGGGTTGTTCATCACCTCCTGCGCCACTAACGCCGCTGCATTGTTATAAGGCACGCCTGCCTGCTTCGCCAGCGTGTTCGCCAGGTTGTAGACCGTGGTGGCGTTCTGTTGCCAGGTGATTCCGGAAGCCGGATCTTTGTAGTTTTCATCCGGCGTGTACACATCTCCTTCCATCAGCAGCCGGCGCGATAGTCTACCCATGTAGCCAATCTCCAGCGCGACGCTACCGGGCAACTCGCGCGAGTAGGCGGCGTTGAGCATGATGGAATAGGGCGTCTTCAAGTCCGGTGAAATGCCGAGAAATGTGCCGGTAATCGCGGCGATGGCAGGAGGAGTGTAAGGGAATCCGCCGGCGGCCGCCGCCGGAAGCGTGGGGTACGCCCCAGTAAATCGCGGCGAGGTGGTGAAGCTGTAAGAGTCCGGAAAGTTGGTCGGGTTGGAGAGTCCGAGTGAGCCGTACTGATCGTAGTTCACCACCAGGTCGTTTCCGAACTGGTCATAGGCGATTCCGCCGCCGAAGCGGAAGGCTCCGGTTTTCCCGAAGATCTTGCCGAGCAATCCGGAGTGATCCACGGGGGCGTAAGCAAACCCGAACTTCGGCGCGAAGTTGGCGTTGTCCGGAGCCCACCAGGACGGCTTCCCGTTCACCGGACCATTCAACGCGTAGCTTAATGTGAAATCGGGCATCTGATTGGCGGGAACGCCCAGCATCTGCAAGCCGTTGCGCTGCGCGAAGTATTGATTCAGGGGGACCGTCGGATCCACCTGGAGCCCGTGGGCTTCGTACGGCGGCCGGAAATTTTCATAGCGCACCCCGTAGGTGAGCGTGATTTCATGAGTCACCCGGTACGTGTCGCCGATGTAACCCGCGTAAGAATTCTCGACGAACTCGCGCTGCTGCGGGGTGCCCTGCGGCAGCACCTGCCCATTCTTGTTGTATTGATAAGTGACGAAGACATCGTTCAGGATGCCCAGCAAGGTGGCGGCGGCGTTGGTCACCGCCGTGGGATTGGCGAGTTGCAGATTCGGATTCAAATAACTTTGAACCGAGGTGTCGATATCTTCGCCCAGCCCGATCAGCTCCGTCGCACCGTAAGCGTACAGCGGATAGGAGTTGGTGAAGGACGACGTGTAGTTCTTGTTGTAGCGGAAGTTCAGACCTGCCGTGAAGGTGTGCTTACCTTTGTTCCAAGTCAGATCGTCGACGAAATCATTGAGCGGATTTACGCGGCCTTTTGCGCGGGCGGCCCAGTTCTGGAGTGGCGAGAGCGCGGTGGGCTCAAATTGGAATCCGGTCCCGGCCACGCCCGAAAGATTCTCCCCCAGACGGGTCAGGCCGTAGGTGAAGGAGTTGATGACCGTGGGCGCGAGCACGGCCGTGTAGCGCACCGACACGCCTTTATTGTTGTCGCGCTCTATCGAAGCCGGGGCTTGACCGGGAAATTCGGCGAGGATCTGATCGATGGTGTTGTCGCCGAGGGAGCCGCGGATGCTCAGATTATGCTTGCCGGCATTGTCCAGTTTGTAGTCGACCTTGCCGACCCAAGACATGTCGTTCAAACGGTCGGGAGCATTGAACCGGTAGCCGCTGAAGTTGAGGCCGCCGTCCTGACCGAAAGCCGGATCGTTTCCGACGGGATATTGATTCAAGATCTTCTGGTAGGGCAGGTTGAGACCGATTCCCAAGGGATCGACCTGAGGCAGTTGCGAAGGCCCGATCGACTGTACGCTGCCATCCGTCAATTGAGCCTGGAGAATGCCCTGTTTGAGCGTCTCCGACGGCACCGCCCTTACTTGCGCCACGCTACTCGAATCGATGCGCTGCTCCCAGTTGACGAAATAGAACAAACGGTTCTTTCTGATGGGGCCCCCAACCGATACTCCGAACTGATTGCGGACCAATTGCTGGACCGGCACGCCGGACTGGTTGTTGAACCACGTATTCGCCGAAGTCGCGGTGTTGCGATTGTATTCGTAGAGCGAGCCGTGAAGCTGGTTGGTGCCGCTCTTGGTGACCAGCACCACCTGTCCGCCGGAGGAACGGCCCTGGGAGACGCCCTCGCCTCCAACGGTCACGCGGAACTCCTGGACCGAATCGAGCGGAATCGGCAGCACGGAGTTGAATCCGGAGTTCACATTGTTGCTGTTTCCGTTCACACCCTGGTAAGTGTTGCCGGTGGTGTTGTTCTGCGCGACCAAGCCGGCGTTTTGATTGTCATTGACGTCCACGCCGTCCAAAGTGATGTTGTTGGCGTCGCGCCGCGCTCCCATCACTTCGCCGTCGGTGGTGACGCCGGGCTGCAAGCTGAGCAGCGCCACTACGTTCCTGGTTTCGAGCGGCAGCTCGCGGACCTGATCCTCCGTGAATGCATTGCCAATGGATGCGTCGACGGTGTTGATCATCGAGGCCTCCGCGGTTACGCTAACGGTGTCGGTTGTTTTACCGAGTTCCATCCGCAGATCGAGCGTGGTGGGCGTATTCACCAGCAACTGGACCTCGTTGCGCGTGGCTTGCGCGAAGCCGGCCTTTGCGACCACCAACTTGTAAGTGCCCGGGGGAACTTGCAGAAATTGATATTCGCCCTGCGCGTTGGTGAGGCTGGCGCGGTTCAATCCCGTGCCGGCGTTGGTCAACGTCACCACCGCTTCTGTGATAGCTGCGCCCTGCGGATCGATCACCGTGCCGCGCAACTGAGTTGAGGATTGGGAAAAGGCATTAAAGCCGAATCCTATCCAAAACAATAGACAAACTGCACTCGAGCCACGTGTATTCATGGCCAACTCCTTGGGTGAAAAGTTGGGATACTTGCGAGGGACAAACTCGCTACGCGTGGCGACGCATTTGCGGCGTGGAGCCCGGCGGCTCAATGCATCAGGACGGCCTACCGCCCAACATGTGGGGCAGTGAGCCGATTATCGGGTCATTGATAATCCGAAGTCAATGGCAGCGTCGATAAAATCTTTCTATGTGCCTTCTAGCAATCTCCGTTCAGCACGACGGATATGCCCCGCGGTTGGCCTCGCTTTAGAACTCTTCAGGGTTTGCCCAGGACATCCTTCGCCGGGCGGACCTACTGCAGAGATTCATTCTTTGGTTTTGGCGGCACGAAAGCAGAGGAAATGCTTGATCTTAGGTCCGCCGCCTGCGAAGGGCCATGTCGCAAAGTGGTCATGGCTCGCAGGCAAAGAGTGGTCATTGAGCCGAACCACTCTTCACGTTTATGATGTCACAATACAGGGTCGAGCCTTTTCCCGTTTCTCATTGAGGCTCGCCGGGCAACCTGAGCCATAGCCAAGTTAGCTTGCAGAGCAGTTGGCTCCACGGCCCTCCTTTATCGCGCGCACAGTCTGCGAATTCCGGACGTCACGATCAACAAACTAACCGATCGAGGGAGAATTATGTCCAAACGAAAGACATGGCTTTGCTGCGTCCTTAGCGCCTATCTGTTATTGCCGATTGCCGGCTACGCACAATCCACCTTTGGCGATATCCGGGGCACCACGCGCGATCCGTCGGGACTGGCCCTTCCTCAAACCCTGGTTACACTTCACGATCTGGACGAAAATAATACACGGTCCGTCCTCAGCGATGAGAACGCTAATTTCCTCTTCGAAAACCTGAAGCCGGGACACTACAGCGTGGTGGCGTCCAAAGCGGGCTTCACAACATCTCCAACGACGACGTTGGAATTGGTTGCCCGCCAAAGTGCGCGCGTCGATCTGTCTCTGTCACTGGCGCAGGTGCAACAAACGGTCCAAGTGGAGGCTGCGGCCGAGCAGATCGACACGGAGAACGCCACGGTCGGTGACACTCGCGGCAATGAGCAACTGGTCGAAATGCCGCTCAACTTCAGAGCGCAAACCACCAGTCCGCTGGCCGCCTTGGCCCTTTCGCCTGACATCATCACGGATAGTCAGGGCAACATACAGGTTGGCGGCGCGACCTATTCGATGACCGGCTATTCCGTCGATGGAATCTCCACCGCCGAATGTCACCACCAACGGCTCGCTGCTGAATGCTTATCCCTCGTCCGAGGGACTTTCCGAGCTCAAAGTCACGGCATTCAACAATAGCGCCGAATTCTCCCAGGTAGCCGACGTGACGTTTATCACCAAGAGCGGAACCAACCAGTTTCACGGCAGCCTGTTCGAATATCTGCAGAACGACGTCCTCGACGCCACCATCTTGAATTTCACCAGCAAAGCGCCCAAACGATTCAATACGTTCGGCGGCAGCTTAGGCGGTCCAGTCATAATTCCACATTTGTACAATGGCCACGACAAAACCTTCTTTTTCGGCGACTACGAAGGCAATCGCCGTAGAACGGCTAGCCCGGAGCAGGACCTTGTGCCAACGGCTGCGGAGCGGCAAGGCGATCTCAGCGACCTTCCCATCATTAGTCCGGCAGACCGGGTTGCCGACCAATGTCTTAACCAATCCGTTCACCGGCGCGCCTTTTCCAAACAACACGATTCCAAAAAACATGCTCAATCCGGCGTCGCTCAACCTGCTGAATGAGTATTACCCTTTGCCTAATGTTCCAAACGGGACCAGCTACAATTACGAGATACTGCAGCCCACGCCATCCAATACCAACGGCTTCGATGTCCGGCTGGATCATTACATCACCTCGCAACCAACAGATTTATGCCCGTTTCAGTTGGAAAAATCTGGTCTCGCAGGCGGGCCAATCCGGACCGGTGAACCCTCTGCTGCCGAATGACCTGGATTCGGAGCACGATCGCAGCCTGATCTGTTTCCTACAACTACACCATCAGCCCCAAGATGGTGAACGAGTTCCGCTTCGGCTTCACCAATAGTTTGATGAACCAGCAGTTTCCGATTCAGGGCGCGGTGGCCGACGATCAACTCGGCCTGACCGGCATCAGCTTCGCCAATCATCCCAACGCCGGGGCGTTTCCCACTTTTAATTTTTCCGACGGCACCGGCTTTACACCAATCGGCCGCGACAAGGACGGCCCCGGCGCATCCAAAACGTATCAGTTCACCGATAACCTCAGCCGCACCATGGGAAAGCATACGGTACGTGTTGGAATCGATGTTCGCCATGTGTTTTACGAGACCGTGGTGCGATGGGGCCAATCCGACGATTTTGGCGCATTCACGTTCAACCAGGGCGTCTTTACCGGCAGCTCATTCGGGGACTTCCTGCTGGGCGCGCCTAACACGGATTTTATTGTGGCGAGCAGCCCCAACACGAACGAGCCGAGCGTGCAGTGGGGCGTTTACGCCCAGGATCAATGGCAAGTGAACGACCGGCTGACGTTGAACTTCGGACTGCGATGGGAGCTGCTTCCGGAATTCACGGAAAACCAGGGTGATATTGCCAACTTTCGATCCGCGTCAATGGGGGCGACGTCGTGGTTCCGGACATTCTCTTGAACAAAACCGTGCCGTCCAGCCCGTTGCTCCAGGCCAACTACAACGCGTTTCTGGTCTCCTTCAACGCATGCAGTCTCGCAAGCAGGGACATGTCGCTTCCGTGCACGAACGTGGTACCTGCCAGCCAGGACCACCTTTCGCAGAGCCTGCGCAACACCTACTGGGGTGATTATGACCCGCGCATCGGCATTGCATTCCGTCCGTTTCGAGACAACAAGACTGTCTTTCGCGCCGGCTTCGGCATCTTCACTCAAACACCCTTGGGCCAATTGGCTTACGATTTTATCGGCATCCCGCTGGGCGCGCCGTACACCTACTCGAACAACAACGGCGGCGTGCCGCTGTTCACGTTTCCGCAAACATCTCCCGCCTCCACCACGGCGCAATACGGAGGGACGGGATTCTACGATGGAATGAGCCCGAATTTCAGGGATCCTCAAACCGCGCAATGGAATGTAACGATCGAGCGCCAACTGACATCCGCGCTTGCGGCGCGAATCACTATACTCGGGAATGAACTCCTACCGGATGAACGTGAAAGAGGATTACAACGCGATCCCTCCGAGCACGCAACCCTACGTACCCAGTCCTTATGTCGATCCGCGCGCGCCCTATCAGAACTGGGATCGAGATCAACTACAGCGCGAACGCGGGCTTTTCCAACTACCAGGGACTCACCGTCGAAGCCACTCATAGGTCATCTCACGGGCTGTCATTTCAGGGGAACTACACCTGGGCGCACAACATCAGCGACGCTCAGGGCGATGCTCCGAACGGGTTCACCTCGGAGAACCTGCTGTTTACACCGTCCTACGATCAGTTCGACCTGCGAGCGGCGCGCGGAAATGTGGCGGGCATGCCGCGGCAGCGGTTCCTGCTGACGGGCACCTACCAGTTGCCGTTCGGCGCCGGACGCGCATGGTCGAGCAAGAGCGACCTTCGTCAACGGCGCGCTGGGTGGCTGGAATATCAACACCGTCACGCTGATTCAAACCGGGCCTTTTCTGACGCCCACCATCAGCCCCACTGAGGATCAGTCCAACACCGGCATCGTCGGCCGAGGCGGCATTACCGCGCGGCCCGATGCAGTCGGTAATCCCTACGCCGGCGTTGGTGGCGACGTGCTGTGGAACATCAACGCCTTTGCTCCCACGCCGGCGGGCGCAGGACGAATCGGCGATGCAGGCGTCGGTATCCTGCAAGGCCCCGGCACGGTTGCGGTCTCGGCGGGCTTGTCGAAAACCTTTCCCGTCCGCGAACGTCTTCGTTTCCGGTTTGAGGCGACGTTCACCAACGCTTTAAATCACACCAACTTTGCTCCTCCAGCTGCGGACATCAGCAATCCGGCAACGTTCGGTATTTTGCAATCGGCGCAGACGGCGGGACAAGGCGGCAACCGAACGGGACAGTTGGCGCTGCGGATGGATTTTTAGAGAAGGTCAAGCAAGTCTTAATTTTGACGGCCAAGGAGATCGAATGGCCATTTATCAGAGCATGCAGAGAGTACGCTTCTCAAGCGCGGATGGCTACGAGAAATTCAAGTTGCTGTTCGGAGAAGTGCGCAATCAACTGAAGACGTTACCGGGGTTCTTGCACCTCACGTGGTGGGTTCATCCCAAGGATCCGTCCTGGTATAACGAAGTCAGCCTGTGGACCAGCTTTGAAGCCCTCCGGGACTGGCACATGAACCGCTATCACAAGCAAGCCAAAGAGTGGGCTGTGCGCAGCGGCGCAATCATGGAAGACATCATCACGAATTTCGAGCTCAAGAACACGCGATTAATCCGCGTGTGTCCGTGCTGCGCCCTGATCACCGACAAAGCCTACGACCTTCATCGTGAACAAGAGGCGCTGGCGGAGCGTTGTTCGAAGTGCGGCTTCCAGTTCCCGGTGATGGCGGAAACCTCGGACAGCACCGCCGTATTCAAAGATGTGGAAGCGCCTGTGCCGGAGCCGTTGTCCACGGCGGGCGACTAAGGCGCCGCGCGCACACCCTTACGTTGCGGTGATGAGGTCTCGCATGCGGCGGACTTGGGCCGGCATTTCTTCGGCCTTGGTGCCCCCGAAGCCGAGAATGAAGCCCTGGCGGACCGTCTTGCCGACATAAGCGGAGGACAGCGGCCAGAGCCAAAGACCTCGATCCGCGGCGCGAGCTGAAATCTTCGCATCGGACAAACCGGGGGGCAACGTGACCACCAGGTGCATTCCGGCTTCCGCGCCGAGAATCTCTATCTGAGAGCCAAACTCTGCGCGCAGCGCTTGCGCCAGGGCGTTGCGGCGTTCCGCGTACAATTGCCTGGTTTTGCGGATATGCCGGGCGAAATGGCCCTGCCGGATGAAGTCCGCCAGGGCCGCTTGATAAAGCTGGGCCGAGGAAAGATCGTTCGCCTGGCGAACCGCCAGAAAGCGGCTCACCAGCGCGGGCGGAATGACCATGTATCCGATACGAAGCGAGGGGAAGAGCGTCTTGCTGAAGGTTCCAATGTAAATCACGCGCGAGCCGGGATCGAGTCCCTGCATCGATGCGACGGGCATGCTCTCATAGCGGTACTCGCTGTCATAGTCATCCTCTACGATCCATGCCTGCGAGCGGTGAGCCCATTCGAGAAGCTGGAGGCGGCGGGCAGCGCTCATGGTTACGCCGAGCGGGTATTGGTGAGAAGGCGTGACGAAAGCGACTCGCGCCTGCTCGCACAGGCTGACGCCGGCCGCGACGTCCAAACCCTCTTGATCCACGGGAACCGGGATGAGCCGGCAACCGGAGAGCATGAGAGCATGGCGCAGGAACTGGTAGCCGGGCTCCTCGATCCACGCCGGGCTATCGGCGTCGAGCAGAACGCGGGCCGATAGATCCAAGGCGTGCTGCGAGCCATTCACCACCATGATCTGCGAAGGGTCGCACTTGACGGCCCGGGCGGTTCGCAGATAGGAGGCGATCACCTCGCGGAATTCCTCCGATCCCATCGGGTCCGAGTAGTTCATCGATTTGGCGCGCACCCGCCGCACGTGGTAGGCAACCAGGTCCGACCAGGCGCGAAACGGAAAGTGATCGACAGCAATCTGCCCCACGCTGAACGCGCCCGAGCTTGGGAACCAGGCGTTCCGCCCGACCGGGAGCAGCTTGGAGAGACGTGAAATGGAATTACTCGAATCCTCCACGACGCCGGCCGAGGTTGGACGCGCGTTGAGGAGCTTGCTCCGAGAGGGAATTCGTGACGAACGTGCCGGCGCCGGAGCGGCTTTCGATATAGCCCTCCGCGAGGAGCTGCGCATAGGCGCTGAGCACGGGAATTCGCGAAATGCCCAGTTCGCCGGCCAGCGCCCGCGAGGAGGGAATCTGCTGGCCCGGATGTATCCGTCGATCCAGGATCATGGCGCGGAATGCGTCGTAGACCTGGCGGTGCAGGGGCTTCTCGCTCTGGCGGTCCACCGCGATCATCGGAACCGCGGGGCCACGGGATTTCTTCTTCATGAGCCGGTGGTGCGCACCTTTGTGGATTTCCAATCATAGTGGTCCGGTCCGTGTGTCTTCAACTGGCGGCAAGTTCACTGGCGAAAAGTTCACTGGCGAAAAGTTCAATGAAGCGCACCCGCGGAGCCTTGTGCTTCATTAGCTCCGCGGCCTAACGGCCTGGCCGAGTTTCCTTGGCGGCCCAAATCCGTCATACTGCATTGAGAGGAATTCAACGTGACTACGCCTAAAACCAAGGCCGTTTTGGCCGCCGGCATCATCGCCGCTCTCTCTTTCGTTTTCACCGTTACGGCCCAACAGCCGCGGGCGGTGGACGCTAAAGTTCTCGCGACGGCCGGTACGGCCAAAGACGCCATGCCCGGCACATGGCTCACCTACGGCCTCAGCCAGACGGAACAGCGCTACAGCCTGTTGAAGCAAATCGACGCGACCAACGTCGGCAAGCTGGGATTGGCATGGTCCTCGCCGATCTCCTCGGGGACAGGAGGCCGTGGAGGCACCGAAGGCACGCCTCTGATGTGGAACAACACGATCTACCAAACCATGGATAACAGCATCGTGTACGCGCTCGACGCGCGCAACGGCGAACAGAAGTGGATGTACAACGCCCACATCGACCCAGCCACCCAGAGCCATATGTGCTGCGGCACGCACAACCGCGGCCTGGCGATCTCGGACGGCAAGATCATCCTGGCGGCTAACGACGCCCGGCTGATCGCGCTCGACGCCGTCAGCGGCAAAGAGCTGTGGCAGACCAAGGTCGCCGACATTAATCAGTACTACTCGATGACCATCGCGCCGCGCATCGCGGGCGACAAAGTGGTGGTCGGCGTGGCGGGCGGCGAATTCTTCATTCGCGGCTTCGTCGCGGCGTTCAACCTCAAGGACGGGTCGCTGGCGTGGAAGTTCCACACCGTTCCGCCCAAGCCGGGCGAGCCCTTTGAAGACAAGGCTCAGGAAGATGCGGCTAAGACCTGGACGGGCGACTGGGCCAAGTATGGCGGCGGCGCGCCGGTATGGGATGGCCTAGTGTACGACCCCGATACCAGCCTGGTGATTTTCGGGACCGGCAACGCCGAGCCGTGGCCGCAGGAGCTGCGCGGCATCAAGAAAGAGGATTGGGGCAAGTTTGACAACCTCTACACCTGCTCCATCGTTGCCGTGGACGCGAAGACCGGCAAGCTGAAGTGGTATTACCAGACGGTCCCCGGCGACAGTTGGGACTTCGACTCGGTGGGCGGCCTCGTAATGGCGGACATCCAGATCGACGGCAAGACGCGCAAGGTTGTGATGCAGGCTCCCAAGAGCGGCGTGTTCTATATCCTCGACCGCACCAACGGCCAGTTCATTTCGGCCGAGCCGTTCGTGCCGGTGAACTGGGTGACCAGCTTCGACAAGAGCAAGAATGGCCGGCCGGTCATCAACCCCGACGCCTACTACAATCAGGAGAATTCGGTAGTGATCTATCCGGGCGGCGGCGGCGCGCACAACTGGGCGCCGATGTCCTACAATCCGCAGACTGGCCTGGTCTATCTGCCCTACGCCGCGGGAAGCTACAGCTTCAACGCTGCTGCGGAGCCAGACCCCCACGCGGGCGGCGGCGCACATGGGTTGGGCCGTGGCGGTCAGAATAATAAGCGCACTCCGATGCCGATCTGGGGACCCGAGAACCTGGGCCGCGGCGGGCTGCAGGCGCGCGACGCCAAGACCAACCAGCTCAAATGGGCGAAGCCGGGAAGGGGCAGTTCAACCGGCGGTGGCACGCTGACCACCGCCAGCAACCTCCTGTTCCAGGTTGCGGGCAATACGCTGTACGCCTACAAGGCGGACACGGGCGACGAACTTCTCGCCCTGCCGTTCAACCTCGGCGGCGCGGCTCCTCCGATCACTTATATGGTCGATAACACGCAGTACATCGGCTTCGCCACCGGCAGCCAGTTCCTGGCGATGAAGGTCGGCGGCACAGCCAAGATGCCGGATCCTCCTCCGGCGCCCGCTGGTTTTGGGCGAGGCAGGGGCGGCGCCGGCAAGGGTGCCCCACCCACGCCTCCGCCTGCTCCGGACGCCGGCAAAGAGCTGCACGGCGCAGACAAGTAGTAGACGACAAGCAGTAAGGGAACTACATGCGTGTGCTATAAAGTGGCACATGTCATCTGAACGGACGGGGGAAGTGGCGGGCGACTTGACGGGCCGGACCGCTCTGGTTACGGGAGCGGGGCGCGGGATCGGACGGGCTGTGGCGCAAAAGCTCGCGGCTGCCGGCGCCGCGGTGATGCTCAACGATTTGGATCGCGATCCGGTGTTCGAAACCGGCATGCTGATCGATCGAGCAGGCGGCCACGCCAAGGCCATGCCCGGCGACGTTACCTCTGCGGGATTTCCAGCCAAGCTGGCCGACGCTACCTTGGCTGGGTTCGGCTCCATCGACATCGTCGTGAATAACGCCGGGTACACCTGGGACAGCGTGATTCAAAAAACCACGGATGAGCAGTTCCAGGCCATGCTCGACATTCACATGGTGGCGCCGTTCCGCATTCTGCGCGCGGCGTCGAATTGGATTCGGGAGGCCGCGAAGCGCGAAACCGTAGAGGGCCGGCGAGTCATGCGAAAGGTGGTGAACATTACCTCCATCTCCGGCGTCGACGGCATCGCGGGGCAATCCGGATATGGCTCAGGCAAAGCCGGCATCATCGGCTTGACCAAGGTGCTGGCGAAGGAGTGGGGACGCTACAACGTCAACGTCAACGCGGTGGGCTTCGGCTTTATCGAGACCAGGCTGACTCAGGCTTTGTCCGCGGAATCCGAAATCGACGTGCAAGGGAGAAAAATCAAGGTGGGCGTGCAGCCCGCGGCCATTGAGGCGATGAAGCAGCAATGCCCTCTGGGCCGCCTGGGAACCGTGGAAGAAGCCGCGGGCCCAGTGCTGTTCTTTTGCTCACCGCTCTCGGATTATGTAAGCGGTGAGGTGCTGATCTGTAGCGGCGGAGCTAGATTGTAAGCTCCAGTATCCGGCGCACGCCCTCCGCGAATACTTCCGGTGGCGTCAGCAGGCTGAGCACCAGGAACGCTTCGGATTCGAAATCGTAGAAGAATCCGGGCTGCGTCAGGACGTCTCGATCCCGCAGCAGCTCGAGCGTCCATTCCTCTTCGGATCTTGTGCTCGGGATCTGTAAAGTCGCAGACCAACCCCCTTCGACATTGAGCACGCTGGCAGGCGAGCCCGCTACCAGCTCGCGTAATCCTGCCAGGTTCGCCGCTGTTCGCTCCCGGATCTGGGCCCGCATTGGCGCCGCGAGTTTCAGGAGTTTGGGAAGCGCCAGTTGAACCGGCGTCGAAACGGAAAGGTACGTATCGGCGATCCACTCGAGGCGCGCCAGCGCGTCGTCAGATCTCTGTCCCTCCGCGACAATCCAACCCAGTTTCATCTGCGGCAGCCCGGCGATCTTCGAGAGCCCGTTCATACGGAATACGGAAGCGTCTCCACGGAAGGCCGCCGGCGCGGGTTCGACGAAACCGTAGCCGGAAAAGACTTCGTCGAGCAGAATGGCGATTCCGCGGCGAACGGCGAATTCCTCCAACTGGCGCGCTTCGGCGGGCTTCAAGAATGATCCAGTCGGATTGTTGGGGTTCACTACAATCACGGCCCGCGTGCCAGGCGAAGCGGCTCGATCGAGCGAATCGAAATCGATGTGCCAGGCGCCGTCATAACGCAGCGAGTATTGCTTCACGCTGACCGATTCCAGCGCCGCCAAAAACTCAAAAAGCGGATAAGAAGGCCGGGGGACCAGCACTTCGTCTCCCGGATTGGCGAGCAGCTTAAACAGGTAGGCGTAAGCCTCGCTGGTGCTGGCAGTCAGCACGATGTTCGAAACGGGAACTTCGCGCCCGCGGTCGCGGTAGTAGCTCGATACCGCCTCCCGGGCCGAAAGCAATCCGCGCGGCGCCGGCTCATAGCGTAGCGCGGCGCGATCCATCATCGCGTCCAGAATCTCCCGCTCCGGATAAAGCAAGCCTGAGGCCGTCGGATTCGAGCCCGTCAAATCCAGAATATTTGCGCCCAAGCGGCGCTTCTCCTCCCGAAGAACGGATAGAGGATTAGGCCGGATGTCGAACTTCAGTCGGGAGGAAAACACTTGGCCGTTATCGTAACAAAAACATCGATTACCAAAAGCATCAATTAATGGTGCTACATTGAAGCCGGTGCTCTAATAAGCCAATGACACGCACGCCGTTCGCGCTTATTCCGGCGTTGGTTTTTCTGCGCGCGGCTCTGGCTCAGCAGGTCTCGGTGCTGGCCAACACCGATCCCAATTACGTCACACTCCGCAACGCGGGGCCTGCTGAATCCTTCCTGGTCGAGAATATTGAGCTGAAGCGCGACGTGGGAACCATCACCCTCCGCAAAGGGCAGATCACGTTTCTTCCCGCTGTTCTGGGCCGGGTGACCATGGCTGTTTTTTCCGGTGAAGGCCGTTTTCAACTGAAACCGGCGATTCCGATTGAGACTGCGCACTTGAACAAGCTGCTGGGCCGGCCGGATGTGGATGAGACGTTCGACGCGGCGATGCTCGCCTTCACCGATGACACGGCGTCCGACGTTAAGGGTCAGGCGCACGCCACCGCACTCGATCCCAAGGCCGCGGATCAGCTCCGGGACTTCCGCCGCAAGCTGCGTGAGAGGGCTTTCGCGGACCTCGAAGCGGATCTGTTGAGCGAGCTCTACAATCCAGCCCAAGGCGGCTCCTTCCGGGCTTTTCTGCACGGCAAGACGGATTCGGATTTGCGGTTTCTTATCGTTCCTTCCGGGGCGATGCCGGATCTGCCCTCGCCGGAAGAAGTTGGGCTGGTGAACGTCGATCCCAGCGGGGAACGCGACGGGATCTGGTATTTGTCGCACCTGGAATCGGAGTGGAAGAGCCCGCAAGGCGCATCGTCGATCGAGGACCGGCGCGTTGCCGCCGCCACCGATTACCGGATTGAGACGACCATCACCGGCAATGGGCAGCTCGCCGCCGTCGCGCAAATTCAACTCACCGGCAAGGTCGACGGCGCGCGGCTGATTCCCTTCGACCTTCTTCCCACTCTTCGCGTCCAGCGCGTGAGCGACGGCCGGAGGGAGCTGAGCTACATTCAGGAGCCGGCGAAAGAAGATCCGTTTTTCCATGTCATTCTTCCGGAACCGATGGTCAAGGGCCGTGTCTATAACCTCAGCATCATCTACGCCGGCGGACAGGTGATCCATAACGCCGGCAGCGGCAACTTTTCCGTGGGCGCGCGCACCAGTTGGTATCCCAGCTCTAACGCGTTTCTGGATCAAGCCACTTACGATCTGACCTTCAAGATTCCCAAGCAGTACACCCTGGTGAGCACCGGCAAGCTGGTGAAGGAGTGGCAGGAGGAAAACCAGGCGTGCAGCGAGTGGAAATCCGGCGTGCCGCTGGCGGTGGCGGGTTTCAATTACGGCGCGTTCAAGAAGAAAAGCGTCACCGACAAGGAGTCCAGCTACGTGATCGAGGCGTACTCGACCGTCGAGGTTCCCGATTATTTGCGGCCCTACACGGAGCGCATGAACCTGACCACAGCTTCCATGGCGGACCGCGCCTTGGTGGACGGCGCGAATTCGATGCGCTTGTTTCAACACTGGTTCGGGGACGCTCCTTATGGCCGCATCGCGATCACGCAGCAGCCCGAGTTCAACTTCGGGCAGTCCTGGCCCACCCTGGTGTACCTGCCCATGAGCGCGTTCCTCGATCCCACCCAGCGCTTCGCCCTGATGGGGCAGGAAGCCTTCCGCTTCGCCAGCTTCATTCAGGAAGTGACTCCGCATGAGATCTCGCACCAATGGTGGGGACACATGGTGGGATTCTCCACTTATCACGATCAGTGGCTCTCCGAAGGCTTCGCGGAGTTCTCAGCGGGTCTGTTTGTGGAGGCAACCGCCAAACGGGATGAGCTCGACAAGTTCTGGGACCGGTTGCGAGATGAGATCGAGCAGAAAAACCCGTTCGGCAATGCTCCCAACGACGCCGGGCCGGTGTGGCTGGGCCAGCGCCTGGATAGCAGCAAGACTCGCGGCGCCTACAACGGTTTGGTGTATGCGAAGGGCGCTTATTTTCTCCATATGCTGCGCATGATGATGCACGACGAAAAGACCGGCGACCAGGATTTCATCGCGTTGATGCACGATTTTGTCCAGACTTACCTCTACAAGAACGCCTCCACGGAGGGTTTCAAGGCCATGGTCGACAAGCACATGAAGCCGTCGCTCGATGCAGCCCCAAGCCACACTTCAGACTGGTTGTTCCAGGATTGGATTTATGGGACGGCTTTGCCTCGCTACCATCTCGAATACACCATCAAACCGGCGGACGGCGGGAAGGTGCTGTTCGAGGGTAAGCTTACGCAGAGCGAAGTGCCGCGGGATTTCCTGATGACCGTTCCGCTGTACTTCGATTTCGACGGCCGTTTTGTTCCTGCCGGTCGCATCCGGGTTCTGGGAGACATGACCGCGCAAGTGCGAGCCACTCTTCCCAAGGCCCCCAAGCGCGTTTCGATCAACGCCAATCACGACGTGCTGGCGGTGGAAGCGTCCGTGAAGAAGCTCTAGGAGGCGGGCCGGCGGTCGCGAAAATTTGACGCTGGAAATTTGACGCCCCGGCGGGCCTACGCTACCATAGTGCTGCGGGGTGGAGCAGTCTGGTAGCTCGTTGGGCTCATAACCCAAAGGTCGAAGGTTCAAATCCTTCCCCCGCAACCAATCCCTTACAGTAGGGGACCTCATTCGCAACGTCAGTACGCCGTTTTATCCGCTGAAGCTTTCCCTCGACCGGGTCCAGTGAACCAACGTCAAGCTGATCTGGTCTTGGTGAAATTTTCCCGGAGTTCAACAGATCTGGTCTCCAAGATTCCTAACGCCCCAGGCCGCTTCGTCGTGGAGGTAGACCAACCCTAATTCCCGTCGGAACGGCTCGACTGAGGTCTGCGGCTATTCCTCGGGCGGACCGTAGACGTGAACCACGTCGCCGGCCTTGATCGTCGCCACCGTCTGGAGCAACTGCGGGAAGAGCGGTCGATAGAAAGTGATTTTGTTCCGGGCCACGTGAACAATGACGATGCCGAACGCCAATGACTTGAGGTTGTGTTCGTGCTCGAATCCGCGATCGGCTGTGACAAACACGTCACACTCCAGTTGCTTCACCAGCACATGGTCTTTCAGATGTTGCCAGCCAAGATCGAAGAGGGTCTGGACTTCGTGGTCTGGGAACGCTTCGGCCAGCCGAGGATCGATGGAGGCGTCTATGACGACGCGCATTCCAGCTGATCGATGGCGATGTCGCGGCTTAGTTCGAGAAATGAGAAAACCTGCCGCCGGAGAATTGTGGGATACACGGCCAGAAAATCGTCGATGGTTTCGCCCGTCTCCAGAAAGTCGATGAGCGTCTGCACCGGCACTCGCGTTTGCGCGAAGCAGGGCGTCCCGTGCATGACCTCCTTGTCGATGGTCACCACGCCCGCAAGCGCGCTCCTTTGCTCTGCCGTCATCTCTGTTTCAATGATAGGAGATGTCCCGCCACCGGGCAAACTGCGACCCATCGGCATCGATCAACTCCTATCCCGTGGGGAGAAAACCCAAAGGTCAATTTCAACTCCCAATCAACTCCCATTACCCGTTTCCGAGGAGTTTCTGAAGGCTCTTTCGACTGCCACTCGTGCCTTGTTATGAACCACATAGCCAAAAACAGGGGCACTCATAACCCAAAGGTCGAGGTCGAAGGTCAAATCCTTCCCCCGCAGCCAAATTCGCCCAACGCCGCCACCAAGTCCTCGTCGCCCCCCATTCCCGTTCACTACCAAGCGGTAAAATAATCCTGTGAGCACCGCCCGCTACGTCCATTGGCAAGATCAAGGCATGTGGCTCGGCTATTTTGAGGAGTTCCCGGACTACCTGACGCAAGGTGAAACGCTTGAGGAACTCCAGGAGAATCTGCGGGACCTCTACAAAGATCTGACCAGCGGAGAGGTCCCTGGTATACGCCGGGTCGCTGAGTTGCCCGTTGGATGAAGCGAACGGACCTGATCCGCAAGCTGGAGGAAATGGGCTGCAAGTTTGTTCGACACGGTGGAAATCACGATTGGTATAACAATCCGAGGACTGGCGTTTCTCAGCCAGTGCCAAGGCACTGGGAGATCAACGAGTTCCTCGCAAGGCACATCTTGAAGAAGCTCTCCCAATAGGCAGCAAGCGGAAAGTGAAGCATCGGTACGTTCGGAGCGTTGCAAAACCCTCGGCCGGGGAACAGGGCGCACATCCGTAGACTTGGACCGGCATCGGTGCGTTCGCCGTCAGGTGTTCAACACAATGATCGTGTAGTATTGATACAATGATTCAAGCATGGTCAGCGAACGGTGACCTTCCGCCCGGTGTGCATTTCGCCACTTGGCCGGAGCTTGAGGATCGGCTCGCCTTTAATCCGCGGCGTCATCGGATGCTGGCAGGATTTCGGCAGGCTTGCGAGGAGTTGCGGAAAGCGGGTTGCCGATTGGTCTACCTGGACGGCAGCTTTGTCACCCGGAAGGAACGCCCCGGCGACTTCGATGCTTGTTGGGACGTGCAGAATGTCGACGACGCCAGGCTCGACCCTGTCTTTTGGGATTTCTCCCGGAGGCGGGCGGCGCAGAAGCAGCGGTTCCTCGGAGAGCTGTTTCCGGCACAACTGCCTGAAGGTGTGACCGGCAGGGCGTTTGCGGATTTCTTCCAGGTCAACAGGATGAGCGGCGAACCGAAAGGGATTCTGGCAATCAGGCTGGGAAGGGGCAGACGAAAATGATCAAGAACGAAAAGCAGTATCGAATCACGAAGGCACAAGTCCGGCGGTTTCGGGATGCAGTGGCCGAGGTGGCCGGTCAGGCTCGCCCCTCGAACATCAGCCCACGATTGTGGGAGGCCCAACGCGAGGCGGCTCGGAGCCAGATGGAGGAATTGGGAGAGCAGGTTGAAGCCTACGAGCGGCTCAACGCCGGCCGTAGCAAGGGAGTGGTTCTCGAAGGCGTCGAGGATTTGCCCAAAGCCCTCATCCGAGCACGCATAGCGGCGGGAATGACGCAGGAGAGCCTGGCGCGACGCCTTGGGGTCAAGCCTCAACAGGTGCAGCGCTATGAGGCGACGGAGTATGGGAGCGCGAGCTTTACCAGGATTCTGAAGGTAGTGCAGGCCCTCGGGCTGAGTTTGCCTAGAGCCGTACGACTCGTTCGCAACCCCTGAGTTGCTCGCCGCTCAAATCCGCCCCTGCTAGGTCGGCGAGAACCGCAAGGAGGTGCCCGGAGCGGGGGTTCCTGATTGTTCGTTCCCAACCGATTCGCCATCTATCACTCGGCCGCTCGACCGGCTCCACGGTGGAGTCCGGTTTCAGGGCCGCTCCCCTTAACCCCGGAGGCCGCTATGACTGCTTCCCCACCGCCTTCCACACATCCGACTTGTGCTGCGGCGCCGCGGAAGCGTGCACGTTGATGTACCGGTCGAAGTCCAGATTCAGCTTCTCCAGAATCGGGACCAGGGCCTTCACGTGATCGTTGGCCGGCTCTCCGGGATTCACTGAGAAGTCGCCCTGGAACAGGATTTTCTCCTTGGGAATATAGGCGATCATCAACCCGTTCGAGTGCGGGACCGGCGCAACATGGTACAGTTCCACCGTCCGCGTGCCATCGGAGTAGACCTTCTTCTCCTCGACGGCTTCGATCTTCGCCTTCTTCGGATTCTTGGCGAGCGTGTCGTTCAGCAGCGTTCTGGGCGTGTTGAGCGCCTTCGACAGGAACTCCTCGTTGTTCTTCTGCGTGATGACGATGGCGCCTTCCGCGACCAGCGTAGGCAGTCCTCCGGTGTGATCCGAGTGCGGATGCGTGTTAAAGACGTAACGGATCGGCTTGTTCGGAATCAGCTTCTTGGTTTCGGCGACGTAGGCCAGGGCCCGCGCCTCGGACTGGCCCGCCTCCAGCATCATGATATAGTCCTTGAACTCGACGATCACCGAATCGTAGCTGCCCGCGCCGGTGGTGAGCCGGTAGAGTCCGTCGCCGAGCTTTTCCGAGGTGACCACCAGCGGTGCGGGAGGCGCTCCTCCGCCCCCGCCGCCACGCCCACCGGCCGGCGCAGGAACCAGCGTCGCGACATCCGGCGGATTCGCTTTGGCCGCGCTCACACTCACTTCGAAAAACGGCCAGCCGCCGCGCGTCTGAACGATCTTCGCCGGAGCCATCACGCCGCCGAAATCCTTCCAATCGGTGTACGTCGCAAGAATGTGCATATCGCCCATGATGTTTTCCCCGAGCCAAGTCTCCACCCGGTCGACGATATTCTGGTCGTTGACGTAGCCGTTGATGACGTAGCTCTTGCCCGAAGGCGCCTTCACCGCCGGGCTCCAGGTCAAGACGGTGTAATTCTTGCCGTCCACCTTGCGGTGGCTTACCGTGGCGTTGTTCGCGGCCGCACCTTTGAGAAAGCCCCACGGCGTGATGTAGAGCTCCAGCGATCCGGCCCACGGCTGCGAGACATCGGCCTGCTGCGGCGTCACCTGCTGGAAGAAGGTTCCGGGCGTCAGCGTCGTTGAGCCGCCCGCGCCGATGTTATTGGTGCGCTCCCGTCGCGCCGCGAGGCCGGAGCCGTCAGGTCGATCACCCGGACGTAGTTGTTGATCGGCCGCATCGGATCGTGCGTTCCGCGGCAGTGTCATGTCGGTGGAATTGGCCCCGCACTGCTGGAACGCCACATCCTTCGCCGATCCCGAATACGTGATCGATTTCAGATCGCCCAACGCCTTTTGCGCATTGGCGATCACGGTCTTGGCATCCTGCGCCAGGGCGCTTCCACACGCCAGCGCGATGCCGATCGCGGCCAAAGTAAGTCTCTTGAACATAATTTCCCCCTCGTCGAGCGGTCACCGACCCGAAACGCATCCGTCCCGAATATTCTATATCCATTTGGATAGCAGCCAAGTTTCGATAGCAGCCGAGTAGCGAAGGTGCGGGCATGATACCATCGCGCTCATGAAACTTCTCCCGATCTTGCTAGCTTCCACCTTGACTGTGGCCCTGGCCATAACGGTCTTCGCGGCCGACCCCGACGGTTTCGCCATGTTCAAGGCCGCCGACATAAAATCGCGCCTAGCCGCCGCGAAGCTCGACGACCACAAAGCCGGCGCCGACCGCGCGGGCACCTGGGGCAACCACGGACTGCTGCTCGTCCGGCGCGAGGGCGATGGCGAAGTGGAGGTGCACAACACCCAGGTGGATGTGATCACTGTGATTTCCGGCGAGGGCACGTTGCTGGTGGGTGGCACGGTCGTAGGCGGCCACGACTCGGCGCCCAATGAGATTCGCGGGAGGTCGCTTACCGGCGCCGAGCGCCACCCCATGGCGCCGGGCGATGTGTTTCACATTCCGGCCAAGGTCCCGCACCAGATGCTGGTACCCAAGAGCCTGCTTATCGAAGTGGTGAAGGTCACCACGAATTAGGCTGGCCGCGTCAGCGCTGGAGGCCCGTTATCGGAGCGGATCGCTCGCGTTCGCTCCTCAGCGTTTCCCGAGGTATACCGTGTATACTGTACCAACTGCCGTTCGCGGCAGGCGGACGCTAAGCGGCTATTTCTTCCTCCGAGAATGGCCGCCGCGTCCTGGACCGCCGCGCCTTCAACGGTCAAGCCGCGGGACTACAACTCTGGCGCCCCTTTCGCATAGACTCCGTGCGACGAGATCAGTTCCACGTCCGTTACTCGGGTAGTGAAGTGGATCTCCTGCAAACCCTCCTCGGAACCTTTCGGAACCAGCACGGTCGCCAGGTACTGATTTGCCAGGTGCCGGTCGACATCGGCCAAAGCCGTGCCGGTCGAGCCCTCGATGTAAGCCTCTCCGCCGGTCTCCTCCGCCAGTTGGCCTAGATACGTTTGGCCCCAACGAATCAACGCCGGGCTGTGCGCTGCATGACCCAGTGCGGGCGCATACAGGCAGTACACCACCACCCCATTGCGTTGCGCATCCGCGACAGATTGGTCCACATACATGTTCAAGTCGCCGAAATCGCCGAAACGGTCGATTCCATCCGTCACGGCCAGCACCTCGCGCCTGACCGCCTCTCTGCCGCCCCATCCATTCACCAGCGCGCTCAGCGACGTAAACGGACTCGCTCCCGCGCTCTCGTTGCCCGAAGTTACCCGGATCGCGTTGGCCGCCAGCGCATGGTCCCGCGTAGGTGTCCGCGCAATCCGTGCTTCTCCGTTAAACATGTACGCTACGCCTACCGCCGTGGCGGGCGGTTGACGCAGCACGAAGCGCTGCAACTCGCCAAATAACCCAGTTTGCGCCGGATCGACTCTCTCGTCGATCAACAAATAAAGCTCCAGCCCGGCGTTATCGCCTTGAGCCGGCGCCCATTCCATGATGGGAAGCTGGGTGCGTCCCTGCCAGGCCGCGACGTCTTCCATCGGTACAGGAGAGACTTCGGTGCCCCTTAACGGCTCCGCTGTCACTACCATCCGCACGGGAGTGCCCTGATTTTTGGCATGTAGACTTTGAGCCTGCAGAACGCCGCAAGATAGAGAAACAACCAGCGTTGTGAACAAAAGTGGTTTCATTTGTCATTCCTCCACACTTGTTCTCATGCACGTCAGTTGCCGCGCCGTCTTCCAATGCGCCTACAACGTGAAGGGCTCATAGGATCCGCCAGGGCTTCAATGCCCCGCGCCGGCCGTCGGAAGCTCAATCTCCACCGCCAGGCCGCCTTCCGGCGCGTTACTGGCTCGCACGCTGCCCCCATGCATCCTCACCGCGCGATCCACGATGGCCAGCCCCAGCCCCGCGCCGTCTTTCGAATCGATTTTGCGGAAGGGGATAAAGATCTCCTCCAGTGCTCGCTCCCGAACGCCCGGCCCATGGTCGCGCACCTTCACGATCGCCCGGTCCTCGCGCCTCTCCAGAGCGACATCCACTTGCGTCCCCTCGCCCGTGTGCCGCACCGCATTGCGGACCACGTTTTCCACCGCACTGCGGATCAACTCCTCCGACCCTGCCATCGAACACGCATCCACTCTGGTGACGGCGACCTTGCATCCGCGCGTCCCTGCCTCAAAGCCCGCGTCCCGCGCCACCTCCTCCACCAGATTGGCCAGGTCGAACGGCTGTGGATCCGCCTGCACGCCGCTGTCGATGCGGGCCAGCGTCAGCAGTTGCCCGATCAGTTTGTCCAGCCGCCTCGCTTCGCTTCCGATCCGCCCGATCAGTTCCGCCGCTTCTTCCTTCGGCCGTGACTTGAGCAATTCCAGCGCGACCATCAGCCTCGACAGCGGCGACCGCAGCTCATGCGAGACATCGCCCAGCAGCCGCTTCTGGCCTGCTACCAGAGACTCGATGCGTCCCGCCATGCGGTCGAAATCCCGGCCCAACTCGCCGATCTCGTCCTTGCGCTTCCCCCATCGCGGGTCCATGCGAGTCTCCAGCCGCCCCTCCGCGATTCCCTCTGCCGCCGTGCGCAGGGCCACGATTGGCCGGGTGACATGGCGCGCCGTGAGATAGCAGAATAGCCCCGACCCAAGCACGAGCATGATCGGCAGCTCTACCCCAAACAACCGCACCAACGCTTTCTGATTTTCTATTCGATAGCGAGGGCCCGGCTCCTGGAGAAACACCGTGGCGTAGAGCTTGCCGCTGGGGCCGGCCGCGCGCCGCCCGGCGATGTTCACAATCACATAGGTGAGGTCTTGCTGGAGCGCCAGGCGCGCCATATGCCGCGCCGAATCCGGCGCAGGGCGCCCCAGCACCTCAGCGCCATCCTGGTCGAAGAAGAGGATCTGAAGTGGATACCGCGTCTCCAGCTCGGTAAATCGCCGGTCCAGCAGCATGGCTCCCGAAGCTTCATAGAGTTTTGCGGCCTCGCTTGCCTCCGCCGGCAGCAAGTTGGTGAAAAGCGATTCGCGCGAATCCCGTGGCCGGTCGTCGGTCCGCCTCGCGGCGAAGGTAAGCGCCAGGGCGCCCACCAGCACTGTCGTCCAGAAGAAAAGAAAAGTTCGCAGAAAGAGACTACGCATGGCGCCCGTCTGCCGCCGCCGGAATGGCCAGAAGATAGCCCGCGCCCCGAACGCCTTTGATCCGCTCTCCCCCTTCGGGTAGCTCGCCGATTTTGCGGCGGAGATTGTATATGTGCGTGTCGATGCTGCGGTCGAAGGGGGAAAACTCCCGGCCCAGCACGCTGCGCGTCAGGCTCTCGCGGCTCACCACCCCACCCTGCGCCTGCATCAACGCGGCCAGGAGGTCGAACTCGACACCGGTTAGTTCCAGACGGAAACCTCCGCGATGCACCGAGCGCGCGCCCCAGTCAAGCTCCAGATCCGCAATGCTCAAACGCCCGGAGCGCAGCGCGGAAGGCGCAACTCGGCGCAGGATCGCCCGGATGCGCGCCGCCAGCTCCGGCGGTTCGAATGGCTTCGCGAGGTAGTCGTCCGCTCCCAGATCCAGGCCCTGGACGCGGTCGCTGGTGTCACCCTTGGCGGTCAGCATCAGCACCGGAACCCGTGAGCGAGCACGAACGCGCCGAAGAATCTCGAAGCCGTCCAGCCCCGGCAGCATCACGTCCAGCAGCAGCAGCGCGTAGTTGCCGGAAACCGCACGCTCGGCTCCGCTTGACGGATCCCCCTCCCAGTCCAACTCGAACCCTTCGCCCGCCAGAAACCGGCTCAGCAAACTGCTCAACTCGGCGTCATCGTCGATCAACAGCAGACGCATAGGCGCGGCGGACTCCATCGCGTACCATTCTAGGCTTTGCCTCCGAAACGCGCCTGTCAAGAAATGTCAATTCACAATTCTTCAGGAACAGCCGTGCGATTTTGCCGTCTACTACCCTTAGAAAGGTTAACGTCATGACCCTCAGAGCAGCAATCTGGACCGCCTTGCTTCCCGCCGTCGCCTTCGCCCAGGCGCGTTTCGAAGTGGCCACGATTAAACCTATGGCCCTGACTGGCGAGGGCCGGGGCCGTGAAACGACCATCGTGGATCCCGGCACCCTTACTCTGCGCAACGTCACTCTCAGCAGTGCGATTCAGTGGGCCTATGACGTCAAGTATTACCAGGTATCCGGCCCAGGGTGGATCAATGACCGCCGTTATGAGATCTCCGCCAAAGCGGCTCAGCCTTCCAGCGAGGACCAAATGCGCGCCATGCTCCGAACGCTGCTGGCAGAGCGCTTTAAGTTAGCGATCCACCATGAGACCAAAGAACTGACGGTGTACGCCATAACCGTCGCCAAGGGCGGCCTTAAAATGACGCCCGCCGATTCAAAGGGGCAAAGCGTCTTGCAGCCCAACGGGACAACTATCAGCGCGAAAGACACCTCCGTCGGCGAGATCGTGGACCTCCTTTCGCGCGGCGTTTCAAAATTGCCCGGCGACATCATCCCTCCTGTGGTTGACATGACCGGCCTCACCGGCCGCTACAACTTCACGGTGGATGGCGCCACGTTCATGCAAGCCTTCGCCGCGGAAATCCAGAAGGGGCCGCCCGATCCCTCTTCGTTAGTCGACGGCGTTCAGGAGGTGCTTGAAAAGCAGCTCGGACTCCATGCAGATTTACGCAAAGCGCGGCTGGACCTTATTGTTGTCGACTCCGCCGAACAGAATCCCGCGAGCGATTAGAAGTTAAAACTTAGAAGTCAAAACACCTTAGTACTTGAAACGTCCACCCCGCCGGTGTGATCCTTGGGGTGTGAAGCTACCCGTCTACGCCGCGCCGCTGCTGCTGGCAACCGCCTGCTTCGCGCAGGAATGGGAATTCGGTGCGTCCGTCGGCGACGGCGCCTACAAAGGCGGCTCCGTCTATTCCGCCAATGGCACGGCTACGGCGAGCATCCTCAACCGTTTCGCCGCCGGCGCGGTCTTTGGCGAGGATTTGTACAACTACGTCTCGGGCGAAATTCGATACCTGTACCAGGACGGCCATCCTTATCTCAAATTCAACGGCGTTCGCACAGATATTCAGGGCCAGTCCCAGGCCGTCACCTACGACACGTTGTTCCACTTCAAGCCGCGCGGCAGCACATGGCGTCCGTACGTCTCCGCAGGCCTCGGGGGCAAGGATTTCCTCATCGCCGGTCCCGCTCCCTATCCCCAACCCATCCCGAACATCGCCACGCTGAACAACGTCAACCAGTGGAAATTGGTGTACACCGTTGGCGCAGGCATCAAATACCGGGTGCAGCAGCACGTGCTCCTGCGCCTCGATTTCCGCGACTACATCAACACCTTCCCGTCAGCGGAAATCACGCCCGCCCCGCACAACACCGCACGCGGCGTCTTTGAGCAGTTCACGCCGCTGTTCGGCGTCAGCTACGTCTTCTAACCTTCTACCCCTAACCGCCAGCCCAGCTTCGCCTCGTCAAACCACGTCACCTTCCACGCGGCCTTCGACTTGTCGCCCTTCGACCGCAGCACAAACGCGCACGGCCCTTCCCCCACGTTCCGCAGCCGCGCCGCCAGCCACGACTGTTCATTCAAAAGCCCTGCCAGCACAGCCGGAGCCCCTTTGAACAGCGCCAGCCTTGCGCCGAGCGTCTCGTCCATCTGCTCCTCCGGCGCCGCCAGCCCAAACACCTTCCGATACCGCGCCGTCGCGTCCTTCAAATCCCGCACCGCAATCACCACCCGAGCCACGCCCGCATAATCCTGCGTCGTCGGCTTGCCGCTCGGGTACGCGCGTTGCTCCCGCTTGCTCAAATCCTGGATCATGAACGGGAAGAACGTCCCATTCGGCTCCGAGCCGACGTTGGCTGTCTTCCAATCCAGCCTCACTCCATCCGGCCGCTCGCGACCCGCCTGCACCGGATCGCTCACCAGCGCTCCGGCCTGCTCCAGCCGCACCACATCGCCGGTCAGATCCTTGCTGCGGATCGCCCATGCGCACGGCCCCGCATTCTGGCGCATCTGCTTCGACCAATAATGCGCCGCCACGGCCTTCTCATCCGCGCCCTGCGGAATCCCGATCAGCTCCAGATACGAGCCATCCGGAAAACTGGCCAGCGCCATCTCCGTCGCGTGATTGCTGTGCGGACCGCCGTACTCCGACCGGATCCCGATCGAGCCCAGCTTGGCTTGCATCGCCTTCAGGTCGCTCCCCGCGGCCGTGACATGGTCGATGATCAGCTCAGTCGGCATTACTTCAGGTTGCTAATATTCACCAATGGCGATGTGTGACCCGGACGGCTGTCCCGATCCAGGTAATAGTTGATGTAGGAACTGGTCCCCTCTAACGCCCGGTCCCGCGGCGGAATGTAAGTCTTCAAATCCTCCACCCGGTTCGCCGACTTCGCGTGATCGTACACCTTCACCCAGATGCACGCCCGATCGGGATATACCTCGCACTGCCCGTTGTGTGTGCCGCCGCACGGCCCGTTGCGCATGCTCTTGGGGCACGTCATCGGGCACACGTACTCCATCTCTCCCAGCACGCAGTTTCCGCACGCCTGGCACCCGAAGGCTGAGGATTTGAACGCATACTCCGCCCGCTCCAGCGCGTGCGCCGCCGACGGATGATGGTCCACCCACCCCAGCACTCCCCGGAACAACGCCCGCAGCGGCTTGGGAGTGTTGGCCGGCTCGATAATATCCATCAGCTTCTGCGCAAACTCGCGCGGCTTCGGCGCCGGCAGGGGCGAATCGTAAAAATAGAAGCCGCCCTTTTCGCCGTAAGTGATCTCCTCGGCGTACTCTTCCCAATTCCCCGCGATTTCCTCGCTCCGCTGGATGATCGTTCGAATGTGCTCGGCCGAATGCGTTCCGCCGATGTACGCCCCCGCGTAGCCCAACCCCCGCAGCACGGCCACCGTCTTTGCCGCGCGCTCCAGTCTCGCCGCGAGCCCTTTATCCGCCGCCTGCGCCTCTGCCGTGACCACTTCCAGCAATTCCGGCGACACCCAGCACCCCGGCGGCTCCGCCTTGGCGAACTTCTTCGCCGCGCCCGCGCTCAGCACGTACACGTTCCCGAACAACGGCGTCTTCAATCCGCGCTCATCCAGATACCGCTTCAGCTCGCGGAACTTCTTCACGTCATAGCCGAGCTGCGTGATCGCGAAATCCGCCCCCGCCGCAATCTTCTTCTCCAGCTTCAAATACTGGTAAACGCAATCCGCTTCCGTGTATTTGAACGGGGAAACCGCCACCGAAATGTGGAACGGCAGACCCTGCTGCCGCATTTCGTGGATCAACTCCACCAGTTGCACCGAATCGACGTCGTAATCCGTCTTCGCCGAGCCCTCGCCGGTCTGCAGCGGATAATCCCCGCTGATCGCGAAAATATTCTCCACGCCCATGCGATTCAACTTCAGCAGTGAGTCGATCAGATACTGCCGCGTATGATTCACGCAGGTCAGGTGGACGTTCGGCGTCAGCCCGCGCGGCTTCACCAGTTCCGCGATGCGAATCGGATCGTGCCCCGCCGACCCTCCCGCATAACTGGTCACCCCCGCCGCGATCAACCCCGGCACCTGCGCCAGCTCCGACGCCATCTCCTGGAGTTTTTCTTCCGTCGTCTTGGCGCTCGCCACCAGCTCCACGAAGTAGCGGAAGCTACCGCTGCTCAACGCTTCGCGAATTGGATTCACCGGCGCCATCGTCTGCGTCCCCATTCTACTTCTCCGACTCCTTCCCGAGGCCCAACTCCTTCCGTACGAGCTTGGTTCCCTCCACCATCGCCTGCATCTTCGCGAACGCGACATCGCGAGGCAAATGGAAGCACCCGCAATCCGTCAGCACGTAAATCTTCTCGGCCGGCATCACATTCAGCGCCTTGCGAATGTGCTCCGCCACCATCTCCGGAGTCTCCACGTCGTGCGTTTTCACGTCGATCACGCCCACTCCCAGCTCCAGCTGAGACGGGAACTCCTTGAATAAGTCCAGATCCTCTCCGCCGCGGCGCGCGAACTCCAGCGTCAACTGGTGCACCTTCGCGTCCAGAATCCGCGGGAACAAATAGCGATAGCTGCCCTCCCACGACGGTTTCCCATAGCGATTCCCATAGCAGATATGCACCGCCAGGTGCGCATCCACTCCCTCCACCAGCGTGTTCAGCACCTTCACGCCCCAATCCAGATCTTCCGGGAACCCCGAGTAATATGGCTCGTCGATCTGAATCAGCTTCGCTCCCGCCTTCACCAGAGCCTTCAGCTCAAGGTTCATCACCTTCGCCAGATCCGTCGCCAGAGCCTCTTCCGTCGGGTAATAGGTGTTGCGGATCCGTTTGGTCAGGCAGTGCGGCCCGGTGATGCAAACCTTCGGTTCGCGCTCCGTGTTCGCGCGCAAAAATTTGAAATCGGCGGTCAAACCCAGGGATGCCGTCGGCAGCTTCCCTTGCACCACGCTGTCGTAAAAATCGTAGTAAAACTTCTTTGACGACCGGTCGATCTGCACGCCGGGCATGCGCTCGACGAAATAATCCACCATGTTGTCGCGCCGCAGCTCGCCGTCCGTGACAATATCCAGCCCCGCGATCTCCTCGTCTTTGATCGCGGCCTTCACCGCCGCGTCGTGGATCTCGTCCAGGTCGTGCCGGCTGATCCGCCGCGCGAAGTATTCGGTCTTGAGCCTCTCCAGCCAGCCCGGCATGGCGTAACTACCCACGATGGCCGTTGGAAGAATCGGAAGATTCATTCTGTTTCCCTTGTTTACTCTCTCTGGGTGGTGTACAGCACCGACGTCTTCGACCCCTTCCGGTGCTGGAACGGCACGAAGCGCACGTCGAATCCGGCCCGCTCCGCAACCTTGCGCAGCAGAGCCCCGTTCACCCAGTTAACGATGGAGCCGTCCAGTTTCCCGGGCCCATGAAAGCCCACCCGGTACTGATCGAACTCCGTCACGAAAATATCCTGCACCTGCAAATACCCGCGCGGATACAGCAGCGGCAGCGTGTTGCTGAAGCTCTCCACCGCGCCGGAGCTCAGATGGAACCGGATATCGCTCGGCGCGCCCTCCAGCATGTCTTCCATCTTCGCCGCATCCAACCCGGCCGGCCACGGCGAGTCTTGGAGATCCTCCAGGCTCACCAGCCGCTCCTCCAGGCGCACCGCCTGCCACACCTCCATCCAGAAACTCATGCCGCGGTCGTGGTCGCCCATGTAATCCGCGCCGCCCTCCAGCAGCCGCTCGACCGTCGGATGAATCTTCTCCACCGGCATGTCGAACGTCGCCGCGATCCGCAGCGCATCCTGCATCGGCAGGTACGTCCGCGCCTGCACCCAATACCACCGCCCGTCCCGCCGCAGCACTTCTTCGTTCGGCAGGTTGTCGTACATGTTGTTGGAATGCACGTGCAGAATCTTATGCCGCAAAAACGACAGCGTCTGCAACGGATTCAGCGCGTCCAGCACCACGAAGCTGCACAGATCCTCATGCTCCACCAGCGCCGGCTTCGACATATCCAGCGTCGCCAGCGAATAATCCCCCAGCAGCATCCGCAGCCTTGGATAGAACTGCGTCCCGTGCTGCCGGTCCATCTCCCGCAGCCCGTTCAGCCACAGCTTGCAGCGCGCGCCGGACCCCACGCCGATCTCCAGCATGTAGATCTCCTGCGGCAACTGCTTCTTGCTCTCCATGTCGCATAGCAGCGTCCAGAATTCGGTCACCGAATCCGCGATCGCTTGAGCCACGTGCCCGTCGGATTGGCCTCCCGGTAGCGCCTGCTCATACCCCTTGCCCGTCGCCCGTTCCCAATCGTCCAATCGCCGCCAGTACAGCCCGTTGAATTTCCACGCGATGCTTTGCCGGAATGTCTTGAAGTCCTCGAGTACAATCCGGTCCGGCTCCAGCGCCTCCGCCCCGTCCGCGCGCACCCGCGACATCGTTTTAGAAAGCGCACGGAGCATCTCTTTACGCAAGCATCCCGGCCCCGGAATCACCTGGCGAGTATCCACGTGGATATCCATCAGCGTCTGCTCGCCCCACTCATTCCGGCATTCCACCACGGACACCACTTCCCGGAAATTCTGCTTGTACTGGACCCAATCCAATTGGATGCGCAGCCGCGCGAATTGACTCTGCTCGATCAGCCCTTCTTCGAGCAGCGCATACATCGTCTCCACCACGCTTTGTGCGTTCCCGGCGGCTGACTTGGCGTGAAGGTGGTTTAGATTCAGGATCATGACGCGGTTTGCATGCAATCTTTCAAGCGAATCTAACAGCATACCGCGATTGCCCCCCGGCAGAACAATGCGCTCTCAGGGGGAGTATTCTAAGCTTCGCTACGCCGCCGGCTGCGGCTCGGCCGTCTCGCTGCGACGGGGAATCCGCCCTATCGCCTTGCCGCTTTGCTGGCGGGCCAGGTCGAGCTCGTAGGCAGTCTGCAGGTTCATCCAGAAATCGGCGGACATGCCGAAGTACTGGCCGAGGCGCAAGGCGGTGTCCGCTGTCATGCTGCGCTTTCCGGCGATTAACTGGTAAAGGCGGTTCGGTGACACGTCGATCACGTCCGCGAGCTTCTTGGCGGAAAGCCCGGTCTCTTCCAGCTCGTCCGCGAGAATTTCTCCGGGGTGAATGGGCGTTCTTGCCATACCGGCCTCCTTTCGCTTAATGGTAATCCACGATCTCAACGTCTATCGGGCCTGGCGCATCCTTCGGCCACCTGAAGCATATGCGTCGCAGTAGCTCCTTATCATTCAGGCGTCGATACAATACACGGCTAGGTTGTACTCACCGGCCCCAGCCGGCCGTTCATGCCGAGAAATTCGCCGAATGGCTCGGACTTGAGCGGCGCGGACGCGAATCGCACAACGTTTCCGTCCAAATCCTCCACCTGCATCTCGCGAGCCCAAGGAAAATTGGTCGCCCCTTGCCGGATCTTCGCGCCCTTGGCCGCGAACTCCGCCTCCATCGGGCCTACATCGCCCACGCCCACATACACCCAGCTTCCCGCGTGCCCCTGGTCGCCTTGGCACAGGAAAAGATTGCAATGCTCGCGGCCCATCGAAGCGAAGCCCGAGCTGTGCTCCCAATTCAATTTGAATCCGAGCCTTTCGGTGTAATACTCGATCGCGGCGCGCAGGTCCGCGACACGAAGAATCGGGGTCGCCGGGCCAAGGACGTTGTAAGCCTGTGGCGTTGCCATGACCCGATTATCGCGCCCGGCTTTGCAGTTTGTGATACCCGTGCTGGGCCCGAGCCTCCCGCAGGCTCAACCCGGACTTCACGGCCTCGCGAATGCGCTGCTCCACTGCGTCGATCTCTTCCGCCGCCGTCAGAATCGCGTCTTCATGCGCCCGCGGAATCGCCACAATCCCGTCCGCGTCCCCGCGCAGCAGATCTCCGGCGTCCACCCGCGCATCGCCGATGTTGACCGTCCCGCCCATCGCCTCCACCTGCACGCGATCCTTCCCGGTCCGCATGGAATAGCTGCGGCTGAAGATCGGATACCCCAGCTCCAGCGCGAGAGCCACATCCCGGCACGCTCCGTCGATTACCGTCCCGGCCACGCCGCGCGTGTGCGCCACCATGGTCAAAATATCGCCCCACACCGTGGCGTTCTCGCGCCCGCCGTTATCCAGCACCACGATGCCGCCCGGCGCCACGTCGTCGATGTAATCGCCCACCGTTCCCGCGGGCGAACCCGCCGGTCCGTACAGAATCGTGAACGCGCGCCCCGTCACGCGAAAGCGCGAATCCAGAGGCTTGATCCCCAAACACTGCCCCGCGATCCCCAGCCGGTCCATCGCATCGCTCAGCGCCGTCGTATCGAGCTTTGCCGCTCGCGCCAGATTCCCGTCGCTCATGACCCCTGCTTCTTCAACATGTGCTCGTAATTTGCTCCCATCACCTCGCCGATCGGCTTGCCCTCCCGCAGAGCCTGCGCCATCGCCTCTTCCCGCTGCCAGATCGATTCGGCCGTTTCCAGCACCCGCTCAATCTCCACGGCCGAAACGAACACCACCCCGCTGCCATCGGCGATCGCATAATCTCCCGGCTCGACGATCACTTCGCCGACGCCGATCGGCCCGCCCGTCTCCACTTCGACAATGCGCCCGCGCGCCGTCCGCGCCGTATGCGATCTCGCGAACACCGGAAAATCGAGCCTCCGGCTATCGTCGATGTCGCGCACCGGGCCCTCCACAATCACCCCGGCCACGCCGCGCACCTGCGCGCCGATGGTCAGATTCCCGCCCCAACTCGCCGCATCGATTCCCGTGCGCTGCTCCACCACGATAATGTCGCCCGGTTCTGCCGCTTCAATCGCCGCCGTGCACAAATGTCTCGGGGGTGCGAGTGATGGCGCCCGCCCCTCCGCCCGGTCGAGCCTCACCGTGAGCACCGTCCCCGCGATTCTCTTCGCCGAAGAAAAGCGATGCAGCCCTGTCACGGAGCCCCTCAGCCCCAGCTTGTCCAGTGCATCGGAAACCGCGCACGAATCCATCCGCCCCAACCGCGCAACGTAATCGCTGGTCATTTCCCCTCTTCTGGCTTCACCTCTCGGGCCGCCAGCGCGAGAAGCGCCGCTCCAGCCTCTCCGTGAGCCACGTAAGCACGATGCCGGAGAACGCCACGATGATCACGCCAACGAACAGAGTATCGGTCGCGAACGTCTGCCCGCCGTACGCCACCATGAACCCGACGCCCTGGCTGCCTCCGAACATTTCTCCTACGACAACCCCAATCAAACCTAGCGCGACGCCCTGCCGTACTCCCGTGAGGATGAACGGAACTGCGCCGGGGAGCGCGAGAGTCGTGAAAATCTGCCAGTCTGAAGCGCAGAACGCATGTGCCGCACGCAGGAGATCGCGGTCTGTGTTCCGCACGCCGCCAATCGTGTTTACAAGAATCGGGAAAAACGCGGAGATAAAGACGATGAACACCTTCGACCACATGCCCACGCCGAACCAGATGATGATCATGGGCACCATGGCGATACGCGGCGTCGAATACAGCGCAACGTAAAACGGATCGAACACCATCCGAGCCTTTCGATACCATCCCATAATGATCCCGAGGGTGACGCCGCAGATTAGGGCAAGCGCGAAGCCGAGCGCAAAGTTGATCCCGCTGTAGCGCATGTCCGCCAGCAGCGTCCCCTGCGTCAGTCCATAGCGAAACTGCCTGACGATTGCCGAGGGTCCGCTCAGGAATAGCGGCGAAATTTTTCCCGCCGACCACAGCGCCTGCCAGATCGCGATGGTGATGGCCACCGCGCCTCCGCCCAGGATCAGCGCCTCGTGGCGTTGATAAAAACTCTTTTTCGGCCTCATTGTCTGAGTCTTCGCTTGCCGCTCATCGCGGAATCTTTTAGTCCGGAGCCAATACCACGCCCAGCTTCTCCGACTCCTCTTCAATCAACTGCCAGACCGCGTCTTCCAGTTCCAGAAATTGCTGCTCCCGCTTCAAGTGCAAGGACCGCGGCCTTCCGAAGGGAACCCGGAAAATCTCCTTCACCCTCCCCGGCCGCGCGCTCATCACCGCAACCCGATCCGCCAGGTAAATCGCCTCATTGATCTGGTGCGTGATAAACAGCACCGTCTTGCGAGCCTTGGCCCAGATCTTCAGCAGTTCGGATTGCATGAACTCCCGCGTTTGCGCGTCCAGCGCCGCGAACGGCTCATCCATCAACAGCACCGCCGGATCGGCCGCCAGCGCCCGAGCCAGATTCACCCGCTGCTGCATTCCTCCCGAAAGCTCCGACGGATAATGCTTCTCGAATCCGCCCAACCCCACCAGCTTGGTGAAGTATTCGGTGCGTTCCGACATCGTGGCTTTGTCGAAGCGCTTCTGGAGTTCCATCCCATAACGCACGTTCCCCGCGATGGTCCGCCACGGAAGCAGGCTGGAATGCTGAAATACCACCGCGCGGTCGATCCCCGGACCGCTCACCTTCCGCCCGTCGATCGCCACGCTGCCTTCGTCATACGGCAGCAATCCGGCAATGATGTTCAGCAGCGATGTTTTCCCGCACCCGCTGGGGCCGACAATCGCCAGGAACTCGCCGTCTTCGATGCCGAGCGAAACGTCGCTCAGCGCCAGAACCTCATTCCCTTCGCGTTCCAGCCAGTAGCGCTTGGTAACGTGACTGGCTTCCAGCTTCAGCATCGTAAAAGAACCGCGCCGCATAAAGAACCGCGCGCGTAAGCAAGCGGCAACACCTACTGGTACATCTCCTTCGTCTTCCGCTCTTCGCCGGCCTTGATCGACGCCCCAAAAATCTTCTCGAAGGAGCCGTCCTTCACCAGCTTCTCCACATAACTGTTGTCGATCACCTTATGAAAGTCGTATGCCTTCATCTGCGCCGCAATCTGCGGATCGGCCTGCTGCGCCAGCACCGATTTCACCGCCCCCGCCATCACAAACGGCACACGCTCAAACGCCTGTGGCTTCGCGTACAAATCGTAGACCCGCTCCACTTCCGCCGGGACCGCGTTCTTGTCGTAGTTCAAAAACGTCTTCACCGCGAAATCCTTGTCCTCGTAGAATCGCTTCGTACGCTTCGGCCTGCGCTTCGAGAATCTTCAAGGGCAAACTGGGATCGCCCGCCACCACGCTCTTCTTCATCAGCAGCCCCGTCGACGCAAAAATATCCGGATGCTCCGCCAGATTCGCCAGCGTCTTATATCCCGCCTCTTCCACCTTGAAGTACGCCGGAGCCGTCAACAGCGTCGCGTCCACCCGCCCGCTGGTCAGCGCCGCCGCCCGTCCGCTCACATCCGTTCCCACCGGAATCCATTGGATATCGCGCGCGCTCACACCGGATTTCGACAGCAGATCCACCAGGTACCCATACGGCGCGTCGCCCACCTGGCTCACCGCGATCTTCTTCCCCTTCAAATCCTTGATCGAGCCGATCTCCTTCTTCGCCATCAGCGCGAACACGCCTCGGTTCAGCGCGCTCCCGATCAAGCACCATGGACCCGTCCTTCGACGCCGCCTGCATCAACTGCTCCAGCGACGAATTCACCATCTGCGCCTCGCCGCTGGCCAGCATCGCGATCCCGGTCGGCATCACGCCGAACGTCAGCGTCACATCCAGTCCGTACTTCTGGTAGTAGCCTCCATCCTTCGCCAGAAAAATCGGCCAGTTCGACCCGCTCCGGTTGGGATAGTTGATGGTGATCTTCTGTTGGGCTTTGGCCGCCTCGGGTTGAACCAAAAGGCTTACGGCAATCGCGACCGCCAATACGGACGCGGCTGCTCGAAAGGACGAAGCCCGGCGTTTCATGCCTTTGCTCCTTCACTCGTATCGATCTTGAACAGCTTCTTGGCGTTGTCCTCGAAGATCATTTTCTTCTCCGCCGCGCTCAGCCACCCGAACTCCTCGATCAAGTGCCGCGTCTCATCCAGCCATCTGCCTGTCTTCGGGTCCTTCACCGTGCCCACTCCCGGCCGCTCCGTCCCGAACAGGCAGCGGTCCGCGCCCACCGTTTTGAAGAGCAGCTCCAGCGAATCCTTCGAATACAGCACCGTGTCGTAATACAGGTTCCGCATCCTGTCCAGGAATCGCGGCCCGCCTCTCCGCAGCGCGCTCGCCTCGAATCGCCCATATTGATACGGAATCGCCCCGCCGCCGTGCGAAAGCATCAGCTTCAGCGTTGGAAAATCCGTAAACACGTTGGAGTTCAGCAGCGACACAATCGCGATGCTTTCCTCATTGATGAAATGCAGCGAATACGTCAGCCGCTCGCTCTTGCACGCGGTCGAATGAATGTGCCCGGGAACGTCCAGCTCCACCAGCTTTTCGTACAGCGGATACCAGAAGCGGTCTCCCAACGGAGGGGTTTCCACCCCGCCGCACTCGCCCGGATCGGGATTGATCAGGCACCCCACGAATCCCTGCTCCTTCACGCACTTTTCCAAATACGGAACCACCGCCTTCGGGCTCACTCCCGGAGTCTGGGGCAGGGAACAGACGCCCCGGAACGTCTGCGGCAGAAGCTTCATCTGCCGGGCAATGATGTCGTTGCACTCCTCCGTGAACCACTGCACCAGCCTCGGAATCTCGCTGTGCATCAACTGGTACGGCCGCGGCGAGATCACCTGCATGTCGGTGCCCGCTTCCTTAATCTGCGCCAGATGCGACGACCCTCCGAACACCGGCGCATTCAGAGCCTTCAAAATGTCTTCGTCCGTCGCCCCCACGCTGCCCCGTCCGTGCCCGCCGCGATGCGAAAGGATTCCCGCCTTATAAACATACAGAGCCTCCGGCGCCGTAACGTGTGCGTGAGAATCGATAACCATTCCTGCCTCCTTAACCCTCGTACATGATATCAACGGCGGCGATCCCGCCACTCAAAGAACCGCGACCCGTCCAGGGAGCCAGAAATTCCCCTTGACACCACCTGTGATATAGAGCACTATATCACTAGCCCGGGCATACATAGATCGATGGACATTCTCATCAACCCCGCCGCCGACCTCCCCATCTACCGCCAGATCATGCGGCAGATTCAGGAAGCCATCGCCGGCGGCCGCCTCAAACCGGGCGACAAGCTCACCTCCCATCGCGATCTGGCCGAGCAAGCCGTCATCGCTCCGCTCACCGTAAAAAAAGCCTATGACGAGTTGGAAACCCTCGGTTTCATCGAAACCCAGCGTGGCCGCGGTACGTTCGTTTGCGCCAAACCGCCCCGCGCCAGCCTCGCCGATCAGCGCGCGCAGCTCCGCGAAGAAGCCCGTAAATTGCTGTCCCAGGCCTACCTGGGCGGCATCGGCTTCGACGCCGTAATAAAGATTCTGAAGGAAGCCGACAAAGAATTGGCCGACGGCCACAAGGAGGCCTCATGACCCCCGTCCTGGAATTCGAGAATATCGTCCGATCCTATAAACCCGGCTCGCCCGTCCTGAACGGCGTCACATTTAACGTGGGCGAGGGTGAAGTCGTCGGTCTCATCGGCCGCAACGGCGCCGGCAAGACCACGCTGCTCCGCATCGCCATGGGGATGCTGGTGCCGCATCAGGGCCGCGTGAGCACCTTCGGCCTCTCGCCCACCGATCATCCCGTCGAGGTCAAGCGCCGGCTCGGCTACGTCGCGGAGGATCAGGTGCTCCCCATCGGCGCTTGCATCGGCGAGCTCATCTCCTTTCACGAATATCTCTTCCCCAACTGGGACCGCCAGCTCGAGCGAACGCTGCTCGACCGCTTCGCGCTCTCCAAGAAATCGCGCATCAAGAGCCTTAGCAAAGGACAAGCCCGCCAGGCCGCCCTGCTTCTTGCCATCTGCCATCGCCCCGAGCTTCTTATCCTCGATGAGCCCGCCGGCGGTCTCGACCCTGCCGCCCGCCGCGAGTTTCTCGAAGCCTCCATTCAACTCCTCAACCGTGAGGGGTCCGCGATTCTCTTCTCCTCCCATCAAATGCAGGACATCGAGCGCATCGGCGCACGCGTCGTCCTGCTGGATCAAGGCCGAGTCCGCCTGGACATGGCTCTGGACCATATGCGCGAAGACGTCTGCGTGGCCATGATCCCCAAGGCCTCCGTGCCGGACGTCTCCGTGCTGGAGCGGATGCCGGGTTGCCTGGGCGTGCGCGGAGTGTATGACGATTGGCACGCCGTTTTCGATGGCGAGCCGGATGAGGTGCGCGCACGGCTAAACGGCAACGCCGGAATGCAGAACGCCGGTATTCAAAACGTTCAGTGTGTGCGCGCGCCGCTGGAGGAGCTGTTTGTGGAATTGGTGGGCACGCAGCACACCGCCGAGGGGTCATGATCTGGAAACTGATGCGCCGGGATCCCACCTGGCAGTGGACGCCGCTGGCGGCGATCTGTGCGGTGCTTCCCGGAATAAGCCACGCCACCATGGAGACGTTCGTCTTCATGACGCTGGGGATGATCGGCTGCATTTCTCCGGCTTTCTACACCTATTGCACCCTATACGAGGGCGCACTGCCGATCCCCGCGCGGGACTTGTGGCTGTCGCGAGTGATGTCGTTGCTGGCGGGCATGTGGCTGCCGGTGCTGACCGCCTCCGCCGTGCTCGCGGTCAGCGGCCGTGGTTCACCCATCCTGATCGAGGCAGCCGCCGTCTACACGGTGCTGGTTCTGGCGGCAAAGTGCGTCCGGAGGGGCCAGTTCTCCGCGCCGCCGTGGATGCGGTTCGCCGGCATCATGATCTTCGCGCAGGTGGCCGTGTTTTTACTCATGGGTGTGGAGCAGCACCTGGTGTCCGCCGCCGCAATCCTGACGGTGTGCGGACTGGCTAGCGCGGCCCTGTTCCTCACCGGCTGGAGGGGCATCCCGACTGCGTTTCAGATCGCGCCCCTATGGCCGGCGGTGTCGCCCAGGGGAAGGGCCTCGCGGGAGGCGCACGGACGCGCTCGATTCGTCTGGTCACCGGTGTTCCGGAGTATTTACCGCTGGCAAATGGGGCTCATGCTACTCATGCTTCTCAGCCAGTTGGCGATCGGATCGCTGGCGACCGCCTACATCTTTCTACCGGTGTTCCTGGCGGCCGTTCTAGATTCACGGCGCTGGCTTTCGCCTCTGCCGGTCGCGTCGCGCACGTTATTTCGACTCACCATCGCGCCGCTGGCCGCCGCGATTGTAATCGCAAACGTCGTCCGCATTTTCGTCAACCCGGGGCATCCGCTGAGCGTCAGAACTCGAATCGTGGAGCTGGCGGCGGAACTGGTAGCTCTTTGCCTTATGCTCTGGGTGTGTGAGCTCACGGAATGGCGCGGGCTCAGCAAATTCGGTCTTTCCGTTCGAGCAATTCCACTCGCCGCTGGTATGGCCGTCCTGGTAATCCCGATGGTGGTGGGGTCCACATCGCGTGATCGAACGTGGATGTACGACAAGATCCCTCTCGCCCTCGCCGCGGCGCTTCCGGAAAATGGCTGGCTATTGGCGCTAACGCTCATCGCGCCGTTGGCCGCGGTGTATTGGCTGGCCGAGAAGACCTACGCCGAAATGGAATATCCGGCCGGCCGCGCGACGGAGCCCGTTCAATGATCGCGCCCGCTGCGTCCGCGCGCCGCTCGAAGAGTCTCGTCGTAGCCGGGTAGGAACACACCGGGGAGGGGAAGAGAGAGGAGGAGAAGACCAATGATCTGGCAATTGCTCAAGCGCGACCCAACCTGGAAGGCGCTGGTGCCTATGGCGGCCGTCGTAGCCCTGCTGGTCGTGGCCACAGCCCGATTCGCTCATGTGCCTCCCCGTGTGCATTCGCGGGAAGCCTTCGCCGCCACGCTCGATGTCTTCTTCTGGTTTTGCCTCGTCTGGATGGTCTGTCTAGGGATGCTCACCCAATCTACTTGGACCCCTCACTTGGCGGGGCTCCCCGTGCTGCGGCGCGATGTCTGGGCCTCGCGGACGCTGGCTCAACTGGCCGTGTTCTGGCTTCCGTCGTTGACGGAGTCTGCCTTGGGAGTGACTCCGGTGGCGATGCTCGACGCCGCTTCGGTGATGACCGTCATGATACTGGCAGCGGGTTGCGCCCAAGTCCGCGAGTTGGGAAACCCGCAATGGCTCGCTCGGCGCGTGTTTTCCGCATTCTTTCTCCTTCCCCTTGTCCCTGTTTTTGGCCGTAAATACCTTGACCGCGTACACTGGCCCGCTCTGCCTTCTCCTGCCATCGTGCTCCCCATCTGCGCACTGGCGAGCATGGCCCTGGTTCTCTTTGGCCTGGCGAACATTCCGAAGTCGTTTCAGGTTGAATCGCTCGGGAAGCCGCGGCCGCGCCTCGACCGGGAAACTGACATGCACGGCGGCTTCGCCTGGTCCACGTTGATTCAATCGGTGTGCGGCGTCCGGCAAATAGCGCTCCTCTCTATCTTTGTTGTCGGCTATATGGCCACAGGGGCCCGCGGCGCCGGCATTGTCGCGGTGATCCCTCTGGTCTCGATTCTCGGCAATTGCCGCTGGCTCCTGGCGCTTCCGTTTCCGGCGCGAAAACTGTTCGCGCTAATCGCCATCCTGCCCACACTGGCGACCATCGCCGGCTATCTTGCCAACATCTTCCTTCACACCCGGCAACCGCTGACCGCGCGGGCCAGCGTCGTATACCTTGCGGCCGAGCTCACCGGCGTCTACCTTTGCATGTTCATCGCCGGGCTCTCCGCGTGGCGCGGATTCAGCCGCTTGCCCGTCTGGCTTCGCTGGGCCCCCTTTGCTGCTTCATTCGTCGCCATTCCGCTGGCGTTCGCCGACGTGTCCGTTTTTGGCAGTCTCACCGCAATGCTTCCCAGCGTCTTCTGGCAGCTTCTCGCCGTGCTCGCGATCCCCATCGTCGCCAGCTATTGGCTGGCCGAAAGAGTCTTTGCGGAGCGCGAGTACCGCCCGCGCCTGATCGAAACCGCAACGCCTTCCCAACCGCGAGCGTGAGGGATCGCTCACGTTCACTCCTGATCGCGCCCGCTCAGGTAAAAATGCACCGCCGGCGTGACGATCAAACTCAGCACCATCGACGCCAGCACTCCCCCGATCACCGCGACAGCCAGCGGAGCCAGCATCTCCGACCCCTTCCCGATCTTCAGCGACAGCGGAATCATCCCCGCCATCGTCGCCAGAGCGGTCATCAGAATGGGCCGCAGCCTGCGTTCGCCCGCCTCGATCATGGCTTCTCTCGCTCCCGTGCCTTCCGCTCGGAACTTCTGGTCTGCGTCCAGCAGCAGGATTCCGTTCTTGGCCACGATCCCGATCACCATGATCAATCCCATGAACGACGAAATATTGAACGAAGTCCCCGTGATCAGCAGCGCCACGAACACGCCCGAGGTCGAAAGCAGCGCCGACGCCAGAATCGCCGCCGGAGCCGAAAACGTCCGGAACTCGATCAGCAGCACCGTAAACACCAGCACCACCGCCAGCACCAGCACCACCACCAGATCGCGGAATGACTTCTGCTGCTCCGCGTACAACCCTCCGTAAACTACCCGGATTGACGAGGGCAAATCCATCCCCGCCACCGTCTGCTGCACCGCCTCGATCCCCGTTCCCAGGCTCATTCCTTCGAATCGTCCCGTGACCGCCACGCGCCTCTGCAAATTCTCGCGAATAATCTCCGTCTGACCGGCCTCATCCTTGAACTCCGCCAACGACCCCAGCGTCGCCGTCTTCCCGGTCGAATTGCTGGTCAGCACGGTATTGCGAATCTGCTCCAGATTCTCCCTCGTGTTCTCCGGAAAGCGCACGCGGATCGTGTAAGCCCGGTCGTTCACCACCACGGGAGTCGCCGCCGGTTCGCCCTGTAGAATCGCGCTCGCGTCCAGCTCCACTTCCTCCGGCGTGAACCCCGCCCGCGCCGCGATCACCGGATCCACATTCATCACAATCGCCGATCCGCTGATGGTGTTCTCAATGCCGTCCTCCACGTCCACCACGCCCTTCATCTTCTTCACCTTCTCCGCCACTTTCGGAGCCCACTGCGCCAGCAGCTTCGGATCTTGCGAAAACAGCTTGATCTCCATCGGCTCCGGCGAATCCGTCAAGTCGCCGATCATATCCTGCAGCACTTGAATGAACTCCACATCCAATTGCGGATACTTATCCTTCACCTTCCCCCGCACATCGGAAATAATCTCTTCGATCCCTCGCTCCCGCTCCCGCTTCAGCCGCACCGAGAAATCGCCCTGGTTCGCCTCCGTCACCGCCGCCAGCCCGAGCTGCAATCCCGTTCGCCGCGACGTCGTGTCCACCTCCGGCGTCGACTGCAAAATCTTTTCGACCCCCAGCAGCACCTTGTTCGTGTCCTCCAGCGACGATCCCGCCGGCATCAGGTAATCGAGAATGAACCCGCCCTCGTCCATCGCCGGCAGTAAATCCCGCCCCAGCGCCTGGTAGCAGAAAAACGACGCCGCGACCAGCCCCACGCACCCCACCGTCAACACCAGCGGATGCGCCAGCACAAATCGAATCGACGATCCGTAAAATTTCGTCACCCTCCCCATCAACCCCGACGCCGGATGCCCGTGCTCCACCACCGTCTCGCCCGTCTCATCCACCGCGACCGCGCTCGCCGCCTTCCGTCTCAGCAGATAGTGGCTCAGCGTCGGCGTCCACGTCAGCGCCAGCGCCAGCGACGTCAGCAGCGCCATCCCCACCGTCAGCGCCAGCGCCCGGAAGAACGTGCTCTCGAACCCCGTCATCGTGATCAGCGGCAGAAACACCACAATCGGCGTCACCGTCGACCCCACCAGCGGAATCCGGATCTCGCGTAGCGCGCTGCGGATCGCTTCCGCCCGGCTCTGCCCCGAATCGCGATGCAGCACGATATTCTCCACCACCACAATCGCGTCGTCGATCACCAGCCCCACTGCCGCCGCCAGCCCCCCCAGCGTCATCAGGTTGAGGCTCTGCCCCATCGCCTGCAGCGCGATCAGCGTAATCGCGATGGTCGCCGGAATCACCAGCGCCGCCACCACGCTGCTGCCCCAGTCCTGCAGGAACAGCACCAGGATCACCGCCGCCAGGATCAGCCCGATCAGAATCGCGTCCCGCACGCTGGCGATCGAATCCTTCACCAAAACGGATTGATCGTAGAACGTTTGAATCTTCACTCCCGGCGGCAGCGTCGGTTGTATCCGGGCCATCTCCGCCGACGCCGCCTCCGCCACCGTCACCGTATTGCCCTCCGGCTGGCGGAAAATATTCAGCAGCACCGACGGCTTCCCGTTCGCCGTCACGATCGTGTACACCGGCATCACCGACGGATGCACCTCCGCCACGTCCCCCACCCGCACCGGAACGCCGTTCGGCGTGGTCCGCACCACGATGTTCTCGATTTCTTCCGGATTCGTGGTCTGCCCGCTCACCAGCGTCAGCGACAGCTCGTGATTGTTCTCGATCAGCCCCGGCGAATCGATCATGTTGGTCTTCGCCACCGCGTCCAGAATCCCCGGCACCGTCACCTGCGCCTCGGCCAGCTTCGCCGGATCGGGCTCGATCTCGAACTCCGGCACCTGCCCGCCTTGCAGCACCACCATCGAAACTCCCGGCACGTTGCGATTCAGCCGTGGCTTGATGGTGTAGTTCGCCAGCTCCCACAACTCCGTCTGCGGCATCGTGTCGGAGGTCAAGCTGTACGCCACAATCGGATTCTGCACTGCGAACGTCTTGCGATTCGCCGTCAGCTTGGCCGTGGGCGGCAGCGCCGCCTGCACCCTCCCGAGTGCCGCGTTCACATACTGCAGCGTCTGCACCATATCGACGTTCCAGTTGAAGAACAGATTGATTTCCGCCGAGCCCCGGCTCGTCACGGACCGCACCCCCTCGAGGCCGGGTACGCTGTTCATCGCTTCTTCGATCGGCCGCGTCACCGTCACCTGCATTTGATTGATGGGCGCCACGCCATTGTCCACGCCCACCACGATGCGCGGAAAATCGGTCGACGGAAACACCGCCACCGGAATATTGAACGCGTAATAAATGCCCATCCCCACCAGAGTGAGGATGATGAAAATGATCGGCCGCGAAAAATGCGCGGTCCAATGTTCGGAACGTTCCGGGAGAGGGTTGCTCATGACTTACTTGCCCGAATCCTCATCCTGGTCTTCGTCCTCATCCTCGTCCTTGGGCTGCTGCACCGTGACCTTTGCCTTATCGTCCAGACCCAACCCGCCGGAGGTCACCACTTGATCCCCCTCCTGCACCCCGCTGACGATCTGCACCCGGTCGCCCTGCCGCACGCCCACGCTCACCATGTGCTCATGCGCCACGTTGTCCTTGTCGATCACCATCACCTTCCGTCCGCCCTCGTCGCCATTCAATAGCGCCGACGCCGGAACCACCATCGTGTCCTGAATTGTCTCGGCGATGATCGCCACGCGGACCGTCGCACCCGGCTTCAGCTTCTCGCCCGGATTGTCCGCCTTCACCCACACCTGCACCGTCGTCGTGGTCGGATCCACCGCCGGACTCACCACCGTGACCGTCCCCGGAATGTCTCCATCCGGACCCGCGATGCGCGCCGGCCTTCCCACCTTGATGTACATCGCGTCCTTCACCGGCACATTCGCCCGAGCCACCACCTGCGACACATCCACAATCGTCAGCATCGGCGCGCCCGTCACCGGCGTATCGCCCGGATACACCGCCCGGTCCGCCACCACCCCCGCAATCGGACTCTTCACCTGCGCATAAGCAAGCTGCACCTCGGTGTTTTCGTAATGCGCCTTGGCCGCGTTCATCGTCGCTTCCGCCTGCCGCACGGATTGCTTCTGGCTCACTTGATTCAGCGCATCCAGATGCTTCTGCGCTGACGCCAGTTGAACCTGCGCCTGCAGCATCGGCAGCCGCGCATCGTCCACCAGCTTCTGCGCGATCGCTCCTTCCTTCTGCGCCGCCGCGCGATTGTTGTACAGCTTCGTCGCCGCCTCCAGTTCGTCCTTGGCCGTCTGCACGTCCGCTTCCGCCTTGGTCCGGTCGTCCACCACCGTCGCGCCGCTCACCAGGTCGTAAGACGCCTGCGTCTGCTGATACTGATACTGGCTCTCATTCGCCGCCGCCGCTAAATCCGCGCTCTCCAGCACCACCAGCAACTGCCCCGCGCGAACATGATCCCCGCGATTCACCAGCACCCGTGTAATTGGCGCGCTGATCTTCGACGTCACCGGAGCCTGATTCACCGGATATAGCACCGCGTCCGCCGACACCACCCGGTCGATCGCCCCCTTCACCGCCGTCTCCACCGTCACCGGCGTCGGAGCTTCCGCCTCTTCGCCTCCGCCTTCAGCCGCCTTCGGCTTGCTCTTGCCACAGCCAGCGAGAAGCCCAGCAATCAGGCATGTCGCCGTAAGAAGACACCTGTTCATGGTTATAAAGCCCCAATCAAAGTTTCCAGCGTGGCCAGCGCGATCTTGTACCGCGCCAGTCCGTCATCCAACCCGTTCCGCGCCTGGACCAGCACGTTCTGCGCGTCCACCACTTCCAGCGCCGCCGCCTCGCCCGCTTGATAGCGAATCACCGTCAGCCGCAGATTCTCCGTCGCTAGATCCATCGTCCCTCGCAGGGAGTCGATCTGCGCCTGTGCACCTCTCGCCTCCGCGTACGCTCCCGCCACGTTGCCTTGTAGCGTTTTTTGCGCGATCTTCAAATCCGCCTGAGCTTGGTCCTTCCTCTGCTCGGCCTGCTTCACTTTGCTCCGCGTCGTGCCCCAGTTCCACACCGGGATGTTCAGCGTGGCCTGCGCCACGTATCCCAGATTCTGCCGCGAGTTCACCTGATAATTCGGCAGCGTGCTGCGCCCCGTGTCCTGCGTCTTGTGGCTGGTAATCTCAAACTGGTTCGCGTCGATTCCGTAAAACAGATCGATCCCCAGCGACGGCAGATACCCGTACTTCGCCACCTGCACGTCGAAACCCGCCTCTTCGATGCTCGCGTTGGCCACCTTCAAATCCGGACTGCTCGCCGTCGCCTGCGATTGCGCCTCCTCGATCTGCGGCAGCGGAGCCGGTTGCGCCAGATCGTCCGTCACCGTGAACTCCGCCGAGTAATCCGGAAACAACAGCACCCCCAGCGCGATCTTCGCCTTCTCCACCGCCACCTGCGCATCCTGCAAGTCGCGCTGCAACTGCATCAGGGGCAACTGCGCCTTAATCACGTCCAGGTGCGCCGCCTCGCCCGCCTTCTCCTGCTGCTGGGTCAGCTGGATGAACCGCTGCGCCTCCATGATCGACGTCTGCGTATTCGCCGCATGATGCTGCGCGCTCAAAATCGCGTAGTAGTTCTGGATCACCGTCGCGTTCAATCCCCGCGCGGCAACTTCAACTTTAGCCTTCGCCACCGCTTCGGCGGCCATCGCCCGCCGCAGTTCGCCGTGCCGCACGATCATCAGCGCCTCTTCGTGGATCGTAGCCTGCTCGTTGTAAACGTGCACTCCGTCGTTGGCCACGAACGTCCCCGAAGGCGTCCCGTCGCCCTGCGTGTTGATGTATTGATTGAATGCGTTCAGCGTGGGCAGGTTGGCCTTCTGCGCCTGAAACCGGTCCTCCGCCGACTGCAACACCGCCAGGTTCGCGCTCTGCGTCAGCCCGCCGTACTGCCGTGCGCGCTTCAGCGCGTCGTCCAGCGTAATCGCCGGCCCCTGCGCCAGCGCGATCCCCGCTAGCGCCAATCCCGCCAGAATTCGTACCTTCACATGTAACAGTGGACCATCCGATCCTGAAGAATCGCTGAATGATTTAAAGAACCGCGACCGTGAGGGAGCGGCCCCAGTGATAACATCGGGGCATGCAGATCCTGGTCGTCGAAGACGAACGCCCCATGGCCGATCTGCTCCAGCGCACCCTCCAGGAGGAGGGTCATCAGGTGGTCCTCTCCAGTAACGGCCGCGAAGGCTTCGAAATCGCCCGAGCCTCCCAATTCGACGTCATCGTCCTCGACGTTGGCCTGCCCGGCATGGACGGAATCTCCGTCGCCCGCCGCCTCCGCGAGGGACGCAATCAAACCCCCGTGCTCATGCTCACCGCCCGCGACACCCCCGCCGACATTGTGGCCGGCCTCGATTGCGGCGCCGACGATTACCTCACCAAGCCTTTCTCCATCGGCGTCCTCCTCGCCCGCCTCCGCGCCGTCAGCCGCCGCGGGAGCATTCCCAGACCACCCCTGCTCGCCGTCGGCAGCGTCTCTCTTGACCCCGCCAGCCGCACCGTCACCCGCTCCGGTGAGCGTCTCAATCTCACCCCCCGCGAATACCAGCTCCTCGAATTGCTCATGCGTAACGCCGGCCGCGCCGTGAGCCGCGAATCCATCATTGAGTCGGTCTGGGGATTTAATAGCGACGTCACCGAAAACACCGTCGAAGTGTTCGTTCGCCAGTTGCGTCTCAAGGTCGATACCGCGGAGCCCAAGCTCATCCACACCGTCCGCGGCTACGGCTACATGATTCGCGCCGCCGGTTAAATTTGCAATGCCCGGTAACTCCATCCGCGTCCGCCTCACGCTCTGGTACGCTGCCGCGCTGGTCCTTCTGCTGGGATTGTTCGGCTCCCTGGCCTGGCTCTCGCTTCGCCAACGCCTCATTCAAGAGCTCGATCAGGACCTCGCCGGCCGCTCCGCCCGCTTCGAACAATACTTCCGGGGCGAATCCGCCGAGGTCTCGAATAACGACCAGCTTCGCGATGAGCTGGACGAATTCTGCCAAGCCCTTCCTCCGCAAAGCTACGTCGATTTTCGCGGCTCCGATGGCTTCGAGTTCCACTTCCCCGGGTCAGGTCAGCGCGGCGGCGATCTCCGCATGCAACAGAGCCGCTTCTCTTCCGCCGGCCAATCCTTCGATCTCGAAGTCGGCGCCCCCATGGCGAACCTGGTTCACACGCTTCAACTCCTCCGGGTGCTGCTCTTGAGCCTGCTTCCGCCTGTGATTGTCATCGCCTGCGTGGGCGGCTGGTGGCTCAGCGGCCGGGCCTTGAAACCCATTCAGGACATCACCGCGGCCGCCGGCGCCATCAGCATCGAAAACCTCTCTCAACGCCTGCCCGTTCCCGCCACGCGCGACGAGCTATCGCGTCTCACCGAAGTGCTCAACAGCATGCTGGCTCGCCTGGAATCTGCCGTGAAGCAGCTCTCTCAGTTCGCCGCCGATGCCTCGCATGAGCTCCGAACGCCCCTGGCCGTCATCCGCACCACCGCCGAGCTCGCCCTCCGCCGCACCCGCGCGCCTGAGTCTTACCGCGAATCGCTCGCCGAAATCGCCGCCGAAACCGAGCGCATGACCCAACTCGTCGAGGACCTGCTTACGCTGGCGCGCAGCGGCACCGAAGCCTCGCAAATGCCGCGTTCGCCTCTCGACCTCGCCGCGCTCCTCAGTGAAGTCTCCGCCGGACTTCGCCCCCTGGCCGAGTCCCGCCAAATCCGCATCGAGAGCAAGCTTGCTGAGCAACCGGCCTTCGTCTCCGGCAATCATGCGGCCCTCCGCCGGCTCTTCGTGATCCTGCTCGACAACGCCATCAAGTATTCGCCCTCCGGCTCCGGAGTCCGCCTCGCCTTATCTCGCGACGGCGCCCTGGCCTCCGTCACCATCGAAGATTCCGGCCCCGGCATCAGCCAGGCCGACCTTCCCCACATCTTCGAGCGTTTTTATCGCACGGAGCATCGCACTGAGCAAAACCAGGAAGGTCCCGAAGGCTACGGCATCGGCCTCGCCCTCGCCGACCGCATCGCGCGAGCCCACGGCGCCACTATCGAAATCAGCAGCTCGCCCGGCGCGTCTTCCGTCTTTCGCGTCTCCTTCGCCCTCAGCGCCTCAGCGAATCTTCAGATTCCTGCGCTATCTTAGGCAGCATGAAGACTACGCTCGTGCTGGCTCTCGCGGCCATTGCCCTCCATGCCGCTCCGCCTACCTACAAAGTTGTCGGACACATCAAAATCGGCGGCGCAGGAAATTGGGATTACGTCTACGTCGATAGCGCCAATCACCGCCTGTATGTCTCGCACGGCACGCAGACCGAAGTCGTCGATACCTCCACCGACAAAGTGATCGCCACCATCCCCGACACCAACGGCGTCCACGGCATCGCCATCGCCGCCGATCTCGGCAAAGGCTTCACCTCCGATGGCCGCGACAACGCCGTCACCGTCTTCGACATCAAAACCAACAAGGTCCTCGGCGAAAAAATCAAGACCGGCACCAACCCGGACTCCATTATCTATGAGCCGGTCACCCATCGCGTCTTCACCTTCAACGGCCGCAGCAGCGACTCGACCGCCATCGACGCCAAAACCAACAGCGTCATCACCGCATCTATCCCACTGGGCGGCAAGCCCGAGTTCTCCCAGGTGGATGGCAAGGGCAACGTCTACGCCAACATCGAAGACAAGAACGAGATCGTGGTCATCGACGCCAAGAACGCTCTCGTAACCCGGCGCTATTCCATCGCCCCTTGCGATTCTCCCAGCGGCCTCACCATCAGCCCCAAGAACATTCTCTTCTCGGTTTGCGATAACAAACAGGCCATCGTGAGCGATCCCGCCGCCGGCAAGGTCCTCGCTACTCCCATGATCGGCGCGCGCCCCGATGGCGTGGCTTTCGATGACGGCTACGCCTTCAGCGCCAACGGCGGAGACGGGAACATCTCGATGATCGGCGAAACCTCGCCCGGCAAATATGAAACCGTCGCCACCATCGCGACCATGGCCGGCGCCCGCACCATCGGCTCAGACCAGAAAGTTCACAAGCTCTACCTGCCGGCCGCTGAATACGGCGCTCCCACGCCAGCCAAGGATGGCAAGAAGGCCGGCCGCGGCGCCGTCGTCGCCGACAGCTTCCAGATCGTCGTCGTCGGGCGTTAGGAGGTCCGACCCTCGGGAGAGCGCCCCGGCGTGCCGACCGAATCGGACCCCAGTGCGATTGACGGGACGTTGTCAGGTATGACAACAATAAGGGTAACAGCATGGCCGAGCCCCGGAAAACTCGACCTGTCTCGTGGATCAAAGCGGCGCTGAAAGACTTCGAGGGCTTTCCAACGGATGCGCAGGCGCCTCTCCTGACGGCGCTCACGATCGCCGCGGAAGGCGGCAAGGCAGACGTGGCGAAGCCGCTGCATGGCCTCGGGGCGGGCGTTTTCGAGATAGCGCTTGCTTTTCGGAGCGACGCCTTTCGTGTCGTCTATGCCGTCCAACTCGGGGATGAAATCTGGGTCATCCATGCGTTTCAGAAGAAATCGAAACAGGGCATGAAGACGCCAAAACGTGAGATCGAACTGGTGAAGGATCGGCTGAAGAGGTTGAAGGAGGCACTTCGATGAGAGGCGAAAAACTGGAGCTGGCACGCGGGAGCGGAAACGTTTTCCGCGATCTTGGCCGGGACAACGCCGACATCGAGCAATTGAAGGCCCTTCTGGCGGCCGAAATCATTAAAGCCCTTGACCGTCAGGAGTTGACGGTCCGTGCAGCGCAGACTCGAACTGGATTCGCCGCTGCCGATTTCTCCCGTATTCGAAACGCCGATCTCGGCAGGTTCACTGCTGATCGGCTGGTATCGATCCTCAACCACTTGGGTTCGCGGGTCGAAGTGAAGCTCCGCGTGCGGCAGCTAGAACCTGTTCGCGGTCGGCGCCGCACCGCAGGCCGCTACCACACAAACCTTGCCCCCAACTGAATCTGCCTGGGCAGATTCCCCTGCGAGGTAATCATCCCGAACGTGGTGCTCGAGATGGTCGTCACCGGAGACCCAAACACCGGATGGTTCACCGCGTTAAACGCCTCCATCCGCAACTGGAAGTACATCGACTCCTTGATATTGAACTGCTTCATGATCGACGCATCCAGGTTGTTGATCCCCGCTGCCCGCAGATTCGGGAACGTGGTCGAAAACGTCCGGATGTGAAGCTGATACTGGTCCGCCGCCTTGGTGTCGAATTCCGCCTTATTGAACGCCGGCCCGTTCACCTCACTCGGATTCAGATCGAGCGGGCCTCCGTAGTAAACGTAATCGCCGATGCTGGTCGTACTCCCGTTGGTCCAAACCAGCGGAGCGCCGGTCTGTGCGGTATAAATCCCGTTTACCGTCCAGCCTCCAAAAATCGCATTTGCCCACCGCGATTGCAGATTTAGAATCCGGTTTTTGCCGATGGGTAGCGCGTACGTGGCTCCCAGCACGAAATGTTGCGGATGATCGAACGGCGAGATTCTCTTCTCCGGCTCCGGATCGGTATCGTTCAGCCATGTGTCTTGTTCGATCAGCCTCGAGTACATGTAGTTGCCGATCAGGCTCAGCCCCTGCGACAGCCTGTGCTCCACCCGCACGCTCAAGCTCTCGAAATACGAGCGCCCATTGCTCAGATTCTGCTCCACTACTCCGGAGCTGCCGCTGCCCTCGCCCACCGGAAACTCCGGGAATCGCGCCAGCAACTGTTCCACCGTCGCGGTCGAGTTGTTCAGGCTCGTCCCCGGCTCCAGTCCCGCGAACGGATTCGGCACGGTCCCCGTCAGCTCGTTGATCGTCGCCTGATCCCGGTATGGCGTCGTGCTCAGGAACTGCCGCGGAATCACGTTGAGCTGCGTGAACGCGATTGGCAAATGCACCGAATGGTTCCCCATATACTCCACTTCCAGCAGCGTGTTCTTGTCCAGCGTCTGCTGCACCCCGAGGTTCCACCGCAGCGAATAGGGATTTTTCATATCCGGATTCAAGAAACTCACGTTCTGGCCCAGGAATGTCGACAACCCCTCGGTCGACCCCACCGGTGGCAAAATCCCCGTCGGGAACGGGTTGGATAGAGTCGCCGACGGCGCCAGGAAATTGGTCGGCACCACCATCGAGGTGGTTTGGCTGAAACCCTCCTGATTCACCAGAGGATTCGACGAGTACGCTCCCGTGGTCGCCAGACTGGCCACCGTCACCGGAGCCACAAAGATTCCGAAGCCGCCGCGGATCACCGTCTTGCTGTGCAGCGCGTCTGGGCTCCACGCGAATCCCAGGCGCGGGCTGAACAAGTGCGAAGTGGTCTGGTACGGCGCTCCGCCATTCGGGCTGGGGAACGTCAATCCGCCTGGAACCATGAAATTCGCCGCGGGAAGCTGTGCGACCGGTTTGGCCGCGTACGCCGCCGCCGCAGCCGCTGCAATCGGACTCGTCGCCACGGTATTGAAGTTGTCCACCGTGCGCCCGAAGCTCTCCGAATACGGCAGATCCTGGTCGAAACGCAGCCCAAGATTCAACGTCAGACTCCGCGAGATCCTCCAATCGTCTTGCACGAAGCCGCTGAGATAATACGAAATCCACGATGCGTGGGAATTAATGTCGTACTGCCCCGCCGTCGGCAGCCCCATCAGGAACGACGCCATATCCTGCCCGATCTGAACCGTGGACGAACTGCTGTTCGCCGCCCGCACCCATCCGTTGCCGAACGAATACGATCCCGCCGAATTCCCCGTAATGTACGTGTCCAACCTGTATTGCCGGAGGTCTGTGCCGAACTTGAGTGTGTGCCGCCCCAGGACCTTCGTCACCGCGTCAAAAATCTGGTACGACTGCGATGGATCCCGTGACGCGCCATTGTCTCCCAGGCACTGAAAGCTGGTCTGGCTGCCGCAGCTTCCGAACTGGACGTACGGCATCACCAGATACTCGGAGTTCGACGCGATGTAAGAAGGATAACCAAGAGCAGTTGGATTGAAGCCCTCGCTCGGCTCCCCGTGAACTTCGTTCATCCGCGTAAAGTTCACGCGGATATCGGCGAACGATGTCGGGTTGATGGTGTACACTTCGTCCACCGTCGCGCCCCAGTTCTCGCGCGTCAAATTCGTCCCGGTGGCGATGTTGTCGAAATAGTTGCCCTTGTCCTGAATCCGGTAATTGTGCCGCATGTCGAAGAAAATGTGGCTCCGGTTGCTCATGTTGTAATCGATCCGCCCCAACTCGTTGTTGTAGGTATCCGTCGACAGGAAATTGCTCACGTAGTTCTGGAACCCATTCGCTCCCAGCGCCGGTGTGTTCGGCTGCGGATAATACTGCAGGTAGTTCTGCGCCACCGGATTCAGCATCGTTGTCGGGATCTGGTTCCCTGTGAACGGCGACCGCGTCACGGAGCTCCCGTTCAACACCGCGCTGAACGGGTTGTACAGCGTGTAGTTCACTGCCGAGAAATCGCCCGTCCGCTCCGCCGCCGTCGGCACCGTCGCGAAATTCGACGTTGAGGTCGAAAGCGTGCTGTTGTTGGGCTGCGCGTCCGACAGGTTCTCCCACGCGAAAAACCAGAACAGCTTGTTCCGCCCGTTGAATAGCTTCGGAATTACGATCGGCGCGCCCGCCGTCAAGCCATATTGATTGAAGTGCGTCACCGGCACCGCCGCCCCGGTCTTATTGGTGAAGAAATTCACCGCATCCAGCCGCGAAACCTGGTTGAATTCGTACATCGACCCATGAAAACTGTTCGTACCCGTTTTCATGATCTGGTTGATCGTTCCGCCTTCCGTGTGCCCGTAAGCCGCGTCCGTATTGAACGCGTCCACCACCACTTGCTGCACCGAATCCTGCGTGGGGCTGTACGCCAGCCGCATATCCCACGTCCCGTCCGGAGCGCCGTCCATCATCAGCTCCGTGGTCTGCGATGGCGTTCCTCCGATGCTCCACGCCGCCGCTCCGGCGTTGTCGAACGGGTGCACCAGGGAGGGTTGCGCCGTGGCGATCACGCCGATCGATAACTGCGCCAGCATCGCCGGCGTCCGCCCGTTCAGCGGCAGATCCTCTACCTGCTTGGTCGTGATCGTCTGCCCCATCGTCGCGTTTTCCGAGTTGATTAAAGGAACCTGCTCCACCACGCTCACGGTCTGGCTCACCTGGCCCAATTCCAGCCGGACATCGATCACCGGATGGTCGCCTGGCCCCAGCGCGATGTCCGTGCGCACGTATTTCTTGAACCCCGTGGTCTCCGCCGTCACCGTATAGTTGCCGGGAGCAAGGAAGGGAATCGTGTAGTTCCCTGTCGCGTCGGATTGCGCTGTCGTAGTCGTTCCGGTGCGCGTCTCCGTCGCCGTCAGTTTTGCGCCCACCACCTTTTCTCCCGTGGGATCGGTGACGCTCCCGCTGATCGTTCCGCGAAATTCCTGGGCCGACAACGTGGTCGCGGCCAGCGCAAACGTTGCGCACCACTTCGCGAATCTCATAGGACCCTCCTTCTGAAAGCAGACTAAACGCACTATACGTCTGCTTTCCCGAAGCCGTCCAACCAGATTCATTAAACGAACCGTTTAACGAAAGAATGTGACAGGCCGGTTAAACAAATCGTTTAACTTGTTTATAAAATGCCCGCTCGCGCCAGATGGCAGAATGAAAGGATATGGCTCGCGGCCTCTTCGACCTTTCCAGCCGCGTTGCCGTAGTCATCGGCGCGACCTCCGGGATCGGCCGCGTTCTCGCGCAGGGCCTCGCCTCCGCGGGAGCTTCGGTCGTGCCCACCGGCCGCCGCATCGAACTGGTCGAGAAAGCCTCGCGCGAAATCGAAAGTCTGGGCGCCGCGTCCCTGGCCCATCCTTGCGACATTGGCTCCCGCGAATCCGTCGACCGCTTACGCGACGCCGTTCTCGCCCGCTTCGGCCGCGTCGACATTCTGCTCAATGCCGCCGGCCAGATCTTCCGCAAGCCCACCGTGCAAATTGCCGAGTCCGAATGGAACGCGCTCATGGACGTCAACGTCACCGGCATGCTGCGCGCCTGCCAAAGCTTTCATGCGCCTTTAGCCGCCAGCGGACACGGCCGCGTTATCAACATCGCTTCGCTGAATTCGTTCGTCGCATTGGTCGAGGTCGCCGCCTACGCGGCTTCCAAAGGCGCGGTTCTCTCGCTCACCCGCAGCCTCGCCGTGGAATGGGCTCGTGAAGGCATTTGCGTCAACGCCATCGCCCCCGGCGTTTTCAAAACCGACATCAACGCCGCCCTCCTCGAAGGCACCGAACGCGGCAAGGAGCTCCTGATGCGCACTCCCATGGGCCGCTTCGGCCAGACCTCGGAGTTAACCGGCGCCGCCATCCTCCTCGCCTCCGATGCCGCCAGTTTCATCACCGGCCAGTGCATCGTCGTCGACGGGGGTTTCCTAGCCTCCGGTGTCAATCAATAGAAGTTTCTTTGCGCAACCCCCGCCTTCGTCTCGGCAGAAGCACCGGCGGGCCGAACGCTCAGCTCAAACGGTAAGACGCGTCACATTGAGGCGACGGCGACCGATCCTTCCGCCGGACTGGGATTCTCCGAGAAGCCCTCTAGACGGTTCGGTTCTTCACCAGCAGGAGAGTGAGATATTCCTGCACGATCTGCTCGTTCTTGATTAGGGGAAGTGTGAGGAAAATCTTCTCTGCGCGTTTAACCTGGCTGAGGGCGGTCCCAGGATCGAGCGGTTGCGTGAGGTTATAGTCAGCGAAATGGCGGTCTTGTTGGAGCTGGCTGAAACCCTGCGCGATGTCTCTTAGCGCGGCGACGACTTTCGGGTCTTCATTCGAGTATGGAAACTCACGACTGTCGAGGACGCGATTCGAGGTGGTTCGCATGAGACCGTGGTCGTAACCCCTGCCGAGAGCAGTCCGCAAAGCAGGATTGTCCCAGTGCTGCGTTGACTCGAAGATCAGGAGATGGAACACCGCATAGTAGGCTGCAGACACCGCGCGGCGCAGGGACATCTCGCTTGGTGGGCTGAAATGGATCAGATTGAGCGCGTGCGCCATCAACTCGTCGTGATAGGCCATGCGGCTAGAGCCAATCGGGATCGGGGCGCTTTTGCTGCTCGGAGACGCTTCGGAAGTTGAAATAAGGCCGCAGACCCCAATTCTCCAAGGGCCGAATTTGATCGAATAGCGCGGTGGCGACGCGACCAGTGAAATCGCTGACCGTGGCTTCGGTCATGGCGAAGTCTTGCATCGTGATGCGAAAGAAGATCGAGGGAGTGCCGGTGTTGTCTTCGCCGATGCGGTATGCGACGTGCCAGACCTCGGGCCCCATAGCCGATTTGGCCTTATCGATCGTCTCCTGCAGCGCGCCTTGATGTATGAAACCGACCGGGATGTAAGGCACGTCTCCATTATCTGCCATAGGGCGCAAGGGTTCGTACCTGCAGCTCAGAAGACGACGATTCGGCATCATGCGCAGCGCGAATCGGCCCCCAAAATCCCTTCAGAACACGGGATGCAACGTACCGAAACGCACTTTCGCGATGGCGAAATACCTTAAAGCTGAGGGCATGCGTCCCAGCGTTTCTGACCCGTAAACCAGCCAAAGCATTCCGGGCGAGTGACGGGCCACTCGGAGAAGGGGCTGAATTCAGCCGCCGCGAGGATATCTCCCGCGAAACGCCGACCAAGGGGCCCATTACCCCGGTCCGCGTCCGCGGACCAACTCACTTCTTCGATTTCGCCCGCCGCTTCTCCATCCACCCCGCCTTATTCACTTGCCGCTCCCGGCCCAGCGCCAGGGCGCCCTTGGGAACCTCTTCGGTGATCACGCTGCCCGCGCCGATATAACTCTCATCGCCGATCTCCAAGGGCGCCACCAACGTCGAATTGCTGCCGACAAACGCGCGCTCCCCGATCTTGGTGAGGTGCTTCTTCTCGCCGTCGTAGTTGCACGTGATCGTCCCCGCGCCGATATTCGTTCCCGCGCCGATCTGTGCGTCGCCCAAATACGACAGGTGCTGGCTCTTCGCGCCCGCGCCCAGCCGCGTATTCTTCAGCTCAACGAAATTCCCCACGTGCGCGCCCGCCTCCACGTGCGCCTTCGGCCGCAGCCGGGAGAACGGACCCACGCTCGCGCCCTGATCCAGCCGCGAATTCGCGATTAGCGTGTACGGACCCACCGTCGCCCCATCCGCGATCGCCGACGATTCTACAATCGCCCCCGCTCCAATGCGGCAATCCTCGCCCACCTGAGTCTGACCCAGCAGCCGTACAAACGGTTCGATCACCGTATCCGCGCCCACGCTGACGCTCGCGTCGATCGCCACCGTTTCCGGCCGCTCGATCGTCACTCCCGCCAGCATCAACTCCTCGGCCTTCCGCCACCGCAGAATTCGATCCGCCTCCGCCAGCTCCACCCGGGTGTTGATGCCCAGCAGCTCCGCGGGGTCTTCGATGTGCAGAGCCCGCACGCTGTGTCCATGGCTCCGCAGAATCGCGGCCATGTCCGTCAGGTAATACTCGCCACTCGCGGCATTCGGCCGGATCTCGCTCAAATACTTCCACACCAACTCGGATTGGAAGCAATAAATCCCCGAGTTGATCACCCGGATCTCACGCTGCTCCGCAGTGCAATCCTTGTGCTCTACGATCGCCTCCACGCTGCCGTGCTCATCCACAATCACGCGTCCGTACCCGGAAGGATCGTCCAGCGCCGTCGTGATCAGCGTCGCCGCGGCCGGCGCGCGTTCCTGGGCCTCGCGCAGCAACTCCAGCGTCCGGGCCGAAAGTAGCGGCGTATCGCCATACAGAACCATCAGCAGTCCTGGAAGATGCCCCAGCGTGTCGCGGCAGCATTCGAGCGCTTGCCCCGTGCCCTTCGGCGGATACTGCCGGACGAAGCTGACGCCGGTTGGCCGCAACAGCGCCTCCACATCCGCCGCTTGGTGCCCCGTGACCACCGTTATGCGCTCCGGCGACGCAATCGCCCGCGCTGCCTGGACCACGTGCTCCGCCAGCGCCATCCCTCCGGCGCGATGCAGCACCTTGGCCCGCTTCGACCGCATGCGCGTCCCCATCCCAGCCGCCAGAATCGCGATCGCCACGCTCATGACGCAAGCCTCCGCCGCGCACGGCGTCCCTTCTCGGCCAGCTCCATCGCCACGGCCGCCGCCGCGCCGGAATCGTGACGAATCTTCCCGACCCCTCCCCGGCTATTGAGCCTCAACAAATCCGCCGCGATCACCTTCACTCCCATCCGCTCCACCGCCGCGATGTCATTTTCCACCGGCTGCGCCGCCTGTTCCCGGTATCGCCTCAGCACGCTCTCCGAAAATGGACGAGTGTTAATTACACAAGCGTCCACCAGCCGCCGGCGCGCACGGCCGCAGTGCTTTAACACCGCCTCCAGGTGCTGCGAGGCGTGGAACTCCGTGGTCTCTCCCGGCTGCGTCATGAGGTTCACGAAGAACGCCTTGTAAGCCCGCGACGCTGCGATTGCCTCCGGAATGCCCTTCACCAGAAGGTTGGGAATGATGCTGGTAAACAGCGATCCCGGCCCCAGCGTGATCAAATCTGCCTTCGCAATCGCCTCCAGCGTCTCCGGCAGCGGCTTCGCGTTGCGCGGCCGCAGCTCGATTTTTCGGATCGGAACCTCGCTGCGGCTGATGCGCGATTCTCCCGACACTTTGCTTCCGTCGTCGAGCGTCGCTTCCAGCGAGACGTTGGACGCAGTGGATGGAAAGATCCGCCCCGCCACCGCCAGTACCTCCGAGCTCAGCTTCACCGCTTGCGCGAAATCGCCCGTAACGCCCGTCATCACCGTCAGAAACAGATTGCCGAAGCTGTGGCCCTTCAATCCCGCGCCGCTCTTGAAGCGGTATTGAAACAGTTTGGAGAGCAGCGCTTCGTCTTCCGATAGCGCCACCATGCAGTTGCGGATGTCGCCCGGAGGCAACACGTCGAACTCGCGCCGCAACCGCCCGGAGCTGCCGCCATCGTCGGTCACCGTCACCACCGCGGTGATCTCCACCGCGCCCGGCCCCAGCGCCACGTAGCGCTTTAGTCCCCGCAGCAGCGCGGACAGGCCGTTGCCGCCGCCCAGAGAAACGATCCGGAGCGGCGAAAAAGTCGACTCCGCCATCTTCTTGAGGATCGCACGGACGCGCTGCTTTGGCCAAATTAAAACATATTCGTCATCTTACGTTTTTTATCCCGGCATGGATTCGTAACTCAAGCTGCGTAAGCTCGAAGCCAGAGCATGCCGCACCACCCCCTCGCCATTCCCTTTGAGCCGCCCGGCGTCCGGCAAGCCGTACGGAAGTGGTCTCGCGCCGTTTCCTCCGGACCGGGCATGTTCGCCCGCTTCCTTCAGGATCTCGACGTTGGCTGGGATTGCCCCGCCGAATCGATCGCCCGCATTCCCTCCACCGGACCGGTCGTCGTCGTCGCCAACCACCCCTTCGGCCTGGTCGAGGGCGTCACGCTCGGCGCACTGCTCTCCGCAATCCGGCCCGATGTCAGGTTCCTGGCCAATTCCATGCTCGCCGCCCTTCCCGGCATCGATTCTTATATCATCCAGGTCGATCCCTTCGGCAACGCCGCCTCTTCCAACTGGCGAGGCATGCGCCGCAGCATCGAATGGCTGCACCAGGGCGGCCTGCTGATCACCTTTCCTTCCGGCGAAGTCGCCGCGCTCAAGCTCCCTGATCTTGAAATCGCGGAGCCGGAATGGAATGAGCGTATCGCCCGCTTGATCCGCCTCACCGGCGCCGCTACCGTGCCGGTTTTCTTTCACGGCGTCAATAGCCCCGCGTTTCACCTCGCCGGACTCATCGATCCCCGCCTACGCACCGCCCTGCTCCCGCAGGAGCTGCTCAACAAACGAGGCCGGACCATTCGCGTGGCCGTCGGCGGCCCCATTAAAGCCGAGGTTCTCTCGCAATTCGCCGCGGATCGCGAAGCCATCGATTATCTTCGCCAGCGCACCTATCTTTTGCAATCGCGCGTGCCCGCTGCTGCGCAGCCGCCGCGTTTCGCGATCCATCCCCCGCGCGCCCGCATTGCCGCCGCCGTAGCACCGGAAGCGCTCCGCGAAGAAGCCGCCAGCCTAACCGCCGTCGAACGTCCTTCTCGAATCCGCCGAATTCCGCGTCTTCGTCGCCGAGGCCTCCCGCATCCCTAATACTCTTCGCGAAATCGGCCGCCTCCGCGAGATGGCCTTTCGCAAAGCCGGAGAAGGCACCGGCCGCGGGCTCGATCTGGACCGCTTCGACAGCCACTACCTGCACCTGTGGGTCTCGCACAAGGAAACCGCGGAGGTCTCCGGCGCCTACCGCCTCTGCGGCACGGACACCGTCGATTCCGCCTCCGGCCTGTACACCAGCACCTTGTTCCGCTTCCGCCCCACATTGCTGGAGCGCCTTCATCCCGCCCTCGAGCTGGGCCGCAGTTTCGTCCGCCCCGAACATCAGCGCAGCTACCAGGCGCTGCTGCTTCTCTGGAAAGGTATCGGCCGCTTCATCGCCCGCCATCCCCGCTACCGCCTGCTCTTCGGACCCGTCAGCATCAGCCGCGACTATAGCCAGGCCTCCCGCGCCCTCATCGTTTCTTATCTCGAAGCCCGCCGTGGTGAGCTGGCTCGCGAGGTCTCGCCCCGCCGCCAGTTCCGGGCCGGCCGCTCCTGCGGCAAAGGCGTGGCTCTGCTCGCTCCGCTGCTCAAGAATCTGGAACAGCTCTCCGACGTTGTCGCGGACCTGGAGGTCGATGGCAAGGGCGTTCCCGTGCTGCTCCGCCAGTACCTCCAACTGGGGGGTACCGTGCTCGCGTTCAACGTCGACAAGGCATTCTCGGGCGTGGTCGATGGCTTGGTGGTGGTCGATCTGGCCCGCCTCTCGCCCGCCGCGCTCGAAAAATACCTCGGCCAGGAGGGCGCGGCCGTCTTCCGGAAAGCCCATCCCCAATAAAAACATTCACTGTAACGAATGTTTTTTGTCTCCGCAGCCGGATTGTAACCACTCCCGGGCTATAAGGAGTCATGAAGTGCGATCTTCACGTCCATACGATCCACTCCGGCATGTGTACGGTGCCCGTCCTGAATCGCGTTTGCCGCGAATGCTATAGCGACCCCGAGGAAGTCTACCAGACGCTCAAGCTCCGCGGCATGGATCTGGTCACCGTCACCGACCATGATTCCATCGACGCCGTGGAGCGTCTTCGCCGCCATCCCGGCTTCTTCTTAAGCGAAGAGGTGAGCTGCCGCACCTCCAGCGGCACGGAGCTTCACATCGGCGTTTACGGCATCGAAGAGCGCGACCACATCGAGATGCAGCGCCGCCGCGAGGATTTCCCCTCACTGCTCGCTTACCTCACCGGCCGCCGGCTTCTGTTCAGCGTGAATCATGCCTTCTCCGGACTCACCGGCTCCCGCACCCAAGCCGACTTCGAGGAGTTCGTCACCGTCTTCCCCGCCGTCGAAACCCGCAACGGCCAGATGCTCCCGGCCGCCAACCGCTACGCCTCCGAAATGGCCCAGCTCTCCGGCCGCGCCGAGGTTGCCGGCAGTGATGCCCACACTCTCGATTGCCTCGGCCGGACTTTTACTGAGGTCGCTTCCGCGACCACTCCGGCCGAATTTCTCGAAGGCTTGAAGAGCGGAGCAGGCGTGGCCCGCGGCGAATCCGGAGATTATTGGAAGCTCACCTGCGCCGTGGCCGGAATCGGAATGTCCATGATGCGGGAGCATCCCTGGACCCTAGCTTTATCCCCTCTGCTCGCCGTAGTTCCGCTCATCACCTTGGGAAATCTGGTGCGCGAGACATACTTCGCCCATGCCTGGGGACGTAATTTGGACCGAAGCGGAGCGCTTCCTCAGGAGGCTTTTCTGCGCTGCGGCTCTTCCTCTGCGTCGTCGTAAGCCGGTACCTGCTCCAGATCCTCGGATTCGAAAACCTGATCGCAGTCCATGCACCGGAGGTAATCTACCCCGTCGCGTCGCATGAGGAATTCCGTGCGCTTGTGTTCACAGAGCGGCATAGGAACCTAGAATAAGCTCTATTGTAAAGAGCGCACTAGGGTTGTCAAGCCCCCTGTTGGATCATTCTGCACGTTCCTGCGCGGATTTTCGTCCAGCCGCGGAGCGGCCCAAGGGCGCGGAAGCGCCTATTGCCGGTCGAACACCTGCTTTACGTCCACTCCGCCCTGCGGCAGCGTCAAGTGTGTCTGGATGGTCAGCGTCTTGCCGTCGCTCGATACCGTCCACACTTCGCGCGACTTCAGCTCCTGCGGCCCATTCATCTGCGAGCTCTCGATAATCAGCGCATCGCCCTCCCAGTGAGCCTTCCCTTTGGCGTCGCCGTTCGTCACCTTATTGATGGACTCCTTGCCGTCCGTGGTGTACTTGAGCTCGGAGGTGCTGTCGCGCTGCGTCGTCTTCTGCACCGTGGTCATCGAAAGGTTGATGCCCTCCAGCTTGACCTTGCGAGTCACCTCGATCGGCGCCGGAAGCGGCCCGTATTGGCTCTTTTGCAGATTCAACTTCCACTCGCCGGTCAGGCTCGGAGCCCCGAACGCGGAGGCAGCCATCACCATCGCGGCCACAAACGTTATCTTCATGGCGGCAGTATAGCAACCGAACCCCTAAAACCCCCATCCGGCTAACCCCCTAGCCGCCATCTAAGGACTTGTTCATTCGCGTCCATTCGCGGCTAACCATTTTTCGCCGCCACTAACCAGACCGCTCCGGGCAACCTCACTCCATCACGCGACGCGTACGGTTTCAGCGCCCCTTTAATCGACTCGATCGCGGCCGCGCGAACGCGTTCCGGCTGCTCCGCCAGCAACCGCTTCACAGGCCCGAACCCTGCCGCGCCCACCGCCGCATCCTCCACGCTTCCCCCATCCGCGATCTCGATCGGAACATCCAGCCGAGTGAACTCCGGAGCCGTAAAACCCGCCTCCGTCAGAATCCGCGTCACCCGAGCTGGATCGGCGAATGAAAACGGTCCCGGCTCTTCCGGCCCCGGCTTCGGTGGCCGGGGCACGTGTTCATACACCGCATGCAACGGAATTTGCATCCACGGATTCTCGCCCGCCTCGCGCCAGCACGCGAATCTCAGCCGCCCTCCCGGCGCCAAGCCCCGTCTCAAATTCGCGAACGCCTTCGCCGGATCGCCGAAGAACATCACCCCGAATCGCGACACCATCAGCTCCGCGCCAATCCCATCCAGCTTGAGATCCGCCGCATCGCCCAGCACGCACGTCGCATTCGGAAACCCGCGCAGCCGCTCCCTCGCCAGCGCCAACATGGGTCCGGACACATCGATTCCCAGCACTCGCCCCTTCGGCCCCACCGCCCGAGCCAGTTCGATCGTCGTCGCCCCGCACCCGCACCCCACGTCGATTACGGTCGATCCCTCCACCGGCGCAGCGAAGTCGAGCAGCGGCCTCATCACCGGAACCAGCATCCGGTCGAGCCGCTCCTGATGGCTCACCCAATACTCGCCATCCGCCCCGCTCCACCGCTCCCTCTGCTCTTCGTTGAACCCCTGTGCCGCCGTCATGCCCTCATTCTGACACGCGTCTGCCTACCCGCTGCGATGGTAAGCTTCGGGTGTGGATCGCCTTCGACTCCGCCGCCTTACCGAGTGGCTCCGTGCGCTAGAGCAAGCTCGCTGGGACGAGCAGATGGACCGCGACTCCGCCTCGGGCAAGCTCGACTTTCTCTTCGACGAGGCCGACGCACGCCATGACTTCCGCGAGTGGCCGCCGCGGAATTGAATTCGGCGTCTACCCGCATAGAGCGATCCTCGGCGGTGGTTTGAGGTAGCGCAATAAAACGGTCTTTATGTCCGGCTATCAGGGCGTAACAAATCTTCTCCCCACCCTCGTCGAAGATTAGCATGGGACGTTCTGAAGAAGAAAAGGCTCGATGGGTACGTTCGGGTCTGTGGGCAGCGGTGTGCGCCGTGGCCTTCATAGTGTGGGCAGTGATGATGATGCTCGCGCCCGGAGCACTAAGAAAGTAGTTTACTGGACGATTTCATGCCTTATCGTCTGGCGCCCCCGCGCGGCTTTTCTAGAGCCTTCCCCGAACCCAGCGAAGCACCAGCCCGCAGCCGATGAGCCCGGTGAGCGTCATCGACCAAGTCCCCGGCTCCGGCACACTGCTCGCGGTCGCGCCGACATCCAACTCTACAATCGTACTCGTGGTGAAGGAAAGGCCCGCCCAATTTACCTGAATCTGCGACGAGGTGAAACTGACGTCGCTGGAATTAAAGCCAGCCATATTGGTGGCGGGATCGATGGTTACGCCGGTGAAGGACCCGGCCGAGAGCATGTTGATGGCGATGCCATTGTAGATGGTCGGAGATAGCGAAAGAGACGATGCGCCCCACGACTGACCAGGCTCGGTGTTCACGGAATAGTCGAAAATAATCGCCGTGTTCGTGGCGTCAACGTTAAAATAGGTGATCGGGACGATTGTTTCGAAAAACGTTCCTCCAACTCCGCTACCAGTGTCGACAAAACTACCGCTCGACGTTATCCCGGGGCCGCTGACGGCCCCACCATAAGCATAATACTGCCAACCCAGGTCATCCCCGATCAACCCCCCTTCGCTGTGGGAGCCAAAGCCAGGAATACCGCGGTGCTCAGCGTCGCAAACACCCCATGCCGCCGTTGCAGTTTTACAGAGATTTCCACTTGCACCAGACCAACATACCAAAATGCCGAATCAGATTGCGCGCGTAGTAGCTCCCAATGAACATAAATCCCGCCGATAATTCGGCGTCATGTAGAAGCCGCGCCTCCCACCCCGCTCCTCACTCGCCCTTCTTCCCCCCATCCCCCATCATCTTCTGCACGCGCTCCAGCTCCTTGCGCAGCTTCCGCCCGCGAGCATCCATCAGAAACACGTAGATCAGAATGATCACCAGGAAGGCCGCAAAGCCCGCGGCCACGTCCATCAGCTCACGATATCCCAAGCACGTCTCCTAATATGCGCATCAGAACGAATGCATCTCGCGCCGCAGCGCGTCGATCTCCCGCGACATCTCCGCCTGCTCCATCCGCACCATCGCCAGCAGGATGCCCAAGCTCAGCGTGCTGCCCCACGCCAGCACGAACGGGTACATCATCCCCGGCCCGAACCCTCCGCCGCCTCGGAAGCTGAACACCGCCGCTGGATGCTGAGTCCGGTACCAGTCGATCGACTTGTACACGAAAACCACCACCATGCACCCGAAGATCGAAAGCACCGCCGACAATCGAGCCCTTGTGCTCGGCTCCTCCACCGAGGTCCGCAGCATCAGGTATCCCGCGTATACCAGCCAGCACAGCAGCATGGAGGTCAGCCTTGGGTCCCAGTCCCACCACACGCCCCACGCATAGCGCCCCCAAATCGAGCCCATCGCCAGTCCCGTCGTCGCGAACAGCAGCGCAATCTCGTTCACGCCCGCGGCGAAGGAGTCGTATTTGAAATCGCCCGTCTTCAGATACAGAACGCTCGCGCCCAGCCCCAGAAAGAACCCTGTGAATGACGTCGCGAAGCTCGCCACGTGAAAATAGAAATTCTGGTACGCGCCCACGTTCTGCACTTCCAGTGGAAGCGTGGTCGCCACCAGGTACACCACCCAGAACGCCAGCACCGCGGACACCGTCGCCAACCCGTACTTGATTTGTTGCACCATAATCTAACCCACCAGTACAAAGTCCACCAGCAACACAGCCAGTGACGTAAAAATGATATCGAAACTCACCAGGATCTTCATCGCGCCGTCGTCCATCCGCAGCGGATCGCCATGCAGTAAACCATCCGTCAGCGAAATCGCCGCCAGCAGCGCCGGAATCAGAAACGGGTAAATGATCACCGGCAGCATCAGCTCCCGCAGCCGCAGATTCACCGTCAGCGCGCTGAAGAACGTCCCCATCGCCGCCATCGGCCACGTCCCCAGCAGGATCACCAGCAGCAAGCCGCCCAGGTGTTCCGTCACTTTCACGTGATAGAAAATGGCGAACGCCACCAGCGACATTACCTCAATCACCAGCAGCAGCACGAAATTCGCCACAGCCTTGCCCAGGAACAGCGCGCTCGCCGGCATCGGAGCCGCCAATAGCGCATCCATGCAGTCGTTCTGCAACTCCCGCGCAAAGGTCCGGTTCAGCGCCAGCGCCGCCGCGAACGAATACACCATCCACAATAGCCCCGCCGCCAGCGTATCGATCTTGATATCCGGATTGTCCGGATCGAACGCGAAACTGAACATCACTAGAATGGTGATCGAAAACGCCAGGCTCGCGTTGATCGCCTCCCGCGTCCGCTTCTCGGCGAGCAAATCCTTCGCCGCGATGGTCCACACCTGACGCCAATACACGGTGGATTAATTCTCTCCCACCGTAATGTCCGGTACAGCCATCCCGTGTCGTCCAGCATCTCCTGCCGCCGCTCACCCGCGTACACCATCTGCCCGCGCTGGATCATCGCCACGTGTGTGGCCGACTCCAGCGCCTCCCGCAGTTGATGCGTGGACATGATCACCGTTCGTCCCCGCTGGTGCATATCGCTCAGCAGCGCTTGCAGCACCGCGATCGCCCGGTCGTCCAGGGCCGTGAAGGGCTCATCCAGAATCAGGATCTCCGGATCGTGCAGAAACACCCTCGCCAGAGCTAGCCTCTGCCGCATTCCGCGCGAAAACTCCCGAGCCAATCCGTCCCGCACGCGCTCCAGCCCCGTCCGCTCCAGCATCTCGCTCACCCGCTGCTCCGGCTGCGCCACGCCGTACAATTGCGCGAACAAATTCAAATTCTCCGCGGCTGACAACTCGTCGTACAGAGAGATCCCGTGCCCCAGCACGCCGATCCGCCGGCGAGTCGCCTCTTCTCGAACTGACAATCCGTTAATTGTCACGGAGCCGCGCGAAGGCTTGGATAACCCGGCAAGAATCCGCAGCAGCGTGGTCTTGCCCGCTCCGTTGCGCCCCAGTAGAGCCACGGTCGAGCCCGGAATCACCTGCAGGCCGATGTTCTTCAGGGCGGGGAAGTCGCCGTAGTATTTCCAGACGCCGCTGACTTCCAATGCAGCGGGGCTCATCTCAGCTCACACTTCGACGGTAGAGCAGCGTCCCGCCTAAAGCTAGCATCCCGAGCGTCAGCCCCAGCACCCACGGCAATCGCTCATACACCCGAGGCGGGGCGGCCGTCGGCTTGGGCGACCCGTTATCCTCGCCCGCGTCCGCCTGCTGTTGCTCCTGCGACCCCTGCAGTGTTCCCGTTCCCTCCACGCTCACCTTGTAGGTCGCGCCCTGCTCGCCCGCCGCCTCGTACACGTGCGCCCGTGGCCCGCCTTGCCCCAATTCCTTCACGCCCATGTCCTTGAGGTCCGGGTTCGACAGCTTCACCGATTCCGCGGAGACCATGATCACCGTCCCCGTCTCCAGCTTCTTATACGTGAATTGCGTCGCGGGAGGCAGCGTGTACGCCACGTCGAACTCCGTCTGCCCCGGCTTGATCGGATAGCTTTCCTTGAAGACATCCGCCTGCGCGGTCTTCTCCGGCGCGCGCGTGATCGGCATGCCGTTCGGAGCGCTGATCGACACCTTGGTCTTGCCCTGCGCCGCCTGCGGCAAGTAGAACTGAATCGAACCCTTGGCTGGATCGGAAAACGTCGTCGCGCCCGAATTCTGCAGTAAAAACGTCTCGCTGATGGTCAGTCCGGCATCGCCGGAATCCACCACCACCAAGTGTTGCTGTCCCAGATCGGCCGACCTTTTGCTCGTCGCCTCATACACGCTCAGCTTGATCCCCGTCGACGCGGTCCCCGGCGGCACCACCTGGTTGTATTCCACGTTTTGGTACGTCGCCCTGAGCAGCGCTGGAGGAGGCGGCAACGCCTGCGCGATCTTGAACCCTCCATCCGCTCCCGTGGTCGCCGTGCCCAGCGTTTGCATCCCGTTTTCGCCCGGATGAATCAGCTCCACGCTAACGCCCGCCTGCGGCTTACCCGTCGTGGCGTTGACCACGGTCCCGTCAATCTGCGCCAACGCCGGCACCGCGAGCAGAAGACAGAAAACGGGGACACTATAGCCTGCCCCGCCGGATCGTGCGCCGGGTAACAGATGCCTCGCCGAGGCGGGGGCAGGCAATAGTGTCCCCGCTTTCTGTATCCCCCGGGAGAGCCTGCTCACGCCATCGCCTTTCCGCACTCGCCGCAAAACTTCATCGTCTTGGCGAACTTCGCTCCGCAGTGCGGGCAAACCTTCCCGGCCGGCTCGGCCGCTGGAGCCGCAGCCGCTTTGGCCTTCGGAGCCTCGGCGGCGGGGACGGGCTTTCCGGCCGCGATCGCCGCCGTGATCTTTTCCATCTCCGCGATCACCCCGGCCAGCTCTTTTTGCAAGCCGAGCTTGGTTTGCTGATAATCCTCGTCCGATAATTTGCCCACCCGGTATTCGAACTGCAAGTCGCGCAGATTCTCGTAAATCGCGGCCTTGCGTTCTTCCAGATGCTTGGTGGGAGAAACCGGCTCCGGCGCGGGAATGTCCTTCATGCGCACGAACAACGTGAAGAACACCGTGGCGGCAACCACCACTAATACCGTGGACGCCAGCATCATTCGTCCAGTTTCTTCAGATCCTGCTCGATCTGCTCCAGCACCGCCGGATCTACCGGAGCGCTTGCCGGAGCAGCCACCGCGCGCATCCGGAAACGCCGGATCACCATCACCACCAGCAGCAGCCCCACCGCGACCGCGGCCCACGGCCCTAAGTTCCCCGCCGCGCCCGGATGCACCACCAGCACATCGGGGCCCTGCTCCTTGACGTACTCGTCGACGATCTGCTGCTCCGTCATGCCGGAGCTCATCATGTTGTAGATCCGGACCTTGTTCATCTTGCACACGGGACAAGGATACGGAGGCATGGTGCAGGCGATATCCTGTTTGCACCCGCAGTTGCATTTGAGCTTCGCCGCGATATCGTTCACCGCGTGGCTGTCCCACTCCGACGCGCTCTGCGCCAGCGCCACGGCTCCCAGCAACAGCACCAGGAACGCCGTCTTGAATTTCCTTCTACCCAATTCCACAAACACCTCGCCGCAGACCAGCGCGTCGACGGCCGCCGAACCGTCGCGGCAACCTAAGGTAGCCGTGGCTACTCTTCAACCACAGCATGCTTGCCTGCGATTCCCACTACTTCCGTCCGCGCGAAAATCAGCTTCTGCTTGCTGGGCGTCAGGCAGATCAGCGTGCCGAACAGCACCACGAAATATCCGATCCACACCCAGCTCACCAGCGAATTCACGTAACTCTTCAGCACCACTTTTCGATCGTCGTCCTCCGCCGTGCGGAAGTTGACGTATAAATCCTCGTTCAGCCGGTGCCGGATCGCGACTTCCGTGTCCTGCTGGTTCGAAACGATGTACAACCGCCGCTCCGGATGCAGCATCCCCAGATCCCGGCCGTCCTTCGCTACCGCCAGATCCAGCCGCGTCCACCGGTAATTCGCATTTGCGCCCAACGTCAGATTCGCTACCTTCAGCGTGTACCGCCCGATCTGCGTCGATTGCCCCACGTTGAGCTCCGCGTCATGATCCAGGCTAAACGCCTGCCCCGTGAAGCCGATGAAAATGATCACCACGCCCACGTGCACGATGTATCCGCCGTAGCGCCGCGTATTGCGATGCGTCAGCTCCACCATCGATAGCAGCAGGCTGTTGCCGCTCTTGGCCGCGATCGCGGAAGCGCCTTTGTAATACTCCACCGCCACCGTCGTCACCACGAAGGTGCACAGCATGAATGACATCAGCGCGTAGAAGGACCGCACGCCGGCCAGCGCCAGAATCACGGCCATGCTGACTCCCGCGATTCCCGGCGCCATAAACGCCCGCTTCAAGCTCTCGCCCGAGCTCTTGCGCCACGCGATCAGCGGCCCCGTTCCGGTCAGCAGCAGCAGGAACAGCGCGATCGGCACGTTGATCTGGTTGAAGAATTCCTTGCCCACCGTGATCTTCGATCCCGAGATCGCTTCCGTGATCACCGGGAACAGCGTCCCCCACAGAATCGCGAAGCAGGACGCCAGCAGCACCAGGTTGTTGAACATGAAACTGGATTCGCGCGATAGCACGCTTTCCAGTTGCTGCTCGCTCTTCAGGTAATCCAGCCGGCTCAGGATCAGCACCGCCGTCGCCGCCATCCCCACTCCCAGGAACGTGTAAAAATAAGGACCCAGCGGCGACAATCCGAACGCGTGTACCGATTGCGCGATGCCGGTGCGCGTCAGCGTGGTTCCAAAAATGGGGAGCCAGAAGGTGATGCTCACCAGCACGATGTTCCACACCTTCATCATGCCCTTCTTCTCCTGCATCATCACCGAATGCAGGAACGCCGTCGCAGTGATCCACGGAAGCAGGCTCGCGTTCTCTACCGGGTCCCAGCCCCAATATCCGCCCCAGCCCAGAATCGAGTATGCCCAGTTCATGCCGAGCAGAATCGCCGTGGTCTGCAGCATCCACACCGCCAGCGTCCATCGCCGCGTGGTGTGGATCCACTCCTCGCCCGGCTGCTTGGTGATCAGCGATCCCATCGCGAAAGCGAACGGCACCACGAATCCGATGTAGCCCAGATACATGACCGGCGGATGGATCACCATGGTCCAGTATTGGAGCAGAGGATTTAAGCCCTGCCCATCCGGAATCTCCGTCAGGTCCAGCACTCTCCGTCCCGCCCACCATACTTTGAACGGGCTCTCCACGAATGCGTTCAGGCTTAGGAAGAACGTCTGCACCGTCGCGATGATCGCAATCACGTACGGCATCATGTTGCGGTACTTGCGCCGGTTCTGCCACGTCACCACCACCGCGTAGCCCGCCAGCAGCCAGCTCCACAGCAGCAGCGATCCTTCCATCCCGCCCCACAGCGCCGTGATCTTGTAGATCGGCTTCATCGCCAGGTTGCTGTTCTCGTACACGTGCGCCAGCCGGAAATCCCCGGTGAACAGCGAGTACAGAATCATCCCGACGGCTACGGTCAGCAGCCCCCAGATGGTGTAGACCGCGCGCTCCGCGCTCACGTTCAGCAACGGCCGCTTGGCCCACTTGCCCACTAACGACGCAACAACGGCGTAGACCGCAAAGCAGAAAGCCAGCAGGATTGCCAGCGCGCCAACGTTTTCCATGGTGTTTTGGACCTAAGAGCTTACTTTGAACCCAAACCGGACTATATCTTATTCGCCGGAGCCGTGGAGGCGTTCAGCTTCGGCGGCGCAGCCTCATACTTCGAAGCGCATTTGGCTTGCAGCTTGTTCGCGCGGAATACTCCGTCCACCGCAAGAGCTCCGCCGGCCACGGCCTGCGCATGATCCTTGAAAGTGTCCGGCAAATCGTTTCCGTGATAGACCACCTGAAGTTGCTGCCCCGGGTCTCCGGCCGGATTCTCCATCAGCACGAATGTGGTCGTCTGTCCCCGCGAGACAATCGAGCCTTCCTTGACGTAACCTTCCACCTGCATGCGCTTGACCCGCGTCTGCGAGTCCATCTTCATCAACTCCGGAATCTTCACGTAGTATTCACTGGTCGCCTTGGTCGAGCTGACACCCAGCCAGACCACGGTCGCCACGATCGCCACAACGGGGATTCCGAACTTGAGATAGCGGTTCATGCCAGGCACTCCTTCCACATCTCTACTTGCTCTAAATTGACCAACCTAAGTATACCTCGCTCAGCCGTCAAGCGCCGGTGCGTCCTTTCGCTGGCAGACACCCACTTGCTGCGTGCTTTGACCCTGCTCGGCCTCGCGCTCATTGACTTAGCTCTACATCCAAAGTGCACATTTTCTCGCGCGAGAAGAACGCGAACAAGCGCTATGCGGTTCCGTCAACGCGTTGCCGTAGGAAGACGCTTGAGCCGTTCTTCTCGCGGACTCACCTGATGCATTTCATCCGCCACCGGGACTGTTCTTCAACACCACAATCTTTATTGGCCCATAACTCAGTCACTTGACGTTTTGAGTCGCGCGGATCTTTCACCCCCTCCCTTTACCCTCCAGGCAAGAGTTCGGATCCCTCATCGGTTCCGGATCACGCGAGCGTGGCAGTCCTAGGAAACTACGCGCAACCGTCGCACGATGAGCCTGGGCGTCGGGCGCGGCTAGAAGCCGCGAGGAAATTGGATCGGCGTCGCCTCTTCCACCACGGGGCAATGGGGGGTGGAACGGAAGCGCTTTCGTCAAAAGAACCCCGAGCGTAAGCGAGGGGCCTTAAGCCCGAACGTACTTGTTGAACCAGTCGATGGTCCGCGACCACGCCAGATCCGCCGCGGCCTTGTTGTATCTCTCCGGCGTCGCGTCGCAATTGAACCCGTGGACTGCGTTGGGATAAATGTAGCCCTCGTGCGGCACGCCGATCATCGTCAGAGCCTTGTCGTAGTTCGGCCAGCTCGCCGCCGTCTGGGTATCCAGCGCTCCGTGATGTACCAGTACCGCGGCCTTGATCGTATCCAGTCCCGTCATCGGAACCGCGCCGTAGAACGGCACCGCCGCCGATAGGTCCGCGCCCATCTGCGTGGCCAGCGTGTTCGACACCCCGCCTCCATAGCAGAACCCCGTCACCCCGATCTTGCCGGTGCAATCCGAGCGAGCTTTCAGCCACTTCGCCGCCGCCAGAAAATCCTGCCCCATCTTGCCGCGATCGATCTTGTTGAACAACTGCCCGCCGTTGTAGTCGTCGCCCGGAAACCCTCCCATGGAGGTCAACCCGTCCGGCGCGAACGCCATGAAGTTCTGCAGCGCCAGCCGCCGTGCGATGTCTTCGATATGCGGATTCAGCCCTCGATTCTCGTGCACCACCAGAATCCCCGGCAGCTTCGACGGCATCGCGCTGCGTGTGTCCGCGCTCACCGGCCGCACCAGGTAGCCCTTGATACTGCCATTGCCTTGCGGCGACTGGACCGTCGCATAACTCGCCTTGATCCGGTCGTCGTTCTTCGCCACCTGCTGCCCCGACGCGTAGTCCGGCATCAGCGCCGTTACCACTGCCGCGGCCGTCAATCCGCCCACGGCGAACTTCTGCACGCCATCCATGAACACGCGGCGGCTGATCACGCCGTGAATAAAGAGGTTGTAGAGTTCGACCGCCTCGGCGGGCATCTTCGGTCTTTTCGCGTTATTCTTCTCGTCCATGTGGGCTCTCCTTCCGGGAAACTATATCACGACGGGCGGCTATATCACGCCGGCCGTCCAGGACCTCAAGAAAATCGATATACTGATTCAGTCGCCCCGAGGCGACCACTCAGAGCTCAAGATCTGGAGGATCACAGCATGAAACGCATCGCATCGATCGTGCTTCCCATACTGGCTGTATTCGTGGGCGCGTTCGCCCAAGACCAAGCCGCCGCCGACAAGGCTCTCTTGGCCGCCCCTGCCCAATTGAAGAAGGACGCTACCGTCATCAAGTGGAAGGCCGGAGACACTTACACCTACGACACCGTCAAGCAGGGCACCAACGACCTGGTCTGCTACGACAAGGCCGGTTTGCCAGGCGAGCCCGCCTTCTATTCCGAGTGCACCATGAAGGGCAACCTTCCCCGTGCCGCGCAGAACCTGAAGTTCGAGGCCATCACCGACCGCAAGCAGCGTCAGGATGCCCTGGATAAGGCCGAAAAAGACGGCACCCGCGTCAAGCCGGTGTTCGGATCGGTCTGGTATCACGCCATGAACGATCCCGCCAATCCGCGCTATCACGTAACCATCGCCGTTCCCGGCGCGACCACCGCGTCCATGGGCCTGCCCGACAACGGCAAGCAGGGCGGCGTGTGGATCATGAACGCCGGCACCTCCACCGCCCATCTGATGACCCCGGGCGAGTAATCTCGCTCGTTCGACCGAAACGTTTTGTTCGATGAAGCGCCTATTCTTAGGTCTTCTCCTTGTGGGAGCGCTTGCCGGGCAGTCCGGTAAGCGCTCCTTTACTGGTTCCATCACCGATTCCATGTGCGCCAACGGCGACCATTCGCACATGCAAATGGGCCCGACCGATGCCGCGTGCACCAAAGCCTGCGTCGACATCCACGGTGCGCAATACGTCCTCTGGGACGGGAAGAACACCTACACTTTGAGCGATCAGAAAACCCCCGAGAAATTCGCCGGCCAGAAGGTCACCGTCACCGGCACGCTCAACGCCGCGGATAAGAGCGCTGGGGACAAGAGCAAGGACAAGACCATCCAAGTCACCTCCATCGCCGCGGCCAAGTAACGCTAAGCTAAGGGATGCCCCGCACCCGTTCCGCCCTCTCTGCTATTCTCCTTGCCAGTTGTCTCGCGTTCACGCAATCCTGCGCCACTCAACCTCCGCTTTCCTCCGGAATCGACCTTGGGGGCATGGACGAATCCGGCGCTCCCGGCAGCGATTTCAACACCTACGCCAATGGCGGATGGTCCCGCGTCACGCCCATTCCCGCCGACAAGGCCGCCTACGGCGTCGGCTCGATCTTGTCGGACAAAACCCGCCAGCAAGTCCTCGATCTGATTCAAGGAGCCGCGAAAGCAGGAGCCCCCGATCCCATCACCCAAAAGGTCGGCGATTTTTACTCCAGCTACATGGACGAAGCCGCCATCGAATCCAAGGGCCTCACGCCGCTCCAACCCGAGTTCGATTCCATCGCCGCCATCTCCGATCGCGCGGCTCTCTCCAAGTTCATCGGCTCCCACCTTCGCGCCGACGTTGACGCCCTCAATGACACCAACTTCGAGACCCTGAACCTCTTCGGAGTCTGGATCACCCAAGGCCTCACCGATCCCACCCACACCTACCCGTATCTGCTGCAAGGTGGCCTTGGGCTACCCGACCGCGATTACTATCTCTCCGCCACTCCGCAGATGACAGCCCTGCGCACGCAGTATCAGAAGCACGTCGAAGCCATGTTCCGGCTGGCCGGTTTCTCCGATCCCGCCGCGCGCGCCTCGCGCGTATTTGCTCTCGAAACCGCAATCGCTCAGGTCCACGCCACCCGTACCGAATCCGAAGACGTCAACTCCGCCATGCTGTGGAAGCGCGAGGAACTCGCCGCCAAAGCTCCCGGGCTCGATTGGCCGGCGCTCCTCGGCGCCGCTGGATTAAAGGACGCGCCCGCCATCATCGCCTGGCATCCCAAAGCCATCGCCGACATCTCCGCGCTGGTGGCCAAAGAACCGCTCGATACCTGGAAAGACTGGCTGGTACTGCACTCGCTCGAAGAGTCCGCGGCGTTTCTCCCCCGCGCCTTCGTGGAGGAAGCCTTCAATTTCTTCGGCAAGGCCCTCAACGGCACGCCACAGATGCGGCCCCGCTGGCAGCGCGGCATCGACTTCACCAGTGAGTCCCTCGGCGATACTGTCGGCAAGCTCTACGTCGACAAATATTTCCCGCCCGAGACCAAGGCCAAGGCGCAAGCGATGGTCGCCGATCTGGTTCAGGCCTTCGGCCGCCGCATCGGAGCGCTATCTTGGATGTCTCCGCAAACCAAGGTCAAGGCCAAAGCGAAACTCGCGACGCTCAAAGTTGGCGTCGGCTATCCCGACAAGTGGGAAGATTTCTCTGACCTCGAAGTGATCAAAAGCGACGCGCTCGGCAACCTGCAGCGCGCCGGCTTATTTCGCTACCGTCGCCAGCTAGCTAAAATCGGCGGGCCGATCGATCGCGGCGAGTGGTGGATGACGCCCCAAACCGTCAACGCCGTCAACCTCCCGCTCCAGAACGCGCTCAATTTCCCCGCCGCCATCATTCAGCCTCCCTTCTTCGACGCCGGCGCCGACGCCGCCCATAACTACGGCGCCATGGGAGCCATCATCGGCCACGAAATCAGCCACAGCTTCGACGATCAAGGCAGCCAGTTCGACGCCGAAGGCCGGCTCGCGAATTGGTGGACCAAGGAAGACTTCGACCACTTCAAGGCCTCCGGTGAAGCGCTCGCCCAGCAGTTCGACGGCTACCGCCCGGTCCCCGGCCTTTGCGTCAACGGCCATCAGACGCTGAGCGAGAACATTGCCGACGTCGCCGGGCTCATGACCGCCTACGACGCTTACAAGCTCTCGCTTCAAGGCAAAGACGACGTGGTGAAAGACGATCTCAGTGGCGACCAGCGCTTCTTCCTGAGCTTCGCGCAGTCCTGGCGCGAAAAAGTCCGCGACGCCGCCCTCCGCGCCGAGATCGCCACCGACGGCCACGCCCCGGAGCAATACCGCGCCGACACCGTCCGCAACCTCGATCAGTGGTATCCGGCGTTCTGGGTGCAGCCCGGCCAGGCTCTCTACCTGGCTCCTGCCGCCCGCGTTCACGTTTGGTAGCCGCCATGAAGCCTGTGCTCGTCAGCTATGTGACTCGCGAAGGAGCACACTCGCCACACCGCGGAACACCTGGGCTCCGCGCTCGCCGCCCATCACCGCGAGTCCGAGTTGGTCGACGCCGCGGCCCTGCCTAACGGCTTCAATCTCTCCAAGTACTCCGCGGCCGTCCTCGCCGAGTTGCACCCGATGTACGCCGTCTTCCTCTCCGTCAGCCTCGCCGAGAGAACCGTCGAGGATCCAGCGTCTTTCTGCTTCACTTCGGCTTCCGCCTCGGCGCTCCTCTGGTGGCCGGAACGAAAAACGCAAACCGGCCGTGACGGCGTTCAAACTCCGCCGAGAAACACAAGGGGTATCCTGATGGAAGGAGCGCAGAGCATGGCAAGCCTCGATTGGTCACAATGCCCAGCCGTGGAGAGCGTAGCCGGCAAGGTCAGCGGCGCGTGGGTGTTTCGCGGAACGCGGACGCCGGTTTCGACCGTCTTCGAAAATTTGCAGGATATGAGCGTGGACGAGCTGATCGAGGAATTCGGCGTGACGCGGGAGCAGGTGCAGGCGGTCCTGCAATTCGCGGCGCACAGCGCCGAAGCGCCCACGCAGCGCCCGTAGATGCTGGTTCTTTTCGACAATAGTACGCCGCGCACGCTGGCGAGATATTTACTTCCGCATCACACGATCACCGAGGCCCGCGCCCGCGGCTGGGGCGAGTTGGAAAACGGCGTGTTGCTGGACGCGGCGGAAAAAGCCGGCTTCGAGGTTTTCGTCACCGCCGACAGAAACCTGAGTTACCAGCAGAACCTTTCCGGCCGGAAAATCGCAATCGTCGTTTTAGGTAAAGGCCGATGGAGCCTTATCAAGCCGCACGTCGCGGCGGTTGTCGCCGCCGTCGATGCAGCGCGGCCCGGCAGTTTTTTTGAGGTGGAAATCCCCTACGAGTAGCCCCCCGCCCCGACCGGCTTCTCCGTCACTCTTTTTCTAGCGTCACTGCAATGGGGATTGTTTTTCCGTCCGGGATTACTTTTTTCTCGACCGTCTTGTACCCGGCCATCTTTATGGTCAGGGTGCGCGGTGTGTCGCCCTGCCTCAGCAGCACAAGGGCGAATGGCGTAACGCCTGCCTTGTTCCCGTCGATCTCGACTTCCGCTCCGGGCGGGGTCGTTACGATTGCGCACCTTGACGCCTGCCCCTTCTGAACCAAATCCGCAAGCTCCTGCGGGCTTAGTTGGTGTCCAATATTTGCGAGGGCTGCCGCCGCGGCTGGTGAGTTCTTTGCCGCCTCTGAGTTCTTCACGACCCCTTGAGGGACCGATATCTCCGTCGGCAGTGATGGCGACGGTGGGCCAGTGGTAGGGGGCAGTGCCGACGTGGAGCGCGGAGGCCGAGGGAACGAGCAAGCATGGGCACCGTCGTCTTCGAAAAATGTATTGTCTGCAAAGCGCACCTTTTCTACCCACGCAATTGCGCCCATCCTGCTTCCGTACTGATGAAAGTAGACCCCATCACCCCAATATGGTTTTCCGATCTTACCGGGCTTCACAACCTGGTCGGAGGTGTAGGAATATACTGATTCGTTTGCATCGGCCAAAGCATCCACGAAAGCTACTCCAAATTTGGTCGCAATAATCGTCTTAGCGGACGCATTCTTGAACTCAATCCGGAGATAGTGGTCCCATGGGTCTTTTTCCGAGCCGAGTAGACCCGAGCTGAAAGGGAACGAGTGAGGGTCCACCTTTTGGAACTCTATTGGGCAGGGGGATAATTGCTGCCCGCCGCTCCGTCCGGCAATCAGTAGCATCAGGAGAAGCAAATTCTGAATAACTGGTTTCGGAGGCAGGCTACGCATTTTCCGAGGTCCTCTTTTGGGGAGTTTAACACCCAGCGCGCCTTTGTGGTACGTCAGGGTCGCCCCTTACTCTAAGCCCTTCCCGCGTTGCGTCTATCGTTTGTTGTTGAGTATTTTGTCCACGTCCTCCGGCTCGCCGAGTCGGAGACGAAGGATTTCATTTCGGGAGATTCCGAGTTCGTGCAAATACAGGATAAGTTTCCTCAAAACGCCCCTATCGAGCGAGTCTGCGATTTGTAGCACTAAGCGTATGACGTTTACTGTGGTTCCGAAGTCCTTTTGTAGTGGCTGATCCTCTGCGAGCGCCACTCCGAACTGTTGTAAGGCCTTAGCGTGCGCCAACAGCGTGCGCTGTGTTTCCTCCGTTATGTAACAGCGCTCCCAGCGCGGCCCGTGGGCCTTACCGCATAGAGCGCAGCTCATCCCCTGCGCGTCGAACCGGGAGCAGCCACACTCAAGACAGCGAAGCATTTGTGTTAAGAATACCAAGTCTCAAAAAGGGTAAGTTTTGACCCACGGCGCGGGACGTTCCTTTTCAAACCCCGGTGGGTCACAGGTCAAGGCCATAACTGGGCGACGAAATATGGCTACGCCCGGGTCTCGACCGAGGACCAATCCCCAACCCTGCGACTCACCGCGCTGAAGCGGCTCGGCTGGAACCTCCGGCGTCGTCGACGCCCACGTCGTCCTCTGCGCTCAGCGAGCCGGGTAGCACGTTGTAACGAGCGGCACTCCGGATCTCCGGCGCCTGTTAATCGCACCTGTATCCGAACCATGGCACCATGTTAACTTGCGCCTCGGAATCCACACCTCCATCGCCGGCTCTCTCGAGAAATCCGCGCTCAAGGCCGCCGAGCTGGGGGCCAACACGTTCCAAATCTTTTCCTCCAGCCCTCGGCAGTGGCGGGCCTCGGCGCCTTCCGCGCCTTCGATCGCCTTGTTTGAAAAAGCCCGCCAGCGCCACGATCTCACTCCGCTGGTGATCCACGACAACTACCTCATCAACCTCGCCTCGGTTCATGAGAAAACGCGCCAGCTTTCCATCGAGGCCTTCCGTGGCGAGCTTGAACGAGCCATCGCCATCGGCACGGAGTACCTCGTCGCCCATCCCGGCAATTACAAGGGCCAGACCATCGAGCAGGGCATTCTACACTTTCTCGAAGGTGTCACGACGGCGGCTCATGGGCTTCGCTTCGGCAAGCTGATGCTGCTGATCGAGAACACCGTTGGCGCCGGCTCGCAGCTAGGCGGCCGTTTCGAGGAACTCCATGTCATGCGCGAATACGCGCTCAAGATGACCGAGCTTCCGGTAGGCTTCTGCCTCGATACCTGTCATCTGCTCGCCTCCGGCTACGATGTCTCAACCGCGGCCGGTCTCAAGAAAACCGTCGCCGAAGCGGACCAGCTCCTGGACTTGGACAACGTCCGCGTCATTCACGCCAACGATTCCAAGGGCGCGCTCGGCTCGCATATCGACCGGCATCAGAACATCGGCCAAGGGTATATTGGTCTTGACGGGTTTCGCCGCATTCTTACTCACCCGGGTCTCCGCAACAAAGCCTTTATTCTAGAAACACCGGTGGACCAACCCGGCGACGACCGGAAGAATCTCGATACCCTCAAAAGCCTATGCCAGAGCGCGCCTACGACCACAAAGAAATCGAGCTGAAGTGGTTTGAGCGCTGGAAGAACGATCCGAGCCTGTACAAGGCCGATCCCGATTCCACGCGCCCCAAATACTACGTGCTGGAAATGCTGCCCTATCCCAGCGGCAGCCTGCACATCGGCCACATCCGCAACTACGCCATCGGCGACGCGCTGGCTCGCTACAAGTGGATGCAGGGCTACAACGTGCTCCATCCCATGGGCTGGGACGCCTTCGGGCTGCCCGCGGAAAATGCGGCCATCCAGCGCGGCCGCCATCCGCACGAATGGACGCTTTCCAATATCGCCGAGATGAAGCGCCAGCACCTGCGCATGGGCTTCAGTTATGACTGGGATCGCGAAGTCACCACCTGCGAGCCCGAATACTACCGCTGGAACCAGTGGTTCTTTTTGAAGATGCTGGAGCGCGGCCTGGCCTATCGCAAGAAAGCCATGCTCAACTGGTGCCCCAAATGCGGCACCGTGCTGGCCAATGAACAGGTGATCGACGGCTGCTGCTGGCGCCACGAAGATACGCCGGTGGAGCAGCGCGCGCTGGAGCAATGGTTCTGGAAGATCACGGCTTACGCCGATGAGCTGCTGCGAGACATCGTCGACAAGCTCGAGGGCCACTGGCCGGACCGAGTGCTGTCCATGCAGCGCAATTGGATCGGCCGCTCGGAGGGTTCCGAGATCGACTTCGGGCTGGAGCCGACGGGTGAAAAAATCCGCGTGTTCACCACGCGTGTCGATACCATCTTCGGCGCGACCTGCGTGATCCTCGCGCCGGAACATCCTCTGGCGCAAAAGCTGCTCGATGAGAAAGGCCGCGCGCGAGCCAAGCAAATGATCGACGCCCGCGCCGCCAAAGGCCCCGGCGATCTCGAGAAGGACGGCCACTTCACCGGCCACTACGCGATCAATCCTTATAGCAGCCAGAAGGTACCCATCTGGATTGGGAATTTCGTATTGATGGATTACGGCACCGGCGCCATTATGGCCGTTCCCGCGCACGACGACCGCGACTACGATTTCTGCAAGACGTTCAATATTCCGATTCGTCCGGTGATCCGTCCCATGGACGGTGTGTTGGTGGAGCATCCTCAGACCGCCTTCACCGAAGACGGCATCGTGGAGCATTCGGGCGAATTTAGCGGTCTCCCGAGCGCCGAAGCGCGGCGCAGGATGAACCAGCTCGCGGAATCGAAAGGCTTCGGAAAGGCCGCGATCACCTATCGCATCAAGGACTGGGGCATCTCGCGCCAGCGCTATTGGGGCACGCCGATTCCCGTAGTGCATTGCCCCAAAGACGGCGTGGTGCCCGTGCCCGAATCCGATTTGCCGGTGATTCTGCCCACTGATGTGAAGCTCACCGGAACCGGTCAATCGCCGCTGCTCGGAGTCGAATCGTTCATGAAGGTGAAGTGTCCCAAGTGCGGCGGCGACGCCCGGCGCGAGAGCGACACCATGGATACCTTCGTCGATTCGTCCTGGTATTTTTATCGCTACTGCGATCCGCGGAATTCTCACGCTCCGTTCGATTCGAAGAAAATCGCGTATTGGTTCCCCATCGATCAGTACATCGGCGGTGTCGAGCACGCCATTCTGCACCTGATATATTCGCGCTTCTTCACCAAAGTGATGCGGGACCTGGGGCTGATCTACAACGATGAGCCCGCCGCGCGCCTGTTCACGCAAGGCATGGTGATCAAGGACGGCGCGAAGATGTCCAAGAACAAGGGCAACGTGGTGAGCGCGGAGGAGATGATCGACCGTTTCGGAGCCGATACCGGACGTTTGTTCGAGCTGTTCGCCGCGCCGCCCGAGAAAGATATGGACTGGACCGACGCGGGCGCCGATGGAGCCTACCGTTTCCTCGGCCGCGTCTTCCGCTTCGTGACCCGCAATGCGGACCGCGCCCCGTCCGCCGGCGATCCGCAAGCCGACCGGCAGGCGCTTCGTAAGCTGCACCAGACCATCCGCAGAATCACGCTGGACTTCGATCAGCGCTGGCACTTCAACACCTCCATCGCCGGTTTGATGGAACTGGTGAATGCGCTGTACGCGGTGGAGGACAAGCTTTCCGGCGCCGCGCTGGGACAGATTTTGCCGTCCCTCGCGCTGATGCTGGGGCCCTTCGCGCCTTATGTCGCCGAGGAGCTGTGGGAATCGCTCGGCCGAACCGGCCCAGTGTTTCGGCAACCCTGGCCGGCTTACGATGAGGAGCTCGCCGAAGAGGACGACATCGAGATTGTACTGCAGGTCAACGGCAAGGTCCGCGGACGGATCCGCGTGCCGCTCGACGCCTCACAAGACGATCTCGAGCGTGCCGCGCTTGCCGACCCCAGCGTGCAGCCGTTTCTCGCCGGCAAGCAGATCGCGAAGGTGATCGTGGTTCCCGGCAAACTGGTCAACATCGTCGTAAAGTAATGCATGATTTTCCCGTAAATCTGCCGTGAATTCCGAAGACGAGTTCTTTCTTCGCCAAGCCCTCGATCTGGCGCGCGAAGCGGCCCGCGCCGGAGAAGTGCCGGTCGGCGCCGTAGTCGTTGCCGATGGAGTTGTCATCGGCCGCGGACGAAATTCGCCCATCGCCATGAACGATCCCACCGCGCACGCGGAAATTCTGGCGCTGCGCGAAGCCTCGACCTTCATCCGAAACTACCGCCTGGAAGGCGCCACGCTGTACACGACTCTCGAACCGTGTGCGATGTGCGCCGGAGCGCTGGTCGCCTCGCGCGTTGCACGCCTGGTGTTCGGCGCGCGCGACCTGCGCTTCGGGGGAGTACGCAGCAAGTTCCGCTTGGCCGATTCCGCCCTGCTGAACCATCGAGTCGAAGTGATCGAGGGCGTGCTCGGCGCGGAGTGCGCGGAACTGATGCAAGCGTTCTTTGAAACCCGCCGCGACTAAGCGGCGGTACTCAGGCGACTATCGGAAAGCGCAGATGCTCCGGAAGCATCGAAGGTCCCCTCGGCGCTGGCGTGAACGCCTGCACAGGGTCCTTCCGCACGGCGCCGTTGAAGTATTCGTCCAGCGGATACAGCGCGTAGGGCTGCAACTCGCGGAAGACACGGCCCAACTTCTGTTCGATGCGGTACACGGCGTGAAAGAAATTGCCCCTGGCGATCCCCAGGCGGCGGCTGCACAAGCGCCAGTCCGCGCCCAGAAGAAAGTGATAGCGGAACAACTTGTATTCAAAATCGTCCAAGGTTCTGCGAGAGACCAGGCAGAAATCAGCGATGTACTCTTCGTCCTTTCTACCCCATGTCAGACGGCCCGGCCGGCCCCCTTTGGGCTCAAATGTGAGCTGACTCAAGTGCCGCTCCTGCGTCACACAATTGACGAAGCGCGAGTAACAAACCCGGAAAATCGAGCGCAACACACAATTACAAGGCGCAAGCGCGCCCTTTCTGCCCAAACGCAATCCCGAACCGTGGCAATGCGTGCAATGGTGCATGGCTAACGCCAGTGTTTCTGAACGTGTCCATTCCATCTGTTGATCCGTCCTCTCCAGCGGCCACCTCCCCCCAAAGCGAACAAAAGGGTGGCCAAATGGCAGTTTTGTGCTAGGGCTGAACTGCCAAGGGGTATAGTACTTCTATGACTGTGGAAAAGTCAAACCTTATTTCGTAATTTGTTGATTATTTCGGAGTAAACCCTCAGGACATCGCGCGCGGTTTCGTGCCAACTGAAGCGGCTGGCCTGGACCAGGCCCGCGCGGCTCAGGTTTTCGCGGCGCTCGCGATCCAGCAGCAACTCACGCAGACCCCTCGCGATATCGAAGACGTTGTCCGGGGTGACCAGCTCCGCCGCGTCACCGACCGCTTCGACCAGCGGCGGCAGATTGGACGCGACCACAGGTGTTCCGCAGGCCATGGCCTCCAGCGGCGCCAGCCCGAAGCCCTCATAAAGCGATGGGAAGGCGAAAATGGTCGCGGCGCGATAGAACACCTTCAGCGTGTCTAGGGGGACGAATCCCAGGAATCGGACGAACGGCTCAATGCGCGTAGCGAACACGGCGCGACGCACGGAAGGATTGCCGGAGAGCTCGTCTCCGATGATCACCAGCCGCAGGTCTCGGAATTCGGGATGGTTTTCGAATTCGCCGCGCAGCACCGCGAAAGCCTCCACCAGGCGCGGGACGTTCTTCTGCGGACGCACGGTGCCCGCGTAGAGGATGAACGGCCACCGAATCGAGTATCGCTCCAAAACGTTTTGCTCGTTTTCCGGGTCGACGTGGTTGCGGCTGAAGGCCGGGTCGGGGGCGCTGTAGATGGTTCGAATCCGGTCCGGCGGAATGGGCAGAACGGCTTCTAAATCCCGGCGGGTGGAGTTTGAAACCGCGATCACGGTAGATGCCCGCAAGGCTCCTCGACGGTAACGCTCTTCGTGCAAGGTCCCGCGCAGGTCGCTGCGGGTGGAAAACAGCAGGCTGCTCATGTCGTGAATGGTCACGACGTAGGGCTTGGGCATCCAATAGGCGACTGAATTGAGCGGAATATGGTACAGGTCGGCACGGAAGCGGCGAAGAAAAAGGGGGAACGTCAGATTGTGGGGTAGCTCAGTATCGGCGCGCCCGTACGGGGCGGCGGCGAAATTGGGGGCCAATGCGGAGATGGCGGGCTCGTCCTGCGGGCGGGTGATCAGCGTGTAGCGATTCTCGCGATCGAGATTCGCCAGCGCCGTAACCAGGTTGCGGATATAGGTGCCGATGCCGAAATCGCTCCAGCGCCGGACATCGATGACAGCATGGAACGGCATGGGCGATGGCTCCGGCGGACTAGCGAACGGCAGCCGGGGAACGCTTCCACGCATAAAGTGGGAAACGTTCGGTGAGGACGCCGACCTTGCGGCGGACCTCTTCGATCACAGAATCATTGGACGCGTTTTCCAGTACACGGACGATGAGCGCGGCTACCTCACGCATTTCGGGTTCCCGGAAGCCGCGCGTGGTGACGGCCGGAGTTCCGAAGCGCATTCCGCTAGGGTTGAGCGGCGGATTTACGTCGAACGGGATGGCGTTCTTATTGGCGGTGATGTAGGCGCGGTCGAGAGCGGTCTCGGCTTCCTTACCGCGAACGCCCTTGGCAGCCACGTCCACCAGCATCAGGTGGGTGTCCGTGCCGCCGGAGACCACGCGGCAGCCGGATTCGGTCAAGGTTGCCGCGAGGGTCGTGGCGTTGGCCAAAATCTGCCGCGAATAGGCCACGAATTCGGGTTTCATGGCTTGGCCGAAGCAGACGGCTTTGGCTGCCATGATATGCACCAGCGGCCCGCCTTGGGTTCCGGGAAAAACGCTGCGGTCGATGGCGGCGGCATATTTCTCTCTTGCGAGAATTATCCCGCTGCGCGGTCCGCGCAGGGTTTTGTGCGTGGTGGAGGTGACGATATCGGCATACGCGCAGGGATTGGGATGCAGGCCGGCGGCCACCAGGCCGGAGAAATGGGCCATATCCACCAAAAGCATCGCGCCCACGCTATCCGCGATCTGGCGAAAGCGCGGGAATTCCAGGATGCGGGGATAGGCGCTCCCGCCGGCGATGATGAGTTTGGGCCGGTGCTCCTCCGCAAGGCGGGCCAGCTCATCGTAATCGATGCGCTCGTCTTCGCGGCGGACCCCGTAGGGCACGATGTGATAGGTCTTCCCCGAAAAGTTGAGTTGATGGCCGTGGGTCAAATGGCCGCCGTGCGCCAGGTTCATGCCGAGGACCACGTCGCCAGGGTTTAGCACCGCGGCGTAGGCCGCCTGATTTGCCTGCGAGCCGGAGTGCGGCTGCACGTTGACGTATTCGGCGCCGAAGAGTTTTTTGGCGCGATCGCGGGCCAGGTTCTCGACGATGTCCGTGTTCTCGCAGCCGCCGTAGTAGCGCTTGCCGGGGTAGCCTTCGGCGTATTTATTGGTGAAGACGCTTCCGGCCGCTTCCAGCACCGCTTCGGAGGTGAAATTTTCGCTGGCGATCAGCTCCAGGTGCGAGTTCTGGCGCTCCGTTTCGGCGCGGATCTGCTCATAGATCTCCGGATCTACCTCGGCCAGAGGCCGCGCCATCCGTTCCTGTTCCGTCATCCCCTTTTTATCCTCATGTTTCGGAGCCTCAATTTTAGCATCCGGCTTGACGCTGTTCTAACCTAACGAAGTGATCCCCGTTGGTCGAAGGGCACTGGGTCTGGCGGCGGCCGCGTGCGGAGCGGTGCTGGTGCACGGCTATCACTTGGGAGCCGACGACGCGGCCATTTACGTTCCCGCGATCAAGCAGGCGGCCGATCCGTCGCTGTATCCCTTTGGCGCGGAGTTCTTTCAAGCGCAAGCGGGGTGGTCAGTGGTTCCGAAGTTGATCGGCGGATCCGCGCGGCTGGCGCGTGTGCCGGCGGATTGGGCGATTTTCGTGTGGCACGTGGCGAGTATCTTCTTGTTCCTGTGGGCTGCATGGCGGCTGGTCAGCGTTTGCTTTGAATCGGAGCCGGCGCGCTGGGGCGGCGTACTTTTGTTAGCCGGGTGCTTGACCGTACCGGTGGCGGGAACGGCGCTGGTGATGATGGACCCGTATGTAACCGCTCGCTCGCTCGCCGCGCCCGCAGCGATATTTGCAGTCGCGTCGTGGCTTGAGAGACGGCGATGGATGGCGCTGGTGTGGCTGGCGTGTCTGATCGCGATTCATCCGCAGATGGGCTTCTACGCGGCCGTTTTGTTGGGCGTGCTGGAAGCGCGGAGGATGGGGCGCCCGGCTGCGGCGCTCGGCCTGCTTCCATTTGGCTGGGGGTTCGAGCCGGCGCAGGGTCCAGCGCGGGAGGCTCTGCTGGCGCGGACGTATTTCTTCGTCACCAAATGGGAGTGGTATGAGTGGATCGGGGCGATCGTGCCGCTCGGACTGCTCGCCTGGTTTGGGTCGATGCGGCCGAGGGGCGCGACCGAGGCGTTTCGGCGGGTCGCCGGAGCGCTGGTTCCTTACGGAGTGCTGTTCACGTTGGCGGCGCTTGCACTAGCAAGCTCACCGAGGCTTGAAACCTTCAACCGGCTGCAACCCATGCGCGCGTTCCATCTGCTGTACTGCATTTTCTTCGGGCTGCTGGGTGGGTTGATCGGAGAGTACGTGCTCAGACGAAGGCTGTGGCGATGGGCGGCCTTGTTCGCGCCTCTGGCGGCGGGAATGTGGTTGGGGCAGGCGGGCGCGTATCCGTCGAGCCCGCATGTGGAATGGCCTGGCGCGAGCGGGTCAGGTGGCCCGGGCGGGTCCAGTGAATGGCTGGGAGCGATGTACTTTATACGCTCGAACACGCCGAAGGATGCGATCTTCGCGCTGGATCCCGGATTACTTCAAGCTCCCCGGTGTGGACCAGCACGGCTTCCGGGCTGTGGCTGAGCGCAGCGTTCTGGCCGATCGCTTGAAGGACAGCGGTCCGGTGGCGCTGTTTCCAGGGCTGGCGGAGGAGTGGAAACGCCAGGTGACCGCGCAGGAGGGTTGGGATCGATTCGGGCGGGAGGATTTCGAGCGGCTGTCGCGAATCTATAAGGTGCATTGGGTGGTGACGCGGAATCCGGGTCCGGTTTTCGCGAATTGTGTTTACCGGAACAAAGAGCTATCCGTTTGCGTTCTCCCCTTTTGAGGGGGTTCCTAAGGCTTTCGCCCCGTATCGGCGGTGAGGAATCCCGTCTAGAATTGCATCAGGAGGGTTCTTTTGTGACCCGTGCTTTGTTACTGTTTGGGTGCTGCGGGCTGGCGCTCGCGCAATCTCCGGCTCCGGCCGACTGGCGTTTCGCTCATCCCGACGCCGATGTGAAGCTCAGCGTCAATCTTCAGGCGCTGCTCAAATCCGATGCGATCGGTAAGGCGATTGCGCAGGCTAAGACGCAGGCCAAGGATAACGCCGCGCAAATCGACATGGCGATGGCGATGGTGCGGACGATAGACCGGATTCTGATTTCGGCGCGCACGAAGAACGGCAATGTGGAAGACATGGACGTGCTGGCGGAAGTGACCGGCAGCTTCGATTCGCAGGTCATCTCCGGCATGTTTCCCAATGCGGGCAAGGGGTCGGTGAAGGTTCTGGGTCCGCACGCCCTGCTGATCGGCGAGGGCGATTCGGTCACGCAGGCCCAAGCCCGCTTACAGGCACCCGCGGGGGCGCCGTCCGCGGACGACGAATTGGCGCAGAGCGACATCTGGTTTGAGGCTACCGGCGCCATCCTCCAGCAGCAAGCCGGGGCCCAAGGCACGCCGATGCTGAAGGACTTGCGCGGATTCGCAATGGGGCTGACGCTGGCCGATTCTCCCGTGTTCGACATGATCCTGACCGCCGCCAACGACGCCGGCGCGAGCACGCTCAAAGGCACCTTTCAGGCGATGACTCCGCTGCTGGCGGCGCAGCCGCAAAGCGCGATGCTGGCGAAGAACCTCAGCATCACGCAGGATGGCTCCAAGGTGCGGATGCGCATGGTGATTCCGCCGGAGGTGGTGGCGATGCTGCAACAGCAGGCAACTTCGGCGGCCAACAGCGGCGTGGGATTGCCTCCGCAACTGACTTCGGTGCTGAGCAGCTTTGGACTGGGCGGTGCGACACCGGCTGCCGCGGCTCCTGCCCGGCACGCTGCGGAGCCTCCTCCGCAGAACGGCGGCAAGGTCAAAATTTACGGATTGGACGACGGGCCGAAGGAGCTCTCGGCCCCGAAGTAGACTTAGCGCGGAAACGCGCTGCTGACTGGGAATGCGTGCCCGGGGGCGGCGAGCGGTTGCACGGATTCCTGCTCGCTGTAGGCCTCGACCGAGGTGTAGGCTCCGCCGGACGGGTCGCGGTGGACAATGACGCGTTTCCCTGCGATGTCCACGACCCAATATTCGGGGATGCCGGCCCGGGCATAGAGCGGCGCTTTCACCTTTAGATCGAAACCCAGCGTCGAATCGGAGATTTCGACGACGAGGCGGACGTCGGAGGGCTGCGGATTGCCGCTCAAGATCTCGTGAGAAGGACGGGCGAGTACGATGAGGTCAGGCTCCGGCTCATTCGATCGGGTTGTCCTCCGTGGCTACGTCGATGGGGGCGTTGGCATTAATATAGTCCGCACCGAAAACGCTTCAAACAGCCACTTGCGACCAGCAAACTCATGGCTGACGGTGTGGGAGCGCTTCTTCCGGCGTTTACTGACTAATTCCCCATCGATGAGCTCCAGGCTTTTCCTGATCCCACAAGCCGGTTGCTCCAGCACTGCGCATCCCGGATCGGGTCCAACGCATGCGTGGCGGCGTGACGAATCCGGGTTGTTCCTGGACTACGGCCGGCATACCTTACGCCGATTGTAACGCTGGCGGTGCGCCATAATGAGAGCTTCCGATGTCGTCCGAGCCCTCCACGCCCCAACCATCAACACCATTGATGCGGCAATACCACGGCATCAAGCAACAGTTTCCCAATACCCTGCTGTTGTTCCGGCTGGGCGATTTTTACGAGCTGTTTTACGATGACGCGGTGACGGCGGCGAAGGAGCTAGAGATCACGCTCACGGCCCGCAACAAAGAGAAGGGCCAGCCGATTCCGATGTGCGGCGTGCCGTATCATGCGTCGGAAAACTACATCGCGAGGCTGATTCAGAAGGGCTACCGCGTGGCCATCTGCGATCAGATGGAGCTGCCCAGCGCGGGCAAGAAGCTGGTGAAGCGCGAAGTCACGCGGGTGGTGACTCCCGGAACCGCGATGAACTCCGCGTTGCTGCGGTCCCACGAGAACAATTACCTGGCGGCGTTCGTGCCGGATGGGGCTCGCGCCGGACTGGCGTACGTCGACGTTTCGACCGGCGAATTTCGCGCGACGGAGATGGAGGCGGCAGAGGCTCCGGCGGCGATCGAGATGTTGGGTGCACGGGAGGTGCTGGCTCCCGAGAGTGCGCGGGAGAAGCTACCGGGATTGAAGACCACTGTCGAGGGGTGGGTGTTCGCGGCGGATTACGCGACACGAAGTTTGTGCGAACATTTTCATCTTTTGGCGCTGGACGGGTGCGGGCTGGAAAACCGGCCGCTGGCGACCGGGGCGGCGTCGGCGATCCTGCATTATTTGCGCGAGACGCAACGGGCGGCGCTGGATCATTTGGAGCGGCCGTCATTTTTCGATCGAGCCGAAGCGCTGGTGCTGGATGCGACGACGATCCGGAATCTGGAACTGGTCGAGCCGTTGTTCGCGGGGGAATCGAAAGACGCGACGCTGATCAGCGTGCTGGATCGGACTCGGACGGGGATGGGAGGACGATTGCTGCGCAGGCGATTGTTGGCCCCGTCGATCGATGTTGCCGAGATCGAGGCGCGATTGGATGCCGTGGCGAGCTGCATGGCGCGGCGATTCTGAGGGCGGAGCTGGGGAAACAGCTCGAATCGATTCTGGACCTGGAGCGATTGCTGGCGAAGATCAGTTTGGCGTCGGCGGGGCCGAGGGATGTGCTGGCGCTGGGAAGGTCGCTAGCGGTGGCGCCGGGGCTGAAGCAGAGCCTGAGCGGCGCGAGCTGCGCGAGGCTGCGGGAGTTGGTGAACGGGCTGGATGAAATCGCGGAGGTGCGGGATCAGGTGCTGGCCGCGATCGCGGAAGAGCCTCCGGTGAATTTGAATGACGGAGGCTCGATTCGCACGGGGTTCGATGCGAGATTAGACGAATTGCGCGGGCTGTCGCATAACAGCAAAACGTATTTAGCGCAGATTGAGCAGCGGGAGCGGGACCGGACGGGGATCGCGTCTCTGAAGGTGCGGTTCAACAACATCTTCGGTTACTACATCGAGATTTCGAAGTCGAACTTGCATCTGGCTCCGGCGGATTACGAGCGGAAGCAGACGCTAGTGGGCGCGGAGCGGTTTACGACGCCGGAGTTGAAGGAGCTCGAAGTCAAGATTCTGGAAGCCGAGGAGCGGATGCTGGAGATCGAGCGCTCTCTTTTCGAGGCGCTACGCGCCCTTTGCGCCGCCCACGCGGCTCGAATCAAGGCGACCGCAGCCGCGGTCGCAGAGGTCGACGTGATGGTGGCGCTGGCGGACGTTGCGGCGGCGAATCGCTATGTGCGGCCGAGATTCTCAGGCGACGGTGAGATGAAAGTGGTCGCCGGGCGGCATCCGGTGATCGAAAAGCTGGCGGAGAAGGACGCGCAGCGGTTCATTCCCAACGATCTGTACTTTCATCCGGAGACGGAGTTCATTTCGGTGATCACGGGGCCGAATATGGGCGGGAAGTCGACGTATTTGAGGCAAGCCGCGTTGCTGACGATCCTGGCGCAGATGGGATCGTTCGTGCCGGCGGAAGAGGCGCTGATGCCGGTGGTGGATCGAGTGTTTCACCAGGATTGGCGCGGCGGATAATCTGGCGCGGGGACGGTCGACGTTCATGGTGGAGATGACGGAGACGGCGGTGATCCTGAACACCGCGACGGCGCGGAGCTTGATCGTGCTGGATGAGATTGGGACGGGGCACGTCGACCTACGATGGGCTGGCGCTGGCGTGGGCGGTGATCGAGCATGTGCATCGAAATATTCGCGCAAAGACGTTGTTTGCGACGCATTATCACGAGCTGACGGAGCTGGCTTCGCAACTGGAGGGCGTGCGGAATCTGCATGTGTCGGTGAAGGAGTCCGGCGATCAGATTTTGTTCTTGCGGCGCGTGGAGCCGGGAGCGGCGGACCGCAGTTATGGAATAGAAGTTGCCAGATTAGCCGCGCTGCCGATGAGCGTGATCGAGAGGGCTCGGCAGATTCTGGCGCTGCATGAATCGGCGGAGCAGACGGTGACGGAGGAGCTGTCGCCGAGGACGGCTCCGATGCAGATTCAATTGTTCGAGCCGGTGAATCACCAGATCGCGGAGCGGATCCGGAAGCTGAACCTGGACAATCTGCGGCCGATCGAGGCGCTGCAATTATTGGCGGAATTGCAGCGCGAGCTTCATGACGCTTTGCATATGAGAGTAGCCGGGGTGATGAGCGGGACTTCGCTCGATGGGATCGATGTGGCGGTTGTGGATATTCGGGGGAAGCGGATCGAGACGATCGCGTTCCGGAGCACGCCTTATCCGAAATCGGTGCGCGATGCGCTGCTGAATGTTTTCGACGCGTGGAAGCGAGGTTTCGCGGCTGAACTTCCGGCTAGGCGAGTTGTACGCGAAAGCGATTCTCGCGATGCAGGAGCCGGTGGAGTTGATCGGGCTGCACGGGCAGACGATTTATCACGAGGGCGGGAAGCACACGTTGCAGATCGGCGAGGCAGCGGTGGTAGCGGAGCGGACGGGCGTCGACGTGATCTCGAATTTCCGCGAGGCGGATATCGCGGCGGGAGGGCAGGGAGCTCCGCTGGTACCTTTTGTCGACGTGCTGCTGTTCGGTCGCGGGAACGCGCCGAGGGCGGCGCTAAATATTGGGGGGATCGCGAACGTGACGTTGCTGCCGGAGGGGATCGCGTTCGATACGGGTCCGGGGAATATGGTGATCGACGCGCTGGCGGCTGAGATGAGCGGCGGGCGCGAGCGTTTTGATCGCGACGGGCGGATTGCGCGGGGCGGGACAGTGCGCTGGGAACTGTTGGTCGACCTGTTAGCGAATCCGTATTTCAGACGCAAGGCTCCGAAAAGCTGCGGGCGGGAACAATTTGGCCCCGAATATACGCGAATGCTGATCGATAGCGGTTTGCCGATGCGGGATCTGCTCGCCACGGCGACGGAGCTGACGGCGAGAACGATAGCGGAGGCCCTCCCTCCGCGCGAAGTCATCGTCTCCGGAGGCGGAGTGCACAACCGGTTCCTGATGGAGCGATTAGGCTCGATGCTACCCGTGCGAAGCAGCGCGGAGTTTGGGATTGATCCGGACGCGAAGGAGGCGATCGCGTTTGCGGTGCTGGCATATCAGAACGTACGAGGATGGCCCGGCAATCTTCCATCGGCGACTGGTGCGAGCCATCCCACCGTTCTGGGCAAGAGAAGCTACTCGAGTGTTTCGCGCTCTTCGTCTTCCTGAGCCTGGAAGTCGAGCTGGCGGACGCGCTGCTCGGGGTTCTTCGAGAGCTCCTGGTTATTGAGATCCTCCGGAACGGGGGGAGGTGGGGCCGGGTCCTGCTTCTTGGCTAGATCATTGAGTATGTCGCGAATGTACTTCTTCATGCCCCAAAGTCTGCATGGGGCGGGCGCAGCGGCGGCTCGGGCGCGATCAATATGTGATTGAAAGCGGAGGGGAAATAAATCGGCTACTGAAGCGTGTTGATGAAGCTGGGGTGCTTGGCTTCATAGGCCGCGATGGCGGCTTCCTGATTGAGCATGTAGCCCAATTCATCCACCCCATCTAGGAGGCAGCGCTTGGCGAAGGCGTCGATGGGGAATTGCACAAGCTGGCCGCCTTCGAGAGTGATGGTCTGCGTCGCGAGGTCGATGCTGACGGTTTTGCCGGAGGAGGCGAGCAGTTGCTTGTGGAGATCGGCGGGGACGACCACCGGGAGCAGGCCATTCTTAAGCGCGTTGCCTTTGAAGATGTCGGCGAAAGAGGTGCTGACGACGGCGCGGAATCCGTTCTGGACCAGGGCCCAAGGGGCGTGCTCGCGGGAGCTGCCGCAACCGAAGTTGTCGCCGGCGACGAGGATCTGCGCGCCTTTGGCTTCGGGCTTGTTGAGCGGGAAGTCGGGGTTGAGAGAACCGTCGGGGTTCTTGCGCCAGTCGATGAACAAGCCCTCGCCGAGGCCTTCCTTCGAAATGGCCTTGAGGTAACGGGCGGGGATGATCTGGTCGGTGTCGATGTTATCGACGGGGACGACGACGGTTTTGCCGGTCAATTTCTCAAATTTCATAGTTGGTTACTTTAGGGTCCTTACGTCGGTGACGACGCCTGTAATCGCTGACGCCGCGGCGGTGAGAGGGCTGGCCAGGAAGGTGCGTCCGCCCTTGCCCTGCCGGCCTTCGAAGTTGCGATTGCTGGTGGAGACGCTGTACTCGCCGGGCTCCAATTGATCGCCGTTCATGGCGAGGCACATGGAGCAGCCGGCTTCGCGGAAATCGGCTCCAGCATCGCGGAAGATTTTGTCGAGGCCCTCGGCTTCGGCTTGATGCTTGACCTGCTGCGAGCCGGGGACGACCAGCATGCGGACCTTGGGACTGACTTTGCGGCCCTTGATGATGGACGCCGCGGCGCGGAGATCGGAGATGCGGGAATTGGTGCAGCTTCCGACGAAGACCACATTGATGGGATGGCCCTGGAGGGGCTTGCCGGGCTCGAGGTCCATGTACTTGAGAGCCTTGGTGAGATCGGATTTTTCGAGAGGATTCGACATGGAGGCCGGATCGGGGATGCGGCCGGTGATGGGGATGCCCATGCCGGGATTGGTTCCGAAGGTGACCATGGGTTCGAGCGAGTTGGCGTCGAGCGTGAGTTCTTTGGCGTAGACGGCCCCGGGGTCACTGGGAAGCTGCTTCCAACGGGCGACGGCAAGGTCCCAGGCTGCGCCTTTGGGCGCGAACTCGCGGCCGTTGATGTATTGATACGTGGTGTCGTCGGGGGCGACCAGTCCGGCTCGCGCGCCGCCTTCGATGGACATGTTGCAGATGGTCATGCGCTCTTCCATGGAGAGGCTACGGATGGTTGAGCCGAGATATTCGAAGACGCAACCGGTGCCGCCGCCGATGCCGATGCGGGCGATGACGGCGAGGATAATGTCCTTGGCGGAGACGCCGGGCTTAAGCGTGCCGTCGACGCGGATGGCGTAGGTTTCAGACGGAGTCTGCAACAGGCACTGGGTGGCGAGAATGTGGCCGACCTGGCTGGTGCCGATGCCGAAGGCGAGGGCTCCGAAAGCTCCGTGAGTGGCGGTGTGGCTATCGCCGCAGACCACGGTCATGCCAGGTTGGGTGAGGCCTTGCTCGGGACCGATGACGTGGACGATGCCTTGATGATCGCTGTGGCGATTGTAGAGGCGGATGCCGAAGTCGGCGCAATTCTTCTCCATGGCTTCGAGCTGCGTCTTGCCGATGGGATCGAGCACCGGAAGGTTCAACGCGTAGGTGGGCGTGGAGTGGTCCATGGTGGCGATGGTGAGATCCGGGCGGCGGACCTTGAGCTTGCGCTCGCGCAACGTTTGAAACGCCTGCGGCGAGGTGACTTCGTGGCTCAGATGGAGATCGATGTAGAGGAGAGCGGGCGCGCCGGGCTCCTGCGTGACTACGTGGTCGTCCCAGATCTTTTCGACTATTGTCCTGTTAACGTCGGTGCGGGGTTTCATACTCATAATGCGTTCCTTGAGACGGCCCTGCCTACAGGGCCTGTGCGACTGCCTCTCCTACTTCCATTGTGGTGGCCGGCGCGCCTTTGGGGCGGAGGTCGGCGGTGACGCGGCCGGATTCGAGAACCTTTCCGACGGCGTCATTGACTGCCGTGGCCTCCTTAACCAAGCCGAAGCTGTATTCGAGCATGGCCGCGACGGAGCCGATGGCTCCCAGGGGGTTGGCCTTGTTCTGGCCAGCGATATCGGGCGCGGAGCCGTGGACGGGTTCATACAGTCCTTTGCTCGAACCGAGCGAAGCGGAGGGCAGCATGCCGATGGAGCCGGCGAGGATTCCTCCGACATCGCTCAAGATGTCTCCGAAGGTGTTTTCGGTGAGCATGACGTTGAACTGCGTGGGCCGCAGCACCATCTGCATGGCGGCGTTATCGACCAGCATGTGGTCGAGCTGGACGTCGGGGTAATCGGCCGAAACTTCGATCACGATTTTACGCCAGAATTGGGAGACTTCGAGAACGTTGGATTTGTCGACGCTGGTGACTTTGCCGCGCCGGTTCATGGCGAGTTCGAAGGCGCGCTTGGCCACGCGTTCAATTTGCGGCCGCGTATACGACATGGTGTTGCGGGCGGCTTGATCGTCGGCGTCGATGCCGCGGGGAGTGCCGTAATAGAGGCCGCCGGTGAGCTCGCGGACGATGAGCATGTCGGTGCCGGCGACGATGTGGTTTTTGAGCGGCGAGGAATCGATGAGCGACGGGTAGGTGCGCACGGGGCGCAGGTTGGCGAAAACGTCGAGCACGGCGCGAATGCCGAGGAGACCGGCTTCGGGGCGCTGGCTGGGAGGGGCATTGTCGAACTCTGGCAGGCCGACGGCGCCCATGAGAGTCGCGTCGGCGGCGAGAGCCAGTTTTTTCGTTTCCTCTGGAAACGGGGAGCCCGTTTTGTGGATGGCGGTCCCGCCGAGAAGACCCTCGGTGAGATGGAGGGTGTGTCCGTATTTAGAGGCGACGGCTTTGAGTACGACCACGGCCGCGCGGGTAACTTCGGCGCCGATCCCGTCGCCGGGGAGAAGTAGGATTTTTAAGGTCATGATCTAGATTTCGAGTGATTGCAAGCTTAGTCCTTCGCGCGAGAGTACAGTTCGTCCCAGATGCGTTCGTACAGCGCACGGACGTCCCGGGCGACGCCGTATTGCCGGGGAAGAGCATTCGCCTGAATCAGTTCGACAACATCCGCGTAGTCTTTCGCCCGATGGATGCCGCGTGCCTCATAAGCCGAGAGCTTGGTGGAAATCAGATCCTCCAACGTCAGAATCCGCGGCTCATCCGAAATCACCGTAGGCATTGGAAGGGCGACCGGACCCAAGTCGAAATGTTCGCCTCTTTCAGATAACTGCCCGGAAAACGGAGCGCGCGGGCAGCTTACCTGCATCTGAGGGCACCCGTGCGCCCTTTCCGGGCTAGGCAGCAAATCGACTCTCACTCGCGTTTCCGGGTCGATGACGGAGCCCGGCCCCTCATCGAATCCGTTAGTGCACAGCGCTTCTTGCGCCAGCGCCCGGTCGGGAACGATGAGGTCGACATCCTGGGTGAATCGCGGATAACCGTGCTCCTGAACCGCGAAACCGCCGCAGACGTAGTGAGGAATGCCGGATTTCGCCAGAATCCTGACTGCTTTGCGCAGCGTCTTCTCGATGTTCGACCCGCTCGATTGCCTCAAGAATTCCGCCTGTTCATGGAAGTGAAGGAGTGTGCTCATTTTAAAGGGAGAGCCAAAGATCGCCCGGCGCAAGCCGCTCCCGGGGCCGCTTTCAGTACGGCTACGCCCTCGCTGACTTCGGCACCACCGACAAGGTCGCTGGGGAGGAGTAGGAGTTTAAGGGTCATCGTGTGTTTGAAAGAAGCTTTGCTGCGGCCTTCTGGCCTTGAGCCACCGCCATATCCGCTGCTGACTGCCCGGAGTGCGGTCCCGCTCCGTCGTATCCCGTGATCGCCGGATCCGCCCCCGAGTCCAGGAGCTTTTGGATTACCTTCAAGTGCCCTCTAAAGGCGGCGGCATGAAGGGCGGTCAATCCGTCGCGGCGCCTTCCGTTCACATCGGCGCCGTGCTCCAGCAGCAAATCCACCAATGCAAGGACTACCTCCTCGGAGTCGCTCGGATTCGGCAGGTCCGGAGTTGCGACGGCGCAGCCCAAAGGCCGGATTTGAAGAAAGCCGTCGCGAGTTGGCGCGTTCGCGTCCGCTCCGTGGCCCAGTAAGTGGCTAGCCGTGCTCGACTGGCCCCAGTAGCAGGCTCGATGGAGCGCGGTACTGCCTTGGGCGCTGAATTCCTGTGCCAAGCGAGGATTCTCATCGAGAGCACGCGTCACGTAAGGCAGCATCCCCAGCTCCGAAGCGAGAAAAAAATCCAGTGGAACGCCGCGGCGATGCAGCAACTCCACCACCGCCGTGTGCCCGCAAAAATGCGCTGCGTGGATGGGCTGCGCGCCCAACATGGTGGTGGCGGTGGCAAGCGCTGCGTCCTGATCCAGCAGTCGGCTCACTAGCTCCAGATCGCCTTGCCGCGCCGCGGCGATGATCTGTTCTACAGGGCTCATGCCCTAAACCGCCGCTACGCCTGAAGGAGCGGTCTCTCCGGCCAGGGCCTTCTCTCCAGCTAACACTTCGCGGGCGAGGTTGGCGATTTCGTCGTTCCGCAGGCCCTTCTTGCGATCGGCGAGGGCGGTGAAGCGGTGGTAGAGCACGTCGAGCTGCTCACGGGTGAGCGGGAGGCCGAGGTCTTCGCAACGCTTGGCCAGCGCGTGGCGGCCGCTATGCTTGCCCAGCACCAGCTTCGATTCGGGCACGCCGACGGATTTGGGGTCCATGATTTCGTACGTCGTGCGCTCCTTCAAGAAGCCGTCCTGGTGGATGCCGGCCTCGTGCGCGAAGGCGTTCTCGCCCACGATGGCTTTGTTGGGTTGCGGGCCGAAGGTGATGATGGAGGTGAGCAACTGGCTGCACGGGAACAGGTGCTCGGTTACGATGCGGGTTTCGAAGGGGAGACGGTCGCGGCGGGTGTTGATGGCCATGACGACTTCTTCGAGCGCGGCGTTGCCGGCTCGCTCACCGATGCCGTTGATGGTGCACTCGATCTGGCGGGCGCCGTTTTGAATGGCGGCGAGCGAATTGGCGACGGCGAGGCCGAGGTCGTCATGGCAATGTACGCTGACGATGGCCGAATCGCCGAGGGCTTGGGACATGCGGCCGATCAAGGCGCCGTACTCATCGGGGACGGAGAAGCCGACGGTATCGGGCAGGTTGACGGTGCGGGCTCCGGCGGCGACGACGGCGCGGCATACCTGTTCGAGATAATCCCAATCGGTGCGGGTGGCGTCTTCGGCGGAGAACTCAACGTCATCGCAGTATTCGCGGGCGAGGCGGACGGCGGCGACGGCTTCGTCGAGCACCTGCTGGCGCGTCTTCTTGAGCTTGTACTTGAGGTGAATATCGCTGGTGGCGATGAAGGTGTGGATGCGCGGGCGGCGCGCGTTGCGCAGGGCTTTGGCGGCGGCCATGACGTTGAGCTTGTTGGCTCGGGCGAGGGCGGCTACGTTGGCCCAGGGATATTCGCGGCTGATGGCGTCCACGGCTTCGGAGTCGCCCTCAGAGGCGATGGGGAAACCGGCTTCCAGGATGTCCACGCCGAGGTCGACCAGTTTGGCGGCCATGCGCAGCTTTTCGGGGACGGTCATGGAGCAACCGGGGGACTGCTCTCCGTCACGAAGCGTGGTGTCGAAGATGTATACGCGCTGCATATTGATAGCGGCCAGCACAACGGAGCCTACGGCCCTGTGCTGGCCAACGCCTCCATGTGACGATTATCGGACCGAGGGGGTAGATTTGGCAAATCAATAGTTTTCGATAGTTGTATAATAGTTCGTTATGCGGGTCGGTAAGCTCAGTCTGACGAAATTGTGTCTGGCGATGGCCGGAGCCGGCTCATTGGCGGGGGCTCAGACAACGCAGCCGCTTCACTTCTTTGTTGAGGAGTCGCTCATCCTCTCTGCTCCGCCTACGCGAGGGGTGGCTCCTCTGGCGCAATTTAGTGCAGGGCTATCGCAGTCGGTCACCGCGGCAGAGCGCCTGTTGTGCGGTGAATCGAAGCGGGTGGAGAAGGTACCCGTGTGCGACCTTAGCTTCGGAGAGGTGCGGGTCACCCCCTTCGACAGGACACTCGAAGATGGGCTGCGCCGAGCCACGCCGCAAGGGACGCTACTGGGGGTGGCAAATGACGACGGCGTAAATTTCCTATTGGATCAGGAAGACCCGGCCGAGAGGCGCGTGTATGTGGTTCGGCGGTTACTCTCCTGCGGTGGAGAAGGGGCTGGGTGGCGGCTTGTACAAGAGTGCGGGGGCGCGCCACGGTGATTGGGTTCGGTGAGGGCAATCCCATCACGCTGCTGCATGAGCTCGGGCATCAGGCGGGTCTAACGGATGAGCGGGATCCGCGCTCGCTGATGTACGCAGGGCGGCCGGTCCGGCGGGTAGGAACCGGCCTCAAAGCTGCGGAGATCGCGCATTTCCGCCACATGCTTTCGACTCCCTAGAGGCGTCCTGGGCCGGGCGGCCGGATTTCGCAAATCAATAGTTACTGCGACTTGTATAATGTTCTGTAATGGAACTGCATGCGCTGCGCGTGTTTCTAACCGTCGCCAACGAGAAGAGTTTTTCGCGGGCGGGGGAAAAGCTGCTGCGGACGCAGCCGGCGATCTCGCTGGCGATCCAGAGGCTGGAACAGATGCTGGGGGAGAAGCTGATCGACCGCTCGGCCAAGGATTTGCTGCTCACCGATGCGGGAAAGATCGTACTGGAATACGCTCGGCGGTTCGAGAATCTGCAAGGAGATTTGGAGAATGCGCTGGCGGAGCTGCGGGATAAATCGGCGGGGCGGCTGACCATTGGGGCGAACGAATCGTCAACATTATATTTGCTGGATCACATCGACAAGTTCCGGAGGAAGTATCCGAAGGTGCGGGTGCAGGTGCGGCGGAGTTTATCGAGCAAGATCCCGGCGGAGCTGCTTGACGGCGAGTTGGAGCTGGGGATTTTGACCTACGATCCGGAAGACGATCGGCTGGTGACCCGGGTGATCTATACCGACCATCTAGCGTTTGTGACGTCGCCGAAGCATCGGCTGGCGGCTCGGGCGGAGGTGTCGATCACGGAACTGGGAGGGGAAACATTTATCGCGCACAATGTTGTTTCGCCGTACCGGGGGGTGGTGATCCGGGAGTTTCAGCGGCACAAGGTGCCGTTGCATATGGACCTGGAGATGCCGACGGTGGAGTCGATCCGCAAGATGGTGGAGCGGAACGAAGGCGTGGCGTTCCTGCCTCGAATGTGCGTGGAGGAGGAGCTGCGGCACGGGCTGGTGTGCGAGGTGAAAGTGAAGGAGATGGAAGTGGAGCGGAAGATCCGGCTGGTGTATCCGGCGAAGAGGGCTCTGAGCCACGCGGCGCAGGCGTTTTTGGAGTTGGTGGGGGGATGAGGGGGCATGGACCTGAAGAAAGAACTTCGCAAGCTCGCTGCGGACCTCTGCGGGTCACAGCGACCCGAGAGGACGCATCCGGAGCTTTTCCATTACACCGATTTGCAGGGGTTCGTCAGAATCGTCGATACCCGGTCATTATGGGCGTCGGACATGCTGTGCCTTGAGGACGCCTCCGAGGCCTCCTATGCGTACCGCCTCTTCAAGAGGGTCCTAAATCGCGACTTCGCGTCGTCGATACCACAAGCCCAGCGCAAATGGTTCCTTGAGATGCTCACGCAGGGTGGATTTCTGATCCACACCCCGGTCGTCGCCTGCTTTTGCGAGGACTGCAACTTGTTAAGCCAATGGCGGGGGTACGGCGGCAGTGGGGAGGGGCTGGCTGTCGGGTTTAAGGTTGGCTGGCTCACTTCTCTCCGCAAGTCCGGATTCGACCTCCGGCGGGTACTCTACGGCAAGGCCGAGCAGGAGGAGTTGATCTTGAGATTCCTTCAAGGCGTGAGCAATATCATCAAACGCCGCAATTCTTCGGGGGAAGACGCAAGCTGGGTGTGGTTGGTCGCGTCGAGCGCCGCAGAAGAACTGATCGTGGTAATAAAGGACCCCGCGTTCGAGCAGGAGCGGGAGTGGCGGTTGGTTAAGCACGTTGATCGTGGACCGCGGGAGATTCGGTATCGGGCTTCCGGCAGCAGGGTTGTGCCCTACGTCGCGATCCCGATCGAGCCCAGAAGCATTGCCACCATCATTCGAGGGCCACACTTCGCTGGCACAGATGCTCGCGGCATCAGGCAGATGCTGCAGTTCCGCAGGTTCCCCGAAGCCTCGGCTCGCGTGAGGGACTCCAGGATTCCAATCCGCCGGTAGGGCGAAATCAGATGTGCTTCTCCGGCCGGACTTACTCTGCAGCCGACGGGTTTGGCTGGGGATCAAGAGGTCGAAGTTCGGCAAGGTTTGCACGCGTTTGCTGCTTGGCCTTGAGGTCGGCGTGTATCTTGCGAGGTCGTAGGTGAACCGCTGCGTGGGCCAGAGCGGCGTCGATGTCGTCGGGTTTTATCGAGGGGTAGCTGGCTAGAATCTCGGTCCGGGGAACGCCGGCGGCGACATTGTCGAGGATGATGGAGACCATGACCCGGGTTCCACGGATACATGCCTTTCCATGACAGATGGCGGGGTTGACACTGATGTGATCCTTCCAACGCTCCATCGACTCGATAGTATCGCTTTTGGACGAACGCTGGAGCGGCTTAGGAGAGGCCGCAAATGAACGCGGCCAGAGCAAGCCCCCGCGATATCGCATCTGATATGATATCGTCAGCGATGTGAGAATCGTTCTGGACACGGACTCAGTCGTCGCGGCCATGCGCAGCCCGGATGGGGCGTCTGCGGCGATTCTTCGTGCGGCACGGCAGGGCCGAGTTACCTTACTATTGAGTGTCCCCTTAGCGTTGGAATATGAGGCAGTTTGCCGGAAGGGGGACCATCAGCTCGCTGCGGGATTGAGTGAGCGGCAAGTTGAGACTTTCATCGACGCCGTGATCGCGATGTCTGAGCCAGTGAAAACACATTTTCTGTGGCGACCCCAGCTTCGGGATCCGAACGATGAAATGGTTCTGGACGTGGCGGTGAACGGCCGTGCGGATGCGCTGGTCACATTTAATGTGAGGGATTATGGCGATACTCCCGCCCGCTTCGGCGTAGAGGTTCTGCTGCCTCGGGATGCAATTGCGAGGATCAGGGATGAAAGAAACTAAGACGTACCCATTACGGCTTCCGCGGTCTCTCAAAGAGGCAGTAGAGAGGCTCAGCCGGGAAGATCGCACGAGTATCAATCAGTTTGTCACGACGGCGGTGGCCGAGAAGGTTTCGGTGCTTGAAACCGCACGATTCTTCACGGACCGGAAGGCTCGCGCGGATTTCCTCGCGTTCGATAAAATTATGCGGCGGCGTGGGGGGAAGCGGCCCGTTGAAGGCGATGAGGCTCCGCGCGTAGCAAAGAAGCGCTAGCTGGTGAGCTTGCATCCCGGCCGAGTAAGCCTTAATCTACCGGCTTCCCGTCAATCTATCGGTTTCTCGTCAATCTATTGGCTTCTCGTCAACGTGATCCACGACGATCACCGGGATGGATTCTTTTCGCTTCACCAGTTTCAGCCCGAGCTCTTTCTCTACCGCTTCGAAGACTGAAATACCGTTGGGATCGGACGCTTCCGTGATGGCTCCAGCCGGACGGTTCGGATCCTGCACCGGCTGCAGAGCGGCCTTGGCCGTCCAACCGACGAGGAAATTCCACCCGCCCTGGAGCCCGGTGGCGTCGACGATGGGGTGATCGATATAAGCATTCGCCATTGACTGCAAATTCTGAGCCAGCTCCGCCATGCTGGTATTTTTGCAACTGATCATCGCCCCCATATTGGTGACTGGCTTCGGCGCATTTGGATCCGGCTTACAACCGGAACGCTCGGAATCCTCTGCCTGGGACAATTTGGGCTTGGCTCCGGCCAGCGTCAGGGCGTACACCGTCACCTCGCGGTTTTCCGTGTGGGTTTTGAGCTCGAACTGGTCCACCAACACATTGAGCAGCATCTCCAAGCCGACGCTGAGCGGCGGAGGTAGCGGCCGTCCATTGACAACGTTCGGAGCGCCCTCGCCGGTAGCGGGCACTTTGGCGGTGATGTCCCAGGATTGGGTGTCCGCCGATTTCGGAAGCCCTACCACCACGTCAGCCGCGACGTTGGGTGAACCTGGAGCCCCATGGCGATCAACTGGCGCAAGGTGCCGCCCGCTCTCATCTGACTGCCGCCGGTATAAAGCAATCGGACCATGCGCTGGTCGGGATTGGCGGGCTTGACCGACGCGGCTTCAAACCGGGCCGTCGCCAGCGCTAAGGCGGCCGCGACGCCCGGAGGGTTCCCGGACGGCTTGCGATTCACGCTCTCAATCGCCATGGACGGCAACGGGACATTTTGCAATTCCGCCTTCAACCCCAACTGTTTTTCCACTGCGTCAAAAACCGAAATGCCGTCGGGACCTTTGGCGGCGAGGGCGCCGCGTCCGGTCCACTCCAAGTCAAAGTCCCACGAGCGTTCAAGATTGGTCCGGTCGATCACGTCGTGATCGAAGTAACCGCCCGCCATTTGATGCAGGTTGTCCGCGATTTCGGCCGAAGTCAGGTCGTGGCAGGCAACTTTTATGTTGGGTTGGAACGCGGGGTCGCTGGGTGTGCCCGGGGCGCCCGGCTGCGCCTGGCATCCGTGGCTGCCGGGTCCGCTCGAGGCCTTCAATTTCGATCCACCCTTGGCGACGGTCAGGACGTAGCGGGGTACGGGATTGGTACCGTTATGGAGCACCAGGCTGAAGCGATCTGCCAGGAGCGCTTGCAGCATGAGCTTGGCGGTCTCTGGCGTGGTGCCGTCGGGGACCTTGGCGATCACGTCGAAAAGGTCGGAGCCTATCCAGCCAGGCCCGCCCGAGATCGCGTCCTCTGTGACGCCGTACGCCGCCTCGATGAGCTGCAGCATGGTCGCGTCCCGGTTTACATACTTCCCGTCGCGGAGCACGCCGCCAAAGTTCTGCGCGAAGTTGCGGGCGGTCGGGCTGACATGAACGTCCGCCAGGTCGAATTTCGCTTGCTGGGCAAATGCGGACGCGACCGCCAGCAAACTGAGCAGGGCCAACTTCATAGTGGATCCTCCTGATCTACCTACGTATGGTGAAGAGAAATGTCCCGATGCCGCTCCCGGGCCGGATATGCCCACCGCGGCGGCTACAATGAGAGCGGTGATTATCGGGAAATTAGCGTGGATAAGCGCGGCGATGCTGCTGCCGGCGGTTGTGGTGCAGGCTCGCCTCAGCTTCCCTTGGCCGTTTAGCGACGAGGCGAAGGCGCCGGTGCTGGTGGTGGGGCGCGTGGTGAGCGTGAGGAACGACGGGCGGGATGAAGCGGCGTCTGCCAAGGCATCGTCTGGCAATGTGAAGCGCGACATCATCGCGATGAGCGCCGAGGTTGAGGTGCTGCGCTCCTACACGCATGGCGGGGAGACGATTGCGGCGAACCGGATTCGAGTACGTTTTCTGGATGAGCCTGCCGCTGGGTTCGACGCCGCGCCTCGGCTCTTCGAGCCAGGCCAAGTTGTGGCTATTCCTCTACAAGAGAATGCGAGGCCGGAGAGCTTGTGGCGGCTGACGGCCGATTCGGGAATCGATTTGCTGATCCCGGTGGCGGCGTCGCTCAAGGAGGATGAGACTCCGCCAGCAACGGCGAGGCTGTTCCTGCTTCGAGAGATCGCGAATTCCCTTGGCCGGGGCACGCAGAGTGAAGCGGTCCGGACAGGAGGGTATCTGGCGAGACAGGACGGCCTGCCGGGGGATCAAGGCATGGCTGCGGAGCTGATGACTTTTCTGGAGCCGATGATTGGAGCGGATCGTCAGGGGTGGGCGAATGTGCTGACCGACCTGCTGGCCGGGAAGGGCATTCCGAGGCCGACGGTCGCAGATCTGTTCTCAAACAACATTCGTCCGCAGCAGGAGAGCATGATTTTGGCCCGGGCGGCGCTGGGGAAACTGGGGCAGTCGCCGGCGACGAATGCGCTGCTGATCCGGACGTGGATCGGGAATGCGCCGGCGGAGGCGTGGGGCGCGGCGGGGTCGCTGGCGGAGTACGCGACGAATCCGGTTACGACGGAGACTCTGCGGGCCGCGTTGCGCAACGATGTTGCGGGGTCGGCGCAGATTGCGCTTTCGGTCGCGCGGAACGGGAATCGGGATATTTTGGCGGACGCGTTGGCGCGCGCGCTGAGGGTGGCGGATCGTCCTGCGGAGGGGGTTTCTGAGCTTCAGTCGGCGGGCATGCTGCTGGGTGAGTTTGGAAGCGAACAAGATTTGCGGCGCGCGGTAGAGCTGGTGCGAAAGTATCAGACGCTGGATCGAAATTGGTATAGCGAGATGTGGCAGACGGTCGGCATGTCAAAGGGTGGATCTCGGGTGCTCGCGGTGGTGTTACGGGATCGCGATTCGGTTGGCGGAAACAATCCGGACAACCTGCGAGTCTGCGACTTTGCGCTGGAAGATCTCGAAAGGCTGACCGGGCAGAAGTTCGGGGTTGGCGATTCGGCGATTGCGCGGGCGCAGGCGTGGCTGCGGTCGCAGGGAATCGACGAGTAGCGGCGACGAGGCAAACCAGCACATTTATCGTGGTAGGGTGAAGGCATGAGCGATCCGGTGCTCGATCCCGATCCCTTCGCTCTTTGCTTCGATGCGGAGTCGGCGCAGAGGATAGCGGAATTTAGGGTTTCGGACTCGGTCGAGCGGCGAGTAAACGAGCTTGCGGAGCGAGCCAACGAGGGTCTTCTCAGTGACGATGAGCGGAGCGAGTACGAAACCCTGATCAGCGCCGCCGACTTCATCGACATTCTGAAGGTGAAGGCCCGGCGGCGACTCAGCTCGAACGCCCATCCGTGACGCAAGCCGAGCTGCGGGACTTGGTACCGCTGCGAATACTGCCTGCTGAGGCAGCAATATAGCCGGCTGGTTCATCACGTCGAGCACATTGTGGGGAATCGGGGAGTGACTCGATTCACTTTTCCCGGCCGAGGTGAGATCAGTGACTCGGTCGATTACAAAATATTTTGCAGAGGGCTTCAGTGAGCGCGCGCTGGTCGGCCTCCGATAGTGTCCCGAGTTTGCGAGCGATTTCGGCTTTGCCCAGTACTGCAAGCTTGTGAACGCGAACTGTCGACGCTACGTTCAGTCCGGATGCGCGCCAGTTCGAGATCGCGATGTCCTGCGCCGCCCGAGCGGGCTGCGAAGTGATCGGGGCCGCAATGAAATCGTCGTCTCCTGTATCGAGAAGGACCACTGCGGGCCGCACTTTTGAGCCGGGCGCCTGATGAAACTGCATCCGGATCAGGACAACTTCACCGGGTTTGAGGGTCATCCATCAATTGTTCGTAGACGGCGTCGTCTGGGGAGTATGACGACTCGAATTGTTGCTGGGCGGTGGCGCGCCACGCTACGGCATCCGCGGAGTGGTCCCACATGACGACGACGCGAAGCTGTTCGCCGGCCGGTATCTCGGCGGCGATTTCGGGAGGCAGCGCTATTTCGCCGCTGGGCGTCTTGGTGCCGTCGAACTCGACCGCTTTCATGAGAGCTCCTCGCTCACCATGCTACATCTTCTAGGGTAGTCGCCGGCACAACGGAGCCTGGCGTGGCGGAACCGGTCGACGTTTCTCATCGTTTGGAGGCCGCGCCGGCTTTTGACTGGTTCCACTCAGCACTCTCACTGCACGGGCTGGGGCATGTCGGCGAGAAGGCGCTCAATGAGGACGCGAGCGTTGGGGGTGTCGTCCTCTAAATAGGCTTTGGGGAGGTCGCGGAAGATGAGCTGGTAGCCCATCAGGCCGCCTCGGCCGGCCCATTCGCGAATGACCAGGAGCTGGGCGGGGAAGCGCGGGAGAGGTTCGGAGATGGAGAGGGTTTTGAGGTGGAGGGTGACGCCGTCGTAGCTGAACTCGCGGACGATGCGGCGGCGATACCAGAACAGCATCGCGATGATGCCGAGACAGAGCAGGATGAAGAGGAATGAGATCACGCGCATGGCAGGGCTGGTGGGGTGCGAGGGCAGAAGTAATTCGGCATTCACCAGAGCGGCTGCGGCGAAGACGGTGAAGAGGAACCCGGTCACGCACACGTGAAAGAGCTGCTTGCGCGGGGGCATGACACCGGTGAGCATGCTTGCGGTCAGGCGTAGATCCCGCGAAGCTTGATGGCGAAGGCGACGCGATCCAGCGCGAGCATGTAAGCGGCGGTGCGGTTGTGGACGCCGTGCTTTTCGGCGTAGGCGACAACGTCGGCGAAGCTGGCGACCATGATCTCTTCCAGGCGTTCATTCACCAGTTGCTCATTCCAGAAGTAGCCCTGGCGGTCCTGCACCCATTCGAAATAAGAGACGGTGACGCCGCCGGCGTTGGCCAGGATGTCCGGGATGACGAAGATGCCTTTGTCCGCAAGGATGGAATCGGCCAGGTGAGTGGTGGGGCCGTTGGCGCCTTCGCAGAGGATTTTGCAGTTGAGGCGCGAGGCGTTGTGAGAGGCGATGACGTTCTCTTTAGCGGCGGGGAGGAGAACGTCGGTTTCGAGGAACATGGCTTCATCGCGGTCAATGTTTTCGCCGCCGGAGAAATCGACGATGGAGCCGGTTTCCTTGCGGTGCGCGGCGAGGGCGGCGATATCGAGACCTTTGGCGTTATAGACGGCGCCGTCGTATTCCACGATGGAGACGATCTTGAAGCCGGCGCGGGCCATGAGTTTGGCGGACATGCCTCCGACGTTTCCGAAGCCTTGGATGACGACGCGGGTGGAAGCGGGTTCGAGGCCGAAGCGGCGGAGGGCCTGGGTGGTGACGATCATGCAGCCGCGGCCAGTGGCTTCACTGCGGCCGCGGGAGCCGCCGAGATCGATGGGCTTGCCGGTGACCACGGCGGTCTGAGTGTGGCGGGCGTGCATGGAGTAGGTGTCCATGATCCAGGCCATGGTCTGCTCATTGGTGTTCATGTCGGGAGCGGGCACGTCGATTTCGGGGCCGATGAAATCGAACAGCTCCGCGGTGTAGCGGCGGGTGATGCGTTCGAGCTCGCCGGAGGAGAGGAGGTTGGGGTCGCAGATGATGCCGCCTTTGCCGCCGCCGAAGGGGATGTTGACCACGGCGCATTTCCAGGTCATCCAGGAAGCGAGGGCGCGGACTTCGTCGATGCTGACGTTGGGGGCGTAGCGGATGCCGCCTTTGGCGGGACCTCGGGCGATGGAGTGCTGGACGCGATAGCCGGTGAAGACTTCCAGGCGGCCATCGTCGAGCTGGATGGGGATGTGAACGGTGAGCTCGCGTGCGGAGGAGCGAAGGACTTTTTGCATGCCTTCATCCAGGCTCAGCTTGGCGGCGGCCTGGTCGAAGCGGGCCTCGGCGGAGAGGAGCGGGTTGAACTCGGCGTCGTCGCTGGTGGGGGTGATGCTGGGGATGGATTCGGTGACCATGGAGGGCCTAGGGATTATTATGGACCAGCGGGAGAGTCGGGCTGTCACGGGCGGTCTTCGTGGGGGCGATGACGACGGAAATCCATTGGGCCATTGCACTGATAACCTTGAAGCGAGATGGCCAAAAAGAAAGTCCTCGCCGCTGCGGAGGCGCATGCAATCTCGTTTCTTGGGTTTGCCAGGCAATATCAAAAAGCCGGTGATCTGCTGTTTAACGCCGACAAGACGCTGGCGGCTCCGATATATTTCATGTACTCGCACGCGATTGAACTCGCGTTGAAGGCTTTCTTGCGAGCGTCTAATCTTCCCGTTGCCGGCGGAAAGCGAAAGCACCACCGGATAACGGAGCTGTATGAGGAATGCCACGGACTTGGGCTCAAGGTTGGTGCCGACGATGCTTTCGATCTCCGGAACGTGGTCGTCTTGCTAGAAGGGGCGAACGAGGAGCAAGGCTTTCGATACTTCAAGCAGGAAGGCTCGTCGATGCCTGAGCTGGTTTGGACTCGTGATACCGTCGAGAGATTGCTCAAGGCTGTCGAACCCAGCGTAAAGAAAAGGGCAGCGGCCGATGGAGTTGTTCCAGGCCATATCGTCAAGGTCAACTGATTTTCGGCAAGCCCACGACGAAGGCGTAAGGGCAAATCGCTGCGGATGTTTACAATCTCATCTCCTGCTGAATCTCCGCTGCGGCTGGGGCGGGACCTCCGCCCGTAACCATATGGGTTACACTGGAGTGTGCGGCAATCAAAGGGTTCCGGCATAAGGGAATCCAGCGATTCTTCCTCATGGGAGACCAGTCAGGAATTCAGGCAAAGCACTCGAACAGGTTGCGGCTGATTTTAGGCCGGCTGAACGTGGCGACGGTTCTTGAGGACATGAGCCTGCCCGGTCTGGGCCTGCATGAGCTGCGCGGCGACAGAAAGGGCACTTGGGCGGTTAAGGTGAGCGGAAACTGGCGCGTCACGTTCGAGTGGATTGGAAAAGATGCGGATCGCGTTGACTACGAGGACTATCACTGAGGCACCACCTTATGAAGATGCATAATCCACCTCATCCTGGCGAAGTGCTGAGGGAGCTTTGTCTGGAGCCCCTGGAGTTGACCGTGACGGATGCCGCTCGGGCGCTGGGCGTGAGCCGGAAGACGTTGTCGGCCATCTTGAACGGACGGGCTGGAATAAGCCCGGAAATGGCGGTACGCCTTTCGCTGGCGTTCAACACCAGCGCGGAGAGCTGGCTGAATCAGCGGCTTCAGTACGACCTGTGGCATGCGGAAAAGGCTCGCAAGCGGCTCCGCGTGGCCCGGCTGACGGCGGCCTAGCGGCATTTTCTGTCAAGCCCCTTGCGTCAGGGTTCGCAAAGGTATAGATTTCCTTAGACGCGGCCAGGGAGCCGCGGGCCGGGCCGGTCTGCTTGGAGAGCAGTGAAGTGCGCCCGCTAAGGGAGAGGAACCATGTCGATCAAATTGTGTTGGCGGGCGGGGGTGGTGCTGGGCGTGGCGGCGGCGCTGAACGCGCAGACTGGCGCGAAGAACGGCGAGTGGCCGACCTACGGAGGCGATCTGGGAAACTCGCGCTATTCGGCGCTGGATCAGATTAACGCCGGCAATTTCGACAAGCTCCAAGTGGCGTGGAAATTCAAGACGGACAATCTGGGTCCGACGCCGGAGAATAATCTGGAAGGCACGCCGCTGATGGTGAAGGGCATCCTCTACGCGACGGGCGGGAATCGGCGCGCGGTTTTTGCGCTGAATGCGGCGACGGGCGAGTTGCTATGGGTCCACGGCGAGGACGAAGGGAAGCGCGGCGATGCGGCTCCCCGGAAATTGTCCGGACGCGGGCTGTCGTATTGGACGGATGGGCGCGAGGAGCGGATCGTGTACGTGACTCCGGGGTACCGGATGGTCGCGCTGAACGCGAAGACCGGGCAGCCGGTGGCGAGCTTCGGCAACAACGGGGTAGTGGATCTTAAGGACGATGACGATCAGGTGATCGATCCGATGAGCTCCGAGATCGGGCTGCACTCGGCTCCATTGATCTCCAAGGATGTGATCGTTGTGGGCGCGGCGCACAAGCCGGGCGGAGTTCCGACCAGCAAAACAAATGTGAAGGGATATGTTCGCGGCTTCGATGCGCGGACCGGCAAGAGATTGTGGACGTTCCACACCATTCCAAAGCCGGGTGAGCCGGGATTCGACACGTGGCTGAACGATTCGTGGTCGTACACGGGGAACACGGGCTCGTGGGGGCAGGCGGCGATCGACGAGGATTTGAACACGGTTTACTTGGGCATCGAGCTGCCGACGGGCGATTATTACGGCGGGCACCGGCCGGGCAACAATTTGTTCGGCGAGAGCATGGTGGCGCTGGATCTGAAGACGGGCAAGATGAAGTGGTACCGGCAATACGTTCATCACGGGATTTGGGATATGGACAATCCGTGCCCGCCGATTCTGGCGGACATCGTGGTGAATGGGCGGATGGTGAAGGCTGTAGCGCAGCCGACCAAGCAGGCGTTCCTGTATGTGCTGAATCGCGAGACGGGCGAGCCGATCTGGCCGTGGGAAGAGAGGCCGGTACCGAAGGGCGACGTGCCGGGCGAGTGGTATTCGCCGACGCAGCCGTTCCCGACCAAGCCTCCGGCGTATGACCGGCAGGCGGTGACAATCGATCAGTTGATCAACTTCACGCCGGAGATGCGCGCGGAAGCGGAGCAGGTTGTTGCGCGATACAGGATCGGGCCGATGTTCACGCCGGGCGCGTTGAGCAAACCGGAGGGTCCGCTGGCGACGCTGACGCTGGCGACCGCGGGCGGAGGGTCGAACTGGCCGGGAGGGTCGTACGATCCGGAGACGCACACGGTGTTCGTATCGTCGCAGGCGGCGGTGACGCAGATCGGGTTGATCCCGGGCGATAAGAATCGGACCGACGTGGATTTTATGTCGGGGACGGCGCAGCCGGCGGGCGGCCGAGGAGGGCGCGGCGGCGCGGGACGGGGCGGGAACGCGGCGGGTGGTAGAGGCGGTGCTCCGGCGGGACGAGGGCAGGCGGGCGCGAACATTGTGCCGAGTCCGGCGACAGCGGCGCAAAATGCGGATGAACCGCAGGTCGCGGGTGCTCCGGCGGCTGCAGCTCCGGCACGCGGGGGTGGTGGCGGAGGAGGATTGTCGGTGCGCGGACTTCCGCTGATCAAGCCGCCGTACGGGCAGATCAGCGCGATCGACCTGAACAACGGCACGATGCTGTGGCAGGTGGCGCATGGCGAGACTCCGGACAATATTCGCAATTCTCCCGATTTGAAAGGCCTGAATATTCCGCGTACGGGGCGGACGGGAACGGCCGGGCAGGTGGTGACCAAGACGCTGGTGGTGGTGGGCGAGAAGGGCACCATCACGCTGCCGGACGGGCAGCAGGGCGCGTACCTGCGTGCGTACGACAAGGCCACGGGCAAGGACGCGGGCGCGATCCCGATGCCGGCTCCGCAGACCGGGTCGCCGATGACGTACATGCTGAACGGGAAGCAGTACATCGTGGTGGCGATCGCGAGCGGGAACTACTCGGCGGAGTACCGGGCGTATAGGTTGCCGAATAACTAGAAGTGGTGGCCTGCGGACATTCCGCATTGGCTGTTTCGGGGCGAATCCGCGCCAGGTCAGTCGCTACCAAGACCCGCTTTGAAGCACGCACGAACCGAACTCCAATCGGACTCGGAAAGCCGCCCAATCAGGCGTACTTCGCGCTGCAGCAACGTCACCGGAAACAACCTGAAGAACGACGGCTGGTGAAGTCCCGCCTGTCGCCAGTCGCGCAGTTCGCAATCGGTCGGAGCCAATTCCTTCGGGGGCTGCGTCGTGATCAGACCAACGATTACGTCAGGCCGATGTCGATGGTAAAGTTCGGTCGAGAGCACCACGGCGGGCCGCACCTTCATCGTGTCCGCGCCTGGAAACGCGCCGACCACGACGTCGCCTGGCTTCAACGCTCTTCCCGCTCCAGCCTTTCAAACCGTTCGAGAGATGCGAGTGTAGCTTCCCGAAGATCGTCGTCGGACCAGGAATCCGACCACTCAACTCGCCGGTCGCCCCCGAGATCCGCGAGCTGCTGCGCCCAAACTAGCACCTTCCTGGCCTCATCCGGCGGAAGCATCCGCACAACCTTGATGAGGGACTCTTCATTGGCACTAAGAACCACGGCTCCGGTCTCCCGTTCCTAGTCTAACGCCATCGGCTCTTCAGGGCTCGCCACGTATTCAACTTCGGGGACGTGGATGCGCCCCGCCCCTGAAGCGTGCACGCACTTTGGCCGACCTCTGCGATGTTTTCGCTGCTCCTGGCTTCGCAAACCACTCGGGCCGATGAGAATGGGCGATTTCGCCTGCCGAAGCTGGCGCCGGGCGCCTACTGGCCGGGGATTTCGAAATATGGCTTTCAACTGCACGTATGGGACTTGCGAATCGTGCGCCTTGGATGGTCGAGGGATCTGAAACCGAAGCTCTCAGTATTAACGTAGTGTGACCACGTGCCGGCGCAGCGATGAGATCGTCGCTTTGCGCGCTGGCCAATGTGCCCGCGAGGAACCCGGCAATCGCTACAGCCGGCCGCGAGCGACGAGCTGGTTGCGGTCGCGGCGGAGGGCGTTCAAGTAGTCGTGCTGCTCATCGCTCATGACTTCGGGAAGGCGTTCGCGCAGGCGCTCCAGGGCTTCGCCGCGGGCGATTTCGTCGTCTAGATCCTGCAAGCTCATGCCGCCGGTCTCGATAAGACGGTGCGGGATGGAGCCGGGCCACAGCGGATGGTTGCAGGCGTGGATCATTTCAAACTGATCCAGGATCAGCTTCATTGCCGGCGCTGGCGCGCGCGCTGGTAGGACTGCAACTGCTCGAGCTGGCCGCGGATGATGCCGTTGTTGGGCTCGATCTCCAGCGCCTTTTGGAGATTGGCGATGGCGGAGGCGTCGTCGAGCTTGCGGGTGTAGGCGAAGGCGATTTCCGCGTAGGTGGAGGCGGAGCGGGGGAAGAACTCGAGGTTGACCTGGAGCAGGGCGATGGAATCGCTGGGGCGGACCTGGGTGACGGCGCGGGCGACGCCGATGAGGGTGTCCTCGCCGAAATCGTAGGCCTGGCGGCCGTAGAATTTTTGGCGCAGCTCGCGGTACTGGGCGATGGCAACATCGGGACCCTTTTCCTTCAGAGTCTGAGACAGAATATCGGGGAGCGGGCGGGGGATGGGGACGCCGCGATGGCAGGTGACGCACTGAACCTCAACCGATGGCGCGGGGACGGATTGCGCGGGGGCGAGTCCGGTGGCCGCCTGAACCTTCGCCTTCTGGATTTGCGCGTTGATGTCGCGGGTCATGGCGATCATGGCGCGGGCGATGTCTTTCTTGGGCTCCGGCGCGCCGCGTTCGGAGGCGTGGCAATATCCGCAATCGACGCCGAGAGCCTGCGCGATGGCCTGCATATTGGGCGGCTGCGCGAACGCCGCGGGCGCGGCCAGAAGGAGCAGATAAAGCTTGCGCATATCGCTAGAAGCGATGATAGTATGTTTGGGGCGTGAGCGCATGAAACTAAGACTAAATTCGATTGTGGTTGCATTGGCGATGGCGAGCCTGCCGCTGGCGGCGCAGGTGCGCGTGATTGCGTCGAACGGGGTGAAGGCGGTGCTGGAGGATTTGCGTCGGCAAATGGAGCAGACCCTGGCGCAGCCGGTGCGGATGGAGTTCGCAACGTCGGCCGTGCAGGCGGAGAAGATCGAGAAGGGCGAGGCATTCGACGTCGCGGTGCTGACCAGCGATTTGATGGATGCGTTGACCAAAGCGGGCAAGCTGGCGCAGACGCCGAAGCTGTCGCTGTCGCGCGCGGGCGTCGGCGTGGGCGTTCGCAAGGGCGCGAAGAAGCCGGATATCCGGACACCGGAGGCGTTCAAGAAGACGCTGCTGGATGCGAAGTCGATCACCTATGCGGGCGACGGAGCAAGCCGGGTGACGCTGGAGAAGGCGTTCGACAAGATGGGGATCGCGGACGCGATGAAGAAGAAGACGATGCTGGAGCAAGGCTCGACGCGGTCGACGGCGAAGGTGGCGAGCGGAGAGGCGGAGATGGTGCTGACGCTGGTCAGCGAGATTCTGCCCGCGCCGGGAGTGGAGCTGGTGGGGCAGATTCCGGCGGAGTATCAGACTTACGTTTCGTTTTCGGCGGGGGTGAGCGCGAAGCCGGGAAACTCGCCCGCGGCGGCAGCGCTGATCAAATTCCTGAGCGGACCGGCGGTGGGGCCGGTGTTGAAGGCTCGGGGGATGGAGCCTTAGTGGCGGAGGCCCTTGGGGCGGACGAAGGGGAAGAACTCCTGAAGGAAGTTGTAGGCGAGGTCGCCACCGAGCATGAAGGCGGCGCGGCTGGCGGCGCGACCCGGTGTGTCGGTGCTCTCCGGCTGCCAGGCGTTGGTGATGGCGCCGGCGGTCGACGGCGCTGGCCATGCGCGCCCACGCAAAGGTTTCCTTGCCGGAATCGGTGCGCGTCACGACGGTTTGCAGCAGGACATTCCTGAGACGCTTACGGAAGCCTCGCTCTTCGCTAGGGAAGTAGCGAGGGTCTTCATGCAGGCCGGTTTCCAGCCCGAATTCGACGGACTGGCGGATCAGATTGGTGCCGAAGTCGGAGAAGTAGCGGGACGCATAGCCTTCGGCGCCTTGTCCCCATTCGTGCGGGACGTTGCGGGCTTGTCCGATGGCCGCGCCCGCGGCCGCGCCAAGGTATCCGTGCAGGCCGACAGTTTGAAGGAAGCGGTAATGGAACTTCTCCTTCACGCTGAAGGGGTCGGCCTTCATGGTAGGCCCGAGCTGTTGGGGAAGATCTGCCGGATTTTGTGCACGGGCCGTGGCTGGGAGACCCAGCGCCAAAAGGCATAGGGCGTTGACAGCACGGGTCTTAGATTTCGCGGCGGACTTCATAGACGATGCCATACATGCAGATGGCTGACCAAAGGCGAGTGTTGCTGGGGCCGCGGATGGTAGCCTGAAGGCATGCGTGTATTCCCGAACATTACCATGTCGATCTTGTCCATTTCGATATTACTGCCAGCCACGTTACTGGCGCAGGCCGCGGCGACATCCGATGCAATGACGGACGAGCAGAAGACGATTTATGCGTTGGGCGTTTCGATCTCGAAAAGCATTGCCGGCTTCCACCTGTCTCCCGCGGAGCTGGAGCTTATGCAGAAGGGGTTGTCCGACGGGACGGCGGGAAAACCGGCGGTCAGTTTAGACACGGAGAACGCAAAGATTCAGGCTTTGTATGTGGCTCGCGTGAAGGCGGCGGCGGATGCCTTCTTAGCGAAGGCGGAAGCGGAACCGGGAGCGGTGAAGACGGCGTCGGGATTGGTCTATAAAGAGGACCGCGCGGGCTCCGGCGATTCGCCCAAGGCCACCGACAAGGTGAAGGTGAATTACCGGGGAACGCTGACGGATGGGACGGAATTCGACAGTTCCTACAAACGGAACGAACCGGCTGATTTTCCTTTGAACCAGGTGATTCCGTGCTGGACCGAAGGCGTACAGAAGATGAAGGTGGGAGGGAAGGCCACTTTGACCTGCCCGTCGGCCATTGCCTATGGAGATCACGGACAGCCGCCGGTGATTCCGGGCGGAGCCACGCTGGTGTTCGAGGTGGAACTGCTGGAGATCGAGGCGGCGGCAGCTACGCCTCCTGCTCCTGCGAAGCCGGCTGCTCCAGCCACGCCTGCCGCTCCTGGGAGGCCGGCTGCTCCTGCGACCCCGGCTTCGAAATAGTCGGGGCTTCCCTTAATTGAGGCTCGCTGGGCCTTGCAGGTGCTGCGCGTCCTGCTGGTTCTCCTGGCAGATGTACTCGGTCAGCTCGCCCTGCTGTGCGGTGGATGTAAAGGTGATGGTGAACGGCTTGGAGTACATGCACCGGATCGATGATCTGGGTTTCGATCTTCAAGCTCCGGGAGTCCGTGCGGGTGTAGCGCTCGATGGTGTGGAGCTGCTCACTGTGCGGGTGGCCGCGGAAATCGAACCAGAATTTGTCGTTGTAGCCGATGGTATCGACGACAAGCGTGTCGCCGTCCCAGGTAGCCGATGGAGTCGCCATACCAGGTGGGATCCGGATCGTCGGGGTGCTTGCGGCCGTCCATGAAGATCTGGCGGAAGCTGTGGATGTTGCCTTCAAACAGGAAGAAGATGTGGGTGGGATCTGAGACGATGCGCCACGGATAGGGGGCCATACGCGGGACGCCGGTGGGGAGGCAGTTTGCCTCGGGGTCGTCCTTCGATAGCTGCGAATCCTTCGCTTTCTTGCCTTGGGCGGTGTAAGGGATGGCTTCCTTGCAGACAGGCGCAGCCGGAGCAGCTCCGCCGCGTCCGCGTCCGCGTCCAGCGGGTTGCTGCACCGCACCGGGAGTGTCGCAGGGAACGATGGGCATGCCTTGCATGATGTCGCCGACGGGGCCGGGGCTGCTCCACATGCCAGTCAGGTCCGGCTTACCGTTGGGCAAGCGGGGAGTGGGTCCGGCGGGCGTTTGGGGCCCGCGGCCGCGGCCCTTGGCCTTGGCCGTATCCGGATTCTGGCTGCCGCCGACGGGGGCCACCTTGGCTTGGTCGGGGGTGGGGGCTTGCGCCCACAGCGAGATCGCCACCGCGAAGGAAGCGCCTACGGCGGTCGAGATCAAGATGGAACTGGCGACACGGTTTCTCACTTCAAATCTCCTTGGAACTGTGGCGGAACACCACACTGCACTATACCAGATGTTTCCGGCGTGTGCGGGCGGAGAAAGGTTACGGCGCGGCTCTTAAGTATCGGCCGCAAAACGCAGCCTCAGGTCGCGGCCGGGCCGGCTGTTAGTCCTCCACATGGGGGGGCGCGACCGGCCCTTTGCGGGCTGGATTTAGGGCATGCCAGAATAGTCGCCATATGACGGCTGCTCCGCTCCGTGCTTTGCGCATGCTGCGCGATAACTGGAAGGTCACGACGGTGGCGGTGCTGTCGCTGGGCGTGGCGATGGCGCTGGGAGTGGCGAGCCTCAGCATCTCCAACACGTTTCTGGTGCTGCCGCTTGCGGGGAAGGATCCGGACCGGCTGGTGACGGTCTCCGAGCGTACGCCGGGGATCGATACGCAGGAGGTTTCGTATCCGGACTACCAATACTTCCGCGCGAACAACCATGTGTTTACGGACTTGGCGGCCGCGCCGAATTCCGTCAGCGTGAATTTTCAAGCCGGCGACGACAGGGAGATTCGAGTGATCTCGCGGCCGGTCTCCGACAATTATTTTTCGGTGCTGGGGATCAAGCCGTTTCTGGGAAGGCTCTTCGTGGAGGGAGACGACCGCGCCGATCCTCCGGTCGCGGTGATGACGTATGCGTGCTGGAAGAGGCTGGGTTCGAACCCGAAGATTGTCGGCGAAACGATTGCGAACCACACGATTGTGGGGGTTGCGCCGAGGGAGTTTACGGGATCGTTGTATGGGATGAACGGGGACCTGGTTCTGTCGCTTTCGGCGGATGAGTGGTCGGAGAAACGGGAGGAGCGGCACCTGATTCTGACGGGCCGGCTAAAGCCGGGGGTGACAAGGCAGCAGGCGGAGGCGGAGATGCGGACGCTGGCCGGGCAACTGGCGACGGCGTATCCGAAAGAGGATAAGGGCCGGACGATAGAGATGAGCCGGGCGACGCTGCTGCCTCCGGATGCGGTGCCGGCGGCGGAGATCGCGGGCGCGATTCTGATGGGGCTGGTGCTGCTGGTGCTGCTGATCGCGTGCGCGAATGTGGCGAATCTGCTGCTGGCGGTCGCGGTAGGGCGGAGGCGCGAAGCGGCGATCAAGATGGCGCTGGGAGCGCAACGCGGGCGGCTGATCCGCGAGTTCCTACTCGAGAGCGCGATGCTGTGCGCGGCGGGAGGGGTGGTGGGGTACGCGATCGCCGCGGCGGCGGTGGCGAGGATTTCGGATTTCAGGATGTCGTTGCCGATGTGGGGCTCCTATGCGGTGGGGATGAATCTGCACCTGGACGCGACGGTAGCGGCGGGAACTCTGGCGCTGGTGGCGATCGCGATTCTGGCGACGGGGCTGGTGCCGGCTTTGTACGCATCCTCACCTCATTTGTCCCAAATGCTGGCGGGTGAGGTGGTGGTGGGCGGGACTCGGAAGAACGCGCGGAGGAACGCCCTGGTGATCGTGCAAGTGGCGATTTGCACCTTGGTGCTGGTAGGGATGGGGCTATGCGAGCGCACGCTCTACAATTTGCGGCACGTGGATGTGGGGTTCACGGCACGGAACATCGTGGCGGAACCGTTGTACACCAAACAGGAGGGGTTCGACAAAGGGAAATACGAGCAGATCCGGACGGCCGCGGCGGCGATCCCGGGAGTTGAGGCGGTGACGCTGGCTTCGGACCTGCCGCTGTTGGGCGGGGCTCAGGTTCCGGTGCAAATTCCGGGCAACGACAAGAAGATTCAGGTGGGCAGCGTAACGGTGGATAGCGATTACTTCTCGGTGCTGGGTTACCGGCTGCTGGCGGGGCGGTGGTTCGATTCGCGGGAACGGGAGAAAGGGCCGGAGGCGATCGTCATCAATCATAAGATGGCGGAGATCTTTTGGCCGGGGCGAGATCCGGTGGGCCAGAGCCTGATGGCGGACGAGCCGGCTCGAAGAGCCACAGTGATCGGCGTGGTGGCGGACGGCAAGTATGGCGATTTGGACGAAGAGCCGCAGCCGTTCTTTTACTACGCGCTGGCGCAGCATCCCAAGGAATCGGTGAACGTGTTTCTGCGGACCGGCGGCGATCCGCAGCGGTGGGCGGAGCCTTTGGCGAAGGCGATGCGCGGGATCGGATTTCAGGCTCCAGTACAACCGGCGACGTTCGACGCGTGGATGAACGTGACGCTGCTAGGACAGCGAGTGGCGGCGGCGGTGGTGGGGGCGCTGAGCGGGCTGGGGCTGGCTCTGGCGATTGTGGGATTGGCTGCGGCGATCTCCTATTCGGTGAGCGAGCGAAAGAAGGAGCTGGGGATTCGCGTGGCGCTGGGGGCGGGGCCGTGGCAGTTGATGCGGATGATTCTGCGGCAGACAGGCGTGGTTGCGGGGGCGGGCGTGGCGGTGGGGATCGTATTGGGGGTGGCGGGGACGGTGCTGGTGAAGTCGCAATTGTTCGGGATCGGTTCGGTGGAGTGGACGGTGCTGGCTCCGGTGGGGCTGGGGGTCCTGGGGGTGGCGCTGGCGGTGGCGTATTTATCGGCGAGGCCGTGGATCGATGTGGATCCGATGGAGGCGGTGAGGCACGTGTGAGGGAGCGGGCGAAGAGGATGAGGTGCGCCATTGGCGTATACTAGGGATGGATCGCGTTCCGCTCACGGTGGTTGAGGTGGAGCCGTTCTCCGCGAAGGCGGCGTTGGTATGGAGCGATGACGGGCGCTTGGAATTTATCAGCTTCATTGCCGCTAATCCGCAAGCCGGTGATCTCATTCCTGGTAGCGGCGGCGTCCGGAAGGTGCGATGGGGGCGAGCTGGAGCTGGGAAGCGCGGAGGAGTCCGGGTGGTTTACTACTTTCACGATGAGACGATTCCCTTGTTCCTGCTGACGGTGTATCCGAAGAATCGAAAGGACGATTTGTCGCCTGCGGAACTGAAGACGCTCCGTCAGATAGTGTCGGAGTTGAAGAGGGCATGTGGCAAAGGCTAAGACTTCGCCTAAGCGGAAGACGACCGCGGTTGGGGCAGAAATTATAGAGGGTCTAAGGAACGCGGTCGCGTACGCACAAGGCGATGAGAGCAGGGCTCGCGTGCACCGGGTCATGGTTCCGTCAAGGATTGATGTAAGGCGGGTGCGCCAGAAGCTGGGGTTGTCACAGAGCGATTTTGCAGAGCAGTTCGGGATCAGCTCGGCTACGCTTCGGAATTGGGAGCAGGGGCGGCGTCAGCCGGAGGGGCCTGCGCGAGTGCTGCTCACGATCATCGATCGGGAGCCGGCGGCGGTGGAGCGAGCGCTGCTGGCGCGGTGAGCGGAGGAGATTGGCTAAGTGAGCTACAACTTCGCCATCTGACAGTCTTCGCCTGGGGCGGTCCCACAATCTACAGGCTCGGGCCGACGGCGTGTGAGGGGGCTACGTCTCAGGCAGGGCCGCTGACCTCGACCCGGCCCGCGAAGCTGGACGGCGCTGGAATGGCGAGTCCTTCCTCGCGCATGCCTTCCAGATGGAATTGAATGGCCTCTTGGATCAGGTGTTCCACTTCCTCGCGGGAGTCGCCGACTGAGATCACGCCGGGGAGGTCGGGCACGTAGGCACCCCATGGACGTGGGGCCTTTTTCGTAGATGACTGTGTAGGTCATGATTTTTGCTGCTCTTCTTCGATTCCCGCGCTTTTCAGGATTGCCTTCAGCGTTCCGACCGGCGCATCCTTGCCGGTTTGTCCGGGCACGGTCACGACCAGACCCTTCTGCGGGTGCTTGAACTGCCGATGGCTTCCCCTGGTGGACTTGAGCCGCCAGCCGTTGGATTCCGGCAGTCGAATCAGGTCCCGGACCTTCACCTCATGATTCTAGTTTAGAGCCTCGGTTCTATGCCGGGCTCATTGCCGGCTAGGGCGTTACCGCGCTGTACATAACGAAACTATACTGGGGATTAGAAGGCATGATTCATGCAGCTTAGTTCCCAAGAATCGACGCTACTCGACGCGTTCCGACGCCTTCCGGCGGAGGCAGCGGTAGAGCTTTCGGCGCTGGTGCAACGGCTGGCCGCGCTGCCCGAGGGAACGCGAGTCGATTGGTCGGACTCCTGGTCCGAGGAGGACTTCCGGGAGTTTGCGGTGCGCTCGCTCAAGCGCGCTAACTCGGAAGAAGAGCATTGAGGCCCGGCGACGTGGTCGTCGGGATACTGCCCGGCGCTGCGGAGACGAAGGTGCGGCCGGCGGTAGTGATTGCCAGCGAAACATACCTTCGCGAGCGCCCCGATGTGCTGGTTGGCGTCCTGACCACGAAGAGACCCGAGCGGCTGGCTTCCAGCGATTACGTGCTCCGGATTGGCGGTCAACGGGCCTTCGCGCGGAATCCTGCTTGCGCGTGTTTGTGCTGACGATCCACCGTTCGGAGGTGAGCGTAATCGGCCGCTTGAGCGACGGCGATTGGGGCGAAGTGCAGGCGAGCGTTCGGCGGGCCTTTGCGGGTTGAACACAACTCGGGGATTGGCTGCTGGAGGGCGTACGCGAATCGAGTTTGCACCCCGCCGGTTAATTTTCGCCGGGCTCTTTATCGGCGTGGTCAACGACGATAACATCAAAAGGCTGTTTTTTCTCTTCTAACCTGAGGCCGAGTTGTTCTTGGATCGCTACGAACAGACCCGGTGGATCTGAGGGGTCCGCAGCCGAGTTTCCGGATCTCAGATCGAAGTCCAAGACGAAATCGTATTTCCCGGTCAGGCCGGTCTTGTCGATAACAGGGGTACCTCCCACCGCACCCTGCAGTGCTTGGGCAAAGTCCGCCATTGGCTTCGCTCTTGCGGCGATGCGAGAAGGTCTATCGATGCGGAGCGCCACAACAATGCCGGGACCACTAGGGAGCGCAGGCAGCCTGGTCGGATCGGGCCTGAAGGGCTCCGCCTTTCCCGTATCCGCGGCTTGCTCCTGCGCTGATTCCTTCAGCCTGGGTCCATTCTTCGCCAGGGTCAATTCGCATGCCGTAAAATCTCGAGTTTCGTGATGAACGGCTAAATGGAACCGTTCGATGAGCAGATTCAAAAGCATTCGATTGAACTGCTCCTGAGTAGCGGCCGTCGGAACTTTCGCGGTGACATCGTAGCGATTGGACGTGAGCCAGCTGGGACCTGCAACCTGAAAGGGCCGCCGGTCTCCGTAGGCCACTCTGATAAGGACATCGAGGGTGACGTTGGAATAGCTGAAGCGATCCGGGTCGGAGGTTCCGGGGCCGCCACGCCTATGCGGGAGCCCGTCAGCCGCAGGGGCAACAGATTTAATGGCAGCGACCTCAAATCCGACCTGACTTTCAGGGGATTGACCTGCGAGAATGCCGCTGAAGGAGCAAATCAAAACCGTTCCGAAGGTTCTTGTGGTCACGTGTTCAACACCTCCCCTCACTGCCGTAGGGCGTAGACGAACAACGCGCTGCCGGCGTTGACGGCGATGTATTGGCGGCCGTTGACGCTGTAGCTCATGGGTCCGCTATTGACCTGGCCGCCGAGGGAGGCTTTCCAGAGAAGGTCGCCGGTTTTGGCGTTGAGGGCGAAGAAGTAGCCTTCGCGGCCGCCGCTGAAGAGGAGATCCGACGCGGTGGTCAGGACGCCGGCCCAGGTGATGTCGGCCATTTTGAATTCCCACTTCTTGTCACCAGTGTGAGGATCGATGGCGCGGACGACGCCGATGCCGTCGGATTCGCGCTTAGTGTTCGTGCCGAGGTTAACCTGCGCCATGGGATTCGGCCCGCCGAATTGCTGGCGCGGCGGAGCGGGCTGGCCGGGGACGGTCTTCACCTGGAAGCTGCCCGTGTTTTCCCAGGCAGAGATATAGAAGAGACCGGTGGACGGGCTGAAGGAAGGCGGATACCAGTTGGTGCCGCCGAGCACGGTGGGCATGATGACGACGCCTTCGGGTGACGGCTCCTTGCCGGGAGCGCGCATGGGGCGGCCTTTTTCGTCGAAACCGGTGAGCCAGTTGGCGGTGGTGAAGGGCTTGCCGAGAAGGAACTGACCGGTTCCGCGGTCGAGGACGTAGAAGACGCCGTTGCGATTACCCCACATCATCACCTTGCGGGAACGGCCCTGCCACGTGATGTCGGCGAGGACGGGGACCTGGGTGGAATCGTAATCCATCTGGTCGTGCGGGGTGAACTGGTAAAACCATTTCAGCTTGCCGGTGTCGGGGTCGAGGGCGAGGACGGAATCGGTGTAGAGATTGTCGCCGAGGCGGCCGTCGCCGTTGGTGTCGGGATAGGGATTGCCGGTGCCCCAGTAGGTGAGGTTGAGGTCGGGGTCGTAGGCGCCGGTGTTCCAGATGGCTCCGCCGCCCTTTTGCCAGGAGTCGCCGGACCAGGTTTCGTTGCCGGGCTCGCCGGGAGCGGGGATGGTGTAAAACTTCCAGACCTGCTTGCCGGTCTTGACGTCGAAGGCGGCGAGGAAATCGCGGACGCCGGTGTCGCCGCCGGCGGTGCCGACGATCACTTTATCTTTGACGACCAGGGGCGCGTGGGTGATGACGTAGCGCTCCGTGTTGGTGGGCTGGGCGACCTGGGTGTTCCAAATGATTTTTCCGGTTTTGGCGTCGATGGCGAGGAGGTGCGCGTCGAGGGTGCCCATGAAGAGGGTGTCGCCGAGGATGGCGAGGCCGCGATTGACGCGTCCGCAGCAGGGGTTGCCGTTAGCAGCATCCGGCCATGGAAGAGTCCAAAAGATGCGGCCGGTGACGGCGTCGAGCGCGACGACATCGTCAGGGGCCTGGATGGTGTAGAGGACGCCGTCGACGACCAGAGCGGTGGCTTCGAATTTTTCCGTAGAGCGGGCTTGCCAGACCCATTGAAGCTCGAGGTTCTTGACGTTGGCGGGAGTGATCTGCGTGAGCGGGCTGTGACGCTGGCCGTTGAGGGCGCCGGAGTAGGTGAGCCAGTTCTGAGGCTCCTTTTCCGGGTGCAGCAGGCGGTCGAAGGTGACGTTTTGAGCGGAGACGGCGGGCGCGAGACACGCGGCCGAAACACAGAGCAGCGTCAGGTAGCGCAGATTCATGGAGTACAGCATATAACGCGGGAGCGTGAATGACCACGGCGGCGCGCGGACTGTCATTTGTCAGTTGACGGCGGGCCGCGGGATCGAGTATACGAGACTATGTCTCTAACTCGCTGTTTGCCGGGGATTTTGTTGCTGAGCGGTTACTTTGCCTGTCAGGGCCAGGTGATTACGACGGTCGCGGGCGGCGGCTACATGTACAACACGAACGGAATACCGGCGACGCAGGCGGCGATTCAGATGCCGCAGGGCGTGGTGACGGATAGCGCGGGCAACCTGTATTACTTCGACACGGGCGGTTTCGCGGTGCGGCAGGTCAATGCGTCGGGGATCGTGAACACCGTGGCGGGGAATGGAATGCTGGGGTATGACCTGCTCGGGAGCATCGGCGACAACGGACCCGCCACCCAGGCCGGTTTCGGTCCCAACGGGATTTTTGCGGGGCTGGTTTTTGACGCGGCGGGGAATTTGTACATCTCTGATCCGGGGAATAGCCGGGTGCGGAAGGTGGACACGAAAGGGATCATCACGACTTTTGCGGGCGGCACTCCGATTCCCGGAGGCGATGGCGGTCCGGCGATCAAGGCTGGGCTAGGACAGCCGACGGGGCTGGCCACGGATAGCGCGGGAAACGTCTACATCGCGGATTTTCTGGCGGGCAATGTGCGCAGGGTGGACTCGCAAGGGATCATTCACACCTACGCGGGCGGTGGAACGGGAGGCGATGGAGTGCAGGCCACCAGCGCGTCCGTGCTGGGGCCATACGGTCTGGCGATGGATAATCACGGAAACCTATATATCGCGCAGGCGACGCGGGTGCGGATGGTGAATGCGCAGGGAATCATCAGCACGGTGGCGGGCGGGACGAACCCGGGATTCTCGGGCAACGGCGGTCCGGCCACCAGCGCGGAATTCGAGGGGATTACGGGCATCGCGGTGGACAATGCGGGGAACCTGTATATCGCCGATAACGATAACAACCAGGTGCGGGTGGTCTCGGGCGGGGTGGTGAACGCGGTGGTGGGAGATGGCCGCCAAGTTACCGGTGGCGACGGCGGGTTGCCGATGTATGCGGGGATAGTGCCGGTGGGGCTCGCGGTGTCGCCGTCGGGGAATCTGTACATTTCCAGTGTCGTGAACACGATTCGCGAAGTCAACTTTTCCAAGAAGGCTCTGGGTATTACGCCCAGCACGCTGTCGCTGTATTTCGAGAACCCGGTCAACCACATCGAGGACCAGGATCAGTATGTGGAAATGCAGAGCGTCAACGGTCCGCAACTGGACTATAACATGTCGGTGACGACGCAGAATGGCGAGAACTGGCTGATCGCGGCTTCCAGCGGCACGACGAGCCCAAACAACCCGGGGACCGCGATATCGGTGGCCAACAGCCCGACCACGGCGGGCACGTATAAGGGAACGGTCACGATCACGCCGGTGCTGTCCGGCTATCCTCCATCGAACATCCAAGTGACGTATGTGATTACGTCCAGCGCTCCGGCGACGCCGGTGATTTCGGACGTGCAAAACGGAGCCAGTTTTCAGAGCGGGTACCTGGGCGGGGCAATCTGGACGGTAAAGGGGACGGGGCTTGCGTCGATTGCGGGGACCGACACGTGGAACAACTCGATTGTGAACGGAGCTCTTCCGACGTCCCTGGATGGAGTAACGGTAACGTTCGCGGGCGTGCCGGGATACATAAGCTATTTGAGCTCGACGCAGATTAACGTGGTGACGCCGGGCGGGAGCACAGCGAACGCCGGAAGCATCGCGGTGAACAACAACGGCGCGGCGAGCCAGCCGTTTGAGACGTCGGGAGAAGTTTTTTCGCCGGCGTTCTTCACATGGCCGCAGAGTCAGGTGGTGGCGACGCGGACGGACTATAGCTACGCGGTGGCGCCGAACACGTTTTCGGGATTGACAACGGTGGGGGCGAAGCCGGGAGACGTGCTGATCTTATGGGGCACGGGGTTCGGGCCGACGACGCCGGCGGTGGCGGACGGGCAGGTGGTGCCGAGCGATCAGGTGTACTACTGCGGCACGACGCCGACGGTGACGGTGAATGGTGTCAGCGCCACGGTTTACGGCTGCGCGCTGGCCGCCGGGTATGCGGGATTGTATCAAGTGGCGATTCAGGTTCCGACGACGCTTACGGCAGGGACGTATCCGATTGTGGCGTCGATGGGGCAGTTTGACACCGTGTCGTCGCCCAGCACGGTGGTGCTGGTCGTTCAGTGAGGGGTTCAGTGAGGGGTGCAATGAGGGGTCCAATGAGGGGTCCAATGAGGGGCGCGTTCCTGAGTCTGGCGTGTCTGGTTGCGGCGGCCGCGGCGGCGGAGGGGCAGGGCTGCTATGAGTTCGACGGGCCGGGCTACAGTTTGCAGGTAAACATAGGGATCATCATCTTTCAGACGGGGCCCACGCTAGGCGTCACGGGCTACGGTTTTTCCGGCAGCAACAGGTTCACTCAGGGCGGCGCCACACAAACGTCCAACGACAACGACGCGGGGGAAATACAAATCACTTACAGCCCAGGCATCAACGGGGTGCTGGCCAACACTTCCTTTTCGCTGGCCGTTCCAAACGCGGACACTGCTGATGTGGGTTTCTGGACAATCTCGCTGGCTGGTCCAGGCGAGGTGATTCCGGGAGAACTGCTACCCTCGCCACAGGCGTTTCCTTCGATTTCCGCGTGGAGCGGAATAGGCAAGGTCACGGATGAGTTCGGCGTGAGTCACGGCGGGCCGAGCACCTACTTTCCCATCACGGCGGTGGGAGCATGCGGGGCGGTAAGCCCGCCGCCAACGCAGGTTTCGGCGACGTCGCCCCTGGAGGACCTGGGAAATCCGTCCGAGCTGCCGGGCGGTTGCGGCTGCGACGATCCGGTGAACCTGGGAACGGGCAATCTGTACTACCAGCTGACCGACTACAAGACGGCGGGCCCGAACCGGCTGGAGTTCACGCGGTATTACAACAGCCTGGGGGCGGCGAGCGGGAGCGCGTTCGCGTCGGAACTGGGGACGAATTGGCGGTCGAACTATGACCGCTATTTGAGGCTGGTGTCGGCGACGCAAGTGATCGCGGAGAGACCGAACGGACAACAGGTGACGTTCACGCTGAATGGATCGGGATGGACCACGGACACGGATATCGATCTGGCGCTGACTAACTCTGGTTCGAACTGGACGCTGACGGATCATTGGGACAACGTGGAGACGTATGTGAATTCGGGGTCGAGCGAGGCGACGTTGCAGACGATCCAGACGCGGAACGGCTATACGCAGACGCTGCAGTACACGGGCAGCCAGGTTGGGTCGGTGACGGATTCGTTCGGGCGGAAGCTGATTCTGGCGTACAGTAACGGGCTGCTTCAGTCGGTGATTACGCCGGATGGTTTGATTCTGACCTATGGATACTCTTCGGGGAGCGCGCCGGTGCTGACTTCGGTGGGTTACTCGACGACGCCGGCGACGAGCCAGACCTACATGTACGGCAACGCCTCGTTTCCAGCGGCGCTGACGGAGATCGTGGACGAGAACGGGGCAAATTACGAGTCGTGGACTTACGATTCGCAGGGCCGGGTGCTCACGGGGCAGCTTGGAAATGGCGCTGATCTGAACACGATCGTCTATAACGACACGGACGGCAGCCGGAGGGTGACCAACGCGCTGGGCGAGACGGACGTGTTCAAGTTCACGACGCTGCAAGGCGTTCCGAAAGTGACGGAAGTGGACCGGCAGGCGAGCGCGGCTACGGCTGCGGCGACAGCGACGTACGCCTACGATGCAAACGGGTACACGGCGAGCCATACGGACTTCAACGGCAATGTGATGACGTATATGAACGACGCGCACGGTCAGCCGCTGACAATCAATGAGGCGGCCGGAACGCCGCAGGCGCGGACGACGACGGTGACGTATCTTTCCAATTTCCATCTGCCCTCGCAGATTGTGACGCCGGGACTGACGACGAGCTTCGCCTACGACAGCAAAGGCGAGATGCTGACCAGGACTCTGACGGACACGACTACAAACACGACTCCATATGCGACCAACGGGCAGTCGCGGACATGGACGTATACGTGGTCGAATTTTCTGTTGGCGTCGACGCAGACGCCGCGAACGGATTTGGTGGGTTTGACGAAATTCGCCTACGACGGGACGGGGGCGCTAATTTCGATCACCAATGCGCTGGGACAGACGATGCAGATCGCCAAACACCTGCCGGGGGGCTTGCCGGAGACGATTGTGGATGCGAACGGCGTGACGGGGAACCTTACGTTCGATGCGCGCCAGAGGTTGCTCAGCGTCGCGATAACGACGACGGCGGGTATCCTGACTACGAGCTATTCGTACGACGCAGCGGGGAACGTAATTGGAATTACGGAACCGGATGGCTCGGGAGTCTCGACGAGTTACGACACCGCACACCGGCTGACGAACACCACGGATCTGCTCAACCAGCAGATGCAATTCACACTGGATGGATTGGGGGATCGAACCAGGACGGTGCTAGTGGACGTGAATGGAGTCACGCAGGCTACGCATTCCGGCGTCTTCGATGCGTTGGGGCGGATGCTTCAGGATATTGGCGGCGTGAATCAGGCCACCAGCTACACCTATGACGCGGACGGGAACGCGATCACCGTGATCGATCCGCTGAATCACAAGACGCAGCGGACGTTCGATGCGTTGAACCGGCTGTCGGCGAGCGTTGACGCAGCCGGGGGCACGATGACGGAGAGCTACGATGCGCACAACCGGCCGTTGAGCGCCGCCGATCCCAATGGAGGAACGACGGCGTACGTCTACGACGGATTCGGCGATGCGATTCAACGGGCGAGTCCGGCGACGGGGACGACGGTGCTGCGCTATGACGGCGATGGAAACGTGACGCAGCGGGTGGACGCCAGAGGCGTGGTCATCAACTACACCTACGATGCGTTGGACCGCGTAGCTTCGGTGACGTATCCCGGCGACAGCGCCGAAAACGTGACGTTCACCTACGATCAGGCGGCGCACGGATTCGGCATCGGGCGGCTCACTTCGGTAAGCGATGCAGCGGGAACGTTGAGCCTGAATTACGATGAACGAGGGAATGAATTGAGCGAGACGCGGGCGCACAGCGGCGCCACTCTTAAGACCTCCTACACGTACGATGCGGCCTCGCGGGTGGCGTCGATCACGTATCCATCCGGAGCGGCGGTGAGCTATGCGCGCGACAAGATGGGGCGCGTCACAGGGGTGACGGTAAAGCAAGCGGGAGCGTCGGCGGGGCAGACCGTGGTGAGTTCGGTGACTTACGAACCGTTCGGTCCTGTAATGGGGCTTACCTACGGGAACGGGATCGCGGAGACGCGGAGCTACGATCAGGACTATCGGATGACCAGGCTCCTGGGTGGCTCGGTTCAGAGTTTGGCGTACGGTTACGATGCTGCGAATAACGTTCTGTCGGTCACGGATGGAGTTACCGCTGCGAACAGCCAGACGCTCGGCTATGACGTGTTGAACCGATTGACCAGCGCGGCGGGCGGATACGGCAGCCTGGGCTATGGCTACGACGCGAACGGCAACCGGGTGAAGGAGAACTCGCCGACGGCGGCCGCGATGTCGAACAATGACGGGCTGGGTGCGGTGACCGGGTTCTCTTACAATCAGGCGGGACGGCTGGCCGCCGCGACGCAGGGAAGCCAACGGCTCGCGCAATACAGCTACGATGCTTTCGGGCATAGGCTGGTGAAGCAGGGAACGGTGACGACCATATACCAGTTCGACCAGCAAGGCCGCTTGTTAGAGGAGAGCAACGGGCAAGGCGCTGCGCTGTCGGACTACGTTTACCTCGACGGACGTCCGGTCGCCACGATTGCCCAGAGCACTGGAGGCCAGGTATATTTTCTGCACGATGACCGGCTGGGGACTCCGCAGGCAGCGACGGACAAGTCGCAGAACACGGTCTGGGGCGCGAGTTATCAGCCGTTCGGTGGGCTGAACCCGGCGACGAGCCAGACGGCTACCCTGGCCCAGGATTTGCGTTTGCCCGGCCAGATCATGGACGCAGAAACGGGGTTATACGCAAACGGGTTCCGTAGCTATGGGCCTGGGTGGGGCCGGTACACGCAGAGCGACCCGATCGGGCTGGCGGGCGGATTCAACACATATGCCTATGCCGACGGAAATCCGCTTGTCTACATCGATCCGTGGGGCCTGTGTACGGTGAGCGAGGCCTATAACGCCGTGCTTTCGGCTTTGTCCCAGGCCGGAACTGACGTGAGTTCGTTCTTACAAAACCAGTTAGCGATCGAGCAGAATGCAGGGTTCTCCGCCTATGCCCAGTGGGTTGGTCAATGGATCGAGTATGACGCCCAACAGGCGTGGCAGCAGTACGGCCCCACCATCTCCGAACTCCATGAGCTTTACGGTATCTACGACGAAGTTAAGGGAGCGTTGGAGGGTAAGTTCGGAGGTATATTGGGTACTGAAAACTTGCTTCTCGGGCAGGTCGTCGGACCCCAGCCTACGTACACGATCGACCAGGCGGCCCATACCCTTACAATAACTTTTCCGGATTCCCGCCCTCCCATTACGATCTCCACGAGTCAGCAATGAAAAGATATTGCCTTCTAGTTAGCGCGGTGCTGGCGGCGTCTTATTCGGCGCAGGGGCAGAATTGTTATCAATTTTCCGGCTCGGGCGTGACGCTGCAGATCACGGTGCAAACAATCACCATGGCGACGGGGCCCGACCGATGGCGTGGCATTCTACAACTTCAACGGAACCAGCAGCTTCACGCAAGGGGGAACGACGCAGACGTCCACCGAACAGTTCGGGATAGGGGCTGTCAGCGTCGAATATCTCAATTTCGGATCGGCTGGCAGCACCACCATTAAGTTCGCGGTACCGAACGCGGATCCTCCGGGCGGCGCAGGGAATCATTTTTGGACCGCGTTGCTGGCGGGCGTGGGGAACCTCATTCCAGGGCAGACGCTGCCTTCCGCATTGCCGCCCCTCTCGGCATGGAAGGGAGTGGGTAACGCGAACGTGATCGGCGTGACTCACGGCGGCGCCGAGACGGACTATCCGATTACTTCGGTGACCAGTTGCGGTTCGCCCGGAAATCCTGGAGGCGGAGGGACGCCGCCACCGATGACCGGGGCGACGTTACCATTGCAGGATCTGGGCGATCCGAATTCGATACCGGGGGACTGCGGTTGCGGGGAGCCGATCAACGCCGGGACTGGGAATGTGTATTACGAGGTCACGGACTATAAGACGGCGGGGGCGAACCAGCTCGCGCTGACGCGCTATTACAACAGCCTGGGGGCGGCGAGCGGCAGCACATTCGCGACGATGCTGGGGCCGAACTGGCGCACGAATTATGACCGGTACCTGAGGCTGGTGTCGGCAACACAAGTGATCGCGGAGAGACCAACGGGGCAGCAGGTGACGTTTACGTTGAATGGGTCGACTTGGACGACGGATACGGATATCGATCTGGCGCTGACGAATTCGGGGTCGACGTGGACATTGACGGATCACCGGGACAACGTGGAGACATACGCGAATTCGGGATCGAGCGAAGCGTTGTTGCAGACGATCCAGGCGCGGAACGGATATTCGCAGACGCTCAAGTACACGACCGGGAATGCGCTGACCACGGTGACGGATTCCTACAACCGGACGCTGGTGTTCGCGGTGATTGGCGGACTATTGAAATCGGTCAACACTCCGGATGCGACAACGGTTACGTTCTCCTTTACCTCAGGCACGCTGAGCACGGTGGGTTACTCCACAACGCCGGTTACTACGCAGGCGTACGTGTATGGAAACTCGGCGTTTCCGAATGCGCTGACGGGGATTATCGACGAGAATGGTGCCACGTATATATCCTGGACGTACGATTCGCAGGGGCGGGCGCTGACGGGACAGTTTGCGGGCGGGGCGGGACTGACGACGATCGTCTATAACGACACGGACGGCAGCCGCACGGTGACCAACGCGCTCGGCGAGACGGATGTGTACAAGTTCACGACGCTCGAAAACGTTCCGAAGGTGACGGAGGCGGACCGGCAAGCGGGCTCGAATTTCCCGGCGGCGACGAGCACGTACACTTACGATGCGAACGGGTACACAGCGAGCTACACGGATTGGAACGGCAACCAGACGAGGTACGTGAACGACGCGCACGGGCAGCCGCTGACGATCACAGAGGCCGCGGGGACGCCACAGGCGCGAACCACTACGGTTACTTATCTCAGCAATTTTCATCTGCCGCAGCAGATTGTGGCGCCGGGGGTGACGACCAGTTTCACTTATGACGCGAACGGCGAGGTGCTGACGCGGACGGCGACGGACACGACGGAGAGCACGATTCCGTATTCGACCAACGGGCAGTCGCGGACGTGGACCTATACGTATGCGAATTCCCTGATGACGTTGGTGAAGACGCCGCGCACGGACTTGAACGGGTTGAGCACCATCACTTACGATTCGAGCGGCTCCGTAACGGCAGTGACGAATGCCTTGAATCAGACATTCAAGGTGACCAAGCATCTGCAGGGAGGATGGCCGGAGACGATTGTCGATCCGAATGGGGTGACGGTGAACCTGGCTTACGACGGGCGGCAGCGGCGGCTCAGTTCGGCAATGACGACGTCTGCGGGTGTGCTGACCACGACGTATACGTATGACCCGGCGGGGAACCTGTTAAGCGTGGCGCAGCCGGATGGATCGACGATTTCGTCCTCCTACGATTCCGCGCACCGGCTGACGGGGTTCAGCGATCTGTTCGGTCAGAAAATTGAACTCACGCTGGATGGGCTCGGCGATCGAACGCAGGTCGCGTGGGTGGACGTGAATGGGGTGACGCAGCGGACGCACTCGGCGAATCACGATGCGCTGGGGCGGATGCTTCAGGATATCGGCGGGGCAAGCCAGACCACCAACTACAGCTACGATTCGGACGGCAATGTGGTGAAGGTCGTGGATGCCTTGAATCATCCGACGCAGAGAAGCTTCGACGCCATGAACCGGCTGACCGGCAGTCTGAACGCGATCGGCGGCACGATGACGGAGTCCTACGATGCGTGGAGCCGCCCGCTGAGCGCGGCGGATCCGGACGGGGCGACCACGGAATACGTGTATGACGGCTTCGGCGATGCGATTCAGAGGGTGAGTCCGGCCACGGGGACGACAGTGCTGCAGTACGATCCGAGTGGGGAAGTGACGCAGCGGACGGATGCCAGGGGCGCGGTCACCAACTACACGTACGACGCGGTGGGGCGGCTCACCTCGCAGACGTACCCCGGCGATAGCGCCGAGAACGTAAGCTACACCTACGATGAGGCGGGGCACGGATTCGGGATCGGGCGGTTGACATTGCTCACAGACGCGGCCGGGACGCTGAGCATCGACTACGATGAGCGGGGCAACATCCTCAGCGAGACGCGAGTGCAGGGCTCGGCGACACTTGTGACCTCCTACAACTACGACAAGGCCTCCCGTACGATCGCGATCACCTATCCATCGAAGACATCCGTGACGTACGCGCGGGACAAAATGGGGCGGGTTACGCAGGTAGCGGCTCAAGTACCCGGCGCGGCGGTGCAGACGATTCTCTCCGGCATTACCTACGAGCCGTTCGGTCCGGTGACGGGGCAGACGTACGGCAACGGAATCGTGGAGACGCGGAGCTACGATCAGGACTACCGTTTGACCAAGCTGGCGTCAGCAGGAACGGCGGCGGTGCAGAGCCTGAGCTACTCGTACGACGCGGACAATAATATTTCGTCGATAGCCGACGGGGTGACTCCGGGCAACGGGCAAAATCTCGGTTATGACGCGCTTAGCCGGTTGACCAGCGCCAACGGCGGATACGGCGCGCTGGGCTACGGCTACGACGCCAATGGGAATCGCCTGAAGGAGACGTTGCCGGCGGCGAATCAGGATGGGCTCGGGTCGGTGACGGGGTTGTCGTACAACCAAGGCGGACGGCTGGCATCGGCGAGCGCGGGAACGCAGCAGTTGGCGCAATATACGTACGACGCGTACGGGCAAAGGATCGCGAAGCAGGCCGCGGCCAGCGCTGTCATTTATCAGTACGGCCAAGATCACAGGCTGCTAGAGGAAGCGAACGGCCAAGGCGCGGCGCAGGACGACTACATTTATCTGGATGGGCGGCCGGTGGCGATGGTGGCGGTAAACACGGGAGGCCAAGAGTACTTCCTGCACGACGACCGGCTGGGGACTCCGCAAGTGGCCACGAATAAAAGCCAGGTCTCAGCGTGGGTGGCAAACTATCAGCCGTTCGGGGCGCTGAATGCGGCAACCAGCCAGACCGCGACGCTGGCGCAGGATCTGCGGCTGCCAGGGCAGGTGAACGACGCGGAGACCGGGCTGTATCAGAACGGATTCCGGTATTACGCCTCGGCGTGGGGACGGTATTCGCAGAGCGATCCGATAGGGCTGGCGGGAGGGTTGAATACCTACGCGTACGTGGGAGGCAATCCGGCCAGGCTGACCGATCCGCTGGGGCTATGCAACGTGGTCACGAACGGCGATGTGACTACGCTGTATGGGGCCGGTGGGTCGCCGGGGATCTACGGGACGGCACAGCTTGTCGTCCCCACCAGCGAGTGGAATGCTCTATCGTCGCAACAGCAGCAGGTGGTGGAGGAGCAAGTGGACGACGCGAACGCAGCGTTCAGTGAGGCTAATAACGCGATTTCCTCCAGCATTTTTAACCAGGTCATGAGCGGAATCTGGAACAGTACCCTCGACCTTTACGATTGGCAGCAGCAGCTTCGAGGACTGCCGACCTACGAGCAGCAGGAAATACAGCGAATCCAGGAAGAATCCAACCAACCTACAGGTTCGCTGGGGATTCGGGGATGAGGAACCACATGAAACGCACACTGCTACTGGCGCCGTTCGTATTTGCTCGCGGCGGCCTGCGCGGGGCAGGCGACCTACAGCTATGACGGCGGCGGGCACTTGACGTCGATCAACTATGGCGCGGCGGGATCGATCGTGTATGGATACGATCCGGCGGGGAATTTGATCAGCCGCAATGTAGTGGCGGCGGGCGCGTCGACGATTACGTCGGTGGACACGGCTGGGGGCGGCGTGAACATCGCGCAGAACGATTGGATCGAGATCAAGGGGATCAACCTGGTGCCGGCGACGACTCCGGCGGCGGGAGTGGTGTGGAGCACGGCTCCATCCTTCGCGCAGGGACAAATGCCCACGAATCTGCAAGGCGTGAGCGTGACGGTGGACGGCAAGCCGGCGTACGTGTACTTTTATTGCAGCGCGGTGACCAGCACGGTGTGCTCGCAGGATCAAGTCAACGTGCTGACGCCGCTGGACGCGACGGTGGGGCCGGTGCAGATCGTGGTGACCAGCGGGAACACGCAAAGCGCGCCGTTCACGATCAACATGCAAGCGCAGGTTCCGTCTTTCCTCAGATTCGGGGCGAGCAACTACGTGGTGGCGACGCATAGCGACTACAGCCTGATCGGGCCGACAACGCTGTATCAGGGAGCGTCGACGCCGGCCAAGGTGAACGAGGAGATCCTGACGTACGCGGTGGGATTCGGGCTGACGAGCACGCCGATTACGCTGGGGTCGGCCAGCCAGAGCGGGACGCTGACGCCGACGCCGGTGTGCACGATCGCGGGGAATAACGCGCAAGTAGCGTTCGCGGGTTTGAACGGGCCGGGGCTGTATCAGTTGAACATCGTCATTCCGGCGGGAACGCCGGCGGGGGATAATCCGCTGAGTTGCTCGTATAACGGGTCGACGACGCAGGCGGGAGTGCTGATTACGGTCGGTCAATAGGCGAGGGGCGTTTCCGGGTGTAAGACGGCAGCAGGATGGGAAACCCCATGCTACGAAAACTCAATCCTATACTGGCGCTGGCGGCCGGATTAGTGGGCGGGCTGGCGTCGCGTTGGAACGGACACGAGTTCTGGCGAGCTAGTGTGTCGATGATCCGGCCGGTGTCGCAGTAGCGGCTCGCGGGTCAATGCAGGATTGAGACCGCTCCGTGATCGACGAGGATCGAATCGGCCGGCTTCATATGGCCGTAGGATCGGCCGTTGACGATGGCCTCTTCCTTGCGGATCTCCACATCGGCGTCACGGCAAGGTGTGTAGCGATAGCCGTCCTGCGTGGTCCGCGGAGGATCGACGCTGAGGCGATAACAATCCGTAACCAGGATCTTATGCGAGCCGGCCATCGCCCGGACCTCGCCCAGGAAAAGATTGTTGGATTGGCTGCAGGCGGCGGTTAGGACCGCGATGCAGCAGAGAAGAGCGCTGGAGAAGCTCACCGGCATGCCCGATTATAGAGTTCTTTTTTACGAAAAGTCAATAGTTCAGAAAAGCACTTCGTCGCGGCTTGCCGCAGCGGGTTACTTCACCACCAGGATGCGGTGCGCCTCGCTGTCGCCGACGTAGAGGACGCCGCCGGCAAAGAGCACGGTGTGCGGGCGGTTCAGCTCGCACTGAGGCGGGCCTTTCTCCGTTTCGCAGTCACCCAGCGCACCGGTGCCGAGAATCGTCTTGATGATGCCGGAGCCCAAATCTATCTGGCGAATCGCCTCGCTTTCGGTGTCGGCGACGATGAGCGAATTGTTGGGGCCGAGGGTTAGACCCTTGGGGCCGGCGAGCCGCGCCATCGTGCCACCGAATTTCGCGCTCAAGTGCGGGGCCGCCGTCGCCAGAGTATCCACTCTCCCCTGTCCCTGCCACGCGGCGCCAGGTTTTGGTTTTGCCGTCGAGGCGCAGGATCGCGTTGCCTTCGCGGAGGGCGAGATAGAGGTCGCCGGCGGGCGTCAGCACCATAGTGCGCGGTCCGTTGAGGGGAGTTCCCGCGAGGGGCGAATCGTCCGGAGTGGGCGCGCCCATGCCGGTTCCGGCCCAGGTTTCGATGATGCCGGTGTCGAGATGCAGCTTGCGGATGCGGTGATTCATGAGATCGCAGATGAGCAGGTTGCCGTCGCGATCGCGAAGAACGCAGTGCGGCTGGCGGAGCTGGGCTTTGTTGCCCGGGCCTCCGTCGCCGGAGAAACCCGCGACGCCGGTGCCGGCAGCGGTGGAGATGATGCCGGTCTTCATGTCGATTTTGCGGATGACGTTGTTGTCGCGCTCGGCGAAGTAGAGGTCGCCTTTGAAGTCGAAGACCAGCTCATGGGGCGCGCTGAGTGAGGCTTGTGTGGCCGGGCCCGCCGTCGCCCTTGTAGGCTTTCTCGCCATTGCCGGCGATATCGGTGACGCGATGCGTGGCCAGATCCATGCGGCGGATGCGGTTGCTGCCGAGATCGCACCAGTAGAGAGCGCCGTCGGGGCCGATGGTCATGCCGTAGGGATTGTTGACCTGGGTTTGCGATGTCGCCGGGCATGCCGTCGCCGATGAGGGTGGAAACGGTGGCGGCTTGAAGAGGTATCAACGTGGCGGCAACGAATGCGCCGAAAACAATGATGGGCTTCATCAGTAATACTGTACTTGATGCTTACTGAACCGATCATGGACCTGGCCCACCTGGGCCATTTGGAATTGCTGACGCCCAAGCCGCAAGAGAGCGTGAATTTTTTCGTCAATATTTTCGGGATGACGGAGAGCGGGCGCGAAGGCGATTCCGTGTATCTGCGCGCTTATGACGATTATGAGCGGCACACGCTGAAGCTGACGGCTTCGAAACTGCCGGGGTTGGGGCACGTGGCGTATCGAACGCGAAGCCCGCAAGCGCTGGAGCGGAGAATCGCGGCGATGAAGGGCACGGAGTTCGCGATCGGATGGAACAAGGGCGATTTGTGCCACGGTCCGGCGTACGTGTGCCAGGACCCGGATGGACACAAGATCGAGCTGTATTACGAGACGCAGTGGTATGAGGCTCCGGCGGAGCTGAAGCCGTCGCTGAAGAATCAGGCGCAGAGATTTCCGGCGCGCGGCTGCAACGTGCGGCGGCTGGATCATTGGAACGGGCTCGCCGTGGATATCGAAGCGAATCGGGAGTTCTTCGCGAACTACCTGGGGTTCCGGCTGACGGAGCAGATCGTGCTCGACACGGGCGTGGAAGCGGCCATGTGGATGACCTGCACGAACAAGAGCTACGACTTCGCTTACACGAAAGATTACACCGGGACCAAGGGACGGTTCCATCATGTGACCTACGCGGTGAATAGCCGCGAAGAGGTTCTGCTGGCGGCCGACGTTTGCCTGGAGAATGGGGTGCGTATCGAAACGGGTCCGCACAAGCACGCGATCCAGCAGACGTTTTTCCTTTATATGTATGAGCCGGGCGGGAACCGGGTGGAGATTGCGAACGCCGGCGCGCGGCTGATCCTGGCTCCGGACTGGAAGCCGATCCGGTGGACGGAAGCGGAGCGGAAGAAGGGGCAAGCGTGGGGGTTGAAGACCATCGAGTCGTTCCACACGTACGGGACGCCGCATGTGGAGGTGAAGCACTAAAACCTCTTGGGCCGCAAATTAACGCGAATGGACGCAATTCAGGGCAAAAGCCAGTGGCGCATGGCTTGGGCGACGGCGGACGGTTGCTCCATGGGGGCCATATGGCCGGAGTCGGGGACGATGACGACGCGGCTGTGGAGGATCGACGCGGCCATGGTCTCGTGCTGGGCGGGAGGACTCCAGGAGTCTTCGCGGCCGCTTAAGAGAAGCGTGGGGCAGGCGATGGTGGGCAGGACGGGGCGGGCGTCAGGGCGATTGAGCAGGGCGGTCATCTGCGCTTCGTAGATCTCGGGAGTTTTGCGCTCCAGCATGGCGAAGATGGAATCGACCAGAGGCTTGTCAGCCATGCGGCCGGGCTTCATCATGGGCGGGAGCCAGGCTTGACCGAAGGCTCGCATGCCTTGGGTTTTGGCGATCTCCAAGAGGCTCCGCCTCTTTTGTTCTTCAAGGACGCCTGGTTCCCCCGCGGGTTTGGGTCCCGCGGCGGTGTTGAAGAGGGCGAGGCGTTTGACGCGCTGCGGCGCGAGCTTGACCACTTGAAACGCGACGCGGCCTCCCATGGAGTGGCCGGCGAGGGAGAACTCCGGCGGAGCGAGCCGAAGGACACGCTCGGCCATGGCGGGGATGGAATCGAGATGGCCCCAATCGGGGCAGGTGCACGTGGCGATGTCGCGGAGGGCGTCGATCTGGCCCTGCCAAACGGCCTGGTCGCAGAGGAGGCCGGGGAGGAGGACAAGGGGTTCCATGAACCAACAGGCTATCGCAAGGTCACTGTAGGGCGGGACTTTATTTCAAAAGCGGAGGAGCTATAATAGCCTGAGGCCGCACGGCCATTTCAGCAGCAGGAGCTACAGACAATGACGAATCCGACGATGACGAAATCCACCAGGCGCAATTTCCTCACGGCAAGCGCCGCCGCGGCTGCAATGCCGTTCTTCATCAAGGCGGACGATAAGGCCGGGAAGAAGCTCCCCATCACCGGCGAGGGCGAGCACAAGTACGAAATGATCCATGACTGGGGCGAGCTTCCGTCGAACATCAAGTACGGCAACACGCACAGCATCAGCGAGGATGCGCAAGGGCACATTTACGTACACCACACGGTCTACGCGGACAGCCCCAGCCCGGACAGCGTGGTGGTGTTCGACGAGAAGGGCAAGTTCGTGCGGAGCTTCGGTCCGATGTTCCGTGGCGGGGCGCACGGCATGCACCTGCGCAAAGAGGGCAACACCGAGTATCTCTACTTCTGCGACGACAAGCATGGCGTTATCACCAAGCGCACGCTGAAGGGTGAAGAAGTCTGGACGATCGGATATCCGCAGCAGTCGCCGGTTTATCAGAAGGGGCCGGGTTCCTCGGGGCCGGGCGGGGCGAACGGCCTGAATTACCGGCCGACGAATATCGCCATCGCTCCCAACGGCGACTTCTGGGTCGGTGATGGGTACGGATCGTATTATATGTTCCACTACACGGTGGCGAGTCCCACTGCGTATCCGGTTCTCAAGAATACATTTGGTGGTCCTCCCGCGGGCGCAGCTGCTCCTGGCGGCGCTAGAGGCGGCGGCGGTGGGGCGGCTGGCGGAGGCGGTGGTAGACGCGGTGGAGGCGGTGGTGCGCCCGGCGGCGGCGCCCCTGGTGCGCAAGCTGGAGCGGGTGGTCCCGGCGGACCGGGAGGAGGCGCCCCTGGTGGCGGCGGTGGAGCACGTGGCGGCGGTGGCGGAGGCGCGCGAGGCGGTGGTGGCGGAGGCCGGGCGGCGGCTCCTCCCGCACTGAACCGCGTTGGCACGCCCAGAGACGCACCGATCGAGTCGATGAACAATCCGCACGGCAACTGGGTCGATCTGCGTAATCCCGGCACTCCGATTTTGATGGTGGCCGATCGCGGCAACGCTCGCATCGTTCGCTACTCGCTGGACGATAAGCCGATGGACGTGGTCGGCGGCACGCTGCAGCCGTGTCACTTCTATCCGCATCCGAAGACCAAGGAAGTCGTGGTGCCGGACTTGCAGGCCCGCGTGTCGATCCTGGACGAGAACAACAAGATCATTGTTAATTTGGGTGAGCCGACGATGCCCAATCCGCAGCGGACCACAACCGACCGCAGTTCATTCGTTCCGGGTCAATTCGTGAATCCGCACACTGCGATTTTCGATCACACCGGCAACAACATATATGTAGGTGAGTGGGTAGAGATCGGCCGCGTAACCAAACTGCGGAAGCTGGCGTAACACCAGCTTTCCCGAGCAGAACAGCAGCACCTGAGCCCGGTCAGCAAAGGGGAAAACTGTACAAATGCACTCGGCATTCTTCGGGGAATTCATCGGAACGATGGTTCTGGTGTTGTTAGGGAACGGCGTTGTCGCGAATGTGGTGTTGAAGAAGACGTTGGGTGAGAACTCAGGCTGGATCGTCATCTGCACCGGTTATGGGTTCGCGGTGATGGCGGGAGTGTTGATGGCGATCGCCTGCGGCAGCTCCGACGCGCACATCAATCCGGCGGTGACGCTGGGGATGGCGATCGCGCAGAACGACTTCAGCAAAATCGCGACGTATTGGCCGGCGCAGATACTGGGCGCGATGGTGGGAGCATTGCTGGTGTGGCTGCACTACATGCCGCACTTCGCGGCGACGCAGGATCAGGGCTCGAAACTGGCGTGCTTCTCCACGGGGCCGGCGATCAAATCGACGGGCTCGAATCTGTTTTCCGAGACGCTGGGCACGTTCATGCTGGTGGCGCTGATCGGGGCGATTTTCTCGAAGTCGGTTTCGCTGTCCGGACCGGCGCCGGCGCTGGGACCCTTCCTGGTGGGCGCGGCGGTGTGGCTGATCGGCCTGTGCCTGGGAGGGACGACGGGGTTTGCGATTAATCCGGCTCGCGACTTGGGGCCGCGGATCATGCACGCGATTCTGCCGATTCCCGGTAAGGGCGGATCGAATTGGGGCTACGCGCTGATTCCGGTGCTCGGCGGGTTCATCGGCGGGGCGCTGGCCGGGATTCTGATCAAGTTCCATTATCAATAGGCAGTATTAAAGATGCATCGAAGACGCCTGGCCGCGATTCTATTTTTCGCGGCGGGGCTGTGGACTGCGCGGGCGTTTCAGGCTCCAAATCCGGGTATTCATCCGCTCACGGGGCGGCAGATTGCCGGAGTGTGCGGATTCGGCGGATGCGAAACGTGGCTGGAGCGGCCGGAGCGGGAGCAGGAAGAGAATCCCGATGGCGCGCTGGATGCGCTGAATCTGAAACCGGGGATGGTTGTGGCCGACGTCGGCGCGGGCACGGGCTACATGAGCCTGAAGATGGCCAAGCGCGTGGGGCCGACGGGCAAGGTGTATGCGGAAGACGTGCAGCCGCAGATGTTGCAGAAAGTCCGCGAGAACGCGGGCAAGGCGAAAGCCTTGAACCCGAACGACGCCAACGTGGTCACGGTACAGGGCAGCTACACGGACCCGATGCTGCCGAAAGAGCAGATGGACCTGATCCTTCTGGTGGACGTTTATCACGAATTCTCCGAGCCCCAGAAGATGCTGCGCGGAATTCGCGCGGCGCTCAAACCCGATGGGCGGCTGGTGCTGCTGGAGTATCGCAAGGAGGATCCGTCGATTCCGATCCGGCCGGAGCACAAGATGACGGTGGGCGAGGTCAAGACCGAGCTTGAAGCGGAGGGGTTCAAGCTGACGCAGGTGATCGAGACGCTGCCTCGGCAGCACATTTTGATCCTGACCAAAACGGCCGCTGCGGGGGCGGCGGCGGGCGCACGTTAGATAAGGCGGACGGTTATAATGTCACTTATGAAGAGACTCGGTTTAACCTTGCTTCCTTTGTTGGGGCTTCCTTTGTTGGTGGCGCCTGTGTTGAGTGCTCAGGATGTGCCGGATGGTCCGGGAAAAGATACCTTACAGAAAGTCTGCACGACGTGCCACGATCTGGGCGTATTGAGCTCGATGAACGGTGGGGCGGATATTTGGCAGTCCGTGATCGACGACATGAAGAGCCGCGGAGCGGACGGCACCGATGCAGATTTCAAAACCATCATCACCTACCTGTCCAAGTATTTTGGACCGGCGGTGAAGATCAACACGGATTCGGCCAAGGATATTTCGGCGAATCTCGAACTGACGGACGCAGAAGGCGCGGCGATCGTGAAGTATCGCACGGATAACGGCAACTTCCACACGTGGGATGACGTGATGAAGGTGCCGGGGCTGGATACGTCGAAGCTGAAGGGCCTGCAACAGCGCATCAAATTCCAGTAGCCTACGGCTACTTTCGCGTGCTGTGGACCGATGGTGGTTGTTTGTGAGGTAGTCCTGCGCCGCCTCCGGCGGTCTCTCGTGCTGTGTACCGGTGGTGCCGGTTTGTAGTGTAGTCCTGCGCGGATCGGCCAGCCGCCTCCGGCGGTTTTGCCGCCTTCCGGCGGTCTCTCGTGCTGTGGAGTCGCAGTTGCTGTTTGACGGATTGTCCTGCGCGGATCGGCTAAAGAGAAATAATAAGGGCGACTGGTTTCCCCAGCCGCCCGATTTGTTTGAAACCCGCCGCACAACGGAACCTGCGGTCCTGTGCGGCGGGAGCTAACTTCCCGTAGAGTTAGGCCTTCACGGAGCCGTGCGGGTCGATGACGAACTTCTTCGCCGCGCCCTTGTCGAAATCCTTGTAGCCTTGCGGCGCCTGGTCCAGCGCGATGATGGTCGCGTTGACCGCCTTGGCCGGATGCACCTTGTCGTGCAGGATGGCCATCATGAGCTGGCGGTTGTAGCGCAGCACGGGGCACTGGCCGGTGTGGAACGAGCAGGACTTCGCCCAGCCCAGGCCGATGCGGATGCTGAGCGCGCCGATCTTGGCGTTCTCGTCGATGCCGCCGGGATCGCCGGTGACGTAGAGGCCGGGGATACCGATGGAGCCGCCCGCGCGCACTACTTCCTGAAGGGAGTTCAGCACGGTGGCCGGACGCTCCACGCCGGCGTCCTTACCCGTGTCCGTGAGCCTCGAAGCCGACGCAATCCACCGCGCAATCCACCAGCGGCTCGCCCAGGATCTGCTCGATCTGCTGGGCCAGCGTGGCGTCCTTGCGGAGGTCGATGGTCTCGCAGCCGAAGCTCTTGGCCTGCGCCAAGCGCTCCGGAATCATGTCGCCGACGATGACCACGGCCGCGCCCAGCAACTGGGCTCCCGCTGCCGCGCGCCAAGCCCACCGGGCCCGCGCCCGCGATGTAGACGGTGGTGCCTGGTCCAACGCCGGCCTGGATCGCAGCCGTGATAGCCGGTGGGGAAGATGTCGGACAACAGCGTGAGGTCCTTGATCTTCGCCATCGCCTTTTCTTTGTTGGGGAACTTGATGAGGTTGAAATCGGCGTAGGGGACCATGACGTATTCGGCCTGGCCGCCGACCCATCCGCCCATGTCCACGTAGCCGTACGCCGCGCCCGGACGAGCCGGATTCACGGTGAGGCAGATGCCGGTCTTGCCTTCGCGGCAATTGCGGCAGCGCCCGCAGGCGATGTTGAACGGCACGGTGCACGATGTCGCCGATCTTCGAGCATCTCGACGTCGCTGCCCTTCTCGATGATTTCGCCCGGTGATCTCGTGACCCAGAATCAGGCCCTGCGGAGCGGTGGTGCGGCCGCGCACCATGTGCTGGTCCGACCCGCAGATGTTGGTGGTCACGATCTTCAGAATGACGCCGTGCGGGGCATCCTTGCCGCCGAACGGATCCGTCTCGCTCTTGGGCATTCTGAGCTTGGGGTAGGGGATGGACTGGACTTCCACCTCGCCCGGTTTGATATAAGCAACTCCACGATTGGTTGCCATGACTGTATCTCTCCTTTCTAACTGCTGACATCGAAAATTAGAACGCCGCGGCGCCGGCTTCGGCTACCGCGTGGTCCTGTCTCCCGATCCGCCGCTGACGCCGATGGCGCCCACGACCTTGCCGTCTTTCTTAAGCGGAATCCCGCCGGCGAAGATCATGATCTTGCCGTTGTTGGAAGCGTGGATTCCGAAGAACTGCTGGCCGGACTGTGAATGCGTCGGCCAGATCTTTGGTGGCGATGTCGAAAGCCCGCGAGGTGTAGGCTTTCTTCTGAGAAATGTCGATGCTGCCGATCCAGGCGTCCGTCCATGCGGACATGCGCCACGATATTTCCGCCTCCATCCGCAACCGCGATATTCATCGGCTGCCCGATTTCCGCGGCCTTCTTTTCCGCTGCCGCGATTACTCTCCGTGCATCCGCTAGTGTGACCATCCGTCTCTCCTTGTGTGCGATTCTCTGGTGGTTCTGGGGCTGTGAGCCTCAGTGATTATACATCATCCATCTTGGACTGGAACCTCGCGTGAAAGCAGTAGATGGCATGCCTGCGCGAAGCGTTTCAACACCGTGACTGAAGCGGAGGAAGCCCTCCTTCAGTGACCTCTGACGCGCTTCGGCGCGATGGGTTTCATCTCATCTTCGAAGGCTTGCAGGGGCCCGGTCAGTAGTGGAATCTCCAGCGGAACTCGGCATAGATCTGGCGCGGGTCGTCGAAGTGGAATCCGCCGAAGGTCAGGCTGTTGTCGAGCAGGACGCGCCGGTTGGCCACGTTCAATCCTGTGACCGAGAGCCGGTAACGATCGCCTTCGCCGAAGCTCTTGCCCACGGCGATGTCGACGGTGGTGTGCTGCGGCAGGTAGTCGCCGGGATATTGATCGTCCGGCTGGCCGTTGTGGAAACCCGAGCCGTAGTACACGTTGGTTGAGGCGAACGCGCGCCACGGCAGGGTTCCGTTGACGCCGATATTCAGAGTGTTCCGCTGGTCGTGGTCGACGGGCGAAAATCCGGGAGTCGGCTCGCAACCGTCAGGAATCGGAGTGGGGCAGATCAGGCCGCCGGTGAACGGCGCGGAGTCTTGCGCGATCTGATTGGAGTAGGCCAAGTGGACCTGCGCTGTGCGCCACAAACGCGGCGAGCGCAGAGTGGTCTCCCAACCCTGAATCAGCGCTCGATCCCAGGTGAGCGGCCAGAAAATATTGGATTCGCCGATGTTGCTGTGGTCGAGCCAATTGCGTGAGCTGGTCTGGAACGTGTCCTCTTCGAGGACCCATCCCTTAAAGGGGATGGAGACGCCGAACTGATATTCATGATCGCGCTCTCCGCGAAGCGGGCCGAAGATCAGGCTCTGGCTGGTGGCCAGGTCTTGTAAGGGACCGGTCGCGGTCAGCAGCGGAGGAGCCTGATAGAAGACTCCGTAGAAGCCGTGGAACACCCAGTTGATGCGCGGGATTCGGAGCGACACGCCGAAGCGCGGGTCGGGGGCATTTTCGACCATAGCGGGCTGCGAGTTTCCGGCGGCCGACCCGGAGTTGAAATGCGAATAACGAAAGCCGGCGATGAGAGTCAGCCAGGAGGTTGCCTTGAATCGGTCATTCACGTAGGTTTCGAACAGGCCGCCGGTAACCGCCGCCGAGGACGGCGCGAAGTTCGGTGAACCGTCGGTAAAGATGTTGTTGAACGTGTTGCTCTGGTGCTGGGCGAATCCGTAGACTCCTGCCTCGACATCGTTTTTCTTGGCGATGGTGGCCGCCAGGCTGGCTTGCGCGCCGCCGTAGTGGGCGGTCTGGTTCACGTCCGTGATCACAGGGTAATCGTTCGGCGACGAATTGTAGCTGGCCTGATTGTAGTGATAGAAGGGCGACACGGTCAGCAGCAGGTTGGGATTAAAGGTGTGGACCCAGGAGAAGGCGACGTAACCGTCAGGTTCGCGTTCACTATCGCGAAGGCCGTAGCTGGGGTAGACCTGATTGCCGGATGAGTTGGGGTTGGGGTCGATCGGGATCTGGTAGTAATCCTGGCGAAGGGAAGCGACCAGGCGAAGCTGATTGGAGGGGCTGGCGTTGAACAGCAGCGAGGCAAATCCGCCGTAGCCGTTTTCCGCGTCGTGGACCACCTGCCCGATGGGCGGCTGCAAGCCGTAGTTGCTGCGATTGCCAGTGAGGCTGACGTAATAGGCGAAACGCTGGGTGTGGCTGGCGAGCTTGAGCTGATCGTTGGTTTGATACCAATTGCCGAAGGATGCGACCAGTTCCCCTTCGTTGTTGCTCTCAAAGCCGGAGCGGGGGACGACGTTGAAGATGCCGTAGGTGCGGTCGCCATAACCGGCGTCGTAGCTGCCGCGCTGGATCTCCAGGTAGTCGATGTCCTTGGGGTCGATCTGCGGACCCAGGTTGGTCGCGATGTTGGTGTTGGGAATCGGCACGCCGTCGATCAACCATTCCGTTTGATGGCCCCCGCGCATGTGCAGCATGTCGTGAGTGACGTAGGCGCCGGGGACGTAGTCGGTGATCATCTGCATGCCGTTGGTGCGGTCGGCTCCGGGAGTCAGTGCGATGTCCTCACGGTCGATCAGGGTGGTGGGGGTGGCGGAATCCATGCGGGAGGTCTCAGCCTCGCCAGTGACAACGGCGGATTGATTCAGGGTACCGAGGTTGAGTTGAATGTGAAGCACCGGGGCGGAGCCGGATTCGACGGTCACGGTTTGTTGCGCGGGCGCGAAGTCGGAATGCGTGACGGTGACGCGGTAGTCGCCCAGAGGGACGGTGGTGAAAGAGAACTCGCCCGCGGCGTCGGACTGGGTGGTTTGGCTCCAGTCCGAGGCGGCCGCTTGTACGCGGACCGCCGCGCCGGGCACGGGCCGGTGCTGGGGGTCGTGGACGACACCCTGAATTTTTCCGAAAATAGCCGCGTGGGCTAGGCCGGTGACGAACAATAATAAGATCGGGATTATTCGGTATTTATGGACACACATGTCCCCTCTTTTACAGCGGAAGAGATGGATCGAGATTTAGCCGGGCTTTAGAGGAAAAGAGCGGGCGGGCCGCGCTTGGGGTGGGACGGTTCCAGCGAACCGTGGAGCAGAGAGAGCGGTTGGAGGGGAGCCGCTGCGCGGGTTGGAAGCGGGCCGAAGGCCGCTCGCGAGGCCGCCGAAAGTGCGATGTTCGCGGGGGAAACAGCGACTGATCGCGGGCTTCGGTAGCTGGCGCAGACGCCCTTCAGGCCAGGTGAGCCGGAGTCCTCAACCAGCGAGCAGTGATGCTTGCCGAAGCGGCGGCAGCAAGCGGGGAGATCGGATGCGTCGCCGGCCAGCAATCCGGGGGCGACGGCCAGAAAGCCGAAAATCCCCACCAACGCTGACGCGAGGGCTCGACGCACACGAATATTCTACACGTTTTTAAATGCTTGTTCCAGTGGTTTGTTTGTAAATTATGGCCGCTGAATCAGCTCAATGCGGTTGCCGGCCGGATCGACCGCGAAACCGAGGATGGTGTTCGAGCCTTTAAACGGGCGCGGATCGCCGGTCATGGTTCCACCGGCGGCCTTGACGGCGGCGACCGCTTTGGCCATATCCTTCACGACGAAGATGATGTGAGGAATGGTGTCCTTTACGTCGTCGGAATCGCGATGAAAGAGGATCATCAGCGGGTTCTTGTTGGCCTTGGCCTCTTCGACCGTGGCCCCAAAGTTCACGAAAACCTCCGTACCTCCCGGGTTTTCGATCCGGTTGACCTCCTGCATACCGAATGCCGCCAGGTAAAACTTCGCCAGAGCCACAGTGTCTTTCGCCGCGATGCGCACCGAGTCGAGGGCCACCTGAGCGTGTGCAGAACTCGCAAGCAGCAGCGCGGCGCAGCCGGCTAGCGCAGTGGTGTGAAGTCGGTTCATGAAAGCCTCCGTTGACAGATCTCATACATGATAGACCAGGAATTCAGGGTGGACCACCGGCCCGTCAAGACTGAGGGGTCAACCAGCAACAGTCCATTCCGATTTCTGCGCGAGCTGACGGCGAAGATCCTCTTGCACTTCGGCGGCGCTGCGGGTGCCGTCAACGATAACCACCAACTCCTTACGGCGAAACAGCTCCAGGATGGGCTGTGTCTTAGTGTGATAATCCTCAAGGCGCGCCCGAACTGCTTCCGGTGTGTCGTCGGAGCGGGCGATCAGCGCTCCCCCACAGATATCGCAGGTATTGGCCACCGCGGGCCGGTGGAAGATCAGATTGTAATCCAGGCTGCATTTCGGGCAAAGCCGGCGGTTGAGGATTCGCTCTATAACGATGGCATCGGGCACATCGATCAGCAGCACGGCGTCGATATCGTAACTCTCGAGGAAGAATGCCGCTTGCCGGGAGTTACGCGGGAAGCCGTCCAGGATGAAACCATAATTCCAGTCGTGTTGATCCAGCCGTTGTTTGACCACTTCTTCCACAACGTCGTCGGACACGAGTTGCCCTTCAGCCAGGGCTCGTTTGATGCGGGCGCCTAGCTTGGTGTGGCTTTGGATGTGCCACCGGAAAATGTCGCCGACGCTAATATGCACCAAATCGAGCGACTCCTTGAGCAATCTCGCCTGAGTGCCTTTTCCGCAGCCCTGAACGCCCATGATGATGTACTTGTGCATGCGTGAAACATTCTCCCGACTTTGCGATTAGATAGCCCTGCATCGAAGGCTCAGCCGCCGAACCGATCACGCGTGAGCTGCATGATCTCCGTCACCTCGTGGTGGGCTGTTAGGGAAGCTCAGGATATCACAGCGGGGGGTGGACTAGGGGCCGTTTCGAGCTGAATGGAAGCATAGAGTCTCTCAAAGCCATATTGCTCCAAAGCTTCTCTCTGGGCTGTTTCGGGCAACTGTCCGTCGACGATCAGCATGGCAGTTCCGTGCATCACCGCCCAGACGAAGTGCGCCATCAGTACCGGCTGGTCGCGACGAACGTCGCCGGCATTCTGCTGCTCGACCAGCGCATCGACCAACACCTGAAAGGCGGCCTTGGCTTCGCGAACAAAGTCATCATCGCTGGCAGCCGACTCAAGGAAGCCGCCGAACATTACCCGGTAGTGTGAGGAGTGCTCCAGCGCGAACTGAACGTACGCCCGGGCCATCGCCCGGAAGCCGCTGCGGCCTCGCCCGTTTTGTTCCCAGGCATCGGCTAAGGTTTGCCGGAACATGCGGAACCCTTCTCGGCCTACGGCCGCCAGTAGAGCCTGCTTATCGGCAAAATGGCGGTACAGCGCGCTGCGGGAGACGCCGAGCTTTTCACCGATGGTCCTGAGGGTGAGATGCTCGACGCCGCGGGCCTGGATGGTGCGCAGGGCCTCATCCAGGAGTGCGCCGCTCAAGTCCCCGTGGTGGTACGGCTTAGCGGGCTTTTTTCGCGATCGCGGCGGAGTTGAGCGGGCCATATCAAGAATTTTACGACGCAGGTGTTGACAGTGTCAACATGTCGCGCTATAGTGATGTTGACAGTGTTCACATAGAAAGGAGAACGACAGTGCTTCCATTCCTGGTGCTCTTGATTTCGACGTTGCTTCTGCGGGCCGTCGGCGCGGCGGGGGTGGGTCCGCTGGACGGTTGGCAAGGGTGCCTGCGCGGCGGCCTGGCCGTGATGTTCCTGTTGACGGCATCGGCTCATTGGGGCGCACGGAGGGGCGATCTGATCGCGATGGTTCCGCGCAGTTTTCCTCGTCCTGACCTGATGGTGAGCGCCACCGGCGTGCTTGAAATCCTGGGAGGGTTGGGACTACTCATCCCCGGCGTGGCGCCCGCGGCCTCGGCCTGCCTGGCGATGCTGCTGATGGGGCTTTTCCCTGCGAACGTGCGCGCGGCTCGCGAACATCTAACGATTGGCGGGAGGCCGGTGACGGCTTTGCCGCTCAGGGCGCTTCTGCAGCTTGTATTCATTAGCGCTGTCATGACCGCTGGAATCCCCAGCGCATTCCATCTGTAGGCCGATAGGAGGCAACCATGACCGATGCAACGAAACTGATCGCAGGCTTGCTGCTGATCACCGTAACCACCATCGAGTTCGGCGGCACGTTTCTGCTGAGTGTCGTTTCTGGCAAGCATGCCGAGCTCACTGATTTTCAGCGGTCGATGTTCCGGGCCGGGCACGCGCACGCCGGGGTGCTGGTGATTCTGGCGCTGGCCGCGCTGATATTGACGGACCAAGCGGGCTTCTCCGCGCAAACGGGATGGGCAGTACGAATTGGATTCGCGGCCGCACCGATTCTGGTGAGCGGCGGCTTCTTCGGCGCGGCGATCGGCCAGGGCAGAACTCAGCCCGGCGGACTGATCGCACTGCTGTGGACCGGGGTTTTTGTGCTGGGCGCGAGCGTGATTACGCTGGGAATCGGCCTGATTCGTTCGAGAGGTTAGCCCCATGACGACCAAGAATCATGGCGCCGTCCTGATAACCGGAGCATCGTCAGGCATCGGCCGCGAACTGGCGTTGGAGTTCGGCGCACGCGCGGCAACGCTGGTGTTGGTGGCCCGGCGGCTGGACCGCCTCGAGAAATTGCGAGCCGAGCTGCTGTCGCATCATCCAGGGCTAAAGGTGATCGTGCTGGCGGCGGATTTGTCCGACGAGCATGCGGTCGAGAGGCTGCTCACGCAGGTCTCCGAACAGGCGGGTGCGGTCGATGTGCTGGTGAATAACGCCGGGTTGGGCGAATCGGCGTTATTCGACCGCTCCGATTGGACGCGGACCAGGCAGATCCTGCGCACAAACATATTTGCAATGGCCCAACTTGCTTCGGCGCTGGCGCCCGGCATGGTGAAGCGCGGGCGCGGCGGAGTGCTCAACATCGGGTCGGGCGCCGGACTCACGGTGATGCCAAACGCTGCGGCCTACTCGGGGAGCAAGTATTTCGTGGCGGGGTTCAGCGAAGCGCTGCGGGCCGATCTTGCGGGTACGGGCGTAACGGTGACACAAGTTTGCCCGGGTCCGGTGGACAGCGAATTCGACCAAGTGTCCGGGTCGGTGGGAGGCATGGCGGGCGCACCCCCGCGATTCTTCCGAATCGGCGCCGCGCAGTGTGCGCGCGAAGCCTTGGCCGGATTCGAGCGCGGAGACTCCGTGGTTTTACCGGGCCGAGCCTATCGTTTTTTGATCAGGGCGCTCCCGCTGGCGCCGATGTGGTTGAGACGCAAGCAGGCGGCCCACGTGGCGGCGCGGCTGCGAGCCGTGCAGGTAAAGTAACGGACCACGGCAGCGATGATAGTATGTAGAATATTACATAGCTCGGGAGGAGGAACGATGCCGGAACAGTTCGTACATCTGGACACCCGCCGGATGCTGTGGGTGGCCCCTTTGACCGTCGCCGCTTCTGTAGCTGCCGTGCTGGCGGTTCGCGAGGTGGCGATTCGGGTGGTTCATCCCGCTCCACAATTCATGCCACTCAGCCTGGGACCTCCTATTGTGGATACGTTCCTCGGCTGTCTGGGCGCAATCGCCGTTTTTGGGAGCATTGTATTTTATCCGGACTCGGTCCGGAAATACCGGCGCGTTGCGGCTGTAGTTCTTGTGGTGTCTTTTATCCCTGACGTGCTGTTAGCAACGTATCGCAGCATGGGCGGAGGGTGGCCGGAGGCGCTCTTTCTCATGCTCATGCACGTGGTTGTGTGGGCGATTTGCGTGACGCTGCTGCCGGGTCTTTCCATAACAGACCACTCTGAAGCCGCGGCCAAATCCGATCATTCTCTCTCAATTCTTTAGTTGAACTTCTTTACTTGAACTGCTACCCGGAGCTGACTCCCTTTCCGGCTGTGGTATCCTATCGAAAGTAGTAAATTCCCAGGACAATCTACATCATGCCGAAGTTGAAGACCCATAAAGGTGCGGCCAAACGGTTCAAGAAGACGGGAACCGGCAAGATCAAGCGCCATCACGCGTTTGCCCGTCATATTCTGACCTCGAAGTCGCGCTCGCGGAAGCGGCGGCTGGGCGCATCGGCGATCGCCGAGCCCACCAACAGTCCGGAAATCAAACGGATGCTTCCGTACTAATGCTCGAAACGCGCGGCCGTGTGCCGCGCTTGGCGCAGTTGCTGTAGATACTGCGCATCGGTGGACAGTGCGCCGCACGTGCCTGATCCGCCGTAACAAATTTCCCAAGGAGAAGAAACGTGCCGAGAGTAAAACGTGGAACCAAACGCCGGGACACCCGGCGCAAGACGCTGACCCTTGCCAAAGGGTTCTTCCTTACCAAGAGCAAACTGTACCGGGCCGCGCAGGAAGCGGTGGAGAAATCGCTGCGCTACGGGTATGTGGGAAGGCGCCTCAAGAAGCGCGATTTCCGGAGCCTGTGGATCGTGCGCATCGGCGCGGCGTCCAAGGCCGCGGGCTTGTCCTACAGCCGGTTCATGAGCGGTCTCAAGAAGGCGGGGGTCGAGCTGAACCGGAAGACGCTGGCCGATCTGGCGGTGAAGGATCCGGCGGCGTTCACGGCGCTGGTGAGTCAGGCCAAGGGCGCGCTGGAACAAGCTCCCGCAACCGAGTAGAGTAGAACAAGCGATATGGAAGCGACGGCGCAAGCTCCTCTGCCGGAAGACGACGAGTTAGCCAGCCTGGAAGAGCGGATTCGCCGCGCGGTGGAGCTGGTGGCGAGGCTGCGCGCGGAACGCGACGCGGCGGTGGCGGAAGTGGATGCGGTGAAGCGCGCCGCGGGCTCGGCCTTGGCGGATGCCCAGAAGTACCGTCAGGAGATCGAGGCGCTGCGCGGCGAACGCAAACAGGTCAAGACCCGGATCGAGAAGCTGCTGGGGCAGATGGACCTGTTGTAACCAAGAGACACCATGAAAACGGTGCGCGTGACCATTTTCCACCAGCAGTATTCGGTCACCGCGCCTGACGATTCCAGCGAAATCGAACAGCTCGCGCAGGAAGTGGACGAGCTGATGGTGGACATTGCGCAGCGTGCGGGCAACGTGGATTCGGCTAGGGTTGCGGTGCTGGCGAGCCTGCACCTGGCCGACCGGCTGCGCACCATCGAGCGCGAATTGCAGGAGCTGAAGACTCGGGTGGGCGAGAAGTCGCGGCAATTCTCTCTGCTATTGGACAAGGCCATCGAATGAGTTCGGTCGCCGCGGACGTTCCCAGCGGTAAAACATTCCTGGGCCATCCTCGCGGCCTCTCCGTTCTTTTCTTCACCGAAATGTGGGAGCGCTTCTCCTACTACGGAATGACGGCGTGTCTGATCCTGTACATGACGGGGGACACGCGGCACCCGGAAGCGTCGCTGCTGCTGCGGGTGCAGCAGGGGCTGACCAGCGCGCTGGGCCTGACGGGCCTGGAGCACGCGATCGAAGGCGTGTATGGCCACATGGACATCCAGGGCCTGGCTTCGGAGATCTATGGACTGTACACGGCGTTCGTGTATTTGACTCCGCTGTTCGGAGGGATTCTGGCGGACCGGGTGCTGGGCCAGCGCAAGAGCGTTTACATCGGCGGAGTGCTGATGGCCATCGGGCAGTTCCTGCTGATGTCCGAGGGGATGTTCCTGCTCGGCCTGTTCTTCCTGATTGTGGGCAACGGCTGCTTTAAGCCGAATATCTCGACGCAGGTGGGCGGACTGTACCCGGAAGGCGATCCGCGGCTGGACCGCGCCTACACTATCTTTTACGCGGGCATTAATGTGGGCGCCTTCTTCTCGCCAATAATCTGCGGCACGCTCGGGCAACTGTACGGTTGGAAGTGGGGTTTTGGCGCGGCCGGAGCCGGCATGATGCTGGGGCTGGTGCAATATTTTTTCGGCCAGAAGTATCTCGCGCCGGATTCGCTGGCCAAGGCCAAAGCTACCCATACGGAGAACACTCCCATCACGCCGCGGCAATGGAAGGCGATCATCGGCTTCGTGGTGCTGTGCATCTTTATCATCGTGTTCTGGATGGTCTACGCGCAGGTCGGCAACACGCTGCAATTGTTCGCTGACAAGAACGCGGACTGGCATATCTTCGGTTGGGAAGCTCCGTCCACGTGGTTTCAAGCGGTGAATCCGATGTGCATCTTCGCGCTGACGCCGTTGCTGAACTTTCTATGGGCGTGGCAGGCGCGGCGTAAGAAGGAGCCTCCGAGCGTGATCAAGATGGCCATCGGCTGCACGGCCCTGGGATTGTCATTCCTGCCTCTGATCTACATCACGCAAGGCGTGTCGGATACGTTCCGAATCAGCTTTCTGTGGCTGGTGGGGAGCACGTTTGTCTTCACGGTGGGCGAGATGTATCTTTCGCCCATCGGACTTTCGCTGGTGGTGAAGATCGCTCCGCCGCGCGTGGTCAATATGTTGATGGGCGGTTGGTTCGCCGCGATTTTTGTGGGAAATTATTTGGGCGGCCACATCGGCACGTATTACGACCGAATGTCGCACCCGGCTTTCTTCACTATGATGCTGATCGCGAGTCTCGCGGCTGGGCTGGCGATTTTCGCGTTGCAGAAGCCGCTAAAGGATGCGCTCGGTCACGATACATAGATTATGGACACTGTAGGTTTCATTGGCGTTGGACGAATGGGCAGCCGCATGGCTCGGCGCCTGATTGATGCGGGTTATTCGCTGAAGATTTACGACACGGATCAGGCGGCGATCCAGCCCCTGGTTGACGCGGGCGCGGAGGCGATGGAATCGCCGCTTCGAGTTGGCTTGGCCGCGGAGATCGTGCTGGTGAGTTTGCCGACTCCTCCCATTGTCGAGAAGGTCGCGAAGCGAAGTGGCGTCGGGCGGGCGCGCGAAGATTTTCGTCGACATGTCGACGACAGGCGCGACGTATGCGAAGAAGATCGCGGCGATGCTGGCGGAAACGGGCGTGGTCCAGGTGGATGCCCCGGTGAGCGGCGGTCTGGCGGGCGCGGAGAAGGGAACGCTGGCGGTGATGGTCTCCTGCGGCGAGAAAGAATTCGCGGCGGTGGAGCCGATTCTGAAGCACTGCGGCAAGATTTTCTACGTCGGCAAGCTGCCGGGGCAAGGGCAGACGATGAAGCTGGTGAACAATCTGCTCTCGGCGACGGCGATGGCGGCGTCGTCGGAAGCGGTGGTGTTAGGAGTAAAAGCCGGGCTCGACGCGGCGCAAGTGGTGGAGGTGATCAACGCCGGCACGGGCCGCAATAGCGCGACCGCGGACAAGTTCCCGAGGTTCGTGCTGCCGCGGACGTTCAACCTGGGCTTCGCGATGAACCTGATGAACAAGGATCTGCGCATGTGCCTGGAGGAGGCCGAGGCGATGGGCGTTCCGATGATTGTGGGAAGCGCGGTGCGGCAGTTGATGGGCATCACCGAAGCGACCGTACCGGAAGCCGACATGACCGATGTGGTCAAAGTGGTGGAACAGTGGGCGGGCGTGACGGTCGGCTCGAAGACGAAGTAGCCGGCATAGGGCCGGCGTGGGCGCCGCATGCCTTAGGCGTCCGTTAGGTCGAGGCGCGCCAGGCTCCGTTGTGCCGGCGGTTTTATAAGAAGAGGAGAACGATGGAAAAAGAAATGTTCGAAAAAGGTTTGAGCATCCGCAAGAGCGTGCTGGGTGCGGAGTTTGTGGATAAGGCGATCGCATCGGCGGACGATTTTAACCGTCCGCTGCAGGAGATCGTGACGCAGTATTGCTGGGGCGAGATCTGGGGACGGCCGGGGCTGGATAAGAAGACCCGGAGCCTGCTGAATCTGGCAATGCTCAGCGCGCTGAACCGTCCGCATGAGGTGAAGATGCACATCAAGGGTGCGCTGACCAACGGCGTGACCAAGGAAGAGATTCGCGAGGTGTTCCTGCAAGTGGCGATTTATTGCGGGGTGCCGGCGGGCGTGGACAGCTTCCGCATCGCCAAGGAAGTCTTCACCGAGCTGGGTGTGTAACGGCGGATGAGGGTCGCGCTGGCGCTGGCGGTTCTTGCGTTGGCGGCGTTTGTTCTCTACGGTTGGGGCTGGGCGGCTCGGCGCGTGCTGCGGGCGGCGGAGGCCGGCTGGGCCGCGACGGCGGCTACAGGGATGGCCGCACTGGTGTTCGTCGGCGGGGCGCTAAACCTGGCGAGGCTGGCGCATCCCTGGGCTCTGGCGACCGTAGCGGCGGCCGGAGTCGTGTTCGGCGTCATGGGCCGCCGAAAATGGGAGCTGCGCGACTTGTCGTGGTTCGCGCTGCCGGCTGCGGTGCTGGTGTTTGTCATCGTCACGCAGGTGCCGCCGCGGGCGTACAACTTCCACGACGATTATCAGAAGTATTTCGCCCATCCGGTGCGGATGCTGGAGACGGGAACGGTCTATGGAAGCCCTCTCAGCGACATCGGCCTGGACACGCTCGGCGGGCAGGCGTTTCTTGACGGTTTCGCGGTCGCGTTCTTCCCGATCCGCTACATCAACGGCGTGGGCGCGGCGTTAGGACTGTTCCTGTGCATGATGCTGGCGAGCCAGTACAAGAACATTCTGGCGACGCTGAGTGTGTTCGTCATCAATCCCCAATTTGTGAACATCTCCGCGCTGTACACGGCCAGCTTTCTCATGATGGCGGCGCTGGAGGAGGAGAGCGCGGCGGTGCTCGGCTTGCTGTACGCGGCGTTGATCGCGATGAAGGGCACGTTCGTGCTGTTTGTGGCGCTGCATTTTATCGCCACGCGGAAGCTGCGAAGCGCGGGGTTCGCGGCCCTGTTTCTAGCGCCGTGGATTCTAGTGCACGCGCCGCATTACGTGCAGTTTCTTCATGGCGGGGCGGCGATCGCGGATCAGGGCGTGCGGGACAGCGGGAGCTTCAACATCTTTTCGATTGTGCCGCTGGATTACGGCTCGCCGCCGCTGGCGTATACGGTGCTGATGATCGCGATTGGAGTTTGCGGAGCGATGATGTGGAGGGCCAAACGCAGGACGGCTCTGGGATGCTTCGCCATGGTGGCGGGCTACGTGATCATGGTCTACGTCACGGGTCCGCGAAACGCGGGCTACGATCAGGCGATCCGCTACTTTACGCCGTTTGCAATTGGGACTGCGCCGGTGGCGTTTGGAGCGGCCGTGTCTTCGCGCAAGTGGGTTACGAGCTGGGTTCCGTACGCGATTGCGGGCGTGCCGCTGATTCTGTTTTTGCCCGCCTTGCGCGACCGGGTGGAGCAGGCCGTGCGATCGGGGTCGGAGCTGGCGTTTTCCTGGCTCGCGCCGACGCAAGAATATCTCGATTACAACCGCGAGGTGTTGTACGGGGACATGCGGCAGAGAGTGGAGGCGGCGCAGGCGAAGGTCCCGGCGGGCGAGCTCGCCGTGGTGTGGATTAACACGCCGTTCTATCTCGATTACAGGCGGAATTCCTTGGCCGATGTCGAGCCGGGAGCGGGGTTGATCGCGCCATGGTCGAAGATTCCGGAAGACGCGCGGTACTTCATCTATGAATATGGCGGGTACGCCAACATGGACGACGAAAGTTATCTGGACGGGATGGCGGAGGGTCCGGACTTTATGCGGCGTGTGAATGCCGCGCGGCTGGCGATGACGCGGCGGTTGGATCGGATGATGCAGGACTCGCCGGAGAAGTTGTACGACGATGGAAGCATCGCCGTCTTCACCAGCGAGGCTGCCAAGTAAGCCGTGTTATGCTCAGACCTAGTTTGACTGAAACATTGCCGTTAGCGGACCGTTTGTCCGCCCTGAAACCCACTGCCGTAAACGCCATTCTGGCGGAGGTGCGCGAGGCCCAGGCGCGCGGCAAGAACCTGGTCTCTTTGATGCGGGGCGAGCCGGATCTGAAGACGCCCGCTCACGTGATCGAGGCGTGCACGCGAGCACTCGCCAATGGGCGCACGACGTATCCGGATAATCGCGGCGAGAAGACTTTTCGCGAGGCTGTGGCGATGAAGCTGGAGCGGGATAATCAGCTGAGTTACGACCCAGGGACCGAGATCCTGGCCACGACCGGAGCGACGCTGGGGATTTATGCCGCGTTGATGGCGCTGATCGAAGAAGGCGATGAAGTGCTGCTGCCCGATCCGGTGTACGATGCGTATCAATCGCCGATCCGATTGGCGGGAGGACGGATCCGCGGCGTGGCTTCGAGGATCGCGGATGGACGTTTTGCCCTGACGGCGGAGGATCTGGAGGCCGCGTGGTCGCCGGCGACGCGCGTGTTGATTCTGAATACGCCGTGGAATCCGGTGGGCTCCGTGATGAACCAGGAAGAATTGGCCGCGGTCGCGGACTTTTGCGAGAAGCGCAACGTGGCGCTGATCACGGACGAGATTTATGAGGCGATCGTGTATCAGGGATGGAAGCACGTTTCGCCATTGACGGCGTTTCCGCAACTCCGGCAGCGAGCGGTGCTGATCAACAGCCTTTCGAAAACCTACGCGATGACGGGCTGGCGCGTGGGATATTGCGCGGGTCCCGCCGCGGTGATCCACGCGATGTATTTGATTCTGGCGCAATCCAGCCGCGGTCCTTCGATGTTCGTGCAGGATGCGGCCGCGGAGGCTCTCTCAGGCCCCCAGGAGTGCGTGGCGGTGATGCGAGAGGAGTACGCGCGGCGGCGGGAACAGGTCTTGTGGCGGCTGGATGAAATTCCCGGCGTGACCATGCTGCAACCGGAGGGCGGATTCTTCGCGATGGCGGATGTGCGCGGATTGCGGCTTCCTTCGAATGAAATCCGGCGGAGGTTGATGAACGATCACGGAGTGGTGGTGGTGCACGGCGCCGCGTACGGACAAGGAGGCGAAGGGACGCTGCGCGTGTCGTTCGCGAGCGGCGGAGAGACGCTGAGCGGGGGCCTCGACCGGCTGCGCGAAGGTTTGGCGGCATGCCGCCCGTAGCGGGAGGGGTGGATCCGCTGGCGCTGAAGGCCGAGCTGGAACGCTCGATTTCGGGCGAGGTCCGCTTCGACGAGATTTCACGCGCGCTTTACTCCACCGACGCGAGCGTCTACCAGATCAAGCCCGTGGGCGTGGCGATTCCGAAGACGCGCGGCGATATCGTACGGATCGTCGAGATCTGCAATCGTTTCTCCTGCCCGATTACGATGCGCGGAGGCGGGACTTCGCAGGCGGGGCAGGCGATCGGCGAAGGGCTGCAAGTCGACATCTCGAAATACTACAACCGGCTGCTGGAGGTGAACGCGGAGGAGCGCTGGGCTCGCGTGGAGCCGGGGATCGTGCTGGATGAGTTGAACGCGCAACTGGCTCCGCTGAAGCTCCGGTTCGCGCCGGATATTTCGACGGCCAGCCGGGCGACGATCGGCGGGATGATGGCGAACAACTCGGCCGGCGCGCGCAGCGTGATCTACGGCAAAACGATCGACCACGTGCTGGAGCAGACGGTGCTGCTGGCGGACGGGACAGTAGCGGCGTTTCGCGATACGCCTCGGGAGCAGGTTCCCAAGGGCGAAACGCTGGAGGCGAGGTTGTACGCGAAGGTGCTGGAGTTGGCCTCGCGGCACGCGGCGGAGATCGAGCGGAGATTTCCCAAGGTCCTGCGGCGCGTCGGCGGATACAACCTGGACGAATTCACGGATGCGGCGAAGCCGGTGAATCTCTCCAAGCTCATGGTGGGCTCCGAGGGGACGCTGGGCATCGTGCTGGAGGCGAAGGTCAAGCTGGTGCCTCTGCCGAAGGCGAAAGCGGCGATGGTGATCACCTTCGGCGATTTGCTGGAGTCGCTGGCGGCGGCGCCGGTGATCCTGCAACATTCGCCCTCCGCGATTGAGGTGATGGACAGGGCGATTCTCGATCACACGCGGCAGAATCAGGGGCTTGACGCGATTCGTAAGGAGTTTATCGAGGGCGATCCGGCGTCGACTTTGTGCGTGGAGTTCTATGCGGACCGGGCGGAGGATCTTCCGCCGCGCTTGCAAGCGCTGGAGGCGGATTTGCGAGCGCGGGGGTTGGGCGAGCATTTTCATCCCGAGACGGATTTGGCCAAGCAGGCTCGGATTTGGAGCTTGCGCGAGGCGGCTCTGGGATTGTCGATGGCGATGAAGGGCGACGCCAAGTCGATTTCCTTTGTCGAGGACACGGCGGTGGCGCCAGAAAGGCTAAGCGAGTTTATCGGACGCTTTTTGGAATTGCTGCGGACGCACGAGACGACGGCGGGGCTGTATGCGCATGCCTCGGTGGGGTGTCTGCACGTGCGGCCGGTGGTGAACCTGAAGACCGAGGAGGGCGTGCGGCAATTCGAGGCGATCGCGAAAGACGTGGCGGATCTGGTGCTGGAATTCGGCGGGGCGCTTTCGGGCGAGCATGGCGACGGGCTGGTGCGGAGTCCGTTCATGAAGCAGATGTTCGGGGAGGCGGTTTACGAGGCGTTCCGGGAACTGAAGCAGACTGCGGATCCGCGAGGGCTCTTCAATCCGGGAAAGATTGTGGATGCGCCGCCGATGACCGGGAATCTGCGCTATGGGGCGAAGTATGAGGCTAAGCCGCCGCAGACATTTTTCGATTTCGCGCCGTTTGGGGGGATGAACGGCGCCGTGGAGATGTGCAGCGGAGTGGGTGCGTGCCGAAAGAAGCTGGCGGGAACGATGTGCCCGTCGTACATGGCGACGCGCGATGAGAAGCACACCACGCGGGGGCGGGCGAATGTTTTGAGGCTCGCGATGAGCGGGCAGTTGGGCGAAGCGGGGCTGACGGACCAGGGCGTTTTCGAGGTGCTGGATTTGTGCCTGGAGTGCCGGGCTTGTAAATCGGAGTGCCCTGTTAACGTTGACGTCGCGACGTTCAAGAGCGAATGGCTGGCGGGGTATTGGGAGCGGCATGGAACGCCGCTGCGGACCAAGTTGTTGGGGCACGTGGCGGAGCTTTCGGTGTGGGGCAGCCGGTTCGCGCCGCTATCGAATTGGGCGAGTTTTCCGTCGCGGTGGTTCTTGAAGAGGCCCGCGCCGGAGTGGAAGCGGCAGACCTTCGAGCGCTGGTGGCGGAGGCGGCCGGCAGTCAGCCGGCCTCAAAGAGTAACGCTGTTCAACGATACGTTTCTGAATCATTACCATCCGGAGATCGGCGTGGCGGCGGTGGAGGTGCTGGAGCGCGGCGGGTGCGGCGTGGAGGTGGTGAAGCCGGGGTGCTGCGGACGGCCGATGATTTCGCAAGGGCTGCTGAAGGAGGCTCGTGAGGGCGCGGAGCGGCTGGTGGCGGGGCTTCATCCCATCGCGCAGCGCGGAGAAAAGATTCTGTTTCTGGAGCCGAGCTGCTTATCGGCGGTGAAGGAAGACATTCCTTCGCTGCTGCGCGGGGAACAGCAGGAAAGAGCTCGGACAGTTGCGCAGGCGTGCCAGTTGTTCGAAGAGTACGCGGCCACATTGGATTTGCCGCTGCGCGAGGGACCGTCGAAAATTTTGCTGCATGGGCACTGTCATCAGAAGTCACTGGGGTTGTTGCCCGCCACGGCGGCCCTGCTGAAGCTGATTCCGGGCGCGAATGTCGTCGATCTTGATGCCGGATGTTGCGGGATGGCGGGATCGTTTGGATACAGCCGGGATCATTACGATGTGTCCGTGGCGATCGCGAATCGAAAGTTACTTCCAGCAGTGCGGGAGATGAAGCCGGGCGAAGTATTGGTGGCTCCGGGGACGTCCTGCCGGCAGCAGGTGAAGGATCTGAGCGGCGCCAGGGCGCTGCACCCGGCGGTGCTTGTTCGCGATTTGCTGAAGCCCGCGAAGGGCGCGCGGGCAGCCTTAGAAATAGGCGGGTAAGCGGCCCGCGCGCTCCGTTTGTCGCGCGCTCCGCTTTGCGGGCGAGATTCAGAAGTGATAAGCTCCGTTTCATGAAACGTACGCTTGTCTTTCTGCTTGCTCTGCCTGTGTTCGCCGGGTCGGTCCGGATTTATCAGACCAACAGCGCTGGCGACCATGTGGATGTGATCGATCCGGTCACCAACAAAGTGGTGCTGAAAGTGGAGGGAATCGAGGTGCCGCATGGCGTGGCCTTCTCTCCGGACGGCAAGCGGGCGTACATAACGTGCGAATCCGAGAGCACGCTGTGGGCGACGGATACGAAGACGGGGAAATTGATCGCCAAGGCGATGCTGAGCGGGCATCCGAATAATCTGTCGGTTTCGAATGACGGCAAGTACGCGTTCGTGGGGATTGCGGTGGCTCCCGGCGCGGTGGACGTGATCGATACGGCGACGATGAAGCTGGCCAAGTCGATTCCCGTGAAGGGCGCGATCCACAACACGTATGTGACGCCGGATGGGAAATACGTGGTGGCGGGGTCGATTCCGGGCAAGATGATTACCGTGATCGACGAGAAGACGCAGGAGATCGCCTGGGAGCTGCCGGTGGAGGCGGGGGTGCGGCCGATGGCGTTCGACAAAGCGGCGGATGGGTCCACGGCGCACATTTACGCGCAGCTTTCGAATTTGCACGGGTTCATCGTAGTGGATTTTAAATCGCACAAGGTTGCGCAGACGGTGAAGCTGCCGGATGAGCCGGTGAATGGGAAGGCGGAGTCCGCCGCTCCGTCGCATGGAATCGCGGTATCGCCGGACAACAAGACGATGTGGGTGAACAGCTCGATCGCCAGCGGGATTTTCGAATACTCGCTGCCGGATCTGAAGGTGCTGGGGTACGTCAAAACCGGGAAGGTTCCGGACTGGGTGACGTTCACTCCGGATGGGAAAACGGTGTACGTGGCGAACTCCGGCCTGAACATGGTGTCCGCGGTGGACACGGCTTCGCGCAAGGAAGTCGCTCAGATTCCGGTGGGTGAGGTGCCGAAGCGCAACGGCACCGTAGTTGTTCCGTAAAGTCCTCCCTGGATTTTTCTTTACAAAGAGGGATTGACAGGTTCGGCGATTTCAGGTACATTCTGTACCATGACAAGGGTGACCCGTTCGGGCGCGCGCGTTCGAGCTCCGCTTACTGAGCTGGAAAGCGAAGTCATGCAGGTGGTGTGGGACTCGGGCCCATGTCCGGTGGAAGCGGTCTACGAAGTGGTTTCCAGGAAGCGGGAGCTGAAGGAGACCAGTGTGCGCACGATTCTGCGGCGGCTGGAGCAGAAGGGTTATCTGCGGCACGAGGAACAGGGGCGGGCGTACGTTTATCACGCCGCGGAGCCGGCGCGGAGCCTGGCGGCTCGCGCGGTGCGGCAGATTATCGACCGGTTTTGCAAGGGGTCGGTGGAAGACCTGGTGAGCGGAATGGTCGAGGGGAAGATGCTGAGCAAGGGCGAGATCGACCGATTGGAGGATTTCGTTCGGAACGCCAAGGGAGGCAAATGAGATGTCACGCCTGCTGGTGGAGTTCGTCGTACGTTCTGCGCTGATTGCGCTGGTGATCGGTGTTGGCTTGCGATTGCTTCGCATCCGGCGAGCCGCCGTGCAGCACGCCGCGTGGGTGGGCGTGATGGTCGCGATGCTGGCGCTGCCCGGGTGGATGGCCTTCGGGCCGAAGGCGAGGGTTCCGGTTTTGCCTGCGCTGCCGGTGGCGGAATCGGCCGCGCCTGCGATTCCCGACATCGAGGTTGGTGAGACGGTTCCGCTTGCGCAAGCTCCGCGGGCGAATTTCGATTGGAGCGGCGTGCTGCTCGGCGTGTATGTTCTAGGCGCGCTCGTGCTATTGCTGCGTTTGGCCGTCGGGACCATCCGCGCTCGACGGTTGACGAGCGCGAGCTGCGCGGTGCCGGTGACGGTCGGCTTGCTGCGGCCGCGAATCATTTCGCCGGAGTCGGCTAAGGAGTGGCCGGCCGAGCAACTCGCCGCAGTGATGGCGCATGAGCGCGAACACGTGCGGCGGCGCGATCCTCTGTTTCAATGGATCGCCCTGTTCAATCGAGCTTTGTTCTGGTTCCATCCGCTGGCGTGGTGGTTGGAGCGGAGGCTCGGCGCTTTGGCGGAAGAAGCTTGTGACGCGGCGGTGATCGAGCAGGGTCACGATGCTCGCGAGTATTCGATGTGTCTGCTTGACCTCGCAAGAAACGTCGAGCGCGAAGGCGCACGGGTGAACGTGGTCGCGATGGCGATGCCGGGGGTTTATCTGCCCGAGCGGATTAAGAGGATCGTTGCGGGTGTGCGGGCTCCGCGGGTATCGCGGGCGAGGTTGGCGCTCGCGGGTCTGGTATGCGCGATTCCAGCGGCGCTGTTTGCGAGTGGGACGATCGAGCGGCTGCCGCCGTTGCTGCGGCTCTCGTCCTTGCCCGCGCTGGTCATACCGCGGCCTCCTGAACTGATCGCGCAAGTGAAGCAGGCTCCGGCCGCGGCTGCCACCACGCCGACAGCGAAGCTCGAATTCGACGCCGCGAGCGTGCGGGCCGCAGCGCCTTTTGTGCCGGGCGGCCAGCGTCCGCGAGGGGGGCCCGGCACCTCCGACCCGGAGCGGATGAACTTCCAATACATCACGATGAAGCTTCTGCTGCTGACCGCCTATGGGTTGCCGGCCAATCAGATCTTCGGACCACCTTGGATCGACTCCGAACACTACGACATCACGGCGAAAGTTCCGCCCGGCGCGACCAAGGAGCAGGTCAACGTAATGCTCCAGAATCTGCTGGCCGACCGCTTCAAGCTGGTGGTGCACCGCGAGGCGCGAGAGATGCCGCTGTACGAGCTGACCGTGGGCAAGGGCGGCTCCAAACTGAAACCGTACGTGGAGGATCCAAACGCGCCGACGCCAGAGCGCGGCAAGCCGAACTTCGGCAAGGATGGCAACCCGATCCCACCGCCCGGCGGGATTGTTCTTACGATGGGCGGGCCAACTCGCCGGATCGCCGCAGCCCGGGCTACCGTCGGTGGAATGCCCGGATTGGCACTTACCCTGGGCAACGAGCTAGGCCGTCCGGTGATCGACAAGACGGGACTCGACGGCTACTACGACTACACGCTGGAGTTTCGTCCACAGGGTCCCGCCGCCGCGCCGCCCGGCCAACAGCCGCCTCCGGCGTCGGATTCCGATGCTCCCGATATTGTCACCGCAGTGGAGGAGCAGCTCGGATTGAAGCTGGTGGCGAAGAAGGGACCTGTCGAGGTCGTGGTAGTTGATAGCGGAGAAAAGGCCCCCACGGAGAACTGACTCTACTTCGCGTCGCGAATCCAGTCCGCGATGGTCTGCCAATCCGGGTCGTCTTTGGAATCGAACTGATGGCCGCCGCCGTGGAAATCGTCGCCGCCGGCCTCGGGGTTAAGAGGGTGAATCAGGAAGTGGCTCTTGTCCGGATTTCCCGGGACAACCAGATGCGAGACGCTTTCAAAATTCATGCGGGATTGGGCTTCGGTCCAGGTGGTTGCTCCGGGTGAGAGCGGCACCAAGTGGAAGTTGCTGGCGCTGGCCGCGTGGCAGGCGACGCAACGGGCGTGATTGGGGCGCTTCTTCAAGAAGATGGGCTCGACCTTGGTACGGAAGGTTTCGAAGTCGAGCGACTTGGTTCCGGTTTGCGCAACTGCCGCGGCGGCGAGAATCGCCGAGATGAAAAGCGCTTGTTTCATTCGGCGAAGACCACCTTCCTGCTCGCATCCACCCGTGAATAGATGAGCGCTCCCGCGACGGCCACAACGGAGGAGACCACTAGAGGCATGTTCCATCCCGACGCTTTGACCAGATACGGGACGATCTGGCTGAACATCGCGCCTCCCAGGTTACCGCAACAGTTCATGACTGAGGCGGCAGAGCCGGCGTAATCGCCGGCGATATCGAGCGGAATTGCCCAAGAAACAGAGACGGTGACTTCGGAGGCCGCAAAGGCGATGAAGTTCAGGTAGACGCAGGTTTTGGGGTCTTTGGCCAGCGTGGACGAATAGATTCCAACCGCAGCGATGAGGAAACCGAGGACGCCGACCAACCGCCGCGCGCGTTTGACGTCGCCGGTAACGCGCAGAACCTGATCCGTCAGCCAGCCGCCGGAGAGGTTCCCGATGGCCGCCGCAATCCAGGAGAATGCGGTGAACGTGCCGCGATCATGCGCGCTGAAGCCGCGCCCGTCGGTGAGGAAAGTGGGAAACCAATCCGTATACCAGGCGAGCAACACCTGGTAACAGACGTACATCGCCGAGATCTGCCACAGCACCGGGCTGGCGAGGATTCGCCTCCAGGGAACGGCGTGGCCTACCGGTTTGCCTGGCCCGCCGGTGGCGGAGTGGATTTTATCGAGCTCCGCTGCGTTCACGCCGTGGTGCTGTTCGGGAGTGTCACGATAGTAAAGAAACCAGGCGGCGGACCAGATCAGGCCGATGCCTCCGAACGCCCAGAAGGGCATGCGCCAGCCATAGTGAAGGATCAAGAAAGCAACAATCGGTGCGACGGTGCCTCCCAGGCGCGATCCGGCATGCGTGACGCCTTGCGCAAAGCCTCGCTCCGAGGGCAGAATCCAGCGGGAAAGGGAGCGGGTCGCGATGGGGAAGGCTCCGGCTTCGCCGATTCCAAAGACGAAGCGGATGACGTAGAGCGATGCGAAGCTCCATCCTGCGGCGGTGAGCGAGGTGAGGATGCTCCACCAGCCGACGATTAAAGTGAGAGCGCGGCGGGGGCCGATTTTGTCGCCCAGCCATCCTCCTGGGACTTGAAAAATGGCGTAGCTATAGCGGAATGCGGCCAGAATCGCGCCCATCTGGACCAGGGAGAGGCCCAGGTCTTTGCGAATCTCCGGCGCGGCCTGGGAGAACACCACGCGGTCCATATAGGTGATGAAGTACGCGGCAACGGTCAGGGCGAGAACGATGTGGCGGGCGTGGGTAGGACGGGTGGAAACTGGTCGGACGGGCGCGGTCTGCATGCGCCGGTTATTTTACCGGACGCAGCGAGGGCTTGTCTTCACGCGGGAAATCCGTGGGGATGCGCTGGGTGACTTTGCCGGTGGCGGCCCACTCCAATCCGCGTTGCAGAACGGTTTGGAATCCAACGCAGGCGACGCCATCGGCGGTCCGGCCGAGCAGCGTGTGGAAGATGCGGCCCTTGCCATAGGTGACGGCCAATAGCGCCATCTCGTCGCGGCCGGTGCCGCCGTGGTCTTTATCGGAGTGCGCGGTCGCCAGCACCACCATGTTCTTGCCCGGCCCGCGCAGATTTCCCGCAAGCGTGTCGGTCGAGTGCATCCAGATCAGCGGAAGGCCCTTGGCGATGGGATGCTCCGTGTTGCGGATGGTGACCACGAAGGGTTGATCGGGTTGCGGAGCTTGGCCGGCCGCGCCGGGAACAGCGTCATCGAAGGCGAGGTTCTCGCCTTTGTAAAACCAAACCGGGCCGGCGGGCTTGTCGCGATTGGGCGCACCGCTGACGCCGATCATCAAGTTGTATTCGGTCCACGAAGGGAACGCGGAGTCTCCCGAAGCCAGCACCACCAGGCCTCCACCGTTCTGGACATATTTTTCGAGGGCGGCCATGGCGGTGAGCGGCCAATCCTCCCCGCCGTAATTCAGGACGATTACTTTATAACGGTCGAAGGGAGGGTCAAAGGGGTTGCCTTTGGCGGGGGACGTAAGAACGTCCACATGCGCGAGGTCGGCGGCCTGAAGGATGGTTTTGAGCGGCGCGGTTTGCGCCGTCCAATTCGCGCCGTCGATCAATAATGTGTGAATGGAGGCGGCAGAAGCCAGGGGCAGTGCGATGGCCGCAAGCAGGGCGGCCCGGATCGCTTTCATGCCAATAAGCATAACGCGGCTCGGCCCATCGTAGCGAGTTGGTACTCTGAAGGGGCGCAGTATGCCGTTGGATGGTTTCGATTCCCTGACTCGCGAATGGTTCGAGTCCCGCTTTGCGGCGGTAACGGAGCCGCAGAGGCTTGGCTGGCCGGAAATTCGAGCCGGGCGCGACGTGCTGATCTCCGCGCCGACCGGAGCGGGCAAGACGCTGGCGGCATTTCTGACAGCGATCGACCAATTGGTGCGCCAGGCTCGCGCGGGCGAACTTACCGATCGGATTCACACGCTGTATGTGTCGCCGCTGAAAGCCTTGACCAACGACGTACACAAGAATCTGGATGTGCCGCTGGCGGGGATCGCGGAGCTGGCGCGGTCGAAGGGGATTGAGCTTCCGGAGATTCGAACGGCCGCGCGCACCGGAGACACTCCCGCCGCTGAGCGTCAGAAAATGAGCCGGAGACCTCCGCACATTCTGGTGACCACGCCGGAATCGCTATACATTTTGCTGACGGCCGCGGGGCCGCGCAAGATGCTCGAATCGGTGCGGACCCTGATCGTGGATGAAATCCACGCGGTTGCCGGAGACAAGCGCGGGGCTCATTTGGCTTTGTCGATTGCGAGACTCGAAGCCTTGACAGGCCGTCCGCTGCAGAAGATCGGGCTTTCGGCGACGGTGAATCCGATCGAAGAGGTCGCGCATTTCTTGAGTCCGGCGGCGAAGGTGGTGCAGTCCGGCACGCGGCGGATGTTGGATCTGGCGGTGGAGGTCCCGCGCGATGAGCTGGGCGCCGTGGCCAGCACGGAGATGTGGGGCGAGATCTACGACAGGCTTGCCGCGCTGGCGCTGGAGCATCGCACCACGCTGGTGTTCGTCAATACGCGGAAATTGTCGGAACGCGTGGCGCACCATCTTGGGCGAGCGGCTTGGGAAAGAAGCCGTGCTGCCGCATCATGGGAGCCTTTCGCGGCGTCTGCGCCTGGAAGCCGAACAGAAGCTGAAGAACGGTGAGCTGCGAGTGGTGGTAGCGACGGCGTCGCTCGAGCTGGGCATCGACATCGGCACGGTGGATCTGGTCTGCCAGATCGGTTCGCCACGGTCGATTGCCGTGGGTCTGCAGCGTGTCGGCAGGGCGGGGCACACGCCGGGTGATCCGGAGCTCTTGAAGGCCCGGCCGGCACAACGGAGCCTGGCGCGGCGGGATCGGGCGGGACACGTTCCGGTTTGAGCGGCCGCGGCCCTGTCGGCCCCCGTGCTTCCCAAGGGCGATTCTTTGCGGGGACTCGCGACGATTTGATCGAGTGCGCGGCGGTGGTGCGGGCGATGCGGAAGGGCGAGCTCGACCGGTTGGAGATGCCGCGCGCGCCGCTGGATATTCTGGCGCAGCAGATTGCCGCCATGGCGGCCTGCGAGGACTTCGCCGAAGAAGATCTGTTCGCGCTGGTCCGGCGGGCGTGGCCGTATCGCGATTTGGCGCGCGCGGAGTTCGATCAGGTGGTGGAGATGCTTTCCGAGGGGATCGCGACGTCGCGGGGACGGCGCGGCGCGCTGCTGCATCATGACCGGGTCAATCATCGCGTGCGCGGGCGGCGCGGGGCGAGGTTGATCGCCATCACCAATGGCGGCGCGATTCCGGATACGGCGCAGTATCAAGTGATCGCGCAGCCGGAAGAGCACGTGGTGGGCTCCGTGGATGAGGATTTTGCGGTGGAGAGCCTGGTGGGCGACGTGTTCCTGCTGGGAACCACCTCGTGGAGGATCAAGCGCGTGGAGCCGGGGAGGGTGCGCGTGGAGGATGCGCATGGCGCGGCGCCGTCGATTCCGTTCTGGAGGGGCGAAGCTCCAGGGCGGACGCGAGAGCTATCGGCGGAGGTGTCGAAGCTGCGCGACGACATCGCCGCGGCCGGAGCGGGCGGGGTGGAGTTGCTGGAGCGGGAGTGCAGCGTGGATCGCAGCGGAGCGGAACAGGCCGTGGCGTACGTGCGCGCCGGGGCGAACGCGCTGGGCGCGGTTCCTACGCAGGAAACGGTGGTGGCGGAGCGATTCTTCGATGAAGCCGGCGGGATGCAGTTGGTGTTGCATGCGCCCTACGGGTCTCGCGTGAACCGGGCGTGGGGATTGGCGCTGCGCAAGCGCTTCTGCCGGACATTTAACTTTGAGTTGCAAGCCGCGGCGACGGACAACGGGTTGGTGCTTTCGTTGAGCGATCAACATTCGTTCCCGCTGGAGCTGGTGTTCAGTTTTCTGACACCCGGCAATGTGGAGCATGTGCTGACACAGGCGCTGCTCGATTCTCCGATGTTCGGCGCGCGCTGGAAGTGGAATGCGTCGCGAGCGCTGGCGGTGCCGCGTTTCGCGGGCGGGCGCAAGGTGCCTCCACCGATCCAGCGCATTCGCGCCGACGATCTGCTGGCGGCGGTGTTTCCGGACCAGGTTGCGTGCGCGGAAAATCTGACCGGCGAGATTCGCATTCCGGATCATCCTCTGGTGAATGAGACCATCTCGAATTGCCTGCATGAGGCGATGGACATCGATGGGCTGAAAGCGATCCTGGAGCGCATCGCCGAGGGGTCGATCAAGACGGTGGCGATCGACACCCGCGAGCCGTCGCCGTTCTGCCACGAGATTCTGAATGCGAATCCGTACGCGTATCTGGACGACGCGCCGATCGAGGAGCGGCGGACGCGGGCGGTGCAGTTGCGGCGAACGCTTCCCGCGGAGGATGCAGCGAGCCTGGGTGCGCTGGATCCGGCGGCGATTGCTCGAAGTGGCGGAAGAGTCGTGGCCGGTGGTCCGCGATGCGGATGAGCTGCACGACGCGCTGCTGACTTTGATTCTGTTGCCGGCGCAAAGCGAATGGCGCGGATGGATCGAGGAACTGCGGCGCACGGGACGGGCTCGGGTGACTCAACGCGAGGGGCGGGAGTTCTGGATCGCGACGGAGCGCGCGGATTGTGTAGACGACGCGGTGAGCATCCTCCGGGGGTGGTCGGATTCCATCGGGCCGTTCACCGGGCGAGAGATCGCCGAGCGGCTGGCGCTGCCGCTGGATGCGGTTGAGGCTGCGCTGGGGCAGTTGGAAGCCGAGGGGCAGATTCTGCGCGGGCATTTCTCTCCGGACGCCAAGGATTTGCAGTTCTGTCACCGGCGGATTCTAGCGCGGATTCACCGGCTGACGCTGCATCGGTTGCGCCAGGAGATCGAGCCGGTGACCGCGGCGCAATTCATGCGGTTTCTGTGCGGATGGCAACATGTGGCGCGCGGCACGCAGTTGCACGGGGTCGACGGATTGTTTCAGGTGTTGCGGCAGCTTCAGGGCTGTGAGATTTCGGCGGCGGCGTGGGAGTCCGCGGTTCTGCCGAAGCGGATGGTGGAGTACGATCCGGAGTGGCTGGACCGGTTGTGTCTTTCGGGCGAGGTTCAGTGGGGACGATTGTCGCCGCACCCCGCGCTGGAGCGGGAGGAGCCGCGGAGGGTCCGGCCGACCAGGGTCGCTCCAGTGGCGCTGTTCTTGCGGGCGGATGCGGCGGCGCTGCTGCCGGCGGCTCATCCAAGTCCGGCGCTGTCGCATCAGGCTCGGGATATTTTCGCGGCGCTGGAATCGCGCGGCGCGTTGTTCTTCGATGAGATTCTGCGCATCACCGGGCGATTGGCCAGCGAAGTCGAGGATGGCCTGTGGGAGCTGGCTGCGGCTGGGATTGTGACCGCGGACGGGTTTGAAAACCTGCGCTCGCTGATCGATCCGAAGCGGCGCCGGGGCGAGGGGCGGGGACGAAATTCGCGTCCGAGACATGCGGCGGGGCGATGGGCGCTGCTGGCGCGGTCCGCGCAAGGCGCCGATCCGGAGTTCTTTGCGAAGCAGTTGCTGGAGCGGTGGGGCGTGGTGTTCCGCGATCTTCTGGCGCGCGAGAGTCTGGCTCCGGCGTGGCGCGAGCTGCTATTGGTATACCGGCGGATGGAGGCTCGCGGGGAAATTCGCGGAGGGCGGTTTGTTTCGGGATTCGTAGGGGAACAGTTCGCGCGGCCGGAGGCTCTGGATCTGTTGCGGCATCTGCGCCGCACGGAGCCGTCTAAGGAATTCGCCGGCACAACGGACGCCGCCGCGAATCGTTTCTCACAGCTTCGGGGCGCGGCAGGGCCTGTGCCGGCTTCTGGAGAATTAATCGAGATTGCGGCCGCCGATCCGCTGAATCTGAGCGGCGTGGTGTTGCCAGGAACCCGTTCGGCGACGCTGGCGCAGGGCGCGTTGCGGCTGGTGGATGGGGTGGCGCAGGAGACCGAGACGGCCTGGGCGGTTTAAGCTTTCTTCGGTTTCGCCAGAACGCGGCTGGCGGCGAGCACCAGGGCGACCGCGGCAATCTTGATCGCCAGCATCAGGAACGTCGAGGGATTCAGCGTTCGGGTTACGAAGCCGTCGGTAACCATCATGTCCGCGCCGACCCAGCCGAGAATCGCAGACCCCAGGTATAGCGTCCAGGGAAAGCGATTGATCAGCAGCACCAGTAGGTTGCTGGACAGGACCACAAATGGAATGCTGACGGCCAGACCAAACACGATCAGCCCCAGATTGCCCTTCGACGCGCCGGCGATCGCCAAAACATTGTCGAGAGACATGGTGATGTCGGCGAACACGATGTACCACACGGCTTGCCATACGTGGCTCGCCTTGCGCGGAGCATCTTCGGAGGCGTCCGTGTCCGAGAAGACCTTGGCTGCAATCCACAGGACGAACGCTCCGCCGATCAGCTTGACGAACTCCACGTCGAGGAGTTTCACCGCGAGGAAGGTGATCAGGACCCGCAGCACGACCGCCGCGGCTGCGCCGATCAGCATGCCGGTCCGCCTCTCCCGGGGGGGCAGCGAACGCACCGCCAGCGCGATCACCAGGGCGTTGTCGCTGGCCAGGTTGATATCGATGAGGACGATTGAGAAACCGCGTATCAGCAGTTGCAGATGGGATGGGTCCACCGCCCTTCAGTGTACCCGCTCACGATCTGGTATCTTCCAAGAGGCGCATTTTCCAGGACGCGCCGAACCGGCCTGAATCTGGTAAACAAGACAATGACGCATTCAATTAACGTAAGCATCAATGGAACCGCTTACTCCCACGAAGTGGAGCCGCGGCTGCTTCTGATTCACTACCTGCGCGAAATGGTGGGCCTGACGGGACCGCACATCGGTTGCGAGACCTCGCTATGCGGCGCCTGCACGGTGGAGGTGGATGGGCAGGCGATCAAGAGCTGCACCATGTTCGCGGTGCAAGCCGATGGAGCCAGGATCGTGACCATCGAAGGCCTGGCGGCGGACGGGAAACTGCACGCGATGCAGGAGGCTTTCTGGAATGAGCACGGGCTGCAATGCGGCTTCTGCACGCCGGGAATGATCATCGCGTCCAAGCAGATTCTGGAGCGCAATCCGAATCCCACGGAAGAGGAGATCCGGCACGGAATCGAGGGCAACATCTGCCGGTGCACCGGCTATCAGCACATCGTTAATGCCGTGCGAGCCGCGGCGAAGGTAGCGGGAGCATAGACCATGGCGACGACCACCACTAAGCCCGAGACCCTGATCGGCAAGCGAATCCGGAGGCGCGAAGATCCCCGCCTGATCACCGGCACGGCCACCTACGTCGACGACATCAAAATGCCGGGGATGTATTACGTGGCGATTCTGCGCAGTCCGCATGGGGCCGCGAAGATTCGTTCGATGAACGTGCAGGCCGCACTGGCGACGAAGGGGGTCCTGACCGTGTTTACGGGGAAGGACACCGAACATGCGGGTTCGGTTCCGTGCGGAGCGGCGCTGCCGGGGCTGCGGGTGCCGCATCATCATTTGCTGGCGCTGGATCGCGTGTACTTCGTGGGGCATCCGGTGGCGGCGGTGGTGGCGACGGACCGCTACATCGCGCGCGATGCGGCGGAACTGATTGAGGTGGATTACGAGGTTACGCAGGCGGTTTCGGATCCCGAGAAGGCTCTGGCGGCTGGAGCGCCCGCGGTGCATCCACAGTGGCCGGACAATACGGCGTTCACGTTCCATCAAGAAGGCGGCGATGTCGATAAGGCGTTCGCCGAGGCGGACGTGGTGGTGCGGCAGAGAATCACCAGCCAGAGGCTGGTGCCGATGGCGATGGAAACTCGCGGGGTGGTGGCGGATTGGCGCGCGGCGGAGCGGGCGTTGACGATGTACACCTCCACGCAGGCTCCGCACCTGGTGCGGACTCTGGTGGCGCAGGTGCTGGGGTTGGAGGATAACCGGCTGAGGGTGGTGGCGCCGGAGGTGGGTGGCGGGTTCGGCAGCAAGATCGATACCTATGCGGAAGAGATTTTGCTGGCGTTCATCGCGATGAAGATTCGTAAACCGGTGAAGTGGATCGAATCGCGGCGCGAGAATTTTATGTGCACCATCCATGGGCGCGGGCACGTGGATTATTACGAGGTCGCGGCCAAACGGGATGGCGAGATTACGGCGATCAAGCTGAAGATCATTCAGGATCTGGGCGGCTTCCTGTCCTTGTTGACGCCGGCGATTCCTACGCTCAGCGTGCTGATGATGCCAGGGTTGTACCGCACCAAGAACATCCGCGCCGACGTTGTGGGCGCGTTCACCAATTGCATGGCCACCGATGCGTATCGCGGGGCGGGCAGGCCGGAGGCGACGCACGGGATCGAGAGGATGGTGGATATTCTGGCCGCGGAGCTCAAGATGGACCCGGCTGAGATACGGCTCAAGAATTTCGTGCGCAACGAGGAGTTCCCCTTCCCGACGGCAACCGGTTTGGTTTACGATTCGGGCGACTACGCGGCTCCGCTGCACAAGGCGATGGATATGGTGGAATACCACAAGCTGCGCAAGGAGCAGGCGAGCGGACGCAGCCAGGGTAAGCTGCTGGGCATTGGCATCTCGACTTACGGGGAGATTTGCGCGTTCGGACCGTCGCCCGCGACGCCGGCCGGAGGATGGGAGAGCTCGCAGGTGAAGATCGAGCCTTCGGGGAAGGTGACCGTGGCTACCGGAATCTCGCCGCACGGACAAGGCGAGGAGACCACCTTCGCGCAGATTACCGCGGATGAGCTGGGCATCGGCCTGGATGACATAGTGGTGGTGCACGGCGACACGGCGCTGGTGCCTTACGGCATCGGAACGTTCGGCAGCCGGTCGACGGCGGTGGGCGGAACGGCGCTGTATTTCGCGCTGCAGGAGCTGAAGGTCAAGATCAAGAAGTGGGGCGCGACTCTGCTGGAATCGGAAGACGTGACGCTGTCGGGCGGGCAGTGCATCTGCAACAAGACCGGGAAGTCGGTTACGTTCCAGGAGATTGCCTTCGCGGCGTATCGCGCGATGAAGGTGCCGCAGGGGTCGGAGCCGGGACTGGTCGCGACCTATTTCTGGGAACCTCCCAATTTCACGTTCCCCTTCGGGGCGCATATTGTGGTTACCGAGGTCGATCGCGACACCGGCGATATTCACATCAAGCGGTATGTGGCCGTGGACGATTGCGGACGCATTCTGAATCCGCTGATTGTGGATGGGCAGGTGCATGGCGGAGTGGCGCAAGGGCTCGGCCAGGCGCTGTGGGAAGAGGCGGTTTACGACGATAACGGCCAGCTGGTCACGGGCGAGCTGATGGATTACGCCGTGGCGCGGGCTCCGATGATGCCGTGGATCGAGAGCAGCCATACGGTGACGCCTTCTCCGGTGAACCCTCTGGGCGTGAAGGGAGTGGGCGAGGCGGGAACCATCGGGGCATCGCCGGCGGTGGTGAATTCGGTGGTGGATGCGCTGTCGCACCTGGGTGTGCGGCACATCGACATGCCGCTGACTCCGGAGAAGATCTGGAAGCTGGTGAGCGGTTCACAAGGGAGGCAGGCATGATTCCGCAACAGTTCGAATACACCGCTGCAAAGAGTCTGGATGAAGCGCTGAAGCTGATCGACGGCGGCGCCAAGCCTTTGTCGGGCGGGATGAGCCTGATCCCCATGATGAAGCTGCGGCTGGCCACGCCGGACCACGTGGTGGATTTGGGGCGCGTAAAGGATCTGGCCTACATTCGCGAGCAATCCGGCGCGCTAAGCATCGGCGCGGGCTCGACGCACTATGCCGTGGAAAGCTCCGCGCTGGTACGGTCGAAGTGCCCGTTGCTGGCGGAGACGGCGTCGCAAATCGGCGACGTGCAGGTGCGGAATCGGGGAACCATCGGCGGCAGCGTGGCGCACGCGGATCCGGCTGCGGATTATCCGGCCGCTTTGCAGGCGCTGGAGGCGAAAGTGGTGCTGCGCGCCGGGAAGTCCGAGCGCACCGTTTCGATCGACGATTTTCTAGTGGACACGTTCACCACCTCGATCGAGCCGGGCGAGATTATTCGCGAAGTGGTGGTGCCCATCGACGGAGCGGGAGTTGGCGTGTGCTATCAGAAGGTCGCGCAGAAGGCCAGCGGATTCGCGATGGTGGGGATCGCGGTGCGGGTCAAGCGCGAAGGCGAGAAGCTGGGGATGGTGCGCATCGGAGTTACCGGTCTTTCGAACCGGGCCTACCGTGCGACCCACGCGGAACGGGCTCTGGAGGGGCGTAAGGGAACGCCGGCGGAGATCGAGGAAGCCGCGAAGCTGGTGGTGCAAGGGGTCGAGGCGAATTCCGATCTTCACGCGTCGGCTGCGTACCGGACGCACCTGGCGGTGATCCACGCGGGGCGGGCGCTGGCCAAGGCTCTGGCGAGGGCGGAGTGAAGATTTCCGGATCGACCGTGCTGGCTGTGCCGCCGGAACGGGCTTACGAGATGATGCAGGACCCGGAAGTGCTGGCGCGGGCGATCCCGGGGTGCGAGGGCCTGGAATCGATCGGCCCGGATGAGTACCGCATGAAGATGAAGATGGCGATGGCGAGTCTTTCCGGCGCGTTCGAGGGGAAGGTAAAGATCGCTGAGAAGCAGCCGCCGTCGAGCTTCAAATTGATGGTGGAGGGCACCGGCAAGATCGGCTTCATGATGGGCGAAGGCTTGTTGAAGCTGTCGGCGGCGCCGGGCGGGACGGCTGTCGCCTATGAAGGGGACGTGCAGGTGGGCGGGACCATGGCCGCGGTGGGGCAGCGGCTGATCGATGCAACCGCCAAGATGATGATCAAGAAGTTTTTCGAGAAGCTGGCCCCCCAGTAACACTGGTTAGGCGGCGGTGCTGGTGGACAGGACCGCGGTGCAGAGCCAGAACTCCTCCAGGCGCTTGCTCATCTCCATCAGCTTGTCGAGATCGACCGGTTTGGGGATGTAGCAGTTGGCGTGGAGATCGTAGGCGGTATTGATATCGTCCAGGCCGGTAGAGGTGGAAAGAATTAGAACCGGGATTTGGCGCAGATCCTTGGAGCGCTTGACCTCGGCCAAGACTTCGTGGCCGCCCTTGCGTGGCAGATTCAGGTCCAAAAGGATGAAGGAGGGCCGGGGACTATCCTCAAACGGAGCCCGCTGGTGCAGGAAGGCGAGAGCTTCTTCGCCGTCATGAACCACGTGCAGGCGGCCGTGGAAGTTCCTGTCCTTAAAGGCTTCTTGAAGCAAACGGACGTCTCCGGGATTGTCTTCGACCAAGAGAACTTCTACCGGGTGAGAGCGCAATCTGGAATTTGGCATAGCAACGGATAAGTGGGCTGTGACGAACGAGTCTCTCACTTTAGAACTCTTAGGACTTCCCGGTAGCGGCTCGGCTGGCGTCTAGCTGGGCAGTATGGGCGGGGATGAAGAAGAAGAAGGTGGAGCCCTCGCCGGGTTTCGATTCGACCCAAATGCGTCCGCCGTGCCGCTCCAGGATTCGGCGGGTGATGGCAAGCCCGACTCCGGAGCCTTCGTAGATGTCGGAGCTGTGGAGGCGCTCGAAGATGCCGAAGATGCGCTCCATGTGGTGTGGTTCAATGCCGATGCCGTCGTCGGAGACGGCGAACACGTAACCGTCTTGGCCTTTTTCGCTGCTGCTCTTTTCGCTGCTACTTTTTTCGCTGCTACCTTTTTCGGCGCCGCTTTTTTCGCTGCTTGGTTGGGCCGAGACAGAAACGTGCGGATGATGGTCCGGGCTGCGGAACTTGATCGCGTTTCCGATCAGGTTTTGGAAGACTTGTGCGAGCAGGCCCGAGTCGGCGACGATGCGGGGCAGTTCCCCGGCGGTGACGGTGGCGCCGCTTTCCCCGATGGCGACAGCGAGGTTGTTGCAGGCCGTATCGAACAACGCTTTGGATTCGATGGGGCGGAAACTGGCCGCTTGGGTGCCTGCGCGCGAGAGGGCTAGAAGGTCCTCAATGAGGCGCTTCATGCGCACCGCGCCTTCGACGGCGTAGCGGATGAATTCGGAGGCCTCACCATCCAGTTTGTTGTGATAACGGCGCTCCAGCAATTGGAGATAACCGGTGATCATGCGCAACGGCTCCTGCAAGTCGTGGGAGGCGACGTAGGCGAACTGGCCCAGCTCCGTGTTGGAGCGCACCAGCTCTGAATTGATTCGGGAGATTTCCGATACGATGCGTTTGCGCTCCGTGATGTCGGTGACCAGGCCCATGGCGAGCAGTCCGTGCTCCGTTTTTACGTAGCTCAGGCCGATCTCGACCGGGAATTCGGATGCGTCTTTGCGGCAGCCGGTGAGGTCGCGGCCGGCGCCCATGGCGCGGATGCGCGGTTCGGCAAAGTACCCGTCGCGATGGGAAGCGTGGGCGGCACGGTACCGTTGGGGCACCAGAATATCCATCCGCTGGCCGACCAGTTCATCCCGGGAGTAGCCGAACATCTCTTCCAGGCGGTGATTCACCATGAGGATGGTTCCATCAGTGGAGACCAGCAGCAGCCCCTCCGCGACGGCTTCGACGAAGGTGCGGAACCTGGCCTCACCCTCCACGCGCTGAGCTTCGAGAGCGGCTTGTAGGGTGCGTTCGGTGTCGGTTTGATGCCGGTCCGTGGTTTGATGCGGGTCCACTCAAATGATAAGTGCCAGCGGCACGGCGCTTTTCTCAGAGTGACTGGATCACAGCGGGATATTCCCGTGTTTCTTGCGGGGCATCGTGTCCGTTTTGGTCTCCAGCAAGCGAAGGGCCCGGATGACCCGCGGCCGGGTTTCGTGGGGCTCGATTACGTCGTCGATGAACCCATGCTCGGCGGAGATAAAGGGGTTTGCGAAGCGCTCGCGAAACTCCTCGATCTTGGCCTGCCGCACGGCTTCCTGCTCTGCGGGAGTCCCCGCGGCGGCGATTTCGCGGCGGTAGACGATGTTTACCGCACCTTCGGGTCCCATCACGGCGATCTCGGCGGTCGGCCAGGCGAGGTTCACATCGGTACGCAGATGCTTCGATCCCATTACACAGTAGGCGCCGCCATAGGCCTTGCGGGTGATGATGGTGACCTTGGGCACGGTGGCTTCGGCAAAGGCGTACAGCAGCTTCGCTCCGTGGCGAATGATTCCGCCGAACTCCTGCGCGGTGCCGGGCAGAAAGCCGGGGACATCTTCGAAGGTCAGAATCGGAATCTGGAAGGCGTCGCAGAAGCGGACGAAGCGCGCGCCTTTGACTGACGAATCGATGTCCAGGCAGCCGGCCAGAAACGCCGGCTGGTTGGCGACGACGCCGACGCTTCTTCCGTCCATACGCCCGAACCCAATCACAATATTCCTGGCCCAATGTTCGTGGACCTCGAAAAACTGCCCGTGATCCACCACTCTCCGGATCACGTCCTTCATGTCGTAGGGAACGTTGGACGCGGCGGGCACAAGCGAGTCGAGCTCCGGGTCTTGCCGGTCCGCGGGATCGGTGCAGGCGATGCGCGTGGCGCCATCGAGATTGTTCCGCGGGATGTAGCTGAACAGCTCGCGGATCATCCTGAGGCACTCGGCGTCGTCGGCGGCGAGAAAGTGCGCGACGCCGCTGACCGAGTTATGGGTCACCGCCCCACCCAGGGCTTCCTTGGTCACGTCTTCATGGGTGACGGTCTTGATGACCTCGGGACCGGTGATGAACATGTAGCTGGTCTTATCCACCATGAAGGTGAAATCGGTGATGGCGGGGGAGTAGACCGCTCCGCCGGCACAGGGTCCCATGATCGCCGAGATTTGCGGGATGACGCCGCTCGAGAGGGTGTTGCGGAGGAAAATGTCGGCGTAGCCTGCTAACGACAACACGCCTTCCTGAATGCGAGCGCCGCCGGAGTCATTCAAGCCGATCACGGGGGCTCCCGTTTTTAGTGCCAGGTCCATGATCTTGACGATCTTCCGGGCGTTGGATTGGGAGAGCGATCCGCCGAATACGGTGAAGTCCTGCGCGAAGACATAAGCCGGACGGCCGTGAATTAAACCCCAGCCGGTGACGAAGCCGTCGCCGTCCACCACCTGGTCCTGCATGCCGAAGTCGTGGGAGTGGTGGCGAACCAGTTTATCGGTTTCCTCGAAGGTGCCTTCGTCCAGGAGCAGATCGATGCGCTCGCGCGCGGAGAGCTTGCCTTCCTTGTGCTGGCGCTCGCGGCGTTGGGGGCCACCTCCGGCTTCGGCGGAGGCGTGGCGGCGGCGCAGCTCTTCCATTCGGTCAGACATAAGCACATCCAGTGCAAGCAGATACAGGCATAAGAAGACTTAGCTTAGCGCGATTGGAGACAATGGTTAGCAGGTAACGCAATCTGCGTCGATCCCGTCCCATGAATGTGCCCAGCCGCACAAGGCCGCCTGCGGCCTCGCTGTCCGAAAAAATTTGCGCCCCCCGGTTCCGCAGGCAGGCCCGGTGGTGCGCCTCGCTAAGCAGCGTGCTGGCGGTCGCGCTGGCTTGCGCCACCGTTCTGGCGCAGGATTCGGTCAACCCACCCTCGACTCCGAACACCCCTCCGAGCACCCCTCCGAGCACCCCTGCTAACGTCGGCGGCGAAGCTGCCAAACCGGACGAAACCATCAAGGCCAACGTGCATCTGGTCTTGGTGCCGGTGACCGTCACGGACCGGCAGGGCAAGTTCATCGATGGGCTTGGGCCGCAAGATTTCGTGCTGTACGATGACGGGACGCTGCAACGGCAGTTGCAGGTGGATAGCTCCGACACCGTGCTCGCGCCGGTGGCGCTGGTGATCGCGATTCAGGCCAGCGGGATCTCGCAAGCTGCGCTCGAGAAAATCCACAAGATCGGCGGGATGTTCGAGCCGCTGATCGCCGGCGAAAAGGGCGAGGCTGCCGTGATCGCTTACGACGACGACATCCGCCTCATGCAGGGCTTCACCCGGGATTCGAACGATATCGCGCGCGCCTTCGAATCGGTGAACGGAAGAACCTTGAAGGTTGGAAGAATGCTGGATGCGGTCATCGAGGGCGCCAAAATGCTAGAGAAGACTCCGGAGAGCTATCGCCGGATGATGCTGATTCTGGGCGAATCGCGCGATCGCGGAAGCAAGGCCAAACTGGATCAGGCCATCGAAGCCGTGCAGCGAGCCAACGTCACCATGTATCCGGTGACCTATTCCGCGCAGGCGACCGCATGGACGGCGTCAGCGGAGGACACCACGCCACTCCCGATCGAGCCCGATTACTCTGGGGGGGTGGTCGAGCTTCTACGGCTGACCACGCGCAACACGGCTGACGAGTTCGCCAAGTGGACCGGAGGGCGGCATCTTTCGTTCTCGCGCTTGCCTGGGTTGCAGGAGGCGGTAACTCGCTTAAGCGGTGAAGTACACAGCCAATACCTGCTGAGTTTCGACCCGGCTGCTACGAATAACTCCGGATTGCACCGGATCATCGTGCAGGTGCACCGGCCCAAGGGCGCGGTGGTCCGCGCACGACCTGCCTATTGGCCGTAAGAAAGCGCGGGGGTGAGGGTGAGCACGGCTCCCAGCACTGCCAACAATCCCGCGAATTCCAGCAGCGCGCCGGAGTCCGGAGCGGGCGCAAAATCTTTCTTCCACAGAACCCGGTAACCCGCTCCCGCAATGAAGATCGCAAACAGGGTCTGGCCCGTGACATACCAGAGCAGCGCGGCCAGAACGATCAACAGCAGGCGCTGGCGCAGGTCCAACGCCCGGAAGCCCTTGCTTCCGTCGAAGATCCAGACCGGAACAAGCGCGAAGAGATTGATAACTGCCGTCACGCCGACGATCGGCCCCCACGCCGGATTCGGATAAGAGCGCGATAGCGCCAGGGCCGTGATCGCTGCCCCAACGCCCCATAAAGGCCCGGCGAGCCCGATGCGCGCGTCCTGACCCGGCGTGCGGCTGTCATACGAAGTCACGAATGCGCCGACGAAGGGGATGAACATGGGCATGCTGGCGCGCATGCCGTAGTGCCGCAGCATCCAGACGTGGCCCATTTCGTGAAGATAAATCCCAATCACCAAACCGGCGGCGAATCTCCAACCGTAGGCCGCCCAATACACGCCGAAAAACGCGAGCATCGACAGCAGGGCCTTGAATTGGAGGGCCTTCGTCAGCAGCAATAGAATCACGGTTTTGAACTTGATCGCTGCAACGGCGATGGCGCCCAGCGGTCCCAGCTTCTTGATCCAGGGATGTTGATGCTTCGGTTCGCCGGCGGGTGGAATGTAGGCTCTTCCAAGATGTGCGATCTTGTCCCGGAGCGCTTGCGCCCCCGCCGATTCAGGAGGAAGGAATTGGAGGGCTCTGCGCCACAGTTCGATGGCTCCGGTCAGGTCCCCGGAGGTTTGCCGGGCGCGCGCCTGGCGGGAGAGCTCCTCGAACTCGGCGGGATGCATTCGATCAGTTTCATGATACCGCCTGAACTGCATCGCTTCCCTTGACAGCAACGGCTTCCAAGAGATTCAGCAGTTGTTCAGTCGAGACCGGTTTGGAGAGGTAGTCGTTCATTCCGGCGTCGAGGCAGCGCTGGCGATCCTCGGGGTAGGCGTTAGCGGTCATGGCGATGATGGGCAGGTCTGTGAATGCGCCCAGGTCGCGGATGGCGCGAGCGGCGGCGTAGCCATCCATGTCCGGCATCTGGCAATCCATAAGCACCACGTCGTAGCCACCGGCCGTTTCTCCGCTTTTGCGAACCGCCTCCACCGCCTCGAATCCACCCGAAGCCACTTCTACCCGGTGACCCATACGCTTCAGCATGGCGATCGCGACGGTCTGGTTGACGTGGTTGTCCTCGGCGAGCAGGACACGCAAGGAGCGCGTGGCGGTGAGCGAGCGTCTGGCGGACTGGGGCTTCGCCGCCGGGGCCTTTGCAATCGGAAGCGTGACCAGGAAGCGGAAGGTGCTGCCGAGGCCCGGCTCGCTATCCAGCTCGAGTCTGCCGCCCATCAGCGTCGCCAAACGCCGGCAGATGGTGAGCCCCAGACCGGTGCCGCCGTAGCGGCGGGTGGTGGAGGTGTCGGCCTGGCTGAACGGCTCGAAGATTTTCTGCCGGACGTCCGGCGGGATTCCGATGCCGGTGTCGGCCACCGAGAAGTTCAATTCCACCGTGCCCGCCTCCCGGTGAGTAACCGCAATGCCTGCGGTGATGGAGCCGCGTTCGGTGAACTTCACCGCATTGGAAAGCAGGTTCAGCAGCACTTGCTTGAGCCTTAAGGAATCGCCGGTCACCGCGGGAGGAACGCCGTCGCCGGCGTTGGTCTGGACCTTCAGGCCGCGCATGGCGGCCTGCGGAGCGACGATTCGCACAGCGTCGGCCAAGACCGTGGCGGGGTTGAAAACGGTTCGCTCCAGATTCAGTTTGCCGGCTTCCAGCTTGGACAGGTCCAGGATGTCGTTGATCAGATAGAGCAAGGAATCGCCGCATTGTTGAATGGTTTCCAGTTGATCCCGCTGCTCCGCGGCGATAGGAGAATCCAGCAGCAGGCCGATGGTCCCGATGATGCCGTTCATGGGGGTGCGGATCTCGTGGCTCATGTTGGCCAGGAACTCGCTCTTGGCGCGGGCGGCGGCCTCGGCCGATTCCAGCGCCTGCTCCAGGCAGGCCAGCATTTGTTTGTGCGGAGTGATGTCGGTGGTGGCGCCGATGGCTTTGCGCGAACCATCCGCCGCGACCTCCACGCGGCCCTGGGCGCGAACCCAACGAACCGCGCCATCCGCGGCAACCACGCGGAATTCGACATCGAAGGCATCGCCTCCGGCGACGGCGCGCGCCATGGTGGTGCGCACGAAGTCGCGGTCGGCGGGATGAATCATTTCGCGGAATTCGTCCAGCGTGATGCGGCGGGAGACGCGGCCGGTTCCCACCAAAGCGGAGAGGCCAGCGGACGCCGTCATCACTCCACTGGAGATGTCCAGATCCCAGATCCCAAAGGAAGCTGCTTGTTCCGCCAGCGCACTACGCTCAGCGTTTTCACGGAGACGCTGTTCGGCGCGAAGACGTTCGATGGCGTTGCCGGCCAGGAGCGCGGCGGCCTCCACCAGCCGCAAATCGCCCTGGCGGGGACGCGCCGGTTGGCGGTGATACATGGCGAAGGTGCCCGTTACCTCACCGGCGGAATCGCGAATCGGGACGCTCCAGCAGGCTTGCACGCCGAAACTCAACGCCAGATCCCTGGCCATGGTCCACTTGGGGTCGGTGTTGATATCCTCCGCGACCACGGTCTGGTTCAAATGTGCGGCCGTTCCGCAGCAGCCCATGTCGGGACCGACCGGGATTCCGTTGACACGCTGGATGTACTCCTCCGGCAGGCTGCCGCCGGAGCCGCGCATCAGATGGAGCTTTTCCTCGTCCATCAGGAGGATGGTGCAGAGGCATTCCGGGGCGAGCCTCTCAATCCCGAGTGTAAGCGCGTCGAGAACCTCTTGAAGCGAAGCTCCCTTGGCGACCAGTTCCAGAACGCGGCGTTCTTCCTCAACTACGCGCGAAGATTTTTCCAGCGCGGCGCGCTCACGCTGGCTTTCTTCCAGGCGGCGGAAGGCTCGGCGCCAGCCCATGGCGCACGCGGCAGCCACGCCGGCAAGACCCGACACAATGGCTGCAAGTGAGAAGGACACAACATCTTATCGGTCCTCTCGCGGGAACTAATTACAGCGGCTGAATGGCTTATTCCATCCGCAGCGAACGTACTGGGTCAGCGGAGGCGGCGGTTATGGCCGGACGGGCTCCGGCGGCGGCGCCGACCAGCAGCAAGGCCGCCGCGGCAGCCAGGTACGCCGCCGGGTCACCGGCTCCGGTCTCATAGAGCAGTCCGGTCAGCAGGCGGGCCAGCAGCAGGGCGGCAATGAGGCTGACGCCAAGGCCGATCGCCAAGGGAAAAATGGCGTCGCGAAGGATCAAAGCAACTACATTTGCGGGAGTTGCGCCCAGGGCGACCCGGATGCCGACCTCGCGGGCGCGTAGCGTGGCGGTGTAGGCGATGATGCAATAGATCCCGGTGCAGGCAAGTACTAAGGCCAGGCCGCCGAGCACTGAAAACACCCACGCCGAGAAGCGCGGACGCCAGATGGAATCGGCGACCACGTCTTCCATGGTCTCGACTTTGACGATGGGCTGATCCGGATCGACGGCCCAGATCTCCTTGCGCAGGTTATCGGCGAGCTTTACCGGATCGTCCGAGGTGCGGACGACAAAGGTGGAAAGAAATTGTCCGAAGAGAACCTGCTGATAGGAGACGTACTCTTCCGGGCCGGCGGGCGAGTCGTAGTTGCTGAGCGATGAATCCTTGACCACGCCGATCACTAGCGGGCCGCTGCCGGGTCCTTTTTCGCCGGGCAGATGCCGGCCGATGGGGTCGCGGTCCGGGAACTGCTGGCGCGCCATGGACTGATTGATGACGATGCCCGGAGGCTGGTTTTCCTCGGCATCCGTGAAAAAGCGGCCCTCGATCAGGGGAATGCCCATGGCCGTGAAGTAATGCGCGCTAATGGTCCGGGCGCTGATCAGGGCGGCTCCTTTTTGAAAACTCAGCGAAGTGTTGGCGCCGGAGAGTGGCAAGTTGTTGACGAAGGCCGCGGCGGTGACACCCGGAACACGCTCCAGGTGTTCGAGGATGTCGCGATAGTAGGCCATCTGGCGAGGTTTCGTGTCGTACTTGCCGTTGCCCTGGGATTGCACGAGAGCGCCGAGGGGGACTCGCAAAGTGAGGACGTGATCCGGGCGAAAGCCGCGGTCGGCCTGCTGCAAGCGAATCAGGCTGTGCAGCATGAGGCCGGAGCCGACCAGGAGCAGGAAGGCGAAGCCGGTCTCCGCGGCGATGAGAGTGGAGAACAGACGCGAAGAAGCAGGCTGGCGCGCGCCGCTGCGCAAGGCGGATTGAAGATCGATGCGCCGCGCGAACAGCACCGGGGCCAGGCTGCCCAGCATCGCCAGCAGTAAACACACCGCGGCGTTAAACACCAGGACCCGGCCGTTCAAGCCGATGCGCTGAAGGTGCGGCAATCCGACCGGAAGGGCGGTCAATTGCTTGGTGAGGACAGCCAGTACGCCGCGCGCGACGCCGATTCCGGCGAGGCTTCCAAGCGCGGCCAGCAGCAGGCCTTCGGCAATCAGTTGCCGCGCGACGCGCCATGGTCCCGCGCCGAGCGATGCGCGCACCGCGATTTCACGCTGCCGTTCCACTGCCCGGCTGAGCAGGAGTCCGCCGGCGTCGGCGCAGGCGATCAGCAAGACCAGGCCGACTGCGGCCAGGATGAAGATTAGCGTGAGCCGGTTCTGGCGGGGAACCACGTCGCTCCATGCGGAGACGTCGAGGCGCAGACCGGCGTCACGGTCGCCATTTTTCTGTTCCAGCTGCTGCGCGATCGGCTGGAGCGCGGCTTGCGCCTGCGCTGCTGTAACTCCTGGCGCCAGTCGCGCGGCGACTTGCGCAGGCCCAGGGGACGCCGCCGTGAGATGTACCGGGAGCCACATCTCGACTTCCGGCGCCGGGAAATCGAACTCCGGCGGCATTACTCCGATGACCGTGTATGCCTCGCCCGAGACGTTGATGACGCGGCCGAGGACGGAGGGATCGCCATGGAAATGCCGCCGCCACAGACGGTCGCTTAGGACGGCGAGTTTGGGCGCATCGGGTTGATCGTCGGCTTGGCTGAGTGCCCGGCCCAGACGCGCCGATACGCCGAGTAAAGGAAAGAGTGCGCCGGCAGTGTGGAGGGCGAAGAATTGATCGGGTTCACCGGCCCCGGTCATCGTGACGTTGTCGCGGATCAGAGGGACGGTCTGCGTGAAAAGATCATGCCGATCTGCAAAGGCCAGATAGTCCGCGGCGGAGAGAGCCACGTTGGGGCGCTTGGCGCTGGCGCCCACGATGCGCACCAGTCCGGGTGAAGACTCGTAGGGAAGCGCGTGCAGCAGGACCGCATCGACGACGCTGAACACCGCGGTATTCGCGCCGACTCCCAGAGCCAGGATCGCGGTGACGGCGATGGAGAAGAGCCGGTGCGCGCACAGCCAGCGAAACGAGTGCAGAAGGTCGCGGAGCATGATCCTTTGGCCTTAGACACCGCTGCGGCGATAAGGTTCCGCCGCCTTGCCTACCGGATGCCTAGAACGGTTTTGCGCGGATTTTGCCGCGTTCACATTCAAAGGTCAGTTTATTTCAGTGGTTTAGGTCGAGATTTGCGCCGCGCGCGTTCAGTTTCGCGCAGCGGCTTGGTCGGAATGAGAAGAATGAATGCGGCGCAACACTGAAGGCCGCATAATGAAAATCGTGGCCGAGGATTTGAATCGAAGGGGTCGCCCTCTGGCGATTGACGCAAGCGCGGAGAGTGCACAGCAGGATACTCCCGGCTTCTTGGCCCGGCCTGCAGGCGCGCCTGTTTACTACGGGTTCCGGACCCTGGATGACGTCGTCGTTGACGGGTTCACTTTTGGCGCTATTACCGACTTCGAAGCTGAACACTGTGAAGAGGGCGATGCATTCGTGATCGCTCCCGATGGCAGCAGAGCGGGATTGGTGTGGAGGGTATCTAGCGATTCGGAGTTCGAGTCAGTCTGTCCCGCGAGCGAAGACCGCTGGGGCGTGTGGGCTGTCGCTTTTTCGTTCGAGATGTCGAGCCGGGAGAATGCCAGGCTTAATTTGCAGGCGATCCTTCCGAAACTTAAACCCGAGTGGGAACGGTGGCGGAACAACCATGGCGGTCAGCCTTGCTCCGAATGAAGCCCCGCCGCCATTCACCGCCAAGACGCAATAAGCGATACGCCGCCACAGCCAGTTTCTTGTCGGCTCAAAACAACCGCACCCCTGGCCACGTCAGCCCTGACTTTCATTAATACGTCGGTCGGGTCATAGGTACGGCCGGTTCCGCCTTCAATGTGCAGGACGTATGTTCCGTTCGGAATTGAACCGAATTCGAAGTCGCCACGTTCATCCGACGTTGCAGTGAATACTTCACCGGTGATGGCATTCTGCAGCCGCAACGCAGCACTCTGTACTGGAACCTTCACTGGATGACTAAGATTCCACAAAAGAGTCCCACCAGTTCCCGGTTGGGTGTCGATGACGGAACCCGCAACCCGTCTCATCGCGGGTGCGAGATCGCCCCAATCATATTTCATGACCCGCTTCGCCTTTGCCGTTGGCTGTTGTGCGACATGGAAGCAGTGATAAGCTGCGCCGATTCCAAGGAGGTCCGCACTCAGCCAGTATTCGCCGGGAGACAGGTTGGTTACCGTCGCTCTCCCCGCAGAATCGGTAGTGCCTGTGGAGATGATCGAACCCAGGTTGGTCTTGATCTCGACCTTGACACCTTTAAGGGGTTTCCCATCGTGTTTCACCAGAACACTGAAATCGCGACGCACCTCAATACCGCTATTGATGCAGGGAACGAGCGAACACGCTTGCGCTGGAGGCGTCAGCAGCAGAAGCAGCAGAGGAACAATCCATAGCAGTCGGTGTTGCGTCACAACACTGGTATAGCTCGCATCCCCACTCGTTGCAATCACCGAATCCGCCAATCCGACCGACCAAAACGGAACCTGCGACTCCCACGACTCCCACTGAGAGTCTTGCCTCCCGATCTTTGCTGGCGGTATATGGCCGAGAATGAGCATCCGATTCGAGAAAATCTGGGTTCAACAATGCAAGGCAACGAAGGGAATCAAGCGGCGCTTCGGCGTTAAGAGCGCGCTTGATTACTTGATACGCGAGAAACTGCTGAACTTTGCCGACGCAGCCGAAGATCGGCCCGAATTCGCGCGTGAGTTGCCGCGCTTCCTGGCGGAAGTCTGGCGGATCTTCAACCAGTACGAGATTGCGGGCTACGTTGCGAGCCTGAAGCCCAAACAGAGGAAGAGGCTACGCAGCCTACTGTACCTGCGTCCTACTCGAGATCGGGCAACTGCTCGCGTTGTATCAGGAGACGGATTGACCGGCCTTGGCCCGGAATACGCTCAATGAAGCCATTCAACTCCAGCGTGAGTACCATCTGGTGCACCGAAGGTGGCGTGACTCGAAAATAACGCTGCATATCGGCCTCAGCAGGCGACCGTCCGTTCACCTTCGTGTAGTAGTAGATGAAAGCCAGGTACTGCCCTTGCTTTGCGGTGAAGCGTGTCTTCGTCACGGAGAAGATTGTAGCTGTTTGCTGATCAGGTGGTCAGTGCCCGCCATGGCCCCTTCCACCGGCGGCTCTGTTCGCCCCAGCTCGCGACATCGTCCGAACCGGCTTCAAAATCGCCTTGTGCATCTCCTCAGGATCGAAACCTAGCCGGGCGGCGTTTGCCTCCATAATGGCGATCCGGCCAATCAGGCCCTTGCTGCGCTCACGCTCTTTCTCAAGGTCTTCGGTCAGCTTGCGGATCTCACCTTTGAAGTAATCCTGTTCGATTGCGGCACCCGCGGTGAACGCATTCTCTCGCTGCCGCTGCTCGGCTGTGTTGACCTGCCGATTCAATCCGTACTTGTAGAGAGTGGTCGGGCTGATGCGGAGCACGGCCGCCACGCTTCGCACATCAAGTGGTCGTTCCTCAGGCGGGTATGTTTCGGCGATCGCCAGATGTTCCATCAGGCGTCGCTTCAGCTCGTCATGAACACTGGGTCTGGACATGTTCAGCCAGCAGTCCTTTCGAACCTGCTCCGCCGGCCACGGAAAGGCTGAGCCACTCCTGCCTGTGCGGACCCCGCTTCGTCGTCCACCGCAAGAGCCGCGCGCACGCCCTCGAGTGTTTCCTCACAGTGGCGGATCCACGGCTCGGCAACTCCACCGTCCGGCGCGCCGGCCCGCGCTTTCGCGGACTCAAGCGCTCGTTCAGTGCTTTGCTGGATCTGGACGAGATGACGCCTTTCGCTCTCACTACCTTTGACACGCAGATAATCGGCGCAGCCGCGAACGCAGTTGAGATGGTACGGGCAGGGCGTGACGGCAAAATCATGCAGGCACAAACCGAGTGCGGTGAAGTGAACCGCCTGAACTTCGCCATCGACATACCGGTCCCGTTTGGCTCTCGGCAACTCGAAATACATGCTGGCCTTCGGACCTGCCAACTTGCCTTCTTGAATCCCTACTTTCACCCACTCAAGCCTCTCGTCGACCGTGGCATGACGGTACGCCTCGGTATCTTTCGAGTGTTCGCGCCCCATCCAGCGCGTTTGCAGCTCAATCGGTAGGCCGCCCTTGTCGGCAATGTAGTTCAGCCAATGGCGGAACTGATGGGAAGTCATCCTGCAAAACGAGCCGCCAGGCTCACGAACACCAAAACGCTCGAAAGCCGATGGGGTTCCGCCACCACCGGACAGAAAGTCGGCGATATGCGATATGAAAATCGGCTGTACCAACAGAGGAAAAACCGCCCGGCCAGGATGGAAGGAGTTCCGGAACGCAATCAGTAGCGTTTCTGAGAGCATCTGGAATGTATCGTCACGGCGATCCACAGTCCACCCGGGCGACACTCTCAGCGATTGAAGAAAGGCTTCTGCCTCAAACGCACGGTAGTAGACGCCTTCGTGGTCATGATGCCGCGGCAACGGTTTGGGAACTTCTTTTGTTCCCAGCGCAAGCGTCACTTCAGCAGTCGTCATCCTTGCAGCCCAGTGAAATCCGGGGATCGGAACCCGGTGGGGCGTTTTCTCCAGGTCGCGCGCACGAGTCCGTGCGTCCTGAGTGAGGGCTCGAATCTCGTGAATCGCCTTTCGTGCCAACTTCGCACCGGTCGCGGTCAGCCATCGAACAGCGAACATCTTCTCTGCGCCGCGTGCCTTCTCCTTGTAGTAGCGGATTCCATAGCGGGCTTTGCCACCACGCACTTCCTCCACTTCACAATCGAGTGGAAGTGTCAGCAACTCGCCGATCCGAAACCCCGTTACCACGAGGATAGCGACGGCGGCCACCCGCAGGCGGTCAGCGGGTTCTACCGCATGTTCACGGTAAATGGCAGCGATGCCTTGCAATGCCGCTTCGGTGGGCAACCGATCTCTTCGCTCTTCCTGGCCACTGATCGTGTGCCGGTTGAAGTCTTCCACACGCGGAGTCTGGGGCGTGTAGTATAGCGGACGGCAGACTCCCCGGGCGGCAAGGAATCGTGTGAACACCAGCAGGCTAACGATCAACTTATACGTCGTTGATTCACTCCAACTCGCTCGCATGAGCAGTTCTGCTTGGCTGAGGTCCTCCTCCGAGAAGCTTTGCCACGAAAAATCTTCCGGTTTTTTCTCGCGGCGCCGCTGGATCGCGTCCCACAGAATGCGCGCGGCATCCGACCTCCGGCCCATGTTGCCAACTGAGCGGCGGTCCAGAATGATCCAGCTCTTCACGACGTTTCCATATGCGGCCGGTAACGCCCGATCCGTGGTTCCACGCTGGGTAAAGTAGAGCCTCTGGTTCTGGAGACTGGTGCTCCTGTCCCTCAGCGCACTGACCTCCCACACCGGTTGGTCAAAGAGGGCGGCATCCATGTGCAGATCGGCGGCAAACTTCTGTCGTGCGATGGCCAATAGCGCTCGAATCGCCGCTTCCTCGCTACGGCCGACAGGTGCCTTCATTGCTGCCGCGTTCATTCCTTGCTGTCTCCGGGCACTTGGTCCAACACTTGGCGGATCGCGACGCGAACATCTTCTAGCTGCATCAGAGTCCGCTTGTCACTGATGTCTCGAGCTTCATGCAGGAATGTTTCGATCGAGTGGAGCATCTCGCGGTGCGGGCCGTCGCGGAGGGCGGCAAAGGAGGGGCACAGGTAACAACTCACCGGTGGCAGCAGCCGGCACAAACCGTCTTTCCGGGCATCCCGACCGCACATGCCAACCCCTCCGACGTTGAGATTAACTATCCCCAGATGGGGTGCGATTGCTGGAATCACTTGGTTGGGCATACCGTCAAAGGCCGGGACCTCAGGGAAGTCCACGATCTTTCCTTGAAATCTCTGTACAAGAGGGGCCAGAGCCGCGTCGGTCGCCTTCGCGACAGGATCGGCAATCGAAGAGACTGTTTCGACGTACACTCTCACGTTCTGAGTGTCCGTGTGATCGAGTATCTCGGCGATGTGAAACACCGAGGCTCCTTCTTCCGCCATATACGTGCCGATCGAAAAGCGGAAGCGTCTCGGGTTCACAACCATCGGCCTTGCGGTTCGTGGGGACACCAGACCTGCGACACGGACGAATCTTCGCAGTGCGGCGTTGACCGCCCCCTCGGGCGATAGTCGGGGAAGCCAGTGGAGAAGTGGATCTTCTGGAACGCCGGACCGCAGATGCTCCAACAGTGTACCGAGCCTACTGCTGATCGGCCGCCGCTTTGTTTCCCGGTGAGCGGTCCGCTTCTTCACACGCGGAACATCGAGCTGATAACAAATCGCAGTCTTCGATTCGTATCGAATCAGGTCCTTGTTCTTGAGGCGGACAGTGGCGCTCGGGTTATGCCCGAGTTCCAGATGTAGCATCAGGATCGCGCGATCCCTTTCGGCGCCTATTCCAGTATCGATGGCCCTTCGGATCAGCAAGAGTTCGTCAGGGGAAAACGGTCCCCTAACCGGGTGGCGGAACCGAACGTGATGCCCCTTTGCATTCCCGATCGCTGTGATCGTTTTGAAGATTCGAAGCAGTTGCCCGTCGAAATCCGCATGCTGCCGGGCAACACCCCATTCATAGAACGTGCGTAGACGTGAAAGACGATTCCCCTTTTCGGCGCTGTGTTCGATGCCATGTGCAAGGAAACTTCTCGCAAGAGCCTCGGTTAGGTCGGACCAGTCAAACCACCGCACACCAGCTTTGCTCCAGAGCCAGTCCTCGAAGTAGAGGAATGTTGAGAAGTCGTTGTGAATGGTTGACGACTTTTTTCTGTACAGGCGGTCTGCGAGATAGAGCCGGACTAAATGCTCCGCCCGGGCGCTGAAGGCACACCCTCGACGCATCGCCCTCAGCCGCTCCCAGTTGATTGTGAGCACATCGCCGCCATCGCTACAGGTGCGCATCCTCCAGACGTTGGCGCCCGTCTCGATCACCTGCCCGTCCAATGAGCGGACCCTCATGGGAACAGAAGGAAGATCGCCGATCGCTTCGGCCGCTGGAATAATCCGGGACGAGCGCGGCACGCTTACGAGTCCTCACTGTAAAGTCGGCTATGGTAGCTTCGCATCGCTTCGCTCGCTTGCCTGGCAATCGCGTTCTGGGTATAGCGTTTGGGTGACTGCGGGTTGGTCCAGCCGCCGAGGTAAACCAGCTTGTCCATGCCGTTTGCCTGTTCGGCGAACACTTCCGCCATCCGTTCAGCCCAGGTGTGCCGGAGCCGATGCCACGACAACGGCGTAACACCACTATGACGCCCGATCGTCCGCATGATGTCGTCTGCTGCCTTCATCGACAACGGTGCGCCAGCTCCCGTAACGAACAGGTACGGCGTCTTGCCGGTCACGCGACCGAGGGGCGGCTTTGAAATCAGATAAGCACGGAAGAGCGATAGAAGTGATCGCGAAACCGGAACCACGCGCTCCGCGGTTTTGACCGCAGGTTCCCTTTGGCGCGAATCATGCGGATCATCTGGCCGGCGCAGGACTCGGAGTCCGTCATCACCGCCCCGCGGGATAGAGTCCAATCGCAACTTGAGCAACTCACCTCGGCGTAGGCCGAGCTCAAGGCCAGCCTCCACCATCAACCAGTTCCGTAACTGGGCATGGCGGTAAAAAACACCTTTGGGGAAGACCCAATCTCGGCCGCATTCCGTTTTAGGTGCGAGTACCCGGCGAAGGGATGCCAGTTCCTGCTCACTGAGGGGCTGAATCCGCTCGGACGGTTTCGTTCCGGTCCGCAGAGATCGGAAAACCTGCTCCATGTGAGCCCGCTGTGCGGACAGCTCGTCTAACGTAAGCGTTCTGGCACCGCCACGGTTGTCGCTATCCAGCGCCCATTTAAGGAAGTTCTCGGCAACGGAAAGGTGATGATCGAGCGCTCCGGGATCGGATCCGACAACAGTTTCAGCGTCTTGGCCTCTCGTGCGAAAGTAGAGAACCATCGACTCGATCTGGCGGGCATTGAGACTGTTGCCGCTGGTGAGGTGATCGTCCAGATCAAGACCGCCGATACGTCCCGCCCAGTCGTAGATCCGACCCAGGACGCGGAGGTTGCTCTCCAGGGTGGAAGACTGGACCCGGTGTCGCCGGTAGCGAACAGCCCAGCGTGTGCCCACGCGAACCGGGATCCAAGTGGCTCTGTCGACCAGACAAGGAAGCCGCTCACCCGATTCCAGCACCACAGTGAGAACGACGTGGGGCGACATCTTCCTTGGACTCCGCTGCGTGTCCAGTTTCCCGGTACCCATGAGGGGAGTCTACTTCGCCAGTGTTCACGGAAACGTGAACGGATGATGATGTTTTCGTGAAAATGGACGCAGCCAACATCCCCGGCTCTAATATCCGGGACCATCGCAACCAGAGGGATGGCCGGAAGGGGTCGGTGTCAGATGGTGGAGGCCGCGCAAATCGCTCCGGCCTACGGCCTACGCGATTCGCGCGGCCCCCACCATCTGATCAAGAAGCACAACCGTGCTCAGTGTCCAAAAGGATACCTGGACACAACCAAAAACCATACATCAGAAAGGAACGTCGTCGTCGCTGATCCCCTCGGCCGGAGGAGAGGCGGGCGCGGTTGCGGGACGGGAACGCGGGGCGCTGCGCATCGGGGCCTCTTGCGTATATTCGTCGGGACCGCCTCCCCCTCCGCCTTCGCCCCGGCCGCCCAGCAGGATCACGTCCTCCGCCACAACCTCTGTAGTCCAGACTTTCTTGCCGTCTTTATCGTCGTAACTGCGGGTTTGAAGCCGTCCCTCGACGAACACCTGTTTGCCTTTGGTCAAATACGGCGCGACGTTTTCTCCGCGCCACATGACCACGTTGGTCCAGTTGGTCTCCTCTTTCCATTCGCCGGTTTGTTGATCTTTCCAGCGCCGGTTGGTGGCGACGGAAAACTTGGTCACCGCGGTCTGAGATGCGGTGTAGGAAGTTTCGGCGTCGCGGCCGAGATGCCCAATCAAGATCACTTTATTCACGCTACGGCTAGCCATGTTCCGCACTCTAACACACTCCTTCGATAGAGTCTGGCGGGGTGTGAAAAAGCTACTTGCACGTGGCCGAGCCGACACTACCGAATGGCGCCTCACCGATTGGCAGTATTCCATCGGCGACGCCCTTGGAGTAGACTGGTCGTCACACGTTTTTCATAAGCACTCTCCGGGGAGGCTTTATGCGTTCAGCCACGATTGCGTTGGGCTTGTTTTCAGCCGCCCTGGCGGCATTCGGACAGGCCGGGGCCGGAACCATAACCGGCACGGTAGTCGATCCGGTCGGAGCGGTGATCGCCAACGCTCAGATCGAAGTCAAGAACACGGGTACCGGGGCGGTTTATCCCACGGTGTCCACCGCCACCGGCAACTACACGGTCTCTCAGTTGCCGCCTGGAACCTACCAGCTCACCATCAAGGTGATGGGGTTCAAGACCTACACGCACACCAATCTGCAAGTGCAGGCGGCGGCGGTGGTCCGCGAAGACGCCACCATGCAGGTCGGGTCGACCGGTGAATCGGTCACGGTCACGGCGGAAGCCAGCTTGCTCAAGACCGAGAGCGGCGAGCTAAGCACCAACGTTACGGTTGACAGCCTGGACAATCTACCGATTCTGGGAGTCGGCACGGCCAACGCCGGAACCTACGGCGTCCGCTCCGTCTACGACATGGCCACGCTGCTGCCGGGCGTGGACTACGTGGTGAACACGACGCTGGTGGTCAACGGCGCGCCCAGTAATTCGGAAGCGGTGCGCATTGAGGGCGCGACCATCACCAACCACTTTGTCAATTTCTCGCCACAGGAGTTTCAACCCAGCGCCGACTCGGTTCAAGAGGTCGCGGTCCAGACCAGCAACTATGCGCCGGAGTTCGGAGTGGCCGGCGGGGGGCTCTTCAACATCACGATGAAATCCGGCACCAACCAGTATCACGGAAGCGCGTACGACTACTTCGTGAACGAAGACCTGAACGCGGCGTATCCGTTTACGCTCGATCCGGCAGGTCAGAAATACCGGCCCCGCAACCGCCGCAACGATTACGGCGGAACGCTGGGCGGACCGGTGGTGATTCCCAAACTCTACGACGGGCACAACAAAACCTTCTTCTTCTTCAACTGGGAGGAGTTCATCGAGAGCTCCACCATCGCCTTCCCGCTAACGCTTCCCAATACCTCCTACCGGACCGGCGACTTCTCGGCCATTTCGCCCAACGGCACGTGCGGCCTGTGCTCCCAGCTCGGAGTTCCTACCACCGCGCTTCCCGGCAGCTCCGCCGTGCCGCTCAGCATCTTCGCCAACACCATCTACGATCCGCTCACCCGCAATTTGGCGAACAATACGGCCACTCCGTTTCTGGGCAACATGATTCCCACCACCCGTCTCGATCCGGTGTCGTTGAAAATCCAGAATCTCTTTCCTTCGCCCATCAGTTCCGCGCTAGTCAACAATGGCTCGGGGAGCAACTTGACGCAGCGGCACACCATTCTTCCTTCGCTCAAGATGGATCAGTCCTTCGGCGCCAAGAGCAAGCTTGCCTTTTATTGGTCCCGAACCTCTACGGACGCTCAATACGCCACTCCTTATGGCAACGCGGACGGCCTGCCTCCGGAGATCACCAACGCCCGTGGCACGTTTTTCCATTCCTGGACCGCGACTCTCAATTACGACTACACCATCACGCCGACATTGCTGTTGCACTTAGGCGCGGGCTACAGCCAGATCGCAGGCTACGACGATGCCCCGTACCTCACGTTCAACGCCTTGCAGCAGCTCGGCGTGACCGGATTCGAACAGAACCGTAATTTCCCCTTCATTTCGGGAATGCTGGGGGGCGGGGCGCAGGCGTCGCTGGGCGGGATGCAAAACGTCGGCACCTCCGGCGGCATCCAGGGACACTCGCTTCCCCAGGAAATGCCCAGCTTCAATGCGAACACCACCTGGGTCAAGGGTCAGCACACGTTTAAGTTGGGCGCGGAAGTGTACCTGCAAGGCCAGGTCGAGCGGCCGTTTGCATCGAATCTTTGGACCACCGGCACCAACGCCACGGCGCTGCCCTTCACCGGGCTGAATCTGGCCGGTCAGGCGATCGGCTTCGGCTACGCCAGCTTCCTGTTGGGCGACTACAACGTCCTGGAACAGACCGCGGAGGCCGATTACCACCTTGGCAAGCAGCAGTGGGGATTATTTCTTCAGGATTCCTGGAAAATCACTCGCAAGATCACGCTGGATTATGGCCTGCGCTACGACTATGGAACCGTGCAGACGGAGCAGGGCGGGCGCGTGGGAGTGCTCGGCGCGGTACCCAACCCGTCCGCCGGCGATCGCATCGGCGGGACGATTTACGGCGCCACGTGCCATTGCAGCTTTGAAAACCACTATCCTTACGCCATCGGACCTCGCGTTGGCTTGGCTTATCAGGTCGCGCCCAAGACGGTAATTCGCGCCGGGTTCGGAATCGTGTACGCGTACGTTCCCGACCTGAATGCCGGACCCGCCCTGATCGGGATCAATCAGCCCGGCGGCCTGAATCCGTACGTGCCATTGGCTGCCGGAGCCAACATCCCGCAGCCGCTGTTCCCGAACTTCAATCCCGGAGTTTATCCTACGGTGGCGGGCACCACGAGTTCTGCTCCGGCGGCCGTCGATCGCAACGCCGGCCGGCCACCGCGGCAGATGCAGTACAGCGTGGGCGTGCAGCGGGAGCTTTCGCGCGACTTCGTGCTGGAGGCGGCCTACGTCGGCAATCGTGGCGTGTGGTGGACCGGGATACCCGACGACAGTCTGGGGCTCTTGCAGCAGGTTTCGCCCGCGACTTTCGCCGCCTACGGCCTGAATCCCTACACCCATGCCGCGGACAATGCGTTCCTGAGTCAAAACAGCGCCGCGGCGGCCGTGGTGCAACGATTGGGGCACGCCTTGATACCTTACTCGGGCTTTAACGGCACCGTTCTTCAGGCGCTGGAAGCGTACCCACAATTCAGCAGCGCCGGAGCGTTTGGCGCTCCCTATTCTTTGACCAACGCCCCCACCGGCGATACTTACTACGATTCCTTGCAGGTCAAGGCGACCAAGCGACTTTCCCACGGACTGCAAGTGGCGAGCACCTTCACCTGGTCCAAGGCGCTGCAATCGACCCGTGAGGACTTCTGGAATCCGGCCAGTTCGGCGAAGACTTACCAGAGCACGGACCAGCCGTTCCTGTTCAACACCAACGCCGTGTACACGGTGCCGAAAGTGCTCCAAAGCGTCAACAAGGTGCTGTCGCAGGTGGTGCGCGACTGGCAACTTGGCGTGTTCGTCCAATACGGCAGCGGATTCCTGCTGACTCCGCCGGCGGTCACCAACGGCGGACTGAATCCGCTGACCGGAGTGGAGGGCGGCACCAGCTATATGTTGCGGGCACCGGGCGTGCCGTTATATCTGAAGAATCCCAACTGCGGCTGCATCAACCCGTATGACGATCAAATCTTGAATCCGGCCGCGTGGACCAACCCCGCCAACGGACAATGGGGCGGAAACGCCTACTACGGCGACTTCCGGGGGAGCTGGCGCCCGCAGGAAAATCTCAACTTCGGGCGCAATTTCCGCATCCGGGAGCGGATGAACTTCCAGTTGCGCGCGGAGTTCGTGAACATCTTTAACCGGACGTACCTCGGCTATCCCACCACCACCTATGTTCCGGTCAGCCACAACCCCGCGGGTCAGATCATCGGCGGATTCGGAACCATCAACGCGACGGTGGCTCCGCATACGTATGCGCTCCCCAGCGCTCCTGCCGACGACAACGGTACTTGCAGCGGTCTCGCGCTGTGCGGGTTGCCGCGCACGGGAACCATAATCGGCCGCTTCTCATTCTGATCTCAAGTTAGCGCCGGCTAGAGGCGGGTTAGTCCCTCCGCCAGGGCCGAAGCGGCCTTGGGAGCTGGGCGTGATAAGATTTGGTCGAATGCGCCGGGTATGCGTCTCATTGCTGCTGATGTCGTTTGCCGTGATGTTGTACGCGGCGGACGATAACCGCTCGTTAGGGGATCGCACGCGCCAATATCTGACGGATCTGGTGCGGCTGAACACTTCGAATCCTCCGGGAAACGAGACGCGGGTTGCCGATTACTTGAAGCAAGTGGCGGACGGCTTCGGGATCCGGGCCGAAAAGCTGGGCAGCGAGCCCAACCGGATGAATTTCGTCGCGAGGCTGAAGGGCACCGGGAAGGGCCGGCCGTTGCTGTTGCTGGCGCATAGCGACGTGTTGCCCGTCCCGGCTGATGAGCGCAAGCAGTGGAGCGCTGACCCCTTCGGAGGCGAGTTCAAGAGCGGTTACATCTACGGCCGCGGCACGCTGAGCGCGAAATCGTTGCTGGCAGCGGAGTTGGCCGTGATGGTCGAAATCAAGCGGCGCAATTTGAAGTTGAGCCGGGATGTGATTCTGGTTTCGGAGGCCGATGAAGAGGCTGGCATGACCGGAATCCAGTGGTTGATCCAAAACGCGTGGTCGAAAATCGACGCGGAATTTGCTCTTAACGAAGGTGGCTCCCTGACCGAGACCAAAGACGGGACCAAGATCTTCGGCATCCAGACCATCGAGAAGGTTCCGGTGAGAATCGTTCTGACGGCGCGGGGCACGGTGGGAAACGGTGCGGTTCCCCGGCAGGACAATCCGATTGTGCACGTCTCCGACGCAGTGTCAGGGCTAGCGAAGGCGGATGAGCCGGTACACATGAACGCCATCGCCCGGCGCTACTTGAGCGCGATCGCCGAGCTTCCGGACTATGCGTGGCTGAAGCCGCTGCTGCCGAAGCTGGACAATCCGGCGACGGCGCAAGCGGCCGCGGCGCAGGTCCGCATGCACGATGAGGAGCTGGACGCGATGCTGCACACCACCATCTCCTTCGTGGGGCAGCAGCTCGGCGAAACGCAGATGGTTGTGCGCCGGCTGCCCGTGGCGGAGTCGCGGGAAGACATCTTGACGCGGCTTCGGCAGATTGTCAATGACCCATTGGTGGAGCTAACCTTCGCGCCCGGCCCACCCATGCCCACCACCCAGGCGAGCCCGCGCACCACGGCTTTGTACTTGGCGATGGAGCGGGCCATACAGCGTATCTATCCCCACGATGCGGTGGTCTCGCCGTTTCTTTCGCGGGGCGCCACCGACAGCGGGTTCCTGCGGTCGCGAGGCATGCCGGTATACGGGGCGCCGCTGTTCCTGCGCGAGCCGGGCGAAACCCCGCGTGCAGGCGACAAGGATGAGCGCATCACGCCCAAGGCTCTGGATGACGGCGTCGAGCTGCTCTGGCAGATTGTGCTGGAAACGGCGGGTGAGAACTGATATGGAGCGGCGTGTCCGCTCCATTGTGATTAAGTAGCAGCCCGCAAAACGGAGCGCGGCGGCAGCGTTACTTGGCGGCAATGAGGGTGGCCGCCGCACCCTTTTCGGGCTAACTGGCCGCCGGCCGGGCTTCAGCCGATGAAACCCTTCCAAACGTTGCCTTTTCCGTCACGCAGGGTGACGACGGCATCGCTCGACACGCCGCTCAAGCTGTTGCCGCGGCCATCGCGAAAGCGGTAGGCAATCGAGTTGTCGTCGGCACGGGTGGCTGAACCTCGCCAAATATTCCCGTACTCGTCTTTCAACTTGATATCCTCGCCGTGTCCGTAGCCGGCGACGCGCGTCTTGGTTTTTTCGTCTTCCAGGTGGAAATAGCCGCCGGGAAGGCGAAGCCGCGTTTTCTTGGATGCGTAGATCATACAGTACAGGTGACCTTCTAGATCTATTTTCGCGCCATCGGTACGGGCTAGACGATAGGGCAAACGCTGTAGCGGCGGCCTTGGTGAACCTTATTGCTACACTGCGGCATATGCGAGCGGTAATACAGAGGGTAACAACCGCGAAGGTTGAGGTAGAAGGCGCGGTGGTGGGAGAGATCGTGGCAGGCGTGCTGGTGTTGCTCGGGGTAGGAAAGGCGGATGGGCCGGGCGATGCGGAGTATCTGGCGGGGAAGATCGTGGGGCTACGTATTTTCTCCGATCAGGCGGGGAAGATGAACTTGAGCCTGAGGGAAACCGGCGGGGCAATGCTGGCGGTTTCGCAGTTCACTTTGTATGGCGATTGCCGCAAGGGACGGCGGCCGAGCTTCGATGACGCGGCGCCGCCGGATCAGGCTCGTGCGCTGTACGAGTATTTTGTGGACGCCGCGCGCCGGGCGGGTGTCCGCGTCGAGACCGGGGTGTTTCAGGCCGACATGGCCGTATCCCTGGTGAATGACGGACCGGTCACCTTAATTGTCGAAAGCCTGAGACCCAATCAAAGCGGCGGATGATTTCGTCGACCGGGCCTTCGCCCGCGACACGCCCATGCTCGAAGAAAACGGCGCGGGTGGCGAGGGCGAGGGCGAACTCAACGTCGTGGGTGACCAGGATCTTGGCTTGCGGGAGGCCGGCCAGCAGGCTGGCCAATTCGCGCTGGCCGGGAGGGTCGAGGAACGTGGTCGGTTCATCCAGCACCAGGATCTCCGGCTCCATGGCGAGCACGCCGGCGATCGCCACGCGGCGCTTTTCGCCGGCGCTCAAATGATAGGGAGCCTTGCGAAGCGCGGCGGACATACCGACACGATCGAGCATATCTTTGGCTCGAGCGGCCGCGGCTGCGGGACTCAGGCCGAGATTGGCGGGTCCGAAGGCCACGTCTTCGAGTACTGTGGGCATGAAAAGCTGCTCGTCCGAATCCTGAAAAACAAGGCCGATTTTGGCGCGCACTCGATCGAGCGTCGTCTTATTAACCGGCATGCCGCAGACCTCGATCGATCCCTGTTCCGGCGCGGTTTCCATCAGCCCGTTCAGATGCAGGACGAAAGTGGTCTTGCCGGAGCCGTTCGCGCCGAAAAGTGCGACGCATTCTCCAGAGTTGAGGTGAAAGTCGATGCCGTTGAGAGCCTGGGTGCCATCGGGGTAGCGATGGCGAAGGTTCTCGACAGTCAGGACTCTCATGCTTAGCTCCTCATTGGCCGCTCATGCGGCGAGGCGGATGGCGAGGGACGCCGCGACGGAGGCGAGAACGAATCCGTAGTCGGCGGCGTGAAAGTGGGGACGGACGGCCGCGGCGAATTGCCCGGAGAATCCGCGCGCCAGCATGGCGCGATAGATCCCATCGGCGCGTTCCCAGGAGCGGGCGAAGAGAACGCTGAGGGCTCCGGCGGCAGCCTGAAACCGGCGTGCGGACGGCGCGGCGGAACTGGATCGGGACAGCGCCGCCAGACGCATGTGCTGAGCTTGTTCAGAGATGACGAAGAGATAGCGGTAGACGAACTGGGTGACCAGGATGAGCATCCGGGGCACATGCAGCCGCTCCAGCGCGGCCAGCAGTTGCGCCAAAGGAGTGGTCGCGATCAGCAGCAGCGCGCCGAATCCGGAAAGGAAGCTTTTTTCCGCGATGGCGAGGGCTCGGCTGGGGTCGCCGGACCACCAGGTTAGCAGCGCGAAGGTCGCCGAAAAGGGAAGAACCAGGGCAGCCCGGCGCAACAAACCGGCTAGCGGGACCTGCGACGCCGCGGCGGCGAAGAGGAGCAAGCCGGCGTAGCCTGCATAGACCAGTGCGAGGCGGACAGTCCCGGCGTGAAGAGGCGTAGTGGAGACGGCGATCAGAAACGCGACCAGCGCCAACAGCTTCGAGCGGGCATCGCGCCGATGCAGAGGGCTCGCGCCCTGGCTCCAGCCCTCGACCTCCAGATGATGCAAGTCAGGCGCTCCTTTGGCGCGTCAGGAACCTTCCTGTTAAGGCGCAGACTCCGTAAATCAAAACCAGGCCCGCGAGCCCTGCGGACGCCCGGCGCAGCCACAAGGAGGCCGAGCCCTGCCATTCGTAATCCGCCAGCGGCGCGTGCAGCCATACGGGAGCGCGCGCGGAGACGCCAAACTGTGCGGCGACATGCTCCAGGTTCTCCGGCGCAGCGGAGGCCCACAGTATCCCGAAGGTAGCAAGCAGAACGGCGGCGATCGCAATCGCACCGATGACTCGCGAGCCGGTGGGCTGCGCCTCAGGCGCGGCGGCCACGCGAGGGTTCAGACGCTCGATGGCGCGAACTGCGGCCAGGGTTATCGCACCTTCCATGAACGCGGCGGTGAGGAACAGGCCGAGCGAAATTGAGATCAACCGTCCGGGCATTGGAACGCCGGATAGCGCCAATTCCGATAAGGCGAAGCAGCCAGAGACGAGCACGCTCAACATGCCGCTCAAGAAGATCGCCGCGGAGCGCCAGTGCGATTTCCACAAACGATACGGAAGATATCCGGCCAGGACCCCGATCAACGCCATGTTGATGACGTTCGCTCCCAGCGCCATGATGCCTCCATCCTGGAACACGAAGGCCTGGATCACCAGGATGGCGGTCATCACCACGGACGCCGCGGCCGGGCCCAGGACGATGGTCATGAGGGCGCCGCCAACCAAATGCGCGCTGGTGCCGAGCGGAATCGGGAAATTGATCATCTGCGCGGCGAAGACGAAAGCTCCCATGACGCCCATGAGCGGAACCTTGCGATCGCCCAGATCGTTCTCCCGCGCGCCGGTTTGAGCGCGGCGAGCCATCCAGCCAACCGCGGGAAGGCTCACCAGGTCCAGTGTGGACCAAACCGGGGTGCTCAGAAATCCGTCGGGTATGTGCATCGGAAGGCTCGCGTGGACCGGCTATTTGCCATCTTAACAAGTGGTACGCAGGCGGGGGCCGAATCGGATGTCGGCATTAAGGACTGTAACAACCGGTTTCAGGGGTGCTACGCTGAGCAGCATGATCGCCGGGATGGGAACCGATCTGTGCGAGGTCGGCAGGATGGAGAAGGCTCTGGCTGCGCCGCACGGCGCGCGTCTGCGGGAGCGCGTGTTCACGCCAGGCGAGATCGCCTACGCGGAAAGCAAGGCCAACCGCTGGGAGCGGTACGCGGCGCGATTCGCCGCGAAAGAGGCGGGCATGAAAGCGCTCGGCACGGGATGGCGGGGCGGGTTGAGCTGGCAGGATCTGGAGGTCGCCAATCTGCCCTCGGGCCGCCCGACTCTTCGCCTGCACGGGAAAGCGGGCGAAATCGCGGCGGCGCTGGGCGTCCGCAACATCTCGTTGTCCCTGACGCACACGTCTGAGCAGGCGATGGCGGTCGTGATTTTGGAGTCATAATTGGAGTACGCATGCGGAAACGCTACGCATTCGCGGCTGGCCTGCTGCTGCTATTCCTCCTGTTGACGCTGGTGGTGTGGCAAGTTTCGTTCAGCTTCGGCGGCTACGGACCGGCCGACGCGACCCAAACATTTTTGTTCTGGGCCGTTTCCACGCTCATCTTCATTCTGACGGTGTGGCTGCTGGCGCGGCTGATCAAAACCGCGGTCAAACTGTATCTGGAGCGGCAGAGCGGACGCGAGGGCTCGCTCATCAAATCCAAGCTGGTGTTCGGAGCGCTGGCGCTGAGCCTGGTGCCGGTGGTGTTTCTGCTGCTGTTCGGCTGGGTGATTTTGAACCGCTCTGTCGACAAATGGTTCAGCGCTCCTGGCGATAACATTCGCACGGATCTGAGTAAAGCGTCGGTGGCGCTAGGGGACGAGGTGCAGGGCCGCGCCCAGGCGCTGGCAAATTGGCTGGCCGGGCAATCCGAGGCTTTGAGCGGAGCGGCGAGCATGACTCAGTTGTGCCAGAACAACCGGATCGCGGAGCTGACTATTGAGGATTCGCGCGGCGTCGGCCAGGTGCTGTGCCCTGACGAGGCCCAGGGACCTGCGTACGTGGCGCGCGCGGCACTGGCCGGAGGCGGAGCGATTGTGGTGCGCGTGCGCCCGCCCAGGGACATTGCCGATGCCATGAGCGGCATTAAGGAGTCGACCGATCAGTACTTCCGGCTCTCTGCCGAGAAGAAGAACGTCCGCAAACTGTATACGCTGTACCTGCTGCTGATCGCACTGTTCATTCTGTTTGTGGCCACCTGGATTGCGCTGGTGCTATCGCGCCAGATCAGCGTGCCGATATCGGCGCTGCTGGAGGCGGCGGGCCAGGTTCGCAAAGGAAACCTCAGCCATCGCGTATCGGAGAAGGGCATCGACGAACTGGCCAGCCTGATTCGGGCTTTCAACGAAATGATGCAGGCGCTGGAAGCCAACGGGCGCGAGCTCGAAAGCCGCCGGCAATTCACGGAAGCGATTCTAGAAAGCATTCCCACGGGCGTTATTTCGCTTACCGCGGATGGCAGCATCCGGCGCGTGAACCGGGCGTTGCACGGTCTATTTCCTGAAGAGCGAATTGAGGCGGCGCGGCATCTGGAGGATTTATTCTCCGCTGAGGATACTACCGAGATTCGTTACCTGATGAAGCGCGCGCAACGCACGGGCCTAGCGGCCAGCCAGTTCGAACTGGACTCCGCGGGCCATACGCGGCATCTGGCGGTGACTGTCTCCGCCTTGCCGGCCGTGCGTGAGACCGCGCCGGGTTTCGTTCTGGTGATGGAAGACACCAGCGAACTGCTGCGCGCCCAAAAGGCGGCGGCATGGCATGAAGTGGCCCGGCGCATCGCGCATGAGCTCAAGAATCCGCTCACGCCCATCGCGCTATCGGCGGAGCGAATCGCGCGGCTGCTGGATCGCGGCGGTTTTCCCCCGGATGCCCAACGCATCTTGAGAGAATGCGCGGGCACCATTTCCCGCGAGGTGGAGTCGGTCAAGGCGCTGGCCGACGAGTTCTCGCAGTTCTCGCGATTCCCGGCGGCGCAGCCGGTGCCGACGGACCTCAACAGCGTGGTACGCAACGCGCTCGACGTATTTGCGGGCCGCTTGGACGCGATCGACCTGCGCGTGGATCTGGCCCCGGATCTTCCGCTGATAAACGCCGATCCGGAGCAGTTCAAGCGGCTGGTGGTGAACCTGGTGGATAATGCCGCGGAAGCGATGCGCGATTCGGTGCTCAAGCGTTTATTGGTGCGGACTCAATGGAGCGGCGACGCGGTGGAGCTTCTGGTCGCCGATACTGGATGCGGAGTCTCGGCGGGCGACAAAGAGAAGCTGTTTCTGCCGTACTTCTCGACCAAGGGACGTGGCACGGGGTTGGGTCTGGCGATCGTGAGCCACATTCTGGCTGAGCATCGCGGCCGCGTTCGCGTGGAAGACAACAAGCCTAGCGGCACTCGTTTCTGCGTCGAGGTGCCGGCGGCCGCCGTGGAAGGCGCGCCCGTGGAAGTCGAGGCGCGGGCGTGAAGCCCACCCGGGTATTGATTGTCGACGACGAGCCGGGGATTCGCGAGTCGCTGAGCGGCGCACTGACGGACGAGGGCTTCTCCTGCGCGACGGCGCCCAGCGGGGAAGAGTGTCTGGCGGAGCTGGGACGCAACAGCTACGACGCGATTCTGCTGGATGTGTGGCTGCCTGGAATGGATGGTCTCGAAACCCTGGCTCGCATTCAAGAGATACCCATCGAAGACCGTCCTGAAGTGGTCATCATTTCCGGCCATGGCACCATTGAAACCGCGGTGAAGGCCACCAAAATCGGAGCCTTCGATTTCCTGGAAAAACCGCTGACCATCGAAAAAGTCACCGTGGTGATTCACAACGCGGTGGAGCAGCGGCGGCTGGAGCTGGAAGTGGCGCGGCTCAAGGAATCCGGCGGGCTTGCGCCCAGCATTATCGGCGCCAGCGTGCCCATGAAGGCTTTACGGCAGCAGCTCGGGCTGATGGCCGCAACCAACGGGCGCGTGCTGATCTTCGGCGAGAGCGGAACGGGGAAGGAGCTGATCGCGCGCGCGATTCATGCCGCGAGTCCTCGCGCGGAGGAGCCGTTTGTGGAGGTCAATTGCGCGGCGATCCCGGAAGAGGCTATCGAGAGCGAATTGTTCGGGCATCGCAAGGGAAGCTTTCCCGGGGCTCTCGAAGACAAGATCGGGAAACTGGAAAAGGCCAACGGCGGAACGCTATTTCTGGATGAGGTCGGCGACATGTCGCTCAAGACTCAAGCCAAGGTGCTGCGGGCTTTGGATGAGCATCGCTTCGAACCGGTGGGCGCCTCGGAATGGATTCAGGTGGACGTGCGCGTGGTGGCTTCGACCAACAAGAATCTGGAGGAGGAGATCGAGCGGGGCAACTTCCGCGAGGACTTGTTCTATCGTCTGAATGTCATTCCGTTTCACGTTCCCCCGTTGCGGGAACGGACCGAAGACATCCGCCTGCTGGCCGAATATTTTCTGCGCGAATTCACCACGGCGTACGGGCGGAAGCCGAAGCAATTGACGAGCGAGGCTCTGCGCGCACTGGAGGAGTTTTCCTGGCCGGGGAATGTGCGGGAGCTGCGCAATCTGATGGAGCGGATCGTCATCATGAATCCGCAGCCGCGTATCGACGCACGCCATGTGCCTCTGGACCGGATGCGGCGCGGAGGGGCCGATAAACAGGCGGAGCCGTTCGGGAGCTTGCACGAAGTGCGCGCCGCCGCGGAGCGGGATTACATCGTGAGAAAGCTGGACGAGGCCAAAGGCAACGTCACGCGCGCCGCCGACATGCTGGGGCTGGAGCGGAGCCACCTGTACAGGAAGATGAAGGCCCTGGGAATCGCGGCGAAGGAGTGAGTCACTTAGAGCACCAGTTCGACGTGGTCATCGAACGGGACGAGGAGGGATTCTACATTGCTTCCGTTCCCCAACTGCCGGGTTGCCACACTCAGGCACGGTCGCTGGATGAGTTGAACGCTCGGATTCGTGAAGCAATTGAACTGTGCCTTGAGGTTTGAATTGGAGTGCATTCGCGTTGATTCGCGGCCCAAAAGCGTCTTTTGCTGCGAATGCACGCGAATAATCGCTAGGTTGCCTTCTCAACCCGCCGGATTGTTACATCGTTCATGGCGATCAGGCCCTTGTCCATCATCTCCTCGACGATGGGAAGCAGGCGCTGGATGTTCTCATTCGAATCGACGATTTGAACAACAATCGGCAGGTCGTGGGCGAGGACTCGGGAGCGATGGATTTCAGCGCTATCGCCGAAGCCTTCCAGGCCTCGGAAGACGGTGGCGCCGGCGATCTTCAGCTCCATGCACTTCTCAACGACCGCTTCATAGAGAAGCTTGCCCCCACGCCGGTCCTCCTGGGTGAAGTGCAGGCGGAGCAGCTTAGCGGGCTGGTAATTCTGCATCGGCAGCCTCCGGAAGGGAATGAACCAGGCGGACGATATCGACGTTGGAGACTACGATCAATCCGTCGCCCAGCATCCTCTCGACTTCTTCGGCGGCGCGAGCCAGCTTCTCTTCGGTCTCGATGACGGAGATCATGATCGGCATATCCCGGCTCAGGTGCAGCAAGCCCTGCTTGTGCGTGTGCCCCTTGGCCCCGTATCCCTGGATGCCGCGATAGACTGTCGCTCCGGCGATGTCGAGCATGCGCAGACGCTTGAGGATGGCGTCGTACAGGGGCTCCGTATTTCCGCCATGGGCTCCGCCCGGCCAGCGGTCGGCTTCGCCCAGGTAGACGCGCATCATTTTGGCCTTGCCGGCCTGGCGCAGATGCGGAGCCTTCGCCTCCAAGGCGTGCTTCTCGCGTTGCGCGATTTTGACGATGGTGGTGTCCTGCACTTCGATCAACCCGTCGGTGACCATGTCGTATAGCGTGGGGAGAAGCTGATCCACCTTCTCCGCGGTATCGATGAACTCGATGCGGATGGGCAGGTGGTCGGCCAGCACCTCGACTTTGGGGGTGTGGACCAGGCGATGGGCGCCGAACCCCGCCAAGGCTCGCGAGGCGGTGGCGCCGGAGACGCCTTTATGCAGGAGGAAGTCGAGGATCGATTCGTACAGCGGGCTGAGGTGCTCGCGTGTGTCCTGGTTGACGTAGATGGTGACTTTCTTGGCCAATCCTTTGGAAAGCATGTGTGCCCCTTTCAGCCTACCGCTTCGCCAGAGCCGCGCCCAGCCAGACCGCGCCGTAGCCCAGCGTTACGCTGCCTACGACGTTCACCAGCCCCAGCCACTGACCGCCGCCTGCAGCCAGAGAGAGCGTCTCCCATTCGAAGCTCGAAAAGGTGGTGTAGCCGCCGAGAAAACCGGTGACCAGCAGCAGACGCAGGTTGGGGTGGGGGCTCCAGCGCTCCGTGAGCAGCGTCATAAGCAGCCCGATCAGAAATGAGCCGGTTATGTTTATGATGACGGTGCCGTAGGGGAAGCGGCCGCCGGTGCGGGCCATGATGGCGGTCGAGACCACGTAGCGGACCAGCGACCCCACGCCGCCGCCGAGCAGTACCATGATGTAGCCGTCCAAGCCGTTGGTCCTCCTTGCTCAGTTCGTAAGCGAGCCCGCTCGGAGGAGGGTTTAGACGGCAAACCCCCATGAGCGAATCCCGCCCGTAGGAGTCATTGGCCACGGACCGCGCTGTTGGCGCGAACCGCGGCGTTAAGCGAACCCCACCGCTATGTCTCACAGGATAGCGGATTCAAGGCAGGCCGACACTTTTGCGGAGCGCCGCTAGCCTTGGATCGCCACGAAGCAAATCGAATTCCGGGTAAGTCAGGTCCCGGCCGAGCCGCACGGGACCGAGTACCGCCATGCCCCCCAATGCCTGAAGAGTACGCTCTTTATCGCCCAATCCCGCAAAAATCAGAGCTCGATCGTAAGGTATCGGGGCTTCCCTGGCGAGCCTCTCTGCCTCCTCACGCTGACCCGCCCGGCCGTAGGCGTAGCCGAGGAAACCTCGAACCGTACGTAGCGGATCATCGCCGCGCTGGAGCAGGTCGTTCAGGATTCCGATGGCTTCCTGAGGTCTCCCCTGGCCCACCCGGGCTCGCGCCAGCCATTCGCCCCGTCCGCCGAAGTCCGCCGGTAATCCGAGGCAATACGACGCGGCCTCATCGAACCGGCCGGCCGCCATGAGCGCGTTGGCGAGGATGAAGCGCAGCCGCGGCGCTAGCGGATCGTTCTTGACGGCGATCCTCATCTCCTGAACCGCCTCCTGAATGCGCCCCAGCGGAAACAGCAGGCCGAGCACGAACGTTGCGTAGGTCATCGAATCGTTAGGATCGAGTTCCAGCGCCCGCCGGAAGCTCTTCTCCGAGTCCTTCCATTGCGCCTTGCGGGCATACACCATGGCCATCGCGGCGTGTGCTTCGGCCAACAGGGGATCCAGCTCCAGCGCTTTCTCGGCCGCGGCCTGCAATTTGACCAGCTCATTGGCCGGACCGAATTGCTCGTCTTCGGAGCCGGCTAAATGAGCCTCGGCGAGACCGGCATAGGCAGGAGCAAACGTGGGGTCCTTGGCGATGACCCGTTCGAATCGCGGGACGCCTTCCAGGTCGGCGTCCGGCCCGTGTTGTAGAGGCACGGCTCTGGCCTGAAGGTAAAGATCGTAGGCTTCGGTGCTGGTCTCATAGCGCCGCCGGCCGCGCCCGAGTTTCAATCGCAAGCTGTTCACGATGCCTCGGGAAATCTCATCCTGGATGGCGAAAACGTCGGTCAACGCGCGATCGTACTGGTTTGACCATAAGGGGAAATCGTCGCGCACCCGGACCAACTGGGCGTCGATCCGCAACTGTTGGCCGGAGCGAAGGACCGAGCCCTCCAAGACATAATCGACGTCAAGCTGCTTGCCCACATCCCGGATGTTCGCCGTCGTGGACTTGAAGGCGAAGGAAGACGTTTGGGAGCGCACCACCATTCCATCGATGATGGAGAGATTGCGGATGATCTCGTCGGTGAGCCCATCGGTGAAATAATCGCCGGAGCGATCCGGACTCAGGTTCTTCAGCGGCAGTACGGCGATGGAGATGGGCGCGCGAGGGCGCAGTGACCACCACCAACCGAACGCGGCTACAGCAAGCGCGCCAGACATTGCCGGCACCAGCCAAAGCCGCCAGACCGGCGAAAGTCGCCTGCCTGGCGCTCGTAAAGGGGGCTTTGGCGAATCGACAGTAACCGTGCGGAGCACCGGTACATACCCGCCTTTTGGCAATTCAATAGCGACGTCGTCATTTCTTCCGGCATCCGAGTAGTATTCGGCCAGGCGCGCGCGGAGCCTTGCAGCTTCGGTGCGGACGATCGAATCCTGCTTGGGGTCGTGATCCGGCTTTCGTCCGAAGACCTCAATGGCGATCACGGACTCCTTGATCTCGCTGTCCCGTCCCTCTAAATGCCGCTCGACGATGAACCGCAGGAAGCGGGACAGGCGCTCGTTTCGCGAAAAACCGGCGCTGGCTAATACCCGCTCCAGTTGCTCGCGTGCGGCATCCACAGTAGGCGCCATGGCGTTGAGCATACATCTTATTTTCAATATGTTGCAAGTGTATGAAACCCCGTTCCGACCCTCGCGGCCTTGGTTTCCGAAGACACTTGGCCCATCCTAAGGCGTGCTGCCGCTGTCAGATGCGGCTTTATGCACATTAAACCGAGAAATCCTGGAGGAGGCTTTCATGAATTGCAAAGTTTGGTCGTGGACGGTACGTGTGGGTCTGGCGCTGGCATTGGCGGCGGGCGTCGGCGCTTTGGCTCAAGACCTGAGGCCGGTAGTTTTTAAAGGGACCCTCAACGACTTTACGCCCTCAACGGTGTCTGGCGGACCGTATGAAATGCGCGGCGAATGGTCGCTGAAAATTCTATCATCCGGGGCGGCCAGCTTTACGGCGTCCATGACGATGGAGACCTCCGATTACGGCATTTCCGACGCCACCGCGGTGGACCCGACCAATCCGTTGACCCGTAGCCCGCACACTCACTACATCAATATGACGAGCGGCACAATCAGCTACGACACCAGCGTGTGTCCCAGTAACAGCCCCGCAACCACCGGTCCGGGTGTCGTGATCACCGGTCCGGTGAGCATCGCGGGGAATGGCAGCCCGGCGCCCTTTGAGTCTAAGGGTGGATCTACGGCGCAGATTTGCATCATTGGCGGGTCCGAGGTCGAGTACTCGAACCTGACGCTGGTGCTTACGGGGCCTGCAACCACCCACTTCGGCACGCAGCCGATTCATGGCGTGGTCAGCAAGGTGTCGGCAAACTAGGCCGGCTCCGGCGAAACGAAGCGCGGAAGGAGATCACTTCCCCGCGGCTTGCTCGATCGCCTCCAGCTCCTTGCCCGCGTCGGCGAGCTTGCCTTGGGCGGAGAGCTGCTTATAGCGGTCCAGATGCTGCGTTAGGATGCAGGAATGGCTTGGTACGATGAATCACCGAGTGAACCATCTACTGAACCAGCGCCACTTGACGGCACGGTAAAGTCCCTGCTCACTATTTGGTGCATTCTGTTGGTCCTCGGAGCCCCGCTGGGTCTCCTGACGAGTGGAATGGCCTTCGAAGGCGGCTACACGTTCGGCGCCATTTACTCCGTGACAATCGTGTGGCTGTACGCGACCCTGGTCGGCGTCGCTTACGCGTACCGGAGGAGCAAGCCGGCACTGGCTTGGCTTCCACTGATACCCGTAGCATTGATATTGCTGTCGATGGCGACCAGCTGGCCAGCGAGCGTCTGAGGAGCTCATCCTGATCGGATGCAGGTCACTTCCCCGCGGCTTGCTCAATGGCCTCGAGCTCTTTGCCCGCGTCGGCGAGCTTGCCTTGGGCGGAGAGCTGCTTATAGCGGTCCAGATGCGCGCGGATTTGGTCCAGCCGCGTTTGGGCCTCGCTCTGTGCGGGTGCGGAACTTGCAGCAGACGCTGCGGGAGGCGTCCCAGGAGTCCCCGATGCGGAAGTCGAAGGAGTGGGCGCGGGAGGGGGATGGCCGTGCAGGACGGCCGCCAGGCTCGCCAGAGCCTTTTCATAGGTGTCTTCGTAGACCAGTGTGTCGCCCACGGCCAGGGTCACCTTTTGCAACTGCGGCATGCGAGCCTGCTTGGCTTGGATGAAGATCGGCTCGACGTACAGGAACGTATGGTCGATGGGGATGGTGAGAATGGGCGGCATCAGCACTTCCGATCCGAGCTGTCCCCACAGCGTAATGTCTTTCGAGATCACCTGATCCTGATTCACCAGTGCGGCGATTTGCAGCGGCCCTTTGATGATTTCCTGTTTGGGCAGTTCCAGGAAGAGGATCTCGCCCAGGTGCGGGCCGTCGCAGCGCGTCACCATCAGGGCAATCAGGTTCTGTTTATTGCGCGGTGTGAAGGGGATGGTCAGCACGAACTCGGGCTGGGTTTCGCCGGGGAGCGTCAGGACCATAAACACTGGCGCGACGCTCTGCGTGCCGCCGCCATTTGAGGTCTGGCTCTGCGAGGAGGTTGCCAGGTCCCACAGATCGGCGCGATTGTAGAAGGAATCCGGATCGCGCATGTGATAGGTGCGGTAGATTTCGGCTTGAATGCGGAACAGATCCTCCGGTGCGCGAGTATGGGCGCGGAGATCGGAGGGCATCGCCGACGCCGCGGCGAACAAATCGGGAAACAGGCGCTGGTAAGCCTGAATCAGGGGATCGGTGGGATCGAAGACATACAGATGCACCGTGCCGTCGTAAGCGTCGATGGTTGCTTTGACGGAATTGCGGATGTAGTTGAAGGGTTCGCTATCCGTCGGCTGCACCTCACGCGAGTAAGGATGCAGGTCGCTGGTCATGTAGCCGTCGACGATCCAGCTCAAACGTCCGGCTTCGGTGATCACCATGTAGGGGTCGCCGTCCCAGCGGATGAATTCGGCTAGAGTGCCCAGGCGCTCCAGCACCTTGCGATGAATCATCATGCGGGTGTCGGAGCGGATGGCGTCGGAGAGGAAAATGTTCCAGTCGCCCTCGGCGATCGCGGCTACGATGCGCAGCGCGGAAGAAGCGATGGGAAAGCCGCCGGCTCCGTCATAGTGGTTCTTGTTGTCGGGCGTGGCCTGATAGTTGAACTCGAGCTGTTGCGAAGGGGCAAAGACCGGCTCATGCGCCTGCTCGCCGAAATAGATTTCGGGGCGGGTGAGTTTGAGGCTGGGGTCGAGCACCTGCACCGGCGCGTCGCGGATCAGGAGATCGGGGAGTCCGGCGGGGCTGAGTCGGCTGGCCTCCGCCAGCACCAGGCCGTAGCCGTGCGTGTAGGTGGTGTTGACGTTGACCCAACTGTTCTGCGCGTCACCCAACTGATTCAGGTCGAGCTCGCGCGGGGCCAGCAGCGTCTGGCGCAGCTTGCCGTCGAGGATGTAGCGGTCGACGTCCGTGTCGGCGTACATGTACGGCCGCGACGGTTGTGTCTGGCTCAGCGTGTCATGGAAGGCGCGCCAGTCCCACAGTCGCACGTTGTCGAGCAGGGGCTGATTGCGAGCGAAGTCGATGGTCCCTTCCGGGTGCGCGTCAAGGTCGACCGCCTTCTCGTTGGTGGCCAGGCCGTAGGCGGTGCGCGTGGCCTCGATGTGGCGGCGCAGGAAGGGGCGCTCCAGGGTCAGTTCATTCGGCTTGACGTAGAGACTGCTGACCAGCGGCGGGATCGCTACGTCCAGCACCAGCACGATGGCGCACGCCACGGCCCACAGACGCTTGCGCGAGAGCACCAGCAACGCGGCGAGAACCGCGGCCCCGGCTTTGAGGTATTGAAAGGGAAGGCCCAGGTTCTGCTGGATGTAATCGATGCCGGAGAGCAGATTGCCGTGGTCGGTGTACAGCATTTGATAGCGGTCCAGCCAGAAGCTCACCGCCAGCGCGACCAGGAATCCGGCGATCAGGAACTGGAGCATGCCGCTCTCCAGGCGTCCCAATTCGCGCAAGCGGTCGAAGTCCAGGCGGCCGGAGGCGGCCATGTCGGGAAACTCGCGGCGGATTTGCCAGCCGCGCGCAGTCAGGTAATAAGCCAGCGCACCCGCCAGCGCCAGCACTTCGATGAAGCCGACGATGCTGGTGTAGAAGGGAAGCTCGAAGAAATAGAACCCGAGGGGGTGGCCGAAGACCGGGTCCGTCCACGCCGTTGGCGTTAGCTCGCGGCCGGCGATGAAGCGAGCCACCACCCACCCGCTCATCGATGCGCCGGCGATCAGCAGCGCGGCGAAGGCCAGCGCCAACGGGACCAGCCGGGCATAGATGCGATGATCGCGGAGCCGGGTGCGCGAGTGCTTCATCCCCCAGACGTGCGCGATCCAGAGTACGGCGAAGGCCAGCAGCCATTCGGCGACATTGGTCCCGTACACGTAGGTCAGGCCGCGCACCCAGGTGGAGACCTGGCCCATCTCTTTCCACCACAGATAGTCGATGATGAGGGAACAGATGGACCGGCCGAAGATCAGGATCAGCACCACGGCCACCACCAGGAAGATCAGGCGGCCTTGTGTGCGCGAGCGTTCGGAGCGCGGCAGCATTAATTGAGGTTACTGCAAAATGCAACACCCGGCGCTAGGAACGCCGGGTGCGCTTAAATCATGCTACCAGTTTGGTGAAGCCGTTAGAGCAAGCTGCCGTTACAGCAAGCGGAAGGTGACTTCGATCTGCGCCGCCACGGCGACGGGCTTGCCGCCCTTCTTTCCGGGAATGAAGGTCCACTTCGAAACCGCTTCGATGGCTTTCTCATCCAGGCCGAGGCCCAGCGGCTTCACCACCTTGATCTCCTTGGTGTGGCCGGTTTCGTCAACCACCAGCGAGAGCAGGACCGTGCCACCCCACTTGGCTTTGCGAGCTTCTTCGGAGTACTGAGGCTCCGGCTTGCTGATCGGGATGGGATTGGAGACATCGCCGCCGGGCTTGTAGACGCCGCCGCCGGATCCTCCGCCGCTTCCCGGACCGCTTCCAGGGCCGTTACCGCTTCCAATTCCGCCGCCCTTTCCGCTTCCGATTCCGCCGCCGTATCCGCTGCCGTTAAGCGCGTTCAGGCCGGTTAGGTTTCCGATGTCGGTAGGATCGTTGGTGACGTTGACGTTCAACAGAGCTGAGGGAACCTCCAGCTTGGTCTGGAACGTGTCGACCTTGGGTGGGCTGAACACCTTAGGCTTGACCTTGGGCAGATCGGCTTTCTTCACTTCCGGCTGGCGCGCGCCACCACCACCGCCGCCGGTCTTCGGCGCGGGTTTCAAAGGCGGAGGAGGCGCCATCAGGGTGACCACTTGCTTCACGGCCTTCTGCACCGGTTTCAGGGAGCCCAGGAAGAGTAGAAGAGCGATTACCGCGCAGTGGATCACCAATGAGCCGATGCCCGCCTTCGCTTCGTTTCCACCGTACAGGCCACTCAGGCCCTTCAACTCTTTGGGATCGACTGGTTTGGACGTAACCACCAACGGTGGAAGAGGCGGTGGCGGGTGAATCAGATTCTTAATCGTCTTGGCGATGCTCTTGTAGAAGGGCTCGTCCAGATCCTGGGGCGCCAGCAAACGCTGTAGATGGATGTCCGGATCTTCTTCCGGCACGTGGAATGTTGGATCTAATTCATCTGGCATGTCTCTACCCCCGTCCCATTCGGCAATACTACTAAGTGTTCCGCTGCCTCATTGCAAGTGACGTTGATTCGTGGCTGTCCGGTTACCGATTCCTGGATACTTGATCCGTTGCTCATATTATACCTCTATCTGACAATTCCGGAGCCCGGGGAAAACGGGTCCGGAGAAAATGCTTCCGCTGCAACCCAGCCCAGGAAACGGGCGGTTTCATCCCAAAGATCCTCCAGGACATCGTTTAGTTCATGGCCGGAATCGAAGGTCCGGAGGGTTACATTGGGGCGCCTGGCCGCGAAAGCCTGGGAAACGCTCACGGGCACCACCGGATCGCGATTTCCGTGCAGCACCAGGGCCGGTTGGGTGAAATCCGGCTCATTCTCATATTTCAGAGAATCTTCCATAAATTGGTAGCCGAGGGGCATCTCGCGGTTGAATCCATAGTGGAAGACGGGCGCGGAGCCGTTTCGTCTCCAAGTCTCCAACTCTTCGGCGGAATAACGGTCCCGCCAGCGGAGGGGGAACTGGAACGCGGGCGCCAGGAGGATCAATTTCTGGATGTTGGCGTGGCGAGCGGCATAGAGAGCCGCCAGGTATCCTCCCAGGCTTGAGCCAAAGAGCACCGCCGGTTCGCCGGCAACCGCGGCGTCAACCACGTGGAGCTGGCCGGTGACGGTAAGATGCTCAAAATCACCTCCGTCCAGGGCCGGAATCGCGAGATCTATCCCCTGCTCCGCCAGGCGCTTGCAGAAGAATTGCGCCTTGCCGGATTGGGGCGAGGAAGCGAAGCCATGCAGGTACACGTAGCGGGTCATTTTTTGTCTTGCGGAAACTCCAGTTCCGCGTCCGCGCCGAACTTGTGGAAATCTTTGTAAATGAATGAGTTCTGTACCATGAGTTGACCGCCGGCCAGCTCCCGGTGATCGACCGAGGAGGGCGCCAGAACGCCGAAGGGGGTGGGAGCGTAATCCACAGTCGCCTCCTCACGAACGGCGGAGGCGCCTGGGCCGTCTCCGGCGGAAAGAGTGATGCGCAACGGAAGGTAGTTATCGGCGCGCACCCACAACTCGCCTTGAACCCGCAGCCGGCGAGGCTTTCCTTTGTCCCGATCCTTGGTTTCGAAGATCGTCAGCAATTCCGCGCCGTCGATCTGGCTGTAGCGGAAGATCAGTGCCGGGGTCGCCCCGAGGGTCTGGGTTCCCTTCAGCGAGAATTCAAAATGCATTACTTCGCGTGGCGTGAACAGCAGTAGCAGCGGCCCGAAATCGGTCACGGCTCCGGCGAGGCCGTATTTTTCGAACTCCTTCAGCAACTCCCGCTCCCGTTGATCGTCATTAAGGGAGATGATGCGGGCGAGCGAGTCTTCGCTTTTATCGTTGACCAGGTGGGTGTCAACGGAGATAACGCGGCGCAACTCATGCAGGGTTTCCTGATCGCCCGGAAAGGAGATGAACCCGTATTCGGAAACAATCTGGCGGTCCTGCCACAGCACGGGTGGAGCAGATTTCGCGCTGGCGCCGATGCGCGGGTGGAAGCGCGGCGTGGGTTTGCGAGCCTTCTGCTCCAGCGTCTCCTGGCCCAGGAGAGCAGGAGCAAGTCGGCGAAACGCGTCGGCCTCTTCGGAGACGCGCGCCAGCATGGCTTGCACCTGGCTGGCCGCGTGAAGGCTCCCGGTCATCGCCAATACCAACAGCGCCAAGACCACCGGCACCGATGCGACCAGCACTTTCCGCATAATTTGAGGATACTCGGGAGGAGCAAAGCGTTAGGTCCGGCACTCGGCTGGCCGGGTTTTGGTAGCATGAAGCTTTCACCCCTTTCATCTCTTATGCTTCGCAGCTTTCGCGGTGTTTGGCCCCGCGTCGCACCCTCCGCCTATGTCGATCCGGGGGCGGCCGTCATCGGCGATGTAACCATCGGCGAGCGCTCCAGCGTGTGGCCCTCCGCCAGTCTCCGGGGTGACATTTCGCTCATCCAGATAGGCGACGAGACCAGCATTCAGGACGGCACAGTGGTCCACACCGACGCTCAGTACCCTACGATGATCGGGAATCGCGTGACCGTGGGGCATATGGCGGTGCTGCATGGCTGCATTGTCGAAGATGAGGTGCTGATCGGCATCGGGGCGATCGTGCTGAACGGCGCCAGGATCGGCAAAGGCGCGGTGGTGGCGGCCGGGGCGCTGGTTCCCGAAGGCGCGGAGATCCCCGCCGGGACTCTGGCGATGGGCGTTCCCGCCAAACCCAAGCGTCCGGTGACGGATGACGAAAAGGAGCGGTTCCGCGTCAACTGCAACAACTACGTCAAGCGCGCCCACGAGTACCTCAACGAGACCGCTAGATGAGCATCCGGGTGGTCAAGGGCATGCGGGACATTCTCCCGCCATCGAGCGGCGTCTGGAACCACGTGGAACGCGTGGCCCGGGAGATTTTCCGCGCCTACAACTACCAGGAGATCCGCACGCCGATTCTGGAAGAGACCGGGCTTTTTACTCGCGGAGTGGGAACCGAAACCGATATCGTCGGCAAGGAGATGTATACCTTCGAGGATCGCGACGGCAGTTCATTGACGCTTCGTCCCGAAGCCACTGCCAGCGTGATGCGAGCCTATATCGAGCACCGGATGGATCAGCTCCCGGGCATCAAGAAGCTGTATTACATGGGCCCGATGTTCCGGCGGGAGCGCCCGCAGAAGGGGCGCTACCGGCAGTTTTATCAGATTGGCGCTGAGGCGATCGGATCGGAATCGCCCTTGTTGGACGCCGAAGTCATAGAAATGAGCGTGGAGATCCTGAAGCGCTGCGGCCTGCAAGGCTTTCAGGTGCTGATCAATTCGGTGGGGTGTTCGGATTGCCGGCCGGCTTACGTGGAGCTGCTTCGAGACGCGCTGAAAGAGGTCGCGCCCAAGATGTGTGGGGATTGCCAGCGCCGGGCCGTGACCAATCCCTTGCGCGTTCTGGATTGCAAGGTTCCCGAGGACCAACCCATTATCGAAACCTTGCCGTCGATTCTGGATCATCTTGACGCGAAATGCGCGGGGCACTTTGCCACGGTTCGCGCCGTACTGGATTATCGCGGCATTGGCTACGAAGTACGGCCAAGATTAGTCCGCGGCCTGGACTACTACATGCGGACGACCTTCGAAATGACGCACACCGGTCTCGGTTCGCAGAACACGGTGCTGGCGGGAGGCCGGTACGACGGGTTGGCCGAAAGCATCGGATCGAAAATTCCCGCGCCGGGCGTCGGATTTTCGATGGGCGAGGACCGGCTGGTGATGACGGTAGAGGAGAGCATTGCACTGGCCGCGGAGCCGTTGGTGATGGTCGCGTTCATGGATGGCGAGGCGCAGAGAAACGCGGCTTTATCCGCCGCGGCGGCGTTGCGGGCCGCGGGTGTGCGCGTGGAGATCGCCGAAGGTAAGCTGAAGAAGGTCTTCGAAACGGCCAACAAGCTGAACGCGCGGCTGGCGCTCATTTTCGGAGAAACGGAAGTGGCCGCCGGCACAGCTTCCTTGAAGGATTTGGGAAGCCAGCAGCAGTGGTCCTTCCCCCAAGCGGAACTTTTAGAACAAGTGAACAAATGTCTGAACAAGTAGTGTTAGATTTTTTGGGCGATTTGCGCCGCACGCATAGCTGCGGCCAGTTGCGCGCCTCCGATGCAGGCCGCCGAGCCGTGCTGATGGGATGGGTGCACCGCCGCCGCGACCATGGCGGGGTGTTGTTCGTCAACCTGCGTGATCGCGAAGGCGTGACGCAGATCGTGTTCAAGGCCGACGGCGATCCGATGGTGCACGCCAAGGCCGACCAGCTTTCCTCAGAGTACGTGATTGCGGTGGAGGGTCCAGTGGCGCTGCGCACCAAGGAGACCATCAATCCGGGGCTCGAGACGGGTGAGGTCGAAGTCGTCGCCGAAAAACTTTGGATTCTGAACGTGTCGCGCACGCCCCCATTTCCGATGGAAGAAACCGTCGACGTGAAAGAGGACGCGCGGCTGAAGTACCGCTATGTGGATTTGCGCCGGCCGCATATGCAGCGCAACATCATTCTGCGGTCCAAGATCGCCTTTGCGGTGCGCGAGGTCTTAACCGGGATGGGATTCCTGGAGATCGAGACGCCGTTCATGACGCGCTCGACGCCGGAAGGAGCGCGGGATTATTTGGTGCCCAGCCGCGTCAATCCGGGTACGTTCTACGCGCTGCCGCAATCGCCGCAGATTTTCAAACAGCTTCTGATGATTTCGGGGTTTGAGAAATACTTTCAGATCGTGCGCTGCTTCCGGGATGAGGACCTGCGCGCGGACCGGCAGCCGGAGTTCACCCAAATCGATTTGGAGATGTCCTTCCCCCAGCAGGAGCAGATCTACGAAACCATTGAGCCGTTGATCGTGGCGGTGTGCAAGGTCGCGGGTTTCACGGTTCCAGGAAAATTCCCGCGCTTAACTTACCAGCAAGCCATGCGCAGTTACGGCAGCGACAAACCGGACCTGCGCGTTCCTCCGTTCCATTGCGTCGAGGATCTTTTCGCGGGGCAGAATCTAACCCCAGAGGGTTTACCGCTGGTCGCCATCGTGATACCGAAGACCGGCGCCGTGTCGCGCAAAGAACGCGACGATTTGAAAGCATACGGCAATGAGCGCGGGCTGCGCGTGTATGACGACGTGAAGCGTCTGGATCGCGATTTTCCCGAGGCAATGACCGCGGTGCGCCACCGCGCGGGTGCAACGGAGGAGGATTTGCTGCTGCTGGCCGGATGGGCGGGCGAGCCGAAAGGGCAGCGTCCGGACGAAAGCGTCCTGCTGGCTTGCGGCCAGCTTCGTCTGCACGCAGCGCAAAAATACAACGACCGGCACAAGCTGCTCGACCCGACCAACTTCAAGTTCCTGTGGGTGGTCGATTTCCCCATGTTCGAATGGGATGAGGAGGAGGGGCGCTGGAACGCCGCGCACCACCCTTTCACCTCGGTACACGACGAAGATATCGATAAACTGACGGCGGATCCGGCGCACTGCCGCGCCAAATCCTACGATCTGGTGCTGAACGGTACGGAACTGGGGTCGGGCTCGATCCGTATTCACCGGCGCGACGTGCAGTCTAAGGTTTTCTCGGCCTTGAGCTTCACCGAAGAGGAAGCCCGGAAGCGTTTCGGGTTCCTGCTGGAAGCTCTGGAATACGGCGCGCCGCCGCATGGAGGCATCGCGCTGGGATTGGATCGCCTGGTAATGATCCTTGCCGGGGAGACTTCGATCCGCGAGGTAATCCCGTTCCCCAAGACGGCCAAAGCAACCGACCTGATGTGCGACGCTCCCGCGGAGGTGCCGGAGCGGCAGTTGCGGGAACTGGGGATCAGCATCCGCAAGAGCTGAACAACTTCAGCTCGCCGCTCGCCGGCAACGGCTGAAGTAACCCGGCTGTAATTTCGCCACTGTAATCCGCACTAAATAGATTTTGGGCTTGCGCCGAATAGCGTCCTGGTATAGCCTGGGACGCAGTCTGATCCCATCTAGGAGGAGATGAGATTATGCCCAAACATCCAGCTTCAAATAAAGGCGCCGGGATTTCCCATCACCCGGTGATACACCGCGGACATGCCCAGAGGCTAGCAAATGTACGCGTAACGCCCCCCCAGATTTCGCAATTTGTAACCGTGAGCTGGCAGTGGACGAATCAGTCCAACGGGGACATTTCCTGGACCTTCGTCAATTCGGATCAGAGCAACAGCCACAGCGTGGTGCTCTACCGCAATGGCTACATATTTGGCGGCGCCTTCTGGCCGGTATATCTGGGGCCGGACGATCCGGCCTCCCACATGCTGGATGGGTCGCAGCCGGTCCCCAATCTCAGCGGCAATGGCGGACAGCCGATGGCCTTGCTCGATTTCGGGTCGAGCGCGTCCCCGCGCTACATAGTCGCGTTCATCTTTACGCTGGGGCCAGGGCAGACCTTCAGCACTCCCGAGGGCGGCTTCAATGGAATTACGCCGACGGCTGGGGCTTGCTATGAGCTGGTCAGTAACGTTACCGGCAGCTACTGCGTAGGTTACGATCCGCAAAGAGTCGCCGACTGGGACAGCCAGACCAGCACCACCAACCGCGGATATTCGCCCAATCCCAACAATTTTTTTACATATGCGTTCACGCCGGAGGCGGCAACCCCCGAAGTTACTCTGGGATTCAACGACTCCATCGCCGCGGGTGGATGCGCGCCGCAGAATTTCTATTTCGTAATCGAAAAAAACAACTTCGGCCGCGACGAAGTGAACGACAACCTCCAGTATCCGCTGGCCTTCTACCTGTTCCTGGAAGGCTTCACGCCCACTGCCGTAGGCAGTTCATTGCCTTCGTTCACGGGATCCTTCAACTCCTCCAATATTCCCGGCCTGAGCATCAGTTCGCCGGCCATCACGTATGACATCGGCAACACCGGCGCCAATGCCACGACGCCGCAGCGAATCCGCTTCGCCTACGAGATCGATTTCACCAGCGCCTCGCTCACTGCGCCGAACGCTTTCCCGGCGCCAGGCGCCCAGCCCAATAGCTTCACGCTACAGGCAAGCATCAGCGTGCAGGGACAGGCCCAGGCGAACACTCCGCAGGCCGAGTTCTTCCTGCTGGGCGGCGACGATCCGTACTTCACAAATGTTAGGGCGGCCGCTGGAACGCAGTTCTATCTCAGCCAAGACCTGCGCGTATTCACCGGCACCCCTGTGGCGAACAACACACCCGTCGCCGGCTCTGGCGCGCCTACCTTGACCGACAGTGTGCAAGGCGCTTACACCTACATCACCAACCTGATCACCTGGCTCAACCAGCAAATCGGTTATCTCAATCCGAGCTATACGCCCCCGGACACCAATATGTCCGACCCGCTTGACACCCTGTTGCCGGCCCAGGGAGGCGCGCTGTATGGCGACTCCACCGTGAACTGGAAGACCAACGGGAATAACAACTACAATTTCGCCATTGCGCGGGTGCGCTTAAAGGGGTCCTCCGGCTCAGCCGCCGCGGCGAATAACGTGAAAGTGTTTTTCCGGCTGAACACCACGCAGACGTTCGATACGGACTTCATCAACACCACGTCAGCGGTGACCAACGCCGACCCCAACGTCACCTATCCCAGCACCGGAGCCGCCAACAATCCGCTGAGTCCGCTTCCCGGAACCGACGGCCACGGCGCCATCAATGGCTGTACGCTGCCCTTCTTCGCGACGGCGAATTTCGACAACGGCCCGACCGATTACGAAGGCGGAGGCGTAAACAACCAGAACATTGCGATTCCTAGCGGGCAAGACTATGCCTGGGCGTTTTATGGGTGCTTCCTCAATGTCTACGATCTGGCCAATCTGTACGGCGGACTGCCTCCGCAGATGTGGCTGGCGGGCGGGGCGCATAACTGCCTGGTGGCGCAGATCGCTTACAACTTCGCCCCCATTGTCAACTCGGGCGGAGTGATCGAGAGTCCCTCGAACTCCGACAAGCTGGCGCAGCGAAACCTGCAGGTCAATCCCTCCGGGAACCCGGGATTCCCGGCGACCCACCGCGTTCCGCAGACCATTGACGTCCGTCCCAGCCCGCCGGCGCAGTCCAACGACCCGTCCAGCATCTTGAGCTACCCGGACGAGATGATGATCGATTGGGGCAAAGTGCCGCTGGGCAGCGTGGGCAGCATTTACTGGCCCGCGGTGAGCGCGTCCGCCGTGATTTCCCAGGCTGCGCAGATGTATCCCGGGCAACAACTGACGGCCGCGGACGCCAACACGATTCAATGCAAGATCGTCAGCCCAGTGACCTATATCCCAATCCCCCATGGCGCGGGTGGCAGTTTTGCGGGATTATTCACGCTAGACCTGCCGGCTGGCATCACCGTCGGCAACGAATTCGACATTGTGGTCCGGCGCATCACCACTCGTCAGGTGACCAAGCCTGCCCCGCCGAACCCCAATCCGAATCCGGTTCCGCAGGCTTATAACCCGCCGGAATTCCTGTGGCGCTACGTCACGGGAAGCTTCCTCGTCAAAATCCCGGTTCAGAAGGAGAGCACCATCCTTCCCGGCGACGAGAATCTGCTGGCGGTACTGAAATGGAGGCTGGGACAGATCAGTCCCGGCAACCGCTGGTATCCGGTGCTGCTGCGCTATATCAGCTACCTCAACGGCCGCATAGTAGGCATGGGCGGCGACCCTGGTCAGATTCCCGGATCGCTTGGCGGCTATCAGCCATCCCCGGCGCCCGGCAAACATGACCGGGAGCATTGCTACACGGGCAAGGTGATGAACCTGTTCTACGACCGTTTCGGCGACTTCGACGGCTTCGATCTGCGCACCGAAGAGGGCGCCCTGCATTCCTTCCGGGCCTGCGAACACGACCTGGAAGAAGTGGTCTACCTGGCCTGGGTGGAGCGTTTCGTGATTACGGTTTGTGCTTCAGAGCATGAGGCGCATCGCGTGGTATCGATTATTTTGCGCCGAGCTCCCCGGCCGCTGCACCCCTGAGGCGCGAAGCCTGGGGATAAGCATCCGAAAGAGTTAGACTTGGAAGCATCATGAGCTTCCGCCGGCTGGCGCCGTGTGTTCTGTTACCGGTATTGTGCCCGGCGCTGTGCCATGCCCAAGCCTCCAAGCAGTCCGAGCCGGAAGTGGTTACGCACCAGGCTCCGGCGACCTTTTCCAGCCGCGTCAATCTGGTCTCGGTTCCGGTGGTCGTGCGTGATAAAGACGGCCACGCCGTTGGCGGCCTGAAGCAGGACGATTTCCGGCTCTTCGATAAAGGCAAGCCGCAGGTAATCACCAAGTTCACCATTCAGACCGGCACGTCCGCCGTTACTATGGCAGCTCCGGCCGAGGCGAAACCTTCCGCAGCCCCGCTTGGGCAAAGAGCCGCGGAAGCGGCCACGCTACCGGACCGTTACGTCGCGTATTATTTCGACGACATCCACATGCAGCCGGGTGAACTGCTGGAAGCCCGCCGGGCAGCCAGCCATCACCTGGACACCGCGCTCGATCCCAGCACGCGCGCGGGAATCTTCACCACCAGCGGCCGGACCACGCAGGGCTTCACCAACGACCGCGCCAAGCTGCACGATGCCCTGGCGCGCATTCGACCCTGGCAATCCGCCATCGACAAGCAGGAGTGTCTGCGAATCAGCTTCTACGTCGCCGACATGGTGATCAATCAGGAGCACTCCGTCGAGCCGACGCGAATCGAGCCCAGCAGCCGGCTCGCGGCCGCCCTGTACACCGAGGGCGGTGCGTGTCTGAACCCGCTCGAACCTCCGCCTCCGCCGCAAGTGATTCGCTATGTCTGGAGCACAGCGCAGCACTCGCTCCAGGTTGGTCTCGAGGAGACGGGCAGCGGGCTGTCGGTGCTGCGCGATTTGATTGGCCATATGTCCGTGCTGCCCGGCAGCCGGACGGTGGTGATGGTGTCACCTGGGTTTATTCTCTCCGCGGAGCAACGCACGCCCGAGAACGACATCCTCGAGGGCGCCATTCGCGCCAAAGTTGTCGTCAATGCCCTGGACATCAAGGGCGTGTACACTCCGCTTCAAACGCGCGAGCTTGACGCGGAGTTCGGCGGCAACTTCGGCGGCTCGCTCGCCGGACCGTTGGGCGCGGCGCGCACGGCGGCCGAACGGGATGAAGTCGCGCGCGCGACCGACCTGCTCTCCGAGCTCGCCGATGGCACCGGAGGCACGGTGCACAATGATAACGATTTCGAGGGCGGCCTAACGCAACTGGCCGCCAGGCCGGAGTTCGTGTACGTGCTCGGCTTCTCGCCCGACAGTTTGAAATTCGACGGGAGCTATCACGGCTTGAAAGTGAGGCTGAAGGAGAGCGCCAAGTACGAGATCGAAGCCCGGCGCGGCTACTGGGCGCCCGCGCACGCGATGGATGCTTCGGAATCCGCGCGCGAGGAGTTGAAGGAGACGTTCTTCTCGCGCGATGAAATCTCCGATATTCCGCTGGAGTTGCACGCCGAGTTTTTTAGGCCCGCGGACGCGAAGCCGCAGGTCAGCGTGGTGGCCCGGCTGGACACCAAGGCGCTCAGGTTTCAAAAAACCGGCGAGCGCAATAATGACAATGTGACCGTGGTGACAGGCCTCTTCGACCAGAACGGCAACTACGTATCCGGCATCGAACGCAAGCTCGAACTGCGGCTACGGGACCACTCGCTTCAGGTTCTCGACGATGCGGGTATCAGCGTGGAAGAAAGCTTCAGCGTCTCGCCTGGGAATTACATCGTGCGGGTAGTGGTGAAAGACTCCGAGGGGCACTTGACCGCCGCGCGCAACGCCGGGATCCAGATCCCATGAGTAGATGCCCCATGAGGCGCTTCTGCGCCCTTTTCGCTGCCGCTGCGATGCTGTCTTGGGCGGCCATCGCAGTCGCGCAGCAGGCTCCTGCCCAAAGCGAGCCCGAAGTGGTTTCGCACTCGGCTCCCGCTACGTTCAGCAGCCGCGTCAATCTCGTCTCCGTTCCGGTGGTGATTCGCGATAAAGTCGGCCACTCGGTCGGCGGCCTTATGCAGGACGATTTCCAGCTCTTCGACAAAGGCAAGCCACAGGTCATCACCAAGTTCACCGTGCAAACGAGCGGGCCGGCGACCGCGGTCCCGGCTACGGCGACGCCCCAGGCGGCGAACAAGGCGTCGGAGACGCCGGAAGCGCCGCCGAAGCCCGAGCTGCCGGACCGCTACGTCGCGTATTTCATAGACGACATTCACATGCAGTCCGGCGATTTTCTCAACGCCCGTCAAGCCATGAATCGCCATCTGGATACGGCGCTCGACGCCCACACACGCGCCGGCATCTTCACCACCAGCGGCCGAACCACGCAAGGCTTCACCGATGACGCGGCCAAGCTGCACGACGCGGTCAACCGGATCCAACCCTGGTCGCCGATCAACGACAAGAGCGACTGCCTCCAGATCAGCTACTACCTCGCGGACATTCTGATCAACAAGGGGTTGATTCGTATCGATTGGGTCAATCCTCAGAGCCCCCTGGCGCAGGAAATAGTGATAGAAGCTACCACCAATTGTCATGTGCCAGACCCGGTCCAGTACGTTTGGCAGGTCGCCAGCCTCGCCTTGAATTACGGGCTGGCGGAAACCCAAAGCGGGTTGAGGGTGCTGCTGGACTTGATCGGCAAGATGGCCTCGCTGCCCGGCAGCCGCACCGTCGTCCTGGTTTCCCCCGGCTTCATTCTGGGAGGCGACCAACACGTTGATGAGGGCTACATCCTGGATAGCGCCATTCGCGCGAATGTGGTCGTCAACAGTCTGGACATCCGCGGCGTTTACACTCCGCTGCGGAGCCGCACCTTCAGCGCGGAGTACGGCGGCAATTTCGGTGGCCCTCCCAACGGCTCGGCGGCCCTGCTGGCCTTCGAGCGCGAGAAAGTGGACCGCGAGGAGCTAACTGAGGCAGGCAACGTGCTTCACGAACTCGCTGATGGCACCGGCGGCACGGTTCACGACGACAACGATTTCGAAGGCGGATTGAAGCAGCTCGCCGCCCGGCCGGAGTTCGTGTACGTGCTGGGCTTCTCGCCCGACAATCTGAAATTCGACGGAAGCTATCACGGCTTGAAAGTGAAGTTGAAAGAGGCAGCCGGCTACGATATCGAGGCGCGGCGGGGCTATTGGGCGCCCGCGCACGCGATGGATGCTTCCGAATCCGCACGCGAGGAGTTGAAGGAGACCTTCTTTTCGCGCGACGAAATCTCCGACATTCCGCTGGAGCTGCACGCCGAGTTTTTCAAGCCCGCGGACGCGAAGCCGCAAGTCAGCGTGGTGGCTCGGCTGGATGCCAAGGCGCTGAAGTTTCAGAAATCCGGCGAACGCAATAATGATAATGTGACCGTGGTGACGGGATTGTTCGACCAGAACGGAAACTACATTTCCGGAATCGAGCGCAAGCTCGAGTTGCGGCTGCGCGACCACTCGCTCCAGGTGCTCGACGACGCGGGCATCAGCGTGGAGGAAAGCTTCAGCGTTTCGCCCGGGAATTACATCGTGCGCGTGGTGGTGAAGGACAGCGAAGGGCGCTTGACCGCTGCGCGCAACACCGGCATCGAGATCCCGTGAACGCAGTCCAGAAGTTCGCTCTCCCGTTGCTGTGTCTGACCTGCGCCGCTCAGCAGGGTCCTGTGATCCGGACGGAGACGCGCACGGTGCTGGTGGAGACGGTGGTCACCGGCAAGAAGGGCGAGTTCGTCAAGGACCTCGCCGCCAAGGATTTTCATATTCTGCAAGACGGCAAGGAGCAGGTCATCACCAGCCTGTCGGCGGAAGCAAAATCCGCGGAGAACCACTTTCTGGTTCTGTTTTTCGACGACACCAAGCTGACCGCGGGGGACCAATTCCAAGCCCGGCAAGCCGCTTCGCGGTTTATCGACGCCAATGCCGGGCCGCACGAGTCGATGGCCATCGTGAACTATGACGGTGCGCTCCGCGTGGCGCAGAATTTCACCGATGATGCGGGACGGCTGAAGGACGCCCTGAACCGCACGGAATCGTCCACCCGCGTGAGCAGCCCTTCGCTGCTGGATCGCGCGTCGGCCGACTCGGCGGCATCCAGTTTTGGATCGCGCGACATGCTTGGGTCCCTCAGCAAGCTGGTGAAGGAGATCGGCGTGCTGCCCGGCAGGAAGACTGTGGTCCTGGTGAGTGGTGGAACGAACTCCTCGACGGACCTGGAGGCCGCCGTCCTGTCGGCGGTTGAGGCGGCTAACAAATCCGGCGTCGCGATCTATCCGGTTGACGTGAGGCTAGTGGTAGAGCAGCAAGACCTGTCTTCAACGCCAGGCCTTCCCAGGGTGGGCGGCCGAATGCGGCGGGGAGGGGGAGCGTCGGGAACAGACGATTCGGCTGCTTCGACTCTGGACCCCACGGGCGCCAGCCAGCAATATCTGGAAACGCTGGCGAACGGAACCGGAGGGTTCTTCATCCGCAATGCGGGCGAGATGCTGGCCGGTTTGGAACGCGTCGGAGAAGAACAGGCTGAATATTACGTGCTCAGCTACACGCCTCCGGAGTCGAAGGAAGGAAGCTGCCACGCGTTGAAGGTGAAGGTGGACCGCGCTGGAACCACGGTCAGGGCGCGTTCCAGCTATTGCGCCACACCACCCCAGGATTTGATCGCTGGAAGCGCGGAGGAAAAAGATCTGGAGAGCCGCGCGGCGGGCGGCGATGCCGGAAACCTCAAGGCCTCGATCGAGCTTCCGTACTTCTACGCCTCGGCTGGCGTGGCGCGAGTTCATGTGGCGATGGAACTGTCGAGGGCCGATCTGAAATTCGAGAATCAAGGCGGCAAGCTGCACGCCGGGATTAACCTGCTGGGAGCCGCCACCGCGATGGATGGCAGCATTGGCGCGCGCTTCAGCGACACACTAAAGGTGGATTACTCGAGCCAGGAAGAGCTCGAAAAGCTAAAGGGAACGCCGGTGCATTACGAAAAAGAGTTCAAGATCGCTCCCGGGACGTATAACTTCACGCTGACGTTCAGCGCGGGCGCCGCCAGCTTCGGCAAGATCGAGACGCCGCTCGAGATCGAACCGTGGAATGGCGGTGAACTCGCCTTAAGCGGCCTGGTTCTCAGCCGTGAGACCAGGCCCGCCGCTGCCGATCCCGGGTTGCTTTCGTCCCTGGTTCAAGACCAAGCGCCGCTGGTCGCGCAGGGCACTCAGTTCATTCCCGCGGGCGCTTACCGATTCGCCAAATCGGACACGGGTTACTTCTACCTCCAGATTTACGATGCGGCGCCGGATTCGGTGCGAGTCCGCGTGCGCGTGGTGGACCGCAAGACGGGCGAGGCAAAATGGGACTCCGGTCTAACCAAGCCGCCGCCGGCCGAAGGCAGCGCCATTTCCGCGGGCTCCGGTTTGAGGATCGGCTCTCTTGGCGCCGGCTCCTACCGGCTGGAAGTCGTTGCCACCGATTCCGCGGGAAAACAAGTCGAGCGGAGCGCCGATTTCCAAGTCGACTGATTTTCAAATCGACTGATTTCGAAGCCGGCTATGGCGTTGCGGTCGCGCCACGCAGCAGCGATTTGCGCCGCGGCGCGGTCAGCTCCGTGATCCAGGAGGCTGGAAACAGCGACCGCTGGGTCGCGGCCAGATCCACATTGGGGTCGATCATCGGCTGTTCCCGGCGGCCGTTGAGCGAGAGGTTGATCTCCGCCCGCACCTCCAGGCGCCGATGGCCGGGCTTGGTCTCCCGATCGGCCAGATAGTGCGCGAATTGCAGAATCATGTCCGGACGCAGAGCCATCTCCGCATATTGCCAACGCGGCAGATAATGCGGGATATTCGCTTCCCAGGACGCGCCGGTTTCCGGATCGGTCAGCAGGAACGCCATGCTGCCCTGCTTATCGTGCAGCTTCATGCGCCAGGAGAAGCGATGGCCCTGCTCGGTCCAGGCGACGTTGCCGGGGTACAGCCAATGGCGCAACGGCAACAATACTTGGATCGCGGCGTACGCCGCTATTCCCACGGTGGTCGCGGTCCTGAAGCGGACCGGGAGGGCCGCCGGCGCGGCCGGAGCAGGCGCCGGACTTCGTCCCAGCCGGCGGACGATCCAGGCAATCGACCGCCGCGGCCAGTCCGGATCGAAGTAGAGCGCCGTCATCGCCGTGGCGAACCAGGGAAAAATTCCGATGTCGAACAGGTTCAAGTTGGTCAGGTGGAACAGAGCCAGCGCCGTGAACATCCAGGGGCGTGTTTTCCGCCAGAGGAGCAGCGGGACGGCGAACAGGTCCAAAAACAGGCCAGAATAACTGAAGAACATTGCCAGCCAGACCTCGTGGCGGAACGCGGAGAGAACCGGGAAGTTGCGGAGATCGTTAGGCAGCCACAGGCGCAAGGGCCAGCCTTGCAGCCAGTCGAAATTGAGTTTCGCGACTCCACCGTAGAAATACACAAAGCCCATTTGCGCGCGCAGAATCCACAGGCTCCAGGCGGGCGCGAACTCGGAAGCAATGCGCGGCCGCAGCCACGCATCTACGGATAGCTTCCGGTGGGCTGGAACGAAGATCATCAGCAAGCTGACCAGCGACACGAAGTAGTAATGGTTCAGGTACAGGGCTTCTTCCAGCAGAAACACGTAAGTGAAGCCGAGGAAAAAGACGATGGCGCTGATGCGGTAAGCAAAGCCGATCAGGATGCAAAACGCCGCGAGGCCCAGAATCGTGAATAGCGCGTACATGCCGGCCGGGGGCAGCGGATGGAGCCACTCGAATCCGTAGTAAGTGAAGTGGAAGCGCGGGCGGATGAACTCCATCGCGATCCAGCCGTTCTTGAAGAACACAATGACGTCGGCCAGCAGGATCGCGCCAAACAGAATGCGGAAGTAAACCAGCGCGGCGATGTCTACCGGCGCGAAGAGACGCTCAGTCCAGGCCGGAGAGGAGCGCACCAGGGCAGGTGAGGCCACGAGGCATGCTAACACTCTTCGCGCGAGCGCGGCAAGGCACTTAAGAGGAAGAGTTCTAGGACGGAGTGGTTAGCGCGTTGGGGGGCACGGCCCTGCCTGACTGCCGCGCCTTGGGGCGAAATACCCAGCACCATAGAAGCACGCTGACCAGGTGCGTCAGGGTCATGAAGGTATCGATAGGCCAGCGATCTTGCTGAGGAAACCACTCGCGCGCGCCCCAAGCAATGGCGGCGCTGCTGGTGACGATTCCGACGCCAATACTCAATGTCACCAGTTTGGAATCTCGCCGCCGATTGGACAAGAGCGCCGTCCACAAGACCAGGTTCATGATCGCAGCTCCGAAATTCAGAATCTGGCTGGTGTGACTGAACCACTGGCTGTCAAAATAACCGTGTTGCTTCCCGTGATGATTGCGCAGCAAGGCGAGGGGCAAAAGCATGGCTACGGCGGCGATGACTCCCAGGATCTTTGCCGCAGTCCGGCGAAAGGGACTTTCCCCCAGGGCCGCGTAGGTGAACGTGATCACCACGAGGAACAGAAGCAGGTCCAGGGCGATATGATCCGTCCAATAAATCTGGCGATAGACCGGGCTCGCCCAACCGACGCGATAGTAGGCGATGCCCTCAGCCATGTCGGCTGCCAGCTCAGCTACTGCGTATAGAGAGAAAATAAGATATCGGGAGAAGGGACCACGGACTAGCAGGAAAACGAGCGCCAACTGAAGGACTGTGTCGGTGGCGTAGACGAACTGAAAGAAAAAATTCACAACCCAACTCCCGGGGAGCACAGGAGTCGGGTCAGTGTAACGCTATCGCAAAGAAGCTTGGGGGAAAACGACTGCGAGGCGGATATTGCCGCCGTCTTCCTCATCGTCGGGAGGCGGAGGGCCACCGGCGAGTTGGATGTTGCCGCCGTCTTCTTCATCATCGGGAGGCGGAGGTCCGCCAGCGAGTTGGATGTTGCCGCCATCTTCTTCGTCATCCGGAGGCGGAGGACCACCGGCGAGTTGGATATTGCCGCCATCTTCTTCGTCATCGGGAGGCGGAGGTCCGCCAGCCAAATAAGTTCCGCTGGAGCCGCTTGTTTTCGAAACGGCACCATGGTATGTCATGGCGCCAACTACCAGCGCCAGAACAAACACTAGGCAAATTGTAGCACAAACCGCGAACAGGCCACGAGGCTTAGTCATTGATACACCAACCTTTGTTCAGTTCCACCCGGAACAGCTTACTGCACTGTACTAAGGAGGACGCATTAATCGTACTAAGTGGTTACCTAGGTCCGAACCTAGGATTTACCCTTAGTACTTATAGTGGATCTAGTACCTGGTTAGCTCTTGCGGAAGAAGCGGACTACTTGCAGGCAGGCGATGTAAATGTTGACGAAACCGAGACCGGTGAGGGCTCCCCGGAACGAGGGGTTCTGCCACACCTCCCGGAGAGGTGTAAGTGATTGAAACCAATTTAGGTTCCAACTCTCCGTCCAGGGGAAGAGCACCAGGAAGATGCCCACCTCCAGGGTGAAAAGGGCCATCGAAATTCGAAGCAAACGCCTCTGCCAACCGGCTTTGGGTGCATCGTTGCCATGAAGCGAAGCCTGATTTTCGGATTCGGGTTTCGGGGCGGCGAGCCCGCCTGGATGTTGGGGGCTCAGGGACATGCAAATAACTCGAACTGTTGTTGTTGCAGGGGTTCGGCGAGGCTGGGATAACCGCTCCAGACCCGATACTGGCAGCGTTCGCGTACCGGCTCAAAGCTGAAGCGGTGAAGAGCGGTTGGGCCGCAATGGTTTAGCGCCGCGATGTGCTCGGCGGTGCCATAGCCTTTATTTTGCCCTAGGTGGTACTGAGGGAAAACCTGATCCCATTGCGAGAGCGCGCGGTCGCGTGCCACTTTTGCCAGAATGGACGCGGCGGCGATTGAAAAACACCGGGAATCGCCTCGAATCAAAGGGGTTTGCGGCAGGGGATGATCGATGCGAATAGCGTCGATGAGAAGATGATCGCACTGGCGCAGGATTTTTTCCACAGCCCGCCGCATGGCCAGCCGCGAGGCTTCCAGAATGTTGATCCGGTCGATTTCGAACGCGTCCGCAGCCCCCACAGCCCAGGCGCGGGCACGCTCGCGAATTCTGCCGGCCAACACTTCCCGCCGCTCCGGATCGAGCGCTTTGCTGTCGTCGAGGCCGCGAATGGGGCGCTCGGGATCGAGAACCACCGCAGCCGCGAATACAGGACCGAATAGAGCTCCCCTTCCGGCTTCATCGACCCCGGCAACGGCGCGGTAGCCGGCGCGAAGCAAGGCTCGCTCATGGCGGCTGGTGGGCATGAAGGGAAGGCGGCCGGTGAGAACTATTCGCGTTCCCGGAGGCGGGCGGCCTTACCCTTGAGCTCTCTCAGATAGTACAGTTTGGCGCGGCGCACCTTACCGGTGCGGACCACGTCAATGTGATCGACCACCGGCGCGTGCAACGGGAAGATACGCTCCACGCCCTGCCCGAAGCTGACTTTCCGTACGGTGACGGTCTTGCCCATGCCGGTGTTGTGCTGGGCGATGACGGTGCCTTCGAATGCCTGCAAGCGCTCCTTATCGCCTTCCTTGATCTTGACGTGGACCCGGATGGTGTCTCCCGGGCGGAAGTCGGGGTGATTCGCCGTCCGCTGGTTCTTGACCAGGATCTTGTTCAATAACGGGTGGTTCATATGTCTGTCCTTAACTCGACTGCCTCAATTCGATGAAACTTGCAGCAAATCCGGCCTCAAGCGCGCCGTCTTTTCGAGCGCCGCCTTACGCCTCCATTTTCGTATCTCTTCGTGATTGCCGCCCAGCAGCGTCTCGGGCACTTTCCAGCCTCGAAACTCCGCCGGCCGCGTATACTGCGGGCAATCCAGCAATCCTTCTTCTCCAAACGACTCAAACACGGCCGAATCCTGGTTGCCCAGAACGCCTTCCTGCAGGCGAGCGACAACGTCGATCACCACCGCCGCGGCCAGTTCGCCGCCGCTCAGCACAAAGTCGCCGATGGACAATTCTTCATCGGCCAGATGCTCCGCCACGCGCTCATCCACGCCTTCGTAACGGCCGCAAATCAACAGCAACTCCTCGGCTTGGGCCAGCTCACGCGCCCGCGCCTGATCGAACCTGCGGCCCTGGGCCGAGAGCAGAATGACCTTTTGGCTCGGGCCACGGTGGGGCCAAATCGATTCCACCGCGTCAAACAAGGGCCCCGGTTTCAGCACCATCCCTTCGCCGCCGCCGAAGGGCCGATCGTCGACGGTCCGGTGCCGGTCGTGGGTCCAACTTCGCAGATCGTGCAACTGAATGACGATCCGGCCGGATTCCCTCGCTCTTTGAATGATACCGTGATCCAAGGGTCCATGGAAAAAGTCCGGGAAGATGGTGAGGACATGGAAGGTCACGGGCGTTGCACCAGGAACTACTAAGGAGCTCTACTACAGTTCGGTTAAGCCCTCTGGAAGCTTAGCACGGATGGTTTTGCGGGCGATATCGATCTCCCGGCAGATGGAGCGGGCCAAAGGAACCAGCACTTCGCGGCCACCGGCGTCTACCTCCAGCAACGGCGCGCCACCGTACTCCCGAACACTGCGCACCGGACCCAACGCGCGATCGTTCTCTTCATCCCAAACCATGCATCCGATCAGATCCGCGTGCCGGTACTCACCCTCTTCGGGTTGCACCAGCTCGCCGGAGCGGACCAGAATATCGGCGCCTTCCCACGGCTCGGCTTCCGAGATGGAATCGATCCCGCCGAACTTGAACACCGGCACTCCATCGTGATGCCAAACTATGTCGACGCGCACAATTCTACTCAGCGAGTCTTTTTGCAGCATCACCTCGCCGAGACGTTCTGCCCGGCCAGGTAGCGAGCTATAGATTTCCGCTTTGAATTCCCCGCGCCTGCCGCGAGTGCGCCCGAGACGCCCCACCATTCCCCAACCGCTCTCGGAACCCTCTGCTATTCCAGAATCTCCAAAGTAAACCGGCGGTTTAATTTCATGCCAGCGGCGCCCAGCAACGTCCGGATCGACCGTGCGGTCCGGCCCTGCTTGCCGATCACCTTTCCGAGATCGGTAGGCGCCACACGCAACTCGAGGACTGTGACCTGTTCGCCTTGAACCTCGCGAACCGACACTTCATCTGGAATATCCACAAGCGCTTTGGCGATCTCTATCACCAAGTCTTTCACCCGTTTTCACCCTCCTGTTGGATCGATTCTAACAGATTGAGCGGGCGTTGTATGTAGAAGACTTTACGCCGCGGGGGCGGCTGGCGCCGGATTGGTTTTGAGCAGCCGCGCCACGGTGTCCGACGGGCGCGCGCCATTCTTCATCCAATGCGCGATGCGCTCATGATTGAGGTTTATGGCTTTGGGCTTGGCTACCGGGCTATAGGTGCCCACGACTTCGACGGAGCGGCTGTCGCGCGCACGTTCCTTGTCAATCACCACCACGCGATAGGTGGGGCTTTTCTTGGCGCCGAATCGCGCCAAACGAATCATCAGCATTGGTTCAGTTACTCCTATGGTTCAGGATCTATTATTGCGTAAACGGCGCGATTGTCCAAGCCAGTCTCTAACGGCCAAAGCCGGGCGCCAGCGGCCAAATCCGGTGCTAGCGGCCAAAGCCGGGCATTCCGGGCAATTTGAACTTGCCCAAGCGCTTGCCTAAGAAACCGCCGGCGCCGGTGATGCTCTTCATCATTTTGCGGGTTTGGGCGTATTGCTTGAGAAGGTTGTTGACGTCCTGCACCGACGTACCGCTGCCTTTGGCGATGCGGCGGCGGCGCGCGCCGTTGATGATCATGTGATTGGCGCGCTCCTTCGCGGTCATGGAATCGACAATCGCGACGATCTTGGTGATTTCGCTCTCCTCCACTTTCGCGTTCTTCAGATCCTTGAGCGGGCCGACCTGCGGCATCATCCCCAAAATCGATTCGATCGAGCCCAGCTTGCGCAATCTGCTTCATCTGATCGCGGAAATCGGCCAGAGTGAAATCGTCCTCGATGAGCTTGCGCTGCATCTCCTCGGCCTGCTTCTGATCGATGCGTCTCCTCGACCCTCTCAATCAAGCTGAGCATGTCGCCCATGCCGAGGATGCGCTGCGCGACGCGGTCGGGATGGAACGCTTCCAGCGCGTCAGGCTTCTCGCCCACGCCGACAAATTTGAGCGGCTGGCCGGTGACGGAGCGGATGGAGAGGGCCGCGCCGCCGCGCGCATCGCCGTCCATCTTCGTAAGGATGGCTCCCGTGATGCCCAGGCGCTTATGAAACTCGTCGGCGGACTTCACCGCGTCCTGGCCGGTCATGGCGTCGGCGACGAAGAGGATTTCGGTGGGGTTGAGGAGTTCCTTGAGCGAGGAGAGCTCGGTCATGAGCTCGTCATCGATGTGCAGACGGCCCGCGGTGTCGACCAGCAGGATGTCTCGGCCGGTCTGGATCGCTTCTTTGCGCGCGGAGCGGGCGAGATCGAGGGGCTTCGTCTCTTCCGGAGTACCTTCGTAGATCGGAAGCTTCAGATCCCGCGCGAGGATGCTCAACTGCTTGCGCGCGGCGGGGCGATACACGTCGACCGAAACCATGATCGGCGAGTGCTTTTCTTTGGAAAGATAGCGCGCCAGCTTGGCGGTCGAGGTGGTTTTACCGGAGCCCTGCAAGCCGACGATGAGGAATACGCTGGGAGGCTCGGTTGCGGTGCGCAGGCGGGCCTGATGCTGGCCCAGCATCTTGACCATCTCGTCGCGGACGATTTTGATGACCTGCTGGGTGGGCGAAAGCGCGGTGAGCACTTCCTGGCCCATGGCCTTTTCCTTGACCGCTTCGATGAATTGTTTGACGACGCGGAAGTGGACGTCAGCCTCGAGCAGGGCCACGCGGATCTCGCGCAGCGCGGCCTCCATATTGGCCTCGCTGAGTTTGCCTTCTCCGCGGAGGTTTTTGAAGACTCGCTGGAGCTTGTCGCTTAGGTTGTCAAACATGGGTCGTCAAGCATTAAAGCACCCCGATGGGCGTGCCGTTGTGGAGGTGGACACCTCAAGTGTAGCGTAAGTACCTCAGGGGGAGCTCACCAGCGAATTCTTGAGGGTCCACCGAATTTTCGGCAGGGTACAATGTGGTGGATGCTGGGACTCGACCATAGTTCGCGTGACGTTCCAGCCAAGGCGCTTGGCGCCTTCTACACCGACGCGCAGATCGCCGAATTCCTAGTATGGTGGGCGGTCCGGAACTCAAGGGAGGTTGTCCTTGACCCAAGTTTTGGCGGCGGCGTATTCCTACGCGCTGCCTGCCAGCGCTTGGAGGCGATTGGTGGATCTCCGCACGATCAGGTTTTCGGGGTAGAACTCGATGTACGTGTGCACCAAGAAATCACAAATAAGCTACACCAGGAGTTCGCGATTCCTCCGCGGCACCTGACGTGCGGTGACTTTTTTGAGTTTGATCAACCGCTGAGCGCTCCAGTCGACGTTGTGGTCGGCAACCCACCCTTCATTCGATACCAGCGCTTCAATGGTGCGACCCGAGAGCACGCGATTCGCAAGGCTGCGCGCGCCGGGATCGCTCTCAGTGGCTTAACGAGCTCCTGGCTTCCGTTCCTAGTTCACAGCACAAGCCAGCTCAGACAGGGCGGGCGACTTGCCATGGTGCTTCCTTTTGAGTTGACTCATGCAGCCTATGCGCGAACTGGACTCGACTTCCTGAAGCGGTCCTTCGGGAAGGTGAACCTGCTAACATTTCGCCAGAAACTATTCCCGAATCTCAGCGAAGACACCCTGCTGCTCCTCGCGGACGATAAGGGCGGGAAAGCTGCGTCATGGCGCTGGCGAGACCTCGCCCATGCTGGCGATCTCGCAGATCTTGTCAGAACGGACGCGCGCGATCTCTACGGGTGCCGCGTCTTGGACGCAGAGTTTCTCGCGTCAGGGCAGGACCGGCTCATTGATCACTTCATTCCCCGTAAGGCACGCGAACTTTATCGCGAGCTGGCGCGGTCCCAAAGGACCATCCGTCTGGGAGAGCTTGCGGATGTTGGAATAGGTTACGTTACCGGCGCGAACGACTTCTTCCACCTTTCTCCAGCGGCCTCCGAGCAGTGGCGCATTCCGCAGCAATTTCTACGAGCGGCCGTTCGAAGGGGGCGATCACTCCGCGGCCTGTTCTTTACAAAGAGGGATTGGAACGAGGCGACGGCTACCGGGGAAGCTTCCTACCTGCTTCATATCAAGCCAAAAGATGACTTGCCGACGAGCATCCAGCACTATCTTACGACCGGACAAAGTATCCGATCCGGATTTAAGGTACGCACGCGCACTCCGTGGTACAGCGTGCCGCACGTGTACGAACCCGATGCATTCCTTTCGTACATGAGCGGAATCACTCCACGCCTCGTAGCGAACGACGCTGGCGTAGTCGCCTCGAACAGCTTGCACGTCCTGCGGCTCCACGCCGGCATCACCGTGCATCAACGAACTCTCGCAACGCTATGGCAGACCAGCCTCACGCGGCTGAGTGCCGAACTCGAAGGCCACTCGCTTGGCGGCGGCATGCTAAAGCTTGAGCCGACCGAAGCGGAACAGGTACTGTTGCCATGGCCCGCAAGGCAGTATGGCCTACTTGATACTGCCGCGGAACTCGATGCATTGGCCCGTGCGAAGGGAGAAGCGGCAGCCTTGCAGGAAGCTGATTCCGGAATCCTCCGTCAGCGGCTGAATCTGACAAAGGCCGAGGTCAAACTACTCAACTCCGCAGCCATGCTCCTCCAGCAGCGGCGGCTCGCCCGCGCGTAGCCGCTCGAACGCGTTAGAATCCGAGGGATGCCGGAACCTTCAATTCGGACCCTTCAAGAGGGCCTACAGCAGCTTTGCGGTCCAGCAAAGACGCAATCCGGCGGGCATATCAAGCCCATTCACACGCACTGCAGCGGACGCCTCGTGATTGAAGGGGGCTTTCCACCGGAGTGGCTTCTGCCTCAGCCGCCGCTGTCGTCGCGACCGCAAACGAACAAGGAATATTGGCTCGAACAGACCCCAGACGCCGCGAATGACGCCGAGCATTCGGTCCTTGGCGGTATTAAGCACAAGAGCGTCGACGTCACGGTCATCGTGCCAGGAGTCGGCCCCGCGCTCGGAATCTCCGCTAAGAGTACCGGGAATGCGTTCCGCAATCTGACGAATCGCATGGAGGAGGCGCTCGGGGACTGCGCTAACATCCACATGATGTATCCCGGGTTTGTCTTCGGCTTCCTGCATTTCATCAAGTACGCAGGTCCGGGCGACGCCCAGCCCGCCGATCAGTCCTTCGACAAAGATGGGCGCCCGCTCGATAAGATCATGCGTTACCACGACGTTCTGGTTTCCCTTGCCGGCAGGACCACGATCACCGACCCCGCCATGCGGTACGAGAGCGTGGGGCTGGTCGTCTATCGCTGCAACCGGGGGCGAGCTGAAGTCGTCCACAACTACCCGTCGCAGGACAGTCCAGTGCACTACTCCAAGTTCTTCGATCGGCTGTATCGCGTTTACGATCTCCGATATGCGTACCCGGACTCGTCGGGCAAGAGCTATCGCAAGACCTGGATACCGAAGGGTCCGCCGCCGGCGGCTAGCTTCGACGACGGCACGGAATTCCCTTGGGCGCTTCGCCTTCACGATGCGGGTCGTGAATAAGCGTGTGGTCAGAGATTTCGAGGTGTGCGCGAACGCATTCGTCGCAAGGCAACCTCACGCGCTTGAGGAGTTCGGTCTTGCGCTCGCGGTCGGCGGCGTAGGCCAGGCAGGCGAGGATATCCTCCTCGTTGAGGTACGGGAAGTCCGCAAGAAGCTCTTCGTGGGTCATGCCGCAGGCGAGGTAACCGAGAACGTCATACACCGTCATCCTTAGGCCGCGAATGCAGGGCTTGCCGCCGCGCTTCCCCGGCTCCATCGTGATGATCTTGGAATAGTCCACTTGCCCACGGTAGTCCATAGGGGAAGGCGAAATCAACCTGTGCCGTGCTGGGCTTTGCCCCGCGCCTTTCGATCTACATCAAGTACTCTATGAGCATGGAGTTGATCTTCGAAGTCCGCGAGGCGGAGGAAGGCGGATACTACGCACGGGCGCTTGGCCAGCCCATATTTACCGAGGCGGATACTTGGGAGCAACTCAGGCTCAACGTCCTTGAAGCGGTGGCGCTCCATTTTGAGGACCCCGCGGTCCGGCCACGCATGGTGCAGTTGCACTATGTCAAGGACGAGCTGATTCCCGTCGAAGCGGCATGAAACTCCCGCGAGGGGTATCAGCGCAGCGGCTGATAAGCGCTCTGGAGCGTGTGGGATACCGGGTGGTTCGCCAGAAGGGGAGCCATGTAAGGTTACTCCATGAAGGCCCGCCGGCTCACCTCATCACGGTTCCCCTGCACGATTCGCTCAAGATAGGAACGCTTCACGGAATCCTGGCTGAGGTCGCTCAGGCGCGGGACATGACGGTGGGGTCGCTGGCGGAGCTCCTTTAGCTGCTGCCTCCGCGCGCAGGTGACCGGCGCTAAGCGCTTCCGCGACCTCGTCGCACTCGCGGGCAGTCAGAACCGCGGGAACAATTGCGAAGCCCGGTTCGACGGATGGCATTCGTTTCGATTTTAGTGAAAACTAGAGGACGGAGGATTCTTCCGAATGTTTCTTTTCGCCACGTTCGCGCTGGCAGCGTTGCTGACGCCGCAGCCTCCGCCGCAGGCCCCGCCTCCGGCGTTTGATGCCGCGTCCATTCGCACCGAGTACGCCGCTGCCCTTCAAAATCAAGACCAACCCGGGCAGGCTCTCGGCCACCTCCGCGTCGCTGGCGCAATTGATTCAGACGGCCTACGGACTCCAGTCCCTCCAAGTCGCCGGCGTGCCTTCCCTGGGCAGTTTCGACATCGAAGCCACCGCTGCGGGTTCGCACACGCGCGCCGAGCTGTTGGCGATGTTACAGACGCTGCTCGCGGAGCGATTCAAGCTGGCGGTGCATCGCGAGATGCGTGAGATGCCGGTGATGGCGCTCATCGCGACCAAAGCATGGAAGGGGCGCCTGCGGCTTCGCCCGACGGCGACCCAACCCTGGGACTGCGCGGAGACACTGGCAGAGGCACGGTACGATCCGTCTATTTCGACGGACAGAGCACCACCCTGGCCTTCATCGCGAATTATGTCGCGCCGCGCGTCGGTCGAGTGGTGATCGATCAGACCGGACTCATAGGTGCGTTCGACTTCCATGTGACTGTGCCAATCGACGCTGAGCGCGTCGCAGACCGTAGCATTCCGGAGCGCGAGCTCGCCAACGAGATCGTCGCGGACTTCATCGACAAGCTGGGATTAAAACTGGAACCGCGGCGCGCGATGGTCGAGATCCTGGTGGTTGACCATGCCGAGCAGCCCGGTGAAAACTAGTGTATGGAGCGGCGTGTCCGCTCCATGGTGACTGATAGTATGGAGCGGCGTGTCCGCTCCAGCGTAACCAGGAGCGTATGCCGATCTTCGAATACCGGTGCAAGGACTGCGGGAAGAGATTCGAGAAGCTGGTGCTGAAACCGGCGACGGAAAAGGTCGAATGTCCCAAGTGCGGGAAGCGCAAGCTGGAGCAATTAATTTCCTCGTTCCTTGCGCCGGTCGAGGGGAAGCACAAGCCTAAACCCGTGCCGCATCCCGAGTATCCTGACGGGTACACTAGCACGAAGCATGACGACGACTGAAACCTACTTGTGCTTCTCCAGTAGCTCCAACATCGCCGATGACACCGCTTCCGGCTTCTCCCTGGGAAGGAAGTGGCCGCAATTGGGGATGACGCGCCGCGCGACCAGATTCGGGAACGAGTTGATTTCGCCAGGAGCTTGCGCTGCCGGACGGGCGATGCCATCGTCGGCCCCGTAAAGCGTGATGCAGGGAGCTTGAATCTTGGGCCGCTGGGCGAGCTGCTGCTCCACCGCCTTGAATCGCTCTTCGCCCGCTGCATTGCCGATGCGATGACGGTAGGAATGGACCACGACATCGACGAAGTCGGGGTTGTCGAAGGAAGCCGCCGTACGATTGTAGACCTCATCGGTGAAATGCCAGCCCGGCGACCACAACTGCCACAGCAATTTGCACAGGCCCTTTCGATCGGCTTGGAGCGTTGCGCGGCCGGACTCAGTGTTGAAGAACCACTGATACCAGAGGTTGTGGGCGGCCTCCGGTGAGGTGGCGCGCTGCGGCGCGAGGGTGTTTTGGATCGAGTAGCCATGAACGAATACGGCCGCGCGCACGCGATCCGGATGCAGAGCTGCCGCAATGTTGGCGGCTCGATTGCCCCAATCGAATCCGCTGACGGCGAAGCGTGCCAGGCCAAGAGCGTCGGCCAGATCTATCAAATCTTGTCCAAGAGCCGCTTGCTCGCCCATGCGCGGCGCGGAGGAGTCGAGGAACCGGGTTGGTCCGTAGCCGCGCAGATAGGGCGCCAGCACGCGATAGCCAGCCTTTGCCAGAGGCGGGGCCACATCGTCGAAGGCGTGCGCATCATCGGGAAAGCCGTGGAGCAGGACGATGGGGAAGCCGCGCGGGTCGCCCGATTCTTCGTAGCCAATTTCCAGGATGGAGGTGCGGACGGTTTTCATAGCGGTTTGCGCGGCCAGCGAGCGGGCCGCCAAAGTAGCGGCGGAAGCGCTTTGGAGAAAGCGGCGGCGCGTGGTCGGCATCAGTTCGGATGATACACCTGCTAGCCGTAAAACGGTGGCATACTGTTAGGCGCCATGCGCCGACGACACTTCACTGCCCTGATCGCAGGCTCGCCCGTGCTTCTCGCGCAACAGCAAACCGCGCCTGCAACCGCACCCAGCACCCACCACAACCGCTCCGCAAGGCCGGGGCCGTCCGCCGGAAGCCGCGCCCTTCGAGGCTCCGCTGGAGTTCAAGCGTAAAGACGTTGCGCCCAAGGCCGAACCGTTTCCCATGACGCAGGTCCGGCTGCTGCCGGGCATCTTTCACGATGCGCAGGAATGGAATCGTGGATTCATGTCCAGGCTGGCTACGGATCGTCTGCTGTACAATTTCCACGCGAATGCCGGATTGCCGGGGTCTCCGGAAAAGCCGTTTGGAGGATGGGAGCAGCCGGCCAACGGGCAGCGAGCCAGCGAGCTTCGCGGCCACTTCACCGGGCATTTTCTTTCGGCCAGCGCACAATTATACGCGTCCACCGGCGATCGGGACGCCAAGAGCAAAGCGGATGAGATGGTGGGCGAGCTCGCCAAGTGCCAGCAGGCGCTGGGCGGAAAATACTTGAGCGCGTTCCCCACGGAATTTTGGGATCGCTTGGACGCCCGCAAGAACGTGTGGGCTCCGTTCTACACCGTTCACAAGATCATGGCCGGTATGTTCGATATGTACCGGCTGGGGGGTAATGCCCAAGCTCTAACGGTGCTGGAGGGTATGGCCGCCTGGGCGGATGAATGGACCGCCTCCAAGACCGAAGAGCACGTGCAGCAGATCCTTCAGACCGAGTACGGCGGGATGAACGAGATTCTGTACAATCTTGCCGCGGCGACGAACAACGATCAGTGGGCCGCGGTTGGGGATCGATTCACCAAAAAGGTCTTCTTCAATCCGTTGGCGTCGCGGCGCGATGAGTTGCGCGGGCTGCATGTGAACACGCACATCCCCCAAGTGACCGGCGCGGCCCGACGCTATGAGATTTCGGGGGACATGCGTTTCCATGACGTTGCCGATTACTTCTTTTATGAAGTGAGCACGGCGCGGTCGTATGTGACCAATGGAACCAGCAATGGAGAAGGGTGGCAGGCCGGGCCCCGAAGGCTGGCGGCGGAGCTGAAGCTGTCGGCGAACACCGCTGAGTGCTGCTGCTCCTACAACATGCTCAAGCTGGCCCGGCACATGTACGCGTGGAACGCCAAGCCGGGTTACTTCGATTACTACGAGCGCATGTTGCTGAATCACCGCATTGGAACCATCCAGCCGGAGACCGGCCACACGCAGTATTATTTGTCGCTCACTCCGGGTGCATGGCGGACGTATTGCGACGACGATTCTTGCTTCTGGTGCTGCACCGGAACCGGCGTGGAAGAATATTCGAAGCTGAACGATAGCATCTATTGGCGCGATAGGGCCGGGTTGTTCGTGAATCTGTTCATGGCGTCAGAGTTGAATTGGAACGAACGAGGATTCCGGCTGCGGCAGGAGACGAGGTTCCCGGAGGAGCAGGCAACCCGGCTGACCATCAGCGTGGATAAGCCCGTGGAACTGTCGCTGCGGCTGCGCATTCCCGCGTGGCTGGCTTCGGGACCCACAGTGAAGGTAAACGGCAAGGCTCTGGACGCAACCGCGTCGCCGGGCAGCTATCTCACGCTCAACCGCACCTGGAAGAACGGCGACAAGGTCGAGATGGACTTGCCGATGCATCTCTACGCGGAGGCCATGCCGGACGATCCGCAGATACAGGCCTTCCTCTATGGACCTCTCGTACTGGCGGGCGATTTGGGATCGGATGGCGTCACCGCGGCGAATTCGATTCGCGCGTTGGGTCCGGCGCTGCGGCAAGCTCCGCCGATTGACATTCCTGCGTTCAAGACTTCGGGCGACCTAAGCTCCTGGATAAAGCCCGCGGGCGCGCCGCTAACTTTCCACACCACAGGGCAAGCGAAAGACGTAACATTCGCGCCGTTTTATACCGTCACTGGCAAGCGCTATTCAGTCTATTGGCAAGTCTCGTAAAATTAAAGATTGTCCGACGAAATTAAAAAGCTTGAGCGGCGGCTGGAGTTATTGTCTGCCCATCAACGGGAAATGGAAGGCCGGCTGTGGAAGCTGGAGGACAGCCGCGTCTTCCGGATCTTGCAGCGCCTGGCGATCTCCGGCGAGGCGATCAAAACGCGGCTGCGGCAGGCCATAAATCCTGGGGCTGAGGCCGAAGAGAAACGCCAGGCGTACCGTCTGTGGTTGGAACAGAACACGGCATCCGGACGAAACATCGCCTCTCTCGGCTATCAACCGCGCTTCCAGGTGGTTGATGGTTCCGCGCGCGATGGTTCCGCACAAGATTGCTCCGCCGACTACTTCATCTTTGTGGCCCCCGGCGGCCGGCTATTACCGAATGCATTATACGATCTTGCAGAGTCGGTGCAGCGAGAGCGGTTTGGGGTTCTTTACGGCGATGAGGATCACGGGCCGGCGCCGTTGCTGAAACCGGATTGGTCTCCGGAGCTTGTGGAATTGCCGATGTATGTGGGCCGGTTTCTTGCCGTACGAAAAGACATTCTTGAGTCGGCCGGGGATTTTCGCGATCCGATTGATCTAGCCCAAAAGCTCGCCGCGCGGAAAGTGCGCTTCCACCATGTCCCCCGCATTCTGGTGAGCTTCGATATGCCCGCAACCGCCGCTGCTGTGCCGCGCGCGCGCAAGGTGGCTGGAACTCCCCTTGCGAGCATCATCATCTGCTCGCGCAACCCCAGCCTGCTCAAAAGCTGCCTCGATTCAATCCAGCGAAAAACGTTGTATCCGCACCGCGAAATCGTGGTGGTGGAGCACGTGGCCGGAGACAAGCGCTTACTGCCGGGCGCCACCTACACGCGCATCGGCTATTCGGGCCGCTTCAATTTTGCGGCGATGAGTAACCAGGGCGCGAAGGGATCGAAAGGCGAAATCCTGGTCTTTCTGAATGACGATGTGCAGCCCCTGGCGTCGGAATGGCTGGAGGCGCTGGTGGCCCAAGCGCAGAGGCCCGAGGTTGGAGCGGTGGGCGCTCTGTTGCTTTATCCCAACGGCTCGATTCAGCATGCAGGCATCGTGTTGGGAATTGGCGGATACGTGGGCCACGCGGGCCGGGGCAGGTTCAATTGCGGATTCTGGCCGTGGCTAACCATGACGCGCAACGTGAGCGCGGTGACCGGGGCGTGCCTGGCGATGCGGCGGCAAGTTTTCGATGAGCTCCACGGCTTCGACCTTGCTTTTCCGGTCAATTATAACGATGTCGACTTGTGCTTGCGCGCCCGCCAAGCGGGTTACGAAGTGATTCTAGAGGCAGCCGCGCGGCTGAGCCATTACGAATCGCGCACACGGACACGCAGCGTGAAGTGGGAGGAGGTGGATAACTTCGCGGACCGCTGGAGCGAGACGATCGCCCAAGGCGATCCATTCTATAGTCCAAATCTTTCGCTGCGCAACGAGAGTTGCGAGTTGGCGGACTAAAATCGGCCTCGACTCAGTTTAGTTCCGCGGACAATTCTTCCCACTCGGCCATGCGGGTTTCGAGAGCTTTGCGCCGCTCCGCCACCAGGCCGGTCAGGCGCATGGTTTCCTCCATGCTTTTGAAGTCGGCCAGCGCGGCTTCATGTGTCGCGATTTCGGACTCGAGTGCGGCGACTTCTTTTTCCACCCTTCCCAAGCGGTCCTGGATCTTTTTGACCTTGATGGGATTGACTCGTTTGGCTCCGTTCTCCGCTTCTTTTGCGGGCGGCGGCCCAACCAGGGCTTCGACCACTGGAGCCTGCGCTGCCAGGGCTTCCGGGCCTCCCGCCTTGCGCCACATGTAGTCTTCGTAATTGCCCGGGTAAACGTGGACATGGCCGTCCTCGATCTCGAAGATGCGGGTGGCAAGCTTGTCGATGAAGTAGCGGTCATGAGACACGAAGACCACTGTGCCGGTGTAGCTGTCCAGCGCCTGCAGCAACACATCCTTGGCCTGCATGTCGAGGTGATTGGTGGGTTCGTCGAGCAGCAGGAAATTCGCCGGAGCGAGAAGAATGCGCGCTAAGGCGTAACGATTGCGCTCGCCACCGGAGAGGACACCGATCTTCTTGAAGACGTCGTCGTCGCTGAAGAGAAAGCAGCCCAGCAACGTGCGCAGCTCGGTCATTTTTGCCCGCGGCGCGGCCGAGCTCAAATCGTCCAGCATGCGGGCGGTTGGGTCGAGCTCCTTGTATTGGTCCTGCGCGAAATAGTCCGGCAGCACGTTATGGCCCAGCGTGTATTCGCCGGAAGTGAGCGGCTCCGCGCCGGCCAGCAGCTTGATCATGGTTGATTTTCCGGCGCCGTTGACGCCCACCAGAGCGATGCGATCCCCGCGCTCGACCATGAAACTCGCGCCGCTGAAGACGTGCTTCGATCCATAGCTCTTGGAGACGTCCTTGAACTCGGCGACGATGCGGCCGCTGGGTTTGGGCTGAGGGAACGAAAAATGGATGGTATGTTCCTCGGGCGGAATCTCGATCCGCTCGATTTTTTCGAGCTCCTTGATGCGCGATTGCACCTGCTTGGCCTTGGTGGCCTGGTAGCGGAAGCGGTTGATAAAGGCTTCCAGTTGCTCAATCCGCTCGCGCTGGTTGCGGTACGCAGCTTCCAGTTGCGACTTGCGCTCGGCTTTCTGGACCAGGTACTTGTCATAGTTGCCGCTATAAAAATTGACGCGCTTGTTCCACAATTCGACGACTTTGCTCACCGTCACGTCGAGGAAATAACGGTCGTGCGAGATGAGCACGTAACCGAAGGGGTAATTCGAAAGATAGGACTCCAGCCAGTTGCGGGCTTCCAGATCCAGGTGATTGGTGGGCTCGTCCAACAGCAGCAGATTAGGTTTTTCGAGTAGCAGCTTGGCCAGCGCCAGCCGCATCTGCCAGCCGCCGGAGAATTCTTCGGTGCGCCGCGTCCAGTCTTCCTTGCGAAAACCGAGACCATCCAGCACCGCGCCCACCTGCGCTTCGATGGCGTAGCCGTCGCGATTCCGGAACTCGGTGTCAATGTCGTGCATGCGGTCGGCGGCGGCGGAGTATGCGGCGCCGGAGGGATCCAGCTCGGCGAGGCTTTGGTGCAGTGTCTCGAGCTCCTGCTCCATTTCGCGGAGACCCGCGAATACGGTCATGCATTCGTCGAAGACAGTGCGTCCCGCGAGCGTAAGGCCGTCCTGAGGGAGATAGCCGAGCCGGATCCCTTTGGGAAAACTGATGGCGCCGTAGTCAAGGCTCTCCATCCCGCACAGGATTTTGAGTAGCGTGGATTTGCCGGTGCCGTTGGCGCCAACCAGGCCCGTGCGCTCCTTCGCAGTGATCAGCCAGTCGCAGTCTTCGAAGAGGAGCTTGGGGCCGAACCGCTTGCCGGCGCCCTGGAGTTGAATCATCGGAGGTTCTACTTCAAGTTTAGCGGAGAGGCGGTCCCAACCGAGAGTTCGAGCTTAGAATAGGGCCCGCTGGGAGATATCGCGTGCGGCGGTTTTCACGAGCTTCACCAGCTTCTTCATGTCGCCCCACACGGGATCGAGGGGGCTGCCGTTCACCGAAACCGCAGCTCGCACGGCGCCGGCGGCGTCGAACACGGGTGCGGCGAGGGCACGAAGGTCAGTGTAGGCTTCGCCGTCGGCAATCGCGTATCCCCGTTGACGAACCCACTCAAGTTCGGCGAAAAGGCTCGGGACGCTGGTATTCGTCTTGCGGGTGTAACGCCGCAGCCCGAGTTGTTCGACGATACCCGCGGCCTGCTCCCGGGGTAAGTACGCCAGCAAGACCTTTCCGAGAGCGGTGGAGTGAGCAGGTAGCTCGCGACCGATGTCGCGTTGGGAGCGTGCGCGGACGGGGCGCTTGAGGATGGCTCGATTGACGAAACCGGGCCCCTCAACCCGATCTACCAGAAGGACGCAGCCGCGTTGCAGAACCCCAATGCCCGCGGAGAGACCGCTTTCACTAGTCAACCGATATAAGGCGGGCTCCGCCGCGGAATGAATGCCGGTCTCGCGTAGCGCACCGTGCGCCAGAGCCAGGGTGGCCAGCCCGATTCGATAGCGTGCGGTCTCTTGGTCGCGGAAGACGTATCCTTCCCGCTCAAGCCGGGTCAGGATGTAGGAACAGGTGCTCTTGGGAATCCGCAGCCGGCGGCTGATTTCGGCGTGTCGCATGCCTCCCGAGGTTTGTTCCACGATCTTCAGCAGCATCAAGGCTCGATCCAGCGAATTGGTGACAGGCGTAGCGGCCAAAGTTCATTGTGCAATATATTGAACATGCGGTTGACCGCGAAGAGTGCACGGTCTAAATTTGGTGGCGGAGGTTGCCATGAAACTGGGGTTTGGATTGGCCGCACTGACGCTGGCCGTCGCAGCGCCGCTGGGGGCGCATCACTCGTTCGGCGCGGAATACGACGCGAGTGCTCCGCTGACGCTTAGCGGCACCGTCACTAATGTGGAATGGACTAATCCGCACACCTTCCTTTATCTGGACGTGAAGGACAAAGACGGCAATGTGATTCATTGGAAGTTGGAGGGATTCCCCCCTGGGGTGCTATATCGCACCGGGTGGACGCACCGCACCTTGAAGCCCGGCGACATGATCACGGTCACCGGCTGGCGCGCGCGCGACGGAGGGGACTGGGGCCATTCGCGCGAGGTTACGTTCCAGGACGGCAAGAAGCTGTACTTCGGGCCTCCCGCGGGAACCGGCGATGGCGGCAATGCTCCCGCGGTGGCGACCCCAGGGGCCGCAGCAAAGTAGAGGAGGGCCCGCATGAATCGTTTTACTCTGACCCTTGGTGTGAGCTTACTGCTGGGATGGAGCGCTATGGGCCAGGGTTCGAAATACCCGCCGTTGCCGCATGCCTCCGATGGCAAACCCGATTTGACGGGTGTGTGGCAAGCGGGTAGCAATCGAATTGGGACCTGGGAAGAGGTCAACGGCGGATCGGGGCGCGGCGGCGAGGTTACGCCGAATCCGGTGCAGCCGTCACGTGAGCCAGCGCCGTATCAAGATTGGGCCGCCGCCAGGGTGCTCGAGTCGTTTAACCGGCGCGGCATCGACGATCCGGATGCCCGATGCCTGCCACCCGGAGTTCCTCGCACCACAACCATGGGCCTGTTTCCGATGCAGATCGTGCAGACGCCCAAGCAGGTCGTCATGTTGTTTGAGGTGTATCACGTGTTTCGCGTGATCCCGATCGATCAGCCGCATCCGGAGGATCTGGAGCCGTCTTACATGGGCGACTCGGTTGGGCACTGGGACGGAGACACGTTGGTGGTCGATGTCACTAGCTTTAACGACGAAACCTGGCTCGCGGGGACGGGAACATTCCACAGCGATCAGCTTCATGTGGTCGAGAGGTTCAAGCGCGTCGATTACAACACGATCCAGTACGAAGCGACTTTGACCGATCCCAAGGTGCTGACCAAACCATGGGTGATGCGCACCACCATCATGCTGCGTCCGGGAACACGCCTGCGGGAGTACGAGTGCGAGCAGAATAACACCGACCTGAAGCGTTACGAGAAGCTGCTGGAGGATGAGTCCGTTTTTCGAAGGAAGTAACTGGAAACCTGTGCCGGAGGCGCGGGACACTGACTCTTTGCTCCAAAATTCCGGGCAACGCCGTGAAGCGCTTAGGAAGGCGTCACGTTCCGCTTCAATCGCAGAAGAAGCGGAGCGCGCGGGCGATGTAGTCCTTCAAATCGGAGCGTTTCACCACTGCGTCGAGGAAGCCGTGATCGAGCAGAAACTCGCTGCGCTGGAAGCCCGCGGGGAGCTTGGTGCGCATGCTCTGCTCGATCACGCGGGGGCCGGCGAAGCCGATCAATGCGCCCGGTTCAGCGATGTTGAGGTCGCCCAGCATGGCGAAGCTGGCGGTCACGCCGCCGGTGGTGGGATCGGTGAGGACGCTGATATAAGGGATGCGCGCGTCGTCCAGGCGCATCAGGGCCGCGGAGATCTTCGCCATCTGGATCAAACTGACCGCGCCCTCCTGCATGCGCGCGCCTCCGGTGGCGGAGACGATGACCAAGGGCTGGTGCAGGGCCAAGCTGCGCTCGATGGCGCGGGTGACCTTTTCGCCGACCACGGCGCCCATACTCCCTCCAATGAATTTCGATTCCATGGAGCAGATTTGTACGGGCCGGTCCGCGAGGGTTCCACTCGCCGTCACAATGGCGTCCGAAAGGCGGGTGGAAGTTTGTGCGGCCTTCAGTTTTTCAGCGTACGGGCGTGAGTCCACGAACTTGAGAGGATCGGTGGAGGAAAGGCTGTGGTCGAATTCCTGGTAGGCGCCGTCGAAGAGAAGCGCCAGCCGCGCGCGGGCATCCAGCCGGAAGTGATGATTGCACTGCGGACAGCACTGAAAGTTTTCGTCCAGAGCCTTTTTCCAAATGATCTGGGAACAGCTTTCGCACTTTTGCCACAGGCCCTCGGTGCGAACCCGCTTTTCTTCGCCTTCGGGCGACCCTTCCACTCCCGGCTTCTGCCGCGTGAACCACGCCATAATCTACAACGTAGCAGAGAGCGCCCGTATTAGGACACTACCCGCGAGTTTAATCCACGGCGATAGTGGTTCCCAACGGGCTGGACTGGCCGTCGACAGCGATGGTGACGGAGACGGCGCTACCGGGAACGACGGGAGTGGGAATCAGGACGTTGATCTGCATGACTCCGGTCACCAGGCCCGGGGCGGCGCCCGCGAAGGTGACCGTGGCGGGCAGGCCGCCGACTGTCGCAGTGACGCCGGAAATGTTGAGGAGTTGATTGGCGTTTGCGGGAATCGGCGTGATGCTGCCGGTAGCGCTGGGAGGGTTGGTCTGTCCGCCTCCCGTGGCGTAGAGCGAAATCACGGTGCCCCGCGGAGCCGCTTGAGAACCGCTTCCGGAGCCATTGAAGCTCCCGTTCTGATTGACCGCGGCCACTTGGCCGGAGCCGCTGAAATTGTTAGTAAACAGTCCTGGCGCAGCCGCGGTCACGGCCAGCGGAAATGGCGAGGATGTTCCGCCATTGTACTGGACCACCATGTTGGTGGAGAGCCGGCCATTGATCTCGTACGGAACCATTACGTTGATCTGATCCGCGGAGACGAAGATGGGAGTCCCAGGATTGTTGTCGAACAGAACCTGCACTCCGGCCAGGGTGGAGTTCACCGTCCCGGAAGAATTCACCGAGAACAAGGTTCCGTTGGCGGGAGTGGCCGGCCCGAGGAAGTTACCCTTGATAGCCAGTTCCTCCCCGGCGCAATCGCACTCGACACGCCGGTGGCGTTGTTGATGATGGTAACCGGTTGTGGCGCCGCCGCCGCGCTGACGGTAAGCGTGACCGGGACCGTGATCGGGCTGCTGAGCACACCCGGAGCGGTTACCGAGATGTAGCCCGAATACGGTGTGGAAGAGGCAGCGATCCCCTGCGTGTTCACCGAGACCGTAATCGATTGCGGCGTAGCGCCGCCGGAGGAACTCACGGTCAGCCAGCCGCTGGAGTTGGGTTTGACCCCAACGGTGGCTGCGCCGTTACTGCTGGTGATCGACAGCGTTTGGGAGGCGGGTGCGGATGAGCCAGCTGGTAGGAGAAACTCATCGAGGTCGGCGAGACCGAGATGGTTTGTGCCGGAAGCACGTTGAGCGTGACGTTCACCGTAGTGGTGGTGGTGGCGGAGTTTTGGAACGAGAAAATGATCTGCGCGTTGTACTGCCCCACCGAAAGCGTGTTTTGTTGCACCGAAACGGTCATGTTTCCGCTGGCGGCGCCGCTGTTGGGCGAAATCTGGAGCCAGCCGGTCCCGTTGACGTAGTTGATCACGGCTGGTAAGTGGCCGTGCCGGGGCTGGTGGCCAGCGTTAGCGCCTGCGAGGCGGCGCGGACTCGCCTTGGTTTTCGTTGAACGTCAGCGCCGCGGGCGTAATGTCACCGTGGTGGTGGTGGTAAGGTTGAGTGTCACCGTAAGCACCAGTTGGGTCGATCCCAACGTGCTCGATCCGATGACCAGAGTTCCGCTGTAGACGCCGGGGATGGACAGGGCGCCGGGCGTGATCTGAATGGTCAAATTCTGCGGCGTATTGCCGCTGGCGTTGCCGGCGATGCCCAGCCACGCGCCGCCGGATACATTCATCACCGATGCGTTAAAGTCCACCTGCGTGGAAGGGTCGGTGCTGGTGAGAGAGATCTGCTCGTCGAAGGGGGATGAGTTTAAGGGTATGGCGGGCGGCATGCCAAAGCCGGGCAGCATATTGACGGTAAGCACGGCCGAGTTACTCACCACCAGCGAGACTGGAATGGTCAGGGTCGCCGGGCCCAATCCGGACTGATAGCTGAGGCTGACGGTTCCGGAGCAGGTTCCCGCCGCCAGGCCGGTAGTCACCACCGCCACCCCAAGATCGATGGTGCTGCTTCCTCCGATCGGCGAGGCCGTCAACCAGTTCGGTCCGCAACTGGACGCCAATGTAGTTGCGCTGAACTGCAATGGCTGGCCGGTGCTGGTAATCGACACGCCTTGCGTTGGCGGCGGCGCTTTTCCTATCTCGTAGCTGAACAGCAGCGCGTTCGGCGCGGCCACCAACTGGCTGGGACTGG
>CAWFVG010000006.1:0-2547532 GCA_963819185.1 Bryobacterales bacterium | reverse complement strand
CCCGCGCTTGAGGCCATCCCAATGAAGCCTGTCAAAACGACGAAGAAAAGTAAGCCCGAGAAGGCGCACATGCACCTGCGAGTGAACGGCGAGACCGTAGAAATCGCTTTTTCCCCGCACAAAACGCTGCTGGAGGTGCTGCGCGAAGACTTGGGCCTCACGGGCACCAAACACGGCTGCGAGTTGGGCGAGTGCGGATGCTGCGCGGTGCTCGTGGACGGCCGGCCGGTGTTGTCCTGCTTGGCCCTAGGAGTCGCAATGGAAGGGCACGAGGTCTCGACCGTCGAGGGCATGGCGCAGGGGAACAAGCTCCATCCCTTGCAGGCGGCGTTCGCCGATCTGGGCGCCGCGCAATGCGGATACTGTACTCCGGGAATGCTCCTGACGGCAAAAGCGCTGCTGGAGGAGGTTCCGCGGCCTTCGCGCGATCAGATCAAGGCGGCTCTGTCCGGAAACATTTGCCGCTGCACCGGCTACATCAAGATCTACGAGGCGGTGGAGCTGGCTGCCGCGTGGCTGGCCGGCGAACCGGCGGAAGCGCCTAGGGAGAGCGTCTATGGCTGGTAATAACGGCAGCGGCCGCGCCGGGCTGCGGGTGATTGGAAAGCCCTTCCGCAAGGTGGACGCGACAGCGAAGTGCACCGGCGAGACGAAGTACGCCGACGATATCGTATTCCCGCGAATGCTTCACGTCAAGCTCTTTCGCAGCACGGTGCCCCACGCCCGAATTTTGAAGATCGATACCTCCAAAGCAGAGAATTATCCCGGCGTTAAGGCGGTGCTCACGGGACAAGATCTGCCGAAGGCGTACGGGGCCATGCCCGTCAGCGAGGACGAGCATGCGCTGGCGATCGACAAGGTCCGGATGGTGGGTGAGCCGGTGGCAGCCATCGCTGCGGTGGACGAGGACGTCGCCACCGAGGCCTTGGATCTCATTGAAGTCGAATATGAACTTCTCCCCACGATTTCCTCCGTCCAGAGCGCGCTGGATAACCCCGAGCCTCGCGTCCACGATCATGGCGAATTTGGCAACATCCACCGCAGACAGGTGTATGAATTCGGCGATGTGGAGGCGGGCTTCGCCGAGGCCGATTTCATCCGCGAAGACCTGACGTTTTACGAAGGCAGCACGCATCTTGCTCTGGAACAACACGCCAGCGTGGCGACGTTCAGTCACGATGGCAAGCTTACGCTCTATACATGCACCCAGGACCTGCACTACTTGCATAAGGCCTTGGTCAAAGTGCTGGGTCTCCCCGCCAGTCATATCCACGTGATTGCCACCCCGAACGGAGGAGGCTTTGGAGGCAAGTGCGATCCCTTCCAACATGAGATCGTGGTCTCCAAGCTGGCGATGATCCTCGGGCGTCCCGTCAAGATCTGTTTGACGCGCGAGGAGGTCTTCTACTGTCATCGCGGACGGCATCCCGCCCTGATGTCGACCAAGACCGGGTTTAAGAAGGACGGCTCCATTACCGCCATGCAACACCGCACGATTTTGGACGGCGGGTCGTATGGCGGCCTGGGTGTGGCCAGCACTTTTTACACGGGAACATTTCAAACCCTCACCTACAAGATCCCGCGTATCAGAGTCGAGGCGGTACGGGTGTTCACGAACAAAGCTCCCTGCGGACCCAAGCGCGGAAATGGGACCCCTCAGCCGCGCTTCGCCCAGGAAGTCCAAATGGATAAGATCGCTGAGCAGTTAGGGATCGACCCGGCCGAAATTCGGAAGCGGCATCTAGTCCCCTCTGGCTCAATCGTCGCGAATTGGATTCGCGTCGGGACCATGGGCCTGGGCAAGTGCATCGACAAAGTGGTGGAAGGCTCCCGGTGGCACGAACGGTTCCGCAAGCTACCCTACGGAAAAGGGATCGGGATGGCGTGCAGCGGCTACTGTACCGGGGCACAGACTCCCATTTACTGGAACAACATGCCGCATTCCGGTGTGCAATTGAAACTGGATCGTGGCGGAGGCGTGACCGTCTATTGCGGCTCGGCGGAAATTGGCCAGGGTTCCGATTCGATTCTGGCGTATATCGTGGCCGAGGTATTGGGAATCGATCCTTTCGACATACGCGTGGTCACCGCGGACACGGATCTTACTCCAGTGGACCTCGGCAGTTACTCCAGCCGCGTTACGCTGATGACGGGCAACGCCGCGATCCAGGCCGCGGAGCGCGCCAAGGATTTATTGAGGCAGGCGGTCGCCGAAAAATTGGAGGTGCCCGCTGAGAGGCTGAGCTTCGCGGATCGCCGCGTCTTCGACGTGGAGAATCCGGAGAAAAGCCAAACCTTCATCGAGGCTGTGTGGCTGGCCGAGACCAAGTTCGGCACTCTGGGGACCGTTGGCTCCTATAAGCCGCCGGCGGGAAAGGGAAAATTCAAAGGCTCCGGGATCGGCCCTTCGCCGGCGTTCAGCTTTACCGCGGCTGTCGCCGAGGTAGAAGTGAACCCTGAGACCGGGATCGTGGTTGTGCCGCGCATGTGGATCGCGCACGACGTGGGGCAGTGCATCAATCCCGTGCTGGTGATGGGTCAGGTGGAAGGCAGCGTCTATATGGGCTTGGGCGAAGCCCTAATGGAGGAGATGACTTACCGCGGAAACCGGAACGTGGTTCACAAGTTCCCCTCGTTCCTCGAATATAAGAGCCCGACCACGCTGGAGATGTGCGACATCCAAACCTATTTGATAGAAGATGGGGACTCAAACGGGCCCTTCGGAGCGAAAGAGGCCGGACAAGGGCCGCAATTGCCGGTTCCTCCGGCAATCGCCAACGCCATTTATGATGCGGTGGGAGTTCGCATCGACCAAGTTCCCATCACCCCCGATAAGGTGCTGAAAGCGATTCGGGAGAAGGCAAAGGGGCAGGAGGGCCGTTACGGTCCAACTAAGTTCTTCTATCCTGCAGAGATGCCGGCCCCCATATTTGTGCCGACGCCGTTCGAGGGCGGCGACGGCAAACAGGTGGAGCGCAAGCCGGCTCTTGCGCCAGCGTAGCAGCGCACAGCGAATGCAGTTGTGCGCGAGGTGATAGATGAATGCTTAGGCTCCCTAAGTTCCGTTATTTCGAGCCGGCTTCCATATCCGAAGCCGTGCGCATGATGTCCGGCGCGGGACCGGACGCGATGTATGTGGCCGGCGGCACGGATCTTTATCCAAATATGAAGCGCCGTCAGCAAATGCCGAAGGTGGTGATCGGGCTCTCGCGCCTTCAGCGGCTTCGCGCTATTAAGGGCAAACCGAAGGAAGGGATGGTGCTGGGCGCGGGACTGACATTAACGGATGTAACCGGCGACCGGCGCATCCAACACTCCTATCCGGCTGTCGCGAAAGCCGCGGAGTCGATCTCCACGCCGCTGCTGCGCAACATGGGCAGCATCGGAGGGAACCTTCTGCTCGATACCAGGTGCAATTATTACAACCAAAACTACGAGTGGCGCAAGGCCATTCACTTCTGCATGAAAAAGGATGGCGAGATCTGCTGGGTAGCTCCGTCCAGCCCACGTTGTTGGGCAGTGCAGTCGAGCGATTGCGCTCCGGTCATGGTGGCCATCGGCGCGAAGGTGAAGCTGGTTTCGAGTTCGGGCGAAAGGGTGATCGGGGCGGCGGAACTTTATCTCGATGATGGGATCCAGCATCTGAATAAGCGGCCCGACGAGCTGTTGACCGAAATCCATTTGCCGCCGGTCGATACTGACAACGGTGGCGGCTGGCGAGCGACCTATTGGAAGCTCCGCCGCCGCGGCTCGTTCGATTTCCCCGTTCTCGGCGTTGCGACCTGCGTGCGGCTGGCGGCTGACGGAACGGTGGAGGACGCCAAAATTATCCTGGGGGGCGTTGGTTCCCATCCTGTCGAGGCGGTCCTTTCGCAGAATGCAATCACGGGCAAGAAGCTGACGGAGGAAACCATTCAGGCAGCCTCCGCGGCGGCATATCCGATTGCAAAGCCACTCGATAACACGGACTTCGCGATGCACTGGCGCAAAGACATGGCCCGGTACTACGTCGCAGGGACGCTGCGGGAGTTGGCCGGGCTCCCGCCAAGCTTCCAAAAGCCAGCCGACGACAATGGCTCGCCGCTTCTTCGCGTAGTTTAGAATGGTTTCGCGCAGATAAGAATCTCATCCAGGCCGTCCGAAAGTTGGAGAGTAAGCCAATGCAGAATGAACCGAATTACGACGTGGCTCATCTAGGGCACGTGGAGCTTCTAACGCCCAAACTCGAAGAAAGTCTCCGCTTCTTCAAGGATGTGCTTGGACTGACGGAGAGCGGCAGGAAAGGCGAGTCCGTCTATTTGCGTGGCTGGGACGACTATGAGCGTCATACTCTAAAGCTCACCGGTTCGAATACCTCCGGCATGGGTCATATGGCCTTCCGCGCAAGGAGCCCACAAGCGTTGGAGCGGCGGGTTGCGGCGTTGAAGGACTCCGGTCACGGGATCGGTTGGACGGACGGCGATCTGGGACATGGTCCCGCCTATCTCTTTGAAGATCCGGATGGGCACAAAGTCGAGTTGTATTACGAAACTGAATGGTATGTGGCGCCACCGGATCTGAATCCGAGCCTCAAGAACCAAGCGCAACGGTTTCCGGCGCGAGGCGTCAGCGCCCGGAGACTCGAGCACGTGGAGTGCCTCGCTTTCGAACGTCAAGGCGAACCGGGAATTTTTCGAACAATACCTCGGCTGCCGTCTGACGGAGCAGATTGTGATGAACGACGGTACCGAGACCGGAATGTGGATGACCTGCACGAATAAAGGCCACGACTTCTCGTATATTCGCGACGATACCGGAGCTAGGGGGCGCTTCCACCACCTGACCTACACGGTCGATAGTCGCGAGGATGTTCTGCGCGCTGCTGATGTCTTCTTGGAGAACGGTATATTTATCGAAAGCGGGCCACACAAGCACGCCATCCAGCAAACCTTCTTCCTATGGGTTTATGAGCCAGGTGGAAACCGCGTGGAAGTGGACACCGCCGGCGCGCGCCTGGTGCTCGCGCCCGACTGGAAGCCGATCCGATGGACAGAAGAGGATCGCATGAAGGGTCAGGCCTGGGGACTCGAAACCGTAGAGACCTTACATACCTATGGTACGCCGCCGATTGATGACCCCTTCTGAGGAACTCGCCGGCACAACGGAGCTTTCCGGGTAGTCGCCCGTTCCGGGCTGGGTGGCGGGACCTGGGCGCGTTGCTTTCCCGTTCGGAGGGCCGCCCCGGCCCTGTACCGGCTTGCCATTCCTCAATAGGCTGCTACCCTCGCTTCCCTTCTGAAGAATACGGAAGTCGCGGAACCACAAATCATGCTTGGACGATGCCATCGACAGGATCGAAATTTCGCAAATGCTATTGGACAATGAGTTCCTGCCGCGCGCCGATCTGGCGCAAGCATCGGTCGATCCACAGCTTGGTGAGCTTTTCCTGGACGCCGTTTTGGGAGAGGCGCGTGCGGAGATTACCCCAATCCACGTGATCGAGAGACTGGTCCTGATTGAAGCAGGAGAACACCACCGTTTCTTCTCCCGTGCGCGGATCCTTATGGAGCTGGAGACACTGCGCGCAGATCTCCTTCATCATGCACTGCATGGGTGAGTTGATGCTGCCGATGGCCTTGTGATCGGGCTTCAAATACGGGGCTAGAACGGTGTGGCGCGCCCGAGCGACGGCGCCCATCATTGCGTCCGAACCGATGACTACCAGGCGGTCCACGGTGTGGAGCGAGATTTCGGGTTCATCCAGTAAGCCGCCGCCGTAGGCCGCAATGGCATCCACGATATTGCCCACAAACGCCTTGTCCTGCACGCGGCCGGGCGTGAATCCTGGAGCTTCGTCGCAACACCAGATCACGATGTCCGCGGCTTTTTCGATCTCCTCCACTTTGTACCGGTCGATGATTTTCTTGTACCCGGCGAAATAGATGGTGCGCGATCCGCTGGCGCGAAGTTCCTGTCCGATGGAAAACAACACGGCGTTTCCGAGTCCTCCGCCGATCAGCAATACCGTTTCCTCGGGCGGCGTTTCCGTGGGAGTGCCGGTGGGGCCCATAAGGATCAGCGGCTCGCCGGGATGAAGCAGAGCGCACAGGTCCGACGATCCGCCCATTTCAAGCACAATGGTAGAGAGCAATCCCTCGCCGCGGTCGACCGATGCGCCCGTGAGCGCGAGTCCTTCCATTGCGAGCACAGTGTCCCCGGCCCGAGGCGCAAGCGTCTCATAGTTCTGCAATCGATAGAATTGTCCGGGTTTAAAAGCGCGCGCGCCCATGGGGGCTTCCACCACCACTTCCACAATCGTCGGCGTGAGCCGAATCACTTCACGCACAATCGCACGCAATTCGCCGTTGAGCTTCTGCAACAGTTCCACCGGTTTCGGCTCGGAAGCAGGTCTGCGCGATAGCAGGTTCGAAACCACCGGATAGCCTTGCTTGGCGCTGGCCATGGCTTTCACAACGTTTCCCGCGAAGGAGGGATGCAGATCGCCGAAAAAACTGATCCCGCGGCCATCCGCGCGCACCGACATGAGCACCGAAACCTTGGTGGGTTTTGCGATCCGTTCGGGCTTGACTGGCTGGCCATTTTCATCCACGGCCTGGAACCATTTGCCGTCCAGGAACACATTGGTGCGGTCTTCCCGGCCCAGCACGGTGTTCGGCTGCGTTCCCGCGGCGACCAGAATCGACTTCGCGGCCATCCTCACGGGCTCTCCCGATGGCGACTTCAGACGCAGTGCCGAGGCTTGGCCGTAGGAGTCCACTTCCACTTCCTCCGGCGTCAGACATTCCGCGAAGCGGACGCCTTCCTGAAGCGCTTTCTCGACTTCCTCGTGGTTCAGCGTGTAGCACGGCGCATCGATCAGACGCCGCCGGTACGCGATGGTCACGCCGCCCCAAGTGTTGAGCAGCGTCACCAGTTGCGGATCGCGACCCTCGCGAGCCGCGGCCGCACGCTCGGCCCGGATGGCTCGCGCGTGGGCGATAAATTCGTCCGCGGTCTCGATTTCCTCGGGGCGCCAGCCGGCCCGAACCTCGGCATCCCCTTTTTCGGCGGCCAGCGTTTCGTAGCGGTGCAGGAACTTTTCGACCTGCACAACGTAGTACGCCAGAGATTCAGTCGCGGTATCGATTGCCGTCAAGCCACCGCCGATGACGACGATCGGCATCTTCAACTGAAGATTGGCGACGGAATTGGTTTTCGCGGCGCCGGTGAGTTGCAAGGCCATCAGAAAATCGGAAGCTTGGCGCACACCGCGCGCAAGGCCGTTCTTCATCGGAATCACGGTGGGGCGGCCCGCTCCGGCGCACAGCGCCACGTGATCGAAACCCAAATCGAACGCGCTGTCAACGGTCATAGTGCCGCCGAACCGCACGCCGCCGAACATCCTGAATTCGGCGCGGCGCTCCAGCAGCAGACGAATGATCTTCAAGAAATTCTTATTCCAACGGACGGTGATGCCGTACTCAGCCACGCCGCCGAAGCCCGCCATCACTCGATCGTCCAAGGATTCGTACAGTTCATTCACGTCCCGAATGGGACGGAAGCGGGCGCGATGACCCAGCGGAGTGACTCCGGAAACGTCAGCGGGGAGCGGCTCGATTTTGAGCCCGTCGACCCCCACGACGGCGTGACCGTCGTTCATCAGGTGGTGCGCGAGAGTGAAGCCCGACGGTCCAAGCCCAACGACCAGCACTTTGTATCCGGACTCCGCCCGTGGCACGGGGCGGGTGAGATGAAGCGGATTCCAGCGCGTGAGCAGGCTGTAGATCTCAAAGCCCCACGGCAGCTCCAGAACGTCTTTCAGTGTGCGCGTCTCAACCTGTGGGATATCCACCGGGTCCTGCTTCTGAAAGACGCAGGACTTCATGCAATCATTGCAGATGCGATGGCCCGTGCCCGCCGCCATGGGATTGTCGATGGTGACGATGGCCAGCGCGCCGATCGGGTTGCCGTTCTGTTTGACCACGTTCATCTCGGAGATTTTCTCTTCGAGGGGGCAGCCGGCCAGCGTCACGCCGAACACACTGGCCTTGAACGAGCCGTCCTTTTCCTTCAGACCCGTGGAGCAACTGTCCTTGGCTTGGTTGTGGCACTTGATGCAGTAGTGGGCTTGATCGAGCGCGGCCGTCAGGTCCATGCCCGCGTCAGTCAGCTTGAAACCCTCACGATGACGCCATGCATGTTCGGGCAACGCCAGCTTCGCGACCCCATTTACCTGCAGCGTCTCCACCGGAATCAAGTGCGTCATGTCCAGCTTGTGCGGGACTCTGAAAAGGACACCATGATGGTGCTTCTCGATGCCAGCCGGGGAGAGCGCCGCCCACGCTGCGTATTGCGCCGCCGCAGCGAGGTGCGGTTGGTGGTGCTGCTCGTCACCTGGATGCAGATCCAGCCAGTGCGACACGTGTTCGACGAAACTTTCTTCGGTCAGAGGCTCATTGAACAGCGCTTCCAGTTCTGCTGCCACGGCCGTTCCGTTGATGGCGCTGGCCTGTTCCTTGGTGACGCCGCTGATGGCCCTCTTCTGGACAAACTTTCTCTTCAACGCGTAGAGCGGCGCCAAAGCGTTGTGCCGGGATTGCAACTTTCGCACGTCGTCGGATATGCCGAAAAGTTCGCCGATGAAGTCTTCCAGGTGCGGCGCAAGATCGATGATCAGCTCAGACTTCTGCTTGCCCGAAAACGCGTCCGGATTCGATCGTGCGGCGGTAAGACGATCGAAGAGCGCCGCATCGGAGGACCTGAGCTGTTCGAGGAACGTCCCATCCAGACGCACCAATCCGTCCCGGTGGTACAGATCCTCAAAGGAGAATCCAAAATGTAGATCGAGCTGATCGGAATCTGTAATCATTTCGACTGGGTGGGCAACGCGAACGGCAATATAGGCGAGCGTCTATTATAATGCATGAATCCGTTCCTCGGATTCGAAGAAGAGGAGAAACCACGGCCCATGCTCATCAACCGGCGTACCATCCGAATCGAGTGGGGAGACTGCGATCCCGCAGGTATCGTGTTCTTTCCGCGGTATTTTGCGTGGTGCGACGCCTGCGCGGCAGCTCTCTTCGAGGCCGCTGGCTTTCTTAGAGGAGATCTGGCGGCTAGGCAAGGTATGTGCATCCCGTTGGTGGATACGCGATGTAGGTTTCTGATCCCGTCCCGATTCGGGGATGAGCTGACGGTCGAGACGACGATCACGCGGTTCGGCCGAAGCAGCTTCGATCTTCAACATAGGATTCTGAAGGGCGCGGATCTCGCCGTGGAATGCTCGGAGACGCGGGTGTGGGCCTGGGTTGATCCCACAGGCGCCGAGGGGCTGAAAGCGCAACCGATTCCGGAGGCCGTAATTCAGGCACTTTCACAAAACACTTCCAAGTAAGAAGCTGCGGACTTCGTCTATCTCTTACCTGTCCCCATTCATTACGGAATTGCACTAGCCGTCCGTGCTAGAGTGCTTGTACTGATGACCTTTTCTCGCGTCGAAGTGCTGGTTTTGATGACCGCGCTTGCGGTGTCCGTAGCGCTGTTCTGGCGCCGGTTCGGCCCCGTTGTAAGCAAGATTCGCCAGGCCAAGCCGGATGCGGATTTCCAGTTGGCGCCAATCGGCAGACGGATCGGCGATTTCATCTGGGAAGTGCTGTTGCAAGGGAAGGTGATCCGCGAACGTCCCTGGCCGGGCTTGGCGCACGCTTTCGTGTTTTGGGGGTTCTGCGCGTTTGCTCTGGTCACCGTAAACCATCTGGCCACTGGATTCGGCTTCCCCTTTCTCTCTCGCTCTGGAGCGTTCGGAAGAATCTATTTTGCATTTGTGGCCGTGTTCGCGGTCTGCGTGGCTTTTTCCATTGCCGGTCTCTTTATCAGGCGCTTCTTCGTCAGGCCCAAATGGCTGGGCAACCTGTCCTACGAATCCGGCGTCATCGCGCTGCTGATTTTCGTGCTGATGATCACGTACCTTGCGGCCTTCGGCGTCGGCGACTCGAACGCGGCGGCGAAGCCGCTGTGGTGGGCTCACACCCTCACGCTGCTGATTTTCCTGCCCTTGATCCCGCACACCAAACATCTGCATCTGGTGCTCAGCCCCGTCACGGTCTTCCTCTCTCGCGGCTCTTTTTCGCGAATTCCTCCCTTGTCGGGCGACGAGGATTTTGGTTTGGATACCGGCAAAGATCTCACCAGGATCGTCGCTTTGCAGGTGTATTCGTGCGTCGAATGCGGCCGCTGCACCGAGAATTGCCCCGCCGCAAATACCGGAAAGATTCTCGATCCGAAGGCGATCGCTCTGGGCGTGCGCGGCTATCTGAACGAATTTGGACCGCGCAGCGAACAGCCGCTCCTGGGAGCGTATCTGTCGCAGGAGGCCGCATTCCAGTGCACGACTTGCGGCGCCTGCGAGTTTCAATGTCCGGTGGGAATCGAGCATGTGCCGGTGATCGTGGGTCTGCGGCGAGGCGCCGTGAACACCGGCAAGTGGGAAGACGAAACCGGCACCAAGTTGTTTCTGGCGCTGGAGCGCCACGGCAACGCCCTCGGTTTCAGCCCCGCGGAGCGCGATAAATTCGTCCAAAAGCAGCAATTCCCGATCTTCGATGGCACCCAGGAGTACTGCCTCTGGCTCGGCTGCATGGGCGCGTACGATCCGGGTGGCCGCGAGATCATCGCTTCCTTTGCGCGTGTGATGAACCACCTGGGGACCTCCTACGGCGTCCTGCGCAAGGAGCGCTGTACTGGCGATCCGGCGCGCCGCCTGGGCAACGATCTCCTGTTCCAGCAGCTTGCGGAACAGAATCTGGAAACGCTCCAGCATGCTAAGGCCACGAAGATCGTTTCGATCTGCCCCCACTGTGTGCGGACGATTTCCACGGATTGGAGGGACTTCGGCAGCGCTCCGCCGATCGAGCATCATAGCGAGTTTCTCGCGCGCCATCTAACCCAGCTACCTGCCGCGGACGGCGGACCGAAAACGGTCTATCACGATCCCTGTTATTTGGGCCGCTATCGAGGCGTGTATGAACAGCCACGCGCCGTGATCGCGAGGGCCGGAGAAGTGGTCGAGCCCGCCCGGTCCCACGAGCGAAGCTTTTGCTGCGGCGCGGGCGGAGGACTCGCCTTCCTGGGCGAAGAGAAAGGGGAGCGCGTGAGTCATAGGCGGGCCAAGGAACTGGTTGCAACCGGAGCGGAAGTTGTCGCCGTCGCCTGCCCATTCTGCAGCACCATGTTTCGCGACGCCGTGCCCGCCGTCACCGCGAAGCCCCCAAAGCTGCTGGATATCGCGCAGATTATCGCCGCGTCGCTGCCATCCGCCCCCTCGGCGGGTTCTTAGGGCTTTGACCGTGGTACCCTCGGATTAATTTAGTTAGGACGGAGTGCGTTATGACAGCGATTCCCGAAAACTTCCAAGACTTGTTCCACAAGAAGGCATTCGCGCAACTGGCCACTTTGATGCCGGATGGCAGCCCGCACGTGTCGCCGGTTTGGGTGGATTATGATGGCCGGAGCATCGTCATCAACACCGCCAAAGGACGCGTCAAAGACCGCAACATGCGCCGCGACCCGCGCGTATCTCTGGACCTGGTGGATCCGGACAACCCGTATCGCCATCTTTCGATCCGTGGCCGGGTGGTGGATGTTACGGAACAGGGCGCCGACGCCCACATCGACAAACTGGCGAAGAAATACCTCAACGTAGACAGTTACCCCCGCCGCAAAGCGGGCGAAGTACGGGTGATCTATAAGATCGAACCTGAGCGCGCATTCGTGATGGGCTGACGCCTGCACTCGATCTCGACGTACACGACGCAAGAATCCCGTCCGATCCGACGGGTGGCGGTGTATACTGTTGGGCGAACTTCGCTTGTAGATCGAGAAAGGGAACGCATGACGCGCGACGCTGGAAGGACTGGGAGCCAGAACTGGCTACTCAGCCGGCGCTGGCTGTTAGTCGCTCCGGCCCTGTTGTTCCTGTGGATTATCGCGCAGATCGACAAGACCAACGTCTCCCTTATCATTGCCGACCCCACTTTCCTCAGGGAATTGAATGTGGCAGGCCACAATACCGAACTGGGCGGACTCATGTCCTCCTTTTTCGTTGGTTATGGAGTCTCCATATTCATTTGGGGCTTTCTGGTGGACCGTTTCGGCCCACGTAAGTGTGTGATCGCGGGGACTCTGGCCTGGGCGATCACGCTGTTCCTTTCATCCCGGGTGGGTGGCATCGAGGAGTATCTTCTGATTCGCTTTCTGCTGGGCGCCGCGGAGGGAAATCTGTGGCCGGTCTGCAATGCTCTAACGAATCGATGGTTCCCCGTGCGCGAGCACTCCCGGGTGCAGGCTTTCTGGATTACAGGATCCACTCTGGGAACCGCCGTCGGCGTCCCGGTTGTTACCGCGCTGATGTTGGCGAGCGGATGGCGGGGGACTCTGGCTGCTCTGTCCCTAGTGTCTCTCTTACCCATCGCTCTGTTTTGCTTCGTGAAGGACCGGCCGCGTGAGCAGAGAGGTATCAACCCGAGCGAATTGCGCGATATTGAGAGCAACCGGAGAGTCGCTGGGAGCGTGGAGCCACTGAGCTTCCAAGAGTTGCTGAAGAGCAAGCCCTTTTGGCTGATTACCGCTTGCCAGTTTGCATCTGCCACAACCATCTACACCCTCGTCCAATGGATTCCGAGCTATTTGACCGCCTTCCGTCACCTATCCTTTAAGAGCATGGGAGGATGGATCACACTCGGCTACATGATGGCCACCGTTCTGACGCTGGCAGTCGGCTACCTCGCGGATCGCACCATGCAACGGTCCTTGGCCGGAGCTTGGGTCTCGTTCGCGTTCGTGATTCTTGTTTTTCCCGCCCAGATGGTATCCCCGATCGCCGGCGCCGTCACGCTGTCCAGCTTGATCGGCGTAGCCAGCTCCACGGCGGCCCTCAATGGAGCGCTCATGCAGACGCTAGTTAGACCGGAGGCCATTGCGCGCGGCACCGGCGTCTATGCAGGTATTGGCATGTTCAGTTCGGCGGTAGGCCCCGCGCTATTTGGCACACTGATCACCTACCTCGGCGGACAGTATTGGGGAGGCTTTCTATTCCTGGCACTTCTGAATGCACTCGGCGCGGTCAGCTACTTTACTCTGCATCGCGTCTCAAGCCGTTCTGGTCAGGCTGTTGCCAGCCGGCAGAATGAGCGGTCGTACATTAGCGCGCGCTTATAGGGGCTCTTAGTGGGTACGGTTGGTGCGTGAGTCCCGTCCCCCTTCGCCCTGAGGATTTTCCATGCGGCCGGCTGCGGCCGCCGTCAAGGCTCAAGATGAACTCGCGACGCTCGGCCTTGACGGCGGTCCTCGCCGGCCTAACCGAAACTGATATCAGGGCGAAGGGGGACGGTGAAGGATCTCGCATCGACGACAACCGCGGGGCCGCCCACACCGGGTGCAGGGAAATCTCCGTTTTCCCTTGACAAAACTTATCATGGATGATGATTTCGAGAAGCATGCCCGCGACGGTGCGTTTGAACGGGCCATCAAGCGGCGGGTGAAAGCCAGCCAAGGCTTCTGCTCGTTCCGGGGGCCTGCCGCACGATCCTATTCGGAAGGGGCAAGTCAGATGGGTGGGCAGCCGGTCAAATTGTCGACCAACTCCAGTTCATCGCCGGACTCTTCCAGATTTCAATCTGATGCGACGCCGGCATCGACGCCTTTTCTGTGCCGCCACTTGAAAGTTGCAACACTGCCACTTATTTCGGTTGGCTCGCCTTTTCGGCTCCTTCGGCGACCTTCTCTTCGGCGCGGGCGCCCGCGAGAATACCCTGCAAGCCGTAGTTCCCCTCGTGGCAGGCATACTCTACGATCGGATCCGGAGAGAGCTTCAAGGGGATCATCAGGCTCCATGGTTTCGTCCACGTCCCCGGGTCATTGATCGTGATTTCGTATTTCAGGCTCTCCGGGCCGGTGCGGGTGAAGCGCTCAATCACGTGAAGCTTTTCGCTCGACATGGACATGAAGCTTGCAAGTTTGTAGTTGGTCGTATCGACAACGAGCGTTTCCCCTTCCCAATGGCCCCGCGAATCCCCAAGCCACTGCTGGACCGTAGATGGAAGATGCGGACGTCCGTCGAGTGGAATGATGCGGGCGTCGTGAATCATCTCCGTCTCGATGATCACCGCGTTGGATGTTTGGAGAATCTGAGAATAACTTTGGTAACCCGCGGTCAGCTGCGGCGAGCCGTACGTGATACAACGTTCCTGCAAAGCTCGATCCTCGGGGCCGTCGGGCCGACGGGTCCTTGCCGCTGCGGAGGCAGCTCGTCTCTTTTGTCCCTCTGATGTCATAGCGGGAAGCCGCCCGTCTGCCGGGTCAGTAATCAGCGAGGTTCGATTTTCCCATTCCCTCTCGACGGTCCACGCCGAACTGTAGTCGCCTGTCTCGCCGTCGAGGGTCTTGAAACCCGATGCTGTTCCATTGACATTCGCCAACACGCTACGGTAGACGCTATCGCCGAATGCCGCGTCTGAATTGCCGCCGAATAGCTCATGCGCCTTTTTCTTAAACGCCGCCACCTCCTGATCCGTCAGCAACGCACGCCCCTCCAATTCCTTCGGCCGCTCGAGCGGAGTGGCGATGTTGTTAGCCCAGACTCCCTGAAGATCCGGCTGTCCGTCGACAGTCCGGGGCGCCGTCCAGGTCCCGGTCGCGGTCTTAGCGGGTCTTGCATTGACCGCCTGAGCTATGGCTTGTCCCTGGACCAGCGATAGAACAACTACCGCACCAACGAAAGTGAGATCTCGAAAATGCATCTCGGCCTCCATGTTTGTATCAAGTATATGCGCTATCCGACGTGATGGGCTAGGCCCTCGAATCTCGCCGAGACCGCCAGGACTGGGCAAAGCGAGTCTTAGCCGGTCTCCCGAAAATGCGCTGGCGGCGATTCTCTCCGAACGGCAGCTAAGGCTGGAGCCAGAATTAGTGCTGGATGTTGGAGTTTGGCGTGCTTGCGCCGTGCGCACTCTCGGACACCGGGCCGTTCCCCATCCTATGATCCTCTCTAAGGCTGAGCCGGCCAGCACGCTGGCCGTAGCACTGTCGTAATGCTTGAGGCTGGCTGCCCTGTACTGTACAATCAGATCCGGTACGAAGTGACTATCGACGATCCGAACACGTACGTGAGACCCTTCAAAGTCGCGTTCCCGATTACACAGGAACCGGCTATCAGAATTTCGAATACGCGTGCCATGAGGGCAACTACGCCATGTTTGACTCCCTCACCGGCGCGCCCGTGCTCTAGAGAAAAAAGCTGCGGCCAAAGCCGCGGAGAAAAAATAAATTAATACGGGCGACCAGATATGAGAAAAACACTTACAGTTGCTCTCGCCGCAGGCGTTTTGCTGTTGGCCGCAGTGCCGGGATGGGCGCATCATGCCTTTTCGGCCGAGTTCGACGCCAAGAAACCCTTAAAGCTGCACGGGACTATCACCACAGTGGAATGGATCAATCCCCACTCCTGGATTCACATCGATGTGAAAAACCCCGACGGCAGCGTGACCAACTGGATGGTGGAGGGCGGCAGCCCTAACGCTCTGCTGCGGCGCGGCGTCGCCAAGGAGACGCTGAAGGCCGGCATGGAGGTCCTGGTCGACGGGTATCAGTCCAAGGACGGCTCCAACCGCGCCAACGGCCGCGACATCACCTTCGCCGACGGCCGCAAGCTCTTCGTGGGCTCCTCCGGCACCGAAGCTCCCGACGAGCGGACTGAGAAGTAGGCGATAGCCTAGATTCGTTCTCGGGCAGAGTCCCTCGCCTTGCGGTGCCTCGCAAGCAGTTTGAACAAGCCGGAGTAGAAGCAGCAACTAGCGAATACTGCGACGCCGATGTTGATGTCGTCGTAGCCGCCCAGACTTAAAGCAGCACCGTCATTGGCCGTGTGGTCATGCAGCCGATTCTTCGTCAAGACCGCCGCTACTTCTACAAGGGCCCCGGCAGCTTTGGCTCGCGAGTGCTCTACGCCATCGGAACCGCGTTCGTCCGCAAGGGCGATAACGGGCATCAACAGGGAGCAAGAGGACCGAAACATGAGCGAATTGATTGTGGTGGAAAGGCCGGCGCAGTGGGACCGCTTGAAGCAGCTTGTCCTTGACAGCGTCTCCTCGCCGATAACGAAACGCGTGTACAACATGGCGCTGAACGAGTTTCTGACTTGGCTCCAGGAGGCGCCGCGGCCGGGCTTCACCAAGGCCACAGTTAGCGCGAGGCGGGTATCCCTGGAAGAGCGCAAGCTCGGGTCTTATCGATCATTGTCCGGATGTCGGCCATTCGCAAGCTAGCCGCTGAGGCCGCAGACAACGGACTGCTGGCGCCCGAACTCGCGGCCGGGATTGCGCGCGTGAAGGGCGCTAAGACCGTTGGCATCCGCGCCGGCAACTGGCTGTCTGCGCGTTAGGCGCAGAGCCTGCTAAACACGCCCGACATTACCAGGCTGAAGGGCTTGCGCGATCGTGCAATCCTGATTGTGCTGTTCGGCTGCGGATTGCGGAGGTCTGAAGTGGCGGCGCTGACGTTCGCGCACATCCAGCAGCGCGACGGCCGCTGGTGCGTCGTCGACCTGCTACGCACTATGCCGCCGAGGTCGACGTTCCTGGCATAGCGCCGCACGACGCCCGGCGGACATGCGCCAAGTTGTGCCGGGCCGCCGGCGGCGAGCTTGAGCAGATCCAGATGTTGCTCGGACACGCTTCCGTTTAGACCACCGAGCGCTACCTTGGCACCAAGCAAGACTTGGCTCACCCGCCGAACGATGCCATTAGGTTGCAAGTATCCTCCCAGTAAACTCACCAGCCACTCGCAGCGCTTTTGCTTCCTCGAACGCCTATCTCGACCGCTTGGGTTATTGTTCCGCATTGTACGAATAGGCGACCAACTGGCCGAAGCCTCGCATCCGCGTGCGGGGCGCTCATCTGAAGAGATGGACTCGCGCGTCCCTGCGAGGCCGCGACGGAATGACCGAAAGACTGTTCTTAGCACCAACGTCTTGGAGGTGAAGTCACTTGCTTCTTCACGCAGATCCTCATATCATAGACCGATGAAGACGAGAATAAGCTATTATAGCGACGGCCTAAAACTGTCCGGAATACTCTCTACGCCTGACACTTCCCGAGAAGGAAGACGTTTTCCTGCTGTCGTGCTTGTGCCAGGTTTCATGAGCACGGCGGACGCTTTCTTTCCTGGGTTCGCTGAAGAGTTGAACGCAGCTGGCTTTGTATCCCTAACTATGGATTTCAGAGGATTCGGAGAGAGCGAAGGCGTCCGCGGCGAGGTAATTCCATACCTACAGATCTATGACGCTAGAAACGCCATATCCTACTTGCAATCAAGACCAGAAGTTAACCCTGACAAAATCGCCTTGTTAGGTGTAAGTTTGGGAGGAGGAGAAGTAGCATACATAGCAGCTCAAGACCGACGAGTAAAGTGTGTTGCCTCAATGGTCTTGGTCGGGGAAGGCGAGCGGAGAATGCGAAGATTTCGAACCGAGCAGGAGTGGGAAACTCTAATGCAAAAAGTTCAAGAGGACAGGATAAACAGGGTTTTGACTGGCAAGTCCAAAGACTTCCATGGGTTTTTGGGAGAGGGAACCGATTCGGTACTGATAATGCCTCCTGATCTGAGCTCTTCCTTGAAGAGTGCTGAACAGGTGGAAAAGGAAAAAGGCAACAGAACAACTCTAGCAACCGTTGATGGGTGGCTGGGCTACAAGCCGGAAGAGATTATTGACAAGGTGTCTCCAACACCAATTCTCTTCGTTCAAGCTGAGAAGGACGAGCTCGAGGCTGATGACGCCGATAGACTATATCGTAAGGCTAAGGAACCGAAGAAGCTCTTCACTCTAGAAGGCGGCGTACACTTCGACGTGTATGGGAAGAGGACAAATGAAGCTATGAAACCGGTCCTCGAATGGTTCAAACAGTACCTTCAATGAATCAAATGCGGGATCGATCAAAATCTACAAGTTTGGCGGTTCAAACGTAACGTGTATATAAGACAGAAAGGGTCGCCCGCATCGGATACTTGACCGAAATGCTCATGGCATGTTCTCCTGACTGATTACGCGTGAAGGGTGCGCGGCTGTTTGCGCGAAATTCCGAGGCGGCGCTCATGCTTCGTGGTGAGCGTAAGTGACAGTCACGGGTCCATCACGCGCAGAGCTGTTAAACAACGGGGACGCGAAAACGCCGAACGGAGACTTCCGCCCTCTTCTGCGCTTCAGAGCCGAGAGTGCCGCTCCAGCCGGCTAAACGGAGACTCTCGGAACCCCCGTATTTTGGCCCTTCGGAGCAATTCGGCGTGAACTAACGGGGAGAGAAAGTTCGTCGCAATCAAGTGGCTCCCCGGCATGGATTCGAACCACGAACTTGACAGGATTTTGAAGTCTCGCAACTTACTGATTCTACAAAGTTGCTGAAGTCGTCAAAAGCCTCAAAAGCACGATCCCGGTACAAAATCGGTACAAAACCAATCGTCACTCTATGGGGGCACAAGAGAATAGCTCGTGCTGCGCCTTCTTGGATTTCGTCTCAGAACGCCGTGGTCCACCAGTGCGAGAAAGTCGCGATGGGCGGTGTCCTGCGACCACTTGGCGAGTGTCGGGTAGCCGATGTGACGGTTGGGGAAGTGTAACAAGGGGGTGTTGTTCCGCCCAGACTTGTCGCTTAGAATTAGCAAGAAAGGATTCGTCCTGGCATGCACAAGATTACTATGGCCGTCGTAGTTGTGACGCTTGCCTCACCCGCCGCGCGCAGCGCTGAGCCCGTCTCCTTTAGTCCAGCGGCTCTCATGTCTCGCCAAACGACCGGAAACCACGCGGAGTTCTTTATCGCGGTGTTCCCTCCAACAGGGAAGGAGTTTGAGATTTCGCTTCCCTTGATACCCCGATGGTTCGCTTATGGACCGAGTGGACGGTCGGTGTACGCGACAGCGCTCATTGAGACAGGGACGAGGTCCTTTACAGATGAGCGGGGCATGTTCAAGATCGAACTAGACCCCGTGAGGGTCAGTAACTATCCAGGGCCTGGATGCCTTCGGCTCGATCGGCCCCTTTGCGGTTTCGCAGGGGGAGGATCTGATTGTCTCCGGCGGCTCAAAGGGCAATAGCTACCCGGCGAAAAGTTGCGGTGTGTATGAAATTCACCTACCTGCCGGAGATGTTAGCGCAGCCATCGAAACCTCGGACTGTCGAGCGGGATCGCCGTGGCGCGTGCTCAGTCTCTCTCCCAAGAAGACCGAAGCACTGATCCGCGCGGATCGAGGTTTGGCGCTGCTCGATCTGGCGAAAGGAACCATCACGAAAATCGAGGGACAGCTTTCGAACGGATCGTTCTCACCAGATGGCAAGTGGATCGCTGCGATACAGATCAATAATCCGAACCCACCAAAGACCATCCTGATTGATCGAAGCGATCTCACGAAAAGGCGCGATTTGGGGGACTGGGGATAGCGAAGCGGTTTGGTCGCCCGATTCCAAGTTTCTGCTTCACGCAGTCTATCGGCCGGCTTGTCCCAGTCAAAACCCGCTGGCGCTTGAGACGCTAGAACGTCGAAACTGGGACTCGTTCGTTGATCAAGGACTCCATCTGCAATTCTGGATCGAGCCGCCAGATCGGCTGGATTCGTTCCGATATAAAGAGGTGACAAGTTGCGCACATGGATTCTTGTTGCCGTTGCTTCCGTTCTATTTCGCGTCATCACTCAGCGATCGCGCAACAACCGAACCTGAATCAAGTGCTGAACTGGCTACCGGCCGACACGGAGACTGTTCTGGGAGCTAACGGACCTTTCGCATGGGACCCCAAGGCTCTTTCCAACGCCTCTCCTTCTCAGGAGCGTCTGACGACGAAAGAGCTGGAGACGCAGTCTCGCATGTTCCCCTTGGCCCTGCTGAATTTCAAGAACGGGGGGCTCGGAGAATTCGTCAAGGGCAAAACCGTATCATTGGCGATCGAGGGCTCACGCCGCTTCCGGGCACCGCGTGCGCTCGGCCTGATGCGATATGAAGGTTGTCTCGTTATTGTATTCATACCAACCGTGTCGCTCGATGGCGCTGCCTTCATGCAGGGCAGCCGCGAATTCCGCCGTCCGGTTTGAAGAACATGATGGAACTAGGATCGCAGTCTTCGAGGAGAAATCCGAAGACGACACCTGGAACACTTTTGTGGGATTTCCTCGCAGCAATGTGGCCGTTGTGGCAACCAACCTCGATTATTTGGTTGGATTACTCGATCGCATGCGAGGAACGCCGGGGACTCGTGCTCTTCCGCCGAACCTGTCGGAATGGAAGCATGTGGACACCAAGGCACCGGTCTGGGGAGTAAGGCATTATCAGAAGCAGAGCGCGGAGCTGGACCCGAGTTCACCTTTGCTAGGCCAGAACGCAGCGAATGTTCCTGACGCGAACGCTGTAGGCGTTACTTTTTCGTTCGCGTCCGCCGCTGAACGAACGGCTACGGTCGATTACCTTTCCACGAACCCTAATGTTCGGCGCATACTCTCTGGCTATCTGATGATGGAAGACGCCGACAACCGCCGCGCCACGAGAGTTTCAGATGCGTCTGCGGCAACCTGGCGCAGGAGTGCTTGAGGCATCCATCAACCTCTCCGCGACCGAAGCCATGCAGAGGCTACTGTTCGGACTGATGGCAATGGTTGGCCACGCGATTTACCTCTAGCTTGTCCCTGCGCTTCGACGGGCATGTGCGTATCGTCGGCATGACTTTTCAATTTGTTCGATCGCGGCATGGATTCGATTTTCAAATCCATGCTCTGCGAATTACTCCCAATGAATCAGGATGTTGCACTTGGCGGCCCAGGTACAAAACTCGTACGCGGACGTTTGAATTCGCTTGTAAGCTATTGAAGTAAAAGGTGTGGCTCCCCGGCATGGATTCGAACCACGATTCACGGCTCCAAAGGCCGCTGTCCTACCATTAGACGACCGGGGATCAGGGAGCAGCTACTCGTATCAGTTTAGCAGTTGCGCGCTCAACATCCCCACTGCGAATACGCGGTGCCTTCGAGGCTCTTCTGGTCCGAGCCGCTGCACACGTTCACAATACCGGGCTGCGTTTGGTCCACCATCGAGTAAGCGTCTTCCATGATGACGCGCCAGCTTTGGTCGGTGCCGGTGATGGGATCGATGGGAATCTGCCGCAGATAGCCGTTGTCGACCAGGTCCTGGAGCGTTTGCGGCGCCTTCTTCTTATCGAAGGTGTACTCATCGATCACGTTGCGCAGCGTGAAGAGATTGTTCTTGAGGACGCTCTCCTTGGTGCGCCGCAGCGACGCCTGATATAACGGCACGGCCACCGAGAGGAGCACCGAGATAATCGCCATCACGACGATCAACTCGATCAGCGTATAGCCGCGCTTCTCAAACCGCGCACAACGGCTGCCGCCTGTGCGCTCCGGACCGCGCGCGCGCCTACCAGCTTGAATAAAGCGTTCCATCGCGCGCCATCTCCGTGCTCTTGGTGTACACATCGAATACATTCTGGCGTCCCCAACTGGTGCTCAGCGGGTCGTCTTCCGTGCTGCGCATACCCCAGTCGCGGGTATTGGTCATCGGATCGATCGGAATCTTGCGCAAAAACTTGACTACTTTCCCGTCGGGCGATTGGGAGAGCTTCACGCCATCCACCAACTGATCCAGCGTTTCGGGGTATCCATCGGTTCCCAGCTTGGTCTGGATCTTGTTGGCCAGCGCGGCGTCCTTGTAATCGTCGATGGCTTTGCGAATCGTGCGCAAGGCTAGGTTGAGGTCGCGCTCCTTATCCCGGCGGACCTTGTAACGCGCCAGCGGCACGGCCATGGTGGTCAGGATCGACAGGATGGTGAAGGCGACAATCAACTCCACCAGCGTCATACCCTGCTGCCCGCGCTTCTTCATCTTCATCTGCCCGCGCCGCTACCTCTATTATTCAACCGTGACCGGCACGCTGCCCAGCTCAGCCGGAACCGGCTGCAACTGCGAATTCTTCAAACTGGCGCCGGTGATGGATACCGTGCTGTTGCCTTTGCCTACCGCCGAAAAAGAAAGCGTCGCCACCGGACCAGATCCGGAGACGCCCTGCGCCCCAGGCAGCCGGCTTAGAGTGACGACGGCTTCCCCGGAGTCATTGTGAATGTCCTGCACCTTGGTCACCCGTACACCGTTGCTCAGCAGGAGATCCCCCGCGGAGGCGTCATTCAAATGCACCTGAGCCGGATCAAACTTGATCTTTAGCGGCGACAAGGAATATACGTCCGACGCTCCGTCCATCTGCACCGTCAATGTGAACGATCCGTTCTGCGCGACTTGCGCTGGGCCCGGCAGGAAAGTCAGCCGCGCACCACCCGCCGTCGAAGCTGCTGGAGTTGGCGCGGGGGGTCCGGCTGCAGCAGGAGGTCCAGTTGCAGCAGGAGGCACGGCCGCAGCAGGAGTCGCAACTGGCGCTGGAGCCGCCACTGACGCTGGAGCCGGAACCGCAGGCGGCGCAGGAGCAGGGGCGGGAGTCACCGCGGCCACCGGCTTGGCCGGATTCGGATTTGCCGCCGGCTTCGCCGCAGCCGCAGGAAGGACCACCGGTTCGGCGTCCGGCAACTGTTCATGAATCATGCGGATATTCTGGTCGGAGCCCGCGTAGATGGTGCGCAGGTTGTCTGGCGTTAAGTCCGGTGTTCGGACGATATGCGGCGTGATCGCAATCATAATCTGATCCGACATCTTCTGCTGCGAGGTGCTGCCGAACAGGAACTTGCCCAGCACCGGAATATTAGTCAGGCCGGGGATGCCGTTCAGAGTGTTCGAGTCCGTGCTCTGATTCAAGCCGCCCAGCAGGCTCACTTCGCCGTTACGCATGCGCACGTCGGTAATGTTTTGCTCCTGGGAGATCACCGGCTGGGAGATGCCGCCGCCCAACTGTTCATACTCTTCCACCGACGCCACGGTAACTTCCATGTGCATGCTCAACTCATCCGCGGAGTGCACCGTCGGCTGGATGATGAGCGTCACACCGGTGTCGGCGTACGAGAATTGCGTCTGCACCAAAGGGCTGACGCCCACCGTGGTCGCGCCCACGGCGGAGCCCAAACTGCCCGTCGCATACGGAATTCGCAAACCCACCTTGAGTTCCACCTTTTGCCCATCCGAGGCGCGAACTTGCGGCCGGTTCAGAACCTTCGTCTTGGTATCCGTCAGCATGGCGTTGATAAGAGCGCCCGGCAAGCTGGTGGAAAAATCCGACGTCGATAGATGCGCCAGGCTGTTCAGCGCCACGGAGGTGCTTGCGCCAGCCGTGGGAGCAAGCCCCGTCGTGGGTGAGGTGGTGATCGGCGTGGTCGTGGTCGTGGTCGAAGTGGTGGTCGAAGTAGAGCCTGTCGGGTTGATCGCGATGTTGGAGGTCGGTGTGAAGGCGATCGGCACGTTCAATCCCGCCGTGCCCCCGGATGCGATGGTAGCCGCAAGTTGCTTCGAATAGGAGCTGTTGGTCTCCAGGATCATCACGTCCACGATGACTTCGGGCTTAGGCTTATCCAGATCGTGCACCAGCTTCTCCACGAACGCAATTTCGTCCGGGGTGCCGCGCACCACCAGCGCCCGCATCGCGTTATACGTGAACACGCGCCGGATTTCGGCCACGGTGCGCAGCGCATTGGCGATTTCCTGGAATTCTTGCACCGTGTAGGCGTTGGGCAGATAGAACACGCGCACCGCTTCGGTCTGGAAATCGCGGCGCTTTTGCGTGTTGTCGTCGGCGACAAAAATCGTATTCGAAGAAATCGGCTTCCAGAAAGTGTGGGTGACAAAGGCCAGATAATCCAGCGCCTGCTCTACGTTCATGCCGTCCAGATTCACATCCATCGCTTTGTTGCTGGCCAATCCGGCTGGGTCGAAGGAAACGTACAGGCCCGCCTCCGCGGCCACTGTCCGGAACAGCATGGTGGGAGTGGTGCTGTTCATTTTCATCGGCTTCAGCATGGGGATCGCCGGCTTGAGCTGCGGAGGCGCCTCGAGCGATGCGATTCGCGCGTCCTCCTCCTTCCTCATCTGCTCCGTCTCGGTCAACCCCGCGGAGCCGGGCGCTTTCGCGGCCTGTTTATCCCGGTCGAGCAAGATCTGCTGCGTGCGCTTCATCTCCTGCAACGCAACTTGGGAGGCAGGATCCACGATCAGCGCCTTTTGAAACTCCTGCATCGCCTCCGCCAGCTTGTTATCGTTCCTCAGCTTCACACCGGTGTCCACGTGCTTCTGCCCGCATTCGAACCGCGCGCGGCGCATGGCGATTTCGTACTGCGGATTGGCTGGGGTCACCGTCCATGGCTTTCTGATACAGGTCAACGGCCGAATCCCAGTCGTTCTTCAGCTCCGCCGCCGTTCCCTGCTTGAAGAACTGCTCGGCCTTTTTGTTCTTGGCCTGGACTGCGGCAACGCCCAGCAGGGCCATGGCTACAAGCGCAATAACGGCGCGTAAGTGTTTTTGGTTCATCATCTTGCGTGCTACACTGACAACAGAGGCGCATTCCCTCACTAACCCTTGACGCAGCAGCGGTTCCAAGCGTGGACAGCAAAATCAAAATCCTGAGCGATAACCGCTCCGCCTCCCACAACTACTCCCTTTCGGACCGAGTGGAAGCCGGCTTGGTGCTCACCGGCACAGAGGTCAAGGCGGCGCGCGACGGGAAAATTCAGCTCAAGGAAGCTTTCGGCGAAATCGAGCGGAACGAAGCTTGGCTGGTGAACGCTCATATCGGCCAGTACTCCCACGGCAATATCATGAACCATCAGCCGGTCCGCCGCCGCAAGCTGCTGCTGCACCGCGCCGAAATCGAGAAGCTGCACCGGGAGACCCAAGAGCGAGGCCTGACCATGGTGCCCACCAAGCTGTATCTGAAAAACGGTTTGATCAAGATCGAGCTCGCCGTGGGCCGGGGCAAGAAACTCCACGACAAGCGCGAAAGCGAGCGTGAGCGCGAGATGAAGGCCGAGGCGAAAGCGGCGCTCGGCCGCCGCCGCAAAGAATAAGGAACAAGAATAAAACACATGGACTCCTTTCTGATTTCTCAGGCCTTCCCTCAGGCCCAGGCGGACGCCATCGCAACTGTGGTGTTCGCCGAAGAAGCGGCGCCGGCGGAGCTTAGCCCATTCTCAAGCTGGCTCCAGGAACTTCGCGACTCCGGCGAATTCACCGGTAAGCCGGGCGAGCTCGCTGTGCTTCACCAGCCCTCCGGCCTCGCCGCCAAGCGATTGGCGATTGTGGGAGCGGGTAAGCACGATGCCTTCGACGGCTCCGCCCTGCGCAAAGCTGTTGGATGCGCTGTCCGTTCCCTCAAGCAAAAGGGCGTCAAGACGCTGGCGTGGTGGTTGCCGGAAGGCGATGCGGCGGCCGCGATTGAAGGCGCGATGCTCGGCGACTTTGAGCCGGACGTTCACAAGACTTCGTCGAAGGAGTCCAAATCGCTGGATAGTTTCTCACTGGTGGTTCCCGCGCTCACGGACCAGATTCAGTCAGCCTTCGCGCGAGGAAACATTCTTGCCGCCGCGCAGAATTTCAGCCGGGAACTGGTAAATGAGCCCGCCAATCTGATGACCCCGGCGATCCTGGCCGATCGCGCCCGGGCCATGGCCGCCGAAGCCGGCCTGGAATGCGAAGTGCTGGATCAGGACCGGATGCGCCAGTTAGGCATGGGCTCTTTGCTCGGCGTTGCGAAAGGCAGCGCGGAGCCGCCCGCGCTTATTATCGTGCGTTACAAGCCCGCGCATCCGCCCCAGTCCGCGGACCATCTCGGCCTGATCGGCAAGGGGGTCACTTTCGACACGGGTGGAGTCTCCATCAAGCCTGCTGAAGGCATGGAGAAGATGAAGTACGATATGGCCGGCGGCGCGGCGGTGCTTGGAGCGATGCGCGCCATCGCGCAATTGAAGCCGGCGATCCCCGTGACCGCTCTGGTTCCCGCGGTCGAAAACATGGTTGGCGCGCGCGCCCAACGCCCCGGCGACATCGTCACGTCGCTCTCCGGGAAAACCATCGAAGTGCTGAATACCGATGCCGAGGGCCGTCTCATCCTGATCGACGCGCTGGCTTACGCGCAGCGCCTGGGCTGCACGCACCTGGTGGATGCCGCCACGCTTACCGGTGCGATCGTGGTGGCGCTGGGCCACGTGAACATCGGAGCTTTCACCAACAACGACGCCATGCTGGCCCGGGTTATGGCCGCGGCGAAAGCCGAAGGCGAGAAAACCTGGCAGATGCCCATGGACGAGGAATACAAGGATCTGCTCAAAAGCGCTTTCGCCGATCTAGCCAACATCGGCGGGCGTTGGGGCGGAGCGATCAGCGCCGCGTGGTTCATTCGCGAGTTTGCCGGAGACACTCCCTGGGTGCATCTGGATATCGCCGGCACCGCCTGGCTGGATGACGCCAAGCCGTTCCTCGCCAAAGGACCCACCGGCGTGTGCGTGCGGACGTTTGCGAATCTGGCGATGAACTGGTGAGCCGCAACATGCCCCACGAAATTGCGTTCGAGATGGCCGTGTCCAGCATCCGCTTCGGAAGCGGAGTCACGCGCGAAGTAGGCATGGATCTGGCTGAGATGGCCGCGCGCAACGTGCTGGTGGTAACCGATCCGGCGCTGGCTCGGATGGCTCCCGTCCACACCGTGCTCGAATCGCTGGAGCACAATCGCATTCCTTTTACGCTCTACGATCGCGTCCGCGTGGAGCCCACCGACGAATCTTTTCTCGACGCCATCGCATTCGGCAAACAATCCGGTTTCGACGCCATTGTTGCCGTTGGCGGGGGCTCGGTCATCGACACGGCCAAAGCGGTGAATCTCTACACCACGTATCCGCCGGCCGATTTTCTCGATTACGTCAACGCACCGATCGGCAAGGGCCTTCCCGTGCCTGGCCCTCTCAAGCCTTTGATCGCGATTCCTACCACTGCGGGAACCGGCAGCGAAACTACCGGCGTCGCCATTTTCGATTTGAGCCGTATGCACGCCAAGACCGGCATCGCGAGCCGGAGATTGAAGCCGACGCTCGGCCTGCTAGATCCCGAGAACACGCGCACGCTGCCGCCGCAAGTGGCGGCGTCGAGCGGCCTCGACATTCTAAGCCACGCGGTCGAATCGTACACCGCGTTGCCGTTTTCCGAGCGCCCGCTTCCGGACCGTCCCGCGCTGCGGCCGTCTTATCAGGGCTCGAACCCGATCAGCGATATCTGGTCTCTGGAGGCGATGCGCATTGTCGCGAAATATCTGGTGCGCGCCGTGGAAGATCCTTCCGACGACGAAGCGCGGGGTCATATGCTACTGGCGGCATCTTATGCCGGAGTAGGGTTCGGTAACGCAGGCGTACATTTGCCACACGGCATGTCGTATCCCGTTTCCGGAAACGTCAAGAACTATTTAGCGCCCGGATATCCTTCGGACCATCCTTTAGTTCCGCACGGAATCTCCGTCATCTTAAATGCACCCGCGGTATTTCGCTTCACCGGGAGCGCGAATCCCGTGCGTCATCTCCAGGCAGCAGAGGCGCTTGGAGCCAATGCCGCCAAGCCCGAAGACGCAGGGAAAGCGCTCGCGGATCGCATCGTATGGTTTATGCAGCGCATAAAAACTCCGAATGGATTGAAAGCCATTGGTTATGCATCCAATGATATAGGTGCGCTAGTGGAAGGAACTCTTCCACAACATAGAGTTACGAAATTGTCGCCGCGTCCGGCAACCCCCGAGGATCTCGCGCGCCTGTTCGAAGACGCCATGACTTACTTTTGACAGGTACCAAAAGAAACAATTTTTCGTTACCGCGTTACGTTTTCGAAAGGGTGTTCGTCAATACAAGTGCAGGCATCGATCAGCCTGCGGTGCAGGAGATGATCGGCCTGCGAAGATACAAAACCCCGTTGTCATACTTTTAAAAAACTCAATCACTTAGGAGATAAGGAGCTCAAACCTCATGAAACTAGTAAAGCTGTCTCTCGGACTTGCTACTCTCGCGCTTGGCGTGGCCACTGCGGCCTCCACCTATCGCATTACCATCCCTTCGGACACCTGGGCCGGCGACACTCAATTGAAAGCCGGCGACTATAAGGTTCAGGTCGAAGGCAACCAGGCCAAGTTCATGCATGGCAAGGAGACCATCGAGGTTCCGGCCAGCGTCGAGACCAACGCCAAGAAATCGCCCGACACCACGCTCGAAACGACCGGCACTAAGTTGACGGCCATCGACATCGGCGGCACCACCACGAAGATCGTGATCAAGGACAGTAAGGGCGGAGCGGCTAAGGCCCAGTAACTTCATTTTTGAATTGTTCTGTTTGAAACATCAGGGCGCCACTTTGCCGTGGCGCCTTTTCCTTTCTAGCTGGGGCTTTCCGCGCTGTACCGTGCGATCAATCCGGTTTTCACCGCTTGTCTGTAAATGTGGGTGAAGAAGGCTCCGGCCAGAAAAATGTAGGCCAGCGCCATGGCAGCCCCCGCCACTAGTCCCCCCAGTTGCACTCCGTGCCCGCCCACAATCGCGCGAACCCCTTCGAACACGTACGCCGGCGGTAGCACCCGCGAAACGCCGCGCATCCACGCAGGCAGCGTGGAGAGTGGATAAAAGACGGCGGCGAATGGCGATAGCATCGCCGGAATCGGCCACACCAGCCATTCGGCGGCGGGGCCGAAGCGCAGCACCAAAGCGCTCCCGAAGATCCCCAAAGCGATGCCGAAGGCAAACAACACCATCAGAAACGGTAACAGCGCCGCGCCGAAGCTGAAGAACGACAATCCGAACGCCGCTACCGCGAGAGCCTGCATTACGCACAACCCCACCAGGCTGGTGCATATGCTCGAGATCACCAGTCCAGCGAGATACTCGGGTATCCGCAGCGGCGTCGCGAAGACATTCAGCAGGCTCCTGGACCACACGTCTTCGAAGAAAGCCGTGGTCACGCCTTGCATCACGCGCACAAAAAAATCCCACAACAGGACCGCACCCAGCAGCACCGGAACGAAGTTCATGCCCGAGGACGCCACTGAATTCAGATAGCGGGTGATAAAGCCCCACAGCACGATGTCGATCGCCACCCATATGAACAGCGGCATGATCCGCACGGGACTGCCGCGCAGGAGGTAGAACTGGCGCAGCACGATCGCTCCCGCGCGCCGCGTGCTGAAAGGTCCGTTCATGCCCGGTCCATTCATGTCCGGTCCGTTTACGCCCGGTCCCTTCATACCCGCTCAAGCGCCAGAGGCTCGCGAGCCATCGAAATGAACAACTCCTCCAGGTTCGCTTTGGCGTGCTCGCCGGCAAGCGTTCTCGGATTCCCTTGCAGGAGGATTTTGCCGTGGGAAAGAAACAGCACCCTTCCGCACACGTCTTCCACCTCATACATGTTGTGCGAGGTCCACAGCACTCCGCAGCCCTCGCGCGCGGCAAAATCGCGGATCATCTGCCGAACCTCGCGGGCGGTCGCCGGATCGAGCGATGCGGTAGGCTCATCCAGCAACAGCAGTTGCGGCCGGTTGAGCATCGCTTTGGCCAGCGATACGCGCGTCTGCTCCCCCGAAGACAACACCCCGGTCTTCACGCCGCGAAACCGCTCCAGCTCGAATTGGCGCAAGAGTTCCTCGATGCGCGCCGAAACATTCTTCACGCCGTACAAGATTCCGAAGAAGCGCAGATTCTCGGCGACCGTCAGGTTGCCGGGCAGCGTCGCGTAGACCGCCGCAAAATTGGTTCGCGCGAGCGCGCGGGAGCGGTCCTGAGCCAGATTGAACCCCGCGATCCGGACCGTCCCCTCTGTAGGAGTCAAAATCCCCAGAAGGATATCGATCGTGGTGGTCTTGCCCGCGCCGTTGGGCCCGAGCAATCCGACGATCTCGCCCTGTTCCACGTTGAAGGAGATGCCGTCGACCGCGACCGTGCCGCCATACGTCTTGCGCAACTCATGAACGGAGAGGACGGCGGACACACACCCATGATCGCAAGCCCGTTACTTCCCAACAAGCGCCCGCGGCTATTTACCAACAAGGTGCAGTATGTCCTTGTTGTTCTCCTGGCAGATGTATTCGGTGAGCTCCGCGCCGGGCTGCCAGGGAATGGTGTAAGCGGTGGTCCACTTCGCGGCGTAGGTATCCGGATCGTCGATGGTCGCCTCATACCGAAGCGTCATCTCGTCGGTGCGTGTGTAGCGCTCGATCACGTGCAGGGCTTCGGTGTGCGGGTGTCCGTCCTGATCCAGCCACGTTTTGTCGTTGAAGCCGATCGCGTCCACCACCAGCGTGTCGCCCTCCCAATGCCCGATCGAATCGCCTAAGAAAGTCGGATTCGGGTCCTTGGGGTGCGGCCGGCCGTCGGTGAAAATCTCGCGCCACACGTGCGCTCCGCCTTCATAGAGGAACAGCACGCGATCCGGAAGCTGGAAGATTTGAAACGGAAATGGCGTCGCCATCATTCGAGGAACTCCCGGAGGCAGGCAGTAACCCTCCGGATCGTCTTTCTGCAAGGAGGCGAGGCGCTGCTCATACACGGCTTTGGCCCACGGCAGAAAGGGAACGTCCACCACGTGCTCCACGGGTGTTCTTTGCGGCGCGCCCGGTCCAACTCCGGCGATGTTCTCAATGATGCGCGGATTCCATGCGCCTTTACCGTTGCCCAGATCCGGATGGCCGCCGGGCAAGCGCGGAGCCGGTTTCGCCGGCCCCTTCGCCGCCGGTGGATCGGGAAAGCGCCCGCCGACCGGGCCGGTTTGGGCGCCCACGGGAAGTACGGCGGCGAATGTTCCGAGAAGCATCCAAGCGCCAACGCGCGCGGTCATAGTACTTCCTCCTTATCTCAACGCGAGTTTTCCCGAGCCAATCGCATTCCAAGTAGTGTATACTCGATTTCTCCCGGAGTAACGCATGGCCATCCGCAGCAAGCTTTTTTTCGCGGCCCTCCTGCTGTTCGCAGTTTCTCCCCGCCTCGCGCTTCCGTTCCAATCCGCTTCTTCCGATCCTCCGGTGATTGAACCGCGCAAGCGTCCGGAACGCCTGGGTATTTCGCCGGAGATGCCGCAGGCCAACCTTCCTCCCGCCAACCTGCGAACTGAAACCTCCATGGTGCTGGTGCCCGCGCAGGTTACCGGGTTTTCCGGCACACCGGTCAACGATCTGCGCAAGGAAGATTTCCGCGTTTTTGAGGATGGCGTCGAGCAGAGCATCACCGACTTCGCATTGGAGGACGCTCCCGTCTCGGTAGGGTTTCTCTTCGATTCGAGCGCCAGCATGCGGAACAAAATGCACCAGTCGTCCAAGGCTGCCGAGGCCTTCTTTGAAACCGCCAACCGCGGCGACGAATTCTTCCTGGTGGAGTTCAATGAGCGCGCCACGCTTTCCGTGCCGTTCACCACGGACGCCAATGCGGTGTACACGCGGGTATCGCATGTCCGGCCCATTGGGCGCACGTCCCTTCTGGACGCCGTGCATCTGGCGCTGGTGGAGATGAAGCGGGCGCGCTACGGCCGCAAAGCCATCGTCATCGTCTCCGACGGCGGAGATAATCGCAGCCGCTACACCGCGGCACAGATCAAAAACGCCATGCAGGAATCCGAAGTGCAGATTTATTCCATGGGAATCTTCGACCCGGTGGACCAGCGCAACCGCACTCCTGAGGAGAAAAATGGGCCCGAGTTGCTGGATGAGCTCGCCGAAGTCAGCGGCGGCCGCTATTTTAGCGTCGACAACCTGGATGAACTGCCGGAGATCAGCGCCCGCATCGGCGAGGAGTTGCGGAGCCAGTATTTATTGGGATACTCGCCGGCCAATCCCGCGCGCGACGGAACGTACCGGCACATTCAAGTAAAGCTGGCTCCTTCCGCGCAGGCGCCGCAGCGCGAAGTCCACTACCGCAAGGGCTATTACGCCCCGTTACTATAGCCGGCCGGCACAGAAAAGGGTGCGGAAGCGCCTCAGCCCTTCATATGACACTTAGCGCAGTTGCCCTTGCTCTCGAATGACGGTCCGCCGGCGCGATGGCAGGATGCGCAGGAGGTCATATTCATCTCCGCGGTCTTGTGCAGCCCCGCTTTGTAATTGAGCGGAGCCTTGGCGTCCTGCATGAACAGTTTGGGGTGACAGGCGGCGCAGTTGCCTTTCTCCCGCATCACGTGCGCCCCGTGATCGAAGGTCACGTTCCCATTCTTGGTGGTGAAGGTGAGTTTTGCCGGGGGCTGCTTCTGCTGGCCCATCAGCGCCAGGGTCCCTAACAGGCCGGTGGCGAACGCTAGAAGCACAATGACATTACGCATGCTGTTTCGGGTTTCCCCTCCTTAGGGTTGGACCTCCCGGCCCAACGTGTTCAGGATAACAAGACCGGCACGGCCGCCGGTGAGTTACTGGCTCAAAAAAGCCTGCACCGTCAAAATCATCAGCACGATGCCGATCGCAATCGCCGCCGCGCCGAACGTCCAGGAAACAATCTTGGTCCCGTGCGATGGCGCGTCCGCCCGCAAGCTTCCCAGTTCCCCGCTCTCCACCAGGCGGGCATACTCGACCGGATGCCGCTCTTCGAGCTCCTCCTGCGTCTGGCGGCCCGTGAAGATGGTCAGATCCATGGGAAAATTCTGCGGCCGCAGGTGCTCATTGAAGAAATGGACCACGAAGATATAGCTCACCGCCAGCAGCGCCTCTTCCCCGTGAATCAGCAGCGCGACGTTCAACCACGATCCCGGCACCAGCCGCGCGAACAACGGCGCGAACCACATGGCATAGCCCGATATGCCGATCACCGCCATGCCCCAGAACACACCCCAGTAGTCCAACTTTTCCCAATACGTATACCGGTCGAATTGCGGTTTGGGGCCCAGGAACAGGAACCAGCGTACCTGGCCGAAGAAGCCGCGGATGTCGTTCAGGTTCGGAACCAGCGAATTCGGACCCCACAGCAGCCACAGTTGTTTCTTGACCACGGCGCGGTAGGCGATGTCGGCTACGTGGTACAGGAAGTCCACCGTCAGCGCCACAGCCAGAAATTTATGGAAAAAGATCAGCGCGGGAAAGCCTCCGATCAAATTGGCGAAAGCGCGGCTGGCCGCTGCGTCGCTGAAGCGCAGCGCCAGGCCGGTGGCGGCCAGTCCCAGAAAGGTCACCACCAGCACCGCGTGCAACAAGACTTGCACCGGCGTAAAGCGAGTGAAATAGCGCGCTCCAGCGCCGGCGCCCGTTGCTTCAGGACTGCTCATGACTTCCTCCTTCCCGCGAGCCCCCTCCCGCGTGCGACTTCTCCGCGCGCAATCGAATGAACCATAGCAGCGTGTGCAGCGCCGAGAATCCCAGGAATCCGGCCAGCAGCAGGTTCATGAAAAGGGCCGACGCGTGCAATGCCGGGTAAGCCTTCCCGTTGTGCGCATCGGCGTGCGGCGAATACGATACAAAGCTAGCGCTGGCGCCGGTGTGGCACTTGCCGCACGTCGCCACCAGATTCACCGCCGCCACCGGCGACTTGGGATCGGACGCCGGCAGAATAGCGTGCTCCCCATGGCAATCCCAGCAGTGCGCCGTCTCGGTGTAGCTCAAGGCCGACACCTGCGCGTGGAACGTGTCCCGGTAGGTTCCGAACTTTTCGCGGTGGCAGTCTCCGCAGGTCGCGCTGGTTTTCATCTGGAACGCCGCTTCCCGCACTCCGGAGATCTGGTGCGCCGTATGGCAATTGGTGCACACCGGCGCGCCCGTATCGCCGGCCGCGAACGCCTGCCCGTGAATCCCCGCCTGATACTCCTGTGCGATGCCGTTATGACAGGTTCCGCAAGTGGCCGGGATGTTGGCGCGGTTCACGCGGCTCTGGGAATCGCCCGGAGCCAGAATATCGTGCGAGCCGTGGCAGCTGGAACAGGTCGCCGCCACCAGCAGCCCGTCCTTGGTCAGGGCAAACCCGTGAATCGAGTCCATGTACTCCGAATACACGTCGGCGAGGCCGTGCTCTTGCGCGAACTGCTTGTTGGCGTGGCAGGTGCCGCAGGTCCGCGGCAGGTTCAGCGGATACACCGGCGATTTCGGATCCTTCACCGGCACGACCTCGTGCGCGCCGCCATGGCACGCCTCGCACAGTTGTGGGCTGGCCTTGGCATGCACGCTCGAAGCCAGCTTCGCCGCCGCGTCCGCGTGGCACGAACCGCAGTTCACCTTGGCGATCTGGTCGGGGTGCGGGAAGGTCTTGACGTCGCTGTGGCAGCCCGTGCATCCCATCGAGGCGTGCACGCTGCCATGAACCGGACCTCCCTTCTCCTCGTGGCAAGCCAGGCACAGCGCATCATCGGCCGCGCTGGCCCGCGCGCCCGCCAGAGCCAGAATTACGAACGCCGCGATGGGCAGTCTCATCGTGACCTCTCTACTTCGGATCGCCCGCGCTCTGCGCCGGGGACAATCCGAGGTCCCCGAGAATCTTGGGGTTCTTCTCCTCCATCGCCGACAGATCGTGACAGGTATTACAGTCGTTGGGAATGGTCCGTCCGTCCGCGCTGGTATGGCTGCCGTCGTGGCAGCGGAAGCAGCCCGGAGAATCCATGTGCCCCAGGTTGTTGACGTACGTTCCCCAGGTCACCTTCATCTCCGGAAAAATGTTGCGTTGGTAGATCGCCTGCACCGCCGCGACCGCGGCGTCCACCTGCTTGCGGCCGCTCGCGTACACTTGCGGATAATTCTTCTGGTAGAAGGAATCCAGAGCGGCGGCGATCTGGCGCCGGGCTGTCTCACGGTCCGGGTACTCCGTTTTCAGAGCGGCCAATCCCTGCTTCTTGATGTAGGGCAGGCTGGGGCTGATGTTTCCGTTGGCCATGTCGGCATCCAGGGCGCGATCCGGCAGTTGGAAGATATGCGTGGGCCGATTGTGGCAGTCCACGCAGTCCATCGTCCTCCGCTCGCCGTGCGCGAGCTCCTCGGGGGTGACCTTGCTATCCGTGGCTTTGTACACGGTCTGCTTTCCGCTGGCGTCGGTGTAGATCACCTCCGGAATGACCTGGCGCTTAGCGTCGCTGGTGATGTACTCGATGCTGGTGTTGTCGGCCAGGTGCGCGCCGTGAATGCCCACCGAGCCGTTCCAGGTCCGGCCTCCGACTTTCAGCAGAAGCACTGTCGTGGCGGCCGAATTCTGCTCATCCTCGGAGTACTCCGTATGGACGAAAGCCTTGGGCTGAGTGAAACGCTGCGGCCAATGACACTGCTCGCAGGTCTCACGCGCTGGCCGGAGATTCTGGACCGGCGAAGGGATCGGGCGGGGATAAGTGTCGAAGGCCACTGCGAACAGTTGCCGGGTGCCGGAGAGTTTGGAGCGCACGAACCACGACGCGCCCGGGCCGATGTGGCATTCCACGCACGCCACCCGCGCATGCGGCGATTGCTGATACGCCACGAACTCCGGCTGCATCACCACATGGCACACCTGCCCGCAGAACTGCTGCGTGTCCATGTATTGGATCCCGCTGTAGGTGAGCTGTCCCGCGATCACCACGTTGGCGGTGGTCGCCACCACGATGAATCCCAGCAGCCGGCGCAGCGCCGGCGATTGCAAGGTCAGCGGCGGGAACGCTTGCGCGTCGTCCGCGCCCTGCTTCTTCAGTATCCGCCAGCGCAGGTACATCCCCGCCGGGATCAGCGCCAGTCCGCCGATGAACAGGCCCAGATCCACCAGCCAGAGGAGTCCCAGGTAGGGATTCTGGCTCCCGCCGTGCGCCAGCTCGGGAAGCAAGAAGAGCCACGACACGCCGCCGGCCGTCGCCAGAATCACCCCAGTCAGGCTCAAAAAGTTATTGGAAAGATATACGATCGGCGAAAGCCATCGCAGCGGACGCGAGTTGAAAGGAGGCGCCGGTTCCATATCGATGTATTACCCTCCCCACGGCGTGACCCGCAGCCCCACCGTCACCAGGTGCGTGCGGAATCCTTCATACAGATAGAACGCTTCGCCGTATCCATAATATGTCCACTGCGCAAACAACTGCGTTCGCTTGCCCCACGGCACAGACAGTCTCGCCAGGGGTTGATAGTAAGCCGTCGGTCTACTTCCCGAGGACAGAAACGCGCTCCCTCCCGCCATCAGTTGCGGCGCGGGGCCCTTGGTTTTGCCCAGCTTGATGTGGAACAGTCCGCTCACGTCGTGCGCGTTATCCCGGTACAGCGACAGTTGCGGCCCCAGCGTCTCCGGCTCCAGGTAGCCGATGTTGGAATAGATAGTGCCGCGCGTGTAGGAGCCTTCAAAATCCCACCCTTGCCTGGGCGGAGTCCACATGACAGACAGCGATTCCTGGTGCGAGGAATACTCGTAGTTCACACCCTGCTGGGGATCGTGATTGTTGAGCAGTCCGAAGTCGGCGGACAGATTCAGCGTTTTGGTCGCCTGATACCGCACCTTCGCCTGGATCTTCTGGTAGTTATACAAGCTGGTTTGGAAATATTCGCCGCCGCTGGTGGCGAACTCGCCGCTTCCCGATAGCGTGATTTTTTGCACCGGCCGGTAGGTCAGCCCCACCAGCGCCACGTTGCTCCTCATCTTGCCCTGATCCGAGCTGACCAAATCCGCCGCGGGCAACACCAAGTCGTTGGCGTCACCCCACACATAGCGGTACCCGGCGCGTAAGGACAGCTTCGCCCACGGGTCATAGAGAACGTTGACCTCATTCTGGCTGTAATTGCTGGCGAGCGACGAAGCCAGCAGCGCCGCCATGGATGGTATTCCGCCCGGCGCCAGGTACGAAGTAAGCGAGCTCGCCGAGCCTGCATCGTGCAGCCGGTCGGTCAACCAGTTTTCGAGGATGCGCACCCGCTTCATGGGCCGCACCTCGGCGCCGAAACTTCCGGAAGTGTGGGGCAGTTCAGCCGCTGCCGTGACCAGATACATCTGGCTGGTATAAAACAGCAAATTGCTCTGCGAGACCAGGTTGCCCAACGCATTCTGCGTGTAGTTCACGTTGGTGGATGGCTGGCTGAACAGCACTTGTCCATACAGGTCCAGCCACGAAGCGACGTTGACCGTGATCAATCCCTTGCTATAAATGCTCGACCCGCGAATCCCGTACGCCACGGCCAGGTTCTGCAGGTCGATGGTTTGGCCCAGATACGGGACCAGATTGTTTCCGTAATTGGTCGCTCCGCTCTGATACTCGTTCTGATTGTTGACGAAGGTGGTCCCGCCCTGCTCCAGCGTCACGTGGAACCGGCGCCTCTCGATCCGTACCCCTCCGCGAAATAAATCGGTCCGGTCGTAGGTTGTGAACGGAACCGGGAATTGATTCGGCTGGGAGACGAATGTGTCCGCGCCGGTCCCCGTGCCGGAGTCCTGTTCGAACGCCAGATACGGGACGATCCAGTTGCCGGGAAGCAGGTCCAGCGTGTAGCTTCCCAGATGCCGGCGCGTATCGAAGGACTGCTCATCCAGCATCACGCCGCGCGAGGCCAGAGGATCGGCGAAGGAGGGCAGGTCGTTGAAGTACGCGAAGTCGCGGTAATCTGCGTTCAACTCGTACCGCTTCTTCTTTTTCGCTCCGAAGTGTAGCGTCTCGGAGGGCTCATCGCCCCAGTTGTAGGCGCGCACGTCGATCTGGTCGAACAGGCGGTGCTTGGGATCGGTCAAGGTGAACTCGGTCCCTAGCAGCTTCGGCCCGGAGCCCAGGTTTACGAACGTCCGGTAGGTGTCCAGGCTTCCCGCTACGCCCGTATCCCAGCGGTATCCGACTTCAAACCACCCGCTGATCCAATCCTGATCCGAGGGAGCTGGCGCTGGGGCGGCGGCCGGCGTCGCGGAAGCCGTCAGCTCTTGCGGGGCCGCAGTGGGCTGATCCTGCGCCCACGCGGCGAACACGGTTACGGAGAATATCAGCAGCCGTTTCATCGCAACAGGTCCCGGTCCACGTAACTTCCGTGGACCTTCTGATGGCACACCGTGCAGTTCTGATACTGCGGCGAACGCAAATCGTGGAACGATGGAGGCACGACGCCCATGGTCCGGTTCGGAGGCGAGGTGAGCGTTCGCGGCGTGGGCAGGTTGGCGTGGCACTCCAGGCACACGTACCGTACCTCCTGGCGCACCAGCATCCGCGGATTGGCCGAGCCGTGCGGCTCATGGCACGCCGTGCAGCCGTCGAAGCGCATGGGCGCATGCTCAAAGGTGAACGGCCCGCGCTTGTCACTGTGGCAGTTCAGACACCCCGGCTCATTGGCTCCGAAGCTTTGCTGCATCGCCGGGCGAATGCTGCCGTGCGGGTTGTGGCAATCCACGCAACTCATCGCGCCCTCCGGCAGTTTGTGGTGCGATGGTCTTTGGAACTCCGCCCATTCGTTAAGGTGGCAGTTGGAGCATTGCGCGTTGATTTTCGCCGCGGTGCGCGCCACCATTTCGTCCGAATGCACTTTGTGGCACACCGTGCAGGCGATCTGATTCTTGGCGTGGCTGCTCTCCAACCGCCCCACGTGGGTGGGCTGGTTCAGATGGCAATCCAGGCAGATCTTGTCGGCCGCCGCCGGACTCAGCTTGCCGGGATTACGAATCAGCGTTGCGTCCGCCGATTCGGCGTGCTGGCTGCCTAGCCCGTGGCAGCTCTCGCAGGCATGCCCTGCGAAGCCCTTATGAGCGTCCGTTTCCAGCACGTCATGCGCGTTTTTGGCGAACGCTTTGACGATGTCTTCGTGGCAGATCGCGCAGGTGTCGGTTCCGGCGACGGTGGACTTTTCCGGTGAGGCCTTTCCCGCCGGCGCCGCTTGCGCCGGGGCTTTTGCCGCCTGTCCATATCCGAGACCCGCTGCGAAAACCGCCAGGAGGCTAATACTGCGCATGCACCTGTTGGACCGCGTAGGCTCCGCCGGTCCCGTGGCAGACATTGCAGGCTTCGCCCAGGACGGTTGTGTTAGAGAGCGCGTGCGAGGCCGTCGCGATATCCATGTGGCAGCCCGTGCACGCCGAGGTGAACGGCTGCACCGGATTGATCGGCCCCTGCGGATCGGTCACCGGAAGCATGCCAGTCAGCGCCAGATCGTTCTGCTCGCTGCTGTTGACGTGGCACATCGAGCAATTCTTTGTCTCGGTGGCCTCGCCCGATGGGCTCAGCGGCGGGAACAGAACTCCGCTGAAGTTGTCGGTGCTGCCGCCGTGGCCGACCACGATATAGGGCCGGTTCGACGGCTGATTGATGCCGTAGTGAATCCGGTGCACCAGCAGGTTGAAGTTGATGCCTTGCGGAGGAGCCGAGGCTAACGCCGGCGTCTTTGAGGTGGACCGCGTGGATACGTCCGTGTTATTCGGATTGTGACAGAACGCGCAGTAGTCGGTATTATTGCGCAGGCCTCCATGCAGCGACAGCGCCACGTGGCACTGATTGCAGTTGGTCTCCGCGATCACCGCCCGCCGGTCCGCCACCGGGGATCCGTCCACCGAGAAATAGCTGACCGGATTCGCCGCCCCGTACGAGATCGCGGTTTGCACCGTGGTCCCGTTGATCAACTCCGGCACGGTCTCGCTGCGCCGCGCCTCGATGCCGATGGCGAAGGTGCCAGTCGCCGTGGCCGGAATCGAGTGCGTGAAGGTGTACGTGCAAGCACCCGAAGCACTGCAAGTCGCGCCGCTCATGCTTTCCGTGACATATCCGGGCGTGGTCACGTCGCTTCCGAAATTGGTGTTGCCGTAGTCGGTGGTCGGGCCCGCCATGGTCGCCGAGATCGACAGGGTCGGCGTCGACAAAGGCACCGCCGCGCCGGCCGTGTTCAGCATGGTGAACGCCAGCGTGGGTTTTCCGCCCGCGTTTCCGCCGGTCACGCCGGTGATCTTCACGCTCAGCCCGGAAAGCAGGCTGGACGCCGTCTGCGCCACGTGCGCCCCCATAATCGACGCGTCAAAATCCATTTCGCCCTGCGGGATGTGGCAGTTGGCGCACAGGGTGTCGTCGACTTGAATGCCGCCCGGGTGATTCGCGCCGGTGGCGAAATTCACGTTGTCATGGCACGATCCGCACGCCGCCTGCGAGGGATTGGTCAGATACGCGGTTTTCTGCGCCGCGCCCGTCGATTGGGAATGGCACACCGTGCAGCGCCGCGGATCGGTTCCCGGATCGGCCGGAAACACGACCGTCGAGTAATTAAAGCAAGGGTTCGGGCACACTGACGAGGTGGTCCCGTGCGAGTTGATTGCCGGGATGTACTGGCCGCCCGCCACCACGCTCGGCAAGGCCGAGCCCATGTGGAGCTTGTGGAAAAACACCTTCGCGTCCATTGTGTCGCCGGTGTTCGGATCCACGTTCTGCGGGGTGTGGCACAGCACGCACATATTCATTCCCCGCCGCGACCCTCCGTGCGCCGACAACTGGTCATGGCAGGCATTGCAGCTCGCCGTTTCAATAATGTCGTGAACGTTGCGTCACCTTCGATCCGTTCGGAACGAAATTATAGGTGGTGCTGGCGTAGTTGGTGCCGAGATTGTATTCCGTCAGATTTCGCGATCCATAAATGCCGATGGTGTGCGTCGCCGTCGCGTCAAAGCCGGAAGGCGCCGCGGTCTTGAACACGTACTGGTACCCGTTCGCGGTCGCCGTCGCCACGCCGCCCGAGTCTGCCCCGGGTTGGTTCGTGGACGCGATCACCGTTCCCGTCGCCGCGCGCGTGGTGTACGCCGTATAGTCTTCCTGGTTGTTGGGCAGTACCGCCGCGATGAAGCTCAAACTGATCGCGCCCGGCGTCATTACCCCGGCCGAATCCAGCGGCAGGCCGTTCGGGTCGGTAAGCGTATAGTTCACCGTGATCGTCCCGGTGGAGGAAATCGACGCCCCCGTGATGGTGATCGTCAGTCCCGGAGCTACGAACTCCACCGTCTGAGGATCGGCGTAATACGCCTTGTCGTGGATGTTATACGGCTTCGGAGCGCTGGTCAAACCCGCCGCCACCAGTAACCCGATCGAAATCGTCCTACCGTACCGCTTAAGCCAGTTCATAGCCCTTAACCCCTCCAGCGAAAGTCACCACCGCTTCTCGTACATAGTGGGACCAACGCACAAATGCTCTATGGCAAAGCACGCGTATAGCCATAGAAAATCCCCGACTATACCGCTTCGCGCGGCGGGGATATGGGTGAAATCGCGCAGGATTGGGCGAGTTGCCCCAAGGGCAGTGACCATGCCGACGCCCCATGGTCACCCAAACGCTCCACGCCACCAATTATATCGATCCAAAGTATGGCCTAAGCCGCTTCGCCGAATTGGTCACGAATCTGCCAGACCGCGTATAGGAGCGAAATGGTATGTTACCCTTCCGGCGAATTCTATTCCCCGTGGATTATTCCGAGCCCTGCCTCGCCATAGTCCCCTACGTCAAGGATCTCCTCCGTCAAACCGAGGAGGCAGCCCAGGGCCCGGCGCAACTCACCATGGTCCATGCTTATGGAGCGGAGGCGCTGGCTTATAGTGAGCTGCCCATCGCCGACCCCGCTCTGGCTGGCGAGGCGCAGTCCCTCCAAGATGAGCGGCTGCGCGACTTCGCCTGCCGTGCCTTTCCAGCGCGCCATGTCAACTGTGTGGCGGCTTGCGGCGAACCCGGGAGCGTCATCCATGCCCTGGTGCAGCACCAGTCCGCCGATCTGGTCATGCTCCCGACGCATGGCCGCGGTCCCCTGCGGCGCTTCCTGCTGGGCTCGGTCACATCCAAAGTGCTGCATGACGTAACCTGCGCGGTGTGGACGGACTCGAGCGCGGCTCTTGCCCGGCATGCTTCGAAGATTCCGTATCGCTCTATTTTGTGCGCCTTGGACGGCACGCCCGAAGGCGAGTGCGTACTGCGCGCCGGGGTCGCCTTCAGCTCGATGTACGGCGCGTCGCTATCGCTGCTGCGCGTCATCGAGCCGATGCCCGCCACCGAATTCGACATGATGCCGTATCAGCAGGACCGCATCGAGGCCGCGCAGTTCAACCTGCGCGAGCTGACCGGCAATCTCGGCGTGAATGCGCCGCACAACGTGATCGAGGGGCCAGTGGCGGAGGCCGTAAGCGATGAGGCGTCGCGGCTTCACGCGGACTTGATCGTCACCGGCCGGGGCCACGCCCAGGGAGTGTTCACAACCCTTCGGTCGCATCTCTATCAGATCGTCCGCGAAGCGCCCTGCCCCGTGCTCAGCATCTAATGGTGCGGCAGCCGGTAGTGGTGCGGCAGCCGGTCAAGGCCCTCGGTGTCACGGAACATTTGACGCTTGCTCCATCACCTTGACCCGATCCGCGTTGCCGGAATCGAACACGTAATTCAGGTCCTTGCGGAACTGATCGACGCTCACGGGAGCGCCAGTGGCGTCCTGGGGATGGACCACCGTCACCGGCCGCGGCGCGATCGCCTGAATCAAATCGCCCATGTCGTACTTGGTCAGGACGCCCGGCACCACGACCTCAGAAATATCCCGGTGCAGCGGCTGTTCCAGAACCATTTTGTAACTGGCCAGCGTATTCTCGATGGTCACCTTCTTGATTCGCGAATCGAGCGCCGCCGCGTGCAGCACCACCGCACCCATGGACCCGCTGCCATAAACGGAGATGTCCTTGACATCGGTCTGGCCGAGGCTCACCAGCCAGTCCATGGCCTTGATCGTGTCGTCGACGCGCATGCCCAGAGTGGTCTTGCCCACCAGGAACGCACGCAGCGAAAGCAGATTGAACGGACCCAGGTAAGGAGACTTGAGACCCTCCGTTCCCGGAGGGGACGGTTTGGGACCCAGCGCCATCACCACACGCCCGGCTTTCGCCAGGCGGTCGAAATCGCCTCCCGGAGCAGTCAGCTTCTCCGGCTGCGCGTCCACCATTAACACCGCCGGCTTCAGGCCCTCCGCCGAGGGAAGCGCGACCCACGCCGTCGCCTCGCCATCCTCGCTTTGCAGCAGCACCTTTTCGATGCGGTAGCCTTCCCGTGTCTCGGCGTCCGACACGAACGCTACCGGGGGACGGTTGCTGGGACGCGCGACCACGCCAGCCAGGCCGCGAACATCTTCCGCGACCTCCGTCGCGCTCGGATGCGTCTTGGGGAAAACCTGCGCGGCGTGAGCCTTGATGATCGAGGGAACCGTCTCGCCTCCAATCGCCTTGGAAAACAACGTTGAAACCTGCCCGGTTGGCGTGCATAGAAGGTCCGCCGGATTCTGTATCCGCAAGGGCGTAAACGCGGCGTCGCCAACCGGCGTGTCCTTCAAATAGTGCAGAAAGAAGCCGAGAATGGCCGGCGAGATCGGACCCAGGTTGCCATGCCCTCCGGGCCCGGTGATCCACTGCAGCTTGTTCTCCGCGCCGTAAAGCTGGTAAATCCGCGCGGCTTCCTCCTGGGTTTGCTTTGCGCCCTCGAAGGGGAACATGTCGCTGGTGGTGGAAATGATCGCGTAGGGCTTGGGGGCGAACAGCTCCACGTAATCGGCGAAGTCCAGTCCTTGTTCGATGAAGTGTGGAATGCTCTGCTCGGCTTCCTGGACGCCAGTGGCCGAAGGCAGCAGTTCCTTGAAGGACGTGATGTAGCAGGCGACGCCGGCCACCTTCACGCGATCGTCCAGGGCCGCCAGATAGGCCGTTGACGTTCCCCCGCCGGAGCACCCCAGCGCTCCGATGCGTTGCGCATTCACATCTTTGCGGCCGATCAAGTAATCGATGCCGCGCATGGAATCGTTGATGAAATAACGCGCGACATCCTCGCCGATCAGCATCGCCGGTATGTTGACTTCGCCGTGTTCGCCCGTGGATCCGCCGATGGTGGACTTCTTCGCCTCGGGATCGAAGTATTGCAGGCGTTCTCCCTGGCCCAAGGGGTCGATGGCGAGTGCGATCATACCCGAGCGCGCGAAATTTCCCCCGAATGAGTACTGGCTCTGCTTTCCCGTCGCCTCATGTCCCGGCGCCAGCAGCACGGCCGGAAACGGGCCGTTGCCGGACGCAGGCAGATATAGATTCGCCGTGACCCACAGGCCGGGCAGGCTTTCGTACGCCAGCTTCTCGATCTTGAATCCGTCCCCAGTGAGTGTGCCGAACTCCTTCACCGCCACCGGGCCCCGGTGCTCCGGAAGGCCCCCAATCAGCCCCAGAATCGTATCGCGAACCTGCTTTTTGCGCTTCTCCGCGTCCGCGCGAGTAGTGATGCGCGCGACCGCTTCCGCCCTGTCCGCGAGCTGTTGATTGGCGATGCCGTCCAGCGCCTCGATCAGCTTTTGCCGCGCGCTGTTATCCGGCGCTGGCGCTTGCGCAACCGCCCACATAGCGGCCGCAGCGGCAAGTGCACCGCCGCGCACGAACCGGCTCACTGGCATGCGAATCACCTCAAAACGATTGTATGCCAGCGGCCGAGCGCGAAGAACCTAGTTGATGATCTCGATCGGCGCTTCCCAGAACGACGCCCTCGGCCCTTCCGGATCGAGCACTGTCACCTGACAGTTGTAAATGCCGGTCTTGACACCGGTAAGCGGGACCGTGAAGCGCAGAGGCATCGCCTTGGCTCGCGGATTGATCGGCGACGGCGCTGTGACCTGGATCGGCGGCGTCTCGAAGACCTTGTTCTGACCCTGGTAGAACGCCACGTAAGCAACCACCGGCCGCGGATTATCCAGCATCCCTTCGTACGCCTGGAGGAACACATATATGTCCTTGGCTTTGGAGAAGACGCGGGTCACGCTGGGGATCATCTTCTGGCCGTCAACCACCAGCGGGTTAGTGGTTTCCGCCCGGTCTTTGTCCTTGAGCGCGTTAAACAACGCGTCCTTCAGATCCACTCTCTGGCTGCTCAGCACCACGGAGCTGATGGGGACGCGGACATTCTCCTCCGCCTTCCACAGATTCGGGACCACGAACTTGCTCTGGTAGGTTCCGATGCGCCCCGTTTCGTTGTCGCGAGCCAGGAACTTGATGGTGTAGCCGCCGGGCAGCAGCGTGAACATGTCTGTGTACTCGATCGGCCGCCTGGCTAATTCCGCCGCGGTGCTGTCGCTGACCTTGATCGGGATCTTTTCGCGAATGTTGCTGACCGTGGTGCCGAAATCGTCTTTCACTTCGCCGATGACATCGATCACCGTGGTCTCAGCGCCGCCCCTCTTGGCCAGCACCAGCTCACGCCCTGGAATCTTGACCATCATGGGAACCTGATACTCGGCGCGATTGATATTGAAGTAGTCGAGCTCCATGGAGATCGTGATCTCGGTCATCGGATCGGGCGCCATCAAAGCGTCTTCGAGCTGCCGTTCCTTGTCGGCGGTGTTGAACTTGTTCCAGACTTTGTTGCCGTAGTAACCCTGCCGGTAATCTTTCGCGGTCAAGGCAGTGTTGGTCGACTTGATGCTGACCTTGCGGAATTTCCCGTCCAGGTTACTGTTGCTGGTGTTGTATCCCAGAATATAGTAGCTGCCGATGGACTTTTCGGCGTTGATAATGCCCCTGCCCAGATCGTTGTTGTCGAGCAGCGCCTTGCCGCCTGTATCCGACGCCAGCGTCCACAGCGTGTCCTGCGTGCTCTGCAAACGCCCTGTAAACGCGGCCATAGTCTGTCCGCTGAACATCCCGTTGCCGCCCGCCGTGCGCATGCTGGCGTCGCCCATCGGGGGCATGGCCACCAGGCCGCGGGCGTCCACCGGCCAGAAAGACACATTGGCTTTGATGGCCGTGTTTTCCGTGGCGTGCAGTTGCGCCTGGTTATCCACGCCGTTCAAATTGATCCCGCTGGCAAAGACCACCATGACCTTCTTTTCATTCAAAGTCCCTAGCATCTTCGCCGCGGTTTGTAACGCCGCGAGTTGCCGGTCCGTGGTGAAGATGTTGAATTCGCTATCGTCCTGTCCGAACTGAGCTCCATTGTCGGCAGAGGCCGCGTCGGTGGAGGTTTCGCCGAATCCCTGCCCTTCACCCACCACGATGGTTTCGATAATGCTCTCCAATTTGTCGCGATCGTCGGTAAAATCGCTGAGCACCGCAACGGAGGCTCCGTCGTACTTCATGATGCACATCAGGTCCGCCGGCGACATCTGCGTGCGGATGAATTTTTCCGTAAAGGAGAGCGCGCGCAACTGGTCGGCCTGCGGCATCGAAGTCATGTCCAGGTAGATCACCAGCAGGCGCCGGTCGCGATGCGCAATCTCTCCGGGAGCCTCCGGCGCGATTTCAGTCCGCGTCAGCTTGTCCAAAGGCGCGACCACGGATGGCGTGTCCGGCCGCGTCTGAAGCCCCGGCCCCACGTCGTCCGGAATGTTTTGGTATTGAAGGAATGTAACCTTCTGCGGCACCCCATCCTCGGTTACGATGAAGTCCTCCGGCTTCAAACCCTCCACCGATTTGCCGTTCTTGTCGACCACCGTGACCTCTTCGGTGACCAGATTCGTCGCCGTGCTGAAGGTAGCTACGGCTCCCTCCGGCTGAGCATTGGTGCCGGGGGCGTTGGCCGGAATGGGCGGAGCCACCCGCGCCGGGGGCTGCTGGCCGCTGGCGGCCATCAAGACCACCAGCATCAGCGCCAGCCCCTGCATCTTCACGCTGTGACGCCGCATATTCGCTAAGGTTAGAAGCCGCATACTTCAAAATACCTCCGTTCGCTAAAACCTGAAATCCGCTCGAATGGTCATCTTCCGCATCCCATTCGCTCCCGCCGGCGCGCCGAACTGTTCGCCTAGCGTTGTGACGTAGCCGCTGTAGACCACATGATTGATGATATTGGTGGAAGCCACCTGAAAATTCATCGTCGTCCGGTCGCTCAGCCGGAAGGTGCGTTGCAGAGTAGCGTTAAAGGAGAATTGCGCCGGGCCGGTGATCATCCCGACCCCCGCGTTTCCGAATTGGCCGGCCGCCGGCGCCACGAAAGCAGAGGGGTTCAGGTACAGTCCCGGCTGCGCCGTGTAGAGCGGCAATCCCGTGTAATCCGGCCGGAGCGCCGCGATCGCGGTCGTACCTCCCAGCGCAACGGCGTAAGAAGGCGTCTCCGGCAAACCCGTCCCCCAGGTGATTGGCGTCAGGATGGTCCATTCCTTCAGCGCCGCGGCCTTCCACCCGCTGAGCAGGCTTCCCCCGCCCAGTCCCATCCCGGAGGTGTACTGCAACATGATTTGCGCATTCTGCCGCTGATCGAAGCTCGACAGCCCTCGCTCCGCGCTCAGATCCAGCCAGTTCTGCGCGATGCCGCCCGTATCGTCGATGGCCTTCGCGTAGGTGTACAGAACCTGCGCGGTGAATCCGTTGTGCAACCTGCGCCGCAACTGGATCGAACCGGCTTCCCGGTGCGAGTCGCCGTTCGAAGTCTCGTACTTGAAACCGACGGGAGCGGTTCCATAGGGATCCACCAGTCCTGGGTAGCTGTTGGGGTAGAACGTCTGCGGCATCCGCGTGCCTTTGATCCCCTGGTACGTCGCCACCATCTGCATTCCGGCCGGTAAATCCTTTTGAATCGAAAACGTCCAATTCTGCGCGTACGATTCCTGGAAGTTGGGGGCGATGCCGAAGGTCTGCGCCGCATACTGCGGCGAGCCGTAGAATGGGTTTGCCAGCGTCAGTGGAGTGGTTGTACTGTTGGCGTTCTGCACGCTTGCCGAAAACGGCGCCTGCTGGTACATGCTCTGCGCTAGCCCCGGGTACCCTGGACTGGGAAATCGCAGGCTATAACCGGCGCGAACCACCAGCGAAGATCCCGAAATCGGCCGCCACGCGAGGCCAATTCCCGGCCCCAGCGGAAACCGCTCCGGCCGGATCAGCGAATTCGGATAGGTGATGCTAGTCAGCGAGCCGGTTGGGTTTGTGCCAAGCAGGGGCGCAACATTCGAAAAATCACCCAGCACGTCGAGATTCACCAGCCGTCCGTACAACTCAGAAAAAGGCGCGTTGTACTCATATCGCAGGGTCGCGTTGAGGGTGAGCGCCGAGTTCACTCGCCAATCGTCTCCTACATACAAGTCATATCCGGTCCCGCGCAGGTACTTGTCGGCGTTACCGTACGCCAGACTCGCTGTATCCGGAATGCCGAGCAGGAAATCCGCCAGTGGGTTTGCCGTGCCTGGAATCTGTCCCGGCAGCCCCGTCGCCGCTCCGGTAAAAGTCAAGCCCCCGCGCGCATTCGTCTGCGAATCGTAGTTGTAATCCTGCCGCAGCGCATCGCCTCCGAACGTAACCGTGTGGCGCCCGTGGTTCCACGTGCTGTCCGATTTCACCTGCGCCGTTTGCGTCCGGTTAAAGGTGGGCAAAGTGTCGGAGAGGCCGGAGATTCCGCTCGCGCCAAAACCCAGCGTCGGAGGACCCCAGTACAGCGGGTTCTGATCGTTTCCCGTGATCCCGGCGTTGCCCGACACGTTGGTCAGATTCGAGAAGTACGAATACACGTGCGGAGCCTGCCGTGTGGCTCGAAACTCCAAAGTCGAGCTCATGCGCGGAGTAAATTGATGCCGCCACACCGGGTCGAAGTTCCAATTCAGGCTGGTGTTCCGGTCCACGAAGCCGAAAATATTCGGGCTTATTCCATTCGTACTGTTCAGCGCAAACTGCCCTTGAATCGAGTTCTTCCGCCCGATCTGTTTGTTCATCCGGATGTTAAAGCCCTGCGCATGCGAGACCGCCACCAGCGGCGTCTGGTAGTTGTAGTAGGTCCCCCCGGCGAAATTCGGCTGCGGAAACAGCGCCAGCAATGCCGTGGCTTGCTGGCTAATCAGGTTTTTCGGAATCAGGTTACCCGCAAATGGTTCGCCAGTGGCCGGATTGATCACCTGCCCGGTCAGCGCCGATAAATCCCCAGTCCGTTCCGCCTCCGTCGGCATCAGACCTGTCGCCGAGCTCGAATTGCGGTTGCGCTGGATGAAGTACTGTACGAAGAACGTCGGCCCGTTTCGAAGGAGGTGCGGTATCCGCAGCGGTCCCTGAATCGAGCCGTTAATCGTGTAGTTGTTGTAGTATGGCTTTTCCTGCGCCTGGCCGGTCAGCGAGTAATTCCGGGCATCCGTAACCGAGTTGTCCAGAATAAAGCTCAACTGGTACGTGTACAGCGAGCGGGGCCCGCGGCGGTTATTTCCAAACGCCGGATTCAGCGCGAAAGGAGACGCCCCTCCGTTCACCTGGCTCCCGTTCACCAGGAACCCGTCCGCGGCGCGCTGGCTCGAATCGTCCGCGGCGGGAGTTTCCGCCACGGTTTGCGCCGCTGTACCACCCCGCCCGCCGGCTTGAGCCTGGGCTTGCGCCTGTGGCTTTGGCTTGGCGGCCGAAGGGGGGCTCGGCCGTGCCGTATTTGCCTCAGCGGGCGGAGCGGTTCTTTGCTCGGTCAGTTGCGTGGCCTGCACCTGAGCCTGAATATCGCTTAAGGATTTAATCTTGAGCTCGAATTTCGCGCCTTCTCCATTTGGCCCGACGGTCACATCCTGTTTGAGCGTCGTGAACCCGGACATCTCCACCGTAACGGTCCACGTCCCATCCGCCAGATCCGGGAATGAGTACGTTCCCATCCCATCCGTGACCGCCTGCACCTTTTGATCCCCCTGGGTCGCTGTGACAATCGCGCCGGGAATCGGCAGGTTGCCGAGTGTTACGCTTCCGTGATGTTCGGAAGCCAGAAGTGCGAACCCGCCCAGTACCGCGGCAGCCAGCAATCTTAGGAAGCCACTAGTTTTCATCGAACCTCGCGTGTCGCTTTTTCAACTTAGACGCCAATCCCCCCAAATTCGTTCGGCAGTTTACGAAATATTTCGTTCTGCAGCCCCTGTGCCAAATCTCAGCCGTTGAAAATAAACCACATCCCGTGCCACACCTGTGCCAAAACCGTCCGCTTGTGGGACTGCCAATCTCAGGTTTGCCTCCAGGCGTCGTATTAGTTCTCATTAGTTCTCAGTCGGGATTTTTTCCAGGTGATCGATCACCAGCATGTCCACCGGCCCTTTGCCCTTTTCGAGCTTCAATCCCAGTTGCTTTTCGAGCGCCGAGAATAAATCCTGCCCGGCATGCTCCTGGCTTTGAATCGCCGACAACTTCCAGGAGCTTTGCGAGCCTGCGTACTCCAGTGTGAAGTCGTAACTCCCCTTCAAACCGGTTTGATCCACGATCCGGTCTGGGGCCAGCCTGTGCGTGTCGAACCCTTGCACTCCCTGGATCAAGTCCGCAATGGTGCATCCCCGGCAGGTCTTGCGCTGAAGACCGTTGTTGCGCGTGGATTGCATGCCCCGCCGCCGCTCCCCCGCCGCGGCTGGAGCGAGCTTCGCTCCTCCCCTGTCGACTGTCAGCTGGTACACCGTACCCTCCTTGGTGGTGTGATGCAGCGCCAATTTGAATCGCTCAATCAGCAGATTCTGGAGCATGGCGTTCGCCTCCTCGGGCGTCGCCCCCTTGCGAACGTTCGCGGTGATGACGAATTTCTCCGCAGGCAGCCACTCCGGCCCCGCGATCTGGTCCGGCTGCACCTGGTACGCGTCCATCAGCAAGCGCTGGAGGGACGCGTGGGAGTAAAAGATTCGCCCCGGATTCGCAGTGCCGGGACCGCCCAGCCTGGCGTCGGAAGGGGTTTCGTCGGACGAATTTGCGGAGCTGGGACCGGAGGGCCTTACTGAGGCGACTTCGAACGTCAAATCCGCGTCCGGCGTCTGCCCGAACGCAACGCCGGACGCGTACACGAGGAGAATCGCCCTGGTCAATCCTGTGGTCACTAGAGGTTCAGACGCGCTTCCCCGCCCCAGGTTTGGGCTAAAAGCCAACCGTTTGGGTTACGAGTACGCCTTGTAATGGTACGTATTGTGCCAGTTGAGCCGGACAGGGTCAAGGCCGGGCACAACCTCAATTCTCTTTTGGCTTCTCTACGTGCTCGATGACCAGTGTCTCCACCGGTCCCGTCTTCGTTTCCAGCCGCAGTCCCAGCTGTTCCTGCATCGCTGTGAATATCGAAGGTCCGGCTCCCGCCGTGTCCCCTTCCGGGGTCCATTCCAGCGCGAAATCGTACCGTCCGGTCAAACCCGTGAGATCCAGCACCGGCCGGTCGAGCTGCCTGGAGAGACTTTGCGCCAGTATGCCCGTGCTTATTTTCGTTGCCTTCAACTGCCCGGGCCCGCCGGTCATGTCCGGCCGAGCGCTCGCGGCGCTCGCATGAAACTTCGGGCCCTTCGGGTCCACCACCAGACCATACACCGGGAGCTGCCGCGTCTCCCTTTGGAGTGTCAGTTTGGACCGATCCATCAACAGCGCCTGCACCATGGCGCCGCATTGATTGTCGGTCGCCGCCGGGTCGCCTTTCGCAGCTATATAAAATTGGTCGGAGTCGATCCAGCCCGGCCCTCCCGTCACCTGCACATCCCGCACGCGCCACGCCAGTTGGATGAGCGACTTCAGCGTGTTGTGGTACACCGTAAACCTGCCGCTCTCGCACAGAATCGCTGTCCCGTCGACTCCTGGCTGGCTCGGCCGCACCGAGGCCACCTCGAACCTGGGCGCCGGATTCTGTCCCAGCGCGACGGAAACGATACCCGCCAGCAAAATCGACCGTGTCATGCTCGTTAAGGACCGCTCATAGAGTACCTGGCTGGCGCACGATGGTTACGTCTTTCTACTGCTGCTTCGCCGGAGGAACCACCGGCACCGGCGCCAGCGCCGGCGCCTTTCCCACGCCAATGGCTGGAGCGACGCGCTTGGCGCCGCGATTGAGCGATAGGCCCGGTTGCTCGGTCACCGTGTAATCCGCCGGGACCTGGAACAACGCCGGATCCGGAGCGCTCTGCGTGATCTTAGTGAGCTGATAGGTCGTGTCGCCGAAGCGCGGGTCGGAGTTGACGCTCTTCACCAGCATCTGCAGATCGTTCGAGGACCAACGCTCGGTCATAACCTTGATGTCCTTGTTATTGCCGATTTGCCCCTTGGGAATAACCATCGTGGTCCGCACGCCGGCCGCGTTCACACCGTTCACGTTCTGCGTGCCTAGGTTCTCCGTGGTCTCGCTCATCACCCCTTGCATGTTGGCCGTGTTATTGGTCAGCGCGCCTAGAACGCCATTGTTGGAACCGGTCGAGAACGCGTAAAAACCGTTTTGCTCGGTGTAGAAGAATCCATTCCCGCCCTTGCGAGCGGTTTTGGTGGCGGGATCCAACTGAACTCGCGTGTTGGCCGTCGGGTCATAAATGGAAACCGTTCCGTTCATTTCCTCGAGCCGGGTGCGCCCATCGGCATCGCGAAAAAGACGGTTGGTCTGGGTGTTCTCAATACGAGTTCCGTCGCCCAGGACTTGCAGAGAATGCCGCTCCTCGGTGGCCGAGAACGGTTTGCCTTTGATGACTCGATTGCCGAAGCCTTCATTAAGCACTCGAACGCCCTGCAACACCGGGTTCCCCAAATTTTGGAACGCAAGATCGAAAGTAGTAACGGCTTGGCCGTAGACCGGCGCAAGCGCCGCCACACAAACAACATATAGCTTCATGGAATGACTCCTCACTTAAGTTAAGAGAACTTAGTTAAAAGACGAAACTGACACCAGACGCACCGCGCGCGGCCGCCCGTCCTGCCCCACCAGCACATCCGCCTCCGCCTGCGCGCCCGGATCGGAAACCTGCATCGGCAGCCCTGCCGCGATCAACGCCGCGACGGGAAGCTGCATCCGCACCACCTCCACGCGCTCATACGGCGCGGGAGGAAGCACGTAAGGAATGGGGATGAACGGCTGCTCCGGCTCCACTTCAGCCACGGCCGGAGGTGCGAGCTTTTCAACCGGGCGGCTCTGCGCAAGATGGATCTGCGCCAGCCACACCGCCGCCGACGCAGCCGCCAGCGCGCCGATCCCCGCCGTCCACTGCCGCGCGCGCCTGCGCTTTCGCGCCAGCTCGAATTCGGCTAGCACCGCCGTCTCGACCCCTTGCGGAGCTTCGCACTCCGCCAATTCCGCCGCCAGCTTTCGCATGGCGTCGTCCAATCTGCTCATACCGCACATCCTCTCTTGGCAGTTCCTCTTCCCATCAGCTTTCGAGCCAACAAGGCTCGCGCCCGGTGCAATCTCGACCGCACCGTCCCCACCGCGACTTCCGCGATCGCCGCGGCTTCTTCATAGCTGCGGCTTTCCAGATCGCACAGCACGACCACTTCCCGGTACCGCTTTGGCAACGCCGCGATGGCTTGGCGCAGCAGGTCCACGTCATAATCGCTGCTCCGTTCGCGGACCGGCTCGAGCATAGACTCCTCAATCGGCATCCAGCGCTGCTCCTCGCTGGAACGCCGCTTCAGCAGCTGCCGCGCGACTCCCACCAGGAACGATCCCAACTCGCCGCGCTGCGGATCGAAACCATCCGGATGGTGGATCAGCCACACGAATACGTCCTGAGTGATCTCCGCCGCCTTGGTGCGATCCCCGGTCATGGCCCGCACAAACCGGTACACGGCTCCGCTATGGTCGCCATAGACCTCGGCGAAAGCGTCGCGATCCCCCGCGCGGAAGCGCCGCAGCAGCTCACGATCGTGATTGCGCCCCAGCTCGAACGTCATGTCTTCTTACTCGGATTGTCGCGGCAAACCGCGCAAAGTTCCAAGAAAACGTTCCTCAAAATGGCTACCCTGGAAGAATCCCGATGAACAAACTTACCTTCGCGCTAAGCCTTTCCGCCATGATGATTCAGGCGCAAGAACGTCCCGGTGCAAGACGGGCCGAAGCCCCAGTTTGAAGTCGCCACGGTGCGCCGGTCGTTGCCCGACGCGATTCTGGATAGTTTCGCGCCCACTCTCAACGTCGCGCCGGGATCGACCTTGCGCATCGCCAACCGCCAGCTCAAGGAGATCGTTATGATCGCCTACAACATCGGCGGGCGCCAACTGGAGGGCCCAAAATGGCTGCTCAATCCCTCCGGCGGCGTTGCGGACGTTCCCCGCTTCGACATCGTCGCCAAGGCGCCGGCGGACGCCGCTCGCGAACAAGTCCCGGCGATGATGCAGAATCTGCTGGCGGAAAGGTTCAAGTTGCGCGCGCACACGGAGCGGCGGGAGATCGCCATCTATGCGCTGGATCTGGACAAGGGCGGGTTGACCATTCAGGCCGCGCCCCAGGGCGACCGGGCCTCCGGGTGCACCCGCAATATGTTTGGAGACGACGGCGTCACGCATGCTCTGTGCCAGAATATGACGCCTGCCCAATTGGCGCAGCAGCTCCAAACGCTCTCGCCCGCGTACTTCAGCGAAGGCCCCGTGGTGGATCAGACCGGCATTACGCAGCATTACGACTTCCCTCTGGCCTGGATCACCCAGCAACAGCGCGCGGAAGGCCAGGAGGGTCCTTCGATGTACGACGCTATCGACAAGCTAGGCCTGCACATCGAGCGGCGCAAGGGCGCCGCCCCCGTCCTGATCGTGGATGACGTCCAGCAAATGCCCACTGAGAATTGAGCCCTCAGTCCGGCACGGGCGTACGGTCAGCCTGATCGATCACCAGGGTGTTTACCAATCCGGTCTTCTTTACCAGCCTCAGCCCCAGTTGCTGCGGCAAGGCCTCAAACAACGCCGGCCCCGCATCGGATGGCCTTTCGGCACTTTGACAACGATGTCGAAGGTCTCCTCGTCCACCCATCCCGGAGCGGAGAGCTGGTAGTGCTCAACCCCGTAGGCAAGATTCAGCAAGGCTCCCAAACTCAAACCTTCACCGCTGAAACGCTCCGGATCGGCGGCGCCAGGCCCGCCGGAGATCCTGGTCCGAAATCCTCTGTCAATGGGCAGCGACGGTTTGATGGACGCAACCTCGAAGGCCAACTGCGCCTGTGCGGAGGCATGGCAAGCGGTAGCGATCAGCAGGAATCCGTGAATCCACCGCATATCTTCGTGACGGAATCCGGCGTGGAAATGTTGAGTCTATCGCCACGCCTGCCCCAGCACCGCGAGCCCCGTCAATGCCGCAGTCTCCGCTCGCAGGATCAACGGTCCGAGGGACACGCGCGTCCACCCGGCCGCCAGGAACGCCGCGCGCTCTTCCTCGGTCCAGCCGCCCTCCGGCCCGACCAGCAGCGCAACGGCATGCTCGGGCTTTCGCTCAGGCGGCAACGCAACCAGTAGCGGCGAGCCTCCCGGCTCCTCATCCAAGGCGTACCGGTACGACGCGGCTTCCGGAAGCACATCGCGGAACCCCGCCGGGTCGCGAACTTCCGGCAGATGCTCCCGCCGTGCCTGCTGGCTGGCCTCCAGAGCAATCCGCCGCCAGCGCTCCACGCGTTTTTTCGCCGCTTTCTCCAGTCCTCGCTCGCTGCGCACCGCCTCAAACGGTACGATCTCGGTAACCCCCAGCTCGGTCGCCTTCTCGATCATCCATTCGAAATGGTCGAATTTTACCAACGCCGCGCAGAGCCGAAGGCGCACCGTTGGTGGCGCGGGAGGCAGCTTTTCGAGCATGCGGAAGCGCACCTGCTCCCGCCGCGCCAGTTCTACCTCGGCCAGATATACATTGCGATTGTCCGAAATCTCGTAGCGCGTTCCCGCTTCCACGCGCAGCACGCGAGTCAGGTGTGCGGCGTCGCTGCCAACGATTTCCGCGTGTCCGTTCCTCACCTGCTCCACGAAAAACCTTCGCCGCATTGCTATTCTTCTCTTCATGATCGCCTATCTGCGCGGCACGCTCCTCGAAAAACACCCCAATCAAGTAATCGTGGACGTGCAAGGCGTGGGTTACGAAGTCACCATCCCCGTTTCCGCGTACTCCTCGCTTCCCGAAAAAGGCTCGGAACTGCGTCTCCACATCCACACGCACGTTCGCGAGGACGCCTTCGCGCTGTTTGGTTTCCTTACCGGCGGCGACAAAACGCTGTTCGAGAAGCTGATCACCGTGAGCGGAATCGGACCCAAGTTGGCCATAACCGCCCTGGGCGGTTTAGCCGCGCCGGAACTTGCCGCTGCCATTCGCAACGCCGCGATCGAGCAACTGGTGCGCATCCCCGGCGTGGGCAAGAAGACCGCGGAACGCATGGTGCTGGAGCTTCGCGACAAGCTGGATCTCGCCGGCCTGCCCGAGCGGCCCGGCACAACCGTTGCGCCCAAGAGCCGCTTCGACTCGAACGAAGAAGACGTGATCTCCGCGCTCATGAACTTCGGCGCAACCCGCGCCGGCGCGGAAGCCGCGGTGACCAAGGCGAAATCGGAATCCGAATCCAACGCGTTCGACGCGCTTTTCCGGCGCGCACTGAAGCTGGTTCGGTAGACTTGAATTTTCATGCACGATCCCAGCATCGTTTCGGCCTCCGCGCGAGACGAAGAAAAGCAGTTTGAAGCCGCGCTGCGCCCCCATCGCCTGGCCGATTTCACCGGCCAGCCCAAGCTCAAGGAGAATCTGTCGATCGCCATCGAAGCGGCCCAGAAGCGCGGCGAAGCGATGGACCACGTCCTGCTCTGCGGCCCGCCCGGCTTGGGCAAAACCACGCTGGCCGGAATCATCGCCTCAGAACTGGGGGTCAGCATTCAAACCACCTCCGGGCCGGTCTTGCAGAAGAAGCTGGATCTGGTCGGCATTCTCAGCAATATCCAGGAGCGCGAAGTCTTCTTCATCGACGAAATCCATCGCCTGCTTCCGGACGTCGAAGAAATGCTGTATTCCGCGCTGGAGGACTTCCGCATGGACATCCTCATCGGCACGGGCCCCGGAGCCCGCACCGTGGCGATGGACATCAAGCGCTTCACCGCGATCGGCGCGACCACGCGTCAGGGCCTGATCAGCGCCCCTCTGCGAGGCCGCTTCGGCCTGGTGCTGCGCCTGGACCATTACGGCGTCCCCGATTTGGCCCGCATCGTCATGCGCTCCGCGCGGCTTCTGGAAGTAACCGTCGATGCCGCTGGCGCCGAAGAAATCGCTCGCCGCAGCCGCGGCACCCCGCGCATCGCCAATCGCCTGTTGCGCCGCGTCCGCGATTACGCCCAGGTCCGCGCCGCCGGCCACGTTGACGCGGAGGTAGCCAAGCGGGCCTTGGATCTTCTGGAAGTGGATCCCTATGGCTTAGATGAGATCGACCAGAAGATCATGCGCACGCTGCTCGAAAAGCACGGCGGCGGACCCGTGGGAGTCAACACCATCGCCGCGTCCATCGATGAGGAGGCCGATACGATTGAAGAGGTGTACGAGCCGTACCTGATGCAGCTTGGATTCCTGGACCGCACGCCGCGCGGGCGCGTCGCCACCCAGCAGGCATTCGACTACTTCAAAGTGCAGCGCCGCATACGCGGTTCACAGAACACGCTTTTTTGAATATGAAGATTGTCTATCTGTCGCTCGGGTCGAATGTGGGCGACCGGGAAAGTCACCTGGCGCGCGCGCGGGAGCGCCTCAACACGGAGGGCCTGCACCTGCTCCGTGGCTCCTCGATTTACGAAACTGAGCCGCGCGATTTTCCGGATCAGCCCTGGTTCCTGAATCAAGTCGTGGAACTGGAGACCCGCTTGTTCCCCAAACAACTCCTGGAACGCACGCAAAAAATCGAACGCGCTCTCGGCCGGGTTCCCACGCACCCAAAGGGCCCGCGAGTGATCGATATCGATATCCTGTTTTACGGCGAGACGATTATTTCCAACCCCGGCCTGGAGATCCCCCACGAGCGCCTGGCTGACCGCCGCTTTGTCCTGGAGCCGCTGGCTGAGCTCGCGCCCGATCTCCGGCACCCCCGCACCGGCGCGACCGTGAGAGAGATGCTGGAGAAGGTCAAGAATCAGAAAGTTGACAAGCTGTAGGCGCGGTCACCGGTTCATCTTCCCGCTTTCCCCTTCTTCCAGCGTTACGTGATTGACCTCCAAGGTTTGGCCAAGGGCCTGGTCCAGAGCCACGCGCGTATGCGCGTAGGCAGATCGCGCAGCGACCTCCGCGCTCTGTGAGCCGACCAGTGCGTTCTGCGCCCGGACGATATTGTCGATGGTGGAAGAACCGAAATCGAACTTGTTTTGTTCGGCCTGAAGCAACTGCTCTTGAAGCTCCCGCGCCGAGTCGGCCGTCTGGTAAGCGGCTCGCGCCCGTTTCAGCGCTACCACCAGATTGGAGATCTGAACCGCGATTTCGTTCTTGTCCCTTTGCATGCTGAGCTGGGATTGCTGCAACTGCAGTTGGTCGACTCCATGTTCGGCCTGGGCGAAGCGGTTGTTGAGCGGTATGGTGAAGTACACACCCGCGTATTGACTGGGGAAGTCGCGCCGCATCACCTGCCCAAAGGCGCTGGCAAAGCCTGGCGCCACGCCTTGGTCCCACGCTCCCGCGTAGGCGACCGCATAGGGCAACAGATTGTTGGCGGTTCCCACCGACGAAATCTCCGAGTCATCGTGGTTGACTTTGGCGACGGCGACATCGGGCCGTGTGCCCAGCGCGCTCTCAATCAATTTGCGCACGGGCGGGAGATCGTCCGTCGCCGGAACCTCGATCCGGTCCGAAGCCACGATGCGAGCCTCCTCCAGCAGCGGATCCTCGGTCCGGCTGATCGCTTCCTTAAGCGGCTGCTCGCTCTGCTGCTCCTGCATCTGCGCGACCTCCAACGCCTGCCGGGCTTTGGCCAGTTGCGCGTCGGCGCGCGGGGTCTGATATCCGGCCAAAGTTCCCAGCCGGACTCGCTGCCGGGTATCGTCGTCGAACTTCTGGGCGATGGCAAGCGTTTGCTGCGCGGCCCTCACGGATTCGTTGGCGCTGACCAGATCCCAGTACATGTTGAGGACGCTCGCTACCAGGTTCAGCAACTGCCTTCGGAACTCCTGGTGCGCGCCGGCGATGCGATTCTGGGCAACCCGGATGTAGTAAGTGTTCACTTTGGCGCCCATGCCCTGCAACAGGGGCTGGGAGCCCGAAAACGTCAGCCGGGGAGCCATCGACGGGTTATAGAGATCGGTCGGCGCGTTCTCGTTCTGGTAATTCTCCGTTTGCTGGATGCGGACCACGCCTCCCGTGACCAATCCCTGCTGAATCTGCGTCAGGTAGGAGCGAGTATCCTGTACCAGCGTCGGAATCTGGCTGACCACTTGGTCGGGTTGTGGACTGGTAGTGTGCGAAAAGGTGGTGGCGTCGGTAACGGTGGGATCGTAGTTGGGAGCGGTCGCGCCCACCTGCTGAATCACGCCTCCCGTCCCGCTGCTTCCGCCGCCCCCGCTGCCGGTTCCAATCAGCAAGCCGGCGCTCTGCTCGCTACCGTTGACACCTTGCCCGCTAACCACTTGCCCCACCTGAGAAATGTTTCCGCCGGCGCCGCGCAGCGGTCCGCCGCCGGATTGCCGCACCAGGTCCCATTGCGCCAGCAACGGATTGTAGCGCTCGATCTCCAGATCGAGATTGTTTTCGATCGCCAGCGCGATGGCGTCTTGCACCGTCAGATACAGGCTCCCGCCGCGAATCAAATCGTGCAGCCGCGAGGAGTTCGCCAAGCGGATCGGCGGCACCTCTGAGCCGACGTAGGGGCGCACCAGCCGGGGGAGGCTGGAGGTTTGCGGGCCCAAAGCAGGCTCCTGCGCGGAGAGCCTAAGCGCCATGCATTGCAGCATCGCGCAGAACATCGCGAACGGCTTCTTGAGTCTCATTTCTGGCCCTCCGTCAATCCCGGCGGCAAGGTGGCCGGCAGCGCCGATTGGCGCGCCACGTGTCCAGCAACGGCTTCCTCCATCGAGACGTGATTGACATCCAGAAGCTGCCCCACCGCGAAATCGAAAGCGATTCGGGCATGCGTGTAATTGGCCATGGCCTGCACCTCATCGGTCTGATCCTGCACCAGGTCTTTCTGCGCTTGAATCACCAGAGTGGTGTCCGGGACCTGGCCGAAGTTGAAGCGATTCTGCTCCGCTTGAAGCGTTTCCTCCGCCAGCACTCGCGTGTTTACCGCGGCCTGATACCGCGACCGCGCCTGTTGCAGTCCCATCACCGCGTTCTTCACGTCGACACGAATCTGATTCTCTTGTTTGCGCAGGCTCAGCTCGGCCTGGCGGAGGCGCAGCTCATCGGCGGCGTAGTCGCCTTGCGCGGCGCGGTTCTTGAAAGGAATGTTCAAGGAAAGGCCGGCCGCGTAGTTGGGGAAGTTGCGGCGGAACTCCTGCAACAGCACCGTTCCTTCGCCGCCGGAAAAATATCCCGGTGGGCAAGTAGTACATAGCGAGGTTCCCGCCAGTCCGTTGTTGGCGAACTGGAGGAATCCGTTCAAGGTCGGCAGCAGCGAATTCTTGGTCCCGGCCTCCATGATCTTATCGCTGGCCAGCGTGATGTTGCTCTGCGCCATCTCCGGCCGCGAGGCCAGCGCCTGCGCGATCAAGTCCTGAAGCGGCTTCAGATCCTCGCTCTGGGGAACCTCGATCGGATCCAGCGGAACGATGTGGACGTCGTCCAGCCAGGCGCTGGTGGATCCGTTACGGCTCAGCGCGTTCTTCAGCACCGTCTCCTGCTGCGCCACGTGCACCTGGGCTTCCAGCAGATCCTCCTGCCGGCCCGAAACCTCCGCCGCCGCGCGCGTTACTTCGATTTGCGGCAAAGTCCCCAGTTCCACCTGCTTGCGATTGTCGTCGTAGAGCTTCTGGGCGACCTCCAGCGCGCGCTGCTTCAGGCGCACGTCCTGGTCGAAGCTCACCAAATCCCAGTACAAATTCAGCACCGCGTAAATCGTGGTGATGACCTGCAGCTTCATCTGCAGGTCCGTAAACTTGATGCTGTTCTGCGCGGCGCGGATGTCGCGATTGTTCACCGCGATGCTCAGCCCTTGCAGAAACGGTTGATTGACGGTCAAAGTGAGCGATCCGAGCGTAAACGGATTGGGGTTGAAGTAGCTGCTGTTGAACAGATTTCGCGTGCTGGAAATGTTAACCGAAACATTCGTGCCGGTAATAAAGGACTGCGAATAGCCAAAGCTGTATTGGCGGGAATCGTCTGTCAAGGCGCTGGTGCCGACCGACACGAGGTTGGTTTCCGGACTGGTGGTGTGGATTAACGTGACCTGGGCGTTGAAGCTGGGGTCGAGGTTGGGCGGGGATGGCCCGGCTTGCGTCACGATGGTGCCGATCGCGCTCACGCCCGATCCGCCCAGCGCGAGAGAGCTGATCCCGGCGGTGCTGACGCTTTGCGGGCCTTGCAGAATGGGCGAGTCGAAGCTGCGCAGAATCTGGCCGGAGTCCGCGCGGCGCTTGACCTCGCGCGCCAGGAACGCACCGTAGCGCTGAATCGCGATGTCGAGATTGTTTTCGAGCGCCAGAGCGATCACGTCCTGCGCGCTCAAATACAAGTTGCCGGCGCGCACCAGATACTCGATGCGCGGCGAATCCTCCAACTTGGCCGGTGAGACGCGGCGCTGTTCCAGGTGGAACGGCCGGAGCAGAGGGCCGATGATGCGCGGCTGCGGAGGCGTTTCAATCGTGATTTCAGGTGTCTGGGCAAACCCTTGGCCGGCCAGGCATAAAACTGCGAACAAGCTGGAAAGATGTTTCATGGGATAAGCCGATTCTCCTCCCGAATGCAACTCCATTTCCAGCGGGGAGCGCCTTGCTATCTCACTCTGCATGAGCATGTTAGCGGTGTAACGGACGACCCGCCAAGCCCCCGGATGTTCGCTTGTGGGACGGGCTTGTTCAAAACCGCGCCCGCCCCAAAGCACGCTACAGTGGAGAATTCGCATGTCATCGCTATCCACCGTTTTGGTTACCGGCGGCGCCGGCTACATCGGATCGCACACCGCCAAGGAGTTGACTCGCGCCGGTTATCGCGTGGTGGTCTACGACAACTTGAGCCGCGGCCATCGCTGGGCTGTGAAGTGGGGGCCGCTCGAAGAAGGCGACCTGCTGGATCAGGACCGGTTACATCAAGTCCTGGTGCAACATCGCATCGAAGCCGTGCTGCACTTCGCGGCGTTCGCCGAAGTGGGCGAATCCATGCGCGAGCCGGAGCGCTATTTCCGCAACAACGTCGGGGGAAGCTTAAGCCTGCTGGAAGCCATGCATCGCGCCAGCGTCAAGCGGATTGTGTTCTCCTCTACCTGCGCGCTTTACGGGACTCCGGAGAAGGTGCCCATCACCGAAGATGTGCCCCAGGCGCCCGCGAATCCTTACGGAGAAACGAAGGCGATGGTGGAAAAGATGCTGCACTGGGAAGGCGTCTGCCGCGGATTACAGTGGATGGCTTTGCGCTACTTTAACGCGGCCGGCGCGGACGCCGGAGGGGAAACCGGAGAGTCGCATTCGCCCGAAACGCATCTGATTCCGTCGCTGCTCGAAGCGGCTTTGGGACGCCGCCCGGCATGCCCGATCTTCGGCGGCGATTACCCTACGCCCGACGGCACCTGCATCCGCGACTACATCCACGTCACCGATCTGGCCGACGCGCACGTGCGCGCTCTGCGGCACCTGGAATCGGGCGGCGCGAGCATGGCCTTGAATTTGGGCACCGGCGACGGTTATTCGGTGAACCAGATCTTATCCGCCGCGGAGAAAACCATCGGGCGGCCGATCCCGATCGAGCGGCAAGGACGGCGCCCGGGCGATCCTCCCCGCCTGGTAGCCGCTCCGCAGCGGGCGTTCGCGACGCTGGGCTGGAAGCCTGCGCATTCTTCCATCGACAATATTCTCGAAACGGCCTGGCGCTGGATTACCCGCTAAGCGCAGAGGCTTTTCTTCTCGCGCGCCGCGTGGGCGGCGACGATCGCGGCTGCTTCGCGGAGTGACTTTGCGGAAAGGAACGGCTGTGCCGGACGGCGTTCGGCGTAACTGTAGTCGATGAAGATGGCGCGGCATCCGGCGCGCTGGGCTGCTTCAACATCGCGCCAGCGGTCGCCCACGAAATAGCTGGCGCTGAGGTCGATATTCCAATCGCGAGCCGCTTCCAGCAGAAGCCCCGGTTGGGGCTTACGGCATTCGCAGTGGGCCGAGTCGTCGTGCGGACAAACCTTAACGTCGTCCAGGCGCAGATAACGGCGCAAGTGGTTGTGCATGGCGGAAACTTCGTCCGCGTTGGCTGCGCCGCGCGCAATGTCAGGCTGATTGGTGATCAGGATCAACAGGTAGCCGGCCTCACGGATGCCGCGGCAGGCTTCGCGAACTCCTGGGAGGATTCTCAATTCGTCCAGATGCCGGGGAGGGTAAGGACGGCCGTCGCGAACGATGGCGCGGTTGATGACTCCGTCGCGATCCAAAAACACGGCGCGGCGCGTCATAGTCGCTTCAGATCACAGCTTCCCGAGTCTCGCGTCGCTCATCAGCGCGCTCATGGAGACGCACAAAGCCTGCCGCGAGGTGCGTTTGCACGTCCAACCCAGGCTCTTGATGCGATCCGTGTTCAGCCGGACCACCGGAACGTCGCCCTTCCAGCCGCGGTTGCCGCCGGTGTATTCGAAACGGACGCCCCCCGGGGCCAGGCCGGCCACTTCCGCGGCCAACTCCGCGATCTCTTTCACCGTGATGTAGTCTCCGGTGGCGACGTTGAAAACTTCGAAGGGCTTGGTGCGCCAGGTGTGCGCCAGCAGCACGGCGCTGACGACATCGAACACATGAATGTAGCTTTTGCTCTGGCTGCCGTCGCCCAAAATGCGGAGCCGCGCGGGGTCATCCAGCAGCCGGCGCATGAAATCGAACCCCACCCCATGCGTTTGACGAGGGCCGACCACGTTGCCGAAGCGGAAAGCGCTGGCGCGAATTTCGAACATCGCGCAATAGGAGGCGATCAGCGCTTCGCCAGCGAGCTTGCTGGCGCCATAAGTGGATACCGGTACCATGGGAGCGTAGTCTTCGTTGGCCTCAGTCTCACCTAAATCGCCGTAAACTCCGCTGCCGGAAGCGTACAGCAGGCGGGGCGTTCCATTGATCCGCATGGCCTCCAGCACCTGCTGCGTCAGGAAGGTGCCTTCGCGGAAGTCGATATCCGGTTCGGTGACCGCCCGGGCGATGTCCGGATTGGACGCCAGGTGAATGACGGTCTCATGCCCGCGCATGGCTTCCTGGAGCGCCGGCAGGTCCTTCACGTCGCCGCGAACCACCCGCAGGCGATGGTCTCGCGCATGGTGAGCGTAATGCCACTCCCGCCCGGAGGAGAAATTATCGAACAAGGTAACGGTGTCGGTAGCGGAATCGGCCAGCAAGCGGTCCGCGAAGTGGCTGCCGATGAACCCGGCGCCGCCCACGATGAAGTAGCGGCCGTAAATCGGAGTCACCGCACAGACTCCCACTTGGTGCGCTGGCGTTGCAGAACCGGGTGGCTGACCAGAAGGTGCCACACCACGGCGCAGAGGCCTTCCGTGTGGGGCGTGATTCGCTCCGGAGAAGCGGTTGGGATCACCACGCAGGATTGAGCGGTCTGGCGCGTAAAGCCTCCGTCCCGGCCGACAATGCCGAAGATGTGCGCACCGGCCTTCGACGCCGTCTCCAGCGCTTTCACGATATTGACCGAGATATTCTTTTCGCGATCTCCCCCGCCGACCGAGAACACCAGCACGCCGTCGCGAGACTGAATGCGTGAGCCCTCCAGCCACGCGGCGAAGCAGGTATCCCAGCCTTCGTCGTTGGCGCGAGCCGTCAGCTCACTTACGTTGTCCGTGGGCGCGTAGGCTTCGAAACCGCACAGCTTGCGGAAGTCGTTCACGGCATGGCTAGCGTGTCCCGCGGAACCGCCGACGCCCAGGATGAACAAGCGTCCGCCGCCTTCGCGGATCGCGGCCAAACCGGTGGCCATGCACTCGATCTCGTGCGTGTCCAGGCGCTGCAGGATTTCGACAGATTCCGCCAAGAACGAAGCAGCAAAGCCGAGGTTGCGAGTCTGCCCAGAGAGCGCACTCGCCAGGTTGGTCAAATCCAGATTTTCCGTTGCGGGTTTGGGGGATGCAGCGCGGGACGGCGCGTCGACGGCGTGAAGTTTCGTATCGGCTGCCACTCACGTAGTACTTCGGCTGTTACAAATTGATTCTATAGAGCCGGACTCTTGCCATCGCGGCCTGGCCATCGCGCCGCCGCGACGGTCTGCCACCCCCATGGCGAACCCAGAAGATTTAGGGAGAATAACGGGCGAAATAGCGCCATTACCGCTGTGGCCAGCATGCTGCGCGACCCGCTTTGCACATCCGTGATCAGCCGCTTACCCTCGCGAGATTACAACCATGCGGTAGAGATTGAAGAATGGGAAGCCTGCGGTTGCGGCCATCTCGACTTCAAATCCCGCGGTCTCCAGAAGGGACCGGAGCTTCGCCGGCGTGAAATGCTGGCGATGGCCGATGTGCTTGTCGAATTCGGATTGCGGACCTCCGGGCACCGTCACGATGAGGAGGCAACCGGGCGCCAGGTACTCCGAGGTGTTCTTGAGGAACAGGGCGGGGTCGTCGAGGTGCTCCAGCACTTCCGCGCAAGTTGCGAATTGCGCCCAGCAGCGCAAAGCGCCCGGATCGCCCGGCTCCAACAGGTTGCGCTGCACGAAGCGGGCGTCGGGGACTTTTCGAAGGGAGACCTCGATGCCGGTGGCGCTGAGCTCCAGGCCGCCGATTTCGGCTTGAGGGAAGGCCCGCCGCAAGTCGCGCGCCTGATCGCCTTGGCCGCTGCCAACGTCCAGGATTCGGGCCGCACCGGTGCAGGAATGCCGGGCCAACAGTTTGCAAACGATTTCGCGGCGATAGCGCTGCGCGGGATTCTGTTCGGCGGCGTCGGCATAGTCCTGCCAGTGCCGGTCCCAATCGTCCTGAGCGAGGCGGATGTTCGTGGCAGTCAAAGAGATCCCCTTCCGTCTTCATCGGAACTTGGAGAGCGTTCCTGTAGAAGGCGGGCCAAATTACCGGCGGCCGAGTCCTATTGAGATCCATGGCGAATGGCGATTAAGCCTTTGGAGCTCTCTCTCAGGTGAACGCGCGATGATCATAACCCGTACGCCCCTCCGGATTTCGATCGGCGGCGGCGGAACCGATTTGCCCTCCTATTACGAACAGTTTGGGGGCTTTGTGGTCTCGGCGGCGATCTCGCAATACATTTTCATTGGCATCAATCGGATGTTCGGCGATGGATACCTGCTGAAGTACTCGGCCTTGGAGGAGCCCAAGCACGTCGAAGACATCAAGCATCCGATTTTTCGGGAGGTCCTGAAGCGCCACAACGGCGAAGGGCACCTGGAAATCGCGAGCCTGGCGGATGTTCCGGCGGGCACGGGATTGGGATCGTCAGGCACCTTCACGGTTGGATTGCTGAAGGCTCTGTATGCGTTCAAGCGGCAACCCGCAACGCCGCAAGCTTTGGCCGAAGAGGCGTGCGACATCGAAATCAACGTGCTGCGGCGGGCCATCGGAAAGCAGGATCAGTACATCGCGGCGTTCGGCGGGTTTACGTGCTTCGACTTTCACCCGGACGGAACGGTTAACGTCCGGCCCCTGGCCGTCTCCAACGACACCCTGCTCGATCTGGAGCACAACCTGTTGATGTTCTTCACCGGCTACTCGCGCCACTCGATCGGAGTGCTGGCGGATCAGCATGAGCGCTCGCGGAAGGGCGACCAGAGCATGATCGACAACCTGCACTTCACCAAGCAGCTCGGGCTGGCGGCGAAAGATGCCCTGGAGGCAGGCAAAACGCGCTGCTATGCGGAGCTGATGAAGGAGCATTGGGAGCACAAGCGCGCGCGATCCCAGGGCATGACCAATGACAGCATCAACCGCTGGTATGAAATCGGGATGCAGAACGGAGCCTTGGGCGGCAAGCTGGTGGGCGCCGGCGGCGGAGGATATTTGCTGTTCTACGCCGACGATCCCATGCGCGTCCGGCGCGCCATGACCGCGGAAGGACTAAGCGAACTGCGCTTCCGCTTCGATCACGACGGCTCCACGGTCCTGGTTCGAGACTAAGTTCGAGACTAAGAAGCCCGCCGCTAGCGTTGTTCCGCGTAGGGAACCAGCTTGACGGGTGTCCGATCGGCCTCCAGGAGCCAGGCCTTCCGGCCGGGGTAATAGCGGATCAGTTCCGCATTAGCGGCTGCTCCCATATCCTGAGCCCAGACCGTCTGCGAGGCGTCGATATCGGCGCGATTCCATACCCATTCGTTGTCCAGATTGTGGTCCGGACTGTAATGGACCAGCACCAGTTGGCGTCCGCCCATCCTCTCCAGGTGGCGGGCAATCGCGTCCCGATCCGCGGCGAATGGCGAAACTGCCGGGCCGTAACGAATGACGCCGGAGGCGTCCCTGCCGAATTGGTAGAGCAACAGCGTCACGCAGAGCGCGGCTACCCCAGCGCCTATGCGCCAGGCTCCGGGACGCCAGTTCACGAGCCGGGAAAGAGTCTGCAACAGCCGGAGATAGAGCAGGCCGGCGACAGGCGCGGCGTAGTGGAATTGGAATCCACTGACGGGGAAGAGAGCGAGTAAAACGAAGCCGATCAATAGAACGGCGGTGATCCGCTCCTCAGGGCTCTTGAGCGCATAGGGCCATACCAAAGGAGGGATGAGCAAGGGCCACAGGCCGAAGAAAAAGTTGTAGGCTTCGGAGAGCTTCTCCAGGAAAACGTCCATGGGTGCGCTGCGCGAAGCCCGCCACAGCGATAGGTGCCAGCCGGTGTAGATGGCGCGGATGGTGGGGTGGCGATAAACCGGCTCCGGACGCAGCGGCATAAACAGGAACATGGGTGCGATGACGTACTGCTTGTCATACAAGGCGTGCGGCATCAGAAGAGCGCTGCCGGTGACGCGCCGGTCGATATAAGCCGTGGCGCCGAGGGCGATCGCGACGAAAAGGATTGCGGGGATCGCAGCGCACAAAAGCTTGGCGCGATACTCGACCGAAAATGTGCTCCAGGCCCAGGCGAGAACCAGCAGCGCTTCCAGCACCAGAACACCGCCCTCCCACGGCCGCGAAAGCAGCAGAATGGCGAGTCCGGCGGCAAAGGTGATGCCGTGGACCGCCCTCCGCTTGCGCCAGATGCGAACCAAAGCTCCCAGCACCAGAGCGCCTCCGGCCGCGGGCACGGCGCCGCCCCAGTAGGAGTTGACCCAATAACTGAAGACTCCGCAGTGCAGCGCGAACAGAATGCCGCCCAAGAACGCCCAGTCCGCGGCGATCCAGCCTTGCAGCATCCAGCAAACGGCCGCGCACATGAGCCCGGCGCTCAAGTACACGCCGATCCAGGGCTGGCGGAAGAACTTCTGACCGAATGCCAGCACCAGCCCTTGCAGAGGCGGGTACTTCGACGCGTAGACCGGCTGCATCAACTCATGCTCGGTTTCGAAGTGCTGCCACATGGGGTGGGGAGGGTTCGCCAGGCGGCCGGAGGCGTAAGTGTCGGCGGCCAAAAGGTAGCTGAATTCGTCCTCAACCGCGGGCACAGGCGGCGGATCCCAGGGAAGCAGCGCCGCGCGAATTCCAAGCGTCAGGAACAACACCACTCCGCAGGCGAGCGTCTGCCTCCGGGCAATCTGTTGGTATGCACGGAGCGGCCGGGTAAAGATCGAAGCGGCCCCGCCGGTCTCAGGCGTAACCAGCATGGCGGCGTTGGATGGGTTCATGGCGAAACCGGTTCCTTTCCCGAATAGGGGACCAGCCGCGGCGGAGAAGCATCCGCCTGCAGCACCCACACCTGCCGGTCCGGATAGTAGTCGAGCAGTTCCCGATCCTTCCCGGGCCCCATCTCATGGGCCCAGACGATGGAGGAAGCGTCGATGTCGGCGCGGTTCCAGACCCATTCCTCGTGCACCTTGTGCTGCGGCGTGTAGCGCACCAGCACCAGTTGCTTCCCGGTGTGCTGCTCGAGTTGCCGGATAATTTCCGCCCGCTTCAGGGTTAGTTCCGAGACCGGCGGCCGTTCGCGCACAAAAAAAGCGAAGGTGGTCGCGAATTGGTGGACGCACAGAGTGACGAAGAAGACGGCGAGGGCGAATCCGACGGGCCTTCCCGCCGGCCGCCATCCGTAGAGCCGGGAAAATGTTTGCATCAGGCGGGCGTACATTAATCCGGCGACGGGCGCCGCGTAGTGCGGCTCCATTCCGATCAGGGGAAGCAGTGCGATTCCAAAGAAGGCAACCAGGAGCAGCATGGTCAAACGCTCCTCAAGCGTTCTCAAGCCGTAGGGCCAAATCAAAGGAAACACCAGCATCGGCCACAGGCCGAAAAAGTAGGTGTAGTAATCGGAAAGCTTGCCCAACGTGGCGTTGAGCGGGTCCCGGCGCATTTCGCGCCACTGGTCCGCGTTCCAGCCGGTGTAGAGATTGCGAATCGAGGCATGACGGTAGACCGGTTCCGGCCGCAAGGGCAGAAAGGCGAACATCGGCGCGACGATGTACTGCTTGTCGTAGAGGGTGTGGGGCATGGTGAGCGGACTGCCGGTGACGCGATAGTCGATGTAGGCGACCGCACTCAAGGAGACCAGCAGGATCGCGGCGGCGGGGACGGCAGCGCGCCAGCATCGGGCGCGATACTCGCGCGGGAATTCGCGCGGTGTGGCAGCGACGACCCAGACGAGTACGCCCACGGCCAGCACGCCTAAGACCGCACCCTCCCATGGGCGCGAGTGCATCATGATCGCCAAGCCGAGGGCTAGCGTGACGATATGAAGAGGGCGCCGGCGGCGCAGGATGCGAATCAATGCGCCCAAGACCAGTGAGCCTCCGATGCACGGAACCGCTCCTCCCCAGTAAGAGTTCATCCAGGAACTGAAGATGCCGACGCGCATCATGAACAGAAGAGCGCCCAACAGAGCTGCATTCGCGCCCAGCCAGCCTTGCAGCATCCAACACAAGAAGAAGCACATCAAACCGGCGCTCAAGTACACGCCCACCCACGGCCGGCCGAAGAATTTCTCGCCGAAGGCCAGCACCAGGCCTTGCAAGGGCGGGTACTTCGAAGCGTAAACGGGCTGCATCAACTCATGGTAGGTTTCGAAGTGCTGCCACATGGGGTGCGGCGGATTCACCAGCCGCCCGGAGGCGTAGGTGTCGCCCGCCAGGAGGTAACTGAACTCGTCATGCGCGGTGGGGTCGGGGATGGGAAACACCGGAAGCAGTGCTGCGCGGATGCCCAGCGTCAGTACCAGCACCGCGGAGCAGGCCAGCAGCTCCCGCTGGGCGAGCCATTCGTAGCGTTGAAGCAGGCTGGCCCACAGGCTGCGCGTTTGAAGCGGAGCGGGAATCGAGATGGTGCTCACCGGCGAGCCTCTTTCTGCGAATCGGGCTCGGTCGCGGTATAGGGAGTCAGCAACGGTGGTTTCCGATCCACCTCCGCCAGCCACACCTGGCGATCGTGGAAGTAATCGAGAAACGGGCGGTCCTGCTCAGGCCCCATTTCACGAGCCCAGACAACCTTGGAGCCGGGGATGCCGGCGGAGTTGAAGACCCACTCATTTTGCAGGTTGTGGCCGGGAGCGTAGCGCACCAGCACCAGTTGTTTGCCCGGCATAGCGGCGAGATTGCGCGCCATCTCCGCGCGAGCCTCGCCAAAGTTCGCGGAACGGCCCGCCAGAACCTCGCTGAAACTGTCGCGGCCGGAGAGGAGAAACAGGGCAACCGCCGCGGCGGCCAACGCCATACCCGCGGAACCCAGCCGAGCGGAAAGACGAGACAAACCTTGCAGGAATCGCAGATAGAAGACTCCGGCGAATGCCGCCGCGTAATGGGGCACAACACCGGTAATCGGTGCGATGGACAGGATCGAGCACGCTACCAAGGCGAGCGATACGCGTTCCGCGACGCTGCTGGCCGGCCAGAGAAGCAAGGGAAGCATCACTGGCCAGGCTCCGAAGAAGAAGGAGAGCACGATCGAAATCCGGCCGAAGAACTGGACTACGGCATCATTGACGAGACTCTTTCCAAATATCGACCGGCCAGCCGGTATAGAAATCGTGCATCACGGCGTGGCGATAGACGGGCTCGGGGGCTAATGGCAGGAACAGAAACATCGGTGCCACGGCGTACTGCCGCTCATGAACCTGATAGGGCAGAGTGAGCGCATGGCCGGTGACCCGAACGTCGATATAGCCGACAGCGGCGAGCGAGAGCGCGAGCACGCCCATCGCCGGGAGAACCATGCGTATCAAAACCGTGCGTGTCAAAACCGCGCGCGTCAAGGCGGAGCGAAGCGAGACTCCCGTTCCGCGCAGCAACCACACCAGCGCGATCGCGCTTACCAGGCCGAGGACGACGGCGTCGTAGGGGCGCGAGTGCATCAGGATCGCCAAGCCAAGTGCTCCCGTAATCGAATGGAAGTACTCGCGCCGCGCCCAAATCCGTCCCACGGCCCCGAGAACCAGCGCGCCTCCGATGGCGGGTACGGCGCCCCCTTCGAAGGAGTTCATCCAGTAGCTCAGCACGCCAACACGAAAAGCAAATAAGAATGCGCCTAAGAAGGCCCACTCGGCTGAGATCCAGCTCTGCAGCATCCAGCAGACAGACGCGCACATCAACGCCGAGGTGAGAACTACTCCAATCCAAGGCTCTCCGAACAGCTTCTGACCCACGGCGAGCGCCAAGCCTTGCAGCACCGGGTACTTCGAGGCGTAGGTGGGCTGCTGCAGTTCGTGAAACGTCTCGAAATGCTGCCAGAAAGGAGGGGTCGGATTGGCCAGGCGGCCGTGGGCATAGGTGTCCGCGGCAAGCAGGTAACTGAATTCGTCGTGGATGGTCGGATTGGGAACGGGAAGCCAGGGCCGGAGGGAGAACCGCAGCCCAATTGTCAGGAAAAAGATGGCCGCGCAGGCCAGGGCCTCCCGGCTGGCGAAGCGTGAATAAGCGCCGAGCAGGCGCACCGCGACCCGAGGCTTGGCGAGGGCTTCCACAGTCTTGAATCGACCGTGGGAGGTTGAAAGTTTAACGTCTTGAGACGGCGGAAGTTAGCTGCCGGAAGTTAGCTGCCGATCTTGAGCAGCTCGACTTCGAAGACCAGTGTGGCGTTCGGTGGAATGGCTGCTGTCGGGGGATTCGGGCCGTAGGCGATGGAACCGGGGCAGACCAACTGCGCTTTGCCTCCCACCTTCATCATTTGGACGCCTTCGGTCCAGCAGGCGATCACTCCATTGAGCGGGAAGCTGAGCGGCTTGCCACCTTTGTAGGAACTGTCGAATTCCGTGCCGTCGGTGAGGGTGCCGCGGTAGTTCACCGTCACGGTGTCCGTAGCTTTGGGCGAGGGGCCGGTACCGGCGCGCTCCTGCTTGTAGATGAGACCGCTGGCAGTCTTGACGGCTCCGGGTTCAGCGGCGGCTTTTTCGAGGTAAGGGTCGGCGGCCGGAGGGGGCGCCGGAGCGGGAGCGGGGCTAGACGCAACGGCCTCGGCTACGGCCTTCTGGGCGTCGGGAGACGGCGACGAAGAACACGAGGCCAGTACGATGGCCAGGGGCAAAACAACGAAGAGACGCATAAGCCACAAGAATAGCATCGCTCTGCACGCTCAGGCCGCACGGTGCGTCTCGATCTGGTGAAAGGACGAACATGCGCAAAAGAATCACGATCGGGCTCGCGATGACGGCTGTGATGGCTCCCGCTGCGTTCGCACAGACAGCGCCCTCGACACAGACAGGGCCTTCGGCATTGCAAGACCGGGTGTTCACCTTCCAGCACGCGGAGACGGTGCAGCAGTTTCAGGAGATCGTCAATCTCATCCGCACCATCATGGAGATTCGGGACGTGAAGGCGGACAACGATCAAAAAACACTGACGGTGCATGGGACCGAGGAGCAGGTGACAGCAGCGGGTTGGCTGGTGAAGCAACTGGATCAGGCGGTTGCTCCGGTTCCGGATGTGCTCGGTCCCGAATACAAAGGAATAACGGAAGAGGACGGCCGCGGGCGCCCGGTTCCAAATAGCGGCGTGTTGCAGTTGCTGTATCTGCCACACGCGGCTACGGTACAAGACTTTCAGGAAATGGCCAACGCGTTGCGGACGGTGACCGAGATTCGCCGCGCGTTCACGTACAACGCGGGCCGGGCGCTGGCGGTGCGAGGCTCACCGGAGCAGATCGCGATGGCGAAATGGGTCGCGGTAGAGTTGGACCGGGCGTCGGCGGGGCAGATTCCGGGGAGCGGAGCGACGGAGGTAGATACGGTCACGCCCAATGACCATCTGCAGGTGTTGTACGTGAGCAACGCGAAGACGGTCCAGGATTTTCAGGAAATCGCCAACGCGGTGCGTACAACGGCAGAGATCCGGCGGCTGTTCACTTACAACACGCCTCGCGCGGTGATCGTGCGCGGAACATCGAATGAGCTGACGATGGCGCAATGGCTGCTAACGGAGCTGGATAAACCTGCGGAGCAAGGCGTGCCGGAATACCGCGTTCCGGACGCGGCCGACGATATTGTGCACGTATATCATCTACCGCAAACGGCGTCGGTTCAGGAGTTTCAGACGGAGGCGAACGCGATCCGGACAGCAACGGGAGTCCGGCGGGTTTTCACCTACAGCGCGCAAAGAGCGCTGGTGATGCGGGGAACCGTGAATCAGCTTGCGCTGGCGGAGAACCTGATGAAAGATCTGGGCGGGCCGCGCTAGCTTAGTTTATAGCCAGCTAGCCGCGGTTGCGATGCGGCGAGGCGCGGATGGCGCGCTCGAAAGCCCAACCACGGATGTGGTTGATCTGCTCCTTCATGGTGCGCGAGAGAGGGACCTGCTTGACGGCGATGTTGATCAGGTCCTGTTCGACCATGGGGCGGTCAGCGAGTTTGGCGCGGGTGATGGCGGAGATCACGCACTGCTCGACTTCGGCTCCCGTCCATCCGGTGGTGAACTGGGAGAGCTTTTCCACATCGATGGTGGAAACATCCACGCCGCGGCGCTCGAGGTGAATCCGAAAAATATCGACGATTTCATCCTCGTTCGGAATGTCGACAAAGAAAACCTCGTCGAAGCGGCCCTTGCGGATCATCTCGGCGGGAAGAAGGTCGATGCGATTGGCGGTTGCGGCGACGAATAGGCCGCGGGCCTTTTCCTGCATCCAGGTGAGGAAGAAGGCGAAGATGCGGCCCTGCTCTCCGCTGGATTCGGTGGAGGTGATGCCCATCTCGATTTCGTCGAACCACAGCACGGCGGGCGCCATGTCCTCCATCATCTTGCACGCGGCGACGAAGGCGCCCTCGGGCTTGCCATGGCGGCCTGAAAAAATCTCGATCATGTCGATGCGGTAGAGCGGGAGTTGGAACTGGTTGGCGATGGCCTTGACCGAAAGGCTTTTGCCGCAGCCGGGGATGCCCATCATCAACAGACCCTTGGGGACGATCTCGGCGCTCAAGGTGTCGCGAAGCTCGAACAGCTTGCGGCGCTCGATCAGCCAACTCTTGAGGGTTTCCAAGCCGCCGACGTCGCTCAACCGGGTACCTTCGGAGATGAACTCGATGACGCCACCGCGGTTCACCAGAAGGCGCTTTTCCTCAAGCAGGGCGGGCAATGCTTGGGTGCCGAGCGTGACGCCGGAGGAGCGGGCGCGGCGCAGGGCGTAGCCGGCTTCATCGAGCGTCAGGCCTTGGAGAGCGTTCGCGAATTGGAGGACCACTTCATCGGATAGGCCGGGGATCTGTGTGCGGATGAACTCGGCGAGTTCGACGCGATCGGGCTGGCGCAGCTCGAGGAACAGAACGTTGCGCTCGACTTCTTCGGGGATAAAGCGGACCGGCGAAGAGATGACGGTGAATTTGTCCTGATCGAGACAGGACTGGTAGACGTCGCGCAGGCGGCGGCGGATTTCGGGCGATTCGCGAAGAGGTTCGTGGAAATCCTGAAGATGAAAGATGCCAGGGCCTTTGTGGGCGAGGATAAAATCCAAAGCCGCGCGGGGAGATTCGGTCCCGGGTTGCTTTACGCCGTCATCGCGGTGCATGCCCTCAGTGAGGCTCCAGGACCATACGGGAATCGGGGTGGGCCAGCCGAGCGCAACCTCGCGCAGGGCGGCGCTGACCCGCTGCTCCTCAGTGGTGCGGACGTAGGTGAGCGGGCGGCCGGACTGGAAGACGTCGCGCAGGGTTTTGGCCGCGCGGCTTTCGACCTGCGGCTTCGCCGGGCTATCGACGGTAAGTTCGGGCGCCACTCCTACCCATTATGACGAGCGGGGAGTGCGGAAAGTCTTCCCACGGATTACTTGAGAGGAAGCAAGCGGGCCCGAGGGCGACCCGACCAGTCGACGGTCAGGACCGCTCCGGATTCGAGCTCCGTCACGCACTGAGCTATTGCGCCCATCAGCGCAGGCCCGCGCAATTCGGGCGCCAACGGCTCGCCGCAGAGAAGGATGACGCTGGGCTTCCCGGCCAGATATGGGCCAGGATGCGCGGGAAATCCAGGTCATTGGTGAGAAGTACAAACCCGTTCGACGGTATCCGATGCATGGGGCGGTCCGACGCCCATCCAATGGACACATTCGTGGCCCGCCGCTTCCAGCGCCGGGACCCAGCGCGGCGTGAGGTTCATGTCCACCAACAGCCGCATCCATCAGCCTGCCAGGCGGATTTCGCGCCCCTGGGCTAAACTCGCAGCGAAGGCCAAGGCCTCCCGAATGTCTTCCTCTTGAAGGTAAGGGAAGTCGGCCAAGAGGTCTTCGGGAGTGCGGCCAGCCGCTATCGACTCCACGATCATGCCTACCGTGACCCGCATTCCCCGGATGCAGGGTTTGCCCCCCATTACTTCGGGATCAATCGTGATTCGACGCAGCTCTTGCACACCGTCATCATAACGCGGGCATCGCGACTGCCGCCTATGGCCGCCGGGGGACCCAGCAAACGGGGGAGTGTGTCATCACGATTTCGCCGCGCTGATTGCGGGTGGTGATGAGGAACTTCACGATGCCGAACCGCGGGTTGGAGCTGGAGCCCTCCACCGAGAGGATTTCCATTTCCATGTGCAGGGTATCGCCGGGACGCACGGGCAGTTTCCAGCGCAGGTTGTCTATTCCAATTCCGAGCACTTCCGTATCGCCCAGAGGCTTCGCCAGAGCGATCAGCCGCATCACCAGCGCGGCAGTATGCCATCCGCTGGTGATTAAACCCTGGAAGCGGGAGCGAGCCGCAGCCTCAGGATCGACGTGCATGGGCTGGGGATCGAAGCGCTGCGCGAACTCCATGCATTCGGCCTCGCTAACTTCGATGGAGCCGCCGGGGAAGCGATCCCCGGGGGAGACATCCTCAAGATAACGGTTCACAGTTTCAGCAGGGCTCGCAGGCGCTTGGTCTGCACACGGCTCACCGGGATCTCGGATTGCTTCTTATCGTCCATGCGCAACTGGAAGCTGGACTTGAACCAGGGCACCACTTCCTTGATGCGGTGAATGTTGACCAGGTAGGAACGGTGCACGCGCCAGAAGGTCTCGGGATCGAGGTTCGATTGCAGTTCCTCAATGGTGCGGTAATTGGATTGGCCTTCGAGATTCGACGCGACCACGGTAATCAGACCGTCTTCGATGGTCGCGTAGACCACCTCGCGCGCGTCGACGATGAAGTTGCGCTGGTTGCTCTTCACCAACAGCTTGGTGCGTTGCAGCGTTGGCTTGGGCGGAGGCAAATCCGGAGGCGCGGTTTTGGCCCGCTCGGCCACGCCTTTGCGGGCGCGCTCCACGGCCATCGCCAGCCGTTCTTTTTCGAGAGGCTTGAGCAAGTAGTCCAGGGCTTCCCAGCGAAATGCCTCCACCGCGTACTGATCGTAAGCAGTGACCATTACGAAATGCGGAAGCGGAACGCCGGAATCGCGCGCGGATTCGCGCAGACGGCGGATCACACCCATACCGTCGAGACCGGGCATTTGGACGTCCATGAATACCAGATCCGGCTCTAAATCCTCGATCAATTTCAGCGCTTCCAGGCCGTTGGAGGCAGTGGCGGCGACCTCGATGTCGGGGAAATCCCGAAGCTGATACGCAAGCTCGTCCGAGGCGAGCTTTTCATCGTCCACCAGGATCGCGGTGATGGTGGCGACCGCGCGAGTCTGCATCAATTGCTAGTATAGCGTTGATGAAAAATGTGATGGGTTAGTTTCGCCTGGGGCTGTGCGCGGCGGTTTGGCGAACGCGGCCGCTCTCGCGAGGGATAGTGGGGACAAATAACGGGAGGGGGAAATGAAGCAACTAATGGGAGGATCGCTGCTGGCCTGCGTGCTGGCCTGCGCGGGGTGTGGAATGCGGCCGGCTGGGCCGGTGCAGCACGATTCCAGTAGCGTCGACCGCGATAACGCAGAGTACGTGCGCGTGACGCTCAACATGGGCGGCGGCGATTTGAAGATCGACGGCGGCACGGAGAAGCTGGCCACGGCCGACTTCGACTACAACGTGCCGGAGTGGAAGCCGCAGGTGAGCTACCACAGCTCCGCTGGGCGGGGCGATCTGGAGATTCGTCAAGCGGACAGCTCGGCCGCATTTCCAGAACACGAGGAACGACTGGGATATCCGGTTGAATCGCGATGTGCCGATCGAGTTCGTGACGCATATGGGCGCGGGAGACGCGACCCTGAAACTGGGCGGGCTCAACCTGCGCCGCGTGGAGATGAACATGGGAGCGGGCGATTTGAAGGTCGACCTGCGTGGTGCGCCGAAAAGCAGCTACGACGTCAGCATCCATGGGGGCGCGGGAGACGCGACGATCTATGTACCCAATAGCGTGGGCATCGATGCGACGGCCACGGGCGGCATCGGCGACATTAGCGCCGCCGGTCTGCACCAGGACGGGCATCGTTATACCAACGATGCCTTGGGAAAGTCGAGCGTGACGATTCACATGGACATTACCGGAGGGGTCGGGGATCTAAGGCTGATCGCGGGGAACTAGAGCTTCAGCGCGGCTTGATCGGGTCGCGGTTCTCGAAGCGGAGGCGGTCGGTCTCCCAGCCGTCCGGAGTCAGGAAGGTAGCGCCGTCCTTCGCGGCCTTTTCCATATCCTTGGCCTTGGCGGTCTTGCTTTTGAAGAGGTCCTTACCGAAAAAAGCGCTGACGGCGCCGAGGATCTCCCAGGAGGCGTAGTCCTTGGCGAACTGAAGGAGCGGGCGCAGATCCATCTACACACAGTCTACCGGCTACACACAGTTTACCGGCTGCACACAGTTTACCGGGATCGGAGCGGGGAGAGAAGATTGGCTGCGGTCTTCGGCCGAACGTCAGTCGGAAAACTGAACGGATGCGACCTTGCCGTCGACCATCCGAACCCGGGCTGTACTCTGGTCGTCGAGATTGTAGAACAGCGTTTCGATCGCCTGGTCGGCCCCCTGAATCGCCATCACCGAATGCGGTTTGCCCAGCGCCGCCTCAACGGCCGCGCGGTCCATTCCCGGCTGGACCCCGGCAACCTTACTGCGCTTCACAACGTCGAGAGCAGGGACTCGAGCGGGCGCTGCCTGCGGGACTGTCGATCCGGTGAGCTGATTCGGTGTCACTCGCGCATACACTAGTACAGCGTTGTCGCGCTGTTCCACGACCGGCAATGTGCTGCCCGTTTGGGTGAACAGCGGAGTCCCTTGCGGATTCTTTTGCAACCGCGCCGCCAGATTTTTCGCAACGAACGCACTCGGCGTGTCCAGCCACGCTTCCATCGTCAGGCCATCGCGCATTGCCATACCCACCGTCATCTTCGTCACTCCCGGAAGCTGGGTTGCCATGCCTGGCGTCATCCTCGGGTCCATCACCAGCCAGACGTCGCTCCAGGCTGCCACGCGCCCCGCCATCCCGGCCTCCGCGCTCACCGGGTCCTGTGAGAACAGCCTACGCATCGCGGAATTGGTCTCATTTGGATCCCCGACCAGAATCGTATCGGGATCCACATAGCGGTACGGATCTCGCTCAGCCTTGGTTGCTCGAACCACATCCGCTGCCCGGGCCAGGATCAGAGGAGGTCCCCCGATCCGCGTGCTGGCCATGATCACGGTGTCCACGCCCGCCAGCTCCCGCCGTATAGTATCCATGTTTTGTCCGCCCATCTGCCCGCCCAGGCTCAGCACCTGGTCAAGTAGCGGCGAGGCGGTCAGCCATTGAGGCCGCATTCCGACCGCGATCCGGGTTCCCGCCGGCAGCATTTGCCAGAACGGCGTGTTGGCCGGAAGAAGCGTTGGACTTACCGGCGTACGCTGCTGCGGCACATTCGCCTGCACCGCCCTACCGGACGGGGGAGCCGTTTTCTGCGCGCCAACCGTCCCCTGCAACGGCTGCATTTGGATTCCCTTGCCGTCGTACATCGATTGGTTGCGTTGGTAAAGCTGGCACTGCTCACTGGCCGGGTCTTTGACACAGGCGCACTGGATGTTGAAGTCCATTTCAGCGGATCCCGGCCGGCAGTTTTGCGCGTAAGCGCTTGCGGCGAGCAAGCCGGATTGAACGACGGCGGAAACGAATTTAGAGAAGTGCACGCGTTGCGGAGCCCCCACGATGACAATCGGCGGGTTCCGAAGCGGCCGGGATCGGTAAAACGCCTTATGGGTGCTGCCGCGGGAAATTAACTTTTGGCCAGAACGTTGGCCGGGGCGGTTATTTCTGCCCCCCAGCTTTCTGCTTGCTATCCGAGTCGCCCACATAGTGCACCGCGTCCCGGTCCTCGCAAACCGACTCGAAGAGTTCCGTATCGGGCATGATTTGCTGCATCACGCGGACAGTAAACGGTTCCGTATACGCCTTCGGATCCTCGATGGTGACGTTGATCTGCAGCGTACCGAAGTTGAGGCGCGTGAAACGTTCCACAATTTTCCCGGTGCCTGTAAGAGGACTTCCATTCACATCCAGCCAGACATCGTCACGAAATCCCACGGTGGTGACCACCAATGTGTCGCCTTCCCACTTGCCCACCGAGTAGCCGTACCACCAGGGCGCAAGCGCAGGACCCACTTCCGGCAAGGTCTGGCCGTTCGTAAGGATCTGGCGGACGTCATTGTTGGCGTTGTACATGATCACAATCGCGTCCTTCCCTTGCACAATCTTCTTTTCAAAAGGATGCGTGTGGAGCTGCATCAATCCGAGCGGCCGGCAGTTGGCGTCGGGGTTGTCCTTGCTATTGTTCGCCTTGCGGTCGTCGCGGGTCTTCCGGCCCCATTCCGTGAAAGGGAGCCCTTTCTCAAACCCAGCACCGACATCGCCGAACTGCGCTGCCGGCGGCTCGCCGGGCGCACGTGTCGGCGGCGCGGCTTTGCCCTTGGCGGTCCCTTTGGCGTTCCCCCTGCCGAAATTCTGGCGCATCGGCTGCCACAGACCCGAAAGGTCGGGATGTCCGTCCAGAGCCTTCGGTGCGGGCGCCTTCAAGTCGAGCTTACCGTCCTCGGTTCTTGGCCCGTCGGTGGGATGTTTCGGCCACTGTGCAAGAAGCATGGTCGCTCCCGCAACCACCGCCGCCAAAGCCACGGAGATCGTGGAAATGCTGTTGTTGGATTTCATGTGTATCTTCAGGCCACCAGCTTTCTTCTTTCTTATCACGCATCGGATTTCGATGCTGGGGGTGCTTCAACATCATACGCCTCTCTGTGCCGAACCCGCCGTACCTAACCTGTAAGGTCGACCGATGAGGACCGCCCGAGGTGGTTCCGGGAATGTGGCGGTCGCTCCGCGGACCCGCGCGGCGGATTTGCGCCATGATGGTGGTATGAGGCGCTGGGCGCTGCTGTTAATCGCGCCGCTGGCGTTCGGGCAGGACGCCAAAGAAATCATCCGGCGTTCGGTGCAGAACGATCTGTTGAACTTCGACCGGCTGAAGAACTACACCTATCTGGAGCACGACCAGGACAAGACCTTCGACCGCCACGGAAAAATCAAAAAGACAGAAACGGACACGTACGAAGTGATGATCCTGGGCGGGCAGGATTACGAGCGTCTGGTCGAGCGCGACGATAAGCCGCTTTCGCCGAGAGACGCTCACAAGGAACAAGAAAAACTGGACAAGGAGACCGCGCGGCGGGAGAACGAATCCGCGGCGGATAAAGCGAAGCTCGCCAGGGAGCGGCAGGAGGAGCGCAAGTTTCTGGACGAAGTTCCGGAAGAGTTCAACTTCAAGCTTTTGGGCGTGGACGACGTCAGCGGCAAGCCGGCGTGGGTGATCTCGGGCGAGCCGAGGCTGGGATACCAACCCAAGGCGCGGGGCGCGAAGCTAATTCAAAACATGCGCGGCAAGATGTGGATCGATCAGGCGGAGTATCAGTGGGTAAAGGTAGAGGCGCAAGCGACAGGGAAGCTGTCCTATGGATTCGGCATGCTGAAGATCGATCCTGGCGCGACGGTGACGTTCGAGCAGACGCGGGTTAACGACGAAATCTGGCTTCCCGCGCGAGCCAGCATCCGCTTCAATGGACGCGCGGCGCTGTTTCTTCCCATTCGCGACGAGATCGATATGCAGTTCCACGACTATCGCAAGTTCCAAGCGGATTCGAAGATTGTAAATTAGCCGCAAATGACGCAAATGAACAACGCAAATAAAACCTAGGCCAAGCTGTCCAGAGAATCTTTGGTGAACTGCAAGACGGCAGAAGCTTTCTCAGAATGCGCGGGCAGGGGCAGGCGAAGGACTCCCGCGGGAGTGAACTGAGCGCCGGCGTTTTGGGAAACCAGGGCCATGAGCCGCGCCGGCTCGATTTTAGAGGCGGGGTGGAACTTGATGTTGAGCGCAGCTCCCCGGCGATCGACGGCCTCAACGCCGATGTGCTGGGCCTTGGTTTTGAGCAGCGCGAATTGAATGAGCGTTTCGACGGCTTCCGGCGGCGGGCCGTAACGGTCGGCCAGATCGCCACGAATTTTTTCGGCTTCCTCGGCATCGCGAATGTCGGCGATGCGCTTATACGCACGCAGGCGCTGTTGCTCATCGGCGATATATTCGGGGGGGATGCGGATGTCGAGCCCCAGGTTCAGAGCGGAGTGCACTTCCAGCGGCCGCTCCTCGCCCTTCAAATCCTGGACGGTTTCCTCCAGCAGACGGATGTAGGTATCGAAGCCGACGGCTTCGATGTGGCCGTGCTGTTCGCCGCCTAAAAGATTGCCCGCGCCGCGGAATTCGAGATCGAGAGCGGCAATCTTGAATCCGGCGCCCAGGTCGGAGAACTCACGCAGAGCGGCGAGACGCTTGCGAGCGATATCGGTGAGCTCGGCGTCGGGGGGCACCAGCAAGTACGCATACGCTCTTCGATTCGACCGGCCCACGCGGCCACGAAGCTGATACAGCTCGGAGAGGCCGTAACGCTCGGCGTGCTCGATGATCATGGTGTTGGCGAGAGGGATGTCGAGGCCGTTTTCGGCGATGGTGGTGCAGACGAATACGTCGTATTCGCGGTGCATGAAGGCGAGCAGCACGCGCTCCAGCTCCTTCTCATCCAACTGGCCATGACCCACGCCGACGCGGCAGCCGGGAACCAGCTCCTGAATCCAGGCGGCGCGGGCAAAGATGGAATCGACCCGGTTGTGAATGAAGTAGACCTGGCCGCCGCGGGACAACTCCTGCTCGATCGCGGCGCGGATGAGGTCGGGCTCGAAATGCGCGACTACGGTGTGGATGGCCAGACGGTCTTTGGGCGCGGTCTCGATGACGCTCATGTCGCGGATGCCGAGAAGCGACATGTGAAGCGTGCGGGGGATGGGCGTGGCGCTCATGGAAAGGACGTGAACGTTCTTGCGCAATTGCTTCAAGCCGCTCCTTATGGCGCACACCGAAGCGCTGCTCTTCATCGACGACGAGGAGGCCGAGATCGCGAAACTGAATGTCCTTGGAGAACAAGCGATGGGTTCCGATGGCGATGTCGATTTTGCCTTCGACCAGATCCTCCATGGCGGCCTTCATTTGCTTGGCTGGAGTGAGGCGGGAGAACATCTCGACTCGCACGGGAAAAGCCGCGAAGCGCCGCTTGAAGGTTTCAAAGTGCTGCAGCGCGAGGACGGTGGTGGGGGCCAGAACGGCGACTTGCTTGCCATCGCCCGAGGGCTTTGAACGCGGCGCGCATGGCGACCTCGGTTTTGCCGAAGCCGACGTCGCCGCACAGCAAGCGATCCATGGGGTGCGGGGATTCGAGATCGCGCTTGATCTCCTTGGTGGCTTGAAGCTGATCCTTGGTTTCGGTGTAATCGAAGGAGTCTTCGAACTCGCGTTGCCAGTTGGAATCGGGCGAGAAGGCGAAGCCTTCGGCCATGCGGCGCTCGGCATAGAGCTTCAAAAGCTCATCTGCCATGTCGCGCATTTTGGCTTTGACGCGGGATTTGCGGGCGGTCCAGCTCGCGCCGCCGAGTTTATCGAGAGCCGGGGCGGCTTCTCCTGCGCCGCGATACTTCTCGACCAGGTCCATGCGCGTGAGCGGGACGTAGAGCTTGGCTTCGGCGGCGTACTCGAGCAACATGAAATCGCCCTTTTGTTCGCCCTGAACGATCTCCCGCAAACCTGCAAAACGGCCGACGCCGTGGGTGGCGTGCACGACGTAGTCGCCCGGCTTGAGATCGGCAAGATCGGAGGCGAAGGCGGCAAGCTGCTTCTTGGTGGCGCCGGGCCGGGCAACCATTTCGGAAACGTCGAAGAGATCCTCCATGCCGATGAAGGCGACGGAGGAATCGGGAAAGATCACGCCGCGGCGCACCAGGCCCTTGATGAGATAGGTGCTGGCGACCGGACCGGCGAGATAGGCTCGCTCGGCGAGATAAGGAGACGCGGCCTCATTCGGCGCCAGGCCGAGTTGGAAGGGGACGGAGTATTCGCGAAGAATGTCGGCCAAGCGCTCCAGTTCGCCGGCGGTGGGCGCGAAGAAAGCCACGCGATAGCCTTGCTCCACCATAGTTCGCGCTTCGGCTACGGCGACCTGCATGTTGCCGTGAAAGGCGAGAGACGGGCGCGTGGGGATGCGGGGATGGGAGGGGTCGAGGTCAAGCTCGCGGAGATCGACGCGCGGGTGGGCGGAGAGGCGCGTTTCGAAGGGCTCCCAGGCGAAGAAGTTGGCCTCGGCGATCTCGGGCGCTTGAATTTGATCGAGCCGCTTCCACAGGCGTTCCGACGCCGACTTGAGTTGCTCCGGCTCATCCAGGACCACGGTGAACCCTTCGGCGAGATCGAGCAGGGATTGCGGGCGAGGCTCGGTTAGCGCGGCCGAGAACTCCCAACCGGGAAACAGCTCTTGATTGCGGGAACGGGGTTGCTCCGCAAGGGGGAGAATCTGCGCCTCGGAGATTTTCATCACGGAGCGCTGCGATTCGACTTCGAAGCGGCGGATGGATTCGACTTCATCGCCGAAAAATTCGACGCGCAGCGGGCGGGCGCTTTCGGCGCCGAAGACGTCGAGAATACCGCCGCGCACGGAGAACTCGCCGACCATCTCCACGGGGTCACGGCGGGAATAACCGATGGAGAGGAGATGAGCCTCGATGGCGTCGAGAGGAAGCTCTTCACCAACGCGCAGGTCGAGAGCGAGGCGACGGTAGTAAGCGGCGTCCTGCACACGCAGCATGGCGGAGCCGATCGGGGCGATGGTGATGGGCGCGGCGCCGGTAGACACGCGCCAGAGGCCGATGGCGCGCTGCTCAGCGATTTCGGTATGGGGCGAGAGCTTTTGGCCTGGGAGCACGTCCCAGGCGGGGAGTAACTGAGGATAACCGGCTTCGGCGCGAGCGATCAATAATGCGAAAAATGCTTCGCAGAGTTCCGCCAGCAATTCGGCGCGTTGGTTGCCGTCCGCCAGGACCAGGAGAGGCTTTTCGGTCGCCTGCCAGGCAAGCACGAGATAAAGCGCCTTGGCCGCGGGCGTCAGGCCAGAAAGGGCGAAAGGTCCCGGTTCGCGGCGTACGAGCTTCGCGACCAAATCCTGAAACGCCTCATGCCGGTTGAGGGTATGGAAGAGATCGCGGACGGCCGGATGAGTCACGGCTGAGGAACGGCAGCGGGGTGCGTTCGGGCCAGCAGTTCCTTTTCGATATTGGTGGTGGAGAAACCGGGCTCGAGCGGGAGCAGCATTACTTTGCCTCCCGCGGCTTCCACTTCTTCACGTCCAGCGACGAAGTGCGCCCAATCCGCCCCCTTGATGAGGATGTCGGGCAGGACTTCGGCGATGAGCTCGCGCGGGGTGTCTTCGTCGAAGAGCACAACCGCATCGACAGCGGCCAGAGAGGCGGCCATGCGGGCGCGAGTGTCCTGGTCAATCAAGGGACGGGTGGGACCCTTGAGACGCGCGACGCTGGCGTCGGTGTTGAGCGCGAGAATCAGCACGTCGCCCAGCGAACGCGAGCGTTCCAGCAAGCGGACATGGCCGGGGTGAAGCAGGTCGTAACAGCCGTTGGTGAAGACGACCGTCTTGGCGTCGGCGCGCCAACGCGCGCGAGCTTGCACCAGATCGGGCCAAGAATAGAAGACTCCCATGGGGTACTTCCCATTGTACGCAGGGCGTTGCGAGGGGCGTTAAAATAGTGGCTTGATGTTCCAGCCGCACCAAAACCTGAGCGACCGCATCAATGGCAACATCATTCAGAGCGAGATTGAGGGCGGAGTGTATCTGCGGGATCTGCCAGAAGATGCGGAGCTTGAGGTGGTGACGCAGAACCGGGGCTATCGGCTGGTGGTGCGGCAGGACGGATCGGCGCTGATCTCCGGGCATCCCGAGTTCTGCCCGGAGCCGGTGCTGGTGCGCATCAGCGGGTCCAACTGGGGTGGGTCGATGTTGAAGGCGGCGTACCTGGGTCGCGGAATGCACATGGAGTTTCGGCATCCGGGGTATCAGGGGCCGATTGTGACCTCGCGGATTGTGGACATCCGGGTGCGGGATCAAGCGGCGTGAGCCAAGAACGGATTACCGCTGCCTGCGTCAACCCAAGACTATCTCGACCAGGGCGCTCATGTGGTCGATGGTGAAGTCCGGCGGGACGGCGGCGAAGCTTTCCGGCTGAAAGCCCCAGGTGACGCCGCAGGCTTGGACGCGGGCGTTACGGGCGGTGCGGACGTCTGTCGCGCTGTCGCCTACCATGACGGTGCGGTCGCGGGCGGCGGAAACCTCGGCGACCAGGGCGTCGACGCCGCGCGGATGCGGCTTCTTTTCCTCGAAGCTATTGCCGCCGTAAACGCGGAAGAAAAGGGTGTCGAGAGCGAGCCCTTCCACCAACTGCAGGCTGAATCGCACCGGTTTGTTGGTGAGCACCGCCATCGGAACGCCAGCGTCATGCAACTGGTCGAGCGCCGCGTGGACACCCGGATAAAGTGTGGTCGCGTCCAGCATGTGCTCCCGATAGTATTCGAGGAAAAAGCGCAGAGCATCGGCCAGTTTTTCTTCGCTCGCGCCGGGCAGGATTCGGCGGACCAGGGTGGGGGCGCCATCGCCAACGTAGGAGCTAACCAGCTCCAGCGCCAACGGAGGCAAGCCGGCCCAGGCCCGCGTGGCGTTGACGGAACTGGCCAAATCCAGCTTGGAGTCGATCAAGGTGCCGTCCAGATCGAAGATCAGCAGGTCGGCGCGGCTCAAATTACTTCCTTATTGCCCATGCGCTGGGGCTGGCCCTTTTTCCGCTGAGACTTCTTGACCTCTTCGTCCCAGTCTTTCCGAATTTCGTCCATTCCTTCGTGAAAGGCGTCCTTTAATTCGCTGGGCGCGACGGAGGCCAACAGATTGGATGCGTCGACGGCATAGGGCAAAAGTTTTGACGTCACCATCCAGTTGGGAAGGGGCTTGGGAGCGAAGGCCAGCAGAACGGCGACGAATCCTACGCCGATCACAGCGCCGCGCACTGCACCGAAAGCGCCTCCCAGAATGCGGTCGATAAAACTGAGGCCGGTCCACTTGAACAGGGTGGAAACAATCTTGGCGAGGATCGCGCCAACAGCGAGGATCGCCCAGAACACGACCAAGAATCCAAAGATGTTCGATAAGGGCTGGGACGCGATGAATTTGTGGAACCAGGCGGCGGGCATTTTGTAGAACCAGAATCCGAAGACCACGCCCGCTATCGCGGCGCAGAACCCGATGCCCACGCGCGCGAAGCCGCCGATAAAGCCGGCCACGATCGAGGTCCCGACGATCAACGCCAGCAGCAAGTCAAGCAGACTCACGCTGAAAACTCCAGCGCGCGGCCCGTCAGCATGCGATACGCCTCCTGGTATTTTTCGCTGGTGCGGCGGGCGACCTCATCAGGCAGGCCGGGGGCGGGGGCTTGCTTGTTCCAATGGATGGATTCGAGATAATCGCGGACATACTGTTTGTCGAAAGAGGGCTGGGAACGGCCGGGTTGATACTGATCGGCCGGCCAGAAGCGCGAGGAGTCCGGGGTGAGCACCTCGTCGGCGAGGATGATCTGTCCGTTGACCACGCCGAATTCGAACTTGGTGTCGGCGATGATAATGCCGCGAGTGCGGGCGTATTCCGCCGCCTTGCGATACAACGCCAGCGTAAGGTCACGGAGCTTGGCCGCGGTTTCCGGGCTCACGATTTCAGCCGCTTGCTCAAACGAAATGTTTTCGTCGTGGCCGCTGGTGGCCTTCGTGGCGGGGGTGAAAATTGGCTCTGGAAGCGCGTCGGATTCGCGCAAGCCAGCAGGTAATGCGATGCCGCAGAGCTTGCCGGTTTGCCGGTAATCCTTCCATCCGGAGCCGGCCAGATATCCTCGGGCGACGCATTCCACCGGGAACATCTCCGCGCGGCGGACCCACATGGATCGGCCCTCAAATTCCGGCGGCAGCCCGCTCATATCCGCACTCAAAAAGTGGTTGGGCACGATGGGCCGCAGAAAATCAAGCCAGAACAGCGTCATCTGCGTCAGCAGGCGGCCCTTTCCCGGGATCCCGCTAGCCAGAATGAAATCGAAGGCAGAGATGCGGTCTGTGGCAACGATCAGCAGCCGCGGGGCATCTTTATGCGAGTCGTCCTCGTATACGTCGCGCACCTTGCCGCGCGCAACCAGACGATATCCGGGAAGGCCGGAGTTGAGAAGAATTTTAGGTTGCAGGTCCAAACCTGATTATACTGAGGGATTCGCATGCTCCTGTCGATTCTGATTCCGGTGTACAACGAGCGCACCGTGGTTGAGAAAAGCCTCGCCCTGGTGCTCGCTGCGCCGCTGCCGGAGAACATGGAGCGCGAACTCATCATCGTGGACGATTGCTCCACCGACGGAACGTGGCTGATACTGGAGCGGCTCGCGGCGGCCGATTCGCGCATCAAGCTGCATCGCCACGCGGTGAATCAAGGCAAGGGCGCGGCCGTACGGACGGCGATCGAAAAAGCCTCCGGCGATTTCTGCCTGGTGCAGGATGCCGACATGGAGTATGACCCGTCGGAGTATCCGAAGCTGCTGCGGCCTATGCTGGATGGGCACGCCGATGCGGTGTTCGGATCGCGCTACATGGCGGGGGAACAAACACGAGTCTTGCCGTTCTGGCATTCCGTGATGAACAAAGGGCTCACGCTGTTCTCCAACATGTTTTGCAACCTCAGCGTGACGGACATGGAAACCTGCTACAAGGTTTTTCGCACCGACCTGCTCAAGAGCATTCCCATCCGCTCCGACCGTTTCGGCTTCGAGCCGGAAATCACCATGAAGGTGTCCAAGCGGAAGCTGCGAGTGTATGAAGTGCCGATCAGCTATCACGGCCGGACGTACGAAGAAGGCAAGAAGATCGGCTGGAAAGATGGAGTGAAGGCCATCGGCGTCATTTTGTACTTCTGGCTCATCGACGATCTTTACGTCCCGACTTACGGAAGAGGCTTTCTCAATAGCCTGACGGGAACGCCGAACTACCTGAGCTGGCTGACGCGCACTCTGCGCCCGTACCTGGGCGATACGGTTCTGGAGGCCGGCGCGGGCTTGGGGAACATGACCGGCAGGCTGATGGGCAAGAAGCTGTGTTACGTTGCCGGAGAGAAAGATCCGCTGTATCTTCACGCGCTGCGGAATCGTTTTTTGAAGACGCCCAACGTCACCGTGTGCCGGCTCGACCCGGAATCGCCCGCGGATTTCGAACCGTGGAAGGGCCAGTTCGAAAGCGTACTCTGCGCGAACCTTCTGGAAACCGTGGAAGATCCCAAAGCCGTGCTGCGTTCGATGGCCTCGTGTCTAAAACCAGGCGGCTCTCTGCTGGCTCTGGTTCCGCAAGGCAGCGCGCTATACGGCACGCTCGATCGGGGCATGGGAACCAAGCGCCGCTTTGACGCTCCGCAGATGGCGGCGATGCTGACCGGGATAGGCTTCCGCATTGAGCGCGAGCATCAGATCAACAAGGTTGGAGCACTGGGATGGTGGTTTTCCTCGCGTGTGTTGCATCGTTCGCGCATCAGCCGGCCCGCTCTGAAGCTGTGGGATAAGTCGGTTTGGCTGCTGAGCCGGATTGACGCGCTGCTTCCCTGGCGCGGGCTCTCTTTGGTGGTGGTGGCCCGGTACACTGGGGAGTGAATGTCCGTATCGAAGAAATTTGTGGTGACCGGCGGCGCCGGGTTCATCGGGTCCACACTGGTGCGAACGCTGCTGCCGCTGGGTTCCGTGTCGGTAATCGACAACCTGCTGACGGGGCATGAAAGCAATCTGGAGGAGGTCCGCGGCGAAATCGAGTTTCATAACGCGGATATCCGGGACGGGAACGCGATTAAGCCGCTGATGGCGGGCGCCGACACCGTGTTCCACCTGGCCGCGATTCCGTCCGTGCCGCGCTCCATTGACGATCCGGAGCTATCGCATCAGGTGAACATCGACGGAACCTTCAAGGTTTTCCATGTGGCGTCGCAGGCCGGAGTCCGGAGGGTGGTGTATGCGGCCTCGTCGTCCGCTTACGGCGATACCCCGACGCTACCCAAGACTGAGTCGATGATGCCGACGCCCAAATCGCCCTACGCGGCGCAGAAACTGATGGGCGAATACTATGCTTCCGTCTTTCACTCCTGCTTCGGACTGGAGACCGTCTCACTGCGCTTCTTCAACGTGTATGGGCCGCGCCAAGATCCATCCAGCCCCTATTCCGGCGTCCTAAGCATTTTTATGAAACACCTGCTTGGGCGCACGACTCCCGAAATCTTCGGCGATGGCGAACAGACTCGCGATTTCACTTATGTGGAGGATGTGGCGGAGCTGTGCCGCAAGGCCTCTCAAGCGCCGGGCGTAGCTGGCAAACTGTACAACGCGGGTAACGGCGGGCGGTACTCGCTCAACTTTATATGGGAACTGTTGCAGAAGATCGAGGGCGTGAGCATCCCGCCGGCATACGGACCGCGGCGGGTGGGCGACGTTAGGGATTCCATGGCGGATACCACACTGGCCAAGACCGCGCTTGGCCATGCGCCGCGTTTTTCGATCGAGGAAGGATTGAGACGGACACTCGAATGGTACCGCCAGACGAGGTAAAACAGGGTTATCGCGGCAATCGCCCTCGCATGGGCGGGGACCGGAATCTGAAGCCAAGGCCGGTTGAACCGGCGCCAGTGATGTCCGCCCCCGTGAGCAAGAAGCGAGTGCTGTTTCTGTGCATCGGCAACTCCTGCCGCAGCCAGATGGCGGAAGCTCTGGCGCGAGCCTACGGCGCGGACATCCTGGACGCACGGAGCGCCGGGCTGAGCCCAGCGGCGATCATCGCTCCCCTTACCAAACAGGTGCTGGCGGAGCGCAATCTGAATGTCGAAGGACACTTCCCCAAGGGCCTGGAAGCGGTTATGGCTGAGTCCTTCGACGTGGTCATCAACATGAGCGGGTACCCGGTGACTCTGCCCGATGCGCGCATCGTGACGTGGACGGTGCGCGATCCGATCGGGCAATCCGAAGCTGTCTATCGCGGAGTGGTGCAGCAGATTGAAGATCTGGTGATGGGGCTGATCCTTACCTTGCGGACCGGCCGGATGCCGTAACGCTCGCTCCGCTACGGTTGGATCGGGATCACCACCGGCCCGGGCGGGACGGAGTTGATCGTCGCCGGTGAAGACACTCCGTTCATCGTGATGGCGATGGGATAGGACCCCGCGGCCATGTTGGCGAACTGCTGCGGCACGGTGAAGTTCACCTGGAACTCGCCGACCGCGACAAGGGCCGCGAAATCCGCCGGGAAGGTCACCGTCCCGATGGTGATCGTGACCCCGCTAAGCGGGGACTGCGTCACCAGAACACCGGCCGGCGAGTCCGACAGGCCGGTGGCAAAGAGCTGCACGGCGTCGCCGGGTGTGGCATTTCGGTATGCGGAGCTGACCGCCGGATCGCCAATGTATTTACCGTCCGTGAAGACTCCGCCGGCGTAGTTGACGCCATTGACGGTCACCGGGAAAATGCCGGGAGAATTGGTAGAGCCCGCGCCAGTAACCGTGTTTCCAGCGATACCGTTAAGCGAAACCTGCACGGAAGCAGTTCCGGAGACTCCTGAGGGCACTTGGAAATTGACTTGCGCCGGATCCACGTAGTAGACCGCAGCCGGAAGGCCATTGACCGTGACTGAAGTCCCCTTTAGATTCGTCGGCAGATCATTGCCGAGTCCCGCAAAATCCGATACCTGCCACACGTACTTGCTGACGGTAGCCAGATTCGCGCCCTTCACTTGAGCCCAGGAGCCCGGCACCAAACCGCCCGAGATGTACGTCGCGCCGTTGGCCACAGAGCCCGAAGTAAGCGCGGGAATCGTGGGAGCGACGGTCTGATTGAGAAGAATATTTGCGTCGCCCAGCGGAAACTGGCTCAAGATTTGGTTCAGGATGTCACCGAAGTTCAGACTATTGAGCTGCAATGCGTTTATACCCTGCGCTGGAACCGAGGAAAAAACGATATCCGGACGGCCATCGCCGTTGAAATCCGCCACGGCGACATCGGTGGGAATCACGGATGCAGAAACCGGCAAGGTGATGGGGCTCTCGAACGTTCCGTCGCCATTGCCGGGACGAATCTCAATTGCCCCGGACGGCGGATTGCTTGTGAGAATATTCTCCTGGATCATGGTCTGCACCAGATCCAGCTTGCCTGTGCCGAGGAAATTCGCCAGCGCCGCGCCGGACATATAGGACTGCTGCGCGGCATTGAAACTTTGCTTGAAATTGCCGGCGCCGTCTCCCAGATAAACGGTGACCGCGGAAGATCCCTCCGTGACGGAGCCGGTCAGCGCGCCGAAATTGTTCACCAGTGACGAGCCCGCTACCACCACATCGAGCTTGCCGTCGCCGTTAACGTCGGCGACAAGGAGCAGGGAGCCAATGGCGTTCGGCACTTGGATGCTCGATGGAGGAGGGCTAAAGGTTCCGCTGTTGTTGGCCAGGAACTGCAACGAAAGGTTGCCATTCGGGTCGGAAACGACGGTGACCAGATCGGGCTGGCCGTCGCCGTTAAAGTCGCCGGCGGCGATTGACAGCGGCAAGTAGCCGACAAAGGGCAACGCGGCCGGGCGTTGGAAAGATCCGTTGCCCTTACCCAGCAATAAATACCAGGCTCCCGAGCTATCGTCACTCAGATCACTGACGAAGGTCGGGATTACGATGTCAAGAAATCCGTCTCCATTGAAGTCGGCGATGGCGGGATGAATGCTGCCCAGCATCAAATTGCCGACCCACGCGCCGGCGGGCAGCACTGTGGCGTGCGCCGGTCCGAAGTTCCCGTTCCCGGTATTCGGCAGAATGACGACATCGCCGAGCGGGCATACCGCCAGCAGATCGGGCGACGCCGCACCCGTAAAGCTCGCAGCGGCAAGATACGCTGCCTGGCACCCCACGGTCAGATTGAAAATGTTCTGGGCGGAAAACTTGCCTCCACCGGTTCCCAGAAAAACCGAAACAGTTGCACTCTCGGCGTTGGCGACGGCAAGATCCAGAATCCCGTCGCCGTTGAAATCGGCGGTCGCGATCGCCAGCGGCGCTTTTTGGGCCGGGAACGACGCGAGCGGACTGAACGCCGGGGCTTGCGCTAAAGCAATCGCTGCAAAGGGAAAAATGATAAGAAGGCCGGGTACAACGGAAGGCATGAGTACTTCCGAAGTATAGACGAACTGCGGCGGGAGCGCGGAACGAAGTAGCGGTTACTGCCGCTGGTACCAGCCCACGGCGTCGTGGGAGACCACGCCCTGACTATCGAGCCGGACATCGGTTACCCCAGCCAGCTTCATCGCACCCCCGGGAAGCTCAGGCAGCCGGTCATTGGTCAACAATAATCCTCCGGGCTTGAGCATCGCGCCCGCGTTTTCCAGCGCGAGGGTCTGCTCGAGGGGGCCATAGTAGACAAAGATGTTGGTAGCGATGATGATGTCAAAGCGGTCCGCCGGAGCAAGATTCATGCGCTCCAGAACGATATTCAGATTCTCGGGCTGGCAGGCCAGGACCACATCCGGACGAATCTCGACGGCGCGCGTTTCCAAGCCTTGAAAAACCTCCGGCGGCTGGATCGGCGTTACCGCAGTCCCGGTTTGGCCGCCCAGCGATTTCCAAAAGGCGATCACATCGGCAGGCCAGGGGCGTGCAATGTCGCGCGGCAATTGGAGCGTGTACGCGATGTTTTTGGCGGCCCGCTCGCGCGCGCGGCGGATGTGGTCAATCACGCGCGAGCTTATGTCGAAAATCGACATCGAAATACCACCCGCTCCGGCCAGCTTGAGCCGCAGGAGCGAATCGTAAAACGCGAAGGGTTGGAGGGTCTGCTGAGGGTAATAGTCGTAGCCGGAGGCGTCGTTCTTGTCTATGAAGTCCAATCCAGGCCCGATCACCGCCACGCGGGCGACTTGTCCTTCCCGCAGCATGCCGCGATTCTTCAGATCCCGCAGGGCCTGTTCGATCGAGAAATTTGGAAAGATGCCGGTATCGAGGGAAACGCCGCGGTCGGCGAAAAGCGAGGCCCGATCGAGCAAAGCGGCGGGATCATGGGACACACCTTTGCTCTCGGCTTCGGCGCGTTCGGCTTCGGCGGCACGCTGGCTATAGGTCCGCGCTTCCTGAACCACTCGCTGAAGATTGTTGAGGATGAAGACCCCGGTTTCACGCGCGCCATCGGACGTTCCGGGGTCCAGGCCCTTGGCGCGCACCAAACCGCTCAGGAATTCGAGGCGTTCATTGCCTCCCGGACTGCGCAGCCCGGCCACCAGATCGTCCACACGAGACTTTAGGACACCGGCACGGGAGGCCTCCGTAAGATTCTCCATTCTGATCCGGGGCTGCTTCGTGAATGAGGCGCCTAGCAACAAAAGGTTCACCATGGAGTCCAAATCGCCCTGCTCCAGACGCGCGCGAATGGCCGTGTCCTGCTGGCGGCTCCACGCGTTCCATTTTGCCTGGTTGGCGTCTTTCAGCGCCGCGGGTAGGCGGTCGCGATGCAGTTCCAAAGCGGGCTTGGCGACCGAGTATGAGATAAAGCTACGACTAGCCGCGAGCGCGCCGAGGGACATGCACACGATCGCAGGTAGGCAGAAAAGCCGCATGAAAAGAGGCCGGTCCGATCTTCAGGATAGAACACCTAAAGGACCGGCCGGCCAAGGGGAGCTCGCGAGCGCGTTCCCTTAGCTCTGAGGGAGAACCGGCCTCAGAATGAGAACCGCGCGATCAACGTACCGGTGCGCGGCGCCAGATACGGTGCGGTCGCCTGCGTGGGAGCCGCGTAATAGGTTCCCGGAGCGTTGTAGACGTTGGTGACTCCAAATCCGTTGACGTAGATCCCCTGACCGTTTTTCTGGGCCGGGATGGCGGGGTTGACGCCGATGCCGTTGGTCAGAGGCGCGGGCATCAGCGTCCGGTTAAAGATATTGACGAATTCGGCGCGGATATACAGATTGAATCTCTCCTTGAATCTGAAGTTGCGCCCGATGTTGGCGTTTTCCGTGGGAGTCCGTGGAGCCCTAAAGTCGCTATAGAGCGTGCCGGGAGCAGCGCACACCGAATTGAGCGAACAAGGCTGCCAGGCGTTGGGATTGAGCACCTGCGTGAAGTACGGGTTGTAACTGCCCAGATTGTTTGGATTCACGCCGGACGCGTACAAGGGGACGCCAGGCTGGCGGACATCCTCGCTGGGGAGGAACTCCGGATTGGTGGTGCTGCTGGGAGGAGTTAGAAACATGCCGCTCTGATAATTGGCGAATCCGCCGATCTGCCAATCCCTGGTGATCAAGTCCACCGCCTTCGGGAAGTGGTGGGTGCTGGGCGTGGTGTAAATGAAATTGAAGTTCAGGTCCAGCGGTGGGAGCTGTTGCAGCACCCACTGTTCGCTGGAGCGATTGAAGAAGTCTTGCACCTGATTGGCGGGAGCGCCGAAGCCCGCGCCGGAACTGGGGCTCGCGTAGCCTTTGGCCCAGGTGAACGTCCCACCGGCTTGCAGGCCGTGCGAGAAGCGTTTGGTGGCCTTCATCTGCAAGGAATCGTATTCGGAGTCGCCCGTCGGCGATTCCCCGGGCTCCAGGGCTCCAAACTGCGGGTAGGGGTAGAGAGCGCCCTGGAGCGCCGTAGTTGTGGGGAATCCCGCGTAGGGGAGGATGCTGGTGATACCTCGCGAAGCCAAGGTCTGGATCACGGCGGGACTGCTAAGCGGCTGGGTAAGCAACGCGCGATCGTTGTTGTTGTTATAGCTGTTGCTGGAGCAAACGGTAAGGGCATTGGAACCGCAAGGTCCGGTTCCGGGATACGGAAACAGCCCGTACATCGCATATTCCTGTGCGGAGGTCTGGCTCAAGAAGCCATACGGGCCCGAGATCCACACCGCGTGGTTGCCTACAAAGGCCGCCTCCATGACGAAATTGTGCGTAATCTCCTGCTGGATGCTGAAGCTGTACTGGTTCACGCGTGGAGGCCGGTTTTGCTGGGGATCGGGCACATACGGCGCATTCCCCGTGCCCAGCGCGTTTCCAGGAATGGGATAGATGCTGGGATTGTTGGTGACAGGCCAGGTGGGTTGAATGATGAAGCCCGGGGAGGCATCGTTCACGTACGCGTTGACCACGTTGTTCGGCGAATTCACACCTGCGGTGCCGACGGTGGCTCCGGCCGGATAGCCGACAAACTGGTAGACAAATCCCCAACCTCCGCGCAGCACGGTCTTAGGCGTGAGCTGATACGCGACGCCGACGCGTGGTCCCAGCGCATAAGGATACGCGGACGGGTAAAAATTGCAGTTGCACGTCGCGGCATACTGCGTGCCGCCCAGTCTTCCGCCCGCGTTGGCGTTGGGCACATTCTGGGCAAGCTGCCCCAGGCGGCCGAATTGCTCCCGTTCCGCGGTATCGTAATCCCACCGTAGGCCGTAATCGACGGTGAGTCTGCGTGTCACCTTCCAGGAGTCCTGCACGAACAGTCCCCAAACCTGTTGCCCTTCGCGATAATTCTCCTGCGGAGTTTGCGTGGAGGAGCTATAGTCGCCTAGCAGAAAACTGGCGTAACCGAAGCCCTCGGTATAGTTATTGAGGCTGTTGGTTGGAATAAACGGTTCGCAGGTCGAAGTGGCGATGCAGTAGGGAGAGACTACGGAATTGGGCGAGACCGCCATGGTGACGCCGGCGAAGGCGCCGGTGTAGTCCTGCTCCAAGTACAACTCAGCGCCGGCTTTATAGGTGTGCTTTCCGTGAACCCAGGTCAAGCTGGTGTTGAAGCTGGGCTTCTCCTCGTAGTTGAGCGATTGGATTTGACCGGCCGTCCCGACGTTCTGCATGCCGCCGGTTGCGTTGGTGCAGCCGATCACAAAGAAGGAAGTGCTGCATAAGCCCGTGATGCTGGGGAACTGGCGGTCGATCAAGAAACCGGAGAGCCCGAAAGAAGATGGATCGAAGTTCAGAAACGGCGCGCGGTCGCTAAAACTGGTGTGCAGATACCCGGCGCCGATATGCAGCAGTAGAGTCGGCGAAATCGTCCGATCGTAGTTCAGGCGCTCCGTGTAGGTGGGAATGAAGGTTCCGCGGTAGCCGCCGATCTCTGTCGGCAAGCCGTCGGCATTTCCCAACGGGGAGGAAATCTGGCTCTGTGTGTTGTTCTCCGAGTAATAAAACGACAGCTTGTCCTTGGCGTCGATGTTGTGGTCGATCTTGACTGCCGGAATCGCCGAATACCGGCCGCCGCCGATAATGCCGGCGTAGTTGGCGGAGAGGTTGCCGCTGGTCGGCTGCGGGAAAAGGCCCTGGAATTGGGCCGAAATGGGGTCGATGCGGCTGGCGGGAACCTGATTGTTCATGAACGGACTGGCGGCGCCGACGCCGTTTACGGTCTTGCGCGTTAGAGGATCGTATATTTCGTTGGCATAGACCGGATTGCCGGCGGGGTCTAATTGCACGGTCGGGGTGCCCAACGGTGTGGTTTGAACTCCGAGGCCGGCGCACAGGGCACAGGTTCCGTTGGGCGAGATGGCGGAGAAGTCACCAGTGCGGTAGGCGGCGTTCGGCACTGTGTCGCTGAAATCATAAGAGGTGTGCTCCAGGAATTCTTCGTAACTGAAGAAGAAGAAGGTCTTGTTATGCCCGTTGTAGACCTTCGGGATGTAGATCGGCCCGCCCAGCGTGCCGCCGAAATCGTTGCGGCGGTTGAGCGGGCGGACTTTTCCCACTCCGTTCGTATTCACGCTGAAGGGATCGGCGGCGTTCAAATCCTCGTTGACGAAATAGTCGAAGCCGCTGCCGTGATATTGATTCGTTCCGGACTTCATGGTCATGTTGATGACCACAGAGCCGGCCTGCCCGAACTCAGGGGCGTAGTTGCTGGTCTGGTAGGCGATTTCCTGAACGGAATCCGCGCCGGGCTGGGCCATTTGAGTGTAGTCGTAAGTTCCGAAGATGCGGGAAGTGGCGTCCTGCCCTTCAATGCGCATAGTCTCCGTCATGTTCCCGTTGCTGGTTCCACCCAATCCGTTAATGGCGAATTGCCCGCTGCTGGCGTAAGTACTGACGCCCGGAAGCGTGAGCAGCGTGTTGTAAGGATTGCGGTAGCCGGAGGTGCCGGCGTTGACCGTTCCGATGCCGAGTAAAGGCAGCTCATCCATCTGTTGGATGGTGACGTTGGTGGCGAGCTCACCGCTTTCCGTCTTCAACAACGACGCCTCACCGGTAACCGTCACGGACTCTGTAGCGGCGCCCAATTGCAACGCGATATCTTCTCGAACGATTCCTTGTGCTTGTACCGTTAGGTTTGAGTGGCTATAGGTTTTGAATCCTTGCACCGTCGTCTGCACCGTGTAAGTGCCTACAGGCAGGTCCGCAATGGTATAAATCCCGGCGCTGCTGGTTGCGCCGGAATATACCACGCCGGTCTCGGCGTTTTTGGCTTGCACCTGCGCGGCGGCGACTACAGCCCCGGCGGGATCTATTACGGTGCCGGTTATCGTGCCGTTGCCAACTTGGCCTACCGCTAGCGGGACAATTCCAAGGAAAACGAAAAGCAATCGCAAAGACCAACCTGTGCGCATACGCACCTCCTCATTCGGCGGCCTCTGCGGGGTGCCCGGCAGGGCGCGCCTGTTTGACGATCGACACCTGAAAGACGAATCTGGAAGCAGTATAAAACCCGCCGTGATTAATGGCAATATATTGATGGCCTGTAAATGGACAAATGACAAGCACTTAAACGCTATGCTTTTAGGTATTGCCGTTTAATGGCCACAGTACGCGCACAATGCAGAGAGGTACCTTGTCTTCTTGATAGCCAATCGTCCAGATGTCTGTTCCGAATGGCAGGCGGAGGAACCGCGTTGGCGCGAATCCTTGAAACCGGACCAGATTGCAGCGCGTCCAAACACAAAATGCTCGGCCTTAGGGGCGGGCTTTTTCACCCGGCTTTTTCACCCGCTCCGGCTTTTTCACTCGCTCCACCAGCGGGCGGAAAAGACGATCGCAGCTGCGGCCATCCATCCGGCGGCATACATCGGTTGCGCGCCCCAGCCGGCCACCGCTGAGTGCATCAGGCCGAACCACGAGAATGCCGCGGCGATGATGCACCAGGCCGCGGCGCGCCCAAAGCGGCGGTCAATGATTTCCGTAACCAGGGCGGATACCACCAGGACCAGGAACAAAAATCCATTGCCCAACCCCTGAACGGAACTCCAGTAAATCGAGCCGTTCAACGCCGCCGCAACAGCTGGATTGGATGCTTGCAGCTTCAGAGCGGGCAGCGCCGAGTTAATGGCCGATGAGACGACAGCGCCCGCCGGCAATACCAACCCCAGCAGGACCGCGCTGAGGTACTTCCGATCCACTCGATGAAGCGTGGCTGTGCCGACGCCAACCGCGATATAGGCGATCATCGCCGCTAATATCGACCAGGGGAATAACTGCGCGATCCACACGGTGAGTCCCGCGCAAACAATTAGCAGAAACAGAATAGGACTCCAGACGGCATAACCGATTCGCGCTCCCATGGCTTTGTAAGGCGGATGAAGCGCATAGATCACCGGAGAAACTACACTGCCTGCCAAGCCGCACACCAGCGTGCCAGCGGCATCCCAAGCCACCACGGCGCGCGCGTCATAGTCGTCGCCGGCCGAGGCGGCACCCTCCACCGCCGCGATGTCCTGTAACGTTTGATAGATCGCGATGGGGAGAATAACCGAAAAAAACGGCAGCGTGGAGCGCAGTGCCTCGATTAGGGAAGGCAGAGGCGAGATGGGACTGGTGAACGCCAACGCCGGCCAGCCGGGATGAACGTAGCCTATGGCGATCGCGGCTGCCAGCGGAACCAGCCACGCGGCAAGGAACGGCGGGATTCTCCATTTCGTAATCGGAACGCGCCCCAGTACGCCCACTGCCACGATGGCTAACGCGACGATTCCGACAAACGGCTGATCGAAGATCCGTTGCAGCAGAACCAGACCGAGATAGCTGTACATCGCGGCCCCAAACACGGTCATGGCGGCCGGTGAAGGGATGATACGCCGCAGCACACCCGCGAACGGCGCAGCGGCCAGCTTGACGATTCCGGTCCATGCGACCGCGGCCGCGCCGGCTCTCCATGCCTGTTCTGGATCGTGGGTCTGAAGGAACACCGGCAGGATGATGGAAAGCGTGAACGCCAATATCGCGGGCACGTTGTTTCCGTATACGTGCGTCGTCACGTCGGTGCGTCCTTGCCGTTTCGCCAGACTCATCGCGAGCCACACCAGCCCGGCTGAGCCGACCAGGTACCCCGCTGCGTAGCCGGGAAGCAATCGCGTCACACTAAACTCCCGGGCGATTCCCGCGGGAGCAAGCAGAAACGCCGGGATGACCACCTGCGCCAGGTTGAACCCCACCTGCGCGACCGTAGCGTCGACGTCGCCACGGCTCATCCGGAAGGGGTTCATATCTTGAATGAGGTCATATCTTAAACGACTCGAGCGATTCCGGCGCGAACAACTCGGCGGGATCGAGTTGGCGCTTGGATAAACCCTGCTCGAAGGAGTAACGCAGAAAGGTGCTGAGCACGTGCCGGTTCGGCTCCAAGCCGTAGGGCCAGAAATCGCGCGTGCCCATGACTCGCTCTGTCTCCTCTACGTGCGGCAGCAGCCAGGGCAGCATGAACTTCAACGCCGCGGTCTCGTGCAGATCGTCGTATACACGCTTCTGCGCTTCCAGGAATGCTTTGCACAGCGATTGAATCACCCAGGGATTGGCCCGGTAAACATCGCGCCGCACCGCGATCACGTGCATGATGGGGAAGATCTTGGTTTTCGCGTAGTAGTCCCGCTCCACCGCGGCATAGTTCGGAAACAGCCGCAGCACGTTGGGGGACCGGCCGAAACTGGACGGGGCGCGGGCCGTGTAGAGCGCATCGATCTCCCCGCTCTCGATCATCCGCGAGAGCGTTTTGTCGGCAGGGATAGCTTGCGTGCGGATCTCAGGCGGCAGCGAGAGCGCGATTTTCTCGGGACGTCCGGGTTGCTCCTCGCCGCCGCTGAAATAGGTGGGGCTGGCGGCGGGCACGCCATATTCGTCGCTCATGATGCCGCGAATCCATACCGGCGCGGTCATCTGATACTCGGGATTGCCGATGCGTTTACCGGCCAGGTCCTTGGGCTCGCGAATGCCGCTCGCCGCGTGCACGTAAATGCACGAATGGCGGAAGTAACGTGACGGAAAAACCGGAATCGCGATGAAGGGAGGATCTTCCCGGAACAGCGAGACGGTGTAAGAAGACAGCGAGAGCTCCGCGGCGTCGAATTCCCGGTGCCGCAGCATGCGGAAGAAGGTTTCTTCCACCGGCAGGTTGAGGTAGTTCAGCTCGACGCCGTCGGGCGTTACGCTGCCATCGGCCAAGGCCCGCGTGCGGTCGTAGTTCCAGCACGCCAAAGTGAGGCGCAGTTTCGCCATCTTTCCTCCAACCTGATAGACTACATCGCTAAGGATCTGCGCAGGAGGCCGCTTGAAATTTTTCCTGGTGCTTGCGGTGTTTTCGCAACTCGCGGCAGCCCAGGATATTCCCCGCCTGCCCGACGGCAAGCCCGATTTGAACGGCGTTTGGGAACGCCCCTACGTTGCGGACATGAGCCGGAACGGAGCGAATCAGCAGGGCGCCGGGCCACTGCCGTTCACCCCTTGGGGCGAGGACAACTTCAAGAGCTACGACGTCTCAAAGTTCGATTACACGGGCCACTGCCTGCCCCAGGGCTTGACGCGCTCGATGAATTCTCCTTTCCCAATTGAAATTTTTCAGACCGCCAAACGGATCGCCGTGCTGTATGAGGCGTGGAACGTTTTCCACGTGGTCCCGGTAGACGGCCGCGGCTTTCCCAAGGATCTGGACCCCACCTGGATGGGCGCCTCGATCGGGCACTGGGACGGCGACACCCTGGTTGTGGAAACGGCCGGGTTCAACGGTAAGACGCGCCTGGACACCGTGGGCCATCCGCTTACGGAATCGCTTCGCGTCACGGAGCGCTACGCCCGCTCCGACGCCAAGCACATCCGTTACGAGGTCACCGTGGACGATCCCAAGGCCTATTCGAAGCCTTGGAAGAACACGCGCACTTTCACGCTGCGGCCGGACTGGGAGATCATGGAGTACTCCTGCGAAGAAAATAATCGTGACCTGACCGAAGGGCACATCAAGTAAAGTCTTGTCGCGGGGCAACATGGGGGATGGAGGCGGTTCACCCTTAACCGGCATGACTCAACTGACTGCTTCGATTCGCCGAGCCCGGCTGGTTCCCTTGCTGCTCGCGGGATGCTTGTGCGCCGCCGCCCAGGATCTTCCGAACGACAAGGCCGAAACCATCAACGGGAAAAGAGTGGACTTCCCAGGCGTGATGCGCGGCGTTATTTCCACCTGCGTGTTCGGTTTCGGCAATGACGCCGCAGATCGCGTAACCGTCTGGCTGGAATCGCTTTCCGGCGACAACATCAACGCCTGGTCGGTGGTGAATCTGGAAAACGTCCCGGCCGTCGCGCGCGGAGCGGTGCGAGTGAGCATGCGCAAAGGCACCCCGAAGGAACTGCTGGATCGCAGCCTGGTTATCGCCAGAGACGCCAAGGAATGGAAGCGGATCCTGGAGGTCCAGAAGGAATCTTTACCGGTGGTGGTGCTCTTCGATAAAAGCGGTGGTATCGTTTGGAAGCGTCAAGGCACTTTCAGCAGCAGCATTAGCGATGAGCTGAAAGCGAAGATCGCCGAACTGGCGGGGAAATAACCGGGGCCGGACGGCGCGCGTCCGAGAGTCACTGGCGAGAAGCTCCTCCGAGCGGTCCGCATCTGCCTTGTGCGAACCGTCTCACTCCTCGCCAGCGCTCGTGACCGTCTCAGTTATTCTGTAGTTCCAAGCATACGCGAGCGATGCCGCAAAGCCGTGAAAGAGACGTTGAGATTTCGTTGAGTTCTTGTAGCGACATGGTAAGCCGCTTGAGCCTTGTATAATCGCGTTAAGGCCTAACGGGCTGAAATGAAGAGTTTTCCCCCATTCCGGCTGGACCCGGCCAACCAGTGCTTGTGGCGCAATGAGGAGCGTATCTTGTTGGCGCCAAAGGTCTTTTCGATTCTTCGGCTGCTTGTGGAAAACGCGGGGCGCCTGGTTACGCAGGAACAGATTCTGGACGGGCTGTGGAAGGACACCTACGTCCAACCTGAGGTCCTGCGGAAATACATCCTTGAAATCCGCAGGGCGTTAGACGATCCGCCCAAGAATCCGCGTTTCATCGCCACGTACCCCAAGCGAGGGTACCAGTTCATAGCGCCCGTAACCGAGTTTAATCCCGCACCCGCGCCGGTAAGCCCACGCCGGCCTTTGGAGACCGTCGAAGGCAATGTAGTGGGGCGGGGACCCATCTTCGAGGAACTGAACGGCTGTCTCGATGCCGCGCAACGCGGTAACCGGCAAATTGTATTCATTACCGGAGAGCCTGGCATCGGGAAGACAACCCTGGCCGACGCCTTCCATCTCAAATGCGAGGCCCGCCCCGGCGTTACCGTCGCCCGTGGCCAATGCATGGAGGGCTTCGGGGGCAAGGAAGCCTACTATCCGGTGCTGGATGCGCTGGGCGATTGGATGAATGGTCCGGACTCCGAAGCGGTTGTGGAAATCCTGGCCCGCGTCGCGCCGGCCTGGCTGATCCAGTTTCCTGGAGCCGTCAAGCCCGAACGGCGAGAGGCGTTGCAGCGGGATATCCTCGGGGCGACGCGAGAGCGCATGGTGCGGGAATTCTGTGAAGCCGTGGAGAGCTTGACCACGCGGCAGACGTTGGTGTTGATCCTGGAGGATCTGCACTGGGTGGACAGTTCTACTCTCGATCTGATTTCCGCATTGGGCCGGCGGCGGGGAGTGGCCCGGCTGATGGTGGTCGCCACCTACCGGCCCGTGGAAGTGATTCTGTCGGGGAGCCCGTTGAAGTCGCTTAAGCAGGATCTTCTGGTCCACCGGCTGTGCCGGGAAATTGCGCTGGAACGCTTGACCGAAAGTGAAGTGGAGGAGTTCCTGACCGCCAGGTTCGGCGGCAGCGGTTTGCCAAAACTGTTGGCCGCCCTGATTTATCGCCGCTCCGACGGAAACCCGTTGTTCATGGTCGCTCTGGTGGAGCAACTCATTGAAAAGGGCGTAATTCGCGAAGATCGAGGCCGGTGGCTGACCACGGAGCGGCTAGATCGCGTGGATTCGGATATCCCGGAAACGCTGCGCCAGATGTTGGAGGCCCAGATCGATAAGCTGAACCCCCCGGAGCAGAGCGTGTTGCGCGCCGCCAGCGTGGCCGGCCGCCGGTTTTCCGCCTGGGCCGTGAGCGCCGCGCTGACCGACGATCCCAGCCGCGTTGAGGACGTTCTGCGAAGGCCTGGCGAATCGCCAGCAGTTGCTGCGCCGCTGCGGCCTTCAGGAACTGCCAGGCGGCTCGGCTTCAGCGCAGTACGAGTTTCGCCACATCCTCTATCGCGAAGCTTTGGACGCACAGTTGCCCGCCAGCCAGCGGCGGCAATTTCATTTGCGGATCGCCTCCCGCATGGAGGGCTTGCTCAAGGAGTCCGATTTTTCGATCGCGGCGGAGCTCGCTTCGCACTTTGAGGCCGGGCACGATTACAAGCGCGCCATTCATTACCTGATCCTCACCGCGGGTAATGCAGCGCGGCGCTACGCGCATACCGAATCGGTTCAGTTGCTGCGGCAGGCGATGGATCTGTTGCCGCACATTCCTCCGGACGCCCGCCCGGCGCTGGAGGTCCAGATCCTGGAGCGAGTCAGCGACGCCTTGTACGCGCAGGGTGAAATGGAGCAATCCGGCGACGTTGATCAGCGGGCCGTGGAGCTTTCCGCGCAGGCCGGCCTCAAGGCCGCGCAGGTGGACGCATTGACCCGCCTGGCGCGAGTCCTCGCCTTCCGTGACCCCGACCGCTGCATCGCCCTGTGCGAACGCGCTTTGGAGGTGAGCCGCACCCACGACGATCCTCTGCTGGAGGCCCGCACCGAGATGCTGACCGCCTCCTGGCGCATCGTCACCAACGGATGGAGCGCTGAGGACGTGCGCATCTGTGAATCCGCGCGGGAGCGCATCCGCGGCCTGAGCGACGAGGTCCCAGCTTATTACGAGATTCTCTATGCCCACGTCGAAAGCGTGCTCGGCCGGCATGAAGACGCGTGCCGCACGGCCCGGGCGGGCATCTCCAGTTCCCTGGAGAACGACAATCTGGTGGTGTATCTTTCCGCCCATTCTTCCCTGGCGCAAGCTCTGTTGCATATGGGTCAATGGGGCGAGGAATTGCGCGTAATCGCCGCCGCTCAGCGCGCCGTAGAGAACAACGGGAACGCGCCGTGGCGAGGAATCTTTTGGGGGCTGAAGGCCTGGCTTCAGTTGCAGGCATGCGACTTCCAGGGCGCTGCCTACCTCGGCGAAATGCTGCTGGCGAGCCACACGGAGGAGCCGGCCGGCCAGGTTCGCACCATGGCCTTGGTTACCTCCGGGTTCGCCTCGCTGGCGACCGGTGAGCCGGCGCGCGCCGCCGAAATTTTCTCGCAGGTGTGCGCGCGGCAGCTTCGCCCGCGCTTCTTCATGGATTGGTACTGGCGCCTGTTCGCGCGCCTGGGGTTAGGCCATGCGCTGCTGGCGCAAGGACGCGTTGAAGAGGCCGAGACCGAAGCCTCGGTTTTGGCGGAGGCTGCGCAGAACACCGCCGATCCCGCTTTCAAGGCATTCGCGTTTCGATTGTCCGCCTGCATCGCGATCGAACGCAGCGATTGGGATGCAGCGTGGAACGCGCTCAATCAAGCGTTTTCGATCCTCCACGTCCATCCCGCGCCTCCGGTGGAGTGGCGGCTGCACGAGACAGCTTTCGATTTGCATTCCCGCACCGGTGACGGCGCGGCCGCCGCGCATCACCGCGCCCGCGCTGCGGCGATCTTAACGGATCTGGCCCGCTCCATCGCACCGGAAGAGCCGCTGCACCACGCGCTTCTCAATTCTCCGGCGGTGCGAAGCATCCTGGCCGGGGCCGACGCCGCCGTACAATAGACTCCTATGAAATTGCTGATCCGTTGGATCGTCACCAGCCTGTCTTTGTTCGTTGCGGCGGAACTGGTTCCGGGAATCCGCGTCGGCCACGACGCCTGGAGCGCCTACATCGTCATGGCCGTGATTCTGGGACTGATCAACGCGACCGTGCGGCCGATCCTGAAACTACTCTCCTGCCCGCTGATTATTCTGACGCTGGGCTTGTTCTCGCTGGTGATTAATGCAATCGCGTTTCTGCTGGCTTCCAGCATCGCCGTGAATTGGTTCCACGTCGCGTTTCACGTCGACGGGTTTATGCCAGCGTTTCTCGGCTCACTCATCGTCAGCATCGTTTCGCTGGTGCTGACGCTGCTGATTCGTGAAGTGTAGCTACTGCGCCTTGCAGGAAAAGTTCGCCGCGTCGTTAGCGTCGCCCGAGCCCTTGTACACTGCGGTCTGCGGGTAGGGACACAAAGGGCGCGTACGATCTACCTGGCCGCGTGTGGCGTGGGAAGCCGGAATCTGATCCGGGGCCTTGCCCTGCTCCACCCATTGCGATAAAGCCGCCATGGCGTTGAAGGTGCTGGGGCCGTCGCCGCCGGCGCAATGGCCCATGCCAGGAACCATGAAGAGACGAACGTCGCCGCTGGTTTTCTTTCCCACTTTTTCCGCGACGTTCTTGTAGTATTCGACGCTGAAACCCGGCGGAATCCCAGGATCGGCCCAGCCGTGGTACATAATCAGCTTGGCTCCGTGAGAGAAGAACGGCCGCAAATCCGCGTCTGAGGCGTCCATTCCGATCGGGCCGAGAGCCTTGTCCGCCGCCGGCACGTCCCTAACCGGATCGAGCGTGTGGTAATCCCACTTGGGATCTTTGTAAACCAGGTACTGATAGGTTTCGAGCGCGATCCCCAGCGGCTGCGGCCCGGAAAGCGAGGCCCATCCGGTCTCGCTGCCTGGCTCGAGCCCCCACAACTTCTGTTTGCCCGCTTGCGTTCCCGCGTAGGTCTTTTTCGCGGTGTCGACTTGCGCTGCCGTCAGGCACGCAGGCTCATCCGCGCCCTTGCACTCGATCGTTTTCGGATCGAAGTGGCATCGTTCGGGGTCTCCGATCACGCCGTCTTTGATACCATCCAGCGCATCGCAGGCTTCGAGGGCCGCCGCATGCAGCGCCGGGTACTTGGCAGGAAGAATGTAGCTGGCGTCAGTCGAGTGCGCCACCTGAGCGGCAAAGAGCTGCGCACCATGAACTCGCGATGCAATAACGTCGGGGTCGCCGGCGATGATGCCGTCGTAATCGTTGGGGTAGCGTTCTGCCTCCGTGAGCGCTTGCCTTCCGCCGGTCGAGCATCCGTTGAAATAGGAATGCTTCGGCGGCTGCCCGTAGTAACCGGCTGCGATCGCCTTGGCCGCGACGGTCATCTCATGCACGGCGCGATAAGCGAAGTCGGTCACCTTTTCCGGATGGTCCACTACAAAGTTGACGCTGCCGCCGGTGTGGCCCGTGTCCGTGCTCGCGGCGGCGTATCCCGCTCCTAGAGCGGTCGCCATCGCGGCGTAGCCGATGGTTCCCGCCCACGCTCCATTGCCGACCGACTGAAGCGATCCGTTCCAACCTGCGCCATCATTTGAGACGGGCATCCAGACTTCGATCTTGATCTCGGAATCCGCGCTGGGTTTGAGGGTCGCGGCAACGCGGCAGAAAGCCGGCAGACTCGCGTAGGTGTTTGCACCACGGCCTCCCGCGCGGGCGCCGGGTTGCTGAAACGCTCCCGCGGCGACCGGAGCCGCCGTGGTCACCGTCCCGCCTTTCAGTGCAAGGGAACTGAGGCTCTCGCAGGTCGCCCCAAAAGCCGGAATCGCGAGAGCGGCCCAAACGGCGCAGAGCGCCCTACTTTGCTTTGCAAGAGAAGTTCGCGGCATCGTCGGTGCTCCCGCTTCCGCTATAAACGGCAACCTGAGGATAGGGGCATAACGGGCGCGTCTTGTTGCCCATCGGTGTCGAGGCGATGATCTTCTCGGGCGCCTTCTTCTGCTCCACCCACTGCTCCAAAATCGTCCGCTTATCGAAGGTGTCGGTCGCGCCCGCGCCGCCCGCGCAGTGACCCATTCCCGGCACCATGAACAGGCGGTAGTTGTCCATCACTTTGCTCGCGCCGCCCATCTTTTCGAGCACCGTCTTGTAGTACTTCGGGCTGTTGCCCGGCGACATCTGCTGGTCCGCCCAGCCGTGGTATTGCAGGATCTTGCCGCCACGATCGAAATACGCCTTCAGGTTCGGATCCATGGCGTTCATCATGTTGTTGTCGGCCTTCAGAGAGGCGGTTACGTCGGAATCGAAATTGAAGGTCTTATAATCCCAGTCGGCATTCTTGAAGACGACGTAGCGGAACTCATCGAGACCGGGGCCGAAGGGATTGGCGCCCACCTGGGTTCCCCATCCCAGTTCACTACCGGGCTCGAGACCTGGGAAAATCACTTCCTTGGTGCGGGGATTGATGACGCCCGAATAGACCTTGCGGGCCGTTGCGACCTGCGCGGGTGTAAGGCAATCGCTCGAATCTTCGCCCTTGCATTGGATCGTGACGGGGTCGAACTTGCAGATTTGCGGATTTTCGATCACGCCGTCCTTGACCCCGTCCAGCGCATCGCAGGCGTCGAGGGCCGCTTTGTGAATCGTGGCGTACTTGGCCTGCGGGATCGCGCTGCCTTCGGTTTCATGCGTGGCTTGACCCATCCAGACCGCGCCGAGCGCGCGGCCTACCCAATCGTTCACGGGCGTGCCGGCGATGATGCCGTCGAAGTCCGCCGGGTACATCTGCGCCTCCTTCAATCCCTGCTTGCCTCCGGCGGAGCATCCGTTCCAATAGGAGTACTTTGGAGCCTGACCGTAGTAGGCCTGAATGATCGCCTTGCTCTTTACGGCGAGCTCATGCACCGCGCGATAACCGAAGTCGATCTGCTTTTCCGGATGACCCAGAGCGAAGCTGGCGCTGCCGCCCTCATGACCCGTGTCCGTCATCGACGTCGCGTAGCCCAGCCTCACGCCACCGGCCAAAGTGTTCTGCGCGATGCTGCCGGTCCAGGCGCCGTTGCCATCGGCCTCAAACTTATTGTTCCAGGTGGTGGCGGGCAGCCAGATCTCCATCTTGATGTCGGAATCACTCGAGGGTTTGATGGTCGCGGCGACGCGGCAGAACGCCGGGAGGTCCGCGTAGGGATTCCCGCCTCCGCGGCCCTTGCCTCTGCCGCCGGTATCGGCTGGAGGAGTGAAAGCTCCGGCAGCGACCGCTTCGGCAGCGGTGATGGTGGTGTCCTGTAATTTGAGCGAGCTCAGGCTATCGCAGGAGGCCGCAGCCGCCGCGGTTGAGGCGAATACCCCGGCGATAGCCAAAAGCGCGCCAGGTCCGCTAACGAACTTTACACGTGAAGTTCTGAGCATCATCAATACTCCCCTTTCCGTTGTAGACTGCCACCTGCGGGTACGGGCACAGAGGCCGGGTCCGATCCACCTTGCCGAGGACCATATGCGACGCCACGATGCTGTCCGGAGCCTTTCCCTGCTCCACCCACTGCTCCAAGGCCGTGAGCATATCAAAGTTGGCGGGTCCTTCGCCGCCCTGGCAATGGTTCATGCCCGGCGCCATGAAGAGGCGGTATGAATCCATCACCTTGGCTGGATCGCCAATCGCTTTCTCCACGCTCATGTAGTAATTGGGACTGTTCATGGGCGCGATCAACTGATCGTTCCAGCCATGATACTGGAGCAGCTTGCCGCCGTGGGAGAAGAAATCATTCAAATTGGGATCGGTGGCGTTGTTGATTCCGTTGTCGATCGTATCCGCCATGGCGATGTCGCTATCGAAATTCAGGCTCTTGTAATTCCAGTTCGGATTCTTGAACACAACATATTTGAACAGGTCCGTGGCGAACGTGGTAGGCTCCGGCCCGGCCACGAATTGTCCCCAGCCCAGCTCGCTTCCGGGCTCGAATCCCGGATAGATCTCCTGTTTGGTGCGCGGATTCCGGAGCGGCGAATAGATCTTGCGCGCCGCCTCGACCTGAGGCTGCGTCAGGCACCAGGAGCCGTCGGTCTTGCCTTTGCACTGAATCTCCTTGGGATCGAAATTGCACTTGGTGGGGTCTTCGATCAGCCCATCCTTGAGGCCGTCCTTGGCGTCGCACGCGGCCAACACGGCGCTGTGGATCGCGGGATATTTTTCGTCCGGGATAAAATTGGTTTCGTCCTTGTGAACGGCCTGCGCCACCCACACAATCTGCGCCATCATGTGCGTCCAGTTGTTGCCCGGAGCTCCGGAGATGATGCCGTTATAGTCGCTGGGGAAAAGCTGCGCCTCGGTCAGCCCCTGCTTGCCTCCCGCGGAACAGCCAGTGAAATAGGCGAGGCCCGGCTCGCGCCCATAGAAGGCCTTGAGGATCAGCTTCGCGTTCACGGTCATGGCGTGAGTGGAGCGGTACCCAAAGTCGATCAGCTTCTCCGGATGCCCCAGCGCGAAACTGCCGCTGCCGCCGTCATGCCCTGTATCGGACATGGTGGTGGCGTAGTGGCGGCGAAGGCCTTCGGCCAGTGTCGCGGGATTGATCGAGCCCGTCCAGCCGCCGTTCCCGTTGCCCTCCAGCTTGCCGTTCCAGTTTTCGAGCGGCATCCATACTTCCATTTGAATCTCGGAATCGGCGCTGGGCTTAAGCGTCGCGGTGACGCGGCAGAATGCCGGGAGATCCGAATAGTCAGGCCCCGCCTGCTTTCCGTTGCTGGCGGTGCGCGGCGGGGCGAACGCTCCAACAGCGACGTTTTGCGCGCTGGTCACGCGGGCGTCAGAGAGAGAAAGCGATTTGAGATCCTCGCAGTTCACCGCAAACACAGGCGCGGCCAGGGCTAGAAGCAGCAAAGTTCGCACGTTATAAGGTCCCTTCCACCCGGGCAATCGCTCCCACCGGCTGCCCTCCACCAACGCTGATCTTGGTCTTCTCCTTCGGTACCTCATCGGAAGCGAGACTGAACTCGACCTCGCGCGCTTCGCCCGCGCGCAAATGAACGCGCTCAAATCCGCGCAGATTGCGAATGGCATCGTCCGTTCCGCCCGCACCGCTCAGGTAAAGTTGCACCACTTCGTCACCTTCGCGATTCGAGTCGTTCTTGACGCGGACGCTGACCTTCGCGCCGCTGGCGCTGCGCTGGGTCTTCAGCCCGGAGTAACTGAACTTCGAATAACTCAGGCCGAAGCCAAAGTCGTACAGCGTCTCACCCTTGAAGTAACGATAAGTCCGGCCCTTCATCGCATAGTCCTCGAACTTCGGCAACTGGTCGATGCTCTTATAGAATGTCACCGGCAGGCGGCCGCCGGGATTGTTCGCCCCGGCGAGGGTTTCGGCGATCGCGGTACCGGCGTCCTCGCCGTTGTACCAGCTTTCGAGCAGCGCGGCAGCGTGCTCTGCCGCGTAGTTCGCCGCGATGGCGCTGCCGCTGGTGAGGACAACCACAACCGGCTTGCCGGTCCCGACCGCAGCTTCAATCAGCTTCTGCTGTTGCGCGGGGAGGTCGAGGGTGGTGCGGTCGCCGCCGGAGAAGCCGGGAATGTTCACGTTCATCTCCTCGCCTTCAAGGTTCGGATTCAGTCCCACGAAGGCAATCGCCAGATCGGCATTCTTCACTGCGTCAACAGCCTCAGCCAGCAGCGGAGCCTGCGGGGGAATCCACTGAAGGCGAACCGCGTTTCCGGCCATGGGCGCACGATATTCGACGCGCAGTTTGTAGGAGTGTCCGGCTTCGAGCATCGCATGAACCGGAGGCGCGGCGCCCCGGCCGGCGGGTGTGGGAGGCGCGAGTTCCTTATCGTCCAGAAAAACACGCGTGCCGCCGCCAACGCGGATCGCATAGTCACCCGAGACGGCCGCGTTCAATGTTCCCGTCCAGCGAATCGAAAAACTCTTTTGAGGGACGCCGGCGGCCGCCAAAGCCGCGTCCACGGGACCTGCTTGATAGAACGGCCTCGGCTCGGCTCGCCGTAACTTCGGCTGACCCTCCAGATTGGGATTGTCGAAGTATTCGGCAGTGATTCCGCTCAAGGCGCTGACCGGGACCATCGCCATCGACTGGTCCGTATAGGTAGCGCCCAGAGCGTAATGAATCTCGGCCTTTCCCGCGAATTGCCTCTCGATTCCCTCCAGCGGAGCAACCTCGTGAGAAGAAAATCCGTTGTAATTCCCGAGCAAGGCGTCCACGTCATCGGCGGACGGCCCGATCACCGCGATCTTTTTCACGCTCGCCTTCACCGGCAGCGTCTGGTTCTCGTTCTTCAGGAGGACGATAGACTTGCGCGCCGCTTCGAGAGCTAGCTTGCGATGCGCCGCTGAATCGACCTCTGAATACGGAATCTTCGAGAAAGGTACGCGCTCCGGCGGATCGAACATCCCCAGTTTGATGCGCGCGACGAACAATCGCCCGAGGGAGGTGTTGATCTGCGCCTCGGTGATCAATCCCTGTTTGACGGCGTCCGGCAAGCTGGCGTACTGCGTGTCGCAAGCGAAATCCGTAGCGGTCTTCACGGCAACGGCTGCGGCAGCGGCTGCGCTCGGTTCGTAGGCGTGGCCACGGAAGATGTCGGTCACCGCACCGCAGTCGCTGACAATGTAACCCTTGAATCCCCACTTGCCGCGCAGATACTTCTCCAGCAACTCCTGATTGGCGCAGGCCGGCATGCCATCGACGCTGTTATACGCGCACATCACCGAATCCACTTTCCCTTCAACCACCGCGGCATGAAACGCAGGAAGGTAGGTTTCTTCCAGGTCACGCGTGCTCACCTTTACGTCCACGGTGTGCCGCGTAGACTCCGGTCCGCTGTGAACCGCGAAGTGTTTCGCGGTCGCGATCACCTTGTAGTAATGCGGATCGTCACCCTGCATTCCTTTGATGAACGCAACGGCCATTCGGGCGGTGAGAAACGGATCTTCTCCGTACGTTTCCTGGCCGCGGCCCCAACGAGGATCGCGGAAGATATTGATGTTGGGCGACCAGAACGTAAGCCCGTGGTAACGGCTGTAGTCCTGATCGCGCTGGGACTGATTGTATTTCGCGCGAGCCTCCGTGGAAATCGTGTCAGCAATGCGATGCATCATGTCGGTGTCAAAGCTCGCGGCGAGGCCGATCGCTTGAGGAAACACCGTGGCTTGACCGGCGCGAGCCACGCCGTGCAGAGCCTCATTCCAGAAATCGTACGCGGCGATGTTCAGCCGAGGGATTGCGGGCTCACCTCCGTTTCTTCCGCCGAAGTTATCCTCCATCTGTTGAACTTTTTCCTCCAGGGTCATGCGCGAAACCAGATCCGCGGCGCGCTGTTCGGCGGGGAGGTCCGGATTGAGATATGCCGGAGTTTGCGCCCACGCGGCCGCGCCCAGCATGCATACAAGGAATGCGATTGGTTTCATCAGGAGCCTCGCAGTCCATTGTTGTACGATTGAACGTATCTTGTAAACGCGGCCCCTGTAAATGCAAGGCTTGCCGTCTCACATGAAGATTCGCGATATTCGCGCCACATCAGTCACTGTTCCGCTGGAAGCTCCGCTACGCCATGCAAACGGCTGCCACTGGGGACGATTCGTCCGCACGATTGTGGAGGTCGAGACTGACAACGGCCTGATTGGCCTGGGCGAGATGGGCGGCGGGGGCGAATCAGCCGAAGCCACGTTTCGAGCGATGAAGGCGTACCTCGTCGGGCATGATCCATCCCATCTAGAAGCCATGCGCTACCTGATCGCCAACCCGACGGCTTCACTCTACAACAACCGCACGCAGGTTCTTGCCGCCCTGGAGTTCGCCTGCCTCGATCTTCTGGGCCAGGCTTGGGGCGTTCCCGTGAGCGAGATCCTAGGCGGCCGGCTGCGCGACCGCGTGCCTTTCGCGACTTATTGTTTCTTTCGCTATCCTGACTCGCGCACGGGCAGGGGCGAGGTTCGCACCATCGATCAATTGGTTGAGACCACTCGCAAGATGAAGCTGCGCTACGGATTCACCACGCACAAACTCAAGGGCGGCGTGTTCCCTCCGGACTTCGAACTGGAGGCTTACCGGGCGCTGGCGGCCGCGTTTCCGGGCGATTCCTTCCGCTTCGATCCCAACGCCGTCTGGTCGACCGAGCAAGCCATCCGCTTCGGGCAAGCTATCGAAGATATTCGCAACGATTATTTTGAGGATCCGGTGTTCGGCCTGAACGGCATGCGGCGGACTCGCGAGATGGTGCGCATTCCGATGGCGACGAATACGGTGGTGGTCGGCTTTGAGCAGCTATCGGCCAACGTACTGAACACCGCTGTCGACGTGATCCTGCTGGATACGACGTTCTGGGGCGGCATCCGTCCGTGCATCAAGGCAGCGGGAATCTGTGAAACGTTCCAGCTTGGCGTGGCTGTGCATTCGTCGGGCGAGCTCGGCATTCAACTCGCGACCATGCTGCATCTGGGAGCCGTACTTCCGAATCTGAGCTTCGCCGCCGACGCGCACTATCACCACCTGACAGACGACATCATCGAAGGCGGGCTGATGAAATACGAAGGTGGGAAGATCCGCGTGCCGGATGGGCCGGGCCTAGGCGTGAAGCTCAATCGCGACAAGCTGCGCGAGTACAGCGAGCTGTACAAGCGGCTGGGCGGATATCCTTACGACCAAGACCCTCTGCGCCCCGGCTGGACGCCGCTGGTTCCCAACGATCGCTGGGCCGATCCACGAGACGAACGCGCGCCTGCGATTCCGTTCTAAGGCGTGTCGTATTTAAACCATGCCGAACCTGTTTGATCTCTCAGACCGCGTCGCGGTGGTCATCGGAGCGACCTCCGGCATCGGCCGGGCGATCGCAATCTCTCTGGCCGAGCACGGCGCGGACGTTGTCCCCACGGGACGCCGTAAGGAATTGGTGGAGGGCGCGTGTTCGGAAATCGAGGCACTGGGGCGCAGGAGTCTGGTGGTGACCACGAATGTGGCCCACCGCGGGTCCATCGAGGCCCTGCGCGACGCCGTGCTCGCTCAATTCGGCCGCATCGACATCCTGGTGAACGCGGCCGGGTTCACTTTCCGCAAACCGACCATCGAGGTCGACGAAGAGCAATGGACCGGCCTCATGGATACGAACCTGAACGGCCCGTTGCGCGCCTGCCAGGCATTTTATGAGCCTTTGAAAGCGAGCGGCCGCGGCCGCGTGATCAATATCGCTTCGCTGGGATCTTATCTCGGTTTTCACGAAGTCACGGCGTACTGCGCTTCGAAAAGCGCCATTCTCTCACTTACTCGCAGCCTGGCGGTGGAATGGGCGCGCGACGGGATTATGGTGAACGCAATTGCTCCCGGCATTTTTCCCACGGAGATGACCAGCAAGATCGTGCTCGGGACACCGCGAGGGCAGGAACTGCTGCAACGCACGCCGATGCACCGTTTTGGAAATCCCGAGGAGGCTTGCGGAGCGGCTGTGCTGCTCGCTTCCGACGGCGCCAGCTTTATCACCGGGCAGTGTATCGTGGTTGACGGAGGCTATCTGGCCTCTGGAGTGAACTCATGATCCGCACAATTCTGCCTCTCCTCCTGTGCTGCGCGGCGCTGCAAGCGGAAACCGGCGAGGACGCCTGGCTGCGATATACGCCTCACGCGAACGTTCCGCTGACCTTCATGACCAGCGCGCGCTCGCCCGTGATGAATGGCGTCCGCGATGAGTGGGCGCGGGCCGTTCGAGCGATGAGCGGGCAAGAGGCTCGCGCCGTCACGACGCCGCAGGATGGCACGGTGGAGTTCACCATTCGCACTGATGCGAATCTGGCGCCGGATGCTTTCTGGCTCAAGTCGGACATGGCCAATGGCAGGCGTGTGACGACGGTCACCGCATCTAACGATCGCGGCGTATTGTATGGGATGTTCGCCCTGCTTAGAAGGATGGAAACCGGCGAGTCGATTGCAAACTTGGACGATCGCGAGACTCCCTACGTGACGCAGCGATGGGTGAACGAGTGGGACAACCTCGACGGCTCCATCGAGCGCGGCTACGGCGGACGTTCCATTTTCTGGGACGACGGCCACGCCCGAGCCGACCTCACCCGCGTCAGCGAATACGCACGCCTGCTGGCTTCGCTCGGCATCAACGGCTGCTCCATTAATAACGTCAACGCCAATCCCAAGCTGCTTACACCGGAGATGATCCCTGACATCGCCCGCGTTGCCGACGCGATGCGGCCATGGGGCGTTCGTGTGGCCATATCGATCGATTTCGGCAGTCCGATGAGTGTGGGCGGGCTGGATACGTTCGATCCGGAAGACGCGCGTGTGGCTGCCTGGTGGAAGAGCACCACGGATGCGATCTACAAAGCGATTCCGGATTTTGGTGGATTCGTTTTGAAAGCCGATTCCGAGGGGCGGGTGGGGCCGTCGACTTACGGACGCACACACGCCGACGCGGCCAACGTGGTCGCGCGGGCATTGAAGCCCCACGGCGGAGTCATCTTCTACCGCGGCTTCGTCTACGACCATCACATGGATTGGAACAATCCCAAGAACGATCGAGCCCGCGCCGCTTACGACAACTTCAAACCGTTGGATGGGAAGTTCGACGACAACGTGATCGTTCAGATCAAGAATGGCCCGATCGATTTCCAGGTGCGCGAGCCGGCGTCGCCTTTATTCGGAGCTCTGGAGCATACCAACGAAGCGATCGAGCTTCAGGTGACGCAAGAATACTTCGGCCAAGGTCATCACACCGTGTTTCTGGTCCCGTATTGGAAGGACACGCTCGATTTCGACATGCACGCCAAACCTGGTGCAGCGACACCGGTCAAGTCACTGGTCAAGGGTTTCGTGGGGGTGGTCAACATCGGCTTGGACGATAACTGGACCGGCAACCATCTCTCGCAAGCGAACCTCTATGGCTACGGCCGGCTGGCGTGGAACCCGGACTTGAGCGCGGAGCAGATTAACGACGAATGGACCAAGATGACCTTCGGCGATGATCCTGAGGTGCTCCGCGTCGTCTCCGACATTCAGCTCACCTCCTGGCGGACTTACGAGAACTATACCGGCCCTCTCGGGCTTCAGACTCTGACCGATATCACCGGCAACCATTATGGAGTCAACGTCGAAGCTTCGGAGCGGAACGGCTGGGGGCAATGGCATCGCGCCGATGCGCAGGGCGTGGGGATGGATCGCACCGTGGCGACTGGGACCGGCTTCACCGGTCAATACTCGCCGGAAGTTGCACGGGTATTCGAGAATCTGGCGACCACTCCGGACGACATCGTCCTGTTTTTCCATCACGTCCCGTACACGTATGTGCTGCACAACGGCAAGACCGTGATCCAGACCATTTATGAGATGCATTACGAGGGCGAGGAGGCCGTAGAAGGATACGCCTTCAATTGGCGAAAGCTTGCCGGCAAAATCGATGAGGATCGATATGATGCCATCCTCGCGCAGCTCGAATATCAGGCCGGCCAAGCCGAGGTTTGGCGCGATGCGGTCAACACCTGGTTCTTCAAGGCGTCTGGGATTCCCGACCAGCCCTTTGGTAGCGTAGGACATTACCACGGACGTGTCGAGGCCGAATCGATGACTCTAGTTGGTTACACTCCGGTTGATGTGACGCCAGCGGAAGACGCCTCCGGAGGTAAGGCCGTCACCTGCCCCATCCAGCAATGTTCGGCGACGTTCACGTACGAGAGCGGCGACACGAGCGCAGGCTTTATCCATGTCGAGTACTTCGACCAAAGCACGGGCTCGGCTCATTACCGTATCTTTGTCAATGAAAAGTTGATCGATGAGTGGACTGCCGACCTTCGGCTGCTTCCGGGCCGCAACGACGCTCGGATCGATTCCACGACGTCCACACGCCACTACGTCAGCACGAGCTTGCACAGGGGCGACGTCATTCGCATCGAAGGCGTTCCCGATGGTCGCGAGTCTGCCGCGCTCGATTACGTCGAGATTCAAGACCTGGTGGTCTTTTTCGACTAAATGACCACCTACTGGCTCGGCCTCGACATCGGCACCGGCGGCTCGCGTGCACTCTTAGTCGATCGCGACGGCAAGCAGGTCGCCGCAGTCACAGCTCCGCACGAAGACATCCAGATGGACCAGCCGCTCTACGCCGAGCAGAGGCCGGAAAACTGGTGGGACGCGGCGCAGGCGGCCATTCGGGGGGTGCTCGGGGAGGCGAAGACCAGTGGCGCGCAGGTCCGAGGCGTCGGCCTCTCCGGCCAGATGCATGGTTGCGTCATTCTCGACTCCGCGCACAACGTCATCCGTCCCGCGCTGATCTGGTGCGATCAACGCTCCCAGCCGCAGGTCGATTTCATCCATTCCAAGCTGGGCCGGGAAAACGTGGTGGCCGCCATCGCCAACCCGGTGCTGACGGGCTTCACTTTGCCGAAGCTACTGTGGGTCCGCGATCACGAGCCGCGTAACTTCGAGCGCGTTCGAAAGCTGCTTCTTCCCAAGGATTACGTCCGCTTTCAGTTGACGGGCGATTTCGCCACGGAGGTTTCAGACGCTTCGGGGACGGGACTTCTTGACGTTCTTGAGCGCCAGTGGTCGAAGACCATGATCGACGGTCTCGGTCTCGACGCGGCGATTTTGCCCCGAGTCTATGAGTCATTCGAAGTCACGGGGACGATCTCCGCTCGCGCGGCCGCGCTTACGGGACTGGCGGAGGGTACGCCAGTTGTGGGCGGGGGAGGCGATCAAGCGGCGAGCGCCGTCGGTAACGGAATCGTCGAACGAGGCATTGTCTCCTGCACCCTGGGCACTTCCGGGGTGGTGTTCGCGCACATGGACGACGTAGCTTACGATCCGCAGGGCCGAGTCCACACGTTCTGTCACGCCGTCCCGGACAAGTGGCACGTGATGGGAGTCACGCAGGGCGCGGGGTTGAGCTTGCAATGGCTGCGCAATCAGCTGGCTCCTGGGGTGACTTACGATCAGCTCACGGCGGAGGCCGCAACGTCGCCGGCCGGATCGCAGGGTCTCTTCTGGCTTCCTTATTTGATGGGCGAGCGCACGCCGCACCTGGACCCGCAGGCACGCGGGGGTTGGATCGGCCTCACCGCGCGACACACCCGAGCCGATCTCATTCGCGCGGTGATCGAAGGCGTTTCCTTCAGCCAGAAGGATTGTCTGGATATTATCGAGGAACTGGGCGTGCAGGTTACCTCCGTGCGAGCCTCGGGCGGAGGGGCGCGCAGCCCGTTTTGGCGCCAGATACTGGCCGATGTTTTCGGCAAACCTGTTTCGAGCCTCGAAACGCAAGAAGGCTCGGCGTATGGGGCAGCGCTGCTGGCGATGGTGGGTACGGGCGAGTACGCAAGCGTTCCCGAGGTCTGCCGCGCGGTCATCCGTGAGTGCGAATCGCTGGCGCCGCGCACGCGAGAATCGGCTCTTTACGCCGAGGCTCATCGCACCTACAAGGCTCTGTATCCAGCGTTGCGCGACGCGTTCGCTCAGGGCTAGTCGCGGCCAGATGCTATCTTCAAGTTAGGCTGTGATGCTCTCCCGAAAGTCAACCTTCGCAGTGGGCGGCGCGCTGGCGTTTGCCTCGATACTTGCCGCGCAGATGCCGTGGCGGGTGTACCGCAGCCTGGAAGGCTACGACGACGTGGCGGTGCCGTCCGATTACAACGTGGCCAGCGATTGGGTCTTCGCGCGGCTGATGTATCCGCCGCACCCGCGCGCCCGCTTCCGGACGTTCGCGGATTGGAGAGAAGGAGGCACCAGTTGGAGCCAGGACTATCCGCGCGCGGACCGGCACTTCGCGCAGGCTCTGCGCCGTTTGACAACGATGAACGTTCGGTCCGTAGAACAGCCCGTCAATCTCGATGACGGCGACGACGTGTTCAACTGGCCTTGGCTCGCGGCAGGAGAAATGGGCGATTGGAAGCTCACCGATTCTCAAGTAGTCAAGCTGCGCGATTACTTGCTGCGGGGCGGATTCCTGTACCTGGACGATTTCTGGAACACGGTGGAGTTTAACCGCTTCGACGAAACCATGCACGCAATTTTTCCCGACCGCCCCATCGTGGAAATTCCCAACAAGGATGGGATTTTTCACACCGTGTACGATCTGGACGACCGTTACCAGATTCTGGGTTCATGGGCCATCGGGCTGTGCGGCCAGGGGGGATTCGGCCAGGCGGACCGCTGGGTTGGCACCACGCCGCAGTGGAAGGGTATCTATGACGACCACAATCGCCTGATGGTCGCCATGACGTTCAACTCCGACGTCGGCGATTCCTGGGAGTGGGCGGACGTGCCCTGCTATCCCGAGAAGTTTTCGTCGCTGGGCATCCGCCTCGGGGTCAACTACGTCACTTACGACCTGACGCACTAACTGCGTTTTACGGATGCGTGCGGTAGAGCATCCGGGGAAACGCGATCGTTTCCCGGATGTGTTCCAGACCGCACATCCATGCGGTGAACCGCTCGACCCCCATACCGAACCCGGCGTGCGGGACCGAGCCATACTTGCGCAGGTCGATGTACCAGTCGAATGCTTCGCGGGGCAGGTGATGTTCCTCCAGGCGCCTTAACAAAAGGTCCAGATCATGGATGCGCTGCCCGCCGCCGATGATCTCGCCATAACCTTCCGGCGCGATGAAATCGACGCCAAGAGCGAGCTCCGGCCGCTCCGGCGCAGGCTGAAAGTAGAACGCCTTGACGGAGGCGGGATAGCGGTCCACCATGAGCGGACGGTCAAGATCGTCGGTCAGCAGCGTCTCGTCCGCATTGCCGAAGTCTCCGCCCCATTGAATTTCGCTGCCTTTCGATTGCAGCTTCTTGACCGCATCGTCGTAGCTCATGCGGGGGAACGGAGCTTTCACCGCTTCGAGCTTGGTTACGTCGCGCTCCAGCGCCTTCAGGTCCTCCTGGCAGTTTTCGAGAATGCGCCCCACCACGAACACCACCATCTCCTCGCCCACGCGCTTGACGTCTTCCAGGTCCGCGTAGGCCATTTCGGGCTCGACCATCCAGAACTCGGTCAGATGCCGCCGGGTCTTGGATTTCTCCGCGCGGAATGTCGGCCCGAAGCAGTACACCTTTCCGAAGGATGCCGCCGTGGCCTCGCTATAGAGCTGTCCGGACTGCGCCAGGTATACGTTCTCGTCGTCCGAATACTTCACTTCGAACAAGGTAGTGGTCCCTTCGCACGCCGCGGGCGTGAAGATCGGCGTATCCACCAGGATGAATCCGTGCGAATCGAAATAATCCCGAATCGCCTTGATCACCTGATGCCGCACCTTCAGCGCGGCATGCTGGCGCCGGCTGCGCAGCCATAGATGGCGATGGTCCATCAGGAAGTCGATCCCGTGTTCCTTAGGCGTGATCGGATAAGGGTCCGTTTCGGACACGCGCTGCACGATCTCCGCCGACTCCACGTCCAACTCATAACCGCCCGGCGCGCGGGGCTCCGCGCGAATCTTGCCGCGCACTTTTAGCGCCGACTCTTGCGTCAGGTCCTTCAGCTTTTCGAATGTTTCCTCGGGCAGGTTGCTTTTCACCGCGACGCACTGGATGGTTCCGGAACCATCCCGCACCTGCGGGAAACAGATTTTGCCGCCGCGGCGCAGGTTGTACAACCAGCCCGCGATCTCCACCGTCTCACCGGCATGACGGCCGGCTTCGGCAATCGTAATTCGCGGAATCTCAGGATTCATGTTTTGACCGAATTCAGACTCTCCAAGTGTTCGAAAACACGGAGAGCGCTCTCCACCGGTTTCTCCACGTCCGGCGCACAGCGCAGTTCCAGCAGCATCGGGTACTGGTCCTCCGGAGCCGACCGTAAACTGTTCATCGCTCCCTCCCAGTCGATGGTTCCTCCGGGGTCCACCAAAGGGAAGAGATGGAGATCCATCTTGCCGTCATTATCGTGGATGTGAGTGGAGCGAATCCGCGGGGCGAGCAAACGGTACGCCGTCTCGACGCCCTCGTTCATATGCGCGTGCCCCAGATCCAAACACACGTTCAAACCCAGGTGCGTGGTCTGGAGGAAATAGCGCAGACGTTGCGCGCTGGAGAGCGCATTGGGCGTATTCTCCAGCAGCACCTCCACTCCGCGTTGCTTGGCGAACAGGCTGATCTCCTCCAGCGCCGCGAAGGCCGCCTCCACCTTGCGCTCTTCAAACTCCTCATCCGCTACACCCAAATGCTGGATCAAGTACTTGAACGGAATGGTCTCGGCAATCTCCAAAGCACGCTTGATCTCTTCGATGATCTTCACGCTCTTGATTTTCACAGGCTCGGTGATGTCCATCACTGAATCGGGCCCGGTGCGTCCCCACGCGTCGTCCGAGTACATGGGCGAATGGAGGGAGTGCAGCTTTAACTCCGAATCGCGGAACCAATACCCCAGCTCGGTGATCTGTGCCTTATCGCGATAGTCCAGGTGCTGGCGGGCGCAGAAAATTTCCACCAGCGGGATTCCCGCGTCCCAAATCCGGTCCAGCCAAACCGTAGTCAGATGGTGATTCACCAGCAGGTGAGTCGAAAGGGCTCGTTGCATTCCGTCTCAGTATCCCGCGGCCTTGCCCGGCCGCCGCCCGTCTGCCGCGCCTTGGAGCCAGCCACCGTCATTGACGATCGCCTCCACCACCGCCGCGACCTCGCCGCTTCCGCTGGCTTCGTCGACCTGGTGCCCGCGAGCTTTGAGCAGCGCAATTGTGTCCGGTGAGAATCCGCGCTCCATCGAGATCCGGTCCGGCATCCACTGATGATGAAAGCGCGGCGCGTCCACGGCATCTTGAACGTTCATACCGAAATCGGCCACATTCAAGATTACCTGAAGCACCGCGGTGGGGATGCGCGAGCCGCCCGGCCCACCCACCGCCATGAATACTTTGCCGTCCTTGGTGAGGATGGTAGGCGTCATCGAAGACAAGGGCCGTTTGCCGGGTTCGATCGAATTCGCTTCGCTGCCCGTGAGCCCAAACATATTCGGCTCATTTGGTTTAGCGGAGAAATCGTCCATTTCGTTGTTAAGCAGGAAGCCCGCTCCGGGAACAGTGATTCCATTGCCGAACCCTCCGTTCAGCGTATACGTCACGGCGACCGCGTTCCCCTCCGCGTCGATCACATTGTAATGAGTGGTTTCCGTGCTCTCCGCTCCGGAAGGATTTCCGGGCTGCACCTGCTGGCTGGGAGTGGCGCGATTCGGATCGATGGTCGCCCTGCGCTTTTGAATATAAGCGGGATCGAGCAGCCCCAGCACCGGGACCTTCACAAAATCGGGATCTCCCAAATATTTGCTGCGATCGGCGAAGTAGCGCCGCATCACCTCCGCTACATAATGAATCGACGCCGCCGATCCCCAGCCGGTCTTCTCATAACCGGAACCTTCCAGCATCCCGAGCATCTGCAAAACGCCGATGCCGCCGGAGCTTGGCGGGGGCGCGGTGATCACTCCGTAGTTTCGATATCTCCCGGTGAGCGGCGTCCGTTCCACCGCTTGATACTTCTTCAGGTCATCGAGCGTGATCAGCCCGCCATTCTTGGCCACCGCATCGGCAAGCAGTTTCGCGGTCTCGCCCTCGTAAAAATCCGCGGCGCCCAGCTTGGCGATCCGTTCCAGCGTCCGGGCCAACTCCGGCTGCACAAGAGTATCCCCTGGCTCATAATTCGCGCCATTTTTCAGGAAAATTGCCTTAGATTGCGGATCTCGCGCCAGGTTGCGCGAATTCCTGAGCATTTCGGAGAACGTATAGGAAACGGGGAAACCTTGCGAGGCCAGCTCCACGGCCGGTTCCACCAGCGCCTCCCATTTCGCTTTGCCGTATTTACGCTGCGCCAGTTCGAACCCGCGCACCGTTCCCGGTACGCCGGAACTGCGCCAGCCCTCGATGCTCTCCCGAGTCGGATTACCCTTCGCGTCCAGATACATGTTGCGGGAAGCCTTACCTGGAGCCGCCTCGCGAAAGTCAATGAACGTCGAGCGTCCGTCAGCGAAACGCACCAACATGAATCCGCCCCCGCCGAGATTGCCGGCGTAGGGATAGGTCACAGCCAGAGCAAAGCCTATGGCGACGGCGGCGTCCACGGCGTTCCCACCGTTCTGAAGAACCTTGACGCCGATATCGGTGGCGAGGGCGTCGCCTGAAACCACCATCGCGTGCCGCGCGTGCTCCGGCTGCCGTGCGGGCAACGCCGCGCACCAGGCGGCAAAGAAGAGAATTAGTCCGCGGGGGACCATCCACTAATTCTACTTCGTGGACGCGGCCAGCGGTGCTCCTTGGCGGATTTCGTCGGTGGCTTGCTTCACCACCAGATCTCCGGGTTGCAAGGCGCCGGCGACCTCCACCAAGTCGCCCTCCGAGGCTCCCTTGCGCACATCCACCCATTCGGCATGGCCGTCGCGGTCCCGCACTACAAAGACCCGCTCGGTTGTCGATACGACCGCCGTGCGAGGCACAAAGAGCGCCGCCCGCGAGCGCCGTACGGGCCATTTTATCGACGGGTACATCCCAGGCGAAAGCGATCCATCGCGATTCTCCACGTCCAGTTCGACGGGCATGGTCCGCGTCTTCTCGTCCAGCGCGTGCGCGATCCGCGCGACGGAGCCGAAGTACGCGCGATCGGGATAGGCCGGCACATGAAATTCGACTTTCGCGCCACTCACAATGCTGCCCGTATCTTCTTCGGGAACCGGCGCCACCACCCGCAGCCGCGAGACCTGCTGCACAATCAGCAGCGCCACATCCGATCCGGGTCCAACCAGAGCGCCTGGGTGCACCAGCCGTTCCGTGATCACGCCGTCGAAGGGCGCAGTGATGCGAAGATAAGCCTGCATGTCCTTCTGCGCGTCCACCGCCGCCTGCGCCGCGCGGACGGCGCCCTCGCGAGACCGCACCAGCGCCTGCTCCGCTTCCACTTGCTTTTGCACCTGAATTATTTCGTTCGCCGCGACAGCTCCCGGCGTCTGCGAAGCCTTTTGCAATCGCTCCAGGGTGCTCTGCGTGGCGGCGAGCTGCGCTTCGGCTTGCGCCCGGCTGGAAGCCGCTTCCTCAACTTTCGATTCCGCTAACGCGATTTGGGACGCGAGCTCGGGCGCGCTCAGTTCCACCAGGACCTGTCCCGAATCCACTGCGCTGCCCCGATCCACCGTAATCTTCTCGACGTATCCCGAAACGCGCGCGTGCAGCGGCACGCTCAAGTACGGAAGGATCTCGCCGGGGATCTCGGTGGTCCGCGACACCGGCTTCGATACAACGGGCGCCAGGTTGATGGCCTGGCACATCGCGACGCCGGCCGCCGCGCACAACATAAAGAGTCTAGCGAGGGTCATAATAGCGGCTCGTTGGGTCCAAAGGATTCAAGGAGGGTGAAGTCACAGACGCCTTTCCTTGCAAAATCGCATAGATGGCCGGTAGAACACTCAAGGTTGTAAAGGTGGAGAGTACCAGCCCTCCAATCACAGCCCGCCCAAGCGGCGCAGCCTGGGCGCCATTTTCACCGAGCCCGATCGCCATAGGAAGCATGCCGGCAATCATGGCCGCCGCAGTCATCAAAATGGCGCGCAAGCGGCCTGACGCACCCTGGGATACGGCATCTATCGCCGTTTTGCCCTCACGGCGCGCGCTCTCCGCGAAGGTGACCAACAAGATTGAATTCGCCACCGCGATTCCCGTCGCCATAATCGCCCCCATAAACGATTGCAAGTTGAGCGTGGTTCCGGTGAAGCGCAGCATCAACACCACGCCGCACAACACTGCGGGAATCGTCAGGATGATCGCCAGCGCGAGACGGATGGATTGAAAATTCGCGGCCAGGAGCAGAAAGATTGCGGCGATCGCCAGCAACAAGCCCACGCGCAGGCCGGAAATGGTTTGCTCCAGTGCGGGAATTTCGCCGCGCACCACCACGGAGACTCCGCGCGGAGGCGCTCCCACTTGCTTCAGGGCCGAGTTTAACTCGCGCGCCGCCTGACCCAACGTTAGTCCGCTCACGTTCGCCGTAAGGCTGACCACCCGTTGCCCGTTGCTGCGTTCAATCTCGCCCGGCATGGTCCCCAGCTTTAGCCCGGCGATATCTTCTAACCGGGGTTGTGACCTCCCGTCCGGCATTACGGGGATTTCGCCGATAGCGTCCACGCTCTGGATGCGGTTCTGCGGAAGCTCCACCTGAATCTGGAACGCGTTACCCGAATTGGGATCGCGCCAGTAATTGGGCTGAGTGAAGCGCGAAGAGGATGTCGCGGGAGAAACGCTCCGCACCACATCCGCCATGGTCAAGCCGAACTGCCCCGCGCGGTCGCGATTGATATCGATATCCAGCGTCGGATAGTTGACTTCCTGGGCGAACTGAAGGTCGCGGAGGAATTGCAGATTCGCCATCTGCGCGCGGATCTTCTGCGCATACAAGTAGTTGTCGTTGAGGTTCGAGCCCAGCACGGCAACCTCGACGGGCGTCGGAGATCCGAAGCTCATCACCTGGCTGACGATGTCTCCGGCTTCGAAGGAAACCTGCGTGCCGGGCAGTTCCTCCGCAAGCGCGTGCCGGAGCTTCTCGCGCAAGGCTTCTCCGCGCCCGGCATCCGCCTTCAAAGCCACCTGGATGACCGCTTCTTGCGGCCCGCTGGTGAACAGATGAATCAGGTCCACGGGGTAGCTGGACGGCACCACGCCGACGAAATCGCTGGTGATTTCAATCCCCGTTCCGATCTCGCGATGAAGCACGTCGAGCGCGCGGAGCACCATCCGCTCCGTCTCTTCCACCCGAGTTCCCGTAGGAGCCCGAAGGCGAAGCCGCAACAGGCGAGCATTGGTATCGGGGAAAATCTCAGTCCCCAGGCGCGGGGTGAGAAAGTAGACCAAGGCGATTGACGCGCCCACGTAGCCAATGGCCAAAGGCCATCGCATCTTCAGCAATCCGCGCAGATAGCGCGCATAAATGTCACGCAGCCTATGACTCTCTTCGCCCGGCTTCTTCATGATCCAAGCCGCGAACACCGGAACCAGCGTGCTCGAAAGCAGGTACGAAGCGATCATCGCGAAGCCCACCGCCAAGGACAGCGGTACAAACAATTGCCGGGCGACTCCAGCCATGAAGAAGGACGGAACGAACACGGCCAGTACGCACAACATGGATAACAGCCGGGCGATAGCGGTGCGGCTGCACGCTTCCATTACCGCCCGTGCCCGCGAAACGCCCGGCAGCATTTGCGTGGTGATGTTCTCGATCTCCACCGTGGCCTCATCCACCAGGACTCCCACGGCAAGCGCCAGCCCGCCCAAGGTCATGATGTTTACGCTCTGCCCTACCATCCACAGCAGAATCACCGCGCTCAGCAGCGCGAAGGGAATGTTCAGCACCACGATCAGCGCGCTGCGCCAGTCGCGCAGGAAAATCAGCACCATCAAACCCGTCAACGCCGCGCCCAGCAGAGCCTCCGTCTCGAGACTGCGGATGGAGTTGCTGACGAAGGGAGACTGGTCGAACTCCAGGCGCACATCAACGTCCTCCGGCACCGCCTTGCGGAAATTCGGCAGGGCTGCCTTCACGGCGTCAATCACCGCCAGGGTGGAGGCGTCGGCACGCTTGGTCACCGGGATGTATACAGTCCGCTTGCCGTTCACGTGCGCATACGCGGTAACTAAGTCGGTGCCGTTCTCGATCGTCCCGATATCCCGCAAGTAAACGGTGGCGCCCGGACCGGGGCGGATGGGTGTACTCAGAAGCTCGGACAGATTCGGCCCCAGTGCCGCGTTGGTGCGTGCGATTCGCTCGATCTCCCCGGTCCACATGTTGCCGGATGGCATCACCAGCGTCGCCTTGCTCACCGCGGCGATCGCCTCATCCGGGGAAACGCGGTATTCCTGGAGCTTGTCCGGATTCAGCGTGACCACAATGGTCCTCTGGTTTCCTCCGAACGGAGGCGGCGCCGAGACACCCGGCAGAGTCGCAAACAGCGGGCGAACACGGTTCAGCGCGTAATCCTGCAACTCGCCCTGGGTGTGTGCGTCACTTGAGAATACGAGTTGTCCCACCGCAACGCTTCCCGCGTCGAAACGGGTGATGAATGGAGGCACCGTTCCGGGAGGCATGAATGCCCTCGCGCGATTCACATAGCCAACCGTCTCCGACATCGCCTGGCTCATGTTGGTGCCCTCATGAAACACCAGTTTCATGAGCGTCGCGCCCTGGATGCTCTTACTCTCCACGTGGTCGATGCCGGTGATGTAGAGGAAATGATACTCGTAGTAATAGGTGAGGTAACCCTCCATTTGCGCCGGGTCCATGCCTCCGTACGGTTGCGCAACGTAAATCGCCGGATCTCCGACTTGCGGAAAAATGTCCACCGGCATGCGTTGCAACGCCAGCACCGCGCACAGAGCGATGGCGATCAGGGCGATTACCACGGTGACTGGGCGCGTCAGCGCCGCCAAAACGATACGCATTACCGGCCCACCTCCGCAATAAACGGCTGGATATCTCCGCGCGCGGTATCCAACTCCAGCCTGGCGCGCCAGACGCCAAGTCGCGCAAGCGAGTCGTCAATCTTCGCCGCGACCAGCAAACGCTGCGCCTGCGCGACATCATCGATCGGCGCGAGGCCGGCCTGATACCGCGCCGACGCCTGATTCAGCGCGGTCTGGGCCGAATCGACCTCCGTGGGCGTAATCGCGGCGACGTTCCGCGCGCCCGTCAATGTGGCCAACGCCGCGTTATACTGCGCCTCCAGCTTCACTGCGATGGTTTGTGACTGCGCCTGCGACGCCTTTACGTTGGCGCTCTGCGCCGCCTGCTGTTCCCGGATGGAATAGCGATCCATGAAGGGGAACGTCACGGTCAGTCCGAGCGCGTAGTTCTCGGTTGTAGGCGCCATCCCGTTCAGGGCGCCCAGCCTTGCACCGTTGCTTTCCAGGCCCGTGCCCCGCGACGCGGCCAACCCCTGGACGGCAAACTGCGGATAGTTCTGTCTCCCCAGCGCATCCAGCCGGGCTTGTTCCTCCGCCGTGGCTGCGCTCTGCTCCTTCGCCAAAGGATGCGTTGCCGCGTCCAAAGCCGCTGGAGGCTCCGCGGGCAACGTCTCCAGCATCTTGCCCGGCTGCAATTCCGCCGGCCGCGCTCCGACGAACTCAGCCAGATTCGCGAAGGCCACCTCGATCGCCTGCTCGGCGCGGGCCACCTGCGCGCGCGCCATCGCGAGTTCAGCCTGCACGCGCGATTCGTCCGCACCCGGCCGCAGCTCCGATTCGACCAGCGCGTGGATGCTGCGCAGCAAAATCTCCCAACTGTCGACCGCGCCACGCGCGGCCACTGCCGTCTGCTGCGCCGCGACCACCGTAAGATATGCATCGGCGGCCGCGACAGCAACGTCATAGCGGGTCCGTCCGACTGTAGCCTCCGCGCGTTCTCGCGCGGCTGTGGCCGTCGCTATATTGGCCCGGCGCAGGCCGAAATCGAAGGGCTGCCAGGTCGCCAAAACGCCGAGCCCGCTGTCCCAAACCGTCCCGAAATTGTTCGCCGCGACGCCGTCCACGCCGGGAATGATGCTTTGCGGCAGCAGCAGCCCGTAATAGGTGTCGCGAGTAGCTCGATTCAATTGCGCCAGTCCATCGACCCTGGGCAGATACGCCGTTTGCGCCAGCCGGATTCCCGCCGCCGCCGCGTTCATCCTCTCCTGGCTCACGCGAATGGAGGGATAGTTTTGGAGCGCAGCATCCACCGCTTGCTGGAGCGTCAAGGGTCCAGGCGCAAGTTGAGCAAGAGCCGTCACACCCGCCGCCAGCAGGAGCGCGAGCGCCGGTCTCATTCCTGCTCCTCGATCAGCTCATGAAACAACTCGCGAACCTTGCTCTTGGCCGCAAGCAGCGCCCTCCTGCCCAATGGCGTCGCCCGATACTCCTTGCGCAGCGACTTCCCATTGCGCTTCACCACCGAACGCAGATATCCCTTCCGTTCCAGCCCGTGCAGAATGGGATACAGGCTCCCAGGGCTAATGCGATAGCCATGGCGGTTGAGCTCCTGCATCATGCCCAGCCCGAAAATCGGCTCTTCCACGGCATGGTGCAAGACGTGAAGGCGGATCAAGCCGGAGTATAGGTCGCGATCCTCGCCATCTTGATCTGATTTCGTTTTCGACATTCGATTACGAATGTCGATAGGATAAGCCCACGGCGGCCCGGTGTCAAATTTTATCGGGTATTCCCGACCGCCGCGAAGGGCCGCTAGCGAGTTTGGCCCGTGCGGGACGATGAGGAGTGCCATGCGGCGGCTCATCGACGATGGTTTGCTCCTTGCAGGCCGTTTGGGTGAGGTCGCATTGGTGATCTCCGAATTGGTCAAACGCCACGGCGGATGATGCGGCAGACTACAGTTCAATCTTCGACTTTTGTGGATGCTAAATGAACCTTGGACGATCCATCAAGCTTTGCAGGACCAATCGCGGCTTATCGCAGGAAGAATTGGCAAGAAAAGTCGGCCTCTCGGCCTCGTACATTTCACTCATCGAGAAGGGCGACCGTGATCCCGCGATCTCGACTGCGGAAAAAATTGCCACGGCTTTGGGCGTTCCTATGAGCCTGCTAACTTTTCTTGCAGCGGAGCCAGGCGAATTGAAGGGTGTGCCAGAAGAGGTGCGAGACAAGCTCGCTGGTATCGCGTTCAAATTGCTCAATGCAAAGCAGCATGTCTGAGCGTCCTTTATATCCCTTCCCTCCTATCGGCGGCCGCGCCGCTCTCGCACGGATGCTTCACTGCACAGTGGAGGAACTCACGCGCGTGGAGTCGTCGGCTGAGTGACGATTCGAATGTCTAACCTTTTCTGACCAACGCGGCCACAAACTCAGGATCAGAACCGGCGAGCGCGCTCTGTGGAACGTAGCCGTAGCCCTTGTCGCCCCAGTTTTCGCCCCACGAGTTCTTGAGGATGTAGAAATTGCCCGTGTACCCGACCATCAACATCGCGTGCCTGCCGTGCCGGCCGCTGGGAGGCTCCGCCGCGTTGAACACTCCGTCACGCCCGACGCTGGAAAAGGCCGGACCGGTATTCATCGCCACATGCACCGGGCAACCCGCGCTTAGCGCCTTGCGCACGTCTTCGAGCGCGATGGGATGCGGCGTGGCGTCCAGTCTGTGACGCTCCGCATCGGCAGTGAGGGCGCGCTCGGAAGCCGCCGGCCTTTCACTATCGTCCGGCCACAACTCCTGCCGGCAAGTACCTTCCTCGGTAAGCACGCGCCCGGGATCGGGACCTCCCGTAGTTCCGTCACCTCCCGAATACGCGTAGGCATAATCCTGGGCGTCCCCCTGCATCCGTTGGAACTCCAGCATCGCAAACGTCGGCGACAAACGCGGGGCATCGATTCCTTTATCGACGCCTTTCATGTTGTTCACCAGTTCCGCCGCGTGCGTCCACGCAAAAGCCGAGCAACGCGAGGTTTGTCCCTGATCGCCCACCGGAGTAGCGTATTTGCGCAGGTCCACGGCGTCCTGCACCGGTACCGCGTCGAAGGCCGGAGGCAGCGGCTGCGGAGGAACCGGCTCACCGCGCTGCGGCACGCTCACATCGACGTTGCTGAAGTCGACGCCGGTGTACTGCGCCATCAGGTACGCGAGCATTGCTTGCGTCACGAACCCGAAGGCGTGCAATTGCCCGTCGCGTTCGAACAGTTGCAGCGTCTCAGAGCTTCCCGGAGCGATCTGCTCGAATCCTTGCGTGAATGCCGGTGCTGAAAACGGGTTGAAGCCTTCATCGGTGCGCTGCGTGGCCATGGTGTCGCCGAAGAACTCGTGATCCCCGAATAGATTCTGCGCGGACTGTTGATAATCTTCCGGCGTCCATGAGCCATCGTCGAGCTGGAAATCGGTTTCGCTCGCATTCGGAAAGTCGCTGGCGGAAAGAGCTGTATCGTCATCCAGGCCGATCAAATCATTGGGGTCGTCAAAGTCGCCGCCATCGTCCCCGTTGCCGTCCCCACCGGAGCCGTCGCCACCGCCGTCTACAGCGCCGCCGTCATCATCTTGATCGGCATCGTCCTGATCGCCATCGTCGTCTTGATCCTGATCGTCATCCTGATTCTGATCGTCGTCATCATACGTGCCGTCGTCTTGATCGCCGCCGCCGTCATCGAAACCACCATCGAAGAAGCCACCATCGTCGCCATCCATTCGAAACGGCCAGATAGTTTCGTCGCGCATAAGCCCTCATCCTAACAACGCGCAAAGAGCTAAAAAAGTTCTGAAAAGCACGGCGCCTCGCGGCGTGCCTATACTGTCAGGAAGTGCCACGTGGCACGCAAAGAAAATTGGTGCCAAGGAGCACTTAACAAGAATGGGAAAACGGTCTCGTCTTATTCGCGGCGCACGACTCTGCGCCTTGTCCCTTTTCGCCAGCGCCGCTGCACTTGCACAGAGCGCGCCGCCCGACCTGGAAAAACGCCTCGCCGATCTGGATAAAGCCGCCAAATCTGCGCAAATGGCGGGCGACAACGCCTGGATGCTGACCAGCGCGGCCCTGGTGCTGATGATGACGGGCCCTGGGCTCGCGTTGTTCTACGGCGGCTTGGTCCGCCGCAAGAACGTGCTCAGCACCATGATGCACAGCTTCATTCTGATGGCCGTTGTGACCATGTTGTGGGCCGTGGTGGGCTATAGTATCGCCTTCGCCGAAGGCACTCCCTTCTTCGGCGACCTGCGGTATTTGTTCCTTCACGGCGTGGGCGCGGCGCCGAATGCCGATTACGGCCCCACCATCCCGCAGAGCACTTACATGGTCTACCAACTGATGTTCGCCATCATCACTCCGGCGCTGATCTCCGGCGCCTTTGCGGAGCGGATGAAGTTCTCGGCCATGCTGCTGTTCACTTGCCTGTGGTCGCTGATCGTTTACTTCCCGATGGCGCACATGGTGTGGGGCAAGGGCGGACTGTTCAGCGCCAGCCTCGGCGGCAAGGTGCCCGCGTTCGATTTCGCGGGCGGCACTGTAGTTCACATCACCAGCGGCGTGTCCGCGCTGATTTGCGCGCTGTATCTGGGCAAGCGCGTCGGCTACCCGGATGAGTCGATGCGCCCGCACAACCTGGTGCTCAGCACCGTCGGCGCATGCCTGCTGTGGGTTGGCTGGTTCGGATTCAACGCGGGCAGCGCTGTGAGCGCGGGATCGCTCGCCTCCAGCGCTTTCGTGGCGACCCATTTCGGCGCGGCGGCGGCCGCTCTCGGCTGGATGTTCGCCGAATGGATTCACCTGGGCAAGCCGAGCATGCTCGGGGCCATCTCCGGCTGCGTGGCCGGGCTGGTCGCCATTACGCCCGCCTCCGGTTTCGTCCAGCCCTTTCCCGCGATTCTGATCGGCGCGACGGCCGGAGTGGTCTGCTTCCTCATGGTTACTGCCGTGAAGAAAAAGTTCAACTACGATGACGCTCTGGATGCCTTCGGCGTCCACGGCATCGGCGGAACTCTGGGTGCGCTCCTCACCGGCGTTTTCGCCACCAAGGAGATTAACGACGTGTACAACGGCAAGCCGATGGGCTTGATCGACGGCAACCCCGGCCAGGTGCTGAATCAGGCCATCGCCGTCGCCGTCTCCTGGGTCCTGGCGATCGTTGGCACCCTCGTCATTCTGAAGATTTGCGACCTGGTCATTGGCGTACGCGCCAGCGAGTCTGATGAAATGGAAGGTCTCGATCTCAGCATGCACGGCGAGGAAGGGTATACTTTCGAATCGTAGGCGCCCCGTCCCGCGCTTACTTCCTCCAAGGAGAGATTTCCATGAAGAAAATCGAAGCCATCATCCAGCCGCACAAACTGGAAGACGTGAAAGAGGCGCTGAAATCCATCGGCATCGACGGCATGACCATCACCGAGGTGCGCGGCCACGGCCGCCAGAAGGGCCATAAGGAGGTTTACCGCGGTATGGAATACCAGGTCGATCTGCTGCCCAAAGTCAAGGTCGAGATGGTCATTGCCGACGCGCGCCAGGATGAAGTCCTCCGCACGCTGACCACCGCTGCCCGCACCGGCAAAATCGGCGACGGCAAAATCTTCGTCTACAATGTCGCCGACGCGATCCGCATCCGCAACGACGATCGGGGCGACGCGGCGCTATAGGCGTCCGGCAATCCGTCATAATCGGCGCATGCCTCTTGCTGGCCGCCTGCGCCATCCCGCGCCCTGGCAGGTGGCGCTGGTTATTACGGCGCTGGCGCTTGCCTGGCAGTGGCTGATAGTTCGCGGCTACTTCGAGGGCCATTGGAGCGCGCTGTTCATGGCTGGCGACGAGGTGATTCAGTCCCCCGCCGCCAGCGCCGAATCCATCTATCTCTTGCGCCACAGCACCGGTTACGACGGTGAGATTTACCACACCATGGCCCACGATCCCCTGGATCTTCATGGGACGGATCGCTACGTTGGCTCGCCTCACATCCGCTACCCCCGCATCTTACTGCCGGCGCTGAGTTACGCTCTCGGGGCGCTGCTCGGCGTCGATCGAGCCTACCGTACGCTCGAGTTGCTATTCCTGTTTCTCGGCGTCCTTTGCACCGGCGCATGGGGGGCGGCGCGGGGCAAGTCCGCGTGGTGGGGGGCGGTTTTTGCGCTGGTTCCCGGCGCTTTCATTTCGCTCGAGCGGCAGTTGGTCGATTTGCCCCTGTGCGGGCTGCTGGCCGCGGCATTCTTGTGCCTCGACCGCGGCCGCTACAAATTATGCTGGCTCATGTTGGCGTGCGCTGGACTGACGCGCGAAATGGGTTTGGTGGCCATCGCCGGATTCGCTCTCGCGGCGTTGCTCGAAAAACGCATCGGTCGAGCCGCGATGTGGCTGTCATCCGCTGCCCCCAGCATCCTTTGGACTGCGTCCGTCTTTCTGCGAATGCCACCGGGCCTCCCCACGCCGCCGCCAACCGCGCCTATTCTTCCGATCCTGAAAGCCGCAGTCCACTTCCGCGCCTATCCCTTCGCTCCTGCTTCCACGCTGATTCTCGATGCCATGGACGTCCTGGCGCTGGCGGGTCTGTGCATCGGTATCGTTGTTGGCCTGATCGTTTTTGGCCTACGTCACGGAATCAAAGGCGAGCTTGCCTGTACCGGTCTCTGCCTCGCGCTCTTCGGGATCGCGGCATCCGGGTCGGGCATTGTCGATTACACCGACGCCTATAGTTTCGGCCGCCAGGCGAGCCCGCTGCTGCTGGTCCAACTCTTTCAGGCGATCGATGCCGGTACGGTGACTCTGCTATTGCCGCTGGCAATGATGTTGCCGCGCTGTCTGGTCCCCGGCGCATCCATGACCTGGCGCGCCGCCCTCAACCTCCTACGCGGCTGAGTGCGCACGGCCATCACCTTGCGGAGCGTGCCGGTCAGCCCAATAAGTTGATGGTCCCTCCTGTAGTCGAGCCGGAGCTTGTTTGTGTGGTGTTGCCGGTCTGCTCGGCCTCCTCACCCCCATGATGGTGGTGACGATGGCCATGCGCTTCCGTGGACGACTGCGTCGAGCCTGGCTGCGTCCCTTGTGCGCTTTTGATATCGCTTTGAAGCTGGGAAAACGCACTCTTCGCATCGCTCAAATTACCTGACGACAACGCCTGACCCAGCGCCTTGAAATCCACCTGAATCAGATTGTTGCCGGTGGTGGTGGAGGTGGAGGAGCTGGGCCCGGCCGAACTCTGCGTTTGTTGCAGTGCAGAGTAAGCCTGTCGGGCCTGCTGCAGATCGCCCGACTGTAGCGCTTGGGCTAGCTCCGCGAAATCCTGACGGCGATTGTTCTGGGCGCCGGTGGTAGATGAGAGCCCGGTCAAAACTGAAGAAAGCGGGGAAATGGACATACTTTACCTCGCTTTGCTTATCGGCTCACCTGCGCTAGACTTCGAGGGATACAGCCATTTTCTTGGGGACTACCACCTATCGGCTGTCTTTCCCCCCAGAGGAACTAATGCGAGGAACTAACTCATGCGAGCCGAAATCGCAGCTAAACCCGTGGTCTATCGCCTGCCAGGAATGGACTCGGTCGACGTCCGTCCCAATGTCCCGTATAGCGGTGGTCTGAGGATGGATCTCTACTATCCGCCAGAGGCGAGCTCCGCGCCCAGTCCCGCTGTTGTCATCGTTCTCGGCTACCGGGATGTCGAAGTTCCGCTGCCGTTCGGCTGCCAGTTCCGGGAGATGGAGGGGAATATCTGCTGGGCTCGCCTGTTCGCGGCTTCCGGGATGATCGGCGTCGCTTACGAAACCAGGGATCCTTCGAGCGACGCGCTGGCCGTTCTGTCTCACCTTCGCGAGAACGCGGCAGGCCTGGGTATCGACCCGGCCCGCATCGGCATTTGGTCGGCGTCCGGAAACGTGCCGGTCGCCCTATCGGCGATTATGCAAGGAGGCATCCGCTGCGCGGCGCTTTGTTATGGCTTCACCCTGGACCTGGAAGGCGCCACTGCTGTTGCGCAATCATCGGCGCAGTTCTACTTCGCCAACCCGGCTGCGGGCCGCGGCATTGAGGACCTCCCACCAGAAACGGCGTTGTTGCTCGCCAGGGCCGGCAAGGATCAGTTCCCGGGCTTAAATTCGTCGATGGATGCGTTCGCGGCCGCAGCCTTACGCGCGAACCTGCAACTCACGCTGGTGAACCATCCAACGGGCCCGCACGCTTTCGACCTCATGGATGACAGCGATGCTTCGCGCGATGTCATTCGCGCGATCCTGGACTTCCTGAAGCGCCAGCTCGAGGCTTAGGCGAGCGCAAGCTCCCGGTCTATGCCCGGCTAGCCTTCGACGATGCGCCGTCCGCGCTCGAACAGTTCCGCGGCGTCATCCGCCACCCGGCGTCCTTTTTCATACAGGTCGCGGCCTTTGTCCATCAGATCGCGGCCGGCGTCGGAGACGGCATCGGAAATCGCTTCCCCGGACTGCCGCGCTTTCTTGCTGATATACCGGCGCGTCGCGGTGCCGGATTGCGGAGCGTACAGAAGCGCCACTGTGGCGCCCACGGCCACCCCCGCCACGAACCAAACCAGCTTGCTGCCGTTGTCCTGAGCCATGCATCTATCCTAATTGAATTTTTCCCTGTCCGCCCGCAGTCTACGGCAGCTCGGGCCGTGCGCTTCTGAGCATCCTGGCGACCCAATCCCAGTGCGGCATCCGGTTTTGTTTCACGGCGCGGATCTCGCGATCCACGTCATAGGCCACCTTCTTGATCGCCGCCGTCTCGCCGTCTAACAACACATACGACGCGCGAGGATCGCCGTCGTAGGGCAGGCTCACGCTGCCTGAATTGACGATCGTTCTTCGTGTCGTCTTCCTTATATAGGAAACGTGAATATGCCCGTACACCACCACCGCTTTATCAAGCGGCCCGTACTCGGACTCCAGTTCGGTATCGCTCGCTCCGCTTCCTGGCGCCACCCATCGGCTCGCTGGACTCGCATGCACCAATGCCACGGAGGCGTGTTCTTGAGCCCGCGGCAATCCGCGCAGCCATTCGATCCTCTCCTCGCCCAGCACCTCCCGAGTTGCCGCCGCCATCTCGCGGGCGGCGTCCCAAAGCGCGCCCGGAGCGGAGGAAGTTCGCGCAAACTCCTCCAGCGTCCGCGGATCGAAGAGCATCTCATCCGTGTTGCCCACCACCCCGGGCCAACCCAGATCGCGGATGCGGTCGAGGATCTCCGCCGGGCCCGATCCCCAGTCCGCCAAATCTCCGCCGTGGAAAATGAGATCCGGCGAAGTCTCACGCAAATCGGCCAGCACCGCGTCAAACGCCGTTAGGTTGCCGTGGATATCGGAGACGACGGCGATCCGCATCGCGGCCCGGGCCTACGCCGACAGCGACTCCAGCACCTTCTCCGCGTGGCCGTCCACTTTCACCCTGGGGTAAATCTTCGCAATCTTCCCTTGCGGGTCCACCACCACCGTGGTGCGCTCGATGCCCATGTAGGTGCGGCCGTAGTTCTTCTTCTCTTTCCAGACCCCATACGCCTCGGAAATCGAATGATCCGGGTCGGGCACCAGAGTGTAGGGCAGGTCGTACTTGGCGATGAACTTTTCCTGCGCCTCGCTCTTATCCGGAGAGACGCCCACGATCTCCACGTTCAGCTTGGCGAACTTTTTCGAAAGGTCCCGGAATGCGCAGGACTCGCGCGTGCAGCCCGGCGTGTCGGCCTTCGGAAAGAAAAAGATCACGACGCTTTTGCCGCGCAGCTTCGAAAGTTGAAACGACCCCGCGCGAATCTCCGGCGCGCGGTCTCCGGCTTGGAGGCTCATATGCCGTGATTGTAAACTAAACCCAGGTGATGATGAATCGAAGTTTTGCCGCGCTGATTACGTTCGCGGGACTGTTCACGGCAGGCGCAATTCTTTCCGCCGCGGCTAAACCCGGCGACGCCGCCAAAGGCAAGCAGATCTTTGCGGACAATTGCGACGTGTGCCACAACGCCGATTCCACGGACGTCAAGGTGGGGCCGGGGCTCAAAGGTCTATTCAAGAAAGAGGCGCTTCAGAACAAGAAGAAAGTCACGGACGAGAACGTATTGGATATAATCAACAAAGGCAGTCCGTCCGGCATGCCCGGTTTCGCCGAGTCGCTCTCCGAACAGGAACGCGCCAACGTACTGGCCTATTTGAAGACTCTGTAAGCCCGGCAACTTTTGTTGACCTGCCCAGTGTCCCCATCGTCTAGCCCGGCCTAGGACATCGCCCTTTCACGGCGGTAACGGGGGTTCGAATCCCCCTGGGGACGCCACATAACAAAACTTTTTGTCTCGGAACGGACAGCCATCGGGCCGGGACCCTGATCATGTCCGACCGTCCGTAGGGCGGGCGCGGACGTCAGGAAGCCGTCGCGCTGGCCGAGCCGCACTGGTACACTGTCCGTGAGCTAAATGCGAGATCGGCTTCCAGAGAACGCCCGTGGCAACCGGCTCGCGCTGACGGTTGGCATCGTATTTCTCGCCGCATCCGGCCGCGCGCAGACGCTCGATGGAGTCATCGACTTCCACGCGCACAGCGATCCCGACAGCGTCTCGCGATCGATCGACGCCATCGACCTGGCGAAACTCGCCCAGAGCCGGGGCATGCGCGGCCTGGTGCTCAAGAATCATTGGGAGTCCACGGCATCGGTTGCGTACCTGGTGCGCAAAGAAGTGCCGGGAATCGAAGTCTTCGGCGGTATTGTGATGAACCTGACCGTGGGCGGTTTGAACGCCGCGGCGGTGGAGCGAATGACCATGGTCAAGGGCGGTTGGGGCCGCGTGGTCTGGATGCCGACCTACGACGCCGAGAACCAGATTCGCGATTCCAAGGAGAACCGGCCCTTTGTCTCCGTCGCCAAGAACGGCGAGTTAGTTGCCGCCGCCAAAGACGTGATAGCGGTTGTGGCGAAGCATAACTTGACGCTCGAAACCGGCCATTCGTCGCCTGAGGAATGCCTGATGATTCTTCGCGAAGGGAAACGCCAGGGCATCCAACACATGGTGGTGACGCACGCGCTGACCGTCCCGGTCCGGATGAACATCGGCCAGATGCGGGAGGCGGCCGGGCTCGGCGCGTTCATCGAGCTGGTTTACGGGCGCATGAACGCCGCCGAATACGCTCAGGCGATCCGCGAAGTCGGCCCGGAGCATTTCATCCTGGCCACGGATTTGGGCCAGCCCAACAACCCGCTTCACCCCGACGGCATGCTCGCGTTCTTCGATGCACTTCGCAAGCAGGGAATTGCCGTGGCGGACATCGAAACGATGTCGCGGATCAATCCGGCTCGCGCCCTTGGTTTGCCGTAGAAACGTTTGCTGTGGAAAAGTGTGCGGTAGGACGGCTACTCACACCACCAGTTTCAGCCTCTCTTCTCGTAACCTCTCTTCTTTTGACCGGACACGCATAGGAGTCTGCTCCGGCCGTGCGTAGTACGCCAACGCCCGAAGCAGCTGCTCCTTATCGGCTGGCTTGGAGAGGTAGCCGGAGCAGCCCGCGGCGCCACCCATTCTCCGCTGTTTCTCCAAATCGTCACCCGAGACCATAAGGATAGGCCGCCGCGCCCGCCCCTGCGCCGTCTCCCATTCGCGAATCAGGCGAGTTGCCGTATAGCCGTCCATCTCCGGCATATTCGCGTCCATCACGATCAAATCATGCTCGCCTCGCTGGGCCATCTCCACAGCCTCCACGCCGTTCAGCGCGCGCGTGACTTCGTGTCCTGCCTCCTGCGTGTACGCCTGGAACAGGAAAAAACTGTCGTCGGAATCCTCGGCGATCAGCAGCCTTAGGGGAAGGTACCCCGCACGGTTCCTCGCCACGAACTCATCCCGGTTCAGCGCCGCCCCAGCGACGCACACCGGCATCGACACCCGAATCGCCGTTCCCCGGTCCGCGCTCGATGAGATCGACATCCGGCCGCCCAGGTCGCTGACGCGCTTCCGCACCACTCGTAAGCCCAATCCAGGCCTTAAGCCCGATCCCGGCCTTAAACCCAATCCGGGCGCGACGATGTTGCATACCGGCCATTCCAGCGCCGACAGCACTTCGCCCGGAATCCCCGGACCGGAATCCGTCACCTCCAGCACCAGCGACGGAGGCTCCTCCGCCGGGGGCGCCAAAGCCAGCAGGCGCACGCCTCCCTCCCTGGTGAACCGGATCGCGTTCTCGATCAGCCGGTGCAGGAGGTCCTGCACCAGGTCCCGATCCGCGCTGACAATCAGAGGCACGCCGGGATAAACCATCCAATCGAACGTGAGCCCCTTTTGTCCGGCCAACTCTCCCATTAGCTCCGCGATTTCTCCCAGCGCATCGCGCACCACGAAGGGAGCGGCGCGCGCGACGGTTGCCGCATGCTCCAGCTCCGTCAGATCGTTGACGGTTCGCACCAGCTGGTCCGCGCATTCCCGGGCGCGAGACAGATGCTGCGCGCGCGATTCCGGAAAAGGCTCGCCGGCGGCCAAATCCATCAACCCGATCACGTTGTGCATCCTCTGGCGCACTTCAGCGCCCAACTTTAAGACTAGCGATTCCATTGGCTCCTTCTCTAATTCGCTTGCCAGCCCCACGACGCCCGGTCCCGGACCCGGCTCACCGAAAACATATCGATAAATTTCCGGGTCTTCGACTCCCTGTTCGCCGGTACGCCCGGGCTCATACGGCGCGCGATATTCTCAATCTGCGTGACTAGCGCGGAGCGCCCTTCCAGCGCCCGGCCGGCTTGCACGGCTTCCGCGATTTCCTTCTCCGCCTGCGGGGCAGAGATTACTACGGGAAGCTGGAGAATCGCCTCCACTTCTTTGATCGATACGCTGCCGCGGCCCTGCACCCGGTTCAAAATGACGGACACCTTGGTTTGAAGTCCCAAGGAGTGCAGCGTGGCGGCTTTGCGCTTGGCCATATGCAGCGCGGTGATCTCCGGCGTGGTCACCATGAAGCATTCGCTGGCGCGGTTCATGGTTTCGATCTCGTAATCCCGCATCTCGCCGGGAAGGTCCACGCAGATGGCCGCGTAGGCGCGCCGCGCCAGATCGGCCAGTTCCACCGCGCCCGTCTCCGGATCCCTGCTTCCGAATTCGGCCGGCGCCGACCCCAAAATATCCAGCATGCCTCTGCGGCACACCATCCGGTCCCACACGTCGCTGCCCAGAGACTCGCGGTGGTTGATCGCGTCAACCACGGAGTGGTCCCCGCTCAGCTTGAACAGGAAGGATGTGATGCCCAGGCGAAAATCGTAATCCAGCAACAGCGTACGCATATCGCTCAGCCGGGCGGCCGCAGCCGCGCCATGCGCCGCCAGCGTGGTGGCGCCCGAACCGGGCTTGGCGGGGAAGAAGGCGTAGAGACGTCCGCCCTGGTCCGCCGCCGCCGGCGCCGACAGCTTATTCATCACACGGTGGAAGGAACGCACCACCTCCCCGGCCGTGCATGGCAGCGCGATTACCTCCCGGACTCCCAATTGCATCAAATGCAACAGGTCCTTGGACTGGGCCGAGGGACGCAGCGCGATGGTCGCGGCTCCGGGAAAGGTTCGATCCAGTTCCCCCGCCACGGCTTCCGCTCGCAGCGGGTCCGAGAAATCCAGAAACACCACGCAGCTCTCCGCCGCTTGGCGAATCTGCGCCACCGCTGGCGGATCCGGATATTCCGCGAGCGTCCATACCGATTCGACAGAAACGCGTCCGCTCAGAGCCGAGGCAATCTCCTCATGCACCCCCCGGTCCCGCGACACGATCGCGACGATGAAGTTTTCGTTGGGCACGGCGCTAGGATATCCGTTCTGTTGTGCCGGGCCGGTACGCTTTGACCAGAGCGTCTCTGAGCCGCGCGGACGAGATGCCGTTCTTCAGCAGATACGCCTGCGCTCCGCTTCCAACCACCATGGCGACGGAAAACAGGCTCTCGTCGCCGGTTAGAACCACCACCGGAACCCCCGCCGCCGCGGCGCGAATCGCGGTATAGCTGCGGTAGCCGGCTAGCTCCGGCATTCCCAAATCCAGCAAGATCACGTCTATATCGGGAAGCGACAGGCGGTCCATCCCCTCGGCCAGGGAGACCGCCCGCTCCAGCTCGAAACACCCTGAAGGCTCTAACGGCTCATCCGCCAACAGCAGCGAAACCCATTCGGCGTGCTCATCGTTATCTTCGATCAACAAGACACGGATCGGAGAGCGAGTGGCGCACAGGGAACCGCCCACGGCTTCCGGTATGTACGCGCCCTGTCCGGGCAAGGTCAACTCGACTGTCATGGAGCACCATATCGGCCGGAAGTTTTCCGGCTTGAGATGTTTTCTGCGAAAAAAACACGCGAGCGGGGCGGCTCCGGCCGATAAGGACGGCAATGCCGAGTTTCAACGACGATCTTCTCGCCGCGGTCGAGGCCGCCAACGTCGGTTTCGCGCGCCTAAACCAGGATCACTGTTTCGTGGATATGAACCAGGCCTATGCCTCGATGCTGGGCAGGCGAGTCGAAGACTTGGTTGGGCGGCACTGGCGCGAGAGCGTTCACCCAGGAGATCACACCCTCGCTCAACAGGCCTATGACAGCGCCGCGCAAGGCCGCCCCACGACGGTGGATATCCGCGGACTGTGCGCCAACGGCTCGACCCTTTTCCAGGCATTGACGGTGACGCGACGCGTTGGCGAGGCCGGGGTCGCGGACGGCTTTCACTGCATCCGCCAGAATATCTCCCATTCCAAGACTGAGCAGGAGGCGTTAAGGCTAGCCCTGGAGTCCGCCCCCAGCGGACTCTTGATTGTCAACTCGCGGGGGCAGATTCGCATGGTGAATACCGCCGTGGAGAAGCTGTTCGGTTACGCGCGCGGGGAGTTGATCGGACAGGATGTCGAAATCCTGTTGCCGGACCGCCTGGGGCGGCGCCACCGCGAATACCGGGAGGAGCACGCCAGGCAGCAATGTCCGGTCATGTCCACGGGCCGCGACCTGGTGGGGCGGCGCAAAGACGGCGCAGAGATTCCCCTTCAGGTTCACCTCAACGCGATTGAGGTCCCCGGCGATGGGAAGCTCACGCTATGCACCATCGTGGACATTGCCGAGCGCCTTCGCTATCAAAATCAGTTGGAGGTGGCCACGCGCGCGGCTGAAGCCGCCAACCGCGCCAAGAGCGAGTTTCTGGCGCAGATGAGCCATGAGATCCGGACCCCCATGAACCTGATCATGGGAATGAGCGCGCTCCTTCTGGACGGCGGCCTGAATCCGCAGCAGCGCCAGCGCCAGGAGATCGTCCATCGCAATGTGCGGCGCTTGCTTCGCCTCACCAATGGGATTCTGGACCTTTCCAAAGTCGAGGCTGGGAAGCTCACCCTGGAGCCGGTTCCCTTCGATTTGACCGAGGTCCTGGCCGAAACCACCGCCACCATTTCCGGAGCGGTGGAAAACAAGGGCCTGACGTTCGATCTTTCGGTTGGCCCCACGGTCTGGCCCTACTGGGTGGGCGATCATGAGCGCCTGCAACAAGTGCTGCTCAACCTGATCGGGAACGCGGTGAAGTTTACCGATCAAGGCGGGATCGAAGTGAAGGTCAACATGGTATCCAATGGAGAGGGACTGGAATTCAGCGTCTCCGATACCGGTTGCGGCGTCCCCGACGCTCAGACGGACGTCATCTTCGATGCGTTTCAGCAAGCCAATGGTGCGCTGAACCGGCCGCATGAAGGCTCCGGCTTAGGCTTAGCCATCTCCCGCAATCTGGTGCGTTTGATGGGCGGCGAAATATCGCTGCGGGAGCAGGAGCATCCGGGAACCACCATGGCCTTCAACGTCTTCTTTCCCCGGGCCACCCGCGAGCAGGTCCATATTTGCGCCCGCGACGCGGGAAAGCTTCGCGCCTCCGCCCGGATTTTGGAAGGAACCCGGATCTTGATCGCGGAGGACAATCCCGAAAATGTTATCCTCCTACAGGCGTATCTCGAAGGCCTGCCGGTAATCCTGGATTTCGCGAGCAACGGATTGCAGGCTGTCGAGAAGCGCCGGGCTAACGAGTATGACTTGGTCCTCATGGACATTCAAATGCCCGTGATGGATGGCTACACCGCCACGCGCGAGATCCGCAGTTGGGAGCGGGCCAACGGGCATCCGCGCATTCCCGTTGTCGCCTTGACGGCTCACGCGTTGACGCAAGCCGCGGGCGAGAGCCGCGAGGCTGGTTGCGATGAGCATGTCTCCAAACCAGTGGAGCGGGAGGACCTGCTGGCCGCCATCGCGAAGTTCGCCGCCACGCCGCGCGCCGAACGCTCGTCGGCCGCCGGCCGCAAGATCGAAAGCCACCGGCCGGAGTTCCTCGCGAAGCGCCGCGAAGATGTGGCCCGTATCCGGGAAGCGCTGGAAAACGGCGCGCTGGAAAACGGCGCGATGAAAAACGGCGCCCTCGAAATCATCAGTCACATCGGACACAACGCCAAGGGGGTCGGCCGGGGCTACGGGTTTCCCGACATCAGCCTGGCGGGCGCGGCTCTGGAGACCGCCGCCCAGGCTGGCGGCCGTGTCGCGCTGGAACAAGCTGCGCAGCAGTTCGCCCAGGCGGTCGAGGCGGCGCTGGAGGCTGGCGCTACCTTCCTACCGCCGTCTCCACTCCGGGCAACGTCCCCGCCATGAAACGCCCCCGGTCTTTCTCATCCGCCGGAACCCACTTACTGTCGAGCACGCCGTAGACGTTATAAACCCCGCCTCCCGGGGCGATCCTTTCGCCGCACTCAATGCGCAGCAGGCCGGCATCGTGGATCAGCGTCATCAGCCCGCCCGCCACTTCGCCGGTTTTCTCGAATCCGAATTCCGGATGCGGCGCCAGCGTGACGATGTAGCGGCCTTCCCCCGGCACATAAAGCCACATCACCTCACCTCGGAGCGATTCCGGGAATGTGATCGCCTCTCGCGCCTCGCCATTCACTCGCAATTTCGGCTTGGCCAAGGTGAGCTCCGCATCCTCCGCATAGGAATCGCGCGCCGCATCCTGGCGCTTGCGCATCTTGTCCAACCGGCCCACGTGAATATAGTCGACCAGGATCAGGCCGTGCTCGTAACTCGTCAGAGGCAGCGGAATTTCGTCGCCGTCTTCGAGGATCTGCGGAACCGGATAGCGCGCGGGTGAGGCGATCCGCCAGCCCGCCTCTTTTTTGACATCGTTGGGTACAGGCGAGTTCGAATCGCCCAGCGTCACGCGGTAGGTTCCGGCGGGCTCGAGCTTCTCAATAGTGACCGCATAGCGAACGTAAACTTTGCGGAAGTTGTCCCGCACAAAGCGCTGGAGGGTGACCTTGTCGTCCGTTCTCTGCGGATCCAAAACTCCTCCCGTCACGCTTTCGGCGTAATCCGCGGGCATCATCTCCACCCAGGTTTCGAAATGGGCGCAGGGCGCGGACTCATCCACTTGCGGGCGCTTGACATCCGAGAGGTCCAATCCCAGCGCCTGCGCTTGAACCAGCAGACGATTATAGATGTCCCGAGGCGCGCAAGGCGCTTCCGGCCCGGTGGTCTGGAACAGGTACACCTGTTGCGATGCTACGTTCAGGCCGTGCTGGTTCGATTGCGGCTGCGCCGCCGCGCCCGCGGCCAGCATCAGCGAACAAAAGAGCCCGATTCTACTTACATGCATTCGCGGCTAATACAAAGTGAACGCGAACAGCGAGTCTCCCGCCGCCACCAATAAGTATTGATGCCCATCCAGCATGTACGTTTCCGGCGCATTCGACACCTGCCCGATGTGCGAATGCCACAGCAGCTTGCCGTCCGCTGGATTGTAAGCCACGATATTGCCGCCGAGGTCGCCCCCGAACAGCAATTTGCCCGCGGTGGTCAGCAATCCCGGCGCGCCGCCGGTGCCTGGAAATTGATGCCTCCAGGCCACTTTGCCGGTTTTATAGTCGATCGCCGTCATATAGCTGCCGGTCGATCCCACTCCCTGCTCCTCTTTTCCGCCCAGCCCCATCGCTCCGCGCGGATCGGTTTCGACCAGGTAGTACATCGCGTAGTTGTCGTTCTGCGGCACGTAGAACAGCCCCGTATCCGGACTGTAAGCGGGCGGAGGCCAATTGGTGATGCCGCCGTTTGCGGGCGAAACCAGAGCCCCGCCGATATCGAAATCTTTCTTGGGATCGCGAGCCGGCGCGCCAGTCGCGGTGTAACCCTTCGCCCAATTCGCCGATTCCGAATACTTCCCGGTCACCAGATGCTCACCCGTCAGGCGGTCGAGCGTGAAGTAGTATCCGTTGCGGCTGGCGGTCAGCACCATCTTGCGAGGCTTGCCTTGGAACCCGCCATCCACCAGCACCGGCGTCTGCGCGCTGTCCCAATCGTGCGTGTCGTGCGGCGAGGTCTGGTAATACCACGCGATCTTTCCGGTATCCACATTAATCGCGACGATGGAGCAGGTGTACAGATTGTCGCCCTCCCCACGGCTCACCGACGTGTACGCCGGTGAAGGATTACCCGTGCCGACGATGTAGTAGTGCGTCTCAGGATCGTAGGATCCGGGCACCCACATCTGCCCCCCGCCGTGCTGCGCTGCATCCAGATTCTTCCAGGTCTTCAGCGCCGGATCGTTGGCGGTCATTGGCGTCGAATAAAACTTCCACTGCACCGCGCCGGTCTCCGGATCGAACGCTTGCAGCACGCCCGGTTCATCCAGATCGTCGCCGGTGCCCACCAGTACGTGATTGCCGACGATGATCGGCGCCGTGGTGGAGAAATACTGTTGCTCAAAGCTGGCGATTATTTTGTGCCAGCGCTCCTTGCCGGTCTTGGCGTCGAGCGACACCAGATAGTTGTCCGGGGTCTCCATGAACAGCCAGTTCCCGTACATCCCCAAGCCGCGATTGCCGATGTGCGTGCCGCCGCGAGTCTTCCAGAAGTAGTGCCACAGCTCATGCCCGTCGCGTGCATCGAGGCCCACGCATTGTCCGGCGTCGCGACGTACAGAACGCCGTTCACTTCCAGGACCGCGCCCTTGATACTGGTGCCTCCGCCGGCTGCGGCCTCGCCGGTTCCTTCGCCGCCGGTATACGTTGGCGCACCGCCGCGTCCGCCCGGACCCGCCGCGATCCGGCTAACCCACGCGAGCGTCAGATTCTTGACGTTGGATTGATTGATCTGGGTGAGCGAGCTATACCGTCTTCCCGAATAATCGCCCGAATATGTGGGCCACGAATCGCCCAGCGGCTTGGCGAGCAATGCCGGATCCAGCATCTGCCCGGCAGCCACGCCGCAAGTCAACGCCATTACAAGAATCAGCCGTTTCATTTCAGAGTCACCAAGTACGTTGTCACGTCGTGAATGTCTTTGTCGGTATACACCCGCAGCAGATCTCGGTGCGGAGCCGCCGGATCACGAACCTCGACTTTAGGAACATCGCCGTTCCGCGCAAACGTCCGCGAGGTTCCGTCCGCTTCGGTCAGCGTGACGGTGAAATCGTCGATCCGCCCCAACCTGCCTTCGATCTCTTGCCCGGAGGCGAGAGTCACCGTCACCGTGGTAGGAGTTCTCGCACCGCCGCGCCCGCCGCCCGTGGGCATGATCCAGCGCTGTTGCAGCGTGCGGGCGTCGCTAATCCTGGATGCGATGCCTTTCAAATCGCCGCCCGCCGAATGGCAGGAGGCGCATTTCGATTTGAAGTACGCTTCGCCCGCTTTGGCGTCACCCACCACGATCGTTGCCGGACGATTGCGCGTAACGTCGTACCCGCCCACCCGGAAGCTGTGCAGGAATGCCGCGATGTCCGAAACCTGCGCCGAAGTGAAATCGAACTTCGGCATCCCTTCGGCGAGCCTTCCGGTAGCCAGAACCTTGCCGATCGTCTCGCCTTCCTGATCGTTCAGCACCACGTCGCCACGAATCAGATTGGGCCCGTTGTCTCCGCCGCGCGCGTCTTCGCCATGACAGAAGGCGCAGTTCACGTCGTACACCGCTTTCCCACGAGCCACGGCCGCGGGATCGGGAGTCCTCTGCGGATACGCCGCGGCAAAACCTCCGCCGCCTCCTCCTCCACCGGCGCGTCCGCCTCTTGCGGGCGCTTGCGCCGGAGCCTGGGCGTGCAGGATCATCGCACCCGCGACTAAGCCGATAGCGGAGAAAAACCAGACGGGTCTGGGCATCCCACTAAAATGTCCTCTGGTCATCCCACTAAGATGTCCTCTGGTCATCCGACTAAAATGTCCTTGGCGTATTGCAAGCACTTGGCGACCTCAATCACCGCGTCGGTTCCTTGATATTCGTACTCGATATTCGCCGGAAACGCGTAGCCCTCCCGCCGCATCAGTTGCAGCACCTCGCGAATCGGAGTCTCGCCGTCGCCCCAGCGCACGTTCGCTCCGCGTCCCGTGCCGGAGGTCCGGAACCGGTCCTTCAAATGAAGATTACTGATGCGAGCGTTGTAGCGCCGGATGAACGGCACGGCGTCATAGCCCGCCGCCGTGAAGTGTCCGATGTCGAGATTGATGTAAATATACGGGCTCAATCCCATGATGAGTTCGAAAGTCTCCGGTTTGGCGAACTGCTCCGGATCGCAGACATCGTCATGCCCGTGCCCGGCCCAAATCATCTTGTAGCGGTCGGCGAAAGCCGCTACGCGCTTGGCGATGGTCACCGTTGAGCTCGACGTGATTCCTCGCACCCCCAGCGCCTGCGCCATGCGGAACGCATAGTCGATCTCATCGTCGTGGATGCTGGCGTTCATGTTGTAGCACAGCAGCGCCAGATCGATGCCGGCATCGTCGAACTGCTTGCGCAGGCCGCGATACTTGTCCATCGCCTCATCCGATTTGCGCCACGCCGCTTGATCCTCGCGGAATTTCTGCTCCTCGGGAGGCGGCGTACCCGCGTTCGGCGCTGCTGCGGCGCGCGCCTGGGGACGCTCCGCGCACTGCCCGCCGGAGTAATACGTCACCGGCGGAGCCGCGCCCCGGCCTGCCCCACCGCGCCCCGGCCCTCCAGGAATTAGGGTGCCCGTCGCCCTGAGAGGCGGAGCCGGCGCTCCCACCAGTGTCTCCGCATGATTCGACATCAGTTCGACTTCACTGATTCCCAGCTTTGCCACCGTGGGAATCAGGTCCATGGTGGGAATCGAGTTGAAGCTATAAGAAATGACGCCAATCTGAACACCCGCAAATCGCGAGTTCGGTTTTGGGATCGGCCGCCCTGCTCCGCGGCCCTGCGCCCGCAAAAATGCGGGGGCCAATGCCCCAATCGGTAAAGCCGCCGCCATCCTGCCAAACTGCCGTCTCGTATATGCCATCTTGCCCTCCCGGCTTCGAGCAAGTATTATTCTACATGCGAATGAAACCGCTAAAGTTAGGCACTTTTGCGGCCGAGAAACAAATAGAGCATGATCGTTGTCTTCAAATTGAAGGCGCCGCGATTGGTGGGACGGCTCGCGGCCTGGTGCGTGGAAACCGCCGCATCTGTTTCTATGCCACGTCGTCTCAGCCTCGCCGCAGTGGGATTGGCTCTATCGGTAGCCAGCACCGCCGATTTTGCTCCGACGCCGGTTCCCCCGCCGCCGCAGCCCGATCCGCGCGTTTCTCGACTGGAACGATTTTTCCGGCACTATAACTGCCCCGCGCCGCATTATATTCCCGAATATCTGCGCGCCTCCGACGGTTATCAGCTCGATTACCGCTTGCTTCCCGCGATCTCGCTTCGCGAATCCGGCTGCGGCGTGGCTTACCGGATGGCCAACAATCATTGGGGCTACCATCCCGACCGCCAGAGTTTCCCCACTGTGGAGATGGGCATCGACTACGTCGCGCGCCAGCTCGCGCAAGGCTTCTACTATCAGGGCAAGAGCCTGGAGCAAAAACTGTTCGTCTACAATCCCCGCCCCGCGTACCCCATCGAAATCCAACGCATCATGCGCCAGATCGAATAGGCTTGGCTGAGGTTCGGCTAGACCGTGCTGTACACTAGCCGATGGAGGATATCTTGATGCGCAAAATCCATTGGTTCAGCGCCGCTGGGCTGGCGCTCGGCTGTGCCCTTGTTCTCCTTGCCGACGGCGCGAAAATCGCCAACCTCATCACCGGTGCGCGCGCCTTTGACGACGCCCGTGACGTGCGTCCGGGCATGTTCCGCAAAATCACAGCCGACGATCTTCCCAAGCCCTTCGCTACTTCCTCCGGCCGCAACACCGAGTTGGCCGCCCGTCCCTCCGGAGCGCTTCCGCAAGCCCCCGCCGGATTCAAGGTTGAGCTCTACGCGGAAAATCTCAAACAGCCGCGCCAGATTCGCATGGCCCCGAATGGCGACCTCTTTGTCGCCGAAAGCAGCGCGGGAGAGATCACCGTACTCCGCGGCAGAGGCGCGGACGGAAAGCCTCAACAGGTCTCGACCTTCACCACCGGTCAGCGGGGCGTCTTTGGAATCAACTTCTATCCTTCCGGCCCGAACCCGCAGTGGCTGTACGTTGGCAACACCACCTCTCTGGTTCGCTTTCCTTATAAGAATGGCGACCTGAAGACATCCGGTCCTGCCCAGACCATCATTCAGGAGCTTCCCTCCGGTGGGCACAGCACCCGCGATGTAGTCTTTTCCAAGGACGGCCAGCAGATGTTCGTTGCGGTCGGCTCCGGCAGCAACATCGACGACCCCGATACTCACCCCTCCGAAACCCATCGAGCTAACATCCTCGAATACAGTCCCGACGGGAAATTCGTCCGCGTTTACGCCTCCGGTATCCGCAATCCTGTTGGCCTCGCCGTCAACCCGGAGACAGGGGAACTGTGGTGCTCCGTGAACGAACGCGATGAGCTGGGCGATAACCTGGTCCCCGATTACATCACTCACGTCACACCCGGCGGCTTTTACGGCTGGCCGTTCTACTATATCGGCGGCCATCCGGATCCACGCCTGAATGGCAAGCACGCCGAGCTTAAAGACAAAGTGCTGGTTCCCGACGTGCTGATGCAGCCGCATAACGCTTCTCTTGGGATCGCCTTCTACACTGGCACGCAGTTCCCGGCCGAATACCGTGGCGACCTCTTCGCGGCCGAGCACGGGTCCTGGAATCGAGCCCACGAAACCGGCCACGAAGTAGTGCGCGTGCCTCTGACCAAGGGCCACGCGAGCGGCGTCTATGAGGACTTCCTCACCTTCCTTACGCCGGATGGCGAGGTGTGGGGCCGTCCGGTTGGAATCGCCGTTGGCCAGGATGGCGCATTGTACGTCACCGACGATGGCGCCAAGATTGTCTGGCGCGTGACGTCCCAATAGGTGACGCGAGCCCTCCTCAACCATTCGCGCGCCATTCTGTTGTGCGCCTACGCGGCGCTGTGTCTGGCTGTGCTCAACGCGACGCCGTTATGGCTTGACGAGGTTCTGCAGCTCGGCGTAGCGTGGCAGAGGAGTCTGAGGGAGCTGCTCCCGTGGATCGAAGTAAATCCCGGAGCAGTCCCTCTGCCGTATATCGTCCAGCAGGGCTCATTAGCGGTGTTTGGGCACTCTGCCTTCGCGGCGCGCCTGCCAGCCGCGATCTTCAGCATCCTGGCCGGCTGGGCGTTCATGGCGCTATGCGATCGCATCGGGATTCGCTTCCGATTCCTGGCGCTGGCCCTGTTTTTGTTCTTCCCGCTCCAATTCCGTTACGCGCTCGAAGCGCGCGGGTATTCGCAAGGAGTCTTCTTCACGGTGGCGACGCTGTGGATTTTCCTGGCGCTCCGGGAAACGGCGTCGCTTTCTCTGGCCGCGCTCTATTTCGCCACCATCGCTGTAGGGATGTACTTCCATCCCTTCCTGCTGTTCCCCGTCGCCGCACAGGTTGTGAGCACGACAGATCGCCGGATTTGGATCTCCGCGGCCCTCGCGGGACTGTGCTTCGCGCCTTGGGAAATCCTCCAGCATCAGGCCCGCGCCAGTTATGTTTTCCCCGCACTATTCCCGGTAGGCCGAGTGACGCCGCTGACCATCCTGCATGAGCTAACCGGCGGCGGCTACGTCTCAGCCGCTGTGCTGTTGTTCCTTACCGGGTTCGGTCTCATTCGAGCCAACATGCCCGCGCCCGCGCACCGCCTGCTAACGGTGACCGCGATTTTCTGTATCGCGGGGCCCCTGATTGGCGACCTCGCCTTCCACTACTTTTTCGCCGGCCGCCAGCTCTTGATAGCCGCGCCCGCTCTAGTGCTACTGGCCGCGCATGGTTTCGAGAACCTGTGCAGCCGCTCGCGAGCGCTAGCGGCCGCGTTGGTCGCGATTTTCATCGGGATCGCCGCAGTCAAGGATTTTCAGGACGCCACCATCCCCAAAGACGATCTGGCCGCGTCGGCGGAGGCTGTAGCGTCGCGGATCGATTCCGATTCCTGCGTGATCACCGCGCCGTCCTGGTCGATCGACTACTTCGTTTTCTTCCACCCTGGCGTCGCATTCCGGCATTGCGCGGACCCGGTCCAATCCCGCGAAGTCATTACCGTCGTCGCGCCGGGAGAAACGCCGCCCCACCTTCCGGATAGCTACGCGCTGGAGAATGTCTCATCCGCAGGCCGCAGCCGGCTCACCGTGTGGCGCCGTCAGCTATAGCCTGCCAGGTTCACTCCAATCGGCGCAAACGCTGGTATACTTATGGGTTAACCGATCCAGCGGAGCTGGTTGGCCGCTACGGGTGAGGTGTGTGCCGCCGTGTTCTTTCACATTCGAGATTTGGGGATTCGCCCTGCGTCGTTCGATGTGGAGTTTCCACCCGGCGTGATCGACTTCTTCGATCCCAAAATCCGCCAAACTGGGCCGTTGAAGGCTCGCGGCAAGGCGGAGTTGGTCAGCGCCTCGTTGGACGAGATAAGAGTTAAGGGCCACGTAACGGTCTCGATGGAGACCGATTGCGACCGCTGCCTGGAGCCGGCGGCGTGCCCGGTGGATGGCGATTTTGAGTTGGAGTATCGGCCTGTCTCGGACGGCTACGGTGAGGAAACCGTGATCGATCCCAGCGAAGCCGAAATGGGTTTTTACGAGGGCGGCGGCGTCGAGTTGAACGATGTTTTGCGCGAGTTCGTGCTGCTCTCCTTGCCGATGCAGCGTTTGTGCCGTCCCGGCTGCAAGGGGATATGCCCGCTGTGCGGGAAGAACCGGAATTTGAGCCAGTGCCAGTGCCAGCCGGAATCCGCCGACGACCGCTGGTCCGCGCTCAAGAGTATTCGAAACTGAAGCTCTTTTAGAAGGGCTTTCGAAAGCAGGGAAACGAGAACCACAGTATGCCGAATCCGAAACGCAGACATTCCAAGGAGCGCACCTCCACGCGCCGCGCTCACGATCATTTGAAGCCCCGCGCTCTATCGGAGTGCCCCAACTGCCATGAGCCCAAGCTCCCTCACCGCGTCTGCGCCCATTGCGGCAAGTACAAGGGCCGCGAGGTGATTGAGGTAGTCGAAGAATAGCCCGCTCCCTGTCTCCCATGCTGACCATCGCGGTCGATGCCATGGGGGGCGACACCGCCCCCAAATCCGAGGTCGAAGGCGCGATTCACGCCGCGCGGGATTTGTCCGTTAGGGTGATCCTGGTGGGCATGGAGGCGGTGGTGCGCCAGGAGTTGGCCAAGCACCCCTCCGCGCGCGATCTCCCCATCGAGGTTTTGCACGCCAGCGAATTCATCACCATGGAGGACCGCGTCGACAAGGCTGTCCGTTCCAAGAAGGACTCCTCCATCCGCGTGGCCTCGCGCCTGATGCAGAAGGGCGAGGTGCAGGGCGTGGTTTCGGCGGGCAACACCGGCGCGGTGATGGCGGTGGCAAAGATCATCCACGGAATGATCCGCGGAGTGGACCGTCCCGCACTCGCCGCGGCGATGCCTTCGGAAGCCGGTACGCCGGTGGTCGTTCTCGATGTCGGCGCCAATGTCGATTCCACGCCGGAGATGCTGGCGCAGTTCGCCGTCATGGGCGAGATCTATTCGCGCATCATCTTCCGTAACGCCCGCCCGCGCGTGGGCCTGCTCTCGATCGGCGAGGAAGAGCACAAGGGCAACGATCTCACCAAGGCCGCTCTGCCGCTGCTCAAGGCCCTGCCGCTGAACTTTATCGGCAACGTGGAAGGCCGTGAAATCTTCACCGGCGCGGCGGACGTGGTGGTGTGCGACGGCTTCATCGGCAACGTAGTATTAAAAGTGAGCGAAGGCGTCGCCAAGATGATCCGCAGCATGCTCAAGGAGTCGTTGGAAGCCACCGTAACCCGTAAACTTGGGGCTGTGCTCTCCCGCCAGGCTTACCGGGAGCTGCGCCGCCGCGTGGACTATTCGGAATATGGCGGTGTCCCGCTGCTGGGCGTCAAGGGCGCGAACATCATTTGCCACGGCCGTTCCAACGCCAACGCCATCAAGAACGCCATCCGTGTCGCGGCGGAATTCGCCGAAGGCCGCGTCAACGACAAGATTGAAGCCGAGCTCGACCAAAGCGGAGGGCCCGCCAGGAGGGTAGCCGCGCAGTGAAAACTTGGATCATCGCCACGGCCTTCACCTCCGCGCTTTTCGCGCAGTCTTCGAGTCCTGACCCGGTCCAATGGTCGCTGGCTTCCGATGCCGCCAAGGCCCCTCCCGGCTCGACCGTCACTCTGCGCCTGACCGCCAAGATCGACTCCGGCTGGCACCTGTATTCGCTCACCAAGATCCCCGACATCATCCCGACCACGATCAATCTCGCCGATGCTCCCTCGGTCGAATCCTTCGAGGTGCAGCAGCCCAAGCCGATCGTGAAAAATGAGCCGCTATTCGGCCACGATGTCGAGATGTATTTCAACCAGGCGGTCTTTCTGGTCCAAGTGCACTTGAAGAACGACGCGCCGGCCGGCCAGACGCCCATTACCGCGCAAGTCCGCTATCAAACCTGCAACGATCGCGAGTGCAAGCCTCCCAAGAAGAAGACGGCGTCAGTCGCATTGACCGTAGATCCCTCCGCCCCGGCCCCCGTGGTCTCGACCGTGCCTCCCGCGACGGCGGAACCTCCGGCCGATTCGGGCGGCGGCACGGCTCCCTCGCAAGGTCTGGGAGGCTTTCTGCTCACCGCCTTCGGCGTCGGCCTTCTCTCGGTCTTCACTCCCTGCGTCTTTCCGATGATTCCCATCACCGTTTCCTTCTTCTTGAATCAGCGCGGCGGGATTTTGCAAGCGGTCGTTTTTTCGCTCGGTATCGTCGCATTGTTTTGCGCTCTGGGATTCGGAGTTACCGCAGCGGTTGGACCCTTTGGAGTCGCGCAACTGGCTTCCAACCCCTGGATCAACGGATTTATCGCTCTCGTATTTGGAACCTTCGCACTCAGCTTGCTGGGAGCCTTCGAAATCACCCTGCCATCGGGCATGCTCACCAAGCTCGATAGCGCTTCGCGCCGCGGCGGCTATCTCGGCACGCTGCTCATGGGCCTGACGTTTTCGCTCAGCTCCTTCGCCTGCGTGGGACCGCTTGTCGGTTCCTTGCTGGTATCGTCCGCGCAATCCAAAGGATTGCAGCCGGTGCTTGGCATGGCGAGCTTCGCCGGGGGGCTCGCGTCTCCGTTTTTCCTCCTTGCGGCTTTTCCATCCTATTTGAAGAAGCTGCCCAAGAGCGGCGGCTGGTTGATGCGCGTCAAAGTGGTGATGGGATTCGTGCTGCTCGCGGCTATGTTCAAGTACCTGAGCAACATCGATGAGGTGCTGCAAACCGGTCTTTTGACGCGCGACCGTGTCCTGGCTGCGTGGTTCGTCCTGATTGCGATGCCGGGTTTATACCTGCTGGGCTTGCTGCGGCTGGAAGGCGTAGAAGGCAATGAACGGCTGGGCATCGGCCGGCTGCTTACCGCCTGCGCCTTCCTGATCGCCGCATTTACGTTGTTGCCCGGAATGTTCGGATCGAGGCTCGGCTGGGTCGATTCTTATCTACCGGAAGCCTCGGCGCAAAGCGCGGGCCCGGGTGGGACCGCCGCGGCATCCGCCGGACCCGTGTGGATGAAAAACCAGCTCCCTGAAGCATTGGATCGAGCCAAGGCGGAAAACAAGCTGGTGCTGGTTAACTTCAGCGGCTACTCCTGCACCAACTGCAAATGGATGGACGCCAACATCTTCCCGCGCCCCGAAATCATGGACGCCATGAAAGATCTGGTTCCCGTGGAACTGTTCATAGACGGCACGGACAAAGCCTCCGAGGACAACGGGAAATTCGAGGAGGACCGCTTCCAGGTCGCCGCGATGCCGTACTATGCCCTGATGGACTCCAACGAGACGGTCATCGCCACCTTCGCCGACCGCGCCACGGACCCGCAGCAATTTCTCTCTTTCCTGAACACAAGGCCCGGAGGCCTGAAAAAGAGGCCCGGAGCGTAGATGGCATGCGCCTTCTCGGGGCTTTTCTAGCGCTTCTGGCGCCAGCGTTCGCGCAAAGTTTTTCGCTGCCCATTCGCGGATTTCCTTCCGAAGACTGGGTTCCGCAGCACGATCGCGAAGAGCACGCCAAGGCCATCCCGCAGGCCGAGCGAATGCATGTCTACATGGAGCACATCGCGTCCAGACCTCACCAGGCGGGCTCAGCCGCATCGAAGGCCGCCGCCGATTACCTGGTCGCGCAGCTTCGCGATTGGGGCCTGGAGGTTCGCGTCGAAGATTTCGAAGCGCTGATGCCCTACCCCACGGCGCGCCTGCTGGAAATGACGTCGCCCGTGAAATTTCGCGCGGAGCTGAAGGAGCCCGCAATTCCGGACGACCCCGGCACAAATGAACCCGGCCAGATCCCCACTTACAACGCCTATTCGGCTTCCGGGGACGTCACCGCGCAACTTGTTTATGTCAACTACGGACTCCCCGAAGATTACGCCGAGCTGAAGCGCCAGGGAATCGAGGTCAAAGGCAGGATCGTTCTCGCGCGCTACGGCCGCAGTTGGCGCGGCGTCAAGGTGAAGCTGGCGCAGGAAAATGGCGCGATCGGCTGCCTCATCTATTCCGATCCGCGTGAGGACGGCTTCTTCCAGGGTGACGTTTATCCCAAAGGGCCCATGCGGCCGGAACAAGGTGTTCAGCGCGGCAGCGTGCTCGACATGGCGCTCTATCCCGGCGATCCTCTGTCCCCCGGATGGGCTTCCGAGCCAGGATCGAAGCGCCTCCCGCTGGCCGAGGCAAAGTCCTTACTCAAGATTCCCGTGCTGCCCATTTCCTACGGCGACGCCAAGCCGCTGCTGGAACAATTGGGCGGGCCGGTGGCGCCGGAATCCTGGCGCGGATCCTTGCCCGTCACCTATCATTTGGGAGCCGGTCCGGCGACAGTTCATCTGAAGGTCGATTTCGATTGGTCGAGCAAGCCTCTGCATGACGTCATCGCCACCATTCCCGGCACGGCGAGTAAGGACCAATCCATCGTTTATGGCAATCATTACGACGCGTGGGTGAATGGCGCCTCCGATCCCGCAAGCGGCGCGGCGGTGCTGCTGGAAACCGCGCGCACCCTTTCCATCCTCCTCAAGCAGGGCTGGCGGCCCAAGCGGACCATCGTGTTTGCGCTTTGGGACGGCGAAGAGTTCGGCCTGATGGGCTCAACCGAATGGGCGGAAAAGCATTTGCAGGAGTTGCAGCGTGGCGCGGTTGCCTATATCAATTCCGACAATACGGGCCGCGGAGCCTTGGCCACCGGCGGGTCTCCCAGCCTGGAGGCGTTCCTTTCCGAAGTGCTGCGCGATGTTCGCGAACCCAATGGTCCACGCAGTCTTCTCGACGCCGCATTGGCCAATGCCCGCTCACGGCAATCGAGAAGCGCGGAGACTCCTGGATTCCGGCTTGCGCCGCTGGGCTCCGGTTCGGATTACGTCGCGTTCCTGGATCATGCCGGCATCGCCAGCATGAACCTCGGCTTCGCCGGAGGCGACGCGGGCGTTTACCATTCCATCTACGACACCATGGCCTGGTTCGACCGCTTCTCCGATGGAGATCTGTCGTATGGAAGAGTTCTGACCGAGGTGATGGCCACCTCGATTCTCCGTTTGGCTGACGCGCCCGTATTGCCTTTCGAATTCGCCGCTCTCGATCGATCGATCCACGGGTATGTGGACCAAGTCCAGCGGGAAGCTCAGAAACGGCCTGGCGCCCTGGATCTTCGTGGGGTTCAGTCTCAACTTTTGAGGCTGGAAGCGGCCGCGAAGGCCTATGAAGAGGAGCTGGCCGAAGCACTCAAACGCGCCCCGATTCCACCGGACCACTTGGCGCAGCTCAACGACGTGCTCCAGAAAGCGGAGGCCACGCTGCTCTCGCCCCAAGGCTTGCCCGGCCGCGAATGGTACCGGAACCAAATCTATGCCCCGGGGCTCTATACCGGCTACGACGCCAAGACTTTGCCCGGAATCCGTGAGGCAGTCGAGGCGCAACACTACGATGAGGCCAATCGACAGGCCCGGCGCTTGGCGCAATCTCTGCGGGCGCTGGCCGGCCAAGTGGAAGAAGCCACGCGCCTTTTGAAGTAAGAGTCCCGCGCCAAGGTAGCCGGGAGTAAACTGGGCTCATGCGACTCTCAAATGTAACGGCAGCCGGTTTGTTGGTGGCCATGCTCGCGTTCGGGGATATCGGGTTCCGCGGGCCAGGCTTGTACGAAATCATGAACAAGAAGTCGTCCCGGATGATGGCTCTGGACCGGGACGGAAGATCCGTAATCCAAATCGTGTCGCGCAGCCAGGAAAACCAGCGCTGGATCCTCGAACCCGCGCCCGGCGGCGCCTTCTTTATCCGCAGCGCCGTTAACGGCCGCGCGCTTCAGGTAACGAACAACGCCGACGGCGCTCCGGTGGTGTGCGAGCGCTTCGACGGCGGTCCCGATCAGCAGTGGCGGATGGAGCAGGCTAGCGACGGCAATCCTTTTATCGCTTCTGTGGCCAATGGCCGGGTGCTTGACATTCCCAACGGTTCAAATCGGGAAGGGCTGCGGGTCCAGGTCTACCATAGGGTCGGTGACGCCAATCAGCAATTCGTCTTCAACTTCATCGAGGAACCTCCGGATAGAGACCGTGCCCGGCGCGGGCATTGGGATAAAGACGGCCGACACTAGGGCAAGCAGGGGACAGAGAAAAAAAGCCGGGCGCAACCTAGATGCGCGCCCGGCAAACGAGCACGCCGCAAGCGGCTCGGAGGTTACCGCTTGCGGTAGTGGAGGAAATCGTCGGCAGCCGCGTTAAAGCTGGCCGCCTAAACTCATGCCCATCGGGCTAACGTCAGCCCAACAGGCCGCCATGACCAAGGCAGGCGATTTCCCACCCCGAAATTCTGTACCGCGAGAGCATCGGGGGCAGGATCAAGTCTACAACATTAGGTTTGGCGGAGCGAAAACATCCCGGGGCGGAAATGATTGGAACATCATCCTTGTATTCCAGGAGCATCAGATTGCCGGGCTCCACCGGGGCGAGGAACCGCTCCAGGTGACCGCCGATCCGGTTCAGCGCCCGTCCTACGGCGTCTTCCGGCCCTGCCGGAGCCGTGGTAGAGGCGATCAGGATCGCCGTGGGGTTGGCGCGCAACAGGTGCTGCAAGGCGCGGGCCACGCAACCCTCCTCCTCCGTAACCGCAAGGGCAAATTGGACCTCCGCGCCGAACCGCTCCACCCGTTGGCGCATCACCGTCTCGAAGAGCTGCCGGGCGCGATCGCCATGAACCAGGTCTGTATATAGCACTGCAACGGAAGGGTTCCGGACGGGGCGCGCCTGTAAAATCGGGCCTCGCTCCTTAAGCATGTTGACCACGGCCTCCAACTGCTCCCGCGCCACCGCGAAGGGTGCACTTTTGACCGTCGCAATCCGTTGTCCGGCGATAGCGTAACTGAAATTCAGGTTGGTGGCTATGATCACGCTGGCCGTGCAGTTGATCTGGCGCAGCAGCTCATCGTCCACCAGGACGCAGCAACTTTCAGTTGCGAAAAGATTGGCCCGGCCTCCCGCCGCCAACCGAATCTCCACGCACCCACAAGCCATCTCGGCCGCCACCTGGCGGACCGCTTCATCCTCACCCACTTCCCCGTCTTCGAGCTCCGTCACCCATACTTGCCCCATCCCCTCGGTTTCCAGCAACCGGACATCTTCCTCGCTCAACACGTGCCCCTTGGCCAGTAGTTTTCTACCCCCAGGCCGGAAGACCGTGCTAAATAAAATCCGGCCGGAAGATTGCCTGACGTTCGATCGTTAGCGCCTTCATCGAGATCAATTCTCCTGTTCCGGAAAAAACCCAAAAGGTCCGGCTTCCCAACTAGTTGGGAAATCCCCGCAGTATTCTCACATTTCTTTTGCCTGAAGTATAGCCGACTTTGTCCAGATTTACACACATTATTTGTTGTATACGAACGATGCGCCTCCGCGCCGGATCGTGGGTAGTCCTAACTGAGGGAGGATTAAGTGAGATAAGGTACTAGCTAGCCGCAAAGGGCCGGTCGCGGCCCCCTCGATGTACGGGAATAACAGCCGGTTCGGCCGCGACTTAGGCTCCGTTTTGCGGCTGTTACTCAGAAGATCACGCGGCTATAAAACCAAGCGCGTGCCGAGCCTTGACCCGGATAGAAGCGCCCCAACCACGCCTGGAGTGGCCCCGGGAGCGATCGATACTTCCTCCACCCCGGCATTCAAAGCGCCCACCGCGGCTTCCAGTTTGGCCTGCATTCCGCCAGTGGCGATCCCGTCGCGAATCAGTTGGATAGCGTCTTGAGCACGCAGCAGTTCGCGGATCGAGCCTGCGCCGTCGCGAACCCCCTCCACATCGGTTAAGAACAGCAGCCTCCGCACCCGAAAAGAACTCGCGCAAGCTACCGCCATTTGATCCGCATTCACGTTGAAGATGCGCCCCTGCGCGTCTCCGGCCACACAGGCAACCACGGGAAGATAATGCTCCGCCGTTAAAACCTCTAAAAGCCGTGCGTCAGAATGAACCGGTTTGCCGACTAGTCCCAGATCAGGATTCAAAACCTCCGCATCGACCAAGCCGGCGTCCAGCCCGCTCAAGCCCACCGGACGTGCTCCGGCAGCCCAAAACGCCGCGACCAATTGCGTATTTACACTGCCGGCGAAAACCTTGACCACCGCATCGATAATCTCGGGCGTGGTGACGCGCAGGCCGTTGACGAAGCGGCTTTCCACGCCACGTTCGGCCAGGAAGCGAGTCATCTGCTTCCCGCCTCCATGCACTACCGCAATTTCGAAATCCTTCGATGCAGCGGTTATTTCGCCCGCCAGCCGATGCAAGGATGACGGCTCATCCAGCAACGTTCCGCCCAGCTTGATCAGGACCCGCATCCGTCTTAAAGCAGCCCGCAACTCTCAGGGAAACCAAGGCTTAAGTTCAGATTCTGGACCGCCTGGCCAGCCGCGCCTTTCACCAGATTATCGATCACGGAAACCACCACGGCGCGCCGCGTTTCAGCGTGGTATTTCATCCCCAAATCGCAAAAATTTCGATGATTCACCTGCGCAAGGTCGGGAATTTGTCCCGCGGCGTACAGCCGAACGAAGGGTTCGTCTTGGTACCGGGCCTGGTAAATGGCCAAAAGATCGTCCGCCGAGGCGATGAACTCCGCGGCTCGGAAGTAGATCGTCTCCAAAATCCCTCGAGGAATCGGAATGAGCTGGGCCGTGAAGCTGAATTCGGCTTCCTCCAGCCCCGAAATTCGCAGTACCTCTGGTACGTGCCGGTGATCCAGAATCGAGTAAGCGGAAAAATTGTCCGCGACCTCGCAAAAGCTGGTCTTGAGGGAGGCTTTGCGGCCGGCTCCGCTCACGCCGCTCTTCGCGTCGCAAACGATTCCGGAGGTCCGGTCGATCGCCCCAGCGTCGATCAGCGGCTTGATCGCGAGATTGGCTGCGGTCGGGTAACATCCGGGATTCGAGATCAGGCGAGCTGACGGGATCCGGCTGCGGCAGAACTCCGGCAGCCCGTAGACCGCCTCCGCCAGTAGCCCAGGCTGCGTGTGTGCCTCCTTATACCAGCGCTGATAATTCTCCGTCGTTCCCAGGCGAAAAGCCCCGCTTAGGTCGATCACCTTGATCCCGGCTTCCAGCAAGTCCGCTGCAAGGGTCATGGAAGCCTCTGGAGGAGTGGCCAACAGTACCGAAGCCAGCCCGGCAGCCTTTGCATTTTCAACCGAATACGCGAGCTGGCGTGGCCCCCCGTTGCCTAATGGGCGCGGGCGGTCCTCCGGCTCGCGATGCTCCAGCAAAACCGGCTCAACGTGAGGATGATGGGACAGAATCTGCACCAGCTCGGCGCCGCTGTAGCCGCGGAAGCCGACTATGCCTACAGGGATCGCCATAGGAGTTGAGCTTTCAGTATCGCATGCACCCGTTTCATCTACGTTTCACGCTTCCTCGCCATAGATGGGGATGACGGCGCCGTTGATCTGCGAAGAGTGCTGGGAGAGCAGGTGTACCAGCAGGCTGGCTACCTGCGCCGGCTGAACCCACTTTGCGGGGTCGGCGCCCGGCATTGCCGCCCGATTCGCCGCCGTATCCATGGTGCCGGGAAGCACGACGTTGGCTGTGATCCCGTTCCCGGATTCCTCCCGCGCCACGGTCCGGATCAGCGACACAAGTGCGGCTTTCGACGCGGCATAAGCTCCGGCCATCGGAGCAGGTTCGACCGCAGCCTTGCTGCCGATGGCCACGATCCGCCCGCCGCCTTGGGAGCGCATCCGTGGAACCACTGCGCGGATCAATTGAAACGTCGAGCGGAGGTTCATATCCAGCATGCGGTCGAACGTGGCGTCATCGGTTTCCGCCACCGGCTTGCCTCCCGCGAACCCGCCGACCAGATGCACCAGGCCGTCAATCCTCCCACCCTGCGTAACGACATCGTCGATCAGTTTGTGCGCGTCTGCTGCGCTCGATACCGCGGCTGAAATCGCGGAAAAATGGGGATGCGGAAACTCCGCGGCGGCAATCGACAAGGACACGCCAAACACCCGCGCGCCGGATTCCAGGAACGCGTGAGTCACGTGTGCGCCCAGTCCGCCGTTCGCTCCGGTAATGACAACGACTTTTCCTTCAAGGCTCATTAGAAGTCCAGTGTATCGACGTTGGCCTGATCGATGATTAAGGGAGCTCCCAGGATGATTTCACTTCCTTTGATCTCCAGCTTCCCCAGACGGCCGGCTTGGACTGAGCTTGCGCCGCCCGGGATTCGATTGCGAGCCAGCAAACTCCCCGCGTAGACGGTGAGGTAACCAAGATCGTTGGTGTTCCACAGAGCGATCAACGGGACCACGCCGGAGTGAATATAGGGCCGCGAAATGCTCGGCAGGGAGAGGCCGATCACTTTCACGTCCCCGCGGCCGCTCTGTTGAACCGCCTCGCCCGCGCCAGGCACGGCGGGCGCCGAAATCGCGACGATCAGCTTCACCGACGGAAATGCCTTCATGATGGTCTGGGTCTGGGCGAAAGCCTTGTCGCGATCGTCATCGCTGGGTTCAAGGACCGCCAGTTTCAGGCCGGGGTACTTCTGGGCCACACGCTCCTTGATAAAGTCGATCCATTGGTTTTGATTGGCCGCGCTCAGGGCCCCGGTCACGATGGCGAACTCGCCTGTGCCTCCCAGCAGGCGCGCCGCCTGGTCGGTAAGCGTGTAGCCGATGGCTTGCGCGGTCGCCTGATTGATGAAATAGTCGCGCGCATCCGGCGCGGCGTCCGCATCCCAGGTTAGAACGCGTATTCCCTTAGCACGAGCCTTGCGCAAGACCGTCGAAATTCCAGCTTGATTCTCTACGGCGACGGCGATAGCGTCCACCTTCCGTGTGATCCAGCTCTCCACAATTTCGTTTTGCTTGGCGGCGTCGAGCCCGGTGGGCCCATCCCAGATCAGATCGACGCCCAGTTCCCGCGCGGCCTCTTCCGCCCCTTTGCGGCAACTCACGAAGTATGGGTCTCCTTTGGCTTTCGGCATCACCGCGATGGTCAAGCGGTGCGCTCCCCCTCCGGTCGAGGAATGCAAGAATCCCACCAGGATCAAACCTGCCGCGATGGCCCCCGCGCTGGCGCCGGCGATGCGCACGGCTCGCCGTGACGCGATGCGCCGGAAGCCGTCGATGCTGATGGTGATCACCAACAGCGCTCCGGTTAACACTCCGGCCAGTTCCGTCGGCAGGGCCGCCAGACGCAATCCGTTCTGGAGAACCGAGAGGGAAAAGAGCCCCAGCACGGTTCCAGCAAGCGTCCCTCGTCCGCCGAATACCGAAGTCCCTCCCAGCACGACCGCAGTGATCGCGTCCAACTCGTAATTCGTTCCGGCGTCGGATTTTGCTTGGCCCAAATGGGCGACGTAGACGATCGCCGCGGCGCTCGACACCAGCCCCGATAAGAAGTACAGCAGACCGATGCGCCGGCCAACCGGGATTCCTGCGTGGCGCGCTCCGCCGGGAGCGCATCCAATCGCGTAGAGAGTCCGTCCCAGCGCCGAATAATGCAGTAATACAACATAGGCCGCCAGCACCAGGACGAAGAACGGAAACTGCGCCGGAATAGCGCCCCACACGTACCCCTGACCAAGGAATAGAAATCGCGGCGGGAAGCCGCTGTAGTTGACCGCCCCGTGCGCGATCCCCTCGGCTATTCCGCGAAACATCGAGTAGGATCCCAACGTGACGATCAGCGGAGGAAGATTGAACCGCGCGATCAGAACACCATTCAGAGCACCCGCCGCACAGCCGGTGAGCAACGCGGCAAACACCGCTGCAACCGTTCCCCAGTGGGTCTCACGAATAGTTGCTCCAAACACGACGGCAGCCAGCCCCATCATCGATCCGATCGAAAGATCGATACCGCCGGTGATCAAAATGGGCGTCGACGCAATGGCCAGCAGCCCGACCTCGATGCTGGTGCGGATCACCTCGAAGAAATTCCCCAGCGTTAGAAAATGCGGCGCGATTACGGAAAAGACCCCTATTTCTGCGAGTAAGGCGACAAACAACGCGCTAGGCATGTTGCGGCCTCCGGAGCGCCGTCGCGCTGACCGTCACCAGAATAATGCCGCCTTGAATCGCCTGCTCCCAGTAGGCGCTCAAGCCGAGAAAGGCCAGCGCGGACCCAATGGAGCCCAGCAGGATCACGCCCAGCGCCGTTCCGGCTACCGTACCTCGGCCTCCTGTGATCTGGGTCCCTCCGACAACCACCGCCGCGATCACCTTCATCTCCAGACCAAGGCCGGCATTGGCCGGAATCTGGTTAAAGCGGACGGAATTGAGCAGTGCCGCCAGGCCGGTCAGCGCGCCGAGCATGGCAAAGACGGCGAATGTCACTAAAGCCGGATCGATCCCGGTAAGCACCGCCGCAGTCGAGTTGGAGCCGGTGGCGTAAACGGCGCGCCCGGCGGCAAGACTGCGCAGGCCCCACGCCATCGCCGTCAGGACCAACAGCGCGGCCGTTAACGCGATCGCTTGCGATGCGGCTAGCGTCAGACCATACCATTGAAAGCTGGGCGGGAGATTTTCGACCCACTCCCCCTGCGTGGACCAACGCAGTGCGTCGCGCAGGGCGACCATTGAGGCGAGCGTCACGACAATCGAAGGAATCCGGACATAGGCCACCAGCGCGCCGTTGATAGAGCCGAGAGCGGCTCCCGCGAGCACCGCCGCCGCGATCACCACCGGCATGGGCAGACCAGCCTTGGCGCAGATTCCGGCAAAGACGCTGCAAATGGCAAAGACCGAACCGACCGAGATGTCGATCTGCGCCGCGAGAATCACCAATGTCATGCCCAGGGAGATCAGAAGCACCGGCAGGTTGGTCATGGCGAGATCCGTCAGATTCTCACGGGTGAAGTAAGACGGCGCCCGAAACGCTAACGCTGCCCACAGCAGCGCGATGGCCACGGCGACCGAAAGCTCGCGCCGATATCTCATTCGTGCCCCAAGGCCAGCGAAAGTATGCGCTGCGGAGTCGCCTCCGGGCGCGCCAAGGTCGCCCGAATCACGCCGGAGTGCATCACTGCAATGCGGCCGGACATGCCGAGCAGTTCCGGCATATCGGAAGAGATCAGCAATATCGCCATTCCTTGCCCGGCCAAGGTCGCCATGATGCGATGAATCTCGGATTTCGAACCCACGTCTACGCCCTGCGTGGGTTCATCCAGAATCAGGACGGCGGGATTGACGGCGAGCCATCGCGCCAGAGCGACCTTTTGCTGATTCCCTCCGGACAGCGCTCGCGTCTGCACGTCAGCCGACTCAGCCTTGATCCGCAGTTGCCCCATATACCGTTCGGCCAGATGTTTCTCCGCCACCCGCTTCAGCATCCCGTGCCGGGAAACCGCCGGAAGATTCGCCAGAGTGACATTGGCCGCCAACGGCATTTCGAGGATCACACCGTGACGAGGCCGGTCCGCCGGAACGTAGCCGATACCGTGACGAATCGCATCCATGGGCGAGGCGATTCGAACAGCAGCGCCATTTACAAGCACCTCACCTGTGTCCGCTGGCGTGAGGCCGAAGAGGATCTCGGCTAGCTCAGTCCGCCCCGCGCCCATAAGACCGGCGAGACCGAGGATCTCTCCCGCGTGAATCTCCAGAGAAACATCATGCACTCCGGCGGCGCGGTTGCAGATGTCACGGACGGCGAGAGCAATTTTGGGTTGTGGCGGCTGGCGCGGCGGGAATTCGGCGGATAGCTCCCGGCCGACCATCGCATGAATCAACTGCTCGCGCGATACGCCGCTGTTGTCATAGGTCGCCACGGTTTGCCCGTCGCGCAAGACGGTGATGCGCCCGGCAATCGATGAGACTTCCTCCAGCCGATGCGAGATATAGATGATTCCAGCGCCTTGATCGCGAAAACGGGCGATCGCGGCAAACAGCCGCTCCACCTCCACGCTGCTCAGGGACGCCGTAGGCTCATCCATGATCAGGATCTTGGCGTCCGCGCCCATCGCTTTCGCGATCTCCACGATCTGCTGCTCCGGCATGGTGAGAGTTTCGGCCAGCCGGTCCGGATCGAGTTCCACTCCCAATCGTTCGAAAAGCTGGACGGCGCGGGCGCGGCGGCCTTTCCAATCGACGCGGTGAAGCAGGATCGCGGGTTCCAGAAAAAGCCCAATATTTTCGGCCACGCTGAGGTGCGGGAAGAGAGCGGGTTGCTGATAGATCGGCGCGATGCCCATCTCGCGCGACACGCGGGGCGAATTGTGCGTAATCTCGCGGCCGGCGACACGAAGAGTCCCGGAGTCCGGCGTCACGGCGCCGGTCATGATTTTGATCAGCGTGGATTTGCCGGCCCCGTTTTCGCCGATCAGCGCATGCACTTCACCGGCACGAAGGTCAAAGCTCGCTTCGCGAAGCGCCTGGACACCGCCGAAGGATTTGGAAATGCCGGTGGCCTGGAGCAGAAGCGGGGGCATGTGTTCTATCTGTTGTATCGTATCGTCATGAGACTGACGCCGCTGCTTGCGTTCGCTTCGCTCGGATTCGCTTCCATAGGCTGGGCGCGCGACTTTCGCGTGAACGACTACGGCGCAAAGGGCGACGGCAAAGCACTGGACACCGTGGCCATCCAGGCAGCCATCGATGCCGCGGCGAAGGAGGGTGGAACCATCGTCTTCGCACCGGGGACTTATTTGACCGGCTCCGTGTTTCTCAAGTCAGGCACGCACCTTCAAGTGGACCAAGGCGTGACGCTGCGAGGCGCGCAGGATTTGGCGGCGTATCCCGTGATGAAAACTCGTGTGGCGGGGATTGAAATGAACTGGCCGGCGGCGCTGATCAACGTCTATGAGCAGAGCAACGTAAAATTCTCGGGTCAAGGGATCATCGATGGCGATGGGAAGGTTTTTTGGAACTCCTACTCGAAACTGCTTGCCGAATATCAACCGAAAGGGCTGCGCTGGGCCGCGGATTACGATTGCCAGCGGCCGAGGCTGATCCAGATTTACCAGTCCTCCAACGTGGATCTGACCGGCTTGACTCTGAAGCGCTCCGGATTCTGGACAGTACACATCTGCTTTTCGCAAAGGGTAACGGTGGATGGAATCACCATTCGCAACAATGAGGACGGACTGGGGCCTAGCACGGACGGCGTCGACGTTGATTCGTCTTCCAACGTCATCGTGGAAAATGCCGACATCTCCTGCAATGACGACGCCGTCGTGCTAAAGGCCGGGCGCGACTCCGACGGCCTGCGCGTGAACCGGCCCACGGAGAACGTGGTGATTCACGACATCACGGTCCGCGCCGGCGCGGCAGGAGTGACCTTCGGCAGCGAAACTTCCGGCGGCATTCGCCACGTGGAAGCCTACCGGATTCATGTGACGGCTCCCGCGAAACTCGGGATTCTATTCAAATCGGCGAGGACCCGAGGCGGCGCCGTTGAGGACGTTCTCGATTCACGATGTCGATATGCGCGGCGTGGGCACGGCTTTCGCGGTTCAGTACAACTGGAACCCGAACTATAGCTACGCCAAGATTCCCGAAGGGATGACCAACGTGCCGGATTATTGGCTCGCGCTTGCCAAACCCGTGCCGCCGGAGCAAGGCATGCCGCATCTGCGCGACGTAAGAATCGCGAACATCACGGGCACGGATGTGAGAGACGCCTTCGGAGTCTCCGCATACCCCGAGGCTCCCATCACGGGGTTCACCTTCGACAACATCGACATCGCGGCGCAAAGAGCCGGAACGATTCAAAACGCGAGCAACTGGAAGTTCACCAACACCCGCCTTCAGATCGCGGACGGCAGTGCAGTAACAGTAAAGGACAGTTCTTCAGTGACCGGATTGCCTTAAGCGTAGCCGCTGGATGTGCTCGAGTTCCTTCCGCTGCGTTCCTTGGTGATGCGCTCCAGATAACCGCTCTCGCGGAACGCATCCAGGGGATCGGCGGGAAGATTCCTGGATTGCATCCACTCGGCAATCAGCGGGCGGACATCGGAGGAATACGCGTCCTTCAAGCAGTTCTCAGCGTCGATTAATGCGCAGTGCTGCTGGGCTACCGCAAGCGATTCACGATCCACCAGCGCCGCCTTGGCCCATAACTCGAGGGCCGTGGTCACCGTCTGAATCATTGCCTCCATCTTGCCCTTAAGATTGTGGCTCTGGTCGATCATGAAGGCGATATCGGCGCGTTTGCCTGCCTCCCATTCGTACTGCTGAATCTCGTGGAAGATCCGAAAGACCTGATAGGGATCAATAGAGCCGAGCGTCAAATCGTCATCGGCGTAACGCCGGTCATTGAAGTGGAACCCCCCGAGCATATCCAGATCCAGTAACCAAGCCACAATCTGTTCGATATTCTGCGCTTGATAATGATGGCCTGTGTCGACCAGGACCTTCGCTCGCGGCCCGGCGGAGCGGGCGAAGTGCAGAGCCATGCCCCAATCGGCGATGTCGGTGTGATAAAAGGCCGGCTCGAAGGGCTTGTACTCCACCAGCATCCGCTGTCGATCGGGCTGTTGATCAGAAAGACCCGCGTGGACCTCTTGCAGACCTTCCTCGAACCACTGCTTGCGGCGACGGATGTCTTGCGTCCCGGGATAGTTGGAGCCGTCCGCGAACCACAGGGAGAGATCCCGCGAATGGAGGCGCTTCGCGATCGCAACGCTGTCCAAGATGTGGCGCAAGGCGGCTTCCCGAACCGCAGGATCGGGATTGCCGAGCGAACCGTATTTGTAGATCTGCTCCTCAAACACGTTGGGGTTGATGGAACCGGCGCGGATTCCGTATTGCGACACCAGCCGTTCGACTGCGGAAACGTCAGAGAGATCCCACAACACGTGAAGCGCGATGCTTGGGCACACGCCGGTATAACGATGAACCTCCGCAGCGTCGGCGAACTTCTCTTCGATGGTCGATGCGGCGGCCGGCTGGAGGAATTTACCGAAGCGGGTTCCGGTGTTGGCGAAACCCCAGGAGGGGAGCTCGATCTGAAAATTGTTCAGGCCGTGGACCAGCGCGTCCTGCTGCCGGCTATTGAACACAAGAGCTAGACCGAGAGGTAGTCCGGCTGGAGGCTTCCGGTGCTATCGCCGATTTTATCCATGTGCACGCCCACCTTATCCAGAACGGTGAGCAGCAGGTTCGACATGGGCGTGTTCTCGGGATAGTTGAGATGCCGGCCGGTCTTGAACTGCCCGTCCAGCTTGCCGGCCAGCAAACACGGCAGATCCGTATGGCGATGCAGATTACCGTTGCCCATGCCGCCGCCGTAGAGAATCAAGCTGTGGTCCAGCAGGTTCCCATCGCCTTCGGGCGTGGCCTTCAACTTCTCCAGGAAGTACGTGAACAACTGGACGTGATAATTGTCGATCTTGGCTTTCTTGGCGATTAGCTCCGGATCGTTGCGATGGTGCGAAACGGCGTGATGCTGTTCAGGCACGCCAATGCTGGCATAGGTTCGCGAGCTGAGCTCCCGGGCCATGATCAGCGAAAAGACTCGCGTAGCGTCGGCGCGGAACGCCAGCGCCTGAAGATCGAACATCAGCTTGGCGTGGGCTTCGAAAGTATCGGGGATGTCGATGGGGCGTTCGGGAAGTTCGATGGATTGGGCCCCGCGGGCCTCGGTCGCCTGGATGCGCTGCTCAATCTCGCGAACCGAGTCGAGGTATTCGCTTAACTTGGTTTTGTCGCCGTTCCCCAGAGTACCGGCCAGGCGATTGACCTCTCCAACGACGGAATCGAGGATGCTGCCTTCGTTCTTGGCCAGCGCCAGCCGCTGCGCAGCGCTGCCTCCATCGCCAAACAGCCGGTCAAAAACAATGCGCGGATGCGACTCGGCCACATTGGGCGTAGTTTCATTGCGCCAGGAGACAGTGTTCACATAGAAGCAGTCGCCGGAATCGCACGCGCCTTGCGTGGGGCTATCGAGGTTCAACTCGAGCGATGGGACTTGCGTTCCCTTACCGATCTCATGCGCAGCGAATTGATCGGCCGTAGTAGCCAGGCGCACTTCGACGCCAGGACGCGTACGGTCCCAGGCGTGTACGCCAGTCAGCCAAACTGCCGAGGCTCGGGGATGGTCGCCGGTGCCGTCGCCAAAAGTGTCGGCCTGCAGATGCGCCAGCCCGCTCAGCACGTTGATGTATTCCCGCACGGGTTCGAGCGGTTTCAGGATGGGCGTTAGATCGAAATTCTCTCCCGTAGCCGAGGGATTCCACTGCTCCTGAATGACTCCATTCGAGACGTAGACGAAGCCCAGGCGCGGAGGTGCGGTGGTTTTCGCGGAAAGCGCGGGAGCCATGGCGTCCAGGAACGGCAGCGCAACGGTGACGCCCGCGCCCCTCAAGAACGTGCGACGGGGCAGGGATCGCCTGGCGATAAACATGGCCAAGGCCAGTATACTACCGCGTGGAGTCAGCGAGAATGACCGCTGCACTGAAGCCGCTACACTAGAAAAGGATGAGTTTTCTCGACAATCTGGAGAATAGTCTGAACGCGCTTGAGCGAGTGGACGAGAAAGATCCCGAACGCGCCCGGCGCGATCAGCAGCGGCGGGATGCCGAGCGAAACGCGGCACTCTTGCGCGCTCCGCACGCCGAGGCGCTGAAGAAGTCCGCGTTCACCTCGGAATTGATGACCCAGTGCCGCGTCATCGGCCACGGGCAACGAGTGCTGGTGCAGTTCACTTGGCTCGGCGAGAACCTGCGCTTTGACGCCAAGAGCAAGCGAATGGAGCTGACCCCGACCTCGGAAGGAATCGTGGCCGTGTTTTCGGAAGACGGCGCGGAGGTGCGGCGAGCCAAGGTGGACCCTCAGACAGACGACGCGGCAGCCCTGGCCCGGCAGTGGCTGCTCAACACTTGACTCGACACCTGAGCGGATTTATTTGCCGCTCTTGAGTTGCGCATACACCATGCTGACGAAACGGTCCGCGCTGGTGCCGTTGCCGGCGGGGAGCAACCCTCCGGGAACCTTGGCGTCATACGGCGCGGTCACTTTGGCGGCGAGCACCTCCTGCACCGTCTTACCCTGATCGATCATCTTCTGAACCTTGGATTGCACGTCCAGGATCATGTCGCGATAGGGGACGATGTCCTCGCGATGAATAATGCTTCCGTGGCCGGGAACCAGCTTCGTGTTCGGACCGGCGATCCGCATGGTTTGGTCCAGAGCCTCCAGCGCGCCCTTGAGAGTCCCGCCGTTGTTGGTGTCGATGAAGGGATAGCCGTAGTTACGGTAAAAATCGCCGATCATGATCACGTCGGCTTTTTCGAAGCGGATCATGGTGTCACCGCCGGTATGCGCCGCGCGCACCGGAATCAGATCGACCACTTCGCCGTTCAGCCGCAGCTTGACCGGATCGCCCATACCGTAGGTGACCACGGGAAGGCGCGCGGGATCGCCCGGCGCGGCATTGCCACGGCCGGGGCGCGATAGCTCCTCCCGTAATTCTTCCCGAGCGAACAGTAGCGCGCCCATTTTGACGATGTTCGCGTTGCCCGCGGTGTGGTCGGGATGGACGTGGGTGTTTACCAGGAAGCGGATCGGCTCCGGGCTGATTTTGCGAATTGCCGCGACCACTTTATCCGTGATCTGCGCGTATTGGGAATCGACCATGAAGATTCCGTCGGGACCGGCAAGAATGCCGATTCGCCCGCCCGCCGCATCTTCGTGGCCAGGGTCGGCGCCAGCGGATCCGCTTAGCAGATACAGGTTCGGCCCGGCCTTCTCCGTAAGGATTTCGATCTTACTGTAGTCGATTCCCTGCGCGCGGCATACCACCGCAGCGGCCATAAGTCCAAGCAGAATAGGACGCACCATCATGGCGACATTGTATCGCCGCAGCGGATGGAGGCGGGCGTCGTGGGAATCCGTCGCGTCACTTGGCCCGCATCGCGAATGCGTAGAGCAGGTCGCCGGCGGCTACGACGATGTACTGCGTACCATCCAGTTCATAGGTGATGGGACCGTTGGTCACGTTCTGTTGCAGCGTCGTGTGCCACAGGGGTGCGCCGCTGGCAGCATCGAGAGCAACGAAATTGGAGTTGGGATCGCCGGCGAACAGCAGCTTGCCCGCCGTGCTCAGTAAGCCGGAGCGGACGCCTCCGCCATTGCCCGGCCACTTGTGGCTCCAGCGAATCTCGCCGGTTTCGTAATCGATGGCCTGCAGCATTGCTTCCGAATACCCGCTGCGATCGTTTCCGCCCCAGCCCTCGGGCTTGTCGCTGCTGTCGTAGAGGTAGTACACGCTCCAAGCGCGGGCGGCGTTCGCATAGAACAATCCCGTATCCGGCGAAAAACTTGGGGAGGGCCAATTAATGGCGCCGCCTTGATTCGGGCTCACCAGTGCGCCGTCCTTCTTGGGTTGCTTGGCTGGATTCGGAATCGGCTGGCCTTTCGCATCGACCCCCAGCGCCCAATTGGTCTTCACGAATTCCGAGCTCACGATTCGTTCGCCGGTTTCACGATCCAGCACGAAGAACCACCCGTTGCGGCTCGCCTGCGCCAGCAGCTTGCGGGGCTTTCCCGCGATTTCTCCATCGAACAGCACCGGAGTCTGCACCGCGTCCCAATCGTGTGTGTCATGCGGCGAGGGCTGGAAGTACCACTTGAGTTTGCCGGTATCGGGATTCAGCGCGATGATGCACTCCGTATATAGATTCGAGCCCAGCCGGCCCTGCCCGGCGATCACCGGCTGCGGATTCCCGGTGCCGAAATAGATCAAGTTGAGATCGGGGTCATAGGTGCTGGGCACCCAGGTCATGCCGCCGCCGTGCAGCATAGCTTCGACGCTCGGCCAGGTCTTCGCTTCCGGAGTTCCCGGCTCAGGATGCGCGTACCAGCGCCATTCCAGATCGCCTGTCCGGGCGTTATGCGATTCGATGTAGCCGGGAATGTCCAGATCGTCGCCACTGACGCCGGCAATGACGTGATCGCGAATCACGATCGGCGCCACCGAGGCGTAGTAAAACTGCTCCAGATCGCAAATCGGCTTGTGCCAACGCTCCTTGCCGTTGGCGATATTGAGCGCGACCAGATTGCAGTCCGGCGTCTCGAAATACAGCGTGTCGCGCCACGCCGCGGCGCCGCGATTGCCGGTGCGCCAGCCGCCTTTCGATTTCCATGCGTAGTGCCAGATCTCGCGGCCGGTGCGGGCGTCCACGGCCCAGGCGTGATCCGGAATCGTGAAATAGAGGATGCCGTTGATCTCAAGGGGGGTGCCCTTGATGACGGGAGTGCTGTTGCCTCCCCCGGCTTGTTGCTCACGGCCGGGATTCGCCCGATACACCCAGGCCAGCGACATCGAATTGATGTTCGATTGATTGATTTTGTCGAGCGTGCTGTAGCGGCGTCCCGAATAGTCGCCGTTGTAACTGGGCCAATCGGCCGATTGAGCGAACGCCGCCGCTGCAGTCAGTATAAGAGCGAGGGCTCTCATTTCAGCGACTCCAAATAACGGACCACGTCATGAATGTTCTGGTCGGTATAAACCTCCAGCAATTCATGATGCCGGGTCAAGGGATCGTCGATCTCGACCTTTACTTTCGGGCCGCGAACGAACTCGCGATACTCCCCTGCGGCGTCTCGCAAGGATACATTGAAATCGTCGATTCGGACCAATTGACCGCTCGCTTCCGGCTGCCCTTCCGGCGTGACTTTCACAGTTACCGGCTGGGCCGCCCTTGGAAAAAGAAAGCGCTGTTGCAGCTCGACCGGGTCCTTGAACTTGCGCGCAACTCCCGCCAGATCCCCGGTGGCCGAGTGGCACTGCGTGCATCCTCCCGCGCCAATGAAATAGGCCCGGCCTGCCTCGGCATTGCCGGTCAGCACGTTGGGAGGTTCATCCGTGTTGCGATCCTTGGCGGTCGCTTCGATTTGCTCCTTGAGAAAGTGCGTGATGTCGGCGACTTGGGCCTGCGTCAGATCCGATTTGTGTCCGGGAAGCTTCTTGAGCGCGGGACCGAGCTCATTGCCGAGCCTGTCACGCAGGACCAGGGACGACCGGATCAGGTCCGGACCGTCCGCGGTGCCCTTCGCCAGAGCTCCGTGGCAGTTGATGCAATATTGCGTGTAGACTAGCCGGCCACGGCGCGCGGCCGCGGGGTCGACCTTCTGCCGCTCTGCCGGCCCCGCTTGCCCAAGCAGCATCGCGGCTGCGGCAAACAGGAGGACTACACGTCGCACAGCGCAATCGCCTTATCCAGCGTCGCAATCGGATCGTGCCCCGGAGCGGGAGAGTATTCGTGGCTCACGAAGCCGGTGAATCCCAGGTCCGCGATGGTCTGCATCACGAAGCGGTAATTCAGCTCCTGCGAATCGTCGATATCGTGACGGCCCGGATTCCCGCCAGTGTGAAAATGCCCGATCCATTTGAACTGATCGTGAATGGTGCGGGAGATGTCGCCGTCCATGATCTGCGCGTGATAGATGTCGTACAGAATCTTGACGCGCGGCGAATTCACGCGCTGCATCACGTCCACGCCCCAGGCCATGTGGTCGAACATGTAGTCCTTGTGGTTCACCTTGCTGTTCAGCAACTCCATGCAGATGGTGACGCCCTTGTCCTCGGCCTGGGCTTTAATTTTGTTGAGGAAGGTGACGCAGTTGTCAGCGCCCACGTTGTCCGCCATGCCGCGGCGGTTGCCCGAGAAGGTGATCACGTTCGGCGCCTTTGCCGCCGCAGCTTCGTCGATCGCCGCGCGCAGGGACTTTTCCAATCGATCGTGATTTTCGGTGCGATTCAGCGCGTCCTGTATGGTGCCGCCGGGCCCCAGCGGATACATCGACGGCACAAGCCCGTACTTGCGCAGGAGTGGCCAATCCATGGGGCCGATCAGGTCGAAGCCCTGGACGCCGAGCCGTGCGGCTTCCTTGCAGCAATCTTCCAGGCTGGCCCCTCGGGCGAAGACCCCTTGCGTCACGCCCTGCTTGATGCGTCCTTTGCGCCTGACCGGACTGGTCTGCGCCAGGGCGGAGGATGCCGCGAGTGCGGCTCCTGCCGTAGTAAAAAAGTCTCTGCGCCGCATAACACCTCCCGAGCGGCATTTTATCGAATCCCAGCCTTCTCTGCGAGCAGAGGCCTCCAGCTACGTCGAGAGCCAAGGTAAAATTGGCACATGCGCACGATCGAAATCCCGGAGCGCGAGGAAGTGAGCCTGGTGTTCAACTACGGTGAAGGCCTCTCGCTCGACCAGTACCTGGCATTCTGCCGCGCCAACCCCGGCTTGCGCTGCGAGCGGACAGCGGAAGGAGAGGTGGTCATTGTGCCTCCAGTCGGCGGAGAGGGTTCCTTTAGAAGCATGAAAGCGGCCGCCCAACTGGACGTTTGGGCGGAGCGCGACGGGCGCGGCCGTGCCTTCGATTCGAGTGTCGAGTTTCTTTTGCCCGACGGCTCGGCCCTCTCACCCGACGCCTCTTGGGTATCCAACGAATCTTTACATCGCCTCAGCCTTCAACAGCGCCGCGAGTTCCTGCGTTTGACGCCCGAATTCGTGATTGAGGTCATGTCCCCCAGCGACCGCCTCAAGGCCGCCAAAGCCAAAATGGAGGTTTGGATCTCCAACGGCGTCGAGCTCGCCTGGCTGATCGACGCCGACCGGGAAACGGTCTATGTCTATCGCCGGGGCCGCGGTCCGTCAACCAGGCGCGGCATCAAAGAACTCTCCGGGGAAGGGTCTTTGAAGGGCTTCACTCTAAACCTTGGGACCATCTGGCGCGGCCTGCGTTAGCCAACCTCGCAAGCGCATCGCCGCCATATCAGTTATCGCTCGGCCTCTCAATGTGGTCGATCACCAGCATCTCGATGGGCGCTCTCCCGCTATCCATCTTCAGCCCGAGTTGTTCCTGCACCGCTGTGAAGATGTCCGGGCGATCGTCTCCGTCCCTGCGCGAAAAGTCGAGTGTGATGCCGTACATTCCCGTAAGTCCGGTCCGATCCACCACTGGTCGTCCCACCCAGTCCGACAAATAACCCGCCAGTGACGGCATGTTCCAGCCCGCCGCCTGGGTCGGCACTCCGTCGTCGCCCACTTGAATGCTTCCATTGAGCTTGACGCCGCCGCCCTCATGGAGCTTGGGCCCATTCTTTGCGATCGTTAACAGGTACACCGAGGTTTCTTTCATCTCGCTGTGCACCGTCAGCTTGAATCGATCCTCCAGCAGCGACTGCACCATCTGCCGGCACTGCTCGTCCGTGACCGGACCGGCGGCCTTGCCCTCCATGTCATACGAAGAATCGAAGGCATTGATCCACGCCGGCGCGCCGGAGACCTGGTAGCCCTTCAGCCGGTACGCGTAGCCCAAAACCCAGAAGACCGGGATGCCTCCCACCGAAAATCGGCCGCCTTTAGGGCAGTACTCCTCCCGGAGATGATTTTGCCGTTCGGGCGGCGTCGGCTTGACCGAGGCCACTTCGAAGGCCAGCCGCGCCTGCCCCATCGCGGCGTACTCGAAGACCATGGCCGCGCCGCACAAGATCGCCGTTCGCATTATGGCCCTTCGCATCATACAAGACGGGACGTTGCCGCCCGCGAAACGTTTAATTGCCAGCTTTGGCCTTCTTCGCCTACTTCGCCGCCCGCAACCCCCGCGCCCCGAGCGCCTTCTTCAAAATCTCCTCCGCCGGAGGAAACTCCTTTTTTGCATTCGCGAAAAAGACTCCGCGCGAAACCATGAGTGGAGTCCAGCCCAGCTTGGTGGTCGCGGTCACATCCGCTCCATGATCCACCAGGAACTGCACGATCGACGGTTGTCCGGAAACCACGGCCCCGATCAGCGGCGTCGACCCGCTCCATCGAGGATCGCCCACGCCCTTGTCCAGCAGGTCATCGATGTTCAGCGGATAATACAGCAGCGTGTAGTCGGTCGCACCGGTCATCGGGTAGTTGCCGAAATCCGCGTGAGCGTTGACATCGTTTCCGAGCTGGACTGCCAGCTTCACGGCCTCCAGCCGCTCGGCTTCCGTCACGCCGGTGAACGGGCCGGGGCTCTCTCCTTCCCAATAATCCAATCCACACGCGACCATCAATGGCGTGACGCCGGCTTTGGTCGGGATCTTCGGGTCCGCGCCGAAGTCTGCCAGCACCCGCATCAGCGGAGCGTCGCCATTCTTCGCCGCCACATAAAACGGCGTGGCGCCGACATAACTCAGATAATGCCGGCCAAGGTCGATATTGGGAGGATTTCGGGCCGTCCCGCCCTCTTTCCCAAACTTGGACTCTTTCCAATCGATTCGGAAGTTGGGATTCGCGCCATGCTTCAGCAGGGCCTTCGCGAGATCGAGCGAACTCACATTGCCGACGGGAATCGGGGCGCCCTTGGCCGTGTTGCCGACCGCGGCCGCGCCATCGGCCCCCGGCTTCCTCAACCAGGCCAGAGCGTGCAGCGCGGAGCCGCGCGGATCTGGAGCGTTCGGGTCCGCGCCATGATCCAGCAGCACTGTGGCCATCTCGTAATAGGCGTTGACCACGGCCATGTTCAAAGCGCTGCTGCCGTCCGGAGCCGTGTCGTTGACGTTTGCGCCGTGTTCCAGCAGAACCTTGGCGGCGTCGATGTGCGCGTCACGAACCGCGAACAGAAGCGCCGTGAAGCCTCCCGTGGATTTCGCTTTCACGTCGGCGCCGAACTCGATCAGCATGGCTTCAGCGTCAGCGTTGCCTTCCGAAGCGGCCCACATCAGCGCGGTCTGTCCTTTATACGACTCCACTGCATTCACCTTTGCGCCCGCGGTAAGCAGAATTTTGATGGCGTCGGCTTTGCCGGTGAGCGCCGCCGTCATCAGCGCCGTTTGCCCTTCCTCCGAAGCCGAGTTCGGATCGGCTCCCGCCTTGAGCAGGCGCTGGATCATCGCCGCGTCGCCGTTGGTGCCGGCCAGGGTGAGAGGAGTGATGCGATAGCGGCTCGCCGCCTTGGCGTTCGCCCCCGCCGCGATGAGCAGATCCGCGATCTCAAGATTGTCGCGTTGCGCGGCCCAATGCAGCGCGGTGGAACCGTCGGCCTCAGTCGCATTGACGTCCACGTGTTTGGCGATCAGGCCGCGAACGGCCGTCGCGTCACCGCTCTTCACAGCGTCGATCAGCTTCAAATCGCCCGCGCCGAAGCAGGCGCCGGCGAGCATCAGGGAAACAGCCCAACGTCCCATGGTGGAAGTATATATGAGATATCATTAATCCGTGCGGACCCTGGTGGCGTTGCTCTTTGCCTTCGCCGCAAGCGGCCTGAGTCAAGCCCAACCGCCCGCCGAAGTCTTCACTCAATACTGCCTGACCTGCCACAGCGCGAAGCTGAAGACCGGGGGACTGGAAATCAATCCCGCCGATCTGAATCGCGTTGGCGCGACCGCGGAAACCTGGGAAAAGGTGGTCAAGAAGCTGCGAACCAATGCGATGCCTCCGGCCGGTATGCCCCGGCCCGACGCCGCAACCTACGATTCGACGTCGGCGTATCTGGAAAATGAACTCGACCGCGCCGCGGCCGAACATCCCAATCCCGGCAAGCTCCCTCTTTTGCATCGCCTCAGCCGCACGGAATACGAAAACGCGATTCGCGATCTGCTTGCGATCGACGCGCTACCCAAGGAGATGGACTACTCACTGCTGCTGCCGCCGGACAATTCCAGCAGCGGTTTCGACAATATCGCGGACCTGCTGTTTGTCTCGCCTACGATCATGGAGCGGTATCTCGACGCGGCGCACAAAATCGCGCGGTTGGCCGTGGGCGATCCGCTTACTCCGGTGATGGTGAACACATACCGGCTTTCGCCGGAGCAGCCGCAAGACACCAGGGTCGACGCATTGCCCTTCGGCACGCGCGGCGGGCTGGGCGTGCGCACCGATTTTCCGCTGGATGGCGAATACTCGATCAAGGTGGATTTGTCCGGAGCGGGCCGCGACGCGCAGCAACTGGAGATCAGCGTCGATGGCGAGCGAGTGCAGCTTCTGCCGGTGGGAGGCGCGGGAGGCGGCCGCGGCCGCGGAAGCGCTGACGACAAGCCTCTGGAAACCCGCATCTCTGTCAAAGCCGGTCCACGGCTGCTGGGAGTTTCCTTCGTTGAGCGCACGCAGGCTCGCGACGAAAACGTTCTGCGTCCGCGCATGCGCGGCCGTGGCTCGCAGGCCGCCTTGATTAATGTCACGGTCAGCGGGCCGTATAACGCCATCGGTCCCGGCGATACTCCCAGCCGGCGGCGCGTCTTTATCTGCCGGCCGCTGAAGAAAACGGACGAACTCGCGTGCGCCATCCGCATTCTCAACACGCTCGCGCACAGGGCCTATCGCAGGCCGGTGATCAATGAAGATCTCGACGACCTGATGCCCTTTTACAAGGCGGGCCGCGCCGAAGGAGGCTTTGACGCCGGTATTGAGCGGGCGGTGGAACGCCTGCTGGTAAGCCCGCAGTTCCTGTTCCGAATCGAGCGGGATCCGGCGGGGATCGCTCCCGGCACGCCTTATCGAATCTCGAATCTCGAGCTGGCTTCGCGCCTTTCCTTTTTCCTCTGGAGCAGCATCCCGGATGACGAGCTCGTGAACCTGGCCTCCGCCGGGCTTCTCGATGACCCCAACATTCTGGAACAACAGGTCAAGCGAATGCTGGCCGACCCCCGCTCGGAGTCGCTGGTTACAAACTTCGCCGACCAATGGCTGTTCGTCAAGGACGTTCAGCAAAAGCAGCCGGACGTTTTAATGTTTCCCGATTTCGACGACGGCCTCCGTAACGGATTCGAGCGCGAGACCGAATTGTTTATCTCCAGCATCCTGCACGAGAACCGCAGCGTCCTGGAACTACTCTCGGCGAATTACACGTTCCTGAATGACCGGCTGGCGAAGCACTACGGCATCCCCAATATCGAGGGCAGTTATTTCCGGCGATACACGTTTCCGCCCGGGAGCGTACGTGGCGGCCTGCTGGGGCAAGGCAGCATCCTGACGCTGACGTCTTATTCAACCCGTACTTCGCCGGTGCTGCGCGGCAAGTGGGTACTGGAGAATCTTCTCTCCGCGGCGCCGCCCCCGCCTCCGCCGAATATTCCAGCGCTCAAAACCGAAGGAAAGCAGGCCGGCGAAACGCTAACCATGCGGGAGGCGATGACGCAGCATCGCGCCAGCCCCGCCTGCGCGACCTGTCATGCCCGGATGGACCCCATCGGTTTTGCGATGGAGAATTTCGACGCGGTAGGCCGGTGGAGGGATACGGATGGCGGCTCGCCCATTGACGCCTCCGGAGTTTTCCCGGATGGAACCAGGTTCGATGGCGCGGCCGGGCTCAAGCAGATCCTTCTGAGCCACCCGGAGCAGTTCATCAATACCGTGGCCAGCAAGCTGCTGATGTATAGCATCGGCCGCAACTTGCAGTATTACGACCAACCCGCCGTCCGCAGTATCGTCCGCCAAGCCGCCGCCGACAATTACACTTTCGCGGCCCTAATTCGCGGTGTGGTTGAGAGCGAGCCCTTCCAGATGCGGGAATCGCAATCGGCATCGGCCGGTGCGCGTCACTGAGGAAGCCGGAGGCGCCTCAGGCTTTGTAGAAGAATTCCTCGTGGACAATCTTGTCGTTCGCCACCTGGTAAACGGCAATCTCCTCCATCTTCTGCCGCTTGTTTTGCGGCTTGTTGGTGAAGTCCATTTTGAAGGTCACCGCGAAATGAGAGTCGGAGATGAGAGGACCTTCCACCTTGACCGCGTGCACTTCATTGTTGGCGTTCCACGATTCTGCCTTCGCTTGCACTGCTGCCAGTCCTTTGGCTTCGGGTGATTGTCCCGGCGGCGCAAAAGACTCCACGCTCACGATATCCGGCGAGTAGAGGGACATCGCATCCATGAACTTCCCGGCCGAGCAGAGTTTCACCAATTCGGTCGCAACTTTTTGTGTACTCATGTTTGAGCTCCTGTGTAACCTTAGAAGGTTTCGCCCACCGCGCCGTTTCACGCGCCTACCTCAACCATTCCAATAAAAGCCTCACAATAAAAGCCCCACGGTTGACCCCCAACGAACAATCCCATATGATTCCGTGGGACGCTTAGGGAGACTTCAAACGCTTATGGACGGTCGCTTGCGGGCGTGGGGCTTGATAGTGGTGGGAGCTGTCCTTTTGGCGATTCCGGGAAGCGCCCAGACCGCGGCGAGGGCCCCGCAGATCCCGCGCATGCCCGACGGCAAGCCGAACTTCACCGGTCTATGGGAGGCCTTGGGTACCGCGGATTGGGATATTCGAGATCACAGCGCGCACGCCGGGTCCGTTCTTTCAGCTTGGCGCCACCGGCGCCATGCCGGCGGGGCAGGGAATTGTCGAGGGCGGCGAAATTCCGTACACGCCAGCGGCCGCGGCCAAGCAGCAGAAAGAAAATTTCGCAAAACCGCATGAAGCTGGATCCCGAAGTCAAGTGCTACATGCCCGGAATCCCGCGCGCGAATTACATGCCCTTCCCATTCCAGATCGTTCAATCGCAGCAGGACATCGCGTTCGCCTACGAATATGCGACTTCGAATCGCGTGGTCAACATGGGCAAATTCAAGGAGGGCGCCGTGGACACCTGGATGGGAACCTCCAACGGCCACTGGGAAGGCGACACGCTGGTGGTGGATGTCAGCCGATTTGAATGGCAATAGCTGGTTCGACCGGTCGGGAAATTTCCAAACCGAGAACACCCACATCGTCGAACGCTTCACGCTGGCCGACGCCGATCACATCAACTACGAAGCCACCATCGAAGACAAGGACCATCTACACGCGGCCCTGGAAGATCACCACGGTCCTCTACCGGCGCAAGGAAAAGAACGCGCAGCTGAACGAATTCAAGTGCGTGGAATTCGCGGAACAATTGATTTACGGGGATCTGAAAAAAAGAAGTAGGAGGTTCGAGTATGAAGCATTGAGTTCCTGCCGGCAGCCGTCGCGATTGTCGCTGCACTTGTGGCCGACGCTCAGACCGCGCCCGCGCAAAAGGCTCCGGCGGCGAGAGCCCCCGCGGTTTCCGCAACATCGTCGAATAAAGCCTGGACCCAGCCCAAGACGCCGTGGGGCGATCCGGATTTGCAGGGAACCTGGACCAGCGACGACTGCATCGGCACCCCCTGAACCGGCCCGCCAATCTCGGCGACCGGGCCTACTACACCGAGCAGGAGCTCGCGCAGCGCCGAGTCCCAACTCGAGCAGCAGCAGAAAACCGATCTGCAGAAACCGTCGCCGACCAACGCTCGCGTAGGCACCGGTCCTCCGGGTCACTGGGGCGGAGCGCGCGCGCCGGCCATGCACGCCAGACCTCGCTGGTGATCGATCCGCCCAACGGCCGCACTCCCGACTTGCTTCCCGAAGCCAAGCTGCAGGCCGATTCCCGAAGGCGCCGGCAACAACAACCCCAAGGCCGATTCGCCGGAAGACTTCAGCTACTACATCCGCTGCATCAGCCGTGGCGTTACCGGCTCGATTCTTCCGGTCATCTACGGCAATGGGCAGCAGATTGGTGCAAGGTCCCGGCTACGTCACGATCATGCAGGAAATGGTGCATGAAGCCCGCGTGATTCCGCTGGACGGCCGGCCGCACGCAAGCCCGAAGATTCGCTCCTACATGGGCGATCCGCGAGGACACTGGGAAGGCAACACGCTGGTGGTCGAGACCACGAATTTCCTGGGCAATCGCACCGGAATTGGGCTCAACGGCGGAGGCACGCCCACCAGCGACGCCTTGAAGACTGACCGAGCGCTATACGCGCATCAGCCCGGATGAATTGCACTACGAAATCACCGTCGACGATCCGAAGACGTACGTGAAACCCTTTAAGGTCGGGTTCCCGCTCACGCAGGAACCCGGCTATCAGAATTTCGAGTACGCGTGCCATGAGGGTAACTACGCGATGTTCGATTCGCTCAGTGGCGCTCGTGCGGAAGAGAAGAAACGCGGCCGCAGCCGCGCAGAAAAAGTAGGAGACCACGAGACATGAGAAATAGACATTGCCAGTCGTCCTCGCCGCAGGCGCTTTGCTCTTGGCCGCGGCGCCGGCATGGGCGCATCATGCATTCGCCGCGGAGTTTGATGCCGACAAGCCGGTCAAGTTCAAGGGAACCGTCACCAAGATGGAGTGGATCAACCCGCACGCGTGGATCCACATCGACGTGAAAGGCGACGATGGCAAGGTCACTGCACTGGATGATCGAGGCCGCCGCGCCGAATTCGCTGCTGCGCCGCGGCTGGACCAAGAACTCGCTGCCGGCGGGCACGGAGATCGTGGTGGAAGGTTACCAGGCCAAGGACGGACGCAACCGCGCCAACGGCAGCATCATCACCTTCACGGACGGCAAGAAGTTGTTTGTCGGTTCGGGTTCGGGCGAGGCCGGGGCGGCTCCGGGAACAACGGAGAAATAGAGGCACAGTGAGCGCCATCAGATCGAACACGGCTGGCGCCGGCGCCGCGGCGTTGGCGTGGGCGCTCTTGCGTATCGAGCCCGAGCCTCCCACCAAGTAATGTCCTTCCCTTACCGGGCCGATCACGTCGGCAGCTTGCTGCGGCCGGCGGAGTTAGTGGAGGCTCGCCGGAATCCGGCAACACCGCCGGAAGAATTGCGTGCGTTGGAAGATCGCCATATCGAGCGCGTGATCCAGCGCCAGAAGGACATCGGCCTGCGCATCTTCACCGATGGCGAGTTCCGCCGCCTCGGCTTCATGAGCGACTTCAACGAAGCGGTAGACGGTCTTGACGATGCCGAAGCCATCGCCCGGGATTGGAAGCTCGAGGGCAAGCCTACCGTTACGCGCCTGAACAACCGGCTCCCTGGAATCGTCGTACGCAAGATCCGACAGAAGAGGCGTCTCACAGCGCACGAAGCGGATTTCCTGAAAAAACACGCCCCCGGCGACATCAAAGTTACTCTGCCTGCGCCTAACCAATTCCCCGCCATCATGTACAAAAAGGAACTCAGCGCCGCGGCGTATCCCACCTATTCGGAATTCCTGTGGGACATCGCGCCCATTTTCCGATCTGAGATGCAGGCTCTGGCGAGCGAAGGCGTGCGTTACATCCAGATCGACGCTCCGCGCTACAGTTACTACCTCGATCCCAAATGGCGCCGCTACGTTCAAGAGGAAATGGGCGTCGATCCCGAGCAGGCACTGGACGAAGCGATTCGCGTGGACAACACCTGCATTGAAGGGGCCCGCCAGGGCGGCGGAGACCCAATCGTTGCGATTCACTTGTGCCGCGGCAATAATCGCAGCCAGTGGTACGCCGAGGGCGGCTACGATCCTATCGCCGAAAAAATCTTCAACCAGCTCAATGTCGACGCGTTTCTGCTGGAGTACGAATCGGAACGAGCCGGCACCTTCGAGCCTCTGCGCTTCGTGCCTCCCGCCAAGACGGTGGTCCTCGGCCTGGTGAGCACCAAGCTACCAGAGATCGAATCACGAGAGGCGCTGCTTCGCCGGATCGACGAAGCCGGCCGTTATCTGCCGCTCGACCAACTCGCCCTGAGCCCACAGTGCGGCTTCGCCAGCGTCCTGGAAGGCAATCTCTTGACCGAGGACCAGCAGTGGCGCAAGCTGGAGTTGGTAGTCGAGACAGCCCGCAAGATTTGGGGGTAAGCTTACCGCGCGCGCTGCGGCGGCTGGCTCTCCATTACCATTCGCAAAATGCGATTGATGCGCGTCTGATACCCCCTGCCCTGACCCTTCAGCCATTCGAGCACATCAGAGTCGACGCGAATCGTCAATTGTTTCTTGGCCGGAGGCCATTGAACCGCCGCCTTCTTGAGAAAGGCTTTGTCCAGAGGCGGGATGTCCGAATAGTCGATATCGCGGTCCCGCATGCGATCAATTCGCGCCAAGTCGCTTTTGATAGATTTCTTGTTCACGCCGATTCCCCTTCCTCATGGAGATGATTCGCGTACCTTGGCCACGTGGCGCGTGCGCTATGACCACCAGCCTGCCTTCTAACGTCCCCAACGTGATCAGCCGCTGTTCGCCGTAGTCCCGCCGGTCGTCCACAAAAGTTACACACGGCCCAGCGAAGACCCTCTCCGCGTCCTCGAAACTCAAGCCGTGCTTGTCGAGATTGCTCCTGTTTTTTGCGGCATCCCACTCGTACGTCAACAACCAGTGTAACGTCTTCTGTAGTTACACGGATGTCCAGGGAACGTGGCGATGCCGCCTACGCTAGAGTTGACCTATGGCAAGCCCCACGGAAATAGCCGCTGGAGCCGCAGTGGAGCTGTTCCTCATCGCAGTCGCCTCCGCGGTGCTCTATCGCGTGTGGGGCTGGTTCTTTCCCACCCCAAAGAGGCAGGTGGTTGCCGCCTTTCAGAAGGGCGTGCTTTTGAGAGACGGGCGGGTGGAGAAAACGCTTGCTCCAGGAGCGTACTGGATTACTCCGCGCCGTCGACTGGTTGTTTGTGACGTCCGGCCAGTGCCATTTCAAGTACACGCTCAGGAGCTGCTCACGGGTGACGGATTGTCGGTGCGAATCAGTTTGGGTGGCGAGTACAGGGTCGCCGATCCTACCCTGTTCGTCACTGAGAGCAGCGACGCATTCGGGAGCTACCTCCTCGAGCTTAAGCAAGCGCTTCGCGTCGCGACTGCAGAGTTGACAGGCGGATCCTTCCTTAGCGCCCACGCCCTATTGACGAGCCGAGTGAAAGAGCTAGTCGCTCCCCGCGCGGCGCAGTTGGGGATCGAGCTAACCCAGCTGGACCTCCACGAAGCGGTACCTGTCGGATGGCTCAGAGAGGTTTAGCCGGCGCGATAGCGCCCGCCGCTAAAATCCATCGAGATCTTGTCTATCCACGCCGCGCCCTCCCCTATGAGCTGCATCCCGAACTCGATGTCCCGCGAGGTCTCCCTGATGCCCGCCAGTGTCAGCGCCAATCGTCGATCGCGTAAACATCCGGGCGATTGAACCCCGCCTCATGCGGCCGCTGCATCGCGACGCCCTGGCGCAGCGGCAGGTACCCGTGGGCTCGCATGCGCCGGTACGCATCTTCGCGAGCCAGGTTCACTCCCGCCTCAATCGCGATTCCTCGCGCAGCCGCGAACGCCTCGCACGCTGCCAGCAAGCGATCGAACGCCTCGCCGGATTGGGCCGCGCCGAACTTGATGTAGCACAGACCCGACCCTCCCTCGGACGCCGCACCCGTGTGGCATAGCGCGAACCCCTCACCCTCCGGCAGCAAGACTGTGTCGCCCAAGCGCTGGCGGAACAGAGACTCGATCTCCGCGGTTAAGTCCAATCCCGGCGAGATCCCGCCGGTCAATTCCCTGGCGGAGCGCAGCACGCGATCCCGCGAGAGCGGATCGGCCCCGGAGAACAAAAGCGGCGCGCCGCCGGCGCCGGTCTCCGGCGTCTTCGTCATCACCGCCGTCAAATACTGCGGCCAATACCCGAACTTCTGGTACAACCCGATATGTTTGGGGCTCTCCGCGAAGGTGAATAATCCGGAGTGCCGCACGCCCCAGCGATCGAATACGCGCATCGTTTCCGCCAGCAGGCTTTGCGCGATGCCCTTATCCCAATACTCCGGCAACACCGTAAGCGGTCCGAAGAAACCGAAACTTCCCCAACGCGTGATGACATTGGAACCGATCAATCGCCCGCCATCCCTCGCCGCCAGCAACTCCGCGCACCCGGAGTGGAAGCGCGGACCAAGTAGATCGCGGTCGCCAAAGGCTTTTAAGGGATCAGGCACGCGCAGAAATGTGCCGAAAGCGACCTGGCAGATTCGCCAGGCTTCGGCCACTTCGGCGGCCTCCAGCGGCGAGACCTCCAGCCTCATGCCTTGCCGATCATGCCCTTCCATTTGCGCATCACCAGTTCCACCAGACCCAGAAGCACGGCCAAGCCGAGCAGGCCGGGCCACAATTGCAGGCTGGTCTCGATGTTGCGCCGCCCGGTTTCGAACAGCGCACTGGGATTCGGTTCGAAGCGCCCTCCCGTGAATTGGGCCACCTGTTTGAGCAGGGCTTCGTTGGAGCCGTAATCCTCCAGCTCCGCTTCCGGCCGGTACATGCCGACTTCCGGAAACGCGCGCGAATCTTCCACCGGCCGCGCGCGGAACAAGCCCTCGCGATTGCCGATGGGAAGCCGCCCGCGGAACGTTCCCGCGGCAATTTTCTTCACGTCGATGGGCTTGCGGAATCCATCCGGGCCGATGACGAAAATCTCCGGCGCAGCCGCGGGATCCTCCACTCCAGGCCCCAGCTTGTAATTCGCCACCAGATCGCCGTTGGCGCTGTCGAACTCCAGATCTGCTTCTCCGGCCTGCGCATGCGGCAGGAGGTCGCGGCTCAGGTTGGTCCAGAATTTGTCGTAGCCAGGCCAACTCACCCATTCGGCTGCCCAGCGCGAAGTGGCGTCGGAGGCAAAAATAGCCACGCGTCCCAATCCGTACTGCCAGCGTTCCAGCAACGGCTCCTTGCGATCGATCCGCAGAATCTGATCCGCGGAAGGTTTGGGAATAAACCGCACGTAGCCCTTGAGCGGAGGCGCTTTCTCGATCCCGACTCCGTCCAATATCTCCGCCTGCTTCACCACCTCCACAGGCAGCTCCGGCTTTTCTACCGCCGTCGATCCGGTATGCTCCAGCACGTCGTGCAGCAGGATTTGCTCCAGCCCTTGCGGTTCGTTGAGGAAGTACGATTTTCCCCCTGCCAGGGACGCGATGCGTTCCAAATAACTTTTGTTCACGTCCTGCCCCAGCCCCACCGTGGAGATGGTGATCTTGCGGCTCTCCGCGTTCCGCGCCAGATCCATGCTGTCGCCTTCTTCGGAAATGCCGTCCGTCATCAGAACGATGTGCTTGTACGTGGCAGGCAGCGGCAATAGCCGCGTGTATGCTTCGGTGAGCGCGGGCGCAATCTGCGTTCCTCCATCGGGACGAATGCCCGCGATCAAGCGTTTGATCATCACCCGGTCTTCCGCGCGCCGCGGCGTCACCGCCCATTCGAAGCTGTTGTCGAACATGAGTACGCCCACGGTATCGATGGGCCGCAGGTTCTCCACCACTCCCGATGCCGCCTGCCGCGCCAGTTCGATCTTGCGGCCCTCCATCGAAGACGATTTATCGATGATCAGAATCACCGCGGTTCCCTCGGGTGACCGCGGCGGCGCGAGCTTCGCCGGAAGAGTCCGGTCTAGCGCGTCTTCCTTCGTCTTGCCTTCCTGATAAATGCTCTTCTCTCCCGCGAGCACCAGCAATCCGCCGCCCTGCTTGGCGTAGTTTTCCGCTTCGTTCTTGAAGGTGTCGGGCGTCTTCTCCAAGTCCAGATCGTTGAGGACCACCAGTTGGTAGTCATTGAGGCGCTTGCCTTGAATTTCGGTTGCGCGGTCGACGTTCGAACTGCGCCGCGGTCAGCGTCTGTACAAGATGCGCATCTTTGTCCGCATCGTCCCCCGAGAGAAACAGCACCTTCGGGCGCTTCATCGTCACCGCTTGCTCGAACCGCACGTCGCCGGCGGAGGCCGAATGAATGGCGAGAGAGAGATCCAAAGACCCGGGCGTGTTCAGGCTGGTGTGCAACCGCACGGGGTTGGCTCCGGCCTGGAACTGCACTTCCGATTTCGCCAGTTGCCTGCCCTCCGCCGCCAGTTCGACCTCGGCCGGTCCCGCACCCGGCGCTGAGACCGCCACATCGATCGGGAACTGCTCGCCCGTGAACGCGCTTTCCGGCAAGCTCACCGAATCCAGGTGCAGAGCCGGTTTGGGACGGCCCGCCAACGCGAACGTGTCGATGGGGATGCCCAACTGCTGCGCCTGCCACGCCACGCGCGCAATGCTGCCCTTGTTCTCTTTGCCGTCGGAGATCAGCGCCACTCGCGGCACCAGGCCGGCCGGCAGCGCCGCAATCGCCTCCCGCACCGCACCCTCAATATCGGTCGCGCGTCCCTCTTCGCCGGAGGTCTCGCGCAAGCTCCAGGACTGGCCCTCTGAGGAAGACAGCGCGCGCGTCGACCGCGCAAACGGGATCACCGTCATCCAATGCCTTCCCTGCGCGGATTGCATGGAATGCGCCAGTTTCGAAGCGCGCTCGAGGTCCGCCTGAGAAATACTTGCCGAGGTGTCCACCAGCACGGCGACCGCCACGCGAGTCTCGTTCACTTTGAGCCGCGGCTCCGCCAGAGCCAGCAAAATCGCCAGCAGCGTGATCGCCTTCAACGCCAGCGCCAACCGCCGCCGCGTGCGAGCCCACTCCCACGCCGCCCACGCCAGCGGCAGCCATGCGATATACAGAACCCAAGCGCGGTCGAACGTCATGCGGCCCGCCTTATCTCCGACGGCGCCCGCACCCGGTATAAACGGCTGCGGCCGTATAGCAGCCAATCCAGCAGCAATCCCAATCCGCCCAGCGCAGCCAGCCACGGCCAGATCTCGGGAGGCGCGGCTTCCATCTCCGCGGCTTTGGGAACCCCACGCCTCACCCCCGCCGGCGGACGCCACACCGCTTCGGCGACATCGGGAAGCGTGAGCGAATAAACCGATTCGCGGTCTCCCGTCAGCACGCTCACCGATCCCGGAGAGCCGGAGAAAAACTGGAGCGTATCGCCCTCAACGGTGAACGGCAAAGCCCGCTGGTTTTCATCCACCACGTGAATCATGGAAGCATTCGTTCCCTGCTCTACTGGAACGCTGACCAGACCCACCGTTCCCGCCTGCACTTCGCGGCTGCGGAAAATCTCCGGCGCCATCCACTTCAAGATGTTCGCGATCAACAGCGGCGTCGCTAGCTGATACTTCATCGAGGCTCGGCCGGGATTGAAACCCAGTACGGCGAGCTTGGTTGGGCCGTTCTCACGGGCGACCACTAGCGGTCCGGCCGCGGATTCAGCGGCCACCATGTCGCCCGGGGCAGGCGTGAAGACCTGCGCGGATTCGAGCACGACTTCCTGGGTGCGAAGCCCCGCGCCCAGCGGCGTGCCGTTATTCCATCCCGTCAAATGGACGCCGGTCTTGGTTTCGCGGACCGGAATCGGAGCATGATCCGGCGGAGGCTCGATCCAAATGGCATCGCTTTGCCAAGGCGCGGTTGGCGCGAAGCGATCGAGCACCACGATCCCCCCCATCCTCTCGCGGCTATTCTGTGCGGGAGCGTACAGCTCGGGGTCCTGGAACACCACATCCAACTGGGGATTGGAGGCGAACAGCGCCCGCAGCATCTGCGGCTGCTTCGAATAGACCACCACGTGCAGCGATGCCTGCCCCGGCAACTCAATCACCGCCCGGTCGTCCTGCGGGAACGCGTCATGCACGTTGAGCCGCGCCTCCAAATATCCCCGCGCGACCGCCTTATAAGAGAAGGTCTCCTGCTGCTCGGTTCCCGGCTTCAGCGACAGCCTGCGTCTACCCACGAAAGACTGTCCGAACTGGAGTTCCAAATCGACGTCATGCGGCTTCGCGCCGTAGTTCCGCACCGCCACATAAATATCCCAGGTGTCCGGAGCCGATAGCGATCGCCGCAAACCGATTTTCCGCAACCCGACGTTTTCCTGCGGCGCGCCCGATAGCAGTAACCGGAAGTTCGGTGGCACGTTCGCGAAATCCGCCTGCTCCTCCGGAACCCTCCCCGCACCCGCGAACACAATCTCGCCCGCCCGCTGCGATTGCAAACGTTGGGCCCTTTGCGCGAACTCGAGCGCTTGTTCCAAATTCAGCGCGGACCACCCCGGTTGGGACCGCCGGATCGCCTCTTCCACCACTCCGAAGTCCGATTCAAACGCCGTTGCGGGAGTCGCTAAAGCATCCGCGCGCACCAACATTACCCGGTCGCGCTTGGGTAAGGAGCGGAGATAAGCTCGCGCGGCGTCCCGGGCTTCATCGAACAGCGTCAACGGCCGAGCCCCTTGCACGCGGGTTCCCAGCGAGCCCATCCACGCCGAGGTGTCCAGAATCAGCACATGATCGCGCCCGGTGGAGTCGATCACGCCGAACCTCGGCCCCGCGATCGCCAGCAGCAGCAATAGCAGGCTCAGGATCTCCAGCAACAGGCTCCACGGTTGCTGGATCTTGCGGCGATGCTGCAATTGCGTGCGAACGTCCGCGTCGGTCCAGAACCGCAACGTGGAAACCACCTGCTTGCGCCGCGACCGGTCGAGCAGATACAGCGCGACGACCCCAGCCGAAATCGCCCCGGCCAGCCCCAGCAGTTCGCCCAGACTTAGATTCAGAAACGACATGGGCTACGCCAACGCCTCGCTCTGAACCAGCGGGCCGAATACAGCGCGCTCTACGGCGACCGTGGTGGGCAATCCCACATAGCGCCCGCTATTACGCATCGCCACGCGCTCGATTCGCTTGGCGTGCTCGTCGAATTCCGCGGTGTACCGCGCGCGAGCCTCCGCGTCGAACGCCAGCTCCACGCGCTCTCCGGATTCGGCGTCTTCTATTTCCAGCTCGCCGTCCCAGGGCGGCTCCCGGTCCTCTTCGGACCATACGTGCAGCAGGATCAGCTCATGCCCGAAATCCGCCAGAAATTGGAGCGGCTTTTCGCAATCTTGATCGTCCAGAAAATCCGAGATCACCAGCAGCAATCCCGGCTGCGGAAACCGGGCCAGGAAGCTGCGGGCCGTGGTCATATAATCCGTCCGCCCGCCCGGCTTCAGATCGGTCAAAAAATTCGCCGCGCCCTGGAACCGGTGCCTTCCTCCCGAAGCCGTGAACGACTCCTGCAGCTTGGAGGAGAACGGTTGCAAATAAATCGCGTCCAGCCGCACCAGGCCCACGTAGCATAGCGCGGCGGCCAGCTTGCGCGCGTAGTCGAACTTGGAAAGCTGATTGGGATTCGCGCTGCCAACCGCGTCCTAGAATGGACTGGCTCACGTCCAGCAGAATCCGCACCGGAATGCGCGGCTCCAGTTGGAACATCTTCAGGAACAGCTTCTCCAGGCGCAAATAAGCGCGCCAGTTGATCGCCCGCAAATCGTCGCCCTGGGTGAAGTTGCGGTGATCCAGGAACTCCTGCCCCGCTCCCGCAAAACGCGACGCCTGATGACCGCCCACCAGCCCGCGCTGCGACTTTTGCCAATGAATCGTCAGCCGCTCGAGCTTTTCGAGCATCTCGGTGTCGATCAGCGGCTCAACCACTTGTTCGCTATTCCTTTACCGGCGTTCCTTAGCGAACCGCGCCCGCCGTGACCGCCACACTGGGAATGATCTTGTCGAGGATGGTCTCCGGAGTCTGCCCATCCGCGTGCGCATCGAAGTTCAGAATGATGCGATGGCGCAGCACCGCCGCAGCAACCGCGTCGATGTCCTCGATCGACAACTGCAATCGCCGGTGCATCAGAGCCCGCACGCGCCCGCACTCAACCAGCGCCTGCGCCCCGCGCGGGGAGCTTCCATAGCGGATGAACTTGCGCGCCAGGTCGTGCCCTTCGCCCGTGTCCGGCTGCGTGGCCATCACCAGGTCGATGGCGTGATCTTGCACGTGCGGCGCCACCAAAACCTGATGGCAGATGCCGCGCAAATCCAGAATCTCCTCGCGGCTGATCACCGGGCTCACCACCGCCTCGTCCTTCTGGATGGTCCGCTCCACGATCGCACCCAGATCGCTGCGCGAGGGATATTTGACCAGAATCTTCATCAGGAACCGGTCGAGCTGCGCCTCCGGCAGCGGATACGTTCCTTCCATTTCGATCGGGTTCTGCGTGGCCATCACCAGAAACGGCGCTTCCAGCTCATGCGTGGAGGTGCCGCTGGTTACCGTGTGCTCCTGCATGGCTTCGAGCAGTGCGCTCTGCGTCTTGGGCGTGGCGCGATTGATCTCGTCCGCCAGCACCAGGTGCGCGAAGATCGGCCCCGGCTGAAAGCGCAGCGCTTTCGATCCGTCTTCCGTGTCGATGATCATGCTGCCCACGATGTCGGCCGGCATCAGGTCCGGCGTGAACTGGATGCGCGAATACTTGAGTTGCAGCACCCGCGCCAGGGTCCGCAACAGCGTGGTCTTGCCCAGCCCCGGAACACCCTCCAGCAGCACGTGCCCGCCGGCCAAAAGGCAGATCAAAACTCCGTCCACCACTTCCTGCTGGCCGACAATGATCTTCCCGATCTCGTCGCGGACTTTCTTCAGTTGCCCAGTGGCGAATTGGAGCGCTGCTTCCGGTTGCACGCCCTTATTCTACATGAGATTCCGAGGAGGGTCCCGACACAAGACTTTAAGCCGCGAATGGACGCAAATGAACACGAATCACTGGTAAGGCAAATCGTTGGCGCTGCCTACGAGGTGTCGAATGTCCTCGGTTCTGGGTTCCTGGAGAAGGTCTATGAGAAAGCTTTGCTTCGGGAACTGGCGCTAAGAGGTCTCCATTCCAAGTCGCAGATGGCCTTCCCCGTGACCTATAAGAATGAGTTCGTTAGCGAATACATCGCCGATCTGGTTGTGGAAGATCGGATCATTGTTGAGCTCAAGTGCGTGGAATCCTTCTCGAGCGCACACATGGCGCAGTGCATAAACTATCTGAAGGCCTCCGGTCTCCATCTAGCGCTCTGGATCAACTTTCAGAAGCCCAAAGTGGATTGGAGGAGAATTGTTTATTCGCGTTGATTCGCGTCCATTCGCGGCTAAATCGTCTGCCGGCTAAGTTGGGAAGTACATTCTGTCGATCTTCGCGCCCATGATGAAGTCGCTCTCGGTCAGCCCGTCGATTTTGTGCGTGTACAGGAGCACTCGCGCGTATTTCCACCCAAAGCAGATGTCCGGATGGTGTCCTTGCTCCTCCGCCAGTTCGCTGATCCGGTTCACGAACGCCAGCGCGCTCTTGAAATTCGGGAATTCGAACGCTCTCTCGATATGATGCCCGTCGGCCACGCGCCACTCCGGCAACTGCGCCGACAAGCGCCCCAGTTCTTCGCCTTCCAGCGGAGGCACGCCGCCGCGGCACGGGATGCACTGCTTCGACGCCAGATCGGAGGCGCTCATAGCCTCAGTATAACTAGGGTGCATCGCGACTCATCTTTAAGGCGTTTCGCTACTTGGAACGCTTAAGGTGTCCCGGTTAACATGCCCTGGGAGGTGTTGTATGCCCGTGAGCGCATGGAAATCTTTTGGAGTGGTTCTGGCTTTGTCGTTAGCCGGTACCGCAGCCGCCCAAAGCCTGACCGAGTTTGGTGCAGCCGCTGCTGCCGGAGCCACGGGAGGCGCCGCGGGTAAAAGCGTCAGCGACGGAATCGATAAGATCTTCGGCAAGGTCAATGATCAGACCAAGGCCGCCGCAAAAACGGATCCGTCACAGCAGAAAACAGCCCCCGCTCCTGCCTCCGCTGCGCCGGCAACCGTAGCTCCGCCCGCTGCCGCTGCGCCCGCTGCCGCCCCGTCCGCCCCCGCAGCGGCCTCTATCGGGCTGAAGCCCAGACCGGCCCCCGCGCCGAAGGTCGCCCGCACCTCGGAAACCCCCAAGCGTGAAGAGCCGCCCGTGGTTCCTGATCCTCCGGCCTTACCTTCGCGTCACGCCGCGGTTGTTAAGGCGAGCCCGCCGCCCCGCGCTCCAGAGCCGGTGGTCGAGCCCGCTCCGGTTCCGCCGCCCCCTCCGCCTCCGCCCCCGGTAACCGCGGAAGACCTGAAGACGATTACTCCGGGAGCCGCGCGTGAGGACGTGCTCAAGCTCGGCGTTCCCGCCTCGCGCATCACCATGTATGGCGAAGAGGGCCATCTCCTGGAGATTTACAGTTACATCACAAATGGAGCCATCTTCGGCGTTGTTCGCCTGAGCGACGGCGCGGTCTCGAAGGTCGAATTGCGCTAACCCTCGTTCCCCCTCGCCGCTTCGCGGCTTTGTAAAAAAACCGACCCACTCCGCCTCAAGAACGGGTATCGTGATATAGATGTTCGCCATGAGTACCCCGATTTGGATCCGTCCCGCCTTGCTGGCTGCCTTTCTTTTGACGGCCGCTCCGTCGATCTGGGCGCAGCAATCGTTCGTCCCCGTCGTTGTCGCCACGCCTGGCTCGCCCAGCCAGGTTCTATACGGAGTTTATGGGAGCGGTAATGAGCTGGTCCGCAGCCAGGATGGAGGCAAGACTTGGACTCCCATATACATCACCCAAGCCGGACTCCCACAGCCTCCCGTTCAGACCTTCGCCATCGATCCCACCTCCTCCACAACCATCTACGTCGTAACCACGCTCGCTGCAGGCGCCATCTGGAAAAGCACCGACGGCGGCAACACGTGGAGCCAGGCCAATTCCGGGCTTCCGGCCAGCGGCGTGACCGTGGGTTACTTCAAGCTGTTCTACGATTCGACGGGAGTTTATCTGTACCTGCAGATGGGAAATCAGTTGTTTCGTTCCATCAACGGCGGCGGGGTGTGGCGGCTTCAAGGTATTCTGCCGACTCCCAGCGGCAGCATGATAATCGCTGAAGCCGCCCGCAACCAGATGTACTATATCGACAGCGCCACGCTGACTCTCTACTACAGCTTCTCTGAGGGAGCCGCCTGGGCCCCAACTACGCAAGTTCCGGGCGGCGCCGGCGCCACTATCGGCGGCATGGGCGTTCCTTACTACGATTCCAACGATCTATACGTAACGGTGAACGTTCCCATCGCCGGCGCCACCGCCTACGCCGCCCTGGACGGGGCCGCGTTCGCCGATCAGACTGGCACCGGGTTGGGTCCCTTTACCCAAATCGTTTCGGCCGCTACGGGAGCCACGTTTGCTCTCACCACGCCCCCCAGCGCCTTCTTCCGCAGCGTCAATAGCGGTGTCTCCTGGCAGAGCCTTGGCGTTGTGGGATTGGACCATTTCTCCGCCACTGCGGTCGACCCCAACGTGCGAACCACCGTATACGGCGTCGAAACTCAACTCCCGGCCACCGCTCCCACACAATTGATCCAATCGCTGGACACCGGGAGCAGCTGGTCGCCGATTTCGTCCACCATCAAGCCCACCATCGCGAAACCTGCGCCTATGTACACCGTCGCGCTGGAGCAAGGCGCGCAGTATTCCGCGCCATTTTCCGTGCTGACTCAGGAAAACCCCGCGTGGAACACCGCCGTCACCGTCACCACTTCAGGCGAGCCGTGGATTCAAATCGCCACCGGCTCTGGAATGACCCCGGTCTCCGATTCCTTCACCATCTCCACTTCCGGCCTGGCGCCCGGTGTCTACACCTCCACCATCACCATCTCCGCTCCGCAAAGCTTCAACAAGTCTGTATCCATCCCGGTGCAGCTGACCGTGAAACCTTTCGGAGCACTCGGACCCGGTTACCTCATCTCCACCGCCGCCGGTAACGGCAATCCCGGAGGAGGCCCCGCTACCGGGTGCAAGTTCACCGGTGACCCCACCTGCGTCGCCGTTGGCGACGTCCGCGCCGTGGCCATCGATCCGTCAGGCAATATCGACTTCTCCGCGGGAAACATATTCTGGCAGTTGGGCAACGGCGCCTTGACCGCCTTGGCGGGCAATGGCGTAAACGCCTCCAATGGCGACGGCAACAACCCTCTGGGAGCCTCGCTCGCGGACCCGGACGCCATTGCTTTCGATTCTTCGGGCGCCGTCTACCTCCCGGAATTTGCGCTCGAAGAGGTGCGTAAATACGTCACCGGGAACATCGGCACCGTACTGCAAATGACCCGCTTCAACCAGCCGGTGGGCGCACACACCTTGGTCCTCGACCCCAATCTGTTTATGCTGCTTCCCGTTCCCACGGGAATTCTGCGTTTTGACGGAGTGAAGCTGCAATTAATTATCCCCACCGCGCTGTCCAAACCTTACAGCATGCTCGAGGACTCCTCCGGCAACCTGTACGTGAGTGACATGGGGCTCAACCAGGTCTTGAAGATCACGCCCTCCGGGGTCGTCACAGTCGTCGCCGGAACCGGCGGCGCAGGGTTCGGGGGCGACGGCGGCCCCGCCACGCAGGCCATGCTCAATGCCCCGGCCGGCATCAACTTCGACTCTCAGGGAACGCTCTACATCGCCGATTCCGGCAACAACCGTATCCGCACCGTCACGCCCGACGGCAACATCCACACCATCGCGGGCAACGGTCTGGCTGGCTTCGCCGGAGACGGACAGACTGCGGATTTTGCCTCTTTCAGGAATCCCTTGGGCGTCGCGGTGGACGGCATGGGCAATATTTGGATCGCAGACGTGGGCAACAACCGTCTGCGCGTGCTGATGCCGCAGACCACCCCCGCCCCTCAGCCCCGCTCCGTAAACGCGATTCAGGGCCCCAACGTCGCCACCACGCTCTCTCCCGGCTCGATCTTCAGCCTTTACGGCACGAATCTGGCGCCCGCTAACTACAGCAATGAGGTGACGACCACCACCTGGCCGGTCGATATGAATGGCGTCTCCGTCACCATTAACGGCGTCCTCGCGCCGCTCTACTACGTCAGCGCGAAGCAGATCAACGGCCAGATTCCGTTCGAGACCGCGACCGGCACTGCCACCGCGATCATCGTTCAGAACGGCTCGCCGCCCGCGCGGGTCAATTTCCCCGTGGCCGCCGCTCAACCCGACGTCCTCGTCCAAGGCGGCGCCACCCAAGCCATCGCCGTCAATCAAACCGGCGTGGTCAACAGCCCCTCCGCGCCTGCCCACGGCGGCGATGTCGAAGTCGTGTACCTCACCGGCATCGGCATTCCTAGTCCAACCGTGCCCACCGGCGCTCCCTCGCCGTCGTCGCTGCCGTTCGCCATGGTGAACTATCCGTACACCATCACGCTCAACGGGCAGCAAGTGAACGTCGCTTATCTCGGGTACGCTCCGGGGTTCCCGGCGCTGGTCCAAACCGATTTCACGATTCCCACGGGCCTCACCGGCCAAGTTTCTCTGGTGGTGACGGTCGACGGCCAATCTTCGGCGCCCACGTTCATCAGCGTGCAATAGTACGCCCGCATAGACCTTCTGGTACCCCAGCGGCCTTCCAGGCGCACTGTTGATCCCCCACAGTGTACCGGTGGTGTCCCTGCGCACACCCGCCCTCTTGCTCGCCTGCGGAGCCCTGCTCGCGTTCGCTCAATCCGCCGGTACCACGCTGAATACCGGTACGACGCTGAATAATGGTCCTGCGTTGAATAATCTGGGCGTGCAGATGCGCCTCTCTTTCCGCCCCGCCGACGCCATCGTCCAATTCAACGCAGCGATCCAACTCGCCGAGTCCTCCGGCGACGATCGCCTTCTGGCCACTGCCCTCGGCGGGCTCGGAGCAAGCCTCGTCGATCAAGGCGAGTTTGCGCGCGCGGAGCCGGTGCTCCGCCGTAGCCTTGCGATCTTCGAAAAAATCACCGGTCCGGATTCGCTCGAAACCGGCGAGGCCGCCAATAACCTCGCCATGACGTACCGCAAGGACGGCGATCTTGCGCATGCGCAAGCTCAACTGGAGCGCGCCCTGCCGCTCATGCAAATGCACCTGGACCCGCACAGCGCCGAGCTCGAAATCGCCTTCAACAACATGTTCATTGTGCTCGCCGAGCAGAAACATTGGGATCAGGCCGAGCCCTACGTCCGGCACGCCCTGGAAATCGCCCTGATGCGGCCCGAGGATGCCAACCGCGCCGACATCGAAGAAAACCTCGCCCTCCTCCAAGCCCACCGCGCCCAATACCGCGACGCCGTCAAAACCATGGAGCGCGTCATCGGCATCGAAGAGCGAACCCTCGGCCCCGATGACCAGCGCCTGGCCCGCTCCCTCGAATCCTACGCGGCATATCTGCGCAAGACCAATCAAAAGCCCCAAGCCCAGCAAGCCGAGCAGCGGGCGCGTCTGATGCGGCGCGCGGGCCTCTGAGGTGGGACTTATTTAAGTCACTCGCTACAATAGGAGTTTGAAAACGGGTTTCGTCCGCACCAGCATCGACCTACCTCGCGATCTACATCGCCGCCTCCGCGCCGCGGCCCAGCGCGGCTGCTCCGCGCCTCAGATCATCCTCAAGAGCCTGGAGCGGGCCGTTGACGAATCGGAGCCGGTACGTCACGGCAAACGCCTTAGCCTGAAGCGTCCTATCGTTCCTTCACGCGGGAAGCGATTCGATCTGACCAATGAGCAGATCTATGACATCCTTGGCCATCCCTGACGTCAACGTCTGGCGGCCCTTCTGCTAGGAGACCACGTTCATCGCAGCGCCGCCGTGCGCTGGTGGGGCCAGACCGCGGCGGAGACTGTAGCCTTCTGCCGTTTCACCCAACTGAGCGCCGGGCCAACGGCAATCGCTTCCCGCGCTTGACTGACCCCGCCTCCGCATGGTAGCTTCCGGTTGCAATGAAATTTGGATGCTTTTACGAGCTTCAATTACCCCGTCCCTGGACCGCAGACAGTGAGCACAAACTGATCAAGAACGCCCTCGACGAGGCCGAGCTGGCCGACCAGCTGGGCTTCGATTACGTTTGGGCCACCGAGCATCATTTCCTCGAAGAATACGCGCACTCCTCCGCTCCCGAGGTTTTTCTCGCCGCCGTCAGCCAGCGCACCAAAAACGTGCGCATCGGGCACGGCATCGTGCAGATGCCGCCCCATATCAACCACCCCGCGCGCGTAGCCGAACGCATCGCCACGCTCGACCTCATCAGCGACGGCCGCTGTGAATACGGAATCGGCGCGGGCGCTTCTGAAACCGAACTTGGCGGCTATCACGTTCCCCAGGAGGAAAAGAAGGCCATGATGGTGGAGGGCGCGCGAGCCGTGGTCGAAATGCTCACCCAGTCCCCCTTCCCCGGCATGGACGGCAAATACGTCAAGATGCCCTCCCGCAACGTCGTCCCCAAGCCGCTCCAGAAGCCGCATCCGCCCATGTGGCTCGCCTGCTCTAATCGCACCTCCATTCTGCAAGCCGCACGGCTCGGCCTCGGAGCGCTTACCTTTTCCTTCGTCGGACCCGAGCAAGCCCGTCAATGGGTCAGCGACTACTACACCGCCTTCGAAACCGAGTGCGAGCCCCTCGGCTACTCCGTCAATCCCAACTTCGCCATCGCCTGCCCCTTCCTGTGCGACCGCGACGGAGCCAAGATGGAGCAGATCGGCGCGGAGGCCTACGGCTTCTTCATCTACGGTCTCGGTCACTACAGCTTCTTCGGCGCGCATGAGCCCGGCGTCTCCAACATCTGGGACGAATTCAAGAACCACCCCAAGGAGTTCGCTCCGCCCGAGGGCCGCACCCAGGATTGCGTCGGCACTCCGGAGCGCCTGCGGGCGCAATTGCGAGAATTCGAACAAGTCGGCATCGACCAGGTCGTTTGCCTCTCGCAAGCCGCGAATGTCTCGCATGAGCTGCTTTGCTCCTCGCTCGATCTCTTCTCGCAAAGAAGTTCTGCCCGAATTTAAGGAGCGCGATCAAAAATCGGAGCGCCAGCGGGTCGAGCGCCGTGCCCGCCTCACCGAAATCGCCATGCCGCGCCGGCCGAAGATGGAAGCTCCGAAAGAGCGGACCATCATCCGCGCGGCCGGCCATCACTAAGAAAGCCGGTCATCACTAAGAAAGCCGGTCATCACTAAGAACGTTTATGGACTTCCAGCACGAAACCATCACTGTCAACGGTGTCCGCGTCGCCATGCTGACGGCCGGCGCCGGTGAACCGCTCGTCTTCCTGCATGGAGCGGGCGTATGGCACGGCTTCGATTTTGCCAAGCCGTGGGCCGAGCGTTTCCGCGTCATCATCCCGTATCATCCCGGCTGGGGCGATTCGGCGGACGCTCCCGAGATGACCTCCGTCGACGACTACGTCCTGCATTACCTGGAAATGTTCGATCAACTCGGGCTGGAGAAAGTCAACCTCGCCGGCCTCTCCATGGGCGGGCGCATGGCGGCGACCTTCGCGATTCACCACCGCAGGCGCGTCCGCAAATTGGTGCTGATCGCGCCGGCTGGCCTCGATATCCCCGAGTATCCGCTCCCGGATTTCTCCAAGATCCCGCCGCAGGAAATTCCCGGCTACCTGGTCCACGATTTGAACTCGATCGCCCGGCACTTGCCGAAGGGTCCCGATCCTGCCTTCTCGGCCGCTCGCGATCGCGAAGGCGCCGGCATGGGAAAGCTGATCCAGGCCGGCTTGGTCGGCCCTTGGCTTCCGCGCTGGCTGCATCGCGTAAACATACCCACTCTTCTTGTGTGGGGCGAAAAGGATCGCATTATTCCCATCCAGCATGCCGAGCACTGGTCGAAGCTGATCCCCCAGGCGAAGCTCCTTCGCATCCCCGATGCCGGCCACCTTCCGCTCGACGACAAGCCGGAATATTCGCGCGCCATCGCCGATTTCTTCGAATGAAGATCCATATTGAATGAAAATCCATACGAATGAAGATCCACCGCGCCAACGAAAAGTATGAAGCCTGGCTGGGCGAGCGCATCCCGCTGATCCACGCCGACCTCAAGCGCAAGCACGCGCTCATGAAGGAAGGCCCGTTCCCTTTCCTCCGCGCCACCTTTTACCGCTGGGCTCAAACCTGGCCCGAGGTCTCGCCCGAAACTTTCAAGGCCCCGGTGGCTCTCGCCATTGGCGATCTCCACATCGAAAACTTCGGCACTTGGCGCGATATCGAAGGCCGCCTTATCTGGGGCGTCAACGACTTCGACGAAGTGGCCTGGATGCCCTACACCTGCGACTTGGTCCGCCTTGCCGCCAGCGCCTTGCTCGAAATCAGCGTCGACCATCTGCACCACATCGATCCCAAGCTCGCCTGCTTGCGCATCGTCCAGGGCTATAAAGACGGTCTCCGCTCCGGCGGCCGGGCCTTCATTCTCGCGGAGCATCATCCCATCCTCCGCGCCATGGCGGTCGAACGCCTCAAAGATCCCGAGGGCTACTGGCAGAAACTCAACGCGCTTCCCTCCATTCGCGAAGCGCCCCCGCCCAGCGCTACGAAGGCGATGCGCCGCATGATGCCGGAGCGCCGGCTGACGCATCGGGTGGTGCATCGGATTGCCGGTCTCGGCAGCCTGGGCCGCCGCCGCTACGTTGCTCTGGCCTCCTGGCGCGGAGGCTCCATTGCCCGCGAAGCCAAGGAGCTGTGCGAATCCGCGTGGCTTTTCGCCCATCCCCAGCGCAACCCCGGCATCCTGTATCAGGAAGCTCTGGAAAGATCCGTGCGCTGCTCCGATCCCTTCGTCCAACTGCGCGGCCGCTGGCTGGTGCGCCGCCTCGCGCCCGATTGCTCCCGTATTGAGCTCGCCTCGCTCCCCGCCGAACACGACGCGGCAAAGTTATTGCACGCGATGGGTTGGGAGACCGCGAACATCCACCTCGGCAGCCGCGAAGCCGGCGTCTTCGCCAAGGACCTCGCCGCTCGCCCCGCCAACTGGCTGTACAAAGCCGCCTCCGCCATGGTGCAATCGGTCCACGCGGAATGGACCGAATGGAAGCAGGGAGCGTAGGCCACTCAATCGGATCTTGGGCACGGCGGACCGTAACCGATCCTCTCGTGCACTATGTCAGTGGTGGCGCAGCCCCCCGCAACGTAATGTCCGGATTGCAGCCTTTCTCGAGCCGCCTCGGGACCCACCTTGTTGGCTAAAGCTGCGCTGGATAGCGGCGCATAGATCGAAAGCGAGATGTGTGTCCCTCTGCCAAAACCGCGAATTCCAGCCCGCCGCATGGCCTCCGAAGAGAGGCACTCCACCGCCCAATTCTGCGCCGCCCCATTTTCATCTGGTACGTCCACATACAAGTAAACATGCGGGTTCACCCAATCCACCGCGGTGATGATTCCGTCGATCGACATTGGCCTCTGCTTGTTGAATGCAGAGGAGCCGTGATGGCCCAGCAGCGGAGCGGCGCCGCCGCCAACCAATACTGCAGCCAGGCAGGTCACAACGCGAATCGGTTCCATATGAGCCTCCTTTTTGCGGAATGTGCCGGTCCGTCTTTAGAACGCTAACCGTTCGTCTTAGGCACGCTAACATGCATTGCCGCCAAAGCACAGAGCAAGAAGGTCAAGGTCAGGTCACTCACCGGTCACTGACCCGCAGTTAACCGCCCAAAGGGTCGATTTTGGCGTTTGCGTGATAGTGTTGACGCTGTCTAGCCCGCAGAGGGCCGGTCGCGGCCCTCGATTCACCGAAGTAACAGCTTCTGTCGACCGCGACCAGGCTCCGTTTTGCAGGCTGTCACATAGAAGCCGGAAGGAGGCCGCACCATGTCATCTGAATCCAAGCCGTCTGAATCGAAACTTCGAAGCAAAGGGATGATTCGAGCCGGCGTGCCATTGCTCATGGTGAGTGCATTCACGCTCTTTCTCCTGGGCGCCGCCGGCTCATCGGATGTTACCGGAACTTGGAACGCTGACGTATCGAAAACCAGTCCACCGGACAATAACGAATTGGCTGTAACTTTGACGATCAGAGAGATCGGGCTCAGAGCCTACACCATCAGGCTCGACAGCCAGACAGCGGACCGAGGATTGGTGTCGGAGGAGACGACGTTTGCGTGCGACGGAAAGGCCAGACCCCTAAAGAGAATAGATCCCGGGGCTGCGGGTGGGACGATCTTCTGCGGGCGAGCGGGAATGTCGATTCGAGTCAGGCAGGCCGATGGGTCGTTGATAGAGCACGCTTTCAAGCTGACCGAGCGCAATTCTCTAATCTACATCAAGACCGTGTACGGTCATGATCATACTTACGTATTTACTCGGCAGTGACCCCGTGCCCGAATGGTGGGGATGGTCATAGAGGATCATCTTGCGCACCAAGTTCGCCTACTCGGCGTGGAGGGTTTCGACGGGGTTGGTGCGGGCGGCGGCGCGGCTGGGCAGGTAGGCGGCGGCGAGAGCAACCAACGACAGGACGGCGACCGAGGTTCCAAAGACTGCGGGATCCGCAGGGCCCACTTCGAACAGGATTCCTCGAGCGACTCGGGTGACGGCAAGGCCGCCGAATACGCCGATCGCGCAACCGATGAGAGTAAGGCGCAGGGTTTGCCCCAGCACCATGCGGAGGACCGAGCCGGCATCCGCGCCTAACGCCATACGGATCCCAATCTCGCGGCGGCGGGTCGACATCATGTAAGAGACGACACCGAAGAGACCAACGGCGACCAGTAGAAGCGCGAGGAATCCGAAGAATCCAGCCAGCCAGGCGAGCAGGCGGTCGCGCGAGAGGCTTTCCACCACCATTTGCCGGAAGCTCCGTGTCCCCAAGTTGATGATGGAGCCGTTCACGGTCTTGACGGCCTTGCTCACCCGGTCTGCCAGCACCGCCTCGGTAAGCGAAGTCCGGCTGACGATCAGGAGGCCCGCCTGGAACTGGCCGCTGGGCACCTGCGCATCGGGGAAATAGGCGATGGGCAGCAGCGCTTCGCGCAAGTTGTAATACTTCGTATCGGCCGCCACACCCACCACTTCATAGATCCTCTCCGGGAAACCGGGTTCCGCGAGCGTTCGGAAAGTCCGGCCCAGAGGGCTCTCTCCAGCGAAGTAACGCGCGGCGAAACGCGCATTCACGATGGCGACGCTCAGCCCATCGGCCCGGTCGAATTCGTTGAAGTCGCGGCCGGCCAACAGGGGAATCCCCATGGTGGCGAAGTATTGGGGGCTGACCCAGGCGACGCGGGGGTGCGTGGCCTCGCCGGTATGTGGATCCGGCACAACCAACGTGGTGCCGCGTTCGTTCAACGGCAGGACGGTCGAGGTGGAAGCCTCCACTACGCCGGGGATCGAGCGAATGGCGGAGAGTAGCTGGCGTCTGACCTCCGGCATCGTGCCGGAGGGGAGTCCGGTCTGGGGCATGCCCAAATACGAAAACATGACGCCGGTTTGCCGGAATCCGGCGTCGAGCGTGAGGAGGTTACGAAAGCTGGTCAGCAGCAGCAGGGATGAGACCACCAGCACCACCGAGATGCTGACCTGAGCGGCGATCAGCAGGCGTTGGAAAGAGAACTGGGAAGAAGAGCGGTGGTAACCGGCGTGGGTTCCAGAGGTCGTCCCGCGGGTGCTGGTTCCAGCCAGGGAGACGGCGCGAGGGCCGGTGGCGTACCAGGCGGTGGCGAGTCCGGCGATCATGCAAGTGACGAAAGCGAGGGCGCAAACGAAGGCGAGCATGCGCCAGTCGAAGGCGAGGTCAAGTTCAATGGCGGCGATCTGCCGCGGTGCAAAGGCGAGCAAGGCGCGCGAGAGGAACCCGGCCATGAGGGCTCCGATGGCCGTGGATGCAGCGGCCAGGATCAGACTCTCGACGAAGAGTTGGAACACGATCCTTCCGCGGGAGGCTCCGATGGCCAGGCGGGTCGCGATTTCCCTGCCGCGCGATAGGGTGCGTGCGAGCGTCAGGTTAGCCTGGTTGGCGCAGGCCATCGCGAGCACGAGTCCTGTAATGCCGAACAACAGCCACAGCGAGGTTTCGTACGCGCCGCGCAGCCGGCTGATGCCGTTTGGGCGCGCCGTGGCCGAGAGGCGGAAGCTCTTGAAGCGCTCGATCTGATTGGGCGACCAATCGGTGGGCGCAACGGCGGGGAGCCAACCCGCGCTGGCGGCCTGAAGGTAGCTGGTAGCGCGTTGTGCGGACCAGCCCGGCGGGAGTCGCGCGAACGCCCACATCGAGAATTCGTCACGGGCCGTGAGGCGGCTGGCCGGGTCGGATGCCATCATGCAGGCCGGGACCATGACATCGGCGGGCTGGCCCACCTCCATGCCGGAAAATCCGGGCGCGGTCACGCCGATGACGGTGACCGGCGCCCCCGCCAGAGTGAGGCGGGAGCCGATGGCTTTGTCGTCGCCCGCAAAGCGGCGCTGCCAGAAGCTATGGCTGATGACCGCCTCGCCCGCGCAGAGGGGCGTGTCGTCGGCGGAGGTCAACAAGCGGCCGCGGTGAGCGGAGACCCCCAGCACATCGAAGGCTCCGCCACTCACGTAAGCCGCATGGATCCGTTCCTGCCCTGGCGGCCGGCCGATGTTGAAGTCGGTAGGAGACCAGGCGAGGACTCCGGCGAAGACCTGCTGGTGGTCGCGAATTTGCTCCCACATCGGATAGGTAAGCGGAGCGCCGTTCAAGTGGTTGAAACCATCGGCGCCGCCGGCGATGTCGATCTCGACGAGTTGGTGGGGATCGGCGACAGGGAGCGGGCGCAGGCGGACGGCATCGAGAAGCTGGAAGATGGCGGTGTTGGCTCCTGTGCCGAGGGCGAGCGAAAGGATCGCCACGGTGGTGAAACCGGGAGTGCGAGCGAGACCGCGAATTCCATAGCGTACATCGCGTAATAGATTCTCCAGCAGGCGAATGCCCGCGGTTTCCCGGTATTCCTCTTTGGCCGCGTCGATGCTTCCGAATTTCAACCGGGCTTGCCGCATGGCCTCCGCCCTGGGCATCCCTGCCCGCAGGCAGTCGTCAACATGCATCGCAAAGTGGCTCTCGATCTCTTCGTTCAGTTCCCGCTCTCTCCGCGAGTTTCTAAACAGATCCAGAACGCGCTTGACAACGCGCTTCATATCTCCTGCTCCTTGGGGTCGATAAAGCGCTCAACGATATCGGCAGTCCGGCGCCAACTGCTGGTCACGCGTTCAATTTGTTTGCGGCCCGATTTCGTTAACCTGTAATACTTCGCGCGGCGATTGTTCTCCGAAGCTCCCCATTCAGAGGAGATATGGCCTTCCTGTTCCAATTTCAGCAGCGCCGGATAGATCGTGCCGTATCTCACCATGAGCCGGTCTCCGGACACTTGTTCGATGCGGCGCGCAATCCCGTAGCCATGCAGCTTCCCCATGGTGTCGAGGACCTTGAGAATCATTAAACCTAGCGTCCCTTGCCAAACGTCGGTATGGCTTTCCATCTTTTCCTATTGCTTACCAGTAGAAGCATTACACACTTCCTACTGGAAAGCAATAGGGCAGTTACCACGAGACGAGGGCCACTTAGCTCAATCGGGCGTTGCGTCCAAAACTAAACTCGGCGAGTTAGATTTCGAGTCGAAGCCGCTGGTAGACGAGACCTAGGGCCGAGCATAGCTAGTTTGCCGTCGGGGTCTTTTCGACATGGTCGATGACCAGCAGATCGATCGGCCCCTTTTTCGATCCTAATTTCAGCCCGAGCTGATCCCTTACCGCCGTCACGAAATCGGGAGCAGAGTCGGCCGGGTTGCCCGTCGCGCTACTTTCCAACGGTGAACCCGAAAACTCCAGATTGTAGTCATACTTGCCGGTCAACCCAGTCTTGTCTTCGACAGGGGCTTTTAACTCGGAGCTCAAATAGTTCACTAGCTCTGAAACGGTCTCTCCTGCGCCCCAAGCGTGCCAGATTCCTCCTCCGGCGAACTCCACAGGCCTGGCGCTAGGCCGAATTCTTACGAAGCCATCTTTTTCTGTCATGGATAACTTGCCGTCGGCGGGGGCGGGCGCGTTCCCCACGAATTCCCTCAGCTTCGGCCCTTTCTTGATCACCGTCAGCTCGTACATCGCGGCTGTCCTGGTCTCACGATGAAGGGTCATCTTGAAGCGGTTCGACAGCAAGTTTTGGAGCATTCGATTGACCTGCTCCTTCGTGGCTCCCGGCCGGATCGTCGCCTCTATGGTCCACCGTTCCGAATCGAGCCAGTCGGGACCGGAAATCATGAAGTTCTCCACCCCATATGCGGTCGCCAGAAGACTCTTGAAGGTTAGATTGACGTACCTGATCCGGATTGGGTCGGAGGTGCCGGGGCCGCCCTCCGTTCGCACGTCCCACCCGTTTGGGTTGGGGGTGAACGGCTTCAGCGCCGCGACTTCGAATTCTTCTCCTGCCGAAGCCTGACCGCGCGCGGAACTGGCCACGAAAAGAAGTCCGGCCAGGCCGGCAATCACGCGTACTCCTCGCATCGGTTCGAGTCTCCCAACCTCTAGCGATATACTGGCAGGCGCCCAGAAGGTTACCGTGCCCCTGTCACCCGCTTAGCCAGCGGACTAATTCGTGTCCATTTGCGTCCATTCGCGGCTAAACGTCTGCTCTGCCCGGCGCCAGCCCCGGCGAAACTGAGCGCTAAGCCATTCTCGCGTAGCGAACCCACCCCCGGAAACGCTATCATTGTCTGTTCTACATCCCTTAACTCTTCGTTGGACAAATCCACTTGGAACAGCCCAAAGTAACCAATTCAGTGGGAGTGCCGCGGGAGACATTCCCCGGAGAGCGCTGTGTCGCCCTCACCCCCCGCTCCGTGGAGGTCCTGGTCAAAGCAGGAATGACCGTGCTGGTCGAGCCCTCCGCCGGCGCCGATGCCGGCTATCCTGACGATCAGTTCACCGCCCGCGGAGCCAAACTCGCCTCCCGCGCCGAAATCTTCCAGCAGTCCAGCATTATCTGCCAATACCGCAGTGTCGGAGCCAACCCCGATGCCGGCCGCTCCGATCTTTCGTATATGCGCCCCGGCCAGATCCTCATAGGACTTGGCGAACCTCTCACAGCACAAAGGGAGATGCTCGATCTCGCGGCGAAAGGTGTTTCCTTTTTCGCTCTCGAACTCATCCCCCGCATCACGCGCGCCCAAAGCATGGACGTGCTCAGCTCGCTCGCCACCATCTCCGGCTACGAATGCGTGCTGCTCGCCGCGGCCAAGCTCCCCAAGTTGTTCCCCATGCTGATGACCGCCGCGGGCACCATCACGCCCGCGAAGGTTTTCGTACTGGGCGCGGGCGTCGCGGGCTTGCAGGCCATCGCTACCGCGAAGCGCCTTGGCGCCGTCGTCAGCGCCTACGACGTGCGTACCGCCGTCAAAGATCAGATCGTCAGCGTGGGCGCGAAGTTCGTCACCCTCGACGTCGAATCCGGCGCGGCGGAAGACACGGGCGGCTACGCCAAAGCTCAGGACGAGGCCTTCTATAAGCGCCAGCGCGAGCTGATGAAGGAAGTGGTCAAGGAGCAGGACGTGGTCATCACCACCGCCGCCGTTCCCGGCAAGCGCGCACCCATCCTGATCACCAAGGAAATGGTGGAGGCGATGGCGCCCGGGTCCGTGGTGGTCGATCTCGCTGCCGTTCGCGGAGGCAATTGCGAGCTAACCAAGCCCGGCGAGACCGTCGATCACAACGGCGTTTCGGTGGTTGGACCTACCAACATCGCCGGCCTGGCGCCGTACCACTCCAGCCAGATGTTCGCCGCCAACGTCACTACGTTCTTGAAGCACCTGGCCGCCTTCTTGCCGCTGGGTGACAAACCCCTCGATGAAATCGTGCGCGACACGCTGGTGACTTACGGAGGCAACATCGTGCATCAGCGTGTGTGCGAGACCTTCGGCCTGCCGGCCGCTACCAACGCTGTGTTCAACGGTAAAGTTCAATGATCCACTCCTTGGGTAACTACGAATTCGATCTGTACATCGCCATGCTGGCCCTGTTCCTGGGCTGGGAGCTGGTCAAGCGCGTTTCACCGCTGCTGCACACGCCGCTGATGTCGCTCTCCAACGCCATTTCCGCAATCGCCGTGGTGGGCGCCATCGTTCTCACCGGCGAGGCCGGCGCATCGCGGCTGACCCGGATCCTGGGTTTCATCGCGCTGGTCACGGCCACCATTAACGTCGTCGCCGGGTACCTGATCACGGACCGCATGCTGAAGATGTTCCGCAAGCGCGAGGACACGCCCTCCACGCCGGAGCACAAGTAAATGGACGCGATCCTCCCCTTTATTTACATCCTGGCTTCCGTGGGCTTCGTGATGGCCATGAAGTGGATGAACCATCCTTCCACGGCTCGCCGCGGCGTCATCATCGGCGAAATCGGCATGCTGCTGGCGGTGGTTGGCACCATGCTGCGCATGGAAGTAGTCGAGTACCAGTGGATCTTCATCGCGCTGTTCATCGGCTCGGCCATCGGCGTGCCGATGGCGTACCTGATGCCGATGACGTCGGTCCCGCAATTGATCGCGATTTCGCACGCCTTCGGCGCGCTGGCGTCGGCGCTGATCGGCACCGCGGAATACTACAAGGTCACGCCCACTCCCTCGGGCTTCGTCATGGGGGCTCTCTCGGCCGAGACCCTGTTGGGATTTCTCACCACCACGGCCAGCGTGATCGCCTTCGGAAAATTGCAGGAGATCCTGCCCACGCGCCCCATCACCTACAAGGGCCAGAACGTCATCAGCTTTATCGTGCTGGGCGGAGCAATCGTGCTAGGGGTGGTTATGACCGCCGGCATGAACGACCCCTGGATGTACCCCACCTTCGCGGTGCTGTCGCTCTTGTTCGGGATCATGCTGGTGACGCCCATCGGCGGGGCGGACATGCCCACGGTGATCGCGCTGCTGAACTCCTCGGCGGGCGTGTCCGCTTGCGCCATGGGCTTCGTGCTCGATAACCGGCTGCTCATCATCGCCGGCGCTTTGAATGGAACCGCGGGTCTGCTGCTTTCCATCATCATGTGCAAGGCCATGAACCGCTCCTTCTCCAACGTGCTGTTCGGAGCTTTTGGACAGGTACAAGCCGGAGCCGCTGGCGCAACCGCGGTCCAACGCCCGGTCCACTCAGCCACTCCGGAAGAAGCCGCCGCGATTCTCGACGCCAGCTCCAGCGTGATCATCATTCCGGGATACGGGATGGCCGTTGCCCAGGCGCAGCATAAGATCCGGGAAATGTACGATCTGTTGACGCGCCACGGCGTGAACGTTCGCTTCGCCATCCACCCGGTGGCCGGCCGCATGCCTGGCCACATGAACGTGCTCCTCGCCGAGGCTGACATCCCCTACGACAAGCTGTTCGAGATGGACGAAATCAACGGCGAATTTCCCAATGCCGACGTGGCGCTGGTCGTCGGCGCCAATGACGTTGTCAATCCCCTCGCCCGCAGCGATAAAGACAGCCCCATCGCCGGCATGCCCATCCTGGACGCGGACAAAGCCCGCACCGTCATGATCATCAAGCGCGGCATGAGCCCCGGCTTCGCCGGCATCGACAATGAGCTCTACTACATGGACAAGACGCTGATGCTGTTTGGCGACGCCAAAGGCTTTGTCACCAGCATCGTCAAAGAGCTCGGCTCAAGTCACTAGCCGTCGCGGTACAGTAAAAATCGTGGCCCTGCGCTTAACGACCTCTTACCTCGAAGACTCCCTCACCCTCTTCCGCATGTACAAGGGCCTCGCCGAGCGCGCCATGGCGCAGCTCACCGGCGATCAACTCTTCGCCGTCCTCGACCCCGAGATGAACTCCATTGCCGTCATCGCCAACCACATGGCCGGCAACATGCTCTCCCGCTGGACCGACTTCCTCACCACCGATGGCGAAAAGCCCTCCCGTGACCGTGACGCCGAATTCGACGACCCTCCCGCTTCCCGCGAAGCTCTGATGGACTTGTGGAATCGTGGCTGGGCCTGCGTCTTCTCCGCGCTCGAATCGCTGACCGACGCCGACCTCTCCCGCACCGTCACCATCCGTTCTGAGCCTCACTCCGTCATGCAGGCCATCAATCGCCAGACCACTCACTACGCCTACCACGCCGGCCAAATCGTCTTCCTCGCCAAACACTTCAAGAGTTCGCAGTGGAAAACCTTGAGCGTCCCCAAGGGGCAATCTCGCGCCTTCACGGAGCGGGTGGCCAAGGGTGAAGCCAGCCAACGATAACTGTTTGTAACTATCTGGCATCATTCGTTTTCCAAGCTAATCCAAGTAGGCCGGACTGCCGATTAAATGGAATATGCAGGATGGCGTCACCAATCAGACCCTCGCCGCCGCAGCGGCTCCAACCGATACGCTGTATCGCTGGATCCAGGCCGCCGCCATCTGCCTGAGCTTGTTCCTGGTGGCCGGGATTCTGCATTTGGGCGAAGCCGGATACATCGCGTTCGCGCTGACCGGAGGATTCCTGGTTCACATGATCACCATTCGGCCCGGAGTTGGGGAGACGGCCGCGACTCTGCTCGCCGGAGCCGGATTCGCCAGCGCCTACGCCCTCCTGCACGCCCCGTTCGGCAGCTTCATCGGCCGCAACATCGGCGTCACCGGAGCCTTCCTCGGCATGGGCAGCATTCTGGTGCTCGCCGTAAAGTGGATTTGGGCCGCGCCGGATCGCAAACAAGCTCGCGCCGCTGAGCTGTGCGATGCCGGTCTGATCCCGCTGCTCTGCACCGTCTCTATGGTGGCCGTCGGCTTAGCCATCGCTCTCACGCCCAGCACCTATGACCGCACGCTTTACATCTTCGATGCGAAGTTCGGCGGCCCGCCAAGCTGGGTCATCGGCAAGCTCTTCCGGGCCTATCCCGCTTTCCGCACTGTCTGTGGTTACGCCTACAACACTCTACCGCTCGGCATGGCCGCCTGCGTCATCGTCGAGTGGCGCAACCGCGTGCAAGGCGCTGCCGAGCGCGTCGATCTTCGCTGGCTGGCTGTGGCGCTTGGAGTAACGGGATTTTTCCTGTACCAGGTATGCCCCGCCGCGGGACCCATTTACCTGTTCCGCAGCCAATTCCCCACCGAGATTCCGAACCTGGCCGCCATCGCCTCCGGACCGGCTTGGCTGGAGCCGGTGCCGCGCAACGGCATGCCATCCCTGCACGTCGGCTGGATGATGCTGCTGTTCTGGAACCTACGCCGGCGTGGATGGTGGATGGCAGTGGGAACCGCGGTCTACCTGACGCTCACCGCCACGGCCACGCTCGGCCTGGGGGAGCATTATCTATCGGACCTGATTGTCGCCGTCCCCGTCGCCCTGGCGATTCAAGCCGGCTGCACGCGCATCCAATCTCCGGAGCGCTGGACTGCGCTTGCCGCCGGCATCGCGATTACTCTTTTGTGGCTGATCGGATTGCGCACCGGCGCTCTGCTCGCAATTCCCGCTGGAGCGCCGCTCTGGACTGTCGCCGGCCTGACGGTCGCCCTGCCGCTCATCGCGGCCTGGCGCCTCGACCGTGCCCGCTTGCAAGCCTGCCTGTAAGCTAGAACGAGAAGCGGGCAACCAGCGTGCCGGCGCGCTGCCCGACAGTGCCCGACTCCGGAACGATGGTGCCGAAACCGCCGCTGTACAAGCCGGTATTGGGACCGCTGGTGAACTTTGTGGGAGGGCTCTGGAAGTTGGTTCCTGGCCCGCCTGAGAGGTTAATCGCGGGATACACCAGGCGATTGAAGATATTCGTGAACTCCGCACGAACTTGCAGGTTGTACCGTTCCTTAACGCGGAAGTTGCGGGCGAAGTTGGCGTTCTCCGAAGGGACGCGCATGCCTCGGAAAGAGCGAATGGAGGCTTGGTTGGCCGCAAACGTTCCGTTGGGAACGTTGGTCCAGACCGCCGGGTTCAGCACTACAGTCGTTGCCGGATTGAAGCAATGGCAGTTGATGTCGAGCGGGTCGGTGTGGTGGTTGCCGCTGTAGTCGGTCCAGTTCACCGACCACGGGTTCGCGCCGGGATTCAACTGAGCGGGGCCGGGTCCGTAGCCGAGGAAGTTGCTGATGGGCGAAGTGCCGGCGCTGGTCGGGAGACCCACGAGAGGCGCGCTCTGGTAATTCAAGTACCAGCCGGTGCTCCAGCCCGAGAAAGCGTAGCTTAGGATTTTGTTGCTGAAGATACTGGAGTGAAGACGCGGAACCTCATACTGGGCGCTGATACGGAGCTGGTGCGGAACGTCAAAGGTGCTGAGGTTCTTGCCCAGGTTCCGGTTGAACGGATCGATGGTGCCGGTCAGAACCTCGGTCTTCGAGTAGGTGTAATTCACATTTCCGGTCAAGCCTTGGCTAAAGCGCTTGGTGAACTTGGTCTGAAGCGCGTCGTACCAATTTTTCCCTAGAGGAGCTCCGGCCGGACTCAGAAGGTTAGGCCCGAAGATCCCGGGCGCCGTACTGTATTGGGGGAAAGGCACCAATGATTGGCGGACGGTCTGATTCTGGGGGAAGTTGCCATAGGGGAGGAACTGGGTGAGACCGACGGCTGCAAGTTGTTGCTTCGCTGCCGTCGAAAGTGCAGATATGTTCGTATTGAACGCGGCCGACAATGCGGCATTGTTGAAGTCGGAACTCGGGATTCCGAGGCCTGCCAGGGTCGCCTGACTCAAGGCATTCTCGGGCGCTAAGCTGGTGCCGTTTACCTCCCACACGCCGCGATTGCCGACATAGCCGGCTTCAACCGCGATATCGCGGCCGATGGTGCGCTGCACAGTGACATTCCATTGCAGCAGGCGCATGGGGCGGCCCGCGTTGCGGTCGATCAGCGTCGGTGGTGATACGACCGCTCCAGAAGCTTGACCGGCAGCCGGATTATTTAAGGTCGGCCACGTCGCGACCACACCGGAAGGAATGCCGTTCTGGAGCAGTCCGACAATCTGCCCGAACGCGGGCGTGCTGGCGCTGGCGGAATTTGACGCATAACCGGTAGCGGACGAGGCGTCGAGGGCGCTGTAAACCACGCCGACACCGCCGCGAATGACTGTGTTGCGATCAAGCTGGTAGGCGGCGCCTAGACGCGGCCCAATCGCATACGGATAGTTGTGGGCGAAGCTGCACTTGCAGTTAGCCTCATATATGATTGCGCCAAGCCGTCCGTCCGCCGAGGGATTCGGGACGGTGGCTGAAAAGTCTCCATAGCGCCCGAACTGCTCTCTCTGGTAGGTTCCGTAGTCCCAGCGCAAACCGTAGTCAAGCGTCAACTTACGATTGACTTTCCAACTGTCCTGAAGAAAAAGAGCGCTCTGGTAGTTCTCTGTCATGAGCGTGCTGCCCTGCGACTAACGACACTCCACCCACGCCGCCTAACAGGAACGAAGCGAAGCCAAATCCGGTAAAGCCCGAATTTGTGGTTACGCCGTTCAGCGAGGTCTGTTCGGTCCAGTTGGAGCCGATATTATAGTTACCGGCCGAACCAGTGAAATTGAAATTGGGATACTTCATCTGCCGGATTTCAAAACCGGCCTTGAAGGTATGTGCGCCATTCACATATGAAGCGGATGTCACGAACGCGGGCCGGCGCTCCCAGAAGTGCTGGTCGTATTGCGCACCCAGATTACCCATGCCACCCTCCGACGCAGTGGATGAGAGCATGCCATTGATCACCGGGAAACTGCGTGCCGGCCGTCTGACCCGGTATGCCGAGCTGTTGGAAGGCGTTGTACCCGGGGTCTTCGGATCCCAAGAGGAAATCTGAGTCGTTCCAACCCAAGGTGTAGTGGATGAGGAGCGTAGGCGTCACGGTGTGGTCCAGGTTGAGGCGGTAGGTCCTGGCGGCATTTGCGGAAGTGCCCGAAACGGTAATATTATTCGGCAAGTCGTCTGCTCCAGTGAGGGTGCGGGGTGTAGAGGTGCTGGTTTTCTGGAAGTAGAAAGCCGCGTGCAGCTTGGCGCCTATATTGTGATCGACCTTGATCGAGGGGATATAGGATCTGCGGCTTCCGTTCCATGCCGCCAGATAGTTGGAGCTCGCCTGGGTGGCAAGCGGCCCCTGCGGCTGCGGGATCAGATCGAGGACCTTCATGGCCACCGGATCGAAGCTCGTCACTGGAATCTGGTTGTTCGGGAAAGGATTGCGCACCAGTGCGCCGTTCACGGTCTGTGTATTGCTCGGGTCGAAGATGGTGCCGCTGGGGATCGTGCGGCCGAGGGGGTCAACGTAGTTGCCCGATGCCGTCGTCACCAGGCGGTTTTCATCTGTGAGGAGGCTGGAAAAATTACCCTGGCGGTAGGCGGCGATCGGCACGGTGTCCGGCAAGGTGTCATTGGTGATGTTCTGAAGGAACTCTTCGAAGCTGAAGAAGAAGAAGGTCTTGTTCCTGACCGTTGTAAACTTTAGGAATCAAGACCGGCCCGCCGACCGTGAAGCCGTAGTCATTTTGGTGAATCGCGTTCTTCAAGCCCGTGTAGGGCTGGGCAGCGTTCAGCGCGGTATTGACCAGGTAGTCATAACCGGTGCCATGGAGATCGTTGGTGCCGCTCTTGGTGACCACGTTCACCACCGCTCCGCCGCCGGCCCCGAACTCCGGTGCGAAATTGCTGGTCAGAATCGAGACTTCCTGAACCGCCTCCGTGGATGACTGCGTTTCCATGGTCGCGCCGCCCAAGGCGCGAACTGGTGGGGTTCATGGTCGCGCCATCAAGGCGAGTCGCAACCATGTTGTTGGGGGTGGGAGTTCCGTTGATGACAGTCTGTGTTACGGCGCTACAAGCAGCGCCACTATCGCAATACTGGACTCCAGGCAGGAGCCGCGACGCCGCGAAATAGTCGCGGACACCGTCGTTGGTCGCGCCGACCGTCAGAAGCGGGAGGTCGTCCAGCTGCGACAGCGTGACGTTATGAACCAGTTCGCTGCTTTCGGTCTGCAACAGTGAGGCCTCCGCTGACACGGTCACAGCCTCACTGGTCTGGCCCACTTGCAGCGCTATGTCTTCGCGCAAAATCTGGGCCGCCGACAGGTGGAATTTGGTGTGGGTGTAGGTTTTGAATCCGGCAACCGTAACGGTCAGGTCGTAGTCGCCGATCGGCAATTGCGCCACGGTATAGTTGCCGGTGTCCGAAGTGGCGCCGCGATAGACTTGCCCGGTTTCCACATCCTTGAGAATAACGGGAGCGTTGGCAACGACGGCTCCCTGAGTATCCGTAATCGTGCCTGTGACCGAGGCCGAAGCGGTTTGGCCATAGCAGGCTGAAACAGACAAAAGAACGGCGGCGACTAACGAGGTTCGCCTCATCAAGATTCCCATTTTAGAAATACCCCTTACCCTTAACCAAAGTCGACACAGACGCACGGCAGGAAGGCAAAAGTTAACGATGCTTTCACCCCCCGGGGCGATACGCACAGACTCGCCCAATCCCGTTGTGGTCATATGCTCACATTCTTCACAATCGTGTCAAGGCGCCAGCGGCCGATACCTGGTATCAACGAAATTGATCCGGGGGTAGAACTTGTTCTCAGAACCGATGCCCGGCGTAGCGATCCAGAGAGAATTGCCGGCCTAACTCAGCAGGCTGGTCAATTGGGACAATCTAGTTACCCGGTCGAAATCATGAATCAGCTTCAAGGCTTGCTCGATCCGGCTCGGCGGCAATCCGGACTGCGGCATCAGTGCGTGAAACTTGGCATCGATATCGCTCCACTCGATTCCGCGTGGAGCCGAGCCCCTCGGCGCATCCACCGTACTCACAAACCGCGCGCCTGACTTGGTCACGATCGTGACCGTAGCGCCCCAGTTCCACTCGAAACGCGCCGGACCCGGAGACGGATCCCGCTCCACCAGTTCCATCAGTCGCAGCACCGCTGGCCGCCGAATCCTTTCCGGAGCCGCATCCGCCCACGTGAAATCCTTCTCCGCGACCGCCGATGCGAGATAGTAAGTCAGGCTGTGGATCGCCTGGATCGTGTCCTTCGGCGGTCCTCCGCCAACCAATCCACTCTGCGGTCCGGCAACCAGAATTTTGGCGACATCCTCCGCGGCTGCGTTCGACCTGCGTGCGGCGTCGATGGCCGCTTCCACGGCCGGGTGCAGCGCGTGAGCCCCTGGCGCCAGCTTGATCGCCAGGTAACGTGCGATCTGGTAGTCGCCGTTGAGTTCGCGCGTCAGGCTGGCCGCATTCGGTGTCCCGCCCCCGAATGTCGCCAGAAACCCGCCAACCGCCTCCAGCATGTCTTGGTTTACGGTATATCCGCGGCCGGCAGCCAATGCTGCGTTCACCGCAGTGAGCGCGGCGTTCCCTGCATGATATTCCCGAGCCCAACTATTCGTGCCGATCGCGAGCCCGCCCACCGTCGTCGCGGCCATCCCGATCGCGTTCGCCATCTGCTCATCGGTCAAGCGTAAGAGTCTTGCGGCCGTGACTACGCCGCCGAACGCTACAATCGCCGACGCGTGGAACCCTCGTCCGACGGCGCCGCTGATCGCTCCGGCTCCCCGCGGCGTTGGGCCGGAAGATGGGCCGGAACTCGCACTCAGCGCTTCGCCCATGCGGCCTGCGGCTTCATAGCCCGCCACCATCGCGCTCAGCAGGTCTTCGCCATTCACCCCCGTGCCCGCCGCTCCCGCGCGTTCTCCAACCGCCAGCCCGGCCGCAGTCAGGCAGGTTCCAATATGCGCCACGTTGCGCAAGTCGCTATCGTCCGATGCCGCCGCATCGCTGAGCATCGCGTTGACCCGCGCCGCCTCAGTCGCGGGAAGCTTCGTCGTGTCGAACCAGACGCTCGATTCCCGCTTGCCGCTCTGTTCCTTTGCCAGCTCGCGGATGATCCTGGCGGACCCGATCTGGGTGCCTGAAGCCGCGCTCGCCAGCGTGCTCGCGAGAATCACCTTCGCATGCTTGATCGCGGCCGGCGGCAGTTGGCGGAAGCTGATCTGGTTGAGAATTCGTGCAAGCGCCATGCCGGTAGGCGTCCCCTGAGCCATCACGCACCGGCCCCACACGGCCGCCGCAGCCGCTCTCTGAAGTAATTCCCGGCGGTTCAGCCGAGCCGTCCCCATCGCCGATTCCTCCATTAATGACGCGCCACGGAAGCCTGCTCCTGGGGATGAAGAATCGGCTTCTGCACCCGCTATTGGGAGGTCTCCGCGGCGTACTCTTCGCTTTCCGAGAGACAGGAACTTGACCTTAGTTCTCCGAGCCGTTACTTGATGTGACCCTGCGTGAGGTCCCGGTTGTTTTCCTCGCAAGAATATTCGATCAGCTCTTCACCGGGTTTCATGCGCGTGAAGATTCTAGTATTCTTCCACGGCTTGGTATACGCCTTGGGATCGTCGATCGTCATTTCGTACGCGATGTGTTGAGGGTCGGTGAGCGTGTACCGTTCCGTAAGATGCAAGGCGTCCGTGTGGGGATGTCCGATGGTGTCGAGCCTGGTCTTCCCATTGAACCCGACGGTATCGACCACAAAGGTGTCGCCGTCCCACTTGCCGAAGGAGGTCCCGAACCAGGTAGGTTCCAGATCCTTGGGACGAGCGCGCCCGTCCGCGTAGATCACGTGAAACCACGTGTTCTGTTCGAACAGCAGCGCGACGTACTGGTCATTCTGCATGATCTGGATGGGATAGCCGCCTACGTTGATGGAGCGCATCAAACCAAACGGCAGGCAATGCCCGGTGTAGTCGAACTTGGCTGGGTCGTACGTTTTGAAATCGTTTGCTCCCCAGGCTGTGAAGGGAAGGTCCCCGGCGCCCTTCTGGTCCTTCCCGTCCTTGCTCATGTCGGGCACGTAGGGATGCTGCCAGACTCCGTTCAGGTTGGGCTTGCCGTCCGGCGTGCGCGGGATCGACTGAGCCTGGACTAAACCGGCAAGCAAGCTCGCCGCGTAGATCATCGGACCAATAAAACGCTCTTTCATGATGGAACTCCCTTCAAACGCTTAGTCGCCAGCTTCACTTAGTCACGGGCTTCGGCATAGAGCCGAGTCACGAACCCGGCCATGGAACTGACATTGGGCCAATCCGTGTTGGCGGCCCATTCCGGGTAATTCGTCTTGAACACTTCGGTTAGGCGCGTCACGGCATCGGAGGCGGAAACTCCGGAACGTTTCAGCGTGGCAACGCGAGCCTGCATGTCTCGAATAAACGCCGCCTCCGCGGCGATCAGAGACCCATCGCCAACTTTGCTGTGCGTCGGAATGACGATTCGAGGTTGCAGCGGCCCGAGCTTGTCCAGCACCGTCAGCCAACTCGTGAAGCTCCCGCCGGACGATGCGACGGCCGGCACCACCTTGTTTTGTACGATATCTCCCGTGATCAACGCGCGATCCGGCTCCACGAAAATCAGCTCATCGCCCGCCGTGTGCCCCGCGCCGAGAAACATGAGCCGCGCCGTCACCCCGCCGCCCAAATCGAGCTTCGCCTCGGTATCGAAGGTTATGTCGGCAGGCCGCAGCGGCCCCAGGCCCTGCAAAGAAGGCGCGAATTGCGGCGAATTCCGGAAGAAGGTCATGGTCTGCTCGCCTTCCCGATCGAGTTCCTGCTGTTGCACGGTGGGCCGAATGAGAATTGTCTCCGCGGGAAATGCGCCGACACCGGCCGCGTGTTCAGGATGATAATGGGTGGTGGTCAAGAAGAGTTTCTGGCCTTTCGAAAGCCGTTTGGCCACGCGTACCGCCACGGCGCCATTACCGTTCCCCAGCCCCGTGTCCACGACTAGAGTCGCCGCGTCCCCAATAACATAAACCACATTCGGGAATCCTGGCGTCATGAAAACGTGGCCGGAAACTTTCGTGCTTGTCTCTGTAAGGGTTGGAGAAGGAAACTGGCCATAGGCCCTGCCGCCGGTCAGGAACGATCCGGCCAGGAGCAATATGGCGAGGCTCAGGGTACGCATCGGTTATGATCATAAACCCAAAGCGCGCCAGGAAGCCAGCGAGCAGCCTCCGGCAAAGTTGCTCCGGCTTTGACCGTTGGGTTTGACAGCTGGGTCTGGCTCGACCCCGGCGGCAGCGGCTGTTATTATGTCTGGGCAGATAAGCATTCCGTGACGCGCCGGCCGAATTAGCCGCGAGAGGCTGGAGCGGAAGGGCTGAAGCTGGAAGGGAGGAGGACAGATGCTGAAGATCGGGATGATCCTATGCGTGACCAGCATTTCTCTGACGGCGCAGTGGCCCAATCGGCCGACGCCGGGACTGCCCCGAACGCCCGACGGTAAGCCCAACCTCTCTGCCCCTGCTCCGCGCGCGGCCGATGGGAAACCCGATCTGTCCGGACTCTGGATGGTCAGGAATGGCAGTTTCTATCTGACGGCGGACCTCAAGCCGGAGGAGATCCTGCCCTGGGCCGCGGCCTTGTACAAACAGCGCGAGGATAATTTTCGAAGGGACACGGACGGAATCGAGTGCCTCCCGCCGGGTCCGAAAGCCGGTATTGGCCTGGGCAACTTGCCGATGAAAATCGTTCAAACCCCGAACCTCATCGTCGTCCTGTACGAATACCAAACCATTTTCCGCCAGATCTTCACCGACGGCCGCGGGCTGCCGGAAGATCCCAACCCAACCTGGATGGGCTACTCCGCTGGACGCTGGGACGGAGACACTCTGGTGGTCACCACCGCGGGCTACAACGACCGGACCACGATCGATCTGGCAGGGCATCCCCACACCGACGCCTTACGCATGACCGAGCGCTACCACCGCCGCGATGCTGGCCATCTCGAAGTTCAAGTGACGCTCGATGACCCCAAGGCGTACGCCAGGCCGTTCACGCTTCCGATGGAGTTCACGCTGATCCCGGACGGGGAACTGATCGAGTATGTCTGCGAAAACGAGCGCGACAAGCCACACCTGGTCGGTACCAGCGGGGAAGAGTTTCGTGTTCCGCCCGAGATCCTGGCTCAATACGCCGGCAAGTACGTCTCCGGCCAATCCTCGGTGGCAATTGTTTCCTTGGAAGGGGGCCGCTTGGTGGTCGACACGGGCGGAACGGGAAAGATCCCGCTCATCGCGCATTCGGAAAACACGTTCACCATGGAAGGAACCTTCGTGGAGTTCGTCAAGGATGCAAAAGGCGCAGTCACGGCAATGATCGAGGGTTGGGTGGAGGGTGACAGGAGGTTCGCCCGCTCGAAGTAATCTTTTGGCAATGAATTATTTGACTAAAGGAACGCGCCGGCGCAACTCGTCGAAGAAATTGAACAGGAAGGTCACTTCGTGGTCGGCTTTGGGCGCATCTGGCGTGTCCGCTGGCGTCACTACCGCCACGCGTTTGCCGTCCGGCGCCAAATCGAACTGCGTCCCGCCGAGCTTCGCGATCCACACCCGCGGCTTCTCCGCCACGAACGAGTCACCGTTCACGGAATAGCTGACCGCCATGAGCTGGTTCCCCACCTTATAGATCAGCTCGCGGCCGCTCGGCGACCATACCGGCAGCTGCCCGCCGCCGGTCGAAATCGGCCATTGGCGGCCTTGTCCCGACGCTGGCGGCGGATAGGCCCGCACGTACACCTCGGTCCGGCCCGACTCATCCGACTCATAGGCCACCCATCGGCCATCCGGCGAAAATTTCGGTTGGGTGTGATTGAATTGGCTCTTCAGAAACGGCGCGGGCTTCCCTGCCTTCAATTCCCCGTTCTGATCCTCCAGCGGGAGCGTCCACATCTGGAAGGGCGCCGTCACCTCGAAGTACGCTAGTGTAGTGTCCAACAAATAGCTGGACATTCAGATAAGACTGGTTCATACTGGGTCATGCCCCGCCCAACCCCCGTGCTGGTCGTGTCTGAGGATCAGCGGGAGCAGATCCAGCAGTGGTTGACGGCGTTGGGAACGCCGCAACAGGTGGCCCTTCGGGGCCGCATCGTGCTCGCATCGGGCGGCGGTAAATCGGAGGCTGCCATCGCTGCCGAGTTGAATGTCAATCGGAAAACAGTTCGTCTGTGGCGAGAGCGTTTTGTCGCGCAAGGTCTGTCGGGTCTATGGGAGATCGCACCGGGCCGGGGCCGCAAGGCCACCTACGATCCGGAGCGAATCAAGGCCGTCATCGACGCTACACTGCAATCCAAACCGAAAGGGATGACGCACTGGAGTTGCCGTCTGATGGCGGCCAATCAGCGGATCAGCAAATCGACAGTAAGTAATCTGTGGCGCAGTCACAACATCAAGCCGCACCGCACCAAAAAGTTCAAGTTGTCGCGGGACCCGAAGTTCCTCGAAAAGCTCACCGATGTCATTGGTCTTTACTTGAATCCGCCCGACCAAGCGATGGTGCTCTGTGTCGACGAAAAGAGCCAAATTCAAGCCTTAAACCGCACTCAGCCCGGTCTGCCGTTGAAAAAGGGACGTTGCGGTACGATGACCCACGACTACAAGCGAAACGGAACCACCACGCTGTTCGCAGCTCTGGATGTGCTGCAGGGGAAAGTCATCGGGGAATGTCGCACGCGGCACCGGCATCAAGAGTTCTTGAAGTTTCTGCGGCGCATCAACCGGGAATTTCCGGGCAACACACCGCTCCATCTAGTGATTGACAATTACGGTACCCACGGCACGGTCGAGGTCAAAGCGTGGCTCAAAAAGCATACGCGCTTCGTCATCCATTACGTTCCCACCAGTTGCAGTTGGCTCAACCTCATTGAGCGTTGGTTCGCCGAGTTGACCAACAAGCGCATCCGCCGCGATTCCTTTCTTTGCGTCGCTGATCTCACTGCGGCGATCCAGGATTTCCTGGCTGCTTGGAACGCAAGCCCCAAACCCTTCGTCTGGACCGCCACCGTCGACTCGATCCTCGCCAAACTCGCCAGATGCCGTCAAACTCTCGAACAGATCCAGCCCGGCTGCACTGCTCGTAAAACCCCTAAACGAAAGTCCAGCTAATTCCTGGACACTACACTAGCTCTCTGCCACCCGGCGCGAAAGAAGCCGGGATCTGAAAGGTTTTGCTCTGGGTTAAGGGCTGAGGTTGTCCGCCGCTGTCTGCCCGCGCCCAGTAGATCCCTTTCCCGAGGGCGGCGAAAACCACGTACCGGCCATCTGGAGTCCAAATCGGATCGGCATAAGACCCCGCACCGAAGGTCAGCCTCGTCATCGCTTCCCGTTGAGGGTCGTACACCCACACATCCTGATTGCCTCCCTCAGCGACCGTCATCGCCAGCCGTTTGCCGTCAGGAGAGAGCCGTACGTCCGCATAGTTGCCGGCTTTGGCGCGCAGCGCTTCTTTCTTGCCCGCGCCGTCCAGCCATTGAATGGTGGACGGTCCCGCTCCCCCGCCTCCGCTGCCCCTGCGGTAAACCAGAGTGCCGTTCGCGCTGGAATCCACGTCGGCGAAAGCAGTCTGTGTCGCGTAGGCGACATCGTCCAAAACCGGGGCGGGTGGACCGTGCGTTTCCAGCCGGTCAACGTCAAAGGGGATCGCGAACAGCGTTCCCTTATTCGTATAGACCAAGTGGCCGCTGGCGAGGTAATGGGGCGACGTCCCACCTTGCACCAGCGTCTTGCGCCGCCGATCAGCGAATGAGAAGACCTCGATGCTGGCAGCATCGATGTCCAGCTCCCTGTACGCCACAAACAGGACCGCCTTGCCCCCGGGCAGCAGTTGCGGCGCTACCAGGGCCACTTCTCCCGCCGCCGGTTCCAACAGAATCGTGGGCGCCCCTCCGCTCGCTGAAACCCGCGCCAGCCCCTTGCCGACATTTAGACTCACGATTATGTTGCCGTCCGCGCCCCAGCTCGCTCCGCCGGACACCGGTATATCCGCCAGGGGGACGACGGCGCCGCCGTCCACCGAGATCTTGTTGAGTTTTCCGCCCGCGAAGAACCCCACCCACTGCCCATCGGGAGAAATGAACGGCGCGAACGCACCATCCGTCCCTGGAAGTTCGGTAGGCTTGGATTGATTCAGCCGCCTGGTGAACAGCCGCGGCGGTTTGCCGGAGACGTACACCAGGCGCATCCCATCCGTCGAGAGCACCACATTGATGCTGGAGCTTTCCAGTGGCGGCATCGCCACATCCGGCCCCAGGTCCACATCCAGCCGCATTAATGGCCGCTCCACCGGTCGCGTCGCCCGCCACCAACCCCACCCGGCGGCCACGGCGGCCATTGCCACTAGCGTCGTGACCGCTGCCCACTTCACCCGCGAACGCCGGCCTTCAGCTCGCCCGGCCTGCGCTTCCGGTCCCGCCGCCACAGCTTCCTCGATCTCCAGACGAGCCGACCCGATGTCCGGCAGCCGCCGCTTCAGATCCCGCTCCAGGCATCGGCGCAGCAACCGGCGAATCGCATCCGGTGTACGCCCCGGCAATTGCGTCCAGTCGGGATCTTTCATCAGCACCGCGGCCGGCGTGTGCGGCGCGGCTACGCCCTCGAACGGCCACTTCCCCGTCAGCATCTGCCACAGCACCACGCCGAACGACCAGACGTCCGAACGCTTGTCCACCGGCTTCCCCGCGGCTTGTTCGGGCGACATATACGCGGGAGTTCCCACCACCGCGCCGCCTTCAGTGAACCCCATGGTCAGAGTCGGCGAGTTTTCAGGGTCGGCCGCGGGGCCGGGCTTGACTGTCGCCAGGCCGAAGTCCAACACCTTCACCAGCCCTTCTGTGTTGATAAGGATGTTGGCCGGCTTCAGATCGCGGTGCACGATGCCCTTGGCGTGGGCCGCTTCCAGAGCTTCCGCGATCTGCCGGGCGTAGTTCAACGCGGTTTCCAGCCGCAGGGGTCCCTTGAGTGTCTTGCCCTCCACCAGTTCCATCACCAGCGCGCCGCCTTCCACGCCGTAGATCTGGGCAATGTTCGGATGATTGAGCGCGGCCAGGACTTGGGCCTCGCGCTGAAACCGCGCCATGCGGCCCGGGTCGCGCGCAAGGGCTTCCGGCAGGACCTTCAGCGCCACTTCGCGCTTTAGCTTGGTGTCACGCGCGCGGTAGACCTCTCCCATGCCGCCTGTTCCAATGAGCGCGACAACCTCGTAGGGTCCGAGCTTCGAGCCAGCGGCCAGGGCCATGGGTGTTGGAACAATTCTACCCCCCTGGCGTCCTTGCGTCCCGAACAACGCGTGCTGCGCGCCTCGATCGCCGGTGTTTCGGCGATCTGCCTCGCCAGGTGCTCCACGCGCGCTGTGGTCTCTGCTTCGACGGCGTCGGCGACTTCTCCGAAGGCCTCGCCCGCTCGAAGTAATCTTTGGCAATGGGTGGCATTTGAAACGCGCCCGCTCGACATTTGGAAGCACGGAGGCTTGACCGCGAAGTGAGTGTGGGATAGCCTTAATCCTTGAATGGCGCGCACTTACGCCTGGAGAATCGCCGCGATTTCGGTGCTCGCCGGCTGTCTTTTCACCCTGCCGGCCGATGATCCCCCGTCCGCCAAATCCGCTCCCGGACCGGCGCCTCTTGCGAAGGGAATTATCCAGCAATATTGCATTGGTTGCCACAATGCGAAATTGAAGACGGCGGGATTGGTGCTCGAGGGCCAGAGCTTCGAGCGCATCGGCGACCAGGCAGATCTATGGGAGAAGGTCGCCCGCAAACTTCGCACCGGCGAAATGCCGCCCGCGGGGCAGCCACGCCCGGATTTAACGACCTACGCCAACGTGACGGCCGAGCTCGAAAACGCGCTGGATCAGGCGGCCGCGGAACACCCCAATCCTGGACGCGTTCCCGTGCATCGGCTAAACCGCGCCGAGTACACGGCCGCGATCCGCGACTTACTCGACCTCAGGATTGATGCCGCGGATCTGTTATCCGCCGACGGTTCCGATCAGGAGGGCTTCGACAACATCGCCAGCGTCCTGACGGTGTCGCCGGTTTTGTTGGAAAACTATCTCTCGGCGGCGAACAAGATCAGCCGCTTGGCGGTCGGCGATCCTGGGTTGCCCCCAACCGTCGAAACCGTCAAGTACGCGAAGCTCCTGGTTCAGGATGACCGCATGGGCGACGATCTGCCGTTCGGTTCCCAGGGCGGCGGCGTCATCCGCCATCAATTCGCTCTGGATGGCGAGTACACAGTCAAGGTATTGCTGCGCCGGCAATTCTACGACTACATCGTCGGCCTGGGCGAGCCGCACGACGTCGACATCCGCCTGGATGGAGTTCGCCTGAAACGCTTCCGCGTGGGTGGTGAGGCCAAAGGCATGACCATGCCGGAGGGGTTCGCGGGCAACACGCAGGGTTCTCCCGAATTCGAAGTCTATATGCACACTGCCGACGCGGGCCTGGAAGTTCGGGTACCGGTGAAGGCCGGCGAACATGAGGTAGGAGTTTCGTTCGTGCAGCGGGTTTGGGAGCCGGAAGGCGTTCTCCAGCCCCCTCAGATCGGCTTCGCGCGAACCACCAACGAGTACTATCACGGAAATCCGGCGGTCGAGTTCGTGATGATCGGCGGACCGTACGGCCCGACATCGCGCGGCGATTCGCCCAGCCGCCGCAAGATCTTCGTCTGCACTCCCTTAACTCGTGCCGAGGAGGAACCGTGCGCCCGCAAGATCCTTTCGACGCTGGCGACGCGCGCCTACCGGCGTCCCGTTAGTAGCGCAGACGTCGACACGCTGCTCGGCTTTTATCGCTCTGGGCGGGCCGAGAAGGATTTCGATACGGGCATTCAACAGGGGATCGAGCGCGTTCTTGCCGCGCCGAGCTTCTTGTTCCGCGTGGAAGGTGTACCGGCGAACGAAAGTGCCTCGGCGAACCGGGCGCCCGGTTCAGCGTACCGCTTGAGCGATTTGGATCTCGCGTCCCGTCTTTCGTTCTTCCTATGGAGCAGCATTCCGGATGACGAACTGTTGAATCTGGCGGTTCAAGGACGCCTGAAGGATTCCGGTGTGCTGAAGCAGCAGGTGCAGCGCATGCTGAAGGACCCGCGTTCCCAAGCGCTGGTGGACGGCTTCGCGAGTCGCTGGCTGGGATTGAGCAAGTTGGCGGGACTGACGCCCGACACCGATCTCTATCGCGAATTCGACGAGAACCTCCGAGAGTCGATGGCGGAGGAGACTCGGGCGTTCGTCGCCAGTCAATTGCGAGACGATCGCAGCGTCACCGAACTGATCACCGCCGACTACACCTACCTCAACGAGCGCCTGGCCAAGCACTATGGGATTCCGGATATCTACGGCCCCCGGTTTCGCCAGGTGAAATTCACGGACGGCATTCGCGGAGGATTATTGGGCCAAGCCAGCATCCTGGCCGTGACCTCCTATCCGAACCGGACCTCGGTAACGGTGCGGGGGCGCTGGCTGCTGGCGAATCTGTTCGGCGCGCCGCCGCCTCCGCCGCCTCCCAATGTTCCGGCCCTCAAGGACCCGGGCCAGGACGGCCAGCCGCGCTCCTTGCGGCAGCGCATGGAACTGCATCGCGCCTCGCCGGCCTGCGCGTCTTGCCATCGCCGCATGGATCCCTTGGGTTTCTCGCTCGAGAACTTCGATGCGCTAGGAAAATGGCGCACCGGGAGTGACGGCGCGCCGATCGACGCCTCCGCCAGTCTGCCGGACGGCACGCGTTTCGAAGGCGTAGCGGGCTTGCGCCAACTGGTGGCTACCCATCCAGAGGATTTCGTCCGCACCTTCACGGAAAAACTCCTGGAATACGCCGTCGGGCGCGGGATCGAAACCTCCGACATGCCAGCCATTCGCAAGGTCGCGCGCGACGCCGCGGTGCAAGGAGACTCCTGGTCTGCCGTGATTTGGGGGATTGTAAACAGTCCGGCGTTTACCTTGGGCGTCGTGGAACCGGAGAAGGAAAGGTAGGAGAGCTCAAATGATCGCTTTCAAAAAGTCGATTTCTCGCCGGACCATTTCCCGGCGAGCTATGTTGCGCGGATTAGGGACCGCCGTCGCTCTCCCGCTACTCGACAGCATGATTCCGCCGTTCACCGCGCGCGCGGCGGCGGCGATTCCGGTGAATCGTTTCGGCGTGGTCTACGTTCCCAACGGCATGATCATGGAAAACTATCTTCCCGCGAAGGAAGGGCCGGACTACGTGTTGACGCCGACGCTGAAAGCCCTGGAGCCATTCCGCGAACGTTTCCAGATTCTGAGCGGTTTGAATTGTACTCCCACTCCCGGACGCCCCGGCGGCGCGCACGCGAAAGCAAGTACGCGATTCCTTACGGACATTTCGCCGCCGACGAGTGAAACCTGGCTCGATGCCGGCATTTCGGTCGACCAGATTCTGGCTCAGCAACTCGGCAAGCAGACGCAACTGGCCTCGCTCGAGCTGGGAATCGAGTCCGGTGAGACGTCCGGCAGTTGCGACACCGGCTACGCTTGTCCGTACACTAATACGCTCAGTTGGACAGGTCCCAGCACGCCGCTGCCGACGCAGAACAATCCACGCTTGGTTTTCGAGCGGCTGTTCGGCGATAGCCGCAGCACCGATCCGAAAGAGCGCGCCGCGCGAATGCAGGAGCAGAAGAGCATTCTGGATTCCGTGACGGAGGAAGCTGCGCGGCTGCAAGGTACGCTTCCGCAGGCCGACCGGAGCAAGCTTACCGAGTACCTGGATGCGATTCGCGGCGTGGAGCGCCGTATTCAGATCGCGGAAAAAGAGAACCGGGAGGTTCCGTTAGTGGACCACCCGGCGGGAATCCCCTCCAGTTGGGAAGATCACCTCAAGTTGATGTTTGACCTGGAAGTGCTCGCGTACCAGAGCGACCTCACTCGCGTGATCACGCTGATGCTGGGTCATGAGCAAAGCGGCATGACCTACCCGCAGATCGGTGTGCCGGACGCGCATCACCCGATTTCGCACCATCAGCGGGAACCGGAAAAGGTCGCGAAGACGGCGAAAATCAATGCATATCACGTGCAGATGTTCGCGTATTTCCTCGATAAGCTGCGCACGACCCCTGACGGCGACGGCACGTTGCTGGACCACGTGACGATGATCTACGGCGCGGGCATCGCGGACAGCAATAGCCACGCTCCGGTCAATATTCCGTTCGTATTGGCCGGCGGCGGTGCGGGCAACCTCAAGGGAGGCCGTCACACGCATTTCAAGAATATTCCGTTGGCGAATCTCCACCTGACCCTGATGGATCAGTTCGGCGTGAACTGGGATCGTATCGGCGACAGCACGGGGCGAGTCGAGCCGGGGATGCTCGCCTTGGGGAGCTGAGTCACATTAAGACGATGCAAGTCGCTATCAGGATCGTCGCCGTTTTCGGTGTCTCCGCCATTGCGTGTTGGGCGGCGTCCGCGGACAACCGGCTGATTCAAGCCGTCAAGTCGCAGGATGAGGCTCAGACGCGCGCGCTGCTCCAGCAGGGGATCGACGTGAACGCCCCACAAGGGGACGGCTCGACGGCGCTACACTACGCTGCCTACGGCGACAATCTTGCGATGGCGCAGATGTTGATTCGCGCTGGTGCGCGAGCCGATGCGGCTAACGATCTCGGCTCCACGCCGCTGCATTTAGCCTGTAACAACGGCAGCGCCGCGATGGTTGACCTGCTTCTCGCGGCCAAGGCTAACCCGAACGCCAGGCTTCTCAATGGCGAAACGGTGCTGATGGCGTGCGCACGGACGGGCAACGCCAGCGCGGTGAAATCCCTGTTAGTACAGGGCGCCGACCCGAAGGCCGCCGAGCCGGAGCACAACCAGACGGCGCTGATGTGGGCCGCCGCGGAGAAGCATCCCGAGGTCACGGCTTTGCTGATCGAATTCGGTGCGGATGTCGGCGCCCGGTCGCGCTCGTATTCGATGACCGTGACGCCCGAGCAAACCCAGAGAGCGGGCAGGGAAGAGCTGAACTACGACGTCATGAGGGGCGGGAGCACTCCGCTACTGTTCGCCGCTCGATCCGGCGACGCGGAATCCGCCAAACTTCTGCTGCAGCACGGCGCCAATCCGAATGACGCACTGCCCGACGGCGCCAGCGCCCTGGTGCTTGCCGCGCACAGCGGGCAGCGGGAGGTCGCCCTGGCATTGTTGGACAAGGGCGCAAATCCCAACGATGCCGGAATCGGCTACACGGCGCTGCACGCTGCCATCCTGCGAAGCGATCCGGAGCTGGTGAAGGCCCTGCTGGCCAAGGGAGCGGATCCCAATCTAAAGATGACCAAGGGCACGCCTACCCGCCGCAATTCGACCGACTATAACCTTCTGGCTCCGCTCATCGGCGCGACGCCTTACCTGCTCGCGGCGAAATTCCTGGAACCCGAAATCATGAAAACGCTCCTCGCCGGCGGCGCGGATCCCAAGATCAGGATGCCGAATGGCGCCACCGCTTTGATGCTGGCGGCGGGCATGAATACTCCGAACAACGAAGATCGCCGCGGCGTCAACGTGATCGATTTCGGTAAGCCGGAACCGGAGAGCAAAGTTTTGCCGGTGTTGCAGGCCGCGCTCGACGCCGGCGCCGACGTAAACGCCGCCAACAATCGGGGCGAAACCGCCCTGCATGCCGCGGTGACCCATCGTTACGAGGCCGCGATTCAGTTGCTCGCCAGCCGCGGAGCCAATGTGAACGCCAAGAACAAGAACGGTCAAACGCCCCTGGCGTTGGTTAGCGGTCCGGCGCGCAATTCCGAAAGTCCCACCGCATCCACAAAGGCGGGAGCCGGGAGCTCCGGCACAGCCATCGCCGACGAACCTGCCGCGCGGCGCACAGCCGCATTGCTGCGAGCGTTGGGCGGAAACTGACGGGCGCAAACTGAGCGGCGGGTCGCTGTCATTACTCCTGCAGCTTGACATGGCTCCGGTTACTTGGCAGGATCACAACATGCAGCGCGTGCCTGTTCGACCCGAACGGCTGGCCGGCCTCTTGTTCATCGCATTGGCGACCGCCAGTCTCGGCGCCGCTCAGACCAGTGCTCCCAGCCGCACCGTCTGGGACGGCGTGTACACGGAGGCTCAAGCCGCGCGTGGCATGACGGCCTTCGGCCAAAGCTGCGCAGGTTGTCACGCGCTTGCGGCAGGAGGCAAGGCGCCCCTTGTGGGCGACCAGTTCTGGAAGAGTTTCACGCAGAAAACCGTCGCGGATCTGCTCGAGTTCGTCAGCGCAAACATGCCGAACGGAACCCCCGGCTCGCTCACCCAGTCCGCCTACGCGGACATCGTCGCGCTCATGCTGAAATCCAACGGCTTTCCCGCAGGAACCACCGAGCTTGGGCGCAACACCATCGCCGGCGTCCAGATCGTCCCCAAGGACGGGAGTACGGAGCTGCCAGACAACGCCTACGTTCGCGTGGTCGGCTGCTTGGCCCCCAGCGGAACAGGTTGGGTGATTACGAATGCGACAGCTCCGGAGCGGGGGGAACATGTTGCTTCGGGCAGTGAAGACGCCACCAGGCCCCTCGGTACCCGTGCCATGCCGCTCAAGTTCGTCGTGACTCGTCTCGATTCGTTGGCCGGCTCCCGCGTCGTGGTGAACGGACTCCTGATCGGAGCCGGCGGCGCGGACGGAATCAATGTGACGAACGTGAGCCGGGTCGCCGGGAAATGTCCTTAAACATTTGACGGCGTGCCTGCTCTGTGGGCGCATCTGCCCTTGCCGAAAAAAGTTCTTGACAAGCCTATACCGTGTGACACACACTGTGTGGTATAGACTGTGTGTGACATTTGATTGTGATTTCCATGAGCTCAGATATCCTCGAGAACCTTCGCCTGGAGTTGCGGCGCGGCTGCCTGGTATTGGCGGTGCTTGCCAAACTGCGCTCGGAATACCACGGATATGCGCTGAGTAGGGCCTTAGCCGAAAGCGGCCTGGAGATCGACGAAAACACGCTGTATCCACTGTTGCGCCGATTGGAGAGCCAAAAGCTGCTGGTCAGCCAGTGGCGGGTGGAAGACAAACGGAACAAACGCTTTCTACCGCCTATCGGAGGAAGGACTGCCGATGTTGGAACGGCTGCTGGTGGAGTGGCGGAGCATCAACGGAGCGATTGAGCAATTGTTGGACGAACCGGTAGCAGCCGGGAGGCCTCTGACGGCAGGAAGGAAAGACGGATGAAACAGGAGCTCACAAATCAGGAATTGCTGGAACGGTATCTTCACTCCGTGAAGACGCTGCTACCGCCGGACAAGGCGGAGGATATCGCGGCGGAAATCCGCTCCAATCTGCAGTCGCTGATGGAAGACCGGGCCATGCAACTGCGGCGGGAACTGAGCCTTGAAGAGGTGAGCGCGGTTTTGAAGCAACACGGTCATCCGATGATAGTGGCCAGCCGGTACCGCGATCGGCCCGGGCGGGGGCTGATCAGTCCCGATCTGTTTCCGTTCTACTGGTTCACGCTGCGCGCCACCTTCGGCGTGTGGGTGACCGTCCGAGTGATCATTGCGGTGTTCCAGTTCCAGGGAGCCGCGCGCGCCGGCTCGATCCTTCTGCGCCTGGGCCGCGACATTATGCTGGCGGGATTCTTCATTGCCGCAGGCGTCACTTTGCTGTTCGCCGGGTGGGAGTACCTGGAGTTCAAATTCCGATATTCGGAAAGGTGGAAGCCGGAGTCTTTGGCTGCTGTCGCGCCTCCCCTCCGGCCGCCGAAGCAACCGCGTCCCGTGGTTCAGCTTGTTGGAAGTGTCGTATGGCTCATCTTCTGGGCGATGGCGTTGTTCTTGCCCTGGATGTTCTGGGTCTGGGGCGGACGCGGCGTTTTCAGCCCGTCAGATGCCGTCTACGCGATGCGGCTGCCCATGTGGCTGCTGGCGTTCTTCGGAATTTCTCAGTCGTGGCTGAACTATACGCGCTTCGCCGTAGCCGACTGGCGGTCGCTTCTGCGCGTCGCCGTGAATGTCGCGGGGATAGCGCTGGCGATCCACCTGCTGCGTGCGGGGGATTTATTGGTAGCGGGTCCCCAATGGGATCCATCTCAGGCCAAATCGCTGGCGACTCTGAATCAGATGATCGGGGGAGTGCTGGTATTGGCTTGTATATTTGCAGGCCTGCGGTGTGTGCATGAGTTGCGCCGCTTCCTACGAAAGAGCGGGCCGGGCTTGGGCCGTCAAACGGCTGATTCCGCCTCCTAATTTCGGACCCGCTCAGAGCTCGACTCTGCCAGTACTCTCCGGGAGACTCTCGATCTCCGCGCCGCCCAGGTGCGCCAGCGCCAGCAGCAGGTTCGAGGTGGGCGTATCCTTCGCGACGATGTGGCGATTTCCTTTCAGCCGGCCGTTGCCGCCGCCCACCATCACCGCGGGTGGGTTGTGCCGATCGTGCGCGTTGCCATTGCTCATACCGCTGCCCCAGTACAGCACCGCGTGATCGAGCAACGTTCCGTCGCCCTCTTTCGTCGCCTTCAGCTTCGCCAGGAAATCTGCAAACTTCTGGATTTGGTACGTGGCGATCTTGGCGTACTTCGCCAGCTTCTCCGGATTGTTGCCATGATGCGAGATGGTGTGGTGCTGCTCCGGAATACCGATGAAGGCGTACGCGCGGTCGCTGGCTTCATGGCCGGTCATGAACGAAAAGACGCGGCTGATGTCACCCTGATACGCCAGGTGCATCAGGTTGAAGGTCACGGTCATGTGATCGTCAAACGCCTCCGGCAAGCCCACTGGAGCTTCCGGATTGCCGGTGATGGTGCCGAGACGGGCTTCCATCCGGCTCAGTTGCTGCTCCACCTCGCGGATGTTGCCGAGGTACTCATCGAGAATGCTTCGATCGGCCGCCCCCAGGGAGCGCTTCAGTTTCGCGGTTTCTTCCGTCACTGAATCGAGCAGGCTCTGCTTCTCCTTGAGGCGGGCAAAGCGCCGCTCCTTCGAATCGGTCTCGCCGAACATGCGCTCGAAGGTAACGCGCGGATTGATCCCCACCGGCAGCGGGTTCGTATCGTCGCGCCACGCCAGCGTATTGAAGAAGGTGCAGGCGAAACCGTCGCAGGCGCCCACGGCGGTGCCCATGTCCTCGGTGCCCACTTCGATGGACCGCAGCGGAGTATCGCCGGCCACTTGATCCGCAATGTGCTGGTCGATGGTTTTCTTGGATTGGATTTTTCCGAAAGCGTCCGATTTTCCGTCGGAGCGGCTGTTGGCCGGCCCAATACCATTCAGGAACGCCGAGCTGGCGCCCAAATGGACCGAGGAGCCCCATGGCGCCTTCATCTTGCTGACAGTGACCAGTTGATCGCGGAACGGCTCCAGCGGCTGCATCACCGGCTTGAACGCGAAGTCGCTTCCTTCTTTATCCGGATGCCACGTGTCGGGCCACACTCCACACGGAAAATAGACCGCGCCGAACCGGAAGGGCGACGCCTGCGCAGCGGAGAGCGCCGGCACCATGGCGTCCAGAAACGGCAGTGCGACCGTGGCGCCCAAGGCTCCACGCATAAGCGTGCGGCGGGAGATGTGCTTCTTAGTAATGAACATGCTTACTCCTTCTTGTTCAGTCGTGCAGCATTTACGGCATCCGCCGGCCCTTTGGCATAACCGCCGGCGGCAGTCTCAACCGGTTCCAACTTCGTGCGCATCTGAAACGGCGCACTTTCAATAATACCCATCACAATCGAAGAAAGCTCATACCCGTTCTGGGCCGTCTTCTTTACGATACGCCTAACCACGGGCATGTCGCTCGGCTCCAACCCTCGGCCCAGCGCGTAGGTCATCATCCGCTCCGTGATAACGGTCACGAAAGCGTCGGGCCGGCTCAGAATGGCCTCACGCAGCGCCGCCGGACCGTTGATCTTGGTTCCGTCGGCCAGCGTTCCAGCTACGTCAAGAGGTGCGCCATCGGCGCCGGTGCTGCGCCATTTCCCCACGGAATCGAAGTTCTCGAGCGCAAACCCCACCGGATCGATCACGCGATGGCAGGACGCGCAGGCCGGATTGCTGCGGTGCAATTCCAACTGCGCACGCACCGTCTGCGCTGCGGTCGGCTTCCCCTTGTTGCTTTCCTCGAGCGTAGGGACATTGGGCGGCGGAGGAGTCGGGGGCGTATTGAGGAATGTGCTCAGCACGTACTTCCCGCGGAACACCGGTGAGGTTCTGGTGGCGACGGAAGTCATCGCCAGAATGCTCCCTTGCCCCAGCAGACCGCGGCGGTTAGGATCGGTCAGCTTGACGCGCCGGAATTGCGGGCCATAAACGCCGGGGATTCCGTAGTGCTTGGCCAGCCGCTCGTCGACAAAAGTGTAGTCCGCGCTCATCAGTTCCAGCGCGCTGCGGTTATTGCGCAAAATGTACCCGAAAAACAGCTCCGTTTCCTTGCGGAATCCTTTGCGGATGTTATCGTCGAAATCCGGGAACATCAGCAGGTCCGGAACGACTTTGGCCTCCAGATTACGCAACTGCAGCCATTGCCCGGTGAAATTTTCGACCAGAGCGTCGGAACGATCGTCCTCCAGCATGCGTTGCGCCTGCGCGGCCAGCGCCCCCGGCTCCCGCAGCTTGCCCGCGATTGCCAGATCCAGCAGCTTTTCATCCGGGATACTGCTCCACAAGAAGAAGGAAAGGCGCGAGGCCAGCTCGACATCGCTCACCGGATGCGCGACGCCGGGGCGGGCGCCAGGGGGATCGGTCTCGATGCGATACAAAAAGTATGGGCTGGAAAGAATGCGCGCGACGCCGGCGCGAATCCCATCGTCGAAATTGCCGCCGCTTTGCCGCTCCTGCTTGTAGAACGACATCGGCGCCTCGACATCCGAAGCGTTAACGGGCCTTCGATACGCTCGGCGTTCGAGATTGGTGAGGATCTTGGTTGCGCAGCTCGTGTCGTCATTGGCCGCGCTCGCGCTGCTCGCCGCTTTCGCACTGGCCGTATTCGGCGCAGGGTGGCACACAAAGAGCCGTTGCCGGCTGGGCCCTTCGCTAACGCCCCTCACATTGTACGGGCCATCGATTGACACAGACCTCAGCTTCGGCATGCCCGCAACGAAGTGGACCTCCTGGCTGTCGCGCTTGGACGGCTCCCAAACGTCCTGCAACTGCATCGGCCGCTCTTTCCATGTAAATCCGACATCGTGGGGACCGGCGGTGACCCGCACGCGCCCGGTCATCCTTTTGTCGATAATGGGCTGCGCCGCGGCCAAGTCGGCGGCTTGGATCTCGTCATCCTTGGGTCCGCCAACCGGAGCCGAATACACTTCCGTGCCATCCACGGTGATGACGAAGGTGTACGGCGTGTCATTCCCTTCGACGCCGGCGTAGCCTTCCTGGACGCCCCGGACCAGCCGGCCGGACAGTTTATACTCGGCGTCAGCCGGAAAAACGTGATGGACAACTGTGCCGCCGACGGTTCCGAGCGGCAGGCCGTCGATGTAGCCGTTCTGGCTGAATTCGCGCGCAATCGAATGCTCGGTCGTCCCGGGCCTCACTTGCGGATCGCCGACGGCCATCGCGCTGACGCGCTGCGCCGCGTTCACGTACCCCTCCAGCAGCAGTGGCGACGTTTTGAGCGCCGTCGCTATGTTGTCGAACCCGAACTCCGCGCCGTCGGTTGGCAGCAGGTCGGACACGTCAATGTCGACTGCCAGCAGGTCGCGGATTGCGTTCGCATATTCGGCGCGATTGAGACGATGCACCACGTAGCGGCCCGGCGTGCTGTGGCCTTCCCAGGCACGGTCGAGCGACGCAGCCAGCCAGCCCGTAAAGCCGGCGTACTCGGCTTCGGTCGGACGGGGCGAGCCTTGAGGCGGCATCGCCCGCACGCTCAGCTTCCGCAGCACTCTCTCCCAAGTCTCCGCGTGGCCTAACAGATCGTCGAAGCCCGCCCCATCGAGCCTTACCGGTCCGTCCGCCGGATTGGACGTGCGTTGGTTGTGACACGAAACGCAGTATTTGTCCACGAAGGCACGGTACTTGGCCGCATCCGCGGTTGTTGTAGTGGTGGTTGTTGTGGCGGCGGTTGTAGTTGAGCTTGGACTAGCTCCCGGTGTGCTACTCCCGGTCTGCGCGACCAAAAGAGCTGCGATACCAAAGCACGCCAACGCCGCCGCGATTACGATTTTCCTTGCCATGCTCTTCGGGATTCTCATTTCGCGGGAGCCACCAGCGCTGCTTGGGGACCGTCTTTCTTGTCCTTGTCCTTATCCTTATCTTTATCGTCGCTTGCCTTCTTGCCCTCGCCTGCTTTTTTGTCCTTGTCGGCTTGAGCCGGCAGTGGCGGAGGTTGAGGCGCCGGATCGTTGGGACCAAGGTGCATTAACTCCCGCAGGGCCGCGACGACCTCCTCTTTCGAATTGTGCTTCGGCTTATAAACGTCCAAATCTCCCATGTCGCTGGGGTCCGGTTTTTTGGGCGCCTCGGCGAGAAGCAGGGGCGTCAGATTATCTTTGTTGACCGCGTCCAGCTTTCCACCTGCGGCTGCAAGCGCGCGAATCATCGCGACTTGCATCTCTTGCACGGCTAGGTGCAGCGGTGTCGAGCCATCACCCGCCTTAGCGTTAGGATCGGCACCGGCCGCCAGGAGCAGGTTGAGAGCCTCCAGCGGATCGCGGTTGCCGGGCTCGCGGAAGACCGGCGGACCAATGCGGGTGAAGCCGGGCCCGCCCGCGATCGGTGCACCTAGACCACCTTTTATAGCGACCATCAAAGGCGTCTTGCCGGCGTTCGGATTCGGCCGGCCAGGACCTTTGCCGTCCTTTGGCTTGGGATCGCTCGGGCTCCACTCCAGCTTCGCTCCGTGAGCCAGTAACAGCTTCAGGACCTCCACGTCGGCCGCGGTCGCAGCGCGGTAAAACGGCGAGCTGTTGACCGACGCGCCGCAGCACAGCGTGGTCGAGTGTAACGCGCCGGTAAACTGCTTGTTCACGTCCGCATTCAGGTCGAGCAGCGACTTCACCAGAGCCAGGGATGTGAGCTGGTTCGGATGGTTGGGTTGCAGCCGGGAGCCGTCGTGCGCGCGCATGTCGATGGTGGCGTCGTGCATGTCGACGGCGAAGTACAACGATCCGTCGTTAGGGTCGGCGCCGAGGTCAAGCAACTCTTTGGCGAGATCGAAGCGGTCATTGACGATGGCGATAATGGTCGCGGTGGCGCCATCGGCGTTGGTGAGCTTCAGATCCGCGCCGCCGGCGACCAGCGCCTTGGCAACCTCCTCGTGTCCGTTGCGAACGGCGAACATCAGCGCGGTAAAGCCTCCGGAAGGATGGTCCGCGTCTTTGCGATCCGTGATCGTGGAGACGTGGGCCTTGAGGTTGGGATCCGCACCGGCCGCCAGCAGCGTCTTCACGGCTTCCAAGTGACCTTCGGCGGACGCCCACATCAACGCGGTCTCTTCCTGATATGGATCCACGGCGTTGACGAAGGAGCCCTTGGCAAGCAGCAATTGGATTGCGTCCACGCGGCCCGTGCGCGCAGCGGCCATCAGCGGCGTTTCGCCTTCAGCATGCCAACGCGTCGGCTCCGCTCCCGCATCGAGCAACGCTCGTATGACCTCGACATTGCCATTGCGGCTCGCCTGGAGCAGAGGGGTCACGCCGTAATGGTTCGCGGCGTCGACCGTGGCTCCCGCGGCCAGCAGTTCCTTGGTCATTTCCACGTTGGAGTGATAGGCGGCCCACAACAGCGCGGTAGAGCCGTCATTGGCGGGCGTATTCACATCCGCGTGTTCCTTGATCAACTTGTGAACTGTAGGCAGATCGTCAGCCTTAGCGGCGTCGGCCACGACGGCTACAGTGGAGGCAGCTTGCAGAAGGGCATAGACAAAGATGAGAAGGAGGAGAGGCAGGCGCAACCATAACCGCCGGACGGGTCTTGCACTGGCTCGTTTCTCCGATTGCATCGCTAGTCCTCCTGATTCACGCGACGGCGATCCACTTGCGCCGATTCGCAGACGCAACTATATCACTTTGAAACATATACCGGTTAGACGAGCAGTGCAAGGCCCCCCTCGACCTCGAGGGCCGGGGGCCCGCGAGACCTGGAAGTCGATTAATATGAACCCATCGGTTGTTATGACACGAACCTTCTTAGTGATCGGGCTGGCCGCTGCGGCCGCTTATGCCCAGACGGCGGCGGTTGACGGAGCAACGCGCGCGGACTGGCCGCACTACGGCGGTTCGCAATTCTCCTGGCGCTACAGCGCTCTCGATCAGGTCAACGCCGCCAACGTGAAAACCCTCCTTCCCGCCTGGATCTTTCAGACCGGCGACTACAGCGAAGGGCTTCAAGCGACGCCAATCGTGGTGGACGGGGTGATGTACGTGATTACGGCGCGCGCGAATGTGTTCGCGCTCGACGCGGCGACAGGACGCGTGATCTGGAGCTATCGTTCTCCGGCGCGGCGGCCGGGGCTGGCGGGCGGCATCGCGGAGTATGTGGAGAATCGAGGTGTCGCCGTGGGCGCGGGCATGGTGTTGTTCGGCACCAGCGACAATTACCTGGTCGCGCTGGATCAGAAAACCGGCCGCGAAGCGTGGAGAGTCAGCGTGGACGATCCGAAGCAGTGCGGGTGCAGCATCGTTGCCGCGCCGCTGTTCGTGAAGGACAAGGTTATCGTAGGCGGCAACGGCGGCGACCAGGCGCATCGCGGTTATCTCACGGCCTTCGACGCCAAGACCGGGCGGCTGGCCTGGCGCTGGTATGTGGTCCCTGGTCCGGGCGAAAAGGGGAATGAAACCTGGAAAGGCGATAGCTGGAAATTCGGCGGCGGCGCGCCGTGGATGACCGGCTCCTTCGACCCCGGCCTTAATCTGGTTTACTGGGGCACGGGCAACGCGGCCAGCGACTTCTATGACGCCGCGCGAGTGCCCGATGGGGACAGGAGTAAAGACACCAACCTTTACACCGCCAGCGTGGTTGCGCTCGACCCCGATACCGGCAAGCTGCGCTGGCATTACCAGGAGGTTCCCGGCGACGTTTGGGACTACGATTCCGCCTACGAAGTGATTCTCATGGATCGCGAGATCAAGGGTCGCATGAGGAAGATCCTGGTGCACATGAACAAGAGCGGCCTGACGTCCGTGCTGGATCGCGCCACGGGGGAGTTCCTGGGCGTCTTCTCCGTCCCGGAAGTGCGGAACTGGATCACGGGCGTTACGGAAAACGGAAAGCTGGTGGGACGCAACGAACCCAAGGTGGGCCAAACCGGCGCCTTCTGCCCCAGCACCGCCGGCGCCAAGAGTTGGAACTCCATGGCGTACTCGCCGCGGACGGGATTCCTCTACACTCCCTCCAACGAAGTTTGCAACGACCTTACTCCGACCGCGGAAGGCCCCAAAGAAGGCCAGGGCTTTATGAACAGCCCGATGGGATTCAAGCTGCCACCGGGCCGCACCACCTACGCTCATCTGGATGCGTGGGATCCGGTGACCGGCAAGCGGCAGTGGAGTTACCCGTACAAGTATCTGCTGCTCGCTTCCGTGCTGGCGACAGCGGGTGACCTGGTGTTCACGGGCACTCCGGAGGGGGAATTCTTCGCATTAGATGCCCGTTCTGGAGCGAAGTTATGGAGTTATGAAACCGGCGCGGGCCATCGCGGGTCGGCAGTCTCCTACTCAGTTCGTGGCCGGCAGTACATTGCCACAGCCACAGGCTGGCAGGCTTCGCTGGTGGGAAGCTTGGTCGCCGATCTATTCCCGGAAGTGTCTCCCAGGGTCGGCTCGACGCTGGTTGTGTTCGCGTTGCCGGAGGGATCGAAATGAGGCGCGCGTGGTGGTTGGTTATCGTCCCGGCGCTACTGCAGGCGCAGAATATTCAAGACGTGTTGAAGCAGGGTGAAGAGGTTTTCAGCAAGGGCTGCTCGGTGGGATATTGTCATGGACCCAAGGGCGCCGGCGGCGGCGCGCCGCGTCTGGCAGCCCGCGGATTCGATCAGGCCTACATCAACAACACCGTTTCCAGCGGAGTGTCCGGGACTGCCATGCCCGCTTTCGCGAAGACTCTTTCGCGACCGGATCTTGCGGCTGTGGTGGCTTATATCGCTAGCTTGAACGGCATCGGCAACCCTAACATCGCGGGGGCTGGTGGACGGGGAATCGCGACACAAGAGCAGCCGTTGCCGCCCGACGCCGCCCGAGGCCGCGAGTTGTTCTCGGATGCCGTGCGTGGCTTCGGCCGCTGCTCCACCTGTCACGAAGTCAACGGCATCGGGATCCCGGTGACCACGCCGGTAGCTCAGGTTCCGGCCAGCGTTCAGGCTCTGCGGGCGCTGGCGACACCGCAAGTCGTCACCGCATCGGTGGGTGGTGAGTCGATGCCGGCGCTGATGGTTAGTAAGGCCAGCCGGAACGTCATATTTTACGACCTGACCGTACCGCCGCCGGTACTGCGCACGGTGGAACCGGGGTCGGCGCAAACCACGGAGGGAAGCTCCTGGCGTCATGCCACGGCGATGGGCTCATACACCGACGCTGAACTCGGATCGATTCTCACTTACCTGCGTGCGGTGATTAAGCCGTAAGGTCACCCAGTTTGTAGCGGCAGCCCGGTCAGTTCATTATGGGAGAATACTCAAGAGGTTTTTCCGATGAAGCGCCTGAGCTGGACGATCGCGTTTTGGTTTACCGCCGCGTTAGCAGTCGCGCAGACGCAACCGGCGGGCAAGAGTTTGACCTGGGCTTATCCGCTGCCCGATCCGCCGCCGAATTCCGCGGCGAACAACGCGCCTAAGCAGGCGCCGGGGAGTTCCAAGTCCTACACCCAGGCTCAGATTGACGATCAGTTCAATCCGCCGGATTGGTTCCCGGCTGAGCATGGTCCGCTGCCGCGGGTGGTGCAGACCGGGATTCAGGCGCAGGCCTGCGGCTCCTGCCACTTGATGTCGGGGATGGGGCATCCTGAGTCGGCGCAACTGGCCGGTTTGCCGGTGAACTATATGCTGCGCCAGATGCAGGATTTCAAGAGCGGCGTGCGCAAGGATCCCAAGATCCATGAGCAATCGCAGCGGGCGGCGCGCATGAATAACATCGCTGCCGGTCTGCCGGATGAAGAAATGCGCAAGGCGGTGGAGTGGTTCGCTTCGCTCCAGCCCGTCCGGTGGTACAAGGTGGAGGAGGTTCAGACCGTGCCCAAGAGTTGGGTCAACGGCGGGCGCATGCGGCTGCCGCTGGCGGGCGGCGGCGCCGAGCCGATCGGGAACCGGATCGTCACTTTGCCGCAGGACCCGGAACGGGTGGAGATGCGCGATCCGCATTCGGGATTCATTGCCTATGTGCCCCCGGGGAGCATCAAGAAAGGTGAGGCTCTGGTTAAGAACGGCGGGGCCGGCAAGACCATCGCTTGCTCCACCTGTCACGGCGAGGGATTGAAGGGCTTGGGCGACGTGCCTCGGATCGCGGGTGTGCATCCGATCTACGTGGTGCGGCAGTTGTTCAACTTCCAGGTGGACGCCAACAGCAGCTCGGCGGGGGCGTTGATGAAGCAGGTAGTGAAGAACCTCACCGAAGACGACATGCTGGCGATCGCGGCCTATACAGCATCTCTGGAGCCGTAACCGGGCAAAGCGGATTTGGACACCGCAAAACCATCGTGGATTCCCGGGGAAGAACTGAAAACAGGATGCCGGCTTGCCGCTTTTATGCGTCAGGCAGGGCAACCAGGCTCCTATAGCGATCTGTGGCGCTGGTCAATAGATCAGCCGGAACAATTCTGGCCCTCCGTGGTCGATTTCTGCGGCGTCATTGGCGACATGGGCAAAGTCGTGCTGAAGGACGCCGCCAATATGCCGGAGGCGCAGTTTTTTCCCGATGCCAGGCTCAACTACGCCGAGAACCTGCTGCGCCGCCGCGACGATCGTCCCGCCATTATTTTTCGCGACGAGACCGGGAGCGAGCGCGCCCTGACTTTCGCGCAGCTTCATGACCAAGTCAGTCTATGGCAGCAAGCGTTGCAAAGGGCCGATGTGGGCGAAGGCGATCGCGTCGCCGGCTACATGCCCAACCTGCCGGAAACCATCGTCGCCATGCTGGCGGCCACCAGCCTTGGCGCGGTGTGGTGTTCAACCTCGCCGGATTTCGGCGCGCTGGGGCTGCTCGACCGGATCGGGCAAATAGAGCCCAAAGTCCTGATTGCCGCCGATGGCTATTATTACGGCGGCAAAAAGATCGACTGTCTTGACAAAATGCGCGAAGTCCAGGCGCAGGTGAAGGGACTGCAACGCACTGTCATCGTGCCGTTCATCAATAAGGACCCGGATCTAAGGGGCCTGAAAGACACCATCACCGCATCCGCTTTCACTGCCGCGCTGACACCCAAGAACATCACGTTCGCCCGCGTCGCCTTCTATCACCCGCTCTTCATCATGTTCTCCAGCGGCACCACCGGCCCGCCCAAGTGCATCGTCCACGGACACGGCGGGACATTGCTCCAGCACCTCAAGGAGCTCCAATTGCAATCCGATGTACGCCGGGACGATTGCGTGTTCTACTTCACCACCTGCGGCTGGATGATGTGGAACTGGCTGGTCTCAGCGCTGGCGTGTGAGGCCACGCTCCTGTTATATGACGGCAGTCCGTTTTACCCCGATGCCGATGTGCTTTGGGAGTACACCAGCAAACACAAATGTACGCTCTTCGGCGCTTCGGCGAAATATATCGATGCGCTCAAGGGCAACGGCCTGCGCCCCGGTGAAATGCATGACCTGTCTTCCTTGCGGACGATCTGCTCCACCGGCTCACCCCTGGTGCACGAAAGCTTCGACTACGTTTACAACGCCATAAAAGGCGACGTTCATCTCGCCTCCATCTCCGGCGGGACGGACATCGTCTCCTGCTTCGTGCTGGGCAACCCACTGTCTCCGGTCTGGCATGGGGAGATCCAGGGGGCGGGCCTCGGCATGGCTGTGGATGTGTTCGACGATGAGGGCAAGACCATCCCTGCCGGCGCTGGGCCGGGAGAACTGGTCTGCACCAGGCCGTTTCCGGCGATGCCGGCCGGTTTCTGGAACGATCCCGAGGGTGAAAAATACCGGGCCGCCTATTTCGAGCGGTTTCCCGGCGTCTGGCGCCACGGAGACTGGATCGAGCGTACCGTTCACGGCGGCTTCATCATCCATGGGCGGTCGGACGCCACGCTTAACCCCGGCGGAGTGCGGATCGGCACGGCAGAAATTTACCGGCAGGTCGAGCAGGTCCCGGATATTTTGGAGAGCATCGCGGTCGGGCAGGATTGGCAGGGCGACGTGCGGGTGATTTTGTTCGTGCGCCTGAGGGAAGGCGCAGAATTCACGCCAGAGATGGAGAACACCATCAAAACGCGCATACGCGACGGCGCATCCCCTCGCCATGTCCCGGCTAAAATCATTCCGGTCACCGACATTCCGCGCACAAAAAACAACAAGGTCACCGAGCTTGCGGTGCGCGATGTCATCCACGGCCGGCCAGTCAAGAATGTCGAGGCGTTGGCCAACCCGCAGGCGCTTAAACTCTACGAGAATTTGAAGGAGTTAAGGACTTGATAAGAAGGCCTAAATGATAGAAACACCAACTGAGCTTGTTGGAGGCGCGGATCGGAGTCGAACCGACGAATAAAGGTTTTGCAGGCATTTATTTTCGGTCCGCCGCTCTCGCTTCGTCCCCTGGTCAATTTCTTCGCCGTCTTTCGCTTAGGCCTTCGGGGACCTTTATCTACGGCCCAAAAAGTGAAATCCCATCCCCTTTTCGTCCCCCTTCGGGCCCGTCGAGAGCGTTCGCCAGGGGGCCGAGGATCGGAGACGATAGCATACTTTATCGTCTAAGGAAAAGAGAGGACCGACAAAGTCAGTTGTCCGCCGGCTTCTCCTCAATGTGGTCGATGACGAAGACGGGTTCGGGGCGCTGGTGCTTTTCCAGTTTGAGCCCGAGCTGCTTCTCGACAGCCTCGAAAATCGTAACGCCGCCGGCCGGATCCGCGGCTGTTGCGTCCCCACCGGGGCCTCGCGCGCCGCCGCCGAGGGCGTCGAGAACGCCGAGCCTGGCGGCCAGGGCCGTGTTCACGGTGCTAAAGGAAAAGTTAAAATCCCAAGCGCCGTCGAGCGTCGTCGAGTTCAGCACCGGGTAATGCACATAGGTCGCCGCGATGGTGTCCAGTCGCTCCGCAAATTCCGCCATGGTCATATTCTGGCATGTGACCACCGAAAGGATGCCCCCTAAGGAAGCCGGTGGACCTCCTGGTTCCCGTGAAGGCAGCGCTTGCGCTACTTTGCATCCGGCGCGATTGGAAGGGTCCGCCGGCTTGAGCTTCGGCTTCGCGGCCACGAGCGTATATGCGTCCGCGGGCCGGTCTTCATAGTGTGTGGTCATCTTAAAGCGATCGATCAGCAGCGCTTTCAGCGCCGGCCGAAAAGTATCCAGGTCGAACGCGATCGGGGCCGCTCCGGTGGAGGGCATCTTGGCGATGAGATCGACGCGGGCAGAGGCCAGCCATTTCGGCGCTCCCGCGATGGCGAGCGCATCGAGGCCAGTGATGTTCCACGCCAGGTTGATCAGCCCGGTCAGTGGGTAATTGCGCAGATCGACCCGACCGCTGGGCTGAAATCCAAGATTCAGACGGGAAGCGGCGGCCGGCGCGCTCAGCCTGAGATCGGCCACTTCAAACTCGGTGGGGATAACGGGCAGGCTTGTCGTCACGCCCGGCGGGTTGTCGGTCGGCTTCCGGTTCAGGCTGTCCACCACGATGACGGGCAGCGGAACCTTCTGCTCCTCCAGCTTCAGGCCGAGCTGCTTGTCCACGGCGTCAAAAATGGAGACGCCGTCGGCCCCGGCTCGCGCGAGCAGGGCCGAGGCCGTCCATGTGATGTCGAAATCCCAGGCTCCTTCGAGACCGGTCTTGTCCACCACCACAGGGTTGACGGTTCCGCCGGCCAGAGGATTGGCCATTATAGGGCGCAACCTTGCCGCGAATGCTCCCATGGTGATGCCGCGGCACAAGAGCGTGCTCTTCCGAATGACGCCAGGTTGGGGCAGAGCCTGATTGGGCGGGGGCTGACAACTGGCGGCGTTGCTGGATCCCTCGGCCGGTTTTAATTTCGGCTTGCCATTGCTCACGCCCAGCACAAACGCAGGCATGGGCTTGGAATCCATATGGACCACCAGCTTGAAGCGATCAGCCAGCAGAGCTTGCAACATTAACTTGACTGTATCCTGCGTTGCCGAGGGCGGAGCCTTGGCGATCACGTCAAAGCGGTCCGATTCCAGCCAGCTCGGCCCGCCCAGCACTTTGTCGGCGTCGACGCCGTAGGCGGTTCGAATCAAGTCCACCATAGTGGCCTGACGGACCTCGTACCGGCCGGCGCGAAGGACGCCGCCTTGCATGTTCGGATTCGCGGCGTGGACGCTCAGGTGGACATCGGCGATGTCGAATGCGGGAGTGGCGGGAGATTGAGCAACCGCAACACCAGCAGCAAATAAGGCGACAGCCGCAGCCAGTAAAATACGATCCGACTGTAGGAAGGATTTCATCGTAAGCTCCTCTCTTTCCGCTGTCAGTTCGCCATTAAGCTTACCTTAATTGTGGTCCACCCAAGCTTGCCAATTTCTTGACGGTTCGTCCGCCGATAATCCGGTCCTATGTAAACTTGGCGGGAGTAGTCAACTGCCCCGGCTAGCTGACCTACCCAGCCGCCCCAGCCGTAGCTTCGGAAGATTGAACAGTTAGGCTCCCGATGTACTTCTCCATCGCCTTCGCCGTGTGACTCTCGCGGGTGTGGCAGTAGCGCATGACCGTCTTTAGATCTGCGTGACCGAGGATCGCGGCCAGCGCGATGGGATCGCCGACGGCTTCGCCGAATCGCGTGGCGAACGTGTGGCGGAATTCGTACAAGACGAAGTCCGTGCCGATCTTGGCGACGACGGCGTCGTGGGCGTTGTTCACCTTGGTCAAGTGCTCGCCCGCCTTCTTGCCTTCCCTTCCCATCCCCCTTCAGCCTGATTCGAGCCCTTCTCTCGTAGAACGGCCTAGAACGAGGTGAACTCGGGTGAATCCTAGAAGCCCTTGGGGCGAATGGGCTTAGGAAATAAACTCTGGGAGTTGTTGGAGGCGCGGATCGGAGTCGAACCGACGAATAAAGGTTTTGCAGACCTCTGCCTTACCACTTGGCTACCGCGCCCCGGACTTCAAAGAAGTGGTAACACACCATGGATACCACATCCGCCTTGTTTGCGGCGAGCCTTCGCCGGGGAGCTACTATGCGAAATCGCGGGACCAGCTTATTTCGCCGTCGTGCCGCTACCGCTCGGAGGAGGGCCACGCCGCCCGCGCCCTGGCCCGCCTCTGGCCGCGCGCCCGTTTTGCATCGCCAGCAACTGCTGCCACTGATCGGCCGTCAAAACGTTGCGCATCGCCAGGCTCATGCGCGTAAGCTCGCGAGTCATGTTGTCGCGGGCGTTGGCGTATTGATCCACGGCGGCATCCGCTTTCACATCATCCACCGCCGGCTGATTGAAGACATCCTCCAGATTGCTGTCCGCCTTGGCCACGGCCGCACGCAAATCCATCAACCGGTTGACATACGTTTGTTGGATCTGGCTAAGCTGCTTGGCCTGAGCGTCCGAAAGATTGAGGTTCTTCAGCGTGACCGGATTCTGCCACCAGGCTTGAGCGGCGATCGATGGGCGCTGCTGTTGGGCGAAAAGCGCGCCGGAGATCAGCACGGCCGCAATCGGAATCATCCGCATGCTCGACTCCTATTGTTCCCCCGCTCCGGCGGCATCCTCGAACAACTCATGAATGGGAGCCGTGGCTTGCGGCTCCACGGATTGCTCCATCGAGTACAAATCCGAAATCAGCTTATCGCTGCTCGACTCGGTCTGAGCGGCTACCCGATCGCGAACAGGCGGGGTGCGCAATTGCGCGTGGGGGAGCCACAGCAGGCCCATGGCGAGCAAGCCGGCGCCAGCCAACGCTGGAGCCCAACGCACGTGCGAGGCGGCGGCTTGGTCCAGCCGGGCGTAAATCGCGCGGCGCTGCTCCGCCAGAAAAGCAGCGGGAACTTGCAACCGCGTCCCCGCCTCATCTTGCAGCCGGGCCTTGGTCCGCTTCAGCGCCTCGAACTTTTCGGAGCACTCACCGCACTCCCGCAGATGAGCCTCTGCTCCGCCCGCGCCGTACAACTGCTCGATCAACTGGTCTTTCGTGAGATGGGTCATCTCGATCCCTCGTACAGATCCCGCAACTCCCCGCGCAGCTTCGAAACCGCGCGGAACATATGCGCTTTCACCGTCCCCACGTCCAGGCCCAGAAGCTGCCCAATCTCTTCCAGGCTCAGGTCGTCGTAGTGCCGCAGCGTGAACACCGCTCTTTGCCGGGCCGAAAGCCGGTCCAGAGCGTGTTCCAGCCGCGACGAAATCTGCATCGCGAAATAACGGTCCTCCGCTTCCGGAGCCGTCGACCGGATCATCGCCAGCGTCGCCGTCTCATCCTGCGGCACCGGCCTTTTCCGCCAGAACTGCCACTTACGGGAACGCAGGCGGTCCAAGCACGAATTCACCGCGATCCGCGTCAGCCAGCGCGCCGGATCGTCCAGCTCCCGCGCGTCTTCCTTGCGCAACGCCTGATACGCTTTGAGGAACGTGTCCTGCGTGGCGGAGTCCGCTTCATCCGCGTCCTGCAGCAGCCGGTGGCACAGAGCAAACACGCGCCTCTGCTCGGAGGCCATCCAGGCGGTAAATTGCGCTACCTCGAAATCCTGCGCGACTCCCGCCGCCGCCCGTGCGGCAGGCAGAGATACGGCAAGCTGCTGGACCACAATTTTCAAGACGACTTTATTCTATAACGGTTTACCTTCTGTCACCGCCGCGGATAGAGCGGGCTGCGGCTGGAAAGCCGCAAAGAGAGGGCTTATTGCGCGCCGAACGCGACTACCTGCGCCGAAACCAAGGTAGTCTTCTCGCGCTGCGGTTTGGGAGCCTGCTTGGCGGCCGCAGGCGCGTCGAACTCTTCCAGCACTTTGGAAATAGGCAAGCGCCCCTCGGAGATCGAGATCGGCCCGCGGCTCTCGGCGACCGTCGCGGGCAGCCGGCTCTCGCCGGGGCCGAGCGAGCCCGCTGTGAACACCGACTCCCGGGGGGAGAGTTGATCCAGATCGTGGCCTTCCTCCACCACCATCTCATGCTCAATCCAGTTGGACAGCGGGATGTTGCGGAAGAACAGCCGTTCCTGCATCACCATGCTCTTCTTGGACGAGTTGGCCGTGCGGCTCTCGCGCGCATAGCTGCGCTCCTCCACGCGGAACTCCTGCATGAAGTCATCCATGGCCAGGCGCTTCGTGCTCTCCTCCGCCGCCCTGATGCGCTCCTCCATGGTCACTTTCTGCGACGTGATTGTGGCGCGAGCCTCAGCCAGCGCTTCGCGCTCCTTCGCCAGAGCCACTTCCATCTTGGCTTGCATGATGTAGTAAGACAGCAGGGCGCTCCCTCCGGCCACGAATACCGGCAGAAACAGCCACAGCAAAGCTTCCATGTGCATGGGCATACTTACTACGAAACTATCGTCGGAGCATGGGAAGAAAGTTAGGGTGTTAGGGCAAAAAGCTGAGTAGGATTAGTTCGAGCTCCGGGGTGTCTGCACGCGGCGCACCGCTTTGATGGCCGACGTGCGCACCACGCCATGATCCGGCGGCAGAAACACCATGTGGAGACCCTTGCCAAGATAATGCCACTTCAGGGTCCCTGCAGGGCCAATCGAGCCCTGCACCTGCACCGGCGTCGGCTGCGGGCAATATTTGGGATGCCCGGACAGAATGGCGCTTCCCTCGCCCTTATTTTCCAGGAGATACGTGGTATGACCCGTTTCGATCTCTACCACTGCGCCGATTGGCAGATCCATTAAGTCCAGCCCATCGGACCCGTCAACCTCGGGCAACTTATTGATTCCGCTAACGATGGCGGAATTGGGATCGGCCCGGCCGATCAAGCGATTACTGCTGCTGCTAGGCACTTTCTCGTCCTCTCACCAAGATTAGAGCAGTTTAACTGCCAATCGGCTTATCATTTTCTGAGCCCCGCGGGCCAATTCAGCGCGACCTGCAGCGGCGCCGACGATGCCGCACCGGGAACGGTGACATCCAGTAGGAACCGTTTGCCATCCGCAGTCACGTCATAAGCGATCGAGTTGGCGAAGTAATGCGCCAGGGGAGGCGCCTCAAACAGAGGCTCGGCCGGGCCGGGTTGGAGAGATTGGCGAGCGCCTGCTTCCACTTTAAGGCTCACCGCCGTCACTTTACCGTCAGGCACCACGAAGTACAACTCTTTGCCGTCGCCGCGCCAACGCGGTCCCTCTCCTCCATTTATCGAGATCTTCTTAGGCTCCGCGCCCGAAGGGAACGCTCGAATATAGACCTCCCGCCGCCCCGATTCGTCCGAGGTGTAAGCCATCCATCGCCCATCGGGAGAAAGCTGGCCTTGCAGCTCATTGAACTCCGAATTCAGGAAAGCAGCGGGCTTCCCCGCTTTCCCGTTCTCCACCGGCAAGACCCATAGATCCTCCCGACTCTTCGGGTCGGTCTGAGAGTACACCAGGAAACGGCCGTCGCGCGACCACTGGTTCAACGTCTTGCGAGTCTCCGAAGCAAAGACCGCCTCCTCCTGCCCCGCCCCGCCGAACGCTCTGCGGAAAAAGTTGGGGGTCCCGGCCACGCGATTCGAGGCAAATACAAAGTAGTCGCCGCGCGGAGACCAAATCGGAACCTCCGCGAAGGCCGGATCTTTATGCACCATCTGTGCAGCGTTCCGGGAGACATCCCAAGTCCATAAATCCGAGCCGGAGGGACTCAAGCGCATAAACAGCACGAACTTCTCATCCGGCGAGATTACCGGCTCGTACCCGGGCACGCCGAGCGTCCCCAGTTGCTTGCCCCCGCGATCGTACCAAATCATCTGGTTCCGGCCGGAACTGGAAGGAGTGAGTTGGTAGATGAGAGTCCCGGTGTCGGAAGCGCTCACGGGTGCGTAGACGACGTTGCTGGTGACCGAGACGCCCGTGGCTACCGGGGCCGGGTCTCCCAGAAGCTGCCCCCTTCGCGGATCGAAGCTCTGGGCCAGCAGCGTATGGTCGCGGATGAACAAGACTCGCCCGCCGGCGAACACCGCGCTGGACTCATCCGGCAATATGCGGCGATTTTCTTTACCGTCAAGCGACCGGAAGTACATGCCGTTTTCCTCGGGTGACGCCCGCGTCACGACGTACAAGAAATGGTTGCCGTCAGGAAGAAACAAGGGATATCGCGCCAAACCTTTCGGAGCCTTCGCAGCCAATTCGGGAGATCCGCCAGAGGAAGAAACACGGCGGATCGCAAATCCCCCACCGTCGACCGCGGAAAAGAGGATTATGCCGCCCCGGTTCCACGACCCTGCCCGGCCTTCGGGGGCGTCGCACAAGGTCTGCGGCGGCCCGCCGCTGGCGATCACCTTCTTAAGCTTGTCCTCCGCGAAAAAGCCAACGTAGCGGCTATCCGGAGACCAGAACGGGTATGTGGCATCATCCGTTCCAGGTATGGCTTGCGCTTGCGGGGAATCGAGCGCTCGCAGCCACAGCTGCCGCTTACCATTTACCGTGGTGGCGGTGGCGAGCATCCGCCCATCAGGGGAAAGAGCGAGTTCCGCGGTGACGCCGCCGTCCGGCTCCGAGAGCTGCAATCGCACCGGCCCCTCGGTCGCAGGCTCGCGGAAATGGAGCCAGGATACCGCTCCCAGCACAATCAGCAGCACGCCCGCGGCGATCCAGCCGGCCATCCCGCCTTTGGCCGTGCTCTGCTGCGGCGGCGTCGCATCGTCCAAAAGATCCCACGCGTCGCCGATGTCGCGCAGACGCTGCTTCGGATCCTTCGCCAGGCACTTGGCCAGTAGGCGCCGGACCCTCGCCGGTACGCGCTCCAGATTGGGCTCTTCCTTGATAACCGCCGCCAGGATCTCCGAAACGTCGCTTCCCTGGAACAGCCGCTTACCCGCGAGCAGTTCATACAACACCACGCCGAAGGCCCAGATGTCGGCCCGCTTATCGACGGTTTTGCCGCGAGCCTGCTCCGGGCTCATGTAGCCAGCCGTGCCCATGATCGTGCCCGCGCGCGTGGCCGCGTCCAGAGTCAGCGTCGGGGAATTCTCTGTCAACCCCCCGCTTTCCGCCGGCTCCGCGATTTTCGCCAGCCCGAAGTCCAGCACCTTGACCACGCCCTCCGGCGTGAGCTTAACGTTGGCGGGCTTCAGGTCGCGGTGCACGATCCCCCGCTCATGCGCGGCTTCCAACGCCCCGGCGATCTGGCGTGCGATGCCCAGCGCTTCTTCCAGCGGCACCGGACCCTGCTTGATGCGGTCCGCCAGCGTCTGCCCCTCCACCAGCTCCAACACCAGGAAATTCGGGCCGACGTTGTAGATGTGGCAGATGTTGGGATGATTCAGCGCCGCCACCGCGTGTACTTCGCGGGAGAAACGTTCGCTGAAGCGCACCGCGGCAATCTTGATGGCCACGTTGCGGCCCATGCGGGGATCGCGGGCGCGATACACCTCGCCCATGCCGCCCGCGCCGATCGCGGCAAGGATCTCGTAGGGGCCGATCCGCTCACCCGCAGATAGAGCCATGCAGTTTGAACGATTCTACACTACAGGGCAGGCGAATGCCGCCGCCGGCTCAATTCGTAATCGACTTCCAGTTCTTCGCCAAATGCTCTGCCGTCCGCCACGCCAGAGCCTGAATGGTCAGCGTCGGATTCCGGGCCCCGCTCGTCCCGAACACGCTCCCGCCGAGCATCCCCAGGTTCGGAGCCTCATGCGAGAAACCCCATTTATCGACCACGCTAGTTTCGGGATTCTCGCCCATCCGCGTACCGCCATAGGTGTGCGTGCTCAAATTCGGACCGTTGGGATTGCCTTTGCTCGTCGCGATCGCGCCCGCCGCCTTGAACCACTCCTCGCATTTATCCTGCGCATGCATCGCCGCTTTGCGCTCATTCTCGCGGCTCATGGTCGTTACCCGGATCACCGGGTCGCCGAGCGAATCCTTCGCCTCCGGATCCAGATCCAGAAATGTCGTCTCATACGGGAACGTGTTGGTTTGCAGATACGCCGACACGCTCCGCCCCGCATTCTGATGAATCCACTTCTTCCACTCGGAGCCCCAATTCCGCTGCGTCTGTCCCCAAGTGGTTCCGCTGGCCGCCGCGATCGGGTGCCGCTCCGTGTAAACCGTCATGCTCGCCCCGCCGATGAACCCGAGCCCGCCGTGATCGAAGCTGTCGTCCGCCCACTCATCGATCACCACGCCTTGCGAAAGAATCGCCCCGTACCACACGTTCAGATCCATGGGAAACAGCGCGCTGGCATTCGCGCCCGCCTGTGCGTCCCAGTGCCCGAAGTAGTGCTTGCCCACCTGCCCTTGGTTATTCCCGAGACCATTGGGATACGCCTGGGATTTCGACAACAACAGCAGGCGCACATTCTCGTAGGTGTAAGATCCCACCAACACCGCCTTGGCCGGCTGAAAGTATTCCAGGCCATCGAAAATATAGGTGACGCCCGTCACGCGCCCCTGATCGTCGGAATCGATTCGCGTCACCTGCGCGCGATCGTAAATCGTTAGGTTTTTCGTCTTCTGCGCTTTCGGTATGGTCGAAAAGCTGGTTGAATTCTTGGCCTGCAAGTGACAACCGCCGCGATCGCAATAACCGTGGTAGCCGCACGCTCCGCGCCCGTCCCGCGGTACCGAATTTATCGCCGCCGGTGAGTGAAACGGATTCCACCCCAGCGATCGCGCGGCCTTCTTCATCATCTCCAGGTAGTCGCAGCTCCTCAGCGGAGGCATCGGATACTCGCGCGTCCGCGGACCCTCGAAGATATTCCCCTGCTTGTCGAGTTTCCCCTGAATATTCCCAGCCTTCCCGGATACGCCGACCTCGTGTTCCACCGTGTCGTAGTACGGCTCCAGATCGCTGTAACCGATCGGCCAGTCCTCCACCGTCGAGCCCGCGGGAAGGTAGCCCTTGCCGTAGCGCTTCATCGTCTCGCTGACCGTCTTGAAGTCCCACGGTTTCAACCGCCAGCTCTGCGCGTGATAGTGGATCGACGTCCCGCCGATGGCGTTCATCATTGGGCTCGGACCGCCACGCCGGGCTTGTCCCGTGGGGTTATTGCGAATCGTCGGAGCCTCGCTCCGGATCTTGCTTCCCGTCGTCACCATCGCGCGAGTGTTGTTGTAGATCTCGTCGGCTTTGAAGTCGCGATGCGGGTCCATCCATGTCCCCGCCTCGATTCCAGCCACCTTCAGCCCCGCCCGGCACAGCGGCAGCACCGCGACTCCGCCCGCCGCGCCCAAGCCCACCACGGCAACATCGACCGGCTTGAGCCGCACCGCCATCTACTTCCACGACTCGCCGGCACAACGGAGCCTGGCGCTCCGGAGATAGGCGAGTCTCCTCATTGTCTGGAGGGCCGCGCCGGCCCTGTGCCGGCTCACTGATTCCCCCACGCCGACCTGCGGTACGGCTCGGGCTCCTGGTCCATCCTCTGCATGTCCGGCGAGGTCGCCGGGCGGGGGCCGGGATAGCGGATAATGTCCCATCCTTTGCCGCCGATATTGCCTCCGTAATGCGGATCGCCGAACGTCCCCTGCATTGTGTAGGTCCGAGCCTGGTTGAAGAACGCCTGCAAATTCTGGGGCAGGGCAATGAGCACCTCGTCACGCTTCTGCGCGGACAAATCCGCGAACGGAGCGCCCTGCGCGCGCATTGCAAACTCATCCAAACCCGCCAGCCCGGCGATCCACGCGTCCTTCTGAAGCGCCAGATAATCCGCCATCTGCACGTCGATATAATTCGCCGCCCCCAGTTCCAGAGCCCCCGGACCCAATTCGTCCGCCGGAATGATCCGGTCGACCAGCATCTCCGTGGTGCGCCTCTGCGCGGGAGTCAAAGACCGCGGCTGGTTCGCGGTTTGGGCGGCGCTTCGAATCGCCGTCACCGGCACGAACGCAGCCGCCGCCGCGCCCGCAATTACCTTGCGCCGGGTGACTCCATCTTCCTTCAACATGCCGCCAGTATACATCTTGTTCATTCGCGTGTATTCGCGGCTTGATAGGATAGTGCGGTTATGAAACGTAACCTGGCGATCTCCTCGATTCTGATCCTGGCCGCGCTCTTCGCATCGCTGGCCTCCGCCGCGATTTCTTTTTCAGTGAACATTGCCCCGCCCCCATCGCCGTCTTCGACCAACCTGCCTGCCCCGGCGACGGCTATATCTGGACTCCCGGCTACTATCAATATGGCGACTACGGCTGGTATTGGGTGGCCGGCCAGTGGGTGCTCCCGCCCGCTCCCAACATGCTGTGGACTCCGGGCTATTGGGGCTTTGAAGGCGGCCATTACCTCTGGCACGCCGGGTATTGGGGCGCCAGCGTGGGCTTCTACGGCGGCGTGAATTACGGCAACGGCTACTTCGGCTCCGGCTTCAACGGCGGGCGCTGGGAGGGCGGAGTCTTCCGCCATAACACCGCGATCGCCAACGTCGACACGCGCAATGTCCACAACGTCTATGAAGACCGCACGGTGGTTCATCCGGTAACGGGTCCCAACCATGCCTTCAACGGAAAGGGCGGGATCACCGCCAAGCCAACGCCTGAGGAAACCAGAGCCGCCAGCGCTCCGCATCAGGGACCCACTCAGGAACAGGCGCAGCACGCGCAGGAGGCGCACAACAGCCATCTCGCGGCCCACGGAGCCCCGCCAGCCCGCGGCGGCGAAGGCCGTGGCCGATAAATCTTAGGCGCGGCCGATCAGGCAAAAGAGCCGCGCGCTAGCGTCCCGCTTGCGAGCCCATATGCTGCCCGCTCATCAGCAGACTTAGCCGCTTGAAGTTGAACGCCAGCAGAGCGCGCAGCATTGCGCTCATGCGGAATTGAAATCCCGCGAAGAACCCGTTGTACTTCCCCAAAAACTCCGCCGCGCCCACGATCCTGTCTGCCTCCGCCGCCGCGTAGCCCTGCAGCGGATCCTCGCCCGGATGGAGCGTCGCCTGCGCCGAGGGAATCACTCGGATCTTCTTCCCCGATCGCCGGACTTGCATCGCGATATCCAGATCCACCCAATACTCGCCAAAACGGTCATCGAAATAGTTCATATGGCGGATGAACTGCTTGCGAGCCAGCAGCGCGTCGCGGCTGGCGTACTCCACGTCCACGGCATCGGCATCGCGGTCTACGGGCATGACGCGTAACACTCCTGCCGCCAGGTCCTGAGCCGAAGGAATACGATACGCCCGCGCCACCGGCTCACCGGTTGGACTCAGCAATAAAGGACAAACCGCCGCGGCGCCGGAGTCTTCCTCCAGCCGGTCCGCCAGACGCTTCACTGTGTCCGGTTTCACCTCCACCTGCGGCGAGAGAAAGAACACCAACTCCGCCTTGGCCGTCCGAACCGCGATGTTCATAGCCCTGGTGGCTCCAAAGTGCTGCGGCAGGCGCAGAATCTGGACTTGCGGAAATTCCAAATCGAGGCGCGGGCTATCGTCGTGGCTGCCGCAATCCACGATCAGGATTTCCAGCCGCTCCGCGTCCTTGGAACGTTGCAACGCTTCAATCGCGCGCCGCAGTTCGTCAGCCTGATTGAACGCCACCAGAACCGCAGCCACGCGCGGACCGCTGGGTTCCTCCTGAACCGGCGCTGGCTCAGGCGGGGCCACCGGAGGCTTGGCTGGCATGTGTTAAGGCGGACTCCCGGCCTATTCCCGCGCCTTGTCCTGGGGCGTCAACGCCGCCGTTTCCTGCGGCAGCAACTCGCCCTCGATCTCCACGCGCTCGCCGGGCTCCTTGGGCGTGTAGTAGGAGTGATAGTAAGTGTACTTGCTGTACAGTTCGCCGCGCCGCGCGCCGTTCACCACGATCCCCAGCACGTTATTGTTGCACAGAGACTGCATCGCACGCGTTACCGAATCGATGGTCGTATGGCCGATCCGCACCACCAGCAGGGTTCCATGGCACAGGGTGGAAAGCAGGTTGGCGTCGGCCGCGAAGAGCAGCGGAGGGCTATCCAAAATGATCCAGTTGAACAGGCTCGGCAGCCGGTCCAGCAGCAGCTTTACCTCGCGCAGATTCAGCAGCTCCAATGGATTGATCACAGCCTCGCCTGCCGGCATGATGTACAATGAGGCCCCCGCCACTTTGCGGATGCACTTATGCAGCGGAGCCTTCCCCAACAGATAGTCGGTGATGCCCGGGCTGCGGTCCAGCCCGAACATAGTGTGCATCAGCGGACGGCGGAAGTCGAAGTCCGCCAGCAGGACGTTGTTCCCCGCCAGGTGCGATTCCGCCAGAGCCAGGTTCGCGGCCGAAAGCGACTTACCCTCCGCCGGCGACGGGCTGGTCACCACCACGGAGTAAATCGGCTGGAGGCTCTTCATGTGGTTGAGCCGCGTGCGCAGCGTCCGGAATTCCTCCATGGGAGCCTCGTGCGGACGCGCGGCGTCGATCAACAGCGAATCCGTCGCCGCCCGGTACGGAACCTCCTCGATCTGTTCCAGTAAACCGGCTAAATTCGGGCCCTGCGGCTCCATCGTCGCGGTTCCCGCGCTTCCGCTGGAAGTGCGCGCCGCCGGTGGCGACAGCAGTCCGGCTTGTTCGGCGCGTCGCAGGGCATCGTGTACTCGGCTCATTTCTTAATTCCTCCGCGCTACTGCGCCCTGGTCGTGAAAACATAATAGGCGATCGAACCCGACATCAGCACCACCGCCCCCAGACACGCGGTGGTCCAGCCCAAGCCAGGCCAGCCGCCGCCGCCGCCGCACCACGAAATCGTTTTCCAGCAGTGGAATGCTTCCCAGAATCGCCATCTGCGTATACGCCCGCACGTCCTTCAGGTTCTTGAGCGACGCGTCCTTCATCTCACGCGCGCCGGCGATGACAATGCCCAGCATTAGCCCCACTCCGGCGCCGATGGCGATCCATTCCGCGCGGATCGGGTAAGCCGGTGTCTCCGGATCGGAGGCCGGGTCCAGGAGTTGGAGATTCTCGCCTTCCTGGCGGTTCTCCATGTCCTGCGTCACCTGCCCTTTCGCCAGGTCCTTGGTCATCTCCTCATACTTCTCTTTTTTCAGATCGCGCTCCCGCACCAGGTCCTCATATTCCTTCTCGCTTTGAGGAACCCCGTTCAACAGCGCTTGCATCTTGCCGGCTTGCTGATCCAGCCTCTTCATCTGGCTGTTCAAATCCTGAATCTGCACATCGTCGGCGTTGATCTGCATCTGGTAGTGCTGGATCTCGGCCTGGCGCTGTAAATCGTCCTTGAGGACAGCCGGATTGGGCGGCGCTTTCCCGGTGGATGCGTCCTTCTTGGCGTCGGCCTTGGCATCGGCTTCTTCCTGCGCGATCTTATCGCGCGACGCCTTCGCGTCCGCCAATTGAGCCTCGGCCGCCTTCACCGCGGGATAACTCTCCGTGTATCTCTGGCGCAGCTCCCGCAGTTGCCGGTCCGCCCCGTCCACTTGACTCTCCGCCTGCTGAAGCTTGATGCTCTTCTGCTGTTGCTGCTGCTGTTGAGCCTCCACCGGCTTGATCTTCGCCAGCTCTTCGGTGTTCGACTTGTAGATGTTCAGGTTGCCCTCGAGCATCATCTTCTCGGTCTGCAACCGGCTGATCTGCGCGTTGAGGTTGCCGCGATTCTGCTCCAGCAGTTGCAGCTTTTGATAGTTCTCGGTTTGCTGTTCCGGCAGCGTGCCGTTGTTTTGCGCCTTGTACGCCGCCAACTGCGTTTCGACGGCTTCCAGATCCTTTTCCGCGTTCTCGGTTTGATCGTGCAGGAACTGCGTCAACTGAGTGGCCCGGCTGGAGTTCTCGCGATAGCTCTCATCGATGAATCTGGCGATGAGATCCTGCACCACCTTCATCGCCTGGTGCCGGTCCGGGTAGGAGAACGATACCATGAACGCGGGCACGGTGTGGCCCTGCGTGGTGACGCCCAGCGGATCGACCTTGATGTCTTTGCGCATCCCGTCCAACACGTCTTCGAGCGGCTGCCGGCTCCGCTCCTTCGGATACAGGTTGTAGGTGGTGACGATGTTGGTTAGAATCGCGCGGCTTTCAATCTGCTCCTTCATGGAGTTGATCTGGTCCAGGATGTCCTGGGTCATCACTCCTTGCACCAGGCTGGTGGGGAGCTGCTGCTGCTCCACCTTGATGATGCCTTCGGAAACATAGGTGTCCGGCCACAGATACGCGCCCACCACGCTGACCACCAGACAGAACAGGAAGGGCCCAAAAATCCATCCCTTGTGCCGCCTCAAAACGTCGATGTAGTCTTCGATATCCAGGGCTCGCCGGGGAATGCTGTATCCCTCTGTTGGCTGCATGACGAATTCTTCCTCCAGGCGGGCTATTTCACGATCACGGTATCGCCGTTTTCCAGCGGAACGTTCTTATCCAGGTTCTTCCCTTTGACGTAATCGTTGTAATTGAACTTCAGTCTCTGGGTCCCGCGAATAATCAGAATGTCGCTCCGGTTGGCGAAAGTGTCCAGGAATCCTCCCGCCTGATTGATTGCCTCGAAGACGGTAGTCGGATTCTTAATCAAAGGATAGTCTCCGGGACGCTTCACCTCACCGGTCACCGAGTACTTCTTGCTCCGCACATCGTAGACGGAAACCGTGACAACTGGCTCAACAATCTGCGCCTTCAGCGCTTCGGTCAACTGCGCTTCCAACTGCTTGGGAGTAAGCCCGGAAGCCCTTATTTCGCCCACCAACGCCACGGTGATCATCCCGTCCGTACGCACAGGGTAATAGTGGCTCCAGTCCTTCTCGCGAAACACATCGATGTCCAAGATATCGTTTGGGCCGATGATGTAAGTAGAGTGGTCGATTGCGGCCACGTTTGCCGCGGGATCGTTCAACCCCGGAAGGGTTTTGGGCGCATCCGGTGCGTCCGCGGGGCCGCCTTTAGTTTGATTTTGGTTCTGCGCCAGCGCCGCCGACGCGATGACACCCGGCAGAACTATCAGTACCAGCAACCGTTTCCGAATCACTTCACTGCTCCTGGGAAGCTATCCCGAAACATGCGACCCTCGTTTGATGCAACCCTCTTTAAAGTGTACAACGTAGTTCAACTCCCCCGGCGCCGCGCGGCTTGTCATACGCTGCTTGTCATACTATGTTATAGAAGCAGAAGGGATATAACCATCACCCCTATGAACTACTTCCTAGCCAAAACGGACCACGACACTTACTCCATCGGCGACCTTGAGCGCGAACATAAGACCACGTGGGATGGCGTCACAAATCCCCAAGCTGTCCGCGCTATCAGGGAGATGCGCCCGGGCGACCGGGTGTTTATCTACCATTCGGGTGGGGTGTCCGCTATCGTCGGCCTGGCCATTGTACGCTCCGAGCCCCGTCCGGATCCTCGGAATCCAAAATCGGCGGTGGTTGAGCTGGAATTCCTGGGCCGCATAGACCCTCCCGTATCCTTAAAAGACATTAAGGAGTCGAAAAAATTTGAAGACTGGGCGCTGGTCCGCCAGGGCCGCCTTTCCACCATGTCCGCTCCCGCCAAATTCGTGGAATGGATGCGGACTCATTCTCACTCTTTCGCGTCTCCTCTCGTTGCCTAAAGGCAAACCGGCGCGTAAAAACAAACCGGCCCCGCTACCCGAAGGTAACAGGGCCGGTAAGCTTGATCTGGCTTTAGCCTAGAACGTGAACCGCGCGATCAGCGTTCCGGTGCGGGGTCCGTACACCGCGTAGTTGGGCGTGAACCCGACCACGGGCTGCGGCGGAGCCGTGCTGGGAGCGGCGTAAGCGTTCATGGTGCCGAAGCCCGAGGTGTATACCGGGATTCCACCGATCACGCCGCCTTTAGCCGGAGTGGTCTGCGGGTTGCTGGTGCTGGGGTTGGGCATAATGGTCCGGTTGAAAATGTTCACGAACTCACCACGAATCTGGAAGTTCATGCGCTCTTTAATCCGGAAGTTGCGGCCGATGTTGGCGTTCTCGGTGGGAACACGCGGACCGCGGAAGTCCGGATACAGCGTACCGGTCGCAGGGCAGTTTTTATTTACCGGGCATGCAGCCCACGCACCCGGATTCAGCACCTGCGTGTAGTACGGGCTGAAGGTGCTGTGGTTGTTGATGTCCACGCCGGAGGTGTATAACGACGCGCCAGGGACGCGATACTCTTCTCCGGTTACCTGCTCCGCATTGATGTACTGCCCCGGCGGAGTCAGCAACTGGCCGGTCTGGTAGTTGCCAAAGAAGCCGATCTGCCAACCCTGAGTGATGAAGTTCTCCCATTTGTTGAAAAAGCTGGCTTTCGGAACCGTGTAGATCACGTTGAAGTTGAGCGTCCGGAAGGGGATATTCTGCAAGTCCCAAACCGAGTTGTTGGGGTTGTAGAAGTCCGACTGCCGGCCAGCGCGGGTGAAGCTCTTGGCCCAGGTGAAGGAGCCGCCAGCCTGCAAGCTGTGCGAGAAGCGTTTGGTCACCTTGGCCTGCAGCGAGTTGTACATCGAGTCGCCGGTGGCCGATCCACCCGGCCCCAGGTTCGGGAACTGCGAATAGGGCTTGAGCGCCGTGGCCACAGTGGTCGTCGGCGAGGCGCTGAAGTACGGCAGCAGATAGCCGTTATTGGGAACTCCATTGGCGGCCAGGACCTGCTGCACCACGGGGTTGCTGATAGGCTGGCCCAACAGCGCGCGGGCGCAATCGTTTCCTGGGGTACAGTGTAATGACGGTATGGAGAGGTTGTAGCCCGCGGGACCGGTGCCCGGAAGCGGGTACAATCCGTACGCCGCATAGTCCTGCGCCGAGGTCTGGCTCAAGAAGCCCAGCGGGCCGCCGATCCACACTGCGTGGTTGCCCACGTAAGAGGCTTCGACGATCAGGTCACGGGTGACTTCGCGCTGGATGCCCAGGCTGTACTGATCGATGCGCGGCGGCCGGTTCTGCTGTTGGTCCGGCATGGTCGGCGAACCGACCGTGGTCCCGTAGTTGGGATAGATGCTGGCGGGGTTCTGGCAGTTGACGCCGCAGTACGGGCTGCTCGGCAGGACCGGCCATACCGGTGTCGGAACCGCACCGGCGCCTTCGATGTTCACAAAGGAGTTGATACCGGCCGGAGCGTTGGTTCCGGAGACGGACACGATGCTCCCGGCCGCTGCCCCGACGAACTGATAGGCGAGGCCCCATCCGGCGCGCAGCACCGTCTTGGAATCGAGCTGATACGCCACGCCGATGCGCGGACCGAAGGCATATGGATAAATCGGCTGATACTGGAAGCCGGGGTTGCCGCCGTACACCGTCCCGCCCAGGTGCCCGCCGGCGTTCAGGTTCACCACGTTCTCGCCGAACTGGCCCCAGCGGTTGTAGGTTTCTCTTTGAACCGTGTTGAGGTCGTAACGCAATCCGTAATCGAGCGTCAGCTTGCGGGTGATCTTCCAGGAATCCTGAGCATACCAATCCCAGGTCTGGTAGCCGGTGTGCGGCTCATCCGGTACGCCTTGCGAGATGCTGTTGTAGTCGCCCAGCAGGAAGCTGGCGTAGTTGAAGCCGGTGCTGTAAGCACCGTAGCTCACAGCGGGGGTGAACGGCTCGGAAGTGGCGTTGGTGCCGGCGGCGAAGGTGACTTCGGCGTGCGGCTGGGAGATGTCGCCGGTAAAGTATGCGTCGGCGCCGAATTTGAAGGTGTGCTTGCCTTTGACCCACGTCAGGCTGGCTACCGAAGTGACCTTCCCCTCATAGCTGGTGCTTTGGCCCGGAGGTCCGATGTTCTGCATGCCGCCAAATTGGGTTCCGCCAAAGCCGATGCCGTCCGTCATGCCGTTGACGATGGGGATATTGCGGTTCAGCAGGAACCCGCTGATCCCGATGGTCTGCTGAGCGTTGTAGTCCAGAATCGGCGCGTGGTCGTCGAACTTGGTGCGCTGGTAGCCAACGCCCAAGTGCATCAGCACGGTCGGCGTGATGGTGCGGTCGTAATTCACGCGGTAAATCCAGGTCGGAATCCACGTGCCGCGATACTGGCCGATGTCCAGCGGCAGGCCGTCGGCGTTGCCCAGAGGAGTGGAAACCTGGCTCTGGGTGTTGTTCTCGGAGTAGTAGAACGACAACTTGTCCTTTGCATCGACGTTGTGGTCGATCTTGATCGACGGAATCGCCGAGTAGCGATGGCTGGGGATCGAGCCGTTGTAGTTGCCCGAGAGCAAACCGGCAGTGGACGGCTTGGGAAATTCGTTCTGGAAGAGCACCGACACGCGGTCGAACCTTGTCGGGTCGATTATGTTGCCCGCGAACGGCTTCGCGTAGCCCAGGCCATTGGCCGCGGTTCCGCGGCTCAGCGGATCGTAGATCTCGTTGGCGAACTGGGTGTTGCCCAGCGGATCCAGGTAGCCATTTCCGAGTGGCTGCAGCCCGGCACCCGTGATGCCGGCGAGGGTACACTGAGAGCAGTTTCCAGCCGGGGAAATGCTGGAGAAATTACCCTGGGTGAACGGGGCATAGGGAACCGTGTCGGTGAAGGTCAAATTCGTCGTCTCCAGATACTCTTCGTAGCTCCAGAAGAAGAACGTCTTGTTGTGGCCGTTGTAAACCTTCGGGATGTACACCGGGCCGCCCAGGGTGCCGCCGAAATCGTTGCGGCGGTTGCGCGGCCGGAACTTGCCGCCGTCGCCGCCGTACTTGCTGCCCGGACCGCCGCTGATGCTGAACGGGTCGCCGGCGTTCAAATCTTCGTTCACGAAATAGTCGTAACCGCTGCCGTGGAACTGGTTCGAGCCGCCCTTCATGGTCATGTTGATCACGACCGAGCCGGCCTGGCCGAATTCAGGCGAATAGTTGGAGACCTGGTAGGCGATTTCCTGGACCGAGTCCGCGCCCGCCTGGCCGATCTGCGTGTAGTCGTAGACGCCGAACAGCCGCACGGTGGCATCCTGGCCTTCCACGCGCATGGTCTCCGTGGTGGAGAACGCGTTGCCCAGACCGTTGACCTGGAACGTGCCGCTGGTGGTGTAGTTGCTCACGCCCGGCAGCGTCAAAAGCGTGTTGAAAGGATTGCGGTACCCGGAGGTGCCCGAGTTCACGGTTCCGATGCCCAACAAAGGAAGCTGGTCCATGTCGCCGACCGTGACGTTGTGCGCCAGCTCGCCGCTTTCGGTTTTCAGCAGCGAAGCCTCCGCGGTGACCGTCACCGACTCAGTGTTGGCGCCGACTTGCAGCGGAACGTCTTCACGAACGATGCCCTGCGCCTGCACCGTTAGATTGGAGTGCGTGTAGGTCTTGAACCCCATCACCGTCACGGTGATAGTGTAGGTGCCTACCGGCAAGTCCGTGACTGTATAGTTTCCGGTGCCCGTGGACGCTGCGGAGTAAACAACTCCCGTTTCCGCGTTCTTGGCGTCGACTTTCGCGCCGGCCACCACCGCCCCGGCCTGGTCGGAAACGGTGCCCGTGATGGTTCCGTTGCCAACCTGTCCGAATGCAAACAGGGCAGCGAATAGCAGGCAGAATACGAGCGAGACTGCTCTAAGCTTCATGAACTTTCCCCCCTTGGAAAGTAAAACTCACAAGATTGTCAAAAGAAGAGACTAACCCAGCCTCTAGGTGATGCTACACTACACCCTTTGATCGTGTCAATTAAAAAGTTTGATACTGAATGTTGTAACCTGCTTCCAAAACCCGTATGTGCCGAAGGGCTGGGACTGGCTTGGTATCAATGGGTTACAGCTGATCGAGAGGCGGAAGAACTGCTTGGAAGCACGAAATCCGCAAAAGGAAAGTGGACCATACCGTCAACCCAAATCCAGCCTTCATACGTCTACAACTGGATGCGCGAAAAAAGATAGGCCCCGGTCACCAGATTTGACCCGGATCAACGCGTACCGGATCAATGCGTATCATCTTACTGTCATCCGGCTTCAATCGGGCGCAGGCTTGGCTAAGAGGGTAATCTTCGACATCAGTTGCAAAAACGCCTCTCGCTCCTCGCCGCTCAATGGATCGAGCCACGTGCGCGCCACCACCTTGCGGCTCTCCCGGAAGGTTTCCTGGAGCTTGCGCCCGTATTCGCTCATCTCCACCTCGACCACGCGCCGGTCCTCCTCGCTGCGGTTCCGCTCCGCCAATCCCTTGGACACCAACCGGTCCATCGTGTGCGTCGCGGTCGATAGAGGAACGTCCAGCGACTCCGCCAGCTTGGTCATGGTCAGCCGGCCGCCGGAATCGAGCAGCAGCATGGCGCGGATCTCCTCCCGGGAGATTTCCACCTGCGGATCGTCGGCCTGCTTGCGATGGAGCATCATCCGCCGGAACAGCGTTTCCAAATACCCCACTAACTGGTTGGACTGCTCGTCGAGGGTATGGGACTTCGGCGGCTCGGGCTTCTGCGGCTCAACTGCGGCCGTGTTTCGCTTTTGCAATATTTCGATTATGGAAGGGATTTACCCGATTGTCAACCTGAGCCGGGGAGCCATGCGCCGTAGCAGGCGAAGGTGTGGCAGGCGCCGGGGACTTGATCCCGCTCCCTCACGGTCGCGGTTCTTTTACCTTAACGACGCGTCGAGCTCCTTCATTACTTCCGGCGAACCCTTGAACAACCCGGTGGGATACTGCAAAAAGCTGCTGAGCTGCTGCTTGATCGCCGGAGCGTTGTTCCAGTTCAAGCCCATCCCGGCCATGTACTGGAGCCGCAAATCGAGATCCGTATTCACGTGCGCATCCACCAAATACGAGCGCAGGTCTTGGGCCCGCCCTGCGTAGGTGGCCATCAACTGCGTCGCGGAGCTTAACCCGACCTCCCGCAACGATTGCGCCACCGGCCCAGTGAAGCGCCGCGTCAACTGGTCCATGTCGATGGGCGCGTCTCCGTTCTGCCCCATCAAGACCACGTCGTAGCCTTGGCCATCGATATCGTTGGCCCAAATGGTTCCATTCGGAAACACCTCGAAGAAGGTTGCGAGCTCGGTCTTGATCGTGTCCGGATCGCTCTCGTACAAGGGCACCCACTGAGTCACCACGCCGCCGGGATTCAAATGCTCCTTGACCACTTCGAAGTACTCTTTCGAATACAGCGTCGCTGTCCCCTTCACCCACGGATGAATCGGATCGGAAGTGATGATGTCGTATTTTTGTCCGGTGGTCAGCACGTAGTGACGCGCATCGTCATAATGCACGGTGGTTCGCGGATCGGTGAGCACGTGATGATTCTCAGGCCCAAAGTAGCGCGAGGTCGCCGGTGGAATGATTTTTTCGATCTCGCAGATGTCGATTTGCCGGACCTCCGGATGCACCACGAACGTCCCCGCCGTCACGCCCGCGCCGAACCCGACGATCAGCACAGATTTGGGATCGGGATTCACCAGCGCCGGCAAGTGCCCCAGCATGCGTTGCAGACGCATATCGAACGGCTCATTGGAAGCCTCGACTTTGCCGCTCACATGAAAGTAAATCTGCCCTCCCGGCAATTGCGAAACCACTACCGAGGAGTTCATCCCCTCCCCGCGAAACAACGGGTGCCCGGCGTCGGTGATGGTCAGCATCCGCCGCCCGTAGGCGATAGCCATCCACGGCGTCTCGTCCACTTTCCAGATCAGCAGCCCGCAAACCGCCGTGGCCAACGCGGCCGCGATTGCCACTTTGAAATTCGCGTAGCGCGAAAGCATCAGCAGCCCCGCAACCACCGACAACGCAATCAGCAGCCGCTCCGAATCGCGCGATCCAATCCACGGAACAAAAACCATGCTGAATAGAAGCGAGCCCAAAATCGCGCCCACTGTATTGGCGGCGTAGGTCCGCCCCACCAATTTGCCGGGATCGTCGTCGCGCGAAGCAGCCGCCGCCAGCGCCAGCGGGAAACTCGCGCCCCACAAAATCGCGGAGGGCAGAATCGCCCACAGGCAGCGCACAATGTCGATCTGGAAATTGAACCATGGGCTCGCAGCCAGGAGCGGATTGACCGGCCAATAGGGGATTCCATCGGAGAGCGCGTAAGCAGCCCACGCGATCCCTCCGGCCAACGCCATTTGGCACCATCCCAGAGCGTTGCGCGAGCCGGAGCGAGCCAGAATCGATCCGCCTGCGCTGCCCAATCCCAACCCCACCAGGAACACCGCCAGGATGATCGAGAACGTGTAGGTGGTCGCGCCGATCATCACCGAAAGCAGCCGCGTCCAGATCACCTCGGCCCCCAGCGCGCACATGCCGGAGATCGCGATGGTCACGTAGACATCCCAGGGCTTGCTTGCCGGGACCGGCGCTGTGGCCTCTTTGGTCTTCGGCGCAGCAGGCGCGTACGCCATTTGCTTGGCGAGCGAAAACGCAGCCAGCGCGACCACGAAGTTAATCGCCGCGCCGGCGTAAGTCGCCACGGCCATATCGAACACGCGAAGCAGATAAAACCCGGCGAACAGGCACCCGAACACCGCGCCTGCAATATTGCCTCCGTACAGGAACCCGAGCCAGGAGACGCCCTCCGGCGTCGCCTCAACCCATCGCGCCACGGCCGGCAGCGACGCGCCCATTAAAAAGGTTGGCGGGAGAAGACATATGGCTGCCACCACGGCCCGAAGGAAGATGCCTTGCATCCCGTGCCGCGCGATCGCCGCATACAGCGAATCCAGCATCGGAATCAGGAACAGCACCACGATCGCGAAGATGCCGATTCCCATTTCGAGTTTTGCGTACACGCGCAGCGGATGTTGCGAGGTGGAAACGAATCGCGGCAGCAGAAGGCTCCCCAGGCACATCCCGGCCATGTAGGTTCCCAGAAGGACCCCCAGCGAGACGGCGGAACTTCCCACCGCCAGTTGCAACAATTGCAGCCACACGATCTCGTAAATCAGCGCCGCGCAGCCGCTGCCAAGGAACAATAACAGGAGGATCGGTAGAAAGGGGCGGAGGTGGCTGGCTCCGGCGGAAGAGCCAACGGAGGAAACGCTGGTGGGGGAGACGGACTGTGTAGTGCTCATGCGCAGGATCAGCTTCGGTTTTAGGAGGCCAGTGGGCCATCATACCGCAGCCGCCGCTTCCGCACCATGTTGAGAAGACCGGGTTGAGAAGTCCGGGCGGGATTTCTCCCCGCCCGGATGAGCCTGAAAATGACGAGCCCGAAAATGACGCGCCTGAAAACCAGCTTCTAGCGCTTCTGCGGCTGTTGCTGCCCGGCGCCTTGCGATGGCGGCGGCATGTGCTGTTTGTGCTCTTCGGCCGAACTCGCTGCGATGTTGGCGGAGGCCAGCCATTCATCGGTTTTCTTCTGCGCCTCCTCCCGGAGGTACCCATAGCGTTCCTGCAATTTGCCGATCAAGCGGTCACGCTGCCCGGCGATCATTTCCACGTCGTTGTCGGTGAGCCTGCCGAATTGCTGCCGGACAGAGCCTTTCAACTGCTTCCATTTACCTTGAAGTTCATCAGAGTTCATATCGAAAAATCTCCTTCTTGCCAAACTGTTGCTTGATGAGCGCAGATTGACTTGCGCACGAAGAGCGGTGCATCCGGCGGGCCAGTGCTGGCAAGCCGCTGAATCGGCAAGGCCGCGAAAAATCGCGCGCATGCGATACGGTAAAGTTTGCGTTCGCCCGCGCAGAACGAGCGCAGGAAAGATTACTGCGCCACGTCAGGGAACGGAGTCTTCGAATCAATTGCGAACACCAGCAGCTTCGGCATAACTGGAGCAGCCACCGCGCCCACCTGCTCCGGGAGCCGGCGGCAATGATCGCGTCCCGGCCAGATTGATGCCTTTCTGGGATTAGATCCGCATGAACCGCCCGGCCGGCTCGGCAATGATGACCGTGGCGTTGAGCAGGAAGGTCGCCACGTCAGCGAACGACCTTCTTAAAACCTGCGCTCGATCTCCTGACGCATCTTTCGTACCCACTCCGCCGAGCCCTGCTTCAGCTCTGGATGGTTTTCATCCTTCCAAGCGCCTGCGGCGGCCTTGAGAGCAGCAAGCTGCCGGCGTTGAATGGATGTGCCCTTCGTCTTCACTTGTGCCCAGGGTCTCACGCTCCCCATGATAAAATCACCCCGTCGGGACTCTTCCCGTTGGAGGCGCCTACGAGCAAGATCTCGCGACGGCATTTCGTGGAGGGAACCGGCGCTGGCCTGGTCGCCTCCAAGGTCGCTCCCGCGCTCAAAGCCCAACAGCTGTCGAAGGGCAACGCCGCGATCGTTGGCGGCGGCAGCGATCTCCTTGGTATGGTCAAGGAGCATCTGGTCACGCCCGACGTGCTGGTCAACCTCCGCTCCATTCCCGCTCTAAACCAAGTGAAGGAGCAGGGCGATCAAGTGGTCATCGGTGGCCTGATCCCTCTGTCCGAGTTGGCCGAAAATCCTCTTATCCGCACTCGCTACGCGGTGCTCTCCGAGGCCGCGAGCGTTGTTGGGACTCCGCAGATTCGCAATGCCGGCACGCTCGCCGGCAACATCTGCCAGCGCCCCTGGTGCTGGTATTTCCGCAACGGCTTCCCGTGCTTTAAGAACGGCGGCAAGACTTGCTTCAGCGTTACTGGCGAAAATGAATTCCACGCGATTTTCGGGGGTGGTCCAAGCTATATCGTGCACCCCTCGGATACCGCGCCCGCATTGGTTGCTCTCGATGCGCAATTCAGGATCGCCGGACCGTCAGGTGAACGCACGGTCGCCGCGGCCGATTTCTTCGCACCCCCGTCAAGGGATCCGGCCCGGGAAAACGTTCTTGCGCACGATGAGGTGCTCACGGAGGTGCACATCGGGCCGCATGCGAACCTCCGCAGCACGTATCACAAGGAGCTCGACCGCGAATCCTGGACCCACGCCGTCGCCAGTGTCGCGATTGCCCTCGCGATGGAAGGAGTGACCTGCAAGAAAGCCCGCGTAGTCCTCGGCGGCGTAGCGCCGATTCCCTGGCGAGTCCCGAAGGTCGAAGCCATGCTGGAAGGCCAGCGCATTACTCCGGAGCTTGCCGCGCAAGCCGGCCAAACCGCGGTCGAAGGAGCAAGACCCCTTGCCAAAAATGGATATAAAGTGAAACTCACAGCGGCCATCGTCAAGCGCACGCTTACCAACCTAGGCTCGGCGTAGCATGCGCATTCCGGTCCTCCTTGCTGGCGCGGCTTTGCTGTTCTTCGGAACGCTGTGCGCGTTCCAGAAGCCGTTCAAGGAGTTCTCCGGGACCGAATACTACATCGGCGACATTCCGCTTCCGCCCGACTACAACCAGAAAACCGATTTCGCCTTCGCCCGCCTCATGTTCCCTGGCGGGCCTCTCGACGGCTACCAACGTACCGGGCGATTCACCGGCGATTATCACTTCGGCCTCTCTCTCTGGACTCAGGATTACCCCCGCGCGGACCGCCATTTCCTGCAAGCCGTGCGCCGGCTCACTCGCGTTGACGCGCGCTCCGTCGAACAAGTGGTCGACCTCGAAGACGGCGATGACGTCTACAACTGGCCCTTCCTCTACGCCGTCCAAGCGGGCGAGTGGGGCTTGACCGAAAAGCAAGGCAAGATCCTGCGCGACTATGTCGATCGCGGCGGCTTCTTTATCGGCGACGATTTTCACGGACCCGATGAGTGGGGCGAGTTTGACAAGCGCGTCCACTTCGCGTTCCCCGAACGTCCCCTGCTGGATATTCCGAATAACGACGCGCTTTTTCATAGCGTCTACGATTTGAACGACCGTTACATCATCAACGGGCAGGCGCACGTGGGCGTGGGTAAGAACGGCGGCAAGGTTCCCCGTTGGGTAGCGATGTACGACGAGAGGGGACGAGCCGGAATTATTGGATGGTTCAACTCGGATGTGGGCGATTCCTGGGAGTACGCCGACGATCCCTCGTACCCCGAGAGAATGTCGGACCTTGGCATGCGGCTTGGCGTGAATGCCATCATCTACGCCCTGACCCATTGATGAGGTCGTGATGAGTCGAGCCGCGGTGTCCCGCCTACCGTCCCAGTCGCTGCAACATCTCGGCCGCCGCGGCGCGAACCTGCGCATCCGAACCGCCGGCGGCAATCCTCAGGTGCTCCAGCGCGCCGGTCGAGTCGCCTTTTTGCCCCAGGGCCTTGGCCAGCTCAAAATGCGCCCTCCAAAGGTCGTTCTGCAACCGGACGGCCGCTTCGAGCTCGGGGATCGCCGCGGAAAGGTTCCCGCGATCCGCCAGTAAGCTCCCGTATTCCAGGCGCGCCTCAGCGACACCCGGCTTCAATTTGACGGCTTGCTCAAATTGGTAGAGCGCTTCCGGTATTTCGCCGCGGGAGGCGAGCACACGCCCCAGATTCAATCGCCATTCCGCGATGCCCGGTTGAATGCGCAGCGCTTCGCGGAACTCCTTCTCGGCCGGGGCTTGCTCCCCCGTTCCCCACGAAACCAAGGCGAGATTATTGTGCATCTCCGGCAAGTCTGGGTCGAGGGTCACAGCCTTCTCCAAAGCGCTGCGCGCTTCCGGACCCTTGTTCTGCTGCCATAGCACCCAACCCAGTGTTCCCCATGCGGTGGCGTCGCCGGGAGCAAGCTCGATCGCCCGGCGAAGCGAAGTTTCGGCCTGCGTCCATTGCCGCGCTTCCATCTGGGCATTCCCAAGTTGCGTCAGCCGGTACGCAGTCGGCTCCCGCCGTGCAGCTTCTTCGAAGAGAGGAACGGCATGAGCCAAATCGTTGGCGGCACGATAGGCCAGCGCTAGCTCTGCATAGGGCGCGGTTTCGGAAGGATGTTGTGTGTCGACCAGGTTCTGCATCGATGGCAGACCTGCGTCCAAATTGCTCTGATTGCGAATCTGGGCGTCAGCCAGGTAAAGCGAATTCTCGCCCATACCCGCCGGATAGTAGGCGACCACTTCGCCCCGGTACTTGTTGGCCGCCGATTCGACGATCTCCGGCTTCGGCGCCAATAAATCGCCCTCCGGCTTGCGCTTTTGAATATGATGATCGGTCATCACCACGTGCACCACATCGTCTGTCCTCCGTTTCGGCATGTGGCATCCCACGCAATCCGCACCGGCCGAATGCACCGGGGAAACTGAGTTTGACTGCAGCTTACTTGCGTGGCAGCTTTCGCAGACGCCGTTATAGTGCGCGGCCGCCAATGGTCCTCGCGGAATGTCGTGTGGATCGTGACAGGTGGTGCAGCGGAGCGCCCCTTTGCTTTGGAGAAAGCACTGCGATTCGCGCAGCCGGTACGCGGCTTGCGCGATCTCCAAGCGGCCCTCCGGCATTCCGCCAGAGCGATCGAACTCCTGGCTGAAATCTCCCAGAGGCTCCCCGGGTTTATAGGAAAACGGAGCGCGATCGAAGCGGCGGATGGAGTGAGGCAGATCCAGGCTGGTGGTCTCCAAGTGGCATTGGAGACACACTTCGATTTCCCGATCCGGCGGCAGGCGCTTAGGATTGACGATTGCCGCGCGAATCTGGTCCGGCGTTCCGCCCGCCGACGCTAGCTCGACGTGCCTCTGGCCCGGCCCATGGCATCGCTGGCAGTCGATGCCCTCCGGGATCGGCTCCGCAAAAGCCATCTCGGCGCTAGCCGCGTGCTGCATGGAGTCTGGAATTTTGGGATACGCGTTGTGGCAGAACATGCACTCGTAATGCACCGGCCGCACGGATCCGGGGTAATCCGGTTGATCGTAGCCCGGACTCATGTCCCAGTAGCCGCCCTTTTCCGAATACCAGCTCAGCGGCAATACCTGCAGAGCGCCCTGGCCGGTTTTATCTCCACGCGCCAAGTGAAGGTAGGTTCGGGCATGGTTGCCCGAGCCAACCACGAAATCAATTTGTTTTTCATCGATGTTGGTTTCTTTTCCATCGAATCCGGTCTGCCAGCGGCGCTGATAATACTTGCCGTCGCGCGAGATCATCTGGAAATAACTGCCTGACGCCTTGTGGTAAAACGGCTTAGCGAGTGGGGTCACATCTCCGGGGCGAACGCGGGAGAACGACCGTCCCATGCCGGTCTTGCGATAGTCGGCGGCGATTTCACCGTGGCAGTCCGCGCAGATGGACGCATCGGCGTACGCGTTGGGAGGGCCTTGCTCCGGCTGGCGCGGCCGGCCCTTGTAGATCCAGACGCTTGCTAAAATACCGCCCAAAACCACCACCGCGATGACTAGATGCAGTTTGGATAAACGCTGAATCATTTCGTAATTCGGCCCAGAAGATCTCTCGCAGGCTGAAGTGTGGGATCGAATTCCAACACCTTTCGCAATGCCGCCTGAGCTTCCTCCAGGTGTCCGGTGCGCAATAGCGCCCCGGCAAGATTGATGCGTACCAGGAGCAAGGCGGGGCTGATGGCGAGCGCCTGATTCCAGAAAACGATCGCCTGCTCCACCTCGGAAACTCCGCGCACAACGCAGGCCGGCGCATCTGGATTCTTTGGGTCAACGGGCGGTTGGCATGCGCCGCCAGCCGCTGTGCGCTGGTTGCCCAGCTGCATCCAATAAGCCCCCAGCGCCGCGGCGACGGCGGATTGAGTCCGGTCCTTGCGCCAGGCTTCTTCATATAACGGGAGCGCATGCGCATCGTCCTTGCGGTCGCGGTAGAACTGGGCCAAATACGCGAGCACCTCGGGGTCGGCTGCGTTAGGCTGTGTTTGCGCGACGGCCTGTTTCAGCAGCCCGAAAGCGCGATCGAGATACGTGGCATTGTCCTCGCGCAGGCCAACCATAGCGTAAGCCAATCCTAAATCCCGAGCGCTCGCCTCTCCGCCGCCGAACAGCGCCAAATCGGCATCCGGGCGAGGTGCGTCGTTGGACGACGTGGGACCGGATAATGCCGGACGCCGGCGGATCGAATGATCGCGTGAAGACGACGTGCTCAATGTCAGCGGTCGGATTGCGCGGCATATGGCAGGCTATGCAGTCGTCCTGTTTGGCTTCTCTATCCGCCCGAGGAGTAACACAATCCGAGGCTGCGTGGCATCCCAGGCATTTGCCGCGAAAATAGGCAGCCTTCTCCGCCGGGGCTGGAACGGAGTGAGGATCGTGACAGGCGCCGCACCACATCTTGTCTCCGCTGGCTCTCTTGCATTTGCTCGCGGCCAGGTTCTCGGCGTGACTGGTGACTCTCACTTCCGAACTCGAACCCGCACGCACGAAAACCGCGAAGATGTTTGCGAGCCGATCGCCCGCGCGGAATGACTGGTCGTCTTTGCCGGGCTTCGGGACGCGGATTTCGCCCGAGAGATGGCATTGCTCACAGATGCTATCCCGCTCCGGAGCGGGAAGCTCGGCCGGATTGATCATTGGTGAGCCGAGGGCGATGTGATCGCTCCCCGGCCCGTGGCACCGCTCACAGGCGACGCCGCCTTCCTTAAACGGCGGGGAAGCATAGGCGTTTTGCGTGCCCGGAGTCCGCTCGACGAAGCTGGAGTGGCATTCGAGGCACCCGGGCAGCACCGGCCGCGTTAGATATGGTGAGGGAAACGAAGCAAATCCGGGCGCGGCCATCCATGAAGCCGAATTGCTATAGTATGCAACCGGCGCTTCATATAAGAATCCATCGACGTTTAGCAGGTAGCTGCGCGCGGCGGCTCCGCTTCCCACGAAGTACTGCAGTTGACGGCGACCCTGAATGAGCGGGCTATCCGGAGGGTTGGCGCGCCGCTGCGCAAACTCGAAGAAGTACGCTCCGGATTCTTGCTCAACGCGATACGTGAAGGCGCCTTGGGAATCGCGAAACTCCGCGCGATCAAAACGCTCCTTCGCCTCATTCGTTCCCACGGGTCCACTGCTATGCGCCATCGGAGTTTGCATGTAACTCCGATAGACGGCGGCATGGCACGAGGCGCATGCCTGGCTTCCCACGAACTCCGCGCCGGCGGCGCAGAACGAGGCCACTAGCAGCAATGCGAATGATCGAAGCAACCGGGTCGAGTATACCACTGGCGGCCCGCAAACCCGATGCCGGCTGCTGTTGGCGCGGCCGGCATCGGGACCGTAATTTAGAACGTGAACCGGCCTATCAGTTGGCCGGACCGCGGTTGGGCTCCGGCACCTTCCGCGGTAGCCACATAGCCATAGCCGCTGGTGTAGTAGCCGCCAGTGGAGAAGGCGCCACCGGCAGTGCCGGGAGCCGTGGTGGTAGCGCCCGTGGCGGGAGCCGAGAGGTACAGCCGGTTGAAGATGTTCTGGAACTCGGCGCGGAACTGGAAGTTGTACCTTCCTTCCTTGCCAAAATAGAAGTTGCGCGCAAAACTCATCGACTCGGCTGGTTGACGTTGCCAACGGTAGCCGTTATAGAACGGAGCAGAGGTTCCCCATTTCCCCGCTCCCGGATCGGTCCAGGCGGCGGGGTTGAGAACCAGCGTAGTCTGCGGATTGAAGCATCCGCAGTTCGGATTCACCAACAGCGGATTCACCCCGGCGACCCGGTTGTCCAAGTCTACGGGAGCGCCGTTGAAACCACCCTGCCGCAGCAATATGTTCTCGAGCTGATTGGAGGATGACGCGGACTCAATCAGATCGCCGTTCTGATAGCGCAGCAGCCAACCAAGCTGCCAACCCCGGATCACCTGCGATACGAGCTTCATGCTTCGCTTGTCCGAGTTCAGCCCGGGGGTTGTGTAGGTGCCGGAAATGATCGCCGCCTCCGGATAAACCAACCGGTTGAGCTGCTTGTTGCTCCCCAAGTTGTAGATGTCTTGGATGACCGGATTGTACGGAAGGAAGATAGGCGCCTCCGAACCCGCGCCGAGATCGGTGCCTTTGGACCAAACGTAGGAGACCTGCCCCTGTAGCCCGTGAGAGAAGCGTTTGGTGGCCTTGGTTTGCAGCGAGTCATACCACGTTTTGCCCATGGGAGGCCCCAGGAATGAGCTCGGACCACCACTCGCCCACTGCGGCACCGGACGAATTTGCTGGTTGACGGTTGCATTCGGTGGCATCCCCGGGTAGGCTGGGCCAAATCCGGCTTGAACCGCCTGCGGAGAGTTTATGAGATCGGTCAGCAAAGCCAGGTTGGCCGGATTGCTCATGCTGAGCCCGTGCGCCGCCAGGATCGTGTTATTCAGACAATTACATTGGTACGGATCGAGGCCTTCCGCGGACCACCAGACTCCCCGATTGCCCACATAGTCAGCTTCCACAACCAGGTCTTTTTGTAGTTGGCGCTGCAAACCGATGCTCCACTGCCAGGTCCGCGGCGGCCGGGCACTCGAATTGAAGATTGTGTTTGGAGATGACGGCGGCAACAGACCGTTCGTCAATATTGGCAGTTTGCCCGGATTGAAGTTCGGCCACGTTACGTTGGGGAACGGATTATTTTCGAAAGCGCCCGTCGCTGGAGGTATCCCATAACCGAGGGCGTTAAAGGTGTAGTAATCAGCCAGGCTGTATTGCAAGCCGCTCGGGGTCTGCGTCACGCCATACGTAAGGCCGGCGCCGACGCGCAGTACAGTCTTTGGGTCGATCTGGTAAGCCGCTCCGAGACGCGGTGCGTACGCCCAGGGGTAATTGTGTGAGAGCTGGCACTTGCAGGTGGCTCCGTAAATGACGGCGCCCGGAATGCCTCCTACAGTCGGATCCGGCGTGGAGAAAGAGGCAACCGGCATGCGGCCGTGTTCTTCCTGCAGATAGGTCTGGTAATCCCACCGCAGGCCATAATCAAGAGTCAGTTTCTTCGTCAGCTTCCAACTATCCTGAATGTACAGCCCGATGCTGTGTTGGCCCGTCTTGGTCTGGGTGTTCGGACTGATCTCCACATCGTCCGGCAGACCCAGCAAAAAGCTGGCGTAACTGAACCCCGAGGCATTGGCGAAGTTAAGAGGCAGGTTATTCTGCCAGGGATCGGCGGTTTCAGCGTTGGAAATGCCAAAGGCTCCATTGGCCCGCCATCCGCTGTGCTCCGGATATCCGTCCACAATCAGCTCACCGCCGTACTTGACTGAGTGATTGCCCTTGATCCAAGTCAAACTGAAGTTGGCGGTCGATTTCTCCTCCCAGAGGAAGGCGACGAAGGCCGGACCTAATCCCCCGAAGCCCGGGCCGCCATACCCGCCGCTGATGAAGTTATTCAGGCCCGCGGCTGCGTTCGTCGAGGGGGCGCCGTCGAAGAATCCGCCGATCGACGGGAAACGGTTGGTCTGGAAATACCCGTTCATGCCTATGGAGCTCTGACTGAAGTTCTGATAGTCGGTCGGCTGATACTGCTGAATGTAACCAATGCCGATGTGCAGCAGCAGCGTCGGCGTAATCGTCTGGTCGTAGTTGACGCGCGTAGTAACGTTCCGCATGGCGACCGGGGCGGGCGAATTGTAAGCCGCAGTGACCCCGTTGGCATTGGGGGAATTCTGCTCCAGCCGCGAGAAGTACCAGCCGACCTTGATGGTCGAGCTGATGGAGTGATCCAGCTTGAAGGACCAGTTGGTGGTGTGCAGCCAGTTTTGGTAGGCCGGAGCAAGGTAATTGTTGACAATGCCGGGCTGGTTCGGCAGCGGGAAGAAGTTCTGAATCGCAAGCGCGACTTTGTCCATGCTCTGCAGCGGAATCTGCTGGTTGGGGTAAGGAGTCCGGACCAACGATCCATTTACCGTTTGGTTGCTCTTGGGATCGAAGATCTCCCCAAAAGACAACGTCTGGCCCAGTGGGTCTACCGCACTTTGGCCCGTTACCGTGTTAACGATAGGCACGGTGGCCACGCAGCCTGGACCCGGGACATAAGCAAAGCAACCGGAGTTGGTAAAATTGCCATTCCGATAGTCGGGCGTTGGCATGGTCTGAATGCTGTTGGAAGTGGTCCTGTTCTCGCGGAACTGTTCGAAATTCCAAAAGAAGAACGTCCGGTTCTTGCCCTTATACAACTTGCCAAGCTCGACTGGCCCGCCAACCGTAAATCCATAATCATTGCGGCGCACGGCGTTGCGGATGTGCTGACCGGCCTTGGCGGGGTCTTGCGTGCCTTCATCCGTGAAGGGCAAGCCGGCATTCAGAGCCTCGTTCACGAAATAGTCGTAGGCCGTGCCGTGAAACTGATTGGTGCCCGACTTCATGGTGTAGTTGAAAACACCGCCGCCTGCCTGGCCGTATTCAGCAGCGTAGTTGCTGGTTTGTACGGACACCTCCTGAATGGCGTCCACGCTGGCGCCCTGGCTGTACTGCTGAATGGTTTTCCAGATGTTTCCGGTGGCATCCTGGCCTTCGATGCGGATGGCCTCGCTGTTGCTTGGCAACCCGTTCACCACCATCTTGGAGTCATTGGAAAAAGTCACACCGGGGAGCAGTTCCACGGACTGCAACGGGTTCCGGATGTTGCCCATGCCCGCTACCGCGCCCCCGACAACGCCTCCGCCCGATATCGTGAGCACGGGAAGGTCATCCAGATCCTTGACTTCGACCAGATGGCTGATCTCCGCGCTCTCGGTCTTGAGCAAGGGCGCCGTATCGACCACGGTCACGGTGTCCGTAGCGGTTCCGATTTGGAGCGTTACGTCCTTGCGCGTATCCGTCGCGGACACCACCGGCACGTTCTCCTGCACGGATTTTTTGAATCCCGCGGCGGTCACCGAAATCTGATAGGTGCCTGGCGGCACCGGTATGACATAGTTCCCGGTGGCGGAGGTGCCGCCGTGGTAGAGGACCCCGGTCTCGGTATTTTTGATTTCGATTTGAGCCGTTGCGATCACGGCGCCCCCGGGATCGGAAATGGTCCCGGTGATTGTTCCCTGGTTCGACTGCGCATACAGAGCAGCAGCCGCAAGAAGCACAGACACGGTAAGCTTCATGCACCCCCCCACTTGGATGGCACCACCAACTCAGCAAGCCCTTCAGACTGAGATTGAGAGAACGGGATTCAGGCTTGGCTCGGATCAGTATACACATCTGTAATTTTTTGGCAACTATTATCATTTTTTAGCGAGTGGCGCCTCAAGTGTTCTTGATTTTGAGCGCCAAGGGCGCGGGTCCAAACCTGTGGCTTGTTTGCCGGATTTTCCGGTCACTCTTTGCCGGATCTTTCGACGCTATATCATGTATAGGCGCCAGAGGCGCGAAGAACGCGGGAGAAAAGAATTATGCCTGCTTCGAAGTGGAATACCTACGCATTTAGCGTTTCGATTCTCATCAGCGCTGCCCATGCGCAGACTATCCAACGTCAACCGGAATCAATCGAGGCTCACCTTGCCGCCGGCAAGAACGCTGCGGGCGGGCGTGACAACACTCCCGATTTCTACGGCCTGGTTACCGCGCTGTGCGTCGCTCCTCTGAACGCCCCGGTCCGGCCGGACGCTCCGGCGCCGCGGAAGGACCCCGATAGGGCCCGGGCGTACCTCGAGCCAAAAAGGGCGTTTGACGACCTGTATTGGATGGGCACGGCTTCCCGCTCGACCTGGGCTTTGACCACCAGCGACGGAATCATCCTGTATGACACGCAGGGCGTTTACGACGCGGAGGATATCATTGTGGGCGGCCTCAAAAAGCTTGGCCTGGACCCGGCTCAGGTAAAGTACGTCATGGTTTCCCATGCTCACGAGAACGAAGTGGGTGGCGCGAAACTGATGCAAGAACGCTATGGCGCACATATCGTCATGGGAGCGGGCGATTGGGATATGGTCGCCCAATCGGTCAATGGTTTCCCGAACGGCAAGCCCAAGCGGGACATCGTCGCCACCGACGGCATGAAGGTCACGCTCGGCGGCACAACCGTGACCATCTATCTGATGCCCGGCCACACGCCAGGGACAATTTCCGGCATCTTCCAGGTGCACGATCGCGGCAAACCGGTGACTGTTGCCTATTCGGGCGGCACTGAATTCAATTTCGTGAACGACGTGCCGCATTTCGATACCTACCTCGCCTCCGAGCGAAAATTTGCAGCCATTGCCGCCGCCGCCGGCGCCACAATCATCCTGGGGAATCAATCCCAGTTCGATAACGCAGCCGTAAAGCTCAGGACGCTTGCGGACCGGCGCCCGGAAGAGGCACATCCATTGGAGGTGGGGGCGGCCGCAGTGGCGCGCTATTTCAAGATCGAGGACGAGTGCGCTCAAGCGGTTCGCCTCAAGCTCCTGGCTCAGCGGCCCTGAACCGGATAACCGGGTGCAAGTCTCGGGCCGGTCGCTCCCGGCAATGAAGCTTGGTCCGACGGCGTATCCTCAGGATGCTCTCAGCACCGTGAGCGCACTGCAAATTTGGCAAGTTCACGGAACGTCTCGCCACCCGCGAGCCATACCGTGAACACGGGAGAAAGCCGGATATCCATCTGGAAATGATGGCTGGCCGGCTGGAAATGATTGCCAGTTGGCTGGAAATGATGGTTGGCCGGGCGGTGGTCTCTGGATTGCACGTGGTGCAAGAAGGAGCAGGTTATGGAAACCACCGAACACGCACGTTTGGAGCGTATTTTCCTAGAGGCTCGAGTAGCAGCGAACAAAGCTGAAACAGCTCTACGGTGCTATTTCATCACTCACCCGAGCGGGGCTGGAGTGTCGGACCTCGATGAATACGAAGCACTCAGGAAAGATGAGCAACACGCCGCGGATGCGCAGCACAGGGCTTATCGGGCGTTAGTCGATCGGGTAGCTGAGCCAACGTCTTCGAATGGCTGAATCGGAGGTATGGGGGGAAAGGAAGGAGGTAATTATGTGCGATTATTCTCTGGCCGGAATACGGAACCGGCTCGCTGAGGAAGGCGAGGAACTGGTGACTCGCAGGTTCCAGACGGGTTCGATTGGACTTGCATCACCCGCTGAGGTGCAACGTTCTGTACATCCACAGCCACATCGCTTCCGCCCGTGGCAGTGGATGAAGGACCTCTTCGATCTGCATCCGGAGTGCCCAAATGCACTGGCGGTTTGCATCCCACCGGGCGCTTGCCTGATCCTGAAAAACATTCCGGATCGCCTTCAGACACGATGGGATGTGGGTGACGAGGAACGCGTGGTGTTTGTTCAGACCAGCGCAAACGTGAACACTTATCGAGACGCCGTCTCATTCGGGAATGGCCGGCAAGTCTTGCTGCAGGAATTGGCCGAAGGTATGCCCGTGAAAGTGGTCTCGCTTGGCGGCGATCCGGTTCTGGAAGAAACTCCTGTGCTCGCTATCCCAACTGGGCGGCCCTCGACGATCTAGCCCGGCACAGGCGAAGCCATTCGGGCTACTCTATGTCCCGGCGTGACTGCTTGCGGAATAAGATCTGGACAGCATGGGCGCGATGGCGATCTCGGCGCTCACGGGAACCACCTTAGTTGCCAAGGCCCCTGATGCCGCGCTCCTAACGGATCTACTTCCGTTCTTGAAAGGATTGACGATTCTCTTTTGGGCGACCGCGAGCTGGTGGATTCCCCTGCTCGCGATGCTCGCGTGTTGGCAGCATCTGATCCGCAACTTTAGCCGGCGCGTGTTTGTGTACATCGCGCTGGTGAGTTGGCTGGCCACCCTGGCTGCGATGCTGCATAGCATGTGGCAGGACTGGAGGTCCGCTCACAAAATGCAGGCTCCGCACATCGCCGCTCATTGGAAGCGCGAGCACTGAGAGCGCCCGCGCTACCAGGTTTACTGTTGGTATGGAACGCCGGGGGCCGGAGCAGTTGGAGCCGGATAGCCGGGAGCCTGCGGAGCGGCGCATCCCGGTGTAGCCTGCCACACCCCGTTCTGGTCATAGTAGCCCGCTGGATCGCAGGTTTGCGCCGGCGCAGCGTAGCCGTATGGTGCGGTGTAATCGTATGGCGCCGCGTAGCCATAAGGCGCGACACCGTAGGGAGCATAGCTGTAAGGATACGCACCCACCCCGAAGCCGAGTCCGATGCTGGGGCCGTAATACCCTGGTCCGGCGAAGCGGCCTCCGTAAGCTCTCGGAACAACGGCACGGCCACCGCCGAATCCGCGAGAAGGCGCGGCGAACGAGCGGCCACCGCCGAATCCGCGAGACGGCGCAGCGAACGACCGGCCGCCACCCGCATGCCCACCGCGAGGAGCGGCAACCGCGGAGGCTTGGCTGAAACCGACCATCGCCGCGAACATGGCGAGCGGCGCCACCACTTTCACGACACTCGAAAATCTCTTTTTCATGACTTCCTCCTTACTCTCGATGCTGATAAGGCATGTCTGTGACCGAAGCTAAGCGTTTGAAATAACAGCTTCGAACGAAATCAAGACCGCCTGAAAAGCACCACTATGGTGGGCAACCACCACCCTCAAGCACGCTTCTTCGGCTCCTTTCCCGGCAAATTCTCCGGGTTCTCGTGCACCCTCGCCCGGAACGCGGCCGGCATTCCCGCGGCCAGCGAGACCACGCCGTCGCCATATTTCCCGCGCATCTTGTCGACCGCCTCCAGAGTCTTCCGCCAAGCCTCCGTTTTCTCCGCCTCGAGCAAGCTCGCCTGCCCCTCGCTCGCCTCCAACTGCTGCGCATAAACCCCCAGCAGCCGGATCGGCTTCTTCTTCCAATTCTTGTGAAACAGCTCCCGCGCCGCGCCAGCCAATTCCGAATCGATCTGCGTCGCCCGCTCCAGCGTTCGCGCCCGCGTGAAGGTCGAAAAATCCGAGTAGCGCAGCTTGATCTGCACCGTTCGCGCGTACAGCGCGTGATCCCGCAGCCGGCGGGCCACCATCTCGGCCAACCGCGTCAGCATCGCGTCCAGCGCCGCTGCGTCGGCAGTGTCTTCCATGAACGTGTGCTCGTGGCTGACCGATTTCGGCTCCGCGTCCCCGATCTCATGATCGAACCATCCGCCCGCGTCCTGCCCGCGAGCCTTTCCCGCCAGCGCCACGCCCCATTGCCCGAAACGCTGCTGCACGAAAGCCGGATCGAGCGCCGCCAGATCCCCGACCTTGCGAATTCCGCATGCGTGCAGATTGCGCTCCGTCACCTTGCCGACGCCCGGAATCTTGCGCACATCCAGCGGAGCCAGAAACCGCGCCTCCTGGCCAGGCACAATCCACAAAATCCCATTGGGCTTGGCCTGATCCGAGGCGACCTTGGCCACCATTCGCGAGGCCGCAATGCCGATCGAGCAGTTCAAACCTGTCGCCTGCTTCACGGCGTTGTGCAGCTTGTGCGCTGCTTGGAGCGGCGGACCATGCAGCCGTTCGGAGCCGGTCAAATCCAGGTACGCCTCATCGATCGACGCCATTTCGACGCTCGGCGTAAAGCGATTCAGCACCTCGAACACGCGCCCCGAATACTCGCGATAGCGTTCGCGATGCCCTTCGACAAAGATCGCCTGCGGGCACATCTTGTACGCCGTGCGCAGAGGCATCGCCGAGTGCACCCCGAACTTCCGCGCCGCATACGACGCCGCGGAGACCACCCCGCGCTCATTCGGCTTCCCTCCCACCACCACCGGCTTGCCCTTGAGCGAAGGATCGAACAGCTCCTCGACGGAGACGAAGAACGCATCCATGTCGAGATGGAAGTAGGTGCGGATCACCGCGGCGCGGGCGTCTTCTGGGCGATCGCCACGCGCGGAATCCCCGCCAGATCCGGCTTGATCTCGACGCCCTCCCATTCGTCCCCCTCGCTCAGAATAGCGCCCACCGCGTCCGCGGCCAACCAGCCGATCTCCATCACCAGATGCCCGCCCGGCCGGAGCAACCGCGCGGCGTCGGGGATCAACCGCCGGTAAATCTCAATCCCCGTCGGACCGCCGAACAGAGCCACGTGCGGCTCGTGTTCCCGCACCTCGCGCTGGATGCTGGCGCTGTCGCTCTCGGGGATATAAGGAGGGTTGCAGACTACCAAATCGAAGGCGCGCGAGGCAAGAGCCGAGCCGAGGTCGCAGACAACGAATCGCGCGTCCGAGCCGAGCCGCCGGGCATTCTCCGCAGCCACTCGCACCGCTGGCTCAGAGAGATCGGTGCATACCACCGGCAAGCCCAACTCCAGCGACAGCGTCACTCCGATCGCCCCGCTCCCTGTTCCGATATCGGCAATCGAGCTTCCGCCAATGGCCAGAGCCGCCTCCACCGAATGCTCCGTTTCCGGCCTGGGAATCAGCACATCCGGCGTGACGCGGAACTCGCGTCCATAAAACTCCTGCCGGCCCGTGATGTATTGCGTCGGCTTGCCTTTGATCCGCTCATGCAGGTAGCGGCCGTAGTGGATCCACCACAGCTCCTTCAATTCCTCGTCGGAGTGAGCGTACAGCCATGCGCGATCATGGCCGGTGGCGTGAGCCAGCAGAACTTCGGCCGTCAGCCTCGGCGCGGCTACGCGAGCATCGTCAAGAAGCTGCTGCCCTTGCAGCAGTGCGGTCTGGATGTTCACAACGGCGATCTAAGCTGCTTCGCCCTGCTGCTTCAGCCCCTCATTCTGGTAATACACGGTCAGCGCCTCGATCACGGCATCGAGCTTGCCTTCCATCACCAGATTGAGTTGATGCAGCGTCAGGCCGATGCGGTGATCGGTCAGGCGATTCTGCGGGAAGTTGTAGGTGCGGATTTTTTCGCTGCGGTCGCCGCTGCCCACCATGCTGCGCCGTTCCGCGCCCAGCTTTTCCTGCTGCTTCTGCAGTTCGATTTCGTACAGCCGCGAACGCAGCACGCGCTCCGCCTTCGCCCGGTTCTTGATCTGCGATTTTTCGTCCTGGCAGGAAACCACCACGCCGGTGGGAATGTGGGTCAATCGCACCGCGGAATAGGTCGTATTGACGCTCTGGCCGCCCGGACCCGAAGAACAAAACGTATCGATGCGGACGTCCTTGGGATCCAGCTTGATCTCCACTTCATCCACTTCCGGCAGCACCGCCACGGTGATCGCCGAGGTGTGCACCCGTCCCTGCTGCTCCGTCTCCGGCACGCGTTGCACGCGATGCGTGCCGCCTTCATACTTGAGCTGGCTATAGACCTTGTCTCCGCTCACCAGAGCGATCACTTCTTTCAAACCGCCCACGCTCGATTCGCTCACCGAAGTCACTTCCACCTTCCAGTGCTTGGTTTCGGCGTAGCGCGAATACATGCGGAAAACCTCGGCCGCGAACAGCGTCGCCTCGTCCCCGCCCGTTCCCGCGCGGATTTCCAGAACGATGTTCTTGTCGTCGTTAGGATCCTTGGGCAGCAGCATGATCTTGAGCTGATGCTCCAGTTCCGCCAGTTCCGGCTCCAGCCGCGTCACCTCGTCGCGAGCCATCTCCCGCACATCGGCGTCCGCGTCGCTCAACATCACGCGGGCCTCTTCCAGATTCTGGTGCGCGGTCTTCCACTCGCGGTACTTGCCCACGATCTCCGAAAGTCCGCTCTGCTCCTTGGTGACCTTGCGATACTGCGACGCATCGTTGATGACGGCAGGGTCCGCCATCTGCGCCGTCAGCTCGTCATAACGGCGCTCCATCTCATCGAGTCTGGGACGATACTGCATGTTTATTGGACGCGCTTACGCGATGACCAGATTCCCGCCCTGCTTCGCTTCCAGCTCCATCGCCCCGTTTAAGGCGTGCAGCGCGACCGCCGCTTGAGAATCGTCGGGATTTTTGGTGGTAATGCGTTGCAGCCACAGCCCGGGCAGCGTCACCAGGTTCAGCAGCGTGCCTTGGCGCCGCGCGGCAAAACGGATCAATTCGTAACTCAGCCCCACCACCAGCGGCAGCAGCGCGATCCGTAGCGCCAGCTTGGCCGCGAATCCATCCACCGGCAGAAACGCGTACAGGCACATCGCGATCACCAGCATCACGAACAGGAAGCACGTGCCGCAGCGCGGATGGAACGTGGTGAACTTCTGCGTGTTTTCGATCGTCAGCGGCTTGCCCGATTCGAAATTGAACACGGCTTTGTGCTCCGCGCCGTGATATTCGAAGATGCGCCGCATATCCTTCGGCCGCGACAGCGCGTATAAGTACCCCAGCAAGATCCCGATGCGGATCAAACCATCCGCCATGTTCACCGCGAACCGGCCCGAAAGCGCATTCACGTGATGGCCAATCTGCGTCGCCAGGTACAAGGGCACCACTTTATAAAGCACGATAAACAGCGCCAGAGCGACCACAAACCCCAGCGTCAGCATATTGGAGCTGATCTCGCCCGAGGCTTCCCCATCTTTCGCCAGTTCCGGCCCCAGCGCCGTGTTGAACGAAAACTTGGTGGCCTTCGCGCCCAGCACCAGCGTCTGCCCGATCCTCGCCAAGCCCCGCAAAATCGGCAGCTTGAACATCGGATGCCGGTCCGTGAACTTGGTCACCGGATGCTCATGCGTGACGATCTCTCCGTCCGGCTTGCGCACCGCGATGCAGCAACTGTGCGGCGCCAGCATCATCACGCCTTCCATCACCGCCTGCCCGCCGATGAGCGTCTCCTCACCGCCTTCCAGAATCGGGAGCATTTGCAGGTGCGCGGACAAGCGCAAAAATCTTCGAATCGATTGCAGAGTCACGGCCTCTATTATAGCTGGAGAGGCATCGCGGCCATGAAAGCGAAGATCTGCCGCGAAGATCTGCGATGATCGCTCTAACGTCCATGGATTCCTTGCTGGCAGGACTCTCGCAACACGGCTACGCGGTGCTGTTCGGGGCTGTGTTTCTGGAGGCGATGGGGCTGCCGGTGCCGGCGGCGCTGGCCTTGTTGGCGGCGGGCGCCGCGGCGGCGCGCGGGCTACTTCTGCCTTGGACCGCAGCCGGCGGAGCGATCGCTGCGATGGCGACCGCCGACGTGCTGATGTTCCTGTTGGGCCGCTACACCGGCTGGTGGCTGCTAGGGCTGCTCTGCCGGCTGTCGCTGAATCCGGAGTCGTGTATTCTGCGCTCGGCCGATTCGTTCTACAAGCGCGGCCGCATCGTGCTGCTGTTCGCGAAGTTCGTGCCCGGGATCAACACCATGGCTCCGCCGCTTGCGGGCAGCATGAACATGCGCTTCGCGCAATTTCTGGGGCTGGATTTTGCAGGCGCGTCCTTGTACATCGGGACGTACTTCAGCGTGGGCTTCCTGTTCAGCGACGCCATCGGACAAATCACCCACGGGTATCGGGCCGTGGCGCACGTGGTGGGCTGGATCGTTTTCGGTGCGATGTTGGGATACGCAGGGATGCACGTGCGGGGTTGGATCAAGGCTCGCGCACTGCGTTCGATCCCATCCGTGACCCCGGAGGAAGCCGCTCGCGCGCTGGCCGCCGAGGGAGCGGCGATCTACGACGTTCGCAGTCACGGTTACTACGATCGCAACGCGGAGCGGGTTAAGGGATCGCTGCGCATCGATCCGCATTCTCTGCAGCAAGGCGATCCGGCGATCCCGGCGGACCGGCCCGTTTACTTCTATTGCACCTGTTACGGCGACGCCACTAGCGCTCGTGTGGCGAAGCTGCTGAGCGAACAAGGCGTGCGCGGGGCCGTGATCCGCGGGGGCTTGCAAGCGTGGAAGAAAGCGGGACTGCCGGTGGAACAGGTCCCGCCCGAGGAGATGGCGCAGCTTCCCGCTTTCGAAATCAAGCCTTCGGCGCGCGCCAGCGCCGCGCAAGCGCCGGAATAATGGCTCCTCCCAGGGGGATTGGGCGGCGTATCGAGCCCTAAACGAGCGTGTCCATCGCCAGGAACTCGTGGATATGCGGATGCTCCGACTTCTCCAAATCCGCCACCGGCCCGAAGTAGATCGCCTTCCCCTCGAACAGCACCACCACTTTGTCCGCCACGCGCCGCATCAGGTCCAAATCGTGCGTCACCACCACTCCGGTAAGCTGCAACTGAGTCTTCAGCCGGACCATCAGTCCCCCCAGGTGATCCGCCATGATCGGGTCGACCATGGTGGTCGGCTCATCGTACAAGATGCATTCCGGCTGCGCGGCCAGCGCCCGCGCGATCGCCACCGCGCGCTTATATCCCGTCGACAAGTCGGTCGGGAAGGTGTCCTTGTAGTCAGTCAACCCCACGATTTGCAGCAGACCGTGAACCACTTCTTCCTTGTTGTCCGCGTTGTAATCGTCCCGCAGCTCCAGGGAAAACAGAATATTCTCCCGGACGGTAAGCGAATCGAACAGCGCCCCGGACTGGAACACCATGGTCACCTTTTTGCGAATCTTGCGCAGCAAGCCGTCGTCGCCGCTGGTGATGTCCTGGTAGGAGACGTAGACGCGCCCGGCGTCAGGCTGGAGAAAGCCCATAATATGTTGCAAACTAACGGACTTACCCACCCCGCTACGCCCGATGATGGCGAGCGTCTCCCCGGCGTCCAAATGAAAGCTGACGTCGTCCAAAACCGGGTAATCGAACGTCTTACAGACATGGGCGAATTCGATGTAGTGGGACGAGCCGGGAATTTCCGGTTCTGCCTTACCCAATCCAAGCTTTCCCGACCCGAGCATACTAATGAGATGATGGTAGCAAGTTGCGCTGGGCGTCCAGTTGGCCTCGCGTTGCCGAACAAAAGCGTGTATATTTGTTTCATACTGGTGATGTTGGCCGCCTCCCCCATGCGCGCAGCCGAAGCCGAGGTACAGAAGCCGGAGGTCCAAAAGACCATCGTGCGGGTGGACCCACGCACCGGCAAACTGGTCCGCTCGACCATCGTCATCCATCCCGCCGTTATTCATCCAGCGGCGCCTGCCGCTTCCATTTCTGAACTGGTCGAGAAAACCTCCAAGGCGCACAACGTGGATCCCTTGTTGGTCGATTCCGTGATCAAGGTGGAGAGCAATTACAATCCCAACGCGGTTTCGCCCAAGGGCGCGCAAGGCCTGATGCAGTTGATGCCGCCCACCGCGCAAATGCTGGGAGTGAACGACAGCTTCGATCCGGCCGAGAATATCGAAGCCGGCGTGAAATATTTGAAGTACCTGCAGGATCTCTATAAGGACGACCGGCTGGCGTTGGCCGCCTATAACGCCGGCCCCGGGGCCGTGGATAAGTTCAAGAACGTCCCGCCGTATCCGGAGACGCAGAAGTACGTGGAAAGCGTGGGCAAGAAATACGGAGAAGCTCGCGGCGCGTTAGAGAAGAAGACTGCGGCGGCGAAGGCGGTGGCGAGCAAGGACGCCGCCCCGGCGCCAGCGGCTGCAGTTCAGAACGCGGTACCAAACCAGACAGTACCAAGCGAAGAGGAGCAACACCCGAAGCTGGAGCAGTTTGTCGACGCCGATGGCAGATTGCATCTCAGAACGTCGCAATAGACGGCGGGCCTGCGCGGTTATAGCCGCACTGGCGCTGCTGCCGCCCGGCGTGTTTGCCGCCGCGGCAACGGCCGGGAAAGTCACCTCGGTTCGCTTCTGGTCGCTGGGCGAAGTGACGCGCGTTTCCATCGAAGTCTCTTCCGACTTTAAATATCGTTCCGAACGGTTGTCCGATCCCGACCGGCTGTTCTTCGACATCCAAGGCGCCCGGCCGGCCATCGCCGAAAAGGGGATGCACGTGGTTCCGGTGGGCGACTCCTTGCTCAAGCAGATCCGCGTGGCGGAGACGCAACCAGGCGTTACGCGCGTGGTGCTCGATCTGGAACCCCACAATCCTCCTGTCACCTTCACCGCTTCGCAGCTCTCCAGCCCGGACCGGCTGATTGTCGAGATCAAGCTGAAGGACAAACCGGCGCCTCCTGCGAGTGAAAGCGTCAGCGGCGTAAAGATGATCACGGAGACTCCGTTGGCCGCGCTCGCGCCGGATTTTGGCAACCCCGGACCGCCGCCCGGTCTCCCTGCCGCGAGCCCTTCATCGATTTTTGCGAAGCCGGCTCCGCGCACCTTCCAGCCTCCGCCGCAGCCCCCGCCAGCGCCTCTTCCAACTCTCCGGATCTACCAATCGGCTCCGCCGGATCTGCCGTTGATGGCCGCGGTGAAACCGTCGATCCCGGCAGCGCGCATTACTTTACCTTCTTTGAAATCGGATTCGGCCTTGACATCGGATTCGCAAGCTGCGGCCAGTCCCACGGCGCCGCTGAAACCCTCCCGGGATGCGCTTCCGGCGAGGACCAGCGGCGACCCGTCGCTCACCCGCGTGCTCGGATTGAAACTGGGCCGGGTGGTGATTGACGCCGGCCACGGCGGGCACGACGCAGGCACGCACGGGGTCACGGGCTTACTCGAGAAAGACGTGGTGCTGGACGTCTCTTTGCGGTTGGGGACTCTGCTACGCGACCGCCTGGGAACCGACGTTGTCTTCACCCGCGGCGACGACACCTATGTCGGCCTGGAAGAGCGGACGCGCATCGCCAATGAGCATAAGGCTGACCTGTTTCTCTCCATTCACGCCAATTCGTCGCCCTACAAAACCATTGGAGGGGTGGAGACGTACTACCTGAACTTCACCACTACCCGGTCCGCGCTGGAGTTGGCGGCCAAGGAAAACGCCGGCTCCGAGCGAAGCATTTTCGATTTGCAAGACGTGCTGGCGAAGATCGCGATGAGGGACAAGATCGACGAATCGCGGCAGTTCGCTAACAATATCCAGAACTCGCTGTTCGCTCTGTCGGTCAAAAGCAACACCGAAGTGAAGAACCGGGGGATCAAGAAAGCTCCGTTCGTGGTGCTGATCGGCGCGACCATGCCCAGCGTGCTCGCCGAGATCGGGTTCCTCACCAATTCCACTGATGAGGCTTTGCTCAAGAAGCCGGAGCAGCGGCAAAAGATCGCGGAGGCTTTGTATAAAGGCATCTCTGCCTACGCGGATTCGTTGAGCCACTTCCAGGTCGCCAAGCGCGACTAAAGTCCTAAATCCACGCGCAAGTCGTTCCAATCAATCGAGAAAGCCTGTCTCACCCAGGTGGATCTTTCCTTCCTTGCTCGACCAACCGATGGGAGATAGAATGAGGGTGCCACTTTGATGCCCGCCCAATTCGATCTCGCCAAGCTGAGTGTTCGCCAGTTCGCGGAACGTTTCCGCGGTGAAATGATTCCGCTTAGCAACACGTTTTCCTACTTCTGCGCATCGGTCCCGATGACGGAGGAGGATCTGAAGGAGTACCTGGAAGAACCGGTCGCGGCCCTTCCGCCCGCTATCGCCGCGGCTCTGCCGAAAATTTCAATTCTTCTGGTTCCGTACCTCGAGCGATCCAACGGAAAGGAGCGCAACGGAAGCAAGGAGCGAACCAAGGGAAAGGAAGCCGCGGGCGATTATGTCTCGATCGAGCGGCCTCCGGAAGGGCGCCTGTCTACTTCGACCCAGGTCAAGCTGGACGAAGAGACCGTACTGGCGTTTGCGCTGAAGGGCCAGGAGGTCGCCGAGTACCACTACCGCTTCTATCATCTGCTGGCAAGCGTTCTAGGCGAGAGCTGGAGTGAGGAAACCGAGACCCGCTTCAGCCGCATCGTCCGCGAAGAGCTGAGCGCGGAAGCCCACGGTGAAGTGGATGAGCCGAGCTGGCGCTTGAAGCAAGGACTGCGCCGCTCCAAGAATGCCTCCGCCGCCCGGGCCTTTCGCGCGTACGCCCGGCAAAGCTTCATCGACACTCTGACGCTGTACCTGCACGGCATCTGTTGCGACATCGACGTCGACACCGGGCCGCGTCAACTGCCCAGCCGCTTCCTGCGCAAGCGCCTGCTCGCGCTGGAGGAGCTGTTCCCGCCGCCCAACGGCTACGCCGTCTTTCCCGATCAGATGGAATCGGAAAGAACCACGGGCTGATCGCGCATCGCATGCTATGGTGGTGATGAGCCGAAGGGCGGGGAGCCGGTAGTGTGTGGCATTGCGGGGTTTACTCATAGCCAGGCGGGACCGGACCCGGAACGCATCTGGCAGATCACCCGCTCCATAACCCATCGAGGACCCGACGAGCAGGGAGTCTGGGAATCGGACCACGTTTCCTTAGGCGCCGTACGCCTCAAAATCATCGACCTTACTCACGGCCAGCAACCCATGATCGGCAGGATGGAGACTGGCAGGATGGAGACTGGCAGGATGGCGGGCGACGCCGGTGACACTGTCCTCGCCTACAACGGCGAAATCTATAATCACCTGGAAATCCGCCGCGAGCTTGAACAGCGCGGCCATCGCTTCGCCTCGCACTGCGATACCGAGACGCTGCTGCACGCCTTCCTCGAATGGGACACGGAGGCCTTCGCGAAACTGCGCGGGATGTTTGCCGCGGCCTTTTGGGTGGAATCGAGCCAGCGCCTGGTGCTGGTTCGCGACCGCATGGGGATCAAGCCGCTGTACATCGCGCAGCGCAATGGCGAGCTGTACTTCGGCTCCGAAGTCAAGACCATCCTGCTGCATTCCCAAATCGAGCGGAAGCTTAGCGCGGAGGGCCTCCATCACTATCTCTCCCTCAACTACATCCCCGGCCCCGCCACCATGGCCTGCGGAATCGAGAAGCTCGCGCCGGGACATTGGATGGAGTGGCGGGTGGGGCGCATTACGCAGCAAGCGTATTGGACGCTGGAGTTCGCACCGGACCCTCGCGTCACTCTCGACGCCGCGAAAGAGGAATTAGACGCGCTCCTCCGCGATTCCATCCGCGAGCATCTGGTCTCCAACGTCCCCCTGGGAGTCTGGTCCAGCGGTGGGCTGGATTCCTCCACCATGGTGCATTACGCCGCGGAGCAGGCTCCCGGCCGGCTCAAGACCTTTTCGGTTTCCTTCCAGGGCCGCGAGTTCGACGAGACTGCTTATTTTCGCAAAGTCGCGAAACGCTACGGAACCGATCATCACGAATTTAATCTGGACGTAGACTCGGGACTGCCGGATGCGATCGAGGAGTTTGCTTACTACTCGGACGAGCCCAGTGCCGACGCTGGCGCTGTGCCCGTCTGGTTCCTCTCCAAAATGACCCGTCGCGAGGTAACGGTGGCTCTGTCCGGCGAGGGCGCGGATGAAATCTTCGGCGGCTATACCACCTATCTGGCGGATCGTTATGCGCGGACGCTGCGCCTGCTGCCGCTGTGGCTGCGCCGCATGTCCGCTGCCGCCGCACGGATGCTCCCGGTTTCCGATAAAAAAATCGGACTGGACTACAAGATAACGCGGATGCTGGAAGGCTCGCTTCTGAATCCGGTTGAGGCCCATCGATTCTGGAACGGAACCTTCGCACCGGAATCGCGCCGGGCCCTGCTTACTCAGGAGGCGCTGAATCAGGAGGCGCGCCAAACCATGCTGGAGAGCGGTCCGCTACAACTCCCCGGTGAAGACGGCATCGGCTATTTGAACCGCTTCCTGTGGCTCGATCAACTGACCTACCTTCCCGATGACATCCTGTACAAATCCGATCGCATGAGCATGGCGCACTCGCTTGAAGTGCGTCCTCCGTTCCTGGATCACCGCATCGTCGAGTTCGCCGCCAAGCTTCCCCAGAATCTGAAAATTCGCGGGAACGTACTGAAATTCGTCTTGCGGGAACTGATGAAGGGCCGTCTACCGGAACCCGTGCTGACCCGCAAAAAGGAGGGTTTCGACATTCCCGCGCACCACTGGCTGCGCACTGTTTTGCGCCCTCTGCTGATGGACACGGTAAATGAGCAAACCGTGCGCGAGACAGGGATTTTTTCGTGGCCCGCCATCGACTCCGCCATCCGCGCCCACATGGAGCGGCGTGCTAACCTCGGGTATCACTTATGGGGGCTTCTGGTTTTGTTCCTCTGGATGAAACGCTGGGGGTTCACTCTGAAAGCGCCCATCGCCCGGAGCGAGCAGCGGGGTGTCTCCGTAGTGAGCTGATCGTAGTCGCCGCCGCTTGCGCGATCTTCCTGGGCTGCATCGTCAGCCCGCCGTCTTTGATGGACGATGTCGACGCGGTGCAGGCGCAAATCGCGCGCAACATGATCGATTCCGGCGATTGGGTCACGGCGCGCCTGGATGGCGTCCCTTACTTCGAGAAATCGCCGCTCAAATTCTGGCTGATCGCGGGCTCGTTCAAGATTTTCGGCGTGCATGATTGGGCCGCGCGCGTCCCGGTGTCTCTCTCGGCGGTGATTCTGAGCTGGCTGGTGTTCCGCATGGGCGCGTGGGCATTTTCCGTTCGCGCCGGATTGTACGCGGGGTTGGCAATGGCCACTTGCGTGGGATTATTCCTGTTCACCCGTTTTCAGATTCCGGAATCCGCACTCGCCGTGACCATCGCTTTGGCCATGTGGAGCTTCCTCCGCGCCATCGATCCCGAAGAGCAGCGGCCAGAGGCGTGGGCCGCGATCATGGCTGCCTCCATCGGAACCGGATTGATATTCAAGGGCCTGATTGCAGCCGTGTTTCCAATCGCCGCGTCGCTCCTGTATCTGGTATTTACGCGCCAGCTATTCTCCCAGACAGTGCGTAACCGCCTTCATCCGTGGCGAGGGCTGGCCATTGTACTGGCGATCGCCGCGCCATGGCACATTCTGGCCGCGATCCGGAATCCTCCGCTCTTCGACTTCTCGCTTCACAGCGGACCCGGACAATATCACGGCTTCTTGTGGTTCTACTTCATCAATGAACACCTGCTTCGTTTCTTGAGCCTGCGTTACCCTCGCGATTACAATACCGTGCCTCGCGGCGCGTTCTGGCTATTCCATTTGCTGTGGCTTTTCCCTTGGAGCGTATATTTTCCCGCCTTGTTCAAACTGGATTTCAAACCAGTGGACCGCGCGGGCCGCATGCGGCTGATGTGCCTATGCTGGGCCGGATTCCTGTTGACATTCTTCACTTTCTCCTCAACCCAGGAATATTATTCGGTACCCTGCTATGCGGCATTCGCTCTGTTGCTGGGCTCAGCCGTGGCGAGCCCGCGTCCTGAAGTTCAGCGCTGGGTGCGCTGGGGAACCGGAATACTGGCCGTTCTGGCCGGCGCCGCCGCTCTGGCCTGCGGATTCCTTCTGACGCAAGTGTGGAGCATGCCCGCTCCGGGCGACATCTCCCAAGCGCTGACTCAGCAGCCGATTCAAAACTACACGCTATCGCTGGGGCACATGGGCGATCTCACGTTGCATTCCTTCGCCTATCTGCGCGCACCTCTCGGCTTGGCGTTTGTGGCGTTTGCATTCGGCGCCGTCTCGATCTGGCGTTGGCGCATCGCCGGAGCCGTCGCCATGATGGTGCTCTTTTTCCACGCCGCTCGCCTGGCGCTGGTGGTCTTCGATCCTTATCTCACCTCCAGGCCGCTGGCGGAAGCTCTCAATAGGGTCCCGCAAGGAACGCTGATTCTGGATAATCCCTACTGGGAGTTTTCCTCCATCGTGTTCTACGCGGAGACGTACCACGGCAAACGTGTCTTGCTGCTAAACGGCCGCAAGAACAATCTCGAATATGGCTCCTATGCGCCCGGCGCGCCCCAGGACGTTTTCCTCGACGACGCCGGATTCCGCGCGCGCTGGCTCTCTCCAGATCTTGTTTACGTCTGCGTGGAACATGAGAAGGTCGACGAACTGCGCCGGCTGGTTGGGCGCGGCGCCATGCATGAAGTGATCGAGAGCGGCGGGAAATTCGTGTTCTCAAACCGTCCTGCCGCTTAGCCGTCATGCGGATTACCATTGACGCCACCTCGCTTCTTCTGCGCAGCGCCGGCGTCAAGAATTACACCTATCATTGGCTGCGCTGCCTGCGCCGTCATGCCCGTCCTGGCGAGGAAATCGCCGCGTTCCCGCTGCTGGGAGACGTATCGAACCTCGATCACGAAGCCCCCGCTCTTCCCTTCTTCGGCACGGCTTCCAGACTGGCCGTGCTGTACGCCGTAAATGCGCTAGGGCCCTCCGCACTCGATCTGGCCATCGGCCGCAGCGATGTTTTTCACGCCTCAAACCAAGTGCATCATGCGCCCAAACGAGCCCGCCTCACCGCGACCGTTCACGATCTCACCGCATTCCTGATGCCGGAGTTGCACACGCCCGGCAATGTCCGCGCCGATGCGACCTTCGCCGAGCGAATCTTGAAACGCGCCGGCGGCTTAATCGCCGTCTCGGAAAACACCCGCCAGGACGCCATCCGCGTTCTGGGCATCGCCCCCGAAAAAATCGCGACCATCTACTCCGGCATCCCGGACGAATACTTCGATGCGCCTCCCACCCGGCGCGCCAAGCCCTATGTGTTGTTCGTCGGCGCCATTGAACCCCGCAAGAATCTCGAGACGCTATTAGACGCCTGGCGCGGCTTGTCCGCCGATCTACGAGCGGCCTTCGATCTGGTGATCGCCGGCCCCATGGGCTGGGCGCCGGAGTCCACGCAAACCCGCATTCGCTCCGAAGCGGCTTATCTCGGATATGTTCCCGAAGCCCAACTGCCCGGACTCATCGCCGGCGCAACCGCGTTCGTCTATCCGTCCTTATACGAAGGCTTCGGCTTTCCCGTCGCGCAGGCCATGGCTGCGCGGGTGCCCGTGGTCACTTCCAATGTCTCCTGCCTGCCGGAAGTGACCGGAGGGGGAGCGCTGCTGGTCGATCCGCGCAGCGCCTCCGAAATCGCCGCGGCGATTGCGCGCCTTCTGGAATCGGAGACCCTGCGTACGGAGCTCTCGACATGCGGCCGCGAGCGCGCCACTCGATTCCGCTGGGAAACCTGTGCAGCCCAATCGCTCGAATTCTTCCGCCGCGTCGCGGCCTGACGCACCGGCTGTCCGCCAAAGCGTATGCTGTTTTCTGATGTGTTTGAGTCGAGCACTACTACTCGTCGCCGCGCTTGCCTCGACCTCCGCCGCTGCTACCTCTCTGCCTGACGCCGTCGGCATGTACTGCCTACCCTGCCACAACCCTCGTCTGTCCGAAGCCGGCATTCGTCTCGACCCTGTTCACGCCCGCCAGCCTCAGTCCGACCGCGCCGCCTGGGAACGAGTCCTGCGCCAACTACGCGCCCGCACCATGCCGCCCACGGACAATCCCCGCCCCGATTCGCAGACCTATCAGGCATTGGTTGAGGATCTCGCCTCCACTCTGGACCTCGGCGCTCCTGTCGATACTCCCGCGCGAATCACTGGCGCCGAGCTCGCCACGCGCCTCGCCAAACTTCTTTGGAACGCCCCTCCCGACGCCCAACTTCTCCAGATCGCTCAAGCGGGCCGCCTGCGCGATCCCGCGATTCTCCAAGCTCAAGTCCAGCGCATGCTCGCCGACGCGAAAATCTCCGGCCTCATCACCGGCTTCTTCGACGAGTGGCTCGGCGTGAATCAGCTCGCGTCCATGCCTGCCAACCCCGCAGCCTTCCCCGAATTCGATTCAGCCCTGCGCCAGGCTTTCCAGCGTGAAACCGAGCTGTTCCTCGAAAGTCAGCTCCGCGCGAATCGCCCGCCACTTGAGTTGTGGACCGCGAACTATACCTTCGTCAACGATCGCCTTGCTCGCCTCTACGGAATCCCGAACATCACCGGTCCCGAATTTCACCGCGTCACGCTCGATGGGACCGGTCGCGCTGGTCTGCTCGGTCAGGGCAGCTTCCTGGTAACAACGTCGTATCTCACGCGCCATCCCGCGCTCGACGAACCCTCCACCTCGCCCGCCAACCGAGCCCGCTGGATTCGCACCCATTACCTGGGCGTCCAGATGCGCGATCCTCTACCCAACCCCTCGCCTATGCAACGCGGCATCCTACTCAGTCAGCAGCTCCGCGACCTTCCCGATCCCTCCTGCGAAGCCTGCCATTCCAATTTCTTCCCATGGGGCTACGCGTTGGAAAATTTCGATCCGCTCGGCCGATGGCGCACGGAGTTCAATCACGACCCGATTGACGCCTCGGCAGCGCTTCCCGAGGGCACGGAGTTCGATGGACCTTCCGGCCTCCGCCGTGTCTTACTCGAGCGCCAGGACGCCTTCTACACGACGATTACGGAGCGGCTGCTGGCTTACGCGATCGAAGGCAAGCCGGGGATCTCGCAGCCGACACCTCCGGAACGCATGCCGGCAGTCAGGGCCATTCTTAAGGAAGCTGGAGCCCGCGGCTACACCTGGTCGTCATTGCTTGCGGCAATCGCCGGCAGCGCGCCGTTTCAAGCCCCGCACTAGCCCCCGCTACTGGCTCTTCTTCTTCGCCGCCGCGTCCTTTATCGCTTTCAAATGCGGGAGGTCATGATCCTCTTCGTGGCATGCCGCCTCGGTGAGCTGGAATTTCTCATGCTTGATCGGAAACCCGAGCGTCCAGGGCCGCGTGTACACCACCGGATCCGTCACGGTCGCCTGATAGCTGATGGTATCGGGACCTGAGGGAGTGAACCGCTCCACCACGTGCGCATCGTAGCTGATCACTTCGCCCGCCTCATCCAGCCACGTCTTGCCGTTGAAATTGGTGGTGTCCACCACCAGCGTGTCGCCTTCCCAATGCCCCACCGAATCGCCCTGCCACAAGCGCATATTGTCAGGCAGGTGCGGGCGATTGTTCAGCGGAATGATGCGCCAGGAGATGCGCTCGAAGAACATCACCACGTAATCCGGCGTCTGGACGATCTGAACACCCTCCGGCACGTACAAGGACCGCGGAACGCCCGCCGGGAAACAATGCGCGGTCGGATCGTCATACCCGCGCTCCGAAGTCTGACGGCTGGCCCGCTCCGCTACCGCCCACGGCTGCATCGGAAGCTTTCCGTCCGGAGGATCGAGGATGAACCCTCGTCCCCCCGGCCCCCCCTCCAGCCCCTGATTCGCTCCCGGCGCTTTCGATTCATAGAAGCCCTGCAAATCCGGTTTACCGTCCGGCATACGCCGAAAATTCGCGACCTTCTGCTCCGGAGCCTGAGGCGCGGGCGCAACCGCGGCCATCTTCAATGGAGGAGCCGCCGCGCTGCCCGGATACCACGTCCGGTCCTCCCGCGTGAACGCTCCGTTCGCCTCTTCCACTTCCGATTGGCACGAATATTCGAACAGCCGATCGCGATCCGTCCGCCGGTGCAAAGTGATGTGGATGCCCCACGGCTTGGTGAAAACCTTCGCGTCATCGAGCGTAGCCTCATACTGAATCGTGTCGTGGTCCGTCATGTGGTAGCGCTCCGTCACATGCAAAGCGTCGCTATGAAAATCGCCCGCCATGTCGAGCCACGTGTTCCCATTGATGTTCGCCACGTCCACCACCAGCGTGTCGCCATCCCAGTGGCCGCGCGAATCGCCCATCCAGAAATCGCTGCCGTCGTTGGGATGCCGAGAGCCGTCGGTATAGATCAGCCGGTAATCCAGCTCCCATTCGAACGCCATCGCCACTGCCTTCGGCGTCTGGAAAATCTGGAACGGAAAATCCAGGTACATGATCCGCGGCACGCCCGGCATGTAGCACTTCGAAAACGGATCGGCCGTCAGCCGGTTCTTGAAATTCTCGGCTTTCTTTGCGGCCGCCCAGGGCTGATACGGAATCGTCCCGCCCTCCACCACGCTCCGCCCGGCCAGCATGTTGAGGCTGGCCACGTGATCCTCAAGATCGGCCCAGGCTGTGGTGTCGGACGCCTGCCAGATACCCTGAAAGTCCGGCTTGCCGTCCGCTGTAAGCGGTATGTCTTTGCAGCGCCGCCAAGCGCGCTTGCCCCGCCGCCAACGCACGCGGCCAATAGGACTAGAGCGCGGTAACGATGGCAAAACGATGCGGTTGCACGCGATTTCTTTCTCCAATGCCTATTTTCGCAATTTTGGGGTTGGGCAAGGTTCAGTGCGCCAGCCGTTGGCGAAGCTTTTGCTCGATCTCCCGCTCCTGCGTCTGCTGGGACTTGCTCAAATCCTCCACCTTCACCGTCAGCACCTCGGCGCGATTGTCGGGGAACGTGTACGACGGATCGGTGTTCTCCTTCTGCTCGATCAGAATCTTGTAAACGTCCCAGGTGTAGAAGCTTTGCACCCAATTGTTGTAATCGTCGATCGACCCGTTCTCCGCCAGATTGCGCTCCGGCGGAGGATTTTCAATGACGATCGGCGTGCCCGTAATCAGCGCATGCTGCGGGCCGAAGAATACCGGCTGCAACCCCGTGAGCCTGCCCTCTTCCACTACGTGGCTGAAGTTCACATCGGTGGTGATGTCGTTGAGCGTCGGCGAATGATACGGATCGGAGCGGTCCTGCCGGCTGCCCGGCCCGTAGGTCCGCAGATGATCGTACTGCAGCGGCGACACACCGTCCCAATTCTCTCCGTAGTCGATGGTAATCACGTAGCCCGATTTCAGAATGCTCCCCATTCCCTGCATGAAGCGCCCTTCGCCGAGGTTGATATACGCCGCAAAGGCCTTCCCTCCGCGAGCCAGCTCATACGCGTACTCCGGGATGTACTTCCGCACATGCTCCGCCAGCTCCGGCACGGTCTCGATCGGCACGTAGATCTCGTGAAACTCGATCGCTTCGAGTTTTTCGGCGTAATCTTTCAAGGGCGACAGCGCCTCCAGCAGGGCCGTGAACCCTCCCCGGCTCAGGTATGTCGTGCTGCCGTCGCGCTTCTTCCCAAATAGCTTCATCTGGATCGATTCGTCTTCCGCCTTGAGCCGCTGCTGCAACGCCTGCGGCATATCCTTTTCGAGCTTGTTCCAACCGGATCGCGGAAGTGCCGGCGCGACAAATCCCACCTCGACCGAACCGCTCGGCGAAATCACCACCTTATGTACGCTGAACGCATCCGGCAGCTCGTTCGACAGCACAATCCCTTTCAAACTGGCCGCCGGGATGCTGGATGTAGGATCGGTGGCGTCGCCTTCGCGCGATTCAAACCGGCTCCCGAACTGCGCGTTGTGTTGCCTTTGCAGCGCGCTCAATGCAGGCGACCGGTCGTAGCACGCATACACCAACTGATTCCAGAACACCCGCCATTTCGCGCCGCCGTCTTCATCGGCGCGCCGCTGGACGTAATTCAGAATCGTCTCGGCCAGCGTCCCATCCCCCGCGCCAAACTCGGCGATGGTAAACTTTTCATCGGCGCCCAGCGTGCCCACGCTGCGCATCCCGTCCCACATATTGAAAATGTGCTGTGCGATCATCTGCCCGAAATACGGTGACAGCGCGTCGGGAAAGGTGCGGTAATCGCTGGTGAAGCTGACGCGTCCGCTGGAATAGTAACCCAGTGTGGGATGAAACAGCACCAGGTCCTGATAATCCAGAAAGCTGAGGAACGTATCTTTCACTGCCGCGGCCGCCGACGGATCAACCCGAATCTCGTGATGAATCTCCCACGGGTTCAGCATTTCGCCGCGCTCGGCGCGAGTGTCCGCCGCCAGCGCCGTAAAGGCGAATGGCAATAGCAATGCGGCAAGCGATAGAGACGCGGATAGTCTGCGGTGGGAGATCAGGGAGAGCATAAATTGTAAGGCGTTGGCGAAACGGAAAAGGTATCTTCGATCTATACTAGCAGCCGCGGTTTACACTTAAAAACAATGCAGCGCCTCATGGCGGCTCTCTGTTTCGCTGGCGGGCTGGCATCGGCTCAAGATTTGAATGGCGTGCGCGCGGCCCTGGAAGCCCTCCGCCCGAATGCTCAAGAGCATCGCGATACCCGAGGGGCAACCGCCGCACTTACGCCGATCAAACACGGCCTTCGCGATTGGGCCGAAGCCGGACTGATTGGGCTGGTGGAAGGCGAGGACCACTTCAACCGCCAGTTTCAGGACGCTGCGGCGAAGGCCGGGCTGTTGTGTCCCAACGGCTGCCCTCTCACCGCCCTCGGATATGCCGACGCGGTTCGCGTCCGTCTACAGGACGAGTTCCTGGTGATGCTGACCAGCGTGGGCATCCAATGCGGCTACGACGATTCAGCTTACCTCTACCAAAGCGACCGCGTCAAGCCTGGATGCGAATCTTCGAGGCCGAGCAGAACGACTACACACCCAAAGGCTATTTCCCGCAGACCATCTATTCCGTCAAGGTCTCGCCGCCCGATCCTACGGGCGCACGGCTAATCGTCACGCTTGGTTCCAAGCCCGGCTGCTCCAATGCGTTTCAGCCTCTGTATTACCGTCTCTGGCGCATTGCGTCGAACTCCGCGAATCCGAAACTGCTGCTTGACTCAAGCGAGACCGCTTACATTGGCGCGTATCCTCCAGCCCTCGCCACTCTCTCATCCACCGACGTTCGCATCGAATTCACCGCGGGAGGAACCGGTTACGGCGAGGGTCATCAAGCCGAGCGCCATTTCTCCGTCAACGCGGCTGGCGCCAAGCAAGTCGAGCCCATCGCCCCCACCCCCCGCGACTTCGTCGAAGAATGGCTCGCCGCGCCATGGAAGCAAATCGCCCCGCTCTCCGAATCACCGTCTCTCGAGGCCTGGCACACGAAACTTCATCGAGACGACGGCATGGGCGATTTTCCGGAGACTCCGGTGCAATGCTCGAATGACCCGAGCCTCTGGCAAATCGGAATCCGGCTGCACGATGTGTCAGGCGAAACTTACTACCTGGTCCGCTGGCGGCAGCCGGATCATTTCACGCTTGCAGAAATCGCGGATCACCCGCTCTGCCAATGAGCCTTCAGTTCGATGTGCTCGACGCCGTCACCGGCCCCACCGGCACCTCGTGCGACGCGCCAATCACCGCCTGCACCTTTCCGCTGAACGTATCCAGAATCTCCAGCGTCCCGATCAAAGTGCATGCGGACACAGGAGCATTGGGCGTAGACGCGCTGGAGCCTGGCGTCGTTACCGGCACAATCGCCGGCAGCGCGAACGTCGCGCGAATCTGCTTGCGCTGATCTACCGGCAAGTTCAAATCCGCGATAGAGAATAGATCCAGATACTGCGCCTGACCCGGCCCGGCGGTTACAGTGGCCGTCTTCAGCACACCTCCGTCGGCGCCCCAATACGTCAACACTGCGGTGCAGTTCAGGCCCAGCGCCGGAGGCAGCACTCCGGGATTCAACACATTGAAGCGAGCCGTCTGCCCTTCGGCCAGGCCAATCATTCCGGTGGTGTGAACCACAACCGGCGGAATCGTGCTCTGCGCGAATGCGCCCGCGGCGGCCAGTGCAAACACACTAATCCTATATACGAGTTTCGACATCTTTATTCACTCCTCTGGTGGGTTATTTTTGAGGACCAGTACCGCCTGAGTCCTGGTTTTCGAAACCCACTCAGCGGAAAAAAGTTTTCGAGAATTTTTGGTGGCGACTTACCGGCCCGCTTTATCGCGTGGTCACGCCGCCGTCTACCGGAATCGCCTGACCCGTGATGAACGAGGCTTCCGGGGAGCACAACCATAGAATCGCCGCGGCGGCCTCCTCCGGCGTTCCCGTCCGGTTCATCGGGTGCAGCGAATCGACAATCGCTTCCTTGCCGCGAAAGAATCGCTCCGCCATCGCCGTTCGGATCACTCCCGGACAAACCGCGTTGACCCGCAAGCCCTGCGCGGCATTCTCCATCGCAACGGCCTTGGTAAGCCCGATCACGCCATGCTTGCTCGCGTAGTACGCCGATCCTCCCGGCCCGCCGATCAACCCAGCCACGGAAGACACGTTCACGATCGCCGCGTCTTTTTGTTTAAGAAGATGAGGAACTTCGTACTTCATCGAAAGGAACACGCCTTTGAGATTGATGTCGATCACTTGATCCCACACATCGATCGAGTAATCCGTCACCGGCACGAATGGAGTCCCCTCGATGCCGGCATTGTTGACCGCGCAATCCAGCCGCCCAAAGCGAGAGACCGCAGTCTCCACCAACCTCCGCACTTGTTCAGGAACGGAAACGTCGGTCTGGACGAAGCACGCCTCGCTTCCCTGCTGCTCCACCAGCCGGACTGTCTCCTGACCCTCCGCGGCTCGCCGCGCTCCCAGCGCCACGCGAGCGCCCTCGGCCGCGAACGCCACTGCGACCGCCCGCCCGATCCCGGAACTGCCGCCGGTGACCAGAGCAACTTTACCTTCAAACCGCTTCGCCATGTTTTAAGCTGCGAGCCCACGCCCGGATGCTCCACAAATTGCAAGTTGAATCGTCCGTAGTGGTTCTCATTTGGGGGAATACCCTTGCCGCCTATTCACGGTGGCATCCCAAGGAGAGGATATCACGCCGCCAACCGCATCCGAGAAAAAATCGCCTCGCCCGCCACCATATGTGTAGACTCATGACCGCTTCCATCATCGATCGTCAAAGGGGTGTAGAAGATCGTCAAAGGGGTGTAGAAGGGGGTGTAGCAAGAAGGTGGAGTGGAGAAAAGTGGCCTTAACACCGCCACCATCGAATACTGCGCCGAAGTCTTCGCCCGCTACTGGAAAGGAACTCGCTGCCTCGAACTGGGACCGGCCGAAGGAGTGATGACGCGCTCCCTGGCCCGCGCCTTTCCCGATCTCACCCTGGTGGAAGGTGCGAACGCCTTCTGCTCCAGCCTCCGCAACCGCTTTCCTCACGCCATCGTGGTCCGGTCGCTGTTCGAAGATTTCGCCCCCGCCGCGGTCTTCGACACCATTGTCATGGGCCACGTTCTGCAACACGTCGAGGAACCCGTCGAGATTCTGCGCCGGGCCGGATCGTGGCTCGCTCCCGGCGGCGTCATTTGCTCTGCCGTGCCCAACGCCCGCAGCCTGCATCGTCAGGCGGCAGTGATGCTCGGCATGCTTCCCCATGAGCATTCGCTCAACGAAGCCGATCTTCACCACGGCCATCGCCGCGTCTACGACCCCGAATCCCTTCGCGCAGCTTTCCTCGCCGCGGGCCTGCGGCTCCAGCATTTCGGAGGGTATTGGATCAAACCTCTTTCCAACGCCCAAATGGAAGGCTGGCCGCCCGAAACCATCCGCGCCTTCATGCAATTAGGCGAGCGTTACCCGGATATAGCCGCGGAGATATACGTCATCGGATCGAAACCCTAATACCGCTCCAAAAAAGAAAATTGAGGATACACTGGGGTGGCCTGAAACGGAAATCGGGTTATCGGCACTAGGACTAGAGAGAGAGGAGTTCTAGAAATGAGTGCACCCCAACCGCATCACCGAAAATTGGGACGGAATCCCCGTTCCTACAACCCCCGCATTCCGCACCTGAGCGCGCTTCTGGCCGGCAAACAGGTGGCTCCGCCTCCGCCCTCCGTCAATTACAGCGCCAAGATGCCGTCGAGCTTCGGCATGATGCTCAACGACACTCTGGGCGATTGCACCTGCGCCGCGTTTTATCACGCCATCCAGGTCTGGTCCTTCAACGCGTTAAACAGCGAGACAACGGAGCCGGACCCGGACGTTGAGCAACTCTACGTCCAGGCCTGCGGATACAATCCCAAAAAAGGCGGCGAAGGCCCCGGCGGCAATGAGCAGACGGTGCTGGAATACATCCTCAACACCGGCGCGCCCTTCGGCCCCAAAGGGCAGGCCCGCCACAAGATCCTGGGATTTGTCGAGGTCGACCCGCGCAATATCAACGATGTTAAGTCCACCATCAACGATTGCGGCGTCGCCTATATCGGCTTCAACGTTCCGCAGAACATCATGCCTGCCAACGCTGAGCCGCCCGCCATCTGGACCGTCGATCCCTCCAACAACAAGATCATCGGCGGCCACGCCGTGGTGCTTCCGGGTTACGACGCCGACGGAGCCACGGTCATTTCCTGGGGCCAGATCTACAAAATGACTTGGCAGTTCTTCTCCACCTATGTCGACGAAGTCTACGGCATCGCCGATAGCGACTGGGTCGCCCAAACCGGCAAGACTCCCGCGGGAATGACCGTTGCGCAACTGGAAGCGCAGATGCAGGCCCTCAAGGGCGCATCGGCCGCGCAAGCAGCATCAGCACCAGCAGCCCGGAAATAAACGAGCACGCCGCCAGATATAACAGCCCGGGGCCGAAACTGCCCGTGCGGTCGCTAAAGAACCCGAGCATGTACGGCCCCAGGAACCCTCCCAGGTTCCCGAACGAATTCACCAGCCCCAGGCTCGCCGCCGCGGCCGCTCGCCCCAAAAACGCGTTCGGCAAAGGCCAGAACCCCGGGTGCGACGAATAAAATCCAATCGTCGCCACCGATAGCATCGTCACGCTAATCCACAACTCGCCCTGCGAGGCCGAGAAAAAACACACCACCAGCGCCGACGCCGATAAAAACCTCGGGATCGCCGTGTGCCAGATGCGCTCGCCCGTTTTATCCGAATGCCACCCCGTCAAAAACATCGCCGGAAGCGAGCACAGCGAAGGAATCGTCGCAATCAGGCTCACGCGCGAAACATCGAAAGAGGAAAACTTCTGCACCATCTTCGGCAACCACAATCCGACCCCGTAGTTCGAATTCAACCCCAGAAACAAAATCGCCGCCAGCAGCCACACCCTCGGATCGGCCAGCGCCCTTATCGCCGGCATCCATCCCTCCGCCGTCTTCGGCTTCGCGGCCAACTCCTTCGCGAGCTCCCCCTCCAGCCACGCGCGCTCCTCCGGCGCCAGCCACTTGGCGTCCTTCGGATGTTCCGTCAAATAGTAGAGAGTCGCGACTCCCAGCAAGAAGGCCGGAAGGCCCTCTAAGATCAGCAGCCAGCGCCATCCCGCCAGCCCGAGCCAATCGATCCTCAGCAGCACCGCCGCCAAAGGCCCACCCACCACTTGCGCCGCCGGAATGCCCGCGAAGAAGAGAGCCATTGCCTTGGCTCGATCCGCCGGCCGGTACCAGTGGCTCAAGTACACCAGCACCCCCGGCACGAACCCCGCCTCCGCGATCCCCAGCGCAAACCGGATCGCGTAAAACTCGCCGCGCGTATGAATGAAGCCGGTCAGGGACGCCACGAATCCCCAACTGATCAAAATCCGCGCTAGCCATTTCCTCGCGCTCCACAGCTCCGCCAGAATGCTCCCCGGCACTTCAAGTAAAAAATATCCGACGAAGAAAATCCCTCCGCCAAAGCCGAACACGGCGTCGGTGAAGTGCAGTTCCTTGGTCATCTGCAATCCCGCCGAGCTGACGTTCACCCGGTCCAGAAACGACACCACGTACAGCAGCAGGATGAAGGGCATCAGGCGGCGGTCGATGCGCCGGCGGGTGCGCTCCGCGATCTCGGACATTGTGTTTAGAATAGCTCGGAGGTTCTTCCTTGCGAATATTCATTCTCGCGGGTTCGGCTATACTGCTCGCCGCGCCCGCCTTCGCTCAGGATTCCTGCGCCGGATCGCACGATCTGCGCCTGACCAACGGCCGCATCCACACGATGAATGGCGCCGATACCGTCGTCAGCGAAGTCGTCATTCAAGATGGCAAGTTCGCCGCCGTCGGCCCCACTCGCGATTTAAAGTTGAGCCCCTGCACTAAGACCATCAACCTCGGCGGCCGCACGGTTGTCCCCGGCTTGATCGACAACCATAACCACATCGTGCTGCTCGGCCTGCGCCCCGGCCATGACCTGCGCCTGGAGACCGCCGCCAATATCGCCGAAGTTCAAGCCGCGGTCAAAGCCCGAGCGGCCGAAGTTCCCAAGGGCGAATTCGTCACCGCAATGGGCGGATGGAACGTCGCGCAGTTCGCCGAAAAGCGCATGCCTACGCTGGAGGAGCTCGACGCGGCCACTTCGGACCACCCCGTCTTGCTCTACCAGTCCTTCACCGGCCCCGCCGCCACCAACTCCGCCGGACGAGCTTTCTTCACCTCCAAAGGCGTCATGGTCGGAGCTAACGGATCCATCGGCGCCAACGCGCCTTCTCTCGCCGCGCTCAACGCCCTCCGCGCCGCGCAAACCTTCGATGACAAGAAGCGCGGCACCCTCGACGCCATGAACTATGCCACCAGCATGGGCATCACCACCAGCGTCGATATGGGAGCCTTCAACATCCCCGGCACGCCCGACCTCCAAGATGCCTTCATCTTCGACGGCCTAGCCAGCTCGAATCCCTTCACGCATGTACGACGCCTACATGGCCCTTCATCGCGAAGGCAAGATGACCTCGCGCCTGCGCATCTTCTTCCTGAGCATGGATACCCGCCCCGACGTTCCCCTTTTAAGCGAACGCGTCCGCAACACTCTGCGCAGCCTGGGCGATGACATGCTCCGCCTCTCCGGCATCGGCGAGTTCGCCACGCAGTGGCCCCTCTTCGGCCAGGTCACCCCTCCGGCCAACTACACCGCGGCTCTGCAAATGGTCGCCAAATACGGCTGGCCGTTCCAGCAGCACAGCCTCTCGCTCGCCGAGGACAAGCTGACCGCATCCACGTTTGAGGAAGTCAACAAGACCACCCCCATCGCCAATCTGCGCTGGTCCGTCGCGCACGTTCCGCACATCGACCAGGAAACCGTGAACCGCTTCAAAGCCCTGGGAGCCGGCATCGCCGTGCATCCCTTCGAATATCTCGCCGGTGGTCCAAACGCAGGTCCGCCGCTCCGGATGATTCTCGATAGCGGCATCCATACCGGCGCGGGCTCCGACGCCGCTCAGATTTCGACCCTCGATCCCTGGCCCATGATCTACTACATGGTCACCGGCAAAAATTCCTCCGGAGTGCTGATCAACGACAAGCAGCAGCTCACGCGCGAGGAGGCCATGCGCCTTTACACCGCCTCGAACGGCTGGTTCTTCCACGAAGAGAACACTCTCGGCTCTGTCGCCGTCGGCCAACTCGGCGACCTCGTCGCCCTCAGCGACGACTACTTCGACCCCAAGAAGGTCCCCGACGAATCCATCAAGCACCTGCACTCCGTGTTAACCGTTGTCGGCGGGCAGGTGATGTACGACAAGCTGAAGTAATCCGCACCTCTCTCGGAGCGCTAGGATACCGGTATGAGGTCCTTCGCGGCTTGCGCCTGGCTTGCCTCGCTCGGCTTGGCACTCGCTCAGCCCGCGCCGGGTGGCCCCAAGTTCGAAGTCGCCTCCATCAAGCCATCCGACCCTAACGCCGAAAACACCATGTTCATCGGCATGAGCGCCGACGGAGCCATGGTGAACTACACCAATATCACCCTGCGCGACTGCATCCGTGGCGCGTACCGGGTCAGGGATTTTCAGATCACCGGGCCGGATTGGATGACCAAGGCGCGGTTTACCATCAGCGCCAAGCTTCCTCCCGGCGCGTCGTCGGATCAAATTCCGGAGATGCTGCAGGCCCTGCTCGCCGACCGCTTCAAGCTGGAGATCCGCCGCGAAATGAAAGAACAAAACGTCTACGTTTTGTCGGCCGGTAACGGCGGGGCCAAGCTGAAGCCGTCCGAAGCGAAGCCGGACGATAACGCGCCCAAAGCTCTGGGCGAGGACGGAAAGCCCAGGGCATCGATGATGTTCGGAATCCAGCCCGGCGGCATCGTCATCACCGCTCCCTCCGCGAGCCTCGCCAGCCTGGCGGTCCTGATGTCGCGCTTCACCGCGCGGCCCGTGGTCGATATGACCGGCATCGAAGGTCTATACGATTTCAGGATGCTCTTCGCCCCGGAGGTCAACAGTACCTCGCTCACCGTCCCGCCTGTGCCCGACGGAACCATCGACTCCACTCCATCCCTGTTCGATGCCGTCAAACAATACGGCCTGCGCCTGGAAGCCCGCAAAGCCCCGATCGAGATGATCGTCGTCACCCACCTCGAAAAGACCCCGACTGATAATTGAGAAATCGCGATGGGAACAGGTAGCAGGCATGGCGGTTAAGCCCACACGGCCGAGAGTCTACCTCGAAACGACGATATTCAGCTACTTGGCGGCCCGGCCTAGCTCAAACGCCGTCACGGCTGCTCGCCATAATAGAGGTGGCGAAGTTTCTCGTTGCGCCCGGAGCGATCCCACCGACTGCCGAAGTCGATGCGGTGCATATCGCAGCGGCGGCTGTTGCAGAGTGCGAGTTCCTGCTGACCTGGAACTTTCGGCATATTGCGAACGTCCGCATCCGGAGGGAAGTCGAAAGGATTTTGGCAAGACATGGGTACCCGAATACAACCATCTGTACTCCGGAAGAACTCTTCTAGTGGGCTCACCCGGTGTGAGGACGAAGTCCTTCGCGAGGTCTATGCCGTTCGCGACGCCTTCGCCGCGGAGCACAAGCACGACCTTGCCCGGATCTACGCCGACCTGAAGCGCACGGAGGCCCGCTCAAGCCTTAAACGCATTGCCGAATCTCCGCGGCGAAAGTCACGCCGGACCGCGTAAGACCCACGCCCAGCCAGCGCAAGACTGCGCCAAGAACCGGCAGGTAGACTTCCCCGGCTCAAAGGTGATATCAATAACGAACGGAAGCCTCTTGCATACAAGGAGTACACCCCGTGCCGTCTAAAAAATCCTCCCACACCTTCACTCGCCGCCAATTTGGAGCCCTTACCGCTGGCGGAGCCCTGCTCGCCCGCTCGAACGCGCTGACGGCCGCTACCACTGAGGCCGCGAAGCCGCTCAAGCCCCTCGATATCGCCGAATGGAGCTTCTTCTGGACCGGGGTCGAAAACGTCACCCTCCCCGGCGGCACCTCGCCCGTCGTCTCCGGCAAGCAGATGTATGTCGAGTATCAAATCCCCGCCAAGGTCCGCCATCCCTTCCCCATCGTGCTGATCCACGGCGGCGGAGGTTCCGGTCTCGATTGGATGGGCACGGTGGACGGACGCCGGGGCTGGTCCACCATGCTGCTCGAAGAGGGCTACCGCGTCTACATCGTCGACCGCCCCGGCCATAGCCGCTCGCCCTTTCATCCCGACCTGCACGGCGGCAGCCCGCGAGCCCAAACTCTGGAGAGCATCTCCGGCATGTTCACCCCGCAGCGCGCCAAGGCCGCCAATCCCGCGCCCAACGCCCATCTGCACAATCAATGGCCCGGCACCGGCGAGGTCAACACGCCCGAACTTCAGCAGCTCGTCGCTTCCCAGGGCGGCTCCTTCGGCAACGGCATGGGCATCATCAAGGAGTCGCAGGTCGTAGTGTGGCAGAAGAACGCCGCGGAGCTTCTCGATAAAATCGGCCCCGCCATCTTCATGACCCACTCCGCCGGCGGACCTTTTGGATTTTACGCGCTGGAAGCTCGTCCGAAGCTGGTCAAAGGCATCGTCGTGGTGGAAGGCGCGGGCGGCGCCGCTCTCTCCGGACCGAACCGCTGGGGCCTCATCAGCCTTCCGGTCGAGTACGAACCCGCCGTCAAGGATCCCTCCGAGATTAAGACCAAGATGGTGGACCCCACGCCGGAAGACGCCAAGCTGGGCATCCGTCCTTACGTGATTCAAGAGGAGCCCGCGCACCAGCTCAAGAATTGGAAGGACTGCCCCATCACCTTCGTCACCTCGGAAGCGTCCTTCGTGCTGCCGGTTCCTGGCGCGGTCGCCTATCTCAAACAAGCCGGCGTGCGCGCCGATGAAATCCGCCTGGCCGATCACGGCGTCCACGGCAACGGACACGCCATGATGCTGGAGAAGAATAATCGTGAGGTGCTTCAGCCCATCCTGGATTGGTTGAACAAGAATGTCACCCTTCCCAACAAGGCCTCGATCAAGCAACCCAAAGCGGCGGCCAAAAACGCCGAGACGGCGTCGCTCAAGCTGGCCGATCAGGGCTATCACTGGGTCGGCCTGGAAATGAAGAAGGTCGATTACGGGACCATCTTCACCGGACAGATGTACTACCAATACTTGATCCCGCAAGTGGTCAAGCACCCCGTCAACATCGTCCTGGTGCACGGAGGCGGCGGCCAAGGCACGCACTACTTCGGCCGAGGCGATGGTGAAGCCGGCTGGGCCCACTATTTCGCCCAGGCCGGTTACAAGACCTACATCGTGGACCGTCCCGGTCAAGGCCGCGCACCGTGGTTCAAGGATTCGCTCGGCGACATTGGCCCCGTCTTCACCTACGCCAGCGTGGTGCCGGACTTCCAGCGCGGCGCGCAGGACCCCAACCGCCGTTGGGTTGGCTCGGCCGACGATAAGGATCCGCACATCCAGCAATTCCAGGCCGGACAGAACTCGACGCCCACCGATAACGTCGCCATGCACAAACTCTGGGCCAGCCGAGCCGCGGAGATGCTGGACCGCATCGGGCCATCCATCATCGTGGTGCATTCCGCCGGCGGACCCTTCGCCTGGCTCGCGATGAATGAGCGTCCCATGCTGGTCAAAGGCATCGTCGATGTCGAGGGCGCGGGCGCAACGCCTTTCATGCAGGGTGCAACATATGGCCTGAGCGAGCTACCGCTCGCTTACGATCCGCCCGTCACCGATCCCAGCCAACTCTCCACCGTCGATGTCGCCGCAGCCAACGGCAACCCGGCATACAAGATGCAGAAGGATCCTGCGCGCAAGCTGAAGAACTTCGTCGGCATCCCCATCGCCTACGTGACCGCGGAGCGCTCCACGCGCCGCGGTGCGCCGGTGACCGCGTTCCTCAAGCAGGCCGGCTGCGACGCCACGGATCTGTCGCTCAAAGACAAAGGCATCCTCGGTAACGGCCACTTTATGATGCTGGAGACCAATCGCAAGCAGGTCTTCGACGCCATCAACACCTGGATTCTGGCGAAGGTTCCTCCGCCGGAAGCGCCGCACAAGCGCGTCGGCTGGTAAGGAGTCTCACGAGTACAGCCCGAGAACCACCGGGGATTGCCTACTCCACCCGGAAGGCCAGCAGCACGTTCCCTGGCCGGCCAGCGATGCCGCCGTAGCCCGAGTTCACGTACAGCATCCCGCCTGAGACCACCACTCCCGGACCGTCTATCGAGCCGCCGTTGGCATCCACGCCGTTGACGGTCTTGAAAGGACGATTTGTATCGAACGTCCACAGAATCGAGCCATCGGAGCTCGCATAGGCGCGCAAGCCGCCGTCGCCGCCGGCCGAGAACACCGCGCCAGGAATCGCCGAGATCGCGCCGGCTTGCGACCCGGAGCAACCCCGCACCGTGCCGCAAAGCTTGGGCTGCGGAGGCATGGCCCACGCGAGCTTGCCGGTTTCCAGGCTCACGGCGTGCATTCCCCCCGGGTTGGGGCTGAATGCGTCGCCCGTCCCGATATAGGCATTGACTCCGTCGGCCGCCGCTCCCCACTGGCCTCCCAGGCCGCTGCCCTGGCCGTAGCGAAACTGCCACACCACTTCACCACCCTTATCTGGGTCCAGCGCCCAGATCACGCCCGACTTCTGCGGAATCACGATCAGATCGCGGCCCGAACGGGTGGTGGTGATCAGAGGTGCGGCGGAGAAATCGAAATCCGGCCCCTCTTCGTCCGGACAATTGGGGTTCACCTGCGTGCCTTTCGCGTTACTCTGGCTTTGGCACCGCCCCAGCCAGACATCCTTCGGTACGGTCTGCTGCACCCACTTGTGTGCGCCGGTCTTCAGGTCGATGGCGATCACCGCGTTCATTTCCTTCTGCTCCGGCCCCGCATACCCGTTGCCCGTGCCCACATACAGCACGCCGCGTTTCGCATCCAGCGTGGGCGCGCCCCACACGCCAGCGCCCGCGGGTCCCAACAGCTCCACGCCAGTGCTGCTCTTCCCGCGTGGAGCAGGCTCCTGCGTGATGGTGTAACTCTTCCACAGCAGTTCGCCGGAGCGGCCATCGATCGCCGAAACACTGCCGCGGAAGGAACAGCAGGCGTACGTGGGATCCTGCCCGCGCGACTCCTCACCCACCGCGGAGACCGGCACATACACCCTGCCTTCGTAGACCACCGGAGCCGCGGTCACGCTTGCGTTCGGGTGCGATTCCACCTTCATCGTCCAGAGCTCCTTGCCGGTGACCGCGTCCAGGCCGTAAGCATTCGCCTGCCCGTCGCCGAAATACACGCCGAACTTGCCCGAGCCAAGAGCCGTTACACTCAAAGCCCCCCGCACGCCGGCCTTGGCCTGATAGCTCCAACGCGTGCACCCGGTCTTGGCCTCCAGCGCAAACACCTCACCGGTTTCGCTCGCCGTGAACAGCCAGTCGCCCACTATTGTCGGCTGCGTCCGCGCCGACAACGCCCGCGGGAATCCAAACGCCCAGGCGAGCCTAAGCCGCGGTAGGTCTGCCGCGCTGATGCCTCCGCTTTCCGTGAAGCGGCTGCCTGCGGGAGTTCCGCCCCAACCATTCCACGAGGCTTTAGCTGCAAGACCGTCGCCGAGTCCCGCGGCCAAGCTTTCAGCCGACCCTCGCGATTTCGCATCGGACTTCTCATCGCACTGGCCGCCTTGCGCGACCGGCTGGGAAACGCTGACTGCCTTCCCGGTGACAAACTCGGCCACCGCTATGCGATCGGCCGGCGAGAGGTGTTGCGCCTGGGCCGACATCCGGCCCGTGGTCAGCGCCGTCAACACCGCATCGGCCGGCATCTGCCGCAGTGTTTCGAGAGCGGGAGCGCGGTTGTCTCCCCCGCCCACGTGGCAGGTGGCGCATTCGCTCCCGAACAACACTTCACCGGCCGGTTTTGGCGGACCGGCTTTGGCTCCTCCTGGAAATGCACCTGGCGGCGGTGCACCGGGAGTACCGGGGGTCTGGGCAAGAAGCGCCAACGCCGACCAGGTCGCCAGCGCAACGAAGATTCCAATGATCGCTTTCATGACTGACTTCCATTTTGAGCGGACTCGCGCCCGGAATCCAGTCCACCCCCGTGTCAATCAGGCGCATCTGTGGCAATCTAGATGAGGACTAAGCTCTACAGGTACAAGGAGGGCTCCATGAAGAGAACCGCTACGGGACGCCGCAATTTCCTGAAAGGCGCGGCCGCCGGCGCCGCAGCGCTAGTTGCGAAGCCGAAGCTGGCCCAAGGACAACCAGCGCAAGCTCAGCCACCGGCTCAGCAGGCGCAGCGCGGCAATGCTCCCCTGCCCAACGCCGCCCAGGCCGCACGCGAAACCACCCCTCCGCCGCACGTCGACGTTTACACCACGGACCGCCCCGGCTCCGACTTCATGGCCGAGGTGATCAAGTCCCTCGGCTTCGAATATGTGGCCGCCAACCCTGGCTCCAGCTTCCGCGGCTTGCACGAATCGCTGATCAACTTCAAGGGCAGCCCCAACCAGAATCCGGAGCTCCTCACCTGCTGCCACGAGGAATCCTCGGTCGGCATGGCGCACGGCTACTTCAAGATCGAAGGCAAGCCGATGATGATCATGGCGCACGGCACGGTCGGCCTGCAGCACGCCTCCATGGCGATTTACAACGCCTATGCGGACCGGGTGCCGGTGTATGTTCTGCTGGGCAACATCGCCGACGAAACCTGGCGCCGCAGCGACGTGGAATGGGCCCACAGCGTCCAGGACGCCGCCTCCATGGTCCGCGACTACACCAAGTGGGACGACGCCCCTGTGTCGCTCCAGCACTTCGCCGAATCCGCCGTCCGCGCCTACAAAATCTCCATGACGCCGCCCATGGAGCCGGTGGTCATCATCGCTGACGCCGTGATGCAGGAAGAGCCGGTACCCGAAGAAGACCGCGGTAAGCTTCGCATCCCTAAACTCAATCTCTCCCAGCCGCCGGCCGGCGATTCCGCCGCCATCGCCGAAGCCGCGAAGATGCTGGTCGCCGCGGAGAGCCCCCTCATCGTTGCCGGCCGCGCTGCGCGCACTCCCGCCGGCCTCGCCTCCGTGATCGAGTTGGCCGAGCTTCTGCAAGCTCCCGTCCAGGATCGCCACTTCCGCATGAACTTCCCCACCCGGCATCCGTTATATGGAAGCGCCACTGTCGCCGACGCGGACGTCATCCTCGGCCTGGATGTGCCCGACCTGTGGTACGCCACCCACTCCATGACCCCAGTAAACAAACTCGGCATGGACACCCGCGCCACCACCAAGCCCGGCGCGAAACTGATCCACATCTTCTCGGGCGACCTTTATTCCAAGAGCAATTATCAGGACTTCGGCCGCTATGCCGAAGTCGATCTCTCCATCGCCGCTGACGCCGAAACCAGCCTCCCCGCTTTGATCGAGGCGTGCAAGAAATTGATCACCGCCGACCGGCGTCAGGCCTTCGAGGCTCGCGGCAAGAAGTACGCCGATGCCGCGGCCCGGACTCGCCAGCGCGATCTGGATGCCGCCGCCTTCGGCTTCGACGCCAGTCCCATCTCCACCGCCCGCGTCTCCGCCGAGCTGTGGAACCAGCTCAAGGGCGAGGATTGGTCGCTGGTCTCCGACGTCACCTTCTTCAGTTACTGGCCTCTGCGCCTGTGGGATTTCACCAAGCACTATCAGTACATCGGCGGCCACGGAGCTTATGGAGTGGGTTACCAGGCGCCCGCGTCGGTGGGAGCCGCGCTGGCCAATCGCAAGTACGGCCGCATCAGCGTCAATATCCAGTGCGACGGCGACTTGAACTACGCTCCCGGCGTCCTGTGGACCGCCGCGCATCACAAGATTCCGCTGCTGACCATCATGCACAACAACCGCGCCTATCATCAGGAGCTAATGTATGTGCAGGATATGGCTTCGCGCGCCCAGCGCGGCATCGACCGCGCTAAGATCGGCACCACCATCACCGATCCCAATATCGACTACGCGACGATGGCCAAGGCCTACGGCATGTACAGCGCCGGTCCAATCAGCGATCCCAAGGACCTCGGCCCCGCTCTCAAAGCCGCTATTCAGGTGGTCAAGCGCGGCGAGCCGGCATTGATCGACGTCCTGACTCAGCCGAGGTAGCGCATGAAACTCACGTTGCTACTGGTCACTGCGGCCGCGTTCCTCACCGGCGTCGCCTGGACCCAAACCCCGCCTCCCGCGGGAAATGCCGACAACGGCAAGAAGCTCTTCCTCCGCGACGGGTGCTACGAATGCCACGGCTACGTCGGCCAGGGCACCAAGGACGGCGCTCGCATCGGCCCTCCGGTGCTCAATCTCCAGGCTCTGATCCGCTATGTCCGCCGCCCCGCGGGCGCGATGCCCGCGTTCACCGAAAAAGTCGTGACCGACGCCGAGCTGACAGATATCTACGCTTATCTCCGCTCCGTTCCACCGCCCAAGGCGATCAAGGACATCCCGCTGCTAGATCCATTGAAGTGACCGCAGGGTTACTTGTTAAACTGTTTTTTGAGATTCCCTCCATGAGGCAAAGGCCCTAAAGGTGCATCAACAGAGGGCTGCAACGAGCCGCCGTCGTTCGTCGAAACACGGCCCGGTAACCCTCGTCCCCAACCTGTTCGCGGGAGAGGGTCGAGTCCATTGCTTTGACAGCACGGAAACGGAGGCGATCGAGGCGATCTTTACGGCGGGCAACAGCTCTTCTGCGCTAATTTGCGGGGACGCGGAAAGTGTACTCGCTGGCCTGCCTACCGGCCATTTCCAGAGCTGTGTCACATCGCCGCCTTACTGGTCTCTGCGCGATTACAGCATACCCGGCCAGATCGGGCTGGAAGATTCCGTCTTCGCCTATATCGATCATCTGGCTCAGGTGTTCGCCCAGGTGCGTCGGGTCCTTAAGGAGGACGGCACGCTCTGGCTCAACATAGGTGATTCCTACACATCCGGGGGCCGCACCTGGAGGGACACCGACAAAAAGAATCCGATAAGAGCGATGAGTGTTCGCCCTGCGACCCCTGAAGGGCTAAAGCCGAAGGATCTGATCGGCGTCCCGTGGTTGCTTGCGTTCGCGCTGCAAAGGGAGGGCTGGTACCTTCGCGCAGACATCATTTGGAATAAACCCAATTGCCAGCCGGAAAGTGTAAAGGATCGCCCCACCCGCAGCCATGAATACATGTTTCTCTTCAGCAAAAGCGAGCACTATCGCTATGACCCCTCAGCCGTACGCGGGCCGAACGGCCGGAATGCGCGCACTGTATGGGATATCCACACCCGTCCTTACGCCGAAGCCCACTTCGCGACGTTCCCGCCGTCGCTTGTAGAACCATGCATCAAACTTGGATCGGGCCCGCATGATTTGATCCTTGATCCCTTCATCGGTTCTGGCACAACGGGGCTGGTCGCGCTCAAACTGAACCGCCGCTTCGTAGGCATCGAACTGAACCCGTCGTATCTGCGAATCGCGGAGGGCCGTCTGAACGGCGATTTGATCCGGTGAGCGCCAAGCCGCTGAGTCCATCGCGACAAGTTATCTTTCACCAGATGCTTGTCTCTGCCCGGAAAACGGTGCTCATAGACGCCCTGAGCGCGGCGTTGGGCGAGATTGATCCGGCCCTACTCAAGAGGCAAATCTCCCGGCTGGTACCGAAGGACGCGCAAAAAATCCTGGCGTCCGCGGGCATTCGCGACGAACATGTCTTTCCAATGCCCGCCGTTCTGGAGAAGCAACCTTCATTGATCGGGTATTACCGTCTTTTGCTCGGTGTCTCCCAAAAGCGGTTCTATCGCAAAGGGACGGACATGGGGCCATTCAAGAGCATGGAGTCCCGCGGCCTGCTGAATCTGAAGAAACGGCCGGACATCGAAACGTTTTGCGCCGTCATGATCGAGCACCTTGCTGACCTGCTCCGCCAGATCTCTCCGAAGATCACGGCCCGCGATGTTTCCGAGCTTCCCTTGCTCACCCTGGGCGCGCAGCTGTACGGAAGCAATAATAACGCCATCGGCAAGAAGGCTACCCTTGACGTTTTCGTTTCTGTCGCCGAAATCGTAAGGGATTTCATTGTTAGCCGGGACGCCAAGAAGATCACCATCACTAACGCCTCGAAGCGCAAGGTTGTTCTCGCATTAAGCACTGATCCTGACATCCGCATCCAGGAAGAGTTTGAAGGCAAACTGCGAAACAAAGTGGCCATAGAGATCAAGGGCGGGACAGACGTCAGTAACGCCCACAATCGCGCCGGGGAAGCGGAGAAGTCGCACCGGAAGGCCAAGCAACAGGGCTTTCGGGATTTCTGGACGCTCATTTCGAAGGCTGGCCTCAGCATGGATAAACTGATGCAGGAATCGCCAACCACGAACTCATGGTTCGATGTCGCCCAGGTCCTTGCCCGGGACGGTGATGACTGGACAGACTTCCGCAGCCGGTTCGCCGGCGAGGCTGGCATTCCACTTGGCTGAACGCACAGCGTCGCTAGAGCGAAATCGGGGGGAGGCGCAACGCCAGCAACAGCGAAAAACTCTTCCTCGCCGACGGCTGCTACAAACGCCACCGTCCGCGGGCGGCATGCCCGCGTTCACCGAAAAAGTCGTGACCGACGCCGAACTGACAGATATTTACGCTTATCTCCGCTCCGTTCCACCGCCCAAGGCGATCAAGGACATCCCGCTGCTAGATCCATTGAAGTAAAGCCCGACAGCGTTACCGCCGCCGTGTGGCCCACTGCCCTCGGCTGTTGATAATTCCGGAATATCACAACGCGTCCATATCCATCAATTCTGTTGATGTGTCGTATCGGTTACATCCTATAGACGCCGTCGCGCGCCCGCAATATAATCGCGAGCTTGGTACTAGGACTGAACTTAAGAAAGCCGAAGCCAGTTCTTCGGCCAAGTGTCTCGTTTCCTCGACTGAATCGAAAGGAACAGGTCATATGCGCTTTTCAGCTCTTATCCTCGGCGTTCTGGTTTCAGGAGCCCTGCTGGCTCAAAGCGGTGGCACCATCACGGGCACGGTAGTCGATCCTGCGGGAGCGGTGGTCGCTAATGCTTCGCTCGAAGCCCGTAATACCGAAACCAACGCCCGATACCCGGTGGCGAGTTCCAGCACCGGAAACTACACGCTGCCGGAACTGCCGGCGGGTACCTATGAACTCGATATCACCGCGCCCGGATTCAAGAAGTTTGTCCGGCAGGGCCTGGTGGTGCAGAATGCTCAGACCATCCGCGTTGACGCCGCGCTCGAAGTGGGCAACACGGCGGAGTCGGTGACGGTCACCACCGAGGCCACGTTGCTCAAAACCGAAAGCGGCGAGTTAAGCCAGACGGTCGCCACGCAGACTATGGACCAATTGCCGCTGCTCCAAGTGGGCGGGGACAATTCCGGCGTCCGCAACCCGTACGCCTCCTCGTTCATGCTTCCCGGGGCGCTGGCTCTGGGCCCCAACAACAATTCTTTGGGACTGACGGTGCATATCAACGGCAACCCCTACGCGTCGGAGACGGCCCTGGTCGATGGCATGAATAACACCAACATCATGGCGCAGGAGTCCCAACAGGAAAACCAGCCCGGACAGGACTCCATCGCGGAGATGACCTATCAGACCAGCAACTACTCGGCCGAGTTCGGCCAAACCGGCGGCACGGTGGTGAATATGACCATGAAGTCGGGCACGAATCAGTTTCACGGCAGCGCTTACGATTATCTGGAGAACGAGGATTTGAACGGGGGCGTACCGTTCACCAATAACGGCGCGGGCGGATTGTCGCGCCCGGCAGTGCGGCGCAACGACTATGGCCTTACCCTGGGCGGTCCGGTATGGATTCCCAAAGTCTACAACGGCCGCAACAAGACGTTTTTCTTTTTCGGTTGGGAGCAGTTCATCCAGAATAATAACTATCTGCCGACGCCGATCACGCTTCCGACGGCGGCGTACAAGGCCGGCAATTTTAGCGGCGCGGAAACGGCCGCGGGCAATCACAATCTCGGAACCGATCCGCTGGGAAACACCGTCTTCGCCAATGAGATTTTCGATCCCCTTGCGCGGCAAACGGCGCCGAATGGACAAATTGCCACTAGTCCGTTTATGGGCAATAGCATCCCTTCCACGAGCCTGGACCCGGTGTCTCTGAAGATGCAGGCTCTGTTTCCTCAGTCCGTGTGCATCGCGGGCGGCCTATGCAACACCAACAGCGCCATCAATAACTTCCAGAACACCGAGGCAATACACCGGACGACCTTTATTCCAGATCTCAAGCTCGACCAGATTATCGGAGCCAAAGACAAGATTTCGTTCTTCTGGAGCCGCACCGGCAGCTACTGCCTGACCTGCTACGGCGAGGACGGCCTACCTCAACCTATTTCCGGGACCTTCGGCGCGGGCATTTACTCGAAGGCGTTGCGTTTGAACTACGATCACACCATCACGCCGACGCTGCTGTTGCATTTAGGCGTCGGTTTCAACACAGACGATCTGGGACGCCCGTCCGTGACCCCGCAATATAACAGTCCTTGCACGAATCTGGGTCTCTGTAGCCCGACCTTTGAGAGCCTGACGACATTCCCCAACATCGCCGGCCTCTCCAATGCTTTGGGCGGCGGCGCCACGACGCTTGGCCCAGGGGCGCGCGCCGATGATCTTTTCTCCACTTTCAACAACATCGCCAACTTGACCTGGGTCAAAGGCAATCACACCTTCAAGTTCGGCGGAAGCCTGGACTTCCGGGGATTTTACGAGACAGGCGTCGAGTCGGAATCGTTTACCTACTCCGCCGCGGAAACCGCCGAGCCCTATCAGGTGAGTATTGTAAACGGAGCGGGCGTTTCTAACGGCAGCGGAACCTTCACCCCCGGCTTTAACTACGCCAGCTTCCTGCTGGGTGACGTGGATCACGCCCGCATCGCTCCTCCCTACGATGTGCGCTATGGGGATCACGAATTGGGACTGTACGCGCAGGATAGCTGGAAGATCACGCCGAAATTCACGTTGGATTACGGCCTGCGCTACGACTACTCGACGTATTATAAGGAGCAATACGGCCGTTCGCCGCAATTTGACCCGACCCTGGCCAACCCGACCGCCGGAGGCCATCCCGGCGCGACGATTTACCAAGCCACCTGTAACTGCCAATTCGCGAACAATTATCCCTACGCCTTCGGACCGCGCCTCGGCTTTGCGTATCAGTTGACGCCGAAGACCGTGCTTCGCGGCGGCTTCGGCGTGGTCTACTCCGGCGTGGGCGCGGGCCAGCTTTTTGGCAATGCCTCCGGTAACGCAAGTCCGACCACTTCCTGGGGCCCGACCGTTCCCGGCCAGGGCATCATGACCTGGGGCCGAGGCGTGACGATCAATGGCGTTCCCGTCACGCCCGCTGACATCGCGTGGCCGAATTTGAGCCCCGGCGTCTATCCGGCGGGCGGAATCATCCCCAACACCGCTCCGCAATACATGGATCAGAACGCCGGAAGACCGGCCCGGCAGTTGCAATACAGCTTCACCATCCAGCGCGAAGTCACCCGGGATCTCGTGGTCGAGGCGGCTTACGTAGGCAATCGCGGAGTCTGGTGGCCGACTTATAACGACACCAACGGGCAGATGGCGGTCTACAATTGGCTCAGCCCGCAGATTTTGAGCAATTACGGGCTGAGTCTCAGCAATCCGGCGAACCTGGCAGAACTGCTGGCGCCCGTCGGTTCGGCCGCCGCCGGACCGTTCCAGGGCAAAATTCCTTTTGCCGGTTTCCCCCTGACCGCCTCTGTGGCCCAATCCTTGCGACCGTACCCACAGTTCAACTCGAATCCTGCCGTGATTGAAGCGCCGCTCGGCGAAACCTGGTACAACTCGCTGCAGGCAACGGCCACGCAGCGGCTTTCTCACGGGCTTCAGGCCACGTTCGGTTTCACTTGGTCCAAGTCGCTAACCAGCTTCTGCGGAACTCCCGACCCCGAAGATTACGCCCTGGCCAAGTGCATTGGTGAGTACGACCAACCTTTCGTGACTCGCTTCAGCATCGACTACAGGTTGCCGTCATGGGGAGGAAAGATCGTGTCGCAGATCGTTCGCGACTGGACCATCGACGCGTTCGGCGCATATGCGAGCGGACTGCCTCTTGCGGCTCCGGCGGCCAATACCGCCGGCTATCCGACCTCTCTCGCCTCGGCTTCGCTGGCCAACCTCACTTTCCTGACGAACCAATATCAGATCCCGACGGGCCAGCCGTTCTTCCAGCAAGATGTCAACTGCCACTGCTTCGACCCGAATAAGACCATCGTGCTGAATCCAGCGGCGTGGGTCAACCCTGCTCCCGGCCAGTTCGGCGGGGCGGAGTACTATAACGCCCTCCGGCAGCAGCGCCGGCCTGTGGAGAACGCCGGCATCGGACGCCTGTTCCGCATCAAGGAACGCTATAGCCTCTCTGTCCGGGCGGAATTCACCAACATCTTCAATCGCACTGCATTGATCAACCCGAGCACCGTCAGCCCCCAGACGGCGCCCACCTGCTATGGCGCCAACGGCAAGGTCGGCGGCTGCTCGGCGGGCGAGTCGTACGCCTCCGGCTTCGGATGGATCAACACGGCGACGTCGTCGGGCGCCAACCTCCCGCGGCAAGGCCAATTGGTCGGTCGATTCACGTTTTAGTCTCGGGGGGCCGCAAAAGCCGCAAGCCGGCTTTCCAGCCGGAGCCTCACCTCCGGCCATTCGCGGTCGAGAATCGAGAAATAGACGGTGTCTCGAAGGTAGCCGGTCCAAGTCAGGCGGTCGCGCCTTAAGACGCCTTCTCTAACCGCGCCCAATTTCATGACCGCAGCCTGGCTGCGCTGGTTGCGGGTATCGACCCGGAACTGAACCCGAGCCGCCCCGTTGGAGAATGCGTGGTCCAGCATCAGCAGCTTGGTCTCAGGATTGAACGCGCCCCCGCGAGCTTCCGGGTGTAAGAACGAAGTTCCAATCTCCACCCCGTGCTGGCTCGCAAGAGTCGTATAGAAGGTCGACATGCCGATCGTTCTCGCGTCCGCAACACGCCGGATCGCGTAAGCCAGGCGCTCCGTCGAAGGCGCGCCGCAGGCCGCGCTCCAGTACTCCTCGAATCGCTCGCCGGTTGCGTTGGCCGCCATGATCGCCCACGTCTCCGGGTCGCAATCGACCGCCGCGCGAACCTCCTCTTTAAGACCGGGCGAGAACGGCTCCAACCGCACAAACCTCCCTTGCAAAACCCGAAACGGAAGATCCATCTGCTCACTGTATCTTGAACTCACGCCCGGCAGATTTCGCACAAATCATCAGGCGCTCCGGCCCGGATTCGGGTACGATTCTCTTGAAGTGGACCCAAAAGACGTGGACCCCAAGCAACAAGCCGGGCGCCTGACCAACGTGGTTCTCGATTCTCTGGAAGAGGCCTGTTCCACCGCCGATCTCGCCCGGCGGGCCTTCCACAGCCGCACTCAGTTTCACAGCCTGTTTCGCGCCCTGGTGGAAGAGACTCCGGCGGCGATGCGCCGCAGGCTGCTTTTGGAGCGCGCCGGATGGACTCTGGCCAACACTACGAAACCAGTGACGGAAATCGCGTTCGACGCCAACTACGCCTCGCTCGAAGCCTTCACGCGCGCGTTCCGCAAAGCCTACTCCGCCTCGCCCAGCCTCTACCGCAGAATCGGCTCCGGCCGCTTCTGGCTGCCGTCGCCTAACGGAATTCACTTCATATCGCCCGGAACCACCATCCACAAAGAAGGAGCAGTCAACATGGACTTATTCGACCGTTTTGCCGGCAATGACTCCTGGCACACACAGCGCCTGCTGGCCTGTGCCGCCACTCTCACCGATGAACAGCTTGACCGGCCTCTGAAGGTTGTGATTGAAATCCTGCCCTGGCGGGAACGCACCAACACTCTGCGCCAGCTTCTGGAAAATATCGTCTTCACCAAGGAAGTCTGGACCGCTGCGCTCTCCGGAAAGTCTCTCGATATGAACGGCCCTCCGCCGGAGGGACGCACTCCGCGCGCCATGCAGAAGCGTCTGGAACAAACCGACGCGGAACTGGACCGCATTATGCGCGAGGCCGGCTGCCGCGGCGGCTGGGACGACACGTTCGTCGATGCTCTGTGCGAACCTCCGGAAACCTTCTCCTATGGCGGCGTCTTCGCCCACATCATGACCTTCAACGCGCACCGCCGCTTGATGGCTCTCGACGCCTTCCGCGAGCTCGGCGTCCACGTCGACGGCTTCGGCTGCCCCATGGAGTACGAGATGACCGTCGCTCCCGGCATGCATCGGAAGCTGTGAGCCTTCTAAGCTGTAAGTCTTCTACGGCACGACTGCCACGATCTTCGATGCGGCGTCGTACTTCTTGTAGTCCGTGAAGCGCTGGATGCCGTTGGCCCTGGCCTTGAACAGGAGAACCCGCACATCGATGTGGAACTCGGAATAGGACGGCAGCCACACCTCGCCGTTCACCTTAGTCTGCTCGAAGACGAAGTACGATCCTTTGCCCACCGAAGCCAACACGCCGCCCACGAGTTTGAACCCGGCGTTGAAATGCGCTTCCACGCGCACTACCTCGTGGGCCTGCTCATCCACCAGGACCATGCCCGCCAGCGATTGCGCCAAGCGTTCGCTCGTCGATTTCGGCTTGTAATCCGGATTCGCCGCGAAATCGAACGCCAGCACCTCCTGCCCTCGAAAGCGCTCGCGGCGCGGATTGGTGAACAACTCGGCGCGGAGGATGGACGAGACGTTGGCCTCGTCCTCCTTGTCCGCCTTGGCTTTCTCTTTGGCGGCCTTTTCCGGATGGGCCTCGTCTTCAGCCCGCTGTTTGGCCCTTTCCTTGGTGGCCTTGGCGTAGTTCTTGTCGAACTCCGCGTCGGCCTTCTTCTTTTCGTCGCCCTCCAAAGGCTTGCCGTCTTTGCCCACGTAGTGCGACATGTCCCCGCCGCCCTCCAGCGGCAGAACGTCGAACTCACGCACTTCCTCGCCCTTGGCGAGATTCTTGGAATCCAATAGCTCGGTTTCCATGGTCATGTGGTAGGTGTACTGGTGGCGCAACTCTTCGAGTTCCTTCTGATTCTTTCCCAGGTCCAGGAACAGAGCCTTCATGTCCGGGAGGGCCACCGCCGCCGATTTCGGAAAGTCGAAGACCGAGTTGTCCACCGGCAAATTCACCTCGGCGCGCGTAACCGAAACCGTGTAGTCATGGCCGCCCTTGTGCACCTCGATTTCGAACGGCATCCGGATGCCGTTCACCGCACGGTAGTCGGCATAATCGCGTTGCTCACCGCCGCCTTCTTCGTGGACAATCAGGTGCGTCTGCGTGTCGAAGTAAACCTCGCGCACGATGCCCTGGGCAACGGTCACCTGCAGATGAAACGCGTCGCGGCCGCGCACCTTTTCCACGCCCACCAGCTTCAGGCCCAACTTGGCCTTTTTCGTGTCGGCCAGGCGGCTATTCCAGTATTCACTCTCGGCCTCGACCTCCCGGGCATCGGCCGCGGCTAACGTGTGCGCCTCGCCCTGCGCAACCTGGCCCCAGGCGGACTTCCCGTTATAGGCTTCGATGAACCGCTCAGGCCCCGACACCATCTCCGAGTAATAGCGATCCGGCGCCTTGACAATCCGCGCGAAGGAACCGGCTGCTCCGGACGCAGCCTCACTCAGGCTTCCGGCGATGGTCTCGGTCTGGATCCCGGCCATCGCCTTCGCGCCGCCCACGGCCCGCACATATTCGTCCAGAATTTTCTCCGGCCGAGGACTGGCCGCTGGAGGCTGCGCTTTCGCGCTAACCGCGAGGGCTGCCGCGAACGCAAAAGTCAGGACCCTGAAGCGATGTCCCATGCCTACCGATATATAGCTTACAAGTATGCTCCGTCAACAGTACGCGCCCTACGAGAAATACGCCCCCAGCGAGCCTTCTGATAAGATGACAAGGCCATTAGAGATAACCATGAGCGCACCGAAAACATCGCCAGCCACCAGCCGGATTGAGCGGGATCTCCTGGGCGATTTTGTCAATGTTGTCGAAGAAGCTGCCATCGCTTCGGCCCGGACCATGGGGCAGGGCGACGCGGAGGCTTCCGATCAAGCCGCCGTCCAGGCTATGCGCCACGCCTTCGAAACCGTGGAAATGGCCGGCACCATCGTCATCGGCGAAGGCGAACGCGATGAGGCGCCCATGCTCTACATCGGCGAGCCCGTGGGCGCCCCCGCTCCCGCCGGCGTCGAATTCCCCCGCGTCAACATCGCCGTCGATCCCTTGGAAGGGACCAACCTGTGCGCCAGCGGCACGCCCAACGCCATGGTGGTGCTGGCTGCGTCGGAGCCGGGCGGATTGCTGCATGCGCCCGATTGCTACATGGACAAGATCATCGCCGGCCCGGCCTGCCGCGACGCCCTGGATATCGACGCGCCGGTCAAATACAACCTCAAGGCCATCGCCCATTGCCTGGACCGGCAGGTGAAGGATCTGGTCATCATGGTGCTGGACCGTCCGCGGCATCACGAATTAATCTCGCAGATCCGCCAGGCGGGAGCGCGCATCCGCCTGATCCCCGACGGCGATCTCTCGGCCGGCATTGCGGCTGCGGTGCGCGGCGCGGCCGTCGACGCGGTTTTCGGAACCGGCGGCGCCCCCGAAGGCGTTCTGACCGCCGCGGCCCTGCGCTGCCTTTCCGGCGAAATGGTGGCCCGCCTGCGCGTGGACACGCCGGAACTCGAGGCGCGCGTGGAAAAAATGGGGATCAAGGATCCCAAGCGCATCTACACCGCTCGCGACCTGGCCCCCGGCAACGAGATCATCTTCGCCGCCTGCGGCGTCACCGAAGGCGCTTTACTCCACGGCGTCCGTTTCTTCGGCGATGGCTGCCGCACCCACACGCTCGCCATGACCTACCGTTCCCGCCAAGTCCGCTTCCTCGATACTGTACATATGTTCCAGGAGCCGGGACGGCGGGGCGTGCGCCTGTACTAGCCTCCACTCGCGTCAAGGTACCATAACGAACTGGACTCCGGTACCTTGTTGCATACCGGGCGCGTCTCCAGACTAGGAGGAGATGGAGCGCACCGGTTTCGAGCAGTGGAAGCCTCGTGAGGTCGCTCGCCTTCTCGCGCTGGTCGAGACCGAAAGGCGCTATTACCAGGAGATGGTCGCGGCGCTGCCGGTGGCGCTGGCCGTGCTCGGGCCGGACCGGACGGTGGTTTCCGCCAATCGAGCTTTCCGCCAATTGGTGCAATTAAGCGGCGACGAGCTGCGCCAGAAAACCATCGATCAGGTTCTCCCTTCCGACGAATTGATCGAGCATATCCGCTCTGCCCACGTACTTGGCGGCACGGCGCCCTTCATGATCGACATCGGCGAGCGGCGTTATCGCATCGCGGCCATTCCCATTCGCAGTTGGGAAGAGGAGATGCAGCCCGAAACCCTGCTTATGGTGGAACCCAGGGAGATCGAGCCCGCTCCCCCCACGCCAGCACAGGCACCGGCGCCTGCCCCAGCACCTGAGCAGGCGCCTGAGTCCGTGTCCGCGCCCGCGCTGGACTTGTCTTCCCTACCCGCCGTGCTCTGGCAAGCTGACGCGTCGTCTTATGTTTTCGCTTACGTGGGTGGCGCGGCCGAAGACCTGCTGGGTTATCCGGACGCGCATTGGCTCAGTGAGCCCTTGTTTTTCTCGGAGCGCATTCATCCCGAAGATCGCGCGGAAGTGATGGCGCTGTATCAAGCCACGGCCGCTTCCGGCGGCGAAGCTAGCGCCGAATTCCGGGCGATCGCCGCGTCAGGCAAATTCGTTTGGATGCGTGAAAGCATCCGGGTTCCGGCGCCGGGAGTGGGGTCTCGCGTCATCTCCGGAGTCATGACCGCGATCGGAGAACGCCGCCAGTTGGAGGTGCAAGCGCTGCAAAGCGGACGCATCGACGCCCTGCGCGGTCTTGCCAGCCGTCTGGCCCACGATCTCAACAATCCGCTGATGATTGTTTCCGGCTATACGGAGGATCTGCTCGGCGCGCTTCCCGAGGACGCACCCTCGCGTGGCGATATGACGGAAATCCTGGCCGCTGCCATGCGAATGGGGGATCTCGCAGGCGGCCTGCTCGCGTTCACTCGCTCCCCAACCAAGCCTCCCGCGAAGATCGCGCTAACCGAGGTCGTATCCGGCCTGGAAGGGCGCTTGAGCGAAGTGGCTCGCGAAGTGGGCATCGCCTTCCCGGACGGCGCGGTATGGACTTTCGCTGACGCGGAGCAACTGGAAGACGCGATTTCCGCGCTGGCCGCCTTCGCCATCGAGAACACGAAGGACGCTTCGAAGATCGCCCTGACCTGCCGCCCCGCGCGAATCACGGAGCGTACCGCCACCGGGACCCTCGCGCCGGGTCTCTACGCGCGTCTGGATATTCTTGCTCCCGGGAATGCTCCCGCGCCGCCGCGAGCCGTGTTCGAATCCATTCCGCCCGTCTCCCCCGTGGTGCGCGCCTATCTGAACGTTCGCCAATGGGGCGGCGATATTATGTTCGCCACCGATCCGGCGCAGGGATCGAGCTTCGCGGTCTACTTGCCTTACGCCGAAGCTCCTTACGCTGAGCCGATTCCGGAGGAGCCCGCCGAAGAGCTGCCTACCGTAATCGAAGCCGCGGAACCGGAACCCGAGCCGTCCGTTCCGGCCGAGCCGGAGCCGTCGCTGGGCGCCATCCTAGTGGTCGAAGACGAGCCCGGTATTCGCGGGCTGGTGCGTAAAATCCTTCGCCGCGAACACTATGACGTCCTGGAAGCGGGCAACGCGGAAGAAGCTCTCGCGCAGGCATCCGAGCCGGATATCCACATCGATTTGCTGCTCACCGATGTCATGCTGCCAGGGATGGGCGGACGGGAGCTGGCGGAATCGCTCGCCTCCAAGCAACCCGATCTCAAGGTGGTCTACGTCTCCGGCTTTACTGACGACGAAGCCGTCCGTGCGGGCCAGTTCCCGCCGGGTTCTCGATTCCTGCAAAAACCCTTCACGCTCAGCGCGCTGCTTAGCATCGTGAAGGAGGCTCTGGACATCCGATAGTGGGCAAAACAAAGCCGCTGGGCTCCCGAAATTCCCCAGCTTTCTGAGCTATGATTGACGTGTGCCGGCACGGTCTTGGCTCGCGAAGCGCGTCCGAAAAAGTGCAGAAACCTGCACGAGCCTTTCCGCATGGTTGAGCCTAAAAAGCGGCCTGATCGGGTTCCGGCCTCGGCCAGATGACGTTTTTCTGGCCAGTTATGCGCGCTCCGGCACCACTTGGCTGCAGATGATTGTGTACCAGCTCACCACCGATGGGAGCATGGATTTTACTCACATTACGCAGCCAATTCCCTATTTTGAGCGCGCGCTGTCCATGGGCCGGGATTTGAACCAGCTTCCGTCCCGGCGAATATTCAAAACTCACTTGCGTTACCGCCGGCTGCCCAAGGGCCCTTTCAAGCGCATCTATATCGCGCGGAACGGCAAGGACGTGCTGGTTTCCTGTTTCCACTTTTTCAGCTCGCATTCGACTTTTAAAGGAACCTTCCAGGAGTTCTTCTCCAAATTCATGGCCGGAGTCTCTCCCAGCGGATCGTGGTTCCGTCACGTGGGGGAGTGGAGCGCGCACGCCGCGGATTCGAACATCCTCTTCATTCGCTACGAGGATCTGGCCAACCATTTTGAGTACACGGTGAAACGCATTGCCGCCTTCCTCGACGTCCCGCTCTCTGAGGAGAAATACGCCGCCGTAGCCTCGCGTTGCAGCTTTCAGTTCATGAAGCAGCACGAAGAAAAGTTCGGCTTCATGCAAGAGATTCTTATGGAGTACGGATTCACCGGTCAGGGATTCATTCGCGAAGGCAAGGTCGGTTCGGGAAAAACAACATTGACTCCGGCGCAAGACGCCATGTTCGATCAAGCGGCATCCGTGGTCATCATGCCGGCTCCGTTAGGCCCTCCCTCGCGCGCGGCAAAAGCCTAACGACGGCTCACGGGCGAAAACGTCCCGTCAAGGGTGAAGAATATTCGCCCCGCCGCGCTTAATTCCGATGTAAACCCCGGGCGCACCGAATCGGTCTATACGTGCGGATGGAACAGGAACTATCGTCCGCGGTATCGCCGCCGGCCCAGTCGCACGGCGGCATTGACGATTTCGACGCGCTGGTGGAAGCGCACCGGCCCAGGGTCTTCCGCTTCATGCTGGCGTCCTTGCGCGACCGCGAGGCTGCGGAAAACCTGACCCAGGATTGCTTCGTCCGCGCCTACCAGGCCCGCGCGCAATTTCGCGGGGATGCCGCCGTCTCCACCTGGCTGATGCACATCGCGGCCAATTTAGTTCGCGACCACGAAGGCAGCGGGCGCTTGCAATTCTGGCGTCGCAACCTGCGCCCGGATGTGGATGTCACCGACGTGAGTGAGTGGGTGGTGGACCGGCAACGGTCGCCCGAAACCATCGCCGCAGCCAAAGAGCAGGTGCGGGCGGTGTGGAAGGCCGCATCAAGGCTCTCCGAACGGCAGCGAACGGTGTTTCTATTGCGTTTCGTCGAAGACATGGACTTGCTGGAAATCGCGGCAGTCACGGGGATGAAAGAAGGAACGGTGAAGGCTCACTTGTTCCGCGCATTGCAGGCCGTAAGGGCGGCCATGGGTTGAGGAGAGCAGGGATCGCGTAAGGGGGATTAGGAGAAACAACATGAATCAGCATCTGACTTGGGAACAGATTTCGGACTGCATGATCGGCGGAACGCCTCCGCGCTACGCGCAGCACGCGCGGGATTGCCGGACCTGCCGCGAGGAGATCGAGAAGCTGGGAGGCGCGCTGAACGAGTTTCGCGGCGCGGTCCGCAACTGGACGGAGCGGATGAGCTCGGCGCGTCTGGAGACTTCGGTCATTCACCTGGATTTCCGGCGTGGAATGTACGCGGGCAATGAAACCAAAGCCGGGTTCGGATCGCTGGCGGTGCATGCCGCGATGCTGGCTCTGGCGATGTTTCTCGGCTCCCTGAAGCCGGTCCGAAAGGCCATGAAGGAAGCCGTCACGTTGATGGCTCCCGCGCCTCCGGTTCACGTAGCGGAGCACAAGGGGGGCGGCGGAGGTGGCGCGCGCCAGCCGGACGTCAAAAAGGCGGATCTGCCCAAGCCCACGCCTCGCCTCTTCACTCCTCCTCGCACTGACCCGGTCGAGGCGCGGCTGGAGCTTCCGGCTTCGCTCGCCGATGTTCCCAGTCTCAACAACAACGACATCGGCAACATCGCCGGTTTGGGTACGCTCAACGGCGCCGGCTTGGCCGGTGGAATCGGAACCGGAGGTGGCGGCGGAATTGGAATCGGAAACGGGCCGGGAGCGGGTCCGGGTGGCAACGGCGGCTCCGGCGGCGGCATTTACAGGCCCGGCGGCGACGTTAGCAACCCCGTTCCTATCTTCAGGCCGGAGCCTCAATATTCCGAAGAGGCCCGCAAAGCCAAGTGGGGCGGCACGGTGCTGCTGTCTCTGGTGGTGGATGAAACCGGCCACACCATGGACATCAAGGTCCTCAAGCCCCTGGGCCTCGGCCTGGACGAAAAAGCCATCGAGGCGGTCTCGAAGTGGCTGTTCAAACCGGGCACGAAAGGCGGCAAACCGGTGAAGGTGTACGCGCAAATCGAAGTGACCTTCCGCCTGCTTTGATCTGGCGATGTCGTAATCTGGTGATGTCAATGACGAAAACGGCACTGGCGGGCATCGCTCTATTGAAGCTTGTAAGCGGGCAGCAACCGGGCGACGCCCCCGCTGCCCGTCCTGCATTTGCGGTCGCATCGGTCAAGCCTACCGATCTCAGCCTGCGGCAGCAGATCGACCTGCGCGCTCTGCCCGGAGGCACGGTGACGGCGACCGCGGTCACGCTGAAGTTCCTCATCACGGTCGCCTATCAGGTTCAGACCATCCAGGTCTCCGGCGGACCCGGTTGGATGGACACCGCGAAGTTCGATATTCTGGCCAAGCCCGCGGAGGGCGAGAAACCCGAAGTCCGGCTCATGCTCCAATCGCTGCTGGAGGACCGCTTCAAGCTGTCGGTCCGCCGCGATACCAAACAGCTCTCCGTCTATGAGCTGAAGCTCGCCAAAGGCAGCGGCGTTCTGGGACCGAATCTCAAACCTTCTTTGGAAACAACCTGCCCCACCCAAGCGGCCGCACGCGGCGCGGTCCCTTGCGGAGGGTTTGGCATGTGGCTGGGCCATCTCTCCGGCCGCAACGTCCCCTTGTCCGCACTGTGTTCACCTCTTTCGCAAATCGTCGACCGGCCCGTGGTGGATAAAACCGGCGTCTCGACAGCCTTCGATCTGACGCTCGAATGGACGCCCGACGCGGTGGGCCAGTCTAGCGTCAGGGCCGATCCGCTACCGGGCGCCCGCACCGACGCACCCTCCCTCTTCACCGCGCTCGAAGAACAACTGGGATTGAAGCTGGAGGGCGCGAAAGAATCGACGGAGGTGCTGGTCGTGGAGCACGCGGAGACGCCTTCGGAGAATTGACCGGGTACCCGCGACTTCTTCCCCAACGCCGTCTCAGGACCGCCTCCCGCGTCACAAGCCGGATTGGGGATCATCCCGAGTCAAGATCGGAGGCGATTCTTCCATCGACCGGTTACGATTGGGAGGGTGGCTGATGATCATCGTCGATCTCGCCCAACAGTCTGAGAGCGTGCGCGAACAGGCCGCAAGCTTGCTCGTCGAACATTTCGACGAGCCGTACGCGTGGCCAGATCTCGATTCGGCGCGTGACGAGGTCAGGCACCTTCTACGCGAAGGCTTTGCATATGCGATGCTCGATTCCCAAACTCTGCTCGGTTGGATCGGCGGCCTCCCCCAATACAGCGGGCGCGTTTGGGAGCTTCATCCGTTGGTCGTCCATTCGGGTTTTCGGAGACGAGGAATCGGACGGGCGTTGGTCGCCGCATTCGAGTCAGAGGCACGCAACCGCGGTGCGCTCACAGTGACGCTCGGCACCGACGATAAAACCGATATGACCTCTCTCTCTGGAGTGGATCTGTACCGCGACCTGCCTCATCACCTTTCAGAGGTGCATGACTTGGGTCGCGGCCACCCGTCCGGCTTCTATCGGAAGCTCGGGTTCGCGATAACTGGGGTGATGCCAGATGCCAACGGTCCTGGACGGCCGGACATTTATATGTCGAAATCGCTTCGACCGTGAATTTGATTTTCGCCTGCAGGGTCGGCCGCGCGATCGGGCCGTGGCCCTCGCCTCGCTACTCCAGCGCGAACACCCAGACCGAGCCGCCTTCGGGCACGGAACGAACTCCGCTCACCGTACGCTGGACCGTCCCATTCATGCCATTGGCGTCGCCACCCCAACCGGAGAGCACGGCGATGTACTGCTTGCCATCGACAAGATAGGTCGTGACGGGGGCCTCGACGCCGCTGCTGGTGGGAAACTCCCATAACACTTTGCCGGTTTTCGCGTCGAAGGCGCGGACCATCCGATCGTTGGCGCCGCCGCTGATCACCAGCCCTCCCGCGGTGGCCAGCATCCCACCCCAATTCGGCGATTTCTCGAAGTTGTGCGTCCACACTTTTTTACCGGTATCGACGTTCCAGGCTTGCACCTCGCCAAAATGATCGGTGGCCGGCGGCGGCACCGGAGGGCCGCCGAACGATACACCGGCGTAACCGCGGCCCGCAACGTAGGTGAAATCCTCCTGGCCGATAATTCCGCCACACACGTTGTCGTTCGCGGGAACGTAGATCATGCGGGTCTGCGGGCTGTAGGCAATGGGAGGCCAGTTCTTGCCTCCAGCCGTGCCGGGGCAAAACTCGGCGCGCTTCCCGGTTCCGGGTTTGTGCGCGGGATCGACGTCGGGCCGTCCCGTGACCGCGTCCAGGCTACGGAAAACGTTTTGATACACGAACGGCTTGCCCTCGACGAACTTGATCGGGCCGCCGTTGCCGCGATCCAGGAACCATAAGTAGCCGTCGCGGGCGACGTCGATCAAACCCTTAACGGTGCGCCCATTACGTTGATAATCGATCAGAAGCGGGGGTGAAACCTCATCCCAATCCCAGGATTCGTTCGGGGCGTATTGGAAATGTCCGTTGATCGCGCCGGTCGCCACGTCGAGAGCCACCGTCGACGACGTGTACAAATTGTCGCCGGGCCGCTTGTCGCCCATCCAGGGTCCGCCGTTGCCGGTTCCCCAATAGGCGGTATTCGTGCCGGGATCGTAGTTGCCGGTGACCCAGATCGAACCGCCTCCGTGCATCCATTGATCGCCCTTCGGCCACGTCTCGCTGCCCGGCTCGCCCGGCGCGGGGATCGTGTAGGTGCGCCATAGCTCCTTGCCTGTCTCTGGATCGAAGGCGGCGACAAACCCTCGGATGCCGGTTTCGCCGCCCGACGCGCCAACCATCACCTTGCCGTCCGCGATCAGCGGCGCGAGCGTGATGTAGTAGCCAGCCTTGGTATCGGCAACCGTGGTGGTCCATACCGGGCGGCCGGTTTTCACATCCAGCGCTACCAGCTCGGCCTCACCGGCGGCGTAATACACTTTGTCGCCATAGAGCGCGACGCCGCGGCTCACGTCGTGCAGAATGACGGCGCCTTCCGGCCGCACCTTGCGATAACGCCACAGGATATCGCCGGTCTTGGCATCGAACGCAATCACCTGACCGGTCGGAGTCGATATGAACATGGCGCCGTTGTTGACCAGGGGAGCCGCTTCGTGCACGCGCGATTCGCCAGTAATGGTCGACCAGACCAGCCGCAGCTTCGAGACGTTGGTGGTGTTGATCTGATTGAGCGGGCTATAGCCCCAGCCGTTATAGGTGCGGCGAATCATCAGCCAATTGCTGTCTTCGGGGTTCTTCAAACGCTCCGCGGTCACGGGCGAATAATTCTGCAAAAGGGGCGGAACGGGTTGAGGAGCACCCCCTCTTCCTTTCCCGTTCTGTTGTTGGGCGGGGATGGAGCTTTGCGTCATCAACCAGGCCAACGCTGAGTCCCAGCACGGTGGCGAGACTGCCTATCGAAAGTTTTTTGAATATCGAAAGTTTTTTGAATGAGAAAGGGCGCATGTACATCTCCTCACGGTAAGAGAACATCATACCGAAGCGTACACCTCGATCCACTGCCCCCGCCGCTGCCAGCGGGCCAGCAAAACATAGCCGTGAGCCGTAAGCTCATCGCGAGTGGCCTGCGGATGATACCCCGGCAAGCGGCGGAGCAAAGGGCGCAGCGGACCCAGATCCAGCCACGTCCCCTCCATCGGATATTGGCGCGAGTACACGACCAGGATATCGAACGTCGAGCGATCGAGCGCATCCAGCGCCGGCAAATCGAAGCTATCGACCTTCACTGGATGCAGCGGAGAATCCACGTAGCCGAAATCCGGATTCTCGATCGCGCCGGTAAACGGCCACATGCTGGCGATGCGCGCGCGCGGAGCGGTGTCTTCCAGAAACCCCGCGGCCGACTCCTGCAAACGCACGAAGTCGATCATCGCGAGATTGTCCTCATATTGGAACGGATACGGAGGGTTCCAGAACCACCCGATAAATAGCGCCAGAATCAGCGCCGTGCTTGAGGTTTGCCGCCAGGACGACGGAAACGCGGAAGCGGCAACGGCGAATGCCGCGTAGAGGATCGGCAGCACCGGAAGCAAGTAACGGTCCAGCACCGCCCCGCCTAGCAGCGTCACCAGCGCAAGCTGCGCCCCAGCCACCAGCCCCGCGATCGCCCAGGCCGTTCCGCGCAGCATCCGCCAACCTGCGTACAAAGCGATGCAGCCGATGAAGCGGCCGTCGGAGATGAACAGGAACAGGGCGCGCTCCGCAATCGAATAGAGAATCTGCAAGGGATGCAGCGCATAGCCGATGTTGTACTCCGCGAACTCGGCGTTGCCCAGCCAATGTCCCGTCGCGCGATGTAAGACCACCAGCCAGCAGCCGAGTGCGGCGAACGGCGCGAGGAAATAGCACGCCTCCCGCTGCTTCTCGCGGCGAAGCCACAACCATGCCGCGAAGACCGCGGGGGTGGTCACGGCGGTTTCCTTGGTCAATACCAGCAGCGTGCACGCCGCCGCGGACCACGCCCAATGCTCATTCAAAAACAGCAGCAGCGCGAGCACTGTCAGCGTCATCGCCGGCATGTCGAGCAACACCATCATCGACTGCGTGTAGAAAAGCGGCGTCGCGGCCAGGAATAACCCCGCGGCGAATGCCGGAGCTCCGGGCGACGCGCGCGATAAGCGAATCGCCAACAGGAAGGACAGCCATAACCCGACCGAGGCCACCAGCAGCATCGCCGCTCTCGTGGCTGCGATGGAGTAACCGAAGACGCGCCACACCAGCGCCAGGTACGCCATCACCGCCGGCGGATGAACGTTGGGCAAAGTGGAATGCGCCACCCAGGAGCCGTCGCGATACAGATCCAGCGCCGCGGGCACAAATTGCCCCAGCTCATCCCAATGAAACGGCAGATTCAGATAAGGCAGGTGGATTGCGAAGATCAGCGCCGCGGACATGATCAGGAAGATCGCGCCCGGCAGCACGCGCGCCCCGATCGTCTTCGGCTTCACCTAGCGCCCGCTATTGGATGACCTTGCCGGCCTGCTGCTGCGCCTCCAGCTTGATCTCGCCGAAGGCCGCTTCATACTGGGTGATGTTCTGGGTCAAAACGTTCGCCAGCGCCTTGGCCTGTTGCGGGCTCAAGAAGATGCCCTGGTGGTTGAGAATCGAGACCGCATCCGGCGCGGTCTGGTTGATGGTCCCGAACAGCAGGAAAAAATCCCACAGGCTCACGCGAACCTGCACGCTGTTGGCGTAGCTTTCGCGGTAGTCCGGACCGTTGGTGAGCTGAATCTTGGTAGGCGGCTGTTGGGGAGTCATAGTTTATTCCTCGATGCCGAGCGCGTTGAGCAGGAACGCGTAATTAAAGGCAGTCTCTTTAAGATACTCGTAACGGCCGGAGGAGCCAAAGTGCCCGCTGCCCATGTTGGTCTTCAGCAGCAACACGCGTGAATCCGTCTTCAGCGCGCGCAGTTTCGCGCACCACTTGGCCGGCTCCCAATAAGAGACGCGCGGATCGTTCAATCCCGCGGTAATCAGCATCTTCGGATACGCCTGCGCGCGAACGTTTTCGTATGGCGAATAGGACTTGATGCAATCGTAGAACGGCTTGTCGTTGGGGTCGCCCCATTCCTCATACTCGCCTACGGTCAGCGGCAGCGATGCGTCCAGCATGCTGTTCAACGCGTCGACGAAAGGAACACCGGCCAACGCGACCGAGAACAGCTCCGGACGGAGGTTGAGCACCGCTCCTACCAGCAGCCCTCCGGCGCTGCGCCCCTCGATGGCAAGGCGATCCGACGACGTGTAGCGCCGCGCGATCAATGTCTCCGCGCAAGCGATGAAATCGGTGAACGTGTTGGTCTTTTTGAGCAGGCGGCCGTCTTCGTGCCACGGCTTGCCTAGATCTCCTCCGCCGCGCACGTGCGCGATCGCGTAAACTACGCCGCGATCCAGCAGACTCAGCCGGTCCGAACTGAATCCCGGGTCGATGCTGATGCCGTACGAGCCGTAGCCGTAAAGCAGCATCGGAGCCTGACCGTCACGCTCGAATCCCTTCTTGTAGACCAGCGAAATGGGCACGATGACGCCGTCCTGCGCGCGAGCCTCGATGCGCTCGGACCCATACAGCGACTGGTCATAACCGGGTACTTCGAGCTGCTTCTTCAACTCGCGCAGGCGCGTCGCCATGTGGTAGTCGAACACCGAAGCCGGCGTCACCAGTGACGTATACGTGAAGCGCAGCAGCGGTGTATCGAACTCGGCGTTGCCGCTGAGACCCACGCTATACACCGGCTCGGGAAAGTCGACGTAATGGGTCGAGCCGCCGGCGAAGTCCTGAATGCGAAGCTGGACCAAGCCCCGCTCCCGTTCTTCAAAGACCAGGTAATCGGCAAACGCGTTCACACTCTCCACAGTCACCATGGGCCGCGCCGCGAGAATCTCCTTCCAGTTTTCGAGAGACGGATCGGCCACCGGAGCTTCGATGACCCGGAAAGTCTTCGCTCCGCCATCGTTCCTGCGGATAAAGAACGATTGGCCGTGATGGGTGAGATCGTACTCGACGCCCGAAGTTCGCGGAAGAACCACGCGAAAATCCCCCAGGGGCTGGTCCGAGGCGAGACAGCGGATCTCGGTGGTCAGCGCGCTGGCGCAGCCGATCAGCAGATACGCTCGGCTCGAGGTTTTCGATACATCCAGCGAAAATCGCTCATCCGGCTCATGGAGAATCTCGACCGATTCGGCATCTGCCAACCCGCGGCGGAACACCTTGTACGCTCGCTTGGACTTATCGAGAATCGTGTAGAACAGCGTCGCGTTATCCTCCGCCCATTCGAGCGAATAGGACGTGTTGCCGATTTCCAGCGGCAGCCGCTCGCCCGATTCCAGGTTCTTGACGAAGATCGTGAACTCTTCCTCGCCGGTGTTGTCCACCGAGTACGCCAGTAACTTGTGATTCGGGCTGGGTGAAAACACGCCCATCTGGAAGTAGCTCCGACCCTCAGCCATGGCGTTGCCGTCGAGCAGAATCTCCTCGTCCGCGTCCAGCGACCGGTGCTTGCGGCAATAAATCCGGTATTGCTTCCCTTCTTCGGTGCGCGTGTAGTAAAAGTATTCGCCGCGTTTCACCGGCACGGTCAGATCCGTTTGCTTAATGTGCGAGAGCATCTCGGCATACAGGGCGGATTCGAGAGCCTGCACGTGGCCGGTCAGCGCCCGCATGTAAGCGTTTTCGGCCTCCAGGTACGCGATGGTCTCTGGGTTGTTGCGATCACGGAGCCAGAAATAGTTGTCGGTGCGGCTATCCCCGTGAACCGTGATCTGGTGCGGTTGGACTTTCGCGACGGGCGGCTGGACAGCCGAAGGAGTCAGGGTGGCGGACATGGCGAATAAAGGGCGGAAGCAGTGCTGTTACCTATTGTATCCGTACCATGAGCCCGTCCAATAAAATGGACTCATGCCAAGGGCTCTCAGAACCTGGTTGGGGCTGCTGCTAGCCACGCTGACCCTTGTGGCAGCGGGTCCCGGCTTCCGCTCCCAGGCGCAATTCGACGAGCACTATCAGAAACACGGACGCGAGTTCGGCAACATCACCCAAGCCGAGTATCTTCGCCTAGCCCAGGAGCTGCGAGACGCTCCCGCCGGCGGCCAGATCCTCGAAGCCATCAAACCCGGCGGCGTCATCAGCCGGTTCGACCGCCGCAACGGATATTTCGGAGCGTACAACCGTGACCGCACCATCCGCACCTTTTTCATTCCCAATGACGGCGAGCGCTACTTCCACCGCCAGGCGAACCGGCCAGACTGAAAGATGACCGACGCGGAAGTCCAGGCTTATCTGAGCGAGAACGGGTATCCCGACCATGTCGTCCGCGAGGGACGCGCGGGCCTGGTCCTCCGCTGGCGCGGCTTCGTCGAGCAAGTCGAGCGCGGCTACCGCCTGGGCCTGGAAGACTACCGCAACGATCTCGACATTCGCGGCATTCTGCGCCAACTGGGCGCGGAAGATGCAGAAGTACGCGCCCTGGATGAGCGATTGAAGAAGTTACTCGCGCCGGCCAAGGAACGCCTGTGGGAGAGCGCTCCTGGCGACCCCTTCTGGGATTTCGGGTACCCGCGAAACGCGGGTCAGGAACTCCGCGAAGGTCTCCTCGCTGAAGGCTTGATCGATCCCTGAGAATTTCCCTACCCGTCCGCCACCAATTTGGCGAGGCCACCCCAAATATGGAACTGGAACGCTCGAAGATGATCCAGCAGACGCTCGTGCAGATGGACAAGCAGTTCGGCAAGGGCGCGGTGCTGCAACTGGGCTCGCGCAACGCACAAGCAGTGACCGTGATCCCCAGCGGATCGATCTCGGTGGATCTCGCCCTGGGCGTCGGAGGGTTTCCGCGCGGGCGGGTGGTCGAGATTTTCGGGCCGGAGGCTTCGGGCAAAACCACGTTGGCGCTGCAGGTGATCGCGGAGGCGCAAGCAGTGGGCGGCGTCGCGGCGTTCATCGACGCGGAGCACGCGCTGGATCCGGTTTACGCCCGCAAGCTCGGCGTCGATATCGATAATCTGCTGGTCTCGCAGCCGGATTATGGAGAGCAGGCCCTGGAGATCACCAGCGCATTGATTTCGTCGGGCGCGATTGACGTCGTCGTGGTCGATTCCGTCGCGGCTTTGGTGCCCAAGGCCGAGCTCGAAGGCGAGATGGGCGATAGCTTCATGGGCCTGCACGCCCGCTTGATGTCGCAGGCTCTGCGCAAGATCACTGGAGCGGTTGCGCGCGCCAACGCCTGCATGATCTTCATCAACCAAGTCCGCGAAAAGATCGGGGTAATGTTCGGCAACCCCGAAACCACCACCGGCGGCCGCGCGCTGAAGTTCTACTCCTCGGTCCGGTGCGAGGTCCGGCGTCTCTCGGCGCTCAAGGACGGCGACACCGTCATCGGAAACCGGACCAAGGTGAAAGTGGTCAAGAACAAGGTCGCCTCACCGTTCCGCGAGGCCGAGGTCGACATCCTCTATGGCGAAGGATTTTCCCGCGAGAGCGATCTTCTGGATCTCGGCGCAGAGCAAGGCGTAGTCGAAAAATCCGGAACCTGGTTCAGCTTCAGCGGAGAGCGTCTGGGGCAAGGCCGCGAGAACGCGCGCGTTTTCCTGAAGGAACACCCGGAGATCCGGCAGAAAATCGATGCCGCCGTGCGGCAGAAACTGGGACTGGAGACGGCTTCGAAACCGATTCTGGCGGAGCTGTCGAAGGCGACCGCGAAATCGGCTTAGTTACTGCGCGGAGCCCTTCGCCGCATTGGCTGCCATCAGTTGGCGGATCAAATTCGCCGTCGCGTCGCGAACGTCCTTGCGGCTGTGGTCGAACCCTCCGCCGCCGCCCGCCTGGCCCAGCGCCGCATCCAGAGCCGTCTTGCCCTGCTTGTCCTTCAAATCCAGCTTCGCGCCGTGCTCCGCCAGATATTGGATCACCTTGTTGTAACCCTCCATCGCCGCGCCATGCAGAGCCGTTTGACCCCGGCTGTCCTGCGCGTTGACGTCCGCTCCAGCCTTCAGGCACAGCCCGATGACTTCATTGGCCTCGTCTTCCGTCTTAAAGCGACCCGTGGTGTCCTCCTCGCGAGTTCCCAGACCCGCCGCGGCCATCGCCGGGTTAATGCCGCTGCGCGTCGAAAGCTTGGGATCGGCGCCGTGGTCTAACAGGAACTTCACCGCCTCCACATCGCCCGCCTTGGCAGCGCGCAACAGAGGAGTGGTCCCCGTGGTCAGCATGGTGTCATCGCCGCGGTCGAGCTTGGCGCGGTACGGCTGCTGCGCCTTCAACTGCGCGTTGACGTTGGCTCCGTGCGCCACCAGATCCTGGATCAAGGTAAACGTCGGCACCGCGCTATCGATCTCGCGCGGCGCGGGACGGTTGTCTTGCGGGGGCGTGTGGAAATCGACCGCGGAATAAAGAGCCGTCCGGCCGGTGCGATCCGCGGCATTCACATTCGCGCCCTGGTCCACCAGATAATCCGCGACGTCGTAGTGACCGTTGATGATCGCCAGCACCGTGACGCTGATGCCGTCGGGGTCGACGGCGCTGATATCCGCCTTCGCGTCGGCCAGAATCTTGACGCATTCCAGGCAGCCCTGCCGAGCCGCGAACATCATCGGCGTCAGGTTCCCCATCGGCAGCCATTTCTCGCGAGGCTCCGACGTTGTCTGACGCTCCCAGTGGTTCAGATTGGAGCGGGCATTCACATCCGCGCCATGGTCGATCAGCATCTTCACGGCTTCCGGATGGTTTTCCGCGGCCGCCCACATCAGCGCCGTCTCGCCGTGCCAGGATTCCTTGGCCTCGAGGTTCGCGCCGTGATCCAGCAGAACTTTGATTGCCTCCGGATTTCCGCTTCGCGAAGCGGTCATCAGAGCCGTTTCGCCTTCCGTGACGGTGTCGTTCGCGCCCGCGCCCGCCGCCAGCAGTTTCGAGATCATCGCGGCATCAGCGTTTTGGCATGCCAGATACAGGGGCGTGATGCCGTAGCGGTTCGCGGCCTTAGTATCCGCGCCGGCTTTGAGAAGCTGATCCACTAAGCTCGCGTCATCTTGGCGAACGGCCCATGCAAGCGCCGTGGTGCCGTCGGCCTCGGGAACGTTCACGTCGGCTTTCGCCCGTAGCGCCGCTGCAACGGCGGAGGTATCCTGCGCCTTCACCGCATCCACTACGCGCGTATCGGCCGCGAACGCCGCAAGGGAAGCCAGCGCCAGAACCGCGGCGCGAATCATATAGTCAGCGCCCCGGTGCTGTCGCCGAGCGTATCCTGATGCACACCCGCCTTATCCAGCATCGCCAGCAGCAGGTTGGACATTGGCGTGTGATCTGGGAACTTCAGGTGCCGATGCCCTTCGAGTTTCCCCGCGCCTCCGCCAATCACCAGGTTGGGCAACGGGAAATGATTATGCGCGTTGCTGTTGCTCATGTTGCTGCCGTACAGCAGAATCGAATGATCCAGCAGGGACCCGTCGCCGTCCTGCGTGGTCCTGAGCTTGTCCAGGAAGCGCGCAAACAGCGTCAGGTGATACATCTGGATCTTCACCAGCTTCTCGATCTTGTCCGGCTTGTTCTGGTGGTGCGACGTGGCGTGGTGTCCGTCCGGCACGCCGATCTGCGGATACGTCCGGTTGCTCACCTCGCGAGCCACCATGAAGGAGGCCACGCGGGTGACGTTGGCGCGGTAAGCCAGCGCGAGCAAGTCGTACATCAGGTTGATGTGCTGCTCAAAGTTGAACGGGATGCCCGCGGGAGCATCGGGCAGATCCGTGGCGCCCTGCTCCTCGCCGCCCTTCTGAATGCGGCGCTCGATCTCGCGAACGTCATCCAGGTAATCGCTCAAAGTGGAGCGATCCTGCGCTCCCAAAGTACGTTGCAAATCGGCAGCCTGCTGGGTGATGGCGTCCAGAATGCTGCGCTCTTCCTGGGTGTGCTGGGCGCGGTCCGCGCTGCTACCGCCCTGCCCAAACATGCGCTCGAACACCTTGCGCGGATTGATCTCCATGGGCATCGGCGTGGTGTGCGTGCGCCAGGAGAGAGTGTTCATGTAAATGCAGCCGTAGTCCCGGTCGCAGGCGCCGATCAGGCCGGAATGGTCTTCAGTGGCGAGCTCGAGCGAAGGCAGCATCGTATCCTGGCCAATCTGCTGCGCGGCGATCTGATCCGCCGTGACGCCCGCGTAGGCGTCCTGTCCCTGCGTGGGCTTGGGCCGCACGCCGCTCAACCAGGTAGTCGGGCTGAGCGAGTGAACCGCAGTCGAATCCGCCGCGCGATGGCCCAGTCCGCTGACCACGTTGACCTGATCCGCGAACGGCTCCAGCGGCTTCAATATGCGCGTGAAGGCGAACCCTTTGCCTTCGGTCGCCGGGGTCCACTGGTCCATGATGGCGCCATGTGGAATATAGACAAAACCGAGCCGTGGCGCGCCCTTGGCCGCCGTCTTACTGATTGCCGTCTGAGCCGGGAGCATGGAGTCCAAAAGTGGGAGCGCGACGGTGACTCCCATCCCGCGCAAAAAGGTCCGGCGCGGAAGGTGTTTCTTGGAGAGGAACATGGCTGGAGGCAATATATCACAGCAACTTACGGGTGTGAAGGGCGTGCCTGAGGGATGCCCTAAGGCCCGGCCACCGTGAACGCCAGCAATACGTTACCGGGCATCCCATTCTTCACGCCCACGTAGCCCGAAGACACAAACAGCGTCCCTCCGGCTACCACCGGACCCGGCGCGCCCATGGAGCCTCCCTTTGCCGCCACTCCATTGACTGTCTGGTAATCGGTCGCCGTGTTGTACTCCCACACGACCTTGCCGGTCGAGCTCGACAGCGCCCGCAGCACTCCGTCCCATCCTCCGGAGAACACGATCCCCGGGATCGCGGTCAGCGGACCGTCCTGCCCGGTGTGCGCGGCGACCGCAGCGGCAGGCTTGAGCTCGGTGAACCATTGCTTCTCTCCGTCGCGAAGCTGCACCGCGGCGATGCCTCCGGTACCCAGCCCGAAGTAGGCGTTCTGCCCGTCCGCTGCCCCGCCCCAGATGATTTTGCCTCCGAACTGCGTCGTATCCGCCACCAGCGGGGTTTTCCACACCACCGCGCCCTTCTTGTCCGGATCGTGCGCCCAGACATTGCCGCTCTTCTGCCCGGCGATCAGCAGATCGCGCCCGCCAACCGTCTGTAGGATCGGTGGCGAGCCGAAATCGTGATCCGGGCCGACCTCTTTCGGGCAGTTCTCCGGCATTGCCTTTGCGCCGGCAGTGCATCCGGCTAGCCACGTATCGTTCGGGGTGTCCTGCACCGACCATAGGATCTTGCCGGTATCGAGGTCCATCGCCATGATGGAATCCGTGGTCGGCGCAGCGGGCGAGGTGTAGGCGTCGCCGGTGCCGATGTACAGCGCGTGCCGCTTGACGTCGATGGTCGGCGAATTCCACACGCCTCCGCCCGCGGGAGCCCAGCGGAGCGCGCCATTCGAGCTCTTGCCGATCTGTTTCGGCTCCTCCGCGATCGTGTAGGTCTTCCAGATCTGTTTGCCGGTGTCGGCGCTCAGCGCTACTACGCTGCCGCGGAAGGTGCAGCAGGCGTAATTCGGATTGGGGCCCGCGCCTTCCTCACCCGAGGCGACCGGAATGTAGAGCGCGTTGATATGAAAGACTGGGAGCGCCCGGTGATCAGCGCCCTGGGGTGATCCTCAACCTTGACCTTCCAGATCAATTTCCCGGTGTCGGCGAACAGCGCGTAGACGTTGGCTTTCTGATCGCCGAAGAAGGCGACAAGAGTCAGGGGGATCCGTGCCGGGCGGCAGCAGCAAGTCGTCGATGGTTACGTTGCGCACTCCCGCCTCGGCCTTGAACGACCAGTACTGGCACCCAGTCTCCGCGTCCAGCGCATAAACGTTCCGTTGTCCGTTCCGATGTAGACCCGGCCGTCAATACGCTCGGCGCGCCGATCAAGGATCGCACGCCAGGAAATCCGAAAGCCCATTTCAGCCTCAGATTCGGGACCTGCGCCGCCAGAATCCCAGCGTGAGCTCGAATCGCGAGTTGGCAGGGTCCTGGCCCCACCCCGCCCATTCAGAGCGCGTCACACGTTGGGCCTGGGCTTGGTTCCCGCCGGGCACTGCGCAAATAAGCCTCCCGCCAACAAAGCCCAAAGCAACGGGGCAAAGCGCATTAATAAGCGGTTCATTGGCTCAGTCTACTATGAAGTCATGCGGAATTTCGACGATCTTTCCGAACGCGAAATGCTCGCGCTGGCGATCGGGCTGGAGGAAGAAGACGAGCGCACCTACGCCGACTATGCCGAAGGCTTGCGCGAAAATTTCGCGGCGTCCGCGGCGGTGTTCGAGGGCATGCGCCAGGAGGAAGCCGGCCATCGCCGCCGCTTGATCGAGCTGTACCGTCAAAAATTCGGGGAGCACATCCCGCTCGTCCGCCGCCAGGACGTGAAAGGCTTCGTGCAGCGTAAATCCGTCTGGCTGATGCAGCCCTTGCGCCTGGAAGAGGTCCGCAAACAGGCCAGCACCATGGAAGTGGAGAGCCGCCAGTTCTACTTGAAGGCCGCCGCTCGAGCCACCGACGCCAGCATCCGCCAGCTCCTCGATGACTTGGCCGCGGAAGAATACTCGCATGAGAACCGCGCGGAGGAGCTCGAACGCAAGCTGCTCCCGCCGGACGCCAAACAAGCCGAAGAAGAGGCCCGCCGCCGCTTGTTCGTGCTGCAAATCATCCAACCCGGACTGGCCGGGTTGATGGACGGTTCGGTATCCACTCTCGCTCCGGTATTCGCCGCCGCGTTGGCGACCCACAGCTCCTGGGCGGCGTTTGTGGTCGGCTTGGCCGCCTCCCTCGGCGCGGGCATCAGCATGGGCTTCGCCGAAGCGCTCTCCGATGACGGCAGCCTCACCGGCCGTGGCCATCCCTGGGTGCGCGGCGTCATCACCGGAATTATGACCGCACTCGGCGGCGTCGGCCACACGCTTGCCCTTCCTGGTGCACGACTTCCGCATCGCGATGGGCGCCGCCATCGCCGTCGTCGCCATTGAGCTCGCCGTCATCTCCTGGATCCGCCATCGCTACATGGATACGCCGATCTGGTCGGCCGCCATGCAGGTGGGGCTCGGCGGAGCGCTGGTCTTCGCTACCGGCGTCTTAATCGGGAGCTCGTAAAGAACGCGCCCGCACAACGGAGCCTGGCGCGGCGGGACGAGCGCGGCTTCTTGCCGTTTGAAGGGCCGCGCCGGCCCTGTGCGGGCTACTAGCGCCGCCTTTTCTCAACGTAAGGCCTGCATGGGATCGATCCGCGCAGCTCGCCGCGCGGGGACGTAGCACGCCCCCAGCGCGACTGCCAGGAACATCACGGCCACACACGCGAACGTAGCTGGATCGGCTGGGCTGATCTGGAACAGCAGACTCTTCAGGAACCGCGTTAGCGCCAGCCCTCCGCCGGTCCCAATCGCGATGCCGAGGATCGCCAAACCCAAGCCCTGCCCTAGCACCAGCCGCAAAATATCGGCGTGCTGCGCTCCCAGCGCTCGCCTGATCCCGACCTCCTGCGTCCTCTGCGCCACCGAATACGCGATTACGCCGTACAGTCCGGTCAGCGCCAGCAACAGCGCCAGGCCCGCGAACGAGCCCAGCAGCATCAGAATCACCCCGCTGTGGCCCACTTCGGCGTCCTCCAAATCTTCCAGCCTCTGAACCGACGATACGGCCTGGTCGCGATCGACCGCCTGCACCTCCGCGCGAACCGCATTGACGAACTGTAGCGGATCGCCCGCCGTGCGGACCAGGAAAGCTCCGGAGCTCGGCATCTGGGCCAGAGGCCGGTACATCGCCGGGGTCTGATCGACGGCCAGCCACTGATGTACATCCGCGACGATTCCGGCAATCTCCACCGGATCGGTCCTCGCGCCGATCCAGACGCGCTGCCCCACCGGATCGGGTCCATTCGGATAAGCCGGCCAAAGCTTGCGCGCCACCGCTTCGTTGAGGACGACCGTCAAAGGAGCGTTTACATCGTCGCGCGCGGTGAACAGCCGCCCGCGTTTCAGCCCGATTCCCAGGGTTTGAAAATAGTCCGGCGTGACGTTCTGAAACATCGCGATCAAGCGCTGGTTCAGGGCAGGAGCCCCTTGATCGACGCGTTGAATCGGGGTCAGCGCGAAAGTAGTGAAGGGCGCAGTGAACGCAAACGCCGCGCCGCGGACTCCGGGCAAGGCCACCACCCGCTGCACGATCTGGTCAAAGAACGCGGCCTGCTTGGCTTGGGTGTCGTACCGCACATAGGGAATCGCGATCTTCATGGTCAGAACATTCTTCGGATTGAATCCGGGATCGACATTCCGCAGCCGCACGATGCTTTCGATCAGCAGCCCCGCGCCGGTGAGGAGGATCATCGACAACGCAACTTGCGCAACCACCAGGCCGCCCCGTGCGCTCAAGCCCAGCGCGAGCCTTCTACGTCCCGAGGTATTGGCTGCTTCGCCGCTGGCTCGCAACACAGCAGCCAGGTCCGGACGCGATGCGCCCACCGCGGGAATCAGGCCGAACAGCAATCCGGTTGCAATCGACAGTGCCGCGGTGAAGCCGAATACGATTCCGTCGAGATGAACCTCATCGGCCCGAGGCAGGTCGAACGAAGACATGCCCGTGATCGCGTGCAGGCCCCAACGGGCAAGCAGTAACCCTAATGCGCCGCCCACCGAAGCCAGGATCAGGCTCTCCACCAGCACTTGCCGGATCAATTGCGGCCGTCCCGCGCCCAATGCCGCACGCACGGCAAACTCCCGCGACCGCGACGTGGCTCGCGCCAACAGCAGTCCCGCGACGTTGGCGCAGGCGATCAGCAACACCAGGCCGACTGCGCCGCTCAACAGCCACAGCGTCGAACGTACATCGGCCACCAGCGTGTCCTTGAGCGGCATGACCCGCTCCGGCGCGGTTGGCGGTTTCGCATCCAGCATTCCCGGATGCGCGGCCCGATACTGCTGATTGAGGACGGCGAGCTCCGCGCTGGCTTGCGAAAGAGCCACGCCCGGCCTCAGCCGTCCGAACGGCTGCAACAACGGACTGGTGGCATTGACGTGCGTTTCCGGCCGCGTCACCCAAACGTCGACGCCCGCCGTGGGAAAATCGAAGCCGGACGGCAGCACTCCGACGATGGTGTGCACCACCGTTTCGATGGTCGCGGTTTTGCCTACGATGGTTGGATCGCCTTGAAATCGCCGCTGCCACAGTGCTGCGCTGATCATCGCCACCGGCGGCACGCCAGGATCGTCGTCCTGGGGTTGGAAGCCTCGTCCCAGTAACGGCTGGACATCCAGAATCTGAAGGAAATTCGCCGAGACCGGAGCTTGCTTCAAGGCTTCCGGCCCTTGCGGCCCGGAGATCGTTGCCGGCTGCGGACAACAATAGTACGCGCCGACGTTGCCGTAGGATTGTTGCCCGGCCTTGATCTCCTCGAAGTGCGCGATAGTCGCCCCGCCGGCGATCTTCACCACCCGGTCAGGCTCGCGATACTCCAGCGGCTTGAGCAGCACCGCTCGAATCACGGTAAACATCGCGGAATTCGCGCCGATGCCGAGCGCCAGCGTCAGCACCGCGGCCACGGCGAAGCCTCGATTCTTCCTCAGGGTCCGCAGCGCGAACCGAAGGTCCTGGCGCAATCCCGTCATTTCGGTAGCGCGCAGACGAAGTTCTCTTCCCGGTCAGTGCTGCCCGAACCCTTCCACTGCGCCTCCTGCGGGAACGGGCACAGCGGACGCGTCCGATCCTTCACATCCCCGCCCGTCGCGACGATCCGGTCCGGCGCTTGCCCGTGCTCCACCCACTGCTCCAGCGCGGTGATGGTGTCGAACGCATTCGGTCCCGGCCCACCGCTGCAATGAAACATGCCGGGGACCATGAACAGCCTGTAGAAGCTCTGGGCGTCGCCCATTTTTTGGGTGACGCTCTGGTAGTAATTGATGCTGTTCAACGGCGAGATGTCCGGGTCCGCCCAGCCGTGATATTGAATCAGCTTTCCGCCATGCGCGCGGAATGCGGCGAGGTCCGGATTCATGTTGTTGAAGATCGCTCCCAGCTTGTCGTCGGTAAATTCAACGTCGCTATCGAAGCCGGGCACTTTATCGAAGCGGAAGCTGCGTGGATCCCAATTCGGGTCCTCGAACACGATGTAGCGAAAGAAAGGATTGCCCAGCGTGGTGTGCGAGCCTCTGCCCGGCGCGGTTCCCGTAATCCAGGTGCTCCAGCCTCCTTGGCCGGCTTCGCCGCCGGGCAGGATTCCCGGAAAGATCTGCTGGCCGTCTGAAGTGCGCCCGCCCTGATAGATCTTCTTGACCGTCGCGACTTGTGGAGCGGTCAGACAATCCGGCGCGTCGTCACCCCTGCAGAGCAACGTGGAGGGATCGAAATGGCACCGCCGCGGATCGCCGATAATGCCGTCCTTGATTCCGTCCAGCGCGTCGCAAGCGGCGTACACCGCCTTGCCGATCGTCTGCGCCTTGCTCGCCGGAATGTAGCCCGCGGGATCGTTCTCCAAAGCTTGCGTGATCCAGAGATGTGCGCCCATGAACAGATGCGTCGGGTAGTTTGCCGGATCGCCCGCGATGACACCGTCGTAGTCGCCGGGGTAACGCTGGACCTCGCTCATTGCCTCCTGGCCCCCGTTGGAGCAGCCGCTAAAGTAGGAATGCACCGCCGCCACGCCATAGAAGCCCTGCACAATGGCCTTGCCGGCTTGCGTGGTCACGTGCACGCCGCGATGCGCGTAGTCGATCACCCGCTCCATGTGCCCCTGCGCCCAATGCCCATCGTTGTCCGCCACGTGACCCGTGTCTGTGCTGGCGGCTGCGTAGCCGCGTTGCAGCGGCGCGACCATGGCGCTGTAACTGATCGTCCCAGCCAATCCGCCATTGCCCACCATCAGGAACTTGCGATTCCAATTCGCTGGCAGCCATACCTCGAAATTCACCTCGGGCTTCACGAACCCCGCCACGCGGCAGAAGGACGGCACGATCGGCGACGCCGCCGCGCCTCCCCGGCCTCCCGGCAGGGCGAAGGGACCCGCCGCGACTGCTACCGCCGAAGTCACCGTCACGCCGGGCAGAGCGAGCCTAGTCAACCCTTCGCACGGCATCTGCGCCGCGGCGGGAACAGAACACAGCGCAATCAAGAAAATCGCACGGCAGTACATCACGGGGAAACCCTCCTTCTGTCGAGGATCAGTGAACGTCGGCCGTAAGCGGCGCGTAGTATCCATGGCGAGCCCGCACCGTCAGATCCTTGCGGCCCTTCACACGAATGTCGATGGTGTGATACAAGCCGTCCGCCTTCATTGGCTCCGGCCGGTACACCACGATGTATTGATGCCGCAGCTCATTGGCGATGTTCTCGAAAGACTGCGCCAAATCCGACGCCTTGAACGGGAAGAAAACCTGCCCGCCCGTTTCCTGGGCGAAGTAGCGCAGCACTTTGTCGCCGCTCTCATCCTGACTCAGATTGTTGGTGGAAATCGAGTAGATCACCACGTCCGCCTTCTGGGCCATCTCCAGCGCTTGCTCCCGCGTGTAGCGGCTCTCGTTGTCCTCGCCGTCGCTCAGGATGATCATGGCGCGGCGGAACTTCTCCGGAGGCTGATCCTGCAGCTTCTCTTTGCACGCGAAATAAATCGCGTCATAGAGCGCGGTGCCTCCGCCGGGCCGCAGGGCGCGAATCGATCCCGTCAGCTTGGCAATGTCGTCCGTCATGTCGGCCACCAGCTCGGCGGACGTATCGAAGCTGACGATGATGCCCTTGTCCAGCGTCGGCCGCATTACAGTCTCGATGAAATTGGTCGCGGCTTCCTGTTGAAACTTGAACCGCTCCCGGATGCTGTTGCTGGTGTCGATCAGCACCGCCAGCCGCAGCGGCAAGTTGCTTTCGCCGTTGAAGTCCAGGATGTTCTGCGTCTTCTTGTTCTCGATTACTTCGAAATCGTCTTTGTTCAGGTCGGTGACGAAGTGGCCCTTCTTGTCGGCAACCGTAAACAGAACCGGAACGCGCGTCACGTCCAGGCGGAAGGTCTGTCCCAGATCCACCGTTTCCTGAACGGGTTTCGGCGAATCCTCTTTTGACGGCGCTTGCGCCAGCGCCGGAAGAAAGGCGGTCAAAACGATAATGCCGGCGCTTGAAAGCACAGTCTTCATGCGATTCACCTAGATTATATACGCAGCCTGTCCGCGCAAACCCGCAAGCCAGTCCGCAAGCTCGGGCGGCAACGGCGCCTCAACGATCACCCTCTCTCCGCGGGCCGGACTGACGAAGCCGATGCGCGCCGCATGCAGAAACATTCGTGGCGCAGCCGACCTGTTGCCAAGAAAGAGCTTATTACCTCTGTAGAGGCTGTCTCCCGCCACTGGATGCCCCATGTCCGCCACGTGAACGCGAATTTGGTGCGTGCGCCCTGTCCCGATCCGCACTTCCAGCAGTGTGTATCCAGAGAACCTCTCCACCACCCTATACTCCGTCAGCGCTGTGCGGCCCGATCTGAACTTCGCGGTCATTCGGGTCCGATGCGTCGGATCGCGCGCAATGGGTTTGACGATTCGTCCCGAGTCCGCCTGAACTACGCCTTTCACCAGCGCCACATAAATCTTCTCCACCGTCCGCGCCGCAAACTGCGCCGCAAGATTCCGGTGCGCCGCATCCGTCCGCGCCACCAGTAAAACTCCGCTGGTTCCCTTGTCCAACCGGTGCACGATCCCCGGCCGAAGCTCGCCTCCAACCTGTGAGAGCGATTGAAAATGATGCACCAACCGGTTCGCCAGCGTTCCGGAATGCGACGCCCGCCCCCGCATGAACTGCCAGCCCCGCGGGTTTATTGACCGCGACTACCGCTGCGTCCTCATACAGAATCTCGACCGGCAGATCCTCCGGTTCGGCGTGGAGCTGAGGAGACATAGCCGGGTCGACCTGGAACTGCTCACCCGTCCGGACAGTGCGGGATGCTTTGGCCCTCGCCCCACCGATGCGCACCCGGCCCACCGTGATCCAGGATTGAATTCGTGTACGGCTGTACTCCGGAAATTTCTCCTGCAAATAGTGGTCCAGCCTCTTTCCGGCATCGTGTTCGCCGATTTCAAAAAGCATCGGAAAATCTCAGCCCGCCGTCCCGACCAGGAATACCGCGATCTCCGCCAGAAGGTTTGGAAACAGCGTAATCTGGCCGTGCCCGTTCAAAAAGATGCGCCGCTCCACGCGCCAGTTCTGCTTCTGCGCCAGCGCTTCGAAGTCCTGCACGGTGAAGAAGTGAATGTTCGGCGAGTCCCACCAATCGTACGGGAACAGATCCGTTTTAGGCGCCCGCCCGCTGCGCAACATCGAAAAGCGCACCGTGTAATGCCCGAAGTTAGGGAACGCCACAATCGCGCGGCGGCCCACCCGCAGCATCCCGCGCAGCACCCGCAACGGATCGCGCACCTCCTGCAAGGTCTGCGACAGGACCACATAGTCGAAGGCCTGCGACGGATAATCCTCCACCGCGCTTTCCAGATCGCCTTGATAGCACGAGACTCCGCGCGCGATGGCTTTCTGCACCCTCGCGCCGGTTAGCTCAACCCCGCGTCCGTCGACGTTCTTGTGCTCCCGGAGCCAATCGAGCAGTTCGCCTTCACCGCATCCCAGGTCGAGCACGCGCGTTCCCGGCTCGACCAGTTCGCCGATGATGGCGAAGTCACGGCGTCCATACACCTCACGCACGGACGCTCTGCGTCCCTTCTTTGCCTCCCCGCAGCTCTTCTCTCAACGTATTGTTTAGGAACCCGCGCACCAGCTCGGTCTGTTCTTCCACTTCCACCAAAAATGAATCGTGGCCGTAGCGAGCCTCCAGATTGCAATACGCGACATCGGCATTCCGGCTGCGCAGAGCACTCACAATCTCCAGCGACTGATAACTCGGATACAGCCAGTCTGAAGAAAAGCTGATCAGCAGAAACCGCGTACGGGCGCGCTCAAACAGCGTGGGCAGAGCGCCGCGTTCGGTCAGGTCGAAATCGTCCATGGCGCGGGTGATGTAGATGTACGAGTTTGCATCGAAACGGTCGACGAACTTATAGCCGCGGTATTTTAGATAGCTCTCGACCTCGAATTGATCCGGCGTGCGCAATCGTCTGCCGAACTTCTCGCGCATGCTTTGGTCGCTCATGTAAGTGATGTGCCCCACCATCCGCGCCAGCGCCAGTCCGTTCGCCGGCGGCTTGCCGCCGTAGTAGTTGCCGCCGCACCAGTCCGGATCGGCCATGATCGCCTGCCGCCCCACCTCGTCGAACGCGATTTGCTGCGCACTGTGGCGCGCCGTCGTGGCAATCGGAATCGCCGACGCTACACGCTCCGGATACGCCACCGCCCATTCCAATGCCTGCATCCCTCCCATCGACCCCCCCGAAACCGAAAGCAGCCTGGGAATTTCCAGATGATCGATCAACTGCTTTTGCAGCCTCACCATGTCGGAAATGGTGATCACCGGGAATGACATCGCCCACGGGCATCCGGTCTCAGGATTGATCGATCCCGGCCCCGTGGTGCCCCGGCAACCGCCCAGCACATTGGAACAAATCACAAAGTGCCGGTCGGTATCGAAAGCCTTGCCCGGACCGATCATGCTGCTCCACCAGCCGCCTTCCCCCGCCGCATGCGCATCGCCCGAAAACGCATGCAGCACCAGGATCGCGTTGTTGCGAGCCTGATTCAGCGTCCCGTAAGTCTCGTAGGCGACCTCCACCGGCGCCAGCGAGGTCCCGCAATCCAGCTCCAACGCGTCGAACGTGGCCGTCGCGGACTCCGTCACCATCTGGGTGCTTACCATGCCGGTAATTCCAGTGTACTGCGGCTCTGCAAACGCAAAAGATTTTTGAACCCAAACCGTCCGGATACGTATTAACTGGCCAAGAGGAGGAGTCGAAGTGAGCCGAATCTGGCCAGCAACCTGCCTTCTGCCCCTGATCGCTCTGGGCCAAAACCCACCGCCGAAACCGGAGTTCGAAGTCGCCGACATCCGGCCGAACAGATCCAATGAGAACGATTATGCGAGGGCGCTGCCCGGCGGAGAAATCAGCGTGCGGAATAAGCCTTTTCGTGAGATTGTCAGCGTGGCCTTTAGCTCGCGCCCGGACACGCCGGTATTGGGAGGGCCGCCATGGATTGGCGCGGACCGATTCGACATCACTGGCAAGGCGCAACCCGGGACGCCCGATGAGACGTTGGAGCTGATGTTGCAAAGCCTGCTGATCAAGGAGTTCAAGCTCGAGGCTCACATTGAGCAAAGACCCACGGACTCATACGCTTTGGTGGTTGGCAAGAATGGACCGAAGCTCGCCAAGGCAACCGGATCGGGTAAGCCGGTCTGCGGGAGACGTGTCGGTGGCGGCCAGGACCCAGCGGCCAGGGGTATGGACGCCGGCCAAGCCGAGTTGGTCTGCACCAACGTGACCATGGCGGATTTGGCGATGAATCTCCCGAAGGCTGCTCCGACCTACGTCGACCACGACGTTGTGGACCTGACGGGAATCGATGGGATTTACGATGTCACCCTAAACTGGGTCTCCGCGGCCGTCATCGACCAGGGCGGCCTCACCATGTTCGATGCGGTCGATAAGCAACTGGGGCTGAAGCTGGAGGCCCGCAAACTGCCGCGTCCAGTGATCGTGATTGACCATGTGGAGAAGCTGGTAGATGATAAGTGAGTGATGAAGCACGTTCTCCTGCTGGCCTGCGCCGCTCCCTTATTCGCCGCTCCGCCGATCCGCGTGATGCTGCTGGATGGCGAAAGCGCCGGAACCTACCACGCCTGGCGCGAAACCACCCCGGTGCTGAAGGCCGAACTGGAACAGGCCGGCATCTTTCAGGTGGACGTTGTCACCGCTCCGCCCTCCCGCGGCGACTTCAGGGGCTTCCAGCCCAATTTCTCCCAGTACGATGTGATTGTTTCGAACCTTGATTCCGCCACCTGGCCCGCCGATCTCGAAGCGTCCTTTGAGCAATACATGAAAAACGGAGGCGGATTCGTCTCCGTCCACGCCGCCGACAACGCCTTCCCTGGCTGGGTCGCATACAACGAAATGATCGGCGTCGGCGGATGGCGCGGCCGCCGCGAACAAGCCGGTCCGCACTGGTTCTATAAAGACGGGCACATGGAGTCCGACAATTCCCCCGGCTCCGCCGGATCGCACGGCGCGAGGCTGCCGTTTCAGGTGACTACCCGTGACGCCGGCCATCCCGTCATGAAGGGCCTGCCTGCCGTCTGGCTGCATGCCGGAGACGAACTTTACGCGAACCTTCGCGGCCCCGGCCAGAACATGACCGTGCTGGGAACCGCTTACTCCGACCCCGCCAATCAAGGCACCGGCAAAGATGAACCCATCCTCATGGCAGTGAGCTACGGCAAGGGCCGCATCTTCCACACCACCATGGGCCACGACATTCCAGCCTTGAGCTGCGCCGGATTCATCGTGACGCTTCAGCGCGGCACGGAGTGGGCCGCAACCGGCAAAGTGACCCAAAAGGTTCCCGCCGATTTTCCCACCGCGGACAAGGTCAGCACCCGAAACATGGCCAGTAAGTAGGGGCCACGAAGTAGCCGCCTATTTCGTGCTCAGAAACGTCCCTCGGTCCAGTTCCTCGAACGCCTGCTTGAGCTGATCCTGGGTATTCATCACGATCGGCCCATACCACGCCACCGGCTCTTGCAAAGGCTTGCCCGAGACCAGCAGGAAGCGGATGCCTTCTTCGCCCGCCTGCACCGTGACGTCGTCGCCAGTATCGAACAGCACCAACGACCGATTGTCAGCCTCTTTCGGAGGGTTCTTGTCCGCCCACCCGATGCTTTCCGTGGGCACCGCCAGGGGTCCCGATGCGTTGGAGAATTGGCCCGACCCCGCGAACACGTACGCGAAAGCCTGCCGGTAAGTCTCCACGGGCAATGACTTCCGCCGCCCCGGCGGCACCGTCACGTCGATGTAGACCGGATCCGTCGCGATCCCGTCCACCGGCCCCCTTTTGCCCCAAAAATTCCCGCAGACCAGCCGCACTTCGGTGCCGTCGTCGTCGGTAATCACGGGAATCTCCGGAGCCTTGATCTCCTGATAGCGCGGATCGGTCATCTTCTGCGACGACGGCAGATTCGCCCAGAGCTGGAATCCGTGCATCCGCCCCTCCGGATCGCCCTTGGGCATCTCCTGATGAATGATCCCGCGCCCGGCGGTCATCCATTGCACGTCCCCAGCCGCGATAGCCCCCTGGTTGCCCATGCTGTCGCCATGTTCCACCGTCCCGGCTAGCACATACGTGATGGTCTCGATGCCGCGGTGCGGATGCCACGGGAACCCCGCCAGATAATCCGCCGGAACGTCGTTGCGAAAATCGTCCAAGAGGAGAAACGGGTCGAAGTCGGAGGGATTGCCGAACCCGAAGGCGCGGCGCAGATGCACCCCCGCGCCCTCCATGGTCGGTTTGGATTTGATCAGCCGCTTTACGGGTCGAATGGACATGTTTGCCTCTAAAGTTCACATCGCGCACAAAGGCACGAGCAGCCTGTGCGCTCATTCGCAGGATAGCGTAGCCGTCAAGCCCTTGCCGCCGGCGCCTTGCCGTTGAACGCCGTTTTGCGCTCTAATGCGGATGAGGGCTAGCCGGATGAGCGAGACGCGCCAACATATTCACGAGCTGATAGATCAGCTTGATGCGAGCCAACTTGCCGCCGTCGGACATTTGCTCGAAGTCATGGTTCACGAGGATGACGACGAGCTAACCGAGGAAGACCGCCGCGCTGTCGCCGCGTCGCGCGAATACTTCCGAAAGGGCGGCGAAGGCGTCCCCTTCGAGCAAGTGGTTGCCGAATGCGGTTTCACCATGGACCAGATTCGCGGCTCCAAGTCCGGCTAAAGGCCCAGAAAGCCATTTTGTATGGCTAGGCTTTATGGTGAAGAGGATCCGTTTCGACCCGAGCGTCCCTGCCGAGATCCGCGCTATTGACCAACCCACCGCCCTGCAGATTCTGACCCCTCTCCACCGCTACGCGGAGACCGGTGAAGGCAACGTCAAGCCGCTCAGCGGCGAGCTTGCAGGTCTCCTTCGGCTACGCGTCGGAAACACCGCGTTCTCTTCGATGAAACCGCGGACGCCATCACCGTCCACCGCGTCCGCGATCGCAAGGACGCCTATCGGTGAGACATCGGCAAATCCGCTTTACTTCGCCTGCTCCGCGGCGTACGCCTTGTCGAAGAACTGGAGCCGCGGCACGTCGATCTGCGGCCCGAACTCAACCGTATCGCCGAGCACCATAGCCTTGCCGTCGTTGGTCTTCATGTTGTACGCATCCCACTTGGGGAGGCCCTTGCCGTTGGGATCGCCGGTGGCGAAGAAGTTGGCCCAATATGAGGTCATGATGTCGGACAGCTTCTTGTCCTCGTCCTTCCAGACTACGCCATTGGGATTTCCGTACATATAGCTGATCTCCGTCGTGTGCGTTGCGCCGCGAGCCTCGCTGCCCGGAGGCACGTGCGTGAAGTAATACACGTACGCTTTCTTGCCGCGCTTGGCTTCCAGTTCGGCCCAGGTGCGCATGTGCCAGCCTACTTCGTCACGGCTCCGGGCCAAGCCGGAGGCGGAAGCCTCGGCGTCGGTCGAGGCGGGCCACAGCTTCAAGAACTCCGGCGCCAGATCGCCGAAGGTCTGCTGGGCGCGCATCTTCGCCTGCTCCGCGGTCACATTTCCGCCGCCGAAGAACGTGCCTTCGTCGTGATTCGAGCCGACCAGAATGTCGACGTTGTTCTGCTTGCCCTTGGCGAAGGTGATCGATTCGTCCTCCGGGATGATCCATCCGTCGACAATCATTCCGGCCGAGACCCCGCGCAGGTTCTGGCTTACGTCCGCGGTTGACATGGCACGCAATTCAGCCATGGTGTGCGTTCCAGCCGCAGTCTTGCCCTGGGCTTCCGCCTGGGCCATCGTGCGTTGCTTGGCGATGTTCAGGCCCATCCAGGCGCCGCTCTGCGCCGCCGCGCGGATGAATAACCCCTTGGCCTCGGGCGAGCCCACCATGGCAGCGACCGCGATTGCTCCCGCCGATTCGCCGTCGATGGTCACCTTGCGAGGGTCGCCGCCGAAGGCCGCGATGTTCTTCTGCACCCAGTGAAACGCCGCCAGCATGTCGGTCATGGCGTAGTTGCCGGAGGTGTGATGCGGCGATTCCGCTTCCAAATCGGGATGCGCAAAGAAGCCGAACAGTCCCAAGCGGTAGTTATAAGTCACCACCACGATGCCCTTCTTCGCCAGGGCTTCGCCGTTATACCAATCCATGGAACCGGATCCCCCTGTGAAACCACCGCCGTAGGTCCAGATCATCACCGGCAGCTTGTCGCCGGCCGCTTTCGCGGGCGTCCAGACATTGAGGTAGAGGCAATCCTCGCTGGCTGCGGGACCCGCGGGAGCTCCACCCCGGGGTGCTCCACCTTTGGCTCCGCCACCCTTTGCGTCGCCGCCCTTTGCTGCGCCGCCCTTTGCTCCACCACCCCGGCCGCCACGACCCCCGCCTCCGGCGGTGCAGGTAGGCCCAAACTCGGATGCCATCCGAACGCCGTCCCACTTGGCAGAAGGCTGCGCGACCTTCCAGCGCAAATCACCCACCGGCGGCGCGGCGAAGGGAATGCCTTTAAAGACGCGAACGCTTGGGTCCGTCGCCGGAACACCCGCGACGGAGCCGGAATCGATCTTCACCGCATCGGGAAGGGCCGCGAAGGAAGCCGCGGCGGACGCAAGCAGAATCAGCGAAAGTTTCATGCGAATGCTCCTTTGTCTATTTCTTCGGTAAAGCGAAAACCATATACGAATTCATGGACAGTGGCGCCGGACCCGCGCCGGGCCCGCCTCCGCCGCGCGGGGCGAGGTATCCATTTCCTCCAGCGACGCAAAACGCGATGTATTCGCGGCCCGCCACTTCATACACCGTCGGGATTCCATCCGACCCCGTCGGCAGATCGCGCACCCACAACACCTTGCCCGTATCCTGATCGTAAGCCCGGACTTTATGATCGGAGGCCGTCGCGGCGAAAATTAATCCGCCTGCGGTCACCACCGGCCCTCCCCGAGGATTGCGCGCCCCGGTATCCTTATGCCCCTGCTGTTCGAGCTCCAGTACGCCGCCGTTGGGAACCTGCCACATGATCGTTCCCGCGTTCAAGTCGTACGCCGTCAGGTTGGACCACGGTGGGCCCATCGCGGAGGTCCCGTAAACCTGGCTGATGAAATTGATCGGTGCGTTGTAGCGCGTGAAGCTGGTGTCCACGGGAGCCGGAGGAGCGGGTGCCGGAGCGGGTGGCGCGCCAGGACCGCCGCGCCCACGTCCCGCGCGAGGTGGTCCCGGCAGCTCCAGCTTATCCAGCGTTGGATGCTCGCGCGATACCACGTACAAATACCCCTTCGTTGGATCCACCGCGACGCTACCCCAATTCGCCCCGCCGTTATGCCCCGGAGCCGAAATCGTCCCGCGCAGGCTCGGCGGTGTGAACAATCCCTCATTCCGCGAGTTCTTCAGCAATTCCCGAATCGCCGCTTGCTGCGCGTCCGTCGCATAAGGGTTGACTTCCTTCTCTGTGAACGATTGCCTGGCGAACGCCGGAGGCTTGGTCGGGAAGGGTTGCGTGGGCGAGCTCCATTCTCCCGCCACATCCGATTGTGGAACCGGCCGCTCCTCAATCGGCCACAAAGGCTCGCCCGTTACCCGGTCAAACACGTACAGGAACCCGAACTTGGTGGCTTGCGCGACGGCGTCCAGGTTCTTCCCGTTATGCTTCACCGTCAGCAGCTTCGGTGCGACTGGCAAATCGTAATCCCAAAGATCGTGATGCACCAGTTGGCGATGCCACAGCCGCTTCCCCGTCCGCGCATCCAGAGCCAGCAGCGAATTCGCAAACAGATCGTCGCCCTTGCGATTCGCCCCGTAGAAATCGTACCGGGCCGTGCCTAGCGGAATGTAAGCGATTCCCCGCTTCTCATCCACCGTCATTTCATTCCAGTTGTGCACCCCGCCCACCGTCTTCCAGGCATCCGGAGGCCAAGTGTCGTAGCCGTATTCGCCGGGATGCGGAATGGTGTGGAACACCCACGCGAGCTTACCCGTCCGCACATCGTAAGCATGGATGTCGGCAGCCGTCGAATCGTAGCTCGCGCCACCCGCCGGCAGCGGCATGATGATGAGGTTTTCGAAGATCCGCCCCGGATTGCTGGTCTGCAAAGGACGCGCCGGTTCGCGATCCATCCCTATGCGCAAATCCGTGCGGCCGTTGTCTCCGAAGCTCTCGATCGTCTTGCCCGTCTTCGCGTCGATCGCCGTCAGGAAACCGACGTTCACGTAAAGCAGCCTCCGGTCGGAGCGGTCCTTGCTCTCCCAATAGCTCACGCCGCGCGTGCCGACCCCGCCCATGTTGGGGTGCGTCCAGATCTCCTTGCCGGTAACCGCATCCAGCGCGACAAACGAATTGTTCTGCGCCAGCACATACATCACACCGTCCACCACAATCGGATTGAAGATGTAGTTGCCGCGCTCGCCGGTCGCGTACATCCACGCAACCTCAAGCTGCTTCACATTCGATTTGTTGATCTGCTTCAGCGGCGAGTATTGCGTCGATTCCGGGCTGCCCAGGTAGGCCGGCCAGTTCGCGTCCGCCGCCAGCGCCGCCACGGCGAGCAAGAGAAGAGCGGAGAGCCGCAGGCCGCCCAAGTGCATTAGAAAGAAACTCCCTAGGGGGCAAGTATACCTCAGCGAATCGGCGATTCGTATGAGAGAATCTCGGATGCAATGCGATTCTCCAGGCGGAAAATGCTGCTGACGGCCGCAGCCGGGTCGTTTATGAGGCGCGGGTTGGCGCAAGTCCCCGTCGCGCGGGGGACGCCGTTCAGACTCCCCGTCGGCCAATTTGGCGCCAAGGGAGACGGCGTGACCAAGGACACCGTCGCGATTCAGCAGGCCATCGACCGCTGTTGGATATTCGGAGGGGGTGAGGTGCTGGTTGAGGCCGGTAACTATCTGACGGGCGCGATCGCGCTCCGCTCGAACGTGATCCTGCGGCTCGAAAAAGACGCGACCATCCTCGGCTCGCCCGATTTTGCCGATTATCCGGTGACGCAGGTCCGCTGGGAGGGCAAGTGGATTCAAGGCCGCGTGGGCATTGATCTACGCCCTTGGCGCGGATCATACCGGCATCGTGGGGCCGGGGAAGATCGTGGGCAATCCAGGCGCTAGGCGGGCGGCCGAACGCGCAGAACCCCCTCCGCCATCCCGCGCTCATTGAGACCATCGGCTGCAACGACGTCCGCTTCGAGGATTTCTCCACCGACTATCGCCTCATGTGGTCGATCCATCCCACCAATTGCCAGAATGTCTCGATCCGCAATCTCAGCATCCGCAGCACCGGCGGCAACGGAGACGGCATCGATATCGATTCCTGCAAACACGTCCGCATCGATGGCTGCGATATCTCGACCGGCGACGATTGCATCGCCATCAAGTCCGGCCGCGGGTCCGAAGCCTACGCGCTGATGCAGACCACGGAAGACGTGGTGATCACCAACTGCACCTTTGCCGATTCGATCTTCGCTTGCGTCGGCATCGGCAGCGAAACCTCGGGCGGCATCCGCGGCGTCCGCATCGAGCGCTGCAAGTTCACCCACGCGCAGACCTTCGCCATTTACATCAAGACTCGCGTGGGCCGCGGAGCGTTCATCGAAGACATCAGCGCGGACGATCTGGACGTGAGCGGAACGACCCAGGGATTTTTGCGCATTAACGCGTTGACCAGCGGGATTCAGGACGAGATACCCGTGACCGGCGAGGATGGCATTCCCACGCTCAAGAATTTCAAGTTCTCGAACGTGCGGGTGAAGGATTGCCCGCAGCTCGTGGATGCCACTGGGATTCACCCGCTCAAGCCACTGGACGGCTTCTCGCTGACGACCGTGACGGGCAACTGCGCCAAGGGAATCTCGCTGGCGAACATCCGCAACGCCGAGATTCGCGCTATCAAAGTCACCGGCTTGACCGGCCCGCTAATCGGCGTCAATAATGCGACGGGGTCAGGTCTCGAAGGCGCGGCGGCGATCGATCCTCCCAAGGCGCCCGAGCCGATCCCGCCTCCGGCTTCGCCCTATCAACTTCGCTAGGTTGGCCCGCAAAGGGCCGCAGGCTCCGTTTTGCGGGCCTAAGGAATTTGTGTCAGCTTTGCCGCGCTGATCGCCTGCCCTACGTGCCTCTGCGTATGCTCGGCGATATGCGTCAGCAGCCCGATTACTGTCGTCGGCAGCTTCTTCCGCCCGATTTCCCGAGGCTCGGCGAGGCGCACCGGATCGATTCCTCTCACCATCAGCCTCCGTTCGCCGGAACGCGGCATCCATCGCCTCGAGCAACTCTTCGCGCGACGCCCCCGGCTCGTGCTCAGCTTTAAGAAACTCGAGTTGCGCTTCGGAAATTTGGCCGCCTTCGAGATACGTCGTCAGCCGGTCCGTGCTTCCCGCGATGTGGCGCAAGTGGAATCCGAGGGACCCGAAGCCATGCGGCTCCGCCCAAATCTGCTCGGCCGTCAACCCTTCGGTGAACTGCGCCAGATCCTCGCGAGCTTGTTGGAAGGAATACAGCAGCGGCGAAAGCAGCGCCGGAACCCCTTCAATCGGTCCCCGCATCCATGGTTCTATTGCTTGGGCCGGCACAACGGAGCCTGACGGCCCTGTGCCGGCTTCTCGCTCTGACATTACGCCGAGACCAGCTTGCCCGCCCACCGCTCCGAAGCCTTGTGGATGCGTTTCAGAGCTTCCTCGATATTCGCGAGCGAATTCGCGTAGCTGAACCGCAGATAGCCTTCGCCCTGCGCCCCGAACGCGCCTCCATTCAGGCAGGCGACACCGGCCTCATTCAGCAGCAAGTCGGCGATCTCTTTCGATCTCATCCCGGTCCCACTCACGTTCGGGAACGCGTAAAACGCCCCCGCGGGCACCACGCAGCGGAATCCGGGAATCTGATTCAATCCCCGCACGATCCCGTCCCGCCGGCGCCGGAACTCCGCCACCATTATGTCGACCGCATCTTGCGGACCCGTGAGCGCTGCGATTCCCGCACGCTGCGTGAAGCTCGCCGTGCAGGAATTCGAGTTCACCATCAGCTTCACCACCGCCTCAGCCAAAAACGTGGGCATCACGCCGTAGCCCAAGCGCCACCCGGTCATCGAATAGGTCTTCGAAAATCCATCCAGGATGATGGTCTTCTCCAGCATCCCGTCTTCGCTGGCGATGGAACATGGCTCACCGTCGTAAATGATGCGGGAATAAATCTCGTCGCTCAGCACCATCACGTCGCGATTCCGCAGCAGCTCCGCCATGCGCCGGATGTCCGAGGCTGGAACCAACCCTCCCGTCGGATTCGCCGGTGAAACCAGGATCACCATCTTGGTCCGGTTCGACAGGCTCTTCTCGAACGTGTCCATGTCGAAAGAAAAACCGCGATTCTCCACCAGCGGTATCGGCACTGGCGTCGCGCCCAGGAAGTTGATCATCGATTCGTAGATCGGGAACCCTGGATTGGGGTAGATCACTTCGTCGCCCGGCTCCAGCAGAGCCATCATGGTGAAGAACATGATCGGCTTGCCGCCCGGAACCACGCACACTCGCTCCGGCCCGGCCTTGATCCCACGCGTCCGCGAAATATAGCTGGCGATGACCTCGCGGAGTTCCGGATCGCCCTGCGTGCCGCCGTATTTAGTCCACCCCTCGCCCAGCGCGCGCTGCCCCGCTTCCACCACATGCTGGGGTGTCGGAAAATCGGGCTCGCCGATCTCCAGGTGGATGACGCTCTTACCCTGCTTCTCGAGCGCCCGCGCCCTTACCAATACCTCGAATGCGGATTCGATTCCAATCCGCGACATCCTCTCCGCAAGCTGCATTTCTCTACGTTATCCTGAAACAAGCGGTGTGTGAGCTATGAGCCTCAACGTTTCAGAGCAGACCGAAGCGCAGATCGCCGAGGAGGCGCGGCGACAGGGCGTCAGCGTTGATGTCTTGCTCAAGCGGCTCATCGATGAGCACGCCACCAACGTGACCGCGGAGCAACGCGCGGCTCCGGAGCTGCCGGTGCTGCATCTGGGGCCGATGGGGCCGCTTCACCGCCGCGACATCTATAACGATGTCCGTTGAGGCTGGCGTAATAACCCAATTCGCCTATGCTGAACGGCGACGCTTCCCAGCATCAGTTTCACGCGCCCTTGTTGAAGCCGCCTGCATCCAACATAAGGCTTTACGTCACCTCGCAAATTTTGTGCGAGTTTTATTCGGTCATCACCAATGCGCGGCGTTTTCCGAAGGCAGCTCCCCTGCCGAGGCGGTGGGCATTCTTACCGCGCTGCTGGCCTTGCCGGGTCTACGAGTGCTTCCCATGCCCGCCCGCGTCGTTTCTGACTGGATGGAACCCTTGCGGCGCCGCCCGATCGCCGGAGGCGACGTGTTCGACCTGCAAATTGCGGCCACCATGGTGGCCAACGATGTTTCGCGGATTTATACCTTCAATGCCGGTGACTTCGAGGTGTTCTCCGAACTCACGGTTGTACAGCCGTAAACGTGAGCGCCCGCCCGTGCTTCCCGCGGCAAAGCCGCGCCGCGATTTTTAACCGCCCCTTCCCTGCCGCGTTCCGCACAGGGTCCTTTGTGCAACGCGACAAGAGCGACTAGTTTTGTTTGGCGCGGGCCGCTACCGTCGCACGACGGCGAATGCCGGAGTGGCAGCCGAGAGCACGTCCAGACAGGCCCAGCCTGTGACGAATTGATAGTGAGTTACAGGCGCGTTTACTTCCTTCCAAGCACCGGACTGAAGGCGAGCGAAAGCAGCACCTTCGAGCCAATATGCGAAATGCTCGGACACTAGCCCTTCATTCGGGGTACCGTTTTCCTCTGTGCTGAGCGGCATCTCATCTAAAATCCTGACGATGCACTGTTTGTCGAACGAAACCCGCAACAGGTGAGCGTCGTCGTCAGGCAAGATGAATTCCGCTGTGATGCCGTTCGTTGACCACTGAAAGGAGACAAGGTCGCTGCGGCTTGCCTGAAGCGGCACACCTATATCTATCGACGTACCTAGGCAAGAAGCTAGAATAACAGCCTAACTTTTTGCCGCGCTGGGCCACGGCTGCCCGCTGCCAGCATATGTTCGACACGTAGTTGGGACGGAAACCGGAGCCAATGAAATCAGAGCTTACCCTCCGGTTTTGTGTCGAATATAGCATGAAATACGGCTATGCCCGCGTCTCCACCGACGACCAAAACCCCGCCATGCAGCTCGCCGCCTTGAAGAAGGCCGGATGCAAAACCATTTTCACCGACGAGACTCTCAGGCGCGACCACCAAGCGCCCTGCCCTGCTCCGCTGAATGAAGAAGCCCGAACGCGGCGACACGCTCAGCCTTTGGAAGCTCGACCGGCTAGGCCGCAGCTTGCGCGACCTGATAACGATGCTCGACGACTTGCAAGCGAGCGCGGCGTGAAATTCCGTTCGCTCACCGAGGCGATCGACACCGACGACGCCGACAGGCCGCGCCATGTGGCAGATGATCGGCGTACTCGCCGAGCTCGAACGCAGTCTAATCAGCGAATGGACCCGCGCCGGCGTCAAGGCCGCGCAGCGTCGAGGCGTGAAATTCGGGCGCAAGCCGAAACTCACGGCGCAGCAGATCGCCCACGCCCGCAAACGCATGGACGCGCGAACGGGTCGAGGACGTGGCCGCGCTTTGGAGCGTGGGCCGAACGACGCTTTACAGGGCGCTGGTAGCATGAGCAAGGAGAGTTTTCATGCACTCTGCGTTGCAACAACTTCAGACGTGGGCGACGGTAGCCGCAACTTTCACTCTGATCTGGTACACCATCGAGACGCAGAGATTGCGGAGGGCGGCGGAAAAGCAGAACGAGGTTTCCGTGATGCCAATAGTGGCCTTGAGACTGTCATCAGGGAGAGAAGACTCGGAGAACCACTCTCGCTGAAATGTCAGAGTTTGCGGAACGTCGGGTTCGGACCTGCGTTCAATATCGACGTGAGCCCGATTCAGAAAGCACCTTTTGAAGTGAGATTTGAACGGGTCGGTCTTCTTGAGCCGAAGGACAGCGAAGACCTCCAATACACGGTCTTGCAAGACGCTGTGAAGAGCGGCTTCTCTAAGATGAGCGTGTGGCTGGAAAGTGTAATTTCAACGGGACAGCTCGGCTCCGAGATGGCCGTCAGCGTCAGCTATTCCGACACTTCCGGCAACCGATATCACTCCGATCACATCATTCAATTTGATGCCGCCGCTCAGACGATTACAGCCGTTTTCAAGGACCACAGAAAAGATCGACCATGAACAAATTTGAAAACGTAGCCCGCATGTGTTGGGGCGGCATTGTGGGCTTCCTGACGCCTGCGAGTAGTATCCTGACCCCGGCCATCGCTCACCTGAAACCTTGGTGCTGGTTCTCTTAACACGACATGCAACTAGCGAACTGGGAATTCGATTACTCCACACAGCCCGTCGCGGTATCGTAGTGGGAAGGAAGGAAAATCGCGTGGAGTCACAGGAATTTAAGAAGATAGGAGAAGTTGCTGCATCGCGTGGGGTAGACCTAGAACGGAGCTATAGTGTTTGGTCGTTGGATGGAGCGCCGATTTACTGCGGGACGCGGCAAGCGCTGAATGATGCGTTTGATTATGCGCGCCAACACACGCTGATCAGGCGTATCGTGGTCGTGGCGCCGGGCAAAAAGTTTACAGAGCTCCTGGAATCAGATCGAGTTCGTTAACTCTTTTCTAAGAGACTGGTGCGGCCCGTCTGCCCATAATGGGGCGTTATGCAAGTGCCGCCTTCCCTTCCCTCCCCCCGGCGCTCCTCTAGATCAGCGCCGACGGCCGCCGCGTCCAGTGCGCGCCCTTTTCCTTCGAGATCGCCTCCACGTCTTTCACGTATGCCCCGGCCTGCGTCAGGATGTGATGCAGATCGTTGCCGACGCTGATGAAGGGGAAGCCCTTCTCCAGGAACTCGCCCACGCGCGAAGTCCCAAACAAGAACAAACCGAGGATCACGTTGTTCCGCTTCGCCGCCGCGCGCAGTTTGTCCGTCGCCGCGCCCAGCTCCGGCGAGGTGTACATGTGCGGAAACTCGTACTTTTCGTACAGACCCATGGACATGCACAAATCGTTCTGCCCCAGGAACAGAATGTCGACCCCCGGCACGGCCGCGATCTCGTCGATATTCTTAATGCAATCCGCCGTCTCCACTTGCAGCGCGACAATCGTGTTTTCGTTGGCCGCACCCGCGTAGCCCAGCAACCCCTTCTTGTTCATGCTGCGCTGCGGAAAATAAACCGAACGCGTCCCGACGGTGGGATAGCGCGCGCAACTCACCGACTGGCGGGCTTCTTCGGCAGTATTGATATACGGCACCAGCACGCCGTCCGCGCCCATGTCCAGCGTCTGCTGGATTCCCCCGCGGTCATGATATCCCGCCACGCGCACCAGCGATTTCGCACCGCCGCTCGCTATGCCTGCCAGCATCGCCGAAAGCGTCTCGAATCCCATTGGCCCATGTTGCGTGTCCACCAGCAACCAGTCATAGCCGCTGTGCGCCAATTGCTCGGCAACCGTGGGGCTGTGCGAATTCAGGAACAGGCCCAGCTTGGGCTTGCCCTCGCGCAGTTGCTTCTTAAATTCCGCTCCCGTGAGTTCACTACTCATTCCGATTCTGTCTCCCGATCCCGGGCAAAGTTCCGCCCGGCAAACAACGGGCACAAGACGGATACGTGGTTGGCTTCCGGGTCTCATGAAAGTATACACTGGCCTTCGCCATAAGTGCGAAAATCAAGAAGTATGGTTCAAGGACGCATGGTTCGAGTTGGCATTCAGACCATCGGCGCTCTGCTGCTTTCAACCGCGGCCTGGGGGGCTACCTGGACTGAAATCAGCTCCGGCCCCTTCCGTGTCATCAGCGACGCCACCGGCCGCGCGCCGCGCCTCCGCCTGGCGGAACTCGATCAAATGCGTCTCACCCTGGGATCGTACATTGGGAAAGACGATGCCGATCTGGTCTGGCCCATCGAACTCCTGCTGTTCGCCAATCAACGCGAGTACACGCCGCAAGCCCCTGCGCAGCCCCTGGTCGAAGCTCCCGACGCGACCCTCGCCGCCTGGATGGCCGATACCGCTTTGCCCCAGGATCTGCTCCGCGCGGTTGCCCGCCGCTTGATCGACGATAACGCTCAGCGCATGCCCGATTCGATCGAGCAAGGCCTGATCGATTTCATGGCGACCATCGAGATCAACAAGACCAACCGCGTCACGCTAGGAACCCCTCCCGCCGCGGGCGAGCTTCCGGAGCCTCGCATGCGCGCCTTCGCCAAGATTCACATGCTGGCCACGCAGGCCCAGTTCAACGGAAAGCTGCGCGTGTTTTTCAACAACCTTCAACAGGGCGCCGACGAGGACGTCGCCTCGCGCAATGCCTTCGATCTCAGCTCCGCCGAACTCGACCAGCGCGCCGCGCAATACTACGCCGCGGGCAATTTCGCGGCGTCGCAAGCCTCCGGCCCTCCCATCAACCTGGATCGCGATTTCGACCCCACCCGTCATTCAGACTCCGAGATGAAGGATTTCTTCGCTGCTCTGAAATCCGACGGTAAGGATTTCCGTCCCGATAGCCCGCGCGGCCTGATGCAGCAGCGGACCCGTGACGCCATGGAGCAGGCCATTAAGGCCAATCCGCGCTGGGCCGCTCCGCACGATCAACTCGCCACTCTACTGGCCGACCCCGCGGCCCGCGTCAAAGAGCTAAAGCTGGCTACTTCGCTCGATCAGCGCAATTCGGATTATTGGCAGGACCTGGCCATCGCCGAAGAGGACGTCTTTCAATATGGCGAAGCCGACAAAGCCTGGAAGATGGCCGAACACAACGCCACCAACGATGCCGACAAGGCCCTGCTGCACAAACAGCGCATGGCTCTGAATGACCGCGGGGCCCAAGCGGCCGTGGAAGAACGCCGGGCCAAAATTGTCAGCGACAACGATGACGTGGAGCGCGTCCGGAAGGCCGCCGAAGCCCGCCTCCACGCCGCTGAGAATGACGCCAATAAACGCGCCGGTGGGTTGGCCGCCGGGGCCAAGGTGCTGCCCTGGTGGAATGACGAGGACGGCGTAAAACTTCAGGGCAACCTCATCGAGGTGGAATGCCTGAAGGATGACATTCTGCGAATATCCATTAGACCCACTGGTCAACCCGGCGCCGGCGCACCTGTGAAACTGCTTATTCCCGACCTTCACGATCTCGCGGTCAAAGGGGCCGACACCGTTGAATTCGCCTGCGGCCCTCAGAAGCCGCCCAAGGCCATGACCTTGATCCACGATGGTAAGCCGAACCCGGCGCAAGGCACCATCGGGAACCTGCATACAGTCGAGTTGCCGTAAGCCTGCTTGAGAACGCGGCTGAAGCGGTTGCTCTTCCGCCTGCTGGGCAAGGACCCTGAGGCGGTCATCGTCTGCTTCCGCTCCGGCGATCCGGCGCTCGCCGACGCCATGTGTGCGGAAATCCGCAAGCTGGAGCCCACGCGCCGGGTTTTCGAAGTCAGTCTTGATCAAGCTAAGCAGGTGAGGCGGCGCCTCCGCGGCTTCCGTATCGGTCTCGCTCCGGTTCTGTTCACGGCCGATCCCCAGTACGCGCCGTTGCGCCGCGCGGCGTTCTTCCTGGCGCCCCGCAAGATTCTCGCCTACAATTCCCGCCTGGAGCGTCACCACCTGTGGCTCTCTCAGCCCATCGCCTCCTGGCTGTTCTGGCGCGGCGTTCCGCTCGACCGCATCTTCCTGCGGCCTGCGTGGTTAGTCCCCTGGAAAAAAGATAAGACCATCCGCCCCACCGGTCACCGCTTCGTCGAAGGCCGCCCGCCGCGGGAAGGCCGGCCGGCGGTAGCCGTCCTCAGCCCTTATTTCCCATTCCCCCTTTCGCACGGTGGCGCGGTCCGCATCTTCCATCTCCTCCGCGAAATCGCTCACGAATTCGATATCGCGCTCTATTCCTTCACCGAAGACGAGGTCTTACATCAGGATCTCCAACCCGTTCTCGAGTTCGTCTCGAAAATCTACCTGGTCAAAAAGCCCCGTTACCGCGAGCCTCGCTGGTCCACCCTCCGCCCCCCGGAGGCCTGCGAGTATGAGTCGCCGGAGATGAAATCGCTGTGGCGCGCCGCGGTCGCTGACGCTTCGCAAGTCGAGTACACCGCGCTCGCCCCTTATGGCGGTGACATCCTGGTCGAGCACGACGTCACTCAGGATCTCTACGCCCAAGTGCTTGCGCGCAAGCACTCGCTCTCCGCCTGGTGGGATTGGAAGCGCTGGAAGCGTTTCGAGGATCGCGCGGTGCGTCAGTTCCCTTTCGTGGTGACGATGTCGGAAAAGGATCGCGCTCTGCTGGCGATTCCCCACGCCACCGTGATCGAGAACGGCGTGGATCTGGAGCGATTCGAAGCAACTCCGGAGACGCCTGGCCGCCGGCTGTTGTTCATCGGCTCCTTCCGGCATTTCCCGAATGTGGTCGCCTTCCGCTTTCTCACCGAGCAGATTCTTCCTCTGGTTCCCGATGCCGAATTAACCGTGGTCGCCGGCCCCGATCCCTGGCCTCACTGGACCAACATCACCGGCGCCCTTCGCCCACCTGAAAACCCGCGCGTCCGTATCTTCGAGTTCGTCGCCGACGTTCGCCCGCTCTATCGCGAGACCAATATCGTCATCGTGCCCACGCTCGAATCCGCCGGAACTAACGTGAAGGTCCTTGAAGCACTCGCCATGGAGCGCGCTGTCGTCTCCACATCCTCCGGCTGCGCCGGACTCGGTCTTGAGCACGGCCTGACTGCCTGGATCTCGGATTCCGCCGAAAGATTGGCCGAGGGAATCCGGAAGCTGTTGGCCGACGATATGCTCCGCGAGCGCATCGCCCGCTCCGGCCGCGAGCACGCGCGCAAGCGCTTCGACTGGCGATCCATCGGCCGCCGCCAGCGCGCCTTGCTTCGCGAAAAGGCCGGTGACCCGCTCCTCCTGCGCCCGGCCACGCAGCAGGATCTGGGTGCCATCGCGCAAATCCAGGCGGCATCTCCCCAAGCCGCCCGCTGGGAGCCCGCGAGTTACCTTTCCCTCAACTGCCTCATCGCTTGCCTCCGTGCCACGGGCGACCCCATAGGATTCTTGGTTTGGCGCGAAACCGCACCCGGGGAGCGGGAGATCTTGAACCTCGCGGTCGCTCAATCGCGACGCCGCCAAGGAGTGGCGCGCCGCTTGCTCGAAGAGGCTCTACAAGAGGAGGAAAATGCCTGGTTTCTGGAGGTTCGGGAATCCAATGCAGCCGCCATCCGGCTGTACCAGGAGGCCGGCTTTCGTCTTATGGGCTCTCGAAAAAACTACTATAGCGATCCTGTCGAGACGGCTATTGTCATGAGGTTTCTTTCATGATATTGTCATGGTGCCAATGAAAGTGAAGACGACCGGCTGCCATGTAGCCCGCCTCGGGTTGCGACTGGCGAGGCCGGCCATTTGTGAACACGAAAGGTGGTCCTGATGGAGAAAAACCAAGAGGAACTCAAAGCGCATCTGATGGCCACGAACGAAGAGTTTCGTTCGTTGGCGGAGAAACATGCGGCGTTCCATAAGGAGCTGGAGCAGATTGAGGCCAAGTCGCACATGACGCTGGAAGACGAAGCCGAAGAGCAGCGCCTGAAGAAGCAGAAGTTACGGTTGAAAGACCAGATGAACGCCATCCTGGCCCGATATCGCACGCAGCAGGTGGCCTAGTTACTCCGGTTTCACGGCTTGCCGCCGTTACAATCGGATGCGCATTCGCGAATTTCAAGCACAGGCCGGACGGTCCCTGAGGAACCTCCGGCCTGAAGTGTTTTTGGCGCGGCATAATCGAGCGCGATATAATTGAGCTTCCCCCCGAGAAGACAGGATCTCCGAATCTAAGGACCCTCCCAACATGGACGAAAAAGAACGCAGCCGCGCCCTGGGCGCAACCCTCAGCCAGATCGAGAAGCAGTTCGGCAAAGGATCGGTCATCCGCCTCGGCGCTCAGCCCGCCGCGCTGGTGCCCTCCATCTCCAGCGGGTCCATCTCGGTCGATTACGCTCTCGGCGTCGGCGGCTTCCCGCGCGGCCGCATCTCCGAAATCTTCGGCCCCGAGTCGTCAGGTAAAACCACCGTCGCCCTGCAGGTCGTCGCCGAGGCCCAGCGCGTGGGCGGCATGGCCGCGTACATCGATGTCGAGCACGCCCTCGACCCCGCTTACGCCCGCAAGCTCGGCGTCGACGTCGACAATCTCCTGGTCTCCCAGCCCGATTACGGAGAGCAGGCCCTCGAAATCACCAACGCGCTGATCACCTCCGGTTCCATCGACGTGCTGGTGGTCGATTCCGTCGCCGCCCTTGTCCCCAAGGCCGAGCTTGATGGCGAAATGGGCGATAGCTTCATGGGCGTCCACGCCCGCCTGATGTCGCAGGCCATGCGCAAACTCACCGGCATCGTCTCCAAATCGAATACCTGTCTCATCTTCATCAACCAGATCCGCGAGAAGATCGGCGTGATGTTCGGCAACCCGGAAACCACCACCGGCGGCCGCGCGCTCAAGTTCTACTCCAGCGTCCGCACCGACATCCGCCGCATCGCCGCCATCAAAGACGGCGAAGCCGTCGTCGGCAATCGCACCAAGCTCAAGGTGGTCAAGAACAAGCTTGCGCCTCCCTTCCGCGAAGCCGAATTCGACATCGTCTATGGCGAAGGCATTTCCAAGGAAGGCGACCTGATCGACCTCGGCGTCGCCCAGAACCTGGTCGAAAAGAGCGGAGCCTGGTACAGCTACAAGGGCGAGCGCATCGGCCAGGGCCGCGAAAACGCCAAACAGTTCCTGAAAGAAAACCCCGACATCCGCAAGAAGATCGACCTCGAGTTGCGCAAGGCTCTCGGCATGATCCGCACCGAAGCCCCCGCCGCTCCCGTTCCCGCTCCTCCTCCCGCCGCCGCCCAACCCGCGGCCGCCCGGGCGACGAGGGGGTAACCCCAAGGCGTGATACTGTTCTTCTTTGGCGGCTGAATCGGGAATCTACGTCGAGACTCTGGTGCGCTGCACCATGGACGAGATTTGGCGGCACACCCAGCTTCCAGAGCTACACCAACAATGGGATCTCCGCTTTACTCGAATCGAATATCTGCCCCGGCCCTCCGAAGCTGAGCCTCAAAGGTTCCGATATTCCACCCGCCTTGGTTTTGGATTGAGAATCGACGGAGAAGGGGAGAGCACGGGAACCCGTGAAGATGCGCTGGGAGATCGAACGTCAGCGCTTACATTCTGGTCTGAGGATCGCAAATCCCTGATCGAAAAAGGCTCAGGATATTGGAAATACCAACCCGTAGCCGGCGGCGTCAGCTTCTTGACGTGGTACGACTACAAAACGCGGTTTGGAGTTCCAGGAAGACTCCTTGATCGTCTTCTCTTCCGTCCCTTGATCGGTTGGGCGACTGCATGGAGCTTCGACCGTCTGCGCCTTTGGATCGATCGCGGAATCGCACCTCAAACCAGCTTCCGGATGTCGCTGATTCACGCACTGGCGCGTCTTGGACTGGCGTTCACGTGGATTTGGCAAGGGCTGATTCCCAAGCTGCTTTACCCGAGCGTCGATGAGAAGGCCATGCTAGGCGCATCCGGCTTGCCGGAATCGGTCCTTCCGATCGTCGGCGCGGTCGAATGCGCCATAGCGCTGGGCACGCTGTGCACCTGGCGATGGCGGCCGCTCTTTCTCCTGAACGCGTTGCTAATGGCAGTGGCCCTCCTCGCCGTGGTGCTGCGCTCACCCTCCTATCTGGTAGCGGCCTTCAATCCGGTGACACTTAATATCCTGATGATCGTCCTATCGGCCGCCGGTTACATCTCATCGGAAGACCTTCCCTCTGCGTCGCGCTGCCTCCGTCAGCCGCGAAGGACGCCTTCATGAAATCCATATACGAGCGAGCTCTGGGATCCGACTTCAAACGGCTCCATCCTCAAATCCAACGGCGCTTTGGTTTCTCCAGCGCCGACAAGCTAGCCTCAATCGGTTCAGGCGTGATGGAAGAAATCTGGCACGGCCCGCTCTACACGCTTCCGTTCCTGTATGTGGGCTCCTGGCGCCGCATCATGTTCCCCGAGAGCGGCCGTAATATCCCGTTCGAGATCGTCAATTACGCGTACGTAGACGAACTGGGGCGGGAAACCGTCACCTGGATTCGCACTTTTCAGACCAAACGTCCGCGCCGGTTCGACGCATATATGATCTACAGCGAAGAACGCCGCAGGATTGTGGACTACCTGGGAACCCATCAGCATCTTGCCGTGGACATCGACTTTAAGGTTGCCTCGGATGGAGGCGTGTCGCTACGGTCCGGTGTCGCAGCGATTCTACGAAGGTCCTTTAGGATTCTCGTTTCCTTTGCTGTTCTCCGGCATCGCGGACGTTCACGAGTGGTATGACGAAACAGCGCAGTGCTTTCGCATCGAAGTGGTCGTGCGGAACAGCACTTGGGGCCGCCTCTTCGGCTACAAAGGTCGCTTTCAAACCCGCTGGGTTCCAGCCGCGAGTGTGCCTGAAACCTACCTCCCGGTCAGAACCGAAAGGCGGGAGTAACCCTCATTTCTCCAGCAGGAAATTCCCCACAAACAAGGCGTCGATCCCCGAGGAATAAAAGCTCCGCACCGCATCGCGCGGCGTGGAGACCAAAGAGTCGCCGAATAAATTGAAGCTGGTATTGTACAGGACCGGCAGCCCGGTCGCCTTGCCGGCCTCATGCAGCAGCCGGTGGAACAGTGGATTCGAAGCCTCGGAAACCGTATGCACGCGCACCAGGTCCCGGCCTTTCTCTCCGCCCAGAATGGCCGATTCGAACGTCTTGCGATGCTCCGGCCTCACCCGGCCCACTGTGGCCAGATTGCTGGCGTTGGGCCCGACCTCGAAATAATCGGCCGCGCGCTCGGCGGGAACCGATGCCGCAAATTTTCGGAATTTTTCGCGATGCTTGATGAAGATATTGAGATTCTCCGTTGAATAAGGATCCAGGGGCGAAGCCAAAATGCTGCGATTGCCCAGCGCCCGCGGCCCGAACTCCATCCGCCCCTGCATCCACGCCAAAATTTTGTTTTCGCCCAGCATGCTCACCGCGCGCACCAGCATTTCGTCGGCCGAACGCAGGTATTGGAATCGCAGTTTGCAATTCTCCAGAACCTGCTTGATTTCCTCCGCGGTGTAACTGGGGCCCAGCAACAGAGACCCGTCACTGGTCCGCCGCGTGTGCCGCCGCACCTGGTGCCACACGTGGAATACCGCGCCCAGCGCGGTCCCCGAATTCCCACTCGCCGCTTGCACGAACACATTCTTCCACCGGCTGCTCGATTCAAAATGCTGAACCAGTAGCGCGTTGAAAAAAAGTCCGCCCGCCAGGCACAGATTCTCGGAATCGCCGGCCAGAGCGCCCGCCGTCTCTTCGATGGCGCGCTGCACTCCTCGAGCGATGGAAGACGCCAGCGTGTCCGGAATCGGGGCGGCGTCTTCCAACCCTAGCCGGCCGTAAAACAGAGCGCTGAATCCTCCTCCGGACTGGCGGCTGCTGTCGAAGAACCCTGCATTCAAGCGCGCACCCGGGGAAAGGATTTCCTGAAACAGAGGAACGAAGCGATCGTCCCCGGAAGCGGACAGCCATTGAACTTTGTGCTCGTCCGCGCCCGCGCGAAAGCCCAGCAGCCGCGTCACGGAGCTGTACAACCGTCCCAGCGAATCCGGATAGTACCATTCCTTTTCCATCGCAAGCTGATTCTGTTCGCCTCGCCATCGCGCACCGCAACAAAAATCGCCAAAATGATCCAGCGTCAGGATGGTCGCCTGTTCGAATGGCGACGCAAAAAAGGCTGAGGCCGCGTGAGCCTGATGATGTTCCACAACTACGATCTCGGCCTTGGGAAAAAGGTCGCGCAGCGCCAGATGAAAATTCGCCTCCGGTCCGCTGGCGAAAGGGCGCACCACCGCGACACATTCGATCTCGGCGCGCTTTGCCCCCGCCAGTCTCAAGCATTCATCCACCGAGGCGATTGGCATCTGCCCCGGCCGGTACCCGCGCGATACCTTCGCTTCTTCCACGGCGGCCTTGAGCTCGCCATTTTTCAGGGCCGCGCACGCGGCGTCGCCCATCAATCCCGCCGATTCCTAGGATCACCATTTATGTGCTTTTCTTTTCGATCTTTGCCCAAGTATCTCGCAGCGCAACGGTGCGATTAAACACCAATTTGTTCGGAGTGGAGTCGGGATCGACGCAGAAATAACCCAAGCGCTCGAACTGGTAGCTGACGCCCGGGGCCGCACCCGCGAGGCTCGGCTCCAGCTTGCATCCCTCCACCACTTCCAGCGAACTGGGGTTCAGCACATCGGTAAACTGCTGCCCTTCCTCCAAATCGTTGGGATTCTCCTTGGCAAACAGCGTCTCATACAGGCGCGCTTCCCCGTTAATCGCGTGCGCCGCGGAGACCCAGTGAATTGTCGATTTCACTTTGCGCCCGTCCGGCGCGTTCCCGCCCCGCGTGGCCGGATCGTAGGTGCAGCGCAGCTCGATCGGTTCTCCAGCTTCGTTCTTGATCACGCCCGTGCACGTAATGAAGTATCCATATCTCAGGCGTACCTCGCGCCCGGGCGACAGCCGGAAATACTGCTTCGGAGGATTCTCCCGGAAATCGTCTTGCTCAATGTACAACTCGCGCGAAAACGGCACGGTGCGGGTTCCGGCCGAGGGATCTTCGGGATTATTCACCGCCTCCATCTGCTCCACTTGCCCTTCCGGATAGTTTTCGATAACCACCTTCAGCGGCCGCAGCACCCCCATCACTCGCAGGGCGCGCTGGTTCAAATCCTCCCGCACGGAGTGCTCCAGCAGTCCCAGTTCCGTCGTCCCGTTCGTCTTGGAGATCCCGATCCGGCCGCAAAACGCGCGCAGAGCCTCCGGAGTGTATCCGCGCCGCCGCATGCCCGAAATCGTCGGCATTCGCGGGTCGTCCCACCCGCGCACCCATTTGTCCTTCACCAGCGTCAGCAGTTTGCGCTTGCTCAGCACCGTATAGGTGATGTTCAACCGGTCGAACTCAACCTGCTGCGGATGATAAATCCCGAGTTGCTCCACGTACCAGTCATACAGGGGCCGGTGATCCTCAAACTCCAGCGTGCAAATGGAATGCGTGATCTTTTCAATCGAATCGCTCTGTCCATGCGCGAAGTCGTACATCGGATAAATGCACCACTGCTTGCCGGTGCGATGATGTTCCGCGTGAAGAATGCGATACATCACCGGATCGCGCATGTTCAGATTCGGAGACGCCATGTCGATCTTCGCTCGGAGCGTTCGCGCGCCATCGGGAAACTCGCCCTTGCGCATCCGCTCAAAAAGATCCAGATTCTCATCGACGCTCCGGTTCCGGTAGGGGCTCTCCTTGCCGGGCTCGGTGAGCGTTCCGCGGCTCAGCCGCACCTCCTCCGCGCTCAGGTCGCATACATAGGCCTTGCCGGCTTCGATTAATTGCACTGCCCAGTCGTGAAGCTGCGGAAAATAATCCGATGCGTAAAACAGCCGGTCTTCCCAATCTCCACCCAGCCAGTGAACGTCGCGGATAATCGATTCGACGTATTCCGTCTCTTCCTTAGACGGATTGGTGTCGTCAAAGCGTAAATTGCACTTGCCCCCGAACTCCTTCGCCAACCCGAAATTGATGCTGATGGATTTGGCGTGGCCGATATGCAGGTAGCCATTCGGCTCTGGCGGAAACCGGGTTTGCACCCGGCCGCCGAATTTGTTGGTCTTCAGATCTTCAACAATGATGTCCCGGAGAAAATTCCTCTGGAGTGGCGTGTCCGCTCCAGACTGACTAGAGAGTCCCGGGACCGGTTCGTTTTTTGTTTCCATTTTCGATTACGAAGCCAGCATTTCTAAAGCGCGGCCGATGCGCTTAAGGCACGTTTCCCTGCCCAGAACCTCCAGCGTCTCAAACAGAGGGGGAGCTTCTTTGCGTCCGCACGCCGCCACACGGATCGGCTGAAACATCTGGCCCGCTTTGATCTTTAGCTCCGCCGCGCCCGCGCGTAAAGCCGTATCCAATCCAGCGTGCGTGAACTCGGCTTCCACAAGAATCTCCAGAGCCCGCTTGAGCGCCAGCCGCGCCATGGCCGCGTCGCCCTTCTGCGGAATCAATTCCGCCGGATCGTACGGTGGCAACTCTTCCAAAAAGAAAAAGTCTGCCACGCGAGCCACATCCCGCAACAGCTTGATCCGTTCGCGAATCAACGGTGTTACGGCCAGCATCTTGCACTCGTCCGCCTTCAATCCGGCGGCATCCGCAAAGGGCAGCAAGCGCGCCGAAAGCTCTTCGATCGGCGTTTGCTTGATGTGCTCCGCATTCAACCACACGGCCTTGGGATCGAACGGATCGTCTTCCGTGAAGTTAACCATCGCGTTGCTGTGGTGGATTCCTTCGAGCGTAAACGCGTCGATCATCTCCTGCCGTGTCATCACTTCGCGATCGTCCTTGGGCGCCCATCCCCGCAGACACACAAAATTTATGAATGCGTGCGGCAGAAAACCTGCTTGAGCGTACGTCATCACGCTCACCACCGGCCCATGCTTCCGCTTCGATAGTTTCGAACCGTCTGGAGCAATCAACAATGGCAAATGCGCAAACTTCGGCAGCGCAAAACCCAGGGCTTCCCAGATCAATATGTGCTTGAAAGTGTTGGCCAAATGTTCCTGCCCGCGCAGAATGTGGGTAATCTTCAAGTCCGCGTCGTCAGCGCAAGAAGCCATGTGATACGTCGGAACGCCGCTCGAGCGCAGTAACGCGAAGTCTTCGATGTCGTCCGCAGCTTTTTTGACGGTTCCGTATACCAGGTCCTCCACAACGACATCGCGTGATGCGCCACGTGGAACCTTGTAGCGCAACACGAACGGCTCGCCCGCCGCCGCGCGCCGGTCGCTCTCTTCTCTGGACAGCTCGCGCATGCCGGCATTGAAAAGCCATGGACTCGGACGATTGCGTTTGCTCCTCCTCCACCAGCGCCGCCGGTGTGAAATCGCGATACGCGAGCCCCTTCGCGAAGATCTCCTCCGCCATCCGGTGGTGCAATTCGACCCGGTCGGACTGGCGATACTCTTCGTCCCATCCGAGATCCAGCCAGCGCAAGCCGTCGAAGATCGAATCGAGCGAAGCTTGGGTATTGCGCTCCACGTCCGTGTCGTCGATGCGAAGAATCATCGCGCCGCCCGAACGCCGGGCAAACAGCCAATTGAAAATGAACGTTCTCGCCCCGCCGATGTGCAAATATCCGGTGGGCGAAGGAGCAAAACGAACCCTAGTCATGAATCTTTCAGGATACCAGTGGGGGCGAACTCCTTCCGGTAAGCCTCGGCGAGCTCGGCGGTATCCCGGCGCCGGACCGCAGCTTCGACGCGCTCGCGCAAATCCTCGCGGAAGCGGCTGCGCGCGAGCGAAACGATCGCTACTTTGGCAAGCTCCTGACGTCCTTTTTCGATCACCGGAAGCAGCAACTCGGCGGCGGCGGTCTGTCGCGAACCGGCCAGCGCGCCGACAGCTTCCGACTGCAAGTCAGGATCTTTTCCGCCGAGATAACGGCCGACAAAAGGGATTGAATCTCCGGGCGCGAGCTCCAACAGAACGTCGAAACATCGGCCGGTGACTTCGGGCTCTTTATCCCCCAGCAGAGCCTTCAATCGAAGCAACAGGACCGTATCGGCGCCGGGAACCTGTCCGAGCGCGGTGACGGCATCCAGGCGCGCCGGCAATTCGTCGTCAACCAGTAAAGTGACCAGACGAGTCAAAATCGTTTGCCGGTCCAGAGCGCAAGCCACTAATGCCAGCGCGCATGCGCCGCGAAGGGTCCCCGCGGTATCGATGCTTTTTCCCCAAACCGGCTCCATCTGCACGTGCTCGATGCCGCGCAAGAACACCGGCGGGTCATCGTGATTCAGATCTTTGAGAGCTTTCACGATGGCGTTTTTCGCCCAGCACTGCGGATCGGTTTTGACCGGATCGACCATGAAGCGGTCGAACGCCTTTAGCAGATCCGGTATAAGTTCCGCGAGAAGCAACTCACCGGCCTTCGCGGCGGCCTTGGAGACAAAATAATTGTTTCGATCCTGCAGCGCTTTGCGCAACGGCGCGACGGCTTCACCCGCGGTCAGTCCCGCGAGTGATTCCAGCTTCTGTTCCAGCGCGTCTCTTCGGGTTACGTCTTTCCCGGCCACGTCTTTTCGAGTCACGTCTTGTCCCGCCACCCAAAATCACTTTCCGGCGAGCTTCGGAGTGAGCATCCACTTCAGCACGCCGCGAGGCGGGCCCTCACGATCCTGGACCTCGATGCGGATCAGTCCGGATTTCTTGAGGTCAATGGCGACGGGAGCTTCCAATAAAAATGCCGCGAAGCGGCTCAAGTGCGGCTCGTGTCCCACCACCATGATCTCCTTGAGAGGGCGCAGCGAGCGGATCTCGCCCCAAATGTGCGACGGCAGAACATCCGGAAGCAGAGACTTAGTCTCGATGACCTGCTCACAGCCCAGGGCATCGCGGGCCGCCAGAGCGGTTTGAACCGCGCGAGTCCAAGGGCTGGAAAGAATTACTTCCGGATCGACGCCAGCTTCCCGCGCCTGCTTCAGTACGCTGCGCAAATCGCGTTTTCCGTCCGGAGTGAGCTGCCGCGCCGCCTCCGCGACGCTAAGGGAGCGAGGCTCAGCTTCGGCGTGGCGCAAGATACAAATCTTCATACTTGTTCTCCGTGCAGCTATCTTTTTCTCCGGGCAGCCGGCTTGCTAGCAAAATGCCCTCGCCAATAGATGCGGAAATCGGCCGACCGCGTCTGCGCCAGGCGGTTCAGAGCGGCCTTGATCCGGCGTTGTTGCGCCGGACGCAGCTTCAGATCTGAGATCAAGTCGGCAGTGGTGACGCAGTCGTTGATCCCGCCTAAGCGGTCCTGCAACCCGCGCAAGAGCTCAATCTGCGATTGCGGGGCCGCAAGAATTTCGGAGGCGTAGCGGGTTTTCTTCACCAGCAAACGGAACTGGTGCATTTGCTGGTAACCGGCCTCGGCTTTGGCAGCCGCGGCGCCCGCCTTCAAGAAGTCTTTGGAAAGCTGGGGCAGTGGCGGCGCGGCCGGCTGCTCCTGCGATTTTGCGGTCAGCCATTGGCTCCAGCGGCGCATGTCCGAGTGAACGTGCCAGTGCTTAAGCTCGTGGGCCAGCTCGCGAGTGGCTTCCCTCCGGCATTTCCGGAGGTCGCGTTTGAGTGAGTTCTCCAGGGAGACACCGGCAGCTTCCAGGACTTCGACAGCGACGTCGCAATTGCGGGCCTCGCCGCACAGGTCCATCAAGCCGCGGAGGGCGCGCCGCATCTTGCGCGTGCGATCGAAGTACGCGGCGTAGACGCGCAGTACTTGCTTGAAGCGGCGGATGGCCACGCGGAGATCGTGAATGGACTTTTCTTTATCCGGGTGCTCGGCGGCCATCCGCAGGGCTGCCTGGAGGCTCCGGAGGCTTTTTCGCGCTTGCGCTTCGATTGTTTTGGCTACGGTCATCGCTTGCCTCGAATAATCAACTGCTTTCCGTAGACTTCGCGAAATACCTCGGCCGTGCGCAGCGCGTGCCACTGTTCGATGTCCGTGTCGCGATCTGAAGCCAGGCGCAATTCCACGGCGCGGTCCAGAATCGAAACTTCCACCCGCTCCACTTTTTGCTCCTGGCTTTGGTCCAGCGCCACGGCAATGCGCAGTAGCGGAGCAAGAAGAACGATGGCGTTGCGCATCTCCGGCTCTAAAACCTGAAATTCGCCATGCGTCTGTTGCGGCATGGATTTGCGGTGATAGCGGCACAGGTTGGCGATTCCCAGGCGTTCCGCATCGGTGAAGCCGGGGATGTCGGCGTTCATTACCAGGTACAAAGAGTGTTTGTGGTGGCGCGACTCATTGACGTAGTGCCCGATGTTGTACAGATAGGCGGCTCCTTCGAGGATGCGCCCGAACGACGGCGCCAGGCGATGCAGGGGATGCAACCCTTCGAACAGCATGGCCGCCAGTTGCGCCACCTTGCGGGCGTGATTGGCGGAGGTGCCGTAGCGGCGCCCCAGGCTACGGACCACGCGCCGCTCATCGCTATCGAGATGATCCGGCTCCCGGCCGACGCGGCGGTGCACCAGATCCGCGATGATTCCGTCGCGAACGCCGGCAGTCGAATAATACAGGCGCGGAATGGCGAGGCTGCGCATCACCTCGTTCAACACCGCGACCCCGGCGACGATGATTTCGGCGCGTTTGGGTCCGATTCCGGTCATGCGGCGCCGGTCTTCGAGATTGCGCTGGGAGGCCTCCGCGTAGAGCCGCCGGATCTGCGGGGCGGAGGCCATAAAGCGATCCGCCATGGCGCGTTTCTGCCGCCGTACTCCATTGGCGGCGCAGATGGCGGCAGCGGCTGTGGCCGAAGTCGCCACCATACGCTCGATGGGCGCGGCGCCAATGCGCTCCACGGCCGCGGCGATACGTTCCTGGATGTGCTTCTCCAGGCGAGCCAGCTCCCGCGGATCGGGCGGATCGCCTTTCAGGAACATTTCGGTCAAGCGCACCGCGCCCAGAGGCCGGGAAAAAGCGTCGATCATCCGGCCGGCGTCGCTCAGGATCAACTCCGCGCTGCCGCCGCCGATGTCGGTGATCAGGATGCGGCGGTTGGGCTGCGGCCAGCGCGCTTGCACGCCCAGGTGGATCAGCCGGGCCTCTTCCAGCCCGGAGATTACTTCGACCGGAGTGCCGAGAATCTGCGTGGCGCGAGCCAAAAACTCCGCGCGATTGGTAGCGTCGCGCAGCGCGGAGGTTCCCACGGCGCGCACCGCCAGCACCTCCAGCTTGCGATACTCTTCCGCCATCGCCGCCAGCGTCTGGCAGGCCAGATCCATGGCGGGCTGGCTCAGGCGGCCTTCCCGGAAGACGTTTTCGCCCAGCCGCACCACGTGGCGCGAAGAGGCCAGCTCGTGAAACTCGCCCTCCGCGCCGGCTTCGGCCGCCAGCATGCGGATGGAGTTACTTCCAATGTCGATAGCGGCGTAGCGGGGCATCCGGTCGGTAGGGCGAAGCGCGCACGCGCTAGCCAATCGTTATCATAAAGAAGTTCATGCCCCTCTTTCTTCCTCAGCGCTTCAATGGACGGCTGATCGTGGTGGAAGGCATTGACGGATCGGGGAAATCCACGCAGGTCTCTCTGCTTTCGCAATGGCTCCGCCTGCGCGGTTTTGCCGTCGCGTTCAGCGAGTGGAACTCGTCGCCGCTGGTGCGCGAGACCACGCGCCGGGGCAAGAAAAAGGAAATGTTCACGCCCACCACCTTCAGCCTGATTCACGCCACCGATTTCGCGGACCGGCTGGAGCGGTACATTCTGCCGTTGCTGAAGGCGGGGGCCGTGGTATGCGCCGACCGCTATGCCTACACCGCTTTCGCACGCGACGCCGTGCGCGGCGTGGACCGGGCGTGGGTTCGGAATCTATATCGCTTCGCTTTGAAGCCGAATCTGGCGTTCTATTTCAAGGTGCCTCTGGAGGTTGCGCTGGGGCGCATCCTGGGCGGACGCAACGCGCTCAAGTATTACGAGGCTGGCATGGATCTCGGCCTCAGCCGCAATATCGAAGAAAGCTTCCGCATTTTTCAGGGGCGAATTCTGGTGGAATACGAGTCCATGATCGAGGAGATGGGATTCCACGTCATCGACGCGACCAAATCCATTGAAGCGCAACAGCGCGAAATGCGGCGCATCGTCCTGCGCGAATTCGGCCGCGCCCGGCCGCCGGAAGTGCTGGGAACGGACGCGGAGGCCGCGCGCGCCCATGCGTGAACCGCTCAGCTTTTACCGCACGCCGCTGCCGGGAGTCGACGTGTCTGAGTTGCAGGGAAAGCTGATTGTGATCGAGGGCCCCGATGCCGTGGGCCGCAGCACCCAAGTCGCGCGGCTGCGGCCGTGGCTGGAGGAGCTGGGGCACGCGGTTCTGGATACGGGCATGGCTCGCTCAGCGCTGGCCGGGAAAGGCATCCGGCAGGCCAAGGAAGGCAACACGCTGGGGCCGGTCACGATGACTCTGTATTACCTCACCGATTTCGCCGACCGGCTGGAAAATGAGATCATTCCCGCGCTCCGAGCCGGCTTCGTGGTCCTGACCGATCGCTATATTTTCTCCATCATGGCTCGTGCGATTGCGCGCGGGGAAGCGCGCAGCTGGATTGAACACACCACCGGCTTCGCTGTCGTACCGCACCTGGTTTTGTATCTTCGCGCCGACGTGAAGGACCTGATTACGCGCGTAGTGGTGGGCCGGGGCGCGTTCGACTATTGGGAGAGCGGGCTGGATTTGGGCTTCGGCCGCGATATGTTCGACAGCTTCGTGCGTTACCAGGCGCGGTTGATCCGCGTGTTCGACCGGCTGGCCGCTCCCTACGGTTTCACGGTGGTCGACGCCGGCCGCCCGGCGGAGGAGGTGTTCGAGACCCTCCGAACTGAGATATCGCGGATGTTCACCGCGCGCCCCGCGCCGCCCACGGCGCGACGTAAGCGGGCAATCAAGGCCGCGACGCCTTGATGTGCGAGCCTACCGGTGGGCCTCCATCTGCTCCGAGGAGTTCTTCACCAGACCCAGCACCATTGTAAAGACCAGGCACTTGGTGAACGACGGTACGTAATCGGTGAAGATGGAAGCGATCGTCATCACCAACGAAACGATCAAGAGGACCTTAACGACCGAATTCAATCGCTGCCGTAAGGTTATTTTGTCCGGGTTCTGGTTGACTTCGCTGCCGCACAAGAAGCACCTTTTTTCGTCCTTGCGCATCGTACCGTGACAGGTCACGCATTTATTCACAAGTTCAGCCTAACCCGCGCGGGGGTAAATCACCATCGAGGGTTTCACCCAGTACCACGTAGGCAAGCAAGGCCAGGGGGCGGGCTATGTGACGCCAACCAAAAGCGATTACCCTCAAAGAATGAATCCGGCGCCACTCTCGAATTCCAATCCGTCCAACAATTTCGACCCCGGCCTAACCCGCCAGTACAGCGGCCCGCTGCTGCGCGTTGTCAACAGGGACGGCACGTTCAACGTGCAACGCACGGGACTGGGCAACCTGGCCGGCAGCGTCTATATCCAACTGGCGACCATGTCGTGGCCGCGCTTCTTTTGGGTGGTCACGCTGAGCTACCTGCTGGTGAACAGCGCCTTTGCCGGTGTGTTCCTGGCCCTTGGCCCGGGCGCGCTGCATGCGACGGAGCGGGACTTGGGGCTAGGAGGTTTTGGACGCGCGTTCTTCTTCAGCGTCCAGACGCTGACCACGGTGGGATATGGCTCCGTGTTTCCGGTGGGGACCGCCGCGAACCTGGTGGCGGCGGCGGAAGCGGCGACGGGGTTGATGGGATTCGCGCTGGCTACCGGCCTGCTCTTCGCGCGATTCTCGCGGCCCTCCTCCAAGCTGGTTTTCAGCGAGACGATGGTGGTGACGCCGCATCGCGAAGGCACCGCGCTCCAGTTTCGCCTGGCCAACCTGCGCAAAAATGTGCTGATGGAAGTGGAGGCGCGCATGATGCTGATTACGGTGGAGCGCGGCCCCGATGGCGAGCTGAAACGCAACTTCCGCAATCTCGAACTCGAATTGACGCAGATCAACTTCCTGGCGCTGACCTGGACCGTGGTGCACAGCATCACGGAAACCAGCCCGTTGTATCGGAAGACCCGCGACGGTTTGAAGGAGGAACAGGCCGAGGTGCTGATCCTGGTCAAAGGTTTCGACGATTCCTTCAGCCAGGTGGTGCACACGCGTTACTCGTACCGCTGGGATGAGATCCAATGGTCGGCAAAGTTCGCGCCAGCGTTCTCGACCTCTGCGGAGGGACACTTATTGCTGCACGTCGGCAAGGTGGGCCGGACGATTCAGGTGTGAAGCTGGCTTTGTGAAACTGCTTTGCGGGATTAACTGCCGGATTTCTTTTTCGAAAGGCGCGAGAGAATGGCGAGTTGCGCCAGATACTCCTTGAGCGGCCGGGCTGGGGTGCCCCAAACCACTTGTCCGGCGCGAACGATTTTCGAGGTAAGAATACCCGCGCCGGACCCGATGACAGCTCGAGATTCGATGCGCGCCTTGTCTCCGACGCCGACTTGCCCTCCGACGACCGCGTAATCCTCCACGATGACGCCGCCCGAAAAACCGGTTTGCGCCGCGACCACCACATGTCGTCCGATCCGGCAGTTGTGGCCGACGTGGACCATGTTATCGAGCTTGGTTCCTTCGCCGATGGAGGTGACGCCGAGAGCGGCGCGGTCCACGCAGGAGTTGGCCCCGATTTCGACGCGGTCGCCAATTTCGACGCGGCCGATCTGCGGAAATTTTTCGTAGCCCGCGTCCGTCAGAACGAAGCCGAAGCCGTCAGCCCCCAGTACGCAGCCCGAGTGCAGTACTACCCAGTCACCCACGGCGACGCCGGGATAGATGGTGACGCGCGGGTGGAGAGTACAGTTCGCACCGATCTGAACCTGTTCTCCAATGGAGCAGCCCGCCCCGACGGATGTGCCGGCTCCAATCTGAGCTCCCGCGCCGATGGTGACCAGCGGCCCAACGTGTGCGGCGGCGTCAATGTTCGCGCTCGCGTCGATGACGGCGGAGGGATGGATGCCGGGCTGAAGCGGGACCGGGGGGAATAGCAGGGGTATGAAGCGGGCGATGGCGGCGCGGGGATCGCGGACGCGGATCAGGGTTCGATTCTCTGTATTTGGGAAATCGTTTCGAACCAACAGGCAGCCGGCCTTAGATTGAGCGGCGTGTTTTGAGCCTGGGCCACTGGAGACGAAAGACAGATCCTCCGGGCCGGCGTCCTCGAGTGCGGCGGCGCCATGGATTTCCCGATCACCCTCGCCCTCAAACCGGGGGGCGTTAAGCCACTCGGCGATCTCCCGAACTCGCATTCCCTAAAGGTAAGCCATTTCGGGACGGACGGTTTGAATTAAGAAGGGCGTTCCGGCCGATTTGGATCAGCATGCTTGATCCGCTTCGACTGGAACGCCCTAGTCCACGGTTCGGAGGACATTCTTGGATTTGAATCTTTAGTGCAACGGCGAGGCAAAAGTTCTCAAGTCGCCTAACAAGTCACAGCGCCTTGAGCGGCAGACCCTACCGAGTTTACGTATTTCCGGAAGACTCCGGTCTGGTACTTGAGCGCGGGCGCGGTCCAGGACTTGCGCCGGACGGCCAATTCTTCTGCTGGGACTTCGAGCTCGATCTTGCGATTCTCGATATCGAGCAAAATGCTGTCGCCCTCTTTCACCAGAGCGATGGTTCCGCCGATCGCGGCTTCCGGCGCGACGTGGCCCACCATGAAACCGCGCGTGGCGCCGCTAAAGCGGCCGTCGGTCAGCAGAGCGACGCTTTCCGACAATCCCGCGCCGACAATCGCACTGGTGACGCCGAGCATCTCGCGCATGCCGGGCCCTCCGCGAGGGCCTTCGTAGCGAATCACCAGGATGTCGCCGGCCTTGATGTGGCCGCCGGTGACCGCGCTCATCGCGGCCTCCTCGGAATCGAAAATGCGGGCCGGTCCGCGCTGGCTTTTGCGCTCGATGCCGGTGACCTTGATGACTCCGCCTTCAGTGGCCAGATTGCCTTTCAAGATCACCAGGCCGCCGGTGGACTTGATCGGCTTAGAGAGCGGGTGGATCACCGGCTGCCCGGGAGTCTCCTTGGCGTCCGCGGCTTCCTGGGCGAAGGTCCGGCCGGTGACGGTGATGGCGTCGCGATGCGCGTAACCGCCTTCGCTTAGGCGCTGCGCGACCACACCCCAACCGCCGGCTTTGTCGACATCGGCGGCGACGAACTTGCCCGCCGGTTTGAGATCGACCAGGAGCGGGGTGCGGGCGCTGATGGTTTGGAAATCGTCGATGGAAAGCTCGACGCCCGCCTCATGCGCCAGCGCCAGCAAATGCAGCACGGCGTTGGTCGATCCGCCGGTAGCCGCGACCGCCGCGATGGCGTTGTCGAACGCCTGACGCGTGACGATGTCGCGCGGACGGCGATTGGCTTTCACCGCGTCCATGACCACCTGTCCGGCGCGGAACGCAACCTGGTGCTTGCGCGCGTCGACCTGTGGGACGGCGGCAGAGTTCATCGGCGACAATCCGATCATCTCCATTACCGTGGCCATGGTGTTGGCGGTGTACTGGCCGCCGCAGGCTCCGGCTCCGGGGCAAGCCAGGTTTTCGATGGCCTGAAACTCTTCTTCGCTGATCTTGCCGGCCGCGCGGGAGCCGACCGCCTCGAACACGTCTTGAATGGTGAGGTCGCGGCCATGGTAATGGCCGGGCAGGATCGACCCGCCGTAGAGCACCACGCCGGGGACGTTGAGGCGCAGCAGGGCCATGCCGGCTCCGGGAATGGTTTTGTCGCAGGCAACCAGGGCTATGATGCCGTCGAACATATGCCCGCGGCCCACCAATTCAATCGAATCCGCAATCAGATCGCGGCTGACCAGGGAGGCTTTCATGCCTTCGGTTCCCATGGTCACGCCATCGCTGATGGCGATGGTGTTGAACTCCATGGGAGTGCCTCCGGCCTCGCGAATGCCAGCCTTGACGTGCGTGGCCAGCTCGCGCAGGTTGTAGTTGCAGGGCATGGTCTCGATCCAGGTGTTGGCCACGCCGATAATGGGCTTTTTCAAATCTGCGTCGGTGAATCCGATCGCTTTGAGCATGGCGCGCGCCGGGGCGCGGTCCCGTCCTTGGGTGATGGTGTAACTCTGAAGTTTCATGGGAGAAGTCCCATGGTATCGCACCGAAGCCACCGGGCTTGTCGCCGAAGCCGCTGGTTCTGACGCTAACGCTGCTGCCGGGCGCGTACGGCTCGATTCGCCTCGAAGAATGCGTTGAGGCGGTTGGTGATCGCGTCCGCGGGATCTTGACCAGGAGCCGCTTGAGCCGGCTCGACCAGCCGCTGTCCGATGTCCGCGAAAACTTTGGCCGCATCCATTCCGGCCGACTGATTGAGCAAGGCGGTCCGGACTTCCAGCAGGTGACTTAGGCTCTCCAAGGCTCTCTGGTTGGCGGTCATGGGAGCCGTGAGGTCGTTATCGAGGACGTCCGGCTCCGGGATACTCGGAAGTACGCCCTCGCGCGGGGCGGCCAATTTTTCGACGTATTGTTCGAATGACTTGGCCACGGCGGCGCGGGCGCCGAGGCGGTCGGGGAGACTCCATTTCTTCATCGCATAGGCGAGCAGACTGGTGTGATCGAAGACATCGATAATTTTCCCCGCGGCGATCCACGGGGACACAAGAACGGCGGGAACGCGAACGCCGTATTGATTGAAAGCGAAGTTCTTGACGTTGGCGTCGGGCGGGATCGTGGGCGGGGGCGCGACATGGTCGTAAAACCCGCCGTGCTCGTCGTAAAGGACGACCAGGAGGCTCTTCTTCCACAATGCGTCGTTGGCGCGGATGGCGTTATAGATCTGCGCGATGAGCAGTTCGCCCCGCATAACGTCGCTGGGAGGGTGCTGGTCGTTTTGGTTCTTCCCGAAATAGGAGGGCTCGATAAAGACGTATTTGGGAAAAGACGCTTCCGCGCCCTGGGCATCCGTGAAGAACTGGCTCATGGGATGGTAGTTCTCCCACAGGCTCCATTGATGCGTCATGACCAGGGATTGCGGAATGTCGCCGAAGTAGATCGCCCAGGGAACGCCGGCATTTTGCAGCAACTCATACAACGTGGTCTGGTTGTAGATGTGGATTCCGGGCTGGAGAAGGCTTTCCGGCATGTCCACGTGACCCAGCGACGTGCCGCTATGGACGAAGAAGCGGTTGGGCCAGGTGGGACCGGGTAGCGAGGAGAACCAGTGGTCGCAGACGGCGAAATTGGCCGCCAGGGTTTGGATCACCGAGAGCGTGTTTTTCGTGTAATAGCCCATGATCTGGGCCCGCTCCGGAGGCCCTGAGTTGGGGTACTTGTTGGCGAAATCGGCGACGAATCCCGTGCCGCCGTTAGACAACTGGTGGAGCACGTTATCGAGGTCGTGCTGTGGATCGTTTTTGATCTGCCGGAGCGTAGTGACCGCCTGGGCGACGGAAGGCGCGGGAGGATTCGGATTGGTCCTGGGTTTGGCGGGGTCGACGCCTTCGACGCCGGGAACAGCTCCCACCATGCGGTCGAACGAGGCATTTTCCATCATCAGGACAATCACGTGCTCAATATTGGCCATAATCCCCTTCTGGCTTTCTCAACGTTTTCCCAGTAGTATGCCACTACTTCTGGAGATTTACCAGACGGATCATGCTAATATTTACGGTAAACGTGCGATCGTCCTGGGGAACGCGCCATTGCGGCGAGGCCTCGATCGTTATGCGATATTGATCGCTGTCCGGAACATTCGCCTCCAGCACGAACAAACCGGGACGGCGCAGCTTCCACGATCCGGCGCGGGTTCCGTTTACGGCAATCGTCACCTCGGCCGGGAGGCCGTTGGGAACGGTGAAGCCGCGGACACGCAGCTTGTGCGGACCGGGCGTCACACGGCGCAGTTTGGCAGAGGCGGAGGCTCCGATCCAGCGGTACTTGTTTCCGAAAACTCCCTCGACTTCATACCAGCCGTCGAGCAATTGGCGCTCATGGCCGGGTAGCGAGAAGTCGATGATGTCGTCGCGCTGCCCCGGATAAAGCTCTTGCCGTTCGGCGCTAGGCAGAAGGTTGTAGACCTGTTCTTCGAGCGGCGAACAATAGGAGCATTGCGTGCAACACAGCATATCTCGTTGATCGCGCCTTACGGCCGAGTGGCAATCCGGGCAGCGGAGGAAATCCTCAAACCGTGCGAACGGCTTCGCGGGCGGCGGTTGGCCGGCTTTCTTACAAACTGCCGCGAGAGTTCCTCCCAGCCAATGAGCCGCGTGCCATTCGGAGCCATGCGGATCGACGGCCACGGCGGTGCGTTTCACCACGCGCTCCGCCCAGCCGCGCTCCGGGACGAAGACGTCGAACTCGTATTGTGCGAAATGCTGCTTCACCAGGGTGTGCCAGTCCTCCAGGTACGTGCTGTGGTTCTGGCGGATGCCGAAGCTCTCCTCCTGATCCGCGCCAATGACGTCGCGCACCACGAAGCCGAGCAATCCCCAATCGAAGAGCTTACGCTCCCAGGGCTTCATCGATTCCCGATAGGGACAGCGATACAGACGCAGGGACAACTTGCGCCGCAACGGCTCTTCGGCGAAAAGGAATACGCCGCCGGGTTGCAAGACACGAGTGACTTCCCGGAAGACGCTGCCGATATCCATGAATTGGCTCAGCAGCTGGAATGCGCAGACAAAGCGCAGGCTTTCGTCGGCGAAGGGCAGATTTAAGGCGTCGCCGGCCACGCGGACCGGCGCGCGCGTGAGCTTCCACTCCTGCATCAACGCTCGGCCATGGCGCAAAGAGTCGGCCGAGATGTCGAGCGCGAACCCGCTCGCGCCGAATTCGTTGGCCAGCATATAGCTGGAGTGCCCCGCGTTGGCGCCGATTTCCAGAAACGGGGTCATCTCACCGATAAAATCGCGATGGGCGCGGATCACTCCGGCGCGGCGGCGGTTTTCCTCGGCGTAGATATGGAGATTGCGTTCGGGCTGGCCGAGCGAAGCGAAGTTGTGAAACTCGACTTGCGCGCGTTTGACGGAGAGGGATTGGGCGTCGTTCACCGGATTGGTTCGCCGCTTACTGGACCCAGGCGCCGGCGCGCATGATCCGCTCACGGTCGCCCTTGAGGACAAGATTCGCGGGACGGCCCGGTTCGATGGGGCCGCCGCCGGGAATCGGTTCGACGGTCATCCCGAGACCGCTGGTCATTTTCGCGCCGGTTGGAACGGGAGTCGAGGATTGAGGGCCCACGGCTTGAAATTTTCCGTCGGCGATCACGACCACGGAATACTCCACCGGGGTGCGGCCTGGGCCCGGGTCGAGTTTCGCCCCCACGATCACCTGCACGCCGGAATCGCCGGGATGCACGCATCCGGCCAACAACATCAGGCTGGCTGCCGTCAACCACTTGGAAGTCTTGACCGTCACCACCCTTCATCATAACGGCTGCTAGAATGACAACGAATGCAGGTTTTACAAGCGGGCCGCCACAAGCTCTTGCTCCTGGAACTGGAGACGGAGCCAGTCGAGAACGTCGCGCGGCAAGCGGGGTTCGCCATTAAGCTGGAGGACGACCCGCGCCGCATGGTGCTGGACCTGAGCGCGGAGAACCGGCAGCTTCCCTTGCTTCTGTTCGACGCCACGGATTCGGGGAACCTGGGCTGGTTTTCGCGCTGTCATTTTTATGTGGATGGATCGAGCGGCGCGGTTTTGCAAACGCCGATCACGCTTGCCAACCAGCGCGACCGCAGCGGGCGCGCGCTTCCCAACGCCGTCCGGGTGCAGATCAATAAGGAACTGCCGCCCGGATTCCGCCTTCCCAACCGCGCTCCGGTAACGGAGCAGACCATCTACGCGGTGCTCTCCAATTTCCTGGCCGCTTTGCTGAACACGGGAGTGGGTGTGTGTGGAGGCCCGGTGGTGAAGCCGTTGGCGGGCCGGACGGAGCCCGCCAGCAATCGCAACTGAGGCTTGGGGCGATGGCCACTCTCGGTTTGATCGAATACAACGACGCCTCCGCAGCCGTCCGCGCCGTGTATGACGACATCATGGCCACGCGCCAAACCGACTACATCAACAATTTCTGGAAGGCGCTGGCTCACGATCCGGTCTCGCTCCAGCGCACCTGGGAATCGGTCAAGCAAATTATGCAGCCGGGAGCGCTGGACCCGTTGACCAAGGAGATGCTGTATCTCGCCGTCAGCGCCACCAACCAGTGCGGCTATTGCATCGCCAGCCACACGGCAGCCGCGCGGAAAGCAGGCATGACGGACGCGCAGTTCGCCGAGTTGATGGCTGTGGTGGGTATGGCGAACGAGAGCAACCGCCTGGCGAGCGGGTATCAGGTGGAGATCGACGAGCGTTTCAAACCCGACTCTAGGCCATGAGAGGCGTATGTCTCGCTTGTGCCCTGTGCGTGTTAGCCGCCGCGCCAGCGGACGCGCAGGCCTGGGTTCCGCAAGTGAGCAATACGAAAGTCGACCTGCGCGGCATCAGCGCGGTGAATGCGAACGTCGCGTGGGCGGGCGGAGCCAAAGGAACGTTCCTCAGAACTACGGACGGCGGCGCGAACTGGAGCGTGGGCGTAGTCACCGGCTCGGCCGACGCCGATTTCCGCGCGGTTCATGCCTTCTCGGAGAAATCCGCGCTTTTCTTGAGTTGCGGGGCCGGTCCGTTATCGCGCTTGTATCGCACCTCGGACGGCGGCATCACTTGGGAACTGGTGATGGTCAACGCCGCTGCCAACGGCTTTTGGGACGCGATGGGCATGTGGGACCCGCTGCATGGCGTCCTGCTGGGCGATCCGGTGAATGGGCGTTTCGTGATCTGGACCATTTCCGATGGAATGAATTGGGAACAGCAGAAGGGCCCGCAAGCGCTAAACGGCGAGGGGGCGTTCGCGGCCAGCAACTCCAGCCTGGTTCTGCGGGGCGCGCGCGAAGCGTGGTTCGGAACCGGCGGTCCCACTGGGGCTCGGGTGTTTCATTCCGACGATGGCGGAAAGAGCTGGGAAGTGGTGAAGACTCCCCTGCGTCACGATTCCGCCAATGCTGGAATCTTTTCGCTCGCGTTTTCGAACGGCCGTCACGGAGTTGCCGTGGGCGGCGATTACACCAAGACCGCCGAAGCCATGGGAGCGATCGCGGTGACCGGTGACCTCGGGAAATCCTGGAGCGCGCCGAAGACACCGCCTGCCGGTTATCGCTCCGCCGTGGTGTATTTGGCCGAATCGAAGCTGTGGATCGCGACGGGCCCCACCGGTTCCGACGTTTCTCTCGACGATGGACAGACCTGGAAGGCCTTCGATACGGCCACTTACAACGCCATGAGCTTCGCCGGCGAAGCGGGATGGGCGGTAGGTCCCGGTGGCGCTATCGCACGCTACCGCGCGCGCTAGGCGGGTCAAGGCCGTCCTGCGCGGCTCGCGCTACTTCCGGTTCGGGATCGGAGGAAAGCTTCGACAACATCGCTCGCGCGGCTGCTCTATCCGTGGGCATCACCCCCAAGTCGAAAGCCAGAGTCAGACGCTCGGCCGGCGTTAAATCTTTATAAGCCAAGGCCGCGAGCTGCGCGGCGGTCCAGACGGTCCGGTAATAGCCCGTCCCTCCGGCATTGGGTTCGATCCACGCGGGGCAAGCGGAGTCCTTCGGCAGGTCGATTTCTTCAGTGGGCCCGTTCATCACCGTACAACTCCGGGACACGCCTGGACCGCGATAGCACACCGGTATCGCGGAGGCGCCACTCTGGCGAATCCTGATTCGCGCCGTTCCCGCGCATTCGACTTGAGCGCTGACGCGAGGGAGGCCGGCCGTATCGAGGAACGAATGCATGACGGCCGTTGGATCGACACCGGAGGCATCTTTGAGGGCCGAGGCGAGATCCGCGGCCGATGCATTGCCGAAACGATGGGCCTGGAGGTAGGCGCGAATCCCGTCGCGAAACCTATCCTCTCCCAGCCATGCCTCCAGCATCAAAAGAACCGACCCGCCTTTGTCGTACACGAAGCGGTTGTAGATGTCGTGGCTGCCTTCCCGGTCGTGCGGTTCGACACGAACCGGGCGCATCCGCCGGGACGCATCCACCTGCATGATGCGGTCCCGCGCCGCGATCAGGCCCAGATGCGCGCGCTCCGGCTTGTCTTCCTGGTCCATCACTTTTTCCGAGATCCAGGTGGCGAACCCCTCGCTCAGCCATACATCCGCCCATGAGGCCTGGGTCACCAGATCCCCGAACCACTGATGGCCCAGCTCATGCGCTTCCAGCAAATGTAAAGCGTGCATCCGCGGAATCGTCTCTGAGCCCGGCAGCATCAGCATCTCGCGAGCCAGGTAAACGATCAGGCCGGGATTCTCAACCGCGCCAAAAGCGGCGTCCGCCAGGGCCAAATGATCCAGTTTGCCGAACTGATAGGGAATTCCGGTGTAGGCTTCCAGGCGCGGCAACACCGCGACGGTGGTCTCCGCCGCTGCTTTCCCTTGCGCTGCTCCGCCCTTAGGTGTGATCGCGCGAACCGGCGTGCCGTGGCCCGCGGGCTGTCCCTGATATACGTCAAAAGGCCCGACCGCGAACGCCACCAGCTCCGATGGCAAGGGCTGAGTGAGTCCGAAGTGGACGATTCTCTGCCCATCCGAGGCTGGGGTCTCGCCGACCTGCCCCGCATTCGAAAACGCCTTCTGGCCCTGCGGAATCTTGATTGAGATGTCCCAGGGGGTCTTGAAGCGCGGTTCATCGAAGCAGGGAATCGCGCGGCGCGCCTCGATGGGAGTGAACGTCGTGTAAACGTACCAGTCGCCCTCGATCTTGCGCCGGTATGCGCCTAGAACGGCTTTGTCGTCGAGCCTGCCGCGGTAGGCGATGTAGATTCCCCAAGTGCCGGTCACCGGCGCGCCGGAAACATCGACTTCGATCAGTTCCTTGCTGGCCGTATGCGCCCGGGCGTCGCGCAGCACGTCGCCTTGCGATAACTGCACAAAATCCGCTTCCAGATCCTTGGCGTTCAGCCAGATGATAGACGTGGGCTTGGAGATGTTCACTTCGATGAACACGGTGCCGGTGAAGGCGTCCTTGTTGGGGTCGATCGAAAGTACGACGGTGTATTTCGAAGGAGTCACTCCATCGGGAAGGAAGAAGCCGGGTGGAGCGGGGTTAGCGCAGAATGCGGCTGTGGAAAGGAGACAGGCGAACCAGCGCACTACTGCTCCAGGTAGGTATAGCCGTTCAGACCGTCTTCGTAGAACCGCAGCAGCGCGCCGGACTCTTCATAGCCGATGCGGCCGTCGCGAACCGCTATTTCGACGTCCTTGCGGAACTGATCCAGCAGTGTGCGGGAGTGGAACTGGACATAATCCAGAACCTCACGGACGGTGTCGCCGCGAATCACGGCGTCCAGCACGACGGCGCCCTTTTCATCCAGGCTCACGTGCACGGCGTTGGTGTCGCCGAACAGGTTGTGCAAGTCCCCCAGGATCTCCTGATACGCGCCCACCAGGAATGCCCCCAGCACGTAGGTGTCGCCGGTGAAGGGGTGCAGCGGGAGGGTCTTCTTCACGTCGCGGCGGTCGATAAACTGATCCACCTTGCCGTCGGAATCGCAGGAGATGTCACCCAGGATGCCGTGCTTGAACGGTTCTTCTTCCAGGCGATGAATCGGCATGATGGGGAACAGTTGTTTCACCGCCCAGCTATCCGGCATGCTCTGAAACAAAGAGAAGTTGCAGAAGTAAGTATCGGAGAGCAAGCCGTCCAGGCTCTCCAGCTCCTCCGGTGGTTCGTCCAGATCCTGCACCAGCTTTTGAATCCTCCGGCAAATCTGCCAGTACATCGATTCCGCCCAGCTTCGCTGCTGCAAGGGCAGGTAGCCGAGGCTGAACAGGTTCAAGGCGGAGTCCAGCGCCTGCTGCGCATCGTGGAAGCTTTCCAGCAGATTCTTGCCGGACAAGCCGCGCAGGGTTTCCCGCAGGTCGATGAGAGGCTGCTCCGCGTCTTCCGGAATCTCGTGTCCATTCTCGCCGTCACCGCCGAAGCCGGTTACTCCGAGAACGTTGAACAGCAGGACGCTGTGATATGCCGCGATGGCGCGGCCGCTCTCGCTGACGATCATGGGGTGCGGCACCTCGGCCTCATCGCAGACGCTTTGGATGTGATACACCACGTCGTTGGCGTACTCTTGCAGCGTATAGTTGACGCTCGACTCAAAATCGGTCTGGGAGCCATCGTAATCGATACCGAGACCGCCTCCGACGTCCATATAGCGCAGCCCCGCGCCGGCCCGGCGCAGTTCCACGAACACTCGCGCGGCTTCCATTACGGCGCCCTTGATCTGGCGAATGTTGGTGATCTGGCTGCCCAGGTGGAAGTGCAGAAGCTGGAGACAGTCCTCCATGCCCAATGCCTTTAGTTGCTCCAGCGCCCGGAGGCTTTCCGTCACCGTCAGGCCAAACTTTGAGCGATAGCCTCCCGACGACTTCCAGCGCCCCGATCCGCGGCTGGCGAGCTTGATGCGCAATCCGATCACCGGCCGCACGCCGACGCGTTCGGAATGCTTCAGGATCAGGTCCAGTTCCGTATATTTCTCGACCACCGGAATGATCTGCCGGCCGATCTTCTTGGCCAGCATGACCATCTCAATGTACTCGTCGTCTTTGAAGCCGTTGCAGATGATAGGCGTGTTATTGTCGGCGATGGCCAGCACCGCCAGCAGTTCCGGCTTCGAGCCGGCTTCCAATCCAAAATTGTAGGGACGCCCGTATTCGAAGACTTCCTCCACCACTTGGCGTTGTTGATTGACCTTGATGGGGTACACGCAGCAGTAGGCGCCCTTGTAGCCATGCTCCGCGATCGAGTTTTGAAACGCCTGATGCAGTTCTCCCAGCCGGTTCTTCAGAATCTCGCCGAAGCGGATCAGCAGCGGCAGGGCGATGCCGCGAAGCAGGAGATTGTCCACCAGTTCCTTCAGGTCCAGCCCGCGGTTGGGGTCCTTGTCGGGGTGAACCCAGAGATGGCCTTCCTTGCCCACCGAGAAGTATCCCTTGCCCCAACTGGCGACGTCGTATAGCTCCGCCGCCTCGGCGGTGCTCCAGCGGTCGGCCGGCTCCCGGACAGGCGCGGTGTCGTTGAACTTAACGGTGGCCATGAAATTTCAGTGTCCTTCGATTTGATCGGAAGGGCAAGTTAAATATTCATGTCACCGGGTGGACGACTCCCGGAGGGTAGGGGTTTCGCCTCACGCGGACTGAATCAGACGGGCGGCCTGCTCGGCGATCACCATCACAGTCGCGTTGGGATGCGACCGGGGAATGGTTGGCATCACGCTCGCATCGGCGACGCGCAGGCCCGTAACGCCCCGCACGCGAAGTTCAGCGTCCACCACCGACCCATCGTCGTTGCCCATTCGGCAAGTGCCCACGCCGTGATGCAGGCTAACCGCCAGTTCCTCGATTTCATCCTGCACGATCGAGTCGCGAAACGGTTTGATCGCCTCCGATTCCGCGATTTTTCGCGCCCGCTCCGCGGCTTGCTTCAAACGGTCCCGGTCTTCGGCCGCTGCCAGGTAGCTGGGGTCGATGAAGGGGCGGGCAAGCGGGTCGGCGGAGGCCAGCCGCAGCGTACCGCGTGAGACCGGGGTTAGCAGCGCGGCCAGCAGCGTGAACCCGTGTTGCGCGCCCCGGGATCGGACTCCGCGCTCCAAGGAATACAGCGGCGCGAAGAGGATCTCCAGATCGCAGGCCGCGGCGTCTTTTCGCGATCGCAGGTACGCTCCCGCTTCGATCAAATTCGAAGCCAGCGGCCCTTCCCTTCGAATCCGGTAGCGCCATGCATTGCGAAACGTGCAAGTTCCATCCAGGGAGACCGGCTGCGAGCATTTCCATCGCATCCCCGCCGCGATGTGATCTTGCAGATTGCTGCCCACGCCCGCCAGCGCCGCCACGATCGGAATGCTCAGCGGCTCCAATTGCTCCGGCGGCCCTAGACCGCTTAACAGCAGCAGTTGCGCCGATCCCACGGTTCCGGCGCATAGAATCACTTCCCTCTCCGCGCTCACCTGCTGGCGGCGGCCTCTCAGGAGGTACTCGACGCCGGTGGCCCGCACGGTTTCAAACAGAATCCGGCATGCATGTACGCCCGTCCATACGGTCAGGTTGCCGCGCTTCAAAGCCGGTCTCAGGAACGCGCTGGTGGCGTCCCACCGCTCACCCCTCACCCGCGCTACGGGATAGAACCCCGCGCCCTCTTCGGCCGGACCGTCAAACTGATCGTAGCGGCGTATGCCGCACTCGCCGCAGGCGCGCAGAAAGACTTCGGTGAGTTGATTAACCGCAGGCGCATCGCCGCCGGCTGGCGGATCGGTCCACAGCGGGGCCAGATCCTCGAATCCCCAGCCGGGGTTGCCAAGATCCCGCCAGGCATCGTAATCGGCACGGCATCCGCGCACGTGAATGGAGGCGCTAAGCGCTCCGCTTCCGCCCAAAACTTCACCCCGCGGCCATGCGAGCCTCCGTCCGTTCAGATTTTCCTGAGGCTCTGTGGCGTCCCCCCAGTTCAGATTGCTCTCCAACAGCTTGGGATACGCGGAGGGAGTCGAAATCTCGTGCCCCGGTCCCGGCGGCCCCGCCTCGATCAGCAGCACCTGCACCGACGGGTTCTCGGTGAGGCGCGCAGCGAGAGTGCATCCGGCCGTTCCGGCGCCGACCACGATGTAATCGAACAATCCAGTGCATTATGGCACACCCTCGCCAAGCTAAAATGGTTGCTTGCCTGCCCTACAAGCCCGCGGGATGCGAGCCCGCGTTCTGCTGGTCCTGATCAACCTGGTGTCCCTCGGCTGCCTGGCGTGGACCCTGCGCGACGCCAAACTGGGCGAGCTATGGGACGACCTGACCACCATGGATTGGAAGTGGGTGGCGGTGGCGGTGGTCGTCAACGTCGGGGCTTATCTGATGCAGGCCTTCCGCTGGGCGCTGGTGCTGCGGCCCGTGGAGCCGGTTGGCTTCTGGCGCTGCGCGCGGGCGGTCTTCATCGGATTGTTCTGCAACGAGGTTCTGCCCGGCCATGCGGGGGAAGTGCTGCGCTGCTACCTCCTTTCCACTTGGACCGAACTGCCGTTTTCGGTTTCCCTTTCCAGCGCCTTGATCGAGCGGGTTTTCGACGGCATCTGGTTGAGCTTGTGCCTGCTGTTGACACTCCGCTGGGTGCACTTACCGCGTCAGCTCCGCTTCCTTACCGATGGCGCCTGGTTCCTGGGATTGATCGTCTTGGGCGGATCGGCGCTGCTTGCGGTCGCCATGTTTCGGCCCCGGCCACACCCCGGCCATCCCGTGGTCCCACCGGTGGCTTCGTTAAAGCCAGCGGGATGGCGCGGTCACCTGTCCGTGCTGTTCCAGGACCTGGGGCTGATCGGCCATTCGCGCTATCTCTATTTTTCGTTGCTGTTCAGCTTGCCGTATCTGCTAGTGCAGATTATCCCGGTGTGGGCTTCTTTCAAGGGCTACGGTTTCGACCTGGGACTGACCGAGGCCTTCGCCCTGATGATCTTCCTGCGTCTCGGCGGCATCATTCCGCAGGCGCCCGGCAATCTCGGCATTTTTCAGTTTCTGACCAAAGAGGTGCTGGAGCGGGTGTTTAACGTCGTCCCGGACGAATCCGCCCGATTCTCGCTGGTGCTATGGGGCATTGTGACTCTTCCCCTGATGATCAGCGGCTTCATCGCCTTATGGATCGAGGAAGCGGACATCATCGAGCTAAAGCGTGCGGCGGAGCAGGAAGCGGCTACCCTGCGGTCACGCTGAGCTCACCGCATTTCTTATGCACCGCCCAGGTCGTGATACACCGCCCATGTGCGTTCGACGGCGGATTCCCAAGTGAACTCCGCCGCGCGTTCACGTCCGCGCCGGACCAGTTCGTGGCGCAGGGATTCGTCGTCGGCCAGTTGGAGCAGGGCGGCGCCTAACTCTTCGACATTTTCCGGATCCACCAGCAGAGCGGCGTCACCTGCGACCTCCGGAATCGCGGAGCGGTTTGACGCGATAACGGGTATACCGCGCGCCATGGCGTCCAGCACGGGCATCCCGAAGCCTTCGTCGAGCGACGGGAACGCGAAAATCTTCGCTCGCGCGTAAAGACTCTCGAGCGCTTCGGCGGACACGTAACCGAGTAAGTCGATATCGCTTTTGCGAGGGCTCTGGTGCACCGCGCCAAGTTCCTCCGCAGCCCCGTAGCCTTCGGCCGCGCCCGCAATGGCCAATCTCCAACCCTGCGGCATTCTCTCGAAGGCTCTAACCAATCGCCCGGCGTTCTTACGCTTCTGAATCGCGCCCACGGTCAGCACCAGGTTTTCGCGAACTTCGGATCGCGTGGGGCAAACGTGCGTTCCGTGGGGGATTACCCGGATTCGCGACGGTTCTACTTTCAGCAGCTCCTCCACCTGCCGCGCGGTAAATTGAGACACCGCAATGATCAAGTCGCTGCGCCCGGCGGCGTCGCGCGCCTGTTTCGCGAATCGTTCGCGAAACTCCGGGGAGGAATACTCGGCAGTCAGTACGAACAGATCGTGGAAGGTAGTAACCGTGCGCCGCGCGGGGGCGTCCACGCGCTGGTTGAGAGCGTGGAAGATGGCCGAGCCGGGTGCGCCGCGTAGAATGCGGCGGCTGGCGTTAGGTGGGAGGTCTTCGCGGAAAGACCGAAGGAAGCGGTGTGGGCGGTAATAAAAACGGAACCTTTGCTCGGGGTGGGCGCTGCATAATCCCAGCAGGATCTCCCGGGAGTAGGTTGCCACGCCAGATGGATTCCGGCCCAAGCTGTAGGTTGCGTCGAGTCCGATCGGCACTCGAAGCTATGGTCGCATGCTCCCCGATGGCGCGCTATGCAGCGCCGGCAACCTTAGGTTCGCGGCGTGGAGGCAGGTCGGAAACCGCCTGCTCCATCATTGCGTCCAGGGTCAGCGGGCGGCTGCGGTCGAAGATGGATGCCCCGACGTGCATGCGGTGCTCCGCCGCGGCGCCGCGAACGCGAACCCACGCCTCCTCCACGGACTCGACGCTGGTCTCGAATACGCCGATGGCGAACTGGCCATCGCCGATGCGGGCCACCAGGTCAGCCGGAGTCGCGATACTCCGCAACTGTTCCCCGGCTTCCACCAGCTCCAAGTCGCGCCGCTGCTCCCCCTGCGCCTGGGAAATCTCGGCTAGAAACCGAGGCTCGGCGACCAACAGCATCCAGCGCCGGTCGAGCCTTTCCGCCAGCTTGCGGTCCCGCGCGGCCATGGCCAAAAACCCGGCGCGATTCGGAAGGCCGGTAAGCGAATCGGAAAGGGCACAGGCGCGCGCGGCGGACAGCAGCCGGTGGCGCAGGACCGCATTGCGGAGGGCGTGCGCCAGGGGCGCGCAATCGACCTGGTCCTTCGACAGAAAATCTTCGGCGCCATCCCGCATCAGGCGCATGGCCAGCGGCTCATCCTCCGGCTTCGTCAGCAAAATTACGGGGACGTCCGGCGCGGCGACTTGCACCAGTTGGAATGCGCCCATTTCCTGGTGACTAACGGAGGCTGGATGACTGACGGGCGACTGCGACTCGCTGGGCGCGTCAACATCCAGCAGGATGGCATGTGGCGGGCTGGTGGTGAGGATTCGGGCCGCCTCCAGCAAGGTGACGGCGCACTCCGGCTCAATACGAGGCCATTCCGGCAACAGGCGCTGGTCTTCGATTTCGCGCAGGACGTCCTGGAGGAAGAGGAGATCCTCCGCTTGCGAACCCATAAGCAATACGCGGAGGGTCATGTTTCCATAGTGCGGGTTCCCCGCCCAGCTTCTCAGCCCGCGAGCTTGTATTCCTTCAATTTGCGGTATAGCGTAGTCCGCCCGATGCCAAGGAGGTGTGCAGCGACCGCACGGTCACCCTTGGTGTACTCGAGGGCGTTCACAATGGCACGCCGTTCCAGTTCGACCAAGGGGATCACGACCGCAAAACTCGGAGCCGGCGCTGGCTCAGTGGATTCCGCAGTGCCAGAAGCCAGAGCCTCCATCAAACCGGCGCCCGACCCCGCGGCCGCCGTCAGGTATTGCGCCTTCTTTTGGATCAGATGATTCTGTAAGGCGGAAGGCAAATCCGCGACATGCAGCAGCGGCCCGGAATTCACCGCGGCCATATGCTGGATGCAATTCTCCAGTTCTCTGACGTTGCCCGGCCACTCGTAGGACAGCAGCACCTCCATGGTTTCCGCCGTCAGACTGTGATTGCCGCCGGTTCTCGAAAGGAAATGATTGATGAGAGCGGGAATGTCTTCCTTTCGCTCGCGCAGCGGCGCCAGCCGGATATTGATCACATTCAGGCGGAAATAAAGATCGCGGCGAAACGTGCCCTTCTCCACTTCTTTGGCCAGGTCCCGATTGGTGGCCGCGATAATCCGGAAGTCCGAACGGCGCGTGGTGAGCGATCCCAGCGGCCGGAACTCCTTCTCCTGCAACACGCGCAGAAGTTTGGCCTGAAGGTCGAGCGGTAGTTCCCCGATCTCGTCAAAAAAAGCGGTTCCGCCGTTGGCCGCTTCAATCAGCCCCTGCTTGGCCGTCGCCGCGCCGGTGAAGGCTCCCTTGACGTGCCCAAAGAGTTCGCTCTCCATTAAGGGCCCGACCATCGAGGAGCAGTCGATGGTCACAAAGGGACCATCCGGGGTGCGGCCGTATATTTCCCGCGCCACTACCTCCTTGCCGGTCCCTGTCTCGCCCAGCAGCAGGGCCGGCCATCGGCAGTTGCCCAGCTTGTCAATCATCCGCAAAACTTGGCGTGCGCGGGGCGATTGTCCCACCAGCACGTGGCGCGCTTCCTGTGAACCTAAGAGCATGGTCTGTCCGTTTATCCTGTAGTGCGTTGAGTCAAGATAAACTCTATCGTCTAAAACGGTACTTTCTCTAGGCCCCCTCAAGGATATTCGGGATAGGTAATGTGCGGGTAGGGAATACCCGCAAATGCGGTTAAGGTTCGAAGTTTCCCCAAAACTTTCCGTCCGCTAGCCGATGCGAATGTCATGGCGATTGGCACCTGCGGCCAGCGGAGGCAAAGCGCTCCTTACAAGGGCGAAGGGTTCGATAAGGGCAAAAGGTTTGGCATCGCCGTTTTGGTACTGTGCTGTCTGCCCGCCGCATTCGGGCAGGACACCGCGCCGGCGCAGCCGCAGGATCCGTCCTCCACGGACTCCGACGCGCGGTTTCATGTACACGTTTATTCCGACCTCGATTATTCGCACGATGCGAATCCGGGAGAGGCCAGCCATTTCAGCGTAGGTGAAATCGACTTATTCGGCACCGCCACGGTGGCGCCTCGCGTTACCGCCCTGACTGAGCTGGTTATCGACACCGGCAAATCCACTTCCTTGGCCAGCGTGCCTTTTAACGTGGAGCGCCTGCTGCTCCAGTATCGAGTCAACGAATACCTGAAGATTGAAGCGGGACAGTTCCGGACCGCGGTGGGCTATTATTCGACGGCCTATCTTCGCGGTGCATGGTTTCAGACCGCCATCAGCCGTCCGCGGATGTTCGCATTTGAGGAAGACGGCGGCGTTCTTCCGCTCCACACCGCGGGCGTCAGTGCCTCCGGCGCCATTCCTTCCGGACCGCTCGGTTTGCACTGGGTCGCCGAAACCGGCAATGCACGGACTTGGGGCGCCGGGGAGGCCACCGGCGTCACGGGTCATGACGCGATCAATTTCTCCGTATTCTCCCGGCCGCGAGCTGTCCCCGGGCTGGAACTGGGCTTTTCCGATTACCACGATCGTTTTTCTCCCTTCGCCGGCCTCAATGTGAATCGCGAAGGAGTTAGTGCACACGCGGTCTACGTCGCCAACCGCTTCGAGTTTCTGAATGAAGGCGTGGTGGCTCATCTTTACTACGCGCCCGCCAACGCAACCGCGACCTGGTCCGGTTTCTATTCCCAACTGGGATATCGGGTTGGACCCAACTGGGGTCCTTACGTGCGTGTGGAGAAACTGAGCGTACAGGCCAGCCCGTTCTTTTTCGCTCTCCTCCCCACCACCGCGAACTGGCGCAACATTTACACCACTGGCGTGCGCTACGACTGGAGCGAACACATAGCTCTGAAGCTGGAGCTGGGCCACGAGGCCGATTGGGGCATGCCGCACTACTACCAGGCGGCGATGCAGGTCGCGTTTGCGTACTGAGACGGCCATGAAGACGCTATCCCCACTCTGGACCGCGACGCTGGCCGGACTCCTCGCCGTGGCTTTTCCGGCCGCCGGACAGACCTATGCGGTGGTGGTTCATCCCGCAAACCCGGTAAGCAATCTTACGGTTGCGGCGCTGCGGGACCTGTTCGGCGGCGCCGTCACGCATTGGCCGGATCGCAGCAAAGTGGTGCTGGTGCATCGCGTCACGGGGAGTCCAGCCAACCGGTTCCTCATAGATCGCTTCCTCAAGACCAGTTGGCAGGATTACAAGCGCAGCATGGAGGGGCTGGAGTTCCAGGGCCAGGAGCCGGTGGTGATCCGGGTGCTCAATTCAGACGCGGCGGCCTGCAAGTTCGTGTTCAACGTTCCCAGCGCGGTTGCGGTGATCGAGAGCGCGTCGGCGGCCGTTCCCGAGTGCCGCGACCTCAGGGTTCTGAAGATCGATGGGCTTACGCCCGGTCAAGGGGGCTACCGGCTCAAATGAAACGCTGGCTGCCTCTCTTACCCTTCGTGGCGTTGGCTTTGGATGGACTGGTGGGAACCGCCACCGGCGTGGTGGAACTGCGCCGCGCGGTCAACCGCTCCCGCGACCTCTACCGTCTGGACACGGTCGGATCCCAAATCGAAAGCGAGCTGGAGTTTCAGGCGCAGGAGAGCCGGCGGGCGTTTCTCTACGCGCTCGCGGTCACCGATCCCAACCAGCAACTACCGTACGTTGACGCGGCCCGCGAAGCGGACGGCAACGTCCGTGAGACTATCGGACAGTTCCGCCAATTGAACGCCCCGGAAGACATCGCCCGCCCGGTTCAAGATTTCGAGCAGTCCTGGAGCCGCTACTCGCGGACTCGCGACGCCGTCATGGCCAGCATCCTGATTGGAGAAGCGAAGGCGGCCATGGCGGTCGATCAAAAAGACGGGAATCGGACGTTCGCTGCGGCGCTTCAGAATCTGAGGGCGCTGAAACAGGCATTAGAGGCGCACGCCAAGACCCAGTCGGCGCAAGTGGACCAGACGTTGGTGAACTGCATCGTCGGATTGGCCTTCTTCGTAGCGGCGACCTCCGCCATCATGTTCGCGCTGCTCAAGGCGAATCGCGCCCGTAGCGCGGTGATGCGGACTCTCTCCGTCGCCAACAAGACGCTGGAGCGAGCGCAGGAAATCGACCGTCGCCGCTTGGCGATTCTGGAAATGGTCGGCATGCATGCGCCGCTGGGAGAGACCCTCCGGGCCATCGCGGAGTTGCCGGCGCAGTTCCACGCCGGGGCGGGCGCGGCCATATGGAGCGCCGCCGGCGACCGCCTGCTTTACCAGGCCAGTTCCGGACTGCCGGAGCACGTGACCAACGTGCTACGCTCCCAGGCGTTCGAGCGCACCGAAGGCGACCTTAATCTGAGTGCAGAGGCGGAGGCCGAGATTCAAGGTCTGGCTGGCCGGGCGGGCATGGGGCCGGCCATCCTTCCGTTGTGGAACGTCGCGGGAGACGCCATCGGCTTGCTGCTGATCTTCGCTCCGCGTGCGATGGACGCCGACTCCCAGGAGATGGCCGCGCAGGTAACCCAACTCGCCGCCCTGGCGATTGACAATACCTTGCTCTTCGAGCGGCTCGCCTTCCAAGCCCAGCACGACGTTTTGACCGGATTGCCCAATCGCCTGCTGTTCCAGGATCGCTTGCAGCAGGCCATCCTGCGCGCCCAGCGCAATCGCCGGAAAGTCGCGGTGGTGTGGTTCGACCTGGACCGTTTCAAGCAAATCAACGACACTTTGGGACATCGTGTTGGGGATGAACTGCTGAGCGAATTCGCACGCCGCCTCCGAGGCTCCCTGCGCGAAAGCGACACCGCAGCCCGCATCGGCGGAGACGAGTTCGTGGTTCTGGTGAGCGATCTGGAAGCGGTTTCCGATGTCCGGGTGATCGCCACGAAGATCAGCAATAACATCCGCATGGCCATGACCATCGCCGGGCATGACTTGAAAATTACCGCCAGCGCCGGGGTCAGCATGTATCCGGAACACGGCGCCGACCCTGCCACGCTGATGCGCAACGCGGATCTAGCGATGTACCAAGCCAAACGCCTGGGCCGCGACACCTTCCAAGTGTTCGACAAGGAATTGGGCGAGTCCCTGGGTCGCCGGATGGAAATCGAGGCCGAGCTCAAGCACGCCATCGAAAACGACGAGCTCAGCATGAGGTATCAACCGCTGATCGGGCGGCACGATGAACTGGAAGGGTTCGAAGCCCTCCTTCGCTGGACCAATCGCAAGCTGGGCAGCGTTTCTCCGGCAGAGTTCATTCCCATTGCGGAGGAATCGGGGCTCATTCTTCAGATCGGGGAATGGGTCACGCGAACGGTTTGCCGGACTGGGGCACGCTGGCTCCGCTCCGGAATCGAGGTTCCGCGCATCGCCATCAACGCCAGCGGCGCGCAGTTCGCCGATCCGCATTTCGCCAATAAGATTCAGGCCGCGCTGGCGGAGACCGGCTTCCCCCCCAGTAAACTGGAGTTGGAGGTTACGGAGACGGCGCTGGTGGGCAACCTCGACTCGGCGCTGAAGCAGATCGGCCGTCTGCGGGAGCTGGGTGTGACCTTCGCCATCGACGATTTCGGCACCGGCTATTCGTCCTTGAATCAATTGCGCACTTTGCCGGTGGACTGCGTGAAGGTCGACCGTTCCTTCATTAAAGATCTGGAACGGATGACCGGAGATTCGACTACGCTGGTTCGCGGCATTATCGGCCTGGCTCACAACTTAAGGCTGACGGTAGTGGGCGAAGGGGTGGAAACGGAGAGGCAGCTCGAAATCCTCCGCTCGCTGGGCTGCGATACCATCCAGGGCTTTTTCCTGCATCGCCCGCTGACGGAGGAAGTGGCCGAAGAGCTCATGCGTGCGCACATGGTTCAGCGTCAGCCGGTTCCCGCGCCCCAGTTACTCGCGCCGGTCATGGAGCCGAGCCCGAGTCTCGCGTAGGGATAGGCTCTGCTAAGACCGGCTGCGCGAGCACCGCTTCCGCCAACGCCCGCTTCAGCGCAGCTAGCCCCTCTCCAGTCACCGCCGAAATCTTGAAGAACGGCAGCTTGCGCCGCCGCGCGAGCTTGCGCAACGACGCAATCCGCTCCGGGTCCTGAGCTACGTCGATTTTGGTGGCCACCACGATCATCGGCTTGGCGGCCAGATCCTCGGAAAAACTGCGCAACTCTTCCATTACGACTTCGAAGTCGTGTACCGGATCGCGCCCGCTACTTTCCGATACGTCCACCAAATGCGCCAGAAGCCGCGTGCGTTCGATGTGCCGGAGGAACTGGATCCCCAGGCCATGGCCCAGGTGCGCGCCTTCGATTAACCCCGGAATGTCGGCGACCACGAAACTGCGATCGTCGTCCGCGCTGACCACGCCCAGGTTCGGCTCCAGCGTGGTGAACGGATAATCCGCAATCTTAGGCCGCGCGGCGGAGATGCTGGCGATGAGCGTCGATTTGCCTGCGTTCGGAAAACCGACCAAACCGACGTCGGCCAGGAGTTTCAGCTGAAGATGCAGCCGCCGTTCCTCACCCGGAAAACCGGCTTCGTGTTCCGTCGGCGCTTGATGCGTGGATGTCGCGAAGCGCGCGTTGCCGCGGCCGCCGCGCCCTCCCTTGGCCGCGATGAAGCGGTCCCCGGCTTGGGTGAAGTCGTGGAGTTGCTCGCCGGTCTCGGCGTCGTAGACGACGGTGCCAACGGGAGTCGGCACTTCAATGGAGGCGCCCTCGCGGCCCTTGCGGTTGCTGCCCTCGCCGTGGCGCCCGCGCTCGGCTTTGTGCTCGGGATTGAAGCGGAAGTGGAGCAGAGTATTATGGTGCTGGCTGGCCACCAGGACGACATCGCCGCCACGGCCGCCGTCGCCGCCGCTGGGACCGCCCCGGGGAACGTATTTCTCGCGCCGGAAAGCCAGGCAACCGTTGCCGCCGTTGCCGGCCTTGACCAGGATGTTGACGTCGTCTATGAACAAACCGCGCCTTGGGCGAGCTACTCCGCGGCGCGGACGGAGACGAACTTGCCGAGGCGTCCACGGTCGCGGAATTCGACCACGCCGGGCACCTTCGCGAACAGAGTGTCGTCCTTGCCCATGCCGACGTTCGGACCGGCCTTCATGCGGCTGCCACGCTGGCGAACGATGATGGAGCCTCCGGAAACCAATTGGCCGCCGAAGACTTTAACGCCCAGCCGCTGCGCATTCGAGTCGCGGCCGTTCTTGGAGCTTCCTAAACCTTTTTTGTGTGCCATGCGGGGTGCCTCTAGACGGTAATCTCGTTGATCTGGACGCGCGTGAAGTTCTGGCGGTGCCCGATGGTGCGCCGGTACTGCTTCTTGCGCTTGAACTTGAAGACGATGGTTTTGTCGCCGCGCCCATGCTCGACGATGGAGCCCTTGACGCGAGCCGATCCGGCCGCGCTTCCGGCCGTCACTGAGTCCCCGTCAACCACGGCGAGAACGCGCTCGAACTCGACTTCGGCGCCTGGCTCGCCCGCCAGCGTTTCCACTTCAATCGCCTCGCCCGGCGCGACGCGATACTGTTTTCCGCCCGTTTCGATTACTGCGTACATAATGGTCCCCTGGCTTTAGGCCTTACCGGCGCTTGGAATCGGACATCCACTTACGCGAGCCGCGCAAGTGGACGCAGAACTAACAATCTACCACAGATCCAGCGCATTCCGCTAAACTAGCCGAGGAGGAAGTGGGCATGAAACCGCCTTTGATCGTCCCGATCTTATTCACCAGCCTATGTTTGGTCCAGAACAGCCTGGCCCAGAACAGCCTGCCCCGGAACCAGGCGCCGCCGCGCGCGACCCCTGCCGCACGGCCGGATCCAAACGCAGAGCCGGAAACTGTGCCGCTATGGGCCAACGGGGCTCCCGGCGCGCTGGGAACCGCCGACGACGACAAGCCCACGATTACCATCTTTCGGACCACGCTCCGGCCCAACGGGACGGCGGTGATCGTCGCGCCCGGAGGCGGTTACGCTCGTCTCTCCATGAACAACGAAGGCCGGCAAGTGGCCGCATGGTTCAACGCGATGGGCGTGACAGCGTTTGTCCTGAAGTACCGCCTGGGCCCGCGCTATCACCATCCGATCGAACTGGGCGACGCGCAGCGGGCGATCCGCCTGGCTCGTTCCCGTGCGGGGGACTTAGGCGTCTTGCCGGATCGTATCGGGATGATGGGCTTTTCCGCGGGAGGGCATCTTACCGCGACCGCAGGCACGCTTTTCGACGATGGCGATCCTAGTGCTCCCGATCCGGTGGACCGTTTGAGCAGCCGTCCCGATTTTCTGATCCTGGCCTATCCGGTGATCTCCTTCGATCCGGCGATTGCGCACGCCGGCTCGGTGCGGATGCTGGTGGGGGATCAACCGGATCAGAAGCTGCGGGAGCTGCTCTCGCCGGAGCTGCACGTAACGGCGAAGACTCCTCCGTCGTTCTTGTTCACTACCAACGCCGATACTACCGTTCCGCCCGAGAACACCGTGAGGTTTTATCTTGCCCTCCGGCAGGCCAAGGTCCACGCCGAAATGCACATCTTTGAGAACGGCGCTCACGGCGGCGGCTTGTGGCTTTCCGATCCTGCGCTGAGCCTGTGGCCGCAGCTACTGGCGAATTGGATGCGGGGCCGCGGACTCCTCGCGAAGCCCTAAATCGCCGAAGCCTAAACCCCCAAAGCCCTAAACCCCAGAAGTTGGACCCAACTCCCGGTCCAGCCATGCCAGATAGCTCTCCGAGCCTTCGACCACCGGCAGCGCCAGCAACTCCGGAACTTCGTAGGAGTGTATCTTGCCGATTTCCGCGCGGAGGGCCGGAAACAAGTCGCGGCGGGATTTGATCACCAGGAGCCACTCCCTGGAATCCTCGATGGCGCCCTTCCAGTGGTAGAAGCTGCGCGCTCCGGGCACGATGCTCACGCACGCTGCCACGCGCTGTTCCACCAGATGGCGGGCCAGTTGCTCGGCTTGCTGCTCAGAATCGCAAGTGCTCAGGACAACGATTTTATCGGTCACTTTTTGGCGTCGGCGGGTTTGGAATCGGCCGGGAAGGGATCGCCGGCCGGCTTCGCCGAAGCGGGCCACTTTTCGATGCGCTTCTTGATCGCCGCGAACTCTTTGGAGGTGGGTTCCAGTTCGTAGAACTTTTTATAGGCCTCGATGGCGGCCTTAAAATCGTGCATTTTCTCGTACGCCTCCCCAAGCTTATCGAAAGCCTCCCCGTTGCCTGGATCGAACAGAGTGGCGTCCATGTAGCGGTTCTTGGCGGCGCTGTAATTCCTCTTGTCGAAGTAGAAATTGCCGGCGGTGATGCTCTGCGAGGCCTTCAAGGGATTGAAGTCGTAAGTCTTCGGCTTGAAGGATTGATCTTCTTCAGGAGGTTCCTGCACCTGTTGTTGCTGCGGTGCGGCCGGAGCCTTGGAGTCCTGCGCGCGAACGAGCACCGGCAAGCTCAAAAGCAGTCCGGCGATCAGCGTGCGTGACACAATTAAAGTATAGATCCGCTGTCAGAGCTTCGCGAAAAGGTGGCCGAGTTGCCCACGCTGCCGGGCGTGTACCTGTACAAGGACGCGCACGGAACGGTGATCTATGTGGGCAAGGCCAAGAACCTGCGCGCGCGCGTGCGCAGCTACTTCAACGAAGACCGGCTCATTGACGCAAAAACGGGCACTCTCATCGGCGAGGCGCGGAGCATCGAGTTCATCCGCGTCGACAACGAGAAGGAAGCACTGGCGCTTGAGAACAACCTGATCAAACAGTGGAAGCCGCGCTACAACATCCTGCTGCGCGACGACAAGACCTACCCGTACATAAAGCTGACCGCGGAGAAATATCCGCGCGTTTACGTAACCCGCCGCCTGCGCAAGGACGGGGCGACGTATTTCGGACCGTATTTCCCGGGCAATCTGGCTCACCGGCTGGTGCATTTCATCCATCGCCATTTTCTGGTGCCGTCGTGCAACGTGGACCTGACGCGCCACCACACGCATCCCTGCCTGGAGTTTCACATCCATCGCTGCCTGGGACCGTGCGTCGAGGGGCTGACCACGGACGATCGCTATCTGGAAGCGGTCCGCTCCGTGCGGCTGTTTCTGGAGGGCCGGCACAAGGACCTGGCTAAGGAACTCCGCGAGCGGATGGAGAACGCCAGCGCGGCGACGCGTTACGAGGAAGCTTCGGCGCTGCATGAGTTGCTCCGCACCGTGGAGGAAATGGGCGAGAAACAGAAGATGGCCGCGGCCGAGGGCAGCGATACGGACATTCTCGCGTTTTACGCCGAGCCGCCGCTGGTCGCCGCGAATCTGTTTCACTTGCGCCACGGCCACATCGTCGACCGGCGCGAGTTTTTCTGGGAGGACCAGATGGAGTTCGCTCCGGAGGAGTTTGCCGCCTCGCTGTTGAAGCAGGTGTATTTGAACGATCCTTACGTCCCCTCCTTCATCCACGTTCCGGCTGAGTTCGAGGAGCGCGAAGTGCTGGAAGAAATTTTGACGGAGAAGCGCGGACGCAAGGTGGAGATTCTGACGCCGCAGCGTGGGCCGAAGAAGCACCTTCTGGATCTGGTCGAATCGAACGCCAAGCACAGCTTCGAGCAGCGTTTCCGCGTCATGAAGCCGTCTTCCAAGGCGATTCAAGAAGCGTTACGGGATGCGCTGGGGCTGGAGCACGCGCCTAAGCGGATCGAATGCTTCGATATCTCTCACATCCAGGGCACCGATAAGGTCGCCAGCATGGTGGTGTGGGAAGACGGGAAGATGAAGAAATCGGACTACCGCAAATTCATCATCAAGACCGTCGAGGGCAACGACGATTTCGCGAGCATGCGCGAAGTGATTACGCGACGCTATGCGCGGCTGCAAGCCGAAGGCTTACCCAGACCGGGTCTGGTGCTGGTGGACGGGGGGCTGGGACAGCTTCACGCGGCGGCGGGAGCCCTGGAGGAACTGGGGATCACCGATCAGCCGCTGGCCTCCATCGCCAAACGCGAGGAATGGATCTACGTCTACGGACAGGAGCAGGAGCCGGTGATACTGGACCGTTTCTCGCCGGTGCTGCACCTGGTGCAGATGGTCCGGGATGAGGCCCACCGCTTCGCAGTGACGTTCCACCGGGCCCGGAGGACGGCGAGCCGTTTGCCGAAGAACAGGCCCAAGCGTGCCGCGCGGAAACCGAAGGTGGAAGACCAGCCTGTGTTCACGGTGCTGCCGTAAGGCCGTCAAGCCACGGGCCGCTTGCTTCCGTGCCCTCCGCAAGGGCGGAAAACCTACCCTTTGCGGGACAGCACAGATCCTTACTCGTGTTAGGATGCTCCTGAGGTCCGCCGATGTCGAAGATCGTACGTCATGAGTTTATGGGGAGCTGGCTACTATTTTGGCTGCAATGCGTCACCATAATCCTAATTCCCTTCGCCATTCTCTATCTGCTGAACGGAACTCTTCGGATTGAGGATGAGATCGCTGATCCAGAGGAATTCGTTTCCGCGTTCCGGGCAAAGAAGAGGAACTAGGGCAGCCGCAAAACTGCGCCGCTAGGGCCGACGCGAGGGAGGGCATCCGTCAAGGGCTCGCGGAAGCGCGTGCTGGAAAGGGTAGGCCGATCCGGGAGTTTCTTGCAGAGTTCAGGGCAAAGCACGGCATGCCGGCTTAGGATCACGCCGCGCGCCGAGCTGCGGACTAGAACAGCTCGCCGATCTGTTTCGCGGCGCTACGTGCTTCCAGGTGAATCAAGCCGGCATTACCGCCTTGCGGGCTCAGCACCGCGAGCACCGCTTTGCTTCCCGCCGAGTAAACGAACAACGCGCCTTCATCGGCCTGAATAGACACTTCGCCAAGCGCCCCGGCGCTCATGCTCTCGGTGATGCGGCGTCCCAAGCTGGACGCGGCGGCCGCCATCGCCGCCACTCTATTCGGATCGGCGCCGTTGGAGAGAGAGTGCGCGATCGGCAGTCCCTCGTTGGATGCCAGGAGCACCCCTTTTAACTCCGGGATCGCTCCTCGGAGCTCTTCGATTTGGGCCTTCAAAGCCTCACCCTTCGCCATTTGTGCCTCCTTTGGACTGCCAGTACCTTAGAAACCAACAGATCGGCTAATAGGAGAAGAACTTTAGCTCGCTGCCATAGGAGGGGTGCTGGAGGGGGCGTAAGAGAATCGCCCGATCCGGCCCTGACACGCCTCATTATGGATCGCCGACAGATAGCCTGAGGCCAGAAATGGTACCGGTAGCCCAGGGTGGGCTAAGGTCTTCTCCCTAAGAATCCGTTAGGGCGCTGCCTGAAAAACAGGCTATAAGTGCTTTACCGCATGGAAACCCCTAAGAGTGCCCTTTAGCCTGAGACATAAAGGGACGATGAATTGAGCATGCGGTGCTTGTACTGCGGCAAAGAGCTTGCCTTGTTTAAGCGGCTCAGAGGAGGCGAGTTCTGTTCGGACGCGCATCGCCTGAGATATCAGGAAGAGTACACGCAACTGGCCTTAAACCGGCTGATGCAGGCAAATGCTCAAAAAGAAAACGAAAACGACTCGAGCGACCAAGACGCGGTAGACAATCACGCGGCTGAACCTGAAACCACCGCCACCAAACGGCGCGAGAAATCGATCCACGAAGAGACTCCCGCAGCGGCGGCGCCGGTTGTTCCCGCACTGGTTGTTCCCGCGCCAACGGTTCCCGCCGCGGCGAACATGACGGCGCAGCGCATCGCCGTCCTCGAACCGGAGCCCGCCCGCGTTTCCATTCCTGAGCCGTCCGTGGAGCCTGCCGTTGAAGAACCCGCCATTGAAGAAAACGGTGAGGTCGAGCATGCCGCTGCGGCCGAAGAGCCGGCGCCAGCCGGTATGACGAGCTTTTTAGTCGAATGTCCAGCACCCGAGACCGTCGATCCTCCCGCTCCGGTGGGTTTGGAAGCGGATTTGCCTCCGGCTCTCCCGCAGGTGCTGCCGCGCCTTGAGTATTTCCAGCCCGATCCCGGCGTGCTGCACCTCGACTCTGCCGGACGGATCGAGCTATCGCTTTTCAGCGCCGCCGATTTTGCCACGCCTCCGCGGGAGCGCGGGCTGGAGTTGCGCGAGTTCGTCCGCGGCGTGCCCCAAGTGGCGATTCATTTGAAGCCTGCGGTTGATTCCGGATTCGAATCGGTGAGAGAAGCGCTGGAAGTCACACTCGACGCTCACCCCCCGGACAGCGCCCGCAGCTTGTGGCTTCCGCCGGAAGTAGATCTCACCCTGCACGGAGCCGAGGAAATCCTCTTAGGCGATCTCGCCCGCCTGGACTTCGCCGTGACAGATTGGGGCCAGGGCGCGGATACACAGAGCGAAATCGAGACCGAATCTGCTCCTCCACCCGAGGAGCCGAGCAAAGCTCCGGTCTTGGCTGGGCGTATCGAGGCGGCGCGGGTCGAACCCGTGGCGCAGGAGCCGGCCGCCGGCGCCAGCTTGCGTCCGGAACCGGTTCACTTTGAGCCCGTACATATCGATCCGGTCTTCATGGCGCGGATAGCCGGCCAGGATTTAGGGCAAGATATAAGCCCAGATTTGGGCGAAGATATGGCCGGCGAAGCTATAGCCGAGAATACGTTCGAAGCTCCGCCTGTACCTGAAGAACCGGCGGTCGAAGAGCCCGTTGCACAGCAGCCGGCTCCCGTTCCCGCGACCATTACCAAGCCTCTGCCGGTGACCTTGCACGGACTGGCGCCAGTGCGGGGCAAACCGGTGCAGGTGTTCACTTCCGCCGTTGTGCGGGTCGGCGATCTCCAGGTTCCCCGCAGTACGGGACTCCCGCTCCGCCCAGTCATGGTGCTGGGTGCATCGACTAAACCCGCGAGCGCGGATCAAGCGTCGCCCGCGGCCAAGACCATCCCCATTCCGCCGAAGGGCGAACCACGCACCGAAGCCAAGTCGCGCAAGGCAGAGGTTCGGGTAGTTCCGGTACAGCTAAAGGAGCCACCCAAGCCAGAGCCGGTTAAGTCTGAGCCGGTCAAGCCGGTTTCCGTCAAGCCCGAACCGGTGAAGCCTGCGTCAGTAGCGCCCGCCGCCCCCGCGGCCCTCAAACCCGAGCCAGTCAAAGCAGCGCCCGCGCCGGCAAAGCCTACAGAAACCAAACCCGCGGAAGCCAAATCCGCTCCTGTTAAATCCTTTGAGGCCAAGCCCACTGACTCCAAGCAGGCCGAAGCCAAGCCCGCGGCGCCAGCCAAACCCGCCAAGTCCTCCCCAACTTTCCAACCCGAAGCGCCGAAACCAAAGGCGCCCACCGAGGCTCGATCGAATGTTCCGGAGCCGGCGAAAACGCAGACAGCGCCCGCCGCCGAACTTCCCAAACAGGAACTGCCCAAACAGAAACCTGCGCCCGTCGAGGAAGCTGGCAAGCGGCTCGCTTCGCCCGCAGCCTCGCCTTCGCAGGAGCTCGACACGCTTGGCCTGCCCAAACTCTCCTTCCAGCAGAAGGAGACTTTCTGGAGCAACCTCCCTACCGCGGTACGCCTGGGCGTTATCGCGGCGGTGCTGGCATTAGTCATAGCGGGTATCGTGCTGACCTCCCGCGGATCGGGCTCCAACAAACCGGCGGTTGCCGCCCCGGCCGAACCCGTCATGGTGGAGCAACCGCGCTCTCGCCAATACCGCAGGCTGGCAGCAGGACTGGTTCGCCGACCGCGCCGGCGCCAAACAAGGCCGACACGTGGACATCCTGAAGGGCACTCTGACCCAGCGCGATTACCGCTTGATGTTTGAAGGACAGATCGAGCACGGGGCGCTGGGCTGGGTCTTCCGCGCCGATAACAAGAGCTTTTACGTGGAGAAGATTCAAGTGGTCACTCCCGGGCTGCACCCCGTGGTGGCGCTGGAGCATTTCGCCGTGATCAACGGAGTCGAGACGCCCAGGGTGCAGGTGCCGCTGGCTACCGAGGTTCATCTGGACACCCTGTACAAAGTACGTATGGACGCCATCGGCGACCGTTTCACCACCTGGGTGCAGGATGAAAAGGCGGATCAATGGACCGACGGCCAGCTGAGTGTCGGAGGAGTCGGCTTGTATTACGACAGCGGCGATAGCGCCAAGCTCCGGGACACGCTGAACGTGATCCCCCTCAAGCTGCAAGAGTCGCGGAAATAGGAGAAGCGGAGAATGCCCGAGACTAACGGACAAAACGTCTTTTTTATCGACGACGAACTGGTCGAGCGGCTGATGCGCGGCGACGCGCCGGAGAGCCCGTCCAAACAGAAGCGCCCGGCGTCGTCCAGCTCGCTGGCTAAGGCCGTTAAGCTGGCTTCTTCCGGGCGGCTCGACGATGCGGTCCGGGAGCTGGAAGCGGCCGCGGAGCGCGGAGAATCCCCCGCCGAGGTCTTCTCCGGGCTGGGGCACCTGCGCTTCGAGCAGCAAAAATGGGAAGAGGCGGAGCGTTGGTACGCCAAGGCCGCGGAGACCGATCCCAAACCGGCGGCTGCTTATTACAACCTCGGTCTGGTGCTGGAGCGGCAGTCCAAATTCGAGCCTGCCGCGGAGTCCTTTGCCAAAGCCATACAGCACGATTCCAAGCGTTGGCAGGCCCAGGCCGGCCGCGGAGTGTGCCTGATCCATTTAAAGAGATCGGAAGAAGCGTTGGCGTGTTTTGACCAGGCGATCCAGGAAAATCCCAACGACGACCGGGCGCTGTTCGGCAAGGCCGTGGCGCTGCACCAGCTGGGAAGGCTGGACGAGGCCGCGGAGCTGTACCGGAAGCTGCTTCCGGCGAACGCCAACTCCGCGGAGCTGCTGGCCAATATGATCGCCATTTCCTCGGCGCGCAAGGACGACGCCCGCACCAGGGAGCTTTCTGAGCGGCTGTTGAAGATCCGTCCGCAATCCCGCTTCGCTCTGGAGGGCTTGGCTAGCGCGGCCATTTCGCGCGGAGATTACAGCTCCGCGGTGCAGGGATGTACGCAACTGGTGAAAGTCGCGCCGGACTCTTACGAGGGATGGGTGAACCTGGGCGTCGCTTATCAGAAAACCGGAAGGCTGGAGCAAGCCGGCAACGCGTACCGCGAGGCTATCCGTCTGCGGCCCGACGCGGTAGAGCCTAACGCTAACTTGGGCGCCGTCCTCCAGGAACGGGGCGATCTCGCCGGAGCACGCAAGGCGCACGAAAAGGCGCTGGCCGGCGCTCCCGATTCCCCCGGCCTGCTGTGGAATCTCGCGTTACTTGAGGAACGCGAGGGCAATGCCGAAGCCGCCGAAGAGCACTTCGAGCAACTGCTGTCCATCAAGCCGGATTGGGAAGACGCCGCCTTCCGCCTGGGGTTTCTCCAATTACAGCGCGGCGAATACGCCGGGGCTGTGGACAGTTTCGAAGTGTGCCTCAGAAAGCGCAGGGATTGGGTGGAAGCTCTGCTCAACCTGGGCATCGCGTTCTGGAAGTTTGAGGATCTGGAGGGAGCGGCCCAGACCTTCAATCGGGTCCTGGCGCTCCAGCCGGGCAACACCGACGCACTGCGCGCCTTGACCGCCATCGCCATTGAACGCAAGGAGCCCAAGCTGGCTTTGGATCTTCACAAGAAGGTTACGGCCTTGGGTGCGGGCTCTCCCGAACTGTCGTTCAACTTGGGCCTATTGCTGCAAGCCACCGGAGACGAAACAGCCGCCGCGCAATGTTACCAATCCGCCGTCGCCGCGCGACCGGCCTTCTCTCAAGCCTTGCTGAACCTGGGTCACGCCCTCCGCGCGACCGGCCACGAAGACGAGGCGCGCCAGGCTTGGAGCAAGGCAGCCGAGGCAGACCCGGAACTGGCGCGGACCTACTTCAACTAACCTCAGAGTCACCTCCCGAGGCCCTCCCGGTCACCGCTTGGGTCTTGCCGGGACCTCGGGGCCGCTGCCAGTGATAAACTGAAACCAGCCATGAGTTCGCTGTCTCCGCGGCTGCAGGTTCGGGTCCAACAGAAGCAAACGCTGACGCCCGGGCTGGTGCAGATGGTAAGCCTCCTCCAGTTGAACCGGCTGGAGTTGAAGGACATGATCTCGGCCGAGATCGCTCAGAACCCAGTGCTGGAAGAAGCCGCCGAGGGCGGCGAGGAGTTGACGCCGGCGGAGCTGCAACCGCTCCTGGAAGCTGAGGCGGAGCGTACCGCCGAACCCGCCGATCAATCGATTCTGGAAGCGACCGCCGGTCCGGCGGAAGTGGAAAGTGCTGGCGAAGCTGTCGATTTCGAGGCCCCGGAGGCCTTCGCGGCCGCTGGCGCGGTTGTGGAAAACGACCCCGCCGCGCCCGCCGCCGAAACCCCCGAAACTCCCGAGGCGCCTGCCGCAGCGGATCCCTTCGACGAAATCGATCTGGGCGATTACTTCGATAATTACCTGGACCCCGGTTTCAAGAGCCCCGCTTCGGAAAACATCGAAAAGCCTTCCTTCGAGACCTTCCTATCCTCACCGGTCACGCTTTCCGATCATCTCCGCTCCCAACTCGCCCTGGTCGCAATGAGCGAGCCGGTCCGCGACGCCGCGGAAGAGATCATCGGCAACCTGGATGAGAACGGCTATCTCACGGCTTCTTTGGCGGAGATCGCGGAAGCGGAACGCTGCGCGCTGCCGGATGTCGAGGAAGCCATTCGTATTGTCCACTCCCTGGACCCCGCGGGGGTGGGCGCGCAGGATGTCCGGGAATGCCTGCTTTTGCAATTGGAGAGCCGCAACGCCAAGGGCGGAGTTGCCTGGCAGATTGTCGCGGATCATCTCAAACTGCTGGAAACAAGGCAATTCAAGGAGCTTGCCAAAGTGCTCCGCCGGCCCCTGGAGCATATTCAGATCGCCATCGAGGTGATCCGGCATTTGGATCCGCAACCGGGCTTGCGCTATTCCGGTCCCGGCGCGCGTGCGGTTGAGCCGGACGTGTACATCTCTAAGGACAGCGACGGCTATCTGATCCAGCTCAACGAGGAAGAAGTGCCCACCCTGCGTCTAAACCCCCAATACCGGCGCATGTTGGATCGCACTCAGGAACCCAACAAAGACGTTCGCAACTACGTTCGGGACCGCTATGCCTCTGCCATCCAGCTCATGAAGAACATTGAGCAGCGCAAGCACACCATCCTGAAGGTCTGCCAATCCATCGTGCGGCGCCAGACCGACTTCCTTGAAGGCGGGATCGATCAGCTCAGGCCCATGATGATCAAGGAGATAGCCGAAGAGATCGGGGTTCATCCCTCCACCGTCAGCCGGGCTGTCTCCAACAAATACGCTCACACTCCTCAGGGTGTGTTCGAACTTCGCTATTTCTTTTCGGAAGCCGTGCAGGGACCGGGCGGAATGGCTACTCCTTTGCTCATTCTTAAGCGCAGGGTGAAAAAAATGATCGAAGAAGAGGACGCCAGCCACCCGCTCACCGACGAGCAGATTACCGATTTACTCCAAGCCGAAGGGATCGAAGTGACGCGCCGCACGGTCGCCAAGTACCGCGAGGATATGCGGATTCCATCGACTCACCAACGCCGGGTCCGGGCGTAGCGCGGAGGAACCATGAAAATCACGTACACAGGTATCAAAGAAGAACTATCTCCCAAGTTCCAGCGGAAGTTGGACGCCAAGTTCGCCAAGATATCGAAGCTGCTGGAAAAACGCGGCGAAATCGAAGCTCACGTGGTGGTAACCAACGTGCGCCACTTATACAAAGCCGAGATCACGGTGCCCTATTACGAGCATCAACTGGTCGGCTTGGGTTCCGATGCGGACCTTTTTACCGCGTTGCAGAGCGCGCTGGAACGGCTGGAGACCCAAGCGGTCAAGAACCGCGGAAAGTGGAGAGAGAAGCACCGCCGCATGGACGGAAAGAATGGGCCTGTTGCCGCGCCGCCGGAGCGCGAACGGGAATCCTCCCCGGCGGAAGAGGCGCCGGTGAACGTGTTCCGCGTCAACCACCACAATGAGCGCAAGCCGATGACCATGGAAGAGGCCATGCTGGAGATGGACGACAACCGCGACTACGTGGTGTATCGCGACGCGGACAAGGAGCGCGTTTCTGTCCTGGTGCGCCGCCGCGACGGTCACTTCGATTTAATCGAGGGCTGAAACCCGCTAGAATAGCGCCGAATGGCCGCGAAGGGCGCAACCAAGCACACGAAGTCTCCGCATCGTCACACCGAGCTGGTGATCATCACCGGTTTGAGCGGCTCGGGCAAGGGGACCGCGCTCAAGGCGCTGGAAGATCTGGGTTACTACTCGATCGACAACCTCCCCATCGACTTGATCCCGAAATTCGCGGAGCTGGCCGAGGCGGTGCCGAAGGTGCGCCGGGCGGCGATCGTGGTGGACATCCGCGAAGGCGCCTCGCTCGAACGATTCCCAGCTCTGTACAAACGCATCAGCGCCAAAATCCCAACGCGGCTGCTGTTCCTGGAAGCCGAGGACGCCACGCTGATCCGGCGCTTCAGCGAAACCCGCCGTCCGCATCCCCTGGGCGCCAACCAATCAGTCGCCGACAGCGTCCGGCGTGAGCGTGAGCGCCTTGCCCCCATCCGCCGCCTGGCTGATCCGATCATCAACACCAGCAAGTTCAATGTCCACGAACTTCGCGATACCATCCACAGCGCGTTTCGCGGCAAGCACCGCGACCCGGAGATCCTGATCCAAGTGAATAGCTTCGGCTACCGCCACGGCGTTCCCACCGATAGCGACCTGGTGTTCGATGTGCGCTTTCTGCCCAACCCGAATTACATCCCGGCGTTCAAGCCGCTCAGCGGCAAGAATCCGGTGGTGGCCCGGTATATCCGGTCCTTTCCTCAAACCACCGAGTTCATCGATCGCATCTCAGAGCTGTTGGTGTACCTGCTGCCGCACTACATCGAGGAAGGAAAATCGTACCTGACCATCTCCTTCGGCTGCACGGGAGGCCGGCATCGCAGCGTGATGATCGCCAATGAGATCCGCAAGCGGCTGGCGGCGGCCGGATACCGCGTCAAAGAAACTCACCGGGACGTGGACCGGAAGTGACTCCGGTTGTTGGCGAAGTCTGCAAGGATTTTGGCCGGTCGAGCAAGCTCGAATGGCTGGAGACCAATGGGACGGGCGCGTTCGCCATGGGAACGGTCGCCGGAGTGAACACGCGGCGGTATCACGGTCTGCTGGTGGCTGCATTTCCGGGGCAGTCGCGGCGCTTGCTGTGGGCTCGCGTAGAGGAGGAGGCGGAGCATGGCGGCCGCAGCTTCGCGCTCGGCGCATGCCAGTATCCCGGAGTTGTCACTCCGCGCGGGTTTGAGTTATTGGACGAATTCCGGCCGGAGCCTTGCGCCACGTGGATCTTCAACGCCGGTGGCGCGCGAATCGAGAAGCAGGTTTACCTGGTTGAGGGGCGGCAAGCGGCAGTAGCCCGTTATCGAGCCGATTGTGCACTTAGGCTGCGCGTCCGGCCGTTCCTGGCGAATCGGGACTATCATTCGCTGCAGCACGCAGGACCCTTTGAGACCCCGCTCAAATTCTACTGCGCGCGCCCGGTTCGTCGAAGACGCCCATTGGTATTTCAACACGGAGTACCTTGTGGAACTGGACCGCGGCTTCGACTTCCGCGAGGATTTATACTCGCCGGGTCTCTATGTGTTCGATCTTGAGCCGGGGAAGTGGAGTGCGCTGTGCGGGTCCAGCGACGGCACGCAAAGCGGTGAGCCTCCGGATCGCAAGCGCGACCCTTTCCTGATTCGCCGCTCCGGCGGGAGCCCCGCAATCATCGCTGGCTATCCCTGGTTCACCGACTGGGGCCGCGACACCATGATCAGCCTTCCCGGTTTGCTGATCGCTCAAGGAAAGCTGGAGACCGCGCGCGAGATCATCGAGGCCTCCTTAGAGACACGCAAGCAGGGTCTGATCCCGAATCGCTTTCCGGACGCGGGCGTCGAACCGGAGTACAACACCGCGGACGCGACCCTGTGGATGTTCCAGGCCATGCGGCGATGGCTGGATGCCGGCGGCGATCGCGGATTCCTGCACGACATTTTCCTCCCGGCCGCGCGCGAGATTATCGACTGGCACCTGCGCGGCACCATGTACGGGATCGGCGTGGATCCAGCGGATCATTTGCTTCGGGCCGGCGATCCTGGGACGCAGCTCACCTGGATGGACGCGCGGGTGGGTGACCGGCCGGTTACGCCTCGGCACGGCAAAGCGGTCGAGATTAATGCGCTGTGGCACGCGGCTCTTTGTCTGATGGCCGAATGGGGCGCCGACGGAGGCGAAGAGTGCCGCGCGGAGTCGCTCGCAGTGCGCGAGAGCTTTCGCAAAACTTTTTGGAACCCGCAGCGCGGCTGCCTCTACGATGTCGTGCACGACGGCGGCGCCGACGCCAAGCTCCGGCCCAATCAGATTTTCGCGGTGAGTCTGGGAAACGATCTCCTGGATCGGGCCGAACAACAGGCCGTGGTTCGGATCGTCGAACGAGAATTGCTGACGCCCGCCGGTCTGCGTACGCTGGAACACAGCGATCCGGACTACAAGCCTCACTATCAGGGTGGACCTGCCGAGCGCGACGGGGCTTATCATCAAGGGACCGTCTGGCCGTGGCTGCTGGGGCCCTTCGTCGACGCATCTCTGATCGCGTTCGGTAAAACGCCGCAGACGCTGGATTACTGCCGCGGTCTCCTGCACCTGCTGGAACAAGAATCCGCGCGGGGGCCTTGCCTCGGTTCTATCGCCGAGATTTATGACGGCGACCAGCCGCGGTTCGCGCGAGGCTGCCCCGCGCAGGCCTGGAGCGTGGCGGAGGCGGCGCGACTGCGGGCGCTCCTGCTATAAACGGAAGGTGGCTCCGCGCCCTGAGCTCCGTCACTCCCGTCCTCCGCACTTCCGCGAACGCAATAAGCCGCACTATCGGCTGGCGCATTGGCCCATCTGGATCTTCGTCTTCTTCATCGCGCCTGGGCCGCTGACCTTCGATTTGATCGAACGCGGCTTCGATTCCCGGATGGCAGTGTGGCTCGGCACGGTTTTGCTGTGTACGGGGACGGCGGGGCTGTTCGGAAAGCTCCCCGGAGTCGAGCCCAAACCGTACATCCTCCGCTTCACGGAGGACAAACCCAATCTCTGGTACCGGCGGATCTGCTACACCATGGCGTGGAGCGATCTCATCAGCTTCACGATTTTGAATTTGTGGGGCATGATTTACGCGCTGCTCGCCGGCGTGTGGCGGCTGCGCCAGATTTACGATGCGGCATATTCCCCGCTGGCGGGTGCGATCGTTTTGTGCGGGCTTCTCGGCTGGCTTCCGCGCGTGAAATGGTCCACCAAGGGCGAAGGCACGGAGCGGCGCTACTTTTATGGGACCGTGTGGAGCGTCAGCCTGGCGCAGCCCGTTCTAGGAATCTTGTGGAAGCTTCTGCCGAAGACACCGGAGGCGACCGCGATCAAGCTGGCCGTGTTTGCGGGGATCCTCTTGGGGGTGGGAGTCCTTGCATGGCGCGGCTCTCTGCCTCGCACCCGGCCCATCGTTCCGGGCGAATGGGCCATCTCGGATTAAATGCCCCGCCGGGAAACGCTGCTCGACTTCTTCGCGGATCTGGCCGAGCTCAAAGACGACTTCCTGGTCTGGGATGACGGTTACCGCACGCACCACTGGAGCTACGCCGAGGTCGCGCGCGGGGCTCGAAGCTTTGCGGCGAAACTGCGCGAGCAGGGTATCGGCAAAGATGCGAAGGTAGTCTTCTGGTCGGAGAACCGGCCGGAGTGGGTGGCCGCACTGTGGGGATGTTTGCTGGAAGGGGCGATCGCGGTGCCGATCGACTTCCGCTCTTCGTCAGATTTCGTGAAGCGCATCGCGGGAATCGTCGATGCCCGGGCGGTTCTCACTGGCGATTCGGTCGACCGAAGCGCCCTCGCTGGCGCACCGCCGGTCTGGCCCTTCTCAACCTTTCCTGGGGCGCCTACCGGTCCTGGGGCGCCTACCGGCGCGTTTGTGCTGTCGGGGGTAGAGATCAAGGCCGATGATATCGCCGAGATCGTTTTCACCTCCGGCGCGACGGCTGAGCCGAAGGGCGTAATCATCACGCACCGCAACATTCTCTCCAACATCGTTCCGGTAGAGAACGAAATCCGCAAGTACCGCCGCTATGAGCGCCCGTTTCATCCGATTCGGTTCCTGAATCTGCTCCCGCTGAGCCATCTGTTCGGGCAGACTCTGGCGACCTTCATCCCACCAATGCTCGGCGGCACGGTTGTGTTTCAATCTTCGTATCATCCCGAGGAGATCGTCCGGCAGATCCATTCGCGCCGGATCTCCGTGCTGATTTCCGTACCCAAGATTCTGGAAGTCTTGCGCGACTACATCCTGCGGGAGTTTCCGGAGGCCGCGAACCTTCCGGAGAAAATGACTTGGCCGCTTCGTTGGTGGCGCTTCCGCCGGATCCATCGCGCGTTCGGCTGGAAGTTCTGGGCTCTGATCACCGGAGCGGCTCCGCTCGATCCGGTGGTCGAGACATTTTTTCTGAGGCTGGGCTTCCTGGTGATTCAAGGCTACGGCTTGACCGAGACGGCGCCCATCGTGACCTTGAACCATCCCTTCCACACCCGGCCCGGCACGGTGGGCACGCCAGTGGGCGGCGTGGAGCTGAAGCTTGCGCCCGATGGCGAGGTGCTGGTCCGTGGCGGGAATGTTTCTCGGGGTTACTACGGCCAGAGCCAGAGCGAAAAAAGCGTCGGAGACGCCTGGCTCGCCACCGGCGACATCGGCGAAATGGATTCCGAGGGCCGGTTGACCATTCGCGGGCGCAAGAAAGAGATGATCGTGCTGCCCGACGGGCGCAAAGTGTTTCCAGAAGATGTGGAGACCGTGCTGCGCACCATGGCGGGCGTGCGGGATTGCGCCGTGATCGGGCCGGATCAGGTTCACGCGGTTCTGGCGCTGGAACCGGGCGCGGACGCGGAGCGGATCGCGGCCATGGCGAACGAGAAGCTGGAAGATCAGCAAAAGATTCGCGCGGTTTCGGTTTGGCCGGCGGCGGAGGAGTTGCCTCGCACGCCGGGGACGAGAAAACTAAAGCGTTCGGAAATTCGAGAGAGAATCCTCAGCGGGAAGAAGCCGGAGGCCGCGCAATCGAGCGGAGTAGCGAGCCTGTTGCAGCGCTACGCCCCAGGCCGGACCATCACTCCTGAAACTACGCTGGACGAATTGGGCTTAAGCTCGCTCGACCGCGTGCAGCTTCTGATCGAGTTGGAACAGCTAGGCGATTCCGCGGTCGACGAAAGCTCGTTCACCGCGGCGCGCACCGTCGCGGACCTGTCGCGCCCTTCAGCGCCGGCCTCGATAGAACCTCCGCTCGAATATCCGGCGTGGAACCGTTCCTGGTGGGCGCGTGGAATCCGGAGCGTGGCGCAGGCGCTGGTTGCCCGGCCGCTCACTCGTTATTACACCCGCATTACTGTATCCGGCACGGCAAATTTAGGCGGGCTTCGCCCGCCTGTAATCTTCGCTCCGAATCATCAGAGCTTCATGGACGTGCCCGCGGTGCTGTGCGCCTTGCCGCGGGAGTGGCGCAGCCGGGTGGCCCCGGCGATGGCCAAGGAATGGTTCGGGGCGCACTTTCACCCCTCGGAATTCTCCCTCTGGCGAAGATTCACCAGCGGCTTGCAATATTACTCCGCCGCGCTGTTGTACAACGCGTTTCCGATCCCGCAGCGCGAGTTGGGCGCGCGCCGGACCCTTCGCTATATGGGTTCATTGATGGACCAGGGCCTGTGCGTCTTGATCTTCCCGGAAGGCGATCGTACGCACGCCGGCGAGGTGCATCCTTTCCGCCCCGGTACGGCAATGCTAGCGTCGCAGACCCGAGTTCCCGTGGTGCCCGTGCGGCTGGAGGGCCTGGAGCGCGTCTTCCATCGCGACGCTCACTGGCCGTCGCATGGGCGCGTCAAGGTGAGTTTCGGGGCGCCTTTGACGATCGAAGGGAACGACTATGCGTCGGAGACCAAGAAGATCGAGGACGCGGTCCGGGCGCTGGGGTCTTAGTCGAGCCGCTCAGGCACCAGCTCGATATTCTTTTCGCCCGCGGCCTTCTTTTCGAGATACTTCTTCACCCAGGCTTCCCAGCTCTTGCCGGCAGCGGTGTCGCGGCCGGTGAACGCGAGTCCCGCGATTTCGGAATATGCGACAGAGATCTTGGTGAGCGGTGCACCCTTTGAATCCGGACCGGCCTTGGTGGCTGGAATCACGCGGACGAATGAGTCCTGGAGCGTCTTGCCGGGACGCCGGTCGAAGATGTACCCCTCGATTTTGGAACCATCGGTCTTGGTGATGGTGACGTTGCCGCGATAGTCGAAGGCCTTTTCGAGACCCGCGCGCAGGGTTTCTTCGGAAGCCGCGTCCCAGACCATGCCTTGCAGATTCTCTTTGGCGAATCCGGGCGCTATTTCAAGGGCATCTGGATTAACTCCCCGGTTCATTGAGTCTGGAGTTCGTTCTGCTCGACCGGCTCGGTCTTGATATTGACCAAGTCCCACGGGTGCGGCACGTGCTGCTCGAGCTCCCGGAGCGCCTGCGCATCCGGATATTTCGAGAACAGCGTCGCCTTGACAGTGGCTACGAACCCGCGCCACGAATTGAACGTGTCATGCACGGCGGAGGCTTCATATCCCGAATGCACCATGCAGTTGGCGCACTTCGGATTGCCGGATTCGGTGCCGTAGCGTTCCCACTCGGTCGATTCCATCAGCTCGGCGAAGGTATCGGCGTAGCCATCTTGCAAAAGGTAGCAGGGCTTCTGCCAGCCGAACAGGTTGAAGGTCGGCATACCCCAGGGCGTGCAAGCGTAATCGCGCTTGCCCATCAGATATTCGAGAAACAGCGGCGACAGATTGAACGCCCATTCGGGATTGCGATTCGACAGAATCGCGTTGAACAGCCTCCGCGTGCGGGCTTTGCCCAAAAAATGCTGCTGGTCGGGAGCTTTGTCGTAAGAGTAGCCGGGCGAGAGCATCATGCCCTCGACGCCCAGTTCCATCATCTCGTCGAAGAACCCGCGCACGCTCTTGGGATCGGCGCCATCGAACAGGGTGGTGTTGGTGGTGACGCGGAAGCCGCGCTTCACCGCTTCCTTGATCCCCGCCGCTGCGACCTCGTAGCCGCCCTCCTTGCACACCGCAAAATCGTGATGCTCCCGCTGGCCGTCCATGTGGACGGAGAAAGTCAGGTACTTGCTCGGCTTGAACAAGTCGATCTTTTCCTTGAGCAGCAGAGCGTTGGTGCACAGATAGATGTACTTGCCGCGCGCGATCAGCCCTTCGACGATTTCCGCAATCTGAGGGTGCATCAGCGGCTCGCCGCCGGGGATGCTGACCATGGGGGCGCCGCATTCGTCGACGGCGCGAAAACATTCCTCGGGCGTCAGGTGGGCCTTGAGGATGTGCGCTGGATACTGGATCTTGCCGCAGCCGGAGCAAGCAAGATTGCAACGGAACAGCGGCTCGAGCATCAGCACGAGCGGGTAGCGGCGGCGTCCCTGGAATCTCTGTTTGAGGACGTAAGTGGCCACCGTCCACATTTGTGAGACGGGAACGGGCATCTTTTAATAGAGTACCGTATCCGGGAGCTCCGCTTATGTCTTGAGTTTTCTTCGAACAGGGAGCATTTCGATCCCGTCCCTGTTAACCACGCTGACGAATCCGTCCCACTCGCGCCGAGCGGCAAGTGCCGAAAGAACCAAGGGCTCGAGATTGGCGCGCGTCGACGGGTGTGCTCGAAAAAGAACCACTCCGGCACGATCGAGGCCGGCGGGTCTTTGGAGCGCAAGTTGCCAGAAGTCTTTGTCGAGTGTGAGTAGAATGCGGCCTTCGGCCTCTGCCTTTTCGAGAAGAGCCACATCCGTCGCGCCAGGAAGATCCGTTCGAGCCCATAGCACGTCGTAACCGCCCCTGCGCAAAAGCTCCACTAGCTTTCGCGGAAAATTCTCATCCGCCAGCAGCCGCATTTAGGCGGGGATTGGATACGCCTTGTACTCGTGTGCGAGGTAGCTCGCGTACGCAAGGCAAGCCAGGATGTCCTCGCGGGTTATGCCAGGGTACTCGGCCACGATTTCGCTCTCCGATTGGCCGGCAGCGAGGAGCTCCAAAATGAACTCTACAGCCAGCCGCGTGCCGCGGATGACGGGCTTCCCCGCGAGCACCTCTGGATCCATGGAAATTCGCTCGCGCCACGCCATTGGTAGATTTTAGCGCGGTACCGGCTTACGCCGGCCCGTTTCTAAGAACCCCTTTCAAACCGTGCGTGCAGTTTTCCTGCACACGGCTTAACGATGATCTTACTGATGTGGCTTGCGCCGGGTACTTCACGGTGCCGCGCAACCGGTACAAACCCATACCGACGAACCGGTCATGAGACCACTTCTCAGCCCGACCCGCCCGCTGACCGCCGCGCCGGTACATCCAGCGCGTCAACCGAGCGTACACATAACTGTCGAGCTGATTGAACTCCCGTTCGGCGTTCCCCGTCCGGAAGTAGTTGCCCCAGCCTCGAAGCACGGGATTCAATGTCGCGATGATCTGCTTCACGTCTTTCCCGCTGTGCCGCGCCTCGGTCAACTCATGCACGCGTTCCCGGATGCGCTTCGTCGCCTTGGGCGACGGCCACCGCTGCATAAAGTGCGCGCGCGGGTTCCGTTGGATGCTCCGCTTCTTGCGAATCGTGCAGCCCAAAAATACGAAGCTCTCCTTGCCGCGCCTCAAGTCCACCATCCGCGTCTTCTCCGGATGCAGTTTCAAACCAAGCCGGTCCATCACCAGCCCGATTCGCCGTAGCGCTTCCCTGGCCTGCGATTCCGTCCGGCACATCGCCACGAAATCATCGGCGTACCGGACCAGTATCCCGAGCGATGAACACCGCGCCGCCCAGATCCGATCCAGTTTGTTCAGGTAGATGTTGGCCAGCAACGGCGAGATCACTCCGCCCTGCGGTGTTCCCGCCAGCGTTTCCCTCACCGTGCCATCCTCCATCACTCCGGCTTCCAGCCACTGTCGGATTAACTTCAATACCCTTCGATCCGAGATCCGCTCCTTCACCAAATCCATCATGTGTTTCCATCGATGTTGTCGAAGTAACCCTGAATGTCCGCATCCACGACAAAATTGTAGCCCCGGTTGCCCGCTTCGCGGATCGCTTCCAGAGCCTGCGTCGCGCTCTTCTTCGGGCGGAACCCGTAACTACACGGCTGAAAGTCCGCCTCGAAGATCGGCTCGATCACCATCTTCGCCGCCATTTGGATCACCCGGTCCCGCACCGTCGGTATCCCCAGTGGCCGCTGCTTCCCATCGGCTTTCGGTATCCATCGCCGCTTCACCGGGGAAGGACGATATCGGCCTGCCCTCAGATCGGCTTGTATCCCTTCGAGAAACTGCGTCACTCCTTGCTCCTCGATGGATCGCAGCGTGATTTCATCCACGCCCGCCGCTCCTTTATTGCTGCGCACTCGCTTCCACGCTTCCCACAGAACGTCACTCCTGTAGATCCGGTCGTACAGCGCATGGAACCGCCGTGTCCTACTCGACTTGGCACACACCCATAGCCTGCGTTGGAGTTGTCGTACTTTTTCATTGGGGTTTTTGGCTGTTTCCAGCATGCCCTCGCACTTACCCCCTTCCAGGCTCGATCAAAGCAGGGCCCCTTCCCTCCGGCGCGTTGTCTTGCACGCCTTCTCCGGTACTACGAACCCCTCGGACTCCCTCCCGGCTCCGTGCGCTTTCAGCCTTCCGGCCTTATACCCACGGTCTTTGCCCGACTCGACTGCCAGGTAGGGTCTCTCCTGTTCCGCGTTCTTCTCTGGAAACGTGCCACCGCCCTCTACCCCGGAAAGGTCCAGCATTCGTTCCGGTCCGGACTGCTGTCTGTTGCCTTCGCCGCGATATGACCGGCTCGGCCCTTTCAAACACCTTTCGGCTGAAAATATGACGTGGCTGCAGCGTTCACTTAATGTTGCGGCCCGCTTCCTTGCTCCCTGCTCTTGCACGGGCTTTTGACGCCCCGCTCTGGCCGGTCGGATCTCTCCTCCAGTCTGGAGCCTGCTACCGGGCGCTCCGGCGCTTACCCGGGCGGATCTCTTATCCGCTAGAACAACGCGTCTTTCAGGACGCACCATAAACTCATCTTACACCGCGCCGTGTTGTATCCTGAAATTTACCGCCGCAGCCCCTCTCTTGATCTCTCTTTCCAATATCAACAAGCAGTACGGCAAGCAGCTTGTCTTTGTCGACGCCTCGTTTCAACTGAACCCCGGGGAAAAGTGCGGGCTGGTGGGGCCCAACGGCTCCGGCAAGACCACGCTGTTCCGCATGGTGGTCGGGGAGGAGTGGCCCGACGAAGGCGAGGTCTCCGTTCCCAAGCGTCTCACCATCGGCTATTTCCGGCAAGATGTCGAGGACATGAAGGGGCGCTCCGTGCTGGATGAAGCCATCGCGGGCAGCGGGCGGGCGGGGGAACTGCATCACGAGCTCGAAGACCTGAATCGAGCCATGGAAGATCCGGAGCGTGCGGGCGAACTCGACCGTATCCTGGCGCGCTTCGGCGAAGTCCAGGAGGAGTACGAGCACCTGGGCGGCTACACGCTGGAAGCGCAGGCTCGCGAGGTGCTGCACGGGCTCGGCTTCGAGGACGATCAGATTGACGGCGATGTAGGGGCGCTCTCCGGCGGCTGGAAGATGCGCGTGGCTCTGGCGCGCGTGCTGCTCGGGCGTCCCGATGTGCTGCTGATGGACGAGCCTACCAATCACCTCGACATCGAATCCATCATCTGGCTGGAGCAGTTTCTCAAGACATATCAGGGCGCGCTGCTGATGACCTCGCATGACCGCGAGTTCATGAACCGCATCGTTTCCAAGATCGCGGAGATCGACGCCGGCGAAATCGTCGTGTACTCCGGCAATTACGATTTCTATGAACGTGAGCGGACCATTCGCGAGACCAACCAGCAGGCCGCGTTTGCGCGACAGCAAGCCATGCTCGCCAAGGAGCAGCGCTTCATTGACCGCTTTCGCACGCACGCCGCCAAAGCCGCTCAGGTGCAGAGCCGCATCAAAGCTCTGGACAAGATCGAAAAGATCGAGCTGCCGAAGAAGCGGCAGGTGGTGAAATTCGATTTCCGGGTTCCGGCGCGATCCGGCGATCAAGTGGCCGTGCTCGAAGACCTGCACAAGAGCTACGGTCCTCGCGTGATCTATGAAGGATTCAATCTCACCATCCGCAGAGGAGAGCGCTGGGCGGTGATGGGGCGCAACGGAGCGGGGAAGACCACGCTGCTGAAAATGATCGCCGGGGCGACCCAGCCCGATCAAGGAGCCGTGAACCTGGGCGCGAGCCTGAATATGGGGTACTTCGCGCAGCAGTCGCTCGACGTGCTGGATGCGGACCTGACCGTCATCGAGCAGCTTCAGCGTGATTTTCCGCAGGATGGATTAGGCGCGCTGCGGACGCTGGCCGGTGCGTTCCAATTTTCAGGCGAGGATGTCGATAAGAAGATCCGCTCGCTTTCGGGTGGCGAGAAATCGCGCCTGGCGATGGCGCGGATGCTGTACAACCCTCCTAATTTCCTGGTGCTGGATGAGCCGACCAACCACCTGGACTTGGCTACCAAGGAGATGCTGGTGGACGCGCTCAAGGATTTCGAAGGCACCATGATCTTCGTTTCGCACGACCGGACCTTCCTGCGCGGCCTCAGCTCGCGCGTGCTGGAGTTGGGCGGGGAAAGCGGCACGGACCGCAATCCGCGCGTTTATCCGGGACCGTACGTCGAATACGTCCAGGCGCTGGGCCATGAGGCGCCCGGCATTTATTCCTGACGATTTATTCTTAAACTCATGAGTTGGTTTGCATGGGCTCTCCTGTCCGCCCTGTTTGCCGCCGCCACGGCGATTCTCGCCAAAGTCGGCGTGGCCGGGGTCGATTCCAATGTCGCCACGGCGGTGCGGACTTCCGTGGTGGTGGTGTTCACCTGGCTTCTTGCATTTGCTTTTCGGCAACCCAATAGCTTCCAGGCGTTCTCCGGCCGGACGTGGTTGTTCCTGACGCTCTCCGGCATCGCGACGGGGCTCTCCTGGCTATGCTACTTCCACGCGCTGCAGGCCGGCCCAGCTTCCCGCGTCGCGCCTATCGACAAGCTGAGCGTCGCGCTGGTGATTCTGTTCAGCGCCCTGTTCCTGGGCGAGGGGCTGACGTGGGGCAAAAGCGTCGGCGGTCTGCTGATCGTTGCTGGCGCCATCGTAATCGCTCTCGAATAACAAGAAGCATCGCCCCGATATGGGATGCCCGCCTCCCGTCTGCGCGGTAGGGCTGTGCGGCCGTCCCGTGCATCCAAAGTGTAGGAGGCTGTTATGTTTGAGCAAATGTTGCTTCCCACCGGAGGAACCCATCAAGGCCGCAACACGGCGCTTGCCATGGTTGGCGAAGCGCTTCTGGCGGTGTTCGTGGTGTTCATCCTTCCCGGGATTTTTGTGGCGCAATTGCCGCAGCTCCAGCTTGCGGCGGAGCTGATCGCGCCGCCACTACCGGCTCCTCCGCCTCCGCCGGCGCCGCCCGCTGAGGCTACTAGGCCGAGGCCAATCCAGCACGTCGCCCCGCGGACTTTCGTGCTTCCGCGCAACCTTGTCGCGCCGGTGACAATCCCGAAAGAAGCGCCCATGATTGCCGAAGGGGCGCCCTCGCTGTCAGACGCTGGCGTAGTCGGCGGAGTGCAGGGAGGGATTCCCGGAGGTGTGCTCGGTGGGACTCTAGGAGGGTCTATTGGCGGATCGATTGGCGCACCTCCCGCGCCGAAGGCTCAATCCACGCCAGCGCCCACTCCCGCGCCGGCTACGACTCCTTCTCAGATTCGGGTCGGCGGCGAGGTGCAGGCTGCGAAGCTGCTGCATGAAGTCACGCCGGCCTATCCTCCCATCGCGCGTCAGGCTCGAGTCTCCGGAGTGGTGCATCTCTCCGCGACCATCGCGCCTAACGGCAGCGTGGAGGATCTGCATGTGTTGAGCGGCAATCCCTTGCTGGTGGACGCCGCGGTGAACGCGGTCAAGCAGTGGACCTACAAGCCGACCTACCTGAACGGCCAACCGGTGCAGGTGCTGACCGACGTGGATGTGAAGTTCACGCTCAGCTAACGCTGGCTCTGCGACGTGCCTGAGGAGGAAGCGTAGGAATAAAGGAATGTGAACGCTTTATGACTGCAAAGACTCTCGCGCACCCCCTCCTCCTGATCGCCGCCGGCGGAGCATTTCTCACCTTGGCCCTCCACGCCGAGGAAGGAATGTGGACCTTCGACAACCCGCCGGTCAAGCAGCTCAAGGAGAAGTACAACTTCACGCCCAATCAAGCCTGGCTGGATCATGTGCGCCTTTCCAGCGTCCGGCTGAACGACGGTGGCTCCGGTTCTTTTGTTAGCGCCCACGGGCTTCTGTTGACCAACCATCACGTCGCGCGAGGGCAGTTGCAGAAGAACTCCACCGCGGAGCACGACTATCTCAAGACCGGTTTCTATGCGGCTACGCCAGACCAGGAGATGAAGTCTCCGGATCTTGAAGTGAACGTGCTGATGTCCCTGGAGAACGTCACGGACCGCGTGCAAGCCGCGTTGAAAAACGCGAAAAGCGCTGACGCCGAGTTCGCCGCGCGCAAGGCGGCGATCGCCGCAATCGAACGCGAGAGCCAGGAGAAGACCGGACTGCGCTCCGACGTTGTGACGCTGTACCAGGGCGGCGAATATTGGCTCTACCGCTATAAGAAATACACCGACGTGCGCCTGGTCTTCGCGCCGGAGCAGCAAATCGCCTTCTTCGGCGGCGATCCCGACAACTTCACTTATCCTCGCTATGACCTCGACATGGCTCTGTTCCGTGTCTACGAGAATGGCAAGCCGATCGATAGCAAGGACTATCTGAAGTGGAACCCCAAGGGCGCCGACGCGAACGATCTGGTTTTCGTCTCCGGCCATCCCGGATCGACGGAACGCGACGACACCATGGCCCAACTTACGCAGGAGCGCGATCTAGTCGAGCCGAACACGCTGAAGATTCTCCGCGATCGCATTAAGGTGCTCAAGGATTTCTCCTCCAAGGGACCCGAGCAGGCGCGCGAAGCAGAAACCCGCATCTTCGGCCTGGAGAATTCGCGCAAGGCCTACGAAGGCCGCCTTCAAGGACTGCAAGATCCGGCCGTGTTCGCCAAGAAGCAGAAGGAGGAGAGCGATTTCAAGGCCAAGGTGATGGGTAACGCGCAATGGAAGACCGCCTACGGCAACGCCTGGAGCGAGATTGAAGCGGCCGAGAAAAAATCGGCGTCGCGCTCCAAAGAGCAGTATTATCACGGTCTGGATTCGTCTTTGGCCAGCACGGCCACGACCATCGTTCAGTACGTCACGGAGATCAAGAAGCCGGATGGAGACCGGCTGCCGGGGTTCCACGATTCGCAGCTCGATTCGCTCAAGTTCCAGTTAGCTTCCACGGCGCCGACGTACAAGGATATGGAGATCGCCCGCATGACGGGTGCGCTCACCCTGGATCTGTCTGAAGCCGGCCCCAACGATCCTTTCGTCAAAACGGTATTGAACGGACAAACCCCGCAACAGGCCGCGACTACTTTGGTGAACGGAACTAAACTCGAGGATCCGGCCGAGCGCAAGAAGCTGATCGACGGAGGCGAGGCCGCGGTTGCGGCATCCACCGATCCCATGATCGTTCTTGCGCACAAGTTAGACCCGATGCGCCGTGAGCTGATCAAGTGGACCGAGCAGAATGTCGACAGCGTCGAACAGAAAGCCGGCGAGCAGCTCGGGAAAGCTCGCTTCGCGGTCTACGGCAAGAGCACCTACCCCGATGCGACCTTCACCCTTCGCCTCACGTACGGCCAAGTCAAGGGCTACCCCATGAACGGTACCCAAGCTCCGCCAAAGACCACCATGTTTGGGTTGTACGATCGGGCCAACAGCTTCAACTTCGAAGGCCCCTTCGACCTGCCCTCGCGCTACAAAGAGGAGCGCAGCAAGCTGGATCTGGCCACGCCGATGAATTTCGTGACCACCAACGACATCATCGGCGGCAACTCCGGCTCTCCGGTGATCAATCGGAATGCGGAGATCGTGGGCTTGATCTTCGACGGCAACATCGAATCCCTGGTCGGCGATTTTGTTTATGACGGTGAAAAGAATCGAGCGGTTGCGGTCCACACGGCAGCGATGACGGAAGCGCTGAGCAAACTTTACGGGGCTCAGAAGCTGGTGGATGAACTGCTGGGGAAGTGATCACTTCGTCCCGCCGACAGCCTGCTCGAGTGCAAGCCGTATGAACCGTTGATAGGGTAGGCCTGCGCGCGCGGCGCGCTTGCGCACGGCGTCGTACAAATCACCGGACAGACGAAGGTTGATCGATTTGTCCTTCTTCTTAATCTCAAAGCGCATCAATTGCGCTCCGGAGAGGTCGTAGCGAGTGAGATCCGCTTTGTCCACAAATGCTGCCGCGGCGCGGTCACTCCTAAAGGCCGGGATTTTCTTTTTCATACGCTACGATTTCCTTCTTGTGCATATACCGGGCACTGATAGGCCGAATCAGCAATTCGCCGTTCTTGCTCCGAAGCGTAAATACGATGAACACGCCGCGGCCGCCCGCCGTCCGGCCCACCGCTCGAAACCGGGTCTCTTGCTCCGAGTGGTCCGGGTCGGGCAGAATTGCAAGCGGCCGTGAAAACAGACCCTCGATGAGACCGGCGGAGAGGCCATGCTTTCGGCATTTGCGCCGGCTGCCGTCGTCCCAGTCAAAGCCATGTATCTGCACAGCCATGTTAGCGCGGATGGTACGCAATTGTATAGACAGTTTCCGGCCAGCGGGCGTGCCCAAACAGTGGGCTATTGGCGTGCGGCTTGCCCAGTCTAGGAGTCACGCTACACCCCAGTAGCCATCGCCATTGGAAAGAGTGGGCCATCCGGGCCTATCCTCTCATTCCGCCCACCGTGGTAAGGACGGAAGCGTTGAGCAAGCTCCGCGGGGCTCAGAAGCTGGTGGATGAGCTGTTGGGAAAGTAGCTCAGCGCTCCAGCGTGCCCTGGAACGAAGACTCAATCTGCGAGATCCGTCGCTTCAGTCGCGAGCAAAAAAGAGCGCACATTAGACCGTTCACAACGATGTTGACGATCGTTGGCAAGCCGAAGGGTAGTTACCACCACGGGCTATTTTCCCACAGGCACGCCGGTCAATTCCCTCAGGATCCGCAGCGCGACTTCTTTCCCTCGCTCGCCCACCTCACCGATCGGTCCGACGCAGCCGGGGCACCCGGAGTCGCAAGGGCACGCGGTCAGCATCGTGAGCGCGCCGTTCAAGAGCCGCGGCGCCAGGCGGAACAGCGCCGAGCTTTGTCCGATGCCCCCCGGGTAATTGTCGTATAGATACAGATTCGGTTCGAAGGTCTTGCCCGCGATGTCCTCGGTGATTGAAATGCCCAGATCGCGAGGATCGCACATAACGTGTAACGCACCTACGGTGCGAAGCAGCGCCGCGAGCCCAACCAGTCCGCCTTGCCTCTCGGCCGGCGTCAGGTCCGCGAATCTAGCCAGGAACTCCGCCGGGAAATGCAGCCAGAACGCGGTGGTGTGCATCTCCTGCTCCGGCATGGAGAGATTCCCCGCGCCGACGTTTTCCATGGTGTAGAACTTGATCTTCTTGAATCCGACGATCTGCCGGTTCAAGCGCACATCGCCATGAGCGGCCTTTGCGCCGTTTACCGGCGACGACTCGAACTCCTCCAGCTCCTTCACCTGCGTGTAGTCGATGGCGTCGGTGAAATAGTCCGAATCCACGCGGCGCACGTAGGCTTTGCGGCCATCGTAATCGAACCGCTCCACCTGATACTGGCGAGCCTCGTGCAGATAGATCGCCTTCTCATGCAGAGTGGTCAAGCGCCGCGGTGAAGGCGACTTCGGCGATCACTTGATGGTCGCCGGTGATGTCCACCACCACGAAGTTGTCGCTCGAAACCGACCGCAGACTGACCGCGTCCGCCGGATAAGTATCCGAAGTCCAATGCCACTGGCCCCCGGAGTGATGCAGCAGTTTCAGATCTTCGAGAAACCGGCAAAGGTCGGCTGTAGCATGCGGGCCGAAGGCCTCGCCATCGCGAATCGGCAGCTCGAAAGCCGCGCACTTCAAGTGATTCAGCAGAATCTCCAGATTGTCGGGATTGATGCGTGCGTGCTCCGGCGGGCGCTCGAAGAAGTATTCGGGATGCTCGACGATGTACTGATCGAGCGGAGCGCTAGAGGCCACCAGCACGGCCAACGACGAGGTCTGCCTGCGGCCGGCGCGGCCCGCGCGCTGCCAGGTTGAGGCGATCGTTCCCGGATACCCTGCCATCACCACGGCGTCCAGCGACCCGATGTCGATGCCGAGTTCGAGCGCATTGGTCGCGACCACGGCGCGCAATTCCCCGTCGCGCAGCTTGCGCTCGATCTCGCGGCGTTCCTTGGGAAGATAGCCGCCGCGATAACCCCGAACGCCCGTATGATCGTCCTTGAGATAAGTCAGAAGGACTTCCGTGGCCAGGCGGCTGTTGGCGAACACCAGCGTCTGCTGGCCGCGGTCGAGCAGTTCCCGCGCGATGCGCCGCGTCTCGTTCAAATATCCTCGCCGGATTCCGAGGGCCCGATTCACCACCGGCGGGTTGTAAAACACCACGTACTTCTCGCCCGACGGCGCTCCGTTGTTGTCCACTAGCTCAAAGGGGAGCCCGGTCAGAGATTCGGCCAGTTCCTTCGGATTCGCGATGGTCGCGGAGCAGCATACGAATTGGGCGAGCCGAGCCGTAGAACTCGCACACGCGCTTGAGCCGCCGCAGCAGATTCGCCAGATGGCTGCCGTAGACGCCGCGATAATAGTGCAACTCATCGATGACGATATAGCGCAGATTCTCGAATGCCTTGGCCCATTTGGTGTGATGCGGCAGGATTCCGGCGTGCAGCATGTCGGGATTGGTCAGCACCACGTTGGCCCGCTCGCGAATCGCCCGCCGCGCGTCCTGCGGCGTGTCGCCATCGTAGGTAAATGCCCGAATGCCGGAGCCGGCCGCGTCCAGGGCGGATTGCAGCTCGTGAAGCTGATCCTCCGCCAGAGCCTTGGTCGGGAACAGGTACATCGCGCGGGCGCCAGGCTCGGCGATCAAACGGTTCAGCACCGGCAGGTTGTAGCACAGCGTCTTGCCCGAGGCCGTCGGCGTCACCACCACCACGTTGCGCCCGGCGACGGCATGCTCCACGGCAGCGGCTTGGTGGGAGTACAAGCGTTCGATCCCGCGCGAAGCCAAAGCTTGCTTCAGAGGCTCGGCCAGAGCCGCCGGGAAATCGGCAAACTCGCCGGGCCGCGCGGGTTGATGCCGCAAAGCTCGCACGGGCGAGTCCGGGTCCGCCGCCCATTTTTCGAACTGCGCGATGGCGCCATCCAGGCCGCTCTGGCGGGCCAGCGTGCGCTCGCGCACCGGCTCCGGGAAACTTAGCGTCAGGTTCATGCTTCGCCCTTTCTTCGCTCAGTATAGCGAAGCACGAAGGCTGGGGGCGTCTCAGCCCAAAAAGGGCCAAAGGCTCCGTTTTGCGGGCGAGATCGATTACGCCGGTTGCCGGAGGAATTCGTACCGCTCCAGCGTAGCCGCGAACGCGGTGGCTTCCTCTTCCTCGCGAAGCACCTTGCCCACGCAACGCAGACGAACTTCGCTCCGCGAGCCGGGCACTTTGGGAAACGTGATGAAGTACTCGATCTGATCCCCCACCGGGATCCGTTCCTTGGAGGTGAACAACACACCGCAGGAACTCATGTTCATGGTCTCGCCTGTAGTCTTGACGTTGGTTCCCGACCCGACAACCTGAACGGGAGACGCAAGCTAAAGCGCTGGTTTTTTCGTTGCTCGGTCACAGTAATCTGACTTTATAGGCTAAAAGGACTAAGGTCAATAGCCCCAATTTAGATGGAGCTGACTATTGTACTTGGTACCTGCCCCCTGCGGTTCTAGTTCGGCTTTCGTTCCAGCGCCGGTATGGGACAATGGCTATTTGCTGGACCGCATCACCGTGCACGGGGCACGGCAACACAACCTGAAAAACATCGACGTCGAAATCCCGCGCAATACCTTTACGGTAATCACGGGGTTGAGCGGATCGGGGAAATCCTCCCTCGCCTTCGACACGATTTACGCGGAGGGTCAGCGCCGCTATGTCGAGACGCTCTCGCCCTATGCGCGCCAGTTTCTGGACCAGATGGAGCGTCCCGAAGTCGACTCCATCGATGGCTTGAGTCCGGCGATTTCCATCGAACAGAAGACCACCAGCCGGAGCCCACGCTCAACCGTTGGCACTATCACTGAAATATACGACTACCTTCGCGTCCTCTACGCCTCCATCGGCATTCCGCATTGCCCCAACTGCGGACGCGAGATCTCGCGCCAGACCACGGATCAAATCGTCCAGCAGGTGATGGCGATCAGCCCGCAGGAGCGGGTCATGATCCTGGCGCCGATCGTCCGCGGGCGCAAAGGCGAGTACAAGAAGGAGCTCGAAAAGCTCGCGCGCCAGGGGTTCCTGCGGGCCCGAATCGATGGCGTACTGCGTCCGCTCGACGAAGAGATCACGCTCGACCGCCGCAAGAACCACACCATCGAGGTGGTGGTGGACCGGCTGTTGATCAAGCCGGAGATCGAAAAGCGCCTGGAAGCGTCGGTGGTGACCGCGACCAAACTGGCCGACGGCCTGGTAACCATTGCGGTGGTGAACGGAGAGGAGCGGCTGTACTCGCAGAAGCTCGCCTGTCCGGATTGCGGCGCCAGCATTCCGCAGCTCGAACCGCGCTCGTTTTCCTTCAACAGCCCCTTCGGCGCCTGCGAGACTTGCAACGGCCTGGGGAGCAAGTGGAGCTTCGATCCGCTGAAGGTGATTGTCGATCCTTCGCGGCCACTGCTCGATGGCGGCATCGGTCCCGGCGGAGGTTCCAGCTACATGATGCACAATCTGGGCTACCTGGCCGTGGCGCAGGGCATCGACCTCGATAAATCCTTCAGCCAGCTTTCGAAGAAGGCCCAAACCATCGCCCTAGAGGGTGCGGAAGGCCGTCCGGGGATTCTGGGCATCCTCGACAAAATGTACAAGGACGAAATCGCCAGCGAGGCTTATCACGATTGGTTCATGCAGTACATGTCGCCGGCGAAATGCCCCGCCTGTAACGGCCAGCGCTTGAAGCCGGCCAGCCTCGCCGTAAAGGTTCAAGGCGGGACCATCGGGGAGTTGACCGCTCTCTCCGTGGAAGCCGCGCTCAAGACCGTGCGGGAATGGAAGCTCTCCGGGCGCGAACAGCAGATCGGCGGCCGCGCCGTCGAGGAAATCCGCAACCGCCTGGAGTTCCTTGCCGCGGTGGGTCTCGAATACCTGAGCTTGGAGCGTTCCGCCGTCACCTTATCCGGAGGAGAAGCCCAGAGCATTCGGCTGGCTACCCAAATTGGATCGCGCTTGCGCGGAGTGCTCTACGTGCTCGACGAGCCCTCCATCGGTCTGCATGCGCGCGATAACGATCGCTTGCTGAATTCTTTGGGTCACCTGCGCGATTTGGGCAACACTGTGCTGGTGGTCGAGCATGACGCCGACACCATTGAGCGCGCGGATTACGTGATCGACCTCGGTCCCGGCGCCGGCCGCCTGGGAGGCGAGTTGGTGGCGCAGGGAACGCCGCGCGATATCGAGAATACGCCCGCGTCGCTCACTGGGCAGTATCTGTCGGGAGCTCGCGAAATCCCCATCCCGGAGACGCGCCGCCGGCCGGAGCGCGGCAGCATCCTCATCCGCGGCGCATCCGCTCACAATCTCAAAAAGATCGATGTCGAATTTCCCCTGGGCATGCTGATTCTGGTTACCGGCGTCTCCGGCAGCGGAAAATCGACTCTGGTCAACGATATTCTGTACCGTGCGGCCTCCAAAGCCGTCTACGGCTCCCTTGCCGAGCCCGCCGCGCACGCCTCCATCAAGGGTCTCGACCTCATCGATAAGGTGATCGAAATCGATCAATCTCCCATCGGCCGCACCCCGCGCTCCAATCCGGCCACCTACACCCAAACCTTCACGCCCATCCGCGATCTCTACGCGATGCTTCCGGAATCCCGCGAGCGCGGCTACAAAGCCGGCCGCTTCAGCTTCAACGTCCGCGGCGGGCGTTGCGAGGCTTGCCAGGGCGACGGATTGAAACGCATCGAGATGAACTTTCTGCCCGACGTCTACGTCACCTGCGACGTGTGCCGGGGGCGGCGCTACAATCACGAAACGTTGCAGGTGAAGTACCGCAATTATTCGATTGCGGATCTGCTGGAAGCCACCGTTGAAGAGGCGCTGGGCGTGCTCGAGAATATTCCCCAGATCAAGGTCAAGCTGGAAACCCTGGCGCGCGTGGGGCTGGGCTACCTGCATTTGGGCCAATCTTCCACCACGCTTTCCGGCGGCGAAGCCCAGCGCATCAAGCTGGCTCGCGAATTGAGCCGCCGGCAGACCGGCAAAACGCTTTACATTCTTGACGAACCCACCACCGGCCTGCATTTCGAAGATATCGCCAAGCTGCTGGAGGTGCTGCGGAGCCTGGTGGAACTCGGCAATACTGTGGTGGTGATTGAACACCAACTTGACGTGATTAAAACCGCGGACTGGATCATCGATCTTGGCCCGGAGGGCGGCGATCGCGGCGGGATGCTGGTGGCTTGCGGCACGCCGGAACAGATCCTCTCGAATCCCAGGAGTTACACGGCTCAGGCGCTCCGTAAGGTGCTCCACAAGGGGCGAGCTGCCTGATCGAACACAAATGAGCCGGTACCAAGAACAGCCCCTTTCCTTCGACGGCCTGAAGACCGTTCCCATTGACGCTCGCGGCGGCAAGGTTCGCGTCCAGGATTTTGCCCGCGTGTACCGCAAGGGCGAGGGGCTCTCCGGCTGGCTCGAGTCCCTTCCGAAGATTCTGGCCGGCGACGCCTTCCGCGGCGTAGTCGAGGCGCTTCAAAAAGCCCGCGATCAAAAGCGCGCGATTCTCTGGGGCATGGGCGGCCATGTGATCAAGTGCGGCCTGGGCGATGTTCTGTTGGAGTTGATGCGCCGCGGCTGGGTCAGCGCCTTCGTGATGAACGGCGCGGCATCCATTCACGACTTTGAAATCGCCATCGCCGGGCAGACCAGCGAAGACGTTGAGGCGGTTTTGCCGGACGGACGCTTCGGCGCCGCGGAGGAAACCGGCCGCGAAATGAATCTCGCCATCGCCGGCGGTGCGCGCGAAGGACTGGGCATGGGAGAAGCGCTCGGCAAGCGCCTGGACACGTTGGCCAAGCCCGAGTTTGCGCCGCATAGCATCGTTGCCTCGGCGTATCGGGCGTCCGTGCCCGTAACGGTACACGTCGCGCTGGGCACCGATACGCCGCACACTCACCCCGCCGCGGACGGCGCCGCGATCGGCGCGGCTACGCATCGCGACTTCCGGCTGCTCTGCTCCCTGGTCCGGGGGCTCGATCGAGGCGGAGTGTATTTGAACGTCGGTTCCGCCGTGGTGTTACCGGAGGTGTTTCTCAAAGCGGTTTCTGTGGTGCGCAATCTGGGAAATCCGTTGGCCGGATTCACCACCGTCAATTTCGATTTTCTGCAGCACTATCGCCCCAAATTAAACGTGGTGGAACGGCCCCACGCACGGTCGGGCGGACGCGGCTACGCGATCACCGGCCATCATGAATTGACCATTCCTTTGCTCGCGGCCATCTTAATCGAGCTCGATGCCTGAAACCGGCTTTGCGTCCGAGCCCGAGCAGTTCCCGTTCTGGACCTACGAGGACCTGTTTCTCCTCATCGCCGCCATTCTGCCGAGCTGGTTCGCCGCGGTGCTGTTGGTGCGCCTCTCCGGCGTAACCAGCAAGGGCGGGCAGACTCTGGTCCTTCAGTCCGCGTTCTTCGCTCTACTTCTCACGGCCCTTTATCTGCTGGTGGCGCGGCGTTACCGCCGGCCCTTCTGGAAATCCATGGGATGGTCCTGGCCGGTGCGCGGAGCCTGGTGGTGCCTGGCCGCCGGACCCGTTCTCGCTTTTGCCCTCCTCGCGCTGGGCGTCATCATTCGCGCGCCGGAGATTCCTGACGTTGTGAAGGATCTGGTGACGGGGCGAACCTCGCTCTTGATCGTGATGCTGTACGCAACCATTCTGGGGCCGGCCTACGAAGAACTTTTCTTTCGGGGCTTCTTGTTTCCCTTGCTCCGGAAATCCTTCGGCGCCACTGCGGGAATTCTTTTGAGCGCGCTTCCGTTCGCCCTGCTGCACGGTTCGCAGTATCAGTGGGCGTGGCAGCAACTAACCCTTGTGGGACTCGCGGGCACGGCGTTCGGATTTGTCCGCCACCGAACCGGCTCGACCGCAGCCTCCACCATTCTGCACGGGTGCTTCAACTTCACCCAGTTCTTGGGCTTCGTGCTGACGGCGCATAACTACAGGTGAGGGAAGGCCGCCAGCCGCACATTGCCTTGGACCAGCGCCTCCCGCACCTCCGGCGACGTTAGTGCGCGCAGCTCCTGCTCCCGGCTCTCCTTCAAGCGCGTTCGAGCCGCGCGGAGTTCTTCGCCGCAGCGCCCGGGGTGGCACATGAATTCGGTCGAGCCCTCCGGCAAGGAGCGAATCAGCTTCGCCAGCCGCGCGGCATCGTAATTCCCGGTGAGCTGAAAACCCGCGAAGTGGTCCGTGAACCGGCAGCCGTGTTTTCGCAGCACCCGTTCGGAGTGCGCCCGGACCAACCCCATTGCGCTATTGACCGCGCGCATCTTCCAATCGACCCCGCCCAGTGGCAGCGGAAAATCGAACGGCCGCCGCACCCACGGTATCCGGAACTCCTCCGAAATCCGCGCCACCTCATCCAGCACCGGCGGCAGCAGATGCGTGTGTTTGTGGGTGTCCAGATGCGTCGGCTTCAGGTCCGCTTCGAGGATTTTCCGTACCTGCTCCGCAAGCTCCTTATAAATCCGGATCCGCTTCAGTGCGATTGCCTGGATGAGCTGCGCCATGGTCAAGGGAAGCGGGGCCTGACCGACCAATACCAAGTGACATCCGATATCGAGCGATGGATTCTCCTTGGCCAGACGAACTGCATCGTCGAACGCTGCGCCCGTGGCCATTAGCGTGGCCGAAGTGAGAATGCCGTCCCGGTGAGCCTCGACTATGCCTTGATTCACGTCACGCGTGAATCCGAAATCGTCCGCGTTGACCGCCAGTACGCGCACCAACTTCTAGAAGAGGCCCAGCTTGATCCGCAGGAACTTTTTCGGATTGGCCCGGAAGTCTTTGATGAGGGCGTGGCTTTCCCGCGTCAGGCTGTCCAGGTCCTCGAACAGCGAAGGATCGTTCAATAGCCGCGCCATCGTTCCCTGGCCGTTGTTCATCTTGTCCAGCAGCGCGTCCACTTTGCCCATGGTGGTTTTGATCTGGTCGCCGAACTCGTCGGTGCTGATCAGCTTACCTGCCGTTCCTTTTCCGGATTGAAGATTGGCCAGCAGCGTGTGCACGTCGCCCAGGATTTGGCGGAAATCGTCGTACATCGCCGGATTCTGCACCAACTGCCCCAGCGTTCCCTGCCCGTTGTTGACCCCGTCCACGATCTTGTTGATTCCATCCAGCGATTTATCGATGCTCGCCACGCCGTTGTGTACGTCGTCGTACAACGCGCCGTTATCGTGAAGGAACTTGCCCAGTGAATTATCGCTGGAGTTGATCGTATTGTGAAGGTCGGAGGAAAGTTGTTTGACCTGCTCCTCAATCTCTATGAAGTCGTTGTAGGCTTTCTTGTCCTCCAGTAACTCTCCGATGCTGCCCTTGCCGCTCTGGATGTCGTCGGCGATCACGTTGAGCTTGTCCACCACGCTCTGCAGCGTTCCCAGTGTCTGCGAGCTTTGGCGGAACAGGTCCGCCATCTCCGCGGTCTGCGTGCTGGCCAGCTCCGCTCCGGACTGCACGGTCTGTGGGCTTTTCCCGCGTTTGATGTTGATGTAGTACGTCCCCAGCAGGTTCGCTGAGGCCATCTCCGTTTTCGAGTCGGCTGGAATATCGGAGAGGAACTTCAACGGAACTTCCAGGGTAACCTTGACCGCCCGGTTCGGATCGCCGGAGCGGCTGTTCTCGACCTTCGCGACCTTTCCGCCGACGTCCACCCCGCTCAAGGTAACCGGAGCTCCCTCAGCCAGTGAGTTAGCGTCGGCTAAAAACGTATACAACTCGGTCTTGGATTGAAAGAACCCCTGCGAGCCTGCCATCAGGTAGACCAGTACAAAAACTATGATCAAGGCCGCCAGAGCCAGCAGCCCCACCTTCAATTGCGCCCACGAGACTTTGCTTCGATCCGCCATAAACTGTCAGGAGCTGCCGTGACGCAGGAATTTGCGCACGTAAGGATCTTCGGCCGCTTGCAATTCCGCTTCCGTGCCTTCAAACAGAAGCCGCCCGTTCTTCATTACACAGAATTTCACCGTGGCGGTCTCACTCTCCCCACGCGAAGCTCGCTCAACCTTCCCACTGCTGGGATTGTAGCGAAAGTTGGCCATCATATGCCCGTCCAGGTAGCGATGCGTGACCATGACGGTGGCGGTGTTGCGGATTTCGCGCTCCTTGAGCAGCAGGGCAATGATGGTGTTGGCGGTAATCGGATCGAGTCCAGCGGTGGGTGAGTCGTACAGCAGCAGCGCCGGAGCCGTCACCACCGCACGCGCGATCCCCACGCGGCGCCGCATGCCGCCGGAGAGTTCGCTAGGAAACTTCTCCAGCGTCTGCCCCAGCTCGACAAAGTTCAGGGCCTCTTCAACCCGCTCCTCCACGCTTTTGTGCGAGCCTCCGTTCGTGCTGGCCTCCGCCAGCAGCACGCGCTGATTCAGTAGCGGATAGGCCACGTTGTCCGCGATGTTCAGCGAATCGAACAGCCCGCCTTCCTGGAACAGTATCCCTATGCGCGCCCGGACGTTCGAATAATTCCTGCTCCGTCAGCCCGCTGATGTCCTGCCCGAACAGATACACCTTTCCCGAATCCGGCTTCAGCAGTCCCAGAGCGACCTTCAGCAGGGTGGTCTTTCCCGCGCCCGCCTCGCCGAAGAGCACCCTCGTCTCGCCCGCCCGCACTTCGAACGAAACGTGATCCAGGCCGGGCGTGTCGCCGAAGAACAGGCGTACGTCTTCCAGGCGTACCGCTGGCGGCTCCGCGGTCATGTGAAATGCTCCGGTGTCATGTGAAATACAGGAAAATACGCCCGATCAGCGCGGTGAACACGAAGATCCAGATGTCCGCGACGACCACAGCCGTAGTGGTGGCTTTACCCACTCCCTGCGTTCCGCCCGATGTGCGTAGCCCGTAAAAGCAACCCACCATCGCGATGATGATCGCGAACGTGAAAGGTTTGATGAGGCCCTGGGCCAGGTCGTTGTATTCCAAAATCTGCCATGCCGACGTCCAGTACTGCGGCCCGGGGATGCCCAGCAAGTAACGCGCGATGAAATAGCCACCGATCAGCCCGATAAAATCGGCGATCACGGTCAGCAAGGGCAGCACGAAGGCGGTGGCGATCAAGCGCGGCGTCACCAGCTTCTGGATCGGGTCGGTGCCCAGCGCGCGCATGGCGTCGATTTGTTCCGTCACGCGCATGGAGCCGATTTCGCTAGCGATGCCGCTTCGAGTTTCTCCCCGCTACCAGCAGAGCCGTCAGCAGGGGCCCCAGCTCCCGCACCAGCGCCACCGAAACGATCTTCCCCACTTCGTTCTGCGCTCCGTAGGTTTGCAGGGCGCGCGCCATCTGCATCGCCATGATGACGCCGCTGACGAAGCCGATCATACACACGATGGGCAGTGAGCCTACTCCGATCGCGTCCATTTGCAGAAAAACATCGTCGCCGTAGTGCGGGCTGCGAAAGATGTTGCGTACCGCGTCGACGCAAAGAAGAATGAAATCCTGAAACTCCTCAACCGGGGCTTTTAAGAAGTCGAGCAATCAGGATCTCCAGGGTGGATGCCTACACTGCCAAGGTGGTGCGAATAGGGAGACCGAAGCCGTACAGCGTCTTCTCCACATCCTTCTTCATCATGCGCGAGGCGTCGTAATCTACGGTGAGCTTGTCGAGCGCCGGCGCCACTTTCACGCGCACGATTCCGTAGGTCCCATGAACATTGGCGATGCTCTCCAGATCGTCGCCGGTCAAAGGCCGCTCCAGATCGTAATGCAGGGTCACTTTAGTCATTTAATTTTCAGGGTACCAACTTCCAACTTCCATCGAAGTTGCCGCAACATCCCGAGCCATACCACAGCGTCGTGCTGATTCAGATCCATCCGCCGCACCAGCCGCCGCAGCTTCAGCTTGGTCGAGCCTTCCACCGGCGCGTGAACGTAGCCGGACGCAGCCAGGACCTCTTCCAGCAGCAGCGTGATCCGCTCCAGATCCTCCGCTTTCGCGGGCGGTTTCTCCGGCGGCTTGGCCAGCGACTGCGGGGGTTTCCGGATAATCTCGTACAAACACACGGCGACCGCCTGCCCCAGGTTCATGGACCCGTGCTCCTCCCGCGTGGGAATCCGCAGCAGCCAGTGGCAATGGCTCAGGTCTTCGTTCGACAGCCCAAACTTTTCTGACCCGAACAGCAGCGCTACCGGCGCCATGGCGAGCTTTTTCGCGATCGCCCGCCCGCCCTGTTCCAGCCGCTTCAAGGGATGCTCCAGGGCACGAGGACCACGCGACGTGGTCCCCACCACCAGGGCGCAATCCGACAACGCTTCCGCTAAACTGCCGTATTCCTTTGCGTCCCGCAGCACGTGCTGCGACTTAACCGCGGACTTCGCCTCACGAAAAGCAACCTGATAGGGATTCACCAGCCGCATCTCAGAGAAGCCGAAATTACTCATAGCGCGCGCGGCAGCGCCGATATTCAACGGATTGCGCGGGTCTACCAGGACGACACGCAGCGGATTCACTTTTCGTGTTCTATGCCAGAGCTGCGATGCACGGCATCCAGCACGCCGTTGATGAAGGATACCGACTCATCGCCCGAAAATTGGCGCGCCAGCTCCAGGGCTTCGTCGATCACTACCGGCGCGGGCGTGCCCACTCCAGTCATCTCGTAGACCGCCAGGCGCAGGATGTTGCGATCCACGGCCGGCATCCGCTCCAGCCGCCAGTTCTCCGATTTCTCCTGGATACGTTGGTCGATCACGGGAGCCTGCTCCGATGCGCCTCGTACCAGCGTCTTCCATGAATTCGTCGGGTTCCTGCGCCCGCGCGGGTTCCTCTTCGTTTGCCAGCGTCGCGTAGTAGGAGGAGATTGCCTCCTCGATCGGCTGCTTTCGTTGATCCCACAGGAACAGGACTTGCAGAGCGCGTTGCCGGGAGCGGTGACGGGCGGGCATACTACTTCTTCTTCGCTTTGGTCACGGGCTTCCCGAAGCGGGCCATCTCGATGGCGGTCATCGCGGCGTCATAGCCTTTGTTGCCGTGCGCGCCACCGGCACGGGCCTCGGCTTCGGCCAGCGTATTAGTGGTCAGCACTCCGAAGGCGACCGGGGCTCCCGTGTCCAGTGCAACGCGTAGCAATCCTTGCGCCGCGGCTCCGGCGACGTAATCGAAATGCGGCGTCTCGCCACGGATCACTGCGCCTAACGCAACGATCGCGTCAAACCGTCGGGCCAAGCGCTGCGCCGCGAAAGGCAGTTCGAATGCGCCGGGGACCCAAAACACGCGGCTGCTCTTCGCGCCTGACTCGACGAGCGCCTCCTGTGCCCCGGATAGCAGTTTTTCCGTGATCCCGGAGTTAAAGCGAGCCACCACGATGGCGACACGCAGTCCGCGAGCGTCGGCCTTCCAAACTGGGGATTCACGGGACATCGTGTGATAATCGAAAGACCGGGTGTGATAATCGAGATACCGGCTTCGGCTTCATCATAGCGCTTTAACGCCCGAGGCCGCGCCCAAGCCGCTTTCTTCTAACAAATGGATCCTTCCAGAATCCGGAACTTCAGCATCATCGCCCACATCGACCACGGCAAGTCCACGCTGGCCGACCGTTTGCTGGAGGTCACGGGCGCGCTGTCCCAGCGCGAGATGCAAGCCCAGGTGCTAGACTCGATGGATCTGGAGCGCGAGCGCGGCATCACTATCAAGGCCCATGCCGTCCGCCTCAACTATCGCGCCAAGGACGGCCAGGACTATCAGCTCAACCTGATTGACACTCCCGGCCACGTCGATTTCAGTTACGAGGTCTCGCGCAGCTTGCAGGCCTGCGAAGGCGCGCTGCTGGTTGTCGACGCGTCTCAGGGCGTGGAAGCGCAAACCCTCGCCAACACCTACCTGGCGCTGCACCACGATCTCGAAATCATTCCCGTCATCAACAAAATCGACCTGCCTTCGGCCGAACCGGACCGCATTCGCGAGCAGATCGAGCACCTCATCGGTCTCGACGCCAGCGACGCATTGTTGGTCAGCGCCAAGAACGGCATCGGCATTGAGGACACTCTCGAAGCGGTGGTCAGCCGCGTGCCTCCGCCCAAGGGTTCGCCCGACGCTCCGCTGCGCGCTCTGATCTTCGATTCCTGGTTCGATCCGTACCGCGGCGTCATCATTCTCACTCGCGTGGTGGAAGGCCGCCTGCGCAAGGGCCAGAAAATCCTGCTGTCGTCGAACAGCAGCGTCCACGAAGTGGAGGGCCTCGGTTACCAATCGCCCAAGCCCATCCCTTGCGATGAGCTGGCTGCCGGGGAAGTCGGGTTCCTGTTCGCGAACATCAAAACCGTCTCCGACGCGCAGATCGGCGACACCATCATGGATCAGGCCGATCCCGCCGCCGAGCCATTACCCGGATTCGAGCCGCTCAAACCGATGGTCTTCGCCGGCCTCTATCCGGTTGAATCGCACGAGCATGGCATGCTGCGCGATGCGCTGGAGAAGCTGCGCTTGAACGACAGCGCCTTCAGCTATGAGCCGGAGAATTCCCTCGCCCTGGGCTTCGGCTTCCGCTGCGGCTTTCTCGGGCTGCTGCATTTGGAAATCGTGCAGGAGCGGCTGGAGCGGGAATTCAAGATCGACCTCATCACCACCGCTCCCGGCGTGCGTTACAAGATCACCAAGCTGGACGGCAGTGTGGTCGAGGTCGACAACCCTGCCAAGTTCCCCAATCCCGCCGAGATCAAGCAGATCGAAGAGCCCATCATTGACGCGACGGTGATCACGCGCGAGGAGTCGCTGGGCGAGATCCTCAAGCTGCTGGAAGAAAAGCGCGGCACCCAGAAAAAGTTCGAATACATCGGCACGGGCCGCGTCCTCTTGCTCTATGAGCTGCCGCTAAACGAGATCGTGCTCGATTTCTATGACCGTCTCAAGTCGGCATCCCGCGGCTATGCCTCGCTCGATTATCACCTCTCCGGCTATCGCGTTTCGAAGATGGTCAAGATGGACGTGCTGGTGGCCGGTGAACCCGTGGATGCGCTCTCCATGATTGTTCATCAGGACTTCGCTCAGGAGCGCGGCCGGATGCTGATCGAGCGCCTGCGCAAACTCATCCCCCGCCAGATGTTCGAGGTCGCTCTGCAAGCCGCCATCGGCAACAAGGTCATTGCGCGCGAAAACATCGCGGCTATGCGCAAGAACGTGCTGGCCAAGTGTTACGGTGGCGACATCTCCCGCAAGCGGAAGCTGCTGGAGAAGCAGAAGGAAGGTAAGCGCCGGATGAAGCGCGTGGGACGCGTGGAGATCCCCCAGGAGGCATTTCTCGCGGTGCTGAAAGTAACCGGATCGAGCGAAGCGGAGTAGCCCATGCGCGAAGCGCTCCTCAAAGCCCTGGTGCTTGCGGGAGCCTCCTCGGTCGCGATCGCGGAGATCCTCTCTTTGCTCCCCACGATCTCTCTGAGATGAATTTTCCCTACCGGGCACTATGTTGTGTATTCCCGTATGGGCAATCGAATCATCAGAGCCTTCCTGGGAGTAGCCGCAGTAGCTACGGCGCTGGCTCAAGACAACTTCGCCGATCAGGCTTATGCCGCACTTCGCGCTCAAGAGTATGACCGCGCCATCGCAGCTTTCCAGCAGGCCCTTGCCGCGGCGCCGGGGAACGCCGCGATTCGAAAAGACCTGGCTTACACGCTTCTGAAAACCGGCGAGACCGAAGCCGCGCGCGACCAGTTCGCCGACGCGCTGCGCCTCGATCCCGCGGACAGCCATATCGCCCTCGAGTACGCCTACCTGTGTTACGAAACCGGCCAGCAGGCCCTCGCCCGCAGAACCTTCGACCGCCTGCGCCAGGCCGGTGACGCGGACGCAGCCCAAGCCTTCGAAAACATTGACCGGCCTCTGCGCGAGGGCATTGCCCGATGGCAAGCTGCGCTGGCGCTGGATCCGGACAACTTCAGCGCTCACGAGGAGATCGCCAAGCTCGCCGCGCAACGGGACGATGCCGCTCTCGCCGCCGAAAACTACGAACGAGCCTGGCGCTTGCGGACCGAGCGCCGCGATCTTCTGATCGAGCTGGGCCGCGCCTGGACCGCGCTTCATCGCGATGACGACGCCATCGCCGCTTGGATCGCCGCTTGGCGCGGGGGAACGCCGCGCGTTTCGGAGCAGGCGCGAGCGCTGCTTCCGGATCGTTACCCCTATCTCTCCGAATTCCAGCGCGCCCTGGCGCTCGATCCCGGCAATCTCCCCTTGCAGCGCGATGTAGCCTATCAGGAAGGTAAGCCCCTTCCCCCAGCGCCGGCTTCGGCGTTACAAACCCGAGCTGACGATTCCGCTGCTCCCGGCAGCGCCAAAAACCTGGGACTGCGCAGCTTCGAGAAAGGCTTTCTAGCCGACGCGCTCAAGTACCTCGAATTGGCGCACGAAGCCGATCCTTCTGATGATGAAGTAGCGCTCAAGCTCGGCTGGACCTTCAATATGCTCAAGGATGACCAGTCCGCTCTGCACTGGTTCGACTTGGCGCGCCACTCCTCCGACCCCGCCATCGCTCAGGAAGCTGCCAAAGCCTACCGCAACCTCGCGCCGTCGCTGGAGTTGTTTCGTACTACGTTCTGGATGTACCCGATGTACTCCTCGCGCTGGCAGGATCTGTTCGGTTACGCCCAACTGAAGACCGAAATGCGCCTGCCGCACGTGCCGTTTCTCCGCCCGTATCTCTCTCTTCGTTTCCTCGGCGATGTTCGCGGTGAGGAGAACGCCCAGTTCGGACCGCAGTATCTTTCGGAGCGCAGCGCGATCCTCGCCGGTGGACTGAGCACACGCGCTTGGCACGGCCTGCTGGGGTGGTTCGAGGCTGGCGAGGCGCTGGTCTATGAGGAGGCTCCCACCGTGCGCCGCCGTTTCATGCCGGACTATCGCGGCGGCCTCTCCTACGCGAAGGGTTTCGGTAACCTCCTTACCGCTGGCTCCCACGGCCTCTTTGCCGAGACCAATGAAGACGGCATCTTCGTCAGCCGGTTCGGCGACGATTCTTTGCTCTATTCGCAGAACCGCTTCGGCTACACTCTCCCGTCGGCCGAGATGGGCGGGTTCCATGCTCAGCTTCTCTGGAACGCGAACGCCACTGCCGACGCCCAGCGTCAATACTGGGCCAATTACGTCGAGACCGGCCCCGGCGTGCGCTTCCGCTTTGGCAATTCGCCGGTTCTTTTTTCGGTGAGCCTCCTGCGCGGCGCGTACCTGTTCAATGAGTACAATCCGCGCCGCCCCAATTACACCGAAGTGCGCGTGGGAGTCTGGTATGCGTTTACTCGCTAGCCCGCAAAGGGCCGGTCGCGGCCCTCGATGTACGGGAGTAGCAGCCGGTCCGGCCGCGACCCAGGCTCCGTTTTGCGGGCTATTACTCATTAGCGCCGCTCTTCTGATCACGCCAGCGATTCTCGCCGCGCCGCTTACTTACAAGATCGACGGCGACCCCGGCCCATGGCCCGCGATTTTCTCTTCCATCGGTTTGCTTCCCGGCAACGGGGGCGTCGTCGTCGCTAACGACGCCAGCGCGTCCGTCACCGCCCAAGTCGAACAGGGAGCCATCCTCATCGTCCAGGGCGATTCCTCCGCTGCCGCTTCCTTCGGTTTCCGCCCCACTTCCGATCACGTAACCGTCCGGGCCACGGAGGATCTCCGCGCCCCCAAGCTCGACATCGTCTGGGAACCGGATGCCGATCTGCCCGTCTTCGATGTCCCTCCGAACGCACGCGTCTTCATGCGGGAGCGCCATCGGGGTGCGCCGCTCATGGCCGGCATCCGACGCGGCCAGGGAGCCGTGCTGTGGATCGCCGCCTCACCCGGCGCCCACGGCTATGAGCGCTTCCCTTACCTTCCCCAAGCTCTCGCCGATCTCGGCTTCGCCGCGCCGTTTCGTTCTCAAAACCTGTGGGCCTTTTTCGATTCCTCCTACCGCCTGCACGTCGACGTCGATTACTTCGCGCCAAAGTGGAGAGCCGCCGGCATCGCCGCCCTGCACGTCGCCGCCTGGCATTATTGGGAACGCGACCAGCAAGCCGATGAGTACCTCGCGCGCCTCATCGACGCCTGCCACCGCAACGGCATCCTGGTCTACGCATGGTTCGAGCTCCCGCACGTCAGCGACAAATTCTGGGAGCAGCATCCGGAATGGCGCGAGAAAACCGCTCTATTGCAGGACGCCCAGCTCGATTGGCGCAAGCTCATCAACCTGACCGATCGCGACGCGTTCCAGGCTGTCTCGCTGGGTGTCCGTGACCTGGTGAACCGGTTCGATTGGGACGGAGTCAACCTGGCGGAGCTGTACTTTGAATCGCTGGAAGGCTACACCAACCCCGCGCGCTTTACGCCGATGAACGCCCAGGTTCGCGAGGCGTTCCTGCAACAAGCCGGCTTCGATCCGCACGATCTATTCGACCCCGCCTCACCCCGCCGTCTGGCCGTCAACACCGCCGGTCTCAAGCGCTTCCTCGACTTCCGCGCGGATCTCGCCGCCCGCCAGCAAGCGGAATGGATCGCGCAAGCCGAACAGCTTCGCGTCGCCAAGCCTGACCTGGATCTGGTGCTCACCCACGTGGACGACCGTTTCGATCCCACCATGCGCGAGAAGATCGGCGCCGATGTGTCCCGTACCCTCCCTTTGCTTTCCTCCCACGATTTCACCTTCCTGATCGAAGACCCTGCCACCATCTGGAACCTCGGCCCGCAACGCTACCCGGAAATCGCCGCGCGGTACAAGCCTCTCACGCCCCGCCAGGACAGGCTCGCCATCGACATCAATGTGGTCGAACGCTATCAGGATGTCTATCCAACCAAGCAACAAACCGGCGTCGAACTGTTTCAACTGGTCCACCAGGCCGCGCTCAGCTTTCCCCGCGTGGCTCTTTATTTTGAGAACTCGATCTCCCGGCAGGATTGGCCTCTGCTGTCTTCCGCGGCGTCTACGATTGAACGTCTGGAGCAAACCGGCTCCAAACTCACGGTCCAATCGCGCAGTCCCTCGGGCGTCGCGTGGCAGGGGCCGGTATTGGTGGATGGTAAGCTATGGCCGGTTACCGACCGCTTCACGGTGTGGCTGCCCGCAGGTACCCATTCGATCGAGCCTTCGCCCGATCTCCCACCCATACACATCGAGTCCGTCAACGCCGAACTCAAATCCGCGGCGGCGACGTCGTCGAGCGTCGAGTTCTCTTATCGCAGCTCCTCCCGCGCACTGGCCCTTCTCGACCGCCTGCCAGCCCGAGTCCAGATCGACGGCATGGAGATTGCCCGTCCAACATTCGCCGGCAATGTCCTGATTCTTCCGCGCGGCCAGCATCTGATTACGCTGGTGGTCAAGGCGCCCCCAGGTAAATAAATCGCGCCGCGAAGATTGCCGCCAGCAGATAGATCATCCAATCCTTGCGGGAAAACTCGCCCCGCGCAAGCTTCAGCAGCGCAAACGCCGTGAATCCGAAGGACAGCCCCGTGGCGATGCTGAACGTCAGTGGAATCGTCAGCATGGTAAGAAACGCGGGAATCGCCAGCAGGGGATCGTTCCAGCGGATCTCCGCCGCGTGCGAAATCATCAGCGACCCAACCAGGATCAAGGCCGGGGCCGTCGCGGCCGAAGGCACAGCCCCCACCAGCGGCGCGACAAACAACGCGACAACAAACAGCAGCCCGGTGACGATCGCCGTCACTCCCGTCCGCCCTCCCGCGGCTACGCCCGCCGCGCTTTCGATGTAACTGGTGACCGTCGAAGTCCCCGCCAGCGATCCCGCGATCGTGGCGACTGCGTCGCACATCAAAATGCTCGGCAGACGCGGAATCCGGTTCGCCTGATCGAACAGCCCGGCTTTCTTGCCCACCCCTACCAGCGTTCCCAGGTTGTCGAACAGGTCCACAAATAGAAACACGAACACGATCTCCAGCAGCCCGAGATGCAACGCTCCTCGAACATCGAGCTTGCCCGCGGTCGCCAGGATGTCGGAGGCGTGATACATAGTTGGCGTCCACTTCACCAGCCCCAGAGCGATACCCGCCAGCGTCGTGCCAAAAATTCCCAGCAGCATCGCAGCCCGCAGCCCCCGCACCATCAGCACTGAGGTCAACGCCAGCCCAAACAACGCCAGCGCGACGTTCTTCTCCCGCACGTTGCCGAGCGCGACCAGCGTCGCCGGGCTCGCCACCACGATGCCTGCGTTTCTAAGCCCGATCAGTGCGATAAACAGCCCGATTCCCGCGGCAACCGCCGCGTATAGCTCCGTCGGGATCGCCTCCACGATCAACTGCCGGATGCCCGCCAGCGTCAAAATCAGGAACGCGACTCCCGAAAGGAAAACCGCGCCCAAGGCCGTCTCCCACGGCACGCCCATGCCCTTTACCACCGTGTAGGCGAAATAAGCGTTCAACCCCATCCCCGGCGCCAGCGCCACGGGATAGCGGGCAATCGCCCCCATCAGAATGCTGCCGAACGCCGCACAGAAGCACGTCGCCGCCACCACCGCCTGAAACGGCATGCCCGCCTCGCTCAGCACCGACGGGTTCACCAAGACGATGTAGGCCATGGTGGCGAAGGTGGTCGCCCCGGCCAGAATTTCGGTGCGCCAGCTTGCGCCTAAACGCTTGAATTCAAAGTACCGCTCCAGCCTCGGGCGCATCGGCCTATTGTACGCATTCCCGTTCCGGACAGGGCGTGCACCTTAGTACCAAATCGATATTTCCTCCCTAATAGTTTCCGTAAACCCCGCCGATGGAAACCTGAAGACGCATTCTGCGGCATTACGTACGAGACTGCCCGCGTGGCCATTGACACAAAAACCGGCACCCATCCGTTGAGCATCGCCACTTGCGCTCCCAACTGGGATAACGTACTCGATGATGCGGCGCAGGCTCCCACACTGTTGATCGTCGACGAGATCGACCTCAACCGCCGCCTCCTGCGCGCGATGCTCAAGACCGCTCCTTATCACATCATGGAGGCCAAGCGGCCCTCCGAAGCGCTGGCGATTCTGGAGCGTGAACACGTCGACCTGGTGATCGCGGATCAAGTCATGCCGGAGATGAGCGGCACCGAATTTTGCGAAGTGGTCAAGAAGGATCGCCGTACTCAGTTGATTCCGGTGCTGATGACCACCAGCGTCCAAGGCATCGACAACGAACTGGCCGGCTACGAATCGGGCGCCGACGAATTCCTGGTTAAGCCCTTGCGGCCGGCGCTGGTCCGCACCCGCATCCGCTCCATGCTGCGCCACAAGGCCCTGGTGGATTCGCTGGAGGAAGCGGAAGGCATCCTGTTCGCCTTGGCGCAATCGGTGGAGCACCGCGACCGCTACACCGGAATGCACTGTGAGCGCCTGGCCACCTACGGCATCGCCCTCGCCCAGGCGCTGGGCCTTCCCCGCCGGGAACAGCAGGCTCTGTACCGCGGCGGCTTTCTCCACGACATCGGCAAAATCGTCATCCCGGATTCCATCCTGTTCAAGCGCGGATTGCTAACCGAGCAGGAGTGGCAACTCATGCGCCAGCACACCATCCGCGGCGAGGAGATTTGCCGGCCCATGAAGACCCTGGCCCCGGTGCTTCCCATCATCCGCAGCCACCATGAGCGGTGGGACGGCAGCGGCTATCCCGATGGCCTGCGCGGCGAATCCATCCCGCTGCTGGCCCGCATTCTTCAAGTGGCCGATATCTACGACGCCCTCACCACCGCCCGTCCCTACAAGCCCGCATTCTCCCACCAGCATGCCATCGAAATGATGCTGGAGGAGGCCCGCCGTGGCTGGCGCGATCCGGAACTGGTTCCTCTGTTCGCCGAGGTCACGCAGCAGGGCGGTGAGGCCGGCGACGCTTTCTTTAGCGGCAGCGAGGGCATGCAGGCCTCCTTGGCCGCCATGCGGGCTGAACTCTCCAAGTAGTCCTAACGCTTTCAGTATCCGGTTTGTAACAGCGCTATAATCGGCTACGGGAAGGCATGGAAGAGCTCAAGAAGAAACTCCAGGAGGAGATCGCCGCTTTAGAAACTGAACTGCGCATCGAACTCCCCAAGGAAATCCTTAAGGCTCGCGCGCACGGCGACTTAAGCGAAAACGCCGAGTATCACGCGGCCAAGGAGCGCCAAAGCTGGGTCAGCGCCCGCTTGGGCCAGCTTAACAGCCGGCTACGTGAGATCTCCATGATCGATATGTCCAAGATTCCGACGGATCGCGTCGGCTTAGGCTCGTCGGTCACCGTGCTGGACATGGACAAAGATGAGCAGGTCCGCTACAAGCTGGTCACCAGCGAAGACGTGGACGTTGCCAAGGGCATGATCTCCACCAGCTCGCCCATCGGCCGCGGCTTGCTCGGCAAAAAGGTCGGCGATTCTGTCAAGATCAGTATTCCGGGTGGCATCCGCGAGATGGAAATCGTCGAGCTGATCACCATCCATCAGCAGACGCAGAGGACTTAAGTGACCTTAACCGGCGCAATTGGAGCAGGCTGCAAGAAGGTGATCCTCCGGATTGTGCATGGCCTCGCTCTCTCCCGGATCCATCCCAACGTCCTGACCTTTCTCGGGCTTTTGATTAACGCCGGCGCGGCGTGGCTTTTGGCGGTAGGACAGTTCCGCTGGGCGGGAGCGGTGATCGTCGGCGCCGGCCTGTTCGACATGGTCGATGGCCGCGTGGCCCGCGCCACCAACCGCGTCACCCGTTTCGGCGGATTCTTCGATTCCGTCCTCGACCGCTATTCCGATCTCGGCCTGCTGGTGGGCTTACTGGTCTGGTACGGATCCATCAACCGCCCGCCCCTGGTGGTTTTGACCGCGGTGGCAATGATGGGCTCGGTCATGGTCAGCTACACCCGCGCGCGCGCCGAGACTGAGATCCCCACCTGCAAGGTCGGCTTCATGGAACGGCCGGAACGCGTCGTGCTGCTGATCATCGGGGCCCTGTTCCTGCGCATGCCGCAGGTGCTGTGGGTAATCGCTGTATTGGCGAACCTGACGGTGGTGCACCGCATGATCTTCACCTGGCAGGAATCGAAGCGTTTGGAAGAAGCGCAACTGCGGCCCTCCGTCACGCGCGCCGCCGCGGCTGCCCGTGGCACGGAAAAGCAGGACTAATTCCCGAACGCCACAGCGGCAATTCTATCGCGAAAACCGTGAGCGGACCAGGATCCAAAGCTTCTCCCAAGTGGGAACGCGAATGCGCTGGCTCAAGACTTCGTAATCGGCGGCCTCGATCCGCTCCAGCAATCGCGAATAAATCCCGATCAGCGCGCGTAGCGACGCCCGGCTACGCGGGTCGATCATCCCCACCAGCGGCGCGGACTCCCGGTAATACTGCCGCGCCCGCTCCCCCTCGAACTCCAGCAGTTTTTTCAACTGCGGCGAACAAGCCGATGCCGTGAGATCCTCCGGCGTGACCTGAAACCGCTGTAAGTCTTCCTCGGGCCAGTACACCCGCTGGTTCTGGGCATCCTCGCGAACGTCGCGCAGAATATTGGTCAATTGAAACGCGATGCCGCACTTCTCGGCCAGCACCAGGACTTCGTTCGGTTCAAGCCCGCTCGATTCAAACCCAGGCGAATCGAAACCAAAGATGTGAATGATGGTCAACCCCACCACGCTCGCCACGTGATAGCAGTAATCGTACAGTTCAGCGAACGTGCGGACGCGGCGCGGCTCCAGATCGGAGCTGACCCCCTGGATCATCTCGAAGAAGTACTTGTGCGGAACCTTGAACCGGGCCACCGTATCGGTAAAAGCCGGCCAGATCGGATGTTCCGGCGTCGCGCCTCCCAGCGCCGCGTCCAAATCCTCGCGCCACCGCTCGATCGAGGCCGCGCGGTCCGCTACGCCCTCGGCGTCGCTCAAATCGTCGCAATAGCGCATGAACGCGTAGATCGCGCACATGGCTTGGCGGCGCTCCGCGTCCAGCAATAGGAAGGAATAATAAAAATTCTTGGCTTGCCGCCGGGCCACGTCTTCGCAATAGGCGTAAGATTCCTGGACCGTCATGCGGCGCGGACAAGAGGTTGTCTTGAAAAGGCCCTGCGCGTCAGCGCCCCCAGCAACAGACCCACTCGCTCGATCTTCGAAATTGCCGGCCGTGCGCCCAGCACGTTGTAATCCTGTTGCTCGATCTTTTCCAGCACCTTCAGACCGCCGCGGCTGAACAGTTCCAGGTCGATGGCCAGCCGCCGGTCCACCATCCCCGCCAGCGGCAGCCCCTTCAGGAACAATTCGCGCGCGACCCCCACGGCTTCCTTCATCGCGTCACGGAATCGTGCGTCGAAGCGCCGGGCGAGGAGAGCCTCCAGCGGATAACCGTGCCGCTCCATCACATCCAGCGGCAGATATACCCGGTCCTTCAATAGATCCACCGTCACATCCTGCCAGTGATTGGCGAGCTGAAGCGCCGTGCAGGTCGCGTCCGAAAGCGCCTGCCGCTCCGCGTCCCGATAGCCGCACAATCCCAGCACCAATCGGCCGACCGGGTTGGCCGAATAGCGGCAGTAATCGAACAGCTCCTCGAAGTTGTTGTAGCGCGTGATGCTCTGATCCCGCTCAAAAGCCGTGATCAAGTCGTCGAACAGCGCCTGCGGCAGCCGATAGCGCTCCGCGGTTGCCCGCAGCGCGCAAAACACCGGATGCCGCGCCGTTCCGGACGCGTACATCGCGTGCAGTTCCCCGCGCCACCACTTGAGCAATCGCAGACTTTCCCGCGTATCGCCGATCTCATCGCCCAGATCGTCGGCCCAGCGGCAGAACGAATAGACGTTGTAGAAGTCCTGATGCAGCCGCTTGGGAAGCAGAAAGCTGACGACGTGAAAATTCTCATAGTGATGCGTCGCCAGCCAGCGCGTGTAAGCCAAGGATTCTTCGAGCGGCCAGGACCGCGCCATCGCCTCGGGAGAAGCCAGGAAGTCGGTAGGCGCCAGGTACACGGGAAACGGGTCTACGGAATGATCGCGGTCTTCAGATGGCCGTTGTGGCTCATCAGGTGTTGCATCACTTCCAGCAGATTGGTGAGCGGCTCCACGCGATTGACGAAGTCGCGGGCGGTAACGTACCCGCTATTGACCGCTTCCACAGCCTTCCGCACCAGCGCCGGGGTGTGGTGGAAACTGGCCTTCAGCGTGAGCTCGGAATAGTGCAGCAGATCCGTGTCCACGCCTACCTCGGACCCCGCCGGACATCCGCCGAAGAAGTTCACCACGCCGCCGCGCCGCAACAACTTGATGGCCAGCTGCCAGACTTCCGGAAGCCCGACGGCTTCGATCACCACGTCCGCGCCGCGCCCGCCGGTCAGATCCCGGACCTCTTTCACCGGATCGCCGGTTCCATCGTTCAACACGGATTCCACCGCGCCCAGCCGGATCGCCCGGTCCAGTTGCTGCTGGCGCCGTCCCACTGCGATCACTTTGGCCTTGTAGACAGTAGTCGCGAGGCGCACAAACATCATGCCGATGGGTCCCAGTCCGATCACCGCCACGATGTCGGCCGGCCGCACGCCGGTTTCCTCCAGCCCCCGCATCACGCAGGAGAGCGGCTCCACCAGCGCTGCGTCCTGATAACTCACGTGCGCCGGAATCCGGTGCAGATTCTTTTGGACGATCCGTTGCGGGATGCGAATGTATTCCGCGTACGCGCCGTTATTGAATAGCAGATTGTCGCACAGGTTCTCCTGCTGGCGGCGGCAATAGTAGCACTCCCCGCAAGGCGCCGAATTCGCCGCGACCACCCGGTCCCCAACCTCGAAGCCCTCAACATCTTCTCCCATCGCCACGATGTCTCCCGCCAGTTCATGCCCGAACAACGAAGGAGGCTGAATCATCATCGCGTGATAGCCGCGCCGGAACACTTTTACATCGGTTCCACAGGTCAACGCCGTGCGGACGCGAACCAGAACGTCTCCTGGCGCCACGCTCGGGATGTCCACGCGTTCAATGCGCAGCTGCTCTTTACCATACAGCACGGCAGCCGTCATTTGATCTTTCACTCTTTGTTCACCTCTGTGGCTGTACCACTATCTTCAACGATCCGTCCGCGGGATGCAACGCAAGTTCAATCCCGTCACGGATCTGTCCCAGTGGATAACGGTGCGAAATCAACTCCTCCACCGGCAAGGCCCCACTGAACACCAACTCGGCCGATTCCTTCTGCAAATCCACGGACGCGCTATATGCGCCGCACAACGTCCGTTCTTCCATACAGATGGCCGCACCCGACACTTCGATTCGCTCCTGATGCGAAGTTTGCGCAAAAAGCAGAATCCGCGAGCCTGGCCTGGAGCACTTGACCGCCTGCTCCACGATCCCCGGCGCTGACGCGGCAACGATCACCACGTCCGCTCCCCGGCCCTCGGTCATCCGGAACGCGGTCTTTTCCAGGCCGCCTGTGCGCGGATCGAACGCTTCCTCCGCGCCAAATTTACAGGCGAGCTCCCGCCGTCCCGGCATCGTATCCGTCGCCAGGATTCGCGCCCCGCTGCGCGCTACGATCATGGTAAAGATCAGCCCGATCGGCCCCTGCCCCAGGATCGCCACAACGTCTTCCGGCTGTGGATCCACCTGCTTAACGCCTTTGAGGATGGTATTCACCGGCTCGACAAAGCAGGCTTGATCGAAGGAAACCCCCGCCGGAATCTTTTCGACTCCCCGCTCCACGATCCAATCCATGGCGCGCACGTACTGCGCGAACCCTCCGCCGGCCGGCTCATACCCCGCGGTCACGCCGACCTTCTTGTACACCGGGCACTGAGCGTACAATTTGCGCCGGCAGTAGAAGCACTCCCCGCAAGGAATGTGGTGGAACACGATCACCCGGTCGCCCGGTTTGTATCGCGTGACTCCCGCCCCGGCTTCGGCGACCACCCCGGCGGTCTCGTGTCCATAAATACGAGGCGCGGGCAGCAGGTTATATGCAATTTTCTTGAGATCCGTGTGGCAGATGCCGCACGTCTCCACCCGAATCAGGATCTCCCCGGCGCCGATCTTCGGAACCGGCACGGACTCCACTTCCACCACGCTCGATCCCTTATACACCGCGGCATTCATAGCCGCGGGCGGTCGATGGGCGCTCCCGGCTTCGACGACAGGAGCAGGAGTCCCTTCAAAGTTGGCAGTCGGCAAGAAACTCTCCTAATTTCTCCGCCGCAAAGCGGCAATTTCGATCCAGCCGCAGCAACCCCGGCACGGCTGCAAACGGATGGCGCAGAGCCGCTAGCGCAATCCGCCCGCGCGAAAACCTTCCGGCTGCGTCGCGATAGCGGTTAAAATCCAGCGGCATATCTTCCCGCGCCGCGTCCGACACAACCTTGATGCAGCGGAACGGCACCCCCCACTCCCGAGCCTTGGCCGCGACCGCAGCGGACTCCATCTCCACCGCGCTCGCCCCGGTTCTCTCCCGCAGCGCGCGCTTTTCTTCCGCCGTCACCGCAACCCGATCCGCGGTCAAGATCTCTCCGCGTACAAACCGCCGCGCCGACCGCACCTCACCGCCGGAGACGACAATATCGCCCACCTCCAACGCCGGGTCCAGCGCGCCGCAGAAACCCGTGCTCACGATTCCGTCCACCTGCCTTCGTTCCCGTAGCGTTTCGGAAACCAGCCGGGACCCCGGACCACTGGCCAGCAGCGTCCAGCCGGCGCGCATCCCGATCCGCGCCAGCTCCCGCTCCTCGCTAGCCACAATTAGCCAAGTCGAGCATCCGGTTTCCACCGCGCTCCTCATGCGCAATACCCGTTGGTCTGAAACCATTCCACCGCCCGCGCCAGAGCCCCGCGCACCGGCCCTGGAGCGTAGCCCAGCTCCCGCGCCGCCTTTTCGTGGCTCACCCACATCTTCTTGCGAGCCATCCTCACACCATCCAGAGGAGCCCGCGGCTCACGCCCCGTGACGTTCGCCCATCCCGTCGAAACCGCGCCCGCCGCCAGAGCCACCCCATACGGGATACGCAATTTCGGCGCCGCCCGCCCGGTTATTTCTCCCAGGATGCCGAAAATCCCCTCCAGCGTCAGGTTTTCTGCTCCCAGGATATACCGTTCCCCCACCCTGCCGCGTCCGCACGCCGCCAAGTGCCCCTGCGCCACGTCCCACACATCCACCAGGTTCAGTCCGGTATCGAGGAACGCGGGCATTCTACCATCCACAAAATCCACCACGATCTTTCCCGTCGGGGTGGGTTTGAAATCATGATCGCCTACCGGAGCCGTGGGATTCACAATCACCACCGGAAGCCCCTTCTCCGCGAACTCCAGCGCCACCTGTTCCGCCAGAAACTTAGATCGCTTGTACGGACCGCTCATTTCCTCCAGATTTGCGGGCGTCGCTTCGCAGCCCAATGCTCCCTTAGGCACGCCGATACAGCCCACTGTGCTGGTGTAGACCACTCGATCCACGCCGGCCCTTCGCGCTGCTTCGAGCAGGCTCCTGGTCCCGTCGACGTTGGTGCGGTACATCTGCTCAGGTTCCCTGGTCCATAGGCGGTAGTCCGCCGCGATGTGATACACCACCCCGCAGCCCTGCACCGCCCGTTCAAGCGACGCTGGGTCCCGCAAGTCTCCCGCGACCGCCTCGGCTTCTTCCAGATCTCGAAGGCGCCCCTGGTCCCGCGCCAGCGCCCGCACCTTAGCGCCTTGCTCGATCAGCTTGCGCGCCACGTGCCAGCCGACGAACCCGGTAGCTCCGGTGACCAGAACGGGTTTCACCGCCGGGCCGAGGCTCTCATTTCCGGGGCCACTCCCCTGGCCTTGCGATACGCCGCCAGCGCGAGCACGGGAAACGAGTTTCGATACAGGTGGTACTTGAGATAAAACACGCCCGGAAACCCGGTGCCGGTCGAATCGTCTTCGTCCCAGCCGCCGTCGGCGCGCTGGTGCTCCACCAGCCACTCCACGCCGTTCAGCACGCTACTTGAGGCTGTGTCGCCGCTGGCCAGCAATCCCAGAACTCCCCAGGCGGTCTGCGAAGGAGTGCTCGGTCCTGGAGTAAAGGTCTTGTTGTCGTAGCTGGCGCAGCTCTCGCCCCACCCGCCGTCGGCGTTCTGAATCGACCGCAGCCACTCGCCCGCCCGCAGGATATACGCCTCCCGGTCGCCCTCGCCCGCGGCTCGCAAGCCGCGCAGCGCGAGGAATGTGCCGTAGATATAATCAACACCCCAGCGCCCGTACCAGCTTCCGTCGATTTCCTGGGTTCGCTTGAGGAACTCGACGCCGCGCTGCACCGCCGTGTGATCCGCGCGCATCCCACTGGCCATCAGCGCTTCCAGCACCCGGCCGGTGATATCCGGGCACGCCGGATCCAGCATCGCGTTATGATCCGCGAACGGCACCGCGCTCAGGAACTCCCAATTGTTATCGACGTTGAAGGCCGCCCAGCCTCCGTCGGAACCCTGCATGGCCAGCAGCCAGTCTATCGACCGCCGGATGCACGCCTCCTGCTTGGCCGTACTTCCACTGCGCGCGTGATGCAACGCCAGCAATACCTGCGCGCTATCGTCGATGTCCGGATAGAACTCATTGTCGAACTCGAATGCCCAACCGGACGGCTCGACATGGGGACGTTTGACGGACCAGTCTCCCTTGCGCCGGATCTCCTTGCTCAGCATCCAATCCGCCGAGCGCTCCAATGCGCCCGCCGTCGCTTCTCCCGATTCGCCCAGAGCGTAGGCCACGATGGCCGTGTCCCATAGCACGGAAAAGCAGGGTTGGAAGAAGAAACCGCGTTGGCCGTCCACCAGCAGGTTCATAAACTGCTTAGTAGCTTCCTGGCGGGCCGGATGGTCCTCCGGGTATCCCAGCAGCTCCAGCATCATCACGGCGTACATCATGGACGGGTAGATCGCGCCCAATCCGCCCGAATAGCGCGTGTGCTCGATCACCCATTGCTCCGCCAACCTGATCGCTTTGTTCCGGATCGCGCGCGGCGCCAAACGGTCCCACAGCTTCAAAGCCCAATCCAGTTGCAGGAAGAAATTGCGCCAACTGAAGAATCCTTCGTGGTTCTTGTAATTGAGCGGCGCGCCCGGAACGAACAACTCCTGGAGCGTCATCCCCGCCGGGACCGGCCTCTGGCCTCCCTTCGCGTTCAATACCGACAAAGGAATCACGATCGCCCTGGTCCACGAGGACATCTCGTAAATCAAGTTCCCCAGCAACATCAGCTCGGGTGGAATAGAGGGCGCATGCTCGCGTGGATAGAGCCCAAACAGGCTGAGATTGATCTTGACGTAGCTGTTCGCCCGGGCCAGCCCGCCCAGCACCAGAATCCGCTCCCGCGCCCGAGCCATGTTAGGATCGTCAGCCTGGTAACCGATCAATTTCAGCGCGGCGTACGCCTTGATCGTCGCGTTGATTTCGGATGGCCCATGCGCGTAGATATTGAATCCGCCGTCAGGCAACTGACGCTCCAGAATCGATCGCGCCGCTTTGTCGAGCAGCGCTTGGTTCGGCGATTTCCACACGCCATCCTTAGGAGGATGCAGCCACAAATCCAGCAGGACAAAGTCGGACTCAAGCGTGCTGTCCGCGGTAAGATCGGCCCACCAGTAGCCTTCGCGCTTTTGCAGCGAGAGCAGGTGCGACGCGCCGCGGCGCATCGTCTCCCGGACTGCGTCGAGTAATGCCTCGCCTATCTGTAAACTAGGGCTCATACTCGCGCGCTGGTTTGGATTCGGACCGTCTTCAGCTCACTCGGCAGGTTGAAGCGCACGTCCTCTTCTTTGATCTCCATTTCTTCCAGTTCCGAATAGCCACTTTGATGCAGCGATTCGATCAACTCTTCCACCAAGTTCTCCGGCGCGGAAGCTCCCGCTGTCACCGCCACCGTGGCGACCCCCTCCAGCCATTCAGGCCGGACTTCACTGACATCGTCGATCAAGTAGGCCGGCACACCGATCCTCTGGCAAACTTCCACCAAGCGCCGCGAGTTGGAGCTATTCTGGGATCCCACCACAAGCAGCATTTGGCACAACGGCACCACCGCTTTCACCGCTAACTGCCGGTTTTCCGTGGCGTAGCAGATATCTTGCGCCGCCGGACCCTGAATCTTCGGATACCTTTCCTTTAGACGCTCCACGATATCGCGGGTTTCATCCAGGCTCAACGTAGTCTGCGTGATGAAGGACACCCGCTCCGGATCCTTCACCTCCAGCCGGTCCACATCCTCCACCGTCGACACCAGCACGGTCGACTCCGGAGCCTCACCTAGCGTCCCGATCACCTCGTCATGATCCTTGTGCCCGATCAGCACGATTGTATATCCCTTGCGCGCGAACTTCACCGCCTCCAGATGCACTTTGGTAACCAGTGGGCAAGTCGCATCGATCACCTTCAGGCTCCGCGCCCGCGCTTCCTCACGGACTGACGGAGAAACCCCATGCGCGCTGAAGATCACCCGCGCGCTCATGGGAACCTCGTCCAATTCCTCGACAAAAACCGCCCCCGCGCCGCGTAACTCGTCCACCACGTGCCGGTTGTGGACGATTTCCTTGCGCACGTAAATCGGCGCCCCATACAGGTTCAGCGCGATTTTCACAACGTCGATGGCGCGCACCACCCCCGCGCAGAACCCTCGTGGTCTCAATAGGATAATCTTCTTTTCCGTAACCGGCATAAGGATACCGTATTATATCAAAGCCGTTAGCGCCATTAAAACAGAGCGTTAGAACTAGTCTTTTAAAACAAGGCCGCCAGCCCCACAACCAGGCAGCCCCACGCAAACCAATCCCCATGCCGGGTATAGAACGTTGTCCCCGTCAAGTACTGATACCGCATGTCCGCGGCGACTTGACGGTACGCGGGCAACCGGTCCGTAACCCTCCCCGCCGCATCGATCATCGACGTCAGACCGTCATTCGTGGCGAACAGCAGCCACCTTCGGTTCTCCGCAGCCCGCATTCGCGCCAAGCTCAGGTGTTGCTCCCGAGCCGCGCTATGCGCGAAGTACCCGTCATTGGACAAATTAAACAGCATCTCCGCGCCATCCCGCGCGAACTGCCGGACAAGATCCGGGAACGCCGCTTCGTAACAGATGAACACCCCCAGCCGGCGAGCTCCTTCCGGGAAGACCACCAACCGGTCGCCCGGGACGAAATCGCTGGTTTCCTTGGTGATCCGGTTCACCCAGCCGAACGGCTCCGGAACGTATTCACCGAACGGAACTAACTTGATCTGGTCGTAGCGGTCCACGATGGCTCCGCTGGGATTCACCAAAAACGCCGAGTTGAGCGGCTCACTCCTGGCCGTGCTCGCCACCCCGTTGAAGATCAGCCAAGCTCCAGAGTCCCGCGCGACGCTCGCCACGTAGGCCCGGTAGGATGGCGTTAACTCGAAAGGAGCCGGCCACTCCGGCCAGACGATCAAGGGAATCCCCGGCGCTCGCGAAAGCTGCTCCATCTGTGTCGCGAGGTCTTCCAGGGACGCGGTCGTGAACTCCGCTTCGGTGTCGACATTCGGCTGCACCACGCGGGCTTGCTCCGTTCCTTGCTCGGGCCGCGGCAGCGCCGGAAGAACAGGCAGGACCACCAATGCCGCCAGCCACGCCAGTTCCCGCCGCGGACGCCGCAAGACCATCAGCGCCACCGCGCACCCCAGCATGGCGAACACAAACGACAATCCATACACTCCCACCCACGGAGCGATCCTCATCGCTACCGGCATCCCGATTCCCGCGTTCCCCAAATCGAGCCAGGCAAACCCCAGCGGTCCATGCGTTCGCTCAATCCCGGTCCAGAGCGCGGCGACGCCCGGAATCGCCCACCATTTCCGCATCGCCCATCCCGCGCCCGTGGCGAACAGGGCCATATGCAAGCCTTTCAGGATGGCGAACAAAAGAAAGCTCACCCAGCTCAGCGCGACCCCTAGCCCGCCATGCACCTGAAGCACGAACTGAATCCAGTAACAGACTCCGAACCAGAACACGAATCCGGAGGCCCACCCCCAAAGAAACCGCCGCTTCCAGGACGATTCCCTCGCGCATGCAATCAAGATGGGGGCGAGCGCCACTGGCGCCAGCCACGTCCATTCCAGCCGTGGAAAAACCAGAATCAGCAGAATCGCCGAGGCAAGGGAAAGCGCCAGATTCACGAGATCGCCCGGTCGTGCACCACATCGGCCATGTAGGAACTGCGCACCAGAGGTCCGCTGAAGACGGTCCTAAATCCCAGCGATAACCCGAACTCGCGATAAGCGTCGAATCGTTGCGGAGTCACGTATTCCGCCACCGGGAGATTCCGGCGCGTGGGCTGCAGGTACTGTCCCAGCGTGAGTAAATCTACCTGCGCTTCCCGCAGATCGCGAAGCAGTTGCTCGACCTCCGCGGCCGTTTCGCCCAATCCCAGCATCGCGCCGGATTTCGTCAAAACCTCGGGCTGATGGGCCTTCGCGAACCGCAGGACATCGAGCGATTGCCGGTAATCGGCTTGTGGTCTCACGCGCTGGTACAGTCTGGTCACCGTCTCCATGTTGTGATTGAACACATCCGGTCTCTGGTCGAGCACCCGCGCAACCGCATTCAAATCCCCTTGAAAATCCGGCGTCAGGACCTCGATTTTGGCTTGCGGCAGCTCCGCCCGCACGCGCTGGATTGTCTCCGCAAAGTGCGCTGACCCACCATCGGCCAAATCGTCGCGATTTACGCTGGTGATGACCACGTATTGCAGCACCATCGCCCGCGCCATTCGCGCCACATTGGCAGGCTCTTCCGGATCGAGCGCGCCGGGATGCCGGCTCTTCGGCACCGAGCAGAAACCGCACCCGCGTGTACACTCATTGCCCAGAATCATGAACGTCGCGCGACTGCGCGCGAAGCACTCATGCAGATTGGGGCACCGCGCCGACTCGCACACCGTGTGAAGATGGAAGCTCCGCAGCCCGCTCTTCAAATCGTGAACCGCTTCGGCGCGGACGCTCGGTTTCCGCAGCCATTCCGGCAACCGAGGCCCAGCCGGAGCAAGCTGCACCAGATTCAACCGGTCTGGCCCGTTCATCGCTAAAACTTCTTTACGAATGCCTTGTCGTTTGAAAAACTCTTGCTTTGGAGGTCGGCTTTGGTCTTGTTGAGTTCGCCCGCCGCGATCGGTCCCACTAACACCCGGAAGTTCCCTGCTTTATCGGGGTTCTCCACATCCAGAGCCGAGAATCCGTTCTTGCGCAGCTCCTCCACCATCTTGTCGGCGTCCGCCTTGTCCGTGGCCGATAGCTGCAAGTAAGTGGCGCCCGGCACGGGCTGGCTGCTCTGCGCCGGCACGCGAGCCTTCGCGGCTTTGGCTTCTTGCTTGGGAGCCGGTTCGGGCTTGGAAGCGGGTTCCGGCTTCGGCTCCTTCACCGCGGCTCTCGCCGGAGCGCCTGGAGCCGGCGGGGGCGCTGGGGTAGCCGCTTCCTCCTTCTCCGCGGGTTTCTCAGGTTCAGAGGGCGCGCTTACAGCAGGCGCGGGTGTGGGCGTTGTTGACTCCACTGCCGCCTCGGATTTCGGCGCCTGCGAATCCGGGGTTAGAGGCTTGTGCGTCGATTCCGCGCTCACCGTCGGACCCGACTTGCTCCCCACGATGTAGCCCATCACGAAGAACACGCCCAACAGCACCACCACCACAAAAAACATGCTGAGGAGCTGCTTGTTCCCCAGGACTAATTCGAATTCACCGTCTTCGTTTCTTGGCAAAGCTATGCGTCCTTTGCGGGCGCCGCTGGGGGCGCCGCTGCTAATTTGTCAAGCACCCGTCCTATTGTCGAGAGTATATCGACCGGCAGTGGAAACACAACCGTGGTGTTCTTCTCGGAGCCGATCTCCACCAGCGTTTGCAGATACCGCAATTGAATCGCAATCGGTTGCCGGGCCATCATCTCCGCCGCGCGCTCCAGGTTCTGCGCCGCTCCCACTTCGCCCTCGGCGTGAATAATCTTGGCGCGCCGCTCGCGTTCCGCCTCGGCCTGCCGCGCGATCGCCCGGATCATCTGGTCCGGCAGATCCACCTGCTTCACCTCCACCATCGACACCTTCACGCCCCACGGTCCGGTATGCTCGTCCAGCGTGCCTTGCAGCTTCATGTTCAACTTCTCGCGCTGGCTCAACAACTCGTCCAATTCCACCTCGCCCAGCACGCTGCGTAGCGTAGTCTGCGCCAATTGCGACGTGGCGTACAGGAAATTCGCGACCTCCAAAACCGCTTTGGTCGGTTCCACCACGCGGAAATAAATCACCGCATTCACTTTCACCGTCACGTTGTCGCGTGTCACCACGTCCTGCGAGGGTACCTCGAACGCTTCTACCCGCAACGAAATCCTGACAATCCTGTCGATCGGCGCGAATACCAAAATCACGCCCGGCCCCTTCGGCTCCGGCCTTACGCGCCCCAGGCGGAAAATGACCCCGCGCTCATACTCGGCCAGGATTTTGATGCTGGAGATCAGATAAATCACGATCACTACGATCGGAATGAGCGTCAGGTCCACGTGAAAACCTCCTTGTCTACGATACCGCTTTCAAGAAACTCGGCGGCACAACGGGGCGACGTCCTGTGCCGCCTATTTCGTGAACGAACAAGCCGAACAAACCGAGCGAAGCAAACGGCGCGATGGAGTCCCAGAAATAGAACGTAGGAAGTGACGCGGTCCACTTTCCGTACTTCATGTAGTAGTCCGCCAGAACGTCCACCGGCAGCGGATAAAGCAGCGCGCTTAAAGTCAGCGCGGCCGCCAGCAATCTCCAGCGCTGAGACCTGGCGGCGTGGCACAGCAACAGCGCCACGCCCGGGTATTGCATCACCTGGTAATGCGTCCAGGACACCGGCGACGCCGCCAGCGCCAGCGAGACCAGCGCAGCCATCGCGAACGGAACCGTGCCGTCCGAGAGCTTCGCCCGCGCCAGCACGCCGAATCCGATCAGCAAAATCGCCAGTGAGACTCCGATCGAGATCCATCGCCGCGACTCCGGTAACCGTAAATGCGGCAAGTCGTTCCCCGACTCCCAATCGCGCGGTAGCGGCCCTCCCGTTGCCGGAATCGGATCCATTGCGCGCAACACCACCGATGGCAGCGACCAGCTCAGAATCGCCGGCGTGCCGGTCCACGTTGCCGTTCCCTCCGGCATTTTCGGACCATCCAGGCAACACCCCACCAACGCCCACGGCGCCGCGAGCAGGGCCAAACTTACGCCCGCGAAGATCGCGAGTGTTCGCCACTCCCGCCGCAGCAAAAACACGACGCCCACAATTCCCGGAATCAGCTTGATCGCCAGCCCGACTCCCGCCGCGCCCGATTGCTTCCATCCCCGTTGCGTGAATGCCAGCGCCAGCAGCAGCGTCAGCACCGGGCCCGGCTGCCCCAACGCCAGGCTCTCGACAGCCGCGCCTCCCAACGCCCACACCAGTGCGATCGCACACGCCGCGATCCAATCCCGCCCCAGTGCGGTCCACATCAGCACGGCTCCCCCAAGCAAGCAGCCCTGCGAGACCACGAACCACACCCACCTTGCGGTCGCGTAAGACATCTTCGCCAACGGCGTCAGCGCTTCGGCGAGAAACGGAGGGTAGATGTAGCCTTCGGTGACGAACGGACTGCGTCCGGAGGCCACATTACCGGCTGCCTGATAGTACATGCTGAAGTCGCTCGATTTCGGGAGAGAGGGAACCACCTCAACCACGGTTACGCGCACGTACCACGCCGCGCACAGGAACACGAACAGCACCACCGGAGCCCTCGTCAAGCGATTCATACTACGCACAGAATGGCGAGGCCCGCCAAAGCCGCCGCGCTGATCGCCATCGACCAATACAGCGTCCTGGGCACAAACCGGAATTCGATGGTGTGTTTCCCGGCAGGCACACGCACACCGCGAAAAGCCACATCCGTCGGATAGATCCGTGCCGCGATCCCGTCCACGCTCGCTTCCCATCCTGGGTAATAGGAGTCCGCCGCAACCAAAAACTGGTTTTGCGAACTCTCCGTCTCCAGGCGGATCGCCGTCGCCCCGTAAGAGACAACCCGCACCCGCGCGGCCGCTTCCGCGCCGACATCGAAAGCCTCTCCCGGCGCCTCCACCACCGTTTCCTCCGCCGGACGGAAATCCGGCGACTGCACCACCGCCGCGGCGTCCGCCAGCGAATCAACCGTCCGCACCTGCTGGACGAAGAAGAACCGGTCCATTACGTTCCGATTGTCGTAGATCCTATACCCGTTGACTTCCCCGGCCAGCGTCACGACCCGGTGCATTTACCTCCGCGTGCGACAGCACAATCCGAGTGTTCATCAAGCTCACTACCGGCGACGCCGCATTCTCCACCTGATAACAAGTCCCCCAACGCGGTCCCTTCGCGAAGGCTCGCCTCAGCTCCATGGTCCTCTCCGGCGCCAACGGATCGCAGCCGTCGCCGGTGGGGATTCCAATAATCGGTCCGACCCCAGCCCAGAGGGTCCATACATCCGGGCGTATGTCATACCGCGCCGGCGGAACCGAGCCGTTGGTCATCGCCCTCAACTTGGCGAGCAGCTCCGTGCTCCCGTCCGCAGACTCCCGCGTGAACCCGGGTGTATTCACGGAGGACTCTTCATTCATCGGTCTTCCGGAGCTCACCAAAATTAAATCGCACGCGATCACCAGCCCGGCCGCGATCTGAAGCCGCGGCGTCCGCAAGAACCGCTCCGCCCCCAACCCGGCCAGCACTGCCAGGGCCAGCGAGAATACGCAAAAGAAAAACTCCGGATGAATCCCGATGCGCAATTTCACAGGCAGCGCCGCCATGACAACCCGGCCGGCCAGCGTTCGATCGCCCAGCATCGCCAGCGTAAAGATCGCCAGCATCGCCGCAAAAATGCGCGCCCATCGTCCCGGCCGCCACACCATCGCGCCGATCGCCAGCGCCAACCCCAATAAGCTCGAATAAAAATACGAAAACGTCGGATCCTCCGGCCCTTGATACTGGGACGGATCGAAGATACTCCAGTGATTTGGAAGCACCAGCGAGATCAACGTATTCAGTGGAATCCCTCCACCGCTGCCCAGCCATTCGACGCGATACTTCGCCACACTATTCTGCGTCAGCTCCGCCGTGGGAATAAATTGAATCGCGGCCAACAGCAAACCCCAAGCGCAGCCCAGAATAACCGTCCCGGGCAGCTTCCACCTCGCCTCGCCGAACGCTGCCAGCAGCACCGCTAAACACACCGCCGACAGGAATCCCGCCTCTGCCACCTGCGGCAACCCCGCCAGCACCGTCATCCCCAGCGACACCACCAGTGCCGCGAACCATCTTTTCCGGAGACCTTTGCGCAACTCAGCATCACACGCACAGCCAGATCAGCGGCAGCCACGCTGCGCTTTGCATCGCTCCCATATGCTCGGTCTGCGCCGCGAAAAAGCACCCCAGTTCGTACACCGTCGCCCCGATCCACGCCGCAGCCGGTCTCACCTCCAGCTTCCGCATCAGCTCGAACGCACAGAACCCAGCGAAGATGATTTGGATCGCGACTGACCACGCCAGCAGCTTAGGCAGGTAATCGTCGCCCAGCCGCGAGGCCAGCGCCGTCGCCGCGATTGCCGGAGGATAAAACGACGACGCCTGGATGTTCGCGAAGATCGGCGTTCCGCAATAGGTAAACGTATCCCATAGCGGCCATTCTCCTCGCCGGAAGGCGTCCGCGAGCAGGGTCGCCAGCGGTAGATGCACTCCGCGGAAATCCCACGGAAAAAGATGGTGAGAATAAAACAGGACCTGCCGGTGAAAGATCAGCGCCTGGACGGCGATGGCCCAGCGATACGGAGCGTTACGATGCATCCCCTGGTCCCAGTGCTGAAGCCTAGATGCGGCGTCGAACCATTATAATGACTGCACGGGCGGTGCTCATGAAGATTCGACTGGCAGTTTTGACGATTATCCTCGCGGGAGCGTGCATCTCTCAGACGCGTTATGAGCGTCCCGTGCGCCAGGCCGTGCGGGGAACTCATGGCGCTGTGGCCGCCGGAAGTGAATACGCCACCGAAGCCGGCATGCGCATGTACTATCGCGGCGGCAACGCGGTGGACGTCGGCGTCGCCACCATGTTCGCGGCTTCGGTCACGGAGCTTTCGCACTTCGGCCTGGGCGGCGAAGCGCCCATCCTCATTCGCACCAAGGACGGCAAGGTTCACGCCATCGCCGGCGTCGGCACCATGCCCAAACTCGCCACGCGCCGATATGTTCCGCAAGCGTCCTCTCCAAGCCGGTGAAGTCGAGGTCCGCGGCAAGAACGGCGAAACCGGCCTGAAGGGCATTATCCCCGTCGCCGGTCTCATGCCCGCGCTGGTGCCCAGCATGGTGGACGCCGGCCTGGTCGCCCTGCGCGACTACGGAACCAAGTCCTTCCAGGAAGCCATTGCACTCCGCCATTGAAGACGCCGACGGTTACGCCATCGATGAAATGCGAGCCCAGACCATCGCCGCCAGCCGCGAATTTTTCGATCTTTGGCCCACCTCCAAGGCGCACTTCATGCCCAATGGCCACGCGCCGCAGGTTGGCGAAATCTTCCGCCAGCCCGACACCGCCCGCACCCTCCGCGCCATGGCCGAGGCCGAAAAGAAAGCACTCTGGCTGCACGGCGCGACCCGCGAAGCCGCCATCGACGCCGTCCGCGACTATTTCTATCGCGGCGAAATCGCCCGCAAGATCGACGCCTTCAGCAAGGCCAACGGCGGACTGCTGCGCTATGAAGACATGGCCGCCTTCAAGCTTCAGCCGGAGGAGCCCGTCTCCACCACCTTCCACGGCTACACCGTTTACAAGCCCGGCTTCTGGAGCCAGGGTCCCGCGATGCTCGAAACTCCTGAACATCATGGAAGGCTACGATCGCACGCAGCCCAACTCGGCCGATTACATTCATCACGCCGTGGAAGCCATGAAGCTGGCCTACGCCGATCGCGACACCTACTACGGCGATCCCAAGTTCAACCACATCCCCGAAGATGTGCTGCTCTCCAAGGAGTACGCCGCGGAGCGCCGCGCGCAAATCGGCGCCCGCGCCTCGCATGGAATTCCTTCCCGGCAAGATCAACGGCAAGATCGGCCAGCATCCCGCGCAAGTCGATATCGCGCACGTCAAAATCGACGACGTCCTCATCGCCAAGGACACCACCTGCGTCGATGCGATCGACGCCGATGGCATGGTCTTCTCCGCCACACCCTCCGGAGCCTGGATGCCCAGCGTGATCGCCGGCGATACCGGCATTCCGCTTACGCAACGCGCGCAGCAGTTCGTGCTGGTTCCCGGCAATCCCAATGAACTCGCGGGCGGCAAGCGGCCCGCGCGTCACTCTCAGCCCCACCATCGTGACCCGCACCTCCGACGGCAAACCCGTCCTGCGCTCGAATCCACCCCCGGCGGCGACAATCAGGAGCAGGCGCTGACCCAGATTCTGCTCGAACGCGCTCGAATTCGGCATGAACGCGCAGAACGCCGTCGAAGCGCCGCGCTTCCAGACCCGTCATCTGGTCTCCAGCTTCGACAATCACGCGTGGAGCATCGGCGACCTCATGCTGGATGAGCGCATCCCGCAGTCCGTCGGCCAGGAGCTGGCTCCTGCGCGGCCATCACGTCAGCATCATGTCGCGCTACAACAACGGCGCCGCGCCCGTGGCCATCAAGCTCCTTCCCAGCGGAGTGATCGAAGCCGGCGCGGACCCGTTCTACAACCGCTCCGCGCACGCCTGGTGACGCTACCGCTCTTTGACCCGCCCGCGCCGGGTTTCGATAAGGCGGGGCTGGCAGCACGCCTCTACGAGCTCGCTCAACACAATATCTTCGTCGGCGCCAGCTCCTGGAAATATGAAGGCTGGCTGGACCAAATCTACACCCGCGAGCGTTACTCCACCCACGGCCGCTTCTCGCAAGCCAAGTTCGAACGCCGAGTGTCTCGCCGAATACGCCCAAACCTTCCCCATCGTCTGCGGCGATTTCTCTTTCTATCAATTCCCTTCGCCGCAATACTGGCAGCGCCTGTTCTCCTCCGCGCCCGGCCGCCTTCAGTTCGCGCTCAAGGTCCCCGAAGAGGTCACCGCCGAAGTCTTTCCCAAGCATGCCCGCTACGGCCCTCGGGCTGGTCTGCGCAACGAATCTTACTTGAACGCGGACGCCTTCGAAGCCCTCTTCGCCGATCCTCTCCGTCCCCACGCCTCGCGTGTCTCTGTCCTCATGTTCGAGTTCGGCGCACGCGGCGCAAGCCCCCGCGAATTCGTCTCCGCTCTCGACCCCTTCCTCGCCAAACTGCCCGAAGGTTTCCGCTACGCCGTCGAGGTTCGCAATCGCGAATACCTTCAGCCCCGCTACTTCGATTGCCTCCGCTCCCGCGGCGTCGCCCACGTGCTCAACGCCTGGACCCGAATGCCGCCTCTTGCCAAGCAGGCCAACCTCCCCATTCCCGCCGGCTTCACCGTCGTTCGCGGTCTCCTCCGCGAAGGCCGCACCTATGAAGACGCCGTGGCGCGCTTCCAACCCTACGATAAAATCCGCGAAGAGAATCCCGAGACCCGCGATGCCCTGCGCGAGTGGATTCGCCGCATGCGGGAGGAGCGCCGGGCGTCCTACATCTTCGTCAACAACCGCCTGGAAGGGAACGCTCCGGAGACCATTCGAGCCGTCGTCGGGGAGTAAAAGCTGCCGAATGAAGCTTCCCATCGACGATCTGCTGCCGGACATCGTCTCGAACCTGACGCATGCGCCGAATCTGGTCATCGAGGCTCCTCCTGGGGCGGGCAAGACCACCCGCGTCCCTCCGGCGCTCCTGCCGCACATCGCCGGCGAAATTCTTGTGCTCGAACCGCGCCGTCTGGCTGCCCGCATGGCTGCTCGCCGCGTCGCGCAGGAACTCGGCGAGAAGCTCGGCGAGACCGTCGGCTATCAAGTCCGCTTCGAAGACGTAAGCGGTCCACGCACCCGCCTGCGCTTCTTGACCGAAGGCGTCCTCACCCGCCGCCTTCTCTCCGATCCACAGCTCAAAGGCGTCAGCGCCGTCATCCTGGACGAGTTCCACGAGCGTCATCTCGATGCCGACCTCGCCCTCGCTCTCCTCAAGCGCCTCCAGGCAGCTCATAAAACTGCCCTGAAGCTGGTGGTCATGTCCGCGACGCTCGACGCGGCGCCCGTTGCTCACTTCTTGAACGGCTGCCCGGTGCTGCGCTCCGAAGGCAAGCTCCACGAACTCAGCATCGAATACACTCCCCACTCCCCGGCGCCGCTTGAAGAACAAGTTGCTTCCGCTCTCGAACGTCTCCTCACCCGCGGCCTCACCGGCGACGTCCTGGTCTTCCTTCCCGGCGCGGCAGAAATCCGCAGAGCTTCCCGAGCCATCGAGAAAATTGCCGGCGCGAGCTTCGTTGCTGGTCCTGCCGCTCCACGGCGATCTTTCTCCGGCCGAGCAGGACCGCGCCGTCGCGCCCGCCTCGCAGCGCAAAGTAATCCTTTCCACCAACGTGGCGGAAAGCTCCGTCACCATCGAAGGCGTCACCGCCGTCATCGATAGCGGTCTCGCCCGCGTGGCGTCTGATTCGCCTTGGACCGGCATCCCTTCCCTTCACGTCCAGCGCGTAAGCCAAGCCTCCGCTACGCAGCGAGCCGGACGCGCCGGCCGCACCGCTCCCGGACACGTCATCCGCCTCTTCACAGCCGAAGATTTCCACCGCCGCGCTCCTTCCGATCCACCCGAGATCCTGCGGCGGGAACTTTCCCAAACCGTCCTCGAACTTCGCGCCATGCGCGTCGAGAAGCTCGAATGGCTCGACGCTCCGCCCGCGGCAGCCCTCGCCGCCGCGAACACTTTGCTCGACCGCCTCGGGGCCACGCCAGCCATGGCCGATCTGCCCCTGCCGCCGCGTCTTGCCAAACTCGTCATCGAAGCGGCAGCGCGGAGCGTCCCGGAACGAGGCTGCGCCGCTGCAGCCGTCCTGAGCGCCGGTGAGCGCGGGGGTTCGGATCTACTCACGTTGATGGAAGCCGATTGGCAACCGCAAACCCGGCGAATTTTCGACCAGCTTCGCCGCCATGTCCCCGGCCGCGACCGGACCCGTGACGATGCGCCCCTCCTCCAATCCGTCCTCGCGGCGTTTCCCGATCGTGTGGCTCGCCACACTCGCGAAGGAATACTGCTGCTTTCCTCCGGCGGCTCCGCCCGCTTCCCCGACTGCCGCCACGAGTTTCTCATCGCCCTCGATGTGGAGGAGCGTAGCGACGGTGGAAGGGAAGCCCGTAGCGACGGTGGAAGGGATGCCCGTCGCGACAAGGGAGTTCCTCTGGTCCGTCTCGCCGCGCACCTCGAGCCCGAATGGCTCCTCGACCGCGCCACCGAGCGAACCACGCTGGAATGGAATCGCGCCGCGGAACGGGTCGAACAAGTCACCGCTCTCCTTTACGATCAGCTCGTCATCGAAGAAACCCGCGCGCCGGCGCCGCCAAGCGAGGAAACGTCCGCGGTCCTTGCCTCCAAAGCCCTCGAAGCCGATATCGGCCGCTTCGTCGATCGCGACGCGCTCGCTCAACTCCAAGCCCGCGCGGCTTTCGCGGGAATCGAGCTCGATGTCACCGCCGCGCTCACCGCTCTCTGCCGAGGCCGAATCAGCCTCGCCGAGCTCACCTCCGCCCGTCTGCTCGAATCCCTCCGCCCCCCGGACCTCGACCGCCTCGCCCCCGAACGGCTCACCCTCCCCAGTGGCCCGGCGGCCGGCGACGCACCGTTCAGGTTCATTACGAGCCCGGTAAACCGCCCTGGATCGAATCCCGCCTTCAAGATTTCTTCGGCGTTTTGGAAACGCCCCGCATCGGCTCGACCCCTGTTGTCGTCCATCTGCTCGCGCCCAATCGCCGGCCGGTGCAGGTCACCACCGATCTCGCCGGATTCTGGCAGCGCCTCTACCCGCAGGTCCGCCGCGAGCTCTCCCGCCGCTACCCCAAACACAAGTGGCCCGAGAATCCGGTCTAAAGTGCGGAGCGAAGCTTATAATCAAACATCGTGCCCGTCACCGTCGCCCATCTCGCCGCCGCTCTGCTGGTCGGCGCGATCATCGGCGCGCAGCGTGAAGCCACGCCCGGCGATCATCCTGGCCTCCGCGACTTCCTCCTGATCGCCCTCGCCGGTGGCATCTGCGGCCTGCTCGCCAATCCCTACCTGTCCGCGGTTGGGCTCCTCACCACTGCCGCGGTGCTTACCGTCTTCCATTACGAGGAGCGCGAAAAGCGCGCCGGGATCACTACGGAACTGGCCGCCGTTGTCACTTACGTTCTCGCCCTGCTCGCCGCATCCGTCGATATCCATCTCGGCGAGCCGATCGCCCTCGGCACCACCATCCTCATCGCTGCGTTCCTCGAAGCCAAGCAGCGCCTTCAACACCTGCTCCGCGAAACCATCACCGAGCCCGAGTTCAATGCCACTCTCGCTTTCGTCACCCTTGTCCTGGTCATCTATCCACTGCTCCCCGAGGGAACCTACGGACCGTTTTCCTTCTTCTCGCCGCGCCAGGTGTGGATGTTTGTGATCCTCATCTCTTCCATTTCTTACGTCGGCTACTTCCTGGAGAAATTTCTCGGCGAGGAACGCGGCCTTGTCTATACCGCCATTCTCGGCGGCCTCGCCTCCACCACCGCAGTCACCCTGCACCTCGCGCACCTAAGCAAGGAGCGCCCGGAGGGACTCCTGTCTCAGATGCGCGGTTTCCTGATCGCCAACTCGGTGCAGTTCCCCCGCGCGTTCTTGCTGGTTGCGATCGTGAATCAAGATCTGGCGATCGCCTGCGCCCTGCCGCTTGGCCTGATGCTGGTTGCGGCGATCGTGATGGCCCTGGTCGACGGCTGGCTAGTCTCCCACGCCAAGCACCCGCAGGCCCCGAACCCCCGTGTCGAGCATCAGAACCCGTTTCAAATCGGTCCCGCTCTGCAATTCGGGGCATTGTTCACCCTGATCGTCTTCATCTCGAAAGCCGCCGCCGCACAAGCGGGACCACAAGCCTTTATCGGAACCAGCCTCCTTGGTGGACTGGTTGACGTTGCTACCGTCATCGCTCCGGCTTCCGACCTGGTCCACTCGCAAACCCTCAGCATCCGTTCGGCCGAGCTTGCGATTCTGCTTGCACTCGCCTCTAACGCTGCGCTTAAGATTGGGCTGGCCGCCCTCCGCGGCACGCGGGCCTTTGTCTTTCGCCTGACCGCGGCGTGCCTGGTTTGGGCCGCTGCCGGCGCCGCCGGCTACCTCCTTAATTGATGTTGGGTTTAGTTAAGAGCTGGCCGCCGCGCCGTCAGCCCCAATGCATCTTCCAATGCCGCGCCCACGCGGAACAGGATGTCCTCGCGATGTGGCGCGGAGACAAGTTGCAGGCCGATCGGCAGACCTTCTTCCAAGGAATTCGCCCGCACAACGGAGCCTCGCTCGGCGGAACCGCCGCCAGTTCCTGAACGGCCGGAGGGCCTCGCTGGCCCTGTGCGGGCCTTCGAGAATCCGCAAGGCATCGCCAGCGCCGGCCATCCTAGTACATTGAACGGCCGGACCAAGCGCGTGCTCCCCGCCCGGACGTCTTCCTCCACGCCTCCGATCCGAATCGATGTCTCCCCGATCCTCGGCGCGGTGGTCGGCGTCGCTGGCGTGAGCAGGCAATCGATTCCGTCCCACAAAGTCCCCAGCTGCTTCGACAACTTGCGGCGTAGCCGCTGCGCCTCCAAATAATCCGCCGCGCTCACGGCGCACCCCTTCTCCAGGGCCTGCCGCACGTCGTTCCCGAAATCGCGGGGGCGGGCTGCCAGAAGCTTCTGCCAGAGGCTTGACGCCTCAGCGGACAGCACCAGCCGTCCGAGCGTGTTGAGTTCCTCCATGCCGTCCAGCCGTATCTCCGTGGGCTCCGCGCCGAGCCCCGCCAAAGTCTGCACGGCATGCCGCACCGCGGCGCGGACCTCCGGCGTCAGCCGGTCAAAGAAGTAATTCTCGGGAACGCCCACCTGCAAGCCGGCGATGGACAGGATATCCGCCGGTGGGGTCCGGCCGCCCATCGCGTGAAACACCAGCTCGACGTCGCGAACCGTCCGTGCGATCGGACCCACGTGATCCAGCGTGATCCCCAGCGGCAAGCACCCCTTCCGGCTGATCGAGCCGTAGGTTGGCTTCAAACCCACCACCCCGCAAAACGACGCCGGCAGCCGAATCGACCCTCCGGTGTCCGTCCCGCTCGCCGCGAAAACCATCCCCGCCGCGACCGCCGCCGCCGACCCCCCACTCGACCCTCCGGGAATCCGCTCCAAATCCCACGGATTGCGCACCGCTCCAAAATGTGGATTGGTCGATGTGATCCCGTAGCACAGCTCATGCAAATTGGTCTTGCCCAGCGTGACCGCACCCGCCGCAGCCAGTTGAGTCACGATCTCAGCGTCGTGATCGGGCACCCGGTTCGCCAGGATCTTCGATCCGCCCGTCGTCCGCACTCCCTTGGTCGCGAAGCAGTCCTTGTGTGCGATGGGAATGCCGCGCAGGATTCCGTGATCCGTTGTGCGGGCGAGTTCCTCAATAGGCTCTGTAACGGTGAGGAACGCGTTCAGCCGGGGGTTAAGACGCTTGATGCGATCCAGCGCTTCCCGCGCCAACTCCTGCGGGCTGACTTCGCCTTCAGCGAGCGCCCGCCGGGCTGCCAGCAGCGTACCGTTCAGTAGACTCAAGTGTTCACTATACAATTTCCACGGGCTTGAACCTGCGGGTTTGAACCTGCGGGCTTGAACCTGGCCGTCCAAAGTTGCAGGATAGGGGTATGCGTGCACGTCTCATCCTCCCCGTCTGTTTTGCGCCCGTCTGTTTTGTGGCTTTGGGCGCAGGCTCCGCTTGGGCCGTAGACACCGGCGATCTCTCCGAGGACCGCGTCAACGAAATCATTCAAAAGTTCACCGCCAAGGAGTCCGAATTCGCCAAGGCGCGCGAAATGTACACCTACAAGCAAACCGCGCGCATCCAAACCCTTGACGACGCCGGCCAAACCGACGGCAAATGGGAGACGGTCTCCGATATCGTTTTCGATTCCGAGGGTAAGCGCACCGAACACGTCACCTACTCGCCGGTCTCCACTTTGACCCGGGTTATTTTGACTCCTGAAGATATGGAAGACCTCCGCAACACGCAGCCCTTCGTACTGACCTCCGAAGATTTGCCCAACTATCTGGTTCGCTACCTGGGCCGCCAGGCAGTGGACGAGATCACAACCTACGTTTTCGCCGTAAAACCAAAAAAGATGGAGACTGGCCGCCGCTACTTCTCCGGCGAGGTTTGGGTGGACGACCACGACCTGCAAATCGTCAAATCCTACGGCCGCGGCGTCGGCGCGAACCGCAAAAAAGGCAGCGAGGCGTACCCCAAATTCGAGACCTACCGCGAGCAGATCGACGGCAAGTACTGGTTCCCCACTTACACCACCGCCAACTCCGTTCTGCACTTCAAGGAGGAGGACACCCGTCTTCGGGAAACCGTTCGCTACGAAGACTACAAACAGTTCAAAGCCCAGTCCACCATCACTTTCGGAGGCGCCGACGGCGATAAAAAATAGCCGTACCGTGAAGGCTAAACCGCAGAGCCGTGGGTACCTCGGCGAAACACCCTAAACTCACTTACAGAATCCGCCGATAGCCCAGTTAGCTGGAATACAGATCGTTGGAATCCCGCTAGCTGGATTTATATGACCGCGTCGGCGTCGACCCACGAGGAGCTTGAACAACTCAAAAGCACCTTCCTTGCCAGTCTGAACCATGAAATCCGGACACCCCTGGCCGGCATCATCGGCATGACTGACCTGCTGCTGGAATCCAGCCTGGATGAGGAGCAGCGCGAGTACGTCAACGCCGCCCGTCTCTGCGCCGAGAATCTGGTCGAGATCCTCAACGCCACGCTGGAGTACACGGCGCTGGAAGGCGGCCAATTCACCCTCGACGATAGCGAGTTCAGCGTGCGGGAGATGCTGGACGCAGCCATGGCGCAACACCTGGGCAAGGCGCAAGTCAAGAACCTTCCGGTTTTCCTCACCCTCGATCCCACTCTTCCCGAAACCATGCTGGGTGACGCGCCCCGCGTTCGGGAGCTGCTGGCTCACTTGATCGCGAACGCCATTAAGTTCACTCCGTCAGGCAAGGTCGAGGTTCGAGTTCGTCCCGAAATGCCGCCAGGCCAGGATCACTGGCTGGTGATCGAGGTTTGCGACACCGGAATCGGCATTGCCCCGGCTCAACTCAGCGAAATCTTCCAGTCCTTCCGCCAAGGGCAACGCGGACTGACGCGCAGCTATCCCGGCTTGGGCTTGGGCTTGGCGCTGGCACGCAAGCTGGCGGAGGTGATGCACGGTTCCATTTCTGTAGAAAGCCAGCAGGGCGCCGGCTCGCGATTCACGGTCCGGATTCCGCTCCGCCGTCCGCATATCGACCGTGGCCGCACGGTTGCTCCCGCCCTGGCGGGCCCGCGCATTCTGGCAGTGGACGACAATCCGGTGGGGCTCACCGTCCTCCGTCACGTTCTCAAGCGCCACGGATTGCAGGCCGACTGCGCCAGCAGCGGACCGGAGGCCCTGGAGGCCGCGGCTCGCCGCGCCTACGACTTGATCCTGATGGATCTGCAAATGCCCGGGATGGACGGCATGACCACCGCCGTGGAGATGCGCAAAGTCCCCGGCTACGAGAACGTCCCGATTCTCGCCCTCACCGCCAATTTCTCCGACGAAGTCCGTGAGCAATGCCGCGCTCATGGCATGCAAGCCTACCTCTCCAAGCCGGTCGAAGCCAACGAGCTCATGGCCGCCGTCTCACGTCACGTCAAGCACTAGCCCTGTCAAAAGCTAGCCTGCGTCCTCCTGCTCGCGTTTTGCAGCCTCCTCGCGTTTGCTAACATAGACCCTCCGCGGTGAAAACTACTCTCGACCTGGTTCACAAGCTCCTGCTCGCCGTCGTTGTCCTCGCCGCGGTGAATGTCATTTTCCTCCTTGCTCATGGCGGCGAATATGACTACCGCGCCGGCGTGCTCCATCTGGTCGCCCACGGAGCTTTCAAGCCCCTGCTGATCCTCACGGGAGCCTTTCTGCTCAGCGTCCTTGCCGCCCAGCCGCGTCAGAGTCAGGCGCCACCATCCCTCGCGCTACACACCCGCGCAGCCGCGATCCTCACCCTCCTCGCCCTGCTCGCGCTCGCGTTTTCTTGCACCGTGAATCCGCTCTACGACGAATGGAATTACCGCGGCCTCAGCTCCACTTATCCCACCCTCGGCGGAGCCGCACATCTGTTCGTCTCGTCTCAGATCGGCGTGTGGTATCGGCCGCTTGGCTTCGTATCGTTATGGCTCGACCGGATGCTGTTCCACGATCACGTGTGGGCTTACCATTTGCAGAACCTGCTGCTTCACCTCGGCAACGCTATCCTGGCGATGCTTTTCGCCCGCCGCCTCGGTCTCTCTCAAATCGCCTCGCGATGGGCCGGCGCGCTGTTCCTCACGGCGGCCATCACCTATGAGCCGGTCATGTGGCCCTCCGCCCGCTTCGATCTGTGGGCCATGCTGCTCACTGCCTCCGCGCTGCTTGGCTCCGCTCGATTCCTCACGGGAGCCGGGAGGGGCTGGCTCGCCATCGCCCTGGTTTGCTATGCCCTCGCCGTGTGCAGCAAAGAAAGTGGCTACGCATACCCGATCCTTCTCGCGATCATGGCCGCCGCCTGGCCCTTCGAAGCCAAACCCGCCGATCGCCAACGCCGCACGATCGAGCTCGCCGTTGGCGTCCTGCTGGTCACAGGCGTCATGCTAGCCATCCGCCACGCGGTCCTCGGCGGCGCCGGCGGCTACCCCGGCACGGCCTCCACCCCTTCGATCCACCTTTCCTTCAGTCTCGCGACCCTCCGCATTGTCCTCTCGCGCGCCATGGAGCTTTCGATCCTCGCGGTCAACCTCGCTTACCCTACGCCCGTGCTCATGTTCGCCGTCGTCGGCGTATTCGCGGCCGTGCTGGCTCTCGCCGCTCTCGCCGGAGCCTCCCTGGCGCCGCGTTCCCGTCTGCTCGCCGTCTACGCGCTCGCCGCGACCCTTCCGGTCGCCCCGCTCATCAGTTGGCTCGACTTCCACGCGCAACATGTCCGCTACCTCTACATGCCCGCGGCGTTCGTCGCGATGCTGGTTGCCGCCGCGTTATCGAACGCGCGCCGCGCCGCTCTCTTCCTGTTCGCTTTCGGTTTCCTGAATCTGTGTTGCGGCTTCTACAATACCTGGGTGTACAAGTCCACCTACGCACACTCCGCCGATCTCGCCCGCGCCATCGCGAGCGATCTGCCGCCGGAGCCCGTACCCGCACATGTCAAGGTCATCGGCATGCCGCCCGAATACAACGGTGTCCTCTTCAGCCAGTTTGAGTTACAGTATCGCCTGGAGGAAATGCACCCGGGTGTAACGATCGATTTCGCGGATTCCGGCGTTTGCTCCGGCCCGCTGTGCTACGTCTGGGAGTCCGCGCAGCGCGCCCTAGAACGCCATTAAGGATTGAGCGGCGTCAAAGCTACGTTCCCGCCCGGCTGCGCGTAGTCATCCATCACTTTGATGACCTTCTGGCCCTTCAGCGTCACGAACGTCACCTTGCCGGGAGGGTTGCCGTAAATCCAATACTCCAGATCGTCGCCATCCACGTTTTCCCGGCTCTTGCGCACCGGCTGACCGGCCGCCAGCAGCACCTGATCGCGGGTCATCCCTACCACAACCTTCTTATCCGTGATCCCGGCCTTGATTTCCGGCGGTAGATTGGCCGTATAATCTTGGGTTGCGCTGCGCTGATTGAAGTTCAAGATCGGCAGGAGATCCTTCTTCACCTGCGCGGAAGTGACCCCGCTCAGCCCGTGCGCGTAGTGCACCGAAATAATCGTCCCGCCCGGCGCCGGAGTCGAGGTATCGGTAATCGGCCCTCCGCCATTGACATTGACGTTGTCGTACCAGTGCCCCCTCCGTCCGTTGGGACCGTAGTTCAGCTCCAGAATGATGTACTCGCCTTGCAACGTCATCTTGGTCACTTGCACCAGATCCCCCGTGCGAGCCGCCGGACCCGTCTGCGCCCCCAGTTGCTGCCAGGCTTCCTGGTTCCAATAGCCTGTATCCGCCTCGAAGCCTAGCGGAGACTTCGATCGCGGCATGTAAGTGTTGGCCGTCGCGTACTCCGAATCGAGCCCGCGCATCATCTCCAGCCTCTGCTGTTCGGCTTGCTTCTTGGCGTCGGCGGCCATCGCCAGGGTTGCTGTAATAACGCCGGCCGCCATCAGGACGGCGGTAGCGCGAAGCGCCCGGCTCAACCTCCGCTTCCTCATATCGCCTCCTTCTGCGCCTCGATGCCCGTTTCGCCGGGCGTCAACCGCCCTACCGCCCAGAATAACGCCAGCGCCGCCACCGTTGTCAGGACGCTTCCCTCCGGGCCGTAAGCACCGCCGGTCAGTACGCCGCCCGCATTCTCATGCAGGGCGTAACCGGTTACCCTCATTGTAAACCCGCTCAAATTCGCTCCCGCCAGCGGCAGCATCACGTTCCAGCCGAAGTGCATTCCAATCGGCATCCACAGCGCGCCGCTGCGATAGCAAGCGTATCCCAGGAGCACTCCCCATACCACCGTGTTGACCACCCCCAGCAGCGTCGAGTTCTGGTTGCTCATATGCGCCAGACCGAACACCACCCCTACCGGTAGAATCGTCGCGAACGCGCCTAACTGGCGCACCAGCACCCGGAACGCATATCCATGAAACATCATCTCCTCGCCCGCCGCGCCGATCAGCAACAGCGCCGTGCTGGCCATTGCCGCGCCGGCTGCGTCGGAGGGGCCCTTTTCGAAGCTGGCCCAGTTCAACGCCAGCATCGCCGCCAGCACCGCCACTGCTGCCGCCGCGCCACAAATCAAGCCACGCAGCAGTTCCCGCCCCGAACTTCGCGACCACCCCAATCCAAAATCGGCTAACCGGGCCCTCTCGAAAATCCGCACCGGAATCGCGTTGGCCAACGCTCCCGCGCTGAACGTGAACAATACGGACCGGCGGAGCGTGCCTTCTACCGGCAACAATCCCGAGAGAAACGCGCCCATCGCCCCGAACACCGCGAACACCGCCACGCGCAGAACCACTTCGCCCCACGGCAGCCGCGACCCTTCAGAAGCAGGCTCGATCATGGCCGATGCACCGGGATCGCCAGGCGCATTCGTAGCAGCATCACAAACGTGGCCGCCGCGCACAAGCAGAATACCGTCGCCGCCTCGACCACGCTAGGCAGCCAGCGTCCTTTGAAGTAGAACAGCGCGACCAGCGCGAGGTACACCACCCGCAAGGCTATGCGCGCTGCTCCCGTCGATACGCGGACGGTTAGCCACGCGGCCAGCGCGGCCAGCGCCAGCGACGCCGTCAATCCCAGCAGCGCCGCATACGCGATCAGCTCCACATCCGGGGGAAACACCAAGCCGCGAGCCCTGGCGTACACGGTCGCCACTCCGCACCCCACCATCGCCAGCGCCAGCAATTCGCCGAACACCGCGGCCTTCACGATCCAGCGGAGCGCCTGCCCCATGGTTGACGGCCGGGTTTCGAACGCTTGCGCCGCCGCCGGCCCCGCGAATACGACTCCCAGGCAGGCGTACGCGGCCAACAGCACCGGATCGAAAAATCCCAGCCCTTTTCCCGCCGGCACAACTACGCCGAAGAGCAGAATCACGATCAAGTAGGTCAGCGTGTTCCCCACGGCCCGCCGCGTTTCCATTTGCAACTCTGCCCCAACAATGGTACCAATCGTCAGTGGGTCCTCCTGAGTCAATATAGGTAGGGGATGCCTTAAAAGTTTGCTTAGGGCGATTTTGTGCGTACCAAAAGGGTTAACGAATCGTCCATCCAGGCCGATCAGACAGTTGAAACGTTATGATGAATAGGCGAATCGAGCCCCGGATGTTGTGCGCGGATCTGGTAGACATCCAGTGGCGAGACCAGAATAACCGTAACCGCAGGGGAGTAGCCAATTTGGAGGACATCTCCCTATCCGGTGCCTGCTTGCAAGTGGAGCGGCCAGTACCCTTAGGCTCGGCTATACGAATTACTTACCCCAGTGGGGAATTACTAGGACGCGTCAAGTACTGCGTCTTCCGCGAAATCGGCTACTTCCTGGGCATCGAATTCGACCCTGGCAATCGCTGGTCTCAACGGGCCTATCGCCCCCAGCATATGTTGGATCCGCGCCGGCTGCTTACTCGCGTCACTAACCGGTTCAAAGAGAATTCGTCGGCTCAAGCCCCGAACTGAGCTACTCTGCCCGTCTGGAGAACGCGCCGCTTGCGCGCTCCGCGCGCCTCTGCTTCTTCGCTAGCCGTTGCTCCGTGCGCTCCAGTTGCAGCAGTTCCCTGCGCCGCCGGACTTTGATCTGTATCTCCACGCCGCGCCAGAACTTGCGGAAATAATCCGCCGCGGAAACCAGCCCGAACAGCATTACCGCCCACATCGCGATCGTGGCCAGGCTATTCAGCTCCGGGAAACGTCTTCCCGCGATCACCATCGAAATTGCGGCCACCTGCGAAACCATCTTGGTCTTGCCCAGATCGCTGGCGCGGATGGTATATCCGGACGCCGCCGCGATCGAGCGCAACCCCGATACGGCGAACTCCCGCCCGATAATCACGATCACGATCCATGCCGCCACGCTGTGCGTCTCCACCAGCGAGATCAGCGCCGCCGAGATCAGCAGCTTGTCTGCGATGGGATCCAGCAGCGTTCCCACCGTGGTTACCTGTTTCCAGCGCCGCGCCAGATAGCCGTCCAGAAGATCCGTGGCCGCCGCCGACAAAAAAATCGCCAGCGCGAACATATCCCGCGCAGCCGGAATCATCCCCTGCCAGCGCGCGCTCATATCGTCAGCCAAGAGCGTCGCCACCAGCAGCGGAACGAAAAAGATCCGCAGCAGCGTGAGCAGGTTGGGGAGGTTCATCCCAGTGTCAGGTTCATCCCAGTGTCTTTATAATACCCTTAGACGGCACAGGGCCGGCGCGGCCCCCGACATTAGCGGCGCCCGCCCGAACCACCCGCGCCAGGCTCCGTTGTGCCGGCAAGTTTCCTAGAAGCCCTCCGCGTAACCGCATATTTCGCCAGCCTCCGCCGCAGCGACTCCGGCGCCTCCGCCTCCACCTCGCAATAGCCCTTCCGGTAGCGTGTCGCCGTCACCCGCCCGTGCTCATGCAGCAAGTGGAGCAGCCCACCCTCCGCCGGCGGAAACCGGAACACGCACGCGGCAACCGGATCCAGCGGCAATGTCTCGTCGATCTTCTTAAGCAGCGCTTCCACTCCCTCGCCGCTCCGGGCCGACACCGCAACCGCGGCTGCCGGCTGATGATCCGGATCTTCCAGAATCCTGCGCGCCAGCGCGCTCACGTCGGCTTCTCCCGGAATCAGATCCATTTTGTTCAGCACCAGAACCTGGGGAGTCTGATCCGCGCCAATCTGCGCCAGCGTTTCGATCACGTGCGCGGTGTGCTCCGCCGCCGCCGGCGAGCTTGCATCCACCACGTGCAGCAGCAACTCCGCCTCCACCACTTCCTCCAGCGTCGCCCGGAACGCCTCCACCAGCATGGTCGGCAGATTTCGGATGAAGCCGACCGTATCGCTGAACAGCACTTTCCGGTGCGACGGAAGCATCGCGTGCCGCACCGTGGGATCCAGCGTCGCGAACATCTTCGCGTCCGCCATTACCCGCGCCCCGGTCAGCCGGTTAAACAGCGTCGACTTCCCCGCGTTGGTGTACCCCACCAGCGCTACCGTGGCTAGCGGCACCGCCTGTCTCTGCCGCCGCTGCGTCGCCCGGCCACCGCGCACCCGCTCCAGATCCTTGCCGATCGCCTGAATCCGTTGATGAATCCGCCGCCGGTCCGTCTCCAGTTTCGTTTCGCCCGGTCCGCGCGTTCCGATTCCGCCTCCCAGCCGCGACATCGCCGCGCCATGCCCGGTCAGTCTCGGAAGCAGATAATTCAACTGCGCCAACTCTACTTGAAGCTGGCCCTCCTTGGTGCGAGCTCTCCGCGCGAAGATATCGAGAATGAGCTGCGTCCGGTCCAGCACCTTCACATCCAGCGCCTTCTCAAGGTTCCGCTGCTGCGTGGGCGTCAGCTCACGGTCGAAGATGACGACGGTAGCGTCATGAAGATGGATCTTGCCCTTAAGCTCTTCGACCTTCCCCGAGCCGATCAGCGTCGCCGCATCCGCGCGCGGCCGCGTCTGCAACAGGCTCTCCGCGACCTCCGCGCCCGCGCTGACCGCCAGCGCGTTGAGCTCGGCCATGGATTCCTGAGCAGGCGGCTCCTGGACCCGCGATACAGCGCGGGCCCGGCCGGTGATGTCCAACCCGGCCAGCAGCGCGACTTCTTTCAATGCAGCTCCGCGTGCAAGCTAACTTGTAGGATCCAGCGGAGCGCCCGGCGCCGCATGGCTTCCCGCCGCCGCCGCTGCCGGAGGCCCGGTATGGAACGGCCGCGAGATCACCACCGTCGAGATCGCGTGCTTGAAGATCAGCTGCTCCTGGTTATTGGTCTCGAGAATGACGGAGTATTTATCGAAGCTCTTGATCCTTCCCGAAAGCTTCACTCCACTCATCAAGTAAATAGTAAGGAACGTCTTGTCTTTGCGCGCGTTGTTTAAGAAGGCTTCTTGTATGTTTTGCGCTTGTTTCTCCAAGGGACTTTCCTTCCTCACCGCCCCCGGGGACAAGAACCGCGATTCGCCCCGTCCCGGCGGGATCTATATCGCACCCCTAATCATACTCCCTTTGGGTCCTTCTGAATTTGCACCAGCCCGCCCCGCTCCCCGGACAACAATCCCTGGGGCAGCCTCCTTCCCCGAATCAGCCTCTCCACCAGCGGCAGAGCGCGCCTCACCCACTTCCCGTTCACCAGCAAACTCGCCGCAGCCAGCGCGGGATGCGGAATCGGCGTCGAGCATCTGGCACACATATCGACTTCCGCCCCACGGCCTTTCGCGTGCAGCCCGCGCAGCCGCCGCATTTCATCCGAGTTAAAGATCTCCGCGAGCGGCCGCTCCCGCAGATCCCCCGCTGGAGCCCCGTCGAGCGCATAGCTCTGGCAACACGGATACACGCGCCCGTCGTGTTTAACGTACATCGCCCCCCGCCACAGATAATGGCACTTCCGCATTTTGCCTTCGGCGCGGCGGGCTTCCGGCTGCACGAGATTGGTCTCGTCCTCTTTGACCCTGACCTGATCTACCCCCGGCGCCGAGCCCCAGAAACTCCGGAATGCCTCCACTTCGTGCGCATTGCCCGGCATTCTGACCATCTGCACCACGATCTGGATCTGCGCTCCCCGCTCGTGCTTCATTCGCGCGAAGCGCAGGAAGTTGTCGCGCACTTTTTCGAACTGCGCGCCCTTTCGATAATGCTCGAACGTCTCCTTCGACGCTCCATCGAAGCTCAGCGTAATGTGCTTCAGTGGCGAGTTGAGTAACCGCTCAGCGTTTTTCTCATCCAGCAGCGTTCCATTCGTGGATAGGAGGGTCGCGACGCCATGCCGCTGGCAGTATTCGATCCGATCGAAGATCTTCGGGTCCAGGAACGGCTCACCCAGCCCAATCAGCATCATGTGCTCGGCCGCGCCGGCGGACTCGCTCACCAGTCTCTCGAAGATCTCGTCCGTCATGTCCTCCTTGGGCTGCTTGTGAGTCTCCCTCGGGCACATCGGACAGTACAGATTGCACTTGGCCGTGGTCTCGACGATGTACTCTACCGGCAGCGCCGGCACACGCTCGGCCCCAGTGATAAAGCTCCACAGTAATTTCGCGCGATTCCAGGCTCGCATGGGGGATGTAACGCCCCCATCTTCGCACAGGCGGCTTTATTGCTTCGCCGGACTGCGCGGGTCCTTTAAAACGAGAACGGCGTGGACCGCGTCTTTTCCGGGACTGATCACCGTCTCATCCGAGCTCCTCACCTGGCGTAACAACTCTCTGACGTCGGAATAGACCGGTCCCTTCGGCGTGAAAGACGCCCGGAGCGCGTACGCCGCGCCGGTGAGGCCTTTGGCCTGAACGCATCCGCTATCGTCCGTAATGAGCTTTTCCGCGAGCCTCGCGAACTCGCCTCCGATCTTGGTATAGGAGTCGCTCACGCCTGCGCCTGAAACTGGAAGGCCGCTTGAGTCCACCACGCAAATCTGAACCTTCCGAGGCTCGCCGAAATCTGGAAGGACCATCGCCAGTCCGTTTATGGAATCGCCAGGCGCCACCTCGATCGGCGCTGCGTCGCCCTTTTCGCGGCGCCCCGGGAAATAAGTGCGCGGAATCGGTGAGTCCCTCGTGTATTCGAAGAGGTTCGTGCCCAGATAGTAGCGGCCAGGGGACACGCCGTTGAAGTGGAACGCTCCGGCCGCGTCCGTCACCGTCTGGAGTGGAGGCCGGACCATCCATGGGCCGTCTGAGGTTTGCATGAGATCGAGCTTCAGATCTGGAACGGAGCTCCCTTTCGCATCCAGGACAACTCCGCTGACGGAAGCCACCGCGCGCAACGCAATTCCACCGCTCGCGCATGCGCCCGCTAGGACATTAATCTCTCTGGAAGATTCCTGCTCCGGATCTTGGCTGTAATGCTCCTTCATGCCCGTCACCTGATACCGCCCCGGCGCAACTTCGCCGAAGTTCGCAATACCCTTGGCATTCGTCCGCGCCGTTTTTCTGCCTTTCAGTCCTGAAATCGTGACCTCGGCGTCGGGAACCCCCACGTTTCGATCAACGACCAATACCGTTAACGAGGTCTTCGCCTTCCCGGCTGCACGCTGGCGCAGGTAGTCGAGCATGCCGTCCGTGTACCAATTCGACGGCGTCTCCCCGGTGCTCCCACAAGTCCTCAGCCCGAATCTTCCGTCGTCTTCGCGGTTGGCGTCGATCAGATAGGTGTGGCCCTTCTCGATCCACGGCCCGCCGAACATCACCTCCTTCGTTCCGGCAGGCAGCCCGGCGAATACTTCCTGCACCTGCAGGCGGGCGTCCGTGGGACCAGAATCGATGGCGAGCGCGGTGAACAGAAGGCTATCGTCGTAAACCCGAGCACAGGGCGGCGGAGCCGCGCAGTCGATCTGCCCGTACCCGCTCCGGCACAGCACCAGTACTATCCAAACCCCAAGCCCCCGGCCGTTCATGTCAACCCCATCTCACCACCGCGCGGCGCAAGAAGCAAGACACATTTTTGGCCGGATTTCACGAAAACGGGTTTAAACTGGGAGAAATCCAATGGAGTTCGATCTGCCGTCCGCGGCCCAGCGCCGCCCGCGCCCGTGAACGTAGCCATCACGGGAGCCTCCGGATTTATCGGCCGCCGCGCCGCGGAGTTCCTGAAAAATCACGGGCACACCGTCCGCGCCATTTCCCTTCGATCCGCTCCCGCTCCGGACCAATTCGCCGGATGTCAGGCCGTCGTTCACCTCGCCGGTGAGCCTGTCGCGCAGCGCTGGACTGCCTCCGCCCGCCGCCGCATCCTCGAAAGCCGTATCCAAGGCACCCGGACTCTTGTGGCCGCGCCTGCGCGCACATCCGCCCAACGTTCTGGTCAGCGCCTCCGGCATCGGCTACTACGGCTCCTGCGGCGACAAAATCCTCACGGAACAGTGCCCGCAAGGCATTGATTTCCTCGGCGAAGTTGCCTCGGCTTGGGAACGCGAGGCCCGCGAGGCGGAAAAGCTCGGCACGCGCGTCATCTGCCTGCGCATCGGCACCGTCCTGGGGCCTGGCGGCGGCGCGTTGCACAAAATGCTGCTCCCGTTCCGTCTCGGGCTGGGAGGCCGGCTCGGCTCCGGCACGCAGTGGATGTCCTGGATTCACCTCGAGGACCTATGCGCCCTGATCCACTTCGCCCTGCCTGAATCCACCCTCCGCGGAGTCTTCAACGCCGTGTCGCCTCACCCCGTCACCAACGAAGACTTCACCCGAGCCCTTGCCCGCGCCCTCCATCGCCCCGCTTTCCTGCCTGTGCCCGCCTTCGCCCTGCGCCTGCTCTTCGGACAAATGTCCGAAATCCTGCTGGGCAGCCAGCGAGCCGTCCCTGAGGCGGCTACCGCCGCCGGGTTCGAGTTTGGCTATCCCGAAATCGGCGCGGCTCTAATCCAGATTCTCAGTTAGCCCGCAAAGGGCGCGCGGGCCCCCTCATGACGGTCAAGAAACAGCTCGCGCGCTCCGTTTTGCCGGCTGTTACTTTAGTTAGCCGTCACCACCGGCTCGTGCTCGACCGGAAAATTCACGCTCCGCGCGATGAAGCACAGCTCGCCCGCGCGATGATGCAGCGCCATCGCGTCCAGGATCCTGGACCCGTCTGTGATCCGCATCTTCGGCCGGAGCACCACGCGCGTGAACTCGCCCGCGTCCCCGTGCTGGGCCATCTCGCCTTCAGCTTGGTCCACATAATCCGTCACCACGATCCCAGCGTCCGCACACAGATGCAGCATCACCAGCATATGGCACGCCGACAGCGCCCCGACCAACAACTCCTCGGGATTGTACCGGCTCGGATCACCGCGAAACGCCGGGTCGGAAGATCCCGCAATCGCCGCGCCCTTCCCCTCTGCGCTCAGCTCATGGTTCCGGCTATACGCCGTATACGCCGATGTCCCCGGGCCCAAATTCCCCGTCCACCGGTTCGTGACCTTATACCGATGGCTTCGCCTCATGGCAAGCCCTTCTTCGCCGATGCCGCCTCGTTCGGCTCCCACAACACCTCCGGCACGCCGAGCACATGATTCACCCACCGGCTCCAGACAAACAGCGCATCGCTCAACCGGTTCAAATATTGAATCGCGACCGCGGGTACTTCCTCCTTCCGCGCCAAGCCCACCAGCAGCCTCTCCGCCCTTCGGCAGATGGTTCGCGCCGCGTGCAACTCCGCATTTAACCGCGTCCCTCCGGGCAGCACGAAACTTCGCAACGGTTGCAGCTCTTCATTGGCCGCGTCGATCTCCCATTCCAACTGCGCAACTTCCGCTTCCGTCACCCGAGCCTGCTTCGGATGCACATCCTCCGGCTTGGTCGCTAGAATCGAGCCCAAGTTGAACAGCTCGTGTTGCACCCGTTTCAGGATCGCCGCCAGTTCTCCCCGAAGCCGCTCCTCGCCCGATTCCGCGCACGACACCCCAGCCAATCCAACGAACGCGTTCAGTTCGTCGACCTCGCCGAACGCCTCGATCCGCGGATCGTCCTTCGGCACTCGCTGCCCGCCTACCAGGCTGGTCTCGCCCTTGTCGCCTCCCCGCGTGTAGATCCGGTTCAGCGCCAGTTTCGGTTCGTTAAATGTCTTCTCGTCAGTTTGCCTCTCGTTGCTTCGATGGTTGGCCACGTCTTCATCCTACTCAACTGTTACGATGAAACATTCTGACCCACGTTTCGCCTCTTTCCTGGACCATCCTCCTCGCCGCCGCTCTGCTCGGCGGCGCTGCGAACGCCCTCGCTGGAGGCGGCATGTTCCTGGTCTTCCCGTCGCTGCTCTTCGCCGGAGTCCCTCCCATCCTCGCCAACGCCAGCGCGACTTTCGTCCTCAATCCCGCCGGCTATTCTTCCACCTGGGTCTATCGCGACCGCCTCACCCATGGCTGGCGATTCCAAGGCGCGTTGATCCTCGCCGCTCTGCTCGGCGCGGGCGTCGGCAGCGAGCTCCTTCTGCACACGTCCGAGCAGGGCTTCGAGCGTTTGGTCCCTTATCTCATGCTGGCCGCCGCGCTCATCTTCAGCTTCTCGAACAAAATCAAACGGGCCGCGCAAAAACACTCCGCCGATCACACCAATCTCTTCGTGCTCGCCTGGGGACAATTCTTTATCGCTATCTACGGCGGTTATTTCGGAGCCGGTATGGGCGTGCTGATCCTGGTCCTCTACACCGTCGCCGCGAAAATGGACGTGCACCAGGCCAGCGGCCTGCGCATCCTCTGTGGATCGCTCACCAACACCGTGGCGACCATCATCTTCATGGTGCGCGGCATCATCGTCTGGACCGCGGCTATCCCGATGACGCTGATCTGCATCCTGGGCGGCTATTTCGGAGCGAAGCTGGTCAAGAGCCTCGACCCTGAGCGCGCCCGCACCGCGATTCTGATTTACGCCTGGAGCGTCACTCTGTGGCTGCTGGGCCGATCGTTTTTGCGCTAACGCGACCCCTGCTGCCTACTACAATGTTTTTAACCGCAGATAGCGAACGGAGGTTCGCCTCAAATGCGCGCAGGAATGCTGCTGGCTCTGCTGGCATCGCGATGCTTCGGTCAGGATGTTGCTCAGGACGCGGCGGCGTGGCTCGCCCGCATGCAGAAAGCCCAAAAGGCGAACGCCGAACGCGCGTCTCTCTACACCTACACCGAGCTCACGTCGCACTTCGAGTTCGACAAGAACGGCGAGAAGAAATTCAAAGCCAGCGAGACCAATGAGGTCATGACGCTGGAGGGCGAGCCCTACCACAAGCTCGTCGCCCGGAACGAACAGCCTCTGAGTGTGAAGGAGGCGGCGAAGGAAGACAAGAAGCTCGCCGAGACCGCTGCGGAGCGGAAAAAGAAGCACAATGGAATCTTCACTAAGACCTACCACTACGGCTGGGGCGAGGACGAACTGAAAAGACTCTTCGACTGCACCCTGGCTGAGGCGGTCGAGATTCGCGGGCACATGACTCAGGCGGTGGAATGTGTCCCCAAGGTGAATTACACTCCGGCCAATAAGCATGAGCGGGAGACCATGAACTTCAAACAGAAGTTCTGGATTGACCGCGTGGATAGATTTCCGGTACGGACATCCCTCGTGGTGGTTGGCAACGATATCGCCATGAAGCCCGGCACCGTCATCATCGAAGAAACCGACAAGATCAACGGCGATGCCTGGCTCGCCGTATCCAACGATTCCACGTTCAAAATGCGGATCGACAAAATGGTTACCCTATCCGGCTACGATGAGGTGCGGTGTTCGAATTTCAAGAAGTTCGACGCCAAAAGCTCGATCGTGGAAACCTCGCCGCCCAAGTGAGGGCGCCCTAGCGCTGGACGCTATCGTTGAACGCGGCCCGACCCGCCGTCGCGCAGCAGCGCATTCACCTCATCCACGCTGATCCGGCTGAAATCCCCGGGCACCGAATGCTTCAGGCAACTTAGCGCCGTCGCGAACTCCAGCGCCTCCTTAGCGCCCGCCAGCTTCATCAGCCCGTAGATCAACCCTCCGGAAAAACTATCGCCGCCGCCCACCCGATCCACAATGTGCGTGATGTCGTAAGGCCGGCTGACCAGGAACTCCTTACGATCGTTCCAGCACGCCGACCATCCGTTGTGCGAAGCGTTCTTCGATTCCCGCAGTGTGATCGCGACTCCGCCCACATTCGGGTACGCGTCCAGCACCCGCCCGGTCAGGCGTTCATACGTGGCGCGGTCGAGCTTGCCCGAGGCCACATCCACGCCCGCCTCAATCCCCAGGGCCATCTGCACGTCTTCCTCATTGGCGATCACGATATCGGTTAGCTTCACCAGCTCCGGCATCACCTCCGCCGCGCTCTTGCCCCACTTCCACAAATTCTTGCGATAGTTCAAATCGCAGCAAACGATCGCACCGGCTGCTTGAGCCGCCCGCACACCTTCCAGCGACAGTTCCGCTGCGGACCTGCTGATCGCCGGAGTTATGCCCGTGACGTGAAACCACCCCGCGCCTTCCAACACCGTCTTCCACGAGATCGTCCCCGGCTTCGCAATCGCAATCGAGCTTCCCTCCCGATCGTAAACCACCTTCGACGCTCGCTGGCTCGCGCCCGCCTCCAGGAAGTAAATCCCCATCCGCCCCTTGCCGCGCACGATCCCCGAAGTGTCCACACCGAACCGCCGCAGCTCGCCCACCGCCGCATCGGCAATCGGATTCTGGGTCGGCAGGACCGTCACATACGACGCCTCGGCTCCCAGTTGCGCCAACGCGACCGCGACATTCGCCTCGCCTCCTCCGAACGTCGCCACGAACGCCGGCGATTGCAGGAAGCGCTCGAATCCCGGCGGGGCCAGCCGCAGCATGATCTCGCCGAACGTGACGACTCGTCCCGTCTTCACGCCCCGCCCCGCGCCTCTCGAATCACTTCGATGAACCGTCGAGCCAATCTGGTGATCGACTCGTAATCGCCGGTCTTTGCGCCCGCGATCAGATTGCCTCCCACTCCCAGCGCCACCGCGCCGGATTTAATCCACGCCCTCGCGTTGTCGATACTCACCCCGCCCGTCGGCATCAGTGAAGCCTGAGGCAGCGGAGCTCGCACGGTGCGGATGAAATCCGGGCCCAGCACTTCGCCTGGGAAAACCTTGATGATGTCCGCGCCGCACTCCATCGCCTCGATCACGTCGCGCACCGTGTCCGCCCCAGGCATGTACGGCACCTGATAGCGATTCGCAAGCCGAGCCGTCTCCACGCTCAGCGCCGGACTCACCAGGAACTGCGCCCCAGCCAGAATCGCCACGCGAGCCGTTTCCGGGTCCAGCACCGTCCCTGCTCCAACGGTGATCTCCTCCGGCTTGTGCCGTTTCACCAGATCCGAAATCACGGCTGCCGCGTTCGGCACAGTGAACGTAATCTCCAGCGCCGCCACTCCGCCGTGCGCGCACGCATCCGCGATCCTCGCCGCTTGATCCGGCGAATCCGTCCGCACGATCGCCACCAGCCCGGACTCCACCACGCGGTTCAAAACTTTGAGCTTTAGCATCGTCTACGCCTCCACCCTCTTGTCGAAGACTCGCGACACCAGGACCCCCGTCCCAATCACCACCACGCAGCCCACCACGTTATACCAGAGGAACGAAATTTTGGTGAACAGGAAGGCCGCGAAGATCGCCGCCTCGCCCGCCAACACTCCCCAGAACGCCCCGTTCGGCCCGACCTTCTTGAAGAAGAACGCCAGCACGAACACTCCCAGCATCCCTCCATAAAATAGCGACCCCACGATATTCACGGCTTCTATCAGGGCCCCGAAATTGCTTCCGTACTGCGCGAACCCCACCGCGTAAATCCCCCAGAACAACGTCGCCCATTTCGACGCGTTCAGATAGTGCCGGTCCGATGCATCTCTCCTGATGTGCCTTTGGTACAGATCGATCACCGTCACCGCCGCCAGCGAGTTGATCTCGCCCGAGGTGGATGACATCGCTGCCGTAAAAATCACCGCGATAATCAATCCCACCGCGCCCACCGGCACATACCGCGTGACGAATGACAAGAAAATGAAATTCGTATCGTGAAAATCCTTGGAGACCAGTTGCTCGCCCGCGGCATGCGCGTTGTTCAACTCCGTCTGTGCGCTGTCGAACTTCTGACGGCTCGCCTCCTTGCCCGTAGCCGACCCCGCTCGATCCGCCTCTAGGAATTCCTCGGCCGCCTGCCGGCGCTTGTCGAACGCATCGTCATACTGCCTCTGCACCGCCGGATACCGGGCGTCCGCTTGCACCTTCTTCATCTCCACCGGCTCAAACAGGAGCGGGGGCTTCTCAAAGACGAACAGCACGAACACCATCGCCCCGATGAACAAAATGAAAAACTGCATCGGGATCTTGGCCATCGCGTTGAAGATCAGGCTCAAGCGGCTCTGCGCGATCGACTTGCCGGTCAAATACCGCTGCACCTGGCTCTGATCGCAGCCGAAATACGCCAGCGCCAGAAACATCCCGCCGATCACCCCGCTCCACAGGTTGTATCGGTCGTCCCAATCGAAATGCAGATTCACGGCATTCAGCCGCCCAGCTGCTCCCGCGAGCGAAATCGCATTGGTCCAGGAAACATTCGGCGGCATCAGGTGCACCGTCATGAACAGCGCCAGCACCAGCGCGCAACTGATCAGCAGCATCTGCTGCACGTCCGCCCACGTCACGGCCTTGTTCCCGCCCAGCGCCGTATAGGTCACCACCAGCGCGCCCATCAACACTGTCGTGCCCCGGTCCGGCCATCCCAGAATCACACTCAACACCAGCGATGGCGCGTACAACGACAACCCCGCCGCCAGTCCCCTCTGGATCAGAAAAATCGCGCTGACCAGAGCCCGCGTCTTCATGTCGAAGCGTTTTTCGAGGTACTCGTAGGCTGTATACACACGTGCCCGATGAAAAATGGGAACCGCCGTCGCGCACAGCACCACCATCGCCAGCGGCAATCCGAAATAGAGCTGCACGAACCGCATTCCATCCGTGTAGCTTTGCCCTGTGGTGGAAATGAAGGTGACCGCGCTGGCCTGTGTGGCCATGATGGAGAGCCCCATCGCGTACCACGGCATGGTGCGCCCGGCCAGCAAAAAGCTATCGACGGTGGTGCTGCCTCGCCCCCGGTACAGCCCGTAGCCCACGATGAACGCCAGCCAGGCGAACATCACCAACCAATCGAGCGGCTTCATTGCGGAAGGGCACCTGCGTTGGGCTTGTCTTGGTTGGGCTTGTCACGCGGCAATCATAAAGGATATCGTTAATCCGATGCTCTTCGCCGCTCTAATCGATTACACTCCCGACGCTTCCAAAATCGCCGCGACCCGCCCCGAACACCGCGTATATTTGAAGGGCTTGCTCGATTCCGGCCACGTCGCGGTCAGCGGCCCCTTCGTCGACGACCGCGGCGGCCTTCTGGTCTACGCCGCCGATACACAGGAAGAGGTTGAGTCCATGATCCGCAACGACCCCTTCGCCAAGGCCGGAGTTTTCGTCCGCTGGACCATCCGCCCCTGGAAGGTGGTGATGTCGAACCCGACGCTGTTAGGATAAGGCAGACTCGGTTTATGCCCATCGAAATTCACGATCCGGCCCTAGAAGCCAGGTTGCGCCTGCAGATTCAAACGACCGGGGCGGCCAGTCCCGAGGAAGCTTTGCTCCACCTTCTCGAAACGCAAGAGGAGCAGGACCGTTGGCTGATGGAGAATCGGGAAGCTCTCAACGCCAGAATTCAGCGCGGCATCGCCCAGCTTGATCGAGGTGAGGGGATACCGGAAGACCAGCTTGACGCTTTCCTGGCGGAACAAAAAGCCCAGCCCCGGGCCTAGTCTGCTTCCGAGTTGATCCGCGCCGCGGCCCCGTCCAAACTCGCCTGCGTCTGCACGCCATCCGGATGCGGACGGATGTCGTGCGCTACGTCGTGAATCGCGGTCGCCCGCCGGTCGCCGTTCAAGTCCCGTTCCAGCCTCCGCAGCGCGACCCCCACCACGTCCCGGTGATGCAGCCGCGAGCCGAGCTCCGTGCAATCGCACAGCTCGAGCCAGATCTTGTGCAACAGGTCCACGTCCTCCGGCCACATCCGCGGCGGATGCGGACCCAGGTTCACGAAGATCGACGGCCGGTCCGGACTGATAATCTCCAGCGAAAACGCATGCCGCGGCTCCGGCAGATTCTGCCATGCCAGGCCAATCCTCCGCGCCAGTTCGTCCGACTCCATTCGCGCGCTGACGCCCGTCACCAGCCGCGACGCACGCAGCGAGCTCGCCGCCTGCACTACCGCATCGAACGGATTCACCGCCGGCACCACCAGCAGCTCCACCGGCTTGCCCTCTTTCTCCGCGACCTCCACCACGTGGCTGAACAATTCCCGCTCGTAATCGCTGAACAATTGCTCCTGCGATAGGTCGTACTCGCCCGCCCCCGTCGATATCGGCCGCACCGTCATCACCACGATGTCGTGCTTGCGCAGGTTGGTCTTCTCCAAGACCCGCTTCAAGTGCTCCATCCGGTGGAAATCGCGCACCGCCACCAGCACGCATCCCGGCCGGGCCTTCAGGGTCGTTCCGTCGATATCCGCCTGGTGATCCAGGTTGAACTGCTCCAGTTCCTTTTGGTTATGCCGCGTGCGCCGGTTCACCTGCTCGGAAATGGTGAACATGACGAAAAAGATCAGGGTGAACGCGATGCCGTACTTGGTCGCGATCTGCTTGGAGAACAGGTTCGCGATGGCCACCATCCCCAGCACCAGCGTGGTCAGTCCCAGCCCGATGGGCAACTCCCGTCCGCCCAGATGGATGTTGAACGGGAATTTATATTCCTGATCGTGGCGCTGGAAGCGCAGCACCATCACGCCAAGGCTCTTGAAGAAGAAGCTCCACACCACGCCGAAGGCGTAGGCTTCGGCCAGAACCGTCATGTCGCCGCGGCTGCCGATAATGGTGGCGATCTGCAGAATCGCGATCAGGTTGATAATCCGGTAAGTGGTGCCGTATCGGCGCTGCGGCTTGCGGAACCACGGCAGCAGAATGCCGTCCTCCGCCACGCGATTCAGAACGCCGTTGGCGCCCACGATGGAAGTGTTGAGCGCCCCGGCCAGAATCAGCCCGCCCACAATCACCACGAAAATGTGAAAGCTCAGCCGCAACAGGTACGGTCCGGACAGATTCATCGCCAACCCGCCGATCAGGTTGTCGAAGTACATGCTGCGCACGTTGTCCGGAATAATCATTGCGGCGAAAACCGTCACTACGCCGGTGCAAACCACGGCATACCAGCACGTCAGGTTGGCCGTGATCCGCAGGTTCTTCAACTTGGGATAGGCGATTTCGCGGTACACCTGCGCCAGCGTTTCAAACCCGCTCATGGATAGTAGGGAGTGCCCGAACGCCACGACCATCGCCACCATCGGGACTTGCAGCCAGAACGTCCCTTTGAACCACCCCTGCGCCTCCGGAGCAAATGTCAGATTGCGGGCAAGCGGAGCCGGCGGCAGCGCCCAGCGCCCTTTCAGGAAGATCGTCAGGGGGCACCAGATCAGCAGGATGGCCACCATCACCGTGGTAATTTGCATGATCCGCAGTGACTTCCCGCTGGATTCATGCACGCCCTTGATGTTTTCCCACCAGAAGTAAATGGTCACCAGCACCGCGAACCCGGCTGCGAACATGTTCACCGGCACGCGATAACTCTGGTGCATCAGGTCAGCCACCTCGTTGAAAAGCGCCGCGATATAGAGCCCCGCGCTCACCACGCTGATCGGGCCGGTCAGGATATAGTCGAACACCAGCGACGATACCGAGGCCTTGGCCAGCAACGGCCCCATGCTGTCCCGCACCACCACGTACACGCCGCCGCGCACGAACATCCCGCAGCTCTCCATGTACACGCTGCGCACCGCGAAACTGAACAGCATTACCCCCAGGACGAACCACGGCGCCGACTTGCCGATTGCCTGCTCCGCCGCGCCTCCGGCGTAAAACGCCGACGACGCCAGATCCGCCAGCACGATCGCCGCGCCGCGCCAAAAACTGATGAAGCTCAGCGCGACCGTGGTGGCGACAACTACTTTGGGGTTCAGGGCAGAGGACGCCCTAGGCAACGTACCTTCCGAGGATGACATCTTTAGAGTATTTTAAGCTTTTTCCGAAGCTGTCCACACGGCCGGACGCCTCACAAGGCGCTTACGTCCCCTCGTACAACCTACCCGCGAGAACCGCTGGCAGCCCAGCATCCAAAATTTTCTGCGCCGCCGACGCGATATCGTACCTAACCCTCCGGTACTCCACCGTGCGCTTCTCCGCGGTGTAGATCGCGTACGCCGCCTTTGGATTCTGATCCCTCGGCTGCCCCACGGACCCCGGATTGATCAAATACAAATGATCCAGCTCCAGTTCCAGAACCCCCTCTGGATTGATCCGCCGGATCCCTCGCCGCGCCACCAAAAACCCTCCCTGCACGTGCGTGTGACCGAAAAACGTGACCTGCGCGTCCAGTCCCTCCCGCGCCACCGCCACGTCTCCCGCATGAATCAGATACTCGTCTTCATCCAGAGGCGATCCATGTACTAAATCAAAATCTTGAACCCGCAACGGCCCTCGAGGCAGACTCGCCAGATACACCGTGTTCGCCTCTGTAAGCTGTGTCTGCGTCCATTCCGCGGCCGCGCGAGCCGGTCCATTATGCCCGTCCGGCGACTCAAGCCCGGAGCACATCTTGTCATGATTCCCGCGAATCCCCGCCGTGATGTGCTCCCGCACCCACTCCGCCGTGTAATTCGGGTCCGCGCCGTAGCCGACGATGTCGCCCAGGCACAGGATCTGGTCGTAGCGCCCCTCGGCGTCCTGCATCACCGCCTTCAGCGCCTCACGATTCGAATGAATGTCGCTTAGGATCAGATACGGCACAGTTTCAACAACGCCACTTCCGGAGGCGCACCCAGCCGCACCGGCAACCCGATGGTCCCAATCCCGCGCGACACAAAAATCGCCGACCCATCCTTCTGATACAACCCGTCCACGTAATGCGTGTAGAAGCGCGATATGTTCAGGTCCGCGCTCAAAATCTCCACCCGTACCTGCCCTCCGTGCGTGTGCCCTCCAATGGTCAACGGAAACCCTTGCGCCGCCGCCACCGGAAATACATCCGGATTATGCGACAAAAGCACGTTGAACGCCCCGGGAGCCTTTAGTCTATCCACTCCTCGCAAGTAATGCTTGCCCAACCTTTGATAATCCACTCCCACCAGATTCAAATCGTAAGCCCCGAAGCGCAGCAGCTTGGTCTGCCTCCGCAGGAACGTCATCCCCAGCTTCGCGCCCTCGCTGGTCGTGTAGTCCTCAGATTTCGCGTAGATCTCGTGATTCCCCAGGCATCCATATACGCCCGCGGCCGATTTCAAGCGGCTTAACGCGTGCAAGCAATCGTCCAGAGGATCTCCCGCGCGAGTAATCAAGTCCCCCGTCACCAGCGTCACGTGCGGCCGGGTCTCATTCGCCAGTTCCACCGCCCGCTCCAATTCCTGCACGGTCAGGAACGGACTCAGATGAATATCGGTCAACTGCGCGATCTTCAATCCATCCAAATCCTCCGGCAATCCCGCCACCGGAATCTTCTGCTCCCGCAGCGTTAGTCCATGCCTTTGGATGAAGGTCCCGTACCCAACTGCCACCGCCGGGACTCCCAGAATCGCCCACCTCAGCGCGCCCAGAAACTGGCGGCGTGCCGGACTATGGGTCCGTGCGAAAGGCGTCCGTGCGAAAGGCCACGTCACCACTTTGCCGAGCAGGTAGAAGAACGCCAGCAGCACCGACAAAAACGCCCACAAAATCGCGATCCCTTGCCCCCACCCCCGGGCCCACACCGGAACATGCCGCTCTATGGGTGACACCACCAACAGAAACCCCATCATCACGACGGCCAAGGACAACGCGAACCCAATCCGGATCGCCCGCCGCACCCGCGCCGATTCCCGCGCCGCGCGCTCCCCAAGCAGCGCCCACACCCATGCCGCCTGCACTGTGGTAACGAACACCAACGCAAGAGCATCTGGAACATTTCGAATCGTGAACAAAAACTGAAGCACTCTTTTTCATCTTAAGCTGGACACCATGCCCCACGAGACTTCGACTCAAGAAACCTTGCACGCTCGCATCGAGCTCGGCCGCCACGCAGCGGCTTACACGGCCATGTTGGGCCTGGAGAAATACGCCCGCGAATCCGGCCTCGAAACCTCGCTACTCGAACTGGTCCGCCTGCGAGCCTCCCTCATCAACGGCTGCGCCTACTGCATTGACATGCACACCAAAGACGCTCGCGCCGCCGGTGAAACCGAACAGCGCCTCTATTCGGTCAGCGTCTGGCGCGAAACTCCCTTCTACACTCCCCGCGAGCGCGCCGCGCTCGAATGGACCGAAGCTGTGACGGAAATCGCCAGCTCCCACGCCCCGGACGATCTCTTCGAGCGTGTCCGCGCCCACTTGACCGAGGACGAATTGGTAAGCTTGACCATGGCGATCGTCGCCATCAATGGCTGGAACCGCCTGGCTATCTCCTTCCGTCAGGTTCCTGGAACGTATACGGTCAGGAAGGAATCAACCCAAGGGAGACATTCATGAATCGAGTCGCAAGCGCTAAATGGCAAGGAGATTTGAAGAGCGGTCACGGATTTATTTCCATGGCCAGCGGAACCCTTTCGAACACACCCTATTCGTTCCATAGCCGCTTCGAGCAGGGCTCTGGAACCAATCCCGAGGAACTGCTCGCCGCCGCTCACGCCGGCTGTTTCACCATGGCTCTCTCCGCGCAGCTCGCCGGAGCGGGTCTCAAGCCCGAGTCCCTCGACACCACCTGCACCATCAGCCTGGAGCAAAAAGATGGCGGCTTCTCCATAACCGAGAGCCATCTGGCGCTCAAGGCCAAGGTCCCCGGAGCCTCCCAAGAGGCCTTCGATAAGGCGGTCCACGCGGCCGAGACCGGCTGTCCGGTGTCCAAGCTCTACAACACCAAAATCACCGTCGACGCGCAGTTGCTCAGCTAAGTCTGCGGCCCATCCGGGCAACAGTCATAATTGACACAGGTGTCCGGACTGCCATGCTCGATCCCGATCTCGTTCCTGGCAACGTCGCTTCTGTGCGCCATTCACGCTCAGCCGGCGCCGCGCTTTGAAGCCGCCGACCTTCGCCTCAGCGGGCCGAACACGATTCCCGAAATGCGGAGCCGGTTATTTCGCGGGCGCTACGAATTGCGCAACGCGACCGCGGTCGACTTGATCCGAACCGCCTGGAACATCGACGCTGACAATGTTGTGGGCGGACCGGAATGGCTGGATAACAGCAGGTTCGATTTAAGGGCTGCGGTTCCCGCAAATGTAACTCCCGAGGCCCTCAGGACCATGTTGCAGGCGTTCCTGAAGGATCGCTTTCAGCTCGCCGTACACATCGGCAACAGGGATGTCCCGGCATTCGCGGTTACGGCGGGCAAGAAGCCGCTGATGCCGCAATCGAACGGCTCCAGACCAACCGGGTGCGACATATTGCCGGGGCCGAATCCTCCCGCCCCTCGAGGCTCGCCTCAGCCGCCCGTCACTTACTTCTGCGGCAATATGACCGTGGCGGCCTTCGCCAAGGCCCTGCCTGGAATCCGCGAAACCGCCGGGTATCTGTTGAACCGCCCCGTACTGGATCGGACCGGTCTGGAAGGGAACTGGGATTTCAAGTTCACTTGGTCTCCCCGGAACGTCTATCTCGCGGCTCCTCGCGGCCGGCGAGGCCATTACCATCTTCGACGCTTTCGAGAAGCAACTCGGATTGAAACTGAGTTCGGTCAAGGTTGCAACAGCGGTGGTGGTCATCGATGGCATCAAGGATCCGAAGCTGCCGGCGATGCCGCTAATCCAGCCCAAGTTCGAAGTTGCGGACATCAGGCCGAATGAGCCCGATGCGCCCTGCGGGAATGTGGCGATTCGCCCCGGCGGCAGCATTCGCGTAAACATGACGTTGAGAGGCCTGATTCTCGAAACGCTTGGCGAAAACAACACTCATCGGATCGTGGGCGGGCCAAAATCCTTGGACGGGACTTGTTACACCGTCGTCGCAAAAGCTCCAGCCGAGGAGGACGCGGCGATGGGATGGAACGGGCCGGTATGGAATGGCGTGGATATCGATACCATGCGGTCGATGCTGCGCGCGCTGCTGGCGGATCGCTTCGGATTGGTCGCGCATTATGAGAACCGGCCGGTCCCAGGCTACGCGCTGATGGCAAGCAAGCCGAAGCTTCGCAAGGCGGATCCGGCAAATCGCACGGGATGCAAGGAAGGTCCTGGCCCCGACGGCAAGGACCCCAGGCTCACCAATCCCCTCGCCTCACGGCTGCTTACCTGCCGCAACATGACACTGGTGCAGTTTGCCGCCGAACTGAATCGTCCTGGAAACGGAGCAGGCGGTCCGGTGGTGGACGCCACGGAAATCGATGGCCGCTATGACATCACGATCAATTTCAGCTCGCCCTCGGTGTTTTCAAACCGCGGAACGCCGAAAGCGGAAGGCGAGGCGATTACCTCCGAAGCCCGTGCCTCCGAACCGGATGGCGCCATCTCGATTTTCGAGGCACTCAAACAGCTCGGACTGAAGCTGGAATCGCGTCAAGTGATGGCGCCGGCTTTCGTTATTGACCACCTGAACGGCACCCCGACGGAAACTGATATGCGCGGCGTGTCCGCGCCATGTGACTGATATCGATTACGGACGGCCGCCCCAGTCCTTCCGTAACTCCGCCGCCAGCGTTTCAGGCTCCGGCGCTTCGATCAGCACCGGCGTGCCGTCGCTTTTCGGCGGAAGCAGCACCAACCGGCTGCTCTTTCCGGCGAAGAACTGCACTTCGCGTCCGTTAGCCGCGCGGAACAGGCCGGACCGGTAGAAGGGATTCGAGAACCCCCGCAGCTTCCACGCCGGACGCCAGCCCGAATCCTCATCCAGATCCACCACGCGAACCTGCGGCACGTCGACCGCGGCCGCATTCACCGTCACGCTGTGGAACAGGTCATGAACCGTCACGCTCGAATCCGTCAAATCGACAGCAGGAGGCCCCGGCGAATACAACATCGCCGCCGCGACCACCACCCCCACGACTGCCATCGCCGCAGCCACCCACACCACCGGGTTGCCGCTCCCACCCGGTTCGATCGGCGCGAACATCGCCGCATCTTCCGCCGATGAAACCTTCGCCGCCGGGTGCACCATGCGGACCGCGCCTAAAAACCCCTCCACATCTTCCGGACTAAGCAGGACCGTCTTCCCTTCGGCCATCACCACCACAGCCTTGCTGCGGTCCGTCATATACCACGTGCACTTGCCCAGAGCCGTTGTCCGGAACGTCCCGTAATAACCGAACAACCCTCCGCTCCCGAATAACCGGATGCAGCCGCGGAAATCGCTCGCCGCCGCCGCTCGCACTACGCGGATCCCGCTCAGCGGCACACGCACGGCCCCAATCATCCGCTTGACCAAAATCGAATCTTGGGAGATCGCGTATCCTCGCGGCGAGAACACATACGCCAACCCGAGCACCACCAAACCCACGGCTGCGATGAGGAGGTTTCGGCTCATCACCCCCGGGATCAAAACCACTACGGCGCACAGGGACGACAAGATCTTCGCCGTCCGGTCATAGGTAGCCGAAAATTCCTGGAGATTTCCCTCCACGAATCCTATGTTACAACTCTAAATTTCCGTGATAGAGCATGTCTTTGAGGGTGAACTTGCACTTCACCTCCAGCGGCCCCATCTTCGTGACGAACGTCGCCTCTTTGTCTTCCGGCATCAGCGCCAGCATGCGCGAAAAATAGAACCACACGCCCGCGGGCGATAACTCGCTCGCCGGAGCGTCCTCCAAGCGAGCCAGATGAATCTCATCGCCCTTGTGCTGCAGCTTGGTGGTCTCTTTCATGTACGCCAGCGCTGCCTGATCCCCCGGATTATCCGCGGAAGGAATCGCGTTCGGCAAATTCCCAATCACGTTCAGTATGTAAAACTGCTCGAAGTCCTTCGGGCCCGCGCCCTTCAGAGCTTCCCTTACCGGCAGCGCCGAATCCCACCGCACGCACGCCTTCCATTCGATCTTGGGACTGGGGCTCTGCGCCGTCCCGCCCTGCGTCCGGCTGGTTTGGGCCCGCCGCCCCGCCCGAGGCGCTCCCACTGAGCCTACCTCGCCGTTATCCTTCACCTCCGCGTCCTTGGCCCAGGGCGACTTCGACAACAGCTCCTTCACTTCGGCCGGCGTCCATTGCTCCGGCTTGCGGTCATTCCAAAAATCCTTCGCCCCGAAGGCTCTGCAACCGAAGGCGGCTAGCCCCAGCGGAACCCCCAACCCCCTCCGAATGGCCAAGCGTCTCGTCATTCCCGCGGTTGCCTCAGTCGTCGCCTCAGTCGTCGCCCCATTTGTCAACCGAAGACTCATCACCGTTTAGGACGGCTCCCGCGCCAATTTATGTTACCGCTGGAATCGGCGATCCTGAATGGAGTGGACTACCTGCCCGATATGGCTTCCCTCCGCTCTGCCGCTAGCTTGGTCCATTCCGTCATTCCACCCACTCCCGCCATCCTCTGGCCCCTCCTGTGCCGACGCACGGGCGCGGAGGTCTGGGTCAAGCATGAAAACCATACCCCCGTCGGAGCTTTCAAGCTCCGCGGCGGCCCGATTTATTTCGAAGACCTGCTAAAGAAGCAGCCCAAACCCTCCGGCGTCATCGCCGCCACCCGAGGCAACCACGGCCAAAGCATCGCCTTCTGCGCCCGGCTTCATAACCTCCCGTGTGTCATCGTCGTCCCTCACGGCAACAGCCGCGAAAAGAACGCCGCCATGCGAGCCCTCGGCGCCGAACTGATCGAATCCGGCCACGACTTCAACGCTGCTCTCGACCATGCCTCTCAAATAGCCGCCGAACAACGCCTCCACTTTGTCCCCTCCTTCCACGAGCTCCTCGTCCGTGGCGTCGCCACCTGCTATCTTGAGCTCTTCGAATCCGTCCCCGATCTCGATATCGTCTACGTCCCCATCGGTCTCGGCTCTGGCATCTGCGGAGCCATGGCGGCGCGCGCCGCACTCAATCTCAAAACTGAAATCGTGGGTGTCGTCGCCGCCAGCGCCCCCGCCTATGCCCGCTCCTTCGCCGCCCGCCAACCGATCTCGGCCGATGTCAGCCCCACCATCGCCGACGGCATGGCCTGCCGCGTCCCGGACCCGTGCGCTCTGGCGCACATTCTCTCCGGCGTGTCCCGCGTCGTCACCGTTGGCGACTCCGAAATCCGGGCCGCCATGCGCCATCTCTTCACCGATACCCACAACACCGCTGAAGGCGCCGGGGCAGCCGCTCTGGCGGCCCTCCTTCAGGAACGCCATCGAATCTCGGGACGGCGCGCCGCCGTCATCCTCACCGGCTCGAATGTCGATGCGGACGTTTTCGCCCGCGTCCTTTCCGAGCCCGAATGACCCCCGAATGACCAAAGGCGCGCCCCTCCGCTGGCTCGAAAACCGCTACCTTCGGCGCTACCTCCGCGGCCGCGGCCTCGAAATCGGGGCGCTTTGGCGGCGCTTCCCCGTTCCCGCGGACGCTCGCGTGTTCTACGCCGACCGCCTCGGCCACGCCGCGCTCGAACAGCATTACCCCGAACTCCGCGGCCAGATCACCCATGTCGATCTCCTCGCCGACGCCGTTCAGCTCCCCGTCCGTCCAGGCAGCCTCGACTTCCTCATCGCCAGCCACGTGATCGAGCATCTGCCTCAACCCCTCCTCGCTCTCCGGAACTGGTATGAAGCCCTCGCGCCCGGCGGCGTTCTGCTCCTTAAGGTCCCCGACAAGCGCTACACCTTCGATGCCCCCCGCTCCCGCACGCCGCTCCGGCACCTGATCGACGAGCATGACCACCCCGAGCGCTTCGACCGCCGCGCCCACTACGCCGACTGGGTCGAACACATCGGCCGCCAGAGCCCGTCCGATCCCGGCTTTGACCAAGCCGTCACAAACCTCATGCGCGAGGATTACAGCATCCACTTTCACGTCTGGATCGACGGCGATTTACGCGAAATTATTTTGTTCACGCAACAACAATGGGGCTTAAAATGGAAGCCGGTAGTCTTCTGGCCGGCCCATTTTTACCGCAAGGAGACCACCATTCTTTTGAGGAAATAGCATGCCCCTCCGCGCCCGGCTGGCCTTGTTGCTGGCCCCAGTCGTCCTCGCCGGCTGCGGCGGAGCGCTGCGCAGCCAGCAACCTCCCGCCAAATGGTCCACCGGCTTCTGGCTTTGGCGCGGCTACAGCGCTCCCGCTCGGGCCCCGGAGGGTCTCACTTTGGACGTCCTCTATTTCCAGGCCGGAGACATCCTCCAGGAGCCCTACCTCACGCACTTGGTGGTGGACGGGATCATCCCGGACAACCTTCCCGCTGCGCACGAGTACTGGATGACCTTCCGCTTCAACCATCAGGCCGTCCCCGACGTGGCCGCTATTCCGCTCCTCACCCAGAAAATCCTAATCCTCCGCGCCATCGCGGCGCAAAAGCATTTAAACGCGGTGGGTGTCCAGCTAGATATTGACAGCCCCACCGCGTCGCTGGCCCAGTACGCCGATTTCCTGCGCGAGCTTCGCAAAGGCTTGCCGCCCGGCTTTGGTCTCTCAATTACGGCTCTGCTCGACTGGTTCCGCGACGGCACCCAAATCGCCCAAGTGATTCAACAGGCGGACGAGTTTGTCCCGCAGTTCTACGACGTTGGCCAGCCCAGCATCTTCGGCCCAACCGGGGCAATTGCCGCCAAGCTCGACGCGGCCAAATGGGGTCCCATTTTCAACCGGTTCAGCAAGCGCTTTCGCATCGGCATCTCCAGCTTCGGCCGTGCGACCGACGGGCGCTTTGGCTTCCCCGCCGATCTCGCTCCTATCGACGTTGCCGGAAACCCGGCCTTCGCGCTCGAAACTAGCCACAACCAAGCCGGCGAGCTGGTCCTCACCTACCGCGCCACGCGAAGCACTGCCATAGGCTACAACCACTTCGCGCCCGGCAACACCATTCAGTTCACGCTACCCACGGCCTCAACCATCCAGGGGTCTGTCCAGGCCGCCCGGCGCACCGGCGGGAACTGCGTCGGAGTTCTCTTCTTCCGCTGGCCGAACTACAACGAAGTCCTTGCAATGGACCCCTCCGAAGTCCTCGCGGCCGCCGGCGCGGGCCCGCCCGCCCGGAAGCCCGCGCCGTCCATCGAACCCACGAACCGCGGCTGCGCGACCGTCTCCTGCGCGGACCTTTTCCTCCTGAACGCCCCCACCCTAAGTTCAACGCCCGTCCGGTACCGCATCCACGCCTCCGCTGAGCTGGAATACTTCCTCCCGGAGCAGACCATGCCCATCCGAATGTCCAGTCCGTCCGACCTGGAACTCTCCCTTCCGCCCTATGGCGGCCGTCCACGCCTCCTCCTCGGCCGCGCCGTCTCCAAAACCCCGGTTCAATTCACCGTCCAGCCAATCCAATGAAGATCTTCCGCTCCTCGATCCTGCTATTCGCCGCGCTCGGCCTCCTTTGCGCTTGCCCCTTCGACGAATCCCTTCGCGAATACCTTGACGCCCACTTCTGGTTGCCCTTTGCCAAGCACGCTGCGAGCTTTGAGAGGCGAGGTGTCCGCCGCATCTCCGCTCCATTTGCCGGCATGGTGAAGGTCCAGGGCGATTCAACTCTCTCCAAGCTCCGCGCAGCCTACCAGTCAATCCCTCAGCCGGACTTGGGAGCAGACGATTCTGCCGGCTTCGATCCCACTCCGCAGCGTGAGGCCCTCGCCGCCGCCCGCGCGGATCGATCGCTAACCCCCAAAGACCGTGAAGAGATCGATCTTATTGATGCCAAGATTGACATGCGACTGGGCGACGCCGCCAACCCCGCCCCCCTCCTCAGCGCGAAAAAGAAACTCGAAGAGTTTCTCAAAACCGCCCGTACGCCCGAGTTTCTAAGCGAAGCCCGCGGCTGGCTCGCGCACGTCGATTACGTCCTCGGCGATCGCACCTCGGCCGGCAAAATCTACCTCGATGAACTGAACCGCAACGGCTCCAACCTGAGCCGCGAGACCGTTCTAACGTCACTCCAGATGACCTACGGCTACGACGGCGGCCCCGATCTTCTGACCCATCTCGAAGACTACTTCGATGCCCCGGAACACGCCGCCTTCGCCATCCAACTCGCCACCAATCCGCACTGGCCCAATTACGGCGATCCCAGCTACGAAAGCGCCCGCATCGGCAACTACCGTCCGCCCGCATCCCCCGATCAATCCGCGCAAGCCTACCCGCGCATCCAAGCGTTGCTCGAAAAACACCAGGGTCTCTTCCAGTCCGGAACGGGCTCCAGCGCCCTCGCGCTCCTGAGTATGCGCACTGCCCTCCGCATGGGCGACCCTCCCTCGGCGCTCAAAATCGCCGCCATGCTTCCGGCCAGCTCCCCGGTCCGCTCCGAGCCTGACTTCCTCTGGATGCTCGCGTCGTCCCAATATCTCACGCACGACTACTCCGCAGCCGAGCAACCCCTCCTCGATGTCTTCCGTTCCAGCCTCGCATCCACCGCTCAAAAAGCTGCCGCCGCTTACGGCCTCGTGGGGGTCTACCGCGAGCTCGGCAATGCTGTTGAGGAGATTCATTACGCTCTCCTCAAGCCTTCTCTATTCACCAACGATGAACCGGCGTATCTGAGCGAGGGCAACGAGGACATGTCCGTCTACTGGGCCTACTCCGGCTGGGACCTCAGCCTGCTTCTCGATTCCGAAGCCCCGCTCCAGGCCCTGAACGATTTCCTCGCCAAGTATCCGAACATCGGCGCGAACCAGACTCGTCTGGTCAAGTATTCCCTCGCCGTCCGCCTCGCCCGCGAAAACAAATACGAGGAAGCCGCGCAAACCTACCAATCCATCAATGCACCCACCCGCGCCGCCCGCATGCGGAGGCTCGCGCCTCTCTATAAGGAATCCCTTCGCGCGGATCGAGCGCCGGCGGACCTCCAGCAAGCCAAATTCAAACTCGCCGATTACATCGCCTCCAATGAAGACCGCCTCTATTTCAACGACCAGCTCTGGGGCGGTGTCCAGCGCTACGCCCTCTATGCCAACTCCGACTACCGGCTCGGCGGCGTCCAGCACGAGGCTGCCGTCGACGGTGAGCGCAAGCTAAAAGACGATCAGGAAGAGTACTGGCGCGCCTACCTGATCCTCCGGGATGTCGTCCACGACTCCGGCAAATCCCCCCTTGGCCGCCAGGCCGCCCAACTCGCCATCCGCTGCCTCCGCCGCATCAACACGGACCGCTTCGGCCGCGCAGACGAAATCCGCTCCGCCGACATCGAACTCTCCCAATGGCTCAGCCAGCCTTAGCGCATGTGCGGCACATGCTTTTATACTGAAAGCATGTCAAAGATGATCCAGATCCGGAATGTGCCGGATCAGCTCCACCGCACTCTGAAGGCCCGCGCCGCCAAGGCCGGAATGTCCCTTTCCGACTTTGCCAGGAGAGAACTGGAGCATGCCGCCGCACTCCCCACCATGGATGAGTGGCTGGACCGCGTGAGCCGAAATAAGCCCATCCCAACCAAGCGCAGCGCTGCCGAGATTATCCGGGAACTGCGGGATTCGCGATGATCGTGGTCGATGCCTCCGCTGTCGTGGAGCTTCTGATACGCGGGCCCCTGGCCGTCTCGCTTCGGGAAGCGGTGTGGGGAACCGGGGATAAGGTCATCGCGCCGCACCTCCTCGACATTGAGGTGCTGAGCGCCTTGCGCAGGCTTGCCGCGGCCCAGCGCATCGACCCCTACCTTACAGGAAACATGCTAACAGAGCTGGAGATCCTTCCTGTGCAACGCCACTCCCACACCCTATTCCTCCCTCGCATCTGGGAACTTCGCCACAACTTCACTGCCTACGATGCAGCCTACATCGCTCTTGCCGAGGGCACCGGCGCGACCCTCTACACCAGCGACGCGAAACTCGCCAAGGGCCATCGCGCTCGGGTAAAGCTCTTCCGCCTTTAAGTTTTTGTCCGCCCGCATTCGCGGCCACGTCCTCGTAGACCTCACTCGGCCCAGTCGAACGACCGGGTCACCGCCTTCTTCCACTGCGCGTACAACCGCTCTCGCGACGCCTCTTCCATCGCCGGAGCCCAGCTCCGCTCCTCGCACCACTGCGACCGTAGGTCCTCCAGATCTTTGAAGAACCCGGTGGCGAGCCCCGCCGCGAAAGCCGCGCCCAACGCCGTCGTCTCGTGAATCGCCGGACGCACCACCGGCCGCCCCGCGATATCGGCCTGAAATTGCATCAGCAAGTCGTTCCCCACCATGCCTCCGTCCACGCGCAACACGTCCAGCCGAATGCCCGAATCCTTTTCGATGGCCTCGATCACCTCCCGCGTTTGGAAGGCCGTCGCCTCCAACACGGCTCGCGCCAGGTGTCCCTTGTTGGCATAGCGCGTGAGCCCCACGATCACACCCCGGGCGCTATCCTTCCAGTACGGCGCATAAAGGCCGGAGAACGCGGGTACAAAATATACTCCGCCGTTGTCTTTCACCGATCGCGCCAAAGATTCGATCTCCGCGCTGGACCCAATGATGCCGAGATTGTCCCGCAGCCACTGCACCAGCGCGCCCGCGATCGCCACGCTGCCCTCCAGGGCATAATGCGCCGGCCCCGATCCCAGCCGGTAGGCCACCGTGGTCAGCAACCCATGCCGCGACTCCACCGCCTGCTCGCCCGTGTTCATCAGCAAAAAACATCCGGTGCCATATGTGTTTTTCGCCTCGCCGGGCCGGAAGCACGTTTGCCCCAATAAAGCCGCCTGCTGATCTCCCAGCATCCCCGCCAACGGCACTCCCGCCAGCTCCGGCGTCCGCACTTCGCCGAAAATCTCGCTGCTCGACGCAATGCGCGGCAGCATGGCTTCCGGAATATCGAAAGCCTCCAGAATCTCGCGATCCCAATCCAAAGTCGCCAGGTTCATGAGTTGCGTCCGGCTGGCGTTAGTGACGTCCGTAACATGTGTGCCGGTGAGCAGCCAGGCAAGGTAAGTATCCACCGTGCCGAACAGCACCTCGGCAGACTCGGCTCGCTCGCGCACACCCGGCACATGCTCCAGGATCCAGCGCAGCTTCAGCCCGCTGAAGTAAGTCGTCAGGGGCAGACCCGTTTTGCGCCGGAAACGGTCATGCCCGGCGTCGTTCGAAAACCGGACGACATCGGCCGCCACGCGTGCGTCCTGCCACACGATGGCATTGTGTACCGGCTCGCCCGTCCGCCGGTCCCACACAATCGTCGTCTCGCGCTGGTTGGTGATCCCGACCGCGGCCAGATCCGGCGCACGCAACTCCCTGCGCGCCATCGCCTCCGCAATCACCGCTCGTGTGCGCCGCCAAATCTCCTCAGGGTCGTGCTCCACCCAGCCGGGCTGCGGATAGATCTGCTCGTGCTCCTGCTGCGCCATGGAGATGACGCGGCCGGAACGGTCAAAAACGATGAAGCGAGTGCTGGTGGTGCCCTGATCGATCGCGCCGACGTAGCTGGGCATACCGTTTCAGCCTACACCGGCCTGTCACTCTCGCGGCTTCTTGCGCCGCTTGAAGAACATATCCCCGCCCTTCATCCGCGTGCCTACCAACCCGAAGAACAGCACCAGCAGCGACACCAGCGTCGCCACCGACCCGATCACCAAAAAGTCGGAATCCGTCAACGGCGCGGGCATCAATTTGACCATGATCGCCGCGACCGCCCCGAATACCAGCAACACGCCCACGATCAGGGTCCAGGTCCGTGCTTGCATCAGTCGTATTTCTCGTAGAAGATTTGCTTGCGGTCGAAGCCGGCGGCTTTCAGCCGGGCGCGCACGTCATCCACCATCAGCTTCAGCCCGCACAAGTACACATCGACGTCCCGCCGTCCTTCCAGTGCTTCTTCGAGATGCGCCTGCACATGCCCCGTCCGCCCCGTCCAATCCGCTCCCGGACGGCTGAGCGTGGGCCAAAAACGGAACTGCGCAAAACGCGCCGCCAGATCCTCGAACTCCGCGCGATACATCAGGTGCGATTCATAGCGCACTCCGAACAGCAGCGTGAATTGCGGCGAAGCATCGTTCAGGTGCGCCCGCAGCATGGAGCGGAACGGCGCTATGCCGGTTCCCGTGGCCACGAATACCGAATCCCTGGGCGGTTGCCGCAGCACGAACGTTCCCAGCGGAGACCGCATCTCAACCGTGTCTCCGGACTGCATCGAGAACAGCAGCGGCGAGAAAATGCCCTCCGGCGCCAGGTTGAGACACAGCTCAAACCTGCGCAATGCCAGGTGCGCGGGCGACGGAGCTGACGCGATCGAGTAGGCCCGCGTGATCCGTTTTCCGCCGACCTGGGCCGTGAACGAAACGAACTGCCCGGGCTTGAAATCGAATCCGTCCCCGTTCTCAGCCTCGAAAACGAAGCTGCCCAGGCCCGGCGCGACCTCCACTCGTTCAATCAGCTTCGCCTGCATCACGACTCCCGCGCCCTCGCCAGCAGCGCGTCAACCATCGCCGGATGACCATCCAGCGGAGGCGTCACATCCAGCTCGACTCCGGGATTGCTTCTGCGAACTTCGTTCACCAGCCTCGGCAAATCGCGTTGCAGGTGCAGCCCGAGCGTCAAAAAATACGGGATCACGACGATTCGCGAAACGCCGCGCGCTGCCAGTTCCTGTACAGCTTCCGAAAGATCCGGCTTGCCGCCCTCCAGGAACGCCGCGACCACTGCATCGAACCCTCCGGCTCGCGCCAGGTCGCGAGCAACCGTGCGCACCGCCTCATTGGCCGATTCCACGCTCGACCCATGCGCGAAGACTACGTAGCCGCTCCCGCTCATATGCTCAATTGATTCGCTGCCGGCTCATTAGATGGCGGGAGTGGAAAGTGCCGGCTTAAAAAATCGTGGAACGCCCGCCCTCTCCGCCGGCCGTTGTCATACTGGACTTCCACCCGCACCAGGAAAACCAGCACGCCCAGAACGTCGGCGTCGCGCAATGATTCAGGGATCACCGCTTGCAAGCCCGGCGCCTCCGCCATGGCTTTGCGCAGCTCCTCCAGGGACTCTTTCAGTGCATCCTGGATCCTCGCGGCATAAGGATTGTCCGGCCGCGTCTCGTAAATCAATCCCGACTCTCGCGTACGGTAGGTTCGCACCAGCGCATCCAAAGCCTCGCGTGCATCGGAGTCCACCGCGTGCGCCGCTTCCATCGCTCGAACCAAGGCGGCCGAAAGCCACCCCACCAAATCGCCATGCCGTCCCGAGGAAATCCTCAGTTACCCGGACGTCCGGGTGCGGAAGTTCTTCCTCCGCCCGGTGCGCCGGCTGCTCCCGCAGCCGGGCCTCTTGAAGATACTCGCAGGACTGCGGGCAATCGATGGTGTTTTCGCGCTCCTCACCGCAGCACGACGGACAGATCTCGCCGTCGACGCCGGGACAGTGCCGCCGCGCGCGCTTCTTTTCACACAGCTTGCAGGGAACGTTCGCCATCTTTACTTATCGGCTCCGGCGTTGGAGCCAAGCGCCGGGCCAAGCCGAACGCGGAGTCTACGTGAAGACGCCTCCATCGTAGCATCCGGCGCGCGAGCGGAAGTATCATCGTGGCATGGTGCGGACGGACGTTTACCTCAAAGTGGAATTGGTTCTGGATGAGCATGAGCCGGTGGAGCGGGTGACGGCCGAAATCTGCCGCCAGATCCGCAAGCTCCATGGCGTGCGCCAGGCCGAGGTTTCGAGCACCGTGGAACGTGAGTAGGGTCGCGTGAATACGGTTGCGTGAAGTGAACAAGGTCGCGCGGCTAAGGTTTGCAGTAACGCCCGTCCGGCTTGTGCGATCATTCTCTTGAAGCCTTTTTCGTCTACGGGAGATCGAACATATGAGACTGAAATTGTTTTCTTTAATAGCGATGGGAGCCGCGCTATCGCACGCCGCTCCGCTCGCGACCGACCGCCTCACCGCGGCCGCCGAGGCGTTCAAGGAAGTCATGGGCATTCCCGACAAGTCCATCCCCCAAGGTCTTATCAATCGCGCGCAGTGCTTCGTCATCGTACCCGCGCTTAAAGAAGGCGCCTTCGTGTTCGGCGGAAAGTACGGCAAGGGATTCGTCACTTGCCGCAAAGCGGACGGCGTGGGATGGTCCGCTCCAGGTTCCATCCGAATTGAAGGCGGCAGCGTCGGTTTCCAGATCGGCGGCGAAGAGATTGACGTCTTCATGCTCATCATGAACAAAAGCGGGATGAACCGCCTGCTCTCCAGCAAATTCACTCTCGGCGGAGACGCGCAGGCCACAGCGGGCCCGGTGGGCCGCTCCGCGCAGGCCGAGACGGACGCCTTCCTCACTGCGGAAATCCTCACCTGGTCGCGCTCCAAAGGCCTCTTCGGCGGGATCGCACTCACTGGGGCGACCCTTCGCGGCGATGACGATTGGAACAAAGAACTGTACGGCCACGAGATCAAGAATCGGGAGATTGTCACCGGCAACGTAGCGCCTCCTCCGGCAGCGACCCAACTTTTGACCGAGCTCAACAAGTACTCCAGCCGCAAGTAACGGCGGCCTGCTAGCGATGCCCGACGATTCTTCATTTCCGGATCTCCGCCCGCCGCTCCGCGAGTTCGATGAAAGTTCCCGCATGCGGGAGGATTGGAACGCTCGCGCGCGCGAGGACGCGGGCTACTATGTCGCTTTCGGCCGCCGCGATCAGGACGAGGCCGGCTTCTTCGCCACCGCCACCGAAGTAATTAACTCTCTTGAAGCCGAATTGCGCCGCGTGCCGATCGCCCAGCGCGGCGACTGGAAAGCCCTCGAGATCGGCTGCGGGCCGGGCCGGCTGATGCGGCCTATGAGCCGCCACTTCGTCGAGATTCACGGCGTCGACGTCTCGGACGAGATGATCGCTCTGGCGCGCGAAAAGCTGCGCGACATCCCCAACGCCCATCCCCATGCAACCGATGGCGCGAGCCTCGCCCAGTTTGCGGATGACACCTTCGACTTCGTTTACTCCTACGCGGTCTTCCAGCACGTCCCCAGCCGTGAAGTCGTGTTTCAGTACCTGCGGGAGGTTCGGCGCGTCTTGAAGAGCGGCGGACTGGCGCGCTTGCACTTCAACGGCCTGTCTCGCCCCAGCGACGCGGACGAAAGCTACAACACCTGGTCTGGCGCGCGGTTCACCGCGGGTGAACTGCTGGAATTCGCCGGCTATCAGGATTTCCAGGTGCTCGCGCTGGAAAACGCCTTCACGCAATATTTGTGGACCACCTGGCGCAAGCGGCCTGCGGGCTGGAGCGAGGAACTGAGCCGGCAACAGTTTGAAGCTTCCGAATCGGATCAGCCGCAACCGCAACCCGCCGTGCGCATCCGCCGCATCACCAACGCGCACAGCTCGGAGCCGCTGGCCCCTTGCCGAGGCCCGTTCGCCTCCATCAATCTGTGGATCGAAAATCTTCCCGCCGATGCCGGTCTGCACCACCTGCGCGTCATCGTCGGCGACAACTTCGGAACCGTGACCTATATCGGCCCGCCGGATCACTCCGGCTTGCAGCAAGTCTCGGTAATCCTACCGGAGTTGGAAGCAACCGGATTGCTTCCCGTCGAAGTCCGGTGGCTGGGACGCACCATCTCGCCACCCGCCACTCTGCGCGTAATTCCCCCGCCCCCCTCCGTTCCACGCATCCGTTCCGTCACTGACGGCATCAATCTGGTCGCGGAGAATCGCAGCGAAACGCGCACCATCAAAATGGTGCTGGAGGAGATCGCGCGCCCGCACGAAATCGAAGCCGCCATCGGCGGTTTCCCCGTAAACGACCTCGAATTTTTCTGCGCCGATCCGCGCCCGCAGCGCTTCGAAGTAAATTTCCGCTTGCCGGAGCAGGTCGGCCCGGGCCGCCATCCTCTGGAAGTGCGCATCGGACGGAGGAAACTAGCTCCCGTGATGGTGGAAGTTACCGCGTAACCAAAATCGCCCAAGCCGGTACTTGCCTGTTGGGAGCACAGCGGGCATGGGAGTCCTTCTTCGCAATTTTCGTCTGGCGGCCGGGTCCTTAGCCAAAGCGCCCGGCTTCACCGTTGCGGTGGTGCTTACGCTGGCGCTGGGAATCGGGGCCAATAGCGCGGTATTTTCGGGCATCGACGCGGTGCTGCTGCGGCCTCTGCCGTTTCCTGATGGCGATCGACTGATGCGTCTTTATCAGCACGATCCCAAGAACCCCACCACCTATGTCGCGCCGGTTCGATTGGAAGACTGGAACCGCATGAACTCGACCTTCCAGGGAATCACCGGCTACTACACCGAAGATGACTCGGAGACCACCGGCGCGCTTCCGGAGCGCCTCACGCGAGCCCTGGTTGCGCCGCGCTTCCTGGACGTCTGGGGCGTATCGCCGGAGTCGGGCCGCGGCTTCACGCCGTCCGAAGAGCACAACGGCGGACCGAACGCCATTCTCATCAGCGACCGGTTCTGGCGCCGCCGTTTCGGCGCGGACCCGGGTGCGCTGGGCAAGATCCTGCGGCTGAATCAGTATTCGTACTCGATCGTGGGCGTGATGCCCGCGTCCTTCGCGTTTCCGGAGCGCGGCGTGGACATCTGGTCTCCCAACTGGCCCGATGCTCCTTACTCGCTGAGCCGCGAATCCACCTGGTTTATCGTGATCGGACGGTTGAAACCGGACGTAACCATTCAACAGGCGCGCGCGAATCTCGCCGCCGTTCAATCGCGATTGGCGGAACAGTTTCCCAAGACCGACGCGCCGCTCGGCACTTCAATCGAACGGTTGAAAGATACGATCGTGGCGGGATCGCGCCAGTCGCTGTGGATCTTGTTCGGTTCCGTGTCCCTGCTGCTGGTGATCGCGTGCGCCAACATCGCCGCACTGCTATTAGCCCGTTCCACCTCGCGGCGGCAGGAGATCGCCATCCGATACTCACTGGGCGCTTCGCGGCTCAGCGTGACGGGACAACTGTTGGCGGAGGCCTTCGTGCTCGCGCTCTGCGGCGCGGCGGCCGGCTTGCTGCTGGCCGCTGGCGCCTCGAAGATTTTTCGCAGCCTCGCCGCAAACTTGCCGCGCGTCGAAGAAATCCATCTTGACGGCCGCGTAGTGATGTACTCCCTCGCGTGTTCCATTGTCGTGACGCTGCTTTGCGGCCTGCTTCCCGCCATCGCCGGCACGCGGCGCGATGTTTCGAGCGGCCTGGCCGCCGCGAGCCGGACGCAGGTCTCCGGGCGGCATCCGCTGCAATGGTTACTGGTGGGCGTGCAGGTCATGCTCGCGGTAACGTTGCTGGCCGCCGCCGGACTCCTGGTCCGCAGCCTGGACGCTCTCAGCCGCGTGAAGCCGGGTTTCGAAGTCGCACACATCCTGACCTTCCGCATCAGCGGCTCCTGGGGCGAAACCACCAACATGAACAATCTCCTACAGCGCGTCAGCCGGACCGTCGACTTTCTCGCGAACATTCCGGGCGTGGAGGCGGCGGCATCGTCCAGCACCCTGCCGGGGGCCCCGTTTGCGTTCCCGGTCGAAATCAAGCCGGAGGAGGGCCGCGCCGAATCTGAAGGCAAGATGACAGCGGCGGTGCGCTTTGTCTCCGCCGGATATTTCGAGACCATGCAGATTCCGTTACTCGAAGGCGAATTCTGCCCCGCTACGGATGACCGCGTACCGCGTGTGGTGGTAAGCCGTGCGTTTGCGGCCGCGTACTATAAAAATTCGCCGGCAATCGGCCACTCCTTCACGGCGCCGGGCTTGTACATTCCCCCCTCACGGATCACAGGGATCGTGGAGGACGCGCGCGAAACCGGCCTCGATCGCGCGCCCGGCCCGCTGGTATATTGGTGCCGCAGCGCGACCAATCCCGATCCTTTCTACCTGGTGCGCACTCACGGCGATCCCGCGGCGATGGGAGAAACCATTCGCCGCCGGATTCATGAGATCGAACCCAGCCGCTCCGTTTTCGAGATCGTGCCTTTGGAACAGCACCTGGAGGACGCTTCCGCGGAGAACCGGCTGCGCACGATTCTGCTGTCGAGCTTCGCGCTTGCCGCGGTGCTGCTGTCCTCTGTCGGTCTCTACGGCGTGCTGAGTTATCTGGTTAGCATCCGCCGCCGTGAGGTGGGCTTGCGGCTGGCCCTGGGAGCGATGCGGGGGAGCATTGCGGGGAGGTTCCTCGCGCAAGGCCTCGGCGTGTCTCTCGCGGGTTCACTGGCCGGCTTGGCGCTGGCGCTGGCGTCTCGCCGGTTACTCGCCGGGATGCTCTACGGCGTCTCACCCTCCGACGCACCGACGCTATCAGCCATAACGCTGCTGATGCTGCTGGTTGCCGCGGCCGCCTCCCTGATACCCGCGCTCCGCGCCGCCCGCGTCGATCCCATGCAAGTCTTGCGTGATGAATGACCCTCCGCGACGAGCAAGCCCTCCGCTATCCTATGGCTTGTGGCCGCCATTGGGATCGACTTCGGCACCACCAATAGCGCGGTCGCTCGCGTCACCTCGTCGGGCGAGGTTGAGCTCGCGACGTTTCCTTTCGATGGTTCGATAACCGACGCCTACCGCTCCCTCCTGTACCTGGAACAGATCAAGGAGCGCGGCCGCAGCACGGTCAAATCCTTCACCGGACCCGAAGGTATTGAGCAGTATCTCGCCGCCGAAACCAAGGGCCGGCTGATTCAATCCCTCAAATCCTTCCTCAGCAGCCGTCTGCTGGAAAGCACCGAAATCTTCGGCAAGCAGTACACCGTGGAGGAGCTGATCGCCCGCATCTTGCAGGACCTTCGCGCCCGCGCGGAGCGCCAGTTCGGAACCCCCATCGACACCGTGGTGGCCGGCCGCCCCGTGCGCTTCGTCGGCTCCTCCAGCGAATCTGACGACGACTTCGCCCAAAATCGCCTCCAGCAGGCCTTCCAGCTCGCCGGCTTCGAATCCGGCCGTTTCGAAATGGAGCCCGTCGCCGCCGCGCACTACTACGAATCCACTCTCGACCACGACGAACTCATCATGATCGGCGATTTCGGCGGAGGCACCAGCGATTTCTCATTGATCCGCGTCGGCCCCGGCATCCGCCAGCGCGGCCGCAAGCCGGAGGATCTCCTGGGCAACGCCGGAGTCGGCGTCGCAGGCGACGCGTTCGACGCCAAAATCATTCGAAATCTTGTTGCTCCCGCGCTGGGCATGGGCTCCGAAATGCGCTCCTTCGATAAACTCCTGCCTGTCCCAAGCTGGCTCTACGCGAAGCTCGAACGCTGGCACTATCTTTCTTTTCTCCGCGCTCGCGACGTGATGAACACCCTGCGCACCATCCGCACTCAGGCCCTCCATCCGGAGAAAATCGAATGGCTGATCGAGTTGATTGAAGAAGATCTCGGCTACCAGCTCCACCGCGCCGTGCAGCGACTGAAATGCGCCCTCTCTGCCGAGTCCTCCGCCGAGTTCCGCTTCGCCAGCGGCGGCATCGACATCTGCGCTTCCGTCGAGCGCTCCTCTTTCGAAGCCTGGATCGCCGAAGAGGTTGGCAAAATTGCCGAATGTGTCGACTCACTCCTTTCGAGCAGCGGCGTCGACCGCAACGACGTTGACGTTGTCTTCCTCACCGGCGGCTCCTCTTTCGTCCCCGCCGTTCGCGCCATCTTCGAATCCCGCTTCCGCCCCGATCGCATCCGTTCCGGCAACGAATTCACCTCTGTCGCCCGCGGCCTGGCGCTTGCAGCGGCCGAGCTCGACTGAAACCCGTGTATGCTAACGCATGGAGGTCTCGTGAAAAACTCCGTCATTCTTCTTCTCGGCTTCGCCGCTGCGCTGCCCGCATCACTGCCTGCCCAGGTTGTCAAAGACTACCAGCTCGTCACCGAGAAGATGCTCGAAAACCCCGCCCCCGGGGACTGGCTGATGTACAGCCGCACCTTCGACGCCCAACGCTTCAGCCCGCTCAAGCAAATCAACAAGAGCAACGTCAATCAGCTCCGTCTCGCGTGGGAGAAGGGGCTGGACGCCGGACAAACCGAGACCATCCCCATCGTGCATGACGGCGTCATCTATGTCGTCGCTCCTGGCGCAGGCGTCGAAGCGATCAATGGCGTCACCGGAGAAATTGTCTGGGACTATAAGCGCAAGCTCGCCGGCAATGGCGCCGGCCAGGCCCGCTCCAAGAACCTCGCGATTTATCAGGACCTGGTGATCTTCGAAGCGCCCGACGCCATCGTCGGCCTGGACGCGCGCACAGGGGAGCAGCGCTGGGAAGCCAAGACCGGCAGCCGCGGCAACACCTCCGGACCTTTTGTGGCGGATGGGAAGGTGATTACCGGCGGAGCGTGCGCCGGTAAGCGCGAAAACTGTTTCATCCTGGCCAACGACGCGATGACGGGCAAGGAGCTATGGCGCTTCTACACCACTCCCGGCAAGGGCGAGCCTGGCGATGAAACCTGGGGCGGCGCGGCCGTCGAGAACCGTCTCGCCTCCACCTGGGGCCTTCCCGGCAGCTACGATCCGGTTCGCAAGATGCTCTATTGGGGCGTCGCCAATCCCATGCCGGATCAACGGATGTCGCGTCACGATGGCAAAGCGGACGCCGTCTCCCGCACCGCGCCCTCGGATCTTTACAGCAACTCGACCATCGCTCTCGATCCCGCCACCGGCAAGCTCGCCTGGTATTACCAGCATCTACCGGCTGACGATTGGGACTCCGACTACACGCATGAGCGCACGCTGGTGCACGTCAAATTCAATCCCGATCCCAAGTTCGTCAAGTGGATCAACCCCGATATTCGCAAGGGCTCGGAGCACGACGTCACCGTCAACATCGGCGAAGCGGGCGGAGTCTATATGCTTGACCGCTCCGATGGCAAGTTTCTGTGGGCCATGCCGTTTCCCTTTGACGATCCCCATAGCGTCATTTCGAATATCGATGTGAAGACCGGCAAGACCGAGATCAACTGGGATAACGTCTTCAAGGCTCCCGGAGAGCATCACGTCATCTGCTACTGGAACACGCGCAGCTATTGGCCCACCGCCTACTCGCCCACAACCAATTCGCTCTACACCTCTTACATCGATAACTGCCGCGACCTGACCATCGCCGGTCCAGCGGGGCGTGGAGAGTGGCACGTTGTGCAGCGCCCCGGCGGCGATCCGAAAGCCCTCACCGGCCTCGCCAAAATCAACCTCGAGACCGGCGAGATTCTGCGCTTCGACGTCGGCCGCGCTCCCGGTAACGGAGCCATGCTCGCTACCGCCGGCGACCTCGTCTTTCACGGTGACATGTCCCAGCGCTTCCGCGCGTTCGACGCCGCCAATGGAAAAATGCTGTGGGAGACGACTCTCGGAGGAAACATCTCCGTCAGCACCATCACCTATCTAGCCGGCGGCAAGCAGTACGTCTGCGTCATGACCGGCGACAATCTCAAAGTCCCCGAGCTTTCCGCCGAAGTCCCCGAACTCAACGTACCCAAGGGGCATAACGCTGTCTACGTTTTTGCCCTGCCGTGAGCGAAGGCGCGCAGGCAATCCTGACCGGACAAATCGCCGCCAAGAAAGCGCGCCTCGACCGCCTGCGTCCGTTCCCGCCTGAGGCCATCGCAAAGCTCGAGCATTACTACGATGTCGAGCTCACCTACACCTCTAATGCCATCGAAGGCAACACCCTTTCGCCCGTCGAGACCACCTTGGTCATCGAGCAAGGCCTGACCATCAGCGGCAAGCCGCTCAAGGATCATCTCGAAGCCCTCGATCATTACGACGCCATCCGCTACGTTCGCGAGCTCGCCTGGGAGCCCACACGCGTGACGGAAAGCGACATCCGGAATCTTCACCGGCTGGTCATGCTGCGCTCGCGGCCGGAGATCGCCGGTCAATACGCCACGCTTGCCCGCTACGTCCGCACGGAAACCGGCCGCCACGAATTTCCAACACCCGCTGAGGTTCCCGCGCTCATGGGCGATTTTGCATCGTGGCTCAGCGCCGCGGAAGACTCGCCCGATACTGCGTTCACGGCCCACCGCCGCCTGGTGGATATTCACCCCTTCAACGACGGCAACGGCCGCGTCGCACGCCTGCTCATGAATCTGATTCTGATCCGCGCTGGCTACCCTCCCATCGCCGTCCGCCCGGAGGATCGCCTCGAATACATTCGAGCCTTGCAGCAAGCCCAGGCCGGCCAAGGAGTGGAAAACTTCGACGCGCTGCTTTATCGCCGTCTGGATGCCGCCCTGGACGACTACCTCCACGCGCTGGAGACCCCGTCTTAGATCCCCGATGCCGGCCCTCCGCCTCAGCGTCCTCGACCAATCCCCCATCCCCGAAGGCTCCTCCGCCGGGGACGCCCTGCGCAATACGCTGGACCTCGCGCGTGCGGCGGATCGCCTCGGCTACTCGCGCTATTGGCTGGCCGAGCATCACGGAACACCCGGCCTCGCTTGCGCCAGCCCCGAAGCCATGATCGGACCTGTTGCTTCCGTCACGGCGAACCTGCGGGTCGGTAGCGGAGGCGTGATGCTGCCGCACTACAGCTCGCTTAAAGTGGCGGAAACATTTTCGATGCTCAGCGGTTTATTCCCCGGCCGCATCGACCTCGGCATCGGCCGGGCCCCCGGAACCAGCGCCGCCGTCGCCCGAGCCTTGCAGCGCGATCGCCGCCTCCCCGCTCCCGACGATTTTCCCGAGCAACTCGCTGAGTTGCTGGGTTACTTCGAATCTTCCGCTCTGCATTTCGCCGCGCCCGAATTCTGGCTCCTCGGCTCCTCCCCGCAGAGCGCCATTTGGGCCGCTGAAAACGGCCTTCCCTATGCCTTCGCGGATTTCATCAATCCCGACGGCGCACCCTTCGCCCACTACTATCGCGAACACTTCCGCCCCTCCCATCGTCTCGCGCTACCCAAAACGGCCGTCTGCGTCTGGGCCATCTGCGCGAGCTCGCAAGAGGAAGCCGTGCGCCTCTCCCTCAGTGCCCGCATGATGATGTTGCTTCTGTTTCGAGGCCAGTTGATTCCCGTCCCGCCCATCGAAAGGGCCGAGGAGTTCCTGGCTCACGAAGACGCTTCGCCGCAGACCCTCCCCTTGCGCCGACGCATCATCGCCGGCGACCCGCATCAGGTCCGCGCCGCCATTGAATCCGTAGCCGCCGACTATCAGGCCGAGGAAGTCTTCATCGTCAACATCCTCTATAGCCATCAGGCGCGCGTTCGCAGCTATGAACTGGTCGCCGAAGCCTTCGAACTGGCCGAAAACCACCGCTAGCCGCTCAACCCCAACCACGCCCCTTCCGCCCGCCTCGGTTAAACCCGTAGCTGTTCAAGCATTTGTGTTTTGGCACACGCCTTGCTTCCCCCCTGTCCAGGAGGCTTGAAGAAAATGAAAAAGATTCTGGCAGGCTTAGTTGTGGCAGGCGGTTTCCTAGTAAGCCCGATGTTCGCTGGCCCCCACATCGCGGTTGGAATCGGACTCGGAGTTCCCGTGGCGCCGGCATACGCCGCTCCCGCGCCCGTAGCGGTTGATCCTTATGTGGTCCCGCCCATGCCCGGCCCCGGTTACGGCTGGGTTGACGGCTACTGGTATTTCTCCGGCGGTCATCGCCTGTGGCATGCCGGCTACTGGCGAGCCCCGGTAGTGCATGAAGGCTTCCGCGGCGGCTACGCTCGCGGCTTCCGCCGCTAATGGCGTCGCTGTGCTAAACTCGACTCCCGGATGAACCTGGGAGGCGAGATGAAGCACAGAACATTCGGAATTCTCACGGCGGCGATCTTCACGGCGAGCTTGAGTGTCTCTCAAGTCCCCGCGGATATCGCCGCCAAACTTGTCGATATGGGCCGCAATGTCTGCCCTGCGGACACCGCCGCTCTGTATCGCAAGTTCCAGCCCTCCGCTCCCTACCCCGGCGTAAAAGTGACCCGCGACATCGCCTACGGCTCCGATCCGCGCGAGATCATGGACGTCTTCACCGCTGAAAAGGGCGGCGGTAATCGTACCGTCCTGGTCTTTGTCTCCGGCGGCGCCGGCAACAAGATCGAGCCCGTTCCCAATGGCGACGCCTTCTACGACAACATCATGCTGTGGGCCACCAAGAATGGCATGGTCGGCGTCAACGTGCAGCGCCGGGCGGGTGGCGCCGAGTGGGATCAAGCCGCCAAGGACATCAGCACCGTTATTCAATGGGTCCACAAAAACATCGCACAATACAAAGGCAATCCCAATCGAGTTTTCATCTGGTCGCATTCGGCCGGCAATCCTCCGGTCGGCACCTATCTTGGCCGTCCGGAGCTTTACGGTCCTGACGGTATCGGCGTCAAGGGCGCGATCCTGATGTCGCCCGCGGCCTTCAACATCGCTCCCGTAGTGGTCGGAGGCGGTCCCGGTGCAAGAGGTCCAGGAGGTCCAGGCGCTCCCGGAGCGGGTCGTGGAACCGCGGCTCCCGCAGCCGGCGCCGGAGGACAGTGCCCCAGCGGCAGCCCCTTCGGTGGAGGCGGCGGAGCCCGAGGCGGTGCGCAAGCCAAAGGTGGACCAGGTGGACCGGGCGGCCCAGGCGGTGGAGGTCCCGGTGGTGGAGCTCCGGGAGCGGGCCGAGGAACCGGCGGTGGTGGCCGCGGTCGCGGTCAGGTCGATCCAGCCACGCAACTCGAGCGCTCCGCGCTCCCCGGTCTCCGCAACTCCAAGATCGCTTTCTTCCTCGGCTACGCTGAGCTCGATCCCGCCAACATGGGCGCCTTCCTCGACACTCTGAAAGAGCAGCTCGATATGGCCGGCAATCACCCCACGGAGATGATGTTCAAGGCCCACAGCCACATGTCCGAAGTCTTCTCGCCCGGCAGCCCGGACACTTCCGTCAGCGCTCCGATTCTCAAGTGGATGAAGAGCGTCAAGTAAATCGCTCGGGAGGGTTACCATAATCAATGTGAAACCCTCCTGCCTTGCCCTCGCACTCCTCTGCTCGGCCGCAGCGTTTTCCCAGTCGATCGCCCCGCCGCCGCAACCCGACGCGCCGTTATTCGCGCTCCCCTACACGCCCGCGCTCGATCCCAGGTTCATGGATCGCGCCGTCGATCCCTGCGTCGATTTCTACAAGTTCTCCTGCAGCGGATGGATCAAGGACAACCCCATCCCACCCGACCAATCCCGCTGGGACGTCTACGGCAAGCTCGCAGCGGACAATGAAAAATTCCTGTGGGGCCTGCTGCTCGACGCCGCCAAGCCCTCGCCTGCCCGCACCGTGGTTGAAACCGAAATCGGCGATTTGTTTACCGCTTGTATGGATGAGCCGGGCATCGAGAAAACCGGCGCCACGCCGCTCCAGCCGGCCCTCGACGCCATCGCGGCGTTCAAATCCCTGCGCGATATTCCAGGCTTCCTCGGCAAGCAGCACCTTGCGCTTTCAGGCGGCAACATGATGTTCGGTTTCGATTCCGGCCAGGACTTCGCCGACGCCTCTCAGGTCATCGCCTTCGCCGAAGCCGGCGGCCTCGGCCTTCCCGACCGCGACTACTACGTCAAAACCGACGCCAAGTCCGTCGAGACCCGCCAAAAATATCTGGAGCACGTTCAGAAAATGCTGGAGCTCCTGGGCGAGCCTTCCGATCGGGCCAAGACCCACGCCCAAACCATCATGGAGATCGAAACCGCGCTGGCCAAAGCCTCGCTCACTCGCGTCGACCAGCGCGATCCTCACAAGCTGTTTCACAAGATGACTCCCGCGCAGTTCCAGGCCCTCACGCCCTCTTTCCGCTGGAGCGATTACTTCGCCTCCGCGCAGGTCGGCAATCTGCCCGTCATCAACGTCAGCGAGCCCGCGTTCTACAAAGAGCTGGAGGCGCTGCTCAAGACTCACAGCCTGGACGATTGGAAAACCTACCTGCGCTGGCACCTGGTTCACTCAAGCGCAGCCTATCTCTCTTCGCCCTTCGTCAACGCGAATTTCGATTTCTACAGCAAGTACCTGCGCGGTCTGGAACAACAGCCTCCGCGCTGGAAACGTTGCGTCCGCATGGTCGACGCCAATTTGGGCGAAGCGCTGGGCCAGGTCTTCGTCGCCAAGACTTTCGCGCCCTCCACCAAGGAACGCACGCTCGTCATGACCAAGGGGATCGAAATGGCGATGGAGAGCGAAATCAAACAACTCCCCTGGATGGGCGAGGACACCAAGCAGCGCGCGCTCCAGAAACTCCACGCCCTGGTCAACAAAATCGGCTATCCCGACAAGTGGCGCGACTATAGCTCCATCAAAATATCCCGCGATGATTACTTCGGCGACGTCCAGCGCGCCACCATCTTCGAATCCCGCCGCGAGCTCAACAAAATCGGCAAGCCGGTCGATCGCACCGAGTGGGAAATGACTCCGCCCACTGTCAACGCCTACTACGATCCGCAAATGAACGACATCAACTTCCCCGCCGGCGTCCTTCAGCCGCCTCTGTTCGATCCCAAATCCGACGACGCACCCAACTACGGCGACACCGGTGGCACCATCGGCCATGAGCTCACCCACGCCTTCGACGATGAGGGCCGCCAGTTCGACGGCGCAGGCAACCTGAAAGACTGGTGGTCGAAGAAGGACGCGCAGGAGTTTCAAGTCCGCGCGAAGTGCGTCTCGGATCAATATTCCAGCTACACCGTCGTTGACAATATCAAGCTCAACGGCAAACTTACTCTTGGAGAAGATCTCGCCGATCTCGGCGGCGTCCAACTCGCTTTTTTGGCGTGGAAGGCGGCCACGCGCGATCGGAATCTCCAACCCGTCGATGGTTTAACGCCGGATCAGCGCTTCTTCGTCGGCATGGCGCAATGGGCCTGCGGATCGGAGCGTCCCGAAATCAAGCGCATGAACGCCATCACCAATCCCCATTCGCCCCTTGAAGATCGCGTCAACGGCGTGGTTTCCAACTTGCCCGAGTTCCAAAAAGCCTTCTCCTGCAAGGCCGGCCAGCCCATGGTTCGCGAGCACATGTGCAAAGTCTGGTGAACGTATCTGGCGCGTCGCGTCTGACCAATATGAAAACTGGCGTAAGCCTGCTGAGCTTTTTAGGCCCACTCCTGTTAGGCCCACTCCTGTTAGGCCCGCTCCTGTTAGGCCCGCTCCTGGGGCAAAATTCTGCGACGCCGGCATTCGAAGTCGCTTCGATCAAAGTCGCTCAGCCCGTCTCTATCACGCCGGAGCAAATCCGCGCGGGCATCCGGCCTCGCATCGGCAGCACCATCGACGCCGGAAAGAGTCGACATGCTGCACATGTCTCTTTCGACGCTGGTCATGCAGGCCTACCGCGTCAAGCCGTACCAGGTCACCGGCCCCGATTGGATGACCACGGACTTCTTCGATATCTCCGCGAAAATCCCCGCCGGAGCCACGCGGGAACAGGTTCCCGACATGGTCCGCTCCCTGCTCGAAGAGCGATTCCACCTGGCGGTGCACAAGGAATCGAAGGAAATTCTGGTGAACGCACTGGTCGAGGCCAAGGGCGGAGCCAAGCTCAAAGCGGCCGCTCCCGGCGCCACCATGGACTATCGCATGACCCGTGGCGATAACGGCGTCAGCCACGTTCAAATCACCGCCACGATTGCGACTATCGCTGACACCCTCGGCAACTTCGGCTTGGCGGAGCACCCCGTCATCGATATGACCGGCATCACCGGCATGTATGCCATCGGTCTCGACTTCACTCCGCCGGCCGGCCCGTCGCCTCTCGCCGCCATGGATTTTTCCGAGGCACTCCCTCAAATCGGTCTCAAGATCGAGCCCAGGAAGGTGCCCATGGACATTATCGTCGTGGATCACGTGGAAAAGCTCCCGACGGATAATTAAAGCGGATTGCTCCAGCGCAGTCCCGGGAACCGCGAGAAGTCCCGGTCGGTGCTGTGCAGAACGCCGCCGAACTCGATAGTTAGTGCCGCCAGCGCGGCATCTGTCGCGAGCGGTCCACGCGCCTGTCCATCAATCAGCATTTGGCGCAGGATCGGCCAGTGGCCCTCCCCTGGAGCAAGCAGCCTAACGTTAGGCTGATCGATCCACTGATCCAAGACCCGCGCCGCCTCTTCGATCGTGAACCGGTGTCCCGGAAGGTTTGGGTTCGTCACAATCCGAAAGAACGCCATCGCTGTCTGCCACGGAAGCCCCACCGGCGCGCCACTGGACAGGGTCTCCTCAATCCATGCGCGTGCCTTGTGGTGATACGCCGAAGCTGAATCGTAGGCGTACAACAAGACGTTTGCGTCGAGAACGATCACTTGTGCGCCACACCTTCCAACGCCGCCACCAATTCTTCGACGTTGTCGTAGCTCAGTCCTGGAGGCAAACCCAAGGGACGCGGGTGAACGACGAACTTTCTCTGCTGCGGGCCCTTAGAGGCCATCAGTCCCAACCGGAGGTAGTGGTTTACGGCTTCCTTGAAGGAGGCGCCTGAACGCCGGATCTCCTTTTGGAGGAGGGTAGATACGTCGTCGTCAAGGGACAGCGTTGTTCTCACATCTCGATGCTATCTGGGGAAGCATCATGATGTCAACACGCCCGCCGCCGCGGGAGCCGCTTCGGTCCCGTTCAACAGCCGCTCCACCTTATCTAGCAGCTCCCGCTCCGTGAACGGCCTTCCAATCTGGTCCGGCGGAAGATTCCCTACTCCCGGATCTTCCAGGATGCAGAGCGCCTTAAGCCACGGGTGCGGACCGCTCAAGTGCCGCAGAACCTCGCCTGCCTGCCGCGCACCCGCGATCACCAAATCCAGCCGGCCTTCGTGCATCTCCCCCAGTGCGACGGCTTCGTCCACGTCGGCTGCCTCAATCAGGTTATAGCCCGCGGCTTCGAAGAAATTGTGCAGCTCCACCAGAATCAATTCGTTCGACTCCACCAGCAGGATCGAGCCGGCCTTGGGGCTCGCTCCGGTTAGCAGCGCCTGATCGGCTAGCCGCGGAATCAGCAGCTCAATGCGCGACCCTCCATTCGGCCCGGTTCGCGCCGAAACGTATCCTCCGCGACTCCGCAGCCAGCCAGTGCACCTGCGCCAGGGCCAAGCTGGAGCCGCTGGCCGAAGCAGGATCGAACAAGCGCTCGATCTCCGGCTCCGCCGCCGAGTAGGTCACGCTCAACAGAACGTAAGAATTCGCTTGTCCACCGTGCGGCAGCTCCACCCGCGCCGTCTCCAGCAGCATCTGCCCGCCGCTCGATCCAGGCCCGGTCATGACGCGGCAGGCGTGCGAGATCAGGCTTAAGATCGCGCCTTCGAGCTGCGCCGCATCGGCCTTGACTTTTCCCGCGCCCGGTGACGGCCGGATTGCCGCTTGAATCCGCTCGCCGGCCGCGGCTTCAATCAGCGGCGTCATCCGCCGCAGCACACCGTTGATGCTCAGCGCCTCGGGCTGGCCCACTTGCCGCGTGCCGAAGGCCTCCAGGCGCCGGGTGGCTTCGTCCGCCGCCACCGCCGCATGATGAATCTCCTCCAGCGCCCCCCGCGCCGCGGAAAACTCTCCGAACTGCCGTAGCAGCATTTCGTTCTGCTTGCGGATAACGGCCACCAACGTTGCGTATTCGCTCGCCGCGCTGGCCGCCAATCTCCCGGCCGCCTCCAGCCTCTGTGCCTGCCGGAGCTGCCGTTCCTCCCATCTGCCGGCGCTGGCGTCGCGGAAGGTCAACACCGCGCCCAGCGTTTCCTCGCCGGCCCGCACCGGCGCGGCAAAGCCATCCACTTCCATCTCCCGGCCGTCGCGCGAAGTCAGCCGAGTCTCGCGATCCAACGCGACCGCCTCCCCGCGCAGCAGCGCCAGGGGCGCGGGATCGAATTCGGATGGTCCCACCGTAAAGCGCGCCACGCTTCCCACCGGCCGCCCCTCGGCCTCGGCCTGGGTCCAGCCGGTGTCGCGCTCCGCGGCGCGATTCAGCAGCCGCACCCGTCCCTCCGCGTCCACCACCAGCGCCGCATCGGCCATCGAACTAATCACCGCGCGCAGCCATGCCTCGCGCTCCTCCAGCAAACGCTCCACGCGATGCTTGGCGATGGCCATCTCGATCCCGGTTTGCAGCGACGCCGGGCCCAACGGCTTGACGATGTATCCAAACGGTCCAGCCTGCTTGGCCCGCTCCAGCGTCGCGCGGTCCGCGTGGGCCGTCAGGAAAATCACCGGCAGGTGGTAGCGCGAGCGGATCTCCAAAGCCGTATCGATCCCGTCGCGCTGGCCGTCGATACGGATGTCCATCAGCACGATCTCGGCGCCGGGAGCCAACTGCAAGGCTTCCTCCGCAGTCGAGGCCGGTCCCAAAACCTCATGCCCCTGCCCCTCCAGCCGCCGGGAGATATCGTGCGCGATCAGCCCCTCGTCTTCCACTACCAGAACTCGATAGGCTCGCGCGGGTTCAGGATGCGGCATGCTTGCCTCCCGCGCTGGCGGCGCTCTCTCCCCATACCCCTAACGGGAAAGACACCCGGAACGTGGTCCCCGGCTTGCTCCCGCCGCGTTCAAACTCCAACCTTCCTTTGAGCTGCCGGGTCAGTATCTGGACGATGCGCAAGCCCAACGAAGTAGACTTGCTGGGTTCGAAATCCGGGGGAAGGCCCGCGCCGCTATTCCACACCCTCACCTCCACCAGCCCGTTCTCGAAGCCCCCTGCCACGGAAATATCCCCGCTCCGTTCCCCTGGAAACGCGTGCTTCAAGGCATTCGAGATCAGCTCATTGAGAATCAGCCCTGCGGGAATCGCCTGATCCACGCCCAGCACCAGCGGTTCCATCACCACTTGTCCCGAAACTCGCCCGCCCAGCACCCCGTACGCGTTCAGCAGATTGTTCAACAGCAGCGCCGCATGCTCCGCCAGATTCACCTGCCGCAAGTCGCCCGATTCGTAAAGCTGCTCGTGAATCATGGCCATGGATTCCACCCGGTGCTGGCTCTCGCGCAACGCCTCTCCGGCGTGATGGCCTTCAAACCCTTCGGCTTGCAGCCGGAGCAGGCTCGCCACCACTTGCAGATTGTTTTTCACCCGGTGATGCACTTCCTGAAGCAGCACCTCCTTTTCCGCCAGGGACCGCGCCAGCCTGTCCCGCTCCTCTTTGAGCGCGTGCATCAACCCGACCTTTTGCGTCGCCTTCTGAATCGCCATGCTCAGGCTGCCGGAGGTGATGCGATCCTTGACCAGATAATCCTGCGCCCCCGCCTTCATCGCCTCCACCGCGACCTCCTCACTGGTCACGCCCGTCAGCATCACCACCGCGGCCTTCAATCCAGCTTCGTCATTCAGCCGCGCCAAAAAATCGAGACCGGTCATATCCGGCAGCCGGTAATCCAGCAGTATGCAGTCCGGCACCCTCAACCGCACCGCCTCCAACCCACCGGCGGCGGTATCTGCCTCGAAAAACTCGATGTTCTCACCATGCGCCTCTTCCAAGAGGAGCCGGCATAGCTTACGTTCAGCGGCGGAATCGTCAACCATGACAACCTTCATGCAACCGGGGCCCAGCCATAAGGTTGTGGGCCGGGCGCGGGGATTTTCTCTAGTTGTTGAAGGCTGAGTTGCGCCGCGGCGCGGCTATACCCGAGGGATTAAGGAACAGGAGGAGCAGGGGCAGGCGGAACGGAGGCAGGAGGAACAGAGGAAAGCCCAGACGGCTCGGCCGCCGGGGCCGGCAGCTCCGCACTCGGCTTCAGCACCCCCCGCATCGCCAGCATAATCACCGCCGACGCCAGCGCCGGCCCCGCCGCCGCATAGAACAATTGCTGGCTGGACCAGTGCCGCCCCAACAAATCCCCCGCAAGCTGCGGCCCGACAATCGACCCAATCCGTCCGATCCCCAGTCCCGCGCCCAGCCCGGTCGATCGCAAATCCGTGGGGTAGTAGGTCCCGGTCATCGCGTTCACCCCAGCTTGCCCGCCCGTCACCCCGAATCCCGCCATGAATGTCACCCCAAACAGCAGCACCGCCGGGAGACCCGGATGCCCGATCAAGGCAATGCTCACGCAAGCCATGGCGAAACTCGCCGCCAGCACCGGCACAAACCCCGATTTCCGCACAAACCATCCCAGCGCCAGCGCCCCGATGAACCCGCCCACCTGATTCATCGACCCGATCAACACGGCGGTCGATGTCGAGAACCCCGCGGTTTTTGCGATCGTCGGCAGCCAGCCTTGCAGGAAGTAGAGATTCAGCAGGTTCATGAAGTAGATCAGCCAGATCAGAATCGTCCCCAGCGCGCGGCCCTCCTGAAACAATTTCCAGAAGGTGAACCCGGGGCGATCCTGCTCAGGAATGAAATACTCCACTGCCGGATGAAGTGCAGCCTCAGGATCGATTCGCTTCAGCCAGGCCGTCACTCGCGCCGCGGGTCTGCGCTTCAGCACCAGAAACTGAAGCGATTCGGGCAGCAGAAACAGCATCGCGATTCCACCCAGCAACGGCAGCGCTCCGCCGAAGTAGAAAATCGATCGCCAGCCGAAATTGGGGATCATCCAACTGGCCAGAAAGCCCCCTAATGCCGCGCCTAGAGTGAAACCGTTGGAAACAATCATCATGGTGATCACGCGCAGCCGTTTTGGCGTGAATTCACTCACCAACGCCATGGAATTCGGCATGATCGCGCCCAACCCGATGCCGGCGATAAACCGGATCGCCATAAGCTGGTCCAGCGAAGTCGCCATCCCAGTTGCTATCGTGGTGAAGGAAAAGAAGAAGCAGGAGCCGATGAGGATGGGCCGGCGGCCGATCTTGTCCGCCAGGTAGCTCAAGAACAAAGAGCCCACCAGTACGCCCTTCAGCGCCGCGCTCAACAGACGGCCGAAGGCCGGATCGGAGATGTGCCATTCCGGCTTGATCGCGGGTCCGGCGTAACCCATAGCCTGCACGTCGAATCCGTCCAGCATGAGGCACACGCCGCAAAGGATGAATACACCAATCTGAAACGCACTAAGCTTACGCTCGTCGATAAATTGTGCGACATCCAAACGGGAGGGGTTTGCCATGATCGAAGCCGAGCGAAGGAATCAGTATACATTTTATGGTAAGAGCATGAGGTTTCCCGGTTGAAACTTTGGATCAGACGGTTGCAGTGGGCGCCCGCGGCTTTTCTATTGGCAAGCTGCGCGCTCGGCCAGGCGGTATCGAACTCCCAGATCAAAGGCACGGTGGAAGATCAGACCGGATTGCCGGTTCCCGGCGCAGCCGTAAAGCTGACCGAGACCGCCACCGGCGCCGTCCGCACCACCACCACCAACGTCGAAGGTTCGTACCTTCTCACCAATCTCCCCGCCGGCCCGTACGAGCTTGAGGTTACCAAGCAAGGCTTCGCCGACTATCTCCAAACCGGCATCACCCTGCAGGTCGCCACCAATCCCACCATCGAAGTCTTTCTTGATGTTGGCCAGCCGAGCGACCGCGTCGAAGTTGAGGCCAATACATCCATGGTCGAAACCCAAAACTCCGGAATCGGCACCGTCATCGACCACCAGGGCATCGTGGATCTGCCGCTCATCGGCCGGCGGGTCTCGAACCTGATCGGGCTTGCCGGCGCGGCCCCGCTGGGCAGGGATCCGAACCAGCTCTCCAGCCGCAACTATCCCAACATCGAAGCGTATTCGGTCGCCGGAGGACTCGCCACCGGAACCACTTATGTGCTGGATGGCTCCATGTATAACGACGTCTACACCAACGCCAATCTCCCCTTGCCGTTCCCCGACGCCATCGAGGAGTTCAAGGTCGAGATGGGCGCGCTTCAGGCGCAATATGGCATGCACTCGGCCGCGGCCGTAAACGCGGTCACCAAGTCTGGCGGCAATGAATGGCACGGCGACGCCTTCGAGTTCTTCCGCAACTTCCATCTGGACGCCCGCCAGCTCTTCTCCACCACGCCGGACTCCCTCAAGCGAAACCAGTTCGGAGGCACCTTCGGCGGTCCCGTCCGCAAGAACAAGCTGTTCTTCTTCGCCGCGTACCAGCAGACCGACACCCGCCAAAGTCCCAACGCCACCATCGCTTACGTTCCCACCAGCGCGGAGGAGCAGGGAAATTTTGCCGCGGTCACCTCGAAGACCTGTCAGACCACCCCGATTACGCTCAAGAATCCGCTCACGGCTCCGGAACTTCAGCCGTTCCCCAACAACCAGATCCCATTGACCCAGCTTTCGCCAGTCGCCCTGGCGATTGCCGCGAAATTGCCGGTGCCGCTGGATCAGAACTGCGGCCAGACAGTCTACGGCTTAAACGTCGAGGACGACGAGCATATCGGCGTCAGCAAAGTGGATTACGCACTGAGCAAGAATCACACCATCTTCGCCCGCTACGTCGGGACGCAAGACGGCGAGCCCGCCCCTTACAGCCTCAGCCACAACCTGCTGGCGACCTCCGCCTCCGGCTACAACGACTTCGATCAATCCTTCACCATCGGCGACACCTATCTCATCAAGGGTTCGATTGTGAACAACTTCCGCGCCACGGTGGACCGAACCGCGATCGCCCGCATTGCGCCCTCCTTCTTCGGGCCCCAATCGGTGGGGATCGACATCAACAGCTATCTGCCCAACTTCACCAGTTTCTCTTTGCCGGCTCCCTATTTCTCCATCGGAAGTCCCATCGCTAGTCCGGCCACCTACCGCACCACCACCCTTCAAACCAGCGACGACTTCGGCCTGGTCCTCGGCAACCACCAGATGGCCTTCGGAGCCAACATCGCGCACTGGAGCTCAAACACCTACGCGAATGTGGACTCCATGGGGCAATTCTCCTTCACCGGGCAGGGCTACACCGGATTCGCGCTCGCCGATTTTTTCACCGGCAATCTTTCCAGCCTGACCCAGGCTGCCCCCAATACGCTATTCGTGCGCGATTGGTATAGCGGGCTGTACGCGCAGGACACCTGGAAACTGCGGCCCGGCATCACCGTCACCTACGGCATCCGCTGGGAGCCGTTCATCCCGATGAGCTTCGCCAACAGCGAGGTTTATCACTTCGACTTGCCGTCTTTCCTGAACGGGACTAAGACCACGCAGTTCGCCAACGCCCCTCCGGGGCTCTTTTATCCCGGCGACCCTGGTTTTCCGGACAAAGCCGGCATGAACACGCAGTGGAACCGGTTCGCCCCCCGCATCGGCCTGGTTTGGGACCCCAAAGCCAACGGCAAAATGTCGATTCGCGCGGCCTACGGCATCTTCTACGACAACGTGCCCGCGCAATACAATCTGAACACCCCCGCTGCTCCGCCCTGGGGCGACCGCACCACGCTAACCGATCCGGCCGGCGGTCTCTCCAATCCATTTGCCGGACAGACCGGCGGCAATCCCTTCCCCTTGCTGTTCAACGCCGGCGCGCCGTATTCGCTCTACGGCACGTACAACACCTTCAACTACGACACCCATCCGCCCTATGTCGAGCAGTGGAACGTCAGCGTGGAGCGGCAAATCGGCAAGGAGTGGCTGCTGCGCGTCGGCTACGTAGGCAATGACATGGTCCACTTGGTGGGCGCGCGGGAGCTGAATCCGGCCAGCGGAGCCGGATCCTGCGCGACGAATGACCCCGCATGCCTGCTGGCCAGCACCAATCAGCGGCGCTTGCTGAGCCACCTCAATCCCACCTACGGCAAGTACTTCGGATTCGTGGATACCTGGGATGACAGCGGCACCGGCAGCTACAACGGCCTGGTCGCTTCCGCGCAAAAACGCCTTGGCCGGGGCTTGACCTTCAACGCGAACTACACCTATTCGCACTGCATCAGCGATCCGGTCAACACGCTCCTGAACGCCGGCAGCGGGGGAACCGAAGTCTACATCTTCCCCGGCCGCAAAGCGGACCGCGGAAACTGTGACACCTCCGGGACGGACCGCCGCCAGGTGGCGAATCTCTACGGCATCGCGGAAGTGCCCCAGTTCAGCAATAAGTGGATGACGCGCGTCGTTAGTGGCTGGCGGCTGGGAGCCGCGGCCACGTTGCAAACCGGCGCGTTTTACACCGTCACTACCGGGGAGGACAACGCCTACTCCGGCATCGGTGGGCAACGGCCGCGGCAAGTGCTGGCCAACGTCTACGGCAACGGCGCCAGCGGGGATTGGATCAATCCCAACGCATTCATCAATCCCAACGCATTCACCTACGGCAACGCCGGCCCCGGAACCATCCTGGGACCCGCCACGTTCCTGGTCAACGCCGGACTCTCACGCCTGTTCCCCGTGCGCGAGCATCAGACCCTGGAAGTCCGCATCGAGGCCGAAAATGCCTTCAACCACGTCAATCTCGGCGCTCCCATCCTGACCATGAACAGTCCGCTCTTCGGGCAGATCACCAGCGCCGGCCCTCCCCGCATCATGCAACTCGCGGTGAAGTACGTCTTTTAATAAGACGGATGTTACAATCGGCACTTATGCGCAAAAAAGTAACCGTTGTAGGCGGAGGCAATGTCGGCGCGAGCTGCGCCGTCAACCTCGCCCTGAAGGAACTGGCCGACGTTGTTCTGGTCGATGTGGTTGAAGGAATTCCGCAAGGCAAGGGTCTGGACATGCTCCAGATGGGGCCCATCGAAGGCTACGATGTGGCCATCACCGGAGCCAACGATTATGAAGCCACCGCGAATTCCGACGTAGTCGTGATCACGGCTGGCCTGGCCCGCAAGCCCGGAATGAGCCGCGACGATCTTCTGCTGGCGAATTATGCCGTGGTCAAGAGCGTCACCGAAAACATCGTCAAGCACTCGCCCCACGCCATCCTGGTGCTGGTGACCAATCCTCTGGACGCCATGTGCTGGACCGCGTTCGAAGTCTCCAAGTTCCCCAGGCACCGCGTCATCGGCATGGCGGGAGTCCTGGATTCCGCCCGTTTCCGCACCTTCATCGCGGCGGAGTTGAACGTCTCGGTCGAAAACGTCACCGCTGTGGTCCTCGGCGGCCACGGCGACACCATGGTTCCGGTCGTCCGTCTCTCTAACGTCTCCGGTATCCCGCTCACGGAGCTGATCCCCAAAGATAAGCTCGACGCCATTGTCACCCGCACCGCCAATGGCGGCGCCGAAATCGTCAAGCATCTCAAAACCGGCAGCGCCTACTACGCCCCCTCCGCCGCCGCGGTTGAAATGGTCGAATCGATTCTCAAGGACAAGAAGAAGATTCTGCCCTGCTCGGCGTATCTGGAAGGCGAGTACGGCATCCAGGGCCTCTTCGTCGGCGTGCCCGTGAAGCTCGGCGCGAAGGGAATCGAGAAGATCTACGAGATCCAACTCACCGCCGACGAGTCCGCCGCGCTCAAGAAGAGCGCTGGCTCCGTCCAGGAACTAGTGGACGTGATCAAATCGAAGATGTAAGGCTTAGCCGCGAATGCACGCGAATAGGAACCGATAGGAGCCCTTGCCGACCTCCATGGCGAAGCTAGTCTGGAAGCGGGCCCCAATTCGCAAGCGCTACCCTGCCCGAGGCGCGCGGCAAGTTTAGCCGCGAATGCACGCAAATTCACGCAAATAGGACTTCTTGCGTATTTGTGTGCATACGCGTCCATTCGCGGCCAAACATCCTCACCCACAACGGGAATCGAGTCGCCGGACGTTTTCTTGGGCGGGCTTCGCGCTCCTGGGCTACAATGTAGCTACAGAGGAGTCATCACCATGACCGGGAATTCTGTCGTTCGCGCCCGCATCGACGCGCGCACTAAGAAGCAAGCCACCGCGGCTCTGAAAAAAATCGGCCTCACAGTGTCCGACGCCTTCCGGTTGCTGCTTGTGCGCGTCGCGGCAGAGAAGGCCCTTCCCTTCGAGCCGCTCAATCCGAATGCCGAAACCATCGCGGCGATGAATGCCGCGCGCCGCGGCGAACTCGTCAAAGCCGGCAAACCGGACAAACTGCTGCGAAGTTTGAATGCGGGACGTTAAATACACGACTCGCTTTCAGCGTGATTACAAGCGGGAAAAATCCGGCCGGCACGGCGAATGGAGCGATCACCGCGACTGCCACATCAGACCGGATCTCGTTCTCATTTACCGCAAGCCGGACAACGATAGCCTCGAACTTGTGCGCCTGGGCTCCCATAGCGAACTCGGCCTCTAACGTGGCGCTACTCAATGCAAATAGGACTTCTGTTTATTTGTGTGCATTCGCGTCCATTCGCGGCTAAACATCTTCACTCCATCCCCATCTGCGTCAGCCGGTACCGCAGAGCATTCCTGGTGAGCCCCAGCAGCCGCGCCGCGTGGCTTTTGTTCCCGTTGGCCCGCTTCAACGCCTCACGAATCAAGTGTTGCTCGAACTGATCCAGCGTCATCCCTTCCGGCAGGAATCCGTCGACCGGCGCCGCCGGGCGCGACCGCTCCATGGTATCGATCCGCACGTCTTCGGCCCCCACCTCCGGCCCTGGCGCCAGCAAAATGCTGCGCTCCACCACGTTCTCCAGCTCCCGCACGTTACCCGGCCAGTGGTAGGCCATCATCCGCTCGATCGCGCTCTCGCTGATCCTTCCGCCAAACTTCTTGGCGAAATGATCCACCAGGTAAGGAATGTCTTCTTTGCGCTCGCGCAATGGCGGAATGTTCAAGCGGACCACGTTGAGCCGGTAGTACAGATCCTCGCGGAAGGTTCCCTGCTCCAAAGCCTCCCGTAGATCCACGTTGGTCGCCGCCACCACGCGCACGTCCACGTGCAGTACGCGGTTCGACCCCAGCCGCTCAAACTCCCGCTCCTGCAGCACGCGCAGCAGCTTCACCTGAATCGGCAGCGGCACGTCGCCGATTTCATCCAGAAACACGGTCCCCATGTTGGCGGCTTCGAATTTGCCCGGCTTGGAGACATTGGCGCCGGTGAACGCGCCCTTCTCATAGCCGAACAGTTCGCTCTCCATCAGGTTCTCCGGAAGCGCCGCGCAGTTGATCTTGACGAAAGGACGATCCTTGCGCGGCGAATGCTGATGAATCGCGCGCGCGATCATGTCCTTGCCCACGCCGCTCTCCCCGCCCAGCAGCACCGTCGCCCGCGTCCCCGCCACCCGCGTAACCGTCGCGAAAATCTCCTGCATCGCCGCGCTGTGCCCGATGATGTTTTCGAACTGATACTTCTTGCCCAGCGCCTCCCGCAGCTCGCGATTCTCGTCGCGCAGCTTGCGCACCTCCAGCGCCTTTTCCACCACCACGCTCAGATGGTCCAGCGAGAAAGGCTTGGGCAGAAAATCCACCGCGCCCTTCTTCATCGCCTCCACCGCGATCTCCACCGTCCCGAACGCGGACATCACGATCACCGGCGTGAACATGTTCTGCGCGCGCAATTGCTCCAGGAACGCCAGCCCATCCATGCCGGGGAGCTTGAGATCCGTCAGCACCAGATCGGCGTCGGAAGCGTGTTTCAATCCCTCTTCCGCGGAGCCCGCGGCTTTCACTTCATAACCGTTCGAGGAAAGGTGCAGGCTGATGACGCGGCGATATTTTTCTTCGTCTTCAATAACCAGGATGACCGGCATCTGACACTTTTACTCTCGCACAGCTGCCTCAGTCCTTTAAGGCTGCCTCAGTCCTTTAAGGCCGGAAGATACACGCGAAAAACGCTGCCCTCGCCCGGCGCGCTCTCCACGGCGATCTGTCCCCCGTGCTCGTCGATGATCTTATTCACAATCGCCAGCCCCAGGCCAACGCCCTCGGACTTGGTCGTAAAGAACGGGTTGAAGATGTTCTCCAGGTGCTTTGCGTCGATTCCGGACCCTCGGTCAATCACCGCAATCTCGATTCCCGGTCCCCCGCTAGTCTCAACAGCCTTGGTCTTGACCGTCACCACGGACCCCGCCGGACTGGCCTGCGCCGCGTTCACCAGCAGATTGAGCAGAGCGCGCTCCAGTAACTCGCCGTCAAAAGCCACCTTGGGAATGTCCGGCGAATAGTTCTTGTAAACGGATATATTGTTCGCCGCCCCGGATTCCCGCTCGAATCGCGCCACCACCGAATCCAGCAGAGGCGTAATATCGCCGGTTTCAAGACGCAAATGCTGCGGCCGCGCGAAATCCAGGAATCGCGTGATCAACGAATTGGTCCGGTCGACCTCGGTCGCGATATACCCGGCCATTTCTTTAGCAATTTCGTTGTCGCGCGCCACTTGCCGCGCCAGCAGTTCCGCCGAGCTCTTCATCGTCCCCAAGGGATTCCGCAGCTCATGCGCCAGCCCAGCCGTCAATTGCCCCAGCGCGGCGAGTCTTTCCGAACGCCTGACCTCGGCTTCCGCCTCTTTCAAGCTTTGATTAGCCGCAGCCAGTTCCTTCGCCGTGGATTCCAGCGTCAGTGTTTTTTCACGATTCGCCTTGGCCAGCTGATAGGTCGAAAAACCCACCAGGGGGAACCACAGCAGCTTTAGCGCCAGCTCGGGATACTCTTCCGGCGGTATGTAAGACGGGTAGGTGATGAAATACACCTGGGAATAATTCACCGCGCACGCCGCCAGAACCGACAACACTGTGCCCGGAAGTCCGAAGTTCGTCGCCGCCGAAATCACCGGCAGCAGCGGCAGCAGAGTAGAAACTGCTTTCGATCTGCCCGCTGTCCCAAATGATGCCGAAACACAGCGCCAGCTCAAAGATGATGGCGAGAATCGTCCCGATGCGCGATTCGAATAGCTTCACCACGCACATCGCGATCAGGAAAGTCACTGCGATCGGGGCAGGCGGATGCCTTGACCCCAGCTTGTCCATGTATCGCGCCACCAGGATCAAGGTGACGAATAGCAGCAGCCAAACCAGATCCTGAATGCGGAGGTAGCGGCGCCAGGAGGAGGACACTGGAGGTTATTTTAGCGCGGGCGAATTTGCCCCAGAAAAATCAAACGGACGGACTACTTGAGGACTAATTTGCGACGGTCAGATCGCGCGCCGCCGCGCGCAGGCTGTTGCCGCGATCCATAATGTTCGAGATGCTGGCCAGAATCTGCTCCAGGTGGAGAGCCATCGCCTTGCTGTCCAGATTCTGCGAGGCGTTGCCGACGAAGGCGCCCAGTTCCGCCACCGCGACCTTCATGCGGTCGACTTGCTGCCGGGTCTGGTTGGTGGTGCCTGGCTGCGCCACAAACTCATCCAGCAGCGCGGCCAGCTTGACCGTGCCGTCCGCCATGTCCACCGTAAACCGGGAAGCATAACCAGCGTCGTGCGCGCCGCTCCGCAGATAACTTTCCAACCGGTCGGCCTGCATCTGGATCTGCACCGCCTGCTCCCCAATCTGGGTCAAGTACGGCGCCGAGGGAGCTACCGCGCTCGGGGCCGCCCACGCCGAGGCGGCCGCAATCAAGGCAGCCGCCAGCACGGCGATCGACGGGTTCATCGTAACTTTGCGTCTCATTTCTCTTTAGTCTCCTGAATTGGTCTCCATCGCCTCACCGCGTGGACACACTCCTCCTGTTTTCGTGGAAAGCCCTCTTGTTCTGACTTAGAAAGAAGAACCTTCGCTCCGGGCCGCGTCACTCGCGCGGGGAGTTGTTCCAACGGGGTCAGCTTACATCTGATATAACGCCTGGGGGAGAATCTTGGTTACACGCAAGCGAAAATGCGCCCACAACGTGTTAACAGGAAACCGCCCGATCTGGTACTATTTGGTCATGGTGCTCTCGCCAGTTCCGCACACCGTCCACGAATGATTCCCAGAGGCTTCCCGCCCCGCCGGCCGAAGGTCAGGGACAACGTAAATGAGATGATTCGCGCCCGCGAAGTTCGGGCCGTGTTTCCCGATGGCAGTGTAGAAATTCTGCCCACCCCTCAGGCCGTCCGCAAGGCGCAGGACTTGGGCCTCGATCTCATCCTGATCGCGCCCACCGCGGAGCCGCCCGTCGCCAAGGCCATGGACTACGGGCAGTGGCAGTACGAAAACAAAAAGAAGCAGCACGAAGCCAAAAAAAAACAGCACATCATCCAGGTCAAGGAAATTAAGTTCCGCCCCAACACGGATGATCACGATTACGACTTCAAGAAAAACCACGCCATCCGCTTCCTCGGCGAGGGCAACCGCGTCAAAGCAGTGGTCCAGTTCCGCGGGCGCGAAATCGCCCACGTCGACTTGGGCAAGAAACTCCTGCTCCGCTTCGCCGCCGATCTGGCCCAGGTCGGCACCATCGAGGGCCAGCCGCGCCTGGAAGGCCGCAACGCCCATGTTCTGCTTAGTCCGATAAAAGTGGCAGTGTCGCCTAAAGGCCACGAGCCGCCCAAAGGCCCTCCGGATAGGCCTCCCGCCAGCTAGCGTTCCTACCTTTCACACTGCCATGTGGCAGATCCCGGTTTGTGATAGAGTGTCCAGAACCGGTTGCGCCACGTCAGTCCAACTTCGGCCCCGTCGCTAAGCGTATTCTTCCCCGCTTATAACGATGCGCCATCCCTGCCCTCGCTCGTCGATAAGGTGTTCGAGGTACTAAAGCAGTGTGCATCCGACTACGAAGTCATTGTCATCAATGACGGCAGCCACGATGAAACTGGCGACGTTCTGGCCGCTTTGGCCAAGAAATTCGCGCCCAGGATGAAGGTGATCACCCACCCTCGCAACCTCGGCTACGGCCAGGCGCTTCGCTCCGGCTTTGCCGCAGCCACTAAGGACCTGGTCTTCTACACCGATGGCGATGGTCAATACGACGTCGGCGAGCTTGTAAACCTTTTGTCCGAACTTCGCGTTAACGTGGGCCTGGTCAACGGCTACAAGCTGGAGCGCAGCGATCCCTGGCACCGCATCTGCATCGGCAACGTCTATAACGCCTTCGCCCGGTTCCTCTTCGGCATCCGCCTGCGCGACGTCGATTGCGATTTCCGCCTCATCCGCCGCAGCCTCATCGAAGAGATCCGGCTCAGCTCAACCAGCGGAACTATCTGTGTCGAGTTGGTCCGCAAGCTCGAACTGACCGAGTGCGGAGTGGTCGAAGTGGGCGTTCATCACTACCCACGCCTGCATGGCCGCTCCCAATTCTTCCGGGTGAAGTCGCTGGCTATCACCTTTGCGCAACTCACCAATCTGTGGTTGCGGCTGGTGCTGACGCCGGCGCTGCTCCGGCATAATCCTTGGAAGCTGCTGTTTCGCTCCGCCCGAGCCGAAGCGCCTTCACGCTAGCTGTGTCTACGAAAGCTGCGTCTTCAGATAAGCCGCCAGCCCGCCCAGCTCCAGAATCTTTCGCACCGATTCCGGCAGTTGAGGGAAGCTGTAAGTGCTGCCCTTATGCTGAATCGCGCTGGCCGCCAGGTCAATCGTGAGCTCGTCACCTTCTTCCACCGCCGGATAAAGCTCCGGGCATTCGAAGATAGGCAAGCCGTCATTAATCGCGTTGCGGTAGAACGTTCGCGCGAAGGAGCAGGCGATGACGGCTTTGATACCGAGGCCTTGGATGGCGGTGGCGGCTTGCTCCCGCGCGCTACCGCATCCGAAATTGCGCCCCGCCACCAGAATCTGAAAATCGTGCAGCTTCGCCGGGAACTCCGGCCCCAGCACCTCAAAGGCGTGCTCGGCCAGCTTCTGCTGGTCGATGTAGATCAGATACCGGCCGGGAATGATGATGTCGGAATTGATGTTGTCGCCGAACTTATATGCGCGGCCTTGGATGACGGAGTCCATGTTCTATGAGCGCACAGGGCCGAAGCCCGTCGTGCGCGGTTCAGGCAAGACAAATTCGCGCGGATCGGCGATCGAGCCCTTAATCGCCGACGCAGCCAGCGTCGCCGGGCTGGAGAGATAAATCTCCGCCTTGCTGCTGCCCATGCGTCCCAGAAAATTTCGATTCGCCGTGGACAGGCAAACCTCGCCGTCCGCCATCACCCCTCCATCGCCCGCGCACGCCCCGCATCCCGGATTCGTGAATAATCCGCCGGCTTCGAGGAGGGTCGCAGCGACGCCGCTTTTCACGGCCTCCAGCATAATTTCCTTCGAGCCGGGCGTGATGATGAAGCGGACGCGCGGATGGATGTGCCGGCCTTGGAGGATGCGGGCGACGACAGCCAGGTCTTCATATTTCGCATTCGCGCAGGAGCCAAGAAACGCCTGATCGATCCGCGTCCCCTCCACTTGCCCCACCGGCTTGGTGTTCTGGACCTCATGGGGGCAGGCAACCATCGGCTCGAGTTTGCCCAAATCGACCTCGATCTCCCGCTCATACGCCGCGCCCGCATCGGCGTACACCGGCTGATACTTCGACGGATCCTTCATCCGCCCGCGCAGATATTCGGCCGTGTTCTGATCCGGCGGAATGAACGCGCACTTCACGCCCATCTCCATCGCGAGATTGGTCATGGTCATCCGCTCACTCACGCTGAGGTTTGCAGCGGCGCCGTAGAATTCGACGGATTTGTAAGAGCAGCCGTCCGCGCCGAGGGAGCCGATGAGGTGCAGCATCAGGTCCTTCGAATAGACTCCGGGCAAAAGCTCGCCTGTCAGCATAATCTTGAAGCTCTCCGGAACCTTCATCCACAACTTTCCTGTGATCCAGACCGAAGTGACTTCGGTGTACCCGATGCCTGTTCCGAGCGCGCCGAGACTCCCGTAAATGGTGCAATGCGAATCGGTGCCGACGATCAAATCCCCCGGCGCGACGTGACCGTTCTCCATCAGCACCAGGTGCGCGATCCCTGCGTCCACGTCGTAGAACTTCTGCACCCCGTACTTGCGCACGAACGTCCGGCATACCTGATGATCCGCCGCGTTCTTCTCCGACTTCGCCGGAGCAATATGATCCAGCACCACGGCGAGCCGGGTCGGATCGTACAGCTTCGTCGCGCCGACTTTATTCATGACGCTGACGGAGCGCCATGTCGCCGTGTGACTCATGACGAGGTCGGGGTAAGCCTCGACAATTTCGCCCGGCTGAACAGACGACTTGCCAGACTTCGTGGCCAAAATTTTTTCTGCAATGGTGTGCTGCATAAGAAACTACTCGGCCCGATGAGTGTGGCGACGATGAGTATAGCACCTGGCCGCCCGCCTGCGATAGAATCTCCACGAGTGATCAGCCGCGTCAGAGCCTTAGTTGTCGCCTTCACCGTGCTCGCCGTCGCGTTTTGCGCGGGACGATTCTCTCTGCCGGTTTTCTACGCCGTTTTCGCCGATCCCAAAAAATTCGGATGGTCCCATGCCGCGGCGGCGGGCGGAGGGTCGGTGGTCCTGCTGCTGATCGGAGTGCTCGGGCCGCTGGTTGGGTGGCTAGCGGACAAATATTCGCCGAAGATCGTCATTCTGGGCGGGTGCGTGACCAGCGCGGCGGCGATGGCGCTGATGTCAACCACGCAGACGGTTGGCGAGTGGTACGCGTTCTGCACGCTGTTAGGCGTAGGGATCGCGGCGTCTTCGCTGGTGACGGCGTCGATGCTGATCGCTCCCTGGTTCCCCAGGCAGCGCGGGCTGGCCATCGGAGTAATCAACGCCGGAGTCGGACTCGGCGGTTACGTCTTTCCGAAGCTGGCCACGAAGCTGATTGCGCAGCGGGGATACTCGGAAGCATTCCTGATGTTGAGCACGGCGCTGGCGATTCCGCTGGTGGTCACACTGGTGCTTGCTCCCAGGCGCGGAGCAGCCGAAGCCGGCGGTTCTAGAAGCAGGCACACGCTCGCCGGAGCAGGCGAGGTGCTCTCGAATCCCGTGTTCTGGATTTTCGGCGCCGGTCTCTTCTTCGCCGCCCACACTTTGATGGGCGTGCAGGAGAATCTGGTGCTGTACCTTCGCGGACAAGGCGTGAAGCCTCCCGATGCGGCGCAAGCCTTGAGCACGCTGCTTGGCGCCAGCGCCTTCGGGAAATTATTGGGCGGGGCCGCCGCGGACCGGTTCTCTTCGCGCGTTTCGATGATGCTGGCCACTTCTTGCCTCATTCTGGGTTGCTGCGGTCTGCTGGTGGCCGATCCCAAGTCCGCGGCCGTCTACATAACCGCGGCGGTCTTCGGCTTGGGCTACGGCGGCATCTTCAATGCGCCCTCCATCATCGCCTTCGAATACTTCGGCACGGAGCGCGTCGGAACCATTCTCGGCCTCTTCATGTTGTTCTTCGGACTCGGAACATCGTCGGGAGGCGTGGTCGCCGGCGCGATCTACGACTCCACCCATCGTTACTCGACGGCCTTCACCGTGGACCTGCTATCCTGCCTTCTGGCGTTCGTTTTGTTCACCGCCCTGGGGCGCAAGACCCGTGAATCTGATTCTGGAAGGCAACTGCTGGAAGTTCGGTCATAACATTCCCACCGACATGATCACGCCCACGCATCTGGTGATGCGCGGCATGAGTGAGATGGTCAAGCACGTTCTCGAAAACGCCAATCCGGATTTTCCAAGGAACGTGCAGCCGGGCGACATCATCGTGGCCGGCCGCAACTTCGGCTGTTCCTCTGGCCGCGCCATCGCACCTAAAGCGATCAAGGCAACCGGAGTGGGCGCGGTGCTGGCGGAGTTCTTCTCGCGCACGTTTTACCGGAACGGACCGGAAATCGGGCTGCCGATTCTCGAAGTCCGCGGGATCCATGATTTCGTCGAGACTGGCCATCGCTTGCGCGTGGACATCGAACGCGGATTGGTCGAGAATCTGACCACGGGCGCTTCCATCCAGGGCGCTCCGCCGTCCGGCATCCTGCTCGACATGCTGCGCGCCGGGGGGCTCATCCCGCTGCTCAAATCCGAGGCCGGCAGGAGTTGGCTCGGGGCATCTTGATCGAAGCATGACTCTGCTGCTCAACAACGAGGAAGTCGAGAAAGCCTTGCTGCCTCAGGAAGCCATCGCGGCGACCGAAAGCATCTATCGCGAGCTGGCCGAGGGCAAGGCTCTGAATCGCCCCCGCTCGCAGGTCTACTTGCCGGCGGAATCGAAAGAACATCCCGGATTCCACTACCGCATGAAGACGCAGGAAGGCGGAAGCCTCGATTGCGGCGTGTGGGCTTTGCGCCTCACTTCCGATATGGCGGGGTTTTCCTTCACCGCGGGCGTAAAGCGGCGCCGCATTCTTCCGGTCGCCACGGGAAACAAGTATTGCGGCCTGGTGATTCTCTTCGACGTTGAAAAAATCGAGCCGGTCGCGATCATGCCGGATGGCGTGATCCAGAAAGTCCGAGTCGCCGCGATGAGCGCCGTGGGCGCGCGCTATCTCGCTCCTGAGAAGCCGCACACGCTGGGACTTTTCGGAAGCGGCTGGCAAGCCAGCGCGCATCTTGAGTTCCTGGCCGCGCAGTACAAATTCGACGCCGATCAAAGTCTACAGCCCGAATCAGGAGCACTGCCGTCAGTTTTGCGCCGAGATGTCGAAGAAGCTCGGCCGTGAAATTCGGGCAGTGGCGACTCCGAAGGAGGCCGTCGCCGGCAGCGACTTCATTCAGGCCGCGACCGCGGCTTGGGACCCGGTCTTCGACGGGCATTGGGTCGAGCGCGGCATGTACGTGGCCTCCATCGGCGGCTCCGACGCGAGCAACAAACGGCGCGAAATCGATGACGAATGCATCCGCCGCGCGGATGTCTACTTCGTGCACTCCAAAGAGGTCGCCAAGAACGATCAATCGCCCGATGTGTGGGAAGTCGCGCAGAAGGGAATCATTGACTGGGACGCCATCGGCGAGTTGCAAGACCTTGTCGCGGGCAAAGCCAAGGGGCGCGTACCAGCGCCGGACCAGATCACCTGCTTCAACAACAACACCGGCGCGGGCACGCAATTCGCCGCCGTCGGCGCGGCTGTGGTGAAGCGGGCTCGCGCGATGGGCCTTGGCCGCGAATTGCCCACAGAATGGTTTTTGGAGAGTGTTTCTCCGTGACGTCTCCGGTAAATGAAGACCGGCGCAAGCAGTTGATGGAGCTGATGGCTGATCGGGGATGGGATTCGATTCTGCTCTACGGCCAAGGCTGGCGTAAGGACTACTTCCGGTGCTTGGTGAATGTCAATTACTGCGGACCCTACGCGGCCGCGCATCTGACCCGGTCCGGCGATTTAACCGTGCTTCTCTCCGATCCCTGGGATCGCGACCTGGTCCCCGAGTCGCGTGAGTTCACGGGCGAATTCCCAAAAGCTTTTGCTATTGCCGGCCTGGAGTTGATGGAGAACCGGTTCGTCTCCGGCTCGCCTGTTTCCGCGACAGCAGACGTGGAGGAGCTGCGGCGCGTCAAGACTCCCGAAGAAATCGGCTGGCTTCGCGAAGCAGCGGCGCTGGCGGATCGCGGCTATCGATGCTTCGCGGACACGGTTGCCGTCGGCATGCGCGAATACGAACTGGTCGCCGAAGTCGAAGGCTTCCTCAAGTCGAACGGCGCGGAAGACAACTTCATGCTGATCGCCTCCGGCGGGACGGAAGTGGTCGGCATGAAGCCTCCGACCGATCGCAAGTTGCAAAAGGGCGATTCTGTGATCACCGAACTCACGCCTTGCGTGAACGGATACTACGCGCAGATCTGCCGGACCATTGTTTTAGGGCCGCCTTCGGCAGGCCAAGTGGAATCTTTCGCCATTTTTCACGAAGCGCAGCAAGCCGCGCAGGATTTGATCAAACCGGGAATCAAAGCGTCCGATGCCGCGCGCGCGCAGAACGATGTGTTCCGCAAATACGGCTACGGCGATTACACCGGAGCGAAGTACACCCGTGTGCGCGGCCATTGCCTGGGGCTGTTCCCGGATGAGACGCCGCACATTTTGGAAGACGTTGATTACGTGCTCAAGGAAAACATGGTGGTGATCGCGCATCCGAATACGTATCTGCCGCTGGCCGGGTACATGGTGTTCGGGGATCCGATGCTGGTGACGGCGAACGGAAACGAGAGACTGACCAAAACCGAGCGGAAGCTTTTCGTGAAGGACATCGGATGAAGCGAGGATTCATCGCGATGCCGAATCCCCCGGAAGTTTTTGAAGCGCGTCTGGAGCGCGCGCGTCAGGCGATGCGTGAGCGCGATGTCCCGGCAATGCTGGTGTATTCGGATGTTTGGCGGTCGAACCAGGGGCGGTTTCTAACCAACTTCATGCCGTACTGGAACCGGTCGCTGATTGTGATTCCGAGCGCCCGGAAGCCAGACGACGACAAGCCTGTTCTGCTGTGCGCGCTTTCGCCGCGCGTGTATCCGTGGATCAAATCGGTGACGATTTTGGAGGACATCCGGCCCGCGTCAAAATTGATGGCGACTCTGGAGCAGCTTTGCGTTGAGCGCGGCTGGACGAAGCTTGGTGTTTTGGATTTGCCGAAGCTTCCGATGGAGATTTTCAGCTGGTTTACGCGAGCATGAAATCGTGGACGTTCCGTCAGCGGGAATCACCGAGCCGGACGAAGCGGACGTAGCGATGCGGCGGAAGACCGTGAAACTTGCGCGCGAGATTCTGGAAGCACATCTGACCGACTCGGCCGGTAAATTGGAACGCGAATACCGGAGAGCTGGCGCGGAAGACTTGGTCATCCGCGTGAAGCAGCGCGCCAGAGATGGCGCGTATTCGGTGCAAGTCGCCTTGGAATACTGCGGGCATTGGGTGAAGATCACGCGGGCGCACGGGCCCGCGGAAGAGATCGCCGCGCTACGGAAGCGATTTCATGCCGGGCTCGCGACGCGGCCAAGGGCATCGCGAGAATCTTGCCGGCCCACAGCCATACGAGACCGGAACGGGCGCGATTTATGCGTTCCACGTGGAACAGAACGGTCTTTTTTACGCCGACACATGCGCCGGAACAAGCCCGTTATGAACATGATCGAGAAAATTCTCGCGAATGCCAGCGGGAAGAAGAGCGTCGCGCCGGGCGACGTCGTGGTCGCCAACGTCGACCGAATGGTGCTGCACGATTTGAGCTCCAATCTGGTCGCGAAGGTTTTTGAACAGGAAATGGGCGGAGGAAAAATCTTCGATCCGTCGCGCATCGCCTTCGTGTTCGATCACACGTTCTCGCCGCCCTCGCAACGCGACGCGGAAGTTCTGACGGAAGCTCGCCGCTTCGCCGCCAAATACGGGATCACCAACGTCTTCGACTCCGGCTCCGGAAGTTTGCATCACGTGATCATTGAGAATCGGTTGTGGGCGCCGGGACAAATCGTGATCGGGTGCGATTCGCACACGACGGTTTACGGAGCGCTGGGAGTTTTTTCAACCGGCGTGGGGAACAACTCAATGGCGGCGCTGGGATTCGCGCACGGCAAGTGCTGGTTCAAAGTGCCGCAAACGTTCCAGATCCACCTGCGCGGTGAACCTCCCCAGTGGCGTTACGCCACGGGACGTTGCCCAGTATTTGGAAGGCTACCTGGGCGAGGACGGGGCCGTGTATCAAGCCGTCGAATACGCCGGACCGTTTATCGAAAAACTCTCGATGGAGGACCGGCTCTTATTTCCCTTGATGTCGATCGATCTCGGCGCAAAGGCGGGCTTCATCAACCCGGACGGGAAGACTTGGGAATATGCACGCACGCACGCGGGCGTCCGCGATTTCAAAATGTTCTCGAATGATCCGGACGGCAAGTATGAGCGCGTCATCGATATCGATGTGAGCAAGCTGGAGCCGCAAGTCGCCTGCCCGCCGACCATCGGCAACGTTAAGCCGGTCGGTGACGCAGCGGGGATCGAGATTCAGTTGGCCGAAATCGGAGGGAGCACGGGCGGGCGGTTGTGCGACATCCGTGCGGCAGCAACGCGGCTACGCGGGAAACGAGTGCACTCCGGCGTGCGCATGCAAATCGTCCCCGCCACTCGCGGCATTCTCCTCGCCGCCCTGCGCGAAGGCTTGATCGAAATTCTACTCGAAGCCGGAGCCATTCTCTTCCCGCCCAGCGCCGGCTCGAACCAAGCGGTCAACATGGGCGCGATGAGTGAAACGGAAGCCATGATCTCGAATCAGGCGCGCAATTTTCCGGGACGGAACGGGCATCCGAAGGCGCGGGTGTATCTGGCATCGGCGGACACGGTGGCGGCGTCCGCGCTAGCGGGAAAAATCGCCGATCCGCGTTGACTACTTCAGTTCCTGGTACAACTGGCCGACGAAGCGGTCCGCGGTGGTGCCGACCTCGGGAACCTTCGAATCGTAATCCGAGGTCAGCTTAGCGGCGATGACCTGCTCCTGCGTCTTGCCCTGCTTGATCTGCTCCGCGACGCGGTCGCGCAGCACCAGGATCATGTCGCGATGAGCGGCGACGGCGTTGCGGTCAACCACCGCACCGTGGCCGGGGACGATCTTGGTCTTGGGACCAGCCATCGCAACCACTTCGCTCAATCCTGCGAGCACGCCTTTCAGCGACCCGCCGTTGGTGCGGTCGATGTTGGGGTATTGGATGGAGCGGTAGAAATCGCCGGTCATGATGACATCGGCGTTGACGAAGTGGACCATGGTGTCGCCGTCGGTGTGGGCGCGCGGAATGGGGATGGCGGCAATCTCCTCTCCATTCATGTGAAAGGTGATGGGCGCGTCATAAGTGATGACCGGCAGCGCCGCGGCGGGGGCGGGCGTTCCGGGTGCGCCATTAGCGCCGGGAGCGGGATGCATGAGACGCTCGCGCAGCTCCGGCCGGGCTAGGATGGTGACGCCGTGCTTGGCGAAGTTCTCATTCCCGCCGGTATGGTCACCGTGGACGTGAGTGTTGATCATGAAGCGCGGCGGAGTGGTGGATATTTTGGCGATGGCCGCGAGAATCTTGTCAGTAAGCGGGGCGAATTCGCCGTCCACCATGAAGACTCCGTCCGGGCCAACCAGCGCACCGATGGTGCCGCCGGATCCTTCGAGAGTATAGAAATTGCCGCTGAGCTTGGTGGTCTTGATTTGAACTTTGCTGTAATCGGTTTGAGCCTGGCCGCGCACGGTTGTTGCGACAAAGGCAAATGCGGCCACGCCCGCGAACGCACACAGCATCCCGGATCGATTCATGTCTCACCTCCAGGGGCTGATTATATCGGGTTTTTAGACCTTGTCGTTCTTAGACTTTTTCGAGGACCGTGAAAATAGACTGGCCGAAGGGTGGCTCAATCCAGCGCTCGACGCTCGACTGGAAGGGAACGGCGAAGCGGTCGAAGATTTCGATCATCGGGGCGGAATGCGTTTGGCGGTGCAGGAGATGGGCGCCAATCCACCATCCAACGAAGCCGATGGGATTGGAGTAGCGCGAAACCGCCACGCGGAAACCAACTTCCTCCGCCAGCTTCCGCCAGGGCCCCTTGGAGTAGCGGCGGAAATGGCCGAGATTCGCATCGATGGGACCGTACAAAGCTTCGAAAGCGGGAAGAAGAAAAATCGCCCGGCCGCCGGGAACCAGCACCTGATGCATGTGCTTCAGGGCCAGACGATCGTCACGGATGTGCTCCAGGACATTGAGGCAGACAACAGTGTCCGCACGGGCGGCTGTTAGATCGAGAAAAGAGGGGTCCTGGACGTCCAGCCAGCGGAACTGCATGTGGGGGTGCTGGGAGAAGGTGGCGCGATTGCGCTCCACGCATCCCTCAACCACGTCGATGCTGACAACCAGCTCGCGGTCGGTGAGATGGCGTGTAAAATTGCCGACGCCACAGCCGGTTTCGAGCACACGGCGCCCCAGATGGGGCTTGACGGTGCTAGCCTGCCACTCGAAATAGCGCTTGGCCCGGGCCATAAGGCGCTGGTCAAGAAGGGTGTATTCGTCCGTAGTGGTAGCGTTGTGCTGCATCAAAGTTGGAGCTATCCCCATTCTTTTTTCTTCGGCGGATCGCACGCGCGCCATTACACTAATCGAAATATAGCATGCAGACGGTGTGGTTTACGAGGAAACCGGCGCCCGTGGAAGCGGGGGCCGCGGTGGGTATTTTGAATTTGCCTTTTGAATTTGCCCTACTCGACTCCGAAAGCCAGCAAGACGTTGCCGGGCGTGCCTGATGTCACGCTATATCCCGAGGCGATGAACACCATGCCTCCGGCAATGGTTGGGCCGATCGAACCGATCGATCCGCCATGGGCCGGAACCTGGTTAACGGTGGTGAAATCGCGAGCGGTATCGAAGCTCCACAACTCGTGCCCGTCGGCCGTGGCCAGCGCGTGCAACCTTCCATCCGTTCCGCCGATGAAAACCGCGCCCGGAATCGCGCTGCTGGCGGCCACGTTCGATTCGCGGCTTCCGGCCTGCGCCAGGCGCGTGGTCCAGAGCTTCTCGCCGGTAGCGAACTGGACCGCGCTGATAGCGCCGCTGGCCAATCCCACGTAGAGATTCCGCTCATCGGCCGAGCCGCCCCAAACCAGATTCGTTCCTCTGGTTCCTTCGCGCTCCGCCAGATTGGTCTTCCAAATCAGCGCGCCCTTGCGGTCCGGGTCCAGGGCGAAAACGATGCCGCTCTTGTTGGGAGCGAGAAGAATATCACGTCCGCCGGCCAGCGTTTTCAAGATCACTGACGCGCCGAAGTCCCAATCGGGGCCGGGGTGCTCCGGACAGGCTTCGCTCTGCTTTGCGCCCCGGCCTCCGCATCCGCCGAGGGTCGCGTCATTCGGTTCGGCTTGAAACGACCAGCGCAGTTTGCCGGTGTCGAGGTCCACTGCCAGGATTGAGTCGGAAGTTTCCGGAGCGGGTTCCGTAGCGGAATCTCCGGTTCCGAAGTAGACGGTGCGGCGCTTGGCGTCGATGGTCGGGGAGTTCCACACCGCTACGCCCGACGGCCCGTAAAGCTGCGTGCCGGCCGAGTTCTTCTTGGTCGGCTTCGACTCAGGAATCGTATAAGCCTTCCACACTTGATCGCCGGTTGCCGCGTTCAACGCGACAACGCTGCCGCGGAAAGTGCAGCAGGGATAGTCGGGCGTGGATGCCGAAAAGCCTTCGGAAGTCGAGACGGGAACGTACAAGCGGCCTTCGTAGAGCGTGGGCGCGGCGGTGATGCGTGCGGCGAAATGATCCTCCACTCGCTTGGTCCACAGCAGAGCTCCGGAGGCGGCGTCCAGCGCGTATGCGTTCGCCTGCATGTCGCCGAAATATACGGCGTAGCGGGATGAGCTCGAGGACCCGGTGCGGCCGATGGTGATCGCGGTGCGCACCGCGGCCTTGGCCTGATACGACCAATACACGCAACCGGTCTTCATATCCAGGGAGTAGACGTAGCCGATATCGGAGCCGGCGAAGATGCGGCCCGCGGCAACCGACGGCTGGCCGAACGCGGAGACGCCGAGCGGGAAGCCGAAGGCCCATTTCAATTTCAGGTTGGGGATCTGGGCGTTGGTGAGTCCGGCGCCCGCCGCGCTCTGAAAGCGCGAGTTGTGGGCGTCCACTCCCCAACCGTTCCACTCCGGGCCCTTCGAAGGATCCGCAAGCGCCTGCGCAGGGCAATGGTCCGGCATCTGGCTGGCGTCGCCCAACGCCGCGCTGCCCAAAGGCCGTCCGCCCATGTATTCGGCGAGCCGGCGCTTCTGTTCATCCGAGAGATTGGCGGCCTGAGTCTGCATGTCCCCGGTTGTGATGGCGGCGTAGATTCGCTCCGGCGGCATTTGCCGGATCGCCGCGGGACTGGGGGCTCGGTCAACCGCGCTGTTGCCGTGGCACTTGGTGCATTCGCGCTCGAAGGCTGAGATGCCGAACTCGGTTCCCAGCCGCTGCTGCTGGGCGGGAGCTTGCGCCATGGCGCCCGTGGCCATCAACAACGCAGTAATCAACAAAATCGATGAGGCGATCCGGCGTACTTGATGCGGGCGCGTGGAGGACGGCATACGTCCAACGATCTTATCCCAGTGGACATGAAGCAGAAGCCGCCCCGCTTAGTTGGTCGTTGAGTTAGTTGTCGTCGAGCAGGTGGAACGTAACCTCGATTTGGGCCTGGACGGGGACAGGCGCGCCCTCCTTCATGCCGGGGCGGAAGCGCCATTGCGACACGGCTTCGATGGCCTTTTCGTCGAGGCCTAGGCCGAGGGGTTTGACGACCTTGATACTGCCGGGTACGCCGTCTACGCCGACGACCACCGAGAGAAGCACGGTGCCGCCCCAGTGGGCCTTGCGCGCTTCTTCGGAGTACTCAGGCTCAGGACGGCTAATGGGGATGGGATTGGAAATGCCTGGGCCGGGGCGATCGGGCGGTACGGGCACGGCTGGCCCGGGCGCGATTTGCAGCGCGACGCCCCCGTCCCTGCCGACGGAGAAGCCGGCGGTCAAATGGCTGTCGAAGTTACGGATGGAAGTTGTGGCAGCCAGCATATCCTGTTCGGTGATGGAGTCGCCTTCACGGATGTTGAGGATCCCGCGCAGGGATGCTTCGGCCTCCGGAGTGATTCCGGAGACTCGGATGCTTTTAAGCGTGCGGCTGGATGGTTGCGAAGTTGCGGCGGGTGCGGCCGCCGGTTTTACCCTAGCCGGTACGGGGGCTGGCCCAGCTAGCGCCGCTGGTGCGGCCGCCGGGGTTGCGTTAGCAAAGGTCGTGCCGGCGAATTGGATCGAGACTTCGGCTACGGACGGTCCTGGCTGGTAGTGCCACTGGAGGACGCTGGAGAGCGCGGCGCTACGCAGCTCCTGCGGTCCGCTGATGACGCGCGCATCGCTGACGTTGCCCTGCGCGTCGAGAGTCGCCTCGAGAATCACTTTGCCGGAGGCGGTGGAACCCTGCGGAGTGCGGACGGGGGCGCGGTGGAGCAGGGCCGCGCCGGGCTCGACGGTGATGCCGGGGCTATCGGGAGCGGTCTGGGCTTGGACCTTTAGCGGAGCGGTGAAGGGGAACAGCCATATGCCCGCTCCGATGGCGAGCGGAAGGATAAAGCAAACGGCAGCGATGGCGGCGGCGATACGGGACCGCGACATGGAAACCTCCTTCACTACGGCTTCGACCCGGGCAAGCAGTTGGCGTTTTCTTAGGAACGCCGGAGCGAAGTTCGGCCTGAGGCGATAGGCGGCGACGGCGACGAGAGCGTCGAGATAGCTTTCGCGGTTCTGGAGCAGGGCGACGGCTTCGCGGTCGACCACTTGTTCACGAGCCAGGTTAATGCGGCTCAGCGCGAACCAGACGGCGGGGTGGAACCAGAGCAGGCTGCGGAGCAGGTTTTCGGCAAGGACGAAGAGCCAATCGCCCCGGTAGACGTGAATGAGTTCATGGCACTGGATGGCCTCCAGAAGATCGGCGGGAAGATCGAGGGCCTCGGAAGGAAGCAGGATTACCGGACGACGCCAGCCGTAGGTGACCGGACCGCCGGCGGAATCGGTCGAGTACCAGGAAGCAATGTTGGAGGCGAAGCGCAGAGGCGGCTCCGGCAGCGGGCGGGCGCTCAAGCGATAACGGCGCAGGCGCAGGAGACCGGCGGCGGCGAAGATGAGCCGCAGGGCGGCGCCGATGGCGATGATCCAGAACCAGTATTCGGAGCGCCAGTGAAGCCCCGGCTGCTGGGTCGCAGGCGTGACGGTGAACGCTGTCACGACGCTGGCGGGCGCGGGCGCGGCGAGAAGCAGCGGAGGAGTCTTCCAAGGCTCGAGGACGGGCAGGAACAGTGACAGTAGCAACAGCGCCTGCCACATCGCGAGGCGCGCTTTCGGGCTCGATATGGCGATTGAGGCGAGGGCTCCGGCAGCCACGAGGATACATACCTGCTCACTCCAGGCGAGCAGCGACGAGAGCAGAGTTAATAGGTGCATAAGGATCTCATTGGAGCGAGAAGTTGACGGTGATTTCGGTCTCGACCGGAACCGGCTGGCCGTTGAGAAGGGTCGGCCGGTAGACCCACTGCTTTACGGCGTCCATGGCGGCTGGGGTCAAGAGAGGATTGGAGCTGGAGAGGAGCTTCAACGACGCTACGGTTCCGTCCGGAGCGATGGTTGCGCCGAGGGTAACGTTGCCCTGGATGCGCGCCTGCTGGGCGATAGGAGGATAAACGGGAGAGGGAGCGCTGACGATTTTCGAGGCCAGAACTTGGGACGACTGGCGGATGATGGCGACCTTCGGCTCGGACGCGTTGCTGATTGGCGGGGGCGCCATCCCGGGCAACACGATGTCGATGCCGAGCTGGGTGACGCCAGCGGTGGCGCCCCTCCGGGACGGGATGGCGATGAGGTGACTGTCGAAGGAGCGCGCAGTGTTGGATAGATCGGCGAAATCGGATTGGGTGATGGTGTCGCCGACGTGAACATTTAAACGGCCGAGGAGCTCCTGCTCAGCCTCGAAGCTGAGGCCGCCGATGTTGATCGAGTTGAGGGTCGCCGGGAAGAGGGAAGCAGGCGGGGGCGGGGGCGGAGGAGGAGGTGGTGGAGGCGGCGGCGGAGCCGAAAGAGTTCCGGCGACCGCGCCACCGCGGCCACCGGGGGCAACGGGCGCGATCGCGGGCACGGGTTCAGGCAACGTGGCTTGGGCCAGCGTTGTTTGGGCCGGTGCGGCGCCGGGCGGCTCGAAGGCTATGGAGATTTGAGCCGTGGAGGGGCCGGGTTGATAGTGCCACTGAAGGACGCTCGACAGGACCGCCTTGCGAAGCTCTTCGGGGCCGCTGATTACGCGAGCGTCGGTGACCTCGCCCCTGGCGTCGAGAGTGGCTTCGACCGTGACCGTTGCGGCCGTGGTTGAGCCGGAGGGGAAGCGAATGGGAGTCCGGTGGAGGAGGGTTGCTCCGGGGGCGACGGTGACGCCGGGGCTGTCGGGCGCGCTCTGGGCTCGAGTGGTAAATGGGAACAGCCAGACAGCGGCGCAGGCGGCGACGAAAAGCGCAGACGATGCGGCCGCAATTCCGGCGGCGATACGGGGACGCGACATGGAAACCTCCTTCATGACGGCATGGACTCGGGCGGCGAGCTGACGATCGCGCAGGAATGCGGGCGCGAAATCGGGCTGGAGACGATAGGCGGCGACGGCGATGAGCGCGTAGAGATAGCTTTCGCGATTCTGGAGCAGGGCGACGGCTTCCCGGTCGACCGCTTGTTCGCGGGCAAGATTGATGCGGCTGCCGATGAACCAGATGGCCGGATGGAACCAGAGCAGGCTGCGGACGATGGTTTCGGCAAGCACGAAGAGCCAGTCTCCACGGCGGACGTGGATCAACTCATGACATTGAATGGCTTCGCGGAGATCGGCCGGGAGATCCATCGTTTTCTTCGGCAACAGGATGACCGGATGACGCCAGCCATAGGTGACGGGACCGCCGACGGATTCGCTCGAATACCAGGAGGCTGCGTTGGAGGCGAAACGCAGAGGCGGATGAGGAAGCGGACGAGCTTGCCGGCGGTAGCGGCCGAGACGCAGGAGTCCGGCCGCAACGAAAATGAGTCGCAGGGCAGCGCCAGCGCCGATGATCCAGAACCAGTATTCGGAGCGCCAATGCAGCCCCGGCTGTTTAACCGCAACGGCGCCGGAGACAAACGAGAACGTCGCGGCGGGCGACGGCGCGGCGAGAAGCAGCGGAGAAGTCTTCCAAGGCTCGATCAGAGGAAGAAGCAAGAGAAGAAGCAGCAGACTCTGCCACATCGCCAGGCGCGCCTTGGGGTGAGAGATCGCCACAGAGGCGAGCGCCGCCGCGGCGGCGAGCAAGGCGGCCTGCGCGCTCCAGATGAGGAGTGCGTCGAGCAGCGGCGAGGGGTCAAGGAAGGCGGGCATACTACTTTTCGCCCTTTGGGCGGGAGGAACGGATGGTTTTGCGGATGTCGTCGAGATCAGCCTCGGTGAGGTGCTTGTCCTCTACCAGGTGAAGGAGCAGAGGCTCGGCTGATCCGTTGAAGACGCGGTTGATGAAGTCCCGCACCATGCCGCCCACCACTTGTTTCTGCGGCTGGGCGGGGGTGTAGACATAGGCGCGGTCCTCCTGCCGCTTCTTGAGAAAACCTTTCTGCTCCAGGATCTTCATCATGGTCATGACGGTGGTGTAGGCGATCTGGCGCTTCTTGAGAAGCGTCTCGTAGACCTGGCGGACGGTGGCGGATTCCAGCTTCCAGACGACCTTCATGATTTCCAGCTCCTGGCCGGTCAAGGAGCTCTTTGTGAGGCGCATACTAATCTTTTAGTACTAACGCGAGAATTTGTCAAGGGCCTATTGAAAGAATGTTGAGAGTTTAGTCGACCCAGAGAGACTTTAGTCGACCCAAAACGTCACGCCGGACTGGCTGGGGGAGGTTCCGACGGTGACAACAACGGTGAGCGCGCCGGTGGGGAGGTAGCCGGCCGGGATTTGGGCGTTGATCTGGAACAGGCCGGGGTAGCCGGCGACGGGGCCGGCGTAGAGGATTTGGGCAGTGTAGTTATCGAAGGTGACGCTGACGGGATCGCCGGCGATGCCCAGGCCGGTTCCGTACAGCGAAATGATGGAGCCTCGAGGAGCAGGATTGGATTGGGAGTTGATGCTGCCGTCCTGATTGTTGGCGGCGGCTTGTCCGGAAGCGGTTTGTCCGGAAGCAACGGTGAAGAGGCCGGGAGCTTCGTTGGCCACGGCGACGGGGATGGTGGCGATGACGTTGTTCTGATAGAGGACCTCGATGGGGACGCTAGTGAGTCCTCCGATGACAGGGGGGACCAGCACGAGGATGCCGGAGGCATCGGCAGAGAGGATGAGCGCGGGATTGGGGCCGAAAGCGACGGCGGTGTTCGGGATCTGAGTGGGGTCGATGCCTGTGCCGGAGATCAATAGGAGCATGCCGGGGGCGACGGGTCCGGGGGCGAGGCTGGCGGCGTTGACCACCGTGATATTCGCGGCCAGCGTGACGGGAGAAGAGATCTGCGGGACGGCGGGAGTGAGAGAGCGAATGCGGTTGTTTTCAAGATCCGCGATAAGGGCGGCGCCGGCGGAGCCAAGGGCGATATCCCAGGGGAAGCCGAGCTGGGCGCTTGACGCGGGTCCGCCGTCGCCCGAAAAACCTGGCGTGCCGGTCCCGGCGATTACGGTGGAGTCTCCCGCGGGCGAGACTTCGACAATTTCCTGGAGGCCCGTGTCGGCGACGTACACGTTGCCGGAGGAGTCGACGGCCACTCCCCGAGGAATGTTCCAAGCGCTTCCAGCGCTTATGGCCGCCGTCGAGCCATCCGTCGTAAAACCATCCGGAGACAGGCGGGCCACGCGGGCGGCGCCGGCGTCGGTGAAATAGAGGTTCCCCTGCGCGTCGAGAGCGAGGCCGCGCGGAGAAGTGAGGCCGCTGAGAAGAGTCGCCGGGATGCCGTTGCTGCCCGCGGTAAGGATTTTGCCGGCGGCGGAATCGGCGATGTAGAGAATGCCCGAGGAATCGGCGATGGCGTAGACGGGCGAGATCAGGCCGAGATTGGTTGCCGAGGAGATTTTGCCATCCGGAGTAATTTTGCGGACGCGCGCGTTGCCAGTATCGGCGATGTACAGATTTCCGGAGCTATCCATGGTGACTGAGCTGGGCGTGTTTAATTGAGCGGAGGTAGCCGGGCCGCCGTCGCCGGAAAGGCCGGGTGTGCCGGTTCCGGCGATGGTGACGATATTCCCACCGGGCAAGACTTCGCGAATGCGGTGATTGTCGCGATCGGCGATGTAGATGTTGCCCGAAGAGTCGATAGCCGCTCCCGAGGGGTGATTCAAGCGCGCGGCAGTCGCGGGGCCATTGTCGCCATGGGCGAGGTTACCTCCTCCTGCAAGGGTAACGGGGACCTTGCCGCCTGCGGCCACAACGCTATTGCCCGTGGACGCGTAAAGTCCGAGGCCGCTGGAATAGGAGAGGTCCAGAGCGGCGACTGGGATGGCCGCCGAAACGCCTGAGGGCGGGATGACAGCGATATTGCCGCCGGAAGTGTCGGCGACATAGAGATTGCCGGAGGGATCGAAGGCCAGCCCGGTGGGGGTCGCCGCGCGGGCGTAAGAGGTGATGATGCCGAGCTTGATTCTACGAATCAGATGATTGCCACTGTCGGCGATGTAGAGATTGCCTTGAGGATCGAAGGCGAGTCCGGCGGGATGGTTGAGCTGGGCTTGCATCGCGGCGCCGTTATCGCCCGCAGCGCCCGCCACGCCAGTGCCGGCGACGGTGGTGAGCAACCCCTGCGGCGAAAGCTCAAGAACGCGGGCCGCGTTGAAGTCCGAGATGTAAAGGTTGCCGCCGTGATCGAAAACGAGGTTGCGCGGGGCGGAGAGCGACTGGTCGCCGCCGGCGGCCGTGGCGATGGTTCCGTCGAGGCCAACTCGGCGAACGCGGGCGTTGCCGAGATCGGCGATGTACAGATTGCCTTGGGCGTCGAGCGCGACGCCGTACGGTGAGTTGAGCTGGGCTTGCGCGGCAGGGCCGCCGTCGCCCGAGAAGCCGGGAATGCCGGTGCCGGCGATGGTGGTAATCACTCCGTTGGCCGCTACTTTTCGCACGCGATGGTCGCCCGCGTCGGCGACGTACAAATTGCCGGAGCCATCGGTGGCGAGTCCTTGAGATTGAATGAGAATTGCGCTGGTGGCGGGCCCACCGTCACCCACCCAGTCGCTTCCGGCGAGGGTATTAGTGGTAAAGCCGGTCTGAGCCCAGGCCGCGGCTGAGACCGCCACGGATATGACGGCAATAATCAGGCGCGTCTCAATAATCAACCGCATCTTACAATCGGGCGCATCTGAGTAGTAATCGCTTTACTTGTACTCAGTGGCATCTGACCCGGAAAGCTCTCATCTGGTGGCGATGCACGCCGATGGCGATGAGTCTTAGGTGAAGCGCCTTCGATATTCGCTAATCCTTCTCCTTGCCGCGGGGGCGTGTTTCGCCCAGCCGGTGTTGCGCTTAAAGACTCGCCAGATTCAGAATGATGTTTCTCGCGTGGTCACTCGCGCCGACCCGCCGGCGCCGTTTCGCCCAGGTCACTTGCTGCTGCAATTTGCGGAAGCGCCGTCGCCGGCGACCCTTACGGAGTTGGAAAATCGCGGCATTCGAGTGTTGCACGGGATCCCGGAGAATGGCCTGCTGGTGACGCTGGACCGGCCGGTATCGCTGGACGGGACGCACGCGATTTACGCCGAGCCCCTGGCTTCGCAAGACAAAATCAGCCCGATCGTCACGGCGAATCCAACCAAATGGGAAGGGCACTTTTTGGTGGAGTTCCATGAGGACGTGGACGCCGGGGACGCGCGCGCGATGCTGCTGAGGCTGCGTTTGAAGCTTCAGGAGAATCCTGACCTGGCGCCGCACCAACTGATGATCCAGGTCGAGAATTCGCGCGAGGCGGTGGGCGCGGCGATGGCGGCGGTCGGCGCACAGGACGAGGTCAGCTATATATTTCCGGCTTCGCGCGATCTGGCGCGAGGCGTTCCCGCGCGGGCCTACGCCAGTCCCCTGACGACGGCGGGTGCGGTGACGCAGAACATCCCCACTTATGGCAACGGATGGGCCGGGCCAGGTCACGGAGCAGCTACGGTCGGTTATGTGTTCAGCACCATGACGGAGCAGTTGCCCGCCAGCGAGACAGAGGCGGCGATTCAAAAGGCGATGTCGCAATGGTCGCAAGCGGTGCAGGTGACGTGGGCGGAAGGGTCGAGTGCGTCGGCTCCGCAGGCGGTAAACATTTTCTTCGCGACCTATAACCATGGCGACGGGTATCCTTTCACGGGACCAGGCGGGGTGCTGGCGCATACGTTCTATCCCGCGCCTCCGAATCCGGAGCCGATTGCGGGGGACATGCACTTTAACGATTCGGAGACCTGGCGAATCGGCTCCAACACGGATGTGTTCAGCGTGGCGCTGCATGAGTTCGGGCATGCGCTGGGACTGGGGCATTCGGACGACCCCAGCGACGTGATGTATCCCTACTACAAGATGGTGAGCACGCTCAATTCGGGAGATATCGCGGCGGTGCAGACGCTGTATGCGCCGGTTACGGCCGCGCCGGTTTCTCCTCCTGCTCCCAATCCCGCACCACCTGCTCCGCCGGCGCCCGCACCACCTTCTCCAACCCCATCGCCCTCGCCGCCGCCAACACCAAGTCCAACGCCCCCTCCGGCGCCGGGAGGCTCAAAGGACACGACGCCTCCGGCGCTGACGATAGCGTCACCCGGAGGCTCGACCATATCGACCGCCGCGACGACCATTACGTTTTTGGGGACAGCGTCGGACAACGTTGGAGTCGCGAGTGTGACGTGGAAGACCAACACCGGAGGGTCCGGCACGGCGACGGGGACGACCAGTTGGGCCGCATCGGTTCCACTGCTGGTGGGGTCGAACACGGTGACGATCACGGCGACGGATACGGCGGGGAACACGGCATGGAGGAGTGTGGTGGTAAGCCGGCAGTAGTGTATTGATATGGCGCGGCGCGTCCGCGCCATGGTGACTGATACACTGGACGGCCATGAGAACCTTGCTCCTGGCCGCTTTTCTCATTAGCGCTGTGCCGTCGTATGCGCAGGACGTTTGCGCCGGGTCGCGCGACCTCCGGTTGATCAACGGGCGCATCCACACGATGGACGCCAAGGACACGATCCTGACCGAGATCGCGATCCAGGATGGAAAGTTCACAACCGCGACGAAGCTCGACCCCTGCACCAAGACCATTAATTTGCGCGGGCGAACGGTGGCGCCGGGGCTGATCGACAACCACAATCACATCGTCCTGTTCGGGATGAGGCCGGGGCACGACGTGCGGATTGAGACGGCGGCGTCGATTGCGGAGGTGCAGGAGATTTTGAAGGCCCGGGCGAAGACGGTTCCCAAGGGGGCGTTCATCACCACGCTGGGAGATTGGAACGCGAAGCAGTTCGCGGAGAAGCGGGCGCCGACGCTCCAGGAACTCGACGCGGCTCTCCCGGACAATCCGTATGTGATGAACGGGAGCGGAACCATCACGAATACTCTTGGCAAGAAATTCTTCGAGTCGAAAGGGATTATGGTGAGCCCGGCGGGCGCGATTACGGGGCAGGCGTTCACGGCGGCCCTGCATGCACTGCGCGACATGCAGACGTTCGAGGACATGAAGCAAGGGACCATCGACGCGATGCAGTATTTGATCGGCTTCGGGCTGACCACCAGCGTGGACATGGGGGCGTTCACGATTCCGGGGACTCCGGACATGCAGGGCTCGGCCGAGAGCGACGGAGTGGAGAGCCTGAACCCGTGGACCATGTACGACGCGTTTCTAGCGCTGCATCGCGAAGGGAAGATGACCACGCGGCTGCGGATTTTCTATCTTTCGCAAGACACCGCTGCGGACGTGCCGATTTTGAAGGAGCGGATGCTGAATGCGTTTCCGGGATTCGGGGACGACATGCTGCGGTCGACCGGGATCGGCGAGTTTGCGGCGGCGTGGCGATTCCAGGGAGGGCGCGGGGCTCCTGGGGCAGGACCCGCAAATTACGAGACGGCGCTGCAGATGGTCGCGAAACATGGATGGGCGTTCCAGCAGCACACGCTGTCTTTAAATGAGGATCAGTTCACCACTTCGACATTTGAGAAGGTGAACGCGGTGACGCCGATTGCCGATTTGCGATGGTCGATCGCGCACGTGCCGAAGATCGATCTGCCCACGCTGCTGCGGCTGAAGGCGATTGGAGCGGGAGTGGCCGTGCACGGGTGGTTATATTTGTCCGGGACACCGAACAACGGCGGGCCTCCGTACCGGACCATCGTGGATAGCGGGATTCATGTAGGCGCGGGCTCGGATGCGGCGGCGGTTTCGGTGTTCGATCCGTGGCTGGAGATTTATTACATGGTGACGGGGAAAAATTCCGCGGGCGAGTTGATCAACGACAAGCAGCAGTTGACGCGGCAGGAGGCAATGCGGCTGTACACGGCGAACAACGGGTGGTTCCTGCACGAGGAAGATAAGCTGGGGACGATTGAGCCCGGGAAGCTGGGGGATGTTGTGGTGCTCAGCGACGATTACTTCGATCCGAAAAAGGTATCGGACGAAGGGGTCAAGAAGCTGAAGTCGGTGCTGACAGTGGTGGATGGCAGAGTGGTGTACGACCAGCTTCCGAAGTAGCCGGGCGCCAGGGTCTCACTGCACATTCGCGCAGCATGCACCGTCTAATCTTCCAAAGGAGGAGCAAAATGCGGTCACTGGCTCGCCCGCTGGCGGCCGGCTCTCTCGTGGTTGGCATCCTGGGCGCGCCCTTCATCCGGGCTCGGCCATCCGGTGATCGATAAGACCGGGCTCACCGGAAAATACGACTTCAGTGTAGATCTCGATCTGAGCCAACCCTGTGTGAGTTGCGTGGTCGCGATCGCGCTCGAACAGGAACTCGGGTTGAAGCTGGTCAAGAGCACGGTCACGTTGGATGTGATCGTCGTCGATCACGCTGAAAAAATACCTGTCGAGAATTAGCGCCAACCCAGAGCCGGTGCGACCGTAGTCAGAATCGCCTCCATGACATGAGCATTGTAGGCAACGCCCAGTTGATTTGGGACGGTTAGCAATAGCGTGTCTGCCGCCGCGATCGCCTCGTCTTTCCTAAGCTCTTCGATCAAAACATCCGGTTCCGCCGCGTAGCCGCGGCCGAAAATCGCTCGTGTGGTTTCGTCAAGAAAACCGATCTGGTCTTGCTCCTTAACTCCTCGTCCGAAATAGGCGCGATCGCGATCGTCGATCAAGGCGAAGATACTGCGGCTAACGGAAATGCGCGGAGTGCGGGCGTGGCCGGCCTCCTTCCAGGCTGCACGGAAGGCGTGAATCTGCGCGGCTTGTTGGATGTGGAACGGCTCACCGGTCTCGTCCCATTTGAGGGTTGAGGATTGCATATTCATTCCGAGCTTGGCGGCCCAAGCGGCTGTAGCATTAGACGCCGCTCCCCACCAGATGCGCTGGCGCAATCCTTCGGAGTGCGGCTCCAGACGCAACAGCCCCGGCGGGTTGGGAAACATCGGACGTGGGTTCGGCTGAGCGAAGCCCTTGCCGCGCAGTAGCTCGAGAAATTCTTCGCCGTGCCGCCGGCCCATGCCCGCATCGTCCTCGCCTTCAACCGGGTGGTGGCCAAAATAGCGCCACCCTTCGATAACCTGTTCGGGAGAACCGCGGCTGATTCCCAACTGCAGGCGCCCGCCGGCGATGAGATCCGCAGCGCCGGCATCCTCCGCCATGTAGTGAGGGTTCTCATATCGCATGTCAATCACCGCGGTGCCAATTTCAATACTTCGAGTCTTAGCGCCGACCGCGGCAAGCAGCGGGAACGGTGACGCCAGTTGCCGCGCGAAGTGATGAACGCGAAAGTACGCTCCGTCCATTCCCAGACGTTCGGCCTCCACGGCGAGGTCAATGGACTGCAGCAGCGCGTCAGCCGCCGATCGCGTTTGTGACTGCGGAGAAGGCGTCCAATGGCCGAATGAGAGAAACCCAATTTTCTTCATGAATCATAAGTTTACTGTTTTATCCGTTCACGCTTTGAGAAGTACTGGCGCGCGGCGTGGGGGGCGATACTGGAGACTCGTGCTCTCCTATAAGCAGCAGACCCTCGAAGACCGCTGGGACGCGATTGTGATCGGCTCCGGGATCGGCGGGCTGGCCGCTGCGGCGCTGCTGGCGAAGTACGGCGGCAAACGCGCGCTGGTGCTGGAGAGGCACTATACGGCGGGCGGTTATACGCATTCCTTCCGCAGGCCCGGATATTCGTGGGACGTTGGGGTGCATTACATCGGGGAAGTGGGCGATCCGGAATCGCCGATCCGCGCGGTGTTCGATCGTCTCACCGAAGGCCGGCTCGCGTGGCAGGCGATGCCGCCGGTGTATGACCGGAGCGTGATCGGAGACCGGGTGTTCGATTTTCCAGCGGGGCTTGAGAATCTGCGGTCCGCGTTGAAGCGGGCGTTTCCTAAGGAGGCTGAAGGAATCGACCGGTATTTGGCGGCTGTGCAGAAAGCAGCCAAGGCGAGCGGACTGTTCTTCGCCGAGAAGGCGGTTCCAAGACCGATTGCGGCGCTGGCGGGCGGGCTGATGCGGCGAGGGTTCTTGAAGTGGGCCTCCCGAACGACGCTGGATGTCCTGCGCGAGTTTACGCGTGACCAGGATCTCATCGGCGTGCTGACGGCGCAGTGGGGCGATTACGGATTGCCTCCGGCGCAGAGCAGTTTCGGGATGCATTCGATTATCGCCAATCACTACTTCGAAGGCGCGAGCTATCCGGTGGGAGGCGCGGCGAGGATTGTGGAGACCATCGCACCGGCGATTGAGAGTACGGGCGGGAAGATTGTGGTCAGCGCCGAGGTAAAGGAGATTCTGGTTACGAACGGCTCAGCGGCGGGAGTCAGAATGGCCGATGGGCGGGAGTTCCGGGCCCCGATTGTGGTGAGCGATGCGGGCGCCCGGAACACGTTCGAGCGGCTTGTGGGTGAAACGCAGCCGATTCGGGAGCAGTTACGCAAGACTCCCGCCTCACCGGCGCATCTCAGTTTGTACGTGGGCGTGAAGCAGGGCGCGGCGGAACTGGGGCTGAACGGGACGAATTTGTGGGTCGCGCCGGGGCCGGATCACGACGCCAATTGGACTCGCTTCGTGAGCGATCCTGAGCAGCCGTTTCCGATGCTGTTCATTTCGTTTCCATCCGCGAAGGATCCTGATTTTGAGAAGAAGCATCCGGGGAGGGCGACGGTTGAGGCTGTCGCCATGGCTCCGTACGATTGGTTCGGGCCCTTTGAGGGCAGCCTGTGGAAGCGGCGGGGACCTGAGTACGACGCGTTCAAGGACGGTCTGAAGGGGCGTTTGCAGCAGGAGCTGGAGCGGGCAGTCCCGGCGCTTGCAGGAAAAATCGATCACGCGGAGCTTTCGACTCCTCTGACCACCCGGCACTTCATGAATTATGAGCGCGGGGAAGCGTACGGGCTTGCGGCGACGCCGGAGCGGTTCGCGATGCGGTCGCTGATGCCGGTGACTTCGGTAAAGGGGCTGTATTTGACGGGCCAGGATGTCGCCACGCTGGGGGTGGTGGGAGCAATGATGGGCGGAGTCATTGCCGCGTCCGCGATTCTGAAGCGCAATTTGGTGTCGAAACTCGCCGGCGCCGTCAAGAGCACCAGGTAGCGGCTTCCATCTCAATGCAGCTCAATCGCGCGCACGTCGCCCTCGGCGCGCAGGCGGATCTCCATACGATCCTTCGGCATCAGCTCCGGAAACCGCTCGCCCCATTCGATCAACACCAGCGCATGGCGCTCGAAAATCTCATCGAGACCAAGCGTAGCCACCTGCGCCGGAGTGTCCAGCCGGTATAAATCGATGTGATACACCCGGCCTTCTCCAAACTCATGTATCAGAGTGAAGGTCGGGCTGGAAACCTCCTCCGGCTCAGCCGCGCCCAATCCACTGATGATGCCCTTGGCCAGCGTGGTTTTTCCAGCGCCCAGATTTCCGATCAGCAGCACCACGCCTCGGGGCGGAAGCTCGCGCGCCAAGGAACGGCCCAGCTCGATCGTCTCCTCCTCCGAATGAGTCTCAAACGATTTCATGCATCGCCCGCGGCAGAAAGCGTAGCAAATCGGTGGCGAGCACGCCTTTATCGGTCCACTCCTCCGCGGCCAATTCCCCGCAGCGCCCGTGCAGATACACCGCCGCGCGCACGGCCGCGCCAATCCGATCCGGAAACTGCGCGACTAAGCCGGAAATCATGCCGGTGAGAATATCGCCGGACCCTCCTTTGGCCATCGCGGGCGATCCGGACATGTTGATGTAGACCTGTCCGTCCGGCATCGCGACCAGCGTCCGATGCCCTTTGAGCACCAGGCAAACATCGCGCTCCTGCGCGAAAGCGCGCGCGTCTTGCACCCTGTCGCCGACGGGACGGCCCAGCAGGCGGGCCATCTCTCCAGGATGGGGAGTCAGGATGGTCTCGATCCCGCGCCCGTGAAACTCCGAGCCGGCGATCGCGTTCAACCCATCGGCATCGATCACGGTGGGAACGCTGGCTTTGGCCAAGACGCTGCGCACAAGGTCGCGATTTGGACCCAGGCCCGGACCGATCGCCAGAACGGTCTTACGCTCCAGCGAAAAGTCCTCCAGCGTTTCGGTCATTAGCTCCGGGGCGATCTGGATCGCCGCGTGAGAGGTAACGCTGACCAATCCCGCACCCATGCGCAGAGCGGCCAGCCCCGACATCGCGGCCGCTCCCGATTTTCCCGGAGCCCCGCCGATCACCAGCACGTGGCCGTACAGCCCCTTGTGCCCGTCTTTCTTGCGCGGCGCAAACAGCGGAGCGAAATCCCGCGGATCGGAAAGCGCCAGTTGGGAGACGACGTACTGCGGCGGGCAGCCGATCTGCGAAACAATCAGGCGGCCGACGTTTTCCTCCGCGCCCTCGGCCAGGTAATGCTCCACTTTGGGCGCGGTGAACGTCACCGTGATATCGGCGCGCACGCACTCGCCTCCGCCGCCGAGCCCTGAAGGCAGGTCGATCGCGACAATCTTCGCTGACGGGAATTCGCGCGTGGCGCGGATCATATCCAGGATGCGGCCTTGGGGAGGGCCCTTGACGCCGGTTCCCAGCAGCGCGTCTACCACCACATTTACTTGCAGACGCTCGCGAAGTTTCGCCGGGATCTCCCGCTGCACCGGAACGCCATCGCTTACCAGGCGATCGTAGTTGATCTTGGCGTCACCCTTGAGTTCCGCCGGATCGCAGGCCAGGACCACGTGCAGCCTTGCGACCTTGCCGTTCAACAGCCGCGCCAGCGCCAGCCCGTCTCCGCCGTTATTGCCCTTGCCGCACAGAATCACCACGTATTTCTCGGTGAGAGGATCGAAATGCGCCAGCAGAGTTTCGTCCACGCGATGCGCGGCGTTTTCCATCAGCGCCAGGCTGGGGACTCCGTTTTCTTCAATGGTCAAACGATCGACTTCGCGCGTCTCCGCGGCGGTCAGAACGGTCATGCGGGGATTCCCATAAGAACATTTTCCAGTTTCCGGAGACCTTGCGTCTCTCCCATCGCGATCAGATAGTCGCCGCTAACCACGCGCGCCTCCGGAGGAGGATTGAATTGCATCTCGCCGCTGCTCTTGCGAATCGCCAGGACGATCACTCCGGTTTCTTTGCGGATCGCCATCTCCTCCAGGGATCTTCCCGCGAACGCGCAGCGCGCACCCACCTGCACCTGTTCGATGCCGACGTTGAAGCCGATATTGCGCGTGGTGACATCGAGAAATTGCTGCACGTGCGGGCGCACGATCGCCTGCGCCATCCGATGGCCGGTGCTGTTGTAGGGAGCGAAGACGAAGTCGGCGCCGGCGCGTCGCATCTTTTGCTCCGAACTTTCCTCCGCCACGCGCGCGGAAAGCTGCAAATCGGGATTGAGAGTTTTGGCCGTGAGGATCAGAAAAAGATTATCGGCGTCGGAGGAGAGCGTGGCGATCAACCCTTTGGCGCGGTCGATTCCGACTTCGCGCAGAGTTTCGTCGCGGCTGGCGTCGGCCAGCACTCCCAGCATTCCTTCTCTCATCGCGCGCTCCACGCGCTCTTCGTTGTTATCCACCACCACGAAGGGAATGCCGGCCTTGCGCAGCTCATCCGCGGCGCCGCGGCCCACCCGTCCGAAGCCGCACAGAATGACGTGTCCTTCCAGTTTGTCGATCATGCCTTTGACTCGCCGCTTTCCAAAAAATTGATTCAGCTCCAGCTCGATGATGGTCTGCGTCATCGCTCCCACGGCCAGCAGCAGCGTGGTGACGCCAATCATAATCAGGCAGGAATTAAACACCCGGCCGGTGTGGCTCAGCGGATGAATCTCCGCATAGCCCACGGTGGTCACCGTGATCAGCGTCATGTAGAACGCATCGAAGACCGGGAAATGCTCGATCAGGACGAAGCCCAGCGTCCCGCCGCCCAGCGTGACCAGGATGGCGATCGCGATCACGGCGAGGCGCCGGCGGAGGTGCTCCATGCTGTCTATCTTACTTGTTGGGCGCTTTTGCGCCCGCTTGTATGGCGCTTTGCGCCCGCCATCTATTAAAAGCCGCAGTTTTTACCGGCGTGCGAACGCTCCGTCGAAAATGTTACGCGATGAATCGGGCCTGCTCTCCACAACCGCGGTTCTATCCGTCATAGACACTTCAGCTTGCCCGCTTTGGCAGAGCGATTGCCAAAACCCACGCGGGCCGCCAAGCGGCCCACAAGCAGGGAAGGAGTACATCAAAGTATGCGTCGAATCATGAATATCTCTCTAATTCTGCTCGGTTCAGCCGGGTTGATGCTCGCGGAAAGCTGGTCTGGAAAACTGGTTGACGGAAATTGCAAGCCGTCTCCGGAGGCAACCAAAGGCGGTCCGCTGCCGGATAGCTGCGCAGTAAGCGCCTCGACCAAAGTGTTTGCAATTCAGACCGCTGACGGCCAGATCTACCGGCTCGACTCGGCCGGAAACGCCAAGGCTGCCGCGGCTCTCAAGGCCGACGCCAGCAAGACCGAGGTCACGGTGTCCGGCTCATTGAACGGCCAGATGGTCAAAGTGGAATCGATAGACATTAAGTAGGCCTCGACCAGGCCAAACGTGAGCGCATCCGGCGGGCAGCGCTCCTCCGATCTCGCCGGAGCGCTCACGGCATTTAGGGCAAGAAGGTGATGTATGAAATGGGGACGATGTTTGTTCCTATTACTGACGGTTTCGGTAGCCACGCGAGCTGCCGACGAATTGCATCTGCGCGACGGCACGGTGATCGTGGGAACGTATGTGGGCGGCACGCAGAAAGAGATTTATTTCCAGCACACCCCCGCAGGCTCGGATATGTATCCGCTTCTGATGGTTGAGAGTGTGAAGTTCAATGCCACGCCCGGTCTTGTGCCAGGTGCGTCGCTGCAAGGCTCGCCAGCCTCCCCGCCCAGTCATCCGGCTGCGGCGCCATCGGCCGCTGCTCCAGATAATATGGCTGCGCGTATAAGATGGGTGTTTGCGCTCCTTTTTCCGCCGTCACCTGCCCCCAAGCTCGCGTCTGCTTCTCATTGAGAGCGGCTCCAGGCATCTGATCGAAGGCGTCATCCCGCTGCTGCGTTCCAGCTTCGGCGAGAGCATTGAAATCGACTTGGTCACCTGCTTTCCAGGCGTGCCGCGAGGCTGCGACGGGCAGGTGTTCCGCGTAGCCGACTACCGTGACGGCGCGGCCGGCCGGGCTAGATTACGCGCGGATCTGGCCGCGCGCGGCTACGGGCTGGCCGGAATGATTTGCGCCGCCGAGCCGGTCATGACCAAGTGGAAATGGTGGCTCGCCGCGAAAGTTCCCGCGAAATTCTTCATCCTCAACGAAAACGGCGATTACTTCTGGTTGGATTGGGAGCGCCGCCGCACCATCCTTCAATTCGCGGCCTATCGCGCTGGTTTGACGGGAGCCGCGGCCGTTCCCGCACTGGTGCGTTTCTTCCTCTTCCCTCTGACTCTTGCCTACCTGATCCTCTATGCCTGCACGGTACACTTACGAAGGAGATTACGGAACCTTTAAAAAGGATAACCATGAAAGCTGTCTACATCGAGCAAACCGGCGGTATCGAAACGCTGATCTACGGAGAACGTCCCAATCCCGCGCCGGCCGCGGGTGAGGTGCTGGTGAAGCTGGCCGCATCGGGCGTGAATTTCATCGACACCTATCACCGCACCGGCCTCTATAAGCTGCCCATGCCGGCGATTTTGGGTTCTGAAGGCGCCGGAACAGTGGAGCAGGTGGGCGAAGGCGTAAGCGGATTCACGCCCGGCGATCGCGTGGCCTACGCCATGGCGCGCGGATCCTACGCCGAGTATCAGTCCGTCCCCGCGCACCTGTTGGTGAAGGTCCCGCAGGGAGTGCAGCTTCGCGACGCCGCTGCGGTGATGCTGCAAGGCATGACCGCTTATTACCTGTGCCATTCGACCTTCGTACTGAAACCCGGTCACACCGCGCTAGTCCACGCCGCCGCCGGCGGCACCGGAAGGTTACTGGTGCAGATGGCGGTCATGCGAGGCGCCAGAGTGATCGCTACCGCGGGCAGCGAAGCCAAAGCGGCGCTGGCTCGCGAGGCTGGCGCAAGCGACGTCATCTTATACGAACAGCAACAGGATTGGGCGCCGGAGGTGAAGCGGCTGACCGGCGGTGCGGGCGTCGACGTGGTGTACGATTCGGTCGGCCGGAGTACGTTCATGAAGGGTCTGGATTGCCTCAAGCCGTTCGGATATATGGTGAGTTTCGGAAACTCCAGCGGTCCCGTGCAAGGCTTCGATATTCTGCTGCTCATGGCGAAAGGGTCGTTATTCGTGACCCGTCCCACTCTGGGCAATCACATCGGCGCGGCGGAGATTGAGCGCAGCACAAGCGATATCTTTCAGTGGATCGAGGAAGGCAAGCTGAAGCTTCGCGTGGAGCATCAGTACAACTTAGCGGACGCCGCGCAGGCGCAGATTGATTTGGAAGGCCGCAAGACCACCGGTAAATTGATCTTAAATATTTAGCGGCCGGCTCCGGCAATATTTTAGCGGCCGGCTCCGGCCGCGCTGGCTCTTTGCGCGCTAATTTTCTGCACCCGCACCAGCAACTCGACTTCCCGGCGCGTGACTCCCAAGGCGGCCGCGACGTGGCCGATGTCCTCTCCGCGCCGCAGCAGACGAACGGCCTGTACCCGTTTGTTCATGTTGAGGCCGCTGCGCAGCGCGAAGATGGGTTCCGCCACCTCCGGCTCCGGATCTGGAACCGGCGCGGGCCGCTCCGCTTCCTCCAGACGCTTCAGCATCGCGTCCAAGCGCGCTTGATCCTTGCGGGCTTGCACGCGCACTTCATATTTGAGGCTGATGAACAACGCGATCGACGCCATCAGCCCCATGATCAGCAACCCGAATAAAAAGATATTAGGAATATTAGGCAGCATAGATTTAGTTGAGTGTCCTCAAACGGTCCTGGCGGCTGATAACTTCGCGGATGCGCACGCCGAAGTTTCCCTCGACCACAACCACTTCGCCGCGCGCAATCACACAATTATTGACGATGACTTCCACGGGCTCCGAAATGGAGCGATTCAACTCGACGATCGCGCCGGTGGTGAGCTTGATCACGTCCTTCAAAGGAACCAGAGCGCGGCCGAACGAAACGCTAACCGGAAGTTCAACGTCCAGCAGCAGGTCGAAGGTCTTCGATGACGAAGCGTAAGGCGCGAGAGCCGATGCAGCGGGAGCCGACGCCGCCGGAGTCCCGGCGGAAGCCGCGGCGGCGGTGGCTTGTTCGGGCTGCGGCGTAAGAGACTTGATCAGATCGCCGTCGACGGCGCACGCAATTTCCGCGCTGGGCTCGGCGCCGCCCGGGAACTGAATTGCCAGGCGAGTCCACAGCGAAGGACCGGCCTCGGAGGATTCCGCTCCAGGGGCGCACGTAACTTCCCGCGCCAGGCGCCCCGAAAAATCGCGGGCGATTCCTGAAAGAGCTTGCCCCAGGGTCTCGGTCCAGGTGGATTTGAGCGTCTCTTGGTCGGCGTCGTCGATGCCGGCCGCGTGCAAGATCTGGGCGCCGGCTTCGGTCCAGTCCTTCTCGGAAGCGTCGATCCATACTACGCCCGGCGCGCCGTTAAAGGATTGCCGCCAGCGCAGACCCGGGCTTTCCGGTCCGGCAACCGGCTCTGCGGCGATGCGGATCTCCGGGCGGGCCCCCGCCATCGCCTCGAACACCTCGGCCAGACGGAGCGCGAGCTGCTCGAAGATCCATTTTTGAACTTCCACGGGATCGGCAGACATAGGTTACACTCCGCGCGGACACGGCCAGCGCTTTTCCATGTAAGCGCGCAGGCGCAGAATTGCTTGCGATTTAAGTTGCGAGATGCGGGACTCATGCAGGCGCACGATTTTCGAAATCTCGCGCAAGGTCAGCTCTTCGTAGTAATACAGGCTGAGCACCGTTTTTTCCATGTCCGGCATTCTGGTGATCGCCTCCGCCAGCAGTTTTTGGAGCTCACTGCGCTCGACGATGCGGGAAGGCCAGGCTTCCTCGTCATCGGCGATGTAATTGAGCAGGTCGCGGCCGTTTTCTTCATCCGGCGCGGTAACCTCCAAACTGCCGAGATTGAGGCCTTGGGTTTCCACCAGCCACTCGTGATACTCCTCGATGCCCAGGCCGAGCTGCGCGGCGATCTCTTCTTCCCGAGGCGTGCGGTGGAGGCGTTGCTCCGCCGAGGCAATGGCGGCTTCGATCTGCTTGTGGCGCTTGCGCTGCTGGCGTGGCGCCCAATCCAGGCCCCTCAGGCTGTCCAGAATCGCGCCGCGGATTTTGTATTCGGCATAAGTCTTCAGCTTGACCCCGACCGATGGATCGAAGCGGTCGATGGCGGAGATCAGGCCAATCGTGCCGGTGGAGATCAGATCGTCCAGGTTGACGCTTTCCGGCAAGCGCTCATGAATGCGGCGGGCAATCAAACGTACTTGCGGGAGGTGTTCTAAAATCAGCCTCTCCCGCTCCTCCGGCGATAGCGTGGAGTCTTCGGCGGGCTGTCGATCGTACGCGCTTACAGCAGCTCTTTCCATTTCGGTCTGTGTGGCTTGCTTCACGCCGCAGCCCCTTTCGTTTGTGCCGCGGACCGGGCCGGGCGCGGCGGGATTCCCGCCAGCGCGTCGATGCGCGCGGTTTCCGCCGGCTCCAAATCGTCCGGGATCTGTTGGCCGGTGCCCAGGAAGGAAATGGGCAGGTGGTGCCGCGCGGCGACCATGGCGAGATCCCGATGGTGGGCCGTCTCGTCCAGGTGCGTGAACAGCAGCTTGCGCGGGGCGAAAATGGAGTATTGCTCAATGATTCGGTCCATGTCGGCGGCGCGCATAAACGCCGGCAGCACCAGGTGGACGTCGGTCTCCGGATGCGATACCAGGAACATCGCCAGATCCAGAGGCGTCGTCCATCTCCGCCGGCCCTAGCCCCGGAGTGTCCAGGAACAGCAGGTCCTTGGAGCGATGCTCCTCCAGAATCTGCGCCAGAGCTCCCGCGGTCTCCGCGATGTCGCAGCCGATTCCCAAAATCGACGCGAGGGAGCGAAGCTGGTCCGCGGCGGCGATGCGGTGCACGTCGGTGGAAAGAATTCGCGTGGGCTTGCGCCCGGTCAGTCCGAAGCGCGCGGCCAGCTTGATCAGCGAAGTGGTTTTACCCGCGCCCGCGGGGCCCACTAAAGTAACGATCGCTCGCGACGCGCCATGGCGGCCAAGCGTCGGGTCGACCGCGTAGCTGGGCGGCGCGGTCACCTCCGGCTGCGGTTGTGGGATTGGTTGCGGTTGTGCGGACCAGTGGCGCAGGCGATTGCGCCTCCGCCAGGGACCGCATCATGCGCTCAAATTCGCGCTTCAGTCCGGCGACTTCCAGCGCCAGCCGGTCGTTACCCGCCGCTTCCGCTGAATCTCCGGCCGCGGGGGCCGGCAGTGTTCGCTGGTGCGGCGGCGGCACGCCGAACACGACTTCGTACGCTCCCAGATAACGCGTCTCCGGCGTCGCGGGACGTGCGTTGACCAGCAAAGCCTCCTCGCCCAGCTCCTGGCGGGCCAGTTCCATGGCCGCCTCCACGGTTCCCGAAAAATAACTCTTCAGCTTCATAAATTGCCCTTCATTGAATGAGTCCCGCTCATTGAATCAGTCCTAGAGACACTACCCGTACTCCAGGCGGAATTTCGTTATGCGACAACACCGACAGGTTGGGGAACTGCCCCTCCACCATCTGCCGCAGGAAGTAACGCGCCGAGGAACTGGTTACCGTGGCGACCGGAGAATCCGGCGTGCCCACGGATCGCGCCACCCGGTCCAGGATCTCCCTCAGCTTCTGCGGCGGAAGATTCAAGTGACTGGAGTTTTCGTTGTACTGTATGGCGCCCTCGATGGCCTGCTCCGTCTGCGAATCGACGAAGAACGCGGGCATCTCGCCCGCGGCATTCAGATACGGCTTCACCAGCAATCGTCGAATCGCCTGGCGCGCATACTCGGTCAGCAGAATGGGATTCTTGGTCATCGCGCCGGCTTCGCCTAGCGCTTCGAGAATGGTGACCGAGTCCCGAATCGAAACCCGCTCCCGCAATAGATTCTGGAAAACCTTCTGCACGCTAGCCAAGGGGAGCAATTTCGGAACCAGATCCTCGATAACTTTTGGATTGTCTTCCGCCACGCGATCCAGAATTCCCTTGGTCTCCTGACGGGAGAGGAGTTCGGATGCATGGCGGCGAATCAATTCCGCCAGGTGCGTGCCCAGCACGCTGACTGTGTCGACCACCGTGTAGCCTTGCGCCCGCGCATGGTCCGCCGTTTCCGGCGCGATCCAAACCGCCGGAATTCCGAATGCCGGCTCCCGCGCTGGCAGGCCTTCCAAAACAGGAGTAGAGTTTGCGCGGCCGGGCAACGCCTTCGCCGACGCTGCCGGATGAATCGCCAGCTCCCTCCCTTGGGCCAACTCAAACCGCGCAACTTCAGCGCCCTTCACCAGCACCACGTATTCGTTCGCCTTAAGTTGCAAGTTGTCGGTGACGCGCACCGGAGGAACCATGTATCCCAGGTCGGTCGCCATTTGCCGCCTGATTCCGGCGATGCGTCTAAGCAATGGCGAATTCTGCCCGCCTTCCACCATGCGGACCAATCCCAAACCCACTTCCACCGCCAGCGGTTCAATTTTGAACAGCGACTCCAGATTCTCTTTGCCTCCCGCGGGTGAGGCGACGGCGGGCGGCGCATTCTCGGCAGCGGCAAGTTTTTGCCGCATCCGCAACCCCGCGTAGCCTACACCCGAGCCCAGCATCAAGAACGGAATGGTGGGAAGGCCCGGAAACATGGCCATCGCCACCAGAACGCCGCCGGAGAGCATGAGCGGTTGCGGATTGCTGAAGATCTGCTTGCGCACATCTGCGCCCAGCCGTCCTTCGGAACTGGTCCGTGTGACAATCAAGCCACCCGAAACCGAGACCATCAGCGCCGGAATCACCGTCACCAGCCCGTCGCCGATGGTGAGCACAGTGTAGGTGGAGAGAGCGCGCTTCAGGTCCATGCCGTTCTGCAGCACCCCGATCAGGAATCCGGCCACAATATTGATGGTGGTGATGAGAATACTGGCGACGGCATCGCGCTGCGTGAAACGCGAGGCGCCGTCCATCGCGCCGTAAAACTCGGCTTCCGCGGCCAGCATCTTGCGACGCGCGCGCGCCTCGATTTCGTCAATCAGGCCCGAATTAAGGTCCGAGTCGATTGACATCTGCTTGCCTGGCAACGCGTCCAAGGTGAAACGCGCGGTGACTTCGGAGATGCGCACCGCGCCGTGATTGATCACCACGTATTGAATCGCGATGAGAACCAGGAATATAACCACGCCAATGATATAGTTCCCGCCGACGACAAAATTCCCAAAGGCTTCAATCACTTGTCCCGCCGCGGAGGTCCCGGTATTTCCGTGGATTAGGATCAAACGGGAGGATGAGATATTAAGAGCAAGCCTGAAGAGCGTCAGCAGTAACAGCGTCGTGGGGAAAACGCTGAACTCGACTGGTCTCGTGATATGCATCGATACCAGTAGCACCACCACGGAGACGGTGATATTCGCGCTGATCAGCACGTCCAACAAAAAGGCCGGCATCGGCATGATCATCGCCATCACGATTCCCAAAACGGCAAGCGGAACGCCCAATTCGGAAAGATTCCCCATTCGAGACGCGGGAGCCTTCGCCGGTGCGGCCGGCTTAGAACGGGAAGCGTTTGTCCGTGCCGGCAAACCTCCGCCAGCAGAACGGGGAATGTTCCCCGGAACCGGTGCAACTTGAGAAGGAGCCGCCATGACAGGCAGCGTTAGTGCACGTTCGCAGCCAGCGCGTCGGCAGAGTGGGGGCTAGTAAGAGGAGGATTATTCCGGGATAATGCAGCCGACAAAGCATTGCACCCCGAGTAGCCTAAAAATTGACAGGCCGGATTTCTGCACGGTAGACCGCCCAATCATGCTACCGATGAGGCCAGTGGTGCCTTCACGGCGCGGGAGCTGGGTGTCATACAGCTCCGAATTCGCGGCATGCAGGTACAGTCCGTAGCGGATCATCGGCGCGAATCATACCGCGCGGTCAAGGCTGTCCCCCAGAGGGTTCACGTCAAGGCCGGAGTTCGGAAGTTGGAAGAACTCCGGGCATGGGCGATGGAACACGCCCTGGACGTTCCAACCCCGGCAGACACGCCGGAAACGGCAGCGGTGCCGGAGCCCAGGAAGCGCTATCAGCGGATCAGGTTAGGCCGGATCAGGCGCTACAAAGCGGTAGGCGGCCAGCCCTAAGATCGAACCGGCGTGACAGGTTGGTGCTAGGAGCGTGCCTACTGGGCCTTCTCCTAGACTATAGATGCCTAGCGACGAACACCACGATGGCGTTTCGTGGATCGTCAATAAGGGGTCGATCCGCTGGAGAGTCGGGCAGTAGTAACCCCCTCTCATCCCTAAACGGACCGAAATACCCGTGTCCGCTTTCTTAAATACGTCGAACGTATTCAATGGCGGCAGCAGGATATCACCCAAGGCATCGGCGGCAGCGGACGTGTCCCTATCTGCGGCTGATTGTACATGCACGAATATGCTCCCGGCACCCCCGGCGAGACCTGATGGAATGAGCCTATCACGCCGCGCTTGAAGAGGCTCCAGAAATTCTGGATTCCCCTGGGCTATTCTGCGGAGCGAACGCTTTTGTGAGGCGCGGAAGCCTGCGCTCCCACTTCGTCCGCGTGCCGCTGGTTCATCCACGCCGCAGCCTGCGCCGCCGTCGTGAGCTTGCCATCGAGCACCGCCAGCGCCAGGTCCCCGGCCGCTACGTTCGAGAATGGTTTGTCCACTTCCAGGTGCTGCTCCTGCCCGGGCAGCTTCAGTAGGAACGGGACCGTGGAGGGTGGCTGGTCTCCAGTGAGTTCGTCCAACTCCCGAGTCCAGCCCATGCGTCCGATCCACGCTCCCGGCCGCAAGCCGTGATCGGCGGTCAGAAGCAACGCAGTCCGGTCCGCCAGACCGGCTTGATCCAGCACGGCGCGAATCTCGCCCAGCGTGCGGTCCACCAGCGCGACGTTATCGAAATAATCCAGTCCCGCGGTGACGTGGAAGCTCGCCTCGCGCCGGTTGTAGATCGGGAACAGATGCGGCGCGGGGAAGTGAATCAGAAGCAGGCTGATGCGCGGATCCGCGGCGAAGCGGTAGGCGTGGTCGCGGATTTGGAAGTACTCGCGCTGCTGGCCTGCCTGAATTTCCATGTCGCGTAGCTTCTCGACGCCGGGAGGTTGAAGCGTCACGATCTCGCGCAGGCTGACCAATTGCCACTTGTACAGCCAGACCATCGTCTTCAAGATGCCGTCCCGGGACGCTGTGGCCTCCTCGGCCAAGCCGGAGCTGGAATGCGTGCTGGGCAGCGCGAAGCAGTCCACCAACTGGCTGCCCAGTATGCGGCAGTACGGATGGTGCCAGCCGGACATCGCGGAATTGACGCCCAGGGCGCGGGCTCGGGTGAACACGCTGGGTTCGTTACGCCAGTCCAGGCGCTTCGAGGACCCTTTCGGGATCAGAGTCAAAGTGTTGGCGTCAAGCGCCTGGGCGCTCGAGAAGATCCGGCCGGCGATCAGCGAAGGCAGGGCGATCGCCGTGAAAGTCGACGTTTCCTCGGCGCGGGTGGCCTCGACGGATTCCTCGCGCAGACGGTCGACTTGCGGCAGCTTGAGGTAAGCGGGGCGCTTCTCGAAGGCCAAGTGCTCGTCCATCTCATCGAAGATCATCCAAATTACGCGAGGAGATCCGGCCGCGCGCGTCGTCAGCACCGGCGCGGACGGCGGGGCCTCGTACACCTCCGGTTGTTCCGCGCCCAGACGGTTCATGACAAAGTCGATCATCAGGGCCGGAAACAGCAGCAACAGCAGCAGACTCACGCGCCGCGCGGGGCCCAGGATGCGCCGGTTTCCCATCAGCAGCATCACGATGCCCGCAGCCAGGATTGCCTCTACCAGCCATAGCGAAAGGTTGCTGCCGTAATCGAAATGGTCGCCTTGCGAGTTCCAGAAACGGCGCACGGTTTCGATCGGATACATCAGTACTGCGATGAAGCTTACGTATGCGATGGTCCGCAGCCGCTTCCCGAGGACGGATTCGGCGGAGGTGCGCTGGACCAGATACCAAGCCCCCCAGAACAGTCCGGCCAGCAGCATGGCTGCGGCCAGCGTTGCCTCCAGCAGAGTAGTGTCGCCTGGAGCGGAGCGGAAGTAATCCAATCCGCGCGGCTGGAGGTTTTCCAAATCGTACCAGCGGCGGATGAAGCACAGAGTGCCGAGGGAAAATGCGATCAGCCCATTGGTTGCTTGGCGGCGCGCCGCCGGCGAAAGAGGTAGAGCCATCGATGCAGTCCGCCGATCTTTTCCGATCGAACCAGCTCGAAGCGCGCTACTGCTGCTGCCTCAAACCAGGCTGGTGAAAAATGCGCATAGAGCTCATCGCGTCCGCGAACGATCCTTTGGAACATCGGATCCTCCGGCGCCACAAACTCGATTAAGACGTAGTCCTTTGACATTTCATCGGCTAGTCCTAGCAGATCCTCTAGGGGGATACGCTCAGTGACCAGGATGTGGTGCGCTACCGCGAGGAACATCACCATGTCGAACTGCTTTTCGGCGCGGGTTAGAAACGAGGGACATTCCTGGTTACGCCAGCCGATGGCGGGCGTCGGACGCGTGAAATCGACCACCAGCGGCAACACGTTCAAATTCTCCGCCGACGCCCGTCGCCAGATCGATCCTGTCACGGTCTGGTCGGTGTCGATCGCGACTACCTCAACCCCGCGGCGGGCCGCCAAAAGACTAAAGCGCCCTTCATTCGCACCGACGTCCAGCAGCTTCTGGGGCGACGCCAGTTCCAAGGCCTGCTCGACGAACCTTTCCTTTTGTTCCAGTTGCGCTGGAGAATACAGGGATTTGCGATCCAGATACCCGCTCCACGTGGAATCGGAGTCTTGCTTGGGAGCCAGCGCCTCCAATTGCCGCCGGCAACTGCGCAGCAGCCCCCCCAGGATGAAACGGGCCTGCTCCGCCGATCCGGCTTGCTTGTGCCGGTAGCTCTTCCCGGCCTCCTGCTTCCCCCCAGCCAGCCACTTCGGCAGGCTCACCAGGCCCAGAAACGGAGGCGTCAGCCGCCGCATCCAACCCGCCCAGGCGTACAGCGTTTCTGGCTCGATCCCATCGCGATTCGTACTAAGAAGCTGATGAATCGGCAGGCCGAAATAACGCTGCGCCGCCAGCGGCAGCAGAAAGGTCCGCACGAATTGCCCATAAGCGGTCCAAGTGGCATCCAGAGGATCGCGCCGCTCGAACGAGAGCACATCGACGAACACGGGCTGCGAGCCTCGGAACAAAACGTTGTACGGCGTGGCGTCCTTGAGTCCGAACCCCTCCTCCAGCGCCGCGTCGGCCAGATCGAGCGTGAGCGACGCCGCGGCGTGCAGCATCTCCGCGGGCCATTCGTAAGGGAAGCTGGGGAAGGAGATACGCTCGTGCTCCCACAGCGAAGCCGTGGAATCTTCGGGCAGGGCAAGCTCGGGATAATCCGACCAAGAAACGTGTGTGGACCCAACCAGACTTTCCCGCTCTATGGCTTCCCGCGCCGCGCGAGTGTTCAGGAACTGTTCGAGATCGCCAAGATGCGAGGGCTCAACCGCGCGCAGAATGCGTCCGGGAAGGCGATACACTTTGCCTCCGGGATCGCGAAAGGATGTTGCAAGGGACGGGTTACTACGGGCGTGCGTCGGGCGAGCTTGCGTCAGCATGATGGCTAAACGCGCGGCGTAGCCGGGCTACTTACGCTTCTTCCAGAAGCGGTCTAGGAAACGCCTGAAATAATAGGTCCCGCCCAGGAACGCGGCATAAGCAGCCTGATACACAAAAGCGCCCGTTCCCGGATCGGCGTAAGCCGATGCCTTTGAGGGGGTTGCCAGCAGGAGGGGAAGCACGAGAAGCGACAGCCTTGCCGCCGCGCCTAAGAAAGAGAGCGAGTTTGTGGTCTGCCGCATACTTGCCTATAAGCTTAAGTCGGTGGTTTGAAGGGATTCCATTAGCCGTCTCCCCACGAAATTTACTTGAATCACCTTAGTACAGGAGCTACGGTGTCTGGCCATGGAGGGGTAACTCTCGCCAGCGTACCGGCTTCCGTTATCCTCATCGGTATAACGACTGCGCCACTATAATGCCAACGGCGGCGGCGAGCGCCGCTATAATACCGGCTGCGGCGGCGCGCGCCATATAATTAAGATTCATGCCGTCCAGCGCCATCGCCATGCCCACTCCCGAGGTGCTCGCCAAATATGAGCCGGTGATTGGCCTCGAGGTTCACGTCCAGCTTGCCACCGCGACCAAAATCTTCTGCGGCTGCCCCACCAGCTTCGGCGCTCCTCCCAACACCAACGTTTGTCCGGTCTGCCTGGGCCTTCCCGGCGCGCTACCGGTGCTCAGCCGGCAATCGGTGGAATTGGCGATTCAAGCCGCGCTGGCCTTGAACTGCCGTGTCAATTCGCGCTCGGTCTTCGCCCGCAAGAACTACTTTTATCCCGATCTGCCCAAGGGTTACCAGATCTCGCAATACGATCAGCCTTTGGCTGAGCATGGCCATGTCGATATCGAGGTGAATGGCGAGAAGAAGCGCATCGGCGTCACCCGCGTTCATATGGAAGACGACGCCGGCAAGAGCATTCACGACGGTTTCAAGGACTCCGACAAATACACCTACGTCGATCTGAATCGCTGCGGCACGCCGCTGATTGAGATCGTCAGTGAGCCGGATATGCGTAGCGCCGACGAAGCCCACGCCTATCTGACGGAGGTGAAGCAAGTGCTGCAATTCACCGAGGTCTCCACCTGCGACATGGAAAAGGGACACCTGCGCTGCGACGCCAACGTCAGTGTGCGGCTGAAAGGCGCGGAGGAGTTCGGCACCAAAGCCGAGGTCAAGAACCTCAACTCCTTCCGGTTCCTCAAAATGGCCGTGGAGCAGGAGATTGAGCGCCAGGTGGCGATTCTGGAAAGCGGCGGACGCGTACTGCAGGAGACGCGGCTGTTCAACGTCGATACCGGCGAGACCGTCGGCATGCGCAGCAAGGAACATGCGCATGACTATCGTTATTTTCCGGAGCCCGATCTGGTTCCCCTGCGCATCGGCGACGATTGGCTCAACCGCATTCGCGAAGCGGCGCCGGAGTTGCCCGCTGCTCGGCGGGCCCGCTTCATGGAAGCCTACGGCCTGCGCGAATACGACGCTCACGTGCTCACGGCGACTCGGGCTTTGGGCGATTATTTCGAGGCGGCAGCAAAATCCGCGGGCGATGCTCGCGCCGCGGCGAACTGGGTGATGGGGGATCTGACGGCCGCGCTCAAGGAATCCGGGAGGGATATCACGGAATCGCCGGTGAGCGCGGAGAATCTGGGCCGCCTGGTGGCTCTGATCGGCGAAGGCAAGCTCAGCGGCAAGCTGGCCAAGGAGATTTTTCCCAAGATGTTCGCGGCAGGGGAGCCGGCGGAAGCCATCGTTCAACGCGAAGGCTTGAGCCAGATTAGCGACGAAGGCGCGCTCTCCAGGATCATCGATGACGTGATCGCCGCCAATCCCAAGCAGGTGGAGCAGTACCGCGGCGGCAAGACCACCGTGATCGCTTTCTTTGTGGGTCAGGTAATGAAGGCCAGCCGCGGCCAGGCCGACCCTGCGGCCGTCAACAAACTTCTGCGAGAGAAACTTTGATTCGTCTTCTATGATCCGTCTTCTATGATCCAACTACGCAACATCGAGAAATATTTCGAGCACGGACCCACCAAGACCTTCGTCCTGCGGCGCGTCAACGTGCACATCAAAGAAGGCGAGTTCGTCTCCATCATGGGGCCTTCCGGCGCGGGCAAATCCACGCTGCTGCACGTGATCGGCATGCACGATAGCGCCTGGAGCGGCGAATACGACCTGCTGGACTTCCCCATTCACCGGCTGAAGAAGAAGGATCGGGATGAGCTGTACAAGAAATACTTCGGCTTCGTGTTCCAGAGCTACCATCTGCTCGATTCGCTCACGGTGTACGAGAATCTGGAGATTCCTCTCTCGTATCGCAACGTGAAAAAATCGGAGCGTGACGCGATCGTCTGCGACGTGCTGGACCGGTTCCAGATCGTCGGCAAGAAGGATCTGTTCCCCAATCAGCTCTCCGGCGGCCAGCAGCAATTGGTGGCGATCGCCCGCGCGATTGTCGCCAACCCCAAAGTGATTCTGGCGGATGAGCCCACCGGCAACCTCCACTCCTCGCAGGCCAAGGAGATCATGGAGGTGTTCAAGAAGCTGAACGACAGCGGGACCACGATCATTCAAGTGACCCACTCCGAGGCCAACGCCGCCTACAGCAACCGCGTGATCCAGATCGCCGACGGCTGGTTGGTTTAGGCCTACGCCGTTGCCTGCGCCGGGGCGGGCAGCTTCAGGTGCTGCTTGCGGGCGTAGTTCGATTCGTCGGCCTCAAACGCTTCCACGCCCTTGCTGGTAATCTCAAACGAATTATTGTCGGAGCGCAGGATCAGCCTGGTCTCTTTCAAAAACCACAAACTGAATTCCAGATGTTCGATTGGGCAACCGAGCGGCTTCACGAGCTCGTACGGCAACCGCGTCATCCAGATCGCCGACGGTGTAGCCGCCTCTTTGGTCTAAAGTTTGGTCTAAAGTTAGGGTATGGACCAGACTCCACCACCCGCGGAGGCCGTAGCGCAGGATTACGTCGCGCTTTACCGCCGCGCGTTCAAGGAGTACGGGACCTGGGCGCTATGGAACATACGCGCCTTCGAGGCGCCAACACCGGCCGACGCTCTCATCGTGGCGCGCGCGCTCAGATACGAGGGCGACCGCAACGCTCGCCTGCTAGCAGAACAAATCGAGCAGGCCTGCCGTGCCGCTGTCTAACGTTCAGACCGAAGTTCTAAAGTTGTTAGCCTCTCACCGCGATCCCGAAAGCTACGTTGGCGGAAGTACGCCGCTGAACCGCACGTCATCCCGCTATTCGACCGACATCGACGTGTTTCACGACCGTGCGGATCGGGTGTCTGTCGCGGCGCTGGCGGATGCGCAGACGCTTGCCGAGGCAGGGTACAACGTCGCTTGGTTGCGGCAGCTACCGTTGATCTACACCGCCGACGTGACGAAAGACGAAGGCGGGACGCGGCTCGATTGGGTCGTCGACAGCGATTTCCGGTTCTTTCCGACAGTTCGCGATGAGGTCTTTGGATACATTCTTCACCCTGTCGATCTTGCCGCCAACAAAGCTATGGCTGCCGCCGGCCGCCGGGAAGTACGGGATCTGGTCGATCTCCTCACGGTTCACGAAACGATTCTTGCTCTCGGTCCGGTGATCTGGGCTGCAGTCGAAAAATCGCCAGGGTTTACTCCCGAGGGACTGATTTCCGAGATCCGCCGTAACTCGAACTATCCCGCGGATGAATGGCTCTCCTTGCGCGCCGCGGAGCCGATTTCGCCGAAGGACGTTCTCGAGCGTCTCCGATCGGCCCTGGATGAAGCCGAGACCTTCGTTCTTCAAATGCCGACCGAGAAACTTGGACTTTTGTTTCTGAAAGACGGGCGTGTCGTCCAGCCGGACCCCGCCCGGCTGAGCGAATACGAGACCCACGCTGGCTCCCGGCGTGGGCAATGGCCCAGCAGCGCGGAAATCTCTTCCGCCATGTTGGAGCATTACACCAAATCGCCGCCCTAAACGCCTACGCCGTTGCCTGCGCCGGGGCGGGCAGCTTCAGGTGCTGCTTGCGGGCGTAGTTCGATTCGTCAGCCTCAAACGCTTCCACGCCCTGGCTGGTAATCTCAAACGAATTATTGTCGGAGCGCAGGATCAGCTTGGTCTCTTTCAAAAACCACAAACTGAATTCCAGATGCTCGATGGGGCAACCCAGCAACTCCACGAACTCGCGCCCGCGCATGGCGGGTTGTTGCGGTTCGGCCAAGCGCTTCGAATACAACAATCGCAGAATCCCCTTGCGCTTGCGGATCTCCGCCTGCACGCCTTGCGAACTTTCGAGCGAGTCGAATATTTTCAGCCGGGTTTTGTCCTGAGCGGTGAGTCGCACGTCGTAAGCGGCGCGCCGCTCCACGTTGCTCAACACGCCGTGCGCTTCCACCGCGCGGCGGAACAATAAATCGTCGCCGGTTTCGCGATTGTCCGGATGATACCTCTGCGCCAGCACGTGAAAGATGCGGTGAATCGTATCGGTATCGGCGCTCCGGCTCACTTGCAGGACTTCGTAGTAGTCGACGTCGTCGGAATCGGCGCGCGAAGAATGGCGTGGGAACTCCTTCTCCGCGGCGCGGTCTTCGATGAACTCGGCCGGAGGAGTTTCCATGGTTAGCTCGGCGTGATACTTGCCGATGCCGGCGATACGCGAGCCTTTCACGCGATACTGCCCCAGCACCGGCGCCGAACCCGTGCGCGTGTCCACCTGTCCGGCCACGCTCACCAACATTCCCGCTCCCAGGGCCGTGCCAAGCTGGATCTTCATCACCTCGCCGTCATGGCCGCGAAAGCGCGCTTGCAGCCGCGAACCGGGGCTTCCGCTGGAATCCAGAATCACTGTCAGATCGGGACGCGCTTCCAGCGACTCGATCACCTTCAACCGCGCTTGCGCAAGACCTTGGGCCACGGGCGTCACCTCTGGTCATCGAGTATGCATGCAAGCGCGCCGGAAAGCAGTACCTTGGAAGCCCTAGTAATGCCCTAATTCGCCAGATTCGGCGTGGGGAGATTTTGCCTGACGACTTACGTACGCGGAACCCTACGCCACAGCCCGAGTGTTATTCTCGGTGTGTGAACCTGCGGCGTGTTTCTGTCGTCGCAACAGGAGCTCTCGCTCTTGTAGGTTCCCTCTGCGCTTTCCAGCTTCCCTTCCGCGAATACCCCGCAGTCGAGTACAACAATTTTCCGCTGCCCTCGGACTATCAGGAGAAGACGGAGTTCTTCTTCGCCCGCCTGATGTATCCGCCGGCTCCTTACGCGCAGTTCGATCGCGCCGGCCGTTATTGGGCGCAAGGCAATTCGAGTTGGACCCAGGATTATCCCCGCGCCGACCGCCACTTCCTGCAGGCCGTGCGCCGGCTCACCCGCATTCACTCGCGATCCGTGGAGCAGCCGGTCAACCTCGACGATGGCGACGATGTCTACAACTGGCCGTGGCTTTACGCCGTTCGCCCCGGCGAATGGAACCTTACCGACGCGCAGGCGGCCAAGCTGCGCGACTACCTGCTGCGCGGCGGCTTCTTCATGGCTGACGATTTCTGGGGCAGCGATCAATGGGAAGTGTTCATGGCCAGCATGCGCCGTGTGTTCCCGGACCGCCAGCCTGTGGATTTAAAGAACAGCGACCGGATCTTCCACACCATTTACGATCTCAATGACCGTTACCGCGTGGAGGGCGCCTGGGGCGCGTATCAAGGCGACGGCGTCACTCCCTACTGGCGCGCGATTTTCGACGACAAGGGCCGGGTGATGGTGGCCATCGTTGTGAACTCCGATCTGGGCGACTCCTGGGAGTGGGCCGATTCGCCGAGCTATCCCGAGAGATTCTCCGAGCTCGGCATCCGCATCGGACTGAACTACATCACCTACGCGATCACGCACTAAGTAGCACGCATGAAATAGGAAGATCAGCGTGGGCGCGCCGCCGGACTAGGGAGCTCGACCACCTTCGCGCCGGGCGGTGGAGTGAACGTGAACAAATCGTCCGCGATCTCCGCGCCATAATCGACTCCCGTGAAACTGATCGCCACCTTGGCGGTCAAATTGGGCGGCGCCCCCGTCTCAAACTGAATGCGCAAAACGCGCTGCGCAGCGTCGATGCACAGAGTGGTGGCTAACTCTTTTGCCCCAGACGCACCCGGAAGAGACGCGCCCTGACCGGCCGGTAACATCGCGGCGATGTTATTCGTGATGGCCATTTCTCCGCGCACCAACTGGCATTCGACGGAAGCTCCCGCAACCGTTACCGAATCCCGTCCGGCCATTTCCGGCGAAAGCATCGCTGCGGCGAGGCGTCCGGGTTCATATGAGGAAACGCAATCGGTCCGAGTCGTCTTGGAACGCTGGTCTATCGCGTACTGCTGTACCACGGACAAGGCGGATATGTAAGTCCACCGGCTCTTGCCGTCGCAAACCTGCATCCCGGCGGCGGGCCCGGCTTTGATCTCCTCCCGGCTGAGATTGGGACCCTTCCGCCAGACTTTAACGGTTCCCTCCACCGAGTTGTGCAGTCCGGACCCGTCGATCTGCACCGTCAGGGAGCCCTCCAGGTGCATGCCCGGCGCGCGGGCGACAGTTTCGCCAACCTTTCCCAGCAGCTCCCGAGCCTGACGGCTGGACTCTGACTCCCGCCTCGCGGTGAAGGCCGCCGGCCCCATAGCTCCGAAGATTCCATTGCGGCCGGGGTCCGCGCCCGAAGGCACCTGGACCACCCGCGTGAACGCGATCTCATCGCCGCGGACTTCTCCCTCAAACGCGATCTCCCGGCCGGCGCGGTCCGGGCTGTGGGCTTTGAAAGCAATCGTGGCGGTACCCTCATGAACACCATCCTGGAGACGGACGCCGTCGAAGATCGGAACCGGCGGCGTGACGTTATAGGTTGCGCCGGTTGCCCGGTCGAGCGGGCCTTGATTCACCGTGCCTCGAACGGTATTCCCGTCCTGCACCAGATCCAGCGTCCACGGCGCAAAGGGCACCCCTTCTACGGTCCACCTCCCGGTTACATCCTGGGCGTAAACCGCCAGCGGGAGCAACGCAGCCGCTAGAAGCAAGGTCCGCATGGTGTCCTTTACTATATACGAACTATATACGGCTTCAAACTTCGAGTTTTGCCGACGGGTGCGCCCGAACTGACCAATTTCGCCTGTCGGCGATTACCTGCCCGCGTACCTGAAGTACTAAGGCGAAATTTTCGCCCAGCTTGCGGTTTTTCTTTGCCCCCCTGATTGGTTATCCTGTAGGGAGTACGGATGCGCGCGAAGATCCATCTCTGCCGCTTGCTCTCGTCAATCGCTAAGGCGTGGATCCCCGTGCTGCTGTTTGGATCCCTTGCCATGGGGCAAACCGGCGGCAGCCAGCCCCTTACGTGCGTCCCTGAGAACAACACCCCGCCGGCGATCCGGGCTGAAGGATTTAGTGAGCTGGTGGGTGACATCATCCTCGACTGCCGGCACGGGACGCCAACCCCGGCGGGTCAGCCTGTCCCCCAGGTCAATATCACCGTCACCCTCAACACCAACCTTACCAGCCGGTTATTGGATAGCAACGGGGATACCGACGTGCTGCTGCTGATTGACCAGCCGGGTACCTCCGCGAACCCTATCCAACTGGTTTGCAACGGGACGTGCCAGGTTACAGGCACCGGGGACGGGACGGGCACCTACAACGGAAGCTCCAGCCATCCCAACATTTTTGAGGCCACGGTCAAAACCAACACGGTCACCTTTCTGGGCATTCCGTTCGACCCGCCAGGAAGCAACGGGACTCGCCAGTTACACTTCATGAATCTCCGCGCCAACGCGGCCCAAGCTTCCTCAGCATTTGGAAATGAGCCGGTGACAGCGACCGTCAATATCGCCGGAGGCAGTGGGGGACCGGCGCAGGGCCCGTTTAACATCGTGGTTGGGATGCCCCAGCAGTCCATGGTCGCCAGCTTGATCGGGCCCCCCACGAACACGTGCACCGCCACTGGATCGGGCAGCCTGCCCAACACCGCGATCGTCAACTTTAAGGAAGCTTTCCCAAGCGCTTGGAAGCCGCGGACTTCGACGGGCACGGCGGCGACCGTTCAGAACAACCCGGGCATGAGCTACTTCAGCGAGAGCGGGCTCACGCTTCCTCCAACTGCCATCCCGCCTGGCTCTCCACTAGCCCCGGGCGGATTCACGGCCGGCCTCGCGGACTACGGAACGCGGCTACAGGCGGCGTTTAGCAACGTTCCCCCCGGCGCGATACTCTACGTTTCTCAAACCAACGTCGGGGGCCCATCTCAATTTCAGCTCGCGGCCAGCGGCACGGGGCCGTTCTCCGCAGTCAATCCGGTACCCAACCTTTTATTGACCTACACGCTACCCGATGGCAGCGTCGGAGCTTCCCCCGTGTACGCGCTGCCTGTGAACGGGGGCCAAGCCAGTGCGGTTTGGGAATATGGCGGCGCCGCTCCCGTCCCGGGCCAGTCGGCGAACTTCGCCGTGGCGCTGGCTTGTCCTTCGACCATCGGCGCCAACGCGCTACCCATGACCGCCGCGCTCGGCTACGCGCCCACAAGCTTCTCTCAGAGCGCGAGCACCACAATCCCTGGCTTTACAACGGTCTCCTATGGTCCTAATAGCAGCGGGTTCACGGTTGCGTTCCCGTTGGCCCCTCCCAGCCTCTCGTTTACGGGCTCGTTCTCGGTTTCCCCGTCTTCCTTGTTGGCGAGCCAGTTCGCCGGATCCCCTACCCTAGCCACGGTTGCCGCAACCCTCGCCAGCAACGGTGGACAGATTTCAGGCCTCTCGGTAACGTCCGCCCCGCCGTGGGTTACAGCGGCTTTCAGCTCGACCTCGACGCCGTCTGAATTGAATCTTTACATCAACGGCCCGCTGATTGGCCCAGGCTCAATTACCGGTTCGGTCGTGGTGACCGGAACCTTTGCGGCAGCCGGGGCGCAGCGAAACGGACCCGTCCAGCAAGCCGCCTTAGCTTCGACAGTGTCGGTCACGATTCCCTTAATCGTCGGCGTCGGCGGCACAGCCCCCTCCATCAGCAACGTTCAGAACGGAGCCAGCTTCGGCACAGGGGCCGTGAGCCCCGGGGAGATCGCGACCATTTTTGGCTCTGGCATAGGGCCGCCGGCGGGCGCCAGTTTCTCCGTGCTTTCCAGCGGCTCCGTGACTCCGGATTCGGGGGGTGTCGGGGTATTTTTCAACAACCAATACCCGGCGGCTGTCCTCTATTCCTCTTCCGGCCAGGTCAACTTCGTGGTTCCGGAGGAAATCGCGAACCAGCCAAGCGCGCAAGTGCAAGTCGTCAATTTCGCGGCGGGCACGGCGACTGCTCCGTGGACCGTATCGGTGGCGCCAGTCTCCCCGGCGGTGTTTGAGTTGACTCCTCCGCCCAAACCGCAGGCAGCGGTGGTCAACCAGGACGGAACCGTCAACAGTCTCTCGAACCCGGCTGCCGGAGGCACCTACATCCAGATTTACGCCACCGGGCTGGGTGCAACCAGTCCCCCTGGCCAAGACGGCGGCGTCACATCCCTGTCTCCGCCCTTTCCGAATACGGCTTCACCGGTCACCGTGACCATCGGAGGCCAGTCCGTGGTCCCCATTTACGCCGGCTCCGCGCCGGGGTTGGTCAACGGTGCGTATCAGATCAACACGCAGGTTCCTACCGGGCTTACCTCCCCAGCCGTACTCTTAGTTACGGTCGGTGGCGAGCAGAGCCCGCCGGTTTACATCGGCGTCCAATAGCAGTTATTTTACCTTTCGCGGTTTTCGGCACGTTCCCGAGCGCTGCGGTCATCGCTTCCTCAACCAACTCCACGCGAGCGGCGCGGAGCCGGACGTTGGTGCAGCCCTTCTCGCCCCACGCTCCTTTTACGGGGACAAATGCGGCCGAATCCGATAGGCAGAACACCCTCTGCTGCTCCGGCGTCAGCTTGATCATCCCTTGACTCTTATCCGGATACCCGAGCGTGGCGAAGATTTTGCCGCGCACGCGGAAATCGGCATGGCCCATGTGCGCTCCCTCGACGGCATCGGGCACGCTCCGGGCGATGCGGCGGAACTGGGCTGCGGTCACGCCACGATTCTACTAAACTTAAACTTCAGTATTGACTTATTTAAGCATCGGCGCAATAATACCCTCCATGCTCGCTTTCGCCGCTTTGGCCGACCCAACGCGCCGCGCGATCGTGGAGCTGCTCACCGAGCGGGAACTCGCCGCCGGCGATATAGCGAAGAAGTTCGACGCCAGCCCGCCCGCCATCTCCCAGCACTTGAAAGTGCTACGAGAGGCGGGACTGGTTTCGGTGCGTGCCGAGGCCCAGCGCCGCATCTACGGCATCGACCGCGCCGGATTCGCCGAAGTCGAGGATTGGCTGGCGCGCGTCAAACAGTTTTGGGAGCCCAAGTTGGAGCAATTGGAACGTCAGCTCCGTAAGGATTCCCGCAAAGGCCCAAGGAGATCGAAGTGAATCAAGCTGTGCTGCCCGCGCAAACCATGCGCCTGGAGCGTTTGCTCCCCGGACCCATCGAACGCGTGTGGGAGTATCTGACCAGGCCTGACCTGCAACGAACCTGGCTGGCCGAATCGGCCTCCGAGTTCCGCGGCGTCATGCGCTGCCAGCCTCACCGGCGCATCGAATTCGCATTGCGCGACGCCTCCGTCGTCTCCATGGAGTTGGAGCCTCGCGGCGCGGAAGTCAGGTTGGTCCTCACTCATAAGCGCAAAGTCCCGGCATGGGTCGCCGGAGCCGGTACCGTCATCGCCGTAGCTCTGCTTGCTTTCTCTTTCTCAAGGCCGGACGCGCCAGCGCACATGCGTCAGCCGCTGGGTTTGGAAATGACCCAAAGCAAGCCCCAGCTTAAGTTCCCTTCATCTCGGGTCCGGGCACTTTACGATATGCTAGGCGGTCGATGTTGATTTACGCTGCCACGGTCTTTCTGAGCGCTTTCCTCCTTTTTCAGGTACAGCCGCTGATCGCCAAGTTCATTCTTCCGTGGTTTGGAGGCTCGGCCGCGGTTTGGAGCGCGGCCCTTCTCTTCTTCCAATTGCTCCTTTTGGGCGGATACTTCTACGCCCACGTCCTGATCCGTTATTTGAAACCGAAGATGCAGTTGTGGGTGCACGGCGGATTGCTCGCGGTGAGTCTTTTGACCCTCCCCATCATTCCCACCGCGCGTTGGAAGCCAACCGCAATCGGCGACCCGACCTTCAACATTCTGATCCTGCTGGCCGCGGTGATTGGGCTTCCGTATATGCTGCTTTCGGCGACCAGTCCGCTGCTGCAAGCCTGGTACGTCCGCGTCAAACACGGCGCGCTGCCTTACCGCCTGTTCGCGCTCTCGAATTTCGGCTCGTTTCTGGCGCTGCTCAGTTACCCTTTCGTGATCGAACCCCGGCTGACGTTGAGTTTCCAAGCCAAGATCTGGTCCTCGGCCTACGTGGCGTTCGCGCTAGCGTGCGCGGCTGCGGCGTGGAGGAGCAGCTCCGCGCAGGATCTCCCTCCCGTAACATCGCCTCAGGAAGACGGCGGCAAACCACCAACGCTGGCGAACAAAATCTTCTGGATTTCTCTGGCTGCCTGCGCTTCCACATTATTGTTAGCCACCACCAGCCATTTGACCCAGAACGTCGCGCCCATCCCTTTATTGTGGGTGGTGCCGTTGAGCATCTATTTGCTCAGCTTCGTCCTATGCTTCGAAAGCGGACGGCTCTATCAGCGCTGGATCTTCATGCCGCTTCTGGTTGGCTCGTTATGGCTCTTTACGCGCGGCAACGCGCAGTTTGAGTCGAACGAGGACGTAATCCACAAGCTGATTCCCGGCCTGTGCGCCGCTCTATTCGTTTGCTGCATGGTTTGCCATGGCGAGCTGGCCAAGCGCAAGCCGCACCCGCGCTACCTCACCCAGTTTTACCTGATGGTTTCGGTCGGCGGCGCCGCAGGTGGAATCTTCGTCGCTCTGATCGCACCGCGCATCTTCCACAGCTACACCGAACTTCCGATCGCCGTCGCGGGGTGCGCCTTGCTGGCCGCCATCGCGTTGTGGGATGACGAGTCTGGCGTCAGCACCGCCGTATGCGCGCTGGCCCCCGCGGTCGCGCTTTGGAATATCGATGTCTTAACGAACCGCGTGTGGCTGCACGCACTGGCGTGCCTGGCGCTGGCCGCCGTGGTCGGCTTCCTGGCGCGGCAAAACACGTGGCGGGTCACCTTCATGATGGCCGCCGTCGCCGGATTAACCGGTTATCTGGCCCGGCTGGAGATCGACAACCTGCACTCCTACACCTTCTCCGTTCGCAATTTCTACGGCGTGCTGCGCGTGCGCGACGATCCTCCCGATCCCGAGCAGCGCTACCCCGGGGAGCGAACGCTGATCTACGGCACCATCAACCATGGAACCCAGATCAAGGTTCCGGATCCCGGCCGCGTCGCGACTTCCTACTTCGGCGTGAACTCCGGAATCAATCGAGCCATTCGAGCCAAAGGCGAAAAGGGGCCGATTCGCATCGGCGTGCTGGGCTTGGGCGCCGGCGTGACCGCGTCGCTGGCTCGCGCCGGAGACACCCTGCATTATTACGAGATCAATCCGCTGATCCGGCAAATCGCCAACACGGCGTTCGATTTTTATCCCGCCTGCCCCGCGGATAAAGACATTCTGATGGGCGACGGCCGGCTCATCCTGGAGCGGCGTCCCAGCGAGAATCTGGATGTGCTGGCCGTGGACGCGTTTTCAAGCGACGCCATCCCCATGCATCTGCTCACGCGCGAAGCGCTCCAGATTTACCTGCGCCACTTGAAACCGGACGCTGTACTGATTTTCCATATCTCCAATCGCTACCTCGATCTGGAACCGGTGGTGTCGCAAGCCGCTTCGGAGGACGGTTTCTCGGGTGTCACGGTCTGGGACGAAGGCGACACGCAGAGCTATTACGTCGAATCTACCTGGATGGTCCTCTCGCGCGACCCCAGCATTTTCAATCATCCGTTCCTCCGGGACTCCTCGATCAGGCCCATGCGCATTGACCCCGGATTCCGTGCCTGGACCGACGATTATTCCAACATCGTCCGCATCACTAACAATCTTCCCAGTTGGATCAAGGCTGCTCTTCCCTAATATGACCCTCTACGCTGTCACCATTTTCCTGAGCGCTTTTCTCCTGTTCCAGGTGCAGCCGCTCATCGCCAAGATTATTCTGCCGTGGTTCGGAGGCTCCGCCGCCGTCTGGAGCGCCGCCATGCTCTTCTTTCAAGTGTCGCTGCTGGCCGGATACGCCTATGCGCACTTTCTCATCGCGAAGATGAAGCCCGCCAGGCAATGGCAAGTGCACGGAGGCCTGCTGCTGGTCAGCCTGGCTCTCCTGCCGATTCTGCCCAAGGATTCCTGGAAGCCGACCGCCGTCGGCGACCCGACCCTGCGCATTCTGCTGCTGTTGGCCGCGACCATCGGGTTGCCGTATTTTCTGCTCTCCTCGACCAGCCCGCTGTTGCAGGCCTGGTATGTGCGGCGCACCGGCTCCAGGGTTCCCTATAAACTATTTGCGCTGTCGAATTTCGGGTCTCTGTTAGGGCTGATCAGCTTTCCCTTTTTCGTCGAGCCCAACCTTACCTCGCATCAGCAGGCCTGGGCCTGGAGCGCCGTTTTCGCGGTGTTCGTGGTGGTCTGCGCGGGAGTCGGCTGGATGTCACGGGAGACGCCGGCTACCATCCGTGCCGGGGCCATCAGCGAAGCGGAACCTGCGGCTGCAACTGCGCCCATTACCGAGGATCCCCCCCTCGGCGATTGGCGCGAGTTGCTGCTGTGGGTATGTCTCGCCGCCTGCGCCTCCGTGCTTCTGGTCGCGCTCACCAATCACCTGAGCCAGAACGTCGCGCCCATTCCGCTGCTGTGGGTGCTTCCCCTGGCGCTGTATCTGCTGAGCTTCATCCTCTGCTTTGAAAGCGACAAGATCTATCAGCGCTGGGTGTTCATTCCGGCGCTGGCGCCGCTGCTCGGCTACATGGCGTACTACCTCTACACCGATTCCGGCAACACCCACATCCACACCATCATTCCTCTCTACCTCGGCGGCCTGTTCGTCGCTTGCATGGTGATGCATGGGGAGCTGGCGAAGCGCAAGCCCGCGCCTAAGTACCTGACCATGTTTTATCTGATGGTCTCGCTGGGAGGCGCAATCGGCGGAGTCATCGTCGCCCTGGTCGCGCCGAACGTCTTCAAGACTTTTCTCGAGTTGCCCATCGGCCTGGTGGCCTGCGCGCTCCTCACCGTGATCGCTACCTGGGACATCGAGCTGCCGCGCTTCGGCCCCTGGCCTCTCCGGCTGGCTTTGTGCGTCGGCTTGGGCGCGTTGAGCGGATTCCTGGTGCGGCACGAAATCGAAAACGAAAAGGGCTACCGCGTGATGGTCCGCAATTTCTATGGCGCGTTGAAGGTCAGCGATGAGGATCCCGACCCCTTTGCCCTGCGCAATCTCACCCACGGCACCATCAATCACGGTTCGCAGTTGCTGGATCCGGCCAAACAATTCATCACGACGTCTTACTATGGCGAGAACTCCGGCGTGGGCCGCGCCATCCGCGCTGTGCGGGAGCGTGGCCCGGTGCGCATCGGAAGCATCGGGCTAGGCGCGGGAGTGCTTTCCAATTACGGCCGGGCCGGAGATTTTATCCGCATCTACGAAATCAATCCCCTGGTGCCGCCCATCGCCACCACGCAGTTCACGTTTTATCCGCATGCCGCCGCCGATAAAGCGATCCTCATGGGGGACGCGCGTCTCACGCTGGAGCGGCAGCTCGCCGAGACCGGTCCCATGAATTACGACGTTCTATCCGTCGACGCGTTTTCGAGCGACGCGATTCCGATTCACCTGCTCACGCGCGAAGCTCTCGCGATCTACTTCAAGCACCTGAAGCCGGACGGGATACTGGCGCTGCATATCTCCAACCGCTATCTCGATCTCGCGCCCGTTTGCGGCGCTGGAGCGCAGTATTTCAATAAGACCGCCCGCACCGTGGCCGACGATGCCGAAGGCGGCAGCTATCTCTCCTCATCCACCTGGGTGCTGGTGACGGCGCATCCCGAGTGGTTCAACAGCGACGCGTTCAGTGGCGCGGATATGGCGCCAACCGAGGTGAGGTCCGGACTCCGGCCCTGGACCGACGACTATAGCAACATCGTCCAGATCCTGCGCTGGAAGTAGTTCAAGCGCCAAAGCTTCATGCACAGAGCCGCGGCGCTTCCCCGCGGCGCGCCGTCTTGTGGACCGACCGAATCAGCCGCTCCACGCCGCGATCCCAATGCGGAAAAAGATCGACGTATTGCACTTGCTCTGCAATCCGCCGCGGCACCGCGCACTCCTCCAGGCGCACCGGAATCAGGAACGGGTGCTCTAGAGGGAGCCTCCGCGCGCAATCCAGCGCATAGCGCAGCTCGCTTTGGAACTGCCCGCGTTTGGCGATGGAACGGCTCGAGAAACACGCCACGAAGGCGTCTGACATTTCGATGGCGCGCTCAATCGCGCGAGGCCAGTTCTGCCCCGCCAGCAGCTTGTCTTTGTCGAGCCAAGGCGAGCATCCAGCCTTAGCCAAGGCCGCGCCAAGACGCCGCGCCCAACGCAAATCCTCGACCGCATAAGCAAGAAAGACCCGGGGCCGCGGCTGCGGCTGGAACAGGTACGCCTCCGCGGACTTGCGAAACACGCCCAGGCCCTCGATTTCCACGGTCAAGCCACGGTCGAGCGCGCCCCGCACAATGTCGAGCACGCGGCCCGGACGGGTTGGCTTGGGAGCCCGGTTCACTTCGCCTTCCGCTTCCGCGGACTCTTGCGAGCTTTACGGCGCTTCGGGCTCACTAGCTTGCCGACTCCCGGCAGCTCCACCGGTCGCCCCTCTCGCAAGGCCGAAAGGATCTGGTGTACCAACTCGTCAATCTCGTCGCGGGCCTGCGCCGGCGATTGACGCGTCTTGCGCGCCAGTTTGCGGGCTAAATCCTGATTCTTCATACACTTTAACCTAACGCGGCGGACTGAGCTTAATCCCGGAGTTTTTTGGCTAAGTGTTTGATTGCAAGGACGTTATTATCTCGCAGAAGGCGGGCGTAAACATTTCTGATGAAATAGTTTTAATTATCGCTTAAGCCTCGGTTCATCTACGATTGCGATTATCGACACTGGAGGCGGCCCTGGCCGCTCACAGACCATAAGGAGAAATACTTCGATGAAGAAAATGATGGGTTTAGTGCTGGGATTGTCGTTGGCGGTCGGCGCCTTCAGCTTCGCGTTCGCTCAGGGTGGTGGCGATACCACGAAGGCGACCGGCAAGAAGACGGGTGGCAAGAAGGGCAAGAAGGACACCACAAAGTAGCCTTTCCGGTTCCGGCTGGGAGTTTGAAAACGCCGCGTCGGGCTCTCGCGTAGAGCCGGCGCGGCGTTTGTTTTGCAGGGGAAGCCGATCGATCACCATGGAGCGGACACGCCGCTCCATTAATCACTGCCTAGCGGAAGCGTCCGCGGAAGCCCCAACCCGGGCCCCACACTCCGCCGAAGTATAGCCCGACGCCTGGGCCCCAATATGGGTAGGGATAACCGTAGTAAGGATAGCCGTAATACGGATATCCAGCGTAGTAACCAGAAGCATATCCGCGCCGGCCAGCTTGTATCGAAGGCTGGCGGTAATCGTTGGGACTGACGGGACGGAACGCTTGCGGAGCGCGATCCGTGGCGATGTTCACATCCGAGTCGATCTTGAACGTGAGAACGTACTCCGGTCCAACTACGGTAGCCTTTCCGTGGGTCAGAAGGACGCCCGGGGTGGAACTCGCGCCAGCCAAGCCGCTAGCTCCCGAAACAGTGGTCCCTTTGTTGCTCGACCTAGGCGGCGCATTCACCGCCACGAGTTCAGATTGAATCGCGGCATGTTGGCCGTCCACGAACATCAGGTCGGTCAACTGCAACCCCAGGTGCGAGACCCCTTGCGCCTTGTTGGCTTTGATCGCCTCGGCTACCCGGCCGCCGAAGGTTTGCGAGGGCTGAGCCACCACGAACCCGTCGACGATTAGCGGACGCACCACAGTCGCGGTGAAGGTATCGCCGGCCTGATTCTTGTCCGAGGACAAGGTTTGGTTTACCCGCACGGTCACGTAGGTTCCCGCCTTTAGATCCAATTGCGGCGGTACGGACGGAGCCACTTGTGGAGGTGGGTTCGCTGGAAACTGACCGTTCTGCTGCAGTGCCGATGCTTGGCCGGGGCCTGAGGCTCCAATCGGTTTCCACCCTCCGGAAGTCGTATCCTGCGCAAAAACAAAGCTCGTTGCCGCGAGCCAACTCAGTGCGATTCTGTATCCTGTTTTCATAGTCGTGCTGCGCCTCTCCAGGCATCCGGTGATGCATGTGGTGTGCCAATTGCAAGCCATTGATAGCGCGAGAGATGAACCAGCCTGCTCTGCCTGAAAAGCACCGAGGTGGTGGTTTTAAGCCACCGGCGCGCTAGAATTACTGGCGCGTTAGAATAACCGAATGTCCGGCCGCGCCATCCTGAACATCGAGACGGCCTTCGCGCTTGCGATGTTACTGGCGCTGCTGTGGCGCGCCGGGGCCGGGCCGCTTGCTCCATCGCGATTCGCCAATTGGGGAGACGCCGCGAGAATGTCCGCCGTCGCCGTGCTCACGATCGTCGTCTTCTGGCGAGCCGCGCACATCTACTTCCTCTCCGACGATTTCGTGCTGGTCAACATGGCTCGCGAATTTCAAGCCAGCCCAGGGGCAGGTAAGTATTGGGCCATGTTCACGCGCGGAGGCGGGGACGGCTTCTTCCGGCCGCTGGGGTACCTCTCGCTCTTCTGGACGTGGCCCTGGGCAGGTTTCGATCCGGCGCGCTGGCACGCCGTGGGGCTGGCTCTGCACGTCGCCAACGCGCTGCTGGTGTACATGCTGGCGAGTTCGGTGGGCTTCTCTAAAAATTTCGCGTGGTTCGCCTCCGCTCTATTCGCCCTCGACGCCGCGCATCCCGAAGCGGCGGTATGGATCGCCGGGCGTTTCGATGTGCTCTCGACGCTGTTCGTGTTGATCTCGCTGATTGCGTTCGTGCATCTGTGGGAAAAGCCGTCGGTCGCGGCGGCCCTGGTGTCCGTTCTCGCCATGGTGCTGGGAATTCTGTCCAAGGAATCGGCCTACGCCGCGCCGTTGATGATGCTGGTATACGCAGCGTCCCGGCCGGGCAGCTTCTCGCGGCGGATTCGATTCCTGGCGCCGTTTTTCGCTCTCGCGATCGCGCTGTTTGCGTTCCGCTGGATGCTGCAAGGCGGCATCGGGGGGTACGTCACCGCCCAAGGCGCGCCCCAAATCTTTGCATTGAACCCAATCTCGGCCGCGAAAGCCCTCGCGCTTCGATTGTGGGCGATCCTCTTCTTCCCAATGGATTGGGAGAAGGCGACCACGTGGCTGACCATCGCCGCGATCCTTTACGCCCTCGCTTGGGTAGCCATCGCGTGGAAACCCGCCGGGCCCCGGAGGCGGCTTTGGTTGGCCCTGGGATTGACGCTCGCAGCGGCGATTCCGCCAGTGCAGCAACTCCTGATCGGCCCCGATCTTCAAAAGTCCCGCTTGCTCTATCTCCCTTCGGTGGGTTTCTGTTTGCTGGCCGCAGCCGCGGTGGAAATGGCAACTTCGCGTCTGCGCGTCGCCGCTGGAGCCGTGATCCTCGCCTTCAGCGCGCTGGCGCTGCTTCACAATCTCGATATTTGGGAAAACGTGGCCGCGAAATCCCAAGCCGTCTCCCAAACCCTGGCGGCATGCTCCAACGCGGATTCCGTGAAACTCCCCGGCAGCCTGGACGGCGTCTACTTCTTCGCCAATGGCGCCGCGGAATCCTTACAGCTCCAGCGCGCGCAGCATCCGGACACGCCGCGGCACACCTGCTCCCTCACTTGGGATGACAAAACTCGCGAGCTGAAACCCTACTGACGGGCGCCGGGCGCGGCCAGCAGCGCCTCCTGAATCGCCTGCATCGTCTGCGGCGAGCCGGAGAACATGTTCCGCGGAAGCTGGCGATTGCGCATAATCTGCAGGTACAGATAATCCTCCAATTGCGAGTTGATGCCCCATCCGCCGATGTATTGCAGACGCAGATCGGCGTCGGTATTCAGATCCGAATCCTTGACCCACGGCCCGAGATCGGGACTGCCGCCGGCGTAGGTGGAGAAGAGGTCGATCGCGGAGCCAATGCCGATCTCCCGCAGTGACTCGGCCACCGGAGCGTATTCCGGACGATCCAGTTTCGCTTGAACCGCGTCCAGATCCACTTTCAACGGCTCGACCTGGCCCAGGAACACCATATCGTAGCCTCGCCCGTCCCGCGTGTTGGCCCAGATGGTTCCGTTGGGGAACGCGGCCAGGAACGTCGCGATCTCGCTCTTGATGGTCCGCTCGTCGGTTTCGTACAGGGGCACGTACAGGCTGAACAGGCCGCCTGGATTGAGGTGCTGCTTGACCATGTCGAAGTACTCGACTGAGTAGATGGCGGCCGTGCCCTTCACGAACACGTCCAGAGGATCGGACGCGATCACGTCGTACTTCTCTTTGGTGGTGAGAATGTAGTGGCGCGCATCGTCATACACGATGTGCGTCTTGGGGTTGTGATAAACGTCGTAATCCTGCTTGGCGAAGAAGCGCGTGGAAGTGGGCGGAATCACGGGCTCGATTTCGCACACGGTGATATGTTCAAGCCCCGGATAGCGGGTGAACGTTCCCGCGGAAACACCCGCGCCGAAACCGATGCCCAGCACGGATTTCGGATTGGAGTGCAGCAGCGCCGGAAGATGCCCCACCATGCGCTGGAGCTTCATATCGAAGAGCTCCGTAGTGGCCTCTACGTGGCCGTTTACATCCACTTCGATGGCTCCGTCACCGTACTGCGTGATCGCGACAGAGGAGTTCCGTCCCTCAATCGTGTACAGCACCTTGGATTCTCCCGCAATCGCGATGCGCCGGCCGTAAGCGATCAGCTCACCCGGGATTGGATCCAGGTTGACCGCAAGATAACCGGCCAAAATTAGCGACAAAGTCAGCACGGAGGCGGTGACGGCGGAGGACCGCTCCCAGGCGTAGGGTCCCAGCACGATGGCCGCGCTGACCGCGGCCAGGATCAGGATGACACGCTGCGTATCCTGCGTTCCAATCCACGGAACCAGCAGGATGCTTACCGCCAGAGCGCCGATAATCGCGCCCAGCGTATTGGCCGCGTAGATTCCACCCACCAGCTTCCCGGAATCCTCGCCGGGCTTGGCGACAGCGGCCAGGGCGAGAGGAAAGCTCGCGCCCCAGAAGATCGCCGGAGGCAGAATCGCCCACAAGCAACGCGCCATGTCGAGCTGGAATGTCTGCCACGGGCTGACCGAGAGCATCGGATTCACCGGCCAGTAAGGCACCGAATCCGCGATCATGTAGGCGGACCAGAACACCGCCACGGCAAGCAGAGCCTGGCACCACCCCAGCGCGGCCCTGGCGTTGAGGGATCGTGACAGCGCCGCCCCCGCTCCGCTGCCCAACGCGATCCCGATCAGGAACACTGCCAGGATGATGGAGAAAACGTAGACCGTCGAGCCGAGCAGCATCCCCATCAGCCGCGTCCAGACCACTTCGGCTCCCAGAGCGCCCGCGCCGGAAAGGGCGATCGCCACGTAGATCGACCATTGGTAGTTCCCGGCGTTGGCGGGCAGCGCAGCCGGTTCAGCCGGCCCAGCCGGTTCAAGACGAGCCGCGTCCCCGGATTCATCCAGGTCGGAGCGCGCAGGTAGGCGGCTGGACATCCCGAAGCTGAGCAAAGCCACCGCGAAGTTGATCGCGACGGCGTAGTAAGTCGCGGTGGAAACGTTGTACAGGCGCAGCAGGTAGAAGCCGGCCAGCAGGCAGCCGAAAACCGCCCCCAGAGTGTTGCCGCCATACAGCCATCCCCACCAGGAAACTCCGCGCTGGTTGAGTTCAATCCAGCGGGAAAGCGCCGGAAGGGATGCGCCCATCAACATGGTCGGAGGAAGCAGGCACACCGCCGCCAGAAGCCCTCGCAGAACTTGATTCGAGAGCCCCTCCTGGAAGCCGGCGATGTAGGCTCGTTCGATCAGCGGGATGCCCCACAGAGCCAGCAAGCCCAGAATCCCGATCCCTGCCTCTAGCGCCGCATAAATCCGCAGAGGGTGCACCTTCGCGTAACGCTGTAGCCTGGGCCAGATGATGCTGCCCAGGCCCAGGCCGCCCATGAACGCGGCCAGCAGGAAGCCCATGGATACGGCGGTCGCGCCGATGGCCAGTTGCAGCATCTGATACCAGACCACTTCGTAGATCAGCGCGGCGCAACCGCTGCCCGCGAACAGGATCAGCAGGATGGGCAGGAATCGCGCGGCGTCGCCACGGTTTGCGGCCGCGGGGCTGGAAGAGGAAGCGGGGAGGGAGAGTTCGATTTGTTGCGGCATAAAAACAAAAGGTCGGCCTACGAGTATGGCACAGTTTCCAGGCTAGGGCCAACCCGTCCCAATCGGCTTTGCAATCCCGCCAATAGGGGAGAGGCCCTACAGTCAAGACGTGAGATTTGCGCCGGAGGTTGGCGCCGGCATCTCTTCAACCGCGCGGCGATTTTCTATTGCCACTTCGACGTTGCGCTGGAATCCCGCGTACTTCGGCCGCGCCAGGGGTGTGCCGCGGGTGAAGTCGCGAAACTCGTCTTCGGTCATCCGCGCCAGTTCCTCCAGCGGCGGCATGCCCCGCCGCGCGAACGCCGGCTCCTCGCTCACCGGTGCGCGCGAGTTCCAGGGGCACACATCCTGGCAGATATCGCAGCCGAAAACGTGCTCGCCCACTCCGGCTCGCCGCTCCGCAGGCATCGGACCATGCAGCTCAATGGTCAAGTACGAAATGCAGCGGCGCGAGTCGAGCGTCCACCCGGCGCCGTCCGGAACCAGCGCTTCGGTGGGACAGGCCTCAATGCAACGGGTGCAGCTCCCGCACCGGTCCGGAGGCGGCGTGTCAGGCTCCAGCTCGAGCGAAGTCAGAACCTCGCCTAGAAAGAACCATGAGCCCAGAGGTTCATTGATGAGGCAAGTATTCTTGCCGATCCATCCCAGCCCCGCCAGCCGCGCATAACTCCGCTCCAGAACCGGCGCGGTATCCACGCCAATCTTCCACTCAAACGGCTCCAGAGCGGCCAGCTTCTCCACCATTCTTTCGAGGCCCTCCCGCAGCACTTCGTGGTAATCGCGCGAGCCCCAGGCGTAGCGCGAAATGGGAGGGTCCTTCACTTCGGGCGAAGTGTTGTACAACTTGCCCACCGAGATGACGGAGCGCGCGCTGCCGAGCAGCGTGCGTGGGTCGCGGCGCAGCTCCGCGCGCCGGTCTGTCAGGTAACGCATCTCACCCGCGAAGCCGCGTTCCACCCAGCGTTCGTACCGGTCGAAATCCTCGGGCCGACTCCGCCCGGGCCACGCCCACAAGCTCAAAACCGCACTCGCGCGCGATTGTTTTCACGGTATCGGAACGCACGAACGGTATTATAGAGCCTGTATGTCCGAAAAATTGCGCGCCGACCCCTTCAAGATAGGGCTGGTGCAGATGACGTGCTCCACCAGCCCCGCCGGGAACCTGGCCAAGGCCCTAGCCAAAATCCGCGAAGCCGCCCAGCGTGGCGCCCAGATCGTCTGCCTCCAGGAGCTGTTCCGATCGCAGTATTTTTGCCGCGAGGAAAAGCATGAGCTGTTCAATCTGGCCGAGCCGATCCCCGGAGAATCGACCGAAGCTCTGGGAAAGCTGGCGCGGGAGCTCCACGTGGTGGTCGTAGCATCGCTATTTGAGCGGCGGGCTTCCGGCGTCTATCACAACACCGCTGCGATTCTGAACGCGGATGGCGCGCTGGAGGGCCTGTATCGTAAGATGCACATCCCCGACGATCCACTGTACTTCGAGAAATTCTATTTCACCCCCGGCGATCTTGGCTTCCGCTGCTTCGATGCGCCTTTTGGGCGCATTGGCATCTTAGTCTGCTGGGATCAGTGGTATCCCGAGGCCGCGCGCATCACCGCGCTGGGCGGCGCGGACATTCTGCTCTATCCAACCGCCATCGGGTGGCATCCCAGCGAGAAGGCGCAATATGGAGCCGCGCAGCTGGACGCCTGGAAAACCATCCAGCGCGCGCACGCGATCGCCAACGGCGTTTACGTCGCCGCGGTGAATCGAGTCGGCTACGAGGGTCCGCCGGAGCATGGCCTCGAATTCTGGGGATCGTCTTTCGTCGCCGATCCGTTCGGTCAAGTCATCGCACAGGCATCGACGGATAAAGAGGAGATCCTGATTGCCGAATGCGATCCTCGCCGCGCCGAAGAAGTCCGCCGCAATTGGCCTTTCCTGCGCGACCGCCGTATCGACGCGTACCAGCCCATTCTCTCGCGGTGGCTGGGTGACTGAGGTGGCTGGGTGACTGACTGAAGTGATGACTGAAGATCCGCCTCGCGGTTTTCGCATGCCCGCCGAGTGGGAGCCGCACGCGGCCACGTGGCTGGCCTGGCCCACGGAAAAATCGGACTGGCCGGGGAAATTCGCGCCGATTCCCTGGCTGTACGGCGAGATCGTGCGGCATCTGGCTCGCGTGGAGCGGGTGCGCATCGTCGTCGGCAATGAAGCGGCGCAACGCGCCGTCTTGCGCATCTTGAAAAAGTGCCATGTGAATCTCGACGCGGTCGATTTTCACCTTCAGCCCACCGACCGGAGCTGGATTCGCGACTTTGGCCCGATCTTCATCAAAAATGACGGCGGCGAGGTCGCGATGACCCACTGGCGTTTCAACGGCTGGGCCAAGTACAGCAACTGGCGCAAGGACGCTCGCGTTCCCGCGAGCATCGCCCGGCGCTTCAAATTCAGAAGCTGGGCGCCGGATCTGGTGCTGGAGGGCGGCTCCATCGACGTCAATGGGGCGGGACTGTTGCTGACCACGGAGGAATGCCTCCTGTCCGTGGTTCAGGCCCGCAATCCCGGCCGCACGCGCGCCGATCTCGAACAAGCCTTGGCCGCCTACCTGGGAATCCGCGAGACGATCTGGCTGGGCCGCGGCATCGAAGGCGACGACACGCACGGCCACGTCGACGATCTGGCCCGCTTCACCTCACCCGATACCGTGGTGACCGTCGTGGAGCGGGAACGATCGAGCCCGAATTATGAGCCGCTCCAAGACAATCTCGCGCGGCTCCGCGCCCGGAAAGATTTAAAGATCGCACAACTGCCGATGCCCGAGCCGATCTACTTCGCCGGCCAGCTTCTTCCCGCCAGTTACGCGAATTTTTACATCGCCAACGGCATGGTCCTCGCGCCGGTGTTTGCGGATAAGAACGATTTGACCGCGTTACAGACGCTGGCCCGGCTGTTTCCGGACCGCGAAGTGATCCCGATTCCCTGCCGCGACCTGATCCTGGGCCTCGGCGCGCTGCACTGCATGACGCAGCAGGAACCGTTGTAAGGTTTGAAATGGCCCGCAAAGGGCCGCCCCGGCCGCACACACGTCTGGGAGCTTGGTCTTAAGATGCGGGGCAGGCTCCGTTTTGCGGGCCTTAGTCCTAGAACACGAAACTCAGGCCGCCGCGCAGGGACCGCGGCGCATCGGTCAGGACCGCGCAATGCCCCCCGGCCGTCACCGGGAGGTAGCCGTTGCCAAGCGCATTCCGCAACTCGCCGGTTGCCTCCATGCGGCCCTTGAACCCGATAAAATGCGGCAATGGTTGATGCACGGCGATGTTCAATCCCTGCTGCTGGTCTACCGGACCGGTGAGGGAATAATGCGTGGGCATTAAAGCCCGCGCCGGAGCAAAGCCATAGGTGGCCGCGATGCGCATACCGATTGCCGGAATGACCGCTGAGGCGCGCGCCATCACGAAATATCCTTGCTTTGCCCGAATCTCGGAGCGAACGTCGCCGGCGCTGTTCCCGGCCGTTTGAAGAGGGCTCGCCACTAAATCGCCGCTGCTCCCGCCGCTCACTGTGAACGCGACGTGGTCTCCCAGCGCCTGCGTGAGCGCGGCGCTCATTCCCGATTGCTGATAGGAACCGATGTCGAAGACGTAGTAGTTGCCGTCCAGCGCGGGAAGCAGGTCGGCGCGAGTTTGGAATAAAGGCGGCGCCGACATGTCGAAGGCCCCATCGGAAACCGATTGGCTGTACGCCGTCAGATAGTATTTCCGCGTGCCGCGGGTCAACTGATAAGCCGCCTCCAGATTCCGCGCCCATTGCATGTGAATCTGATTGTTGTCGCGAGTCACGGCGGGAAGCATGGCCAGAGCCGCCAGATCCTGGTTGAGATCGGGGTTTCCTGTCTCCGCGTTGCCCAAGCCGGAATCGCGATTCAGCAGCTCCGAAGGCGTTGTCCCGGAGCTATACGCCACCCGGACTCTTCCCTCTTCATTCACGCGGTAGGTAAGCCGCGCGTACGGCGTCATGCGCGCCTGGGTCTGCAGGAAAGTGATCGTATCCAGGTGCCCGCCGTACTCCAGCAGCACGTCATCGTTGACCTGGAGCTGGTCCGCTACGCCGACCGTGGTTGTGCGCAGCGCCGGCCCCGGCTCGGCGCCGGGCGCCAAATAACCGCCCGGATTTTCCCCTGGACCCAAGCCGGGGAAATAGATCTGGTGCATGGTCACGGAAAACTGCGGGCCGGATCCACCGTCCTGATCGCGAGCATAGGTTGTGCGGAAAGCCGCCATCGGCAGCCCGGAGTTCGCGAGGTAGGAAAAGTTCCCGCTCAGCCGCACGCTGGCGTCACCGTTCATCCGCGTGGAAACCGCGAAGGCCGTGCCCAGATCCTGAGTCCCGCCGCCCGCCAACGGCCCGTCGTCCCCGGCGGAAAGCTTTACCAAACCGGTGGTCTCGGTGAACGTAGCCATCAGGTGACGGCGCGGCGTGGAACCGGAGCTGGAATCGGGCGCCAGGCGCAGCACCGGCCGGGTCGCCGCCGAAGTCCGCAAGACCCATTTCCACTCGTCGCTCATCAACGCGCCAGGCACGGCCGAAGGCGGCGCGATATCGATTCCGCTCACCAGCGTTCCCAGGTTCACCCGCAGCAGATTCTCCGAACCCGGCGCAACCAGGATATTGTTCCGCACGGCCGGAAGGAAGCTCGCCAGGTTGACGCGGATCGAATAAATATCGGGAGGAATATCGGCAAAGGCGAATTTACCGCTTTCGTTGGTCAGGACCTGGCGGACCATCTGATCGAAGCGGTTGTACAGCGATACGGAGGCTCCCATTTGAAGCGCTCCGCCAGCGTTGCGAACTTCACCGAGCACTTCGCCGGAGAAAACAGTTAGCCCGCCGCCCCGCGCTTGGGGCGCCCAAGCCCCCAGGCCCGTCAGCAAGCTGGCCGCGATGATGGAAGTCTTGAAACTCAAGAACCTGCCTTCCGTCTTTTAGCCTTCCTCTCTAGCTTAAGCCAAACTAGTTTATCGTAAAATGAGCCGAGTCGGTGACCGTCTGGTTCCGCTTCAGATCGGTCGCGGTCATCTTCAGTGTATATTGCCCCAGTTCCAGCTTGCTCAACGGCATTTGCTTGGTAAGCACCATTACGGCCGGACTGCTCCTGCTCCGGTTGATGATTTCCGTCGCCGACTCGCTAAACTCGAATACCGGCACGGGAGCCATTGCGCCCTTCGGATCGTCCTTCAGCAGTTCGAATTTCACCACGCCGTCGGCCTTCTTCGGCGCGCCCTTCTCATCCGGCGTGTTGTCCGGCTGCAGGTTGTACAGCCGCCAGTAAACGTAGACGTTTTCGTCGACGCCCTTCTTGAAATCCGGGCGGCCATCGGCGCCATTCATGCGCGGGCGGACTTTGTCCTCTCCGATGACGAACATATCGTGACCTATGCCGAGGCTGTGGCGGCCTGCCTTTTCGAAGTTGTCCGCCAGAATCAACGAACTCGCCGTCAGGCGGTCTTCCTCAAGGTGGGGCACATCCAGCCGGATCGGGATTCGGCTGACATTGCCGCTGTTTTCGTCTTTAGCCATCACCACTAACTTGTAGGTGCCGGGTTTTAGCTGCAAGCTGGTCTGGAATATATCCGGTCCCGTGGCCGCCTTCTCCAGCATCTCGGTAGGAATGGGGGGCGGAGCCAGATCGTGATCGAAGCTGGTGATGTGCTTTCCCGCCATGTTGGAAACCGCGCCGGTCACCTCCACAAAAGCGCTGGAAACCCCCTGCTTGTCCTTCCAGGAAAGATCTTTGCGGTCGAACTGGATGGTGACGTTGGCAAAGGCCGTTGCGTCGGTGAGCGGAATGTAGTCGGCCCGCACTTTGATCGGCAACAGATTGTATTTGATCGAGGTGGTAATGTCCGCGTTCAAGTCCTTGTACTTGGTCTGCGGCGGCTTTTGCAGGTTGGCCATCTGCGCCAGCCGGTCGAACTGATTCATGGTGGCCGGAAGAGGCATGCCACCCGTGCCCAGGTGCGTGCCGTCGGTGCGCGTGAAGCGGCATGCTTTGCAAGCCAGGCCCATCTGTTCATACAGCGTCAGGCCGGCGCCGGGAACGTACAACAAAGCGTCCTTTTCGGACGGATCGGAGGTGTAGTGATACTCGCCCGTGCCGCTGGGGTCCACAAATTCAATGTTGACGTTGTTGCCGATCCCTTCGATATAGCGGTAGCGCCACTTCTCGAAGGGGTAAACGGTGGTCTCGCCGCCGCCTTCTTCGATGGGCCGCTCGTAGGTGCCGCCGGTGGGGTGCTCTTCGCGCTCATCCGGAGCTCCGTACTTGATGTAGATCATGCCGCGGTCGGTTTTCCATCCCGGAATGCCGCTGGCAAAGGTTTCGTTGGCGTAGGCGACGCGCCGGTAGTATTCCTCTTCGTATTCGTTTTCTTCGGTGTCCGGCGTCGGATCGCGCTGCAGCCAGAAGTTTTCGATGAACGCTTCGCGCTCGTCGTCCGTGTTCAGCTTCAAGAAAGCTTTGCGCTCATCCTCCGTGATGATCCAGTAAACTTCCTCGTTCAGCCACTTCTTGTAGGGCGATTCCAGCTCCTTGGCGAGCCTCTTCTCGTCCCTCTTTTGCTCTTTCGCGGTCTTGGGTTTGGCGATAGTTTCCTGTTTGGCAGGCGCCTTAGTCTGTTTCTGATTGTTGTTCTGGTTGCCGTTGGTCTGGGTTCCGCTATCTTGCGCCGTCGCACCGTTACGGCTCAGAAAAAGCAAGCAACCAGCAGCCAGTAACAAAAACGAACAGTAAGCGAGAGACTTCCGCATTGCTAATTCCACCTATGCATAGATTCTACTCTTCCACCCGGACGTGGGCAATGCCTGCCGAGTTGCACCGGGAAGCGCCCTTTTTCCTCATTGAATGGGGCGGACAGCCACAACTTCAATAGTCCGTTGGGCCGGTGTGAGTACTAAGCCAACTTGGTCCCGCAGCAGGCCAAGGAACTCCTCGGTGGTCTGAACGTCGCCGTGGACCGCGAAATCGTAGCTTCCCGTAAGCCCGGTTTCGTCCACAATCGGACGCTTCAGGCCTCGCTCCAGCCCCTCCCGAAACTGATTGATATCGCTAGAGTAAGCGGAGATGGAACTGATGGTCGCAAGCTCCTCCTCGGCTTCCATCTGTTTGGCCAGCGCTTCCTCAATTGCTTTCCGGGTCTTAGGGGTCCCCTCGGGTATCGCGACCTGCTTCCAATTCGAGGACGTGGCGAAGAACGTCCCACCCCCGAATTCTTCCGCTTTGGCGGGCGGAGTCTTGCCTGGCAGCGCCGTCATGACGTACACGTCCTTGGACCGGAGTTCCTTTGTAACAGTCACATGGAAGTATTTCTCGATCCCCTCCCGCACCTGCCGGTACATCGTCTCCGTATCTTCCTCCTGCGGCGGCACCAGGACAAAATCCCAGCGAGCTTTCGGATCCAATTTGGCATCCGCGCTGGCATCGGCGGAATCCGGTATTTCCACCCGGGTAGGGTCCGTCATCGAGATCATCGCGATGACGCTTTTGAGATCGAAGCCGCGCTGCATCCAGTGATCGGGGCCACTGGACGCGATGGTCCCTCGCGTCTGGCTGGGCGTAATGTAGACTTCCTCGGACGGTGGCAAATCCGGTTTGGTGGGCGGCGCTGGCATCCGTTCCGGCTCCGCCTCCAGCCTCACCAGCTTCCCTTCGAACATTGCGTCCATCTGCTCTTCCGTTGGCTCGCCCTTGATGGCCACCGCCGTCCCGTCCAGCACTGCCTGGATCTGCCGCGCATCCGGAGGCATGAAGGTGAAACCGGCGATGATTCCCTGCGCATCGATAATGACGCCGCCCCCGCCCCAAAATCCATAAGCTTTGTAGGAGGCGTCCTGGGGATCCAGCACCATCCAGCCCCGGACCGGGTGAGTTTCGAGAAACGGCCCCAGCGTCTCCTCCTTTTCTTTCGCGATCCACACGAAGTTCAGCGGCTTGTCCGCGAACTGCTCCACCAATTCGTTCCACCTTTTCACGGCGTCTCCGTTGATGGAAACCGGCGGGAGGAAATTGAGAACCGTGATCTGGCCCACCAGGCTTTGCGGCCCGCCGAGTCCTGTCCCGTTTTGCACAATCTTCGAGAATGTCAGGGCCGGCGCGCGATCGCCTGCCTTGACCGGCATCGGAGTCTGGCCGAAAACCCCCGCGGCCGTTATTACGAAAAGCAAGAGGAGAATTCGCGTGAGCGTTACTTGGGAAACCATGCTGACTAATTTTATAGTCTTCCTGTCGCCCGGGCGCAACCCCCTCCCGCGCGGTACTCTGATATCGTGCAGCGGATACTCCTGGGCTTGGCCGTGTTGCTGGGACCCGCTTTCGGTCTGGCTCAGCCCGTCACCTTCGCTCACGACATCGCGCCCATCGTTTACCAGCACTGCGCCTCCTGCCATCGTCCCGGCGAATCCGGCCCCTTTGCGCTTCTCACCTACGAAGACGTAAAGAAACACGCCGCCCAGATCGCGACGGTGACGCAGAGCCGGTTCATGCCTCCCTGGCTTCCGGAGGCCGGCTACGGCGACTTTACCGACGAAAACCGGCTCACCCCGGAACAGATTCGCAAAATCGCCGATTGGGTGGCCCAGGGGACGCCGGAGGGTCCCGAATCCGAGATCCCTGCTCCGCCGAAGTTTACGGAAGGCTGGCAGCTCGGCGAACCGGATCTGATCGTCGAAGCTCCGCAGACCTTCACCCTCCCCGGCGAGGGCACCGACGTCTACTGGAACTTCGTCCTTTCGCCACAGATCACCCGGCGCCGTTTTGTCAAAGCCATCGAGATTCGCCCCGGCAATAAACGCATCGTTCACCATGCCAACCTGCTGATCGATCGCACCGGCTGGGGACACGAACAGGAAGCCAAGCCCGGAGCCGGATTCCCCGGGATGGAACTGTCCAATCGCCGCAGCGTCTTCGACCCCGACGACGGGCACTTCCTCTTCTGGCGCCCTGGCGGCGCGCCCTACGTCGAACCGGATGGATTGGCCTGGAGCCTGGACCCCGGCAACGATCTCATCTTAAATACACACATGCGGCCCACCGGAAAGCCGGAACAGATCCGTCCCGTGGTCGGCCTTTTTTTCAGCGACAAGCCGCAGACCAAATTTCCGATGCTGGTCCAACTGGAGCACGACGGAAACCTGAACATCGCTCCCGGCGTCCGCGATTTTCCGATCTCGGACGACTTCAAATTGCCTCTCGACGTCGACGTACTTTCCGTGGTTCCCCACGCGCATTACCTGGCGACATTGATGGAGGCCTACGCCACGCTGCCCGACGGCTCGCGCAAATGGCTGATTCGCATCCCCAACTGGGACCAGAGCTGGCAAACCGTGTATCGCTATAAACAGCCGGTGTTCCTGCCCAAAGACTCGGTGATTTCGATGCGCTATCACTACGACAACTCCGCCGCCAACGTGCGCAACCCGAATCATCCTCCTAAGCGCGTCCAAGCCGGCAATCACGCCACCGACGAGATGGGCCATTTCTGGCTTCAGGTGCTGCCGCGCGGCGAGACCGACCGGCGCCGGGAGCTTGACGAAGCCCTCTCGCGCCACACCATCGAGAAATATCCCGACGATTTCCGCGCCCACATGATCCTGGCCGCGATTCTTCTCTCACGAGCCAAAACCCAGGAGGCCGTCCCCGTAGCCGAGGCCGCCGTAAAGCTGCAACCGCAGGACGCCGAAGCGCAAAATCTCCTCGCCTCCGTCCTGCTGCCGGTCGGGCGCATCGCCGAGGCAATCCAACACTACCGCCTGGCCGTCACCCTGCGGCCCGATTTCATCAATGCCCACTACAACCTCGCCCGCGCTCTTGCTAAGGCCGGCCGCTACTCCGACGCCGTCGCCGAATATAAAGTGGTCGCGGCGCAGTTCCCCGACGATCCGGAGATAAAGGCCGCGATGGCCGAGGCGCAAAGCCACCTCCAGCCCGCGCGATAGCAGAGCCTTGGCGTAAGCTGGAGGAGGACCCGAGAATGGAAGTGCACCTCACACCCGAGATCGAGGCGCGGCTGGCACAAACGGCTGCCCGGCTAGGCCGCGATCCCGGCGATCTGGCGCAGGAGGTCCTCGAACGGCATTTTGAGGAGGAAGCCCGTTTCGTTGAAGCCGTAAGGCGCGGCGAAGACGCCCTCCAACGTGGCGAGTTCCTGACGCACGACGAGGTAGGCCACCGGCTGGAGCGTTTCTTGCGCCGCTGATGGAAATCCGGTGGTCTGCGCCGGCCGTTGAAGACCTGGAGCGCATTTGTGAGCGGATCGAACGCGACAACCCGGAGGCCGCGCGTCGCGTTGCCCAGACCATTTACGTGGGGTGCGATGGCCTCCGAGACTTTCCTTATCGAGGGCGCTCCAGTCTTCGCATGGCAGGACGGCGGGAATTGGTTTTTCCGCCCCTGCCGTACATCGCCGTCTATCAAGTGACTGAGCGCGGGATCGAGATCTCACGGATCTTCCACGGGGCGCAGGACTGGCCTTAGTCGGGGTTAGCGATCCCCGGGGCAAGCTTGCCGTGTGTCGATCGTCCTCGAAAACCTCGAATCCGGCGCCACTATTGATGAAATTGTCGAGTGGTTCGGAGTAACGCGGGAACAGATCGCCGCCGTCCTGGAGTTTGCCGCCCGCAGTTTGGACATGCAGCCAACCCCAAGTTCGACTGGCCGGACGGCTGATGCTCGTACTCTTTGACCCGAGTGCGCCTGCGCCCTTGCGTAGCCACTGGAGCGCCCATCGTGTGGCCTTGGCCAAGGAGCGGGGTTGGGATCGCCTCCAGAACGATCTGGTGAGCGAACCGGAACACACTAGCCCCGTGTTTCTCCTCGAGTTTGTGTCTACCGGGGCCGCCGCAAGTGGCCTTCCCCCCTCCTGCTTCGCATAGTAGCTGTCCATCTCGCCCGGCCCGCTTCAACGCCGTGTGCTGCATGTCGGCGTTCTGGTCTTCCGTCGAGACGCGGGCGTAACCGTATTTTATGCCCTCCATAATGGACAACAAAACCGGACGCGGCAAGTCCTGATTTCATTGGCTCCGGTTTTCGTCCCGAAACTTACCCTTTACGAGACACCAGCGAAGCCAGGCCGGGGCTCGGGTTCTTTCCGATAAGTCCGCTCTTCGCCAACTACCATCAATGAGGCGGTCGTGTCGCAGTGATCCGTGAGTCCATCTGTGCTGGACTGCCTCTCCAATCGCACACTACCAGCCTCGCGGTTCGTACTTGAACCATTGCGGGCGATAGACGGCGTTATCGGAAGGTTGTCCGTTTTGGCCTTGGCGGTCGTTGCGAAAAGGACCCTTTGCGGAGCGCGGCTAAACCAGTTCCAGCCGTTTCAGTTTGAGCCGGTCGGCGTGAATGTGCGCAAGGTCGTACTGCGCTTGCTGAATAAGCCAGCTTTCGGCGCTGCCGCCGAAAACCTTGGACAGTCGCACGGCCATTTCCGGCGATATGCCGCGCTTCCCGTTCACCAGTTCGGATAGCGTCGTGCGCGTGACGCCAAGAGCGGCGGCGGCGTCCGTGATGCTCAAGCCTAAAGGCTCAATGCACTGACGGAGTACAAAGCCTCCGGGGTGGGGTGGGTTCTTCATCGGCATGGTTCAGCCTCCTTTTCAGTGGTAGTCCACGTAATCAACGTCGAAGGCGTCATGGTCGGCAAAGCGGAAAACCACCCGCCAGTTTCCGCGAACCGTTACCGCCCAAAAACCCTTCTCTCGACCTTTGAGCGGGTGTAGCCTTAAACCCGGCACGTCCATATCGGCCACGCTTGGAACAGCGTCGAGCCTCGCGAGAACGTCGCGGAGCTTGTCAGCGTGTTCGGCGATGACGCCGCGCGGGTCGTCGTCTTCGTGAAGGCGCTTCAGCCCCTTATGGCGAATCGTTCGTATCACCCCGAACCGTAACCCGTTACGTAACGCAGGTCAAGAATAATGTTAGCAAGATTGTTGCTTTGTTGAGTGCCCGGGCCTGTGTTCCCTTTACCCGCTGGCGTCCGTGCGGCTCTGCTGCACGGGTGGCCCACGCCATCAAAATGGCGCACATGGCCACGCGCACAGATGGCCGCCAGGCAATTCCGCTCTTTCGCAAAATCTACCCTCCGATGTGCATCGAGCAAGCCCACAAGGGAGCTTTGCTCGATGCCGCGGAGCTGGCCGGATTCGAGGTATTTGTAACCGCTGACAAGAACCTGCGCTATCGGCAGAACCTGCCGGCCCGAAGAATCGCCATTGTCGTCATCGGCAACGCTCAGCGGCGAGTGCTGCGCCACCACGTTGATGGAGTGGTCCAAGCAGTGGACGCAGCGGCCCCCGGCAGACTACAGAGAGGTAGAGATCCCACAACATTGAGCGCAGCGAGCCGGCCTGAGCGCAGGGAAGCGAGCCGCGGCGATGCGCTACGCTATGTGGATGGAGATCACCAAGATCCTCGGCCGCGAGATTCTGGACAGTCGCGGCAACCCCACCGTCGAAGCGGATGTCACTCTCGCCGACGGCAGTATGGGCCGCGCCGCGGTTCCTTCCGGCGCCTCTACTGGCGAGCACGAAGCCGTCGAGCTTCGTGACGGCGACAAGTCTCGCTATCTCGGCAAAGGCACCCTGCGCGCTGTCGCCAATATCAACGACACCATCGCTCCCGCACTCCTGGGGGCCGATGCCGAGCGGCAATCCTCCATCGACCGCCTCATGATTTCCGTCGATGGCACTCCCAACAAATCCAACCTGGGAGCCAACGCCATTCTCGCCGTCTCCATGGCAACGGCCCGAGCCTCCGCGGCTTCGCAGCAAACTCCTCTATATCGTTATCTCGGCGGCGTCTCGGCCTGCATCTTGCCGGTTCCGCAAATGAACATCCTGAACGGCGGAGCCCATGCCGATAACAGCGTGGACCCGCAGGAGTTCATGATCGTGCCCTATGGCGCCGAAAAGTTCTCCGAAGCGCTGCGCTGGGGCGCGGAGGTGTTTCACACGCTCAAGGGCGTGCTCAAGAAGCGCGGCTATTCCACCTCCGTCGGCGACGAAGGCGGCTTCGCGCCGAACCTCAAATCCAACGAGGAAGCGATTCAAGTGGTCCTCGAAGCCATCACGCAAGCCGGCTACAAAGCCGGCGACGATATCGGCATCGCCCTCGACCCCGCGGCCAGCGAGTTCTACGACACTGCGCGCAAGAAATACGTGTTCAAGAAGTCCGACAAGAGCGAGCACACCTCCGAAAAGATGGCCGAATTCTGGGCTGGTTGGGTGCGGCAGTATCCGATCGTCTCGCTCGAAGACGGCATGGCCGAGGACGATTGGGAAGGGTGGAAAATCATTACCGATCTGCTCGGCAAGAAGATTCAACTGGTGGGCGACGATATCTTCGTCACCAACACGGAGCGCTTGTCGCGCGGCATTGAAGAGGGCATAGCCAACTCGATTCTGATCAAGGTGAATCAAATTGGCTCGCTCACGGAGACGCTGGAAACCATGAAGATGGCCTCCGATGCCGGTTACACCAATGTGATCTCGCACCGCAGCGGCGAAACGGAGGACCCCTTCATCGCCGATCTCGCCGTCGCCACCGGCGCAGGGCAGATCAAGACCGGCTCCGCCAGCCGCACGGACCGCATTGCGAAGTACAACCAGCTTCTGCGCATCGAACAGGAACTGGGTGCGGGCGCGCGCTTCCTCGGCCGCACCGCTTTTAGGCAAAGATGAGCGCCATGAACGGGCGCCCTCTGGTGCTCACCATCCTGGACGGCTGGGGCTATTCGGCGAACCTGGAGGGCAACGCCATCGCGGCCGCGCGCAAGCCGAATTACGACCGCCTCCTGCGCGACTATCCCAACACGCTGGTCCACACCTCCGGTCCTTATGTAGGATTGCCCGAGGGCCAAATGGGCAATAGCGAGGTCGGCCACCTGAACATCGGCGCGGGTCGCGTCATCTACATGGATGTTACCCGCATCGATCTTATGATCACGAGCGGCGATTTCTTCCGCGACCCCACTCTGCTGGCCGCCATGCATCACGCCCGCACCCGCCGCCTGCACCTGATGGGTCTGCTGAGTGACGGCGGCGTACACTCCATGAACACGCACCTCTACGCGCTGCTCGAAATGGCTAAGCGCGAAGCCGTCAAAGACGTGTGTGTGCACTGCTTCACGGACGGCCGCGATACCGGTCCCGAAACCGGCGCGGGATTCATCGAGGCCCTGCAACGCGAGATCCGCCGTATCGGCGTGGGCCGCATCGCCTCCGTCTCCGGCCGCTACTACGCCATGGATCGCGATAAACGCTGGGAGCGGATTGAACGCGCCAAAGGCGCGATGGTCGACGGCTTGGGCGAAAAGAACACCGATCCCGTCGCCGCAGTGAAGCGCTCCTACGAACGCGGCGTCACCGACGAGTTCATCGAGCCCATCACCATCGTCGACTCGCGCCACGAACCCGTTGGCTTGATCCGCTCCGCGGACGCCTGCATCTTTTTCAACTACCGCGCCGACCGCGGCCGCCAGATGACCCAGGCTCTGAGCGAGTCTCCGCTCAAGCTCCACGTCACCACCATGACGGAGTACGACAAGAAGCTTCCGGTTCCCTTCGTGCTGTCTAAGGAGCATCCCAACAACATCCTGGCCAACGTCATGGCGGCCGAGAATTGGAAGAACCTGCGCATCGCCGAGACGGAAAAATACGCCCACGTCACCTACTTCTTTAACGGCGGAAACGAAAAGCCCTACCCTGGTGAGGAGCGCGAGCTGATTCCTTCTCCCAAAGTCGCGACCTACGATCTGATGCCGGAGATGAGCGCCGCCGGGGTCGCCGAGGCCGCCATCAAGGCCATCGACCGCCACGGCTTCGACGTGATCGTGATGAACTTCGCCAACGCGGATATGGTGGGCCATTCCGGCAAGTTCGCGCCCACGGTGAAAGCGGTCGAAACCATCGACGGCTGCCTGGGCGGCATTTACGAAGCCCTGCGCCGCGCCGGAGGCCGCTGGATCATTACCGCCGACCATGGCAACGCCGAGACCATGATCGACCCCGTCACGCACGGTCCGCACACCTACCACACCACCAATCCCGTGCCTTTCATCGTCGTCGATGAAGAGAAGGGGCCGCTGCGCTCCGGCGGCGCGCTGCAAGACATCGCCCCGACCATCCTCGGCATGATGCACGTCGCGCAGCCCAAGGAGATGACCGGCCGGGATCTTCGCCAATAAAGCCCTGCGGCAATAGTACACATAATCCGGTGGTACACTTGTTTATGTGAACCGCAACGTCACCTTCAGCTTGCCTGCGGCACTCATCAAGAAGGCGAAGATCTGCGCCGCGGAGGAGGATAGCTCGCTAAACGCACTGGTGCGCCGTGCGCTGGAACATGCCGTGGAGGGCCGCGGGCGATACCAAGAAGCAGGGGAGCGTCTGCTGCGCAGGAGCAAGGCGGGTCTCTACGAGATCACCCCCGGATCCTGGTCCCGCGATGAGTTGCATGAGCGAACTCGCGTTCTTTGATACCAACATTCTTTTGTACATGTACGATCGCCGCGATGAACGAAAGCGATCGCGCGCCGCGGCAACGTTTCGCGAGCACTTTGAGGCCCGAACTCTTGTGATCAGCACTCAGGTTCTCCAAGAGTTCTATGTTTGCGCTACGGCAAAGCTTTCCCTCCAACCCGCGGTTGCCAGGGAGCTGGTTGCGGATTTTTGCGAGCTCCCTGTGGTCGCTATCAACAGTAAAAACATCCTTCGAGCCACTGAAATTGCGCCACGATTCAAACTATCGTTCTGGGACGCGCTGATTCTATCCGCTGCCGAAGCAGCTGGGGCTGCGCTTGTTTTCACGGAAGATCTCAGTCACGGGCACTCCTATTTCGGTATTCGCGCGCTGAACCCATTTCGCTAGAACGGCTGTGCGCCGGTTCTGCGCCGTGTTCTACCATCGAAGTTCATGGCGCCTCCGGGTTCTTTAGGGCAGGTCTGTTTCGGCCAGCCGGATGACGGCATCATCCAGATGGCCTACGTAGTCGAGGACATTCATCGGGCCATGCACGAATGGTCCCAGCGGCTGAAGGTCGGCCCGTGGTTCCTGCTCGATCGCTTCAGCGGCGTCGATCCCCAGTATCGCGGCCAGCCCACCAACCTCGAAATCGCCCTCGCCATGAGCTTCGCCGGGCACATGAATGTCGAGCTGATCCAGCCGCTCGACTCCGCGCCGTCTGTATATCGCGAAACCATCGAGCGCCGCGGCTACGGATTCCATCATTTCGGCGTCGCCACCTGGAACTTCGATGCCGATGTCGAGCGCTACCGCGCCGACGGAGCCGAACTCGCGTTTTCGCTCGGCGTGCCCAGCGGAGCCGCGTAGCGTACATGGACACCACGGCAACCCTCCCCGGCATGACCGAGCTGATCGAGCTCGGCCCCGGCTTCGAGCCCACGTTTAACCGCTTTTACCGCGCCTCCATCGGATGGAACGGCTCGGAGCCGATCCGCAAGTTCCTTGAATAGAGCTTCGATCCCGGACAAAACTTCGGCCGCCGCGTTCCTGGCGCTGGTTATCGTCGCCACGGCGCGCATCGTCTCCACCTATCCGGTGTTCAACGATACTGTCGACGAATCGTGGCACATCGGCTGCGGCATGGTGTGGCTCTCCGGCCGCACCTACAATTGCAACCCGGAGCACCCTCCGCTGGCGCGCGGCATGATGGCGGTGTTGCCGTATCTCGCCGGCGCGCGCGATACTGGCGAGCGTTTTAATGTGAGCCAAGGCTGGGGCGCCGTGGAAGGTCGCGCCATCCTGAATCACGGCGGCAATTTCGACCGCATGTTGGCGCTGGCGCGCATGGGCATCCTCCCGTTCTTCTGGCTGGCCTGCGCGACGGTCTACATTTGGGCGCGAAAAATTCTGGGCGAGCCCGCGGCGTTCTTCTCCACGCTCTGCTTCACCATGTTTCCCGCCATACTTGCCCACGCCGGATTGGCGACTACCGATATGCCCGCGGTCGGCTCCATCGGTGCGGCGTTTCTCGCGATGCTGCTCTGGCTGGAGCGGCCGGATGGAGGACGCACGCTCTTGTTCGGCGCGGCGCTGGCGCTCGCCGTGTTGTCGAAGTTCTCCTCTCTCGCGCTCTTGCCCGCCGCAGTGCTCTGCTACCTGATCTGCGTCAGACCATCCTTAAAACGAATATTCCCTTCGATCCTCGGCGTGGCCGCCGTCGCGGCTCTTTTGATCTGGGCGGGCTACCGATTCCACTTCGACCGCGTCCCCGCGCCGGAGCTGTGGCAGGGAATTCACGACGTCATGTCGCACAACGCGGCCGGCCATCCGGGGTACTTTCTGGGTCAGTACGGAACGCGCGGTTGGTGGGATTACTACGCCGTCGCGATCGGCGTGAAAACACCTCTCGCTTTGTTGGCGTTGATCGCGATCGGAGCTGTGACGTGCTGGCGCCGCGCCGCTGCTCCGGTCGCCTTCGCCGCGGGCATCCTGAGCTTCGCTTCGGCATTCAGCAACATCAACCTGGGGATTCGCCACATTCTGCCCGCTTACGTCGGCCTGTGCGTCGTGGCGGGAGCGGGCGCGGCTTGGCTCTGGGCCGCCGGGCGCATCCCCCGCGCGATCGCTTGTGTGCTGCTGGCCTGGCTGACAGTGGCCTCGATCCGCAGTCATCCCGACTATCTCGCTTACTTCAACGAAATCGCCGCCGATCATCCCGAGCGGTTTTTCGTCGACTCCGATCTCGACTGGGGCCAGGACATGAAGCGCCTCGCCGCGCGCATGCAGGAGCTGGGCGTGAAAGATCTCGCCTTCGATCCCTTTAACGGAGCCTACATTGAGGAGTTGCAGGCCAAAGGCCAATTCCCCGCGATCCATCCGCTCGAGCCGCGCGCACCTTCGCACGGCTGGAACGCCGCCAGCATCACCACGCTCGAGCTCTGGCGCATGGGCACCCGCGGCACAAACCCTCCCGTCGAAATTTGGACTGACCACCTCCCGCCGACGGAGCGCGTCGGCAAAGGCGTGTGGCTCTGGTACGTGCCGTAGCGTCCGCGCCTCTGCCGAACGTCCCGCTTCATCCGCGGCTATGCTGGAGGCATGAACGCCAAGCTGTTCGTCGCCTGCGCCGTGACACTGGGCGCTGGTTCCCTGGCCGCACAACGGGTGGCGATCGACGCCTCCCTCGCTAACTCCGACAAACCTTACGTCCAGGCAGGTGGAGACGGCGTCGTATCCGTCAAGCCGGATGAAGCAGTCGTCGATATAAAGGTAACCTCGGAGGGAACAACTGCGGCAGGCGTTGCGGCGCAAAACGCAAAACAAACCGACGCGGTCCTGGCGGACCTGAAGCTCGTGCTTGGCCCTGGAAAGAATATGCGGACCACCAGCTGCTCCGTGCGGCCAAACTATCAAACCCCAAAGCCCGGATCTACACCGACGATTATGGGATACACGGCTACAAATATTGTGGAGGTCACGCTGGATGATCTAACCCTGGTAAACAAAGTCATCGACGCCGCAACCGGAACCGGGGCCAACGTCATTCAGAGCCTCCGATACCAGCTCAAGGACCCGAGCGTGGTTCGCGCTCAGGCTCTACGGCAGGCAGCGGAAAAGGCCAAAGCGGCTACGGAAGCCATCGCAGCCGGTCTTGGCGTCAAGATCGTTCGGATCTTGTGGTCAGCGGAGGAGCCCATGGGGGAAGCTAACGTCTCATATCAGATGGGTATGGCCAAAGCCGCCCCGCTCGTGGTCGCTCAAGCCACTCCCACGCCGGTTGAAATAGGAACGATCGAAGTCCGGGTAACAGTCACGGTGCGCGCGGAAATCACCCAGTAGCCGCGAGCATCACGATGCTTGATGTGGCGCATGGGGGTATCCGCGGCACAAAACCCTCCGGTCGAGATTTGGACCGGTCGCCTCCCGCCCACCGAACACGTCGGCAAGGGAGTCTGCTCTGGTCCGTGCCGTAGCCCTGTACTTGCCCTAGCAATGGCCCGCTACTACGGATCGTACGCGACGCCGTCGATCTTCACCTTCGAGCACCAGCGGCAAAAACGTACTTCCTTGGTCTTGGGAATCAGGCCTTCCAAGTTGAGCTGCGCCCAGCGGTGCATCCGCAGGCTGCAAAACAAATTCCACAACACGCTCGATTCATGCAACCGGTGAGGCCACATCTTCGCCAGAGCCTTGGCCATCGCCGCATCCGAAGTGCTCAGGGGTTCGGGTTCCGCCATGATTTGAGCCGGCGGTTACCCGTGCCGGATCACCAGCACGTCGCCGTCTTTGACAATATATTCTTTCCCTTCGAGCCGCAGCAGGCCCTTGTCGCGCACCCCCGGATAGCCGCCCAGCTCGATCAATGTCTTCCAGTTCACCGTCTCCGCGCGAATGAACTTCTTCTCGAAGTCGCTGTGAATCGCTCCCGCGGCCTTCACTGCCGTGCTGTTGATGGGGATGGTCCAGGCGCGCACCTCGGTCTCGCCCGCGGTAAGAAAACTCATCAGCCCCAGCACCGAATACGTCGCGGATATCATGCGCTCCAGGCCGGACTCTGTCAAGCCGTAGCTCGCCATGTACTCTTTCGCGTCTTCGGGCGACAGGTCCGCCAGTTCGGCCTCGATCTTGCCGCAGATCGCTGTGACTCCGGTATGCGCTCGGCCCGCAAGCGGTCCGGTTCGGAACTGCTCCTCGACTTCGCGCATCCGCGCGGCATCTTCCTCGCCCAGATTCAGCACGCACAGCAGCGGTTTTTGCGAAAGGAACTGGAACCCGCGTATACGCTTCTCGTCCGCTTCGCTAAACTCCAGGCCGCGCAGAGGACGGTTCGCCTCCAGCTCAGCCTTCAGCTTCTCCAGCAGCGCGAATTCCAGATCGAACTCCGGATTCTTCACCTTCTTGCGATCCTTATCCAGGCGCTCCATGCGCTTCTCCACCACCACCAGATCGCTCAGGATCAGCTCGACATCCACATCTTCCAAATCGCGCACGGGATCGACCGACCCCTTCTCATGCGGCACGGTGTCGCTTTCGAAGACGCGCAGCACGTGCGCCAGAGCGTCTACCACGCGCAGGCTGGCCAGGTAACTCGGGTCGCGCAGGGCTTCTTTGGAAATGGAGGGAAAATCCAGATACTCGACTGTGGCGTGCGTGATCTTGGGAGGCTCGAACAGCTTGGCCAGCGCATCCAGCCTCGCGTCCGGCACCTTGGCGATGCCCACGCGCGCCTCGAGCGAGCCCACCCTGGCGGCTTCATGCACGCCGGTCAGGATCGTAAACAGACTGGTCTTGCCCACCATGGGCAGTCCAACAATGGCAGTTTTCATTTTTTAAAAAGGGGAATTACAACGGCACATCGACCATGGTTAGGATTTCGGTCAGCACCCGCTCGGCCGCTTCCGCCGGCTTCTGCGCCAGGATCACGCGCGAGTTCACCGCGACCCGGTGCGCGAACACCGGCAGCACCAGCCGCTTGACGTCGTCCGGAGTGGCGTAGTCGCGTCCTTCCACCGCGGCCAGAGCCTGTGTCGCGCGAAAAATCGCCTGAGCGCCGCGCGGGCTCACGCCCATCGACAGCGATTCGTGCGACCGCGTCTTCTCCACCACGGCCAGCATATAATCCACCAGCGCCGGGTCGACCGTCACCCGCGACACCGCGTCCTGCAGCGCGAGCAACTCCCGGCTCTCGATCGCGGGAGGGACGATCTCCGCCGAGTGCGCCATCGGCTGCCTGAGGATTTCGCGCTCCGACGCCGCGTCCGGATAGCCGATGCGGATGCGCATCAGAAACCGGTCGAGCTGCGATTCCGGCAGCGGGTAAGTTCCGTGATGCTCGATCGGGTTTTGCGTCGCGATCACCATGAACGGTTCCGGCAGAGGTATACGATGTCCCGTCCACCGTCACCTGCAATTCGTTCATCGCCTCCAGCAGCGCCGATTGCGTCTTGGGAGTGGCGCGATTGATCTCGTCCGCCAGCAGAAACTGGGTGAACACCGGACCCTGTTTGAACTCGAACTCCTGCGAATGGGCGTTGTAAATGGTCACCCCGACCACGTCGCCGGGGAGCATGTCGGAGGTGAATTGGATGCGGTGAAAAGTTGCATCCACGCTGCGCGCCAGCGCGTGCGCCAGCGTCGTCTTTCCCACCCCCGGAACGTCCTCGATGAGGAGATGCCCCCGCGCCAGCAGACACGCCACCGACAGGCGGATTACGTCCGCTTTTCCGCGGATCGCCCGGCCCAGCGCCGTCTCGATTTCAGACAGCCGGGCCAGCGAAATGGGGCCGTCCACGGCGTTCCGGTGGAGCATCAATTGTCATGATATCGAAAACGCCCGCTGCTCCAAAAATGACGGACCAAAAAATGACGGCCGAAAAAAATGGGGCACCTCCAATCGCGACGCCGACTCCCGCCAGTAGGACCCGCCGCTTCTCACTCTTCCGCCGGCTTCAGGATCCGGCCGATCGCCCGCACCACCTCTTCCCAGCGCGCCGTCTGCGCGGTCAACTGCTTCCGCCCTTGCGGCGTCAAGCGGTAATAGCGCGCCTTGCGATTGTTCTCGGAGGTTCCCCAAAACGACGCGATCCAGCCGCGATCCTCCAGCCGGTGCAGGGCCGGGTACAGCGACCCATGCTCGATCTGCAGCACCTCCTCCGATCCCCGCTCGATCGAATGCGCAATGGTGTGCCCGTGCGCCGGGCCCAGCAGGAGGGTTTGAAGAATCAGCATGTCGAGCGTCCCCTGGAGCATTTCGCTCTGCAACGGCGATTCGCGTCTTGGCATGCCGTTAGCATACTCCAGAAGATCATCGACTGCAAGATGGTCGCGTAAATACAGCTATATTTGCGGAGATGCGGTGTTTCCCCCGGAGATTACCGACTGACGGTTTACTCCAGGCTCATGTTCACCACGTCGAAGCGGAACCGCTCCGGCGGAAGGGAGCTGACCGGAGACGTGCTCATCCGCGCCCAGGTCTGATACGCCGAATTCGCCACCGGCGAGTTCAGGTAAAAGAGAAACTGGTCGGAGAAACACTTGATTGGAGGCGGTTGGCGGAAGGTTAGCCGCATGCCCACGGCTTTCTCCAGTGCGACTCCTCCGGTCTGGACCGCCTTGTCTTCCAGTAACAGCACAAAGCTCGAACGCCCTGCGTGAGGCCACACGTCCGCGCTCAACAGATTGCGCAATTCCAGCCGCGCGCCGAACGTGATCTCGCACTGGCGGATCCATTCCAGCACGCTATCGCCCCATTGCCAGTGCTGCACCAGCTTCATATACTGCTCCACCAGATTGAGCGCCAGGTCCATCCTGCGGCGCTCCATATCCAGTTGCGCGGAATGCTCCCCGGGCGGATCGACAGATACGACGGGGATCATGTCCTCCTGTTCCACAAGATTGCTCGCCATGTTCATCACTTTGTCCAGGCGCTTGACGTCCGGACTCATGCGAACCAGCAGCGGCGGCAGCTCGTGGGTTTTGGTCCCGGGCACCTCGACGAATCTGCGGTCACCCAAGGTCTCCATATCCATCTCCAGTACTATTATCGTCTCTTCTGAGGAATACTTGAACTGGCAATAATAGAGATGCTTTTAGGCGAGTGTTAGTTACCTCCCCGTCATCGTTGGTCCGCCGAACTCTGCTATTCTGCTTTCGGCATGGCTCGATACTCGATCGGCGTGGATATGGGCGGCACCAACCTGCGCGCGGCGGCCGTCAGTCACGAGGGAAGGATGCTCGAAAAGATCGCCGGCAGCACGGCAATGCAGGCTGGGCCGGACGCCGTGGTCGCGGACATGGTCCGCTCCATCCAAGCTCTGCAAGGGCGCCTCGGCGCCGCGGATCTGGCTGGCGTGGGGGTCGGCGTTCCCGGGTTCATCAACATGGAAACCGGGATCGTCGCCGGTTGGGCGCAGAACCCCAGCTTCAACGGATATCCCATGCGCGATCGCATCGAGCAAGGCCTGGGCGCCAAGGTGATCCTTGAAAACGACGCCAACTCCGCCGCGCTGGGTGAAACCTGGATGGGCGCCGGCCGCGGCGTTCAGGATCTGGTTCTGCTGACCCTGGGCACCGGGATCGGCGGAGGCATCGTCATCGGAGGCCGTGTTCTGCACGGCGCGCAAGGCATGGCGGCCGAACTCGGACACATCACCGTTTCCCCCAACGGCTACCCCTGCGGCTGCGGCAACCGCGGTTGCCTGGAAAAACACGCCTCCGCAACCGCCATCGGCGCCATGGCGCGGCTCATGAAACTGGGCGACAATCTCACCTCCCAGGAGGTGTTCGATTTGGCCACGGCCGGCGATGAGCGCGCTCTCGCCATCTTCCGCGCCATGGGTGAGTCGCTGGGCATCGCCCTCGCCAGCCTGATCAACGTTTTCAATTTCCCGCTGTATCTGCTCAGCGGCGGGCCGATCCCGGCGTGGAAGTTCTTCGCGCCAGCGATGATCGAAGAAGCCGGGCGGCGCAGCTTCACCTATCGCGCCACCTCGCCGCGCATCGCGCCCGCCCAACTCGGCAACGAAGCCGGTTTGTACGGCGCCGCGTATCTTCCGTTTCAAACCCCCTGACCCTTTCAAGCCGTCTAATCAACAACCTGAACCGATTCTACGCCGCGTTTTTCCCGAATTTGGGCCGAAACCCTGGCGCCGGTCTATCAAGTCTTTCCCTATCTAAGCGATAAGAAGAGAGAATAGGTTACCTTGAAAGGACCGCGCTTCGGTTCGGTCTCCCATGCGAGTTTTAATCGCCGACGACAGCATCGTTTCACGCCACCTGCTGGACGCCACGCTCCGTAAATGGGGCTATGAAGTGGTGGTGGCCTGCGATGGCCTGGAGGCATGGAATGCCCTCAAACAAGAAGATGCACCGCGGATCGCCATCCTGGATTGGGTGATGCCGGGACTTACCGGACCCGAAGTCTGCAAGCGCCTGCGCGAGCATTCCAAAGGAACCCCCTCCGCCGCTTATACCTATCTGCTACTTCTTAGTTCGAAGAGCCAGCGCGAGGATCTGATTGAGGGGCTTGAATCGGGCGCAGACGACTACCTCACCAAACCTTTCGATCAACACGAGCTCAAAGTGAGGCTGCGCGCCGGAACCCGCATTATCGACTTGCAACGCGAACTCCTGGCTGCCCGGGAAGAGCTGCGCGAGCAGGCCACCAAGGATTTTCTCACTCGTCTTTGGAACCGCTCCTCGATTCTGGAAATCCTGCAGCGCGAGATCTCGCGCGCAGCACGCGAAAACCGCGCGGTCGGAGTAATCCTCGCGGATTTGGATCGCTTCAAGAACGTCAATGACACCTTCGGCCACTTCGCCGGCGACGCCGTTCTGCGCGAGTTCTCGCGCCGGATGCTGGGCTCCATGCGGCCCTACGATTCCATCGGCCGCTACGGTGGCGAGGAGTTTCTGATCATCCTGCCGGGTTGCGACGAAAACTGCACCGCCAACCAGGGCGACCGCCTGCGCGCAGCCCTGGCGAATGAACCCATGGCGATCAACGACGCACGCCATCTGGTGACCGGCAGCTTCGGAGCCACCACTTGGCGGCCCGGAGTGCCCGTTCAAGCCGAAAACCTGATTCGCGTCGCCGACAATGCTCTGTACAAGGCCAAGAATCAGGGCCGTAACTGCGTGGTCGTCGTGCCGCCGGCTTGAGCAGCTATTCCCTTGGGGATACCCTTACCGGATAGTTCTGGTCGATTTTTCGCGCTAGCTCCACGCTACACTTAACCTTCCGCAACCACTTTACAGATTGAGATCCACCTGCGCCGCTGCTCGGAGGTGCGATTCCAGGCGCCGGCGAGTGCTCGGCCAAATACGGGAGGGCACTGGATGAGGATTTTGGCGGCGGCGCTTTTGGTGGGACTCGGGACGGCGGGCATCGGTTGGGCTGGCGGGCAGAATCAAGGTCCTCCAGTGGGTGCGATCCTCGATCTGAACGGGACGCCGGTCCCGGGCGGAGGTGACGGCACGACCTTCCAGCACTATACGGTCAACTTTACGGCGGCGGTCGCCAATACAACCATCACCTTCGCCTTCCGCGACGATCCAGCCGAATTGCTGGTTGAAAACTTCTCGGTGGCCGATCTGACCGCCCCGGCGACCAACCTGCTGATCAATGGAAACTTGTCGGGCGGAACGTATACCAGCAATGGAAACTCGGGGACTCCCGTAGGCTGGCTCTACGCCAACATTTACGGGGCTACCGACGGTGGATACCTGAACACCACGTGCGCCGGTCCGACCAATTTCTGCTGGGATGACCCCGCGGTGAGCGCGTACGACGCGATCAGCCAGACCATCCCCACCACCATCGGGCATACCTACCAGATCTCTTTCTTCCTGGCGGAGGATAGCGATTGCGGGTGCGATTTCACCCGCCTCTCTGACGGCGGCGAAGACGATTCCGGAATGGACGCTCTAGTATATGCGCAGAGCGGGTTACCGCCTCCGGCGGGATCGGCGCCGACGACCCCTATTCCCGGCACGCTCCTGTTGATGATCACCGGATTGGCGGCCCTTTCGGCCTGGACGGCGCGGGATTGGGTTCGCCGGTGCTTCTCTGGGATGAGCTAAGGTGTTTCCCCTGGTACCCAGGGACTGTATCGGGCGTGGTGCAAAACCCTGAATCTCGGCTATAATCGGAATGACCCGTCTAACTCTATGCCGAACAGGAGATCCCGGTGAAGCGTGCTGGCGCCGACGATTCGTTACGCTGTTCCTTTTGTCACAAGAGCCAAGATGTTGTCGGTAAGCTGATCTCTTCCCCGTCGGATTATCCGCGCGCCTATATTTGCGATGAGTGCATCGCGGTCTGCAACTCGATTCTCGAAGACGACCGCCATGAGCAGCAATACGGAACCCCGCACAAGCTCCCCAAGCCGTTGGAATTGAAAGAGTACCTGGATCAGTATGTGATCGGCCAGGACGCCACCAAAAAGAAGCTCGCGGTTGCTGTATACAACCACTACAAGCGGATCCAGATGAACAAGACTCGCACCGGCGAGGTGGAACTTTCCAAATCCAACATCCTGCTGATCGGGCCCACGGGAACCGGCAAAACGCTGCTGGCCCAGACCCTGGCCCGCATTCTGGACGTCCCCTTCGCCATCGTGGACGCGACCACGCTTACCGAAGCCGGCTACGTCGGTGAGGATGTCGAAAACATCATCCTGCGCCTGTTGCAGAACGCCGATTGGGACGTGCAGCGCTGCCAGCAGGGAATCATTTATATCGACGAGATCGACAAGATCGGACGCAAGGACGAAAACCCGTCCATCACCCGCGACGTGTCCGGCGAAGGCGTGCAGCAGGCGTTACTGAAGATCCTGGAAGGCACCATCGCCAACGTTCCGCCGCAGGGCGGCCGTAAGCATCCCCACCAGGAATTCACGCCGGTGGACACCACCAACATCCTGTTCATCTGTGGCGGAGCCTTCATTGGCCTCGAAAAAACCATCTCCCGCCGGGTGGGGACGCGGACCATCGGTTTCTCCAATCCGGAGGATGCGGCGCGGGAAGCTAGCCGCCGCCCGGGCAGTTCCGGCCGCCGCGACCTGGGGCTACTGGAACAGGTGCAACCCGTCGATCTCATCAAGGGCGGGTTTATTCCGGAGTTTATCGGCCGCCTTCCGGTGGTCGCGGTGCTGGAGGATTTGGGGAAAGAGGCGCTGGTCCAGATCCTGAGCAAGCCCAAGAACGCGATCATCCGCCAGTACCAGAAGTTGTTCGAGTTCGAGAATGTTAGACTGAAGTTTAGCGACGACGCGCTGGACGCCATTGCGCAACTCGCCATGGAGCGCAAGGTAGGGGCGCGCGGGCTGCGCATGATCTTGGAAGACCTGATGCTGGACCTGATGTATTACCTCCCCTCCTATAAGAAGGTCCGCGAGTTCCTGGTCACCAAGGAAATGGTCATGACCCAGAAGATCAACATGGCCTTGCTGGAGAAGGCGGGATAACCGCGGCGGGTCTATTCGCACCGAAGTTGTGACGCGAGTCCCGGCCAGCGAGTCCCAGCAGGATGGAGCGTTGGTGTAAGTCCCGCCTGGAGTTTAGTTCTTTTTCATTACCATGCTCAGTTCCAAAGAGAAAACCGAAACACGCCGTCTTCCGATGATGCCCATCCGGGAGGTGGTGATCTTCCCGCACATGATGACGCCGTTCGTGGTGGGGCGGGAATCGAGCGTACGCGCTCTCGAAGAAGCGCTGGAGCACGGCGATCGCAGCATCTTCCTGGCCGCGCAGCATGACGCCAGCGTAGATGAGCCGCGTCCCGACGAAATCTTCTCCGTCGGCACGGTAGCCAAGATCGTCCAGAGCGTGAAACAGTCCGACGGTAACATCAAGGTTCTGGTCGAGGGCATGGAGCGGGGCAAGATTCTTTCCGTCAGCGAAGACGAAGGCTTCTTCCGCGCCACCATCAAAACCACCACGTTCCGCGTGGAACAAGGCCCGCAGCTCGACGCGTTAACCTCGCGCGTCACCAGCCTGTTTGAGCAGTACGTCAAAATCAGCCAGAACGTGAACTATGACTCGATGGTGGCGGCCATCCGCCCCGACGATCCCGGCAAGCTGGCCGACACCGTCGGCGCGAATCTGCAACTCGCGCTGGAAGAGAAGCAGGAGCTGCTGGAGATCTTCGATCCCATCGACCGGTTGACGCGCGTCGCGGAAATGCTGGACGTGGAGATCGAAAAACTGAACGTCGACCGCAGCATTCAGGGCCGCGTGAAGCGCCAGATCGACAAGGCGCAGAAAGAATACTACCTCAACGAGAAGATCAAGGCCATCCAGAAGGAGCTGGGCCGCGGCGAAAAAAGCGAATTCGACGAGCTCAAAAAGAAAATCGAATTGGCCGGGATGACCAAGGACGCGCAGGAAAAGGCCATGTCGGAGTTAAAGCGGCTGGAGCAGATGCCGCCGATGTCGGCCGAATCCACCGTCTCCCGCAACTATCTGGATTGGCTGCTGGCGGTGCCGTGGAAGAAAAAATCCAAGGAAATCCGCGATCTGCCCCACGCGCAGCAGGTGCTGGAAAGCGATCACTACGGTCTCGAAAAGATCAAGGAGCGCATTCTCGAATTCCTCGCCGTGCGCCGCTTGGTGAAAGATCCCAAGGGCTCCATCCTGTGCTTCGTCGGGCCTCCCGGCGTGGGCAAAACCTCGCTGGGAATGTCGATCGCCAAAGCCACCGGGCGCAAGTTCGTGCGCCTGTCGCTGGGCGGAGTGCGCGACGAAGCCGAAGTCCGCGGCCACCGCCGCACTTACATCGGCGCGCTGCCCGGCCAGATTCTTCAGATGATGAAGAAGGCCGGCGTGCGCAACCCGGTGTTCATGCTGGATGAGATCGACAAGATGTCCACCGATTTCCGCGGCGATCCGTCAGCGGCGCTGCTGGAAGTCCTCGATCCGGAACAGAACTACATGTTCATGGATCACTACCTGGACGTCGAATACAACCTCAGCCAGGTGTTCTTCATCGCCACGGCCAACGTTCTGCATACCATCCCGCCGGCGTTGCAGGACCGCATGGAAGTGATCCGCCTTTCGGGCTATACCGAACTCGAAAAGATGGAAATCGCCAAGCGCTTCCTGGTCCGCAAGCAGACCAAGGAAACCGGACTCAGCACCGGCCAGATTGAATTTCCCGATGACGGCATTCAGGAGCTGGTCCAGCATTACACGCGCGAAGCCGGCGTCCGGAATCTGGAGCGCGAAATCGGCAACGTGTGCCGTAAGATCGCGCGGATGGTGGTGAATGCGCAATCGGCGGGTTCTGAGAAAACCGCGGACGGCGCTCCGGCCCCAGTTGAAAACAAAGCTGAAAACAAAGTTGAAAAGGCCGCCAAGATGGAAAAGGTCGTCATCAACGCCGCCAAAGTGGGCGAGTTGTTAGGCCCGCAGAAGTTCCGTGAGCAGGTGAGCGACCGGAGGAACGAAGTCGGCGCCACTGTCGGGCTGGCTTGGACCGAAGTGGGCGGATCTATTCTTACCACCGAAGCCGCGATCATGGAAGGCCGCGGACGGCTGACCACCACCGGCAAGCTCGGCGACGTGATGCAGGAATCGGCGCAAGCCGCCATGAGCTACGTTCGCAGCCGCGCCCACCACATCGGACTGCCGCGGGATTTCTACCGCCATCTGGACATTCATTTGCACGTGCCGGAGGGTGCGATCCCCAAGGACGGCCCCTCGGCGGGAATCACCATTGCCACCAGCATCACCAGCGCGCTCACCAGCATCCCGGTTCGCGCCGATATCGCCATGACCGGGGAAATCACCGTGCGTGGCCGCGTGCTGCCCATCGGCGGGCTGAAGGAAAAACTGCTTGCGGCGCACCGCCAGGGCATCTTTGAGGTGGTTTTGCCCAAGGATAATGAGAAGGACCTTCCGGATATCCCGGAAAACATCCGCAACGAAATGAAGTTGCACTTCGTCACTTCCATGGACCAGGTTTTGAAGCTGGCCCTGGAGCGGGATCTGGAAATGGCCCCGTTGTCCGGCATGTTGACCGCTGCCGAGATTGTGGCGCGCAGCCGCGAAGATAAAGTCACTCAGTAACGACTTGTGACAATGCAACGCGGTGACGCTAAGATGAAGTCACGTGACGACGCAGAGAATCGAACGAAGTATCGCGTAGAGTAGAATTACGCAGTAAGGCCGTTTACGCAGCCGTTAGACGAAGGCTAAACCTGATTAAGAGGACTTCCCCCTCTTGCCCCATCCTCCCACTCATGTCGGCGCAGTTTATAATAAGTGCAGCCCGGCCGGACCAGTTTCCGCCCGAGGCGGAACCCGAGATCGCGTTTCTCGGCCGCAGCAACGTCGGCAAATCCAGTCTGTTGAATGCGTTGATTGGATCGGGGGCTGGACCCGGCACGGTGGCGCGGGTGAGTGCGCGGCCCGGTTGTACGCAGTTGATCAATTTCTATCAGGTCGAGGGAGGCTACCGCTTTGTCGACCTGCCGGGGTACGGATACGCCCGCGTCCCCGCCCAAATCACGAGCCAGTGGAAGCAGTTGATCGAAAGTTACCTGGTGGGACGCGCCGCCCTGGCGTTATGTGTGATTCTGATCGACGCGCGGCGTGGATGGATGGAAAAGGACCTGGAGTTGCGCGAGTGGCTGGAGGCGCACGGCCGGCCGTACATCGTCGCCGTAACCAAGTGTGACAAGCTCGGATCGCAGAAAGAGACTCATCGATCGAGACAAGCCCTGCGCGAGGGATTCGCGGGGGAGTTATTGGAGTGCTCGGCCGTCACCGGCCGGGGAGTGAGGGAAATTTGGCAAGCAATATCGAAAACCCAGAACAGGCCGGTCCCGAAGTAACCAAGGACCCCGCCGGGATCGCAGAATCGAACGGCCAGGCGGAGGCGGCTCCCGCGGCCAAGGCGGAGCACAGGCCTCGGTCCAGGTCTGCCGAAAAGGCGGAGCCCAAGGAAGCCAAGGCCGACGCCAAGGCGATGGAGGCCAAGGGCGCGCCGGCTCCTGAGGCCAAGCCCGTGGAATCCAAGCCGCCGTCTGAGGAAGTAAAACCCGCGGAAGTAAAACCCGCGGAAGCAAAACCCGAGGAAGCAAAGCCCGCGGAAGACGCCGCCAAGGAAGCTCCCAAAGAGACCGCGGCGGAGCCAGTGCCGCAAGGCCGCCTCTTCGACGCCAAGCGCCGCCACGCAGCTGGACAGCAGGGCAAGAACGGCGCTGCGCTCGACCTGGTGGAGCTCAAGGACATGAGCATCCAGAAGCTCAACCAGATCGCCAAGGATCTCGGCGTCCAGGGCTTCGCCGGCTTCCGCAAGCAGGAGCTGATCTTCAAGATCCTGCAGGTGCAGGCGGAAAAAAGCGGGCTCATCTTCTCCGAAGGCGTTCTCGAATGCCTCCCCGACGGGTTCGGCTTCCTGCGCGCCCCCGAATACAATTACCTTCCCGGCCCCGACGACGTCTACGTCTCGCCCTCGCAGATCCGCCGCTTCGATCTCCGCACCGGCGACACCGTCAGCGGCCAGATCCGCCCGCCCAAGGAAGGCGAGCGTTACTTCGCGTTGATCAAAGTCGACGCCATCAATTTTGAGCCGCCCGAGGAAGCCCGCAACAAGATCTTCTTCGACAACCTGACGCCGCTGTACCCGCAAGCGCGATTGAAGATGGAGACCGTGCGCGACAACTACTCCGGCCGCGTCATGGATCTGCTCACGCCCATCGGCAAAGGCCAGCGCGGGTTGATCGTCGCCGCGCCCCGCACCGGCAAGACCATGCTGTTGCAGTCCATCGCCAACTCAGTCACCGCCAACCATCCCGAGGTGACGCTGATCGTCCTGTTGATCGATGAACGCCCCGAGGAAGTAACCGACATGCAGCGCTCGGTCAAGGGCGAGGTCATCAGCTCCACCTTCGACGAGCCCGCTTCACGCCACGTGCAAGTCGCCGAGATGGTGATCGAAAAAGCCAAGCGGCTGGTGGAGCACAAGAAGGACGTGGTGATCCTGCTCGACTCCATCACTCGTCTGGCGCGAGCCTATAACACGGTCGTTCCGCCTTCCGGCAAAGTGCTCTCCGGCGGCGTCGACTCCAACGCCCTGCAGCGTCCCAAGCGCTTCTTCGGCGCCGCCCGCAATATCGAAGAAGGCGGATCGCTCACCATCGTCGCCTCCGCGCTGATCGACACCGGCAGCCGCATGGACGACGTCATCTTCGAAGAATTCAAAGGCACCGGCAACATGGAAATCCATCTGGACCGCAAGCTGATGGACAAGCGCGTGTTCCCCGCCATCGACATCACCCGCTCCGGCACCCGCAAAGAAGAACTGCTGCTGCCGCGCGAGGAGCTCAACCGCGTCTACGTTCTGCGCAAAGTGCTGAACCCGCTGTCGCCGGTCGAGAGCATGGAGCTGCTGATCGACAAGCTCGCCAAGACCCGCAGCAATGGCGAGTTCCTGGCGGCGATGAGCGCGTAGCCTGGATAGTTTTTGCCGCGAATGCGCGCGAATAAACGGGTAGTACAATCAAGGCAGGAGTTTCCCGTGGCCACCACCACAACCCGGCTGATGACCTTCGAGGAGTTCGAGAAGCTCCCCGATCTTCCTGGCGGACATTACGAGTTGCACCACGGGGAAGTCGTTTTCGTGTCTCTACCATTCCACGAACACCACCTGGTTCAGTATGCGCTGCTACGCCTTTTGGACCGTTCCGCCGGTAACGCGGGAAGAGTCAGCATGGAATTCGGCTACCGCCCGCGGGGGCAGCATGAGTATTGGGTCGCCGACGTTGTATTCCTCGCCAAAGACCGCTGGGACGCCATCCCCCGCAAGGGGATCCTCAGTGGGTCCCCCGAGTTGGTGATCGAAGTCCTCTCTCCATCCAACACCGCGGCGGAAATGCGCGACAAGCGAAAGCTGTGTCTGGAAACCGGCTGCCTGGAGTTCTGGATGGTGGATATTGAGCAAAGAGAAGTCGAGGTCTCGACCCCCGACGGCCGCGCCATCACCTACTCCTCCGGCCAAAGCATCCCCCTCTTCTTCGGCGGCAGCCTCTCGGTCGACGAAATCTTCTCCTAACTCGCCCCCCAGACGCTACAATCGAGACAGGAGTTCTTGCGTGGCCAGCACCACAACCCGGCTCATGACCGTCGCAGAGTACGAGCAGATCCCCAACCCTCCCGGCGGCGTGTATGAGCTTTACCACGGCGAACTAGTCGAAGTGCCTTTCCCACAACAACCCCACGTCCGGGCACAATGGCAGCTTCGCCGTTTGCTCGAAGCCGCGGCCGGTCACACCGGCGTGGTCGACAAAGAAGTCCCCTACAGGCCACTGCCCGAGCATGAATGCTGGGGCGCCGATGTTGCGTACCTTACTAGGGCGCGCTGGGATGCTAGCGATCGATACCTAACGGGAGCACCGGAGCTGGTGGTCGAAGTGCTCTCGCCCTCCAACAAAGCCGCCGTGCTACACGAGAAGCGGAAGATATGCCTAGAAAACGGAACTCGCGAATTTTGGGTCGTGAACACAGACCTTTGCCAGATTGAAGTCTCCACTCCCGACGGGCACAGCGTCACCTACAAATCCTGCCAGCAAATCCCCCTCTTCTTCGGCGGTCAGATCGCCGTTGACGAGATCTTTGCCTGATCTCGAAGGCGCCTGACGCGTGGGCCGCATCCGCATCCTCTCCGACAACGTCGCCAACAAAATCGCCGCGGGCGAAGTGGTCGAACGCCCGGCCAGCGTCGTCAAGGAGCTGCTCGAAAACTCGCTCGACGCCGGCGCCACCGAATTCCGCCTGGAAGTGGAAGCCGGAGGCCGGCGGCTGATCCGGCTCGCCGATAACGGCTCAGGTATGATGCGCGACGACGCGCTCCTCGCCTTCGAACGCCATGCCACCAGCAAGCTCTCCGACGTGAAGGATCTGCTTTCCATCGCCACACTGGGCTTCCGTGGGGAGGCTCTGCCGTCCATCGCCTCGGTCTCGCGTCTGCTGCTCGAAACGCGCACCAAAGAGGATCAAACCGGCACCGCCGTCGAGATCAATGGAGGACGCCTGCTGCGCTGTGACGAAGCCGCGCTCGCGCCGGGCACCACCATCACCGTCCGCGATCTGTTCTACAACGTCCCCGCGCGCAAGAAATTCCTGCGCTCGGAACAAACCGAAATCGCGCACGTCGCTTCGCTGGTGACGCACTATAGCCTGGCGCACCCCGGCAAATCGTTTTCACTGCGCCACAACAATGCCGAGCTCCTGGACGTCACGCCCGTCCCCACGCTGCGCGAGCGTGTCTTTCAGGTGTTCGGCAGCACTGTTCTCGAAGACCTGGTCGATTTGGGAGAGCGCTCACGCGAACTCGTCATGCCTCCGGAACCGGACGAACCTCCGTCGGCCCGGCGCTTCCGTTTGCGTGGCTTCGTCAGCGGCCCGCAAGTGCAAAAGCTGAATCGCAACTCCATTTACCTGTTCGTCAACGGACGTTCTCATCCGGGACCGTCTGCTGCTCCACGCCATCAGCGCCGCGTATCACAATCTGATGCCGCCCGCCTGTTTCCCCTTCGCGCTCCTGTTCTTGGATTGCGATGCGGAAGAGGTTGACGTCAACGTCCATCCCTCCAAAACCGAGGTCCGCTTCCGGCATGGATCCATCGTCCACGATCTGGTGCGCGACACCATCCGCGAAGCTTTGCTGGTGGAGCGACCCGTCCCGGCCCTGACTCCGGTGTTTGCCGCGGCCTTCCCCGCGGGATCGCCCGCCCAGCCCGCCGCGGAGCTTCCCTATTCCGAATTCAGCCAGCGCATCGAGAACATGGGAGTCTCGGCTTCCATGACCATGCCGCCGCCCACGCTGCCTCCGCCCCCCGCGGAAATCAGCGCGGATGTCTTGCCGGAGTTCACGCTGCGCCGCCCGGCTTCTCCACTCCCCCGCTTCGACTTTTCCGAGCCCTCCTTTACGGAAGCGCCCGCGTCCAGACGAACCGTTCCGGAAACCCACGGGCCGCTGCTGGAGAACGCGATCCCCGAACCGGAAAACCTCGATGCTCTGCGCGATCTTCGCCCGCTCGGCCAGATCCACGATAGTTTCATCGTGGCCGCCGGACGCGACGGGCTGTGGATTGTCGACCAGCATGTCGCGCATGAGCGGATTCTTTTCGAGCAAGTGTTGGCCGCCCGCAGCCGCGGCGGCGTAGAGACGCAACGGCTGCTGATTCCGGCTGTGATCGGCCTTTCCGCCGCGCAACAGATCGAATACGCGCGCATCGCCGAGGAACTGGAAGGCCTCGGCTTCGAGACTGAGCCGTTCGGCAACCGTACCATCGCGGTCAAGTCTGCGCCCGCGGGATTGAATACCGCGGATATTGAGAAAGTTCTGTTCGAAATACTGGAAATTGCGGAGAGTGAACTCCGCAAAACGTCCCTGGACGATCTGCGCCGCGCCATGGCCGCGTCCATCGCCTGCCGCGCTGCCATCAAGATCAATACTCGCCTGGAGCCGGAAAAGATCGCTTGGCTATTGCGAGCCTTGGCCGCGACCTCTTGCCCCATGAGCTGTCCGCACGGCCGCCCCATTGCCCTGCGATACGCAACACGCGACATCTTGAAGAGCTTCCATCGTATCTAAACTGCCGCAAGGGAGAACCGCGATGGTCGCGGAAGCGGGCTACCGCGCCCGCGCCAGTGCGCCTGAGCCCCGCTCAAACGCCGGGTTCTCGAAGATCACTACGGCGACGTCGCCGAACTTACGCGAGGCCCGGTTGCCCCAGCCATGAAGCTCCGGGCGCGACGCCAGGAAATTGCGCCAGGTGAACACGTTCCGGTCGCCCCCGTAGATTAAAAAGCGTGGTAATTCGGAAAAACTGGACGCCAATTGCGCGGCATAATGCTCGCTCTCCGGCGACCTCTGGAACGGCAGGAGATAAGGCTTCCCTTCCAGCCGATACACCGGCAGATAAGAATATAAGAACCCGGGCAAGGGATAATCAGGACGCCATACGGGATATTTCGCCTCGATGAACGGGCTGGGAAGCAGAACCGGCGTGGACGCGTCGAGCGTCCACTCGTTCACCGTACGCGCGGCTTCCCGCCAGTTGGAATTGTGATGCAGCGGCCACAGCTCCAGCCACTGGCCGAGCGTGGCAAGGACACACACGCCCAGCACGGCCGCGCACGGTTTCCAGTAAGCCGAGGGCAAAAACATCGCCGCGGCCAGCGTGGCCATCAGCGCCGCGCCCGGCAACGCCACGGACAGATAGCGGTCCACAAACAAGCTGTTGCCGGAAATACGCGAATACACGAACAGCGCTAAGGGATGCCACAGCCACCACCCCAGGATCAGCACCCAGGAGGAGAACGCCGAGAACGCCGAGAGCGCCGGCCTCCCTGCGCCTTCCGTTTTGCGCCATCGAAACAGCAGGCTCGCAATCAGCGCTCCTCCGCCGCATTGCGCCAGCAGCAGGAACTTAAGAGTTCGCCGCAACTCACGCACCGTCGGCGGATCCACCACCACGTGCGACTGCGCTTCGCGCGCCAGCCTTAGTGCATCGGCGGCCACCGGAATCAACAGCGCGATCAAGATCGCGCCGATTCCGGCAATCTGCTTCCACGGGGCCTCGGTCTCGGAGCGAAACTTCCGGAAGGCTATGTATAGCGCGTAGATCCCGTAAAACGGCCAGAACACCAGATGCACTCGCCACAACAGAGCCGCGAACAGAGTGAACAGCAGCGCGTCGGTCCAGCGCGCCGAATCCATCCACCGCACCAGGAACAACAGGCTCGCGGCGGCGACGCAAGTGCCCAGCGCGTAGGGCCTGGCGTCGGCGGCCTGGTAGTCGAAACCCTTCAGCGCCAGGCACGCAAACACGGCGAACCAGCCGGCCAGCGGATGAATCAGCCGCGTTGCCAATTTGGCGATCAGCCATAGCGCGATCCCCAGGACGATCAGGGACGGCACGCGGTACACTACCTCGGAGAATCCGAACAACGATTCGGCGGCGCGAGGCAGCCAATAGTAGATCGTTTGCGTGACCTGCGGCGCCGCGGCCAGTGAAGGATGCGCCGCGCCGAAATGAATCACGAACGCGCTGACCATCTCGTCCACCCAAAAACTGGAGGGCAGGGGCATCACCCACAGCCGGGCGATGCACAAGGCCAACACCAGGCTTAGAACGAGGGTGAAACCAAGATTCTCCCGCAACCGCGGCGTCACGCGCACCTGCCTACGAGCCTACCAGATGGAGCCGCGCCTTAACGCTCCGCTGCGCCAGGGCCATCCGGCATAGGACCATTGGTCGTTAAGCAGTCGCGGCAACCTTTCGATTGCCGCTACAATATTTCGATATGATCCGAGCTGTCTGCCTCTGTGCCTCAATCTGTCTCTCGATTGCTTCCGCCAGGCTTGCGGAGGCCCAGGCCACGCCTCAGAGCGCCCCGCCCGGCGATTCCACGAACATCGATACCAACGCCGGTTTTCAAAAGGGCTTTCTGGATGCGATCGCCAAGGGTCCCGAAGGAGCTGACGCCGCACCTGTGGAATCCATACACTCAGTGGTCGGTTCCAACCCCGGTGCTAACCAACTCCCCCCGCCTCAAGAGTCTCATTCGTGACGGCAAGCTGCAGCTATCCCTCCAGGATGCCCTCGCACTGACGCTGGAAAACAACCTGGACATAGTGGTGGAGCGTTACGTTGTGCCGTTTGCGCAAACCGATATTCTCCGCACCAAATCCGGCCAGGCGGCGCGCAGCTTCACTGGCGCTCTATATCCCAGCGAGCTGAACTCCGGCGCGATCGGAGCCGGCGTGACCAATGGCGGCGGCACCGGCGGCACCGGCAACGCGGGCGGCATCACCGGAGGAGGCGGCGCCGTATTTGTCGGAGCCGCCGGGGCATTCGACCCGACGGTCAGCTTCGGGATGAGCTACGATCGCGTGACCAGCCCCTTGAATACGCTGGTTGTCTCCGGCATTCCCACCACTACCAGTTCCGGGCTCGCGTACTCCATGTCTTATTCCCAGATGTTTACCACCGGCGCCAGCTACTCGGTTTCCATGAGCACGCTGCGTCAAAATACCACGCAGGAAAACCTGATCTACAATCCCGACGTCACTTCGCGTCTGTCCATCGGCTTCAACCAGCCCCTGCTCGCCGGGTTCGGCAGAAAAGCGGAAATGCGATTCATCTACGTGGCGCGCAACAACGTGGCGACCGCGGACCAGGTGTTCAAGCAGCAGGTAATTACCAGCGTGGCGCAATTGGAGCAAGCTTACTACGGCCTCGCCGCGTTTCAGTTGAACGTGCAAGTGGCCACGGAGTCTCTGGGGGCCGTGCAGCGGTTGGCCAACGAGACCAAGAAGCAGGAAGAAGCGGGCGTCATGTCGCGCCTCGACGTGACCACGGCGGAGTCGCAGCTCGCCGCCAGCCAGCGCGACCTTTTGGTGGCGCAAACCAACCTCGCGGAGCAGGAAACCGCCCTGAAGCAGTTGCTGAGCAAGCGCGATGACCCGGACCTGGACGCCGCCGAAATCGTCGTGACGGATCTCCTGCCGGAGCCCCGCGAAGCGGACCTGCCGGACCTGAAGACCGCCCTGACCAGCGCACTGGCCAATCGTCCGGAGATCAAGGAAGCCGATAACAATCTCAAGAATCAGAACATCGCCATCGGTTATGCCCGCAACAATCTCATGCCGACGCTTTCTACATTCGGCCTGTATGCCAGTTCCGGGCTGAAGGGCAACACGGTGAGCGCCGCCAACCCGGTGAGCGCCAGCGCCGGAGCTCTAGGATCTCTCTCGGAGAGTCTGGGGGGCACCCATCCGGAAACCGCCGTCGGATTGAGCTTCGGCGCCGCGATCCGCAACCGCTCCGCGCAAGCCGATAACATCCGTTCGCAACTGGAGCGCAATCAGCTCCAAATCAGCGAGCAGAGCACGCGAAATCAGATCAACCTGCAAGTCCAGCAGTCCCGCATCGGTCTGATTCAGGGCAGGGTGCAGGTGGAGGCCGCTCGTGAAGCGGTTCGCCTGGCGCAGCAGTCGCGCGATGCGGAACAAGAAAAACTGAGTGTCGGCCTGTCCACCGCCTACAACGTCATCCTCAAGGAGCGCGACTTGGTGTCGTCCCAATACGCCGCGGTCCAAGTTCAGGGCGCATACGCGAACGCATTGGTGTCCATGGACCAGGCTACCGGAAGCACCCTCGAGAAGAACGGGATCCGGCTGGACGAAGCGCTCAGCGGGATCGTGACCGACATGCCCACGCCGCCCTACAAGGGGCCGGATCAAACCCCGGCGGCGAATCGGACGCGGTGAGATCTCCGATGCGATTGCTCCGCCTCGAACTGGGTGTAATTGGCACCGCCGCCGCGCTTGTGCTGGCCAGCGGATCGAACCTTTTGGCGCAGACCCAGGCGCCGCTGGCCGTTCCTACGACTCCGGACTACACCAAGGCAGAGCCGGTGTTCCCGAGAGTCTACAGACCCTATCGGAATCAGCCAGTAGACAAGGCGGTCCTTGCCAACGCTCCGAATGATCTTTTGGAGGTCCGCGACGGGAAAATACGGCTGTCGATGGCGCAGGTGGTCGCGCTGGTGGTCCAGAACAACTTGACTCTCGCCGCGGCGCGATACTACCTCCCCGAAGCCAAGACCGACATGCTGCGAGCCAGATCCGGAGCTTCGCCGCGCGGAGTGGATCAGAGCACCATCCCCAGCGTCGTTTTCGCCGGAGCCGAAGGCGGCAGCATTTTGGGAACCGCCGGCGGCAGCGGCGGCGGCGCGTCCAACGCGGGTGGCATTACCGGCGGGGCTACGGCCGTGTCGGTTAGCCCATCGGGTACTTTCGACCCTACCTTGCGCGTCAGTTTCAGCGTGGACCGCACGGAAAGTCCGCTGAACACCGTGAGAGTCGCCGGCATCTCTCACGTGACCACCAACACCGAAGCGGCCACGTTCAGTTACAACCAGGCCTTTCCTTCCGGCACCAGCATCACTGCTTCCTATGGCGTCCAGCGCCAGGGATCCACGCAGTTGAGCCTGCTGTTCGATCCGGCCTACACGCCCGGTTTCACGGCGACGGTCAGCCAGCAGATGCTCAATGGTTTCGGCTACAAAGTCAATCGCGCCCTGATCGAGGTCGCTCAAAACGAACAGGGGATCGAGCGGCAATCTTTCCGTCAAGCCGTGATCGCCGCGGTCGCCGGCGCGCAAAATGCCTATTGGGATTTGATCAGCGCGCGGGAGTCCGTTCGTTCGGCGGAGCAGGCCGTCAATGCTTCGCAGCAGCTCTTTAACAACAACCGCAAGGCGTTCGAGGCCGGAGTGATGGCCAACCTCGACGTGCTGAACGCTCAATCGCAATTGGCCGCCAGCCAGCGCGACCTGATCATCGCGCAAACCAATCTTCAATACTCCGAGCTCAACCTGAAGAGCATGATCAGCGAAAATCTGGATGAGCCGTTTGCCTCGGCTGAGGTCGAAACCACCGACTCGTTTCCGGACGTGGAGTCGGATCAAATTCCCGCGCTCGACCGGTCCGTCGCCATCGCCCAGAAAAACCGGCCGGAAATCGCCATCGCGCAGGGAAACATCAAGAGCGAGCAGGATGTGATGCCGTTCCTCAAGAACGCCCTCCTTCCCACCGTGAATTCTTTCGCCTTGCTCAATACAGCCGGCTTGTACAACGTCTTAGGCACGGCTTTCTATGACAACGTCGCATTCAAGTACCCGCAGTGGGCCGTTGGTTTAACCATAGGCTTCCCCGTGCGCAACCGGCAGGCTCAGGCCGACGACATCCGCTCCCGCCTGGAACTGCGCCAGATGAAGGATACCAGCGTGAGGTCGCAGAGCCAGGTGGAAATCGATGTGCAGAACGCGATCATCGCCATGCGCCAGGGTAAAGAGCAAGTCCGCGCCGCGCATCAGGCCGTGATGCTGGCGCAGCAACAGACCGACGCCGAGCAAAAGAAGCTGGCGGCGGGCCTCTCCACTTCCTACAACGTGATCCTGGTGGAGCGCGATCTGTTCGCCGCCCAGCTTGCCGAGGTGCAGACACGCGACACCTACGCCAAGGCCAAGGTGGCGCTGGACCAGGCCATGGGGATCACCCTCGACACCAACCGCATCGACTTGGACGACGCGATCAAGGGACTCGCGAAGTAAGGGAAACGCCAAGTAGCCCTCCTCTGTTTTTCGCATGCAAGTGTTTTCCGCGCGCAAGGGGCCGGGTGCCGTACACTGGTTCCGATCATGCGGCTCCCGGGCAAAACCGCTATCGTCACCGGATCCAGCAAAGGCATCGGCCATGCCATCGCCCGCCGCTTCGCGCTGGAAGGGGCCAACGCGGTGCTGTGCGCGCGGGATAATGCCGCGCTCGCCGAAGCCGTGGCCGGGATTGAGGCGCAAGGCGGCTCCGCGGCAGCCATCGCGCTGGACCTTCGCGAACCTGAAAATCCCGCCAGGTTGGCCGCCTTCGCGCTGGACCGCTTCGGAGCGATCGACATCGTCGTCAACAACGCCGGCGCAACCAAGCGCGGCGAGTTTGAATCGCTCACCGACGAAGACTGGGCCGACGGCTTCGCTCTAAAATTCTTCGGTTCCGTGCGTCTCACCCGCGCGGCGTGGCCGCATCTCAGACGATCCTCCGGATCGCTTCTGTTCATCTCCGGTGTTGGCGGCCGCACGCCGGGCCGGCAATTCACCATCGGCGGATCGGTCAATGCCGCCATGCTGTCGTTCACCAAAGCCATGGCCGAAGCCGGCTTGCAGGATCATGTGCAGGTAAACGCCATCAGCCCCGGAACCATCCGCACCGCTCGTTTTCAAAAGCGCCTGGAGACTTTTGCCGCCGAATGCAAAATCGATGTATCCCAGGCGGAGCAGCGCTACGTCGAAGAAGAAAACATCACGCGCATTGGCGAACCGGCCGACATCGCGGCGCTGGCGGCGTTTATTGTCAGCCCGGAGGGCCGCTACCTGCACGGAGCGCTGATCGATATGGACGGGGGCTCAACCAAGACCATCTAATGCCGCTTGAACCATTCCCCGGCGCCAGCTTATCCTCTAAGTTGCTAACAATTTTCGATCGTCCCCGCGCGGCCCGGTCCGGCATCGCGCTCCTTTTGTGGTTCGCTTGCAGCGCCGCCATTTTCGGACAGCAACAATCGCAACAACAGCCCCCCCCGGCGCAGATTCCGCCACCTGCCGAGCCAACGCCACAACAAACACCCGCGCCTACCTCCGCGCCTCCGGATATCGCTCCCGACGATCCGGACAACGGCCAGCCGGTCGAGGCCTACGCTTGGAAGACCTCCGGGTCGACACGCTTGCGCCCCGGTGTCCAGCCTTATTTTAACCCCGCAACGGGCATCGAGTACTCGGCCGCTCAGGGCCCCACGTTGCCATTGCCCAACTTTTCGTCGATCGCCCCAGCCGGAATGGTTTCGATGCCCGCTGGTAAGTTCAATCACCTCGAGATCTCTTACTTTCAAGCCGATGGCAGCGGGACCTACACCACGCCGGTCGCGCTGGGCATCTTCGGGGCGAACTTCGGGCCCGGCACCCTCATGTCCAACACCTATCGCGTCCGCAACGTGCAGTTGACCTGGAATTACCTGACTTGGCCGGCCCCGCCGGAAGATTCCAAGTTCCGCTTCCGCACGCTGTATGGTTTCAACTACACCCGCATTAGCGCGGTGCTGGACGCGCCGTTCGACACCAACGCCAACTTTGTTCCCGGCACCGGCTCCAAGCAGCTTTTCTACCCGGCCTTGGGAGTTGCTGCCGAGTACCTGCCTTCTAAACACCTCTTCATCGAAGCGCGCGCCTGGGGCTTCGGGATCCCTCACCACGCCGCCATTGGAGATGTGGAGATTCACGTGGTCGGCCGCCTTGGCCACTTCGAAATTTTTGCCGGTTATAAGATGTTCCACTTCAAAACCTCCGAGAACACCGACCAATATTTCGTGGGCACCATCGGCGGGCCAATCCTCGGTGTCCGTTGGCTGTTTCGCTAGGCTTCCCGGACGGCCTCGCCTCGCGCCGGGATGTGGCAGATCGCCTCACTGTAGTCATATAGGTTGTGGCGCACTAACGTTGGTTGTGGCACACTAAGAAGTTCCCTTCTGGAGGCTCCCCCTTCCGGAAGAAGCTCCCGCTATGATCGGCCGCACTATTCTCCAATATCAGTTTCTGGAAAAACTCGGTTCTGGAGGAATGGGCGACATCTACAAGGCCATGGACACCCGCCTCAATCGCTTCGTGGCGATTAAGGTGTTGACCACCACGGCCGCCGGAGATCCGGAGCGCCGCCGCCGTTTTATCCAGGAAGCGCAAGCGGCTTCCGCGCTCAATCATCCCAACATCATCACCATTCACGACATCCTCTCGGAGGGCAACACCGAGTTCATAGTGATGGAGTTCGTCCCCGGCAAAACGCTGGTGGACTGGATTCCCAAGGGTGGTCTCCGCGTACCGCAGGTGCTCAAATACAGCGTTCAAATGGCCGACGCGCTGCAAGCCGCCCACGCCTCCGGCATCGTTCACCGCGACCTGAAGCCGGCCAACGTGATGATCACCGATTCGGGCTTGGTCAAGATCCTGGATTTTGGATTGGCCAAGCTCACCGACCGCGGCCCCATCTCGACCGTGAGCGGGCCGGCCGATGCCACCCAAACCATCGCCGACGGGCCGCTGACCGTCGAAGGCGCCATCCTCGGCACCGTCAGCTATATGTCGCCGGAGCAGGCGCAGGGCAAGAAAGTCGACACCCGCAGCGACATCTTTTCTTTCGGCTTGGTGCTGTATGAGATGGTGACCGGCGCCCGCGCCTTTGAGGGCGACACCGCTCTCACCACGCTCTCCGCCATCCTGCGCGACAACCCCCGCCCGGTCGCCGAGTTCGCGCCCGAAGCCCCTCCGCAGCTCGAGATGGTGATTGAGCGTTGCCTCCGCAAGCAGCCCGATGAGCGTTGGCAAACCATGCAGGACGTGCTGATGGCGTTGTCGGCCTTGAAGCACGAATCGGATTCGGGAACCTTGTACCGCGCCCGTCTCACCGCCACCAGTGTGCCGCCCGTCCCCAGCGCCTCCGCCGCCAAGGTTGCCAAGGAACGGAAGAACACACCGGTCTGGGCCGCTCTGGCCGGCGGCGCGCTTGCATTGACCGCGGTGGTGGGCGGAGGCGTTTGGTGGACCCGGCATCGCACCCCTCCCGCTCCGGTGGAGCAAGCAGCCGCGCCGCAGCCGCCTCCAACCGCCGCGCCGGAGCCTACTCCCGCTCCCGAGCCTCCGCCTTCCGCTACCGACAAGCCCATGACCAACGACGATGTCGTGCAGATGGTCGAGGCCAAGGTGTCCAACACACAGATCGTCGCGCAGATTCGCGCTTCCGCGGCCACTCAATTCGTGATGACCCCAGCCGAATTGATCCGCCTGGCCAAGGCCGGAGTTCCGGAAAGCGTGATAGAAGTGATGCGCGATCCCAAGAAGGCGATAGCTCAACAGACTCCGCCCGCTCCCACGCCCGCGCATTCCACACCGCGCCAAACCGCGGCTGCGCAACCGGCCGCTCCCGCGACACCGCCTCCCTCGCAAGCGGCCAGCCCTCAACCGCCCCCTCAGCCAACGCCGCAGCCGTCGCCCGCGCCTACGCCGGCTGAGCCAGCCCCGCAGCAACCCGCACCCGCGGTTACCGCGAGCACAGCCACCGCCAAAGCTGCTCCCGCCAAGGCCGGCGGAACGGCCGTGACCATGGCGAATGGAACCGGAATCCACATTACTCTGGCCGAGGACATTCCAGCCACCGCCAAAAAAGACGATCCGGTCAAGTTCAAAGTCAGCGCCGATGTCCTGGTGCTGGGCGACAAAGTGGCCATCGCCAAGGGTGCGCTGGTCACCGGCGCGATCGTTGAGGAAAGAAAGAGGGGCGTCGCCGGCATTGGCTCAAAAAGCGCGACCTTCAAGCTGCTTCAGGTGGACGCCGCGGACCGCAAACTAACCGTTCGCGCTGAGCCGACCAAAGGATCGGACCACCCCGTGGATTCCAGCACCAACGGCAAGCCGAAGTCGACCGATACCGTCGCCGCGCCCGCGGGCGCCGAATACATCGCCTACATTGACGGCGATCAGACCGTCACCGTCCACTAACGGCGCTCACGCGGTTTTCGGCGCTCTCTGAATCTTCAGCCGCTTCATCAGAGACCGCAGGGTGCTGGGCGGAATGCCCAGTGCGGCCGCCGCGCCCCGCGGACCCTCAATCACCCAATTGCAGGCGCTCAGCATGCGAGTGACGTGAAAGTGTTCGGCTTGGTGTAGCGTGGCCGGCTCCGGCCATGCTTGCTGCTCCGACTGAACCGGCAGGTCCAACTCAGTTCCCCCGGCCACCGCCGCGCGGAACAGCAGATCCTCCATCTCACGAATGTTCCCCGGCCAATGATAGGTCATCATCTGGCTCATCATTCGTTCCGAAACGCGCAAGCCCTGCCGGCCGAGCCTCCGCTCCAACTGTTCCAGGAAGCGCTCCGCAAGCAGCGGAATATCCTGACGCCGCCGGCGCAAAGGAGGTACGTGAACGGACTCAACCAGCAGCCGTTGATATAAGTCAGAGCGAAACCGCTCCTCTTTCACCTCCAGCTCCAGGTCGCGGTTGGTGGTTACCAGTAAGCGCACATCGACTTTGTTGACGCGTTGGAACCCCAGCGGCCGATACTCGCGCTGTTGAATCGTGCGCAGCAGCTTGGCCTGGATATCCAGCGGCAACGCCCCTACTTCATCGATTAGCAGCGTTCCGCCATCGGCCAGTTCCAGCCGTCCGATGCGCGGCGCCGCTTCCGATCGCGCGTCACGGAGGCCCCCGAAAAGCTCTACTTCCAGTAAATCCGGGGGAATCCCCGCGCAATCGAACTTCACCAGCGGACGATTCCGGCGCGCGCTTTGATTGTGAATCGCACGAGCGGCCAGCTCCTTGCCGGAGCCGGGTTCCCCAAAAATCAGCACGATCGCCGAGGTGGCCGACACGCGCCGGACTTGATTCATTAAGGTGCGGAACTCCTGGCTATTGCCGATGCCGGCGGGATGCGCGATCCTGATCTCGTCGCGCAGGTAAGCGCTATCCCGCTCCAGGTGCGACTTGGAGGCGCTCCCTTCTTCGGCAGCGCGCCGGAACTCCGCATTCTGCCGCTCCAACGCCTCAATCTGCTTGATACGCTCCAACTGCCTCGACGCCAGCGCCGAGAAGATGCGCACTACCTCTTCCGCTACCTTCGCGTCCTCCAGCCGCCGCCGCGTTACCGCGCTCATCAAGCCCAGAAGATTCCCAGCCGAGCCTACCAGGGGAGCGGCAACGTACCCGTCGCCAGGCATGGTGCGCAGAATCGGATCGTTGGGGAAGTGCTCGGCCGCCGCCACCGTGCAGGACACCGGCTCGGGACGTTCGGCAGTCAGATTCTGAAACGGAGTTTCTGCCAGGGCAAACTCATGCGGCGGAGGCTGGGGCGCATCGCCAAAAGAAGCCAGCGCCACAATCTTGTTCTGCTCCGGTTCCAGCGCCCCGGCGAACACGAAATCGGCGGGAAGCGCCCGCGCCAGGTTCCGCACCAGGGTCTCGAAGAAACGGGACCCATCCTCACCGGCCATCCCCTGCGCCACCTTGAAAACCAGATGTTCGAGGCGGGGCTCGGACGGCTCGTCGCTTCCCATGGGCGGTCTAATCATAGTGCAGGCATAATAATGGCGCAATGCCTAAACGAGCAATCCCACGATTCCGCGTGGATCTTCGCGCGCCCGTCTAGCGTTACTGTCAGTTTTTCACCCGCGCGACGCGATTTATACAAGCGCCTCACAACTTCGCTATTCTGGATTTGTCCGCGCCCGATCCCGCCCTAATGTCAGAACACCGGCACGTTAATCCATGGATTATCGCCATCTCGGTGATGTTCTGCACCTTTATGGAGGTGCTGGACACTACCGTGGTGAACGTCTCTCTGCCGCACATCGCGGGCAACCTGTCCGCGAGTATCGACGAAGTCACCTGGGTTCTAACCTCCTACCTGGTGGCGAATGCAATCATTCTGCCCATCACCGGTTGGTTATCGAACTACTTCGGACGCAAGCGCCTTCTCCTCTTCTCGGTGACGGGTTTCACGCTGTCTTCGTTTCTTTGCGGGGCTGCACCCACCCTTCCTTTGTTGATTCTCTTCCGCTTAACGCAGGGGGCCTGCGGAGGAGCGCTGCAACCCCTTTCGCAAGCCGTGCTTCTGGAGTCCTTCCCTCCGGAATCGCGAGGCAAGGCCATGGGCTTCTGGGGCCTCGGCATAGTGGTAGCACCCGTACTAGGCCCCGTGCTCGGCGGCTGGCTCACCGACAGCTATAGCTGGCGCTGGGTCTTTTACATCAATCTGCCGGTTGGCTTACTCTCCCTCATCATGGTGCAGATGTTCGTTTTCGACCCGGACTATATACGGCGCTCCAAAGCCTCTATCGACTATTGGGGCATTGGGATGCTCGCCATCTGGATCGGAGCGCTGCAAATCGCTTTCGACAAGGGCGAGGAATTGGACTGGTTCAGTTCCCGCTTCATCACCATCCTGATCGGCATTTCCGTGTCCTTCGCCATCGGGTTTTTGGTTCGCGAGCTGGTGGCGGAGCATCCGGTGGTCAATCTGAAAGTCTTCCTCTTGCGCAGTTACTCCGCCGGGGTTTTTCTGATGACCGTCCTCGGCTTCGTGCTGTACGGCAGCATAGTTGTGATCCCCATCTGGCTTCAGACCCTCCTGGGTTATCCGGCCATGACCACCGGCCTCACCATGGCGCCCCGCGGTTTAGGCTCCATGCTCGGCATGCCGCTCATCGGAATGGCGGTCGGCCGGTTCGACCCGCGCAAAATCCTGGCCGTTGGGCTATTCCTGGGCGCGCTCTCTACCTGGCAATTGGCTCAGTTGAATTTGAATGTCGGCTTCTGGGACTTATTCTGGCCCCAGGCGATTCAAGGCTTCGGATTGAGCATGGTCTTCGTTCCCTTGACCACCATCTCCATGAACCCGGTGCCGCGCGAGGGGATGGGCAACGCCACCAGCCTCTTCAACCTCATGCGCAACCTGGGCGGAAGTGTCGGCATCGCCGTGGTTACGCTGATGAACACCCGCTTCACCCAGAAGTACACCGCCATCCTGGGAGCCCACGTGGCCAGCGGAAACGCAAGCACCGGGCAATGGTTCGGCTCCCTTCGATCGTTGTATCTGGGAACCGGCTCCGGCCCCGGCTTGGCCGATCAGCAAGCCTACGCGTCGCTGTTCGGGATGGTCGAACGCCAGGCCGCTATGCGAGCCTTCGTCGATGTCTTCCAACTCCTCACCATCGCGTTCGTCCTGATGATCCCGTTGACGCTGGTCATGCGCCGTCCCAAGGGCTCGGAAGGCGGGGGGATGGGAGGGCACTGACGCCCTCAGGTTCCAGCGCTCATCGCTCTTGAAGCCTACGCCTTGGCCTGATCCGCCGCCAGCTCGCGAGCCCGCTCGAATGCGAGCTTGCCTTGGTACTCCTGCCACAGAGTGGTGCAGCCGGCCCAGAAGTATCCGCCGACGAACAGCATCAGGAACGGCACGGCCAGATAGTTGTAGGAATTGATGGCGTAGACGGTGATGGCAAGAAACCCGATCCCGGCCAGCAGTTCGGCGTAAGGAAGCCATCCGCTGCGCCGGCGATACTTGCTGTCGCGGGCCCGCAACGAATTCTGCCCGTATTTGGCCGTGCGCGCGAACTCCGTCTTATATCCGATCAGCGCCTCAAATACCGCTCGCGAGTTGATGATCGTCAGCGCCACGCCCGCGGCCATCAGGGCCGGCAGGAAGAACAAGGACCGCTTCCAGGTGTTGGGAAACAGGGCCCGGTGCGCGACCACATAGAACGCCGCAATCGAAAAAAACGACGCGATGATCAAGGGAAAATCGATCAGCAGCATCTCGAACCAGCCCATGTAATACCGCACGATCATCACCGGCAGCATCATCACGCTCATTACGATCATCAAGGGGTAAGAGATGTTCGGCGTCAGGTGGAAAATTGCCTCCGCCTTGACGCGCCACGGCAAATCGGATTTCAGAACCGACGGCAGCAGCTTCATCGCCACCTGCGTCAGGCCCTTGGCCCACCGCGATTGCTGCACCTGGAAACCGTACGTCTCCACCGGCAGCTCCGACGGGCATTCGATGGAGGGCACGTAGGCGAACTTCCATCCCTTCATCTGCGCGCGATAGCTCAGATCGGAGTCTTCGGTCAGCGTGTCGTGTTGCCAGCCGCCTGCGTCTTCGATCATGGACCGGCGCAACACGCCCGCCGTGCCATTGAAATTGAAGAACAGCCCGTTCCCCGCGCGAGCTACGTGCTCCAGCACGAAATGGCCGTCCAGCAGCATGGCTTGAACCTCGGTAAGCACGCTCTGGTGCCGGTTCAAATAACCCCAGCGCGTCTGCACCATACCGATCTTCGACTCAGCGAAGAAATGCACCGTGCGCATCAGGAAATCGCGCGGAGGGACGAAATCCGCGTCGAAGATGGCCACCAGTTCGCCCGTAGCGGTCTTCAGCCCATTCTCCAGCGCGCCCGCCTTGAACCCGTGCCGGTTGGCGCGGTGAATGTACTCGATCGGTAGACCCGCGTCGCGGTAATCCTCCACCAACGCCCGCGTGAAAGGATCCGTATCGTCGGTCGAATCGTCCAGAACCTGGATCTGCAGCAGCTCCCGAGGATAGTCGATCTTCGCGGTTTCTTCGAGTAACCGCTCCACCACGTAGCGCTCATTGTAAATGGGGAGTTGAACGGTCACGCGCGGCAGCGTCTCAAAGCGGCTGGGCGGCTCACCGGTGAACTTCCCGCGATGCTTGGCCCACCCCCGGATCATCGCGTAGCGGTGCATCCCGAAGATGGATAACACGATGAGCACGCTGAAGTACGGGATCAGCATGGCCCAATCGAACGGCATCAGATGATGCACGCCTTTGAAGGTATCGTCGGAGAGCGCATCCAGCATGCGTCCCGCCGCTAGCGATAACCGGTTTGTTGCAAACAGCGTTGCAGTTGAGGCGCTGTAAAGCATTAATTTTCAAAGACGCGGGCCAAGCGCGAATCAGTCCATTATACTCGAAATGGAGTCACTACCTTTATGCGATTCTTCCTTGACACTGCCAATCTGGATGAGTTAAAGGCTGCTGCCCGTTGGGGCATCGTGGACGGAGTCACCACCAACCCTTCGCTGATCGCGAAGGAAGGCGTGCCGCTCGATGAGCAGGTGCGCAAAATCTGCGAAATCGTGGACGGCGACATCAGCGCGGAAGTGGTGTCCACCACCGCCGATGAGATGGTCGCCGAAGGCCGCCATCTGTCGCGCATTCACAAGAACATCGTGGTCAAGGTTCCCTTGATCCGCGATGGGATCCGGGCTTGCTCCGCCCTGAGCCGTGAAGGAATTCGCGTCAACGTGACGTTGTGCTTTTCCGCCGGCCAGGCTCTGCTGGCCGCCAAAGCTGGCGCGTACTTCGTCAGCCCCTTTGTCGGACGCGTTGACGATTCCGGCTGGAACGGTATGGAACTGATCCGCGATATTGTCACCATCTATCGCAACTACGGCTATTCCACGCAGATTCTGGCCGCGTCCCTGCGCCATGCGAACCACGTCATCGACGCAGCCAAGGCCGGCGCCCACATCGGCACCATGCCCTTCAAAGTGATGGACAGCCTGTTCAACCATCCGCTCACCGACAAGGGTCTCGACCAATTCCTGAAGGATTACGACAAAGCGTTTCACACCACGCCCGTCACCAAATAACAGCCTGTAGCGGCGGCTGCATTCACTGCGTTAACCTGCTGGGAAGTGCAGCCCAACACCCAGCTAATCCTGTTAGCCGGACTAGCCCTCGCCCTGATTGCTTTGGGCGTGTGGATCGCGCTCAACTTCGCCAAACGCAACCCGGAACGGCGGGAAAAACGGCGGCGATTGCACGTCAATCAGGTTGGCCGCTTGGGCGACGCCCTCATCACGGAGGCCAGCGACACGTTCTTTTACTACACCTATTCGGTGAATGGCGTCGAATACAGCGCTTCCCAGGACGTGACCGCGCTGCGCCAGCAACTGCCGGCCGAACCGGAGAGGCTGGTCGGCGTGGCGCACCTCAAGTACGCACCCAAAAATCCGGCCAACTCGATTCTGATTTGCGAGGAATGGAGCGGCCTGCGCGCGCCCGTGCCGCCGTCTTCTGCTCCGACTTCGTCTACTTCACTGTCAGCGTGAACGGCATCAGCCGCATCACGCCGCCGTGCGCCAGTAACCGGATGGGCATTTTCCCCAACACGGCCCGGAGCTGCGACTCCACTTCGCTCTCGTTCGACTTGTTGTTGAACAAAAGGCCGTACAGAGAGCGGCGCGGCGGATAAGACACCAGCGTGACTTTCTCACCCGCCCCGATCTTGGCCCGCTCCTTCACCAGCGCGACGGCTTGATCCAGCCCGCCGATCTGGTCGATCAATCCGTTCTGCTTCGCCTGCGAGCCCAGCCACACGCGGCCCTGCGCCAATGGCTCGATCTGGCCGTAAGGCTTCTTGCGCCCGTCCGCCACGCGTTGCACAAACCCGCGATAGAACCCCTCGATCTCCGTCTTCAGCTTGGCCCGCTCCTCATCCGTCAGCGGCTTCGCCTCCGAATCGATCGCCGCGAACTTGCCTCGCGTCACCAGCTCCTTCTTGAACCCGATCTTCTTATACAGCTCCTCCAAATCTACCTTCCCGTAAAACACTCCGATCGATCCGGTCAGTGTATTCGAGTAGGCAATCACCGGGTCCCCCGTCATCGCGATGAAGTATCCTCCGGACGCCGCGTCGTCCGACATCGAGATCACCGTCGGCTTCTTCTGGCTGAGCCGCTTCGCTTCATGCAGAATGTCGTCCGATGCGATGCCGTCGCCGCCGGGAGAATTGATCCGCAAAATTACGCCTTGAATCGTGGCGTCATCCTCCACCTGCCGCATGGTGCGGATCGCCTCGCCCGACGCGATCCCTGCCGCGGACGCCAATCCGTCGCTCGATTCCTCGCCGCGCGTGATATCCCCCTCCTCGGTCACCAGCGCGATGCGCTTTCCCCGATCCGATCCCGCCATCGCCTTCGAGTAGGAATGGTCGCTGATCTTGGCCGGATTCCCGGCCTTGTCGTACATCTCGTCTTCAAAGATCAGCGCGTCCACCAATCCGTCCTTCAATGCCTCCTGCCCCACGAACGGACCCTGGTCGATCGCCGCGCGAATCGCATCCGGACTCTTCTTGCGCCCCTGCGCCATCACATTGACGAGATCCCCGTAATACTGATCCAGAATCTGGTTGAGGTATTCGAGCGTTTCCTTCGACGGCCCCGTGGCCGTGAATTGGTCCGGATAATCCTTGTACTTGCCGACGTGCTCGAACTCCATGTCGACGCCGAGTTTGTCCAGCGTCCCCTTCAGGAACATCAGCTCCGCGCGCAGACCCTTCACGTCCAGTTCGTCTTCCGGCGCCATGTAAATGCTGTCCGCCGCGGTCGCCAGATAGTATTCGTGCGTGCCCGCGCCCTTCAGATACGCGTAAACCGGTTTTCCCGACTTCTTGAAGGTTTCAATATCCGCGCGCAACTCTTCCAGCTTGGCCCACCCCGTGCTGAGATCGCGCGGCTCCAGCACCACAGCCTTGATGCGGCTATCGCCCGCCGCCTCTTGCAATAAACGCCAGATGTCGGAGACCGTCTGCGGCGGCTCTTCCTGGACAAACGGCAGCGCCACATCCACCGGAGCCTGCTCCGGTATGTCCCCCTCCAGATGAAGCACCAGCGCCGAATTCGATGCCACCGTGGGAGTCCGCCCGCCCAGCCGGATTGCCGCAGCCACCACGATCGCCCCCAGCAGGCAAACGAACAAGATACCGATGACGAAGCCCAGAATGAATTTCTTCATAGCTCGGCTTCAGGATAAACCAGATCAGTGGCCGGTTGCGCCGTCCACCGGCGTGCATTCGCGGCCTACTTTTTTGTATAGTTCCTTTTGATGCACCAACCGGCCCGATGAAAAAGCTCATCCGAGGCATCCTTCAATTCCGCGAAACCCGCCGCGACGGCCTCCGCGACACCTTCGCCAAACTCGCGCTGGGACAGAAACCTGACGCGCTCTTTATCGCCTGCTCCGACAGCCGCATGGCGGTCAACGTCTTCGCCTCGAGCGATCCCGGCGACCTGTTTGTTCTCCGCAACGTCGGCAACCTGGTCCCTCCTTACGGCCATCCCGGCGGCGCCGGAACCGCCGCCGCGGTTGACTTCGCCGTCGATAACCTGGGCGTCCGCGACATCATCGTCTGCGGCCACAGCACCTGCGGCGCGATGGCTGCGCTGTGCCAAGGGAGGGCTTCCCTCCCCGACAGCCCTCTGAAGACCTGGCTGGAAATCGCCACGCGCGACGAACCCCCCGGCGCTGACGCCGCGCTGGCTTCCCGCCGCAATGTACTGCTCCAAATCGAGCATCTGAGGAGCTACCCCAGCGTCGCCCGCGCCATGGAGGAGCGCCATCTCCAGCTTCATGGCATGTGGTTCGACATCCGCGAACTCAACGTCTTGTACTACGAAGAGCCGCTGCAACAGTGGACCGTGCTGGACGCCGTTGCCGGAGAAAGGATCCTGGCGCACCTGGCTACCTGAGTTCGCTGGCTGAGCTTATGCCGCGGGCGGACCGTATGTCGGGCGGGCCGTATGTTAAGCTGGCGGCGATGACCGCGCCCGCTGGGCTTTCCGAAGACGATCGGCGGTACCGCAAAAGCAGAATCGTGTGGGCGGCGATGCTGGCCAGCGTGGTTCTCTATGTCCCGGTCGCCATCCTGGTGCGTCCCGCCGCAACGGCGGAGAACACTAACGTCGAGCGCGTTTTGATGGCTCTGGCTGTGGCCTACGTCGCCGCCTCTATCCCGGCGAAGCGATGGCTGCTGGTGCAAGCCAATGCCGTGGATAGCCAGAGGTTGAGGGATCTCGCTCTGGTGGTGCCCCTGTTGTTGTGTGAAATTGCGGCGATAACCGGCTTGGCTTTGCGCTTCGCCGTCGGTTCAACCCACTATTACGTGTTTCTGGCGGTGGCCCTGATAGGAATGCTGCTGCATTTTCCCCGGCGCGCGAACTAGCCGGAAGCAGTTACACCTCGCTAGATTACACCAGGTTCGGGATCTTGATGATCTTCTTCTGAATCGCGTACTGCACCAGTTGCGCCTTGTTGTGAATATCCAGCTTGCGCATCAGGTTGAACTTGTGCGCTTCCACCGTCTTCACGCTGAGGTTCAAGTCGCAGGCGATTTCCTTAACCGAATTGCCCTCGGCCAGCATCTTCAGCACTTCCCGCTCGCGCGTGGTCAGCGTGGCGAAGCGCGGCAGGCGATTGGCGCTCTTGATGCGGCTGCGGAAGTCGTCCACCAATTGCGAGAGCATGCGCGGGCTCAAGTAGCTTCCGCCGCGGCAAACGTCGCGCACCGCGGCCACCAGTTGCTGGCTGGGGCTGTCCTTCAGCACGTAGCCGCTGGCGCCCACTTCCATTCCCTCCACCAGGTAATCCTCGTCGTCATACATGGTGAGGAACAGCACCTTGGTTTCTGGCCGGTTCTTTTTGATTTGCCGCGTCGCCTCAAAACTGCTGAGACCGGGCATGCCGATGTCCATAAGTACGACGTCCGGGCGGACTTCGTTGGCTTTGTCCACTGCGTCGCCGCCGTTGGAGGCCTCTCCGATCACCTCCATATCCGTTTCCGCTGAGATCAGCGTCCGGATTCCCTGGCGGAACAGCGTGTGGTCATCCGCCAGCATGATTCGAATTTTGGCCATATATGTTTGCCCGACCTTCTTCGTTAGACTTTCCGAGGCTTCTTAAGCTCAGTCTTACTATCGCGTCCTACTTGGCTATCGGCAGTTCTATAGAAATCTTTGCACCCCGCTTAGGGCCTTCCATCCTGCTTTCCACATAGAACTTACCGCCCAATAGTGCTACTCTCTCCCGCATCCCCGACATTCCAAAGGAATCTCGTTTTGCTAGGGCTTCCTCGACGTGAAAGCCCACACCGTTATCCTCCACAGTGAGCTTCAACCATCCATCGGCCGAGGTAAGGGAAATGTTTACGTGGGTCGCCCCGGAGTGTTTCCCGATATTGTTAAAGCATTCCTGCACCAAGCGATAAGTGATTATTTCAATCTGCTGAGGCAAAGCCCCCATTTTGGAAAGCTGCAGCCGCACACGGCACGGGTGCAGGCGCTGGAAGCGGTTCACCAATTGCCTTAGCGCTGCCCCCAACCCGAGCTGCTCCAGCACCGCAGGGCTCAGCGCCGCAATCAGCCGCCGCATTTCCAAAATGGTACGCTCGGTTAAATCGCGAGCCTCGCGTAACTTGGCGCGGCCGTCCCCGTTTTCGGGCAGCTCCTGCTCCAGCAATTCCATTTGCAGCCGGATGCACAGAAGGCTCTGGCCGGCTTCGTCATGCAGCTCCCGGCTGATGCGGCGCCGCTCCATTTCCTCCACGTGCAACATGTGCTCCGCCAAACGGCGGACCTGCTCCTCGCGCTGCGCCAGATCCTCCATCAGGCGCTGCTTCTCCGCAGCCATCAGACAGCGCTCGGCGGCGGCGGCCAGCAGCTCCTGCTCTCGCGGAAGCCATTCGTAACTCTTGGAAAAACCGAATTGCATCACCCCGGCGGTGCGGCCGTTGGCGGCCAGCGGAATCGACCAGCACGACTCGAACCGGTGCTGCCACGACTCGTCCAGAATCACTCCGCCCGCGTGGGAGTTCTGATGGCCATTGCCGTTCGCGTGGCCGTGCCCATTTAGAAACTTCGGCTTCGACAGCTTCTTGATCAGCCCTGGTTGGTTCTTGGCCGAAAAAGACTCCAGCTTTGGGGATGCCGCTTTTAGCACCCATTCGCTCGAGTCTTCGTTCAACATATATAAGCGGCCCGCACTGGCGCGGCAGACATGCACCAGGGATTCGGTGAACCGCCGCAGCAAGTCCTCCAGATTCGACGCTTCCATTTCAATTCGAAACAGCTCGTAAAACGCCTGCGTCTCCGCCTCGCGCACCTGATAGTAGGCGTTGTTGAGCGTCAGGATCACGCAGAAGTGGAGTTGCTCCCGCACCCACCGGAAGTTTGCGTCCTCTTCCGGAAGCAGCGCCTTGAGCGTCGGGGAAAGGACTAGATCGTACTCCTCCAGGGCTTCCAGAATCGCGCTAGGAGGCAGATTCAGCTTGGCCAGGCGCCGGCCGTTGTACTCCACTTGCTCGATGAACTTCAGCGCCGGTTCGCCCCTCGCCAAAATCGTGGCGGCCGCTCCCGGTGTGATCGCCGTTAGCGCCAGGCGCTGCTTCGGCTCGAAACCCAGTTTCTGCAGGCGGCTAAGGAACCTGCGCTCGATCTTTGCCGTGTGCGGCTCCAGCAGCACCGCCAGCCGTTGCAAATGAACGCGTAACTGATCGCTCAGTACATCGGCGGCGTCGGCCAACTCGGGCGACAACTGTCCTGTCTGCAGAGACAACTGTCCTGTCTGCACATGATCTCATCGGCAGCGTAAGGCCTTCGCATTAGGGGCCCTTTCGGGCCTTCTCGTCGCCCTCTAGAGCTTACTTCTTAGCGCTCATAAGCGCTTGAAGCGCCGCCGCGACGCCGCCCTTCGACGCCAGAATCGTGCCGATGCGGCCGTCCGGCCAATCGTCCACAATCATTCCCTGCGGATTGACGATGAACGCATGCGGCGTGTCGATGCGCGAATTGGTGGGCGTAGCCTTGAAGTACCCGATCGCCACCTGGCTCTGATCGAACAGGATGGGCGACGTGATTTTGTTTTCCGTGCTGAAACGCGTCGCCGTCACCGACGTCTCCGGAGGGCTAATCATCACGTTCAGCACAGCCGCCTGTTTCTGAAGCGGCTCCAGCGCCTTGACGAACGGCGCGCAACGGATGCAATTGACCGTGGTGGTCCAGGTCAGCACCAGCCACTTGCCTCGATAATCCAGAATGTCGTGCTGCACCTGGTTCGAATCCGGCAGCGAAAAGCTCGGCGCCCGCCGTCCGGCGAGACTCTGTCCGGCCGCGCCTACAGCCGCAAGTAAGAAGAAGGGAATGAGGAAACGACGCATCACGAATCAACGTAGCATGTTTCGCAGGGATTCCTCATACGGCGCGCGAGCCACGCCCTTCTCGCAGATAATCGCCGACACATACCTTGCCGGGGTCACGTCGAACGCCGGGTTCTGCACCGCAATGTTCTCCGGCGCGATGGGAACTCCGAATACGTGGGTGACTTCGGACGCCGCCCGCTGCTCGATCGGAATCGCATCTCCCGACGGCAGCGTGAGATCGAACGTGGACACCGGCGCGGCCACGTAAAACGGCACGCCATTCTCCTTCGCCAGCACCGCCACCGAATACGTCCCGATCTTGTTCGCTACGTCGCCATTCGCCGCGATCCGGTCCGCCCCCACCACCACGCAGCCGATCCGTCCCGACTTCAAGAAATGCCCCGCCATGTTGTCCGTGATAATCGTGGTCTCGATGCCGTCCTGCTGCAGCTCCCACGCCGTCAGCCGCGAGCCTTGCAGAAACGGCCGCGTCTCATCCGCAAAAACGTCGATGTGTTTGCCCGCTTCCGCCGCCGCCCGGATCACCCCCAGCGCCGTCCCATACCCCGCCGTCGCCAGCGCACCCGCGTTGCAATGCGTCAGCACCGTCTTGCCGTCGGGAACCAGCGGCGCACCGTTCTTCCCGATTGCCCGGCAAATAGCTATGTCCTCGCGATATACCTGCTGGGCTTCGTCCGCCATCCGCGCCACCAGCTCCGCTCGCGCCGCCCCATTCAGCGACGCCTTCAGCCGACTCATACGGTCGATCGCCCAGAACAGGTTCACCGCGGTCGGCCTCGTCCCCGCCAAGGTCGAGCAGACCGTCTCGAAGTCCGCATCCTGCTGCACTCCCAGCGCTACTCCCATCGCCGCCGCGACTCCGATCGCCGGAGCCCCGCGAATCACCATGGACCGAATCGCCTCGGCGACTTCCTGATACGTGCGGCAGGTGACGAACACTTGCTCACGCGGCAGGCGCGTCTGATCGATCATCACCACGCCCGCGTCCGTCCACTGAATCGTTTCGACCATGAATACCTAGGATAGCCGGAGGGAATTACTAGGATAGACTGGGGCGTATGATCGAGAGCCAAGCTCACGTCCGTGATCGTTCTTCTTGCGGCTGGCACGCCCTGCTTCGGCCAAGCTAACCCCATCCTCGGCGAGGACACCGTCAAGGTCTCCGATCACGTCTGGGCCATCCTCGGCTTCCCCAATATCGGCATCGTTGTCGGCTCGAACGCCGCTCTGGCGATCGACACCGGCCTCGGTCCCCGCAACGGCGCGACCATCGCCAAAGTCGCGGCCAAACTCGCGCCCGGCAAGAAGCTCTACCTCACCACCACCCATTTCCATCCCGAGCACGCCGCCGGCGAACCCGGCTTCCCCCCGGGAACAATTCTCATCCGCAACCGCGTCCAACAGGAAGAGATGGATCAGCACGGCGAGGAGATCATCAATACGTTCTCCAACCGCAACGCGCAGCAGAAGGAGCTGCTGGCCGGCGTCAAGCTCCGCGCTCCCGATGAAGTCTTCGACCGCGACCGCACGCTCGACCTGGGCGGAGGCGTCACCGCCCGCCTGGTCTGGTTCGGCGAAGCCCACACCAAAGGCGACGAACTCATCTTCATCCAGCCCGACCGCACTCTCATCTCCGGCGACGTCGTCCAGAATAAAGTCGTGCCCGCCATCTCCTCCAGCGGAGGCACACCTTCAAGCTGGATCGCCGTCCTCGATCAAATCGAAAAGCTCGGCGCTCTTCACGTCCTACCCGATCACAGCGCCATCGGCGACGGCTCCCTGGTAAGGCAGGAACGGGCTTTTATTGTCGATTTGCGTACGCGAGCGCTGGATCTCAAGCGCCAGGGCGTCTCCGCCGCTGACGCCGGCATGCGCCTGACGTCTGGGTTCAAGATGAAGTACCCCGATTGGCCCATCAACAGCGTCTCGGGCTTCGTCAACAGCATCTACGCGGAGTAGGCGCCGTGGTTCTTTGCTGCAAGGCGCTCCCTGCTACCCTGAGAACTCATGCCCCGCAAGCACTTCGAGTGGAAGATCCGCGATACCTCCCTCATTCTCGGCGACCGCACCCTCATCGTCGGCGTCCTCAACGTCACGCCGGACTCCTTCTCGGATGGCGGAAAATATTACGATCCGGACCGCGCCTTCGCCCGCGCGATTGAGCTCGAAGAAGAAGGCGCGGACATCGTCGACATCGGCGCGGAGTCCACTCGCCCCGGCGCCACGCGCGTCTCCGAAGGTGAAGAGTTGCGCCGCCTCGTTCCCGTGCTGAAGCGCCTGAAGGGCAAGCTCAGCGCGATCGTCTCCGTCGACACCTACAAAGCCGCCGTCGCGGAAAAGGCTCTGGAGTTAGGAGCCTCCATCATCAACGATCCCAGCGCTCTAACCTTCGATCCCGACCTCGCCAAGGCGGTGCTCCACGGCAACGCCGGGCTGATCCTCAATCACATGCGCGGAACGCCCGAAACCTGGGCCAAGCTTCCTCCGCTCAAAGACGTCATCCACACCATCGTCACGGAGCTTGACGCATCCGTGCACCGCGCGGTGCGCGCGGGACTCGATCGCCGCCAACTGGTCGCCGACCCGGGCCTCGGCTTCGGCAAGCGCAAGGAGCAGAACGCGGTCATCCTGGCGCATCTGGAAGAGCTGGCCCGCCTGGATCTGCCCCTCATGGCCGGGCCCTCGCGCAAGCATTTCGTCTCCAAGGAATCGACCATCGAGACCGAATTCGCCACCGCCGCCGCGGTCACTGCCGCCATCCTCGGCGGCGCGCATCTGGTCCGTGTGCACGACGTGAAGGCGATGAAGGCCGTGGCCGAGGTTGCCGACGAAATCCTCCGCGCCCGGGACGAGCCCGCTTGATGACACTTAGTCGAATGACGGTGGCTTGCGGATCGGTTCCCGCTTGGGCAACTTCAAATCGATGCCACCGAACGGCTCGACATAGCGCCGCATGGCCTCCGCCAGATTGAGCTGCGAATCTTCGTTCTTTCGAGGCTTCTTTTTCAATCTCTGCTTCGCGCCGCTCTTATCCAGTCTGGTACTCGCCACTACTCGAATGATATCACTGCAATCATTACGTTCATTCGCGTCCATTCGCGGCTAATCTCTTCAGGCGGCTTACTTCTTCTGGCACTTCGGGCAGTAATGCGTCCCCCTTTGCCCCACTACGATCTTCCGGATCGGCGACCCGCAGCGCGAGCACGCCTCGCCCTCCCGCCCGTACGCCTGGTGGCTCACCTGGAACCATCCGCGCCGCCCTTCCGCATCCACGTAGTCCGAAATCGACGAACCTCCCGCCGCGATCGCGGCGCTCAGGATCTCGCGGATTGCCCGATGCAGCTTGGCCGCGCGAGCCGCGCTGATCCGAGCCGCCGAGGCCAGCGGATGAATCCCCGCTGCGAATAGCGACTCGTCCACATAGATGTTCCCCAGTCCCGCCAGGAACGCCTGATTCAGCAGCAGCGGCTTGATCCTGGCCTTGCGCTTCAATCGCGCGCGAAACTCCTCGAGCGTTATCTCCAGAGGCTCCGGACCCAGCCGCGCGACCCGCGCCGGATTCCACTCGATCTTCCCGAACTGCCGCGGATCGTCGTACAGCAACACCCCGTCATCCAGATGAAACACGCCATGGGTGTGCTCCGATGGTTTTCCGCCAATCGACAACCGCCCCGTCATGCCCAGATGAATCGTGAACAAGCCCTGATCGCGCGTAAGACTGTCGAGCGTCACCACAATGAACTTGCCGTGCCGCCGGACGGATTCGATGGTGCGCCCCTCCAATCGCCGCGCCAGCGCCGCACGATTTCCCGGAGTCACCAGGCGCGAGGTGAACTGGGCGGATAGAATGCGCCGGCCCCGCAGGTGCGGCTCCACCGTGCGCACCACGGTTTCGACTTCAGGAAGCTCGGGCATGTTGGGGAGCGGTCGCCACGTAAGCGGTCTTCAGGGGATCTCGATTAGAATCTCACCCGCCTCGATCTTGACCGGAAACTTCGCCACCGTCACATCGGGATCGAGATCGTTAGCCCCGGTGCGGCAATCGAACTCCCAGGCGTGCCAGGGGCAAACCAGCGTCGAGCCGTGCAGCGCCCCCTCGCCCAAAGGACCGCCGGAGTGCGGGCAGACGCCATCCAGGGCGTGCAGCTCCCCCGCAACATTACATAGAGCGATGGTTTGATCGCCTATGTCAACCGGCATCACCGAGCCCGGTGGAAGCTCCGCGGCCGGTCCAACTTTGACAAAGGGCATTCATTCATTTTCCCATTCCGTCGAGTCCGCCGGCTTTTTATGCTTGGGCTTCTTGCGGCTGGTCTTGGGAGGGATCGGATGCGACGCCTTCACGGCGCCCACGCGCTCCCGCGCAATGGCGCGGACTTCTTTTTTCTGGTCGAATTTGGCTGTTCGCCCTTTAGCGCCCAATTTGGGCGGCTGGGGTTTCTTCGCGCGCATGTGCTAAGCTGAAATGTAAGGAGGCCGTATGGGTCTGAAATCGATCGGTCTACCCGAGCTGTTGGTCATCCTGGTAGTCGCTGTGCTCCTGTTTGGAGGCAAGAAGATTCCCGAGGTTGCCAAGGGTTTAGGTGAAGGCATACGCAACTTCAAGTCCGCCTTGAAGGGCGACGAAGAACAACCACCCACTCCTGGTGAAAAGAAGCAGGCATAAAGGCTTCCTGGCGGGGTCCGCAGTTTGAACCGCGCCTCAATCGGAATTAAAATCAAAACCCCGCGGGCCGCAATGCCGCGCGGGGTTTTTGCTTGGTAAGATCGCTCGGCGTGTTCGCCTCGATTTACTTCTTTTTGGGCGGGACGATGGAATCTCTCACAGCCTTCGCCACGCGGAACTTCACGACTTTCTTGGCCGGAATCTTGATCGCTTCGCCGGTCGCCGGATTGCGGCCCATGCGAGCTTTACGGTCCACACGCACCAGCCGGCCGATGCCGGGCAGAACGCTCACGCCGCTCTTCTTGGTCTCGCGCACCGCCAATTCGGCATACGCGATGGTGAACGACTTGGCGACCTTGTTCGGCACGCCCACGGCGGCGGCCAGTTCCTTGATCATCTGCGATTGAGTCATCTTTGCTGCCATAGTTCTCCTTTGAACTTCCAATTCTCCCTTTGTACGTGTTACACGGGACCCTGCACACCCACGCCAGGGCCGCGATGCAACTAAATGATACGGGATAGAACCACGCGTGTAAAGGGAAAAGTACACGGAACCCGCGGTTTTCCAGGGTTTTCTGCAACTCGCCTCGGTTCCGGCCCCGGTTTCATTGGTCCCCGTGCGATGCCCCGGCACGGCCTTGGCAGCGTCCGCACACGCTGTGCTACCCTAGCAAAGAAAAGGCGAATGAGCGATCTGGAACAGCAGCTCGCCGATCTCCGCGCACGGGTCGCGCGAGTCGCCGCGCAGTGCGACGAAAAATTCTCCGCGCCGCGCCCTTCCGCGCCTCTCTCTCAGCTTTCCGGCGACGAAGTCGAAACCGATTTCGGCGCGCATCTCGAAAAAGAAACGCTGTATCCCGCGCACCAGCGCCACGGCAGCGCGGATATCGGCGCACTGAGCGAGCTTCCGCGCGATCTTCTCGCCGCGGTCTCCTCCGGCGCCATCGCCGATTCCGCTCCCCAGGAATGGGCCTTCGTCGATACCGAAACCACGGGCCTCGCCGGGGGCGCGGGCACCTGCGCTTTCCTGGTGGGAGTCGGCCGCATCGCGCGCGACGGCTTCCGCGTCAAATCGGACGCACGTTGAGCGGGTGACACGTGGAAACCTGAAGCCGATCATTGAGCAGATGGTGGATCGGTCCGCGAGAGTCATGACGGGCACAGTGCTGAAGTGCGCCAAGGGCGAACGTCAGCACGATCAGGTAAACCATCGCGCGGCCGAGTACGTCCGTCACGAAGAGGGTGTTTGTATCACGACGAATGTCGTTGAAGGATACTTCGGAAATCTGAAGCGCGGCATCGGTGGCGCGTACTACCATATGGGCAGGCATCATCTACATCGGTACTTGAGCGAGTTCGATTTTCGATATAATGCGCGGGACGTTTCGGACAAGCAGCGGGCGAAGTTGGCGTAAGGGCGCCGGCGGGAAGCGGCTGATGTACCGGGACTTATCCGGGAAGAGTGCCTGAAAAAACGAAAACCGTGAAGTTGGCGCTTCACGGCTTTCGATCAAAGAACCTTTCGGTGGGCGTTCGGCGGCGGCAACCTCAAACGCGCATCCTCGGCTATCAGTGTATCATGAGGAGGCCGAGAAATGAGCGCTGTTATTTCCGCCGCCGAGTTCATTCGCTCTATCGACAGTCGCGACATGCCTAGATATACGATGGGAGAAGCGGCAGCCTATTTGGGGCTCCCTGAATCCACGTTGCGGGCATGGTTCGTTGGAACTACCTATGGAACATCGCCCCATATCCATAGGTTTCATCCCGTCCTTACGCCCGCATCCCGCGACCTTCTTTCTTTCTTCGACGTCGCTTCGGCGCATATTCTGATGGCGTTCAAACAAAGACATGTAGCACCTGGAGATCTACGAGCGATTGTTGCTTCTCTTCGAACGGAGTTCCCCAACGATAGATACCCGCTCCTCGGAAAGAACTTCTACATGTTTGGAAAGAGCGTCATTCTGAAGACACTTGGAGAGCGGCTGAGCCTGAACAAAGGTCGACAACTTGGGATGCGCCGAATCATGGACAAGTTTCTATCCAGGGTCGAAGTTGATCTGCAGGACATGCCCATAAGATTCAGTCCGCTTCGCAATGAGCGTGAGCGTGGCAAAGGATTTATCGTTATCGACCCGCAGTTTTCTTCGGGCCGTCCAGTCATCCGAGGAACTGGGATTGCGGCCGAGATCATTGCGAAGCGGAAAAAGAGCGGCGAGTCCGTCGCGAGTTTAGCCAAGGACTACCGCGTCAGTCGGCGTGCCATCCAGGAGGCGGTCAACTACTTCCCGCAAAAACAAGCAGCTTGAGAACGAGCCGAGCTTTTTGCTGGACCGAAGCCTTGGTCGCTACAAGTTGGCGGAACAGCTTCGTCCGGAGGGATTCACTGTCAAGGCAGGAGATGACGTTTACCTAGAAACCGAACGGGACCCTTGGATTTTCTACGACTGCGGAAAAAAGGGCATGGTGGTGATCACTGCAGACAAAGAGTTCATGAAGTCGTTTCCCCACATGGCGGCAATCGAACTGGGTAACACCACCGTATTGGCTTTCACGTCCAATAACTACAATTCCGATGAGCGCGGGAAGGCGCTCATCAAAGCTAGAGCCAAGGTCCTGCGTGCGATTCGTGGGAGCGGTAGAAGGAATTTCATCGGATCTATCGGCATGGACGGATCACTCTCAATCGTTGAACGTTCACCCCATCCGAACAGAAAGTATTGCGATGACCGAGACTGGAAGAGTTATGAGCGCGTCTGTATCGCCGAAGGAGTCAAATATGAAAGGGTTGTCGCTGCATCCGATCCCGTACCGGGAAGCACTCAGGAATCTGCTCCAAGCCCCCCCGGAATCGAAATCCCACAGAAAGAAGCAGATCCGGCGAAGGAAGCCGAAAGCAAGCCCGACTAGCCGCAAATCGCTACAGGCAGATCAACAACTTAGAGGCGTGGGTTTTTAGAATAGGCATAACTCCGGAAAGTTCACGGAACCCGCGGTTTTCCAGGGTTTTCTGCAACTCGCCTCGGTTCCGGCCCCGGTTTCATTGGTCCCCGTGCGATGCCCCGGCACGGCCTTGGCGGCGTCTGTACACGCTGTGTTACCCTAGCAAAGAAAAGGCGAATGAGCGATCTGGAACAGCAGCTCGCCGATCTCCGCGCACGCGTCGCGCGAGTCGCCGCGCAGTGCGACGAAAAATTCTCCGCGCCGCGCCCTTCCGCGCCTCTCGCCCAGCTTTCCGGCGACGAAGTCGAAACCGATTTCGGCGCGCATCTCGAAAAAGAAACGCTGTATCCCGCGCACCAGCGCCACGGCAGCGCGGATATCGGCGCACTGAGCGAGCTTCCGCGCGATCTTCTCGCCGCGGTCTCCTCCGGCGCCATCGCCGATTCCGCTCCCCAGGAATGGGCCTTCGTCGATACCGAAACCACGGGCCTCGCCGGGGGCGCGGGCACCTGCGCTTTCCTGGTGGGAGTCGGCCGCATCGCGCGCGACGGCTTCCGCGTCCGCCAGTTCTTCATGCGCGATTATTGCGAAGAAGCCAGCCAGTTGGATGCGCTGGCGCGCCACTTGCAGCCTTTCCGCGTCATTGTTACGTATAACGGCCGCGCCTTCGACCAGCCGCTGCTCGAAACCCGCTACCGCATGCATCGCGCCCGCCCGCCCTTCACCCGCATGGAGCATCTGGATCTGCTTTATGGCGCGCGCCGCTTGTGGAAGTTGCGCTTCGAAAGTTGCCGCCTGGTCGACCTGGAAAGCCAGATCCTGGGCGTGGAGCGCGAAGGCGACATTCCCGGCGCGCTCATCCCCTACGTGTATTTCGAATATCTCCGCGCCCGCCAAACCGCGCGCCTGCTGCCGGTCTTCGAGCACAACGCCATGGATATTCTCACGCTGGCCTGCCTCACCGGCATCGTCCCCCACGCCTTCAACGACCCCGCCAACGCTCGCCTGCGCCATGGCAGCGAAATGGCCGGCATGGCCCGATGGCTCGAAACCGCGGGCGATCCGGAAGGCGCCCGCTCCCTGCTCCGCAGAGCGATCGACGCCGGCCTTCCGGACGATCTCCTGTTCCGCGCCATGTGGGACCTGGCGCAATTGGAGCGCAAGCTCGAATCCCCGGCCGCGGCCCTGGCGCTATGGGAAGATCTGGCCGCCGCGAAAAATCCCTTCCGGGTGCGCGCCATCGAGGAGTTGGCCAAGCACCACGAGCATCGTGCTAAAGATCGCGCCGCTGCGCTTCGCTGGACCCGCGCCGCCCGCGCCCTGGAAGACTCCGATGACCTGGCCCGCAGAGAAGCCCGCCTCCTCCGGCGGCTCGCTTCAGTCTCCGCCTAGCCTATTGGTTCGCGCCTCCGTGACCGCTGTCCCCTCGTCCTCCGTATCCCAGCGCTGGGACGCGACGATCGCCGTTCCCCTGCCCTTCGCGCCGAGAGCCGTCCCCTCCTCAGGTGCAGGGAACCGCGAAGCAAGCTGCTGCTCCTCCCTGCGCTGCGAATCCTGTATGATCTCATCGAACGTCGTCCGCCGCACGGCGACTTCCGCCGGCGCGGACAGATTGCTGCCGGAGAGCTCAATCCGGTAATTGCCTACCACGTTGCTGCTGAAAAATATCACCGTTCCATCCGAGCCCATCAGGTGCGCCAGCGCGACTTCATCGCTCGACGGGCTGTTACCATCGGCCAGCTCCACCTGGATCGGGTCATCGCCGTGCGCATCCGCTTGCGTCCACCACTTCCCCTGCGGATCGATCAGCGTTACCTGAACCTGGTTCGGGTCGGCCTGCACCCACACATCCAGATCCGGCTGGAAGTCCGCCGCCGTCAATGGCAAACGCATTTCAATCCGGCCGTGCGCGGGAACCACAACGTGTTCGTCCGCGGCCCATGCCGCCAGGGGCATCAGCGCTGCCAACCATAAAGTTTTCATCTTATCCCTACCATCGGCGAAGAAATGCGCGCTCTACAGGCGCCCAGCGCCGCGCCGATGGGCCGCCCACTGCGAACCTTTGGGGGTGCCCACTCAGGTGACCCGCTTAGTACTGCGCCAAGCCGCGCATTGCTGTAGCGTAGAAGCATGCGGCGTCTCCGGCTTCGGCCACTTCTCTCATTGCTGTTCGCCGTGCCGGTATGGTCGCAAATTGCGACCTTAGGCCTTCCCGCGCCCACCACCACCCCCTCGGACCGCCAGCTCAACATCGACACGTTCGAAAAGGTCTGGACCACCATCCGCGATAAGCACTGGGAGAAAAATCCCGGCGGGCTCGATTGGCAGGCGATCCACGAAGAGTACCGGCCGCGCATCGATAAAGCCGCCAACATCGATCAAGTGCGCGACATCCTCAAGGACATGCTCAGCCGCCTGCATGAGACCCACTTCGGAATCCTCCCCGCCACCGTGTACGCGGCGGTTGAGGATTTCGATACTCCCGGCGACGGATCCACTGGAATCGACCTCCGCGTCCTGGATGGGCAAGCCATCGTCACCAGCGTCGACCCCGGATCGCCCGCCGAGCAAGCCGGCGTCAAACCCGGCTGGGCCATCCTTACCGCCAAGGGCTTGAACCTGCAAGAAGCGGCCAAGCAGCTTTCCGCCGATCCCTCCATCCCCGAAATCGTTTACACGCGCGTGTTGCTGGCCCGCATCAGCGGGCCCATCGCCGCGACCATTCCCATCGAGTTCCTCGATGGCGCGGGAGCCCACCGTAATCTGACCCTGAATCTCGCCGCGGAGCGCGGCCTGCTCTCCTCCTTCGGCAACTTGCCCGAAACCCGCGTCTGGTTCGAATCCAAGCAAATCGACGGCGCCGGATACGTGCGCTTCAATTACTTTCTGGACCTTCCGCGCGTCATGCAGGGCTTCGGCAACCTGGTCAAGGACTGCCAGCAATGCAGCGGCCTCATCGTCGATCTTCGCGGCAATCCCGGCGGGCTCGGAGCCATGGCCATGGGCATCGCCGGTTACCTGCTGGATCAGCCGGGGCTTCGCCTGGGAACCATGTACACGCGCGACGCGCAGCTCAACTTCGCGGTGAATCCCCGTTTCCCCGGTTACTCCGGTCCGGTGGCCATCCTGCTTGACGCCAACTCCGCCTCAACCTCCGAAATCCTGGCCGGCGGATTGAAGGATCTCCATCGCGCCCGCGTCTTCGGATCGAGAAGCGCCGCCGCCGCTCTTCCCTCCGTCATTGAGCGCCTGCCCAACGGCGACGGTTTTCAGTACGCCGTCGGCAACTATGTTTCCGAAGGCGGCAAGCCTTTGGAGGGCTTCGGCGTGGAGCCCGATGCCGCAGTCAAGCTCACCCGCGCCGCTCTCTTAACCGGCCACGACCCGGTTCTCGACGCCGCGCTACAGTGGATTCAGGCAAGCCAGCCACAGGGCATCAAGCCACAAGGAGACACCGGAACAAAATGAATCGACGCCTTCTGACCGCTCTTGCGCTGTCACTGCCCCTGGTCGCGGCAGACCTGCCCACCCCGGATTCCATTATGGACCGCTTCGTCGAAGTCACCGGCGGCAAGGACGCCTATGCGGCGCGCAAGACCGAAGTGGTCACCGGCACGGTGGAGTTCGCCGCCATGGGACTGAAGGGCGCCATGGTCACCTATTTTGAGGAGCCCGGGAAATACTACATGTCGATGGACCTGGCGGGCGTCGGCAAAGTCGAAACCGGTCTGGTCGATGGCGTCGCCTGGGAAAACAGCGTGCTGCAAGGCCCGCGCATCAAGACCGGGGAAGAAAAAAATCAGTCCATCCGGGAAGCCGCCATGAACGGCGCTTATGAATGGCGCAAGCTTTTCTCCAAAGCCGAAACCGCGGGTGAGGAGACGGTGGAAGGCGTTCCTTGTTACAAAGTGGTCATGACGCCGGCCACGGGCAACCCCGTCACTATGTATTTCGAAAAAGAATCGGGCTTGATGCGCAAAACCTACCGTGGTCGCGGCCAGCCAATTGGGCGACATCGCAGCCGAATCGACTTCCACCGAATACAAACGCTATGACGGCATCCTGGAGCCGGCCAAGGTGACCGAGAAAGTCGCCGGACAGGAGTTCACCATCACCATCGACACCGTGAAGGCGAACCAGCCGATCCCCGCCGAGAAATTCGCGCTGCCGGAAGAGGTCAAAGCCCTCCTGGCCCGGCAGAAAAATCTGACTAAACTTCGCTCCTCGCGATGCTGGTGCTGGGGACTATGGCGGTAAAACTTCAGCCGGCAACTCCGGCAACGGAACGGCAATCGCCCGAATAAGCCAAAGAAAAACGCCACTGGACCTTCGCTACGGGAGCGGCGCACGTCGGTGGAACCGCACTTTGGACAGTACAGACTCTCAGGGTCTGGCTCACGTTGCTGGCTCACAGGCTGTACCCTCTGGAGAATAACACGAGTAGGCGGCTCTGGCGTTTTTGCGGATTCCCGGTTATAAATGGATAGATGCGTGTGAACCGGGACTTGCTACGCGGTTTGGCGCGGCGCGCCAGTTGGATCGCCGGCGTCTCGCTCGCGCTGGCTTATGTTTGGATGGCGTTTGCCGGTCCGCAAGGCATCCACAGTTTGCTCGAAAAACATCGCGAAATCAGCTCGCTGGAACAGCAGAACGCGGATAAGGCCCGCCAGATTCAAGCCCTCCGGGACCGCATCGATCGTCTGGAGAAGAGCGGCAGTGAGCAGGAGCTCGAAATTCGCAAGCAGTTGAAGCTCCTGCGGCCCGGCGAAACCACTTTCCTGCTTCCCGACCCTCCCACGGCTTCCGGCACGCCCGCCAAATAACCATTCAAGCGTGCGCCGGCCTAACCAGCCGCGCCGCCGGAATCGTGATCCGGAACTCCGCTCCCGGCCCATCCCTGCGATTGGCCGCCCGCACCGCTCCGCCGTACTCCTCCACGATGCTCTTCACCACGTGCAGCCCCAGGCCGCTGGTGCCGTTGGTGGAGACGCCAGGCTCGAACAGGCGCTCCAGTATCTCCTGCCGGATTCCAGTCCCGGTATCGCGCACCGCGATCCGGATCTCCGCACCCCGCAGCCGGGCTTCCACCTGAATCGTGCCGCCTTGCGGCATCGCGTGCATCGCGTTTAGAAACAGATTGATCAGCACCCGTTCCCACGCCCAATTGCCCGGTATCTCCACCGAAGGACCCACGCTGCACTCGAAGCGGATGGCCGGTCCGCGGGTCACCAGCCGTGCGTCCTCCACGAACGCAACGGCATTGTCCAAAATGGTTTGAAACGGAATTTGCGGCCCGCGTTTCGCTTCCAGGCTCAGCGTCAAGTGGCGGCCGCGCTCTACGCTGCGCAAAATCGCCGCGGAGACAGCCTTCCACTTCGGATCTTCCGAGAGCAGATCCGCCGCGTCCACCAGAGTCTGGAAAACGTTGTTCAGATCGTGCAGCAGGCCGGGCAGCGCAGGCACTTCATCCATAACAGGACTCCCTAACGGGCGATCTCTCGAAGTTTAGCGAAAAATCCGGGGAAAGACACCCCCGCCGATTCCGCCCCCTCAATCGAGCACGGCCCATCCGCGGCCAAAGCCGCCACCGCGAACGCCATCGCGATGCGGTGATCGCCGCACGAATCCAGCTCCGCCGCGCGGAATTTCTGGCCGCCCGCCACATGAAACCCGTCCGCCGTGGTCTGGATCTCCACTCCCATGCGCTTGAAATTCGCCTCCAGCGTCGCGATGCGATCCGTCTCCTTCACCCGCAGCTCCGTGGCGTCGCGCACCGTCAACCCTCCCGCCGCCGCGCCCAGCACCGCCAGCGCCGGAATCTCGTCGATCAGCGCCGCCGTCAGCGGCCCGTCGATCGCTCCGCGATGGATCGCCGAAGCCCGCACCCGCAAATCGCCAATCAGCTCGCCTCCGTGCTGCTGCACGCCCAGCACCTTGATCTGCGCGCCGATCCCTACCAGGTAATCCAGCAGCGCGGACCGCGTCGGGTTGACCCCCACGCCCTGAATCACCAGCTCGGCGTCCTTCATCAGCAGCGCCGCCACCAGGAAAAAGCACGCCGAGGAAAGGTCGCCTGGCACGAACAACTCCCGCCCCTTGAGCTTCGCTCCCGCCCGCAGCGTGATCGTGCGCTTAACCGTCGAAATATCCGCGCCGAATTCCCGCAATGCGATCTCGGTGTGATCCCGCGTCCGCACCGGTTCGCGCACGATCGTGTCGCCCTCCGCGAACAGCCCGGCCAGCAGGACGCAGCTCTTCACCTGCGCGCTCGCCACCGGCAGCGTATAGTCGATGCCGTGCAGCGGCCGCCCGTGAATCGTCAGCGGCGGATAGGTCCCCTCCCGCGCTTCGATCGACGCGCCCATCTCCGTCAGCGGCTTGATCACCCGCGCCATGGGCCGCTTCGCCAGGGATTCATCTCCCGCAATCGACGAAGTGAACGGCTGCGCCGCCAGAATCCCGCTCAGCATCCGGATGGTCGAACCCGAATTCCCCGCGTCCAGCCTCGCCGCCGGCTCCCGCAGCGCGCCTCCGTGAATCGTCAGGAGCCCGTTTTCGCCCCGCTCGATCCGCGCTCCCAGCGCCTCCATGCAGCCGAGCGTGGATTGGCAGTCCGCTCCGCCCGAATAATTGCCGATGGTGCTGGCGCCCTCCGCTATTCCCGCCAGCATCCCATAGCGGTGCGAAATGGACTTGTCGCCGGGCAGGGACACGATGCCCTGAATGGCTTTCGCCGGGGAAACAATCTCACGCATGAACTTTTTAGTGTAGCGTCAGCCGTGTTAACTCTGCCCGATTACCGCGATCACCTCGCAGGAAACCAGCGCGCCGTAAGGCTGATCCTCGTCTTTGAAAGTGTGCCGGGTGGGACGCGAATGCTCATCCGGAAACATCGCCAGCCACCCGCGATTCAAATGCTCCCGGTCGTTCTTGTCCTTGATCCACACGTGCATCTTGATTACGTCTTCCGGCGTCGCCCCTCCCGCCTCCAGCACCCTCCGGATGTTGGCGAACATGTACGCGCACTGCCCCGCGATCCCCTCCACCAGCTTCCCCGTGGCCGGGTCTTTCCCATAAATTCCCCCGGTCATCAGCACATTCCCGATCCGGCAGGCGTTCGGAATCGGATGCACATGCCCCAAACCGGGGACTTCAATACTCGTTCGTTTGCTCATAAACTCTCTATGATAGCGGGGCGCGGAGATTGTTCGCGGTGATCACTGCGGGCGGCGAAAGTCTGAAGTGTGCACGGGGACGCGCCATCCGTCAATGCCGTATACTGACAGCGGGTGATTCCCGCCCAGGAGATCCATTAATCATGGCCGCGCGAAAAAAAGCCGCCTCCGCGAAACGTACCTCTTTCGGCGTCATGCTGGAGCAAAGCGCCAAGCAGATCCTCGCCCACGTACGCGGGCAGCGCACCCTCCCCTCCCGGCGCATCGTTTTGCCGGACGAGGTCGACGTGAGGCGCATCCGCGCCAAGACCGGCATGTCGCAAGCCGAGTTCGCGCGCGCCTTCTGCATCAACCCCAGGACGTTGCAGGAATGGGAGCAGGGCCGCCGTAAGCCCGACGCGACTACCCGCGCCTACCTCGCCGTCATTGCCAAGAACCGCGAGGCCGTCCTCGACGCCTTAGCCCGACTCGCCCCGCTCCGGCCACGCCTTCGCGATCGCCAGCCCCACCGCGATTCCTAGCGACACCTCCACAAAACGGTGCGCCGCTGTCAACCACCCCGGCTCCTTCACCGGCGCCAGCACCACAATCGCCAGCGTGATCCCCGCGAAACGGTACGCCGCCCGGTCCAGCCGCGCCACCGCGCACACCATTCCCAGCACGAACATTCCCACGGCGAACGCGAGCAATCCCGGCCCGAGTCCCACGGCCAACAGCGCACCCGCCGTCGCTCCCATCGCCGTCCCCAGGAAACGTTGCCGCGACACGGTCATCTCCGTGCCTAACGCGGACAGTATCACCACAATGGTGCTGATCGCCGCCCAGTGCGGCTCTCTCAAGCCCAAAACCTTGGCGAGGGCGAAGGACGCCGTTGCGGCGATGGTAGTCCGCACGGCTTGCTCTAACAGATCGCGCCTCATCATCGCTCGCTCACTGAGTCGACTTCACTGGGCTGGCACGTCCAGAATCACCGCCCAATATTGGACCGACTGAAGCAGGAATCCGCAGAACACCAGGCACACTCCGAACGCGCCCAACCGCCGTTCCGGAAGATGGTCGGCGAAATACTCAATGAACGGATTGATCGCTGTCCCAATCGCTGTCACCAATCCGGTCACCAAACCGAGGCGCAGCGCAAACCGCCACGGGTGGTCCATATTCTGGAAAAACACGCTGCATAGCATCGCCGCTGCGATCTGCCCCGCCGTCCGCCGCACCACCCCCCAAAATTGCCGCCGCGTGAAGCGCGGTCTCCGCGAAGACGAGTAGTCCAGCCCCGGCCGAATCCCGGATGAGTAACCGAACACCTGTCCCGCCGTGCTCAGAACGCCGTACACCACGGCGAAGGAAGCGCCCGCCGTGCGCGCTATTCCTGCCGCGAAGCCCGTCGCCCGGGTGGCGCTAAAAATCGCCTCCCAGAACAGGGAATAATGATCGCCCCACTTTGACCGGCGATGCAGTTCGACCGCCACCGTAATCCCCGTCGCAAGTCCCCCCGTAATTCCGAAAATTAGCCCGAGCCCCAGCCCGTAACCGGCGCCGAACACGATCGAATACGTCACCGCGCGCGTCAGCAGCCGCAGCGGGCCGTGTTGCCCGCCCAGCAGATCGTAGGCCAGATACAAGCCGCCCAGCACATCCAACCCGATCCCGGCCAAGCTCATCTTGGCGATGGTGTGGTGATCCATCAACACGATTGTAGAGGTTACGGCAGCGAATTCAGCGCGCCTTGACTCACCCGCCTAAACATGAGAATCTCGGCAGTTATGGCGCGGCGTGTCCGCGCCATGGTGACTGATATATGAAACTCCGTCTGCTTTTGGCCACTCTGCTCTGCGCCGCCGCGGCCCTCGCCGCGCCCGACCTCAACGATCCCACCGGCAGCCAGGGCCTCATGATGATCGATAAGCTGGGCCACCACATTCGTTTCTTCGATCCCGTCACTCTAACCGAGATCGCGAATTTCGAAGTCGCCACCGCGCCCCACGACTTCGCCATCGCTCCCGATCACAAAACCGCCTACGTGCCGATCTACGGCGACGGCATCTACGGCCGCAATCCCAACCCCGGCCACCAGATCGCCATCGTCGATCTCGCCGGGAAGAAGCTGGACGGCTATATCGACGTCTCGCCCTACCAGGCTCCTCACGGCATCCAGATCGACGCCTCAGGCAAGATCTACGTCACCTGCGATCTCAGCCGTAAGCTCCTGGTCATCGATCCCCAGAAAAAGTCGATCGAGGCCGCCATCGACACCGAAGGCACCGGCCACTGGGTCGCCATCCTGCCCGACGCCAGCAAAGCCTACATCGCGAATAAGAACGACAAGCTGTACGTCACCGTGATCGACCTGAAGACGCGCAAGGTGGTCAACCGCGTTGCCGCGCCCAACGGCACGCAAGGCATCGTCGCATCGCCGGACGGCAAGCGCGTCGTCGTGGCGGATAACGGTGCGCCGGGAATCTTCATCATCGACACTGCCACCGACAAAGTCGTCGACAGGGTCGAGCTTCAAGGCGCTCCCAGGTCCGCCTTCAAGCCCCGCTACACGCCCGACGGCAGCATGATTCTGGTCTGCAATCAGGGCCAGGGACAGGTCAACATCATCCACGTCAAGGACCTGCACGGTAAGCAGGAAGTCCTGTCCGTCGGGAAGGACCCCATGGGCTTCGCCGTCTCCTCCGACGGCAAGACCGCTCTGGTCGCCAACCACGGCGATGGCACCGTCTCCGTAATCGACTTGAAGGCCGGGACCGTCACGAAGACCTTCAAGGCCGGTACCGGCATCGAAACGCTGTCGTATTTCTAGCGGATCACCTTCACCGTAAAGTAGCTCACCGTCCGAGGCACTTCCTTGAACCAATGCGGAGTGCCTGCCGGGATCACCATCACGTCGCCCTTCACCAGGTGATGCGCCTCGCCGCCCTCGATGCTGGTCCCCAGCATCTGCCCCGGGCTCTTCTGCTTCCCGCCCACCATGGTTCCTCCGGTGACGAACGTCGCCTCGCCGTCGGTCACATAAAAGATGTCCGTCTCATGCTCGTGCAATTCCACCTGTCCCGCCACTTCGCGATGCGAACCGGCCACGCTGAAGTTCGGGTCCTTGATCAGCGACTCGCCCTTGGCCAGCGCGGTCGCCACCTTGGCATGATCGAAATAGCTCACCGCCGGCGTGCCCGCGCCCGTCATCATCAAAGCCATCGCCAGCATCGCCGCCAATCCCACAACGTATTTCATCGCTTGCCTCCCCTGTGCGTTCGTTGCACGGAAGCCAGTGTATCATCAGAATTCGATGCAGCACCGTCCGGCCCCGTCCGTCGCCACGCCCCCGCTGGAAGCGCCTGCCGGACAACCACCCACGCGAGCCCGTTATTGGGTCCTGGTCTTCGCCGTCTCGCTCGCCGTTATCACTTACATCGATCGCGTCGCCATATCCTGGGCCGCGCCCGACATGCAGCGCGACCTCGGGTCTCGATACGGGCCAGATGGGCCTGGTGCTGGCCGCCTTCGCCTGGGCCTACGCTATTTTCGAAATCCCCGGCGGATTCCTCGGCGATTGGATCGGCCCGCGCAAAGTGCTCCTCCGCGTGGTCCTGTGGTGGAGCTTCTTCACCGCGGCTACCGGTTGGGTCCGTAGCTTGAGCTCGCTCATCGTCACCCGCTTCCTCTTCGGAGCCGGTGAAGCCGGTTGCTTCCCTAACATCACCAAAATCTTCTCCGCCTGGCTCCCGGAGCGCGAAAAAGTGCGCGCTCAAGGCATCGTCTGGATGGCCGCGCGATGGGGCGGTGCATTCGCGCCCCTGCTGGTCAGCCGCGTGATGCTGCTGGTCAATTGGCGTCACGCCTTCGAGCTCTTCGGCCTCATCGGCCCGGTCTGGGCTCTCTTCTTCTTCCTGTGGTTCCGCGATAATCCCATGGACCACCCCTCGCCCAACGCCGCGGAGCGCACGCTTCTGGAAGCCAGCTCAAAGCTGTCCGCCGGTCACCGCGATGTCCCCTGGTCCACCTTGCTCAGGTCCGGCCGCGTCTGGCTCCTGTGCTGGCAATACTTCTGCCTTTCTTACGGCTGGTATTTCTACATCACCTGGCTGCCGACGTATCTGCGCCAGGGCCGCGGCCTGGAAATCGCCTCCAGCGCCATGCTCAGCGTGCTGCCCTTATTCCTCGGCGGCCTGGCCAACCCCATCAGCGTGTTCTTAGCCGAGCGTCTCAACCGCCGCATGCACGACGTCGCCCGAGCACGCCGCATCCTGGCTTGCTCTGGCTTCGCCGGCGCCTGCGCGGCGCTGATTCTGTCCACCTGGATCCCGAATCCCTTGCTCGCCGTCCCGGTAATCGCCCTTGCCAGCTTCTTCGGAGATATGGCCATGCCGCACGCCTGGTCCGCCACCATGGACCTCGGCGGCAAATATGCCGGCACTCTCTCCGGAGCCATGAACACCTGGGGCAACGTCGGCGGAGCCATGTCCCCCATGGTCATCGGCTACGTCCTCAAATGGACCCACAACGATTGGAACCTGACCTTTTATATCGCCGCCGCGGTCTACGCCGCCGGCATCCTGTGCTGGTACTTCCTCGACTCGGTCACCCCGCTTGAAGGCGTCACCGTTGAGCAGCCCGGAAGCTAACCTGGCAGCCTTGAGCTAATCTGACAGCCTTGAGCTAACCTGACAGCCTTGAGCTAGCCTGAAAAAGATGCAGGGCCGAAAGAGGCGCTTCACATGACCCTCAAGATAGATCTTTCCGAGAACGATGCCGCCGCGCTCGAAGCCCAGGCGCGTGTCGCGCAGATGCCGGCCGAGCGATACCTCGCCCAAATCGTCACCCGAGCCTTGGAGCGCCAGCATCGCCGCGCCGCTGGTGCCTGATAGGTAACAGCTTTATTTACTTTGAGTTACATACTCACATGAAATGTTATGATCCGGTCGATAGAAAATTTGGATCATTTATGTATCTTTTATAAATTTCCGGCCATCCTTTAGACGTGGCGAAGGCTCGGCCGGATGAGCCGGGACCTTCTTTCAAGGAGGTCAACATGTTCAAGCGTAACAAGGGAGGATGTCATCCCGCCGCCTGATCCGGTCGCCTTAGGCGAACAAACCGCCGCTCAACTGGTGCTCCTCATGGATACCGACAAGAACGGGAAAATTTCCAAGGATGAGTACATGCGGTTCATGGCCGCCGAATACAACCGGCTGGACAAGGACAGGAGCGGTGAGATCGATGTCCGGAACTGCGCCCGAGCCACCCGGAAAGCTTCACCTGCGCCGGTAAGTAGCGGTCTTTCGGCGTTGCCTGGGACGCTTACAGCTCTAGCTTCCCCTGAAACTGCATCGCTTTCGTATAGAAGTACTGCGCGACGGAAAGATGATCGAAGATCGCCGAGAACGTCACCCGCTGGTCTTCCAGCGTGATCGGGTCAGACTCGGGAAACATGTACACCACCGTGGTCAGGCCGTTGGCCTGCGGCAGCAGATCCACTTCCGCGGGCTTGATGTCCTTCTTGCCGTCCCGGCTCAGCGCAGCGACCCTTTTGAGATCTTCCGCCAGACTCTTCATCGCGATGTCCAGGCCCGGCACGTCGTACACCGCGATCGCGTAGGTGTTGGCGATGACCTCCGGACTGTCTTCTTCGTGCGTCTTGATCTCCGCCGCACGCACCGGATGCGCGCTCTCCCAGCGGATTTCGAGCGGCTTGAACAGGCTGGGCCGCGCCGCATGCGGTGGCGCACCCGGCCCTCCGAACAGCACCGCCGGCGAGATCGCCCGCACCCCCTGGCTCCCGCCCATCTTGCCGCCCTGCCGCCGCGCGGCCTCGGATTCTTTGGGAAGCAGCCCCGGAGTGGCGTGCTGCACCCACGGCGACTTGGTCAGAATCTGCTTGGCGTCGCCCTCGGTCCACTGCTCGATCTGCTTCGCCTTCCAGGAGTCCGCCGCCATTAGCGCGACGGCGGACAAAGCCACAATCGAACTTCCCAGGATGTAGCGCATAATGCCTCTCAGAGCTTTACCATCAGCGAGAGAATCCAGCGGCGCTCTTGCTTGACCAAATCCGGGTACCACACACCGCCGTCGCTCGAGCACGTGGTGCTCGTCAGGGTCGCGGTTCCCGCCGACGTCCCGTCCTTGCAGGAGAAATACTGCGGCGAGCCGTTGTTGCCGCCGGGAGGCGTCATGCCGCCGGGTCCGGCGAACAGCGGTTGTTGGGCTCCGCGCTGCGTGAACTCTACTTTCCACGTCACCCACTGGCTGGGCATGTAGTCGAAGGAGAGCTGAAAGTCGTAGCCCTTGAACTTGTCGCCCGGATTCTCCGTGAAATAGGGCGTGCCCGTGGTGGCCGACGCGCCGTCGATCGGCGGCAGCAGCGCCAGGTAGCGTCCGGGGTTGCTCACCACCCCGCCGCCGTAGCTGAAAGCGAACTTTTCGCCGAACCACAGGCGCTGATACGCCATGATACCGGTGAAGTTTTGCGCGGGCGGCCGGCCGTTCACGCCGCCGTGCGTACACACCACGCCACCGCCGGTTTCGCAACCGAAGTCCTCCGTTGCGGTCATCGCGAACCGAGTGATGAACTTGTCGGGATGCTCGAAAAATTTGTACTCCTGGCTCCAGTCGGCGTGATAGCGGGACCGGTAAGGAACACCCAAAGCATCGCGGCCCAGAGTATAGGTGTTCCATACAAAGTCCCAGCTTCCGGTCGGGCGCCACAGAATCTGGCCTCCCAATGCCAATCTACCGTTGTACTTGGCATAGGTCTGCCAGCCGTTGATGAACCACGGCTCGATCTTCAGCTTATTGGTGGGGAAGAACTGCACGCGCATTCCAGTGAAGAACCATGGCGTGTTCGACGACACATAGGACGGCTGGTAGGTCCAGTTGTCAAAACTGTAGTAACTGAACAGACCGATGTACGACAGGAAGTCGCCCACCTGAATGTTGAGGCCATGTTTATAGTTGATGTGGTAGCCGCCCCACATCTCGGTCAGGTACCGGTAGGCATTCGAAAGGTCCCACTGGCCCACGCTGTAGCTGGCGTCATTGCGCGGCACCGCCGTGGCGACCGCGCCGAACTGCGTCAAAATGCGCCCCTGCATGTTGCCGGCGTGAAAGTCGCCGCCGACTCCCAAGGCCTGAATGACGAACTCGCCAGTTCGCTCGCCCTCCGTGGTTTCATCCAGGGTGTGATCGATGGGGTGGTTGTAGTCGTACATGAAATTGGTGTCGACGCGGAACTCCCCCGAGAAATATTTGCCATCCAGAACCTCGTCGTGATTGCGCGGGTTCGACAACATCCAGGTGAAGTCCGCGAAGGCAAACGGCGTGTCCAGGTCGACCGGCGGAGGAGCCGCGGGAGGCGCGGCCGGCGTCTGCGCAGCAGCCTGTGGATCGGCTGCGTCCGGCGCTGGAGCTGGAACCGCCGTAGCCGCCGGAGGCGCGGTATCGCTGGCTTGCCCCGCCGCCTCCTGTTGGGCTGCGGGAGAAGATCCTGCATCCTGAGCTTGCATTGTTTGAATGCCGAACTGGCCCATGAGGCCCATGCACAACCCGGCCAAGAGCACACCTCTCCTGTGCGCTAATCTTTTGACACACATAGATTGCTTCCTTCCTTTGTGGAAATGTACGTAGAGCTTTAAAGGCGATTCTCCGCCCTAACTTCCGGAGGGGGAATCGTCAATCTTGCTTTTTGGAGCCGCGCCGGACCTGGGCGGGCGTTTGCAATCCCGGTTGAGACTATCCGGTCCACGGCAGCCTCAACTGCCGAATTTCAAACAGTATTGCAGCCGCGCGGTGAATAAGTCATAAAAACAAGATCCAACCGTGAAAGAAAATTTGAATGACCCTCATAACCTTCAATAAAAAGCAAAGATGTAAAGACCATTTTTATGCCACTGTTCTCGCGGCCGAGGCGAACGGAAATCGAACGGTTGTCAATGAAAACATTTACATGCCTTGATCTCGATTTTTATGCCTTTATCATGCTGCTTTCGGTAAGTTCTATACCAGAATGTTCCAACCCGAGGCGGCTTAGCCATGTGGTCCCTTCTCCGCGGGGCGCAGAAGAATCCCGTGGGTGTGACTCTTTTCGCTCTCCTAGCGGTGGCGGCTTTGACGGCGGGCGGCTACTGGCTGCATCTTGCCTTCGCCATCGCCAGTCCTTTGTATCTCCTGGTGATTGTGGTGCAGGCCCTGTTTGGGAACTTCGCCGGCTCCGCCCTGGTGTCCCTTACCGCCGTCGCATGCCTCGACTACTTCTTTGTCGATCCGCTGTTTTCTTTCACCGTCGCCGGCCGCATGAGCGCAGTGGCGCTGGTCTCCTTCCTGATCACCTCGCTGGTCATCACCAGACTGGTGACGCGCGTCCGTTACGAAGCCAGAACGGCGACCCAGCACCGGGACCGGATCGACCGCTTGTATCATGTCGCCCAACAACTCCTGGCGCTGGAGCCGGAGGCGGCCGTGGGCGAGACGCTCGTGCAACCGTTTCTGGGCGAATGCGGAACTCGCGCCGTCTGCCTGTTCGATGGCGAACGCGGCGAAGTGCACATGGTCGGAACATCGCGCGGGCACCTTTTGGAGCGCACCCGTTCCGCCTTCCTTCAGGAGCAGGACGTGGACGATCCTGCCAGCCAGATCTGCGTGCGCCGGTTGCGCTTGGGCGGCAAGACCACCGGCGCCATGGGCTTCGAAGGCTTGGAGGAACCCGATCTCACCGCCGGCCCGCTGATCTCCTTGGCCGTCGCCTCGCAGGAGCGCACCCGCATGTTTCAGCACGCGAGTGAAGCCGCCGCCGAGGCGCAAACCGAGGTCTACCGTTCCGCTCTTCTCGACGCCCTCGCGCAGGAGTTCAAGACTCCGCTGGCGACCATCCTCGCCGCGGCCGGCGGGATTCGCGAAACCGGCGCCCTGCGCTCGGAGCAGGTCGAAATGACCGAGACTGTCGAATCCGAAGCGGCCCGCCTTGGAAGCTTGACCTCGCGTCTGTTAAAAGTCGTCCGCCTCGACCGCGAAGACGTCCACCCTCGCATGGAGATCACCGACGTTGCCGCCGTCGCTGAGGACATGGTTGGCCAATATAAGCGCCTTCCCTCAGACCGCCAAATATCCTTCGTCCGCTCGAAAGATTCGGTGATGGCTTGGGCGGACGCGGAGTTGTTGCGCCTGGCCCTGGGCCAGTTGCTCGATAACGCCTGCAAATACTCGCTTCCCGGTTCAACCATCAAAGTCGAGGTTGCATCCGGCGTGGGGATTGCGCTGCTGCGCGTTTCCAACAGCGGCAGCTTCATTGCGGAAAACGAACGCGAGCATATCTTCGACCGCTTCTACCGCGGCACGGAGGCGCGCCGTTTCACCACGGGTTCTGGACTAGGCCTCTACGTCGCGCGCAAGATCGCCCTGGCCCACGGCGGCAAGCTCGATCTGGAGCTCGACCGGCCGCGAGAGACCGTCACCTTCTGCCTGTCTATTCCCACGGTAGAGCCCGGCTCCGAAGATTAGGCTCGGGCAAACACGGCGCGGCAAGTAAAAAAGGCGGACGCTTTTCTTTGCGCCCGCCCTCTTGTTGAGAACAGTGTTAGCGATTAATGCGCCAATGGATTCGGGCGGACCTGGAACTTCACCAGCTTGCCCTTGGTCCCCTTGCCGCCTTCGATCTGCCACACGAAGTGCGTGCCGTAATTGGAGTACAGCGCGCGGCCCTTCCAGCCGGCGTTGATATCGTCGATGCGGCCGTCCATGCCGCGAGCGTAGAAGCCCAGCGGATAGGGGATGGTGAAGTAGGTCCACTTCTTGGTCGTTGGATTGAGCCCAATCAGCGAGTCTGAGTTCGACCCCGTTAAGAACGGCGTGTTTTTACCCAACTGCATGATGTTCTGCGAATCCGTCCAATTGAAGTAGTGGAAGTCGGCCGGAACGTCCGTGCCCTTCAACTTCGGACCCGGCGTCTGGTACAGCGTCCAGCCTTCCTTGCACTGGCTGCCGTCCGCCTTTTGCGGACCGGTCAGGTCCTTGCACTTGCGGACGTCGAAGGCGGCCAAGTCGCTGCTGGCAGCCAATCCCAGCCAAACCACGCCGTTGCTGTCGACGTCAATGCCGCGCGGATCGTCACCCGGCGCGGGCACCTTGAACACCTGCGTCCGGCAGCTCTCCGGCGGATGGTTGCCGCGCTGCAGCCGGATCAGGTAGCCGGGGAAATCCTCGGCCACGCCGTAAACGGAATCGTCCACCGGGCTCGGCATCGTCGAGTACATGCTGAAGTGAACCATCGTGTCCAGCTTCGGATCGTAGGGGCCCTGGTGCACGTTCTTCGCGCCTGGGTCGGGTCCCCGGCCGCGGCCACGGCCACCCGGAGCTGCCGCCGCGGGCGCGGGCCCGCGAGTTGCCACCGTACCGCCACCGGTGTCGGTATTGTACAGAGCGGCGAGATCGGCCACGCGCCGCACGTCGTTCCACGGCCGCGTGATCTTGCCGTCGCCGTTGGTGTCCACCACCTGTTCGCACCAGCCCACCGCGGCCGTCTCGGAGGCATGCTCGTCGTGGGTCTTGTTCCAGGTTTCGTCGTAGACCTTCGAATCGATCCAACCGAACACCGGACCACTCAGCTCATTGAAGTAGATGGTCTCATCCGGATCGTTGTCGATCACCACATGGTGCGTGGAGTAGCACGTCTCGATCAGGCGAAACTCCTTGGTCGTCGGATCGAAGATCGAGGCCTGGCGCGCGCTGTTGCTCAGCGGATACCAGTCAGAATAAGGGCTGCTGCCATCGTTGCACCAGCTCGGCTCCTGGTTGCCGCGGATCTTCGAGGTCAGCCACACGCGCCCCTTGCTGTCGATCATCGGGTTGTGCGGATCGGCCGGATCGTAGGGCGGATTCGACCACAGATGCTCATCGCCCCAGAAGAACGAAGGACGGTTCGGCGAGGGGAAGCGCGACGGAACCTTGTCCCGTGGATCGCGTGTCGGAAGGTCGATCGAATAAGTGAAGTTGTCGGCCTGATCCAGAATCACTAACTGGCCGTGCCCGGCGTTCACCAGATAGTTCGGCCCGCCGCCGTTGATGGTGGGGTCGTACTTATTGGTCGAAATCTGATCGTGCATGAAGCTGTGGTCGTCGCCCACGTCCCACTGCGTCGAAACGATGTTGCGCTCGATCCCGGCCGGCCGCGGAGGAGCCGGAGGAACCGCGCCCTTCTCCATCGCCTCGGTCCAGTCCGCCAGCGTTTTCAGCGTCTCGGTCTTGCCCATGCCGGTCATAGTCGAGTACATATTGGTGCCGCGCACGCCCACGCCCAGCCGCCACTCCCACGCGGCCGTATCGGTATGCTCCAGCTCCGGCTTGGCCACGAACACGTGTGAGGTGTCGCGCGTCAGCTCATTACCCAACTGATGGCAGAAGTTGCAGCCCGATTTGAGCTGGTGGATCCATTGGGCCTGGCTCTTCATATTGGCGCCCAGGCCGTTCCCGTTGGCGTTCGTATCCGACTTCTCGCCCGTGCCCGGGAACATGCTCGCGGGCGGCGGCGCCAGCAGCGACAGCCAATAGTCGCCCGGATAAACCTTGGCGGCGTCCGCGGCGTTCCTGGCCGAGGTTACCTTCATGGCCAGTTGCGCCGTGGTCGACGGCCTCGCGTCCACCTGCGCCGAATCCTCAATCCCGTAGCCGCGCACGAAAACCTTGTAACTCACCGCCGGCAGTTCCGGGATCACGTAGCGGCCCTGATCGTCGGTCACCACGGTCTTGATCATCTGTGTGCCCAGCTCATGCGTGATCGCGATCACCCACACGCCGGCCTCAGGCCCTTTGTCGCCGGTGACCGTCCCCTGAATGTATCCGGGAGGGCTGACGTAGTGCGGCTTGGCGGTAGTCGTGGTAGCAGCCGCGGCCGGCGCGGCCTGCTTCGCGCCTTGCTTACCGCCTTGCTTCCCGTTGTTCTGCTGCGCGCTTGTCGGCAGCACCAGGGCGAAGGTGATCAAGCCGGCGGCCCCGGCGAACACAGACGCGGCGACTCTCCGCGAACGGATGATCTTCATAGAACTCTCCTCTGTAGCAACTCTTGCCTCCGTCGGCAATCCTTAAAGGTTGGGCGAATGCACGAACCAGTATAATTAACGCCCAACTGCTGATGCAACTGGGATTACGTCGCTTCGCCTACGGTTTAGGCTGTATGGCGCTGCTCCATGCCGCCTGTGGTAAATTGACCGGGTGGAGAAGTTTGTGCCGATTTTCGGCCGCGTGGACTCGCGCCTTCGGAAGCTCTTGATGGCATGTCTAGCCTCGGCGGTGGTGGCTTCCTCCGGCGCCTTCGCCTTCCAGGCCAGCGGAAGCGCCGCCATGCCCAAGGCCGGCGAGATTAAAGTCAACCCCGTCGACGGGATGAAATACGTCTGGATCCCTCCCGGCCAGTTTCAAAAAGGCTGCTCCACCGGCGACTTCGAATGCTTCCCGGATGAAAACCCCCAGCGCAAAGTAACCCTCACCCGCGGTTTCTGGCTGGGTCAGACCGAAGTCACGCAGGCCGCTTTCCAGAAGCTCATGGGCTACAACCCCAGCGTCTTCGAAGGCGACACTCTCCCGGTCGATTCGGTGAGTTGGGTCGAGGCCGACTCCTACTGCTCCACGATCAACGGCCGCCTGCCTAGCGACGCCGAGTGGGAATACGCCGCCCGCGCCGGCACCAACACCGCCCGCTACGGCAACCTCGACGATATCGCCTGGTATTGGGACAACAGCAACTTCACCACCCACCCCGTGGGCATGAAGAAGCCCAACGCATTCGGGCTTTATGACATGCTCGGCAACGTGGTGGAGTGGACCTACACCTGGTATTGGATCCAACTCAACCAGGAAAACATCAATCCCACCGGACCCTCCACCGCCGAGTACAAAGAGCTTCGCGGCGGCGGTTGGTGGGACGACGAGAGCCTGGTCCGCGTGTCTTATAGAAGGCACTTCGAAACAACAGACGAGGATTACAACATCGGTTTCCGCTGTGCCCAGTCCGGTCCCGGCGCCCCGCAAGACTAGCGCACGTGGGGAACGGACCGTTGCGTGCCGCAGCGTCTCCCGGTCGGCGGCCTACTGCCCCGCCTTCTCGCAATTGATCAACCAGGGCATCCCGAACCGGTCGATTAAATGCCCGAATCGCACCGCCCAGAAGGTCTCCGCGATCGGAATCAGCACCGTGCCGCCCTCCGCCAGAGCGTGGAAGGCGCCCTCCGCCTGCGCGGCATCCTTGGCTCGAAACATAATGCAAAAGCTCTGAGGCTTCTTGTACGGTCCCGGAGGAGCATCGCAACCCTCTAAGGTTCCGGCGCCCAAAGTTAGTCCGGCGTGCAGAACCTTGTTGGAATAACCTGGAGGCGCTTGAGCCGCCATTGGCGAGCCCTCATATTTCATCAGGAAAATGATCTTGCCACCCAGACGTTCCTGGTAGAAATTGAACGCTTCCTCGCACTTGCCGTCAAAGTATAGGTACGGGCTTAGCGACATGGCGCCAGTGTAGCGCGGGCCCTCGCGTGACGCCTACTTCTCCTCAGCCTGCGTGGTCGTCATCGGCCCGGTGCCGACAATCTCCAGCACGCAGTCCGCATCCTTCGCGCCGTCGTAGTGAATCCCGCCCGCGCGATCCACCACGTACGTTCCCGCCGGAACCGGATAGGTGCTGGCCGGATCGTACTTCGTTCCCGTCCCGATCCACCAGGTTCCTGACAGCACCGTGATGTAGCGCTCCGTGGAATGGAAATGCGGACGGCTCATGTGTCCCGCGTGCCAGCGCAGCAGTTGAATGTAGACGCCGGGCTTGGAAGGATCGCCTTGCACCGTCGCCGTGTCGGACGCTTCGCCCTTGTGCCAGTCGATCTTGTCCGGCAGCGTCACCGACACGGCCTTCGGATCGGGCTCCTTGGCCCGCCCCGGCACGATCAGCAACGTTGCTCCTAGCGCTAGAATGCCCGCGGCCATGGGCGCCGCGCGCCGTGCGAGAGATTTTACAGGTTCCATAATTCCATCCTACGCCCGCCGGAGGTATCCTGATCGCATGCGAATTCCCGTGGCCGGTCTTCTCGCGATCCTGGTCGCGCGCGCCGCTGCCGGCCTGCCCCCTTCGCCAGAACAGTTCGAATCCGCGACCATCCGCCCCTTCGCGCCCAACGCCAACGGCAGTTTCCCCATCGGCATCAAAGGAGGGCCCGGCACGGGAGATCCCGATCGCGTCACCTACACCAACTACTCACTCAAATTCCTGGTGATGCTGGCGTACAACGTCAAGGATTTCCAGGTGTCTTCTCCGGACTGGATGAACGAGAACAGCGCCCGCTTCGTGATCGAGGCCAAGTTGCACGCCGGCGCAACTCAGGAGCAACTCAATCGAATGCTCCAGAATCTGCTGACGGACCGCTTCAGGCTAACCCTCCACCGCGAGTCCAGAGATCTCCCGCACTACGAAATCACCGTCGCCAACTCCGGGCCCAAACTAACGGAGCACGTGGACGATCCCAAATCCCCGCCCCACATGACTAGCGTCATCATAGCCACCACCGCCACGCATCGCATCGCCGCCAAGGGCCAAACCATCGAGCAGCTTGCTGACCTGCTGAGCCGTCCCTCCTTCGGTCCCGTGCTCGACCAGACCGGGTTGACCAAGAAATTCGATTTCACTCTCGATTACGCGGTCAGCGATGTCGACTTCCAGCGCCTACTAGCGCAAAATATCCAGAATCTTCCCGCTGCCCCCGCCTCGCCCGACCTTCCTCAAGCCATCCAGCAGCAACTCGGGCTGAAGCTGGAATCGAAGAAGGGCCCCATCGATGTGCTGGTGGTCGATCATTGCGAAAAGCAACCCGCCGAGACTAAAGTGGAGAATTGAATGATGAGGAATTTCCTTGCCGCCGCCACTCTGCTTCTGCCCGCCTTCGCCGCCACTCAAATTCTAGAAGCTCAAATGCTTCAGGGCGACGCTCTCGTCCAAGCCCTGCGCAAAGGCGGGTATGTGATCCTCATGCGCCACGCCAGCTCGCCTCGCGAGGTGCCGGATAAGTCGAAAGCGAATCCGGACAATACTAAGCCAGAGCGCCAGCTCGATGCCGAAGGCCGCTCTACCTCGACCGCTATGGGCAAGGCCCTCCGCGATCTCAAAATCCCCATCGGCGAGGTTTACTCCAGCCCGACTTACCGAGCGCTGGAAACTGTCAAGTACGCCCAACTCGGCGCGGCCAAGCCCACGCCGGAGCTTGGCGAAAACGGAGCCGATATGTCCGGAGGCACGGCCGCGCAATCCGCCTGGCTGAAGAAAAAAGTCACCGAATTCCCCTCCGGAACCAACACCGTCCTCATCACTCACTTCCCCAACATCCGCGCGGCGTTTCCCGAGTTGACCAACGTGGCCGACGGCGAAGCTCTTGTCTTCGGTCCTTCTGGCCTCATCGGCCGGATCAAAATCGAGGACTGGCCGAAACTGAAGTAACTCAGAATTTATTCGCCCATTTTTGAACGGCTTGCCGGTTGCGTTCGCGAGTCGTCGCGGCTCCCTCGGTCTATCCTCCAACCAAGAGTTCGGATCCCTCATCGGTTCCGGATCACGCGAGCGTGGCAGTCCTAGGAAACCCCGCGCAACCGTCGCACGATGAGCCTGGGCGTCGGGCGCGGCTAAAAGCCGCGAGGAAATTGGATCGGCGTCGCCTCTTCCACCACGGGGCAATGGGGGGTGGATCGGAAGCGCGCTTTCGGCATAAAAAAGAATAAGGTAACGAAAAAAGCCAAAGAAAAATCAATTATCCGCCGGTATCTTGTTGATGCTGTCGACCATCATCACATCCACCGGCTCCTTCGCCGGCTCCAGCTTCAACCCGAGCTGCTCCTGCACCGCGGTGAACAGGCTCGGCGCCGGATCTTGCACGGCCGGCGCAGGTCCCAACGGCCTCAGTCCTTCGCGTGAGTATTCGAGCCGGAAATCGTACACGCCCTTCAACCCCGTCTTGTCCACAATCACGCGCTCCACTTCGGTTCCGAGTTGACCCGCCAGGTCTCGAACGGTTGATCGTCCAAGCGTCAGCTTTATCACTCCGTTGATGTAGCGTCCGCTGGTTTCCGTGCTGCTTCCATCCGATTCCTTCAACTTCGATCCGCTCTTTGCCACAGTCAACTCATACACCGCCATCACGCGGCTCTGGTGATGAAACTTCAATCCGAACCGGTCGATCAGCAGATTCTGCAGCATCACGTCCAACCCGTCTTTGGTGGTTCCCTCCGGAACTTTCGCCGTGATGTCGTACCGTTGATCCTCCAGTCCCGAGCCCTCAATCTGCGATGGCTGGACTCCGAACGCCTCGATGAGAATACTCAAGAATGGTGCGTATTCCCAAGTGAATCGCTCTGGGTCGGCGGTTCCCGGGCCGCCCTTCCTGGCGCCCACGTACATGTTGCGCGGCGCGGCAACCCGGACGGAAGCTACCTCGAACTTCTGCCCGTATGCGGCGGGGATCAAGCAAATGCCCGCAATCAGAGCCTTCACTTGAGCAACTCCGCCACCTTCGCCACGCCGGCCTTCGCGCACGCATCGTCCTGCTCCAAGCTCGAGCCTGAGCTCCCCACTCCCCCAATCACCTCACCGCCCGCGCCGCCAATCTGGATCGGCACGCCTCCCGATAGCGCAAGCATATCGCTCACGTCGCGCTGCCCCGCATAGGGCTGATCCGGCATGGTGCGCTTCTGGAAATCCGCCGTGGACATCCGGAACATCCGCGCCGTGAAGGCCTTCCTTCGCGCCATCTCCAGCGTGGTCGCCGTGGCCTGCTCATCGCGCAGCAGCACCAGCACCTGCCCGGCTCGATCGACTACCGCCACCGAGGTGTGGAAGCCCTTCTCTCTGCACGCCGCCAGCGCCGCCTCCGCAATCGTCTGCGCCATCCCCAGGGACAGATTGCGTTGCGTCACGACTCCTTGACCGCTCGCGCGTCCGCCGGCCAGCATCACCGCGGCTGCTGCCACAACTTTCCACGTATGCGCCATGAACCCTCCGTTCGCGGACAATTATATGCCGCCGGGCCCTAAAACGTGAGCTTCATGGCGAGCTGAAGCTGCCGCGAATCCTGCGCGCTCGAAATCTGCCCGAAGTTCTGCGTGAAAGCAATGCGATTGGGGATATTGAAATTCGGGTGGTTGAGCAAGTTGTACCCTTCTCCGCGAAGCTGAATCCGCACTCTGTCGGTAATCGGGATCTCGCGCTGTAGCGCCATATCGAACTCGCGCAATCCTGGCCCGATCACCGCGTTCCTCGGCGAGTCGCCGAAAGTATACAACGCAGGCAGTGAGAACGCCGCCGTGTTGAACCACTCATTCGGCGACCTCGGCCCGTCGTTGGGATTGCCCCTGACGTTCGGCCGCTGCGCCGGACCGGAGCCGATGTTCGCCTGGTCGCTCGAAATATTCACCGTGAACGGCGCGCCGGTCTGCACGGTGTAATTGCCCGCAACCTGCCAGCGTGACAGAATCGCCCGCGCGAAACGGTCGCCGTGGGTTGGCCCCGGGATCTGGTACACGAAGCTCACCACCAGCCTCTGCCGGTGATCGAAGCTGGAGCTCGCCTTCTCCGATTGGGTGTTGTACACGTTTTGCGGCAGGTTGTTCTCATTCAGCGTGGCGCCCGGATCGGACGCGTCGTCGATCGAGTGCGACCAGGTCCAGTTGGCGTCGAACATCAGCCCCTTGGTGACCCTCCTCCGCGCCGCCAGCGTCAGCGCGTTGAAGCTGGCCCATCCGTCCCAGCGAATGGTGTTGAACTGGCTCAGTTGCGGAATCGGACGGCGAGCCGCGATCGCGCCCGGCCCGGGCAGCGGCACGTTGAGCACAGTCGAACTATCGGCATGCACCGTTCGCGAACCCACATACGAGGCGGACAGATACGTCCCCGTCCCCACTTCCCGCTCCGCCGTGAAATTCCACACCTCGTTGTACTCCACTTGAAAGTTGTGATTGGCGTCGCTGCCGCCCACCGTCCCCAGGCTGCTGGCGGTCAGGGCATTTTCGGTGTCGAACGCCGGCAGCAGAGCCGTGGAATTCGAGTTCACCGTCTTGGTCACGAAGAACGGCAGGTTCTGCGCGAGATTCGTGATGATGCTGTACGACGCTTGGTTCGGATAGATCCCGAAGCTGGCGCGCAGCGCCGTTTTCGCGTGCGGCAGATTCCAGGCGAGTCCGGCGCGGGGAGCCAGCCGCAGCGGTCTTTGCGCCAGCAGGCTGTTGCTCCAGCCCATCGCCGCGGAACTCGTGTAGGGAACAGGAATCAACGGCAGCAGCGCCCCGGCTAGCGGCGAAATCTGGCCCGGCCCGTTGCTCGCGATCACGAACTCGCCCCCGGGAATCAGCGAGTCGATGGCCGCGATGCGGTTCTGCGAATCCGTCATGTTCTGGTTGTACTCGTAGCGCAGCCCGATATCAGCCTTCAGGTTCGGAGTAATCTGCCAGCTATCCTGCGCGTAGAGGTGCCCCCAATTCGTCTTGCCGTCCATCGCCGCGCGCCCAATGCCTCCCTGCGCGCTGGTCGGATCGCCCAGCAGGAAATCCGCGAAAGCGTTTCCGTCGGTCAGGCCCACGGCTGACGAGGTCCAGTGCGGCGTAAAGGAGAAAGTGCCGCGAGCGTTGTTCGGATTCGCCGTGTTGAGCTCATAGTGCATGTAGTAGGCGCCGAACTTCAGCGTATGCCGCCCCTTGCTCACCGTGACGTTGTCGTACAGCTCGAAATCGTTGTTGTCGCGGAAGGTGAACAGGGCCGGATCGCCCATGGTGGTGAACTCGCCGCCAAAGGACGCTTGCGGATAGCCCAGATCCGCCGGATTCGCCGTCGCCCCTTGCAGTCCGGTGCGCGCCGCGAAGTTGTTCCCCGCGTTGGGGCTCTGCTGGCCGCCCACGACGCTCATGTATCCGAATCGAACCTCATTCAACACCTCCGGGCTGAACGCATGCGTCCATTGCGCGGAGCCGTTCACCGTATGCGTGCTCAGGTCGCGGCCGAAGCCCGGCAGCAGCGTCTCCTGCAGCACTCCCGACCCGAAGGGATCGAACTCGCGCGCGTCGAACACGCTCGCCCGCGCGAAGGCCGTGTCCCTGCCGGAGATGCGATGATCGATGCGCGCGCTGTATGCGTTGGTGTCGATCTTCTGCTCCTCCGCGGCCAGCTGGTTCTGCCCCAGCCCGCTTGGGTTATTCAGCAGAAGATTCGGCAGCGCCACGTTCGCCAGCAGCGCCGTCGCCACCGGATCCAGTTCCTGCGCCGGAATGACGTTATTTGGGAACGGCTGCCGCGCCCCGGATGATGTCGCGCTCAGCGGATCGTAGATCGCCGCCAGGCCGGCAAAATTCCCTTCACGCAGCGCCGGCGTGGGCACGGAGAACGTCTGCGTCAGGGATTTGCGCACCCTCTGCCCTTCATAGCTCAGAAAGAAAAACGTCCGGTTCTTCGCGATCGGTCCTCCGCCCGCTCCGCCAAACTGGTTCTGATGAAATGGCGGGATCGGCGCGCCATGCGAGTCGAAAAAATTCTTCGCATCCCACGCATCGTTGCGCACGAACTCCAGCAGGTCGCCGTGAAAATCATTCGAGCCCGACTTCGAGATCACATTGATCACCGCTCCGGACTTGCCCCCGAACTCCGGCGCGTACGAGGTCTTCTGGATATTCATCTCCGCGATGCCGTCGATCGACGGCGCCACAACCATGTTGTTGTAGTCTTCGTCGGTAATGGTCACGCCATCGAGCAGATAAAGATTGTGCCCGCTGCGCTGCCCCAGCACGTTGATCAGCGTGCCCGCTTGTTGCAGCGCGTCGCCGCGAGTCCCTCCAGGAGGCCGCACCACGCCCGGACTGTACATCGCCAGGTCCAGATACTGCCGGCTCTCCACCGGCAACCCCACCACCTGCTGCCCTTGCACCGTGTCCTTGATCTCCGCCGAATCCGCTTGTGGTCCCTCGGCTCCCGCTTCGACCGTCACCGTATCGCTCGCATCGCCTACTTGGAGCGTGAAGTTGAATTTCAACCTCTCGCCCGCGTGCGCTTCGAACGGCGGCAAGACCGATTGCCTGAAGCTCGGCGCGTTCACGCGAATCGTATAAATTCCAACCGGCAGAGCCGGGAACAGATAGGCTCCGGCTTGGTTGGATGCGGTGGAAAATTTCTGCCCCGTGGATGCCTGCTCGGCTACAACCGTCGCGCCGGGGATCTGTCCGCCGAGCTGGTCCTGGATCTCTCCGCCGGCCTCGGCGGTGTTCATCTGCGCAATCGCCGGCGCCGCGCTCAACAGAGCGCACCACGCCGCGCTCCGCATGGCTTTGAGCATCGTGAACCGAAACTTCATCTTAGCCTGGAACCTGCTGCCGATTGGCGATATAGTAAAGCACATGCTTTCTCGACGAACCGCGCTCCTCGCTCCCCTCGCCGCGCCGCTTGCGGGCCTTGTACCCTCCGCGGAAGGCGCACCTGGAAAGATGAATCTGAGCATCCACCAAACCACTTCGCAAAACGCCGGCTATCAAAAAAGCCTGGAAGGCTGGGCCAAAGCCGGCATCAAATACGTCGAGATCACGGACCGCGCCCTGGACGATTTCCTCAAAACCAACGACCTTGCCGCCGCCAAGCGCGTCATCGCCGACAACGGCCTGACCGCGGTCTCCGGCGCCAGCGTGCTTCAGGATTTCTGGAATCAGAACGCCGGTTTCGCCATGCAGATGGAAACCTGGAAGAAGCGTTGCGAGCAGTTCGCCACCATCGGCAGCAGCAAGATCTACTGCCCCAGCACCACCAACCGGAAGGTGACGGAGGAGGATTATAAGACCATTCCGGACGCGATCCGCCAGGCCGGGGATGTGGCCAAGGAGCACAATCTCATCGCGATGATCGAGTTCGCGCGCAGCTCCACGCTCATCTCCACGCTCACCACGTCTCTTAAGATGATTCGCGAAGCCGCGCACCCCAGCGTGCGACCCATGTTGGACTGTTATCACTTTTGGTCGGGCATGAGTAAATTCGAGGATCTGGATCTCCTGAAGCCCGGTGAGCTGGCGCACGTCCACTTCAACGACACTCCGGATATGCCCAGGGAGCTGCTCGCGCAGACCACTCGCGTGATCCCCGGCGACGGCATCGCGCCGCTGGATCGCATCCTTCGCAAGCTGGTTGAGAAAGGTTACGACGGCGCGCTGTCGGTGGAGCTGTTTATCCCCGAGTTACAGCGCGGCGATCCGCAGGAAGTCGCCACGCAAATCCGCACCAAGTGCGAAGCGGTGATGAAGAAGGCAGGTGTACTGTAAATGAAGAAGATCCTGACCCTGTTGTCGGCAGCCGCATTAGCTTGCGCCCAGCGTCCCACTAATCCCGCGCTGTTGGTCCCTCAAGACGCCCCGCCGCTCGATTACGTCGCGGTTCCCGATCCTCTCCCGGTTCCTTCCACGGTCAACATGGGCGCCTCAGCCAGCGTGGCCTTCGATTCGCACGGGCATCTTTATGTACTGAGCCGCGGCATGGACCCGATCACGGAGTTCGACGAAAACGGCAAGTTCGTCCGCACCTTCGGCCAGGGCTTGTTTGTGCGCAGCCACGGCCTGCGGATCGATAAGGACGGCAACATCTGGGCCACCGACGTCAGCGCTCACACCGTGATGAAGCTGAACCCCAAGGGCGAGGTGCTGATGACCCTCGGAACCAAGGGCAAAGCCGGAACTTGGGATGAAGCCGCGGGCACGCGCCTGTTCAATGAGCCGAACGACATCGCCTTCGGCGCCAACGGCGATTTTTTTGTCTCGCAAGGGCACACGCCGGGCCCGAGCCGCGGCGACCCGCGCGTGCTCAAATTCGATAAAAACGGCAACTTCATTAAGAGCTGGGGCGGCAAGGGCACGGAGCCCGGCAAGTTCGAGGTGGCCCACGGCATGGCCATAGACGCCAAGGGCCTGCTGTGGGTAACAGACCGCGAGAATTCGCGCATCCAGATTTTCGATCAGGACGGAAAATATATCCGCGAGGTCCATTACGCCGGATTGCCTGCCGCCCTCGATATCGGCAAACAGAATATCTTCATGGTGAACGGCTTCACCGGCCAGCTTCTCAAGCTGGATCTGGATGGCAAGGTTCTGGCCGCGGCCGGTAAGGCTGGCAACGGCGTCGGCGAATTCGGCGAGGCCCACTTCGTCGCCGTCAGCCCGAAGGGCGAGATCTACGTCGCGGATTCGGTGAATCGCGCCGTGCAGAAATTTGTCAAGAAATAGGGCCGTCGCCACGGCATTTCGAGGGCGTGGCCCGCGCTTTTTTGAGCGCCTCGCACATTTAAAGAACCCCTTCCAACGCGGCCGACGGGTGTACCATTGAGTGGTCCCACGCTAAGGAAGGCTTCGTGAATCCGGCTCCTTCAAAATCGAGTCCCACTGTTGTTGGCATCGGGACTTCTGCCGGAGGACTGGCGGCGCTTAAGACCTTTCTTAACCACGTGCCGGCAGACAGCGGGCTGGCTTTCGTCGTGGTGGTTCACCTTTCGCCCGATCACGAGAGTCACCTGGCGGAGCTGTTGCAGCCCAACGTCAGTTTTCCGGTCCAACAAGTGAGTAACACCACGCTCATTGAGGGCAACCACGTTTACATCATTCCGCCAAATGCGAATCTCAACGCGATCGACACTCACTTGCATCTTTCGAAACTGGAGGAGCGGCGCCAGGAACGGGCGCCCATCGATCACTTCTTTCGAACGCTAGCCAGCACCCATGACGGCAACGCCATTGCAGTCGTGCTCACCGGCACCGGCTCCGATGGCACTCTCGGCGTGAAAGATATCAAAGCCAACGGCGGGATTGTGATTGTCCAGGACCCGGCGGAGGCCGAATACGACGGAATGCCGCAGAGCGCCATCGCGACCGGATTGGTGGACTTTGTCTTACCGGTGGCGGAAATCCCGGCGAGCATTCTGCGCTTCGATCGCACCCAACCCCACGTCCCTCTTCCGCCCGACGGCGAGGAGATACCGGCGGATGAGCGGGTGCTCTTGCAAAAGATCTTCGCACAGCTACGGGCACGCACGCAGCGCGACTTTAGCCGCTATAAGCGCTCCACCATTCTGCGGCGGATCGCCCGGAGGATGCAGCTCAACTACATCGAAGATCTGGCGCATTACGTCGAACGGCTGCGGGAAAACCCCAAGGAGGTTCGCGCCTTGGCGGACGATCTTCTCATTACAGTCACCCAGTTTTTTCGCGACTCCGAGGTTTTCGACAAATTGGAGAAAACGGAAATTGGCCGGCTGTTCGCAAACAAGGGAAGCTCGGACAGTGTCCGCGCATGGTCGGTCGGATGCGCCACCGGAGAAGAAGCGTATTCCATCGCCATGCTGCTTGCGGAGGAGGCGGGCCGCCGCGAAGCTCCGCCCCAGATTCAAGTATTCGCCTCGGATCTGCACGGCGGCGCGATCGAGAAAGCCCGGGATGGCTTCTACCCAGGCGACATTGAAGCGGACGTTAGCCCGGAGCGTTTGAAACGGTTCTTCCAGAAGGAGAACGGCGGCTATCGGATTCGAAAGGAAATTCGCGATCTGGTGATCTTCGCTCCCCATAACGTTCTCGCGGATCCCCCGTTTTCCAAGCTGGACCTGATTTCCTGCCGGAACCTCTTGATTTATCTTGAGCGTGACGCGCAGGAGGATTTGATCGACGTGTTCCATTACGCCTTGAATCCGGACGGCGTCCTTTTGTTGGGATCGGCCGAGACCCTCGACGCCATGGACCTGTTCCGGGTTGTAGATAAGAAATTGTGCTTCTTCCGCAAGCGCGATGTGCCGCCCCGCGAGCCCAGTCTGCCGGTCTTTCCGCTCACCCGCACTCGTTTCACCGGAGAACCCTCCACGCGTCATCCACGGGCTGCTCCCGCGACCGTTTATGGCAACCTGCATCAACGCATGCTGGAGAAATACGCCCCGCCCAGTATTCTCATTGGCGCGGACGACCGGATTCTTCATCTCTCGGAACACGCCGGGCGATTCCTCCTTCCTCCGGGTGGGGAGCCGACCGCGAGCGCCGTGAAACTGGTGCGTGAGGAGCTTCGGATTGAGCTCCAGGCATTGCTTCACCAGGCCCGTGAAAAAAAACAATTGCTGGATTCCAGGCCGATCCCGGTTCGCTTCAATGGAACCCCCACTCCGGTTGCTTTACATGTCCGGCCATCGCTCGAGCAGGATGAGGAAGGATTCGTTCTGGTCATCTTCGAGGAACGGGAGCCGCAGGGCGCGGACGCAAGCGAGAGGCAATCGGGTCCAGGCACAGGACCAGGCCGAGCTCTCCAGGAGGAGCTCAATCAAGCCCGCCAGCGATTGCAGGCGGTGATTGAAGAACACGAAACCAGCCGGGAAGAGATGCAGGCCTCCCACGAGGAAATGCAATCCACCAATGAGGAGCTGCGCTCCACCATGGAGGAACTGGAAACCTCGAAAGAAGAGCTGCAAAGCATCAACGAAGAACTCCAGACGGTGAATCAACAGAACCGGCATAAGATGGAGGAACTGGCCCAGCTTTCCACCGACCTTCAGAACTTACTGATGGCGACGGACATCGCTACGTTATTCCTGGACCGCAACCTTCGCATTCTGCGCTTCACTCCCGGGCTGGGCGATCTGTTCAATGTGCGAACCACGGATCAGGGCCGCCCCATCTCCGATCTCACCAGCCGGCTCGGCTACGCGGACTTGCGCAAGGACGCGGAGACCGTGCTCAGCCGCCTGGTTCCGATTGAACGCGAAGTCCAGGACGATGCGGGACGCTGGTATTCCACGCGGGTCCATCCGTACCGCACCAGTGACGATCGCATCGACGGTGTCGTGGTGACGTTTATCGACATTACCACTCGAAGGCTGGCCGATGAGGCTTTATTGCGCGCGAACGCGGATCTGAAGTATTTTTCTTACGCGGTGTCGCACGACATGCAAGAGCCGCTTCGAATGGTGATGAGTTACACGCAGTTGCTGGCCGCATCGCTTGACGGTGCTCTTGACCCGGAAAAACGGCAATACATGGAATACGCGGTCGAGGGCGCCAAGCGGATGGAAGCTCTGCTGACCGATCTGCGCGAATATTGGTCGGTGGATCAGCAAAAGGTTGAGGAACGGCGCCCTACCGACTGCAATGCGGTTCTCGACCGGACACTGGGCTACCTGCAGGCGCCAGTAACTGAAAGCGGAGCGGTCATCACGCGCGACCGGCTGCCGACAGTGCTGGCGGAGGCCTATCCGCTAACGCTTCTTTTTCAAAATCTCGTAGGCAATGCGATTAAGTACCGCCGCCCGGACGTCCCGCTTCAAATTCACGTTTCCGCGAACAAAACTGGGAATCTCTGGGATTTTTCCGTTGCCGATAACGGCATAGGAATCGAATCGGAACACCTCAACGCGATCTTCGCTCCCTTCAAACGGCTCAACGGTAGCGAGTATCCTGGCACCGGGTTGGGTTTGGCGATGTGCCGCAAGATCGTGGAGCGCTATCACGGCCGGATTTGGGCTGCGTCGGCCGCCGGAGAAGGATCAACCTTTCATTTCACTTTGCCGGTGCTGGACTCGCAATGAACACTCAGCCCGCGCAGATCGTGTTGATTGAAGACAATCCCGCGGATGTTTTTCTGGTGGAGCTGGCGCTTAAGAAATACGGGATTGATTATTTTCTGCTCAAGTTTCAAACCAGCCAGGACGCCGTCCGCTCTCTGTGCGTGGCTCCAAAGAAGGGGGACCGGCTCCCGGATTTGATCCTGATGGATTTGAACACGCCGCGGTCGGACGGCTTTGAATCGCTGCGCGATCTGAAGCGCTCTTCGCGGCTTGCACGCGTGCCGATCGCCATCCTGACCTCCTCGCGGGCGCGCAGCGACAAGCTTCAGGCCGCCGGCCTTGGGATCCCCTACATAGAAAAACCGTCACAGCTCGATCCGTTTCTGACTTCGGTGGGCCAAGTAGTAAAAGAGATTCTGAACAGCGAAAAACTTTAGGCGCCGCTGGAGCGAGGCTCTGGAATATGTAACGGTCTGGGCGCGCGGGACACGCCTCTCTGGCGGAGCAGGAGGATCGCCGAGACCACGCAAGCGATCGCAAGAAGGGGCCGGACGCTGCTGGCGAGCAGGGTCGGAATCGCGACTCCCGTGCCGGCCGCCACCCACGCGGCCAGGCACAGGGGGCATTTCGGCAACAGGATCGCGACCGCGCCCGGAAGTATGCTTCGAAGCGCGCCGCCGCTGGCATTCAGCCAGGGGCGTTGGCGCAGCCACGGGCGTTGGCGCGGCTGAGAACAGCACGCCGGGTTCATGACTGCTCCGTCGAATGGCAGCACGCGTGTGCGGAGCGCGCCGGTTGGACATTTTGGTCACGATCCGGGTAGCGATCGTGATGGCGAATCCAGGCCATGGGGTGGGGAAGATCGTCTTCGTCGCGGCCCTTGGCCGTCATATCGAGCAGGTCGTAAGTTCCCAGGAGCCCCTCGACGCCGCGCGCGTAAGCCGAGTAGGTATGGAAGATCGAGCCGTAAGCGTCTTTATAGAATACGCTTACGCCTTGCGCCTCATTAGCGGGGAACCGGGTCATTTCAAAGTTGTAAGAGACCTTCCCACTCTCCATTTCCTCCTGGGTGAACGACACGTGATAGTCGCGATTGAAGCTGTTCCGGTAGGCGGAAACCCACTGGCAAGTCCAGCCCATGCGCTTCTGGAACGCTTCGATTTTTTCGATGGGCGCGCGCGAAACCATCGCGAACGCAGTGTCGCGCTGCTCGAGATGCACCAGCGCTGCGTCGATGTTGTCGGCGACCATGGAACAGCTCGGGCATGCCTCGGCCCAATCCGGACCGAACATAAAGTGATAAACGATCAACTGGGTACGGCCGGCGAAAAGCTCGGAGAGCGTGATGCTCCCTCCAGGGCCGTCGAAAACGTAATCCGCTTCCACCTTGAGCCAGGGCAGCGCGCGCCGCTTACGGCTGAGTTGGTCGCGCTGGTGGGTTAGCGCCCGTTCCTGCTCCAGCAGCGACTTGCGCGCCTGAAGCCATTCTTGTTGGGAAACCACTGCGTGAATTGTTTCTGTTGCGGTCATGTTCGTTCTCCTTCTGAATTTGTTTTGAGTGTGCTGAAAGAAGGGGACACTCTTCCCTGTCCCCATCCGTAAGCGGCTGCAAATCCGTGGCTCGAACCGTGTGGACAGGGAAGAGTGTCCCCCTTTTTCAGCAGCCTGTTAGCTCTTCTTGCGCTTTTGCGCCGCGGCTGGCTCTGGGGCCGCTTGGCTCTCCGCGATTTCCTTGATGCGGAGCAGGTGGCTGGACCAGAGCTCTTCGAACCGGCCGACCCATCGCTCATAGATCTGGCGAATGGGCACGACGTTCAGCGAATTGACGCGCTGGCGGCCCTCTTCGCGCGTGTCAATCAGGCCGGCTTCACGCAGCACGTCGATGTGCTTCATGACGCCGAAGCGCGTCAGGTGCGGGAACGCGTCCACGATTTCGGTGGTGGTGCGCGAGCCCTGGCGCAGCAAATCTAGAACGGCTCTCCGGGTCGGATCGGAGAGAGCCTTCCAGACCGGGTCCAGGTCGTCAGGCTTCACTTTCGGTCCGCCGCGGATTTGGACGCGCAATCCTCACCGATGGCGTTCAACATATGTTGCCAGCCCTCGCGGACTCCCTCGCGATGCGCCGGATCGATAAAGCCGAGGGCGCGGTGGCGCAGGGCCAGGCGAGTGCCGCCGGCGATTTCTTCCAGCTTGATCTCCATGTGGTTGATGGCCGGATAAGACATGAACATGGGACCGCTCAGCTCCAGCAGAACCGGCGGCTTGATCACCTGCACGTGCCCCCACAGGTGGCCGATGCCGTTGCCGCGATCGCGGAACCAGCGCCCGCCCGGCCATTGCTCCAGAATCATTTGCAAGGATTCGCCTTTCGGAGTGGAGAAGCCCTCGCCAAAGCGGTGCAGAACGCCGCGGAAGACGTCGCCGATGGCGGCCTTGATTTCGACGTGCTGATTCACGTCCAGGGTCATATCGTCAAGTTTCATAATGCCTCCTTACGTGACTCAATACTAACGTGACTAAGTAGTCACGTCAAGAGAAAAGTGAAACTAAACGCAAAAAAGTTAGTCTCCGTGTGTAGCGAGCCGATTCCGGGCGGCTGACGGCCTTCAACCGAGTCGTGTTATGCTCTTTGAGGCAACGAAACTGCATGCAAAACCGCTGGGCGATCAGGCTCGCCGCGGGCAAACCAGCGTTGGTCAATAAAAGGAGCTATCAGAGTCAATGAGTCACAAGAATTTGGAGGAGCTGCTACAGGCCGTAGGCAATCCCGTAAACATGATCCGCAACTCGCAGATCGGCGCTTACGTGTATCCGGTGGTTCCTCCCGAGTACAGCAATTGGCGCGATGAGCAGCGCGCCTGGCGAGAGTCCTGCGTTCTCTTCGACCAATCCCACCACATGGTGGATATCTACATTGAAGGGCCGGACGCCCTCAAGATGGTCTCGGACATGGCGATCAACAGCTTTGCCAAGTTCCCGGTGAACCGCGCCAAGCAATTCGTGCCGTGCGGCCATAGCGGCCACGTGATCGGCGACGGGATTCTATTCCATCTGGAGCAGAACAAACTGGTGTTCGTGGGACGCGCGCCTTCCGCCAACTGGATTCAGTTCCAGGCGGCGACGGGCGGGTACAACGTGACCATCGTGAAGGATGACCGCTCCCCCTCGCGCCCGCACGGCAAGCCGGTGAAGCGCATCTCCTACCGCTACCAGATTCAGGGACCGAACGCGTGGAAGCTGATTGAGAAACTGAACGGCGGCCCGGTGCCGGACATCAAGTTCTTCACCATGGACGCGATCAACATCGGCAAGCGCAAGGTTCGCGCGCTGCGTCACGGCATGGCGGGAGCTCCCGGGTTGGAAATCTGGGGGCCGTATGAGGAAGGCGACGAGATTCGCGACGCCATTGTCGCGGCGGGCAAGGAGTTCGGCCTGCACCTGGTGGGATCGCGCGCTTACGCCACCAACACGCTGGAATCCGGTTGGATTCCTTCGCCGCTTCCGGCCGTCTACACCGGTGAAAAGATGAAGAGCTACCGGCAATGGCTGCCGGCGGACGGTTACGAAGCCACCTGCGGTCTGGCGGGCAGCTTCTACTCGAACAACGTTGAAGATTACTATCTGACGCCGTATGAGCTGGGCTATGGGCCCTTCGTGAAGTTCGACCACGACTTCATCGGCAAGGAAGCATTGCAGAAGGTGGCGGACAAGCCGCATCGCAAGAAGGTCACCTTCGCGTGGAATTCCGATGACGTGGCCAAGGTCTTCCGCTCCATGTTCGAGCCGGGCGTGGAGCCGTACAAGTACATCGACCTGCCTTTGTCCAACTACGGTTCGGCATCCTACGACAAGATTTTGAAGAAGGGCAAGGTGGTGGGATTCTCGATGTTCGCCGGCACCAGCTACAATGAGCGGTCCATGCTGTCACTGGGCATGGTGGATCCGGACATCGAGATTGGCGAGGAGCTCACTCTGGTTTGGGGCGAAGAGGGCGGCGGTTCGAAGAAGACCACGGTGGAGCGCCATCGCCAGATCGAGATCCGCACCGTTGTCAGCTCGGTGCCGTATTCGAAGGTGGTCCGCGAGACCTACGCGGAAGGCTGGCGCACGGCGGGAACGAAGTAGATTCTCAAGAGCTCAAGTGGCGAGTGGGCGGGCCTTCGGGCTCGCCCTTTTGCTTTTAGGCGGTTCTCTCCCACTCGATAATCGCCGACACGGATTCGGCCAGCCGCAAGGCGTGCGGCTTATCGACCTCCAGGTGAATTCGCGTGACGCGCGAGTCCTGCTTCAGCTCCTGTAAAATGCCGTCGGCCAGTTTTTCGAGCAGCTTGAATTGAGTGCCGGTGACGAAGTTCACGATGCGGTCGCGCACCTGCTTGTAGTCCAGCGCATCTTCCAGGGCATCGGACTTCAGAGCCTCATTCGCGTTATATTCGACGCGAACGTTGATGATGATGTCGCGCTCGGTCCGGCGCTCCTCTTCGTAGACTCCCAGGATGCTGGAGACACGCAGGTTCTTGACGCAAATAATCATAAACTTTAATCTTAATTCCCGGCGAGGGAGAGAGGCACGCAGCCGATGGTCCGCAACCCATCGAGCTCATTGACGCTTTGTGCCGACTGCCAAATTTCCATGCCGTCGAACATGCAGGCCGGTTTGTAGGCTTGCTTCACCGCACTCCAGATTTTTGGGCTCCAGAGAGGAACGCCGCGAAAGCTGCGGGGCGCGTCGACTTCTCCTCTTCCCATAACGATTAGGACGTATGCGCCGCGGGCGATAGCATCGGTCACCGGTTCTGAGTCCCATGCGCCGCGGCGCTCCAGTAGCGTGTTCATAAACGGGTCCGGCATTTCCACAGTCGAGCTGAGCACGGCCACGTCGGGGAAGGTCGAGAGCAGGCGCTGGCCGGAAACCGCGGCGGCGAAGGATTGCCACTCGGCTTTGCCGGCTCGATACGCTCTGGCTTGGTGGAACGATCTTCTCAAATCGTAGTAGTCATGCAGCAGGGTTGGAACCAATAACCAACAAAGCAGGATCGCAAGGACGGCGAAGCCCACTGGCGGGATGCGAAGCGGTCTTCTCATCAGCTCGCACAGTCCCGCTCCGGCAAAGATCGACGAAGAGAGGAGAGGCTCCCAGAAGTAATTGATGTTCGCGCCTACCTGGGCAACCGTGAAGATCGCGATCAGCCAGGCTGCCACGCAATAGAAGAGAAGCAGCGTTCGCTGGGCAGTGGTTCTCCGCAGGGCTAAAGCGGCTCCGAGGAGCGCGAAGGGTGCAGCGGGTTGCGAAGCGGCTTGCGAGAGCAGCGTGACGGCTCCGCGATAGTCGAGCGACGGGTGGGTCATCGCGGCGAGGTGCTTCCACCCCAAGGGTTCGCGCCACAGAGTGAAGCCGTAAATGCTGACGATGGTTACTACGGAGGCCGCGGCGCAGACGGCGGCGTCCTTGAAACGGCGAAGGTAGATCAGCCAGGCAATCATGGCGATCGGCGCGGCCCAGAAGGTCTGTTTGATGACAATCGCGAGACCCGCGCAGAGGCCCGCCACCAACACTTGCGAAGAGCGTCTGATCGTTCTGAGACGCAGGCGGAGACCCAGATGGACTGCCAGGAGCGACACGGCGACGGCGGGCAAATCGCCGCGGATTTGCGTGATCCAGGAGGCCAAAGCGGCGGACGACGCCGCGAAGAGCACGGAGGTCCAGACGATGCGTGAGGAGCGGTACAGGCGCTGGGCAATGCGGTGAACGAGCCACAAGCAAGCCAGCAGCGCGCCCACCTCAGCCAGCCGCATAGGAATCTGTGGGTCAACGCGTATCGCCTGCGCAAGCACGTAAGGCGCAGCCAGCACGAAGTAAGTCAATGGCCCGTAGAGCGTCACCAAATAGGGCGGGCGGTTGAAATCGGGGTAAAGTCGGCCCGAACGGACCAGTGCGCCTACGCTCCAGACGTTGGCGCTATCCGGGTAGCCGACGTCCCTGAAATTCGCGATCCCCAGAATCGTCCCCGCTGCGAGGCACAGCGCTCCGGCGGCCAGGACTAGGGTCACGAAGCCGCCAAAGACGGAACGAAGGCGCACCCCGCTCATAGCGTCTTGAGATCGAAGCTTTCGTCGGCGGCTTGCTCGGGCGTGAGTGCGGCGCGAGAGGCCAGCATTTTTCGCGCGGTCATATGATCGGCCGGCCGGTTTACGGAATCGACGGAGCAGAGTTTTCCGGCGCGAAAATGAAACACCGAAAACTTGCCGGCTTGCGGATCGCCGCGAATCACCTGGCGGTCATGCCCATGAGGCAGACCGGCCATTTGCAAACGGATCTCGAACTGATCCGACCAGAACCACGGCACCGCGCGATAGGGGGCGGGCTTTCCGGCGATGGTGCGAGCCACCGACACGCCTTGATCGACGGCGTTCTGCACCGATTCCAGGCGCACTCGCACCTCCGCAAATGCGCTGGGATACTGGGCGCAATCGCCGATGGCGAAGATGTGCTCGTCGGCGGTGCGCAGGAATTCGTCGGCGGCGATTCCGTTGTCCACCGGCAATCCGGCTTCCTGCGCCAATCCGGTGCGCGGCTCGACGCCGACGCCCACCATCACCAGGTCGGCTGGAATCGCGCGGCCGTTGCTCAGCACCACTTCGCGAACCTTGTTTGGGGCTGGGCCCGCGGAGCCTCGAATCTCGCGAACCTGGGCGTTCAGGACGATCTCCGCACCTTGGGCCGTGTGGGCGGCGCGGACGAATTCGGAGATGGTTGAGCCAACCGCGCGAGCCATCAATCTTGGCAGAGTCTCGATGACGGTCACCGTTTTGCCCAAGGCTCGCGCGGACGCGGCGACCTCCAGACCGACGAAGCCGCCGCCGATCACGACCACGTTCTGAGCCTGCTCCAGGCGCTGCTTGAGCTCCACCGCATCGCCCAGAGTGCGCAGATAGCACACGCCTTCCAGTTCGCCTCCGGGCGTGGGAAGCCGGCGGTTGCGGGCGCCCAAGGCGAGAACCAGCTTGCTGTAGCTCAACTGGCGGCCGGATTTCAGGCGGATTCTTCGCGTGATTCGTTCTATGACGGCGACCTTCTCTCCGGCGAGCAACTCAATGTTGTGCGCGGAATAAAACGCTTCCGGACGCAACAGCAGACGCGCCTGATCCTGCTTGCCCATTACGAAGGCTTTGGACAAAGGCGGACGCTGGTAGGGCGGATGAGGCTCCTCACCGATGAGAACGATGGGGCCGTCATAGCCCTCCGTCCGCAGAGAGGCGGCGATCTGATACCCGGCCTGCCCACCCCCCGCGATGACAACTGCTTCTTGCATCTACTTCTGATATTCAGGCATGTGCACAATCAAACCATCCAGCTCCGGACGCACGGCGATCTGGCAGCTCAGGCGGCTGTTGGGCATGCGTTCACACGCGGTCGAATCGAGCATGGCGTCCTGCTCCTCGCCGATGGGCGGCAGGAGCGGCAGGAAGGCTTCGTCGACATAAACGTGGCAGGTGGCGCACAGGCAGGAGCCGCCGCATTCGGCCACGATACCGTCGATACCGTTGCGCACCGCGCCCTCCATCACGGATTCGCCGTTGGGCACTTCGATTTGAAACTTCTCTCCCTGGTGAGAAATGTAAGTAATCTTGGGCATAAACGAGATGAGATTTCATTATGCCCTAAGCCAATGCCCGGAACGATCCGATACAATAGCAAGAATGCGGGGTCTCGCCGTGCTTGCGTTATTACTGTGCCCTGTGGGGCTGGTGTGCGCTCCCGCGGACGTAGCCACCTCCGAGCCGGTCTGCGCGGTTCAGGCCCCAGGAGGACAGTGGAGCAGCGCGGCCCAGTGGATCGCCGGGCAAAACGCCAGCGCGTTCAACGCTTCGCTCACGGCGGATCAGAAGGCAGCCTGGAACGAATACTCCCGATTCGCGGCCGCGGATTGGTCCAATTTGAGCAAGCAGTACCTTAGCCGGATCGAAGCATGGAGATCCCGGAATCTTCCCACGGCTCCCGCGAATCTCGCGTTTTATCCGTTTGGCGGACCAGACGCCGCGAATCTGTTGGCCTTTTATCCGGACGCCCGGGAGTACGTGATGATCGGCCTGGAGCCGGCGGGTTGCGTCCCGGCTTCCATCGCCGATTACACGCCCGCGTACTTCGCGGAGCTGCGGCAGAGCTTGAGCGCGGTGGTGGCGCTGGGATTCTTCAGGACCGACGATATGCGCCGCGACGTCACCCAGAGCGATCTGAACGGCGTGCTGCCGCTGCTGGTGTTCCTGATCTCGCGCGCCGGCTTTACGATCAATGACGTTACGCCGATCGGGATTTCCCCGAACGGCGCGGTGCTGCCGCTGGCGAACATCCCCAAGCCGGAGACCACGGGCGTCGCGATCCAATTCAGCGACGCGCGCCACGGCGTTCGCACGTTGCGCTACCTCTCGGTGAATCTGGAAAACTCCAGGATCAAGCGCAGGCCGGGAGTGACGCAATACCTGAAGAACCTTCCGGACACGGTCACGCTGATCAAGGCTGCATCATACTTGATGCACAAGCCGTATTTCTCCACCATCCGGTCCACCATCCTGACCAAAAGCAAGGCGGTGATCGAGGAGGATTCCGGAATCCCGTATCATTACTTCGAGCCCGCGGGATGGGATGTGCATTTGTTCGGGACTTACTCCGAACCGATCCAGATGTTCAAGGATTGGAACCAGGACGATCTCAAGGCAGCTTACGATGCGCCCGGAGTGCAGCCGCTGGATTTCGCGCTGGGTTACCGGCGCCGCGGCCAGTCCAATCTTCTTTTGGCGCTGCGCAAAACCAAGTAGTTATTGCAGTCCGGCGAGGAACTTTTCCAGCGACCGGTTGAATCGCGCCGGATCCTCCATCATCAGGAAGTGTCCGCTATGCTCCCACTTTTCCAGGCGCAGACTGGGGAAGATGGTTCGCATGGCCGCCGCGCGCTGCTCGGTTCCCTTTTGCGCAGCCTGGATCGCTAAGGCGGGGATGGGGAAGATTTGCCCCGGCGGCGGAGGGTCGAGCTGCGAAGGGCTGGTGACAGCGGCGACGCGCACCCATTCCGGCGTGGCCAGCATCTTGGTTCGAATCTCGGAGCGCAACGCCGGTGAGGCCTTGGGCGAGAACATCCCTTCGACTTGCGCCAGGAAATATTTTTCACCGGCCGGTCCCGTCAGACTCTGCGCGCGTTTTTCATAGCGCTGCTGCTGCGCCGCGCGATAGCTGGCAGTATTGGGTTCGGCGCCCACGGTCGAGTCCACCAGCACCAGCGCCCTCGCCTGCTCCGGAAACATGCGGATGAAGGCGTAGGCGATGGGTCCGCCTAGACTGTGACCGACCAGAATGGCTTGCTCCACTCCCGCGTCGCTGATGACGGCTTCAATGCCGCGTGCGAAGAACTCCGCGGGATAGGCGGCCATGGGCTTGTCGCTTTCGCCATGGCCGGGAAGATCGATGAGGAGAGAGCGATGGGCCCGGTAAACCGGCTCCTGCGCGCGCCAGAAAGTGAGATCGCAAGTCCAGCCGTGGATGAAGACCACCGCCTCCTTACCGACGCCGTAGCTTTCATAATGAACGCGCCCGCCCTCGAAGGGCGCGAACCGCGAGACTGGGCTGGCGCCAAAGACGCTGCTCGCGCCGATCGCCAGTAGCAGGAACTTAGGAAGCATGCTGACCGCTCGCCGAACGCTTCTTCAGCAGGACCCTGTTGAGCAGGCCGCTGTTGAGCATGTCCACCACGGGCGCGGCTGCGCGAAAGCGCTTCAACACCTCACCCAGCAGCTTCGGCGATTGCGCCAGCTTCACATCCAGTTCCACCCAATACAGCCACGATTTCATGCGGATCAGGTCGCTGGCCGGGTGCTGCGGATCGAAGCCCTTAGGGACGCGGCTCAAGGAGTCGCCATGCAGCTTGCCCATCAGTTTTTCCGGGCCGCGCGCGGCTTTGCGCAGAGCTTCGTGGTTCTCCGAGATCCAGGTGCGCATGGCGAACAGCTCATCCGGTCCGGGCATGTAGGCGCCGGCGGCGACGCCGAAGAACTTCGGCTCCAAGTGAATATAGAATCCGGCCGAGCTGTGCTTGCCCTGACCGCGCCTGGGAAAGATCGCCGCGATATGGGTTTTGTACGGAGTCTTGTCGGGACTGAAGCGCGTGTCGCGATAAATGCGATAGATGGCGTGCTTGGGATCGTTGATGTGCTCCGGCGCGAAAGCGGGCAATTCGGCATTGATCGCCTCCACCAGATCGACCATGGGAGCCTTGAGCTGCGTGTCGAAAATCTCTTTGCGAGGCTGGAACCATTCGCGGCGGTTGTTGCGCTCCAGGCTTCGCAGGAACTTGAGGGCTTCGGGTGGGAAACCAGGGAACATATTACTCTGAGGATAATGCTTTCGCGTCTGCGCGCGATTCCTCACCTTAAGGTTTCCGAGCAAGTCCCTTTGAGCGAACACACCCGATTCGGTATCGGCGGGCCGGCTGGGATGCTGATCGATATCTCCGCGGAGGAGGCTCTAGCTTCCTTTTTTGAGTTTCGCGATGCTGCTTGCGGGCTCGCGTTGATCGGCGGCGGGACGAATCTGATCGTGCCGGACGATGGTTTTCCCGGCGCAGTGGTGCGGTTCACGGCAAATCGGATGGAGGTGTCAGGAGAAACCATACGGGTACAAGCCGGGGCTGTATTGCAGGATCTGGTGGATCTCAGCATCGAACGAGGCCTGCGCGGCCTGGAAACAATGACCGGCATCCCCGGCTGGGTGGGCGGAGCGATTTATGGGAATGCGGGCGCGTATGGACATTCGATCCAGGAGCGCGTTGCATCGGTGCGCTTCTTCGATGGCTCCTGCTTTCGGGAGATAGGCAATGCGGAGTGCGACTTCGCCTACCGCGAGAGTGTCTTCAAGCGACAGAAAGACTGGATCGTGACCTCGGCTGTGCTCCGGCTGGAGCGAGCCGATTCGGCGGAGTTGCGTAAGGCCGCCGGTGACACTCTGGCCATTCGCAATGAGAAATATCCGCCGTCGATGCGCTGCGCGGGCAGCATTTTCAAGAACCTGATTTTGGCGGAGCTGCCGGAGCAAGTGCAAGCGCGGGTGCCGCACCGGGTGATTCGCGAAGGCAAAGTGCCGTCGGCGTTTTTCCTGGAGAGCGTGGGCGCAAAGGGAATGACCATCGGCGGGATTCGCGTGGCCGATTATCACGCGAACCTGATCTACAACACCGGCGGAGGAACGTCCGCGCAGCTACGGGAATTGATCGAGCTGCTGAAATCGCGGGTCTTCGAGGCGTACGGATTGCGCCTGGAAGAAGAAGTGCAGTACATTCCTTGACGATTTGCCCCTAACGGATCTTGATCCATTCCTTGACGCGCGCGGCGATGGTGCCGGGATCTGCAAGATCTTCGGGGAAGAGATCACCGATGACGGCGACGGAATCGGCTCCGGCTTCAAGCACGGCCCGAGCGTTCGCCCGAGTGATTCCGCCGATGGCCACCAAGGGCCGATTGGTGAGCGGACGCAGGCGGCGGAGCCCATCCAAGCCGACAATGGGGTCAGGATTCGCCTTAGAGACTGTTCCGAAAATCGGACCGAGCGCGAGGTAGTCGGCCGGCTCCGTTGCGGCGGCGAGCAATTGCGCTTCATTGTGGGTGGAGAAGCCCAGCGTGGCGTCACCCAGGATTTCGCGAGCGGCAGAGGGCGGCAAATCGTCCTGGCCGAGATGCAAGCCGGCTCGAGCGATGCGGGCCATATCGGCGCGGTCGTTCACAATCAGCGGCACGCCGCACGCCTGGCACATTTCGGCGATGCGGTCCAGGGTTTCGAAGACTTCGCGCGACCAAAAGCCCTTGTGGCGGAATTGAAGGATGGCCGCGCCGCCTTCGAGAATCTGTGTGGCCGCATCGGCGATGCCGATCGAGTGCCTGGCGGCGGTGGCGGTATCGAGAATCGGGTAGAAGCGCGGCAGCGTCATACGGCCGCGGCGAGCACTTCTTCCGGTTCGGGTTTGCCCCGTTGCGCGTAGCGGATGACGCCGTCCGGCCCGATCAAATAGACCGTGCGCTTGGGGACAACCAAACCCTTCGCCCCGTAGGCCGCACCAACTTTCTGGCCCTGGTCGAACAGTAGCGGGAAGGGGAATTGGTATTTGTCTCGAAACTTGGCGTGGCTTTTGCCGGGGTTCACCCCAAACACCACGGTGTTCTTTTGTTGCGCGAGCGGCCAGCGGTCGCGAAATTCGCAGAGCTGTTGGGTGCAGACGCTGGTGTCGTCGGCGGGGTAGAAGACGAGCACCACGTTGCGGCCCCTGAGGCTCGCGAGGGAGACGGGGTTGCCGTCCTGATCCGGCAGCGCGAAATCGGGGGCGGGGGAGCCGACGGGGAGGGGTGGGGAGAAGAGACCGGTCATGAGAGGCGTTTGGTCTCGTGGATGGCCGCCCTGACGGAAGGAAGGCAATCTGTTGGCGTTTTTGTGGTCCAATCATGGAAGGTGTTCGCCGCGTTCGGGATCAAATCGTCTACATCTCGATTGTGGTAGTCCGATCGTTCGTCTACGGCCTTACCTGTGAGATGTAGTATCCACGTTTCGACGTGCCTCCGCGGTATGAAGTGTAGAATCGCTTCGTCTTCTTGTCGCGGGTCGCTTCCTAGCCCATCGCTTAACTGCCGGACACGGCGGTTCAGGTCGCCTTTGTCGGCGTCGATAACGACAATCAGAGCCGTCTTTGTGCGCTTGGATCGCGCACGGTATGCTCCCACGGCGCGAGCGTAATTCTCGCGAACCCACTGCTCGCCGCAGCCCCTGCCACTGGGTAGGTTCTCAAGGCGGATCTCACCCTTGTACTTGCTCCGCTTGAGGTATCGGGCGACAAACCTTTGGTGGCGCCTGTCCTCCGCGAGGACTATGACCTGAGAAAAAGGTCTACTCACGATCCCATCCGCGGGCTACCAATTCCGCTGCTGAAAGAGGGCTTTCCGGATCGCCTTGGAACTTTTCGACACTTACGGGACCAGCGCCGTCGCGTATGAATTGCACACCGTACGATGGAGCCCACTGGTTGAGAATCTCTGGATGATGCGATATCAGGATAATCTGGCCATCTTGATCGTCCGCGATCTCCTCAATTGCCATGAGCCAAGGCTGAATCTCGCGCAAGGAGATGAAATTGTCGGGCTCGTCGATAATGACCAGGTCGCCCCTGGAGACTACAAAATGCATGAGCGCATACAGGCAGATGAGGCACCGTTGCCCGTCGGAGAGCTTACTGAACGGAATTCTCACGCTTCTGCCGTCTCGCAGGAACTCGGCGTACAGAACGCGGACACTTTCCCCAGCGTCTTCCAGGAAGAGTTGGTCGAAGCCGTCTAGGCTCTTTCGCAAGTCCTTCAGGAAGGCAAGATCTTCCCTCCGCCGCGCTTGCACGAGGTGCCGATACCAACCCGCCATGTTTGCCAGGTCGACTCTAGGCCTTAAGGCCTCTTTCTCCGCTCGCGCCACCATCGAGAACGGGTTGATGTGCGAACACACAAGCCTTCCTAGCCAGTCGCGGAACCTGCGCAGATCGCGCCCGTTCGAATCCTCCGCAACCGTTGGCAGCGCCGCACGGCTTTGCTCCATCGCATAGCCCGGTCGCGATTCGGAACCAACCGCAATCAGCCTACCGTTTTCGACAACGAGCACCGGCTGGCCGTTCAGGCTGAGGCTTTCGGCCCGCACAACGGGGCGCCTCGGTTGTCCCTTGGGCTCTATAACCAGTCGATAGGTGTAGTTCCGCCGCTCAATCTGAGCTTCGATCTCGAAGACCTGTTCGCGCTGATCAAGCCAGAGGGTACGCTGGTCCAGCTTGAACCAGCTTTCCAGTCGGTCTCCTCTCGCTGCGGTCAGGCGTAGGTATCGCAGAGCGTCCATCAGCGACGTCTTCCCCGTCCCATTCCGCCCTAGAATGAGCTGCTTCCGCCCCGGCTTCCACTCGAACTTCTCGAAGCAGCGGAAGTTGTCGATATAGAGCCGCGTCAGCATTATGCCTCGATTCTACACCGCCCAACCCGTACAATCGTAAATTGGGGCACTTTCATCCCTTCTTTCGCAACCGGGATCTGTCCACCATCGCGGGTAATTTTTGGCGGAGGCCGGAGATCGGGCGCTGGCCGGTGGAGGCGATGGTGTACCGCACGGAGCCGGAGGTTCAGGTTCTGGCTCACGCACAACAGCCGGAGGGGAAAGCTGCCGGAGACATCGTGATGGTGCATGGCTTGGAAGGGTCCAGCACTTCCGGGTATCTCATCAGCCTGGCGCATGCCGCCCTCACCCGCGGCTATTCGACCGCGCGGCTTAATTTACGGGGTTGCGGCGGAACGGAGCACCTCGCGCTCAGCAGTTACCACGCGGGCCAGACCTCGGACCTTCTGTATGTGCTGCGGCAGCGCGCGGCGAGCCGGGGCCCTATCTTTCTGGTGGGGTTTTCTCTGGGCGGCAATATCGCGTTGAAACTCGCGGGGGAGTTGGGCGAGGAGGCGCGAGATCTGCTGCACGGCGTCTGCGCGGTGTCCACGCCGATCGACCTGGCGGTGTGCGCCGAGGCCATCGGGCGGCCCCGCAACCGTCTGTATCAGGGACGGTTCGTCTCACGCCTGAAAGAACGCATTGAGCGGCGGTCGGTTCAGGCCCCGCACATCTACACGCGGGAGCATCTTCCCAAGGTCCGCTCCATCATCGATTTCGACAACTACTACACTGCGAAATTATTCGGATTCGGGGACGCCGCGACATACTTCCGCACCCAGGCCTCCAATCAATTCCTGGAACGGATACGAGTGCCGGCTCTGCTGGTTCAGGCCAAGGATGACCCGCTGATCCCGTTTTCGGTGTACGACCATCCCGCGTTCAAACGCTACGCCAATCTGCGCCTGGTCGCGCCGGATCACGGAGGGCACGTCGGCTTTATCGCCCGCCACCTGCCGCGCTTCTGGGTGGACGGCCTGCTGCTGGATTGGATGGAAGAAATTTCGAACAAAAGAGACCCGGTTTCCGTAACCCAAACAGGCCGCGTATCCTAAGAATAGAGACGTTCTCCCAGTGCAATCCTCCCAGGCATCCTTTTTTGAGGCGGCAGCAGTCGCTTTCGATTCCCTGCGCGCCAGCAAACTGCGCAGCTTTCTGACACTGCTGGGCATCATTCTGTCCACTACCACGCTGATCGCGGTAATGGCGGTGATTCATGGCATGGACGTATATATCGCCGAGACGGCGTCGTCCATGGGCAACGATGGCTTTGCGGTGCGCCGGTTCGTGTTCCAGCGTTTCGACGCCAAGAAGTTTCTGGAGATGCAGCGGACCAATCCCCAGCTCACGCAGGCCGAATATGGGTTCGTCAAGACGCATGCCACGCAGGTGCGCGAAGTGGGGCTGGTGGCGAACCGGGGCGTGCAGGTGAGCTATGGAGGCGACCAGGTGGACGGAGTCGGCCTGCAAGGCTGCACTACCAACACGTTCCAGCTTTCCAACACGCAAGTCGCCATCGGCCGGTTCTATACGGACGCGGAGGATGAGCGCCGGCTGGAGCTGGTGTTCCTGGGCTCCGATCTAAAAGATCGACTTTTTCCCCAACACCGATCCTATCGGCAAGTACGTTCAACTGGATGGACGGCCGTTTCAGGTGGTGGGCGTGGGCGTACCGAAGGGCAGCGTATTCGGCCAGTCCCAGGACAACTACGTCGCCATTCCCGACCAGACGTATTTCAAGATTTACGGCGACCGCGCGGGGATGCAATATAACTTCGCTGCGTTCGACCGGAACCATCTGGAGGAGGCCGAGGACGAAATCCGGACGCTGATCCGTTCTTACCGTCACCTGCGGCCGCAGCAGGATGACACCTTCGGGATCCAATCCTCCGACACGCTGGTATCGACCTGGGACTCCCTGACCGCGACGATTGCCGGAGCCGCGGTGGGCATCGTGAGCGTGTTCATGGTGGTGGGAGGAGTGGTGATCATGAATATCATGCTGGCCGCGGTCACGGAGCGGACCCGCGAAATCGGCGTGCGCAAGAGCGTGGGTGCGCGCCGCCAGGACATTCTGAATCAGTTCCTGGTGGAGTCTTCCATGCTTTCCGGAATCGGCGGCCTGATCGGGGTGATGCTGGCGTACATCATTGCGATCCTGGTGAATAGTTTCACGCCGGTTCCCATGGAGGTTCCGCTGAACGCGATTGCGCTTGGCGTGGGGCTCTCCGCCATTGTGGGACTGTTCTTCGGGATCTACCCGGCTCGCCGGGCTGCGCGGCTTGACCCCATCGTTGCGTTGCGGGCGGAGGCTTGATCGATGCGCTTGTTTTTCGAAGTGATCCGGCTGGCGTTGTCGACCATTCGCGAGAATAAAGTCCGCGCGTTTTTGACCATTCTGGGCGTCATCATCGGCACCGGCACGATTATCGGCGTCGGCTCGATTCTGGCCGGGCTGGATGGGGCGGTCACAGGCGCCATCCGCAGTCTGGGCTCGAATACAGCCATCGTGTTCAAGATGCAACTGGGGGCGGGTTTCAACGGGCGCACGCCGGAAGAGCGGCAGCGCAAGCCCATCACCTACGAGAATGCCTTGGATATTCAGGCGCGCTGCCCCGACGTAGAGCACGTCAGCCCGTATCTGATGCCCCCGCAGCAATTCGGCGGCTCCATCATCGAGGCCCGCTACAAAGGCAATGAGTACGCAAATCCGCAAATGTTCGGCACCGATGCGGATTACTCGGACAGCGGGCAGGTGGATCTGCGCTCCGGCCGGTTCTTCACGGACAACGAAAACGAGCACCGGCTGCCGGTGGCGGTTCTGGGCTTCGACGTTTACGGCGCGCTGTTCGGGCAGGAGAACGCGATCGAAAAGACCATCAGCGTCGCAGGCCAGGAGTTGCAGGTGATCGGCGTCATGAACCGCCCGGCGGCCTCGATTCCCGGCCAGGACGATAATCGCATCGCGCTGCCGTACTTCACCATGCACAAGCTGTTCCCCAACGTGCAGGAGAACCTGCTGATCGTGCAGCCTAAGCAGGGCAAGCTGGCGGCCGCGATCGACGAGTTGCGAGTGGTGCTGCGCCAGGACCGGCACGTTCCGTTCGACAAGCCCGACAACTTCTACATCTCGACTCCGGAGCAGATGGTGGATCAATTCCGGCAGCTTACCTCGGTGGTCGCGCTGGTGATGGTGGTGCTGAGCTCCATCGGTTTGCTGGTGGGAGGAATCGGCGTGATGAACATCATGCTGGTTTCGGTTACAGAGCGCACTCGCGAAATCGGGATTCGCAAGGCGATTGGGGCGCGGCGTTCCGATATCGTGCTTCAGTTCCTGATGGAAGCGGTGGCGCTCACCGGGATGGGCGGCATTATCGGGATGGCGGCGGGCTGGGTTGTGTCGCGAGCCAGCCGCTTCGCGTTTCCCACACTGCCCACCGAGGTGCCCGTTTGGGCCGTCGCTTTGGGCATCGTGGTTAGCGTGGGCATCGGGTTGTTCTTCGGTATCTGGCCGGCGAGCAAGGCCGCGCGCCTGGATCCGGTGGAAGCTTTGCGCTACGAGTAGCGCTCGTCACTGGAAATTCAACCCCGGAGATTCAACCCCGGAACTCAACTCCGGAGCTCAACCCCGGAATCTTGACAAATTTTCACATTAGATATAGTCTAAATTGGTAGTGGACACCGAGGCGATCAAACGATCCCTGGAGGCCGGCGGATTGCGATGCACTCCGCAGCGCTATGCCGTGATGGCGTTCCTGATGGCGCAGGCCAAGCATCCCACGGCCGCGGAAATTTTCGAGGCCGTGAATCGCGCCGACCCGCGCTGTTCCCGTGCCACCACCTATAACAACTTGCGGGACCTGGTGCAGGCGGGGTTGGTGCGTGAAGTGGCGGTGGAGGGCCGCGCCGCTCGATTCGACGCCACCGGCATGCGGCATCACCACTTTATCTGCGACCGCTGCGGCAATGTCGAGGATATGGAGTGGTACAACGTGCCGAAGCCTGCTTCAGGCTCGCTCGGCAAACGGATTCTTCGCGATTGCGAAGTCATTTTCCGGGGGCTCTGCACCAAGTGCGCTTCGCGCCGGGCTTCCTAATATCTTAGGCGTGAACTAAGTAGGCGTGAACTAATTCAAAGGAGAGATACAGAACATGGCGACTGAATCCAAGTGCCCGATGCACCAACATACGGCGGCCGGGACTTTTGGAAATGAGGGCTGGTGGCCGAATCAGCTCAACCTGAAGATCCTGCACCAGAACTCCCCTCTGTCCGATCCCATGGACAAGGATTTCGATTATCCGAAAGAGTTCAAGAGCCTCGACCTGAATGCCGTGGTCAAGGACCTGCACGCCGTGATGACGGATTCGCAGGCCTGGTGGCCGGCCGACTATGGCCACTACGGACCGCTGTTCATTCGCATGGCGTGGCACAGTGCGGGAACGTACCGCATCGGTGACGGCCGTGGCGGTGCGGGCTATGGCACACAGCGATTCGCACCCCTCAATAGCTGGCCGGACAATGTGAGCCTGGATAAGGCGCGCCGCCTACTCTGGCCGATCAAGCAGAAGTATGGCCGGAAGATCTCCTGGGCCGATCTCATGATCCTGGCCGGCAACGTCGCGCTGGAGTCGATGGGGTTCAAGACCTTCGGCTTCGGCGGCGGGCGCGAGGACGTCTGGGAGCCCCAAGACGACGTTTTCTGGGGGCCTGAGCGCACGTGGCTAGGGGACGAGCGCTATAAGGGCGAGCGCCAGCTCGACAATCCGCTGGCCGCGGTTCAGATGGGTTTGATCTACGTGAATCCGGAAGGACCCAATGGAAAGCCGGATCCGCTCGCCGCGGCGAAGGACATCCGCGAAACATTTCTCCGCATGGCGATGAATGACTATGAGACGGTAGCGCTGATTGCCGGCGGGCATACGTTCGGCAAGACCCACGGCGCGGCCGATGCGAACAAGTATGTTGGAGCAGCGCCCGAAGGCGCCCCGATCGAGGAGCAAGGACTCGGTTGGAAAAATTCTTTCAGCACCGGCACCGGCGCCGCGGCAATCACCAGCGGAATCGAAGTGACGTGGACCACCACCCCAATCAAGTGGAGCAACAATTACCTGGAGAACCTCTTCAAGTACGACTGGGAGCTGACCAAGAGCCCCGCCGGCGCGAACCAGTGGGCCCCGAAGGATAAGGCCGCGGCGGGCACCGTTCCGGACGCCCACGATAAATCGAAGAAGATCGCTCCGGGAATGCTCACCACGGATCTCTCCCTGAAGCTGGACCCGATCTACGCGCCGATTTCGAAGCACTTCCTGGAGCATCCAGAGGAACTCGCCGACGCGTTCGCCAAGGCCTGGTACAAACTCACTCACCGCGACATGGGGCCGGTCTCGCGGTACCTCGGCCCGCTGGTTCCGAAGGAAACGCTGATCTGGCAGGACCCGGTTCCGCCGGTGGATCACGCTCTGATCGACGAGAAGGATATTGCCGCATTGAAGGCCAAGATTCTCGCGTCCGGATTGTCGATCTCCCAACTGGTGTCGACGGCGTGGGCGTCGGCGGCGACGTTCCGCGGCTCCGACAAACGCGGTGGAGCGAACGGGGCTCGCCTTCGCCTGGCGCCGCAGAAGGATTGGGAAGTGAACCAGCCGGCGGGATTGGCAAAGGTCCTGGAGAAGCTGGAAGCGATCCAGAAGGATTTCAACGGTTCCGGCGGCAAAAAAGTCTCGCTTGCGGACTTGATCGTTCTGGGCGGCTGCGCGGCGGTTGAGGCGGCGGCGAAGAAAGCCGGGCACGACGTGAAGGTTCCCTTCTCGCCGGGGCGCACCGACGCTTCGCAGAAGCAGACCGACGTGGAATCATTCGCCGTGCTCGAGCCCAAAGCAGACGGCTTCCGCAACTACGTGGGCAAGAAGAACGGCCTATCGGCGGAGGAGATGCTGGTGGATCGCGCCCAGTTGCTGAAGCTGACCGCTCCTGAAATGACGGTTCTGATCGGCGGCATGCGCGCCCTGAATACCAACTTCGATCACTCCAAACACGGCGTTTTTACCGACCGGCCAGAGACGCTGACCAACGATTTCTTCGTCAACCTGCTGGACATGAAGACGAAGTGGGAGCCGACCTCGAAGGAGGGCGTATACGAAGGGCAGGATCGCGCAACGGGCAAGGTCAAGTGGACCGGCACGCGGGTTGACCTGGTGTTCGGTTCCAACTCCCAACTCCGGGCGATCGCGGAGGTTTATGCGTGCAACGACTCGAAAGAGGCGTTCGCGAAGGACTTCGCGGCTGCGTGGGGCAAGGTGATGAACCTGGACCGGTTCGACCTGGCGTAACTGCTCCTTTTAGGCAACGGGCGCTTGCTGCAAGGCGAGCGCCCTTACTCCGCGCAAGTCGGCTTTACCCGAGCCGAGTACGGGGATGGCCTCCACGCAATGAATATCCTCGCGCTTGGGTAACCAGAGTTTGGGCAAACCGGTCTCCCCAAGAGCGCGCCAAACCTCATCGGGCGCGATGCCGGAAGCAGTGTAGAGCACGACAATACGCTCGCCTTTGCGCTCATCGGGAAGGCCGGTGACGGAACATGGCGCACCTCCGGTGATGGCGCGAATCGCCTCCTCGATCCTCACGTGCGGCACCATCTCGCCGCCGATTTTGCTGAAGCGGGCGAGGCGGTCCGTGATACTCAAGAAACCGTCGTCATCGAACGTGGCGATGTCGCCAGTGTTGTACCAACCGCCAGGGGTGGCGTCCCCGGTTGCTTCAGGCTGGCCGAGATAGCCGAGCATCCGGCCCGGCCCGCGCACCAAAAGCAAGCCTTCGGTGCTCGTTGCGACTGGCGTGAGGGTTTCAGGATCGACGATGCGCACGGCGACTCCAGGCAACGGCCGGCCAACCGTACCGGCTTTTGTGCCATGCTGGCTATCGCGCCCGGCTTCATATCCCATCGAGTTCACGGCCACCACGGGAGACATCTCCGTGCAACCGTACCCTTCCAGAATCGGCAAGCCAAAGGCGTCTTCGAAGGCCTTGGCGACGGATTCGCGCAGCTTCTCAGCGCCGGCCAAAACGAAACGAAGCGACGCGAACTGTTCCCGCGTGCATTTGCGCGCGTAGCCGAGCGCGAAGGTGGGAGTTGTGAGCAGGAGGGTTCCGCGATAGCGCTCCGTCATCTCGCCAATGGTCTTAGCGTCCATGGGGTTCACGTGATAGATCGCTCCCAGGCCGCCGATGGCTGGGAGCCATAGCGTCACGGTAAATCCGAAGGAGTGGAAGAGCGGGAGTACGCCGACGACGCGGTCGCGTTCTTCCAGGTGAAATACCTGGCGCATGGCTTCGATGTTCGAAATGATGTTGTAGTGCGAAAGCATCACGCCCTTGGGCGCGCTGGTGCTGCCGCTGGAGAAGAGCACGGTAGCGAGGGAATCGGGTTCGCGGCGCGCGGCCAAGGTTCGCGCTGGAGCGAATCTGGCGCGGATCGCCGCCCAGGCTTTGTGGAACCGTCCTGCCGCGGAGAAAATGTCCTCCACGAAGACCATTTCCGGCGCAGGATTGATTTTCGCTTTTTCTAGAAATTGCCGCGAGGTTAGGACGATCCGGATTCCACACTGTTCGACGGCTGCGTTACGCGCTTCGGCGCCCGTGGTGTAGTTGAGATTGACGGGCACGCGGCCGGCGATGGTCAATCCGATGTTCGTGAGCGCTGCCGCGGCCGAGGGAGGCAGCAGGATGCCGACCATTTCTCCATCGTTGGAACGCGCGCGCGCCCAATCCGCGACCAGCAGGCTGGCCGTGAGCGCGCGGCCATGGCTTAGCTCGCGGCCGGTGGAATCAGCCATCGCGAACTTGCTCCAGTTCTTTTTGGCCGAGCGGATGAAGCGCTCACCCAGAGTATCGCCAGCGCTTTGTCGCATACCGGCGGCGTCCGCACTCAGCTCCATTACAGATTGATAGACGTCGCGCGCGGTAGCGTGGGAGAGCCTGGGCTCGCCGAAGTAGACCGTGATGGGTTGACGGAGGCGGGTCGGCCACTTGGAGAAAAATCCGCCGCCAGCGAAGCTGAACACATTGCCCCACAGACCGTCCAGGTGCATCGGGATAACGGGTGCTTCCGTGCCTTGGACGATTTTTTCGAGGCCTCGCTTGAAGGGATGAAGGTGGCCCGTGCGGGTAATCGAACCTTCGGCGAAGATGCAGACCACACGGCCGCGCTTCAACTCCTCGCGAGCTTTCGTGATCGCGGCGACCATGTCGCGCGGTCCGCCTGTGCCAACGGGAATCGCCTGAATGTGGCGGAAGACCCAGGCCATCACCGGGTTCGTGAAATAGGGCTTCCAGATCATGAAGCGGACGTTGCGGTTGAGCGCGGCAGAGATCAGAATGCCATCCACGAATGAAACGTGGTTGCTGACCAGCAGAGCGGGACCGCCAGCCGGGACGCGATCGCGCCCTTCCACCCGAATGCGGAACAGGGTGTGAATCGCCACGCGGAAGCCGAGCCGCACGACGTGAAACGGGAGCAGCCAGACCACGTAGACGGTGGCCAGAAGGGTGATCACGCCGCTCCAGAAGATCAGCGTGGCGGGCGAGACATGCAGGCGGTCATGGAAGGCCCACAACGCGGCGGAGGCAAGCATCAGGCCGACCGTATTGTAGAAATTGTTAGTTGCGATGGTGCGGCCGCGCTCGCCGTGTTTACTGCGCTGTTGGAGGAATGCGTTGAGAGGCACGATAAACAGGCCGCTGGCCAAGCCTAACGCCGCCAGTGCGGCCACGGACCATCCGTAGGAACTCTTCGCTCCGGCCAGCGCCAGCGAGCACAGGCCCATGAGCGCCGAGCCCACGGGAACCAGACCCAGATCCACCCGGTCGCCGGAGAGTTTTCCGGCAGCCAAGCTTCCCAAGCCGATTCCTACGGCGAGCGCCGTGACCATGTAACCAATCTTGATTTCGCCGGCGTGCAGGACTTCACTGCCGTAGAAGAACAAATCCAATTGAAAGAGAGCGCCCAGCAGCCAGAAATACGAGATGCCGAGCACGGTCAGCCACATCGGGCGGTCGCGCAGGAGGCGCCTGGTGCCGGTGACAACTTCGGCGAACGGATTCCAACGGAAGGGCTCGCGGGTATGCTGCGCCGCGGTGCGGGGAACGCCGAAACTGACCACGAAACCGATAATCGCTACGGCGATCATCACCAGGCCCATCTTCCACGGCTCGCCCTTCCAATAAGCGAAGAGGAAGGAGCTGGACGAGGTTCCCAGCACGATCGCGACGAAGGTGGTCATCTCCAGCAAGCCGTTCGCGCGAGACAGATCCTTGTCTTCGAGCATCTCGGGGACGATGCCGTATTTGGCCGGGCTGAACAGAGTGGAGTGCAGGGCCATCAGGAACAGGACCACCATCATCCACTCCATCCGGTTGGTGAAGAAGACAGCCAAGCCGAGAGTCATGGCGGCGATTTCGAAGGCCTTGACGGAGATCATGACGGAGCGCTTGGAGACTTTGTCGGACAAATGCCCGGAGTAGCCGGAGAACAGGAGGAAGGGAAGAACGAAGACTGCGCCGGCGATGGAGAGGTAATCGAGCCCGGCGCTGGCGGCAACTTGCAAGGCGCGAAGCGACACGATGGTCTTATACAGGTTGTCGTTCAAGGCTCCGAGGAACTGAGTCCACAGGAACGACTGGAAGCCGCGATTCTTGAGCAGTTGTTTCATGCGGCCTGCCAGCAGACTGGCCTCTTGCAACCCCTTTCTACCGAGCATACCGGCTGGCGTACGGTGAAGGCAAAGGTTTCAAGGCAACTGCCTTAATTGCTTCTTGGCGAGGCCCTGCCAGCGGCTGGCTTGGCGTCTCAGGTGAGATGGCGCTGTGCTGACTGCTTCGACGGCCTGCTGAAGCGCCTCCTTGGCGCCGGCAGCGTCACCCAAACGGGCTGAGAGCGACTCCATACCAATAGCAGCCCTCGGGATCGAAGCTGTGGCGATGGGTGTACTCGCGCAGAGCGTCACGAGCTTCGGCGTCGCGTCCCAGATCGAGGAGGGTTGCGCCCATCTCCCGGAGGACTTCGCTTTGGGCCAGCTTGTTGTCGATGGCCGCGGCAGTCTTCAGATGCTCCAAAGCCGGTTCAAGCTGCCCCTGTGCCCGAAGGACGCGCCCGAGTTGATAATGCGGCTCGGGCTCCTTCTTATCGATGGCGATGGCCTCTTCGAAGCACTTCTTGGCTTGTTCGAAATCGCGGCGTTGTTGGTAGATCAGCCCGAGCTGATAACGCGCATCGGCGTCGCGGGGATTGACGGTGGAGGTTTCTAGCAACTGCCGCATTCTTTGCCGCGAGCTTAACCCTCCACCTAGGCCGCGTAACTCCGATCCGATTCCCTGCCCGAACAGGATGTAGAGGAAATAGAGCGCGAAAGGCGAGGCGAGGAAATAGAGGGCTCCGGCGACGAAGGAATAGACGTACAGGGCTCCGGCGGATACAGCGAAGGCGGTGAAGGCTGTCACGATGGAGCGGCCGGTTCCGGCGCCGGCCAGAGTTCGAACGATGCACACGCTCAAAAACGCGAAGTAGGCCACGGCCGCGAACAGAACGATAGTCTGCGGCACGTCCAGGATCCATTGCAGAGCTGCCGCCGGCACGAGGACCGCGGTAAACGCCATCAGATGGCAGACCAGCATGGGCATATAATCGCGCGGAAGGACGACTCCGGCGGAGCCCGTGCCTTCCAGCTTGTTGATGACAATTACCGCGATGGGGACGAACACGGCGGAGAGCAGCAGCACGGCAACGATCATGGGAGAAAACACCGGCCGCTCCGTTGCGCGGAGCAGCGCGGGATCCAGCGTCTCGGGAAACTGCGACTCGATTTGCGAATTTTGAAGAGCGATAGGCAGGACAAAGAGGAGCGCCGCGGCAGCGACCAACACCAGCGCCAGGCCCAGGCGTCCGCGGTCGAGGATCAGGCTAATGGCTTTGAAGGGCCGGACGTACAGCAATCCCAGAGCCTTGAGATGATCGCCCAAGCGTTACTTCACCGCGGATTCCGCGGAGGAAATCGCGTCCAGTACTTCCTTGTAGGTCTTCGGAAACTCGCCGCCGAAGCGAGTCTTCCAATCCAAGGCAGCGGCCCAATCCATGCGGCGCACGGTAGCCTCCGCCATCATCGGCTCGATGCCCAATTCGCGGAGGGTTGCGGCGACCTCTTCCATTTCGCGCGCGCGGCGCTCACCGTGGATTACGACCCGACCGATCATATAATCCGCGAGCTTTTGGAAGTCGACGCCGGGGAAGCTCTCATTGAGCGACGCGAAGACGCGAGGCTCCGCGCCATATTGGCTGGCGCCGAGGACGCATTCGAAAATTAACGCTTCGAGACCCTTATAGACGATGCTACGGAACATCTTCACCGCCGCGGCGCGGCCGATTCGATCGGTGGAAACAACGTCCATCCGCATGTCAAATGGCCGCATCATGTCAACGAATTCGGGGGCCGCTTCGCCGCCCAGCAACATGGGAACCTGGTGGGCGTGAGGAGGGACCGGAGCCATCATGGCCGATTCGACGAATCGCGCTCCGCCGCGCGAGACGGTCCGGGCCACGGCTTGCTTGACTCGGGGGGAGACGGAGTTCAGGTCGCAATAGAAGTGGCGCGACTGGAGATAAGGCGCGGTCTGCCCGGCAGCGTTTAGGGCTTGATCGGCGGTGACGGCGCAGAAGATGACGTCACAGGATTGCGCGAGCTGGGCATTGCTTTCGACGAGCTGAGTCTGCGAATCGCGGGCACGGCCGCGAACCCGTTCACTGGAATCGATGTCGTAAGCATAGGTGCGCTGGAGCCCGGAGGCGCGCAGGCCCTTGGCGATATGATAACCGGCTTCCCCGAACCCAACGAAACCTACACTTTCGATCAAGCTACAGCACTCCCACCAGCTTCCAGTACAGCACGCCGACGCCGGTTGCGGCCAATGCAGCAAAGACGTTGACGCAAGCCAGCCGGAACATTTGACCCTTGCTGTAACCCTGGCCGCCGGTCATGCCTTCGCCCATCGCCATCCAGAAGTTGGTGTACATCAGCAGGAAGGGCGCGGACATGAGGAGCAGCGGCGCGGCGAGCACCAACGGCTGAATCCCGGCGGCGCTGAGCGGATCCACCAGCGGCGTCCACAACAGCGGTATCGCGAAGAAGGCCGACGGATCGACAAACCTCATGCCCAGCATCAGCAGCGCCATCAGCAGCAAGAGAAGCAGAGGGGCGTGGGACAAAGGCAGAATGCGCGGCACCATGATTCCGGCGAGCCAATCCGTAATCTTGTACTGCGGAATGATGTGGGTGAGGCTGAAGATGCCGCCGAGGAAAAGGAGCAGGGTCCAGGAGACTCCGGTTCCGATATCTTTGTCCTCGAAAACTTTGGTCAGGGAGAGGACAGCCATGCCAAACATGCCGACGACGAAGGTCGGCAGGTGATGAAGCTTGCCGGCGGTCACCCAGAAAGCGATCGACGTGAAGACGACCAGGGCGGTGATCAGCTCATTGCGCCCGACACCGCCCAGCGCCTTCAGCCTTCCCGTGGCGAAGTCGCGAGAGACGTGAATTTGCTCCTCCGGCTTCAGAAAGAGTTGATTCAGAAGCAGGATCAGCGCGCACATAATGAGCGTAGGCAGCAGCATTACCTGTATATAGCCGCCGTCGGTGAGCGGAAGGTGTTTGCCGTCAAACATCTTGATAACCACCGGCCCGTTCAGCGACCCGAGTTTGAACGCGAGACCCGGCACCACGGCCATTTCGATGACCGTGACCATGATCAGTGCGGAGCCGTGACTGCGCGGCTTCAGCCCCAAAGTCTGCACCAGCGACCAAGCGATGGGAGCCATGATTGCGGTGCGCACCGTCATCGAAGGGATGAGCGGAGAGAGAATCAGGCCGATCAGGAAGAACGCGGAAAGAACGCCGGTATAGGTGCCCGGAAACAGCGAAAGAATGTAGTACGCGATGCGATCCGCGAGGCCGGTTTTCTTCATCGCGAAGCCGTAATAGACCACCACCAGCAACGTCCACCAAGCTCCATCGGCGAAGCCGCTGAGCGCGCCGCTCACGTCGCCGGGAATACTGACCAAGGGGCGTACTCCGATGGCCATCAGCACGCCCATCATCAACAGCGAGGCGACGCCGTTGTTCATCACCTCCGCGGCCCATAACACCACGGTCCCGGCAATCACGGCGAGCACAAGCTGGGCCATGTGATCCAGCCCCGGTTGCGCCGGCATAAAGGCAACGCCGAGCCCGAGGGCGATCGCGAGGGCCAGCCAGCCCCACTTGATGGTGTGCATCACCGTGGCGGCAGGAGAGGGTGCGGCAACTGAGGTAGTGCTCATAGCGACCATCTATCGTATCAGGAGCCAGGACCGATAGAAAACCGCGCGGAGGCTCGATGGTCGCGCGACTTAAGAATGGTGGAAGGGCGGAAGCGGCGCGTTGGGCCCCGGATGCGGGCGGCCGCGAGCCGCGACAAACCGGAGACGGCGAGAACTACAAGGCCTCGACTCGCCACCTTGTACAGCGGGGCAAACCACGTATTTGGTTGTACGGAATCGCCGACCCGCCTTAGACCGGCCGGGCGAGCCCCAACTGGAGCCTCGGCGCCTGGCAAGAATCACAATTCCAGCCAGCCCCGCTACCAAAATCAAGGAAAGACTCGATGGCTCGGGCGCTGCCTCCCCCTGATCCGCAAGTTCGAAATTCTGACCGTTGAAGAAGGCGGTCAATTGCCCGGCACCCGCGTTTTCGAAGACGACGTTCGAGAACCCCAGGCCGTCTTCGGTTCCGGTGAAGCTGAGGATATTCCAGAGTTCGCCCGATTCAGGAAGGAAACCGTCGATGAAATCGATGTCCAGCGTGCCGCCGTTCAGGTGCAGATTGCCGGTTATGTCCAGCATGTCGAACTCGCCCAACGCGGTTCCCGCGATGGTGATCCGCAGTTCGCCCCCAGGTCCGAGCGTGAAGTCTCCCAGGACGTCCGTGGTCATCGGATCTCCAGGCGCGAAAATTCCGCCCGTCACGTCGACATTACCGGCGATCGTCCCGCCCCCGCCGAGAGTCCCTCCCTCCAGGTCGATGTTCGACGCCGACAGCGTCCCGCCTGTCTCCACTTTCGTGATGCCCGCGGTCTGAATGTAATTGCCCAGGAACGCGACGATCTCGGCGCCGCTCTGAATGTCCACCGAGCCGCTATTGAAGAAATCGGGCGTCTCCACCATGTTGCTTCCCGCTCCCACTTGAAAACTTCCGGAATTGTTGATGGAGGCCTCGACGATCAGCGTCGCCGGGCCGAGCGCTTCGCCGACCACCACGGCGCCTTGATTGGTGAAGTTCCCGGTGGTCACAAACGTCGAGGTGGGTAGCAGCACGGTGGTGCCGGTATTCACGCCCAGAGCGAGGATCGAATTGGCGTCCTGCGAATAATTCCCGTGCACTGTAATAGAGCCGCCGCTGGTGAACGCCAATTCGGAGTTGGTCAAATCGAGCGTGTGCAGGTCGCTTGGCGTTATGGTCAGGGGACTCGACAGCGTGAAGAAGAGCACCGAGGAATTGGTCAAGTGGGTCAGGCCGGAGAGCGCGTTCAAAGTGCCATTTCCGCTGATGATCCCATTGTCCCCGTTGGTGATTCCCACCCCGACCAGATTGGTAATGACGTTGGCGCCGATGCTGTCCAATCTGACGTTGCCTCCCAGAATAGCGGCGTAACTCCCGTCGGTGAGGGTGCCCGAAGCCGCATCCCAATTCGCGAGCGGAGCCGCAACTTCCAAAGTGCCACCGGCGGACGCGAGCAATCCCTGGTTGTTGAACTGCGCGAAGTTGCTGATCGTCCCGGCGCCCACAATCGAGGAGTAGTTGATCAGCTTCTCATCTTTGAAGAAGCCCTGGATGGAGGTCCCCGCACCCTCTAGATTCAACGTTCCGCTGCCGCTCAGCGTGAACGTCTGGCCCTGGAGGGTGTCGAGAAAGTAAATCGCGCCGGACCCGAGCAGGTTGATCGTTCCCTGGTTTTGTACGTTTGATCCGGTTGTGCCGGCTACGCCGTACACCGCCACAAAGCTGCTGTCGCCGATTTGCAAAGTCCCGCTGTTGGCGAGAAGCGTTCCGGCGACCTCCAGGGCCCCTGGACCTACCGTGTTTCCGATAGTGGCAAAACCTTGATTGGTGAAATTGCCAAAGATCACGAACTGGCTCTGCGGCGTTGGGGTGGCCGGGCCGCTCACGGCTCCTAAATCGAGAGTAGAATTCGCGTCTTGGAAATAGTTGCCATTCAAGGTGACGGTATTGGCGCTGGTAAAGGAGACAATCGCAAGGTTGGAGTTGGTGAGGGAAAGCGTGTTCGAACCGTTGGGCGCGATCGTCAGAGGCGCGGGGAGACTATCCAATGTGACCGTGGAATTGGTCATATTTGCCAAGCCGCCGAGGATATTGGCGGTCCCGTTGCCGGCGACCGTTCCGCCGCTATAGTCGCTGATTGTAACGCCGTTGAGATTGGTGAGTGTGCTGCCGCCAATGCTGTCCAGCTTGACAGCGCCGCCGTTGTAAGCGTTATAAGTGCCTCCGCTGAGGGTAGCCGTTGCCGCGTTCCAGTTTCCGAGCGGGGCCTGAACCTCCAGCGTCACCTTGTCCGCGGAAAGCGTCCCGTTATTGGTAAATTGCGCGAAGTTCGAGATGACACCCCGCCCGTCGATGGTGACCCCCGATCCGTTGATTAGCGTCTCGTCGCCGTTCACACCCATGATTCGATTGCCCGGGCCGTTGGAAAGCGATAGCAAGCCGGTTCCCGCCAGCGTGAAGGTTTGTCCCTTGTCTAGATCGTTGAAGCTCAGAGTGCTGGTTCCCACCGACGAGTTCAACAAAAACGCGCCATCTGCCACGACAGTGCCCCCGGCGCCGGAACGAAACTGCAACGTGCCGCCGTCGCTCACCTGTAGCGTTCCCGCGTTGACCAGTCCGGGGTTGCCCAGATTCGTGGCCGCCGTCATATCGACGATCAACGGGTTCACTCCCTTTGCGATGATGGTCCCGTCGTTGGTGAGTCCCCCGCCGAAGTTGCCGATGGTACCCGCCCCTTGGAGCGTCCCGCCGAAGAGTGAGAGCGTCTCGGTCCCCGTTACGCCCACGATCCGGTTGCCCGGGTTGTCGGTCAGCGTGATGGTTCCCCCGGATGAGTTCAGGAAGAAACTCGTGCCCGCGATGTTCTGGTTGTTGAAGGCTAGCGTGCTGGTGGATACTCCCGCATTCAATGTGATACTGCCCTGGTTGAAAATGCTGGTCTGCCCGGCCTGGGTGGCGCGAAATTCAAACGTGCTGCCGTCGTTCACCTGAACCAATCCCTGATTGGTGAACCCTTCTAAAAAAATAGTGGGAGACTCAAAGATCAATGCGTTGCTTCCGCTGGCGATGATGTTCCCCTGGTTCAAAAGGTGGGCCACGTTGATTGTTCCAGCCCCCTCGATCGTGTGGTAAGGGCCGTTGTAGAGTTCTTCCGCGCCGGATACTCCCAGGATCTGGTTGCCGGGGTTGTCGGACAACTGAAGCAACCCTGGGTTTCCCGCCCCATTGCCGTCGAAAGTAAAGAACGCCGCCTTTCCTAAACTGTCAAAGGCCAGCGTGCTGGTCGACGCCAGCGCATTCAGAGTGATCACGCCGCCGCCTGGCCCGGCGAACCCGGACCAGTTGTGAATGCTCGCGCCAATGTCCGAACGAATTTCAAACGTGCTGCCGTCGTTGACCTGCACCAGGCCGAAGTTCGAGAGCGCGGAGAACACACATCCGCAAACCGTGGAGCTGGAGTGGAGGGCCGCCGACGCGGCTGTGCCATCGAGGATTAAAGGATTGTGGCCATTCGCGAGGATTGTTCCCTCATTGGTCAGCCCCTCGTATCCGCCGAAATTCGTAATGGTCCCGGCTCCGGAAAGTGTGGTTCCGGCGTTGATCTGCAACCCCTCATCGCCGGTGACGCCGGCGATCCGGTTCCCCGGGTTGTCGCTCAGCGTTAGGGCTCCTCCGCTAATTTGGAGCACGGTGCCGGGAGGCCCGGAGACGCCGCCGGTGCCGAAGTCGTCGAAGCTCAGCGTACTGGTGAAGTTTTTCGCGTTCAGCGTGATCGCGCCGGCGTTCACAATGGTCCCGCCTGTGTTCGAAAGAATCTCTAGAGTGCCGCCGTCGTTTACCTGGATCAGCCCGTTGTTGGTAATGCCCGGTTTTCCGGCCGACGTTGCGTCGTTGATGGCAATGGCGAGCGCGTTCACCCCGTTTGCGATCAACCGTCCCGTTGTTGACGATTCCGCCGCCGAACCCGGCGATGATTCCCGCTCCCGTGATGGTGTGGTGGAGCTGATTCTGCAAGGTCTCATCGCCATTGGCGCCTTCGAGGAAGTTGCCGCCGCCGTCGGAAAGACTAAGCGTGCCGCTTCCGGAGAGAAACAGCGTTTGATGGTTGCCGTTGTCATTGTAGACCAACTGCGTAATGAGGCCGGTCGAATTTAGCGCAATCGTGCCGTTATTCACCACGGAAAACGGACCATTGCCGCCTTGAAAAGTCAGCGTGCTTGCATTGGCGACGCTCATCGACCCGTTGTTCGTGATCATGCCGGTCAGGTTGGTGCCCCCGGTCGAATAATCCATGTTGAAGATGAGCGGATTCGTGCCGTTCGCCACAACGCTTCCGTTGTTGGTGAAAGTGGTCAGGTTCGAGATGGTGCCCGCGCCGGAAAGCCGGTTATCGGTAACCAGGTTTTCGGTCCCGAAGGTGCCGGTGATCAGGTTGGCCGCATTGTCGCTCAGCGTGAGCGTCCCTCCGCCGTTGATGCCAAAGGTGGCTCCGTCGCCCATCAGGTAGATCTGCGATCCGTGCGGATTATTTTGGAGGCTGATGCTTCCCGTGTTGGTCAAGGTCCCGCCGCCGCCTGTGACGGAGGTCTGCATGAAAATCTCCGATTCGTCACCGAGGCTGATCGCGCCGGAGCTGGAGGCGCTGGCTCCGCCGGAGAAGTCCAGTGTCAGGTTCGCCGCGTTGGTGAAGTTCAGATTGCCAGCGTTGGTGAGAAGTACAGATGATGAGCTGGCATTACCCAGCTCCAGACCCTGGTCATTCACGTTCACCGTGGCTTGAAGACCAGCAGTGAATCCATCGAGAAAGACCGTCTGGCGAAACAAGTTGACCGTGTCGATGCCGCCCGAATTGATGGTGACAAGGTAGCTATCGGCGCCGTTATTGGGAATCCCGTTGGGGGTCCACTGGAGCGGATCTGTCCAGTCGCCCGTACCCCCGTTCCAGAGAGATGTGATTTGGCTGGCGGCGAGCGGAGGCGCCGCTGGCAGAAGCATGGCGCAAATCAGAAGCGTGGTCTTCATAAGATCGCCTACTTCTTCGACTCACTGATGAGCTGCGCCACCTTCGAATCGGCGCCCACGGGCTCGACAAAAACAATGGAAGCGCGGTTGATAATCATGCGGTCCGGGCCGTGCAATTCCCTTCCGCGCTTCACCAACACGTTGCTGACGGCCTTGGTGTCCTTGTCCACAGAGCTCTGGACATAGAAGACATCGCGCAGCACGGGATAGTCCGAATCGAGCGCTTCCAGCTTGCCGAAATAAACTGAGTTGTTGCTAAGCAGGACCGCGTAGTAGCGGTTTGGGTCGATCGCCGCGGAGGAAGGCGCGCGCTGGCGATCGCAGCCCGAGACTACTAAGAGCAGCCCCAAGGCCGCCGCCGCTCCAAAGCGGGTCATGACTTTCAATGATATTCGACCTCAGGCAGGCGGGGCATCCACCAAATGGTTGAGACTGTGCGAGTTTAGTACTTCTTTGCCTCGGCATGCCTCAACGGACCTGAATCGGAGGCGTGAACCCGACCAGAAGCATGAGCAACTCAGATTGACGCCGCGTACCGGTTTTGTCGAAGATACGGTGAAGGTGAGTCCGGACGGTGGGCATCCCGATGTCCAGCGCCCGGGAGATCCCGGCCGGCGAGTCCCCGGCGGCAAGCCGCTCCAAAACCTGGCGCTCGGCCATGGTGAGCTGGTAGGTATCGGCTAGGATCTCGATCGAACCGTGCGCGACGTTTTCCGGATCCACGACGAAAATCGCAGCTCTGGAAGGAAGGAGGGCCAGGGACGCCGCCACCGACCCCGGAGCGGAGAGGGGCATAATCTGCAAGACCAGGGGTCTTCGGCTCGGACCGCGATGGACTCGGACTGTTGCGCCGGCTGGAGCGTTGCCATTGGGGCGGCACGCGGCACGAACAGCGGCCTGGACCGCGCTGGTCGCCTCGCCCGCCTGAATCACGCGACCCTTGCACGAAAGGCCCTCTCTGCGTGCAAGCAAGCCTTCCGCCACGCCATTCGCTTCCTGAACGCGCGACTCTGAGTCGACAATCAAGACGCCGTATCGAGTGGCGCCGATCAAACGAGCCAGGTCCATGCGCGACTGTCCCTCCCGCTCGATCATCTGGAGGATTTTTGCCGCTCGAGTCAAGTGCGGAGCCAGGCGCTGAAGCAGATCGAGAGAGGCGTCGTCGAAAATGTTCCCTGGTCCGCCCCGGGTAAATCCGATCGCCGCGGAAGCTTGGTCCTGACGGATCATCGTCACGCCAGCATAGTCGAACCAGCCTTGGGGAGCGGCCCATTCCTGGTAGAATTCGCCGCGAAGATATTCCGGCTGCGTTACCAGATGCCGGCAAGTGTAAATGTTGCCATCGCGGGTGGATGCCAAGTGGGGGAGCAAGGGATTCCGGCGGACATAATGCTGCTGGTACTGGCGCTGCATTCGAGCGTCGACATTATGTTCGACGAGCACCGACATGGCCGGCGCGCGAGGATCGGTCTGATGAATGATCAGATAGGACGATAACGCACCTACCTCGCGTTGGATTGTGTCCAGGACGGCCGGCCAGCGCTCCGGCAGCAGCACGCAGTCATAAATCGTCCCCACGAGTTCCGGGAACACGCCACTGTCCGCCATGATCACCGATAGGATAACCGGAACAACCATGCCATGGGGGTGGCGGACTTCGAGTTCGGGAACTGCCATTTGGCGGCGCCGGGGTCCGTAATTTTACGGAAGCTCGATTCCGCAATCTTCCCCGGTGTTGCACGCGGATGCGGGCGTTAGGCTGGAGTGTGTGGGTTGTTCCTCCGACGACCTGCACAAAGCGGTGGAAGGGCCTCACCGCCTGCCCACCGCTTCCCCTTCCTGCGGCGAATCCTCGCCTGTGCTAGCATGCTGAGGAGTCTGGCGGCACGCCGGAGCTCCAAACGGGAGGTTGTCATGCGCGCAATCGGAATCTGTCTCGCGATTACACTTGTTACGGCCGGACTGGTGGCTCAGAGGGGTCCGCAACCGGACATCACGTACCGTTCCGCCGCCGACGTTGCGGCGCTGGTCGCCAAAGCCAAGGCGCAGAACGACACCAAGGCTGCGCCGACCATTTCGCAGCCCATTCTGCGGCTGGCTCCGTACAGCACGAATCTGGAATACCGGGCGTCGGTCGGGCCGGCTTCGGTGCACCTGAAAGAGGCCGAGATGTTCTATGTGATCGACGGCTCCGGCACGCTGGTCACCGGCGGCAAGCTCACCAATGAAAAACAGCAGAACGCCGACAACCTCACCGGGACGGGCATCGAAAACGGCCACGCCCAGGCGATGAATAAGGGCGATTTCGCCATCGTGCCGCAGGGCACGCCGCACTGGTTCAGTGAGATCAAGCAGACGCTGGTTCTGATGTCGCTCCACGTGCCGAGGACTGACAACAAGTAGCCATGCTGCTGTCACGCAGGATGGCGCTGGTTGCGGCAGGTTCCTGCCTCAGCCTGCGTCGGGCGTTGGCCGTCGACTTTCACGAAGATACCGTCAAATTCAAGGCCAGGACAATTGGCGGCGAAATCATCAACACCGACACGGTGCACGGTAAAGTCGTGTTGGTGCAGTTCTGGGCCACGTGGTGTCCGTACTGCCGGGCGGACGCACCCTTTGTCGACAAATTGGGGCGGGAGTTCCAGGAGCAGGGCTTGGAAGTCCTGGCCGTGGATGTAGGCGAATCGAAAAAGACGGTCACCAAATTCCTGGCGCAAAATCCGCGCGAGTGCAAGATTGTCCTGACAGAGGACACCAACCTGGCGGCGTGGTTCAGCCCTCACTCGTTTCCGCATTATGTCGCGATCGATCGCGCGGGGGGTGTGGCGGCGGAGCAGAAGGGGGCGGGCGGCGAGCGCTCGCTTCGTCATCTACTGCGTCAAGCTGGTATCAAAACTACGGAGTCGGGCGCCGGCGGAGAGCTGAGATCCTCGCCGCGCCGGTCGTAAAACTGCTTAACTGGAAAGCCGCTGCTTCAGGGGAGCTTTGCCTTCGCGCCCGACGGCTGCTTCCAGTTTGTCGAGTACGCGCATGGTGGGCAGCACCTGTTGCACGCTCGAATTCGGTTCGCGCTTCTCTTTGATCGCGGCGAAGAATTCGCGGTCCTGGAGCTCGATGCCGTTCATCGAGACTGCGACCTGCGATAGGTCGATCTTGTTCTGGTCGCCGTCCACCAGATCGTCGTAATAGGCGACATAAGTCCCGTTATCGCAGATGTAGCGGAAGAAGGTTCCCTGCGGACCCTTGTTGTTGAACGAGAGAGACAGGGTGCAGATGGCTCCGCCGGCGGTCTTGAGCTGAATGCTCATGTCCATGGCGATGGCGAGTTCGGGATGAACCGGGCCTTGCAGAGCGTTGGCGTGGGTTACGCTGTCACCTGTCTGGTACGCAAACAGGTCCACGGTGTGGCAGGAGTGGTGCCACAGCAGGTGATCCGTCCAGCTCCGCGGTTTTCCGGCCGCGTTCATGTTGGTGCGGCGGAAGAAATAAGTCTGCACGTTCATGTGCAGGACTCTCAGCTCACCCTTCTTGATGCGATTGTGAACCCACTGATGGCTGGGGTTGAAGCGGCGGGTGTGGCCGGCCATGGCGACCAGGCCGGTTTCTTTCTGGACGGCGCAAATACGTTCGGAGTCTTCCAGGGTGTCGGCCATGGGGATCTCCACCATGACGTGTTTGCCCGCACGCATGCATTGAATGGCCTGCTCAGCGTGAAGTTGCGTCGGAGTGGTCAGGATGGCGGCTTCGACACCGGGCTGCTTCAGGCTCTCGGCCAGGTCGGTGGTCCAGTGGGGGATCTTGAATTTCTTGGCGACCTCTTCGGTTCCCGCCGGGTTTCCTCCGGCGAGTGAAACCACTTCAATACCTGGAATGTTGGCCATCGCCTCCAGGTGTTTGATGCCGAACGCTCCCTGCCCTGCAACCACTACCTTCATGCTGTGCCTTCTCCTTTACCTCTTGGCTCCTTGAGCTTCTTCGAGATTCGTGGATAAATTTTGCGCGCGTTGCCTTCGTAGAGCTTGTAGCGATCCTGCTCGCTCAGCGGCAGCGCGTCCAGATATTTTTTCGTGTCGTCGTAATAGTTCCCGGTGCGCGGATCGATGCCGCGAACGGCGCCGACCATCTCCGAACCGAACAAAATGTTGTCGACCGGGATCACCTTCAACAACAGTTCGATTCCAGGGAGGTGATAGACGCAGGTGTCGAAGTATACGTTCTTGAGCAACGATTCTTCAAGCGGAGGACGCTTCATATCCTGCGCCAGACCTCTATAGCGGCCCCAATGATACGGCGCCGCACCGCCGCCATGAGGGATGATGAGCCGCAGAGTGGGGAAATCCTTGAACAGGTCGGAGGTCAGAAACTGCATGAACGCGGTGGTGTCGGCGTTGATGTAGTAAGTGCCGGTGGTGTGGAAATTCGGCAGGCAACTGCCGCTCACGTGCACCATGGCGGGAACGTCCAGATCCACCATGGCTTCGTAGAAGGGATACCAGTATTTATCGCTCAACGCCGGCGAGTTCCAGTGGCCCCCCGAAGGGTCGGGATTCAGATTGCAGCCGATGAACCCGTACTCATTGACGCAGCGCTTGAGCTCCTGGATGCAGTTTTCGAGCCCGACACCGGGCGATTGCGGCAACTGGCACACGCCGACGAAATTCTCCGGATAGAGACCGCACACGCGATGAATCATGTCATTGCAGTGTTGGCTCCAGTGCAGGCTGGTGGTAGCGTCCCCGATATCGGGACGCATCACCGAGGCTCGCGGAGAGAAGATGGTGACGTCGGTGCCGCGCTCGCGTTGAAATTTGAGCTGGGCTCCTTCCAGGCTTTCGCGAATCTCGTCGTCGCTGATGTTGAGCGGGCCGTTAAAGGGGCCGCTCGACGGGTTCTTCAGTGCGTCAACTTGATTCTTGCGCCAAGTCTCCAGTTGTTTGGGCACGGTCGTATAGTGACCGTGGCAGTCGATGATCATTTTCGTCGGTTTTCCCTAATTTCTAGAGGCCGCCCGCAAGCGGCGCGCCTCGGCCTGAACCGTCACCAGGCACATCAGCATACCTAGCGGATGCGCTCCGGCGTCGACCAGAGGATGCGGCTTGAGCGACCGCAGCACGTCGATGTTTTCGTCGGTGATCAACGCGAGCGCCTTGGACTCCTCCGGATTCAGCTTGTACTTCGCCGCGATGGCGTACGGATCCTTCAAGAACTCGATACGCATGTTCTGATCCTGGCGGAGATCGTAAAGAACCTTGTTCAACGAATAGGACGACGAAGGCGGAGCCTTATAGAACTCGAAGCCGCCCTGCTGGAACTTGTAAGCTTCAGGAACATCGCCGGGAGGCGGACCCTGGCGCTTGTTGGGAATAAAGCGCATCACCGCGTGGCCGTGATGCCAGGTGGGCTGGTAGGTCAGCAGCTCACCCGGAACATTGTTGCCGAGAGCGCCGAACAGGAAGTACCAGGGCAGCATCTCGGTATTGCCGACCTCATCCAATTGCTCACTGCTGAGCTTCAGCAGCGGATCGATGTTGCCGCGCTCCATCAGAGCGATGGCCCAGTAATCGAAATCGTAGGCCGGCTGCGGATACTTCCATGTGCCGGGATAGTGCGAAAGCCCGCCGCTGGCGATGATCGCCACGCGTTCCGGCCGCTCCGCGATCACGTCGGCGATGGCTTTCCCGAGCGCGGCGCAACGTTGCGGAGTGGGCAGAGGAGGCAAGTACGTATTGACGAAGATGGGGACGACAGGAATTTTGTTGCCGTCGATCACCCATTCGTAGACCGCCGCGAAGGAGTGTCCCAGGACGGCATCCTGCGAATACGCCATGTCGAATCCGCGGGCCACCAGCTTTTCGAGTAAATAGTCGGCAAAAGGCAGATGCACCGGGACTTCCCAGTGCCGCGCGGCAAAGTGCGCGTGCGATTTTTCACCAGCGACAACCGCGAAGGTCGGCACGGAGGAGAGGAAGAAGGTCTCCAGGTGGTCGCTGCCGATCACGATGGCCAGGTCGGGCTTGGCATCCGCGATATCTTTCCCCAGCTCCCGCATGGCGGCGATATCGGCATCCAACTGCTCCGGAATCTCTGTAGGGGGACGAACGAACAACTGCGGCGCGTGCACCGTGGCAACGGCGGCTACGATTTTTCCCATCGAAGAATCACTCCTCAGTCCATTCTACGCCCAGCTCTTTAAGCTTGGCCCTCAAGCCGTACATGTCGAGCCCGAGTTTCCCTTCGCGCAGGCTATGACGATTCTTTTCTTCCTTGTCGGCCCGAGCCCGGCTGGCTTTGGCTACTTCGGGCGCGTCGGCGCGAGGAACGACACAGACTCCGTCAGCATCCGCGACAATCACATCGCCGGGCTGGATGGACGCTCCCGCGCACACGATAGGGACATTCACCGAGCCCGCCGTCGCCTTCACGGTTCCCTGCGCGTGGACCGCCTTCGACCACACCGGAAAATCCATGGCGGTCAACTCGCTGACGTCGCGAACACCGGCTTCGATCACCAACCCCACTACTCCATGCGCGACCAGCGAGGTCGCCAGCAAGTCGCCGAACATGCCATCCGTCGACTCCGACGTTGTGGTCACCACCAGGATGTCGCCGGGTTTGCAGACCTCAATCGCGGCGTGAATCATGAGGTTATCGCCGGATTGGCACAGCACGGTCACCGCGGATCCGGCCGCTTTCGCCGATGGGTAAATGGGCCGCATGTACGGCTTCATCAGCCCGGTGCGCCCCTGCGCCTCATGGACCGTCGCTACACCCAATTCACCCAGAATCTTGACGGCCTCCGGGTCCGGCCGGGGAATGTTGCGAACGATTTTATGCATAGACGTTGACTCGCGAAGTTAAGAGACCAGGTTGGACGGATTGGTCACGGCCATCCGGCGAATTTCCGTCTTGGTGAACCCGGCATCGAGCATCTTCTGGGCGAACATGGCAAAGCCGTCGGCGACGGGGGGATTGATGGTCTGGCCCAGGTCGGTGGAAAGCACAATGCGCTCCGGCCCGACTTTCCGGACAGCCTCGAAGAAGACCTCCCAGGGGGCCTTATTCGTGTACATGGTGGTGAAGCAGTGTTCGATGTTCGCGCCGAGATCGGCCAGTTGGACCTGCTCATCCGGCGTCAGGTTCTGGGACGGAAATTCGGCGTGGGTCACCAGTATTCGCTTCAAGCCCATCTGCTTGCCGGTTTTGACCAATTGGAAGATTTCCTTGCGGCCCAGGTGCCCGGTAGCCAGGATCATGTCGTGCTTGCCGATGCGCTCCAGGCAGGCCCGAGCTGCCTGATTCAGCGCGCCGTCCTCGGCCAGCACCGTCAGAGGCGGAGGCGAGATACCTTCATCCGAAAGCGACAACTGAATTTGCGCCCAGAAGGGGAGTTTGGTGGTGGCGCCACCACGGCGCCCGGCCGTTTCATTGGCCGCGTCAACCGTCGGCATCCAGCAGATTTTATTACCGGATCGTCCAGCGATCTCGAGCGCCACCGGGTTCAATCCGCCGACGCTGTGGTTCAGAGTGATGGCCCCAAAAGCGGTGATGCCGAGATGGGCGGAAGCCTTGGTCACCACTTTCGCCCGCTCATAGGTGGGGGCATAGTGAGATTTCAGACAGAAGCCCTTCAATTTGTGGGCCGCGAACTCCTTGGCGAGGTCTAAATCGTCGATGCGACGGCCGATAACATCCGGAGCCACATGCACTTGCAGATCGTAGCCGCCTTCGATCGCCTCCCACGCCTCACTGCTTACCGCGATGGGGGCTTCCGCTGTCTCCGCTGCCATCTTTCTCCTTTGCCGAAATCGCCAGTGTAACATGGCGGGTCGCAGCGGTCCCTTGAAGGTCCTTCGAGGCGTATGCTTGGACAATGCCAGCGGATGGGGTGAGAACCGCGGTTCGTCTGTGGATTGCCGGAGTGGCTGCGGCTCTAGGCTATCGATTCTTCCACTTCATCGGGCTGAATTCGGTCAATATCCTGTTCTGGGATCAGTGGGATTTCTTTACGAGTTTCTTCCCCGGTGGCCACCCCACGCTGGCGAAGCTGTTCCTGTGGCAGCACGGGCCGCCTCGATTGGGCCTGGGATTGGTTATCGACAGGTTCCTTTACACGGCTTCGGGTTGGAATGTCCGGGTTGAGGCATTCGTAATCGGAGCATGCATCTTCGGCGCCATGCTTCTGGCTTTGCTGCTGAAGCGGAAACTGTTCCGGCGGTTGACTTGGACGGACGCGGCCATCCCGTTTATCTTCCTGACGTTGGTGCAGTGGGACACGATGGTGGGCACGCCGAACCTGGGGTATGGGGCCTTGCCGCTGCTGCTGATCCTGCTGTACTGCCTGGTGCTGATTCATCCACAAGACGGGCTGCGTTATCCCTTACTCCTGGGGATCAACTTCCTTTTGATTTACACCGGCTTCGGATTGTTCATGGGGATCGTAACCATCGCGGTGTTTGCCCTGGAGTGCTACTGGCGGTTGCGCGGCTCCATATCCACTCCGATTTGGAGGCCCTTCGTTGCGCTGCTGGTTGCGTGCGCGGAGCAGGCGTCCTTCTTCGTGAACTACACTTTCGCTCCCGCGGCGGATTGCTTCACGTTCCCGCATCCCCCGTTCAAACCGTACCTGGTCTTCTTCAACGTGATGTTCGCGAATTACTCCGGCATCTGGGTTCCGGATGCTGCCGGATGGAAGCTCCCGGACACGGTGATGAGTCTGGCGGGAACCGCGCCGGCGTTTATTCTGGGCGTGGTCTTTCTCATCCAGATATACAAATTGCTGAAGCCGGAGGCGGATTACCGGCCTGCGCTGGTGATCGGGGTGTTGACGGGCTACAGCATGCTTTTTGCGTTGAATACCGCTGTAGGACGATTGTGTCTTGGCCAGGGGGGCGCCTTTACGGCGCGCTACGCGACGCTCTTGATTCCCGCCTTTCTCGGGCTGTATCTATTCGCTGCCGGACTGAGGGCGCCGGTGGCGATTCGGATTCTGGCGATGTGCCTGGCCGCCGGTCTGGTGGTTCCCGGAAGCCTCGTGACTCCTCCCGGTTATCTCTATTACGTGAATGGCAAGCGCGCCTGGGCCGCCTGTTACCTGCAAAAGGAAAGCATCGCCGAGTGCGATTCCGAAACTCACTTCCAGGTGTACCCGGTGCGCTGAACGAACCCATTTGCGCCAGAAACTCGAGTTTATGAAGGAGAACCGGCTCAGCTTGTTCGCCGGCCAGTGAGACACACGCCTTGGGGCTTCCGCCGGTACAATGAATCTTACATGCAGCTTTGCGATATCTTTCTCCGCCTGGGGGAGGAGAACTTCCAGCAATTGATCCGCTCTATTTCCCTGGGACGCCTCAAGACCTTTCAAATGTTCGACCGGGTGAAGACGCGCCTCTACCTTAACAAGTTGAACTCGGAGACCCTGCGCAAAGCCGAGCCGCGCATGTGGGCGCGCATCGGCGAGCACGATGACGATTTCGCCACGGATATGGGGCAGGCCATCCTGATCTCGCACATGGATATGATTCGCGCGATTCTGGATCACCTGGGAATTCCGCACGAAGACGGCTTTTTCGCCAAGGATGCCGAGATTTCAAAGTATCTGACGGAGGGGTGGCAGCAGAAGGCTTGGGAGGAGTTCCACGCGAAGTATCCGCCGGCGGCGCTGCTGTTCTATATCAACCACCTGGCGTGGGAAATCGCCAAGGCTGAGGACGTGTTTCAGCCCGCGGCGTAACTCTCCTTGGTCAATGAATTGTCAATGAACGAACTCTACGAAGCAGTTCGCGCCGGCGACACAGCCCGCGTCGAAGCCATTGTGAAGGCCGATCCATCGCTCGCGTTTTTTGCCTCGGTTATGCAAGGCGATACAGCGAAGGTGGAGGACATGCTGGCGGCGAACCGGTCCCAGGTCTCCGCGATGAGTCCGGACGGATGGACGCCGCTGCACCTGGCGGCTTTCTTCGGCCGGGAGGAAACCGCGCGCGCGCTGCTGAACAAAGGCGCGTCGCCCGGTGCGCGCTCCACCAATGCCATGCAAAACCTGCCTCTGCACGCGGCTGCCGCCGGACGGCACAACAAAATCGCGAAGCTGCTGATCGAACACGGTGCGCCGGTTGACGCTCGCCAGCATGGCGGGTGGACTGCCCTGCACGCGGCGGCACTGCATGGCGATATCGAGCTGGCCGGGATGCTGATCGCGGCGGGAGCCAGACTGGACGAACGAGCGGACAACAACCAGTGCGCTCTGGATCTGGCGCTTACCAAGGGCCAGCAGCAGATGGTGGAGTTGCTGGAAAAGCACGGGGCCAGCCTGTGATCGATCTTTCCGGATTGCACTCTTCCGCGGTGGAGCGACTGGAAGCCGCGGCAAGCCTTGAAGCCGTGGAAGCCGTGCGAGTCGAATACTGGGGACGCAAGGGCAAGCTGACGCTGGTCAGCAAGGAGTTCGGCAAGCTGACTCCCGAGGAGCGCGCGCGTACGGGCAAGCTGCTGAACGAGTACAAGCAGGAGTTCGAGCAGCTATACGAATTTCGGAAATCCCGCTTGGATTCCGCCGCGCTCGACGCCCGGCTCGAGTCCGAGTGGATCGATCTGACCACTCCGGCGCCCGGCGTGCGGCCTGGGTCCCTGCATCCAGTCACGCAGGTGCAGAAGGAACTGGAGGATCTCTTCGTTTCGCTCGGCTTCGCGATCATGGACGGACCGGAGGTAGAGACCGAGCACTACAACTTCGACGCACTCAACATTCCTTCGCATCACCCCGCCCGGGACATGCAGGATACCTTCTGGCTGACGGATGGGCGGTTGCTCCGCACACATACGTCGCCGGTACAGGTGCGGGCGCTGGAAAAATTGGGGCCGCCGTTGAAGATGATCGCGCCCGGACGGGTCTTCCGCAACGAAGAAGTGGATGCATCGCACGAGCACACCTTTTATCAGCTCGAGGGCATGATGGTGGACCGCGACGTTTCCGTCGCAAACTTGATCTACTTCATGAAAACCCTGCTCTCCGCCGTCTTTCATCGTGAGGTGACGGTGCGCCTGCGCCCGGGTTATTTTCCCTTCGTCGAGCCCGGTTTCGAGCTGGACATTCGATGCCTGATCTGCGGAGGCTCCGGCTGCGCCGTATGCAAACACTCCGGCTGGGTGGAGCTGCTGCCGTGCGGGCTGGTAAATCCGGAAGTGCTGCGCCACGGCGGGGTCGATCCGAATGAATGGAATGGATTCGCTTTCGGGCTGGGCCTGACGCGACTGGTAATGATGCGTTACGCCATTGACGATATCCGGCTGCTGATGAGCGGGGATCTCCGCTTCCTGAACCAATTCTGACGCATGAAGTTTTCCTATAACTGGATTCATGAAATGATTCCCGGGCTTGAGGGGCACATGGGGCCGGCCTCTCCCGCCGACCTCGCGCGCTTCATCACGCTCAAGACCGCGGAGTGCGAGAACGTCATCCTTGAAGTCGACCAGGCCACTCGCAAGGACTTCATCATCGAAGTCGACAACAAGTCGATCACTCATCGCCCCGATTTGTGGGGCCATCACGGGATGGCGCGCGAGGTGGCGGCGATTTTCGGAAAGAAGCTGCTGGACCCGGTCACGCCGCGAGTGTTCCCCGGCGCCGGACCAATTCAAATCGATATCGAAGACTTTTCATTGTGCCCGCGTTACTCGGCGCTGGTATTTGAAAACGTCACGGTGCAGCCTTCGCCCGCGTGGCTCACCGAGCGTTTGGAAGCCGTGGGCCTGAACGTCATCAACAATATTGTGGACGTGACCAATTTCGTGATGGCGGAAATCGCGCAGCCGATGCATGCTTTTGACGCGGCCAAGCTGCGCGGCGGCACGATCTTTGTCCGCTCCGCCAAACCGGACGAAGAGTTTGTGTCCTTGAGCGATGAAAAATTTACGCTCGATCCCTCGAATCTTGTCATTGCCGATGAGGGTGGAGCGATCGCGCTGGCGGGCGTTAAGGGCGGAGCTTCGAGCGGGATCTCGGAGTCGACCACGCGCATTGTGCTGGAAAGCGCGAACTTCAATGCGGCGTGCGTACGCAAGACCTCCGCGCGCCTGCACCTGCGCACCGACGCCTCCATGCGTTTTGAAAAATCCCAGGACCCGGTCAACACCGTTCGTGGCCTGCAGCGAGCTTGCGAGCTGCTGGAACGCGTGTCACCCGGAATCCGGCTGGTTGGCGGCTTGGCCGATGCGCACCGTCTCCCGGCCCCGCCGAGCCCTATCTTATTGCCGGTAGAGTGGCTGGAACGGAAACTGGGCCGGTCTATCTCCGCCGCGGACGTACGCGCGATCCTGGAGGCGTTGCAGTTTCGCGTGGAAGAGATCGACCAGGGCACCCTATCGGTTTTTGTCCCCACCTGGCGCGCTACCAAGGACATCTCGATCAAAGAGGATCTGGCGGAGGAAGCCGGCCGCATGGTGGGGTACGATTCGATAACGCCCGCGGCTCCTCTGGCTCCGGCGCAAGTTCCTCCCGCAAGCCCCACCCGGCTGTTCCAGCATCGCGTGCGTGAAATGGCCGCCGCGCAAGGATTCACCGAGGTCTACAATTATTCGTTCCTGAGCAATGAGCAGGCGCAAGCGTTCGGATTCGATCCGGCGTCGTGCGTCCAGGTGGCCAATCCGCTTGCCGCCGGCCAGAACCTATTGCGGCCGAGCCTTTTGCCCCTGATCGTGAAGAACATCGCCGACAACGCGCGCCACTTCGATCAATGCCGCTTCTTCGAGATCGGCCGCGAAATACATCCTAGCGGCGAGGTCCCGCACTTCACGGCGGCGATCTATTCCAAAGACGACGGTGTCGGGGGCTTGCTGGAATTGAAGCGGCTGGCGGAATGCCTGACATCCGGCATGGCGTTCCGGCCGTCTTCGAAGCCGCGATCCTATGAACATCCGCATCGAGCGGCGGAGGTCCTGTGCCACGGCGCGCCGGCCGGCCGGCTGTTTGAGTTTCATCCCAACATGGTGGAATCCGGCCGCGCCGCGGTGCTGGATCTCGATTTGGACATTCTGGAGAAGGCGCAACCAGGCCCCCGCCATTACCAGCCGCTGCGCCGATTCCCTTCCAGCGCTTTCGATCTCTCCGTGGTCGCGCCGGCGCGTGCGCTCATCGGAGACGTGCGGGCGCGGATCGAGGAACTGGGCGGCGAGGATTTGCTGGCGATAGCTTTCCTGCGCGATTTCGCCCTGCCCACGGGCGAGCGGAGCTTGTCTTACCGGCTCACGGCTGGCTCTGCCGAGCGAACTCTGTCTTCGGATGAAGTCAGCGCGATTCGCATGCGGATCATCGAAGGAATGCGCGCCGCCGGGTACGAATTGCGGGTCTAATGTCAACCTGGCGCCGGTTAATCCGGCGCTGGTCAATCCAGCGTCAGGCTGAATTCCTCAACCAACTCCGAGGAAGACGTGTACAGCCTCACCCAATACGCTCCCTTGCCCAGGCTCCGGGTGAGGTGCGCCGTCAAATTGCCGTTTTTGGTTTCGGCGGCTCCGCTCCAAATCGTTGCGCCCCAAAGGGTGACGACCTCCAGCCGGTACTCGGCGGAGGCGGGCAGCCCCGCCAGGGAGATCGACAAATCGAGCGGATGGCTGGCGGGCGCACGGTTCATGGTTCGATCCGTACCGCCGCGTAACGACTGGAGTGCGACGGTCACGGGCGGTGCGCTGCCATGCTCGAAATGGCCGCGCGCGAAATGAAGGACGCCGCCAGGCGCAATCCACAAGACGGCCGCAAGGCATGCCGCAGCCACGGTTCCGGCAGAAGCGATCTTGCGGATACGGGGCCCAGTGAAAGTGAGGATCTTGGCGGAACGCGCCGCTTTGCGCTTTTCGAATTCAGCCGTAGCGAATTTCATCGCGCGGACATACTGGTCCGATTTGGCCAACGTCTGCTGGCAGCGTTCGCAAAGTATCAGGTGGTCTTCAATCGCATTAGTCTCGGCCGGGCTAAGGTGCCCGAAAGCGTATCGCTCCCAGATGTGATCATCGGGATGCTCTTGGAAAGCAAGGCTGGTTTCCACAGGGATCTCCAGGACGTGGCGCCTGATGGCTGGCGCGGGTTCCGAACCGGTACTACTCCGGCTACTACGTTTCTTAGTGGAACATCCCAGCGGAAGTTCTCAAAAAAATTGCCTGGACGCTCTTTTGCGAGATCTTTTTCTTCCCGAGCTCTCCGAAACGGGCCTTGGCGCGAGACTTTAGCAGCCGGAACTGCGTCTCCGACAGGCCCATCTCGGAGCAAATCTGCTCCTGGCTCTGCTCCGTGAGGTAAAAGCGAGTCAGGATTTCCCGATCCCGGTCATTGAGTTCGCTGAGAACGCGGTGGATCAACTCCGTGTTCTGACGGAAGATGGCGTTGGCCTCAGGGTCTTCACGCGGGTCGGCCAGACGGATTCCGGGGTCGAGCTCGACTTGCTCCCTGCGGCTGTGCACCACCTTGTCGATGTGCGCGGCCACCTGGCGGCGCACGATGGTGCGGACAAAACCCATAAGCCTTTGGGGTTCGCGGAGCTCTCCGCGCTGGATGGCCTGCACTACCACCAAAAAGGTGTCATGAACTTTGTCGTCGAGCTCCTGAGGTCCCAACTGGCGGCACAAATAGAACCGGATTCCCTTGGAGAACAACTGATACAACTCCTCCATGCTGCCCGGCTCGCCGGAGTGGATGCGCTCGACCAGCTCCACCCAGCCGGCGTAGGCCTCCGGAGGAACAGCGTCGGAGGCGCCGGCCTCGGACGGATCGACTCCGGCCGGATCGACATGGGCCGGATCGACATGGGCCGGATCGACATGGGACGGATCTACATCGGACGGATTTACATCGAGTAAGCCTGGCTCACCCAGCGTGCGGGTGGTGGCTAGCGGCATCACGGAAGTCTCCGGCGCGAGCAGTTCGGTTTCACGAGGATGGCCGTCCGGGCTGGGCATGCTCATGGGGCCTCGCTTCCTGTATCCGTTTGACTCTTTGATCCGGTTTCACCGGTCGATCTGGTTTCACCCGCCGAACCGGTTTGACCGGCGAAAATCTGGTAGGCGGCCCAGGTAGCCGGACCGGCCGCGCCAGAGCGGATCGTCTCCACCTGCGCCAGCCTGAGGGCTTCGGCGGGCGTTGCCTCGGCACTGCTCAGGTAGCGGTAGAAACTCGCCAGCAAGGAACTGCCCCGCGAGTCGTCGACCGCCCACTCCGTCGCCACCACCGCGCTCGCGCCGGCCACCGTCCAGGCGCGAACCAGCCCGGCCAACCCCTGTCCCGGACGCACGTCGCCCGGAGCGGTGGAGCAACCGGTCATGACCACCACCGATCCCGGAACGTGCAGCCTCCGGATTTCGGAAGTGCTCAAGGTCTCGGGCTGGCGGTTGGGGCCGAGAGAGAACGCCAAGTACCCCTCGTCTGAGGATGTGAGGGCGTGCGTAGCAAGATGGATCACTTGGGGGACTGGCGAGAGGGCGTGGAGAAAACGCGCGCGGCTAGCCGAGGCACCCTCGAGGACCGTGACCGTTCCTCGCGCGGCGTTCGCTCCCGCAGCGGCCCCGCCCGCGGCAGTCCCTCTTGCAGCAGTCCTTCTTGCAGCGGTCCTTCTTGCAGCAGACCAGGCCGCCGCGCTGGCATCCACCTCGCGGCGCGTGCCGGGCAGGCGATTCAGTTGGTTGGGAGGCTGGGACAAAAAGCGGGCGAGCGGCCATTGCTTTTTCAACTGCGGCTTTTTGGATTGCGGCTTTTCGGGTGGCGGCCTTTCCGGCTGCGGCCCTTGCGGCTGCAGTGCGGCGGTCCAGCGTGGGTCGGCAACGTTATAGATTGGATCTCCCACGGAAACAAAGCCGCTGGGAGAAGTCCGAGGAGCCTTGCCTGGCAGCATAGCTCCCGCGCTCACCTCTAAAGAATGTCTCTCGGAGAGGAACACCACTCGGCCGCTCCCTTGCCCGTTCTTAGGGCGCTCTCGCTCAGGCACCAGCGCGGCAAAGGGAACTTCCAATAAAGCGTCGTCGACAGAGAAGCGCCAGACAGGCTTCGCCGCCTCGTGCGCGTCCAACTGCCCGAACAGCACACTGTAGAGCCGCTCTCCTAAATCCTCGAACCCGGACCTTGTCTCTTCCAGCGCCTGCCGAAATTCCCGAACCGTGTTAGCAACCTCACCTGCCGGCGGCAATCGATACACGTGCAAAGTGTCCCGAGTTACCGCCCATACCAGGGACTCCCGCTCCTCCAAGGAAAAGCTCAGGAGCACGCCAGAGTTCCCTAGACTTTGTTGAAAATGAATAAGTGAACCCTGACTCGGGAAATTCTCGGCAATATTAGGCGAATACCCTAACCCGGCTCTCGCTTCCATTTCGGTAAGTTCCAATTTGAGATGCCCGGAAAGCTCGCTGACGCCAGATTTTGCCGCGAAAAGTCTGAACTCTTCGGTTCGCAACCGTGATAGTACTTCCCAGTACTCAGGGGGGAGCGTCTGCTGGTGCGCAGTCCCCGCACTATCGCGCAAATTTGCGGCACGATTCAGTTCCGCCGCTTCCAAGCTCTCTTCGACCCACCTTTGGTTATGGGTCTTCAGGCCGTAATCGGCCGCAGCCTGGATAAATCTGTCGAAGATTCCTGCTTGAAGTTGAGCGGCGGCGCCATCCAGCACCGACTGTGCAGGCCCGATCCCTAAGCGCCATTGCTCCGCTTCCGCCACCGCGTGCTCCAGGGCTTCGAGCGCTTCAGGAACCCGGACTTGAGCGAGGAGAATGCTCCCCTGCTGGTAAGCGATCTGGTAGGCCGGCGGCCCCCGCCTAGCAGCCGCTGCCGCAATGGTAAAGTTGGCGGCCGCATCCAACAATCCCGCTCTGACGGACGGATCGCCGGTCTGCTCGGCCTGCCTCAGACGTACGGCGCCCAGTAACCAATTCGAGTAGCCCAGATCGCGCGCGGCGGATCCTTGCCGCAGGACCAGAGCCCGCTGCTCGGCGGTGTCCGCACCCGCAACGTCCCCTTTCTGAAGCAGCGCCTGGCACAAATAGTCCCAGCCGCTGGCCTCGACCGTGGACGGATTGGAATCCTTAGGCGCTGTGTGCGCGGCCTGGATGCCTTGCTTGAAAAGAGAAATCGAGGTTGCGTCGGCGCGCAGACTGCCTAGCAAGAAGAGCAACTGCGGACGATAGTAGACCGCGGTAAGCCGTGCGGTGATCGCTCGGGCCTCCTCGGCGGAGCGGATGGCGGAGTCAACATCGCCCATCTGCTGGTACAGGCTGGCGAGATTGGCGTCGACGCCGCCAAGAATCAACGCATCCCGGCCGCGCTCCGCGAAGCTTCGCGCTTGAAGATAGGCGTCCAGCGCACCACGATAGTGGATGCCTGCGAAGCGCGCGCTGCCCACGCCCTCCAGGAATCCGGCTTGACCGGCCAAATCGCGATGCTGGGCCGCAACGTCCGCTCCGTGACGGAAGGCGCGCTCCGCCTGATCGAAGTTTCCCTCGGTGATCCAGTGTCTAGCGGCTTGGCGAAGCTGCAGCGCTTCTTGAGATCCCCACCAACCCGATGCAGACGATCCGGTGCGGATGGAAGACGCGAGCCACGCAACCATCGTGAGGACACACACCAAGCCCCTCGGGGAGGCGGCCATAGCTGTCCTTGGTCTTTAGCAGAGTACCACAGATCTCTGCCTTAACCAAGAGCAGTAAGGTGGTGTCCTAATAGGACTCCACCTTGAACACGCCGGGAGCGGGCTCCCCAGGTTCACCCGCCGTATTGTAAACTTCGCTCATGCCGATCTACGAATACGAGTGCCAGAAATGCGGCCACCAGTTCGAGGCGCTGATTCTTCCCCAGTCGGCGGCCGCTTCGTGCCCCTCCTGCCACGGCAAGAAACTGAAGCAGTTGATCTCCATGTTCGCGGCCAGCTCAGAGTCGACGCGGAAGGCGAACTTTGCCGCGGCGCGCAAGCAGGCTCAAGTTGTTCACAAGGACAAACAGCACGAGGAGCATAAGGAGCTGCACGAGCACTTCGAGGATCATTACGGTCCGCCGCCGCCGAAAAAGAAGAAGCGTTGAAGCGCGTTCAGCGCCGCGGGGCTTTTCCTAAGCGCGGTTAGATGATAAACTCTCTCGTTGCGGGTCATGGACATGCACGCTTACGCGAAAATCTTTGGGGTGACGGTGGCTGGGGCCGTATCCGCCCTGATATTGACCGCCCAGACGACGAACTCAGGGCCGATTCTTAGCCTTACGGCGGTGACCGAAAATGTGAGCGGGTCGAAGGATAACATCCGGATCGACCTGTTGCGCTGGTCGACGGACGCCGAGCGCGGTGAGCTCTTGAGTGCGTGGAACATGACGCTGCCGCCAGAGCCTGCGGCGGCCGGCAGAGGCGGGCGAGGCGGCGGTGGTGGCGGCCGGGGAGGCGGTGGACGCGGAGGAGCAGCGGCGGGTGCTCCCGCGGGCGCACCGGATCAGGCTCCGGATGGCGCGGCTGCCGGCGCCGGTGCAGCGGCTCCTGCAGCAGGTGCGGCGGGCGGCGGACGTGGGGGACGCGGAGGCGCAGGCGGACGCGGCGGAAGAGGCGGCGCGCCGGCCGCTGACGCTCCCAAGCCAACTCCCCAGGGCACGCTGGCCTCGGAGTTGGTGAAGGTTCCGACCATTGGTTATCTGTGGTCCTCTGAAGTCGCGGGCTACTCGATTCACTACGCCGTGAAACTGCCGGGAGCGAACGGCGCGCAGCGGATCCTTTTGATCACGGATCGCCGCCTGGGTGCGTGGAACGACCGTTGGAAGCTCACCGCGCCGGGCGCTACTCCGGGAGAAGCCGCGAACTACGATTTCTCCGTGATCGAGTTGCGTCTCAACGCCAAAGACGAGGGCGAGGGTAAAGCGTCGCTGGCCGGGAAACTCGCTGTCGACTCCGCGGATAAGTTGATCGCGCTCGACGGCTACGATTCGCTTCCCGTGATTTTCAAGACCGTAAAGCGCAAGTGATGCGGTGAGCTTGCCCGTCGCGATCCTGGCCGGAGGCTTGGCCACGCGCCTTCGTCCGGTTACGGAGAAGATTCCCAAGGCGCTGATCGAGATTAACGGTGAGCCTTTCCTGGCCCATCAGCTCCGCTTGCTGCATTCGCGCGGAATCCGGCGTGCGATTTTGTGCGTAGGGTACCTGGGTGAAATGGTCCGGGATTTCGCCGGCGCGGGTGAGAGGTTCGGCGTCGAGCTGGAATACTCCTTCGACGGTCCGGTCCTGCGCGGAACCGGCGGAGCCATTCGCCAGGCGCTGCCCTTACTGGGCGAGTCCTTCTTTGTGCTCTACGGGGATTCATACCTGCCTTGCGATTATGCGAGCGTCGAAGAGGCGTTCCGCAGCAGCGGGAAAAGGGGTCTGATGACGGTTTATCGAAATTCGGATCAGTGGGACGCGAGCAATGTCGAGTTCGCCGATGGCCGCATCCTTGCTTATAACAAGCGATCTCGCACTCCCGGTATGCGGCACATCGATTACGGCCTGGGCGTTTTTTCGTATCGCGTTTTCGAAGGACTGCCCGCAGGATCCGTATGCGATCTCGCGGACGTATACCAGAGTTTGCTGGCGGAGCAACAACTCGCCGGATGCGAAATACGCGAGCGCTTCTACGAAATTGGCTCGCGCGAAGGCATTGAAAATTTATCCCGCATGTTACAGGCCAAATCTTCCAACGCGTAGATCGCTCACGGCGGATACGGTCTTTAGACCAATGCCATGTCCATCTAACAACCGCGCAAGGATACGGCGAAATAGCCTCTAGACGGTATCGCGCGTTCTAACGCTAGATTCATACGCTGGAATCGTGAGGTGGATTATTATGAAGCGACTAACTCTTTTTTCTATTGTTGGGTGCTCGGCGCTGGTGGGAGCGATGCTCATCCCCGCGCTCCGCGCCGACCCGGTTAAGAAACGCACGGAAGTAACTTTCAGCGGGCCCACGGAGATCCCCGGGGTGGTTCTGCAACCCGGAACCTACGTGATGAAGGTTCCCGATCCCTACACGCATCGCGACATGGTGGGATTCTACGATCCGAATGAATCGCATTTGTACAAGCTGGTCCGGACCGTTCCTGCCTATCGCGTGCAGATAACTCCCGAGACGGTCATCACTTTTGAAGAGCGCGCGGCCGGCGCTCCACAGGCGGTCCACAAATGGTTCCCGGCTGGCGATGACTGGGGCTATGAATTCGTTTATTCGAAGGCGGAAGCTTTGCCGACGGTAGCGGAAGCAACACCGCCTCCGCCCCCTCCGGCTGTGGTGACACCCGCGCCTCCACCTGCTCCGGCGCCAGTGGCGCAAACACCGCCGCCTCCTCCACCCGCTCCGGTTGAGGTAGCGCAGGCTGCGCCTCCTCCTGCCCCGGCCCCTGCTCCTGCGCCTGCTCCGGCCCCGCAGGAACTCCCCAAAACCGCGAGCAACTTCCCGCTGATTCTTGAGGCCGGCGGATTCTTGATTCTGGCCGGATTGTGCGTGCGCCTTTTACGCGCGTAAACTCGGCCCTTACCCGCCGGCGTAGCCTGACATCTAGAACTCCAGGCTAGAACGCCGGCGGGGACATCGCGGTGACGCGATCGTCCATGAGTGTCACACTGCCTTTGAGCGCGGAGGAGGATTTGGCGTCGGACTGATAGAAGAGGATCTTGGAATCGACTACGGATTGGACGCTGGTTGGCGATCCCAGAATTTCGGTAACGTCCGCCTCCGACATTCCTGCCTTGACGCGGGTCCAATTTGACGAGGAAGTCCAAGGAGGGTTAACGGCAGGAATCGGAGCCGGCGCCGGATTCATCAACGCCTGTAACATCTTCACGGTCTTTTCCAGGTCGCTGATCCTTTTGTCTTGATCGGCGACGGTGTGTTTCAGTTCCTCCATGTCTTTGGTCAACTGATCCACGCGGGGATCGCGGGTTTGCGCCAGAGCTGACGGGGTTTGGATGGTACAAAGCCAGAGCGTGCAGACCACCAGAATGCGGGACATAGTCGCCTCCTCGGGATTCAGGAGCATTTGATGGGCCGATACGCTACTATGGCGCTTGCAGCAGGGCCGCTGGAAACTCGACCACCCACTCGCGAGTGTCGCGCTGAGGCTCGAACGCCGCGCGCGGCTGATCCACCGCGATGCCTCCGGAAAATTCGAGGCGCACGTAGGTGGGCTTCTCGACGGCCCGCTCCAGGACTACCGGAATCTGGTTCAACGAGGGACGGCCGTTGCGCGGACGCGCGGTGAGCTGCTCCGGACGGATGCAGACCGTGACGCGGTCACCCTTCAACTTGCCGGGGAAATAAGGACCGTCGATTTCAAATTCTCCGATTTTCAAGCGGCTGAAATTGCGCCCCGGATCGAGCGTGCGGATTTCGGCGGAGATCATGTTGAAGGCGCCCAGCAGCCGCGCGACATCCAGGTTGGCGGGGCGATCCAGAATCTCGCGCGGCGTTCCGCTCTGCACCACGCGGCCGTCCCGCACCACGATCATGGCGTCACCCAACTCAAAACATTCGTCCAGGTCGTGCGTGACCAGAAGAGCCGGCGTTTGGAAGTCGGCGCGGACTTGCCGGAGGGTCTCGTAGAATTCCTCGCGCAGCGGAGCGTCGAGGCCCTGCGCGGGCTCATCCAGAAGCAGCAGCTTGGGGCCTCCAATCAACGCACGGGCAATGGAGCACCTCTGACGCTGCCCTCCGGAGCACTCGTGCGGCCGCCGGCCCGCCGCTTCGGTGAGACGAAATCGCTCCAACATATCGTTGACCCGGCGATGCCGCTCCAGTCTCGGCCTCCGCTCCGCGGCGAAGGCAAGGTTCTCGCGCAGCGTCATGTGCGGGAACAGAGCGTACTTCTGAAACACGTAGCCGCAATTTCGCGCTTGCGGAGAAAGATGCACGCCCGCGGCGCCGTCGAACAGGATTGCGTCGTCCAGGAGAATGCGGCCCTCGTCCGGATGCACGAACCCGGCGATGGAATCGAGCACCATGGTCTTGCCGGCCCCGCTGGGCCCGAACAAGACGGTCACTCCCGAACCTGCATGAAAATCGACTTCCAGAGAGAATCCGGCTGAATCGCCGCGTGGCGGGAAGGCCTTGCGGATGCGAACCTGGATCATCGACGGCTGCTCAAGACCGGCCCTCCAGGCGCGAGGTCAAGGTGAGGATTCCCAAAGCGATCACGGAGACGATCAGCACCAGCGTGAGGGCAAGCGTGGAGTTGCCGGATTGGAGCGCGTCATAAATCGCGATAGCCATGGTCTGCGTGCTACCTGGAGTATTTCCCGCAATCATCAATGTCGCGCCAAATTCGCCCAAAGATCGAGCGAAGGCGATGGCTGCTGCCGCCAGAATCGAGCGCTGCGCCAGCGGCAAAGTGACGCGCCAAAATAGCTTCCATTCGCTAGCGCCCAGAGTCCGCGCGGCCCGTTCACAACTCCGGTCGACGCTTTCGAGAGCGGCGCGCGAGGATTTCACCAGCAACGGCACGGAGTGAAACAGCGCCGCCACCACCGCGGCCTTCCAGGTGAACACGAGCTGCGACCCGAAAAGTTTTTCCCAAATCTTGCCCAGAGGACTGGCGCGGCCCAGCAATACCAGCAAATAGTAGCCCAGCACAGTGGGCGGAAGCACCAACGGCAGGGTCACAGCCGCGTCGACTATTGCTTTGCCGCGAAACTCGCGATTGGCCAGCATGTAGGCGATCCACAGGCCCACCGCGAGCGCGATCGCCGTGGAGATCACGGCCACCTTGAGGCTGAGCCACAGCGGAAACCAGTCGATGGCCATGGCCAATTATAGCCGGGGGTTGACGGCCAGAGCCATTTTCCATACACTGTTAGCCAAATATGCCGGACTCGGTAGGCCAGTTCGAACAGATCATCCTCACCGCCATCCTCAGCCTGCGTGACGATGCCTATGGCGTGACGATTCACGAGAAGGCGGAGCAGCTTGCCGCACCGAAGAGAATTTCGCTCGGCGCAGTGTACGTGACGCTAGACCGGCTGGAGGACAAGGGTTTCGTTTCATCCCGGCTGTCGGATCCGACGCCGGAGCGGGGCGGGCGGTCGAAGCGCTTCTACCGGTTGGAGGCGCTCGGCGAGCGGGCGCTGGAAGAGTCGGCCGAAACAGCGAAGCGCATCTGGGAAGCCGTGGCCGAAGCTTTTGGCGATTTGGCCGGCGGCATGGGCGGCGGTATTAGGAGACGTCCCAAATGGAATCCGGCCCGCCCGAGATAATTGAGATCGCCATTGGCTGGCTGATTCCCGTGGCGTGCCGCGAAGAAGTGCTCGGCGACTTGCGCGAGCGCTATCGAAGCCTGCCGCAGCATCTATTCGAGGCGGCCTGCACAGTTCCCTGCGTCATCTGGAGCCGCATCCGCCGCACGACGGACGCGGTGCTCTTGCTGGTGGAGTGGCTGTTGGTCTACGGCATGCAGGTGTTCGCCGCGGTGTGCCTGAACCGGAATGCCCTCTTCGACAACTTGGCCTACCTGCATCTCGCGATTCCGCCGACGATCATCCTGGCGGTCACCATCCTCTTCGACGCCTACGCCGATCCGCGGACGCGCAGGTTCGATCCAGTGCTGGGCCCGGCCGCCGGACTTGGCCTCGCCGCCGCCTTCGGAAGTTTCCTTCCCACATTTGTCTTTACGCTGGGTGCAGTCTCCGGCGCGCTGCTGGTGGCTGCCCTTCGGGTGACGTTCCCGCCCGAAGCGGACCGGCCGCTGGTCGCCAAGATCCCGGCATTCTGGCAAAGGCTGGAATTGGTGCCGGGCAGGTCCCTGATCGTGATCTCAATCCAGGCCGCCCTCTTCCTGATGACCCTGCTCTTCGTGCTCCTCGGCAGGCGCTTCTTCGGCTTCTAATTCTTCGCCCGCCGCCTCGGCCTGGGCCTCCAGTTCCTCGTCGGTGAGCGGTGTATCGAGGATCTCCTTGGCCGCTTCCAGGTACGAAGCCGGCACGTACAGTTTCGTGTCTACATCCGTCGCCGACAGAATGCCCGAGAAGTCCGTCTGCAGATACGAGGGAATCTCGGCCGACTTCAACAAGGCCCGGGCGAATTGGACCTCCTGCATGGATCCGAATTCGCCGGCCAGCACCATCTCGTCTTTGGGATCGTCCGGCGTGCCCTCCGCAGGTTCGGACTCTTCGGATTCGGCCTCTTCGAGCAGGCCGCGGCGCTCCAGCTCCGCATCGTAGAGCTCCTGGGCGACGTCCACCAGTTCGTCCCGGTTGATTTCGAGCAGCGCGTCGTCAGAGAGGTCCTCGAATCTGCGCCGGAACTCTTCTGGATCGACCCGCATGCCGTATCTCCCTAGCTTACTTTGTCGGCGAGCACGCGGACATGGTTATCGCGAATCTCCACGTAACCGCCGGTGACTTTGAAGCGCTCCGTGGAACCGGAACGGGTGAAGGATAGCTCGCCGTCCCCTAGCTCGCTCAGAAGTGCGGCGTGGCCGGGGAGGATTCCCATGTAGCCGTCCTTGCCGGGAATTTGTACTGAATCCGCGGACGCGGAGGCAACCAGCTTCTCCGGGGTCGCGATCTCGAGTTGAAGTAAATCCGCCATGGCCAGTCAGAGGCGCGTTATGCGCTCTTCATCTTCTCCGCGACTTCCAGAACGTCGTCAATGGAGCCCTGCATGTAGAACGCCTGCTCCGGAACTTCATCGTGCTTGCCCTCGACTACTTCTTTGAAGCTGCGCACGGTGTCGGCGACCTTGACGTATTTGCCGGGACGGCCAGTGAAGGCTTCGGCCACGTTGAAGGGCTGCGAGAGGAACTTCTGGATACGGCGCGCGCGGCCGACAGTGGCCTTGTCTTCGTCGGAGAGTTCGTCGACGCCCAGAATCGCGATGATGTCTTGCAGATCCTTGTAGCGCTGCAGAATCTGCTTCACGGCCTGCGCGGTATTGTAATGCTCCGCGCCGATGATCAGCGGATCGAGAATGCGCGAAGTGGACGCCAGCGGATCCACCGCCGGATAAATTCCCATCTCAGAGATGGAGCGGGAAAGGTTGGTGGTGGCGTCCAAGTGCGCGAAGGTCGTGGCCGGCGCGGGATCGGTGTAATCGTCGGCGGGCACGTAGATCGCCTGCACGGAGGTGATGGAACCGGACTTGGTGGAGGTGATGCGCTCCTGCAAATCGCCCATCTCGCTAGCCAGGTTGGGCTGATAGCCGACCGCGCTGGGCATGCGGCCCAGCAGCGCGGACACCTCCGAACCGGCTTGCGTGAAACGGAAAATGTTGTCGATGAAGAGAAGCACGTCCTGATGCTCTTCATCGCGGAAGTATTCAGCAACGGTCAAGGCGCTCAGAGCGACGCGCAGGCGGGCCCCAGGAGGCTCGGTCATCTGGCCATAGATCAGCGCGCACTTCGATTTGGTGAAATCGTGCGGATCGATCACGCCGGCTTCCTGAAACTCCAGCCACAGATCGTTGCCCTCGCGGGTGCGCTCGCCCACGCCGGCGAACACGCTGACGCCGCCGTGCTTGGTGGCGAGGTTGCTGATGAGTTCCTGAATGATGACGGTCTTGCCGACGCCCGCGCCGCCGAACAGGCCGATTTTGCCGCCGCGCAGGTAAGGCTCCAGAAGATCGATCACCTTGATGCCGGTCTCGAACATCTGCAGTTCGGTGGACTGCTCTTCGAAAGCGGGCGCCTGGCGATGAATGGGATAGCGATGCGCGGTGTTGACCGGGCCCATGTTATCGACCGGCTGGCCGATTACATTGAGCACGCGGCCCAGCGTTTCCTTGCCCACCGGCACGGTTACCGGTCCGCCGGTGTTTTCGACGCGCATGCCGCGGACCAGGCCCTCGGTGGGCTGCAGGGCGATGGTGCGGACGCGGCTCTCGCCGATGTGTTGCGCCACTTCGCAGATGATGTCGATGGGCGTGGGGACGTTAAACCCCTCGCTCGTGATGCGCAGGGCGGTGCGGATCACCGGGATGTGCCCTTCTGGAAATTCGACGTCCACGGCGGGCCCGGCCACCTGGATCACTTTACCTAGCACCATACAAATTCCTTCCTAAAAACAGAGCGTGAATCAATCCAAAGCCGCGGCGCCGCTCACAATCTCGATGATTTCCCGGGTGATGCTGGCTTGACGAACGCGGTTCATATACAGCGTAAGCTTGTCGATCATGTCGGACGCGTTGGAGGTCGCCGCATCCATGGCGGTCATGCGGGCGGCGAGTTCAGCCGCCGCGGACTCCAGCAACGCCCGGTACATCTTCATCTTCACGTAACGCGGCAGCAAGCTCCCCAGCATTTCCGCGGGAGGTTGTTCGTAAATGTAATCGGCCGGCGAGGCCGACTTCGGCACTTCGATGGGCAGAATGCGGGAGCCAATTGGATTGGGCGCGACAACGCTCTTGAACTCATTCACGAACAGGTAGACGGAGTCAACCTCAGCCTTGGAGAACCGCTCAATGACGCTCCCGGCGATCCTTTCGGCGTCCTCGTAGCGAACCAGGCGGAACAGGTCCAGATGCTCGCCCTGAATGGGATAGTCGCGGCGGCGGAAATAGTCGCGCGCCTTGCGTCCGATCAATTCCAAAGTTAGCTGGTCGCCCTTATGCTCGTTCAGGAACCGCTGACTCAGCTTGATCAGGTTCGAATTGAAGCCGCCGGCCAAGCCTTTGTCAGCCGTGACGACGATGACCAGGATGCGCTTCTCCGGCCGCACGGCCAGCAGCGGGTGCTCCCCGCCGTCGGACTGCGCGGCAGCTTCGGCCACGTTCGCCAGGATCTGATTGAGCATCGTGGCGTAAGGACGAGACGCCAGAGCGCGGTCCTGGGCCCGGCGCAGCTTGGCCGCCGAGATCATCTTCATGGCCTTGGTGATCTGCTGCGTGTTGCGGACCGAGCGGACGCGCCGCCGGATGTCGATCAAACTGGGCATTTACTTGTGCGCGTGCGCCGCCTGCTGGGGGTGGTCCTGCACAAAACGCGCCTTGAATTCCTTGAGCGCTGCGTTCATCTGGTTCTTCAGCTGGTCATCCAGATTTTTCTTTTCGCGGATCGAAGCCAGGATGCCGGGATGCGCATTTTCGACAAAGCGGAACATCTCCGCTTCGAAGGTGCGGCACTGATCCACCGGAAGATCGTCCAGAACGCCGTTGGTTCCGGCATAGATGATAAGCACCTGCTTTTCAACCGGCACAGGCGAGTATTGCCCCTGCTTGAGAATCTCCACCATGCGAGCGCCGCGCGCCAACTGCGCGGTAGAAGCCTTGTCCAGCTCCGAGCCCATCTGCGCGAAGGCCGCCAGGTTGCGGTACTGCGCCAGGTCCAGACGCAAGCCGCCGGCCACCTGCTTCATCGCCTTGGTCTGCGCGTTGCCGCCCACGCGGCTGACCGAAATACCGACGTTGATGGCGGGCCGGATGTTGGAGTTGAACAGATCGGACTCGAGATAGATCTGGCCGTCGGTGATGGAAATCACGTTGGTGGGAATGTAGGCGGAGACGTCGCCCGCCTGGGTTTCGATAAACGGCAGCGCCGTGAGCGATCCGCCGCCATTGGCGGTGCTCAGCTTGGCCGCGCGCTCCAGCAGGCGGCTGTGGAGATAGAACACGTCGCCGGGGAAGGCCTCGCGTCCGGGCGGCCGGCGCAGCAGCAGAGAGATTTCGCGATACGCCGCGGCGTGCTTGGAAAGATCGTCGTAAATGCACAGGGCGTGGCGTCCGCTGTCGCGGAAATATTCGCCGATCGAGCAGCCGGAATAGGGAGCGATGTACTGCATGGGCGCGGGATCGGACGCTGTCGCCGCCACCACGATGGTGTAGGGCATCGCGCCGTGATCTTCCAGCGTCTTGACCACCTGCGCCACCGTGGAACGCTTTTGCCCGATCGCGACGTAGATGCAAATGACGTCGCCGCCCTTCTGATTCAGGATGGTGTCCAGCGCAACCGTGGTTTTCCCGGTCTGGCGGTCGCCGATGATCAACTCGCGCTGGCCGCGGCCGATCGGAATCATCGCGTCGATGGCTTTAATTCCGGTTTGCAGGGGCTGCTTTACCGGTTCGCGATCGACTACGCCGGGGGCAAGACGCTCGATCGCGTTGTAACCCTTCGCCTCAATCGGCCCTTTGCCGTCGATGGGGTTTCCCAGCGCGTCGATCACGCGGCCGACCATGTACTCGCCCACCGGAACCGACATGATGCGGCCGGTGCGCCGAACCTCGTCGCCTTCCTTGATGTTGGAGTATTCGCCCAGAAGCACCGCGCCCACTTGATCCTCTTCCAGATTCAAGGCGATGCCGGAAACGCCGCCGGGAAACTCGATGAGCTCGCCGGCCATGACGTTTTCCAGGCCGTAAACGCGGGCAATGCCGTCGCCCACCGAAATGACCGAGCCGGTTTCGGAGACGTTGACCGTGCCCTCGTAGTTATCGATCTCCTCGCGCAGCACGCGCGAGATTTCATCCGCCCGAATAGCCATAAAACTCCGTTACCCTTTTGCGAGCTTCAGCCGCAGTCTGTCTAGTTGTCCGCGCACGCTGCCGTCGTAGACGGTCGAGCCGATGCGCGCCACCGCGCCGGCGATCAGCGCCGGTTCGATGGAGAATTTGAGTTTCGCTTTTTTGCCGGCCACGCGGGAGATCTCCATTTCGAGACCGGATTGCTGCGCCGCATCCAACGGACGCGCCGTAAAAACATCCGCGCGCACGAAGCCCAGACGCTGATCCAGCAAAGCTTCAAAGGCGTCGACAATCGAAGAGAACTCCGCGACGCGGCGATGGTCGATCACCACGAACAGGAAATTGCGCACCACTTTCACCGGCTGGAGGGCCCGGTCGACGGAAGTTTCCAGGATTTTAGTGACCACCGCGCGTTTCCGCGCGGGCGGGACCGCGGGCGACAACAGCACGTTGCGCAGCGCCTGCGATGCTTCAATCAACTGCTCAAAGGCGCGCAGTTGGGCGAGCGCGGCCGACGGATCGACGGTCGATCCGCGCTCTGTAACCACGTCGACGAGAGCTTTGGCGTAGCGGGCTGCGAGAACGGAGACCATTTAGTTCTTGGACTCCTCGCGCCGCAAATCGCCGATGAAATTGTCAACCAGGAGGGCTTCGGTGTTCGCGTCCAGGCGTGCGCGGATGCGCTGCGTGGCCAGGTCCAGCGCGAGATTCGCGGCGTACAGCCGCACCTCCCGCCGCGCGGCTTTGCCGGCGGATTCCTTCTCCACCTGCACCTGCTCCTCGATCTTGCGCAGCAGGGCGGCCGTTTCGTGGCGGATGCGTTCGCCTTCCTGCTCCATCTCCGCGCCAGCCTGTTTGCGAATGCGTCTCAATCTCGGCGCCCAGGCCGCTGACGCGCTGGTCGACCTCGGCGGCGCGCCGGTCCGAATCCTGCTTGGCTTTCCGCGCTTCGGCAATGTCCTTGGTGATCTCGGCTCCGCGCGATTCAAAAAACGCCGGCAAATACTTCGCCATCAAGTAGCCCAGGCCAGCGGCCAGAATCACAAAATTGACCCAGCGCCAGGGGGCGATGGAATCGCCGGATTCGCCTGCCTGACCCTGGGCAAAGCAGCAGGCCGCGGTGAACAGAAACAGCGCGAGCAACCGCCTCATTGCGCCTCCGGCCTCCTCATTGGGCCTCCGGCGTTTTTTCATTGGGCCTCCGGCCGGGCGCCCGGTTTGCGGGCCAATATCGAATTCGCGATCTGGTCGGCCAGTCCCGCGCCGGTTTCGAGCAGGGTTGTCCGGGCAGACGCTGTTTCAGAAGCGATCTCGAATCTGGCCTGCTTCACCGACGCTTCTGCCTGGGCGCGGGCTTGGGCGGTCTGCTCAGCTTGCTCCGCCAGCCACTGCTTGCGGGTTTCTTCCTGTCCGCGGTAAATCTCGGCCCGGGCGTCGCGCAGCTTGGATTCGTACTCCTGAACTTTTTTGTCCGCGGCCGCGAGGCTGTTTTCGGCGGCCTTCCGGGCGCCCGCCGTCATCTCCTCACGCTGCTTGAGCACGTTGCGCAACGGCGTAAACAGCCCAAACTTGAAGACGAAATGGAGAATCACCAAAAACAGCGCCGTCGGGATGGCATTGATGAGAATCCCAGGGAGGGCCTGTATGATTTGTTCCATTCAGAAATTGTGCAGGGATCGAACGAACCAACTGAGCGGCAAGGAACTTCCGCCCTCAAATATAGTTACACTAACACAGCCAAATGGCGGTGGTCAACAGTGAGACCGGAAATTTTGAACCCTAGCAAGAATCGCAGGCTACTTCCGGAGGCGGACGAACTCCAATGTTTCCAGCATCCTAACGGACCTCGCCCCCTCGTGGTCATTGGGAACCACCAGGCGCAGGGCGCCCTGGTTGCCAGTGAGGGGCGCGCCGTCGCGACGATCCGCGATCAGGATCATTGTGTTGCCGAAAGACGGGTCGAGTTCGCCCAGCGTAAAGGCGACCTGATAGCCGTCGCTGGCCTTGGCCAGAACATAGCTGGCAAGCGCGGCGCCACGCAGGCTGCTCCCATTCGGCGCACCCGCCCGCTTCAATACTTCCAGCAGGGAGACGCCTTCGTAGCTGTAATCGCCACTGTTCGGATTGGGAAGCTTGACGGTCTGCCGGGGCATCGCGGCCAAATCGGCCAGCGTGAGCTTCAACGGCATGGCAACGTCCCCGGTCACCGCCAGAGTGGCGGTGGAGGACGCAGGCGCTTGCGCGAGTGCGACGGAAACCAGCAGCGGAGCAGCAATAACAAGGAGCAGAGCAGCAATGTACCGCATACCAGTCATTGTAACGGGAAGCGGTAACCGTAATCGCGCAGGGTCTTCTTGCCGTCGCCTTTGAGAAAGAAATCCGCGAACTTTCGCGCTTCCGCCTGATGGGTCGACGACGCCAAAATGCCCAGGGCCTGCGCGATCGGTTGGTGGAGTTTCTCATCCACCTGGATGACCTTCCCGGCATCGCGCAAGACCAACGAATAGGCCGTGAATACCGCGTCCGCGTTGCCGGAATCGCCGTATTGGCGAGCCATGGCGATGTTCTCCGCATACACGACTTTCGATTGGATCTGGTCCCAGACTCCCGCGGCCTTCAGGGTTTCCACGGCTGCTTGCCCGTAAGGCGCAAGCTCCGGCTTGGCGATCGCGATGTTGCGAACCGAGGGCGAAGCCAGATCCTGGACGCGGTTCACGGCCGTCGCCGCGCTCTTGGGAGGAATCCACAGCGCCAGAACGCCCACCGCGTAGACCGCGCGGCTGCCGGACGCCAGCAGATGCTTTTGCTCGAGCTGGTCCACGTGAGACACGTCGGCGGCGAAGAAAACGTCGTAAGGCGCCGAGTTTTCGATTTGCTCGGTCAGTTGAGCGGTGGAGGCGAAGCTGAACACGGGATGGATCGCGGTCTGCGCTTCAAATGCGGGCGCGGCTGCGTTGAGGACCTCAGTCAAGTTCGCTGCCGCCGCTACAGCCAGCGTGGGGTGAACGGAAGGCTCGCGCGAGCATCCCGCGGCGAACCCAAATACGACCGCCAGCGCGATGGCGCTTCGTCGTCTAAACATGCTTCTGTCTCGCATTCAAGATAGCCAATCGCGGCGGGAAGGCGCAAGGACTGCGGTAAAGTGGAGAGGACAATGTCCGGGATCGAAAACAAGCTGGGAGCTTTGCGGCAGAAACGCGGCATCCCGGCGGCGCGCCTGGCCAAGGCCGCCGGCGTTACGCGCCAGACCATCTATGCCATGGAAGCCGGGAGCTATGTCCCGAACACGGCGGTCGCCCTGCGCCTGGCTAAGGCTTTGGACGCCACGGTGGAGGATTTATTCGCGCTGCCGGAAGAAACTCCGGTGGTAGAAGCGCGAACCGAACAAGCACAATTATTGACCGGTTCCGGTTCGCCTTCCCCGGGCCAGCCGGTGGAACTGGCTCGCGTCGATAAGCGCCTGCTGGCCTCGGTTCCGTCGCCCATGCCGTGGTATTTTCCAGCCAGCGACGCGGTCATCGCCAGCAAGCCTCAAGGCCCCAAAGCCTCCGTGCAGATCTTCGACGCGGAGGAAGATTTTCGCAACCGCATTTTAATCGCCGGATGCGATCCAGGGATCTCCGTGCTCGCCCGGCACGTACAAGCCGCGGGAGTGGAGCTGGTCCTGGCGCATCGCAACAGCTCACAGGCGCTGGAGCTGTTGAAAGAAGGCAGCGTCCACGTCGCCGGCACGCACCTGCGCGACGAAGCCAGCGGCGAGTCGAATCTCCCGGAGATCGGGCGCATGTTCTCCAAAGGCTCCGTGGCGGTGATTTCGTTCGCGGTCTGGGAGGAAGGGATCGTGACCGCGGCCGGCAATCCCAAAACCATTCGCGGCATCGAGGATTTGGCGCGGCGCGATGTGACCATCGTGAATCGTGAGAAGGGCGCGGGAAGCAGAGCGCTGCTGGACAACCATTTGAAGCGCCTGAAAATCGAGCCGCGTAACGTGAAAGGCTACGACCGCGTCGCTCCGGGCCACCTAGCCGCAGCCTGGCAGGTATACAGCGGCGCTGCCGATGCCTGCGTTGCAACTCGCGCGGCGGCGCGCTTATTCGGACTGGGGTTTGTCCCGCTGGTGAGCGAGCGCTACGATCTTGCCATCCGGCGCCAGCATCTCGATCTGCCGGGGGTGGTCGCGCTGCTGGACACTTTGAACCGGTCGAGTTACCGGCGCGAACTGGAGAGCCTCGGCGGTTACGATGCGAAAGCCGCTGGAGAGCGGCTGTTATAAGAAATTTCGCTGGGGAGCGGCTGTTGAAAGAAATTTCGCTGGAGAGCGGCTGTTGTAATATTGTTGTAACGCTCGCCGCGCGCGGCGCAGCGTAATGGCGATGACGGAAGCGTTGGTCTTCAGTGCCGCCGTAGCGGCGTTCATCTGGTCTTTACCCCACATCCGAGGATACTGGGCGCTGGTTATTCTGCTGGCGGCAGCCGCTTCTTTCTGGTGGCACTCGGAAACCTACGCTACGGCGGGCTTCGGCGGACAGGAATTCTCTCGCGCGCTGCGGAATTGGAAAGTCTGGTGGGCTGCTCCCGCGGCGCTTCTGGTGGGACTCGGCTGGGGCAAGATTCCGGACTGGCAGGGCGCTTACCACGCGATGTTGTATTGCGCCTGGTGCGTGTTGCAACAACTGCTGTACCAGAACATGGTGTGCAAGCGGCTGCGCGAGTCCACCGGGCCTTCGTGGAAGTCCCGCATTCTGGCGGGGTCGTTGTTCGGCGCGGTACACCTGCCGAATCCCGTGCTCACTCCGGCGACGATGGTTTGGGGCACGCTATCCGGGTACTTGTTCGAGGAGAGCCCCAGCGTGGGCGCTCTCGGCCTGATGCAATTTCTGCTATCGACCAGCCTCTTCTGGGTGACGCCGATTCGCTGGAATCACGACTTTCGGGTTGGACCGGGCTACTGGCATTTTCATTAGGAAGGTGAGCCCAAAACCGCTTGCGCTATGGTTGCTGACCGCGGCTGGGATGGCTCCGCAAAGTGTTCTATGCCGGGTATTCGTTTCTACGCCGAGGCTAGAGATCTTCGGGCCGAAGACCCGTGCTTGGCGAGCCGCGCCATCATTCGAGGCCCGATTTCATGTTGGTCGTGGAAAGAGAATTCGTAGTCCGGCCAACCGGGACGAACCAGCAACCGATGCGAGCCAGTCTGGCGCTTTACTCGCCAGCCGACCCTCTCCAATGCCGCGAGAACCCGCCTCGGCTTACTTGCGGGCCAGCTGCTCATCCGGGACCGAGAACGCGAGCGAAAGTGCAGACGACGGCAGCTCGTCGTGGGCGATCCGGTCCGCGATAACTTCGATCGCGAGCCGTTCCGCGCTGCTGATCGCCTCCTCTCGGGTATTGCCGTAGCACATCACGCCGGGAAGCTCGATCACCTCCGCGATCCAGCGGCCATCCTCTTCACGATCAAGCTCGACACTGAGGTTCACGAACCCATGATAGCCCGGGAGCTGCCTTCGCTCCCCTACCCGGAATTCTGACCCACGTCCGACGCCACAATCGCGATGGAAGCCCGATTCGCCCGCTCCAGCAGCTCATTGCGATCGATTAGCAAGGTCCGGCCGGCGTCGATAGCCAGCGCCGTAGTCCCCGTCTCCTGCATCACGTCGATCGTCTGAGGGCCGATTACGGGAACGTCGAACAACAGGTGCCGGCGCCGTCCCGAGGCCTTGACCAGACGCAGAGGCTTGCCTTCCACCAGGGAGGCCGCGCGGCGAAGCATGGCGTCGGTTCCCTCCATCGCTTCCACGGCGACGCAGGCACGCTCCGCGATCGCCACGCTCTGTCCGATGTCATGCGCCGAGAGCGCAGCGGCGACGCGGCGGCCGTACTCTAAATCGCGCGCCTCCTCACTCGATGGCTTACGCCGTGTCAGCACGCCCTCCGGAGCCAGGATTTCCTTGAGCAGGAGAGTCGAGTCGGCTAAAACGATGCCTTCATCGGCCAGCACTTTCTGCACGCCGCCGATCAGCGCGTCCGTATTCTTTGTGTCGAGCGAGGCCAGCAACTTCACCAGCCGCCAATCCGGCACGATGGAGGAGAAGATCTTGACGTGCTTCACCTGCCCGCACATCATGATTTCCGTGATCGATTCCTGCTTGCAGATTTCGATCAGGCGGCTTAAAGCGCCCAGAGAAATCCAGTAGCACCGCGCAGCCAGAGGCTCGATTTCCTTGGACGCCTCCTCTTTGATGCCGATGACCACGATCTCCAGGCCGGCTTTCCGGGCGGCCTCAAGAGCCAGAAGCGGGAAGCGGCCATTTCCGGCGATCAATCCATAACGTTTCAACGTGAGTGCCGCCTTTACTTCACGAATCCACGCTCGGACGAAGCGATGAACGCGAGCAGTTCGGAGACCTCCTCGCCCGGGGGCACCTCTTCGCGAATCCGCTCCACCGCCTGCGCCGTGTTGAGCCCAGCGCGAGTCAGCAATCGAAACGCCTTGTGCAACGCGTCGATGGCCGCGGCCGGAAAGCCGCGCCGTTCCAGGCCGGTCGAGTTTGCGCCGAACACCTTCGCCTCCCGCGCCGTGACCGTGTTCGAAAAAGGCAAAACATCCTGGGTGATGACGCTATAGCCTCCCACGATCGAATGACGTCCGATGCGGCAAAACTGGTGCACGCCAACCGCCGCGCCGATCCACGCCCAATCCTCGACGACCACGTGACCGCCTAGAGTCGCCGCGTGGGACAGCACCACATGGCTTCCCAACTGAACATCGTGCGCGACGTGGGTGTAAGCCATCAGCAGATTATCGTCGCCGATGGAAGTGATCATGCCGCCGCCTTCGGTGCCGCGATGCAGCGTCGCAAACTCGCGGATGCGATTGCGGCTGCCAATGCGCAACTGCGAGGGCTCGCCCTTATATTTGAGATCCTGCGGCGCCACACCCACGGTGGAGTAGGGGAAAAAGATGTTGTCCTCGCCGATCGACAACGGGCCTTCCATGAACAGGTGCCCCTTAAGCACCGTGCGCGCCCCAATTTCCACGCCCGCGCCGATGACCGAATACGGCCCGATTTCCGCGGATTCCGCTATGCGCGCCGAAGGATCAACGATCGCGGTGGGGTGAATCGCCACGCGCTACATCCGGTCGGTGAGCTTGCACAGCATGGCGGCCTCTGCAACCACCTCGCCATTCACGCTGGCCGTCCCGGACATCTTGGCGATGGTCGCCTTGCGCTTCAGCAGCTTCATCTCAATGCGAAGCTGGTCGCCGGGCCGCACGGGTTTGCGGAACTTGGCCTCATCCACCGACGCCAACAGGACCAGTTTGGTGTGACGGTCGGGAATCGTGCTGAGCACCAGGACGCCGGCCACCTGCGCCATCGCCTCAATGATCATCACCCCCGGCATCACCGGAAAATCGGGGAAATGGCCGACGAAGAACGGCTCATTTACCGTGACGTTCTTGATACCGACGATCCGTTCCGGCTCCAACTCCTCAATCCGGTCCACCAACAGCATGGGATAGCGATGAGGGAGAATTTCGCGGATCGCCTGAATGTCCAGTGCAGGCATGCGCAGCGGCCATTATAGCAGGGCGTTCGCCTTGAAACGAAAAGAACTCGCACCTGCCGCCGGACCCGGTGCATCTGTTCCTACAGAAAGGAATCTTCCACCATGATGCTGAACTGGGACGAATACATGCAGGAACTCATGACCACCACGGGCGAGATCGGGCGCACCTCGCCCGACATCGTGCGCGGCTACAGAACGCTGAGCGACGCCGGGTCAAAGACCAATAAACTGGACGCGAAAACGCGAGAGTTGATCGCGCTGGCGGTCGCGGTCTCCCTGCGCTGTGACGGCTGCATCACCATTCACACCACGGCGGCGATTAAGAATGGCGCGACCAAAGAAGAGATCGTGGAAGCTCTGGGAGTCGCCATCAGCGTGAACGCCGGCGCCGCGCTGGTCTATTCGTCCCGCGTACTGGACGCGTTCCACGCGAAGACCGAAGCAGCGGCCACAAATTGAGCGCCCGAGAGCGCGCTGGAACGCCTTGGATGATGAATACTTACCTGTATGGCTTCATCCAAGCTCTTGGCCGATCCGGCCCATTTGCAGCCGCCGGCCAGCTACGCGCTCCTGGTGGGCGCGATCGTTCCCCGGCCGATCGGGTTCATTTCTACCATTTCTGACGAGGGCGTGGCCAACCTCGCCCCGTTCAGTTTTTTCAACGCGGTTTGCGCCAACCCTCTCGTGGTTTGCGTCTCCATTACCAACCGCGTTCCGCCGAAAGACACGATCCGAAACATTCGCGCCATCGGCGAATTCGTGGTGAACATCGTCACTGAGCCGATCGCCAAACAGATGAACCTATGTTCCGGAGATTATCCGGCCGGCGTGAGCGAATTCGAGGTCTCGAAGCTGACCCCAGAGCCCAGCGACGTGGTTAAGCCGCCGTGCGTCCGCGAATCCCCCGTGAACATGGAGTGCAAGCTGATGCAGATCATTGAGATCGGCACGCAGCCCGGAGGCGCCAGCCTGGTGCTCGGGGAAATTGTCCGGTTTCACTACGACCCGTCGATCATGGACGGTCTGCGCATCCGCCCGGAGAAGCTGCGCGCGGTCGGCAGGATGGGCGGGAACGAATATACTCGTACGAAGGACCGGTTCGAGATGATCCGCCCCTAGTTCCATGCCAAATCAAAGACTCCTCACGCTTCTGCTGGCCGGATCGTCGCTGCTGGTATTGCTGGCGCTCGTAACGCTATTGCCATTTTCCTCGAATAACATCAAGAGTGACTTGGGCTACAACTCTTTGTGCCCGTTCGCGCCGTGGAGCAGTTTGACGCTGTTGGCCGGCGCGGGCATGCTCTGGTTGATTCGCGCCTACGTCAAGACCCAGAAGCGCTAAGAACACCTCGAATGAACTCTGCGATCGCGGAAAGGTTCCAAACCGCACTGGCGGCGTCGCGGCGCGATCAGGCCGCGTCGGTGCTCCAAACGCTCTCTCCCGAGGAGGCGGCCGAGCTGTTCCAAAGCATCCCGTTCGAACAACAGCAGGCGTTGTTCCGGGAGCTTCCGGTGGACTATGCGGCGGCCCTGGCCGGGGTGATGCCGTATTACCACGCGTACGTTCTGCTGCATCTGCGGCCGGTTGAGGAGTTGACCGCGATCGTCGATCGCATGAATCCGGATGAGCGGCGGTTCTTCCTGGACGCGCTGCCTGAAGAAGCCTGGCAGCGCCTGATGGATGAGCTTTCCGGGGCGCAGCCGCCTGCTCCCGCGGAGGAGCCTGAGCAGCCGTTCGTGCCCGCCGAGGCGCAGGGTCCGCCCATCATCGAGGCAAAAAAGGTCGAGAAAAACTTCGCCCGGCCGGGCGGCGGTGAGGTGCAGGTGATTGCGCCCACCGATTTGGCCATCTCCCCCGGATTGATTGTCGCCATGCTGGGACCTTCCGGCTCCGGTAAATCGACCTTGTTGCGAATGCTGACCGGTTTGGCGCAACCCTCCCGCGGGGAGGTGCTCTGGCATGGAGCGCCGCTGGAGGCCGCCAGCCCCAATCTGGCGATCGTGTTCCAGAGCTTCGCGCTGTTTCCCTGGCTGACCGTGATTGAGAACGTGGAAGCCGCGCTGCTGGCCCGGGGGATGGACCAGGAACAACGCCGAAGCCGCGCGCTGCGAACTCTCGCGTCCGTCGGATTGAAGGGCTTCGAGAACGCCTACCCCAAGGAACTATCGGGCGGGATGAGGCAGCGGGTGGGCTTCGCGCGCGCCCTGGCGGTGGAACCCGAAATCCTGTTCATGGATGAGCCGTTCTCCGCGCTCGACGTGCTCACCGCCGAAACCCTGCGCGGCGAGCTGATGGAGCTATGGCTGGAAAGGAAGATGCCTACCAAGTGCATCTTCCTGGTCACTCACAACATTGAAGAGGCCGTTCTGCTGGCTGACCGCGTCATTGTGCTGGGGCGCGATCCCGCGCGAATCCGGGCGGACTTCAAAATTCCGCTAAGCCAGCCCAGGGAACGCAGTTCGGCCGAGTTCCTGGTCTACGTGGACTATATCTACAAGCTGATGACCGATCCCGAGCGTGTGGCGGGTCCTCTGGTTCCGGCCGGTCCCAAACCGGCGCAACAAGCTCTGCCCCATGCACGGCCCGGGGGAATCGCGGGACTGCTGGAACTGGTGGTGGACCGCGGCGGCACGGAGGATTTGTATCACGTGGCCGAGGATCTGCAAATGGAAGTGGACGATCTTCTTCCCATTGCCGAAGCCGCGCGGTTATTGGCATTCGTAAAGCTCGAAAAGGGCGATATCGAGACCACTCCGCAAGGAACGGCGTTTGCCGAAGCCGACATCGGGGAGCGTAAGCAGTTGTTCCGCGATGCGATGCTGGCGCACGCGCCTCTGCTCCAGCAAATGCACGGCGCACTGGCGAAAAAATCGGACGGCAAGATGCCGCTGGAGTTCTTCCGTGACGTGCTGGATGAGCACTTCGCCAAAGACGAGACAGAGAAGCAGATCGAAACCGCTCTCGACTGGGGCCGCTATGGCGGCATCTTCGATTACGATTCGGAGCGCGACAGCCTGACCGTCCCGGAAACCGCGTTGCAGACGGCCGGGGAAACTCCGCAGACCTGATGGCGTCTCGCGGACAGCCGTTGGCTCGAATGCCTCCCTGGATGGCGCTGCCAACCGCGGCGTCCTCCTGGCTGCGGGATCTGCCGGTGATCCTCGCCGGATTGGCTCTGTTTTACGGCTTACTCTCTCTCACCCGCTATTGGACCAGCCCGGTGGGCGAACAACCCGCGATCGACCTCCATCCCTCGGCGCTGCCGAAATACGCCATGTACTCGGTCGCCCGAATCGCGCTGGCTTACCTGCTCAGTCTGCTGGTCGCGGTAGTTTACGGATATATCGCGGCGCACTACGCACGAGCAGAACGAATTCTGATTCCACTGCTGGACACGCTGCAATCCATTCCGGTTTTGAGTTTCCTTCCTCCCGTCATGCTGGCGATGGTGGCTTTGTTCCCCACGCGGCAACTGGGTGTCGAACTGGGCTCGATCGTGCTAATCCTCACCGGCCAGGTGTGGAACATGACCTTCAGCGTTTACTCCTCCATCAAGAATGTTCCGCGTGAAATGCGCGAGGCCGCGGAAGTCTACCGCTTTAGCCGCTGGCAGGAACTGGTTCAACTGGAGCTGCCCTGCGCGGCCATCGGCTTGGTCTGGAATTCGATGATGAGCGTGGCGGGAGCTTGGTTCTTCCTGATGGCTTGCGAGATGTTCGTGCTGGGCAACCGCGACCTCCGGCTTCCTGGGCTCGGCTCTTATCTGCAAACCGCGTCGAACGCCGGAGACACGCGGGCGATCGTGTGGGGCCTGACGGCGATGATTCTGGTGATCGCATTGATCGACCAGCTGATCTGGCGTCCGGCTATCGCCTGGAGCGAGAAGTTCAAGCTGGAGTTGGTAGAGGCGTCGCAAACGCCGCGCTCCGCGGTCCTCAATCTGCTGCGCCGGTCGCGCCTGCTGGATAAATTGGACCGCTCTGCGATTGCTCCAGCGGGGGAGCGGTTGGCGCAGCACTTCGCGCGGCAGACACCGCCGGTTGCTGCGCGAGAAGAACGAGCGCTCAAAAAATGGTCGGGCAGGGCGGCGACCGTGACCGCTTTGCTTCTGCTCGCTTTGGCCGTGGTCAAGATGGGCCTGGTGACCGCGACCCTTTCGCGATCCGCCATGCTCGGCATTCTTGCGGGCGCGGGAGCAACCTTTCTTCGTGTGGAGGCGACCTTGCTTTTGGCTGCGTTGTGGACCGTACCGGCGGGAGTCGCCGTGGGTTTGCGGCCAAGGCTCGCCGCGATTCTGCAGCCGCTGGCACAAATCGCCGCATCCGTTCCCGCGACCGCGCTGTTCCCTATCGTGCTGCTGTTTCTGATTCGCGCCGGCGGCGGATTGGGCACCGGCTCGATTCTCCTGTTGCTGCTGGGAACGCAGTGGTACATCCTCTTCAACGTCATCGCGGGCGCAACGGCAATTCCCACCGATCTCAAAGAGGCCTGCCGCATCTTCAGAATCACCGGCGTGGAACGCTGGCGGAAGCTATTTCTTCCCGCGATCTTTCCCTATCTGGTCACCGGATTTGTGACCGCTTCCGGCGGCGCGTGGAACGCGAGCATTGTAGCGGAATACTTCAAGTTCCGCGGGCAGACTCTATCCACCGTCGGCCTAGGAGCGGTGATCAGCCGCGCGACCGATAACGGGGATATCCCCGCCTTACTGGGCGCGACTCTGGTGATGGCGGCGCTGGTGGTGACGTTCAACCGCCTGGTGTGGAGGCGCATGTACACGCTGGCTTCGACTCGCTACCGGCTGGAAGTCTAGGAGTATGCTGAAAAAAGGGGACACTCTTCCCTGTCCCCATCCGTAAGCGGCTGCAAATCCATGGCTCGAACCGTGTGGACAGGGAAGAGTGTCCCCCTTTTTCAGCAGCCTGCTAGGTTGTCCTAACGCGCGCGGTGCGGGATCAGCTCGATGAACACGGAGCGGCCGGGTTGCTGCATGGTGTCAACGAAGAGAGCAACCGGATTGGAATCGTTCTGATTGAACGCGTTGCGCACCCCCAGAGTGAAATCGAAGTTGCGCAGCAGCTTCCGTGAGGTAAGAGTGAAGTCCGCCAGGTAGTAAGCGTCCACGCGATTCTGAGCAAGGCTGACCACCGGCGCGCTGTACTGCATCCCGCTGCTCAACTCAAAGCGGCGCCCCAAGGGCATGGCGAAGTGCAGCTTGGCCAAGTGAAGGGGCGAGTTTTCGAGCACTCCTCCGTCGGCCAGATCCTTCGTTCTTTGGATCGCGTAGCTCGCCGTCGCCTCAAGCCAGGAGGACAGCTTGCCATTAATTTCGACCTCCAGCCCCCCGGCGCGCAAACTGCTCGAATTCCGATATTGGATCAAACCCTGGCTGCCTACCGGGACGCCCTCGATGAAATCGTGCATGAGGTACCCATACGCCGCTGTCAGCAGATTCCAACGTTTTCCCAGTTTGCGTTCCGCGTCGATCTCCACGGTATTGGCGGTCTCGGGACGAAGGTAGGGGTTGGCGAGCGCGGAGAGCCCGTCGCCATAGTAAAGCTCAAACAGACTGGGATTGCGGAAGCTCCGGCCGTACAGGAATTTGTAAGTCCAGGCCGAGCGCGGCTGATAGATCAACGCGGCTCGGGGAGAAAAGAAGTCGTGCAGGAGACGCGATTTGTCGTAGCGAGCTCCCAGGTCCAGCGTCCAGTGCGCGGATAGCTTGCGTTCGTCCTGTAAAAAAAGCGCCTGGTTCCGGTCTGGAGTATTAATGTCGACATAGGTGAACGGAACCGGGTTCACATCGCGATCCCACATTAGGGAGCGTATGTCGAATTTCGCCTCAGCGCCGGTTGTGACTGTCCCCAGCCGCCCGAGGTCGGCTCGATACGTAACCTCCGAACCAATCCATCGCCCGTCGTAAATCGTGATATTCTCGTCCACCCCTCCGGCCGCGGGATTGGCATAGTCGAGCGGATACTCGAAACGGGCAGGATAATATTGCTCGTCGTAATAGGTGCGCCAGGTCAGCGTGCCGCGGCGGAAGGCGTGTACGTAAGTTGCGTCGATGAAATTGCGAGTCACCTTGTTTTGGGTGCCGCGATTATTGAAAACGGTAAGCCCCCAGGAGACGGGCTGGATCATATCGTCCATCGAGAATGCGGCCGTGATGGTCCAATTCCGCCACGTCAGATTCGCGAAGAGGTGATAGCCCCGCTCGCCAGCCATGTCGATGGCGTTTCCGTTGTTCGTCTGTGGAGAGTTGAATTCGGGAACGTAGATCGGGCTCTGTCCAATGTTGTCGAACACGGAGCCGGAAAGAAGCAACGCGCCATTTTTGCCGATCTGCGTGGCGGTCGTCAGTTCGCCTTTCCTCTCGCCGAAACTATCCAAGGTGGTGGTCAGCGACATTGGCCCCGCTTCGTCTGGCGTCTTGGTGATGATATTGATGGTCGCGAACATTCCGTTAGTTCCATACAGCGCCGATGACGGGCCGCGGATGATCTCGATCTGTTTGATCAGATCCATGTCGATCGGGAAGTCGTTACCTAAAAGAAGCATGTAGCCGAAGATGTTGTCCGTCATGGAGTGACCATTAACCAGAAACAGGACGTCGCTGGCATAATCGCTCGGCATCCCGAATCCACGCACGCCAATGGATTCGAAGGTGCGGTCGTTGGTCAGATAGAAACCGCGAACGGAAGCCAGTGCTTCGCCCAAGGTGCGGTATCCATATTTACGGATGTCCTCGGCGGTGATGATCGTCACGCTGGCCGGGGCATCCTGAAGCGTTTGAGGATGCAGCGCCGCGCCCTCCACTTTCACTTGCATTAACTGCTCGATGCTCAAACTGTCCAGGTTCGCTGCGGAAGCATCGGCCGGCTGGGCATTCTGCGCCCATGAGGCGGTAGCAGCCAGGCACGCAATTCCGAATAAGAGAGCCGAACGACTCATGTTTCGCTCATCGTTCACTGGAATCAAAACTTGAAGCTCACAGCGCGGTACTTCGGTCCGATTAGTTCCCTGAGGGCGGGCGCTTGAGCCTGCCTGTATTGAATGAAACGGGACTGACGCGTGATATTCCGGCTCAGCGGCTCGGTATTTGTGGGGCTTTTGCTCGCCGCCGGAGCGCGCGCGCAGTCGACCGACGAGTACAAAGTGAAGGCCGCCTTTCTCTACAATTTCGCCAAGTTCGTGGTCTGGCCCCCGCAGTCGCTCAAGAATCCCTCCGACCCCATAGTCATCGGAGTGCTAGGTAAAGATCCATTCGGGGGTGTCCTAGCCGCCACAGCCGCGGGTAAGACGCTGGATGGGCACCCGTTTCAGGTACGGGACGTGGCTGACGCCCTGCAGGCGGCAGCGTGCCAGATTCTTTTCATCAGCTCCTCCGAGCGAAAACGGCTGGAGCCGCTTTTCAACCAGCTTGGAGGGCTCCCGGTTCTGACCGTGGGCGAAACCGACAATTTCGCCGCTGAAGGCGGCGTGATCAATTTCAAGATCGAGGGCGGAACCGTTCGTCTGCAAATCAACGTAGAAGCGGCGCGCAGGCAGCAACTTCATATCAGCGCCAAGCTGCTTAGCCTCGCTGAGGTGATGGGAAAGGCCGAGGTGGTGGGGAAGTAGCATGACCAGGCGATTCCACAACCTGACGATTAAGCTCAAGCTCAGGTTGATCATCACGTTCGCGGTGATTTCGGCCCTGATTCCGGCTTGTGTGGCGGTTGTCGGCTACGATCAGATCGCCGCGCGCGCTGAAATGCGTAACGACGTGGAGGTCCTTGCGGAGATCCTCGGCTCCAATAGCACCGCCGCGGTCACGTTCGGCGACCGGCGCGCCGCCGAGGAACTTCTTTCCGGGTTAAGGGCCAAGCAGCACATTGTGGCCGCGGTGATCTATTCGGAAAACGGCGAACCCTTTGCCGTATACCATCGCGATGCCCCGCGCCCCGCGCCGGAGCTCCGCCATAGCGGCAGCCGCTTTGAGGGCGACCGATTGACGGTGTATCGCGCCATCGCGCTCGCCAACCAAACCGCCGGCTACATTTACCTGGAGTCCGATTTGGGAGAGCTGCGCAACCGGCTCGAACGGTTTGGCTGGATCGTGTTCATTATCCTTTTAGTTACTTCCGGATCGGCGCTAGCGCTTTCCACCAGACTCCAGCGCCTGGTGTCCGAACCGATTGCTCATCTGGCCCACGTGGCGAGAAGAGTCAGGGTCAAGAAGGACTACACCGTACGCGCGTTGAAGCAGTCCAACGACGACCTGGGCCAACTCATCGACGCGTTCAACGCCATGCTGTCGGAAATCGAGTCGCGCGACGTCTCCCTCTTGAGTCGCCGGGACGTGCTGGAGCGGGAGGTCGCTTCCAGGACGGCCGAGCTGGTGCTCGCCAAAGACCGCGCCGAAGCCGCCAGCCGGGCCAAGAGCGAATTCCTGGCCAACATGAGCCACGAAATTCGCACTCCGATGAATGGGGTGATGGGCATGACCGAACTGGTGCTCGACACCGACCTGACTCAAGACCAGCGTGAGTGCCTCAACACGGTGAAAGCCTCAGCCGACTCCCTGCTTACCGTAATCAACGATATTCTCGACTTTTCCAAGATCGAAGCAGGACGGATGGATCTGGACCCGGTTCACTTCAACGTCCGCGACCAAATGGAAGAAGCCGTCAGGTCCCTGGCCTTGCGCGCGCATGCGAAAGGGTTGGAGCTGACTCTAGAGGTGGAAAAAGACGTGCCGGCTTATGTTGTCGGCGATCCCGCGCGCCTTCGTCAAATCGCCACCAACCTGGTGGGAAACGCCGTAAAGTTCACCTCCAGCGGCGAAGTGAATGTTACTGTCCATGTGGAATCCGCGAGTGAGCAAGAGGTGCGCCTGCGCTTCGACATTCGCGACACGGGGATCGGAATTCCCACGGATAAGCAAGCCGCCATCTTCGAGCCGTTCGCGCAGGCGGACGGATCCACCACCAGAAAGTACGGCGGGACCGGCCTCGGCCTGACGATATCCACGCGTCTGGTGAAGCTGATGGGGGGCGCCATCTGGATGGAGAGCCAACTTGGGCACGGAAGCTGTTTCCACTTCACTGCCTGCTTCGGCCCCGCCTTCGAAACCGAACTTCCGGAGCCCAATGGGTTGTGTCTGGACGATATTCATGTCTTGGTGGTGGACGACAATGCAGTCAATCGCCGGATTCTGACCGAACTGCTGTGGCAATGGAAGATGAGACCGTCGTCCGCGGCCGGAGGGATGGAGGCGCTGGGCATGTTGCGCCAGGCTTCCGAGCGGCACGACCCGTTCGCGCTGGTGGTGACCGATTGTCACATGCCGGAGATGGACGGTTTCGATCTGGCCCGCCGAATCCGAAATTCTCCGCATTTAACCGAGGCGGTAGTGATGATGCTCACCTCCGGAATGCAGAGCGGAGAAGTTCAACGCTGCCGGGAACTGGGCATCTGCATCCATGTGACCAAACCGGTGCGCCGCGCGGAGCTCAAGGCGGCGATCTCCAAGGTGATGGCGCGGGTTCACAAGCCGCGCGTGGACGCCGGCCCCTCTCCCGTCGAACCCGTTCCGGCGCTCGCGCCGCCGCGGGACTCCGGCATGCGCATTCTTCTGGCTGAGGACAATATCGTGAACCAGCGCGTGGCGCTCCGCATTCTCCAAAAGGAGGGGCATCGCGTCACCGTCGCCAACAATGGCCTGGAAGCGGTTCTGGCGGCCGGCAAGGAAGATTTCGACGCTATCCTCATGGACGTGCAGATGCCTGAGATGGGTGGATTCGAGGCGACCGCGAAGATCCGTGAGAAGCAGCGTGGCGTGAGAGTTCCCATCATCGCGATGACCGCTCACGCCATGACCGGCGATCGAGAGCGCTGCCTCGACGCTGGCATGGACGATTACATCGCCAAACCGATTCGAGCCTCCGCGTTACTCGAGCTGGTGGCGAAGTTTCGCCGGCAACCGGTGGCCTAGGGGTGCGGGCTAACGGTCGCAGAGATGGTTCGCGGCTGGACTAGCCGAGTTGCCGCCTCTCCTGACTCAAAACGCCACAACTATGATCGGCCTCGTGGTGGTACAAGGCGATTCTGGCCTCCTCCGCGTCTCCCCATGCCGTCCGGCATCGCCGCCGCAGGACTTCAAGTTCCGATTCGAGCCCGTGCTCCATAAGGTCCAGCGCGCGGCGAATCAGTTCGGTATAGAGCTGCAACCGGTCGGCGAAGCTACGCATCTTTTCCATGCGCTCCCGGCAGACTGGCTCTGTCACAGACCAATCATGCCACAATTCCGGCGTTAATTTTGATTAACGTTCAAACGGAGCCACTACCCCGCTAGCTAGACCGCCGAAGCCGAGAATCGCTATAGCCCGGCTAAGTGCATCGGGTGCGAGCGCAAGAAAATCTCTGGTAACCCGGATCAGAACCACATCTCCACGTCCTACGTGGAAAGCAGAATCTCACAATGAGAATGCTCATGCGCCGGTTCACCCGGGTCACGAACGGCTTCAGCAAGAAGCTGGAGAACCACATTGCCGCCGTGAGCCTGCATTTCTTCCACTACAACTTCATCAAACCCAGGGCACGGTTCGCATGACTCCGGCAATGGCGGCGGGTGTTGTCTCCAGCCCGATGGAGGTTTCCGACATCGTGCGGATGATCGAGGAGAGAGCCGTAGCGGAGAAGGCCGAGGCGCTTGAGAATTCCTACAACCCGTTCGGGGACGCGCTAGGAGGAAAGGGACTGAAGTGAAGGTGAACTAGATCGTGTCGAACTTTTCACGGTAGTCCTCGTCGGTAATACCCGCTCTCATCAATTGAGCATGTAGCAGCGGCCTTTTCACTTCCTTATGGTTCGGGATTGAGAGCGTCGTGCTGGGGACTTCCGAACTCGTCAGAGTTATGTGGTTCCCTTTTTTTCTTACTTGCCATCCAAAGCACTTTTGAAGCACGCGAGCGTGATCGATGCCGCTAGCGAGGGGCAGATCCGAAAGGGCCATCCACTGGCCCTACTGGGTGATAAGTTCGCGGAGTTGTGGGTCGAAGACCAAGGTCTCTTGGCTTTCGATATTGGCGAGGTCGGTTGCTCGATTGATTATGTTCGATTTAATGCAATCTTCAACCAGCACTGAGATGCAGGATTCAATAGCATCGACGATGTTGGCCTTTGCCTCGTCCTCGGTCTCCCCCTGAGACATGCACCCTGGCAATTCAAGGCACTCTGCTATGTAGCCGCCATCTATCTCTGCTTTCCTGAAAACAACGTTCAGGCAGACCTTATCCGTCATGATGTCATGTATGCGCTGACTCGCCGACGCTTTTTCCAAATCCAAACCTGATGTAATCATGGTAACCACGAGGGACGAAGACAGCCCTAGAGGGAATTCCTGAAAACCCATTCCAGTAAATGCTTAAGACCCAGAGCAGAGTCTTCGGGGACCCGAACAGGCCAGAACGAACCGACAACACCAACCTTCGTACCATACCCCAGGACAGTCCGCTGCACTGTACTAAGGAGGACGAACTAATGGCACTAAGGTGTTTCATGTGTCACAACCTAAGGATTTATCCTTAAGTGCACATCGTCAGTCCCAGCATAGCACCTCAAGGCATGCACGGCATTGGACTACGTTAATTTTCCTCAATTTTCAAACGGACCCACTACCTACCCAGACCGGGCGTTGACAAAGTTCCGCCCCATCCGCTATATTCGTAAAGGTTTCGCGAGTCGTCTTCTGCTCCTGCGCTACCACCGTCCCGATGGGCGGTCCGGCCGGGGGCCGGCCCCGAGGCTTTGACGGATTTTATCGCCGTCCGAGTATGGGCTAGTCCGAAGTCTTATACCCTCGCATTTTTGGGATTGCGGGCATTTTGCGCGCGGTTCCTTGGGTTGGATCAAGCTTAAAACCAAACAGCATCCGTGCTGCGTGCCTGCAGCGGCGCGCGGAGACGGGCCTGGGAGAGATCGTGCCGACGTTCAATCAACTCGTGCGCAAGGGCCGTCGCCCCACGCGCTACAAGACCGCCAGTCCGGCGCTTCAAGCCTGTCCGCAGCGGCGCGGAGTGTGCACCCGCGTGTACACCACTACGCCGAAGAAGCCGAACTCGGCGCTGCGCAAGGTGGCTCGCGTACGGCTCACCAACGGAATCGAAGTGACCACATATATTCCGGGTGTCGGGCACAATCTGCAGGAGCACTCGATCGTGCTGATCCGCGGCGGCCGCGTCAAGGATCTGCCCGGCGTGCGTTACCACGTGGTGCGCGGAACCCTGGACACCGCCGGCGTGACGGGGCGGCAGCAATCCCGCTCCAAATACGGCGCGAAACGGCCTAAGGGCGGAGCCGCAAAATAAAGAGGATAGAGCATGCCACGCAGACGCAGACCTGAAACCCGAGAGATCCTGCCCGATCCGGTGTACAACTCGACGCTGGCCGAGAAGTTCGTGAACTCCATGATGTGGGACGGCAAGAAGGCGGTCTCGCAGCAGATCTTCTATAAAGCCATGGACAAGATTCAGGACCGGTCGGGCGACGATCCCTTGAAGCTGTTCAAGAAGGCGGTAGAGAACTGCAAGCCGCTGCTGGAAGTGAAGACGCGCCGCGTGGGTGGCGCTAACTACCAGGTTCCTGTTGAGGTTCCGAACAATCGCCGGACTTCGTTGGCGATCCGCTGGATCCTCCAAAACGCCCGCAGCCGTCCGGAAAAAAGCATGCCGGAGAAGCTGGCGAATGAGCTATCCGACGCGGCCAACCTCCGCGGCGGGGCAATCAAGAAGAAGGATGATGTTCACCGCATGGCGGAGGCGAATAAGGCCTTCGCGCACTATCGCTGGTAAGCTATTAGGTATTAACGAGTTATGGCCCGCACAGTAGCTTTAGAGAAAATGCGCAATATCGGCATCATGGCGCACATCGATGCCGGTAAGACCACTACGACCGAGCGCATCCTCTATTACACCGGCCGGACCTACAAGATTGGCGAAGTCCATGAAGGCACGGCGGTTATGGACTGGATGGAGCAGGAGCAGGAGCGCGGGATCACCATTACCTCGGCTGCGACCACCTGCCAATGGCAGGATTGCACCATCAATATCATCGACACCCCCGGCCACGTGGATTTCACGGCGGAAGTCGAGCGCAGTCTGCGAGTTCTGGATGGCGCCGTGGCGGTGTTCGACGCCGTAGCCGGCGTGCAACCCCAGTCCGAGACGGTATGGCGGCAGGCGGACAAGTACCGCGTCCCAAGAGTCTGCTTTATCAATAAGATGGATCGAGTTGGCGCGGATTTTTACCGGGCCGTCGACACCATTGTCGATCGCCTCAAAGCCCGTCCCGTTCCGATTCAACTTCCCATCGGCGCGGAGGACCAGTTCACCGGCATCGTCGACTTGGTTTCGATGAAGGCTCGCGTGTGGCTGGACGAAACTCTGGGAGCCGACTTCGAAGAGATCGAGATTCCGGCAGACCTGGCCGCGCAGGCCAAGGAGTATCACGACCGGATGGTGGAGGCCGTGGCTGAGTCCGACGACCACCTGTTTGAGAAATTCGTCGAAGGCAAGCCAATCACGACGGATGAGGTGCGGGCGGGAATCCGCAAAGCCACCATCGCGCAAAAGATTTTCCCGGTGGTCTGCGGCACCGCTTTCAAGAACAAAGGCGTACAAAATCTTCTGGACGCTGTAGTGGATTATCTGCCCTCGCCGCATCGAGGTCCCTCCGGTGGAGGGAATCGATGTGAACGATCCGTCCAAGACCGTTACGCGTAAGTGCGACGATAACGAGCCGTTCTCCGCGCTGGTGTTCAAGATCATGACCGATCCGTTTGTCGGCCAGCTCGCGTTTATTCGCGTCTACTCCGGCCGGCTGGGATCGGGCGATTCGGTCTACAACGTAGCCAAGTCCCGCAGGGAGCGTATCGGGCGCCTGGTCAAGATGCACGCCAACAAGCGTGAGGAGATCAGCGAAGTTCTGGCGGGCGATATTTGCGCGGCCGTCGGCCTTAAGTCGGTTTCCACCGGCGATACCATCTGCGACGAAAAGGCGCCGGTGATCCTGGAATCGATCGACTTCCCCGCTCCGGTGATCCAGCTTGCCATCGAGCCCAAAACCAAAGCCGATCAGGAAAAGCTGGGCTTGGCCATCGCCAAGCTGGTACAGGAAGATCCCACGCTTAAAGTTTCCACCGATCCGGACACCGGGCAGACCATCCTGGCCGGCATGGGCGAACTGCACCTGGAGATTATCGTCGACCGCATGCAGCGCGAGTTCAACGTGGGCGCTAACGTGGGTAAGCCGCAGGTTGCCTATCGCGAGACTATCCGCCAGCAAGCCGAGTACGACTATACGCACAAAAAGCAGACCGGCGGCTCGGGCCAATACGCGCGCTGCAAGCTGCGCGTGGAGCCTTTCAAGGAGCAGGAGTTCGAGTTCGTCAACGACATTTCGGGCGGCTCGATTCCGAGGGAGTTCATTCCCGCGGTCGAGAAGGGCGTGGTGGAGGCGATGGAGCACGGCGTGCTGGCCGGCTACCCGATTTCGAATATCCGAGTGACGGTGTTCGACGGCGCCTATCACGATGTCGATTCTTCGGAAATGGCGTTCAAGATTTGCGCTTCCATCTGCTTCAAGGAAGCGGCCAAAAAAGCCAAGCCCGTGCTGCTGGAGCCGGTGATGCGGGTAGAAGTGGTGGTTCCCGACGAGTACATGGGCACGGTGAACGGCGACTTGATTTCGCGCCGCGGCCGGCTCGAAGGGACCGAGATTTTGGGTTCCACGCACATCATCAAGGCGATGGTGCCGCTGTCGGAGATGTTCGGCTACGCCACGGAGTTGCGGTCGCGCACGCAGGGGCGCGGCGCGTTCACCATGCACTTCGGGCAATACGAGGAAGTGCCCAAGAGCATTGCGGTGGGCATCACGGAGAAGGGCGCGGCGTAAGGGTTCTGAAAAACTTCACTCTGAGGAGAGGGGAAACATGGCGAAAGAAAAATTCGATCGTAGTAAGCCGCACGTAAACGTGGGGACGATCGGGCACATCGATCACGGCAAGACGACGCTAACGGCGGCGATCACGCAGACGCTGGCCAAGCACAACCCGAAGGTGAAGTTCCGGAGCTTCGATTCGATCGACAACGCGCCCGAGGAAAAGGCCCGCGGCATCACCATCGCCGTGGCGCACGTCGAATACGAGACCAAGGCCCGGCACTACGCCCACGTGGATTGTCCCGGTCACGCCGACTACATCAAGAACATGATCACCGGTGCGGCGCAGATGGACGGGGCCATCTTAGTTGTGGCCGCTACCGATGGCCCCATGCCTCAGACCCGCGAGCACATTCTGCTGGCTCGGCAGGTTGGCGTGCCCTACATCGTAGTCGCCTTGAACAAGGTCGACATGGTGGACGATCCGGAACTTTTGGAGCTGGTGGAGCTGGAAGTCCGCGAGCTGTTGACCAGCTACGGCTTCCCGGGCAACGATCTGCCGGTGATCAAGGTCAGCGCGCTGGGCGCGTTGAACAAAGAAGAGAAGTGGGAAAAGACCGTCGACGAGCTGATGGACGCCGTCGACAAGTACATCCCGCAGCCGGTGCGCGAGATCGACAAGCCGTTCCTGATGCCGATCGAAGATATTTTCTCGATTCAAGGCCGCGGCACGGTGGTGACGGGCAGGATCGAGAAGGGCATCTGCAAGGTGGGCGAGGAAATGGAGATCGTGGGCTTCCGCGACACTCGCAAGACCGTGGTCACCGGCGTGGAGATGTTCAAGAAGCTGCTGGATGAAGGCCGGGCCGGCGACAACGTGGGCTTGCTGCTGCGCGGTATTGAAAAGACCGACGTGGAGCGTGGGCAAGTCATCGCCAAACCGGGCTCGATTACGCCGCACAAGAAGTTCAAGGGCGAAGTTTACGTGTTGAGCAAGGACGAGGGCGGGCGGCATACGCCGTTCTTCAAGGGGTATCGTCCGCAGTTCTACTTCCGCACCACGGACGTGACCGGCGTGGCGACGCTGCCGGAAGGCATGGAGATGGTGATGCCGGGAGACAACGTGCAATTAATCGTTGAACTGATTACTCCCGTCGCCATGGACAAGGGACTTCGCTTCGCGATTCGTGAGGGCGGAAGAACCGTCGGCGCGGGCACGGTTTCGGAAATTCTTGAATAGCAGACTAGAATGAGCAGCCTCAAAGATCGCATTCGAATTCGCCTGAAGGCTTACGATCATCGGATTCTGGATCAATCCACCACCGAGATCGTGGATACCGCCAAGCGCACCGGCGCCAGCATCGCGGGACCGATTCCGCTGCCCACGGTGCGGAATCTGTACACGGTGTTGCGGTCGCCGCACGTGGATAAGAAGAGCCGGGAGCAGTTCGAGATCCGGACCCACAAGCGGTTGCTGGATATCCTGGAGCCGACTCAGGACACGGTGGATGCATTGATGAAGCTGGATCTGCCCGCCGGGGTGGATGTGGAGATTAAGGCCTTCGGCAAGAGCAAGTAGGGGGCTTCCGCCCCTTTGGGTTGCCGTCGGGAGTTGGGGCAATTTGACGGGTTGTGAGCTGGAGCGGTTTGACTGGAGTGGTTGTAACTGGAGTTTAAGATGAGCCCAGGAATTCTTGGAAAAAAGATCGGCATGACGCAGGTGTTCCGGCCGGACGGGCAGGTGGTTCCGGTGACGGTGCTCAAGGCCGGTCCATGCGTGGTGGTGCAGCGCAAGACGCCGGCCACCGACGGCTATGACGCGATTCAGCTTGGCTTGATGGAGTACGCCAAGAAATCGAGCACGACCAAGCCGGCCGCGGGTCACTTGAAGAAGTCGGGCGCGGAGGGCGTGAAATTCCAACGCGAATTTCGCCTGGAAGAAGGCGCCAACGGCGATATGAAGGCCGGCGACCGGGTTCTGGTGGACGAGTTCAAGCCCAAGGAAAAGGTCGACGTAATCGGCGTGAGCAAGGGACGCGGCTACGCGGGCCTGGTCAAGCGGCATCACTTCCGCGGCGGCGATGAGTCGCACGGGTCGATGTTTCACCGCGCGCCTGGATCCATCGGCGCTTCCAGCTTCCCCTCGCGCGTGTTTCCGGGCATGAAGATGTCGGGGCACATGGGTACGGCGCGGGTGACGGTGCGGAATCTCGAAATCGTGGAGGTGGACGCCGAAGACAACGTGTTGCTGGTCAAGGGCGCGGTTCCGGGTCCCAACGGCGGTTACGTCATCGTACGGAGGGCCAAGAGATAGCCATGCCGAGCGTAGACGTTCTGGATTTGAGCAACCAAAAAGTCGGCAGCCTGGAGCTGGCCGACGCGGTGTTCGCGGCGCCGGTCAACGAAGCGCTGCTGTATGAAGCGGTGCGGCATCATCTGGCTTCGAAGCGCGGCGGAAACGCCAAGACCAAGACGCGGCATGAAGTGGCCGGGTCGGGCAAGAAGCTGTGGAAGCAGAAGGGAACGGGCCGCGCGCGCATGGGCTCCATCCGCAGCCCGCTGTGGCGGCACGGCGGAACGGTGCACGGACCGCAACCGCGCAGTTACGCCTACCATCTGCCTCGCAAGATGCAATTGGGCGCGCTGCGCAGCGCACTGTCCGCCAAGCTGCGCGACGGCGAATTGAGCGTGGTTCGGGAGTTTTCGCTGGCCGAGCCGAAGACCAAGCTGATGCGGCAGGCGCTGAGCACCCTAGAGGCGAATAAGACGGTCCTGCTGGTGGACAACTCGGACAACCGCAATCTGTCGCTGTCCAGCCGTAATCTTGAGGGCGTGAAGCTGGTCACCAGCCGCGAGGTCAATGTTTACGACCTGCTGGGGCACGCCAGAGTCCTGCTGAGCGAAGCCGCGGCCACCAAACTTTCGGAGGGGCTGCAATAATGCCGGAACTACACTCAGTCATCAAGCGGCCCTTGGTCACCGAAAAAGGCGTCACCAAGAAGGACAGTGAGCGGACGCTTGTGCTTCGAGGTCGCGGCGGACGCCAACAAAACGCAGATCCGGCAAGCCGTGCAGGCTCTGTTCAAAGTCAAAGTAGCCGGACGTGCGCACCTCCACCACCGCCGGGCAAGCTGCGGCGGCGGGGACGGTTCGCGGGTTACCGCTCGGATTGGAAGAAGGCGTACGTGAAACTGAAGCCCGGCGAAAAGATGCCGGAATACGCGGAGATTTAAGCCATGGCGGTTAAGAGTTACAATCCGACAACGTCCGACGCGCCGGTTTCAAACCGTGGTTTCGCGCGAGGACATCACCAAGCAGACCCCGGAAAAGAGTCTGGTGATGGGCAAGAAGCGGACGCGGCGGACGCTCCAGCACCGGCCGGATCTCCTCGCGGTTCCGCGGCGGCGGGCACAAGAAGGCGTATCGCGAGATCGATTTCAAGCGCGACAAGACCGGCATCGCGGCGGTGGTGGCGGCGATCGAATACGATCCCAACCGCAGCGCGCGCATCGCGCTGTTGCACTATGTGGACGGCGAGAAGCGCTACATTCTCGCGCCGGCCGGGTCTCGAAGATCGGACGGACGGTGAAGTCGGGGCCGGAGGCGGATATTCTGGTGGGCAATTCGCTGCCGCTCAAGAACATTCCCGCCGGCACGGTGGTGCACAATATCGAGCTGAAGCCGGGCAAGGGCGGGCAGATGGCCCGCTCGGCCGGAGCGCAAGCGCAGTTGGTTTCGCGCGAAGGCGATTACGCGCTGCTGAAGCTGCCTTCGGGCGAAGTCCGCAGAGTGGCGGTGGAATGCGCCGCGACCATCGGGCAGGTGGGCAACGTGGAGCACGAAAACGTCAGCCTGGGCAAGGCCGGACGCAAGCGCTGGATGGGCAAGCGTCCGCACAACCGCGGCGTATCGATGAATCCGGTGGATCACCCGCATGGCGGCGGCGAGGGCAAAACCTCCGGCGGCCGTCATCCGGTGACGCCGTGGGGCCAGCCGACGCGTGGATACAAAACCCGCAACAACAAGCGCACGGATAAGTGGATTGTGACGCGGAAAGCGAAGAAGAGGTAGAGCATGGGCCGCTCACTAGCCAAAGGACCGTTCGTGGACGACCACCTGATGAAGAAGGTGTCGGACATGAACGACAAGAACGAGAAAAAAGTGGTGAAAACCTGGTCGCGGCGGTCGACCATCCTGCCGGAGTTCATCGGCCACACGCTGGCCGTGCACAACGGCAAGAAGTTCATCCCGGTGTATATCACCGAGAACATGGTGGGGCATAAGCTGGGCGAGTTTTCGCCCACGCGGACGTTTAAGGGCCACGCAGCAAAGGCAGCGGCCGAGAAGACGGCCAAGCCGGCCTAAGGAGATTAGCAACGATGCAAGCCAGAGCGGAAGCCAGATACATCAAGATGTCGCCGCAGAAGGTGCGGCTGGTGGTGGACTTGATCCGCGGCCAGAAGGGCCGGCGACGCGATCAACATCCTGCGCACCACCAACAAGCGGATCGCGCCGTCGGTCGAGAAAGTCCTGCGCTCGGCCATCGCCAACGCGGAGAATCGCAACAACGACGTGGACGTGGACAAGCTGATGGTGACCGAAGCCTACGTGAACGAGGGTCCGCGCATGAAGCGCGTGCGGCCGGCGCCGATGGGCCGGGCGTATCGGTATCAACGGCAGGTTGTGCCACATCGTGGTTCAGGTTGGCGACAAGGGAGAAAAGGCATAGCATGGGTCAGAAAGTTCATCCCTACGGATTCCGGCTGGGCGTCACCAAGACCTGGCGGTCGCGCTGGTTCGCCAAGCACGAATACGCCAAGCTGCTGCGCGAGGATCTGGAGCTCAAAGAAGCGCTGCGCGACCGGTTGAAGGCCGCCAGCGTGAGCGCGGTGGAGGTGGACCGTCCGGGAAACAAGCTGCGCATCACCATTCACGCCTCGCGGCCCGGCATCATCATCGGGCGCAAGGGCGCGGAAATCGAAAAGCTGAAGCAGGATCTGGCCAAGAAGACCAAGCGCGAAGTCTTCATCGACATTCAGGAAGTACACAAGCCGGAGTTGGACGCGCAACTGGTGAGCGAGTCGATCGCATTGCAGCTGGAAAAGCGCGTGGCGTTCCGCAGAGCGATGCGTAAGGCGGTGGACTCCGCGCTGCGTTTCGGATGCAAGGGAATCAAGGTTCGCGTGTCGGGCCGGCTGAACGGCGCCGAAATCGCGCGGACGGAGTGGTATCTGCAAGGGCAGCTTCCGCTGCACACCTTGCGCGCCGATATCGATTATGGCTTCAGTCAAGCCTACACGACTTACGGCGTGATCGGCGTGAAGTGCTGGGTGTACAAAGGCGAAATTCTGCCCGGCGGCCAGCGCCGCGGATTGCGCAATGAGCCGGAGCCCAGGCGCGCTCCCGTCGCGGGAACGGCGCGACCGTGAGAGATCGGGATCGGGGACCGCGTCCCGCGCAGGCGCCGCCCATAGAGTCCGGTGCGATGCAGGCGCCTCCGGCGGATCTGTCCGCGCGTCGCCGCGCCGATTCTGCCTCCGATGGCCGCGCCGCAGCCGAGCTGGAAACAGGAAACCAAGCCGGAGGGCGGCGAGCCGCCCACGGGTGAAGAGAAGAAATAGGAAGAGCAATCCGAGCTAGGAGATCCGTCCGATGTTGATGCCCAAGAAAGTTAAGTACCGCAAGCAACAGCGCGGCCGCATGGCCGGAAAAGCTTGGCGCGGATCGTCGCTGGCGTTCGGCGACTTCGGGTTGAAGGCGATGGAGTGCGGCTGGATCACGGATCGCCAGATTGAGGCGGCTCGCGTGGCGATGACCCGCTCGATCAAGCGCGGCGGGAAGGTTTGGATTCGTCTGTTCCCGGATAAGCCCATCACCAAGAAGCCGGCCGAAACCCGCATGGGTAAGGGCAAGGGCGCGCCGGAGCAGTGGGTCGCGGTGATCCGGCCGGGCAAGATTCTGTTCGAGATGGAAGGCGTGGATCTGGCCACGGCCACGGCGGCGATGAAGCTGGCCGCCGCCAAGCTGCCGCTGCCCACCAAGCTGATCACGCGTGAGAGTGTCGTTGAATTAGGAGCCAACCGGAATGAAAGAAAATGCGGACAAGGCGCGCGGCCTTACGGACGCCGAAATCGAAAAGCAACTGCGCGATGCCAAAGAACAGATGTTCCGGCTGAGATTTCAGATGTCCATGGGACAGATGGACGGACTCAAGAAGGTCCGGGCTTTGAAGAAGGATCGTGCGCGGATGTTGACGGTGCTGCGCGAGCGCGAGCTGAGCCAGGCAGAGGAGAGCGGAAATGAGCGAGACGGAAAGCTCCGGCCGGAAATAAAAACGAAAAGGTCGGCTCCGTGGTGTCGGCCAAGATGGCCAAGACCATCGTGGTGGAGGTGATGCGGCGCGTGCCGCACCCGGCCTACAAGCGCATCATCAGCAAGCGCAAGAAATTCTACGCCCACGACGAAAACGGCCAGGCGCAAGGTGGGCGACGTGGTGCGCATCGTGGAGTGCCGGCCGTTGAGCAAGCTGAAGCGCTGGCAATTGAAGGAAGTGGTGCGCAAGGCGGTGCAGGTGACCACGGATCTGAGCGCGATCGGAATTGAAACCGGGCCGGAAAAGCGAGTTTCGAAAAAGAAGGGACCCAGGGCTTAAGTCAGGCCCGGCTGGTTAGGAGAGAAGACTTATGATCGGGATGCGGACCATTCTCGAAGTCGCCGACAACAGCGGCGCGCGGCGGCTTTCCTGTATTCTGCCGCGCGGCGGCGATTTGGGACTGCGCGCCGGACTGGGCGACGTCGTCACGGCCGCGGTCAAGGAAGCCGCGCCGGACTCGGCCATCAAGAAGGGCAAAGTGGTTCGCTGCGTGATCGTGCGGATGCGCAAGGAAACTCGCCGGCGCGATGGAACCTATATCCGGTTCGATTCCAACGCCGCTGTGCTGATCAATGAAGTGGGAGAGCCGGTGGGGACGCGCGTGTTCGGGCCGGTGGCCCGCGAGTTGCGCGACAAGAAATTTATGAAGATCGTATCGCTGGCTCCGGAGGTGATCTAATGCCTGCCGTACCCAAGAAGATTCCCAAGCGGCACCAGAACAAGCCGCGGGTCCTGCACAAATTCAGGATCAAGAAGGACGACCTGGTGAAAGTGATCGCCGGGCGCGACAAAGGTAAGACCGGCAAAGTGCTGGATGTGGACCGCGAGCGCGGCAAGCTGCTGGTGGAGGGCGTGAGCCTGGTGAAGCGCCACACCCGTCCCAATCCGCAGCGCCAGATCAAAGGCGGCATCGCGGAGCGCGAGAGCCCGATCAATATTTCCAACGTCATGATTGTGACCTCCGGCGGCGTGGCAACGCGCATCGGCTACCGGATGGAGACGGCCGGCGCGACTACGCGCCGCGTACGCATCGCCCGGAAGGGTGGAGAGATTCTGGACAGAAAAGGATAGAGTATGGGCGCGCGGTTGAAACAGCATTATTTGAAAAATATCGTTCCGGCGCTGACGAAGGAGTTTTCCTACTCCAATCCGATGGCCGTGCCGAAAGTGCAGAAGGTTTCGGTGAATATCGGGCTGGGCGAAGCTACTCAGAATGCCAAGCTGATGGAGCCGGCGGTGGCTGAGCTGTCCATGATCACGGGTCAAAAGCCGGTGGTCACCAAGGCCCGCAAATCCATCGCGGCCTTCAAACTGCGCGAGGGCATGCCGATCGGCTGCACGGTCACGCTGCGTGGGGATCGCATGTACGAATTCCTGGATCGCCTGGTGAACGTGGCTCTGCCTCGCGTGCGCGACTTCCGCGGCGTCTCCAGCAAAAGCTTCGATGGCCGCGGCAATTACACGCTGGGGCTGAAGGATCAATTGATTTTCCCCGAGATCGACTACAACAAGGTCGACAAGACCAAGGGGATGAACGTGTGCATCACCACCACCGCCAAGACCGACGCCGAGGGTCTGGCGCTGCTGAAACATCTCGGCATGCCGTTTAGAGCGTAGGAGCAAGGAAATTAATGGCCACAACCGCCAAGATCGCCAGAGACGAACGGCTCGCCGCCGACGTGATCGCCAAGACGCCCAAGCTGCGCTGCCGTCACCGCAACCGTTGCTTCCGCTGCGGGCGCCCGCGCGGATTCCTCCGCAAGTTCCGCCTGTGCCGGATCTGTTTCCGCAAGCTGGCGCTGGCGGGCGAAATCCCTGGTGTGATCAAAGCCAGTTGGTAGGAGCAAAGCGTACAGAATGACGACATCCGATCCCATCGCCGACATGCTGACCCGGATTCGCAACGGGCTGGCCGCCAAGCACGCCAAAGTGGATGTGCCCGCTTCGCGCCTGAAGACCGACATCGCCAAGATCCTCAAGGACGAGGGCTACATCGCCAACTACAAACTGACCGAGGACGGCGCCAAGCAAGTCGATCCGCATCTATCTCAAGTACACCCCGGGCAATGAGCCGGTCATCTCGCGGATTGAGCGTGTTTCGCGCCCGGGATGCCGGGTGTTCGTCGGGTCCAGGGAAGTGCCGCGGGTTCTGGGCGGCCTGGGAATCAATATTCTGACCACCCCGCGCGGGGTGATGACGGGAAGCGCCGCGCGCAAGGAAAACGTCGGCGGCGAAATTTTGTGTCACGTATGGTAGCGCGCACGGGCGCGAGCCGGTTGTGCGCGAGTTCCTAAAGTAACGGAGTTCTTTTATGTCTAGAGTTGGAAACAAACCGATTCCGCTGCCCAAGGGCGTCAAGCTCACCATCGGCAAGGAACTGCTGGTGGAAGGCCCCAAGGGCAAGCAAAGCGTTCCCGATCCCGGCCGGAGTCACGCTGCGGCAGCAGGATGGCAACCTGGAATTCCAGCGCGACGGCGACGACAAGGCCGCCTTGCACGGGTTGACGCGCGCGCTGGCCGGCAACGCCGTGCAGGGCGTGTCGACCGGATTCACCCGGGAGCTGCAGATCTTCGGCGTCGGCTACAAGTGCGAAGTGAAGGGCCGGATCGCGACGTTTACGCTGGGCTATTCGCACCCCATCGAGTTCTATCTTCCCGATGGAATCGACATGCGTGTGGATAAGCCGGCAAACAATCTGACGCCGCTGATTCTGACCGGCTCCGACCGGCAGTTGCTGGGACAGGTGGCGGCGAACATGCGCGCGCTGCGTCCGCCCGATCCGTACAAGAACAAGGGCGTCCGGTACGCCAATGAACCGCTGCGGAAGAAGGCCGGCAAGACCGGAGCGTCGGGAGGCAAGCTAAATAATGCCACGCGCATCCAAGAACGAAATCCGGCATGCGCATTCATAGGCGCATTCGCGCCGCGTAAAAGGCACGCGCGGAGCGTCCGCGGCTGGCGGTGTTCCGCAGCCTGAAGCACATTTACGCGCAGGTGATCGACGACGTTAAGGGCCACACCCTGGTGGCGGCGTCTTCGGCCGAGGAGAACGGCAAGAACGGCGGCAATGTCGCGGGAGCGAAGGCGATCGGCAAGCTGGTGGCGGAGCGCGCGCAGGATAAGGGCATCAAGGCGGTGGTGTTCGACCGCGGCGGGTATCTGTATCACGGCCGCGTGAAGGCGCTGGCCGATGCGGCTCGCGCAGCCGGTCTGGAGTTCTAGGAGCTTTATAACGCATGCCAACAGGCAAAGCGCATCGAGGCGGGAAGCCTGAACCTGAAAGAGACAGGTGGTGTCCATCAACCGCGTCACCAAGGTGGTCAAGGGCGGCAAGAACCTGAGCTTCTCGGCTCTGGTGGTGGTGGGCGATCCGGGCGCCAGGATCGTCGGTTCGGCACCGGCAAAGCCAAGGAAGTCCCTGCGGCGATCAAGAAGGGCATTGAGGCGGCCAAAAAGAATCTGCGCAAGGTGAACGTTCTGGCGACCACCATCCAGCACGTGGTGCTGGGCGAGTTCGGCAGCGGGCGGGTGCTGTTGAAGCCGGCTCCGGAAGGAACCGGCGTGATCGCCGGCGGGCCGGTGCGCGCGGTGATTCAAGCCGTGGGAATTCCGAACGTGCTGACCAAGTCGCTCGGGCTCGCACAATCCGCATAACGTGGTGAAGGCGACCATTGACGCGCTGGAGCAGTTGCGCGACAAAAACGAAGTGGCCACCATGCGCGGCCTGGCGAACAAGGCAGCTAAGCCAGGATCGAGAGGGAACGGAAGATGCCGGGAACTATCAAAATCAAGTTGATCCGGAGCCCCATCTGCACTCCCGAGAAGCACAAGGTGATCGTGCGGGCGCTGGGCCTGAAGAAAATGAACCGGGTGGTGGAGCGGCCCGATACGCCGGCTTTCCGGGGTATGGTGAAGAAGATCCCGCACCTGTTGGCGATCGTGGATTAAAAGGGAACACCACATGAATCTCAGCCAATTGAGACCGCCCGCGGGGCAAAAACACAAGAAGCAGCGCGTCGGGCCAGGGCATGGGCACCGGCCGCGGCAAGTATTCCGGCCGCGGAGCCAAGGGCGCCAAGTCCGTCTCGGGCTATTCGCGCATGCGCGGTTTTGAAGGCGGCCAGATGCCGCTGCACCGCCGTCTGCCCAAGCGCGGCTTCACCAACATCTTCCGTAAGGAATTCGCGATCGTGAACGTGGGCCGGCTGGAGGCGCTGGAAGGCGACAGCTTCGATGCCGGAGCGGCTGCTGGAGCTCGGCGTAATCCGTAAACTGAAGGACGGGCTGAAGATTCTGGGCATCCGGTGAGCTGACACGCAAGATCTCGTGCAAGGCGCACGTGTTTTCGAAGTCGGCGCCGGAGAAGATCCAGGCCGCCGGCGGCACGGCGGAAGTGATCGGCCGCGGGAAGAAGGACTGAGTCTAGGCGGGGGTCGGGAAGAGCCGGGTTCAGAGGCGAGGGAAAGGTCATGAAGTTCTTAGAAGCCGTAGCGAACGTCTTCAAGGTTCCGGATCTGCGCAAGCGGCTCCTGTTCACGCTGGCGCTGCTGGCGGTGTACCGCCTGGGCGCGCGCATTCCCATTCCCGGCATTGACGCGAACCGTTTCGCGGACTTCGTGCAATCAGAACCAGGGCGGCTTCCTGGGTTACTTCGACCTGTTCAGCGGCGGGCAGTTCCGCCGGCTGACCATCTTCGCGCTGGGCATCATGCCCTACATCACCGCGTCCATCATCCTGCAGTTGTTGACGGTGGTGGTGCCCACGCTCGAGAAGCTCCAGAAGGAAGGCGAGATCGGGCGGCGCAAGATCACTCAGTGGACCCGCTATCTGACGGTCGGCCTGGCGCCTCATGCAGAGCTTCGGCATCGCCATCGGCCTGCGAATCGAGCACCCAGGGCTTCGTCACCAACCCCGGCTTCGGCTTCACCGTGCTGACGATCCTCACGCTGACCACCGGCACGGCGTTCATCATGTGGCTGGGCGAGCAGATTACGGAGCGCGGCATCGGCAACGGCATGTCGCTGATCATCTTCGTGGGCATCGTGGTGGACTTGCCGCGAGCGATCCAGGAAATTGTCAGCAAGATCCAGACCGGCGACTGGAACGCGCTCCAGCTGATCATCATTCTGACGATGATGGTGGCGCGTGGTCGGCTTCATCGTCCTGGTGGAGCGCGGCGAGCGCCGCATTCCGGTGCAATACGCCAAGCGCGTGATCGGGCGGCGCATGATGGGCGGACAATCCACCCACCTGCCGCTCAAGGTCAACGCCGGCGGCGTGATTCCCGTGATCTTCGCCAGTTCCCTGCTGGCTTTCCCGCAGACCCTGATCGCAGGTGGACTTCGTCAAGAACTCGCCGGCGCTTTCCGCGATGCTGGATGCGATCCGGGGCGCGCAGCCGCTGTATTACCTGCTGTACACCGCGCTGATCATTTTCTTCTGCTTCTTCTACGTGTCCATCATCTTCAACCCCAATGAGGCGGCCGACAACATGCGCAAGTACGGCGGCTTCATTCCGGGCATCCGCCCGGGCCAGAACACGGCTGAGTACATGAACAAGATCCTGACCAAGATCACGGTGGTGGGCGGCCTGTACCTGTCGATCCTGTCGCTGCTGCCGCAGATCATGATCCAGGGCATCAACCTGCAGCACTTGCCGCTGGTCGGCAACTGGATCGACGCACACGTTCCGGCGCTGGTTACTGGACGGCTTGGGCGTGACTTTTTACTTCGGCGGCACGTCGCTGCTGATCGTGGTGGGCGTGGCGATGGATACCGTCAACCAGATGGAGGCGCAGTTGATCATGCGCCATTACGAAGGGTTCACGCCGCGTGCGGGCCGGATCCGGGGACGGCGCAGCAGTATCTGACGCTTGACCGCCCATACATGCACAGGCTCTGCCTCATCTTGTTCGGCCCCCCCGGCTCGGGTAAGGGCACGCAGGCCAAGTTTCTGCGTCAATCGCTGGGCATCGCCCATATTTCCACCGGCGATATGTTGCGGGAACGGGTGGCCTCGGGGGACGCATTGGGGATGGAAGCCGCCTCCATCATGCAATCGGGCGGGTTGGTGCCGGACGACATGGTCAACCGGATGGTGGAAGACCGGATCGAGCAGCCGGATTGCGAGAAGGGCTTTATTCTGGATGGATTTCCGCGCACGGTGAGCCAGGCGCGGCTGCTTAGGGGCGCTGCTCAAGACCAAGGGGATCGGCCCCTTGGTAGTTCATTTGAAAGTAGATTACAATGTTATTATTGCCCGTCTTTCCGGCCGCCGGCAGTGTCCTACGTGCGGCGCGTTGTATAGCGTCACGTCCAACTGCCCCGACCGTGTCGGAGGTGTGCGACTACGACGGGTCCAAATTGGTGGTTCGGGACGACGACCGGCCAGAAGTGGTGAGAGAGAGATTGCGCGCCTACGAACGCCAGACCGAACCCGTGCTCGAGTTCTTGAAGAGGCTGCGGTTATGCCTTGGGAGAAGTCGAAGGGCGCCGACGCGTCTCCGCAGGCGATCGCCCGGCGGATCGAGGCGTGGATCCGGGAGCAGGGAGCGTTGGGCCAGGTGCAATGATCGTGCGCAAGAACATGGCGGAGCTCGAGAAAATGCGCGCGTCCGGGCTGCTGGTGTGGAAGATTCTGGACACACTGAAGAGTATGGTCGCCGAAGGCGTGACCACGTACGATTTGGAAGTGACCGCCGAAAAAATGATGGCCGACGCGGGAGCGCGGCCGGCGTTCAAGGGCTATACCACGCCGGCCGCCGGAACCAAGTTCCCGTTTGTGCTGTGCACCTCAGTCAATGAGGAGATTGTGCACGGGATGCCCTCGCAGAAGAGGGTTCTGAAGAAAGGCGACATTGTCTCCATCGACACCGGCGTGCAGTTGAACGGGTATTACGGCGACTCGGCCGTGACCGTCGGAATCGGCGACATTACGGATGAAACCCGCAAGCTTTTGGATGTAACGCGGGAGTCGCTGGAGCTGGCGATCGACAAGGCGCGGCCGGGCAACCGGCTGTTCGATATTTGCGGCGCCGTGGAGCGGCACGTCACCTCCAACGGATTTACCATTGTGCGGGAGTTTGTGGGCCACGGCATCGGCACGCAGATGCACGAGGAGCCGCAGATTCCCAATTATGTGGACCGGCGCGGCGAGAATCCGCGTCTGAAGGAAGGCATGGTGCTGGCGATCGAGCCGATGGTGAACGCCGGCAAACCAGGCAGCCGGGTGAAGCCGGATAAGTGGACGGCGGTGACCGAAGACGGAAGATATTCGGCGCATTTCGAGCATACCGTGGCGGTGACGGCCAACGGTCCGTGGGTGTTGACACGGCCATGAAAGCGAGAGCGGAGGAAGCGGGCGCCGAGGAAGCCGAAGTGATGGAACTATTGCCCAGCGCGGCTTACCGTCTGAAGCTGGGGAACGAAGAGGTCGTGGTGGCGCATGCCGCCGGCGCGACCAAGGAGAATTTTTTGAGATTGCGCCCCGGTGACCGGGTGCGCGTGGAGCTTTCGCCGAGGGATAAGACCCGCGGCCGGATCGTGGAATTATTGAAGGGCTGAGAGGCACTATGAAAGTCAGAGCGTCGGTCAAGAAGATGTGCGACAAATGCAAGCTGGTTCACCGCCAGGGCGTGGTGCGCGTAATTTGCGTGAACCCCAAGCACAAGCAGCGGCAGGGTTAGAGAGGGACTAAGAATATGGCTCGTCTAGCAGGCGTCGATTTACCGGCCAAGAAGCGGACTGAAATCGGCCTCACCTATATTTATGGAATCGGACGGACGCGCAGCAAGAGCCTGTGCCACCGGGCCGGCGTGAATCCGGACAAGAAAGTCTCCGACCTGACCGAGGATGAAGTGAACCGCATCCGCCAGATCCTGGAGGCGGAAGGCTCGGTTGAGGGCGACCTGCGCAAGGAGCTTTCGCTCAACATCAAGCGCCTGATCGAAATGGGAGCTTACCGCGGCCTGCGTCACCGGCGCGGCCTTCCGGTGAGGGGCCAGCGGACGCATACCAACGCACGCACCCGCAAGGGTCCGCGGCGCGGCACCGTGGCGAACAAGAAGAAGGCTTCGGCCAAGACGTAAGGCGGAATATAGGACTCTCACATGGCAAAAGCACCGGCAAAAGGCGCAAAAAAGAAGACCTTCAAGAAGAAGGAGAAGAAGATGGTGCCCACCGGCCTGGCTCACATCCAGGCCTCCTTCAACAACACCATCATCACCATCACGGATCCTGTGGGCAACGTGCTGTCCTGGTCGAGCTCCGGCTCGTTGGGGTTCCGAGGATCGCGTAAGGGCACGCCCTTCGCCGCGCAGCAGGCGTCTCTGACGGCCGCCAACAAAGCCAAAGAATCGGGATTGCGAAGCGTGGAAGTGAATGTCAGCGGGCCGGGAGCGGGGCGCGAGTCGGCCGTGCGAGCTTTGTCTACGGCGGGTTTGGAAGTACGCAACATCAAGGACAAGACTCCGATCCCGCACAATGGATGCAGGCCGCCCAAAAAGCGGCGCGTTTAGTTTTTGTTTTTGGCAAGCAGGACGAAGGATGTTTCATCCGTAAACTGCACCTAACCTAAGTAAGCAGTAACAAGGGAGGTTCGACTTGGCTAGATACGTTGGCCCCGTTTGCCGGCAATGCCGGCGCGAGGGCATGAAATTGTTCTTGAAGGGTGAGCGGTGCCACACTGAGAAGTGCGCCATTGAGAAGCGCAACTTCGCTCCCGGCCAGCACGGCAAGGATCGCAAACCGAAGATCCAGGGGTACGGCTTGCAGCTTCGCGAAAAGCAGAAAGCCCGGCACTACTATCAGCTCCTGGAAGGCCAGTTCCGCAATCTGTTCGAGAAAGCGTTGGTCAAGAAGGGCGTAACGGGTGAGCACCTGCTGAACTCGCTGGAGCGGCGGCTGGATAACGTGGTCTACCGCATCGGCTTCGGAACGTCGCGGGCGCAAGCCCGCCAACTGGTCCGGCACGGGCACATCAACGTGAACGGACGGCGGGTGAATATTCCCTCCTTCGAGGTCAAACCGAACGACGTGATCGAGGTCCGCGAGGGCAGCCGCGAAAATCCGACCATCCTGCATGCGCGCGACGCCACGGCGCATGCGCCCAGCCCCAACTGGCTGGAAGTGGATCGCGAGAACCTGAAGGCGCGCATGTCGGGCCAGCCCAAGCGCGAAGACCTGGTGCAGATCCAGTTGAATGAGCAATTGATCGTCGAATTGTATTCGAAGTAAAAAGGGGCGCCAAATTTATGTTTAAAGGATTTCAGAAACCCAAGCGGCTGGTCGCGAACACGGAAACGCTCAACGACCGCTACGGCATGTTCACCGCGCAACCCTTCGAGCGGGGGTTCGGCTCGACCATCGGCACCGGCCTGCGCCGCGTGCTGTTGAGCTCCATCGAGGGCGCGGCGATCACGGCCGTGCGCATCGAGGGCGTGGCGCATGAATTCAGCCCGATTCCCGGAGTGGTGGAAGACGCCACCGACATCATCCTCAACCTGAAGCAGGTCCCGTTCAAGATGATCGGCGAGGGCGTGCGTACCGTGCGCCTGCGTGCCGACTCCGCGGGGGAAGTTTTGAGCGGCCAGATCGAGACCGACTCCGATATCGAAGTGCTGGACCGCAACATGCACATCGCCACGGTGGGCGAAAGCGGCAAGCTGTCGATCGAGATGCGGCTTAAGTCCGGGCGCGGCTACGTCGCGGCCGACCGCAATAATGACGAGGACCTCCCGCTCGGCTACATCCCCATCGACTCGGTTCATTCCCCGGTTCGCAAGGTGAACTTCGCGGTGGAGGCGGCCCGTCTGGGCCAGATGACCGACTACGACAAACTGACCATCGAAGTGTGGACCAACGGAGCGATCTCGCCGGCCGACGCCATCGGCCAGGCCTCCAAGCTGCTGAAGGATCACATGACCATCTTCATCAACTTCGAGGAGCTTCCCGAGACCGCGGAAGAACCGGCCGAGCGCGCCCTCAGCCAGATGAACGAAGTTCTTAACCGCAGCGTGGAGGAACTCGAACTGAGCGTCCGTTCCTACAACTGCCTGAAGAACGCCAACATTCAGACCATCGGGGATCTGGTGCAGAAAACCGAAGCCGAGATGCTGCGCACCAAGAACTTCGGCCGCAAGTCGCTGAACGAGATCAAGGAGATCCTCGGCGGGCTGGGCCTGTCGTTCGGGATGAAGTTCGATGCGCAGGGGCGGCTGGTTTCGCCCAGCGGCACTCCAGCGGTTATCGGCACTGAGCTTCCGGTGAATCTGCAGGATGAAGACGAGGATGAGGACGAGGATGAGGACATAGAAGAAGCGCCGCTGAACGAATAGCGCGCGGCGCCATTCTTCGAAGCCTTCCAGGAATCACCCATGAGACACAATAAATCCGGCGCAAAGCTGAAGCGCAACATTGGCGCGCGCAAGGCGTTACTCAAAGGTTTGGTCACCAGCGTCATCGAGAATGAGCGCGTGGTCACCACCGTTCCCAAGGCCAAAGCGGTGAAACCGCTGGTGGAGCGTATGATCACCTTGGCCAAACGCGATACTCTTCACTCCCGGCGGCAAGCCGCGGCGTTTCTGGAGACTCCGGCCGCGGTGCAGAAGCTGTTCGACAAGCTGGGCACCCGCTTCGGCCAGCGCAGCGGCGGCTACACCCGCGTGGTCCGTCTGGGCTGGCGCAAAGGCGACGGCGCCGAGCAGGCCATGATCGAGCTGGTGGGTAGCGAGCTGGTCAAGCGCGCCGCCGAACGCGCCAAGCGCCGCGAAGAGCGCATGAAGGCCATTCAACAGGGCAAGGAAGAGGGCGAGGAAGAAGCGCCCGAGTAGACGGCCATGACCATCGACGAGCGGCTGGATCGTCTCAGCCAGCATCGTGGAGGCCCTCGCGCCAGCGTGGTCGCACACGACAGCCAGATCGAGGCGCTCGTCCAGGTAGCGGAACGGCACGAGCGTGAGACGAAGGATCTGGTGCGCGAGTGGCAGGCCTATCTACGAACTCCGCCGAGACAGTAGGCGGACTACAGAATGGCTGGCCGAGTGAATGCGATTTCCGTCCGACTCCGGCGAACCGCGACGGAGTCCGCTCATGTTTGAGTTCCAATTACACCGGAGGTCCTAGTCGCCAGCCCGGAGGACCCAAACACCTTGAGGCTGAACACAGAGAAGCTTTTCGAAGCGGCCGTAAGGATTGGCGGGAACCCCGGAACCCCTTGGGTTTCGGAAGGAAGTGCGCTCATCGAGCCGCACCCAGTCCAGGGCCCAGCGACTCGCTCACCGAAAGCGAGTAGCGTTTACTGATTTCACCGTGGTCTCGGGCTACAATTGGGCATCCTGCCCATGAACGCAACCACACCAGCTGAATCCCACACCTTCGTGCGTGGCATGGGGCTCTACGACGCCACCATGATCGTCATGGGTGCCATGATCGGCTCGGGCATCTTCATTGTCTCCGCCGACATGGCGCGCCTGATCAACAGCCCAGGCTGGCTGCTGGCGGCATGGCTGTTGACCGGAGTCTTGACCATCGCCGCTGCCCTGTGCTTCGGCGAGCTCGCGGCGATGTTCCCGCATGCCGGCGGCGTCTACGTGTTCCTGCGCGAGGCCTACTCACCTTTATTCGGATTCCTGTACGGCTGGACGGTCTTCACCGTGATCCAGACCGGCACCATCGCCGCTGTGGCCGTCGCATTCGGCCGGTTTCTCTCCCTGCTCTTCCCGCCCGTGTCGGAGAGCCGCTATCTGATCGCACCGGTGCACATATCGAGCACCTACGCGCTGTCCCTTTCCACCACCCAACTCACCGCGGTCCTGGTCATCCTGCTGCTCACCTGGTCCAATTCGCGCGGCCTCAACTACGGCAAAATCGTGCAGAACGTTTTTACTTCCACCAAAGTGGCAGCATTAGCCGGACTGATCCTGGTCGGGCTGCTGCTTGGCTGGAACGCCTTAGCCGTGCACGCCAACTTCACCCACCCCCTCACCCTGGGCGATTTCGATCCGGCTCTCAACGTTCCTTCCGGCAGCCTCTTTGGGCTTCTCATCGCCATCTGCGTGGCGCAATCCGGATCGCTGTTCGCCGCGACGGCTTGGAGCGACGTCACTTTCATCGCGGCTGAGGTTCGCGATCCCCACCGCAACGTGCCCCGCGCCATGGCCATCGGATGCGGTGCGGTTATCGGCCTATACGTGCTGGCGAATGTCGCTTATCTGGCGGTGTTGCCTCTCTCCGGCATCCAGCACGCACCGTCAGATCGCGTCGCGACAGCGGCTCTGGAGCAAATCTTTCCCGGCTACGGTCCGGTGCTTATGGCGATCGCCATTATGATCTCCACCTTCGGATGCACCAACGGCTTGATCCTGGCGGGCGCGCGAGCTTACTACGCGATGGCAAAAGACGGGCTGTTTTTCGCGCAGGCAGGTGAATTGAATCGCGCGCGTGTGCCGGGATGGTCGCTGGCAGTGCAAGGCGTTTGGGCGTCAGTGCTGGTGCTGCCGCGCACGTTTAACCCCGCCACCGGCCAGTATGGAAACTTGTACAGCAACCTGCTCGACTACGTCGTCTCCGCCGCGCTGCTGTTCTACATCCTGACGATCGCCGCCATCTTCCGCCTGCGCTCAAGCGGCCGGACGCCGAACGCCCCTATCGCGTGGTAGGGTATCCGCTGCTTCCCGCCGCCTACATTGCGGTCGCGAGCGTTATCCTGATCGTGTTGTTCGCCTACCGTCCCGCGACCACTTGGCCGGGACTGGTCATCGTGGGACTGGGCGCCGTAGTATTCGCGGTCTTCGGCCGGTCCCGCTCCGCCGCAGCTTACGCGATAGATGGTCCCGATCCCTTTCTGATAAATCACGGTCAGCGCGGGATTGGTGCGAATCACTTCCTGCAGCGGGGCTGCGTCATCCTCACTCATGTCACGGCTGAAATCGGCGGTGGTGTGATAGAAGTAACCGGCGCCATGCTCCAGCGCGTAAGGAGCCACGCCGGCGTACAAATCGACAGCCCGCGCATGATCCTCCGTGTACCAGATAAAAGGCGGTATCGGAAGGTTGATCGATCGCCTTCCGGTGTACAGGTACAACAGGGGATCGTTATAGGAGACCAGCGCGGCGTCCGCAGGCAAGTTCGCTCGAATCCACGCATACGCGCCGCGAAGATCGATATTCTTTACCCGCTGCTGCTGAGCGGTCTCACCCATCGCCACCGCGGCAACGTAGGCTTGCAGCGCGATCGCCCCGGTGAATACCAGCGCCACCAGACCGATCATCATGGCAGCGGCCACTCTCTGCGAAGCGTCACGATGCTTCAGCCCCGCGCGAGCCATTCCCGCGAAATGCTCCATCTCTGTCAGCAAGCCAGCGAAGGCCAACGGAACCAGCGGCAGAACATAGCGCTCATTGGGCGGATAATCCCACGCCAGCAGAAGCAGCACCGTGCCCGCCGCAAAGATGATGTAATGCCTGGCTTGACCCGCGCGGAACATCCGCACCGTGCCTGAAATCATCGCCACCCCAAGCACGTCGGCCAGGATCTTCATGAACAGCGATGAGGTGACGTTCGGCAGCACGATATATCCCAAGCCCGATACGACTCCATCCAGGTTCTTCCACAGGAACAGATGGGTGGTTTTGAGGGAAAGGTTGTACATCGCCTGCCCGAAGTAATCGGTGTAGTAGATCAGCGCCTGATCGTTGGTGTGCAGTTGGTGCAGCCGAACCCACAGCATCCAGGCCACCACGAAGGGAAGCATCGCCCCCGCGAAGGCCATCGCTTTGTTGCGTTGTTGCCGCATCCAAAGATAGATGAAACCAGAGGCCAGCAAGACTATTCCGGCGGAGCGGCTTAAGTAAGTGAGCCCGCCCATCAGCCCCGCGGCGACCGCCCACGGGATGCGCGATTGCGCCTCCGCCGCCTTCTCCGTTAACAGAAGCGCCGCCACCAGCAGCGCGGTGAACCACAATTCCGAGAGCAGTTTCGCGCCGAAGGCGATCACGTAGGAGTTTACTGCGAGCGCGGTTAGCAGCAGCCATTTTCGCCATCCGTCAAACCCCATGCGCGGATAGAGCGCGGCCAGCACCGCCAACATGACCGGAAGCGCGAGCCACGAAAGCCACGCGGCAATCGGCAGGTTTTGGGGGAATTGCGGGTTCATGCGCCAGGCGATCGATAACAGCAGCGGATACAACGGCGGGTACTTGGTCTGATAGGGCTGCGTGGGAAGGCTCTCTATCCGGTAACTTCCGGTAGCGAGGGATTTTGCCGAAACATAGTAGACGCTGTCGTCGTGGATGTCGCCGAACTGCGGGAGGTCGGAATTGTGCCAGAGGAAAGCGGCGGAGGGAATCAACAGCAGGATCAGAACCAGAACATGTGTGGGCTTGAACCCGTGTGGCACTTCGACCAGTGTAGCGTGGCAAATGACGGCTTGCGGCCCGGCATTCCTTCTAGCTGCCTTCTACCTGCGGCCCTTCCAAATGCGTCGGCTACAAGCTACAGAGCGTTTCTATGAAGACAGCGCCATTACGACAACTCGATGACAGGGTCGGCAAAGTGATATAGTGTTTTGGCTCGGGATGCCGCCTCGCACCATTTTTCCACAGATTTGCATCGCGCTCGGCTTCGAAGACGTGGAAGCTTTGTTGAGTCACGCTCGCGCCGAGTACGAGGCGGGGGAGCGGTTCCTGGAGTTCCGCCTGGACTACTTGCCGTTTCCCGAGCGCGGCGTGATGGCCGTTCGCAAATTCGTCCAGCGCCAGCCGGATTGCGTGATTCTTGCCACCTGCCGGCGCCGCCAAAACAACGGCCGCTTTCACGGCAGCATCGAAGAACAGGTTCGGGTGCTGGAGGCGGCGCGTGACGCCGGCGCTCGCGCGGTGGACGTGGAAATTGAAAGCGCGGAGAATTGCATGGATCGCCTGGCCAAGCTCCGCTCCGGCTGCCTGCTGTTGATCTCCTATCACAACTACGGCGGCACGCCGCCGCGCCTCGATTCGGTTTTGCGGCGCATGACGCGGGTTCCCGCGGACGGGTACAAAGTGGTGACCACTGCGCGCAAACCCTCCGATAGTCATCGCGTGCTGGCGCTGGCGCGAGGCAACCCCAAGGTCCCCACCGTGGTCCTGGCGATGGGCGAAATCGGATTCGCCACGCGCGTTCTTTCGCCGGCTTTCGGCGGCTTGTACACGTATGCCGCACCCAACGCCGCCGCCGGCACCGCCTCAGGCCAAGTATGCGCGAGGCAGCTTCGCAGCATCTACCGCATCGGCAAATTCACGCGAGACGCCCGGATCTACGGCGTGATCGCCGATCCGGTCCGCCACTCCATTTCTCCGGCGGTGCTGAATCGGGCTTTTCAAGCGCGCCGGGCGGACGCAGTGTATCTTCCGTTCCTGGTTCAGGGCGGACGGCTCAAGGATTTCATGCTTCTGGCCAGCCGCTTGCCGCTGGCCGGCTTCAGCGTCACCATTCCGCACAAGCAGAAGATCCTGCGCTATCTGGATCAAGTGGATCCCTTGGCGCGCCGGATCGGGGCTGTGAACACGGTTTGGCGTAAAGCCGGGAAGTGGCGCGGCTCCAATACCGACGCAGCCGGCGTTACGGTTCCGCTGGAGCGGCACGTGCGCATCGCGAAGAGTTCCGTACTGGTGGTGGGCAACGGCGGCGCGGCGCGCGGCGCGGCGTTTACCTTGGCGGCGGCCGGGGCGAAGCTCGCGATCACCGGCCGTAATCTCGACCGCGTTCGCGCTCTCGCCTCTCTCACCGGCGCCGAGCCTTTAGCTCGCGATCAAGCCGAGAACCGGATGTTCGACGTGGTGATTCACGCGACGCCCATCGGCATGATGCCGCGCGTGGAGGAGTGCTTTTTCCGCGGCGCGATTCCGGCCAAACTGGTATTTGACATGGTCTACAACCCGATGGAGACCGCGCTGCTACGCCGCGCCAAGCAACAGGGCGCGGAGATCATCCCGGGTCTGGAAATGTTCCTGGAACAGGCTGCCCGGCAGTTCGAAATCTGGACCGGTGCGCGCGCTCCCCGCGCGGTGATGGAAAAGGCCGCGCTGGAGTGCCTCGGCAGCCGCAAGCCGTAGCCGGCACCGACCGCGCACCTCAGGAAAAGAATACCTTCCACGCGGTGACGGTCAGCGCGTGGGTGACCATGGATGCGCGGATGCTGCGGGCCTGCCGGAACGCCAAGCCGTAAAACACACCCGCAACGGCCGCCATCGCCACCATCTGCCAGTTCGGAAACGCGTGGAACCAGAGATGCGCCAGGCCGAAGAGCGCCGAAGCCAGCGCCAGCCCCATCCACTCATTCCGGAGCCACGCTCCGAACCACTGCTGTAACAGCCCGCGGAAGAAGAACTCCTCGCCCAGCGCCAGCACCCACAACACTCCGAAAAACGTTCCGACCGTCAGAACCGAAGCCCTGAGCCATCCGTCGACATTCGGCGCGTGGAAAGATGCAAAGCGAACCGCGCGTCCCGTAAGAGCCGCAAACGGCAGGAACAGGGCGAAGTAAGCCGCGCCGATGGCCCACTCCACGGGAGCCGGCCAAAACCCGAATCCGATTCCCTTCATGCGGCGGATGCTTAGCATCGCGAATGCGCCCGTGCGGATCCACATCACCCGGCCCAGTACTTCAAGCTGCAACTTGGGATAAGGATTCAGGTACGGGCCGCGCTCGACGTTGGCGAGGAATATAGCCGCGATGAAGAGCACGAACAAAACGTCCGCCGCGCCTTTATGAGGCAGCAGCACGTACCAGAAAGACGCAATCCCGGCAAGCAATACGAGGACCGCGAGCGATTTCCATCGAAAGAACCCGAACGCGCCTGCCGCGGCGCAGTACGGCGCCACCGCCGCCAACGTCAGAATCAGCGCGGCGCCGGCTGGCGCCAGTTTTTCCAAGCGCGCCCGCCAACGCTCGACGCCGAGCGCATAGTAAAAGGTGACCTCCAGCAGGCACGCCGGAAGCGCGGCTAGTACGAAATGCAGCGGGATGTGGAATTGTTCGGAGTAAATGAAGGCCGCGATCGCGGAGCCGAACCAGACCAGCGGCAGCCACAGCATCTGTAGTCAATCGTAACCTTAAATGACGTAACCATTTCGGCCAAGGCGAGTATTGCATAGTGAAAGCCGTGAGCGCGACGGATAACGCTTTGATGGCCCAGGTGAGTGGCGGGGAACTCGCCCAGCTCGCCGTGTTGTTTGAGCGGCATCATCGCGGCCTGTTCCGCTATTTCGTGTCTCTGAACCGGGACCGTGAACTTTCCGAAGACCTGGTGCAGGACGTGTTCTTCCGGATCCTGCGTTACCGGGCCAGCTACGATCCTGCGCGGCCGTTCACGGCATGGATGTATCAGATCGCGCGGCGCGCGAACCTGGATCGCGGAAGGGAGCGCAAAGGCGAAGTGGTGGGCATCGAGGAGTTCTCAGACCGGCACGGCGAACCGGTATCGTCCGCGCCCGGCCCGGAGGAGCATGCATCGAAGATGCAGGATCTTGGGTTGCTTCAGCGCGCACTTAATCTGCTGCCCCAGGACAAACGCGAGATCCTGGTGCTCAGCCGTTTTCAGGAGCTGAAGTATGAGGACATTGCCGCGGTGCTGGATTGCGAAGTTGGGGCAGTGAAGGTTCGCGTCTATCGCGCCATGCGCGCCCTGGAACAAATTTATTTTTCGCTGGAGAAAGAGAAGGCATCATGACCTGCGAAGAAATCAAGTCAATGTTTGCGGAGTACTGGAGCGGGACCTTGGCGGCGGAACAGCGCGCCGGGTTGGAGCGCCACCTGGCGGGGTGCGAAAACTGCCGGGCCGAAGCCGAGCGCCTGGAGATCCTGTGGCGGGATCTGGGGTTGCTGCCCGCCGAGGAGCCCGCTTCTTCCATGCGCGACCGGTTCTACCAAACGCTTTCGGCCTACCGCGATGGCGCGGGATACCGGGCGTCCGCGCCCGCTAAGACCACCTACGCCTGGCTATCGCGCATCGCGGCGGGTCTGGCTCTGTTGCTTGGCGGAGGCGCCATCGGCTACGGCCTGCGCACGAATCAGGCGTCAGCGAACGAAATTACGCAGCTTCGAGGGGAGGTTAACAACATGCAGCAACTGGTGACGCTGTCTCTGTTGCAACAGCAATCCGCCAGCGAGCGTCTGCGGGGCGTGAGCTGGGCGGTACGCGCGGAGCCGTCCGATACCGAGGTGTTGGACGCGCTGGTGGCCGCCGTGAATCACGATCCGAACGTGAACGTACGCTTGGCGGCTGTGGACGCACTACGCCCGTTCGCCGCGAACCGCTCCGCGAGAGACGCTGTGGTTCAAGCTCTGCCTGGGCAAACCGAACCGATCGTGCAAGTGGCTTTGATCGACTTGCTGGTGGATTTGAAGGAAAAGAACGCCGCGCAGGAGTTGCAGCGCGTGGCCGGAGACGGCTCAACCGATTCAGGCGTGCGGCAACGCGCGCAGTGGGCCCTGGCCAAGCTGCAATAGGCAGCAAGCTTCAGTAAATGGGAGAAATTGCAATGAGTATTTTAAGACGACTTGCACTGGTGGGAGCTGCGTTCGCGGCGCTGGCCACTGCGCAAGATAACGCGCAGGGGCAGAAAGTCACGGTGCAATTCCGTGACCCGGCCGCGCCGAAAAAGCTGGAGGTCAACCTCATGACCGTGAGCGCCAACGTCACGGTTCGCGGCGTACAGAGAAACGACGTGGAAGTGGATTATTCGGGCAGCTTTCGCGGAGCTCGCGGAGCGGAGCCGCCTCCGGGTATGCATCGCATTGGAGGCTCGGGCTCCCTGGATGTGACTCAGGACAATAACACGGTGCGCGTGTCCGGCGCGAGGTTTTTCAGCGGCATGGGAGACATCAACATCCAGGTTCCTTTACAGACTGCCGTGAGCGTCAGCCAGACTTTGAACGGGAGGATCGTGGTGGAAAACGTCGCAGGCGAGATTGACGTGAGCAACCTGAACGGCGATATCAACATCACCAACTCTTCCGGGCCGGTGGTGGCGCACTCCACCAACGGCAGGATCATCGCATCCTTCGGCAAGATCGCACCGGGCAAAGCGATCAGCTTTTCGACTTTCAACGGCGAAATCGATGTGACGATGCCGGCCGACGCCAAGGCGACGCTAAAGGCTCGAGCCGACAACGGGGACATCTTTACGGACTTCGACGTTAAGCTGACGCAGACACCGAGTACGTCCTCAGGTCCGGGCGCCGGCGGCGGCCTCGGCGGCGGCCAGGGGATAGGGGTACCTGCCCCTCCTGCTCCGCCTGCTCCGCCCGCGCCGCCGTCCACAGGCCAGACTCTGGATGAGATTAGGGAGCGCGCCAGAGAGGCAAGCGAAGCTGCACGAGCGGCCGCGGAGGTTGCAAGAGAAGCCGGGCGCCAGGCCTCCCGGGCGGCCCGCGAATTCGGCCGGAGCTTCGGCGGAGCGGGTTACGTGGAAGGCACCGTCAACGGCGGCGGCACGGAGATGCAGTTCACCACCTTCAACGGCCGCATCCTGATCCACAAGAAGTAGAAGCCCACCGGCGCCGGGGTAAAATGGCGGTCGATGCCCTCCTTCCCCGGCGTTGACTATCTGCGCATCGATTCCTTGTTCAGCGAGCAGGAGCTGCTGGTGCGCCAGACCGCGCGGCGCTTCGTGGATGAACGCGCGGCTCCGCTGGTTCGCGACTGCTACCGTGAGGCGCGCTTCCCCTCCGAGTTGATTCCGGAGATGGGCCGGTTGGGTTTTTTCGGAGCAAACCTGGAAGGCTACGGCTGTCTGGGTCTCAACAACATCGAGTACGGCTTGATCATGCAGGAACTGGAGCGCGCCGACTCCGGCCTGCGCAGCTTCGCCAGCGTGCAGGGTGCATTGGTCATGTACCCCATCCTCACCTATGGCAGCGAGGAGCAGAAGCAGCGCTGGCTGCCGCGCTTGCAGACCGGGGAGGCCATCGGCTGCTTCGGCCTGACCGAGCCGGGATTTGGATCGAATCCCGCGGGCATGCTCTCGAAGGCGCGCCGCGATGGCTCGGACTGGATTCTGGACGGCGAGAAAACCTGGATTACCAATGGATCGATCGCCGATGTCGCGCTGGTTTGGGCCCGGGCTGAAGATGGAATTCGCGGCTTCCTGGTGGAGCGCGGAACGCCCGGATTTGCCACGCAGGAGATCCACGGCAAGTTGTCGATGCGCGTTTCGGTGACCTCCAGCCTGACGCTCCGCGAGTGCCGCCTTCCGGAAAGCACGATACTGCCGGGAGCCAAAGGACTAAAGGCGGCCCTTGCCTGCCTGACCCAGGCTCGCTATGGAATCGGATGGGGAGTGATCGGCGCGGCGATGGATTGTTATGAAGCCGCGCGATCCTATTCCGTGACGCGGAAGCAGTTCGACGGCCGCCCCATCGCCTCGCATCAACTGGTTCAGGAGAAGCTGGCCTGGATGATCACCGAGATTACCAAAGCGCAGTTACTTGCCCTTCAAGTGGGCCGTTTGAAGGATCAGGGCAAGGCGGACGCGGCGCACGTCTCCATGTTGAAACGCAACAACGCGACGGTGGCGCTCGACTGCGCGCGGCTTTCGCGCGACTTGGCCGGAGCCAACGGGATCATGGAAGAATACCCCGCCATGCGCCACATGTGCAACCTGGAAACGGTCAAAACCTATGAGGGCACCGATCACATCCACGCTCTGGTGATCGGGGAGCGGGTGACCGGTATCGCGGCGTATAAATAGCCGGGACCGCGGGCTCATGGTAGCATGTTAGGGGTAGCTTTATGGTCGTTCTGCTGACAATCATCCATTACATCGTTTGCATTTTTCTGATCATCGTGGTGCTGCTGCAAAGCGGCAAGGCTGCGGATTTGGCCGGGGCCTTCGGCGGGATGGGCTCGCAGACGGTGTTCGGTCCGCGCGGATCGGCCACAGTGCTCTCGAAGGCCACAACCATCGCGGCCGTGCTGTTCATGATCACGTCGCTGACGCTGTCGATCTTCGCCACGCGCGGCGGCCGGGCCGGCTCATCGTTATTGGATAGGGCCAAGGGCGCGCCTACGCAGCAGAAGAGCGGGACGCCGTCGACGATTCCGTTGACCGTTACGCCGATTAACCCGGATGGCTCAAAGGGAACGCCGCAAACCGTACCGTCGCCAGTGGTCCCGGCGCCCCAGAAGTAAGTTCGCACCCGCGGAGATGGCGGAATTGGCAGACGCACTAGCTTGAGGTGCTAGCGGGTAACACCGTGGGGGTTCAAGTCCCCCTCTCCGCACCAAAAACCTCTTTTCTTTTCATTAGTTTACGGCCTCCATTTTTTCGTGTGACTCCAGTGTGACTGGAGTTGTAGCGGGCGTGGTCTTAAAGTGGTCCATCATGAGCCTGTCGATGTTGTCCTGCCGCCCCTTGGACCGCTTGCCGTAGTGCCTGCGGACCACCTCCGGAGTGTTCCCTAGGACGTCCGCCACCAACTCGTAACTGGCGCCCCGCTCAAGCAGCCGGGTGGCCAGGGTGTGGCGGTATCGGTGGGCGTGGGCGTTCTTCACACCGGGATTCATAGAGAGTGCGCACATGCGATGTGCGTGTTTCCGAGTTTAAACACTTGTTTAAATTTGTCAGGGCGGGCGCTTGGCGCGCCGGGACGTTATCCGCCGACGGTGATCTGGGGGGAAATCGCTAAGCTATTCCAATCACAGCTTATTTACACCAAGCGGCTTTTACAAAACTTAAGATTGGATCCGGCGTTCTTGTCCGCACGATATACGCGCTAGCCATCGTCCCTCGGGCGAGAACGTCGGAGCCGCGCATTACCCGCTTGATACCTGCTGTCGCTCCAGGCTGCGCTCGACGCGTGCGAAGTTCGCCACGAGCACCTGGGAAGACCCCGACCAGACCCACGGGCTTTTGCTGCTGTCACAATTCCTAATCGGTGAATGTCGAGAATCCGTTTACCTGCCAGGGGACCTGCCAAACGGGAGCGCGCACAATCTTTGCCAGTTCCGCACGCCCCCGGTTCAGTCGCGACTTCACCGTGCCCTCCGCCACATTGAGCGCCCGTGCAATTTCCCTATAGTCTAATTCGTCGATCTCGCGTAGGATCACAGCTTCGCGCAACGGCCGTGGCAGTTTCTTGAGCGCCTTCTGAAGCGTCTCGAAGGCCTCGCGCCTGGCAAGCATTCCGTCGGTCCACGCCGATATCGTCCGCACGTCTTCGATCATCGGAAGCTTCTCCTCAATCGATTCCGTGATCCGGCAAAACTTGGTATGCCGGTAGTGGTCGATCAGGAGGTTTCGCGCCAGTCGCCCCAGCCATATCATGAACGAGCCTTTCCCCGCCCGAAAACGCTTGAGCGACCGGAACACTCGCAAAAACACTTCTTGTGTCAGGTCCTGCGCCTCCTGTTCCGATGACGTGAAGCGATAGCAAATGCCGTACACCCGCTGCCTATGGTTCTCTACTAGATCCTCCCAGGCGGCTTCTTCGCCGTTAAGACACCGCTCAATGAGCTGGAGTTCTTGGTCCAAGAACGCTTTCCGCCCCTCACGCGCCCGGACATCCTCTTGATTTGGTGCGGGAACCTGTGAAACTCTGGAGATGGTTGTCATGATTACCGTTTTTCAATCTTCATCCACAAACCTGCCGGCGCCCCTCGCCGAGAATGCGCTCAGCATTTCGCGATACTGCTGATTTATAGAGAGTGCGCACATGCGATGTGCGTGTATCCGAGTTTAAACACTTGTTTAAATTTGTCAAGGCGGGCGCTTGGCGTGCGCTTGGCTGGGACGTCATCCGCCGACGGTGATCTGGGGGTCTTTCGAGGCAAGTTCGTAGCTGGTCTTAAGCGCGCCTTTCGCAGGAAGGAGCTTGCCTTCTTTGGCCCATGCCTTCCGCTGGCAGCGGAGCAGGCGTTCCACACCTTTCTCCGCACCCTCTTTCGAGAGGACTGGGTGGTTTACGCCAAGCAGCCCTTCGGCGGCCCCGAACACGTTCTGCATTATTTGGCCCGGTACACGCACCGTGTCGCGATCTCCAATCATCGGCTCGTCGATCTCACCGACACCCACGTAACGTTCCTCTGGAAAGACTATGCCCATGGAAGCAAGCGGCGGAAGATGACCTTAACTCACGAGGAGTACCTCCGCCGTTTCCTGGAACATGTTCTTCCGCGGGGCCTGCCCCGTATTCGCTACTTCGGCTTTTTGGCCAATCGGCGTCGCGGCGGCTGCCGAACCGGCGGTCTGGCATTGCCCTCGTTGCCAAGGCGTGATGAAGGTCGTCGAGCTTCTGACAGCCCTGCAGATTCGTTGCCGGCAAGCTCGTCAGGTCGCAGTTCTTGATACGTCGTAAGTTACGCGCCAAGTCGAACCATCAGGCTTGCCCGATGGCAAGCCCGCTCGACTTGCGTCCGCATGACCGAAACCATCTGTTTCAACAGCTCAACTGCTTGCCCGCTTCGTCAATGCCGATCCCATTCAACCTACCGGCGCTCGCATCGCGACCGTATAGGTGCACCGTTTGGTCCAATCACGCGCCCATCATCGGCATTCAAAACCCATAGGTTGAGGCTTCGCGGCGCACGCGCCAGCGGCTCACTTCTTACGACTTTATCGAAAGTGCCTGGCGGCCAACTCTGACCCGTCCCCGACTTCATCACGCCTGGCACTTCCCGATAAAGATCTAGCGTTACTCGGGAGTTGACGTAGCGGAGTTGGTGGGGAGATTGTGCCGTTCCCTGACGGCGGCGCAGTGTTTAAGGGAGATCCGATGGCTGTTGGTAAATCATTGATGGACCGAGAGGATGGTCCCCGCTGGAGACAGAACTCCACCGATGCTCGCCTGGATGGGCCAGTCGCCGTCGGCAAGCGCGGGCGGAATCTGTATAGCGATCTGATACAGCCCAACCGAGCCAGACGCCAGCGCGGCGCCAAACACCTGGGCCGGCAAGTTATCGATGGTGACGCTGGGCAAGGTGGTGGTGGCATAGGCCGTATCGCTGGGAACGGCGACGCCGCCCGGCGCCACGGGAGTAGTGGGGCCAAATCCGGTGGCCCAAAGGATGATCGTATCGCCGGGCTTGGCCGCGGTGGTCGTGACTCCGGCGAACGTGCCGGCCTTTACCGCCCAACTATAGTCTTGGCGCGTTGCGACTACCTGGCTGTTGGGCCATGGAAAGAACGCCGGGCCGAATGAATTGGCCGTGACCGTGACCGGCGTGGTCGATCCGTTGGGGGTCATCACGACGACCGAAACCGGCCCGGGGCCCAGGTCGGGCGCCAGGACATTGATCTGACCGGGGCTGACGTAGTAGACGTACGCCGCCTTCCCACCCATGCTTACGCTGACGCCGTCGAGCAACGTGGGCAGCGCTCCGTTGACGATCGAATGGCTCCAATCGTCCGGCTGAGCGGCTAGATTCGTTCCCTTAATCGTGACCCACGAATTGGCTGCGATGCCCGGCAGGAAGCTGGCTCCATTCTCGACGTCACTGGCGGAAATGACAGGCGCGGCGAGCGGCGCCGCTGTCAGCTCTTGAACGTAAGCGTACTCCGCGATATATAGGTTCCCAGCCGGATCAAACGCTACAGCCTCCGTTCCTGCTAGCAGGTTGAAAGCGACGGCGTTGTATTCGGGATCGTAGCCATAGGGACTCCCAATGGTAGTGATCGTTCCGGAAGTATCGATCTTGCGGAGATAGGGGCTGTCCACGACGTAAATGTTCCCCGCCTTATCCACCGCCACTCCGTGAAGATTCTGCAGCACGGCTTTGATGGCGGGACCGCCATCACCCCCGGAGGGGTCGCCGTTGGTCTTCACGCCGGCAATCGTGGTGATGATTCCAGCCGTGTTGACTTTGCGAATGACTCCGTTCACGTAATCTGCGATATACAGATTTCCGGCGCTGTCGACTGCCATCGATTCAGGCTCCATCGCAGCATTGGTTGCCTTGCCGTCGTCTCCCGAGTAACCCGCGGTATTGTTGCCTGCGACAGTGGTGATGATGCCGGCTGAATTCACCATGCGGACACGGATGGCATCCACGATGTAGACATTTCCCGCCGCGTCCACTGCGACGGCGGTGGGCCTCAAAAGCTCCGCTTTGGTGGCGAGGCCGCCGTCGCCGCTGACCAGTCCACCACCCGCGAAAGCATGGATGACGCCGTCCGGGGTCACCTTGCGCACCAGAAGGTTAACCGTGTCGGCAATGTAAAGGTCTCCGGCGGCGTCCACCGCGATCCCTTCTTCGGGCCAACTGGTGGAGAGCAGGTTGTAGAGTTGCGCGCTCATGGCCTGACCTTCGTTGCCCGCAGTGCCCGGCTTTCCAGTGCCCGCGTACGTGCCGATGATTCCCGCACTGTTCACTTTACGTACGCGATCATTGCCGATGTCGGCGACGTAGAGATTACCTGCGCTGTCCGCCGCCAAGCCGCCAATAGGGGATGAGACCATGGCGCCGATGGCGGGCAATCCATCGCCCGAAAAACCCGCCATCCCGTTGCCCGTCACGGTTTTCAAAGTGCCTTGTCCGCAACAGAGTGTTAGAAATGCCAATCCAAGAAAAGCCGATCGCCACGTGGTTGTCATGAAGACTCTTCTCCGCTTCCGCGTTATTCGTGTACCGTCAAGATCGTTCCAGCCGGCGACGCGACGCCGCCGATCGTGGCTTGGATGGGCCAGTCGCCATCGGCGAGTGTCGAGGGCACCTGGATCGCGACCTGGTACAGGCCCACCGAACCTGAGGCCAGCGCCGCTCCGTAAACAGTTGCCGGAAGGTTATCGATCGTGACGGCCGGCAGGGTCGACGTAGCGTAGGTCTGGTCGCCCGGCACCTCGACGCCATCCGGCGCTGCCGGAGTTGTCGGGCCGAGTCCAGTCGCCCACAAAATGAGCACGTCGCCCGGCTTGGCCGCGACGGTAGTCGCGCCGGCGAACGTACCCGCCTTAACCGCCCAACTATAGTCCTGGCGCGTTGCGACGATCTGGCTATTGGGCCAGGGGAAGAAGGCTGGGCCGTATGCGGTAACCGTAGACGCGAAGGCCGTACTGGTGGCGCCCGCGGCGGTCACGGTCACGCTGATTGGGCCGGCGGGAAGATCGGGCGCCAGCACGTTGAGCTGGCCCGAAGATATGTAATAAATGTACGCCGGCTTCCCGCCCATGCTCACGCTCACGCCGTCGAGCAAGGTGGGCAGCACGCCGTTGACAATCGAATGGCTCCAATCGTCGGTCTGGGCCGCCAGATTCGTCCCCTTGATCGTAACCCACGAATTGGCCGTGACTCCCGGCTGGAAGCTCGCTCCGTTGACTACGCTCGAGATCGCCGGCGCTGTCGGCGCGCTCTGCCCCTGCGGCGCCACCACCAGATCGTAAATATACGCCGGAATCTCGCACGTCATTGGACCGCATTGGTAACTTTGTTGCACTTCGGCGTGGGTCCAGGTTGCGCCTCCATCGGTAGTCTTCGAAACCATGCTTTGATCCGACGGGCCAGTCGTGTAAGCGGTCAAGGCGGCGTTCGGGTCGGCGCGGACCAAAAAGTAGGCGACTGAGCCTACGCTCGCGGTAAAAACCGGGTTCCAGGTAGTCCCGCCGTCCGCGCTGGTGTACACATTCGAGACGTATGCCGCCGCATAGAGCCGGCCCGGAGTGACGTCGATCCCGACGTACTGCACGATGGGCTCCGGAATGATCAACTCTGTCCAACTCTGCCCGCCATCGGTGCTCTTGTAGATTCCGCATTGCGCTGGATTGGATATAATGCAGTCAACATTGCTGAGGCTGGTGCCGTAAATCTCAAGGCTGTTCCTCGGATTGATGAAGATTCGGCTGCCAAAGCCGGCCGCTGACGTGAGAAGGGTCCAGGTGTTTCCAAAATCCGTACTTTTGAGGAGGTAGCCTTTGCCTGTGTGGAAGGACGCATTACCACCGACGACATAGACCACGCCGGATTGATTAGGATCGGCGGCGACTCCTTCGAGGTATGGTTGGTTCTTCGTGGCTCCGCCGGGTGAACCCGCCGGCTTGGGAATCGTAGGCGTATTCCAGGTGACACCCCCATCCATGGTTACCTCCAAGCCATCGTCGGCGTTCATCGTATAGAGGATATTGGTTTTCACCGGGTCGATCGCGAGCAAAGCCTTGGTGTCGAAGGTGTAGGAAAAGGCGGGCTTCGAGACCACCGACCAGGTTGCCCCCGCATCGGTAGATTTGAGGAAGGCGAGCGGCTCGCTGTTCGCGCTGGTGAACCTTCCGAACGCATATACCGTCGAGGGTGTTTGCGGGTCCACCGCCATCACCAATGTGCTCGGCTCGCCCGGCAGCGACGGATCGTTGGTCGTCACAATGAGCTGTATCCAGGTGACGCCGCCGTCGGTGCTTTTGAAAGGCCCTATTTTGGTGGAGGCGTAGAGGGTAGAGGCCGCCGAGGCAGTCCCGGCAAGCGCCAGACCGGAAATTACAAAAAGAACCCAAGCATATTTCATGCGTGCAGCCTCCCTTTGACTAACGGCTTCGGTAGACGGCATCTCATCCGGGATTCGTTCCTTGTCTCGTCTGTGGGATCGCTCATGCAGGCAGTTCCTTTGCCGGCAAGGCTTCGTTTTGCGAGGTGGATCTATTCTACGCCATCAGGCGATTCATACGTGATTCGCGATCCGCGCGGCCACGGTCTGGCGTGGTCCGCGAGGCCATGAACCCGGCGGAGGTTTGGTAGTGGGGTCTTAGACCCCACTACCGGAGGTTTCCCCACCGGCGACCAGCTGATCGTCCTCTCCAGCCAAGCCGGCGCTCGCGCGCCAGTTTCTCCACCGGTACAACTCCACGATCAGAAACGGATCGTCCGCATCCGCGAGGGATCGTTCTCCGCGGCTCGCGGCTCGCGCGCAAGATGCTCCGGCGACCCGCTCGCGTTTCTCTGTCTGCGCTCATTCCCAGCGAATCCACCGCCCGGCATCATGCGTGTTCAGTCTAAACGACGTTAATGGTGGACATCGTTCCTCTGCAAAGAAAGCAGGACTAGACGAACTCGTTTCCGGTCATGGGTCCCCGACCGTCTTTCTGCGGCTATTCCGCCCTCGACGTGACTGAGTCGTCCAGTCTAACGGTGCACCAAGCAGGCACCGAGGAAGCGATCCCCAGGGACGGCCACCAGCAGCACGTTGACGCCAAGATGGGTACCTGATTTCCGAGTCCGCGTCTGCCGGATCGAAGCGTTCGCGGCCACGCTCAGGCCTACTCCGGCCGGAAACCGACGCTCGCAACCTTCTCATCCGATTGCATCAGAATTCTCCATTCCGTCGAGCCATGCTCGAACTTCACGTCATAAATGTCGGCGCCGCCCGGTCCGACCCCTTTGAACGTTACCGATTCCACCGCGCCAAGCTGAGTAATCGTGGCCTTGAGTTGGGGCAACTGTTGGCGAGTAACGTTGGCGAGGCCCGAACTCATCAACTCGTATTTCGGCTGCCCGAGGCGGAGTTCCTCGATGTCGCGCCGCAGCGCGGCCTCGGTCCTGGGGTCTTGCGTTTGGTCCTTAAATCTCTTGATGGCTGCCGCGGTAGCATCCGCGATCTGCTTGGCCTCGGCCTCGGCCTGCTTGAACTCAGCGTCGCTCAACCGGTTCGCCGGCTGGTCCCTGCCGTTCTGATGCAGGATCAGTTGACCAGGTACTCCTTCGGCGTCGGGTTTCGCGAATTCGATTTTTGCGTCCACCACCTTCGCAAAGAACATCGTCGCGGATTCCGGAAAAATGGGAACTGCCTGCTGGTTCCCCAACCTCGTTAAGAGTTGGTTGCCGTCCAGGGTGACCAGCATGTTCAAACCCGGCGCCATCTGATACGCGCCCACATAACGCGCTAGGATCTTCGGATTATCCACCTTACTGATGGAGTTCTCTGCTGGCTGGAAATCCGGCCAACCGTATTCGTGAGCAATGGTGCGGAGAATCTCGGTTGCCAACTGGCCGCCGCTATCGCTGTTGGTCATGATGACTGCGCCGTCGCCGTTGTCGTATGCCACAAGGTCACACTGAAAACCTTCATTGGCCCCGTTATGTGTGAAGTAACGGTGCCCGGCGCCGCCGCCAGTCTCTATTCCGAGCCCCCACTGATTCTTTCCTGGTGTAAGCATCTCCCGCGCCATCACCGCCGAAAGCACTGCATTGGATTTTCCAGCGAGCGCCTTCTGAACCTCGATCGCATACCGTGCGAGATCGGAAGGTGTCGTCCAAAGGCCGGCCGGGGCCATTTCTGGATAAACGTGTGGTCCGCCTGGCACCGGCTGGCCATCTGGATGGTATGGCATCGCTACTTCGGCCATCCGGTTCTGGGGAAGAGGCTGCTCGTAAGTACTGCGGGTCATCCCGATAGGCGCCAGCACCAGATCATGCATCAGTTTGGGGAATGGTTGGCCACTCACATCCTCCAGCAAAACCTGCGTGATGACAAACCCGCCTCCGGAATACCGCCATTCGGTTCCCGGTATCGTGTCCACGCGGATCGCGGGAGTGTTGGCCGGCTTCTCTCCATTCAGCACCTGGACCACGCTGGGCCGCGCGGCGTCAGACCCATACCCGGTTATCCCAGCCGTGTGGGTTAGCAACTCCCGCAGCGTCACCTTGGTCTTCTCCGTAAAGGTGTTCGCCGGCACTTTCCAGGTTTTGAGGTACTGATTCACGTCCGTGTCGAGGTTGAGCTTCCCAGATTCCACGAGGTGCAATACGGCCATGGCGGTCACCGGCTTGCTGATTGAGGCCGCCTGAAACAGCGTGTCCGGAGTGACCGCCGGACCTCCCGCGCGGGTGACGCCAAACCCGCGTGCCCATTCGATCTTTCCATCGCGGATCACGGTAATGCTTACGCCAGGCACGTGTACCGCGGCCATTCGATCAACCAGTTTGGTGGCAGCCGGCGGCTCCCCTTTGGTGAGCACGGGCGGCAGAATAGCGTTTTGAATGTGCTGGATTCGCTGTTCGATTTCAACAGGGGACTGAGCGGTTAACACGCCCAGGCTGACTGTGGAGAAAATGACGCCGACTGCTAGTGTGACGCCCAGGGTGCGTACCAAACTGGAGAACGACATAGGAGCACTCTCCTTGAGTGGATTTGCAGTAAGCCTATCGCGCGATTCGCTCAAAAGGTAGCCTCCACGAAGACCGATAGATGTTAAGCCGATAACGGCTACGCGCTGCAGTGACCGGTGTAAAAGCGGACCGTCAACACCCCGTTAACACGCATGTCGGAACTCAAATCGCGCGCGTGGCGCGGACCAAAGTTCGGGCCGGAGCATTGCGGATAGAAGGCGTTGAACTAATAGGTATAAAATCACGCAAATCCCAGTCATCGCGGAATCGGTGTTCGCCTGCATCCCGGAATCCTTTGGCGCGTTCCCGCGCGCCGCTCGGCCGTGTGTTTGAATAACTACATCGTCTGCGGGAGGACGCGCTGGGTCTTATGAAATCGGTCCGGCATCATCAAATCGTTGTAAGTGCGTGGGGGGTGCGCTCCTCGCCTCGGTTCTTTCACATTTTGCGTTCGGGCAGAGCTTATACCATCAACACGTTCGCCGGCGGCGGGCTTCCGGAAAACGTTCCCGGCGAGTGCGCCAGCTTAGGCTCTATCAGCGCCATGGCGGTCGCCTCGGCGGAAACGTTCTCATAGGGAGCGTTTCTTACCGAGCCGTGTTGCGGTGGGATGTCGGAACCAACCTACTGACAGTGGTGGCAGGAACGGGGGCTCCCGGCTCCGGCGGCGATGGAGGCCCGGCCACCAGCGCTCAAATCGCTTACCCGGCCTACATCGCCACGGATGCCGCGGGTGACATATACATCTCCGACATTGAGACCGACTCTGTCCGAAGGATCTCGCCGGCCGGGGAGATAACCACAGTCGCCGGTGGGGGTTTGATCCGAGGCATCCTCGCCGATAATGGCCCAGCCACCAAGGCGGCCTTGATTCCCTCCGGCCTTGCCGTCGATTCCGCCGGGAATTTGTACCTCTCGGATGCATACAGCAGCAGCGTCCGCAAGATTTCCAACGGAATCATTCACGGTGGCGGGAAATGGAACGCAAGGCTTCAGCGGCGACGGAGGCCCTGCCACCAGCGCCGAATTCTATTTTCCCGCCGGCTTGGCGATCGACAACAGCGGTAACCTCTTTATCGCTGACTCTGGCAACGAACGCATTCGCATGGTCTCACGCGAGTGATCACCACGGTGGCAGGGAACGGCACACCTGGATTCGCGGGCGACGGTGGCTCCGCCACCAGCGCGCAGCTGGAGTACCCCACCAGCGTCGCCGTGAACGCCAAGGGCGATCTATATGTATCGGGTCCCTACGATGGTCTTGTCCGCGAGATCTCCAACGCCACCATCACGACGGTCGTAGGTGGCGGACCTTCCTTAGGCGATGGCGACCCGGCGATCGACGCCGCTTTGCATGATGTCGCTGGCGTTGCTCTAGACTCTGGCGGCAACTTGTACATCGCGGACTCTGGCGACAACCGGATTCGCGAGGTTTCAAACGGAGTGATCAACACCCTTGCAGGAAACGGGACCTGTTGCTTTAACGGCGAAGGCGGCCCTGCCACTGGAGCCGCAATGGCTACAGTCTACGGCGTCGCGACGGATTCCGCGGGCAACGTTCTGATCTCAGACATGTTTATTGGGGCGGGGGCCTACGGCATGTTCACCAGGTCTCGCAGGGCGTGATCACCACACCAGCCGGCGGACCTGGTGGCTTCGGTTGTGAAGATGGGCCGGCGCTCGAAGCCCAACTCAGCCCGGTTGGAGTGGCCGTGGATTCCGCCGGCGACCTGTTCATTGCAGATACGTTTAACAAATGCATCCGCGAAGTGTCGAATGGCGCGATCACCACGGTCGCCGGGAACGAAGCACGGGCTTCGGAGGAGACGGCGGTCTCGCCACAAACGCCCAAATGTACAATCCCGCGGAGTTGCCGTCGATTCGGATGGCAATGTCTATATCGCGAACACGGGGAACCATCGTATCCGCAAAGTCCCAAAGGGTGTGATTACGACTGCGGTGGGAAGCGGAATCGCAGGATTAGCGGTGACAATGGCGCCGCCGCCAGTGCTCAGTTGGACGCGCCTTTTGGCATCGCCGTGGACGGCGATAACAATCTGTACATTGCGGACACAGGCAACAACCGTATTCGAAAAGTATCGAATGGCGTGATCACGACGGTTGCAGGTGGCGGGCAGGACTTCCTTGGCGACAACGGTCCCGCCACGCACGCCAACTTGAACCAGCCCCATGGGATCGCCGTGGATGCCGGCGGCAACCTCTACATCGCCGACACCCTCAACTCCCGCGTCCGCGAGGTTTCGAACGGAGTGATAACCACAATTGCCGGGAACGGTTCGGTGGGCTTCGGTGGCGACAATGGTCCGGCTACCGCCGCGGCGTTAAACGGTGCCTACGGCGTAGCCGTGGACCTCAGCGGGAAAGTTTATATCGCGGACACGAACAACAACAGAATCCGTGTGTTAACGCCTACTGGTTCGCTCATCGTAACCTCGGTCGTCAACGCCGCCAGCAATCTCATCGGCGCTGGACTCGGTCCAGCGCAGCTCATTTCGCCCAGTAGGCAGCGATAGTCTCTACGATACCCAGTTCTCGGATACCACCGTACAATTTAACGGTATCTCCGCGCCTATCCTCTACACGTCCGCAACTCAGGTCGCCGCGATCGTGCCCTACGAAGTTAGCGGCGGGAGCGCGCAGGTGATGGTGACCTACCAGGGCCAGACCTCCGCTCCGATCACTGTCGCTGTGGCGTCTTCGGCTCCAGGACTGTTCACGCTCGACTCCACCGGAAAGGGGCAAGCCGCGGCCGTTAATTCGAACGGGTCGATCAATGCGGCGTCTAACCCTGCTCCAATTGGGAGCATCCTCTCGTTCTATGCGACAGGCGAAGGCCAAACCACGCCTTCCGGAGTCGATGGCAAACCCGGAACGACGCCGCTCCCCCGGCCCAATCTTCCGTCGCGGTGACCATCGGTGAACTCAGCGTAAGCGGACCTCAACTGCAATACACCGGAGCTGCGGCCGGGGAGGTCGCGGGGCTATTGCAAATCAACGTGGCGATTCCCGCCGGTGTCACACCAGGCGGCGCGGTGCCAGTTGAAATCTCAGTTGGTGGCGTGGCCAGCCAAACGGGAGTGACGATCGCGGTAAGCGCGAATTGAAACCCTTGGGCGACCATGCCTCTTTTCCCTTCATGCCGCATTAGCTGTTACATTAGCCTGACATGGAAATTTGCGCCACTGGCGAGCAGCCAGTAAATTCGAGCCAGCCGCGGTTTCGCGATGCCGTGGACGCGGTCCCCTGCGGCACCGACTGATGTGTATCATTATCGGCTGCGCCACCCTCAATCGCAGCATTGTGACCGTAGGCGTATCTTCCTACGACGAGCTGGTGGCAGCTTGCCGTAGTTTTATTGCGGCACTGGAAACGCAAGAGCTCAACCGGCGTTGGCGCGCCTACCTCTGGTGGATCTTCTTTCAGCGAATGACCCCTTGCTGCGTGAGCAATTCGACCAGGCGCTCCTCGAACGTCGTCGAGGTCCGCTCCCAGATCACTCGTCGCGCCGGTGTAAGACCACGCGGCCCGTTCGCGATCACGCTGATCTCGCTGCACAGGCTGCGAACCTCCTGCGCGTCGTGACTGCTGAGAAATGTAGTGACGTTATCTTCCGCCGCCAGTCGCCGCAAGAGGTTCCACATGTCGCGCTTCGCGGGCAGATCGAGCCCGCGCGTGGGCTCGTCGAGAAACAGCACCTTCGGACGGCCCATCAGCGCGCGCGCGATCTCCACCCGCCGCTTCATGCCCGTGCTGTAAGTGCCGATCAGCTTGCCTCGAAAGCCGGTGTCCAGCCCGACATCGTCCAGGATGCGCTCGACTTCGTCCGGTGCCGTTCGGAATGTGACGGATGCGGGCGAAGTAAGAGAGGTACTCGCGCGCCGTCCACGTCGATTGGCTCTCACTGGTCTCATCGCTCACCAGCCCGACGAGCTCCGCGCACCGCGAGCGGTTCCCTGACTACGTCGTGCCCCCACAGCCTCGCGGTTCCCTGCGCTGGGCGGAAGAAGCGTCGTCAGCATGCGAATGGTGGTCGTCTTGCCCGCGCCGTTCAGGCCGAGAAATCCGTACAAGTGTCCCTTGGGAATCTTCAGCGTGACGCCGTCGACCGCGACGAAATCGCCGAAGCGGCGCGCAGAGGCCCTCGGTCTCGATGGCGTAGTTCGGTCGCCGGTGTTCATCGGGTCCGCCTGCCAGCGCATGAAAGCCGCTCCCAAACAGATGAGCGGCAGAATGGACGAGGCTGCGCCCATTTCATAGATCGCTCTCGATACTTCCGCCTCCACCGCGCCCGCGCGCATAAACTCGCGGCGTCTGCGACGTTCGGCGCGACCGATACGCAGCCGTGACGCTCAACGGGTAACGGTTGCCGCCGATGTCCCAGGGTTTTGCCGGCATCAAGCGTCGACCGGCAAGCGCGCAACCCAGCCGTTGACGATGTGGTGCCCGTCGGCTGCGACTGGACCCGGCATCGTTGGCGTATGTGTGCGTCTCCAGTTGCGGTTGATGCCGCTGGTCGCTGTCCAGCCCATCCTCCCCAGCCACTTGAACCCTGCAGAGCCGGTGACGCTCTGGGTCGCGTCCACCGGCAGAAGCAGCAGCATGTCTTGCCGAGTGCGTCTCATCGGTTCCCAGAGGCGCTGTCTCGCGATTCAAAAGCGGGCTGCAGCAACGGGCGGGCAGCTGGCCCCCGGCGGAACCAGAGCGACACTGCCGCTAGCGCGTCCGAAGATGCCCCGCGAGGGCTGGAGCGAGATTCGCACGGGGCGCGGCTTCGTCGTAGTTGGTGTCCGCCAGCACGACTCGGCAGCAAGAATCATCGCCGGCGAGACAAACGCGATCGTCCAGCGCTGCCCGCGCGTCGTCTCCCAGGTCTCGACACCCTGCGCCCGCAGAAACACCCAACCGGCGAGGACGAACGCTGCCGTCACGACCGCCAGACTGATCCACGTCATCTGCGGTCGTGGCCGGAATGCTGCCCACCGCAAGCGTGAAACCCAGCGCGTTCTTGAGCAGCACCGCCGGACTCGCCAGCGCGATGTGGGCCGAACGCGTCGCGCCGTTGCCTCGCGCCACCATCAATTCCTGAAGCGGCACCAAACCTACATAAGCGAGCAGTACGCCCATGCCGGCCGCCGCTGGGCGCGGCCACGCTCCGGCCGATAAAGAGCACTCCGATCAGTGTTCCGATCGCGATGCTGGCGATCATGATGCCGGGCGTCCACAGAAGGAATCTGCCCAGCAGGAACGGGAATCCCACCTGGTGTATGTACACCAGCAGCATGGGAACCAGAGCGACGTAATAGCCGCTGCGAGCGTCAGCAGCACCAGGACCTTTGGCGACCAGCCAGTGACGCCGCTCCACCGGCGCGGTGAACACGCTCTCGACGAAGCGATTCGCGCGGGGGCTCGCGATGAAGCCCGCGGCTAGCGGAATAAATCCCAGCGGGACCAGGCCGTAGGCGATGATCCCGTATCCGTCGAGCCACGTATCCTGCGTGCCGACCGTGGCCGAGACCGCCGATTGCCAGGAGGATAACGGCGGCGCCCAGCCACGCGAAACGGCCGCGCATGGTGGCCTTGAGTTCTTCTGAGTAAAGCGTTGCGACTGCTCCCACGCCATCCTCCGCGCTTACATTGTTTCCATCTGCCGGCACGGCTAATGCCAAGTTATGCCATCAGTGCGCGGAGGATCCGCTTTCGACGTCCATAAGCTGAACGTTCCCGGCAACACCGGTGGCCTGCCCCGGCCTTTGCCGCCTTCCGGCGGCTCCCCGAACTTCGCGGAAACGATGAACACCCGGTGGTTGGTCGGATCGAGACCCATGTTGCGCGACCCTGTCGGCGTCGACACGCTTTGAGCGACGCGGTACCGGTCCGGACTGTCCTGATGGATCACCGTCAGACGTGCCGTCTGCGTTCGATGCGAACGCATTGCCCGAAGCCGCGTCGTATCCGGCGCCATCCACGCCCATTCCGATCGGAAGGGTCGCCACCACCTTGCCCGCGTCTGATAATCGGAAACCGCCATGAGCCCGCTGCGGCAGCCGCTGAACAAGCGATGGTGGGCCGTATCGAGAGCCATCGAGACCGGCTGCTTGCAGGGAGCCGTCGGCCAGCGCCGCGATCACGTTCGCTGTCTTCGCGTCGATCTCCACCACCTCGCTCATGTCGGTGAGGTTCGCGTACACCTTGCCGTCGCCTGCCGAAGCGCCGTACTCCGGTTTGCCGCCGAGCGGAATATTGGTGACCAGCTTTCCCGCCTGCGCGTCGATCACCGTGGAGGAGTGCGCGTCGCCGTTCAGCGTAACACGCGGTTCGATGGCGGATCGTAGACGATCGCGTCCGCATCTTCGGCAGCGGGAATCCGCGCCAGCGTCTTGAAAGTCTTCAGATCGAACATCACCACCGATCTGGTCGTTGCCCGAAGTCGCGAATCCGTGGCCGCTGTCTTCCGGCGATCGCCGTCCCGTGCGCTCCGTTGATGCCCATGACCTCGCCGAGCAGCTTCCCGTTGTCTTCATCGACCACCATCACCCGCGTCTGCCGCGCGATGAACAAGCGGTGATTCGGCGGATCAGGCACGATGTAATCCCAGCTCCCGTCGCCGCCAAGCAGATATGTGTGGTGATACGGTATGTCGAAGACGTTTGGGCAGTGAGAAAAGTAGTGGCCGTCAGGGCCAACAAAAACGCGTGCTTATGCATGAGGGCTCCTTCGAACAGAACTCTGCGTTCCCCCACACAGTCCCATAACAATCGAAACAAGGCGGCTCTCTGTGTCCCGCTGGACTACCGTCCGCTCTTAACGATCCTGAAACGACTAACAGGCACTGATTTTCTCACGCCTCGACCGTCAACCGTGCGCTACAGAGCAGACCGTCAGCTCATTGGTTCGTGCCCCGATCGTCGGATCGAGGCTTCGTAGAACGTCTTGCCACCCTCGGTGACCGCTCAACCTCGTTCACTTTTCCGCTGCTGGCCGCTTTTTGAATAGCCGTGCGCGCTGCCACCGAAATCAGTCTGGCTCCCTTATCAGAGGAGTATACTCATTCGGAGAAACTCAAATGCCAAAATTCGCTTCTCTCGCTCTCACAATCGTGCTCGCTGCTTTGGCGCCAGCCGGTTGCCAAAGCCGTCCTTACAAAGTACTCAAGCGCGCGAAGTCGGCGGAGAAGGCGGCTGGGATTACATCTACGCCGATGCCGCCGGACGCCGCCTGTACATTCCGCGCAGCGCGTTCCCCCCAACTCCAGGCGTGCAAACACGCCTCTCGATCTACAATCTCGACACCCTCGAATTAGTCGATGAAATAACCGGCGTAGGCGGCCAGGGCACGTGGTCGATCCGAAATCGGGTCACGGATTCACCAGCAGCAAGCCCGATCTCGATGTTCGACACCAAAACGATGAAACTCATCAAGACCATCGACGCGGCGCGCGCAACCGGATGGCATCTACTTCGATCGCGTTCAATGAGCGCGTCTACGTCTTCAGCCACCCTACCAAAGACGCGACGGTCATCGATGCCAAAGACGGACCGTGCTCGGCACCATCGATCTGGGCGGCGTGCCGGAGCAGGCCGTGGGCGACGGCAAAGGCATGCTCTACGTCGTCATGCAGGATGCGCAGGGCAGCGTCACGCCGTCGATGTCAAAACGATGAAGGCCGTCGCGCATTACCCGCTCGCGACACGGGCCGGTGCAACGGGCTCGCTTTGACGCGAAGAATCACGTGCTGTTCGCGGCTTGTGCGATTCGGGAATCCTCCCGCCCAGCCGCGCAGCCCATCATGGTGATTCTGAGCGCCAAGGACGGCAAGATCTTGACAATCTGCCGCTCGCCGGCGGCTCCGATGGCGCCGTTTCAATCCCTCGACCATGGAGGCTTTCAGCACCCAGGGCAACGGCACCTTGACGGTGGTGAAGGAGAAAAGCCCCACGAGTTTCGAGGTGGAGCAGAATCTCGACACGATGAATGGCGCGCGCACCATCACGCTCGACAGCAAAACAAATCACATTTTCACCATGAGCCAGGAGCGCCAGCCTGCGCCTCCGGGCCAAGCTCCCGAAGCTCAAGGGCGAGGCCGCGGACGCGGGTTCGCGCCGCCAGTGCCCGGCTCGTTCACGATTCTGGAGATCGGCAAGTAAGCCAGAAGCCTGGACGAGTGGGAGAAGGAGGTTCTCCTACGAGCGCTCCGCAACCGCGTTGTGGTCGTCAGTCACGAGGAACTCAATCGATTGAACGCAGCGTATTTCCAGGGCCGGGACGTGGACAAAGGGCTCGCTGAGATCGACACGCAAGCCAACGGCAAAGACCCGGCAAACATTCCGGAAATACACTCCTGATTTGGCCGTCTCCACGCTGCTGTTGCTGGGGACGAGGCCCCGACCTGCCTGACAATTCACATTATCGGCTCGTCGTGCGCGAGCCAAATGAAATTGGCGTATGGGCACTGCGCGCTGTCAGTCACCCTGGAGCAGCGACAGTGACGCACTGTGCAGATCGCACCACTTCGTGAACGCGTCAGCAAAGAGTTGCGAGCAGCGGTTTCTTCGGCCTCAGCGCCAGTTTCCTGCAGAGCGTTTAGTTGCCGATAACTATTGGCTTGCTGTTTCGCTTGCTCGTATCGGCAGGCTTTGTCAAAACGTCGTGAATGCCGGCGTTAACAAGCTCAATTCCCGGCTCGGACATTCAGACCCCAGGCATTGACTATTTCTTGAGCGCACGCCGAAGCGTTGGCGGAGTTGAGGGCAACTTCAACCGCCAATTCGTCGCGCTTCAGAAAAAAGAAGCCAGCGCGGTGAGCTCTACATTGCGGACAAAATCCGCTGTACGAGTATTGGAAAAGGCTTGGATCGGCTGCTGGATGCGCCCGAGCGAGATCGTCTCGATTTCAGTGCTGGAACAACCACTGGTGGAACATGTGTGCCCCATGGGAATCCGCATGCACAGAGGAAATTCCGGGGAAGCCATGCCCTAACGATCAAGTAACAAATCCGCGATTGCAATAGTGACGGCTGGCCAAGCCGAGACCTCGACGTGATGCCGATTGGCCTGCCACATCTTGACTCCGTCCTGGTTTCGAGCAATGACTGTGTCGAACCACGCTCGACTGCTGCCTCGGCCCCGAGCAATTCAGGTGTCGACCGCGACCGGGCGGCTGGCACATGCAACTCGAAACCAAGTTTCTCCGATTGAAAACGCCCGTCACCGTAGGCTCCTACTTCGGCGAATGGCGAGTCACCTGGACCGGTGGCTGGACCAGGGACAAGCGGCCCTATTTGGTCATGGTCGTGCGCGTCGCGGACTCTCCGCGCTCGCGCTCCTGACTCTCAATCGCGTTCACTCATTTGCGGGTGAGGCGGCATCTCTACGAGCTCGGCTATGCTAGCGCTGTTCGTTAAACGCGCCGAGGCAATCGTATATAATCTTCCAATGCGCATGTAATCCCCCAGTTTGAGGAGTTACAAGGCCTGAACTCGCGTTTCTAGCGAATCGAGAGAAGGGTTGCGATGAGTCTGGACTTCCGAGATATCACCATCGGCCAAAGCATCCGTCACTACCGGGTAGAGGTAGAGCTGGGCAAAGGCGGGATGGGGAAAGTCTTCCGGGCCTGGGATGATCATCTGGACCGCCAGGTGGCCGTCAAGATTCTGGCCATCCACGCATTTCTGGACAGCGACCGGAAGGAACGGTTCGTGCGGGAAGCACGCATCGCCTCGGCGTTGAACCACCCCAACATCGTCCACGTGTACGATGTCGACCAGACAGCTGACGGCATCGACTACATTGTAATGGAGTACGTGAAGGGCAAGTCGCTCGCAGCCCTGATCAGTGGCCGCGGCCTGCCTTTGACCTTGTGCGTCAAATACGCCAGCCAAGTCGCGGGAGCGCTCGCGGCAGCACATCAGAAGGGTATTATCCATCGCGACATCAAGCCCGCCAACATCATGATCGCGGAGGACGGAACCGCAAAAGTATTGGACTTTGGTCTCTCGATCCTGACAGAGCCGGAAGGGGCCATGGATCCCGAAAAAACGGTGCTCCATCCGTCCTCGGGCGTGGGTGCAGCCGGGCGGAATGCTGGGTCCACGCTGGAATGGGCCGTGGTGGGCACGGTCCCATACATGTCGCCGGAACAGACGCGCGGGGAACCCTGTGACGCGCGGTCCGACATCTTTTCTTTCGGCTCCCTATTGTATGAGATGGTGACCGGCGATCGAGCGTTCGTGGGAGATGCGGCTGCCACTCTCATGTCCGCGATCTTGAGAGATCAGCCAAAACCAGCACGAGAGAACGCGAAGGAAGTCCCCCCGCAACTGGAGCAGGTCATCCAGCGCTGCCTGCAAAAACAGGCCGATCGGCGCTTCCAATGCATGCACGACGTGAAGGTGGCTTTGCAAGAAATCTCCGAAACTGCGGCGGTCTCGGAGATTCCGGCCAAAGGCGGAGAACGCAGGCACCGGGCGGCGGCGGCAGGGGTAGCAGCTCTTCTGATCCTGGGTGTGGGAGCGGGGCTTGGCCGTATGCTCAAGCCGTCACCCCCGGCTCCACCAACCCCGCCGCAAGTGGTTTTGCTCAGCCGCGATGCCGACTATGCAGGATTCTCGCCCGACGGGAAGTGGCTGGTTTACGCGGCCTACCGGTCGGGGAATATGGAGCTGTTCAAGAGGCGAGCCGACGGCGGAGATGAGACTCGATTGACCGCCACCTCCGCCAACGAAACGCAACCTGCTTGGTCGCGCGACGGCTGGATTGCGTTCGTTTCCGACCGAGACGGAGGGGGCATTTGGGAGATATCCGCGGACCAGCCCGGAAGCCAGCCCGTGCGATTGACGCGTTCCGGGAAAAACCCCCAGTGGGCTCCGGACGGCTCCAGCCTGGCGTATGAAGAGGAGGGCGCAGTCTATGTTCTCGCCAAGGGCCAGGCTTCGCCACAACGCGTTGTGCCACCGACGGGCGGTTCTCCGCAAATGGCTTGGTCCCCGGACGGCAAGCAGCTCATCTTGTGGAACTACAGTCAGTATGACCTGTGCCTAGTGGCGTCGGCAGGCGGCGGCTGCCGGCCTCTGGGGTTGGTTCCCCTGGGCGAGGAAGTGTCGGGACTGACCTGGTCGAAGGACGGCCAGTGGCTCATCCTCAGCCGGGGCCCATTCAGCGGCACCAAAGCCTTGTGGGCGATACCTTTTAACCTGTCCAGCGGCAAACCCGCGGGAAATGCTATACGCCTGACGGTCTCCAGTACCGACGACATTCACTGTACGCTTTCACCCGATGGGCGAACTCTGGCTTATACTGCGCGGGACGTGGACCAGGATCTTTACTCGTTTCCGGTGAACCCGAACGCCGGCCAACTGGCTGCGGAAGCGAAGCTCATTCCGATCACGGTCAGCCGCAGAAACTTCTATCCAGCCGTTTCGAGGTCAGGGGACGTTTTGGTGTGGACGGCACAGACAGGCAACGAGGGGCTGCTTTACATGAAGCACCCTGGCCAGGACGACGAACGGCATCTGACCGACTTCACGCGGCCCTCGATGCGAGAAGTCAACGCGGCGCTGTCGCCAGATGCATCAAGAGTGATCTACAGCTCGACGGTTGGAGGTTCCTATGCTCTATGGGTTAAGCAATCTCTGAACGAACGTCCAGTGAGTCTGCCGATGCCCTCGAGCCGGCTCGACGCGCAGCCGACATGGTCGCCCGATGGCAAGACCCTTGCGTTTTATTCTACGCGCTCGGGAAATCCGGACATCTGGTTTGTGGATGTCTCTGGAAGCAATGTCCGGCAAATCACCAACTGGGACAGCAACGAGTCCTGGCCGGCGTTCTCGCCCGATGGCCGCCGTCTGGCCTTTGTTTCGGACCATAACGGCAACCCCGACATCTGGGTGCGCGACAACACGAGTGGGAGGATCGAGCCATATATCGAGGGCCCGGCCGCGGAAGGGTTCGGAACCTGGTCTCCCGACGGACGCTATTTTTATTTCTCTTCGGACCGCAGCGGCGAGTTTGAGATTTGGGCTAGGAACGAGCAGACTGGAGAAATCCGTCAGGTGACCAATTTGAAGTCGCCCTCTTTCGGACTGCCGCAAAGCGGCCTCTACACCAAGTTCGCTGTGGCCGACTCCCAATTGATCCTCCCCCTCCAGACCCGGAAGATGGATGTGGCCATCCTTCAGAACTGGCAGGGGATGCCGTAGCACGAATTTAAACTTCCGTTAACCAGCTGCGCGCCCGCGGGCCGGATGCTGGATTGAAGGAGTAAGCATGCGAATCGCGTATGTCCTCGACGGTCGGAAAGATATCTTTGAAACGGACAAGACGCAGATCGTGATCGGGCGACCGAAGGTGGGAATTTCCATTGACCTAGACTTATCCCCGGTCAAGTCGGTTTCCCGGCCGCACGCCCGGCTTTGGGTGGGAGAGGATGGGTATTGGATCGAAGATTTGGGGAGCACATATGGAACTCTAGTCGCTGGGGAAAACATTACAGGCCAAGGTCCCCGGCACATAGCCGTGCATACCGAGATTCGAATTGGAGAGGTCACAATATGGGTGGAAGCGGCACGGGCGAACGGGACGGCGCCTGAAACTCAAGAGAGGCGGACGGCGGGTTTGCCGCATACCGGACTCGCCCTGGATGCCACTGTCTTTGCGGGGATCGGAGCAACTGCCCGCCAGGACGAGCAACGGCTTGCGCTCCTGCTGGAGTTGCCCCTGCAGTTCGGACACCAGTCGGACCTCGAAGCCCTCCTGAACACCGTCGCGCGGCGCATGGTGGAAGTGATTCCCGGTGCCACTCACTGCGCCGTGCTTCTGGGGGAGGAACTCCTGCTTAAGGCCTCCTACCCAGGCGCGGGCGCTCCCAGCACGACGCTGGCGCGGCGGGCCATGAAGGAGGGCAAAGGCTTCATATGGTATCGCGATGGCGCGGAGGACCTGAGCCGGAGCATCACCAGCGGCCAGATTGGCGTGGGCATGTACGCCCCCTTATTGTGGGAGGGAGACGCCTTGGGAGTGCTCAGTGTTCATCTGAGCCGCACCAACCCAGCCTCCTGTTCTGACGACTTACACCTTTTGCTTACCGTGGCGCAGTATGCGGCCATGGCCGTCGCCACGCGGCAGTTACAGCAGCAGTTGCGGAACAAGGCTCGGGTCTTGGACCGGCTCATGACCAGTTTTTCCCCGAGCATCCGCGCCAAGCTCCTGGAGAAGGCCCGCCACGGGCGGCTTCGCCCAGGCGGTGAGCGCTCCGAGGTAGCCATTCTCTTTGCGGACATCCGTGGGTTCACATTAGCCGCCAGCAGGAGCGATGCCGAAGACGTATTCGACATGCTAAACGAATACTTTCCGGCCGTCGCCAAGCCTCTGTTTCATTACGACGGCACCATCGACAAGTACGTAGGCGATGCCATTCTGGCGGTTTTTGGGAGCCCCGAACCAGACGAGCAGAGGAACGAGCATGCAGTCCAAGCCGCCCTGGAAATGCAAACCGCCATGGCGGAAGTGAATCGCGAGCGCGAAGCCCGCCGCCTGCCGATATATAACATCGGTATCGGAGTGCACTGCGGTGATGTCATCCACGGTTTCGTCGGCACCATTGAGATGCTGCAGTACACGGTGATCGGTGATACGGTGAACCGTGCATCCCGTTTCTGCTCGGGAGCCGCGCCGGGGGAAGTCATCATTAGCCCCCAGGTATATGAGCGGGTTTGGCGCATCGTAGAAGTAGAGTCCACCAGCGTTCCTACTAAACACGAAGGCGCGTTCCCCGCCTATCGGGTGAAGGGCATGCGGGAGAAAACCGCAGCTCAGTCTCCGGCTGGATAGCTCGGGCCAGAGTGGTCGAATCGGGCCGCCGATTCCACTTGCAATTTTTCCGCGCCGGAGTGATGGACGTGTGACCGGCGAAACCATCGCGGCAAGGAGAAACCGCCTGGGCAGGTCCCGTCCGCGAAGAACTCCGCGGGCGAGCGCACGCACCGCATCGCGAAATAGCCCCGCCTTTAGCCGGAGGTGGCCATCCACCACTTCGCTGTTGCTGCGCGACGAGAACGGGAATCTTGAACCCGAACTCACGGATTGATCCTAGTTGTATGATGTTTCGAACGGGAAAACAATATGGAATCCCGTAATCGCGGTTGAAGACGTTGAGTCCCACATGGAGGTTGACGATGGCGTTGCGTGCTCCCCGTATATCTGTCGCTTTAGGAATCGCAATTCTGTTCACGCTGTCCGGGACCGCTGGTGCCCAATGGTTGAGGTACAAGACGCCGGGGATCCCGCGTACGGCCGATGGCGAGCCCGATCTGTCCGCCCCCGCGCCGCGGACGGCTGATGGGAGGCCAGACCTGTCCGGCGTGTGGGCGGCTGATCCTGCTGGCGACGCCGAATATAGCAAGGCGATGGCAGGCCTGAAGGCACTTCCCTGGGCGCAAGATCTGTCCCAGAAGCGCCAGGAGGATTTGGGCAAGGATGACACAGACGTTCTTGTGCCTGCCGCCCGGTCCGCGGGTCTCGACGGGAGTTGGCAGAATCGTTCAGACTCCAAATCTGCTGGTGATGCTTTTCACGGGGACGCTTTACCGCGAGGTTTTTCTGGATGGCCGCCCCCTTCCTGAAGATCCCAATCCGGACTGGATGGGATACTCGATTGGACATTGGGACGGAGATACGCTGGTGATCGAAAGCACCGGCTTCAATGACAGGACGTGGCTCGATGCTGCGGGCCATCCGCACACCGAGGCGCTCCACGTAACCGAGCGCCTGCGGCGGCGCGACTTCGGGCACTTGGAAGTGCTGAGGACACTCGTTGATCCAAAGGCGTTCACGGGCACCTGGACGGTCCCCCTTCAGCTTAAGTTCGATGCGGACACGGAGCCGCTGGAGTACGTCTGTAACGAGAATGAGCGGGACCGCCCGCACTTGGTCGGCAAGGCTTCGGATGAGAAGACTATTCAGGTGGCCCCGGCGATCCTTTCTAAATACGTCGGGGCCTATGAATTGAAATGGCCGGGCAGCACCACCCGCACCTTGGTTCTTGAAATCAGCGTGTCCGGGAACCAATTGATCATAAGTGGTGGTCCGATCGTAAAGACGGCGTTGAGGGCCACCTCCGAAACAGAATTCTCCGCGCCCTTCGGAAACTTCAGATTCGTTAGGGATGACCAGGGCTTCACGGACATGATCCTTCAGGCGGTAGAGGGCGAGATCAAAGGCATCCGCAAGAGCGAGACTGCACCGAGTGGCCTAACAAAGTAAGAAACCGTCGGACTTCACTTTGTTCGGCAGAAAGGTCAGAATTCGACTGACACGGCATGCCGTGGTCGAGTGGACGACGTGACCGCCGGACGGTTTCCTCATCGATCCTGAGGGTGCTCACAACTATGCCGTCCCCATCGATGAACTTGACGAAAATCGTGGATTGGCTCTGTTCGGCGACTCGTTCCTCTAGGCTCGTCAATCTCCTGTGGAGGGTTTTGCTTGCCGGCATTTTATTCTTCTCCCCTGACTGCAATGCATCAAACGTGTCGATCATTTCCGTGCACGATCGCGTCCCACGCTTCTAGCGGGATGCGCAGACCGGCCAAGTCCTCTCCGTCGACCAGCCTCGCTAACTGCGTCGTCCAATACTCCAGCCAGCGCGGCGTGTGCGGAATCAACCCGCGGTCATCGACGAGCGATGCTTCAAGCTTTCGCAGCCGGCCTTGCAGTCTCGTCACCTGCAGACCTCAGCGGCGCTTGGCCGTTTCCGCCGCGCGCTCTAGTTCCGCGACGCGAGCCTCGATGTCTTCGAGCTCAATCGCCTTTGCCGCGTGCGCGAGGACGCTGTCGGCGGCCCGAATCCGGCAAGAGTGCGGCGCGCCAAGAGCCTAAAAGATCGGCGGCTTGACTTCGCCTAAGGTTCCGCGACCCACAATGTGCGCGTTCAGGACGGCGGCGCGGCGATGACATTCATCCAGGTCTTCGTGCGCAAGCGCTCGGCCCGCGATATATTCGTCCTGACTAATAGCCTTCGCGATGCGACTGTTGACCAGTAAGTTGGACTTGCGGCGAAGCTCCTTGCTCCACTCCCGGTTCTCGGCCTGCCGCCCGAAGACTTCCTCCAGAGTACAGCCAGACAGATCTTCGCGCCAAGGTGACATCAATTGAAGGATCGTCAGAAACCCGAAACAAAAATAGGGTGCGCGGGCCCCTAGAAGTAGCGGCGGACAGGCGACGAAGCCTTTCGGAAAACTGGGCGGGATTGGCGAGGCTCAGGCTCATCGAAGGGCCGATGGTCGCGGTTGTCAAGTGGGTTCCGATATTGCTCGTTAACGTTTCGCTTGCAGAAACTTGACGCGGCGTCACCTAATGCACAGTCAGACTCGGCCGGGACAGGCGTTCCCTCGCCCCGCGATTATGGATAGCTGGCATATTCCAATCCTTGTGCTCCTGCGAAACGATCGATCCTATTCGCTCCCTCAGCAGAGCCCAACGGTTCGTGGCGGTGGCGTAGACATCGACTCCCGCCACGTAAAGATACTCCTCGTGCCGCAAGGCCGCGATAACCGAACGGAATGCAATCCAGTTGGTCCGAAGTTCGCAGAGTTGTCGTACTGTAGAGACTCCGTAGCGATCGAGATGCAACGACATCGTCGTCGGTGCCACGTGTGGATCATGCGCGCGGGGTGCCAGTTGTCTGAGCATGTGTCCTCCTGACCGAACTCTGTCAGGCAGGCAATCTTAATACCAATGGAATTCCGATCACGATCTCAACACATTCCGCGTAGCAGTCGCTCGCCGTCAATAGCACGCCGATTCGTTTTTTCTAAGGTCATCGGAATTGGTTTCCTGGTACTTCGATCGCGATCGTTTTACGGTGAGCATTTCGCGGAATAAGCCAAGTCGGCCAATGATGAGCCAGCGCCAATCGAAGGGGTTTCCATGGTTCAGAAGTCGCGACCTGCGGCATTGCCTGTTATCTGGTAGCTCACCGCGACTTGACTACGCCCCTGGTTCGAGCAATGACTGTGTCGACCGCCACCGCGCGGCCCGCACATGCAACTCGAAACGAAGTTTCTCCGATTGAAGCTGCCCGTCACCGTCGGCTTCTACTTTGGCGAGTGGCGCGTGACGTGGGCGGGTGGCTGGACCAGGGATAAGCTTTCCTATCTGGTGATGGTCGTGCGCGTCGCGGACTCGTTGCGCTCACGCTCCTGACTCTCAATCGCGGACATCGTCTCCTTGGTCGACTGCGACGTTCTCCTCCAGCCGCCTCAAGCGCCGATCAATTGTTTTGGTCATTTCCATGGACGTTGTCCGCATCCGTGAAATGGTCCACTTGGGCTCGGTCCCCGGTTCGATCCTGAGTGTGCTCACAACTTCGCCATCCCCATCGACGAACTTGACGTTGAAAATCGTGGATTGGCTCTCGGCGACTCGTTCCCCTCGGACACAGCCGAAAGTCGGTTCGACTACTAGTGTTCTGCTCCAGTTCGCAGGTCTAGGCCGAGTTGCATGAGAAAGCTTTTCGCAGATTGGGCGGAGCCACGCGCGTGGTGGTGCTGGATAACCTCCGCGAAGGCGTGATCACGCCCGACATTTACGATGCCACGCTTAATCCGCTTTTCCGCGACGTGTTGAAGCATTACGGTGCAGTCGCTTTGCCGCGCCGCGTGCGAGATCCGGACCGAAAGGGCAAGTGGAATCCGGCGTCGGCCACGCTCAGAAAACGCCGTTGAAAGGTCAGCGCTTCGAGAGCCTGGAGGAGATGATGCCGCTCGCGAATGTGCGCTTGAAGTCTTGGGGTTTTGTCGGCATATGAGAAAGAGGGATAGCCTACCCCGTCACGAGAATGCCCATAAGTGTCTTCGTTAGGGCTGTCTTGCAACGGGCTGGTTTACCGCGCCGTCGGGTTCGGCTTTGATGAGAGCGGCTCCAGGCACCTCACCAACGGCCTCTGCCGGTCTCCGCAGCCCCATTTCCAGAAGTCTCCTGGCGAATCGGGCGTGCTCGCGGACCAGCATCTCGACGCGGGCGCTTTCGCGGTTTCTCAGCGCATCCAGAATCGCACTATGCTGATCCTGTGAAATCGTGAAAATAGCGGCGGCTTTAGGCATAATTACAGCGGTCGGACTTGCAAAAGGGATCGATTGAATCCGGCTGAGCGTCCATTTCAGCATAGGGCTCCGGCTCAGATCCACCAGCGCGGAGTGAAATGCACCGTTCAATTCACCGTAGCGGTTGACTTCATCGCTGGAGGCAGCGGTTGCTGGCGATAGGATATAGGGCTGCGAGATCCGTTCGAGCTTTTCGTGAATCTCTTGCAGGACATTTAACTCAGAGCGGTCGGTCAGCCGTTCCGCGGCGAGTCTGGCGGCCGCACCCTCCAGCACACCGCGCGCTTCTATGGCGTCCCAGAAGTCATAGAGCGTGAACTCGCGGACCGTAAAACCGCCCCCTGAGCCGGCTGATTCCAACAATCCTTCCTGCTCCAGGCGCTCCAGCGCCAGGCGGATTGGCGTGCGTGAGGCCCCCAAGCGTTCCGCTAATGGAACTTCGAAAATGCGCTGGCCGGGCGGGAATTCACCGCGCAAAAGCATTTCCCTCAGGCTGATTAGCGCGCGGCCGCGCTGGGATTCCGGAGAGATCGGTTGCGCTTCTCGGCTTCACCCTCGAAATTATATCCGGTTCCTTTCGAATAAGCCACGGATGCATGCATGGATGTGCACCGCCCCAAAACCTTCCGGCGGACTGGCGCGACTAAGTGACTGAGAAATCGAAAGTTGGCCACTTGACAGAATGGTGAAACCGCGATAGACTCCGCATCCAGGTATGCATCGCTGAGATTTTGCGAGGGGAGGTGCCACGTGGCCAGAGTTCGCCGTGTTGGTGCAGGTGTTTGCTTTGTTCTAATGCCGGGCTTTGTTCTCGTACCGGTTTGGGCGCAGACGCCTCCTGCGGCCCCGCAATCTGGAGTCGTGTCCGCAGGGACGGGTAATCCCTATCAGCGCGCCGGCCAGCTTCCGGCGCGAATCATGGATTTCAAAGCAGAACCGGCCTCGATCCAGCCGGGGCAGAAGGTCACTCTGACCTGGTCAACTGAAAATCCTTCCGCAGTCACAATCGATCCGGACCCCGGACGGGTCACGCCACGCGGAGCGATGCAGTTGTCTCCGGCGAGGACGACTACTTACACGCTGACTGTGCGGGGTCCGAATAACCAGGTTCTGACTCGCGCGCTGACCGTGAATGTGGCCGGCACTACTCCGGCCCCTGAGAACGCGGCGGCCGGCGCAGCGGCGAAAAAGGAAGTCGCTCGCACGGCGGCAGGCCACCCCGATTTTTCGGGAGTCTATAATTTCGGCGGCGGAGGGGGTGGAGGAGGCGGACGTGGAGGCCGCGGAGCGAACGCACAAGCCGCGCCGGCCGGCCCTGAGCTGAAGCCGGGAGCCGAGAAATACAAAGTTGTCCGTCCTGCCGAGGACACCGGGCAATATTCGGATTGCATGCCCTTGGCCGGTCCGCAAGCCTTCAGCGTTCCGTATCAATTCCAAATCGTGGAGAGCGGGGATCATCTCGCGATTCTGTTTGGCTACCCCGGCACGTTTCGCGTTGTTTCCATGGATGGAAGTCCGCATCCTCCCGATCCGGACCCCACCTGGATGGGCGACTCGATCGGGCACTGGGAAGGCGACACGCTGGTCGTGGATACCGTTGGCTTCAACGATAAAACCGAGATCAACGGTTACCGGCACACCGACGCTCTACATATCACGGAGCGTTTCCGCCGGACGGAGCTCGATACGCTCCAGTATGAGGCGACGATAGAAGATCCGAACGTGTTCGTGAAGCCGTGGACGCTGAGCCGCGCGTTCACACTGCGGCCTGATTTATCCAAAGTGGACGAATTCGTCTGCGAACACAACATCGATTACAACAAGTATTTCGAGAAAAAGTAAGGGAGGTTTAGCGATGAAGGCGCTTCGTTTAGTATTAGCGGTCTCTTTATGCACGATCCCGGCCGCCACTCCGGCATTCGCACATCATTCCACAGCCATGTACAACATGGCCAACCCTACCACCGTGACCGGAGTGGTGAAAAGCTTCGACTGGACTAATCCGCACGCATATATCCATCTCGAGGTCACCGATGAGACCGGAAAGAAAGTGGAGTGGCAAATCGAGATGATGAGCCTGAACCATCTGAAGTCCTACGGCTGGGCGCACGATACAGTCAAGCCCGGCGATACGATCAGTTGCACTGGAGGAGCGGCGAAAAGCGGCGATCCCGCGATGCTCAGCTCGCTGATCAAGCTCGCCGACGGCCGGATGATCAAATCCTAGAGGTTCCCTCAGGAGAGCGGCCATGCGCATTTCCACTAGCCATTGTTTACTTGCCATGACTCTGGCTCTAGGTCTGCCGTTTTATGCGGGCGCCCAAACGCCGCAGCCACGGCCTGCGCGTGAGGCGCCGCCCGCGCGAATTGTCAGCTTTGCGGCGCAGCCGGAATCGGTTGAGGCTGGACAAAAGGTGGTTTTGACGTGGGCCACGGAGAATCCGAACGCGGTCACGATCGATCCGGAAGCCGGAAAAGTCGCCGCTCGCGGCATCCGGCAGGTTTTTCCCAAGGAGACCACCACCTACACGTTGAAGGTAACCGGGCCGAATAATACCGTTTTGACCAAATCCGTAGTCGTCACGGTGACCGGCACGGCTTCGGCCGCGTCCGCAAAGAATACGGGAGCGGCCGCGACCGACGCGCGTATGCCGGACGGTAAGCCCGATTTCACGGGAGTTTATGGGTTCGCCGGCGTGCGCGATCTCCAGCCGCCGGCGCTGAAGCCGGGAGCCGAGAAATTTAAGGTCGATCGGAGCGGAAATTTCGTTGGAGGAAGGACAACTTTAGGCACCGACTGTGTCCCGCTCGGAGTGCCGCAGACTTTTGTGACTCCTTACCCGTTTCAAATCATTCAAAAACAGAACTTCCTGATCATGTTGTTCGAGTATCCGAACACCTTCCGCTTCATTCCGCTCGATGGCCGGCCGCATTCGCCCGATCCCGACCCGACGTGGATGGGAGAGTCCGTCGGCCGCTGGGATGGCGACACCCTAGTGGTCGATTCGATTGGCTTCAACGAGAAAACAGAAGTCAGCGGCTACATGCATAGCGATAAGTTGCACGTGATCGAGCGCTACAAACGCATCGCGGGCGGTCTGCAATACGACGTGACCGTGGAAGATGCGAACGTTTTTGCGGCCCCGTGGGTTTTTCCCACGCGGGTTCTTCCGGCTCGTCCGGACGAAGAACGGGTGGACGAATTCGTCTGCGAAAACAACGTGGACTACAGCAAGTTCTTCGGAAAGGACGACAAGAAATAACCTGTGTCGGTTCTCAGCGTTTGCGAATGGCTTCAGAATCTGCCTTGGGCGAGCGGGGTGAAGCATTCCGCCTGGCAGTTCCCTGTGGTGGAGAGTATCCACTCTCTGGCGCTGAGTGCGATGCTCTGGCCCGCCGCTATTCTCGATTTGCGCCTGCTCGGGCTGATCATGCCGCGCCGGTCCGTGTCTGAAGTTGCGGCGCAATTTCTGCCGTGGGTATGGAGCGGTTTCACCATCATGATTTTGAGCGGAGCCATGCTATTCGCGTCTGAAGCCGTGAAGTGCTACCACAGCCCCTTCTTCCGCACCAAACTTGTGCTGTTAGGTGCGGCGGGGTTGAACGCGCTGATCTTTCACAACACCGTTTTTCGCGGCATCGACGCGTGGGATCAGGACGCCCGAACGCCCTGGCGCGCCAAACTGGCGGGAGCCGGATCGCTTCTCATTTGGGTCGGGGTGGTCGCCATGGGACGGGCGCTCGCGTACGCATGAGGAGCTATGCTTAGCGAATCTTGGCGGCCTTATTTCGAGTGGTGCGGCAAGACTTGGCTGGGCACTACGGTGCGCGATACGGTCTGGGCATTTCCGGTCATCGAGACCTTTCATTTACTCGCGTTGGCTGTGCTGCTCGGGACCGTGCTGATCGTGAATCTGCGGGTGTTCGGGGTTGGCCAGCGGTATCTTCCGGCCGCGCAGATGGCGCGCCAACTCGAACCATGGATGCTAACCAGCATCGGCGTCCTGATCGCATCCGGGATTCCGATGGCATTTTCGGAGCCGATGAAGTGTTTTGAAAGCTATTCGTTTCCGATCAAGATGGGCCTCATTCTGTTGGGAATCGCGTCTCAGTTGACGATCCAACGCAGGTGGGTCATGGCAGGTGATGCGGCCAGCAGGAAAGCCAAGCTCGCCGCCGTATTGTCTATTGTGATTTGGACCCTGGTGGGCGCCGCGGGAAAAGGCATTCCGTATGTCTAGCACGCCGCCTCACTAAGAATAATTGAACGGCTGGAACGGTGGGAGAACTTCCATGAAGACAACAGCGCTCAGTATGCGCGATTCGTTCAGCGGTGCGGCCTTGAAGCAAATGGCGGTCTACCTCGGGATGGCTGCGTCCCTGGCATTTGGCCAAGGCGGCAATGGAACCATCACAGGCACAATTACCGACCCCGGGGGAGCTGTGGTCGCCGCAGCGGCCGTGGAAGCCCGAAACACGGAAACGGGATTGAATTATACGGCGGCGTCGAGTTCCGCGGGAAATTATACGATCTCGGATTTGCCGGTCGGCACCTACGTCGTCACTGTTAAGGTGCAGGGGTTCAAGACCTATACCCACACGAACGTGGCCGTCGCCGCGACGCAGGTTTTAAGGGAAGATATCGTGCTGCAAGTGGGCACCGCCGCGGAGACCGTTACCGTCACCGCTGAAGCTTCCCTGCTGAAGACCGAGACCGCCGAGTTGACCCACAACGTCACGCTGACGCAAATGGACAATCTTCCTCTACTGGGCATCGGCCCCGCAAACAACGGCCCCGACGCTGTCCGTAATCCGTTCAACGTGGTGCTGACGCTTCCGGGCTCGTCCGGTTACACCAACGCCAACACGCCCGGCTACAGCCTGGGCAATTTCAACGGTCAGACTTCGCAGGCATCGATCCGCATCGAGGGCCAGGACGCGACGCCTCACGCGCTGGCTTATGAAGCGATGGCGCAGCCCGGCGTGGACGCGATTCAGGAGGTTGCGTTCCAGACCAGCAACTATGCGCCCGAATTCGGAACCACGGGAAATGTGCTAATGAACTTCACCATGAAGTCCGGCACTAACCAATATCACGGCAGCGGCTACGACTATTTTGTCAACGAAGATCTGAATGCCGGCGATCCCTTCAGTGTGAACGCGTCGGGTGTGGGAAAGGTCCGGCAGAGGAACCGGCGCAACGATTTCGGCGGCACCCTGGGGGGTCCCATCACCATCCCCAAAATCTATAACGGGCACAACCGGAGCTTCTTCTTCTTCAACTATGAGGAGTACCTTGAGACTTCGCAGATTGTCAATAGCGATACAGTCCCAGCGCCCGCTTATCTCCAGGGTAATTTTTCCGCGATTTCACCAAACGGAACTTGCAGCCTCTGCGCCGGCCTCGGGATTCCGGCCACGCAGTTGGGTGGCGCCACCCAAGTGGATCCTGCGGGTAACAAGATATTCGCGAATGAGATCTTTGACCCCGCCTCGCGAACGGTCGCTACTACCGGCCCTCTGGCCGGTCAGGGGTACGCGACGCCGTTCATGAACAACATCATTCCCCCGACCAGCTTCGACCGAGTCACGGTGAATTTTCTGAACCTGTTCCAGACGCTGGGTGTCAAGGCGCAGAACTCCAACCTCATCGGGAATTACCTTGGGACCGTCCCAAGCAACCGTTACACGGTTATTCCGTCAATCAAGATCGATCATAACGTCTCTAATAAGGACAAGTTGTCCTTTTATTACCAGGAGACCAATCTCGTGAACCACGTCTCCGGGGGCATTGGCGCTCCGCAAGGCGCGGACGGCCTGCCCTTTGAGATCGGCGAGTACCGGTGCAACTGCATTGAGGGCTGGATTGAGCGGCTGAACTACGACCGTACCCTGACGCCGACCATCCTGTTGCACTTTGGCGCGGGCTACTATTACACCAGTTTCAGCGACCAGGCGGCGTTCACGAGTTTCGATCCCTCACAGTTTGGGCTCAGTGGCTTTGTAGCGCACCGCCAGTTCCCGTCCATTACGGGGTTGTGCACAGGAGGCTGGCCCTGCACGGGCGCGGGTGGGATGGAAACTGTTGGGACGCTCGGTCAAATCCAGAGTCTCTACCACGACAACAAGCCCACCTATAACGCCAACGCGACGTGGGTTCATGGCAAGCACACCTTCAAACTCGGCTCGGAAGTCTACTTCCAGGGAGCGCCCATCCGATACTACGCCGGCGTAACGCTCGCCACCGGTACGAATGCGACCTCGGATCCCTTCACTCCGGCCAATAGCCTTAACGGATATAGCACCGGTTTCGGCTTCGCCAGTTGGCTGCTGGGCGACTACGGAACAGCCACCAATGGAGTCCTTAGCTCGACGACCCAGTCCGCGCCATACGATTACCGCATGGGGTATCAGCAGTGGGCGATGTACCTGCAAGATTCGTGGAAAGTGACCCGCAAGCTCACCGTAGATTATGGCCTGCGGTACGATTTGGCCACGCAGCCGCATGAGCAATATGGGCGTTTGGGACAGTTCGATGAGACTTTGGCAAACGGCAATGCCGGAGGTCATCCAGGCGCCACAATCTACGCCGACACTTGCGGTTGCCAATTCTACCAACCCAGTTATCCTTACGCGATCGGGCCGCGGCTCGGCGTCGCCTATCAGATCGACCCCAAAACGGTATTTCGCGGCGGATGGGGAGTCCAGTACACGGAAGTATTCGGGACCGCGGGCGGCATCGTCAGTTCCAACGGAGTCTATAACGTGACCGCTCAATAGCCCGTCGTACGTTCCTGCCGCGTCTCAATTCGTCAATATCGAGGTTCCGGGAGCCATCCAGACACCCGTCTGGCCCGTCGCCAATCAGAACATTTATCCCAATATGGGCTCTACGTCGCCTAAGCCCGTGATGCCCGACGCGAATCAAAACCGGCCGCCTCGGGAAAACCAGTTCAGCATCGGTATCCAGCGCGAGATCACCAGGAGTTTCGTCATGGAAGCGGCTTACGTGGGCAATCGCGTAGCTTGGCTGTCGGGTCCGTTGGGCTTCCAGAGCGAAATCTCCCCGGCCACTTACGCACAATATGGTTTGTACCCCTACCCGGGAACCGGCCCTTGTTCCACCGGAGGCGGAGTGTGCGCCAGCTCAACTTACAACAACAATAACGATCGCATCCTGTTGGCCGACTCGATCAGCAGCTCGTTGGTAACTCAGAAACTGGCTTCCGTTGGCATCAGGAGCATTTTGCCCTATGCAGGGTTCCCTACCAGTACCGCGCTGTCGGGCGTTCTGGTCCCCTTCCCACAGTTCGGGGCGATTAACCCCACGGGATCCGCCACCGGCGATTCCAAGTACGACTCATTACAGATGAAGGCGACTAAGCGTCTCTCGCATGGCCTTCAGGCCAGCGGCGCATTCACCTTTGCCAAGGGCTTCACCCGGCCCGCCCGGCAGGACTTCTTCAACCCCGCGGGCAATCCGTGGGCGCTGCAAAATATTCCTCCGCGGGCTCTGACCTTCAACTTCGTCTACACCGTACCCGGCGCTTCGTTCCTGAACAACTGGGAAAACCAAATTGTCAGAGGCTGGGAGATTGGGGGGTATGCGCTTTACCAAAGCGGCGCGTTTCTGACGCCTCCGGTCAGCCCGACCGCGAACTTCCTCACTAGCCAAGACACGCTGGTTGCCGGCCAGCCTTTGTACAACGTCGACATCAACAGCATCCACAGTTACAATCCGGCCACCACGCAGGTTCTGAACCCCGCAGCCTGGGCCGCCTGCCCCACCAATTCGACCTGTCCGGCGGCATCGACCCTCTATCCAAAGTTCCGCGCTCAACGCGATCCGAGCGAGAATGCCAACTTCGGCCGCAACTTCCGGATCAAGGAAAGAATGAACTTCCACATCCGAGCCGAGTTCGTCAATATATTCAACCGGACTCTACTGCCGGCCCCAACCACAACGAACCCGCAGAACGCCGTGACAAAGACCGCGGGGATCAATTCAAGCGGCTTCGGAGTGATTAACACTTTCGCCACTCCTGGGAGCCAGCCGTCCGCGGCCTTGCCGCCTTATCTTACCCCCCGCACCGGCACGCTGATCGCTCGGTTCACGTTCTAAGCGGATCGGGAAGCCAGGTGTGGATCGTTCCACTGAAGAACTCCTGGGCGTTTCCGGTCATTGAAGCCGCGCATTTATTCGGCGTTGCGCTGTTTGCCGGCACAATCCTGTTTGCGGACCTGCGCAGGGTCGGGTTCAGGATCGCGTCCCAGGGGGGTGAAGAGCTTGATCGTATCTTCAGGCCTTGGGCCCGCAGCGGGCTGGCGATCCTTGTGGCGACCGGCGCCTTGATGTCGCTAGCCGATTGGGAACGTTACCGGCGAAACCCTGCATTTGCTTTCAAGATGGCGCTGGTGGCGCCGGCGCTGATCTCATATTTTGTGCCTCGAAGGCATAAGGCGATCGCGATCATATCCCTGATCCTGTGGACCAGTGTGGTGCTGGCGGCGCGAGCAATCGCGGATTTTGACATCTGAGTATGCTGCTGAGTCTGGCACAATGGGTCCAATCGACGACGCTTAGCGCGGCCTTGGCCGGCTCGACGTGGACTTACCCTGTGATCGGCGCGCTACACGTGTTGGGCATCGCGTGGTTTGGCGGGGCCGTATTACTCTCGGTTCTGCGCCGCAGTGATAGCGAAGGTGGACCGCGGCCAGCAATGTTGTGGATCGGCGGGACAATCATGCTGCTAACGGGAGCGCTTTTGTTTGTAATCGAGCCACTGCGATGTGCCGCTAGTCAATCATTTCGATTGAAACTTCTATTGTTGGTCGTGCTGGCGGCAACCAATCGGGTACGGTCGAAAACTGGCACTGCTCTGACCTTGGCGCTCTGGGCGGGCGTGTTATTGGCTGCCCGTGGTATTGCCTTTTTCTAAGTAGCGTCGTCCAATACTCCAGCCAGCGCGGCGTGCGCGGAATCAACCCGCGGTCATCGACGAGCGATGCTTCAAGCTTTCGCAGCCGGCCTTGCAGTCTCGTCACCTGCAGACCTCAGCGGCGCTTGGCCGTTTCCGCCGCGCGCTCTAGTTCCGCGACACGAGCCTCGATATCTTCCAGCTCAATCGCCTTTGCCGCATGCGCAAGGACGCTGTCGGCGGCCCGAATCCGGCAAGAGTGCGGCGTTGGCGCGCTGCTCATCGTCGAGCGCGAGGACGGTGTCGAGCTCGTGCGGATTGAACCCGATCAAGTCTAGGTTGAAGTCCTCCTCTTGCAGGGCCGCAAGCTCGGTGCGAAGCAGCTCGTCATCCCACCCGGCGTTCAGGGCGAGCTGATTGTCTGCGATGATGTAGGCGCGCTTCTGCGCTTCGGTCAGGTCGTCCAACACGATGACGGGAACCTCGGTGAGACCCAACTTGCGTGCCGCGAGGAGCCTTCCATGTCCGGCTAAAATTCCCGCCTTGGTGTCCACCAGTATCGGGTTATTGAACCCGAACTCGGCGATGCTGGCGGCAATCTGGGCGATCTGCGCGTCGGAGTGCGTCCTGGTTTTTTGCCCATGGGAGCAGCTTCTCGACCAGCCACATCTCGATGTGCTTCGCCACGCCTCGCAAATTCATTTCAGCCTACAGGGCATTCCGATTGCCGTTCTCCGTGCAGTCGCTCAGCCGGCACGGCTCGATAGAGGGACATAGTCGGGATAATCATTCTGCTCAGCCTTCCCGGAGCTGCGGCCATTCGACTCGAGTGCGACATCGAGTTCATCATCGGCCCGATCCTGGTTGAACCAAGTGGCACCCATCGGGATCACGCGCTGGCCGTTTTCCTGCTTCCGCCGGTTGTATTCCGGGAGCTGCGCTGTCAGCCGCGCGAGGTAGAAGGCTCGCTTCTCAGGAGTGATCGCCTTGGCGTTGGCCGCTTCCAGCGCCTTGGACTTTCCCTCGTGCCGCGCGGGTAGACGGGCCAGAACTCCGTCTCAAACCACTCCCGGACGTCGGGGGCGATCGGCTTCCTCGATGGCGTGGTTTTGGGGTTGGGCGCAGCCTGCCCGGAGGCGGAGTCCAACTCGTCAGAGTTGGACTTATATTTCTTACTTAAATTCTTTACTTCTTTAGACAGTGTCGCGGCGTGTGGTGGTTGGTGTGGTGGATTGTGTGTCGCGGATTTCGATTCCGTGTGGTGGCCGGCGTGGTGTTCCGTGTGGTGTTTGTCGTCATCAGACTGCTGGTAAGCCGCCCAATTCACGATGTTTACCATCGTCCAGTGGTGTGTTGTCTGGAGTGTTACGGTGTGTATTCGCACCAAGTAGTCCAAGCAGCGCCGCGCGTGTTCTTTTGTCAGCGCGGCGTGTGTTGCCAATTTTTCGAGCGATGTGACCAGGGAACCGGCGGGGACGACGATCGATTCGCCTTGCCGCGGTCGGAACTCGGACTCGCGCCAGTTGGCCCGCGGCAGGATGTACAGCCAGATTTTGAGCCAAGCGATCGGCTTATAGGTGAATAGCGGATGATCGAGTAATTTGCGATGCAGACGTATGTAGCCCTTCGTGCTGCCGTCAATGGGAGTCGCGCTCATGCCGCTTCGTCCTCCACGTCCGCTGCCGCCTCCTCGAACACTTGGAAAGCGTGCAGAAAAGTCATCGCGAGCTTCCCGGTTGGCCCGTTCCTCTGCTTCGCGACAATAAATTCAGCCTTGCCGCGGAGGCGCGCGTCATCGCGCCGGTACATCTCCGGCCGGTGAACAAACAGAACAACGTCGGCACCCTCCTCGATCGAGCCGGACTCTTTCAGGTCCGATAGATTCGGCCGGCGCCGATCCTGCTCACACGAACAGTTGAGCTGGCTGAGCAACCATGCCCTGCCGGGCACCGGCATGAGCTTGCTGCATCCCGATCACGGACTTGCCCATCCTCGGGCGACCGCCGGCGATAACCAGATCACCGGAGCTCCAGCCGGAGGTCATCTCCGTCAACTGCGTCCACGGCGTTTTGATGCTGCCGGATGATCCTTGGGTCGGAAACAATACAGCCTCGACACCCTGCCGAAGGATCTCGCCCGGTGTGAGCCATTGACGATGGCGCTGCTCACCCTTGCTGCGCACGTGGTCCAGGACGGCCGCGGCGGTTTCCAGGATTTCGCTGGAGGAGTCAGAGGCGAACGCGCAACGCTGGATGATGCTCTGGCAGGCGAACATCGTCTCGCGTAAACAGCGCCTTCTCTTTGACGATGCGAATGTAGCTGTCGAGGTTAGGGAACTCCGGGAGTCCTTCGTCAAGGGAGACGAGATAGGAGAGGCCGTCGACCGACTCCAATTGGCCTTGCCGCTGAAGCTCCTCCGGCAGCGTCACGCGATCGATGTGCTCGCCGCAGTCGTACAGATCTTTCATCCGCGCGAAGATCCGGCGGTGCTTCTCGATGCTGAAATCCTCTTGGGCGAGTAGGCCTGCAACGTCCGGGTACCGGTCGTCGTTGAGCAGGATTGCGCCGAGGACCAGGCGCTCGGCGTCGATGTTTGCGGGAAGTTTCAGATCCGGTTCGGTCATCACGCAGCCTCCGGGGGAGCCCTGCCTGAGCAGCGCCTAATGGGGTTGCAAAACCTCCGTGTGACTGGCGGTGTGACTCGGATTGGTGTTTCTGGCACTTTCGGAACTTTGAGGCCTTCGGAACGTGTATAACTGACGCGTTATCAATGACCTACAAGAGAAAAAGTCCCCGTCTCCGCACCAATAACTTAGGATGTGGATAACTTCCGCAGCCCGCCGCGCTTCGGGAGACCTATAGATCACGCGGTTTCCCACGGGTTGAAAATCTCAACGCCCAAGCCCGCGAAATCTTTCACGTTTCGCGTGGCGACGGCGAGATCGTGCTCCAACGCAGTGGCGGCAACCAGTCCATCAATCACCGCTGGCTGGATGCCTTTCTCCTGTGCTCGCGCCGAAAGAACCGCCCAGCGCTCGCCAATCGCCCTGGTCACGGGGAGCACATTCGAGGGATCGAACGATTCGAGCAATTCGCCATTTTTCCAACTGGTCGGGCACTCCTCTCCGCGTAAATTCAGAGAGAACATTGGTATCGACCAGGAAGCCCCTCACAAATCAAGCGGCCTCGGATAATCCTTGATCCGTTCCAGATTCAGCTCGGAACCGGCGAAGGGCGGTTCACTCAGAACGTCGGCTAGATTCTTGCGCGGTTTCTTGGTGACGGACGGCGCTCCTGGGATCCTTGCCCGGGGGCGGAGTCGACCCAGATCCTTCCCCGATAGCGCTCCACGATGCGTCTGCAAATTGCGGGCCCCATTGACAACCTTGGCCAGTCTTCCGCGTATATCCTAAGGGAAGTGTTTTGTAGAGGAGCTGGCGTATGCAAAGATTGCCGTTGCTGATACTCGCTCTCTGGGCATTGCCGGGGAGTGCGCTGCTTGCCCAAAATATAACCGGAACCTGGCAGGGCACCCTGAAGGTCAACGGTCCCAATGGCCCCGTGGAGCTGCGCACGGTGATGAAGATCTCGCGGGCTGACAACGAAAGCTTCGCGGGCGTCTTCTACCCCAGCATCGATCAGGGCGCCACCACGCCCATCAACCTCACCAGCATCACGCTCAAGGGGTTCGCAGTCGAAATCTCCATTACGGAGATGAACGGAACATTCGAGGGAACTCTTAGCGGAGACGGCAACACGATCCGCGGTAAGTTGACGCAGGGCGGGTCCGCACTTCCGCTGAACCTGGCTCGCGCCACTGACCAAACCGCCTGGACCATTCCGGAGCCACCGCCTCCGCCTGCCCTGATGCCCGCAACCGCGAAGCCGGAATTTACGGTCGCCACTATCAAGCCCAGCAGGCCCGACGCGCCGCGCGGGGGATATGGCTTCCGCGGCCAGGATGTGACCACCACTAATGTAACGGTGAACTGGATGATCAAACTTGCCTATAACGTGCACGCCCGGCAGATCGAAGGGGGACCGGCGTGGCTCGATTCCGCCAAGTACGATACCGTTGGTCGTCCGGACACTCCCGGGCAGCCCAGCCGGGATCAGATGAAGCTCATGATTCAGAAATTGCTCGCCGATCGCTTTCAACTCAAGTTCCACACCGAAAAGAGGGAACTGCCGGTGTACGCCATCGTGGTGCTCAAGACCGGAGCGAAGATCACCGTGAGCGCAGGCGATCCCAATGCTTTTCCGGGAATCGGTTTCTCTAGGGGACCGGGAGAACTTTCCCTCAATGGCCGCAACTCTGGCCTCGACGGGATGGCGAACGCCTTGCAAAGCAACGTCCTGGATAAACCGGTCGTGAATCAAACCGGCCTCACAGGAAGGTACGACTGGAACCTGAGATTTACGCCCGACGCGACCCAATTGGCCGACTTCGATCCGGGCGCGCCCGTCCCCGCTCCCAACCCTGACGCGCCCCCGGATATCTTCACGGCTTTCCAGCAACAGCTCGGGTTGAAGTTAGAGTCAACTAAAGCGCCTGTCGATGTGATTGTGATTGAAAAAATAACGAGGCCTTCGGAGAATTAAGCCACAGAGGCCACCAAGTAAATTCGTCGGCCGCTCTGAGAAAGCACAATCCGGACACTCAATAACTCCAGCCGATAACACCTACACAACAGGCACCAAACCGCCGGCTTGACGGCTGGCTAGCTCGACCGGGGACATCGCGGCAGCGAACCCGTGCGCTGCCGCCGCCGGCCCTTCCCCGGTAGGGCGTCAGTTCGTATTTCAGGAATTCAACGAACCACGAGATTTGGCTTCGCGAATCGTGGAGACTGTGGGCCATCGCGCCCATCGTCAGTGCCCCCGAACGATCACCACGGCGGACTCACTCACGCGAAACAACTCCGGCGGAGGGTTCTCCACGCGGACGCGAACGGGATATCGCGAGGCCAGATGCACCCAGTTCAGCGTGCGCTGTACGTCGGGCAGGCCAGGCTCCAAGCGGCCGAACACGTCTTCATCCGGAGTGACGCCGAAACCCACGCTGTCCACTACACCCGAAAATCGCACCGTGGGCTTCGACAGCAGATATACGTCGGCCGGCATGCCGTTGGCGATGTGCGGCAGTTGGCCTTCCCGAAAGTTAGCGACCGCCCACCACGTGCGAGCGTCGATCAGCGTAAACACTTGCTGCCCGACATGCGCGTAGGCGCCCTCGGATATGGTTAGATTCGTTACGCGAGCGGCAAACGGAGCATAAACCCGGCAATTGTTGAGATTGTAGCGGGCCGTCTCGATAGCCGAGGCCTTGGAACCGCGCTGATTCACCAGCGGTTCGAGCGTAGTGACTGCATTCTGAGCCTGTTCGTGCTGCGCCATGCTTTGTTGCAGCATGGCTTTCGAACGTTCCTGCTGCGCCAAAGCCGATTGCAAACTGGCCTGCGCCAAGCGCAGTTGCGATTGCGCCTGCTTCAAGGCCTCCGACTGCGCGACCTCCGAGGTCCGGGCCCGGTCTACTTGATCGACGGTAACGAACTGTTTCACCAGCAAGGGCTCGATGCGATGCAGATTGTTGTTCGCATAGGTCCACTCCGCTTGGGCGCGGCTGACGCCTTGTTCCGCGTTGGCCACATCCGCGCGGGCCTCATCCACGGCGGCTGCCGAACGGGTCACGTCGGCTTCGGTGCCCTGAATATTGGCCTGGGAGACGGAGACGGCGCTGACCAGAGCCGAGATCCTTCTCCCCTCGTCGGAGATCTCCCCCTCCAGCGTCGCCTGTTCCGAGATTGCTCGCTCGAGGGCGTACCGGTAGGGACGGTCGTCGATTTCGAACAACAAATCCCCTCGCTTCACGAATTGGTTGTCATGCACGGCCAAACGAAGGATCGGGCCTTCCACCTGGGGGGCGATTCCGATGAAATTGGCCACGATCTCGGCATCGTCGGTGCGGGGATCCTGGTTGGTGCGAAAGACGGCCACCGCCGTCAGCGCCAGTGCGCCGATGATAATTGCCGTGGAAAGAATGCCGCCGATCACCTTCCCGGATTTCGTGATTGGGGTGGAGTTCATAGAAATTTCCTCGCTAACGAAAGAAGACCAGCCACAGCGCGACTGTCGACAGCACCGTCAAACTCGGATACGTCAAGACCGGTATGTAGATCGCAATATGAAAGCGCAAAAATAACCATCGGATCGCCACTGTCAAAACCAGGCCCAGCGCCAGGCACGCCAACCATGCCGGAAAGAAAGAGCCGAGAATGTCGAAGGAAGGGGCACGTGTCATGGTTGAAGTCTCCTGTCGCCGGCGCGAATAGAATCGGCGGCTCGAAAGGCAAGATCGGAAAGCGTCGCCAATACCTGGGTACGCGCCAGAATGTCGGCGGAGCGGGCTTGCGCCAGGACTTTTTGCGCCGCCGTGACATCCAGCAAATTGCGAACGCCGTAATTGTAGGACTCGAGCGCAGCCGCATACGACTGGCCGGCGGCCTCGAGCAGCGCCGTCGCCGCTTCACGCTGGCGGAAGGCGGTGTTCAAGTTGGAATACGCGGTCCAAACCTCGTCCTCAATTGCGTCACGAGACGCGCTGACCTGCGCTTCGGCCTGACGGATCTGGGCGTCCGCCTGCGCCACCCGGTTTTTTCTCGCCCCTCCATCGAATACGGTCCAATTCAATCGCAACGCCACTGAGCCGGTCAGGTCGGTGGTGTGGCCCCACGGAAGATTTTGCTGTTGGAAGAAGAGCGATGGCACAGCCGGGTTAGCTTGAAGAGTCAAATTGGGATAGTAGGCGGCCTGCGCCTCCTTCTTCTCAGCATTCGCCTCGCGAATGGCGGCTACATCGGCCTCAAGGTCAGGACGCTGATGGAGTGCGCGATCGATCGCTTTTTCGACGGTCTCGTCGGTCGACTCGGGAGTACGCAGTTCGCTCAGCGGTTGGACGCGAATCATGGTGCTCGCCGAAGTTCCCAAGGCCGTGGCCAGGTCGCCGCGCGCCACCTGCTCGACCCCCAGCACGGCCTGGAGATCGTATTGCGCCTGAGCTGTCGCGCTACGCGCCTCCAGAACGTCCGGGAGTGTGGCCAGCCCGTTCTTCAGACGTTCTTCGGCAGCCTGCTGCACGGCCTCCGCATTGGCCAGGCTGGCCCTCGCGGCCTCTTCCTGGCCGGATGCATTCAGCTGCCGATAATATGCTTGCTGGACCTCGTAGATGATTTTCCGGTGAACGTCGTTGAAGCCGAAGTTTGCGGCGAGTACTCGCGCATCGGCGGCGGCGATGCGGCCACGGCGGGCCCCGAAATCTAAGATCGTGTAGCTGAGATCCAGCGTCACTTGAAACTCAGGTATGGTGAAGCGGTAGAACCTGGTTCCAATTGGAACCTCCTGGCGATCGACGCCCGACATCGCCGCCGCGGACAAGGCGGGATAGAGCTCACTCCTCGCGATTCCCAGTGCGTCGCCCTGCGCGCGAGCGTTCTCCCAGGCGACACGCGTCTCGGGATTGTGCGCTTCAGCCAGATCGATTAATTCCGCCAACGTATAGATCTTGCCGCTGTCGACACTAAACTCGGATCGACGTACACGCTGCGCCTCCTGAGCGATTTGTCCTTCCTGAGGCGAGTGCCACACATGCTCGGGGGCAACGGGCGGGCCCTGAGCAAACAACGGCATCGACGCTATCAACGAAATGAAGATGCGATCGAACGGTCTCATTGCCCCCTTCATTGGCCATCCCATGCGAACCTCTATTCCTCGCCTGGACTTCACGCCGTTCCGGGACCCGGAATCCGCTCGATTTTGCCGAGAAGCAAGGCATATCCGGCGATCCCAACCAGAATGGCGGCCGCTGCCGCCATGAAGGCGTGCGAATAGTCGTCGCGTGAACCGATCAGATAGCCCGTCACAATCGGCGCCGCTATGGCGGCGATCTGGTTGGCGAAATTCATGATGCCGCCCACCCTGGCCACGCTGTCGTGAGGCGCCAGCAGACTGGGGGCGGACCAGGCCACCGGGGCAGATGCGGCTAGACCACCGATCGACAAACTGATCCAGCAGACGGCCGCTATGGGTGTTGTGGTGAAGATGGTCCCCAGCAGACCCAGGCCCATCACCATGCCGCCGATAAGGATTGTCTGCCGCACAAGGCTGTCGTTGAACCCGCGGCGTATCAGTTTGTCCACCAGCCAGCCGCCGACCGCGAGGTCCGTAACGGTGGCGAACAGCCAGGGGATGGACGTGTACAGTACAGAAGCCTGCAGGTTAAGGTGCAGTGCGCCGGTGAAGTAACTCGGCAACCAGGTCAAGAAAAGGTAGAAGCAGTAGTTGTACGCAGCGAAGCCCAACGCCAGCCCCAACACCTTGCGCCTCTTGAGCAGGTACCAAAGCCCGGCGCTTTCACCCTTGGCTCTGTTGTCGAGAACAGCGCCGTTCTTACTCAAGTATTCGCGCTCTCTCGCGGAGAGCTGCTTGTCATCACGGGGGTTACGATACAGGAAATAAAACGCGAGGAAGAACGCGAAGCTGGCGACTCCAGTCATCCCAAAACTGAAACGCCATCCGTAGTGGATCAGAACAATACCGATAAGCGGCGTGCCGATCGCGGTTGAAAGCTTTGCGGCTGAATCGAAAACCGCAGTGGCCAAGCTCCGTTCCTGGCGTGGAAACCACATTCCCGTGGCTTTGGCATTCGCGGGGAAGGTTGGCGCCTCGCCGACCCCGAGCAGGAGCCTGGATCCAAAAAATGCCCTGACCCCGGGCGAAAAAGCGCCCGCAAAACATGCGAGGCTCCAGAGAATCGCGCTGATGCGGCCTATCGCTTGCACGCCGACCCGGTCCAGCAGCACGCCCATGGGTAATTGCAGCGCAGCGTAAGTCCAGTTATAGGCGCTCAACAAATACCCGAAGGCAACGTTGTCGATTCCGAAGTCTCTCGTCAGCCCCTGCTTGGCTACCGATAAATTCACCCGGTCGAAGTAGTTGACCAGGACGCCGAACGCCAGCAGGCAGGCAATCAGCCAACGCCGCCGCGGAATACCCGCACTCGGGGGGTTCTTCTCCTGTTCGTTTAGAACGATCTGCATAGAGCTTCTCCCGGCCGACTCCGCCGGGTTCAACTCGAAGAAAGCAAGGCACCGGCCATCGCCAAGATGGTGAAACTTAGGACACGCTGTCGAAAGAGAGCAATGGCGACTTAGGAACTTTGGTCATTTTTGTCCAAGTGCCGACAAATTTCGGCTCTCAGCGACCAGAGGCGGGCGGGCCTCATTGGGCCCTACCGGTACCAAAGAATCTGGGGCGCCTCCAAAGGAATGGACGCATCCGGATGATGCGGGACAACGCGTGGAGTGAAATCGTTTGGATTGCGTTCGTTCCCAAGCTCGTTCCCAAGAGTGGCGGAATACAGGATTCCGCCGTCGGAGAGCGCGTTCCCTCGCTCCATCCGCGTTCGGGACGGTTCGCTTCCGCCCTCGCCGCTGGCGAATAGTTCAACGTTCACGGCGTTGGGGTGCAACCCGCCCAGGTGGACGACGACTTCAAAATGGTGGTGGCCATCCCTGGACTCCACCGTAAGCGGACCAAACCGGAGACTTCCCCACGCCGCAGCCAGATTCCGTTGCCAGTCCAGAATCTCGACACCCACTCGCCCGTTCTGGTTAGCTCGAGCGACATACGCGGCCGCGGCGGGTAAGTAGTGATTTTCGGTATATTCACGCACAGTCCGGTTTGCGGAATACTGGGGGGTCAGGCGAGCCATGCTCTCGCGCATGCGTGCAATCCATTTCTCCGGAATTCCAGCGCCGGTTCGCTCATAAAACTCCGGAATGACTTCTTGTTCCAGAAGTTCGTACAAAGCCTCGGCTTCAGCAGCGTCCCATCCCGGATCGTCATCGTGCTCGCGGCCGTCGCCCAAGGCCCAACCTACATCCCGGCTAAACGCCTCAACCCACCACCCGTCCAACTCGGAAAGATTCAATCCCCCGTTGACCAACACTTTCATTCCGCTGGTGCCGCTGGCCTCCCAGGGTCTGCGCGGAGTGTTCACCCAAACATCCACGCCCCCAACCAGACGTTCAGTCATGCGCATATCGTAGTCGCTCAGGAAGATCGCCGGGGAGCGCAAGCCTGCCTCACGGATGAACCGGCTCCACTGGCGAATCATCTCCTGTCCGGGCCCATCTTGCGGGTGCGCCTTTCCGGCGATCACGAGCTGGACGGGGCGTTGAGAATTGGTGAGAATTCTGGTCAAACGGGCCGGATCATGAAGCAGCATGTTAGGGCGCTTATAGGTCGCAAAACGCCGTGCAAAGCCAAGGGTCAATGCGTTGAAATCGAAGACTTCTCCGGCTGCCGCGATCTCGCTCCCGGAACCGCCCTGGATCGCAACTTGGCGCGAGTAGCGCGTCCTGATGTACTCGACCAGGGATTTCCTGGCCTGGTTTCGCATGCTCCAAATCCGAGCGCTATCGATCTTGCGGATTTGCTCTTCCGCTTGATCCAAGTCACTTTGCCAACACCGCGCGCCGCAGACATCGCTCCAGATCTGGCGTGCGTGCGAGGAGTCCCAGGTGGGTACGTGCACACCGTTGGTCACATGGCGGACGGGCACCTCATCCGTCGGCCAACGGGGAAACAGCGATTGAAACAGACTGCGGCTGACGGCTCCATGCAGGCGGCTAACGCCGTTGACGGCGGCGCTTCCCCGTAGAGCAAGGTAGGCCATGTTGAACGGCTCCTGGCTATCGCCTTCGTTTAGCCGCCCCAGCGCCATCAATTCTTCCAGCGATATTTTGAGCCTGGCAGCCGCGTAGTGTTCGAAATGGGTTTGCATCAAATCCGCTGCGAACCGGTCGAAGCCCGCGGAGACGGGCGTGTGGGTAGTGAAGAGATTCCCAGCGCGGGTGACCGTCAGGGCAATCGAGAATGGATGACCGGTGTCCTCCATGTAGCTCGCCGCGCGTTCCAGTACGGCGAATGCGGCGTGGCCTTCGTTCAGATGGCAAACCTCCGGCTGAATCCCGAGAGCTCGAAGCAGCCTCCAGCCACCGATCCCCAACACGTGCTCCTGTCTCAATCGCAGATCCGGCCCGCCTCCATATAGCTCGCTGGTGATTCCGCGATATTCCGGAATATTGGCGGGATCGTTGGTGTCCAGAAGATAAAGCCTGGCGCGGCCTACCTGCACTTCCCACGTCCGAACCCACAGGTCGCGGCCCGGAAAGGGCAACGAGAGGCGCAGCCAATCGCCATTCGCAGTGCGCAAGGGCTTGATCGGCAACTGGCCTGGATCGTTGAAGGGGTAGAGGGCCCGCTGACTCCCGTCACGATCGATTTCCTGGCGAAAGTAACCTTGGTCATACAGCAGCCCGATGGCGACCACCGGAACACCCAGATCGTTCGCGGCCTTGAGCTGATCGCCGGCCACGTTCCCGAGCCCACCCGAGTAGATCGGCAATGCTTCGCTCAGCATGTACTCCATGCTGAAGTAGGCGACCGTTCCCAGGGGTGAGTTGGAGTGTGCTGTCTGGAACCACCGCGGCGACTTCTCCTCCGCAAGCCGCTGTTGGGTGAGTTGATCCAGCGCCGCTTGAAACGCCGCGTCGGAGGTGATCTTTTCCAGCCTTTCGCCCGAAACCGTTTGCAGGACCACCCAGGGATTGTGCGTCAGCTTCCACAAGTCCGGGTTCAACTGCTCCCAAAACACGTTGGTCGCATCGTCCCATGACCAACTCAGATCCAAAGCGAGCCCTGTCAGGGCGTTTTCGTTGGCTGTCTCCGACGGGAGGCTGGTGTATTTGAGGTTGCCCATCTTGAATTGCTAGAGCCAGGGCACGCCTGTTGCCTTCGGGCCGGGTTGCGCACCTTTAATCCGCGCACCCTTATGATACCGCTCGCGATTTGGCGGGCACTCTGCTCGCGCACCGGTCCGCCGGAGACGAAAATCGCGAGCCGGACTGCCGACATTTCGTCATTTGTTTTCCGTTATCGATCGCAGGCCCGTTCGCTTGCACGTATGCCGCCTGGCAGCAGGAATGCAGCGGACTTGCCGTCTGGCGCCGAGGACCACCCATAATGAGTAGCTGGCAGGAGTTTGTACTCGATCACGGCTACGCCGTTCTATTTCTATGGGTCCTCGCGGAACAGATCGGCTTACCGATACCCTCGACGCCGATTCTGCTCGCTTCGGGCGCTCTCATAGGACTTCACCGGATGAACCTCGCAGCGGTGCTCGGATTGGCTGCCACCGCTTCGTTGATTAGCGACTCGATCTGGTTTCTTCTCGGTAAGCAGCGCGGCGACGCCGTATTAGCCAGGGTTTGTGGGATGTCTCTCGATCCGGACGGTTGTGTCTCTAAGACGCATTCGGCTTTTTCTCGCTATGGACCCGAGTCGTTGCTCTTTGCCAAATTCGTGCCCGGGCTTGGAACTTTGGGGCCGCCCGTCGCTGGGCTGCTCGCGCTGGCGCCGTGGAGATTCCTGCTGCTGGACTTGGGCGGCGCGCTGACGTGGTCCGGCGCGTACGTTGGCCTCGGCTGGGTGTTCCGAGCACAGCTGGAAGACCTCGCGGCCGCCTTGTCGCGTGTCGGCTCCTTCGCAGCGGTTGCTGTTGTGGCCGGGCTGGCGGTTTTGGTTGGGATCGAATATATTCAGCGCCGGCGGAACCTGGCGCGCAGAAACGGCAATCGGGCTTAGGCCTTGGCGGCCGAACGGGCGGCCTCCTCATCTTTGTCAGCGATACCTGTGCCGGCGATCTGCTCGGAAACAAACCAGACCTGAAACTCGTTCGTGCGAAGGACTTCGCTCACCAGCAAATCATTGGTCCCATCGTCGCCCGCTGCTGCCGCGGCTCGCGCAGCCTCGCGAGCCTCCTCAATGACGAGCTCGTGGGCCTGCAACAGACGAAACAACTGCATACTGGCGTCTTCGCGCCCGCGGGGCGGACGGGCGATACGCGTTGTCTCGGCAACATCGGGGGCCATGGCGATCGCCACCCCTCCCAGGGTCTGAACGCGCTCGGCTAAGGCGTCGACGATCTCCGCCTGTTCGCCATAGTGTTTGTCGAACAGAAGGTGGAGCTGGTAAAACGTTGGGCCGGAGACCTGCCAATGGTGCTTCTTGTACATATCGCGTAGAGTCATCGTGTCAGCGAGGATCTGATTCAGCCGGTCGGCGCTGGCCAAGCGAACCTTGTGATCGAGCGAAATAGGCCGGCTTGCGACTGTTCCGTAGTTTTGGATCTCAGTCCGCTGCCGGGCGGGAGTTCTGTTAGAGGGAGTGTTTTTCATAATGCTCCTATCCAACCCATAGCTAGCACGCTGAAGGCCACACGTTCAAGCCTCACTCCGACGTCGCAGTCCTCGGTCAACCGGCTCAACGTGACGTTGGCCAAGTGATTCCGGCCGGCCGGCCGATCCATGTTGCCGCCTTCGGCGATTACGGCGCCATTGACCCGGGTATGGAATGCCGTGTGCTCGCGGTAATTCAACTAACTGTAGGGAGACCATGACCACCACCGATGTGATTCGCGCCTGGGGGAGGATTCTCAAAGGAGAGCGACCCTCCTTATCGATCGAAATTACGCGGGAGTGTCCGCTGAGATGTCCAGGATGTTACGCCTATAGTGACGGTCATTTGGGTGGGGGCGCAAGCTTGCGCAGCTTGGCCGATCGAAAGGGCCAGGAACTGATCGGCGGTGTGCTGGAACTGGTGGATCGTTTGAAGCCGTTGCATCTGTCCATCGTGGGAGGCGACCCGCTGGTCCGGTATCGCGAGCTGGAGGCGATGGTTCCTCAACTATTGGAGCGTGGAATTCATGTCCAAATCGTCACCAGCGCCTTTCGTCCGCTCCCTGCCGCCTGGGCTGCGCTGCCGAAGTTTAGCCTGGTAGTGTCGATCGACGGACTGCAACCCGAACACGACATCCGGCGCGCCCCGGCGACCTATGACCGGATCCTTAAGAACATTGCGGGCCAAAACGTCACCATCCACTGCACGATAACCGGTCAGATGATGAAGCGGCCGGGCTACTTGAGGGAATTTCTTGAGTTCTGGACTCCTCGCCGGGAGATCCGCAAGGTGTGGTTCAGCTTGTTCACGCCCCAGGCGGGCGAACAAGCGCCGGAAATCCTGAGCCCGGAGGAACGCCGGCGAGGCATTGCGGATCTGATGTCCTTGCGGAAACATTTTGGGAAGCTGGACATGAGCGAGGCCCTGATTCGTCAATATGCGAACCCCCCAAAGAGTCCGCGCGATTGTATCTTCGCCCAAACCACAGAGACTATATCGGCGGATCTGAAAACCAGGATCGGTCCCTGCCAGTTCGGCGGCAATCCGGACTGTTCCTCCTGCGGATGCGTGGCCTCGATGGGGTTGGCGGCCATTGCCGAGCGCAAGCTGGCAGGAGTGCTCCCGGTGGGATCCATCTTCCGGGCCTCGGCGGCGATCGGCAGACTGTCGGCGAACCCAGCCCTTCGGCCGCCACGCAACCCGGAACTGCGGGTGCTGTCCTGACCGGTCCGGCGGTCCAGGCGTGGCGTCAAACGGTAACCGATTCAGGGGCGGCGGCTTCCTGAGGAAACTGCAATTCGTACAGCTTCGTGTAAAGGCCGCGGGATTGGAGCAATTGCTGGTGCGTGCCGCTTTCCACGATGCGGCCGTTCTCAACGACGAAAATTGTGTTGGCTCGCCGAATGGTAGAGAAGCGGTGAGCAATGACGATCGCGGTCTTACCCTCCATTAGCCGATCGAGAGCACCGAAGACCAATTCTTCGGAGGCGGCATCGAGACCGGAGCTGGGCTCGTCCAGGATCAGGATGGGCGTGTTGCGGATAACGGCCCGCGCAATCGCGATCCTTTGGCGTTGTCCGCCGGAAAGCGTAACGCCTCGCTCTCCGACCATCGTGTCGTAGCCCTGCGGCAGCTTCGAGATGAACTCGTGCGCATTGGCAAGCTCGGCCGCGCGCCGAATTTCGTCGAGCGTCGCTCCCGGTTTGCCATAGGAGATGTTCTCGCGAATGGGGGCGTGGAAAAGGACGCTATCCTGAGGCACGAAGCTGATCTGATCGAGCAGCGACCTGTGCTCGAATTCACGCAAGTCTGTTCCATCTATCGTCACTTTGCCGCTATCGGGGTCGTACAATCGGCCGATCAAACCCGCGATAGTCGTCTTGCCTGCGCCGGTGGGACCCACCAACGCGGTGATATTGCCTGCTGGCGCGTTCAGCGTGATGTCCTGGAGCACCGGACGATCCGCGGTATAACTGAAGCCAACGCGCTCGAATTCGATTCGTCCCTGGAGAGGCGGGGCCCGGCGTGCGCCGGGGAGATCCTGCACCGCCGGATTCGTTTCGAGTATCTCGCGGATGCGTTCATAGCCGACAGAGGCCTTGGTGAAAGCATCCGTCATTTTGGCAAAATCCTGCATCGGCTTGTACATCTTGCCCAAATAAGAGATAAACAAGATCAGCGAGCCGGCGGACAAAGTTCCTCTGAGTACAAGTCCGCCGCCATACCAGAGCATGAGAGCGGTTCCCAGGCCCACGACGATCCCAACCAGGGGTAACAGTTTGGACTTGAGGCTTCGCGCGTGGAGAGCAAGCTCCACACTTTCCGCGCTTTCCCGTTCCAGGCGCTGCTCTTCGTAGTCCTCCCGCGCAAACGCCTTGACGACGCCCATGGCGGACAATACTTCCTGAAGCAGGGAGACGATCTCACCCTCTTTGCGCCTCACGTCGCGCGATGCTTTCTTGCTCTGACGCGTATAAATGTAGGTGACCGCGAATAGCAGCGGAGCCACGGACAAGGCGAGCAGGGTGAAGCGCCAATTCAGATAGAACATGACAGCCGCCATGCCGGCCAGAGTCAAACAATCAACCACCAGTCCGAGCAACTCGGTGACGATGAAGGTCTCGATCGCCGCAACGTCATTGGTGATGCGGCTGATCAGATCCCCCGTGCGCGTCTGCGTGTGGAACGAGAGCGAGAGACGTTGGACGTGATTGTAGAGCAGGCGGCGAAGATCGTGCATGATCCACTGCCCGGCGCTGGTTGTGGCCTGCTTCTCACCATAGGAAAAGACCGCATCGAAGATTGCGATGACGACGACCGCTATTGCCGCGAACTCCAGAATGGCGATCTTGTCGGAAGTAAGACTGGCGGGTAACCGGCGAGCCAACCAGGCCGGGATCGATTTCGATCCGCTCAAGCTGTCGAAGACGACTTTGAGTGGCCACGGATTGAGCAGGCTGGTGACCCCTTCTCCCACCACGGCGAGGAAAGCGATACTGAGCGAACCGGCGTAAGGCCTCAACAGCCTGAGCAAGGTCATCCGGTCCTTGGGCGAGATTTGAGGATCGGCCATCGGAGGTTACACGTGTGCCGCCGTGCCTCTCCGAACGATGCGGGATACGGCGCCTTCCACCGCGTCTCTCAGCGCATCGGTCAGGTTGCTCCGCAGTTCGTTGCCCTGAAGCTCGAACTTCGGAAGCTCCCCAACCGCGTGTTTCAGAGCATCCTCAACGATCGGCGTCAAGGGGAGATCTTTCACAATGATCTTGACCGCTTTCTTGACAGCCTTAGCGCTATCGGCAGCTTGCTTGGGAGAATCCGATTGTGAGGGCGCCAGTCCGGCCCAATCGCTTTCAAACACCTTGACCATGGAGTGCACGGTGTCGTGATCCCGCACAATCATTCCCAGCTCCCGGCGCTTGTCCAGATCGGGCTCGCGCAGGCTCTGGCTGCCCAGGAAGGCATCCCGGCGGTCCCGCAGGATCACTCGCGTATGGAATCGCATACGCATGAGGCGGCCGGGGTCGAACTCATCGGATGGTTTGCTGACCCGTCCGATGATCCGAATTTCCACTCCCTCGTGCGCCCGGTCGCGCAGAGTGCGGATCATCGCGGGGTCGCTGATCTCGGGATCATAAATGAGCAGCTGCTTTTCCGCCCCTTTAATAAAGTGCGCCAACTGCTCCCTGGCGTTGACCGGACTAACGATGAAAGTCTTGAGTTTCGGCCGGTACGCCTGTCTTCGAATATCGGCGTGAAACAGCCGTGACGCTTCTTCGACTGCGTCGGGGTCGTCCGTGACGATTCCGAAGCTGCGGCTGTGCTCGATATCCAGGTGCGTATAGTTGAAAGTCAGCACATACAGCAAGCGGCGGTCGATGATCATGAACTTGTAGTGATGGCGGCGGAGGTCGTCCGCGGTTCGCGAGACTTCCACGCCCGCTGGAAGCAGGTCCATCTCGAGCTTCCGCAGAGCTTTCTCATCTCCGTGATTGGTGTTCGCGATGAGCGCGTGAACGGCTACGCCTCGATCCACCGCTCTCTCTAAGGCCTGCTCGATGTCAGCGTGGTCGAATCGGAAGATCGCGATCTCGATGCTGCTTTTGGCTCCCTCTATTTCCTCGACAAGCGGCTTGACGCCGTGTTCGGGCTGGATCAGAAGTTTCATTTCGCCGTGTGCCCCCTTCCAACGGTCCATCGCATGTTTCAAAGCACATGGCATTCCAATCGAACTGTCGCTCAACCTCAGAAAAATGCGGGCCTGATTCGGCACCGGTGTCGAAGATGCCGACAGCGCTGGCGAAGGCACGCTCGCATTTCGACACTTTCGCTGCATCGCCGGGGTGCAGCCGGCCAGCTCCTACTTTACTTCCGTAGTGAATTCACTTCGATCCCGGCGTTGGCCGGGAACGTGCACCCGTCGCTGCGACTCGGTGAGTCGGATCTGTTATTAACGAGTCGCAGAAAGGAAAACGACATGAAAAGACACTTCGGCTCCCTGATGGGAGGCACGCTCACTGGGGCTCTGCTGGCAGTGGTCGCGACTGGCGGCTTTGCGCGTGCCCAAGGAGAAATTCAGGACCCAGCCCCTAGCGCATCGGCCGGAGCGCCTGACGCTACTGCGGATGCGGCGGATTCGATCGCGCCGGCCGCCACGGCCACGATTTCACAGGACTCCACCGAAGAGGCCACTCCCAGCAAGCTCGAATCCTCGATTTTCGTGTCGCTCTTCATGTCCGGAAAGACACAGGACCAGTTCAAACCCTTGACAAGCAAAGAGCGTTTGAAAATTTACTCCGAAGACCTGATCAGTCCATTCCATTTCTTTTTAGCGGGAGCCTCGGCAGGGATCACGCAGTTGCAGGATAGCCCGCGAGAATGGGGGGAAGGCGCGGAGGGGTATGGGAAACGGTTTGCGAACTATTACGCCTCCGCCACGGTCGCCAACGTCCTTCAAATGGCGGGCGAAGACATCCTGCGCGAGGACAACTTCTATTACGGCTCTGGCGAACGCGGCGTCTGGAGACGGCTCAAATACGCCGTCAAGAGCAGCATCCTGGCACGCGGCCGCGACGGATCGCAGCACTTTTCAATTTCGCAGGTGGGCAGCACGGCCGGAGCGGCGTTCATCTCCCGGCTGTGGCAGCCCCGCAGCAGCGACTCTGCCGGCGATGGCGCGGTAAGTTTCGGAATTGCGATGGCGACCAATGCCGGCGTGAACGTCCTCCGGGAATTCCTGCCTGACGTCACGCGCCACGTCTTCCACCGAGGCGCCACGGCGCAATAACACCGTTCAGCCGGGTTTGCCCAACGACCCTATTTCCCAACGACAAAAAAACGCGAGGTGAGGTTATGAAGCTTACGAATCTAGTGGCGCTCTGTGCCGTGCCATCCCTTCTGCTTGCGCAGGAGGCGCTGCCCGGTGGCGATGTCACGCAACTGAACGCGCTCGGAGCTGCTGGGGTTGCCCCAGAGGATTCCGCCCGAGCGTCGAATCCGCCGGCCGGGGCGCCGGTTCCGCTGACCGCGGAACAAAAGGCGGTGCGGCGGCTGCTGCGGCTGGCAGAACCCGTGGAATGGGTGAGCGCGGCGGCAGGTGCAGGCATCGAGCAATGGCGCAACATGCCGCCGGCGTGGCGTCAGGGATCCGAAGGTTACGCACGCCGCTTCGGTTCCGCGGAAGGATTCATTGTGGCTCACAACGCGATCGCGCTGGGCTCCGATGTCATCTTTCATCTCGATCCGCGTTACCGGCGGATGCCGGAGGCGAGATTTAAGTCGCGCCTGTGGAACGCGGTGAGCCAGACGTTTATCGCAAACAAGGATTCCGGAGGCAAGACCGTCAACGTATCGGAGTTGCTTGGCAACTTTGGCGCGGGCTTCATCGCGAACACTTGGGAGCCCGCCAGATTCGATAGCACCGGTGACGCCCTCACCTCCGGAGCCTTAGGGCTCGCGTATCACACGGCAAAAAATGTCGCGCGCGAATTTCTGCCCGGCCTTTTGCACCACCGCCGGGTTGTATCTTCCCTCGATAAAGGTCCTTCGGGGACCGTTGATCAGTATCACTTGGTTGAGTCCGCCCTGCAGGAGCGTCTCATCATGCTGCGCGTTGCGCCCCATCTGACCAGGACCATCGAATTTCTGGTTCCTTGTTTTAGCAACTTCGAAAAAATCTATTACGGCCTCGGCATGAAGATGTACGACTGGATCGCCGGTAAATCGAGCCTGTTTCCCAGCCGGCTGCTCACTCGAGAAGAAGCGCTGTACCGCATGCCAGCCATGCGGACGGACAATCTCGCCGGCGCCGTTGCGTACGCGGACGGACAGTTCGATGACGCGCGATACGCTTTGGCGACGATAGAGACGTTCTGCCGAGCCGGCGGAGAGGCGGTGAATTACGCGCGCGTCAAGGATTTCGGAAGAAACAGCTCAGGCAAGATCGCTTCGGCGACGGTGGTGGATCAGGCGGCTCCAGGAACGTTCGTCGTCCGGGCGCGAGCATTCGTCAACGCGACCGGACCTTTTTCGGACGTAGTGCGCCAGCTTGCTTCGCCCGGCGCCGTCCCGCGCATGCGCCCCAGCAAGGGCGTCCACATCATGCTGCCGCTGGATGGTTTCCCGGACAAGGACGCACTGCTGGTTCCTAAGACCGAGGATGGCCGCGTGATCTTCGCGATCCCGTGGAATGGAAGGCTTCTGGTTGGCACCACCGACACCGGGTACACCCCGGGAGAAGAAATGGTTGCGAAGCGGGACGAAATCGATTATCTCCTGCGGCAGCTTAATCCCTATCTGAATTCGCCCCTCAGCGCCAATCATGTGGTGAGCGCGATCGCGGGCGTCCGGCCGTTGGTTGCCGCCCAAGGAGTGTCCGATACGAAAAAACTGATCCGCGACGATGAAGTCGAATTTGACGCGTCATCGGGCATGGTCAGTATTCTCGGCGGCAAATGGACCACTCATCGCCTGATGGGTGAGGAGACCATCGACAAGGTTCTGGAATATTTGGGCGCCTCTCGCTCGCCTTCCCTCACGTCCGAACACGTATTGGCTGGTGGACTCGGTTACAGCTGGAGCTACTGGCAGAAGCTGGCGGATGATTTCGCGATTTCCCCAGCCACGGCGCAGCACTTGGCCCACAAATACGGCACACTCGCGCCGGAGGTCCTGGAATTGGCGAGCTCCGACCGATCTTTAGCACTGCCTCTCGTCGACAACGAGGCCCCGATCCGCGCCCAGGCCGTCTACGCCGCGCGGAAAGAAATGGCGCTGTCGATTGAGGACGTCCTCGCTCGCCGCATCGGCTTGCAGTTGTATGACTGGCGGCTGGCGATTAAGGCTGCGCCAATGGTTGCGGCGTTGCTAGGTCAGGAACTCGGCTGGAGCTCAGCGCAAGAGCAAGCGGCGATTGAGCAATACGCCGCCAAGGTTAATCACATGATCGCCAGCGCCGGACAGCCTCCGGAGGCGGCGCCCTCTGAAATCCGCGAACTTACCTTTGAAAGGAACTAAGACATTGTCTACCTACATTGGAGCTATCGATCAAGGCACAACCAGCACGCGGTTCATCGTATTCGACCGGTCCGGACGCATCGTTTCGGTCGCTCAAAAGGAGCACGAGCAGATCTTTCCTCAACCCGGATGGGTGGAGCACGACGCCGCGGAGATCTGGCGCCGGACACAGGAGGTGGTCCAGGAGGCGCTGGGGTCCCGCGGACTGAAGGCCAGCGATCTTGCGGCTATCGGCATCACGAACCAGCGTGAAACCACCGTGGTCTGGGATCGAAAAACCGGGCAGCCGGTCTACAATGCGCTGGTCTGGCAGGATACTCGCGTGGATAACTACGTGTCGGAGCTGGCGCGCGAGGGCGGTCTCGATCGATTTCGCGCGAAGACCGGGCTACCCCTGGCCACGTATTTCAGCGGCTTGAAGATCCGCTGGATCCTGGACCATGTACCCGGAGTCCGCGAACGGGCCGAAGCCGGTGATGTTCTATTTGGCAACATTGACTCCTATTTGCTGTGGAACCTCACCGGCGGCCCGCGCGGCGGCCTTCACATGACCGACTGCACGAACGCCAGCCGCACGCAGTTGATGAACCTACAGACTTTGGATTGGGATCGCGAACTGTTGAGTGCGATCGGAGTTCCCGCCCAGATGCTGCCGAAGGTCGTATCCAGCAGCCAAGTTTATGGGATCGCGGCGTTGAATTCGCTGAGTGGCGTTCCCGTCGCCGGAATCCTGGGCGATCAGCAGGCGGCGTTGGTCGGTCAGACATGTTTCAAATCCGGTCAGGCCAAGAACACTTACGGAACAGGTTGTTTCCTGCTGATGAACACCGGCAATAAGCCGGTTCCGTCGAAATTCGGACTGCTCACGACGGTTGCCTACCGCATGGGCAATCAGCCCACCGCCTACGCTCTGGAGGGAAGCATCGCGATCACCGGAGCTCTGGTGCAGTGGGTGCGCGATAACTTCGGTTTGATCGCCAAGAGTTCGGACATCGAGAGCCTGGCGCGCACCGTCAAGGATAATGGCGGCGTTTATTTTGTGCCCGCCTTCTCCGGTCTTTACGCTCCGTACTGGAAAGCGAATGCGCGTGGGGTCATCGCCGGGCTCACGCGTTACACCAACAAAGGTCACCTGGCGAGGGCGGTGCTGGAAGCGACCGCATTCCAGACCCGCGAAGTCGTGGAAGCCATGGAAAAAGATTCCGGAATAGCGCTGGATGTTCTGCGTACGGACGGCGGCATGGTGGAAGACGATTTGCTTATGCAGTTCCAGGCCGACATCCTTGACCGTCCCGTCGTGCGTCCCGCCGTAAAAGAGACCACCGCGCTGGGCGCAGCTTACGCAGCGGGGTTGGCGGTAGGCTTCTATCAAAGCTTCGAGGATCTTCAATCGCAATGGTCGGTCGACCATACCTGGCAGCCCCACATGGATGCCAAACAGCGCGAAGGCATGTATAGCTCCTGGAAAAAGGCCGTGTCGCGGTCCTTTGACTGGCTGGATTCGGCGGCCTAGAAGTTTCGTGCGGCCCCAGGTGGTTTTTAGAAAGGAGCGTTCGAGATGGGTGAAAGAGTTTTTGGGGAATTTATCGGGACGGCCGTCTTGATCCTGCTGGGCGATGGCGTTGTCGCCAATGTTCTGCTTAAGCGGTCTAAAGCCGAAGGCGCCGGGTGGCTGGCCATCGCCGCTGGCTGGGCGTTTGCCGTGGTGTTTGGCGTTTTTGTCGCTATCGCGTGTGGCAGCCCGGATGCCTACCTCAATCCAGCGTTCACGCTGGGCATGGCCATCTCATCGGGTGACTTTTCCAAGTTTTGGCCGTTTCTGGTAGCTCAGGTGCTGGGTGCAATCGTAGGAGCGGTGCTGGTGTGGTTGCATTTCCTGCCCCACTGGCGCCAAACCGAGGATCCGAACGTGAAGTTGGCCTGCTTCTCCACGATGCCCGCCATCCCGAACCTGGGGGCGAACCTCTTGAGTGAGGTCATCGGTACGTTTGTTCTTGTGCTCGCCGCTGCCGCGATCTTTTCGAAGAGAGTCGCGATGGGCGGTCCAGCCGCGGATCTGGGGCCCTTCTTGGTCGGGGTACTGGTATGGGCTATCGGTCTGTCGCTGGGAGGAACTACAGGGTACGCCATCAATCCGGCGCGCGACCTAGGCCCTCGGATTGCTCACTCCTTCCTGCCACTTGGAAAGAAGACAGGATCGGGGTGGAACTATGCCGCTGTGCCGATTGTCGGGCCGCTGGTGGGGGCGTCCTTGGCGGGTGTTTTCGTTCGTTTGGTTCACTTCTAGCTTGGTCCACTTCTGACGACTATGTCCACCTCTGTAACTTCACCGAACGTTCCCAAGATCTCGCCGTTAGCCGGCAAGCCCGCGCCAAGGGAGATCTTAATCGATGTGGCCAAACTCGAACGCGATTATTTCGAGAGGCGGCCCGACATAAGGGACCCGAGCCAGATGGTCAGCTTCGGAACCAGCGGTCATCGCGGCTCGGCACTCGACGGCACCTTCACCGAAGCGCACATTCTTGCGATCACCCAGGCGATCTGCGATTACCGCCACGCAAACGGACCGGATGGCCCCCTGTACTTGGGCAAAGACACTCATGCAGTGTCCGATCCCGCGCAACGCACCGCGCTGGAGGTCCTGGCGGCAAACGGGGTCGATACCGTCATTCAGCAGAATAACGGCGTCACGCCGACGCCGGTAATCTCGCGAGCCATTCTCGCGTACAACCGAGGGCGCCAGGCACACCTGGCCGATGGAATCGTGATCACGCCATCGCACAATCCGCCGCGAGACGGGGGATTTAAGTACAACCCGCCGAATGGCGGACCGGCGGACACCGATGTGACGCAATGGGTGCAAGACCGGGCCAACGAACTGCTTCGCGGCAAGAACGCGGGCGTAAAGCGCGTGCCATTCGCTTCGGCCATCAACGCCCCAACCACGCGCCAGGACGACTTCATGTGGCCGTATGTGCGCGACCTGCGGAACGTAATCGATATGGACGCGATTCGCGCTGCCGGACTTAAGCTGGCCGTGGATCCGCTTGGGGGCGCTTCCGAACCGTATTGGGGTCCGATCAACGAGGAATATCGACTGGACGTTACTGTCGTGAACGAGAAGATCGACCCGACCTTCTCGTTCATGACGGTCGATCACGACGGCGTGATTCGCATGGACTGCTCCAGCCCCTACGCGATGGTCCGGCTGGTCGGGTTGAAAGACAAATACGACCTCGCCTTCGGTAACGATCCGGACGCCGACCGGCATGGAATCGTCACGCCTTCCGCCGGCCTGATGAATCCCAATCATTACCTGGCCGTGGCGATCCGCTATCTGCTCGCGCACCGGCCTGGCTGGCCGCAGAGCGCCGCAGTCGGCAAAACCCTGGTGAGCAGCAGCATGATCGACAGAGTAGTGGGGAGCTTGGGCCGCCGCCTGATGGAGGTGCCGGTAGGATTCAAGTGGTTCGTTCCGGGTCTGTTCGACGGCTCCTGCTGCTTTGGCGGAGAAGAGAGCGCCGGGGCGAGTTTCGTTCGGCACGACGGCTCTGCTTGGACCACGGACAAGGACGGCCTGATCATGGTCCTGCTGGCGGCCGAGATCGCCGCCCGAACCGGGAAAGATCCCGGCGAGCATTACCAGGATCTGACGGCGCAGTTCGGCACGCCGTTCTACACCCGCGTCGACGCGCCGGCCACGCCCGAACAGAAGGCTAAACTGCGGATGTTGACACCCGGCTCAGTAGCGGCCTCGACCTTGGCCGGCGAGCCGATTATCAGCAAGCTCACGCGGGCCCCAGGCAATGACGCTCCGGTCGGAGGCTTAAAAGTGGTAGCCGCCAGCGGCTGGTTTGCGGCCCGTCCCTCGGGCACCGAGAACATCTACAAGATCTATGCGGAAAGCTTCACGGGACAGTCACATCTGGACGCTATTCTGGCCGAGGCCGAAGGAATTGTGAACAACGCGCTAAATTCGCCGCAAGGACAAGCGTGACACGAGACCGCGTGACTCTCTCACCGTTTGCTCCCGCGTATCGCGCGTCCGGCTTACTGCTGCACGTCACGTCACTCCCCTCGCCCTATGGGATTGGCGACGTTGGACCCGCTGCGCTTGCGTGGATCGACCGGCTTGAAGATGCTGGACAGAGTTGGTGGCAGTCGCTGCCGCTGGGGCCGACCGGGTACGGCAATTCACCGTATCAACCTTTGTCCTCTTTCGCCGGTAACGAGCTGTTGATCAGCCCGGACTGGCTGATCGAAGACGGACTGCTCCAAACAAGCGACTGCTCGCACGCGCCTTTTCCGCAAAGCGAAGTCGACTACCCCGCAGTCATTCCGTTTAAGCATCGACTCCTCCGGACAGCGTGGACCCGCTTCAGGGCTGGTGCGAGCTCAAATCTGGGCCCGCTTTACGAGCAGTTCTGCAATGACCAGGCGCACTGGTTGGATGACTACGCTCTGTTTCGCGCGCTAAAGACGAAGTTCAACGGCGCGTATTACCTGGAGTGGCCGAAAGAGTTAGTTGCGCGGGAACCCGCGGCTCTCAACGAAATCCGGCGGGAACTGGCCGATCACATCGGATTGGCATGCTTCGTGCAATTCCTGTCGTATCGCCAAGCCGACCGCATGAAAGCGCACGCACAACGTAAGGGCCTGAAACTGATCGGCGACTTGCCCTTCTTCGTATCCCCGGACTCGAGCGACGTCTGGGCCAACCCCGAGCTGTTCCTTCTGGACGAGCGCCACCGGCCGCAATTCGTCGCGGGAGTGCCTCCGGACTATTTCAGCGCGACGGGACAGCTCTGGGGCAATCCCGTTTACAACTGGGATGCTCTTCGCAACGCCGGCTATCGCTGGTGGATTGACCGTGTTCGCGCGCTTCTAAGCCACGTCGACGTGGTTCGTTTGGATCATTTTCGCGGCTTTGCGGCGGCTTGGCATGTGCCGGCCGGTGCACAAACCGCGGAGTCAGGGAGTTGGCGGCCGGGTCCAGGCCCTGGGTTGTTTAGCGCCGTTCAGAAAGACCTCGGCTCGCTGCCATTCATCGCCGAGGATTTGGGCCGGATTACGCCGGACGTGTATGCACTTCGCGATCAGTTCCAGTTGCCTGGAATGCGGGTCCTCCAGTTCGCTTTCGACGGACATTCCGACAATCCTCACTTGCCTGAAAACTACGTCACCAACACGGTGGTGTACACCGGAACGCACGACAATCCGACCACTCGCGGCTGGTATGACGCTATGCCGGAGGACCAACGGCGAAACCTGCGGAAAGATTTAAAGCGATCGGCGGCCAACAGCGGTGAAGTGGCGCCGGCTCTGATGGATTTGGCATGGTCTTCTCCCGCGGCGCTCGCTATGGCTCCGCTGCAAGACGTGTTGAATCTCGGAAGCGAGGCGCGCATGAACGTTCCGGGGCGTTCCGATGGGAATTGGCGCTGGCGTTGCACGGAGGATATGCTGTCCGGCCAGGCCTTTGAACGGGTTCATAACTTAACCAAATCCTCGAATCGTTTGGGGGCGAGGGCAAGTCTAAGTGGCATCATGGCTATGGAGGTTATATCAGGATGAAGGCAACGCAACAGCTCCACAACCTGGGGCAGAGCATTTGGCTGGACAACATCACGCGCGACCTGCTGGATAGCGGCACGCTAAGACGCTACATCGACGAACTCTCGGTAACGGGACTTACTTCGAATCCCACCATCTTCGATCACGCGATCAAGAACAGCACGGCCTATGACGGCGCGATCCGTGAGAAGGTGAGCAAAGGCAAATCGGGCGAGGCGCTCTTCTTCGAACTGGCGCTTGAAGATCTGACGCGGGCGGCCGGCCTCTTTCGACCGGTTCATGACCGCACGGGAAGTGTCGATGGGTGGGTGTCTCTGGAGGTTTCGCCGTTATTGGCTTACGATACGTCCAGCACCTTGGCTGCCGCCAAAGATCTGCACACACGCGCGGGACAAGCCAATCTGTTCATCAAGATTCCCGGCACCAAGGAAGGTCTGCCGGCGATCGAAGAGGCGATTTTTGCCGGAGTACCGATCAACGTAACCCTCTTGTTCTCCCGCGAGCAGTACGTGGCCGCCGCGGAAGCGTTCCTGCGCGGCGTGGAGCGGCGCATCGATGCCGGACTCAACCCGGGGGTCGGCTCGGTCGCCTCGGTTTTTATCAGCCGTTGGGACGTGGCAGTTTCTGGCAAAGTGCCGGATTCACTCCGTGAACGGCTCGGCATCGCCATTGCGATGCGGACCTACAAGGCTTACCGCGAATTCCTTAACTCTCCGCGCTGGCAGCGCGCGCTCAACGCCGGGGCTCGGCCTCAACGCCTTTTGTGGGCCAGCACCGGAACCAAGGATCCCAAGGCGTCCGATGTCCTGTACGTCAAGGCTCTCGCCGCTCCCTTCACGGTGAACACGATGCCGGAAGGCACCTTGAAAGCTCTCGCGGATCACGGCGAAGCCGGCGCGATCCTGTCCGCAGACGGCGGCGATTGCGAGCAGACCTTGGCTGAGTTTGCCAAAGCAGGTATCGATGTTGGCGCGCTCGCTGCGCAGCTTCAGCAAGAAGGCGCTAAATCGTTCGTCGACTCCTGGAATGAACTGCTGGCGGTAATCGATTCCAAGAGCGCCGCACTCAAGAAGGCGATCGCGAAGTAGAGGAGAGTCCGGTTATGACACCACGTGCGGAAAAGAATAAGGCGGTCGAAGGAGTAGCGGACGGCAAGGCTTGGAAGAAGCTCAAAACGCACTATAAGGAAATTCACGAAACGCACCTGCGCAGTCTTTTCGCGGATGATCCCCAGCGTGGAGAGCGATTGACGGCTGAGGCCGCGGGTATCTTTCTGGACTACTCCAAGAACCGCATCACGGATGAAACCGTGAAGCTCCTGCTCAAGCTGGCCGAGGAATCCGGGCTGCGTTCGCGGATCGACGCCATGTTTCGCGGCGATAAGATCAACGTTACGGAAAAACGCGCGGTCCTGCATGTCGCGCTGCGGGCGCCGCTGGGGAGTTCCATCGTGGTCGACGGCGAGAACGTGGTTCCGCAGGTCCATGCCGTTCTCGACAAGATGGCGGACTTCTCGAACCGCGTTCGCAGCGGGGAATGGAAGGGACACACCGGCAAACGCATTCGCAACGTTATCAACATCGGGATTGGCGGCTCCGACCTCGGACCGGTGATGGCTTACGAGGCGCTGAAACATTACAGCGACCGGAGCATGACGTTTCGCTTCGTTTCCAACGTCGATGGCACGGATCTGGCCGAGGCCGTCCGCGACCTGGACCCGCAGGAGACGCTCTTCGTCGTTTCATCGAAAACCTTCACCACCCTGGAGACGATGACCAACGCGCACTCGGCTCGCGACTGGTCCATGGCGGGCCTGGGTAGTGAGCAAGAGTCGGTGGCCCGGCACTTTGTCGCGGTCTCGACCAACGCGGAGGAAGTGGCGAGATTCGGTATCGATACCGCCAACATGTTCGGCTTCTGGGACTGGGTTGGCGGGCGTTACTCCATGGATTCCGCCATCGGACTCTCGACCATGCTGGCCATCGGGCCGGACAACTTCCAGGCCATGTTGAACGGCTTCCACCAAATGGACGAGCATTTCAAAACGGCCCCGTTTGAAAGCAATCTCCCGGTCCTGATGGGCCTGCTGACGGTCTGGTATACGGACTTTTTCGGCGCGGAGACGGTGGCCGTGTTGCCCTACGAGCAATACCTGAAGCGGTTTCCCGCCTATCTACAGCAGTTGACGATGGAGAGCAACGGGAAGCACGTCACGCTGGAAGGGAAGCAGGTCAACTATCCGACCGGACCGATTTACTGGGGCGAGCCGGGCACCAACGGCCAGCACTCCTTCTATCAGCTGATCCATCAGGGAACTCGGCTGATCCCTTGCGACTTCATCGCATTTGGGAAGCCCCTCAATCCGCTGCGCCGCCATCACGACATGCTGCTGGCGAACGTTTGCGCCCAGAGCGAAGCGCTGGCGTTCGGCAAAACTCCTGAGCAAGTGAAAGCCGAAGGCACGGCGGATTGGCTGGTCCCGCATCGCGTTTTTGAAGGCAACCGGCCGTCGAACACAATCCTGGCCGACCGGTTGACGCCGGAGAGTCTCGGCAAGCTGGTGGCGCTCTACGAGCACAGCGTCTTCACGCAAGGCACCATCTGGGATGTCAACTCCTTTGACCAGTGGGGCGTGGAACTGGGCAAGGTTCTGGCGCAGCGGATCATCCCGGAGTTGGAGAACGAAATTGAGCCGGCGCTCGCGCATGACAGCTCCACCAACAACCTGATTCGACACTACCGCCGTCTAAAAGAGACCGCATGATTACGATCGGCTTTGACCGACCTTTATACGTTCTGCCCTTCGATCATCGTGGTTCGTTTCAGAAGAAGATGTTCGGGTGGGACGGGGAACTGAGCCCGCAACAGACGGCTGAGATCGCTGCCGCCAAGCGGGTGATTTACGACGCCTTCGAGGCAGCCATCCAGGCCGGTGTGCCCAAGGACAAAGCGGGAATTCTGGTGGATGAGCAGTTCGGCGCCGCGATCCTCCGCGATGCTTCCACCGAGGGGTTCACGACCTGTTGCCCGGCCGAGAAGAGTGGACAAGACGAGTTCGAGTTCGAATACGGCAGTGAATTCGAACAGCACATCGAGACCTTTCACCCCACCTTCTGCAAGGTCCTGGTGCGTTACAACCCGGAGGGCGACCGCGACCTCAACCAGCGGCAAGTGTTTCACTTGAAGCATTTGTCGGAATATCTTCACGGTCCCTACACCGGCCGTAGCCGGTTCATGTTCGAACTGCTGGTTCCGCCGGAGAAGGCCCAACTCGACCGGCTGAAGGGGGACAAGCAGGCCTACGATCTGGAGCTTCGTCCGCGGCTGATGGCCCAGGCGATCGAGCAACTTCAAGATGCCGGTGTTGAGCCGGACGTTTGGAAGGTTGAAGGACTCGATCGGCACGAGGATTGCGAACGAATTGTTGCCGCAGCCCGCAGGCAAACCCGGAGCGAAGTCGGCTGCATCGTTCTGGGCCGCGGCGAAAACGAGGAAAGGGTCCGCGAATGGCTCACCACCGCAGCGGAAGTTCCGGGCTTCACCGGCTTCGCAGTCGGCCGGACGACTTTCTGGGGTCCACTGGTTGACTGGCGCGCAAAGAAGATAACGCGGGACGGCGCAGTAGCCGAGATCGCCCGTCGATATCGGGAATACGTGAAGATTTTCGAGACGAGCGAGAAGGCCGTGTCCGCGTAACAAAAAGAGACAGGAGCTGGAAATGCAGATAGGCATGGTTGGTCTTGGACGGATGGGCGCGAACATGGTGCGCCGGCTGGTGAGAAATGGCCATTCTTGCGCGGTCTTCGACATGTCGCCGAAAGCAGTGGGCGAACTGGTAAAGGAGAAGGCCGCCGGCGCCGACTCGCTTGCAGCCTTGGCGAAGAAACTGGAGAAGCCACGAGCTATCTGGCTCATGGTTCCCGCAGCGGTGGTTGACCAGACCATTGCCGATCTGGCGCCACACCTCGATGCCGGGGACATCCTGATCGATGGGGGCAATTCATACTATGTGGATGACATCCGGCGCGCGAAGGAACTAGCCGGGAAAGGAATCCACTACCTGGATGTGGGAACCAGCGGCGGCGTCTGGGGTCTGGAACGCGGTTATTGCATGATGATCGGGGGCGAGGTTGGTGCGGTGAAGCATCTCGATCCAATCTTCAAAACGCTCGCGCCGGGGACGGGCGACATCCCGCGCACTCCTGGACGGGACAACCTGGACGGCACCGCCGAACAAGGGTACCTGCACTGCGGACCCAACGGAGCCGGACACTTCGTGAAGATGGTCCACAACGGCATCGAGTACGGCCTGATGGCAGCCTATGCCGAGGGCTTGAGCATTTTGCGCAGCGCCAACGCCGGGAAAACCCAGGGCGTTATCGACGCCGAGACAACGCCGCTTCGCGACCCCGAACATTATCAATACGAGCTCAACCTGCGGGATATCTCGGAAGTGTGGCGGCGCGGTAGCGTGATTGCTTCGTGGCTGCTGGATCTAACGGCGGCGAGCCTGGTGGAAGATCCCGCCCTTTCCAAATTCGCCGGCCGCGTCTCGGATTCGGGCGAGGGCAGGTGGACCATCAAGGCGGCAATCGATGAATCCGTGCCTGCGCCGGTTCTTTCGGCGGCGCTGTACGCGCGCTTCACCTCGCGCGGGGAAGCGGACTATCAGGACAAGCTGTTATCGGCGATGCGCTACGGCTTCGGCGGTCACTTGGAAAAGGCAGCCGGCCATTAACCAGGAAACAGGGCACATATGAACGACAACCTGTCCGACACTCTAGTATTTTTCGGCGCCACCGGCGATCTGGCGTATAAGAAGATCTTCCCGGCGCTCGAATCCATGTTGAAACGCGGCCACCTGAATGTCCCGGTCATCGCCGTCGCCAAAGAGGATTGGAGTGTCGATCAGCTTCGTGCGCGGGCGCACGACAGCCTGGCGCAGCACGGGCCGGTCGATGCAGCGGCGTTCGCGAAGCTGAGCGGCCTGCTCCGTTATGTGGGTGGCGACTACTCGGCCCCCTCCACCTTTCAGGCGCTGCGTAAAGCGCTGGATGGGTCGAAGCGGCCGGCGCATTATCTAGCGATACCGCCGCTGCTGTTTGGCACCGTGGTGGAGCAGTTATCGAGTTCCGGCTGCGCGCAGGACGCGCGGGTCATCGTGGAAAAGCCGTTCGGCAACGACTTGGTTTCGGCACGAAAGCTCAACCGTACGCTGCTAAGCGCCTTTCGCGAGTCAGCCATTTTTCGGATTGACCACTATCTGGGCAAGCGGCCGGTGAACAACGTGGTGGTCTTCCGGTTCGCGAATGCGTTCATGGAGCCGTTCTGGAATCGAAACTACGTCGAGAGCGTGCAGATCACGATGGCCGAGGACTTCGGCGTGCAAGGGCGCGGTTCTTTCTACGATCAAACCGGCACCATCCGTGACGTTGTCCAAAATCATCTCTTCCAGATCTTGTGTAATCTTGCGATGGAACCCCCGGTTCGTACCGACAGTGAATCGATTCGCGATGAAAAGGTCAAGGTGCTGAAGGCGATTCCGCCGATCGAGGCGAATGATCTGGTCCGCGGGCAGTTTCGGGGCTATCGCCAGGAAAAAGGAGTCGCGGCCGATTCCAAAACAGAAACGTTCGCCGCCCTTCGGCTGGAGGTCGATTCCTGGCGATGGAAAGGTGTACCGTTCTACATCCGCGCCGGAAAGAACTTGCCGGCGACGTGCACAGAGGTGTTTGCCCGGCTGCGAAATCCTCCCACGGCCTTCAGGGATGGAAACACGTCCTCTAACCACCTGCGTTTCCGCATCAGCCCTGAGATGGCGATCGCGGTGGGCGCCGCTGTCCTGGGTCCAGACCAGGTGACGGGAAGCCAAGCGGTCGAGATCATCGCGAGCCGCAATCCCTGCCCGAATGAAATGGACGCTTACGAGCGCGTTCTGGGCGACGCCATAACCGGGGACGCGACTCATTTTGCACGCGAGGATTACGTCGAGGAGGCGTGGAGAATCGTGGATCCTGTGCTGAAGGCCGGAACGCCGGTCTACCCCTACGATAACGGCGCCTGGGGTCCCGCTGAGGTTGAGCAACAAGTTTCGCCTCCGGGAGGCTGGCATAATCCAACCGCGTCGGACCAGCAGGTTTCCGGTCAAACCGGCGCGCCAATGGAAAGGGCCCATGAAGCTTGAAGTGCCCATTAAGCTTGAAGTGTTGGATGACGCCGATTCGGTCGCGCGCAAGGCCGCCGCGGTGATTGCCGCCGACGCTCGTTCCGCAATCGCCGAGCGTGGGCGATACACTCTGGCTGTCAGCGGAGGGCACACTCCCTGGATTATGCTGCGAGCGTTGGCGAATGAGGACCTGGTGTGGGCGAGCGTGCATATCTATCAGGTGGATGAGCGCGTCGCACCTGACGGAGACCCGGATCGAAACCTGACGCACCTGCGCGAAAGCCTGCTGCAGCACGCCCCGATTCGCGAAGAACAGATCCACGCCATGCCTGTAGAATCCCCCGATTTGGAGGGTGCAGCCACCCAGTACGCCCTCGCGCTCCAGGAAATTGCTGGATCGCCGCCGGTGCTCGATCTGATCCACCTTGGTCTCGGTCCGGACGGTCATACTGCTTCGCTGGTGCCCGGAGATCCAGTGCTCGGAGTCACGAACGCAGACGTGGCTGTGACCGGCGTGTACCAGAGCCGCCGGCGGATGACCTTGACGTATCCGGCGATCAATCGCGCCCGCCGCCTGCTTTGGGTGGTGACCGGACGTGAGAAGACGCAAGCACTTCGACGCCTGCTGGAGGGCGATGAGTCGATTCCCGCCGGGCGGATACGCGGCGGCCAAGCGCTGGTGCTGGCGGACCGCGCAGCGGCGGGCGATGAAGACTCGCGAGGAGAATGAGTGGCTTGCCGAAGGCAAGCGGGGAGTATAGAGATGCGCGTTGGAGTTGCCACGGATCATGGCGGTTTCGGCTTGAAAGAGAATCTGGTAGCGCGTCTCCGCGCGGCGGGGCATGAGGTGGTGGATTTCGGCGCGCACAAGTTCGACCCTGAGGACGATTTTCCCGACTTCATCATCCCCCTGGCCCGCGCCGTGGCGGAAAATAGTGTGGAGCGCGGAGTAGCTGTCTGCGGCAGCGGAGTCGGTGCATCCGTGTGCGCCAATAAGATAAGTGGAGTCCGGGCGGGGTTGGTGGGCGATCACTTCTCCGCTCGCCAAGGAGTCGAAGACGATCACATGAATATTCTCTGCATGGGCGGGCGAACCATAGGTCCATACACGGCATGGGACCTCCTCGAAGCATTCCTGGCAGCCCGGTATGGTCAAGCCGACCGCTACCTGCGCCGGCTCGCCAAAATCGCCACATTGGAGCCGAAAGAAGCATGAGTACCGCACAAGCTTCTACCGCATCCACCAATTCCCAAATCGATCAACTGTGCATCAACACCATCCGCACGCTTTCGATGGACGCCGTCCAGCAGGCTAAATCCGGACACCCCGGCGCTCCGATGGCGCTCGCCCCGCTCGTCTACACGATCTGGAACCGCGTGATGCATTTCGATCCACAGGATCCGATTTGGCCCAACCGCGACCGGTTTGTGCTGTCGAACGGTCACGCTTCGATGCTGCTCTGGTCGGTGCTGCACCTGACCAAAACGCAAGCCGTGGACGCGGAATATGAGACGCTCGGGCAACCATCCGTGACTCTCGATGACATCCGCCACTTTCGCCAGCTCGATAGCAAGACCCCCGGCCATCCGGAGTATCACTGGGTCTCCGGCGTCGAGGCCACCACTGGACCGCTGGGACAGGGCATTGCTACCAGCGTGGGCATGGCGATCGCACGAAAATGGCTCGGGGCCCGCTACAATCGGCCTGGTTTCGAGATCTTCGATTACAACATTTATACCGTCTGCGGCGATGGCTGCCTGATGGAGGGTGTCGGGTCGGAAGCGGCGTCGCTCGGAGCGCACCTAGGCCTCGATAACCTCTGTTGGATCTACGACAACAACCACATCACCATCGAAGGGAGCACACGCCTTGCGTTTACCGAGGACGTTGCCGCGCGATTCCTGGGTTACGGATGGAACATTCTGCGGGTCGGCGACGCCAACGACACAGATCGAATCGAACACGCGCTCGAAATTTTCCGGAAGACGGAGGGCCGGCCGACGCTGATCGTTCTGGACAGCCATATCGGTTATGGCGCTCCGCACAAGCAGGACACCGCGGAGGCCCACGGCGAGCCACTGGGCGACGACGAGATCCGCCTTGCCAAGCACAACTACGGATGGCCGGAGGATGCGAAGTTCCTGGTGCCCGACGGCGTGTATGAGCATTTTCAGGCTGGAATTGGCGCACGCGGCGCGGCGGCCCGTCGCGAATGGGTGGCGCTCTTCGAGGGCTATCGCGCTCGATTCCCCGAACTCGCGACCGAGATCGAGCAGATGCAGAAGCGCGAACTGCCGGCCGGATGGGACCGCAATTTGCCGGTTTTCCCGGCGGACCCCAAGGGCATCGCGGGGCGAGACGCCTCTGGCAAGGTGCTCAACGTGATCGCGCAAAATATTCCCTGGTTCCTCGGAGGCTCGGCCGACCTTGCGCCATCCAACAAGACCAAGCTGACCTATGACGGCGCGGGCGATTTCCAGGCCGATTCGCCGACCGGCAAAAATCTGCACTTCGGCGTGCGCGAGCACGCCATGGCGGCGATCGTGAACGGTCTCTCGCTTTCGAAGCTGCGAGCATTCGGCGCGACGTTTTTCATCTTCAGCGATTACGCGCGCCCCGCCATCCGGCTCTCCGCGATTATGGAGCTGCCCGCGATTTACGTCTTTACCCACGACGCGATGGGTGACGGCGAAGACGGCCCGACTCACCAGCCGGTGGAACACCTCGCGGTCATGCGCGCCACACCCGGCCTGGTGACCCTGCGTCCCGCGGACGCCAACGAAGTGGTCGAGGCGTATCGCTGCATCTTGCAATTGCGCCATAAGCCTGCGGTGCTGGTTTTGTCGCGCCAGCCTTTGCCGACCTTCGACCGAACCAAGTACGCGGCGGCATCCGGCGTGGCGCGTGGCGCCTACGTCTTAGCGGATGCACCCGGCGGGAATCCCGAGGTTATCCTGATCGCCTCGGGTAGTGAAGTCACTCTCGCGCTGAATGCGCACGAGGCGCTGGTTGCCCAAGGTATCCGCTCGCGGGCGGTCTCAATGCCGTCCTGGGACATCTTCGACCAACAAAGTCAGGATTACCGCGACAGTGTACTGCCTCCAGGCGTAAAGGCGCGTGTCGCGATTGAACAGGCTTCGACGTTCGGATGGGAACGATATACCGGCGCTTCCGGCCAAATCATCGGAATGAAGACTTTCGGGGCCTCCGCGCCACTCAAGGAACTTCAGAAGAAATTCGGCTTTGAGCCGGAGCGTGTGGTCGCGGCCGCGAAAGAGCTGTTGGGCCGGCCGTGAAGGTTTTCGGGCATCGAGGGCGGAGCGCGCCGCTCGGGGCCACCGTTGTTCCGTCAGGCGTCAATTTCAGCCTCTATTCGCGCAGCGCTTCGGCGGTCGAGTTGGTTTTCTTCGATCGGGAAGATGACGCCCTGCCTTCTCGCGTGATTCCGATCCCGGTAGCGAACCGGACCTATCACTATTGGCACATGTTCGTGCCCGGCGTCGAACCGGGGCAGCTTTATGGCTACCGGGTTGAAGGACCCTTCGATCCCGCGGGCGGCATGCGGTTCGATTCCTCAAAGGTTCTCTTGGATCCTTACGGCCGCGGCGTCGTGGTTCCGCGGAATTACAATCGTGAATCGGCTCGCCACGAAGGCGATAACGCCGCGACGGCGATGAAAAGCGTCGTCGTCGATCCGGACGCCTACGATTGGGAGGGCGACACTCCGCTCCGCCGGCCGGCCTCGCAAACCATCATTTACGAGATGCACGTGCGAGGTTTCACCCGTCATCCCAGTTCCGGGGTTGCGGAAGCAACACGCGGAACCTACGCCGGCTTGATCGAAAAGATCCCCTATCTTCAGGAACTCGGCATCACGGCCGTCGAACTCCTTCCGGTTTTCCAGTTCGACGCGCACGATGCTCCAGCCGGACGGGTGAATTATTGGGGCTATGCTCCGGTCTCGTTCTTCGCGCCCCACCAGGCCTACAGCTCGCGTCGAGATCCGCTCGGCCCAGTAAACGAATTTCGCGACATGGTGAAAGCGCTGCATCGCGCGGGCATTGAGGTGATCCTGGATGTCGTGTTCAATCACACCGCTGAAGGCAACCAGGACGGGCCGACGCTAAGCTTTCGGGGTTTGGAAAATAGCGTCTACTACATTCTTGAACAAGACCGCTCGCGTTACACCAACTACAGCGGCACCGGCAACACCCTTAACGGAAATAACCCGATTGTCCGCCGGATGATCCTCGATAGCCTGCGGTATTGGGTAGAGGAGATGCACGTCGATGGATTTCGTTTTGACCTGGCGTCGATCCTCGATAGGGATGAGTCGGGAAGTCTGCTTCCGAAACCTCCCGTGCTGTGGGATATCGATTCGGAGCCGGCCTTGGCGTCCACCAAGTTGATCGCGGAGGCTTGGGACGCGGCCGGTTTGTACCAGGTGGGCAACTTCATTGGGGACAGTTGGAGGGAGTGGAACGGGCGATTTCGGGATGACGTGCGGAGCTTTTTCCGGGGCGACGAAGGCTTAGTGGGGCCTCTTGCTGACCGGCTCCTTGGTAGCCCCCAGATCTACGGTCACAAGGAACGCGAGGCGGAGGCGAGCGTAAATTTCGTCGCCTGCCATGACGGTTTCACCCTCAACGACCTGGTCTCCTACGACTACAAGCATAATGAGGCGAACGGCGAAAATAATCGCGACGGCGCTGACGATAATCGAAACCACAATTGGGGCGTCGAGGGTCCCACCGATGACGCCGCGGTCGAGGCGCTGCGAAACCGGCAGATCAAGAACCTGCTAACGGTGACGGCGCTCTCCCTCGGTCTGCCCATGATTCAGATGGGAGACGAGGTCCGGCGCAGTCAAAACGGCAACAACAACGCCTACTGCCAGGACAACGAGACCAGTTGGTTGGACTGGGGGCTGCTCGCAAAGCACGCCGATCTGCATCGCTTCGTGAGACTGGTCAACGCCCACCGGCTTTCCTTCGAGCCGGCGCTCCAGGGCCTGAATCTGAACCAACTACTGCGTTTGGGAAATCGACTTTGGCATGGTGTAAAACTCGGGCAGCCGGATTGGAGCGCCACTTCTCATAGCCTCGCGATGCAGGTGGAATACCGGGATGAGCATGCGCTCCTCTATGTGATTTGGAACGCTTACTGGGAATGGCTCGAGTTTGAGCTTCCGCCGTCATGCGATCAAAATGGATGGCATCGTTGGATCGACACAAGTCTCGATTCACCGGACGACGTGAGCGAATGGCTCTCCGCGCCGGCCGTTGCGGGCAGCGTCTATCGGACGAGTCCCCGTTCCGTGGTCGTTCTTTATGCCCACCTGGCCTGATTGCCGGCGGCGATCGCAAGTTCAATGGCGCGCGGGAGTCCGAGGAACGGCTCCCTCTTTCTCGCGGAACCATTCCGGTTGAATACCGTTTCGAGTTAGAGTATGGACGACACGGGTGGGAGTCCCGAGATCGGCCCATCCGGAGTCCTCGTCACGCAGGACCAACAATCTATGCGGTTGTTGAGCCAGGACGTCACGCGAGAAATCCACCGCTTCCAGGAAATCATACGTGGGGTCAAGGTCGCAGTCGGCCAGCGCCCTGGTTATGGAAAGCACCGCCTCGGGAACCTGTGAACACAACAGCTCAAGGAAAGTGGCTGCACGGCCCACGGTGACAAAGGTGTTCCAGAGGCATCCGTTACCCAGAAGCGCGCGAGCTTGAAGCGGGCCGGGCTTCTCCCAGAACCGATTGACGCGGTACAACGGCCCGGCTGGAGCTTCCTCAACTGCCGTGCCAGGTTCAATCCATCCGTAGTCGGTCTCGGGGTGCTCAGCCTTGGCGCCCACCAGGATGATTGACTCGGGATAGTCATCGGCGCAAGCTACCGCGGATCGAATCGTTAAGCGAAAGGATTCCTCATCGGAGAAGTAGTGATCGCAAGGGAAAAAACTGACGACGGCATCTGGATGGCGCTGCAACACATGAACGATCGACAAGGCGATGGCGATCCCGGTGCCGCGATTCAGCGGTTGAGCGATGACGCATGAATCGTCCGCGCCGGCCAGATCGTCGCCGTAGTATTTCTCATGGGCACGCGACATTACGAACAACTGCCGATCGCGGGAGAAGAGAGGCTCGATGCGCTTGCGCGTCTCGCCGAAGAGGCTCCTCCCACCCACGATGCGGCAAAACTGCTTCGGCCTGGAGTCGCCGGCGATCTTTACCGTCAGATCCCGCAAACGAGTCCCATCACCACCTGCCAGGAGCACGGCCCACGGGCGCCGCGACGCCGTGAATGCGGGCACCGAAGCCTTGCGTTTATCCAGCATCTGAATATGGTCGATGGATCAGGATCATCGGGCGGCCCTTCTCGTTCCTTTCTTCACATCGTGAGAACAACGCGGAACTGCGCCTTGCCGCTCAACATGCGCGCGTAAGCTTCACCGGCCTTTTCGAGCGGAAATGTCTCAATCATCGGACGCACGCCGGTTAATTCGGCGAAGCGCAGTGTATCCTCGGCGTCGGCCGGTGTTCCCGTTACCCAACCCTGAATCGTCCGGTTACCGGAGATGAGCTGCACCGGTGTGACCTCAATGGGGTCGAAAGCAACACCGACTACGAGGAGCTTACCGTTCGGCCCCAGGCCGTTTACCAGCTCCGACATCGCTTTGGAGTTTGGAGCGGTTGCTAGAATTACCTGCGCTCCGCCCAGCTTTTGCAGCTCCGCTGCGGCGTCCGTCGATTTGCTGTCGATGTATAGGTTTGCGCCGAGTTTCTTTGCAAGGGCCGCATTTTCGGGCCCGCGCCCGATAGCCGCCACCTTGTAGCCGAACTTGCTTGCGAATTGGATTCCGAGGTGACCCAGGCCGCCGACGCCCTGTACCGCAACAAGATCTCCGGGCAATGCCCCGCTGTGCCGCAGCGAGTTGTAGGTGGTGATTCCGGCGCAGATCAGCGGCGCCGCCTCAATCGCAGACAGGCTGTCCGGTATCGCCACCAGCGCCTCAATCGGAGCAACCATGTATTGCTGGTAACCGCCGTCGTAACTGATACCGGGAATTTTCAAGTTCCGGCAATTGCGAAAATCTCCGCGCCTGCATGAAGGACACGTGTTGTCCTGGCCGCCGTGCCAGCCGACCCCCACGCGCTGCCCCTTCTTCCAGGCGGCAACACCCGCGCCTAGTTCCTCGATGACGCCCGCCACTTCGTGGCCTGGAACACGAGGGTACTGAATGCCGGGCCACTCGCCGTCCTTTGTGAGCACGTCACTATGGCAAATACCGCAGGCCTGCACCTTGATGAGCACTTCTCCTACGCCCGGTTTAGGAATCTCGCGCTCCACGATCTGGAAATCCGCTCCCGGTCTGGGAATTTGCGCCGCCTTCATTGGCGCCATTGCGATTCTTGTAGTTGCCATGATAATTTCTCCTTTTGATTGCTCACTTCCGAACGACGTTCGCCGTTAGCGGCCTGCGAGGTCCACCGGTCGCGAGTCTTTCTTCCGCGCTCTTTACCATTTGCCGTTGTGCGCACCCGCGTCCACGTGCAGCACCTCCCCAGTCACATGACGAGCTTCCGTTAAGTAAACGATCGCGTCCACGATGTCATCCATGTCCGGGATCATTCCCATCGGCGACAGGCTTTTCAAGATCTCCGGCGAGTCGTTGGCGTGCATCGGCGTGGCGACGACTCCCGGAGCGACCGCGTTGAAGCGAATGCCGTCCTTGGCGTACTCCATCGCCAGGCTGCGCGTGAGCGCCTCCAGCCCGCCCTTCGTGATCATTGGCAGGGAAGCGGTTACGCCCGCGATCGGATGTTCCACCATCGCGGAGGTAATGCACGTGACGCTTCCACCGCTCTTTTGCGCGAGCATCTGCTTCACCGCAAGCTGCGTGATGTAAATGTAGCCTTCCAGGTTGGTTTCGCTGAGCTGCGCAAAATCCCCGGTGGTGTAGTCCGTGAACGGCTTGGTGAAGAAGATGCCGGCGTTATTGACCACCCCATCGATCGACCCAAAAGTGCCGAGCGCTGTCTCGGCGATCTTCGCGGCAGTCGAGGCTTGCCCGATATTTCCCTCGACCAGCGCTAGCTTCTGGCCTGGCGCAAACTCTGAACCGGTGAAGTTGAGCGAGTTGGCGACGACATTGTAACCGCAATCGAGGAAGGCCTTCGTGACGCCAGCGCCGATCCCTTGGGACGCGCCCGTCACGATCATCGTCTTGGATCTGCGCGTTTCGGTCGAGCTAGCGTCCCGCGGCCTCGACATCAATCGTTCTCCTGCACGTTGCCATTGGCAAACCAAGTGCCAACCGCAAATGCTTGCAGAATCAGTGAGCAGCGCCGATCCGCGGCAGTTTCTGCCCGAGCCGGGTCGTCACGCCGTCTCGGCTGGCCGCAGTCAGACGATTTGTCGACTGCGTGGAAGGTCGATGTCGCGCGACCCAGGCGCTCAGAACAAGAGCTTTACGGCCAATTGCGCGGAGCGCGGTCCGCCGATTTGATACAGCGGATTGAGGCCGCCACTCTGGCCGCCGCTTCCGAGCGATGCTCCCAGCATCTGCGTCGATTGCCCGAATTGTGGAGAACTGAGATAGTTGATCGGGCTTCCGAAGTTGGGGTGGTTGAAGATATTGAACAGGTCGGCTCGCGCCTGAAGAGCGAGCCGCTCCCGAATTTTGAACTGCCTCCGCAGGGTCAAGTCGACATTGGTCGTGCCAAATCCGCGCAGTGCGTTTCGCCCCAGATTTCCTTGCACCGGCCCGGTGGGGATCGAGAATGCCGCTTTGTTGATTTCTTTTCCGCCGGCTACGTCCGGATTTGCGACCCAGCGTGGCACTCCGGAAATCAGATTCGGACGCGCTACGCCCAAGTATCCCGTCTCGAGTTGACCGAGAGGGAAGGGGTTCAGCCCGGTAACCACATTCACCGGGGGCGCGCTGCGAGCGTAAACGATCGAATCCGTCCCCCAGTTTCCAAAGATCGTTTTCCAAATTCCACGGCCAGGCGCTGGAATGTTATAGGAGACAGCGCCGGAGAACGTGTGCCGGATGTCGTAGTCGGACGAACCGCGCTCCTGAAACAAGGGCGCGTCGTTGGCCGGCAGATTTACGGGATAGGCGTCGGAGGAAGCGTCGTCGATCGCGTGCGCCCACGTATAAGAGACGAGTGTTTGGAGACCGTGTGTGAAGCGATGGCGGTACTGCGTCTGTAGAGCGTTATAGCTGGAGTCCGCGTCATTACTCATCAAGACAAACTCGCCCGTGAAGTTGGGATTCGGCGCGTCGTAAATGTCGTCGCGCATCAGCTTCCGGCCCGCCGCGCCGAGGTAAGTGACGGTCAGAACATCGGCCCTTCCGAAACTCCTTTCCACAGCCGCGTTCCACTCGTACGTTCTGGGCAAAACGTGATTCGGATCGACCACTGCAAGAAACGAAGCGGGGGGAGTGGTCGTAAAAGGAGGCGGGGTGACAGCAGTCGCGCTCAGAGGGTATGAGGTATTCAGAATAGCCCCGTAGCGAGCGAAGGGGAATGCACTCGTCCCGTTGGCCACGACGGAGTATCCGAGGTCGTAAAAGATGCCTGCCCCCGCCCTGAACACCATATTCGGAAGGAACTGCCAAGCCAGACCGAGCCGCGGAGCGAAGTCGTCCTTTTGCGCATGCCACAAGGGCGTGCCCTGCGGCGCCAGTGCCATGGTTGCGAGATTATTCACTTGCGTGACGGTGAATGGAAGAGTGCCATTGGGCGATGAGGGGGCGCCATCGTACTCCCACCGCAGACCGTAGGTGACGGTCAATGCGCACGTGGCCTTCCAGGTGTCCTGGGCGAACAGGCTCCAGTTTGTGAAGATCAACGTTGAGGGGACCCTAGAAACTATCGCTGCCTCAGGTAGCGTGTTGGCCAGAACGTTCGACAAAGAAGAGAAGATGTACTCCAGCTCATAGCCTACGGGGACGGCGTCCGGACGGAGGCGGCGATAATCCAGCCCGAACTTCAGTTGGTGTGCGCCAACGCTGCGGGAAACGTTATCGGTCACATTGAACTGTTGCTGTAAGTTGTTTGCCACGTCACCTGCGAGGAGTTCAAGGCCAGCCTCGGGGTAGAAAATAAAAGCGGAGCTCTGTGGAGAGCCCAGCGGATACAGGACCGAGTCCGGAAGAGGCACCGCGCCCCCGAAGTTATCCAGCGATAAGGACAGGTTCCCTCGGCTCCGGCTGTAATTGAAGCGGAACTCATTGGTCAACCCTGTGGTAAGCATCTGGTTGCTCCCCAAGGTCAGGCTCTGCGTCCGAAACTTGATGTTCTCAACGTCGCTGTACCCATAACCGCTCGGGCCGCGCTGATCCAGGCTCGACGGAGCGTCGCTGTACCTTCCGAAAATAGTGATTCTTTGCCATGGCAGATAGTCGATCCGGATGCCGGAGGAATTCAGTGAGGACGGGTTGGAGTAGCTCGCCGCAAACGCCGCATTTCCGTTGCCCGCTCCGCTTCCAAGAGCGGGGCCGGTGGGCAATGGGTATGCGTTGAGCAGCGGCTGGAGGACCGCGGGCGCATTCTGGCGCGTAGCGAGAGAGGGGACGAACGAATCCGCCACCTGAGGCTGACGCACCAGCAGCCCTTCGTAAGAGCCGAAGAAGAAGAGCTTGTTTTTGACGATCGGTCCGCCCAGCACGCCGCCGAAATCGTTCTGCCGCAACGCGGGTCTCGCCAAACGGTTGGCGTTGGCGAACCAATCGTTGGCATCCAGTTTGTCGTTGCGGAAATACTCGAAGGCACTGCCGTGAAACACGTTCGTGCCGGACCTGGTGACCACCGATATTTGAGCTCCCGGAGTACGCCCATACTCTGGCGCAAAAGCCGACGTAATGATACGGAATTCTTCCAGCGCGTCGAGCGATACCAGGTTGCTAGTCCCGCCAAACGTGCTGGTTGCCGGAAGCTGGCCGGCCCCGCCTTGACCCAGTACGGCGCCGCCCCCGGCAGTTCCCAGGTTGGCGCTTACTCCATCTACTAGAAAGTAATTGGCATCCGGCCGCTGGCCATTCACACTGTATTGGCCTCCCTCGTACTGGTTGGCCGGCGTCAGCACTGCTCCAGGCGTCAGGTCGATGAGCGAGCTGAAGCTGCGCCCGTTCAACGGCAGGTTTTCCACGAACTGATGATCGACCACGGTGCTGACCGACGCATCTGAAGTGTTGAGCAGCGGCGTGCCCCCCTCCACGGTGATCGTCTCTGCGTTGCTGCCGACGGTCAGGGCGAAATCCAATCGTGCCCGTTGGTCCACCTCCACCACGACGCTATTCTGGTGGATGGTCTTGAAGCCCGCTGCTTCCACGGCGACGTTATAAGATCCGGGAAGCAGCGCGGGAACGCTGTACTCCCCGCGCTGGTTGGAAACAACGCTCCGGGTTGCGCCATTGTCCGCACTTTGTACCACCACCCTCGCGTTGGCGACGGCGAGGTTTGAGGGATCATTGATTAAGCCGGAGAGCTCGGCGTTCTGCGCGAGCAAAGGCCCGGAGGCCAGCAGAGTTGTAAGTAACGCAAGGCGAAACATGAATAGTAGGGGGCCCTGGAGCATTCGACACGCCACTTTCTATGGTTTGGTGAGGCGCTTCAGCCTGCTGCAAATAGATAACTTACGCGCCTTCGATGGAGCCGGTTGTGCGCGGTCAGGACGGCCCGCCGCCAGCCTTTGTCGGCCCGCCGACACGACTCAGCACTTGGAACATACGGGTATTCTACAAAATCCGCTGCCACGAAATGTCTCGGTGCGAGATAATTGGGCGCATGGTCCGGTGGGCCAACATAGTTAGACGGGCCGGCACTGCGGTGGGCGCGCTCCTGGCGTGCTGCGGCATTGCTTCCGCCCTCGACCCATCCCTCGACATCGATCAATACGCGCACAAGGCGTGGACGGTCCGCGACGGCTTTTTCACAGCCGCCGTCAACTCGATTGCTCAGACACCCGACGGTTATCTCTGGCTGGGCACGGAATTCGGCTTGCTTCGCTTCGACGGCGTTCAGAGCATCCCATGGGAGCCGCCGGCGGGTCAGCGACTCCCCAGCAACTACATTCGAAGCCTGCTCACCGCGCGCGATGGGCGTCTTTGGATTGGCACCAATGCGGGGCTTACCAGTTGGAAGGAAGGCAAGCTGACTCTCTACCCGGAACTGGCTGGACAGAGTGTTCAGTCGCTCATCGAGGATCGTGAAGGAACGATATGGGTCGGCGCGTTTGGGGCCCCCGCCGGAAGACTCTGCGCGATCCGGAACGGGAACGGCCATTGTTACGGAGCGGACAGCGGCTTCGGCAACGATGTGGGGCCCTTATATGAGGACAGCCGAGGCAATCTCTGGGTGGGATCGTCGACCGGGCTGTGGCGATGGAAGCCCGGTCCTTCGAAACTCTTTTTCGTGCCGGACCAGGTGCAAGCTCTTGCTGAAGGCGACAACGGCGCACTTCTGATCACCACGCGCGGCGGAATCAAGCAACTCGATGATGGAAAAACCGAACCGTATCCGCTTCCGGACGCCGGGAAGCAGTTCATTCCCACGCGGCTTCTCCGGGATCGCAATGGAGGACTTTGGATCGGAACCCCGGACCGGGGACTCTTGCATGTGCACAAGGGAAGGACTGATTCGTTTACGCAGTCCAACAGTCTCTCAGGCGATTCGGTCCAATGTCTCTTTGAGGATCGCGAGGGCAACATTTGGGTCGCCACCAGCGACGGCCTCGACCGCTTTCGCGACTTCGCCGTCCCCACGATTTCCGTGAAGCAAGGCTTGTCTAATGTCGTCGTTTGGTCCGTTCTGGCGGCCCGGGATGGCAGCGTTTGGCTTGGCACGCAAGAAGTTTTGAACAGATGGAAGGATGGGCAGGTTACGGTTTATCGCAAGGGAAGCAGTGGACTGCCGGACAACGCCGCGTCCCTCTTCGAGGACGATCGCGGGCGAATCTTGGTCTCCACGCGTGGCGGGATGGCTTACTTCGAGAACGGCCGTTTTACTCCTTTGAGCGGCGTGCCCGGCATACAAGTGCATTCCATCGCCGGCGACAGTGCGAGGAATCTCTGGTTCAGCGGCGATGATGCCATTCTTCACTTGTCGCAGGGAAAGCTGGTCGAGCAAATTCCCTGGTCCCGGCTGGGACATAAGGACCTGGCCATAACTCTGCTCTCCGACGGCGGGGGCGGCCTATGGATTGGATTTTTTCAGGGTGGCGTCGAGTACTTCAAAGAGGGTCAGGTCCGCGCGTCGTATTCGGAGACAGACGGATTAGGCGCGGGCCGAGTAGGCAACCTTCAACTTGATCACAACGGTACGCTCTGGGCGGCAACAGAAGGCGGGTTGAGCCGGATTAAAGACGGCCACGTTGCCACGCTGACCAGCAAGAATGGATTGCCCTGTGATAAGGCCAACTGGGTGATGGAAGATGACGACCATTCTTTCTGGTTGTATACGGCCTGCGGCCTGGTGCGGATTGCGCGGCCCGAGCTGGACGCGTGGGTGTCGGACTCGAAACGGACGATCCAAACCGCAGTTTTCGATACCTCCGACGGCGTCCGGACCCATGCGCACCCCAGCAGCAATTACAACCCGAATGTCGCTAAGTCCGCGGATGGAAAAATCTGGTTCCTCCCTTGGGACGGCGTCAGCGTCATCGATCCGCGTCACCTTCCCTTCAACAAACTCCCGCCGCCGGTACACATCGAGCAAATCATCGCCGATCGCAAGACGTACTGGAATTCGATCAGCGCCGCATCTTCAAACCTGCGCCTGCCCGCGCTAACCCGCGATCTGGAGATTGACTATACCGCTCTCAGTCTGGTCGCGCCGGAGAAGAACCGCTTTCGCGTCAAGCTGGAAGGCCGCGATCCCGACTGGATCGACATGGGCAATGAACGAAAGAAGTTCTATAACGATCTTCCTCCGCGCAACTACCGCTTCCGCGTGATGGCTTCGAATAACAGCGGAGTGTGGAACGAAACCGGCGCGGCTTTCGATTTCTCCATCAACCCGGCGTATTATCAGACCGCATGGTTTCAAACGCTGTGCGGCATCGCGGTTCTGGCGGCGCTGTGGGGGCTGTATCGGTACCGCCTTCATCAGATCGCCCGCGAATTCAGCGTGCGCATGGACGAACGTGTCGGTGAGCGCACCCGCATCGCTCGCGATCTGCATGACACGCTGCTACAGAGTTTTCAAGGCTTGATGCTGCGGCTTCAGGTGGTGGATGACATGCTCCCGGAAGGCAAGGCGAAGGTTGAGCTCGAAAAAACCCTCGACCGCGCCGATCAGGCCATCGCGGAGGGCCGAACAGCGGTGTACGATCTGCGATCCTCCGCCACCACGACCAATGACTTGGCGCACGCGGTGAGAGAGGTGGGGAATGAATTGGCGACGTCAGATGACTCAGCAACCTTCCGTTTAATGGTGGAGGGTCCGTCGCGGGATTTGCATCCAATCATTCGAGACGAGATTTACCGTATCGCTCGCGAGGCTCTGCGCAATGCGTTCGGCCACGCTCAGGCGGACCACGTGGAAGCCGAACTCATCTACGCCGACCGGCAGTTCCGGTTGCGCATTCGGGATGATGGGCAGGGAATTCCATCGGAAATCCTGGAGGAGGGCCGCCCCGGCCATTACGGCCTACCCGGAATGCGCGAGCGCGCCAAGCACATTGGAGCGAAATTGACAATATGGAGCGGCGCGGGAACCGGGACGGAAATAGAGTTGAGCCTCGAAGGCTCCATTGCGTACGGCGCTCCCTCTGCTCGATCCCGTCTGCGGCTATTCGGAAAGAAGGCAGGATAGAACGTGATTCGAGTACTCACCGTGGACGATCACGCGCTGCTTCGCGACGGCATCGGTGCGTTGATCGCGAATCAATCCGATATGGAGTTGGTCGGCGAAGCTTCCAACGGACGCGAAGCCGTCGAGGCGTTTCGACACCATAGGCCGGATGTGACGTTGATGGACTTGCAGATGCCGGAGATGGGCGGCATCGATGCTCTGAGCGCGATTCGCGGCGAGTTCCCGGAAGCTCGCATCATCGTGCTGACCACTTACGCCGGGGACGTGCAGGTTTTTCGCGCTCTCAAGGCCGGCGCACGAGCCTTTTTATTGAAAGGGCTGCTGCGCAAGGAGTTGCTGGAGACGATTCGCGCCGTCCACGCGGGTCAAAAGCGCCTGCCACCGGAGATCGCCGCCGAAATCGCCGAGCATGCCACGGATGACAGCCTGACTCCCAGGGAAATCGACGTACTGCGACTGATCGCCGGAGGGAACGCGAACAAGGAGATCGCCGCGCAGTTGTCCCTCACCGAAGAAACGGTGAAGGGCCACGTCAAGAACATCCTCGCCAAACTCGGAGCCAATGACCGCACCCACGCCGTGACCATCGGCTTGAAGCGGGGAATTATCGAAATATAGATGCGCGGGATTATCGAAATATAGGTACTCCATGTAGGTATCACGGGACCCCTCGAAAGAGGGGAGCCCAAGCAGGGCTTTCTGGGGTGTTAGACGCCGTTGCAATTTTCCTACCATGACGGTGGTATGCAACGTTTATTTTCGACCTTTCCCAACGGCTGGCCTGGTTTTGGCCTTTTGCTGTTGCGGCTTGGAGTCGGTATCGCACTCATCTCGTTCGGCATCGGCAGTTTCTTCGCGGCGTCCGGGGAACCGGTCGCCATCGCACGAGATTCCATTGAGGCCGCGGGGGCCATCCTGCTGATCGTCGGTCTGTGGACGCCCGTGGCGGGAGCGCTGATCGCGCTGAATGAGTTGTGGATCGCGCTGTCGATCTACTCTTCTCATTCCGACGGCCACTGGACTCACGTGCTCCTGGCGGTGCTTACCGCCGGCGTGGCCATGCTCGGTCCGGGCGCATGGTCCATCGATGCCCGGCTTTTTGGAAGGAAGCGTTTCGATATGGGAGATCGCAATCGGGATAGGAAGCATCCCACTAAATAGGTATCCGCGCCCGCAACGATAGAGGGGGCTAAATGTAAATCGATCTAGGGGCGACGCCAAGCGGGATTCGCTGCAAAATCAGGGACAGTAGAAAGCAGTCCGCTTCGCAAGGAGAAAGGCATCATGACCCCAGATCTAATTGGCTCAAGCTCAAAATTCCGCGCTTTGCTCCAGGACGTAGAGATGGTGGCGCCGGTGGATTCGGCCGTCCTGATCCAAGGCGAAACCGGCACCGGCAAGGAAGTGATCGCGCGGGCGATTCATGAGGCTAGCCCGCGCCGCAAGAACCGCTTTGTCGCTCTCAACTGCGCGGCGATTCCCAGCGCTCTGCTGGAAAGCGAACTCTTCGGCCATGAAAGAGGCGCATTCACGGGCGCCGTGGCTACCGCCCTCGGGCGCTTTCAGGCCGCGGACCGCGGAACTCTGTTTCTGGATGAGATCGGGGATCTTCCGCTGGAGCTCCAGCCGAAACTTCTCCGCGCTCTTCAGGAGAAACAGTTCGAGCGGCTGGGCGGCAACCATACTCTTCAAGTTGACGTAAGGGTCATCGCGGCCACCAACCAGGACCTCGGGCAGATGGTGGAGGAGCGGAAGTTCCGCGCCGACCTATACTACCGGCTGAACGTATTTCCGATGACGCTGCCGCCCCTGCGGGAACGCCGCGACGATATCCCGCTCCTGATCGAATACTTCGTGGAAAAATTCGCCAGGCAGCAAGGCAAGGGGATCGCCCACATCCCCGATAGTGTGGTAGACGCTCTCCAACGCCACGATTGGCCGGGCAACGTCCGGGAGCTGCAAAATGTCATCGAGCGCGCCGTGATCATGACGACAGGCTCGGTGCTGAGCGTGGGAACGATGGCGCAACTTAGAGGGCGGCCAGAGGGACGGGGGGCGGAGGGTGCGGCGGTCGCGACCGCCATCGAGGCCGAACCAACGCCCATCAGGACGCTCGCCGAGGCCCAGCGTGCGCACATTACGGCGATGCTTCGCGAAACCAATTGGGTTATCGGCGGACCGCGTGGAGCAGCCGCCCAACTGGGACTGCCGAGGACAACTTTGATCTCCAGAATGCAGCGGCTGGGAATTTCGAGCGCGCCGTCGGGGCAGCGCGAAGGACATCCCGCGGTCGATTTCCGCAGGCTGGCAGCGGCTGGAAGCTGGGCGATGTCCTGATTTCCTCAAGCTGAGCCTTCCGCAGCAGCCGAAAGGCCCACGCGTGATATGCCGAAAGGCTCGCTCTCGCGGCCTCGACGTTGGCCCTTGGATCGAGATACGGCTTTTTCATAATCTTTCCCTTTGAGGTTTGCGCGACTGCGCGTAGAATTTATGTGTAGCCGCTTCCGCCGGCTCCGCATCGGATAGGGGAGCAGCTCATTTTTGCGACCCCAGGTTCAGAGGACTGGCCGCCCATTCTCACGTTAAGGTAGCGCCATGCGTTTACGGTATCCACACAGGAGGAACACGCCATGAAGAGCGTGCCAGCACCCATTTCCCTAGCCGGGTCCCAGCTCGGCGCAACCCGTCACGTGTGCGCGTTTTTCAACAACGACGAGGAAGAGTATCGCGTGTTGCTTCCGTTCATAAAGGACGGGATGAACGCTGGTGACAAAGCCGTTCATGTCCTAAACCCAAAGCAACGTCAGGACCATCTACAACGCCTGGCTAGCGCCGGCATCGACCCGGCGGCAGCGCAGCAGAGCGGGCAACTGGAGCTTCGGGTCAACACTGAAGTCTACCTTCCAGATGGCCGGTTCGATGGGGATAGGATGGTGCAGGTGTTTGAGCAACTGGCCAGTGGTAACGCCAAAGGAGGATTCCCGCTGAGCCGCATCTGTTGCCGTATGGATTGGGCGGTCGAAGATCGATCTCATGTCGACGACGTGATTGAGTTTGAGTCGCGTGTAAACGAAGTGTGGCGCCGCCACGACGACGCGGTCATCTGCACTTACCATCTGGGGCAGTTTGGAGGCGATGCGGTGATTGACATCATGCGGACGCATCCCATGGTCATTGTCGGCGGTATCCTTCAGCAGAATCCTTTCTATGTGCCGCCGGATGAGTTTCTGCTGGAGTTTCGCCAACGGCGGGTTACTCGCAGCCGCTCACATTCGACCGCCTAGATATGGATGCGCAACCCGGAGACGTTGCAGAGGAGATCAAGCGGCTTGAGCGTTGCATTAACGATCTGGTCAGCCTGCTCGCCCTTCCTGCCGTGTGGAGCGGCGGCGAGCCATCCCAGATTGTTCATACCTTGCTCGACGCGCTTTTGCGTATGCTCCAGCTCGATCTTGTCTATGTGCGGGTGAGAGCCTCGGGCGATCAGACTCCCATTGAGCTGGTCCGGTTCGGTCCATCGCAAAACCGGACGGCCCAGCCGCACGAGATCGGCGAGGTATTCAAGCACTGGTTGGGGACCGATCCTCAGGAATGGCCTCCGCTGATACGGAACCCGATAGGCGGCCGGGACATTTCGATCTTGTCCTTGGGACTAGGGCTGCAGGGCGAAATTGGCGAAATCGTAGCAGGGTCGGAGCGAGTGGATTTCCCGCGGCACACCGAGAGACTGATTCTGAGCGTAGCCGCGAATCAGGCGTCCATCGGGCTGCAAGGGGCGCGGCTCTTAAGCGAACAAAAGCATGTCGCGGGCGAACTCGATCGACGAGTCGCGCAACGAACTGCGGAGCTCGCTTCGGCCAACGAAGAACTGCGACAGGAAATTGCCGACCGCAATCGGGCGGAGGAGTCCTTTCGAAGGGTTGAGCAGCAGGCTCGGGCGATTGTCGATTCGGCCTTGGACGCCGTCGTCGTCATGGATGCGGAAGGAATCATCACGGACTGGAACCCGCAGGCGGAGGAGACTTTCGGTTGGTCACGGCCGGAAGCTCTGGGCCGGCGGATGTCGGAGACAATCATCCCCGCGCAATATCGTCTGTCGCATGAACGGGGCCTGGAGCAGTTTTTCAAGACGGGTCAAGGCCGGGTTCTGAACCGGCGAATTGAAATTACCGCGCTTCGTCGCGATGGCGCGGAGTTTCCGGTGGAGCTGACGATCACGCCGCTGAAGTCCGGCGATACCTGGACGTTCAGCTCTTTTATCCGCGACATCACCGCCCGCAAGCAGGCGGAGGAGGATTTGCGCAACGCGCACGCAGAGCTCGCGCATGTGAATCGGGTGATGACCATGGGTGAGCTGGCCGCATCGATCGCTCACGAGGTGAACCAGCCTCTTGCCGCGATTGTCGCCAGTGGCGACAGTTGTACGGCGTGGCTGGCGAATGAGCCTCCCAGTCTGGACAAAGCGCGCGCTGCCGCCGGCCGGATCGTGCAGGCTGCAACTCAAGCCAGCGACATCGTCCGGCGGATTCGAGCCCTGTTCAAAAAGACGCCTTCGACCACCACCCCGCTTGAAATAAACGAGGTGATTACCGAAACCATATCCTTAGTCGGCGGCGAAGTGCAACGAAAAGGTGTGTCGCTGAACACCGAACTTACCGCGGATCTTCCAGCCGTGCTCGGCGACCGGATTCAATTGCAGCAGGTAATCCTGAACCTTGCGATCAATGGCACGGAGGCCATGGCCGCCTTCGAGGACTTCCCCAGGCGGCTGGTGATTCAGTCGAGGCTCTTCGAGGAGCGCGAGGTTTTAGTGTCCGTCGCCGATACCGGGCCGGGAATCGACCCAGAGAAAACGGCGCAGTTGTTTGCGCCCTTTTTCACGACCAAACCCGAAGGGATCGGCATGGGATTGTCGATCAGCCGCACCATTATCGAGGCGCATGGCGGCCGGCTGTGGGCCGCAGCGAACCAGCCACGTGGGGCTGTGTTTCATTTCGCCCTGCCGGCCGTGACCAACGCATGAGCGACTCGGAATGCATCGTGTTCGTCATCGACGACGATCCCCTGGTTCGTGACTCCATGGTGGACGTGATCGGTTCGGCCGGTCTCGCCGTCCAGGCGTTCGGATCGACGGCTGAGTTCATGGCGTCTAAGCGTCCGGATATTCCGGCCTGTCTCATTCTCGACGTTCAACTGCCCGGCCTGAGTGGTCTCGACTTTCAAGCGGAGCTCAAGAAGGCCGGCATCGAGATACCAGTCGTCTTCATCAGCGGCCATGGCGACATTCCGATGAGCGTGCGGGCAATGAAGGCGGGCGCCCTGGAATTTCTCACGAAACCGCTGCGGGCGCAGGAGATCATCAGTGCGGTCCGGCAGGCGCTGGCCCGCGACCGGGAGTTCCGCGAGCACCAGTCGGCAAACCTGGAGCTTCGGGACCGCCTGGCAACCCTCACCCCGCGCGAGCGTCAGGTCCTGGCGCTGGTTGTTACCGGCATGTTGAACAAGCAGATCGCCGGCGAATTGGGCACCACGGAATTGACCATAAAAGCGCACCGGGGCCGCGTCATGCGCAAAATGCAGGCCGCGTCCTTCGCGGATTTGGTTCGGATGGCCGAGAAGCTCGAAATCTCTTCTCCAGGGGCCAGTTCTTCGGCCAGAGCCGGTTCGTCAACCAAGGGTGAATCTGCTACCAAAGTAGAATAGACCTCCTTCTGAAACGCTGGTAACATTCCAAGTCAGAGAGGCACTCCCTCCAAGTTGAGGGGAGATGCCTCAAGGCGATTGCCAGTTGGGCTTGATGAACACAGGATTGAAGGGCCACATCGCGATTATTGACGACGATGCTCTGGTTCGGCCAGCGCTGAAAGACTGCATGGAATCGGCAGGTTACTCGGTTGAGGTTTTCGGCTCGGCCGAGGAGTTTTTGGCATCGAACGTAGCGGGCAATGCTGTTTGCTTGATCGTAGATGTAAATTTGCCTGGCATCACGGGGTTGGAACTTCAGGAACGGCTAGCCGGGAACGGCACTCATGCCCCGATTGTGTTTGTTTCGGCCCACGGAACGGACGTGAACCGGAAAAAGGCCGCCAGGCAGGGGGCAGCCGGGTTTCTTTCGAAGCCCGTGCGGCGTGAAGACCTGCTGATCGCGGTCGGCGCGGCGATACAGCGGTAAGCCGGCGCGCCGGTCATATCCTCACGGCAACAACTGTGAGCAGAGGCGTCTAGATTCGTTCGGAGAAGTAACTGCTTTTAGATCTCGACTTTTGGCGGCGAGGATGCTCTCAATGGCAGCGCTTTCTGAATACGTGTTGGAGCCAATTCGCGATAGCGCGGAATCCGCGCTTTACCGCGCCCGGCAGCGCGGCAATCCATCGCCCGTCCTGGTAGTTGCTCCTACCGCGGAACAACCATTGCCCCAGAGTCTGCGACGCCTTGAGCACGAATACTCGCTCGCAGCCGAACTGGAGCCCGCGTGGGCGGCCAAGCCTCTGGCGCTCACCCGTCACGAAGGACGGACAATCCTGGTAATCGCGGACCCCGGCGGTGAACCTCTCGACCTCGTTCTTGCGCGGTCGAGGGAGCAGCCTCTCGATCTGGCGTATCGTCTACGCCTTGCCATCAACCTGGCAGCAGCGCTCCGCCACGCCCACCAGCGCGGTCTGATCCACAAAGACGTCAAACCGGAGAACGTGCTCGTGGACGACGTTTGCAACGTATGGCTCACCGGCTTTGGCATCGCTTCCCAACTGCCCCACGAGCGCCAGGCGCCCGCGCCGCCGGAAATGATTGCCGGCACTCTCGCCTACATGTCCCCGGAACAAACCGGGCGCATGAATCGCTCGATGGATACCCGCAGCGATCTCTATTCTTTGGGCGTCACATTGTACGAAATGCTTACAGGCGCGCTCCCGTTTACTGCCGCCGACCCTCTGGAGTGGGTCCACTGCCACATCGCACGTCAGCCGGTAGCGCCCGCGGATCGCCGCGCTGTCCCGGAGCCGCTGTCTGCCATTATCATGAAGCTCCTCGCCAAAAATGCGGAGGAGCGCTATCAGACCGCCGAGGGGCTGGAGGCCGATCTTCGGCGGTGCCTCGCGGAGTGGCAGTTGCATGGCCGCATCGATTCATTCCCCCTGGCCGCGGACGACTCGTCGGACCGATTGCTGATACCCGAGAAGCTGTACGGGAGGCAGCGCGAGGTCGATGCTCTGCTCGCGGCATTCGACCGGGTTGTAGCGCAGGGGGCTTCCGAGTTGGTTCTGGTATCCGGGTATTCCGGTGTCGGCAAATCTTCGGTTGTGAATGAGCTGCACAAGGTGCTGGTCCCACCGCGCGGGCTTTTCGCCGCAGGCAAGTTCGACCAGTACAAGCGCGATGTACCCTACGCGACGCTGGCGCAGGCATTCCAGGTGCTGGTGCGTCAGATCCTGGTTGCGAGCGAAGCCGAGGTGGAGCATTGGCGGGAAGCCCTTCGGGAGGCGTTGGGGCCGAATGGCCAACTTATTATCAATCTGATTCCCGAGGTCGAATTCGTCATCGGCAAACAACCCCCCGTTGCAGAACTGCCACCGCAGGAAGCGCGGGGCCGTTTCCAGTTAGTGTTCAAACGTTTCCTCGGCGCCTTCGCCCGTCCGGAGCATCCCCTGGCGTTGTTTCTCGACGATCTGCAATGGCTGGACACGGCGACTTTGGAATTGCTGGAGCGCTTGATTACCGATCCGGACGTGCGGCACGTGCTGCTGATCGGAGCCTACCGCGACAACGAAGTCAGTCCGTCTCATCCGCTGATGCGGACGCTGGCCGCGATCCGCGACGCCGGAGCGAGGGCGCAGGAAATCGTACTGGCGCCTCTCGGGCTGGATGACGTTGAGCGTCTCATCGCCGACGCCCTGCGCTGCGGTTTAAACTCCGCTGGTCCTCTGGCACTTTTGATTCACGAGAAGACCGGTGGCAATCCGTTCTTCGCAATCCAGTTTCTTGCCGAGCTAGCTGAGGAAGGGCTGCTGCGGTTCGATCGGGACGCCGCGGCCCCGAACAAATCTAATTGGACTTGGGATTTGGATCGGATTCGCGCCAAGGGCTACTCCGGCAATGTGGTGGATCTCATGCTGGGGAAGTTGCGGCGATTGCCGCACCAAACGCAGACTGCTCTCCAGCAACTCGCTTGTCTCGGGAACATCGTCAAGATCGCCACGTTGGATCTGGTTTTCGGGCAATCCGATTTGGAGGATGCCGTCCGCACTGGGTTGATTCTTCGCTTGGAGGATTCTTACGCCTTCCTCCACGACCGGATTCAGGAGGCGGCCTATGCGCTCATTCGCGAAAGCGAGCGCGCCCAAGTACACCTCCGGATTGGCCGTGCGCTGCTGGCGAGCTTGACGGCGGACGGCCTCGCCGAACATCTGTTCGACGTCGCCAACCAACTGAATCGGAGCGCGGAATTACTGGCCGATCATGACGAGAGGGTGCGAGTGGCCACCCTAGACCTCAGAGCGGGGGGTAAGGCCAAAGCGTCGGCAGCATATGCTTCGGCGCGCGAGTATTTTGCAGCCGGCATGGGGCTCTTGGAGGAAAACGATTGGAGTAGCCAATACGAGTTGACGTTCAGCCTATGGCTGGAACGTACGGAATGCGAGCTTTTGTGCGGCAACTCCGAAAAAGCCGGGCAACTGATCGAGCAGTTATTGCCGCGCGCCGCATCGAAAGTTGACGAGGCCGCGGTCTATTGCCTGAAGGTCCAGCTCCAGATCATGAAGTCCGAAAACCACCAGGCTGTAACCACCGCGCTCACGTGCCTGCGCGGGTTCGGCATCGACATGCCCGCGCATCCGATCGAGGAGCAGGTCCAGTCCGACTACGAAGCTCTTTGGCAAACTCTCAATGGGCGTCCGATCGAGAGCCTGATCGATCTGCCGCTGATGACCGATCCGGAACTACAGGCCGCCATGCAGATGCTTTCGGCCCTTATTCCTTCTGCCTACTTTACAGATCAACGTTTGTTTCGCTTACAGATTTTCCGCATGGTGACCATCAGCCTGCAGCACGGGGCAAGCATGTATTCCGCTACCGGCTACGCATATTTTGGGATTGCACTTGGGACAGCCTTTCATCGTTACCGTGATGGTTATCGTTTCGCCAAGCTGGCGTGCGACTTGCTTGACAAGTACGGCTTCATTGCAAACCGGGGGACAGTCTACGCCACCTTTGGGACTGTCGCCGCCTGGACTCAGCCGATCGCGACCGTGATCGATTTCTATCGGACGGGCATTCCCGCCGCGATTGAGACGGGCAATTTGATCCAGGCTTGTTATAGTTTGTTGTTATCTCTCACGCATCTTCTCCTTCGAGGCGACCCCCTAGACCTGGTGTGGCGCGAGTCGGAGATAGCGCTGGACTTCGCCCAAAAGGCCAAATACCACGACGTCGCGGACATTATCGTAAGCCAGCAACGCTTCATTGCCACCATGCAGGGCCGCACCGCAGCCTTCTCCACCTTCAACGACGCGCAGTTCAACGAGGCGACGTTCGAGGCGCAGTTGACCGGGGACCGGATGCCTGCGCTGATCTGCTCGTATTGGATTGTCAAGCTGGAAGCGCGATTCCTGTCAGGCGATTACGCCGAGGCGCTGGAAGCCGCCGGCAAGGTGAAGCCGTTGCTTCAGGCCTTGGCCGGCCAGATTGCGGCGCTGGACTACTTCTTTTACACCGCGCTGACCGTGTCGGCGCTCTATGAGACCGCGTCGGCCGATGACCAGCAAGCGTGGCGCGAACTCCTGAGGGCGCACCGGGAACAACTGCGCGAATGGGCCGAAAACTACCCACCGACTTTCGCCGACAAGCACACGCTGGTTTTGGCCGAGATCGCCCGCATCGAAAAGCGGGACGTCGACGCCTTGCGTCTGTACGAGGAGGCTGCCCAATTAGCACGCGAGAGCGGCTTCGTTCAGAACGAGGGGTTGGCCCATGAACTGGCTGCGCAGTATTACCTGGCGCGCGGTATCGAAACCGCTGGCTACGCCTATCTCCGCAACGCGCGGAACCGCTACGACCGGTGGGGCGCCTACGGAAAAGTAAAGCAACTCGACGAACGCTACCCACGCCTGCGCGAGGAACGAGATCTCGCTTCCTCCGTAGCCGTGGCAGTTGGATGTCGAGACTGTGGTCAAGGCATCGCAGGCACTTTCGAGTGAGATGGTCCTTCCCGAGCTGATCGAGAGGCTGGTGCGAATCGCGGTGGAACACGCCGGCGCCGAGCGGGGTCTGCTGATCCTCGTTCGCGGCGGCGAGCCGCGGATCGAAGCGGAGGCTACCACTGGCTCGGACGGGATCGAGGTTACGGCTCGACAGACTACTGCCGCGCTGACTGAACTTCCGCTATCCGCGCTGCATTACGTGATCCGGACACAGGAGCGCGTGCTCCTCGATGATGCCTCGACTGATCACGTGTATTCAAAGGACGAATATGTGCGGCAGAAGCGCTCCAAGTCCATCCTCTGCCTGCCAATCGTCAGGCAGGCGAAGCTTGTCGGCGCACTTTATCTGGAGAACACCCTTACTCCGTGCGCGTTCACGCCGGACCGGGTTACAGTGCTGCAATTGCTGGCTTCGCAAGCCGCAATTTCGCTGGAGAACGCCGCCCTCTATTCCGATCTGCAACTCCAGGCTGGGCTGCTGCAGCGCCTTCCTGTATCCGCCTGGACGCTCACGCCGGATGGGACACCGGATTTCGTGAATCAAGTTTGGCTCGAATTCTCCGGTCAGACTCTCGATTTCGTCCGGTCGCGCCCCGAGGCATGGATGACCGCAATCCACCCCGAGGATCGCGAAGCAGCAGCGACGGCCTTTTGGGGCGGAATACGGTCGGGACAGGGTTTTGCGATCGAAACCCGGTCTCTCCGCGCTCAGGATGGGACCTATCGCTGGCACCTCCAACAAGCCGTGGTCTTGCGCGATGCAGAAGGAAAAGTCCTCAAATTCGTCGGTGCCACCACCGACATCGACGACCAGAAGCGTGCCGAAGAGAAGATCCGCCAAAGCGAGAAGGAAGCCCGGCAACTTCTCGACTTGTCGCCGATGCACATCACCGAATTGGGGCCCGATGCGGCGCGCCTCTATAATAATCGGGCGGCGCTGGATTATCACGGCATCACTTTGGAGGAATGGCAGGACGCCGGCTTGCAGCAACTGCTGCATCCGGAGGACGCCGCGTTCGTAACCAATGATCTTCCCGGAAAGCTCCAAAGCGGATCGCCGTTTGAATACGAAATGCGGCTCAAGAGAAAAGACGGACAGTATCGTTGGTTCCACTACCGCCTGAGCCCGATGTCAGACGAGCAAGGGCGCATCACCCGGTGGTATGCCGCGGGGACCGATATCGAGGAGCGTAAGCTGGCCGAGCAAAGGCTCCAGGAAGAGAATGTAGCCCTGCGCGAAGAAATCGACAAGGCCTCGATGTTCGAGGAGATCGTCGGTACTTCGGCTCCCCTGAAAAAGGTGCTTTCCCGCATCTCCAGGGTCGCGCCAACCGACTCCAGCGTTCTGATCACCGGCGAGACCGGAACAGGCAAGGAACTGGTCGCGCGCGCAATTCACCGGCGCTCGCGACGATCCCCATATCCATTTGTGAGTTTGAATTGTGCAGTGATCCCCCGTGACCTCATCGCATCGGAATTGTTTGGCCATGAGAAGGGCGCCTTCACGGGAGCAACGCAGAAGCGCTTGGGACGCTTCGAGCTGGCCGCGGGGGGAACCCTTTTCCTCGACGAAGTAGGAGAGCTCCCTGCTGAAACCCAGATTGCGCTGTTGCGGGTTCTCCAGGAACGCCAATTTGAACGCGTCGGCGGAACGGCATCCATCCGTGCCGATGTCCGGGTGATCGCGGCGACGAATCGCGACTTAGAGGCGGCCATCGCCGCGGGTACTTTTCGAAGCGATCTGTTTTACCGGCTCAACGTCTTTCCGATTGAAGTGCCCTCTCTGCGGGATACGAAGAGAGGACGTTCCCCTGTTGGTCGAATATTTCCTCGATCGCTTCGCCAGGAAGGCGGGAAAGAGCTTTAAAGCTGTCGACAAAAAAAGCCTCGATCTGCTCCAGTCCTATCCCTGGCCAGGCAATATTCGCGAATTGCAGAACGTGATCGAGCGCTCCGTCATTATCAGCGAGACGGAAACTTTCTCGGTCGACGAGAGCTGGCTTTCCCGCCACCCTCCGGCAACGGAGCCTGAGAGCCGCCCAGGCCTGATCAAGAACCTCCCCGCTCAGGAGAAAGCCGTCATTGAGGCTGCTCTGCGGGAGTGCGGGGGACGCGTATATGGACCCGGAGGCGCCGCCGAAAAACTCGGTATGGCGCGATCCACTCTGGAGTCGAAGATCAGATCGCTGAAGATCAACAAGCATAGCTTCAAGGGCACAGATCCCTCGAACAGGAGCTAACCCGTGCTTATGCGTGATTCCCGGCAGCCTCATGAGCACGTCTTTGTACAAACCTTCGCCAATTGGCGAAGCTCGCCAATCTTCCAGCCCGTCAATCCATTTCCTTTCAGTAGCTTGCGGCTGGCAGTCGGCCTGCATTCCTGGTACGCCAAGGAAGCCAAAATGCCAGGCAGTGCCTCATCCGACGCACCTTTGGTGGTCAGGGATCGCCTGCCTGGCGGAATCAAGATGCTACGAATTCACAGGTTGGCGAACGGGGAAGTGGTCTTTACTCTCAGCGGCCGCTTGGACCAAGAACATATCGCGGAGTTAGACGCGCTGGTTAAGGCGGAAACCGGCCGGCCTGTCCTTCTCGACCTTAAGGATATGACTCTGGCAGGGCAAGAAGGAATCGATTTTCTCGCCCAGTGCGAGGAGGCCGGCATCGCGCTGGTGAATTGCGCCCCCTACGTCCGCGAGTGGATCGCCCGGCAACGAAGTGGGAGCTGATAGGGAGCGGCGTGTCCGCTCCATTGTGACGAATAACTACGGTTTAATTTTTGAGGAAAGAGGAAGGCAATGGCTATCTTAGACTTGATCGGATCCAGTGCAAAGTTCCGGACTTTGCTCGAAGACGTAGGGATGGTTGGGCCGGTGGACTCGGCCGTCCTGATCCAGGGCGAAACCGGCACCGGCAAGGAAGTGATCGCGCGGGCGATTCATGAGGCTAGCCCGCGCCGCAACAACCGTTTCGTGGCCCTGAACTGCGCGGCGATTCCCAGCGCTCTGCTGGAAAGCGAACTATTCGGCCACGAAAAAGGCGCATTCACGGGCGCCGTCTCTCAGGCCATGGGACGTTTTCAAGCCGCGGATCGCGGAACTCTGTTTCTGGATGAAATCGGGGATCTTCCCCTGGATTTGCAGCCGAAGCTGCTCCGCGCGCTTCAGGAAAAGCAGATCGAACGGCTGGGGAGCAACCACACCCTTCAGGTGGACGTGCGGGTCATCGCGGCTACTAACCAGGACCTCGAGCAAATGGTGGAGGAGCGGAAGTTCCGCGCCGACCTGTACTACCGGCTGAACGTGTTTCCGATGACGCTTCCGCCCCTGCGGGAACGTCGCGACGATATCCCGCTGCTGATCGAATATTTCGTGGAAAAATTCGGCAGACAGCAAGGCAAGACGATCGCCCATATCCCCGATGATGTGTTGGACGTTCTGCAACGCTACGATTGGCCGGGCAATGTCCGGGAACTGCAAAATGTCATCGAGCGCGGCGTGATCATGACATCGGGTTCCGAACTCAGCCGGCAAACGGCGGACCATGTGAAACCGGAGGGTGGGCTCGCGTCCGTTAGCACGGATGCCGGCGCCGAACCGGCGCCCATCAAGACCCTCGCCGACGCCGAACGGGCGCACATCACGGCGACACTTCGCGAAACCAATTGGGTGATCGGCGGGCCGCGTGGAGCAGCCACGAAACTGGGGCTCGCGAGGACAACATTAATCTCCAGGATGCAGCGGCTCGGAATTTCCAATGAGACAACGAAACAGCGAGCCGGACAGTCGAATCGGAAATCCGTGGGGGTGACGGGCCCCCGCTCGAATGCGGCGGCATGCCCTCAGGAGGAAACCCGCGCCTACGATCGCTCCCCTCGCCTGAGAGAGGAATCGGCGGCTGCCTTCCGGAAGATGGGAGCGGCGGCAGCGGGAACATGGGCACTGTCCTGACGGCGCCGGCAAACTAGAAGCGGCTTGCTGGCGGGCCGAACTCAACGATGACTTCGCCCTCTTAGTGTGCACCGGCGGCTGCCACGCCCTGAATGCGGCGCAGTGCCGCAAGCAGCCTTCCGTCGCTAGCAGGATGCGGAAAAAGGCCGTCCCACTACCGCTCCCTCACGGTCGCGGTTCAGTAAATGCCTGCAAACACGCGAGCGCGTTTCCGAACCGCGCGCGTCAGCAAGCGGGTTTCGGCCTTTTCAGCATCCTGCTAGACCGGAACCGCATGTCATAAGAACCCAAAGCCAGGAGCGGAGGTATAGTGCGGCGTCTATTTCCTCGCGTTCCCCCCATTTTGCCCTAGTTGACCGACGTAAAAGCCTAAGCGGTTTTCTGCATCGCCGGACTTATGAAAGCCGCGCTTCATCAATTTCTTAATCCTCTCTTGCGCGGCCGGCCGCCTCACCGAAGCGAGGAACGCATCCCATTCGGGTGCGATCTCGATATCAGGCGGCAAACTGGCAACGTTCACGAGTCGCTTGGTATCCGTGATTGCCTGTTTGTCGAAGGAGGCTATGCGCGTTGCAAGGGCATCCACAAATCCATCCAGTTCGGAATCCGGTAGCGACCGGTTCACATACCCGTAAAGTTCGGCCAAGTCGCCTGGTATGTCGTCGGCGCCCAGGAGCACCTCGAGAGCGCGTCCTCTTCCCATAAGACGGGGCAGCCGCGCCATGGGGCCACCCCCCGGCACCAGGGCCGCGCCGACCTCCCACTGCGACAGGACAGCTTTCTCGCGGCTGGCGAAACGCATGTCGCTGGCCAGGGCAAGCTCGCTGCCGACTCCGGTCGCCCGCCCGCGAATAGAGGCGATCGACACAACCGGGGCGCGGCTCAGGCGCACCAACATGTCGGGTAGGGGCTGCAACCCCGTGGGGCCCGGCGGCAGACGCGTTGAATCCTCAAGTTTCGCCAGGAAATTATAGTGAGTCAGGAAGAACCCTTCCACGGCGCTGTCAAACACAACGACTTTGACGTCGTTGTCGTCCTCAAGCGCAGTGACGATCTCATTTAGTTGCGGAATGGTTTCTGGCCCGAATATGTTGAGCGGCGGATGATCGAACGTTACTCGCCAGTAATGAGGCGAGCGCCGCGTGAGATAAACCTGCTTCGTACGTGCTGGCGTGGAGGTCTTGTGTTTCATGTGTTTTCGTCTCGTTCGATTTGAGAGTTGCAATGCAGGGGCCGTCGCTAAGGTGCTGAATCGCTCTTGCAACAAGAAAGCACTATCGGCAAGTGTCTGCGGGCGAGTCGGCGGGTCGACGCGATAGCGGCATGAATCTGAGTCGTGAGGGGATCGCTTCGAATCTGGGCCAGCGGTTTGTCCCGCAGTCGTTTGGCCCCAATGTTGCTCGTTCGCCCGGCAGGTACGTGTTTTATGCACGCCGCGAGTTCCACTAATATCTTCGCGCCCATCTCGACGCCGGCACAGTCGATTTTCGACCTGTCGCTGTTTGTACTGCTGGTAACGGCGGCGGTCTTCGTGGTCGTTTTCAGCCTGCTTGTTTACGCCGTCGTTAAGTTCCGGAAAAGGAGCTCCGCCGACGATCGCGAGCCCGCCCAGGTCTACGGAAGCACTCAATTGGAAATGGCGTGGACGGTGATTCCGATTCTGATTGTTGTGGTGCTGTTTCTCGCGACAACGCGGGTCATCCTCGGCATCCAGAACGCTCCCGAGCCTCGCAATGCTGTCGAAGTGACGGTAGTTGGACACCAGTTCTGGTGGGAGTATCGATATCCGTCACTGCACGTGGTGACCGCGAATGAACTGCACATCCCCGTGAGCGGCCCGGAGCAGCCCACCCCTACCTTCCTGACGCTGCTCTCCGCGGACACGGATCACAGTTTTTGGGTGCCCCGCTTGGCGGGTAAGACTGACTTGATCCCCAACCATCCCAATAGCATGTGGGTGGACCCGCACGAGACCGGCCTCTATTTGGGACAGTGCGCGCAATACTGCGGAACCCAACATGCAAAGATGCTTTTGCGCGTCTATGTACAGACTCGAGCCGATTTCGACCGCTGGATTCAGGAGCAGAGCCGACCGGCCCTGGTTAGTGAACCGACCAGCGAGACCGTTCCGGAAGGACGCAAGGTCTTCGAGCGAACCGCTTGCGTCAACTGCCACACCGTGAAAGGCACCGCGGCAGCCGGAACCTTCGGCCCCGATCTTACGCACCTTATGAGCCGCGACACGATTGCTTCGGGCATCGCCCCGAACACACCCGAGAATCTGCGGCAATGGATTCAAGATCCCAGCATCCTCAAACCCGGATCCAAAATGCCGGCGATGGGCCTGAGCGATCCGGAACTGGACGCCGTGACTGCGTATTTGGAGACCCTCCGATAATGGCCACCGAATCCATTGCCTGGCCTGTGCCGCAGGCTGCACCGCGTCCGCTGGTCGATGCGTTGCACGAATGGGTGACCACCGTCGATCACAAACGGCTGGGCATTCTCTACATCGCTTACGCGCTGTTGTTTCTGGTGTTCGGGGGCGTGGAAGCGACCATCATGCGCATCCAGCTGATTCGTCCGCACAACGCTTTCGTTTCTCCGGAAGTGTTCAACCGGATGTTCACAATGCACGGAACCACCATGATTTTTTTCGCGGCTATGCCGCTGGTGTTCGGATTCGCGAACTATCTGGTGCCCCTGGCGATAGGCGCGCGCGACACGGCGTTTCCGCGCCTCAACGCCTTCAGCTTTTGGATGACCGCCTTCGGCGGCCTGCTCCTCTATTCCAGCTTTATCGGCGGCGACGGGCTGTATGGAGCTGGTAACGCTCCGGATGTGGGATGGTTCGCTTACGCTCCGCTGACCTCGCAGACATTTTCAAGCGGGCACAGCACGGATTTCTGGATTCTGGCTTTGCTGATCTCCGGCATCGGCAGCATCGGAACCGCGATCAACCTGATTGCCACGATCCTGAGCATGCGGTGTCCGGGAATGACTCTGGGAAAGATGCCGCTGCTGGCCTGGCTGAATTTGACCATGGCGGGACTGGTCATTCCGGTAGTCAGTCCGCTCACGGCCGCGCAGGTGATGTTGCTGGTCGACCGCTATCTTGGGGGACATTTCTTCGATACGCAGGCGGGCGGATCGGCGGTCATCTGGATGCACTTCTTCTGGATTTTCGGCCATCCGGAAGTGTATGTGCTGGTGATTCCGGCCTTCGCGTTCGCCTCCGAGATTATTCCGGTCTTTTCCCGGAAGGCGATCTTCGGTTACCCGATCATGGTGGCGGCGACGGTTGGCATCGGATTCATCTCCATGAGCGTGTGGGCCCACCACATGTTCACGGTCGGCATGAGTTCGGCGGGGAACACGTTTTTTGTGCTGTCGACGATGGCCATCGCGGTTCCCACGGGAATCAAAATCTTCAACTGGCTCGCCACCATGTGGGGCGGGCAGATTATCTTCAAGACTCCCATGCTGTTTTGCATCGCGTTCCTGTTTCAGTTCCTGGTCGCGGGCTTGACCGGAATCATGCTGAGCGCGGCGCCCTTTAACTGGCAGCTCTCCGGTTCGTACTTCGTGGTTGCGCACTTTCACTATGTAATCGTGGGCGCTATTCTTTTCTGCAGTTTCGGGGCGTTCTATTATTGGTTTCCCAAGATGTCCGGAAGGATGTACAACGAGGCGCTGGGTAAGGTGCATTTCTGGCTGTTCCTGATTGGATTTCACCTGACCTTCGATTTCATGCATATTCCGGGCCTTCTCGGCATGCCTCGCCGGATTTACACCTACGAGCCGGGGCGCGGCTGGGACATCTGGAATCTTATCGCCACTGTCGGCGTGTTCTTTCAGGCGGCGGGCGTGCTGATCTTCGTGGGGAACTTGATTTGGTCGTACTTCGAAGGCGAGCTTGCCGGAAGCGACCCCTGGGACGCCTGGACGCTGGAATGGTCCACGACGTCGCCTCCTCCGGCGTACAACTTCGCGACGATCCCAGAGGTCAAGAGCCGCCGTCCGCTGTGGGACCTCAAACATCCCGAAGATCCCGACTGGTACTACGAGTAAGGAAACACTCCGATGAGCGCCGCGTCCGTACCCATTCTTGAACCTCCGATTCGATGGAGCCTTCCCTCGCGGGGAGTGGTCGGTATGTACTGCGTGATCGCTGCCGAGAGCGCGATCTTCACGATCTTCGTGGTTGCCTACATCTTCTATATAGGCAAGAGCCTTTCGGGGCCGCAGCCGAGAGACATCCTGCGTGTCCCCGTCTTCTATACAATTTGCCTGCTTTCGAGCAGCCTTACCATTCATTTTGCCGCGCGGCTTCTGCGGAACGGAAACGTGCGTTCCTTCGTGCTGTGGTGGCTTGTGACCATCGGCCTGGGAGCGACTTTTCTCACCGGTACAGGTATTGAATGGCGTCATCTCATCTACGACGAGGGCTTGACCATCCAGACCAATCTATTCGGGACCACTTACTACTCACTGGTCGGGCTGCATGCGTTTCACGTAACAGTTGGCCTGATCCTGCTCGGAGCTGTCGCGATTTTCGCGCTGCTGGGATACGTAAAACAGAAACATGCCGAACGCGTGGAGGTCTTGTCGTTGTATTGGCACTTCGTGGACGCGGTGTGGGTGGTAGTGTTCACCGTGGTGTACGTGATCGGGCGCTAAAGGAAGGAACGGTATGGCTGTCGAATCATTCGAGACCCGCGAGAGCGTTGCGAGGACAGTCAACATGCCGGCGTCCACGGCTTGGCCGATTGTCCTGGCGTTCGGACTCACTTTAGTGTTCGCAGGCATGATCACCAGCAGCGCCGTGAGCGCACTGGGAGCGATTCTTGCGCTGGCAGGATGCGTGGGCTGGTTTCGCGGGGTTCTGCCACAGGAGGCCCATGAATCGGCGCCCATTGAGGAGCCGGCGCCAACCATTGAGCCGGCGCTCCGGGAAGTGGCCCACGCCGAGATCGGCGAGGACATCAAGCGCGTGTGGCTGCCGGTGGAGTTTCATCCGGTCTCAGCGGGCGTTAAAGGTGGATTGGCCGGAAGCGCGGCCATGGCGGTGCTGGCGATGCTCTACGGCATCGTGAGCGGGAACGGCATTTGGTATCCGGTCAATCTCCTGGCGGCCGGCTTCTTGCCTGCCATCAAAACCGAAACCACGGCCCAGCTTGCCGCCTTTCAAATGGACGTCTTTCTGATCGCCGTGGCAATTCACCTGATCACGTCACTGATGGTGGGGCTGCTCTACGGCGCGATGCTGCCGATGTTCCCCCGGCGGCCGATTCTGCTGGGAGGCCTCATCGCTCCGCTCATGTGGTCGGGCCTGATTCACGGCATTCTCGGGATCGTGAATCCGATCCTCAATCAACGCATCGACTGGGTTTGGTTTGTGGTCTCGCAAATGGGATTCGGGATTGTGGCGGGCGTCGTCGTCTCCCGTTCGGAAAAAATTCGCACCACGCAGCGTATGCCTTTCGCGCTCATGATGGAAACGCCCGGGATCATGAAGGAGCGCGGCAGAGAGGAAAGCCGGGAGGACGAGACGCCGTGAACCGCCGGGGCCTTCTTCTAACCGCAGCGCTGGCGGCGGTGTCTATTGCCACCACGGCATGCGCCCCTCGCGAGCCAGTTGGGGCAGCAGTTGCTCCGCCGGACAGGCTGATGGACTTCGATCGTCTCTACGCCAGGAACTGCGCCGGCTGCCACGGCCAGGATGGAAAGGGCGGGGCCGCGATCGCGCTGGGCGATCCGGTGTACCTTGCCATCGCCGGCGACGCCATCATCAGCCGCGTCACGGCCAACGGAGTCCCCGGAACTTCCATGCCAGCATTCGCGCAGCACTCCGGTGGTACGTTGACCGACGGTCAGATTAATGCGATCGTCAGCGGAATTCGAAGCCACTGGGCGAGCACGGACGCTCTTCGCGATGCTCAACCTCCGCCCTACACGGCTGAGCGTCCCGGCGACCCGAAACGCGGAGCGGAAGTGTATCGGACATACTGCGCATCCTGTCACGGCCCAGGAGGCCGCGGAGGGCGAGCCAGTTCCATTGTGGACGCGTCGTATCTCACACTCGTGAGCGATCAAGGCCTTCGAACCGCCATCCTTGCCGGACGGCCGGAACTGGGCGCTCCGGACTGGCGCGGCGACGTGGCCGGCAAGCCGATGTCACCGGAAGACGTCTCGGACGCTGTAGCTTGGCTCGCCGCTCAACGGCCGCAAGGAGGAAGCCAATGAGTCTGCCGAACGGAATTTCGAGACGCGCGATGTGGACCAAATTGGGAGTCCTGTTTAATGGCGCAGTGGGCGTGATCCTGGCCGCACCAATTGTGCGCTATCTGCTTTCTCCCGTGCTTCGCGAGTCTGGACCGGATTCCGATGCCTGGCTCTCGCTGGGACCGCTGGCCCAGTTTCCGGAGGGACAGACGCGCCTGGCGACCTTCCGGCACCCTGGCGCGAGTCCATCCGATGGAGAAACCGCGAGTCTTCCCTGCTGGGTGCGCCACGTGGAGGGGGAGAAGTTCCAGGTGTTTGCGATCAACTGCGCGCACCTGGGTTGCCCGGTCCGCTGGTTCCCGCAGTCCGGCCTGTTCATGTGCCCGTGCCACGGCGGGGTTTATTATGCCGACGGATCTCGCGCCTCCGGACCTCCCGAACGTGGCTTGTTTGAATATCGTTACAAGGTGCAGCAAGGAAATCTGGCGATCCAGGTTGGCGAGTTGCCCACCCCTGGCGCCTCTTCGGCCAAGCTGATCGATATTTCCCCGACAAGGACGCCATGCGCCTGATAAAAACGATTGGCGAGTGGTTGGAGGCGCGGCTGCAAGTCGCGGAGCCGATCCGGGAGACGATGGAGCACCCGGTTCCGCGCCAATCGGCAAGCTGGGCTTACGTTTTCGGTAGCGCCGCGCTGGCTGTGTTCGTCCTCCAATTGGTCACCGGCATCTTGCTGGCTCTCGCATACGTGCCTTCCGCGGGAGAGGCATGGAACAGCTTGCAGATTCTCAATCACCAAATCGCGCTCGGGTGGTTTATCCGCGCGCTCCACGGCTGGGGCTCGAACTTCATGCTGGCGATCGTGCTGATCCACATGGCGCAGGTGTTCCTGTTCGGAGCGTACAAATTCCCCAGGGAGCTGACCTGGATCGTCGGCATTCTGCTGCTGCTGATGACGCTGGGGATGGCCTTCACCGGCCAAGTCCTGCGATTCGATCAGGACGCCTATTGGGGATTGGGCATCGGGGCGTCCATTTCCAGCCGAGTACCCGTTCTGGGACCGTGGCTGGTGAACCTTTTGCTGGGAGGCCCGATCATCGCCGGCTCGACGCTCTCGCGATTCTTCGCGCTGCATGTCTTCGTAATCCCAGGCGCGCTGCTCGCATTCGTCGGCGTGCATCTGCTGCTGGTGTTAAGGCTCGGCATCAACGACTGGCCGATGCCGGGACGAATCGTTCGCCGTGCGACCTACGTGAAGGAGTATCACGAGCTGACGCGCAAAGACGGGGTACCGTTTGTGCCCGGCGCAATCAGCAAGGACTTGTTTTTCTCGGGCTTCATCCTGCTCTCGCTTGTCGTCTGCGCCCTATACTTCGGCCCATTCGGACCCAGCGGGCAGCCGGATCCCACCATCATCCAGACAGCGCCGCGGCCGGACTACTTCTTCCTGTGGCTATACGCGGTGCTGAGCCTGCTTCCGCCTTCGCTGGAAACACCCGCGCTGTTGATCGGACCGGTGATCGCGCTGGCCGTGCTGGTGGCGCTTCCTTTTGTCTCAGGGGAGGGCGAGAAAAGTTGGAGACGCCGCCCCATCGCGGTTTTGACGATTCTGCTGGCCGCCGTCTCGCTGGGCACGTTAACGCATCTATCCGGCTATGCGCCGTGGAGTCCGGTAATGGACGCGTGGAGTGGGGAACCGATTCCGTCCGAATACCTGAACGGACGTTCCGCCCTGGAGCGTCAAGGCGCGCTGGTTTTTCAAGCGAAACAATGCCACAACTGTCACGCGCTGGGCGGCGCGGGAGGGCAGCGCGGGCCGGAGCTGGACCGAGTGGCCGTGCAACTCACGCAAGACCAGCTCATCCGACAGGTGATCCAGGGCGGCGGCAACATGCCGGCTTACGGCAAGAACCTAAGTCCCGCGGAGACCACTGCGCTGGTAGCGTTTCTCGAAACGCTGCACCCAGCCGGACAGCCGCCGGCGCTAGACGCTTCCCGTGCGTCTCGGTAGTCTGCCGTGGCATCTTATTCTCTTTCCCCACCACGGCTCGCGGCGCTTACCGGCGGAGTATTTTCGCTGTGGATCGCCGTAGGCTCTCCTCTGGCGGCTCTCGACCATCGGATGCTGACCTTCCACATGGTGCAGCATCTCCTCTTGATGACCGTAGCGGCGCCATTGCTTTTGCTGGCGGCGCCGGTGTTCTTACTCGACGCACCGGCGACGATCGGGTTGCCGCGGGTGATTACGCATCCCGTAACATGCTGGCTCGCCTCCGCGGCTACCGTGATCGGATGGCACGTCCCCGCCTTATTCGCGCTGGGGATGCATTCGCCAATGTGGCACACGGTAGAACAGGCTAGCTTCTTGGCCGCGGGCGTGCTGTTCTGGCTGCCCGTCATCCAGGCCTGGCCAAACCTGGCCACACGCCCCCGCTGGTCCGTACCCTTGTATCTTTTCCTGGCCATGTTGCCATGCGACGCGCTGTCCGCGTTCCTGACATTCTGCGGCCGCGTGGTCTACCCGCACTACCTCGCCGCACATGGGCTGTTCGATATGTCAGCTCTCAGCGACCAGGAAATGGCGGGCGCCCTGATGTGGATCTGGGTGACCTTCGCCTATCTTGTTCCCGCCACTGCCGTCACCATCCGGATGCTTTCGCCGCACAGCCTTGCCTCGAAGGCTGAGCCGGCTTGATCGGGAATGTGAGTAGGGTGGGTCTGGTTCCGAGCGTCTACCGTCTTGACGTACCGCTCCCACACTTGAACAGTTTCCGGGCTGAGCTCTGCCGCAAGAGTCCGGCTTGGTGCAAACAGCGACACCATCACCAAGGAGGACGCCAAAAGTACGGGCCGCCAGGTCTGACTTCGCGCGGTTTGCGTGACAGGCGCGGCTCTGTCCCGTGTGATCGATTCAAGAATTGTTTTCGCGAGGGGCACTTTTGCAACCAGTTGGGCTCCGTCGGCATACCAACCGCGAAGCGTTGCCCGTCCCTCGCTGTCGGCTCCGGTGAGATAGCTGAGATCGACAATCAGTGACCGCCCATGTGCAGTTGACGACGCTGTGCGTCTGGCCTGCTCCAGTTCGCGAGCGGCGGGGCCCGACAGGTGTCCAGCGAGCTCGAAGCTGATGGCGTCCGGCCCGTCGTGCATGTAATAACGAAATTCCTTGTTCATGTTTCGCTTGACACGGGGCATTCGGAGGGCCATCCATTCTTTGTGGCTTTTCAATACCCTACGCTTGTGCTCGCTGAGGGCGCCTGACGGCCCTCCGGCAAATGCCGATACTCCGGCAGGAGTAGGGACCAAACCCCCAAGCGATCCGTAGGGCTCTGGCACAGCCTGCGTTACCGCCGCAGCAAGTCAACGCGCTTCTCTATCGCTTGGTGCTGTGGCCAGCGGCCTGTGCGCTTCTAGGGCACCGGGCATGGTTTCACTCCCCAGATCTCGCTGGCATATTCCGCGATCGTGCGATCGCTCGAAAACTTTCCGGACGCCGCGACATTGAGAATGGCTTTGCGCGCCCACTCCTCGGGGTCCGCGTAGAGTTCGCTCAGCCGCTCCTGCGCCTTGACGTAAGACGTCAGGTCCGCCAGATGCATGTAGTAATCGCCTTGTGTCAAAAGCGTGCTGCGCAGCGGCTCGAAGAGACCGGGCTGGTCGCGGTTGAAATGATCGGAAAAGATCAGGTCCAAAGCGGCGCGGATCTCCGGCTCGTTTTCGTAATGCCAGTGCGGGTTGTACCATGACCGGCTGCCCGCCACCTGATCCGCGGTGAGTCCGAACAGGAAGAAGTTCTCCTCGCCGGCCTCCGCCGCCATTTCGATGGTTGCGCCATCGCGCGTGCCGACGGTGAGGGCTCCGTTCATCATAAACTTCATGTTGCTGGTGCCGCTGGCCTCATAACCCGCGGTCGAAATCTGGTTGGAAACATCGCAGGCGGGGATGAGCCGCTCGGCGAGGGACACGGAGTATTCGGGTAGAAATACCACATTGAGACGCCCCCGGGAGACCGGGTCCGCGTCAACCGCACGGGCGACATTGTTAATGAACTTGATGATAAGTTTGGCTAGCCGGTAAGCCGGGGCGGCCTTGCCCGCGAACAGGAAGGTCCGCGGCGTCATCTCAAGACCCGGATTCTCGCGCAACCGGTTATACAGAACCACGATGCGCAAAGCGTTCAGCAGCTGGCGCTTGTATTCGTGGATGCGTTTGATCTGCGAATCGAAGATCGTCCCCGGGTCGACCGACACTCCGGAAGACCGCTTCAGCCAGTCCGTGAAACGCACTTTGGCTTGGTATTTCGCTTTCCAGAATGCCTGCCGGAAATCCTCGTTCTCGGCGAGGGGCCTGAGCTGCTCCAGTTGGCTGAGGTCCGTGATCCACCCTTCGCCAATGGCGCTTGTAATGGCGTCCGCGAGCGCGGGGTTCGAAAGCAGCAGCCAGCGCCGCGGCGTAACGCCGTTGGTCTTGTTGTTGAACCGCTCTGGAAAGAGGCCGGCCAGGTCCTTGACGGTCGTCGTCCGCAACAACTCGGAATGGATGGCCGCAACCCCATTGGTGCTGTGCGAGCCGACAATCGCCAGATTCGCCATCCGCACCTTCCGGCCGCCATCCTCCTCGATAAGACTCACGCGGCGCACCAATCCTTCATCTCCCTTGGACCGCGACCGGACCGTTTCGAGCAGCCGCCGATTGATCCCGAACACGATCTCGAGATGCCGCGGCAGCACGTCCTCAAACCACGCCACCGGCCATTTCTCCAGCGCCTCGGGCAGCAGCGTGTGGTTGGTGTACCCGAAGGTTTTCCGCGTTATCTCCCATGCCTGATCCCAACCGAGGTGCTCGTCGTCCAACAGAATGCGCATCAGCTCGGGTATGGCAAGTGTTGGATGGGTATCGTTCAGCTGGATCGCGACTTTCTCCGGGAACGCGTCCCAGGCGGCGCCGCTACGGCGGAAACGCCGGACCAGATCGGCCAGCGAACACGCCACCAGAAAGTATTCCTGGACGAAGCGCAGAGCTTGGCCCATGCTGGTTGAATCGTCCGGATAAAGCACTCGCGTGATGGATTCTGCCTCCAGCGTTTCGGCCACCGCCTTCACGAAGTCGCCGTGGCTGAAGGCCTGAAAATCGAAGTAGTCGGGCGCTCCCGCGGCCCACAGCCGGAGTGTGTTGATGTTGGCGCCTCCATAACCTACAACGGGGCGATCGAAGGGGATCCCGATGAGGCTCGATGGGCGCCCGGGGATAGCCCGCAAAGCTCCGCCGCGCACCTCGAACGAGCAGTTCAATCTGACTTCGACGCTTTCGTGCGGACGGGCGACCTCCCAGGGGTCCTGACGGCGCAGCCAATTGTCCGGCCGTTCGTGCTGCCATCCGTCTTCGAGGGTCTGTTTGAACATGCCGTACTCGTAGCGCAGCCCGTAACCCATTGCCGGGAGTTGCAGCGTGGCCATGGATTCGAGGAAGCAGGCGGCAAGCCGTCCCAGTCCGCCGTTCCCCAGCGCAGCGTCAGGCTCCTGCTCCAACAGTTCGATCCAATCGAGGTTCTTCTTCCGGACGGTCTCATTCACGACCGGACCAAGCAGCAGATTGGTGACGTTGTTTGCCAGCGAGCGCCCAATCAGGAACTCCATCGACAGGTAGTAAATACGCTTCGGGTCCTCGCGTGCGTAGGTGTCCTGCGTCAGTGTCCAGCGCTGCGAAAGCACATCCCGGCCGGACCGCGCGAACGCCTCGAAGCGGTCACGCGCGTCCGTGCACTCGGCTGGTATCACGTTGTCGAACATCAGATGGCGTTCGTACAGGCCGCTGTCGCTCCCCGCGAAATGGATCGGCCCCGTTCCGTAGCGCTCCAGAGGTTCGGAATCGTTCAGTAATTGTGCGATGCTCATTGGCTCTCCCTGTCGCCTTCACCAAGTAGAAACTATGCCGCGGATACGCGATGCATGCCGTTCGGGACGCGATCCTTCGGAACCGGCGATCCACACCCACTTCACGACTGCCATCCACCGCCCAGGGCTTTATAAAGCTGAACGACGCTCAGGAGCTCTTCAAGACGCAGGCGCGAGAGATCGAGCTGAGCCTGAAACAGATCGCGATCAGCATCGAGCGCGTTGAGTTGGGTGTCGACGCCGCCGTGGTAGCGGAGGTACGCGAGCCGGAGACGGACTTCCAAAGTTTCCTCAAGCTCTTCCTGTTTGACGCGGCTTTCGTGGAAGCGTTGATGAGCGATCAACGCGTCGGAAGTTTCGGTGAGCGCCGTCTGAATCGTCTTCTCGTACTGAATCAGCATGCGCTCGTGCTCAGCCTCGGCGAGCTTGACGCTGGACTTAAGCCGCCCCGCGGTGAATATCGGTTGGGTGACCTGCGGTGTAAGGTTCCAGAGGCTGGCCGGTCCACTGAACAGGCTGGATAGTTGCGTGCTCGCGCCGCCCAAAGCGCCGCTGAGACTCAAGGTCGGGAAATAAGCCGCTCGCGCCACGCCAATCTGAGCGTTGGCTGCGATCAGGTTCTGCTCGGCCGCCCGGATATCGGGCCGCCGCTCGAGCAGTGCGGAGGGCAAGCCGGGCGGCACTTCCGGGGGAATCCGCTGTTCGGTCAGCGATCTTCCCGCGAAGCACGGTATTCGGGCTTTCCCCCAGCAGCAGAGTGATTTGATTCTCGGTCTGCTCGATTTGCCGCTTGATATCCGGGATCGTTTCCGAGGCGGTGTAGACCAGTTGTTCCGCCTGGCGCAGGTCGAGCTCCGTGGAGACGCCGAACGTTTCGCGCGATTTGGTGAGCTCCAGCGACTGTTCGCGAGTTTGCAAGGTTCGCGTGGAGATTTCGAGCTCGTAGTCCAGCTCGCGCAGTGTGAGATACGCGGTGGCCACGTCGCTGACCAGAGTTGTGACCACGGCTTTGCGATTTTCATCGGCGCTCAGGAGATTGGCGCGCGCGGCCTCAGTGGCGCGGCGCAGTTTACCCCAGATGTCGACTTCGAAGGACAGCAACTGCAGCGTCGCGGTTCCAAAATTCCGATCTTGCGAGGGAAGGAACTGCGGGGGAAGTGGCGTCTCTCCGTCGCGCGACAGGCGATTAATCCCAACGGACCCTCCGGCGCCGAAGTTAGGAAACTGGTCGGAACGGGTGATTCCGAGGCTGGCTCGAGCTTCCTCGACGCGGGCGACAGCGTCGCGCAGGTCGTAGTTTCGTTCCAGTGCTTGGCGGATGAGCGCCTGCAACTGTTCGTCTTTGAACACCTCGAACCATTTCAGGTCGGCGAAGGAGTCAGCTTGTCCCGGAGGCAGTGGATCAGGGGCGCGGAAGCTTTGCGGCGTGGCAATGGAGGGCCGCCGATAGTTCGGGCCCACGGTGCACGCCGTCGAAAAGCAGACAATCCCAATGAATAAGATATTGCGCATGCTTAGCCTCCTGTGCCTAATCGCCGGCTCCGGGCAGCGGCTGTTGCGGGAGTGCAGGGACCAGCGGGCGCGCGGCTGCTCCGGAAACTTTTTCCACCAGATAGAAAATTGCCGGGACAAAAAAGATGCCGATTACGCTGGCCGCCGCCATTCCGCCGATCACCGTCGTGCCCATGATCTGGCGGGCGACCGCGCCGGCTCCGCTCGCGATCCACAGAGGAACGCACCCCAGGATGAACGCGAAAGAGGTCATCAGAATTGGACGGAGGCGCAAGCGCGCACCCTCCAGGGCGGCGTCGGCGAGCGGCTTTCCCTTTTCGAACTCATCTTTAGCGAACTCGACGATCAGGATTGCGTTCTTCGCCGCCAGCCCGATCAGCATGACCAGCCCGATCTGCGAATACACGTCGTTCTCGATCTGGACCATGTAAGCCGGAAGGAAGTGACTGAGGATCACGCGGCGCAGCCACAGGACTCCAAACGCGCCGAACACCGCGACCGGCGTACTGAGAAGAACACTAAATGGAAGCGTCCAGCTTTCGTACAGCGCGGCGAGAATAAGGAAGACAAACAGGAGGGAGAATCCAAAGATCACCGACGATGAGACGCCTTCCTGCGCTTTCTTTTCCTGGAACGACATTCCGGAATAATCGAAGCCCATCTGAGCCGGCATGGTTTGGGCAAAGGTCTCCTCCAGCGCCTTCATCGCCTGATCCGTGCTGTATCCCGGCGCGGCGGCGCCGTTTAATTGCGCGGATCGATATTCGTTGAATCGCATCGTGAATTCAGGGCCATCGCGCGATTCGAATTTCGTGAGCGCGGAAAGGGGAACCATCTCACCCGCGGAGTTCCGCACATAAAACTGGCCGACGTTTTCCGCTTTGGTGCGGTATGCTCCCTCGGCTTCGACGTACACCTGCCATTGGCGCCCGAAGCGGTTGAAGTAGTTGACGAAGAACCCGCCCATGAAGGTTTGGATGGTGCGATATACGTCGTTGATCGCGACGCCCTGCTTGATCACCTTGTCGCGGTCGACCGTGACGAATTCCTGCGGCACGCTGGGGAGAAACGTCGTAGTCAGGGTTCCGATTTCCGGTCTTTTGCGCGCGGCGGTCATGAAGGTATTGAGGTTCTCGGCAAAAACTTTCGGATCGCCGCCGGAACGGTCCTCCAGAATAAAGGTGACTCCGCCTGAGGTCCCCACGCCGGGAATGGCTGGCGGAGAGAATCCGAACGCGACTGCATCCGGAAGCCTACCGAGTTCGGCGTTTAGACGCGCTTTGATTGCCTGGAACTGTTCGGCGCGCGTCTTCCGGTCGCCCCATTCCTTCATACTGACCCAGGCGAAGCCGCTGTAGCTGGCGCGGACAAAGGAGAGCAGGCTAAACCCGCCAACGGCGGTGACGTTTTCAACTCCGGGAGTTTCCGAAGCTATTTTCTGAATTTTCGCGAGTACCTCCTCCGTCCGCTGGAGCGACGCTGCGTTGGGAAGCTGGATGTTCAGATAGAAATAGCCCTGATCTTCGTCGGGAACGAAGCTGGTGGGGAGCTTGCCCGCAATCCAGAAGCCGGCGGCGCCGAATCCGATCAATACGACGAACGCGACCACGCTCTTGCGGAGAATCGCCCCGGAGAGCCGCACATAACCGTTGGTCGCCCGCTCGAACGTGCGATTGAACCAGTCGAAGAACTTTCCGAGCAACCCTTTCGTGCCTTTTACTTCGGGCTTTAGAAGCAGCGCGGCAAGCGCGGGGCTGAGCGACAGCGCGTTGAAAGCTGAGAGAACCACAGCGATCGCGATGGTTACGGCGAATTGCTGGTAGAGACGCCCTGTGATGCCGGGGATGAACGCAGTGGGAATGAAGACGGCGGAGAGAACCAGTGCGATTCCAACGACTGGCCCCGAGATTTCCTCCATTGCCTTGCGGGCCGCTTCTTTCGGAGCCAGGCCATCGTCGATGTGGCGCTGCACGGCTTCCACGACAACGATCGCGTCGTCGACCACGAGTCCGATTGCCAGCACGAGTCCGAACAGAGATAGCGTGTTGATGCTGAATCCGAACGCCGGGAAGAACAGGAATGTCCCCACCAGCGACACGGGGACGGCCAGCAGCGGAATCAGAGTCGCGCGCCAGTCCTGCAGGAACAGAAAGACCACCGCCGCGACAAGAGCGATCGCGATCAGCAGCGTCTCGACGATCTCTTTCATGCCTTCGTGAACGGCTTTGGTGGTGTCGACAGGGACCGCAAAATCGATGTCGTCAGGAAAGCGCTTCCTGGCTTCCGCCATGAATTGTCTGACGCCTTCGGCGGCATCGACGGCGTTCGAACCGGGCAACTGATAAAGCGCGATCACGGCGCTAGGTTTGCCGTTGAGGTGGCCGGAGACGCTGTAGTCCTGCGATCCCAACTCAACCCGGGCGACATCGCCGACACGAACCACCCCGGTATCCGGAGTTTCCCGAACCACGATCTGTTCGAATTCCTCGGGCGAAACCAGACGCCCCTGTGCCCGTACAGCGTAAGTGAACGGCTGGCCGGCAGGCGCCGGCTCGCTGCCCACTTGTCCGGCGGGATTCACGGTGTTCTGGGTTTGGATCGCGTTGATGATTTCCGGAACGGTGATCTGGAGTTTCGCGAGTTGATCCGGCTTTACCCAGAGCCGCATGGCGTACTGGCCCGCTCCAAAGATCTGGATTGTGCCGATGCCTCTCACGCGCAGGAGCTGGTCGTATAGATTGATGTAGGCGTAGTTAGCGAGGAACTGCGCATCGCGCGATCCTTTGGGTGAGTACAACGCAACCAGCATTAACGGCGCAATCACCGATTTCTGCACCGTAACGCCGAAATTGTTTACTTCGGCGGGGAGCTGTGACGCGGCTTGCGTCTCGCGGCTCTGCGCGAGGATCAGGTCCGTGTTCGGATCGGTGGCGACGTTGAAATCGACGATCATTCTCATCTGGCCGTTCGCTGTCGCGTTTAGCGAATACATGTAGTTCATGTTGTCGACGCCGCTCATCTGCTGCTCGATTGGCGTAGCGACGGATTGCTCTATGGTCTGGGCGTCCGCACCGACGTAAGTGCCCGTGACCTGCACCTCGGGCGGCGCGATCTGCGGGAATTGCGCCACTGGCAGTTGAGCAACGGTAACCGCCCCGACGATGACCGTAAAGAGGGCGATCACGATCGCCACGATCGGACGATTGATAAAGAATTTCGACATGACGGCTACCTTTCGTGGAACGGCCTGGGATCGACTTGCATGCCGGGCCGAACCTTCTGGACTCCCTCGACGACGACGCGCTCGCCGGGTTTGAGACCCTCACTAACGATCCAGTCGTGTCCGACGGTGTCGCCGAGCGTCACGGGCCGAATGCTCACCTTGTTATCGCCGCCGACCACGGCCAACTGGCGCGTGCCCTGCTGATCGAAGACCGCCTGCTGGGGTACGAGCAGCGCTCCATGGTCGATGTCAATGGCGGCGCGCACTCTGCCGTACTGGCCGGGACGCAGAACATTGCCTGGATTCGGGAATATTCCAGCAACGCGTATGGCGCCCGTCCTCACGTCGACCTGGCGGTCCGCGAAGTCCACTTTGCCTTTCTCCGGGAAGGTAGTCCCGTCGGCAAGGATGAGTTCGAGTTGCACGCGGGCGCGGGCTTCGAGGAACTTTTCCGGAGTCGGATATTCGCGCTTGCGCTCCAGATACTCCTGTTCGCTGATGGTGAAATAGACCTTGATCGGATCGAGCGTCGAGACGGTGGTAATGGCGCCGCTGGCAGGGCTCACCAGTGCTCCAACCTGCAGTTGCGCTATACCGGGGATCCCGTCGATGGGTGCGGTAAGTCGCGTGAATCCGAGATTAATGCGTGCCGTTTCCACTGTGGCCGTGGCAGACTGAACCGCCGCCGAAGCGGCAATAATCTGCGCCTTGTCGGTTTCGACCTGAGCGTTTGCCGCCTGCAGTTGCGCCTTCGCGGCCATATTGTTTTGAGTGGCATCGTCGAGATCCTGTTCGGTGATCGCATGCTGCTGGAAGAGCGGCGTGTAGCGATCCACATCCAGTTGGACGCGATGCTGATTTGCTTCGGCGACGGCGACTTCCGCCTCAGCTTGTGTGAGTTGTGCGCGCGCCTGCGCCAACTGCCCTTGTGTTTGCGCAAGCCGCCCTTCGGCCTGATCCAGATCTGCCTGAAATGGCCGCGGATCGATCTGGAAAAGCAGCTGACCCTGCTGTACGAACGAGCCTTCGGTATACTCCTGCTTCACCAGATAACCGGAAACCTGGGCCTTGATTTCCGCGTTGACGAAGCCGTCAACGGTGCCGATCCATTCGCGGTACAGCGGGACGTCCTTTTGTTGCACGCCGGCGACCAAAACCTCGAGCGGTTTAGGCGCGGCTGCGGCTTCCGTGGTGTGCCCGCATGCCGTCGCGAACAGGAGCATCGCGCCCGCTAGTAAGAGCAACAGAATTCTCATGTCACCTCCTCCACCATTGCTCTGGCCGCACCGCTCACGATCGTTCGTCTTGCGTTTCGTTTGCATTGTCTTCGGGGACTCCTTCCCGTTCCAGCAGGGCTCCTTCACTACTACAAGGGCAATGAAGGGGCCATCGCTAAATCACTGAAAACCCGCACTCCCGCGCGCTGATTCCTACTTGCATGTCGGCGGTTGATGCTTACATGTCGGCAATGTGAGTCGATGGTTCGACGGGACCGCCCGGGGGGTGAGAAAGGCGGCCGTGGATGAGATCAGACCGAAGATGCCTGACGGCGAACTGCGCTTGAAGCGCTACGTGACCGGCTCAGCGAGCCGGCGCGTTCCGGCTTCTCAATTCAAGCTCTCGGGGAAACGCCCGTCGACGCCTCGACACTGACCGCCGTTAAGTCCCGCTTATGTCCTGCGTAACGTACGTGACTAAACAGCTTTTGCCCTCTTGTTCCATCCATGGAAGGCCGACAGGTCGCCCGCGTTCCAAGCCTCGCGGAGTCCGGGGGCACTCAGATCCCAGTCGGGCCGGATCTCGCTCATCACGGCGCGCAGGTCGTGCCAGAGGTCGATTACGGAAGGCCGGCCCCAGAACCAATAGCCGTTATAGATGCTGTGGATAATGAGTCCCGGCTTGAGCACGAGGGTGTGCGGAATCATCGGATTATGCTCCGGGTCTGTATACTCCGCGATGTCGAGGTCTTTCTGAACCGTTCTGTTGGGGTCGGAGAGGAAGGTCCACTGGGCGCCCACCGACGCGCGGAACTCCTGGAGCGTGTGGTGGTCATCGGTGGAGATCGTGGCAATCTGGGTGTATGCCACAGCGATCTTTGGATAAAACGCGGCAAGATCCCGATGCTGCTGGTGTTCCTTCGGGCAGTAGTGGCCGCGCGCTAGCGTTAGGATCAGGGGATCGTCGCCTTGGACTTCGCTGAGCCTGCGCGGTGTGCCCGTGTGATCGGGCAACCGATAGTCAGGGAAAACGGTTCCGGGTACCAGGTCATGGCGCATGATTGTGCTCCTTCCACAGACGCAACTGTTGCGGTGGACCAAGGGCACGCTTCGTGCCATTCTTCGACTGAAAGAATTAGTGGGCCCTGTTGGATTCGAACCAACGACCAACGGATTATGAGTCCGCTGCACTAACCGCTGTGCTAAGGGCCCGCTTCCCTCGATTGTCTCAGAGTCCCGACGGCTTGAGTACCGCGCTCACAGTTGCGGCGACACCGCTGCCCACACATCCGCCGCGACCGCGGCTTCCGTCCGGCTACCGTCGATCAACTTCACGCGTTGAGGATCGTCCGAGGCCAACTGCCGGTACGCGTCCCGCACCTTGCGATGGAAGCTGAGATCCTGCTGCTCCATCCGGGTTTCCACATCCTGAGTACGAGTGGCGCGCCGGTGCGCACGCGCAAGCCCCGTCTCCACATCGATATCGATCACCAGCGTCAGATCCGGAACCAGGCCCCGGCAGGCGATGCGATCGACCTCGTACACCACCTCCGCGCCCATCCCACGCGCCGAGCCCTGGTACACCAGCGTCGAATCCGTAAAGCGGTCGCACAGCACTACGCGGCCCTCGGACAGCGCCGGCAGAATCCACTGCTCGACATTTTGCGCCCGCGCGGCGAACATGAGGAGCAACTCGGTTGTAGGCCGCAGCTCCTGATTAGCCGCGTCCAGCAGTACGCGCCGGATCTGCATGCCGATGGGTGTACCGCCGGGTTCGGCCGTCTCCAGCACCGGCCGTTCCATCTCTCTCAAGCGCGCGCCGAGCAGGCGCAGTTGCGTCGACTTGCCGCTGCCCTCCGGACCTTCGAAGGTGATGAATAAACCGCGCTGTACGGGCTTAGTCGTAGACGAAATGCAGCACCTTCTTCAGGTCTTCCCAAGCCTGGCGCTTGGCGTCCTGATTGTATGGCCGAAGCAGGTAAGAAGGATGGTACGTCACGATCACTGGGATATCGCGCCACTTCTGCCAATTCCCGCGCAGCCGCGTTACGCCGTCCTTGGTATTGAGCAGAGCCTTCGCCGCGGTCGAGCCCAGCGCGCAAATCGCCTTGGGACGAATCGCCATTAATTGGCGGAACAGAAACTGTCCGCAAATCTCCATCTCATCCGGCTGCGGCGTGCGATTCTCCGGAGGGCGGCACTTCACCACATTGCAGATGTAGACGTCCGCGCGGCGGATGGGGATGCCCTCTTTCGAGGCCGTTCCGTCGATCATCTGCGTCAGAAGTTGACCCGCGCGGCCCACGAAGGGCAGCCCCTGCGCGTCCTCATCCGCGCCCGGACCCTCGCCCACGAACACCAGGCGCGCTTGCGGATCGCCGGAGCCGAATACGATCTTCGACCTTTGCTCGCACAGCCGGCAGCGGCGGCAATCCGGCCCGATGTCCTGCTGGATTTTGGCGAGAGTGTCGCCTTCCGGTTCAAGCGTGGGGAGCGCGATCTCTGGTTCCTTTGGATTCGCCTTTATCTGCGTGAATTCGCGGCTCACTTCGGAGGCGGGCGTGGCGCGATACAGGTCCGTCACGCCGAGATCGCGATAAAACTCCAAGGTCTGCCGCAGCTCATCGGGATTCATCGCGAACTATGCAGCGCCAGCCGCAGCTTGATCATCTCGTCAAAAATGCGGTGCGCGATGGCTGTCTTCGGCGCCCGCTTCACCGGAATGGCCTCACCTGTGCTCATCACCAGAACCACTTCGTTCTCGTCCGACTCGAAGCCTTCGCCCTCGGCCGAGACCAGGTTGGCCACCACCATGTCGCAGTTCTTCGATTCCAGCTTGCGGCGAGCCTCTTCCACCAGGTTCTCCGTCTCCGCCGCGAAACCAACCAGAAGCCGGTCGCCCTTCTTGCGCCCCAGCTCCGCCAGAATGTCCGGTGTGGGATCCAGTTCCAGTGACATTCTCGCCGCCGTCTTTTTCACCTTGTGCTGCGGCGCGTCCACGCGATGATAGTCCGCAACCGCCGCGGCCTTGATGATGATGGTCGATTCCGCCAGATGCTTCATCACAGCCGCGCGCATTTCCACCGCTGTATGGACGCGAACCACTTCGGCGCCCTTGGGCGGCTCCAGATGCACCGGGCCGGAGACCAGAATCACCCGCGCGCCTCGCTCCAATGCGCCGGCCGCCAGTGCATAACCCATTTTGCCGCTGGACCGGTTGCTGAGATACCGCACGGCGTCCAGCGGCTCCTGCGTGGGACCGGCCGTGATCAACACCGTTTCGCCCTCCAAATCGTGCTTCCGCACCACGGGCGCGGGGCGCGTCCGCAGACCCGCCACGATCTCCGCAATCCTGTGCGGCTCCGCCAATCTTCCCGGCCCCACCGTGCCGCAGGCGAGCAAGCCATCCTCCGGCTCGACAATCACATGCCCGCGCTCCCGCAGGATGCGCAGATTCTCACGCGTGGCGGCATGGTTCCACATATTGCTGTTCATCGCCGGCGCCAGAACCACCGGACCCGTGAACGCCAAGTACGTGGTGGTAAGAAAATCGCCCGCGAGACCGTGCGCCAGCTTCGCCATCAGATCCGCCGTAGCAGGAGCTATCACCAGGAACGTCATGCTGTTGCGCGACGCTGATGTGTTCCACGGAGCTGGCCAGCGTGTCTTCGGAACTGCCCTGGGAGCCCGCAAACAAATTGGTCAGCACCTTGCGCCCGGTCAGCGCGGCGAAGGTCAAAGGCGTGATGAACTCCTGCGCGGCGTCAGTCAGGATTGCCTGCACCGTGAAGCCGTGCTCCATCAGAGCGCGAGCCAGCTCCGCCGCCTTGTAAGCGGCTACACCACCGCCAACGCCGAGCGCTACATTCATAGGCCCAAATAAGCCGGCATCCAACGTTACCCAAACGAACTGTTCTTAGACTTCCGTGGGAGCCTCGAGCGACTCCGGCCGGGGCAGGCTGGGATCGTCGTACTGCACCAATCCCCGGCGCACTTCCTCCATGGCCGCCACCGTGGGCTTCTTCGAGGTGGTCGGCAGAAAGCTCCGCGCCCCGTTCTGCAACTGCCGGGCGCGCTTCGCCGCCACGATAATAAATCGATAGGCGCTGGCTTCCGGGTCGTCCGGAATCGTATTCTGCGCCATTTGCTTGATGTTGGTTTCAGCCATTTTCAAAACTCTCCAGAATGGGCCGGATCTCGCGTTCCATCCGTTCCCGGCGGCTCCGCGTCGCCTCAATGATCGCGGCTAGCCGCTCCGCTGAGGCGTTCACTTCGTGATTCACCAGCACGTAATCATAAACCGAATAATTGCGGATCTCCGCGGCCGCTTCGCGTAACCTGCGCTCAATCACCTCTTCGGAATCCTGCGAGCGCGCCCGCAGTCTCTGCTCCAAAACCTCCCGGCTGGGAGGCAGAATGAATATCGAGACCGCAGCCGGAATCTTCCCTTTTAATTGTCTCGCACCTTGGACATCGATGTCGAGCACCAGGTCGAACCCCTCGGCCTTGGCCTGATCGAGCACGCTGGCGTGCGTGCCATAAAAGTGGCCGAAAACCTCCGCCCACTCCAGAAACTCGCCTCTGGCCACCCGGGTCTGGAAATCCTCGCGGTCAATGAAGTAGTATTCTCTCCCGTTCTGTTCGTCGCCCCGCGGCGTCCGCGTGGTGTAAGAGACCGAGAACCGCAGCCGCGTCAGCCGCCTCATCACCTCATGAACCAGAGTCGATTTCCCCGATCCCGACGGCGCGGAAATAACGAATACGTTGCTCATTCCAGGTTCAAACTCTGCTCCCGGATCTTTTCGATATCGGCCTTCGCCGCCAGGGCCAGCTCCGTAATCCGCAGGCCCGTCTCCCCGATTCCGCCGGTCTTGGACAAAATCGTGTTGGTCTCCCGGTTCATCTCCTGCAACAGAAAATCCAACTTCTTCCCCACTTCACCCCCGCTATCCAGCAGGGCGCCCAACTGGGCGGAGTGAATCCGCAGCCGGGCCAACTCCTCGCCGATGTCGCTGCGGTCCGCCAGAATCGCGGCTTCCTGAGCCAGCCTCTGCGGTTCCACCTGCGCGCCCTTGAGCAAATCCTTCAGCCGTTCGGCCAGCCGGTTCTGGAACGCCTCCAGCGCGCCCTCCCGAATCCGCTCCATCTCCGCGGCTCCAGCGGTCAGGCGCGCGTTATGTTTACGCATCTCTCCCGCGATTTCCGCGCCCTCGCGCTCGCGAAAAGAGTTAAGCTGGGCGAGCGCCTCCTCCAACGCTTCCGTCAGCACCGCGCCCAATCTTTCGTCCGGCTCGGCGTTGTCCGTCGAAGCAAACATTCCCGGAATACGCAGGGCGGCGTTCAAATCCGGCTCCGCATCCAGGCCGTGTGCGTCAGCCGCGTCCTGAAACGCTTTAAGATACGCCTCCAGCAGCGCGCGATTCAACACGGGAGCGCCTGCGCCCTCCGCTCCTCCCGGCAGCGCCAGCCGGACCTCCACGTGCCCACGCGCCATGCGGCTCTTCACCAGCGCGCGAATCGAGCCCTCGAATGCATCCGCTCCTTCCGGGCCGCGTACATGCACGTCCAGGCCACGATGATTCACGCTCTTCACGCTCACCACCAGCTCACCGTCCTGGCAGTGCCGCCGGACCCGGGCGAAACCGGTCATCGATCGTAGTGGCGATGGAAGTGGATTCATAGGTTCACATCCACTTCCAGAAATTGCAAGTCGTGCAGGCGGCGATAAATCCCCCCATGATTGGCGAGCTCTTCGTGCGTTCCCGTCTCGGCGATGCGTCCCCGGTCCAGCACCACGATCTTGTCGGCCTTGCGTACCGTCGATAAGCGATGTGCGATCACGATCACGGTGCGATGCTGCATCAGCGTTTGTAACGCCCGCTGCACCAGGGCCTCAGACTCCGAATCGAGATGCGACGTGGCCTCATCCAGAATCAGTATCGGCGAGTTCTTTAAGAGAGCGCGCGCGATCGCCAACCTTTGCCTCTGGCCGCCGCTCAGCTTCGCGCCGCGTTCGCCAATGATGGTCGCATAACCGTCGGGAAGGCGGAGGATGAACTCTTCGGCCAGCGCTGCCCGGGCCGCCTGCTTCACCTGTTCGGCGGAAGCACCCGGCCGGCCGTAGCGGATGTTGTTCTCCACGGTGTCATTGAACAGAAAGGTGTCCTGCGCAACCAGGCTGATCTGATCGCGCAACCCTTTCAGCCGCAGCTCCCGCACGTCTCTGCCATCGATCTTGATGGAGCCGCCGGTCACGTCGTAAAATCGCGGAACCAGATTCGCCAAGGTTGTTTTCCCCGCGCCGCTCCCGCCCACCAGCGCCACCACTTCCCCCGCCTTCACCTCCAGATGGATCCCTTCCATGTGAAAATTTTGGGCAGACCCGGGATAGCGAAAACTGACGTGGTCGAATTGAATCGATTTTTCGAATTTACCGGCTCGCGCCGTTCCGTCCTTGATCTGTTGATCGCGATCCAGATACTCGAACACTTTCTGCGACGCGCCTAGAGCCTGCTGGAAGATGTTGTGAATCCCCGTAAGCCGCTTCACCGGTTCGTACAACATCAGCAGCGCGGTGACGAATCCCACGAAATCGCCTGTGCTCATCGCTCCGGACAGAATCTGAGCGCGGGCGTAGCGTAACAGACCCACGATGGTGATGGCGGCGAAAAACTCGATCAAGGGGGACGCGATGGCCTGCTGCGCCACATAGCGTAGATTGGCGCGCCGCAACTTGGATGCGCGGTCGCGGAAGCGGTTGGACTCCACTTCTTCCGCCACGAACGATTTCACCACCTGATGCCCGCTCAGGGTTTCTTGCAGCACCTGGTTCAATTCCGCCGCGGCGTCCTGCGCGCGCCGTGTCGTGCCGCGAATCCGCTTGCCCAGCTTGAGCGTCGGCACCAGCACGAAGGGGAGAACCGTCAGGCTGGCCAACGCCAAGCGCCAATCTTTCTGAAGCACCACGGCCAACAACCCCAGGGCGGTAAAGCTTTGCCGCAGCAGGTCCGCCAAGATCCCGGAGAGCGCCACCTGAATTTTTTCCAGGTCGTTCATGATGGAGCTCATCACGCGCGCCGTGGAATTGGTCTCGAAGAAGTGCGCGTCCTGCAGGAGCACTTTGTCGAATACGTCCTGCCGCAGATCCGTCACCGCGGAGAAACCCACGTAATTGACCAGGTAGTTCGCCGTGTAATCGCACACTCCTTTGACAGCGAACACTACCAGAATGGCGAACGCCACCATGTTCCAGATGTTGTGCAGCGACCCAGGAACAAAGCTGCTGAGGTAAACCGGATGGTTCCAAACGGGAACGGTGAACAGCACCACCGGCGCGTCCGGAGCCTTCGGGTCCAGCACGCGATTGAACACCGGCTGAATCAGTAGAACGGTCAGCGCTTGCGCGGCCCCAACGCACGCCATCAGCACAATCGAGGCCAGCAGGTGCGGCGTGTACGGCACGGAGTAACGCAGCACCCGGCTCAATTCCTTCATGCGCGATGTTCCTTCACGCGCCGCAGAGCCTCCACCGCTTCGATCGCCTCGGCGGTTTCCACCCCCGCGATGCCCTGTGGCGAGGTAAGTACGCGGGCTTCGGTTCGCCACGGCGCCCACGCCGCCGGATTCGAAGCTCCGAAGATCGCCACCACCGGCACGCCGAACGCCGCCGCAATGTGCGCCGGCCCGCTGTCGTTCCCAATAAAGATTTGCGCGCCGGAAATCAGGCTCTTCACTTCGCTCAGCGGAGCCCCACGGAACACTCGAAAGCGCTCGAACGCGGCCGTATTATCGCCCGGCCCGGCGACGAAAACAGGCTCGATGCCCCAGGCGTCTTTAAGATGCGCGGCTAAGGCGAGGAACCGCGCTGCATGCCATGTCTTGGCCGGCTCAGAGGCGAAGGGATGAAACACGGCGTAGCCTTCAGAAGCAGGGCCCTCCGCTGAAACCTTCGGCGGTCTTTCCGCGATGAGCTTGGCGCGCGGAATCGGATACCGCGGAATGCCCATCCAGAACGTCGCGCTGGCAATATGTTCCGCCGTGTGTACCGGCCGCTCTTCGCCCAAGATTTCCTGCGCTCGCGGGATTTTGTCGGAGTAAAGAAAACTGTACCGGTGATGCGCGAACCCCGCGCGTATGATTGCTCCCGACGCTGTGGTCAGGGCCATGCTCCGCGTCCCGCCGTGCAGGTTCAAGACCATCCGCGGCCGCCAGCGGAGCAAGGCTCCGGCTTGTGGCGGCAGAATCCGCTCGATATCGGGATTCGCTTCAAACACTTCACGAAAACGATCTTCAACCACCACCGCGAGGCGCAGGTCCGGCCGGTGCGTCTTCAGCAGTTCCAGGGCGGGTGTGGTCAGCACGCAATCGCCCAGCGAGCGCAAACGGATCACAGCGATCCGGGAGCCGGCAGGCAGCCGCGCGATGACCGACGAGCCCGGAGCCAGGGATGGCATTTACTCTTCGATGCGCGCTTCGTCCACCAGCATTACCGGAATGTCGTCGCGAATGGGGTACACGCGCTTGCACTCGACGCATTTCAGGCCGTTTTCGTCCTGCTTGAGCTCCACCGGCGCCTTGCACAAGGGGCAGACCAGGATCTCCAGCAATTCCTTACTGATGGCCATAGGTATCGACCAGTGTAACACCCCTCCCTTTGTTCCCGGATAGCGCCGAATCGCGGCGCGCGCGGCAAAATGTTAAACTGAAATTCGTCTTGGTGGGAGGTCGTCTAATGGTAAGACTGCAGACTCTGGATCTGCGTATCGGGGTTCGAGTCCCTGCCTCCCAGCCATAATCACAACCCATGAGGTTCGGACTTCTTCTCCTGATCGGGCTAACCGCCTGCGCGCAAACCAAGCCCTTCGATAAGGCGGCGTTCGAGGCCACGATTCGTTACTACGAGCTAACGGTCCCTGCTGTCGGGGTCACCATTGCCGATCCCAAGCCCGCCAAGTCCCTGCCTGGTTTCTCCGAAATCGACGTGCATCTCAGCTACAACAGCGATACCAAGGAGGAAACCTACTTCCTTTCCGCCGACGGCCAGACCGTCATTCCCGGCGCCCCCAGTTCCGTGCCCGCGTTCAATCTCAAGGGCAATCCGTTCCAGATCAACCTGGACAAGCTGGTTACCGCTGGCGCACCCAGTTTCGGCCCTGCCGGGACGGCTCCGGTGACCATCGTCGAATTTGGCGACTTCGAATGCCCTTCCTGCCGCGCCGAAGCGCCGATTCTGCGCCAGCTTCTGCCCAGCGCGGAGCCGGGCAAGGTTCGCGTCGTGTTCAAGGATTACCCGCTGGAATCGATTCACCCCTGGGCCCGCGCGGCTGCGGATGCAGCGCGCTGCGTCTACCGTCAAAGCCCGCAGGCGTTCTGGAAGGTCTACGATTGGTTTTACGAGACTCAGGACGACATCAATCCCGACAACCTGACCGATAAAATCGTCGCTTGGGCTGGGAAAAACGGCATCGACGGCGTTCAGTTAGGCCGCTGTATCGCCACCAAGGCCTCCGATCCCGACGTGGCGAAGAACATCGCCGAGGGCCACTCCCTGAACGTGACCGGCACGCCCACCATGTTCATCAACGGACGCAAGATTTCCGGCGTCGATTTCCAGGTGCTCCAGCAGATCGTTCAAGTTGAGGTGGACCGGGCCTCCAAGGCTCACTAACCTTCGACCGCTTTCCGCGTCTATCGTGATTAGCAGCCGTGTTCCGAGTCCCGCGGCGGCTCTTCCAAAACGGAGAATTGCTACAATGAACACATATACTGAAGGAGCGCCCATGGCCTCTCGATCCCGGCTTGCATTGATTGCCGCCGCATCTTTCTTGATCTCCAGTTCGGTTTTCGGGCAAGCGGACGGGTCCGCGCCGCCGCCGGAGGTCGATCGAGCGCTGCGGGCGAATGTCACGGGCTTCTTCCAGGATTTTGTCGACAGCAAATTCCGCCAAGCCCTGAATTTCGTAGCCGAAGACACGCAGGACTACTACTTCGCCGCTCCTAAGCAGGAGATCAAGAAGTTCAAGATCAATTCCATCAATTACTCCAGCGATTTCACCAAGGCGACAGTGAAGGTGGATGTCACGACGATCCAGCATTGGCGGGCGGAGGGTTTCGCGCAGGATACGAACGTCGACCAGACCTGGGACACGAACTGGAGCGTGGAGAACGGGAAGTGGGTATATCACGACAAGCCTGTAACCAGCGGGTGGGTGACGCCCATGGGACCATCCTCCGACCTGGCTCCGGCCGGCGCTGCCGCCAAGACCGAGACTCGGAAAATCAACGACGGAACCATGGCCGCTGAGGCTCAGCGGATCCTCAGCGAAACTGGCAATGCCACGGGGGTAAAGCCGGATCAGGTGACTCTGGCGGTGGATAAGCCGTCTTCGGCAACGGTGGTGTTCCACAACAACGTGCCGGGCTCAGTGTCCTTGAGTTTGTTGAATGTGCCCTCGGATTTGCCGGGTTTCAAGGCAAAACTGGAGCAGATAAATGTCAATTCCGGACAGGACGCGAAGATCGAGTTTAGCTTCGATCCTTCCCAAGGCGCGCCGAAGACTCTTTCCCTCGACATCGCCGTCATAGTGGATCCTTTTCAGATGGCATTCCCCATCCGGGTAAGGTTCGCGGAACCGGCAAACTAGTTCACCGGTTGCCGCGCAGTTTGGCGATTCGCGTGCCTCCCTTATCGGCGGAGGCAAGTTAAATTCGTCATGGTTTCTTCAACCAGCAACTCGTCAACCCCGTTGATGGACTCACTCACTCTCACCGGCACCCCTGCGTCGAGCGCCACAAGCTCCGCCGCTTCAACCAGTTCCTTTTCCCAGCAGCTCTTATCAGCGCTGGAGAGCTTCATGAGCCAATCCGGGAACGGATCCCCAATCCAGATCACGATTCAGCCGGAACAGGGACAAAATTCCGGCGCTAGTCAATATCTTGTCACCCTGACCAGTCCGGCGGCCGCTGCGCAACAGGAGACCCAAGCGGCCGCAGCCGCAGCGGTCCCGGCAGCGATGTCGTCGCTTGTTGCGGCTTCAGCGGCCATTCCCGCGGCTCAGGCAACGACCACTTCGATTTCCGGAATGACCGTGACCACGCTCCAGGAACAGATGCAGTCCCTCGAAAGCTCCTGGTCCACGCTGACGCCGCAGCAAGTGGCGTTTCAGCTCGCGACTGCTTCAGGTACGGGAGGGGGCGCGCCGACAGCTACTGTCCCCGGCACCACAATGACCTTCGGCGATCTCAATCAGGCCCAGCAACTGGCCTATCAATACGGCACGGATTACGGCACTGGCGGTGTCTCGATGCAGCAGTTTCTGAATGCGAACGCAGGGCCGGACACACCGTGGAATCTCAGCTACAACCAGATCCAATCGAATCCGGAGATTCTCGCGGCCGCGAATAATTCGAACTCTGACCCGGCGTCCGGAACGGCCGGGCTTAGCGCCGACAATCTTCCCAATCCCGCCTTGATCCAGTATCTGCCTCAGAGCCAGCAGGCCGCCGCCGAGGCCGCCGTTGCCGCTGAGGGAGCCTACGGGACCAACATCACCGCCGCCGTCCAGGCCTACGAGTCCGCTATGCAATCGGCGTAAATCGCGGGGAAATTACTCTTCTCGAATGCGCCGGTTGGCGCTTCGGCGCGCAGCCTTGCAAGCGGGGAATAGAGGCAGCATGGGGCGAAGGAGGACTTCAACTCATGCTCACACGACCCAAGGGGGTGACCATGGTCTATGGCACTTCCACTTATCCGGTTCCCAGGGCGGATTGGAACATGTTCGCCACGCAGGCTCAGGCGCAACAGGTGCTGACCCTGGCTCAGAAGAATTTCCCCAACATCCAATTTCAGCTTGTCGACGGAGCGCTGGACGGCTTCGATGTGTTTTTCCTGCTTCCCGACCCCAATCCTCAAGGAATTGCGGTCTGGTTGATCCAGGCGACGGTTCCCGGTCCTGGCAACACCACCCTGGCGCTGAATGATTTCGCCGGTGACGTATGGGATCGCGGTCCAGTGGCGCAGGGTTTCGGCGGAGTACCGGATGGTCTCGACACCAACGGCGCCTACGGATCCATCGGCGGTCCGAACCTGATCTACTTTAACGCCGGCACGGGAGTGGCGGAGTTCAAGTGGGCAACCTCGACGCAGCCTGAGTTGGATTGAGGAACTGCCAGTGCTAGAAAGGGGCAGGCGAACCTGCCCCTTTCTATTGAGGGTTACTCGATTCCGGGAATCGCGACGGCTTCGCTATCGAAGATGGTCTGGCCGCTGGACGTGAGACCACCGAGACTAATCGGCAGATTTGTTCCAGTCGGAAATGGCTGGCCGTTGGCCGTGGCCGGAATGGTGAAGGTAATCAGGTACTCGCCGACCGCTCCTTCCACATACTGGACGGAGGTGACCGGCACTCCGATGTTGTCGATCGCCAACGTGATTTCGGAGGGCGAGACCGTCTGAGAGCCCGTTCCAGGCGAGTTGGTAACCGCGTTGGGCGTGGTTTGACCCAGGCCGGTGACCACCATGACGTACGCCTGGCCGGCGTGCGCGAGATTGCTGGGCGTGAGGTAGCCGCCATTCTGCTCGCTGATGATGGCCGCATAATTCACACCACCGGGTCCCGCGTAGGTGAAGATTCCGGGTTGAATCGGATAGATGACGACACCCGAAACGGTGGTGGTCGCGGAACCCACTTCCACATTCACGGTTCCTGGGCCGCTGGTGACTTCGCACGGCGTCTGGAAGTTGACTTGTTGCACGCCGTTTTGATTCGATACGCTCAGTATCGGCGCCGCGGAGCCATTGACGGAGATGCTGACGCCCTCCAGCGTGTAGGGCAGCGGACCGATTCCCAACGTGCTGCCCGTAAACAGGCTGTTGACCGTAGTGTCGAGACCGCTGCCGGTGACTGTCGCGAGGCCGCAGGGAACCAGACCTGCCTGGAAGCTGGCGGCGTTCACAAAGCTGGTGACCGACACGCCCGGCCCCTGTTGGGTCACGGTTAACGTGGCGGAAGCAGAAAAGGTTTGGAATGTGGCGTTGACCGTTACAGTGCCGGGAGTATTTCCCGCTGTCACGCTAACAGAGACCTGGCCTTGCGGGTTGGTCGTCCCAGAAGTGACATTGAGGGCGGCTGACCCTCCAGCCAGGGAGAAATTGACCGTGAACCCGGACAGAGGATTGCCCTTGTTGTCCTTGAGGGCGAATACCAAGGGCTGGCTGAACGGTGCGCCTTCCAGCGCGCTCTGTCCCTCGCCCGAGAAAAGTGAAAGGCTGCCGACGATGGCGTTGATCGTCTCGGTGAAAGTAACCGTCGTAGTGCCGTTGATGGTCGCGGTGACGGTGACACTCCCCGAGTTAGTCCCAAGGGTGAGTTTTGTGGATGCCGTTCCGCCGGCGTTGCTGACCGTGGAGGTTGCCGATAAGGTCCCCGACCCTGATGTAACCTTCCAGGTCACCGGGATATTGGGGGTCGCCGCGCCGCAAGCGTCCGTAACCAGCACAGTTAAAGGCAAGGGTAGCGCCGATCCCGCGCTCCCGTTCTGTTTGTTGCCGCCGTTGGTAGGAATGGTCAGCATCTGCGTCGACCCTTGCGTGATGATGACGCCAAAGCCGGTGGAGGATTCATACTCCCCGACAACGATATCGAATCCGTGCAAACCGAAGCCGAGCGTGGAGCCGTTCGCGCCGATGCTGGTCGCGCAGGCCGGAATGAAGTTGCAGTTGATGGTCCCCGTCTGATCGCTTAACGGATTGCCTTGACAAGTGCCGGCGCCGTTCAAGTTTGGATTGCTCGCGTCGGCGATGCGGATGCCCAGATTTGGAATTGGTTGGGGCCTGCCGAAGGCGCCGGAATAGATCACCGCGGAAATGGCGTTGGGAATCACGGCGCCTTCGCCGCCGGTGAGCGTCAGCGTGTTGCTCGGCTGGGTGATCGTGACCGTGGGCGCTCCGGTGCCGTCCAAGTTGTTTTGGTAGATGGTTTCGGTGAAGGTCACCGAGCCGAGGGCATTATTCGATGTATCGGTAGCCGAGGCGACCACCGTGGTGGCCTCGAACGGTATGCTCTCGCCCGGATACCCTGGAAAAAACGATGAGTTCGCCATCCCATTCTGATCCGTAGTGGTTTGGGGGGTTCCAACCACCCCAATCGCCGGCCCAGTAACCGTAAACGTTACGTTCTGGTTGGGGTATGGATTTCCATTCATGTCGACCAGTTGAACGGTAAGGAGATTATTCGTCGCCCCAAGGCGCAGAACTCCGGATTCGAACAGTTGCCCATTTCCGGTAACGATGCTGAGTTGGTTGGTTCCGTTCGGTCCAGTGCCTGTGCCGGTGCTGCCGCCGGGGATCGCCAGCGAGAATGTAGCGGTGATCGTGTTGTTGCCGGTTCCCGCGGTCATCGTGACGGGAAAATTGCCCGGGTTGCTTCCCATGGTGACGATGGCCTGAGCGAAACCACTCGCGTTGGTCGTGGTATTGGCCGGGTTGATGGTCAGCGAAGGATCGCCCGAGAACACTACCGGCACGTTGTAGACCGGATTGCCGTTTTGGTCCAGCACCCGCGCGATTAACGGATTGGCGGTCGCGCCAACCGCCAGGTTGGTTTGGGTGGCGTTATAGGTCAACGGCGTGGTAAAGCCCGCCGGGTTCTGCGAGGGAACGTAAACAAACTGCAGGGGCCCCAGTCCGAGTGAGGCGGCGGCCTGAGCGGTCACGCTGTTGGTGGACAAGTTCACAAGGTAAACGTCCGAGAGTGAGACACCTCCCGCCATCACGAACAGGTACTTCGCTGAGGGCAGTTCATCCGAGATCACGGCTGAGTAAACCGCCGTCGCCGGCAACACATTTTGCAGAGTGCTTACCGTGACGCTGCTCAGGTCCCCGGCAACGTCCCACAAAGTTGTATCGTTGGGACTGTGCGCGAAGATCCGGTTTTGGCCCGCGATCATCACGCTATCGAACACTTCGGTGCTGGCATAGGTCACGGTGTTGTGAGCGGGGAAGGACAGGCGGTAAAGCGCTTGCCCGCCAATCGCGGGAGTTTGATTCAAAAAATAACCGAACGCGCCATCGGGCGTAAATTGAAGCGGCCCCGGCGTTGCATTGACGGAGATGACAGTCGTCGGCGAGCAGGTCAACGCGGCGTTGCCTTGGCAGGTGGCGAGAACGGTGGGATTGATTTCCAGGATCTGATTCCCAGCAGTAACGTATAGGAGACCCAGAGGGGACAAGGTGAACGACGTGGCGTTGCCTCCCAGTGACCCACCCGTGGCGGGATCACGCAGGAAGACCGGGGAGCCGGTTTGAGCCATGGTACTCAGGTTGACGATCGTGATGAAGGTGCCGGATGATTCTCCCAGGATCCATGCGGTGCCGGCGTTCTGGCTCACCACGACGCCGATGATGTTCCCGGTAACCGGTTGGTTGAGTACGACGGTATCGTTGGTGGTATTGAGCACGAAGACGGTCCCACTTCCTGTGCCCTGGCTCGAAGACACCAGGAGATATCTCCCGTCCGGCGTCATCGTGCCCTGGGTAAGGGTTCCGGTAAAACCGTTAATGGGCTTAGGCGTGGTGAAGGCTGGATCGATCGAATCGAGACCTGCGGCGCCGAGAACATAGAATTTGCTTCCGTCCGGCTTGGCGATGATCTGATTGGGGCCCGCTGGACCGGTGTTTCCGATCGACGAGCTAGCGAAGGTCGCGCTGTTCTCGGGATATGCCTGAAACTGGCCCGACGAGGACGCAGAGAACTCGACCGCATATCCAACGCCCTGTGGGTTCTGCGCGAAGGCCGCGCCTGACAGGAGCGCTAGACACACCACCAGCGGGGCATTACGATTCAGCATGGAAGTACCTCTTGGATCTTAAATGGGACGCGGGTGGACAACTGTAAGTGTAGCATACGCACCTGGGGCGCGCTAGCGAAAACACATACGGGCTCAAATGTTTTGAGGCGGGGGACTCGGCAAAAGCAAAAGGGGAGGAGCCGAAGCTCCTCCCCTTTTTGCGAAGTACCGAATTGGTCCGGATTAGTGGACCAAGCTCTCGCCGCGTTGATTGGTGCGGACGATACCGGAGCTATTGCTCACGAACCCACCATTGTCGAGCAGCAGACCGAGGTAGCCCTCGGAGATCGAGGTCGACAGCGGGCCCGCGCCGGCCGCGGTGATGAACGCGTAAGCGTGGCAGTATTGGAACTGCGCCTGCGCGATGACGTAGCCCTGGAATCCAGCGCCCCAGTTGGGCGCCAGACCGTTCGGGCCGTTGCCGATCGATCCGCCGCTGGTGCTGAGCACGTAGGTCAGGAGCTGGCCAGCGGGAACCTGTCCGATCGCACTAGAGGAGCTAGTGGCGTTCGGAGTTGGGCAAGTGCCGGGGCTGGCCACGTTGGTGCACTGAGTCGGGGGCGCCGCTCCGCCGCTGGCGGTTGTTCCGTAGTACCAGAACTCGACCCCGCCAAACTGGCTGGCCGCAGCGGAAGTGCCACCGACACCCAGGTTATCCATGGAGGTGTTTGCGATTGCGATACCGGTATCATAACCGCCTGCGTTGGTCACGAACGGGAACAGCAGGTTGCAGGCGCAGCGCACGATCTCGAAGTAATTCAAGTTGCTCGGGATCTGCGCGGTTACGAAGCGCGGAATCGTCAGCGTGCTGGACGGCAGGTGAGCCGAAGCAGTGCTATAGAACGGAGCGAAGCCACCGAACGCCTGGGCGATCTGGTTCGGCGTCGGCTGGTTCAGGTTCAAGTTCGGCGTGTAGGACACCGTGGTGGTGATCGAGGCCGACTCGACGCTGAACGGATCCGCGAAGACTACTTCGTAGACCGCCAAACCGCTGGACTGAATCGGGGCATAGGTGGTCGTCGCCGCACTCGCGAGCGTGCCGGCGTAGACGGGGGAGTATGACCCAGCGCCAGCCGCGTCCGTGTTTATCAACATCGCGATACCGGTGGGCTTGCTCGTGCACACGGGACCGGTTTTGCCGCAATTGCCGTTATAGAGGTAGACCGCCTCGGGAACCGATACAGTGACCCCGGCCGGTATATTCGAGATTTGAACCTGCAAGCGAGTACCGGTGTTCGCGATGCCGGCATTTGCAATTCCGGTCCCATTGGTCATTGCAGCGGCGGTAGCCGTAACAGGCACTGTTCCAATACCCTGCGGAGGATTAGTCGGTGTTGGATCCACCGACCCGGAGTCGAGAGTAGCGCCAGCGCCGGGATACGTGAATCCGCTCTCTGTGTTGTAGATAGCGCCAGGGACGTTCTGATTCAAGTCGCCCGGATTGAACGTGGTCCCGGTTGAGGCAAAGCCGTCGTACGTCCAATAGCTGCTGACACCCGTGAGGATCACGCCGTTGCCCGAGGTCGTTCCGACCGTTTGGTTGAGGATCTCGGAGATGTTCCTCGCCTTCCAGGAGCTGGCGAAGCCTTCCGTCCAGTTGAACGACGGCTGAGGAGTGCCCGGCGCCGTGCACTGCAGGAAGCTGAAGTTGGTGGCGCCAATGCCAGCAACGATTCCAGGCCCGATGAAGGCCACGATCTGCTGCGGATTGTTCAAGGACAACGAAGTGTTGCCGTTGATCGAGATCTGGGCAGTGATGTAGCTGGCTACGAAATTGCCGGGAGCCGCGGAGCCGTTGGCATCATGCGCATCCGCGCGGATGTTGGTGATGCGGAGGGTGCGGTTGGTGGTGGTCCCGGGAGGATCCAGCGGTACGCCGAGCCAGGTGACGGCGTTGCTCTGGCCAGACACGGCAGGCGTGCCAAGCTGGCCCTGGAACACGTTCGGGCGGCCGCAGCTATAACTGTTGGCAGGCGGCGGAGTGCTCCCCGTCGTGGTGCCAGCGCAAGCTGTCGCGCCGTATCCATTGGTGTCCGCATAGGCGATTCGCCGGATTACCGGTCGACACGATCGCGCATACGTTGCGAGCCCGAAGGACCGCTGTCCGGAGCACCCGGAGCGCCGCAGTTCAGAATATCGCACGGCCGGGGTTGGTCGCGGAGTGCGGCTCGTCGATGATCAACAACGCTTCGACGAAGTTGCCGGACAAAATACGGCTGGTGAGATAAGTATTGATCGTAACCTGCACGTTCACCGGCTGAACCAGTTGACCAGCAGGCGTTGAAACGCCGCCCGTGCAGTTCAGGGTGATGTCGCCCATCAGTTCAGTCCAACCTTCCGCGCGTACCGTGGGAGGCACGCCAGCGTTGGCGATACACTCCAACGGCGCGTTTTGTGCGCTAACCGGAACCGTGAACCCAGCGAGCAGGGCCACTAGGGCAAGCGCGTAAAGCCATCTGCGAAAATCTGCCATTTCCTTCTCCTTGTGAAAAGCTGTATTTGAATTGATGGAAGTTGTTCTTTTCAACCTGAGCCTCAAACGGTATTTCTTCAAGCTTGATGCCTCTCGACCCTTTTCAAGCCTGCGCGGCAGGGAAAACCCGCCGGCCAGGACCGCCCGCTGGCGCTTTGCGCCGCTTGCTGTTTACCCGGCCTCAGTGCTCGATGGCTCATCGTTGCTTTGACTTCTCTTGTCTCGGTCTTTCGACTTCTCGTTATCTATGTGCTCGCGGGATTCACGGTCAATGAATGCCGCCTACGAAACTGCTTCTGCTACACCCTGGACGCAGTCAGATTATAAATACCACTCTCCACGGGCTCAAGTCAAGCTAAAAATTGGGGTTGCGCTCCGGGGGCACCCAGTTTCCCGTGCCTGCGTTTGGACTATTCCACCATCGCAAAGCATTCGGCGTCAAGCGAAAACAGGGAACGGTTACATCCGGCGTCTCAATGGATGCAGACCGTCTGCGAACGGCGTTAAGCCTGTGGAAAAGTTCCGTGCCTCTCGCGCGGTTGAGCTTCCTTAATCCCGATCTTTGATGTACTTCTGAAGCTTCTTGACCTTGGCTTTCAGCTCGTCGCTGGCTTCCAGAAGATCGGTGGTGTCGTAAATCACATGCGGAGTCATGAACAGGATCATCTCCGTCCGCTCGTGCGAATACGTGTGGCTTCCGAAGAGGCCGCCTATATAGGGAAGCCGGCTCAGCCACGGAATGCCATTGGTCGCGGTCTGCGTAGTCTCCCCGATCAGCCCGCCGATGGCGATGGTATCTCCATCATGGACCAATATCTGCGTCTGCACGGTCTGCTGAGAGAACGACGGGGTCAAGCTGGAACCGGAACCGGTGGCCCCCGTCGGATTGATCGCGGCGCTTCCATTGCCGCCCGGCGCGCTTACCTCCTGGTTAACGATCAGGGTCACCATCCCGCTGGGATTGATGCGCGCGTTCACCTCCAGCGTCACGCCTGTGTCGACTCCCGAAATATTTTGCGTGAAGGCGTTGGTGCCTCCTAACTGCAAGGGCGTCCCCACTTGTGAGGTCAGCACGGGAATTTGCGTGCCCACGTTGATGGAGGCAGGGATGCTGTCGGTGGCGATCAGGCTCGGCTCGGAAAGAATATGCACGTGGCCGATGTTTTCATTCAAACTCAGCGCGCCCAGCAACTCGCGCGTCTTGCTCACCAGCATGCCGGCGGTCAAGGTGGCGGTCCCGCCCGCAAAGGATAGCGCCGGAGGGGCCAGACCCAGCCCCGACGTGTTGCCACTGTTATTCCCGAAAAACGCCGCGATGCCGCTGGCGAAGTTGTCGGTTAAGTCGACGGAATAGATCTTGGCGTCCAAGAGAATCTGCCGCGGAGGGCGGTCCAGTTCCTTCAGCATTTTGAGGATGGTCTGGAGCTTCTGCGGATCGGCGTAGATCATGAGTTTGTTGTCGTAGGGCAGGGGAACAATGCGCGGCGGCGCCTCCTGTACGGGCGCGGCGACGGGGGCAGAGACCACAGCAGTGTTGGCATTAGCATTGGCACTCGAGTTCGGCGCCGGGGTGTTGGGCGAAGTTGTAAATTGCGCCAAGGGCGTCTGCGCCGAGTAGCCTCCGAACGCTGGGGCTCCGTAAGGGCCGGTTCCTCCTCCGCCAAACCCACCCATCCCCTCGCATCCTCCACTGCCGCCGAAGCCGCTGCTGAAGTTGTTCGCTGAGCCATACCCTCCGCCGATGCCGCCCATCCCGAAGCCACCCCCGCCGCCGCCATATCCGCCGCCATATCCACCGCCATACCCGCCGCCGCCATATCCGCCGCCCCCGCCGAAGGCCCCCGCATAGCCGCCGCTGCCGCCCATGCCGTAGCCATAATTGTTGTACGCCCCCCCTCCATAAGGCGATGCGGCGTATCCGCCCATCCCCGGCGTGACTGCCGCGGCAGGATTGAATAGCTGGTTCAGCGACATCGCCAGACAGTCGTTGCGGCCATACAGCACGGTGTAGACATAACCGTCGACGGCGCCCGCCGGAATCTTGGCCGGAATATCGAGCTTCTTGATCCAGTCTTCCACCGTTTCGAACACACCCGGGTTGGGAGCGATCGCAATCAGCATGTTGATGCTGTCTATCGCGAGAAAATGCACGGTGCTGTTCTTGTTGTCGAGGGAGATCCCCTTGAGAATGGTGTCCAGCTCCTTCTCCACGTCGGAAGGCTTGGCCTCCTTGAGCTCGTAAAGATGCACGCGCTGGTTGTTGAAGGCGTCGCTATCGAACTGCGCGATGATCTCGCGCAGCCGGTGAAGGCTGCGGCGGTTGTCGAGAATGAACAGCAGATTCGCAGGATCATAGCTCACGATCTTGGCGCTTTCGCCTTTGAATTCGTTCAGAACTTTGGTGAGCTCGCCAACCGTGACGTACTTAAGGAAGATCATATCCAGGGCGATTTGATCGTCCTCCGGCGCTTCGCGGCCGTTGACCGTGATGGGGATGGGCTGGCTCATCGCGTCGGCTAACCGGAACACGCGGTACACGTCGCCTTCCTGCTGCATGGCGTAGCCATTGATGCGCAGAATCAGGTCCAGCAGGTTGCGCGCGTCAAGATCTTTGGTCTCCCCGTAGGAGTTTATGGAGATGCTGCCCGCAAGGCCCTCCTTGGGAAGCACCAGCACGATGTGCATCAGCCGACCCAGCCGGTCGACGACATCGTTGAGCGAAGCGTTGCTAAGCGCCAGGTCGGCCGCAGAAACCTTCGGAGCGGGCTGAGCCGGCGCAGGAGCAGCCTGTGCCGGGCCGGCTGTCTGCTGTGAGGGAGGCGCTGTTTGCTGTGGGGCAGGCGGAGCGGGAGGCGGGGCTTGCCCCCAGGCCAGAGGGACGCACAGCAGCGCAGCTACCAACCGTCCCGCGCCGCAACCCATCAAAGAAAAACCGGAAGAGAGGAAACGATGTTTCATGAGGTCACTCATTGTCTATCTGTTCAGCCGCTCCCAGCGGCAGGATGGTCCCATCAGCCCCTGCGAGCTGGTCTTCTGATACCCGCTGACGACGGTGCCCGAAGGCGTGGCGTCCCCCGCCTTGCAACCGTAAAAACCGCCTCCGACATCCGGCCCCACCACATCGGGGACGCTGGATGCGGCGGAATTGGAATCGTTCGCGCCAATGGCGATTACTCCGCTAGAAGATGCGCTGGATTGCGCGGGCGGAGGTGGCGCCGCGGCTTGCGGCTGCTGCTCCTGTTTCGGCTTCAGATCGGCAACCTTGCGCACAACTTCCTCCCCGTTCCATTCGAAAGTCACACTGTCGCTATCGAAGGAGACCACGGTGAAGTCGCCTATTTTTTCGCCCGCCCCATACCCCTTTTGCTCCTTGCTATTGACCAGCCGCAGCTCAATCACCGGAGGCCCTCCGAAATGCAGTTGCCCGTAGTAGTAGGGCAACGCAGGCATGGGAGGAGGCGGCTTTGGTGGCGGCGCGGGCGGCGGCACCTCCACAATCACGTTGGGATTGCGGTCCTTGGAGAAGAGCATCCTCTGCACCGTGTCGATGTACTCCGCCGGCGCCACCGGGCGCGCCGGGACGGGAGCCGGCGGAGCCAGCACTGCTTGCTCCTTCCCGCGCTTGAGCAGGACCGCGCGTTCCTCCGCGGCGGCCTCCTGGCGTCTTTGGCGCACTTGCCACGCCAGCAGCGCGGCCAGTCCGATCAGGACCACATTCAGCGCGACGATCCTGCGATTCACAGGCCGGCTCCTTTCTTCTGCGCGCCCGGCTTTTGCTCGCCGGGTTTGGCCGGAACCAATTGCCGCGGCGTCACCGCGCCCACCGCCAGCCGCACGTTCACCGTCTTCTGCTTGGGATTCGCCGCCTGGACTTGCAACTCGGTGGTAGTGAGCAGCTGAGGCTGCGCGGAGATGTCGGCCAGTAGGTTGACCAGTTGCTCGATCTGGCACTCGATGTTGATGGCCACCACCACCTCACCGTATGCGTCACCCAGAGGCGCGATGGGTTGCAGCTCCGGCTGCTTGATGACGATCTGTTGCGACCCGCACAGCTTGGTCAGGATCTGCAACAGCGCGGCTCCCGCCTGCGCCGCGGTATCGGTCCGGATCAAGCCGGCCTCGCGCTTGGACAACTCCGCGGAAACCGACTTGAGGATCGCTTCTTTTTGCGGAACCGTCGCGCCGGAGTCGCGCAGCTTGGCCAGCCTCTTCTCGGCCAAAGAAACCGAGTCCGTGGGCGCCACCACGGCAGCTCCGCCTCCGCCGCTATTGAACAAGAAATAGGTGGGGATCGAAAGCAGCACCGACACCGCCATCCAGGACAATAAGCGGCGCTCGCGCGGGGAAAGCTCCACTACTTAACCCCCTCGCGATCGGTCTTGATGCGAAACTGCTCACCACCCGTCGCCAGACGCGTGGGCGAGCCTTGAAACTCCGACGCTTCGAAGAGCTTGGAGGCGTCCAGTACCGAAAGCAGCGGCGCCGATTCCGGCGTCTCCCCGGACACGACCACCTGCTTGGCCGAGAGTTGCATGCTGGTGACCCAGGTTGGCGGCGGAAGAATCCGGGTCAGCTCCGCCACCACGTCGATGTCGGCTTTGGGCCGCGCGCGAAGACCATCCAGCAGGCGGATGCGCCGCTCCATATCGTCCACTTGCTTGTCGATGGCAGCGGCCCGGTTGGCCGAGGGCGTCGCCGCGGCAATCTGCTGGTTCAGCGACTGAAGGTATTTGCGGGTCTCGAGCGAGGGAAGCAAAGCCAGCCACGCCGCCAGCCCCAGCACCACCGCGGCAACCGCACCGGTGAGCACCCAGCGCAGGCGCGATCCGGCATGACGCCGTTCCGGCGGGAGCAAGTTCAAGTTCAGGCAGGCGCGCGGGCAGGCCGACACCATGGCGGCGGCGAAGGGAAGCGGCGAGTCGCATTTGACGAGCGTAGCGAGCGGCACGGGCTCCGGGCTAACCCCGTCCTTGGGAGCGATGCGCAGCTCCGCCGCGGCCAAACTGGCCGCACGTTCCGCCGCGAGTTCATTGGGCGCATCGAAGTTGGCCGAAAACAACGGACGCGACGGGCTCTCGCCGTAGAATTCGAGAGTCCCTGCGGAGCCGTCCACGGCCAACAACTCCGGCGCCGGCTTATCGCCGAACAAGCGCAGCGCGGAATAGATGGCCTCCGCGGAGCAGGTGAACGCTCCCACGCGCACTCCGGCTTCCTCGAAGGGCGCCGCGTAACGCTCCACCGCGTCGCGGCGGGCCACGGCGACCAACACTGTGCTGCTGCCCGGAAGACGAGGCCAGGAGGCGTACACATCGTCATCGCCGTACGGATGCAGCCCGTCCATTTGAAAGCGAACCGCATTATCCAGATCCTGATTCGATACGCCGGGCAGCGCGATGGGACGCAGGATCACGTCGGTGCGCGGCAGAAGCACCACAGCCGAAGCGTGCGCCATTCCAAGCTTGCGCAGGAAGGCGGTGTAGGTGGCTCCCCACTCCGCCGCCGGAAGCTTGTGGAAATCCTCGATTACCAAAGATCCGGCCAGGCGCGCGCCGTTGGGACGCACGCGCGCGGCGGCGATATGCAGGGATTCCGCTCCGCGCGGACCAAGAATCTGGATGCCTACTCCGCTTCCGAACGCCAGAGCTTTTTTCAATCGGGCCGGGATCATGGCAGGGCTGCTCCAACAACGGGCGCGGCGGGAGCCGGCGGACCGGGAGGAGCGACAGCCAACTCACTCCAGGCATCGTCGTAATAGCGAATCACGTGCAGGGGCATCTGGAAATACTGCCGCCTATCGAGCAGCTTCACCGTCGCCGCCGAAGTCCGGATCACATCGGAAGGACGACCGTCCGGGCGGCGCAGGCGCGCGGTGGCGCGGAGGGTCCACATGAGGTTGCCGCCCACCGTCAGCCCCGGCGCGGAGATCCCACTGTTCCCTACCTCGCCCATGTCATGAAACGGCCGTACGTAGCGGCGCTGCATAATCTGCCCGACCGACGATGGCGGCACGCCCACCGCCTCCATCAGAGCGGGACTGGCGGTGTTGATGTCATAAGGGCCATGCCCGCCCCACACCGAAAGGCAGTCCTTTAGCCCGCCGCGGGCGTAGAGCCGCCCTTCGGCGTCGCTCACGAAGTTGCCGTAAAACAGTTCTGGAGTCACCCCACGCACCAGCAATAATTCCTCAATCTCTTCAAAGGACGCGTGCCGCGGCAGGAAAGTCGGCCCGCCGGTCTGTCCAAGCGATAAATAGAATGAATCCATGGGGCTAGGCCCGGGACTACGCCAGTCGACGATGCTCGCGGAAATCGCTTGCGCCGCAGCGGGATCGCCGCTTACCGCCGCGACGACGCGGTACAGCTCGTCCGGCGACGCGGTGTTGATATTGAGCTTGGCCGATTCCGGAATCAACTCCACCACGGCGTCTCCGCTAGGAAAGTGCATGATCATGCGCGGCTGGTTGGGCGCCCAGTAACGCGCCGTCCCGTCCGGATTAGTCTGGCTGTAACCGGTCCAGCCCCATAGCATCCACTGGATGCCCCGCTCTACCGCCCCGCTGGCCAGATAGTAGGTGCGCAAACCATCCGAGGCGCCACCCACGCGGTCCGTCTCGGAGCGCACTCTGCTGGCCAAGGCGAACGCGATCGCCGCCAGCGCCGCGGCCATCCATAACACGGTGAGCAGCGCGGAGCCTCGCTGGCGCTTCCGTCTACTGGTCGGCATACGGGTAGAGCAGCAACTTATTCAAATGCACCGGCACGCTGACCGTGAGCATGGGAAGGTGCGCAGGATCCGACCCCAGCGGAGCCATCTCGATACGAATCGCGCGCGGAAGATCGGGCACGCCTTGCCATACCGGAACCCAATCGCCGCCCATCGGAGAATCTGGAATCGGTTTGCGATAGACGAAGCGGATGTAGGCCATCTTTCCCGCCATCTCGACCGATTGCGGCGTGAGCCCAACGGGAAGCGGTCCGGCGGGACCGCAAAATGGAATCAGCGTGGAGGGCCCGGCATAGACACGCTCATTCATCATCAGCCGCACGCCACCGTTAGGGTCGGGCGCGGCCAGGTATTCGACCACTCTGGGATATCCGCGCGATCCGTCGGCGAGCGATGCGCTGCTGATAAATCGTAACGACGCCGGACCGCCGGAGAACGCCGCGACGTTGGGTGCATTCAAACACTCCGTGGGGACCGGCATCATCCCTCCCAATTGCCGGTGCAGAGCCTGATCCAGCCCCATGGCGCGGCGGTTGTCCTCCAGCCGCTGGTTGACTTTTTGATACGCCGCAAGACCCGTCCGCATAGTCATCAGCAGGCCGGTAATGATCGCCGCCACCAGCGTGACAGCCACGATCATTTCGATCAGGGTAAGGCCCGCGCGCCCGCGCCTAAGGGACGTTGGCCTACGGGACATTTATGGGATCTCCCGGCTGCAAGATGCCGCGGCGGAAACCTTCGAGGGAAAACTCATGCCGCGTGACTCCATCCATCCACCAGATCTGAAGCTGAATGCGGTCGACCACCCACTGGCCCGGCGCCGCGCCTGGCGGAATCTCGAAAGGCTGTACGACGGCGCTCCATCCAATCTCCTGGCCCCCGGTGAGTGCGGGATCGAAGGAGCCTTGGAGCGGAAGTCCGCGGCGCAGCTCCGTCGCGACCAGCAATTCGTCCATCTTTTGGCGAGCCAGCAGCGTCGCTCGATCGTATTGCGACAGCCGGGCGGCATTGCGTGTAGAGGTCGCCAGAGATCCCATCAATCCCGCGACGGCGATCGCCATGATGACGGCGGCCACCAGCACCTCGAGCAATGTAAAGCCGCGCTGGCGGTGTCTTCTCCTCTGCCTGACGGTTGGGCTTCTCACGGCGTGGTCTCCAAGTCGGAGTGCAGATTGCCCGTAAGCGGATCGACCCAGATGCGCCGCTTGCGCCCCTCCGCCGTCTCCAGCTCAATGCTGATGCGCGGGGGAGTGCCTCCGGGATAGAGCAAGAAACGGCGCTGACCGTCCGGAGGCGCGGTCCCGTTGGGGAGCTCCAGGCCGGCGGAAGTAATATGCACCGGCGCGGGAATCGACAGCGTGCGGTTGAGGCTCATGTCGGAGGATCGCGCCGAAATCGCATTGTCTTCGGGCGAGACGCGAATCTCGATCACCTGTTGGACACGGTCGGCCCGGTCCAGCGCGGTGTTGAGTAAACTGACCACTCGTTCCGCGGCAGTGCGCAGGCGCAGCGAATCGAGACCCGCCGAAGCGGTCGGCATCGTCAGCGCGGCCAGCAGGGCGATGATGGTCATCACCAAGGCGAGTTCGATCAGCGTGACGCCGTCTTGAAACGCGCCAGCGCAACGGAGCTTTACGGCCCTGCGCCGGCGCAAGAACGCCCCGCGGGCTCTATTTCGCGTTGCTCCAGCTTTCGATGTCGGCATTATTTCCATCCCCTCCCGGCTGGCGGTCCGCGCCGTAGGAGATCAAGTCCGGCTCATCGCCGTGCGTGCCGGGATAGATGTATTGATACGCGTTGCCCCATGGATCCATGGGAATGTCCTTGGGCATGTACGGCCCGGCCCACTGATCGACGCCTTCCGGCTTGACGCGCAGCGCGGCGAGACCTTGATCGGTGGTGGGAAAGTTACCCGTGTCGAGCTTGTAGGACCCGAGCGCGGTCATGAAGCCGTCAATCTGCGCGCGGGCGGCGGTGCGTTTGGCTTCGTCGGCGCGGCGGAATAGGGTCACTCCCACCAACCCAACAAAAAGGCCCATGATGACCACCACAACCAGCATCTCGATCAGCGTGACGCCGAGTCGGCGGCTGCGATTCCTGTGTGTCTTGAGGTTCATAAATTCACGTCGTTAATGCTCGTGATGGCGAGCAGCAGGCTAAGAATTAAACTCCCGATGACGATGCCCATCGTCAAAATGATCAACGGCTCGAACAGCGAGGTGAAGCGCCGGATGGCCGTGCGCGTTTCGTTTTCGTAGATATCGGCCATGCGATAGAACATCGAATCCAGATGGCCGGTCTCCTCGCCCACATTCAGCAGATAACCCGCCAGCGGCGGAAACGCCCCGGTCCTTTGCAATGGCTGCGAGATGCCTTCGCCGCGCTTTACTCCCGTGGCGACCGCCTCGAACGATCCGGCCATCCACTGGTTATTCAGAATGCCCCGGGAGATGCCGAGCGCCGAAACCAGCGGTACGCTCGAAGCCACTAGCGTCCCCATTGCGCGGGCGAAGCGCAACGTCTCGGCCTTGCGCAGCGCGTCTCCCAGCAGCGGAATCTTCAACCGGAACGTGTCCCACCGCAGCCGTCCGGCCGTGGTGTGGACGTACATCCGGAAGGCGATCAACGCGGCCAGCAGGGTGATGGTCACCGGCAGCCACCAGGTTTGAATGATCGCGCTGGCCTGCATCATCAGCAGAGTCGGCGTGGGGATTTTGATATGCGGGTCGGAAAACATCAGGGCGAAGCGCGGCACCACGAACTCCAGCAGCACGATGATCGACGCCACGCCTACGCAGCTCAGCAGGATCGGATAAATCATGGAGCTGACGATGTAGCCACGCAAATCGTCGCGTGTGGTCTCGAACGCAGCCAGCCTTTCGAAGATCAGCGCCAGCGATCCCGAAGCTTCTCCGGCGCGCACCATGTTCACGTACAGCTCAGAGAAATGCGTAGGATGCGCCGCGAGGCTATCGGCCAGCGATTTACCGCTCTTGAGAATCCGCAGAACGTCCGTAACCAACGCGCGGAACTTGGCGCGCTCGCTGAGCTCCGAAGTGATCGAGAGCGCGCGGTCCAGCGGTACGCCGGCATTGAGCAGCGTCGAGATTTCTCCCGTGAAGAACAGCACGTCGCGGCGGCGGCCGCCGTCCAGCACCGGAAGGTTGATCGCGACCTGCTTCTTCGGCGCCCTGACGCTGACCTCGACCGGAATCAATCCCTGGCGGCGCAGCTCTGAGGCCGCCAGCCGCTCGGTTTCCGCCGTGAGGCTGCCGGTGCGGACTTTTCCGTCGGAGGCGACGGCCTTGAAGAAATACGCCGTACTCACGGCTACCGCCGCTCCTTTACAGTCGCGGTTCTTAAGGAACCGCGCGCGTTAGCAAGCGGAGTAAGATCCGTCGTCATCAAAATTCCTGGGTCACGCGCGTGACCTCTCCCGGCGTGGTGAACCCGCGCCGGACCTTCAGCCATCCATCCTCGCGCAGATTGCGCATGCCGTCGCGGCGCGCCGCGGCGGCGATCTTGTTGGAATCGTCGTTCTTCATGATGTGATTGCGAATGTCTTCGCTCAACTCCATCAATTCGAAGATCCCCATGCGCCCGTGAAAGCCGGTTCCGAAGCAGTTCTCGCACCCCGCGCCGCGCCAGGTGTCGATGGTATCGCCGTCGGGCGTGATGGTCGTTCCCGCCGGCGTCTTACACCCCGCGCAGATCCCGCGCACCAGCCGCTGCGCCAGCACGCCCACCAGCGAGGAGGTGATCAGGTAGTTGTCGACGCCCATATCGGTCAAGCGCGAAATCGCGCTGGGCGCATCGTTGGTATGCAACGTTGAGTAAACGAAATGGCCGGTAAGCGCGGCGCGAATAGCGATATCCGCGGTTTCGCGGTCGCGAATTTCACCCACCATAATCACGTCCGGATCCTGGCGCACGATGTGCCGCAATCCTTGCGCGAAGGTCAGCCCGATCTGCGGATTGACGTGAATCTGATTGATTCCGTCCATCTGATACTCCACCGGGTCTTCGATGGTGATGATCTTCTTGTCCGATTGATTGATGCGCTTCAACGCGGAGTAAAGGGTGGTCGATTTGCCGCTACCCGTCGGTCCGGTCACCAGGAAGATTCCATGCGGCAGGGAAGTGTAATACTCCATGCGCGAGAGCATGTGCTGGTCGAAGCCCAAGCGCTCCAGATCGTAAAAATCGCCCGCTGACCGGTCGAGAAGCCGCATCACCACGCTCTCGCCATACAGCGTCGGCAGGGTGGAAACGCGAAGATCCACCTCGCGCCCGATGGTCTTGATTTTGATGCGGCCATCCTGGGGAAGCCGCCGCTCCGCAATATTGAGCCGGGCCATCAGTTTAATGCGGCTGATGATGGCGGCTTTGAATTCGCGCGGTGGAGAGTCCTGATTCACCAGAACTCCGTCGATGCGGTAACGGACGCGAAACTCTTTCTCGAACGGTTCGACGTGAATGTCGCTGGCTCGCTTCTCGACCGCCGACGCGATCATGGCGTTCACCAGCCGGATGACCGGAGCCTCGCTGGCCATGTCGCGCAGGTGCTCCAAGTCTTCGATATCGGTAACCGGCGTGGCGAGCTCGGTTTCGTTCTTCGCGCTCTGGCCGTAATAACGGTCAATCGCGTCCAGGATCTCCTGCTCCGGGGCGATGCCCGGTAAAACAGCCAGCCCCGTGCAGGACGCAACCGTGGATCGTGTCTCGAAGTCGTTGGGATCGGCCATGGCCAGCGTAACGGTGTGGTCATGCTGGATGACCGGCAGACAGCGGAACTGGCGCAGGAAACGGGGCGAGAGCGTTTCCAGCTCCGGCGAAACCGCCGGCGGACCATCCAGCGCCAGCACCGGAACCTGCAACTGTTCGGCCAGCGCGCTCAGTACGTCGCGATGCGCGACGAAGCCTAGGTCCACCAGAATCTTGCCCAGCTTGTCGCCGCGTTCGCGCTGCAGCTCCAGCGCGCGGTCGAGGTCCTCCTGGCTAATCTGCCGGCGCTCAATGAGGATCTCGCCAAGGCGCATCGGTAAGGCTTAGCGCTCGGTCAACTTAATGGCGGAATCGATGCCCGCGTTGCCGGCGCGTTTCAAGTCGAGCAGCTTGCGCCGTGGCGCCTGCACGATCAACTCCGCCGGGTAGCCGGAGCCGTCTTCCCAAAGAAAACGGTCGAGCACGACTTCGAGCACGACTTGTTCGTCCAAAGGAACCGGGTCGAGAGAGGCGGCAGTTTCCACCAGCGCCTCCTTCATCGCTTTCTTGAGATCCGGAATGCGTGCGATTTTCTTGGCTTTCACCTGCGCCTTCTCATCCGCCCGCAGCGTGGGATGCACCACGTTGGTTCCATCCATGACTGGATTCATTTCGGCGGTGAACACCGCGCCGTAACCGTCGATATAGACGCCGCGCGCCTGGCCCGTTACAGCCAGAGGCGTGTCCGGAAAGATCTTCGCCAGACGCTCATTGAGACTGAGCTCCGCGGCCCGGATCACGGAACGGCGCACCGTGGCGGGCGCATCGGCGATGGCGCCGGCCGTAGCCAGCGCCGCTAAGGAAGCAGCAACCAGTAAAGTTTTCATTGACGCACCAACCCCACAGTCTTGACGTACATGGCGCTGTCACGCGCATTGAACATGTCGACCATGCGGCCGACCTCCTCTTCATGCCGCGCTTCTTCCACGGCGACAGCTTGGTTGACGGCCGCGTTAATTTGCGCGGCCGCCGCCGCCGGATCGCTCACCGGTCCGCGGAACGCATGCACCAGAATCGCCCCGGCGATAATGCAAGCCGCGGCGAAATTCGGGGTCCACAACGCCCGGACCAGGCGCTGATGCCAGCGCGGCTCGAAAATTTGATCCGAGACGAAGGCGATGCGGCGGGGGATCTCCTCTTCACGTAACGTCGACAAGGCGTCCAGCGTCAGCCGCAGGGCCGCTAATTCTTCCCGGCAAGCCGGGCAAGTATTCGCATGGGCCTCGGCTTCCGTGCGCGCGGAGCGCTCCAACTCGCCCAGCGCGTAAGCTTTCCAATCGTAGGATTCACAACTCATGACTGACCTCTTGTTACCCTCGTAAGGCGCTGGGAGCCAATGCCGCCTTTAACAGTTCCAGCGCGGTATACAAACGCGACTTAACGGTAGACACCGGACACTCCAGAATCTCCGCGATCTCATCGAACTTGAAGCCCTGATACACCTTGAGCAGCACGGTTTCGCGCTGATCCGCGTTCAGGCTTTTCAGCGCGCTTTCCACCGCCAAAGAAAGCTCCAGCGGCAGCAAGCGGTTGCCGGAATCGGACCGGCGGAGATCCACATGGGATTCCGCCGGCAGTTCCGTTTCCGGGCGCTTGCGCCGCAGGAGGGAGAAGGCCTCGTTATGCGCGATGCGGAAAAGCCATCCCGCGAACTTATCCGCGTCGCCGAGTTTGGGCAGATTCTGATACGCCTTCAAGAACACGTCCTGGCTCACGTCGAGCGCGTCTTCCCGGTTCGCCAGCAGCCGGAGCAGGTAGTTGAAGACGCGCTTCTCCCACCGGGACACAAGGAGGTTGAACGCCTCCACGTCTCCCCGCCGCGCTTTGGCGATCAGGTCGCGATCTTCAACTTCCCGGAAGATCACTCGTTAAGTGGCTCCGTAGCTAGAGACGCCCCCCGTGTGGAAAAAGTCGAAGGGCCCGTCTTTTTTGACTATAGCGCCCGGTGGGGTCTGGCATAATGCGGATGACATGGATCTTGCCATCCAGCCCATCGGCCGCGTCGAGGCCCGGCGCACCACAGCCGAAGACGACAATTGGGGCGGGGAACAGTCCCGCATCGTTTTGGATGACCGCTTCGCCCCGGAAGCCCTGGATGGCATCGAAGAGTTCTCCCATGCCGAGATCCTCTTCGTCTTCGATCAGGTCGATCCGGCGGACGATTGTCACGGGCGCTCGCCATCCGCGCAATAATCCCGACTGGCCTCGCATCGGAATCTTCGCGCAGCGAGGCAAGAACCGCCCGAACCGCATCGGTAGCACGATTTGCCGAATTCTTTCCCGTGAAGGGCGGACGCTGCTGGTGGAGGGCTTGGACGCCATCGATGGAACGCCGGTCCTCGACATCAAGCCCGTGATGCGTGAGTTCCTCCCGCGCGAGGAGGTTCGCCAGCCGCAGTGGTCGCGAGAGCTGATGCGGAGCTATTGGGAGAAACAGTAGAGTTATTGCGCGATCGAGAACGAGATCCCGCTCTGGCTGGTCACTCCGTTAATCGTCATGGTGACCCCGACCAGAGGCGGAAACACGAAGCCCTTAAGATTCGGATTGGCCGAAACCAGAGTCGCCGGATTGGGAACGAACACCTGGATCTGGAAAACGTTTCCGGGAAGCCCCGGAACAGGCCCCAGGAATGCCTCGATGCCGTCGCAGAAGAAGCCGTCGATGTACACGTCCACCGGGTATTGGCTGACCGCATAGCCCTGGTCGATCGACACCGGACCTGCACCCGTGGCAAAGACGGTAATCGGGTCTCCAGGCGCGCCGGGATTCGAAGGGGTATTCAGAGTGCCGTTCTTGTTGAAAATGTAGCCTTGCCCGAAACCGCTGCCGTTCTGCGAAAAGATTCCCGGCGCGGTGACGTTCACCGGAACCAGGACCTGGTTGGAGCTTGCGCCACCGGAGGTCACCTGGAACTCGGCCGCGCCGGCCGGAACGCTCTGCGGCACCGTCGCGGTGATCGAAGTCGAGGTCATCGAGATCGGCTGCACCGCCAAGCCGCCGATGAGCAGTTGCGCGGCGGAACCGAAGCCGGCGCCTTGAACCACGATGGTTTCCCCGGCTGCGACGGGACCATCGAGCAGGCTCGCGGCGTTTTGGACGGAGTCGATTCGCAGGGCCGGCGGAGCAGCGGGGGTCACGCTGTTGACCCATATGTTGTAGGGCCCGCCGTTGGCGGCTGACAGAGTCATGCCCGTGACTCCGCCAAGCATCACGTTGCCGTCTTTCCTCACGGCGAGCCCCTCCACGGTGAACTCATGCGCGTCGCCGAAATAGCTGGAGAAGACGAGCCGGGAGAGATCGCCGGAAAGCTCGCTGACGAATCCGGTTTGGGCTGCGAACCCGAGTTGAAGGGGAGTGCGAGTGGGCAGGCCGGAGGATGGCGTCCAGCCGGCGAAATAAACATTCCCTGACGAGTCAAATGCGATCTCGATGGCGTCGCGGCCGCCGCCGAAGAATGTTGCGGCGAGGACGTTGGCCAGTTGCGAGTCGTAATGGGCGATCACCGTGGCCGGGAGACCTCCACCTTGGCCGGGCAAGGAAGCCGGAAGCGAGACAGTCTGCTGAAAGACGCCGGGGGTGGTGGCGAAGCTGTTGGCGGCGCCGGCGATGTAGACGCTGCCGTCCGGGGCGACGCCTATCGATTGCGCGGAAATAACTCCGTTGCCTGACGGGATCGAGCCGAGCAACGCCGTCCCGGTTGCATTGAGATGAAGCAGTCCCTCGTTCGTCCCCAAGTAAGCGGCGCCGTCAGGTCCGACGGCGAAGGCGTTGACCGGATTCCCGAACTCGGCGGTTCCTCCAATGTAAGTGGAATAGGCCAGAGTGGCGGCGGCGGGATCGAACTTGGTGATAAATCCGCTGTACGAAATGATGGTGAGATCGCGGCTAACAGCCGCGCTAATGGGTCCGGGCGGGCGGGTTTTCGAGAAGAACCCCGTGCTAATGGGATTGCAGTTGCACTGCGTCTGATACGCTCCGGGGGTGGTGGGAAGTTGGGAGAGGGTGCTTCCCGAGAGATAGGCCGAACCTGAGGCGTCGATGGCGAGGGCGGAGGGCGCGGTTCCGCCAGGAGCGAAGTAGGTGGAGTAAGCCACGGAGCCGTCGGGATTCAGCTTGAATAAGAAGCTGCTGCCGGTGGTTGCGTAGACTCCCTTGGTCACAGGGAAATCGAGGGAGGTGGTGGCGCCGGTTACGTATATGTCTCCGGCCGGATCGACGGCGACAGCGGTCGCGATGTCGTCACCGGCTCCGCCGAAATAGGTGGAGTAGACGATGTTCCCCGAAGGATCGAGCTTGGTGACGTAGACATCGCGCGTGCCGGCGACGGCGGCCCAGACATGGCCATTCGCGGCGGCGAGTGAAGCCAGAAAGCCGATCGAGGGCGGACCGACGGGCGTGGCGGTTTGAAGATCGGCCGTGATCCGGATCACGGATTGATCGCCCGTGTACAAGTAACCGTTGGCCCAGTCCGCCACCAAAAACATGTCGTTGCGGAAGCCGAGGTTCGGACCGGGAGTCCAGGTGTTTCCGCCGTCCGTGCTCTGATAGATGGCTCCGATACCCGACCCAATCAGGCGGCCGGAGTGATTGGGGTCGGGAAGAATCACACCGAGATTGGTGGGGGTGGTAAGGCTGGTGAAGGTGTTGCCGTCATCGGTGCTGACCGAGGCCAGACCCTGGTTGATCACGATGTAGATCAGACCGGGAACGGCCGTGTCAAAGGAGAGGCTGATGACGTAGGTGCTGGAAAGAATCATCTGCCAGGTGGCTCCGCCGTCGCCGCTGCGATAAAAGTTGCCGATGGCATAGGCGAAGATCACGCTGGGATTGTTGGGGTCGATCCAGACGCCTTGAAAGAAGAACTCGCCGGATTCCGAGGGTTGGAGGCTGCCATTGGATGGAGTCCAGGTGGCGCCTCCGTCGGAGCTTTTGAGCAGCCCCTGATCGAAAGTCCCCAAGTAAAGGATTTGATCGTTGGAAGGATCGATGGCGAGGGTTTCGGGGTTGGCGCTGGGAAGCGAAAGAGGGGTGAACGTGGTTCCGCCGTTCACGCTCTTCAGCAAAGTCCTCTGGCTGACCGCGGGGCTTGTGGCGATGGCGTAAAGGGTGTTCGGATTTTGAGGATCGACCGCGACGAAAGCCGCGGAACTGAGCCCGAGCGCGGCGTAAGCCGAGCCGGGGCCGTCGATACGATACAGTCCCGCCGAATGAATCTGCCCTTGAACGGCCGATTTCACGGGAAAGTTCGGCGAATAGGTACTGCCGGCGGTGTACGTGTTACCGGCGGCATCGACCCCAAGGCCGGCGAAGGAGTCGGTTCCGGAGGAATCGACTTCCTGGATCCATTGGAATGCGGGCAGATTCTGCCCGAGTGCCATCGGAACGAGCGCGGCCGCCAAGAGGAAGCGAGTCATGGATTCCTCATGGCTGCGCGATCGAAATGGTGAGCCCGTTCTGGCTGACCGCGTCGTCGACGTTCATGATAAGCGGAGCCACCGGCGGAAACACGAAGCCCTGCAGGTTCGGGTTCGCCGACACCAGATTTGCGGGATTGGGAACAAAAACCTGAATCTCAAAAACATTCCCAGGAAGGCCCTGCACCGGCCCCAGGAACGCTTCGATACCGTCGCAGAAAATGCCGTCGATGTAAAGATTCACCGGGTACTGGGTCTGAGCGTAACCCTGATCGAGAGAGACGGGCCCGACCCCGGTGGCGAAGATGGCGATCGGGTCTCCGGGCGCGGCGGGATTCGAGGGCGTGTTCGGCGTCCCGTTCTTGTTCAAGATGTAGCCCTGCCCGAAGCCGCTTCCGTTCTGCGAAAAGATTCCCGGCGCGGTCGCGTTCACCTCCACCAAAACCTGGTTGGAGCTTGACCCGCCGGAGGTCACCTGGAACTCGGCCGCACCCGCCGGAACAGTCTGTGCCACCGTCGCGGTGATCGAGGTCGAGGTCATCGAAATCGGCTGCACGGCTATGCCGCCGATCGTCAACTCCGCGTCGGAGCCGAATCCCGCTCCCTGAACCACTACCGTTTCACCCGCAGAGATCGGCCCGTCTAGTTGACTCGCGGCGTTAATTACGGAGTCGACGCGCAGGGCTGGCGGAGGCGCCAGAGTCAGGCTGTTGACCCAGATGGTCTCGGGGTTGGTGGTAAAAGGATTTAAGAGAGGATTATTCGGCGTGACGGAGCCGCCGCCTAGCACGACGCTGCCGTCCTTTCGCACGCCGAGCCCCGCGACCGCGAAAGACTGAGTGTCACCGAAATAACTGGAAAACAGCAGCGTGGAGAGATCCGAGGAAAGCTCACTCACGAATCCGGTCTGGTTGGCGAACCCCAACTGGAACGGTGTGCGCGTCGGCAGCCCCGACTGAGCCGTTCCGCCGCCGATGTACAGGTTGCCGTTGGAATCGAACGCCATTGCGTTCGCCGATTTGCCCGGGCCGAAGAAGGTCGCGTTCAGGACGTTGGCAAGCTGCGCGTCGTAGTGGACAATAACGGCGGCTGGCAGATTGCTGTTTTGATCCGCCAGCGAGGGCAAGACGGCGTAGCTGCTTTGAAAGGCCCCCGTGGTGACCGGGAAGGTGTTGGCGGCGCCGGCTGCATAAACGGTTCCATCCGCCGCGACTCCCAGCGATTGAGCCGTGAACGTAGGTGACGGCGAGACCGAGCCCGGCACAAAGACCGAGCCCAACAGTGCGGAGCCGGCCGGGTTGAGATGCAGTATCCCATCCCCGCCGCCCAAATACGCCGAGCCGTCGGAGGCAATGGCAATCGCCGTCAGCAGATTTCCCGTCAATTGGATCGGTGGGCCAACGTAGGTGGAGTAAACCAAAGTAGAGCCGGTCGAATCCAGCTTGCTGGCAAAGCCGCTAAAGGTGAGCACGCCGAAAAATCCATTGGAAGCAATCCCGCACGCGCTGCAAGTGGGCTCGTACGCGCCGGCAGTGGTGGTCAAACCGCCATTGGAAGTCCCGGCGATGTAAGCCGCGCCGGAGGCGTCGACGGCAATGGACGCCGGAGCGGCTCCCGCCGGACCGTAGGTCGAATAGCCGACGGAGCCATCGGGGTTCAACTTGAACAGGAAGGTCGTCCCGGTGGTAGCGTACGCGCCTTTGGTGACCGGGAAGTCGAGCGAACTAGTGGTCCCGGTCACGTACACGTTGCCCGATTGATCCACCGTCATCGCCAGCGCCACGTCGTCATTGCTGCCGCCGAAATAAGTCGAATATACGAGGTTGCCGGAAGCGTCGAGCTTGGTGACGTAGACGTCGGGGGAGCCGCCATTGGCCACGTAGGCGACGCCGTTCGCGGCGGCGATCGAGGCGATGAATCCTGTGGCCGGCGGCCCGACCGGGGTCATGGTGTGGAGATCGGTGGTGACTCGGATCACCTGCGAGGACGATGCAAAATACAGAAAACCGTGCGCCCAGTCCGCCGCGGACAAGGCGAGGTTGGGAGTGGAGGGGAAGGTTCCGGCTTGGGCCCAGGAGGAGCCGCTGTTGGTGCTTACGTAGAGCCCGCTAAGGCTCAACGCTACTAAGTGGCCAGATTGCGTGGGATCGGGAAGAATCGCGCCGAATCCGGCAGGGACCTTCAGGCTGGAGAAGGTCTGGCCGTCATCGGTGCTCGCCCATGCGTCGCCCTGATTGTCGGTGATATAGATCAATCCGGGGACGGCCGTGTCAAAATTCAGCGTCAGCACGAACGTATCGGAAAGAATCATCTTCCAGGTGTTTCCCGCATCGCCGCTGCGATAGAAGTTGCCGATGGCGTAGGCGAGCAACACGCTTGGATTATCGGGATCGATCCAGATGGATTGGAACTCGAACTGCCCCGGCTGTAGGGCTTGTAGGGAGCCATTGGAGGTAGACCAGGTCGCCCCGCCGTCGGTGCTCTTGAATAGTCCCTGATCGAAGGTGCCGGCGTAGAGGATTTGGCCGTTGGAGGGATCGATGGCCAGGGTCGCGACCTCAGAGCTGGGAAGCGAGAGCGCCGTGAACGTACCTCCGCCGTTCATGCTCTGGAGGAGAACGCCGTTCGAGATCGCGTAAAGGATCACGGTGTTCTGAGGATTGATGCCGGAGGTGCTGGAGTTCCGAGGGTCGATAGCGACGAATGAGGCTGAGCTTATTCCCAGCGCGGTGAAAGCCGGACTCGGACCAGGGCCAGTGATCAGATACAGGCCAGCCGAGGCGGTGTGCGGCTGGACACCATTCTTCACCGGGAAGTTCGGCGAATAAGTACTGCCGGCGATATACGTGTTCCCCGCCGAATCGACTCCCACGCCGGCAAGGGAATCCGAAACCGAGGTGTCGACCTGCGTGGCCCACTGAAATGCGGGAAAAGTTTGTGAAAATGCCAGCGGCGTCAAAATCGCCGCGGTTAACAGGTAACGAAACATGCGCAATCCTTTATGACGGGCGCTCCACGCAAACGGGAACACAAGCCATGCGGACGCGATTGGTTTCAGTATACGCGTTTCGTTGCGGCTAGCCTTATGCCGGCACGCCTTCCACAATCGGGGTGCCCCCGGGCGTCGGGATCACGCGCTGCAAGCGCCAGCCGGAGGCGGCGAACAGCTCGTGGAACTGTTTCTCGGTACGCTCATGCCCGCCGGGGAAAATCAGCATTTCCAGATCGAGGAATTTGCCGGGATCGAAATCGTTGCCGCCCTGAATTACGTGATCCATCACCAGCAGCTTCCCTCCCGGATTCACTCCAGCACGGCAGGCGCGCAGGATCTTGAGGCACGGCTCGTCCGGCCAGTCATGAATGATGTGTTTCATGATGTAAGCGTCGAAGCCCGGTGGTACAGATTCGAGCATGTTGCCGCCAACCAGGGTGCAACGGTCCGTCATTGGCGCAAGCGGTCCGGTGCGTGCCCCTTCGATCACGCTGGGAATCTCATACAGCGTGCCGTGAAGATGCGGATTGTGCTGCAGAATCGTGGCCAGCAGCAGGCCATGCCCGCCGCCTACGTCCATGATGGAATGGATCCCTCCGAACGAATACGTATCGGCGATGGCGGGACTGTCCAGGCGCGATAGATCCGTCATGGCGTGGTTGAAGATCGCGGAGATATCTGGCCGTTCCTCCATTAGATCGAAAGGCGCTTTCCCGTAGACCTTCTGGAGCGCCTGCTTGCCGGTGCGGACGCAGTATTCCAGGTGCTCCCAGCCTTGGTGGTGCACCTCATGCGCGTTGAACATCGCCCAGCCGCGCAAGCTCACTGGCCCGGAGCTGCGCAGGATCGCCGACATCGGCGTTTGCGAGAATTTACCGTCCGGACCCTCGGCCAGCACGCCGACGGAAGCGCAGGCTCGCATAAGCCGGTAGAGCGGGCCGGGCTGAGCGCCGATCTTCGGAGCCAGTTCCTCGGCCGAGAGAGGACCCGCATCGAGGTGATCGGGCACGCCCAGTCGCGCCAGCGCGCCTACAGCACCGCTGATCATCCCTCCCATGATGAGTTGCATGACGGAGGCGTGCGGCGGCAGCGGTTGAGTGGACGGATGCATAGGGAACTATTCTACATTTGAGGAAAGGCCCCGTGGACTATCCGGACTCAGTTCAGTTTCTCTACGCTCTCGGCAATGAAATCAAGACCGCCAAGCTGGGCCTGGAGCGCATTCGCACCGTGCTCGCCGCGATGGGCGATCCGCAGAACTCCTTCCGCTCCGTCCATGTCGCCGGCACCAACGGAAAGGGCTCGACCTGCTCGATGGTCGAGGCCGCCCTTCGCGCTTCAGGAGTGCGGACGGGCTTGTTCACGTCGCCCCACTTGATCGAGCCGGTGGAGCGCATCCAGATCGACGGCATCCCGGTCACGCGTGAGCAGTTCAACCGCGCCTTCGAAGCCGTCCACCAGACAGCAGAGCGGCTGGACCTGGACTGCCATCCGACGTATTTCGAGACTGTCACCGCCATGGCCTTCTGGCTGTTCCGCGAAATGGGAGTAGGGACCGCGGTCATCGAAACAGGCTTGGGCGGGAGACTCGACGCGACCAACGTCGTTCAGCCGGCAGTCACCGCGATTACCTCCATCGACTTCGATCACGAAGCCTACCTGGGGCACACCATCGAAGCGATCGCGGGAGAGAAGGCCGGCATCCTCAAGCCCGGCGTGCCCGCCGTTTTCGCGAAACAACGGCCGGATGCCGCCGTGGTGCTGGAGGCTCGGGCGAGGGAACTGGGCATCCCCGTCCAGCGGGCGGAGGATTATGAGATTCGTGATTTAGAGATCGACGCGCGAGGTTGCAGCTTCAACGGCCTGCGCTGCCCGCTGGCGGGCGAGCATCAGCTCGACAACGCCGTTACCGCCGTCCTGACGCTGCGCGAGCTCGGCGTGCCCCCGGAAGGAATCGCCGATGCGCGTTGGCCGGGACGCCTGGAATGCGTCGCCCCCAACCCCGATGTGATTCTTGACGGAGCGCACAACCCCGCCGGAGCGAGGGCCCTCCGCCGGTATCTCGAACGGTTCTACGCTGGCCGTAAACTGTGGATGATCTACGGAGCCATGCGCGATAAGGCCATCGAGGAGATCGCGGAGATCCTGTTTCCCTTAGCGCAGGAGCTGATTCTGACGGCTCCCGCTGCCCCTCGCGCGTTGCGTCCGGAAGCTTTGCGGAAGCTCGCCGGCCGCGGCAGCGCCGCGCCAAACTTCAACGCTGCCATGGAAATCGTCAACGCTCAAGTGGCGGCGGAAGATGTGGTGGTCATCACCGGCTCACTTTTTCTGATCGGTGAAGCGCGGTTTGCGTATTCTAAATGTAGAGGTCAACTGTGGAACGCCGTGGTTTAGCCGTTGCAGGTCTCTTGTTCGCCGCTCTCGCATCGGCCAAGGAGATCCCTCATTTCTCCCTGGTGGACACTTCCGGGACTTCGCACAGCGATGCAGAATGGAAGGGAGCTGACGTAGTTCTTTTCTTCCTCACTACGGACTGCCCCATCAGCAATGGCTACGTTCCGGAAATGAATCGCATCGCCAAGGAATACGGCGCTCGCGGAGTCCGCACGTACGGTGTGATGACGGACATCAGCGTCCCGCTGTCCGATCTCCGCAAGCACGTGAAAGATTTCGCATATGCCTTCCCGGTGCTGATCGATCCCACGCAGATTCTGGTTAAATACACCAACGCGGACACCAATCCGGAAGCCGTACTGGTCTCGCCGCGCTCCGGCATCGTCTACATGGGACGTATCGATAACAAAGTCGAGAATTTCGGACAGCAGCGCCAGCAGCCGACAGAGCGCGAGCTGCGCGATGCCTTGGATGCTACCCTCTCCGGGAAACGGGTCGCCAAGGCTTTCGCCCAACCCATTGGTTGTTCCATCATTCGAGTAAATTGAAGAAGCCTATGACAAAGTTTTTGTGGCTGGGATTGACAAGCGCGCTGGTGGCCGCGGGAGCAACTCCGACATTCAACCACGACATCGCCCCGATTCTTTACAAAAACTGCGCCACGTGCCATCGTCCCGGCGAAGTCGCGCCGTTTTCGCTCCTCACCTATCAGGACGCAGCTAAGCGCGCTAAGCAACTCCCGGCGGTTACCCACAGCCGGTTCATGCCGCCTTGGAAGGCCGAGCCAGGCTACGGATCGTTTCAGAATGAACGGCGTCTGACCGATGAACAGATCGCATTGATTGGGGATTGGGCGGCGAATGGCGCTCCTGAAGGGGACCCCGCGGAGAAACCGGCGCCGCCCACCTTTACCGAAGGTTGGCAGGCGGGAAAACCCGATGAAGTCTTCACGCTCTCCCAAAAATATTCGCTGCCCGCGGACGGCCCGGATCAATACCGCTGCTTCGTGATCCCCATGAATCTGGATCACGACGTCTACGTGAAATCCTTCGAGTTCCGGCCGGACAACCGCCGCATCGTGCATCACTCCATCGTCTTCAGCGATCCCAACGGCGCCGCACGCAAACTCGCCGGAAACGGAAACAGCTATCCCTGTTTCGGGGGTCCTGGATTCGGGCCGGTGAATATGGTGGCGGGCTGGGCTCCCGGCGGATCTCCCAGCGTAGTTCAAAAGGGCATGGAGATCGCGGTCACCAAGGGAACGGACCTGGTGCTGCAGATTCACTACCACCCCTCCGGCAAGGCGGAGTCTGATCAATCCTCGCTCGGAATGACCTTCGGCGAGGCGCCGACCGTCGGCCGCGGCCTGGTGCTGCTCAATTCGCGTGCAATTCATATCGCCGCGGGCGACCCGCACTACGTGGTAAAAAGCGGCATCACGCTCCCGCAGGATGTTGAGGCTCTGGCCATCACGCCGCACGCACACTATCTGGGCAAAGACATGAAGATCGACGCCCATCTGCCGGATGGATCCGTCACCCACCTGATCTGGATCAAGGATTGGGACTTTAATTGGCAGGGGCAGTATCGCTTCTCTCAACCAGTGAAACTGCCGAAAGGCACGCGCGTGGAGCTGGAGTACACGTATGACAATTCCACGGCGAACGTCCGCAATCCGTCGCATCCGCCCGTTGCGGTCCATTGGGGAGAACAGACCACGGACGAAATGGCCGTTGCGTTCCTGAGCGTGAGGCTTAATTCGTTGGCCGATCAGGAAACCTTCCGCCGCCAGATCGGCCTCGAGTTCATCGACGAATTCCTCTCCCAGGCCGACGACATCAAAGATCTTCCCCCGGAGATCAACCCTGCCTCGCGCGCCCGCCTGGCGCTGGCCATCGGCTTGTTCGACCGCAATCACGACGGCAAGCTGGACGCCGATGAGCGCAAGGCTCTAATGGATTTTCTGCGCGCGCGGCTGCAATAGCGAATGGCGAAGCTGTGGAGCCTGGCGGTCGTTCTGCCGCTGATCGTGCTTTCCACTGCCGGTTTCGGAATCGTTAGCGCCGTCATCGCAATTTTCGGCAGGCGCACCGCGTCCTTGCAAATCGCCGTGGCGCGAGCCTGGGCCAAGTCATTGGTGATCATCGCCGGCGTGCGCCTGGAAGTGGAAGGGTTGGAGCGTCTCCACGCGAAAGGTCCCTACGTCTTCACCGCCAATCACGTCAGCTACGTGGATACGCCCGTGATCCTCGCCGCCATTCCCGTGCAGTTCCGTTTTTTGGCGAAAGAAGAGCTGTTCAAGTTCCCGTGGTTGTTCATCGGATGGCACTTGAAGACGGCGGGGCACATCGCCGTGCCGCTGGACAATCCCAGAGCAGCAGTTCGAACGTTAACCCAGACCGCCAAGTTGATCGAATCCGACGCGACTTCCGTTCTCTTCTTTGCCGAAGGCGGCCGCAGCGCCGATGGTTCTTTGAGTGAATTCAAGGAAGGCGCGGCGTACATTGCGATCAAAGCCGGCGCCCCGCTGGTTCCCGTGGCCCTGATCGGCCCGCGCGACATCTTGCCGATGGGATCTATCCAGGTGCGCCCGGGGACGGTGCGTGTACGCGTCGGCGAGCCCATCCCAACCCGCGGCCACACCATCAAAGATCGTGGAAATCTAACTGAGCGCGCCCGCGAAGAGCTGGCCGCCATGCTGAACGGAAAAGCGCCTGAATCGACGCTTAGGCGCTCGCCGCCGGACACGACGCTCCATCACAGTTAGACCGCAGAGTGCGGTTTTGCGGTGCGATTGATGATATGCTCGGCAACGTGAACCTCCCGAGCCTCTTGAAGCGCTCCAGCAACCGGGACCAAGGCGACTCGGACCTGCGCCGGGTAATGTGGTTCCTCGGCGTCGCGTCGGGCATCGGTGCGGTGGCCGTATGTTGGCACACGGGCCGGAACGCCTGGACCACGCCGCTACTATGGGCGGCGGCTTGCTTCGCGTGCGGCGTGGTGCTCGGATTCTTGTTCGGGATTCCCAAGACGCTGCAGGACGATCATCCAACACCTGCGCCGGGCACAGAGTACGAACAGCGGGTCAACACCAACTTGGAGCAAATCTCGGATTGGCTGACCAAGATCCTGGTTGGCTTGGGGTTGACGCAGATCGGGCAGGTTTGGGGCTATGTGAAGAACGCGGCGGCCTATATTGGGCCGGCGATGGGGCCTGGGCAGGACCAGCAGATTTTCGTTGCCGCGATGCTCCTGTACTTCTCGATCGTGGGGTTCTTCGGCGGATATCTGCTAACGCGCCTGTTTCTGGCAGGGGCGTTCCGGCGAGCGGAAGGCCTGGAAGTTCGCAGGAAACTGGACCGAACCTCCGCGGACTCAGACAAACTCCTTGCCGTAACCTTTATGGAGGTTTTTTGTAAGGATGAGGAGACTCGCAAGCAGAATCTCTACTACATCGAGATACTGCCACCGCGGTTAGAGGCAACTGGACGATCCCGACCGCTCTATTTCGACCCTGCGGCGGTTTGTTCAGAACAAAATCGCCAGCAAAGAGGGGACCGATAAGGATACGGCAGACGCGTGGTTCAACATCGCGTGTTCTTACGATCTCAAGATGAGAAAGGCCGAGGGGTCGGCTGAGCGGCAACGGAGAAAACACGACGGGATCGAAGCGCTGAAGCAATCAATCCTTCTGGACCCCGGCAATCTAGAAGATGCCAAAACAGACACGGACCTCCGAACTCTTCGCGAGACGCCGGAAGGCAAGCACCTGCTTGGCATTCGCTGAACTAGATAGGCTTCTTGTCGACCATAGCTGCTTCTCCAACTCCATCTTAACACCCGGAGGGGACGACTTTTTAGCGCAGTGCGTCTTCCCCCACGCGCTTCTCTATCGCCGCAATCGTGGTCTGCGCCGCCCGCGTCAAACTGATCGCGGGAACGAAGCCAAACCCCCGCGGCTGGCCCGCTGTCGCGCCGGCGTCATCGTTCTTGATGATCTGCCGCAACACCGGTAAATCGGTCGCGTCGCCGAGCTGCGCCAGCACCCGCATGGCGGCCAGCTTATCCGAAACATCGTTGTGTTCCAGCAGCGACCGGGCGACCGCAATCGTCCGCGGTTCGCCTCCGAACTCGAGAGCCCGGTTCAGCGCCGCCGTACCCACAATGCCTCCATCCTTGGCCAGATCCAACAGGTAGGGCATCACGGTATTCTTTTCGCGATAATTTGCCAGCCCTTCTACCGCATTCGTTGCGACGATCATCTGCGGATCGCGCGCGGCTTTGGCGATTACCGGCAACAGATCCGGCCTCTCGAATGAGCCCAACAGCCGCGCCGCAATCGCACGCACTTCGTAATTTTGATCCGCCAGAGCGGCTTTCAACTCCGGAATGGCGTTCGCCGCCCGAAGATTCAGCCCGGCGCAGGCCCGGATCTGCGAATCGTTCAGCGCCGCGCGCATGTTCTTCACCGCCTCCGCCGAGGCGACTCCGCGCAGCGCATAGCAGGCATTGTTGCGCTGGACCACATTAAGCGATGCGTCCTGCATGCGTAGGATTAGGGCGAGGGCCATTAATGAGGTCATGGACGAAACTCCGGATCTAAGGATTTGAGTTGCTGAGAATACGCGGCGGCTTGCTTTTCGTCGCCGAGCCCAAGCGCAATCTGCTGGGCGTGGAAATAGAACATCGGCTCCGGCGTGGACAAGCGCAGCGCCTGCGCCATCGCCGCCTTCGCGTCTCTATCCCGATGGTTCTTGTGCAGGGCCCAGGCAAGAGCGTCGTAAGTGTATACGTCCTTGCGCATGGCCAGCTCCGCCTGCGCCAGCTCCAACGCCCGGTCGAGATGCCAATCGTGATTCGCATAGGCCATCGCGAGATTGCGGTTCGCCTTTTCCCCATTCGCGAGGCTCAGGCGATCGTACACATCCAGCAAATCTCGCTCCTTCCCGGCGTTTTGGTTGTCGCCAGAAGCACGGTAGAGATCGAACAGAGCCGCGGCGTAATCCGGAAGAGGCGTCGAAGCCTGCGCGCGCTCGTAGCTGGCAATCGCACTCTCAATATCGCCCTGCGCCGCCTGCGCCTTCCCAACCCAGCGTAACCTTTTGATATCCGGGGAATGTCTTGATCGCCGCCGCGTAAACTTTCTGCGCCTCAGCCGAGCGCCCCGACTTCATCAGTAAATCGCCCAGCTCCACGATGCACCACGCCGTGTTCTCCGCCGATGCGCTGCCCGCTGCAATGGCGCGCTGCATGATGTCGATGGCGCCGGACATGTCGTTGGCCAGGAAGCGATACCACGCGGCGCGATTGTAGCTGGACAAATCCGGATGCAGCGAAACCATCTTCTGGTACGCATCCGCCGCGGCGTCATATTGGCCGAGCTCGATCAGCGCATCGCCCAAAGTCCCCCAGTTCCACGAATCGGCCGGGGCCATTTCCGTTAGCTTCCACGAATCCTCCGCGACGCGCGCGAACTCATGCCGCTCCAGCTCGATCTCGCTGCGCAACCGTAAAGCTTGATAATCCTGGGAATCCGCCGCGATGACGTTGTCGACAATCTTCGACGCCCGGTCCAGATAGCCGAAATCCGTGGTCTCGCGCGTCTTCTGAATAAAAGCTCCCGCGAGCTGGCTCTGCAGCGCCAGATTCTCGGGTTTGGCTTGAACCAAAGCCTGTAGAGCGGAAATCTGCTCGTCAGTCTTGAGGACCGCCAGAGGAATGCCGCCGGTCTGCCCGAAGGCAAAACCGGCGGTCACAAGGATGGAACTAACCGAGAGAATGGAGACCTGCATGGCCTTAGTTGGTCGGCGTACCCTGACCGTTGGTGCCGTTCTCCTGGCTGTGCAGGAAACCGGCGTGCGGCGGCGCGTTGAACGGGAAGTGATCCAGGTTGGGGATGTCGTTCTCATTCACGCCGTCGCCCAGCGGAGGCGCATTCGTGAAACCGGGCACCAGGATTCCGGCCAAAGCTCTGAGCCCGATGTCGACCACGTCATCGCCAATGCGGCGTCCTCCGAACGGCCATCCTGCATTGTCGCCACCCAATGGACCGAGGCGGTTCTGGCTCGCCAGAGGCATGGGCGCGATGGTCAAGTCGATGCGCGTGATATCCGGCACATAGACGCCGAGCAGGTCATTGCGCGGCGCTGGCGGCACCTTCAGTCCGAAGACCCCGTTCAAAATGCCCGTCGCGAAAAACGGATTGCCGATAAAGCTGGCGAACTGCGCATCCTGCGCCGGAGCGCTGCGATTCCAGTAATCCTTCATCGGAAGCGGAATCAGAGCCTCCACCGTCAACGGATTCCCCACCCGGTCGATCTGCACGTAATCGCCGTAATTCTGCGGATCGAGCGGGCTCGGCCGCACCGTCACCTGTTGCCGCATCGTGGTGGCCCAGCCGGCGATGTGCGCATTAGGATCGCTAGTCGCAGTCGGCATCTGCCCATTCGCCGTCGCCATGGTGATCGGCATCTCCACCGCGATCAGGCTGATGTTGTAGCCCGCGAATCCGTCCACCGCGTTGGGATACATCTGGCCCGCACCCGCTATCCGCGCCGCCGCTCAACACCGGAGCCGGCGAGCGGAAGTTCAGGAAGTCGAACGTCGCGCCTGAGTCGAAGTAAAACGCGTCATCGCGAGGACCCGCAAACACCCGCATGCCGTTGGAAAGGGTGAAGACGCTGGGCTGGCCGAAGGTCGTCTCATAGTCAGGAGTCGCCTTCGGGCCCAGGTTCGGCGGAGCGACCGACAATGGATGGCCGTTTACGTCCTGGGCGTAGTAAGTGAGTCTCACCCGTGTCGTAATTGCGCACGATCACCGTATAGGTCTGATACAGCATGATGCCCGGATCTGTCGATCGACTTGAGCGGGCCCAGGTAGGACAGAAACGTATTGTTCTTGCCGCAGCGTGGTGTTGAAAATGAAGTCGACCTCCGAGGTCCGGATTGCCGTCCAGACCGCGCTGGTTGTTGATGTTGAAACGGTATAACACGCTATCGGAGAACTTGTAATAGCTGGGGCCGTTGTCCGGGTTCTGGAAGCCCTGGGTGCTCATGCTCATCACCAGGCTATTGGACTTGCCCTGTTCGTAGCTGCGGAAATATGTAGAAGTCGTTGAGGTTGGCCGTCTGGTCTTCGAGCAGCAGTGGTCCGTTGCGGTGGCTGGCCGCGAAGACCGAAGCGCCCAGGCTCACCGCCAGCGCCCTGAGCCGGATGGGTTTCAGGTACATGCACTCCTCCTTTGGGATTTGAACTATGTCAGCGATTGAACTACGTGAAGGATTACGGAATCGGGAGGATACGGATGTAGACTGCGGCTAAGATCGCAGCAGGATCGACCTGTTTTCTCGCTGATTGTGGGGTGCAAGTCCGATGGGCAGGTCGGGCCGATCGATGCGCCGAAGGGCAAGGATGTCGTGCTGCCGATTCCCGCCGCGGCCGTTGCGTAGTCTCCGCCCACTACTAAGCATGACCGCTTCGGCGTCCTTGGTCCTCGCGCCTGGAGATTGCTTCAGACTGCACGGACGAGCGGCATCGTCTCGCACGTCAGTCCCTGGCCCTATCGGTTTCGGCCATGACCGTCTTCGCGGAGCTGGCTCCAGCCGCTTTAGGACCGGTAATCGAAAGTGCCTCCAGACAGCAGTCGTCGGTAGTCTTTGACTTGGCGTTCCTCGCAGACAACCTTGTCACGCGTGCGTTCTCCGTCCAACGGGCAATGCCCGAGCAGTGATGGGGGCTCCGCGAAGGCCATACTCGGCAGATTCGCCCGTGCTCCGACCGACGAAACCGATATACAAGGGCAATCACGTCATCGAGTTCGAGTCGCCAGCGCGTGCCAAAGGCCTCAGCGCTGAGTCGGGTGCTCAGTGGCGACGCCCCCATCCGCGGCGTCGCCATCCTCACCGGCGGCACCCCCGAGCTCCTGGACCGCTCCGCGCGTTCCTGCCGATATGCATGATCTCACCACCACCATCATCCAGCAGGTCGAACGCGATGCACAATAGGAGTAAAATAAGCACAGGAAAAGAGGCAATCCGAGTATGGCGAGAATCCAGCCAATCCTGATCGCCCGCCGAATTCGCGCTAGTCGATCAAAATGGCGGAGTTGACCGGCTCCAAGCGCACCGAAGTCATCAAGAGCGCCCTTGCCGTCTATCATTGGTTCGTCCGCCAGGCGCTCACCGGCAGCCGCGTCGTAGCGCACAAGCCTACCGGCGAGGAAGTCGCGATCGAGACGCCCGAGCTCGCCGTCCTGGAAGGCAAGGGCAACCGGCTTAGCGCGGAGGAATTGGGCGTGCTCGCCAAGCGCTTGGCGGAAGCCTCTGACGCCGTCGAGGCCGCCCGTCTCAAAGAGCGTCTTACCCGCGGCTTCTACGGCATCTAGCGCGCCGCCATGCCCAAAGTCCGGCGCCAGAACGTTCCGCCAGCCCTTTTCCAACACCTTCTCGACCGCATTCAAAGCCGCAAGATTCCTGCATCTCAGCTCGAGCTTCTGGCGAAGTGGCTCGACGGCGAGCCGGAAGTACCCGAGGGCCCCTGGTACAAGCAGTTCCGAGGCATGACCGCGTGCGGAGAAGGCGAACTCATCAAGACTTTCCTGCTTCCAGGCCAGGCGCCCAAAGGCAAGCGCCTCGCTTAAGCTTCACGCTAATTCTTCTTCTTCCCCCCGAACAACCCGCCGGTCAGATCCTTCAGCTTGTCCTTCGCCAGATCCTTCACGTCCGGTTTGAATGCCGGCGATGCCGATGTCCCCGAAATCGTGAAGGGAATCCCGCCCTTCGAGCCAAGCCCCGCCAGAGCTCCCGCCCCGGAATGAAGCGCCGCGCGCATCTTGAACGCCAGCTCATGCGCCGGGCTCACCGTTCCGGCCCCGGTGATCGTACCGATCGACGGAACCACCAGATCGATGTCCTCCACCGTGGTGCCGCCCGGTTCCGCGCGCAGGGTAGCGTGGAATGTCTGGATGTCCGTGTGCGGCGAGGCCTTGATTCCGGCCATCTCGTCCAGCACATTCATCTTCGAGACCAGATCGAAATTCGCCAGTTGCACTCCGTCCAGCGCAACGGTTCCCGCAGCCACCAGCTTGTCCGCAGGTCCTGCCGCGGTCAGATTCACGTCCGCCGTCCCCTGCTCGATGCTCGCCCCAGCCGGAAGCACCACGTCGAGGGCCGGGAGAAATGCGCCCAGCTCGGTCACTTCCAGTTTGCTTCCCGCGAGCTTCACGTCCAGCACCGCCGGCTCACCAGTAACGTTGTACGTCCCCGTCAAGGACGCCACGGCTTTGCCCAAGTGGATATCGCCGCGCTTGATGGTCCCAGCCTGCTTCTTCAAGTCGTGTTCCAATTCGAAATCCACTTCGAGAGGCTTCTTCGCCGGCGCACCGGCTCGCGTCAGTTTCAACTGCTCGCCCTTCAGTTTTCCGGAGACGGTCGCCGCGGCGCCGTTCGATTCCAGCTTTCCCTCCACGCCTGCAATCCCCGCGACTCCCAACGCCGGATCCATCGCTCCCGAGATCGCCAGGTCCAGATGCGTCACACTTAGGTTCGCGGTCACCGGAGTCGCAATCGCGTTGCCCCCGCTAATCGGTCCAGCCTTCCCATCGAGCTTAATATCCCCTCCACCCGCCAACGCCGCGGTCATCGTGAACGTGAACGGAGTATTCGCGGCGAAATCCTTCACCTCAATATTCAGTTTGTCCAGAATCAGAGGAGGCGCCTTCGACCCAACCTTCGCCACAGTAATCCGCCCATTCGAGATCTTGATCGACTGAACCGCCAAATCGGACTCCGAACTCGACGCCGTCGCGCTAGATGGCGTCGCGGCAGCGGAGGAGGGAGCCGCTCCGATGCTCGAAAAATTCCAAACACCCGCCGCGTTCTGCACCAGATCCACTTGCGGCTGATCGATTGAGATGCCGGTAACGTTGAGCTTGCGCGAAAGAATCAATGGCATCAGCTCAATCCCAGCCTCCAGCGTCGAAGCCCGCAGGAACGGACTCTTGCTGAACGCCGGATCGTCCGCAATGGACAGATCGCTGGCGGTGACCGAACCGGAAAAGATGGACAGCTTCAATCCACCGAGCGTCACTTCGCGCCCCAGCGCCGCGCTCAACTTGGTTTGCAGCAGTGGCCGGAACTGATCCGCGTTCACAAACAGCGGCAGAACCAGCGCGAGCACCACCAGTATGGCGATAGCAATCCCGATAACTCGAATCACCCGTTTCATGTCTTGAGATTGTATCAGCGGTTCTTGTGGCCCGTATGAAAATGCGAAAATCGAGTAGCCCTCTCGGCGGCGCGCCGAGATAACCACATGAGCCCTCAAATGAGTAAGATCGATGCTCGCGACCGGTTGATTGTCGCTCTGGATGTTCCCGATATTGCCGCCGCCGAAGCGTTAGTCAAGGAGCTCGACGGCGCGGCATCGTTTTTCAAGGTCGGCCTGACGCTGCAACTCGCTGCCGGCGTCGAGGATTTCATCCGCGCTCTCATCCGCGACAAGAAGCGCGTCTTCCTCGATTACAAGTATTACGACATCGCGGAGACGCTCAAGAAAGCAGTCTCACGAGCCGCCGGACTCGGCGTATCTTTCCTGACCATTCACGGCTCCAGCAACCTCATCCGAGGCGCCGTCGAGGGCCGTGGCGCCAGCGATCTCAAGCTGTTCACCGTCACCGTGCTCACCGCCATGGACGCCGGCGACATCGCGGAGATGGGCTATACCAAACATTCCGTCGAAGAGCTGGTACTGTTCCGCGCAAAGAAAGCCCTTGAAGCCGGATGCGACGGAGTCATCGCCTCGGGTCAGGAAGCTCACAAGATCAAGGAATTGACCCAGGGCAAACTGCTGGTGGTCACTCCGGGGATCCGGCCCGAGGGCTACGGCGTGGGCGATCAGAAGCGCGTCACCACCCCACGCGCAGCTATTGCGACCGGTGCGGATTACCTCGTGATTGGCCGCCCCATCACCGCGCCCGCTGATACCACCCCTCGAAAAGCCACCGAGCAGATCCTGGCCGAGATGCAGGCAGCTTTCGACGCTTTGGCCTAACCTGATGTTCGAACCGGCATGTTCGAATTAATGGTCGCCCTCCGCTACCTCCGCGCCAAGCGGAAGCAGGCCGTCTTCTCTCTCATCACCATAATCTCGATCATTGGCGTCGCCGCCGGCGTAATGGCGCTGGTGATCGCCGTCGCCGTGCAGACTGGCATGCGCAACACGCTCGAAACCAATCTCCTCAGCGCGACCGCGGAGGTCCGCATCGAAGAGCGCGTGCCTGCCGGCGGTATCGAAGGATGGGAGGCGATTGCCAAGAAGCTCGCTGCCCTACCGCACGTCCGCTCGGCTGTGCCGGCGCTGTATGAGGAAGGCGGGCTCAACGCCAAGTTCGCCTCGCCGGTCAGCATCAAAGGTATTTCGGTCGACCCCGACACACCCCTCCCCGACGCGCTCAAGCATATGAAGGGCTCCTTCGACGCCCTGCGCCATGAATTGGGCGACCGTCCGCCCGTCATCCTCGGCTCGAGGCTGGCGATGAAGATCGGCGCGTCGCCCGATCAGCCGCGCATCTCCTTGATCGATTACACCGGACACGTCACCCCCACCGGCGTCGAGCCCAGTGTGGAACCTCTCCAAATCGTCGGCACCTTCGAATCCGGCTTCTACGACATCGACGCAACCTTCGCCTTCATGTCGCTTCGCGACACGCAGCAGGTCTTCCAACTGGAAGATGTAGTCAACGCCATCGAGCTTAACCTCGACGATCGCAACCGCGCCCCTGAAGTCGCGAAAGCCGCGGACGTCATCATCGGTCCCAATCTTACCGCCATCTCCTGGGAGCAGGACAACGTCAACCTGGTGAACTCCTTCGAACTCGACCGCCTGGTGGCCATTGTCACCATCGGCCTGATTTTGTTGGTTGCCGCATTGATGATCCTGATCGTGCTCATCATGATGGTGGTGGAGAAGAATCGCGACATCGCCGTGTTGATGAGCATGGGCGCGCGTGTCGAGCAGATTCGCCGCATCTTCATCCTGGAAGGAACCATGATCGGCGTCGCGGGCACCGCGCTCGGGCTGATTGTCGGTTATACGCTGTGCTTCCTCGCGGACCGCTACCACTGGCTTCATGTCGACGCGCAGATCTATGGCCTGTCCTACATTCCCTTCGAATCGCACTGGATCGACGGCCTGTGGATCGCCGCAACGGCTATCGCCGTCAGCTTGCTGGCCACTCTTTATCCCGCCCGCAGCGCCACCCGCGTCGCGCCGGTGGAAGCTCTACGATACGAATAGTGAATTATGCCCCGACTCATAGCCGCGCCCACCCGCATCCCCGTCCCCGGCAATAAACTCATCGAGGAGTACATCGGCCGGGTCAACTCCGCCCACGACGCGGTCAGCATCGCGCACATGCACAGCCCTCCCGGGTGGTTCGAACCAGGCCAGACGCCGGAGTTCGACGAGTTCACCCTGGTGCTGGCCGGCTGTATGCGCGTCGAGCACGCCTCCGGCGTCACCGAAGTCCGTCCCGGCCAGGCTATCGTGACGAACAAGGGCGAATGGGTCCGCTACAGCACTCCGGAGGGCGCCGAGTATGTCGCGATCTGCCTGCCGGCCTTCTCTCCCGATACGGTTCATCGGGACGAGTAAGCCTTCGGCTCTTCAAGCATCTTCCCGCCACAGCCCCAACGCCTGCTGCGCCGGACGGTCGGAGAAACTGAACACCACAGCCTCCTCGTCCGTCTCATGCGATGCGAAGCACCAGGAGGGGATGGCGAAGATGTCGTGCCTCCGCCACTCGATCAGCTCTTCGCCAATCCTGCTCCGTCCGCTACCCTCCGTCACGCAACACACGGTCGCGTCGGTGGCGCGATAGGGCTTGCCGCGGAAGCCGGCCGGAAGCAATTGGAGAAAGGCCGCAATCGCCGGGATGGCCGGCGGATACTGCATCTTGAAGCCGTGCCGCGGATCGACCGGCCCCTCACTCCGCATCCGCTCCACGGCCTCCCTTGCGTCTACATAAGGAAAGCGGAACGCCGGCGCGCCATCGCCCGCAACCACCCGCTGGCTGCCCTCCGGATGCGGCTCCGAAAAACTGGTGTCGAATAGATTGACCACCGGCACATCCAGCCCATCCATCCACACCACTGGTTCGTCCGTAAGATTCCCATGATCGTGATAGGTCCACGACGGCGTGACGATGAAGTCGCCGGGACGCATCGTCGCCCGCTGCCCATTCACCGCCGTGTACGTGCCGTCACCTTTGCTCTCGATGATGAAGCGCAGAGCCGAAGCCGTGTGCCGGTGCGTCCCGGTCACCTCGCCCGGCATCACCAGTTGCAATCCCGCGTACAAACTCTGCGTAATCTGCGATTCGCCGTTAAGTCCAGGATTTTGGAGCATCAGCACGCGCCGCTCCGCTTGTTGCGCGGTGATCAGCCTTCCCGCCTCCATCAGCAACGGCCGCAGTTCGGAGTAACGCCATAGCGCTGGAGCCACGCGAGTCTTCGGCTCCGAGGGGATCAGCCTCGCCAGCGCCTCCCACAGAGGCGCGGCGTTCTGTTTCAGCAGCCGCTCGCGAAAATCGTCCATAAAAGAAAAACCGGGACAGCGTAGAGATCAAACCTGGCGGTCGAACCCCACTTGCTGTCCCGGTTTATTGTATGAGATCGGCGGCTCGCTCGGAGGTAACGAGCCGCCGTGGATCAACCCGGCCCTCCCGCGAGCGCATGGAGGGAACTGCGTCCAGGCGATCCAAACTCGAACTCAAATTTGAAAAGACCTAGACTTCAACCATCAACTGGTTGGTCACGGAGAAGACTCCGGGCACGCCCATAGCGCGCTGGTACACCAGAGTCCGGTCCATCTGATTCGCAACCTCACCCGTCAGCGTCACCCGGCCGTTCTTCACGATGATCCGGATCGCCGGCTGCGAGCCCAATCCGTACCGCTCCAGGGGGCCAAACCCGTAGACCGCGTAATACACACCGCGGCGGATCTGATCGTCGAAGCGCGAAAGTGGAAGGACCTCGATCTGGTCCACTACGCTGGTTACGCCGGGTATGCGCCGCACCACCCGCTCAGCGTCCTCCTTAACCACCGGCTGCGCCACCTGTCCACTGAGTGTGACCCTGCCGCCGTCCACACGGAACGAAAGGTCGTCGAACACACTGTAATAAGGCACGGACATCAACTCGCGCCCCACCTGCTCCGCCAGCGGTCTGGCGCCTGTCTCGCCGCCGGCCGTGCTGTTCGCGAGCAGCATCCCGGGAGCGGCCATCAGCGCCGTTGCTATCCACATCGTTCCCGCATTCCGGATGCGTCTTGTCATCTTCCCGGTCTTCTCCAATACATTGGACGAACCGGGGGCTATTTGGTTGCAGCCATGCCCGGACGTGGCTACCCGGGGAGTTTCCCGTTCATTAGCTTATAGATATAGGCGAGAATCTCCGCCACGGCGCGATACAGGTGAGCCGGTATTTCCTGCCCGACTTCCACCGATGAATACAGCGCCCGGGCCAGCGGCGGGTTTTCCACAATCGGCACTTGGTGTTCGATCGCCTTCTGGCGGATCCGCTGGGCCAGGTAGTTCTTACCCTTGGCCACCACCTTGGGCGCGCCGGGCGAATCCACGGAATAGCGGATCGCGACCGCGTAGTGCGTCGGGTTGACGATCACCGCCGTAGCCGTGGGGATCTCCTTCATCATTTTGCGCCGCGACAGATCGCGCTGGATGCGCCGGATGCGCGCCTTAACGTGCGGGCTGCTCTCCTGCTCCTTGGTCTCCTCGCGGATCTCCTGCTTGGTCATGTTGAGCTGCTTGGTGTAACGCCGGCGTTGCCAGATCAGGTCCACCACGCCGGTCAGCAGGAACAACGCTGCCGCGCGCCACAGCAGAGTCTCCAGCGCCCCGCCAATCCGAGCGGCGGAACTTCTCGGCGCCAGCCACGGCAATTCCAGAAACGAATCCAGATTCTCTGCGACCTCGTAGTACACAACCAACCCCACTAGCGCCAACAGAACGATGGCCTGGCCGGCCATGAACAGGTTCTGCGATGGCAGCGAGGCCAGCCGCTTGGCCGGGTTAAGCCGGTCGAAATTCGGCGTGAGCCGCTTCACGGAAATGCCCAGGCGCGTGGTGGCCAGTTGCGCGGCCATGGTGATCGCCGTCAGGATCGCCCCGCCGATCATGAGTGGGACCAACTGCGGCGCCACAACCTGGCGGGCGAGGGCCGTAATGCCGGTGACCGTGAAGTTGAAGGAGAACGCCAGCCCCAGCAGCTTGCGCATCAACTCTTCGATGGCCCGCAGGAACGTCCCGGCGAAGAGTGCGGCCAAGGTCACGAACCCCAGGAACTGCAGGGATGTGACGAACTCCCGGCTGGAGGGAAAGTTTCCCTCCTCACGAGCCTTATCCACGCGGCGCTTGGTGGGTTTTTCAGTGCGCTGCGGATCGGCCATAGGTTGAGTCCATCAGGACGCCGTTTCTAGGACAACGCTTTCCAGAGCATGGCCAGCGTGTGCTCCGCCGCAGCGGAAAAGATTTTAGGGATCACCGGCGCCATCGCGGCCAAAATCGCCAGGGCCGCGGCCATCTTGGCCGGAAACGCCAGTGAGAGAAGTTGCAGATGCGATTGCACCCGGCCCAGCAGGGCCAGCGCAAAATCGATCAGAATCAGCAGGGCGATCACCGGCAAAGCTATCCGCAGACCAACCGAAAACATGTCTGAACCCAGACGGACGATCCCGTCCAAACTGGCCGCGGCCGGGGCCCAGGAGCCCGCCGGGAAACGCACGAAGCTCGCGGCCAGCAAGCGGATCAACTGATGATCCAATCCCGCGGTGAAAAATAGGATCCCGCAGAACAGCGAAGCCATGGTTTGAAGAACTCCCGAATCGGCTTCGCTGGTTGGATCGATGGTGGTGGCGAAGCCGTAGCCCGCGTGAACCGCCGCCGCCTGCATGGCCACCTGAAACGCCTCCATTAGAAACGAAATCGCCAGGCCTACAACCAGCCCGAATCCCGCCTCGCAGAACGCCCAGGAAGCCAACTGCCCCATGGATGGCTCCGCATCCGGTAAGACGGGCCACACCGGGAACAGCGCGAACGTGATCACCAGCGCCAAGCCGATCTTGATCGAATCCGGTGCGCCGCGGAAGCCGGGAACAGGAAGAAATGTGATGAATCCGCCCACTCGCGCCAACACCAGCACGAAGGCGAACAGCGTGCTTACGGGAAGCCCCAGCGTCACGTCAGTGTACGAACCGTCCGAGGTTGCCGAACAGCCCTTCGGTGTACGAAATCAGCGAGCTCAGCATCCATGGCATGGCCAGCAGAAGCGCGGCCAGGAAAACCACCAGGCGCGGCACGGTGCTGAAACTGGAATCCTGAATCGACGTGAGAATCTGCATCAGGCTCATTACGATCCCGATCACGAACCCCGTGGCAAGCATGGGAAGGCTCAGCCACAGCGCCGTCAAAAACGCGTGCCGGATCAAATCGACCACGGTTGAGCTGGTCATCAGTAGAAGCTCCTCACCAAACTAATAAAAGCTCCGCACCAGGCTTCCGACCACCAGATTCCAGCCGTCCACGAGAACAAAAAGCAGGATTTTGAACGGCGCCGAAACCATCACCGGCGGCAGTTGCACCATGCCCACGGAGACAGTGACCGACGCTACTACCAGATCGATGATGAGAAACGGCAGAAACAGGACCGCGCCAATCTGAAACGCGGCTTTAAGCTCGCTCAACACGTATGCGGGCACCAGCGCGCCCATGGGAACGTCGGCAGGTTTAGCAGGCGCTGGCGAATGCGAGATTTCCAGGAATAGCTGGATGTCTTTTTCGCGCGCGAAACGGATCAGAAAGTTATGGATAGGAACCGAGGCCCGGTCCCACGCGTCGCTGGCGGTGATTTGTCCGGCGTCCAAGGGTTGCCAGGCGTCGTGATAAACCTGCTCGGTCACCGGCTGAACCACCAGCAACGACAAGAACAGCGCCAGGCCCACCAGCACCTGATTCGACGGTGCGGTCTGCGTTCCCAGCGCCTGCCTCAAGAAATGCAGCACCACCACAATTCGCAGGAACGGGCTGACGGACATGAAGATCGCCGGCAGCAGCGTCAGAACCGTGAGCAGCAGGATGATCTGCATTGGCACGCTGAGCGATTGTCCGGTCTTGTTCTGCACCAGCGTGATGCCGAGGAGCGAATCCGCCGGCGCGGCAGAGAGCATCCCAGCCACGACGGCAGACGCCAGGAGCAGTTTCTTCATACACCCGCTCCCTTAGCCGATTCGCTCAGCACGGTGCACCCCTGCGGATGCGTCGCGACCACCACCTCGCGCCCGTGCACCCGCACCACGTGCAGCACGTGTTGCGGAGTCAGCGCCAGCCGTTCGACGCTTTCCAGCGCCCGCGGGCTCCCTCCCTGCTTGCGCCACGGCAAGTGAAGACTCGATCCCGGTTGCCGCAACTTCCACAGCGCCAACCCGAGCAATAGAAACACCAGCAGGACGGATACCGCCTGCCGGAGGGTACCGACGTCCATGTCGTTAATCCTCCTCGTTGAAATCCGTAATGCGAACCCCCACAGCTTCTTCGATAATCACGATTTCGCCCGACCCCAGCGCCGCGCCGGCCACCAAAATGTCGATGTTGTCGCCAGCCGAACGCGGCATCTTGATCACGCTGCCCTTTTCGAGCGCCAGAATCGCGGCGACGGTCATCCGTTTCCTCGCCAACTCGACGTCGACGGAAACGGGAACGTCCCCCAGATGCGTGATCTCTTCGAGCGAAGTCATGCGCGCCGTGAACCGCTATGCCTGTTTCAGAGCGATGGTGTCCTGGCTGAGCTGATCGAGCGTGGTGACCATGCGCGCATTGGCTTCGTAGCTGCGCTGGTACACGATCAGATTGGTGAACTCGGTGGCGATGTCCACCGTGGACGCTTCGATCGATCCGCCGGCGACGGTGCCGCGTCCGCCGGTGCCGGGAAGGCCGACCGCCGGAATCGCGGTGTTGGCGCCCAAGGTGTAGTTGTTGTCCCCAGCCACAATCAACGAATCCGGGTTGGGGATATTGGCCATGGCCATCTGCCCCACCACCACTTGCTGCCCGTTCGAATATTGCGCGACCAGTTGTCCTCCGTTGGCGATGCCCACGCTGGTCAGGTTCGCCGCGGCCTCTCCGTCCTGACTCAGGGCCGAGGTCGCGGACGGCTGCGCGTACTGGGTGACGGTCGGCGTCGTGCCCTTGTACAGATTCCAGGTGATGTTCATGTCGGCCGCGCCGTCGGAGAGCCCGGTCGCCGCCAGCACCGGTTGCGGATCGGTGGAAGCGGGGCCGGTGAGGTTTCCGCTGGAGTTGAAGGTCAGCGTGCCGGTAGTCGGCGTCCCCGGCGCAGTGAGATCGCCGTTGGGAAAGCTCATGGTGTAGTTCCACTGGTTCGGCGTGGTCGTCGGAGTGAAGTTAAACGTAACCACATGCGAGTCCCCCAGCGAGTCGTAAACCGTCGTGGAGGTCGAAAAGCTGCCGCCGGCCGCGGTGGCCGAATCCAGGTTCATGCCGAGCGACATATTCTGCGTAGCCACCGGCGGCTGCAACGATCCCGTGGGCACGGTGATATTACCAGTCGGGCCGTTAGTGTTGAGCGATCCGTTGGTCATGGACCATCCTTGCACCAGCTCTCCGGTGGAAGTGGTCAGATCGCCCTGAGCGTTGGTTAGAAAACTGCCACCTCGGGTGTACTCCGTCTGTCCATTAGGCGATTGCACGATAAAAAATCCGTTGCCCTGGATGGCGGCATCGAGGGGCGAGCCGGTGGCCTGCAGTGCGCCTTGCGTGAACTGCAGCAAGGTCGTCGGCATGCCCACGCCGAAGCCCACCTGCGTCTGCCCGGAGGCGCCCAGCGACTGGCTCATCAGGTCGCTGAAAGAAACCTCGCTGCCCTTAAAGCCGTCCGTGTTCAGATTTGCAAGGTTGTTGCCCACCACGCTTATCGCGGTGGTGTCTGCGTTGAGTGCGGAAAGTGCGGTTGAAAATGAACTCAGCATAAAATCTCCTGGTTAATTGAAGCCGTTAATTAGAAGTCCCTGTACTTCCGCCTGAAGTCGCCGGAGCTGTTCCGGCGCTGGGGGTGTTCTCCGAGTTCGCGGCCGTCCCGGTGGACGAGGAGGGGTCGGTTGCAGCCACGGATGCCGTCGCGGCCGGCGCCGCGCTCTGGCTGGCGGACCACTGCTGCGCCACGCCGTTAATGGAATCCAAATCCCCGCGCATCGCCGATTGTTCTTCGACGCCGGCGAAGGTCGCGAGCTGGGTCACAAATGTCGTGCCGTCCGCGGGGCTCTGCGGATCCTGATACTGCAACTGCGCGACCAGGAGTTTTAAAAACGTATCCGGGTTGCCGAGGGCGTCGACCGCGTTTTGCTCGCTGGCGGTGCTGGAAGAGGACGACGACGAAGTTGCGCTCGCCGGCGTATTCAACACGCTCGACGAAGTGACCGGCATGCTAATGGGGGAAGTGCTCATTGTAGATTCTCCAATTCTTCAATCCATTTGGGCTGGCGCGGATCGCGCCGTTGTTGCTTGCTGCTGGCCGCTTCCGGAGTTCTGCGAAGATTCTCCGGAATTGCCATGGCGGCCGCCGGAGCCCGTCTCGGAATCCTGGCGGCTGTTCTGAAAACTCATTTGCGCGGGCGCCGCCGCGGCCGGCGCACCTTCACGCGGGGTGAACGCCTCGGCGCGATAGCCGGAGCGCTCCAGCGAATTCACCAGCGTGCCGAGATCCTGGCGCAGCGAGGTTTGCAAGCTTCCGTCTGCCGTGCGCACGGCGACATGCAACTGCCCGCCGCGTTCCGCCAGGTGAACGTCGACAGCGGGAGATTCTGGACCCGCGATCCGCACTGCGATTTCCTTGACCGGCGCGGAGGGTTGCGCGGGACCCGCGGGCGCGGACGGCTCAGCCGCGCGCAAGGCTTGGGCCGTCGAAGGCGCTTGCGGAGTCTGAGTCTTCGGGCTGTTCGTAACCGGAGCTACATTCGCCATCGGAACAGCCATCTGCCTCGCCAGGTCCGCGGTGTTATCACCCGCAGCGGAGACCGCCGTTGGCGCGGTCACCACCGGAACATTTTCCGCATGCGCCTGTGCGTCTTTCTGGTTTTTGGCGTCAACCCCCGAAACCGCGGAGGCCGCGGGTTGCCCGGGGCTCTCTGGAGCCGGCTCTGTCTGGGCTTCAACCGTAGGCGCCGTCTCCGCAACAGCAGGAGCGGCCGCCTGGGTTAGAGCCTCTTGGGTTGGAGACGATTCCGCCGGAGCCGGTGTCGACGCCGGTTCGTTAGCCTCAGGAGCAACCGGTGCGGCTGCGGGCGTGATCCGCATGCCGAATGCCAGCGGAGCCGCTGTCGACGGCTTCGGAGCCAACCGGGGAATTACGGACGCGTTAAGAGGAAGCTTCGAAACGTTCTTCGCTGCGCTATCCGTGGATCGCGTCAGCGGAGATTGGATCATCGCCATCATCGCCGGGGGAATTACCGGAGCGGTCTGCGCGCCTGGTGCGGCCCTCTGTACATCGGGTTGCGCAGTCGACGAGTCCTGAGCCGGACGCGCTGGCGTCTTCTTGGAGCTGGAAGCCGCGGCATTCAGACTGGAAGCCGCTGCGGCCACCGACGCGACGTTGCCGCTGGAAGCCAGCATCGACCGGATCATCGCGTCGGCCAGTTGCGGCGCGGGAACCGGAGCCGCTCCTTCTTGCGCTGGAACCGGAGCCGCCGTCTGTTCTTGTCCGTCGGATTCGGGAGCCGGCGATCCCAGCAGCGAATTAACAAGGTGGGTGAACGCTGCCGGGACCTGCGGTGCAGGCGCACCCATCGTGGCGATCGCTGCCGGCAGGGCGATCGCTGCCGGCAGGGCGATCACTGCCGGTTGCGTGTTCGTTGCTGCGGCCACTGCGTTCACGCAGGGAGCAAATGCAGTTCCATCTCCAAAGCAGAACAACGAGATTTCAAGGGATTAACGCGAATAGCGGCGCCAAAGAATTGCCGGTGGTCTCGGATCGGCACTATCCTGGCGTTCCAATTCGGTCTCATTACGCGTATCGGTCTGAATCGAAGATGTCTGAGCGAACGGCACGGCAGTTGCAACGTTCCGCCGCGAGAGAGACAACGCACCATGGACCCTCTACTGATCTCAGCAGCAAGCGGAATGAGAGCCCGCATGGAGTCTCTCGATATGTTGGCGAACAATATCGCCAACTCCGGAACGGTCGGCTTCAAGAGCGACAAGGAATTCTACAGTCTTTATGAACAGGAACTCCCGATGATCCAACAACAGTGGATTGACTTCTCGCAAGGCATGCTCACTCCTACCGGAAATGCCCTGGACCTTTCCCTATCGGGACAAGGCTTCTTCGCACTGAACTCGCCCAAGGGAACCATTTATACACGCACCGGACAATTCCAGATTTCAAAATCGAACCAGTTGCAAACCGCGGAGGGCTACACCCTGCGCGATACGAAGAACAACGGTCTACCCATCACCGTTGACCCAACCCAGCCCATCGACATCGCCAAAGACGGCACGGTGCAGCAGAACGGCCAAACGATTGCCCAGATCGAACTGGGCAGCGTCGAGAATCCGGCCCAGGCGATGGCCAAGATGGGCGGAGCCTATTTCATCAGCATGCCGATGGGGAAACAGATTCCCGTTCCAGATACCGAAGTCCATCAGGGAGCGCTGGAGCAATCCAACGTTCCCGTGGCGGACGCGGCGGTTCGCCTGGTCAGCATTATGCGCCAGTTCGAGATGTTGCAAAAGGCGCTAACCGTAGGCGCGGATATGGATAAGCAGGCGGTCGAACAGGTCGCCAAAGTGAGCTAAGCAGGAGCGATTGCAGGAGCGACGAAGGAGCGGTTCAGCGACGAAGGAGCAGTTCAAAGAGCGACGAAGGAGCGGTTTAAAAAAATGATACGAGCACTGTACAGCGCGGGCAGCGGCATGAACGCCCAGCAAATGAGCATCGACAATATCGCCAACAATCTGGCCAACGCCAACACCACCGGCTTCAAGGCGCGGCGGACACAGTTCCAGGACCTCCTTTATCAGAGCTTCTTGCAGCCCGGCGCGGCCGCTGGCTCGCAGACCACGGTGCCCAGCGGATTGCAACTCGGCTTGGGCACGCGGCCTTCGGCCAACTCGATCGTGTTTACGCAGGGGAATTTTCAGGAGACCGACAACCCGCTGGACCTGGTAATCCAGGGCAAAGGCTTCTTCCAGATCAAGCAGCCGGATGGGACCATCGCCTACACCCGCAGCGGGAGCTTCGCAATGGATAAAAACGGCAACATCGTCGATCAGAACGGCAACGCGCTAGAGCCGCAAATCGCTATCCCGCAGCAAGCCACTTCCGTCACCATCGCCTCCGATGGCACAGTCAGCTACACGCAGCAAGGGCAAACCGCGGCCCAGGTGCTCGGCCAGATCCAGCTCGCCAACTTCACCAATCCCGGCGGACTGAACAGCGTCGGTAACGGCCTGTTCCTTCCCACCGACGCCAGCGGCAATCCTACGGTAGGCGTTCCCGGAGGCTCTGACGGCCTTGGCACGTTACAGCAGGGCTACATCGAGGATTCGAACGTCAGCGTGGTGGAGGAGTTCATCAACATGATCTCCAGCCAGCGCGCCTTTGAGGCCAACAGCAAGGTGGTCAAGGCCGCCGACGACATGCTCTCGCAAGTGAACAACCTAACCCGATGAAACTCTCCGGCGTTCTTGTCTCCCTGGTATTGGCGCTGGCCGCCCGCGGCGCAAATTCCTGCCGCGTGGTGGATTCCGATCATCTCTACGCCGCGGATCTGGCCGCCGTTTCGCCCGCCTTCTCCGTGCTCAATCCGGCCATGGAAGTGGGCTTGTCGCCGCTTCCCGGCGTCACAAGGGTGTTTCACGCGGCGGACTTGCTCCGCCTGGCCCGAGGCAACGGCGTCGCGCTCTCCGCTCCTCCCGCTGAGGTCTGTTTCGAGCGCGGCGGCGGATCGGTGCGCACCGCCAAGCCTCCCGCCGAACCGGCCCCGTTGGCGGTCCATCGTGGTGACAGAGTGCAAGTCAAAGTCTCCGCCGGCGGCGTCGTTCTCAAGTTCGAATCCGAAGCGGAATCCTCCGGCCGTCCCGGCGACACCGTTGTGATCCGCAATCCGGAAAACGGCAACCGCTTCGCGGCCCGCGTGGAAGATCAAGGAAAGGTGACAGTCGACAAATGAGGATATACATCGCGCTCTTCGCTCTGCCCGGACTACTGGCGGCGCAATCGGCAGGCTCGCTGTTCGTCCCCGGAGGAAGGCTCGTGGACTTCGCGCGCGACTCCAGCGCCAGTCAGGTCGGTGACATCGTCACCGTGATCGTGAACGATTCGGCCTCCGCTCTGGCCTCCGGCAACTCCACCGCCTCCCGCAAGACCAGCGCCAGCTCCAACATCACTTCGCTCTACGGAACCACCACCGCCAAGCTCTCGAACCTGCTGGGAACCGCAGGCGATCAGGAACTCGCCGGAACCGGCCAGACTTCGCGCAACATGACCATTTCGACAACCATTTCGGCACGCGTGGTTCAAGTCACTCCCAACGGTTCGCTGCAGGTGGAAGGCGTCAAGAATATCGGCGTGAACTCGGAAAAGCAGACCATCACTCTTCAGGGCCTGATCCGTCCGGTGGATCTGACCACCGGGAACACTATCAGCTCCAATCAAATCGCCAATTTGAGCATTCAGGTGAACGGCAAGGGCGTGGTTGGCGATGCCATTCGCCGGCCTCACTTCTTATACCGCTTGCTGCTGGGCCTCTTGCCCTTCTAGGGATAAATCTGTGAAACGACTCTGCGCATTGACGCTGGTCTTCTTGACGCTTTTCGCGGCGCTCTTGCCGGGCGCGGCTGGAACCCGGTTAAAGGAACTGGCCTCGCTGGAGGGCGTGCGCGACAACCAGTTGATCGGCTACGGGCTGGTGGTCGGGTTGAGCGGAACCGGCGACAAAGCGCAGACGGTTTTCTCGCTCCAGACCCTTACGAATATGCTGCGCCGGATGGGCGTGGTCGTGGACCCCACGCAGATCTCGGTGCGCAACATCGCCGCCGTGATGGTCACCGCGACCCTGCCTCCCTTCGCGCAACCCGGAACTCGTATCGACATCACCGCCGCAGCCATCGGGGACGCAACCAATCTGCAAGGCGGCTTGCTCCTGCTCACGCCCCTTAAGGACGCCAACGGCGACACCTATGCCGTCGCGCAAGGCAGCATCCTGACCGGCGGGTTCGCGGCCGGACGCGGCGGCAACACGCAAACCGTGAATCACCCCACCGTGGGACGCCTGCCGGGCGGAGCGATCGTCGAAAAAGCCCCACCTTCGGTCGAGCCCACCACGAAATTCAAGCTCCAGTTGCATGAGGCCGACTACACCACCGCCGCGCATATCGTCGAGGCGTTGAACAAGCATTTCGGCAATGCCGAGGACGCCGAGCAGGTGGCGCACGCCGAAAGCTCCGGAGTGGTGGTGATCGACATCCCCTCTGCCTGGGCCTCGCGCCCCGTGGAGTTCGTCGCCGAAATGGAAGCGCTCACCGTCGAGCCGGATCATCGCGAAAAAGTCGTCATCAGCGAAAAGACCGGCACCATCGTCTTGGGTAAGGACATCAAGCTCTCGCCGGTTTCCATCCTGCACGGCGCATTGACCGTCGAAATAAAGACCACCCTGGAAGTTTCGCAGCCCGCCCCCTTTTCCTCCGGCCAGACCACCGTAGTTCCGCAAACCAAGGTCGACGCGAAGGAAGAGAAAGCCAAAAGCATTAGTCTCGAGAAGGGCGCGACCGTGGATCAGTTAGTCCGCGCGCTGCAAGGCATCGGCTCGACCCCGCGCGACATCATCACCATTCTCGAAAGCATGCGTTCGGCCGGAGCCTTGGACGCGGACATCGAGGTTCTATGACCATCTCCTCCGTTCCCGCTTCGTCCGCCGCCCCGACCGGCGACAGCCAGCCCAAGCCGAAGAACGCAGCCGAGGCCGCCAAGCAGTTCGAAGCTCTCCTGATCGGCCAAATGCTGCGGACCGCGCACGAATCGGCCGGCGGATCGCTCGGCGACAACGACTCTTCCTCCGACACGATGTTCGATGTCGCGGGACAGCAGTTCGCCCAGGTGCTGGCCAACAACGGCGGCCTTGGGCTGGCCAAGATGATCACCGCGGGACTGGACAAGAAGTAGGCCTTCCAGACGGCGCCCCGGCGCGGCCGCCCCGTTTCGGCTTATCATCGTAGATGCTCTGGGTACATGCCCCGGTCGAGCCGCTTTCTCGCTAGCGGCAATGGGCGTGAAACCGTGTTTGCGCCCGGCCCGTCTCAAATAGAGCGCGCAGGGTAGCAAAGTGATCCGATACGAATGAAGCTTAACCAGCCGTTTATTTTCAAGACCGTGGCGGCGGCCACGTTGCTTTCCTTGTGCGCCGGACCGGTGCTGGCGCAAGCCGTATATGTAACCACCACCGTCGCCGGTAACGGCACTCTGGGATTTTCTGGAGATGGCGCGGCGGCAACCAGCGCGCAATTGAGCTCCCCGGTCGGCTTGGCGCTGGACGGGGCACTGACCTTGTACATCGCGGACGAAGTCAACCAGAGGCTTCGCCAGGTCGCCGCTGCGACCCAAGCCATCAAGACCGTGGTGGGTAACGGCACTGCCGGATACTCGGGAGACGGAAGCGGGGGATCGACCGCCGAACTGAATGCCCCCATGGGCGTGGTGGTGGATTCCTCCGGCAATTTCTATATCGCCGACTCCGCGAACAATGTCATCCGCAAGGTAACTTCCTCCGGTTCGGTCTCCACCATCGCCGGCGACAACGCGTTGGGCGCGGGATTCTCCGGAGACACTATAGCGCCGATTGACGCGCAGTTGAGCGGCCCTTCCGCGGTGGCTTTGGACGCCGCCGGAAACTTATATATCGCGGACACCGCCAACAACCGCGTGCGCAAAGTTACGTTGACCGCCAGTACACCCGTCATTACTACCTACGCCGGCAGCGGCGGCACCAACTTTTCCGGCGACGGATTGCCCGCTACCGACGCCAGTCTCAACGCCCCGCGCGGCCTGGCCTTCGATGCCTCCGGGAACCTTTACATCGCCGATAGCGGCAATCACGCCATCCGCAGGGTATCCGCCAAAACGGGGCTCATCAGCACCGTTGCAGGCACCGGCACGCTCGGCTACAACGGCGACAACATCGCGGCCACCAGCGCGCAGCTCAACTATCCCCTGGGCGTGGCGCTTGACTCCTCGGGCAACATGTACATCGCGGATTCCCAGAACTTCCGGATTCGCAAAGTTGTGAACGGCATCATGACGACGATCGCCGGCACCGGCCACCCGGGTTACGGCGGCGACGGATTGTACTCGACCTCCTCGCTGTTCAACTTTCCCTCTTCGGTGGTCGTCGACCCCAACGGGCGCGTGTTCGTGGCCGACAGCGCCAACAACGTGGTGCGCCTGCTGACACCCTACGCGGCGCTGCTGCCGCCGCCGGTGATCAACCCCGGCGGAGTTGTCAGCGCGAGCTCCTTCGGGCAATTCACTTCGGTCGCTCCCGGCGGCTGGATTGAGATTTACGGCGCAAATCTGGCGGCCGATTCGCGCAGTTGGAACACCAACGACTTCCAGGGCGTCAACGCTCCCACCAGCCTGGACGGAACCAGCGTCACCGTGGGAGGTGAGCCGGCGTATGTAGATTTCATCGGAAGCCAGCAGGTAAACGTCCAGGTGCCGACCGATATCGCAACCGGGCCGCAGAAAGTCGTGATGTACACCGGCGCGGGCCAGAGCCTGCCTTACACCATTGGCGTCGAACCAATGCAGCCGGGCTTGTACGCTCCAACAAACCTCAACCTCAGCGGCATGCAATACGTCTGGGCGCAGCTTTCAGACGGCTCTCTTGCGTTGCCGTCCAGCGCTTCCAGCAGCGCGCCTTCCCGGCCGGCCAAACCCGGCGAGACCATGGTCATGTACGGAGTCGGCTTCGGCCCGGTCACACCCGCGATTCCGGCGGGGCAGATCGTGCAGCAATCGCAATCCAATAAACTGGCTGAGGCGTTTCACATGCAATTCGGCGGCGTGCCCGCCACGGTGAATTACGCGGGTTTGGCTCCGCAAGCCGTGGGACTATATCAGTTCAACGTGGTGGTGCCCAATGTCGGCGCCGGCAGTGCGATTCCGGTGACCTTTACGGTGGGCAATTATCCGGGCCAACAGACGCTGTACACCGCGGTTCAGTGATTTCTAAGACCGGAACAGCACCTTCTCGTCCTCAAACATTCTGGTGGCCAAGTGAAAGGCGATCGCGGAGTACACCAGGTTGGCAGCCAGCGTGACCAGAAAGTTGGTTGGCGAAGCCTCGCCGATCAGAATTCCGTGAATCATCTGGCTGGCGTTGAAGATGGGGATCAGGCACAGCGCCGGCGTCATCTTGAATCCGGGCAATCCGCCCAGCAGCGCGGGGAAAATCGCCAGGAAGACCAGCGGCGTTAAATAAGTTTGCCCCTCTTTGAAGCTGCGCGCCTTGAGCGCAATCGCGAACATCAGCGACGCCGCGAAGACCGCCAGCGGGATAAAGACAACCGCGATCAAGCCGATGTTGGAGGCGTCCAGCGGAATGGTGCCCAGCATCTGCCGCAGATTCTCGCCAGCCGCGTCCGGGCCGCCGGTTCCGGGCCGCGCCGGGGGAATTTGCGTGTTCTTGAGCGAATACGCCAGGCTGGCAAGCGTCAGCGCAGCCGTGGCCAGGACAGCCGTGATCGCGACCAGGATCTTGCCCATGACGATCTCGCTGCGCCGCGCGGGCGAGGCCAGCAGAGCCTCCAGCGTCTTGCGCTCCTTTTCTCCGGCGGTCATATCGAGCACGGTGTACATGCCGCCAGTGAACATCAGCAGCACGAGGATGTAGCCAAGCAAGCTGCCGTAGATCGCACCGGCCATCTTTTTCTCTCCGGCGACGTTCTGACGGCTCACGGTAAACGGCGTGAGTACACTTTCGGGGATGCCGGAACTGCGCAGGCTGTCGCGGATCTCGCGGTCGCGCAATTCGGTCAGCACTTCGCGGATACGGGTTGCGGCCGCGCTGGAGGTGTCATTGGAAGCGTCCACATAAATGCTTAGCCGCGGGGGCGAACCGGCTATCTCCTCGACCGCGGCGCCAGCGGACTTGTCCAGAACGGCGGCCTTCAAGTCGTCTTTGTCTTCCAGGCGCAGACCGGCTTTCTCCAACGCGTCGCGAACGGCGGGCGATGAGATACGAACGGCGATCGACGCGGTGCTGGCTTCCTGCTCGGCGCGTTCCTGGATCTTCGGGATCAGACGTGTCATGCCTCCGATCAAAAGCGGGAACACCACCAGCGGAACGACCAGCATGCTGATCAACGCGCGCCGGTCGCGCAAAACGTCGAGCAGCTCTTTTTTGAAGATTCCCTTCAGGATCGAGAAGCGCACATGACATCTCCCTTCAAGACGTGTCCCTTCAAGACATGTCCCTTCAAGCCGCCAGGCCCAGCAGGTCGAGAAAAATCTCGCGCAGGCGCTGCTTTCCGGTCTGGCGGCGCAAATCTTCCATCGTCCCGACCGCTTTAAGCTTGCCTCCGTCGATGACGCCGATGCGATCGCACAAATACTCAGCTTCTTCCATAATGTGGGTCGAATAGAGGATGCATTTGCCGGTTTTCTTGGCGTCCAGCACCGCGGATTCGATGTTCCGCGCCGTCGGGACATCCAGCCCGGAAGTGGGTTCGTCCAGAATGAGCACCGGAGGATCGTGCAGAAGCGCGCGGGCGATGGCGGTCTTCTGCTTCATGCCCGTGGAGAGCTTATCGCCGCGGACGTTTGCGAAGCCCGCCATATCCAGCATGCCAATGAGCTCGGTAATCCGCGCTGCCGCGCGGGCGGAGTCCATACCGTTCAAGTCCGCAAAGAAGCGGAGGACTTCGCGTGGAGTCAGGCGTCCGTAGAGTCCCATATCGCCGGATAGAAACCCGATTTGCCCGCGGACTTTTTCCGCTTCATGAACGATATCGAAACCGCTCAGCGTAGCCGTGCCTGAGGAGGGTTTGAGCAGGGTGGCGAGCATCCGCAGAGTAGTGGTTTTTCCCGCTCCATTGGGACCCAGCAGGCCGAACACCTCGCCAGCATGCACTTCGAAGCTGATGTTATCCACGGCCACGCGTGTGCCGAGTTTTGGATCGCGGAAAGACTTCGAGAGGCCCTTGACTTGAATCATGCGCCGCCGCCAATCATATCAGGCACGCGAACATTACGCTTGCCACAATGCACCTTCGGGCGTAAAGTGTTCGACATGACCGGTTCGGGTCGTGACGACGGGTGGAAAAAAAGACGAATCGAGCAAATACTGGCGGGAGAGTTGCAAGAGGCGGGTGAGGCGGTTCGCCTGGCGAGCCTGCGTGTCCAAGGGCTCGCGGCCTCCTCAGCCGGCGCGCAGCTCTCTGACTCTCTGCTCGCGGTACAACGGGCGCGCGCCGAATTCGCCCGTGTGCAGCAGGTCTGGAGCAGGGCGACCGAGCGCTGGGTTGCATTTGTACAGCACGGGACGGTACCCGAGGATATCGAGTCGCAGGAATTGTGATAGCTTAGCCACGTGAGGCTAACACGCACTCTCGCCCTGCTTTGGGGATTGTCCTCGGCAGCGCTCCTGCGCGCGCAGTCAGGCAATCTCCAAATTATCTGGAACGACGTGGAGGGCGGCGCGGCGACGCTCATCATCACCCCCGCCGGACAGTCCCTGCTGGTCGATACCGGCTGGGGCCAAAATGACGACCGCGATCCCAAACGCATCGCCGCGGCGGCGCAAGCCGCGGGGTTGAAGAAGATCGACATGCTGTGGATCACCCACTTCCATACGGATCACGTTGGCGGCGTCCCGGCGCTGGCCAAGCTGATCCCCATCGATCGTTTCTACGACCACGGCGATTCCATCGAAGCCACCACGCCTCAGGGCGCCAAGCTATACGACGATTACAAAGCCGTCGCGCAGGGCAAGAGGACTACGGTCAAGCCGGGCGACAAGATTCCGCTGAACGGTCTCGATCTGACGGTGTTGAGCGCGGCCGGCAAAGTCATCGACAAACCCGTGAGCGGCGTCAGCAATAGCCCAAATCAATTCTGCAAGGATATTCCGGACCACCCCGAAGACAAAACCGAGAACGGCCAAAGCGCGGGTTTCCTGCTCACCTACGGCAAATTCAAATTCCTGGACCTGGGCGACCTGACTTGGGATCGGGAAATGATGCTGGCCTGCCCGGTGAACAAGATCGGAACCGTGACTCTGTTTCAGGCTTCGCATCATGGTTTTTCCAGCGGACAATCCGGGTCGCCCGCGTTGGTGTTCGCCATAAAGCCGCAGGTGGTTATCGTCAATGACGGCGCGGCCAAAGGCTTCGACGCCGCCGCGTACGACGAAATCGTGAAGGTTCCGGGCCTGGAAGATATGTGGCAAGTGCATCGCGCGGTGCGCAGCGACGCGGCGCACAACACGGATGAACAAAAGATCGTGAACCTGGAGCAGAACGCAGCCGATCAAGGACTCGGCATCAAGGTAAGCGTCGCCAAAGACGGCAAGTTTACGGTCATGAACACGCGGAACAACTTCAGCAAGTCCTACGCGGCTCACTAGGTCTTCGCTACGCTGAGTTAATGGACCGGCCTAAGCTTCGCTCCTCGCACTGGTTCGGCGGCCAGGACCGCGACGGATTCATTCATCGCTCCTGGATGAAGAACCAGGGCTTCCCTCACGACCTGTTTGACGGGCGTCCCGTCATCGGTATCTGCAACACCTTCTCCGAACTGACGCCCTGCAACTCCCACTTCCGGCAAATCGCGGAGCGCGTCAAGCGCGGCGTCTATGAAGCTGGAGGGTTCCCGCTGGAATTCCCCGTCATGTCGCTGGGCGAAACCAACCTTCGCCCTACCGCGATGCTGTTCCGCAACCTGGCCAGCATGGACGTGGAGGAATCCATTCGCGGCAACCCCATCGACGGCGTAGTCCTGCTGTGCGGCTGCGATAAGACCACTCCCTCGCTGGTAATGGGCGCGGCGAGTTGCGACCTTCCCACCCTGGTCGTCTCCGGCGGCCCGATGCTGAACGGAAATTTCCACGGCGTCACGATCGGCTCCGGCACCGCGGTCTGGCAAATGAGCGAAGACGTGCGCGCGGGCAAGATGAAGTTGTCGGACTTCATGGAGGCAGAATCGTGCATGTCGCGCTCCAGCGGCCACTGCATGACCATGGGCACTGCTTCCACGATGGCCAGCATGGTGGAGGCGCTGGGGCTCGGTTTGCCGCAAAACGCGGCGATTCCGGCGGTCGATTCGCGGCGCTACGTACTGGCGCACCAAGCCGGAAGGCGCGCTGTAGAGATGGTTCATGAGGATCTGAAGCTGTCGAAAATCCTCACTCGCGAGGCCTTCGAGAACGCCATCCGCGTTAACGCCGCGATCGGCGGATCGTCCAATGCGGTGCTGCATCTGCTCGCCATGGCCGGACGGGTCGGAGTGAAGTTGGAGTTACAGGATTTCGACACGTTAGCGCATGAGTTGCCGCTGCTGTTGGACCTGATGCCCTCCGGACGCTACCTGATGGAGGACTTTTATTACGCGGGCGGCATTCCCGCGGTAATTCGCGAGCTCGGCGATTTGATCCATCGCCACGCCCTCACCGTTAACGGCAAGACCATCGGAGAAAACACCCGCGAGGCGCCCTGCTGGAATCGCGAAGTGATCCGCGAGTTCAGCCAGCCGATTCGCGAGCACGCCGGCATCGCCGTCCTGCGTGGCAATCTTGCCCCGCTCGGCGCAGTGATCAAACCCTCGGCCGCCACCCCCCGCCTGCTTCAGCATCGGGGCCGCGCCGTGGTGTTCGAGGATATCGAGGATTTCAAGGCGCGCATCGACCTGCCGGATTTGCCGGTGGATGAAGACTCTTTTATGGTGCTCAAAGGCTGCGGCCCCAAGGGATATCCGGGAATGCCTGAGGTCGGGAATATGCCTCTGCCTCCTAAGCTATTGAAGCGGGGGATCACAGATGTAGTGCGCATCTCCGACGCCCGGATGAGCGGAACGGCATACGGCACAGTAGTCCTGCACGTAGCCCCGGAATCGGCGGCGGGCGGACCGCTGGCGCTGGTTCAGGAAGGCGACGAGATTGAGCTCGACGTAGCGACGCGAAAGCTGGAGTTGTGCATCTCCGAGTCCGAGCTGGCCCGGCGTCAGTCCGCTTGGACGCCGCCCCAGCCAAGGGCCACCGGCGGCTACCAAAAACTGTATATCGATCGCGTCCTGCAGGCTGATCGCGGAGCCGATCTTGACTTTCTGATCGGTTGCCGGGGGGCGGGGATTCCGCGCGAGAGCCACTAAGCGCGGCATTCTTGAATCTGTAACAGTCCCTCGCTATACTGTGAACCTTGGCAGGAGCGGTTGAGGGGTCAGAAGGAGCGGTTTAGGGGTTGCAAAAAAGCGTGTGCTCCTCACGCTGCATTCCGGGTCTAACATCCATGCCTTTTCGCAGGGCGGCGTGTCAATTCAATACTGGAGGGAATTGAATCGTGAAGCGAAATCTGTGTACTTGCGGGATTATGCTAGTGCTGGCCGTGGCTCCGGCCTGGCCTCAGGCAGCGGGCGGCCTTTCGGAGATCTCCGGAACGGTGAAAGATAGCACCGGCGCGGCAGTGCCGGACGCACAAGTGGTCATCTCCAACCCGAGCAAGGGTGTGAACCTCCTGTTGAAAACATCAGGTAGCGGCGTTTTTGACGCGCCGGCTCTGGTTCCGGCAGACGGCTATGAGGTCACGATTGAGAAGCAGGGATTCGCGAAGTATGACCTGAAGGAGATCACCTTGGCCGTGGGCCAAAATCTGAACATCGTAGCGCCGCTTGCGGTAGCCGGAACCGCGACGACAGTGCAAGTGCAAGCCGAAGCCCCGCTGGTGGATGACACTAAGAGCGATGTATCCGCGGTGATTGGAACAGACCAGATCGACAACCTCCCGGTCAACGGCCGCCGCTATGACAACTTCGTGCTGCTGGGACCCGCGGTGACCAACGACGGGACGTTCGGATTATTGAGCTTCCGCGGAATCGCTAACGGAAACTCGTTCCTGCTGGATGGCAATGACGCGACGCAGCAGTTTTATCTGGAGAACAACGGCGGCACGCGCCTTCTCTCGCCGGTTGCCCAGGACGCCATCCAGGAATTCCAAGTCGTTTCCGCGGACTTCTCGGCGGAATTTGGACGGGCGATGGGCGGCGTTGTGAATACCGTCACCCGCAGCGGAACCAATGACCTGCATGGCAGTCTCTACTGGTTTTATCGCAATCAGGATTTGGTCGCGCACGACCCGTTCGCCAGCCTCAATCCGAATCAGTGGCGCTTGCAATCCGGCGCCAGCGTCGGCGGAGCCATTGTCAAGAACAAGCTTTTCTATTTCTTCAACGGCGAGTTCACTCGCAAGAACGACCCGCTGATCGACAGCTACACGAAGGCCGGCGTGATCGATACCGTAAACCAAGTGTTTGTTGGATGCGGCGCTCCCGCGACTCCCGCGCAATGTTCCGCGATCAATGCCCTGATCCCGCGCTTCTTTGGGGCGATCCCGCGCACGGTGGATCAGGATCTCGGCTTCGGCCGCATCGACTACCACTTGAACGACCGGAATACGCTGAGCGCCAGCTTGAACTTCATGCACTTTGTGTCGCCCAATGGCCTGCAGCAGACACTGGTGGCCTCCACCACAGGTCAGGGCGTTAACAGCAACGGCAATGATTACGCCACGGTGCGCAATGGCAAAGTGAGCTGGATCTCGGTCCCCACGTCCAGCTTCGTTAACGAGTTCCGTTACGGCCTTAGCACTGACCGGTTGGCGGATAGCTTAAACCCATCCTTAAATGGGCAGCTCGGCCTGCTGGGCGCCTCCGTGCAAGGCGCCACCATGGGCGCAGTCAACTACCTGCCCCGTGTGGAACCCATGGAAACCCGCAACGAGTTTACCGACAACGCGAGCTGGACCAAGGATAGACACATTTTCAAGTTTGGCGTCGACTTCGCAACCACAAATGACTACAGCTACTTCGTTCAGAACGCCAACGGCAGCTACTCGTTCCCGTCGGTGACGGCGTTTGCCCTGGACTTCTCCGGCAACACCACTGGATCGAAGGACTGGACTTCGTACTCCCAGGCATTCGGAAATCCCGCGATCAACACCAGAATCAACGATTACGATTTTTACGCTCAGGACCAGTGGCATGCCACGGACCGGCTCACGGTCAACATCGGCGTGCGCTATGAGTATTCGCAGTTGCCTCAGCCCACGATCTGCAATCCGAATTACACTCAAACCTGCCGTATTCATTCTCCGGTGAACGATCCGATGCCGCGAATCGGCTTGGCGTACCGGTTGGACAGCAAGACGGTTCTGCGGCTCGGCTTCGGAACCTACTACGCCCGCGTAGCCGGCGCGACGCTTCAAGACCTGTTCACTGGCGGAAACGGCGTTCTGGTCCAGAACATTTCTCTGTCGGCTTCTCAGACGGCGCAGAAGAATGCCGGTCCCGTGTTCCCCAACATTCTGCCGGCCGTGCCCACAGGAATTAATACGTCTTCGGTCGGGCTCCAGTTTGTCGCGCCGAACTGGAAGTCTCCCTACTCCGAGAACGGGTTGTTCGCCATCGACCGCCAGCTTGCCCGCGATACGGTGCTGACGGCGTCCTTCATCTGGAACCACGGCGTGCAGTTGTACAGCGAACGAGACCTGAACATGCCGGCCACTACGACGCCCGTCACCTATACCATTGACGACCAGAACCACAACCAGATCGGAACGTATACGACAGCGGTCACTACCGGCACCCGGCCGGATCCGCGCTACGGCGCCATCATTCAGGATGAAAACGGCGTCACCAGTACCTACACCGGCGCGACGTTACAGCTCACTCAGCGCTTCTCGCATGGGCTCCAGGGACAGATCGCCTACACCTGGTCGCACGAGTACGACGACGGCCAGGGCTATGGCCAGGAGTCGCAGAACATCTTCATGAGCAGCGCCAGCGCATGGTTGCAAAACGGCGATTACAAGTTGGACCGCGGCGATGGACTCGAGGATCAGCCCAATCGCGTGGTGGTGAACTGGGTCTGGTCGCCGAAGTTCACCACCAAGACGGACGCGTTCTCGCGCTACTTCATCAACGGATGGCAGCTTTCCTCGCTGACCACCATTAACAGCTCGCGGCCGTACGGCAGCCCAACCGTCTTCGTGCAGTCCGGGGCTGTCTCCGGCACCATCGGCTTCAGCCTCAACGGCGAGGGACTGAGCTCGCGCGTACCATTCTGGGCCGTAAACAGCATCTGGCAGCCCGCCTCCTATCGCACGGACGCGCGGCTGACCAAGATCATCCCCATCGGCGAGCGGTTCCGGTTGTACGGCATGTTCGAAGCCTTCAACCTGAGCAACAGTTGGTCGCCGACTGGCATGACCAACCAGGCGTTCTTGGCGAACAAAACCACGCTCACGCTGACGCCCACAGCCTACGGTATCGGCTCCGCCGATGTTGCCCCTCCTGATGGCACGGAAGCGCGCAGCTTACAATGGGCAGTGCGGTTCACTTTCTAGTTTTCGGGACGGAATCAGACTGGAGCTCGGGTTAACGAATAAGGTCGCCATGGTCGCGGGCGCGAGCCGCGGCCTGGGATTCGCGGTGGCTCGCGCGCTGGCCAAGGAGGGTGCGCGTATTTCCATCTCCTCCCGCAGCGCCGAGGCCATTGCGGCGGCGGGAGCGAAGATTGAGGAGGAAACCGGCGCCGCCGTTCTAGCGATGCCCGTCGACGTTCGCTCGGGCGAAGCCATCGCTGCCTGGTTCGACAAAACCTTCGAGCGTTTCGGAGGAGTCGATCTGCTCTATCCCAACTCCGGCGGCCCTCCTCCCGGTCCGACGCTGAAGTTCGACGACGCCGCATGGCAGAATGCCTTTGAGTTGCTTCTGCTCAGTGCGATCCGCACGATTCGTCTGGCCGTGCCCTCCATGGCCTCGCGCGGAGGAGGCGCGATTGTCCTGCCAACGTCCTCGGCCGTGAAAGAACCCATCGCGAACATTTCTCTGTCAACTGTCATGCGCACTTCAGTGTCTTCGCTATCGAAAACGCTGGCGTTGGAGCTGGCTCCGCAAAACATCCGCGTCAATCAACTCATCCCCGGCCGGATTCATACCGATCGCGTCGACGAGATTGACGTTGACAACAGCAAGCGCTCTGGGATACCGGTCGAAGGGCAGCGCAAGCGCGTCTGGGCCACCATTCCCATGGGCCGCTACGGCGATCCCGACGGCTTCGCGGCAGCGGCGGTCTTCCTTTTCTCTGAGGCCGCCTCCTACATCACCGGAGCGAGCTTGCAGGTCGACGGCGGACTAATCCGCGGAATTTAGAGTTTCCGGGCGATGGACTTGGCCTGGGTGAACAAGTACAGGTAATCCACGCCGCCGGCTTTCGAGTCCGTCCCCGACATGTTGAAGCCGCCGAACGGGTGAGCGCCCACCATCGCTCCGGTGCATTTGCGGTTGATGTAGAGGTTGCCGGTATGAAAATCCCGCTCGGCGCGCTCAATGTGCTCGGTTGAATTGGAGTATACGGCCCCGGTAAGCCCGTATTCGGTGTTGTTGGCGATGGCTAGCGCATCCTCGAAATCGCGAGCTTTGATCACCGCCAGCACCGGCCCGAAAATCTCCTCCTGCGCGATGCGCGCCATCGGAGCCACATCGGCAATCACCGTCGGCTGCAGATAATAGCCGTCCCCCGGCGCGCGGCTTCCACCCGTGATCAGCCGGCCTTCTCGCTTGCCGATTTCGATATAGCCCAGGATCGCCTTGACGGCGCTTTCGTTGATCACCGGACCCATGTAGACGTTCTCGGCGGGATCGCCCACCTGCATTCGGGTCACGCGTTCGCGCAGTTTTCCGGCAAACGAATCATAGACTCGCGCCTCCACAATGGCCCGTGAGCACGCCGAGCATTTCTGCCCTTGGAATCCGAACGCGGAAATGGCGACGCCCTCGACGGCCGCATCAAGATCCGCATCGGCGTCGACGATAATCGAATCCTTGCCGCCCATTTCGAGAATGGTCCGCTTGATCCAGATCTGCCCCGGTTGGGCCTTGGCGGCGCGGAGGTTGATGTCGAGCCCAACGTCTCGCGATCCGGTGAAGGCGATGAAGCGCGTCTTGGGGTGCTCGACAATGCCGTGCCCGAAGGTCGCGCCGGAGCCCGGACAGAAGTTGACCGCACCGGGAGGAAGCCCGGCCTCCATCAGCGCTTCAAAGAATTTAGCGGCGATCGTGGGTGTGTCGCTGGAGGGTTTCAGAATGACCGTATTGCCGCAAACTACCGAAGCGACAGTCATGCCGCACAGGATCGCCAAAGGAAAGTTCCACGGTGCGATGACCGCGCCAACGCCCAGCGGGATGTAATGTAGCGCGTCCTGCTCTCCCGGAAGCTGGATCACCGGTTTGGACTCGGCCAGGTGCAGAGCGGTGCGGGCGTAGAGCTCGCAGAAATCGATCGCTTCGCAGGTATCGGCTTCCGCTTCGTCCCAGTTCTTGCCTGCTTCCAGAACCAGCCAGGCATTGAACTCGAATTTGCGGCGGCGCAGAATTTCCGCGACGCGGAACACCAGCCCCGCGCGCTCCTGCGCGGAAACTCTCTTCCAGGTTTCGAAAGCCGCAAGAGCGGCTTCGATGGCGGGCTCGACCTGCTCCTGTCCGGCCTTCTGATGCACGCCCACGATTTCATCCGGATGTGCGGGATTGATCGAACGGATTCTTTCGGGCGTGCGGAGGCGCTGGCCTCCGATAACCAGCGCGTATTCGCGTCCAAACTGAGCCCGCGCGGCGGAGATCGCCTCGCGCATCGCCTGTGCGTTCGCCCTGTGCTCCGGACCGTGGAAGCGGACGGGAGGCTCATTCCTGAACTCGGCCAGCGTCATTTGTTGTTTACGTCGACCACGATCGCGCCCGCGGGTTTCACGAACTTGAACAGATCGGCTTTGAGGACCGGATTGGCGGTCTCGCCTTCAAAAACGAAGGTGGTGGTCGAGCCGTCCTGGCCCTTTATCGAGAGCGTTTTGATGCTGAAATCGGGAGGTGCGGCGAGGAAGGAGACTTCGGTAAACAGGAGCTTGTCGGATTTGGGGATGGCGGTTATGGAGCCCTCCGAAGACGTGCTATAAGAACCGAACTCCTTATCGAAGTCCACTTTCCCCAGCAAGAACTGGAGCGGACCGCGCAAATCCTCGGCCTCCTTCACTTTGCTGCGCTCAACTTGATTGTGCGTGGGATCGTAGTCGTAATCGTAAGCGCCATCGGAAAGGTAGAACTCTCCTGCCGGAGACGTATAATCCCACAGCATCTTGCGAGGCTTCTCCAGATACAAAGTCCCGATTACCGGCTTGCGACGGCCACCCCGCTCGATGCGCGTTTCCGTGAAGTTCACTTTCAGCGATTTGATGCTGTTATAGCGCTGTTCGATGCCGTGAGTGACTTTCGTCACATCGATGCCCGGACTGCCTTGACCCAACGCCAGCAGGGCCGTGGCAAAGGCGTAGCAAATCTGTTTCATCCTCTTCCAGTGTAAGCTCGGAGTGTATGGACAAGGTGACTAAAAGCGAACAGGACTGGAAGAAGCAGCTCTCTCCGGAGCAATTCTATGTGGCCCGCCAGAAGGGCACGGAGCCCGCCTTTACCGGAGCCTATTGGGACAACCACGACCATGGCGTATACCGCTGCGTGTGCTGCGACGCGGAACTGTTCCGCTCCGACACGAAATTCGATTCCGGCACCGGATGGCCCAGCTTCTTCGACTCCATCGACAAGAGCAGCATTCGCACCGAAACCGATACCAGCCACGGAATGCGGCGGGTCGAGGTAATGTGTGCCCGCTGCGACGCTCACCTGGGGCACTTGTTTCCCGATGGTCCGCGCCCGACCGGTCAGCGCTACTGCATGAACTCGGCGTCGTTGAAGTTCGAGCCCACTAAATCCTAACGTTACTAAAGTGTTGCAGCCGGCCCGCCGATGGAAAGCGGGGAGTCGAACTATGGCCTCAATCCCGGATTTTCTGAGTCTGGCTACGACGCTGGTGGTGCTTGGGCTGATTGTCGCCGGCGTGATGAAGCTGTTCCAGATCGGTAACGACATGCAAGAGATGAAGCAGATACTGCAGGATATCCGGCTGGGCGCCCATCTAACGGCGCGGGCTGTGCCCCCTCCGGTTCCTTACCACGCCGCCTCGTCCCCGAGTTCTTATCCTGCCGCGAACATCGCTGCTCTGGGAGAGGCCCTCCCGGAGGGAGAACCCGTCCCTCAGCCGGTCCCCGGAAACATGCCTGGGATGAATTTCAGTAAGCCGCCTACCGCGGAAGAGTTGGTGCGGGCCATACATGCCCACGACTTCAAGGGCGACGATTTCCCGCTGTAGCGATTACCGGTCCGGCACCTCGATCTGGATGAGCTTGGGCCAATACTTGCCGGTGACGAATATCCGCTTGCGCGGCGCATCGTAGGCAATGCCGTTGAGCACGTCGCAACCGTCGCCGCAGCCTGCCTGAGTGCGCAAACCCTTTAAGTCCACCCAGGAGTTGACTTGGCCGCTCCTCGGGTCGATGCGCGCAACCACTTCCTGGGTGTAAATGTTGGCCCAGATCTCGTCGCCGATCCATTCGAGCTCATTTAGATTCGTCACCGGCCGGGTCCCTGAGCGCACCACCAGGCGGCTCTGCTCCTGAAACGTCACTGGGTCGAGGAAGCGCAAGGCGGAACTGCCGTCACTCATCACCAGGTGTTTGGAGTCGTGCGTGAGAGCCCACCCCTCCCCAGGGTAATGATAGGAAGCGATCTGCTTGAAGGTTTTGGGATCGTACACAAAGGCGATGCCGTTGGTGTAGGTAAGTTGGAACAAGCGGTCTCCGAAAAAGGTGATGCCTTCCCCGAAGTAAAGCGTGGAGAGAGGATGATCCTCCAGCGGCTTGCCGGTGGCCAAGTCGACGCGGCGAATCGAGCTTGATCCATTCACTCCCGTGCTTTCCCACAACACGCCATTATGGAATTCGAGACCTTCGGTGAACGCCTTGGTGTCGTGCGGATACATCCGCACAACCTTGTAGGAGCGCATGGGCGCGTTTTGGGCCCAGGCAGGCGATAGCGCGAGCGGCAGCAGGAGCAGAAGGCGTGGGAGCAAATTTCATTATCTCCGGTTCGCGTACGATAATCAGGTGGACAAATCGAATTCAGAGCTGTTGTTTGAAGCCAGAACCAGGCAGGTCCGGCTGGCCGAGCTGCCGCAGCCGGTCCGCCCGCGGACGCCGTCGCAATCCTACGCCTGCCAGGACGATCTGGTGCGCAAACTCATTGCGCACTATGGCGGGCACGGAATCGGTTACAAGATCGCCTGCACCAACGTGACGGCCCAGCGGCAATTGAACGTCGCGGGGCCATTCTACGGCCGGATGATGTCGGCGTTCTGTTTCGATCGCCCCGCCAGGCTGGACGCGGGGCAGTTTTTTATGCGCGTGGTGGAGGCGGAGTTCGCGTTCCGGATGGCCGGCGCAATCGAGGCTCGCCCCAAACCTTACTCAGCCGAAGAAGTCGCCGAAGCCGTGGAAGGCGTTCTTCCCGGCATCGAGATTGTCGACAGCCGCTTTGACGACTGGACCACCGTCGGCGCGCCCTCCTTGATCGCCGACAATGCGTGCCACGCGGCGTGGGTAAAAGGGAGCCTCACCACGGATTGGCGGGGGCTGGATCTAGCCGCGCAGACCGTGCGGCTGGAGGTGAACGGCCACCTGCACCGCGAAGGAAGCGGCCGCGCGGTGCTGGGCCATCCGTTGAACGCCCTGGCGTGGTTGGCAAATGAGCTTTCCTCCCACGGACTCGGCCTGGAAGCGGGCCAGTATGTCACCACCGGAGTGACGATGGAAGTCTACATGGGGCAGCGCGGCGATCGGATCCGCGCCGGCTTCGGGACGCTAGGTGTTGTGGAACTGGAGTTCACCTGAATAGAGGCGCCACAAACCTCTTAGACATAAAGATTTCCCGAAATTCAACCGAGAAACTTCATTAAGGGCTCCCGATTTGTCTACGTTCCCTCATCCCGGTTTTCAGGCTGCTTTTGAACAGCGCCTGCGCGAAACGGAACTACAGTACGCCAGCCTTTTCGCGGAAGCGCCCGTGGCGTGTCACGAAATCGATTCGCAAGGAATTGTCGTGCGAGTCAATCCGGCGGAGTGCGCTCTATTGGGGTTCCCGGAACAAGAGATGGTCGGCCGCCCGATCTGGGAGTTCATGGCGCTGGAGGAGCAGGAAAAAAGCGCCGCTGCGCTGCGGGCCAAGCTCTCCGGCGAGGAAGCCCTAACGCGCATCGAGCGGGCCTACAAGCGCCAGGATGGCGCCGTCGTATTTCTGGAAATCCACCCCAAGCTGATTCGCGACGCTTCCGGAGAGGTGACGGGCATCCGCTCCTTCATGGTGGACATCACGGTGCGCAAACTGGCGGAGCAGGCGCTGCAAAAGCAGGCCCGGGAACTGGCGCGCTCCAACGCCGAGCTGGAGCAGTTCGCGTATGTTGCCTCGCACGACTTGCAGGAGCCGTTACGCAAGATCCAGGCGTTCGGCGACCGGCTCAAAGTGAAGTGCGCGGATGATCTCAACGAAGACGGCCGCGACTATCTCGGCAGAATGCAGAATGCGGCGGGCCGGATGCAAACGCTGATTCACGATTTATTGGCGCTTTCTCGAGTAGCGACGCATCCTCAGCCTTTCGTGGCAGTGGACTTGCACACCGTCGCTTTCGATGTGGTCTCGGACCTGGAGTCCCGCATCGAGCAGGTTGGCGGGCGTGTGGAGATCGGCCACTTGCCGGCAGTCATGGCGGACCGGTTTCAGATGTCGCAGTTGCTGCAAAACCTGATCGGCAATGCCTTGAAGTTTCACAAGCCGGGCCAGCGGCCGGTGGTGCAGGTGCGGACCGAAAGGGTGAGCCGCGCAGACTCCGAGCTTTGCCGGTTGATCGTGGAAGACAACGGCATCGGATTCGACGAAAAATACCGGGAGCGCATCTTCCAGGTGTTTCAGCGCCTGCATGGGAGAAACGACTACGAAGGCTCCGGAATCGGCCTGGCTATCTGCCGTAAAATCGCGGAGCGCCACGGCGGCTCCATCACGGCCGAAAGCGTTCCGGGGAAGGGGGCCAAATTCATCGTGACGCTGCCCTGCCTCCCTCAGGAGCCCGAGCGTCGCCTTGAAGAGCGTCTCATCGAAGAAGTTTCGCCAGAACAACCAGTCCCAGGAGGACACCCAGAAGGACATGATGGATAAGACCCCTCGCCCGATCACCGTGCTGTATGCCGACGACGATCCCGAAGATCGCATGCTAGTGAAGGAAGCCTGGCAGGAGAGCCGCCTGGCGAACGAGCTCCATTTCGTCGAAGACGGCGAAGAGCTGCTGGATTATCTGCATCGCCGCGGCAAGTACGCCGGGCTGGCGGATGCGCCCCTGCCTGGCATGATCCTGCTGGATCTGAACATGCCCCGCATGGACGGGCGCGAGGCGTTGCAACAGTTGAAGGCCGATCCGCGGCTGCGCTTGATCCCAACCGTGGTGCTGACCACGTCAAAGGCCGAAGAGGATATTTTCCGCGCCTACGATCTGGGCGTGAACTCTTTTATCGTGAAGCCAGTCACGTTTCAGTCGCTGGTGGATTTGACGCTGGCGTTCGGCCGGTATTGGTTCGAAATCGTGGAGCTTCCTCCACGGGATCAAGCCGCCTGAGGGAGTCCTGGGTTTGAGTCTGGAGATTTGAGTCTGGAGATTTGAGTCTGGAGATTTGAGTCTGGAGATTTGAGTCTGGAGATTTGAGTCTGGGGATTTGAGTCCGGGGATTTAATGGACAAGAGCATGTTACGGGTCTTCCTGGCTGACGACGATCAAGACGATTACGTCCTGACGCGTGACTTACTGCGCGGAATCGAGCGCCACCAGGTGGAGCTGGATTGGGCGCCAAGTTACCGGGAAGCTCTCGAAGCGGTGGAGCGCAACCAGCACGACCTGTACCTGTTCGATCACCAATTGGGCGAAGCCGACGGCCTGCAGCTTCTGCGCGATGCTCTGGCGAAGGGCTGCAAGGCTCCCATCATTCTGCTGACCGGGCACGAAGACTGGGAGACCGACGTGCGGGCGATGAAAGCCGGCGCTTCGGACTATCTAGTTAAAGGGGTCCTCGATTCCAAACTCTTGGAGCGGTCCATCCGCTACGCGCTGGAGCGTAAGCAGGCCGAGGAGAAACTGAAGGCTTACGCGGCCGAGATCGAGCACAAGAACAGGGAGCTGGCGGAGGCCGTGCGGGCCGCCAAGGAGGCCACGGAGCTTAAGAGTCAGTTCCTGGCCAACGTCAGCCACGAGATTCGCACGCCCATGAACGGCGTGCTGGGCATGACGGGCCTGATCCTGGACAGCGAACTTACCGGCGAACAGCGCGAATGGGCGGAGATGGCATACCATTCGGCGGAGGGACTGCTCGCCATCATCGACGGCATCCTGGACATCTCCCGGATCGAGGCCGGGAAACTGGAACTGGAGTATGGCGCTTTGCAGCCCTCGGCCGTCGCGGAAGAAGTAGTCTCCTTGCTGTCGGTGCGGGCCCGGGCAAAAGGATTAGCCCTCGCCTGCTCAACCTGCCCGGACGCCTGCTGCTCACTGATGGGCGATGCGCTGCGGCTGCGTCAGGTGCTGATGAACCTGGTGGGCAACGCGATCAAGTTCACGGAGCGCGGCAGCGTGTCGATCTCCATCCGCGCCTGCACCACTCGCTTTTCCGCCCCGGCGGGCGATCCCATCAAACTCTTATTCGAGGTCGCCGACACGGGCATCGGCCTGACGGAGGAAGCCAAAAACCGGCTGTTCCAGCCGTTCGTACAGGCCGACGGATCGATCACGCGCAAGTACGGCGGCACCGGCCTGGGTCTGGCGATCTCCAGGCAACTGGTGGAGCTGATGGGCGGCGAGATCGGCATCGAAAGCGCGCCAGGCGCCGGATCCCGCTTCTGGTTCACTGCGATCTTTGAGCGCGTGGCAGTGACCTCCGCCGAGAGCAGGCTCAACCTCCGGTAGCCTGGGCCTATTCGAAGAATATTCTGCCGCGATCCCACCTTGCAGGCTATCAGGAGCGCCTTTGTGCTCAGATTCTACACTCGCTTTCGGGGGACGACATATAATCTCTTAGAGGACAAATCATCCATGCCAGCCGTTAAGCTTCTTCCCGGTCTTGTGCTTGCTGCGCTCCCAGTGCTGGCCCAGTACGGGACCGCCAACGGCGAATGGCGCGTGAACGGTGGTGACACCGGCAGCACCCGCTACTCGCCGCTGGACCAGATCAACGCGTCGAACGTCAAGAACTCTGCAAGTGATCTGGCGCTGGAAGGCGCAAAACATGGGACCCACGCCGCAAGCCGCCTGGGAAGTTACTCCCCTCATGGTCGACGGCAAACTCTACGTCACCGCCGGCGTCAGCCGCACCGTAGTCTGCATCGACGCCGCCACGGGCGAAACCCTGTGGCTCTATAACGGCGACGACACCAAGGAACGCGGCGCCGTGCGCCCCGTCAATCGGGGCCTCAGCTACTGGACCGACGGCAAGGGCGATGACCGTATCCTCTTCGTGACACCCGGTTATCAACTTGTAGCGTTGAACGCCCACACCGGCCAGCCCGATTGCGAGCTTCGGCAAGGACTCCCACGTCGACCTGTGGGTCGGCCTGGATCGCGCCGAGGTCAAGAAGGAATCGATCGGCGCCACTTCACCCCCGATCATCGTCCGCGATGTTGCCGTTGTCGGAGCCTCCGAAAAAGTCGGCACCGCGCTTGCCCACCAAGCTGAACACTCCCGGCTACGTTCGCGGCTACGACGTCCGCACCGGCAAGCTCCTGTGGACTTTCCACACCGTTCCGCAAGCTGGCGAGCCTGGAGTCGAAACTTGGCTCCCCGATCCGCAAACCGGGCAGCCCTCCTGGAAATTCACCGGCAACACCGGCGCATGGGGCCCGCTCACCGGCGATGAAGAACTCGGCTACGTCTACATTCCGGTGGAAGCGCCCAGCGGCGACACCTACGGCGGCCAGCGGCCCGGCGCGAATCTTTACTCCGACAGCCTGGTCTGCCTGGACGCCAAGACCGGCAAGAAAATCTGGCACTACCAACTGATTCACCACGAGATGTGGGATTACGATATTCCCTCCGCGCCGATGCTGCTCGACATCACGGTGAACGGGAAGAAAATCAAGGCCGTGGCGCAGGTGAACAAGTCGGCGTACATTTTCGTGTTCGACCGCACCAACGGCGTGCCCGTGTGGCCCATTGAAGAGCGGCCTGCGCCGCAAGGGCAACGCTCCGGGCGAATGGTATTCGCCCACGCAACCTTTCCCAACCAAGCCCGCCGCTTTCGATCGCCAAGGCGTGACCGAAGCCGACCTGGCCGATTACACCCCCGAAATCAAGGCTGCCGCGCTGAAGGCGGCCGCGCAATACCAGTCTAGGTCCCATCTACACTCCTCCCATCGTGCGTGACGAGAACGGCAAGCTCGGTACCTTGCAACTGCCTGGCGCGGGCGGCGGAGCCAACTGGATGAGCGCCTCCGTCGATCCGGAAACCGGCATGATCTACATCCCCTCCGTCACCAGCGCTTACGTCTCCGCCGTGCAGCCCGGTGGAACGCGTTCGGAGATGCAGTACATTGCCGGCGGCGGAGCCCTCGGCACGCCCAATATTCTCGGCGGCATTCCGCTCATCAAAGGACCCTTCGGCCGCATTACCGCCATCGATCTCAATACCGGCGATCATTCCTGGATGATTCCCAACGGCAAGCCCGCCGATAATCTGGTCAACAACCCAGCGCTCAAAGCCGGCAACATCGACGCCACCAACTGGGGCGGCGGCCAGCGCTCCCCGATCCTGGTCACCAAGACCATGCTGATCGAAGGCAGCAATGACCTGCGCTTCCTCGACAAGAAAACCGGCTCGGTGATTTACGAAATGCCGCTTGGCGCGCAGATGACCGGCGGCACCATGACCTACACCGTCAACGGCCGTCAGTTCCTGGTTGCCGTAGTCAACGGCACCGGAGGCACTGGAGCGGAGTTGGTCGGGCTCGCCATCGGCCAACCCGGCGGTGGACGCGGAGGCCGTGGGGGCCGAGGCGGTGGACGTGGCGGGGCGGGCGGTGGCGGTCGCGGCGGGGACGGAGCCCCTCCCGCCGGGCAAAACTAAGCGGATCTAAAGCCCGCCGCCGATCTCCAGAATCGTCCCGGTGACGTACGACGCCTCTGGCGAAAGCAGCCACAGCACGCCCGCGGCAATCTCTTCCACGGTTCCTGCGCGCTGCATCGCGATCCTCGGCCGCAGCCTCTCTAACCGTCCAGGCTCGCCATTCGCCGCGTGTAAGCCCGTGTCGACCAACCCCGGCGCAAGAGCGTTGACCCGAATCCCCTCCGTCGCTACCTCCCGCGCCAGACCGATCGTGAACGTGTTCAAAGCGGCCTTCGATGCCGCGTAAGGCACCCACTCCCCCGCGCTCCCCAGCCGGGCCGCAATCGAGGAAATGTTGACGATCGCGCCGCCCTGTCCCGCGCGCCGCGTCGACATGCGCCGCACCGCCTCTCTGGAGCAAAGAATCGTCCCCGTCACATTGACCGACAGCATCCGCTCGACCGTCGCCGCAACCAAGTCCTCGACCCGCGCGAACCCCCCGGTGATGGCGGCGTTGTTGACCACAGCGCCGACCGGCCCCAGTTCCCGCTCTGCGGTATCAAATAGCTTTAGAACGTCGGCCTCCCGCGCGACGTCCGCCTGAATCGCAATCGCCCTCGAACCAGCCGCACGCAGTTCACTCACAACTTGCTCGGCCCCAGCCGCGTCGGAGGAGTAGTTCACCGCCACGCTGTAACCCTTGGCTCCCAGAAGCGTGGCGATGGCTGCGCCAATACCCCGGCTAGCTCCCGTGACGATGGCTATTTGTGGGATGCCGCCTCCTTGGCTTCCTGCGCACGCGCTCCCGCCAGGATGCGCGCGAGACCCTCATTGTTCTCCTGGCAGGCATATTCGGCGAGGGGGCCCAGCGCCGTATGCATGGGGATCTCAGCGGTCCAGGTCGCGGCAAACGAAGCCGGGTCGTCGACGGTGAACTGGTACAGAATCGTGTCCGCAGCCGCGCGCGTGAACCGCTCCGTCAAGCGCATATCCTTGCTCGAGCTGTACAGCGGAGTTTTATCGGTAAAGTTCGTGGTCTCGACCACCAGCGTATTGCCCTCCCAATGCCCGCGCGAATCGCCCAGCCATTGGCGGACGCTCGGGGGAAGGTGGGGGCGCTTATCGGTCGGGATGACTCGCGTCTCATGCATCACCTCCGACACAATCGCCACGTAGCCGTCCCCTTGCACGATCTGATACGTGTCGAAATCCGGCAGCATCGGCGGACCGGCGTTGGGCCACAGCAGGCATCGCTCCGATAACGGCCGGCTTTCCGGACCGTCCGCCGGATGGTCACGCCGTGCCGCGCGAGCTTCACCCGCTCGTCGAAGCGCCGCTTGCGTGGCGCGAGGCAGGCGGCCGTTGGGAGGGTCGATGATCAAGGAAGTTCGGAGCGTGGACACCACATGCACATGCCCATTCCAGAACGAATCGGGCGTCGCCTCCAGCTTATGTTGCGCGATCTCGGCGCGCTCAAAGTCAACCGCTTCCGCGGGCGCAAAGAAAGCCTTGTCGCCGAGTTCGGTGGGGCGCTGTAGAGGAGTTAGAGTGGCGTTGGTCCAGAAGCCACTGAGATCGGGTGCTTGCCCAGGAGCCTGAGCCAATAAAGGGAGGGAGAACAAGGCCGCCGCCAGCAGCAATTGGCGGCGGCCAAACATTTACTTGGTTGCGGGAGCAGCGCCCGGCCCGTCCTCGCCGGCCGGCTTCAGGAATAACTGCTTACCGTCCATGTAGGTCAGCTTCGCGCCCACGCCCCGGTTCGCTCCATCCTTGGCCTGGTAGCCTTCCACGACGATCTCCGTCCCCGCAGGCAGCGAGTTCTTGGTGAATCCCAGCCGGAACAGAGCATTGGGGCTGCCGCCTTCGATGGTCCAGGCGGTGGTGGTGCCGTCCGGATTCTTCACGTCCAGGTGAATCCAGGAATGCGGATTGACCAATTCCCACGACGTCACCACCCCGTGCAGCTTGATCGGCTTTTTGTCGTCAAACTCGGCCGCAAACGCGTGGTGCGCCCAGGTGGGCGCCGCGCACATCAGGAAGCCAACGCTGGCTGCCAGGATTGCGAATGTTTTTCTCATGGTGTCTGAACTCCTCGCTTCTTACTTCTTCTCCGCGGCGGCCTTCGCTTCCGCTGCACGCTCGCCGCTCAGGTTGTTGGCCATGCCGTAGTTTCCTTCGTGGCAGGCGTACTCGTAAATCGGGCTGTCGATCTTGGTCCAGACCACCTCGCCGCTCCACGGCTTGGTCCAGGTCAGCGGATCGTCCACCGTAAATTCATACAGCAGACTGTCGGCATCGATCCGCGAGAGTTTCTCGGTGATTTTCGCCTTATCGCTGACCGGCGTGTTCTGGATCACGGTCTTGCCGGTATAGTTGGTGGTCACGATCACCAGCTTGTCGCCTTCCCAATGCGCGCGGGAGCTTCCGAACCACTGATGAACATTGGACGGCAGCGGGTCCGGGCCGCCATTGGTGGAAAGCATGCGCGCATCGTGGATCATTTCCTGGAGGATGCCGACATAACCGTCACCCTGCACGACCTGGATATCGCTGTTGTAACCCTCGGACATCATCGGCGGCCCTTCGGAGGGCCATGTGATGCAGCGCTCACCCAGCGGCCTGGTTTCGGGACCATCCCACTGATGCGCGCGGTTGGCCGCGATCGCCTGCTGCCGCTGCGCCAGTTCCGGGGCGGTTGCGGGCAGCTTGCCGTCCGGACCCGTGATGATCGAAGTCCGCATGCTGTTGGAACGTGCGATCGTGTTGCCCGAAAGACCGAACTGGGCTGTGTCGTAGTGAACCGCAAGCGCGGGCTGCCCGGTTTCAGGATCGATATTCGCTCCGCCGCCGCGTCCACCTCGCCCGCCTCCACCGCCGCCCCGTCCGCCGCGTCCACCCTGAGCAGCCTCCGCCGCTGTCGCGCAGCCCCGAGCTCCGCCCATCCCAGCCGCCAGATCTTCAGCCGTGTAGAATTCCTTCGTTCCGCAGTTGGCCGGCCGCGCCATCGGAACCGTCGTGACGTTCGAATACACGCCGGACAGGTCCGGGCGGCCATCCGCAGTGCGGGGGATTGCCGGCTTCACCGCAGCGGCGGTTTTAGCAGCCGGAGCCGCGGTTTTGGTAGCCGAAGCCTTGGTCGCGACCGCGGGCGCTTGCGCAAAAGTGTTCGAGGCCAGGAACATCGCCGAGGCCACGGCGGTCAAGCTGGAAGCGATACATCGAATACTCATCTGCAATCTCCTTTTACAGATCACTCAACTTCTTACTTCGCCTTACTTCGCCGGCTGCTTGCGATACTTTCCGTACAATATGTCCTCGGCGAACTCAGAGCACTTGTACTCCATAATCTGGGCGTTCTTTTCCAGGTGCCGGTACAGCGGCACGGTGATTTTCCAGGGCCGCGAGAAAGTCTTGGGGTCCTCCATGGTGGCCTCATACATCATTGTATCCGGGCTGCGCAGGGTGTAGCGCTCGGTCACTTTGAGCGCGTCGCTGTGAAAATCCCCTACCCGGTCGAACCATGTCTTGTCGTTCTGGTCGGTTACGGTCACCACCAGGGTGTCGCCCTCCCAGTGACCGTTGGACCACCCCATCCAGCTATCGGCCGGCGCTTCCGTCGGCTTGCCCATATTAACGATGCGCACTGAATCGGCGTATTCATACGAGATCATCACCGTTTTGGGCGAGACGATGATCTGAAACGGATACGGCATGTAGGTCGACCGCGGCACACCGCCCATGTAGCATCTGACCTCGGGATCCAGATTCAGGCGGTCCGCGAAATTCTTCTTTTGTTGCGCTGCCGCCGCCGGGAGGTAGGGAATTTCCCCGTCGCCGTCAATCACCCCGGGGCCGGGAGGCTCCGAAAACTGCGCGCCCAGCGACAAGTACCGGACCTTGCGCGGCCGCGTGCGCCCGAAGATCCCAATTCGCGGTGCTCATCGCCTGCCAGATTCCGTTCAGGTTCGGCAGACCGTCCTTTGTTTTTGGAGCCTTATAAGTGGGAGCAGGCGCTTGTCCGGACGCCGGAATCATCGCCACAAAACACCCCGCTGCGGCGACCGCCAACGCCAACAGACCTTTCGCCGCCCAAGCTCTCCTATCCAAAGCCGCTCTCCTCTCCACAGGTCCCTCAATTCGCGGCCTCTACCGCGCACAGGAACTCTACCCCGCTGCCTGCGGGTGTACAAATACCGCTTTAGATGCTACATACAATTGGCCTCAGTGTCAATCGAGAGCGGGTCCTAAGTACCGTTTGTTGCGAGTCGTCCTCCCGTATCCTATCGTGGAGGTGTATGAGCTCGGAGACCAAGACCCGGTTGAGCGAGGTCGCTACCGCTGATCCCGGTCTGATGCACGGAGCCCCCTGCTTCCGGGGTACCCGTGTTCCCGTGCGTCTGCTCCTCGACGATCTCAAAAGCGGCTACACCGTCGAACACTTCCTTTCTGCATGTCCGACCGTAACCCGCGAGCAGGTCGACCGCTATCTTGAGCTGGTCCAAGACCTGGTTGTGGAATGCGCCGAGTCCTGATTGACGAGTGCATTAACCCCAGGCTTGCTTCTCTTCTACGCACGTCTCTCGCCGGTTACAGCATTGCAACCGTCAGGGACCTGGGTTGGGCCGGACAGCCCGACCACCTTCTCGTCGCCCAGGTTCAGGGCAGGTTCGAACGTCTTTCTCACCATTGACAAGGGCTTTGAATACGAGCACAACGTGGAGAAGTTTTCTTTCGGAGTCGTTGTGCTCGAAACAGCCAACAACCAAATTCCGTCATACGAGAGACTCCTCCAAGATCTAACCTCCCAGATCGAAATCATTGCGCCGGGAGATATCGTCCGTGTTCGCGATCCGGCGCTCTGAATCCGCCGCAAGATCATTGCTAAACTGAAGGTCTCCCCCTAATGTCAATTCGCGCCAGGAGTGTTCTCGCATGAGCCAGTTGACCGACTCCGAGCTCGCCAAAGCGCGCTCCATTCTGGGCCGCGATCCCAACCAGACTGAAGAGGGCATCTTCACGGTGATGTGGAGCGAGCACTGCTCCTACAAAAGCTCCCGCCTGCACCTGAAGAAGCTGCCGACTAGGAGCCCGCGCGTGCTTGTCGGCCCCGGCGAAAACGCCGGAATCATCGACATCGGCAAGGACCCCCAAGGCCGCGGCTACGCCATCGCCTTCAAGATCGAGTCGCACAACCACCCCAGCTTCATCGAACCGTTTCAAGGCGCGGCGACCGGCGTCGGCGGCATCCTGCGCGACATTTTCACCATGGGCGCGCGTCCCATCGCCGTGCTCGACGCCATCCGCTTCGGCCCCTTGACTGATCCCGTCAATGGCGACCGCAATCGCCGCATTCTCGAAGGCGTGGTCGGCGGCATCGCTCACTATGGCAACTGTTTCGGCGTGCCCACCATTGGCGGCGAATGCGCCTTCGAGGCCTGCTACAACGGCAATCCCCTGGTCAACGTCTTCGCGCTCGGCGTCTTCCGCCACGACGAAATCTTCTTCGGCCGCGCCACCGGCATCGGCAACCCCGTGATCTACGTAGGCGCGAAAACCGGCCGCGACGGAATTCACGGCGCGTCCATGGCCTCGGCAGTCTTCACCGAAGAATCGAAGGAAAAGCGCCCCAACGTGCAAGTTGGCGATCCCTTCATGGAGAAGCTGCTGCTCGAAGCCTGCCTGGAAGCCATGCACACCGGCGCGGTGGTCGGAATCCAGGACATGGGCGCCGCCGGCCTGACCTGCTCCACCTGCGAAATGGGCAGCCGCGCCGAAACCGGAATCGAGATCGACCTAAGCCTGGTCCCGCAACGCGAAACCGGCATGACACCCTATGAGATCATGCTCTCCGAATCGCAGGAGCGCATGCTGCTGGTGGCCGAAGCCGGCCGTGAAGCCGAAGTTTTCGCCGTGTTCAAGAAATGGGGCCTGGACGCGGTCGCCATCGGCCGCGTGACCAACGACGGCATGTTGCGCGTGAGGGATCATGGCAAGGTCGTCGCCGAAATTCCCAACCGCCAGTTGGCCGATGAAGCGCCTCTCTACGATCGCCCCCATAATGCGGCTCCCTATAGAACGGCGCCGTTGGAACCTCCGGAAATCCCCGTCTCGAAGGATCTGACCGCGGACCTGCTCAAAATTCTTGCCGCTCCCGATGTTTGCTCCAAGCGTTGGATCTGGCAGCAATACGATCAATCCGTCCGCACCAACACCCTCGCCGGCCCAGGAGCCGATGCCGCCATCGTCCGCATCAAGGAAACCGGAACCAGCGTCGCCATGGTGGTCGATGGCAATGCCCGCTATTGTTCGCTCTCTCCTCGCGAAGGCGCCAAGCTCCTCGTTGCCGAGTGCTGCCGTAATCTCTCGACCGTCGGCGCGCTTCCCGTCGCCGCCACCAACAATCTCAACTTCGGCAATCCGGAGCGGCCGGAGATCATGGCGCAACTTGTTGAGGCCATCGAGGGCATCACCGAAGCCTGCCGCTTCTTCGAAACCCCCATCACCGGCGGCAACGTGAGCCTGTATAACGAGACCCTCGGGGAATCCATCTGGCCGACTCCGGTGATGGGGATCGTAGGGTTGATGAAGACGGCCCCGCCGGTAACGATCCCGTTCAAAAACGAGGGACGAACCGTGATGGTTCTGGGAAGCGTGGGGCATACGGATGCGGTTCACTTTGGAGGGACACAGTACGCGAAGGCCGTGCTCAATGACATGTGGGGCCTGCCTCCGGCCCTCGACATGGAGGAGGAAAAACGAGCGCAAGCCGCCATCCGGGAGATTGTCGATCGCGGACTGGTCGAATCGGCCCACGACCTGAGCGATGGCGGAATTGCAGTCGCTCTGGCCGAGTGCAGCATGGCGGGAGTCGGTGCGCACATTAAGCTTCCCTCCGCGCTTCGGCCTGAGTTCGCCCTATTCAACGAAGCCCCATCGCGCATCCTGGTTTCAACCAGCGAGCCGAACGCAGTCAAAAAGATTGCACTCGATCACGACATCGGCTGCGTAGAGATCGGCGCTACAATGAAAGGGCGGTTACGAATCGATCAACACCTGGACACAATGGTGGATTCCCCCGTCGATCGGCTCCGTGAGGTTTGGGACAACTCTCTGGAGGAGTTACTAACACCGGCCTATGTTTGAAACCGGAGCGCCCGACACCCAAGCGTCAAGCGACGACTTGCCTTTCGATAAGTTTCGGGAAGAATGCGGCGTATTCGCCGTCCACGGTCACCCGGAAGCGTCCAACATTGCCTACCTCGGCCTCTACGCCCTGCAGCATCGCGGGCAGGAAAGCGCCGGCATCGCCTCCAGCGATGGGCGCAGGATACACACCTACCGCGCCATGGGCCGCGTGGCCGACATCTTCACGCCCGAGGTTCTCGGCAGCCTTCCAGGCGAGATCGCTATCGGCCACACCCGCTACTCCACCGCTGGCGACACCGTGCTGCTCAACGCCCAGCCGTTTTCTGTCTCCTGCAACAAAGGGCGCATCGCGGTCGCGCACAATGGCAACATCACCAACGCAGCCGAACTGCGCCGCGAACTGGAGCGCGAAGGCTCCATCTTCCAGGCGTCCAGCGATTCCGAAGTAATTCTGCACCTTGTCGCCCGCTCGCGGGAGCGGACCCTTGCCGGAGCCCTTCGCGAAGCCCTGCTGCAACTGGAAGGCGCATTTTCGCTCGTGTTTCTCGCCGAAGACCGCATTCTCGTCGCTCGCGACCCGCATGGCTTCCGCCCGCTCGCTTTGGGCCAAATGGAATTGAGCGGCGGCTCCACTTGTTACGCCTTTGCTTCGGAAACCTGCGCGTTCGATCTTATCGGCGCCGCGTATTTGGGCGATGTGGAGCCCGGTGAAATGGTCATCGTCGGTCCCGAAGGCATAACCCGTGAGCGCTACGCTCCCATCCGCGACCACGCCCACTGCGTCTTCGAGCACGTTTACTTCTCGCGCCCGGATTCGATCGTATTCGGCAAGCCCGTGCAGGAATCGCGTGAGATGCTGGGCCGCCTGCTGGCTCGCGAGCAGCCTGTGGACGCCGACATCGTCGTCCCCGTCCCCGACTCCGGCACCGCCGCTGCCATCGGCTACGCATCCGAAGCCGGCATTCCGTTCCGTCAGGCACTTATCCGCAACCATTACGTGGGCCGCACCTTCATTGAACCCTCCCAGGCCATTCGCGATTTCGGCGTCAAGCTGAAGCTGAATCCGATCCGGCATCTGCTCGAAGGCCGCCGCGTTATTCTAGTCGACGATTCCATCGTTCGCGGCACCACCTCGCGCAAGATCGTGCGCATGGTGCGTAGCGCCGGCGCCCGCGAAGTCCACATGCGCATCGCCGGCCCGCCCACTATTTCGCCCTGCTTCTACGGCGTCGACACGCCCGTTCCCGCCGAGCTCATCGCCGCCAATCACTCCGTCGAAGAGATCCGCCGCTTCGTCGAAGCGGATTCCGTGGCGTATCTCTCCCTCGCCGGCCTGCGCGAAGCCGTCTCCGATTACAACCACGACTACTGCTATGCCTGCTACACCGGCAACTACCCGACCGAGCTCGTAAACATCGACGAGCTCATGGCCGCCAAAGACCGCCGCGGGTAAAACTTAGCCGCGAATGGACGCGAATAAACCCCTAAGTCAGAGCGAGCGGGACGATCTCCTCGATGCGGCGAACGCGGGTTACTCCGCCCTGCTAAGCGACTCTGCGGCCCCCTGGATTGGATGCTCTGACCGCCGCGGCTAGGACCCAGGGGCCATTCGCGTGCATTCGCGGCTAAGAATCTCTTACTTCAGCTTCTCCGCAATCCCGATTTCCCCTTCCGGCCGCAGCAGCGGGAATAGAATCACGTCGCGGATCGACTTCGAGTCCGTCAGCAGCATCGCCAGCCGGTCGATGCCGATACCTTCTCCGCCCGTCGGCGGCATGCCGTAGGACATCGCTCGCAGATAATCCTCATCCATGGGCTGCGCCTCTTCGTCGCCCTGCGCACGCAGCTCGACTTGCAGCTTGAAGCGCCGGTACTGCTCGGCAGGATCGTTCAACTCGGTGTACGCGTTGCCCAGCTCGATGCCGCCTGCGTAAATCTCGAAACGCTCGACCAGAGCTGGATCGCTGGCCTTATTCTTCGAAAGCGGCGAAACCTCCACCGGGTAGTCGTAAATGATGGTCGGCTGCACCAGATTTGGCTCGACCCGCTCCTCGAATGCGTGCATCAATTCCTCACCCGTCAGCGAAGGATCTCCGACGGCTTCCCGCATGCTGAGCCGCCGCATGTTGCCGAAATCGAGATCCATCCCTTGGTACGTGACCTTTGCCGAACCGGTGACGTCAATCGCCGTCTGCTTGAGCAACTCCACTGTAAAATCCATCAAGCCGTGATAGTCGGTATAAGCCTGGTAAAACTCGAGCATCGTGAACTCAGGATTGTGCCGCACGGAGATCCCCTCGTTGCGGAAATTGCGGTTGATCTCGTACACCCGCTCCATGCCGCCGACGATCAAGCGCTTTAAATAGAGCTCGGGCGCGATGCGCAGGTACAAATCCATGTCCAGAGTGTTGTGATGCGTCACGAAAGGCCGCGCCGCCGCGCCCCCATAAAGCGGCTGCATCATCGGCGTTTCCACCTCGATAAAGCCCCGCTCCTCAAGTTGCCGCCGGATCGACGAGATCATCCTCGCTCGAGCCCGGAAGACCCGCTGCGAATCCGGACTCGCAATCAAGTCCAGATAGCGCTGCCGGTAGCGCAGTTCCACATCTTCGAGACCATGCCACTTCTCCGGCATGGAAAGCAGCGTCTTAGAGAGAAAGAAGAGTTTTTCGGCGTGAACGCTCAATTCGCCTGTCCGCGTACGAAAAAGATAGCCTTCCACGCCTATGATGTCCCCTAGATCGAGAATCTCGTACAACAAATAGTCCTTCTCGGACACGGCGTCCTTGCGGACGTAAACTTGAAGCCGTTCCCCCGATTGCGACAGGTGCAGAAACCCCGCCTTGCCCATCCGGCGCAGCGTCTGGATGCGGCCGGCAATCGTCACCCGCGGTTTGTGACCATCCAGATCCGCGGCCTGCGCCGCTCCGTATTCCGCGAGGATTCCCGGAATCGTATGGGTGAAATCGAAACGTTGGCCGTAAGGGTGGAAGCCCAGCGCCTCAATCTGGGAGGCGCGGGCGCGACGTTGCTCAAACAAATTGTCTTCCAGGGACATTTATCCAGAGTAGCGGTAAAGCAGCCTCCAGGTGACTCGTGTGCCGTCTACCGGCGGACGATCACTTCGCGCAGATGATCGCGCGTCAGGAAGAACTTGACCGATTGGAAATCCTGGAACAGCCGCTCCAGGCTGCGGTTGTTGAAGAACTGCGCGGGCTGCCTGCGGCCTCGCGCGGCCAACTGGATGGTCCGGTGATCGTGGATGCGAAAGGAGTAGGACGGAACGGACACGGCACGCTCCTCGTTATGGAATATCGCCAGTAAACAGGAGCCCGGCCGAAGCATCGCCCGCAGCCGCTGAACCACCACCGCAAGCAACGCGGGCGAAAGATATTCCAAAACGTCCCACACCAGGGCGCCGTCGAAGGCTTCCTCCGGAAAATCGAACACCGAATTCAGGAATTCATCCACCGCGCGTGGGTTCGACTGGTTTTCGTAGAAGTCGCCGTCACCGAAGCAATGATCCAGCTGGCGCAGAAAATCGTCGGAATAAAGCCGGTGGCCATAATTGGTAATGAAGCTGACCGTGCCTTGATTGGCGCCAGCCAGGTCCAGGATCGCCATGCCGGAACGCTCCTGGAGCGCGGAACAGAACTGGTCGAGTCCGTTACTGTTCCGTGTCTCCAATACGGCCTGGCGCCCTACTCCTGTCACAAAGTTTCAAACCGGTCAATGTTTCTTGTCGCCGGCCGTAGCGGCCACTGCGGGAGCGGAAGCCGGGGCGACAACGGAGGCGGAAGAAGGCGTCGACGCAACCGCCTGTGGTTTGGGTTGCGGAGAGGAGGGCCGTGCGGCCTCCGCCTTCACGATATCGATATTGCCTTTGAAATAAGCGCCGTCTTCGATGACGATGCGGGCGGTTTTGATGTCGCCCACCAGCTTGGCATCCTTGCGGATGTCGATTTTGTCGGTAGTCTCCACGTCGCCGTGAATCGTACCCAGAACCACTAATTCGCGAGCCTTCACGCTGGCGCGGACCTTGCCGTTCGGCCCGATGGTCAGCCGGTGCTCCTGAAGCTCTACCGTACCCTCCACCTCGCCGTCGATGGTCAGGTCCTCGCGGCTGAAGATTTGTCCCTTGACGATCACAGACTTGCCGAGAACGGCCGTGCGGGCAACGTCATGCGGCTCACTGCTGCGGCCGGGAAACGTGGACATGGGAATACCCTCCTTGGCAAGCTCCGATGGAGCGGGCGGACCGGACGTGGGCCGGGTAATTAACTCATCCTCTTTGCGGCGGTTCCATACAGACATCGGATCGCCTCCTTCATAAGTTAGTGCCGAACTTTACTATCCTACTATGGATTCTTGGAGGGGGGCCGGCACGTACAATCGGACATGCGAATCGGGGTCGATGCCGGCGGCACATTCACGGATTTCGTGGTGCTTCACGACGATGGGCGTCTGGAATCCTTCAAGCTCCCTTCCAACCCGCGCGCGCCCGCCCGGGTCATTTTGGCGGGCCTGGAACAGGCGGCCTGGGGTTCCAAAGGGCGAGCCGATGTGGTCCACGGCTCGACCGTCGCCACCAATGCGTTGCTGGAACGCAAGGGAGTGCGCACCGCATTCGTCACCACAGCGGGATTCGAGGATCTTCTGGAGATCGGCCGCCAAAACCGGTCTGAGCTGTATAACCTCGCTCCCGCGCCACGTCAACCGTTGATCGGCCGCCACTCTCTGTTTTGGCGTGGAGGAGCGGATGCTCTTCGACGGCTCCGCGCTGCGCCGGCCTTCAACGGCAGCCTTGAAGCGCCTGGCCGCGCGGCTGATCCGCTCTAAAGCCCGTTCCGTCGCCATCTGCTTCCTGCACTCCTACCAAAACCCGTCGCATGAACGCGCGGTATTGAAAGCGCTCGCTGGACTGGATGCGTACGTCTGCGCCTCCCACCAGATCAGTCCCGAGTTTCGAGAATATGAACGCGCCTCCACCACCGCCGTCAACGCCTATGTGGGTCCGTTGATGGAAGCGTATCTGAATGAGTTGGGCCGCGCCCGCCGCTTTCGCATCGCGATCATGCAATCCAACGGCGGATTCCTTTCCGCGCGCGACGCCGCACGTCACGCCGTCCGCACGGTGCTTTCCGGACCCGCGGGAGGCGTGGTCGGGGCCCTCTCTACCGCTCGCGCCAGCGGCTTCCGCCGGTTGCTCGGCTTCGACATGGGTGGCACCTCCACAGACGTCAGTCTGGTGGACGGCGAGCCTCACCAGACCACCGAATCCACCATCAGCGGCCTTCCCATCCGCGTCCCGATGCTCGACATTCACACCGTTGGCGCGGGAGGCGGCTCCCTCGCCCGTATCGACGCGGGAGGATTGTTGCGCGTGGGTCCGGAAAGCGCGGGCGCCGATCCCGGCCCAGCCTGTTACGGCAAAGGCACGCAGGCCACGGTGACCGACGCTCACGTGGTGCTCGGCCGCCTGGATGCTCTCCTCGGCGGCGCGATGCCCATCGATGCTTCGCGGGCAGCCGCGGCGATCGATCGTATCGCCGCGCAGCTCAAGCTCCACCGCGCGGCAGCGGCCTCGGGCGTCCTTCGCGTCGCCAACGCCAACATGGAGCGAGCCATCCGTACTATCTCAGTGGAGCGCGGCCACGATCCCCGCGACTTCACTCTGGTGGCTTTCGGCGGCTGCGGCGGGCTGCACGCCTGCGAAATCGCGGAAGAGCTCGGGATCCGGACCGTGCTGGCGCCACAATACGCCGGAGCTCTTTCCGCTCTGGGGATGTTACTGGCCGATGGCGTTCGCGATTATTCCGTGGGAGTGCTGGGCGACCCCGATCGGGAGCGCAGGTTCGCTCCGCTGGAGCGCCGCGCCCGGCGCGAATCGCCCGGTGCGACCATTGAACGCTCCGCCGACCTCCGCTACCGCGGCCAAAGTTACGAGATCAACGTCCCGTGTCCCGGCGCGCTCTCCGATTGCGAATCGCGCTTCCACCGCGAGCACGCCCGCCTCTACGGCTACTCCAATCCCGATCGGGAAATCGAAACCGTCACCCTCCGCGTCCGCGCCCGGGTCATGCTGCCCAAGCCCCGTCTCACGTCCTCACGCCCGACGGCAAGCCGCTCCGCGCAGCGGCGCCAGGTTTTTGCCGGAGGTTCCTGGCACGACGTTGAGGTCTGGAATCGCGAAAATCTCGGAGCAAAGATTCGCTCCGGCCCTGCCCTGGTGCTCGACTACGGCTCGACCACGCTCATTCCGCCCGGCTGGCGCTACCGCTTGGACCGTGCGGGAAATCTTCTGATCCAGAGAACATAACGTTCCACTGTGCCACACTTAAGATTCGTGTCCACAAAACCAAAAATTCGATCTACCACTATCCTTTGCGTCCGGCGTGACGGGAAGGTCGTCATGGCCGGCGACGGGCAGGTGACCCTCGGTTCTGAGGTTCTGAAATCCAGCGCCAAGAAGCTTCGCCGGTTGTACAACAACAAAGTCATTGCCGGATTCGCCGGATCCACGGCCGACGCCTTTGCGCTATTTGCCCGCTTCGAAGCCAAGCTGGAGCAGCACAACGGCAACCTTCCTCGCGCCGTAGTCGAGCTGGCGAAGGAATGGCGTACGGACCGCGTTTTGCGCCATCTGGAGGCTCTTCTGCTGGTCGCCGATACGGGCAACACCTTTATCGTCAGCGGCACCGGCGACGTCATCGAACCCGACAATGACATCGCCGCTATCGGTTCCGGCGGTGCTTTCGCCAAGTCCGCGGCTCTCGCGCTGATGGAAAATACGAAACTTGGCGCCCGGGCCATCGTCGAAAAATCAATGGCCATCGCCGGCAAAACCTGCATATATACTAATGAGTCCGTGGTCTATGAGGAGTTGGGCTGATGGTCATCTACCTGCCCGCGCAAGCCGCCGAGGACCTGCCGGTTCTCGATGAATTGACCCCGCGCGAAATCGTACGCGAGCTCGATAAATACGTTATCGGCCAGGCCGATGCCAAGCGCGCCGTAGCCATCGCCTTGCGCAATCGCATCCGCCGCCAGAAGCTGGAGCCCGAAATTGCCGATGAGGTGATGCCCAAGAACATCCTCATGATCGGCCCCACCGGCGTCGGCAAAACCGAGCTTGCGCGCCGCCTGGCCAAGCTTGCCAATTCGCCGTTCCTGAAGGTGGAGGCCAGCAAGTTCACCGAAGTCGGCTACGTCGGCCGCGACGTTGAATCCATGATCCGCGATCTAGTAGAAATCGCCATCGACATGCTGCGCGAAGAGCGCCTCAATGAAGTCGGCGAGCGCGCCGAGCGCAACGCTGAGGAGCGCCTGCTGGATCTTCTCATGCCGCCTCAACCCGAGCCTGCCGAAAGCGCCGATCGCTCCCGCGAAAAGCTGCGGGAACGGCTGCGCGCCGGAAAACTCGATGACCGGATGGTGGAAATCGACGTGAAGGAGCGCGGACCCACGTTCGAGGTCACCACGGCGGCAGGCATTGAGGAGATGGACATCAACCTCAAGGACATGCTCGGCGGGCTGTTCGGCGGGCGCACCAGGAAGCGCAAAATGCGGGTCGGTGAAGCGCTGGATTATTTGATCCAGGAAGAGGAACAGAAGCTGGTCGACATGGACCTGGTCACCCGCACCGCCATCGACCGCGTGGAGCGCAGCGGAATCATTTTCCTCGACGAAGTAGACAAGATCGCGGGCCGGGAAGGCGGGCATGGCCCCGACGTTAGCCGGGAGGGCGTGCAGCGCGACATCCTGCCCATTGTGGAAGGCACCACCGTCAACACCCGTTACGGTTTCGTGCGCACGGATCACATTCTGTTCATCGCCGCCGGGGCGTTCCACGTCTCCAAGCCCAGCGACCTTATTCCCGAACTTCAGGGCCGCTTCCCCATTCGCGTCGAGCTGAAATCCCTGAGCGAGGCCGATTTCATCCGCATTTTGAAGGAGCCTAAGAACGCCTTGATCAAGCAGTATCAGGCTCTGCTGGACACCGAAGGCATCAAGCTGTCCTTCACTCCTGAGGCGATCGAAGAAATCGCGCGTTTCGCGGCCCGGGTGAACGAGGCCACGGAAAACATCGGCGCGCGACGCCTCCACACCATTCTGGAAAAGCTTCTTGAAGACGTTCTCGTTCGATGGTCCCGATCTCAAGAAGAAATCCGTCAAAGTAGACGCCGCCTACGTTCGCAAGCAGCTTGCGGACATCGTGAAGGATCAGGACCTCAGCCGGTACATTCTGTGAAGCGTTGGTCCGGAGCCGCGGTAGTCGCGGGAGCCGTGATCCTTTCCGGCTGCGCCATTCTCGGTCCCGGCTACATCGGACCCATCCAGCCTCCCGTGCTGGACATTCCGGTGCTGATCACCGATCTTCGCGCTGTCGAATACGGCGATCGAATCATTGCCTTTTTTACGGCGCCCAAGTTAAGCACGGAGGGACAAACCTTGAAGAGCGTCCGCTCCGTGGATCTTTACGCCGGTCCTGGCGGCGCCGGTTCGGACGATCCCAATTCCTGGGTCCACTCCGCGACGCATTATTCCGTGCCCCCGCCAACCGGTAGTTCGCTGCTGGTTCCAGGACCGTATGAATATCGCTTCCCCGCGCAAACGTGGATCGGGAAAGACATGGTGTTGCGGGTGCGCACCACCGGACCGAAGGGGCGGCAATCGCTGTGGTCGCTGCCTATGACTTTAAACGTCACCGCGGCGATCCCTCAGCCCACCGATGTCATGCGGGAGAGCCGCAAGGACGGCGTCTTCGTGACGTGGAAAGGCTCCGGCCCCAAGTACCGCGTTCTGCGTTCGACGGGCGACGCAATGCCCGAAGCGGTTGGGGAAACCGATAAGACCGAGTATCTCGACGATGGCGCGCAGTTCGAGACAACCTATCGCTATTTCGTCCTGGCATTCACCGACGATAAGCATGAAAGCATCATCTCGGATCCTTCGATGGCGATCACACCGAAAGACATCTTCGCGCCTGACGTGCCCAAGGGTCTGACCGTGGATGCCGGCGTCAACGCCATCGAACTGCAATGGGAGCTCAACACCGAGGCCGACTTCAAGGGCTACAACGTCTACCGCTCCGTGGACAACGGACCCTATGAGAAAATCCTCTCCCTCATCACCGCCGCGAGTTATCATGACGCCGATGTCCAGCCGGGCAAGGTGTATCGCTACCAGGTCTCCGCCGTGGACCTGCTGAATAATGAAAGCGACCGCTGCCCGCCCCAGCAGGCGACGCTGCCGTAGCTACCCGCAGCATAAGTGGAAGATGCGATGATGAAGCCGGCGGGCCTTACCCCAACAGGCCGAGAACATCTATGTCGGTCATAACTCGGATACCTCGGGACACGCAGAAGGTCCTCGCTTCCGCCCCGTCGAAGTGCCGGATGTTTCGTGTGCAGAGGATATCGGCTTTACCGTCCGCCGCAGTGTACAGAACGGGATCGTCAGCCGGGTCGGGCGCGATTATCGGTCGGATGATCGAAGGTTCAACCATCTCGGCCACATCAGCTAAGTTCTGAGCGAAGTGCGCAGCTTCCGCCGCAGTGATCCGGTAGCGTGCTTGCAATCTCGGATAAAGAAGCACTCGCTCGACCTCATCCAGAATGAATCGCGAAAGAACCAACGTGTGAGCGCCGAGTACGATCTCCAGAACGCGCAGTGCCGGTCCTCGCGGGCTCGCCACGGCCCGAACAAGCACGTTCGAGTCGAGCGTAAGCCTCACCCCTGCTTGTCGCGAGCGGCCGCGAAAGCCTCGTGAAGCAGCGCGTCAGTCCCTTCTTCACTTGAATCTTGAACGCGTGAGCTGATCTCCTGCGCCTGAGTCAGGATAGCTCGCCGGAGAACCTCGCGTCCCTCGCCTGTCGGCGCGGCGTGGGGCCGATAAGCGTTGACGCTGATGGTTTCATCGTTTGAGATGGCGCGACCCAGCCAGCGCTCCACGACCGCCCGCTCGTCGCCAGCCAGATCGCTCGCCCTGTGCACCGAATGATCAGACATCTCACTTCCCCTCACCTTCAGGTTAACCGACTCTGACGCCGCCGTAGTTGGCCTACGGCTTCGGGTCCATTCGCGGCAAAAATCGGTGTTAGCCTGTTCCCATGAGGATTCTGGCGTCTCTTGCTCTTCTCGTCCCGGGCCTCGTGCTTGCCCAATCTTCCACCCAAGCGCCTGCCAAGATCACCTCGGTCGAGGGGATCACGGAATATCGCCTTGCCAACGGCCTTCAGGTGCTGCTGTTCCCGGATAATTCCAAGCCCACCTTCACGGTGAACGTGACGTATATGGTCGGCTCGCGCCAGGAGGGTTACGGCGAAACCGGCATGGCGCATTTGCTGGAGCACATGATGTTCAAGGGCACCCCGCATCACGGCGAGATCCTGGCGGAGCTCAACGCCCACGGCGCGGTCAACGAGAACGCAAGCACCGATTACGACCGCACCAACTACTTCGAAACCATGAACTCCACGCCCGAAAATCTAAGCTGGGCATTGGGGATGGAAGCTGACCGGATGGTCAATTCCAACATCGCGCAGAAGGACCTCGATAGCGAGATGACCGTGGTGCGCAATGAATTCGAACGCGATGAGAACAGCGCCGCCAATGTCCTGGAAGAGCGTGTGCTCTCCACCGCCTACCTGTGGCACGCTTACGGTCGAGCCGTGATCGGCACTCGCAGCGATATCGAAAAGGTTCCTATTCAGGCTCTCCAAGCGTTTTATCACAAGTACTACCAGCCCGATAACGCCATGCTGGTGCTGGCCGGAAAGTTCGATGCCGATCAAGCTCTGGCCGCGATCAGCGCGACGTTTGGAGCCGTCCCCAAGCCTGCTCGCACGCTCACGCCTTCTTACACGGAAGAACCCACCCAGGACGGCGAGCGCGAGGTCACTCTACGCCGCACCGGTGGTGAGCAGATCGAGATGATGGCGTACCATATTCCCGCCGCCTCTCACCCCGACATGGCGGCCATTGAGGTCCTGATCGAACTGATGGGCGACCGCACGTCGGGCCGGCTCCGCAAGGCTCTGGTCGATACCAAGAAAGCCGTATCCGCATCCGCCGATGAGAACATGCTGCACGATCCGGGGTATATGCTGTTCACTGCCCGGGTCGCGAAGGACGGATCGCTCGAGGATGTCGAAAAGACCATGCTCTCGGTCATCTCCGGCGTCGTCACAGAGCCGCCTTCAAAGGAAGAGGTCGATCGCGCCCGCACCCGCCTGCTCAATCGCACGGAGCAATCTCTGAAGAACTCCTCCAGCGCGGCCCTCGGTCTCAGCGAATGGAGCTCCATGGGCGACTGGCGGCTGTTGTTCCTCAACCGCGACCGCGTGGAGCAGGTTACGGCGGAGGATGTGGCTCGTGCCGCCAAAACGTACCTCAAGGCGTCCAACCAGACCATCGGTAAGTTCATCCCGGAAGATAAACCGGACCGCACGGTGATTGCGCCCGCGCCGGATCTCGAGGCCACGCTCCGCAACTACACCGGCAAGGCCGCGGTGGAAGAGGGCGAAGCGTTTAACCCGACGCCAGCCAATATCGAAGCTCGCGCCATCCGGGTGACGCTTCCCAGCGGCATCAAAATGGTGCTGCTGCCCAAGAAAAATCGCGGCGGGGTGGTCACCGCGCAACTCGAGCTGCACTTCGGCGACGAATCCAGCCTCTTCGGCAATGCCACGGCCGCGCAGATGGCTGCCGGTTTGCTCGGGCGCGGCACCGTCCAGCACACCCGCCAGCAGCTTCAGGATGAGATGGATCGGCTCAAGATTCAGGTCCGGGCCACAGGCAGTCTCACGGGAGCCAACGCCAACGTCACCGCCGCGCGGGCGACTTTGCCCGACGCCCTCCGCCTGGCTGCCGAGATTCTGCGCCAACCCAGCTTTCCCGAATCCGATTTCGAGCAAAACCGCCGCGCTGCGCTTTCCCGACTGGATTCAACGCGCACGGATCCTCAGAGCATCGTGAATGAACAGCGAGCCCGCTACATCGCACCCTACCCGGCGGGCGACCCTCGCGCCAGCATGTCGGCCGACGAACGTGCGGACGCCCTCAAGAAAGTCACGCTCGAAGACGCCAAGAAGTTCTACCAGGATTTCTACGGCGCATCCAACGCCGAGTTCGTCATCATCGGCGACTTCGATCCGGCGGAGGTCCAGAAGCTGGCCGGCGATCTGTTCGGCGACTGGAAGAGCCCCAAGCCCTATAAGACAGTCACCCGCACCTGGCAAAAGCTCACGCCGGTGGAGCGGTCGACCGAGGCTCCCGACAAGACCGACGCCAACTTCACCATGATCTCCACTATGGCCATGACTCAGGAGGATCCCGACTATCTGCCGATGGTACTGGCCGATCTGATGATCGGCGGAGACCAAAAGTCGCGCTTATGGGTGCGGGTTCGGGAAAAGGATGGCTTGAGTTACAGCGTCGCGACTTCCTTCAATGCCGGAGTGGAGGAGAAATTCGCGACCTTCAGCGGCGCGGCCATCTGCGCTCCCCAGAACGTGGACAAGGTCGAGGCCGACTTCAAAGAGGAATTGGCGCGCGTACTGCGCGACGGATTTACTCAATCGGAATTCGACGCGGCCAAGAAGGAGCTTCTCGATCAGCAGTTGGTGATCCGTTCTAGCGACCGCTCCTTGATGACGTCCCTCCTGAGCCAGGCTCGCTACGGCTGGACCATGCAGCGCACCATCGACCGCGAAGCCAAGCTGGCCTCTATGACGCTGGATCAAGTCAACGCCGCAGTCCGCAAGTGGATCGATCCGGCATCCTTCGCGATCTTCAAAGCCGGTGATTTCGCCAAGAAATAGACGGCCTCAAATGTGACGTGAGCGCTACTGCTGCATCGACGCGCGCCGCGCGGCGTCCCGGCACGTAGCACGCCGCCAGCACCGCGGCGAGCAGAGCGAGTGTCGCAGCGGCGAAGGTCACTGCGTCTCTCGTACCAACTCCGTAGAGCAGCGACGCCAGATAGCGGCTCAACCCCAGCGCCCCGCCCACTCCCAGCGCCACGCCGATGACAGCAAGCACCACTCCTTCACGCAAGATCAAACGCACGACCTGGGCGCGCTGTGCGCCGAGCGCGAGCCTAATCCCGATTTCCGCGGTTCGCAGCGTCACTAGATACGACATCACGCCGTATACTCCAATCGACGCCAGAAACACCGCCATCAGCGCAAACGCTCCGGTAAGCGCCGCATCGAACCTGCGCGACCCGAGCGAATTCGATAACCGCTGTTCCAGTGTTTGCACGTCGAAGACCGGCTGATCCGGATCCATTCCAGCCACCAATCGCTGCAACGCCGGAATGAGCGCGGCCGGATCGCGCGCGACGCGGATCAAGAGGTTCGTTCGCGGAGTCACCAGCGGATTGGGCTCCTGTTCAAAAGTGCGGTAAAGCGTCGGCGTGACCGAATGATCCAGTCCGGCCTGGCGAGTATCGCCCACCACCCCGGCAATCTCCGCCCAGCCCGGATCGGATTCGTCGCCCGGTTTGGTGCTGACTCGCTTTCCCAGCGGGTCCGCATGGGGCAAAAATTTCTGTACGAACGCCTCATTCACCACCACAACCAGCGGCGCGTCCGCGGAATCCGTCGCCGCCAACGGCCGGCCCCGAACCAGCGGCACGCCCAGGGTTCGAAAATAGTCCACGCTTACGTCAATCATGGCGGTGTTCAGCATTTGATCCGGTGTCAGATGCGGCTGGCCCTCGATTGCGAAGCTTCCGAAGTTCCCGGACCTACCGGGAGGAATGGCGCCCACGCTGGCCGCCTCCACCCCCGGCAAACGGCTGACCTGCTGAAGCAGGTTTGTCGTGAACCCGCGTTGGCGCTCCAGACTGGTGTAGGTCGATCCGGTCAGGTTGATGCGCGCGGTCAGGACATTCTCCGGCCGGAACCCGGGATTCATGATTCGCAATTGATAGAAGCTCTTCGCCAGCAGGCCTGCTCCGATCAGCAGGGTCAGGGAAAGTCCCAACTGCGCCACCACTAACGCCTGCCGCATCCGCCTCAAACCGGTCCCGCTGCTGGCCGTGCGAGACTCGCCTTGCAGTGCTTCGCGCACGCCGAAGCCCAGTGAGCCTAGCGATGGCGCGATGCCGAAGGCGATCCCGGTAAGCGCTGTGACGATCAATGCGAATGCCGCCGTTGAAAGATCAATCGAGACTTCGGGCAACCCCTCCAGCGCCGTTTCTCGCATCAGGTTTAACGCTTGCAGCGCCAATGCGGCCAAGCCCAGTCCCAACGCGCCGCCCGGCAGCGCCACTAGTAGACTTTCTGCCAGTAGTTGGCTGACGAACCTGCGCCGCGGAGAGCCGAGAGCAACGCGTACGGCGATCTCCCTCCGCCGCGCTGTCGCCCGAGCCACCATCAGATTCGCAACGGTGGAGCATACAATCATGAGCATCAATGCGGCCGCGCCGGAGAAAACCAGCAGTACCGGCCGCATGGCGCCGGTCAGTTGTTCCTGCAAGGGTTTGGCGGAGACGCGCAAGGCGTCCAGAAATCCATTCTGCTTGTACTGCTGCGGGTATTCGTTGATTACCGTCGCGGTCAGGCCATGCAGCTCCTGATTGATTGCGGCGTCCGTTGCCGCCGGATTTGCGCGCGCAACGATGCCGACAATTCGCATCTGTTTGCGCTGCCGTTGCTGCGGTTCATCCAAAGCGAGCGGCCTCCATAAATCCGAGCCCTTCGGAAAGTCGAACCACGGCGGCATGATTCCGGCCACTAACGTAGCCTTACGGTCCAAACGGATCCGCTTCCCGACAATCGCACGATCGCCTCCGAACTTGGTCTGCCAGAGCCGGTAGCTCAGCAGCACCACCTCATCGCCGCCAGGGCGGTCTTCCTCCGGAAGGAACGTTCGCCCCAGCAGCGGCTGCACCTGAAGCGTGGAGAAGAAGGATGCGCTCACCTGTCCCGCGGTCAACAACTCGGCCTTGTCCGCGCCGGTCCAATTCGCTCCGCCGCTGTCGTACGCGGCCATCTCCTGAATTGCGCTGCCGTAATTGCCGTGGATGTTCTCGCGAATCGTAAAGTAATCCGGCGCGACGTCCAGTTCACCGAATTTCGTGTTTTCGATTACAGCGTAAAGCTGCCTGGAGTGCGGAAAGGGCAACGGCCGCAGCAGCACGGTGTTCACAATACTGAAGATCGCCGCTGTGGCGCCGACGCCAAGAGCGATGGTCATTGCTGCGACAGCCGTCCAGCCCGGCGTCTTCGCCAGCAAGCGCAGCGCTAGTTTCAGATCCTGGCCCAGAGAGTCCCACAGTAGCCAACGCCGCGAATCATAGAATCGCTCCTGAATCTTGGTGACGTTGCCGAAGGCGCGGCGGGCGGCGGCCAGAGCCTCCTTTTCGCTCATGCCCTGGGAGCGATAGCGGTCGGCTTCCAGACGGATGTGCGCCTCGACCTCAGCGGAAAAATCGGCGTTTCCACGCTTTTGTTTCCTCATGGCAACCTCACTCCTTCATGAGCAACGTCACACCGTCTCTGGCCCCAGCACCCTCCCGATCGCGACCGCGAGCCGGCGCCAGCGCGACGTTTCCGCGGCCAGTTGTTTCCGCCCGGCCTTGGTCAGAGTGTAGAAACGGGCTTTGCGATTGTTATCGGAGACGCCCCATTCGGCGTCGATCCATCCTTGCTCTTCCAGACGCTGCAGAGCAGGATAGAGCGCGCCGTGCTCCACCAGCAGTTCGTCATCCGAGGTTTCTTGAATCGCCCGCGCAATCCCCTGCCCGTGCTGCGGGCCCAGCGCCAGAGTGCGCAGGATCAACAGGTCCAGGGTTCCTTGCAGGAGGGTCAGGCGGTCTTGCTGGTCTCGGGTCGGCATTTGACCCAAGTATGTTCCAGCTCGGGTAAGATGTCAACCCAAAGATGGCTCTTCCGAGTCGCAGCCCGCAAAACGGAGCCTGGGCCGTGCCGGCCCTTTGCGGCTAACGGAAGATGCGGCTCAGATCCAGAACAAAGCCAGCGACCGGCCCCTCGCCGGCCACGTTCAAGGGGGCCGCGAGAACCTCAGGCGCCCGTTCCGGCCGGTAGATCGTCACGGTATGGTCGATTGGATCGATCAGCCAGCCAAGCTTGACGCCGTTGGCGATGTATTCCGCCATTTTCTCGCGCAGCGTTCGGGCGCGTTGCTGCGGCGAACGGACTTCTATCGCGAAGTCCGGAGCGAACACCGGAAAGACCGTACCTGGCCGTTTCGCGGCTTCCCAGCGTGCCGTATCGCACCAGGCTGCATCAGGTGACCGCCGCGCTCCGTTGGGGAGCAAAAAACCGCCTTCGGGTCCGCCGACCAGTCCTCCTGCATGAAGCGCCCAGTTTCCGAGTTGTCTCGCAACCTCGCTCACGCGCGCGCCACTCTCAAAGTCGGTTGGGGGCATGACGATGACTTGACCCTCCGCTGTGTACTCCACAAATGCGTCCGGGAATTCCTGACAGAGCTGCAGGAACTGCGCTTCGGTCAATCCCGGAGCGGTGAAGCTCGCTGGCAGGAGCTTGGCGAGGTCGAAGGTGGTTTGCGCGGCCATGACCCTACTCGAATTATCGCACCCCGCCTGCTCCACTTTGCCGTCGCGGATGTGGATCGCGCGATGGGCGCGCAGCGCGGGGAGAGCGCTAAGCTGTGTGGGTGGGTCGAAGTGCGTCCCAGCCGGATTACTTGTTTCCGCACGCCGCACGGTTCGGAGACGACAATTTAGTCCTGCATGCCAGGAGCAAGCGCCACAAGGTAACCGATTTTGCGGGTCCTCTCTCCATTAAGACGACGGTGAGCGGCTCGGTTGCCTGGAGGGTCGGCGGACGTGAGTTGGTGGTCGGGCCGCAGAGCTTTTTGGTGCTGGGCGATGGCGAGAAGTACTCGATGGACATCGATGAGCCCCGCGCCGTCGAAACCGCCTGCGTTTTCTTCTGCCGCGGATTTGTCGAGAGCGTCGCGCAGGATGCGACCACGGCTCTCGAAGCCTCACTCGACCAGCCAAATCGTTCCGCGCCGGCCCTCCCGTACCTGTTTCGCCTGCACGCCGACCCCGAGAACTCGATCGTCAACCAGGCGCAGACGCTTGCGCGGCGTTGCAGCGGCGAACTTCAGCCCAGCGGTTTCGAGGAGGATTTTCTTCTGCTGTCCAAGAGCCTGCTGCTGCTCTATGAACAGATACGATCCCGGTCTGGCTCGCATAAGAGCAGCCAAGGCCAGCACGCGCGAGGAATTGTTCCGCCGCCTGGAGGTGGGCCGCGAATATATCCATAGCTACGCCGGCGGGCCGCTGTCGCTGGATAGCGTGGCGCGGGAGGCGTGTCTGTCCCGTTATCACTTCCATCGCTTATTCACCCAGGTGTTTCAGAAGACCCCGCACGGCTATTTAACGGAGGTACGCCTGGCGCGGGCGCACGCGCTGCTGCGCTCCGGCGTCCTGGTGGAGCAAGTGTGCGCCGATGTGGGCTTCAGCAGCACGTCATCGTTCTCGAGACTGTTCCGCGCGCAATACGGGACCTCCCCTGGCCTCGTACGCAGATCTTGAAAGTACGTAAATCTTGAAATTGGCAAGATTGGACATTCTCTTAAAGCACCCTGCTGACTTAGGATTCAACCATGGCCAGCAATCCAAACTTGCCCACCCGGATTTCAATGATCATGCTCGGAGTCGAGAACGTCGCACGCTCCGCCGCATTTTATCGCGACGCAGCCGGTCTGGAACCGCAATCCGAGTCCGCGGAATTCGCCTTCTTTGCGGCCGGTTCCATCACCCTGGCGCTGAGCCGGCCCCTGGGACTCCATATGCAACCGCTCGCGGGAGCAGTCGAGATCATCTTCCCGGTCGATAGCGTCAGCAACGCCCATGAAATTCTGAAGGCAAGAAATTGCAGCTTTCTGAACGAACCTCGCGAAGTTACCCCGGGCTCCTGGGCCGCCACTTTTACCGATCCGGACGGACACCACTTGACCCTGTTTGGACCCCGGTAAGCCCCTTCAAGCAAGATGTCGACCCAAAGACGGCTCTTTTAGCGGAAGATACGGCTCAGATCCAGAATGACGCCAGCAACCGGCGCCTCGCCGGCCACGTTCAAGGGGGCCGCGAGAACCTCGGGCTCCCGTTCCGGCCGGTAGATCGTCACGGTGCGATCCAGCGGATCGATGAGCCAACCGAGCTTGACGCCGTTGGCGATGTACTCGTTCAATTTTTCGCGCAGCGTTCGGGCGCGCTGCTGCGGCGAGCGGACTTCTATCACAAAGTCCGGAGCGAACACCGGGAAGGCTACGCCGGGACGCTTCACTGCCTCCCACCGCGCGGCATCCCACCAGCAAGCATCCGGCGAACGCCGCGCACCATTCGGGAGCAGGAAGCCTCCCTCGGGTCCGCAGAATCGGCCGCCGTTGACCACTACGCAATTCCGCAGTTGCGCGACCACTTCGGCAACTCGTTCGCCGCTCTCCGGATCTGTTGGGGGCGTGACGATGACTTGACCCTCCGCTGTGTATTCCACAAATGCGTCCGGAAACTCCTGGCATAGTTGGAGGAACTCGGCTTCGGTCAGTCTCGGAGCGGTGAAGCTCGCTGGCAGGAGCTTGGCGAGGTCGAATGTGGTTTGCGCGGCCATGACCCTTACTCGGATTATCGCACCCGGGTCCGGCGCCGGGACTTCTGAGCTAATCGCCCGCAAAACGGAGCCTGGGTCGCGGCCGGACCGGCTGTTATTCCCGCACATCGAAAGCCGCGGCCGGCCCTTTGCGGGCTAGGAGCCGAGCGGTTTCGCGCCGATGGGGTTCGCCACCTTTTCATCCCGCTCCACTTTGCCGTCGCGGATGTGGATGATGCGATGGGCATGCATGGCGATGTCGTGCTCATGCGTCACCAGCACGATGGTGTTGCCGCGGGAATGGAGGCGCGCGAACAGCGCCATGATCTCGTTACCGGTGGCCGTATCCAGCGCGCCGGTGGGCTCATCCGCCAGCAGGATCGAAGGATTGATTCACCAGCGCCCGGGCTACGGCCACGCGCTGGCGCTGGCCGCCGGAAAGCTCGCTGGGTTTGTGGCTCATGCGCTCCGTCAGATCCACCTCGCGAAGCGCGAGCTTGGCCCGCTCCACCCGCTCCTTGGAAGGGATGCCGGAATAGATCAGCGGCAGTTCCACGTTATGCAGCGCGGTCGCGCGGGCCAGCAGGTTGAACGTCTGGAAAATGAATCCGATCTCCTTGTTCCGGATGTGGGCCAGCTCATCGTCGTTCATATCGCTGACCAGCTTGCCGTTCAGATAATACAGCCCGGAGCTGGGCGTATCCAGGCACCCGATCAGATTCATCAGCGTGGATTTTCCAGATCCGGATGGCCCCATGATGGCGACGTATTCGCCCTTCTTGAATCTCGATGTCGACGCCGGAAACCGCATGGATGGTCTGATCGCCCATCACGTAGGTTTTCATCAGGTCCCAGGTGCGGATGATGATGCCGTCGCGGCGCAGTTGTTCGCCGCGCTCTACTTTATCCACTTTGTCGATGGTCGCCGTACCTAGCATTCTGCGAGCCTAGCTCTTAGTGTCCACAACCGCTGGCGTCGAGTTGTCCACTTTGATCTGCGCGTTATTCTTCATGCTGCGGATCGCCTTGTAGCTGCCGGTCACGATCGTTTCGCCCGGCTGGAGCCCGCTCAGCACTTCGATATCGGTGGCGCCGGCGATTCCGGTGTCCACTTTGAGAACTCCGCGTTGGTCGCCCTTCACCACGAACACGCCCTGAATTTCCTCACGCCGGGCCTTCTCCTCGGCCGGATCCAGAGGCTTGTTGGGGTCAACCGTCTTGTCATCGTCTCCAGGTCGCCCTTGGTGCGCACCGTCAGAGCCTGGATCGGAATCGCCACCACACTGCGGCGCGTCGCTGTGGTGATCTTCGCGGTGGCGGAAAGGCCCGGACGGATGTCCTGGGGCGGATGGTCCAGCGCCACCGTGACCTTGAAATCCTTGGCTTCCTGCGTGGAGGTCGCGCTTTGCGAAGCGGCCAAACCGGAGGAGCGCAGATCGCCGTAGTCGCCGATCTGGATCACCTCCCGGTAAAGGTTTGATTGGGCATCGCCTCGATGGTCACTTCCGCGCGGCTGCCCCAGCTGCACGTTAACGATGTCGGTTTCATCCACGTCGACCTCAGCGGTAATCAACGACATGTCGGCGATGGTCATGATGGTTGAGCCGGCCGAATTCTGCACGCCCTGCACCACCGTCTCCCCCACGCGAACCGGTAAGTCCGTAACCACGCCATCCAGAGGCGCAATCACGTCAAACCGCGCCAGCACGTTATCCAGCCGCTTGAGATTGGCCTGCGCCTGCGTCGACCGCCTCTGCGCCGCGGTGAGCTGGGCCACGGTTTGCGCCCGCTGCGACTGCTGCTGCGCCAGACGGGCTTGGTTCTCGTGCACGCTGGCCAGCGCGGATTCGTAATCCGCTTTCTTCTGGTCGTAGTCCTGCTTCGCCACCAGCTTGTCTTTGTACATCTGCTCATAGCGAGTCCAGGTAATCCTTCGCGCGTACCAGTTCGTTCTTGTACCGCTCGAGCGTTGCCTGCTGGGTCTTGATCGCGTCATCCTGCGCCTTGATGGCTGCTTCGGCAGCGGCCGAATCGGCCTCAGCGGAGGCGATGGTGGCCTTTTGCGCGTCCACGTCGGCGTCGGCCTGTGTATTTTCGATCCGCGCCACCACCTGGTTCTTCTTGACGCGGTCGCCCTCCTTGATGTAGATTTCCGTCAAGGGGCCCATGGCGTTAGCGCCCAAGTTGATGTAATTCTTGGGCTTAATCTCACCAGAGGCGGTCACCACCGCATCCAGATCCTGGCGCGCCACCAAGCTGGTCTGCACCGTGACCAAGTTCCGCTGGCTCCAGCGCTTCTCCCCGACAATGCCGCCCGCGATCGCCGCGACCGCAAGCACGCCTAACCCGATTTTTCCCGCCGTAGTCACCTATTTACAGTCTCCCAATAATTCCACGACGAAACTTCCGCGCAGAAAGTTCCTCAGTTGTTTCGATTCCGGTAATATTCAATTATCGCACCATCGGGAGCCGGTTGTCAGCGCCGGCCCCTAATCGCGCTCGATGCCCAACAGCATGATGGCGGGATCAGCCAGCTCCTCGAAGCTGAGCCGCGCAATTTGGCGGACCTGAAGCCGTGCGGTACGGGCGCGAAGCCACCCGGCGGCGAGCAGAAACAAAAGCAGCAGAGTCGCAACCGGACCTCCCAGCGCCGCGCGAATCCAGGCGCTGAGAACCGCAACGTATAAGACCGCGGCGACCGCGTACTTCAGCAGCGTAACGATGAGCGGGTCCTTACCCGGGAAATACGAGGAAGTGAAGGGAATCCGCTCCAGGGAGAACAGCAGCAGCTCCATCAAGGCCAGGGAGGCGAACAGGCACGCCAGCGCCGCGAGAAATCCCTTGGCTGGACCGAGCACGGCGATTTCGGCCGGTAGCGCCAGCGCGGCCACCGGGACAACTCCCCAATAGACCAGGAACCGCTCCGCGCCGGCCAACAGGGCCGATGCATAACCGGGCTCGTGAACCCGGAAGACCCAGTTGGCGCGCAACTCGACGGGGAGGCGGAACAAGTAGCGCAGGCCTGCCAGCAGGAACAGAGATATCGCCAAAGGCACGGCGATGGTGGCTTGCGCGAAGGCGGTGGAATGAACCGGCATGCGGCGAAGGCCGCCACCCTGGAGCATCATACTGGCGAAGCCTTCCGAAATGATGGCCAGTGCGATCCCGCCGAACGCCGTAAGAATCAGGCGATGCTGGCGGCTGCGGGCCAGGCTTTTCCCGATGAAGCCGAAGACCGCCAGGGTGCGCGAATCCGCGAACAAGCGATCCGCCATTTTCGCGATCCATTCGCGTCCACGCGGAGCAGATTCCGCCGCGCCCGACGATTCGATGATGCGGGTGCGGTGCCGGCGATAGCTCCACAGATAAGCCAGGAGCGCGCTGGCTGCGCTCAATACGACGCTGGCGAATGCGATCGCGGACAGCCGCGCCGCCAATGGCTCGGAGTGGCCGGCGATGATCTGATCCACGCCCAAAAACCACAGCGGCGGAACAAACACGGCCCACGGGGGACGCGCGTCCATGTACGGCAGCAGATTGGGAACGTACAGCACCATCGGCAAGGCGCATAGCAGGATCGCCAGCAGGGCGCCTTGCACGGCCAGTGAGACGCGCTGGAATTGGCGGACGGGAAGCAGGTTCAGCAACACGCCTTGCAGGGTCACCAGCGAGAAGAAAACAAAAAATCCCGCCAGGCAGCCTGACACGAAGATGCCCGGAACTTGAAGGATCACACCCTCGGCGTAACGGCCATCCATCACCGACGGAAGCACCGCACTGGGCAAAGCGCTGGTTCCGGCGATCATAATCGAAGCGAAGAACAGCAGCGCCGTGAACTTGGCCACAAATATCTCGCGCATCCGTGCGGGCAGCCCCGCCAGAGCCAGATAATCGCGCAGCCCCGGAAACAGCGACGGCCATTGCAGCGTGGTGAAAAGCCCGGAAAGAACCATTCCCAGCGAAATCACGAACAAGAAATCCGCCAGCGCGGCGCGGCGGTACGGACCTGGGTCCGCAAGACCGTTCAGCCAGGCGTACTTGTGATAGTAAGCCTGCGCATAGATCAACGCGAGAGAGACCAGGACCGCAAACGCTCCTCCAGCCAGCACCTTCGCCTGGTTGGGATCGGCGATCAGCTCGCTATCGAAGAAACGGCGGAAGAAGTGGCGTCTTAGCTCGAAGCCGGTGGAGTGAGTTTCTTCAAACCAATCGCGGATTCGTTTGCGCAGAGCTACGATCCTGCGGTCCGAGAACGCGCCCGACCCTTTCAGGAAGGCGAGTACCAGCAGAGTCAGGAAAACAATTCGCATGGCGCCTTCAGCTTCGAACCGCTTCCAGGATTCCGCGCACTTTTTCCGCGGGATCCTCCTGCTCAGTCAATTGCGTGAACACGCCTTCAAGCGACGATTGCGCCAGTAAGCCGCGCAGGCGCTCCACGCGGTCGTGCGCGACGGCTTGGCCCTTGCGCAAGATCAGAACAGTGGAACAAACTTTTTCGACCACCTCCAGGACGTGCGAACTATACAGAATCAGCTTGCCTTCGTCCGCAAGCGCGCGGACCAGGGTGCGCAGCACGATCGCTGCATTGACGTCGAGCCCCGAGAACGGCTCATCCAGAATCAACAGGTCCGGATTGCCCAGCAGGGCTCCGGAGATCAGCACCTTCTGCCGCATGCCTTTGGAGTAGGCGGAGAGCGGCGCGTGGCGGTCCTCCCAAAGGGAGAATAGCCGGAACAGCTTGTCCATACGCGGCTCCAGCGTCGCGCGAGGAATGCCACGCAACCTGCCCACCAGTTGCAAGTATTCGATTCCGCTCAACTGCGGATAGAGGTGCGCCTCTTCGGGGACGTAGCCCACGTGACGCAGGAACCCGGGCCAATCCGCCCGGACGTCGCGGCCGTGAAACAGAATCTCGCCTTCGGTCGGCTCAATCAGGCCGATCAGCATTTTGACGGTGGTCGATTTGCCGGCGCCGTTGGGACCCAAATAGCCCAGAATCTCGCCGGGGCGGATCTGGAAGCTGATCCGGTCCACGGCGGGAATCCGGTTGTAACGCTTGGTGAGCCCGCTGACTTCCAACATGACGCGCCCATTCTAGCACCCTATGTAGCGATCTACAATAGAAAGGTGTATACTGATCCTGTATTTTTATGGCTGAAGACGTCAAACTCACTCACACCTCGGCGCTGATTCTGCAAACCATCGGCGCGGGTTACCGCTATGGATTCGATGTGATGGAGGCCACCGGCTTGCCCAGCGGCACGGTCTACCCGGCGTTGCGAAGGCTGGAGCAGCTGGGGTTGATTCATTCCACCTGGGAGAAGGAAAGCAAAGCCCTGGCTGAGCAGCGTCCCGCGCGCAAGTATTACAAACTGACCGCGGCCGGCGCGCAGACCCTGGTTAAGGCGGTGGAGCGCTATCCGCTGCTGCAACACGTCAAGGGAGCCTCCTCATGAGCCGCGCGGAATGGACGGTGCGGATCGCTTCGCTCTTTGTGCCGTGGGAGCGGCGCGCGGAGTGGAGCAAGGAGTGGCTGGCCGAGTTGCACTATGCGCAAACTCACGCGGGGGAAGCCCAATCCTACGCCTTTGCCCGCGGCGCCTTCCACGACGCGGTATGGCAGCAACGCGACTTCTGGACGCTGAAGCGCACCAGACGCGCGATTCAATCGCCGTGGTTCTGCCTGACAGGCGCCGCTGCGCTGCTGCTGCTGATCACTCTCGCCAGCGGATTGCTTCCCCTGACGCGCCGGGCCCTGCTGCCGTTGCCGTATCGCGATCCGGATAGCGTCGTGCTGATCGTACAAACGCGAACCCTGGGAACGCGCGAGCCGGTGGAGCAGCCGGATATCGCGTTGTGGCGCAAGTCCAGCCAGACCCTGCGGGAGATCGCGACCTACCGTTGGAAGGCGGGCGAGGCCGTCGCCAACGTCAGCGAGAATTTCTTTGCGGTGCTGGGAGCCAACACCAGTTTTCGCGGCTGCCCCTCCGGCGATTGCGTCGTGCTGAGCGATGCTTACTGGCGCAGTCTCAATCGCCAGCCCAACGTGAGCATTGGCGGAAAAACCTACCGGGTGGCCGGGGTGACTGCGCACGGATTCTGGTTCCTGTCTCCCAGGATTGAAGCCTGGCGCATAGAAACGTTGGATAAGAAATCCCGCGCCGGGGTGGTGGCTCGCCTGGCGCCTGGCGTCACCGCACACGAATCGGAAGACGAGCTGAGCGCCATCCTCCGCAATTCTGGCGTCGATGCGTGGGATGCCATGCTTGAATTCACCGGCGTGGCCAGCCGGGTGCACGTGGTGTTCTGGACGTTCCTGTTCAGCGCCGGCATTTCCATCCTGATTGTTTTCCCCACCCTCCGCTTCCGCATGCCCAATTGGAATCCACGCGCCGCGGCGTTCTTTCTGGCCAAGACGGGTCTGCTGTTGCTGAACGTGTTGCTATTCGGAATCGAGTTCTTGCGCGCCTCCTCCATCACCATGCTGGGAGGCGCGGACGGCTATGTGGCGGTGGCCGCTTGGGCGCTGGTGATGGGATCGACCGGCGCGCTGGCGTGGTCCATCGCCGATCAGCGGCAGCGCTGCCGCGTGTGCCTGAGGCGGCTGGGGATGGCGGCGCACGTCGGCTGCACCGGATGCCTGCTTTTGGATTGGGCGGGAACGGAGTTGGTCTGCGTGGAAGGCCACGGCATGCTGCACGTGCCGGAAATGGTGGCCTGCTGGCAGGACCCGGACAAGTGGACCTTCCTGGATGAGAGCTGGCAGGAACTCTTCGTGGAGCGCTCTGCTTAAAGAACGCCCCGCTTAAAACTTATCGCGCGCTACGCGTGACCTTGGTTGCGAAAGCGTTGTGAGAGCCATCGCGCGAAGGGTACGCGCTCACCAGCACGTGATCGCCCTTGCGAAAGGAGTCGATCTTCCAGCCGTTGATCATGAGCAGGTTGGGGCTGGCCATCTCGAAGTCCCACATCTGGATCATGCCCGAAGGGTCTTTGATGTCCATGTAGAGGCGGGCGTGCGGATTACTCCAGTCGATTTTGGTGACGGTGCCGTTGAGCATGACCATCTGCTCGATGTCGTACTTGGCCGCAAGGGAGTGGTGCGCCGCCAGCGGCAGCGTCACGGCGAGGCAACTCAGACACGCGAAGACAACTCGGCGTACCACGTTACGACTCCTCTTACGGGCAATATACGCGCGTCACGGGCGCGTGTCAATGCAGGTCATTCCTTATGACCTTGCCGCCCTTCATGACGAACTTGACACGTTGCAGTTCGGTGATGTCGGTTAGCGGGGAGCCGGAGACGGCGATCAGGTCGGCGTACTTACCGGCTTCTATCGAACCGGCCTGGCTCTGCCAGCCCAGTGCTTCTGCGTTGACGATGGTCGCGGCTTGGATCGCGCGAGCCGGGCTCATGCCGGCGTGTTTTACCAGAGCCTCGAAATCCAGAGCCTGGGTGCCGTGGGCATAGGTCGATCCGTCGGCGCCGCTGCCCAGCATGATCTTCATGCCCTTAGTGTTGACGGCCAGGCTGACGGCTTTCTCGAAGATCGGAATCATGCGGTATTTGCCGCCGGTGCTTTTGGCGTCGTTGTCGTCCATGTACGGCTCAATGTAGCGCTGCAAGGTGGGGTCGTAGAACAGGCCTTTTTGCACCATTAGATCGGCCTGGGCCTGATCCAGGCCGAAGGCGTGTTCGATGGTGTCGCAGCCGGCCAGAATCGCGTTCTTTTGACCCTCGCCGCCATAGACGTGGCACGCGGCTTTCTTACCCAGCTTGTGGGTTTCGTCGATGAGCGCCTGCAGCACCGGCATCGGATAAGTGAGCTGATACTGCGCCTCGCCGTTTGCGCTGAAGGAGTATGCGCCGGTGGGAAACAGCTTGATCCAATCGGCTCCACGTTTGATCTGGTCATCGACAGCCGCGCGGGCGTCGGCAACCGAGCGAACCACGGCGCTGGCCAAAGGATCGTCGGGGTGCGCCGGATCGGCGGGCGTTGCGCCCCACACGATGCCGCGCGTCGAGACCTGATAGCGCGGACCGTCGATGCGGCCCTGGTTGATGGCGTCGCGGATGGCGATGTCGCCGTAGCCATTGCCGTGCGTGCTCATGTCGCGAGCCGACGTGAATCCGGCGCGCAGGTCGGCTTGCACGTTCGAGACGGCGATGAGCATGGACTGCTCCGTCGAGCCGTTCGGCCGGCGGGCGTCGAACATGTGGGTGTGCGCATCGATTAATCCGGGAAGCACCGTCGCTTGGCCGAGGTCGATCACGCGCGCGCCCGCGGGGATCTTGACCTGCGCTTGCGGGCCAACGGCAGTGATGCGCTCGCCGGAGATGACGACCTCCTGGTTGGCTAGCATCTGACCGGTCTTGCTGTCGAAGAGGCGGGAGGCACGGATGGCGATGGTTTCGGGCGCGGGAGGGCAGTGAAAGACGCCTCCGTCGGAGCCGACGCACGGAGCGGGTCCTGCGCCCCTCCAAGGGGCGGGCGGCGGCTGAACCTGGGCCGAGGCCGCGGCAGCCAGAAGTGCGGCGAGCAAGATACGCTTGACTAGCACGGTTCACATTATAGGCCGTGCTTCGTCCCAGTGGGGCAGCCAGCCTCAGGAGCGCTCGCGATAAAAGACGTAGAGGAAGATGGCCGCGGTCACGCCCGCAAACGTTTCAATCAGAGAGACCACGAAGTGTACTGGCGCAATGATGCCGCGCACCATCCCCAACACGTTGTCGACGAACCCAAACAGCAACAAAATCGATAATAGAATCGCTCCAATCAAGGCAAGAAATACCGCGTTCTTGAGTCTCATACCTGGGATGAAGCAATTCGAGGCCCAGAATGCTCTCGCCAACTGTTTGATTCCGAATGGAGAAGCTCCTGGCAAGGCGATTGCGTCTAACAAAGCAGGAGGTGACCGAAATGATCAAGGGGATTATTGGAGCAGTAATAGCATGCGTGGTGACGGCAGGACTGGGATACGGAGCGGCGAATCCGCCCATCGATCAGTCCAATATTCAAAGCCAGGTGCGGAAGCAGTTGGCGAACCTGAGCCGCTACACGGTATTCGATAACATCGCCTATCGCGTAGACGGTACACAGGTCACGCTAATGGGGCAGGTGGTGCTGCCGGTGTTGAAGGACGACGCCGGAAGCGCGGTTAAGGAAATCCCCGGTGTGACGGCGGTAACCAATGAGATCGAGGTGCTGCCGCTATCGCCGATGGACTACGGCATTCGCCGCGCGGAGTTCCGGGCGATCTACAACGATCCGGGCTTGAGCCGCTACGCGGAGGGTGTTCTTCCCGCTATCCACATCATCGTGAAGAACGGCACAGTGACGCTGGAAGGAGTGGTGGCCTCGCAGTCCGACAGAGACGAGGCGTACATTCGAGCCAACTCGGTGCCGGGGACCTTTGGCGTGAATAACGATCTGCGAGTGAATCCGGGCTTGTAAGTTCGCCGGTGCAATTCAAAAGGGAGCGACGTTCCTGACAGCTCATCATGAGGTTCGTAGTTAGCGCTATCTGTTTGCGCATTACGCGCGGCACTTTCACTCGTGCTTATTCCAGCGCCTGTCGATCCTCAACTCCATCCGAGCCATCCGGTCCACCGCTCCCTTATTCTTGCCAGGTTCTATTTCAAACCCTCCTTTGCAATTGCACCACTAAACATGCATTCGCAATGCCACGGGCCCAGTGCAGCGTGATGATTGAAAAGACGATTGAAAACACGAGGAGGCACCCGCCGATTGCGTGTATTGGCTGGGTGAAGGGTGGTGGTGGGCGCGCAGGGACTCGAACCCCGGACCCCCTCGGTGTAAACGAGGTGCTCTAACCAACTGAGCTACGCGCCCGGCCTTTCTAAGTATCTCCCAAGTCGCTCAAGCGCCGCCTCCAGGATATTCTTCTGGGACGCGTAGCAGAGGCGGATGCTGCCTTCTCCACCCTCCCCAAACGCCACGCCAGGTGCGAGGCCCACTTTGGTTTCAACCAGCAGCCGCTTGCAGAACTCGAAGGAGTCGCCCACGCCATCGATTCTTGGAAAGAGATAGAAGGCGCCATCCGGCACGGGGACGGTGACTCGCGGCATTGCCGCCAGCGCGTTCAGGCAATAGTCACGGTTCTCACGCAGCAGGGCCAGCAGCTCCAGCAGAGACGGCTCACCGTGATCGAGGGCTGCTTCCCCGGCTTTCTGCACGAACGCCACGGGGCACGAGACCAGGAATTCATTGAGGCGGGAGGCGCGGGCAATCATGTCGCGGCGGGCGGTGACCCAACCCAGACGCCAGCCGGTCATGCACCAGGCCTTGGAGAAAGATTGAATCACGATCACAGCGTCGTCACGCGAGCACAGGCGCAAAATCGAAGGCGCGACCTGTGCGCCTCCATAATACAAACGTTCATAGACTTCGTCCGCGACCAGCCATAGGCGATGCTTGCGCGCGAAATCGAGCAGGCGGCGCTGGTCTTGTTCGGTCGCCACCCAGCCCAGAGGATTCGAAGGCGAGGTATAAAGCAGCACGCGGGTGCGGGGAGTCACGGCGGCCTCGAGCGCATCGAAATCCACGCCGTAACGCTGGCCTTGGAGCGGCTGCGGCATTTCTTTCACTACGGCGTGGGACATGCGCAGGATCGCCGCCCCGTTGGGCCAGGCGGGAGTCAGAACCAGCGCCTCGTCGCCGGGATCGACGCAGCATCGTAGGGAAACGGATAGGGCCTGCACGCCGGAGGCAGTGACAGCGATTTCGGAGCCTGGATCGAGCTCGACTCCATGCAGCCGGTGAGTGTAGCGGGCGATGGCCTCGCGCAGCGAAGGCAGGCCGGCGTTTTCGGTGTAGTAAGTGAACCCTTGCGCCAGCGCTTCCTCCGCGGCTCGCTTGAGAAAGGCGGGCGTGGGAAGATCGGATTCGCCGAAGTAGAGCCGGTAGACGCCGTCCATCCCCATGGCGATCTCCGCCAGCTCGCGCACGCGGGAACCGGGGACGGCGAGCGCGGATGCAGCAACCTGGGGAGTCATGCTAAGTTTTCAGTCTACTGGCTTCGTAAAGGGCACCAGTGAACGGACCATTCGAAAATTTCTACGGCAACCAAGACGCCGCCACGGCGCTTCAGGAGATGATTCGCGGCCGGCGGATTCCGCAGACGCTGCTGTTTTCCGGACCGGAGGGGATCGGCAAGGCCACCCTAGCGCGCCGGTTTGGCGCTGCGTTGTTGGGCGGAGCGGAAAAAATCGAGCAGGACGATTTGAGCCTGGAGGCCAACGCCACCATCATCGAGGAACGCGAGAAGTGGACCTCGGACAAGCGCAATGACGACCCACTGGTGTTCTCAACCCATCCGGATTTCACCACCTTCGCTCCGGATGGGCCATTGCGTCAGATCACCATCGCCCAGATGCGGCTGTTGAAGGAGCGTGCGCCGCTGAAGCCGCTGCGCGGAGAATGGCGCGTCTTCCTGATCGATTCCATCGACCGCGCCAATGAGCAGGCGGCGAACTCTTTGCTGAAGACGCTGGAAGAGCCTCCGCCGCATCTGATCCTGATCCTGACGGCTCGCAACGCGTATGACCTGCTGCCCACCATCCGCTCCCGCGCGGTGCCGTTTTATTTCGGGAGGCTGAAGGATGCCGAGATGCGGGAGTTCCTCGGGGCGCGGAAAGCCGATCAGGCGGAGCGGCGGCTGGCGCTGGCGGAGGGTTCTCCGGGAGCGGCGGTGTCGCTGGATCTGGAGGCGTACGACCGCCGGCGTGGCGCCATGCTGGCGCTGCTGAAAGTCGCGGGTGGATTGGAGCCGTTCGGTGCCTGGATGAAGCATTCGGATTCGATCGCCGCGCGGCGCACGGAGAAGATCGAGCAGTATCTTGAAGTGCTGTATCTGCTGCTGGGCGACGTAATGCGCCTGGAACACGGCGTGGAAGAGGTGCGCAATCGCGACATTGAGCGCGATCTGCGCGCGCTGGCCGGCAAAGTGAGCTTCGATTGGCTGCGGGCGGCAGTGGAACGAGTGGATTCGCTGGTGGAGTTGGCGCGGCGGAATATTCAGAAGTCGATCGCGCTGGATGCCTTGGCGGTCGAATTGCGCTCCCGCTAGCGCTGTGTTATTCAAGAATCAATAGCGCCACCAAGGAGCCTCGCCGTGGACCCCGCAAACCGAAGGCTGATCCGCCCGAATATCAACGAGATGAAGGAGCAACGCAGCCCCAGCCCGGCGCATAAGGACGGGCCGAAGAAAACCTCCCCTCCGGAACAGACCAACGCGGAGAATTTTTATTACCTGAAGCAGATGCAATCCAAGACGCCCATGACCATCGTGCTGAAAGATGGCGAGACGTTGAAGGGCGTGATCGAGTGGTACGACAAGTGTTGCCTGAAGGTGAATCGCGAAAGCGAGCCGAACCTGCTGATCTACAAATCCAACATCAAGTACATGTACAAGGCTACTTAAGTCGCTGCCGTTTGGAGGCGCTTGTGGCTGGAGAGAAACGCCCGGGCCTGAGCGGCTGGAAGCGATTTTGGCGCGGGCGCGTCTTCATTCAGTACCCCATACTCCAGCGGCGCGTGGTCCTTTTCGAGGATGTAAACCAGTCGTAGGGGTTCCTCCTCAGCAATCGAGAAGCGCACCGCGTCGGCTTGGCAGGAATCCGGGAAGCGCTGGCATCGGCCGCGTGCGTAGCCGTGGTTGCACAGCTCGAACTCCGGCGGTTCGAAAGGATCACCGGGCCTCGCGTGGCACAAACCGCTATAGTCGTCACCGAGGGGCAGGCGGGGCCGATGGGTCCAGGGCCCGGTTTCGCGGACGGCCAGGGGCTCAAAAAAAGGGCAGGCCATGGGGATCTGCTAACAGCGGTATCCTAGCAGATTGGCGAGCTCCCGGATAGAAACGCTCAAGCAAATGCTGGAACAAAACCCGGCGAGCACGTTTGCCCGCTACGGGTTGGCCATGGAGTATGTGAACACAGGGGAACTGGAGGCAGCGACGAAAGAGTTTCATGCGATCGTCACCAGCGATCCAAATTATTCGGCGGCCTATTTTCACGGCGGGCAGACGCTGGAAAAGCTGGGGCGGCTGGAGGATGCCCGGGCGTTGTACCGGCAGGGGATCGAGAAGAGCCCCGATCCCCATGCGCGCGGCGAGATGCAAGCAGCGCTGGAGATGCTGGGAGCTGGAGATGCTGGGGAAGTTTAGGTCCGATATACTGGAGAGCTAAGGGTTTATGCGCTACGCGGGTGTTGCCGTCTTTTCCGCCCTCCTCGCCGGGCTGCCCGCCTGGTCCCAAGCTCCAGCAAAGGCGAAAGATAGTGCTCCAGTCAACGGCGGCAGCCGGCTGGATGTGAACCAGACCTTATTCGCGGTTCTGGCGGCGGCGAATCTTTCCGGTTACGACGGCGGCCTCGATTCACCTTCGAATAGTCCGATTCGCGCCAAGGTGCGCCAGCGCCTGGAGAGCCTGAAACTGAGCTCGATCGTCCCCCTGCGCACACTGCTGAAGCAAACCCGCCCGAAGGATCCTGCGAGCGAGCTGTACCGCTACGTAGAGTTTGCGATTCTGTCGGCTGGGCCGCCGGGTTTTCAGCCCGCACGCTCGGATTTGCCGCGGCCGCCGTCGGTCGAACCGCTGGATGACTTGCCTCCGCTGCTTTCCGCGTTCTACACGGAGGCGCATCTCGATGAGCTGTGGAAGGAGCTTCAGCCCGACTTCGACGCGTTCCTGGATGAAATCGGGCCGTCGGTCAGCCGGGCGCTGGTGTTGGCGGATGGGTATGTGCGCGGCGCGACCACCATGTACCTGGGGCATCGATTCCTGGTGTGGGCTGAGCCGCAGGGCATGCCCAACCAGGTGTTGACGTTCGGGTACATGGACGACCAGAACGTGGTGGTGACTGCGGCCTCAGAAATTCCCGTATTCGACATCCGCCACGCCTATCTGCATTACATTCTGGATCCGGTTGCGATCAAGTATGCCGCGGATCTCCAGAAGCTGTCTCCGTTATACGATTATTCGCAAAACGCGCCGCTGGTGGCGCAGGAATACACACGCAGCGAGTGGGTTTTTCTGGCGTCGGAGTGCTTCATCAAGGCTGTGGAAAGCCGGATTGAGAAGAAGCCGGCGTTGGTGGACCAGGCTCTGCGGGAGGGTTACGTCCTGACGCCGGCCTTCGCCGAGCAGTTACCGGCGTTTGAAAACCAGGATGTGCCGCTCAAGACGTATTTCCCGGACCTGCTGGAAAAGATCGACCTGAAGCATGAAGAGCGGCGGGTGGCTAAGGTGCAGTTTGTGAGCGAGCGGGCGGTTCGCACGGTGCACGTGAAGCCTCCGCCCGCGCCGCCTGCCCCGGAATTGACAGGTGCGGAAAAGACCTTAGACGACGCTGAGAAGGAGTTCAATCAACACGCGCAGTCGGACCGCAAGATGGACCCTGCCAAAGATCTGTTCCTGAAAGCGCTCCAGGAGACCGACGAGAAACCGCTGCATGCGAGGGCGTATTATGGTTTAGCAAGGTCGGCCTTGGCGGAAAACGATCCGGATGCGGCAGAGCGGTTGTTCCATAAGGCTCTGGATCTGGATCCTGACCCGGGAACTAAGTCACGGTGTCTGCTCTACCTAGGCCGGCTTTCGGATAACATGCGAGACGGCCGGGAACAAGCATTGGAGTTTTATAAGGCCGCTCTGGCTGTGCCGGGCGTTCCGGAGCAGGTGCGGGAATCGGCGGAACAGGGTCTGAAGCAGGCGTTTTCAAATACCAACCCAAAGTGAGCAAGAGGAACTTCAATATGAAAAATCGAGTACTTGTGGCGATGATGGCGTTCGCCGGTTTGGCGGCGTACGCGCAGCAGCCTCAGCAGCCACCTAAGGAAGCTACGGGCAATGCTCCGAAGGCCAAGTCCAAGGAAGAAGCTGCGGCGATCAAGAAGATCACCGACGCCAAAACCCCGGATGAAAGAATCGCCGCGGTGGACGCACTAATCACGAACTTCGCCGATACCGCATTTAAGGCCACCGCGCTGATGGAAGCCGCCGAGGCTGCGGACTCCAAGAGCGACTACGCCAAGGCGGTCTCCTACGGTGAAATGGCGATTCAGGCGGATTCCATGAGTTTCTACGCTATGCTCTTGGTGGCTGGAGAGTTAGCGCAACACACCGGCAAGTACGACCTGGACAAGGAACAGAAGCTCAGCAAGGCGGAGAAATACGTCGCCGATGCCCTGATGATGATTCCGACTGCGGAGAAACCGCATTCTGGCGTCTCCGATGCCGACTGGAACAACTTCAAAAAGGATCAGACCGCGGCGGCGCACAAGGATTTGGGGCTGATAGCGGCGGCGCGGGGCAAGTATGACATCGCCGCGAAGGAATACAAGGCATCCATGGACGCTGCGGTAGTACCCGATCAAGTCACGATGGCGCGGCTTGCCGACGCTTACAACCAAGACAAGGATTACACCGACGCCTTGGAGACGGCCAACAAGGTACTGGCCTTAGACAATCTGAACCCGACCGTAAGACAGTTCGCCGAGCAGCAGAAGTCAACGGCGCAGAACGGGCTTGGAAATAAGAAGTAACGCAGACTCTGGCATTTCCGCTCCCCCAGTTCCGGGGAAACAGATGCCGGGAGCGCCTGCTCTTTCATAAGGAAGGGAGCATGGCGGACCTGGAGGTTCTGGAGCAAAGATTAGGGCACGCGTTCCGCGACCGCGGACTTCTGGAGCGTGCCCTTACCCACACCTCCCATATCTACGAACGGCCCTCCGACGAACCACCTTCCGGGGACAATGAACAGCTTGAGTTTCTTGGTGACGCGATCCTGGGGTTCGTGGTCAGCGAATACTTGGTAAAGCATAACCCGGGGTTTCCCGAGGGCCGCTTATCGAAGTTAAAGGCTCGTCTGGTGAGCGCAGCCCGATTGCACGAGGTTGCTCAGGAATTAGGGTTAGGCGAGTTCCTGTATCTGGGCCGGGGCGAGGAGATGAGTGGCGGGCGCGGAAAAAAAGCTCTGCTGGCCGACGCGGTAGAGGCTCTGATCGCGGCATTGCACCTGGACGCCGGCCTCGATACCGCCCGGATGTTCATCGAAACCCGCGTAGCCGGGGGAACGGCGGCTCCGGAGAATGACGACGGCGCGGCGGTCGCAGATCACAAAAGCGCATTGCAGGAGACGGCCCAAGCGCTGAAGCTTCCGGCTCCGCGCTACGTGGTGGTGGAAGAGGCGGGGCCGGAGCACTCCAAGACATTTACAGTTGAGGTCCGGCTGGGCAAGCAGTGGGTCAGCCGGGCGCAGGGCCACTCTAAAAAGAGCGCGGGGCAAAAGGCGGCGCAACAGGTGCTGCAGCAACTGAGCGAGTGGGACCATTAAAGGACGCCAAAGGTATTGAAGATTCGCTAGATTAGTCCATAATACTGAGTACCGGTTCCTCCGATGGAAGAGAATCGGGCGAGGGATGTTTGCGCAGAGGGTATCCAATTCGCGGGATGGGTGTTCCGGCCCTGTTCCTGGGGCCATGGCTCCTCTGCCCTTCCCCGGCCGCGGCGCAAACGCCGATGCCCAACTCGCTACTGATCAATGCCACCGATCAGGCGATGCTGGAAGCCAAGGACGTGCGCAAGGACCTGAACTGCACGGTGTACCCGATTAAGCCCGATCTGGGGTTCGACCTGCGCTTCCATGGCGGTTTTGACGTCAGCGTGCCGTTGAGCGAGCTGGCCGGGATGGAGAATCAGCTCACCATTCTGTTCCGGGTTATTCCGGATGCGCACAAGGACCACCCCCTCTACTTCGTGCAACACATTCACGTCCCCAAGATCGAGGACGACGCCAAGGGCGACGCGAATTTGCACGGGACGGTCGACCTGGGCGAGGGCAGTTACCACGTGGACTGGCTGATGCGCGACCGTAGCGAACGCGTCTGCACGTTCTACTGGGATTCGGAAGCGGTGCTGCCGGCCAAAGACAAGCAAATCGAAGTGGCCCTGCCACCCGGGACGGCCGAAGCGGCGTTGCGGGAGCAGTTCAAGGAAGATCCCCCGGTGGAGCGCGCGCAGGGTTCGCCTCCGCTCAATATCAAAGTCCTGGTGAATTTCGCGCCCCAGATTGCGGATTCGGCGGCCATGCGCCCCAGCGACACGGTGGCGCTGGTAAGCCTGCTGCGCCGCATTTCCCGCGAGCCGAACTTTGGAAAATTCTCGCTGGTGGCCTTCAACGTTCAGGAACAGCGCGTAATCTACCGGCAATCCGGCGCGGACAAGATCGACTTCCCGGCGCTGGGTGAGGCGGTGCGAAAGATCAAGCTCGGAACGGTGGACGCTAAACTTCTAGTGAAAAAGCACGGGGAAATGGATTTCCTGTCCGACCTGATCATGAAGGAAATCTCCACGGGAGATCATCCCGACGCGGTGATCTTCGCGGGTCCCAAGATCATGCTGGACGATTCGGTGCCGGAGGATCAACTGCGGCCCTTCGCCAGCGACGTGGACTTTCCGGTGTTCTACATGAACTACAATCTCTACCCGATCGACATGCCCTGGAGAGACTCCGTGAGCCACGCGGTGAAGCTGTTTCGGGGAACTGAGTACACCATCAGCCGTCCGCGGGACCTGTGGTTCGCGGCGACGGAGATGATTCAGCGTGTAGTAAAATCCAAGCATGGGCGGGCTGCTAACGCGGTGACGGCCCAATGAGCGGCTCATGACTCGCTGGTTGTTAGTTGGCTCTGTGGCCCTCGCGCTTCCGGTGCTGGCGCAAAACCCCAAGTATGTCAACAAGTTGGCCCCTTACGTGGCGTCGCCGGCAAAAGTGGTGGACCGGATGCTGGAGCTGGCCAATATCCGGCCCGGAGAGACAGTCTACGACCTGGGTTGCGGGGACGGCCGGATTCTGATCGAGGCCGCGCAAAAATATAAAGCCAAGGCCGTAGGCATCGAGATTTCGCCCAAAATCGCCGACGAGGCCCGAGCTCACATCAAGAAGTTGGGGCTGGCGCAGAAGGTCGAAGTGATCCAGGGCGATCTGCTCCAGGCCGATTTAACCGGCGCCGACGTGGTGACGATTTACCTGGCGACTTCGCTCAATGAGGAGCTGCGGCCGCGCCTGGAAAAATTCCTTAAGCCGGGTGCGCGAGTAGTCTCGCACGATTATGCCGTGCCGGGCTGGAAGCCGGCCCAAGTGGTGGAAGCCGAAGGGCGGCAGAAGCACCTCATCTATCTCTACGAAATCCCCCCGGTGAAGCAGTAACCAGCTCTCACGAGCCTAGCGCGCCGGAATTGGTATTCTGTGCTCAAGGTCCCCTGGCGCAATTTCCGCGCAGGCACGTATGCTCATTCCTCTGCGCTCTTCTGAGCGCGTTTACTCGCTGGCCAAGGTCACAGCCACGCTCATCGCTGTGAACATGGCTGTGTTCTTGTACCAGGTGAGCTTGCCGCAGGAGGAACTGAATGACTTTGTCACGCAGTGGGGCATCGTTCCGGACCGGCTGCACCTGGCGTCGCTGGTTACTTCCATGTTTCTGCATGGAGGATGGATGCACATCCTGGGCAACATGCTGTTCCTGTGGGTATTCGGGCGCAACGTGGAGGATCTGATCGGCGGGAGCAGGTTTTTCGCGCTGTACATGATTTGCGGTCTGCTGGCCGGGATCGTGCAGGTGATCGCCAACCCGTATTCGCGCGTGCCGACCATCGGCGCCAGCGGAGCGATCGCAGGGGTGATGGGCGCTTATCTGGTCAAGCTCCCCCGGTCGAGGATCAACGCACTGGTCTTCTTCATCTTCGTGACCACGATCCAAATCCCGGCGCCGGTTTTGCTGTTGTTCTGGTTCGCGATGCAGTTTCTCAACGGCATCGGATCGCTGACCTCCACCGACTATAGCGGCGGAGGCGTGGCGTGGTTCGCGCACGTGGGAGGGTTCATCGCCGGCATGCTGCTGGTGCGTTTTTTCCCCGACCGGCGGAAATGGCGAAGCTGGTACGAGGAAGGCTAGCTTGACAGCGGATTTCTGTTAGTACTAAACAGATAGTATGAAGATCCGGATGAGCCTGGCGATTCTGGCCGCCGCCACGCTCCTGCTTGCGGACTGCGTCAAGAAGGCTCCAGTGGCAGCGACGCCAACGCCAGTCGTGTGGCCCGTCAAATCCCCGGATTGGGTGGACCTGCTTCCGGGATGGCGGGTGCGCGAGATCACGCCGATTTTCACTTCGGGCGGATTCGTGGCCAAGGGCGCAGCCATCGAGAAAGGTAACACCATCACCATTTCCGATACGGACTTCGAAGGCTACGAGACAGCGATGTACTCCCTCCAGCCGCGGCCGGGAGGCGGGGTCGACGCGAGGCTCGAATCGGTGGAGACCGACAAGAGCGGTCAAATTACGAAGGAGATCAAACCGCGTGCGCAGCTGTTCCAGTTTCCCCGTCAAGTCCGCTACATCCGCTTGCTCTATCTGCTGCGCGTGAGTACGGCGGATCACAATATGGCGGTGCTGGGCTCGAACCAGGCGGACGAGTTGAACGCGCTCACCAAACAGGTGCAGGGCGATCCGGAAGGCGGGTGCAAGAATATGCGCCGGGCCTACTGCAGTTGGGTTCCGCAAGGCATCGCCGTTACGGCAGGAAGCTCGATTTCCCAGTGAGGATCTCCTGGCTGGTGGTAAGAGCACCGCCGGAAGCGTGAAATTCGGCCAGCATCTTCGACGCTTCCGATGCATCCAGCCCCTTGATCGCGTCGGTGACGATGGCGGTTCGGCGTCCGGAGTTCAATAATCCGAATGCGGCGAACTTAACGCAGATTTCCGTGACCACGCCATAGACTACGCAGCGTTGGGCGCCCAAGCGATCCAGCAGTGCGGGAAGATTTGGGTTCGTAAAACAATCCAGCGCCTGCTTCTCCAGCAGGATCTGGCGCGCGCCGGCGATTTCGGGAAGGCCGATAGCATTGGGCACAATCACGCGGTCCCTGAGGAGGGTTGAGGCTGGCTTACGCTGACCCGGCGTTCCGGCGATGCAATGAGGAGGCCAATCGCGGAATTCCGGATCGTTGGGGGTGTGCGCGTCGGTGGTGGAGATGACGGGAATGGCGTGCGATTCCGCGAAGCGGTTCAGCGCGGCTACGCGGTCAACGATGGCTTCGGCGCCGGGAACATAAAGAGCGCCGGACGGATCGAGAAAATCGACCTGGGTGTCGACATCAAAAAAGACCACATCAGACGAAGCCACTTCAGACCAAGCCCCGCCGGACTTGCTCATCCAGCGCCTCCAATTCCGAGCTTATCTCGACTCGCCAGCCGTGCGATTCGAACAGGCTGTGGCAGGGTGCGGGAAGTCTGGCGAGGCAGGCCGCGGCGTGCGCGCGAGCCTCCGATGCCGTGGGCAGCGGCTCCAGCAATCGGCCGCCCAGCATGACGGGATGAAGCAGAGCCTCGACGTCCGGGCCCGAACCGGCAGCACCGGGCGCAGATCCGGGGCAGGACGGGCATTCGCTGGAGCGGGCGAGCAGGTCCCGATCGGCGTAGCGAAAGATTTGTTTTGCGCCGGGTAGCGTGGCCTTGTCGTGGCTGAGCTTCAACGTGAAACGGGGCGCTTCGCCGGGAGTTTCAAGCTCAACCATTTTGTAGACGACGCCGAGGGAGGGCGCGTCAGCGGAGGTGGCCAGTTCGGTTCCGACGCCGAACACGTCGATGGGCGCACCGGCGGCCACCAGTTCATGAATCTTGTACTCATTGAGATCGCCGGTGGCCATGATTTTGGCGTCCCGCAAGCCGCTCTGATCCAGAATCGACCGGACCGCGGGCGCAAGTTCGACCAGATTGCCGCTATCCAGGCGGACACCCCACAGCGGACGGCCGAGTGCGGCAGTGAGGCGCGCTCCGGAGAGCGTGTCGTAGCTGTCGATCAGTTGAACCGTGTGTTCGCCCAGCAGGCGTTGAAGTTGCTCGAAGGCCGCGCGCTCCGTCGCGAAAGACATGACCCAGGAGTGCGCGGCGGTGCCGAAGACCGGGATGCCGTAGCGCAGGCCAGCCTCGGCATTGCTGGTGCCCGCGCAGCCGCCGATATACGCCGCTCGCCCGGCGAGCACTCCGGCTTCTGGAGAATGGGCGCGGCGCGTGCCAAACTCCACGACGTCGCGGCCCAGCGCCGCTTTGGTCACGCGCGCGGCTTTGGTCGCAATCAGCGATTGGAAGCCGATGGTGGCCAAAAGATACGTCTCGGCGAGCTGCGCTTCGATGAGCGGCGCGCGGACCGTCAGAAATGGCTCGCCCGCGAACAGGGGAGTGCCTTCGGAAACAGCGAACAGGTCTCCGGTAAAGCGGAGACCGGCGAGCATTTCGAAAAACGCGGGGCTGGCGCGCTGGAATTGCGGGAGACCGCGCAGATAGTCGATTTCTTCAGGGGTGAAGTGGACATTGGCGAGGTAGTCGACGGCTTGCGCCAGGCCGGCGGCGAGAATGAAGTTGCGATTGTGCGGAAGATGGCGGGCGAACAGCTCGAATGCGGCGCGGTCCTTACTCTTGCCGGCCTCGAAGTAGCCCGCCGCCATGGTGAGCTGGTAGAGGTCGGTAAGCAGGCCTAAGGGCACTATTTTTTCTTGGTGTCCGCGGGCGGAGTCTCTTTCACGTCGCCCAAGGAAGTGCGGAGCTCCGAGATGGCGGACGCGTCAAGCTGATAGAACGTTGGATCGTTCTCGCGCTTCGCCAGGAAATCCTTGGCGGAAGGCGCGACTTGGACTTTCTCAGTCTGCTTGCCGTCGCCGGAGACCACGGTCAGGTCGATGGCCGGTGTTCCAAGAGTGCCGCTATCCACCAGCTTGGATGCGCTCAGATCGCGCAACTTGTCGATGAGCGCCTGTACGGAAACGGTGTCCATCGGCTTGCCGTTGGAGGTCCAGTTATCGCCGGCCTTTTCGAGTGAAACCGTTTTGGCGCCGTCCTTGATCTCGACGCGGCTGGGGTCGCTAAAGCCGAAGTCAAAAATCTTCTTGGCGCGGAAATCGTCCAGCTTCTTGTCGAAGAACTTGGTGAGGTCGGCGGCGGTGAGCTTGGATACGCCCTCAATCACGCTGGACTTGCCGTAGTAGTCGTCTTTGGATTTGCGGACCTCCATCTTCTGCGTCCCGCTGGGATCGGTGACGGTAACGGTGGCCAGCACGGGCGCGGAAGCGAACGCCGCGGCGTACTTCTTGGCGTCGTCATCCGAGACGGTGGCTTCCATCTGGGCTTCGTGCAAGCGCCCCAGGAAATCCTCGACCTGGGAGCTGTCCGCACGCAGCGGGCGCGGCTTGAGAATCTGCCATTGCATGGCCCCGGTGCGGCCGAACTCGAGGGGCGATTCCTTGGCGACGTCCAGATCCACGCGGCTCACCATGTTGGTATCGAATGTCAGGAGGCGGCGATCGCGGAGATCCTTGGAGCTTTTGTCCAGGTTGTCCTTGATGCTCTTGCTCATGGTGAACAAGCGCGGATCGCCGTCCAGCTTGGCGTAAACGGAGCCGCTGGGCGATTCCTCTCCCACCAGGAGCGTGGAGGTTTTACCGTCGGCCATGTTGACCTTAACGGTTAGGACGGCGGGGGAAAGGCCGTAGGTGGCGAGATCGGTCACGTTGGGATCGACCACGCGTTCCGAGGATATGGAAGCAACCGTGGTGGCGAGGAATCCAGCCGAACCCTGGTCCGTGGCCAAAGACTTTGGCGCCGAGATTTCCCACTGGTTGGCGGCGTTCTTCTTGACCACGGTGTTTTCGCCACCGCGATGATCGAGTTCGATCTGGCGGATGTCGCTATCCTTGAGCGAAAGAATTTTGGGAGTGGTGTCGGCGGGAGGTTTTGCTTGCTTCGCCGCTTCCTGCTTGTTAGACCACCAGAGCAACCCTCCCAGGCCGGCTAGAAGCACGGCAGCAACGATCAGGCGAGTTAGCTTCATTGGCTCTTTTCTGTCACCGACGGCGCCACCATACACCCCCTCCGATCACCAGGATCAGCAGCGGGAGTCCGAAGACGCTGGAGTAAAACATCATGCTTACCTGGCGCTGGTTCATGTTCAGCGGGCTGTCGGTCGGCTCTTTGGGACGGATGGAAATGAGATCCTCGTCCGAACTCAGCCAATTCAGCATGTTCAGGTAAAGATCGCGGTTTCCGTTGAAACTAATAAAGCCGTTCGAGGCGAAGCTGGATGAGCCCACCACAACGAAGCGCCCGTTTCCATTCTCTTTGCCACTTGTGTAAGTGCCCGCTGCGCCGAGGGTGAATGGACCCATTTTGTCGTTTTTCGACGGCTTGATCTGATTGGTGGAAAGGTCGGTCGTAGCGAGGCTGTCGTCGGTGGTCTCAAACAGCTTGTCCACCTTGGTTTTGTCGCCGTTCTTCACGTCCAAGGAGCGGGCCAGATAGAAGGCGGTCCAAACGTTTTTCATGTCGCGAACGATGGGGTGAGAATCGTAAGACATGACCATGGGCATTTCCGGCCCCACGCCGTAAAGCTGGCCGACGCCGCTTAAGTCCAGCACCAGATCCTTCACCGGAGTAACGCCCCAGCTTGTTAGGACATTGACCAGCGCGGTGTTATCGTCGACGTTCAACTGGCCGACCTTGAGAGGCGCGTCTAGCATGATCAAGGCGCGGCCGCCATTTTCGACATAATTCTTGATGGCGTCGACTTCGGGCTGAACATAGTCGTGCTTGGGGCCCGGGACCACGACGATGGTGCAGTCCATGGGAACTTCGGGCTTGGTCAGCAGGCGGATCACTTCTGTCTTGTAGTTGGACTTCTCGGTGGCCTGCTTGGCGGCGGAGAATCCGTCGCGTTCGGTGTCTTCGGTGTCATGCTCGCCGGAGCCGACGGTGAAGCACACTTTGCGGTCCCCGCCCTTAAGCGCGCGGACGATAGCGCCGGTGATGTCTTCTTCCGTCAGGCTCTTGGCTTCTTCCTTCTTGTTGCCGACCTCAACGAAGATGTTGGGGATGGGATTCTTGACACCCGAGGCAAGCGCTTCGGTTCGCTTCTTGTCGACATCCTGGTACTCGATGTCGAATTTGCGGGAAAGATTCTGATACTGATCGAGCACGTCGTGGGCCTGGGTGAAGGCGGAGTTTTGGCCCCAATAAGTGATCTTGACGTCTTGCTTGAGGTTCTGTGCGATCTTCGCCGTTTGTTCCGAAAGCGTGTACTTCTTGTTGGCCGTGGAATCGAAGGTCTTGTCGTAGCGGTTGGCGAGGAAGTTCAAGCCTCCCAGAATCACAACGACGAATACCGAGTATCCGATCGCACTGGCCAGGGTCGCGGCGCGGCGTTTGCTGGTTTGCTCTGCCATTAGGCCCTCCACCGGATCGATTCCATGGACCGGCCAGTCAGGAACAGGCCCAGGAAGATCATACTGACGAAGTACAACGAGTCCTTGGAGTCGAGTACGCCTTTGGAGAAGCTATCCAGATGATCCAGGATGGAAAGATAACCGACGCCCCGCATCAACGGAGTGGAGTCAAGCTGTGAGACCCAACTAATCACCCACAGCAGAAGGAGTACGCCGAAAGAGGCGACCACTGCGACAATCTGATTGCGGGTGCAGGAGGAAATGAACTCGCCCAGCGCCAGCATGCAGCCGCCCTGCAGCAGCAGGCCCACGTAACCGATCAGCATCGCCTTCCATTGCGGCTTGCCGTAGAAGTAAAGCGTCAGCAGGTTCAGCAGCGATATCCCCAGCATGCACGCGTAGAGAATCAACGCGGCCAGAAACTTGCCGCCGATGATCTCCCAATTGTTGAGAGGCGAGGTCACCAACAGCTCGATGGTCCCGGTGCGCTTCTCTTCGGCGAACAGGCGCATGGTGATCATGGGGCACATGAAGAGCCCGATCACGCTGATGTTCGAGAGCAGGTTGCGAACCACCCACTCATTGACGTCCATGGGTTGGGACTGGCCCATCATGGCGGATTGCAGGCCTTGACGGACGAAACTGGCGGTCGCCAGAGAGAAGAAGTAGCCCGCGATCAAGGCGAAGAAGAACATGACGCCGTAAGCGATCGGCGAGCGGAAGTAGGAGTTCAGCTCCTTGCGGCAGATGGTGAGTACGTTCATTTACGCTCCTCCCGTCTTGGACTCGCCGGCGGGAACCGGCTCCGGGGGCGCCTCCACGTGCGCGGTCTCTTCCGGTTTGCGCTCCGCGGTCAGTTGCAGGAAGATTTCTTCCAGGCTCATGCCGACAGAGCGAAGCTCATTCAGGTTCCAACCGGATTCGATCACGGCCCGGGCCAACTCCGGCCGGATTTCGCGGCCTTGCAAGCTTTCGACGGTGAACCGCTCGCGGCTGTCTTTGGTTTCCTTGTGAAGCACCCGGCTGACCCCGGGAACTTGTTCCAGCTTTTGCTGCACCGTGACGAGGAAGCCTGGCGCGGGCGCCGAAGATCCGCGCGGGCCGACTTCGACGGCCACCACTTCCGCGCCATGCAGGCGGCTGGTCAGATTCGACACGGTGTCGGTCGCCACCAGCTTGCCTTTGGCGATGATGATGACGCGCTCACACATGGCTTCGACTTCCGGCAGGATGTGGGTGGAAAGAATGATGGTATGTTCGCCGGAAAGGCCTTTGATCAACTCGCGGGCTTCGATGATCTGATGCGGGTCTAGTCCGGAGGTTGGCTCATCCAGCACCAGAACGTCCGGGTTGTGGAGGATCGCCTGGGCTAGGCCGACGCGCTGGCGGTAGCCCTTCGAGAGCTTTCCGATTTCCTTCTTGCGCACATCCGTGATGGCGCATTTTTCCATCACTTCGTCGATGCGCCGGGGGATTCCGGAACTGGGAAGGCCCTTAATGCGGGCGACGAAGTCGAGGTATTCGATGACCTCCATGTCGGGGTAGACCGGGGGGCTCTCCGGGAGGTAGCCGATGCGTTTCTTGACCTCCATGGGGTTTTCCATCACGTCGAAGCCGGCTACTTCGGCGGTGCCGTCGGTGGGCGGCATGAAGCAGGTCAGAATGCGCATGGTGGTGGTCTTACCGGCGCCGTTAGGACCGAGGAATCCCACAATCTGGCCCTTTTCAACCTGGAAGGAGATGTGATCGACTGCGACGTTACGTGCGTATCGCTTAGTAAGGCCTTCGACTTTGATCATAGTTTCAAGTACTCAGGACGGGCAAGACCGCTCATTGGTGAGCGCGAAACCAACCCATAATATAGTGCGGACGAGACAAAGGAGTCAATCGAGCCACTAAGGGGTATAAGGCACCCCGTCCGGAGGTTATACGGCAGCGGCCGGGGCGGTCTTCTTGCGGGAGGCGCGCCGTTTTTCCGCGGGGGGTTGGCGGTCGCTTTTCTTCAAGTTGGGGAGGACGATGGAAAGGATGAACTTCTTTTCACCGTGGTCGTCGAACTTGATGACGATGTACTCCTCGGTGCAGGAAAGAACGCTTCCCAGCCCGAACTTGGGGTGCTCAACCTGGGCGCTCTGCGCGAACGGGGGTTTGTTGGCCATGAGGAAATTCCGTAGTTCATTGTAACAAAAGAAGAAGCGGAAGACAAAATGTGTGGAAACGATGGGCTTTAGCCAGCGGATGGCGCTCAAAGTGGGCCAAGGAGCCGGGTTGCGGACCCGGCTGTGGAAATCGTTGGGAACCTGCATGGAAGGCGCGGTGTCAAAGGGGTAGCAGGTCGCGGTAAGATTAAGTTCGGAACGGGTACCGTGGCGGATTCGACAGTTGGATTTCAATTCGAGGCAGCCCTCCGGGTGACCGGGGCGGCCGCGCCGGAAGACGCGGCGTTGCTGGCCGGACTGCGCCAGGGCGATGAAGCATCTTATGAAATCCTGATCCAGCGCTACGAGAGGCCGGTCTACAACTTGATCAGCCGCCTGGTGGACGATCCGGCGGACGCCGCGGACGCGGTGCAGGAAGTGTTTCTGAAGGTTTTTCGAAAGGTAGGCTGGTTTCGCGGCGAAAGCTCGCTGAAGACCTGGATCTACCGGATTGCAATCAACGAAGCTCGTAACCAGCGGCGCTGGTTCGGACGGCACAGGCAGCGCGAGATCGGCCTGGAGCCGGCTCCGGGTGAGTCCGCAGGCGGGCCTACAAGCTGGCTGGAAGACCAGCAACCGTCTCCGTTCGATATAGCGCTCGATCATGAGACTCGGGCGCTGATTGAGGAAGCACTCAACGAAGTGAGTCCCGCTTTCCGCGCGGCTCTGGTGTTGCGCGAAATCGAAGGCCTGAGTTACGAGGAGATCTCGGAGATTTTGGAGGTTTCGCTCGGAACCGTAAAATCCAGGATCCTGCGCGGGCGCGAAGCGCTCCGCAAGAATCTGGGGGCCCGGCTGGAGGCGTCGCCCACGTTGCGGCTGGCGTTACAACCGGCGGATTGAAGGAACTGAAGCAGTATGCGGCACGAAATGGACAGATCGCACCACGTAGCTGAAGATCCAGGGGAGCAGAGGGTGCTCCAGGCGCTACGCAGTCTTCCGGCGCGGATTCCACCGGCTGGGTTGACCACGAATCTGCGCGTAATCGCCTCACGGGAACGGCAACGCTTCCTGGAGCGGCGCACGCCGGTTCGCGCGTTCACGGCTTGGTATGACCGTGCTTCGTTTAACCTGGGGCAGAGCTTGCGCGCCTTTGTTTTGCCGGTGGCTGGCGGCGTGTTCACCACCGTGATTTTGTTCAGCATGTGGCTGGTGCCCACCTATCCCGTACATGCCAAGACCGACTTCGACGTTCCAACCATGCTGACCACTGCAGCCAGCGTGCATGAGGCCCGGCTGGGTCTTTCCGGCGGAGACGCGCTGCTGGACGTGACGGTGGACGATCAAGGCAGCGTAGTGGGCTACGATCTGGTGACCGGCGGCGATGCGTTGCAGGATCCGGAGCGCCTGAGCCGGCTGAAGAGCGAGCTTCCGCTGTTGCGCTTTACCCCGGCAACTGAGTTTGGACGGCCGACTGCCAGCAAGGTGAGGCTGCGGCTGAGCCAGATCGACCCGACTCTGGACTCGGATTACGTGGTGCTCGTGAAGGATTAGTGGGCCGCCGGCTAGGGCAGCACTTCCTCGCACGAAAATCCATTCTGGACCGCATTGCTTCTGCAGCCTGCGGTGAAAATGCGCCTTCTATCATCGAAATTGGCCCGGGGAGGGGTGCGCTCACCGAGGCCCTGCTCGCGAACTCGGCCAAAGTGATCGCGATCGAAGTGGACCCGGTGCTGGTGCATTATCTCCGGCAGAAATTTCGCGAAGCGATGGAAGCCGGGAAGCTGGAACTGATCGAGGGTGACGTACTCAAGACGGACCTGGCCGCTCTGGCCGCACCGGGGAAGGCCGTGATTGCCGGCAATCTTCCTTACTACATCACCTCGCCGATTTTGGATCGGGTTTTTGCATTAGGAGGCGGATGGGCGCGCGCGGTTTTTCTGGTTCAGGCTGAAGTCGCCGCGAGGCTGACCGCGGAGCCGGGCAATCGGGATTACGGGTACCTGAGCGTGCTCACCCAGGTCCACGCGAAGCCATCCCTTCTTTGCGACGTGCCGCGGGCAGCGTTTCGTCCACCGCCGAAGGTGGATAGCGCGGTGGTGGTCCTGGAACCTCGCGCGGAGGGCGATGTGGCCGCGGACCGCCAAGGGTTCCTGCGCTTCGCATCGGAGTGCTTTCGGCACAAGCGCAAGACACTGCGAAATAATCTTGCGGGACGGTATGGGCGAGAACGGCTAGACGCGATCGCAGAGGGGAAGTTGCGCGCGGAGCAGTTGAGCGTGGCGGAACTCGCCGGGTTGTATCGCCGCTTGGAGGCGGCGTGACGGAGGCGTTTTCCGGCAAGCTTGCCGTGTTGATGCGCGAGGTGATCGCGTGCGAGCGCTGCCCTCGTTTGCGGAAGTATTGCCGGGAAATCGCAGAGACCAAACGCCGCGCGTATCTGGAGTGGGAGTATTGGGGCAAGCCGGTGCCTTCCTTCGGCGATCCAAAGGCTCGGGTGCTGATCGTTGGCCTTGCTCCGGGGGCGCATGGCGCGAACCGAACGGGGCGGATATTCACGGGTGACCGGTCGGGCGATTTTCTCTACCGGGCGCTCTATCAAACCGGCTTCGCTTCGCAGCCGGAGAGCCGCTCCCGAGAGGATGGTTTGAAGCTATCGGGGGCGTACATCACCGGCTCGGCGCATTGTGCTCCGCCCGATAACAAACCAACACCGGAGGAACTGGCCCGCTGCCGGCCGTATTTGGAACGGGAGCTCGACCTGCTGAAAGAAGTCCGGGTGGTGGTGGCGCTGGGGCACGTAGCGTTCGATGGGTATTTGAGGATTCTGCGCGAGCGGGGGAAGATCGGCAGCATCGCGGCGTTTGCGTTTGCTCATGGAGCGGAACATCGCACCGGTCCCGAGGAGCCGGTGTTGCTGGCCTCGTATCATCCCAGCCAGCAGAACACGTCGACGGGAAAGCTGACGGCGGAGATGCTCCGCGCGGTTTTCGAACGAGCTCGCGAGCTGAGCCGCTGATCTCTTCGTATACTCCCCCGCGCTATACTTCCAAGTTCGGATGGCTTCCAATGCAATCTTGACTCGAGCACCGGGCTTGATCACCGCTGCCGCGCTCGCGGTCGCGGTGTTGGGAGCGGCGGGCGCGTTCAGCTCCTATCAAGTCTCGGCGAGCTACGCGCAGCAATATCCGGATGCCTACGGGGGCGAGCGAGCGCAGGTACGCTTTGCTCCTCTAGGGAGCCGCGTTCCGGCTTCGGCTCAACTGGGCTACTTCACCGATCTCGATCCGTCGCAGCCGGCGTATGCTCCGGCGTATTTGGCGGCGCAGTATGCGGTCGCGCCGCGTGTGCTGGTGTTTCTGGACGGCAAGACGCGGCCGGAATGGGCTGTGGGGAATTTCACCAAGCCGCAGGATTTTGCGGCAGCGGGTGAGGCTCACGGCTACGCGATGACGGCGGACCTAGGCAACGGTGTGGTGCTGTTCAGGCGCAAATGACGTGGATCGTTATCTTCGCGATGACGCTTGGGAGCGGATGGTTCCTGGCTCGCGGGCTGACCGGCGGGGTGTGGAGTGGGCCAAAGTGGGCGTCGCTGCTGAACGAACTCGCGCTGGGTGCGCTGTTCGGGCCGGGGCTCGCGTCGATTCTGTATTTCGCGCTGGTGGCGATGGGCTTGGCGAATCGTGGAAGCGTGATCGGAACTTGCGTGGCGCTGCTGGTGGCAAGCGGGGTGCTGTTCTGGCGGCTTCGGGCGCCGGAGCCCCAACGACAAGAGAGGCGGAGCCTCCCCAGCTGGTCAGCTCAAACGACCTGGGTGCTGTGGATCGGAGTGGCGCTAGGGTTGATCTTCTTCGTGATGGATTTCCAGGCTGCCGCGAATGCGAATCCGGCGGGCGAATGGGACGCGATGTCTATCTGGAATCTGCGAGCGCATTACCTTGCGTCCGGGGGCGACCTGTGGCGCCGGGCGGTTTCGGCGGATCTCGGTGGAAATATGGCTGGCGCGGCGCACCCCGGCTATCCGTTGTTTCTTTCGGGATTCATCGGACTGCAGTGGTCGGCCAGCGGAGGGTTCGACCAAGCCGTGCCGATAGCGGCTTCGTTCTTATTCGCCATCGGCGGGTTGGTGCTGCTGGGCGCGAGCCTGGCAAGCCGGAGATCGGTTGCTCTAGGGTTGCTCGCGTGGCTGGTGTTGCTGGCTTCCGAGGTTTACGCCTCGCAAGCCGCGGCGCAGTATTCGGACTTGCTTCAGGGGTTGGCGTTTTTGAGTGCATTGGTGCTGCTGGATGCAGCGCGGGATAAGGCCGATCCACGCGTCGTCTTGGTTGGGGCGGGTTTGGCGATCGGCCTCGCGTGCTGGATCAAGAACGAAGGGTTGCCGTTCGCGCTGGCGGCGCTGTGCGTGGCAGCGTGGAGATTCGGGACTCGGGTGACGTGGATTGCGATTGGTGCGGCGCCGGGATTGCTGGCGACGGCTGTATTGAAGCTGCTGGTCGCACAGGGCAGTGAAGCGGTCTTCCCGCATACGATCGGCGAAGCCGTAGATAAGATCGCCGGAGCGGGACGCTGGTGGCAGGCGGCGCTGGGGTTCGGAAAGGCCGTGTACGACGCTGGGAACTTGTGGACGCATCCCGTACTCCTTGCCGCAGTGCTGGCGCTGGCCTTGGGCTTCGTGCCGAAGCCGGAATGGCGCGAGCGAGCGTGGCTGCTGATTCCAGTCGCAGCGACCGCGGCTGCGGAGTACGGACTCTATCTGGTCACCACCGCGAATCTCGACTGGCACATCTCGACCTCAGTAAGCCGTCTGGTGGCGCAATTGTGGCCGTCGCTGATCTGGCTGTTCTTCCTGGCGCTGCGGACTCCGGAAGGCGCTTACGCGCGTGTTCCTGAAAGAGCAGCCGCATCCAAGCCGTCCGCGATGGGGGCTGCGGCGGGCGGCAAGCGCAAGAGGCGCTAGGAGAGGCAAACTAGAGGAGTCGATGCGCACTGTCTCTCGCGTGGCCGTGCTGGGGGCTGGCACCATGGGCTCCCGCATTGCGGCCCACTTCGCCAACGCTGGAATCCCTTCGTTGCTGCTGGATTTGACCACGGAGCTTGCCCGGAAGGGGATCGACGCGGCGCTCAAGCAGCGGCCGGGGGGATTTTTTCTCGATTCCGAGGCCGCTCGGCTTGAGCCTGGAAATTTCGACGCCGATCTGGCGCGCGTCGCCGGTTGCGACTGGGTGATTGAAGCGGTCGCGGAGAATCTAGAGATCAAGCGCGGGCTGTGGCGCAAAGTGGAAGCCGTGTGCGCGCCGGACGCGATTCTTTCCACCAACACCAGCGGGATTCCTCTGCGGCAAATCGCGGAGGGTTTTTCGCCCGGGTTCCGGCGGCGCTTTCTGGGCACGCATTTTTTCAATCCGCCGCGGTATCTGCACTTGCTCGAAGTGATCCCAGGGCCGGAGACGGATCCTGAATTAATCGAATTCGTCTCTGCGTTCGGCGACCGGCGCTTGGGCAAAGGGGTGGTGCCGTGCAAGGACACTCCCAACTTCATCGGTAACCGGATCGGATTCTTTCTGCTCGGGACGATCGCGAAAACTACGGTTGAGGACGGGTACACGGTGGAGGAAGTGGACGCGCTCACCGGTCCACTGATCGGGCTGCCGAAAAGCGCGACATTCCGGTTGCTCGACATCGTCGGGCTCGACGTGGCTTGGCACGTCGGCGAGAACCTCTTTGGTGCACTGCCTGACGACCCCTGGCGTGATCGGTATCTGCTGCCTGAGTTCCACAAGAAGATGCTGGAGCGCGGCTGGCTGGGCGAGAAATCGGGGCAGGGGTATTACAAGCGCGTCGGCAAAACACGCGAGATCCACGCAATCGATCTGCAGACGCTGGAGTATCACCCGGCATCGGCGCCGCAGTTTCCAGCGGCCGAATCGGCGAAAAACATTCGCGATTTAGGAGAGCGGCTGCGGACGCTGGTGGCGGGGACGGATCGCGCGGGAGCATTTTTGTGGAAGACGTTCCGCGACTATATGATCTACTCCGCTGAACGAGTGCCGGAGATCGCGGAACGGATGGTGGAGATCGACCGGGCGATGCGCTGGGGGTACGCGCACGCGCTCGGCCCGTTCGAGTTGTGGGACGCGCTGGGTTTTGAAAACGTCTGCGGCCGGCTGGAAGCTGAGCAGCGGCCGTTGCCGCCGCACATCGAGAAGATGCGCTCCGAAGGGCGAAAATCGCTGTATGCGGATGCAGGGGAGTCGCGGGCGTACTTCGATTTCGGATCGAACGAATACCGGGCGTTTGGAGAACCCGGAATCGTTCTCTCGCGGCAGAAGCGCATCCAGAGCAACCCGGGCGCATCTCTGGTGGACTTGGGCGATGGCGTCCTGTGCGTGGAGTTCCATAGCAAGATGAACACCATCGGCGAGGATCATTTCCGCATGATCCAGGCCGGTCTGGAGGAGACCGAGAAAAACTTCACCGCGATGGTGATCGCCAACCAGGGTGAAGTGTTCAGCGCAGGCGCGAATCTGATGTTCGTGCTGATGGCCGCGCAGAATGGGGAATGGGAAGAACTGGGCGAGATGATTCATCGCTTCCAGCAGATGAATCTCGCGCTGAAATACGCCAAGTGCCCGGTGATCGCCGCTCCGTTTTCGCGAGTGCTGGGCGGCGGGGCGGAGATCGTGCTGCATTCCGCTGCTGTGCAGGCGTCGGCGGAGACCTATATCGGGCTGGTGGAAGTTGGCGTCGGCCTGCTTCCGGCGGCCGGTGGATGCAAGGAGATGCTGCTGCGCGTGGGCGATGTGCGGGCGATTGGCGAGCGGATCGGACAGGCGAAAGTCTCTTCGAGCGGCGCGGAGGCCCGGCAGCTCGGGTTTCTGCGCGACACGGATCGCATTACGATGAACCCGGATCGATTGATCGGCGATGCGAAGGAGTTGGCGCTGGAGCTCGCACGGGATTATGCACCGCCGGAGCGCGCGCGGGTGAAGGTGGGAGGCGAGGCGGCGTTCGCGCTGCTGAAACTCGGGATTTGGAGTTACCGGCAAGGTGGATATATTTCGGATTTCGACGTGACCGTTCTCGAAAAGGTCGCGCACGTGCTTTCGGGGGGAAGGCTCACCGGAGAACAGACCGTTCCGGAGCAGTACATTCTGGATTTGGAGCGCGAGGCGTTCTTGAGCCTGTGCGGCAACGCGAAAACGCAGGAGCGCATTCAGTTCACACTGAAGACGGGGAAGCCGCTCAGGAACTAAATGAGAGAAGCCGTCATTGTCGATTGCGTGCGCACGGCCGTGGGGAAGGCGGGAAGAGGCGCGCTGAAGAACACCCGGCCGGACGATCTTGCCGCGTGCGCAATTCGCGGGCTGCTGGAGCGGTATCCACAAATCGAAGCGGCGTCGATTGAAGACGTGATCCTGGGATGCGCCATGCCGGAGGGCGAGGCGGGATTGAACATGGCTCGCATTGCGGCGTTGCGCGCCGGGTTGCCGGATTCCGTTCCGGGGGTGACCATCAACCGGTTCTGCTCCTCGGGATTGCAGGCGATCGCGATGGCGGCGGAGCGGATTCGTTCCGGCGGGGCCGAGATCATCGTCGCGGGCGGGGCTGAATCGATGAGCCTGGTGCCGATGACGGGCAACAAATTCTCGGCCAATCCATGGATGGTGGATCATCAACCCGAGATTTACATCAGCATGGGGTTGACGGCGGAGCGCGTGTATCAGAAGTACGGAATTTCGCGGGACGAACAGGATCAATTCGCGTTGGCGAGTCATCAGAAGGCTCTGGCGGCGCAGGCCGCGGGGAAATTCGATGAGGAGATTGTGCCGGTAGAGGTGGAGAGCACAGTTTTGGAAAACGCGCATGCAGTCACGCGCAGCGTGATGTTCCAACGTGACGAGGGTCCGCGTGCGGACACATCGCTCGAAGCTCTGGCGAAGCTGAAGCCGGTGTTTCATGCGGCTGGGTCTGTGACGGCGGGCAATTCTTCGCAGACCAGCGATGGAGCGGCGGCGGCGTTGGTGATGTCGGAGGGGAAGGCGCGGGAGTTGGGGTTGCGTCCCAGGGCGCGGTTCGTCAGTTTTGCTGTAGCGGGAGTGCCGCCGGAGATCATGGGAATCGGGCCGGTACGCGCGATTCCGAAGGCCCTCGTGATGGCTGGGCTGAAGCTGGATGAGATCGGCGTGATCGAGCTGAACGAGGCGTTCGCCGTCCAAGCGTTGGCCGTGATTCGCGAAGCCGGGCTCGATCCAGAAAAGCTAAACCTCAACGGCGGAGCGATTGCGCTTGGCCATCCATTGGGCTGCACCGGAGCGAAACTCACCGCGACCATTCTGCGTGAAATGCAGCGCTCGAACGCCCGCTACGGCATGGTGACCATGTGCATTGGCGGCGGGCAGGGCGCGGCGGGGATTTTCGAGAGGCTCAATTGATGCAGGGCGGAGCGTTTTTGCTGGAAGCGCCGAAGCCGGAGGAGATCTTTACTCCGGAAGATTTCACGGAAGAGCATCGAGCGATTGCGAAGACTACGGAGGAGTTTTGGGCACAGGAAGTCGCGCCGCATCTCGAAGAGATCCAGCATCAGAATTTCGACGTTCTCAAGAAGGTGCTGCGCAAGTCCGCCGGGTTGGGATTGACCGCGGTTTTTCTGCCCGAGAAGTACGGCGGCATGGAGATGGATCTGACTTCGATGGCGATCGTCGGGCAGATTCTGGCGCGGGATGGGTCGTACGCGGCTTGCCATGGAGCGCAGACGGGGATTGGCTCGCTGCCGCTGTTGCTGTTTGGGACGGAGCAGCAGAAGCAGAAATATCTGCCAAAGCTCGCGTCGGCGGAGATGCTAGCGGCATACGCGTTGACGGAGCCGCAAGCGGGCTCAGATGCTTTGGCGGCAAAGACGCGCGCGGATCTTGCCGCGGACGGTTCGCATTACGTGCTTACGGGTGCGAAAATGTGGATCACCAACGGAGCCATCGCGGATCTGTATACCGTGTTCGCGAAGGTGGGCGGCGAAAAGTTCACGGCTTTCTTGGTGGAGCGGGCGTGGCCGGGAGTTTCGCCGGGCGCAGAAGAGAAGAAGATGGGGCTCAAGGGAAGCTCCACTACGGCCCTGTATTTCGACAACGTCAAGGTGCCGGCGGAGAATGTGCTGGGCGAGATCGGGCGCGGGCACATCATCGCGTTCAACATTCTGAACCTGGGACGGCTGAAGCTGGGATTGTTCGCGCACGGTGGGGCGAGCGCGACTTTGGCCGATGCGATCCGATACGCGAAGGAACGGAAAGCTTTCGGGAAATCGATCGCGGAGTTCGGCATGATTCAGGCTAAGCTCGCGGAGATGGCCGTGCGGATGTACGTCAACGAGAGCATGGCGTACCGGGTGGTGGGCGAGATTGAGGCACGGCTGGCGGGCATGTCCTGGGACGACGCCGACGCGAGCCAGCGAGTGTTGAAAGCCGCGGAGGAGTTCGCAGTGGAGTGCTCCTTCGTGAAGGTCTTCGGTTCGGAGATGCTGGATTACGTGGTGGACGAAGCTGTGCAGATTCACGGAGGCTACGGTTACCATCAGGACTACGCGGTGGAGCGGGCGTACCGCGATTCGCGCATCAACCGGATTTTCGAAGGCACGAACGAGATTAACCGGCTGCTGGCGACGGGGATGCTGCTAAAACGCGCGCAACGCGGCGCGCTTCCGCTGGTGCCGGCCGTGAAGAAGCTGCAAGCGGAGATTTTGAGCGGGCCCGGGTCGGGCGAGAGCGATGTGGTGGCGAATGCGAAGAAGATCGGACTGCTGATGCTCGGAGCGGCGTATCAGCGCTATGGCGACAAGATGGAGGAGCAGCAGGAGGTGATCGCCGGAATCACAGATGTACTGATGAACGGCTACGCCATGGACTCGGCGAGCCTGCGCGCGAAGAAGAACGGGCGGACCAATGCCGCGGACATGGCAATGGTGTTCGCGGCCGACGCGATGGATACGATCGAGACCTCGGCGCGGACGGTACTCGCCGCGTGCGCGGAGGGCGACGAGCTGCGAACAAGCCTCGCGGTGCTGCGGCGGTTCACCAAACGCGATGCCGTGGATACGATCGCGTTGCGGCGCAAGGTCGCCGCGCGGCTGATTGAGGCCACGCGATACACCGTATGATTCGCATCGCCAATGGGCAGGGGTTCTGGGGCGACTCGCTGGAAGCGCCGGTGGAACTGGTGCGCCGGGGGCCCCTGGATTATCTGACGCTCGACTATCTGGCCGAGGTCACCATGTCCATTTTGCAGAAGCAGCGGGCGCGCGATCCCAAGACCGGCTATGCTCGCGATTTTGTGGATATGATCGCGCGGGTGCTGCCGGATTTGAACGAGCGGCGCGTCCGGGTGATCGCAAATGCGGGTGGGGTCAATCCCACGGCCTGTTGCGAGGCGGTGCTCGAAACCGCGAAGCGGCAGGGTATCGACATCCGCGTGGCGATGGTAGCGGGCGACGACATCATGGGCCGGCTGGATGAGTATCTCGAGCGCGGCGTCGAGCTGAAAAACATGGAGACGGGCGAGCCGCTCTCTGCGATTCGTCCGCAGGTACGCAGCGCCAATGTGTACTTCGGGGCGTTTCCCGTGGCGGAAGCATTGGGACGAGGCGCGGAGATCGTGGTGACCGGCCGTGTGACGGACACCGGCCTGGCGCTGGCGCCGATGATTCATGAGTTCGGATGGGGCAAAGAGGATTGGGACAGGCTCGCCGCCGGGACGATTGCGGGACACACCGTGGAATGCGGCGCGCAGTGCACCGGCGGGAATTGCCAGGTGGATTGGGAGACGATTCCGAATATGGCCGATATCGGCTACCCGATTATCGAAGCGGAACCGGATGGCAGTTTCGTCATCACCAAGCACGCTGGAACGGGCGGACGCGTGAGCATCGATTCGGTGAAGGAGCAATTGCTTTACGAGATGGGCGATCCGCGCGAGTACATCACGCCGGATTGCATCGCGGACTTCACCACGATCCGGCTCGCCGAAGCAGGGCAGGACCGGGTGCGGTTCAGCGGGATCAAGGGGCGCGCCGCGACCAGTTTCTACAAGGTCTCCATCAGTTATTCGGCGGGGTACAAGGCGATCGGGTCGCTGGTGTACGCGTGGCCGGATGCGTACAAGAAGGCGCGCGCGGCGGAGAAGATTCTGCGGCAAAGGCTGGACCGGCTGGGGCTGAGGTTCGATGCGATTCGAGCCGAGTTCTTGGGCGCGAACGCTTGCCACGGGATCGCGGCTGCGGAGCCGACACCCGCGATGGAGCCGCTCTTGAGTGAGGTGGTCCTGCGCTTCGGAGTGCGCGGCGACAATCGCGCAGCCATCGAGCGCTTCACGCGAGAGATTCCGCCGCTGGCGTTGAACGGTCCGCCGGTGGTGTCGGGATTGGGCAGCGGAAGGCCGCAGGTGGAGGAGATCGTGGCGTACTGGCCCGCGCTGATCGCCAAGAGCGAGGTTCAACCGGAGGTGACGGTATGGCCAAGCGCAAATTGATCAAGCTGGCGCACGCGCGCTCCGGCGATAAAGGCGACACTTCGAATATCGGCTTGATCGCGCTCAAGCCGGAGTATTATCCAATTCTGGTGCGCGAAGTGACAGCGGAGCGGGTGAAGCGGCACTTTGCGGGAGTGTGCTTGGGTGAGGTAGAGCGGTTTGAGGTTCCGAATCTGGGCGCGCTGAATTTTCTGCTGCATGAGGCGCTGGATGGAGGAGGCACGGTGGCGCTGAAGGCCGATCCTCAGGGGAAAACCTATTCGAGCGCATTGTTGCGCATGGAGATCGATGTCGATTGAAAGCCGCATCGACGGCGCTGTCGCGCGGATTACGCTGAACCGGCCGGAAAAGCGCAACGCCATCGATGAGCGCACGATCGCAGACCTGCGCGATGCCTTGGCGCGAGCGGAGGGCGCGGTGGAGGCTCGCGTCGTACTGCTTACCGCGGAGGGTCCGGATTTCTGCTCCGGCATGGACCTCCAGATGATGGCGGAAACGATGAACGCCGGCGCGGATGAGTTCCTGAAGGCCGCGGAGAGGCTGGCGGATCTATACAAGGCGATCCGCTGCCACCCCAAGCCGGTGGCCGCGGCGGTGCGAGGGCGGGCGCTGGGCGGAGGGTGCGGGATCGCGATGGCCTGCGATGTGGTGCTCGCGGCCGAATCGGCGAAGTTCGGGTTCCCGGAAGTCAGCGTCGGATTCGTGCCGGCGATTGTGATGGCGCTGCTCCGGAGGTCCGTGGGAGAGAAGCAGGCGTTCGAGCTTCTGACCTGGGGCGAGGCTGTAGGCGCACGGCGAGCGTGCGAATTGGGGATGATCACACGAGTGTTTCCGGACTCCGAATTTGAAGCAGGCGTCGCGGCTTATGTTTCGGCGCTGGCAGCAAAGTCGGCGACGGCCGTCGGGCTGACCAAGAAACTGCTCTATACAATCGACGGGATGAGCTTTGAGGCGGCCTTGAAAGCCGGGGCGGAAACGAATGCGGTCGCGCGCATGACCGAGGACGCCAAGCGCGGGTTTGAGCGCTTCGCCAAGCGCAAGCAATCGTGAAGCGGGTATTCTGAATACGATGAAAACTGACTCTGTCGCGCAACAACTCACCGAATCGCTGCATTTGACTCAGCCGCCGGTCGGCGTGGCTTTTGTCGATCAAGTACCAGAAGGCGTGAGGACTTACTCGGGAGTCGTGCCGGCCGGATGCCGTTTCTGGCAGGAGGCGACCACGCAAGTCTTTGCGACCGTGCCCCAGCAGCACGACCTGTGCTCGATCGGGATGTACACGCACCACCTTGAGGACGGTCCGGCGGTGCAGACCGACTTGCAGGATGCGTTGAAGGTCTTCGGTGACCTAGGCTATGTGCGGCCGGAGGACATGGCATTCATTCCCGTGCTCGACCTTCCTTCCAAGAACGCCGCGAAAGTCGTAGTGTACGGACCTCTGGCGTCGATGCCGGTGCAATCGGACGTGGTGCTGTTGTTCGTGAAAGCGGACCAGACCTTGATTCTTTCGGAGGCTTCACAGCAACTGGAGAAGCGGCCTTGCCGCCTGCGTTGGGACGTCCGGCATGCGGAGTGATCCCGCAGGCGTATAACACGGGGCGCACGGCGCTGAGCCTGGGCTGTTGCGGCGCGCGGGCGTACCTGGATGTGCTGACGCCGGACGTGGCGCTGTACGCGATTCCGGGAGCGAAGCTGGAGGCGTTCACCGAGCGGGTCGCGGCGCTGGCGAAGGCCAATTCGGTGTTGACCAAGTTCCACACGATTCGGCGCACGGACGTGGAAGCAGGGAAGCACCCGACGGTGAAGGAATCGCTCGCGGCAATGGGCTAATGCCCATCACGATACAATGACCCGGTAGTCGAGTCGGTGCAGGAAATGAGGTGTGACTCATGAGAAGTAAGCTGCTGGCATTTGCCGTGCTCGCGGGCGCTTGCGCCGCGCAAAAAGTTTCCACGCAGCAATTGGTCCAGATGGCTCGAACCCGCGCGTCCGGATTAGAGCAGGCTCTTCGCGACACGTTAGGCGCGGACAATATTCAAAAAGGCACGGCGGCGGCTGGCGAATTGGGCGACTTTGTGTTTGCGGTGGCCGCGGACAAAGGCCCGTCGCTGCAGATCAACTATGACCCGCCCATTGCCGCTTTCAAGGCCGGTTCGCTGTGGGTGGTGCAGACCCGCCTGAATACCGGGACGGCCTACAAGTACACCTGGATTTCAGATGGCAAGCCGATTGGCGGGAGCAACAACCTGCCTGCGTTCGGACCCGACAGCTATGCTCAACCCGGCGTTCCTCAAGGGAAGCTGACCGGACCGATCGAGGTGCCGAGCAAGATTTATCCCAACGTGAAAGCCAACGTATGGTACTACGTACCGGCGCAATGGGACGGCGTAACGCCTCTCGCGGTGCAGGTGTGGGGCGATGGCCAGCAGTTCACGGGTGCGAGGCCCGGCCAGTGGCGAATCCTGGAGACGCTGGACAATCTGACCGCGCAAAAACGCATCCCTCTGATGGTCAGCATCTTTGTCCAGGCGGGGACGGGGCCGGAGCGCAACCAACGCTCGATTGAATACGACACGGTTAGCGACGCGTACCTGCATCGCCTGCTCGACGAAATCTTTCCGGTGGTGGCTAAGAGCGTGAAAATGCGGACGGACGGATACAGCCGCGCGATTCAGGGTCTGAGCTCGGGCGCGATCATGGCCTTCAACGCCGCGTTCGATAAGCCAGAGGAGTTTTCGCGGGTCTTGAGCTGGATCGGGAGTTACACCGCGCTGCAACGCTCGTCAGCTCATCCGGAAGGCGGCGCCGAATACCCCACCATGGTGCGCCGTGAAGCGAAACGCAATATCCGGGTGTGGCTCCAGGATGGGTCAGCGGATCTGGATAACGGGGCTGGGTATTGGCCCGCGGCCAACCTGGGGATGGCGAATGCGCTGAAGTTCAAGGGCTACGATTATCACTTTACTTTCGGCGTCGGCGAACATAATGACGCGCAAGGAGCAGCGCAGTTGCCGGAGTCGATGACCTGGCTGTGGCGGGATTACGATCCCGCGAAGACGGCCCAGGAGTTCGTCCAGGACCCGGCGGAAAAGGATCAGCCCGCCTGGCGGGTGGTCCAATTGAACCGGCAATAGCGCGGCGATGTAACACCGCTGAAATTCAAGCGGTGAACGCCGGATTACTTCTGCCGCAGGACGGAGATCACGTCGTCGGCGGTGATCACTCCGGCGAGCTTGCGTTGCTCGTCGACAACCGGCAGCGCCAGCAGGTTATATTTGTCGAACAGCTCGGTGACTTGCTCCTGCTGCTCCGTTACAGGGACTTCAATTAATGTTTCTGCGGCGAGCTCGCGCAAAGGCTTGGCGCCTTCATGCAGAAACAACCGGGCTAGCGGAACCGCGCCAACAAGCTGATCCTGGCCGTCCACCAGGAAGATGGTGTTGAGGGATTCGAGCAACCCTTCATTGCCGCGGAGGGCGTTGATGGCGTCGGCTACGGTGGCGTCCTCGGCGAGCGATACGTATTCGGTGTTCATCATGCCCCCGGCGGTGTCCTCTTCAAACTCCATGAGCTCACTGACTTCGTTCTTGGGTTCGTGTTCCATCTCTTCGAGAATCTCTTGCGAGGTCTCCTCTTCCAGGCCGGCCAGCACGTCGGCTGCTTCGTCGGGAGCCATCTCCTCGACGATGTCGGCCGCTGTTTCGGTCTCGAGCGATTCGAGAATACTGGCCTGGATGCCGGGATCGATTTCCGAGAGGGCATCGGCCGCGACCTCGCTGTCGATGTTTTCGAAGATGGCTTCGCGGTCGGCAGGACCCAAATCTTCGACGATGTCTGCCAAATCGGCCGGATGCATGCCCTCCAGCAGCTTGTTGGAAATGTTCAGGCGCAGACGGCGCTGAGGATCGGGCTCCAGGATGTTGCAGAACTCCCAGCGGATGGAGCGCGGAGGGATGGGCGCTTGCAGCTTCCGCACCCACAGCGGAGGAACCACCCCCTGCACCAAGCGGCGCAGCACGCTGCGGATGCCGACATCCACATCCAGCACCCACAAAACCTGGTATTCGCCGTCCTGGCGGATCTCGAAAGTGATGTCGGTGACGCGCACCACCTTGCGGCCCTGCGCGTCGATGATCTGCTGGTCTAGAAGGTCGCGGGCCACGCGCAGCATATATTCGTCAGAATGGTGCGGGGTGAGAATTTCGTCGCGCAGGAAAATTCCGTCGAGCGAAATGGAGCGTACCTGATCGTAACGGACTTTAAACCAAGCGGATCCGCTTCCACCGATCAGAAAGCGGTCGATGCGGACAGGGTCAACCAGCGGAACGATCGCGGCGTCTTTGACCACACCGATCTTGCGCCCCTTGAGGTCGAAGACCTTGAGGCCGAGCAGTTCGGTGAGGAACAGTCTCTCGTCCGCCATCTATGTCCTGAAGACATACTGAAGTTAAATTGGGCGAGCCCCGAGCTAACAGACATCTCACCCACTCCTACTATGCCCGATGGACCCAGCGCGGTGCAAGGTTTTTCTGGCTGTCTAGGGAGGTGTCTAAAGGAGTTGAGCGGCGTCGAAGGCGAAGGTGTTGCGAGCTGCTCCGGTGCGATCGCGGAAAGGTGCGAGGGAGTCAGTGAAGTAGGCTCGCTGCAGCCACCGCTCGCCCGAAAAAGCGTCGCGGCCATGCAGCACGCGGTCGTTCTTGAACAGCAGTGCGTCGCCTGGGCCGAGCACCACACGTTCGGTATCCAAAGCATCCAGCAGCGCTCGAAGCTGGGCAATGGCTTGACGGGCTTCCTCATTCACGGGTTGAACGGCGTGGGTTTGGACCGCGATGCGCGGGATGCCGGCGCTGTCCTTCCATAGGATCGGAGCGATGACGGCGGCGGCTACTTCGAAGCTAGATGGGGAAGGATGGCGGAAGATCGGCTTTTCCAGCGACCGGATGAGTTTGGGCGGAGCGGCGGCTATGATCCGGTCAAGAGGCAAGACCGCCGTATGAGCTAACGGCTCATTCAACAAACCGAAAAGAAGCAAGCCGCGCGGAGAGAAACGCGGCGCCAAAAAAGCGGCATCGGTGTGGCAGGCGAAGGGGGCGCGGCCGGAGCTCGATGTGGTTTGCTCAGAGCCGGCCACCGGCGTGATCTCATGAATCGGGGCCCCGGACTTTTCGTTGATGTAGGAAACGATGGCCGCGTGGCCCTCGATCAATCCCGCAATAACGGCCTCGGAAACGGATGCTTTTGAGGCGGGGCGTTTCCCGTCCGCGGGGGGCCGCGGCGGATCTGGATCCACCGGCAAGTTTTCGATGAGGAGCGCGTCCGATCCGTCCGGCAGGAAGAAGTTGTCCAACGCTTCCGCGGCTTCAGCGGGCAAGTGGCGATTGGCCAGCGCAACGGACGCGTCGACAAAATCCCGCCACGCATCGAGGTCATGCGGGTCAGGGAAGGTCAGAGCCAGCGCGTCGTGCAACCACGCTCTTCGCGGTGCTTCGGGGAGGTAAAGGCGCCGCACGGCGGTCGCTTGCAACGTCGGTTGCAACAATGTCGGCTGCATTCTGGGGAAGGGCTTAGCGCTGCCCTTCAGTATATCCAGATGCTTTAGCCTTCGCTTAGGGCGCAAGTCAAAGCGCCTTTGGCGGTGGAATAAAGGGGACTCTGGGCCACCCGGATTTCGGAGACCTTAACAGGAAAGTCCTTTTCCATCAATAGTTTCTCAAAACGGTCGCGGAACCCGGCAGGCAGCGCTGTCCCGCCGCTCAGGACGATGGGAATGGAACGGTTGAATTTGGGCAGGCTGGAGGTACGGGCGAAAGCTTCCTTGAGGGCCCCGACCAGGGAGCGGAGCATGTCGTCGTAATACACCGCGATTACCTGTTGCATCTTGTCGGCGAAGAAGCCGTTGAAATGGAACGAGTCTTCCTTGGCAAGGCGGACCAGGTTGGCGCGTTCGCCCGTGACCTGGGCGGCGTTGACGTTGATATAGTCGCCGGCTTTGGGGATGGAGAAGCTTAGAACCGGGACCGAGAGATAGGCCAAGCAGACGTTGCACAAGCCGCCTCCGCAACTGATGCCGATGCCGGTATAGTTGGAGTCTTCGAGCTCGCCGTAAACAACGGCAAGTCCTTCATTGATGGAGGAGGGTTCAAAGCCGAGTTCTTCCAGGGTCTGGCGCAGGGTTGCTTCGTGGTAGGTGAGGGAATCCTCAGCGCCGAGGGGCGCGGCAGGTACGGTGAAGACGACCTTGGCAGGCGTGCGCTTGTCTTGAGCCGCGTCGCCGAGCATTCGCGAAAGGATTTCGCGGGTTACTTTGAGGCTGTCCGGTTCCTTGGGGTCGAGGACACCCTGGTGCATGGGACGGCGGATCTCGGCGTTGAGCAGGCCGGCGAACTTCTCGCTTTCGTTGCCGTGGACCAGGATCTGGTCCGTCTCGATGGTGTGCGGGATGTTCTCGCGCTGCAGCGCGGCGACGGTCAGCTTCGAGAAAGGGATACTCAAGAATGCGTTCAGTTGCGAATCGTAACTGATCGCTCCGTCGGATCGGCGGGCGGCAACGATCCGGCTGGTGCCGACATCCAATCCGAGCGCTCCGGTCTGGGTCATACTAACCTCCCTGTCCGTATTGATTCTCAAACGTGGTGACGACGCCGAGGACGTCCGAATAGCGGTGCTGTAAAACGGCGCGGTAGCGGGTCACAGACATGCCTGCCTCCGCGGCCTCACGCGCCACTTGCGCGTCCGATTGATCCAATCCTTGCCAGCGTCCGCCGTTAGCCTTCACGAATGCGGAATCGTATTCGAAGCCGAAGAGCGTCAGGCTGGGCAAAGGTTCCGCGTAGTTATCCGGCAGGCCGACCGCGGCGAAGGGAAATTGCGAGCCCCAGTCGACATGGGCGCCGATGTGCGTGTTTACGCCGCTGACGGAAACCTGCGCGTGGGTGACGCAGTTGCCGGCGGGAATCGAGTACTTCGAGCGCAGCATTTCCGTGAGCATGCGTGCGGCCTGTATCTGCGCCGCGGTGACGGAATTCGGATCGCCGGTTTGCGCCTCAAACGACACCGCGAGGAAGCTGGAATTCAAGTCCACGTAGACCCCCGTCGCGTCAGCCCAAATGGAGTGGCCGGCGTGGTTGGCGATGTCGGCCTCCTCCACCACGCGGAAGACCCGGCCGAACCGGTCGATGACGTAGTGATAGGCTCGCTCCTCGCTGACCACTTCCAGAAGATTGCGGTCGAGCTGCTTCAGGCGGCGGTTCTGGGCCTCACTAAAGTCGGCCAGGTTGCTTTCGGTGGTGTGATACACGATGCCTGCCGGAGTGCCCTGGTATCGTACCGGCTGCGCGCCTCCTGCAAGCGGGAAGACCGGATAGGGGACGCGGGGCTTATGAGGTTCAGCGAAGGTAACGTCAACGCGCAGGCCATTGCTGTAGGTTTCGAGAGAACCGGAGCGGTCCACGCGCCAGACCTTTTGAAGGGCATCCGCTTGGGGACCATCCGATTGGGGAGCCTCCATGTGCCGGACTTCGAGCGAAGCCAAATTTTTCGCGACTTGGCTTAAAGCGCCCTTAGAGGGAACGGGCAATTGGCCGGAAGCGGACTGAGGTACGTCTGCCGGTCCGGCGGCCGCCAGAATCGCCACCAAGGCGAGGCCCGAGGCCACGGGCACCGTCCAGCGCCAGCTTGTTGATGCGAGCCGCGACGTGTAAGCGCCTGCCGATTCAACAGGTTGCATCTGAAGACGGAGAAAGCGAAGACGCTCCACGGGGTCCTCGATTTTGCCCGCGCGCTGGTCGAGTGATAGTTTAAAGATCGAGCGAGGCGGCCGCACAACCGAGGTTCCCTTCCAGTGGAGTGCCTTTTGGTTTGAAAAACTCTCCAGCCGTACTGATCGGCCCTGACAGGGAAAAACCTTAGTCCTCACTAGAGTTGAGGACCAGTCCCACCCGTGACGGCTAAGCGATCACCTGCCTGAGGAGCCGAAGCCGCCGGCGCCGCGCGCGGAGTCTCCCAACTCGCCTTCCACCCACTCAATGGCTTCGTAGCGGGCGATGACCAGTTGCGCGATGCGATCGCCTTTTTCGATGGTGTAATCGGCGCGGCCAAGGTTGAACATGACCACGCGGATCTCGCCGCGGTAGCCGGGGTCGATGGTGCCGAAGTTCACGGTGACGGAGTGCTTCAGCGCCATGCCGCTGCGGGGGCGGACCTGAGCTTCGAAGCCGGGAGGAAGCTCGATGGCGATGCCGGTGGGGACGCCTTGGGCGACGCCCGGTTGCAGCACCACGCGCTCCACTGCTCGCAGGTCGAGCCCCGCGTCTTCGGAGGGTCCGTGGGCGTATTGGGGCGCGTGCGCCTCGGGGTGAAGTTTCTGGATACGAATGGTCATGGGCGAATTCGCTATCATAACCGTTTCGTCCCGCCGATTCTCAATGCCGGAAACTTCCCGAGTAATCGCCGTCGCGCCCATGCCTCCGGAGAAGAGTGCGTATGCATTGGCGAGGTATAGCCGGTCTCCGGATTCGATTCGCGATTCGATCGAATGGGTCCGCACGCACGATTCGACCAAATTTCTGGAGAGCTTCTATTTTCAGTACGGCCACGGGTCCATCGCCGACCTGGGTCACGTGGCCCTGTGCTTCGAGGGCGTCTCTGAGCTGGCGGCTACCGAGATCGAAGATGAGCAGTTATGGGATGGGCAGGCGCGGTCTTCGCGCTATCAGGATTTCTCGCGCGGCGGGTTTGTGACGCCGCCAGGATTGGATGACGCACAGCAGAAGTTCTACGCGAGCGCGGCGGCCCGGCTGCTGGAGACGTACCACACGATCCACCAGAAAACGGTCGAGTACCTGGCGGAGAAGCTGCCGAAGCCGGACGAGTTGAAGCCGGACGCTTATCAGCGCAACATCGCGGCGCGGGCGTTCGACGTGGCTCGCTACACACTGTTCTTCGGCATTCCAACGGGAGTGGGGCAAGTCACCAGCATCCGCACCCTGGAGCGGCAGATACGGAGGCTGCGGGCGTCAGAGTACGCCGAGGTCCGCGAAATCGCGCGTGAGATCGCGGAGGTCGTGTGCGCAGAAACCCGCGTGCGTGTGGGACCCTTCGGCCCCGGCTGAGCCGGTAGCGCCGACGCTGGCGCGGCACGTCGATCCGGATGAGCACGCGATCGAATCGCGGCGCAATCTGGGTCTTTGGGCGCGGCAGAATCTGCCTAAGCCGAGCGGGCAAGACGCGGAAGCGGTCGACCTGCTCAAGCCGGACGACATGCACGCGGAGGTCGCAGCGACGCTGTTGTATCCGGTGACGGATCGTAGCTTTCGGGAGCTTTATGAACTTGCGCGGAGCTGGCCGGCGGCCATGAGGAATGAGGTGATCGACGCAGCGCTGGGGTCGCGCACGCGGCGAGATGAGCTCCTGCGCGGGTTTCGCGGCGGGCCATACGTCTACGACATCGTGATGGACATCGGAGCTTACCGGGACTTGCACCGGCATCGGCGATGCCAGCAGTTCCGGCAGGCGTATTCGGGGAAGCTCAGTTACGATACGCCGGAGGCGATCTCACAGGCGGGGCTCTCCGAAGTGTACGCCAGGGCGATGGAGGAGACGTTCGCGGCGATGACCCACCTTCCGGGCGAGGCCGCGCACTACTTGCTGCCTTTCGCGGCGCGGTCGCGGTTCCTGTTCAAGATGGACTTCGCCGAAGCGGAATATATCGCGCGGCTCCGCAGTGGCGTCAAAGGCCACTTCAGCTACCGCAAGGTCGCGTGGGAGATGAAGTGCCGCATGGAGCAGCTTGAGCCCGAGCTCGGCCGGCTAATGGAAGCCACGCCGCCCTGGGTCGAAGACCCACTGAAGAGATAGATCGAAGACCCCCTGAAAAGGTAGATCGAAGACCCGCTTAACCCTACATCGACTGAGAGTATCGACGGGTAGCTCAGACTAATCCGTCATGAGAACCATCGCTAAGCGTACACTCAGCAAGTCGGCGATCCGAAGAGGGACAGCCCCGACGCGCGGACCGGCCGCGGTCGTGCCGGTTGAGGCTATTGAGCGCCACATCTTGATCCTTCGTGGACACAGAGTGATGCTTGACCGCGACTTGGCGGGACTGTATGGCGTGCCGTTGAAGCGGCTGAATGAGCAGGTCAAGCGCAACCAAGAGCGCTTCCCGGACGACTTCATGTTCCGTCTGACCCTTGAAGAGGCGAAGACCGTGCTTGAGGTAAGGTCGCAAATTGCGACCTTAGAAATCGGCTCACATTTCCGGCACGCACCGCATGTTTTCACCGGGCATGGCGCCGTGATGCTGGCTAACGTGCTTAAGAGTTCAGTGGCGGTCCGCGCGAGCATTCAGGTGGTGAGGGCCTTTGTTCGATTGAGGCAAACGCTTGGATGGGATCGTGAGGTCGCTAGAAAAATCGAAGCTCTGGAACGCAGGGTTGGAAGGCACGATTCAGATTTGCAGGACGTACTCGATATGCTTCGCAAGCTTCTCCAGCCGCCAGCGCCGCCGAAGCGGACCATTGGGTTCCTCACTGCGGCGCCTGGCCCGTTGAGGAGCCGCTCAATTCGAGCCAAGAACGCTCAAAGCCGTGTGGCCCGAGCGTGAGATGAGCACGCCGCGGGCGAAAGGGCTACTTCATCTCGCTCTGCAACACCTCGACCGCTTTCTCCAGTTGGCGGTCGTGCCCGGCTAGAAAATCCGCAGGGGTGTTGTCGATATACACATCCGGAGGCACGCCGAAGTTCTCCATGTTCTGGCCCGACGCGGTATAGATGCCGATTTCAGGCGTGCGGATGGTTGAGCCATCCAGCAGTGGGTACTCGCCAGTTCCGATGACCGCGCCCATGGTGGGCACGCCGACGATCTTGCCCAATCCCAGAGAGCGGAAGCCGTCCGGGAACATCTCCGCATCGCTGGCGGAGCGCTCATTTTGCAGCACCACGATGGGACCGAAGAAGCCGTCGGTGGGGCGAGGAACTTCGGAGGAATCGCGGGCGCGCGAGGTCTGGTAGCGGCGATGCTGGCTGAGAATCTGGAGCAGCTGCTGATCGATGCCGCCGCCGCCGTTGAAGCGCACGTCGATGATGAGGGCTTTTTTATCCAGATTCTGGATCAATTCGCGCTCGAACTGCTGGAGGGATTGATCTTCCATGTCGCGGATGTGGAGATAGCCGATCTGCCCGCTGCTGGCTTTTTCGACCGTGGCGCGGTGCTCATCCACCCAGCGGTCGTATTCGAGCGAATCCTCAGATTGGCCGCCGCGGCCGACTTCCGGGACCGGCGTCACGGCGACGTTCCAGGAGCCCTCGAGCGTCGGCTTGGAATTTACCGTGAACTCGAACTTTTCGTTGGCGGGGATGTTGAACCGCTGCCAATAGTTTTCGGGAGTCTTGAGCTCCTTGCCGTTCAAGGCGAGGATCAGATCGCCGGCGTGGAGCTTAAGGTAGTCGTGGTCGGCGGGACCTTTTTTGTAAATATAGGAGACCTTGTAGTAGCCGGAGGAGTCCGGTTCCAGGTCGAAGCCGGGATACCGGGTTTGGGTCCGGTCGGCGCCGCGGCCTCCGCGTCCACCGCCTTGGCCCGGAAGGCCTCCGCCGCTGACGCCGGTATGAGACGAGTCGAGCTTGCCGATCATATCCATGATCAGAACGTGAAACTCGTCAAGGTCGGTCACGTTGGGGAGCAGAGACTCATAAGTATCCTTTAACGCGTCCCAATTGACTCCGTTCATCTTGGGATCGTAGAAGCGGTACTTCATGGTTCGCCAGGCTTCTTCGAAGACCTGCTGCCGCTCCGCCGCGGCATCGATATCCAGCTGCACCGTAAACGGAATCCGGCGTGGCGTGGGACCGTTGGCGATACCGCCTCCACCGCCGCCGCGCCCTCCTGCGCCGCCGCGTCCACCACCTCCACCGCCGCCAATTAAGCTCTCGATGGTTGCGTCGCCCCCGCCGCCGGATGGAGCGGGCGCCGAGTAAATGCCGCCGTCCTGGAGGAAATATAAGGTGCGTCCGTCGCGAGACCATTGGGGCTCGCCAGCGCTATCGGCTTGCTGCGAAGACATGCGGGTGACGCGGGTTCCATCATCGGAGACCGCATAAACGGCGGAGCCCCGCCCGCCGCTCGCGACCACCGCGTAGTATCGACCGTCGGGCGAAGGGAGCACGCTATCCACGGATCCCAGGCCCCGGCCTTGGGTCAGAAGTTGGACGCGTTTCTCCAAGCCGTCCCATTCGATCTTGATGGCGGGGCCGTTTGATTCCGTGTCGGCGCCCGTTGCACTATCTCCGCGGCCGCCCCCTCCACCAGCGTTGCGTCCGCCGCCGAAACCACCCCGGTTACGGCCGCCAAAACCGCCTCGCCCCCCTCCGGCTGTAGGAGTATCCGGCGGGTCAGCTTGCGCTTCCGTGTTGATGTCACGTTCGCTGGGGTCCCTGTCGACAGGAGTCAAGGCGATGCTATACAAACGGTACGTCGTGCCGCCGGAACCAACCGTTGCCGGGGCGCCCGTTCCTCCCAGAACCAGCAGCTTCTTCCCATCCGAGCTCCACTGAGCGCCGCCGGATTCCAAGAATTCCGGCGACGCGATCATCCGCTCCGTTCCTCCGTCCAGCTCCTTAACGAAGACGTGGCTGCGCGACAGATTGTCTTCCTTGTCATAGGAGATCCATTTACCGTCGGCTGAAAAGGCGGGCGACTCAAGAGCGCCGTCATCGTTACTGGCTATGACGCGCGTATCTCCGGTCTCGACGTTGGTCAGGCGCAGCTTGTGATCGGAGCAATTCCACATCACGGACTTGGAATCCGGAGACCATTCGAAAGCGCCTTTTTCACAATCGGCGTCGCTGATCTTCTTGACGTCTTTGCCGAGCTCGTCGGTCATCCAGACTTCTTCGCGGCCTCCGCGGTCGGAGATGAAGGCGATCGAGCGGCCGTTGGGAGACCACTTGGGATCCTGGTCCCGCCAAGGCGTGTTGGTGACGCGCTGGGTCTCTCCGCGATCCGCGGCCACGGTGAAAATCTCGCCGTGGATGGAGAGAGCGACGCGGCGGCCGGAGGGGGAGACGTTGAATCCATCCGCGTTGGTGAAGGTATACAACTGGACGTTGTTGTCCTTGGGGTCGGATTTGATGTTGACGTGGATCTCCGTGGATTTGCCGCTGGAGACATCCAATTTCCAGATGCCGAAATTGTCTTCGTAGACGATGACTTTGCCGTCGGCGGACATGCTGGGGTAGTAGAGATTGCCGTCGGTGTGATGCGTGACCTGGACCGGCTTGCCGCCCTTTTCCGGAATCTTCCAGATGTTGTTGACGCTCTGCATCACCTCCGGACCGCCGAACTTGATCCCTTTCTCATTGGGGAGTTCATCGGCGACGTAGTAGATGTCGCCGTTGTGGCCGTACATGGGCCAAAGGTAGTTCCCCTTGTAATCGTCATCGCCGAGCTTCTTGAAGGTTTGAGACTTCAGATCCTCCACCCACAGATCCGCGGCGTAACTACCGCGATAGTGCTGGCGGCTCCAGTCGCTGGGATGGCGGTTGAAGGCGAGCTTGGAGCTGTCGGGAGAGTAGCTGGCCCAGTAGCCCCAATCGGTTTTGATGGGCTGCTCCAGGCCGCCTCCGGCGGGCACTTCGTAAAGGGTGCGGACTTCGGGATAGACGCCCGCGCCGCGTTCGGACATGAAAATGATCTTGCTTCCGTCCGGCGTCCAGCCTACCACCAGATCGTCGGCGGTGTTAAACGTCAACTGGCGGGCTGCGCCACCCGTGGAAGGCATGACGAACACGTCATAGTTGCCGGCGCGGTTGGAGGAGAAGGCGATCGAGTTTCCATCTGGCGAGAAGCGCGGGAGATAATCGTGAGCCTTGTTGTCGGTAAGACGTTCCGGGTTCTTGCCGTCTTCGTTTACGATCCAGATGTCACCGAGGTAACTGAAGGCGATGCGGCCTTTGGAATAAGTAGGATGACGAAGAAGTTTGGCCTCGCCGTGAGCCAAACAGGGCAGCAACATGACGGCACAGGCCGGAAACAACGTGCGGAGCATCCAAGACCTCCCTGACTTCATTGTAGAGCCCCCCTCCACGGGGAGGGCCGGGCCACCAGCAGGTAAGACGAGTGTATTCCTTTGCCGGTTGCCACGCAACTTTCATAAAACTGCGGCTTGGGCAGCGTTACAATATCGAAATCCGCTCATGGGAAAGCTAGTTGAATCGCCTCAGATCGATCCGCGCTACGCCACCTTCAAACTGGCCATCAAGCCGTCAGAGATTCACCGCTTTGGGGTTTACGCCGCGGAAAGGATACCGGCGAATCGGAAGGTGATCGAGTATACGGGCGAGCGGATCAGCAACCGGGAGGCCAACCGCCGGGATTGGGGTAAGTATACATATCTGTTCGAGCTGGATCGATATTGGACCCTGGACGGATCGGTGGGAGGCAGCGGGGCGGAGATCATCAACCATAGCTGTGAGCCCAACCTGATCTCACGGGTTATGAAGGGGCACATCCTCTACATGAGCCTGCGCCCGATCAAGCCCGGCGAAGAGCTCACCATCAATTACAATTTCGCCAAGGACGTAGACGTTTCGCCGTGCTGCTGCGGCGCGAAAAACTGCCGCGGAACAATGAAACGGGAGTAAGACCGCGAAACGAGAGTAAGACCGCGAAACGGGCGTAGAAGGCCGCGGCCGATTTACGCGAGATTTATTTACGCGCTTTTGTGGAGGGTCAGCTCCAGGCCGATCAGATCCTCGCGGATCTGGATCGGTCCGAAGCCGGTCTGATCCAGCAGTTGCTCAAAATCCGCCTTCGAGTAGGCGCGCTTCAACAGCATGTGATGGAAGGTGAACTTGGTGATGAAGCGGTTGACAGCTCCAAGATGCATCTGATCCACGGCGCGGTCGATCGATTGCTCCGGCGCGTCCTTGCGCAGGTCGATGATCACGGCGCGGCCGCCGGGTGACAGCACGCGATGCATCTCCTGGAGCGCTTGCAAGGGCTGCGAAAAATTCTTGAACGCCGCGCGGCACAGCAGGAAATCGAAGGAACGGTCTTCAAACGGCATGAAGGACGCGTTGCCCAGCCGGAAATCGACCGCGACGCCGGCTTCACGCGCGTTCCGGCGCGCGATGTCGACCAGGGTGTGGCTGATATCGAGGCCGGTCACCGGGTAATCGCCCAGTTTCGCCAACTCAATCGCGAAGTACCCGGGTCCGGGCGCGACTTCGAGGACGCGGCTGTGGGGAGCGAGCTCAGCGGCGAAACGGCGCGCCAGCGCCTGGAACTCCGCTAGCGATTTGCGGGTAAGCGAAGAGTACCAGCGGGCGGTGAAGCCCTCCATACCCATGCCTTTGTGGCCTTTTTGGAGGCGAGTGTCTGCGGGAGCGAGTGCGTGGTCCATAAAATTTCCTTTCCGTAGGGCAGAATACGGACTCACGGAAAAGTGTTCGACTCAATTTCGGCGAACGGCGGATTCAAACCGGCGAGCTGCTCACGCGTACCGGAGCAGAGCCTTGAAGCCGTAATCCATGTGCATCTGGATATGGCAGTGGAACAGAGTCAGGCCGGGCTGATCGGCGGTGAAGTCGACGCTGGCGCGGCCATACGTGGGGACGATGACCGTGTCCTTAATCACGCCAGAGGTGGGTTTGCCGTAGATCTCCGCGATCTCGAAGTTGTGGCGATGAAGATGGAGAGGGTGGGCGTCATCGGTGCGGTTGTGAAAGGTGAGGCGGTAGCGAGTTCCGCGCTTGAGCACGAACTCCTGATCGTGCGGATAGGATTTGCCGTTGACGGTGAAGCTGTTGAACTTGCCTGCGCCGCGCGGGACTTTCTCGAAGATCATATCGAGTTGCTCGGTGGGCGCGGACTGCGAAGGAGGCTTCCCGAAAATAGTGTAATCCCAGTTCGATTTGGGCGGCGCGGTCCATTGCGGGGTGCGGCGCTGATTCGCGTACTCGATTACAATCCCCAGGCCGCCTTCGCGCACCGGATCCTCGGGAGCACCCATGACCCAGACGCCGGGCTGGTTCATCTCCACCCAGCAATCGATGCGCTCGCCGGGACCCAGCAGCAGGACGTCGACGGCAGCCGGAGTGGGCACCGGATTTCCGTCGAGGGCAATGACGTTGAACTTGTGGCCGGGCAGGTATAGATGCCGGTTCTCAATCGCGCTCGCGTTCAGCAGGTGAAACATGACGCGGTCACCCTGTTTAACGCGGATCGGTTCGCCCGCGCCCAGGACCTTGTCGTTGATGGAGAAGATATCGGCTTGCACTTCGACACCAGGCGGGCGGGTATCCATGACGGCGGGCCGTTCCGGCTGAGGGCCGGTGGCGTCCAGATCGTCAGTGTCCATGGCCTGGCTGGAGAAGTAAGGCTCCCAGTCGCGCAGGGCGAGGTAGTGCTCCTGATCGTACCTGCCGGGGTTGTTCGCGCCCTCAACGATCAAGAATCCGAACATGCCGGTGTAGCTGCCGCGATGGAGGTCGTCCATCGACATGGTGTGGGTGTGATACCAGCGGGTGCCGGCGGGAGTCGGGGTGAACTTGTAGCTGCGGGTTCCGTGCGGAGGAACCTCAGGAGTGCCTTCTTCTTCGGAACCATCGACCTCGGCGGGAATCAGCAGGCCGTGGAAGTGAACGTATTCGGGAACGTCGGTATTGTTGGTGACGTTGACGGTGACCGGAACGCCCTCCTTCATCCGCAGCAGCGGACCGGGAGCTGAGCCGTTATAGCCCACCGTGCTGAGAATATGATTGGGCGAAAGCTCCACGGAGACGGTGCCGATCTGGAGATTGAACTCGGTCTTGGCGGTGTCGGCGGCAGCGGGCCCGCTCAAAAAGGATTGGGTTTGCTGGGCGGTGAGCGGGGTGCTGGCGGCGAGGCCGGCCAGCTTAAGAAAATCGCGTCTCTGCATTCGCGGAATGCGCCGGTGAACGGCTCCTCGACAATCGTACCGCAGGGGCCGGCCCGTGTGAACGCTATGCTGGGAGAGTGCGTATTGAATCGAATGAAGGGCGCCGGTTGCGCCTCTATGTAGAAATCGATATAGTGTGAGCCGAGGGGAGAGCGCTATGAAGAAGCTGATGCGATGGATGGTTGCTTTGGCGGCCCTGCCGCTAGGGGCGTTCCAGGGACAGAACTTGACCGGCAACTGGCAAGGCACGATTGAAGCCGGTCCGCAGAAGCTGCGGGTGGTCTTCGAGATGTCCGTCCAAGACGACAAACTGAAGGCAACTTTTCACAGCATCGACCAGCCGGCCGCGCCGGCGATGCCCGCCAACAGCGTCACCCGGGACGGCTCGACCGTGAAGATCGCGCTAGGAGGGGTCGCCACCTACGAAGGCAAACTGAGCGCGGACGGGAATTCGATGACGGGGACTTGGACCCAGGGCGCGGCCTTGCCGCTGAACCTGGTGCGCGCCACACCCGAGACGGCGTGGACCATTCCGGAACCTCCGCCTCCGCCGAAGCCGATGGACGCCAAAGCCGATCCGGAATTTGCGGTAGCGACGATCAAGCCCAGCGATCCTGCGCAGGCCGGGCAAGTTGTTTACGCTTCGCGGTCAGGACGTGGTGACCATCAACACGACGCTGAACGATCTGGTCACCATGGCCTACGATTTGCACGTCAAGCAGATTATCGGTGGACCGGCGTGGATGGACTCGGACAAGTATGACGTCCAGGGCCGGCCGAGCGTGCCGGGCCAGCCTAACGTGGCGCAACTGAAGATCATGATCCAGAAGATGGTGGTGGACCGGTTTCAGTTCAAGTTCCATAAGGAAAAGAAGGAGCTCGCCGCGTACTCGATCACTGTGGCCAAGGGCGGCGCCAAGCTGGCCAAGACGCAGTCGCCCCCCAACACCCTTCCAGGATTGTTTTTCGGAGGCGCGCAAGGTGGGGGAACCAGCTTCAACGTCAGAAACGCAACCCTGGCGGAGGTCGCTCAGACGCTCCAGGGAGCCGTTTTGGACAAACCGGTGGTGGATCAGACCGGACTTACCGACAAGTATGATTTCATCCTGAAGTTCACGCCCGATTCCAGCCAGATGACCGGCTTCGGCCAGAGGCCGCCCGCTCCGGCTGCCGACAATCCCGACGCGCCTCCCGATCTGTTCACCGCGTTCCAGCAGCAGTTGGGATTGAAGCTGGAATCGACCAAGGCGATGGTGGACGTGCTGGTGATCGACCACGTGGAGAAGCCGTCGGCGAATTGAGGCGTTTAGGCCTCGACGCCTGTAAACTTTTTTGAGCCCCGCGGGGTCTATACCGGTCGACATGAGGTGGATTCCATGAGGCGGATGCCGGTTGGTAGCGTGGCATGGTTGGTGGTGCTCGGGACAATGCTTGCTGGGGCGTTGCCGGCCCAGGATGGAGCGGAGTTCGCGGTCGCCACCATCAAACCCAGCGATCCAAGCCGGCCGGACAAGATGTTTGGATTTCGCGGCCAGGATGTGATCGCCGCGAACTACACGCTGAAGGACCTCGTCAAAACAGCCTATACCCTGCACGAAAAGCAGGTGACCGGCGGACCGTCATGGATGGACTCCGACAAATATGACATTATGGCGCGGCCCAGCATCCCCGGCCAGCCCAGTATGGCGCAGCTCGAAGATCATGATTCAGAAGCTGGTGGCGGACCGGTTTCAGCTCAAGTTTCATCGCGAGAAGAAGCAGCTTGCGGTGTACGCCATCACGGTCGCCAAAGGCGGCGACAAGCTGACCAAGAGCCAGGACGACCCCAACGGTCTTCCGGCGTTCTCGGCTGGCGGAGGGGACAAGGGCGGATTGAAATTCGATGTCCGGAACGCGACCCTGGCTGAGTTTATGAATATTCTTCAAGGGGGAATCGTTCTGGACAAGCCTGTAGTGGATCAGACCCTACTTTCCGGAAAGTTCGACATTCTCCTGAAGTTCACGCCCGATCCGGGTCAGAAGACCGGCCCTGGCTCGCGCCGGCCGGAGTCCGCCGCCGAAAATCCCGATGCCCCTCCGGATCTGTTCACGGCCTTTCAGCAGCAGTTGGGATTGAAGCTGGCATCGACCAAGGCGATGGTGGACGTACTGGTGATCGACCACGTGGAGAAGCCGTCGGCGAATTAGAGGTTAAGTTCCTAATCGCGCCCGGAGGCACCGGCAGTGTCATACTTGAGGTTCGGGCCATGGCTGTAGGAATTGAGCGAATCACAGTCGAATCTGGAAAGCGCGGCGGAAAGCCGTGCGTGCGCGGGCTGCGGATCACTGTCTGGGACATTCTGGGATGGCTGGGTGCGGGAATGAGCGAGGAGCAGATTCTGGAGGAACACCCGGACCTGGAGAAGGACGATTTCCCGGCCGTGTATCAGTTCGCGGCTGAAGCCGGCCGCAAGACCAAGATCGGGTGAAGCTGCTACTCGATGAAAACCTCTCTCCACGTCTAATTCAGCGGCTAGCCTCCCTTTTTCCGGAGGTTATTCACGTGCGCGGCATCGGTCTTAACCGAGCCTCCGATTTTGCGATCTGGGAATGGGCGAATCGAAATGGCTACGCCGTCGTGACGACGGACGCGGACTTCGTCGCTCTGGTTAGAAGGAAGGGATGGCCGCCCAAGGTGATCCATATTGAGGAGTGCGACTTTCCTCTGCGGATTATCGAAGATCTGCTTCGGCAGAACGCTGTCCGGATCGTTGAATTCGAGAATGACCGGAGCTCGGGCGTATTGGCGCTGCGCCTGTCCATTGGCCAACGACCCCTTTAGCGGAGAGTTATCCCGCGGTAAGGCCAACCCCTGGAGTCGCCCGTACTTCTCTGTTATCCTTCCTAGTGCTATGAAGCGGCCCATCCTCAACGCCATTCGGCTGATGTTCGTGCTCAGCGTGGGGCTGCTCGCGTTTCAAAGATTCGGGAGGCGGCAGCAGGGCTCCTACTACGGGCCGTGGGTCCCCGCGGAATTTTATTGGACGCGTCTTCAATACAACTCCGTGGGCGGCGGTTTCGACCGCTTTCAGGGATACGAATCCTGGTCTCGCGATTATCCCAAGGCCGATAACGACTGCTTGATCGCGCTGCGGCGCTTGACCCATATCAACTCGCCGTCGCCGTTAAACGTGGCGGATCTGGATAGCGATCATCTCTTCGATTACCCCTGGATTTACGCGGTGGACGTCAACACCTGGCAGTTCACCGACGAGGAGGCCAAGCGCCTGCACGACTATCTGCTAAAAGGCGGCTTCCTGATGGTGGACGATTTCCACGGCGAACAGGATTGGCAACATTTCATGGCGGGCATGCGCCAAGTGTTGCCGGACCGGCCTGTGGAGGATTTGAAAGACGAAGACGAGATCTACCACGTCCTCTACGACATCAACGAAAAGTTCCAAATTCCCGGTGAACAGTACGTCGGCACCGGCCGCACCTATCAGTGCGGAGCGGGGAACGACTGCGGCTACGTGCCCAAATGGCGCGCCATCCGCAATGACCATGGCCGCATCATGGTGGCCATCTGCGCCAACATGCATCTGGGCGACGCCTGGGAGCACTCGGATGAGGCGGAGTATCCGGAGAAGTTCTCCGGACTCGCGTTCCGCATCGTGCTGAACTACATTACCTACGCGATGACCCACTAAGGACCGCGATGGAAGAGAAGAGGCGTTCGCGGTTCTGCGATGTTCGAATTTCTTTTTAAATACCCCCGCTCGGCGTTCTCTACCGGCAAAATTGCGCTCTTGGGCGCGTGGCCGGCATGGGTGCTGATCCTGCTGATCGTGGCCGCATCGGCGACGCTGGCGTGGCTGATCCGGTCGCAGATGAGCGAAGCCGCTCCGAACATGCGGAGCTGGCGCGCCTGGGTGGTGTGGGGCCTGCAATCGATGCTGGCCGCGCTGATCCTGGTGCTGCTATGGCAGCCGGCGCTAACCGTATCCGAGCTTAAGCCCCAACAGAACATCATCGCGGTTCTAATCGACGATTCGCGCAGCATGGGAATCTCCGAGGACGGCTCGACCCGTCAGGCGAAAGCCGTGAAGACCCTGCAGGACACTGTCCTTCCGGGCCTCAACAAATCCTTTCAAACGCGTTTGTACCGGGTGGACGATATTCCGGCGCGAATCGACGATGTGAAGGAATTGCAACCCAACGCGCCTTCTACGCGCATCGGCGACAGTTTGAAGCAATTCAACGACGAGACCTCCGACCTGCCCATCGGCGCGGTGGTGCTGCTGAGCGATGGCGACGATAATTCGGGCGGCGTCAGCGCGGACACGATTGCCGCGCTGCGGGCTCGCCACATTCCGGTCCACACCATCGGGTTCGGACGGGAACGCGCCGCGCATGACGTAGAAGTGGATGACGTGGACCTGGCGCCCAGGGCTCTGGCGGAGTCCCGCCTGGCGGCGAAGATTACGTTGCATCAGCGCGGCTACGCGGGGGCGAAGGTCAACTTAACCATTCGCGACGTGAGCACGGCGCAGCCGAAGCTGTTAGCCTCACGCAGCGTCACGCTCGGTCCGGACGGGAATCTTCAAACCGAGACCGTGATGTTCGACGTCGGCGGCGCGGGAGCCAAGACGCTGGAGATCGCGGCGGCGCCGTTGGCCGGTGAAGAGAACACGCGCAATAACGCGTTGTCGCGGATGGTGAACGTGGCTGCGGAAGCCAAGCGCGTCCTTTATATCGAGGGCGAGCCGCGCTGGGAATATAAGTTCATCCGGGAGGCCGAAGAGGATGACCGCATGGTGAAGGTCGCCTCCATGGTGCGGACCTCGGAGAACAAGACGCTGACGCAGGGCACCGTCGATCGCAAGGAGCTGGCGGGCGGGTTTCCCACACGGGGCGAGGATCTGTTCAACTACCAGGGATTGATTATTGGCTCGGTGGAGTCGGGCTATTTTACACCGGCGCAGCAGGACCTGATGCGGCAGTTCGTCGACAAGCGCGGAGGAGGGCTTCTGCTTTTGGGCGGGCAGTTCGCGCTGGCCGATGGAGGCTGGAATTCGTCCAACGTCGCGGACCTGCTGCCGACGATTCTGCCCACGCGGCCGGGGACGTTTCATCGCGAGGAAGATCCGCGCAATGGGACCACGCATACCACCGTTGAGCTTGCGCCCGCCGGGCGCGATAACATCATCACGCGATTGGTGGACGATCCGGCCGCGAACGAAGCGAAATGGAAGAAGCTGCCCTACCTGATGGATTATGAGGATCCCGGCACGCCCAAGCCGGGCGCGGAAGTTCTGGCGAACATGATCACGCCGGACGGCCAGAAGCTGCCGCTGCTGATCACCCAGAAATTCGGGCACGGGCGAACGGCGATCATGGCCACGGGCGGGAGCTGGCGCTGGCAGATGAGCTCGCCGCTGGGGGACACCGCGTACGATCTGTTCTGGCAGCAGCTTTTGCGCTGGTTGATCTCGGATACGCCGGGACACGTCGCGGCTTCGGTGCCGGCGCAGGTTCTGCTCGACAACAGCAAGGTCAATTTGACGGTCGAAGTTCGCGATCAACAGTACAATCCGGCTACCGAGGCGAAAGTCGAGGCGCATATCATCGGCCCCAGCGGAATCAGCGCGGCGCTGGAGATGAGTCCCGTGCCGGACAATCCGGGGCAGTTTCAGGCGGAGTGGTCGGCGCCCAAGGAAGGGTCCTATTTGACGGAGGTCACGGCGCAGCGGGCGGATCCGAGCACCGGAAAGGTTCAGGAGGTGGGGCGCGACGTTTTGAGTTTCCAGCGCATGGACGGCGTCGCGGAGAATTTCCATACGGAGCAGAATCGCGAACTGCTGGAGCGTCTGGCCACGCAGACCGGAGGGCAGTATTGGAAACCGTCGGACGCGGGCAAGCTGGCTGGCGCCGTTCCTTACTCCGAAGCCGGTGTGACCATGCGCGAAACCAAGGACCTGTGGAACATGCCGATCGTGTTCCTGGTTCTGATCGTGTTGCGATTCTCGGAATGGTGGCTGCGCCGCAAGTGGGGGATCGTATGAAGCCGGCACAGGGCCGGCGCGTTCGGCGCGAACGGCCACACACGCGCGTGCTGCTACCGCGCCAGGCTCCGTTGTGCCGGCGGGAGCTAATGTGATGGGCGTGTTTGCGCCGTGGTTCCTCGCTGGATTGGCCGGGTTGGGGCTGCCGTTATATCTGCACTTGCTGAAGCGGCAGAAGAATCCTCCGAAGCCGGTGCCGTCGTTGATGTTCTGGGAGTCGCGCACGCAGAGCTCGACGCGGCATAAGCGGCTGCATTATTTGTTGCTGCTCTCTCTTCGCCTGGCGCTTCTGTTCCTGTTGATTCTGGCGTTCGCCAATCCGTTCATCAATCGCAATGCCGCTACGCTGGCGAGCAACCGGCTGATGCTGCTGGTGGTGGACAACTCCTTCAGCATGCGCGCGGGGACGCGTCTGGCCGACGCCAAAACGGCGGCGATGAGCGTGCTTTCCGGAAAGGGCGATATACGCGCGCAAGTTGCCGCGTTCGGGTCGCAGTTGCGGCTGATGACGCAGGCGATCGAGGATCAGTCCGCGTTGCGGGCAGCGGTGCAATCGATTGAGCCCGGCGATGGGCATGGAAATTTCGGCGAGCTGGCGCGGGCCATCCGCTCCCTGGCGGATTCGGCGCGAACGCCGGTGGAGGTCCACCTGTTCAGCGACATGCAGAGGAGCGATCTGGCCGGCAACTTCTCCGATATGGCTTTGCCCGCGAACGTCAAGTTGGTGACCCATGCTGTAGTGAGCCGGGCACAGCCGAATTGGACCGTGGAGTCGGTGGACGCTCCGGGGCAGGTGTGGGGCAAGGACTTGAAGCCGATTCACGTGCAGGCGACAGTTGCGGGCTACGGGACCAACGCGGCGCAGCGGATGGTTTCGCTGGTGGTGAATGGGAAGACGACGGCCACCAAGACGGCCGCGGTGCCTGCGAATGGGAAGGCGACCGTGGATTTCCCTGCGCTCGATGTACCGTACGGATTCAACCGTTGTGAGGTGAAGATCGACTCAGCCGATGGTTTTCCGGCTGACGATGAGCGGCGATTCGCGGTGGAGCGTTCCGATCCGCAGAAGGTTTTGCTGGTGCATAACTACGGCGACAGCAAATCGCCATTGTATTTTGGAGCGGCTTTATCGGCCGCGGCACAATCGGCGTTTACGCTGGAGTCGATCAATGCGAATGAAGCCGCGGACCGTAAGGCGTCCAATTACGGTTTGGTAGTGCTGTCCGACCTAAGCACCGTTCCGCCGCTGCTGGAGAATTCGCTCACGGATTATGTACGCTCCGGAGGGAGCGTGTTCATCGCGGCGGGAACTTCCGCGGCCAGCCACACGCAGATTCCGATTTTCGGCGCGCACATCGCGGCCACGCGGCAGTACGACCGGACCCCGGAACACTTCATGTCCGTCGGCTCCAGCGATTCGTCTTATCCCGCCGTCGAAAAGGCCGCAGGCTGGCCGGGCGTGAAGTTTTTCTATGCGCTGGATGTCGAACCCGGAGACGCGCGGGTGATTGTCCGGCTGGCGGATCAGACGCCGTTGCTGCTGGAGAAGCGGATCGGCGAGGGGCGAGTAGTGCTGTTCGCATCGGGCCTGGATAATTTATCGAACGATTTCCCGTTGCAGCCGGCCTTCGTGCCCTTCATTGAACAGAGCGCGCGCTATCTCTCCGGCAGCGAGCGCCAAGGCGGAGCCAGGCCCGTGGATGCGTATCTGGATCTGCGCAGCGCGCAGCAAACCAAGGCAGCGCAGTCGCAAGGCGTCGAGGTGACGGACCCGGAGGGCAAGCGCCCGCTGACGCTGGGTCAGGCGGCATCGGCACAGACGTTCCAGCTTACTGAGGCGGGTTACTATGGAATCCGTTTCGCGGACGGACGGCAGGATTTGATCGGCGTCAATGCCGATCCCAAGGAATCGAACCTGGATGTGATTCCGGACGACGTGATCGCGCTGTGGACGGGCAATTCGAGCGGCGGCGGGGCAACCCAGGCCGCGGCCGGTCCCTCGGTGCCCCGCAAGATTCCGCAATCCCTGTGGTGGTACGTGATGCTGCTCGCGCTGGCGTCGGGGGTTGCCGAGTCCGTCCTGGCCAGCCGCTATCTTGGCACGCAGCGCGAAGAACAATAGGAATCGGAAAAAGAAGGCCTGCCTGGGCGGAGATCGCTCCCGCACAGGCAGGACTGCGTTTTTGCTCGGAGTTTGCTACGGCCGCAGCGGGGGCGGCTGGTGAGTGGCGGTGTGGGCCATCGACGAACCGATGATCGCCACCACAAAAACGATCGCACCCACGCAGAGGCTATTCACGAATCGCCCTGTGTCGTGCATGTATCCGTAAACCCAGGGCGAAACGAAAGTCCAAGCGCCCAGGATCAGGTTTACGACGCTCAAGGTCCGGGTACCTTCCGGGCTCATCAGTCGAATCAGAGAAAACACGATAATCAAGACTCCGAAGATCCAACTATTCCAGGCGTTGGGCGCCAAGGAAACCCGGTAAACCCAAGGTGATAGGAATAGCCAGACTCCGGCCAGCAAACTGATGGTGGCCGTGGTCTTGATTCCGTTATCGTCATTCATTGTCATCAGAGAACCTCCCGTCCTTTTTCCGCCGGGAAAGGGATTGTAACCCTCCCGTTTTGTTGGATGTCAGGCTCGCCATCCCCGATACTCCAGTGCACACAGGAGCTCGAGTCAAGCGCCGGCTCTACCCAGGACCAAAGAGCCAAGCGGTCGAGGTTTCAATGCGATATGCTTTAGGCATCGCGGCGGCCAGCGCCGTTGGAGGTTTGGATGAGCCTGCGCGCACAGCTTCACGCCTATATTGAGCAACTGGAACAACGTCTCAGGTGGAGCACGCTTTTGCGCGGCGTGGCGATTCTGACCGGCAGCGCACTGCTGGCGACGCTGCTGTTCGTGGTGATCGCCAATGCGCGGGCGTTTTCCCAAGGAAGCGTGACCGCGTCGCGGCTGGGCTTGATCGTGGTTCTGGCGGTCGCCGCGGGAGCGGGGCTGGCGTGGCCTCTGCGCCGGTTGACTCGCCGCAAAGCGGTCGGGACGGCGGAAAGCAAATTCCCGCAGTTCGAGCAGCGCCTGGTGACTTTTGTCGAACGCGACGGGCAGGATCCTTTCATCGAGCTTCTGGCGGGCGAGACGCTGGATGTCGCGCAGTCAGCCGAGCCGAAGCAGATGGTGACGGATGGCCGCTTGTGGTCATCGCTGGCGGTGGGCGCCGGTTCGCTGCTTGTGTTGCTGTGGATGATCGTGGCCGGACCCGGATTTCTAGGCTATGGAGCGTCGCTGTTATGGACCGGTCCGCACAGCGATAAGCCGGCTTTATATGACTTGCGAGTAACTCCGGGAAACGCGGTGGTGCGGCGCCACGCCGATCAAGTGATTTCGGCGCTGCCGGCCGGGATGCAATCGCCCAAAGTCACGTTGCATGCGCTGTATCAGAGCTCTTCCAAGTGGGAAGAAATCCCCATGCAGGAGCAGGCCGCGGGGAGCTTTGCCGGCGGGTATCAATTCGTGTTCGCCGGGCTGCCGGAGAACGTGGAGTATTACGTCACCGCGGGTGCGATGACCTCGAATCACTACAAGATCCGCGTGACGGATTTGCCCTCGGTAAAGCAGATTCGCGTTACCTATCGTTACCCGGCCTGGACCGGCATGCAGAGCGAAACCGAGGAGCGCGGAGGCGATTTGCGGGCGGTGGTGGGCACCCAGGCGGAGCTTGAGGTCTCGACGGACAAGCCGCTTCAGGATGGGCAACTTCAGCTGGATAGCGGAGAAAAGATCGCCCTGACCCCGGGGCCGAACAACACCTACCGCGCCACGGTGAAGATGGAAAAAGACGGCGCGTATCACGTGGCCGGCGTCGACGAGGGGCAGCCGGCGCGCGTGAGCGAGGATTTCTTTATCGAGGCTCGCAAAGCGGAGCCGCCGCAAATCGCGCTGCTGCGCCCCCACGGAGATTATCACGCTCTGCCGGTGGAAGAAGTCACCGTGGGAGTCAAGGCGACAGACGAGTATGGCCTCGGCGGCGTGACGCTGCATTATTCGGTCAATGGCGGGCCGGAGACCACGGTGGACTTGCTGCCGAAGAAGGGCGCGAAACAGGCGGATGGTTCGACCATGCTATCGCTCGAAAATTTCAAGCTGGTTCCCGGCGACCTGGTGAGCTACTACGCGACGGCCAAGGATGCCAACGCGGAGTCCCACACCGACATCATGTTCATCCAAGCCGACCCGTATGAGCGCAACTTCACGCAATCGCAGCAGGGCGGGGGCGGAGGCGGTGGCGGCGGGGGTGGTGGCGGGAATCAGCCCCAGCAGATTACCCAGCGCGAGAAGGAGATTATCTCTCAAACTTTCAAGCAGCAGGGCGACAAGAATTCGACGCAACAGCAGGCCGCGGAAATCTCCAAGCTGTTGTCCCAATCGCAAGGGACATTGCACGACCAGGCGATAACCCTTTCGGGGCGCTTGCGGGCCCGCGAACTGACCGACGAAGTGGAGGCGATCAGCGAATTCCAGAAGGATATGATTGCGGCATCGAACGCCATGGCTCCGGCCGCGAAGCAGTTGGAGCAACAGAAGTGGAAAGACGCCATTCCGAATGAGCAGAAGGCTCTCCAGTTCCTGCAACGCGCCGAGGCGACCTATCGCGACATTCAAATAGCGTTTGGGGCTCAAGGCGGAGGCGGTGGTGGCGGAGGGGGAGGCGCGGCGCGCGATCTGGCGGCGCTGTTCGACCTGGAGCTGGATACCCAAAAGAACCAGTATGAGAGTGAACAGAGATCCTCAACCACCGAAGAACAGCGGCAGCAGGAGATCGACGACGCGCTGAAAAAGCTGGACGAGCTGGCCAAGCGCGAAGAGGCCCTGTCGCAGCAGCAGCGCAACGGGCAGGAGCAGACCGCCGAGCAGAAGTACCAGCAGCAGATGTTGGAGCGGGAGGCGAAGCAGCTCCAGCAGCAAATGGAACAGCAGCTCGGCCAGCAGGGGCAGCGAGGGCAAAGCGGGCAGGCGAGCAATTCGTCGTCTTCCAGCAGTTCGTCTTCTTCGAGCTCTTCGTCCAGTGCCTCGGCCAGCAGCCGCGGCGGCCAGTCCACCTCGAATTCTGGCGCTAATTCCAGCACACCGGAGAGCCGCCAGCAGGCCGCGCAGCAGGCGCTGGACCAATTGCGGCAAGCCGTCGGCGATATGCAGCGGGCTGCGCAAAACGGCAGCACGGCGGATTCGCGGCGCGCAGCGGATCGGTTGCGCGATGCGATGGGCAGGCTGGGACAGACGCAGCAACAGGACGCCTCCGGGCAAATCGGCAAGATGGCCGAGTCGGCCCAGGAATTGGCCAACCGGCAGAAGCAGACAGCGGATCAGGTGCGTGGCATCATCTCGCAGCAGAACGCCGCACGGACCACCGGGAAGCAACCGTCGTATCCTTCGGCGCAGGACATCGACAAGATGGTTCAGGATCGCCAGCAGGTCAGCGACGATTTGAGCCGTCTGACGCAGCAGTTGCGGGATGAGGCCAAGTCGCTGGCTGGCACGCAGCCCGCGGCTTCCTCGAAGTTGCGCGGCGCGCTGGAGACCATGGACCAAAACGAGCTGGGGAGCCGCGTGCAGCGCAGCTCAGACGCGTTGCGCACCGGCGGTTTCTCGGATCAGGCGGAAGCCGCGATGACCGGCGACTTGCAGAAGCTGAGCGAGCAGATTGGCGATGCGGCTCGCGCGACGGGTAACGTGCAGTCGAGCAACAAAGACGCCGAGCTGAATCGCGCCATGGACACCCTGTCGCGGGTGCGGGATCAACTGGACGCATTGGGCCGGAATCCACAAGCCGGACAGGGGCAGAATCAGGGCCAAGGGCAAGGCCAGGCACAAGGCCAAGGCCAAGGGCAAGGCCGCGGCGGCCAGCAGCAAGCGAAGGGGCAAGGTCAAGGTCAGGGTCAAGGTCAAGGTCAGGGTCAGGGTCAGGGCCAAGGTCAGGGGCAGGGCCAAGGCCGAGGCGGGCAACAGCAGGCCGGCAATGGGCAGGGCGGAGGCCAAGGCGGCGGGCAGTATCAGCAAGGGCAGCTTAATCCGCAGGGGAATCCGCAGGCCGGACCGAATGGCGGCAACCCCAATTCCGGCGGGCTGAACAATGGCGGCGGAGGCGAGCTGCGCGGCCAGGTGTACAACAATTTCGATACCGGCGGTAACTCGCGCCCGGGGAAGTCCGCTACCCCGCGGGACTCGGGCCCCAATCCTGCCGACACGCAACGCGAGATCGATCAGGGATTGAACCTGCTGAATCAGGTTCGCGCCGCGGTGCAGGATAGCCCCGAAGCGAAGCAGCAGTTGCAGGAGCTGATTGAGGAAATGCGCAATCTGGATCCCAAGCGCTTTCCGGGAAATCAAGGGTTGGTGGAGCAGATGCACCAGCAGCTCTTGAGCAACGTGGATGCGCTGGAGCTGGAGCTACGGCGTCAACTGGACCAGAATCGCGGCGGGATGATCCGCAATACCGACCCGAGCAAAGTTCCGGCGGGATATCAGGATTCGGTGGCGGAATACTTCCGCAAGCTTTCTAGCGGCGCCCATTAGGGAGCGCCATCGCTGGAAACTAGCGCGTCCCGCTAGCGCAGGGCCTCGACGGAATCCGTGGTGATACGCCGCACCACAATGCCTTCGAAGCCGGCGACGCCCTTAGGGACGCTGAAGCGCGTGACGCGGTGCATGCCGGGCAGGATGAAGTACATCGGCCAGACGCCATCGCCCAGGTACCGGCTGAATCCGTCCACAAAGCCGACCATCACGTAAACCGAATCGATGACGTACGGGCAGGTATTGGTCCAATCGGCCCAATAGTGGGTTTCATCGGTCTTCAGCAGCCGGTGAACCTTGAAACAGTCGGAGACCGAAGGAGCGCTGTCCGCGCCCCAGGCCATCGCGCCGCCTAACAGCAGCATCAACCATAGGCGATTCATCCTACGAAATGGTTCGGTTGAGGCCCCAAAATTCTGTAGGATTCTTGTCTACAGGATACTCATTTCGTCATAAGACCCGAACACCTCTCGGAATACTCCACAGATTTCTCCGACCGTCGCGTAGGCTCGAACAGCTTCGAGAATGTACGGCATGGTGTTCACCGCACCCTGGGCGGCGCGCCGCAACGCTTCTAGCGATGTTTCGACGCTAGCGGAATCGCGCGTCCGGCGCAGCTCGGCGAGGCGTTCCACTTGCCGTTGCTCGGCTTCGTTACCGATTTGAAGAAGCTCGATGGGCGGGGTTTGCTCGCCGGCGAATTTGTTGACGCCGACCACCACGGTGTCGCCCTGCTCAATGGAGCGCTGATAGGCATAGCTGGCGCCGGCGATCTCGGATTGCGGGAAGCCGCGCTCAATCGCTTCGATCATGCCGCCCATTTCGTCGATGCGCCGAATGTAGCCGGTTGCGGCGGCTTCGATTTCCGCGGTCAGGTTCTCCAGATAAGCGCTGCCGCCGAGAGGATCAGGTTCGTGTGTAATGCCGGTCTCGTAGGCGAGCACCTGCTGGGTGCGAAGGGCGAGAATCGCGGCGTGTTCCGAGGGTAGGGCGAAGGCTTCGTCGAGCGAGTTGGTATGAAGGGACTGGCATCCTCCCAGAACGGCCGCCAGAGCTTGAACGGCGGTACGGACGATATTGTTGCGAGGCTCTTGCCAGGTGAGGGAGCAGCCGGCGGTCTGAGCGTGGAAACGAAGCTTCCAACTTCTTTCGTCGCGCGCGCCATAACGATCGCGCATGAGGCGGGCCCACAGCGTGCGCGCGGCGCGATACTTCGCGATCTCTTCGAAAAAATCGTTGTGGGCGTTGAAGAAGAAGCTAAGGCGGGGAGCGAAAGAGTCGATGGGCAAGCCGCGGGCGAGCGCCCAATCCACGTATTCAATTCCATCTCGAAGCGTGAAGGCCAGCTCCTGGACGGCGGTCGAGCCGGCTTCGCGAATATGATAGCCGGAGATCGAAATCGGGTTGAAGCGGGGGACGCGATTGGTTGCGAATTCGATGGTATCGGTGACCAGACGCATGGAGGGTCGCGGCGGATAGAGATACTCCTTCTGCGCGATGTACTCCTTCAAGATGTCGTTTTGGAGGGTTCCCGAGAGTTGCGCCCAATCGGCTCCCTGCTGTCCGGCGACGGCCAGATACATCGCCCACAACACCGCCGCTGGCGAATTGATGGTCATCGAAACGGTGATCCGGCCGAGAGGGATGTCCCGAAACAGGGTCTCCATATCGGCTAGTGAAGAGACCGCCACGCCGCATTTGCCCACTTCGCCGAGAGCGCTGGGGTGGTCCGAATCGACGCCCATCAGGGTGGGAAGATCGAAGGCGACGGACAGGCCGGTCTGGCCCTGAGCAAGCAAAGCGCGGTAGCGAGCATTCGTTTCGGCCGCGGTGGCGAAGCCGGAGAACTGGCGCATGGTCCACAGCCGGGCTCGATACATGTCGCGGTGGATGCCGCGGGTGTACGGGAATTCGCCGGGCAGGGGATGGGTCACGAGGGCTTCCGCGCGACTAGCTCGAAGTTGCTGGATACGGCGCGCAAGAGGGGTACGCGGATCAGCAACTCATCGAGCAAGCGGGTGAGGCGGTAACCCAAGCGCCAGGAGGGAAACAGTCCGGCGAGCGGAGTGGAGCAGAAGTCGTAATACAGGAAGCGGGCGTCGAATCCGGCTTCGGTGAAACGCGCGGCGGTTTCGGAGGGCTTGAGCTCATGCTCATCCGGGGTTTGGTAGCGGCGCATCAGATGCGGAACCAGCAGCGATCCGAGCGCGCCGGAGAGGCGATAGCGGCTGGGATCGAGCCCGTAAAAAACGCCGCCCGGCTTGAGCCAGCCCAGGATGCGGCGGGTCATTCGCCTCAACTCCGCATCAGGAAGGTGGTGCAGGAAGAATATGGCCATTACGGAGTCGAAGCTCGCATCCGGGAGCCCTGCTTCGGCGGCGCTAGCTTCCAGGAATTCGACGTTGGCGATTCCGGCTCGGGAAGCGTCCGCGCGGGCTTGCTTGATGGCCGCGGGCGACAAGTCGACGCCGGTAACCGAACCGACATGCGGGGCGAGCACCAGCTCTGTGTCGCCGATGCCGCAGCCTAAGCTCAGGATTCGGGATTGCGGACCTGCGGCTGTTGCGGCCAGGATGCGCTGGACCATGTGAGCTCGCAGAGCGCGCACCGCGGGCTTGGCGAAGTGCTGTTGCGCAAAGCCGGAGTAAAGCTCTTCATGGTGGGCCAGCTCCCGAGCTAAGGTTTCATCCGGCAAATCTCAGTTTATCCACATCCGCCGGTGGCGCTTTCCCCGTAGTCAGAAGTGGAAAGGACATCTTCACCATGAAAAAATATTTCAGTCAGATTTGCGGCGGTCTTGCGATCGCGGCCATGTTGATCGCGCCCAGCGCCTCCATCGCCAAGGACAAGACGCTTTACGAGAGGCTGGGAGGCAAGAAGGCCATCGTCGCGGTGGTGGACGAATTCGTCGGCCGGGTCGCCATGGACAACCGCATCAACCACTTCTTCGCGCAGACCGCCGCCGATCCGGCGCGCCTGAGCTCCTTCAAGATGAAGCTGGTGGACCAGATTTGCCAGGCTTCGGGAGGACCATGCAAGTACACGGGCAAGGATATGAAGTCGGCGCATGCGGGGATGGGCATCACAGCGTCGGATTTCGATGCGCTGGTGGAGGATCTGACGGCGGCGCTGGACAAGTTCAAAGTAGGCGCGCAGGAGAAGAACGATCTTCTCGGTGCGCTGGGACCGATGCAGGGCGACATTGTGAGCAAGTGAATTTAATGCCAGTAAGTGACGCTAATGCCGGAAGTGGCGGATTCCGGTAAACACCATCGCCAGGTCAAGCCGGTTCGCGGCGGCGATCACTTCGTCGTCGCGAACCGATCCGCCGGGCTGGATCACTGCGGTGATGCCGTGCTTGGCCGCTTCCTCCAGGCCGTCGGCAAAGGGGAAGAAGGCATCGGAGGCGAGCACGGCGCCCCTTAGCGGAAGCACGGCTTTCATGGCGCCGATCTTCACCGAATCCACGCGGCTCATTTGCCCCGCTCCCACGCTGATCGACTGGCCGGAGCGTCCGTAGACGATGGCGTTGGATTTGACGTGTTTCGCGACTTTCCAGGCGAACTCCAGCGCTTGCCACTCCTGGGGAGACGGAGCCCGTTGCGTTACGACGCGGGCATCGCTCTTGTGAAACGCGTGGAGGTCGGGAGTCTGCGCGAGAAAGCCTCCGCTGATGGATTTGACCACCAGATCCGCTGGTCCGGCGGCGACTTCCAGCAATCGCAGGTTCTTCTTTGGCTCCAAAATTTGGAGCGCTTCGGCCGAATAGCCAGGCGCGGCAATGGCTTCAATGAAGGTTTTCGCGATCTCGCCTGCCGTTTCCGAGTCTACTTCGCGATTGAAGGCTAGAATCCCTCCGTACGCCGATACCGGATCGGCTTCGAACGCGCGGCGGTAGCTTTTTGCCAAAGCAGAGCCTTCCGCTAAAGCCGAGCTTTCGGCGCAGCCGCACGGGTTGGTGTGCTTGATGATGGCGGCGGCGGGAAGGTCGAATTCGGCAATCAACTGCCACGCGGCATCCAGGTCCACCAGATTGTTGTAGGAGAGATCCTTGCCTTGAAGCTGACGGGCGCCGGCGATGCCTGAGGCGGACGAAGCATAGAGCGCGGCGCTCTGGTGCGGGTTCTCGCCATAGCGCAAAGCGAATTTGCGCGGCGCACGAATGTCCAGAATTGCCGCAAGAGGCTCCTCCGGCGCGCCGATTTGCGCTAGCCGGGCCGACACCGCGCGGTCATACGCGGCGGTCATCGAAAACGCTTGCTTGGCCAGGCGCCAGCGCGTCTCCTTGGAGAGAGCGCCGTTGTGCGCGCGCAGCTCCGCGGCGATCGCTTCGTAATCCGCTGGCGATGTCACCACCGCGACGTCTTCCCAATTTTTGGCGGCGCTGCGGATCATGGTAGGTCCGCCGATATCGATGTTCTCGATCAGCTCCTCGAGCGGAGCGTCCATCTTCGCCGCGGCCTTGGCGAAATCATAGAGGTTCACGGCGACCAGGTCGATGGTTGGAATGGAGTGGGCGGCGAGCGCGCGCATGTGCTCGGGATTGGAGCGAACCGCGAGGATTCCTCCGGCGATCACCGGATGCAGGGTCTTCACCCGTCCATCTAACATTTCCGGGAAATTGGTTGCCTCGGCGACTTCCTTGAGCGGCGCGACGGCGGAGTCCTTCAGCAGACGGAATGTGCCCCCCGTGGAAAGGATCTCGACGCCCATCGACGAGAGGGCCTGGGCGAATTCCACAATTCCGCTCTTATCGGTCACGCTCAACAAGGCCCGCCGGACGACGGGCGAAGGGTGTTCAGGCATGGGAATCCCTATTGTCCCACGCAACGAAAAAAGGAGCGAGAATTAGAGCATGGTGAGGCAGTCGGCCCGGCGGAGCTGGAGGCGTTGGTTAGCGGTAGCCGCGGTTGCGGCGGCCGTGTGGTCTGCCGGAATCCAACCCGCGCGTGCCGATGAAGACCTGGCCGCAGGCGCCCTGTTAGTTGCGGATCGCAAGCTGAGCGACCCGAACTTTGCCAAGACCGTGGTGCTGGTGGTCACCTACGGCGATCACGGGACGGTGGGGTTGGTGCTGAATCGCCAGACCGAAGTGCCTGTCTCTCAATTGTTAGCGGGAGTGAAAGCCGCGCAAGACCGCCAGGATATGGCGTTTAGCGGAGGACCCGTAGAGCCGAAGAGCGTGCTGGCGCTGCTGCGCGCAAACAAGGGTCCCGAAGGCGCGCAAAGAATTACGGGCGACGTGTGGGCCGTGCTGGACCAGGATCTCCTTCGAGATTCGCTGGCGGCGCATGCGGGTCCGGACAAGCTCCGCTTCTATCTGGGCTACGCGGGTTGGGGACCGGGGCAATTGGAAGCCGAAATGGAGGCGGGAGCCTGGCGTGTGATCAAGGGCGCATCCTCCACGGTGTTCGACGCAGCGCCGGAATCTTTGTGGGACCGGGTGGTTCGGGGGCTGGATTTGACGCTGGCTCGCGTGTTGCCTCAAACCGCTTTCTTCCTTCGCAATCCGTCCAGCAGCATGCCGGCGATTTGGCGGCCGTGATCGTAGGCTTCTTCGTACACGGCGCGGCGCTCCGCGCGGGAAAAGCCATAGCCCAGCCGGTACAACCGTTCGAGCGATAAGCCCACCGCGAAAGTTCCTGCCCAGGCAATGCCCGCCTTGGGAATCAGTCCTCCACCAAAGGGAATTTTGCCGACCAACTCACGCGCGAGCGCGCGCCAGCCGAAGGCGCCGGCGATTATCGAGGCGATCTCCGAGCGCTGCTCGCGATAACCGGGAACCCGGTCGCTCAGGGCGGCCAACAGGAAGGCCATGCGGATCTGATTCATGGTGAGGAACGCGGCGTCTGAGCCGAATTCCCCCACGGCCCAGGGAACCCAAGTTAACAACGGGACCACGTCCGGCAGCGCGGTGGCCAGGCAGAAGACCGCGTTCTCTTTGGCCACGGAGCGGATCACATGTTGGGCCGCCGGCTTGCGGAACGGATAGAACTGGCGCGCCAGCGGGAGCATTAAGCCGTCGCGGCGGCGCAGGATCTGGCGCAGGCCATCTTCAGGCGACTCCATATCCAGCGAGAACGCGTGGCGCGGGCGGAGCAGAGACGCTTCGTAGATTTCGATGTCGTATTCTTCTCCGCGGCCGCCAGGCGCGATGCGGTGCAGCAACGGCAAGGACTCCAGGCGCCGCTGCACGGAAAGGTGCGGAGGCACCAGGTACGCCTCCATTTGCGCGTAGGATTCGTGGGAAGCGGCGGCCAGCCCTACGCGAACCGGCTTCATAGCCAAGTCCCGGACTTCTCCAGCGTTCAGGTTCGCCAGCGCCTGCTTTACCTGGTGGAGAATGGGGATGGGCATACCGGCAGCGAGCTCCGGAACATTACCCGAAGCTCCTGTCTCCATTCTATCCCCACGCCGATGCGCTCCACTTCGATGTCCCGCCGGAAGAAACGCAGGACGGTTTCGTTGGAGGGGTGAAAGTCGAGCGCGGGCGCCACCAGCAGAAGACGCGGAGGATCCTGGCGGAGCTCGACGCCAGGGAAATATCCGCGGCCGGAAAACTCACCGCGCTCCAGATGCCATTTGACCCGCATCCAGTAGTCCAAGGCTTGTAACGGAAGGTGGATATCTTCGGCGGCTTTGACCTCGACGATGGCGAGCCTTCCGGAGCGGTCCACCGCGAGAATATCCAGCACGCCGCGCTCGCCTGCGGCGAACTGCGGAACCTGGCCATAGAGGGGGCTGGGAAGGAGGGTGGCGTCGATCTGTTCGATGTTGTTTCGCACCTGCGATTCGATCCAGGATTCGGGATAGCGGGAAACCAGCGGGTGCAGCCGGTCCACTCGAGTTGTCCGGCGCTCCGCCAGGCCGCGCGCCAACGCTTCGATCTCCGCCAAGTGAGCCTCGGTTGAGGCTTCGTGCTTCTGGTCGAGGCCGAAGACGAATCGAGTTCCGGCCGCGCGAGCGAACTCCAGGCCGTTCACCGCCAGGCTGACCGCGCCATCGGGGTGGTCGCGGCGATCGATGCCTGGAATCGCGGAAATACGCTCGATCCAATCCAGGACCTGGGTCGGGCTTTCCGCGAGTGGGCGGCGGCAGGGATCGATGCGGGTATCGAAATTGGTGTAATCGCGCGGGTCGACGGCTTCTTCGGAGCCATCCGGAAAGTGCACGAAGACGGCGCAGGCAGCCGATGACGGGTCGAGATGCCGCACCCGGTGGCAAGTGGCCGCTTCCTTTCCGGCGGGAACCAAGATGGCCAGGCCTTGAACCGGAAGGTTGGGATCGCGGCGGCGCAACCGATCCAGCCAAATCAACCCGAACGTCAATACGCCGTCGACATCCAACGCCTCTTCCGCGGCTCCGATGGCCGCAAGGGCAGTGTTCCCTTTACGAAGCAGCGCCCTGGGGTAACTGGGGGACAAGCTGTTGTGCAGGTCAGCTTCGGTGCTCAGTTCCGCGACGCGCCAACCGGGAAATTGACGCAACAGGGAACGCCGAAAGCGCTCCCGGTATTTGAGCCGGGCGCCGCGGCGGGAAACATCGCGGCTGGACGGATGGGCCAGGTCAACCAGCTCAAGCCGCCCGGTGCGTCCGCCGAATCGTTCGACTTCCAGTTCCAGGCGCGCGCGGTGCTCCGAATGAACCGCACAGATGCGCCGCACCAGGTTGCGGGTTTCGCTCCAGACCTCCAGGGTCACGGCTTCCCCGCGACGCTCCAGCTTGAAATTATCGGGAGCGATGAGGATGGGGTCGTCGCCGGGATCGAGTACGGCGGGCTTGCGGCTGGACGCGAGGAATCTCTCTATGGCGAGATACGCGCCGGGCGGATTTCTTACTTTTTTCGAAGGTGCAGGCCCCACACCAATAAGGTGCGCGCCGCGGGTAGGAATATCAGGATTTTTCTAGCGGGCGAAGCTTTTACAGGTCGTCTTACCGGCTTTCGTCGTCGATCGAGATTTTCAGCTGGCGGAGGAATTTCTGATCTTGGGAAGTCAGCTTGATCTTGCCGCCGCGCCGCCCCCCTCCCTCAGGCCGCGATTCCAGTTCGATGGTTTCTCCGCCTTCGTCGTCTTCCGCTGCTTCTTCGCGTTTGTTGAATCCAATGGTTGCTTCCAGAACCAGGAAGACATCGTAGCCCGCTCGCTTGATCTCGCCGATTGCGGCGGCAATGCGATCGGAATCCGACAACGATTCGTTAATCGCATTCCCCAACTCCTGCATGAGCTCCTTCAATCGATCGTCCAAGGAAATCCCCTTCTCTTTCCGCGCGGGTGCACCCCTCGCAAAGGCACCTTCAGCATATCACCTGATGCCTTGCACGGCTATCCGGTTTCTTACGGCCCTGACGAGCCGAACCGGCCTGCCGGCAACCCCTCTATCGGCGAACCTGGGGTGTTCCTATAAGGCCCTTGATAGAATGGATGTTACGACAATCTGATGGCCGGAATCGTGCGCCAGTTCGTGAACCACGTGGTCCCCGGAGTCCTCAAGCCCTTGCGGATTCTGTGGAACGAAATCATCGGGTTCTTCTTTCTGGTGTTCGGAATTTGGTTCGGCGGCGCGGCCTTCCGCGGCTACCGGAACTTCGACAAGCCGGGCAGCAGCGGCTTGCTGGGTGTCCTGGCTCCCGGCGTGGGCGCCGCCATCATGCTGGGTTACGGTCTCCATTCGTTCCTCAAGGCTCGCAAGATCGGCCGTTCATGAACGGCGATCGCCAGCCAGCGCCAGAAATGGAAAGGCCGGGCGAATTTCCGTACACGCGCGGCATTCATCGGGAGATGTACCGCAGCCGCCTGTGGACCATGCGGCAGTACGCGGGCTTCGGTACAGCGGAGGAGAGCAACCGGAGATATCGGTATCTGCTTTCCCAGGGTGTGACCGGGCTTTCGGTTGCGTTCGACCTGCCTACACAGATGGGCATGGATTCGGACCACCCTCTGGCGGCGGGGGAGGTGGGACGCGTCGGCGTGGCGATTTGTTCGCTCGCGGACATGCAGCGATTGTTCGATGGCATCCGGCTGGATCAAGTCACCACCTCGATGACCATCAACTCGACTGCGGCGATTCTGCTGGCGTTGTATGTGCTGGCGGGAAAGCGGCAAGGCGCGGACGTTCGGAAACTGTCCGGCACGGTGCAGAACGACATCCTGAAGGAGTACATCGCGCGAGGAACCTACATTTATCCGCCCCGCCCGGCGATGCGCATCGTCACGGACCTGTTCGCATGGGCCAGTGCGGAGGTTCCTGAGTGGAACATTATCTCCATCAGCGGGTATCACATTCGCGAGGCGGGGTCGACGGCGATTCAAGAAGTTGCGTTCACGCTGGCGAATGCCATCGCCTACATCGAGGCAGCGGTCCGGACCGGCTTGGATGTCGATGCGTTCGCGCCGCGGCTATCGTTCTTCTTCAACGCGCATAGCGATTTTTTTGAGGAGATCGCCAAGTACCGCGCGGCTCGCCGGCTGTACGCGCGCTTGATGAAAGAGCGTTTCGGCGCGAAAGATCCGAAGTCGATGATGCTGCGCTTTCACACGCAAACGGCCGGATCGACGCTGACTGCCCAGCAGCCGGATGTGAACGTGGTGCGCGTGGCGATTGAGGCTCTGGCGGCAGTGCTGGGCGGGACGCAATCGCTGCATACTAACGGGGCGGATGAGGCTCTGGGGTTGCCGACGGAGGAATCCGCGCGGCTGGCTCTGCGAACGCAGCAGGTGATCGCGTACGAGAGCAGCGTGACGAAGGAGCCGGACCCGCTCGGCGGGAGTTATTACGTGGAGAGCCTCACCGATGAGATAGAGCGCGGCGCGCGCGGCTACATCGAGCAGATCGATGCCATGGGCGGGACCCTGGCGGCGATCGAGAAGGGATTCATACAAGGCGAGATTCAGGACGCGGCGTACGCCTGCCAGCAGGCCGTGGAAAAGGGCGAGCGCGTGGTGGTCGGAGTGAACCGGTTCCAGCAAGGCGAGTTGCATACGCCGCCGGTATTCCGGTTGGATCCGGTGCTGGAGCGTCAACAAGTGGAACGCCTTCGGGAGCTGCGTGCCTCCCGAAGCGCGGAGACGGTCGAAAAGAGCCTGTGTGAGTTGGAGCGGGCCGCACAGGGCTCGGAGAATCTCATGCCCAAAATTCTTGCGGCGTGCGAGACTCTGGCCACGCTCGGTGAAATTTCGGACAGGTTGAGGAAGGTCTTCGGCGAATACCGTGAGGCGTGATTGAAAGAACCCGAAGTACATGTAATCGGCGGCGGGCTGGCCGGGTGCGAGGCGGCGTGGCAAGTGGCTCGCGCGGGCTTGCGGGCGGTTTTGTACGAGATGCGGCCGAATCGGCAGACGCCCGCGCACAAGACCGATGCTTTGGCCGAACTGGTGTGCAGCAATTCGCTGAAGAGCGAGCAGGCGGATACGGCTCCGTGGCTGCTCAAGGAAGAGCTGCGGCGGATGGATTCGCTTTTGATTGGGTCCATCGCTCCGCGCGCGCGGGTTCCCGCGGGGCATGCGCTGACGGTGGATCGCGAGGTTTTCGCTCGCGAGGTCACGCGAGCCCTAGAGGACGATCCGGCGATCGAAATCCGGCGGGAGGAAGTGACCGCGCTCGATCCGGGGAAAACTTGGGTTATCGCGAGCGGGCCGCTGACTTCGGATGCGCTGGCCGGGGAGATCGGACGATTGACCGGCTCCGAACGGCTGTTTTTCTACGACAGCATCAGCCCCATTGTCGAGGCGGAATCCATTGACCGGTCGGTCGCATTTGCGGCGTCGCGCTACGGGAAGTCGATCGACGGCACGGATGACTATCTCAACTGCCCTTTCGACAAACCTCAGTACGAGGCTTTCCTGGACGCACTGCTGGCGGCGTCGAGCGTGCCGGCGCACATTGAAGACGATCACGTGCGGTATTTCGAAGCGTGCCTGCCGATCGAGGAGCTGGCCCGCCGGGGGCGGGATACTCTGCGCTTCGGACCGATGAAGCCCATGGGGTTGACCGATCCGCGCACCGGACGCAGGCCCTACGCGGTGGTGCAACTGCGCAGCGAGAACATTCGGTCCGGCAGCTTCAACCTGGTCGGGTTCCAGAACCACATGCGGTTCGGCGACCAGCGGCGGGTGTTGCGAATGATTCCCGGCCTGGAGAACGCCGAATTCCTACGCTACGGGCAGGTGCACCGGAACACCTATATCAATGGGCCGGTACTGCTGAATGCGACGCTCGAATTGCGCTCCGCGCCTGGCGTTTTTTTCGCCGGGCAGATTTCCGGCGTGGAAGGATATGTCGAATCGGTAGCCACCGGATTGATCGCAGGGCGCAACGCATCCACGTTGGTGCGGGGCGAGTCCCCGCGCCCCTTCCCACGGAACACGGCGCTGGGGTCGCTGTGCGCGTATGTTTCTGGCGCCGACCCGGCGAACTATCAGCCGGCTAATATCACCTTCGATCTTTTGCCGAAGCTCGAGAACCCGCCGCGCGACCGCAAGCAACGGCATGCGGAGGTGTGCCGGAGGGCGCTGGAGTCGCTGGAGGAATATTTGTGTGCCCGAGTCTGAATTAGGCGCGGCGATTGAACGATACTTGGCCGAGCTTCGGCTGAAGAATGCGTCGCCGCACACATTGCGGAACTACGCGAGCGATCTTCGGGATTTTCTGGATTACTTTTCTCCGCCGGGTGGCGAGCCGCCATCTCCTCGCGCCCTTACCGCGCTGGAGCTTCGGGAGTGGTTAGGATCGCTGTATGAGCGCGGTTTGGACGCGGTTTCTTCGCGAAGGAAACTGGCGGCGGTGCGGTCGATGTTCCGATTTCTTGCGCGGCAGGGAGCAATTGAGAAAAATGTCGCGCGGCTGGTGCGAACGCCGAAGACCGCCAAGCGCGTGCCGATCGTGCCCAGCGCGGAACAGACTAACGGCTTGATCGACTCAGTCGCGTCGGCGGAACTCGACCGGCCGCAGCCGGAGCGGGACCTGCTGATATTCGAGCTCCTGTATGGATGCGGTCTGCGCGTGGGCGAGTTGGTGGGGCTGAACCTGGAGGATTTCGACCGGTCGGAGCAGTGGATCCGGGTTCGCGGAAAAGGAAAGAAGGAGCGTCAAGTGCCTTACGCAGCTAAAGCTGCCGCCGCGCTGGAGCGGTATTTGGCGGCGCGCTTTGCGCATCCTGGCGAGAAGGCGCTGCTGGTGACGCGCAAGGGATCGCGGCTGGGCGATCGCGGGGCGAGGGAGATCGTCAAAGTTTATGCGCGCGCTCTGGCCGGGGATGGATCGTTGCATCCCCACAGCTTCCGCCACGCCTACGCGACGCATTTACTCGCGGACGGAGCGGATCTGCGGGCGATTCAGGAGTTGCTGGGCCACGCGCGGCTGTCAACCACGCAGAAGTACACGCAGGTTTCTCTGACGGATCTTATGGCGGTTTACGACAAGGCGCACCCCAAGGCCCACAAGTGACGCTCCCGGGCTGGACGGTTTTACGCGCGTTCGAGGCCAGCGCTTAAGCGCGTTCCAAGTATGCCGACTCCGAAGTCGAGACGCGGATTTTCTCGCCTTCATTGATAAACGGGGGCACCTGGACCACCAGCCCGGTTTCGAGTTTCGCGGGTTTGGTGACGTTGGAGACGGTGGCGCCCTTGATGCCGGGCTCGGTCTCGACTACGGTCAAGTCTACTGAGGGAGGAAGATCCACGCTGATGGGCTTGCCTTCGTAGAACTCGACGGCGACCTTCAGGTTGGGGATCAGGAAATTGGTTGCGTCGCCGAGCAGATCCTTCATCAGGTGCATCTGCTCGAAAGTCTCGGTGTTCATGAAGTAGAAGTACTCACCGTCGTCGTACAAGTACTCCATCTCCTGCTCGTCCAGGGTGGCGCGGTCCACGCGATCTTCCGAAGAGAAACGGTGCTCAATCATGGTGCCGGAGGTGAGCCTTCGCATCTTCACCTGCACGAACCCGCGCAGGTTGCCGGGGGTGCGATGTTCCATCTTGAAGATGGTGTGCAACTCGTTGTTGAACTTGATCACCATTCCCGGGCGCAATTGTGTTGCTGAAATCATTTGGAGTTTTTTAAGTTTAGCAAAGATTCCCCTTGACAGTGATTTAGAACACTAGTACATTAGCCTTATCGATGACCACTACGGCACGAGCCCCGATGCGATTCCGCCTGGACCTGCAGAGCGGCGTTCCCGCTTACCGGCAGATCATCGACCAAGTGCAGGGCGGCCTGGCTTCGGGAGCTTTGGCGGTGGGTGACCAACTTCCCACAGTTCGGCAACTCGCCGTGGATCTGGCGATTAATCCCAATACCGTTTTGCGCGCCTACAGGGAGCTGGAGATTCGCGGGGTGCTGGACACGCAGCAGGGCACCGGCACCTTCATTGCGGACCGGAAGATCGTGCAGGACGAGACCGAGCGCGGGCGAAAGCTGGACCAGTTGGTGACGGAGTTTGTAGCACGGGCCGGAGCGGGCGGATTCACTGTGCAGGATCTGATCTCGCGGTTGACTGGCTTAAGTAATGGGACGGACGACAGGAGGAAATGAGCCAATGTTTCAATTCAGTGGTCCGGGGATGGTCTGTTGCGCGGTTTGTGTAGCGGCCGGAGCCGCGGGAGCGGCGCTGCTGCAGAGTCCGGCGCCGTTCTACGCCGCAGTGGTCCTCGGAGCCTATTGCTTGCTGGCGATCAAGGTCGTCCGCCAGTGGGAGAAGGTGGCTGTCCTGCGGTTGGGACGCTATAAGGGCTTGCGCGGTCCGGGGATGTTCTGGCTCATACCGGTGGTTGATACGCTGACTCCCTATATCGACCAGCGCATTCGGGCAACCAGCGTCAGCGCCGAATCGACCCTAACCCGGGACACGGTTCCCACCAGCGTGGATGCGATTGTGTTCTGGCTGGTCTGGAATGCCGAAAAATCTCTTTTCGAAGTGGCCGACTTCGAAAACGCCGTTCTGCTCAGCGCGCAGACCGCGCTGCGCGAAGCTATCGGCCGGCATGAGCTTTCGCAGATGATCGCTGAGCGGGAGATGATGGGCCACGAGCTGCAGCGTGTCCTGGATGAGAAGACCAATCCCTGGGGCATTACGGTGCAATCGGTGGAGATCCGCGACGTGCGCATTCCGCAGATGCTGGAAGACGCTATGTCCCGCGAGGCGCAGGCCGACCGCGAGCGCCGCGCACGAATCATCCTAGGGCTAGCCGAAACGCAAGTCGCCGATAAATTCGCCGAGGCGGCGGCCGTGTATCGCGATAACCCTGTCGCCCTGCATCTTCGCGCCATGAACATGCTTTATGAGGCGATCAAGGAGAAGGGCGCGATGGTGATTGTGCCGTCCTCCGCGGTGGAGACGATGGGACTCGGCGGAATGCTGGCGACCACTACGCTGGCGAAGAATCCGTCATGATCCGGGCATTATTCTTCGCAATGCTGGCCGCCGCCGCGTGCGGGCAAAACTTCGAAGTCGCCTCGGTTAAGCCGTCGCCGCCCGTCAACGGAAACGCGACGCCCATAACAACCGTAGACAATGCCGGAATCAGGTTACGCCTGCCTCTTCAGAAGGTGATCTGCATGGCGTACCAGGTAAGAATGGACCAAGTGGCCGGTCCTGCGTGGCTGGCGACTACTTCGTTCGATATCGAGGCAACGTTACCCAAGGGCGCGACGGAGGATCAGGTTCCGTCGATGCTTCAGAACCTCCTCGCCGATCGCTTCGAGATGACCGCGCACCGCGAAAGCCGCGAAAGACCGGTCTACGCGTTGGTCGTGGCCAAGGGCGGACCAAAGATGAAGGCTAAGCCCGCCGATGGAGGCAATCCGCTTCCGCCGCCGCCGTCGTCCTCTTGCGCCGCTGCCTTCTCCTTCGGGCGCGGGACCGTCACCGGGGGTGACCGGAAGACAGCGATGGGGCCGGAGGGCATGCGCGCCGAGATGTCGCGCGTCGCGACCCTTATAGATCTCACGACCAGGTTCGCCTTCACCGACCGGCCCGTCATCGACAAGACCGACTTGCAGGGTGGATATGATATCCGCGTGGACTTTCCGCTCACCCAGGGCAGCACCTCCGATCCGGTGGGAAGCATCGACCCGGTGTTCCTCGCAGCGCTGGATAAACTGGGCCTAAAGTTGGAGCCGCAGAGGGCCCCCATCGAGACCATCGTCATCGACCATATCGAAAGAACCCCCACGGAGAATTGACTGACGTGATTCGATTGATGTGTCTCGCCGCCCTCGCCGCGTTTCCTGCCCACGCGCAGACCTTCGAGGTCGCCTCCATCAAGCCGCACCCACTAGCCGTCGATAAGCCCCTGCTTAAGAATCCCGACGTCAATCCCGTGCACATCTCCGGCAACCGCGTCACGCTGGAGATGGTTGGGTTGAAGGACCTGGTGATGGCGGCGTTCGGCGTGAAGGAGTATCAGGTCTCTGGAGTTCCGGCCTGGGCCTCGCGGCTCGATCGTCTATATGACATCGCGGCGAAAGCGCCGGGCAACGCCGCGCCCAGCATGGAGCAGGTGCGGCTGATGCTGCAATCTCTACTGATCGAACGGTTTCACTTGAAGCTGCGGCGGGAATCGAAGCAGCTTCCGGTGTACAATTTGGTGGTCGCGAAGAACGGCCCCAAGTTGAAACCAGCCGCTGGCGATCGGCCGCCAGCCCCGGGAATGCGCCGCGGCTCCATGGATCAGCTCGCGGCGCTCTTGTCGTTGATGGTGGACCGGCCGGTGATCGACAAGACTGGCCTTGCGGGCGTCTACGAATACAGCGATAGCCTGACGCTCTTGGATATCGGAGCGCAGGATTCGGCGGACACGATTGCACAAGCCCTCGCCGCCATACAGGATCAACTCGGGTTGCGCGCGCAAGCGTCGCGAGCAAGCATCGATCTGCTCATCATCGAAGGCGCGGAGCCGCCCGCCGCGGATTGAAGAAAGTCACAGGTCGCGCGGGGTATCATCAAAATAACCCCGCATGATTCCAGACACCATTCCTGAAGGCCTCACTTTCGACGACATCCTTTTACTGCCGGCCCGCAGCGAGGTTGTCCCTGCCCAAACCGATACCCGCACGTGGCTCACGCGCAAGATCGGCCTCAATATCCCCATCGTCAGCTCCGCCATGGACACGGTGACGGAATCGCACCTGGCGATCGCGCTGGCGCAGCAAGGCGGCATCGGAATCATCCATCGCAACATGTCGATTGAGCGGCAGGCGGAGGAAGTGGATCGTGTGAAACGCTCAGAAAGCGGCATGATCGTCGATCCCGTCACCGTCGATCCGGAGCAACGCATCTCCGACGCTCTCGAAGTGATGAAGCGGTACCGTATTTCCGGCGTGCCGGTGACCAAGGACGGGAAGCTGGTCGGGATTCTGACCAATCGCGATTTGCGCTTCGAGACGCGCTACGATCTGCCCATTTCGCAGGTGATGACCAAGGAGAATCTCATCACCGTAGGCGTGGGCACCACGCTTGAAGAAGCCGAAGCGATTCTGCATCAGCACCGCGTGGAGAAGCTGCTGGTGGTCGACGAGCATTACAATCTCAAGGGCCTGATCACGGTCAAAGACATTCAGAAGAAGTTGAAGTACCCCAACGCGGCCAAGGACGCGCAAGGGCGGCTTCGCGTGGGGGCGGCGGTGGGGTCGGGCGGCGATTTCCTGGAGCGCGCCAAGGAGCTGGTGGCCGCGAAGGTCGACGTGATCGCGATCGATTCGGCGCACGGCCATAGCAAGGGCGTTATGGATGCTGTCGCGGCCGTGAAGCGGGAGCTGCCGCAGGTGCAACTGATCGCCGGCAATGTGGCGACGTGCGAAGGCGCCCGGGATCTGATCGCATTGGGCGTGGACGGAGTTAAAGTCGGCATCGGCCCAGGGTCGATCTGCACCACGCGGGTTGTCAGCGGGGCTGGCGTTCCGCAGATCACGGCCATTGCAGAGTGCGCCAAAGCCGCGGCCGGGACCGGCGTGCCGTTGATCGCCGACGGAGGCATCAAGTACTCCGGCGATCTCACCAAGGCGATCGCGGCCGGAGCCGACTGCGTAATGATCGGCAGTCTGTTCGCGGGCGCGGAAGAAAGCCCTGGCGAGACAATTCTCTACCAGGGCCGCACGTTCAAGAGCTATCGCGGAATGGGATCGATGGGGGCGATGCAGTCCGGCTCTGACCGCTATCCTCAGGACACCAGCGGCAAGCTTGTTCCGGAGGGGATCGAGGGCCGCGTTCCCTATAAGGGGCTGCTTTCGGAGCTAACGTATCAGTTGGTCGGCGGCCTCAAAGCCGGTATGGGCTACTGCGGATGCGCCAGCATCCCCGACCTGCACGAAAGAGCCAAGTTCGTCCGCCTGACCGTCGCCGGGCTGCGCGAGAGCCACGTCCACGACGTGATCATCACCAAAGAAGCTCCGAATTACCGCCTGGAGTAGCCCTCACGGTCTGTGTTATCATTTCGATTGGAGATGATAACATGATCCGGACTCAGGTCAGCCTCGACGCGAGAGAGTATGCCTTAGCCCGCAAAGAGGCCAAAGCAATGGGGGTTTCGGTCGCCGAGTTTGTTCGCCGGGCCATTCGTGAATCCCTCCCTCCCGCCGCCGGAAAGGCGCCCTGGATGCGCTATGCCGGGTTGGTCGAATCCGGAGACGCCCATTCCAGCGCCAACATCGACGAGATAGTCTATGGCTCGAAGGACTGAGTCCGCTGGGCCAATCTACGCCGATACATCCGGTTTCATCGCTTTTCTCGATCGATCCGATAGCTACCATCCTTTATTCCGCCGGCTCTTTGCGGACCCTCCGCCGGTGCTGACATCCGCGTTAGTGATCGCGGAGGGGCATGGGTGGTTTCTCCGCCGTTACGATAACCGGCGCGCGATTCAGTTCTTGCAGTTTATCGACGAGCTCGCGCCGCTGCGGATCGGATCCTTTGATGCCGGCGCGCTCGCAGGCGCGGCGCAAATTGTCAGGAAATTCGCCGATCAGCAGCTCACGCTTGCAGACGCGCACGGCTTGTTGATCATGAGCGCGGACCGCGTGACCACATGTTGGTCGACGGACCGGCGCCTGGGCCTGACCGGCGCACGGCTTGTGGTCTAGATGACGCCGGTCCTGGCTGCTTGCGATTTCTAGCGCAACTTGGCCAGAAACGCCCTGACTTCCCTAAGCACTTCGGCCGGATTGGAGATGAAGAGGTAGTGGCTCGCGCCAGTCAGTTCGACGATGCGGGCGTCTGGCGCCGACGCAGTGAGAGCGGCGCTCGCGGTCCAACGAAGGTCCAGGTCCCCGCGATATTTTCGTTCCATTGCGGATCGCTCTTCGTCATTACGCGGGTTGTATCGTTTAGTCTGATCGTCCAGCGTAGCGGGCAAAGCATAGAACGCGAGAACGGGCACGTGGATGCAGCGGTAATCGAGTTTTTGCAGGCCCACACGGACTGCTTGCTCTCTGGCTGCGGCACCGGGGTCTTCCGCGGATTTCCTGCGGTTGCCGTCGCGAGTGGCCCGAATCTCGGACTCGGGGAAGGCGGCCCCATCGCTTTGGATCAGCCACCCCTGAAACAGAGGGATCGACTTATCATCCGCCAGAGTTGGTGGTTTCTGCGGGACCATCGCGTCCGGGAGCTTGTCGCGCAATTCATCGTATAACTGGGATTCGTCCTTTGCTGGATCAATTATGGCGGAATCCATGAGTATCAATCCGGCGGCGCGATGGGGATACATGCAGGCGAACACCGCCAGCTCGCTCCCGCCCATGGAGTGGCCGGCCAACACGGGTGCGGCGAGATGGAGCGAATCGAGCACCTGCCGCACATCTTCCGCAAGACGTTGCTCGGAGTACCCGGAGGCCGGGCGTGTAGATGCTCCATAACCCCGGCGCGTGATGCCGTAAACGTGCGCGTATTTCGTAAGCTTCCCGGCAAAACCGTCGTACACGTGCGCCGTGTTCCCGCCACCTGCGAGCAGCACCAACGGCCTTCCCGATCCGCCCCAGTCGAGCACTTCCAACTGCACTCCCTCGTCAACCGTTACAAGCTGGACTTTGTGCTTTGAAGGGTCGTGCCACGGGTGTGGCTGCGGCTGCGCAGGCGTGCTGACTGCGAGCCAGAGTACGATCGCCGTCCATTTATAGGCAGGATGACGCACGAATGTTGGCCAATAGACGCTCACCGCTCTGTTGGTTCGTAGACACCGCTGCTGAAAGGTTTGTTCCGCGAAAGCGGAGCCGGCGAGAAACTGAAAGTGCCAATGCCGCTGGCCGCTATCGATGCGATTCTCCCCGGCGTATGTGTCGGCCAAGCGTTTCCGGGAGAGGGAAGCGCCTCAGCTAACGCGTCCAGCCTGTGGCCCGTCTATTCTGGAATACGAGCGTGTCAGCATGCGCCTGGAACCGCCGAGGTGCAGACGTCCGGCCGCTCCGCGATGGAACAGGGAGCGCCCGCGGCCGGCGGTTTCACAGACCGCCAGACAGCGAAGACCATGAGCGCCATCAAGCAGCAAGCCAACGGTCACCGGCACGCGGATATATCCGCTAAGCAGGAATCGCCACCATGCTTGAGGCAAAGGCGGCTCGCGCGATGCGAGGACGCGCTTTTCGAGCGACTCCGGCGTTTCTGGAGCGCGCCATTCCTTCAATACGTCGCGCAGTTTCGGGTCTGTTGTCGAAGGTCGTCATTTGGTTGCATTGATTGTGCCTTTCGATTCCATGAGGGGCGCGAGCATGCGCCGCAAATTCTGGCGAGCGCGGTGAAGGCGCGACTTTACCGCCGCCAGCTCCGCTCCGGTTGCTCTCGCGATTTCTTCCAGGGACATATCTTCGTATTCGGCCAGAACCAAAGTCTCGCGCTGCAGCGGCGGGAGCAGGAGGACTGCCTTCTTCACCGCCTCCCCGCGCGCGAACCCCGCGACATCGAAGGGTGGGCAGACGGAGCTCTCATCCTCTAAAACCTCGTGCGGCCGTTCCTTCCGCCAGCGCTTCAGCACCAGGTTGCGAGCCACGCCCAGCAGATAAGCACGCAGTTTTCCGCGCTCGGGGTCATACGCTCCGGGCTTCTGCCACAACGCCGCGAAGCAATCCTGGACAACGTCTTCCGCCGCGGATTCTTGACCTATCATTCGATACGCAAAGCGATACACAACGTCCTTGTGGCGATAAAACGCGTCGCGGAAGTCCGCATCGGTCATTACTAGATACCAGTTTCCTCCACGTTGGAAAAAGGATTCGGCCTCCGCTATTTCGGCAGAGACTGCATCACTAGCGGCCCGGAAGCCAGCACCAGGACCAGGCCAGCGTAGAGGAGCCAGCACCGGCGGTTGCCGAAATTTATAGTGAAGCCCATGCCGTCGCGGCGCTGCACGAACAGTGCGGCGTCATTGGGGTTGTAGTAGATGATCCCGCCTTTCCAGCATTCGTTAGGCGTGGGGTCGATTGGATCACGCGGTTTGTTGGACTCATGAGCCGCGTAGGCCAAGGCTGGAAGGAGAAGCACCAGCGGCAGAACGATCATCAGGGGTATCGGGATGCGTAAACCGGCCGCGGTTTGGAGCGGAATGAGCGCGGGAAACAGCGCGACAATCGACTCCGCCGCCAGCATCACCACCAGCGCCGGCTTGCGCATGGAGTCCGAGCGGCGCGATCCGTACCAGCCGGCCAGCGTCATGCCGAAGAGCAGGAGCGCGAGTTCGCCGCCGAAGATCAGGAAGCCGTAAACTCCGCCCACGCTGCGCTCGGCCCACCGGTTGGGCGTTCCGTTGATATCGAAATGCACCGGGTAACGCAAAGGGATTTGGTCCCAGTGAGCGTGCAAGTACGCGGCGACGCCGGCCAGCATGAGCAGCGGACCGAGCCCTAGCCATACGAACCAAGGCAGGGGCTCCGGCGGCCCCAGAGTGGTCTGACGCACGAGCGAAGGTTGAATCGCGAACGGCTTCAGTTTCCGGTTCAGGGCTACAAACGCCGCCGCTCCTGCCACCGGCGTGACCAGGATGCCAAGGACGATGAACGCGGATGCCGGAAGGAGGATCATCCCCGCCAGGCCGGCAAGGGTGGGAATTACGATCGACAGGCGGAACACGTTCAGCGCTTTGCGGCCCGTTTCAGTGGAGCGGAACTCGGGAGGCACGGGGACCCCGAACAGAAGGTTGCGGTTGGTCAGGTACGGGATGGCAAGCATGGCCGCCGCGACGAAGAGCTGAACGAGGGCCAGGCCCAAAACTACCCCTGAGTGAAATGTCATTTGATACCCTCCGCAATGGTCCTAAGCTCCGCGGCGATCTGCGCCGGCGGAACGCCTTGCGCGCGCATTTGCGACACCAGCTCACGCAGCCGCTGCCGGTAGCCGGAGATCTCCCGCCGCGAAGCTTCCGGGGCTTCACGCTCGATCACGACGGCTCCGCGCCCGTGCCGGAGGTCGATCCAGCCCTCGGCGGCCAGTTGCCGGTAGGCTTCAGCGACGGTGTTGAAGTGTACGGCGAGGTCGGTGGCCAGCCTGCGCACCGGCGGCAGAGCCGTTCCGGGCTTCAGTGAGCCTTCCACCAGCAACACTCGCAACTGATCCACGATTTGCCGCACCAGCGGCGTGGCCGAAGCGGCATCCGTTCTGAGCACCAATCCCGGCATCTGAGTCTAGAGTACATATACACTATACACTAAGTGCGGGCAGCGCTGCATGGATCTGTTATTGGAACTGAATTGCGGGGCGTACTACGACTCGATTACTTACGCCATCAGGGAGTGAAGTACTGTTGCCGATATGAGAATTGCCGGGAGGCGACCGGATCCCCGCGTGGTTCACCGCGTTGTCGAGTGTACCCGCGCTGGCGCGCTCCCGGCATTTCTTTCTTTGGTGAGCTTCTTGGCTATAGATCGGCCAGGGGCGCAGCTTCGATCACGGCTTCACGTAAGCGGAAGTATGCTATAACGGCTGCGAGAGGCCGCATGACCGAGCAGGAAATCATCCTAGCGAACCAGCAGTACTTGTTTCCCAGCGTCTTTCACTACTTCAAGGATCCCCTGGTGGTAGCCCGCGCGAAGGATCAGTTTGTGTGGGACGCGCGCGGAAATCAATATCTGGATTTTTTTGGCGGCATCGTTACCATCAGCGTAGGACATTGCAATGAGACGGTGAATCGCAAGATCGCCGCGCAGATGGACACGCTCCAGCACGTTTCCACCGTATTCGCCAATGAGCCGCAGGCCGCTCTGGCAAAGCGAATCGCCGGCATCACGCCGGGAAGCAAGCTGACCAAGAGCTTCTTCACCAACAGCGGCACAGAGGCGAATGAGACCGCGATTGTGGCGGCGCGGTGCTATACCGGGTCGTTCGAGGTCGTCGCGTTACGGCACGCCTATCACGGGCGATCGGCCATGGCGATGGCTTCATCCGGTCAAAGCGCCTGGCGCCTGGGTGGAGCGCCCGCGGCGGGTTTTACTCACGCGCTCAATGCCTATTGCTACCGCTGCCCTCTCGGCGCAACTTACCCGAGTTGCGGGGTCCGCTGCGCGCGCGACATGGAGGAGACGATCCGCACGTCAACCTCCGGTCGCATCGCCGCGTTTATTGCGGAGCCGATTCAGGGCGTCGGAGGCTTCATCACTCCTCCCAAGGAGTATTTTGAGATCGTCCACGGCATCGTCAAGAAATTCGGCGGACTATTCATCAGCGATGAGGTGCAGACGGCGTGGGGCCGCACCGGCGGCAAATGGTTCGGCATCGAGCAGTATGGCGTTACGCCGGACATCATCACCAGCGCCAAGGGGCTTGGAAATGGTACGCCCATTGGCCTTACCGTGGCTCGGCCTGAAGTCGCTGACGCCCTTAAGGGCGCGACGATCTCGACCTTCGGAGGAAATCCGGTCGCGGCGACTGCGGCGAAAGCCGTGATCGACTTCATCGACGACAATCATCTGCTGATTAACGCCGCGGAAACCGGCGCGCACTTGCGGTCGCGCTTGGAGGAGTTGAAGGCGAAGCATCCCCTCATCGGCGACGTGCGAGGCATGGGCCTGATGCAGGCGCTGGAATTGGTGGAGGATCGCGAGTCGCGTACGCCGGCGCCGGAGGCGACCGCGGCCTTGATGGAGGCCGCGCGCGAGAACCGGCTCTTGATCGGCAAGGGTGGACTGTACGGCAACGTGATCCGCATCTCGCCTCCGCTCAACATCTCCAAGAGCGACGTCGACGACTTCGCGGAACGCCTCGATTCGAGTTTTGCCCGGGTGGAACAGGAACGCACCGCGGGTGCGCTGAAATAGGCATGCGGAGTTCTTTGTTCCCGCTCCTTCTAGCTATGTCTGCCATGGCCCAATCCAACGCATCTTATGGAACCTTAAAAAGCGGCCAGGTTCTGGCCGGATTTCGCGCGACGGCGGTTTATCTGGACGACTCCGATCATGCCATCGGCGCGAGGTTCCAGCATCAGCACACCGGCTTCACCTTGGACCTGCTGCAAATCCAGTCCGCGCCGCAGGCGTTCATCTGGGTCACGACGTTTCCCACGTCCAACATGGGTGAACCGCACACGCAGGAACACCTCCTGCTTGGCAAGGGCAACAAGGGGCGCGAGCTGGGCAGCCTGGGAACCATGTCGCTGACCACTTCCACCGCCTTCACCATGCAGTGGCGGACCTGCTACAGCTTCTACACTTCCGCCGGGCAGGACGTGTTCTTCCAGTATTTCGACCGCACCATGGACGCGCTGCTTTACCCCGACTATTCCGACGAAGAGATTCGCCGGGAGGTGCGCAATTTCGGAATTGGAGAAGATCCAAAAACCGGCGCGCTCCACTTGGAAGAGCAGGGCACTGTTTACAACGAGATGGTCACGTCGATGGATCAGGCGAATCGCCGTTTGTATCAGGAAACGCTGCTCTCGCTATACGGCGCTGGTCATCCGTTGTCTTACTCCTCCGGCGGCCTTCCCGCGGATCTTCGCGTCATCCAACCCTCTGACATTCGCCGCTTTCATGACCAGCACTATTTTTTGGCCAACATGGGGGCCATCGTTTCGCTGCCTAAGGAAGTTGCCCTGAGCGCGGCATTGGCCCGCCTGGATACGATCCTGAATCAGCTCCAGCAGAGTTCGAAGAGCGCCAATCGTCCTCCGGTGATGACGGAGGCGCAGCTTCCAGCGCCGAAAGCCGCTCCCGCCGGCCGCATCCAATATGTGGACTATCCGCTTCAGAACGCGCAACAGCCGGGCAGCGTTTACCTGGTTTGGCCCGCGGAGAGGAAACTCTCGCTCCGCGACAAGTTCCTGATTGAGCTGTTCATGGACAACGTTGCCGGTGAGCCCGACACCAACCTGTACAAGCGGCTGATCGACAGCAAGACGCGGGAAACCGATATCGGCGCGAAAGGCGTGGACGGTTTTGTGGACGATGACCAAGGCAATCCGGTCTATGTCACCTTCCGCGACATGCCCGTTTCCGCAATGACGGACGCGAATCTCTCCAGTCTCCGCACCAAAGTGCTCGACGAATTCGCCAAGATCGCCGCGTATCCGGACGGCTCGACGGAGCTGGCGCAGTTCCAGCAGAGGCTGAAGAGCCGCATTGCGGAGCAGCGGCGGTCGCTGGCTAAGCTGGTGAATTCGCCGCCCGGCTTCGGTTTTCGCGGCGGCGATACGGCCTGGCTCGACCGCTTGTATCAACTGAACCAGGAGCCGGGTTTCCGCAAGGCTGTCACGTCCAAGGAAGATATCGCAGTAATCGAAAAACTGATCGCGAGCCCTCAAAACATCTGGCGCGATTATCTGAAGCAGTGGAAACTCCTCGGCACCGTGCCCTACATCGAGGCCGCCAAGCCGGACCCGGATTTGGCGAAGCAAGCCGCGGAGGAGAGATCTCAGCGAGTGGCGGCTGAAACAGCGCGCTTGCGCGAGAAGTATGGCGCCGCAGGCGACCAACAGGCGTTGGAACGATACCGCGCGGACTACGACCGCGCCGCCCAAGTCATCGACGATGCGGCTAAAGCCCTAAAGCCGGCAAAGTTCGTCGACCACCCGCCCATGACGCTGGACGATTCGCTGGATTTCAAATCCGCCAAGCTGGCCAGCGGCGTGCCCTTGGTCTCGTCCACCTTCGAAAGCATGACCAGCGCCACCACCGGCATCGCGCTTCGCCTGGATAGCGTGGCGGAGGATCGCCTGGTCTACGTCTCCCTTCTTCCGGAATTGTTGATGAACAGCGGCGTGATCGATAACGGCAAGGCCATCTCCTATGAGGATATGAGCCAGCGGTTGCGCAATGAGATTTTGAGCCTGGAAGCCGGCTTTAGCGTGAATGCCGCCACGGACCGGGATGAGTTGGTTGTGCGCGGAGCCGGCAACAACGCGGCGGAAGCAAAAAGGGCCATCGAATGGATGGATCTCGCTTTGTACCATCCCAATTGGCGCGCCGAGAATCTGCCGCGCCTGCGGGATTACGTCGATCAGGCTCTGGGACGCCTGCGCCGCACCATGCAGGGCGCGGAGGAAAACTGGGTGCGTAATCCGGAAACCGCGTACCGCAAGCAAGATAATCCGCTAATGCTGGCGACCTCGTCATTCTTAACCCGCGTTCATAATGCGCAGCGCCTGCGTTGGATGCTCAAATCCGGAGGTTCCGAGGCGATCTACGGATTTCTCGGCACGCTGGGAGATGTTTCCGGGTCGAGGGACGCACGCAAGGCAATTCTGACTGAGATTCGCGATGGAAAATACGCTGGTCTCGCCAAACTCTCGTCCGCGGAGCGCGATCTCGCCATGGAAGCTGCCCGCGATTTGGACGCCAATCTTGCCGATATTCCCGATTCCAGCTTGGACCCGGACTGGCGCTACCTGTGCGACCAGATGTCGCGCGACCTGCGCCAAGGGCCGGAGCGAACCCTTGCCATTCTCGACGAGGTTCGCCGTTCGATCTTGAATAACGGAGGCGCGCGCCTGTTTGCGATCGGCTCCAGCGCGACTCAGGCGCAGCTTGGCTCCGGAATTCAGCGCTTGACGGCGGGCCTCGAAAACGCGCCCTTCCACAAGGCCGAATACCACGCCACGAAACGCATCGACGCAAGGCTGGAAGCGCGCGAGCCCGCCGCAAAAAGTCCGGAGTTCGTGGGCCTGCTCAACGCGAATTCTCAGGGCGGCGTGTTCATCAACTCAGCCCCTCTGACCAGCTACAAGGACACGGATCGTCAGAAGCTCCTCGACTACTTATCCGTGAACCTCTATGGCGGCGGCGGCGCCCACAGCGTCTTCATGAAGACCATCGGAGCAGGACTGGCCTATAGCAACGGCATTAGCGTGTCGCTCAGCACCGGCCGCATCAACTATTACGCCGAACGCACGCCGGAGCTGCCGCAAACTTTGAAGTTTGTGATTAACGTGATCCAATCCGCTCAGCCTGACCCATCCCTTACGGACTACGCGGTGGCGGGCGCGTTCCAAGCGACCCGTGTCGCTTCCTTGTACGAGACCCGGGGCGAATCCATGGCGGCGGACCTCGCCGATGGATTGACCCCCGAAATGGTCAGCCGGTTTCATCAGGCGATCCTCGATCTCAAGAAGTCACCGGACCTGGAGGCGGAGCTGTTCCGCCGCCAGACCGCAGTCGACGCCAAGGTCCTCCCCGGGATGGATCGGGGCGCGAAGGACGTCGCCGGTGCGGTGTACTTCGTCATCGGCCCGGAGAAACAAATGGCCGCGTGGGAGGAGTATTTGCAGCAAGCCGAATCGCCCGGTACCCGCGTGTGGCGGTTGTATCCGCGCGATTTTTGGATGACGGGAGATTAGGCGCCGGCGCTATTCGCAACGCAGAGCGCGCATCGGATCTACTTTGATCGACCTACGCAGCGGACCCACGCACGCAGCTACCGCAACGCACCCTAGGAAAAGCAACGTTCCTCCGAAGACCGGCGTGTCCGTGGGCAAGACGTTCCACAGCTCCGGCGCGAGGAATCGCGTTAGCGATCTCGCGCCCGCCAGGCCGGCGGCGAGTCCGATCACGATCACCATCGCCGCCCTTCCGCCAACCAACCCGAGAATCTGCACCGGCCGCGCGCCCAGCGCGAGGCGAACACCGATCTCGTGGGTCCGTTGCGCCACGTGGGAGGCCATCACGCCGTAGGCGCCCATCGCCGTCAGCAGAGTCGCAAACGCCGCGAACACTCCCAGCATCGCGGTGAGGTAGAACGTGTCGCTGGACCACGCGCCAGTGTGTTGCTCCATGGGAACGACGTTATCGAGCGGCGTGTCCGCATCGATTTCCGAAGCTGCCTGCTGGACCGCCTGCGAGATCGCCAAAGGACGATCCGGCGTGCGCAGGACGAACGTCATCTGGGCCAGCATGGTTGCCCATGGCAGACGGTAGCGCGGAGGCTGCTGCAAATACGAAGAGTAAATCACCGGCTCCGGTTCGAGCTGCCGCGTGCGGGTGGGAACATCGCGCACCACGCCGATGACTTGGCGCGGGCGCTCATCCGGGCCGCTGTCGACGGTGAGATGCTTACCGATGGGATCATCGCCAGGCCAGAAGCGCCGGGCTGCGGTCTCGTTCACAATCGCAGTCCATGGCGAACCTGCGGTGTCGGCGTCGTCGAAATCGCGGCCGCGAATCAGAGGCGCGCGCATGGTCGCATAGAAATGCGGCGTGACAATGAAGTAGGAAGTGATGCCGGAGGCGGTTGGTTCGCCGTCCATCTTCACTGGCAGCGCCGGAACGATAGGCGCGTTCACTGGCAGGCTGGAGATGCCGGCGACTGAATCGACGCCCGCCAATTGGCGCAGGCGATCGAGCATGCGCTGAAACTTTGGCGCCGCCGCCGGATCGACGGCCATGTAGGGTACGCCTTCGTACGCGCCATCCGGACGCAGCACGCGCGCGGTTGGCAAGCGGAACTCCGCGGTGAGAAGCCCTCGCGGCTCGAAATTGAGATCCCGGCCACTGAGGCGCACGAAGCTCTTTATCAGCAGGCCGGAGCCGATCGACATAATGAACGCGAACGCAATCTGGGCGGCCACCAATGCACCGCGCAGCCGGTGGCGCGCGTGCGGCAATGCGGAGCTTCGTGGAGATTCTTTCAGCGTGCCGGTAAGATCCTGCTGGAACGCCGAGAGCGCCGGGCCGATGCCGAAACACAAGGCGGTGAGCAGAGCGGTAAGCCCCATCAACAAAAGCATGTGCAGGTTCAGAGGGACAGCGTCCAGCGGCGGCGCGCCGGGAGGGGGATGAACCGCGGGCAAGGCCCGAAGAATCACCTCGGCCAATGCGAGCCCCAGCGCCGCTCCGGCGCCAGATAACATCAGGCTCTCCACCAGGACTTGCCGGACGATTCGCATCCGGCCCGCGCCGAGGGCCGCGCGCATCGCCATCTCCTGCCGGCGGCTGGCTCCGCGCGCCAGCAGCAATCCAGCGACGTTGGCGCACGCGATCAACAACACCATCAGTACCGCGGCCTCCAGGATAAGCATGGCCTGACCGGTCCATCCGAAGAGGGCTTGGCGAATGGGCTGAACCCGAAAGTTCCAGCCCTGATGGTTTTCCGGGAACTCCGCCGAAAGCTGCGCCGCCACTCGATCCAGTTCAGCCTGAGCCTGCTCTCTGCCGCTGCCCTGCCGCAATCGCGCCGCGGCAATGTAATACCGCACGCCCGATTGCAGGGAGCTGCGGGCGGGATTCATCGGCAGCCAATACTCCGGTTGACCTTCCGCGAAGCGAAAATCCGGGGGCATGACGCCGATCACTTCCACCGGATTTCCGTCCAGCCGGATGCGCTGGCCGAGAATCTTCGGGTCCGCGGCGAAACGCCGCTGCCACAGCGAATGGCTGAGGATCACAACGCTGGCGCGGCCGGGATGATGATCCGCTTTGCGGAAGACGCGGCCCAGTAAAGGCTCCACGCCCAGCGTCTCGAACATTCCCGGGGAATAGAGTTGGCCGGGGATTTTCTCCGGCGCCCTGCCGTCCTCCTCACCGCCAAGGCTCTTTTGATCCGCCAGCGAGCATCCCATGGTCTCGAATGCGTGCGTGGCATCCTGGATCGCAAAAAAATCGGGAAGCGACGCGTTGCTAAGCTGGCTGGGATTCTCGGCCGAGTATGTCCGGATGATGGTCAAGCGGCTTGGATCGCGGTATGGCAGAGGCCCGAAGATCATCGCGTCCGCCACGCCCAGTACCGCCGTGTTCGCGCCCATGCCCAGGGCAAGAGAGATCGCCGCAACCAGCGTGAACCCGGGATTCCTGCGCATCATGCGCCAACCGTAGACCACGTCTTGCTTGAGATCATGAGACCACCAGACGCGGCGTTGGTCGCGGCACTGCTCCTCCAGCAGCGCGATGTTGCCCAGCTTGCGGCGGGCGGCGATCCGCGCATCCGTTGCGCTCATGCCGTCGGCGAGATTCTCGCGCACCAGCGCCTCGAAATGAAACGCGAGTTCGCCCGCGAGCTCCGCGTCCGCGCGATCCTCGCGCAATAGCGAGTTGACCCGGTGGTTCACGATCCGCTTGAGGCGAGCGAGGTTCATGTTATGCCCGTTTTAACAACAGTCCGACAGCGGAGGAGAGGCGATGCCAGGAGTCTAACTCCCGCTCCAGTTGCCGCTTACCTTCGCGAGTGAGCGAATAAAATTTCGCGCTACGGCCCAGCTCCGTATCCTTCCATTCCGCTTCGATCCAGCCCTGCTGCTCCAGCCGGTGAAGCGCGGGATAGAGGGATCCCTGTTGCACGGACAGTACGTCGTCGGATAGTTGCAGGATGCGTTTGGAGATCCCCCAGCCATGCAAAGGCTCGCGGACGAGCGTCTTCAAGATCAGCAAATCCAGAGTTCCCTGGAGAAGATCGGATGGCTTGGGCATTTTTTGAAATTTCTCTTGACAAGCATACCTAGATCATCGACAATCGGTCAAGTCCAACTAAGGGGTTTTTGCCAAGAGGTTCCGCGATGACAAGAGTCGTTCCTATCGCGAGCGCGGCGCTGCTCGCTTTTTCGGCGTTCGCCCAACCGCCATCGTTCGAAGTTGCGTCGATCCGTCCCAGCGATACGCCGCAAGGCAAAGGCCTGCCCAGCCTGCGCGAGGACATCACCACTTCTCCGGACACGCTGACCATGCGCAATGTGCTGCTCAACACCACGATTCGATATGCGTACAAGCTGAGCACGTTCGAAATCGGCGGCCCTGCCGATCTGGGCGACAAACGGTTCGACATCATGGCGAAGGCGCCCATGGCCGCTACGGAGGATCAGCTCAAGGTCATGCTGCAAGCGTTGCTCGCCGAGCGCTTCAAGTTGAAGTTTCACCGCCAGGAGCAGGACGTGCGAGGGTTCGCGATCACGGTCGGCAAAGGCGGCTCGAAGCTGACTCTTGCGGAGGGCGGCGGCGAGGGTAGTATGACTGGCGCGGCACTGATCTTCGAGGGCCACAAGATGCCGGTTTCACGGCTCGCCGATATTGTCTCCGGTGCGTTAAAGGCTCCCGTGCTGGACATAACAGGTTTACCGGGAACTTACGATTTCAAGCTGGATCTGCGCACCTATCTGATCGCGCGGCAAAATGCGGTTCCTGGAGTGAACCGCGATACGCCGGGAATGCAGGAGGCGCTGGTTGACGTCGCCACTGCCGCGCTTCAGGATGAACTCGGCCTGAAGCTGGAGGAACGGAAGATCCGGCTCAACATGCTGATGGTGGATAGCGTAGAAAAAACACCCACGGAAAACTGATATGGCGCGGCGTGTCCGCGCCATGGTGACTAATCGGCGAAGACTGCTAGCCCCACAATTGCCGCGTGGCCAGCTGCGCGCCGTCCCGCATGGCGTCGAACTTGGCCCAGATCACGGTAGGATGCACTTCCGGCGTATAGGTCGCTTGGGAGGAGAAGCCGCAATCGCACCCGGCGATCACGTTCTCCCGCCCTACCAGCTTCGCAAAGCGCACGATGCGTTCGGCGATCAGTTCCGGATGCTCCACGATGTTGCTGGCATGGGTGACTATGCCGGGAATCAATTTTTTCCCTTCCGGAAGCTTGACGGTCTCCCACAGATGATATTCATGCTCATGCCGTGGGTTGGCGGCCTCGAATGAGTAGGCCCCCGCGTTGACCTTCAGGACCAGATTCACGATGTCCTTCAGCGCAACATCATGAATCCGCGGACCCTCATTGATGCCGTAACAGGTGTGATAGCGCACCCGCTCCGGCGGGATTCCACGCAGCGCGAAGTTCAGAGCTTCGACCGACATTTCTCCGGCCTTGCGCTGCTCCCGTTCATCCAGCTTCGAGAAACTGAAGAGCTCCGTCAGAAACGGATCGTCGATCTGGACCAGGAATCCGGCGTCGACAATCGCGCGATATTCGGTGCGCATTGCATCCGCGGCGGCATGGAGAAATTCTTCCTGGGTCTTGTAATATTCGTTGGTTCCGGCCCCGCTGGGCGACGCGGCGGGAAGAAATGCTCCCGCGCACTCCACACCTTGCAAGGCTTCCTTCAGATTGCGGATGTCGCCTGCGACGGCTCTCTGTCCGGTGTAAACGATGGGACCGGTACACACCGACGGCGCCATGGGAGCCAACGAAGCGCCCAGCATGGCGCGCCCGAAATAGTCTTTGTAGTATTCCGGGAAAGATTCAATCTCCTTGGCGAAGGTGGCGGAGCGAGAACCCGGGCGCGGCTCGAAACCTCCCAGGCGCTCACGCACGTACGTGTAGAAGCCCAGCTTGCCTTGCTCGCCGTCGGTGACGATGTCGATGCCGTGGGCGGCCTGCTGGCGGACGATATCGCCCACGGCTTCGTGGACGGTTTTTGCAAATTGCTCCAGATCGCCGGCTTGGCCGTCGAGCCGGGCCTTCATCAGATCCAGAAGATGCTTAGGGCGAGGAAGACTTCCGCAATGCGTCGTGAGGATTCGCAAAACGCTGCGAACCTTATTCGCAAGCCTCGGTGATGCAGATCGATTCGAGCGTGCGGCCCACTGGAGGCGCCGGGAGCCCTTGGTCGGTCATCAGCTTCCGCAGAAGCAGTCCGGCTTCGGGATGCGCAATGGCGGATTGCACGCCGACTCGAACCAGCCCGTCCGCATAATCCACCGCTTCCCAGGTATGAATGGCGAGCTTACCGCCGCGGTTATCGGTATTGCCGTAGTCCCGAATATCGAGCTTTGCGCCGTGATCGTACAGCACTTGGATGACGTCGGCACGGCCCTTGTGCCCCGCTCCGTGCAGGGCGGTGCGGCCGGTATCGGCCTGGGCGTTCACATCCGCGCCGAGGTCGATCAGCAGCTTAACGGCTTGGAGCGTCGCGTCTGGTGACCACTCATAGGTGATGCCTTCCACCCAGCCGATTCCGGCGGCGACTTGGAGCGGCGTCACGTGCAGCACGGTATCGATGCTCGGGTCCGCGCCGTGGGCCAGCAGAAGCTTCATCAGCACGATGTCGCCGGATTGGGAGGCGCGCAGGAATGCCGTCGCGCCGTTTTCATCCAGCCACTGATTGGTGAACACGGTGCGGGTTTCGGTGGAATCCTTCATACGGGCGTTGACGTTGGCGCCATGGTCCAGCAGCAGCTTGATGTAATCCAGATGATCCATGTCCGGCTTGCGCACGGGATAGTCGCCGGATTCGATATTGCGATTGTCGGTGGCGAGATAGAGCGGCGTCCAACCGCCCTTGTTGGTGAGATTGACGTCGGCGCCGTGGTCCAGCAGATACGCAGCGAGCTGATAGAAGCGGTTCTGCGTGGCGACCAGCAGAGGGCTCCAACCGTAGCCGCTGACCTGGTTGATGTCGGCTCCGGCGGCGAGCAGAGCTTTTACGGAATCAAGGTCATTGGCGCGAACGGCGTAAATCAGCGGAGTGAGCGATCCGCCGTCCTTGACAGCTTGCTGCCGTCCCCGGCCCCCGCCGCCGAAACCGACGGCTGCACCGGCGGCATCGTCAGTCGCGTTGCCATTCTCATCGACCGCGGCTCCCGCCGCGCCGCGACCCTGGCCCCGACCTTGCGCTTGAGCCTGTGCTTGAGCTTGTCCTTGACCGGCGGGCGGGGTGGTGGCGTCGCGAAGCGTGCCGAGCCCCGGCGACGGCTGTCCAGCGGCAAGCGCCGCGCCCTGACGCGCCACGGCTTTCCGGGGATCGTTGGATTTGCCGAGAGCCGGACCACGTCCGCGCTCGGCCGGATCGGAGGTGGCCTTGAAGTCCGCCCCATGCTCGATCAGGAATTTGATGGCCGGGGCATGACCCTCATCGGCGGCCCACATCAGCGGAGTGGTGCCGCGAAGGGTCTCCTTCACGTTAATTTGCGCCCCATGATCCAGCAGAACCTTCAGCGCGTCGACATTGCCGGTGCGGGCGGCGGCCATCAGCGGACTGCGCCCCATGGGAAGTTTCTCATTCGCGTCGGCTCCCGCGCCGAGCAGGGAAGAGATGATGCCGGCGTCGCCGTTGATGCACGCCAGCCATAGCGGCGTGGAACCTTCGCGGTTGGCTGCCTTGGGATTGGCGCCCGCCTTCAGCAGCAGGTCGACCGTGGCTTTGTCGGAATGAAACACGGCCCAATGCAGAGCCGTCGAGCCGTCGTTCTGGGCGATGTTCACGTCGGCGTGCTGGTCGAGTAGCTTCTGCACGGCTGCCTTATCGGCGCGTTCGACCGCGTCGGCCACGTCGGAGCTTCCCACGCCCCAGGCCGCCAGCGAGAGAGAGAAGAGCAAGCTACAAGTTGTGAGTCCGCGTCGCATTGTGGGTCTCCCTGTTTTCCGGAACCGGGAATTATACCAAGCCGGTCAAACGGCCGGTGCTGTCACCGATGCTGTCCTGATGGATGCCGTACAGATCCAGAATGCTCAACAGCAGGTTGCCTGTGGGAACCTGCTTCTGCGGATACGCAAGATGCCGTCCGCCCTGGAGCTTGCCGTTTAATCCGCCCACCAGCACGTGCGGAACGTCGTAGTGGACGTGCTGATTGGAGTTGCCCATGTTGCTGCCGTACAGCACCAGGGAGTGGTCCAGCAGGGTGCCGTCGCCGTCCTCAGTCTTATTGAGCTTGTCGATCAGGTGCGCCAGCATCTTGATGTGATACTGGTTGATCTTGGAAAGCAGGGCGATCTGGCGCGGATCTTCGCCGTGATGGGAGACGCCGTGGAACCCGGAAGTCGGCGCTTCGCTCTCCGGATAGGTGCGGCCGGTGAGGTCGCGCGCGAACAGCAGCGTGCCCACGCGAGTAATGTCGGCCTGGAACGCCAGGGCCATCAGGTCGAACTGAAGCTTGATGTGTTCGTCGAAGGTCTGCGGCACGCCCACCGGGACCGGCATATCGGTCGGGGCGATGGCGGAGGCCTTCATGGCGATTTGCAGACGGCGTTCGATCTCACGGACGTTTTCGGTATAGCTGTCCAGCCGTTGGCGATCCGAGACGCTGGATTCCATCTTGAGATGGGAAAGGCTGCCGGTGAGCGAGTCCAGGATGCTTCCGTCGCGCAGCCGGCGCTTGGCGCGCAGCTCCGGCGTGCTGCCGTCGCCGAACATGCGCTCGAAGATCACCTGCGGGTTGAGCTCCATCGGCAGCGGATCGGTGGGCGAAGCCCAGGAAATGGTGTTGGTATAGGTGCAGCTATAACCTTCGCCGCAGTTGCTGGAATTGGAGCCCGGATCCTCCACCGCGCATTGCATCGACGGCATCAGGTTCTCCTGGCCGATCTTCTGCGCGATGAGCTGGTCGATGGTTGTACCCGCGCGAATGTCCGCGCCGGCGGTCTTCTTGGGCTTGTCGGCGCACATGAACGCCGCGGCCACCCAGTGATCCGCGCCGGTGGCGCCGGGAGGCGGTTCAGCGGAGCGCGAATGCAAGCCGCTCATGATCACCGTCTGCTTCACGAACGGCTCGAGCGGTTTCCAGTTGAAGGGGAGCGTCGCGGATAGCGCGCCCTCTTTCTCCGGCACCCAGTATCCCGGCGCAGCGCCGTGCGGCACGAAGCAACCGACAAAGCGCGGCTTGGGACTGGCCGCCGTTTGCGCCAGCGCGGTCCCAGCGGGGATCATCGCATCCAAAAGTGGTAGAGCCAGCGTAGCGCCGGTGCTCTGCAGAAGGGTCCGGCGGGACATGTGCTTTTTGGTGAGGAACGTCATCGCTGTCTTTCTCCTATCCTTAAACTAACCTAACGGGCCGCCCGTTGCTGATCGCTTTCGCCGGGCGCCTTCATGTTCATCTGGAAATCCGGGCTGTTCACGATGCCCAGCACGATCGACGAGAACTTATAGTTGCTCGCCGCCGCGTTGCGAACGATGGACCGGACCAGCGGCATATCCTGATACTCCGTGCCGCGTCCCAGCGCGTAGATGAGCAGTTTCTCCGTCACAACCCGGTCAAACTGCTCCGAGTGCTTCACCAGGTATCCGCGCAGGTCGGCGACGCCGTTCACCTTGGTGCCGTCCACCAGGACGCCGCTGGCGTCGATGGGATTGTCGCCGTCCATGGTGCGCCAGGTGCCCACCGCGTTGAAGTTTTCGAGCGCCAGGCCCATCGGCTCAAAAATCTTGTGGCACGTTGCGCAGGAAGGACTGGTGTGATGCGCCGCCATGATCTCGCGCATGGTCGGGGCCTTGGCGTTGCCGGTGCTGTCCACCGGCTTGTCCTTGATCTGCGGAACGTTTGGCGGAGGATCCGGCGGGCTCACACCCAGGAAGGTTTGCAGGAACCACTTCCCGCGAGCCACCGGAGAAGTCCGCGCCGCGTTCGAGGTCACCGTCAGCAACCCGCCCTTGCCCAACAAGCCACGGCGCATATCCAGATCCGCCGGCAAGGTCACGCGGCGGAACTGCGGACCGTAGATGTTCGGAATCCCGTACTGCTTGGCGAGTCTCTCGTTCACGAATGTGTAGTTGGCCGTCAGCAGGTCCTGAATGCTGTGATCCTCCTGAACCATGCTGGCGAAGAACAGCTCGATCTCATGCCGGTAAGCTTCGCGCAGGTTGTCGTCGAAATCCGGGAAGAGATTGACTACCGGCTCACTGCTCTGAAGCGAACGGACGCTCAGCCACTGGCCGGTAAAGTTGGCGACCATGGCTTGAGACTTCGGATCGGCCAGCATGCGCTTGACCTCACGGTCCAGCACGGCAGGCTCGTGCAGCTTATTCTGCGAGGCCAGGTCCAGCAACTCCTCATCCGGCACGCTGCTCCATAGGAAGAAGGATAGCCGCGAAGCCAGCGCCGTATCGCTGATGCGGTACGTCTTGCCCGCTACGAGGCCGGAGGGTTCCGGTTCCAGGCGATAGATGAACTCGGGATCGGCAAGCACCCGCTGCGCCACGGCTTCTATCCCGTCGCTGAATGTTCCGCCATCGGCGTGCCCTGCTTGGTAGAAGGTCATCAGGCTGGTTACATCCGCCTGGGTCGCGGGCCGGCGGAAGGCGTGCTTCACCAGATTGGCCGCGATTGTGCGGGCACAGGAATTTTCCTCGGCGGCATTAGGCGGACGGCACACAAACAGCTTCCTCAGAGCCAACGTGTCGCTCGCACCCTCCGCGCCGAACGGGCCTTCAATCCAGACCTGTCCGACGTGCGGGTAGAACAGGAAACCTGGAATCGAGCCGGGTGTGTTCATGGTCCGCTCAAACGGCCGGTTCAACTCGCTGCCCGGAATGTCATTGGTGGCCAGGAATGTCACGCCGACCGTATGCAATCCAGCCTTGATCGGAATGCGCGGCGTCGATTTGCCATTGCCGGTGGTGTTGGAAATGTCGCGGTCCCAATCGAACAGGTGGACGCGTTCGCCGTCGACGGTGACTTCCAGTTGCTCACCCTTCACGCCGCCCAGCACTGCTTGGAAGTAACCCGTGACGCCCTTCACCTTGAAGGAGTATTCGCCGTCAGCCGGGAATTGATACTTGATGAGGAGGCCGCCGCGGGTTCCGAAGGGCAGCCCGTCCACGTGATAGTTCTGCGCGGTGTCCGGAGCGACTTCGAAGACCGCTTGCGAAGGTTGCGAGACATCGCCCACTGCCAGCCGGCTGATTTTGCCCGCCGCGGACAGGTACGCTTCCATCAGCGCCGGCGAAAGCGTCAAAGCTCCCGCGATGTTATCGAAGCCGCGCGTCGAATCGTCGGGAGGCAGGAACTTGCTGGCGTCGACTTCCAGGCCCAGCACGTCGCGAACGGCGTTGGTGTACTCCGTGCGGTTGAGACGGTGAATGCCCGGGGGCGGCACGTAGGTGGCCGAGGCCGCGCTGCGATCCAGCTCCTTCTCCAGCCAGGTGGCCAACCCTTCCACGGTCGCGGCGTCGGGCCGCGGCATGCCACTGGGAGGCATCATGCCCGCGCGCAGCTTGCGAACCATCTTTTCGCCGATCTCGGCGTGATCGCCCAGGTGGGCTAAGTCCAGCTTGTCCAGCGCCAGATTGCCCGTCATCGCCTTCGCGTTATGGCAGGTAACGCAATATTTGTCGACCAGGGCGCGCTGCGCCGTTACGTCCGGAGCGGCCGGTTGAGCCTGAGCCGATAGCGGCAGCATCGACATCGGCGCCATACAGGCGATTACCAGTAGTTTCGTCCTCACAAAATCCTCCCGCGGGCCTCTTCTAAAGACCGCTGCCGGCTACCTCAAAGTTACAGACTTCGCCCCGAAGGAGATCATATCACTCTGTTCCCCCGTCGGCTAGGGGCCCCCCGATGGGGCGGATGCGGCAGGTGCGGCCGGTTCGCACCTGCAATCACCGGGTTACAGCCGTCTGTGGAAATCATATCCTCGGTTACCGAGATATCATGCCCTCGGTTATCGAGACTATGCCACGCGGCAATTTTTGTCAAGAACATTTTTACAGGATTTTGCACGGTTGCTAATCCTTGAGCGCCTGCGCCGGATCCAGCACCGAAGCGCGCCTCGCCGGAAGCCACGACGCCACCACGGCGATGGCCAAAAATAGCCCGGCCGCACCCGCAAAGGTAAGAGGATCAGCGGGTTTCACGCCGACCAGCAGGCCGGTCATGGCGCGCGTCAGGACTAACGCGGCCAGCATCCCGGCGGCCAAGCCCGCGGCGCTAAGGATCATGCCCCGGCCTACCACCAGCCGGAAGATGCCCCACGGAGTCGCGCCCATCGCAATCCGGATGCCGATTTCGGCGCTGCGCTGGCGGACCATGGTCGCCAGGACGCCATAGAGCCCGAGCCCGGCCAGCAAGGCGGCTATGGCGGCGAACGCCCCGATAAGGAGCACCGAGAAGCGCGTGCCTGACTGGGCCCGCTCCACGAAAGCAAGCATCCGCGGCATGGGCGAAACGGCTATGTTCCGGTCGAGTTTGGCCAGCACTCCGCGGATCTCCGCCGTGCTCTTGGCCCGGTCTCCGGAGATGCGCACCGCCCAATAGCCCGAGATCGGATATCCGGCCAAGCCATCGGTCGAATAAATCTGCTCCCGCCCGGCTTCGGCGAGGGAGGTTTCCCGCTGATGCGCCGCCACGCCGATCACCTCGTAAGGCTGCGGCCCCTGTCCCGGAACCGACACGATCAAGCGCTTGCCCACCGCGGATTCCATGGGAAACTCCCGAGCCGCCAATAGCTGGTCCACGATCACCACCCGCTTATCCGGCGTATCGTCCTCTTTAGTGAATGCGCGTCCTTCCAGCAACGGCGTCCGAAGAGCCTCAAAATAACCGGGGCGCACGGCTTGATAATCGGCGGCGCCGGCGATGGCGTCCGCGGGTTCGTCCGGCTTGCCCCAGCGGATTACTTGAAACCCTTCCGCCAGCGGCAAAGCGCTGCTTGAGGTGACTGCCTGAACGTCAGGAAGCGCCTTCAAACGGGCTTCCAGTTCTTCTCCGAAGGCCGCCCTCGCTGGAGCGCCGCGCTCAGTTCCGGTAAGGCGGAAAATCAAAACGTCGCGAGGATCGTAGCCCAAGCCGATATGCCGCATCGCCAGAAAGCTGCGAAACATCAACCCGGAACCGATCAGCAGCACGAAGCACAAGGCGATTTCAACACCGGCGATGCAGTTGCGGAACCGGGTACCGGAGCGGCCACTCGAATCCGTGCCTCGATTCGAGCGCAGGACCCGAATTACGTCCGGCCTGGCGGCGCGCCATGCCGTGACGGTTCCCAGAAGAATCGCGACAGCGGCTGTCGCAACAATGGCGAAGCCCATCGCAGCGCCCGCGACGCCGACCGTGCCCAGCCGGGGCAGACTCAACAATCCCGGAGTCAGGGGTGCGAGACGCCGCAACTCCCAGATCGCTGTCCAAGCCAGCACCACGCCTAACGCAGCGCCAATCCCGGCGAGCACCAGCGCCTCAGCGATCAATTGACGGGTCAGCCGGAACGCCGTGCCTCCCAGAGAGGCGCGCATGGCGAATTCGCGCTCGCGCAAAGACGTCCGGATCAACAGCAAATTCGCGACGTTGGCGCAGGCGATCAGCAACAGGAAAACTACCGCTCCCGCCAGCGCGAGAATGGTCGGCTGCACTTCGGCCACCAGATAGTGCCGCATGGGATCCAGCCGGATCGCAAAACCCGAAGTCGCCTTGACCGGGAACTTCCGCTCGAACTCGGCCGCCAGCCCGTCCAGGGCGCTCTGCGCTTGAGCCAGCTTCAATCCCGGCTTCAGCCTTCCAATGATGCGCAGCGTACCGGCATTGCGTCCCGCGGAATTGCTGACGCGCAGGGGAAGCCAGATATCGGGGCTGCGGTCCAATCCCGAGGCGCGGCGGAAGAAGTAACTCGAATCCGGGCTCCAGCACGCCTACAATCACCGCGCCGGCTTCGGAAATCGGCCGGCCCAGCGCGGACTCATCGCCTCCATAGCGGCGCTTCCAATATTCGTAGCTGATGATGGCGGGTTCGGCCTGCCGTGCGGCGCCTTGCCCGTCCGAATCCTCGAAGCTCCGGCCCAGAACCGTCTTGGCGCCCAGCAGCGGCAACAGACCAGGAGTGGCGGATTGAATTCGAACCTGCTCCGGAGTTCCGTCCTGCCTGGGGATCACCGTGCTTCGGCTGGTTGACGATACCGCCGCCAAATCTTCAAACACCGCTTTCGAGTCCCAGTGGATGTCTGCGAAATCCGGCGCGGACATAGGATAGTCCTGCACGCCGCGCTTGGGCATGTCGCGTAGCGCCATCACCAGCCGCCCGGAATCCGGGTAAGGCAAAGAGCGCAGCACCACCGAGTGCGTCACGCTGAAGATCGCCGTGCTCAGCCCGACGCCCAGAGCGATGGTCACGGCAGCCGTCACCGCGAACACCGGAGCCTTGCGCAGCGTTCGCGCGGCGTGCATCGCGTCCTTCGCCAAATCCTCCAGCGCGTTGACGCGGCGAACGTCGCGGCACTCCTGCTTGACCCTTGCGATCCTTCGAAAGGCTTGCGTGGCGCGCTCCCGAGCCTCGCCCGGGTCCATTCCGCGCGCCACGTCTTCCTGGATCTGCCGTTCCAGGTGGAAACTCAACTCCTCGTCCAATTCCGCCTCGGATTGATCCCGCTGAAACAGGTTGCGCAGCCATACCGGCCCGCCGTAGCGGATCGAATATAGCCAGTGCTCCGGGCGCATCGTCATCGTTGTCGATTCAGTTCGGGCAAGGTCAATTCAGTTCAGGCAATTGCACCACGTTGGTTATGGCCGTGGAAAGCCGCGCCCAGTCCGCCACCTGACGGTCCAGCTCCTTGCGGCCCAGCCGCGTCAAGGCATAAAACTTGGCGCGCCGCCCCAGTTCGCTGGTCTTCCATTCCGCCTTGATCCAACCCTCTTGCTCCAGCTTGTGCAGCGCCGGATAAAGGGATCCGTCGCTCACCTGAAGAATGTTGGAAGAAACCTGCGTGAGACGCTGGCTGATCGCCCATCCGTGCAGCGGTTCTAGCGCCAGAATCTTGAGAAGAAGAAGGTCCAGAGTTCCCTGGACCAAGTCGGCCGGCCTGCTCATGTATAACCTCGGTTACCGAGACTATAACAGAAGTAGACCCGTGTCAAGCGAAAAAATCGCCTGTTAAACCGAGCGCTGGAACACCAGCGGCACCGTCTTGACCGCGCCCGCGTCCACGCACTTGTATCCCGGCAATTTGGAAATGGCCGATTGAAATGCCTCGCTCCGCATAATCTCCAGGAGCCGTTTCATCGCCTCCGTCTCCAGGAACTGCTTGCGGCAGACGAAGAAATAGTCCTCGGTCACCAGGCGGATGAAGTCGAGATGAAATTGACGCGCCGCGGCTTCCACGCCAAAGCTGACGTCGGCCATGCCGCTGGCGACATATGCCGCCACCGCTGCGTGGGTGAACTCGACGTGCTCATAACCCTCGATGCCTGAGCGATCGATCCCTTCCTGCGCCAGCAATTGATCGAATAACAGGCGGGTGCCCGAGTCTGGATCGCGATTCACAAACCGGACCGAAGGGTTCACCAACCGCGCCATTGAGGCGATGCCGAATGGATTCCCCGGCTGGACCATCAAGCCCATTTCGCGCGTAACGAAGCTGATGACGCGGTGAACGCTCGGGCTCAGCAAGCCTTTGCTTGCGGCGATGCTTCTTTCGCGGAGTTCGCCCTGCGGCAGGTGCATGCCTGCCAGGTCGCACTCATCTTTCGCCAGCGAAACCAGCGAATTCTGGTTGCTGACGTAGCGCAAGTCGATGCCCAGGTCTTGTTCCTGTAACAGAAGCTCGCGCAGCTTGGACACCGCGAACCCGTGACTCGCGTGAACCCGGATCACGGACGGAACCGCCGGCAGAAGCTGGTTGATCTCCGTCTCCAGTTCCTGCGCCAGGTTCTGGAGCTGCGGACCCAGCCTGGCCTGCAACCTCTGCCCGGCCCAGACCAGCTTTTCCCCGAAGGGCGTCAGTTTGGTTCCGATGCCCTGCTTCCGGTCCACCAGCGGCACCCCGAAAAATGCCGACCATTTCTGAATCAGGTTCCAAGCGTGCCGGTAGGACAGGTTGGCCCGCTCCGCCGCATGAGTGATCTTGCCGGTGACGCGGATCTCGTTCAGTAACTCCAGGATCACCGCCGGAGGCTCCGCAGCGCCCTCGCGGCGGAAGCGCCAGACCGGCTCAATTTCGATTCGGATCATATACACATGACTGTGAATCTCATATTTGCAGCGCACCACATTCCGTGTATCCTCGCTTAAAGATGAATTTTAAGCTATATCTGCCCGCTCTAATATATGCATTTCTGAGCATATCTCGTGCTTGGCCAGACTCCGGCCGGCCAAATCGCCGGGGTGGTCCGCGACCCCAGTCAAGCCGCGGTTTCCGGCGCCCAAGTTACGCTGACCAACCAGGAAACTAAGGCTGTGGCCGCGACGGTCACCGACGCACAAGGCGCGTATGCTTTTAGGACGCTGCAGCCGGGGACGTATGCGGTCGCGGTTGCCGCCTCGAACTTCCAAGCCAGCTCGAGCGGGAGTCTAAAAGTCGACGCCGGCCAGAGCGTGAATTACGATTTCGCACTGACGCTGGCGGGACTCTCGCAGAACGTGAACGTTTCTGGATCGGTGGAAAACGCTTACCGCGTCGACAACGTCGCGCCGGGCGGACCCTTCGGGTCCGTTCCGATCCTGGATTTGCCGTATTCGGTCAATGTCATCTCTCGCCAGTTGATCGACGATACGCAATCGCGCAATTTCAAGGAAGCCGCCAAGTATCTCCCGCTGGCTTCGTTCCAAGAAATGCAAGGGCCGGAGGTGCTTCGTCCGGAGACGCGCGGCATGCAGGGCAGCAACATGCAGAACGACCGTAAGGACGGCATGGGTATCGCGGTCACCACACCGTCGGCTCTCGAAGAATACGAACAAGTGGAAGTGCTGAACGGGCTCGGCGGACCGCTCTACGGCCCGGCCAATCCCTCCGGCATGTTCAACTTCGTCACCAAGCGTCCGACCGACCAGCCGCTGGCCGAAGTCGAGCTGGATTACGAAGGCAATAGCGTGGGCACCATCCACACCGACTTAAGCGGCCGGCTCGGGAAGCGCAAGAAGTTCGGTTACCGCACGAACCTCCTGTTGGCAGACGGCAGCGGTTACGTGAAGGCCAGTGAGCTGCGCCGCCAATTGGCCTCGGGTGCGATGGATTATCGCCCCACCGATCACACCGTGATCGAGGGCAATTACAGCTACTACAACTTATTCCAGACCGGATACCCGGGTTGGTTCGCGTATTCGCCGACGACGACTCCGCTCTCTGTGCCAGGCTCGAAGAGCATTTTGATCCCGCTGAACGCGCCAGACCCGACCACGCCGGGCTACGGCCAATCTTTCTCGGGCGTGAACCTCACTTCGAAGATCGGAGAGGTGCGCGTGCGGCACGACTTCAGCCGCAACTGGCAACTGGTGGTGAGCGCTCTCGATCAAGTCTCGGACCGCAACATCAACACCGCCGTGAATCAGCTCCTGGACAATAAGGGCGACTACAAGACGTACCTGGCCAACGCGTTTTCCTCGTTAGCGCCGCGCTTTGACGTGGACAGCGACCTGGCGTATCTGAACGGCCACTTCAAGACCGGCTTCCTGCAACATGCGGTGGTGATCGGCAGCACCGGCTATCGATTCACGAGTTACGCACCTGTAAGCGGTCCCGCCAAGACCCCGCTCTGCACCTTTCAATGAGTCTGCGAGGCCAACATCGCCAATCCGATGATCGACCTGGTGCCGCCAAGCGGATTGTTCTCTTACGCCAAGACCAGCCCCTCCACGGGAATCTACGAATCCAGCATCATCCGCCAGCAAGGCTTCAGCTTCAGCGACTCCATCAGCTTCGCAGAGCGCTGGATCGTGCGCGTCGGCGCGAGCCAGGACTGGACCTGGACCGACAGCTACACGGACACAGCGGCCACCGGCTACTCGCGAACCTGGATTCCCGGCGGGTACGTGTTTCAGGGCGTCAGCCCTTCGGCCAGCATCCTGTTCAAGCCGCAAGCCAACATGACCGTCTACGCAACCTTCGTCGACAGCATTCAAGCTCCTGACGTTGCTGCGGCCAGCAGCGGCAGCACCTACATCGTCAATGCGAGCCTGCCTTTGCCGCCCTACCGCAGCACCGAAGGCGAGATCGGCTACAAGCTGCGGCTCCGCCGAATCAACTTCTCGACAGCTCTCTTCCGGCTGGAGCGGCCGTTCGCCAACTACATCGGCGGCGTGACGAATTCGATTTGCGGCGCGCAATCCGGCACGGCGAACTGCGAGGTTTACCAGATCACCGGCAATCAGCTTAACTACGGCGCGGAAGCCATGCTCTCCGGCCGCGTCTTCAACAGCCTGATGCTCACGGGCGGTATTGAGATCCTGAATCCCAAGCTGACCGACACTGGCGTCGCCGCCACGAATGACAAGGATTTCGTCGGCATCCCGGATTACAAATCCAATATCCTCGGCGAGTATCACGTTCCCAAAGTGACGGGCCTGTTCTTCAATGTCGACTGGCAACACGTGGGCCGCCGCCCCGTGGACGACATCAACAGCGAGTTCACTCCGGAGTACAACCTGTTCGATTTCGGCGTGCGCTACACCACCAGCATCGCGGGCAAGGCAACCACTTTCCGTGTCACCATGAACAACGCGACGAATGTATCTTACTGGTCGACCTTGGGGCCCGGCAGCATCACCGGGCAAAGCACCGGCAGCTATCTGGCGCATTTGGGCGATCCGCGGTTGATCACTGCTTCCGTCCGCTTCGCGCTTTTTTAAACCGGTTCGCGCTTTTTAAAAAGGAGTCCGGCGTGCTGAAGAAAATATTCTCTCTCAACCTCCTTCTCACCGCGCTCGCCGCGGCGCAGAACTGCGTTCCGGCGTCCTCCCAGCAGTTGATCGTTTATCGCGCGGGCAGCCTGACGCGCGCTTTCCAGCCGCTCGAAAAGATGTTCACCTGCCAAACCGGAATCCAAGTGAAGGACCAAGCCATGGGTAGCGTGGACGCGGGCCGGCAGATCACTGCGGGAGGACACCCCAGCGACCTCTACGCTCCGGCCGACTATCTGGACATCGATCTCTTACTCAAGCCCGCAGGCTATGCCAATTTCGACATCGTCTTCGCGCATGGGCGGAGCGTGCTGGCGTATTCGGCGAGCGGTTTGGCGGCGAAAAAACTCCCGCCCATCGCCGATCCCAGCACGCCGTTCCATCCGCCGGATTCGATTCCAAAGGCAACGGCGAAGTGGTACGAGATCCTCACCATGCCGGGTGTCGCAATCGGCGGAGGCAACTGGTTCCTGGATCCGGGGGCGTATCGGGCACCGATGATCTTCCAGCTCGCCGAAGAACACTACAAAGTGCCGAATCTGTATAACGATCTTCTGGAGCATCTGGTCATCATGGGCCAGAACTCCGGGGCCACGCTTGGCAAACAGTTCGATTTTCAGTTCACCTACGAACACAACGCCCGCGCGACGGCAGCCACCAATCCCGACTACCGCTACGTGGATCTTCCCGATGAGCTTAACTTCTCCGACCCTGCGAAAGAGACCCAATATCGGCAGGCCGTGGTAGTTTTGCCAGGCCTGGGAGTCCCGAAGAGCGCGCGGACCATTGCCGTTCCCGGCTCGCGGTTGGCTTGGGGCATCACCATGCTCAAGGACGCCCCCAACAAGCAGAACGCGATCAAGTTCCTTCAACTGCTGTTGAGCCCGGCCGGAACCGCCGCGCTCAAGGAAAACGGACCGGACCCTCTAACGCCCGCCCAGGTCAGTTCCGCGGATTTCAACAACCTGCCGGAATCGCTTCGTCAGCTTGTAAGAGTGACCCCGTGAAGTACGATGAAGCGAGGGCCCGATCCATTTGCAGCATCCCCTTAAAGCCGACGACGTGCGGATGCGCGGTTTCGCACACCGTCACACGGTGGAAGCTGCGCTGGAGTGGCTGGATGCGCAGACCTCGACACTGAGCGCGGAGACCGTCCCGTTGCGGGATGCCGCGGGCCGGGTGCTGGCGGCCTCGATTGTCAGCGAAGTCGATGTTCCGGGGTTCGATCGCGCAACCATGGACGGTTACGCCGTGGCCGCCAGCAGCACTGAGGGCGCGACCTCCTACACCCGCCTGCCCCTCACTGTGATCGGAGACTCAATGCCGGGCCGGCCGTTTGAAGGATCGATCGCTGCGGGCGAAGCGATTCGCGTGATGACCGGCGCACCGATTCCGCGCGGCGCCGACGCCGTGCTTCCCGCCGAGTTCGTCGAACCCGACGAATCGCCCAATCGCATCAGCGCTCTTGCGGCGGTCTCGCCCGAGAAAAACGTAGGCAGGCGTGGAGAAGACATCGTCCGCGGCACGACCGTGCTGGAAGCCAGGACCGCGTGCTGCGCCCTCAGGACCTTGGCGTTCTCAGCTCGATCGGCCAGCGGGGAAGTCAGCGTGGTCAGGAAGCCCCGCGTGCGGATCGTGGTCACCGGAAATGAGCTTCTCCCTGCGGGGAAGCGTCCCCATGGCTTTCATATCGCCGACGCCAACGGTCCCATGCTCGCCGCGTTGGTCGAACGCGACGGAGGCGTGGCCGATTTTCCCGGACCCGTCCCCGACGACAACGAAACCATCCTCGCCGCGTTGCAAGCCGAAGCCGATATCGTCATCGTCTCGGGAGGGTCGAGTGTGGGCGTGGAGGATCTTGCGCCGATGCTGGTCGCACAGTACGGCGAGCTCGCGGTGCACGGCATCGCCATGCGCCCCAGCAGTCCCACGGGGCTCGGACGCATGGGCCATCGCCTGGTGATTCTTCTTCCCGGCAATCCCGTCTCCTGCCTGTGCGGCTACGATTTCTTCGGCGGCCGCGCCGTGCGAGTTCTAGGCGGGCGGAGCAAAACGTGGCCCTACCGCCCCGTGCACGCCAAGCTGAATCGCAAGATCAATTCGCAGATTGGGCGGCTGGATTACGCACGCGTCAAAATCGAAAACGGACGGGTTGAACCGTTGGCCATCGGCGGCGCGTCGATGCTATCGTCAACCACTCGCGCCGACGGTTTTGTCATCGTTGGCGACGACAGCGAAGGCTTCGCGGCGGGCAGCGAGGTGCAGGTTTTTCTCTATGATGACCCGGTTGTATGACTGATGTTGTATGACTGAACAGGAGCAATTCCTCCAGGTTCTCGACCGCGACGAAGCCGAGCGGCGATTCCGCGCCGCGATTGACGCTACTCCGCGTGGGACCGAAACCATCCCCCTCGATCAGGCTCTCAGCCGCGTGCTAGCCGACGATGTCGTCTCACCCGTCGATGTCCCCTCCTTCGATCGCTCTAACGTCGATGGTTTCGCTGTGGTGGCGGAAGATACGTTCGGGGCGTCGGAGGAATCTCCGCGGACTCTGCATCTAGGCGAAGAGCAGATTCACACTGGAGTCGTCCCCAGCACTTCTATTGCGCCCGGAACGGCGGTGTCGATCGCCACGGGGGGCATGGTTCCGCGTGGCGCGGACGCAGTTGTCATGGTGGAGCACGCCGAGGCGCGAGGCCGCGAGCTGCGCGTCGCCCGCGCGGTCACCGCGGGCAGCAACGTCTCCTTCGCCGGTACCGATATCACCGCCGGAGAAACGGTCCTGCGCCGCGGCCGCGTCCTGACCAGCCGCGATACCGGAGTGCTGGCCGCCATCGGCGTCGCGCAGGTTCCCGTTTGGCGGAAGCCGGTAGTGGCGATCCTTTCCACCGGCGATGAAATCATCGCGCCCGGTGAGCAGATGCAGCCGGCCAAGGTGTACGACTCCAATGGACAGGTTCTCGCCGACGCCGTGCGCGAATTGGGCGGAGAGCCGCTCCGGCTCGGAATCACCCATGACGACGCCGGGGCCTTGCGCGAGCGCCTTCGCGAGGCGCTTGCGTCCGCCGACATGGTGCTGCTCTCCGGAGGAACCAGCAAGGGCGCGGGTGACGTGTCGTATCGAGTGGTGGCCGAACTGGACGATCCGGGAATCGTTGCGCATGGCGTCGCGCTGAAGCCCGGCAAACCGATTTGCCTGGCCGCGACGGGCGGGCGCGCGGTGGTGGTTCTACCGGGCTTCCCCACTTCCGCGATCTTCACCTTTCACGAATTCGTTGCGCCGGTGATTCGCATGCTGGCCGGCCGCCGGCTCGGAGGAACGCGTCGCGGTTCCCGCGCGGCTGGCCGTCAAAGTGAATAGCGAAATCGGCCGGACGGAGTACCTGCTGGTGGGATTGGTCGAGATTCCTGGCGAGGGCAAGGAGACTTCGCTCGCCGCCTACCCGATGGGGCAGGGCTCCGGCAGCGTCACCACGTTCAGCCGCGCCGACGGTTTCGCGACCATCGGGCGGCATGAGGAGATTGTTGAGGCCGGCACGCTCATCAACGTCCAGCTTCTGAGCCGCGAGCTTCACCTGGCCGATCTTGTCGTGATCGGCAGCCACTGCATCGCGCTCGATTATCTTCTGGGAGAACTGGAGCGGCGCGGCGTGCGATCCAAGTTTCTGGCCGTCGGCAGCACCGGAGGATTGCTGGCCGCCAAGCGCGGCGAATGCGATCTGGCGGGCGTTCATCTGCTGGACCCGATCACCAACCAATACAACCGGCCGTTTCTGACGCCCACGCTCGATTTAATCCCCGGTTACGGGCGCCAACAGGGCATCGTGTTCCGGCACGGCGACGCTCGCTTTGAAGGCCGCACGGCGGAGGAAGCGATCGCCAATGCGATTCATGATCCGGACTGCGTCATGGTGAATCGCAATCAAGGCAGCGGCACCCGCGTGCTGATCGACCGGCTCTTGCGTGGCGCCAAGCCGCACGGATATGCCGTGCAGCCTCGCAACCACAACGCCGTCGCTGCCGCGGTGCTCCAGCATCGCGCGGATTGGGGCATGACGCTGGATACGATCGCTCGCAGCGCCGGCCTCGGATTCCTGCCGGTGCAAGCCGAGCAGTACGATTTTCATCGTCCCGCGTTCCCGCGAGAACCGCCGCGGTGTCGTTGCGTTCCGTAAGTTACTGGAAGCAACCGCAAACACGAGCAGCCCTGGTGCGCCTCGGGATGAAACCGTGAGTCTCACGAGCATCGCCGGCATCGTGCTGTGCGGCGGAAAGTCCACGCGCATGGGAACTTCGAAAGCCATGCTGCCTTTCGGCGCCGAGACGATGCTGCAGCGGGTGGTGCGGCTGCTTGGTAGCGTTGCTTCCCCCATCGTCGCCGTCGCCGCGCAGGAGCAGGCGTTGCCGCCATTGCCTGGCTCGCGTGATCGTGACCCGCGACGAACGCGAGCAGCGCGGGCCTCTGGAAGGATTGCGAGCGGGGCTCAAAGCACTCCCCGAATCTGTCGAAGCCGCGTATGTCACCAGTTGTGACGTGCCGATGCTGGCTCCGGCTTTCGTCACTCGCATGCTCGAACTGCTCGGCGACGACGATATCGCCGTGATGGACATCGACGGCTTCCCTCACCCGCTCTCCGCGATCTACCGCCGTGCGACACTTCCGCAGGTCGAAGCGTTGCTGGCGCAGGATCGCTTGCGGCCGGTATTTCTCTTCGACGCCGTGCGCACGCGCCGCGTGAGTCCGGAGGAGATGCTCTCGGTCGATCCGGAGCTCCGCACGCTCAGGAATCTCAATACGCCGGAAGATTACTCGAAGGCTCTGGCCGATGCAGGGCTGGCGTAGCGATTACCAGCCCCGCTGACGGTGATATTCCGTCACCAAAGCATCCAGCCGCTCGCGGCTCAAGGAAGCCGCGGGGTCGTTCGGAAGGGGCGTGTTAAGGAATCGCTCCGGCAGTGTGTCTTCGGCCGGCGTCCATCCGGCGATCACGTTGAACTGCCGCTTCGCGTGAGACGATGCGCCGCGCCGTCTCGCGCAGTTCCTCGCCTGTCGCGTCCCAGCCGGTGACGTTGCGGAGCATCTCCGCGGCCTCGGCGTGAAAATCCTCGAAAATACCGCGCAGGAACTTGCACATGATCAGCGAGTCCATCAGCGCGGCCTTATCCTCGGTCTCAATCGCATGCTGCACTGCGTCAATCGTCACGTGCCGCCGGTCGACCTTCTCTGAAAAATCGACTTCGTAAGCCCCGCTGCGATTATGATCCGCCCCGCGCGCGCCGACTGCGAATCCTAGGGCCATGGTTTGCAGCGCCCTCGGCTCGTAGCCGGGAATCTCCAGGCCTTTAACCTGCGGCGCAATGGCGATGCTGTTGTGACCGATCACCTCCGCCGCACGGCGGCTGCCTTCCGCCAGCAAATCCCCCAGCCCTTCGCGAGCCCCAATCAGCTCGATCGCGCGAAGCATCGCTGTTCCGCTCGCCGAATTTCAACCACGGCGCATCCAGCCAGCCGCGCTCGACGCACTCCATGGCGAAGGCGATCGTGCCCCCGGCGCTGATCGTGTCGAGCCCCAATTCGTCGCACCGCTGCGAAGCCTGCAACACAGCATCCGCGTCGCTGACCCCGCACAAGGAGCCGAGCGCGAACAGGCTTTCGTACTCGACGCGCACGCCGTTCTTGCCCGACCCGTAAATGTGCTCGCAGCCGATGGTGCAGGTGACGCAGCTCTCGCGAGTCTTCGAGCGGGTCGCTGTCAGTTGTTCTGGGGAAATGGCGGCGGCTTCCTCAAACGATCCGGTCTGGAAATTGCGCGTCGGCAGCGCGCCGAAGCGGTTGAAGGTGAGCAGATTGGACGCAGTGCCGAGCTCGCGGTATTTCGCCGTCGCCGGACCGAAGGATCGCTTCGATAACGACCGGCTCAGCTCCGTCACTTCTTTCGGATGCGCCCATTCGGTGTACCGCGTCCCGCGCACCGCGATGGCCTTGATGTTCTTCGCGCCGAGCACGGCCCCGCTGCCTCCGCGACCGGCATGACGCCCGTCATGCGAGACCGTTGCGTAGCGGACCGCGTTCTCGCCCGCCGGACCGATAGAAGCGACTCGAAACCCTGCTCCCAACCGCTCTCTCAGCGCTGCTTCCGTTTCCCGGCAGGTCGCGCCGCGATGTTCTTCCGCGGACTCAAGATGAACTTCGCCATCGTCAATAATCAGCACCGAAAGCTCCGGCGCGCGGCCCACAATCATGATCGCGTCGCACCCGCAGCGCTTCCCCGCGACAGCAAAACCGCTGCTGGCAAGCGAATCGTTGATACGCCCGGTGAGTGGACTCTTGCTCACCACCGCAAACTTGGCCGAGGTGGTCAGCGGACTCCCCACCAGCGGGCTGAAGGCGAAGACAATCGGGGCTTCGGGTGACAAAGGATCAGCCGTCGCGGCGCCTTCGTCGAGCAGCAGCTTTACGCCAAGGCCGCTGCCCCCCAGGAATTGCCGCAAAAGCGAGTCGTCTAAAGACCGGAATTCCGCATGAGCGTTAGAAACATCGACTCGCAGATAGCGGCCGTGGTAGCCGAAGGCCATGGAGAGTTCACCCTCCCGCGTCAGCAGAAAGGATTAAGACGCGGTCGTTTTCGCGGAGTGGCGTGCCCGGATCGCTGACGAACCGGTCTCCATTCAGGTTGGCCACGAAGCAGGAATGCAATTGATGTTCGCCGATCAAACCGTCAAATGAGGGGATTTCCACAGCGAGGGTTGCGAAGAGCTGCCCCAGCGTCTCGGCCCGCACCTCGATACCGGCCACGCCGGCCCGTTCGCGCGGAATACCGAAGAACTCGACAAGCATGGAGGGACCTTAGTGATAACCCATCCGTATGATAACATGGGCTGTCGGCCACCAGGCTTGCGCTGGCGGCCGCTGAACGCCGGAACCCAATGAAAAACCAAGGTATTCGACCGTTGAAGGCGGGGAGTCGATGAGCGATTCTGTCACCATTTCCACACCCCCGCCGGCTCCGACTGAGTCGAACGGAAAGAACGGAAAGAAGGGCGGCCGGCGCGGTCGAGTCCGCTCCACCCCCAAGGGCCGCCAGGTCGATCCCGCAGGCTCGTAAGGAAGTGTTGGCGCTCCTGAGAAATGAACCTCGCCGCCGTGACCTGCTGATCGAACACCTGCACAAAATCCAGGACAAGTACGGTTGTCTATCCGCCCCGCACCTGGTTGCGCTGGCGGCTGAGATGAAAATGGCGATGGCCGAAGTTTATGAAGTCGCCACCTTCTACCATCATTTCGATGTGATCAAGGAGGGGCAGACCGCTCCTCCGGCAATCACCGTCCGCGTCTGCGATTCGATCGCCTGCGAGCTGGCCGGTTCGCAGAAGCTGCTGGATCGCCTTCCTGGCATTCTCGGCTCCGACGTTCGCGTCCTTCATGCACCCTGCGTAGGACGCTGCGAGACCGCGCCGGTCGCCGTCGTCGGCCAGAATCCGATTCCCCACGCGACCGCCGACCTCGTCACCAAAGCGGTGGAGAGCCGCCAGCGTGACCCATCCCGCGCAAACCTGCGAAGTCACGCCCGGCCACATTGATTACGCAGGCGTATCGAGCCGCGGGCGGATACGCGCTGGCTGCGTCCTGCATCGCCGGAGAGAAGAACAAGGCCGACGTCATCGCGATGATGGAGGACTCCGGCCTTCGCGGCCTCGGCGGCGCCGGTTTCCCGGCCGGGCGCAAATGGAAGCTGGTCGCGGCCGAACCGGCTCCGCGTCTGATGGCCATCAACATCGACGAGGGCGAGCCCGGGACCTTCAAAGACCGCTATTACCTGGAGCGCGATCCGCACCGTTTCATCGAAGGCGCGTTGATCGCCGCCTGGGCGGTGGGCATCGACGCCATCTACGTCTATCTGCGCGATGAGTATCACGGCTGCCGGGCGATCCTGCAACAGGAGATCGCGGCGCTGCAGGCGAATCCTCCGTGCCCGATTCCCGCGATCCATCTTCGCCGCGGCGCGGGAGCCTACATCTGCGGCGAAGAGTCTTCCATGATCGAATCGATCGAGGGCAAGCGCGGCGAGCCTCGTCTGCGTCCGCCTTACGTGGCGCAAGTCGGTTTGTTCGGACGCCCCACGCTCGAGCACAACATGGAGACCCTGCACTGGGTGCGCGAGATCCTCGAAAAAGGTCCCGCCTGGTTCGCCGGGCATGGCCGCAACGGACGAAAGGGCCTGCGTTCCTTCTCCGTTAGCGGACGGGTCAAGAAGCCCGGAGTGCATCTGGCTCCCGCCGGCATCACTCTGCGCGAACTGATCGACGAATATTGCGGCGGCATGCTGGATGGGCATGAGCTGTACGGGTATCTTCCCGGCGGAGCTTCGGGCGGAATCCTGCCTGCGTCCAAAGCCGATATTCCGCTCGATTTCGATACCCTGACGCCATACGGCTGCTTCATCGGATCGGCGGCGATCGTCATATTTTCGAAGCAGGACACGGCGGCCGCTGTCGCGCGGAATCTGATGAAATTTTTCTCGGATGAGTCTTGCGGGCAATGCACGCCCTGCCGCGTCGGCACGGTCAAGGCTCTCCAGTTGATGGAGGAGAAGCGGTGGGATGCGCCGCTGCTCCAGGAGTTATCGCAGGCCATGATGGACGCCTCCATCTGCGGCCTGGGCCAGGCCGCGCCGAATCCGGCGCTCACCGTCCTCAAATATTTTCCGGGCGAAGTTGTCTAATGGGAGAAGTCGCGTAATGCAAGCTAAGAACGGATTTCCACAAGACACTGCCGCCGCCGGTCACCTTCCGCTTGAACGGCAAGGCCGTGGACTGCAGTCCGGGAGAAACCATCCTCCAGGCCGCGCAGCGCCACGGCGTGGAGATTCCGCGCCTGTGCTACATGGACGGCATGCGCGCCGACGGCAATTGCCGCACCTGCATGGTGGAGATTAAAGGCGAGCGCGTGCTCGCGCCCTCCTGCTGCCGCTATCCCAAGGAAGGGATGGAGGTCACCAGCGATAGCGCCGCGCGCCGTCACCAGCCAGAAGATGTCGCTGGAGCTGCTGCTCTCCGACGTTCCCGAAACCGTCGTACACGCTCAACTCCGAGCTCGATCTCTGGGCCAAGAAGCTGTCCGTCGGCAAGCCGCGCTTCGCCGCGCGGCATCAGCCCGCCGAAGACCTTTCGCATCCGGCGATGGCCGTGAATCTCGACGCCTGCATCCAGTGCAAGCGTTGCGTGCGGGCCTGCCGCGAAGAATCAGGTCAACGACGTCATCGGCTACGCTTTCCGCGGCGGCCATTCGAAGATCGTCTTCGACTTCGACGATCCCATGGGCAATTCCACCTGCGTGGCCTGCGGTGAGTGCGTCCAGGCGTGCCCCACCGGCGCGCTGATGCCCGCCCGCGCATGCCGGCAATGACCGTAGCCGAGAAGAAAGTCGATTCCGTCTGCCCCTACTGCGGCGTCGGCTGCCAGCTCACCTACAACGTCAGCGACAACAAGATCCTTTACGTGCAGGGCAAGGACGGCCCGGCGAACTCGAGCCGCCTGTGCGTGAAAGGCCGCTACGGTTTCGATTACGTCCAGCACAAGCATCGCCTGACCAAGCCGCTGATCCGCAAACCGGGCGTTCCGAAGACCAAGGACTTCGTGGTCGATCCTGAAAACTGGCAGGACGTTTTCCGCGAAGCCACCTGGGAAGAAGCGCTGGATTTCGCCGCCAAAGGATTCCGCGACACTCGCGATAAGTACGGCAAGCGGTCGCTGGCCGGTTTCGGCTCCGCCAAATGCACCAACGAAGAGGCGTACCTCTTCCAGAAGCTGGTGCGCACCGGCTTCGGCTCCAACAACGTCGACCACTGCACGCGCCTCTGCCACGCATCGAGCGTGGCGGCGCTGATCGAAGGCATCAACTCCGGCGCGGTCTCGAACCAGGTGCGCGACGTGGCGAACGCGGAAGTGATCTTCCTGATCGGCGCGAACCCCACGGTGAATCATCCCGTGGCCGCCACCTTCATCAAGAACGCCGTGAAAAACGGGAGTCGAAGCTGATTATGGCCGACCCGCGCCGCAGCGATCTGGCGCGCCACGCGACTTACTACCTCCAGTTCAATCCCGACACCGACGTGGCGCTGCTCAACGCGATGCTGCATGTCATCGTCGAGGAAGGGCTGGTGGACAAGAAGTTCGTTCGCGGACCGCACTTCCGGCTATGAAGCGCTGGCCGAGAACGTGAAGAAGTTCTCGCCGGAAGCGATGGCGCCCATCTGCGGCATCGACGCGCAAGACCATCCGCGAAGTCGCCCGCCTATATGCCACGTCCAAGGCGTCCATCATCCTGTGGGGCATGGGCATCTCGCAGCACGTCCACGGCACGGACAATGCGCGCTGCCTGATCGCGCTGGCGCTTTCCACCGGCCAGATCGGCAAGCCCGGCTCCGGCCTGCATCCGCTGCGCGGGCAGAACAACGTGCAGGGCGCATCGGACTCGGGTCTGATCCCGATGTTCTATCCCGACTATCAACGCGTCACCGCGGACGGCGCGAAGGAGCGTTTCGAGAAGCTGTGGGGCACGGAGCTCGATCCAGAATACCGGCCTCACCGTGGTCGAGACCATCCACGCCGCGAAGAATCGCGAAATTCGCGGCATGTTCGTCATGGGCGAAAACCCCGCCATGTCCGATCCGGACGTCGATCACGCCCGCGAAGCGCATGGCCACACTGGATCACCTGGTGGTGCAGGATATTTTCCTGACCGAAACGGCGTACCTCGCCGACGTGGTGCTGGCCGCCAGCGCGTGGCCGGAGAAGATCGGCACGGTCACGAACACGGATCGCATGGTGCAGCTCGGGCGCAAGGCGCTGGACACGCCCGGCGACGCCCGTGAAGATTTCTGGATTCTGAATGAGCTGGCCCGCCGCGTCGGCGTGAACTGGTATTACAGCCATCCCAGCGAAGTGTTCAACGAGATGCGCAAGTGCATGGATTCGATCGCCGGCATCACCTGGGACCGGCTGGAGCGCGAGTCTTCCGTCACCTATCCATGCGTCAAGGAAGGCGACCCCGGAGATCCTGTCGTATTCATCGAAAATTTCCCCACCGAATCCGGGCGCGCGAAGTTCGTTCCGGCCGATCTCATCTCCGCCGATGAGCGCCCCGACAAGGACTACCCCATGGTGCTCATTACCGGGCGCCAGCTGGAACACTGGCACACCGGTGCGATGACGCGCCGTTCTTCAAACCTGGATTACATCGAGCCGGAACCCGTGGCCTCCCTGCATCCGCTCGATCTCGAAGATTTGAGCGTCGCCCCCGGCTCCATTCTCACTATCGAATCCCGCCGGGGGCGAATCTCGCTGTATGCACGTGCGGATGACGGCACGCCCCGCGGCGCGGTCTTCGTCCCCTTCTGCTTCTACGAAGCCGCGGCGAACATGCTGACCAATCCGGTGCTCGATCCGTTCGGCAAGATTCCGGAGTTCAAGTACTGCGCGGTGAAGGTTTCGCCCGGCGGTCCGGAGCCGCGCCACATGAGTTTCGGGGGCGGCGTGTTGCTCGACCAAGCCCAGCAGCAGCCCGTGGAAGTCAGCGCTTAGTTCGCTTGTCTCGGCGTGTTCAGCTGCGCGCCGCAGCTATTCCAATAGCATCGCTACTGCCAGTAGTTGCGGTCGAGGCTGCGGTATTGCACCGCTTCCGCGAGGTGCTTCGAGGAGACCATTTCGGCTTGATCCAAATCGGCGACGGTGCGCGCGACCTTGAGAATGCGGTCGTGGGCCCGGGCCGAGAGGCCGAGACGGCGCACGGCCATTTCGAGCGTCCGTTCGCCTGTTTCGTCGAGGGCACACAGCTTTCGTAAAGCGTTTGGCGGGATGTTGGCGTTATAGTATCCGCGCTGCTGTTGGAGCTGGCGCGCCGAGCACACCCGCGCCCGCATCTCCGCCGAACTCGCGCCTCGATCCTTGCCGCGGAGTTCCTTGTAGGGCACGGCCGGGACTTCGATGTGCAGATCGATGCGGTCGATTAGCGGCCCGCTCAATTTCCCGAGATAGCGCTGGATCATCGCGCCGGTGCAGCGGCACTCCTTGGTCGAATCGCCCAGGAACCCGCAGGGGCAGGGATTCAACGCGGCCACCAGAACGCTATTGGCGGGAAACACCAGCGTCATCACCGACCGTGCCAGCGTGACCGAATGATCCTCCAGAGGCTGACGCAGCAGCTCCAGCACGTTGCGGGCGAACTCAGGCAGTTCGTCCAGGAACAGCACACCGTTGTGCGCCAGGCTGACTTCGCCGGGCCGAGGAACGCCCGATCCCCCTCCAAGCAGCCCCGCGTCGGAGATCGTGTGGTGTGGAGAACGAAACGGCCGCTGGGTCAACAGGCCCATGCCTTTCGGTAACAGACCCGCCACGCTGTGGATCTGGGTGGTTTGAAGCGCCTCCTCGAAGGTCAGTGGCGGAAGGATTCCGGGGAATCGCTTCGCCAACATCGTCTTCCCCGAACCCGGCGGGCCGATCATGATGATGTTGTGGTTGCCCGCCGCGGCTACTTCCAGCGCCCGCTTGGCGGTGGTTTGTCCGCGTACATCCGCAAAGTCCGGCGCGCCGCCGTTCTCATTTGACGCGGGCTGGGCCGAAGAACCCGGCAAAACTGGTTGAAACGAATCAGGCTGATTCAGCAGCTTGACCACCTCAGCCAGATGCCGCAGCCCGAACACCCGCACGCCTTCCGCGATCGACGCCTCTGCCGCATTCTCGGCCGGCACGATCAGATTCCGGAGCGCCTGCCGCTGCGCGGCGACGGCAATCGACAAGGCTCCGCGTATCGGGCGGATGCTTCCGTCGAGCGAAAGCTCGCCCACGAACATATAGTCGTCCGAAGCGCCCACCGCGCCGGTCGCCCCCAGGATGCCCATGGCCATGGGGAGGTCGAACCCCGCGCCCTCCTTCCGGACGTTGGCCGGCGCCAGGTTAATGGTTACCGATTTATTGGGATAGCCGAAACCGGAGTTCAACAGCGCCGACTTGATCCGCTCCCGGCTCTCCCGCACTGCGGTATCCGGCATCCCCACGGTGATGAAGTCGCGGTTGGCGCCGGGATACATGTCCACCTCGACATCGATGAGGTGAGCCTCGATGCCATAGACTGCCGCCGAACGCGTGCGAAAGAGCGCCACTCTTTATAAGTGGGCATTCCTGCCGATTTTCTCCCGGTCATATGCCCAAACTATAGGACAGCCCCTTGCGCACCGATATATGGCTATACTGGTTACCAGATGCACCGCGCCGCCTTTAAGAAGGCGGTTGGGGCGTATCCTCAGTCATAGAAGAGAATCCGTCCCCGCCCATGGGGGACGGAAACAGTCTTTCGATTCGGAATATGGATCAGAGAATCCGGGTGCTGGTGGCAAAGCCCGGCCTCGACGGACATGATCGCGGCGCCAAGGTTATCGCCAGGGCGCTGCGGGATGCCGGTATGGAGGTCATCTACACCGGCTTGCGCCAGACTCCGGAGATGATCGTCAACGCAGCGCTTCAGGAAGACGTCCAGGTAATCGGCCTGTCCATTCTTTCCGGAGCCCACAACACCATCGTGCCTCGCGTGATGGAGTTGCTCAAGGAAAAACATATGGACGACGTCGTCGTCCTGGTGGGCGGCATCGTTCCGGATGAAGATGCCGAAAGTTTGAAGCGTTTGGGTGTGGCCGCGGTCTTTCAGCCCGGAGCCTCCCTCGAAGGAATTGTGGAATTCATCCGCCGCTCGGTCCCGCAGACGGCTTGACCGGGCACCCGCGTAGCTCGGCTTCGGCCGGACGCGCCCGCGCTGGTGAAGCCAGCGACGTGAGAAGGCTGGAAAATCCAGCCGATGGAGAAAGAAAGTAATGCAAGATAAATTGAACATCGCCGTATTCGTCGATTACGACAATATCGAAATCGGTCTCAAATCGACCCTGCGGCGCGAATTTGACGTTTCCGTGGTGCTGGAGGCATTGAAAGAGCGCGGCGACATTGTCGCCAAGTTCGCCTACGCCAACTGGGGACGCCAGGACGGCGCCACGCGCCAGATGGCCGAAAGCGCGGTGCAGATGGTGCAGCGCATCCCCTCCCCGCGCGGCGACAAGAACGGAGCCGATATCAACCTCGCACTCGACGCCCTGGAGATGGCCTTCACCCATACGCACGTGAACGCCTTCGCCATCGTCAGCGGCGATAGCGACTTCATCCCCCTGGTGAACAAGCTCAAGGAATACGGCAAGACCGTCTTCGTGGTCGGCGGCAAAGCCTTCACCTCTACCATCCTTCAGCAGAATTGCCATGAGTTCATCAGCTTTGAATCGCTGATTGGCGACGCCCCCGCTGGACCCGTCGTTCTACCCGGCGAAGTCCGCGTGCCGCGCGGCAAAGACCGTCCGGAGCGCGGAGATCGGCCGGACCGCGGCGATCGCCCGGATAGGGGAGACCGGCAAGACCGGGGTGATCGCGGCGACCGCCCGGATAGGGGCGACCGCGGGGAACGCCGCCCGCGCCCCGCCCCGCTAGAGCTGGATCAAGCCATGCCTCTGGTTGAGCGCGCCCTGCAGGTCCTGGAGCGCCGCGCCGTCCAGCCACAGCTCGGCTTGCTCAAATCCACCATGCTGCAGCTCGACCCCGCCTTCAATGAGCGGGCTTATGGAGCCTCCAGCTTCTCCGACTTTGTCGAGAAGCTGAAGCGCGGCGATCTGGTGCACGTCAGCGGAACCGGCGGGCGCTACATCATCGAGCGCAAAGGCTCCGCCCAGCCCGAGCGCGCCGCGCTTAAACCCGAAGACCTCCTGCCGCCGCTCCGGGACGTGCTGGAGAACCACCGCCTGGAGATCGAGAACGGTTGCCCGGTGGAGGATCTGGCCGGCTGGTTCAAGGCCGAACAGCCGCACCTGGATATCAGCGCCTACGGCTACCAGGAGTTCAGTGAATTCTTAAACTACGCGCAGGACAAAACCGTGGTCCGCATGGAGCCGCATGAGGAGCTCGGCGTCATGATGGTGCACCTCGGCGCGGAATTCTATCCGCCCGCGCCTCCGCCGGCTCCCGAGCCTCCTCCCGCCGCATCGCAGGTCGAAGAAGAGGAGGAAGAGTACGAGCCACAGCCTTACGTCGAGGGTCAGCCGACCATCTTCGAGCCCAACCCTCCGCCTCCCAAGCCCAAGCGCGCTCCGGCCCGTAAGCGGCCCACCAAACCCTCCGGCGGAGGCGGTGCTGGCGGAAGCCGCCGGCCTCGCCGCAAGAAACCGGAATAACCCGCTCGTAGGATGCCCATCGAGCGCATTTTTCCGCAGCATGCTCCGGAGCCCCGCGGGCCTTACTCGCCCGCGGTGCGCGCCGGAGATTTTATCTTCGTCAGCGGCCAGGGGCCGGTCGATCCCGCTACCGACAAGATTTCCCTCGGCGACGTAAAACACCAGACCCGCGTCACGATCCAGAACATCCAGATCATCCTCGCCACCTGCGGCGCCACGCTCAACGACGTGGTCAAGTGTTCGGTGTTCTTGAAAGACGCCGCAGACTTCAAGGCGATGAACGAGGCCTACGCCGAGTTCTTCCCCGCCGACCGCCCCGCGCGCACCACCATCGAGGCAAAGTTCCACAACTCTGACATGCTGGTGGAAATCGACTGCGTGGCGTACAAGCCGAAATAGCGTTAACCTGAAAAGCAGCCGATCCCAAGAGGGTCTACGTAATGACGATTGTCCTCAAGCCTGAGCAGGAGCAGATCCTCCAAAAGGCCGTCACCTCGGGCCTTGCTCATGACGCCGACGAAGCCTTGGATCAAGCCTTCGACGCATTACGCGAAAGGCTCCCGAGCAAGGACACTGTTGACCCTGCCATCGCTGCCGCCGCACGCCGCCTCGGGACTTTCGGAAAGCGGCATGGGCTCTCACTCGGGAATATCACGGTCAAGGAACTGCTCCGCGAGAGCAGGCCGTGAATCGACTCGTGCTGGACGCTTCTACGGTCCTCACATGGTGCTTTCCCGACGAAAAGGCGCAGAAGAGCGAAGAGATTTCAGAGAGGATTGCGGGCGGCGACATCGCGGTCGTTCCGCCGTTCTGGCGTCACGAAATTCTGAATGCTCTTCTCGTCGGGGAGCGGCGCAAGCGGGTTACATCCGAGCTGATCCGGGATTTCGTAGCTGACCTTGCTCGATTGCCCGTCATAGTCGATGAGCCTGCGGCGAACACAGTGTTCGACTTAACGCAGGCAATTTGCCGTAAGCACGGTCTCACGGCCTACGATGCCGCTTATCTGGAAATCGCGATGCGTGGCAACTGCCCACTAGCCACAACGGATGACGACCTTAGACGGGCAGCCGTTGCTGAAGGTATGCACGTCCTCTAACTGCGCTGTGCCACCGTGTACTCAGCAGCGTAGCCCACGCTTCGCCAACCCCTCAGTTCTTCGACTTCGGAGGCACGTACCCCGGCGGCAGCGCGGCGCCCGCGCCGAAGAAGTACTCTTCCATCTGCTTGAGCAGGAACTCCTGCGCCTCTTGCGTGCCCAGGTTCAGGCGGTACTCGTTCATGATCATCTTCATCTGTTCCAGCCACATCTTCCACGCCTCTTTGGAGACGCTGTCGTAGATGCGCTTTCCCAGCGGATGATTATCGAACGGGATCTCGTCCAGGCCGGGCATTTCGCGTCCGAATTTGACGCAATGCACCATGTGGCCGCTCGTATTGGATTCTTCTATCCGGGGACCGATGGAACCGCCGCCGCAACCCATGCTTAAAGGATAACGCCCTTACCGCCTCAGCGGGCCTGTGACACCGGAGGAGCAGATTGTGCCTGCAGTTGGGCCGCCCTCTTCGCCTTCACGCTCTCCAGATACTCGGAAAGCTTCATCGGCAGCCGCGCGCCCTTTTCCATCTGCCTTTGCACGGCTTTCTGGTAGCGCTTCAGCGTCTCCCGCTTGGCCGATTCGCGCAAATTGCAGGTTTCAATATCCAGCAGCAACTCCACCTCCCACGGCCGGAAGGTGTTGCGATGCATGTTGCCGCGCAGCAGTTCCTGAATCAGGCGATTGAACTGCGCCAGGACCGCGTCGCTATCCGGTAGGGTATCGAGTATTTGTTCGCTTCTGCGTATCGGCACGTGCACCCGCATGTTAACATAATTCAGCATCGGGATTCGATTGTTGGGAGGAGCGGATGCGGAAGAAAACACGCGTGTTTGGCCGGGCCGCCGCGGTTCTGATCGGCGCCGGCGTGATGTTTCCAGGCGCCTTCGCACAGAGCGCAAATCAGCACTGGATCCCCACTTGGGCCGCCTCTCCGCAACCCCGCGCCGGAGGACCTCCGCGTGCGCCCCAAGCCGGAGCCAAAGGCACGGCTCCCGCGCCACCTGCTCAACTCACCAGTTTCAACAACCAGACCGTCCGGATGGTGGTGCCCACCAGCATCGGGGGCTCCCGGGTCCGCGTCGAGTTCTCCAACGCTTACGGAACCTCCGCGCTCACCATCGGGGAAGCGCACATCGCCATTTATGTGAAAGCGGGCGTGATAGAGCCCGAATCGGACCGCCAACTGAAGTTCGGCGGCAAGGAATCCTTCTCGATTCCCCCCGGCGCTGTCGCCGTCAGCGATCCTGTCGGTCTTGCCGTGCCGAAGTTGGGCGAGCTGGCCGTTAGCGTCTACTTTCCGCAAGACACCGGCCCGCTCACGATGCACAACACCGGCCTCCACACAACCTATATACTTGCCGGGGACGCTCCCGGCGTCGCCAGCTTTTCCACCGACCAAACCACCCGCTCCTGGTATTTTCTGTCCAGCGTCGACGTGACGGCGCCGGCCAACGCCGGACTCATCGTAGCGTTCGGCGACTCCATTACCGACGGCGCAACTTCGACTACCGACGCCAACGCCAGTTGGCCCAGCCAGCTAGCCACGCGCTTAGCGGCCAATCCCGCTACCGCGAACCTGGCCATCGTGAATCAGGGCATTTCCGGTAACCGCGTATCTGCGCGAGGGCACCGCCACCAACGCGCTGGCGCGCTTCGACCGCGACGTGATCGCGCAACCCGATGTGAAGTGGGTCATGATTCTCGAAGGCATCAACGATATCGGCCAAGGCGCGCGCGACGGCGCCACACCGGAAAATGCAATCACCACCGACGACCTGATTGGCGGTGTGAAGCAATTGATTGAGCGTGCTCATGAGCACGGGATCAAAGTTGCCGGTTGCACCCTGACGCCTTACGCGGGCGCCGCCTATTACAGCGACAAAGGCGAGCAGATGCGTGAGGCGTACAACACCTGGATCCGCACCGGCCGGGACTTCGACGCCGTGGTCGATTTCGACAAAGCCACCCAGGACCCGGCCAATCCCAAGCAGATCCGGCCCACGTACAACATCTCCGACCATTTGCATCCCAACGACGCCGGCTATAAAGCGATGGCCGAAGCCGTGAACCTGTCCATCTTCACAGGCGCCCCTGCTCCCGCTCGCGTGTCCGCGGCCAGCGCGCCTGCCGCGCCCAAGAAGAAGTGACGGTGCGCGGCTGGTGAGCGGTTCGGTCGCCTTGCAGCACGTGCGTGAATTGGCCGCACGAAAATCCAAAGCCTATGAGCTGCTGCTCGCCCTCGACGGCAACTCCAGCGCCGATGAATCCTGCTTCCAGAGTCTTTCCCGGGCCGTAGACCGTTTGCTGTTCAACGAAATCTCTCTCGACAGCGCTGCCCTCACGAGTCTCAGCGCTCTGGTGAGCGAGCCCGCCGAGGATTTGGGTTCAACTCTCGCCGTGCTGGACGTCGCGCTCTCGGAAGCCGAGCCCGAACGCGCACGCCTCCAGATCCTTATCTCTGGCTTCTCCGGCTGGCTCACCGCAGCCTCCCATGCCGCCCGGCCTCACGTGTTGTCGATTCTTCCCAACATCGCGGTGCATGTGAGCGAGTTGAAGAATTCCGGCGTTGAAACGCTCATCTCGCTGTTCAATGCTTGTTCCTCGGAACGCGAGATGGATCTGATCGCCCGCTGCATCGCCGGCTACCAGGAAAGCTCCGGGGAGATCCTTCTCGCCGCCAGTGAAATCGGGAGCCGCTTCGTGCGCTCCGGTGTGGACGCGCTAATTGAGCGCATGCTCACCGCCGTGCCGGTGGATGCGATGCTCGAATCTAAAGACGCTGAAGCGCTGCTTCCCGCTATCGCCAAAATCCGGGTCGATCGCGCCGATGACGCAGTCTTGAGCGCGGCCGCCGCCGTCTGCATTGCCGCCGCCAGGCAAAATAATTCAAGCGCGCTGAACCTGGCCCGTCAGCTTGGGGCGCGCCGTCTCTCCGTTGCCGCCCGAATTGCGAGTCGCGTACCTGAAGGCGTTCGAAAGCATCGTCAACGAAGCCGGCATCTCGCTTATTGGATACGCCACCAGGCAACTACCTGGTCTGTTCCAGAAGGCCGGAACGGATCGAGCGGGAGCCTTCGTGGCCGAAGGGCTCGCCATCGCGCGCCGTTATGGGAAAGTTGCCGCGCAGGAGTTTTTCGAACAGAAGACCGCCGCCGCCAAACAGGCCGCGCCTGGGGGCTGACGCGAGACTTATTTCTCGGCGGAGGACGCCGGCACCAGTTTGCCGTCCTGGATGTAATAATCCGCGCCGCGCCATCGAATGCTGTTGCGCAGAAAACTGGTCAGCCAGATCCCGAACGCCGCCGCATCCCAAACAGGAATCAGGGGCATTTCCTTCCACAAGCCCGGCTGCTTTAGACCGTGAATTCCGATGGTCCAGGTCATCGCGGCGCGCAGAGCCAAATAAGCGCCCACGTACCCGGCGGCGGTGACCACATGCGGACTGATCGCGACCGCCAGCAAGGACCATGGCAAACCCTGCGTGAACACCAGCCCCAAATGCCCCCACGGCCGCATGTGCCGCATCACTACGATCCAGCGCAAGCGCTTGTGCAGCAGCTCCTTCATCGACTGATAATCCGACACCGTCTTTACGGTGTAGCGCAACAAAGTAACTTCATAACCTTGCTCCGCGATCAGCCGCCCCACCAGCAAATCGTCCGCGGGCCGATTCTCCAGCACCGCGTATCCGCCGAAGCTATTGAGATGCGTCCGCGTCGTCGCGATGGTCGGTCCCAGCGTGAACTTGATTCCGTCCAACTGCCACGCCACCAGAATTCCGGCGTAGAAGTCCGACATCATGCCGACCGTCTGAACGCGATCCGTAAATGTGGCCACTTCGTCGTGCGCGTAAAAGCATGTCACCGCTCCCACTTTTGGATCCCGCAGCGGGGCCGTCACGCGCCGCAAATAGTCCGGGCGCACGGAAACGTCACTATCGCTGATCACCACCACCTCATAGGAGGCTTCGTTCACCAGCCGCACCAGCTTCGCTACTTTATCGTTGGTGGCCACGCGTCCCGATCCATGCAGCGCGCGAATCGACCGGGCAGGGAAGCTGCGCCTCAGATCTTCGATCGTCGCCACCACCGCTTCGTCGTCGCCATCGATACAGAAGACAATTTCGTATTCCGGATAGTCCAACCGGCAGAAACTCACCAGATTTTCGCGCGCGTTAGGATCCAATCCGCGGATCGGTTTGAGAACGCTGACAGGCGGGCAATAATCTCCCGGCGGTTCGTCGTCCGGCTGGCGGAAAAATCTCCAGGAACTGAATAGCGCCAACGCGTAGTAGATGAACGGGAGTGCCGCGAGTCCCAGGAGGACAACCTGCATACTCACGTTATTCTAGCGGAGGGCGATTCCCCGGCTCCGCCTGTGCCAGCGGCCCCTATCGGCGATCCGATAGCGCCACCGCCGCCTGCGCGCTCCATCGCCGCGAACGGGAATTCCGAGCCTCGCGCCACTTGACCTGCGGCAGGAATTGCGAGATGTCGATCCGGTCGTGATACTTGACCGCGATGTTCATGAGGGAATCGAGCAAAGAGTCCGACAGGAAGTGCGGCTTCAGGCCCAAATCGATCAACTTGGAATGTTTCGCGTTGTAGTAGTGCTCCTGCGCTTCGACGCGCGGTGGCTCCAGGTGATCGATATCCACATTCAAATCCATGGATCGGGCTGCGGTCTGCACCATGCCCGCCAGCTCCATCACCGAGAATTGCTCCGTGAACTGATTGAAGACGCGAAATTCGCCGCGATTCGCCGGATTCAGACAAGCAATTTCAATGCAGCGCACCGTATCCCGAATATCCAGGAATCCGCGAGTCTGCCCGCCTTTTCCGTAAACCGTCAACGGATGCCCGGCCGCGGCCTCCGCGCAGAAGCGATTCAGCACCGTCCCGAAGACGTCGTCATAGTCGAAGCGGTTGATCAGCGCTTCATCCATCGCCGTCTCGTCGGTGACCGTCCCGTAAACCACTCCCTGGTTCAGATCCGTGGCGCGCAGGCCCCAAATCTTGCAGGTGAACATGATGTTGTGGCTGTCATGCACCTTGGAGAGGTGATAGAACGAACCCGGCTGCTTGGGGAACGGAAGCACATCGGTGCGCCCGTTGTGCTCCACCTTCAGATATCCCTCTTCAATGTCGATGTTGGGGGTCCCGTATTCGCCCATCGTACCCAGCTTGACCAGATGGCAATCCGGCGCAATCTCGCGGATAGCAAACAGCAGGTTGAGCGTGCCTACGACGTTGTTCACTTGCGTGGAAACCGCGTGCTTGCGGTCGATCATCGAGTAAGGCGCAGAGCGCTGCTCGGCGAAATGCACCACCGCGTCCGGGCGGAAATCCTCTATGACGGAGCTCAGGAAGTCGTAATCGGTCACGTCTCCCGTGAACATCTCAATGGAGCGCCCGGAGACCTCCTGCCATACGTTCAGCCTTCGCGACAACGGTTCAATGGGCGTGAGACTTTGCACTCCCAGTTCGTGATCCCACTGCCGCCGCAAAAAATTGTCGACGATGGCAATGTCATGCCCCTTCCGGGACAAATACAGAGCCGTGGCCCAACCGCAGTAGCCGTCGCCCCCCAGAACACAAATTCTCATGTGCGCGCTATCCGTTCATCGTGATTTTGTTTCAAACTTTGGAAACCGCTATCTTCTATCTTGCCATTACGCGCGGCGCTAGTGTGGCCGCAAGGGATAGAAACATCGGCAAAAAATGAATGGCTTTCTCCTTATGTTCCACTGCTGTAATACGGTGATATTTAAAGTCAACCAAACGGCGAGTCTGGCGTCCGGCAGGTTACTGCCCGCATGCTTGCGAGCTGGACCCCTGCGTGATAGCGTTAATTGGTTTCAATTCAGGCTCTCAGGTTGCTCCTCATGAGAAATCGCACGGTTCCTTTCGCACTCCCAGTTCTCCTCGCAGGCCTAATCACGCCGGTTCAGCAATCTTACTCCATGACGCCTCAGGAAAGGCGTGAGTATTTGGATAAGCTGCTGAAGATCCTTCCTCCCGTGCCGTCGTTTCAGCAATGGCTGGACAAGACCGGGGAGATCCCTCCCGATTACGACGCTCTCCCGCGAATCAATGGACTGCCCGATCCGCTTACGTTCCTCGACGGCCATACGGTAAAGACGGCCGCGGATTGGCGCACGCGCCGCGGTGAGATCTGGCAGCTCTATCAGAAATACGACATCGGCACGTTTCCCGCGAAACCAAGGCTGGACCGGGTGGTCATGCTGGACGAAACACCCGGCAATGGTTATCTGATCCGGAATGTCCGCCTCGAATTCGGGCCCCAAGGCAAGGGGACCATGCGGGTTCAGTTGATGATCCCTTCGGGCTCCGGCCCGTTTCCGGTGCTCATCAGCCCGAACCTAGCGGGCTGGGGTCCCGCTCTGCTTCGCCGCGGTTACATCTCCGCCGGATACGCGGGTAACGACGGCATGGACGATGCCGCCGCTCTCGGCGCACTGTATCCCGATTACGATTTCGCCCTGCTCCCACGGCGCGCCTGGGCCGCAGGGTTGGTGCTGGATTATCTGGAAACCGTACCTCAAGTCGACATGAAGCATGTCGGCATGTTCGGCTATTCCCGCGATGGCAAGATGGCGGCCATCGCCGGCGCTCTCGACGAGCGCATCTCCGCGGTGATCGCGGGCAGCACTGGAGTCGGCGGATTGCTCCCCTGGCGTTTATCCGGTGAACGCAACGCCGGCGAAAGCATCGAAAGCACCACGCGTAGTTTCCCCACTTGGTTCATCCCCCGCCTTCGCTTTTTCGCCGGCCGTGAAGACCGTCTGCCCGTTGATGGCAATCTCCTCGCCGCCATGATCGCGCCGCGATCGCTCCTGATGGAATACGGCCTCAATGACCAGGTGATGAATCCATGGTCGATGGAGCAGGTGTACCACTCCGCGGAAAAAGTCTACAAGCTGCTCGGCCAGCCTGATCGTCTCGACATCATGCGCGTTCCCGGTTTTCACGGCTCCAACGACGAAGAAGCCTGCCTGGATTGGCTGGACATTCAATTCGGCCGCTCCCATCGCGTGTGGACCAACAATTTCCTGTTCCCTTGGGACTATGACAAATGGCGCGCGAATTCTAAAGAGACTGTCGACCTGACCAAATATCCTCGAGTAAACGCGTCCGCTCCCTTGCCCACTGCCTCCGTCTCCGCATGGGAAGAAAAAGCCGCCGCCATTCGCAAGTCGATTCAATGGATGCTGGGTGAAGAGCCCTCTATGATGCCTCCCGCCGCCGGCCGGGGTGGACGTGGCGGGCGTGGTCCCGCGGCTCCGCAACCGGCTACCGCCGAAGCCCACCGAGGCGGATCGGGGCCCGGCCAGCTCGCGCCCGACGTTATCTCCTGGGTCATTTCCAACGGCGGGACCTCCTACGGCTGGCTCGCGCCCCAAGCCGCGCAAACCGTCTCCCGGCCAATCAATTTCGGCTACGGCGTGCGCGGCGATCTTTACTATCCCGCCAACACCCCAGCCGGCGCGAAACTGCCCACGGTGATCTGGCTCCACGGCTTTAGTTACCCGCTCGGCTACATGTGGGTGTATCGCACGGACCTGCATCCCATCCTTGCTCTGGTTCAAGCCGGCTATGCGGTGCTCGCTTACGATCAGAGCGGCTTCGGCAGCCGCATGAATGAATCCGCCGCGTTTTACGACCGTTATCCGCACTGGTCGCAAATGGGACGCATGGTGGAAGACACCCGCGCCGCCATCGACGCTCTGCAGAAAGACACCCTGGTCGATCCTCAACACATCTACCTGTTCGGCTACTCGCTCGGCGGAACGGTCGGTTTGTACACTGCGGCGCTCGACGATCGCGTCAAGGGCGTAGTGTCCATCTCCGGTTTCACGCCAATGCGTGCCGACACCGCTTCAATTGGCGATGGCGGCATCGCCCGCTACAGCCAGGAACGCGGCCTCATCCCGCGCCTCGGCTTCTTCATCGGTCACGAGTCCGTGATCCCGTACGACTTCGACGAAGTCATCGCGTCCATCGCGCCGCGCCCCGTCTTGGTGGTGCAGCCGCAACTCGACCGCGACGCCTCGCCCGCGGCGGTTCGCGAAGCAGTGGATCGAGCGTCCAAGGTCTACGCCTTGTACGGAGCTTCCGGTAGGCTCAGTCTTCAAGACCCGTGGGACTATAACCGGCTCCCTACTCAGACCCAGGACGAAATTGTGAAGTGGATGAGTGGTAACCTACACTAGTTCAATACAGTTGATAGAAAGGTGATCAAGAAAGATGCTTCGTAGATCGAAACTCACCTGGCTCATCGGTCTCACCGCAGCCCTTGCCGTGGCCTGGACCCTGACGGCTCAGCAGCCCGCTCAGGTAGACGACAACGCCCTGAAAGCCGCGGCGAAAAATGGCGAGAACTGGATCGAGTACAACGGCAGTTGGATGGAGCAGCGCTACAGCGCGCTGAACCAGATCAATGACTCGAACGTCGCCCGCCTCGGCCTGGCGTGGTACACCGACATTCCCTCCGCCCCTGCCGGAACCAGCGGCAATCGTCAGGAAGCGACACCTCTGGTTTACGATGGCAAGCTCTTTAGCATCACTCCGTGGAGCATCGTTTACTCCGTGGATCTGCACACGGGCAAGGAAATCTGGCGTTCCGATCCTGAAGTCAATCAGCAGGTCAACGCCGGCCGCATCTGCTGCGGGGTGGTGAATCGCGGCATCGCGATGTATGAGGGCAAGATCATCGCTCCGGTGGTAGACGGACGCATTCGCGCCCTCGACATGTCCACCGGCAAGATTCTGTGGGAGACTCGAGTCACTCCCGCGAACCAGCCTTACAGCATCACCATGGCGCCGCGCGTGATCAAGGGCGGCAAAGTGATCGTCGGCGCCAGCGGCGGCGAATTCGGCGTGCGTGGATTCTTTGACGCATACGACGTCAACACCGGCAAACAAGCCTGGCGCTTCTACACCGTCCCGGGCGATCCCTCCAAGCCGTTCGAGCAACCCTGGCTGGCGGATTGGGCCAAAACCTGGGACCCGCAACTGAATGGTGGAAGATCGGCGGCGGCGGACCGGTCTGGGGCGGCGTCGCCTATGATCCCGAAACCGACGATATCGTCTACGTTGGCTCCGGCCAGCCCGGCCCTTGGACGGAGCAATGGCGCGGCAAGGGCGACAATCTCTGCACCGATTGCATCATCGCTGTTCGCGGCTCAACCGGCAAACTCGTTTGGTATTACCAGACCACTCCCGGAGACGATTGGGATTTCGATTCCATCGCCGACATCATGCTGGCCGACATCACCATCAATGGCAAGCTGCGCCACGTGTTGATGCACGCCCCCAAGAACGGATTCTTCTACGTGCTGGACCGCGGCACCGGCGAACTTCTGTCCGCCGACCCTTACGTTCCGGTCAACTGGGCCTCCGGCGTCAATCTTAAAACCGGCCGTCCCACGGTGAATCCCGAAGCGCGCTATGGCTTCGACACGGTCAGCGTTATGCCAGGGCCCGGCGGCGGGCACGTCTGGCCGCCATGGTCTTTCAATCCCTCCACAGGCTTGGTCTACATTCCCAGCACAGCCGGCGGCGGTTATTCCTTCCAGGCTAATCCCGACTATCAACCGGTCTCGACCGACATCGGCGAAACCGGGACCGGGCGCGGCGTTATGGGTAACATGGCCACTGGCCGTGGCCGTGGCGGCGCTGGTGCCGGTGCAGGAAATGGTGCTGCGGCAGGAGGCGGTGGCCGAGGTGGAGCGCAACCGGCTGCCCCCGGAATTGACCCCGGTCAAGCTGGCCGCGGCGCAGGCGCAGCGGCAGCAGGCGGAGCAGCAGCAGGACGTGGTGCTCCCGCAGCGGCTCCGGCGCCCGCCCCTCCCGCACGGCTTCAGGTCTACGCCTTGGATGCCAACGCGACTCTGCCTGAGCCTCCTCCCGCTCCCGCCGCAGCAGCAGGTGGTGGCGGTGCAGGTGGTGGTGGTCGCGGCGGAGCCGGCGGCGCAGGAGGTCGTGGTGGTGCGGGCGGCGGAGGCCGTGGTGGCGCAGGTGGAGCTGCCGCAGCTCGCGGTCCCGCTCCCACTCCTCTTCCTGTGATCGGCCCTGCGCTTCGTGGAAATCCCCTGGTCGCCTGGGACCCCGTTGCCCAGAAGGAGCGCTGGCATGCCGATGACGGCTCCGCCGGGTTCAACCAGGGCGGCACGCTATCGACTGCGGGCAACCTGGTCTTCGCCGGCGTTCGCAGCAACCTTCGCGTCTACCGCGCGGATACCGGCGAAAAGCTCGCCGATATCGACACTCATCTGAATATGGTCGGCCCGCCCATGACCTTCATGCTGGATGGCAAGCAGTACATCGCCATTGCTGGAGGCCCACAAGGCGCCGGTGGTGGCGGTTTTGGTGGTGGAGGTGGCGGGGGCCGTGGAGCTGGCGGCGGTGGCCGGGGTCCAGCAAATTAGTTCGACCCCGTTTCTTACCAGGACTGGGTGATATCACCCGCAATCCTGCGTGCAATCACCCAACTCCCTGCGGCGCGGCGCTCAAAGTCCCTTGTTTTCGTTATTCTTTTGACGGACCAGGAGTTGCCTCTTGCGTTACCTTGGCTTCGGCGAACCAAACAGAGGACGAGCTGGCGGCACACGCCGATCAGCGCCTGCGCGAGCTGCTTGAGGCCGCTCCCGACGCCATCCTTCAGGTCGACGAAAGCGGCCGAATCGTTCTCCTCAACCGCACCGCCGAGGAAATGTTCGGCTACCGGCGGGAGGAGTTGCTCGGCGCTCCCGTGGAGATTCTAGTCCCGCTTGAGCTGCGAAAAGCCCACAACGGCCACCGTTCCCGCTACGCCGATCACCCCGCAACGCGCGCCATGGGCAGCGGACTGGTGCTCGAAGCTGTTCGCAAGGACGGCACTCGTTTCCCCGTCGAGATCAGCCTCAGCCCCAGCCCCGGCGCTCTCCGTACGACCGCCATCGTCCGCGACGTCACCGCGCGCAAGCTAGCCGAGGATCAGCTTCGCGCCGTGCAGGAGCGCTACACCCGGGAGCTTGCGGCTCACAACCGCGAACTCGCTTCCCGCAACCTCGAAGTGGAGCGAGCCAACCGCCTTAAGACCGAATTTCTCGCCAGCATGAGTCATGAGCTCCGCACGCCGCTCCACACCATCATTGGCTTCTCGGAGCTGCTGGGCGAGCAGCGCCAGGGCCCCTTGAACGAAAAACAGCAACGTTTCGTCGATCACATTCACCGTGACGCGCTACACTTGCTGGAGTTGATCAATGACATCCTGGACTTGAGTAAGATCGAATCCGGAAAGATCGGGTTGCGTCCGGAAATCGTCGATCTGGAAGCCGTGATCGCGGAGGCGCTTCATTCGATCGTCCCCTTGGGCGACGCCAAGTCCATCTCCATCCAGACTCACCTCGGTTCCCTCCCGGCGATTCACGCCGATCCGTTACGGGTCAAGCAGATCCTGGTGAATCTGCTTAGCAACGCCGTCAAGTTCACGCAGGATAGAGGACGCGTTGAGGTGAACGCCCGCGTGCTTGGCGATTTCGTCGAAATCTCGGTCACCGACACCGGAGTGGGAATACCCGCCGAAGAACATGCGGCCATCTTCGACATCTTCCATCAGGCGGGAACGACCACCAAAGGCGTTCGTGAAGGTACCGGCCTCGGTCTCGCCATAACCAAACGCCTAGTGGAACAGCATGGCGGCGCGATCACGGTTACCAGCCGGCCGGAGCAGGGCAGCACGTTCACCTTCACCCTCCCGATCACCCTCCCGATCCAAGGAAAGTCTCAAGAGGCAGCGTCATCATGAAGAAGGTGCTGATTGCGGACGACATGGATACCGGGCGCGAGCTGGTCCGCACGGTCCTGGAAGGCAGTTACCAGGTCTTCGAGGCCAGCAACGGCGCGGAGGCGCTGCAACAGGCGCGCACCGTCCAGCCCGATCTCATCATCCTTGACCTGCACATGCCGGTAATGGACGGTTTCGCCGTGGTAAAGGAATTGCGTCGCGAGGAGCGCTTCGCCACTACGCCCGTAATCGCGCTAACCGCCAGCGCCATGATGGGGGACCGTGAGCTGGCCCTGGCCGCCGGTTTCTCCGGCTACATCGCCAAACCCATCCGCCTCGGCGCTCTGCGGGCCGAAGTAGAAAGGATGTTGCGTTAAGATAAACCTCGATGCCGGCTAAACCCACCCTTTCGCTTCTTATCATCGATGACAACCCCGGCAGCCTGGAAATGCTCGCCAGCGCTTTGGCGCAACCGGAGCTGGAGATCCTCACCGCGTCGGATCCGGAGGAGGGATTGGACCTGCTTCACGATCGCCATCCCCAAATCGTTCTTACCGATCTGGTGATGCCCAAAATGAGCGGCATGGACGTGCTGGAGCGGGTCATGGAGTTCGACCCTTCCACCGACGTCATCCTCATGACCGCCCACTACTCCACCGAATCCGCCGTCGAAGCGATCAAGAAGGGCGCCTCGGACTATCTGAACAAGCCGGTGTCCATCTCCGCTCTGCGGGAACGCGTCGGCAAACTCCTGGAGGGGGCGCGCAAGCGCCGCCGCGCCAGCCAATTGGAAGACGAACTGGCCGCCAGCGCGGAATTCGAAGGTTTCGTCGGCAACAGCCCCTTGATGTGGGACATGTTTTCGCGCATTCGCCGCGTTGCGCCGCACTACCGCGCTGTCTTGGTGACCGGTGAAACCGGCACCGGTAAGGATCTGGTGGCGCAGGCGCTGCACCGCTTGAGCCCGGCTTCGCAGGGCCGTTATGTCGTGTTGAACTGCTCCGCTGTGGTGGAAACGCTGTTTGAGAGCGAGCTCTTCGGCCACGTCCGCGGCTCCTTCACCGGAGCTACCGCCGACAAAGCCGGCCTGGTGGAGCACGCCCACGGAGGAACTTTGTTCCTGGACGAAATCGGCGACATGCCTCTTTCCACCCAAGCCAAACTGCTGCGCGTCCTTCAGAATCAGGAGGTGCTGCGCGTTGGCTCCCTCACGCCGCGCAAGGTGAACGTCCGCGTCATCGCCGCCACCAACCGCAACCTGCGCCAATCCATCGCCGACAAACAATTTCGTGAGGATTTGTATTACCGGCTTTCGATGGTCGAAATCAACGTCCCCAGCCTGGCGGAGCGCAAAGAGGACCTCCCTCTGCTGGAGCGCCATTTCATTTCCCGCTTCGCCTCCCAGTACGGCAAGCAGATCCACTCACTCACGCACCGTGCCCAAATCGCTCTCTCGCTCCACTCCTGGCCGGGCAACGTGCGCGAGCTGGAAAACGTGATCGGTCACGCTTGCATGATGACCCTGGGCGACACCATCGATGTCCAGGATCTTCCCGCGTACCTGCATCAAGGGTCTTCTCAACCACCTGGCGGTGACGCGGGACTCGCCGTCTCCCGGCATTTTCATGAGGGCGAGTCCGCCGCCACCACCAACTCCGGCTCGCCGGTCAGTTCGCTGGAGGACCAGGAGCGCCTGCTGATCGTGCGTGCGCTTCAGGCCGCCGCGGGCAATCAGTCTGAGGCCGCCCGCATCCTCCGCATCGGCCGCGACGCGCTCCGCTACAAGCTCAAGAAGCACGGCCTATAGGCCGGTTCGCGCGCCGTAACACCCCGGACGCCTTACCCACGATTGAGCTGTCCGTACAGCCACGCCAGCGCCAGCACTAGCCCTCCTACCAGCGTCAGCACCGAAAGCGTTTCTCCCCACCGGTCGATGGCATGCATCCTCTTCGCCATCACCTGTTGTGCATTCACCTCTGGCGCTCGCCAGGCTTCAATGTGAATATAGTCGTCCTCTTTCATGGCGAGGAACTTGCGGTATAGCGCCAACCCCAGCGTTCCCGCTCCCACCGCGATCCATACAATCACGTAAGGCATCCAGTTCATGGCATTCGAGCCTCCTTGTCGCCTAACCAAGAGCATTTCCCTCGCCACCTCGATACCGTCTGAAATCTCAATCGATTCCCGCCCTAAAGCCGCGCTACAAGACGAAACCCGTTGCGCCCGCCTGCGTGAGATCGCGCATCCTGCGCTGGCCCGGAGCCGTTCCCTCCGCGGAAACACCTATGGTTACAGGCTTAAGCGTCGACGCGCCGGTTGGTCTCCGCCGTGCAGAAAAGGTTCCCGCAGAAGGGAGTAAGGAGGAATATGGGAAAGATCGTCGCCGCCATGGCAACCGTGCACGCGCCGCAGTTGTTTACGCGCCCGCCGGAGGAGGACCCCAAGCAGCTCGACGCCGGCATCGCCGCGATGCGCCAGCTCGGCCGCTTGCTGGATGAAACCAAGCCGGAGGTCCTGGTGATCTTCGCCAGCGACCATATGGAGACCTTTTTCCTCCAGTCCGTGCCGACCTTCTGTGTCGTCGCCGGCGACCGCGCCCGCGCTTCCTTCGCCGGGCGCGACTGGGATCTCCCCATTCACAAGCCCTTGGCTGAGGCGCTCCTGGACGGATTGGTCCGCCGCGACTTCGATATGTGTTACTCGCAGGACGCCGTCATGGGACACTCCTTCGCAGCTCCGTTCGAATGGGTCGTGGAGGGCCGCAACATCGCCGTCGTCCCGATCTTCATCAACACCTACCTGCCCCCGCTCCCTACGCCCGCGCGTTGCGCCGCGCTCGGCAAAGCCATCGCCGATATCGTCGCCATCCGGCCGGAACGCGTCGCTCTGCTAGCTAGCGGAGGAATGTCGCATTATCCGGGTACCTGGAAGTACTACAAGCCGGCCTACGACTTCGACCATTGGTGCATCGGAGAACTGGAGAACGGTCATAGCGATTCCTTCCTGCGCCTCACGCCGGAGCAGCTCGACGAGGTGGGCAACACCGAAATGTTGCCTTGGGCGCCGGTCCTGGGAGCCGTCGGAGAGCAGCATCCCGAAGGTCAACATATGGAAGTGCTCTCGTATCAGGAAACCGCGCATCACGGCCACGCCGTGGTGGTCTTCCATCCCGGTGCACCCGCGAACCCGCGGCCCGTTCAACCCTTCAAATTCCACAACCACCCCTATCATTTCTACGATCACCCCGCGGTGGCCGCCTACAAGCTCAACAAGATTCTCTACGACTCGCGCTACAAGCCCAATCTGCGCCTGCGCATGTTCGAGAACATCGACGCCGTCGCCGCCGAATACGGACTGGTCCCGGAAAACGTCGCCGCTCTCCGCGAGACCTTCCGCTTCCGCCATATCAATTCGGAGAAACCCGCGCTCGACGCCGAGCCTCTGGTCACCCGCGGCGCTCATCCGGTCGGCGCGCTTATGGCCGTCCACGTCCTCCAGCAGGAACAGCGCAAGTTCCACCAAACCGAGTCCGAGCTGAAGGCGCCGGTCCTAGCTCACTAATGTTCGCGTGCTCGGACGTCTGCACGAACTCGAAGCGGTAGCGTCATACCTTCCGAGTGACACGCAAAATCCTCGTTCGAGCGATAACCGCGTTCTCGATCCTGATCGGTGCGGTCGTATTGTTCTTGGGCTGGCGCATTGCTGTGCTCACATCCGACGACGAAATGGTGTGGTTCATGCGGCAGCGGCGAGCCCTGGTTGCGGACACAGGGGCGAAATCGAACGGCCGGCTATATCTTGAATGGAAAGGCCGCTGCATCGTCGTAGCCCGCGGATCCCCGAAGCAAGCCGAATCATCTACCTCTGATGTCTTCCTCTGCCACGACTGGCCTCCCGAGGGGCTGAGGATGCCAAACCGCGAGCTGGCGGCAACGGCACATTCCGCCCGTTTTATCGCTGACGACGGCACCCCTTTGGAAGCCCGGTGGAAGTAGAGTGACGCGCGCCTGACCACGAAGCGGCTAGGCCGGCTTGCTTATTTGTGTCTATTCGCGTCGATTCGCGGCTAAAGACGTGTTCTAAACACTCACTACCGGGCACGGCGACTGGCGGATGATTCCATACGTGTGCGCACGGAGCCTTCCGAAGGTCTCGTGCAGCAGCCCTCGCCCAATCACAACCAGGTCCGCGGCGTGACGCACCGCTTCGTCACGCACCGCGCCCGGGATATTGCCGGACTCCACGCACAGTGGGGCGTCGATGCCGGCCTCCCGCTCCAACGCCGTGATTCGCTCCCGAGTCTCCTTCATGGCTGCCGTGGCCAGCTCCCGGTCAAGCTGCCTCTCCGGCCACCCCTCCACACCCGGAATTACGCTGACCATCCGCAGTTCCGCGCCTGTGCTCTTCGCGAAATCCGCGGCCCACTCCATGATGGGAGTGCTGGTTGGCGTGCCGTCAACCGCGCACAGCACGCTGCGCGGTTTTAGGTGCTCCGATCCCGGCCAGGTCTCCACGTGCGCCCCAGTCCACACCGGGCATTGCGAATCGTGCAGCACCTTGGCGGTCACCGATCCCAGCAGCAGGCTGCGGAACGGTCCGTAACCGTGCGTCGGCATCATGATGAGATCCACTCCTTGCGTGTGCGCGAAGCATGTGATCTGTTCCGCCGGATCCCCCACCTCGGCCACTCGCTCCACGGTCAGCCCCGCGAGCTCCTTCACCAGCGTGCCGTCCAGCCGGGCTTGAAGGTCGGCGCGAAGTTCCTCCGGATCGATATATACCGGCGTCCCCACGTCGCCCATCGCCGCATACCATAGCGGAGGGGCAACGCTCATCAGCGTCACTTGGGCTTGGAAGCGTTTGGCGAATTCTGCCACGAACGGCGCTGCGCTGCAGGTGCGTTCTGAGAAATCGATCGGAAAAAGGATCTGTTTGATGGTGAGCATTGTGGCTCCCTCCGCACTCCGAAAGCGCACGCCGGCTTCCACGTTCGCTCGCTGAAAAGGCGGGGGATCTTCAGTCCTGGTCTTTCCGGCCTGGGTCATATCGCACAACCTTTTGCGCCCACCGCGGCCAAACTCGCGCAAGTCCCTTTGAATGCGCTTTGGCACTCAGTGTGCCCATAACTTTGCCTGGAGGCATGAAATGAAAACCACGATTCCCGTCGGCTTGGCAGCTTGTGGCGTGCTGCTGGCAGTTGCGTACGCTCTGGCCCAAAACCCTCCCACGAAACCCGTCCCGAAACTGGAAGAGAGCACCCGTCTCATCAACTCACTCGACGGCGCCACCCTCTACTCCACCTATTGCGCCGTGTGTCACGGAGCCGGCGGAAAAGGCGACGGCCCTATGTCCAAGATTCTGACCGCTAAAACGCCTGACCTTACGCGCATTTCAGAGCGCCACGGCGGAAAGTTCCCCCGCCCTCAGATCGACGCCATTATCTCCGGCGAGGATACCAAGCTCGGCCACGGCACGCGCGAGATGCCGGTTTGGGGGCCGGTCTTCTCCCAGGTTTCCTGGGACATGGACCTGGGCCGCGTCCGCATTGACAATGTCGCCCGGTACCTGGAGTCGATTCAAGCCCGGTAGCCTTGCTACTGTGTCCATCCTGCCAATGTAGCAAGAGCCAATTGCGATAGAATTAGGGAACCCCGATGCGAAGGGGACCAAGAAGTCACGATTCCAGAGTCAATTCGGATCGACGCGGCGAAGGGGAACGGTAATTTCGTTCCCCTTTTCCCTTTCTGGCAGCACCGGCCGGCGGTCCCAAGAAGTCCCAAGCGTTTGTGTAAACTTCAGTCATGCACACGCGGCGCGTCGCGACGTTCCTCCTGGGCGCCTGGCTCGGCGGCAGCGTTCTGATGATCCTCATCCAGGCCGCGAATCTGCACTTCACCGACGCCCTGCTTTCCGCGCCCTCCGATCAAGCCGCCGCATTCCTCAAACACGCCGGCTCACCGCAAGACCTGGCGGCGATGTTGCGCTATCAGGCGGCCGAACAGAACCGCCGCTATGACGAGGTCTGGCAGGACGTCCAATTCGGGCTGGCCGTGATCCTTGCCGCGGCGTTGTTTCTCGGCACGCAGCGGCGCATTTTCCCTTTGGCGATTTGCGGGCTCATGTTGCTGGTATTGATCTTCCAGCGCACCGTAGTTTCGCCCGAGCTTTCCTTCCGCGGACGCGCCACCGACTTCCCGGTCGAGAATGCGCCTTCCAACGCGCTCCTGCGGGTTTCCGTAATGAGACAAGTCTACGGCTGGGTGGAGGGAACCAAGCTGCTGCTGGGTATAGTGCTGGCCGGATACTTGTTCATCTTCCGCGTGCCCCGCAATCGCCAGCGGACCGATTTGCCGGATGCGCTGCCCCGCGCCCACGGCACGCGCTCCGGCGTCTAATAGACTCCGCGAACCTTCAGCGCTTCGTCGATGAGCGACAGCAGTTGCTCCCGCGTCATCTGAATCTTCTCCGCGGCGTCCGGAAGATCCTCGGCCGCCAGCGGACTGCCCGGCTCAAACCGGGTTCGCGATTTGATCCCGTAGCGCTCCCGCGCGTCGAACAGCCGCTCGATCTCCCGGCGCGGCAGTGCTCGCCCTCCGCCCAGCAACTCCGCCACCAGCGCCACGCGCGCGAAGTGCTCCACCTTATCCATGCGGAAGAAAGCCTGCATCAGCTCTTCGCCCCACGCCACGGCGCCGTGGTTGGCCAGTAGAACGGCGTCATGGTGTTCGACAAAAGGCAGGAGGCTTTCGCCCAGCGCCGGAGTCCCCGGTGTTCCGTACGGAGCCAGCGGAATCGAGCCCAGGCCGACGATCACCTCCGGCAACAAGCCCAGATTCAGCTCCCGGCCCGCGGCCGCGAATCCCGTGCACGTAGGCGGATGCGCATGGACCACCGCGCTCACATCCTCACGCATCCGGTAGATCGTCAGATGCATGTGGATTTCGGAAGTCGGCTTACCCCTGCCTTCGATTTTCTTGCCGTCCAGGCTGCATACAATCGGGTCGTCTTCTTCAAGCAGCCCCTTGCATGCGCCCGCCGGAGTGACCAGAATCCGGTCCTGGGCCAAGCGCGCGGAGAGGTTGCCATCGCACGCGGCGATCCATCCCTTCTCGGACATCATCCGGCCGATCCGGACCATATCCTGGCGCAATTGCACTTCCGTCTGCGGCATCCGGCCCTGCGTCAATAGAGTCCTTAGATTGTAGCATCGTCACGCATTCACGCCGGATGGCGTTTATTACATACGCGTTTTTCCGGGGAGACTGCGCGCTCAGGACGGCTACAATTGAAGGCAGTGGACAAACGCCGCATGTGCCCGAACTGCCGGGCCTTCATCACTACCAACGACCGGGTCTGCCCTTACTGCGAGCTGCAATTGGGACCGCGGGCCGCCGAGCAGCGCTCCCCCGCCGATGCCTTCGGCGGCCTGATTTCCGCCCGTAATTTCACCACCATCGTCATCATGCTGGTGAACACCGGACTGTACGTCGCCACCGTGCTGTATGCGATGCGCACCAACCAAGGCAGCGGGCTCGATCTCAACACCGATACCCTGCGGGACTTCGGCGGCAAGGACGCGTACCTGATCTTCGTCATGGGCCAGTATTGGCGCCTGATCACGGCCGGGTACCTTCACGGCGGCCTGATGCACATTCTGATGAATATGTGGGCGCTGTTCTACGTTGGCGTGCATGTGGACGAAGTCTACGGAACCAGCCGCTATCTGGTGTTCTATTTCCTCACCACCGTGGGCGGCTTCCTCGCCAGTGCATTTTGGTCGCCCGGCGTTCTTTCCATCGGCGCTTCCGCCGGCATCTTCGGCCTGATCGGAACCATGATCGCGCTGGGCGTACGCGACCGCTCCGCTTATGGTGCGCTGGTGCGGAACGTCTACCTGCGCTGGGCGCTCTACGGACTGGCGTTCGGCATTTTGCCGGCCCTGTTCGGGATCTCCTTCATGGATAACGCCGCACACCTGGGCGGCATTACGACCGGGTTCGCGGTCGCCTACTTCGCCGGCACTCCCCGCCTCTCCCGCCCCGCCGTCGAGACCTTTTGGCGCGTCGCCGCAGGCATCGTGCTCGGCATCACCGCGCTTTCATTCGTTGAGATGTTCCTCTGGCTCACCGCCTCCGGCCCGCGGTAAGCCAAGTCACTCTTTCAAAACCAGCTCGATGCGCAGATCACGGCCGATAGCGTGTGCCGCCCGCGTTAGGGTTTGCAGCGTCACCGAGGCATTGCCAGGATCGAGAAGACGATCAAGCGCCGCGCGGCTCGTGTTCATGCGCCGCGCCATCTCTACCTTGCTGATTTTCTCCTTCTCCATCGCTTGCTGAACTTGCCAGGCCAGCGTCTCTTTCAGCGCGACCGCGCGGGTCTCTTCGAGGACACCTTCCTCTTTCAGGAAGTCGTCCAGCGAGGAGCCGATATGCTTGTTGCGCTTTTTCATTCAAACAGTGGCCTCCCAATCGGCCAGCCGAACTGCACGCGGATGAGGTCGAGCCCGACAGCGCGGCATCGTACGACCCGCGCGCAGCAGGGAAATGGGTCTCACTCGAACGGAATGTCCACCTCTGTGTAGCTGCCCGGTGTGGCGGCACTCACGGCGGCGGCAATTCGGTCGAGATGCTTTCGCGCCATGCGCCACGCCGAATTGCCAAGCACCACTATGGCGATTTTTCTGCCCTTCAAATTCTGCTGGTAACGAATTTGTTTGTCGGTCGTAAGTAGAAGCTCGAACCCTGCCGCTTCGGCCTCAGTGAGCAGTTCTCCGTTAGAAACCCTCTCCCAGCCGCGCTCTATCGCCTCCGTGACCTCGTGGCCGGCAAGCGACCTCGCTATGCCGCTCGGTGTGCCGTGGTCAAAGAGAATGCGCATCGGTCGAAACGGACGCGCCCGCAGGAGCCGCCGGCGCATCGAGGCTGCGGGCGGCAAATTCCAGCACGGCTTGAATCTGTTCCCGCGTCACATGAAACTGCTCGATGATCTCCTCGATGTCCGAACCGGCTTCGAGATTTTCAAAGACCGTTGCAACCGGCATTCGGGTATCCTTGAACACCCAAGCACCACTGCGCCGGCCAGGCACACTCTCCACGGCGGGGCATTGTGACCAGTCGAGGCTTGCCATTGCTTTGCTCCTTCTTCCAGAATACGCCGGGAACATCGGACGGCGGCTACCAGTCGCCGAGGCCGCGCCCAGTCTTCTCAGCTGGGACACGAGCGGCAGCGCCGACGGCTCCTTTCCGGCCAAGCCGCGGCTCAGCGGCGACACCCGGGGGCTCTCGGCGCCGGGCGCTCCTTCCACCCCTTCATCTCACGGGTTCACGATCCGGTGTAAGTCTAACGGCGGCGGCGGGAGCCCGGCCTGGCTCAGCATCACATGAACCTGTCCGCGGTGGTGCGTCTGATGGTTAAAGAAATGCGTCGCCGCGACCATCGCCTCTTCTGTATACTCCTTTCCCTGATTGTTGATGTAACGGAATGACCGCGAGAGAAAGTCCTCCGGCAGAGACGCGAAGAACGTCTCAATCCTGGCGTCCTCGTCGACTCGCGCCAGCCGCAATCCCGCAAAATCCTCAAACAGAATCGTGTCTAGCGGCGGCGTACCCCCGGAGTTTCCCTCGAACCGCTCCATCCAGATCCAGTCGCCCAGCAGGATGTGGTTCAAGAGCGCATGGATACTGCGGAACGATCCGGCTCTCTCTTTGCGGTACTCCGCAGCGCCCAATTGTCCGCAACTCGCATATAGCCGTTCGTTGGCGACCCGGTTGTACCGCGCGAGCATCCCAAACAGTGCTCGCGGTTCCATCTACTGGGTGACGACCTTTGCGACTCCCGCGTTTCCCGCCGAATCGTACACCCGCACTGAAATCATGTGCTCGCCCGCGGCCAAATTCGCGATCCGGATCATGAAGCGCTCGCGCGCTGAATCGGTCACGCCGTCTTCGGCTTCGACCGGAGTCCACGCTCCGCCATCGACAGAGTATTCACAGCGGCGCAACACGGATGCCTGGTCGGCCGCGTCCGCGATCACTTGAAAAGCCCCGCCAGTTCGCGCCGCGCCGCTCAACGTCACAGCCGGGGGCGTATTGTCGATCAGCACGGCGGTCGAGACCAGTTCCGCCTCGCGCGCCGTCTCCGTCGGATTCGACAGCCGGTCCGATGCCACCACGCGAAAGAGGTACCTTCCGTCCGCCAAAGCCTCACCGTCCATCGAATAGGTGCTATCGGTGGTGTTCCCGCGCAACAGCTTCCACTCCTTCTCCTCTTCGCCGCGGAAATAAAGGTTGTAGACCAGCTTGTCCCCGTCCGGATCGTCCGCCTGCCACACCACCTGAATCTGCTCACCCGCGTTATGGCCGATGGTCTGCGCATCCGCACTGGGCGATTTCGATGCACTCCCGGAGACTCCCGTCGCCACCAGCGCCCGAATCACCGGAGCCGAATTCCGCGGCAGATACGCGACCGTCACATCGTCGACGCCGGGCCTCGCGGCGCCGTTGCCACTGAACTCCGCGCGCCATTGAATGTAGCGGGCATTGGGGCTGGTAATCGCCGCCGGTTGACTGGCTGGCGCCGACCAATCGCTCCACGTCTCATCCGGGCGCGCCGAATTCCCACTGCGCGTCCGCAGGGCGATTCCTCTCGCTTCACCACTCGCCTCACCGCGCCACGCGATTCGCCCCCACTTCGCCACCGTCCCGGCGTCCTTTACCGGGGATTCGTACCACCCGCTGGCAGCCGCTCCGGATTCCAGCCGCAGCAATTTCCCCAGATTGCCCGTTCCCACCAGCAATCCCCGATTGGTTCGCAGCAGCCTGGTCGAATCTCCTTCATTGGTCTGGGCCAGCAGCGTGGCTCGATTCGTTCCTTCCCATTGATAGATCCTACCCTGCGCATCGGTGAGAAAAATTACCGCGGAACCCTCCAGCGCGACGTCGTAGATGTTCTCTTCCTTCGATGTCCACAACGTGTCCACCGAATTGTCCGGCGCGATCTTGTACAGAGCCGATTTGTCGCTCGACGTGTCCGCGCTGGTGCTGGATGCCGCCGCAATCACCGCCGGTTGCGGAGCCACGGGGACCGGCTTCGGCGCTGCTTCAGGTTTCGCCGGAGGAGTGATCCCGTTTTCCTGCTCCGTCACGGTGACGGTGGTGCTGACCACCGCACCCGCCCCTCCCAACCCGGTCCCGGATGTCGTCACCGCGCCCGACGCAGCTCCGGACTTCTTCGCCACGCCGCCGCCCATCGCCGCGACGTAGACACTGCCGTCCTGTGCGGGAACGATCGAATGAATCTCCGGCAGGCTGGACTTATACAGCGCGAACGCTTTGCCCTGACCCGTCACCCGGAACAGAATCCCATTCGGTTCCGAGCCGGCCAGCAGTCTGCCTTGCGCGTCAAGCGCCAGCGACGTCACGTGGGATTGCCCGGTCTCGTAATAGACACTCCCTTGTCCCGCCGCGGTTACGCGAAAGATCTTGCCCTGATCTCCGGTTCCCACCATCAGCGCGCCGTCGGGAGCAACCGCCAGCGCCCAGATATAATGCTCGCCCGGCGAGAAGTATTCGGTGGCCTTGCCATTCTCGATGCGATAAACCCGCCCATCCGGCGACGATCCCGCGTAAACCACACCCTTCGAATCGACTGCCAGAGCGAATATCTCCGGCTGATCGCTGGTCCATACCAGGGAGCTCTGCCCCGCCGCGTCCACCCTGAACAGGCGTCCCCGATTGCCCGTTCCCAGGTAGATCGACCCGTCCGGCGCCGCCGCCATGCTCCAAACTTCAGCTTGCCCGGTATCGTAAACCGTGGTCAGCGCGCGAGCCAGCGACATCCTCCCGTCGTAAGTGATGGAGACTCCGGAGAACCGTCCCTTGGCGAAGTCCAGGTATCCGTTGGTCTCCCAGACTTGCGTTGTCGCGGCACGAAGCAGCGCGAGGGCCAGCAGGACCGATCCCGCTGCCCACGCCGCCCGCTTCACTCCTTCACCTCAATCTGAATCGTTTTCGTTCCGCTGACCACGTTGTCGCCGCCCGGAATCTCCAGTTCCGTAATGGTGGTTCCGCGCGTGGTGGCCAAGGTGGATGCGTTGGGTTGCGTGCGGCCCAGGATCGCCGCCAGGGACGCCGGTGGATTCGGCAGATCTAGGCCTTCTACGCTATAGACATTGTCCGCGCGCCAAACCCGCACATACGCGCTGGTGTTGGTCCGCAAACCGTTCAGCAGCGCCAGCACCTGCTCCGGCGACCGCGCTTGCACCCCCACCACGTTCTGAAACTCCAGCAGATTGGCGTTGGTCGCGTCCGTCACCGTCAAATACAACGTTCCTGTAGGAGCGCCCACCGGCACTCGATAGTGAATTTTCTTCAACGTCTCCGCGCCGTTGTCTTCCGTGAACGCCACGCCGATCTCGACATCGTCTCCCGGGCGAACCTGGTGCGGCGCTTCCACATCCGCGATCTGCACCTGTTTGTGAACTTCCGCCGGAGTTATGTTCAGCGTCAGGCCCTTGAATCGGAACGCGTCGAACCCGCTGGTCATTGCGTAGGAAAGCGGAGTGACCACTCCCAGCGCCGCGATCGCCGCCGTCGCGTTGTCACCGCTATAGACGTTGTCCAGCTTCACCGATCCGCCCTCGAAGTCCGCTGTCCCTTTCAGCGCATAGGCTGCGGCGCCCTGCGAACGCTGCGTCGAATCGATCGCGGAAAACACCGCCATTTGCGCCACCAACGGAGTCAGCACCGGGTCCCGCACAACGTCCATCTTGAAGTCGTTGCTTCCAATCCGTATCTCCATCGGAGCAACCGACGCTTTCCGTCCCGTGATTCCCGCAATCGCCGTGTCCCGGTCCGAAGTGATGGCGCCCATCCATTCAGTGGACTTCGAAATCTTGAACGAATTCGCCAGATTCGGAAGCAGCGCCAGCACTTCCGCCTTCGCGAACGGAAGATCCGTGGGACCCATGGCCATAAAGCGATGCCCGAACGCATAAACTTTATCGCCGTCCACCGCCGTCACCGTGCCGTCGGCGTCAACGTTCATATCGCCGGACATCAGATGCACGCTGATCATCGAGCCCGGCTCCAGCGTCTTCGGATCGCCCAGCCGGTCCGGCAAGTTTCCGCCGCTGCCAACGCCCTGCTGCGGATCCATGCCCAGCGCTTTCAACTGCGGTGCGAAATGTTCCAGCGTCGCGGCGGTGAATCCGGAGAAGGCCAGCGGCGTCGCGATTTCTTCCAACTTCATGCCGCCGTTCGAAAACTTTTCTCGCTCCGGCGGTGACTGCCTTCTTGGCACCGCCGCCAGCTGGCGAGTGGAAGGTTCCACGTGAAACATTTCTTCAATCGGACGGATTCCGGCGATGGCAACTTTGGCTTCCGAAAATCCCAGCGCCACCGCGCCCACTAGTTTCCCGTCGATATACACCGGCGATCCGCTCATGCCTTGCAACACGCCGGTCTCCGCCAGCGGCCCGCCGCTGAGCCGAGCCAGAATGATGGATTGTTTGGGCCCCGCGTTCTCCAGCACTCCCAGAATCTCCACCTGGAACTCCTCCACTCGGGTTCCGGAGAAGACCGTTCGCCCCACGCCGCGTTGCCCCGCTTTTACGTCGCGCAATGGAAAAATCTCCGGCGCGGCCGTGGCCGCAGAAGCTAGCGCGGCAAGCAGGAGCAATCGGCGAAACTGCACAGTTTCATTCTAGGCGATCATGAAAAGTGGAAAAAATGCGCTGGCTTCTTGCGACCACGCTTTTGCTTGCCGGTTGCGGCTCCGCGCCCGCGCCGGTGAGCCGCGATACTGCGCTTCCCTCCTGGTATGCTGCAACCCTGGATCAGCTCACGAATCTGAATCGTGAAGCCGAGGATGATTTCGCGCACGGGCGCAGCGATCAAGCCGCGGCCAAAATCAAGCAAGCGCAACCGGTGGCCGCGCGGCTGCTCGGCGTTCCGCAGCCCAGTTTGCCTGCCGTCGAAGCCGCATCCGACGTGGACGATCTTTACGGGCGCATGCTGCTGGCCAATCGCAATTACGGATGGGCGCAAATGTTCTTCCAAAAAAACCGCTCACGCTGGAAAAATTGGAAGCCGCAAACCGACGAGAGCCAGCGCCGCTTCAAGCTCGCCGAAGCGGAGATCGCCGAATGCGACAAGCACACCAACTGACGCGCGGAGCCCCGCCGAGCTTCCGCTAACGGTTCGTGTCCTCGCAGATGTACTCGAACATCTCTCCGCCTTCGATCCACTTCGACCCGGTGGTCTGCGTGATCGACCACTTTCCCGACCACGGCTTGGTGTAGGCGCCCATGTCGTCGACGGTGAATTCATAGGTCAGCGATCGCAAATTCGGGCGTGAGATTCGCTCGGTCAGATGCAATTGCGACGTGTTCGGGTAAGCGCCGATGGCCCACTGCTTCTCATTGAACCCGACCGTGTCGACCTCCAGCGTCTCGCCATCCCATTTTCCCGTCGAATGCCCCAGGTACATCGGACGCAGGTCCGCCGGATGAGGACGGCCGTCCATATAGATGACCCTCCAGGAGTGCGGCCCCGCGATGTTGAGCAGAAAAATTTCCTTTTGCTCCGGCACGTCCACAATCTCGAACCCCGGTGCGTTGAAGAACGACGGCCCCGGCGCGGCCTTGCAATCGACCAGCGGCGAATCTTTGGAATAAGTCGCCTGCCGGTACTGATACACCGCGCGAGCCCAAGGCTGAAATGGAACATCGGCGGCGCGAGGAGTCCCGCCCAGCCCGGGGCGCACCTCCCAATACCCCTTGTGCTCCGGCGTCGAACCCAGATTCACGTGCCCGTCCGGCCAACGCGGCGTAGGTTCGGCGGGAGCTTGCGGAGCCCGTCCCGGCGCTTGACCGAAAAGCACCATTGGGAACAGGAGCGCGGCGCAAAGTTTCATCGCGTAGGCAGCTTCTGTCCCGCGGCGGTGATCAATGAGGTGGTCTGCATCGCTCCCACCCAATTATTCTTCGAATCTTTCGCCACGGCGGCGCCTTCCACCGTGATCTTGTCGCCGATCTTCACCGTCTCCTTCTTCCAGCCGCCCCGCACCAGCGCGTAAGGCGGCCCCAGCTCAAACCGCATTTCCTTCATGCTGCCGTCCGGCAACTGCGTGTTGAAGTAGATATAGGCGTGCGGGTTCTGCCAGTCGACCTTGGTGACGTAGCCGGTCAGCGTTGCCGTCTTATCGTCCCAATATTCCGCCTCGAAGGAGTGATGCGCCAGCGCCGGAGCCACTCCCGCGATCGCCAATCCCACACTCAGTACAAACCGCATAATCACCTCACAAAGGTCGCTTCCGAGTTCTCCTCACAGAAATACTCTTGCGGATCCTGGTCCGCAACCCACTTCACGGTCCAGCCTCCGCTCCACGGTTTCGAATACGTTCGCGGATCGTTCACCGTGACCTCATATTTGAGCGTACTGAAATCCGGCCGGGAAAACCGCTCGGTCAATTTCAGAGCCTCCGTGTGAGGCAAACCTCCCGCCGTCATCCAAAAACGCTCATTGAATCCGACCGATTCCACCACCAGCGTCTCTTTATTTTCCCAATGCCCCACGGACGTTCCGTAGTAGGTCAGCACCAGATCGTCGCCCTGCGCCGCCGGCCGCCCATCGGTGTAGATGGCGCGCCAATTCCGGTCGCCGCCGCCCAGCAGCACTAGGATTCGCCCCAGCGCCGGCTGCTCGACAAATTGGAATCCGTTCGCGGTTTGAAACTGCCGCGGGCCGCCGGGCGGCAGGCACCGCAGGATCGGATCGTCTTTCAGCAGCGTTCTCTGGCGATATTCATAAACCGCCTTGGCCCAAGGCAGGAACGGCGCCACCTTATCGGCATCGGCGAGGTTCGCCAGCAGGCCGTCCTTACTCATCGCCACACTTTTGGCTGAGTCCTGGACCAGCGTTGTCGCGCTCGCGACGCCCCAATAGCCCTTCTTCCCCGCCTCCGGCCCGAGCCTCACATGGCCATCAGGCCAACGCGGCGGGGCTTCCGCCCCTTTAGTTGCCGCGGGGATTAGATTACGGATCACAAACAGCCTCGCGCCGTTTCGGCTTACTGAGGTGGCGAGCGCTCTCTTGCCGTCTCCCCTGGCCGGTGATCCTTCCACCGCGATGACGTCGCCAATTCGCAAGGAGCTCGCCTTCCAGCCCGATCTTTCCAGATCCAGCGGGTTCCCGATTTCCACCGCCCAATTCTCGGTCAGGCCTGGGGAATTCTGGACGCTCACAAAAACGTACGCGCGCGGATTGGTCCAGTCGATGCGCGTCACCGCGCCTTGCAATCTGATCTTGTGATCCAAATCGTAGGTAGCGGGCGAGGTTTGCTGCGCGCACGCGCTCACGCACACAAGTATGGTTAGCCAGCGCATCTTAATCCCGCGTGATCTTGAAATCGCCGGTCATCGCCCCTTGTTTCCAGGTCCCGGCAATAAAGCGATGATACGAGCCGAGGTCCTGCAATTTTCCCTCGGCGGAAATGTGCGTCTTATCTTTGCCGTCGGCCTCGATCCGCACCGTCCAATTCGTCACGTCTACGAACACGCTGGTCAGCGGCGTCGAATCCGGGCCGGGATTCATGATTCCCGTGACATTCTTGCCGTCCCAGTTCATCACGAACGTCACCTGATGCCGCTCCGTCGCCGATGAACCCCAGTCACCCGTCCAGGTCCCTGTGAGAGGATGTCCCTGCTGGGCCAAGACCATCCCGGCCGCCATCAGCCCCAGCCACATTCGTCTTTTCGATCTCGCAACTCGCATATGGCATCTCACATGTTCCGTCAGAAGCGTTCCGCGCGCAAGGGCGTGGCGTTTCTTACGGCGTTTCTTGCGGCCGTTGTACATGCGCCATGATGGGATTAAAGTGATCTCGCTGCGGGGAGTCTCCAAACAATTTGACGGCGCACGCAAAGTCACGGCGCTCGACCGCATCGATCTGGAGATCGGGCGGAGCGAAATGGTGGCGATCGTGGGGCCGTCGGGTTCGGGAAAATCGACGCTGCTGAACTTGATCGGCGGATTGGATCGCGCCAGCTCCGGAGAAGTGATCCTGGATGGCGCGGAGTTATCGCACCTCAGCGACGATGAGCTGACGCGGGTGCGGCGGGACAAAATCGGATTCATTTTTCAGTTCTTCAATCTGCTTCCGACTCTTTCCTGCATCGAAAACGTGTCCCTGCCTTTGCACCTGCGCGGATGGCCGCGCAAGAAAACCACGGAACGAGCCAAGGAATTGTTGGCTCTGGTGAATCTGGGGGCTCGGATGGATCATCTTCCGGATGAGCTATCGGGCGGAGAGCGCCAGCGCGTTGCGATTGCCCGAGCGTTGAGCATTTATCCTCCCGTGTTGCTGGCGGACGAGCCAACCGGGAACCTGGACACGGCCACGGGCGTCGAAATTCTGAAGCTGATTCACGATTTGCATGAGCGGCTCGGCTCCACCGTGCTGGTGGTGACGCACGATGCCAGCGTGGCGGAAAGCTGCGGACGCACGATTCATATTCGGGATGGCCGGGTCTTTGAGGATTCCCGCCGATGATGCTGTTGCGATTGATCAGTTGGCCCTACGCGCGCAAGCACGGCTTTCGCTGGCTGCTGACCATCGCCGGCATCGTGCTGGGCGTAGCGGTGTTCGTCGGCATGCACACCGCGAATCAGAGCGTGCTGGCGGCGTTCCAGGAAACCATCGACCGGATCGCCGGGAAGGCGCAGTTGCAGGTGACGGCGGGTGAGCCGGGCTTCGACGAAGATGTGCTCGAAAAGGTGCGGAGTCTGCCGGAAGTGGCCGCGGCCCAACCCGTAATCGAGGCGTCGGTTACCGCCGATGGAACCAATCTTCTGGTGCTGGGCGTGGACATGCTCGGCGACCGCAGCATGCGGACCTACGATCTCGAAGAACGCCGAAGATGGGATCGACGATCCGCTGGTGTTCCTGGCCCAGCCGGATTCGTTGATGGTGAGCCGGTCTTTCGCGCAGCAGAAAGGATTAACCATCGGCAGCCGCATCCCCATGCTTACGATGGCTGGGAAGGAAGTGTTCGTGGTGCGCGGCATCATGAAGCCGGGCGGCTTGGCCAGCGCCTTCGGCGGAGATCTGGCGGTGATGGACATCTACGCCGCTGAGAAAATGTTCGGGCGCGGCGAGAAGTTCGACCGCGTGGACATCGCGCTCAAAGAAGGGGTTCGCCTGGAGGATGCCGGGCGAAAACTCAAAGCTCTGCTAGGACCGGGATTTCAAGTGGAGCCGCCCAGTTCCCGCGGCCAACAGTTCGATGCAACCTCCCACGTCTACGCGGTGGCTTCCGATATTACCAGCCTGTTCGCGCTGTTCATCGGAATGTTCATCATCTACAACACCTTCGCCATCGCCGTCACGCAGCGCCGCGCGGAGATCGGAATTTTGCGGGCGCTGGGCGCCACGCGAGCTCAAATCCGCACTCTGTTCCTCACCGAAAGCGCGCTGACCGGATTGGCCGGAACGGCGCTGGGCGTCCTGGCGGGATTGGCGCTGGCTCGCGCCATGGCAGGATACATCGGCGGATTCCTGGAAAACATCTACGGCGTGGCGCAAGGCGCGGGTGAGATAACTCTCGATCCGAAACTGGCTCTGGCCGCGGCCGCGATGGGATTGATCACCAGTCTCGCCGCGGCCGTGATTCCGGCTCGCAACGCAGCGCGAGTGGACCCGGTGAAGGCGCTGCAAAAGGGAAAGTACCAGTCCTTGAGCGACGGCGAGAATCGATACCGGCGGCGTTGGGCGATGGCGTGTGTCTGCGGATCTCTGATCGCCCTCGGATTCGGGCGGATCAGCCTGGTTCTATACTCGGGCTTTTTATTGGCGGTGCTGGCCGCCGTTTTGCTGTCGCCCGCGGTGACTTTGTGGCTGGCGCGGCTGTTGCGGCCGGCATTGGCCAGAGTGCGCCCGGTGGAAGGAACGCTGGCGGCGGATAGTTTGATTCAAGCGCCTCGCCGGACTTCCGGAGCGGTTGCCGCGCTGATGTTATCGCTGGCGCTGGTGGTCTCGCTGAGCGGATTGGCGCGCGCCAGCTACGACGCCATCGCCGAATGGATGAACGGCTCGCTGGATTTGGATCTGCTGGTGACTCCCGTCGAGAATTTGACCAACCGCACCTTCGTCCTGCCGGAGACGCTGGGCGATGAACTGCGGTCGATTGACGGAGTCGCAAAGGTGCAGATGGTGCGGGGAGTGCGCATCCTCGTTAAAAATACTCCCGTTATGTTGTTGGCTGCGGACCAAGGAGCGCTAAGCCGGTTCGACCGCCTGCCGTTGGTCGCGGGCGATCGCGCGGATATGCTGAAGCAGACCTTGGCGGGGACTGGAACCATCGTCTCTGAGAATTACGTTACGCTGCACGGCGGTAAATTGGGAGACGTCGTGGAGGTCCCCTCGCCTTCCGGCCTGATCGAACTGCGTATCGCCGGCATCGTCAAGGATTTCACGGATCAGCAGGGTACGCTATTTGTATCCAGAGATCTTTACAAGCGCGCCTGGAACGACACCGGGATCACCAGTTTCGGAATCTTCCTGGACGCCCACGCCAGCGATAGCGCCGTCCGGCAGCGGATTCTCGACGCCTTCGGCTCCAAGCGGCGCATTTTCGTGATGACCAACCGCGAGGTGAGGGACTATATTATGAGGCTGACCAATCAGTGGTTCGGCCTCACCTACGTCCAAATCGCCGTGGCCGTGCTGGTGGCGATTTTGGGAATCGTGAACGCCTTGACGGTTTCCATCACGGACCGGCGGCGCGAGCTGGGCGTGCTGCAAGCAGTGGGCGGATTGCGATGGCAGATTCGCCACACCATCTGGATGGAGGCGGCGGCGATCGGGGTCATCGGGCTGGCGCTGGGGCTCGGTTTGGGCGCGGTCCAGTTGTATTACAGCGTGGAGGTCGCGCGCAGGGACATCGTCGGCATCGACCTCGGTTATGCGTATCCGTTCGGCATCGCGTTGGCTTTGGCGCCGGTGATTTTGGGTGCGGCGTGGCTGGCGGCACTTGGCCCAGGGGAGCAAGCAGTGCGAGGATCATTAGTAGAGGCGCTTGAGTATGAATAAGTTCGCGATCGTGATGTTGGCGGCCGCCGGCGCGGCTTGGGGACAGACTGGACACGACATCATGGTGGAGGTGCAGAAGCGGGCACACACCACTTCCATGCGCTACGAGGGGACGCTGTACAGTTGCATCAGTCCGAAGGGATGCCCGCCTAACAGCAAAAACATGGTCACCAAGCGCTGGGTGTATGAACGGCTCGGCGACTTCGGCAAGAGCAAAGCCATGCTGCGTTTCACCGGGCCCGCGGAGGTGAAAGGAGTGTCCCTGCTGATCGTGAACCATCCCGACGCCGCCAGCGATCAATGGCTATGGCGGCCGGCCGTGGGCCGAGAGCAACGCGTTGCCGTTCAGGACCGTTCCACGCGTTTCTTCGGCACCGATTTCAGCTTTGAGGACCTGGAAGAGCGGGACGCGGACCAGTTCGATTACACGCTCACCGGCGACGTGAACGGGCAATGGAGAATCGACGCCAAGCCGCGCAAGGCCTCGGAGTATACGCACTCCATTTTCTACGTTGACAAAACCAACTATACGTTCCAGCGCATCGAAGGCTACACCAAGAAAGTCCCCGACATCGCCAAGAGCATCGATTACAAAGACTTCGAGATGATACAGGGGATCTGGACCGCGCGGAGTGTGGAAGTGATCGATAATGTGCGAAGAACACGCACTGCGCTGCATTACGATAAGGTCGACTACAATCTTCCTCTGAAAGACGAGGCTTTCACGGTTGAGGCGTTGCGCCTCGGCCAGTAGGCTCGTGAGACCGGGCTGGGCGCTGCTGGCGTCAGCCGCGATAGGAGCGACAAGCGCTGCCTTCGGGCAAGGCTTCGATCAGCGGGGATTTATCGAAACCCAGGCGTTGTTTTATCCGCAGGATGCGCCGAACGATGAGGGCCACGCGGTGGACTCCACGCTGATCCGGTGGGAGCCGTCCTACACCGCATCGTCCTGGTTCAAGCTGGCCGCGTCGTTCGACGCCCGCGCGGATACGCACGAGGACACGGAGCGCTCCGCTCACCTGGATTTCGACGATCGCGAGATCCTGCGCCCGGCGCTTTCCGTGCGCCGTCTGAGCGGAGTGTTGCACCACGGCCGGTGGACGGCGGAGATCGGCCGCCAGTTCATCCGCTGGGGCAAAACCGATATTTTGAACCCGACCGACCGCTTCGCGCCCAAGGATTTCATCGCCACTGTGGTCGATGCCGATTTCCTGGGCGTAGCCGCGACGCGCGTGACGTACGATTCCGGCAGTAATTCGCTGGACCTGGTGTGGCAGCCTTGGTTCACGCCCAGCCGTACGCCGCTGCTGGATCAGCGCTGGGCGGTTGTCCCTCCCGAAGCCAATGGCGTAGGGATTGTAGATGGAGGAGCCAGGTACCCGGGAGGGTCGCAATACGGGGCGCGGTGGAATCACGTAGGCAAAGGCTACGAATACTCATTTAGTTTCTTCGATGGCCAAAACAACCTGCCGCTGTTCAGCGGCACGTTCAGTCCGCTGGCGAATTCGGTGACGCTGCAGCGCTACTATCCGGAACTCCGCTCCTATGGAGCGGACCTGGCCGTGCCGCTGCCGTGGGTGACGGTGAAGGCGGAGGCGGCTTACTTCACTTCGCCGCAATCGATTTCAGGTCAATCGGCCTCAGGGCAATCGATTTCGGAACCTGGGCCGGGCGATTACGCGCTATACGTGATTCAAGTGGAACGGCAGGTGAGGGAGTGGTCCATCGTTGGCGGCTATGCGGGCGAAGCGATTACCCGGGCTCCGGCGAATCCCCTGATCTTCGATCCGGAGCAGGGCTTCTCGCGCAGCTTCGTCGGCCGCGCGCAGTGGACCATCGATTCCCGCCGCACTTTCACCATCGAGTCCGTGGTTCGCGCGGCGGCGTCTTTTGCGCGAGCCGAATATTCCGAAACCTTCGGCCCGCATTGGCGCGGCACGGCGGGCTTGGCCTGGATTCGCGGCAGCGTGACCGATTTTCTGGGCGAATACCGCCGCAACAGCTATGGCTTGCTGGCGATTCGCTATAGTTTCTAAAGGAACGGCGTGAAATTCCTGCCTCCAGCGTGGTTGACCGGCGCGATCTTGCTCAGTAGTCCGCTTCTGCGCGCTCAAGAGTTTCCCAACGCCACCGTGGAGACCATCGTCAAGGACGCCCACTACGCGGAAGGTCCGTTGTGGTCGCTGGAGGGCTTCCTGCTGTTTAGCGATACCGTTACCGATCAGATCAGGAGGTGGGTTCCAGGCAAAGGCGAATCGGAATTGGGAAGCCGGCCCGGCGGGGCCAGCGGCAATGCCTTCGATCAGGATGGCCGCCTCTACACTTGCGAATTTCGCGAGCGGCGCGTAACCCGGGTCTCGAAGAACGGAAAGTTGGAGGTGCTGGCCAGCCGCTTCGAAGGAAAACGCCTGAACGCTCCGAACGACATCGTGGTGCGCCGGGACGGCAACGCGTACTTCACGGATCCGGCGTTCGGGGATCAGCAAGACTCGCGGGAACTGGATTTTTATGGAGTCTACCGCATCAAACCCAACGGCGAACTGGAAGCCGTGGCGAGATGGAAGACGCGCCCCAATGGAATCACCGTTTCTCCCAACGGGCGCCTGCTGTACGTTTCGGATTCGGACGCGCGATCGATCCGCATGTACGACCTGGCCGGCAACGGCGCGGCGTCCAATGAGCGCGTGTTCGTGGACCAGGTCGACGGCGTCCCCGGCGGATTGCGCACGGATGACAAGGGCAACGTTTTCGTGGCGGCGAAGAGCGTGCTGATCTACTCGCCCAAGGGCGAGCTGCTGAGGGAGATTCAGCTCGCGCAGAAACCGTCCAATCTTGCCTTCGGCGACAAAGATTTCTCCTCGCTCTATGTCACGGCGAAGACCGCGGTGTACCGCGTTCGCGCGGGCGGATTGAAAGGCGCGCCGCAGTATGCCCCGCAGGTACCCTGAGCATCCGCTGGTTGGCGTGGGGGCGCTGATCTTCACCAGGGCCGGCCGCCGCGGGCCGATTCTTCTGGTAGAGCGGGCCGGGGAGCCGTTGAAGGGTTACTGGTCTCTGCCCGGAGGCTTGGTCGAAACCGGGGAGCGCTTGGAGGAAGCCGTGCGGCGCGAGATCCTGGAGGAGACCGGCCTACGCATCGAACCCGTGCGGCGTTTCGATATCTTCGAACGCATCATGCGCGATTCGCAAGGCAAAGCCGAATATCATTACCTGCTGGTGGACTACGTTTGTAAAGTGGTGGGAGGCGCGTTGCGTGCGGGCGACGATGTGAGCCGCGCGGAGTGGGTCCGGCTCAAAAACCTGAGTTCGTACTTGATCACGGAAGGCACCCGTGAGGTGATTGAACGGGCCTATTCGCAACCGCCTGAAAGAAATGCACGCTGAACCGGAACTGGAATTCGAGCAGTTACGGGCGCTGTTAGGGCGCTACGTCCGCACGCCGCTGGGACGGGCAGAGCTCTTGAAAATCGCTCCGGAATCCAGCCGCGCGACGATTGAAGACGCGCTGGCGGACGCCGCGGAGGCGATGGAACATCTGCGGGCGCGGTCCCAGCCGCAACCGGCGTCTCGAGGCGCGGCAATTCGTGTGCGGTTCGATCTGGCCGCCGATCCTGCGCCGGCGGTGGCACGGCTGCGCATTGAGGGAGCTACGCTGGAGCCAGCCGAGATTTTCGAGCTGACGCGTTTGCTGGACCTCGCGGGAGAAACCCGCTCCGCGCTGATGCAAGCGCGGGAGCGATTCCCGAGGTTGGCGGCGCACGCCGGGACTATCGCGGATCTGCGCGAGGTCACCGCGGCTTTGCGCGGCAAGATCCTGCCCGATGGATCGCTCGCGGACGACGCCAGCGTTGCTTTGGGGAAGCTGCGCAGGGATCAGGAGAAGCAGCGGCGCTCGATTGAGGAATCGCTGGAGCGCTTCCTGCGCGCGCATGGCGAGGACGGAACGCTGCAAGAAGACTTTGTCGCCATCCGCAACGACCGTTTTGTGGTTCCGGTGGTCACGGGGCGGGAACGGCGCGTGGACGGAGTGATTCACGGATCGAGCGGCAGCGGCCACACCGTTTTCGTCGAGCCGCTGGAGACCATCCAGCTCAACAACGAACTGGTCCGGCTGCACGAAGAGGAGTTGCGCGAGATTCACCGGCTGCTCCGCGAATTTACCGGGCGGCTGCGTCAGCACGCCGAGGAGATTGCGGCGACCGCGGCGGCCATGGGCCGGCTGGAGATGCTGTTCGCCAAGGCGGAGTTCGGAGCGGACTTCGATTGCTGCATACCGCACCTAAGCAGAGAAGAGAGCCGGAGGCTCCTGCTGCGCGAGGCTCGGCATCCTTTGCTCGAAGCCATCCTCAAACCCAAGGGCGGGCGCGTTGTGCCCTTATCGATGACGCTGGAGGGCCAGCAGCATACGCTGCTGATCAGCGGACCCAATACCGGCGGGAAAACGGTGGCGCTGAAGACCGCGGGGCTGCTTGCCTTGATGGCTCACGCGGGCCTTCCCGTGCCCGCCGCGGAAGCCGAGTTTCCGCTGTTCGATCAGGTTCTGGCCGATATCGGCGATCATCAGTCCCTGCAAGAAAGCCTCAGCTCCTTTTCGGCGCACATTGCCGGGGTCCGGCGCATGCTGGAGTCGGCCACGCCGGATTCGCTGGTGCTGCTGGATGAACTGGGCCGCGCCACGGACCCGGAAGAGGGAGGGGCGCTGGGCGTCGCTCTGCTGGAACGCTTCCGCGCCTTGGGAGCGTTTACCCTGGCGTCGACGCATCTGATGGCGATGAAGGTGTACGGCGCGTCGACGGCCGGCGTGTTGAACGGCTCCATGGGATTCGATGAGGCGACGCTTGAACCGACCTACGTGCTGCGGCTGGGCGCGCCGGGGCAATCCGCGGGCCTGGATATCGCGCGGCGTTTGGGGCTGGATGAAGCGGTGATCGCCGAAGCCCGGGCGCGGATGACCACGGCGGAGCAGGATGTATCCCGATTCCTCGCCGAAATGCATCAGCGCATGGCGGAAGTGGAGCAGGAACGCGCCGCGGTGGCGCAGCGCGAGCGAGCCGTGGAAGTTCGGGAGCGGGCGGTTGAAAAGGAATGGGAGCGCCGTTATTCCGCCAAGCTGCAAGAGCTGGAACGGCGCGCGGCGGAGCTTTCCGCGGACTTTGAAAAACGGGCCCGGGAGACCATCGGCGAGCTGAGCCAGAAAGCTCAAGCGAAGGTCGCGCGGACACGGCGGGAGTTTCAGGAGGCGGTGGAGTCCTTGAAGCCCGTGGCCGCTTCGACGGCGAGTGAAGCGGCGCCGAAACTGAAGGTGGAAGAAGGGGCGCGCGTGAAGCTTCGGGGGGTGAAGCAGGCTGCCACAGTGAGGAGAGTGGCGGCCGATGGAAGCGTTGAAGTGGAAGCCGGGTTCCTAAAGATGCGGATTTCCAGTGCCGATATTGAAGAGGTGCTTCCCGCGGCGCAAGTTCCGGCTCGAAAATCCAGTATCGGCTTTACCCAGGGCCCCAGTTTCGAGAACTCCTACCGCGAAATCAATCTGGTCGGCCAGAGAGCGGAGGAAGCCTGCCAGCAGGTGGAGAAATTCCTGGATAACGCTACTCTGGCCCAAGTGGAACGGGTGCGCATCATCCATGGCCACGGAATGGGCGTGTTGAAGAAGGCCGTGGCGGATCTGCTCAAGCACAGCCCGCATGTGGAAAGATTCTACGTGGCGCCGCCGGAGGAGGGCGGAACGGGCTCGACGATTGCTGTGTTGAAGTGACCGGTGCTGTGTTGAAGTGACCGGATTCTCCGGTCACGCAATTGAAAACCTCGAAGCGGATAGAATCAAGACAATGATTGTTAAAGTGCGTAAGGCGGTGTTCCCCGCGGCCGGCCTCGGCACGCGGTTCCTTCCGGCCACCAAGGCGATGCCCAAGGAGATGTTGACGCTGGTCGACAAGCCCTTGATCCAATACGGCGTGGAAGAAGCGATGCAGTCCGGTGTGCAGAACATCATCATCGTGACCGGACGCGGCAAATCCGCGATTGAGGATCATTTCGACGTCAGCTTTGAGCTGGAACATCTTTTGGAGACGCGCTGCAAGAAGGATCTTTTGGCGACGGTCCGCGCCGTCTCCGACATGATCGACGTGTCCTACGTCCGCCAGAAAGAGGCGCTGGGGTTGGGTCACGCCGTGCTGCGGGCGCGTGAGCTGGTGGCCGATGAGCCCTTCGCGGTGATCCTTTCCGACGACGTGATCGACGCGGAGACGCCGTGCCTCCGCCAGCTCCTCGACGTCTACGAGTTTTACAACGCGCCCGTGGTGGCGCTGATGGAGGTGCCGAAAGACAGCATCTCCGCCTACGGCGTGGTGGACGCCGAACCCGTCTCGCATCCCGGCGGCCAGAATCGTTTGTACCGGATTCGCAACATGGTGGAGAAACCGCAGCCGGCGGAGGCGCCCTCCAATCTCGCCATCATCGGGCGATACGTGCTGACGCCCGAAGTCTTCCGATCCCTGGACGCGGTGGAACCGGGCAGCGGCGGCGAGATTCAGTTGACCGACGGCCTCAAACACCTGTTACGCAGCCGTCCCATTTATGGATACCGCTTCGAAGGCACTCGTTACGATGGCGGCGACAAGCTCGGCTTCCTGAAGGCTACGGTCGAGTTCGCCTTGAGGCGCCATGATTTGGGTGGGCCGTTTCGCGCATATCTGAAAGCGCTGAATCTGTGAAGCAGCGGATACACCTCCTCGCGGCAGTTGCGCTCCTCGCGGCGCTGGCGCTGGAACTCAATCTAAGCGGCGCGGGCGGAATCGTGGAAGACGTGCAAGCCAGAATCGCGCGCAATGACTTCGCTGGCGCCGCCGCGGACATCCAAAACTACCGGCGCACCGCCGGCGTAACCGCGGAGGGTTTGGAGGCCATGAGCTGGATGGCCCGCGGCGAGCTCGGCCGCCGCAATCTCGATCAGGCCGCCAAGTGGGCCGAAGATACCTACGCCCTCGCCGCAGCCCAATGGAAGCTGCATCCCGTGCGCCAGGATCCGAATGCTCCGCTGGCGCTGGCTCTCGGCGCATCGATTGAAGTCGAAGGCACGGTGTTGGCCGTCCGCGGCCAGCGCGCGGACGCGGTCGCGTACCTTACCGGAGAGCGCCAGAAGTATTACGCCGCGCCCATTCGCGCTCGAATCCAGAAGATCATCAATGAACTGAGCCTTGAGGGCAAGCCCGCGCCGCCGCTGGTGGGTATCGTATTGCCGAAGGGAAGGCCCGCGCTGGTCTTTTTCTGGGCGCACTGGTGCCCGGACTGTAAAGCGGAGCGCGCCGATCTGGTCCGGTTGAAGAATGAATTCGCCCCAAGGGGCTGGTCTTCGCCGCTCCCACGCAGAAGTACGGCTACGTCGCCGGTGGAGAGGACGCGACGCCGGAGGTGGAGACGCGCTACATCGAACAAGTGCGGAAGGAATACTACACCGGCTTGATCGATCCACCCGTGATCGTCAACGAAGAAAACTTCCGCGTGTGGGGAGCCAGCACCACGCCTACTCTCGCGCTGGTGGATCGCAACGGGATCGTGCGGATGTATCATCCAGGCGCGATGCCTTATGCGGAGCTGCGCGCGCGCATCGCGGGGTTGTTTTAACAGCCGCGCACTCCTTGACACCCGCGCACAACGGCTGGCGCTCAGAACGGCGCTCTAAAAAGAAAAACGGCCCCGATCTCTCGGGGCCGTGAGAATTAAAACTCGCTCTTTCTAGAGCGCCGTGGCTACTTCTTTTTCTTCGGGGCAGCCTTCTTCTTAGCCGGCGCCTTTTTCTTTGTTGCGTTCTTCATCGAGTGATTCTCCCTTTACATCAGATTACGCGCCACTCATGGAGCAAGCGCGGTTGTGTCTTCTTTATAAGGTTCTTTGGGTTGAAAGTCAAGAAAAAAATGAACGAGCCCACCTCCCATGGTCCGCTCACGCGGCGCGCGCCGGAGGCAAAACGTGATCAGAACATGCTCGTGTAGAATTGTTTTAGTGTCCGGAAGGCCGTTTTACGCGGGCGCGGCGCTTCTCGCCGCATCTCTCGCCGCCGTGACAGGGTGCGGAAGGCGCGCCTCCGTGCGTGTGCCGGTACCCGCGGCTCCCGCGCCCATCGGATGGACCGAGAACGGAATCGCGAGCTGGTACGGAGTCCCTTACGACGGCCGGCGCACCGCATCGGGCGAGATCTTCGACATGCATGCGATGACTGCGGCGCATCGCACGCTGCCCTTCGACACCTGGGTGGAGGTGACGAATCTCAAGAACGGGAAGCAAGTCGACGTGCGCGTCACCGATCGCGGGCCTTACATCGATGGACGCATCATCGATCTATCGATGGGCGCCGCGGAACACCTTGGCATGGTGCGCGACGGCATCGTGAAAGTGCGCTTGCAAGTGATCGAGCCTCCGCCGCCCGTCTCGTCGACATCCTCGTCCGCCGTCTCTCAGGCATCGGCGGAAGATCCCTAAGGTATTCGATCCGGTAGTTTTTACAGAGATTTTACAAAGCCTATACGACCTCGGCAGCCGCTTGGCCTCACTATGGTCCCGTGACTGCCACGATGCCTGCTTACGAAGCGTTCCCACCCGCTGAATTCGGCGGATGGAAGAAGCTGACCGATGAAGAACTGATCGCCGCCTACCGGGAAGGTTGGGGACCGAATCGCGAAGACGCAGTGGAAGAGTTGTTCCGCCGTCACCAGCCGCGTTTGACTCGCTGGTGCTACCGCTTCACGCGCGACCGCGAGTCGGTTCTCGATCTGGCTCAGGAGATTTTCATGCGGGCTTACCGCAATTTGGATCATTACCGCGGGGAGTGCCGCTTCTCCACCTGGCTGTATGTGATCGCGCGCAACCTGTGCATGACCGCCTTGCAGAAGCGCGCGGCCGAACCGGTGTGGGCGGCGAAAACCATCCCCATCGATCTTCCCGACCTGAGCTGCGCGGATATCCACGGCGCCATCGAGATGGAAGAGAGCCGCAGGAAGAGCTGGCGCTTCATCATGGAGACACTGGACCGCACCGAAGCGCAAGTCATGCTGTTGCACTACGGCCGCGAGCTTCCGCTAAACACAGTCAGCCAGATGCTCGGCCTCACTAACAAGAGCGGAGCCAAAGCCTATATCGTCAGCGCCAAGCGCAAACTTAACGCCGCCAAGAGCAACGCCATCGGCCCGTTCGCGCCGGCTCCCTGCCACACGCCCACGGCCGCATAAACGCCGCGTCGTTTTTTGTGCGCTTTTGACTCACTGATTCTGCTGCGTTACCATCCCTGATGAGAGCAAGCGAGCGGGAGGCGGGTCGTGAGTCATAAATCGATGGTGAGCCGTAAATTTTCGATAGCGGCGCTGGCGATCGCCGCGATGGCTCTGCCCGTCGCCGCGCATCACTCCTTTCAAGCCGAGTACGATGGCAGCAAAGTGGTGACCATCAAGGGCGTGGTCAAGAAGGTCGCCTGGGTGAATCCGCACGCTTACGTCTACGTCGAATCGACCGACGCAAACGGCAAAGTCACCAATTGGGCGTTCGAATCGCTTAGCCCCAACGCCCTCTCCATCCGCGGTTGGTCCAAGAACTCTTTGAAGGAAGGCGATCAAGTCACCGTCGAGGCGTACCTGGCGAAGGATGGAAAGCCGCTGGCCGACGGATCGCTCCACGCCAACTCGCGCCTGATCACTCTCGCGGATGGACGTAAGGTGTTTGCCGGATCCTCGGCCGACGACGATTCCACTAAGTGACGATTCCACTAAATAGAAGCTTCGCCGTACTCGCGTTTGCCGCGGCTTCCCTGTGGGCCCAAAAGGCTCCCTACGATCAACCTGCGCCCGCCGGACCCGCTCCCAAAATGCCGGACGGCAAACCGGATCTGTCCGGTGTATGGAATCCGGGCCTCGGCTTCGCCAACATCGGCCAGGTTTCCCTCCAGCCGTGGGCCGACGCGCTGTATAAGGAACGGCGCGCCAACTTGAGCAAGGACGATCCGGAAGGTCACTGCCTTCCCGCCGGCGTGCCCCGAATTTCCCCCTTTCCACAAAAGTTCGTTCAAACGCCGAATCTGGTGGTGGTGCTGGACGAAGGCAACACCCATAGCTATCGCCAATTCTTTCTTGACGGCCGCGGCCATCCCAAGGATCTGGAGCCTTTGTGGATGGGCGATTCCATCGCGCACTGGGATGGCGACACCCTGGTGGTGGATACGATCGGGTTCAACGACAAAACCTGGCTGAACGGCCAGGGACTCCCGCACAGCGACCAGTTGCACGTGATCGAGCGCTACCGCCGTCCGGATCTCGGCCATCTTGAGGTCGAAATCACTATAGACGATCCCAAGGCCTTCACCGCGCCGCACACCTTCAAGCGCACTTTCACGCTGATGCAGAATTGGGAGATCCACGAGTACGTGTGCAACGAATTCAATGTGGACGCAGAACACCTCGTAGGGAAGTAAGCCCGGCTCAAAGCTCCAGCAGCATGTGCTCTTCGTCGTAGTACTGTTCGCCGGCCTTCAAGGCGTGTGGCTCGACCCCATACGTCCGGAAGCCAGCGCTGAGGTACAACCGCCGCGCGGCCTCATTGGTCACGATCACGGAGAGATTCACGGAGCGGACTCCTAGCATCTCCCGCGCCGCTCGGATCGCCTCATCGAGCAAGCGCCGGCCCGCGCCCGACCCTCGGTGCTCCGTTGCCACGAACATTCCCCAGATACCGGCTTTGTGCCTGCGCTTGATGCGCTGCGTATGATGCAGGCCGATCATTCCGATGAGCGCGCCATCGTGGAAGGCTCCGAAGACGACGCCGTATTCACCCCCGGCCCGGAGCCGGGCGGCGAGCTGTTGCGCGGTTGTCGCACGATGCTCCTCCGGAGCTTCGCCGAATGCCGAGGGCTCCGTTTCGAGCGCGTGCAGCCTCAGGCGCCACAACTCCTCCGCGTCGTGTTCTCCGAGGCGCCGGATTTCCATACCCCAGAATGACGGGATGGAGTGGACTACGGTTACAGTGGCAGGCGCATGACGAATTTCGCCCCGCCGTGACCGTTGGTGCTCTCGGTCCACAAATCGCCGCCGTGCGAAAGCACCGTTTTGCGGGAAAGAGCCAGCCCCAGGCCCAGGCCATTCTTCTTCCCGGCAGTGACAAAGGGCTGGAAAAGCTGCGGCGCGATCAGCGCGGGAATGCCCGGCCCGTTATCCTCCACACTGACCAGCACGGCGGAATCCTCACGCGCCGCGTGAATGGAAATCGTTCCGCCTTCCGGCATCGCCTCGACGGCGTTGGAGACGAGGTTCTGAAAAACCCGCTCCATCGGGGAGCGGTCCAGCGGCAGCTCGATGTCATCCGGCGTCTCGATGTCAATGCGCACGCCGTGCGCCTCGGCGCTTTCGGCCACAGGTGCGCAAGCGGCGGCGATCACCTCATGCAGGCGGCAGATCTCGCGCGCGTGTCCTCGGCCTTCGGTCACGTCGGCCAGTTCCTGAAGCAAATCCTGCACTTGGCGTGAAGAGCGGTAAATGTTCGCGGCCAGACGCCGCACCTGCTCCGGCGACAGATCCGCGTCCACCAGCATCTCCGACCCGCCGTAGATCGAAGCCAGCGGATTGCGCAAGTCGTGAATGATGGAGGTTGAAAGGCGGCCGATGGTGGAGATTCGTTCCTGCCGGATCAATTCCTCGCGGCCCTGGCGAATCGAGTGGCACATGCTGTTGAAGGTCTCCGCCAAGCGCGCGATTTCCCCGCCCCCCTCCACCGGCACGCGCACGTCGTAGTTGCCTTCACCGATCTCCGCCGCGGCGCGATCCAGAGCGTCCACCGGCCGCAGCAGGCGCCGCGCCAGCAGGTAAGTCAGCAAGATGCCGGCCAGCATCGCCGCAATCCACAAGACCACCAAACGGCGGCGCATCTGTGTGAAGCGAGCCCGCGCCGAATCGACCGCGCGCAGAATGCGCAACTCCCCGATAGGATTCCCCCGGACATCGTTCAAGGGCGCGGCGAATTGGTAGAACTCCGACCCGCCCAGCAGCACTTGCTGTTCGCGCGCGTCCGGGAGTTTCCCCGCCTCGATCTCCCGCTGCTTGGAGGTATCCAGCGTGGATGCCTCCACCTTGCCATTCACCAGAAATACGAAGTCACTGCCGCCGGTCGATGCTTTCAACTCCGCACCAAGACTGGCATCCACGGGAATCCCCGCGGTCAGCACGTCGAGCAGAGCGTCACCCTGTCCGGCCGCGACATACACCGGGGTCACCACAATCTGGTACAAACGTCCGCTGCTCAAAACCACCAGTCCTCGCGCCTGCTTCGGAAACTGATTCGATGCCGCCGTGACGAACGGGGCCTTGTCCAGATCGATCAGGTTGCCAACGGAGGCAATGACATTGCCGAGCGGATCCGACACGAGAAACAGCGTGTCCGGATCGGTCAGCTTATCCCAAACTTCGCCGGCCGAGTCGCGAATAGTGGCTTGGTCCGCAGTCCCGAAGGCCGCGCGCACCTGCGGCATGCGGCTCAGCGCCAGGCTAATGGTCGCCAGTTGGTCCGCGCGCGCGTTCCACAACGAATCGTAAGCCTGGAAACTGGCGCGGACCTCTTGCTCCAGAGTAGAGGTCGCCACGCTGGCGAACTGCTCTTGCAGGAACCACCCCAGCGCCGCGAAAAGCGCGGTAATCGAGATTGAAGTGGAGAGCAGGATTCTCCACAACAAGGAGACGGACCGCGGTTTCGAGGCCATCGTCATGCGCTTATTTTCTTACCGCCGGGTATATTCCATTATCATCGGGCGGCGGCATGTAATCGTGCCCATACTTGTTATTGTGCGGAATCGGAAGATATCCGCTCTCGGAAATCGCGATCGGCGGCAAGACCACGTTCTCAGAGGAAACGCTGACGCGCCGCTCCAGCGCATCGAGCGTCGCTGGCGTGGCGCGCTCGTGAAACACGTGCAGGCGATATTCACCCTCCGGGACTCCGGCGATTTCGAACGCTCCGGTGCGCTTGCTCACGTCGAAGTACGGCACATCCAGCACCGCGATTACCGCGCTCATGTTCGCGTGAATGTTGCAGAATACGCGCACGATGCCCGGCCGGGAGAAAACCACGCTCTTAGATGTCCCGGGAGGGTAAAGAGCTAGATCAAACGTTTTGCCGTTGTAGTTGGAAAACGCGTTGTGAAAGATGGGGTCGAAATTCGGGAACTCCACCGTGGCGCCCACCGGAATCGCCAGCACGTGCGGTGTGAAGGTTTTATCTTTTTGGACCATGCGCGCGTGCAGCGCGGCAGCCGGGATTGTCGGCGGCGTGTTCACCGTTCCCGCCGGCTCCAGCCACACCACCACACCCGAAAAATCCATCTTCTTGCTCACTGACGCCTCGCGCGAGTCCCGCAGCTCCACCTTCCCGGTAACCGTGGCCCCTGCCGCGGACAACGCGCAGATGAGGAAAGCACTAAAACAAATACGCGAGTGCCAAGTCATAGTGCGGAAAAATCCTGGTTCCCGAAAATAAGTACGTCGTGCGCGTCTGCGAGCCCTCGAACGCCGCCAAGATGTTCGAGCCAAACCGGTACATCAGGTTGCCCGCATAGATCTGGTTCTTGGATATGCCACCCAACAGCAGGTCGGTAGCGCGATCGTCCTCTTGTCCACCGTACAGGTTCATCGTCAGACGTTGAGTGAACCGCAGTTTGAACTGGGCCCACCCTCCCGTCGCGCCGACCGACCGCAGCATCACCGTTCCATCGTAGGGTGTGATGGTGATCCCCTGTTGCAGGCCCCCCAGCACGCCTACATTTTCGCCATGGAAAAATTGGCCAGTGAAATCGAATCGGCTGAAGGGCCGGACCAGCCAGTCGACCGAGAACACCTGGGACGGCGTTGTCTCTCCCAACACATGCGAGCTGCTCACGTGAAAGCCGGGAGCAATCTCGATCCGCCGGCTCTCCCCTCCGGCCCAAAATTCGAACCTGCCTTCATATCCCGGCCGCGACCTGGCCAGCGATCCTCCGTATTCAGAAGAGAGGCCAGTGCCGCCTTCCGCGGTTTGGTACACCCCCGCTTGCGCGCGCAAGCCTGCATTCTCCCCGAACGCGAAGCGCTGCTCCACCCGAACCTGCGGCTGCCACAACCACAGATTGCCGGCTGAGGTGAGCGGCGAGACCCCCACCTGCGCCAGCGAATCCGGCTCGCGCGGCGCAATGATGGGTTTGTCCAGGGCGATGGTCACTGTGGTGTGCTTCCACGCTGTGTTGATCGAGGCCACCCGCAGGCGCACGTACTGAGTCAACGTCCCGCCCGGACCGCCGAAAAAATCAGCGTAGGCTGAGCCGGTCACCTTTCCGCCCCAGATGATGTCCGGCCCATCGAACTTCACACCTAGAACCGTCTGGCGAAAGGTCGCGCCGGCATCCACCGGACCGGCTTGCTGCGGAGCGATGGTGGGATTCGCCTGACCGCCTCCTCCTCTCCCGGTCCAGAACGAGTTTTCCAGCACCATTCCGGTGAGGGTCAGCGGCAGCTTGTGGTCCGTCGAGATTTTTTCCTGATCGAGCTGCGCGGTGCGCTGCTCTTGAACTTCCACCTGATCCTGAAGTGCGGCCTGGTCGACGGGTTGCGGTGGTGGTTGAGTCTGCGCCGGTGCTTGAGTAAGCGCGGCTTGCGCAGCCGGTGACGCCGCGGCGGCCGGAGCCGTGGACTGCGCCGCCAGTTGTTGCCGCAGCGCTCGCAGCTCCGTCATCAAGTCCCGGTTCTGCTCCTCCAGCCGGTCGAGCCGCTGGAGCACTTGTTGCATATCGGAAGACTGCGGCGCGGGGGTTTGGGCGTGAGCGAGCGAGAGAAAGAATAGCGCGAACGTGAGCACCCAGGGCTTCGTCAAATTCGGTTTACCTGGCATGAATCAGCTCCTCCACTTTCTTGCGAACGGCTCCGGGCGAGAATGGTTTAGAGAAATAGGCGTCGGCGCCGGATTCGAGTGCGGCGCGCGGCCCGCCCGGATTCGGGTCGGCGCTCACCACGATGATCGGCAACGCGCGCAAGTGAGTTTCCCGCCGGAGCCCGGCAATAAACTCCAGGCCATTCATGGCGGGCAGATGAACATCGGTGATAACGGCGTCCACGGAGCGTCCGGCGAGTACTTCGAGCGCCTGCTCCGCGGTTCGCACGGACAACACCAGGGCTCCAGGAACCGCCTGCAGCGCGACCTCCAGCGTCGCCAGACAATCCTCCGCGTCATCCACCAGCAGGATGGTCAGCTCTTTCGCGTTCATGGAAGGAACCGGTACCCTACGCCGTGCATGGTAAGGAAGTGCCGCGGCGTTTCCGGCTCCGGTTCGAGTTTCTGGCGCAAGCGCACCACGTGCGCGTCGACGGTGCGGGTATTGGGGAACGAGTCGTAGCCCCACACCGAGTTCAGAATCACGTCACGCGAAAGAGCGCGCCCCGGATTCTGCAAAAAGAACGCCAGGAGGTTGAACTCAGCGCGCGTCATTTTTACTTCGTCGGCAGCCTTGCGCACCAGCCTCTGATCCAGATCCACTTCCACGTCGGCGAAGCTCAACGCCGCGGGCGTTCCCTGGCCGGTGCGCCGGAGTAAGGCGCGAATCCGAGCCAGCAGCTCGCGCGTGCCGAACGGCTTCACCACGTAGTCATCCGCGCCGATCTCCAGCAGCAGCACTTTGTCGATCTCGTCTCCCACCGCGCTCAAGACGATCACCGGCGTGGTGGAACCGGCCCCGCGCAAGCGCTTGCAAACGTCCACTCCACCCAATCCAGGCATGCGGAGATCCACCAGGATCAGGTTGGGCTTAGCCGCGTGAGCCTGCTCCAGCCCGGTGAGCCCGTCGGCCACCAGAAGCGGCCGGAAACCCTCCTTTTCCAGCATCAGGCCGATGGTGTCGCGAAGGCTCTCGTCGTCGTCAATGACGAGGATGGTTTGCATGGACACAGTTATTCTTAATTTTAGACCCCGGTTCGACCGGCGCCGGAACCAAAGGAGTTGCGGTCAGGTTTTTGCCTGACCTCGGGAACAGGGAAGTATACTGGCAAACAGATGATTCCCGCCAATGACTTTCAGCGGCAGTGGCGGGACATTCAAAGCGATGCGCTGGCCGCCTTTGCAAGAGTAGGTGAAAGCGGCTGGTACGTTCTTGGCGCGGAAGTGCGCGAGTTTGAAGCGGCGCTGGCGGCTTATTGGGGAGTCCCGCACGCTGCCGGAGTCGCCAGCGGCCTTGACGCGATCGAAATCTCGCTGCGCATTCTCGGCTGCCAGTCCGGCGATTCGGTGCTGACCACCCCCGTGTCCGCTTTCGCCACCACGCTCGCGATCCTCAAGCTGGGCGCGGTTCCGGTGTTCGCCGACACCAATGAACAGGGGTTACTGAACCTGGAGCGCTGCCGCGACTTATTCTGGCGGCGCCCGGATATCCGCTTCTTCGTTCCGGTGCACCTATTCGGCCACGCCTTGGATGTCGCCAGCCTGCGACGCATGCGGGAGGAGTTCGGGGTGCATATCGTCGAAGATTGCGCGCAGTCTATCGGCGCAAGTTTCGCCGGCGCCGCCAGCGGTACCGCGGGGCAGTTCGCGGCGGTGAGCTTTTATCCCACCAAGAGTTTGGGCGCGCTCGGGGACGGCGGCGCGATCTTGACCGCCAATCCGGCGTGGCACGCGCAAGCGCTCTCACTGCGCGACTACGGCCAGAGCGCCAAATACCGGCATGAGGCGGTGGGCTGGAACAGCCGCCTGGATGAGGTGCAGGCCGCGATCCTCTATCGCGCCATGCTGCCTCGGCTCAACGGATGGATCGAGCGGCGGCGAGCCATCGCGAAGCAGTACCTCGCGGGCATCCGCCATGACGCGGTGCGCTGCGCCGGAGAGCCGGAAGGTTCGAACTCGAGCTGGCACCTCTTTCCCGTGCTGGTCGCTCCCGAGCGCAAAGCCGCGTTTGTAGAATATCTCAAGACCTCGGGAGTATCGCCGGGCGAGCATTACCCGGTCATCATCCCGGATCAACCCGTCATGGCTCACGTTGCTTTCGAATTCGCCGACGATTGCCAGGCTGCGCGGCGCTTCGCTTCCTCCGAGGTGAGCTTGCCCATTCATCCCTACCTGACGGATGAGGAAGTCTCGAAGGTGATCGAGGTTGTGAACGGATGGAGATGAAAAACATCCATCTGCCGAACCGGTTGAAGCCGGACCCCATGCGCCCGGTTCGCCCGCCCGAGCCTCGCTGGCCAGTCGTAATTGCATTACTGGCCGTAAGCGGGTTGAACCTTGCGCTTCCCTCTTCGATATCGCCGGGTCCGGATTGGCTGGTGCTGGTGATTGTCGCCGCAGTGGCCGGACCGGCCATGCTGATGCATCATTACCGCCATTACAAAACGGCACAGACTCTCGGTTACATCGCGCTGAGCGTCGTTACCCTCGCCATGATCACCTCTCTGGTCCTGCTCATCCGCGCCCTGCTATCCCACAAGGAGCAGCCCGGCCAGATGCTGCTTTCGGCCGTTCTATTATGGTCCAGTAACGTCCTCGTCTTCGCCTCCTGGTACTGGCGGCTGGACGCGGGAGGTCCTAACCAGCGCGATCTCGAAGGCGCCCACACCGACGGCGCATTTCTTTTTCCGCAGATGGTTTTGGATCCGGCCCTGCGGGAGCAGATGGGGGAACAGGATTGGCGACCCGGATTCGTCGACTACCTGTTCCTGGCGTTCAACACCAGCACCGCGTTTTCCCCCACTGACGTTCCAGTACTCTCCCGATGGGCCAAAGTCCTGATGATGCTGCAAGCGTCGATTTCCTTGGCGACGCTGGCCTTGCTCGCCGCCCGCGCCGTAAATATCCTCTAAAAAAGCACCCCGCGTAAAAAACTGCACCCCGGAAGCCAGGATGCCGCGTATTTGTCTGTAGACGCCTTTTGTACCGATGACGCGGGAGCTTCTCCAATCCGAAGCCGGAGACACCCTGGACCCGAACTCGTTCGCCGGGCTGGTGAAGCAGCATCAGGCCATGGTCTTTAGCATCGCGTACCATTTTCTGCGGGACCGCGCGGCGGCTGAAGACGTCGCGCAGGATGTTTTTCTCGCCCTGCACCAGGCCCTCGACAGCATCGAGTCGCCGGAGCACGCGGTAAACTGGCTGCGCCGTGTGACTGCGCACCGTTCCATCGACCGGCAGAGGCGCTCCCGCCCGCTGTGGGCTCTGGAAGAATTGCAGGAGCCCTCGGCGCCTCCGCCATCCGGCGATCCTTTGCTCGCCGAGAGACTCCGCCAATTGATCGGCACGCTTCCGGAGCAGCCACGCTTGGTGATGATTCTCCGTTATCAGGAGGACATGGACGCAGCGGAGATCGGCGAGGTGCTGGAGATGCCGCTGGGGACGGTCAAAAGCCATATTCAGCGGTCGCTCAAGATACTGCGCGACAAGTTATCGCGCCGGTTCGGGGAAATATCCATATGAATTTAGAGGACCAGGTTAAAGACGCCTTGCGGCGGCAGGACCCTCCTGAAGGATTTGCAGAGCGTGTGATTCGGCGGGCCGGTCCGGCTCACGCGACCATCCAGGCGACCCGCCCTCGGCGAAGCTTTGCCTGGCGCTGGCCGGCCATGGCCGCCGTGGCGGCAGCCCTTGCGTTCGGAATCTTCCTGCAATATCGCCGCGCGCAGGAAGCGCGCGCCAGTCAACAAGCGATCCAGGCGCTTCGGATCGTGGCGGAGGAATTGAATATGGCTCAAATTGAGGTGCTTAACAAATGAAGACGATTCTTAAGTTTGCTTTCACGATGGTGCTGGCAGTTGCCCCCGCGGCAGCGCAGATCCAAATCCCGCTGGACAGCTTGGCGGCCAAGGCTTCCGACACTGCGGGAATATCGCTCGATTCTTCCATGCTGAAGCTGGCGGCGAATTTCCTCGGTGGAGATAAGGCGGCGCAGGATCCGGAGGTTCAGAAGATCCTTAGCGGCCTGAAGAGCATCCTGGTCAGACGCTACTCATTTAAAGAAGAGGGGCAGTATCAGGATGACGAGCTGGCGCCCCTCCGCAAGCAGCTGGTAAGCACCGGCTGGAACGCCATGATCAGCCGCAAGGGCAAAAGGGGAAGCAGCGAGATCTACACCAGAATCGGCCCCAATCAGGTTTCCGGGATTACGATAGTTGCTGCCAAGCCGAAGGAAGTGGCTGTCGTCTCCGTAGAAGGGGCAATAGACCTTGCGAAGCTAGCCGAGCTCGCCGGTCATTTCGGCATCCCCTCCGGCATTACAGACGCCGACGGTAAAGCCGACTCCAAGAACCCCACCACCGACCCTAAGTAACCCCGAGAGGCCGGAATCGGCCACCGGCGGTTGAAATCCACCACCCTCCTCACGAGTTTTAAGCCGTGTTATCAATAATATAGCCTCTGGAAAGCGGCGTGCATTGTATGGGGCAGGAGGATGAGAAAAATGAAAACCAAACTGCTTGCTCTGGTGCTGCTGGCCGCTGGCACGGCATTCGGTGCGGTGCGCTTCGGTATTGGAGTAGGAGTGGGAGTCGGGTTACCGTACCCCGGCTATTATGCTCCGCCTCCGGTAGTTGCCCCTTATGCCTACGCGCCTTATGGCGTTGCGCCCGGCGTCGGTTACACCTGGATCTCTCCGTACTACTATCCCTACGCGGGTGGTTGGCGTTTTCGCGCCGGATATTGGGGCCGAGCGCCCTATGCTGGCGCCCGCTGGGTCGCCCCTCGATACTACGGCGGCCGCTACTACTCAGGCGGGTGGCGCCGGTAGACGCCGCTAAGCTAACTTCAGCAAACGCCTAGCGTTAGCCTCATAGATCTGACTACGGTGCTCGGCAGTCAAATCCAGGCTGTTGAGCACCTTAATTGTTTCCCGGATGAACAGGCCGGGCGTTGGCTCGAAAGGCGTGTCGGAGGCGAAGAGCACATGATCGAGACCGAAGAAGTCCAGCCCACACACCGTTCCCGCTCGCGCTCCGAATAGAGCTGTATCCCCATAAAACATACGGAGATAGTCGATCGGTCGCTTTTTCATAGACTTGAGCAGGGCCTTGTAATCGACATCCGAAGTCCGCGAACCGAGCTGGTCCCACCCGTACCCGACTCGGCCTTCGAAATACGGCACCATCCCGCCAAGGTGATGGGTGACGATCTTGAGGTTGGGCCAGCGGTCGAAGAAGCCTGCGAAGGTCATGCGAGACATCGCGCATGCCGTCTCATACGGCCAGCCTAGCGTCCACCAAATCTCGTATAGCGACTTTTCTTCGGTCTTGTAGTCCGCGAAATCAGCGCCGCGAGTGGGGTGCATCAGGATGGTCAGGTCGCGTTTGGCGCACTCCTCAAAAATCGGCGCGAACTCCGGTGCATCCAAGGCTTTCCCGCTCATGTTGGTGTAGATTTGGATCCCTTTGGCGCCCAACTGCGTCACCGCCCGGCCGATCTCCTTCACCGCTTCTTCCGGATTGTTCATCGGCATCGACGCCGCGAACGCAATGAAACGGTCCGGATGCTTGTGAACCAGCTCCGCCAGGCCGTCGTTGGCGATGCGCGCAATCTCCGGCGATTTAGCCGCGTCGCCCAACGCTTCAATAGGAGGCGCAGGCAGAGTCAGAACCTGGCAATAATCGCCCGATTCCGCGCGGATCTCGTCCATCACCTTAAAGCGGAACTCCAGATCGTGAATCGCCTGGATGCTGCGCACGCGTTTGCCGATATCGAGGATGCCGCCCGTATCGATGTAACGGTCGAAATAGGTCTTCGGGAAAAAATGATTAAAGAGGTCGATCTTCATGACAAAGGGGCACTATAGCACGGCGCAGCCGCGCTAAGCCGAGTGGAGGTTGCTCCCAGCCTCAAAACCGTTGTCTAATGCATGTTTGACCACAGCTTCCACGGCCGGTTACCCGGCGTTCCGGGACAACCGCTTCTTACAGCGGCTGTGCGTGGCCATGCTGGCCGTGATCGTCGCCGCCGGCATCCATCCGGACAAGGTCTTCGACTATTTTCTCGAAAACGCGACGGCGTTTGTCTTCCTGGCGGTACTGGCTTTCACTTATCGCCTGCTTCCTTTGTCCCAGCTCTCTTACGTGCTGATCTTCGTCTACCTGAGCATGCATGAGTGGGGCGCGCACTACAAATACTCCGACGTGCCTCTAGGCGAGTGGATGAAGCCGTTGCTGCACACCAACCGCAATATGTATGACCGCGTGGCCCACTTCAGCTTCGGCCTGCTGATGAGTTATCCGCTTCAGGAAATGTTCATGCGCAAGGCCAAGGTCACCAACCGATGGCGCTACATTCTGCCCGTGGAGGCGATTCTCTCCTTCAGCGCCATCTACGAAATCATGGAAGCCGGCGCTGCCATGGTCCTCACCCCGGAGCGCGGCGAGGAGTTCGTCGGGATGCAAGGCGACATGTGGGATTCGCAGGAAGATATGCTGATGGCAGGCCTGGGCTCCGTGGTGGCGGTCGTCGTCCTGGCCCTGATCCGGCACCGCCGGGCGGCTCGCTCTGCTAAGGCCGAGCTGGAAATGGCCGGGGTCGGGCGCTAGATCGGGCCTCTAGACCCTTGCACGATGCAGGCCCTCCAAGCGTCTGCTTTAATGCATGGCCGAATGGACACTCAAATACGCTGACGTTCGCGGGGAAATGCACCAGCAGGTGGCCGAAGGCGCCTCCGAGCGCGAGCTGCGTGAGCGGCTTACCCAGCAGGGCTTCCTGGTCTACTCCATCAAGCCGCGCAATGAAGCCAGCGGCCTCAATGTCACCATTGGGTCCAGGGGTAAGAAGATCAACCTGGAAAAATTCCTGATCTTCAACCAGCAGTTCGTCACCCTGATCCGCGCCGGCCTGCCCATTCTTAAGTCGCTGGATCTGCTGGCCGAACGCCTGACAGACGCCAAGCTATCCCGCCACGTCAAAGCGGTCCGCGAGGAGGTGCGCAACGGAGCGATGCTCTCCGACGCCTTCGCCAAGCAGGGCGTGTTTCCCGGTATTTACGTCACCAGCGTTCTGGCGGGCGAGCGTAGCGGCTCCTTGCCCGAAGTCCTGGAGCGTTTCATCACCTATCAACGCCTGGCTCTTTCGGTGCGTAAGAAGCTGCTGGTCTCGCTGATGTACCCCTCGGTTCTGGTGGTCCTGGCGCTGTGCCTGGTTACCTTCCTGGTAACCTACGTTGTGCCGAATTTCGCGCAGTTATACAGCTCCATGGGCGCGCAGTTGCCGGGACCCACGCAAATGCTGATCGCCATCGGAACAACCGCGCGCAGTTACGTGATCGCCGGTTTTGCGGCCGTGGTTCTGGCAATCGTCGCCTTCCGTCTGTGGATGCGGACGGATTCAGGGCGCGAAGCGGTAGACCGCGTCCTGCTGAAAACCCCCGTCGTCGGCGAGGTGTGGCTCAAGTATCAAGTCGCCCAGTTTTCGCGCGTGCTGGGCACGCTGCTGATCGGCGGAATCCCTCTGATGCAGGCGCTCGACACCGCCTCCGATTCCCTCGGAACCCGCGTCCTGAAGCGCGTTCTGGAGCAAGCCGCGAAACTGGTGCGTGAAGGCCAGGCCCTTTCGCAATCCCTTCGGTCCACCAAGCTCTTCCCCACGCTGTCTTTGGACATGATCGAGGTCGGAGAATCGACCGGCGCCCTCCCGGCGATGCTCACCAGCGTGGCCGAGTTCTATGAAGACGACGTCTCCACCCGCGTCACCGCATCGTTAACCCTGATCGAGCCCGCCATCATGATCTGCATGGGCATCTTCATCGGCTTCGTGCTGATCTCGCTGTACCTGCCCATCTTCTCGCTGGCGGATTCGGTGCACGGGTAACCCCGGCTCGGCTTGGCTCGCTCCCTCCACACATCCAGTTTCCTGAGAACGTAAAGAAAGGACCACGCGGCAAACGCGATCGCCGGTACAAAAACCGTCAGGCCTGGCCCGGAAAATAAAGGCGTACCTCAGGCGGAGGAGGAGTCACCACTCCACCCGTCGCAGGATCCGAAGCGCTGCCGCGTTTGCAAACTCGTCCTTGGTGCTGCCCACCTTCGCGCAGACGCGGTTCATCGCCTGTGTGACCTCTTCGTCCGATTGACGTACCTCTTCCTGAGGCTGCTCCTTGAGCGGGCTCTCTCGATCCACGCCTCCAGGATAACCCGCCATTGACTTGCACGCTTTCTCCCCCCCGCGCGTCATACCAAGTGGAGGCGGAAAACGCCCGGGCGTAGTGTCTCCTTCGTAAGTTGCTGATATAAAAGACTCGTATGGCGGCCAGTGACCGGATGCTACCGGTGGATCCAGCACAGGAAACAGCGCGGGCCCGCGCCTTGGCCCAGCGCTACTACCACGACTTCGTGGATTTACGCGAAGTCCGCATCGACCATGAGCTGTTCCACTCCATCCCGGTCGATTTGATGTTCCGTTACAACTTCGTGCCGATTCAGGGCCAAAACGGGACCCTGGAAATCGCCATGAGCGATCCGCGTAACCCCAGCCTGGTGGACGAGCTGGGCGTCCTGCTCAACAAGAAGCTGCGGATCAAGGTCGCAACGCTGTCTCAAATCTCCGACCTGCTCAAGAAGACTGAGCAGTCCCAGCGCGTGCTCGATGAAGTTACCGAAGGCTTCGCGCTGGACGTGGTTGGCGACGAAGAGAACCCCGACGAGACGCTCTCCATTGACCGGCTCTCGGCGTCGGACTCGAATATCGCGCCGGTCATCAAGCTGGTGGATACGACCATCTTCAACGCGCTGGAGCGCCGCGCCAGCGACATTCACATCGAGACTCGCGATCAGGAAGTCGCCATCAAGTACCGCATCGATGGCGTGCTGCAATACGCCATGCCGCCCATCGCCAAGGAGTGGCACTCCACCATCATTTCGCGCATCAAGGTGATGAGCGAGCTGGATATCGCGGAACGCCGCATCCCCCAGGACGGCCGTTTCCGCGTGCGCTACAAAACCCGCTTGATCGACTTCCGCGTCTCCATCATGCCCACCATCTACGGCGAGGACGCCGTGCTGCGCGTGCTGGATAAAGAATCGATGAGCGAGAAGTTTTCGAACCTGTCGCTGGAAGTGGTCGGCTTCGCCGAGACCGATCTGGTCAAGTTCCGCCGCTACATCAAAGAGCCCTACGGAATGGTCCTGGTCACCGGGCCCACCGGCTCCGGCAAGACCACTACGCTCTACGCGGCGCTCAGCGAAATCAAGAACGACGAAGACAAAATCGTCACCATCGAAGATCCGGTGGAGTATCAGATCAAGGGCATCACTCAGATTCCGGTGAACGAGAAGAAGGGGCTGACCTTCGCGCGCGGCCTGCGCTCGATTCTGCGCCACGACCCGGACAAAATCCTGGTGGGCGAAATCCGCGACCAGGAGACCGCTCAAATCGCCATCAACGCGGCGCTCACCGGGCATCTGGTGTTCACCACCGTCCACGCCAATAACGTTTTGGACGTGTTGGGACGATTTCTGAACATGGGCGTCGAAGCTTATAACTTCGTCTCGGCGCTGAACTGCATCCTGGCCCAACGCCTGGTCCGCGTCATCTGCCCGCACTGCAAAAAGCGTGCCCATTATGAGGACGACTACCTTGTGGAAAGCGGATTGGACCCGGACGTCTGGCGCGATTATGTGCTGTATGAAGGGCCGGGGTGCTTCGAATGCGGCGGCACCGGATACCGCGGCCGCAGCGCGATTCACGAACTTCTCGACCTGAATGAAGCCATCCGCGAGCTGATCCTGGACAAACGCCCGGCCTCCGAGATTCGCCGTCAGGCACGCGACCAGGGCATGACGTTTCTGCGCGAAGCCGCCATCAACAAAGTCCGCGACGGTATAACTACCTTGAAGGAAATCAACAAGGTCACCTTCATCGAGAATTGAGAAACGCCACGATGTCCCTGTTCGACTCCATCGCGAGACTGGTGAAGGACCCACCGCCGGCACACGTCTTTGAACTCTCCGACGCGGGCATCGCTCATTCGAGCGGAGCCGATACAGGATTTGAGGTTCTGCCCGCCGGCGCTCTCGAAGTTTCGCCCACCGAAGACAACCTGCGCCAGCTCGACCTGATTCTGCCCGTGCTGGGAGCGGTCTCCGCGCCCAGAGCCGACGCGCGTACCAGCGCCAAGCGCCGCCGCACCGCCGCGGTTCTTCTTCCGGACGCTTGCGCGCGCATCAGCGTTTTGGATTTTGACGCCTTTCCCGCGGTCCCTGCCGAGCAAGCCTCCCTGGTCCGCTTCCGCGTGAAGAAGACCATCCCGTTCGATATCGACTCCGCGGCGGTCGGCTATTTCGTGCAACCCAACACTGACAAGAAAGCCGCCAAGACCGAGGTGATTGCGGTAACCGTCGCGCTGGAAGTTCTGGCCCGTTACGAAGCGCTGTTCCGCAACGCCGGTTTTCACGCCGGCGACATTACCGTCTCCGGCCTCGCCATGCTGAATCTGTACAAGGGTCAGGACGCCGCGATGATCGCCAAGCTGGCCGGAAACACTCTGACCGTGATGGTGGTGGCCGGCGGCAAGCTGAAGCTGTTCCGCTGCCTGACCTTGGAAGAAACGACGGAGGAAGCGCGCCTGGAAGAAATCCGTTCCGTTCTTTATCCCACCTTCGCCTACGCCGAAGATGAGCTGCGCGCGCCCATCAAGCGGGTGATCCTGTGCGGATTCTCCGCGCCGCTCGAAGACCTTCCCTGCGAAAGCGAGCCTCTGCGTGGGCGCTTCGGACCGGCCGGCCCGTTCAACGCCGGCTTGCTGGGATACCTGGAGGCGGCGTTCTAATGCGCATCCCCATCAATCTCGCCAGCGAACCCTTCCGGCATCACCGTCCCATGCTGGTCGGCTCCAGCGTGTGCGCGGTGCTGCTCGCCGGATTGCTGGCGCTGCAGATCATGTTGATCCGCGGTAATCGCGTGCAGGCGCGCGATGCGCGGACCGGCGTCACCCAGCTTACGCAGCAACTCTCCGCGGTCACCGCCGAACAAGCCCAAGTCGAACAGACCTCGAAGCAGCCCGGCAACGCCGAAGTTTTCCAGCGCAGCCTCCTGTTGAACGCTCTGGTGGACCGCAAGTCGATTTCCTGGACGCGCATTTTCGCCGATCTGGAGAACATCAAGCCTTACAACGTGCGCGTCATTCAAATTCGCTTGCCCAAGATTCATTCGCGCCAGGAAGTTTCGCTCGACATGACCGTCGGCATGGAGGATTGGGGCCCCAGCCAGGATTTCTTCAACGCTCTCGAGGCCTCGCCGCGCTTCGGTCCCGTGGTCTTGCAAAGCTGGGAGCCGCCATCCCAAAATTCGAAACTTTACCAGTATCACTTGACGGTGGATTATGGCCAAAAGCTCTAACCCGGCGACGCCCGCACGGAGCCGCGATCCGAAGTTGATCGTGCGCATCGTCCTGGGCGTGCTCTTGTCCGCGAACCTGATCGCCGCGGGCCTGCTGGAGTTTCCTCCGGGCGGATCGGCGGAGGATTTGGCGCGCCAGATCGCCTCTTTGCAGAAACAGATCGTCACCGGCCGCGCCACGCTCGAGCAAACCCGCCAGCACGCTCTCGCCGTCTCGCAGGGCCGTGAAGAAGGCGACAAGTTCGTCGACCAGTATTTTCTCCCGCTGCGCAGCGCCTCGGGCACTTTGAACACAGAATTGCAACGCGCCGCCGCCGCTTCCAAAATCAAACCCAAGGGCACGGATCTCAACTTCCAGCCCATCGAGGGTTCGGATGCGCTGGGAATGGTGAACATCACGGCGAATTATGAGGGTCAGTACGCCGATGTCCTCAAGTTCGTCCATTCCATCGACCAGTCCCCCCTGCTCCTGATCATTGAGTCCTTCAATGCCGCCCCGGAGCAAGGGTCGAACCTGCTGAACGTTAGCATGAAGATGGAAGCCTTCGTACGTTACGGAGACGGCAACGAATGAAACTGGCCCCGACAGGCCTGGGCGCCGAGCCGAAGAAACTGGCTCTTCTGGTCGCGATTCTTGTCGTTGGCGGGGGTGTGGTCTGGTTTCAGAACCGCCCCGACGCGTCCGTCTCTGCGAACGTAGCCCCCGCAACGGCTCCGGCCGCGATCCCGGCCGTCAAACCGCCTCCCGAAAAACCCGCCGGTGAAAGAGTGATCACGGAGCGGCAAGCCGAATCGGAAGCAGCGCGCTCGACTGATATTGAGAAGTCGAGGATCGCCCGTAAGGCGCCCTTGGGTGGCACCGGCGACGACACCTTTGTTCCTTCCATGAAGCATTCCGACGATCTGGACGTGAGTAAGATCGATCCGCGCGTGAACCTCGACTTGCTAGCCAAAGTTCGCGCCGTGCCTATGGAAGGCGGCTCCAGCAGCCTGTTCGATTTCTCCAAACCGCCCGAACCCCCGGCTCCCAAGGTCGGTCCCATCAACCCCGTCCCGGTTCCTGTGCCTCCTCCGGTCTCACAGGCCAAGCAGGATGCCAACAAGGCGAAGGCAACCACCCCTCCCCCTCCGCCGCCGATTCCGTTCAAATACTACGGCTACGCCGGCAAAGCCACGGACGGCCCGCTCCAGGGATTGTTCCTCGAAGGCGACGCTACCACCGGAACGATCTATGCTAAAAGCGAGGGCGAGACGATCAAGGATCATTACAAGGTCGTTCGCATCGGAATTCGTTCCGCGGACGTGGAAGACACCAACAACCACAACCAGCAAACCCTCAAGTTACTCGACGAGCAGCCATGAGCCGGATCGCAACACTCAAGCATCGCCAGCGCCACCAACGTGGATTCGCCCTGCTGCTGGTGTTCCTGATGGCTTCCGCCGTCGCTCTGATGCTCTACGCGCAAATGCCGCGCCAGGCTTTCGAAAGTGAGCGCGACAAGGAGCAAATGCTGATCGACCGTGGCGAGCAGTATAAACGCGCCATCTACGTCTACTACATCTCCAACAATCGCCAATACCCGTCGAAGATCGACGATCTGGAGAGCACCAACGGCCATCGCTATCTGCGTCATCGTTACATCGATCCCTACACCGGCAAAGATGAATGGCGGCTGGTTCATACCAACGGCGCCTTTCTCACCGATTCTTTGGTGACCCCTCCTCCGCAAGGTGCTCCGGGGCAAGCCACGCCTGGGCAGGGTGCACCGGGGCAGGGCGGTTCTGGAGTGACTGGCGGAGCGCTGGCCGGCACCGGCCCGCCGACGGGCTCCGGCTCCCTGATCGCGTCCGCGACCTCCACCGGAGGCGCCGATCCTAACGCGCCGCCCGCCGTCAACGCCCAGGTCCAGCGGCGCGCAAGCGACCAGACCATGGTGCAGAACTCGAGTTACTCCAACATCGCCGGTGGCAGCGGCGGCGCGGTCACGCCGAATAACGACCCCGGCTATCAGCCCTTCAACCCCGCCTCACTCCCGCCGATTTCGCTTTATCCCAACGGCTATAACTCCCCCGCGACGAACATGCCCGGCGCCAATCCAACAGGTGTCAATCCAAATGGCAACCCAAATGGCGGCAATCCAGCCGGGGCTAATCCGGGGGGCCTTCAGGCGACCCTTAACCAATCCCTGAATCAGCTAACCAACCCGACGCAGAATCCGTTCAATCAGCCCGGGTTGAATCAGAATGGCCTGAATCAGAATGGCCTGAATCAGAACGGTCTGAATCAAAATGGGGTGAATCCGAACGGCGTGAATCAGCCCGGGGTGAATCCGAACAATGGGGTCAGCCCGCTTGGGGCGTTCGGCCTGGGCGGTGCGAATCCCGTCAATAACGGCTTCACTGGAACGCCGCCGGCCAACATACCCGGCACCAACTTCCCCTTGACCAATCCGGGACTCAGCGCCCCCAATCCCAGCAACATTACCTCCTCGAGCTTCGGCCAGTCCGGGGGGCAGCTTCAAAACCCGGTCAACACCAATCCCTTCTCGACCCAGCAATTCCCCAGCGGTAATGTGGGCGCGCCGCCCGGCGCGGGAGGCGCCGGCGTCCCCGGAACTCCAGGAGTTCCCGGCGCAAACAGTCAAGCTGCGAACCTGATCAACCAGTTGCTGACCCAGCCTCGCCAGCCGCCTGCCGGCATCGGCCCGAACCAGAACCCGACCACCGGCGGAGGATTGGCCGGCGTCGCCAGTACCTACAAAGGCGCGACCATCAAGTCCTACGCTGACCGCACCAAGTATCAGGAGTGGGAATTCGTCTTCCAGCCCAACGTGCTAGGCGGTGGCACGCAGCTTCAACCGCCTCAAGGCGCGAATGGAGCCGGAGGCGTTCCCGGCGGCGCGCCCGCCACAGGCGCCGGCATGCCCGGTTCGGTCACTCCTGGATTTGGTTCGGCGGCTCCTGGATTTGGTCCCGCCGCTCCTGGATTTGGCGCTGCGCCGGGAGCAGCGGGGACTCCCGGAACCGCCACTCTTCCAGGTTCTTCGGCCCCAGGCATTGGAGGCACGGCTCCCGGACAATCCAGTTTCGGACCTGCCGGTTTCGGGCCCTCGACCAATCCTTAGCGGCGTGCCTCCCGGTCCTTAACGGCGCAGCCATCCTTAACGGCGTAGCTCGGGCCGTAGCATCGAATACACTTCCAGATCCTCATACTTCCCGTCCAACAGCGACGCCTGCCGCAGCACGCCGTCGAGCGTAAATCCCAGCCGCTTCGGAATCGCCGCGCTTTTCGCATTCCCGGCCGCGCAGCGAATCTCCACGCGATTCAAATCCAACTCCACCAAAGCATGGCTGGTCAACGCCCGGACGGCATCGGTCATGATCCCGCGGCCCTGAAATTCGCGAACCAGCCAGTACCCGATTTCACCGGTTCGATTCAGCCAGTCGATCTTGTGCAGAGTCGCCACTCCCGCAATCGCGCCATCCGCCCAAATTCCCGCCGAGAATCCCTGGTTTGACGCGAACTGCTCCAGCGCTCGCCGGATGAACGCCAGAATGTCCTCTTCGCTTTTGGTCCCGTCCACCCACGCCATCCACTCGCGCAGGTACGCCCGCTCCCGCTCGACCACTGCAAACAACACGGGCACGTGGCGCTCTTCGAGTAATCGCAACTCCACACCATGGCTCAGGCTGGCAACGAACATTCATCCATTTTAAACAGCGAGGTCTAAAGAACACGGTCTAAGGAACGAAGCCCACGCGCCAGCAAGCGCTTTTCGCGCCTCGCTACAATCAAAACGACGCAATGAAAACCGGCAACGGAAGGATTCTGATCGCGGATGACCAGCCCGATGTGCTGGAAGCTCTCCGCTTGCTGCTAAAGGGCGAAGGCATCGAAATCGAGAGCGCGCACTCCCCCGCGGGAATCCTCGCCGCGCTCGAAGCCCGCGAGTTCGACGCTGTCCTGATGGACCTGAATTACACCCGCGACACCACCTCGGGTCAAGAAGGCCTCGATCTTCTCGCCCGCATTCGAGCTCTCGATTCAACCGTTCCGGTGGTCGTGATGACCGCCTGGGGCACGGTGGATGTCGCCGTCGAAGCCATGCGCCGCGGCGCTCGCGATTTTATCCAGAAGCCCTGGGACAATCCACGCCTGCTCACCATCGTGCGCACGCAGATCGAGTTGAGCACGGCTCTCAAGCGCGGCCAGCGCCTGGAAGCCGAAAATCGCCTGCTCCGCACTGACGGCCGTCCCACCCTGATCGCCGAAGCTCCTGCGATGAAACCGGTGATCGAGCTCATCTCGCGCGTCGGTCCCTCCGACGCCAACGTCCTCATCACCGGCGAGCCCGGCACCGGCAAGGAGGTGGTCGCGCGCACTCTCTACGCCGTTTCCAGCCGCGCCTCCCGTCCCATGGTCACCGTCAACGCCGGCGGCCTCGCCGAAGGAGTCTTCGAAAGCGAGCTGTTCGGCCACGTCAAGGGCGCCTTCACCGACGCCAAGACGGATCGCGTGGGCCGCTTCGAGCTCGCCGACGGCGGCACTCTGTTCCTCGACGAAATCGCCAACGTCCCGATGAATCTGCAAGCCAAGCTGCTGCGCGTTCTAGAGACGGGCGAAATGGAGCGCGTCGGATCGTCGAAAACCAAACGCGTGGATGCCCGCGTGATCTCCGCAACCAACGCCGAATTGCCCGACGAAGTCGCCGCCGGGCGCTTTCGGCAGGATCTCCTGTTCCGCCTCAACACCATCGAGATCCATCTACCGCCGCTGCGGGAGCGGCGCGAAGACATCCCCGTGCTGGCCGCGCATTTTCTCTCCACCCACGCGCACCGTTACCGCAAGCAACTTCACGGCTTCGATCATGCGGCCATGGAGGCTTTGCTCGACAACCCCTGGCAAGGAAACGTGCGTGAGTTGAATCACGTGGTCGAACGCGCGGTCTTGATGGCGCAGGAGAACTCCGTGCGCCCCGTGGATCTGGCTTTGCGCGGCGCCGCGGCCGGCTCCGCCCGCTTGGAAGAGATGAGTCTCGAGGAAGTGGAGGCGTTCCTCATTAAGAAGGCTCTGGCCCGGTACAACGGCAACGTGAGCCAGGCCGCCGGCGCCCTGGGCTTGAGCCGCAGCGCGCTCTACCGGCCGCTTGGAACGGTTTGGATTGTAGGAGATTTAGGTGCAGGAGAAAGTGCACAGCATCATCGGGCAGCCGCGGCACACGGAAACGTGGGCGGCCAGATGGCTCGAAAATCTGCGTCCGGCGCATGAGCAGCGGATGTTCCTGCTGGCGCTGGCCGCGGGCCTTCCCGCCGTCGTGGTCGCGATGATCCTGCTGTGGACCGGCGGGTTCGAGCCGCGCGTGCAATGGACGCTGACCCTGGTGGTGGTGCTGGTCTGGTGGGGTTGCGCCGGCGCCGTACGCGAGCGCGTCGCGTCCCCCCTACGCACGTTTTCCAATCTCCTGGAGGCCATGCGCGAGGGCGATTATTCCATCCGCGCCCGAGCCTCCGCCAACGAAGACGCCCTCAGCGACGTCATGACCCAGATCAACGCCATGGGCGCGACTCTCCGCGCTCAGCGCCTGGGCGCTCTCGAAGCCACCACGCTGCTGCGCAAAGTGATGGAAGAGATCGATGTCGCCATCTTTGCGTTCGACGGCGAGAATCGCCTGCGCCTGGTGAACCGCGCCGGCGAACGCCTTCTGGGCCGGCCCTCCGAGCGCATCCTTAACGATGACGCGCGCGCCCTCGGCCTGGCGGAATATCTGGAAGGCGACGAAACCCAGACCGTCCAGCGCACTTTCGCACCCGGCGCGGGACGCTGGGGCGTTCATCGCTCGCAATTTCGCGAAGGCGGCTTGCCCCACAACCTGCTGGTCGTCACCGATCTCACGCGAGCTCTCCGCGAAGAAGAATTGCAGGCTTGGCAAAGACTGGTCCGCGTCCTCGGCCATGAGCTGAACAATTCGCTCGCGCCCATCAAATCCATCGCCGGTAGCCTGGAATCGATGCTCCAGCGAAACGGCGAGCATCCTGACGAAGTCTGGAAGGAGGAAGAATGGAGGGAGGACGCGCGCCGCGGCCTCGCCATCATCGCCTCGCGCAGCGAAAGCCTGAGCCGTTTCATGGGAGCCTACGCCCGCTTGGCCAAGCTGCCCCGTCCGCAGCTCGCGCCCATGGATGTCGGCTCCTGGATTCGCCAAGTCGCGGGACTGGAGCAAAGGCTCGCGATCGCCGTACATCCCGGCCCAACCGTCGAGATCCACGGCGACCGGGATCAGCTCGAGCAGTTGCTCATCAACCTGCTGCGCAACGCCGTCGACGCCTCGCTCGAAACCGGCGGCGGCGTCATGGTGTCCTGGAATCGCGCCGGCTCTTCGCTCGAAGTGCTGATCGACGACGAAGGCCCCGGCTTGTCCAACACCGCCAACCTCTTCGTGCCCTTCTTCACCACCAAACCAGGAGGCTCCGGCATCGGGCTGGTGCTCAGCCGCCAGATCGCCGAAGCCCACGGAGGGTCGCTTGATCTGCGGAATCGCGCCGGGGGCGTGGGCTGCGAGGCGCGCCTGGTGTTGCCCTTGTGAGGCCTTGCTCGCCCGGCCTCTTTTTCGTAGGCTGGAAAGCATGGAAGTGCTCACCCGTGATGAGATAGTTCGTTTGACGCCCTCTGAACGTCTCGCGCTCATCGCGCAGCTTTGGGATAGCCTCGAATATGAGCGGCTTCCTTTGACCGTTGCTCAGGAAGCCGAGCTCGAACGCCGGCTTGGTTCACTCGAGGAGGATCGGCGCAATGGCGTAACGTGGGAGTCCCTGAAAGCCGAACTTGAGCAGCGCTGCCCGTAGTGTACTCGGTTATCTTCACTCAGGCCGCGCGCGGGGAGTTGATCGAGGCGCAGGATTGGTACGAAGGCAAGGCCGCCGGGCTAGGCAGGCGTTTCCGCCAAGCGATTGACGCTCTGATCGAACGGATGAGCGATAATCCCCCGGCAGTTCCCCACCGTGTTTAAAAACGTCCGCCGCGCCCTCCTGCGCCGCTTCCCGTACTCGCTGTTCTTCGTCGTCGAAGATCACACCCTGACCGTGATTGCCTGTTTTCATGCCAGCCGTGATCCGTCGCAATGGCAAAAACGGACCTGAGCCGTGCGGCACGGCCGCGCTGGAGCAGCACGGGAGCTAGACGGTTCTCAGCTACCGTACCCAGCCCGGCATCACATAGGCGTAGAACAGCGCGACCAATCCGGTCAGTGACGCCAGGAAAATGCTGTGCTTGATGGTGAACCGCATCAGCTGCGCTTCGTCCTTGCGGCTCAGGCCGGTGGCGGCGCCCGCCACTGCGATGCTTTGGATGCTGATCATCTTGCCCATCACGCCGCCCGCCGAATTTGCTGAGGCCATCAGGGTCGGATTGAACCCGAGCGTATTCGCCGTCACCACTTGCAGGTTTCCGAACAGTGCGTTGGCCGAAGTATCGCTGCCGGTCAAGAATACGCCGATCCAGCCGAGCAGGGTGCTGAAAAACGGAAATAGCCGGCCGCTGGCCGAGAACGTCAAGCCTAGCGTGCCGGTCGCGCCGGAGTAATTCATCACGTAAGCCAGCGCCAGCACGCTGGCGATGGTGACGGTCGGCAGAGCCAGTTGTTTCATCGTCAGCCAGACGATGCGCGCCAGCTTCGCGGGTGGAACGCGCAGAACCAGGGCGGACGCGAACACGGCATACAGAGCCGCCGTGCCGCTGGTGGTCAGAGGGTTGAAAGTGTAGCTGGCCGCATATTTCGCCGGCGCCTTTACCACTGGCGGCATTTTCAGGATGAGATTGTGCAAGCCCGGCCACCCGAACACCCAGGTGGCTCGATTCAAGAACGCCTTCAGCGCGGCTAGTTTTGCCGTCGGCCACAGAACATCGAAGGGTTTCGGCAACACGATCTGATCGCCGTTCAGCAGCAGCACGAAGATCACCAGGAAAATGTAGGGCGACCACGCCAGCAGCATCGCACCGGCCGAATGACGGCTTCTGGGGTGGTCGCCGGGTTTCCGGCGAACGACGCACACCACCACCATCGCACCGATCGCCGCCAGCGAGCTCAGGATGGCCGTGAGATAAGGACCCACGAAACTGGAAACCAGAAATTGTACGATCGCGAAGACGGCTCCGCAGACCAGCGCCGCCACGCCCGCTTCTTTCAATCCTTTTTTGCCGCCCATCACCCCGATGACATACGCCGGGACAATCAGCGCCAGCGGCGCGCAGAGACGGCCCACGTCGGCGGACAGGTCCCCCATGGGTAGACCCGTGACGCTCTGCAAACCTACAATAGGCGTTCCAATGGCGCCGAATGCCACGGGCGCCGTATTGGCAAGCAGACAGATGGCTGCGGCTTCAAACGGAGCAAATCCCAATCCCGCCAGCATCGCGGAAGCTACGGCCACCGGACTGCCGAAACCCGAAGCTCCCTCAATGAACGCACCGAATGCGAACGCGATCACCAGAGCCTGCAGGTATTTTTCGCTGGTCAGGTGCCCGATGGAATCTTTGATGATTTCGAACTGGCCGGTCTCCACCGCCAGCCGGTACAGCAGCAGCGCCGTGAATACAATCCAGCCGATCGGCAACAGCCCGTACGCCGCGCCGTAGGCTAAGGAATTGACCGCCAGGCTCAACGGCATGTGATACGCCGCGATCGCCACTATAAAGGCCACCGCGCAACCGGAGATCCCCGCGATCCACGCCGGCTTGCGGGCCACGCCCAGCAAATACAGCATCAAAACCACTGGCAGCGCGGCCAGCAAGGCGGAAGGCGCAAGCCCGCCCACGGTTGTGTAGATTTGGGACCACATGGAAGATAAGGATACTATCTTACGTCAGTGGTCAAATCCAGAGGCGTCAGTGGTCAAATCCAGAGGCGTCAGTGGTCAAAGCCGGAGGCGCCAGTGATGAAGCCGCAGTTTGCGAGTTTCTCGGGGAGCCCGGCTTTAGCCGACCTGACTCACAGGCTTCGGTGCAGCAGCGGGAGCCGGAGCGGCCGAGCCGTCCTGACTCACAGGCTTCGGTGCAGCGGCAGGAGCCGGAGCAGCCGAGGCGTGCGGAGTCAGCATCTTTACTAGCTCAGGCTTGGGCAGTGCGCCCACGCGCTGGTCCACAATCTGCCCGCCCTTGAACAGCAGGATGGTGGGAATACCGCGAATCTGGTAGCGCATCGCCGTTGCCGGGTTCTCGTCTGTATTCAACTTGCCGACCTTCACTCTGCCCGCGTATTCGGCGGCAACCGCGTCCACCGTCGGCGACATGGCCCGGCACGGCCCGCACCACGGAGCCCAAAAGTCCACCAGAACAGGGACTTCCGAGTTAAGCACGTCCTGATCGAACGCAGCGTCTGTAAAGGTCAGTGTATTTTCGCCGGCCATAAGTCTTGGTTATTTCTCCGTTTCCTATGATGCGAAAACCGGGGGGTTGGATGCAAGGGCCTTGGCTGCTGGTTCAAAACATGCCGTTTCAGCCGCATCCCAAAGAAAAGCCGAGCGCCGCGCAAACCTCCCGCATCCGTCCCCGCCCCAGGCTCGCAACACGCTTGCCCAGGCGTTCTTGCGATAACGTGACCACATTGTGCAGGTTGACCGCGCATCGGCCCTTCATGCCGTCCTCGACGTCCAAGACCACCTCCGAGGGAACATCGCGAACCGTGGAAGTGATGGGAGCCACCGTTACCGTTGAGAGATGCCCGATCGCCGAATCGCGTGTGAGCACCAGCACGGGCCGCTCTTTGTCGGGGGGCCCGAACTTGTATAGATGAACGTCTCCGCGATTCAGTCTTCGGGCCAAGCTGCCGCCTCTTCCCAAGGCCGATACTCTTCAGCCCTCTGCGGCTTAGCTTGATAGCCACGCCGGTCCCGCTCCTCGAGCTCCACGATCCGCAAGCGCCGCAAATGCTCCTTAAGAGCCCGCCGAATCAAGGCGGATCGGTTCATTTTTTGCCGCTTCGCCGCCTGGTCCGCGGCCTTCAAGAGCTGCCCATCGAGAACGACCTGGATTGTTTCCATGGTGTGGACTCTACTCCACAGTGTACTGGATAGTCATTCGGTAGTCCGTCGCCCTTGTGCAGCCCCGCGTGGCAGCCCAATTTGAGATAAACTTGGCAGCTACAAACCCCATCATATGGCGACCCACTCCCCGAACCTTCTAAAGCCCGGTGACGCGCTGGGCCCCTATCGCGTCGACGCTCTCCTCGGCAAGGGTGGCATGGGCGAGGTCTATCGCGGCACCGACACCCGCCTCGGCCGGGCCGTCGCCATTAAAGTTTCCGCGCGCGAATTCAGCGACCGCTTTGAGCGCGAAGCGCACGCCATCTCCTCGCTCAACCACCCCAACGTCTGCACGCTGTACGACGTCGGCCCCAACTACCTGGTCATGGAGTTCGTCGAGGGCGACACTCTCGCGCACCTCGTCAAGCAAGGCCCCATGCCGCTCGACAAGGTGTTGCCCTACGCCATCCAGATCGCCGATGCGTTATCGGCGGCGCATGCCAAGGGTGTCATCCATCGCGATCTGAAACCGGCCAATATCATCCTGACCGCGAGTGGCGTCAAGGTGCTCGACTTCGGCCTAGCCAAGCTCAACTCCGCTGCCAAGTTCGGAGCCTCGGGATCGAGTGAGCTGGCCACCAAAACCGAACCGATGACTGAGTCGGGTTCCATCCTCGGCACCCTCCACTACATGTCGCCCGAACAGGCCGAGGGCAAAGAAACCGCCGAGGCCTCCGACATCTTTTCTTTCGGCTCTGTGCTGTATGAAATGCTCACCGGGCAGCGAGCCTTCGATGGCGAGACCAAGACCGCCGTTCTCGCCGCGATTCTCAAAGACCAGCCCGCTCCCATCCAACAATTCCAACCCTTGATCCCGCGGTCGCTGGATCGGGTGGTGCGGAAGTGCCTCGAAAAGAAGCCGGCCGATCGCTGGCACTCGGCGCACGATCTGAAGCAGTTTCTGGAGCTGATCGACCTCGCAGCGCCTGCTACGGGAGCGACCGCTAGTGCGAGCGTCAGTAGCGCCAGCGGCGTTCAGCCGGCTCCGCCTTCCCGCCCCAAGTGGCTCTGGCCCGCCATCGCCGCGGCCGGCGTGATCGCCGCCGGAGCAGGCCTCTATCTGTGGGCTCCCTGGCAGCCGAAGGCCCCCACCCAGTCCGTCCGCTTCCAAGTCGGACCGGCCGAGAAAATGACGTTCATTCCCGGCGGCTACATGACCGTTTCTCCCGACGGCCGCTGGATGGTCTTCCCGGCTACTGGAGACGATGGCCGCACGCGCTACTATATCCGCGCGCTGGATGGCGTCGAAGTTCGCGCGCTCACCGGCACGGAAGGTTCTACCGTCTTGGCTCCGGCCGCTTGGTCCTATGACAGCCGCTGGGTAATCTTTGCCACCGGGAACAATGGGAAGTTGCAGAAGGTGGACATCCAGGGCGATCCACCCGAGAACATCGGGGATTTCCCCGGCGCGCTGAACGGAGCAAGCTGGAACTCTGATGGCGTCATCATCGCCGGCTCGTCCCTCTCGGCAAACCCGCTCTACAAGGTGCCCGCTTCCGGCGGCCAAGCCGCTCCTCTCACCGCTCTCGCTCCCGGCGATAGCGCCCACCTCTGGCCACAATTCCTGCCGGATGGAAAGCATTTCCTTTACGAGCGCGTCTCGACCGATCCCGCCAAGGCAGGCGTCTACATTGGCTCCATCGACGCCAAGCCGGCCGAACAGAGCACGCAGCGTCTGCTGGCGAGCGACCGCCAGGCGTATTATGCTCCCTCGTCCGCCGGCGGCGCTGGGCATCTGATTTTCATGCGCGGGACCACGCTCATGGCCCAACCCTTCGATCCCGGTAAACTCGGTTCGAATCAAATGGGGTTGAGCGGCGACCCGATAGCCATCGCCGACGGGGTCGATTCCTTCGCCCCCCGCAACGGTGGGCTGTTCTCCGTTTCAAACACCGGCACGCTGGTCTACCGGGCAGGCGGAGGGTCGAAGTCCGTGCTCACCTGGTTCGACCTTCAGGGCAATCCCGCGGGGACCCTAGGCGACCCAGGTGATTACGCGTTGCCTGCCGTCTCTCCGGATGGCTCCCGTGTCGCCGTCGCCATGGGTACACCGCCAAGCCGTGACATCTGGATTCTCGATGTGGCCCGCGGCGCCAGCACCCGCTTCACCTTCGATCCCGCCGATGACACGAGTCCCGCTTGGTCGCCCGACGGCAAGACCATCGCCTTCAGCTCCAATCGCGCTGGGCAAATGGATATATACGCTAAGCCTTCGGACGGTTCCGGCGAAGAAAAGCTGCTGCTGAAAACCGGTGAGTCAAAGACCGTGGAACACTGGACCAAGGATGGCCGCTTCCTCCTGTTCAGTAGCGTTGCCCCGAAGACCGCCGATGACATGTGGGCCTTGCCCGTCCCGGTTTCCGGCGAACCCAAACCAATCCCGCTCCTGCAAACAGAGTTTCGAGAGGGCCTCTCAGAAGCCTCCCCGGATGGACGCTGGCTCGCGTACATCTCCACCGAAGCTAGCCCTACCGATGTCTACGTCCGGCCGTTCACCCCGGAAGCGCCCGCCGGAACCGGAGCAAAATGGCTGGTTTCGACGGGCGGCGGGATCCGTCCGCTGTGGAGCCCGGATGGCAAAGTCTTGTATTACATCACCCTCGGCTCCGATATTATGATGGCTGCGGACATCGACACGGCCAAGGGCTTTCAGGCAGGGACTCCGCGACGCATGTTCACCGCTCCGCCGGGGGTAGCGGCGACCACCGGCTGGGACCTGTCGCCCGATGGCAAGCGCTTCCTGTTCGCCGCGCCGCCGAGCACCGGCCGCGTCATCCCGTTTACCGTGGTCCTCAACTGGGCCGCTGGTTTGAAAAAGTAGGTCTTAAGAAGTAACGTACAGCCTCTGATACTCTTTCGCCGACGCGTCCCATGAAAAATCCTTGCTCATCCCCAGCCGCATCCGCCCCGTCCAACCCGCCCGATCCCGGTACGCATCGAACGCCTCCGTAACCGCGCCCGCCAAATCCGCCGCGGAGAGTCCGCTGAATTTGAACCCCGTGGACTCATCCACCGTGTCCTGCAACCCGCCCGTCGCCCGCACCACGGGAAGCGTCCCGTAGCGCAAGCTGTAAATCTGATTCAAGCCGCACGGCTCATACCGGCTCGGCATCAGGAACATGTCGGAGCCCGCTTCAATCAGATGCGAAAGCCTCTCGTCGTAACCGATCCGCATAGCCACGCGAGCCGGATACGTTCCAGCCATCTCGAGGAACCCCTCCTCCAACGCCGGGTCCCCGGATCCCAGCACCACCAGCGACGCATCCTTGAGCGCCGAATCCGCGCCCGCAGCGGCCTCCGCCACCAGGTCCATGCCCTTCTGCTCCGCGAATCGCGACACCACCCCGATTAACGGACGGTCGAGATCGATCGGAAGATCCATCTCTCCCAGCAGCTCCGCCTTGCAAATTCGCTTGCCAGAAAGATCGCCAGCCGAATAGTGGGCGGGCAGATGCTCGTCCGTTTCCGGATTCCATACCTCGTAGTCCACGCCGTTCAGAATCCCGCTCAGCTTCGCCGCGCGCGACCGCAACAATCCATCCATGCGGAACCCAAACTCCGGAGTCTGAATCTCCCGTGCATACGTCGGACTCACCGTATTCACCGCGTCTGCCCACACGATGCCGGCTTTCAGGAAATTGAGCTGGCCGTAAAACTCCAGCCCCTCCGGATGAAACAGCGCCCGGTTCAAGCCCACATCCGCAACCGCCGCGGCCGGAAAGATTCCCTGATAGCCCAGATTGTGAATCGTGAACACGCAGCGCACACCGGCGAAGGTCGGATCCGTTCCCAGGTTCTCGCGAAGATACACCGGCAGCAGCCCCGCCTGCCAATCGTGCGCGTGAAACACCTGCGGCCGGAATAAGCCGCGCGCCACCGCAACCGCCGCCTGGTTCAGCACCGCGAAGCGCAGGTGATTGTCGGGATAGTCCACACCAGCTTCGCCATAAACTCCCACGCGATCGTACAACGCCGGACAATCGACGAAGAAATAGCGCACCCCTTGCCGCATGGTTTCTTGAATCGAGACCGCAAACGCACGCGGACCAAGGTGAATCGTCAGGCTGAGGACGGTAGAAAAAACGGGCACGCTACGATAGCGCGGCACCACCACCGCGACCTCGTCACCCAGCCGCGCCAACGCCGCCGGCAGCGAGCCTAAAACATCGGCCAGCCCGCCCGTCTTGGCAAACGGCGCGGCCTCCGCAGCCACCATCAGGACGCGCGGCACAGCAGATGTTTCTGCACTTTCCCCAGCGCATTGCGCGGCAATTTGTCGATCACCTCAAAGCGGCGCGGAACCTTGAAGGACGCGAATTTTTCGCGGCACAGGCCCTCCAGGGCCTGTATGTCGCAGCGGCCATCCTGCACCACCACATACGCCACCGGGACTTCCCCGCGTACTCGATCCGCTTCGGCCACAATGGCCGCCTCCGCAATCCCCGGCTGAGCTGCGAGGAACTCCTCCATCTCCCGAGGATAAATATTGAATCCTCCCGAAATGATCAGATCGCTCCGGCGTCCGTGCAGCGTGTAATACCCGTCTTCAGACCGGCTGGCGATGTCGCCCGTCTTGAACCATCCCCCAATCTGGCCATCGCAGAATGCCTCCCGCGTCGCCTCCTCGCGCCGCCAATACCCAGCGAACACGTTCGGGCCCTTTAACCACAGCTCGCCCGTTTCGTCGATCCGCACGGAGATCCCCGGCAGCGGAAAGCCCACGCTGCCCGGCCGCCTCTCGCCCGCATAAGGATTCGACAGGTTCATCATCGTCTCCGTCATCCCATAGCGCTCCAGAATCGTATGCCCGAACTTCTCGCGAAATTCTTCCAGAACCTGCGCGGGCAATGGCGCGGAGCCCGAAACGAACAGCCTCATCCTCTTGCCGATCTCCTGCGCAGCTTCGGCTGGTGTCTCCAGCAGCCGCACGTACATCGTCGGCACTCCGAAGAACAACGTCGGTTGAAAATCCTGGAATGTCTCGACCGCCGTGCGATGCTCGAACCGCTCCAGCAACCGCATCCGGCATCCCGATACCAGCCAGCAGTGCAACCCGTTACCCAACGCATGCACATGAAACAATGGCAGCGCCAGCAGGAACCGGTCCCGCTCCGTAATCTGCCAGCACCCCGTCAGATTCATCGCGTTCGAGGCGAAATTGTTGTGCGTAATGATCGCGCCTTTGCTGGTTCCCGTCGTCCCCGACGTGTACACCAGGGCCGCGGGGGCATCGCCCTCCAGCGTGAGCCCTTCCAGGGTGCTTGGTTGCCGCGCGGCTTCTTCCATCAACGCAGGCAGCTCGGCATCAGTGATGTAGCGCGCCGGCTCGGCATCGCTCAAGATGTGCGTGATCTCGCGCTCCCGATATAGAATGTTGATCGGCACGAAGATCACGCCGGTCTTCACACACGCCAGGTAAATATCGATCAGCTCGATGCGATTGGCCAGGTACACGCAGACCCGGTCGCCCTGCTTCAGCCCCCACGCCTTGAACGCATTGGCCACACGATTCGAGCGCGCGTCCATCTCTCCGAAGGTATAGACAGCGCCCAGCCATTCGAGCGCTACTTCGTCCCGCCGCAGCGTCAGCGACACATCGAAAAGTTGTCTGAGATTCATCAGTCGGGCAGCGGCTCTTTTTAGTCAGGCCCGGTCTTTAATCAATCCGGTAGCGCCTGGCCCTTGGTTTCCACTCCCCAAGGTAACAGGAAGATCCCCGCCAGGAAGAACAAGGAAGTCAACGCCACCGGCGTCCCGATGGTGTGCATCCGGTTCACCAGCCAGCCCTCCAGAAACGTAATTCCCGCGGCTAAGAACCGCCCGACCGAGGTCGCGAAGCCGAACGCGCTAGCGCGGCATTCCGTCGGGTATTGTTCCGGCAGCCACAGCGCGTACACCGTGAAATTCGCCCCGCCGAAACCCAGCACAGTCAGACTGATCAAGAACCATTTGATGGGCCGGTCCGCCAAATAGTAGGCATAGCCGAACCCGAATGCGATGGAAGCGAACATCAGCAGGAAATACAGCGCGAGCGTCCAGCGCCGCCCAATCCGCTCCGCCAGCGCCGGTAGCACCAGGCAACCCGCCACTGTCGTCACCGACAGAAGGACGGTGGCGAAGGATGCCCAGTGGTTCACTTGGATAGCGCTCAGTCCCTGCTTTTCGCCCAGGAATCCCATCGCCGCGGGCACATACGCCGACCCCGCCCACAATCCGCTGATCGACACGAACAAATACAGCGAGTTGAGAATCGTCCGCCGCCGGAACTTGGGCGAGAACAGCATCGTTATCGCGCGCCGGGCTGATTCGGGCGGTTTCCACTTTTCCGGCTCCTTCACGCCATATTGGATCAGCACCACCAAAAACGCCGGAATCCCTCCCACCGCGAACATCGCCCTCCACCCATAGGCCGCGCCGACGGTCGCATTCAGCAGCGCGGCAAACAGAATCCCCACGTAATACCCGGTCTGCATATACCCCGCGCCCATCACGCGTCTCTGTTCGGGCCACTCCTCCGCGACGAATGTCCCGCCGAGAGTCCACTCCCCTCCAATCCCGATCCCCGCCAGCAATCGGAACAGCGCGAGCTGCCACACGTTCGCCGCCAGCGCGCCCGCGAACGTGAAGATCGAGTAACACAGGATGGTCAGCATCAGCGTCCGCACGCGCCCGAACCGGTCTCCGAGCGGCCCCCACACCATGGACAATCCCCAGCCAATCAAAAACAGCGCCAGCAGCAGTCCGTTGTAATATCCGATGGTCCCGGCGTCAGCCGTCAGCCCGGACTTCGGCAACAGCTCGCGCAAAGCCGGCTGGAGCACCAGGGCGTAGATGAACCCATCCATCCCGTCCATGGCCCAGCCGCCCCATGCGGCCCAGAATCCCCGGATTTGGTTTTTGGTGAGCGGCGGCACAAGGCTTCAGTGTAGCTGGCCGCCGCAGAGATCGACTGACTATCTCAGTCTTCGACGTCCACGCTCTCGGTAAAGCAACTGAAGAAAGCGCGGTCCAGCACGTCGTCGTTCAGCGCCATGGGCAGCTTCTCGAAGTGGATGATGTCGATGGCGTGGCTGATTACGTCGCGCGGATGGCAACGCCGGTAGCGCTTGCCTCCGTCCACGTAGTGCTTCTCGATGAACCTGTCCAGCGTGGCGGGATCGTACAATAGTTGCCGCGAACCCGCGAACCGCTCGAAGATCAGCCGGAACTCCTCGCGCCGCGGACTACGCAGGAACATTTTGTACTGAATGCGGCGCAGGAATGCTTCGTCGCCCAACTGCTCCGGCCGCAGGTTGGTGGAGAAAATAATGAACGCCTCGAACGGCACCGTCATCTTGCCGCCCGCCTGGAAACTCAGATAATCCGTGTGACGCTCCATCGGCACGATCCAGCGGTTCAGGATCTCCGCCGGCGAGCATTTCTGCCGTCCGAAGTCGTCCAGCAGGTAGATGCCGTTGTTGGCCTTGAGCTGGAACGGCGCGTCGTACACTTTCGAAACCTTGTTGTAACTCAGGTCCAGCATCTCCAGCGTCAGTTCGCCGCCGGTGATGATGAACGGGCGCTTGCACTTGAACCACCGCCCGTCATAGGGAAGCTGGAGCGAGATCGCCGCGGAAAACTCCATTTCCTCATCCTGAATCTTCTGGTGGTAAATCGGATCGTAGAGCTGAATGATGTTGCCTTGGCTCTCGATCGCGTAGGGCATGTAAATCGGTTCCGTGTCCACGCGGAACAATGCCTCAGCCAGCGCCGTTTTGCCGTTGCCCGGCTGCCCGTAAATCAGAAAGGATTTACTGGCGTTCACGGCCGGTCCGATTTGAGCCAGAATGTCAGCCTCCACCACCAGATGCTTGAAAGCGTCTTTCAAAGAGAGCGGATTCAGCCAATCGTCGCGGAGCTTCTGCCGCCGCACCACTTCGATGTATTGATACAGAGGCACCGGCGCCGGCCCGGAGTACAAATTGCTTTCCAGATACTCGCGCGTGAGGTTGCGGCCCGTCTCCGTCAACTGGAACACTCCGGAACTGTTCCCCATCCCCAACGACTTTTTCACGCCAACGTAATGCTGGCGCTTCAAAGTTTCCAGCAACTCGTCGATTAGACTGAACTTCAACCCCAGCGTCGCGGCAATGTCGCGCCCCAGCATGTCGCCGCGGAAGTACAGATACTTCAACACCAGTTGCTCGACGATGGACGGGGGAATGCCGATGTCTTCCATCGACTCCGGCACGGGCGGAACGATGCCGTGGTCCGAATCGTTGGCGCGGCTCTCTTCCCGGAGCACGGGAGTTTCTGACGCCGGCACAGGAGGAGGACCGGACGGTTCCCTTGGATTCAAACTAGCTTCGCGAATCGCGCCCGCCAGGGCGCTCAGAGAGTCTGGGTTTTCAAGCTTCTGGATGGGATCGGCAGCAGCGCTCACAGTGGTTCCTCTCTCCCCTTATCGGAGGAGGCGTGGCGCCCCTGCATGCTTTGCGCCGGATTTGGGTATTAGCGGTCGCGGGTACTGCGGCCTAAACTCAAGCTGTCTCGGCTGTTTCCTCTACTACTCGCCCGTCGAACAGATGCACCGAACGATCCGCGTAACGCGCGTAGCGCGGATCGTGTGTGACGATGCAAATGGTTGAACCGGAGCGGTGCAGCTCGCGCAGTAAATCCATCACTTGCTCGCCGTTGGCCGAGTCCAGGTTTCCGGTTGGCTCATCCGCCAGCAGAATGGAGGGATCTCCGCCCAAGGCCCTTGCAACTGCCACGCGCTGCTGCTGGCCGCCCGATAACTGCGATGGGTAATGCTTCACCCGGTGGCTCATGCCCACGCGCTCCAGCGCTTCATGCACGCGCTTCTTTCGCTCCGCCGATGGCATGCCGCGATAGGTGAGCGGCAATTCCACGTTCTCATACACCGTCAAGTCGCCGATAAGGTTGAACGCCTGGAAGATGAATCCGATCTCGCGATTCCGAATGCGCGCCCGCTCCGCCATCTTCAATCCCTGCACCGGCTGCGTATTCAATGTATAGCTGCCGTCAGAAGGCGAATCGAGCAATCCCAGAATCGCCAGCAACGTCGATTTGCCGCAGCCCGACGGCCCCGCGATCGAAATATACTCGCCCTTCAGAATGTCCAGGTGGATGCCGGCAAGGGCGTGGGTTTCCACTTCGTCGGTGACAAATACCTTGGTGACAGCCTCCAGGTGGATGAGCGACTCGGGCATGGATTCTCCTCTCCTGTTATATACGCAGAACCGGATACGTTAGTGAGTAAAACGAATGCGCTGACTCTGATCGTGCTCCGACATATCCGAAAGTACTACTTGATCGCCAACCTTCAAACCATCCAGTACCTCGATGGAATTCACCGAAGTGCGTCCGAACTTCACCGTCGTGCGCGTGGCGCCGCTTTGATCCGAGTCGATCTTGAACAGGCTGACCTGGCTATTGGGCTGCCCAAAAACCGGCCGCTCCACAAAAACCACATCCGTCAGTCGCTCGATCTCCACCACTCCGTCCACACTCAAATCCGGCACCGCGCCCGGTGGAAGCGGGCCGTCCAATTTGCAGTCCACCTGTCGTGTCCCATTCACGACGTTCGGGTCTATCCGAATTACGTGGCCCGGTATAATTCCGTTCCGGGTATCGATCTGCGCCACCTGCCCCACCATCACATCCTTGGCCTGGGTCTCGGAGATCTTGATTTCCGCCTTCAGCTTCCACGGCTGCGCCACCTTCGCCAGCACATCTCCGGTGTGAACCTTTTGGCCCACCTGGTAGGGCGTGCCCATATAGGTCATTTCCTGCACGATGCCTTCCGTGCCGGCGCGGATCACCAAGTCCGCAACCTGTTGTTTTTTAAGCTGTTGCTGGGCCTTTAGCTGCTCGATCTGCACCTGTTGTGAGTCCATTTGAGCTTTGATCGAATCGCTCATGTTATCCAGCTTTTTCTTCTCGATCTCGGCTTTCTGCTGCAGATTCTCCCACTTGGCCACCGTCAGCTTTACTTCCAGTTCGCTCTTCAGGTTCATTTTGAGGAGCTGCTCATCGGTGTCCTTGTTAAGCTGCGCCTGCTTCAGGTCGCTCTCCACGCCAGCCACCTCAGACTGCTGATCCAGGCGCTTGCTTTCCAGTTGCACCCTGGTATCGGTAAGGCTCGCTTCCGCTTTCTTGATCTGCCAATCCAGATCGTTCGCCGCCAGATCCATGTCCGGATTCGTTAATACCATCAGGATCGTGTCCGGTTTCACGCGATCTCCGGAATCCACCAGGATCTTGCTGATCTGCCCCTCGGCGGGAGCAGGGATTAACACGATATCTTCCGGTTCCAGCGTGCCAGAGCCTTTCACATCCCGCAGCATTGGCCCGCGTTTGACCGTTCCCGGCCAGATGGTGCCCCATTCCACCGACGGCGCCGCCGGCTTCAGCTTGGATATGTAATAGGTGCCGGATCCCAGCACCGCCAGCAGCAGCACGGAATAAAGCGCCAGCTTGATCCGTTTCCTTTTGGTGACGCCCTCGCGCTTGATATCCATACCCATGGAGTCTCCTTTAGCGCAACCTGCCTACCATCCTGCGCCTGTTCCCAAGCATAACGGATTATCAATAACTTAGTGAGGCCGGGCGGGTGTCAGAGACGTGCAGAACTGTCCGCTCCTGGGACTTGAATGTGCGTTTTGTGGGCCGCGCGACACATGAGGTAGGAGGATGGAGCGGGAGACGGGATTCGAACCCGCGACATCGACCTTGGCAAGGTCGCACTCTACCAGCTGAGTTACTCCCGCGCGGGAAACGCCGCCTGCGTCTGGCGGATCTAACCAAGCGGCAGAAACCATTCTCGCCCGCAGGTGTAGAATTGTCAATTCGAGCATAGGATGGGTAGTGGCTCAGTTGGCCACGACCATAGGGTGTTCTGGGCAAATCTCCCGACCCGTCGTGGCTCAAACTGCGGTGAATTCCCAGTAACAGAGTAGGAAAACATATCCGTAACGCAAATGTTTTAGTTCCCGGTGCGACGCGGAAACTTGTCTGTAAGTTGTTGCAGCTATGGGAATTATAATCTTTCAAAATTTGGAAGTTTCTTCTTCCCCTCGCGAGGATTTGTGGTATCCTGATTTCCGCATGTGAGCCACGGTCCCCAGCTTTTTGTCGGTTTGGAGCGGGGCCGGTCTTACCAGAGATAGTCGAAGCATCCCCCGAAACATTGCTGTCGGTTGCTGCTTTCCACAGTCTGTGGAAAACTTGTGGGTTTTTTGCGGTCTTTTGAGTGGGTTATCCAATTACGTAACGGGAGGGGAGAAACGTGCCGGTTGAAACAGGAATCGCGGTTGCGATTGAGGGGACGCATGAGTCGAGAAAAGATGTTTGGGAGCGCGTCAAGGCCAAGCTTGCCTCCAGGATGACGCCGCAAGCGTACCAGAACTGGGTGATGCGAACCGAGTTCGAAGGCCAGGAGAACGGCTGCCTGCGCGTAACGGTTCCGGATCAGGTGACCAAGGACTGCCTGGAGCAGGATTACGGAGAAGAAATCCGCGGAAGCATTCGCGAGTTGAACCTCCCCGTGAAGGAGGTCGTATATGTGGCGGCGTCCACCGGTCATCCAAGCGTTCCTGAGAACGCCGCCGCTGAGCCGGTCTTCGCTTCCGCATCCGGCCAACTCAATCCGCGGTTCAAGTTCGACAATTTCGTGGTGGGCTCCTGCAATCAGTTCGCGCATGCCGCGGCGCGCGCCGTCGCTTCCTTTCCTGCCCGGAGTTATAACCCACTGTTCCTGTACGGCGGCGTCGGCATGGGCAAGACGCACTTGATGCACGCGATCGGCCGCTCGCTTCTGGACGACTTTCCCAGCATGCGAGTGGTTTACACCTCCAGCGAGCGTTTCATGAACGAGATGGTCGCGTGCCTGCGCGGCAATCGCATGCATACGTTTCAACGTCATTACCGCTCAGCCGATGTGCTGCTCATCGACGACATCCAAATCCTGGCCGGCAAGGAGCGCATGCAAGAGGAGTTCTTCCACACCTTCAATGAGCTCTACGATCACCAAAAGCAAATCGTCATCTCCAGTGACGCGACTCCCAAGGCGACTCCCGGCTTGGTAGAGCGCCTTCGCTCACGCTTTGAGTGGGGCTTGATGGTGGATTTGCAGCCGCCCGATCTGGAAACTAAAATGGCCATCCTTGACAAGAAAGCCGAGTTGGAAGGCTTGACGCTGCCCGAGGATGTTCGCATCTACATCGCGACCAAAACAAAATCGAACGTTCGTGAGCTAGAGGGCGCGTTGGTGAAATTGATCGCCTACTCCTCCGTGACCGGCTCACCCATCACGCTCAGCATGGCGCAACAGGTGTTGAAGCACCTGATCCCTGGTGGAGAGCGCCGGATCACCATGGAATCGGTTCTCCGGGCCGTTGCCGAGCACTTCCAACTACAGCCCGCCCAGCTCAAGCAGAAGTCGAACACGCGCCAAATTGCGTATCCTCGCCAGATCGCTATGTACCTGATCAAAGACCTGACGCAGTCCTCCCTGCCGGAAATCGGGCGCATGTTCAACGGCAAACATCACACCACCGTGCTGCACTCAGTCCAGAAAATCGAGAGGCTGCGCCAGCACGACCCGGATCTCAACAGGCTGATCCACAAAGTAACGGACTCAATCAATTGAGTTTATTCACCTTTTCCACATTGGGCGCCTGAGACTGCCTGTGAACCTCTGTGAACGTTTTGTTAAGGCCCGATTCCTGCACACGATCACACCCAAAAGTTCACACTAAGTGATGACAGTAACCCCTCGGGCTTGCTATAATTTAGGGAGAAATCAACGCTTTCAACAGCCCCTATGAATCCTACTCTTCTCTAGTCCAATAGAAAGCCCCACTAGAGAACACTTTTCGAGCAGTGGAAGAGACCCGAGCACACGAGGCAACCGTCCATGGAATTCACCGTTAGCAGGGCAGATCTAGTCCGCGAACTCAACCTCTCGCAAGGGGTGGTGGAGAAGAAGACCACGATTCCGATTCTGTCGAATGTGCTGTTGGAAGCCGATGGAAGCCGCGTCGTGCTGACGGCGACGGACCTCGAATTGGGGATTCGATGCTCCTGCCCCGCGCGTGTGAAGAAGGGCGGCGCGGGAACAGTGCCGGCGCGGCGCTTGCTCGATTACATGCGTCTGTTGCCCGATGGCGACGTGCAAGTCAAGATTCAGGAGAATCACTGGGCGAGTCTGGTCTCCGGCCGATCCAAGACGCGAATTGCCGGAATGTCGCGCGAGAGTTTTCCGGAACTGCCCAAAATGCCCGCCCCGCTGGCGGAGATCCCGCTAAGCGTGCTGGTTTCGATGATCGGCAAAACGGTCTTCGCGATCTCTAACGAGGAATCGCGCTTCACTTTGAACGGAGCCCTCTTGGTGTTGAAGAAGGGCGGCTTGGTGATGGTCGCCACCGATGGCCATCGCCTGGCGATGATCGAAAGCTCCGCGGAGCTTCCTGGCATCACGGGAGCCTATCGCGCGCTGCTCCCGCGGAAAGCCATGGTGGAGCTTCAAAAGCTCGCTGGCGACGCGGATTCGAGCGCCATGGTGCAATTTTCCGGCGACGAAAATCATCTTTTCTTCGAAGTCGGCGAGAGGCTGCTGCTGAGCCGCAAGCTTACCGGAAACTTCCCGGACTTTGAGCGCGTGCTGCCGAAGGAACAACCGCAATCGGTCAGCTTGAACCGGGAGGAACTGAAGGGCGCAATTGAACGCGTGGCTCAATTCTCCGACGAACGGTCCCGCGCCATCCGCATGAGCGCTGCGCCAGGCGAGGTTAAGATTCATTCTTCGGTCTCTGAAACGGGTGAGAGTGAAGAGAGCATTCCGGTCGAATACGACGGCCCCGCCACCGAAATCGGTTTCAACGCCGAATACATTTTGGATTTTCTGCGCGCTGTCTCCACGGAGCAGGTGAGCTTTCTGTTCAAGGACGCCCATAGCGCGGGTGAATTGCGCCCGGGTGGGGACAAGCCGGACAACTATCGCTACGTCATCATGCCGATGAGGATCTGAGGTCATGGCAGTAGTTGCACCACCCGAATTTCCCGAAGACCACGAAAGCAAGGTAGGCATGTCATCCAGAGAAACCCCCGTGCCGGTTTACGATTCCACGAGCATCAAAGTCCTGGAAGGTCTCGAGGCGGTCCGCCTGCGTCCCGCGATGTACATCGGTTCGACCGGCGAAGCCGGTCTGCATCACCTGGTGTATGAGGTAGTGGACAACTCCGTTGACGAGGCGCTGGCCGGCTACTGCACCCAGATCAACGTCACCATTCACGACGACGATTCGCTTACCGTCGTCGACAACGGCCGCGGCATCCCGGTCGATATGCACGCCGAGGAAGGCATCTCAGCAGCCGAAGTGGTCATGACCAAGCTGCACGCCGGCGGCAAGTTCGATTCGAATAGCTACAAAGTTTCCGGCGGCCTGCACGGCGTCGGCGTAAGCTGCGTCAATGCGCTCTCCGAAGCGCTGCACCTCGAAATCTGGCGCGATGGTTTTACCTGGGAGCAGGACTACGCCGCCGGCATTCCCAAAGCGCCGCTGGTCAAAGCCGGAAAAGCCGGCAAGCGCACCGGCACCAAGATCACCTTCAAGCCCGATTCGTCCATCATGGACGCGACCAAGTTCAACTTCGACACCCTCTCCACTCGTCTCCGCGAGCTGGCGTTCCTGAATCGCGGTCTCACCATCACGCTCACCGATGAGCGCGAGGAGCCCGCCCGCAACGCGGAGTTCCACTTCAGCGGCGGCATCGCAGAGTTCATTCAGCACCTCAACAAGGGCAAGAATCTCCTCCACGACAAACCGATCTACTTTGAAGGCGAGCGTGATCTGCCCAACGGCGGAACGCTCACCATGGAAGTGGCTCTGCAATACAACGATTCCTATAGCGAGTCCGTCTTCAGCTTCGCGAACAACATCAACACCGTGGACGGCGGCTCGCATTTGTCCGGCTTCCGCAGCGCCCTCACCCGCACCATCAACGCCGCCGCGCAGGGCGCCGGCATGTTCAAGGACGTGAAGGAAAACTTGAGCGGCGACGATGTTCGTGAAGGCCTCACCGCCGTGGTCAGCGTAAAGCTGCCGCAGCCCCAGTTCGAAGGCCAGACCAAGGGCAAGCTCAACTCCGATATCCAGGGCTACGTGGTCCAGTTGATTAACGAGAAACTGGGGGAGTACTTCGACAAGAACCCCTCGGTGATGCGCAAGATCGTTTCCAAGGCGATCGACGCTGCCCGCGCCCGCGAAGCGGCCCGCAAAGCCCGCGACCTCACGCGCCGCAAGGGTGCTCTCGACTCCGGCGGCCTTCCCGGCAAACTCGCCGATTGCCAGGAGCGCGATCCCGATCGCTGCGAATTATTCCTGGTCGAAGGCGAATCCGCCGGCGGAACAGCCAAGGGCGGCCGTGACCGCCGCTACCAGGCCATCTTGCCCCTCCGCGGCAAAATCCTCAACGTCGAAAAAGCCCGCTACGACAAAATGCTGGGGCACGAAGAAATCCGCGCCATGATCACCGCCATCGGCACCGGCATCGGCAAGGACGACTTCGATCCCGCCAAGCTGCGCTACGGCAAGATCATCATTATGACCGACGCCGATGTCGACGGCTCCCACATCCGCACGCTCCTGCTCACCTTTTTCTTCCGCCACATGCAGGAGCTGATCAAGCGCGGCAACATCTTCGTCGCGCAGCCGCCGCTGTACCGCATCAAGCGCGGCAAGAGCGAGAAGTACATCAAGAACGACGATGAGTTCACGCGCGAGATTCTGCGCCGCGCCACCGACAATCTCAAAGTGGAGCTGGCCGACAAGACCGTCCTCACCGGTAAAGATCTCCTGAACTTCCTGATGCAACTCGATGAGTTCCAGCTCACTTGGCGCCGCCTGGAGCGCCGCCTTCGCGAGATCCGCGTGGTCGAGGTTCTCGCGCGTCCGGAGCTGGCTATCGACACTAAAGCCGATTTCACCAACGAAGCCAATCTCAAGCCGGTCCACGAGGCGCTCAAGGCCCTCAAGATCGAAACCGAGCTCAAGCGCGACGAAGAGCATTCGGCCTGGATGGTCACCTTCAAAGACCCGACCAATGCCGAGCGCGCCATCAACGTCGACCTCGCGTCTCAGCCCGAATACCGCCGCCTGCGCGCCAAGGCCCGTCAGACGGCGAAACTCAACCTGCCTCCGTTCGTCGCGACCAAAGACAACTCTCGCGAGACCCTCCCGTCATGGCGCGAGCTTCTCTCCCACGTCAAGTCCGAAGGCACCCGTGAGGTCAATGTGCAGCGCTACAAAGGCCTCGGCGAGATGAACGCGGAGCAGCTCTGGGAAACCACCATGAACATCGAGACCCGCACTTTGCTCAAGGTGAATTGCGAAGACCTGGTCCTGAGCGATCAAATCTTCACCACGCTCATGGGCGAGGACGTCGAAAGCCGCCGCAAATTCATCGAGGACAACGCCCTCGACGTGCGCAATCTGGACGTGTAAAATAACGCGGAGGAGATTTCAACCCATGAAACAGAGACTGATGACTTCCGGTGTTGTGGTACTGGCGCTCGGCGTGGGCGTGATGCTCGCGCAGGACAAAGGCGGAAAGGGCGGCGGCAAAGGCGCTCCCAAGGCGCCGGGCATGGCTCTATCCTCGCCCGACTTCCAGGACGGCGGCGTTATCCCGCCCGAATTCACCCAGCAGGCGGCTGATAAAGGTAGGTCGCCGAAACTGGAGTGGACCAACGTCCCTCCCAACACCCAGAGCTTCGTGCTCATCATGCACGATCCCGATAACGCTCTGAACAAAGGCACGGGCGACGTGCTCCACTGGATGGTTATCAACATCCCGGGAACCGCGCGCTCGCTCCAACAAGGATTTCCGAAGGACGCCAAACTCCCTGACGGGACCATGAATATGAAGGGCATCCGCAACGTCGGCTTTATGGGCCCCGGCAACGCCGGCATCAACCCGTATCACCACTACACGCTCGAGCTTTATGCGCTGGACTCGACGTTGAGCCTCGGCCCCGACGCCACTCGCGATGAGGTCATGGCAGCCATGAATGGCCACACCACCGGCAAAGCCGTTCTGGTGGGCCGCTTCAAGCGAACCGACCAGTAGCCCCTTCTGGGGCGCTTCCTTCGCCGGATTGAGGCGGGTGCTTAAGGAGAGGCGCTGCCTCAGTCCACAAATACTCGCTTCACCCGCGCGCTGATCCCGCACAGCACGCTGTAGGAAATTGTCCCCGCGATTCGCGCAATCTGCTGCGCGTCGATTTGAACCGAGCCTTCGGCTCCTAACAGCGTCACGGAATCGCCCGCGCTTAGCTCCGGGCACGCCGTCACGTCGATCGTCGTTAAATCCATCGACACCGCGCCGATTATCGGTGCGATCTTTCCCTTCGCGATTACGCTGCCCTTGTTTGAGAGCCGGTGCGGAATTCCGTCGGCGTATCCCGCCGCCAGCACCGCAATCCGCATCGGTTTCTCTGCCCGATGAATCCCTCCGTAGCCGATCAGCGCCCCCGCCTCGACCTCTTTCACCGCCAACACCGATGCTTTCCACGTCAACGCCGGCTTGACGGCTAGCAACGCCGGCAGAGCCGGTCGCGCCGGCGACACGTAACCATAGATCGCATGCCCCGGCCGGACCAGATTCCCCCATGCCTCGCGCCTGCCGTACGCCACGGGAATCGTCGCCGAGGAATGCACGTACCGTGGAGCCAGCCCCGCCTCGCGCAGCGCCTTCAGCACTCCCTCGAACCTGTCAATTTGCTGCGCCGTCTGCGGCGAAGCGTAATTGCCTGCCGACGCGAAATGCGTCATCAGACCTTCCAGTGTTTCCGGTCCTTGCCTGACCGCCTCGACAATCTCATGCGGCGTGGCTCTTGTTCCCAGCCGCCCCATGCCGCTGTCGACCTTGAGATGATACGGCCCGCGTGCCTGCGGGATATCGTTGAGCGAATGAATCACCGGCGTCAAGTCGAATTGGGTCAGCGCCTCGCGGTCCGCGGGAAGAAAATCCGCCATCACCAGAATCCGCGCCCGGATCCCCGCGTGCCGCAGCGCGATCCCTTCTTCCACGTTCGCTACGGCCAGCCACGTAGCGCCCTCCGCTTCCAGCGCCCGTGAAACCTCCGCTGCGCCGTGCCGGTACGCGTCCGCTTTCACCACCGGCATAACCTCTACCGCTCCGCCCACCACACTCTTCACCGCGCGGTAGTTGGCCCGAATGGTCCCCAGCGAAACCTCCACCCAGCTCCGCATCCCCGCCGCGCTCGCAAGCTTTACTGCCGCCATGTCCTACTTATTCGCCATCCCGCATAGCAATTTCTCGTACGCATCGGTCACCGCATCCCAACTGTACCGCGATTTGACCCGTTCCACCGCGCGCGTCCGCCAGGTCTCGCGCTCCTCCTCCGGCATGGCGAGAACCTGCTGCATCACTGTAGTCAAATTTTCACGCGTGAACGCCAGTCCCGCGCCTCCCGCGACCTCCGCGTTCTCCGGAGTGTCCAGATACAGCGTCAGCGCGCCGCGCCCCATCGCCTCGATCAACGCCGGATGCGTTCCGCCGACCTCCGTCGCGTGCACATAGGCGAAACAATGCGAGCCTAGCTCGCGATACCCTTCGCCATAAATCCCGCCCGGCATCACCACACGAGGGTCCTTCGTATCGCGCACCTTCCGGATGTACTCCGCCGCGTAGGGGGCATCGCCGATCAACGCCAGCTTCATCGGCGTGTAATCCTTGTCGAAAGGCAGCGTTTCAAAGCTTTCCCGCACCAACAGCCCGTTATTCTCCGGCTCCATCCGGCTGACGTACAGAAAATACCGGCGCCGCTCGAGCCCCAGCCTCTCAAGCACCGCAGTCGTCGCCACCGGTTCCGTTTCCGCGCCGTAGGGAATCATGACGGAGTCCCGGCCGTAGCGCTCGCGATAATACTCGGCGATGCTCCGCGCGTCGGTCACGGTCACATTCGGCATCCACGTCGCCAGCCACTCCGAAACCCGATACCACGCTTTCGCCGCCGCATTCCATTTCTTACGGTTTCTTTCGAGACCATCCACGTTCAGCGCCGATGGCATCCCCGCCATGCGAGGCATCCACGTGAACACCGCGTTCGCGGCGTTGCAGTACAGCACGGCGTCCTGTCGTCGCGTCATCGCGATGTGTGCCGTCGCCAGGTGCAGTGTGGAGAGACACGTGTGCACCAGCGTGTCCAGGTACTTGTGCCGGACCGTCGGCAGGTAGCGGAGGCGCACTCCGCGAAACTCGGGTTCCGGATGCCGCTCCCGGCAGTAGACCGTCAGGGAGTGGCCGCGCGCGGCTAGACGAGTGGAAAGCTCTTCCGCGAACGTTTCGAAGCCCCCGTAGTGAGCCGGAATGCCGCGCGTCCCCAGAATTGCGAACCGCACTATGCCGTTCGGCTTATCCGCGAGCCGCTCGCGTCTTCGCTAAAGCGCGCGCGGTGGGCCTGGGAGCGGGACGGCTCACCGGGTCGAAAGAAAACCAACTGGCGATGTAATCGTCCTTGGCGCGCCTGCGCCGCATGATCTCCTGGCGCTTCTTCCACACCCGCCGGTAGTTCGCCAACAGATACCGGAATGCCTTCAGGGACGATTGCTCCTTCAGCAGGCACGCCCCCAGCACCACAACGTCCCGTGAGGTGATGGACCACCAGTTGCGCTTGTACAGATCCGGCGTCATGTTCTTGATGCGCATCAGGAAACGGTTCTTCACCGAGTGCATGTTGATCACCGGCGGAAGCGCGCCGCGATTGCCCGGCAGCACCGCCCGAACATGGTATCCGCGAGCCATCGGAGTGTAAATGCAGCGCCAGCCCATCAACTGCGCCCGCCAGGCTACGTCGGCGTCCTCGCGGTAGACGAAGAAGTCCGGATCGAAGAATTCGTTATGGATGGAAATATCTTCAATCATCTGCCGCCGGTACAACGCTGCCGCAGCCGTCGCGCCGAACACATACTCGAAGTTCAGATAGTGTCCGTTGTCCACTTCCTGGCTGCCGCGGTCCAGATGGCGCAGCATTGGCGTGAAATAGATCCCAGTGGAATCCACCGTTTGCTGGTCCGGCAGGTCGAAGCTCGGCCGGATCGTCAATAACTTGCCGCACACCGTCCCGGCCTTCGGATCTACCGTTCCCGCTTCCACCAGCGCATGTATGAAATTCGGGAGCAGCAGCACATCCGGGTTCAGGGTCAGCACCCAATCCCCCTGCGCTAAAGCGATGGCCTGGTTTTGGGCCGCCGCAAAGCCGATATTTTCATCGTTGTAGTAGATCCTGCACCGATCCCCGAAATTCTCCAGGATGTCCTGGGTGCCGTCGGTAGAGGCATTGTCAATGATCACGACCTCCAGGTTCCCGTACTTCTGCTCCAGAACCGACTCCAGGCAGCGCTTAATAAAGCGCCCGCTGTTATAGGTGACCAGCGTAACCGAAACGAGATCTGTAAAGGCCATGATATGAGCTTTTTATGAAAACCGTTCCGGACCCACCCGCGCCCCTTGCGGGGATACGAGGCTCCGGCTAGCGAACCCAAGGATGGTAATACAACTACGGAAGACTTCGTTTCTGGAGCAGCGGGCTTGTGCTTTGGAAATGCTTCGATCCCGAATCATCCCGGCAACCGCCCGGGGAACGGAAGTGAGCAAAACCGCCAAGCAGATTCCGCGGTAGGCAACGGGGCGAAAGTGCTTGGCTGCATATCTTAAGAGGCTAGCACACCAGTACACCTGCTTGGGACCGGGCCCGATCCGCAAAATGGAATGCCCTCCTTCGTGCTCTGCCGCAACTTTTGGCTGGAAGTAGGGTTCACACAGAGTTTGGCTCGCGCGCAGGCAGAAGTCCACGTCCTCAAACCAAATAGGATCAAAGGTTTCGTCGAATCCTCCCAACCGCTGCCAAACGTCTTTCCGGAACATCAGGAAGGCGCCTGCGGGCTGTTCCACCGGACCTTCCTTTTCCAAGTCGCGATCCAAATAACGGTAGCGGCGGTTCACCGGATTTGACGGCCATAGCCGATTCAGGCCCAGTAACTCAAACCACAGCGAAATGGGCTTGGGAAAGCGGCGCACTGTAAACCCTTTTTGCGTTTTCCCCGTCGCATCCATCAGCTTGCCTGCTGAAATTCCGTGCTGCGTGGCGGCCTCTATCAGCGCGTCGATATTGGTGCGCAGGTAGACATCGGGATTCAGCAGCAGGTAGTACTCGGCGTCAATCGCTCTCACGCCTTGGTTCGCCGCCGCGGCGAATCCGCGATTCTCTGGATTCGTGATCATCCGCACCCCACTCCGCGCGCGAACCTCCCGGAGCGTCTCGTCGCTCGAGGCATTGTCGATCACCACCGGCGAAACCGTAGGAGCCATCTCAGCCAGCGCGTCCAAGCAACGGCCGATGCACAACGCCGAATTGTGAGTAACAATTACCGCCGCGACAGCCAGAAGTAAGCCCTCCAATAGCTGTCGAATCCGGTTTGACGCTGAAGCTCAAGAATGCGCTGTTCACTTTCCTCCACTACGGCTTTGACCGCAGGCCATGCAACAGCTTGCGTTGATAGTTCAGGCCTCGACGAAAGACCCTGGAGCTTGCCGCTCAGGTATGAAAATCCCCGCCCGTGGCGGCATGCTACCAATCCCCACAGCAATTGACCAGCCAGAATTGGCCATAGGGCAAAGCCATGGAAGTGCTTTTTGGCCAACAACACTTGATTACGCGCGATCCTCCGGACCGTGTCTTTATTCCACGCCCCGGAGGTCGCGCTGCCAACATGCCGCGCCACGGCTCGGGGTTCGTAAATGCCCCTTCTTCCCGCAGCCGCGCAGCGAAGTCCGAAATCGACATCTTCCAAGTAGGACTCGAAGGATTCGTCCAGCGGACCGATTTCGGCGAACAATTTGCGGCGGAAGATCGCCGCCGTCATCGGCGCGATGCGGATACGGAGCGGCTCATTCCAACACGGCCCGTCCCTCCGTCCCGCTCCACACCGCCAAGCGCATGCGCCACGGGAGATCTCGTCGAATGTCGCGTCGATCATTCCAGGATTGTCTGCGCGCAAAATCTTGCCGGCCGCGAACCAGGCGTCTTTTTGCTCCGCACTTTCGACTATCGTCGCCAGCCAATCCGGCGCGAGCGTCACATCGTTGTTCAGAATGGCGATCCACTCCGCGTCTGCCTCCGCGATCCCTCGATTCACCGCTGCCGCGAAACCGCAATTCCGTCCCATCCGCACCACGGCCGCGCCGCCTTGCTCGGCCATTTCCGCGGATCCATCCGTCGACCCGTTATCCGCAACAATGATTCGATCGAACTTGCGCGTCTGCTGTTCCAGGTTCGCCAGTAAGCTGGCCAGCAGTTCTCGACGGTTCCAATGCGGAATCACCGCGGCCGCGCTCATATCACGAGAACCGCTTCTTGAGCAGGAACCACAGATTGTAGAATCCGTCCCGCCACAGATTCAGCTTCACCTCACCCAGCCGTGAAGTGTACTGAATGGAAATCTCACGGAAACGGATGCGGTTACTCTTCAGCGCCTCGATTTTGATCTCTTCGGAAAACGCCATGCCATCCGAAGTCAGCTTCATCTTGGAAAGAATCGAGCGGCGAAACACCCACATCCCCGATTGCGAATCCCGCACCCAGCGGAAATACAGAATCGACATCGCCAGCGAAAGAATCAGGTTACCGATTTTGTTAAGAAAGCTCATCGCTTTCGGATCCTGCACCGGGAAGCGTGAGGTGTTCAGAAAATCTGCTTCCAGATGGAGGAATGCTTCCAGCAGATAGGAAGTCGCATCGGGCGGATAGCTATGGTCGCCGTCCAGCGTGATGATAATGTCTCCCGTGGCGGAGGCAAAACCGGTCTTGTACGCGCGCCCGTAGCCTCGCACGTCCTCCCGAATCACCGTCGCTCCGAATCCCCTGGCCACTTCGGAGCTTCGATCGGTCGAGCCGTTATCCACCACGATGGTCTCGTCGACGAATTCCGGAATTCGCCTCAGCACCTCCCCGATCCCCTGCTCCTCATTGAGACAGGGAATGATTATGGTGATTGTTTGGCCCTTGTACATTCCTCAAATGGACCCGCGCGCGTCAGCAAGCGGTAAGAAAAATGACTCTAGCACAATCGTGTGTATCATGAAGTCATGAACTGGCGCGTGTTGAAAATGTCCGCGGCGTTTTTCGCGGCCGGCGTCGCTCTACTGGCCGCCGACTTCTCCAGTGTCAAGACGGTTTACGTGATGCGCATGACCGGCGGGCTCGACCAGTATCTGGCCAACCATCTCGCGCAGGATGGCGCCTTCCAGGTGGTCACCGATCCTCAAAAAGCCGACGCCGTCTTCACCGATCGCATCGGCGCCAGCTTCGAGCAAGCCCTCAGCGACCTCTACGCAACCAAGAAGCCGCAAGACGGAAAACAGGACGACTCGGACACTTCCCGCCCCGTGAGCATCCCGCCTTCCTCCCGCGGCAAGGGTTCGATTTTCCTGGTGGACCGCAACTCCCGCGTGGTCCTCTGGAGCACCTATGCCCCATCTAAAGGGACCAGTTCGCAGGGTCTGAACCAGCTCGCCGCCAAGATCGTGTCCGAGATCGACAAGAGCCGCAAAGGGAAGTAGGGCGCCCGCGCGAGCTCCAGCCCGCGCTCAAGCTGTGATAATGAGTAGCGATGTACCGCCTTGCAGCCACGATCATTCTCTCTTCGGTTGCTTTCGCACAGAACCCGCAGGAGCCGGAGATCGTCCGGGCGGCGAAGTCGCCGTACGATTTGGCGCGGTATATAAACTCGCACGACGACATCGATTGGGGCCACTTTGGCAGGCATTGGGTGTTGACGAACAGTTGGGTTTGCCTTGTTCGATGAACTGTGCCGCCGAGCTCATGGTGATCGAGAATCCGGAGCAGGCGATTCTGATCGTCAACGCCACCCTGCCGTACGATGTTTACCTGCGATTTCAGAAGGGACCGGCAGGGGAGTGGCGCGTCACCGGGAAATACTATGCCAACGTTTGGAACGCAAATCCTCACCGCCACGGGATCGTTCGCGCCGGGAACACCCAATTCCTTGTCGTATCGACGCACGGCGGACATGGAAGCGGTCTCGATGAGGAAATGGAAGCCTGGTTCGATCTGTCCAGGCCCAGCTTTGAGCCAGTGTTCTCTTGCAGCCTTCGGGGACACGAGGACGCCATGGGCGCAGGCATCAGCAGGGAGATCGAGGCGAATGCGCAGGCTAGCTCCTCCATTGAAATAGATCTGCACCTAACCGTGAATCTCTCTTACTCCGGCGGGGGCATTGGCCTCGGCCGTTTTGAGTTTATCGGCGTCTACACGCGGGCTACAGGGGGTGAGTTTTCGCTTCAGGACGCGTATACCGCGAACTCCCAGTCGCAGATGCCGAATCAAGAATTCAGTGATTTCGCGAGGATTGGGGGTGCCTCACGAGAAGAAGAACTCAAATACGCCCTGCCCAGGCTTAAGGAAGTCGCTGCCGGGAATGACGGCGATGCGAAGATGTGGCTGAAGCGTATTCTTGACCGCACAGGCGACACGGCGGAGAAGCGCACGCTGTTGCAACTGCTCGCGAAGCCCTGACCGGTTCTGACACTTCCCGCCCCGTGAGCATCCCCCCCTTCCTCCCGCGGCAAGAGTTCGATTTTCCTGCCGCAAAGGGAAGTAGGCGGGGTGCCCGCCTTGGGAGCGCGGTGACCTTCGGCAGGGTCTCGCTACTCGGGTATCGATTCGGCGGATTCCCAGACCGGCGTAAGCTGCGAAACTGGCTGTTCTACCTCGCGGCGGCGAGGGCGGGAGAGTGCCGTCTGGCAGAATTCACATACCAGAAACGCGAGTATCGCCGCGCACGCGAACACCCATGACAGCGGGAAACTGCGATGCTCGAATCGCCAGCCCAGTTCTGTGTTTCCCGCCAGGATGAGCGCAAAACACACCAGCATCAGGGCAATGCCAATCCAATAAGAGCCAGCAGTGAACTTCCTCTTGGCAGCAGACATCCCAGCCTCCTCAGCAGTCTTCAAGATCCGCAGGTCTAGTTTACACGAAATTTTCACGCCGGGTGAAAAATTTGTGAGAATGAGCGGATCTGGATGGGAAATTGGAATTCCTAGTCGGCCTTCTCCCGCATCCTTTCGACCTCAGACCGGTAGGACTCCACCAGCCTTTCGGTCATCTTCCGCATGTCCCTCTTCATGACGACTTCCTCCCGGGCCCGCCGGGCCATTTGCGCCGCCTTTGCCTGATCGGTGAGTAAATCCAAAATCGCCTGCGCGAAGGTTTGTGGTTCATCCGCCAAGGCGCAAATCTCGCCATCGACGCTCGCCAGACCCTCTGCGCCAATTCTGGTCGAGACCACTGGAATCCCTGCCGCAAATGCCTCCAGCAGTTTCACCCGAACCCCCGACCCGCTCAAAATGGGGCAGATGAACAGCGCATAACTCCGCAAGGGCTCACGCACATCCTCCACGAACCCCTGCAACTCAATCGCCTCATCCTGGGGGAGCGAATGCTTCGGCGGAGGATCGGAGCCGACCACGATCAACCTGACCCGCGGTTCCGCGACGCGCACCTTAGGAAAAACCTCGGCAAGAAACCAAGCTAGAGCCTCCTGATTGGGAGGATGGCGGAAGCTGCCCAGGAACAAGAGCGTGTGCGGCTCGCGTCCTTCAGCGCAAAAGGCATAGTTCGAAGTGTCGATTCCCGCCCGATTATCAGCATCGATTCTGCCCGCAAGCTCCGGCAGAAACGATGTCAAATAGGCCGCACCCTCCAGCGTACAAACCTGAATCCGGTCCATCCTGGGCAGCAGGCGCAACTCAAAGCGAAGCGCGCGCAGATACTCCCACCGCGCTTGAAGCTTTTCTACCGCGTTGGTCATGTAGGGCAGCCGCCGCGAGATCGACTGGAAGTACACATCGTGCTCGAACAAAATACTGGGAATGCGTTTGAATCTTCCCGCATACTGCCCCAGCGGCGTGTACTCCAGTTGTAGAGCGTCGACGTGGCGCAAATAAATCTGACGATGAATCAGCCACGCAAAATCCCGATTGCGGAACTCGCGCACCGCGTGCGGCTCCATCGAGCCGAAAGCTTTCTGCCGCCCTTCCAGCCGCACCACATATTCGGTGGACGCACAAATGGCGTCCAATTCGCGATGCGCATCCCGTTGTTCGGCCAGGTCCAGGCTCACGATCAAGTGCAACTCGCATAGCTTCGCGAGTTCACGAACCGTCTGATACATGAAGACCGCGCCGCCGTGCGTCGGAGGACAGATCGGATACGGCGAAACAAACAATACTCGCAGTGCCGCCGGCGCAGCAGGCAAAGCAGCGAAGCTGTCGCGGAAGTGGCCGGCCAGCGGCCTGCGGAACGCCTCCTCATCCGTGACCGAAGCCAAGCTTCGAGCCCGCATGCGCGAAGCCACCGCGCGCGGCAGTTGGAGGGCCGCCCGCGCGATTCCGGAAAAATTCGCGCGCTCCGGCGAATCGCCGAACCACCAGCTCAACATCGCGTTCGCCCAGGTGAACCAGAAGTGCGAAATCAATCTGCCCCAGGAGTGGATGTTCTTCCAAGTGAACAGGAGGAAATTCTTCCGCAGCACGTTTTGGATGTACGCTTCGCTGAAGCGCTTTCCAATGGTCCCGCGATGCTCGTGGTACACCATGCTGGCGGGTTGATACAGAACCTTCCAGCCGCGCTTCCACGCCAGATATCCGAGATCCGTGTCTTCCAGATAGAACGGTTTCAGGAGTTCGTCGAATCCGCCGATCTCCAGGAATTTCTTTCGATCGAACGCGCAGGACCCTCCGCCGCCGTAGAAGCAGGGGTACGATTCGCGGATCTCCGGCTCGATTCGATGCCGGACGCGCAGCGTCCCTTGCAGCCACCAGCCTTCCGTCAAACCGGTCTCCTCCCGCGGCTTTGAGGGGTCCGAGAAGAAGATTTGGCAGGACACGGCAAAGGTCTTTTCGTCTTGAAATCCCTCCAGTAACGGCGCCAGAAAACCACGCTCGACCCGCATGTCGCTGTTCAGCAAGACGACGATGTCGTGTTTGGCCTCGCGGAACCCGGCATTCGATCCGCCGCCGAAGCCGAGGTTCCGAGGCAGCTCGATCACCCGGATCTGCGAAAACCGCTCGCGCACGAATGCCACGCTGCCATCCGTCGATGCGTCATCGACTACGATGATCTCGCTGCCCGGATGGTCCTCAATCGAGGCGATTACCGGCGGCAAATATTTCTCCAGGAGGTCGCGGCCGTTCCAATTGGGAATGACGATACTGGCTGCGCGGATATCCGGCTTCTGGTCTTTGACCGGTTGCCTGCGCCGCACCAGCGCCAGTAAGTCGGCGATCAGCAGCGCCAGCGCTGCCAGCAGAAGCAAGACCGGCCCAGCGAGGGCAAGCGGCAATTGCTTGAGAATGCGCCAGGACCCGGCGACGAAACGCTTCATCCTTTAATCCAGCCGCGGCCCCAATCCCACCGTGCGCCCCAGCTTGATCCAACGTGATTGCCGGATCATGCCGAGCTGAGCCTGGATCTGGTTCAAGTCCCGGTCCAGCCGCTGTGCCCACTCCGTCCGTTCCACCACAGTCTGCTCCGCCGCGTCTAACAACTGTACGGTGTTTGCGAGCTGCTGCGCGCGTGCAGCCAGGTCTGCCGTCAAGCGCGTCTCGACGTCGATTGCCCAGGCTGTCTTCTGCCGGTTCTCTTCCTCCAGGCCGACGACTTTGGCTTTGTAACCGGTGGCGATCGCAAGGGCTTCGTCTTGGAGCTCCACGATCCTGGCCTGGGCCGCTTTCAATAACTCTTCGAGTTCCATGGCCCACCGATTCTGCTTGGCGAGGTGTTCGTTCTGTTCCTCGTGGGCCAACTGGAGCGCGTGATGCGCGGCGAGGTTTTGCTCCAGCCAGCGCTTGCTCTGCTCCAGTTCTTGTTCAAGCAGCTGAATGTGGTGTTCCCTTTCGCGCAACACATTAGCCGCGCGAGGAACATAGATGAAGGGCTGTAGCGGCGGAATTGGCCCATTGGAGCAGACCGCCAGGAAGAAGTGTGCGTTTTCCGGTTCGTTGGAATTCGCGGCGAGTTGGACCGCGGCCGGAAGCGTAGTGGCCCCGCCGTGAAAGGCAAACGCCTCGATGCGATTCTGAAACCGGATTTCGATGTTCGAGAAGCATTCGGCGAGAGCGGCCCGGAACTCTGCGAACTCAAATTCGTGTACGTGGTAGGGATTGGGTCCGTCGAGTCTTCGGGATTCGGCGTAATACAGGCGATTGGGCGTGGAGACCAGGAACAATCCGTTCGGGGCCAAGACTCGGTGCGCTTCAAGCAACAAAGCTCTCCAGTCACGGAGATGTTCGATCACTTCGAAGGCGATCACTGCGTCGAATGCAGCGGGACCAAACGGCATGGCTGTGGCCGACGCCTGAAAGTACCGGGTATTCGACGCGCAGGAATGCGTCCGGGCGTAATCGATGGCATCCCCGGAGACGTTGATCCCCGAAACCGTCGCCGCCCGCTCGGCCAAGGACGCCGCGCCATAGCCGGTTCCGCATCCTGCGTCCAAGACCCGGAGTCCTTCAACCAGCCGGGCCGCGAAGGCGTACCGCGCGACGTGCTCCGCCCACAAATCATCGTTGACTTGGCCGGGAATTACACGCTCACCCGTGAACTCGTTCACGGAGCCGCAGCTCCCACACCGATCTTCGTGTTGACCTGCACGCGGCAAGGAAAGTGCAGTTGGCCGTAAACCGGCGCCTCCGTGCGCTCCATCGGCAACACCACGGCGTTGTCGATCCAATCGCAGATGGAATAACGTTCCAGGGTTCCGTCTGCAACGGCGGGCGAGAAGGAAAACAGAGACGCATAGATGGCGGGCAGGTCGACGTAAAAATCAACGGTGCAAGTCGCGCCCATCAGCAGCGGGGGAAGCTCATAGCCCTCGCGCGCCGTATTGGTGCCTGCGAAATCGACGCCCAGATGATTGCGGAACATGAAACCCACGATAGGCTGCTCCAGATTCGCTTTCGCGCGCACGCTGATTCTCACCACCATGGTCGAGGACGGCTGCAGCGAAGATAACGGAACTCCTTCCGGCGAGAAGACGGCAATCCCCAGAACCTCGGCCCGTCCATCGCCGAAGCGATGGTCAATGTTGGGAATCGATTCGATAACCTCCGGAGGCGCCACATGTGCGTGGGTGGAGGGAGCGGAGGCCTCGTGCAGCCGGTACGCGCTATCTTTCGCCGCCATGGCCGCAAGGTATTTAGATACAACAACATCCGTCTCTCCAAGGGCCATCGTACGGCCGTGCTCTAACCACAACGCCCGATCGCCAAGGGCTTTGATGTCCCCGGTTGCGTGAGATACGAAAAGGATCGTAACACCCTTGGCTCGCATTTCGTGGACCTTCCTCATGCAGCGCTGGCGGAAGTACACGTCGCCGACCGCAAGCGCCTCGTCAACCAGCAGAATCTCCGGGTCGACGTGAATCGCAACAGAGAACGCCAGCCGCACGATCATTCCGCTCGAGTATGTCTTGACCGGATGATCGATGAATTCGGCGATTTCCGCGAAGGCCTCGATTTCGGAAATACGTTGATCCATCTCCTTCCGCGAGAAACCTAGGATCGCGCCGTTCAGGTAAACGTTGTCGCGCCCGGTGAACTCGGGATTGAAACCAGCGCCCAACTCCAGCAACGCCGAGACGCGGCCATTCACCTGGACCATCCCTTCCGTGGGTTCCAAAATTCCCGCGCAAATCTGAAGCAGCGTGCTCTTTCCACTGCCGTTTTCGCCCACGATGCAGAAAGTCTCGCCCCGCTTGACTGAGAATGTTACATCTCGTAACGCCCAGTAATCGGTGTGAAAGCTGCGCTGGTTGAGCGTCGCCAGTTCCTTGAGGCGCTGCGCCGCCGAAGAGTAAATCGGATAACTCTTGGACAGGTGCGCGAGCTCAATCACGGGTGCTGACACTTAAGAGAATTGTAGTCGAAGAGTATTGTAGTCGAGAGCCATGGTTCTGGCCATATTCGGAGTCGGACAACGTTGGCCGAATTACTTGACGGCGAATTACTTGACAATACTGACACCGGGCGCATCCGGTTCCTACGCTAGAATACATGCCGGTGTAGCTCAGGTGGTTAGAGCGGCGGTCTCATAATCCGCAGGTCGCAGGTTCGAGTCCTGCCGCCGGCACCAGGCTCTTCAGCGCGGTCCCTGCACGATTCGCTCATAAATGCGCTCCAGATCGTCTTGTGAGTAATACTGGATTTCAATCTTCCCGCGCTGTTCGCTGAGCTCGACAATTTTGACCTTGGTTTGCAGGACCCTCTGCAACTCCTGGAGCGCAGCCTCGACATTGGGATCCAGTTTTTCTTCCTTGGCGGATTTGCGGCCTCGCGGGCTTTCCCGTAGCGTCGCTTCTTGAACCAGCGCCTCTACCTGGCGGACGTTGAGGCCTTGGGCGGACGCTTTCTCGGCCAGGCGGATCTGGTCCTCCTCCGAATCCAAGCCGAGAAGCGCTTTGGCTTGCCCCATCGACAAGCGGTTTTCGGCCACCAGTTGCTGCACTTCCTTGGGCAGCCGCAGCAGGCGCATTGTGTTCGTGACGGAGGTTCGTTCCTTGCCGGTCTTGTGTCCGATCTCCTCCTGGGACAACCCCAGCTCCCGGCTCAAACGGTCATACGCCTGCGCCGTCTCAATCGGGTTGAGGTCCTCGCGTTGGAGGTTTTCAATCAGGGCCAATTCCAACATTCGCGGATCGGCAACGTCCTGCACAACGACGGGGACTTCCTTCAGTCCCGCGAGCTTCGCGGCCCGTAAGCGCCGCTCGCCTGCGATGATCTGATAGCCGGCGCCGGCTTGCCGGACAACAAGGGGTTGGATAATGCCATTGGCTCGGATGGACGCCGCAAGCTCGTCCAACCGCTCCTGCCGGAAAACGGTTCTGGGCTGCACCGGGTTGGGAGCGATCGCCTCGACCGCGACGTTCAAGGCGCTACCTGCCGCAGAGACTTCGGCCGTTGGCTCCGCGGCAACCGGCTTCGGCGGCAATAGTGCGGATAAGCCTCTACCGAGCGGCCTGCGTGTTCTTTCGGTTCCGATGTTGTTCATTTTCAATAATTTCCCTTGCTAGCTTGATATAGCTTTCCGCGCCCCGAGAGCGCGGATCGTACATCAAAATGGGTTTTCCGTGACTGGGCGCTTCCGCAAGTCGAACGCTTCTCGGAATAATGGTTTCCAAGACATCGTCGTGGAAAAAATCCCTCAGATCGTCCGCAACGGTGCGCGCAAGATTGGTCCGGTCGTCATACATCGTGAGAAGAATCCCTTCAATATCAATGGGATGGGAGAATCCATCACGTACCTTATCGATCGTATCCATGAGCTGTGAAATCCCTTCGAGCGCAAAGAATTCGCATTGAATGGGAATCAAAACCGAGTCTGCCGCTACCAGCGCGTTGAGAGTAAGGAGATCCAACGCGGGAGGGCAATCGATCAGGATATAGGCGTAATGCTCGCGGATCGGAGCCAGCACCTTTCGGAGAACGTGTTCTCTTTCAAACACATCGACAAGGTCAAGGTTCGCGGCAACCAGATTCTTGTCGGCTGGCGTTAGCTCAAGGCCTTCGCATTCGGTCTTGCAGACGATTTGCTCCATCGGCACATCTTTGAGGAGCGCGTCATATATGGTCAACATTTCGGGCCGCTTCTCGATCCCTAAACCGCTGGTGGAATTCCCTTGCGGGTCGGAATCGATGAGAAGGACCTTTAAGTCATTGGCCGCCAAGGAGGCACCAAGATTGATCGCGGTCGTCGTTTTGCCAACGCCGCCTTTTTGATTCGAAATTGCTATAACTCTAGACATTTCCGGTAAACATCCTGTCGCTAGACATCCTGTCGCTAGACATCCTCGCTAAGTGTTCCACGTGGAACAGTTCCACGTGGAACAATGACTACTCGATCCCGCCCCCAGGGCAATCTTATCACTTCTGCGTCTGAAGGAGCGCTGGTTGACGAAGATAGAAGCGCGAAATTTGGCGCGAGCACGAAGTTTGGTGCGAGGTGGTCAGGAAAAATCTCTGCGGTTGAGACGGCACGGGAAACGATCCAGTCGAAGCGGTCACTTACGTCCTGAAATCTCTTCTCGAGTACCTTCACGTTCTTGAGATTTCGGGCCGCCTCCCGAAGGAAGACGGCCTTACGCAAGTCGGATTCGATCAAGACGAACTCAACATCCGGGCGGATGACGGCCAAGGGAATTCCGGGGAAGCCCGCACCTGAGCCAAGGTCGGCCACTTTCAGGGGACCGGGCGGGAGGAATCTGCCGACAAACAGCGACTCGCAGTAATGAAATCGGACGGCTTCTTCGAGTTCCGTGATGCGGGTAAGGTTGAGCCGCTTGTTCCAGCGAGCCAGAAGCTGATAATGCTGCTCAAGAAGACCGAGTTGTTCCTCAGAGAGGTTACCGAAGGGCTCGAACTCAGCGCGAAGAAGCTCACGAAAGGTCACGGGATAAGGTAATGCCCAGATAAACGTCCAGAACCGCGATGGCCGCTGGCGTAACTCCTGGAATTCTAGCAGCTTGGCCCAGCGTCGTGGGCCGCAAGCGGGTCAGTTTCTGGCGCACTTCCGTGGAAAGGCCGGGGATTTCGAAGTACGGAAAATCTCCGGGCAGAGCGCGGCGGTCGGACTCCATCAGGCGGGCGACCTGACGCTCCTGCTGGGCGATGTAGCCGGCGTATTTCAGCTCAGTCTCAACCGTTTCCATTAGGCCGTGAACCGGCTGGTCGACTAACTCATGGGAGATTTGCGAGATTCGAGATTCGGGGCGGCGGATCCATTCGCCCAATGTGGGGCGGTCATGGGATTCCAGCCCGAGTTGCGCGGGATTCACGCGGGTGGAGTTCATCCGATCGAGGATCTGCGCCTTTTGCTGCTGCTTTCGTAGATAGAGGTTCCAGCGGGCATCAGCGACCAGCCCGAGCCGGCGGCCGACCGGTGTCAGGCGTTCGTCAGCGTTGTCGATGCGAAGGCGCAGCCGGAACTCGGCGCGGGAGGTAAACATGCGGTATGGCTCATCTGCCCCTTTGGTGACCAAATCCTCGATGAGGATTCCGATATAGGCATCGCTCCGCGGAATCACCAGCGGATCGGAACCGCCGATTGCGCATGCCGCGTTGATGCCGGCGATCAAGCCTTGGCAGGCCGCTTCTTCATAGCCGGAAGTGCCATTGATCTGGCCGGCGAGGAAGAGGCCGGGGATGGACCGGACTTCCAGAGAAAGCGAAAGTTCGCGGGGATCGACGGCGTCGTACTCGATGGCGTAGCCGGGGCGGATCATCTCGGCGTCCTCAAGGCCCTGCACGGAGGAGATCATCGCGGTCTGAACATCAATGGGCATGCTGGTGGACATACCGTTGACGTAGATCTCGTTGGTGTCCAGGCCCTCCGGCTCCAGGAACAATTGATGTCGAGTCTTATCAGGAAACTTGACAATCTTATCCTCAATGGAGGGGCAGTAACGCGGGCCGACGCCCTCGATCTGACCGCTGTACATGGGTGAGCGGGAAACGTTACGGCGCAGCAGATCGTGGGTTTCCGAGGTGGTATAGGCGATATAACAAGGAACCTGATGTCTCTCTATCTTATTGGTAATAAACGAGAACGGAGTTGGAATCGGGTCGCCTTGCTGCACTTCAAAGCGGGTCCAATCGATGCTTCGGCCATCCAGGCGTGGAGGTGTTCCGGTCTTGAGGCGCTTCCATTCCAGGTTCAGCGTGCGGAGTTGATCGCCGAGAAGGTTTGAGGCGGCCTCGCCGCTCCGGCCACAGGTGAAGGTTTGTTCACCTACGTGAGCCAAGCCGTTGAGAAAAGTCCCTGTGGTCACAACGACGGCGTCGGCAGCGAGATGACGGCCGTCCCGCAGGTCCACACCGCGCACCCGGCCATCGGTGATGTTCAACCGGGCGACTTCGGCCTGGATGATGCGTAGATTCGGCTCCTGCTCCAGGACCTCCCGCATGCGGATCCGATATTGCTTTTTATCGCACTGGGCGCGAGGCGACCAGACGGCCGGGCCGCGGCTGGTGTTGAGAAGGCGGAACTGGATGCCGACTGTGTCGGTGACTTCGCCCATGAGACCGCCGAGGGCGTCGATTTCGCGAACCAAATGACCCTTTGCGATTCCACCGATAGCCGGATTGCACGACATCTGGGCGATCAGGTCCAGGTTCATGGTAACTATAGCGGTCTTGAGACCCAGGCGCGCGCAAGCGTGCGCGGCTTCGCAGCCGGCGTGGCCGGCGCCGACGATGATCACTTGATAGCGATTAGTCACTGCGTCCTTTGGCCATTCTAGCGCGCCGAGTTACACTGGCATTTTCCTATGAGGATTTTGATTATTGGAAGCGGCGGGCGCGAGCATGCGCTGGCGTGGAAATTGGCTCGCGAGGGCCATGAGATTACTGCGGCTCCCGGCAATCCGGGCATGGCGCAGGTGGGGCGCGTGATTCCAGACACCGACTATCTGGCGATCGCGAACAGTGTGGAACCGGATTTGACGGTGGTTGGGCCGGAGACGCCGCTAGTTGCGGGGGTGGTGGATCAATTCCGCGCCTCGGGACGGCTGATCGTCGGGCCGAATCAGGAGAACGCTCAGCTCGAAGGGAGCAAGATCTATTCGAAGCAGTTGATGCAGCGGCAGGGAATTCCGACGGCTCAATTTGCGCGGGTCGAGACAACTCAGGAGGGGCTCGCGGCACTTGAACGCTTCGATTATCCAGTGGTTGTGAAGGCGGATGGGTTGGCCGCCGGGAAGGGAGTGATCATCGCACAGGATCGGAGCGAGGCGGAAGCCGCGGTGCGAACGCTAGGGCCGAGGCTGATCGTGGAAGAGTTTCTGGTGGGGGAAGAGGTCAGCTTTATTGTGCTGTGCGACGGCAAGGTTGGATTGGCGCTGGAAGCAACGCAGGATCACAAGACCGTGGGCGATGGCGATACCGGTCCGAACACGGGCGGCATGGGAGCGTATTGCGATGGCCGGATTCTTTCCTCTGCGGATGCGGAACGAGTCATGGCGAAGGTGATCGATCCGGTGATTGAGTCGATGAAGTTCGCTGGGTTCCTTTACGCCGGATTGATGATGACCAAGGATGGGCCCAAGGTGCTGGAGTTCAATGTGCGCTTGGGGGATCCGGAGACGCAGCCGTTGATGCATCGGATGGAGGATGGATTCGCCCATGCGTTGATGCGGGCTGCAACGGGTACTCTGGCGGGCGCGAGGCTGCAATGGAAGCCTGAGCCATCAGTGTGTGTGGTGATGGCGACGGCGGGATATCCGGGGCAGGTGCGGACGGGCGATGCGATTACGGGAATTGAGGGTTGCGGAGCGGAGGCGTTCCAGGCGGGGACGCGGATGGGAGCGAAGGGGTTGGAGACGGCGGGGGGGCGTGTGCTGGGAGTAACGGCTTCGGGTGCGGACTTACGAGCCGCCATCGGGAATGCGTACGCAGCTGTCAAAAAGATTCATTTTGACGGGATGCATTACCGGCGCGACATTGGGCGCAAGGGGCTGAAGAGGTGGTAGGGACGGGCAGATTCGAACTGCCGACCTGTCGCTTAGGAGGCGACCGCTCTATCCATCTGAGCTACGTCCCCACAATAGAGCTCTCTTGATTCTAAACCACTTCGATTTCAACTAAACCGATCTTCATCGTTTTCCTCGCCCAAAACCGTATCGGAACCGTATCAAAAGCGCGGCCAGGTTCGTGGAGGTGTTCCACCCAAATTATGCTTTAGAACAGTTCAGACGAACGCTTTCGGGGCGGACGCTTTTGGGGAGCTTTGACGGCCGCCTTCCTCTGCGCTGGCTTTTTTCGCTGTACTCCCAAACCTCGCTCCAGCATTCCTTCTAACAGCCTCTTCTCAGGCGCCGTCATGGCGCGATTGAAGTTCTCTGGCCGTTCCGCCAAAACGGTGGTCAGCTTCTCCAGCCATTCGAGCGAAGCCCGCGCCGGATGGCCCTCTATCTGCCGGACCAAACCCAGAGCCGAGGTGAAGTCGGGCAATGACCGGTAGCACCGTAACGCCTTCTCTCGATCTCCCAGCTCCAGGTATATCGGTGCTGCTTTGGCAAACTGGCCGAGCTCTTCAAAGCATTCGGCCACCAACTTCGGTCTGGCCTCTGGCAGATGCTCCAAGATTGTCAACGCTTGCGCATATCGCCGGTGCTTCATGAGAATTTGCACAGAGCGTTGCGCCAGGCGATCCTTGCGAGCCTGCGCGTCCGGGAGACCAAGTGCGTCGAAAAATGGAGGCAGAATCTTTTGCGCTAAGAGCGGATTATCGCCTGCGTCAAGATTGCGATCCAGTTCGTCTAGCCAGAAGCTCGCCTGCGGCATAATCTCGACGATGAACCAAGCGGGCAATTCTTCCCGCGCTGCGGCCACCGACTGAACCACGCCTGCGATCCAGTTTAAACGGTCCGGCCCGTGCCCCGACGGAGCTGCGCCCATCGCTTGGATGGCGTTTGCCAGGAGCAGCTTTCGAGCGCTACGGGCGGCGCCTGCCGACTGTTCGTAGAGATCCGGATGGCCAAGCTCCGGCGACAAGCTCCGCTTTCGAAACCCGAGTTGAAAGCAAACTTCCGCGAGGGTCATGTGGGCTGCTTCACGAGCCGCGGAGTCCGTTACGGCTCCCAAGTTCCCGGGAACCCCCAGCAGCCCCACAGCCTGGTGTGCCCTTGACCATGCCAGATCCGGCTTCACCGAAACCAACTGCCGAGCGTCGCGTTGGCAGCGCTGGATCCGCTCCTCCACATCTAATTCCTCTTCATCGAGGCATGTGCGCAAGGCTTCCCCGGTGATCGGCGGGAGGAGAATCTCGCCGGGAGGCCGGAGCAAGCGGCTGACTTCCTTAACAGTCTGGGCGTCCGGCGATGTGTCCACCCAGAGCAGACGTTCGCTAGGCCGCGAAAGCACCACGCGGAGCTGATCGATTGCCAACCGCTTTTGAAGTGCGTGGGCTGCCCCAGTCGCCCGCTCTTCCACGATCCGGCGCAAGAGCGGCCCTCCGTTCAGCACGCAGACCGAATGGAAGTCCAGCCCTTTGGCCTCCGCCGGCGAAAGAACAAACGGGAGGGTTTCTTTCGGCAGGTTAGTCTTATCGAAGGCGATGAGTGCCAACCCTTCGCGTTGACTCAGCTCTCGCATCAGTTGGGGAAGTTCGGAAGGCGGCACGGCGGCGTACAGAATCTGGTCCGGCGAATCGTCGTCGATTTCGGCGTAACCGGATCCGGAAGGGCGGTCCTGTTTATGCAAGTAGTCATAAAAGTCCCACGCCCGGTTTACCAGATCCGCAATCCGCCGAGGGCTGCGGAGATTCACTGACATCTTGAATTCCTGGGGCTGGCTAAGGGTCGTATGCACCATGTCGTTTAGCCACGCCCACTCGAAATCCGTGGCGCGGATAGTCTGTGCTTCGTCCCCGGCAAGCAACAGCGGCGCGAGCCGGCCGCCTTCGTTGAGGCGGCGCGCCAATTTCAATACGACAAAGAACTCAAGTGGCGTGAGATCCTGGATTTCGTCCACGGCGACGCAATTGAAGTCCCGAAGGGCGGCAGCTTCCTGCCCCGGCCAACGCGACAGGGACTGAACTGCTCTCCAAGCAAGAGCGAGTTCCGGGAAATAGCGGTCTACCAAGGGTGGTTCACCGCTTTTCTCTAGCCGGCGAACGGCATCGAAGGCTGCGTTGGCAGCCTGGCCAAGATATCGAACACGTTGAGCGAGGTAAGCTTTCTCCGGCAAGCAAATCCGCTCTGCTTTCGGAAATCTTCCAGACCCCTCGGGCAAAGCGGATCCCACAACGTGTGCGTGCATCTCGTCGTAGAGCGCGTCGAGGTCTGAGGACCAAGCGCCGAGGGAACGCTGATAGTTGTGAAGATCCCGTCGGAATCGTTCCCTGGCTGCGGCCAGGCCGGCATCGTTTTCCGGGGTCGCCTCCCGCGAACCCGTCAGCTGCCGGACGAAAGCAGAATAGGTCAATACCGTGAACGTCCGGGAGTTGGAACAGAAGCGGTCGAAGTAATCGCGGGCGAGCGACGCCAAATCCGGGGAGAACGTCAGGTACAGCACCCGTTCGGCCTGCGAGGCATCGGCCGCGTGCAACAGTGCTGTCGTTTTGCCCGACCCCGGATGGCCCTTGAGAATTCTGACGACGGAGTGGCTGCGGGCGAAGCGGATTTGCGAATTTGTCCACGGCTCCGGCGCGTACTCGGCTGCCCGCAGATCGGAAACGCTCAGCGGTAAATAATCACTGGCAAGATTGCCGGCTCCGAGCGGGGCGTGATCGTCGTGATGCCGGATGTCGCGGAGAAAAACTGCTTCACGATGCGCCGCCTCGAACGACGCTTCGTGCTTCAATGGCATCGCGCCCGCCGGAGCCCACCAAGCGTAGAAGTGCGAGCCGGAGCCACCTCCTAGGCGGGAACGCCGCCAGCCCCGATTGATCCCACTGGTCGCCTTGTAATGCAGGCGTGCGATGTCGACAGCCACGCGCTGCAAGAGCAGCGAAGTCCGCTTGGCTATCGGGTCATTGTGCCGCGCGGCTAGCTTATCGAGAAACTCCTGATGGCAGAAGACCGGCCGAGGGGGCCGCGCCGTACGGAAATCGTGTTCAAAGAGAGCCGCCGGAGTCAATGGCACGATTGTAGCGCGGACCCGATGATGAAGCCGGCCCGCCGAGGCGATGCCACCCGATCGAAGGCGATCGCGCCCCGAAGTGTGCCTCAAATGCACAACTCACTGGGCGTTCGATGTGCTCGTGGACAGAAGCTTCGAACATGGGGTTCGCTTTGTGGCGGGGCAGTGGGTGCCGTTACGATTCGGCGAACTCGCTTAGGAGGCGACCGCTCTATCCATCTGAGCTACGTCCCCGAAGTCTCGATTGTAGCAGTCTGCGCGCATTCTAATGAAGATATTGACACTTCGCTGCTTCAAAATTGCGTCCCGGGCCGGGGTGTGCTATTCGTAGATGTTCAACCCCATGGCCTATGTAATTGCGGAACCTTGCATCGGCACGAAAGACACGGCGTGTGTGGACGCTTGTCCGGTCGATTGCATTCATCCCAAAAAAGACGAACCGAACTTCGACAAGGAAGAGTTGCTTTTCATCGACCCGGTAGAGTGCATCGACTGCGGCGCCTGCGTACCGGTGTGCCCGGTTTCAGCGATTTTCACCATCGACGACCTACCCGAGAAGTGGAAGGACTTCGCGGATCGCAACGCTAAGTACTTCGGACGCTGAAGAATTTCTCGACCTCCTTACGATTCGTTGTGAACCGGTAGGGTGGCAAGCTGTCGAAGAAAATCTGGCCGTAGCGAGTCTTGGTGATGCGATTGTCGAGCAGAGCCAGGACGCCTCGATCCGAACGGCTCCGAATCAAGCGCCCGAAGCCTTGCTTCAGCGCGATGGCCGCTTGGGGAACCTGATAGCCGCTGAATGCGTCACCGCCGTCATTCTTGATGGCCGCGATACGGGCCTCTACTACGGGGTCGCTGGGAACGGCGAAGGGCAGCTTGTCGATGATCACGCAGCTTAACTGTTCGCCGGGAACATCCACGCCTTGCCAGAAGGAGGAAGTCGCGAAGAGGACCGCGTTCGGTGTGGAGCGGAATTCTTCCAGCAGAGCGCTACGCGGACCCGTTCCCTGCATGAGCGTTTGGAAGGGGACATCGAGCGAGACGCGATCGTAGATCAGGCGCATTTGCTGATAGCTGGTGAAGAGCACGAAGGCACGGCCGCGGCTGAGAGTAAGAAGCTCGATGATCTCTTCGGCCGCAGCGTCGACGAAAGCGGGGCTGCGCGGATCGGGCAGCGATTGCGGCACGTACAGCAGCGCCTGACGGCCGTAATCGAAATGGCTGGGGACGACTAACGTGCGCGCGGTGCGGAGACCGAGACGCTCCTTGGTGTAGTCGAAGGCGCCGGCGACGGCGAGCGTCGCGGAGGTAAGCACCACAGTGTCGATGGAATCGAAGAGACGATCGTCCAGAATCTGTGAAACGTCGATGGGAGTGGCTTGCAGGAACATGCCGCGGCCGCGGCGCTCAATCCAATAGACGTAGCGGCGGTCGCCGGACTCCATCCAGAATTCGAGACGGCGGGAGAGATCACGGGCGCGCGCAACAAGCAGCAGCGACTCTTCGGGCGGGGCCTTGAGCAGCTCAAGCTGAAGCGCAACCAGCTCAAGAGAGCGCAGCACATCGCGGTAGGTTTCTTCGTTCTGGATCAAGAATGCCTCGTGGGAGCGGAAGCCGGTGCGGCCCTCGTTGCCTGCAAAAAGTGCGAGGAAACGCGAGGCGCAATCGCCGAGGGTGATCAGCGTGCGGTCCAGCTCCTGGGAGCCGAAGTGTTTGCGATGGGCGAGCGCGGTGACATCGCGGGAGAGCTCGTCAAATTGATAGCTGGAGACGGAGACACCGAAGTACTGGCCGGCAACGTCTTCCACCTCATGGGCTTCGTCGAAGATGACGGCGGCGTAATCGGGGATGATGGCTCCGCGCTCGTCACCTTTCACGGCGAGGTCGGCGAAGAACAGGTGGTGATTGACGATGACGATGTCGCTTTGCTGGGCGCGCTGATGCATTAGGGTGATGAAGCAACGCTCGAACTGGGGACATTTCTGACCGGTGCAAAGATCGGAGCGCGCGTCGATTTTGGCCCAGGCGGTGGAGCTTTCGGGAAGAGTTTTGATTTCGGCGCGGTCGCCTGTCTCCGTGGTTTTTTCCCATTGGCGGATGACCTGAAAATCAGCGACCTCTTCCAGGCCTTCGAGGACCGGCTCTTTTTCGGCGTCGTAGATTTTCTGGCGGCAGGCGTAATTGGAGCGGCCCTTCATGTAGGCGACCTGGAGCGGGCCGAGGTTCTGGGCTTCGAGATGCCGAGCAAGGAAGGGAATGTCCTTGAAGAAGAGCTGCTCCTGAAGGTTTTTGGTGCCGGTGGAGATGACGACGCGCTTGCCGGAGAGGATGGCGGGGACGAGATAGGCGAGGGTTTTGCCGGTTCCGGTGCCGGCTTCGACGATGAGGTGCTTCTTTTCGGCCAGCGCGCTCTCCACAGCTTCGGCCATTTGAAGCTGGCCGTCGCGGTATTCGAAATTAGGGTGCCACTTGGAGAGGAGACCGGATTTGGAGAAGAATTGGCGGACGGTTAGAGTCTTGGGGGTCGGGGAAGGCACCTGAATCAGATTTTAGCCGCGAATGCACGCGAATCAAAAATGACCCCTGACGGGTACCGAGCCTCAAATCACCCGATAACCGCCCGCCGGCATAGAAGAGCCGAAATAGGTATCGTCAAAAAGCCCGGGCTAAAATACGAAGGACGAATTCAGCGCCACGGCTTGCGTAGAGATGCGCACGGAGCTGTTGTCGTACTCGCCGGAAAGCAGAGCGCTGTGGCCGACGTGCTGCGTGTTCGAGGGATCGATGCCGTAGGCCAAGTCGAGTCTCCAGCGGTTGTGGCGGTATCCGATGCCGGTGGAGAGCTGATTGGTCATGATAGCGGCGGTGAGCGGTGTGAGGGTAGAAGCGGGCACGGGGTCGTTGGCGAAACCGTAGCCGGCGCGGATCCAGATGGCCTCAGTGAGGCGGTACTCGATGCCGGTGTGGACGGAGTACTGATTCTTCCATTCGACCGGAACGCGGTCCGCGATTGCGTTGGTGCCCAGGAGCCCGTTGATGTCCGGGTTGTTGCCATTGGTGAAAGAGAGGGGCAAGCTGGAGAACGCGCTGTTCCAGTTGACCCAGTTGCCTTGGAGAGCCAGGACCCAGCGGCCGTCGATGCGGAAATTCGTGCCTGCGATGAAGGATTGCGGCAGGACATTTTGGACCGCGGCGTTGTAATGAAAGGTCGGCTGGGCGTTGAGGCCCACGGCGGCCAGTTGGGCTCCGATGTTACCGGAGATGTCTCCGGTGCTGTCAATGACGGTGCGGGATTTCCAGGCCACGTTGAATTGGAGACGGTTCGTTGGGTTAGCGATGAGGCCCACGCTCGTGTTCCATCCGACTCCGGTGGTGTGGAGATCGGCCAGCGTTTTCAAGCCCGCGAGAGCAGGGTTGCTCTGGAAGATGTACGGAGCGTCGAGGGTATTAGAGTTATAGACCGCTCCGACGCTCACTCCCACCGAGAGCTTGCGGCCGAAGGCGTAAGCGGCGCCGATTCCGGTTCGCGCCGCTAGAATCGCGGACTTCTGCTGCTGCAGGCCGTAGCTGGCGCCGGCCGCTCCGGGGGCATCGACATAATTCCAATTGGAGACCGACGTAAGCTCCGGCGTAACGCCAACGCCGATGCTGAAGCCGGAATGACCCAGCGGCATGCCAAAAGCTCCGTAGGGGATGACGCCGGGGGAATCCTTCAAGGCAGCGTTGTTGTTGACCGAGTTACTGAAGGAGCCGCTGGCGAAGATGCTGGTGAGGCTGAGGTCGACGGTGCGTCCTCCCAGCGCCGCGAGACCCGCGGGATTCGCGGCCATGGCGTCGATCGCACCGTCGGCCGAAGGCAGGTAAACCCCACCCATCGCCATGGAATGTGCGCTGGCGGTGTTCCAGTAAAAATCTTGAGCTTGAACGCACAGGGCGAACGAGCCAACAGTAAGCGCGAGTTTAAAGAACGGGGACGTGTGTTGCATGGTTTTCCTTTGAAGTGATGTGGACGCCGTTTTGGCCGACGCCGGCCGATAGACCCAGAAGATCGGTCGTCGATACAACGGAGTCGAATTTGGCCGCGTGGCCGTGGTACTCCATCAACGCTTCCAGGCAGGTGGCGTCGATAGCCCGGCCAGCGTCTTTCTGCATAATTTTGAAGGCATGCTCCAGCGGCATGGCGTCGCGGTAGGGACGCCTGGCTGTGAGCGCGTCGAAAATATCGGCGACCGTGACGATGCGCATTTCGAGCGTGAGGCGGTCGCCGGTCCATCCGTGGTAATAGCCGGAGCCGTCCAGTTTTTCGTGGTGTGCGCCGGCGACTTCGCTGAGATCCTCGAAACCGGGAATCTTGTGGAGAATTTGATAGCTGTAAAAGGGATGCTTCCGGACCGAAGCCCACTCGTGATTATCGAGCTTGGCTGGTTTTTCGAGAATGTCGTTGGAGACGCCCAGCTTACCGACATCGTGCAAGAGCGCCACGCGGCGCATGAACACGGTGTTGTCCTCATCCAGGCCGAGCTGCTGGGAGATTCCCACGGCGGCGTCAGCCACGCCGTTGGAATGGCGATAGGTGAAGGGAGACTTGGCGTCGATCACCTCCGCGAAGGCCTGACAGATGTTCTCGATGGTTTCTTCGCTTGCGGGGAGGCGGGTGTGCTCCGGCTCCAGATACAGGGCTTTGTCGATCACTTGTTCGCGCTCCAGATCGGCCCACAGTGCGCCGTCTTTAGCGAGAGATTCGGCGGCGCGAACCAGGTCCGGGTCGAACCAGCGGCCACTGCGCTTGAGCGCGACCTCGATAGAGGCTTGAGCGCCGCGATTCACCAGGAAAACTTCCAGCGTCTGGGAGAGATTCATGATGCGGGAGAACAAGGGAATCTCCTCGCCGCGGAGACCATCGGGGTATCCGCCGCCGTTCCAGTGCTCATCCAGGCTGTGAATGGCTTGGGCGACGGGCTCCGCGAAACCGATGCGGCGGGCGATGGATGCTCCGCGCTCGCAACGGATTTTGACCAGTTCGCAGGATTCGGCTTGCTGCTTGGCGGCGACGCGCACCAGGGTCCGGACGCGTTCCAGGAAGGGGGCTCCGGTAGCCACGTGGGAAACCGCGTATTGCAAGCTTTCCCAACCCACGCGGGTCCAGTCCGTGAGCTTCACGTCGCGCTTGGCTTTAATCTCGTCCGCGTTCAGAATGTGAAAGAGCTTGGAAGAATTGCTGCTGCAACCGGCATCTTTGAGGAGCAGAGAGTAGAACAGATGCCCTTGGTCCGGGACGCTCATGCCAATTTGTTGGGCCAGGCGCATGCCGATCAGGCAGGAGCGCACGGAGTGTCCCATGGGGCGGCCCTCGGTGAGATCGAGCGCGTAGGAAAGCGCGGAAATGATCTCCGAAACCTGGACTCCGCTGGCGGACGATTTGCGCCGCTGCATAAGTGCCGGGCGCTGGACGGTTTGCACTAACATGGCGAACGCCTAGAAAGCAATTCCCACACCGAACTAGGCTTGTTTTTATTCAGTGCTTTAGGGCTCTGGCCCTAGAACATGAAGACAGGTTGGCGCAAATCGATGAGCCAACATGGCTCAATACACGGGAGTGAAAGGGTCAAACAGGCGGGAGCTGGACGCGTGAGATTCCAGCCCTTAGAACGCCTGGCTGGAAGTAATGCCGCTGGCCTGAAGCGCGGCCTGCATTTTCTCGAGGGCCGACTTGTGAATCTGGGAAACGCGGCTTTCGTTGATGCCTAGAACTCCGCCGATTTCCTTCATAGTCATCTCATTCGTGTAGTACAACAGGACGACTTTTTGGTAGCGCTCCGGGAGCGTCTTCATCGCGACGCCGAGAACGCTGCGAAGTTGTTCGCGGGCGCAGATGGAATCGGGTTGGGTTTCGGGGCTGGAGGGGAAATCGGGGGCGGGAAGCTCATCGCCCTCATTTGACCGGGTGGACGCGGAGATGAGTCCGACGTTACGAAGATCCAGCATCATGGTGCGCCAACGGTCGACGTCCATGCCAAGTTTCTCGGCGACTTCGGCTTCGGTGGGCGTGCGCTGCAAGGTGGAGGCGAGGTCGCGCGTGGCGGCTTCGACTTGCTTGTGGCGGCGGCGCATGTCGCGCGAGGCCCAATCCAGCTGGCGCAGGCTATCGAGGATCGCGCCCTTGATGCGGTGCTTGGCGTAGCTGGAGAAGACCACTTGCTTTTCAGGATTGAACTTGCTGGCGGCGTCGAATAAACCAAGAATGCCGGCATGGACCAGATCGTCGAGATCGACGTGGACGGGGAGATTTTCGTGAACGCGAACGGCGATGGCCTTGACCAGGGGCAGATGCTCCAGCACGACGCGGTCGCGGCGATCGTGTTTGGGAGCATGCGCAACGGCGGCGCGGGGATGCGATGAGTGGGCGGTGGTAGCGGTGCCCATCGGCTTGACCGGAACGCTACGGTCCTGAATTGTTCTGCGCGTCGATCGAACGGGCGCATGGCCGGTGGATGGCACCGGGACGGGCGCGGCAGCGGCGCTGGCAGCAGATTTATAACTCATCGTCATCATGATTCTTTGCGTCTCCCTCTTTCTGTTTCGCGGACGCTAAGGAGAATGCACGCCCCAGACCACTTGTTAATCGCGGCCTTGGAGCGGACTCCCTCTACGGCAACAGACCCTGTATTTTGAGCGAGAAACCCGATGCTGTTCCCCTGATCTGACAGAGCGCGCCGCCGCAGTTCGAAGGGGCGTCGGCCTGCCTTGTACCAAAATGGAACCGCTAAAACCGGGTTCTCATCCCGAACTGAAACATCGGCACCCGAAAGAGCACGTCCGCCTCAGCCGAAACATCCGGCAAATAGAAGGTTAAGAGGAATGGGCCTACGAAGTATCTCCAACATTCACCTTAGGTGGGCCCTAATAATCTGCCGAATGGGAATATGCCCCGTCCTTAGTTGGTTTTTTGTTTCAGTACCGACAGGAGGGTCTTAAAGGCGAAGAGCCCTAAAAAGAGCCATACCACCAGGCGGGGGCGGCCACCGAGGCGAAATGCGGCCAAAATCGCGAGCCCGGCATATACCAGCATCGCAGTGACAAGACGGCGATTAGAGGCCGCGACCGGCTGTGGAGTGGATTCGGGGTCTTCAGGGAGGGGGTCGGCAGGCATGGGGAGGACCTTAGTGCGCAACCTGATTGTAAGCGAAAGCCATCTGGAGCCGGATTTGGTCGCCGTTGAACCCGGCTGGGAACGGCGGGAAGGGGACCGAAGCGCTGATGCCGGCGATGGCTGCACGGTCAAAGTCGGTTCCGGTGGGAGAAGTGAATTCCACTTGAGGAACCGCGCCATGACGATCGATGGCGAAGCGGAGGACAACGATACCGCGGCGGCCGGCGCGGGCGCTATCGGGGATGACGGAGAGCCAATGGCGCTTGACCACGGCGAGGACTTGCAGCAGGTACGGCTTGAAGTCGATATTGTGCGGATCGCTCAGGAGTTGAAGCGCGCTGCACTGATCGCAAGGCGAGGGAGTAACGCCGGGGACGCGAGGCGAGTCTTCGGCGACGTCGCCCACGGTAACGCCCCCGCCTCCAGCGCGCAGGGCGTCGCGCAGGGGATCCGGTTTCGGCGCGGCGGGCTTGGGTTGAGCGGTGGCGTTCGGTTTAGGCGGAGCTCCGATGGACTGAACGCCGGCGATCCCGGATACCGCGCCGAGCGAGGGCAGCGGCGTGTCGAGCCCGGTTTGGAGCTGCGGCGCTTCGATTTGCGCACCTTTGATGGTGAGCGCATCGGGGCCGGGCGCGGTTGGGCCAGGAGGGGGCGTGAAGTGGCGCGGCTGCGGCGTCTGCGCCGGCTGTGCCTGCACCGCGCTACGCTGGTCGAGCTGCTTGAGAACTTTCCCTTGATTGGGCGCTTTCTGGGTTAGCTCGGAGGGCGAAGGTGTGTAGAGGATGGTGGGCTGGCGGAAATTGGAGAGAATGTTTGGGGCATTCAGATATCCGCCGTTATCGGGCAGGAAGACAACCAGGACCAAAGCCAGAATGTGGACGAGGATCGAGCCGGCAACGTCCCAAGCGATGCGGCGCGGCGAGATGGGCTCGCGCCAGGGCCGCAAAAGATTGAGTTCAAGAGATTCGGCTGGCGGCGCGCTCTGCACTTGACCTCCCTAAGGGGCCTGGGTCCCGAAGCTTCGAGCGACCAGACGGGAGTGCTCTTCAATTTTATCAAGAATGCCGGTGGCGACCTCCAGAGCCGTTAGGCCATGTTCTCCGGTTACCAGCGGCTGCTTGCGCTGCGCGACGCATTCGAAGAAGGCTTCCAGCTCCAGGTGCAACGGTTCGTCCGGCGTGACGGGGAGGGGGCTGAAGTCGATGGCCATCGGAGGTTTGACGCGGAAGCGGATGGCGTCCTTGCGGGCGTAATCGAGCGAAATATATTCGTGGGGTTGAAACAGGCGCAGCTTGCGGACCCGCTCGGTGGAGACGCGGCTGGCGGTGAGATTAGCCACGCACCCGCCGGGAAATTGCAGGCGCACGTTGGCGATGTCGATTTTGGGGGTGAGGATGGAGATTCCCGCGGCGCGAATCTCTTGCGGCGTTTCCCGGGTGAGGGCCAGCACGATATCGATATCGTGAATCATCAGGTCCAGCACCACGTCTACATCGAGGCTGCGCGGGCTGAATTCACTCAAGCGGTGAATCTCGAAAAACAGCGGTTTGGTCACCACCTTGGCGAGAGCGATTACGGCCGGGTTGAAGCGCTCCAGATGCCCGATCTGGAGGATGGCGCCGGTGACGCGTGCGGTTTCGAGCAAGGCCCGGGCGGAGGCGGGCGAATCGGCAATGGGCTTTTCGACCAGGACGTTGAGGCCGCGCTCCATCAGGCGGCAACCAACGGCAGCGTGGGTGACGGTCGGCGTGGCGACGACCGCTGCGTTGGCCACGTCAGCCAGGGCGTCGAGCGATGAAAACACAGGGCAGCCGTAGGGTTGGGCGGCTTCGGCGGCGCGAGCCGGATCGACGTCAAAAACTCCGGCGAGGGAAGCACTGGGAGAAGCGTGAATTACTCTAAGGTGATTCCGGCCGAAAGCACCGGCTCCGACTACGGCGACTCGAGTACCAGGCATGCAACCCAAAGGCTAGCATGGCCTAATCCGATCAACAAGAACGGACGATTTTGCTGTTTAGGCTCGACGTATGTTCCGCCGCTTATGCTCTTTCGTCCTCGGGGCCGCCCTGGCAGGGCCCGGTCCGCTTGCCGCGCAGCGTTACAACTTCAAGTTCTACGGTGAGGAAGAAGGACTGCAAAACCTGGTAGTGCAGGTGATGCTGCAGGACCGCGCCGGGTTTCTGTGGGCCGGCACCGAGAACGGACTGTTCCGCTATGACGGTAGCCGGTTCACGTCATTCGGGAAGGCGGACGGATTGCCGGCGGGGCGCATTGAATCACTTCACGAATCCGTCGACGGGACACTGTGGATCGGAACGCAATTGGGTTTGGCGACGCTGCCTGCGCCCGCCGGCGCGGCTGGGGTTGCGCTTTGAGCCGGTTGGGCTGGGAGTAGCGCGCGGCGTAGCGGGACGGGAGGCGATTGCGTCGGACGCGGACGGGCATTTGTACGTCGCCACCGAACACGGCTTGGCGGTAGGAACGAAATCGCCGAAGGGATGGGCGTTCCGGTTGGTGGGATCGGTGCCGGGACATCCGGCGGAGGAACTGGTCAGCGCGGTTTACGTCGACTCAACCGGAGCGGTCTGGTACGGATGCGGGTCGGCGTTATGCCGGCTGAAGAACGGGCAAGTCTCCGAGTCAGGCGAAGCGGAGGGGTTACCGGCGGACCGCTGGGAAGCGATCCTGGAGGATTTGGAGGGGAACATTTGGGTGCGCAGCGAGCGGCAGGTGGCGGCTCGCTCGCCCGCGACGCGCCGCTTCCAGGTTCGCACCGGCAGCGGAGCCGCGGCGCTGCCGCCGGCCAACAACACGATTCCGACGCTGGCGCTCGATCCCGACGGGAAGTTGCTGGTGCCCACCAGCCAAGGCTTGGCGCGGCAGACTCGCAGTGGGTGGGAGCTCATCAAAGCGGACCAGGGGCTGACCACGAATGACATCTCCGCGGTGCAGCAGGATCGTGAAGGATCGATATGGATCGGGCTGCTGGGATCGGGCCTGGCGCGGTGGTTGGGCTATGAGGAGTGGCGGGGTTGGAACGACCACGATGGATTAAGCCGGGAATCGGTATGGGCGGCCGCGCGGGACGCTTCAGGACGGCTGTGGGTAGGAACGCAATCCGGACTGGACTACGCCGAAGAGCAGAACGGGCAGTTGAGCTGGCATCATGAGCCCTCGGTGAACGGACTGGAAGTCCGCGCCTTGGCGTCGGCCGGAGGGGCTCTATGGGTGGGTGGAACGCCACGGAGGGATCCTCTGGCTGAGGCGCGAAGGCCGGTGGCCGAGGGAAAGCCGGATTCCGCCGCATTGATGCGCCTGGACCCTCGGACGGGATCGGTGCAGGCGTTCGGGACGGCGGAGGGGCTTAGCAACGATTCGATTCTCCATTTGATGGTGGATCGGGGAGGAAGGGTCTGGGCCGCGACTCGGGCGGGGTTGTTCCGCAGCGTTGAGTCGTCTCCGCGGGGCGCGGCGAATCGGTTTGAGCGATTGTCCTTGCCGGGAGCCCAGGGCAACGAGGCGTTCCTGATGGTGCTGGAAGATTCGCGGGGGCGCGTGTGGGCGTGCGGAGACCAGGGACTGGCTCGCTTGGCGGACGGCGAATGGACCCGCTTCACTACGCGAGACGGCTTGAAGGACAACATGGTGGCGCAGGCGGCGGAAGACGCCGACGGAAGCTTCTGGATCGGATACCGCGATGCCTTCGGGGTGAGCCACCTGACGTTCAACGGCGAGCATCCGCGATTTGAGCATTTCAACTCCACCAACGCGCTCAAGTCCGACAAGACCCTTTTTCTACGCGGCGATTCGCGCGGATGGCTGTGGGTGGGCACCGATCACGGAGTGGACGTTTACGACCGCTCACGCTGGCGGCACTGGGGCCGGTCTGACGGCCTGATCTGGGACGACACCAACACCAACGCCTTTCTGGCCGAGCCCAATGGGAGTGTATGGATTGGGACCAGCCGCGGCCTATCGCGATTCCTGCCACGCTCCACGCCAATTCCAGCGGTGCCTCCGCCGGTGGTATTCACGTCCGTGAAGCTGGGCGGACAGGAAGTGGACCCCAGCGTGGTGAGTGAAGTGCCCTACGGCCAGAACTCGCTTCAGGTGCAACTTGCGGCGCTGACTTTCGTGCAGGAATCGAGCGTGGTGTTCCGCTACCGGTTGGGGCAGTCTGGCAACTGGGCCGAGACACGCGAGCGCGAGTTGAACTACTTGAAGCTCCCGCCTGGGCAATACGTGCTGGAGGTGATGGCGCGCAATACGCAAGGAGCGTGGAGTGCGGAGCCGGCGCGGTTGCGGTTCGAAATATTGACGCCCTGGTTCCTGGGCTGGTGGTTCCGGCTGGCCTCGGTTCTGTTGGTGCTGGTCCTGGGGCACCTGCTGTGGAGGCGCCGCACGTATCGCGTGGAGGCGGAGCGGCAGAGGTTGGAAGTCGCGGTGGAACAGCGCACGCGGGAGCTATCGCTGGAGAAGCAGAAGGTGCTGGAGGAGAAGGCGCGCGCGGAACACGAAAACGCGGTAGTGCAGGAGCAGAACAAGGAGATCGAGCGGCTGCTGAACGAAGCGCGTCAAGCCAGCCGCTTCAAGAGCGAATTTCTGGCGAACATGAGCCACGAGATCCGCACGCCGATGAACGGAATCCTGGGTATGACGGACCTGGTGCTGACCTCGGATCTTACCGAGGAACAGCGCGAGTATCTGGTGACGGCCCGGGAATCGGCCGATTCGCTGTTGCGGATTCTGAACGACGTTCTGGACTTTTCCAAGATCGAAGCCGGGAAGCTGGATCTCAATCCGATCGTATTCTCGCTGCGCAAGTACGTTCACCAGACGGTCAAGATCTTCGCGGTGAGCGCGGCGGAGAAGCGGCTGGATCTGGGGGTGCGGATCAGCGACGCAACTCCGGATCAACTGGTGGGCGATCCGGACCGCTTGCAACAGGTGCTGATCAACCTGATCGGGAACGCGGTGAAATTTACTTCGCGCGGGGGCGTGATGGTGGCCGTGGACGTCGGCGAGCGCGAAGGCCTGTCGGCGATGGTGACTTTCACGGTACACGATACCGGCATCGGGATTCCGGCCGACAAGCAGAACATCATTTTCGAATCGTTCCGCCAGGCGGACGGCTCTACTACGCGGAGGTTCGGCGGGACGGGATTGGGTCTGGCGATTTGCTCGAAATTGGTAGCCCTGATGGGCGGGCGGATCTGGGTGGAAAGCGACGTGGGACGGGGCAGCGCGTTCCATTTCACGGCTCGATTCGAGGTTGCCGGGGCAGAAGATCAAAGTGCACAGGTTAAGCCGGAAAGCCTGCGGCGCCTGCTGAAAAACACGGATGAAGAGTCCGAGGGACTGCGCGTGCTATTGGCCGAAGACAATGTGATCAATCAGAAGCTGGCGACCAAGCTGCTGGAGCGGCGCGGCCACCGGGTCACCGCCGCAGGGTCCGGGCGCGAGGCGCTGGACATCCTGGCTCGAAGAGAGTTTCGACGTGATTCTGATGGACGTGCAGATGCCGGATATGGACGGCCTGGAGGCGACACGCGTGATCCGCGCGCGAGAGCGGGCGGGATCGACCCGCACGCCCATCGCCGCGCTGACCGCCCACACCATGACGGGAGACCGGGAACGTTGCCTGGGCGCGGGGATGGACGCCTTTATCACCAAGCCGATCGACGCGGCGCAGTTTATTACAACTGTGGAAGCGCTGGGAAATCGAGCGCGGCCGGCTAACGGCCACCAGCCGGCTGCGCCTGAGCCTCAGCCTGCCGGCGAGCCATCATCTCTTGCATCCGGCGGGTGAGGTGCGGCACGACGCCGAGCATCCGCTCCATCACCATAAGCTGGCCGCGATGATGCATTTCGTGCTCCTTTAGTCCCAGCAGCATCTCGAAGCGGGTTTTGGTGGGGGGATTGTTCGGAGCGGGGAACATCTTCACACTCTGTCCGAGATCCGCGTCGGAGAGGCTTCCAAGCCATTGCGCGGTGTGATCCCGGCCCTCGGAGAGGAGCTTAATGATTTCGGCCTTCGTGTGGGGTTGTTTCTCCAAAGCGGCCAGCGGTCCGAAGAAGCTCATGAAGTCAAAGCCTTCGAGCGCGGTCAGCTTCCGGACGAAGTGCATCTCATGAGCGATTTTGGGGATGTTGGTGATATGAATCAGGGTTTCCGCGACGCTGCGGGTTTCCGGCGTGGCGCGGAAGCCGTAGTCCTCTTCGCGGATGTCTTCGGCGGTCTGAATGGTGTTATCGCGCACGGTACGAAACGCGTGCGCCAGTTCTTTGGCTCCGTAATAGGTCATGATGATAGTCTAGATGACCCGGCGCCCGCCTGAGTTTCAGGTTGGAACGCCTGATCGCCGAAAAGCTAGAATCGTAGTTTCCCCATGGAAATCGAGAAAGTATACGAACCACAACGGTTCGAACCGCATTGGGCCAAGTGGTGGGTGGACGAACAGATCTTCCACGTTGAAGCGACGCCGGGAGAACCGTATTTCTCGCTGGCGATTCCGCCTCCGAACGTGACCGGGTCTTTGCACATGGGCCACATGTTCGAGCACTCGATCATCGACGCCCAGGTGCGCTGGCAGCGTATGCGAGGTAAGAAGACGCTGTGGGTGCCGGGGACCGATCACGCGGGCATCGCCACGCAGATTATGGTGGAGCGGCAGCTCGCCGAGGAGGGATTGAGCAAGCGCGACCTGGGCCGCGAGGAGTTCGAGGCGCGCGTGTGGAAATGGAAGGAGCAGTACGGCGGGCGCATCGTGGAGCAGATGAAACGCGCCGGGGTGAGCTGCGATTGGTCGCGGGAGCACTTTACGCTCGACCCGAGCTTGTCGCGCGCGGTGCGCGAGGCGTTCGTCAGGCTGTATGAAAAAGGGCTGATTTATCAGGCCAACTACATCGTCAACTGGTGCCCGCGCTGCCAGACCGCGCTGAGCGATCTGGAAGTGGAGCACGAAGAGACGCAGGGGCATCTGTGGCACATCGTGTATCCGGTGAAGGGCGTCTCTTTGATCAAGAGCCGCTCAAACTGGTCGTGGCGACCACGCGGCCGGAGACGATGCTGGGCGATACGGCAGTGGCGATCAATCCGAAGGATCCGCGCGCGGAGGCGCTACACCTAAAGTCGGTCATGCTGCCGCTGACCGATCGCGAGATTCCGATTGTGCTGGATGAAATGGCGGAGCTGGGGTTCGGCTCCGGCGCGGTGAAGATTACTCCGGCGCACGATCCTAACGACTTCGAAGCTGGCAAACGGCACAATCTGCCCAGCATCAAAGTGATCGACGAGAACGCGAAGATGACCGCGGCGGCGGGCCGCTACGCGGGGCTAGACCGATTTGAAGCCCGGAAGCAGGTTGTTAGCAGAGCTGGAAAACCTCGGGCTGATGGAGAAGATCGAGCCTTACAAGCTGAGCGTCGGAAAATGCCACCGCTGCAAGACAATCGTGGAGCCGCTGGTCTCGAAGCAGTGGTGGATGAAAATGAAGCCGCTGGCCGAGCCGGCGATCAAGGCGGTGGAGGACGGAAGCATCACGTTCGTTCCGGCGAACTGGTCGAAGACCTATTTCGAGTGGATGTACAACATCCGGGATTGGTGCATCTCGCGGCAGTTATGGTGGGGGCATCGGATTCCGGCGTGGCACTGTGGGAATTGCAAGAAGATTACGGTGGCGAGAGAAACACCGTCTCGGTGCAGCGCATGTGGCTCGGAGAGCCTCGTGCAGGAGACGGACGTGCTCGATACATGGTTTTCGAGCGGGCTGTGGCCGTTTTCCACGCTCGGCTGGCCGGACGATACGCCGGATCTGCGGGCGTTCTATCCGACGTCGCTGCTGGTGACGGGATTCGACATTATTTTTTTCTGGGCCGCGCGGATGATCATGTTCGGGATCGAGATGACGGGGCAGGTCCCGTTCCGTCAGATTCACATTCATGGATTGGTTCGCGATGCCGAGCGGCAGAAGATGTCGAAGACCAAAGGGAACGTGATCGATCCGCTGGTGATCAACGACAAGTTCGGCACCGACGCGGTGCGGTTCGGATTGCTGGTGAGCGCGGCGCCGGGCGGGGATATCGCGCTGAGCGAGGAGCGCATCGACGCGGAGCGGGCGTTCGCGAATAAGATTTGGAACGCATCGAGGCTGTTGTTCAGCAAGCCGAAGGAGGGATCGGGCGTTCCCGGTTCGCTGGCGGACCGGTGGATCGCGAGCCGTCTGAGCGCGGCCGCGGAATCGGCGAACAAGGATTTTCAAACGCACCGGTATCACGAGGTCGCGGACACGCTGTATCACTTTTGGTGGGACGATTTCTGCGACTGGTATCTGGAGTTCAAGAAGTTCGAGAGCGATTGGAGCTACGCCTATGTGGTTTATGAAAAGGCTCTGCGGCTGCTGCATCCGCTGATGCCGTTTATCACGGAGGAGCTGTGGCAGAGGCTGGGGATGGGCGGGGAGTCGATTGCGCTGGCGGATTATCCGGAAGCGGAGGCGCGAGACTTTGAGCTCGAAAATGAGATCGGGAAGTTTCGGGGGCTGGTCACGGGGGTTCGAAATCGGCGCGTCGGGATTGATCCAGGGCAGAAGGTTGAGGTCGAGATTCACGAAGAGTTCGAGGACTTTGCGACCCTGAAAGCCTTCAGCGCCGCCTTTGAACGCTTCTGCAATGCCAACCTGAGGCTCGTTGAGGGGCCATCTTTTATCCGAGTTAACGTGCCCATTGATCGCGCCAAGCTCGAAAAGGAAAACGCAGAGCTGGAAAAACAGATCGCGAATCTGGAAAGGCAGTTTGCCGACACGGAGTCGCTCGGCAAGAAGCCCGAGAAGATCGTCAACGGCATGCGGGATAAGAAAGCGGCGTACGAGGCGCAGTTGGCCAAGAATCGAGCGGCACTTGGCGCGGATTGAAAGGTACGAGACGCTCGAGTCGACCATGACTGTCGCGGCGCGGCTCGCGCGCGGAGATTTGCATCAAGAAGCCTGCGAGCATGGGACGGCGGTGGTCGCCGATGAGCAGACGGCGGGAGTCGGCAGGCATGGCCACAGTTGGCACTCGGAGCGCGGGACGGGGCTGTACGTGTCGATTGTGCTGCGAGTCAAGCGGCCGGCGCCGGTAGTGATGCTTGCGCTTGGCTTGGCCGCGCGGGAGGCGATTGCGAAGACTTCGGGCCTTGCAGCGGATCTGCGTTGGCCGAACGATGTGTTGATCGGAGGCAAAAAATGTGCGGGGATTCTGGCGCAAGTGGAAGGAGACGCGGTGATCGCGGGCATTGGGATCAATGTCAGCCAGAAGGCGTTTCCACCGGGGTTGGACGCGACCTCGCTGCTGCTGGAAGGCGCCACGGTGACGCGGGAGGACCTTTTGGCTGAGTTGCTGAAGAGCGTGGAAGACTACTGCGCGAAGCAGCCTGAGGAGATTCGGAAGATGTTCGAAGCGGCGTCGAGTTACGCTCGCGGGCGGAGAGTGCGGGTGGAGCAGAACGCGATGGAGGGCGTGACGCAGGGGCTCGACGCGTCTGGATTCCTTATCGTTAGAAAAGATAATGGCGAACACGCGACGATACTCGCGGGAGGGGTGCGGCCGTGCTCCTAGCGCTGGACGTGGGCAATTCCAACGTGATCGTCATCGGTGCGTTTCATGATGGCGAGGAAATGCGAAAAATCGCCGGGCGCTGGCGGCTGCGCACCATTCACGAACAGACCGCGGATGAATGGGGAATTCTGATCCGGAATTTGTTTTCGCTTTCGTCGTTGGATCTGGCCGCCGTGGACGGAGTCATCATTTCCAGCGTGGTTCCGGTGGTGGATCAGCCGCTGGAGGCGATGGCAGAGCGCTATTTTCATCGCCAGCCGTTGTTTGTGAACTACAAGACCGACCTGGGAATCACCATTCGCTACGACAATCCGCGGGAGGTGGGCGCGGACCGGCTTTCGAACGGCGTGGCGGGGTATCGCAAGTTCGGCGGGCCGGTGGTGGTGGTGGATTTGGGCACGACCATCAACTTCGATATTGTCTCGGCCGAGGGCGAGTTTTTGGGCGGGGTGATCTGCCCCGGGATCGGCATGTCGATTTCAGGGCTCGTGTCGCGCGCACCGCCCGCCTGCCGATGATCGATTTCCGCGAGCCGGAGAAGCTGATCGGATCGAATACGGTGGGTAGCATGACGTCGGGCTTGTATTACGGGTTCGTAGGGATGATCGACGGCATTCTGGAGCGGCTGAGAGGCGAGCTGGGAGCAGACATGAAAACGGTCGCGACGGGCGGGCAGGGGCAGATGATTACGCGGGCCTCGCGCTGGGTGACGAAGTACGAAGCCGATCTGACGCTGGAAGGACTGCGCTTCATCTGGGAAAGAAACCGCGGGTCTTGATGCCGGAAGAGAAGCCGGAGAATTACTTCAACTACTTCACCGAAATCGAGGAGCATTTCCGGATCGCGCGCGGCACGGGCCTGTTTTTGATCTCGCCTTTGGATTGGGCGCTGATTGAGACGTGGAAGAACTCGGGCGTGCCGCTGGAAGCGGTGTTGCGGGGGATCGACGCGGCGTTTGAGAAATGGCGCGCGAAGCCGGCCAAGGCTCGTGTGCAGAAGGTGAATTCGCTGGCGTTTTGCGCGCAGGCGGTTGCGGTAGAGGCGCAGGCGATAGCGGATAACGCTCCCAGGCCTCGCAAGACGGCTCCGCCGCCTTTTTCTATCGAAGATGTGCGGGAGTTTTTCAAGAAGCAACGCCGCGGCGCTGCGGAAAGGCGGGTTCGGGGAATTGGCGGGTTCGATCGAGGGGTTGGATGTCGAGGCGCTGTATGGCGATTTAGAGCAACTGGAGCAGAGGCTGGGGGCGATCGAGGAGAAAATGATCGCGAGTTTGAGGGTCGCGGCGACGGAGGAGGCTCTGTTCGAAGCGCGTCTGGCCCTGGACCGAGAGCTGAAACCGTATCGGGGCAAGATGACGGCGGAACAGTTGGCTCGATTGGAGAAGCAGTTTCTGGAGCGGAAGCTGCTGGAATCGGCGGGATTGCCCCGGTTGAGCTTGTTTTATTTGTGAAACAAAGCTGCGCTACACTGTAAGCGTAGGCGGAGGTGGGTCTTCTCGAGTAGCCCGTTGCCTGTTACCACCCGCCCGGCTACGCTGCCGGGTAGCGCCCGAGTCGCGGCGCGGAGGGTAGTTTGCGGCCTTCTCGACCTCCTGTTCCCCGATACCTGCCGCGTCTGCGAAGAACCCCTCGTCTTAAACCAACCACCTTTCCAGGTCTCCCGAATCCCAGTTTGCAGCCGTTGCCTGAAGGCTCCGGAGTTGTTTCAGGCGGAGTTTTATTGCGTGGCGTGCCGGACGCCTTTTGTGAATCGAGCGCCGCTGGATGAAACGGGGCGGTGCGCGCTGTGCCGGCTGGGCGTGAACGGGTTCGATCAGGTTTACACATTCGGGGCTTATGACGGCGCGCTCCGCAAGCTGATTCACATTTTCAAGTTCGAGGGCGTGCGCACGCTGCAACGCCCTCTGGGTACCTTGCTGGCGCAAGTGCTGCCGCGCGAGACGAGCTTCGACGCGATCGTAGCGATGCCTTTGCATTGGCGGAGACGATGGCAGCGCGGGTTCAATCAGTCCGAGTTGCTGGCGCAGGAAATCGGGCGGCGGTGGGGCGTTCCTGTGGTCAAGGCGGTCCAGCGCAAGAAGGCGACCGTTCCGCAGGCTGGGCTGACCAGCGCGCAGCGGCGAACCAACGTGCAGGGCGCGTTCCAAGCGAAGAAGGCCAGCTTGACCGGGAAGCACGTTCTGCTGATCGACGACGTGCTGACCACCGGCGCGACGGCGAGCGCGTGCGCCAGGGCGCTGAAGCGGGCGGGCGCGTCGAAGGTGACATTTCTGGCTCTGGCGCGGAGGGACCGCCGGGCGGCTTTTGATTTTGAGAGGGGCGCGGTAGCCGCGGCCTCAGGGAGTTGATTCGCCATGATTGGGAACGCTCAGGAACGATTGCACAAGCCGGTGCTGGTATTGAACTCCAGCTATGAACCGATCAACGTGTGCGCGGCCCGGCGCGCGCTGGTGCTGGTGCTGAAGGGCGTCGCGTCGGCGGAGGAGCACGGCGCGGGCCAGGTGCACTCGGCGCGGCATGCCATTCGTGTCCCCAGCGTGATCCGGTTACTGGAGTACCGGCGCATTCCGCACCAGACGCGGTCTCTCTCGCGCAAGAACATTTTGATGCGCGACCGTTACACCTGCCAATATTGCCTGCGCACCTACAATTCGGCGGAACTGACGCTGGATCACGTTATTCCGCGCTCGCGCTCCGGCGAGACCACGTGGGAAAACCTGGTGGCGTGCTGCCATCCTTGCAACAATCGCAAGGGCAGCCGGACGCCGGAGGAGGCGGGAATGCGGCTGGCGCGCGCGCCCCGGCCGTTCAGCCTGCACACCAGCCGTCATTTGATGCGATTGCTCGGCAAGAGCGACGATCAGTGGCGGAAATACCTGTTCTTTTAAGCCAGCCGCGAATATACACGCGAATAAAAAAGAGCTACTTCGCGACCAATACGCGCGAGGGGTAGAATCCCTGGCGCACGAATTTGTCGGTGAGAATCTGAAAGCCGGCGGCGCGGATCATATCGGGAACGCCTGCTTCCACCTGGCGGCCCCAGAAGGCGGGCGCGAGCGAACCGCCAAGGCCGTAGAAGCGGTTGAACACGGGACCGTTTTGCCCGATGACTACCAGCGAAAACTTCCCGCCGGGGCGGAGCACGCGGCGGATTTCATGCAGGGTACGGACGATGTCTTCGCGGGCCAACAGCTCCAGCAGGTAGCAGCACATGACCGCATCGAAGCTGGTATCGCGAAAGGGAAGGTCGCGAACGTCCACGGCGCCGCAGTGAGCCTGAACGCCGGGAAACTCGCGGCGGGCCTGGTGTAGCGTCCGCGCCGCCATATTCGGCGATAAATCCAGGCCGAAGGTTTCGCCGGTTGGATTGGAGCGCACCAGACGGCGGAACATCTCGCCACTGCCGGTGGCCACCTCAAGTACGCGCATGCCGTCGCGAATACCGGAATGGCGCAGCGCGCAGTGGTGGGCTTTCGAATGAAAGAAAAAGGTGCTTAAGGGATAGACGGAAGCAAGAACGTCATAGACGCGCCTGGTACGGTCCGCGATGGTCCGCGGCATCTGCTCGATGCGCGGAAGCAGGAGAGAAAAATTCGAATCACCCAAGTAGAATGCTCCTCATGTTTGCCTGGAGGGGTATCACCCGCTGCCCACCAAGGATTCAACTCCAACTACGGTACCACTGGTTTGCTCCGGAAGTTCGATTCCGGTGCTGGTGCCCTCGCCGACGCGGCTATCGATCCACATGCGGTAATCGGCTCCGAAGAGCACTTTCAAGCGTTGATTCACGTTATTGACACCGATTCCGCTTTCAAATAACGTGGCGAGCTTGGCTTCGGGGATACCGACGCCATCGTCTTCCACCAGGATTTGTAACCGTGCTTCAACAATCTGGCTGCGGACGCGGATGGTCCCGCCGGCGACTTTGTTCGCCAGCCCATGGCGGATGCTGTTTTCGACGATCGGCTGCAGCAGCATGCTAGGTACTAGCAAATCCAGAGTGGCGGGGTCGACGTCCTTGACGAAGTGCAGTTTGTCGCCGAAGCGGACCATTTCGATCGCAAGATAGTCTTCGATAAAGGAGAGTTCTTCGCCCAGCGTGGTGAGGTTATCCTGCTGGCGAAGCAGGCGGCGCAGAATTCTGGATAGCTTCTGGACGACGTGGCGGGCTTGTTCGGGGTCCAGGCGGATCAGCGCGGTGACGGAGTTCAGCGTGTTGAAGAGGAAATGGGGATGAATCTGGCTGGTTAGAGCGGCCAGGCGAGCCTCATTCAGCCGCATTTGCTGCTGCTCCAGCTTCTTTTCGTTGCGGGAGCTGTTCCAGATTTTGATGGGGAGCGCGGTTGCGGCCACGGTGGTGGCGTAGACCCAGACCCAGGCCCAGCTTCCGGAGTCGCTCCACTGCGGCGCGAAGACGTAGCGATGTCCTTCGGGGAGATTGAAGACCCGGGCCACGGTCTGGCGCAGCAGTTCTGCCAAGAGAATGACGGACACACAGAGGATGCTGAAGGCGGGGAGGCGAAGATCGCCTTTGCGCAGCAAGCGGAACATGGCCAGCTCCGGGAAAGGGGTGAAACGCCAGATGAATTCCTTCTCGGGCGCGACGTCGCGCAAGAGGCCGCCCATGACGCCGGCGGCGGCCAGCAGGGGCATGGTCATGAGCTCGCCACCGAGCATGGCGGGGATGGCGGTGAGGACGGCGGACAATAAGCCGGTCACATAGCCGCCGAGCATGCCCATAACGAGGCTGCCTTCCAGGCCGAGGTCGACTGCCTGGTAGTTGCCGCGGGTGGAGACGCGCGTCCAGACACCGGCGCCGAAGATGAGCGCGCTGAGCAGGGCCAGTTGGACGCGCTGGGACAAGATGCGGTCCTCACGCATCAACATGCGTTGGAAACCAGCCGAAACGAGTCAAGAAGCTGGCCACGGAGGCTGCCACCGCGAGCTTTACCAGCAAAAAGACTAATAGCTGAGAGACCATCACTTCAACGCGCGCCAACCCATTCGCAGTGCGCGGTCACTGCGGACAATTATAATGAAGTTACCCGCCTTTTATTTCATTCATGTCCCAGAGCATAGATGTACGCAAGGTCGCGGAGGCCGATTTTCCCACACGGTCCGGGCATTTCCGGATTTACGGCTTCGAAGCCGTGGGAGGCGACGCCGAGGAGGCGATTGCCCTCAAGATGGGCGAGCTTTCGGGCGACCCTCCGCTGGTGCGCATCCATTCGCAGTGCCTGACGGGCGATGTATTTCATAGTCTGCGGTGCGATTGCCGGGGCCAGTTGGAGCTGGCGCTGGAGGCGATCGCGCGGGAGGGCCGCGGCCTGCTGATTTATGAGAATCAGGAGGGCCGGGGCATCGGGTTGCTCAATAAGCTGCGCGCGTATGAGCTGCAGGACCAAGGCGCGGACACCGTTGAGGCGAATCAACAGCTCGGCTTCCAACCCGACTTGCGCGCGTATGCGCTGGCTGGCTCGATTCTGCGCTACTTTGGGCTGAGCGCCGTGCGGCTGATGTCGAACAATCCGGAAAAAATCCAGGCGCTGGAGCGCGCGGGCGTCCGGGTCACGGAGCGGGTGCCGTCGATTGTGCCGCCGATTGAGTCGACGGAAGATTATTTGCGGACCAAGCGGGAGAAGCTCGGTCATTTGTTGGACTAGTTCTTTGGGCTAGAAGGCTCTTAGAGGCCCTTCTTCGCGAGGAACAGCGCGAGGTCCACAACGCGCATGGAGTAGCCCCACTCATTGTCGTACCAGGCGACAACCTTCACCAGATTCCCGCCGATCACCTTGGTCATATCGGAATCGACGATGGAGCTGTTGGGGTTATGCATCATGTCGGTGGAGACGACCGGGTCCTCGGTGTAGGCAAGGATGCCTTTGAGTGGACCCTCCGCGGCGGCTTTCAGAGCCGCGTTGACTTCTTCGGCAGTCGTGGATTTCGTGGTCAGGGCGACCAAATCGACCACGCTGACGTTGGGCGTTGGAACGCGCATGGCGTAACCGTCGAGCTTCCCTTTCAGTTCCGGCATGACCAGGCCGATGGCCTTGGCGGCGCCAGTGGTGGTGGGGATCATGTTGATGGCGGCGGCGCGGGCGCGGCGCAGATCCTTGTGCGGAAAATCGAGTACGTTCTGGTCGTTGGTGTAGCTGTGGATGGTGGTCATCGAGCCTTTCTCGATGACGAACTTTTCGTGCACCACCTTCACCACCGGGGCCAGGCAATTGGTGGTGCAAGAGGCGTTGGAGATGACGTTGTGCTTAGCGGGGTCGTAAGCCGAGTCGTTGACGCCGAGGACGATGGTGATGTCCTCATTCTTGGCGGGCGCTGAGATGATCACCTTCTTCACCGTGCCTTGCAGATGCTTGGAGGCGTCTTTGGCGTCGGTGAACTTGCCGGTGGATTCAATTACGATTTGAGCGCCGAGGCTGGACCAGTCGATCTGGGACGGGTCTTTGATCGCGAAGATTTTGATGTGTTTTCCGCCCACCACGATGGCGTCACCCTCAACCTTTACGTCTTCGTGGAGGGTACCGAGAATGGAATCGTATTTGAGCAGATGCGCCAGCGTCTTGGTATCGGTAAGATCGTTGGCGGCGACTATTTCAATATTCGGGTTGTGGAGCGCTGCGCGCACCACGTTACGGCCGATCCGGCCAAATCCGTTGATAGCGACTTTGACAGCCATGATCCAGTGTATCAACAGCTTCGAGTTACTCCGCCGGTTATGATCTAAGGATGGTTCTCTCCGACGTCGATATCCGGCGCTACCTGGAACAGGGAAAGATCAAGATCACGCCTTCGCTGCCGCAGGAGCAGTTTGGAAGCTGCTCGGTCGACTTCCGCTTGGGCAATGAGTTCAGCGTGTTCGAGCACAGCCGCCACGCGTTCATCGATCTGAAGGAGCGCACGGCGATCGAAAATCTGATGCGGACGATCGAGGTGGGCGACGGGGAGCCGTTCATTCTTCAGCCGCACGAGTTCGCGCTGGCGATTACGAAGGAGACGCTGGAGCTCGACGACGATGTGCTGGGGCGGTTGGAGGGGCGGTCGAGCCTGGGGCGGATCGGGATCATCGTGCACGGGACGGCGGGACTGTTCGATCCCGGATGGATCGGGAAGGCGACGCTGGAGCTGAGTAACCTGGGTCGGATGCCGGTGGCGCTGTATCCAGGGATGCGAATCTGTTCGTTTACGTTCGAACAGCTTTCTTCGCGAGTGGAGGTGCCGTACCGGAAGAAGGTGGGGAACAAGTACTCGGGGCAGGACCGGCCGCTGGCGAGCAAGCTTGCGAGCGAGACATCCAAGTAATGACAGCAAGCTGGCGAGCGAGACGTTTTAGGTGAGGTTTGACGCAGCTGAAGCGCCCGTCCGCCGACGAGCATTAGCGGGAGGGTCTAGACTATCGGTATGAGCGCCGCGAAGACTCTCCTGTCAGCGGAGAAATTCGACAACTACCCGTTCGAGGAAGACAAGCGCTACGAGCTTGACGAAGGGGAGTTGATCGAGATGACCAGACCGGCGTACCGGCACAACCCCGTTCTCAAAAGACTGCTTGTCCGGCTGGACGATTTCCTGGAAAGAACCGGCCTGGGCGAGGCTATGATCTCCGAGAACCTGTACGCGATTGCGCCCCAGACGCGCCGTGCGCCGGACGTCGCGGTCATTCTGGGCGATCGTCGGCGCGAGCTTGAGGAAGCGACGGTGATTGAGATTGTCCCGGACATCGTCGCGGAGGTCATTTCGCCCAGCGAGACGACGCGGATGATTCAACGCAAATTGATGCAGTATTTCGCCGCGGGAGTGAAAGAGCTCTGGCTAGTCTATCCGGAAGCCCGCGAAGTAGAAATCTGGACCGATCCGAACCCACCGGAGCAGTCTTTCGCGGGAAACACAGTTCTTGAATCGGCGCTGCTCCCGGGTTTCAAGCTTCCGCTCGAGGACTTGTTCGCGTAGAGCGCGATTACCAGACGCGGCAGCGGCGCACCGGGGACATCGGCTGGCCTTCCTTGCAGCGGAACGCTTTGGCGAACTCCGGCATGTTGGCGACGGCGCCATTCACGCGGTCGCTGGCCGGGGAGTGGGAATCGGTTAGGGCGCGCTGGCGGAGGCTCTGCGGGGTTTGGTTCTGGCACCAGACCTGCGCCCAACCTAAGAAGAAGCGCTGATCCGCGGTGAAGCCGTCGACCGGGGCGGGCTGCTTGCCGTTTTCCATGGCCTGAAGAGCCATGTAGGAGATGCGCAAGCCGCCGTTATCGGCGGTATTTTCGCCGAGGGTCAGCTTTCCATTTACCTTCACGTCGTCGACGGCGGTGTAATCGCCGTATTGCTTCACCAGGCAATCGGCGAGGCCTTCGAAGGCCTTGGCGTCGGCCTCGGTCCACCAGTCGCGCAGGTTGCCCTTGTCGTCGAATTGCCGGCCTTCGTCGTCGAAGGCGTGGGTAAGCTCGTGGCCAATCACGGCGCCGATGCCGCCGTAGTTCACCGCATCATCCAGTTTGTTGTCGTAGAAAGGCGGCTGCAAGATTCCAGCGGGAAAGTTGATGTCGTTCTCTTGAGGGTTGTAATAGGCGTTGACGGTGGGCTGGCTCATCTCCCAGTCCGTTTTATCCACCGGCTTGCCGATCTTACCGAGCAAGCGGGCGACTTCGAAGGCGCTGGCGCGGGCGTTGTCGCCGTACGCGTCGTCACGCGAGATTTTGACGGTGGAATAGGTGAGCCAGTGAGCTTTCTCGCCGATTTTGTTGGCCACGGCGTGCAGCTTCACCAACGCTTCCTGTTTGGTCTGGGGTGACATCCAGGTGAGGGAATCGAGATCCTTTTCCATGGACTGCTCGATTTCCATGACCATCTGATGGGTGCGCTCGCGGCCCTCTTTGCCGAGAGTCTGGTCGACGAAGGCTTTGCCCAGCGCGTCGGGCAAATCGCTGTCGGTCAGATCGACGCAACGCATCCAGCGGGCGCGCATTTCTTTGGCTCCGGTGAGGGTCTTGTTGTAGAAATCGAAATTCTCCTGCTGGAACGGCGCCGGCAGGACCTCAATGTTGTCGTGGACCAAATGCCAGGTCATGTAGGTTTTCAGATCGTCCAGACTGTACTTGGAGATGACCCCGTCAAGCGCCTTTACGAAAGGCGGGACGGAGACGTCGAGGCTCTGGATGGGCGGGGCGCCAACCGCGTGAATGAACTTGGGCCAATCGAAATTGGGGTCCATGCCGGCCAGCTCCTTGACGGTCATCTTGTGGTAGACCTTCTCGGGATCACGGCGGGTGACGCGATCGAAGGACCCGTCGGCTAGAGCGGTCTCGATGGCCATTACGGTCTGGGCGTTCTTGGCGGCGTCGGCGGCAGTGGCGCCCAGGAGTTGGAACATTTTGGTCAGGTGCGCGACGTATTGGGTGCGCTGCTCCACGGACTTGGCGTCGGTTTTGAAGTAGTAATCGCGGTCCGGGAGGCCGATGCCGCCCTGATCGAGCCCGGCGATTTCCTGGGTGGAATTTTTGGCGTCCTGTTCCGAGGAAAAATTAAAGAATTCGACATTGCCGTCGCGCATCAGCGTTGCTACCAGCTCGGCCAGATCCTTCTTGTTCTTGAGCGCCGCGATGCGATTCATGTCTTGTTTCAGCGGAGCCATTCCGCGGGCGTCGATTGTCTTCTGGTCGGTGCAGGCATAGTAGAAGTCCCCGATCTTCTGATCCACAGCGCTGCGCCCGGGTTTCTCAACGGAAGCGTTCTCCAGCATCTTGCGCAACACCTCCCGATTGCGATCCTGCAGCGCATCGAAGCGGCCGTAGCGCGCGCGATCGGCCGGAAGGGGATTCGCAGCCATCCATCCTCCACAGGAGAATTTGTAGAAATCCGCGCAGGGATCGACGCTGCGATCCAGAGAGGCGATGTCGAAACCCGGATAGGATTGGGCGAGTCCGGCACCCGCTCCGAAGGTAACAGCAAGGCCGGCCAGAACGATCGAAGGGAGACGCATAAAACCATAGTAATCGGGATAAGCGCTTACGAACATCGGGCGAGTCACTACGCGTTCGTAGTACATAAGTACGTCAGGCAATACGGCAAGGCAAATAAGCGCTCTCCCTAATTGGGTAAGCCGCATGGCAAAGTCTACAATGCAACTTAAGCATGCAACTGACCAGGACCGGGAAATCCCACTACTCGGAATCCGAGGCCGCCGAGGAGCTAGGCGTCTCCATCGAGCAACTGCGGACGATGATCCGCAGCCACGTGATCGACCGCGACGAAGATTTGACTAATGTGCCATCCACCACGTTCCAGCCATCCGACTTGCTGATCCTGCGCCTGCTGGCCAGCAGACTGACGGCTGACGAAGTCCCCGTGAAGTAGAGAATCGTCCGCGGCAAAAAAGCTAAAATCGTAGCTTCCGTATTTCATTCGATGGATGAAGGAGGCTGATTTTGGCTAAGCTCGGTTTTCTCGGATTGGGGATCATGGGGTATCCCATGGCGCGGCATCTGCTTCGCTCCGGCAACGAAGTGGCGCTATGGTCGAACACCATCGCGAAAGCGCGTGAGCTGGAGGGAGAAGGCAAGTCCAAGGTGTGCTCGTCGCCCCAAGAGGTCGCCGAGAATGCCGACTTCATTTTCTATTGCGTCGGCGACAGCGCGATGTCGCGTGAGGTGGCCACCGGCAAGCACGGATTGGCCGCGGGAGTTCGCAAAGACGCGATCGTCGCGGATTGCAGCACGATTTCTCCGGATGTGAGCCGGGAGATCGCCAGCGTCTTCACCTCGAAAGGGGCGCATTTTTTGGATGCGCCGTGCACGGGCTCGAAGCCGGGTGCGGAGAAGGCGACGCTGACCTTCATGATCGGTGGAGACAAGGCGGTATTTGAACGGGCCCGCCCGTATTTCGAGATCATGGGTAAGCTGTTCTACTACTGCGGTGCTGCGGGATGCGGGTTGCAAGCCAAGCTCACGCAGAATCTGGTGCTGGCCAACCTTTATCAAGGGTTTGTGGAAGGAATGGTCCTGGCGGTCAAAGGCGGGATCGCGCCCAAGCTGATGCTGGAGATTCTGGATAACAGCGCGGCCAAGAGCGGACTGATTTCCTTCAAGGCTCCGTTTGTCCTGGCCCGGAACTTTGAGACGGCCTTCTCCACCAAGTGGCTGCACAAGGACATCACTCTGGCGCTGGACAGCGGAGAGAGCCTGAATGTGCCCTTGCCCGCCACGGCTCTGACGCAGCAAATGCTGCGGGCGGCTATTGCCAAGGGTTGGGGCGACGCGGACTTCTGCTCAAGTATCCGTCTTTTGGAAGAATGGGCCTCGGTGGAAGTACGAGGGGAGTAGATTCAGGGCCGTAAGCGGCATACGATGGCATCGGCCATTGGGCATATCGCGTTGATTACAATTGAATAACTGGAAAGAAGAGAAAATCTTCATTCGCCTACAAAAAACTGTTGCTTTCCTCCGAGAGTTATTCTAATATTGGAATCAAGCCGGGGAGGAAACTCCCACCAAAGCGAGACTAACCTCATTTAAGACCCCTGAAGCAACCCTCCCCGGCGCCCCTCTGGGGTTGTTTCTGCCGTAAGGGGATCGGATGTTATCATTTGGGTTAGTGACCCTCCTCACGCTGCTAGGCTCGACCGGTTCCATCGGCACCAGCACACTAGATGTCGTGGAACGCTGGCCGGAGCGTTTCGGGATTCATGCGCTGGTGGCGGGGAAGAACGTCGAACTGCTGGCCCAGCAGATCGCCAAATTCCGGCCGCGAGTGGCCGTGGTGGCGGATCAGACTGCGCTCGATAAACTCCGGCGAATCTTGAGGGAGAGCGGGATTCCAGCACCGGAGTTGGCGGCGGGCGCGGAGGCGAGGATTGCCGCCGCGACGGCTCCGGAGGCTGGATTCGTGATGTCGGCCATCGTAGGGGTGGAGGGGTTGGAAGCCACTTACGAGGCCGTGCGCCTGGGAAAGCGCGTGGGGCTAGCGAACAAAGAGGTTCTGGTAGCCGGCGGGAAACTTGTCACCGAGGCGATGCGCGAATCCGGTGCGGAGCTGATCCCGGTCGATAGCGAACACAACGGCGCGCACCAATGCTTCCGCAGCGGATTGCGAAGCGAGGTTTCAAAGCTGATCCTGACGGCATCGGGCGGGCCGTTTCGCGAGACTCCGGCGGCGGATCTGGCCCGAGTGACGCCGGAGCAGGCGCTGAATCATCCAACATGGAAGATGGGTCCGCGCATCACCATCGATTCCGCCACCTTGATGAACAAAGGTTTTGAAGTGATTGAGGCATGTTGGCTGTTCGACTTGCCGCCGAAAGAAGTAGAAGTGGTGGTGCATCCGCAGTCCCGGGTTCACGCGATGGTGGAGTTTAACGACGGCAGCGTGATGGCTCAAATCTCGGCGACCGACATGCGAATGCCGATCCAATACGCGTTGACCTATCCGGACCGGGCGGATGCTCCGGTCCCGCGTCTGGACTGGCGGCAATCGGCTCGGTGGACCTTCGACCCGCCGGACTTCGACAAGTTTCCACTGTTAAAGCTGTCGTATAGGGCGCAAGAAGCTGGTGGAGCGGCCACGGCGGTCCTCAACGCGGCCGATGAGATCGCGGTGGAGGCATTCCTCGCGGGCGAGATTCCGTTTCCAGCAATTGCGGCGACGGTTGCGGAGACGCTGGAGCGGGTTCCGCAAAGGAATCCCAGGTCGGTTGGGGAAGTGCTGGAAGCAGACAGGGAGGCTCGGCGTGCCGCGCGCGAGATAATCGGGTCTCAAGGGGTGGGGGCCCGGATCGAAAACGCGGTTCGTGCGTAGAATAGTAAGGGGATTATGCAAGTCTTACAAGGCATCTGGTGGTACCTGGTTCTGATCGGTGTGATGATCCTGGTCCACGAACTGGGGCACTACTGGGCCGCGCGGTTTTTCGACGTCAAAGTGGAAACCTTCAGCTTCGGCTTCGGCCCGCGCCTGTTCGGTTTCAAAAAGGGCGAAACCGATTTCCGCTTCTCCGCGATCCTATTCGGAGGCTACGTAAGGATGGCCGGCGAGCAGGCGGGCGACGAAGCGGCCAGCGATCCGCGATCCTTATTAGCCAAGCCTCGATGGCAGCGGGTCATTATCGCTTTCGCTGGGCCAGCGATCAACGTGGTGCTGGCGGTGGTGCTGCTGACCGGGTTGTTCATGGTGGAGTTTCCGAAGGTGCCGACGCCACATTCTCCGGTGGTCGGCTACGTTGCCCAGAACGGCCCCGCGGCGCAAGCCGGAATCCGCGAAGGCGATCAGGTGGTGCAGATCGACAACATCACCAATCCCACTTGGGAAGATATCGAGCTGCGCTCCCTGGGAAGCGTTCGCAGAGCGATGGAGGTGTGGGTGCGCCGCGACGGGAAGCGCATGCACCTTACGGTGACTCCGTCTTTCGATGAAAAAGAGGGTGCGGGGAACGCGGGCTGGGGTCCGGAAACGGACGTTGAGATCGCGGGATTCGCGCCGGGAATCGATGCGGCGCAGAAAGCCGGGCTTCAGAAGGGCGATATTTTTATCACCGCCAACGGGCAGCCCATTCTTTCGATCTCGCGCTTCCGCGATGTAATCGACGATTCGAAGGGTAGCCCGGTGAGCCTGACTTACTCGCGAGGCGGGCAAGTGCATCAGGTGACACTCGCGGCTGCGCGGGGCGAAACGGAAGGCGAGAAGCGCTGGATGATCGGCGTGGAGATGCGGCCGCCGCGCATGGAGGTCGTGAAGCTGCCATTCGGGCAGGCGCTGGCGGAATCATGGAAAGAAAATCTTCAGAACGCCAAGCTGATTGTGCGCCTGCTGGACGGAATTATCGAGCGGCGCATGTCGCCGAAGTCGCTGCAAGGGCCGATCCGCATTGCGCAGATGTCGGGCGAGATGGCCCGGGAGGGTCCGGATACGTTCCTCCGGTGGATGGCGATGGTCAGCTTGAACCTGTTCATCTTCAACCTGGTGCCGGTGCCGATCCTGGACGGCGGCGTGATCCTGATGCTGCTGGTGGAAATGCTGATGCGGCGCGATCTCGACCTGAAGGTGAAGGAAGCCGTGATCCGCGCCGGGCTGGTGTTCCTGATGATGGTGGTGGTCTTCGCGATATACAACGACATCTCGAAGATCCTGCCGCCGGGATAACGCCCGGCCTTTTAGGACTCCTTGTTCTTTTTCAAGGCAGCCCAACGCTTGCGTTGAGCGATCGCCATTTTTTTCTTGGTCGCCGCGCTCAGAACCCGCTTCGGTCCCTCCTCATCCTTCTTCTTGGGCGAAAGCGCAGCTAACCAGGCTGGCGGCCGTCCGCGCCGTCTGCCTCTGGACTGAGCGATATTTTCCAGAACGGAAATTGCGGCGGTCAAAGCCTCACGCTCGCTTCTAAGCTCGGCGATCATATGGTTCACATCCATGGAACCCTCCCCGTGTCGTGCCGCGTAAGTTCAAGGCACAGCGCACACGATTATAATTGTACGCGTATGACAAAACAATTGGCGGTCTTTCTTGTGCTTGGCGCCGTGGCTATGGGCGGATCGATATACGATTACACCATGAAAGCGATCGACGGGAAACCGCAGCCGCTGGCCGCGTTCAAAGGCCAGGTGATGCTAATGGTGAATGTCGCAAGCCAATGCGGCTACACACCGCAATACGAGGGGCTGGAAAAGCTCTACGAGACGTATAGATCCCAAGGTTTTGTGATCACCGGCTTCCCGGCGAACAATTTCGGCGGCCAGGAGCCGAGCACTGACGCGGAGATCCAGACGTTTTGCAAGAGCAAATACAGTGTGACGTTTCCCATGTTCTCCAAGATTTCGGTGCGGGGAGGAGATCAAGCCGCGCTGTACAAATTCCTCACCAGCACCGCCGCAAATTCCAAGACAGCGGGCGAAATTCAGTGGAACTTCACTAAGTTTCTAGTAGACCGCAGCGGAAATGTCGTGCAGCGCTTCGAGCCGGAGGTCGAGCCGATGTCTAAAGAGCTTGTCTCGGCGGTGGAAGCTGTGCTTAAGAAGAAGTAGTCGAAATATGATCAAGCTGTTGTTGAGCGCGATTCTTTGCGCTGCTTTTTGTTCGTCGGGGGCCCTGGCGCAGGCGCCCACCACCGTGATTCACATCATCAACGTGAAGTGGAAAGTGGACGCGACGCCGGAACAGATTAAGGCGGTGGTCGACGCGGCGCAGCAATTACCGGCGAGATATCCGGGCATCCGGCGGGTGTGGACCAAAAGCCTCCGCTATCAGGGCCAGGAGGGATTCAAGCAGGCGATCGTGATGGAGTTCGAGAGCCAGGACGCGCTGAAGAAGTACGAGAACAGCGCAGCGCAGAAATGGTGGTACGACCAGTATCTGCCGATTCGCGACGACTCCCGGACAGACGACATCTCGAATTAGAAAGCAAACTTCACCGCAGCTTGCATCAGACGGGGCCCGGCCGCGCTGACTACCTGGCCGAAGCTGGTGCTGCCGATGTTTCCGTCCACTGCCCGTGGGCCGAAGAATTGGGCATGGTTGAAGACGTTGAAGCCTTCGATGCGGAATTGCAGCGATTTCGATTCCGTCAGGCGAAGGTTCTTGGTGAGCGCGACATCGAAATTGATCCTTCCCGGGCCGCAGAAGAAGCGGCGGGAGGCGTCGCCCGGCGTGCCTAGCGCATTCTCGCTAAAGAGCGAGGTGTTGAAGTAGGGCTGGCCGTTGCGTGGATTGTGGTTCAGATTGAGCGGGCCGGAAGCGACGTCCGGCAGGTCGATGCCGTAGTTGTTAATCCCGTTGGGTTCGGCGCCGAGCAGAGAGTTATCGCCATAGTTGACCAGAGTCACGGGAAGGCCGCTACTGATGCGGGTGATGCCGGAGAGTTCCCAGCCTTCCGTCCAGCGGTTCTGCGCGCGAAACGCACCAGCCACGGGCAGGCGGTAGGTATAACTGACTACGAAGTTGTGCCGGATATCGAAGGCGGATAGAGCGCGGCTCAGGGAGGGGTTGAGCGGATTGACTTCTTCTCCCAGGCTCGATGATTGATCGATGGATTTCGAGAAGGTGTACGCCGCCAGGAATTGCAGCGGACCGCTGTTATGACGCAGCACGGCTTGCAAGGAGTTGTAGTTGGAATTGCCGATGGTGGTTTCTAGAGTATCGCTGCCGAAGGCGGGACCCAAAGGACCGCGCGTGCCATTGATGGTCTGGCCGGAGGTGATGACGAACACGCCGTTTTCGTTAAAGGGCCCGCACGGCGTTTGTCCGGGCGCGAGGTTGGCCGGATTGCTGAGCTGGAGGCAGAGCGCCGGATTGCCGGGGTTGGCTTCCTCCAGCACCAGAAGGTGATGGGCCTGGTTGCCGACGTAGCTCAGGCTAAGAAGCGTGTTGCCACCGACGGCGCGTTCGATGGAAAGAGTGTAGTCTTCGGTGTACGGGATACGGTTGTTCGTGACGTAAGTGGGCATGCCGGTGATCGGTTCGAACCAGGACCAATCGAGCGTGGTATCGGGATGGCTCGCCGAGGTGTTCAGGGGAGCTAGTTGAACGGGGAAATATTGCCCGGCGTTTTGTCCATTGGCGGCAGTGATGAAGGGGGTCGCGAATAAGGGAGGGGCGGGGCTGGTGTAGGTGGTGCCGTAGGGCGCGTTGGCGCTGGAAATGCCGATGGAAAGCGCCTCGATGGCAGTGTAGAACATTCCGTAGCTCGCGCGGATGCTGGTCTTGCCGGAGCCGCCGAGTAGTTTTCCGAGCAAGCTGCTGGGGTCCGCACTCGGAGTGTAAGCCAAGCCGGCGCGAGGCGCAAAGTCGAGGTTTCCAGGAGGGCCGATGGTGCGCGGGACCCCCGGGTCGCCCGGAAACAGGATGCCCGCGGGGGCGCCGGGAAACACCACCGATTGCCGGCCGGGCGCGAAGGTGGCGATCTGGTTGTATTTCTCGTACCAGGGCTCGATGCGGTCCCACCGGACGCCGTAGTTCAGGACCAGGTTTCGAGTGACTCGCCAGCTATCCTGCGCGTAGATGCCCGCGTATTTGTTGCGGCCGTAGAAAGCCTGGATCTGGCTCTGGTTGTACTGGCTGGGAATTCCTAGCAGGAAGTCCGCGAAATCGACGCCGGTCTCGCTGCCGAAGAAAATGAAGTTGCCGTTCAATTGGGCGATGGGGTTGGTGTTGACCTGGTCGTAGTGGAAGTCCACGCCCAGCTTGAAGGTGTGGGCTCCCGCGACTTTGGAGAATCCGTCGCGCCATTGGAACGTGTTGTTGGTTTGCTTCAACTCATTGGAGTTGACGCCGATCGAGAAGCTATTGAAGCCGACGCTTTCGACGCCCTCTGTTTTTGGGGAGAGAGAGACGATGCCAGGCGTGTTCGCGCCCACGACGAAGCCCTGCGAAGCAAGGCTGGTCCCGACCCCTCCGACCGGTTGTCCCAGATCCGTAGCGTCGCGCATGAAACTGAAGTGAAATTCGTTAACGGCGGTTGAGCCGAAGGTCTTGGTATCGCCCAAAGCCAGCAGTTGGGATCGGCCGGCGTTCAGGGCGTTGAAGCCGGGAACGCTCGCTCCGCCTTGCGCCACCGGGTAGGGATTGTTTTGCGACCAACCGTCCATGAAGTAGTAAGCCGAGAGCATGCCCCAGCGCGAGGTTCCATCCAGCCGGTAGGCGCCTTTATCGTCGTTCAAAGTTTGGTTGTACGCAGAGGTGGAGAACGTGCCGTTGGCGTTGTTGGGGGCGGGAATGTATTTGAGGAGATTGGCGGCGGGTGCGGACCACGCGGTGGGGGGAATGATCGCGTTGGGGAGAACGCACTGGGAGAAGTTGGCGCAACCGGAGAAGTAATACGGCTCCCCCGCGCTGACCGGATGGCCAAGCTTTTGCGAGAGCAAGTTGGCCCAATAGGGGCCGCTGACCGTGGAAGGGATGGTGTTGCCGCTTGGCCCGGCGGTGGTGAAGGAACTGGCGAGATCGGAGAGATTGCCGCTGCGGTCTTGGAGAGAAGGAACTGGAATCTCCCCGGTGTCGACGCCTTGGGTCAGCCGCGTGCCTTGATAGTCGGCAAAGAAGAAAAGCTTGTTCCTCCGGAGCGGTCCTCCGAGAGTGGCTCCGAATTGGTTTTGGCGGAAGACGCCACGGGTGGGAGAAAAGAAGTTACGAGCGTCCAGATCGGTGTTGCGCAGGAACTCGAACGCGTCTCCGTGAAGCGAGTTTGTTCCGGACTTGGTGACCACGCTGATCTCGCCGCCGCTGAATTCGCCATGCTCGGCGTCGAAGCTGCTGGTGAGGATCCTGAATTCGGCGATGGAATCCAGGTTGGGCACGATTGCCGTTCCCATGTTCACGTCTTCTTCGACATCGCTTCCGTTCAGCACGAAGCTGTTGGCGAACTCTCTCTGGCCGTTGATCGAGATGGTGCCGGGATTGAGATCGCCGGAGGGGGAGAAGGCGCTGACGCCCACGTCCTGTTGGGTGTCCGCAGTGAGGGAGGTAACCGGAACGACGCCGGTTTGAAGATTCAACAAGTCCGTGAAGCTACGCCCATTGAGCGGCACGGAGGTCATCTGCTTTGCGGTGATCACCTCGCCAAGCTGCGTGTCCACGGTCTCCACGCGCGTCGGCGATTCGGACACCGTGACGGCTTCGCTGCGGGATCCAATCGAGAGAGCAATGTCCACCTCGACTTTGCTGTCGACGTCGAGCGTGACGCCGGTGCGTTTCACGCGCTGGAATCCCACGGCATCCACCTGGATGTCATAACGGCCGACGGGAAGGCTTTGAAAGGAGTAGAAGCCTCCGGCGCCGGTGACCAGCGCTTGAACGACGCCGGTCGCGGTCTCTGAAGCGGTGACTTTCGCGCCAGATACTGCCGCTCCGGCAGGATCGGTGACCCTGCCGGAAATGCTGCCGTCACCGCTTCCGCGCGCTGTTAACGCCAGTAACGCCCAAAGAAAGCTGAATGTGAATCTAGTTTTGTTGAATCCCACGATTCCCTCTTTACAGCAAATAGCTGTCAGGCAAAGGGGCAGGCTGCCCTATAATGAGGGAGTCGCGGCCCTTTGGGTTGCCGATTCTCGGGTCTTCACGGTTGCTTCGCCAAAAGTCGGCCGCGAGGACCCGATCTTGTTTACTCTTAGTAACTTATCTAGCTTGGGTGTTCACCGCCTAAATACGACCGCAATGGTCCTATATTAGGCGACTAGGGCCGGGCGAGTCAACGAAAATCAGCAAGTGAGTTGCAAGTAGCATCGAACGGCAGCTTAGCGGATTGGAAGGCACTTACTCGGCGGGTTCCTCTTTGCGGTAGACGTTGCGGCGAATTTGCATGGACAACATCACCGCTGAGGCGAGGGTGATCGCGCCGACGCAAACGTGCGCGGCGGTAACCGCTATGACGAGAGGAGTCACTTTGGTGGTCATCGACCGGACGGTGAAGGCGCCGATGCCCAGAAAGATCTGCGTGAAAGCTACCGCCATCAGCATGTTCGAGGCGGGACGCAGGGCCTTATGATCCGGAAACTGCTGCATCACGAAGATGCACAAACATAGGATGACCAACACCAGAATCATGGCGAAAAACAAATGCGACAGTACGCTCATTTCCTTGTGGCGGAAGGCCGCGCCCAACGCGATTTGAATCAGCACCAGCACCGGGGTGACGGCTCCCAGACTACTGAGGGAGGGCCAGCCATGATCCTCTACGCGGTCTGGGGGAGCGGTCCAGGAAGAACCGGTCGCGACGATTGCGGCGAACGCCGCCGCGAATAGAATCTGGGCCAGAAGCGCATGAAGAACGGCGACGGAGGCCGTATCGGGGGCGAAGCCGAGTGCGGCGTCTGCGGCCACCAGCACCAGCACGGTCCAGCCAAGTTTGGCGAGGCCCGACGCCATGAGCCATACCCCGAGAATCGCCACAACCACCGCCGTCGCGATAGCGGTGACCTGGTGCAGTTGAAGAAAATCCTTCCCTCCGCTGCTGGTGACCATCGCGCCCGTGAGCACGCCCACGAGCGAGCATACAACTGCGATTACGGCAAATCGATGCATGATGAACCGTTGCGCGCGATGCTGGTCAGCAGTGCTCTACCGGATCGACGCCTGCGCGGCCGGCTGTCTCGGCTCCCAATAAGCGATGAGCCGGCCCATGGTGAACATTCCGGTCCACAGGACCAGGGAAATCGCTCCGGCAACCTTTGCCCGGGTTGGGATCACGGGGGCGCGATCCAATTCCTCAGTCTTGTTGTAAACGATCGGCCGAAAAATCAGCGCATGCAGGCCGATCAAACCTAAGAGCGTCATTTTGGTCCAGAAGTAGGGATTGGGCGCGTATTTCTCGGCCTCCGAAGCGGCCAGGAGCAGGCCCATGGTGATCATGATGACTCCGCCCAGCCGCTTCCACGGACGGAGCGTAGTTACGACCTCGGTGATGGTGAGGCTTTTGAAGGTGAGACCGAGGAGGCGGAGATCTGTCATCAAAATCATCCCGCCAAACGCCGCGATGCAGGCCAGGTGGGTGCCCAGGATCACGGGGTAAACCAGCGCCGATTCGCGAATGGCGGTGAGGAAGTCAATGCTCTGAAGGGAATGAGAGATGGTCACGGATTTCCTTTCTCACACAAACGCGATAAAGATCCCGCAGTACACGATGGCTACCCAGAAGGCAATGGATATCAGCGCCGCGACCTTGCTCACCCCGGGCGAAGCTTTTTCCGAGGAGGCGATTTTCCGGTGGATGGTGAAGTTGTAGATTATCGCCAACACCAAAAGGACCATCTTGGTCTGAAAGACCCAGTTGGGGATGTAGACGAAAGTCTGCGAAATGAACAGCGCCGCGCCCGAGAAGATAATGAACACTAGCGCGATCAGCGTCCAAGGCTCGGTGTAACGGACGAGGCGTGCGGCGGTTTCGCGCCGGAATCCCAAATTCAGCATCCGGAAGTCGACCAGGACGATACTGCCGACGGCGATGGCAAATCCGCCGATGTGAAAACACTCCGCCAGCGGAAACGCCCACTCTGTATTGTTGAGCGCATCCGCTATCGCGTTTTGAAGAAACATCCGCTAGAGCCCCCCCAAGCCGACCTATTGTACCGCTCCCGGTCGAGGTTTGAGCCGTGATGGTTATTTCGTGTTGGGATCGTCAGCCGAAGAGGCGCCGCCGAGGACCCGCTTGCCGTTTTCAAACGCCACGTTCTGCGCGTTAACCAGATTGGAGCCGTCCTTCGCCTGGGAGCCGTTGACCGTAACCACATCGCCGTTCTTGAGCGAGTTGCGAGTCCAACCCTGGCGCATGAGGCCGTTGGGGCTGCCCAGCTCGAACTCCCAGTTGGTGACCTTGCCGTCGTCACCCTTCACATCCAGGTAGAAGCGGGCATGCGGATTCATCCACTCGACCTTGGTCACGGTCCCCTTCAACTGTATCTGCTTGGCGCGATCGTACTCGGCGGAAAACGAGTGGTGCGCCAGTGCCGGAACGGCCGCGGCCACAAGGCCGCCGGCGATCAAACCCATGATTTTCGATTTCATTGTGCTCTCCTAATTGGTGTCCAGGATTGCGTTGGGCGCTCCCGGCCAGCATCAAGCCTAGCACGCGGACAACGCAAATTTTTGCGCGGATCGGTCACTTGAAGGTCAGTGACCGGACAGTGACCGCCTGTTTTCAGCGGCTTACAGCGGTGCTCAGATCGCGGTGGAAGACGTAGGAGATATCGATGGGCATATCGTCCATGGACCGGACTTTGAGCACGACCTGATAGAAGTGCGGGAGATTCCCCGCGGACGTCTTCATACGGGCGACCAGAGTCCGGGCGAAGGCGGGATCGGTGAAGGCTTGCACCGCGCCCATGACGGCCGGAATTTTGTTGCCTGAGAAATAGAGGAGCTCGCCGTTGCCGTTCAAGCCCGGAAAGTGGCTGACCAGCGCGTAGCTCTCGGCGGTATCTTGCGGGTCGGCCGGATTGCGGTCGGTCAGCAGTTGAGGCTCGCCGGCGCGGGGGTTGATGTTGCGGATTCCATCGGGGCCGAGGACAAGCTGGCGATCCTCCGGCACGGCGTGGATCTGACGGGCGCCGGCGGTGGATCCCAGGAACACTACATTGCCCATGGCGATTTCGGGCATGGACAGCTGCTCCGAGGGGGTGAGCTGAATGTCCTTCTTACGCTCCCCCAGGAATTGGCCGAGCAAAAAGGCTCCGTTCGCGGTACCGAGACCGGTCATTCCCGAGGACGGAGTCGACATACAGATGAGAAGGGGGCGGTTGGGCGTGAGAATGGGCTCCCAAAGTTGTTGAAGCTCCGGCGTCCAGACGACGGGAGCTGGCTGACCGGTGCGCTCGACACGCCAGAGCCGGAGACCGAAATAGCCGGCGCAGAGAATGGCGATGAGAAATCCGGCGCCCAGAACGAGGTCAAGGCGGAAGTGCGGCTTGGCGGCTGCAATCGGCTCCGCCGGAAGAGGTTCGGGAACCGGAACCACGGGCCGTGGTTCGAAGGTGATCTTGAACCCGCCTTTTGGCAGGTCGACTACCACGGGATCGTCGATGCCTTCAGAGCGGTAATACTCGGCCAGCTTTTGCCGGAGCCGTCCGACGTGCATGCGGACGGTGGATTCCTGGCGGGGGTCGTAGGAGGCGGGTTTGCCGAAAACATCCAGACCAACGATGTATTCCTTGAGATTGTCCGCGGTACCGGCGATGGACTTCTCCGCCAGGTAGTTCAGCAGATTGCGTTGAACTTCCGAGGTGCGGAACGCCTTACTTTGAAGAATGCGTTGGACTTGAGTCTGCAAGGACTCAATCTCTAGGACCATGGCAGAGCGATCATAACACTTTTGCTTGGGTGGCGCGTATCCCCTGAGTAAACTATAAGATTGATGCGAATTTTCACGATGGTCCTAGGGGCCCTGGTTCTGGTGGGGTGCCAGAGCGCGCCGCCCCCCTCGCCCGAAACCAAGTTCACCCTGACGCCGGAAGACCAGGCCGCCGTCGCCAAGGGCGAGCCGGTGGACGCGATGCTGATTCAATCGCCTTACGGCGACGTGCTCTTCACGCACAAGAAACATTATGAGCGGGTAAACGGCGATTGCCCGACCTGTCACGCCAAGGTGTTTCCTCAGTCGCTCGCGCCGCTCAATTATAAGAAGGCGCTGCATCGCTCGGCGGAGGCGAGCATGACGTCGTGCGCGTTCTGCCACTCCATCGGGAACTCGGCATTCGCGGCGGATAGCAACTGCACCAGGTGCCACGCGCCGCGGGAGCATTAGTGCCGGCGTGGCCTCATGATGTGACGCTCGACGATTTAGCCGCGCGGTTCCATGACCGGCTGAAATCGGTTAAGGATCGGACGCGGCTGGAGAGCGGCGGTTGGTACCCGTGGCGGTCGCTGGCAGCGATGCAGATGCTGAGTCGAGCCTGCGGAGTGGATGCAGATGATCTCCTCGCGATGATTGGCAGGGCGCCGGTACTCGATGCAGGCTGCGGTGATGGCGATAACGCGTTCTTCCTGGAGTCGCTTGGCGCGAAGGTGGATGCAGTGGACCATCCGCTCAGCAATTACAACCGCATGGAGGGCGTACGGGCGCTGAAGGCCGCGCTGGGATCGAAGATCGGGATTCACGCCGTGGATCTGGATGCTCGGCCGAACTTGCCGGGATCGAATTACGGAATGGCGCTGCTGCTCGGCGTGCTTTACCACCTGAAGAATCCATACCTCGTGCTGGAGACGCTGGCGCAGAACGCGCGTTGGCTCTACATGAGCACTCGCATCGCGGCGCTGACGCCAGATGGGAGGCTTCGCTTCGGCTCGTATCCGATGGCGTACCTGGTGGACGACCGGGAGTTAAATGACGACCCGACCAACTTCTGGATCTTCTCGGAGCCCGGTTTGCAACGGTTGGTTCGCAGGGCGGGATGGACCATTCGGAAACAATTTACGCTCGGCGCGCCGCCGGAGGAAGCGGATCCGGTCGGTAAAGACTCGCGGGGGTATCTTCTCTTAGAAAGCGGACTGGCGACAAGTGGACGATTGACGCTCGACCGGGGCTGGCATGAGCTGGAGTACGGCGCCAGATGGACGGGGCGGACGTTCTCGGCAAGGATTGCGGTTGCGGAGGCGTTTACGCCCGCGACGTTACGGTTTCAGTTTCAGATCCCCGAGGCGCTGGCGGCGGCACGGCCGGTGACGGTTTTGCAGGGCAGGGTCAATGGAGTGGAGCTTCCTCCAGCGGAGTTTCGCGGCGCGGGAGAACAGGAGTTCCTGGCGGCGCTGCCCTCGATTGCGGCGGGCGAAGTGGCCATCGAATTCGACGTGAACGCGGCGGCGAGGATCGGCGGGGACGAGAGGGAACTGGGAGTGCAAGTTTATTTTAACGGGCCGCCGCCGATTCGAATCGAATGAGCACCTATAATAGTAGTCTCCCCCGGGATCAGGAGCACCTTCGTCCCATGCCCGCGCCGTTTGTTCATCTCCACTGCCACACCGATTACTCGCTGCTCGACGGAGCGTGCGAAATCGAGCAGTTGATGGATCTGGTGGCGGAGCAAAAGATGCCGGCCGTGGCCATGACGGATCACGGCAATCTTTTCGGCGCGGTGGAGTTCTACAACAAGGCCAAAGAAAAGGGCATCCATCCGGTGATCGGCTGCGAGGTGTACGTCGCGCAGCAGGGGCAATCGGTCAAGAGCGATTCGAACCGGTATAACCACCTGGTGCTGCTGTGCGAGAACCAGGAGGGGTATCGCAACCTGATCCAGCTGGTATCGAGTGGATACCTGGATGGGTTTTACTACAAGCCGCGCATCGACAAGGACCTGCTTTCGCGGCATTCCAAGGGGCTGATCGCGCTGTCGGCCTGCCTCCGCGGGGACATCAACGAGACGCTGATGGCGGATCGCTACGACGAGGCCAAGAGGCTGGCGTACCAGTACACCGATCTTTTCGGGCCGAAGAATTTTTTCCTGGAGGTGCAGAATCACGGGCTGGAGCCGGATGCTCGCGTGCTGCCGATGATCGGGCGCTTGGCGGCAGACACCGGAATCCCGCTGGTGGCGACAAACGATTCGCATTATCTGCGCAAGGAAGACGCGCGGGCCCACGAAATCCTGCTGTGCATCCAGACGGGCAAGACCATGTCCGATCCGAATCGCATGCGCTTCGAACATCCGGCGTTTTATTTGAAGACGCGAGCGGAGATGATGGCGCTCTTCGGGGAGATTGAGGACGCCTTGGACCGGACCTGGGATATCGCGCAGCGTTGCCAGGTGAAGCTGGAAAAGGTCAAGGAGCCGTTTCCGAAGTTTCCGATTCCGGAGGGGCATTCCACCGATAGCTACTTCGAATACGTGGCGCGGCAAGGATTCGAGAAGCGGCGCGTCAGACTAGAGGCGCTGGCCGGCGCGGGCCAGTTGCGGCACGAGCTGGCCGAGTATGCGGAGCGGCTGGATCGCGAGATCAAGATGATCCAGCAGATGAAGTTCTCGGGATACTTCCTGATCGTTTGGGATTTCATCCGCTTCGCCAAACAGCGCGGCATTCCGGTGGGGCCGGGGCGCGGATCGGCGACGGGCAGCCTGGTGGCTTACGCGATGGACATCACGGATATCGATCCGCTGGCGTACGGATTGATCTTCGAGCGGTTCCTGAATCCGGAGCGCATCAGCATGCCGGATATCGACATCGACTTCTGCACGCGCGGCCGGGGCGAGGTGATCCAGTACGTCACTGAGAAGTACGGCCGGGAGCAGGTGGCGCAGATTATTACGTTCGGCACTCTGGCGGCTCGGGCGGCGATTAAGGATGTGGGCCGCGTGCTGGATATGAGCTACGCGGACGTGGACAAGATCACCAAGCTGGTCCCGACGCAGCCGCTCAACATCAAGCTGAAAGACGCGCGCAAGATGGAGCCGCAACTGGATGAGCTGGCGGCGAAGGATCCGCGGGTGCGGGAAGTGCTGGACGTAGCGCAGAGGCTGGAAGGCGTGGCTCGCAACGCCAGCGTGCATGCGGCGGGAGTGGTGATCTCGCCGGCGCCGCTGCGGGAGCTGGTTCCTCTCTACAAGACCAACAAAGAGGAAATTGTCACCGAGTACGACATGGTCGGCCTGGAGAAGCTGGATCTGCTCAAGATGGATTTTCTTGGGCTGACGACGCTGACCATTATCTCGGACGCGCTAGCGTTGATCCGGAAGCATCGCGGCGTGGACCTGCGCGTGGAAGATATTCCGCTGGACGACGCCACTACTTACAAGGAGATTTTCAGCAAGGCTCTGACCAGCGGCGTCTTTCAATTTGAATCGCCGGGCATGCGGGACATTCTGCGCCGCCATCAGCCGGACCGGCTGGACGATTTGATCGCGCTGAATGCGTTGTACCGGCCCGGGCCGATGGACATGATCGACGACTTCATTGAGCGCAAGCACGGGCGCATGGAAGTCATCTACGATTTCCCGGAGCTGAAGGACATTCTGGAAGAGAGCTTCGGCGTGATTGTGTACCAGGAGCAGGTGATGCAGATTTCGAATCGCCTGGCCGGGTACTCGCTGGGCGAGGCCGATTTGCTGCGGCGCGCGATGGGTAAGAAGAAGGTGGAGGAGATGGCCAAGCAGCGCGAGCGCTTCATCGCGGGCGCGAAGGCCAAGGGCCACACTTCCCAGCGCAAGATCGAGAAGATCTTCGACCAGATGGCGAAGTTCGCGGGTTACGGGTTCAACAAGTCGCATTCGGCGGCGTATTCCTATCTCGCCTACATCGTCGGGTATTTGAAGATTCACTATCCGCTGGAGTTCATGAGCGCCCTGCTGACCTCGGAAACGGGGAACACCGATAAGGTGGTGAAGTACATCAACGACTGCCGCGAGATGGGCATTAAGGTTCTGGCGCCGGATGTCAACACCTCCGCCTTTACGTTCACTCCCGTGACTACGGGCGACGCGCAAGGCATTCGATTCGGGCTGGGCGCGATCAAGAATGTAGGGCAATCCGCGGTGGAGTCGATCGAGAAGGCTCGCGCGGAGGGGGGCGCGTTCGGATCGCTGTACGATTTCTGCGAACGCGTGGATTTGGGCGCGGTGAACCGGCGGATGATCGAGAGCTTTATCAAAGCCGGGGCGATGGATACGCTGCAGGGAACTCGAGCGCAATTGTTCGCGGCCATCGATAATGCGATGGAGAGCGGAGCGCGAATGTGGAGGGATCGGGCCAGCGGCCAATCCGGCTTGTTCGCCGATTTGATGCAGGCGAGCACGCCGGCGGAACATCCCTTGCCGAAGGTTGCGGATTGGAGCAGCCAGGAGAAGTTGACCGGAGAGAAGGCGCTGCTGGGGTTCTACATTACGGGGCATCCCCTGGATCAGTACTTGGATAAGGTGAAGGAGCTGGCGACGTATTTCACTTCTGGTCTGGAAGGATTGGCGAAGAACACCGAAGTGGTGTTGTGCGGGATCTTGACCGGGATCGCGCAGAAGCGGAATAAGAAAGGGGAGCTGTGGTCGTCATTCCAGGTGGAGGATCTGGAGGGCGCGATCGACGCGATGGTTTTCTCCACGCAATATGAGCGCTTGGCGCCAGCGTTGCAGGAGGACAAAGCCGTTCTGGTGCGCGGTCTGGTGCTGCCCGAGGAGAGCGGGCCGCCGAAGATCTCCGTGCAGGACATCGTGCCGCTGGAAGTGGCTCGCGTGAACCTGCCGGCGTTGATCTCCATCAAGGTCCCCCTGAACGGTTCGGGTGAAGGCAAGCGCGCCGCGGCGCTGCACGACCTGTTCGAGCGCAAACCTGGAGCGACGGAGGTGAGGCTGCGTCTTGAGAAGCCGCGCGACTTCTCGGTTATCCTGGATCTAAGCGCCAAGGTGCGCCCGGATAAGGAATTTCGCGCGGAAGTAGCCCGCATCTGCGGCTCTGAGGCGATGGAAGTGCTGGCCGGGTAGGCGCGCTCCACTACATGGCCGACGCGCAGACTCCGGTTCCTACCAACCCAAGCTGGGAGCGAGTGCTTCTGGCTCGCCACGCGAAGCGTCCTCACACTCTGGATTACATCCAGCGCCTGGTGACGGACTTCGAAGAGCTTCACGGCGACCGGGGGTTCGCGGACGACCATTCGATCGTCGCCGGCATGGGGTGGTTCAACGCCGTCCCGGGGGGTTCTTCAAAGGACCAACGCCCGGTGATGATTATCGGTCAGCAGAAGGGCCGGGACACCAAACAGCGGCTGTATCGTAATTTCGGGATGCCCAAACCCGAGGGCTATCGCAAGGCCCTGCGGCTGATGGAGCTGGCGGCGAAGTTTTCGCGCCCGGTAATTACGCTGCTGGATACCGCGGGCGCGTTCCATGGCGTGGATGCGGAGGAGCGCGGGCAAGGCGAGGCGATCGCTCACAACTTGCGCGAGATGGCGCGGCTGGGAACGCCGATTATTGTCGTGGTGATCGGCGAAGGCGGCAGCGGAGGCGCGCTGGCGCTGGGCGTGGGCAACCGGATTTATATGATGGAGAACGCGGTGTACAGCGTGATTTCGCCGGAGAGCTGCGCCAGCATCATCTATCGCGATTCCACCCGCGCGCCGGCGGCGGCTGACGCTTTGAAAATGACCGCGCCGGATTTACTGCGGCTCGGCTTGATCGATGGCATCGTGAAGGAGCCGGGCGAGGGAGCGCATGAGGATCCGGACGGCGCGGCGGAGTCCCTGCGAGTGACGCTGAGCGCGGCTTTGACGGAGCTGGGATCGCTTTCGGCGCAACAGTTGATCGACGATCGCTACCAGAAGTTCCGGCGGATGGGCTCCTTCTTCACGGAGCAGGCCGCTCCAGCGCGGGAGGGCCGATGAAGAGGAAGCCGGTGCTGATCGGAGTGATTTTCGTTTTAATTGTGCTGGGAGCGATCGTTTATTCCTCGATGAATCTCTCCAAGTATCGCGTTGAAGTTTGTATGAACTTCAACGGGCGGACGTCGTGCCGCACGGCGAGCGGCTCGAATCAGGAAGAAACATTGCAAACCGCCGTGAGCAACGCTTGCGCGGAGATCGCGTCAGGCGTTACCGATTCAATAGCGTGTGAGCGGACGGAGCCCACGAAGTTGACCTGGGTGAAGTAGCCCTTTCCCGGCCTAAATGTCGTAGTACAGCGCGAATTCGTAAGGATGCGGGCGAAGCCGGATCGCGTCCGCCTCATTCTTCCGCTTGTAGCCGATGTAGGTCTCCAGCAACTCCTCGCTGAATACGTCACCCTTCAGCAAAAAGGCGTGGTCGTCTTCGAGCGCGCTCAGAGCCTCCTCGAGCGACGACGGCATGGAGGGAACGGCCTTCATCTCCTCCGGCGTCAGATCATAGATGTCCTTGTCCAGCGGTTCACCGGGATCGATCTTGTTCAGCACGCCGTCCAAACCGGCCATCAACATCGCCGCGAAGGCCATGTAGCAGTTGCAGGAAGGATCGGGCGGCCGGAACTCGACCCGCTTTGCCTTGGGACTGGCCGAATACATCGGAATGCGGCACGCCGCGGACCGGTTGCGCCGCGAATACGCCAGGTTCACCGGAGCCTCGTAACCCGGAACCAGCCGCTTGTAAGAATTGGTAGTGGGCGCGATGATCGCCGCCAGCGCCCGCGCGTGCTTCAACAGCCCGCCGATGTACCACAAGCCCATCTGGCTGAAGCCGGCGTACAGGTCCCCGGCGAACAGAGGCTTCTTGTCCTTCCACAGGCTCTGGTGCGTGTGCATGCCGCTGCCGTTGTCGCCGAACAGAGGCTTGGGCATGAAGGTGACCGTCTTGCCGTACTGATAGGCCACGTTGCGGATCACGTACTTGTAGGTCATCATGTTGTCGGCGGACTTTACCAGCGTGTCGAACCTTTGATCGATTTCACACTGGCCGGCGGTGGCCACTTCATGGTGATGGCACTCGATGTTGAGACCGCACTTGATCATGGTCTCCACCATCTCCGCGCGCAGATCCTGATGATGATCCGTGGGCGGCACCGGGAAGTAGCCCTCCTTATAGCGCGGCCGGTAGCCCAGGTTGTGCTCCGCGCGCCCCGAATTCCAGCGCCCCTCCTCCGCGTCCACGTGATAGAAGCCCTGATTCGCGGTCTGGTCGAAGCGAACGTTGTCGAAGATGAAAAACTCGGCTTCCGCTCCGAAATAAGCCGCGTCGGCCATTCCCGAATTCTTCAGATACATTTCCGCCTTGCGGGCGATCCAGCGTGGGTCGCGATCGTAGTGCTGCCGCGTGATCGGATCGATCACATTGCACAGCATCACCAGAGTTTTGGTCTCATAGAACGGATCGATCATCGCCGTGACTGGATCCGGGATCAGCAGCATGTCGCTTTCATTGATCGCGGCCCATCCGCGAATGCTGGAGCCGTCAAAACCAAAGCCTTCCTCAAAGGAAGTCTCTTCCAGCTCCGTAATCGGATAGGAAACGTGCTGTTGCACGCCGGGCAAGTCGGTGAAGCGCAGATCCAACTGCTTCACATCGTTCTTTTTTGCGTATTCGAGGACTTCTTTAGGAGTCATGGACACAGTTTATCTCCGTAGCGGATGGTTACGTGCGCCTCGCATCCGGCGCGATGCCTGGATCATTTTACCGCAGTCGCGGACGCCTGGCTTGCACTCAGGCGCGCCTAGCACTCAGGTGCACCTGGCGCTCAGGTGCGCCTAGCACTCAACCTCCACTTCGCGGCCTCGTGTAACTGTACCGCGTCGAAATCCGCGGTAAGGTTAGGATGACGCGGTAGGCTTAGGATAATGATGCTGCCGCCCCGCGTGGCGGCCACAGTAATCGGGTTATCCGCCAGCCATATGAAAATTGCCGTCACGCACTCCACCCTGTACCGTTACGATTCTCCCGTGTACCTGGAGCCCCACATCTTCCGCCTCCAGCCCCGCATGAGCAGCGCGCAGCGATTGCTCGCGTTCGACATGCAAATCGCGCCCACGCCTTCCGGAACGACGGAGTGTTTGGATCAAGATGGCAACCTGGCATTGAGCGCGTGGTTCAATGGGCTCACTACGAGTTTGAGCGTAACCAGCCGGTTCACGGTGGAGCTGCTTCGTTACAACCCGTTCGATTACCTGCTCCTGGGCGAATCGTTGACCCTCCCGCTATGGTATCGGGAGCCGTTGTGCGCGGCCTTGGCCCCATACCGAAACGACTTTCATGTCGCCGAATCCGTCAAGGAGTACGCGAGGTCAGTAGCGGCCTGCGCACCAGGGAACGCGCTTTTATTTCTAGTTGCTTTGAGCCGTGAAATTTTTCAAAGCTGCCGCCAAATCATTCGTCATAACGGTCCTGCTTGGCCATCGGACCGAACGCTTCGTTCGCGAGAGGGATCGTGCCGCGACCTGGCCGTCCTATTCCGCGATTGCTGCGTAGTGATGGGAGTCGCGGCCCGGTTCGTCAGCGGATATGAATGCGCATCGGCCAACCGCCAGGATTCTTATATGCATGCCTGGGCCGAAGTCTATCTGCCGGGCATCGGCTGGCGAGGTTACGATCCTTCCCGCGGTATTGCGGTGGCCAACGGACATGTCGCAGTAGCGGCCGCCTTCGATCCCGACCTCGCATCGCCGGTGGCTGGATGGTATTCCGGCGCCTCAGGGTCGCAGATGGAGGCTTCGGTGTGTCTGCACGCGGATGGCGCCGGCTAACTGCCGCTTGCAGCCCAGTTTGCCGGCTGCGTGTGGTAAGCTTGGTTCGTCAAGTTGGTTTTGGCACCTTCGCATTAGTCCGGTCCGACCGCCCTCGTTCGATCTTGCCCCGATTCACCTGCCCGTAACTCAGAAAGAAGAGCGCAATGAAGAGTATTTTTGTCGGGAACCTCGCCTTTGAGGCGACGGAAGATTCCGTTCGGTCTCTGTTCGAGACCTACGGAACCGTGGAGCGGGTCAACATCGTCATGGATCGCGATACCGGCCGTGCGAAAGGATTCGGATTCGTCGAGATGAGCGTCGCCACGGAGGCGGATCAGGCCATCGCGGGGTTGAATGGCCAGGAACTCGGCGGAAGAGCGCTAAACATCAACGAAGCCCGTCCGAAGACGGAAAGCGGCCCGCGCAATCGAAGTCGCTGGTAAGACTCACGAATCGAGGCCACTAGATTATGTTCTCCGCGAGCTGTCCGCGTTGCCGTTCGGTCGATTTCAGGGACGTGGGCGTCCGGAATTTCGTGGAGCGAGCCATCCACTGGATACTCTTGCCCTACCGGTGCTCCCTCTGCGGCCACCACTTTTTCCTTTTTCGATGGCAGCAGCCGGTCGCTGGACCGGTCTGAAGAGCGATCGCGAATTAGACCAGATTGGAGAGAATACGATGTCCAAGATGTGCGGCGACACCGCCCGTTTCCACCGGATTCGCAAGCAGAGGCTGGTAAAACGCGCTCGCGTGCGAGCGCTACGCGACGAGATCGCGGGTCGCAAAAGCGTCCCCGCTGATGCGGTCGAAAAACCTAAGCCGTGAGATTTCGCGTCTGACGGTTCTGGGCCTTGGCGGAGGATCGGTTGGAACCCAAGAAGCACAACCATGGACAGATGTTCCGGGCCAAGATGGTCCCGTTTCGCGGACCCACCGAATACGGCGAGTGGTTCTGCACCGAATCCGATCTGCGCGCCGCGATGCGGGAGCAGATTCGCAACATCGGGACGCGTTATTATTGCGAAGCGAAACTGATCGGCTGCAGCGAATGCGAAGTCGATGAACGCGCCAAAGTCATCTGCACACTGTGATGTTCGCGCACGCCACGCGACATAACCAGAACCAGCGGAGTTGCCCTCCGAGTTGTCGGCGTGTGACTATGGTTTCGTGCCGAAGGAATACGTAAACTACAGCGAAGGCGCGTATCGGATCGCCGGCACTCGCGTATCGCTCGATTCCCTGGTGTATCTCTTCCGCGAGGGCATGTCGGCGGAAAGTACGGTCGAGAGCTATCCCGCATTGACGCTTGAGCAAGTGCACGGGGCTCTCGCATTTTACCTGGCGAACCAAAAAGAGATCGACGCGTACCTTGCCGATGGGCAGCGCGCCGCCGAGTCGCAACACCGGCAATCGAGGCAAACAAACGCCGAATTGATTGCCAAGTTGCAGCGGGCGCGGCATGCGAGTCAGATTCCAGGCTGACGCCGACCTGGACGGACGTATCATACGCGGGCGCTTGACGAGCTCGCTTTAATCTGGAACGCCAGCGAAGCTGAGGAATGGGTCAACCGAATCGTGTGGATCCCGCTTTAAGAACAACCCACCAACTGCCCACCCACGGACGTGTTTTATCCTGCGATTACCTCAGTCCTGCGCCGCCGCGGTTGCGAGCATCCCGACCACCGCGATATTTTGCAGGAGTTCCTCCGGCAGCCCGTGCCGAGTCTGTAGATAAGCCGAATCGTTGTACGAGATCCAGACTCGCGCGTCGCCATCTTCCAAAACCAGGACCTTCAACGGCAGGTCGATGGCGATGCTGGGCGAGGCGAGCATCAGCGGAGTCCCGGCCTTGGGATTGCCGAAGATCAGCAGCTTGGTGGGGCGCATGTGCATCCCTGCTTTCTCCGCCTCGCCGCTGTGGTCCACCAGCGCGAACAGCTTCACTCCCTTGGCTTCGAGAATCTTCTGGAACTTCTGAACCGTCTGGTCCACCGAATGTTGGCTCGCGATGCTGACGATCCCGTTGTCTGTGCCGGTCATGTTCGCTCCTGCTATTGTGCCGGATGAAGAATCAGCTTCTGCACGCGCCAGTTGGCGGTCTCCGCGGCGTAAACCTCGTTTTCCGATGGGCACGCAAGCTGGTGGACGCCGGAGAACTGCTTAAGCTGGCGGCCGGAGCGCCCGATCACGCCCAGTACTTTGCCGTCGAGGGAAACCTTGAACAACCGCCCGGGAAACGTGGTTTCGCCGACGTAAAGCACCTGATTCGGTCCATTGGTGATGCAGATCGAGTTAGGCGCGCCGATCAGTTCTGCCAGGCGTTCGCCAGTGGGCGTGTTGCCGTAGACCGGATGCGTTCCCGGAGGCGGAGGCACGTCGATGCTGAACATGCGCAGGAACCGTCCTTCAGTATCGAACACCTGAATGCGCCGGTTGGTGCGATCGCCCACGTACAGATTATCGTTGCGGTCCGCGACAATCGCGTGCGGGATGCGGAACTGCCCCGGCGCAGTGCCCTTATCGCCCCACGATTTGACCCAATCGCCATTCTTGTCGTATTTGGCGACGCGCGAATTGACGTAGCCGTCGGTGATGTAGATGTTGCCGTGCGAATCCCAGGTCACATCCGTGGGTTGGCGGAACAGCCCGTCGACGGCAGGCAGCGGAGGGTCGGGGTGCGCCCAAGGCTTGGCGTCGTCGGCCGATTCGGAACGGCGTCCGAAAACCCACACCACTCGTCCCGCGGGGTTGAACTTGATCACCATGTCGGAGCCTTTATCGATAGCCCAGATGTTATCGTCCTTGTCGATGCGCACGGTATGCGCTTCGGACCACGCGTAAAGCCCCTTGCCGATCTCGCGCAGAAACTCGCCCTTGGGTCCGAACTCCAGCAACTGCGCGGCGGCGGGAGCGTACGCAGGGCCGTTCGCCGTGTTCGATCGCGTGAAGACGAACACATGGCCTTTGGAATTGACCGCGACCCCAGGCACCTCGCCAAAGTTCATTCCCGGCGGGAGTTTGAGAAAGTCCGGGACAGAATCGAACGGGATTTCAGGCACGTTCTGTTGCGCTAGCGCCAGGGGCGCGAGCAAGCATAGCTTCACCAAGCTTGGCTTCAACCAGCCGCGCAAGTTCATCGGACACCTCCGAGGGCCGACGGTATCACGTTTGCCGGGGTCCTGACAAAGCAGGTTCAGGACCTTCGTCAGGACCAGGGGCGGAGGATAATAGCGGCAGGAACCTTACGGCGTCATGACCATCGGGCTTTGCGAGGATTGCATCCACTCGAAAATGATCCGCTCAGACCGGAGCTCCGTGTTCTACCGGTGCGGCTTATCGGACACGGACCCGAGTTATCCGAAATATCCCCGCCTTCCGGTGCTGAGCTGCCCGGGGTATCGGGGTCGAGTTGGAGGAGAATAGAAAAACCATGTGGACGGTTCGTCATTCGGTACGGGTTCCTTTGGGGGCGTTACGAATTCCGTTGAAGGTTTTGTTGCTGGCAGCGGCGCTCGCCTTTTTGTGGTGCTGCCACAAACAGCAAAAAGTGGAGGAGACCGCCGTCAAACGCGTGACGTTGGATAACGGCCTGCGCGTGGTGGTGGTGCGCAATCCGCTGGCGCACGTGGCCACGGTGTATCTGAACTACATTGCGGGCGGCGACGAAACTCCCGCCGGTTTCCCGGGAATGGCGCACGCGCAGGAGCACATGGCGTTTCGCGGCTGCGCGGGCGTGACCGCGGATCAGATCGCCGCGGTGTTCGCGCAACTGGGCGGCGATGGCGACGCGGACACGCAGCAGAACATCACGCAATATTTTTCAACCGTCCCCGCGCAAGACGTGGAAGCCGCGCTGCGCCTGCCCGCCGCGTGCATGCAGAAAGTGGACGATCAGCAAACCGAGTGGGAGCAGGAGCGCGGCGCCATTGAGCAGGAAGTCGCGCGCGACCTTTCCAATCCCACCTACAACTTCCTCACGCGTCTGAATCAGGATTTGTTCGCGGGCACTCCCTACGCGCACGACGGTTTGGGAACCAAGGCGTCCTTCGACTTGACCACCGGAAAGATGCTCGCGGATTTTTACGGGCAATGGTACGGCCCGAACAACGCGATTCTGGTGGTGGTGGGCGACGTCGATCCGGACAAGACTGTCGAGATGATCCGCAGCATCTATGGCTCGATCCCCAAGCGGCCCGTCCCGGCTCATCCCCAGGTGCAGTTGCAGCCGGTGAATGCGGAATCCTTCACCATGGACAGCAATCTGCCGTACACACTGGCGTTCCTGGCGTACCGTTTCCCCGGGACGGACAGCCCGGACTATGCGGCCTCCAGAATCCTGGCCGACGCATTATCCAGCCAGCGCGGCAATCTGTATGACCTGGTGCCGCAGGGCAAGGCTCTGGCGGCGGAGTTCGGATTCGCCGAATCGTACCCGAAGGCCAGCGTAGGCTACGCGGTGGGCGCCGTTCCGGCCAGCGCGGATTCCGCCTCGATTCTCGCCGACCTGAAGCGCATTCTCGCGGACTACGTGAAGAACGGCGTTCCGGCGGACCTGGTGGAAGCGGCCAAGCGCAGCGAAATCTCACAAGCGGAGTTTGAGCGCGGCTCGATTCCCGGCCTGGCGATGGAGTGGTCCCAGGCCCTGGCCGCCGAAGGGCGCCAGTCTCCCGATGAAGACGTTGAAGCGATGAAGCGCGTGACCCCGGATGACGTGAATCGAGTAGCGAAAATGTACCTGGTGGACACGCAGGCAATCGCCGCGACGCTGAAACCCAAGCCATCTGGCGCTCCCGTTTCCGCGAAGGGTTTCGGCGGCGGCGAATCCCTCACCGCGGCGCCTTCGAAACCGGTGGAACTTCCCGAATGGGCCAAGGCGGAGCTCAACTCCCTCGCCGTGCCCAAGCCCGGGGTCGCTCCCACGGACACGACGCTGTCGAACGGAATCCGCTTGATTGTGGAAACGGTGACGGTCGCGCCCACGGTAACCGTGATGGCGTCGATCCGGCATGAGCCGGATCTGGAAACCCCGCCCGGCAAAGAGGGCGTGGACGACGTAACCGAACAGTTGTTCAGCTACGGAACCAAGAACCTGGACCGGATTGCGTTTCAGAAGGCCCTGGATGACATTGGCGCGTCGGAGAGCGGCGGCGCCGATTTTTCGGTGCGCGTGCTGAAGCAATATTTCTCCCGCGGCGTGGAGCTGCTGGCGGATAACGAATTGAATCCGGCGTTCCCCGCCGACGCCTTCACCGTGGTGCGGCAGCAAACCGCCGAGTTCACGGATGGCAATCTGAAGAGCCCCGAATATCGCTCCCAGCGGGCCTTGGACATTGGGCTCTATCCCAAAGGCGATCCGGAGTTGCGCGAAGCGACGCCCAAAACAGTCACCGCTCTCTCGCTGGACGATGTGAAAGGCTACTACGCGAAGACCTTCCGTCCGGACTTGACCACCATGGTGGTGATCGGCGACGTGACCGCTGATGAGGCCAAGATGGAGATCGAGAAGTGGTTTGGAAATTGGAAAGCCGCCGGCGCGAAACCCGAAACGAATCTTCCTCCCGTGCCCGACAACAAATCCTCCGCATCCAATGTTCCCGACCCAACCTCGGTGCAGGATTCGGTGAATCTGGCGGAGCAGTTAAATGTAAATCGCACCAATCCGGATTATTATCCGCTGCAAGTGGGGAATTTCGTGCTGGGCGGCGGATTCTATGCAACTCGCCTGTATCACGACCTCCGGCAAACGGCCGGGTATGTGTACAACGTGGAAAATCAGCTTTCCGCCACACAGACCCGCGCGACGTACCGAGTGGAATATGGATGCGATCCGGCGAATGTGTCCAAGGCTCGCGCTTTGATTCTGCGCGATCTGGCCGCCATGCAAACGGAGAACGTGACGCAGGAGGAGTTGCAGCAGGCCAAGGCCCTCCTGCTGCGCCAGATTCCTCTTACCGAAGCGAGTGAGGACGCCACGGCTTCCGGCTTATTGCGCCGGTCCCGGCTGGACTTGCCCTTGGATGAACCGTTCCGCGCCGCGCAGCGTTACTTCAACATGACCGCGGACGAAGTGCGCGCAGCTTTCGCGAAATGGATCCGGCCGAATGATTTCGTCCAGGTGGTCCGGGGCCCCGCTCCAAAATAACGCCCACAAATAGCGGCCCGGTTGAATCCGGCGCACGCCCGCACTACCATCATTCAAGGCCCAGCCGCAAGGAGGGAACATGCCCGGGCAGAACGATCTGACTCCGATCGGTCCATCCGATTGGAACTGCGATTTCGCGGCGCACCTGCTGGAGCGCGCCGGATTCGGCGGGACTCCGCAGGAGATCGACGCGCTGGCGAAGATGACGCCTCAGCGCGCCGTCGCCCGCCTGGTTCGCTTTGAAGGAACCGATACCAGCAACCTGCCCGCCTTCGATCATTCCGGCGTCCACGATCCGGGACTGGAGCCGTTTCCGCCCAGCCGTCCCGCGGTGACGGACCTGGCCAAGGAAAAGGGCGAAGCGCTGGGAATCAAAGTGAAGCCGGCCGGCAACCGGCGGCTGCAGCCGGTGGTCGATGAGTTCTTTTACTGGCTGCGCGCCAGCGTGCTCGAAACCAATCGCGTGGCGTACTGGTGGGCGAACCGGATGCTGGCCAGCCCGCGCCCGCTGCAAGAGAAGATGGCGCTGTTCTGGCACGGGCATTTCGCCTCGAATGAAGCCAAGGTCCGCGATTACCGGAAACTGCTGGGCCAGTTAGAGCTGTTCCAGAACCTGGGAACCGGCAACTTCCGCGATCTCACCGTCGCGGTGGCGCAGGGCCCGGCGATGCTGTCTTTCTTGGACGCGGGAGTCAACGTAAAGGGCGCGTCCAACGAAAATTTCGCCCGCGAAATCATGGAGCTGTTCACCATGGGCGTGGGCCATTACACCGAAAAAGATATCCGTGAAGCCGCGCGAGCCTTCACCGGCTGGAACTACGTCGACGTGAAGTTCGTGGTCAACAAGGACCAGCACGATGACGGCGAGAAAACCTTCCTGGGCCGCACCGGCCGCTTCGACGGCGTCGAAATCATCGACATCATCATGCAGCAGCCGGCCACCGCCGAGTACATCGCCGGCAAGATCTACCGCTACTTCGTGCGTCAGGAGCTTTCTCCGGACCTGCAAGCGCAACTCGGCTCCATGCTGCGGCAGAACAAGTATGAGATCGCGCCGCTGCTCGAAAGGATTTTCCTTTCGCGCGATTTCTACAGCCAGGCCTCGCGTGGGCACGCAGATCAAGAGCCCCGTGGAGCTGGCCGTCTCGACCTACAAAAAGCTCGGCCTCAACGGCATTCCCGGAGTTCCCGATTTTAACTCGGCCACCGGCGCGCTGGGCCAGCAGCTGTTCTCGCCTCCCACTGTCGCCGGCTGGGCCCAGGGGCAAGCCTGGATCACGCCCGGTCTGTTGCTCGAACGCGCCAATTTCGCACGCGATGTCCTGTTCCCTGACATCAGCTTCCTTCCGCCGGACCGCTATACCGGCGGAGGCGAAGTGCGGCGTGTTGCGGAGCGCATCCGCCAAGGCATGGACATTTCAACCGCGACCAAGGACGAAGCAAAAACCGGCGAGGTCGCGGAATCGAACAAGAACGCCGACCGCGATGAGGATTTCAACACTCGCTATGGCAGCTTCCGCGGCTCGCAACTGGCGGTCGAACGCGTCAAGCCGATCCCTCGCGAGACAGCGCAGATCAAGCTCGCGCGCATGGTGCTGGACGCGAAGCTTTCGAATACTACGCAAACGGTCGATTATCTGATTCACCGCTTCATGCGCGTTCCGCCCGGAGACGACGTGCGCGCAAAGCTGGTCGCATTTCTGAACAATGAGCTGGGTACCGCGGACATTTCTGTCGCGCAAACCTATATGGAGCAGCCGCTGCGGATGACCTTGCATTTGATCATGAGCCAGCCCGAGTACCAGTTGGCGTAGGGAGGCAAACCGATGAAAGACAAATTCTCCTTTTCGAAATCCACGCGGCGAGACTTGCTTCGCGCCAGTATGTACGGCGTCTGCGTCAGCGCGGGAGCTTCGCTGTCCGTTCCAGTGTTCGGCCAAGCCGCGGCGGCTCTTGCCACGCAAGGCAAATCGGACGGCAAAATCCTGGTCGTGCTGGAGCTTTCCGGCGGCAACGACGGTCTCAACACGCTGGTTCCGTACGGCGACGACGCCTATTACAAGCACCGCCCGAATCTCGGCATCCCCAAGAAAGACCTCCGCGTCATCGACGATCATTTCGGATTCAGCGGCGGCATGACCGGCTTCGAGCGCCTGTATAAAGACGGCAAGCTCGCCATCATCCACGGTTGCGGATACGAGAACCCTTCGTTTTCGCACTTCACCTCGATGGCCTACTGGCACACCGCGGCGCCCAACAGCGGCGAAGAGTACGGATGGGTGGGCCGGCTGGCGGATTCCATGGCTCCTTCCGCGCCACCGAATTACATCGTGAACATCGGCACGCGGCAGTCGCTCGCCGTGCGCAGCCGCAAGCATGTTCCGGTGGTCTTCGACGATCCCAACAAGTTTACGCAAGAGAAGTTTTACGAAGAGAAACCAGTTCTCGATGCCGCGCCGGACAGTCCTAAGGTCGAGAACCCTTCGCGCCAGTTTTTGCTCAACACCGCCCGAAGCGCCCGCGATGCCTCCGTGCTGGTGCGGGAGGCTTGGTCCAAGTACCGTTCGCCCATCGACTACGGAATCGTCGGACTCGATCTCCCCAAAGTGGTGGCGCTGATCGACGCCGGTATGCCCACTCGCCTCTACTACACCTCGTATCGCAACAATGCCTTCGACACCCACGTCTTTCAGGACGACACGCACAAGCGCTTGCTGACCTACGCCTCAGACGCTGTCTCCGCATTTATCCGCGACCTGGAGCGCATCAGGCGCGCCGATGACGTCGTCGTCATGGTCTTCTCCGAATTCGGCCGCCGCGTGCCGGAGAACGTCAACCTAGGCACCGACCACGGCGCCGCCAATTTGATGTTCGTAGTTGGCGATCAAGTCAAAGGTGGCCATTACGGAACCATTCCCAGCCTCACCAAGCTCGACGCCGGCGACAATCTCGTCTACACCACCGACTTCCGCCGCGTTTATGCGAGCATGATTTCCGGCTGGCTCGGTTACCAGGACACCCGCGCGCTCCTAAACGGAAACTTCGACGCGTTCGACATTTTCCGCAAGGCGTAAGCCTTGTTCAGAAGTCCGTAGCCGGGTTGTAGTGCATCGTCGGAAAGGTTGCCGGAATCGTTGGCGGATCGATGACCGGATTCGAGCGGCCCGCCTGACTTGGATCGAAGGGGACAAAGCCCGCTCCTGGAGAGCCCGCGGGCAACGAGAAATCGTCGTTCGGATACAAGGGATTCTTGAAGCCGGGATTCTTCACCACGCTCGACAAATCCTCGCCCTGAACCTGCTGCCATAGAGCCAAGGTGTAAAAGGTCGAAGCGCCGGGCAAGCCGCACGGGGCATTTGCGGCCGTAGAATCCGGGGTGAGCTGAACGCGGAATGCCTTGGGATCCGCGGCGAAGGCTCCGTCAGTGCGCCAGAACAGATTCGAGTTCCAGAACTGATATTGGATGTAGGCAGCGCCTCCGGCGTAGGTGCAGCCGCCCTGCACGTAGAATTTCGGGGCGGGCATGGTCGAGTTTCGGTCGAAGTAGAACAGATTATTTTCGATCACCGCGTTCTGCGGGACGATGGCGGGAACTCCGTACGGGTAAGGGGAATTGATCTGCACCATTCCGTTACGCGCGTAAGCCAGAATGTTGTTCCGGATGGTATTCGCCTCGTTGGGTAGCGAGGGGCCCTGAGGCATCTCGATCGCGTTGTCTGAAACGCGATAAACCAGATTGTTCTCGACGTCCACCAGACCGGTCTGGTTGTCGAGGTAGATGCCGTCGCCGCCGTAGCCATTTTGGTCCAGAATCGAAGCATCCGTCACATCGTGAATCTTGTTATTCAGGATCTTGTTCCCCGGAGCGGTATAAGGCTCATTGCCGGCTTCGATGCGGATGGAGCCTCCATCGTTCATGATCCCCTGGAGCAGATTGTAGACGTGGTTGAAGGAGATCGTGTTGTTCGCGCTGCCGTTGCCGGCGGGTTTGATCAGATCTGGGGCGCTTTGCGAAATTGAGATCGCGCAGTGATAGCCGTCGTAAACGTCGTTATGGGTGTACAAATTGTCGTGCCCGACTCCCTGCCCGATGCCGAATGACGCAGGGATGGTGCGGCCGTAGCCCTCCACTACGTTGTTCTGTACCGTGGTGAACTGCGGCTCATTCGCGTCGTTGTCGGACTGCGCATAAGGATCGCCGATGCGCACCGCGACCACCCCGATGTCGTAAATCGCGCTGTTCTGGACCAGGTTGTTCGATGTGACCGCATTGGCGTCGTTGGCGGCGCAATAATTCGGAGAAGTCTTGTCGATGCAGGAAATGAACTCGAGGCCGGTCCCGGCGATCTGCGTCACCGTTACGGAGTCGGCTGTGATGTGCTGCGCGTTCTGAAAGGAAACCGCGCCGGGGATGTCCGCTTCCAATTCTGACGACTTGTGGCCCTGTGCCGGAAGGGTGTAATTGTCGTGCTCGAAGGTCAGCCCCTGGAAAGTGACGTATTGGAGCTCGCTGGCGACCAGCAACTGCGCGAGCTGCGGAACGATCACTGTATCGCGATTCGGATTCTCGCCGGCGTTGGCCATGTAACTCAACGTCCAGGGCGCGCTGGATCGGTCAAGGAACCATTGGCCGGGCTGCGTGAAGCTCGTCCTCAACGTTATCGACCAAGTACCGGTTGCCGGCGATAAAACCGTCCTGCGACGGCGTGGCTTGGTTGATCCCCGTAGGGCCGGTCAGGTAGACGATGTGATTGGTGGTATCGATGCAACTGATGCGCAGTTTGGAAGTGCTGAACTGCTCGAAATCCAGGACCTCGATGTCGCCGGCGATCGCCTGGTTGCCTGCCGTCTGATTGCAGGGGTTGTTCGCCGTGGGCGCAAGATTTTTCCATGCGCCGGAGATGGGATCGGTAGGACTGTAGTAGAACCGGTCGAAACACTCGTAGCCGCTGCCTTGTACCAGGACGGTGCAATTGGTGGCGGAATTCGGAAGGTAGACTGTGCCGGCGATGCGGAAGAAAGCGCCGACGGTGGGTCCCGGATTCGACCCGACACCGTTCGATCCGAGCCGTGGCCGCAGCCGCCGGGATCCGTTGTAAAACAGATTCTCGAAAAATTGTGCCGATGCGGGCAGAGTCGCCTTCCAGGTATTGCCGCCGGAGTTGGTCCAGTTGGCGACGCGCATGCCGCCGCTGAATACCGGCGTCTCGCCGGGATAGTTTTGATACACGATTTGCAGAGCGCGGCGAGCCGGAATCGGCCTCGGCGAACATCTCCGTCGCCGGCAAATAATAGGTCCCGCCGCGGAACTGCACGTTGATCTGCGTGAGCCCAGCTTTGTCGATCGATTGCACGAAGGATCGCGCCTGATCGAAGGTGGCGAAGGGTCCGTCCGTACCTTGGGAATTCGGCGCGGCGAGCAGTTCCGCTCCACAAATCGTTGCCGTTGGGCGCCACGTAATACGTCACCGCCGCCGGCAATGCCGCGGAGCCTTCGACGGTGATGAATCCGATGGGCGCGGCTTCCACGCCGCCGTACGTCACCACGATCGCGTCATCGCCGCTAGGCGCATTGGCCGGAATCGTCACGTTGATCTGGAACTCGCCTGGATAGGCCAGCCCGGCGTAGGAAACTTTCGCCGTGAGGCCTCCGATGGTCACCACCGGAAGCGTCGCCAGCGTTCCGGATTGCGTCTGCGATCCGCCGACAATCGGCGCGTCGGTAGGTCCGAATCCGTTGGCCCACAGCGTTACGATCTCTTTCGGCTTGGCCGGAGTAAACGGATAGCCTGGCGCGGAGAAGCTCGACGGGCCCAGAAGATTGAAGTTGATGGCGTCCTGCGCGATCACATAAGGTCCGCCGTTGAGCACGAAAAATGACGGCGACAGAGCCTGAGCCGCCACGTTGAACGCATTGCTGAGCGAGCCGTTGTTGTTGACGACAACCGCGGCGGTAGCGGGCAGGGCGTCCGGCGGCGTCAGAATGTCGATCTGAATCGAGCTGATGTAGTAGACGTACGCGTTCTTGCCGTTCACTGTCACGCTGACGCCCTGAAGCGCGGTGGGCAGTTGCCCGTTGACGATGTCCGAGTTTTGACGCGTGTATGTGGCCTTCGCCAGGTTTGTTCCTTTGATCTCGATCCAGGTGTTGGGCGCAATGACCGGATTCTCCCCTTCGGCATTCGCCACCAGGGTAATTATAGGAGCCCTTTGTGCGTGCAGCCTCGTGCAGACAGGCAAAAGCGCGAGAAGCAGCGTCCTCCGAAGTCGCTTCATCCCTAAGATTCTCGCACACCGCGAGTGGCGGCTTAGCGTTTGCGCACCGCCCGGCGCGCCGCCGGTCCCGTGTGATAGACGAATCCCGTCGCCGCGCCCGCCGCATCGCGAGTGAACTCGACCCAATTGCCCTCCGTGCGCGAGATGAACACGGTCTCGGAACTCGCCACCAACGGCAGCTTCAGCGGATTCGAGCCCTCCTGCAAATAGAGCAGATCGTCCTCGACCCCAATGGTTGCCTCGCGGCCAGGCGAGTATTCGTACGCGCCCGCATACTTCGCGAGAACCTCTGGAGACAGCTTCACCGGATTCCCACCCAGCATGTGCGGCACCGACGTATCGTTCTCGCACACGCTCTCCAGAAGATCTGTATCGGGCATCAGCTCCTTGACGATCTTTAACGAGAACGGGCGAGTGAAGGTCTTAGGATCGTCAATCGTAATCTCCAGATCCATGTGCCCGAAGTCGCGGCGATGATACCGCTCCGTGATGCGCAGAGCCTCCGTGTGCGGGTGCCCTTCGATGTCCAGCCAACTTCGATCGTTGAAACCCGCCGTCTCGACCACCAGAGTGTCGCCGTCCCAATGCCCGATCGAATAACCCATCCAGGTTGGATTGGGATCCGTGGGCAAAGGCCGGCCGTCGGTGAAAATCGTCCGATGCACGCTGTTCGTCGTGCCCTGGTACAGCATCACGATCATCTGCGGAGTCTGCACCATCCTCGCGATATCCACCATGTGGTAGTAGACGAACGGGTCGGGAAGGCAATTCGCGCGCGGAGCTCCCTTGCCCATATCGCGAACGCGTTGCTGATACAACGCCTCGGCCCACGGCTGAATGTCGGCAGGCTTGAGATCCCGCGCGATGTTGCGGTCGTAACTGCCCCCGCCAGGACCGTTCCACACTCCGGATAGATCGGGCTTGCCGTCAGCGGTGCGCGGCGCGGGCGCAGCGAGATTGGGTTTGCCGCCCGGAAGGCGCGGGATTCCTGGCGCGGGATAATTCAACCACTGCGCGCTCCCGGTGGCGCAAAACAGCAACGCGGCCGCGAGATTCTTACGCAACGCGCTCACTTGCCCGGCTCCGCGGCAGGTTTGGTGCTCATGAGGTGCTTTAGGTCGCGATTATTTTCATCGCAGCTATATTCCAGCAACTCGGGCAGTCCCGGCGTCATCTTCAAGGGCGGAATCGTACGCTGAAGCGTCCAGGGCCGGGAATACATCGGCGGATCGTCAACCGTGTACTCATAGGCGATCCCTGTCGCCGTCCGCCTCAGCTTTTCGATCACATGCAGTCGATCGCTATGCTGATGCCCCGCCGTATCCAGCCACGTCCACGGCGGACCCTTCAACCCCGCGGTATCGATCACCAGAGTGTCTCCCTCCCAATGCCCCGTGGAATCGCCCATAAACGCCGGTTCCATGTTCGCCGGATGTGGACGGCCATTCAGCGGAATGGAGCGGAACGTGTGCATGTACTCGAACAGCATCACCAGTTGATCCGGGGTCTGCACGAACTGCGCCGGATACGGCGACTGCATGATGCGCGGCACGCCCGGAAACCAGCAGTTGGACGTTGGATCGTCCTTGGCGTCGTGATTCATATACGCGGCTCGTCCGGCATCGGTGTACGGAATCGTCTCCTCCTTGCCGGAAGCCATGTTGGGGAAGTAAGGAATGCTCCAGTAGCCGCTGAAATCGGGTTTGCCCTGAGCTGTGCGGGGAATCTCCGCAGACTGCGCCCGCAGCAGCGCCGTGCAAAAGACCAGGCTGCCAACGACGCGGTTCATATGGAGACCCCGATTACCCGCGTGTTGCTCATGCCGTGAATTATGTCACCGTTGATCGCCAGATGCACGGTCACCGCCCGGCAGCCAGGACTATAGCCCGCGCAGGGCCGGCGCGGCCCTTCAAACGATGGCGACATCGCCCGTTCCGTCCGCGCCAGGCTCCGTTGTGCGGGAGAGTTTCTCAGAGGTAAGCAAAGCCTTCCATGATGCGACGGGCCGTCCGCGCGAACGATCCGCTTTCGATGATCGTCTCGCCGTTCTCGCGCCGCGAGATCACTTTCGAATCCATCACGCCGGCAGGATGGCCGATGCGAACCAGCTCGCTATCCCGCGTCGGGCGGGCGCGCAGCCCGTTCACCAGCGTTCCTTCGATGGCCGCGGCCGCGGAGGTGCACACGGCCCCGGCTCCCATGTACGATTTGTGCATCAACTGCGCCGACATCAGCCGCGCCAAAATATCCATATCCTCCGCCGCGACCTTCTTCCCGCCCAGTCCCGTATAGCCCGCCGGCGCGGCCACGTAGCCGACCTTCGGCATGCCGGCGCTGGGCGCAAGCCCGCTCATCGCCCCGCCAATCGCCCTCAGCTCCTCGATGGTCGCCTGGATCTCTTTATTCGCGTCGAATTCGGCGGGCAACTCCGCACCATTCAGGCCGAGCTCAGCCGCGCTCAGGAACACCGTCAGGTTCCCGGCATCCACCACCGAAATGGTGAAACGCCGCCCGTCCTTGAGTTTGACCTCGTCGCGCGAATGGCCCGTCGGCAGCAGTTTCCCGGTAATCGAGCCAGCCGGATCTATCCACTCCAAGTCGATGCGCGCGCCGGTTCCCGGCACTCCCGGAATCTCGAAATCGCCGTCGCTCGCGGCCTTGCCGTTCTTCACCGGCACATGCGCGGTGACGTATTTATCGGCGTTGACGCTATAAATGCGAACCGCGGTGCATGGTTCCGCCGCGCGGACCATCCCCTCATTAATGGCGAACGGCCCAACCGCGCTGGTCATGTTCCCGCAGACGCTCGACCAATCGACTGAGGCGTCCTTCAGGCTAACCTGCGCGAAGGTCATCTGAACCTCGGCATTCGGCGCGGCGGATGGTCCCACCACCATCGCCTTCGAGGTTTGCATCGTGGCGCCGCCCAGCCCGTCGATCTGTTTTAGATCCGGGCTTCCGAAAACCCGCAACAGAACCCGCGTGCGACTTTCCTCGTCCTTAGGCAGGTCGTTTTCGCGGAACATCACGCCCTTGCTGGTTCCTCCGCGATAAATCGCGCACCGCAGCAGTTCCGTTTCTGGCATAGAAACCACCAGCTTAACGGTTTTCCGCGGCCCCTATGAGCGTGCTTAGGCCGTTCGATGCCGGACGGCGGGCGCGTGCGTGTGCCGCTCCCGGCGCAAGCAGTTCTTCACTCCCGGCCAAGTCACCGCCAGCAGGACCAGCGCCACGAAGCAAATCGCCAGTACCAGCAGCATCGCGATGCCCGGGGCACTCAAGCCTTGATCCATGACAAGTCTCCTCGCTAGCTCTGCAGCAATCGAACTACCACGCCCAGCCGTTCCATCTTGCAATCCGCTCTATCACTTGCCGCGGACGCGCCTCCGGCGGCTGCGCCAAACCACCGGTCCTCCCATGGAGCCGCTTGGCGTGTTCACCCACCGGGTGGCAGAATGGTGCGCATGAGCTCTCTCAAAGAGATCGCCGCCCGCGCCGGTGTCGAGCTACTGGAAAACGGAATGATCGTCGGCCTCGGCTCCGGCACCACCTCGGAGCTGGCTCTGGCCGCCATCGGGAGGCGCGTGAAGGCAGGGCTGCGCATCATCGGCATCCCCACCTCCGAAAAGATCGCCGATCTCGCTCGCGGCATGGACATCCCCCTCTCCACTCTGGCGGAGCATCCGCGCGTCGACATCACCATCGACGGTGCGGACGAAGTCGAGACCGGCACGCTGAATTTGATCAAGGGCGGCGGTGGAAACCTGCTGCGGGAGAAAATCGTCGCGGCGTCCAGCGCACGTCTTGTGATCGTCGCGGACGAAAGAAAAGTGGTCCAGCATTTGGGCACAAGCTGGGCGATCCCGGTTGAAGTGGTTCCCTTCGGTTGGCAGGCCACGGAAAATCGCCTGAAGGATTCCGGCGCGAAGACCACTCTGCGCGTGCACGATGGCGAACCTTACCGCACCGATGGAGGCCACTACATCATCGACTGCGCCTACGGCCCGATCCTCGATCCCGCGAGCCTGCAAGCCCGCCTGGACGCGACCGTTGGTGTCGTCGAGCACGGCCTTTTCCTCGGCATGGCCAGCGAAGCCGTCATCGCCGGCCGCGACGGCGTCACGCGGATGCACCGGGCTTCGATATAACGAGCCTAATCCACTACGCCGGACCCGCCCCCAGCACCCCGACATACACCGAGTACAGCGATTGGCTCGCCGCCATGAAAAGCCGGTTGCGCTTACTTCCTCCGAAGCTGATATTGGCGCAGTTTTCCGGCAACCGGATCATGCCAATCTGCATTCCGTCCGGCGCCACGATCTGCACGCCCGGCCGCGCTCCGCACCACAGATTGCCGTCCACGTCGCAGCGGATGCCGTCCGCGGCGGAAGCTCCCCCACCCGGCGCCTGCAGCTTCACGAACTGCTTGCCGTTGCTCAGCGTCTTGCCGTTAACATCGTAGACTCGCGTGTTGCCCGGAGCCCCGGTATCGGCCACGTAGACCTTCTTATATTCGGGCGAGAAGCAAATGCCGTTGGGCTGATCCGCTTCCTCGGATACCTTATCCAGCTGCCCGGTCTTCGTGTCGAAGCGATAGACCGCCTGCTTGAGTTCCGGCGTGGCCTGAAACCCCTCGTAGTTGCCCTGGATACCGTAGGTCGGGTCGGTAAACCAGATGCCGCCGTCCTGGTGCACCGCGATATCGTTGGGCGAGTTTAAACGTTTCCCTTGATATTTGTCGGCAATCACCGTGACCGTCCCGTTGTATTCGTAGCGCACCACACGGCGCCCTCCGTGCTCGCAGGAAAGCTGGCGGCCTTCGAAATCGAACGTGTTGCCGTTGCTGTAGCCGGAGGGATTGCGGAACACCGTCACCCTGCCATCCTCCTCCAGCCAGCGCATTTGCACATTGTTGGGGATGTCGCTCCACACCAGAAACCGGCCGACTCCATTCCACGCCGGCCCCTCCGACCACAGCGTCCCGGTATACATCCGCTTGATGACCGTGTTGCCGATCATATATTTCCGGAAGCGGTTGTCGAGCGCGATGACATCGGGGTCCGGATATTGAACCGTGGATTGGCCCGACCAGTCGCGCGGAGCTGGCGTCGGGCTGATCGGCTGAGCGGGACCTCTCTGCGCCTTGCCGTTTTCGATCAAGGCCGGCAAAGCGGCGGCGCGGCAAAGGGTCGAGAGAAACCCGCGGCGGGAGTTATTGGAAATTGTTGGCGTTGCCATACCAGTTAGATATACCTCAGAACGACTCTCCGTAAAAGCGCCAGGTAAATCGCATTGCGCCGGTAAGGCTTACCATCCGAAACAATCCGGGCCGCGCCCGTTTTCTCCATCAAACACAGGTATTTGACGCGTGCCGGGTCATTGGCAGCGGGATTGCATCTTAACCATCCCGAGCGGGGCCGAGGCGTTTTTAAGACCTTGAGGAACACGAGCCTGGCGCTCACGAGGTGAATTTTATGTCCAGTGATGACTATTCCGAGAACGTGAAAACGGCAAGCGATGAGCCTCGCTCTGGCGGGCACACCGGAATGATTGTGGGCCTGAGTATCGGGCTCGCCGTGGCGCTGATCGCGGACGGCGCATTGTTCATCCGTGCCGGTCACCTGCAGGATCAGATGGCGGCGAATCAGGATGCGACCGGGCAGCAGATCTCCAAGTTGGGCGATGCCACCACCGCCCTGCTGGATCAACGCTTGCAAACCATCAACGACGATCTGTCGGCGCAGATGAAAGGCGTGGCGACCAGCGAAGCCAACGCGCTGAAACAGACCCGATTCCAAACGCAGAAGCAGGCCGACGAACTGCGGGCTTCGCTCGAGCAACAGCAGCAACAGGTGACCGGCCAGATCGACGACTTGAAGGACTCCACCAGCAAGGCGGTTCAGGCGGTATCGACGGATGTGGATGGCGTCAAAACTGACGTTAGCGGCGTAAAGACGGACGTCAGCGGTGTGAAGACCGATGTCGCCACCACCAAGGACGGCTTGGATAAAACCTCGGCCGACCTGAAGCGCGCCATGGGCGATATGGGCGTGATGAGCGGCCTGATCGCCACCAACGCGAAGGACCTGCAAGCGCTGCGCGAGCTCGGCGACCGCAACTACGCCGAGTTCGACCTGAACAAGGGGCAGACGCAGAAAAAGATCGGCGACGTGATCCTGACGCTTAAGAAGGCCGACCCGAAGCACAACCGTTTCACGGTGACCGTTTCGGCCGACGACAAGCTGGTGGAGAAGCGGGACCGCACCATCAATGAGCCGGTGCAGCTTTACGTGCATGACAGCCGGCAGCCGTACGAGATCGTGGTCAACCAAGTGAAGAAGGATGAAATTGTCGGCTACCTCTCGACGCCCAAGGTGACCTTGGCCCGCCAATAGGCAGCCTTATAAACAAGTCTGATTTCAGTTCAGGCTCCTTGAAACTTACGGTAGTGGGGCGATGCGCATCCCCCACTACCTTTTTTGTTGTCCGCCCGAGACCCGTCACAGCCGGTCGCGCTCGGCGTTGCGAGTCTGGACGCTGCTGTTGTTGCAAGTAGTGGTGCGCCCGGCATGACTCGAACATGCGACCTTCTGGTTCGTAGCCAGACGCTCTATCCAACTGAGCTACGGGCGCGAGAGGTGGGACTTCAGAAGCTAGTTTAGCACACGGCCCTCACGATCCAACCGGAGCTTCTGCCCTCGCCAAACGACGGAGTTGCCGAACAGAGCCACGGCCCACACTGCGGCGCCGAATAGGTCGCGCAATGGGATCAGGAACCACAAGAGCAGCACGTCGCGGTGACGCACGACCATCCAGCCGGACGCCAACGCCATCATAAGGCGCACGGCGAGAAGCGCCGCCGCGATTGCGCCGTGGCCCAAGCACAAGGCCACGAGAGCCCAGAACGTCCCAAAGGTCACGGGCAACCCGAGATAGCCGCCGAATTTCGACACGCGAATGGTCCGGGCCCAGCGCACTTGATGGGTCCACACATCGGCCCACGTCCCGCCCAAATGCGTCGCGACGATCACGCCGCTCAACATGCAGCGCAGGCCTAACCCATGCAGTTTTGCGCCGAGCATATAATCGTCCGCCAGATAATCCGCAATGGCTGCAAATCCACCGATGCGGTCGAGGTCCGCTCGGCGGAAGGCCAGCGTGGAGCCCATGGCGAACTCCTCCACGCCCACCAGGCGGGCCACCAGAGTGGAGGGCGCAAATTCGGTCGACACGCCTAACCCTTCAAAGCGCGCGGCGAAGGTCGAACCTTCCGGGCGGTAGAGACACGTTACCAGCCCCACGCCCGGGTCTTCGAGAGGCGCGGTGACGCGCGAAAGATAATCCGGTTCGACCCGAATGTCGGCGTCGTTGACGATCAAGATGGAGTGGCGGGCCTCGCGCGCCAGATCCATCAACACGCCGACTTTTTGATTGGGGGTCTCGGTACGGCATTCGATCACGCGAACTTGAGGGAACTCGCGGAGCACCTCCACGGCGGGATCGCTCAATGAGCGGACGCCGCAGAGCAGTTCGTAATCTCCTTGCAGCCGGCAATGCGAGGCGATGGCCTCGCGGAATCCGGCGTCGAGCCCGCGCACGGGTTTGAGGATCGAGACAGGCGGCCGCCGCTCCCTCACGGTCGCCGTTCTGTTGGAGGAAGCGCGAAAGCGAAGGCAGGCAACGACGGCGAAAATCTGGTACCCGGCCGCGATCGCGCACGCGATTTCGACCATCACGTGGGGATTCTACAGAGCCAGAAGAGCCACGCCGCCGGCCACCAGAGCCGCGCCCATCCAGCGCTTGGCGTCCACCCGCTCCCGCAGGATGAGACGCGCCAGGATGGTTTCGAAAACGAAGCTGGCTGCCGAAGCCGGCACGGCGAAGCTCAGGTCGGCTTCAGAGACCAGGGTCATGAAGGCGAAGAAGGAAATGGCCATGCACACGATCGCCAGGATCAGATACTTCTTCATGGCCAGGTTGGCGCACACCCGCCCCAGACCGCTGGCGCGGAAGTGAATCTCTCCGTGCCGCTTCATCTCGAAGCTTTGCAAGGTGTCGCCGGCCACCGTTCCCGCGACAATCAAGGCCACCAGCAGCCAGGCTCTGCATCCGCGGTCATCAGCCTGCCTCCTCCAGCGACGTTCTCGAATCGGTCATGCCCACCAGAGCTGTCCCGGCCACGATCAGCACCGTGCCGGACCAGCGCGACGCGCTGATCTGCTCATTCAGCACGACGCGCCCCACGACAGCCGTGATGATATAGCCGATGGCGGTGAGGGGCAGAACGTAGCTCAAGTCCGCCCAGCTCAGCAGGGCCATCCGCGAGAGCAGCCACACGATCAGCAGCGCGATGCCAACCGCCACGTAGGGAGTAAAAATCGCGGCCAGATAGTCCAGCGGCGAATCCAGCGGGCGGTGCTTCATGCCGACGGTGAGAGACAGATTGCCCAGCGGCTGGCAGACGATCACCAGCGCCAGGAACAGGCGCGTCTTCCAGCGCAGGCGTTGGTCGGAATCGCATTAACGCAACCGCTTCATTTGAGAGCCGGCTCCTCAATGCCGGATTCCTTGAGTGACGGGTCGCCTCCCGCGGACTTGTACTCCGCCACATACTTCTGGCGCTTGTGGCGCAGGCTGAGGTAGGTCTTGGCCTCTTTGTAGAGCCGCTTGCGGTCATTGCCGTTGAACATGGCCTTGCGGACGATGCGCCAGGCGGCCTTGGGGCGGAAATAATATTCGCCGTAGAAGCGCTCCACCCAATCCACCATTTCGGCGCGGTCCAGAATGCCGGGATAGATCACGTTGGGCAACTGGTGGCCCTCGATCGTCCGACATGTTCGAGTTGCACCAGGTTGTTCTGCTTGCGCGTATTGATAAAACTCGGTGCCCGGATAAGCGTGGGCGATGGATACCTGAATGGTCTCGCACATCCAGCTTTTTGGCGAAATCGATGGTGTTGCGGATGGTCTCGCGAGTCTCGCCCGGCATGCCCACGATGAAGTCGCCGTGAATCGTCAGGCCCAGCTTGTGGGCGTTCGTCGGTGAAGCGCGTGCGCCATATCGATGGTCGCGCCCTTCTTCATGTTCTTGAGGATCTGCTCGTCGCCGGTCTCATAGCCCACGATCAGCAGGCGGCAGCCGGCTTCCTTCATGGCCTTGAGCGTTTCGTAATCGGTGGTGACGCGCGAAGTGCAGGACCACGTGAACGTTTCAGCTTCTTCAGCTCCGCGCAAACTTCCAGCGTCCGCTGCTTGCGGTAATTGAAAGTGTCGTCGTCGAAGAAGATTTCCTTTAAGCCCGGGAAATTCTCCAGCGCGAACTGCACTTCATTGGCGATGTCCTTGGCCGAGCGCAATCGCCAGCGGTGGCCCGAATGCGTCTGCGGCCACAGGCAGAAGGTGCACATGGCCGGGCAGCCGCGCGTGGTGTAGAAGGAGATGTAAGGATTCAGCAGAAACGGGACGTTATAGCGGCGGAAATCCAGGTCGCGCTTGTAGACCTTGGTCACCCACGGCAGTTCATCCAGGTTCTCGATGACCGGGCCTTCGGGATTGTGGATGTTCTTGCCGTTGTCGCGATAGCTGACGCCGGGCAGTTCGGAAAGCGGCGTGCCCTTGGCGTAGTTGGCGATCTGATGGTCGAACTCGCGGCGCACGATGAAGTCGATGGCCTTGGTGGCGTTCAGGACCTTATCGGGCTCGATGGTCACCGGGGGCCCGACGAAGCACACCTGCATCTTGGGATTGGCGTCCTTCATCATCTCCGCGATTTTCACGTCGACGTGAAAACCGGGCGAGGAGGTGAACAGAACCAGCAGCTCGAAATCCTTGGCCTGCGCGACGGTCTCCTCAATCGTCACGCCGTGCGGAGGCGCGTCCAGAACCTTGCTGTCCGGCAGCATGCCGGCCGGGTAGCACAGCCACACCGGATACCAGTACGATTCGATCTCGCGGGTGGAGGGCCAGCGCGACCCGGCGCCGCCATCGAAGCCCTGAAAAGAGGGAGGATTCAGAAATAAGGTTCTCATGGATGTTTGGTATGGAGTGGCGCGTCCACTCCATTGTAATTGGAGGGGACGGTTGATCTAAGGAGCACCGGCGATCTCCGCCTGAGGCTCTTCCGCCGCGGGAGCGACGGTGCTAAAGCGGATGGTCAAGTCCGCGCGTCCGGCAATACGCGTGTCCACGTGGCACTCGGTGCGCGATGGAAAAGATACGCCGTTTTGAAGCTTGAATTCGTTCACAAAGGCTACGCTCTTCAGCAAGAAATTAGGGTTCTTCACTAATGTTCCCGATTCGCGCAGCGGCATGCCTGTGGCCGCGTCGATCCACAGCTCGCCTTTGAATAGGCCGACGGCTTTTTTCCTGGGAGTGAGCTCGAACACCAGGGTCCGGCTGTCGCCCTGGGTCATGCGCGTCTTCAGGCGGAACTTGTAATTGGCGGGAGTGATGGCGATGGAGGGATTCTCCGAATTCTCGGTCTCCAGCGCCAGGTACCTTTCGATCACTTCGTGCTGGACCGTCCGGTCCCCTACGAAGTCTCCCAGGCGATGGTACGTGATCTCACCCAAGCGTTTGACGATGCGCAAAACTTTGATCTTTCCCGACTCTTTCAGCTTGGGAAGCTGCGCGTCGATCTCCACTTCGGTTTGCGTACCCCGCAGGGCTTCTTGCTGTATCTTGCTGGCGCTAAGGAACTTATCGACAAGGGGATTGGTGACTTCCTCAGGGTCGAAAGCCCGCCCCGGTCCGGCGAACAAGATCGCCAGAATGGCCGATCCGAAAATCACTCCAGGTAGCCGCACTTCGAGCGTCCTAGGCGATCCTCCTCTCACCTAGCCTAGTGTACCAAATCCACTTGAAATGGATACCACGGCGCCTGTATCTCCTTGTGCCACGCCATTTGGTCGAACCAGATCCGGCGGCCGTCGGTGGAGACCGTCACCAAACCGTCAAGGTCGGTACGCAAGACGGCGGCGTGGAGGCTATCCAGGCGCTTCAAGACATCCTGGTTAGGGTGGCCGAAAGAGTTCTCGTAGCCGGCGGAAACGATAGCCACGGAAGGCGATACCGAGCTGAGGAAGGGTTGGATGCTGGAGGTTCTGGAGCCGTGGTGCCCCACCTTGAGCACGTCGGCATGCTCCGCCAAGCCCTCAGCCAAGAGGCGGCCCTCCATCGGCTTCTCCAGATCGCCAGTCAGAAGGAAGGAGCGCTCGCCGAAGCTCACCCGGAAGGCCAGGGAATCGTTATTGCCCAGCTTTGCCGCCGAGTAGTCCTCAGGGGGCGAGACGATGGCGATTATGGCGCCGGAGAAGCCGAACGGAGGTGCGACGCGCCGCTCCAGGACGCGGATGCCGAGGCGGCGGGCTTCGTCTTCCAGATCCTGGGAGGGATTCGCGCCCACCCACAGCTCCTTAGGGCGGAAGTTTTCGAGAATCGCCGGCAAACCTCCAATGTGATCTTCGTGCGAGTGCGTGGCGACCACTATATCCAGTCGTTTGATTCCCCGGCTCCACAAATACGGCGAGACCACATCCTCACCGATATTCAAGTTCGCCTTGCGTACGCGGCCGAACTGGAGCAATCCCCCGCCGTCGACCAGCATGCGTGCTCCTCCGGGGAACACCAGCAGGAGGCTATCCCCCTGACCGACGTCGATGGCGGTGAGCTCGAGCTGGTGCGGCGCGATTTGCGGCGGCCAGGGATGCCAGACCAGGAGTGCAAACAGTGCGAGTACGACGGCGGTGGCCGGAATCCAGACGATTCTGCGGCGCGCGACGCAGGCGAGCACGATCAGCGCGATGGTCAGCGCCGCGGCGAGCCATAGAGGAGGGTCAGGCACGCGCCAGGAGGGTTCGAGAGCCGCGTGCCAGTCCGCGATGCGCGCCGAGAGTTTCAATAACCACCCGGCAAGTGCGGCGAGCCAACGCGAGCCGGTGAAGACAGCCGCGAATCCCAGAGGTACTACGGCTTCCATGAGAGGACAGATCAAAAGGTTCGCTGTCAGCCCGGTAAACGACACGCGATGGAAGTATTCGGCCATGGGAAGGGCGAGGCCGATTTGAATCACTGTGGATAGAATCGCCATCTGTAGCGCGAAGAGCGCGAGCCGGCTGCACCACTCCGCGATACGCTCCGCCCAGCGCTGCGGCAGCTTGGTCCACAGCGCGAATGTTTCGGCCGCCAGCCGTAGCTCCACGCGGGCCTGCGCTACGCGAGGGTCCAGATGAGCGTCGCGGGCGCGCTCGTCGAGGCCGTGCACGCCTCGGGAGAGCGGGGCTATTCTTGGATCGAGCAGGGGTGAGGCGAGGGCCCCGATAGCCGCGACGGAAAGGAACGAGAGCTGAAAGCTCGCGTCAAACAGGCCGTTCGGATCCCATAGCGCGTAGGCGAGGGCGATCGCGGCAAGCAAGTTTAAGATGCGCGTGCGGCGGAAGAGAAATCGCGCGATCAGGAACAGACTGAATCCAGCCGCAGCCCGCACCACCGGCGCCGAGAATCCGCTGACCAGCGCGTAGAGCCACGCGGCCGCGGCCGTGACCGCCAACGCGCCCAGTTCCGGGACGCCGCACAGCCGCAAGAGGAACAGCAATACTCCGGCGAGCACCGTGACGTGGACGCCGGAGATCACCAGAGCGTGAAACGTTCCGGTGCGCCGGAAATCTTCGGTCCAGACGCGCTCCAGGCCGGAAGTTTCGCCGATCAGGATGCCTTCCATCATTCCAGTCGAGTAGCTGTCGCCCGCGTAGAGCCGGTCTATTCTTTGGAGCGCTGCTGTACGCAGCGCATACACGATGGATAGTAGACGTGAGCCGCAGCGGCCGGGAAGAACGGTCGCGCGTGAGCGGGGAGGCATCGTCGCGGTCCAGAAAATGTTTTGGCGCGCGAGATACGCCGCGTAATCGAAACCGGCGGGGTTGTCGTAATTGTGCGGGCTGCGCACGCGAGCTTCGATTTCTACTCGCTGGCCGTAGGCGAGCATTTGCTGGGGCGAGGGATCGTCCGCGCCGTTTTCGTCTAATGCCAGACTCACGCGCGCCCGTGCACGCCAATCCAGCTCCAGAGTGAACTGCTCGCGGCCGGGCGAGAAAACGGTGGGCTCAACCACGCAGCCGTCCAGCAGCACCGTTTCGCGGAACCCGGCGTCGATTTCGGGCGGCGGAGGGGGCTGGTGCAGCACGAAATCCAGAATCCCGGCGAAAACCAGCGCAAGATTGATGCAGGTCCGGCGAAGCGGGCGTGTTCGCCCAGCCAGAGCAGCCAAACTTAAGAAAGCCAGGATCGGCCAGGCGGCATCGAACGCCGCAAAGGAAAGCCAGCGAGCAAGCATAATGCCCGCCGCCAGCGCCAGGAATGGAACCACCAGGGGATTCAATACCCCTAGTCAAAAATCCGAAGGAAAATTCTCAGGCCGGCTTCGGTTATGCCTTCTTGCCGAAAATGCCGGTCTCCTTCTTCGGAAGCTGAGCGATCTGCGCCGAAGAGATGCCGAAGTTGGTTTCGAGGATCGACACGGGGTTCCCGCCCAGCCAATTCGACAGCGAAATCTCCTGATAGACGCCGCTGTTAAACAGGACCAGGATCTCCGTCGGCTCATTGCCGAGCTGCTCGACGTAGTGCCCGTAGCCCTGTTTGATAAACGCCACCTGGCCTGGACCGAACTCGGCTTCCTTGGTGCGCGAATGCGATCCGAAGATGCGAATGCGGGATCGGCCCTTGATGTAGTACTGCCACTCATCGGCGTGTGGATGCCAGTGCATCTCGCGCAAAGCGCCGGGCTGCAACGTCATCTTTACCGCGGTCAGAGTGGTCTGCATGGGGAACTCGACCGAGGACACCAGATACTCGGTTCCGCCGGGGTAGACGCGCGGCGCAACATGATCGAGCCGGTATTTATGGTTGCCCTGCGCAGGCTGAATGTCGGCGTTGCGGAAAGGCTCCATGTTCTGCGGAGGAACGCGGCCCGGTCCGATGTACAGCTCCTTCTTGGGGAATGCGCCGAAAGCGCTGGTAGGCAGATTCAGGTTGCGAGCCAGGATGTCCGGCGGGGTGTTGTTGATCCAGTCCGTCGCGCTAAAGGTGCCGAACTCGGAGAAATGTCCGTTATCGAAAACCAGCAGGAAGTGGCACGGTCCGGGTCCCAGGTTCTGAAGCACGTGGCCGTGGCCGCGCGGAAAATACCAGGTGTCGCCCTTTTCGAAATCGGCGATGTCGGCTTGGCCTTCGGGGGTGATCACCGTGGCGCGGCAGCGGCCTTCCAGCATGTAGGCCCATTCGGCCGCCAGCGAATGCCAATGTAATTCGCGAATCGCTCCGGGATCCAGGCGCATGGAGACACCCGCGATGCTCTGCGAAACCGGGAACTCCTCGACGGTAGCTTCCTTGGCCGAACCGCCGGGTCCGACCCAGTGCGTCTGCTTTTCCAGGTCGTACTTGAAGTCTTCGAGATCCTCGACCTTTTTGCCTTCCTGGGCCTGCGCGCGCTGGAAGGGAAGTCCGGTGAGCGCAGCGCCTCCGAGGGCCGCAAGCGAGGCCGCGTTGAACACGCGCCTGCGGCTCCAGCCGGGCTGATCGGCCGCTTCCTCAACGATCTCCTTGATTTCCTTCGGTTCGTCCGGCATAGGGTTCTCCTGACGATCAAGTATACATCCGCGCTTCCATTTCGCGCCGCTGGCGTTTTCACTTGACAGTCTAGTGGAGCTGGGTGCATACTTCCCTCCAGGAGTCCACTTGAATGTCTAGTGAAGCGCGGTCTAGTGAACGGGAAAAGATGGCGCTTTTGCAGGGAACCCTGGACCTGATCGTGTTACGGACGCTGGAGAGCCTGGGACCCCAGCACGCCTACGCGATCGCCACACGGCTGCAGCAGGCATCGGGCCAATCGCTCCAGCTCAATCAAGGCACTCTCTATCCTGCGCTGGTGCGGCTGGAGCAGCAGGGCCGCATCAAAGGCGCCTGGGCCAAGACCGAATCGAATCGGGAGGCCAAGTTCTACGCGATCACCAAGGCCGGAGAGCAGGCGTTGGCGGAAGAAACGCGACGCTGGCGCAGAATGTCAGGGCTGGTCGAAAAGCTGCTCACTGAGGGAGCCTGAGCGATGCGGCGGGCATGGCTGCGATTCGCCAATTTGTTTCGCAAGGCAGATGCCGAGCGCGAAATGACGCGCGAGATGGAAGCGCACCTGGCTCTGTTGCAGGAAGACTTCGAACGTCGCGGGATGAGTCCGGCCGATGCTGCTCTGGCGGCTCGCCGGGAATACGGCGGCATCGAGCAAGCCAAGGAATTGCATCGCGAGGCCCGCTCCTTCGCCTGGATCGAACAGTTCTTTCGCGACATTCGCTACGGATGCGCGAATCTGCGCCGCAACCCGGGTTTCACGCTCACCGCGGTGATCGCGCTGGCCTTGGGGATCGGGGCGAACGCAACCGTCTTCGGCATCTACAATGCGATCGCGCTCAAGCAGCTTCCCGTCGCCGATCCCAGCCGCGTGGTGCGCCTGGAGCGCTGGTTCGCCAGCCGGTCTCTGGGAAATATCCAATACAATTTCGCGTATCCCGAGTACGAATACCTGCGTGACAACACCAGCGCGTTTTCGACCGTGATCGCCGCGGTCTCCGGAATCCATGTGCTGGCCGGGATCAACGGTTCAGACCAATCCGCCGCGGGCTACGCGGTCTCCGCCAATTACTTCCGCGACCTGGGAGTGAAGCCCCTCATCGGACGCGCATTCCTGCCGGACGAAGATCGAGTTGCGGGAGCCAGCCCCGTCGTGGTCCTCGACTATCGCTTCTGGCAGGCGAAATATCACGGCGATGCGCGCGCGCTCGGGCAGAGCATCAAGCTGAATGGGGTGGCGTACACGATTATCGGCGTCGCTCCGCGCGAGTTTACCGGCACGGAGGCGTACTTTCCGCTGGCCAATGACTTCTTTGCGCCCGTCTCCATGCTGGACCAACTCGACGCGACGTACGGTCCGGCGTCCGATTCGGGCTGGCGCGCGAAGTGGCGCGATTCCTCAACGCGTCCGGGCTTCGAACTGCTGGCGCGCCTGAAGCCGGGGGTGACGCGTTCGCAGGCTCAGGCCGCCGCCGATCTCGGACTGCGGCGGTATCTCGCGGGTCAAAAAGAAACCGACCGCACAACCACACTCAAGCTGCAGAAGGCGGTTTATTTCGGATCCACCGATGACCCGCGCGTCGAGGAATCGGTTGCCGGAGTGCTGCTGGTGGTGAGTCTGGTGCTGCTGGTGGCCTGCGCGAATGTCGCGAACATGCTGCTGGCGCGAGGGGTCGCGCGGCAGCGGGAGATCGGCATCCGGCTGGCTCTCGGCGCCAGCCGCGGACGCGTGGTGCGCCAGTTGCTGACTGAAAGTTTGCTGCTGTCGCTGATCGCCGGCGTCGCTGGAATGCTGCTGTCGGTCTGGAGCGCGAGGCTGGTGTGGGTGGCGTTGATCAACGTGCTTCAGGGCTTCCACATCACCATGATCGACCTGGACCTGACCCCCGATTCTCACGCTCTACTCTACAGCCTGATGCTGAGTTTGCTGACCGGAGTGTGCTTCGGACTGACGCCGGCCTTGCAGGCGACGCGCGCCGGGCTTAACGCGGCGATGAAGCAGGATGCGCCGGACATACAGCCCGGGCGGTCGCGTTTGCGAGGCCTGTTGCTGGGGACCCAGGTGACTGTCTCGGTGGTCCTGGTTGTGGTGGGTTTGGCGGTGGCGGGATCGTCCTCCCAGTCGCTTCAGGGCGACCCGGGCTACGACGCGCGCAACACCTACGCGCTGACCGCCAACGCGCGGCCCGATCAAACCCTGGCTCTGCGCGAGCGCTTGGAAACGCTGCCGGAGCTGGCCGGCGTCGCCATCGGACGCCTGCCCTTCAACGGCACGTACACCGTCCCCTCCCGGATCGGCAAGCTCGAAGCCCCGACGCTGATAACCCTCGCATCCGACGGATTCCTGGACACGCTCGGGATACGGCTGCTGCGCGGGCGCGACTTCACACGCGAAGAAGCGAAGCGCAAGGCGCACGTGATCGTGGTCACTGAGTCTACCGCGAAGAATTTTTGGCCGGGCCAGGACCCGCTCGGCCAGACCATTTCGTTCGATCTCGACTTTCAGAAGCGGTATACCGGCTTCGAGGTGATCGGCGTGGCCAAGGACGCGCGCTTCGTCAGCATTTCGGAGGTGGATCCGCTGCACGCCTATTTGCCCAGCGCGGAGATTCCGAATTCCGGCAAAATCGCGTTCCGGGTGCGCGGCGATGCCAACGCGGCCCTTGCCGCTGTACGCACCACGGTGGGCTCGATGGATTCCAGCCTGCTTCCCAGCCTGGATCTGGTGGGCCTGGACAGCTTCGTGTCCGCCGAGCGCAGTCTCAACAGCGTGGTGCTTTGGGTTGCCGGGGTTCTCGCGGTGCTGGCGCTCATCCTGGCGGGCGTGGGCGTGTACGGAGTGATGGCGTTCCTGGTGAGCCAACAGACCCGCGAGATCGGCATTCGCGTGGCTCTGGGCGCAACCTCGCGGTCAGTCTTGACATCCATCCTGGCTGGCGGACTGCGGCCGGTGGCGATCGGGCTGGGCGTGGGGTTCGCGCTGGGCGTGGCGGCCAATGTGATCCTGCTAGCCACTCAATCGTTCCACGCGCCACTGGTGCTCACCGTCTTCGGGGATGTGTCGATCTACGCCGCCTTGGCGCTGATGCTGGCGATCGCCGTCGTGGCGAGCGTTATCCCGGCGCGGCGGGCGCTGCGGGTCGATCCAGCCGTCGCGCTACGGCATGAATGACGGCGAAGCAGCGCTGCTGAGCCTGGAGGAAATCAGCTTTCTCTCCGCCAGCTTCATGGCGAGCGCCAACAGCAGTCCCACGCCCGCGAGCAAAGGGCTGGCCATACCCGATTCATACCGGCACAAGATCCGATGAGTTCCAGCCGTTACCGGCACTCCGATGAATCCGGGCGAAAGCATCACTGTTGGCGTGAGGGTGCCGTCTAAGTAAACCTTCCAGTTCGGGTGCCAACTCATCTTGAACAATACGTAAGTCGGCCGCAGCGCCCGAACTTCGGCCGAATACACTGCGCCCTGAACGCGCTGGTTCTCCACGGACCCGCGTTCCTGGGGCGGCGGGAGTCTCGGCAACGGACCCGGCGGAAGCATGGGAATCGTGTTCGGAACGGGGGCTCTGAGGTCCAGGGCCAGATGCGCATGCTCGAAAATCCAAAGACTGTGCAGCCAACGGTCATTAACCTCGAAAAATGTGCTGCGGTTTACGGCAGCGGCGTACGGCACATCCACCAGATCGAAGTATCCATCGGTGGGAGTGCTCCACAAGCGAAACCCGCCAAAGGCGCCCGCCGGTTGGACGAACACAAGATCCGCCTGGGCGGCGGCCAAGGTCCCCACGTTAAATAGCTGGTAGAACGCAGGGACGTTTTCGTCGAACCGAGGTACGAAGTCGCCCGCCAGCGACAGGGTGTGATACAAATACGAGACTGCCGGAACTTCCTGGGGGCCGAGGAAGGCGTAAAACGGCACGTATCCGACCTTCCACTGCGCGCCCCAATTCCCGCCGAGTCCGGCGTAAACGCGATTGCCCCGGTCCTTGGCCTTTTGAATTGCGGTCTCCAAAGTGGGCTCAGCGTAAGCGAAGGCGTCCAGGTTCTGTTGGCCCCACTGGGCCTCGGTTTTTAGCGTCGCGCGCCGTTCCCGGACTGCCGGAGTGAGGATGAGGATGGTCACGAGGCCGGACCAGATAAGCTTGCGCGAGCCGATCCACTTCCATAACTGCGCCAGCCCCGCGCCTCCCAGAAAGATCAGGAAGATCTGTACCGCCCCGATCAAGCGATGCAATTGAAAATCGGAGGTGATGCCGGCCAGCAACAGAGCCCGCCCCCACAAGGGCCTGCCGCAATACAGCAGCGTCCAAAACAGCGCCGCCGCGGTAAGCAAGCTCCAGGAGGCCATGGGAGCAATAGCCGATTCCGCTGGTCCGCGCCCGGTCAAAAACCAAACACCTGCGGCCACACCGAGCAAGGCCAGGATCGAGAGCACCGGCAGGCGTCCGTAATCCAGCACGCCGCCGGTGAATAGTTGGTGGAACACGGCAGCCGGGCCGAAGGAATCCCATTTCCAGGTTGGTTCCCAGTGGCTATGGTTCGTAATTCCGCGATCCGCGAGCAAAGAGAATAAGTGGAACCCGGCGATACAGCCCGAAGCCACCCAGATCCACAGCACCCGCCCCCCCACACGAATGCGTTCCGCATGTTCCCGCGCCTCCGGCAGCAGCATTGCCGCCATCAGCAACGTAGTGATCAGTCCGACGTAGCCATAAATCATGTGACCCAGAAACGTCAGTCCCAGCACCGCGCCGGCGAAGGTCAGCCCCTTCCCGGTTCGCAAAGCCTGGAAGGACAGGCCGATTCCCAGCAACAAAAGGTGCGTCGCGAAGAGCTGCGTAAACAGGCCCAGGCCGGCCCAAACGAAGCTTTCCGCCTCCAGGCCGTAGAGCCCCTGGGTGGCGATCAGCGGCGCGAGCAGTGCTGCCGCAACCGCCGCGGGCGGAGGAAGGGAAAGCAGCCGGGCGCTCGTGAAAAAGGATAAGGGAAGCAACACCAGCAAGAGATAGCGGACCCAAACGAACAGTGTCATCAGGGGCACCGTCTTGCCCATAGCGAAATACAACGCGGCAACGAACCAATGCGCCAGGGGCTGGTAAGTGCGGAAGACGGGATAACCGAAGGACCATTCCGGCACCCAGAAATCAAGCGGATTTTGCCGGCTCTCGACCGCCTGAACCGTATGCTCGATCAGCGTGTAGTGGAAGACATTGTCATTGAGATCGACGCGGGCGCTGGAAAGCTCGTGCCGGAGGGCGTAGGCGTTGGCAAGAAGAATGGCGATCAGCAGAAAAAAGGCCCACCCCGGAGTGGAGCGGGCCTTCTTGACGCTTAACGAGTCCGATTCGGTCTTCAACTACGGCAACTGAAGCGGCGCTGCAGCGTGCAGGGGGTTGCCGGTAAGCACACCGCTGGCCCAGCCGATGGTGGTGGCGCTAACCTCGCTAATCGGCCAACCGCTGGTGGTGTAGGTCGAATTCGGATTGCTGGCCCACATACAGGTCGGATTCTCGATGGAGGTAACGGCATGGCCCCCAGTCGAGGTTGCGGTGACGCCAGAGCCGCTGGGGACGATCAGGGAATTGAGCGCGGCCGAGAAGCTTACCGACTTTGTGTACATAACCTCCGGGGTCCCATTTTGTGCCTCGCCGCCATCGTTGAGGTATCCGGTGCCGCTGCACTCGAGGGTGCCGGTGCTTCCGGTCCACCAGATCTGGGAAGGGTAGAACGTCCCATCGAGTCCCAGGTAAATAAAGTACTTGTTCGTCGTATACACGCCAACGGTCTCATAGCCATCGAAGTAGACCATTGTTCCCAAGACGTTCCCGTTGGCATCCTTGACCGTCAAACCCGATCCGGCAGGACCCTGCGGTCCCGTGGGCCCTGAAGGACCGGAAGGTCCGGCAGGACCGGCCGCGCCGGGCAATCCCGGAGTGCCTTGAGCTCCGGTGGCGCCAGGGGTACCCTGAGGACCCTGCGGACCAACTGGGCCTTGCGCGCCTGCGGGACCTTGCGAGCCCTGCTGACCATTTGTACCCGCCACGCCCTGGGGACCCTGCGGACCGGCGGGCCCGGTCGGACCTTGCGGACCAGTGTTGGCCAGTATAATCTGAAGCTCTGCCGGATGGCTGGTTGTCGTGCTCTCCTTCGTATCGAAGAGCGCAATTGTGCTTCCCGCCGCACCGATGGCAAAGCTCACCGAGCCTCCCAGCAACGCGGTCTGAACGGCTGAGGTCACATCCGTTATGACGTATCCGGTGGTGGAAACGGCCGCGGAAGCAAAAGGGGAACCGGCGATCACTGGCGGCGCTGCCTGCGTCACCGTGAGTTCCGACCAGGAACCGGTTACGTTGAAAAAGTTGATGTTGCCTGCCACCGCCACTCGGTTTGCGTAAAGGACCAAAGTAGCGGCTTGGATCTGGCTCGGCTGCAGCCCGGCGGGCAGGTTAGTCAGACTGAATTGAACCAGTGATGTTCCCCCGCTCCCGACGTTCATGGAAGCCAGCGTACCGAAGTTGGCTACCGTGTTGCTCGTGGTGATGTAGGTGTCCCCGGTCAGAACGCCATCCGCGGAGCAGATCGAGGCAGCGATTAGGAATACCGCTATTCCATATTTATTCATATTGTTATCGAGCACCCTCCGTGTTGAAGAATCAGGACCGGCGCTTCCTCCAGGCAGCCACCGCGCCAAGACCGATTAGAACTAAGGATGCTGTCGCCGGTTCGGGAAGCGCGTCGGCGGTTACGTCGAGCGCCCAGTTCCCATTCAATTGGTCGCCGAGGAAGTCTTGAAAAGGCGGAGTTGTAAGGTTCGTGTGTGCCGGAAGCAGGTCGGACTCATAGGCGCCTAATGTCGAGTCATTGGGAGCGTTGCTCCATTCGGTCAAAACAAGCGTATAGGTTCCCGTTACTGCGGTCGAGAAGTCCAGCGTCCCATCCTGGCAAAGACCGAGATATTGGTTGGTGCCGTTGCTACAGCCGCTCCCCACCGCCGTGCCGCCCGTAAAGTCGTAATCCACCAGGTTTCCGCTTGGATCGAAAAGCGCCAACGCCGGCGCAAAGCCGCCTGCGGGGATGGACTGATCGGCAGTGTTTGTTCCTCCGCCATACCCTAAAGTACTCACGAAGAACTCGGTCTGAGGCCCCACCGTTGAGATGGTAGTGATGAAGGTGTCGCTATCAAAGTCGAAAGTCCCTGTGAAACTCAAAGCTCCGGCGCAACAGGAGCCGGCCGCTGCGAGCAAACCCAAGGCCAAACTAAGAGACCGCCGCTTGAACATAGACATAGTGGTACTGTAGAACCTCCGCTAAAATCCGAGGGAATGCCAAGTGTACCAGTACCAATCTGGGAAATCAAGAGCCAAAGGTACCAATTTAGATTGTGTAACTACAATGAAAGAAAGGAAGGGGCTTACGAGTCCTCCAATCGGCATATCCGTAGCATATATGCCGCTTGCACCCCACCGTACGACACTCTTTGGGTTAGACCCTAGCCGGTGCCTTATAGCCGGACTGAAGGCTCGGTGAACGCCAGCCGGTTGAGCATTTTTTCTTAGCCGCGAATGGACGCGAATGCACGAAGGACTACTTTCGCGCGGTGACGGTGCGGGCGGGTTGGACGCCGTACCAAATAATCGGCGACAGCTCGACGCTCTGGGCTCCGGCGGAGCGGAGCACTCCGGCGTAATCGCTCACGCCGGCGGTGTCGAAGATGGTCAAAATCCCGCCGGGTTTCAAGACCCGGAACATTTCTTGAACCATCCGATCCCGGACATCGGCGTCACCCAAATCGCGCAGCGCCAGCGCGCTCACCACAACGTCGTAATGATTGTCCGGGTAAACCAGCTTGGCGGAAACGCCGGTGTCGATGCGCACTTTGTCTGCGACGCCTTCCAGCTTGGCGTTTTCCTTGGCCTGCTCCGCTTCATCGGTTTGATCGAGCCCGGTGACGCGGCCGGATTTGAGGCGCTTGGCAAGGCCAATGGCCATGAGACCTGAGCCGCATCCGACCTCGAGCACCCGCTCCTCACCCTTGAGCGCAAGACCATCGAGAATCCGGTCGCGAATCTGGAAGCGGCCAACCTTGCCCGCTTGCATGGTCAGCCAGCCCGCGGCGAAAAAGCCAAGCGCGATCAGGCCCAGGACGATCAGCAGATTGGCGGCGGGTCCGGGGTATTCGGCGTGGTTGATGAAAAACAGGACCAATGCGAACGCCAGCGTCCAGGCCCCGCGGCCGAACATCTTGCGAGCCGTGAGCGGTTCGCCGAATCGTCCGGAGCGAAAGTCCAATCCGAAATCGGCGCTCTTGGCGCCGGCCGTCGCCATTTACACTCCCGACCCCACGGGCGCTTCGGCGGGCGCCTCAGAGGAAACCTCTAGAGGCTTCTTAAATTTGCACTCGTTGTTGGGGCACTGGGCAAAAGCACCAGCCTTCAAGTACTTTTCAATGAGATAGCTACCGCCGCATTCCGGACAACGCTCCGGAATCGGCTTGCCCCACGCCACGAAGTCGCAATCCGGGTAACGATTGCAGCCGTAGAAGGTCTTGCCGCGCTTGCTGCGCCGCTCCACGATCTCGCCTTCCGAACAGTTGGGGCATTTTACGCCGATGGTCTTCTGCTTGACGAATTTGCAGGTGGGGTAGTTGGAGCAAGCGACGAATTCGCCGTAGCGTCCGTACTTCTTGATCAACTGATTGCCGCACTGCGGGCATTTCTCTTCGAGCGGCACATCCTTGGGCTTCTGCGCCTCACCCAACTGCTTGGTGGTTTTGCAATCCGGATAGCCGGAGCAGGCCATGAACTGCCCGAAGCGGCCCTTCTTCAGCACCATCGGGCGGCCGCAATTGGGGCAGTACTCGGCTTCGTCCTGCTCCCCCAGATCGGCCTTACCGTCCTCGATGTCAGGCAGATCGACGGTAAGCTCGCGCGTGTTCTTGCACTCAGGATAACCGGTGCAGGCGACGAAGCTGCCGTGCTTGCCCCACTTGATGACCATGGGCTTGCCGCACTTGTCGCACACCAGATCGGTGGGGCGCTCCATGCGCTTGATGTCGGTCATGTTGCGCTCGGCGTGGGCCAGGTCTTTTTGGAAGCGCTCGTAGAACTCGCCCATGGAGATGCGCCAGTCGACTTTGCCCTCTTCGATGTCGTCCAGCTCGGTTTCCATGCGGGCCGTGTACGTTACATCAAAGAGATCCTGGAAGCTTTCGAGCAGCAGGTCGGTCACCACCATGCCAAGCTCCGTGGGGATGAACTTGCCGCCGTCCTTACGAACGTACTCGCGCTCCAGGATGGTGGAGAGAATAGAGGCGTAGGTCGAGGGGCGGCCGACGCCGTCGGCTTCGAGTTCCTTCACCAGCGTGGCTTCGGTGAAGCGGGGAGGAGGCTCGGTGAAGTGCTGTTCCGGCTCGATGGAGCGGAACTTGAGCATTTCGCCTTCGGTGACCGCCGGAAGACGATGCTTCAACTCCTCGTCGTCCTCGTCCTTCTGATCCTTGCCCTCTTCGTAGACCTTGAGGAAGCCGTCGAACTTGGGAACGCTGCCGGTCGCGCGGAACAGGTACGTCGCCTTGTCTTTGCCCTGGGCTTCGATATCGATAGTGGTTTGATCGAAGACGGCGGGCGTCATCTGCGAGGCGACGAAGCGCATCCAGATCAGCCGGTAGAGCTTGAGCTCGTCCTCTTGCAGGTACTTCTCGACGCTTTCCGGAGTGCGCAGGGAGGAAGTGGGACGGATGGCCTCGTGCGCGTCCTGCGCGTCCTTCTTGCTCTTGTAGACGTTGGGCGAAGCGGGGCGGTAGTCGACTCCGTAGCGCTCGGCAATCATGCCGCGGACTTCGTCCAGGGCGTCGTTGGAGATGCGCGTGGAATCGGTACGCATGTAGCTGATCAGGCCGGTGGCGCCTTCGTCGGAGCCCAGCTCGACGCCTTCGTACAGTTTCTGCGCCAGCATCATGGTGCGCTTGACGCTGAAGCGCAGCTTGCGCGAAGCCTCCTGTTGCAGCGTGGAGGTGATGAAGGGCGGGACGGGATTGCGGCGCTTTTCGCGATTGGTGACCGACTTGACGGCGTAGTCGGTTCCGTCGAGCGTCGCGACGATGGCCTGAGCGCCGGCCTCATTCGGAATCTCGACGTTCTCGTTATCCTTCTTGGCCAGATGCGCGGAGAGCTGCGGAGGCTTCTTCGCGCCCAGGTTAACGTCGATGGTCCAGTATTCCCGCTTCTGGAAGGCGCGGATTTCGCGTTCCCGGTCGACGATCAACCGCAGAGCGACGGTCTGGACGCGTCCGGCCGAGAGACCGCGGCGGACTTTATCCCACAGCAAGGGCGAAATCTTGTAGCCGACCAACCGGTCCAGGATTCGCCGGGCCTGCTGTGCGTCAACCAGGTGGAGGTTGACGGCGGCGGGCTTGTCGAAGGCCTTCTGGATGGCGTTCTTGGTGATTTCATTGAACATCACCCGGAAGATCTTGAGGGCGCCTTTCTTGTCGCCCCTCTGATCCTGGAGCTCTTCCTGAAGGTGGTAACAGATGGCCTCGCCTTCGCGGTCCGGGTCAGCCGCCAGGTACACGGTATCGGACTTCTTAGCTTCTTGCTTCAGCTCCGCGATCAGCTTTCGCTTGCCTTCGATAACCTCGTAAACGGGCGTGAAGTTGTGCTCCACGTCCACCGCCAGATCCTTCTTGGGCAGGTCCTTAACGTGGCCCAGGCTGGCCTTGACTACGAAGTTCTTGCCCAGGTACTTCCCGATGGTTTTCGCCTTCGCCGGGGATTCGACGATGACGAGATTCCTTGCCATAGATGATTGCGTGACCTTCCTATTAAAGACAACCGAAATCTTAGCACGGTCCAGGACGGCCGGGGTTTTACTCGGCCCAGACCCTCAGGTAGCTCTTTCCGGGAAGCTGACGGATCAACCCGGACATCTCCAGATCGAACAGGACCGCGATCACCTCTGAAGGGGAACAGCCTGGAATGGTCTCAACCAGGTGGTCCAAGGATACCGGAGAATCTGGGGCGAGCGCGGCCAAAACCGCCCGCTGCACAGTTTTCATCGGTTCGGTTGGATAGGATGCTGAAACCGGGCTGGAAGTTACAGCCTCCGCGATCTCATTCAGATTCAACTGCTTACGGAAGCGGTCCGAAAGGCGGCGGCGATCCTCGGCGGGCAGTTCGCCCACCACGTCGTTCCACTCCTGGACCAGTTTAGCCCCTTGCTTGATCAGCAGATTCGGTCCCCAGCTCATCTTGGAAGTGATGTTGCCCGGGACCGCGAAGATCTCCCGGTTCTGCTCCGCGGCGAGCTTGGCGGTGATGGCGGAGCCGGAGTACTCCCCACCCTCGACCACGAGAACGCCGGCGCCCATTCCGCTGACGATCCGGTTGCGAATGGGGAAGTTTTGGGGGTAGGGAGGCGCGCCCATAGGGAACTCCGACAGAATCAATCCTTTCTCGGTTATCTCCTTGGCCAGCTTACGGTTCTCTACCGGATAGAGCTCATCGACACCGCACCCGAAGACGGCGATGGTATTGCCTTGACAATCGAGAGCAGCGCGATGCGCGGCAGTATCGATTCCGCGAGCCATACCGCTAACGATGGTCAAACCGGCGGTGGCTAGATCCTGCGAAAGCCGTGTAGCGGCGGCGATTCCGTACGGCGTCGGCCGGCGAGTCCCGACTACCCCGAGCATCAATGTGCCAAGCAAGTCCATACGGCCTCGGGCGTAGAGAAGCGGAGGCGGGTCGAAGATCTCTTTGAGCCGCGGAGGGTAACCGGGGTGTGTGATGGGGACCAGTGCGGCGCCGGCCTGGAGCATCTTTTCGCGCTGGGTCACGGCGTCCTCAAATGCGCATCCGCTGGCGATGCTTTGAGCGACTGCGGGGGCCAACCCAGCCGCCTCCAGTTCCGACTTCGAGGCTTGGAAGATCGACTGTGGGGTTCGGAAAATGGCGATGAGTTGCCCGGCCTTGCGCGTCCCCAACCCGGCCGCCATGCGGAGGGCCAACCAATGGATCTGGTCGTCCTCGGTCAGGTAAGGATTCGCGCTGACGGCCGCAAGCTGGGTCATCACCTTGATGTGCTGGCGGGGAGCGGGAATTCTCAGTTTGAGGCACAATTGGGAGTATGGAGTCTGTCGTGGTCACAGATCCGGAGATCATGTCCGGTGCGCCGGTGTTCCGCGGCACCCGCGTCCTGGTGAGCACACTGTTCGAATATCTAGAAGCCGGTCACAGTCTGGAGCGGTTTCTCCAGGGATTTCCCTCGATCACGCGCGAAATGGCCATCCAAGCCCTGGAAGCGGCAAAGGACTCGCTTCTCGCAAGGCACTGAATGCGGATTCTGCTCGACGAATGCATCGACGAGGAGTTACGTCACTCCTTTATCGGGCACGATCTCGGAACTCTGCGGCCGGGCCGTGTGGTTCGCGTGGGCGGGAGGTAAGCCACCAAAGCAGGAGGACACCCAAACAGGTACCCTGGGATTTATGTCCAAAGCCACCTATGACGACGTGAACCTGATCATCAAGCTGTATGAGCTGCGGCGGGAGGATAAAATGCGCGCGGCGCGGGCTTGGTTTGTCGCCAATTTCAAGTGCAAGAACATGGCGGATTTCGGCCAGCTTTGCCCGCCCGGCTCCGAGGCCAACGCGATGTTCCGCCAAACCGCCAGCTACTGGGATATGGCGGCTTCCTTTATCACCGCAGGCGTGCTTAATGAGGATCTGTTCTTCCAAAGCAATCGCGAAATATTGCTCACCTGGCTGCGCGTGGAGCCGATTCTGGCGGAGGTCCGCGCCGCCTTCAAGGACCCCAGCTACATGAAGAACCTGGAAACCGTCGGCAAAGCTTACGCCGAGTTCCTCAACCGGACCAGCAGCCCGGAGACGTATCACGCGTTCAAGGCCCGCGTCGGCTGAAACGCGCCGATGCGCCGCGAACCCGATTACTTCGGCGAGCAAGAGCTGAACCTGGTATACGTGGCCCGGAAGCTCGCCGAGGCTCTGCGCGTGGAGGAAGCGCTCACCACCGCCGGCTTCGACTATCTGGCCGAGCCGGACACTTACAAAGGCGGAGTGGTCTTCCAAAGCGAGCGCGTGGGCGTGTTCCTGTACGTCAAGCCGGCGGATGAGTCGGGGGCGCGAGCGGCATTGGAGCGCGCGGGGTTCAAGCCGCACCAGTCTTAAGAGAACGCCGGTCTTAAGATAAAAGGATCATGAATCATCGCCTGCCCGCGTGGCTGCGCCACGCCATGTACAACCTGCGTGGCGGATTCCTGGTCCGCCCGTTGATCATCGCGTTGACGCTGGGGCTGGCAGGAGCGGTGTTTTCGTGGCTGGAGGAAACGTTTCCTTTTGTAAGCGACATTGTTCCGCGAGCGCTATTCCCCTCGCACGCCGATCCGCAAGTGGCTCAAGTGGTGCTGGCCGGGATCGCGGGGTCGATCATGACGGTGGTCTCGATCGTCTTCGCCATCGTGCTGATGACCCTGACGCTGGCCTCCATGCAGTTTTCTCCGCGCATCATCGTCAGCTTCGCGCGAGACCGGGTGACCCAGTGGACGCTGGGAATCTTCCTGGGCACGTTCTGTTACTGCATGGCGGCGCTACCCGCGGCGCGGTCGCAGCCCCATCCCTTCGCTCCCGTGGCCACGGTGCTGGGCGCGATGGTGCTGGCTCTGGCCTGCGTCGCCTGGCTGCTGTTCTTCATCCACCACATCACGCAAGCCATCAGCGTAAGCCATATCGTCGACCGGGTCGCCAGCGAAACAGTGGCGATGCTGGAGAGCCTGATGCCGCACCCGCGTGTGCCCGGCGTGGCCGGTCCGCAAGCGGAGCCTCCCGGCGTCGAGGAGACTCCGATCCTGAGCGAGGAATCGGGCTACATCCGCTTCATCGATATCGGCGCGTTGGTGGGCGTGGCCAAGACTTGCCATGTCACCTTGCGCGTGGCGCGGCGCGCCGGTCAATTCGTACCGGCGGGGACGCCGTTGTTGATGGCCACCAAGGCGAGCCGCATCACGCCCGAAAAACTCGCCGAGATCCGGGATGCGTTCGACCTGGGCCCGGCGCGCACGCTGGAGCAGGACGTTGAGTTCGGCGTGTTGCAGATCGTGGATATCGCGCTCAAAGCGATCTCACCCGCGGTGAACGATCCGACCACGGCCATCAGCTCCATCGATCAGTTGAGCCGCATCCTGATCCGCTTCGTTTCCCGTGAGGCGCTCGCGCCTTCTTACTATGACCCGCCGGGTGTGCTCCGGGTGAGCGTGCCGTGGATCGACTTCAATCACCTGGTGAATTCCGCCTTCGAACAGATTCGGATGTATTCCAAGGGCGACGTAGCCGTTAGCCTGCGGATGCTGCGCGCGCTGGACGATATCGCGGCAACGTCGTCCGATCCGGCGGAGAGGCGCATCCTGTTCGCGCAGGCTCAGCGGACCGTGGAGGGATGCGCGACACGATTGAGCGAAGAAGAGATAAGACCCTTGCGCTCGCGGCTCAGCCGGATCGAAAACGCAATTGCGATGGAAGCGCGATAGAATCGCGCGGTGATGAGCGCTCAGGAACTTGCTCAGGGCCCCGATCACCGCATCGGTGAACTCCCTGCTCCCCGCGCTCCCGCCGACGTTCGGAGTCAGATGCTTGCGTTCCGCGTAGACAGACTCCACGGCGGAGCGCAAGCGGTTGGCCGCGGCCTGCTCCTTCAAATGAACCAGCATCATCACGGCGGACAACATCATGGCCGTTGGGTTGGCGATGCCCTTCCCCGCGATATCCGGCGCCGAGCCGTGGACGGCTTCGAAAACCGCGTGCCGCTCACCCAGATTCGCGCCCGGGACCACGCCTAATCCGCCCACCAGTCCCGCCGCAAGATCCGAGACGATGTCGCCGTAAAGATTCGGCAACAGCAGGATATCGAACTGCTCCGGCCGGATCACCAGTTGCATGGACGCGTTATCGACGATTAGCTCGCGGTATTCGATCTGGGGGAAGCGCGCGGCCACTTCACGGCAGCAGCGCAGAAACAGGCCGTCGGCGAGCTTCATGATATTGGCCTTGTGGATGGCCGCTACTTTTTTGCGGCCCAGCTCGGCGGCGAAGGAGAAGGCGGCCTCCGCGATGCGGATGGAAGCGGTCCGCGTGATCACCTTGAGGCTGGTGACCACATCGCGCACCACTTCATGCTCCAGGCCGGAGTAGAGGTCTTCCGTATTTTCGCGGAAGATTACCATGTCGATCTTCACATCGCTGAAGCGGGTGACCAGGCCGGGGAGCGAGCGCACCGGACGCACGTTGGCATACAGATCCAGGCGCTTGCGCAGCGCGACGTTCACGCTGGTATAGCCTCCGGCGATGGGGGTGGTCACGGGGCCCTTCAATCCGACAAGGGTGCGCTCCAGACTGTCGACCACGTGCTGGGGAAGGCTCTGGCCGGTCTGCGCGATAACATCGGCGTTCAAATCGACGGGTTCCCAGTCGATTTTGACTCCGGTTGCATCGACGGCTTCGCGCGCGGCGGCGGCAACTTCCGGACCAATTCCGTCGCCCGGAATGAGCGTAACTTTGTGGGGCACTCGCTTAATTGTAGAGGGTTAGGCCGAGAAGCCGCCGGTGAGGACGCCTGGCAGCTCCGGCAGCGCGGTTTGCAGCGCTCGCGACAGAACCTGCGAAAGATCCGAACCGCCGATCAAGACCCGTTGCAACTCGATGCCGGCGCGGTACTCCGAGGCTTCTTCCCGGGAGTGGACGACGAATCCGAACAGACGGCTATCTTCCACGTCGATTTGGACGATGTCTCCCTCCGCCAGAGGGAACGGCGCGGCCACGCCCATGCCGGATTTGGAGATATCGGTCATCCGGCCTTCGCCGCAGCGCTGCGGTTTGGCCAGGTCCGTGATGCGCACCGGCACGCTGGCTAACTCAATACCGGTTAAGTAGCGATGGTCGAAGCGGCGCTCCACGGTTGATTAATCGGCAACATATGCCGCGAGCGATAGGGAGGCAGCGGGGAAGAGCCGCCTCCCGTTTGCACGAATGCCGCACGAATGCCGCACGGATCAGGAATTGCCGTGCTGGGCTGAATGATGCTTGCTGGCTGCTCCGGGCGGAGTTCTTGATTTGTTTCGGGAAACGATTCGGTAAATCGAAAGATATCTTTCCCGTCATTTGGCCACATTCCCGGAAGGGTGCTTGGCACGGAAGAAATAATCGAGTACCCTAAATAGCGATAAAGGAGGCCACCGTCTGTGCGGACAATTGCTCTTATTAGCTGCTTTTCCATTCTCACTCCCCTGGCATTCGCGCAGGCTGGACCCGCGAAGCCGGCCTTCGAGGTGGCTTCGGTCAGGCGATCCGCGCAAGACCCACAGAATAAACAAGGAATGATGCGCGGCGGACCGGGAACCGAGGACCCCGGCCGGCTGACGTACGAGAACGCTACGCTACGCATGATCCTGACCATGGCTTACGGGGTCGAGAGGCGCTTCCAGATCGAGGGGCCGGACTGGATCGATACGGAACGATACGACATCGCCGCCAACGTGCCTCCCGGCGCCACACCGCTGGAATGCAACCTGATGTTGCAAAACCTGCTGGTGGAGCGGCTCCGGATGACGGTTCACCATGAGACCCGCAAATTCGACGGCTATGTGCTGGTGCTCGGCAAGAACGGGCCCAAGTTCAAGGAATCCAGGCCGGACGCCGCAGTGCCGGTTCCCAACGGTTTTCCCCATTTGGCTCCGGGCCGCGCCAGCGGAGTGGGGGTGGGCGGCGGCAACGGGACCTACCTGCTGACGGCACGCGGGGTAACCCTGTCCTTCCTGCAGCAATTGCTTTCGGCGCAATTGGGCGCCGGCATCGAGGATGAAACCGGACTGACCGGCAAGTACGACTACAATTTAGGCTTCGTACCTAAGCGGTTTCTCGATTCTGACCACGATAACCGTTTTCCCGACCTCGCCACGGCCGTGGAAGAACAACTCGGACTGAAGCTGGTGGACAACTCGATTCCGCAGGATGTCGTGGTGATCGACAAGGCGAGCAAGGACCCAATCGAGAATTGATATGGAGCGACCTGTCAAGTGCTTTCTTTAGCGCACCGAGGTGGAGCGCGAGATGATCCCGCCGGAGCCGCCCATCGCGTTCGCATGAGGCCGCAACGGCGTGGAGCTGGCAAGGGTCCCGTAAGGGAGCGAAGCGCACCCTTGCCGGCGAGCACCGGTGTGGCACTCGGGGTGAGTTGCGATGGGCGGCCCGGCGGGAGCGGAATCCCGTTGGTGAGCCTTGAGCACGTTGCATGGACAGCAGAGCCGAGAACAGCCGAGGAGCTAGCGCGACGGTTGATCATACTGATATACGCGGGTCGAAACCGCAGGAACATGATTCGTCGGGAGCTGCCTCGGACTGATGACGCGGGTTGGATCCGGAAACCGTACCGCACAATTCTCGTCGAGGGTTCTCCTTTTCGTGGGCCCTCGGCTGTCATCGGCGCTGCTGTCCAGCAAGAGTGCACAACGTTAAGCTGCCTTCTTCTGGATTTTGAATTGCGCTTCGGCGTGGACAGCAATGGCCCACAGGAATCCCAGCAGTTCGCGGGCGAGCGCCGTCGTGACCTGATTCTTATGCTTGCCGCGAGCCATCATCGCGGTGTAGCGCTTATGCAATCGTTGTTGCGCTTTCCAGGCGATCCGCTTGGTTTCGTCGCTGAGCGTCAGCGCTTTTTGCCGCCTCAGCAGCCGGCCATTGACCGCGGGCCGATGCCGGTAAGCCCAGGCCGACTCCACCAGCACCCTTCGCAGATGCGCATTGCCGCTCTTGGTGATCGCGCCGCGCTGGGTGCGGTTGCCGCTGGAATGCTCGCGCGGAACCAAACCGGTGTAGCCCATCAGTTGGCGAGGATTTTCAAAGCGAGCCAGGCTGCCTACCTCCGCCACCACGGTCGCTGCGGTGATGGGCCCCACGCCGCGCAAGGCCTGCAAGGCCTCGATCACGGCACGGATCTCGGGAGGGGCTTGCGCCACCGCTGCTTCGATACAGTGCTCCAGTCTCAGAATTCGCTCGGCCGCGTGTTCGACCTCGTGCAGGTAATCGGCCAGCGTGGCCTCCAACGCCGGCTGCTCAAAGCGCACGTGAATCCTGATCCAGTTCAGATACTTCTCGGTCCATGGCGTCCCGGCGTCGATGGGACGCTTGCCGTGCCGCAGCAGAAATTTCCCCAGCTGATGGCGATGCCGCAGCTGATCCTGCTTGGCCGCTTCGCGCGCCCGCACCAGATCGCGCAGCGCTTCGTGGTTCTCGTCCGGGACCCATACCGCAGTCAATTCGCCGGCACGGTAACAACGCGCCAGCCGCTCGGCATCGCGGCGGTCGGTCTTCACCCGGTCTCCGGCCTTGGTGGGGATCAGCGACGGCGCGATCACCTCGCAGGCCACGCCCAACTGCGTCAGCTGCCAGTACAACACGTAACCCGTCGGCCCGGCCTCATAGCAGCACTTCAGCTTCCCGACAGGTCCCAGCTTGCCGATCATCTTCCGCACCGATTCCGGCCGGTTGGGGATTGTTCCCAAGCTGCGAACCTCGCCACTCCCCGCCTCGGCGACTGCTACCGCGATCGTCTCGGCATGGACATCCAACCCTACAAATCGTATTTTAGACATGAGCGACCAATTCCTTTCGTATGCGGCTCTGCGCCGCTGGATTTACCTCTTCGCAGCGTAACCCGCGTTACTGCGAATCGGTGGTTGGTCGCTCCATTTTGACTGATATGGAGCGGCGTGTCCGCTCCATTGTGACCAATATGGAGCGGCGTGTCCGCGCCATGGTGACTGATATGGAGCGGCGTGTCCGCTCCATGGTAACTAAGACCCAACCTTTTCGAAGCCTCGTTCGTCTACCCTTTGAGTATGCGCAGCGCAATTCTGGCAATTGGCGTGTTCCTGTTGGCTTTCGGGGTGATGTTCGCGCAGGCGCCCGCCCCGGAGCCCCGTCCAACCTTCGACGTGGCGACCATCCGTCCATTCACGCCTCCTCAAGCCGGAGGCAGGGGCATCTTCATCGGCGGCGGCGGAGGTCCCGGCACGAAGGATCCCGGCCGGATTACCCGGTCCGGCACGACTTTGCGGGATCTGCTGACGACGGCTTACGACGTGAAGCGTTACCAGATCAACGGGCCGGCGTGGCTGGACACGGAACGCTACGAAATCGTCGCCAAGGTGCCGGAGGGAGCCACCAAGGAATCGGTCAAGGTGATGTGGCAGAATCTGCTGGCGGACCGCTTCGGGGTGGTGCTCCACCGCGAGCAAAAGGAGTTTACCGTCGAGGAACTCAATGTGGCCAAGGGTGGGCCGAAGCTCAAGGAGACGGATCTCGATCCGAAAGCGTTGCAGGCTGGCCCTCCCTCCGATCCTCCTCCGATACCGCCCGGACCTCCGAAGCTCGACGCGAACGGGTTTCCGACCTTGCCGGGGCCGGGGTTGATCGTGATGGTTTCACCCGGGCCTGACGGCTCGCCCCTCGGGCACCTGGTGGCGCGGGCGCAGTCGAGTCAGGGGTTGGCGGATTTCCTGGGATTGGAGATGAATAAGCCGGTGGTGGACAAGACCGGGCTCACGGGAAAATACGACTTTAACCTGGAGTACAAGCCTGATCTGGCGGGAAGAGGTCTTCTGCCTCCGCCTGGAGGGTTCGGCGGGCCGCCAGGCGGAGTGGGCGGCGCGCCAAGCGATGCAGCGGAGCCAGGCTCGAACCTCGCCGCCGCGATCCAGCAACTCGGTCTGAGGCTGAATTCGGGCAAGGCGAAGCTGGATGTGCTGGTGATCGACAAGGCGGAGAAGACGCCGACTGAGAATTAGGCCCCCGCAGCGTCCCGTCCGGCGTACATCTCGCTCACCAGATCGCGATGATTCTCCAGCACCCGGCTGCGGCGCACCTTCATGGTCGGCGTCAGCTCGCCTTGCTCGATAGAGAATTCGCGGTCCAGGATTTTGAACTTGCGGATGCGCTCGAATTCGGCCAGTTCGCGATTGGCGGTCTTCACCGCGGCCTCGACGGCCTTTTCCGCTTCTTCACGTGCACCGGTCACACCGGCATTTATACTGACTAGCGCGCAGACGTAGGGCAGCCGGTCGCCGATCAAGAGCACGTGACTGATCAGTGGCTCGCGCTTGAGCAAAGCCTCGATCCGCGCCGGATAAATCTTCTTCCCGTTAGAGGAAACGATCAGCTCCTTTTTGCGGCCGGTGATGTAGTAGTAGCCTTCGGAGTCCACTTCCGCGATATCGCCGGTAGCGAGCCAACCGTCGCGCAGCACGGCGGTGGTCGCTTCGGAATCGTTGAAGTAACCGGAGAACAGGCTGGGGCTGCGCAGCAGAAGCTCACCGTCCTCTTCGATCCGCGCCTCGACGCCCGGAAGCAGCTTGCCGATACTTCCGGATTTGGGACGGTCGAGGGGGTTGAGCATGGTCACGCCGCCTTCGGTGAGCCCGTAGCCTTCGATTAGCGGCATACCGATGGCCGCATAGAACTCGGCCAAATCTTTGCCGAGCGGAGCGGCTCCCGATGCCGCCACGCGAATGCGGCCACCCAACCGCTCCCGGATCTTCGCGAACATGATCTTGTCGAAGCCGCGCAAGGCGGAGCGCATCCACGCTGGAACGGGCTTCGCCTGTTGGCGCAGGCGGGCGGCTTCGGACCCCAATCCGATGCCGAGATAGAACAGCTTTCGCACCGGCGCGGGACGCTTGCGGATTTCGACCGAGATCGAAGAATACACGCGCTCCCATACACGCGGAGGGGCCAGGAAAAACGTCGGCTTGATGGTGCGCATCTCCACCGGGAGCTTGCTCAAGCCCTCGGAGAACCACACGCAAGCGCCGTCGTGGGCCGGCAGAAGCTCCACCACAACCCGCTGCGCGATGTGCGCGGAGGGCAGGAAGGCGATAGTGGAATCCTCGGTGGAGAGCGGCAGTACGTAGGGGCCCATGTCGAGGTTGCTGACGATGGCGCGATGCGTCACCAGGCCCATCTTGGGCTCACCGGTAGCCCCGGAGGTCATATAAAGAATTGCGTAGGCCGAATCGTCGAATTCGGCGCAAATGCGGTCGAAGGCCCGCGGGTCTTCGGTGAGGGCGCGGCGGCCTTCGGCTCGAACGGATTCCATGGTTTCGGCGCCGTCAGATTCACCGGTAAGCAGAATCCAACGGATGGAGTCGCCAGGCTGCGCCATCGCCCGCATGCCTTTTTCGTTTTCAGCGAAGGCGACCTTTGCGCCGCAGGCATGCAGGGTGCGCCGCTGCTCTTCATGCGGAAGGCTGGTGTAGAGCGCGGCGGCGATCGCCCCGCAAGCCATGACGCCCAGATCCGCAAGATAAAACTCGGCTCGCGTCTCGGAGGCAAGCGCGATCATGTCGCCCTTGGCCACGCCCGTGGAGCGAAGCCCGACGGCGATTTCCCGCGCTGCATCCGCGTACTCGCGCCAGGTGTAGGCGCGGTATTTGCCGCCGCCGAGCGGCTGTTGCAGGGCTATCTTTTCGGGATACTTCGCCGCGGTTGACTCAAGCACCGCATATACCGTTCTCGGGCTCATCCGCCCAAATGCTAACATGCTCACCCGTGCAGACAACAACTGTTCCAACATAAAACTCGTGGGAGATCGGTTTCCATTGCAAAGAAAGACAAAGGAAAAGGCAGCAGGTTGACGAAGTGTAGAAAGTGGTCTATAGTCTAATTAGACAACACCGATGGCGAAGAAAAGGCAAATCACAAATCCCAGACGTGACGTCCGGGAATCGCTGTCCCCACCAGAGCAAACTCCCGCCTGGATGGATCGGATACAGGATCGCTTGAGTCATACCCCCCTCGACTCCGCTCGTAAGATCTTCCTGGAACGTGCCTTCGCCGCGGTCATTGACATCACTCAAGCAGTCTCAGGCAAATCTCTTGAGGAGACAGCGTCCGCAGCAAATAACATGCTTGTGCTGCTCAAGGCCCTTCAAAGCCCGGAGCTATTACCCGAGCTTGAAAGATACGAGCCACTGGCTTCGCCCTACCTCAAGGGCATTCAGGCTCAACAGGAGTTGCTCCGTCAGGCCGGCGGTCTAATGACTGTAGTAGAGGCCGCAGGAGTGCTGGGATTGACGCGTCAGGCGGTTGATAAGCGTCGCGTGTCTAACAAACTGATTGCGATCCCTCAGGGGCAGCACGGCTTTGGCTACCCCGCATGTCAATTCAACGAGCGAGGCTCCCTGCCTGGACTAGATGAGATGTTAGACAAGCTCGACACCACTGACTCGTGGATGAAGCTCATCTTTCTGCTTAGTCCCAACGAAAGCCTCGGAGATCGAACCCCTTTGCAGCTCTTGCAGAATGGAGAGTGCGACGAATGCATTCATGCCGCAATGACATTCGGAAAGCATGGGGCCATCTGACGATTTGCGAACGCCAGGACCATTGCCACCCCCGCCTCGGCTGCCGGCTAAACTGCCGCTCAGCGAGTTGACATGTACCTGGTATCGATCGCACGAAATTGAGTTCAGCCCGATCCACTACGGGCGCGAGGGTGAGTATCGGTTTGACGATCCTGCCAAAGAATACGGTGTCCTGTACGTCGCTCAAGATCCTTTTGGCGCGTTTATCGAGTCGTTCGGCCAGCTGTCGAATTCCGCAGCAACCCTTCCACGCATGATTTCGTCGGGTCTGTTGATGGAGAAGGTTCTCAGCAGCATTGCGTGTAACCGTACCCTACGGCTGGTCGACTTGACTGGCCCTGGACTGGCCAGGATAGGCGCAGACGCTCGACTGTTCTCGGGCGACCATCAGCATTCCCGTCCCTGGTCCAAAGCACTGAGGGAACACGCGACTCAGATCGATGGGATCTACTATCCTTGCCGTCACGATCCTTCCCGCAGAGCGGCAGCGATATTTCGGGAGGGGTTATCGTGGCGCGACCTCTCTCGAACACGTTGGCTTCACTTCAAGAATCTTCGAGAAGTGCTTCAAGCCTACGAATTCGCGTTAATCGAGAGCGTCCTAGTTGCTAAGGCCGTCAAGAAGGGTCCTAAGCTTGAGCAAACAAGATTCCCGCTGCACTAGGGAGAGTCTCGCCACGTCTTCAGTTGGCATGTCATCGTCCGCCACGTTTGGGGTTGAGTCAGTTGTTGTCTTCACGGACAGGCAGGCCGGACCCAGTTAAGATTTCATGAATCCCGCCGAGTTCGACAACATCGCCCAAAGCGAGCGCGACTTTTGGTGGTACCGGGGCATGCGGGAGATCCTGTACCGGCTGCTGGACCCCCTGCGGATTCAAAAAGGAGCCGATGTTCTGGAAGCCGGGTGCGGAACCGGCTACATGTCGAAGGCGCTGCGAGAGCGCTACGGCTGGCGTATGACGCCGCTCGACCTGGGCCGCGAAGGGTTGGAGTACGCGCGCGGCTACGGCCTGGACCGCCTGGTGCAAGGCGACATCACCGCGCTGCCGTTCCGGAGCGGGGCCTTCGACGCGGTGGTTTCGCTCGACGTGGTGGTTCATTTGCCGCGTGGACGGGAGGACCAGGCCTTCCGCGAGTTTGCCCGGGTCACCAAACCGGGAGGGTTGCTGGCCGTGCGCGTGTCGGCGCTGGACGTGCTGCACAGCCGGCATTCCGAGTTCGCGCAGGAGCGGCAGCGATTCACGCGCGGGCGGCTCAAGAAGACGGTCGAAGAGGCGGGGTTCCGTGTACCAAAAATCACGTACCTCAACTCCTTGCTCCTGCCGGTTTCGTGGTTCAAATTTCGTGTGTGGGAGCCCCTGACGCGAGCCCCGGCCGCAAGTGGAGTCACTCCAGTAGCCGGTTGGCTGGATCGATCTCTGTATCTGCCCTTGCGAGCCGAAGCATCATGGGTCGGGCGCGGCGGCAGTTTCCCGCTGGGCCAGTCGCTGATGCTGCTGGGAAAGAGGCGTTAGCCGGTAACCGCACGCACTTTACCGATTTTGAGGCGGTTTGGAGGGTGGGTCCTGATAGGATCGCAATCGAGAGGAGACAAGTTATGACACCAGGAAACGGAGGCACGGGATCGTCCCCTCCCCCTCCACCGCCGGATTGGCGGGCAATGCGGGACCAAGAGCGATGGCAGCGCCGGGAGCAAATGCGGCAGTGGCAGGCTCAGTCGTGGAGAGGCCGCCGGCCGATCCTGCCCGGAGTCATTCTTCTGCTTGTCGGCACCGCGTTTCTGTTGAGCAATCTGGGCTTCTTCGACATCCACTTGGTGCGCGAGTACTGGCCGGTGTTGCTCATTATATTTGGCGTCGCACAGGCGGCCTTCCCCCGGCGCGGCATGCACAGCATACTGTGGGGCGGCGGTTTTATCGTAGTGGGCGGATTGTTGCTGGCCCAGACGCTCGGCTATATCGGCGGCAACATCTGGGAAATCATCTGGCCGGTGTGGCTGATCTTTTTGGGCCTTTCTTTTTTGTTCCGGGGGCGCGCGGGGTTTTCGGGCTGTGCCGGCGCGCCCCCATGGGGAAACTGGACACCGCAGACGGGAACAGCGAACAGACTAAATGAAAACACCGTGTTCGGCGGCGTCAAACAGCGCGTGGACTCGCAGGAGTTCGAGGGAGGTTATTTATCGTCCGTATTCGGAGGGATCGAAATCGACTTGCGCGGCGCCAACACCAAGCTCGATGAGATCCATATTCAGGCAGACGCGGTGTTCGGCGGCATCGACATAATGCTGCCGAACCACTGGGACATCGTGGTGAGAGGCGCCGGAGTGTTCGGCGGATTCGAAGATAAAACTCACCCCCCGACGGGCGCTCCGGGAGAGAAGCGCCCGCGGGTCATCGTCACCGGAAGCGCCGTGTTCGGCGGCGTGAGCGTGAAGAACTGAGCGTATAGAGCTGAGCACATGCATCCTCTGTTTCGCAACCGGGCTTGGTTCGCCGCGTACTTGACGCTGTGGGTGCTGCTGGCCGTGTTAATCGCCGGGCTGACGCGCGCCTCCGCCAGCGTGGGGTGGCGCGAGGCTCTGGCGCTTACGGCTCCGCTGTGCTTGTTCTATGCGTTCGTCTGCCTCACGCCATGGTACATGTGCCGCCAGATGCCGCTATGGCTCGCGGGCGCGGCCAGACCGCTCGCGTATCACTTCTGCGCGGCCATCCTGGCGACGGCGATCTGGATCGCGTTCGCGCGGGTCTTGGCGACCGCCGGTCCCGTGCCGATCGGCTCGAGAATCGATCCGGCAATTCCGCAGTTAATCGTATCCGGCATGCTGCTGTATCTGCTCTCCGTCGCCCTGCATTACATGGCGCTGGCGGTCGAGGCTTCGCGGCAGGCGGCAATCGAGGCTCGCGAAGCCGAGCTGCGGGCACTGAAAGCTCAAATCAATCCGCACTTCTTATTCAACTGTCTTAACTCGATTACGGCTTTAACCACGTCCGATCCGGGACGCGCGCGAGAGATGTGCATCCGGCTGGCCGATTTTCTCCGCAACACACTCGGGTTGGGCGAGCGCGAAAGCGTCTCCTGGCATGAGGAACTCGACTTGGCGCAGGCGTATCTGGACGTGGAGCAGGTGCGCTTCGGAGCGCGGCTGCAGGTGGAGGTCGACGTAGACGAAGCCTGCGCGGAGTGCCTGGTGCCTCCGCTGATCCTGCAACCCTTGATCGAAAACGCGGTGAAGCACGGCATCGCGACGCTGGTGGAAGGCGGGACCATTCACGTGCGCAGCCACGTCCGCGACGGCCTGCTGGAGGTGAGCGTAGAGAACGGTTTCGATCCGGAATCGCCCGCTCCGCGGCGCAGTGGACTGGGCCTGCGCAACGTGCGCACCCGGCTGGAGCGGCGTTTCGGCCCGGCCGCTCGGCTGGCCGCGCACACCAATGAGAATCGATTCCGTGCGGAGTTCGCGGTGCCGTGCCGGAGGGCGGAATGAGCGAAAACCTGCGAGCGGTGATCGTCGACGATGAAGAATTGGCCCGGCAGCTCTTGCGCGAGTACCTATGGGAGGCCGGCGGCGTGGAGGTCGCGGCGGAGTGCGCCGACGGATTCGACGCCGTAAAAGCGATCACCGAGCTGAAACCGGATCTGGTGTTTCTAGACGTGCAGATGCCGAAGCTGGATGGGTTCGAGGTGCTGGAATTGGTGGACCCTCCGCCGTCGGTGATCTTCGTCACCGCCTACGATCAGTACGCCATGCGCGCGTTCGAAGCCAACGCGGTGGATTATCTGCTGAAGCCGTTCCGCCTGGACCGTTTCAAAAAGGCTCTGGAAAAGGCGAGGACCCGGCTGAAGGAGCACAAACCGGCTCAGGTGACCGCCTCGGAGTTGGCCGCCGCCGCGCGGGCGCCGGGTCACGCGCTGGATCGCATTGTGGTGCGCGACGGCTCCAAGATCCACATCATTCCCATCGCGAAACTGGATTACGTCGAGGCGCAAGACGATTATGCCGCGCTTCACAGCGAGAAGAAGAGCTACCTGAAGCAGCAGACCATCGCGAGCTTGGAAACGCAGCTCGACCCCCAGAAGTTCGTGCGCATTCACCGCTCCTACATCGTGAACCTCGAGCGCATCGTGCGCATTGAGCCGTACACGCGGGACAGTCGCGTGGTGGTGCTCCGCGATGGTGAGCAGTTGCCGGTGAGCCGGCCCGGATATGCCCGGCTGAAGGCTCTGCTGGGCGAGAATGTGTAGCCCGCGCAGACGCTAAGTTCCATTGCTCCGTAACGTTAGCCTCCTCTTCTGCCGATAGAAGCGGGGAGGGATCTGTCTGTTCATGGGCGCCGTTGCAGGGGCCACGAATGCGAGCAAGCGAGAAGGCGCAGCCAACGGCTCCGAGTACCGCAAGCTCGATCTGCTCCGCGCCGTCGCGGTGCTGTGCGTGTTCTTGGCGCACTTGTGCATCGCGCTTATAAAGTTCGGCTACCTGCATGTCGGTTCCTACGCGGAGTTGTCCGACATTCTATTGAACAACATCGGCCATCTGGGAGTGCTGTTCTTTTTCGTCCATACGGCGCTGGTGTTGATGCTGTCGCTGGACCGGACTCCGGGCTCGGGACTGATCGTCAATTTTTACATTCGCCGCATCTTCCGCATTTACCCGCTGTGCATCGCGTGCATCGCGGCGATATTGATCCTGAAGATTCCGCAGGTTCCCTACGCGCCCTATGTCTCCTGGGATTGGCGCGAGATTGTTTCCAATCTGTTTCTGGTGGAGAACATCTTTCGCAAGGCCGACATGATCATGCCGCTGTGGACGCTGCCGCGCGAGTTCCAGATGTATCTGGCGCTGCCGCTCATTTATCTGTTTCTCAAGAGGTTTGGGTCGCCGCTGACGGTACTGCTCCTATGGCTCGGGTTTTTTGCAGCGGTTCCCTATGCTCCGCTGCTCTCCTGCTTCCCCTGCTTCATGGGAGGCGTGCTGGCCTACCAGATCGCGAAGGAGCGCGTGTTTCGCCTTCACGCCTACATGTGGCCGGTTGCGATCTTCGCGTTGGGCGCTATGCACCTCGCGCTCACGCTGACCATATTTCCGGACTACCGGGCGGATTACATCCTGTGTATGATGCTGGGGCTGACCGTTCCCAACGTGGTGGATCTGGCCGAGTCGTGGATCACGCACGCCAGCAGGGCCATCGCGACCTATTCTTACGGCATCTATCTATGCCACGATCCGGTGATTTGGTTTTCATTTGTTAAGCTCGGGTTTCTTCCGATGGTCCTGCGATGGACGGCGCTGGTGCTGCTTATGGCAGGCGTACCGGTCGCGGCGCATCATTTCCTGGAAGCGCCTTTGATTGCGGCAGGGCGCCGCCTGGCGGATCGATGGACCAACAGCGCGCGCAGAAAACGCGCGGAAGCGAAATGGAGCGGGGCTTTGCAGCCGGTTCTGGCTGTGCTCGGCAGGACCTCGATCACGCAACAAGCGGCCGTGCCGCTCGACGACTGACTACCGTAACACCTTGACCTATCGTACGACCCCCGCCATGGGGCTGCTGGCGGAGGCGTAGAGCTTCTTCGGCATCCTTCCGGCAAGATAGGCGCGCCGGCCGGCCTCGACTCCGAGTTTCATCGCCGTGGCCATCTCGACGGGATCCTCGGCCGCGGCGATGGCCGTGTTCAGCAGGACTCCGTCATAGCCGAGCTCCATGGCGAGCGCGACGTCGGACGCCGTGCCGACTCCGGCATCGACGATGAGCGGAACTTCGGTGATCATCTCCCGCAGGATACGCAAATTGGTCAGGTTCTGAATCCCGAGTCCGCTGCCGATCGGCGCGGCCAGAGGCATCACCGCGGCCGCTCCAGCATCGATTAAGCGGCGCGCGTTGACCAGATCGTCCGTGGTATAAGGCAGAACCACAAAGCCCTCTTTGACCAGCGTGCGCGTGGCTTCCAGCAATCCAGCGTTGTCGGGAAACAGAGTTCGCTCATCGCCGATCACTTCCAGCTTGACCCAATTCGACATACCGGCCTCACGGCCCAGCCGCGCGGTGCGAACGGCTTCTTCCGCCGTGAAACACGCGGCAGTGTTCGGCAGAAGAAAGAACTTGGAACGGTCGATGTAATCGAGCAAAGATTCTTTGGAACGGTCAGCGAGATTAACCCTCCGCACCGCCACAGTAACCACTTCTGCGCCCGAAGCCTGATGGCAGCGTGCCATTTCGGGAAAACTCCGGTACTTGCCAGTACCAACCAGAAGCCGGGAATGGAACTCGCGGCCAGCGATCTTCAGCGTGTCCATACCCCCATTCTAGGGTGTCTTTACGTCGCGGATAGGTGGCTACCCTCAAGGACCCTATCGCGGCAATAAGCAGGAACCGATCAATACAACGAGAGAAGCGGTTTCTCCGATTCCAAGCGAGGTTGCCAACAGAGTAACGATGAAGAAGAACAACTTACTGAAGCTCCTCGGAATTGCGCTGATCGTCGCCATCGTGTCGACGGGCATTTTCTACGGTTTGTTCGTGGGTAAGTTGAGCAGCAGTTCAGGCAACCTAAAGACTCTGGTGGTGGCGGCCAAAGCGCTGAAGGTCGGTACGCAAATTCAGGACACCGATGTGAAGACGATTCCCTGGCCCTCGGACCACCCGCTGCCCAGCGGCTTTTACGGAAGCGCGGATCAAGTGGTGGGCAACACGGTATTCGACCCGATCGGCGAGGATGAACCGTTAACCGGATCGCGGCTGGCCTCCAGCGCCTCGGGCGGAGGGAGCGGCGTACCCACGGGCATGCGTGCGGTTTCCGTTCACGTCACCGATTCCACAGGCGTGTTGGCGCTGCTGCGCGCCGGGCAGAAAGTGGACGCGCAGGTGGTGGTGCATCCGGCAGGTAGCATGAGCACCGAAGTGCGGACCGCTCTGGAAGATTTAACCGTGCTCTCGGTGCAGCCGCAAGCCGAGGTCAGCTCCCAGGGAGCGACGCTGCCGGTGGTGACCCTGCTGGCCAAACCGGGAGAAGCGGATATTCTGGCCGCGGCCGACTCCGGCGCGCGTGTGCGGCTGACCCTGCGCAATCCTCTGGACGAATCCACCCGGACCCGCGCGCCTTTGTCGGTCGACACGGTGATGCGCACCAGCGGTCCGCCCAGCACGGCCGACAATACTTCGGATAAGGGAAGCGGTGCGGGCCAAGGTGTAAATCGGGAAACTGCCACGGCGCGCAAGCCGTAGGCTCGGGGCAGCCATGTTCTTTGCGTCTCTTGCCGCCTTCTTCATTTTCATCTTCCTGCTGGCCACCATCACGGTAGCCATCGCCTGGATGGCGTTCTTGAAGCGCCAGGCGGAAGAGTCGGACGCGGGGGATGTCGATAACGACGCCGCGGGCCAGCTAGACGAGGCTTCGCCGTTATTCCGCAATGAGCGTCTCAGCTCGCTCAATTTTTGGGACAGCCTTCTGGCGCGCTTCAATTTTGGAGAGATCCTGAAGACGCGTCTGAGCGAGGCGGAGCTGGATTGGTCAGTCGGGCGAGTGAGCCTGGTGATGTTGCTGGGCGCCACCGTCGCTCTTCTGCTGTTCTGGAAGTTCCTGCCGCTGTGGGCCGCGCTGATCATCGCCGTGGCAGTGGCGTTCGCGCCGTACGCCTACATTGTGCACATGCGGACCAAGCGGTTCGACCGTTTCCGGGAAGGATTTCCCGACGTGCTGGATTCTCTGGCTCGAGCGCTGCGCGCCGGCTATCCCCTATCGGCCGCCATGGACACGGTGGTCGCGGAATCCTCCCCGACGGTGGCCGTGGAGATCCGCCGGACCTCCGCCGAGGCTAACCTGGGCATGGGTTGGACCCGCGCGCTGGAAAACATGGGCCGCAGGCTGCCGATCCTGGAAGTGAATCTCTTCGCGGCCGCGGTGCAGTTGCATTCGCGCACGGGCGGCAAGCTGGGCGAAGTGATGGCCTCGCTGGCCGAGAACATGCGCGAATCCCAGTCCTTGCGGGGTGAAGTGCGGGCGCTGGCGGCGCACGGCAAGCTCACCGGCATGATCCTGACCGTCCTCCCGTTAGTCATTGCGGGGATGATGATGTACGTCAGCCCGGATTACATGATGATTCTGTATAACCATCCCTGGGGCAAGAACCTGATCGCGATTGCGGTGGCTTGCCTGGTGCTGGCGCATTTGGTGATCGGCAAGATTGTGAAGATTGAAATATGACACTGCCGGTTTTGCTGGCGCTGTTCTTCACCGTCACCGCGGCCGCCATTGGCGCGGCGGGTTACCTGCTTGTGCTGCGGCCCGTGAAGGTTGAGGCGGAACCGAAGCCAGATCCCCCGCCCATGGTGCTGGGCCAGCCGGACCTTCCCGTCGCGCAGGCGGCGGTGCTCGACATGTTCCGGATGATCGGCGACGCTGCGCCCGGCAGGGGCTCCCAGGAATCGGCCCTGCGAAATCTGCTATCTGCCGCCGGATTCCGATGGCCGGCAGCCGTCTCCGTCTTTCTGGGGATCAAATCCGGCATCGCGCTCATGCTGGGCGCCGCGTGCCTCTGGGCAGGCATCGCGCTTCAGACCGAGCCTTTCATGATGTGCATGGCGGTGATTTCAGGCTGCGGTTTCGGCTACATGCTGCCGGACAGGGTGCTGGAACGCCTAGCCACGCGGCGGACCAATCACTTGCGGCGCGGCTTGCCGGCCGCCCTCGATCTGATGGTGCTGGCGGTGGAAGCCGGGCAGGGCCTCGACGCGGCAATCCTGGAAGCCAGCCGCGGCCTGCGCGTGACCCATCCTGCGCTGGCCACCGAGTTCACCCAACTCCACCTTGAGTTGCGCGCCAATCCTTCGCGTGTGGAAGCGCTGCAAAACTTCGGTAAGCGGGGCCGCGACATCGAGTTGATCAAGTTCTCGCATCTTCTGCTGGACACTGACCGCTTCGGCACCAGCCTGGGGCCGGCCCTGCGCACCCACGCGCGCTATTTGCGGACCCGCTTCCGGCAAAAAGCTCAGGAACGCGCCCGGAAGGTTGGCGTGAAGCTGATTTTCCCGGTCTTCTTCCTCATCTTCCCCTCCGTGATTCTGGTGACGCTGGGGCCCGCCGTCATCCTGCTCTACGGGCAGATGAAGGCGCTGGTCGGCCCCTAGGCGGGATCGCACATGACTGCCCGCAAGGACTGGGCGCTGGCCGTCATCCTGGGCATATTCTGGGGCGGCGCCTGCTTCGGCATCGTAACGATGTTCGGAATTGGCGCGGCCGATTTCACCCACGCGCTGACTGAAGCGAGAGCGCTCTGGGCCGGTCACAATCCTTACCTGCACGAGCCTGGCCCCTACTGGATTCCGTATCCCATCCCCGCCGCATTGCTGGCGATGCCGGTCGCATGGCTCAAGGACACGTGGGCCGCGGGCGCATTCATGGGCATCTCGGCCGGATTGCTGTGCTGGGGAATCTTGCGAAGCGGCGAAAAATGGCGCTTGGGCCTGCTATTCTCCTGGCCGTTTTTGTACGCCGTGATCTTTGCGCAATGGTCGCCGCTATTGTGCGCGATCTGGTTCTTTCCACTACTGGCTCCGCTGGTGCTGGCGAAACCGAATATCGCTCTGCCGCTGGTGCTGGCCGGCAAAGCCCTGACCGCGCGCTACCGCTGGCAGGCCGTGGGCATCTCCGCCATGGTTCTGGCGGTCAGTCTGGTGCTGCGGCCGAGCTGGCCCTGGGAGTGGATCCAACAGACCAGCCAGTATCAGGGCTGGAAACCGCCGTTGCTGATCCTGCCCTTCGGTCCCTTGATCCTGGCGGCCCTGTGGTGCTGGCGCGACCGCCGCGCCTGGCTGATCCTATGCATGGCCGCCGTGCCGCAGCGTGTGTTCTACGATCAACTGCCCCTGCTGCTGGCTCCGCAGACCGAGCGTCAGCAATTCTTCCTGGTGTGCTCCAGCTGGATCAGTTACCTGGTGCTGTGGCTCTCGCCGAATATGGCGCAGATGCCGGGAGGGCCGCAGATGTGGGTGGTGGTGGGGCACTATCTCCCCGCGGTGGGCGTGCTGCTATGGCCGCGGGTTCGCGCCTGGGCGAAAGCCAGAGCTAAGAATACGGGGCTTCCAGCAGAGCCAGCGCTTCCCCCCGCGTAAGCGGACATCAGGATATAGGCAACTTCCGCTACGTTGTGATAGGTTCTACGTTGGAGGTTTCAGAATTGTTACGCACATTCCTGTTCCTGGCTTCGGGCTCACTTGTTCTCACGTTCGCGCAGACGCCGTGCGACAGTTTGAAATCGGTCGCGCTTTCAGACGCCACGATCACCGCGCTGGAGCTGATTCCGGCAGGTCCGGCTCCGCCCCTGCCGGCGCGAGGAGCCGCCCCGGCCGACGGTGCTCCCGCAGAGGCTGAGGCCCCCGCACTACAGGCCCCCGGCGCTCGCGGCGGACGTGGCGCGGCTCCGGCTGCTCCGCCGTTGATGCTCCCTGCATATTGCCGCGTGGCGCTGACGTTGAAGCCGTCCACCGATTCCGACATCAAGATGGAAGTGTGGATGCCGGCCGAGAACTGGAATAACAAGTTCGAAATGGCGGGCAATGGCGGCTGGGCGGGCTCGATTCAGGGTTTCGCGCAGATGCGCCAGGCTCTTCGCGAAGGCTACGCGACTGCCGGCACCGACACCGGCCACGAGGGCGCGGATCCCAAGTTCAGCCTGGGGCATCCCGAGAAACTGGTGGATTTCGCGTACCGCTCCGTGCATGAGACGGTATTGAAGTCGAAGGCGCTCATCAAGGCTTACTACGGGAAAGATCCGAAGCTGTCGTATTGGAATAGCTGTTCCACCGGAGGGCGAGAGGGCTTGATGGAGGCGCAGAAGTACCCCAACGATTTCGACGCGGTCATCGCCGGTGCTCCGGCCAACTACCAGACGCATTTGCACGCGTGGGACATGATGGTGGCGGCGGCGGTGCGCAAGGACGATCAGCATTTCGTGAGCACAGCCAAACTGAACGCGCTGAATAAGGCCGTCATGGAGGCTTGCGACGCGTCCGACGGAGTCAAGGACGGCTTGCTGAACGATCCGCGCAAGTGCAAGTTCGATCCGGCGGCGCTGCTGTGCAAGGGCGAGAGCAAGGATACTTGCCTGACTCCGGCGGAACTAGAATCCGTGAAGCTGGTTTATTCTCCGGCGAAGAGGAAGGACGGCACGCTGATCTTCCCCGGCAAGGAACCGGGCAGCGAAGCGACGTGGACCATGCTCTCCCAGCGCACCGCTGCGCCGGCCGCGCTTTCCATGGGCACTTTTCAATACGCGACGCATCAGGACGCGAATTGGGATTGGAAGAACTTCGATCTGGATCGAGACACGGCAGCGGCGGATGAGAAGTTCGGCTACGTGAACGTGACCGCCGATCTGAATGCCTTCAAGAATCGCGGCGGCAAGCTGGTGTTGTATCACGGCTGGAACGATACCGGCATTTCTCCCGAGAACACCATCAATCTGTATAACAACATCGTTCAGAAGACCGGACCGAACCCCGACAACTGGATCAAGCTGTATATGATTCCGGGAATGGGGCACTGCCAGGGCGGTCCGGGGACCGACCAATTCAACAAGATGGGGATTATCGAGCGCTGGCGCGAATCCAATACCGCGCCGCAGGCCGTTACGGCCGCGCACGTCACGGGCAATAACGTGACCATGACGCGCCCGCTGTGCCCCTATCCGCAGGTGGCGACCTACAACGGCGTCGGGTCGACCAACGATGCCGCCAGCTTTAGCTGCAAGGCTCCGAAATAGACGTCTTTAGCGTAAGGAGAATCAGCCATGAGAACCTCGATGTTCGCGTTTGCATTCTTCGGCGCGGCTGTGGTGAGCGTTGCGCAAAATGCGGGGGCCCAGAATACATGTGAAAAACTGAAGGCCGTTCAGCCGGCCGACGCCGTATTCACCACGGTTGAGCTGGTGCCGGGAGGTCCGCCTCCAGCGGCTGCGGGTCGCGCGGATCGTGGTGCTGGTGCACCCGCCGCTGCTCCCGCAGGTCGCGGGGCAGATGCCGGCGCAGGTGGCGGTCGCGGCGCAGTCGGTGGAAGAGCAGCGGCCGCGCCTCCACCTCTTCCGGCGTACTGCCGCGTTGCCGCGACTCTCAAACCCTCCACCGATTCCGACATCAAGATGGAACTATACCTGCCCGCCGAAAACTGGAACGGCAAGTTCGTGATGCAGGGCAACGGCGGATGGGCGGGATCGATTCAAGGGCTCGGGGCCATGCAAGCCGCGCTGCGCGAAGGCTATGCGACCTCGGCCACCGACACCGGCCACAGCACCCCCAACGGGATGTTCGCGCTGGGGCATCCGGAAAAGATCACCGATTTTGCCTACCGCGCCGTGCACGAAACCGTGGTGAAGTCGAAGATTCTGATCAAGGCCTACTACGGCAAGGACCCCAAGTATTCGTATTGGAATGGGTGCTCCACTGGCGGGCGGCAGGGATTGGTGGAAGTGACCAAGTTCCCGGACGATTTCGACGGCGTAATTGCCGGAGCTCCGGCGAACCCGCACATTCACCTGCACGCGGCGGGAGTGGAGCGGTCGATCGAACTGATGAAGAACAACGCCCCGCTCACGCAGGCTAAGCGGGAATCGCTACACAAGGCGATTCTGGAGCAGTGCGACGCTCTGGATGGCGTGAAGGACGGCTTGATCGGAGATCCCACCAAATGCAAGTTCGACCCGGCCAGCATGCTGTGCAAGGGCGCGGATTCCGACAAGTGCCTGACGCCCGGCCAGGTGGAGACGGTGAAGATCGAATTCGGCGATATCAAGACCAAGAAAGGTGAAGTGATCTGGACCGGCTATGAGCCTGGAACCGAATTGCAGGTGGCTTCGTTCCTGAGCGTGCCTACCGCGCCCGGCGGAGGATGGGACAGCATTCGGATTCTGGGACATCAGGACGCCGATTACGATTGGCACAAGTTCGATCTGGATGCGGACGTCGCCCTGGCGGATAAAGCCGGTATCGACGCCCTGACCTCGGATTTATCGGCCTTCAAGAAGCACGGCGGAAAACTGCTGCTGTATCACGGCTGGGCGGATCCGGCCATTCCTCCAGGACACACCGTGATGTTCTACGAAAGCGTGCTGGACAAAATGGGCAAGAAACAGGATGACTGGATGCGCCTGTTCATGGTCCCCGGCATGCAGCATTGCAGCGGCGGCCTGGGAACGGATCAGTTCAATAAGATGGCCGCGCTGGAGCGATGGCGTGAATCGAACCAAGCTCCGCAGCAAATTGTCGCCGAGCACGTCACCAACGGCCAGGTGGATATGAGCCGTCCGCTGTGTCCCTATCCGCAAGTAGCCGTTTACAACGGAACCGGCTCAACCAACGACGCTGCAAGTTTTTCGTGCAAGCTGCAGTAGAGGAAAGCGCCCGGCGCGCAAGCTTCACACGCCGGGCCTCTCTACACTCTTCTGGCGGCGTGAGCCACCAGCGAAACCACAAACAGCACCAGGAAGATAAAGAACAGGATCTTGGCGATCCCTGCTGCCGCCACGGCGATTCCTCCGAATCCAAGGACCGCAGCGATCAGCGCGATCACAAAAAAGACCAACGCGTAGTAAAGCATTTGGCATGCTCCTTGTCTTGACACTGTGCAGTCGCCATGCCAAATCGCGTTTGGAAGCAGTTACGCCACAAGTGAGCGGGAAGATTTTCCACCCTTGTGTGTTCTTCGCAAATGGGTGTTGTCGCTGACGATTTTTCCGATTACGAATTCCGTGTGTTGCAATGCCGATCGAGGCGATGACCGCAGCCGCGGCTACAGACCGTTTCACGCGCTGAGTCATCTATTCAGCTGCGGAAGCTGGAGATCCGTCCACACGCCCGAGACTCGCAGCACCCACAGCACTACCGCGATGACCACCACCGCGTTGAGTATCGACCGGATGCTGGAAGCCATGGGTACGTAATTATTTACCAGCCACATCAGCACGCCGATAATAATTAACCCGAGAACGATGTTGATAATAGGCACGGCGTCAGCTCCTTCGCATGCGATGGAGCAATCGGCGACACCAAACTGTTTTCAGGAAGTACGCAACATTTTAGGAAGTGCGTAACGTGGACGCACGCAGAATGTGACCGCCCGCCTCGGGTACATTGGCGCGTTGCGGAAAGAAGCGAGCCGCGATCTGGGGCGGGCCTAGGTCTTCGATCTCCGCGAAACCAAGCTCCTTCAATTTCGCGTGAAGGTGCGCCGGCTGGAAGAAGCTGATCCAGGACTCGCCCAGCTCCGCCACGCGAGCCGCCCGCGCGTCGTGATAAGCGCGCAGCTCCGGAGCGAACGATTCCGGCGGATCGCTGTAATCGAACACCACGTGCGCGCCGCCGGATAGGCCCGCGATGAAGCCGAGGGTGCCGAAGATGGCCGGTTCCGTCAAATACGGAACCACTCCCAGCCAGGTGAAGAACGTCTGCTGCGCGGCGTCGAATCCCGCCGCGGCCAAGCTATCGGCCAGGGTCTGCTGTTCGAAGTCGCCCTGCTGTTCGAAATCTATGGGAGCGAACGTCAGCCATTCGGGAATTGCGATGCCCGTTTCAGCCAGCCGCTCGCGTTTCCACGCCTGCGTCGCCGGATGGTCGACTTCGAAGATGCGCACACGATTCTGGAAGGGGCTGCGGTAAGCGAAAGTGTCGAGACCCGCGCCCAGCACCACCAGTTGACGAACGCCTTTCGCGACAGCCGCCGCCAGCGCGTCTTCGGCGAATCGAGAGCGGACGGCGATGAAGATCCGCATGCGCCGGCGCCGCGGCTCCCCGGCAGCTTCGCGAACCATCGCCGTCGCTTCCGGACCCAGAATGCGCAGCGCCAGCGGATCGTGAAAAAACTGAGCCTCCTCCAGCACCTGGTGCGCGGCGCGATGTGCGGCCGCAGCCAAAGCGGTGCGGCTGGGCTGTCCGCGCTGCATGAATCGAGCGTAGCAAGATCGGCCGTGGCAGGGTTCGCTAGCGGGCGAGCGGCCAAAACACTTCGGTTTTCCAGTCCTTCGGATCGGGATGCTCGGCCGGATCGGTCAGGTAGCTTTCCCAAGGCGGCCCGGAGGCAGTCAGGCCCTGAGCTTCCATCCATTGCTCAATCGCGGCGTAGGCATCGGGCAGGCCTTCGTACGGCCCGGTGTGCATCGTCACGACCGCGGGCCCACCCGGCAGGGTAGTTGCAACCACATCGGAACCCTCCATTGGCTTGGAGTCCGCGGCTGCCCGGGCGATTCGCATCCCTGGCTCGATGGTCACCATCCCGTGGCTCGCCTCGATATACCGTGTGAACGGCAGTCCGGCCAAAGCGATGCCGTGCTGCTGCGCGTAAGCGAAAACATGCGGCAGCACCGTGCCGATGGTCGCCGCGATCTCGGATCGTTTGACCCTGCGCCTCACCACCAGTACCGGCTGAGGCGCGAGTTCTTTCTTCGTCACGGAATAGGTCATGCTATTTCCCTCCAATCTGCTTTGCTGCGGCATTCGATACAGCCCTAAGCACGCCGCCACTCGATTTACAAACTCGGCGTGACCCCTGGCGGCGGCGAGGTCCAGCGTCCCCGCAAACCCGCGCTTACGGTAAGCTTGCGGCGTCAATCCGAAGCGCCTTCGAAACGCCCGGCAGAACGTTTCGTGGCTTTGGAATCCGGCAGCCAGCGCGACATCGAGTACGGATTGCCGTGTGGTCAACAGTAACGCCGCCCCGCGCGCCAGCCTGACGCGCAGCGTGAACACTCCCGGAGTCTCGCCCGCGATCCTCCCGAATTCCCGATGAAAATGGAATGGTGAAAGGCCGGCCCGCGCCGCCAGCGCCTCCAGCGACAAATCGCCATCGAGATTCCCGGCGGCGTAAGCCAGAGCTCTTTGCATCTGGGGAAACGGCGCGGCCATAATCGTCCGAGTGTAACGCGCCGGCGCGAGAGTTTCTTGACGTTTCTTGCGGTTCTCCCTAACGCGCCGATGGTGACTTGAGGGCAGCGAGAACATCCGACAGCGTCACCATCAGCATCATCGGCTCACTCGGGCTTGGCGTGAAACCGAGGGCCACGTAGAAGCTCCTCGCCCGGCGGCGCAGCCATTCATCGCGCGCGGCCTCTTCCGAGGTGCAATCATCGATCTCGTGGCGGTCAGAAAGAGGCTCAGAACGCCGGGGACCGCCTACTGCTTCTCCCATGGCGCGGGCTTCCGCAGCGCGCGGCGCAACCGTGCGTTGGGCTTCGGGCGAGCGTCGAGCTGCGCCACGAACTCGGCGTAGGTTTTCGCATTCACCACGAAATCCGTGCGGTCCAGGAGTGCACTTTCGGCGGCGAGCCGCGCGGCGTTGAGCACGAAGTCCGTCCGGTTCTCGCCGGACAGCTTGGCTGCGCGATCAATGGGGCCGCGTAGCTCGGGTTTAATGGGGGGCAGGGCGTCGCGCTTGGATTTGGCTTGCACTCTTACGCCCCCTTCTTCGGTCTCCGCATTTCGATCACCGGGATGAGGGAGTTCACCGGCTGCGGGGTGGGGCGGGGGCGCTGGACGATCTCGGTGTTCAGGCTTGCGACGAAGTCCTGGATCTGGCGCTGCATCTCCTCCATCTTTTCGCGCATGTTGAGGATGATCTCGACGCCTGCCAGATTCACGCCCAGGTCGCGCGTCAGCTTGAGGATCACGTCCAGCCGCTCCAGGTCCTCGTCCGTGTACAGACGCGTATTGCCCTCGCTGCGCGACGGCTTGAGCAACCCCTCGCGCTCGTACAAGCGCAGCGTCTGGGGGTGGATCTGGTATTGCTCCGCCACCGACGAAATCATGTAGGCTTTTCCGCGCTTGGACATACGTTACACCTGAGTCCAGATCCCGGCGCGCGGATCTTCGGGATGGATTTGCGCGTACTCGCGCAGCAGCTCTTTGGTGCGCTCATCTTGCACCACCGGCGCGACCAGTTCCACTTCAACGATCTGGTCGCCGCGCTTGCCGGATCGCGAATTGGCCACGCCCTTTTCGCGGAGCCGGAACTTCTGTCCGTTGTGCGTGCCCTGCGGAATCTTCAGAAGCGCCCGGCCGTCGATGGTCGGGACTTCGATCTTCGCGCCCAAGCCGGCTTCATCAATGCGCACCGGCACGCGGATCTCGATATCGTCGCCCTGGCGCTGGAATAACGGGTGAGGCTCGACGCGAACGGTGATGTAGAGATCGCCCGCAGGCGCGCCCATCGTACCGGCATTTCCTTTTCCAGCGACCCGCAGCCGAGAGCCCTGCTGCGCGCCCGGAGGGATACGGACCTCCACCGTTTCCGTGGCAGAGATGCGGCCATCGCCGCCGCAATTCGAACACAGATTCTTCAGCCGCCCCGTGCCTTCGCAACGCGGGCAGGTCAGGCTAAAGCGCATCGCCCCCGCCATCTGGTTCACCGTGCCGCCGCCGTTGCACTCCGGGCACACCGTGTTGGCGCCACTGCGGGATCCTGTGCCTCCGCACACCGCACACGTCTCCTGGTGGGCAATGTTCAAGCGTACCTGAGTGCCGCGGATGGCCTGCCAAAAATCGATGTTCAAGCCGTATTCGAGGTCGGAGCCCTTTTCCGGAGCCGAGGGCCCTCCCTCCGGCTGATGCCGGCCGAACCATTGGCTGAAAATGTCGGAGAAGTTGCCGCCAGTACCGGTGGCGGTGTGGCTGGCGCCGCGCGGGCCGGCTCCTCCGCGGGTGAAGTCGGAGAAATCGAAGCCGCCGAAACCCATGTTGGGCGCATGCGGTCCAGCTCCCGCGCCTCCTCCCGGCATGCCGTTCTCCGAGTAGAAACCGACCTGATCGTACATCTGTTTCTTCTTGTCGTCGCTTAAGACGTCGTAGGCTTCCTGCACTTTCTTGAAGCGGTCTTCCGCTGCCTTATCGCCCGGATTCAAATCGGGGTGGTGCTTACGCGCCAGCTTACGATACGCCTTGCGGATATCATCCGCGCTGGCGTCCCGCCCCACCCCGAGTGTTTGATAGTAGTCTTGAGAGGGCATTGTTACCGCTCCCTAATCGTCAATCGCGGCCGGCCCTTCGCCGGGCCGTTACTTCTTCTCGTCGACGTCCACGAACTCGGCGTCGACCACGTCGTCCTTCTTCTTGGCGCCTGCGCCGTCGCCCGCGCCTTGCCCCGAGGGCCCGGCTCCATCGCCTTGCTGCGGAGGAGGAGGCGGCGTGCTGGAACTCTTGTACATCGCCTCAGCCAGCTTGTGGCTGGCTTGCGTGAGGTTGTCGATGGCCTTGTTCATCTCCTCCACGCCGCCGCCTTCCATCGCCTTGCGGGCCGCGGCCAGCGCGTCTTCCACGTTCTTCGCGTCCGCATCGCTGATCTTATCCCGATGGTCCTTCAGCATCTTCTCGACCTGATAGACCATTGAGTCCGCGCGGTTGCGCGCGTCAATATCATCCTTGCGCTTCTTGTCGTCGGCCGAGTGCGATTCGGCGTCTTTGGCCATCTTGTCGACCTCGTCCTTGCTGAGACCGGAAGAGGAGGTGATGGTGATCTTCTGTTCGTTGTTGGTGGCTTTGTCCTTGGCCGTCACGTTAAGAATTCCGTTGGCGTCGATGTCGAAGGTGACCTCGATCTGCGGAATGCCGCGCGGAGCCGGAGGAATGCCGATCAACTGGAACACGCCCAGCATGCGGTTGTCGCGAGCCATGGCGCGTTCACCCTGGTAGACCTTGATCTCGACCGAGGTCTGCGAATCGGCCGCCGTCGAGAAGGTCTCGCTCTTGCGCGTGGGAATGGTGGTGTTGCGGTCAATCAGCTTGGTGAACACCCCGCCCAGGGTCTCGATGCCCAGCGATAGCGGCGTCACGTCCAGCAGCAGCACGTCCTTGACTTCGCCGCCAAGGACTCCGCCCTGCACCGCCGCGCCCACCGCCACCACTTCGTCCGGGTTCACGCTGCGATTGGGGTCCTTGCCGAACAGGTTCTTGACGATCTCCTGAACCTTGGGGATACGCGTGGAGCCGCCCACCAGCACCACTTCATCGATGTTGGCCGGAGTGACGCTAGCATCCGCCATGGCCTTCTTGCACGGCTCAACCGAGCGGTCCAGAATGTCGGCCACCATCTGCTCGAAGCGCGCGCGGGTCAGCTTGATCGCCAGGTGCTTGGGGCCGCTCGCGTCCGCGGTCAAGAACGGCAGGTTGATCTCCGTCTCAAATAGCGTCGAAAGCTCGATCTTGGCCTTTTCGGCGGCTTCCTTCAGCCGCTGTAGAGCCATCTGGTCCTTGGAGACATCCACGCCCTGATCGCGCTTGAACTCCTGAATCATCCAATCGATGATCCGCTGGTCGATGTTATCGCCGCCCAGGTGCGTGTCGCCATTGGTGGATTTCACCTCCACCACGCCATCGCCCACCTCGAGGATCGAAATATCGAAGGTGCCGCCGCCGAAGTCGTAGACCGCGATGGTTTCGTTCTTCTTGCGGTCGAGCCCGTAGGCCAGCGCGGCCGCCGTGGGCTCATTGATGATGCGCATTACTTCCAGGCCGGCGATCTTGCCGGCGTCCTTAGTGGCTTGCCGTTGCGCGTCGTTGAAGTACGCCGGCACCGTGATCACCGCCTTGGTGACCTTTTCCCCCAGATACGCCTCGGCCGCTTCCTTCAACTTGCCCAGAATCATCGCCGAAATCTCGGGCGGAGAGTACTTCTTGCCCAGGCACTCCACGCGAGCGTCGCTGCTGTCGCCCGCCACAACTTTGTAGGGCACCAGCTTCATCTCTTGCGAGACCTCGTCGTAGCGCCGGCCCATGAAGCGCTTGATCGAATAAACGGTATTTTCCGCGTTGGTGACCGCCTGGCGCTTAGCCACGGTCCCCACCAGACGTTCGCCATTCTTGGTGAACGCCACCACCGACGGGGTCGTCCGACCACCCTCTTGGTTGGGGATCACCACCGGCTGCCCCCCCTCCATCACCGCGACCACCGAGTTGGTCGTCCCGAGGTCAATGCCTATGATCTTGCTCATTTTTCTGCCTCTCCGCCTCCCATAAATCTGCGGCTTTGATTTAGCCTAAACCCATTATGCGATCTTAGTGTGTTGTTGTCAAGTTTGGTGTGTTGTTGTCAAGTTTGGTTGATAACGAAAACCGTGGACGGTCCCGTAACTCCCTCTAAACCATTGGTATTATGTAGCTTACAAAAGCTAAGGTGTGGCGAAGTCCAGGTCGACAATGGTCGGCGAATGGTCCGAAATACGCTCCACCGGAGCATAGTTCAGGAACCGTGCCCGCCTCCTCCCTCTTGCGTGCAGGTGCGGATTCTTCTGCGTTAGAGTTTCGAAGGCCCTCCAATCGGAGAAGGCCAGCGTCATCGACTCATTGTCCTCGCGATTGATGTTCCATTCGGCGATGCGCAGAGTCTTCCCGCTGGGGGGATCGCGCAGTTCTGATGTCGCGTCCCCAGGGGCTTGCCGGTTGCTGACAAATGGTTGGGATAAAAGCGCGTCGAGACGGGCCTCCCCTTCGGGAGAAGCGGGATTGGAGGCCGCCAACGCGATCAAGTCGTCGAAGGAAAGCGGGTGCGGGCCTTGCGATTCAATCGGCGCCCCCAGGACTGAGGAAACCGCCAGAAGCACAATTCCGCCCGTGCCCCGCATCCAACCGTGAGATTCCGGTGCTAGGGAAGTGTTTCGCCGGTGCTAGGGAAGTATCTTGATTGCCGAGGAATTGCCGGCCAGCCCACTGGCGCTCGCCTGGATTGGCCTTGGCATGTAGTTGAGAATGAAATGCTGCATGGCCTTCTCGATCCAGCTCATCCCCAAAGAACGGGCTTCGGCTAGTGCTTTGTCATTTTGCCAATGATCGTGCTCAATGCGATAACAGGCGATCACGCTGCCCGTGCGGTCCGCGCCACGCCTGCAATGCACAAAAACCGGCCCTGCTGACGAATCCTCCAGGAGATTCAGCACCTGCGCGACACTGGCGCCGGGGGGCGCGTGCATTCCCTTCATGGGCACGGGGACGTAACGCATGCCATCTCCGGTGACCACACGTTCTTCGCCGTGCGAACGATCGCCCGGCTCGCGCAGGTCCACGACGATTTTGATTCCCAGCTTGGCCAGATTCTCAAAACCTTGCGTGGTTGGTTGGGCTCCGCGGTACACGTGGTCGTCCACCTTGTGGAAGTTGCCAACACCATCCGGCGCCAGGGAAGCGGCCGTTAGAATCGATCCAAAAGGAAGGGCGAACAGAAAGGCGGCAATACAGCGCCAGGGAGGAAACTTCACATGCTGCATACGACTAAAATCCGATCTTAGCAGAATCGCAAAAAAGCGCACGCCCGGCTTACGGGAAATCCCCAATCCGGAAGGCTCCCAACCACTGCACCGGGAGGGCTCCGCCCACAGCGTTGGCGAGCCGCTCATCCGCAGTAATCATGGAAGCGCCTTGCGCCAGGGCGAGGCTCAGGTACACACAATCGTACACCGCGCGCTTGGTGGCGAATGCCAGCTCCAGCGCGTCTTCAATGACGCTCTCCATTGCGAACGTGGAGAGCTTCTGCCGCCGCATCTCTTTGAGCGCCTCGTTGGCGGCGTGCTCCGGCCATCGCCCCTGTCGCGCCGCCTTCCACAGGATATTGGCGAACTCGGCCCAAAATAGATCCGGCACCAGGAAGCCGATCCTGCCTTCCGCGTGAAGCTCAAGCAATTCAAGAGCCCGTGCAGCAAGGGGCTCGCCGGCCTCTGGTAGAAACCACTTGGCGGCGACGCTGGCGTCCAAAACCAACTGCGTCATCTGTTCCGGTCGTCCCGAAGTATCTCCTCCGTGGATGGAAACGGGCCGGGCTTAAGCGGTGACTGCGCGGTCCGCTGCAGAGCTTTCTTGAGGAACCGGCGTCTCCGCTCCAACTCTCGTCTGGTAGGAACCTGGCGATCGAGGAGTACGATCAGTTCCTGCGCCATCGACCGCCGATGCGCCCTAGCCTGCTCGCGCAGCGCTTCGTAAAGGTCTTCCGGGATGTTCTCGACGTACAGAGTGGGCATAGGGATTCCCTAGGGGGATCCTAGCACAAACCTGTTGCGCCTTACCGGGCGGGCGCTTGGCCGTTCAGCCGGCTCACCCCGGCCGGGACCGGTGGTGTCAACAACAAACCTTATGTACATTCCGTACTTTGTATTACGTACATCATGCTATATCATTGATGTAAGTATGCAAGTTACCATCACCAAACTCCGCCAGGATCTCTTCCGGCTCATCGATCGCGCGCTCCAAGGCGAACCGGTCGAGTTCACTCACAAGGGCGTCGTCTTCCAAATCCTGCCCGAGTCCGCTCCGGACAAGCTAGCCCGGTTGACCCGGCAAACCGTAGTGGCTTCCGGAAGCGAGGCAGCAGAGGCACACCTCCTGAAGGAAATGGAAGCAGAGTGGCAAAAGGACTGGGCTGAACTGTGACCTGTCATCTCGACACCCAAGTGGTTGTCTGGCTGGCGGCAGGCGAGACGGAAAAGCTCTCGCCGACGGCCGCGGAGGCGATCCGGAAGTCCGGCCTGGCCATCTCGCCGATGGTGTTACTGGAGCTCCAATATCTCTACGAAATCAAACGCATCCTCAAGGAACCGCTGGCGCTGCTGAACGACATCGATACGCAGATCGGGCTCAAGGTGCAAGACGCCTCATTCGCAGGTGTGCTGCACACCGCCTTGTTCGAAACCTGGACGCACGACCCGTTTCGACCGCGTCATCGTCGCCCACGCCAGGACCGATGGCCACGCGCCTCTGATCACTTCCGACACCAAGATCCGGGAAAATTATCCGCGGTCGATCTGGTAAGCCAGAAAGCGGCGTCGCGCCCGGTATGCTCATCGCGCGATGTCCTTCCATTCCTTCTCGTAGTACCGTACCAATACTTGATCGTTCAGCCGATTCACCTCGGCCGAAACCGGCTGCATGTCGCGAGCAAAGTTGAATAGCTCCGGCACGCCGCTGACGGTCAGGAAGCGCAGGCCATCAGGCAAGTGTTGCGGAGGCTCCCAGGCTTCGCCGGCCAGGGTGTACCCCCACTCACCGAAGCTCGGGACGTAGACGTGGTACGGCCAGGTATGAAATCCGGCCTGCTTCAGGGTCTCGACGATGCACCAATAGGATTGCCGGGAAAACATCGGCGAGGTGCTCTGCACCACGGTAAGGCCGTTCGCGCTGAGATGCTTCTTCAACAGACGATAAAACGCCGTGGTGTAAAGCTTGCCGAGCGAAAAGCTGGTCGGGTCCGGAAAATCCACCACGATAAAGTCCCACGACCCCTCGTTCTTATCCAGCCAAACGAAAGCGTCGTCATTGATCACATGCACCCGTGGATTCTTGAACGCGCCTCCGTTCAACGGCGCGAGCATCGGATTATCCGTGAACAGCCGCGTCATTTCCGGATCGAGGTCGATCAGCGTGATGCTTTCGAGGTTGGGGTACTTCAGCAACTCGCGGACGGCCAATCCATCGCCTCCGCCGAGCACCAGGGCCCTCCGGGCCCAGGGTAGCGCCGCGAGGCCTGGATGCACGAGGGCTTCATGATAGCGATACTCATCGCGCGAGCTGAACTGCAGGTGCGAATTAAGAAACAACCGCAGATCGTCCTTCCAGCGCGTGATCACGATGCGCTGATAGCGAGTCTCGCGCTGGAAAATAACGTCGTCCGCATAGAGCTGCGTGTCGGCGGCCGAGGCGATCCAGTTCGACGCGTACATGCCTCCGCACAGCAGCAGCAATACTATTGCGCAGCCCACGCGCAGGGCGACGGGCGACCGCAGTTGCTCCCGAAACAAATGCGTCGACCACAGCGCCACTAGCGCATTGACCATCCCGAACATGATCGCCGAGCGAACCAATCCCAGCTTCGGCACCAGCCATAAGGGGAAAGCGATCGAGGCGCCCAGCGCGCCCAAGTAGTCGAAGGTCAAAACGTGCGAGACCAAATCGCGGAAGCGGAAGCGGCCCTCTAGAATCCGCATAAGCAAAGGGATCTCTAGACCGACGAGAACGCCGATGGCGATCACTAAGGCGTACAACGCGAAGACGAAACTGTGCGTGTAGGCGAACGCGAGGAAAAGCAGCGAGGACGAAAACCCGCCGACAATGCCGACCATCAGCTCCAGGCTGACGAAGCGCTCCACCAATCCGCCGCCGAGGAATCGCGAGAGCCAGCTCCCAATGCCCATCGCAAACAGGTACGAGCCGATGACGGTGGAGAATTGCAGAACGCTGTCGCCCAACAGATAGCTGGCGAGCGTGCCGGCGATCAGCTCATAGATCAGGCCGCACGCGGCGATTAGAAGAACCGAGACAAATAAAGCTACGGCCACGTGGGCTCAATTCGTCCTAATGCACGGCAGCCGCAATGATGATGCACATCCCCAGCGCCACTGCTCCCACCAAGATCGCCAGCGCGATGTTCTTGTCCTCCACCACCTCACGCCACAGATGATACGGAGTCATCTTGTCGATGAGGACGAAGACGAACACAAAGATCAGGATGCCCAGCAGCGCGTAAATCAGCGCGTTGAGAATATTTTCGGGGTGGAAATCGGCCATGAATCACTTGCCTCCGACATAGCGTGGATAAAAGCCGTAATGGGCGCGCCAAGCGCCGGGATTGTCGCGAACCGTCTTGGGAACGTCGTTGAGCTGGTTGACGCGATTCAGGGTCCAGCCGCGGTACTCCGCCCAGGTGGTCCCCGTCAGCAATAGCAGACTATAGATCAGATAACCGGGAAAGCGCATTTAGCCGTCTCCATCCGAACTCGAAGATCCCGCTGGAATGGGAGGATGATCGCTATTCATCCAGCGCTGAGCTTCAAAGCCGCGCGCGCGGATGGTGTGCCAGACGGGCGGAATCAGCAATAGTCCGAAAGCGATCAAGAACCAAGTATAGTTGGGTACGTCATGGCGCAGGATCAGGTCATAGTTGACGGCCCCGGAGTCCATTTCGGGTTCCACACGCAGATAGTACTTGCCGGGCGCGACAGACGGCAGCATCACAGAGGAGTTGCGCGAGCCTTCATCCCACGGCCCGTCGCTATCCGCGCCGTGATAGTAGCTGATCTCGCGCCCGAAATCGTAGCCCTGGCCCGTATCTTCGTTGACCAGCGCGAAATTGAAGTAGGTCCAATTATTGTCCAGGTTGGTGTCGACCGCCAGTTCAAGCGTCGCTGGCCGGCCCGTGAGATCAAAATCGGACGTCACGAAGCTCGGCTCGGTGGTTTGTCCGCTCGCGTAGGAGAAGGAACTGTGGAACACCGTCTCCTGCCGGCTGAGCACCGCGAAGAAGATCATAAGCCCGACCAGCAACGCCGCCATGGCCAGAAAAGCGCCCCAGATTTCCTTGACACTACCGCCGAAGGGTGAGGGTTGATTCAGATAAACGCCATGAGCCGGCGGTGCGCTGCCTTCCAGCGCGAACGCCTTCCAGATCACGCTACCCGGAATGTATTGCCCTTTTGACCAAGTAATCTCTTCGCCGGTAGCCTCGGAAGAAAGCACGTAGGGCGGGTCGATATAGTCGTTCGCGCTTACAACGTCGCCCACTTTGGCGCGCCAGGGGAATTCGCCGAGCACAAAATTGGTGGTCGCCGGCCCACCGGAAAAGTGCTTGTATACGATGCCTTCGTAGAAAACCGGGTAGCGCTGAAGGGAGTCCGAGCTCTGTGGAATCGCCTCCAGCGGCGTGACGAACGTCCAGTGGCCGTCATACTGGACCAGGTAGCGGAAGCCCTTATACGGATTGAAGAGGAGATACTCCTCCCATTCGTAACCCTCCTGGTCACTGCGCGTCTGGAACCCGATCGTCTCCCACTGAGTTCCCTCGATGGTTCCGCGCGTTCCCAGCGGGATCAGCGGCGTGCGGCGGCTCTCCGCCTGCTCTGCTTTTTGCAAAATCTGGAGCACCGGCGTCGAAGCATCGAGCACCGTCATGCATTGCGGACAGACGGCGGTGATGGAATAGCCGAAGCCGCGGCGTTCCACCGGTCCGCCGCAATTCGGACAAGCCAGCGGCTGAGCTTTGGCGACCAGAGGCTGCGCCGGAGAGCTCATGCGGCGGTCCATCCTTCAAACTGCTTCAGATTCTTGAGCTGCAGCTCCTCAAACTCCACCCATTCGCCCAAAAACAAAGATGGCGACGCATCGCTATAGTCGATCGTTCCGAACGCCTTTCCGGTTGTCCGCAAATCGGCAAACAGCATATCGGACTTCCCGTAGAAGGGAAACGGCAACTCGCCTTCGACGCCTTTGTAGGAGGCTCGGGTGACGGTGGCGACCTCATACGTGATCTGGTTGAATTCGAATTGCTGCCCACGATACATCTGCGCAGCGGGAGGGATCGACGCGGGAGCGGCTACGAGAAACGACACGGCATACTGCAACTGCGCGTCCGATAGCCAGCCGCTGGAGCCGTCGGAAAAAACGAGGTGCCACTCATTCCATCCGCCGCCTTCCCACTCATATAAGATCCGGCCGAGCACCTGAAACGATTTACCGCGATAGATTCCTTCGGTCCACAGGCTGATGGGCGAGGGATCGGGAGGCAGATCCGCAACCACCCCCACCTTCTTCAGATCCAGATCGGAGCGAACCAGGATCGAATGGCAGAAGGTGCACACCGTCTGCACCGCGCTCGACCAGCGGAATTGAATTTGAGCGCCGCAGTTCGGGCAGTTGGCCTGAGGTTGGCTCATGGGGTCACGCCGTCTGATACGGCCGTTCGACGCGCCGCACCTGTACGGTGACTGCGCCGAACTCCAGCGCCAGCTCCTCTTCAAAGTCCCAGATGGGACGGGGCCGGCAACAGAACACATTCAGGCATAGCGACTGGTGTTCGGGGAAGGTGTGGCAGGCAATGTGGGACTCCTTCAGTAAACTCAGTCCCGTGATGCCGCCGGTTTGCGGGAACTGATGCCACGCGGTCTCGCCGACCAGGTGCAAACCCATGCCGTCAATGAGCCGCGCGAAGAAGCGCTTCATCCGGGGCAAATCGGCGAGGACGGTTGGCTTGCATCCGTGAGCCTCGATAATCCACTCGCAACCGGACATTTCCTCTATTATTACCGAACCGCGTGGGTCTACTGCTGGCCTCCGCACTCCGGGCAAAATTTGGCTCGGCGCGGAATGGATTTGCCGCACTCGACGCAGAACTTGGTCTCCGCCCCAGGTACCGGAGCGGGTCCGCCGGCAGAAGCGTTAGGAGACGCGTCAGAAGCCGCGTTGGGAGCCGCAGGCGGCGGAGGCGGCGGTTGAGGAGAAGCCCCGCCGCCTTGATTTGGGGCGCCCGGATTCGGCCCGCCCGGGTTTGGATTAGATTGGTTGGGCCCGCCTTGATTGGGACTGAGGGCGTTCATCATCTGATTGGCCATGGTGAGCCCAGCGCCCAATCCCACGCCGAGGCCCGCAATGCCGCCGCTCTCGTTTCCAGCCGCGATCGGCAAAGAATTCGCCACTTGATACTGCGTGTACCGCCCCATATCGCCAATCATATTCATTCCGACGCGCGTATCGAGCATCTTCTGCAACTCTTCCGGCAGCGATAGATTCTCGACCACGAAGCTGTCGAGAGCCAATCCCAGCTCGGAAAATTGGGGCTTCAACCCTTCGGCAATCTTCGCGCCGAGCTCGGTTTGATTGGCGGCCATATCCAGGAACGGCACGCCGCTTTCGGCGAATGCTCCGGTCATCCGGCCGACGATGGTGTTGCGGAGCTGGCCTTCCAGATCCGCGATCTTATACATCTCTCGCGTGCCGCTGATCTTGGTGTAGAAGACGCGCGGATTGTCGATGTGCCAGGAGTAGATCCCGTAACCACGCACGCGCACCGCGCCAAATTCTTTGTCGCGGATGGTGATCGGCGTAGCCGTGCCCCAGCGCTGATCGGTCTTGATGCGAGTGGAGAAGAAATAGACATCGCTCTTGAAGGGCGACTTGAACTCCTTGCTCCAGTTCATCAAATCAGTCAGCAGCGGGAGCGTTTGCGTGGTGAGGGTGTACAGGCCGGGCCCGAACACGTCGGCAATCCGGCCCTCATTCACGAACGCGGCGGCCTCGGAATCGCGCACCGTGAGCTTCGCGCCGTTCATGATTTCCATGTCCCGGAAGGGGTAACGCCAGGCGAGGGTGTCCTGGTCGGACTCCGTCCACTGAATTACTTTTATGAATTGCTTCTCTAGGAAATCGTGCAGCGCCATGCGAGCTCCTCCTCCAGCTGTCTTCTAAAAAGCATACGCTAACCGGCGGCAGAATGTTCCGCGGCGGACTGCTCCGTGGATCGGGGCGTTACAAGCGCGGGGGGACTGTGGCGCAAGCTGGTAGGAGCGCCGTTAAGGCGTTACGATGGTGACACATGCCGCAGCTTGACCGCATCACCCGCCATCCGGAGATCATGGGCGGTAAACCGTGCCTGCGTGGCATGCGGGTGACGGTGGGCACCATTGTAGGCCTAGTCGCCGCCGGCCACACTAATGCGGAGATTCTTGCTGCGTATCCGTATCTTGAACCAGAGGACATTCGGCAGGCGCTGGCGTATGCGGCCTGGCGGGTTGAAGAAATCGAGTTGCCGATCCCGGCGGCATGAAGATCCTGGTCGACATGAACTGAGCCCATTGTGGGTTCCGTTCTTGACTATCGCAACTAGCTACCAGACCTGCTCGGTCGCGTACGAGAAGTTCGACATGTTGCGGGCCTCGCCTTCGATCCGGTCGAAGACGGACTGCACCCCGACCCGGCCCGGCCCCATCAGCCGCAGCCAAATATAGCGATTTCCCCACGAGCCCCAGCCACTAAAGATCGTGCCCGGGCGTTCGAAGTGCAAATGCATCTGCACCGTGGGATCTTTGAACACCAGCGCCGTAGGCTTGATCAAGATCGTATCCCGTGGGCCCAGTTCGCGGATGAAGACGTTCCCCGCGGCGTGCAGCATCAGCAGGCCCGGATCGCGCGGGGCCGCGAAGCGATCCATGAAATTGCCGATGGGATAGTGCGTCTCGGTGTCGTTTCCGTTGCGCGTGGTAAACCAGATGTTGGTCTGGAACCAGTCGTACTGCACGTTGGAAGTGGCCGCCAGGAACAGATGCTCGCGCACGTCAATTGACTGGCCTGGCTGCAACGGAACCGGAATCAGCTCGCCGGGCGCATCGCGCGAGAAAGCGATGTGGCCTGGACCTTGCGCCTGAGTCATCACCAGTGGCATGCCCGCAAACAGACGCGTGATGGCGCCAGAGAGCGACATCGCCGTCACGTTCACTTGCGGGTCCTTCCACAGGATGACGTGGTGGGCGAAGTAAACACCGTCGCCAGGGGCCAAGTTGAAATCGGCGACCGGAACGTATGCGCCTTCGATCTGGCAGGCGGATTTCCCCAGCTGCAGCTTGGCCATGTCCTTGCGGCCGGGGATTCGCGCCAACCGGACTCGGTGACGATTTGGCTGGCTAGCAGCGCCGCGCCGCAACGAGGGCAACTGGTATCGGCCGACGTGAACGAGGCTCCGCACCATACGCACTTGCCGGAGGCCTGCGCGGGCGGAGGAGGAGGCACGGTAGCTTGTGGAGGGAGCGGTGCGGCCACCTTTGGAGGCTCGACGGGCGGTACGGGCGGCGGAGTAGCGGTCGGCCCGGCAGGCGTACCAATCTTGGCCCCGCAACTCACGCAGAAATTCGCGCTGTCCCTGATCTGTGCCCCACAATGAGTGCAAAACATAGCTAGGCCTACTCCGTCTTGTGGTGCACGTACATGGATTGAATCCCGACCCGCCCCGGACCGGTCATCCGCGCCATGCTCATGGTCGTTCCGCCAAACAGCCCGGAGCCAAGGCGCTGAAACTCAACGTCCATGGTAACGCTGGAATCTTTGTAAAGGAACGCGCCGGGCTCGACCATGATGCTCTCCCCCTGCCCCAGGCGGCGCTCGAATACGTTGCCGTATCCGTGCAGGATCAGCATGCCGGGAGTGTTGGTGGTCACGAAACGGTCCATATACATTCCCTGACCGCCGAACAGAATGTTGGCAAGCCCCTTCACGCGCACGAACGAATATTGGACCTGATGCGAGCACAACAGGAACGCATGCTCCCGCGCATCCAGTTCCATGCCTGGGTGCAGCGGCAGCACCACCAGTTCGCCTGTAGCGTCGCGCGAAAACGCGATGCGGCCGGGCCCCTGAGCCACACTGATCAGGAACGGCATCCCGGAAAACGCCCGTGCGATTCCACCGGAAAGGGGCAGTAGCGAAAGGGGCACGCGCTCATCTTTCCACAGCATCACGTGATGCTCGAAAAAGATCGCGTCGCCTTGGCCGAGATTGATCTCCGCGACGGGAACCACGTCGCCCTCCACCTGGCAGGTGCTGGCGCCGAAGTGGATCTCCGTCATGTCGCGAATCCGCGGGGCTTCGCGCCAACCCGACTCGCTGACCAGATTGCGGACATCGAGCGGCGCTCCGCAAGTCCGGCAGGAGGTCGCGCCGGTCGTGTTCATGCTCTGGCACCACTGGCATTGCAGCCGGTCGAGCGATTCGCCCGGCGGGAGAGTGGACATATTTTTGTACCCTAGCATACGGGTACGGAGCGCCGGGAGCGGAAGTTCCCGCGGGTAGGTTACTGGTTCGAGAGCCCCGGCACGCCGGAGACCGGCCCAAGGTATGCCAGCAGGCGGCCGGCCGTGATCGCGCCGATCCAACAAACCAGCGAGAGCCACGCCAGGCGCTTGACTTTGTCCGGTACCGGTCCCTGGTCCAGGTTGGGGTCGCGGAAAACCTTCTTGCGCATGACGACGATCAGAGCCACTCCGGCGAACACGAAGACCATTTTGATGTAGAAGTCATAGTTGGTGAGCTTGGTGGTCGCGTCGGCGATCATCAGCGTGGTCCCCGTCACCGCATTGATCCAGAAGCCGGACCACATCAGCGGATATAGCTTCTCCAGCGGCCGAATCGGCGTGCTGGGAGACACGCCGAGCAAGCGCAGGTTGAGCACCGTCGCAACCCCCGCGACGATCCCCATGCCGATGGTGTGCATGGTGAGGATGGTTGGATAGGCCCAGATGGAGCCGGATTGCAGAACCCAAATGGAAAACTTCAGATGCTCGAGCCAGGAGAGAAAATCCATCATAAGTTCTTTTGCCTCTCCCCGAGGTTCTCTTGGTGGACGTTCTCTTCGTGCTCGCTTGCCTCCGGACTATGCTCGATCAAGTAGCCCGCGATGCCGGCAAGCACAATTCCGCCCAGCACGAGAAGCGTGACCGTGATCCCTAGCATCTTACTCTCCGCGCCGCACAACGGAGCCTGGCCGCGCGTCCGTGCTCTGGCATAAAAAGCGCAATCCGGCAGCGCGTCCGGCCCTGTGCGTCGGCATCAGAACGCATTTCCTAAGAAGGGCAACATGCGCCCGCAGTACAGAACGCCGATCACCAGCACGATCGCGGTTGCGGCCACGAATTTCGCCACGGGCGAAGCGTCTTCTCCGGGGCCGAGCCGCCAGGGCTCATCGAAAATCGTGAAATAGACCACGTTCAACGCGGTGATCAGGATCAGAACCATCTTCCAGTGAAACACCGTATTCTGCGTGTACTGCTGCGGAGCGCCCACAAAGAAGAACATCCCGGTAACGGTGTTCAGCCCGTAACCCAAAATGCCCCACGGCAACATGCGATGAATCGCGTGATAAGGAACGCTTTTCATCAGACCCAGCAAACGCAAATTCACCAGCGCGGCGATGCCGAAGAACAGCGACAGGCCCATGAAGTGCAGCGTCTCACAAGTGGGCCATACCCACTTCGTGCTGACCACAAAGGAGCCGATTTCCCGCCCCAGCGGCGGGCCGGGCACTTCGTTGGCTTCGCGAATCTCCGGATGGTGGATGTCGCCGCCAAGGTCGGCCGCGCGCGCGATCGCCGCGAAGGTGACCACGGAGAGAAGCAGGATGATCGCGGTATTCCACCCCGGCACGTGGCGGGAACGGCGGTACTGCCATAATCCCAACCACGCAAACGCGCCGACGAATTCCATCATCAGCATGGCCGGAAAAGCCGCCCCTTCATGGGCTTCGATGAGCTGCCGGATCACGGTGGGATCCTGGCACGGCATGTTCGGCCCGGTCATCTTGCAGATCTTTTCCGCGGCCGCGTTGCCCGTAACGTAAGTCGGAATGGTCACCAGCGCCACGCCCAGCAGCAGCACCAGGCTGACTTCCTTAACGTGATCGCGCTTGGCCGCCCACCCCAACAACAGCAGTCCGATTCCGATAATGGTGCCCACCGTTGGAACGTGGTTCAGCAGCAGATGTAGATGTGTAAGATCCATCGGAAGCAAACAAAGGCGGCAGAGCCGCCTTACTTGGCCTCACAGGGCGTGGGATGCCAGCCCGGCCCGCTATCGGCCAGCTTCTTGAAGTGCGTGCTGGTGACGAACTCGCCCGTCAGGTACTCGGGATCGTTCACGATGGTGGTGACGATGAGCAACGAATCGCCGTTGGGCTCGTAGGTCCGGTCGAAGTATTCCGTCAAGGTGGTTTTGGAGCCGTAGGGCACGCCATTCTTGCGAAGGTACCCGGGGCTCAGTTGCGTGGTGATCACCTTCAACGAACCGGGACGAATGTTGGCGTTCGCGCGGCCGACCGCGCCCGGTGTGGGAGCGTTGAAATCGGTGGGAACCGCGCCCACTGGAGTGCCGGCATCCGCCACGGCGCCGCCCAATCCGCCTGCTCCACCTGCTGGAGCAGCAGCACCTGGAGCCGCAGGGCCACGACCGCCGCCACCACCGCCTCCTCCTCCGCGACCTCCTCGGCCTCGCCCGCCGACGCCATCCCAGTCAGCCACGGAGAAGCCCTGGAGAGAATCTCCGGAGGGTGGCGTGGGCATTCCGAAATGCAGCAGACGCGTTTGGGTTCCGGCGTCGGTTTCGACTTTGAGCGTGTTCTCGTCCGCCCAAGTGACGTGCAGGCGCGTGGGCACGCGCATCAGCCCCGCGGCGCCGTAGGACTTGCACTGCAACCCGGCGGCCGTGTCTTTGTCGGGGTCCCACTGGTCTGCCAGACCCCGGCCGGCCGGGTTGACCGGCACGCTGGCGTAGTCGCCCTTAGCCGGAGTCACCATGCGGAAGCGCCAATCCTCGGTTACCAGCGAGACCCAGTAACCGGTGAGATCCACGGGGGCGGATGCTTCCGGAGTGGCTGGGGGGCCGCCGCCCCGTCCACCCCGGCCGCCGGCGCCTCGCCCGCCTTGCCCAAAGGCGGCCATGGAAAGCACCGCTGTCACGGCAATCAAACGGATCGGGCGCACGCGCGCGTAGCTACAAGACATGATGGGTCCCCAAACTTGAATTAGTTGAACGTCTGGCCGCCCTGCGGATAGTGGAACCCGTCGGAAGGACGGTCCAGCGTCCGCATGCGGAGCCGATGGTCATTGGCGTTGCGTCCCGGACTGCCAGTGACAACCACGTGATCGCCGACCTTGAGTGACTGTCCGTTGAGCCCTTGCTGCGCCAGTTGGCCCGCGGCGCCCCACTCGATCGACCAGCGGACCGCCTCGCCCTTATCGTCCTTCAACTTATCGTCGGCGATAATGACGAACGAGTGCGGATTCCGCAGCAAAAACTCCTTCAGCGTCCCTTCCACCTTCACCGGAGGAGCATCCTCCAGATAGGTTCCCGCAAAGGAATGATGGGCTGACGCCGGGATTCCAGTGATGAGAGCTCCCACACCGGCCACCAAAACTGCAAGCTTCGTTTTCATTCTGACAACACCCTCCCAACGGAAAAACTGCTGACTGCTTCAACTTAACCTATCACGCAGCCGGCCCAAACCCAGCCGTTCGCCGGTCAGGTCGCGGTCAGTGACCGTGCCGTGACCATGGCTATTCATTTACTTCTTAAGGCTCTTGTATACCGCCTCCACGAAACCGTCGGCGCTGGCCGGTCCGGAGGGAGCCGCCCATCGCTTGTCATATTCAAACGTCGGCTTGGCGGCCTTCACCTGCTCCAGCGTCATGCCCTTCTTAATCGAATTCTGAACGCGATCGCGAATAATGGTCACCATATCGCGATACTCCAGGAGATCGTGCTCATCGGTAAGCCGTCCGTGGCCGGGCACGATGTAAGTCCCGCCCTCCTGCTCATGCTCCGGGACGGCGATGTCCAGCATATGGTTCAGCCCGTCCAGGACTCCCTGGATGTTGCCTCCGGCAGCCAGGTTGATCACCGGGAAATAATTCATATCGAAGATGTTCCCCGCGGCAATCACGTCGGAGTGGCGGAAGAAAACAATCGCGTCGCCATCCGTATGGCCCGGAGGAACCGGCATGGTGATCACCGGCTCACCGTTGAAGAAGATCTCCTTGTTGCCTTCAAACCAGGTCACGGTGGGCCACGCGCCCTCCGGCGTCGGCGCCTTCTGACCCGTGGGCGCGCTCATCCGGTCCAGCACATTCTCGCGAGCCACAATCGCCGCGCCATGATTGCTGGCTCCGAGATTCCCTCCCACCACGGGAGCGCCCAGCTTGGCGATGTTCTCATTGCCGCCGGTGCGGTCCGGATCGAAACTGGTGTCGATGATATAGCGCACCGGTTTGTCCGACAGGGTACGAATCGCCGCCAGCAGTTTGCCGCTCACGTCGGCGGTTTGCGAGTCGACAATCAACACGCCCATCGGTCCAACCTGCGCCACGGTGTTGCCCGCGGGGCCGGATAGCATGTAGACGTTGCCCTGAACCTTGAGGACGTGAACCTCGCCGTCGGACTTGACCTGCTGCGCGCTGAGCGCCAGACATGTCGCCGCCGTCAGGAGCGCGGCTTGGGAAAGAATCTTCGTCATATAGATTTGGATGGGTTACCTTGCCGGCGCGGCCGCTACCGCTTTCTTGGGCGGAATCGGCATGTTCTTCAGCTTTTCCCGGTATTCCGGATACATCGTTTCGGGCCCGCCCAGCACGGCCTGAGCCGGGATGCCATACTTCGCCGCGAACTCAGTGGTGAAAGGATTGTCGCCCGGCAGAAAGCTGGGAACTTCCCCTTGCACCCGGCCCGGCGCCTCATCGACGTATTCGCATGGCCACAGCCAATTCCCGTTGGAACTGGCGGCCAACACGTAATCCTGACTCTTGATCAGCGGCTCCGCCAGGTAAATCGGATCGGTGACCACGCTCACATGGGTCAGATGGTCTCCGTGGCGGATAAAGTGCTCCGTCAGCGTGATCTCGTCGCTGGACGGGATGCCGTTGCGGCGGTGCCAGCCCTGCTTGATATGAGTGGTGTACACCGTAAGGACATTGCCGTCCCAGTGGCCGGTGGAAAAGCCCATCCAAGTGTGCGCGGCATAAGCCGGCGGATGCGGGCGGCCATCCATCCAAATGGTCCGGTTTTGCTCGTAGGTGCTGGTGTAGTTGTGGATGGCGATCAGCTCCTGCGTCTGCGGATCGCGCTCCTCCCAAATCCGCAGCTCCAGCGGGCCGCGATAGATGTAGGCAGCCGTGTGCACCTGGCACTGGTGTTCCGGCAGCGTCAAACGGTCCGGGTCCCAACTCAAAGCCCACTGCCGGGCTTCCGCATTGATCGGAATCCCAAGATAATCAACCAGATCCGGCCCGGGAATGCGCTCCGGCTGATCCTCCGTAAACTGCGGATTCCAGCTTCCTGAGAGATCCAACTGGCCGAAGGCCGGGACGCTAACAAGTGCGGAAACTGCGAACAGAGCCTGGGCCGTCACTCTGATCCGGAAACTCATGCGGTTCTTGCTCATCTGTATCAATGACGTTGATAGCGGTGTCCAAAATTACAGGTTAACGAGTGCAGGGACTCACTTTATCACAAATCTCCGCTGGAGAGAAATGGCTTGCATGCAGACACCGCTTGCGTGGAAAGACCGCTTGCGTGGAAGGATGGACAGATGCCGGATTTTTCGCGGGATGGCGCCGACGGCGCGCTTCCAGAGGATCACGACGCCTGGCAGTGGGGCGTAGTGTACACCGTTCGCTCCGATATGCACGCGCAGTTGGAGCAAGGCCGCGAATACTTCACCATGGCGATGATCCGGCGGAGGATCGGGGAAGGCCATAACCTCGGCGACTACGCCGAGCTGTATCGTCACGCCTCTGCCGTTGCCGAGTCCCGCTCCGCGGAGCTCATGCGCGGGCATAAATCTGCGCGAACGTGGATCTCCGGACAGGGCTGGGGCAGCTTCGGTGAGACCCGCAGATTCGCCTACGCCGCAGTGAGCCTGGGACTGCTTCATCCACTCGAAGGGCAAGCGGTTCCCGAGGGACTCGCCGCACCCTCCCCGGGAGAGCTCGGCGAGGATCGCGTCCCTGCGGCAGTGGATGCCGCGCAGCCCGGCGAAGTGTACAACGCCTTCGATTTTCGCGATCCCATGCAGCCCCTGACAACCATCTGCCTGTTCTCCTACGGTGAAATCGTCCCGTCGCACCGCGGGTTGACCTTCGAGCCGTTTATTGAACGCGCGGAGAAGCTGGCAAAGGGCTATCGAGACTTGATCGACGCCGGAGCGGCCTCGCAGCCTCTCAACATCGTGCGCAGGGAGTGGATGTGGGCGACTAGCCCCGACGTTGCCGTGGTGCATATCTACTTCGATACGAGGAGGGATTGAAAAGCCATACATGTATGGCATAATCATACATATGAAGAAAACCATGAATATCGACGCCAAACTGCTGAAGGAGGCGAAGGCGGCCTGCGGCGCAACCACGGACACCGACGCAGTGCGGCAGGGCCTCGAAGCCCTGGTGCAACATGCCGCTTACCAGCGCCTACGATCATTTGCCGGAAGCCTGAAAGGCAAGTTCAGGGACGTTCCGCGTCGCCGCGAGAAGCCCGTGGCCAAACGATCCGCGGCGTAGTCTGACTCTCATGGTTCTGATCGATACGTCCGTATGGATTAGGTTTCTGTACGGCCGCGATCCCTATGTCCGGGAACTGGACCACCTTCTAGCGCACAGTGAGGTTGCCGCGCATGAGTTGGTGTATGGCGAGCTTCTAATTGGGGATCCAGGTGGCCAGCGGAGTTTCCTGCAGACCTACCACCTTCTTCATCAGGCCCCATTGGTTCCTCACGCTGAGGTCGTTGAACTCGTCCACAACCGCCATCTCCAGGGGCGCGGCTTGAGCTGGATAGACGTCCATCTGCTCGCCTCCGCTCTGGTCGGCCGCTTCCAGTTGTGGAGCGCCGACACCGCGCTGGCGGCCGTCTCTCGCGAACTGGGTATCGCGCACTAACTCGCTCCGCCCTTCGGTGGCATAATTTCTGAAGGCCGCCTCCAGGAGTATTAAGAATGCCGCTTCTCCCTCGTCGATACGCCGCCGCCGCCGTTTTCGCGGCCGCAGCGTTAGTTTCCGCCTTCTATGCCACGCCGGTTCCCGCGCAACAGCCTGCCGCGGGGAAGGCTCGCGGCGGAGGCGGAGGGTTCAGCGAGCCCGATCCCGTCGACTTCAACGATCACGCCGGCTGGACCTCCCTCTTCGACGGCAGCTCGCTTAAGGGCTGGGACGGCGACAGCAGCTATTGGCATGTCGAGAACGGAGCGATCGTTGCTGAATCGACCTGCGAGCGCCCCACCGGCACCATCTACCTGGTCTGGCAAGGCGGCGAAGCCGCGGACTTCGAGCTGAAATTGGAGATGCGCGGCGAAGGTGCGGGGATCAACAGCGGAGTGCAATACCGAGGCTCCATCGTTCCGCCACGGCCCAACGCTCCCGCGCCTCGCGCTGCCACAGGAACCTGCCCCAGCGGGCAGCCTCGTGGCAACCCTCCGCCCGCGGCCTCGCAGGCCAAGTGGGACATGAGCGGCGCGCAATTCGATTTCGACGGCCGCAACGCCTACACCGGCCAGTATTACGAACAGGCCACCGGCCGCGGCATCATCGCCTGGCGCGGACAAGTGGTCCGGACCGAGCAGGGCAAGCGCCCGCGATTGCTCGCTACGCTGGGCGACCGGGAGGAACTCGCCGGCTACGTGAAGATCGACAATTGGAATCAACTCCATTTGATCGCCCGCGGCGACACCATGACCCACATCGTCAACGGTCACGTAATGTCGACCCTGATCGACGACGATGCGTCCATGTTCAAGAAGAGCGGCCTGATCGGCTTCGAGATCGAAGGGACCGGCAAAATCATGATCCGCAATATTTGGTTGAAGAAGCTCTAGCCATGGCCAGCACTCTCACACAATCGCGCAGCGGCATCCACGACGCCATCGCCGCCGGGCAAGGAATCCTCCGCCTGGAGCCGTGTTGGGTTCCGCGAAGCTTCATGATCCCGGGCCGCCGGCTGCGCCTTCATCCCGACGACCTTTACGCCTTCGGAGCCCATCGCGGCGGCATCAATGAGCGCTGGTTTTCTTCCACTACTAAAGCCGCCAACGGCCCGCTCACAGGAGAACACGAAGGCCTGAGTTTCGTCCGCACGGAGCATGGCCGCTTCCTTTTGAAAGACGCCGTCGAGACCGCCGGTGACGAACTCCTCAGCAACGCAGTGATGTCGCGCGAGGGCGGCTGGAACGTGCTGTGCAAGTTCTTCGACAACATGGGGCCCATTCCCCATCACATGCACCAAAGTGACGAGTACGCCGCCAAGGTGGGATTCAAAGGCAAGCCGGAAGCGTACTATTTTCCGCCGCAGTACAACCAGATCGAAAACAATTTCCCGTACACCTTCATGGGCCTGGAGCCGGGCACAACCAAAGATGACGTACGCCGGTGCCTGGAGAATTGGAATCGCGGCGACAACGGCATTCTGAATCACTCTCGCGCATACCGCCTGGAGGCCGGCGCAGGCTGGCAGGTGAACCCCGGCATTCTACATGCGCCGGGCTCGCTGCTGACGTATGAGCCGCAGGTGGCCAGCGATGTGTTCGCCATGTTCCAATCCCTCGTGGAAGGCCGTCCCGTGGATTGGAGCCTGCTGACCAAAGACGTCCTTCCCGAATATCATCGCGACCTCGATTACCTGGTGGGCATGCTGGATTGGGATGCCAACGTAAATCCCGAGTTCGGCAAGAGCAACAAAGTCTTCCCCAAGCCGGTGAAGCCGCTTGCCGAGATGGAAGACTCCGGATACCGCGAGCTATGGATTACATACGGAACCAAGTATTATGCGGCAAAGGAGCTGACCGTGCTTCCCGGCCGCACCGTGACCATCAAGGACGCCGAAGCCTACGGCGCGCTGGTTTCGCAAGGTCATGGAACGGTGGGCAAGCAAACCGTCTGCGCCCCAACGATGATCCGTTTCGGCCAGATGACGCAAGACGAATTGTTCATCAGCGCCAACGCCACTCGCGAAGGCGTCCGCATCCACAACGCCAGCGACTCCGATCCTCTGGTCATCCTGAAACACTTCGGGCCTGGTAATCCGGACGCCGAACATCTGCGTAAGGCGTAATCATGAACCGGCAACCTGCGATCCATAACGCCATGTGGCCCGGCCTGGTCGGCAAAGGGCCTGGCTCAGAGCCGCCAATCGATCTTGAGACCATGCTGGACTTGACCGCTGCGGCCGAAGTGAATGGCGTGCGTTTCGATGGGGTCGATTTGTTCTTGGCGGAGCCGCACACCTCCATCGATTCGGCTAACGACGATTTGAAGCGCCTGCGCGATGGTCTCGCCCGGCGCAATCTTGTCGCCGGATCGCTGGTGGCGCCGGTATGGCCTCCCACCGGCGGTGGTTCGGCGATGGGCAATGTCGAGGAGCGGCGGCGCTTCCTCACTCAAGTCCGCAAAGCCTGCGTCATCGGAGAGAAACTGCGTGGGCTCGGGATTCGCAAGTATGGAATCGTCCGCATCGACTCTGCGTGCAGCCCCGCGGATTGGGCCGCCGAACCCGTTGAGAACACTGGACGCATCGCTGAGACATTTCGCGAAGCCTGTGTGATCGCGGATTCGCATGGCGAGCGGCTCGCCGCGGAGGGCGAAATCTGCTGGGGCGCAATGCATAGCTGGAAGAGGATGCTGGAACTGCTGGAACTGGTGGATCGCCCGCGAACGCTCGGCTTTCAGGCCGACATGGCGCACACTCTGCTCTTCCTGCTCGGCTACAACGCTCCCGAAGACCGACTGCTTCCCGAGAACTTCGATTGGTCCCAGCGCGACATCTTTGAAGACGCGCTGCGCACCATGACCGGCGTCCTGCGCCCCTGGACCATCGATTTCCACGTCGCGCAGAACGACGCAACGGTGAAGGGCTCCGGCTCGCACGACAAAACCGGCCGCCACTGCCTGCCGGACGATCCCAACGGCAAGCTCGACATCGCTAACCACGCTAGATTCTGGCTGCGCAATGAAGATGGCAGCCTCACCCGAGCCTGCCAACACATTTGCTGGGACGGCTGCATGTTCCCCAACGCCGTCATGATGCAACCGCAAACCTGGAACAAAGTGCTCGGGACCATGATCGCCGTCCGCGAAGCTCACGGCTGGAACCTATCGGCCGAGAGTAAGGCATGAAGCAGCTCCGTATCGGGCTGGTCGGCTATGGCTTCATGGGCCGCGCGCACTCCAACGCGTTCCTTCAAGCCAACCGATTCTTCAGCACCGGATATCAGCCCGTGCTCCAAGCCGTGTGCGCCCGCAATAAAGAACGCGCCGAGGTGTTCGCCGCAAATTGGGGCTACCGGTCCGTGGAAACCGATTGGCGCGCCCTGGTCGATCGCAAGGACATCGACCTGGTCGACATCGCCAGCCCCAATGACACGCATCGTGACATCGCCATCGCCGCCGCACGCGCCAACAAGATGATTCTGTGCGAAAAGCCGCTGGGACGAAATGCAGCCGAATCGGAGGCCATGGCCAAGGCCGCCGAGCACGCAGGCGTGCGCACCATGGTCTGGTACAACTACCGCCGCGTGCCGGCGGTGATGCTGCTGAAGCATCTGCTCGACCAGGACGTCTTCGGCCGCATCTTCCACTACCGCGCGAAATTCCTCCAAGATTGGACCATCTCAGCGGACCTTCCCCAAGGCGGTGAGGGCCTGTGGCGCCTGGACCTCGCCGTGGCCGGCAGCGGCGTCACGGGCGACCTTCTGGCCCACTGCATCGACACGGCTCTATGGCTGAACGGCCCGCTGGACCGCGTTACTGCGATGACCGAAACGTTCGTCAAGCAGCGCAAGCACAACCTCACCGGCCGCGTGGAACCCGTAGGAATCGACGACGCCAGCGCTTTCCTGGGGCGATTCGAGAACGGATCGCTGGCGACCTTCGAAGCCACCCGTTACGCCCGTGGCCACAAGGCGCTCTACACCCTGGAAATCAATGGCGAGCGCGCTTCGGCGATGTGGGACCTCCACGATCTGCACCGCATCCAGTTCTTCGACCATTCCGACGCCGCCCACCTTCGCGGCTGGCGCAATATTCACGTCACCGATAGCGACCATCCCTATATGAAGCAGTGGTGGGTGCCGGGACTGCAGATCGGATACGAGCACACTTTCATCCACCAATTTGCGGATTTTCTCACCGGCGCAAATTCCCCGCCTACTTTTCGCGACGGCGTCGCAACGGACCTGGTCACCGACGCCGTGCTGAAATCGGCCAAGAGCGGGTTTTGGGAAAAAATCGCCGCGGCGAAGCAATGACGGAGCGCGGTTTCCTTCACTCCGGCTGGGCCGTCGCGATTGCGGGGCTGCTCGGTTTCTCCATCAAGCTGCTGCTGGCGCTGAAGACCTACGGCACTAATGACGTTTACTCCTATGAGCAGTTCGCCTTCTGGTCGAAATATCTGGGAGGGTCGTTGTACCGCTACGATCCGTTGTTCAATCATCCGCCTTCGATGATTCACATCCTGCAAGGCATGCACTGGCTGGCGCGGTCCACAGGACTCTCCTTCTCCTTTTGGCTGCGCCTCCCGGCAATCCTGGCAGACGCGGCGAATTTGTGGCTGGTGTGGAAGATGCTCGCGGAGCGAGTGCGGGAAAGCTCGATTCACTGGGCACTGGTTCTTCTGGCGATCTGTCCGGCGCTGATCATGATTTCCGGATTCCACGGCAACACGGATTCGGTGGTGATGTTCTTCGTTCTGCTCTCGGTGTACCTGGTCAAGAACGACTCGAGCGCGTGGGCTTCCGGCGCCGCGCTGGGGCTGGCTCATTGCGTCAAGCTTTATCCTCTGATCGCCGCCCCGGCAATTCTGCTAAACCTTCGCGGATGGAACCGGCGGGTCAAGTTTTGTTCGGCAGCCGCGCTGGTGTTGTTGGTTGGATGGTCACCCTATGTATTTCAAGAGCCCCGCACCATCCTGGGACAGGTCTTCGGGTATCGCAGCGCGTATGGAATGTGGGGGCTCTCCTTCATCCTGGATGAACTCACCGCGACGTTCCCCGCGCTGACCCCGCTGAATTCGGCCTTCCAGCATCTCGGCGCATACCTGGTGCTGGGTTTAGTGTGCCTGGTCTCATGGAAGATGAGCCGTCTGGAGCCGAGGCCGAAGTTGTTCTCACAGGTAGGACTCGTTTTCTTTCTGTTCCTCTCCGTGTCGAGCGGATTCGGCGTGCAGTACTTGGCGTGGTTAGTCCCGTGGATCGTGGAATTGGGATGGTTGGCCACAGCGATGTTTTACGTCACCAGCGGGGTTTTCCTTTTTCTGGTTTACAACCTATGGGCCGAAGGATTGCCGTGGTACCTGGCGGACAGTTACACCTTGGGAACATATCTCGGCTATTACGATTATTCGCATCTGATCTGCTGGATCTCTCTCTTACTCGTACTGTGGATAGCGGCTAAGCGGATCTTCCCGATGCGTCCATTGCCGCGGAATTGGGCCTGGGCGGGAGCCGCCGTTGCCACCGTCGTCATATGGATCAGCGTGCCTCCTCAAATGCCCATGCCCCAGCCAACCGGCAACAAGTATGAGGACGCCGTGCGCTCCATCAATGCGCGTAGTTATCTGGATCTCGCCGGCGTGCTCGCCGACGACCGCCGCTACGCGGATTCCATCCAGGCCGCGCGCGAAGCGATGGCGCTTTCGCCCGAATTGGCTGACGAGGCCGCGCAGATCATCGCGTCCGATGAGGCGGCGGTGGGAACCCGACCCCGTTAGTAGCCGGCACAGGGCCGGTGCGGCGTTAGTGCTCCAGATACATTCCGAAGCAATAGACCGTGCCGTCCATGCCCGCGAAGTACACCCGTCCATTCGCTAGCGTCAGTCCGGTCAGCGCCGCCGGACCCGCAATCTGGGCACGGCTCGAGTACAATTCCTTGCCGGTGGCCGCGTCCAGCGCATACAGCGTCGCGCGAGTCCCGCTCTTGGCGCGCTCCTCAATTTCACCCGCGCGCCCGGCCTGGCGCGTGAACTCGCCCGAGGAAAGCGCGAAGACCACCCCGCCGCCGATCGCCGGAGGTTCCGGCGTGCTCATATCGCGCGAAGCCCAGACCGGCGTCAGCACGGGAGAACCATCCTTCTCATCGAGCCGGAACGCAAGGATGGACCCAGAAGATGCCGGACCGTTTGTTCCGGGAACCTTCAGCTCGGGATTCACCGCGCCCCACACCGGAACCAGGATCCAGCGCGGTCCCTCGATGACTTCCCAGGTGGACATCCCGCCCCACACGCCGCCGCTCCCGCTGGCGATGGGCGGAGAATCGTACAAAGATTTTTCCGGCGCGTCCGCGCTCAACAGATGCAGGCGCGAATCGCGCCCCAGTGTGACGATCAGCTCGCCGTCTTTATAAGGAATCACCAGCGGAGAAACCGCGTTCAGATCGGGATCTTTCTTCGTACCCCCCGGCGCCGCGAAGGTGTGCTTCAACTCCAGATCCTTCCCACTCAAGGCGAGCAACCGGTCGCTGGTCTGTACGTACACCGTCCCATCGATTCCAATTGCGGGTCCTCCCAGCCCAAGCGCATCGGCGCCCTTCAAAGGAAACGAAGCAGCCTTGGGAGGCTCAGCGGTAAGATCGACCGCCCACACCGCATTGGGCACGCCGTTGCACTCCTGAGCTGTCACCGTGTAGATCACGTTGCGGTCGATGGTCAAGCTCTGAATCCGCGCATCCGCGGGCAGCACGCCCATGGGCTGTGTGACGTCGTCACCCGTGGAGGTGTTGAGCCGATGCAGCCGCCCATCGCTCGAGATCGCATAAACCGACGCCACGCCGAATGGAGCGAACGGGCCCCGCGCTGGCGCTGGCCCAGGGGATGCTGCGGGCGGTGCTCCTCCGCGAGCCGCGGGCGGCGGCATCCCCGGCATCGCCGTCAACCCTCCGGGGCACGCCCAGCTCGAGGTAGCAACCGGCGGATCGAGGCTTGCGTACTCCAGATGTTTCTGCCAGAAAATCTTCCCCAAATCCGCGTCAATCGCGTAGACGATATCGGAGCTGGAGGCCACAAACGCCAGTTCCTTGAACCCGCGGTACGAAATAAGATTGCCTAGCAGCGCCGGAGGCTGAAGCGGTCGCGGACCCTTGGGCGCAGTCTCCGGCTTCATCTTCCACAGAAGCTGAAGATCCTTCACGGTGTCCGGAGACAGGCGAGGATCGGTGCGCTCCCATCCCGAATGCTGGGCGTCTCCGCCGAAATTATTCCAGTTCGCGCGAGCCTGCGCCCACACCACTGCCGCGCATGCGCACACAGCCAGCGCCACCAATAGAACGCGCTTCTTCATTTCCCGAGCCCGAAGCAATACAGGATGCTGTCGTAGGTTCCGAGATAAACGTGCCCGTTCGCCACCGAGAGCCCGCTGAAGTGCGCGAAGGAGGCGATGGTGTCGCCGCTCGAATACAACTCCTTGCCCGTCTCCGCATCCAGCGCGTACAGCACCGCATGACCCGAGGCCTTGATGCGCAGCGGGCTCGAATCCTGCAAGCCGCGATCCGCGTACGCCTGCGCGGTGTTCTCGCCGCTGCCGTACGCGTAGACCACGCCGTTGGCAACCACCGGAGGCTCCGCCTGATCCATATCGCGCGACATCCACGCCGGATTCAACTGCAGCTTGCCGTTCTTCTCTTCCAGCTTGAACGCGACAATCGCACCGTGCTTCACCGGTCCGTAAGAAACCGGAGGATGAAACTCCGGATGCGCCGGCCCCCAGAACGGCGTCAAAATCCAGCGAGTCCCCTTCGCATCCTCCCACGTCGCCATGCTGCCCCAAATTCCCGCCGAGGCGAAGTTCACCTCTTCGTTGCACAGCAGCGGCGTACGCACCAGCGGCGTTTGATGATTCTCCCCACCTGGCGACTTCGGGTCCAGCAGATATACGCGGCACTCCTTGCTGCCCGTCACCATCAACTCCCGGCCCTTATACGCAAAAATGGCCGGAGTCACCTGCATGTCCAGATCCTTCTTCTGCATCCAGGCCCAGTTGGTCGGCTCATACCAATCCTTCAGCTTCAACGAGCCATCTTCTACTCGGGCTCCAATGAGTCCATTTCCGTAGCGTTGATTGGCCAGGTCGTAAACGCCGTCGCCGGTCGGAGCCCAGGCGACGCCGCTGGAATCGATGGCTGCGCCCTGCCGTCCCCATAACCCACCGCTGCGTGGATTGAACGTCATTACCTTGTGCTGCGGATCGTCCAGATTCAGCGCCCACATCTGATTCGGATTTCCGGCGCAGCCCTGCGACGTTGTCGTGAAGATGACGCGGTTCCACATATTCAGCGCGTAAGACTTGCCGTTGGGATAACCGAACGGAATCGGCGGAGCCATCTCCTCGCCGTTCGCGAGGTTGATCTGGTGCAGCTCGCCGTCGCCCGCCAGCGCGTAGACGATTCGCGCGCCATTGGCATCCGCCGGACCGATCAACGGAGTTGCTGTCTGTCCGCCAGGGCACAAAGGATCGGTGGGGACGTCCGGCCCGCCTCGGCGGCGGATATTCGAAGTGCCGCTGCCACAGAATCTCGCCCTTATCGTCGTCGATGGCGTAGAGATTGTCGGAGACTCCAGCCTCCAGCACGATCTTTCCAACGATCAACGGTGGGAACAGCGAGTGCATCTCCCGCGGCATGTTGTCGAGCTTCAGCTTCCACAACACCTGAAGCCGGCCGACGTTTTCCGTGGTGAGGGTGCTCTCGTCCTTCTGCCAGCCGGTTCGCTGCGGACTGCCTCCATCGGTGGGCCAATCCGCGGCACAAAGGAATAGAATGCTGGCGGCGGCCGTCGCTGCCGCAACTCGATCAGGCTTCAGGCGCACGAGGCAAATTATATCAGCGGCGCGATGGTCTAGTTCGCGGACGGGACTCGCTCCGCATGGTCGATGACGATTTTGTCGAAGGCTTGCTTCGCGTCCACTAGCTTTAGCCCGAGCTGCTGTTCCAGCGCGTCAAAAATACTGAGCGTGGGACTTTCGGAAACATCAGCGGTTGATTTGCCCTGCTGGGGAAGATCGAAGAAGAACGTAAAGTCGTACTTGCCGGCCAGACCCGTCTTGTCCACGACGATGCGGCCGGCGTTGCTCGGCAAACCGAGCATGCCCGCGAATGCGGACATCGTTTGCTGTTGCGCCCTCCAATGGCTCTGCTGCCGGCCGTCGGGCCCGGGCCCGTAATTTGCGGAAAGCCCTGGGAGTCCAGGCGGCATGTTCGGAAATCCGTCGCCGGGCCCCGTCGCCGGTGGCGCCGTCGGCGCATCGCCTTGGACCGGAGCCGATTCCTTCAACTTCGGCCCGTTCTTAGCCACCACCAATTGATAAACCGGCAGCATGGTCGACTCATGATGCACCGCAAGCTGGAAGCGCTCCACCAACATGTGTTGGAGCATCTGGCGAAATTGCTCCTTCGTCGCGCCGGGTGGAACCTTCACCGCCACATCATAGTATTCCGTGTCGATCCATCCCGGCCCTTCGATCTGCTCACGATAATGGCTCAACCCGAACGCTTCGTATACCAGATCGTGAAGAAGGGCTTTGTTGTAGGTGTATCGCTCCGGATCGCGCGAACCCGGTCCACCGTTCGACATCCGCACGCTCTGCTCGCCCGACAGCTTCACCGACGCGGCTTCAAACTCCTGCCCGAAGGCCGCACAGACGAAAGCACCGATCAAAATCAGCGTTCTCATACGCCCTCCTTTCGGTTGCTTCCGGCAACGTGGAAAAGTTCCAAAAGTTAGACGCGCAGGCTGGAAGATTCGTTGATCGCCGTCCGCGCTACTTTGCCGAGCATGGCTGTGGGTCCCAGCCGGTCGCATCCGGCTCCTTCTTGAAATGCGTCGTGGTCACGAACGGCATGGTGAAGTTCTGCGGATCGTTCACCTCGGTGGTCACCACCAGCCATTCGTCGCCATTCGGGCCCTGAAGGCGATCGTAGTATTCGGTCAGCACCGCATTGCCGCTGTAGGGCACGCCGTTCTTGCGCACATAGCCGGGGAGCATGTGTGTGGTCACCACCTTCAAATCCCCCGCGCGAGGCTCGCCGCGGCCCGTCGCCGCCGGCTCCCACTGCGCGATCGAATATCCTTGCCACGACGCCTGAACGTCGGCCGGGGCGGTTCCCCCAAAGTGAAACTGCCGAGTCTGCGTGCCGCTATCGGCATCGATCTGCATGGTGGTGTCGTTCGGCCAGGTGATATGGAACCGGCCCGGTACGCGCATGATCGCCGCCGCGCCGTAACCGCGGCATTGCAGCCCCGCGGCCTCATCCTTCGCCGGATCCCAAGCGTCCGCCGCGCGCCTTCCTTCGCCCGTCAAGGGAATGCCCAGGTACTGCCCCTTGGGCGGCGTCACCATCCGGTAGCGCCAGTCCTCCGTCACCACGGAGACCCAGTAACCCGTCATGTCGATCGGCGCTGAGGTGCGAGGATTCTGCGCCGCGCCGCCTCTGCCTCCGCCACGACCTCCGCGCCCTCCGGGAGGAGGCTGGGCCAAAGCCATGCTGCATGCCGCCACGATCCCGACGGCAAGCAAGGCCGGCGGAAGCCGGTTAGTCGATGGTTTCACCGGGTTTGGTGCCCCAACCGAATCCATCCGACTTGCGATGCAGCGTCTTCAGCGCGCCGCGATGATCGCCCGGCGTGCGCGAAGGATTCATGGTGATCACCACTTCATCGCCCACCACCAGCGTGTCGCGCTTGATGCCCTGCTGGCCGAGCTGCCCCGATGACCGCCACTCCAGCGACCACCGCTGCATCATGCCCGATTCATCCGGAGCGTCCACCTGCAGGAAGGAGTGGGGATTGCGAAGCAGAATCTGCTCGATCTTGCCGTCGAGGGTGATCTCTTTATCGGGGTAATAGGTCGCCGACAGCGAATGGTGCGCGTAGCTCCGCGTCCCCGCCAGGAACGCCGCCGCGGCGGCCAACATGACCATGAGTTTCCGCTTCATGTGGACTCCTTCAAGCTCGTACTACTTTACCTGTTTCTTCAGGCTCTTATACGCCGCTTCGATGAACATATCCGTAGTCCATTCGCCGCTGGTGGACCCGTACAAACCGTCGTAATCGAACGTCGGCTTCGCCGCCTTCACCTGCTCCAGCGTCATGCCCTTGTTGATCAGATCCTGAATCCGGTCGCGCATGATGGCCACCATGTTGCGATAATTCGCCACGTCGCCGGTGTCGCACAGACGGCCGTGCCCTGGAACGATCATGGTTCCGCCTTGCGAGCGAAACTCCGGAATCGCGATGTCGAGAATCCGGTTCAACCCATCCAGCACGCCGTTAATCGTTCCGCCCTTATCCACCTCGATCACCGGATAGCTATCCGTACGCAAAATGTCCCCCGCGCTGATTACGTCGGAGTAGCGGAAATAGACGATGCTGTCACCATCGGTGTGCGCGTTGGGAATGTGGAACGCCTCCACGCCCTCACCATTGAAAAATTGGCTCAGCTTGTACGTCGCCACATGGTAGGTCTCGGTCGGCCACGCCGCCGAAGGCACGGCAGGCTTCCCGTCCGGACCTTCGCTCATGCGCTGGAGCACCGTCTCATACGCCACGATCTCCGCCGACGGCACCACGCCCACCGGCGGAAACGTCACGCCGACGATCTTCGAATCCGCAGGGAGCTCGCCCAACTTGGAGTTGCCGCCGGTATGGTCCGAATCGATGCTCGTATTAAAGATAAATCGCACCGGCTTGGGCGGCGCGGGCGAGCTGATCACGCCGTTCAGGGACGGACTGGTCCAGCCGCCCGGAGTCTGCGCGCAATGCAGACCCAGGCAACGATTCGGCTGCGGCGACGCGGTGATCTCCGTCGCCAATTGCAGGATGGTCTGCATCACCTTGGTGGTGGTATCGGCGCGTCCCGCGTCCACCAACAAAATTCCGTCTTTGCCGATCGACGCCGTGATATTGCCTCCCGCGCCCACCAGCATGTAGACGTTGCCCTGCACCGGCAACACATGAATTTGCCCATCCGGCGGAGCCTTCGGCGCCGGTGGAGGAGTTCTCGAAATCGGCTCCGTCTTCGCCACGTTCAGCGTGGAATCTTTCAGCTTCTTGCGATACTCCGGATAAATCGACTCGGCCCCTCCGCGCGCCGCCTGCGGAGGAATATCGTCCGCGCCCAGATTCGGATTCTGCCCCGGGAGAAAATGCGGCACAGCGGTGGAGATATTCTCTTCGCTCACCGTGCATGGATACAGCGTCAACTGTGTGTGCGGATCGAGCTCATAGTGCGTGGTCTGAATGAACGGCTCCTCCAGCCACACCGGATCGGTGACGATCATGGTGATCAACAGATAGTTCGCGTGCCGCGTGAGGTACTCCATCATGGTCGCGTTGTCGCTGAACGATGCCCCGTTGCGCCGCAGGTACGCGCCTTTCAGATGCGTCGTGGTGATCACCAGCGTGTTGCCCTGCCATTTGCCCGTCGAGAATCCCGACCAGGAGTGCGGAGCATACTCCGGCGGATGCGGCCGCCCATCCATATAAATCGGCCGTTCCAGCGACCGCAGGTATTCGAAGTGGTACACCGCGACCTCGCGCGAAACCGGGTCCACTTCTTGCGAAATTCGCACCGCTCCCAACGCCCGCCACTGATATGGACCGGGATGCGGACGGCATTGAAACTCGGGAAGGCTCCACTCGGAATGATCGTGGCTGTCGGCCTTCATCCGCCCCGCGTCGTTCAGCGGAATGCCCTGATAATCGCCCAACGGAGGCCCGCCCGAGCGCTCGTAATTATCCTCCGTGATGCGGTCGGCCCAAGTGCCCGAAAGGTCCACCTGCGCGAACAAAGGAGCATGAAGCAGGAGAAGGATGCCGAGGGCGTATCGCGTCATGCAACCTAGCATACAATCAAAGCATGAGGCCGGCGAGCAAGACCGTCGCGGTATTCACCGCCGTGGTGCTTGCACTTGTTAGCTTGGCCTGCGTGGCGTCCTGCACGGATCTCTCGGCCTCCGTGCTGCCTCCCTGCCATAAGCATCACGCCAAATCCTGCGCACCTCTTCTACTCACCGCCGAATCGCCTAGCCATATACTGGCGCATGCGGTTCCCGCGCTTCCCGTCATCGTCGTGGAGGCCGACTTCACCCCAGCGTTTCTCAGTGCCCCACCCGCCCCCGCCATCGCCCTGGTCTCTTCACCCCCTCCTTTGAATCTCCGAATTTAATCGATTCGCGTTCATTCGCGGCCAAATTTCTTTCGGTCTTTCTTGAGGAGTAGTGTATGCGTGCGTTCGTGTTTCTTGTCTCTACAGGTCTGCTCTTCGCCCAATCTTCGGTCGAATCGCCCGATCTCTATCTAATGCAAACGGCTTCCGGCACCAGCCGCAATCCGGAATCGCGCTCGCTCCCCATGCTGATGCGTATGGAGCACTCCTGGAGCCTTATGCTGATGGGCCAGGCCTTTATCGTGGACACGCAACAAACAGGCCCGCGCGGCGCCGATAAACTTTACTCCACCAAGCTGGTTCATGGGCTCAGCCGAGCACCCGCTGGCAGGAGGCACGCTGATGTTCGAAACCATGCTCAGCCTGGAGCCCGCCACCATCACCGGCGAGCGCTACCCGGAGCTCTTCCAAACCGGCGAAACGGCTTACGGCATGCCCATTGTCGACGGCCAGCATCCGCACAACTTCGTCATGGGGCTCGGCGCGCACTATGCGCATCGCCTCGGCGAATCCGTCATGCTGCACTTTTACTACGCCCCCGTCGGCGACCCCGCGCTGGGACCCGTCGCCTTCCCTCACCGCGCCTCCGCGCAGGAGATCCCCGAAGCTCCCCTCGGCCACCATTGGCAGGATTCGACGCATATTTCCGATAACGTCGCCACCGGAGAACTGCGCTACAAAATCGTCAGCCTCGAAGCCAGCGGCTTCTATGGAACCGAGCCTCCGGAGAACCGCTGGATTCTCACCTGGGGTCCCATGAACTCCTATTCCGGCCGGTTTTCTGTCTACCCCGCCAAGAACTGGTCGGCTCAGATTTCCGCTGGCCGGATCGCGCATCCCGAGCGCGATCAACCCGGCGACATCATCCGCTCTACTGCATCGGTTTCCTACACCCGCCCGCGCCCCGCCGGGGAAGGTTGGGCATCGAGCCTCATCTGGGGCCGCAATCACGAAACGCTCACCGGCCGCGATCTTAATTCGTATTTGGCCGAATCCGTCTATCCCGTAACGCGCAAGAATTTCGTCACCGGGCGAATTGAATTGGTGGATAAAGACGAACTCTTCGAGGATCAGCCGTCAGTCCAGGCTCTGCTGGACCGCACCGCGGGCAGTACTTTTCGCGTGCGAGCCTACACCGGCGGCTACACTCGCGACATCGCCCAGATCGGCGATCTCGAAACCGGCCTGGGATTTAATCTGAGCGCCTACGCCATCCCGCAGTCAACTCAGCCGTATTATGGCAACCACCCCTGGGGCGTTAATGTCTTTCTCCGCCTGCGTCTGAAGCGCTAGCGCCGCAGTGCCTTCATGGCGTCCGCAGCCAAAAATCCGGCGCCTCGGTAGGAAGTAGGAGACCCCATTTATAGCGCACGTAAGATGCCCACCAGACGCGCCGGAACCCCTGTCCCTGGATTACCTTGCGCAGTTCGCTTTTCTTGAGGTGAAAGTGCATGGGGTGTTTGTCCTTCTGCGTGGTGATGGGAAAATGCGGAACCAGCGCCTTGGTGCGGCTGGCCAGCATCTTCAAAGTGCCCGCCGGATCCACTACATGCTCGATCACATCGATCGCGAAGGTCAGGTCGTTTTGAGGAAGCTCATCCTCGCCCACGTAAATCAGGTTGGCCTTTTTGCCCCGTTTCGCCAGCCGCCATTTCAAATAATCCATGGAAGGGTTACGGAAATCGCAAAACGTGACTTCGAATCCGCGCTCTAACAACTTCAATCCGTCCGTTCCCGTACCGCAACCGTAATCCAGCAGCCGCTTCAGCCCGTAGCGAGCCGCGAAATCGCCGATCGTCTCGGCATAAGGAAACCGGTTTGCCGCGTGCCACCGGGTTAAATTGTAAAGATAGCCGTCCGTCGAGCGGTAAAACTCCTCGACCTCCTCCTGCGTGCCGCGGGGCGCGGACTGCCAGTCCGTAATCAGGGCCTTGCGTGGCGCGGCGCTCCATTCCTGCATCAGAGAATCGGATTTGCCGGGATATTTTTCCACCAGGAAGGACCTCAGCTCTTCTTGCGCCGAGGCAAACGGTCCGTATACGCCGGCCGTCGGAATCCAGAATCTCTTCATCGCGGATCTCCGCTTGCCCTTTCCTGATTGTCGAAGAGAGACTTGCCACCTGACTCCTTGATGAGATGCAAACGGCTGCCCGGCACGATCTTCTCGACCACAGGCAAAGCATTATCGCCGATGGCGAGGTAATACCGCTCCGGCATGGACCATAGCCGCGCGAAATCGTCGTCGTTAATGAACACCGGAGGCGCGCCAGGCGCGTTAGACCCATACTCCAGCGTCACCCTCCGGCCATGCAGCAACAGGGCGTGGTCTTCGCTGTAAAAGAAAAGCGACGAGATATCGTTGTGTTCTCCGTACACAATCAGCTTTCCCTTGGGAGCCCCGTTCAGCGCCTCCGCGATCGCGTGAGACGACAAATACGGATCGAACGCCACCAGCGCCTGCCGCGCCGCCGCGAGGAACAGCACCATCATTACGGCGATCGCCAGTACGGCTCGTCTCCCGTTGCGCGACCACGCGCCGATCGCGCCGACCGTGCAAGCGAACCCTGAAATCACCAGCGGCCCCTTCAGATAGGCCATGGCGCTGACGGTAAGATCGCGAATATGATTTAGAGCGAGCGAATAAGCGCCCGGCGTGGCGTTCCGGTTCAGCGCTTCGGAAATATCTCCAGGCGCGGCCACATTTCGCACCGCGATAAAGAGCGAGATAAGAATCACTGCCCCGCACGCAGCGATCGCGCCAACGATCCTCGCGCCGCCGCGAACCTCCCCATCCGCACTCGCCACTCCGCTGCCCAGCAGGAGCGCGAGCGCCGGGTAAATCGGCATCGAGTAATATTCCTGGGTGGTCGAAAACGTGAAAAACACCATCACAAAACCAATCCAGCACAGCGCCAGCAAGTGCATTCGCCCTTCCCGGCTCGCCGGCCGGTAGCTTAGGCGAGCCACCTTCGGCAGATACACGCTCCACGGAAATAGCCAGGCCAGATTCAGCAACCAGAAGTAGACCCGCGGCACCGTGTTGTAGTCGCGCGGATAGCGCAGGTTCAAAAACCGCAGCAAATGCTCGTTAACGAAGTAAAACCAAAAAAAGCCTCGATACTGCCCGGGTCCGCTGTGCAGGCTGAAATCGAAATAAGGAGGGTTTCTCAGAATGGCCAGCACGTGCCACGGCGACGCAATCGCGAAGAATATCAGGAAGCCGGTCAGCGGATACAATCGCCGCCAGGCTTGCCGGTCGAAAAGCTGGCGTGAGAAGGCGAGATAGGTGACCGCCGCGCCTACGGGGAACAGTAATCCGATCAAGCCCTTCAGCAACACTCCGGCCGCGAGTCCCGCCCACAGCAGGTAAGCCCACGCCCGCGGCCGCCGTTCCTCCGCATCCAGCGCGCGCAGGAATCCGTACAAGGACATCGCAATCGATAGCGTCAGGACCACGTCCGGAATGGTCGTGCGCGTGAACAGATACAACCCGATGCAGGTGGACAGAAACAGACCGGAATAAAAACCGGCCTCGGGCGATATCGCCCACCTCCCCATTCGGACCGCCAGCCAGCACAGCGCGATGGTCGAAAGCGCGATAGGGAGACGGGCTACCCAATCGTGCTCGCCGAAGATCAGGTAGCTGACCGCCGTCATCCAGTACTTCAGCGGCGCCTTTTCCAGGTACAGCACGCCGTCGCAGCGGAAGCTGACCCAATCTCCGGTGAGAAGAATATTGCGAGCCATCACCGCCTGCGTCGCGTCGACGTCGTCCATCAGCCAGGGCGGGCTGATGACTCCCGTCAAGAAAACGGCGGAGGCAAACAGAACCACGATCCATTCGTAGCGGAGAGACTTGCGCGCGGGTTGGATAGGGTCCATGAAGCGGATGATTCAGCTTTTTCCCAGAAACACTAGGGTAACGCCGATGACCACCAATGCAACGCCGAGCCAACGGTCCGCGTTGACGTGCTCCCGCAGAAACGCCGCGCTGCCGAACGCACCCGCGACGTAACTGAGCGCCGTCACCGGAACCACGAAACTGACGTCGTAAATCGACAGCGCGGCCAGCAAACTGAAAAACGCAGCGGCCATCATGGCCAATCCCAGCCACATCCATGGGCTCCGCAATGCGGCGAATATGGTTCGGGAAACCTTCGCCGGGTGAAGACTCACCTGCCCGCCCAGGCCCTTCATGGCTCGGGACACGCACAGCTCTCCGCCCGTTCCCGCTACAACAATCAGCACCAGGAGCACGAAATGCGGCAAGGCTTAAGCCCGCTCCGTGGTTCGGGGATTGGTCCGGCCCACCACCAGCACGCCCACGCAAATCACCGCGATGCCGGTCCAGCGCAACGCCGAAATGTGCTCATCCAGCAGTAAGTGGCCCAGCAGAGCGGCCACTCCATAGGAAAGCGAGGCGGCCGGCTGCACATAACTAAAATCGGCCAAGGTAAGCACCAGCATGTACGCGACGAAGAAAGTCAGAAGTGAGGCGACGCCCAGCCAGATCGAGCCGGAGCCGAATATCTTCAGTCCGGTTTCGACAAGCTCCACCGGAGGCCAAACCGGCAGCTTACCGGTCTCCTTCATTCCCTTTCCGAGCAAAACGTTGCCCAAGGGTCCGGCCAGGATCATCACCGCAAGCAAGAAATATTTCAGCAGAGGTTTTGGCTGCGCACGATGCAGCCCGTCATTTGAAAGCACTTCTTTAATTCTATGCCGCGCGGTGTCCACGGCGCGACTTCACGGCGTTTGCCGCTCCATTGAGGATCACTTCGGGCGCAGCTCACTTCGCGCCCGGAAGCTTGAGCGGTTCCCCGATCATCCCCTGCTCATTCAGCACCACGATGTCCACGCGCCGGTTGCGGGCCCGACCCTCTACGGTATCGTTCGAGGCGATGGGCGCATTGTCCGCGTAACCGGCAATGGATAAGCGGTCCGCGGGCACCCTGAATTTGTCGGTAAGCAGTTCCATCAGCGCGATGCTTCGCGCGGCGGAGAGTTCCCAGTTGCTGCGAAATCGCGGCGTGCGGATGGGGACCGAATCGGTGTGCCCCTCCAGCCTCACCGGATTGGGGATCTTGCCGATCGCGATGGCCACCTTTTCCAGCCCCTCATAGGCATCCGGCGAAATCAGGTCGGTGCCGGAGGGGAACAACGCCGCCTGCGTAAAGCTCACCACCAGTCCTCGCGGCTGCATGCTGATTTCAATGCGCCCGCTCTCGATCTCTTTCTTCAACTCCTCGCTCAGCACCTTCAGGGACGGCACCAGTTCCGCCAGTTTCTTCTCGTCGGGTTTTTCGGGAACCGGCTTCTGGGCGCCGCCCGGGCCGTGCATCATGGCATTGCCTTTTCCCTTATCGGTCACCGTGCCGCCCAGAATCGCCGCCAGCACGGAGGACATCTTCTCACCCTCCAGCGCCTTTTTCACCGAGTCGGAAACCTCCTGCGCTTTCCCCTTGTCGGTTTGAGAGGTGGCGAACATCACCACAAAAAACGCGAACAGCAGCGTGATGAAATCGGCGTAGCTCACCAGCCAGCGCTCGTGGTTCTCAGGCTCCGGAGCCTTCTTCTTTCGAGCCATCCGGTTACACCTCTGCCTTGGCTGGCTCGGCTGACGGAACCGCTTCCACCGGTTTATTCGCCGCGGCTTTCTCCGGTGCCGGTGCACCCATTCCGTCGCCTGCTCCCGTGAACGCGCGCAGCTTCTCTCGAATCAGTTTCGGATTCAGCCCCTCGACAATCCCCGACACGCCTTCCAGAATCAACTCCTGCCGCCGCGATTCCGCGTGCCGGCGAGCCTTGATCTTGGACGCCATCGGCAAAAACAGCAAGTTGGCCGACGCTACGCCGTACACCGTCGCTACAAACGCCACCGCGATCCCACGCCCTACTTCATCGATGTTCGCCAGGTTCTTCATCACTTGAATCAACCCCAGCACCGCGCCGATGATGCCGATGGTGGGCGCATAGCCCCCGGCGCTCTCGAACACTTTGGCCTCCGCCTCACCGGTTTGCTCTTCGATCGCGATCTGCAACTCCAGCATGTTGCGGATCTCCTGAGGGTCGGTTCCATCCACACCCAGATTCAGAGCCTTGCGCAGAAACGGATCCGCGATTTTGGCCGCTTCATCTTCGAGCGACACAAGGCCGTTCTTGCGAGCCTTGCTGGCGTAGTCGATCACTTCCTCCATGATCTTGTTCAGGTCCGGAGTCGAATCCAGGAATACGCCGGCCATCCGCCGCAATGCCCCCTTGAGCACCGGCAGAGGCGTGGAAACCATCACTGCGCCACCGGTCCCGCCGAGCACAATCAGCGCCGCGGTAACCTGCGCGACGTCCTTGATCCGGCCGCCTTCGAGCAGCAGCCCGCCGAGGATGCCCGCCAGCGCCACCACGATTCCGGCGACGCTGATCAAGTCCGGCCGGGTCACTGCACCCGACGGATTGGCTGCCCCCTGGCCCGCCTTCGTTTTGTTCTCACGCGCCTTGTTCTCTCGCGCCACGATTTCGTCAGATCTCGCGCGCCAGGCCTTGTGTCAGAATCTCCCGGCGGAACGCGATAACTCTCCTCACCACCTCATCGGCCGATTCCAGCACGACGAACTTGTGGCCGGTGGTCAAACTGATCACGGTGTCCGGAACGGTCTCCACCTGCTCGATCAAATCCGAGTTCAGGACTAAGGGAACGTGATTGATTCGCGTTACGTGGATCATGGCCGCCAGGGGAGACGACTCCCCATGCGTCTTATCGGCCAGTCCCGCAGCTATTTGAGGAGCGTCAGAATCTCGCGCAGCTCTTGCCGGACCAGATCGAGCGTGGCGGAGGACCCATCGCCAAACAGATCCACCTGACCCTTGGCGGGCGCGGCTGCCGCTGTCCCCTTAGCCGCTTTACGCTTGGACGGTTTCGCAGCCGACGCGGCGGCCGCATCGGTCTTAGCCCGAGTCTCGATGAACTTTCGCGCACCCTCGATGGTGAACCGTTGCTCATACAGCAGCCGCTTGATTTCGAGCACCATTTCCACGTCTTTGCGCCGGTAAAGCCGGTGGCCCGTGCCGGATTTCTTAGGACCCAGCGCCGGAAATTCGGTCTCCCAGAACCGCAGCACATAAGGCTTGATCCCGGCGAGCCGCGCCACATCCCCAATGCGGAAGTACAGTTTGTCCGGGATTTCGGTTGCCACCGTGCTCAACTCGGGGGCGTTTTCCGGGGTGCTCATGAGGGTACCCTTATTCTAATGTCCTTGCTGGCAGGAATCCATCCCGTTCGGGAAGCTCTTAAAGCAGGCTTGCCTCTGGACCGGGTCCTGATCGCGCGCGGAGCCGCCGGGCCGCGCCTGCAGGAGATCATCGACCTATGCCGGGAGCGCGATATCCCGGTGCGTTTCGAGCCTCGCGGGCAACTGGATCGCGCAGCGTCGGCGGCAAAGCACCAAGGCGTGGTCGCCTTCGGGGCCGCTTCGCGCACGTCCACGCTCGAACAAGCCGCATCCGGCCGTGGTCTGATGATCGTGCTCGACGGCATCGAAGATCCCCACAACCTCGGCGCCATCATTCGCACCGCTCACGCCGCCGGAGCCTCGGCCGTTGTGATCCCCGAACGCCGCGCCGCCGGGCTTACCGACACAGTCTCCCGAGCTGCCGCGGGAGCTCTCGCGCATATTCCGGTGGTCCGCATCGCCAATATGAATCGCGCACTGGAGGAACTTAAGGATCTCGGCTACTGGATTTACGGGTTGGATGAGCGAGGAACGCTTGCCTACGATCAAACCGAATACGCTTCGCCTACCGCTTTCGTCATTGGAGCCGAGGGCCATGGGCTGCATGAGCACACGGCCAAGCGCTGCGACTTCCTGGTGCACATCCCGATGCCGCCTGGCGGCGTTGCTTCGCTCAACGCTAGCGTCGCCGCCGGAGTGGTCTTATTCGAGTGGCGCCGCCGCAAAGGTACTTGATCAGGCTGGCCAGACTTATCGCCACAGCGGGCGTCCCGCCGCATCCCGCAAAGGTACGGTCCGCCCCTGCTTGGTCACTTCGCGAGCGATCAGAACTGGCGCTCCGTACATCGTCACTCTGGAGCCAGTAATCTCGAGCTCGTCGCCCGCTTTGATCGAGAACCCCCTGGCTTCGAGATAAGCCTGCGGCGCGAGCCGTACATCCACCATCTCGCCGCTGCCCTCCTCCACGCTGAGGTGCAGTCCCATCCGCCCGCGCGCGGGAGGCTGCGCGAGGGTTCCGCGTACCGAGGTTTCCGTCGCCGTATCGTAAATGCCCGCTCTGCCGCTCCTGTGCGCCTTCACCCATGGCACACCGGGCGCGAAGAAGTAGCCCATAGCGGCAGCGAGTACAAGCGCGCCAGCCGTCCGGAACAGCGTCCTCATGCGAAGCCTCCCCTCGCCATCCGGGCAATCGGAACGCCACATTCGCCCTTGCCGGAATTGGCTCAAAACGAACGGGTTAATCTCGCGGGAAAGACTCGGGGCGCAAAATGCCTGCGCGATCTCGCGCAGCAGCTGCGTCATTGGCAGGATTTACTTGAAATGCTCGACGTCCTGATTGTTCTCGTTGCAGATAAACTCGTGAATCTCCTGGTCGGGAGCCAGATCCGCAAGGCGCTTGGTGGTGAACGGATGCAGCAGCGCTCCCGGATCTTCCACCGTGGTCTCAATCTCCAGATGCCCCAGGTCCGGCCGCCGGTACCGTTCGATCACGTGCAGCTTGTCTGAATGCGGATGAAGTTCCTGGTCCAGCCAAACGGTATCGTTGAACCCCATGCGATCCACCACCAGCGTGTCGCCATCCCACTTGCCGGTATTGTGCCCGTACCAGGAATAGGGATCAGCCGGGTGCGGGCGGCCATCGAGATACACCTGATGGAATCCCGGATAATCGTCGTCGGCAATGACGATCAGAAAATCCTTGCTCTGGACCAACTCCACCAGCGGCCCGAAACGCAGCACCGCATTCGGCAAACAGTGGGACTGCGGCGAGTCTTTGCGATTATTTGCCAGCCGCTCCTCCGTCACCTTCTGCGCCCAAGGCTGCATCTCCACCTTCCCGGCCTCCACCGTTCGCGGTGACCAATACACGCCCGACAAATCCGGGTGTCCGTCCGCGGTCCGCGGCGTTGGTCCCGAAGGCGGATGATGGCGCCGGGCGTCGGCTTCCTGCGTCAATCGATCCTCTCCAAGCGTGCCTAACTGCGTGTTGTAATCCAGACGCGCGTCCAGCGTCAGCGTCTGCCCCACCTTCACCGCAAGCCCCTTTTGGTTGAAAGCCTGCATCGCCGGCGCAGTGATCTGCACATCGTACGTTCCAGCAGCCAGCCCGGCCAGCCGGTATATCCCATCCTTGCCGCTAACCGCGCGATATGATCCAGAGGCGTCCTTGGCCTGACCCCTGGCTTGAATGGTCGCGCCCTCCACTTTGTCGTTGAGCGGATCCGTGACCGTCCCGGAAATCGTGCCGGTCGATCCCTGGATGCTTTGCGCCGCCGCGGCCTGAGCCGCTAGTAAAGAGCCAACCGCGAGGAGAATTGTCCGCATATCGTTATGCCAGCGTCGCCTTGTATAATGCCGTCAGCTTGGCCCACGCACGCTCCGCGTCCGGCTTGTTGTAGATCGGTTGGCCGTTTTGCAGCGGCATGTCGGAGATGCACCATCCATGCTGCGAAGCGGAGTACACCTCAACCTCGTCGCCTTTCAGCGTGAAGGCGGCCTTCAATTTGTCCTTGGCGTCGGGTTGGCTCATGTCGTCGTTGGCGGCGATGCCGAAATACATGCGCGCTTTGACTTTGGGCGCCAGCAGATGCGGGCTATCCGGAGTATTGTTGACCAGGTTCCCCCCATGGAACGACGCACCCGCACCCACGCGATTGGGAACCGCTGCCGCCGTCCGCACCACCAAAGGCCCGCCCATGCAATAGCCTTGCGTCCCGATCTTCTTCGACTTGTTCACTTCCTTTTGCGCATCCAGGAACGCGACGTAGGCGATCGCGTCCTTTTCCGGATTCCCCGGAGCGTTGACGCTCCCCATCAGCGGCTGTAGCTTCGCTCGATCGTCCGGATTCTGGAAGTTGAACTTGGAAGCGTCCGTGAACGGAGCCTTGCTCACCCGGTAAAACGGATTCGGAACCAGCACCGAATATCCCTCCGCCGCCAATCGCTTGGCCATCTCCCGGAAGGTAGGCCGCAATCCGAACGCGTCCGGCCAGATCAGGACGCCCGGATGCGAGCCGCTCTTGGGATGAATAAACGCCGCGTCGCACAGTCCATCCGGAGTTTTGATCTCAACGTCCGTCTCCACCACGTCCACACCTGCGCCTTCGGCCGATGCTGCGGTCGCCGCGATCCCCGCGGTCACCGACGCCACAAAGTCCCGGCGTCCCACCGCGCTGCTCTGATCTTCCCCCATGACTGCTCCTCCAAAAAGAATGTATCACTTTTTGCTTGAACCCACGGTTGAGCTGGTGTAAAATTTTCAAAATCCCGGCAGGAGGGCGAGGGTTCATGCAACAACCAAACGCGATACGTGTATCTACCGCGGTTCTCAGCGCGCTGTTGACCACCGCGGCTTTTGGACCGTCTCCCGGAGGTGGACAGTCTTCCGGAGGTTCTCAAAGCAGCTCGACTCAGAACAGCTCAGATTCTGCGCCGCTGCCCAGATTGGGCATCGCCGTCAGCATCGGCACTTTGGGCGCAGGTGTCGAGGCTGCCACCGCCATCGCCAAACGGCTCAACGTGCGCGGCGGATTCAATTACTTCAGCTATAGCTTGAGCGGCACCACCAACGACAATCTCGGCTACAACGGAAGCCTGCGCCTGGAATCGGGCGAAGCGCTGCTGGATTTCTATGCGTTCAGGTCGTTTCACCTGAGCGGAGGAGCCTTGATCTACGACGGTTTTCAAGGCAGCGGCACTGTTAATGTCCCGGGCCGGGCATACCCTGACGCTGAACAACGTGACCTATTACAGCTCGCCCTCCGACCCGGTCACCGGCAAGATCGTGACGCAAAAGGCTGCGCCGGTCGCGCTCTTCGGCTTTGGCAATCTGCTCCCGCGCGGCCGGCGGCATTTCACCGTAAACGCGGATTTCGGCGTGGCGTTTCAAGGGTCACCCACCACTACCCTGAATCTGATCGGGAGCACCTGCGCCACCCCCACCACCGGCTGCGCACCCATCAGCGCGCAGCCATCGGTACAGGCCAATATCGCCGCCGAGCAAGCGAAAATCAACAAGGATTTGAAGCCCTTCAATTTCTACCCGATCTTACGGATCAGCTTCGGCTACAAATTCTGAGCGGCGAACCGCTCCAGCACGGACGTGCTCAGCGAATATCGCCGCGCGTTGCTTCCAGTTCTCTCAAGTCGCGGCCCCTGGTCTCGTGCCCGAACGCCGCAATCAAGAACAGCGAGGCGACGGTGGGGACGGCAATCGCCCCGGCGGCCGCCCCAAATGCAGGCACCAGGGCGAACACAGCGAATCCCTGCGCCATCACGCCTCCCACCTTGCTGCACCCCGCCACCCACCCGGTCGCGCGCCCGCGCTGCTTCACCGGAAAATTCTCGGCGGCGTACGGCATCAGAATCGAGATCACTCCGCTGGTTCCCACAATCAAAAGCGACACCGAGACCAGTGGGTTCGAAAGAAACGTGAGCGCGCGGTTATGGCGCAGCAGAGTGGCCAGCAGCCCCAGAATCGTGATTCCGATGGCCCCAATCAGCACTCGCTTGGTGCTCCAGACGCTATACAGATAGGTGGCGGCGGCAACCGTCGGCACCGCGATCAATGCCGATTTCGCAATCAGCGCGCTGGCCAGCCCCACGCTTTGCCCCTCCGCAATCAGGCTGGCCGGCAGCCACAGCAGCACGCCGAAATTCACGAATCCCCACGCCAGAGCCGCCAGCGTCAACGCCGCGCTCAGGCCCAGCATCGGAGCCGGCGCCACATCCACCGCAGCGGTTCGAACCGGCTTCGCCACGGGTTCAGCCGTGATCGCGCCCCCATATCGAGCCAGCATCTCTCGCGCCTCTTCCACCCGTCCCATCTCCATCAGGAATCGCGCGGACTCAGGCAGCAGCGGACTTAACGCGACCAAGAGCAACCCGGTGGGAAATCCGATCAGCCACATAATCCGCCATCCGAAGTACGGCTGCAACGCCGCCGATAGCGCGCCGGTGGCGAAATACCCTCCGATCGTCCCGATCCCTCCAATCAGCACCAGGCACCAGCCGCGATGCTTGGTCGGCATGATCTCCGCCAGCAGCGCGTTCGCCACCGGCAGCATCCCTCCCGCCGCCAGCCCCATCATGAAACACATGAAAACGTTCCAGGCGAAGGACGGCATCGCCCCGCAAATCGAGGTTCCCACGAACAGCACCGCCGCCAGCAGAATCGACGCGCGCCTCCCGTAAATATCCGCCAGCGCGCCCCAAATGAACGATCCCAGGGTGGTGCCTGCCAGCGCGCATAAGGGAAGCACCGAAACCGCCGCCGATCCGATGCCGTACTCGGTGCGCATTCCCGGCACCACAAAACCCAGTGTCGACGCCTTCATGATGTCGATCACAAGCGCCACAGCGAGCAAGCCGATTTGCACCCAGTGCGCCTTGGTGAGCGGTGCGTCCTCCGGTTGAACTACAGCCACATGGGCGATGGCCCCTTCGTCGATTTCGCTCTGCGGCCGCCTCGGCAGCAATCCGTACGCCGCCGCAATCACGCCCGCTACGATCAATCCCATGCCCACCAGCATGCCCGTATCCATCGGCATCCCCACCAGCCGGAAGCCGATTTTCCGTCCCATCCAGAACATCGGCAAGTGCAGTGCCACCCCCGCCGCAACCATCGCCGACCCGCACCAAAACGCCAGCCGGTTATGCCAACTCGCGAATAACGTGGATCCCTGCCTCATTGCCAACTGCGCCCCGCCCACGCGCCCATCCCTACCAGCATCGCCGCGATTCCGAAATGCCACACCAACAGATGCGGAGCCTGCAGAAACATGCACTGGAATTGCAGCGGCACCAGGGCCAGCAGCGCCGCCAGGCTCGCAAGCGATGCGCCCAGTTCCGCGGACGAAAACCGTGCTCCCCGCCGCGCGAGTACCACAAGAACCGGCAGCGCTACAACGGCGATTCCAGCCTCCATCAGTGCGCACGGCCAGCCTTCGGAAACGAAAGCGGCCGGCGCCCGCCACGGAAACAAACGCGCGAATCCCGCCATAATGCCGATGCCGGACAACGCCACTTTCCATCCGAAAGGAAGGCGCTGCAAGGTTCCGGGAATCATCCACCCCGCCACAGCGAACGAAAACAACACCGCTGCCGCCGCGAAGATGCCCGTCATCCATCCGATTTGCGCCCAGCTCATCAGGTGGAGGCCGGCCTTGTCCAGCAGCGCCGTCACAGCCACCGAGCCCAAGGCGAATATCGCCGCTAACTCCAGCGCCAGTACCCGGCGCGACGGAAGAACGCGCACCGGCTGGAGCGATCCGCCCAATCCGGCTCTGATTTTGGCCGCTGTGTCATCGGAGAGCCGGACATCGCTTCGCGACTCCGCCCATACGTTTAGCAGCCGGTCGACTGTGGTGCGATCTTCGCTCCTCATTCCGGCTGCCCCTTCCCTCGGGGCTTCCCCAGCGGCTTCCCCAGAGCTTTCCGCAGCGCCGCATAGGCGCGATGCGCCTTCTGTTTCACCGCTCCCACTGTCGATGAAGTCGCTCTGGCCACTTCTTCCAAACTCATCCCCGCCACCTTCAGCATCACCAGCACCTCTCGCTGCGATTCCGGCAGAGCGCCGATCGCCTGTTCCAACCCCTCGATCCCCGGCGTGTCGCGACCCGTCTCAGCTCCATGTTCCGGCACGCTCGACACCAGCACCTCTCTCGACTCCAGCCTCTTGCGCTTGCGATGCGCATCCAGGCTGGTATGCCGGGCGATCGCATAAATCCACGGCATCAGCGGCTCCGAAGCCCGGTAAGTGTGCCGCGAGCCGTGAATCTTCATCCAGCAATCCTGCAGCAGATCCTCGGCGTCTTCCCTCCTGCCAGCGCGAAGCCGAGAAATAACGAAGCAGCGCGGGCGAAATGCGGCGCACGAGTTCGTCCAGAGCAGCGGTATCGGCGCGCTGGTATTGCACCATCAGATTCCTCAACTCGCGGTCGTCAGCCAGTGTCTCTACCTCTTGATTCGCTCAATCGCCGGATTTAGTTACGCTGCCCTCCCATGATGCCGTAACTTTATTCGAAGGCAGCCGTCGAATTAGCAAGCGGAGGCAACCGAAGTCTAAATGAGCTCGCGCAATCTCGAAGCGCTCAACCAGTTGCAGCAGGAAACCTGGACGTCCGGAGACTTCCCCAAGATGGGAACGGAGCTGTCCATCGTCGGGGAGCTGCTGTGCGAAGCCGTTCCCGTTCTCGCCGGTGACCGCGTCCTGGATGTCGGTACCGCGTCCGGCAACACGGCTCTGGCCGCCGCCCGCCGCCGGGCCATCGTCACCGGCGTGGACATCACTCCGGCTCTTCTCGAGCGAGCCAAACAACGGGCCGCGGCCGAAGGCCTGCACATCGACTTTCAATATGGCGACGCAACCGCGCTCACCTTCCCGGACGGCTCCTTCGACGTGGTCATGAGCACCTTCGGCGCGATCTTCGCGCCCGATCCCGGAAAAACCGCCTCCGAAATGGCGCGCGTGTGCCGGCCCGGCGGGAAAATCGCGCTGGCCACTTGGCCTCCGGACGGCATGCTCGGAAAGCTGTTCCTCTTGCTCGCGCGCTACTCGCCACCCGATGCCCAAGTCGCGTTGCCGGTCTCTTGGGGCGAAGAACCCGTGCTCCGCGAGCGCCTGGGCCCTTACGTTAAGGATCTCCGCATCGCGCGTCGCGTGGTCCGATTCCGCTCCCCATCGCCGGCCCATTGGGTCGAGTTCATGAAGACCACCTTCGGCCCGGCCATCCTCGCGTTCGGCCATTCTTCTCCCGATGCCCAGCGCACCCTCACCGCCGAAATGACCGCGTTGATCGAACGAGCACAACGTTTCCCCCAACTCCACCGCCCTGGGCGAAAGCGCTTACCTCGAGATCGTGGCCACCGTCTAACACCACCGTCTAACGCCCTTGACACTCTAGCCGCTCCCCGCTACCGTCGATAAATCATGGTCATGCGAATCTTTCCCGCGGCCGTCCTGGCTGTTGTGTCGATCTCTTCTGACGCTCACGCCCAGGGCACGCAAACACCGGCTCCTCAGCTCATCGCCAGCGGACCTCAGATTCTCGACGTCCAAGGCGGAAAGATTCGCGTGGTCCCGGTTGCTCTCGGCCTGTACCATCCGTGGAGTCTGGCGTTTCCTGACGCGCGAACCATCCTGGTGGCGGAGCAGAACGGCCGTCTGCGCATGATCCGCGACGGCGTCCTTCAGCCCGACCCTGTCTGGACCTCCCCTACAGCCTCCGGCGCAAACCGCGACGCCCTGCACTTTATCGTGCTTCATCCCAAGTTCGCCGAGAATCAGTTGGTCTACGTCTCTTATCCCAAGCATGATGGCGAGCGCATTACTCTCGCCGTCGCCCGCGGCCGCCTAAGCGGCTCCACGCTCACGGACGTTCAGGAAATTTTCGTCGCCGACGCGTGGGAAACGGGCGGCAATCTGGCGGGCCGCGTCTTCTTCGGCCCGGATTCCATGCTCTACGTTACCGTTGGGGATCGCGATCGCATCTGCTGCAACGGCACCGACGACAACAGTCTGCGCATGAAAGCCCAGAGCCTGGACAATCACGTCGGCAAGACCCTCCGCCTCCGCGACGATGGCACTGTGCCTCCCGACAATCCCTTCGTAGGACGCGCCGGAGCCAAACCTGAAATTTTCACCTACGGGCACCGCAACGGCTATGGCCTGGCCGTTCACCCGGAAACCGGCGAGCTGTGGCAGGCCGAAATCGGGCCCATGGGTGGCGATGAAGTCAATATCCTTCAGCCCGGCCACAACTACGGCTGGCCGCTGGTTTCGATGGGCCGCAACTACACCGGAACGCTGGTGTCCGATCAGCCCTGGTTCCGCCCCGGCATGGACAACCCGCGCATTTTCTGGGTGCCGTCCATCAGCCCCTCCAGCATCATCTTTTATACCGGCGACAAATTTCCCCAGTGGAAGAACAACCTTTTCGTCGGCTCGCTCACCCAGAAGACGCTCATCCGCATGGCCTTCAACCAGCCCTCCCAAGCCGAAAAGCGCGAGCCCCTTCTGGCGCCTCTCCAGGAACGCATCCGCGATGTCCAGCAGGGCCCGGACGGCTACATTTATGTCGCCACCGAGCGAGCCTCCGGGGGCAACGCCTCCGACGGAACCGTGCTCCGCGTCGAGCCAGTGAAGTAAAGGGGTTAGTGGCGCGCCCGGAGGGACTCGAACCCCCGGCCTACTGGTTCGAAGCCAGTCGCTCTATCCGGCTGAGCTACGGGCGCGGCTGGACTCATCGTATCATTTCCGATCCAGATCCAGCCCGTCGACGGCAACGATCGACTCCTCGCCAACCTGAAATCGGACGCCGCTGGCCAAGTTCGCCCAATGCACCGGACCCTCCGATCCAGTCTCCCCTCCGAGCGCCGCACGCAGGCTGTCGAAGGCGCCCGGCTCGGCGGGAGCTACCGGATCCAACCAAATCACGTGGCCCGCGCTCACCGGGATCTCGCCGTTTGAGCGCGGCGCCGCCTGAGAATGCCCCGCCAGGAACAGGACGGGATCGTATCGAAGGTCTAGGACCGGCACCCGCGGAAAGTAATACGCGATCTCGCGAGCCGTGATATAGCCGCCGCGGGTCAGAACGGTCAACGGGCCCACCTTCGCCAGCAGGCCGACGCGAGAATACACCTGCTCATCCGTGCGAATGGTATATTCGGCGATCCGGTAATTCGAAGCCCAGAACGGTGAGCCGGTGGGATAAAAGAACAACACGGCGTTAATCGCCAAGGCCGCTGGCGCCGCCCACCAGAACCACTTCGCCGGAAGACGCGTCAGCACCCAGGCTCCCAGTAAACAAACCGCCGGGATCGCCAAAAGCGCATGATCCGGGTTGTGAATGTACACAAAGGTAAAGAACACAAGCGGGGGGAGGAACCACAACGCGAGAAAACGTGCGGCCCGCATGGAAGATGCGCGCGGCTCCCGCAACCGGTTCCACGCGGCCGGGACGAAAGCGATCCACGGCACGGCTCCCAACAGGTTCCAATACACCGACGCCGCAGCCATGCGCAGACCCTCCCTTAAGCTCGCTCCGTAAAACCAGGAGCTGTGCCGGGAGTCCGCCGCCAGGTATTCGTGATTCAAGCGATACCAGTGCGCGAGCCCGCCACTGTCGTTCACAGTGACGAGAAGCCAAGGCAAACTCGTGGCCGCCCCGCAAGTCAAGGCTGCCAACCATTGCCATACCGGCGTCCGCCGCCACCACGCCGGAACAAAAACCAGCGGCGCGAGCAACAACCCCATCTCTGGCCGGAAGCCGGCGAATAGTCCGAGAGCCGCCGCGGAGGCGCAGAAATATGCCGCCGAGCCGTCCAGCGACTTCCATGCGAATCCCGCCACCACCACCGCGCCCAAAGCGAGATACACGCGGACATAATTTCCTACGCCGGCCAGCCAGAAGATCGGATTCAGCCCCAGCAGCAGTGCGGCTACCGCTCCGGCCCGAGTCCCGAACATCGTCTCGCCAACCCACCACAGCGCCGCCATTGCCGCGGCGGAACCGAGCACTCCGCTCAACGGGAACAATAATTCCACAGTGGGAACGAAGGGCCGCATCCAGCGCGTCAGCGCTACATACATCGGATCCCCGGGAGGTTGGGGCTGGTGCTTGGCGGGATTGAACTCGTCTAGCGCCAGCGCGAAGTTGACGTTGTCCACATGGTACAGATGCCGTGTGGGTACCAGGGGCCAGCGCGTGGCGGCGACGAACGCCAGGCACGCCACCAGAATCAGCGCCCAGCGCCGCCACCAGGCGTTTTCATCGGATTCTAACGGACTCATGCGTTTGCCGCGTGGCCCTTCATCGTATCATCTGAAGCAGGACCCGAATGTGACTGGACCGATCGAAACCGAAATCAAGATTCGCATGCCGGAGGGTGCCGAGTCTGCGCGGCGCCTGATCGAAAGTTACGGCTACCGGATAACCGAGCCGCGCACGCTGCAAGTGGACCAGGTCTTCGATTTCCCGGATGGTTCACTGCGCCAGGGCGGCAGATTGCTGAGGGTCCGCTCGCAGTCGGAGCCGGGCCATGCTTTAGCGGATGGCCCTGCCCGCCAAGCTTTAACGGATGGCCCTGCCATCCTTACTTATAAAGGACCGGCCGCCGCCGGCGTTGCTCACAAGTCGAGAGAGGAACTGGAAACGCCGGCCGCCAGCCGCGCCACGCTGGAGTTGATCTTAAACCGCCTTGGCTTCGTGCCCTCTTTTCGATATGAGAAATACCGGACCACTTTTAGGCTCCCGCCCGGGGCAATAACCGAAATTGACGGTGACGGTGCGGGATTGATAGCCTTGGATGAAACTCCGATCGGGGTGTTTATAGAACTAGAGGGCGCGGGGTACTGGATCGACCGCGTCGCCGCTGACCTGGGGTTTATGCCGAAAGACTATGTTACGGCGAGCTACGCCGCTCTATACCGCGAATATTTGACCACTCACACTGGGACTCCGGACATGGTCTTCCTACGTAAAGTATTAAGGGAACAAGGAAAAGACTCTTAGTTGGCGGAAATGTAATTGATATTCGTCCGGTGTGATGATAAAGTTCCAATAGATCCAAGAAGCACAGGGAAGCCTCAGTAGGTGAACCGGGTTTTGGACAGGCTAGCAGACATGATGCCGCATCACCAATTCGAACTGGCAGTAACCGCCATCATCGTGGCGGGATCGGCTCTGCTGTTTGTTTACTGGTTCCGGTACACCTGTCTGCTGATCCTGAGCGCGAAGACCGCCTGCGATTACGCCCGCGACGTGGCTGCCGCCAACCAACTCAGCTTCCTCGATGTGCAAGCCAGCTTGCAAGACCGGTCGGTTGTCGATTTTGATCCGCTGCATGCTGCTTTGGAACGCGATTACTCGCTCATCACTTTTTTGTTGCAGAACGCGGCGCACGCCGGAGCTGAAGAGTCATCCATGGAGACCAAGATGCTGGAGACGTACTACCGCCTTGTCGGCGCTTGGTACCGGATCAGCCGCCCCTTCTCCACGGACGCTGCGCGTCACGCGCTGGAGCACATGTCCGCAGTGGTGGAGCACCTCGCGAATGTCATGGGTGAGCGGGCTGCCCTCGGCGCGGCCGCTGCGTAATCCTTCGCACCTTCTCTCCATCGCGGATCTGTCCATCGCCCAATCGTCTCGCTACACTGGTCAGGGATGTCCTTTCGGAATCGTTCCCGGCTTGCCAGTGAACTGACCATTCTATTGTCCGCCTGGGCCTCGGGCTCCGTATTATCCGCGCAAGCCCCTACCCGCGCCTCGTTTGACGTTGCCTCCGTCAGGCCCAATCGATCCAACGCACCAGCCGAGTCACGCTTCCCTCTCGGCCCCGGTGACGCTTTTGTTCTTGGCGATCTCTTCGCAGCCTCGAACCAGCCGCTGATCGCGTATCTGCGGTTCGCATACAAGCTGGGCGCAGGCGATCTTCTCGGTTTGCCCGGCTGGGTCTACACCGAGACGTTCGATATCGAAGCCCGCGCCTCGGGAAACCCCACCAAGGATCAAATGCGGCTAATGATGCGATCGTTGTTGGCGGACCGGTTTCAGGTGCGTACGCATACGGAACAGCGCACCAAGCCGGTATTCAATCTAGTGTTAGCAAACAACGGAAAGCGCGGGTCGCGGCTTCTGCCGGACTCGGACGATGGGGCTTGCCCACCTTTGCCGGAAGCCATCAAGAATCAATTGCAATTGCCCTCGATTCCTTGCGGCAGCATTGGCCCCCTGGGGGCAACCGCGCCTGATTCAGGACGGCTGGGAGGCCGGCGCGTTACGATGGCCCAACTCGCGGGGATTCTGTCGAACCCTTTTACGGGTGTGGACCGCCCCGTGCTGGACCGCACGGGCCTCGCCGGAACATTCGATTTCACGCTGGATTGGTCCCTTGCTCCGGATAAGGCGCAGCCGCCCGGCGAGGACACCGGACCAACGTTCCGGGAGGCGCTGCAAAGACAACTAGGACTTCGGCTGACAACGGCGACGGCCCCGGTGGATGTGCTGGTTATCGATCGGGTTGAGCGGCCGGAGGAAAATTGATATGGAGCGGCGTGTCCGCTCCATTGTGACTAGTTTCGGTCTGGCTCTGCCGGGCCTGCCCGCTTTGCTTCAGCTCTTCAATCCGGGCCAGCGCCTTCTTCGCGCTGGCTAGCTGCGGCCCGGAGGGCGAGCCGTCCAGGAACGACTGCATCTTTTCTTGGGCGCCGTCGAGATCGCCCTTTCGCCACAAGATCACGCCCAGCACATAATTTCCCCTCGGTTCGGCCCGAACGCCTTCCAGCTTGGCCGCCTCCCTCGCGCTCCGCTCTGCGGCGTCAAGGTTGTTCAACTGCAGGTTCGAGACCGCGTTGAGGTAGTACGCTTCCGGGAATTCGTAGGGATCCAGGCGCAAGATTTTGTTCGAATCGGCGGCGGCTTCCTTCCACTGCGCTGCGCGGATTTCCATGCGGCACAGCCGGACGTACGGGAAAAGATAGGCGCCATCGGCGGCAGTAGATTTACCGTAAGCGGCGCGCGCTTCGCTCTGGTGCCCACGCTGTTCGTACAGCTTTCCCAGCTCGAACCATGCGGCTGCGAAGCGCGGATACTCCTTCACCGCTTCCATCAGGCTCTTCTGCGCCACATCCGGCTGATTTCGCCGTAAGGCATCCAGACCTTTATCGTAGGATTTGCGCGCGTCCTTGGGCGCGAGCAAGGTGGTGGCGCTGACGGTCATTCCCCCCAGAATGCCGGCAGCGTGCAACAGGATCACAACCTCGCCACCCTCGGCAGTGCGCCCATTTCCCAGAGGGACGGAACCCGTCTGATACCCCGGCAGACTGGCGCGCACTTCGCATCCCCATGTGCCCCCGGTGGTCTGGGAGGCGTCCGTATCGACGGTCCGGCTGGGCGTCCGGGGAAGCAGGAAGCGCCCGGCCGAATCCGTTCGCGTTTCGCCGGTGACGGCGGAGCCGCACATCCGCTGCACCAAAATGTTTTCGCCCGCCTCACCCCCGCCGCTCAGCAGCACGCGTCCCGAAATCATGTCCGCCGCAGAACCCGCTCCTCGCGACAGTTCGCCGTTCGCAGCCGAACGCATGATCCTTAATGGATTGGGGGCTGGATTCGAGCTAGAACCGGAATTAGACCCGGAACCGTTCCCGCCATTCTGCGAGCCATTGCCGTTCGGCATGCCCATAGGGATCTGGGCGAGCGCCAGCGCGCTCATCGCGAGCATCGTGCTTGCCTTCCCTAGGAGCATAGACACCTTCTCCTCTTGGACGCGATTATACTCCCGCTTGGAACAGCCCAACTTTAGGATTCGGCCTTAGGCTTCACCCGGGCTCCTCATTAGTCATCGGCGGACTGACCGCAAGCCGTTACTTTCATTGGCTTCGAAGCAGCAATAGCATCAAGGTAACGTAGCGCTTCACGTTTCCGGTGATCAGGAACTCCTCGCGCACGTGCGCATAACCTTGCTCGCCCAGCCTTTCCGCGATCTCCGGGTGGGACAGCAGATAGCGGATCTGATACGCGGTCCCCTCCACGGAATGCGCCAGAAGACCGGTCTGCTTGTGCATCACCTGGGTGGGAATCCCGCCCACCGCCGAAGCTACCACCGGCTTTTTCTTCCATAGAGCCTCCGCCACAGTCAGCCCGAAGCCCTCGCGCAGACTCTTCTGAATCACCACGGTTGAGGCGGTTTGCAAGGCGTTCACTTCCAGCGGGCTGGCCGCCGGCAGCTCCAGGATGTGGATGTCGGGATCGCCGGCGGCCTGTTCCCGAGTCTCCGCCAGCACCGTGGCGCCTTCGGGGTCGTCGTCCGCGCTGCCGCCCGCTAACACCAGTTGGCAGTCGAAGTAGCGCTTCACGATGCGATACGCCCGCACCACGCCTACCGGATCCTTCAGGCGGTCGAAGCGCGAAATCTGGGTCAGAATTGGCCGCCGCGGATCGATGCCGAAACGCTCCAGCACGGAGCGCACGAAAACCGGATCGAGCTCGCGATTCTTATCCGACAGCGGATCGATGGCGGGATAGAACAGATATTGAGGAATCCGAAGTTGCCGGGCAAATTCCGGCGAGGAAAAAATCGATGCGTCGTAACGCGACACCCACGGCTCCAGAAACCGCCACACTTCCGGCGACGGGTGGGAGAGGTCGATATGACAGCGCCAAATCCAGCGGCCGGAACGCTCCACGCGCCCATCGATCAAACCCGCCGGCTGCGGATCGTGAATCACCATGAACTCTGAATCCAGACGGATGCGGGAGCGGTTGTATTCGCTATAGGAACGGAAAATGTCGAAGGCGTTGGTGGGAAGAGGCACCGGGCTGCCATGCAGCGCATTGTGGAAGGCTTTGGTCACCTCGAAATAGTCCTTGTCGCCGGCGATCACCTCCCAGCGCGGCCGCATTCCCAACTCCTCCAGCAGCGGCACCAGGCGATTCAGCAGCTCCGCCACGCCGCCCCCGACTCGCGTGGAGTTCACCATCGTGACCTCTTTGCCCACCAGCGGCTTGGCCAACTCGCGCAGCTCGCCGATCTCCGCGCCCAGCAGGGGAACGTAGCTATCCAGCGTGACCTGGGCGTTTTCGGGGTCCTTCGTGGTGTCCAGCGGCGGCGCGATCACTGCCGTTCCCCCTGGCTCACGATCCTCACCATCCGGTCCCGAGCCCCATCCAGCGTATTGGTGTAAATGTCGATGCGGTTGATGCGTTGCGCCAGGTCTTCGCGCCCCATCGCCGCGGCCAGCCAATTTGAAAAATCGTTGGTCTGCAGCTTCAGACGCAATCGCGAGGTCAGGAAATGGTAGTACAGCGAAGCATGGCTTAGCCGCTCCAGCCCCTGCCGGAAGTGGTGTAGCGTGGTCACCGGAGCGCCCAGAGGTGCGGTCACCTCCGCGCACTCGCAGAAATGAAATGGTTCGAAAGCGGATATCTCGGCTTCACGCGGGTGCTCCTCGCAATATTCCGAAACCAGGCGCAGCAAGTCGGCTCGCAGCTCCGCCAGCGAGAGGTAATCCCTGACGTCCAGGCCGCCCAGGCGCTCCGCAAGGTGCGGCCGGTTCAAACCCGCCAGGGCCCACTGCGCGAACTCGTTGGAGAAACCCTCGGTCAGGAAATGATGCCTGCCCAGGCTCTGAAAGGTGTGATAGAAAATCGAAGCGTCGCTGGCTTGATCCAGTCCCGCGCGAAGTTCGTTCATGGTGCACGCCTTCTGGTTGTTGATCCGGATAACATACGAAGCCGTCATGAATTGAAAGCCCGGCAATCCGTCCATCGGACCTCTTCCTCCAGTCGTTCCAGAAAGCGCGCGACTTCCGCGCAGTCTCGCAACGCATAGCGGGCGCGGGTGGGCCGAGCGGCGCCCACTCGCGCGGTAATGCCTTCCGCCAGGGACGCGAAGGCGCTCTCATCCGTGCCGTCGTTGCCGATATAAATCGGCAGGGCTTCGGGCGCGTGCAGGCGCCACTCGCGGCGCACGGCGTCCCCTTTGCCGCGAACTTCGCGCGGCAGCACCTCCCAGACTTTGTCGCCCGGGACGATGCGCAGCGCGCCCTCGCGTTCCGCCACTACTCGATCGAGCAGCGCGCGGGCGCGCCCGATGTCCGCGGAACGGGCGGCGCGGTGATGTACCGCGAACGCCGCTCCCTTGTCCTCGATAAGCACGCCGGCGGTCCCGTTCAAACGCGAGGCCAATTCGCGCCGGGCCTCCGTCACCCGCGTCAAGACTTCCTTAGGAACCAGAGCGCCACCGGGGCCGTCGGCGCCGTGGACACCGAGCAAAGTCAAACCTGGCGACGGACCCACCAGGTTTTGTAGATCCTCCTGCCGTCTGCCGCTGATCACCCATGCGCGCACGCGGGGGTTGACCGCCAATCTCGCCAGCGCCAGCCGTGAGACTCGATTCATCGCCGCCTTGCGCGGATCCGCCGTCAGCGGCGCCAGCGTTCCATCGAAATCCAGGAACAAGGCCAGGAAAGGCGATTTGTGCAAGCGAGCTATGACGGCCGCCCAATCGTCCAGCAAAGGGCGCATCATCCTTGCATGTAGACCGCGTAGCGGGACGCGTCGTCGGCGTGGACCGGTTCGATCCGCGCCGGGACGGGATGCGGTCTCACCGGCGGCTCCTCCACCCGCAAGGAAGCCAGCTCCGCGATCAGATTGCCGGCCCAGCGGTAAATGTTGTGCTCGCGAACATAAGCGCGCATCCGGTTCATGCGTGCGCGCCGCTGCTCCGGGGGCATCTCCAGCGCGCGATGGATCGCCTCCGCCAGCGCCTCCGTGTCGTAAGGATTGATCGGCAGCGCGTCGGCCAACTCCTGGGAAGCCCCCGCGAATCTGCTCAAGATCAGAACTCCTGTTTCCGCGTCCTGCGCCGCGACGTATTCCTTCGCCACCAGGTTCATGCCGTCGTGCAGCGATGTCACCAGGCACACGTCGGCGGTGCGGTAGTAGGGGAGAATGTCGCTGTGGCTGTGGTGCTCCGCCAGAAACACAATCGGTTTCCACCCGTCGGTTTGAAAGCGTTTGTTGATCCGGTCGACCTCCGCCTTCACCTCCTCCATCAAATCCTGGTAGCGCTTGATGTGCGTGCGGCTGGGCGCGCCGATCTGTACGAAGGTGAACTGGCCCCGGTACACCGGATACTTTTCGAAGAAACGTTCCAGGCCGAGCAGCCGCTCCGGCAATCCCTTGGTGTAATCCACGCGGTCGACGCCCACGCCCAGCAGCGACGCTCCCGTACTCCCGGCCTGCCGCAAAAGCTGCGTTCGTTCCGCGGACACATCCTCGTCTTCGCCGGCCCCATGGTTCTTGCCGAACGGGTGGTTGTTGGCGAAGGTGACGCTGATCGGGAACGGATGCACATAAGTCAGGTGACCGCCCCGATTCACCGCGAAGTGTTCGCGATCGATACGCGACTCCAGTGTGCGATCCACGGATTCCAGAAAATTGTTGCAATGCGACTGAATGTGGAAGCCGATCAGATCGGCCCCCAGCAGTCCGTCCAGCAACTCGCGCTGCCACGGACAGATGCCGAACGCCTCCGGGTTAGGCCACGGGATGTGCCAGAAAATGGCGACCCGCGCATCCGGGCGGGCCTCCTTGATCATGCGCGGGACCAGAGCGAAGTGATAATCCTGCACCAGCACCGTGGGGTTCGGCTGATCCGCTGCTTCTTCGATGAAGGCATCGGCGAAGCGGCGGTTCACTTCCCGGTATGCCACCCAGTCCTGCTCGCGAAACACCGGGCGCGTATGCGCGATGTGGCACAGCGGCCACAAGCCTTCGTTGGAGAACCCGAAATAGAAGCCCTGTTCCTCGGCCGGCGTTACCCAAACCCGGCGCAGCGTGTATTCGGGGTGCTCCGGAGGCACGCGCAGGCGGTCATGCTCGTCCACGGTCTCCAGATCCGCGTTTCCGGTGCCCTGCGCGATCCAGGTTCCCTGGCAAGCCCGCAGCACCGGCTCCAGCGCGGTCACCAAGCCGCTGGCCGGCACCTGGCACTCCACTGCTCCATTGCGCCGGACGTGCTCATACGGCTCGCGGTTCGAAATCGCGAACAGCGGGCTGCCGCCCAGTTTGCTCTCGACCGCGATTTTCAGCCGTTCCGGAGTCCACAATGCTTCGGCGTGATAGCGCAGGCGCGCTTCTTCCTCCGCGGCAGCGCGAGCGACGGAGATACTGGTCGCCAGGCGAGCGGCCTCACGCTTGAGCGGGCGGAAAACCTCTTCCTCCGGCAGTTCCGGCCCGCTACCGGCGGGGACGCGCCCGGTGCGTAAATCCCCCAGCCATCCGGCGAGCCTTTCAATCGGCCGGCCCAAGCCCCACCGCAAAACCAGCAGCGTCACCGGCACGATCAATAACGTCTGAATGGCGACGCTGGCCAGGGCGCTGCGCAACATCTCCGCGCTCTGCGTTTCGATGTATCCTGCGTCGTGGAACACCGCTAAGGCGCCCAGCGGTCCGGCGTCTCCGTTCAACGGCAGCGCGAAAACGTGCATCAGTTGGTCGGAGGACTGAAAATACTCCCCGCCCGAGGTGCCCTCCTTGGCCGCGTGATCCACCACCGCCGGCAGTTGCGGAAGCCGCGCCGAGAGGTTGGCGGTGATCGCCAACGGCCGGTCCATCTCGTCGTAGATCGCAACGCCGGCCAACCGCTCATGGTCCTTGAACCGGTCAGCCAGCCTTTGAAGGTCGCGGTAAGAATGGGCCGCTACCAGCGGCTCAGCAGATTTCTGGAGGCTCTCCGCCAGCACTGAGGACTGGCGGTCCAAGTCCTTCCTCAATCCGTGCATCTCATTCTGCGCCTGATACAAAGCAAACGCGAGCGAGGTTCCGCCCACGGCGAAAATCAAGCAAAGATTCAAACGGACGCTAAGTCGCACGGCTTTCCAGGTGCACGCGATGAACCGTTTTTAATCTCACCGTATCTCTAAGACTTTGCTCTAGGAAGCTATAGATGGCGCGGAAGAAATTGCCGGTTTTGCAATAAAACCAGACCCGGCCCCGAATGGACAAAGGGCCGGGTCTGTGAGGAGCGCGTGGATACGCAGTGCTTGGAGGGGCAACACATGCCCGCGCGCTCTCTTCTGGCGGGGACGTTGTGATGTTCAAGGCTGGCGGATGTTCAAGGCTCGCTACTCACCGGAAGCAGATCGAGCCGGCTCTACCTGATTCGTCTCCTTTGGCAACAATAAATATCCCGTCACTGAATTCTTGGCGACATTGGTGATCACCAGCTCGCGTTTTTGGCCGTCCTGCGAGCCGTAAAAGGTCACCGGTTCCAGCGCACTCTGGTCCCGCAGCCAGAGGTTGCGATGCTCGCTCGGAACCCACATCCATCCGTTGACGCGCCGGTAGCGCACGTCGGTGCCGCTGACGTACAAGGAAATGCCCTCCGCCAGCTCGGTATTGTGATCTTTGCCGGCCTCAAAGGGAACCTTTTCTACCGCGAGCTTGTTCGAGATGGAAGCTACATCCTGCCGGTTGCGATCCTGATCGCGCCGCAAAGCAGCGATCTCCTGGGTCGAACCGTTACGGATGTCCTCCACCTCACTGCGCACCTGTTCCACATCGGCCGAGTGCCGCGCGGAATCTCGCGCCGCACGATCGCTGGCTTCTTGCCGCGCCTGGTTGAGATCCTGTTTCAACTGCGCGATCTGTGTCTGATCCGCGGCTTGCGACGACTCGATCTGGGATACGCGCGCGTCTAGCTTAACCGCGCCATCCGTGCGGGATTTGATCTCGTCATCCAGCCGTGCTTCCAGCTTGCGGTAAGTGTCGTCCGCGACCTGGCTCGCGCGTTTGCCCACCGAGTCTATCCGCGCCCGCAATTCTTGGCCGAGTTTGCCGGCTTCGCCGCGCAGCGAATTTTGCGCACTGCTGGTGTCCGCGGTCTGCCTGATTTGATCCCGGATCTGATCGCTGATCTGGGCGATCGAGGCGGCCTGCTGCTTGAACCTTGGATAGGAATACCACACCAGAGCCGCAACCACCGCAATCAGAAGAATGCAGGTTGCCGCGAGAAACCGGTGATGGCGCTGGGAACGCTCCCAGCGTTCTTCGTCATCGCGCTGTTGGACCGGATCCATACCGCGATGTTGGCAATTCCCCTACCAAGCTGCCATCTTACTGATGTACAGGGAGCAAGACCGCGGGCCGAGGGATGCGCGGAAGCCCCCTTTTTACGCCAGTTCGGAAGAAAGTTCCGCTGCCACGACGGATGGCGGGCGCACCAGGAACACGTAAGCCGCGACGCCAATCATAAGGATCACGCTGGTGACCGCCATGGGTGCTCCGTACCCGCCACTGACCTGCTTCAGCCAGCCAGTGACCAGCGGCGCCAGAGTTCCGGCGACCGTTAGAGCCATGTTCTGCGCGCCCGCCACTCGCCCCGCCATTGCCTTGGGCATCGCCGTCTGCGGCAGCGCCCAGTAGTTGGCTGTCGCCAATCCCAGGCCGGTCATCGAGAGGACGGAGAAGAACACCGCTTGACCGGTGGTGGTCGCGACGGCTCCCAGCACCACGGTCGAGGCAATCAGCAATCCTGCGATGGTAAAACCTCGCCGCGCAGCCAGGGCTCCGGTTCCTCGCTCAATCTGCCAGTCTGCGGCGAGCCCGCCCAGAATCGCCATCGCCGCCATGCCGCCGTAACTGAAGCTGCTATAGAAGCCCGACGACGTCAGCGAAAGATGCCTCTGCTCCACGAAATACGCGGGCAGCCAGGTGAGCGCGTAAAAGACAAAGTAATTGTAGGCGAAGGTTCCGATCAGCGTCCCCCACATCAACCGCGACTGGAACACCTCCATGAATGGTCCCTCCGGGAGGAACGGTCTCTCCGGAGATTTTGCCTCTCCGTGCGCCGCTATCACCGGCCTTCCTGATTTTGCGAAGAGAATCCACGGAACCAGCCACAGCAAGCCGAACAATCCTTGATCGATGAACATGGCCCGCCAGCCATAGTGCTTGATGAGCCACGCGCCAATCGGTGCAGCCACTGCGGGCCCGTACTTCGACCCGGAGAAGAAGATGCCGGTGAAGGTGCCTCGCCGCCGCTCCTCGGCATGATCGCGCACCCAGCGCAAACCTGCCGGCGTCACCACCGCTTCAAACAATCCCAATAGCAACCGGAATCCCAGCAGTGCGGCGAATCCGCTGGCGATGCCGCACGCCGCGCTGAACAAGCACCACAGCAGAAATCCTCCGGCCAGCGGCCACTTCGGCCCGAACCGGTCCACCAGCGACCCGGCCGGAATCTGCAGCAAACCGTACGTCCAGAAAAACGCCGAACCCAGCAAGCCGCGGTCTGTATCGGTCAAATGAAGCTGGGCCACGAACTCCGGCGATGCGATCGCATAGGCGATGTTGCTCCGATGGGTGTAAGCGATGCTCAAGCCCACGCTGAGCAGGCACACCAGGAACCATCGCCGCATCCCTCTATACTACTTGTATAGAATGCGCTTCCTACCGGTTCTTATCTGCGCTCCTCTTATGACCGCTCTCGCTCAAACTCCGCCCGCCTGGGTCGTCAAAAGCAACCAGAATACGCAGTTGCTGGTGGACATCGGCGCACGCTACTCCCCCGAAGGTGCGTCCTCCAGTGGCGTAGCCGGATTGGACGAGCAAATCTCCGTGCCCGGTCCGGAGACACGGGAGCGTGCGCTGGCCGATTATCGCGCCGCGAAAAAGGAGCTCGAATCGCGCCTGGCTTCCGAAACCGATCCGCTGGTCAAACAGGACCTCCAGATTCTGATCCATTCCGCGGATCTGAGCATTCGCGAATCCGAGGCCGACTATCGCCATCTACTGCCCTACTACAGTCCCGCTGCCGTCATCTATGGAGGCATCAGCGGCCTGCTGGACGATCAAGTGGTTGCCGCGCGCCATCCCGCCGCACTGGTGCGTCTCCGCAAATACACCGGCCTCGAACCTGGGTTCGTCCCCTTAACGGAGCGAGCTGAGCAGTGGTATCGCGATCGGGAAAAGACTGCCGGCTTGACCGGTCCTCCCAAAGAGCGGGTGGAAAAGGACCTGGAAAAGACCGAAACATATCTCACCGGCGTCGGATTGCTTCTCGAAAAGTACAAACTGAGCGGCTATCAGGACGCGCTGGCGAAGCTGAAAGAGCAGCTCACGTCCTACGACGATTTTGTCCGTAAAGAAGTTCTCCCCCATGCCCGCTCCGACTTCCGCATGCCGCCGGAACTGTACAAACTCGCGCTCGAAGGCTACGGGCTGGATTACACTCCGGAACAGCTCGCCAGCCTGGCCCACAAAAGCTTCAGCGAGATTCAAGCCGACATGCAAAGGCTGGCCACGAAGATCGCCCAGGAACGCCACCTGCCGTCGTCCGATTATCGCGAGGTGGTTCGCACTCTCAAGAAAGATCAGCTCCCCGCGGATCAAGTCATGCCGCGCTACCAGCAAACTCTCGCCGATATCGAGGCCATCCTGCGCCGGGAGCGTTTAATCACTTTGCCGGAACGTCCCGCCATCGTGCGCCTGGCCACCGCCGCCGAGACCGCACAGCAACCCGCTCCGCACATGCGCCCTCCGCCGCTTATCAATAATCATGGCGAGCGCGGCCAGTTCGTGTTGCCGCTGGGCACCATCGGCGGCCAGGGACAGGCCCTCAAGTACGACGATTTCACCTTCGCCGCCGCTACCTGGACGCTCACCTCTCATGAGGCCCGTCCCGGCCACGAGCTGCAATTCGACGCCATGGTCGAACGCGGCGTCTCGCTGGCCCGCGCGATGTTCGCCTTCAACAGCACCAACGTCGAGGGCTGGGGGCTCTACGCCGAGTGGTTCATGCTCCCCTACATGCCCGAAGACGCCCAGTTGATTTCCCTGCAGCTGAGGCTGCTGCGCGCGGCGCGCGCCTTCATCGATCCGGAATTGCAAGCCGGAAAGATCACGCCGCAGCAAGCCATGAAAGTTCTTGAGAATGACGTGGTCTGCTCCGAGGCGTTTTCCACCGAAGAGGTCGACCGCTTCACCGTCAACATGCCCGGCCAAGCCGGTTCGTACTTCGACGGCTTCACGCGTTTGTTGGCTCTGCGCAAAGACGCGGAGAAGGCTCTGGGCCCGAAGTTCAATGTCCAGCGCTTTCACGACTTCATCTTGTCGCAGGGTCTGCTTCCGCCCGATCTGTTGCGCAAAGCGGTGATGGAAGATTTCGTAGGGCGGGCCAACTAACCTCCTTGGCCGCTTACGCAGCGTTTCGCACGCGAGACTATCGCTTCCTGCTTGCCGGAAACGTTCTGTGGGTGCTGGGCTCACAGATGCTTTCGGTGGTGGTTGGCTGGGACCTGTATCAGGCCACTCATTCCCCGCTGGCTCTGGGCAGCGTGGGATTGGTCCAGATCGTCCCAGTCTTGTTGCTCACCTTCGCCGCGGGCCACGTCGCGGACCGTTACGATCGACGTAGAACCCTGGTGATCGCACAATCGATCGTCGCGCTCACCGGTTTCGTGCTGGCCTTCGCCGGCTCCCACCGGGGCGTTACGCTGATCTATTCCTGCCTGTTCTGCGCCGCCGTGGCGCGAACGTTTCAATTTCCCGCGGCTTCCTCGCTCTTGCCCAAAATTGTCCCCCTGGAACACTTGAGCAACGCCATCTCCTGGAATGGACTGGGCCGCGAGATGGCCACCATGACCGGGCCGGCGCTGGCTGGACTGTTGATCGCCTGGCTGGGCAGCCCGGCAGTGTATCTCAGCCAAGCCATCGCCTCCATCCTGACCGTGGTTTGCTACGGCTCACTGAAATCGCAGGGTGCGCCGGAAGCGGCCGCGGGCCGCGGCGGATGGCGCGCGGTAGGCGAAGGCATCCGCTTCGTGTTTCGTGAAAAGCTGGTGCTGGGCGCCATGAGCCTGGATCTGCTCGCGGTCCTTTTCGGCGGCGCTACCGCGCTGCTTCCGATTTTCGCCGTCGACATCCTGCACACCGGCGCACGCGGTCTGGGCTGGCTGCGCGCCGCTCCCGCCATCGGAGCCGGAAGCATGGCGTTTTGGCTGGCTCATCGCCCGCCTATCCGCCGGGCCGGAGTCACTTTGCTCAGCGTCGTCACCGGCTTCGGCATCGCTACAATTGGGTTCGCGATTTCAAAGTCGGAGTGGCTCTCCTTCGCGCTGCTGGTGGCCGTCGGCGCGCTGGACAGCGTCAGCGTGGTGTTGCGCTCCTACCTGGTTCATTCCCGCACACCCGACCCCTTGCGCGGCCGCGTCAACGCCGTCAATGCCCTGTTCATCAGCTCCTCGAATCAATGGGGCGCGGTTGAATCCGGACTCGCCGCGAAATGGATGGGCACGGTTCCCTCGGTGGTCTTCGGCGGCGCGGCCACGGTGCTGGTCGCGGGAGTGATCACGTTCGTCTCCCGCAGTTTGCGCCGCTGGGAAAATTCGTAAGATACTAAACCGCCGCTCCCACCGTGTCGGAAGCGCCCACGGCCGTGGCCGGTATCGCGAAAGAAACCTCGGTGCCGTCGGAGCTGGATTGAATGTCCAGGCGGGCCTCGGCGCCGTAACACAGTTCCAGCCTGCGCGCGACATTTTCCAGTCCGATGCCGCCGGCGCCCGGATCGGCGAAGCCGGCACCCGTGTCGCGAACCCGGATTTCAAGCGCGCCAGACCCATTCTGCCGGGCCTCGATTCGCACCAACCCTCCGTCCAATCGCCGCGCGATGCCATGCTTCACGGCGTTCTCGACCAGGGGTTGAATCGAGAGCACGGGAATTAGCGTGGCCGCGGCCTCCGGTGCGATGTCGATCTCGATCCGCAGCTTGGGGCCCAGACGCAGCCGCTCGATCTCCAGATAAGCACGGACGATGCTGATCTCCTGCTCCAGCGGCAAATAGGTTTTGCGGGTCTCCAGGAAGTAGCGGAAGATATCCGCCAGATTGAGCACCATCTCCCGCGCGCCCTTGGCTTCCCGTGGAATGATCCCGTACAGCGCGTTCAAGGCGTTAAACAGGAAATGCGGATGGATCTGCGATTGCAGCGCGCGCAGCTCGGCTTGAGCCGCCAGCCTGCGCATTTCGGACTCCCGGTACTGCTCCACCTGCTCCACCATCACGGAAGCCGCACGCCCCAACGCAGCCAGATCCTCGCTTAAGTAGCGCCGCCCTCCGGAACGGCGGCCGAGTAGAACGTAGCGCGTTCCGCGCGAAGGCAAACGGATCGGTACCACGACTTCGACAGCCTTGGCTTCCAGCTCCGGCCGCAAGCGTGAAAACTCCGAGACCAGCATCGGCCGGCGCAGCTCCAGCTCATCCAAGCCCGCAGGAGCATCCAGCTCCGCCGGAGCGCCGGTGAACTCGCCCAGTTGCCGCGCGGCGGATTGAATATAGCTCTCCTCTTCGCGAACCACTTGCTTCAGGTTCCGCAGCAGCGCCTCAACGTCCTTGCGCCGGAACAGCAAGCGGGTCAGCAGAGCCTGGACGCGCGTGCGCAGGAGCGCGAACACGATCAGCAACAGGCACGCCCCGGTCAGTAACAGAGCCTGATCGAACGGTGCGGGAGTCCCATGCAACAGGTCGAGCCTCCACGCCGCCGCCGCACCCGAAACAAAAAGCGCCGCCAGCAGCACATTGGCCAGGAAGCGCAGGAACGCATCCAGCAGCACGAAACGGTAGTCCTGCAACAGCACCAGAAGGGCCAACGGAATCGCCGCGTGGTGGAACGCCAGCTCCCGCGACCACACCTGTTGCGCGTGAGCTCCGCCAAAATGCACGAAGGAGATGGCCAGCAGAAACAAGGACATCGTTCCGATTAATCGCGAGGCCGCGGCTCTCCGGTTCGCGTCCCGCCACACGGCCCCCGCGGCGACGCACGTCAGAACCATGAAGCCGATCGTGATCAGATTCAGTCCCCAGCGGTGATAGCGAGGATCTTGCTGAAATAGCTCCGCGAAATGCAGCAGGATCGCGACCGCGCTCAGGCTGTACCCGGCGCGCACCAGCCAGCGCTGACGCCCCGCCAGACACAAGTCGAACAGCACCGCCGGCAACAGGCTCAGAACCGAAAACGCCACGGTGTCCGTTCCCGTGCGTGCGCCGAATCCCAGCACCAGCAAGGACGCCAGGTTCCACACCAGCGCCAGCGCCGCGGCCAGCATCGACTTCGCGCCCCCGCGCAATCTTCGCGCCGAGCGGTCCTGTATCAGAAGGAACAGGAAGATGCCGAAAATCAGCACGCCGGCCGCATGCCCCAGCGTGTTGACCAGCACCGATTCCTTCACGGTTCAATAATATACCGCCAGTCACGCCAAGCCTACACGGCGTGCCGTTAAATTTTATTGGAAGAAGACTTGACATGCTAATGCTAAGATTATATACTACAGATGACAGAGGTTAACAACTATGGCGCTAATTAGATACACACCCTTTGAACTGGATCCCTTCGTCGGGTTCAAAGCACTGGAGGAAAAGATGAACCGGATGTTCGCGGAGCCGAATGGCCGTCCGTGGGTGCCGCCGGTTGACATCGTCGAAAATGAGAATGAGCTGATCGTGAAGGCCGATGTTCCGGACGTTAAGTTCGAGGACATCGAGGTCAAGCTCGAGAACGGCACTCTTACCATTCGTGGTGAGCGTAAGTTTGAGAAAGAGGCGGGTGATAAAGGTGAGAAGGGCGGCTGGCATCGCATCGAGCGTAGCTACGGCGCGTTCGAGCGCTCCTTCACTCTGCCCGATACGGTGGATCCGGAGCACACCAAGGCCGACTACAAGAACGGCACCTTGACCGTGACTCTTCCGAAGAAGGAGATCGCGAAGCCTCGCCAGGTTAAGGTTGAGGTGAAGGCCAACTAAGACCTCGCACGAGGGAACAGAGGTTAGGCCGGGCGGGAACCTGAGGAGGTTTCCGCCCGTTTCTTTTTTTGAGACACGTTTGTGGTGACAATAGAGGTGGGCCTATGAACGCCGTCAAGACCGCGCTGCTGCTGGGACTATTGAGCGGCTTGCTATTGTTCGCGGGCGAGGCGCTCGGCGGCACAACCGGTCTTGAATACGGTCTCATTGCCGCGATCGGCATGAACGCCTTCAGCTACTTCTTCTCCGAGAAGCTCACGCTGATGACCTACTCCGCGCAACCCGTCACGCCGCAGGAACACCCGGATATCTACGCCCGTGTTGCGCCCATCGTCCAAGGGCTCGCCCAGCGCATGAACATCCCCATGCCGAAGCTGTGGCTGATTCCGGATGCCTCGCCGAACGCCTTCGCTACCGGCCGCAATCCGAATCATGCCTCCGTCGCCTTCACCGAGGGCATCCTGGGCCTGATGACGGACCGCGAGCTGGAAGGCGTGATCGCGCATGAGCTCGGTCACGTCCTGCACCGCGACATCTTAACCAGCTCCGTGGCCGCGACCCTTGCCTCGGCCATCACCTTTCTGGCTCGCATGGCGTTCTGGTTCGGCCCGCGCCGGGATGACGATGAGGAAGGCGGCGCCTGGGGCGGCATCCTTATGATGATCCTTGCGCCCATCGCCGCTATGCTGATTCAAATGGCGATTTCCCGCTCGCGCGAGTTCGACGCCGATGCCGCCTCCGCCAAATACACCGGTAAACCTGACGAACTCATCACCGCTTTGGCTAAGCTCGAAAACGGCGTTGCCCGCGTCCCCATGGACGCCACGCAAGCGACGGCGCATCTGTTCATCCTGAATCCGTTTTCGGGCGGTGGAATCACCCGCCTGTTCTCGACTCACCCTTCTACAGAGGAGCGCATCGCGCGCCTCCAGGCCATGAAAAGCGACGCGTACCGGAATCTGCAACGTTGAAGGTTAAAGTCAACCGTAAAGCCGCGGAGCGAATCGCCTCCGGCCATCCCTGGATTTTTTCAAGCGACGTCACCGATCACGGCGAGGCCCGGGGGGGCGACCCGGTGGTTATAGAAGGCCCCAGAGGGGCCGTAATCGGTGTCGCGCATTACAGCGCGGCGTCGCAGATCACCCTCCGCCTTCTCTCCAATCGCATTGAGCCCATCGATCGCGAATTTTTTAAGCGGCGCTTGAAACAAGCCATCGCCCACCGCGAACGCGTGGTCCAAGACTCACAGGCTTGCCGCCTGGTCTTCTCCGAAGCCGACCTGCTCCCCGGCCTGATTGTCGATCGCTACGGCCCTTACCTGGTGATGCAAACGCTCACCCAGGGCATGGACCGCTCCCGCGATCTCATCGCGGACTGCTTAGCCGAACTGGTCCAGCCCGCCGGAATCCTCGCTCGAAATGACGCCTCCGTCCGATCCCTCGAAAATCTGCCGCTGGAAACGGTGCTTTTGAGTGGCGAAGTCCCGGACCGCGTCTCCTTCCGCATGAACGGCCTCACTCTCGAAGCCAACCTTCGCCAGGGACAGAAGACCGGAGCCTATCTCGATCAGCGCGAAAACTACCTCGCCGCCGCGAAATACGCGCGAGGCCGGATCCTCGATTGCTTCACCTCCACCGGTGGTTTCGCCCTCCACGCCGCGAAGCTTGCGGAAACCGTGGAAGCGGTCGACTCTTCCGCCGCCGCTTTGGAAATCGCGGAGGCCAACGCCCGCGCCAACTCGATCGCCAACATCCAGTTTCGCGAGGCCGATGTGTTCGATTTTCTGGCTCACCGCGAGTCCCGCTATTCCATGGTCGTGCTGGACCCTCCCGCCTTCGCGAAATCGCGCAAGCAGGCCGATGCCGCCGCGCGTGGATATAAGGAGATCAACCTGCGGGCCTTACGCCTGTTGGAGCCCGGCGGAATTCTGGTCACCTGTTCCTGTTCGCATCATATTAATGAGGCGATGTTGCTCGAGATCGTCGCGACGGCGGCGCTCGAAGCCGGCAAAACCCTTCGCGTCCTGGAACGCCGCAGCCAGGCTGCGGACCACCCCATCCTCCTGACCGTACCCGAGACACTCTACCTTAAGTGTCTGATTCTTCAGGTACTAGCACTTTAGTCGTTTGCAAATCGAAGCCCGGTTGCGGTATGGTAACGAAAGTGTCTCCCCGGTTCCGGGGGCTCATTCCGTCGTAAAGCTTTGGAGGATTTCCGCATGCAGTTGACCCCGTTGTCGGCCGTTTCTTCGCGACTCGCACGGTTGATGTATTTCCTTTTTTTCGTGATCGTGGGATCGATCCCGCTGCGAGCGCAGAGCGGTGAAGCGGACCTCAAGCTGCCGTCTCTCGATGTGCCCTTCCTCGATGGCGCGGTGAACGGGCCAACGCTGCTCTACATTGGCTTGGTCGTCAGCGCGTTGGGCTTCGTGTTCGGCTTGGTGATGTATACCCACCTGCGCAATCTGCCGGTGCATGAGTCGATGAGAGAGATCTCCGAGCTGATCTACGAAACCTGCAAAACATACCTGATCACCCAGGGCAAATTCCTGCTGGTCCTGGAAGTCCTGATCGGCATCATGATCGTGGTCTATTTCGGCGTGCTGAGCTCCATGCCGGCCACGCAGGTATTGATTATTCTCGCGTTTAGTGTCGTCGGAATCGCCGGGAGTTACGGAGTCGCCTGGTTCGGAATTCGCGTCAACACGTTTGCCAATTCGCGCACCGCTTTCGCCAGCCTGAAGGGCAAGCCGTTCCCCTGTTACGCCATACCGCTTAAGGCCGGCATGAGCATCGGCATGCTGCTGATCAGCGTGGAGCTGTTCATCATGCTCTGCATCCTGCTGTTCATCCCGGGCGACTACGCCGGCCCCTGCTTCATCGGTTTCGCTATCGGCGAATCGCTGGGCGCCGCGGCGCTCCGCGTGGCGGGCGGCATCTTCACCAAGATCGCCGACATCGGCGCGGACCTGATGAAGATCGTATTCAAGATTAAGGAAGATGACGCGCGCAACCCCGGCGTCATCGCGGATTGCACCGGCGACAATGCGGGCGACTCGGTTGGACCCTCCGCCGACGGTTTCGAAACTTACGGCGTCACCGGCGTCGCCTTGATCAACTTCATCATTCTGGCCGTGGCCAGCGACATCACCAAGGTTGAGCTGCTGGTATGGATCTTCTCCATGCGCGTCATGATGATTATCGCCGCCGGCCTGTCGTACTTCATCAACGAAGCCTTCGCCAAGGCCAAGTATCAGAACGTCGACAAGATGAACTACGAAGCTCCGCTGACCTCCCTGGTCTGGCTTACCAGTCTCATCTCCATCGCCGGCACCTATCTGCTCAGCTATTTCATGATTCCGTCGCTCGACAACGACACCAGCATGTGGTGGAAGCTGGCCAGCATCATCACCTGCGGAACGCTGGCTGGAGCGATCATCCCCGAGTTGGTCAAGGTGTTCACTTCAGTCGATTCGGGGCACGTGCGCGAAGTGGTCACTTCGTCTCGGGAAGGCGGAGCTTCGCTGAACATCCTATCCGGCTTCGTCGCCGGCAACTTTAGCGCCTATTGGTTGGGCATGGTCATGATGGGCCTGATGGCCACCGGTTACGCCATCAGCACCTTGGGACTAGGACAATTGATGCTAGCCCCGGCGGTTTTCGCCTTCGGCCTGGTGGCTTTCGGATTTTTGGGTATGGGCCCGGTGACCATCGCGGTCGATTCTTACGGCCCTGTCACCGACAACGCGCAGAGCGTGTATGAGCTGAGCCAGATTGAAGAGATTTCGGGAATCCGCGGCGAACTAAAGAAGACCTACGGCTTCGACGTGGATTTCGAGAAGGCCAAACATCACCTGGAAGAGAACGACGGCGCAGGTAACACCTTTAAGGCGACCGCAAAGCCGGTGCTGATAGGAACGGCCGTGGTCGGCGCGACCACCATGATCTTCTCCATCATCTTTTTGCTCACCAACCACCTCAAGGACAACCTGGGCAACCTGTCGATCATCCATCCGCCCTTCTTCCTCGGCTTGGTGACGGGCGGCGCGATGATCTACTGGTTCACCGGCGCTTCCACCCAGGCCGTCACCACCGGCGCTTACCGCGCAGTGGAATTCATCAAAGCCAACATCAAACTCGAAGGCGCTACCAAGGCCAGCGTCACCGACTCGAAAAAAGTGGTCGAGATCTGCACTCAGTACGCCCAAAAGGGCATGATCAACATCTTCCTGACCGTGTTCTGCGCCACGCTGGCGTTCGCGTTCTTCGATCCCTACTATTTCATCGCGTACCTCATCTCGATCGCTTTGTTCGGTCTGTATCAGGCCATCTTCATGGCCAACGCCGGGGGAGCCTGGGACAACGCTAAGAAGATCGTGGAAGTGGAGCTGAAGGCCAAGGGCACGCCTCTGCATGACGCTACCGTGGTGGGCGATACGGTGGGCGATCCGTTCAAGGATACGTCCTCGGTGGCGCTCAACCCCATCATCAAGTTCAGCACGCTGTTCGGATTGCTGGCTGTGTCGCTGGCGGTATCTCTTTCCGCTAAGGGCGGCAACACGTCGCAGATTCTGGGCGTGGTTTTCCTGGCTGATCTCGATCGTTTTCGTGTGGCGCTCCTTCTACGGAATGCGCATCGGCGGAAGCAAAGCGTAGCGTCCTACTGAGGCATACCGGCCTATACTGAAGGGATGCGCCGCGTCCTAGCGGGCTTGCTTCCCATGGCTCTCGCTTTAGCCGCTGTTCCCGATCTCGCTGAATTGAACCGCATGATCGCGCGGTTCGCTCCGGTGAAAATCACCGCGGATACATCGAAGCTAGTCGAGCGGCGATCGACAGGCGCTGGACAAGCTCCTCCAAGCCGCTTCGGTCATCGACGAAATCTTTCGCGAGCAGCTGTGGGCCGGCAACAACGCGCTCGGCCAGCGGCTGGCGCAACAGTTGGCAAAAGACACATCGCCTCTCGGCCAGGCTCGCGATCGCTACTACCGGATCAATAACGGCCCTTGGTCGGATTTGGACGATCACGCCGCTTTCCTTCCGGACGTTCCTTCCAAGAAGCCTCCCGGCGCGAACTTCTATCCCGAGGACATGAGCAAGCCCGAGTTCGAGGCTTGGCTGGCGAAGCTCCCCCAGCAGGAGCAGGAACAAGCCATCGGATTCTTTACTGTCATCCGCCGCGGTCCGGGCAAAGCTCCGAACAGCGCCCTAACGATCGTCCCGTACAGTCAGGCTTATGCCAGCCAGCTAACCCAAGCGTCGACCCTCCTGAACCAAGCCGCGGACCTGACGCCCAATCCATCGCTAAAGGAGTTTCTGCGCCTCCGCGCTCAGGCGTTCCTCTCCAACGACTACTACGCCAGCGACGTCGCCTGGATGAAGCTCGACGCGCCCATCGACGTCACCATCGGGCCCTACGAGACATATAACGATGAGCTGTTCGGCTACAAGGCCGCGTTCGAGGCCTACATCACCCTGCGCGATGAGCAAGAGACGGCGAAGCTCAAGCTGTTCGCCGATCACATCCAGGAGATGGAGAACAATCTTCCGTTGGAGTCCAAGTATCGCAATCCCAAGCTCGGCGCGCTGGCCCCGATCCGCGTGGTGAACCAGCTCCGCGCGACCGGCGACGGCGCGCACGGCGTTCAAACCGCGGCCTTCAATCTGCCTAACGACGAGCGCATCGTCAAAGCCATGGGATCGAAGCGCGTGATGTTGAAGAACGTCCAGGAAGCTAAGTTCGAAACGATACTGGAGCCCATCGCCGCCCGCGTGCTCCCGCGCGAAGATCGAAGCGGCGTGAAGTTCGACTCCTTCTTCACCCACATCCTGGCGCACGAAATGACCCACGGCATCGGACCGCAGAACGGCGTGCGTCAATCGCTCAAGGAGCTGTACTCGGCCATCGAAGAAGCTAAAGCCGACGCGACCGGCCTCTTCATGATGCAGTATCTGTTCGATCGCAAGCTGCTACCCGCGGCGGAGAAACCGCTCTACACAACCTTCCTCGCTTCCAGTTTCCGCACCCTCCGCTTCGGCATTCATGAAGCTCACGGCAAGGGCATGGCGCTCCAGTTCAACTACCTGACCGATAAGGGCGCCTTTGTCGCGCGGCCCGATGGAACCTTCACCGTGGATTCATCCAAGATCAAAGGCGCGGTGCGCGATCTGGTTCACGACCTGTTGGAAATCGAGGCAACCGGCGATTACGCCCGCGCCAAGAAGATGCTCGATAATCTGGGCGTGCTTCGCCCGAACATGCAACACGCGCTCGACCGTTTGCAGGATCTCCCCACCGACATTACGCCGGTCGAGAATTAGGCGCCCGAAGCTTCCGAAACATGACCCGCGGCGGCCACAAACTCAGTTTGTGTACCCTCGATAAGCACGCCACGCCGAGGCCATACCCCAGTCCATACATCGGCGCGGTCCACAGAGTCCGGATCACCAAGGACCATCCGAAAAGCATCGCGGCGGGACCCAACGCCGCGAACAACATCACCGTAGGGAACGGCCGGTGCTGCAGGGCCATTCGTTGTCCCAACGGATAAAGTACGGCAACCAGAAAGCCCAACAGCATGGGGATCAACAGCAAAAAGAAGATTTTCTTCAGCTCGAACAGAGCAACGGTCCATGCCGATAGCGGAACCGCGATCATTTCAGCTTCCTCACCAGATCCGCAATCACGCCCGGCTGCAACAACAGCGGCGAGCCTTGAGGAGCGCTCTGTGCTTGAATGATTCCCGCCTTATCGATCACCACCACTTGCGGTGTTCCCAGCGGCCGGTCGGGCCCGGTCAAGCCCAGGAATTGGCGCACCGCACTGCGGTCCAGTTTGAACACTGGAAAAGTGAGCCGTTGATTCATCGCAAATTGAGCCGTGTCTCCATCGCGATCGAACGCAACGGCTACGGCGCAGATTTGTTTGCTCTCATAAAGCGGCTCCATCACGTTGCGGCTGAACGCCTGGCAATGTGGGCAACCGGTTACGATAAACGCCGCTACCGTAATTTTCCCGCGGCACGGTTCGAGCAGATTTAGTCTAGGAGCCGGCCGGGGTGGCCTGGGCTGCGCCATCGCGCAGGGCAGAGTCAGGAGAAACAACACAAGAGCTATACGCCGCATAAATCACCCAGTGGAGGAACCGGGCCCCGAAGGACCCGGCCGAGCCAACTACTCGCCGGCCACGCAGCAAGCCAACCCGCTGTCGCCCAGCGAGCCAACGTCGTCCTCGTACCACGCACTGCAATCGAAAGCCAGCTCGGTTCCGAGTGCAGCCTGACAAGCGCCACTGTTGGCATCGCCCCAGTCCGAGAAATTGCCGCTGTCAGGCGGCCAAATGATAATCGGTTCTCCCATGTGTCTTCCTTTCCCCGCGCTTCCTCGTGATCGCGCGTTCTTGTCCGGAAGCCTACGGGACAAGCGTCGAGACAACTCCAGCCTCGAAATTGGATGTAATTGAAAAAGGGTGGACTAAGCTGCGCCGGTCGCGCGCTTATGGCCGTACGCGAAGTAGATCGCCAGGCCGACTCCCAGCCATACAACGAACCGGAGCCACGTCTCCAAGGGCAGGCCCAGCATCAACGTCAGACAAAAAACGATGGAAATGGCCGGCAGCAGAGGCACCCACGGCACCCGGAAGCTGCGCGGGCGATCCGGATTGGTGCGGCGCAAAACGATCACGCCTACCGAAACGACGATGAACGCGAACAGCGTTCCGATATTCGTCAGATCGCCGAAGGTCCCAATGTCCCACACTCCCGCCGGAATTCCCACCGCGAAGCCCGCCACCCAGGTGCTCAGGTGCGGCGTCTCGTACTTGGGGTGCACCTTCGAAAACAGCGCCGGCAAGAGACGGTCGCGCGACATCGCAAACCAGATTCGAGCCTGTCCGTATTGCCCTACCAGTAATGAGCTGGTCATCCCCAACAGCGCCCCGATGGTGACCACAAACCGGATGCGGTTGTACCCCAGCGCCTTCAGTGCGTTCGCTACCGGAGCATCGTTGTCCAAAGTCTGCCAGTGTGCGATTCCAGTCAGCACGATCGAAACGCCCGCATACAGCAGCGTACAAGCAGCCAAGGTAAAAATGATTCCGCGCGGCATATCGCGCTGCGGGTCTTTACACTCCTCGGCCGCGGTGGAGACCGCATCGAAACCGATGTAGGTGAAGAACACAATCGCGCTCCCGGTCAGCACCCCGCTGAATCCATTCGGCATGAACGGATGCCAATTGGCGCTGTTCACGGATCGCGCCGCGCCCACGATGAAAATCAGAATCGCGGCGATCTTGATCAGCACCATGGCGTTGTTGGTCCCCGCGCTTTCCCGTGCGCCCCGGACCAGCACCCAGGTCAGCGCCATCATCAGCAGAAAGGCCGGAATGTTGAAGATCGCCCCGGTTGGTTTCCCCTCGATGAATACCGGATTCGAAAACGCCGCCGGCAGATGGAAGCCGAACGCATTGTCCAGCAGATCGTTGAAGTACGCCCCAAACCCTACCGCGACCGCCATGTTCGCTACCGCGTACTCCAAAATCAAATCCCAGCCGATGATCCACGCGAAGATCTCGCCCAGGGTCGCGTACGCGTACGTGTAGGCGCTCCCCGAAACTGGAATCATGGAGGCCAGCTCCGCGTAACACAGCGCCGCGAAGCTGCACGCAATCGCCACCAGAACGAACGACAGCGAGATCGCCGGCCCCGCTCCGGGGCGGCCAGTCAGGCTCAGCGCGTCCCTCCCGTGGAGCATCAGATCGAGGACGGGGGCTTTCAGTACGCTCTTGTAGTCGAACTTGAGCCCTGCCGCGGCCGTACCCGTAAGCGTGAAAATGCCGGAGCCAATGACGTTGCCGATCCCCAGTGCGATCAGGCTCCCCAGCCCCAGCGTGCGCCTCAAGCGTGCGGAAGGATTCTGGCTAGCCGCGATCAGCTCGTCGATGGATTTCGTACGAAGCAGGCTAGCCACTTGTGCAGTGTAGCTTGAATGCCTATAGGTGCGTCGCGGGGCTGCGTAGGGGCGGGCGGGACCGCTGCCGGCGAACGGAATGCGGCTGGTACGCATTGCCACCATCTATTGGTGTGCAGCCGCCGTGTACCCCTAGCGAATATAATCTTTATCAATGTCGCAAGGATACGGCACTTCTCTGACGTGGATCGAGGGGCTGTTATACGACTGTCGCTTTGCGATGCGCGGATTGTGGCGAGATCGGGCGTTTGCGTTGGCCGCCATAGCGACGCTCGCGCTCGCGATCGGATTGAACGTCACCGCCTTTACGGTCATGGAGACGATGCTCTTTCGCGGCTACCCGCTCGTCAAGCAGAACGACCGGCTGGTTTACCTGCAGGAGGGAACTCCTGCGAAGCTCGGTGGCATATCTTACGCGGATTTCCTGGATTGGCGCGTTCAGGCCCATTCCTTCGAGGGGCTCGCGTTCATCGGCGAAAAACGCATTCGCTTCCGCGAAGGAACAGGCCGCCCGAGTGATCAGTCGACGTTCATGGTGAGCACGAATCTCTTCGGACTGCTGGGGGTCCCTCCGATGCTTGGACGAGACTTCGCACCTGCCGATGAAGCTCCGGGAGCTCCGCCTGTCGTCATTCTCAACTATCGGTTTTGGGTGAACCGGTTTGGAAAGAGAACCGATCTTATCGGTTCCCGAATCGAGGTCGACGGCGCCCCCGCAACAATTATCGGCGTGATGCCGGAGCGTTTCGATTTCCCGACACAGTGGAATTTGTGGATGCCCGCGATCCGTTCCACCGAACGGGGGCTTACTCCGGGTGGTTATGAGGCGGTGGCGCGGCTGCGCCCCGGCGTGAGCGCACAGGAGGCCCGCGCGGAATTGGAAACCATCAACCGCCGCCTGGAGGCTGCGTATCCGGCGACCAATCGCAGCCTGGTTCCGAATCTCGTCGACAACACGCACTATCATGCCGGTCCGAACGGACCCATCGTCTACGGCACTTTGTGGGCGGCCGCGTGCTTCGTACTGTTGATTGCCTGCGCCAATCTGACGAACCTCACCTTGGTTCGAACGATCGGACGGTGGCGGGATTTTGAGACCAGGCTGGCTCTGGGAGCGGGACAAGTAAGAATGATCCGGCAAGTCCTGATGGAGGGTATGGGGCTCGCAGGGGTCGCCGGCATTTTGGGATGGTGGATGACAAACTGGGTGATTCGGAGCTGGGCCGCGGCTACAGCCTCCGAGTATCAAATTCTCGATTACCGTGTGGACACGGGAACCCTAGCGTACCTGGCCGCGATTTCACTGGTGGCCGCAATTTTGTTTTCGCTCGCGCCCATCGCGAAGCTGGCGCGGTTGTGCGCGAACGGCAGTTTCAGCCGCAGCGTCCGTGGTGCGAGCCAAGGTCCGCGCGGCCGGCGCCTCAGCAATCTTTTGGTCGCGGGACAGATGGCGCTGGCCATTGTGCTGCTGTCGGGCGCGGGGGTGCTGGTGCGCAGTTTCGTCACGCTCGTCACTGCGGAAACTGGGGTGAGCAATCCGGACCGAATCCTGACGGGACGGCTCGAATTGCCATCCGACAAATACGCGGACGCTGCGGCTCGGTTGAACCTCTTCGACCGGCTCGAAACGCAATTGAAGAATCTTCCGGGAATTCAAAGCGTGGCCTTAGCCAACCGGCTCCCCGTGTTGGGGATCAATGTGCAGGCATTCGAGATCGAAGACCGTCCCAGCCCGCCCGCTGGCGGCGAGACAAGCGCGCCATTTGTGGCCGCCGGTCCCGATTATTTTCGAGTCCTGGGAGCGTCAGCGTTAGCGGGCCGCGAATTCACCGAATTCGACCGGGCCGGAACCACGCCTGTCGCTCTGGTCAACCAGAGTTTCGCCAGCCGGTTTTTTCCAGGGGACCAGCCTCTCGGCGCCCGTATTCGCGTGAAGACCCGTAACCAGCCGCGCGAATGGCGCACCGTAGTGGGCGTGGTCTCGAACATTATGCAAGGGGACGCTACCCGCCAGAATTTCAAACCCCTGGTGTACATCCCCATCCGGCAAGAACCGCCGGCTGGCGCCGCTATTTTTCTTGTCCGGATGGCGGCCGATAGGGAACCGGTGGCTCGTGCCGTTCAAGGCGAAATCCTGCGCCTGGATTCTGACCTGATTCTTCACGATCTACGGACTTTAAAAGCCAGTTTCGCGTTCGATGGCGACAATATGGATGTCGAGCACATGGAGTTGGGCAAGGACGCGGCGGTGGCGCCGGGTTTCGCGCTCATGGCAGTATTGCTGGCGGCCATCGGGCTGTACGCCGTCATTGCACATTCCATTAGCCGGCGAAGGAAAGAAATCGGCGTGCGAATGGCGATCGGCGCGACGGCCCGGAACATCCGCGCGATGATCCTGCGGGACGGGATGGCTCCGGTGATTGCGGGCGTGCTGCTTGGGCTTCCTGCTGCGCTCGCGGTGAATCGCGTGCTGCAGTCGCAGTTGGTGGGTGTGTCTCCCGACGATCCGGTCACCATGACCATCGCGACGTTGACGCTAATCCTCATCGCGCTGCTCGCGTGCCAGATTCCCGCGCAGCAGGCGATGAAAGTGGACCCTGCAATCACCCTGCGCCAGGACTAAGCTCTCTCGGGTGGGACGCAACACCTTTTCTAGAGGCCGGGCACGGCCAGGACAGCGCCTTATAGAGGCCGTTATACCGTGCTATCTCTCCGGTCTGCCGACGCCCTAAGATTCGCCCGGCTTAACGCTTGCGCTGGCCCTTGACCATCTTCTTGACCTTGCGCTTCTGCGACCCGCGAGCGACGTCGGCGGCCCGCGGCGCCAGCGCTGGAGCCTCCTTGCGCGCAGTGCGCTTCGCCTTTTTGCGTTCTGCTCTATCTTTGATGTGCTTGGTGTTCATTCAATCCTGATCCCTGCGTATTTCGCCACTAATTTTTTCAACCCGTACCCGGGGAAACTCACCGTCACCTTCGTGTCGTCTCCCGAGCCCTCCACCTTCACGATGGTGCCGCGGCCGTACTTCACGTGCTCCACGGTCGAGCCCAGTCCGGTCTTTTTCCGGACTGGTTGCACCGGCGGCGCCTTCGGCACGGCTGACTGCGCCACGCGCGGAACAGGAGGCGCTTGCGCCCCTTTCTCAGCGAAGAACTGACGGATGTTCTCCACCGAGTTGTAAGTCTTTCCAGTATAGAGGTTCTTCCGGGCCGTTTCCCGCACCAGGTGCTGCTCCGCGTACAGGTCCACCTGCCCGCTCTGCCCGCGAGCCCGCTCCAGCAGCGCTGGCGGAACTTCGCTCAGGAATCGCGAACGAATCGAAGCCTCCGGCTGCCCGCCTCCGAACCGCCTCCGGTACCGAGCCCAGCTCAAATACAAACGCTTCTCCGCGCGCGTCATCGCCACGTAGCACAAGCGCCGTTCTTCCTCCATCGACGCGTCCGTATCGATGGACCGGCTATGCGGGAACAGACCCTCCTCCATACCGGCGATGAACACAACCGGAAACTCCAGCCCTTTGGCGTTGTGCATGGTCAAGAGCGAAACCGGCGCGCGCTCATCCACCGAATCCGCATCCGCCACCAGCGCCGCATGATCCAGAAAATCCCGCAGCGTCTCTCCCCGCTCCGCGGCGTCGGAGGCCGCGTTCAACAACTCATCCAGGTTCGCCAGACGGCTCTGCGCCTCCGGAGTTCCCTCCTCTTCGAGCGCCGTGCGATACCCGGTTTGTTCCAGCACCGCGCGCAGCGTTTGAATCGCCGGCGCCGTCTCCACATCCGCGCCCAACTGCTGCATCATGCGATGAAACCCGGCCAGAGCCGCTTCCGCGCGGGCGGGAAAGACACGCTTCGAAATTTTTGGCGGCACAACGGAGCCTGTCGCGGCGGTAAGCGTGGCCGTCTCTCCCAGTAACGGCGGCCGCTCCGGCCCTGTGCCGCCCTCGAGCAGCATGCGTTCGATCGCCGTCCAGATGGTCAACTCATGCTGCAACGCGTACTGCTCAATCTGTTCGATGGTGGTCCGGCCGATGCCTCGCGCCGGCGTGTTGATGATGCGCAGCAGGCTGATGGAATCCTGCGGGCTCACCAGAGCCTTCAAGTACGCCACCAGATCCTTCACTTCGGCTCGCTGATAAAAGCTGAACCCGCCCACCACCACGTACTTCCGCCCGTAGCGCCGCAGCGCCTCTTCAATTTGGCGCGATTGCGAGTTGGTGCGGTACAGAACCGCGACATGGTCCGCGGGATTGCGGCTCAAGTGGCTCTCCACCGTATCGGCGATCCACAGCGCTTCATTCTCCGCGTCCGGCGCCTCGTATAACGTCACCTTTTCGCCTGCGCCCGATTCGGTCCACAACCACTTGCCGATGCGTTCGGTGTTGTTCGCGACCACTGCGCTTGCGGCTTCCAGAATATTTTTGGTGGAGCGGTAGTTCTGCTCCAGCCGGATCACCGTCGCGCCCGGAAAGTCGCGCTCAAAATCCAGGATGTTGCGGATATTCGCCCCGCGCCACCCGTAGATCGATTGATCCTCGTCGCCCACCACAGCCACGTTGCGGTTTTCGCCCGTAAGCAATCGCATCAACTCATACTGGCTGCGATTGGTGTCCTGATACTCGTCCACCATCAGGAATTCGTATCGCCGGTTCGCCTTCTCGCGGGTTGGTGCGTCGTGGGCCAGCAACCGCACGGTCTCCAGCAACAGGTCGTCGAAATCCAGCGCATTCGACTCAAGCAGCTTGCTCTGGTAACGTTCGTAGATCACGGCCAGACGAGTCGAAACGGGATCAGTGGCCGCGCGCGCCAAATCCTCCGGCGAGTGTTCGTGGCTCTTGGCGTGGCTGATTCGCGACAGCGCCGCCCGGTACGCCAGGAACTTGTCATCCAGCCCGAGCTGCTTATAAACCGTCTTCAGAACCGAAATCTGGTCTTCATCGTCATAGATGGAGAACAGCGGAGTGAATCCGCGCCGGATCTGACCGAGCGGAGCCCCCTCGCGCCGCAGCAGACGCACGCAGAAGGAATGAAAGGTCGCGACCATCGGAAGCGAATCGACCGTCCCGATGCCTTTGGCCACCAGGGAACGGACCCGGTCGCGCATCTCACCCGAAGCTTTGTTAGTGAAGGTGACCGCCAGAATCGCCCAACCGGGCACTTTATGGGCGGTCATCAGGTGCGCCATGCGGTGGGTAATGACTCGGGTTTTTCCGCTCCCGGCCCCGGCCAGAACCAGCAAGGGCCCTTCGACATGGGCTGCCGCCTCGCGTTGGCGGGGATTGAGCCCTTCTAGGAAATCCATGGAAACACACATTTTAGCACGGCCTAGGAGCTGCCCAGAGGCGGGCCGAGTGATATAAGTTCAGCTAATGAATCCGCTTCCAAAATGTTTAACGCCGGTCCCGCACCGTGTGTTGTAACCTAACAGAGTGCCGATGCGCCTTTTCGTTTGGATCGAAGAGGATATGACTGCCACCGGCCGTTACGGTGGCTATGCTGGTTGAATTCGAACTGATTGAACGGGCGCGCGGCGGTGACGATAGCGCGTTCAGCCAGGTGGTGCAAGCCTACAGGAAGCGAATCCTGGGGACCATTGCACGGCTGATCGGGCGTCCGGAAGACGTTGAGGATGTAGGGCAGGAAGTTTTTCTCCGGCTGTATTATTCGCTGGAGCAGTTGCGGACGGCGGAAGTCTTTGAGCCTTGGCTGTACCGCTTGACGGTGAACGCCGCGTATGACTATCTGAGGCGGCAGAAGCGGCGGCAGGAAAGCAGGATGTCGGACCTGAGCGAGCAACAGGTCATGATGGCGGACGCCGCGGCGGGCGGGAAACTGAACGCCGAGGAGCAAAGGCGAGGCAAGGTTCGGGAGCAGGTAGAAGCGTTGCTCGAGCACGTATCCGAGGAAGATCGGATTTTGCTGACGCTGAAAGAAGTGGAGGGGCTCTCTCTCAAGGAACTCGAGAAGATTTACCGGGTTAATGAGAACGCCCTGAAGGTGAGGTTATTTCGGGCCCGGCAAAGGGTCCTGAAGGCGTATGAGGCGGGCGAAGGGAAGGAATCCGAAGCCGGCCAAAATACAGTCTAGAGGGGCTTGGCGCACAGTTGGCCTAGAGGTGTAAAATGGATCGCATGAATTCTAAGGATAACGAGACGAAACTCGACGCGCTCTTGGCTGAGTATCGTGACGCTATCCCCGCGCCCGAAGTCAGCAAGAACTTCATGCCGGAGCTGTGGCAGAAGATCGAGGCCCGGCGGGATGAGAAGGTTTTCGCGCTCGACACTTTGTTTGCCGAGTACCGCGAGGCGGTTCCCGATCCCGAACCCAGCGCCGGCTTCATGCCCGGCCTGTGGAAGAGAATCGAAGCCCGGCGCAGCGAGAACGTCTCCATCTTCCGGCGCTTGGCGCAGGTTTGCATGGTGGCGACCGCGGCTCTCACCATCGCCATGGTGGCCATCACCCACGTGCAGAGTGAGCGCGCTTACAGCGTGAGCTACGTGGATGTGCTGGATGCCGCGCATTCCGTCGATTCCGCTTCGTTAATGGATAGCGGAGACGCCCAATAAGTTTTCTATGAAGCTGTCGCGGACCACGATCGCTTTATACGTGGGCCTGGTGTTCGGGTGCGGCGGAGTTGTCGGCTTCTTTGCCAACCGCCTGTACACCGCCGCCACCGTTACCGCCAACGCCACCAGCGGAAAGGCTCCGCCCACTCCGGCGGAAGTTCGCAAGCACATCGTCGACGATCTGCAGAGCCGGCTCAAGCTGACGCCGGACCAGATGCAAAAGCTCAACATCATCCTGGATGAATCCCAGGCGCAGGTGATCGCCGTCCACGCCCAGATGGATCCCCAACTGGACGCCGTCCGCCAGAACCAAATCACGCGGATGAAGCTGATGCTTTCGCCTGATCAGCAATCGGAATACGACAAGTGGCGCCAGGAGCGGATTGACCGCCGCAAGCAGGACCAGCAGCGCCGCGGCAGCGGGCGCCCAGGCGGCCCCGGCTTCTAACGAGTCTTCTTCGGTCTCGAACGAACCCAGCAAGCGAAAAAGGGCGAGAGAACCCAAATGATCGCCGTCAGTTTCGCATCCGACTCGAGACGGCTCACCAGAGAATCCTGACTGACCCACGCCCAGAACCACACCCAAGCGATCCAAGCCGCTATCAGCATCCACTTTGACGCGCGCCGGCTCCAAAAGTACCAAAGGAGTGACAGCACGCCGGCCACGGCGATGGCCGCCGAGACCCATTCGCTGATGTGCAGCGGCCGGTGCAGGCGCCAAAAAACGTAGTCGGGCAGGGCGAAGACCAGGAACACGAACCCGACGCCAAACAAGATGCCAGGCGAAAAAGCCTCGCGCCCGAGCTGGCGCGCAACGATAAGCAAAGCTTGCCGCCAAAACCAGCTTCGGGAGCGGCCGCCGCGAAACTCTTCGAGGAGATCGCCGACCAGCGCGCGCCTGTGGCGCGTGGCGCCAAAGTTGTTGAGCAGCCACGTCGCCAGCTTCGGCGGGTTCGGGTCTTTCATGCCGGGCCTCCTTCGAGCTGCGGCAATCCTTGCCACAGAGCCGTTAAGGATCGCTGCGATTCGCGAACGGCCCGTAAGCCTCGTGCCGTAATGCGGAAATAGCGTTTGGCACGGCCGCCGCGCTCGGCAGTACTTTCGCCAAGGCGGGAATGAACCAAGCGCTTATCTTCTAACCGTTCCAGAGCGGCGTAGACACTGCCGAGGGAGGCTTCGCGGCCGGTTCGAAGCTCGATCTCGTGTGAAATCGGGACGCCGTAGGCGTTCTCGCCGAGCCGGATGACGGCCAGCAAAACCATCAGCTCGAATTCGCCCAGGTGCGCCCGCGCCATTTATTCAACTATAGTGAATAAATTGGAGGAAGGGAAGCCTAAACTGAAATCGGGGCCGAGCTAGTTCTTCTTGGCGGCTTCTTTGACCGCCTTGGCGGCAGCGTCTTTGGCGGCGGCAGCGTCCTTGACGCGTTGATACTTCTTCTGGAAGCGGTCCACGCGGCCTTCGGTGTCGATCAGCTTCTGGCGGCCGGTGAAGAACGGGTGGCAGTTAGAGCAGATTTCCACGCGGATGTCGCCCTTGTGGGCCGAGCGGGTGCGGAACGTGTGCCCGCAGGCGCAGATCACGTTCACTTCTTCGTAGGCAGGGTGAATTCCGGATTTCATGGTGAAACGACCCCAGTCTAGCACAGCCGTCAATTGGGCCGCAAAAACCAAAACCCCGGCGTTGCCGCCGGGGTTGAGGGTTCACTTCGTCGTGCTCACCGGACAGCAGTCCGGCTGGCACAAAACGTTTCTCGTCATTCGCGTGAAGAGCCGGTCCACAGGAACAGCGGCCTCGTCACTGAAACGACACCTGAACGTTAGGAGCGGTCGATTTAAGAGTCGGCCACCTCACGCGTTGATAGAGTCCCGTTTGAATTACTACTGCCAGATTTCATTCGACTGGACCACCTCCTTTCTCAGTGATATCTTCATCCTAAAGCGCGGACACGGACCTGTCAAGATGTTTCGACCGCCTTGACATCCCTTACTCTCCGGGCATATCGTAGCGAGGTAATGAAGCTGCATGCGGGCCTCGCCGCCGCCCTCCTGCTCGGCGCGGCAGGGCTTCCCCTTTTCGCCCAGCAGGACTTCGCGGGTGAATGGGCCCCGCTGTATCACGAAGACGGCCCGGAGCGTCTTCCGGGTCCCGAGCTCGCCGATTACACGGAGCTCCCCCTCAACGACGCCGCCCGTCTCCGCGCGGACTCCTGGGATGCCGACCGCATCTCCGTCGTCGAACAATACCAGTGCCGTCCCCACGGCGCCGACTACTCCATGCGCGGCCTCGGCAACCTGCGCATCTGGGCCGATTTCGATCCCATCTCGCAGCGCGTCGCCGCCATTCACACCCACCTGCTTGCCTGGGACTCCGAGCGCGTCATCTACCTAGACGGCCGCCCTCACCCTTCAGAAAACGCGCCCCACACCTGGCAGGGCTTCTCCACCGGCGTTTGGGAGGGCAACATGCTCACCATCACCACCACCCACCTTAAGGAAAATTACATCCGCCGCAACGGCGTCCCGCGCAGTGACAAAGCCATCTTCACGGAACACTGGACCCGTCACGGCGATTACCTCACCGTCACCACCGTCATCGAAGATCCCGTCTTCCTCACCGAGCCTCTGGTGCGCAGCGATAACTGGTACCTCGATCCCGGCCAGCACATCGGCATCTTCGGATGCGAATATGCTGACGAATTGCCCAAGCCCGAGGGCGCCGTCCCGCACCATTTGCCTGGAACCAATCCCTACTTGCAGGAATTCGCGAACTATTACGGCCTGCCCGTTGACGTAACTAGAGGCGGTGCCGAAACCCTGTATCCCGAATACCGCTCCAAGATCACCGGCTACCACCCGCCGGCTCGATGCACCCGCTACTGCACCTGCACCACCCTTTTCAATTGCAACCTCCCATGAGGCAAAACCCGGGACAGTATACTCATTTCCTGTTTTTCGCAGTGGCCGCGATCCTTCACGCCCAGCAACCCGCGGACATCGAAACCCTCCACGTCCAGGGCAACGTCTCCGCGCTCTTCGGCGGAGGCGGAAATGTCACCGTCCAGACCGGACCCGACGGTGTCCTCCTGGTCGATACCGGTCTCGCCGCTTCCGCCCCGCAGCTTTTCGCCGCGATTCGCAAGCTCTCGCCCGGCGCCGTGCGCTACGTCATCAACACCCACGTCCATGACGATCATACCGGCGGCAACGCGGCTTTGGTGAAGATGGGCGCGACTCCCGAAATGCCCGGCCCCGCCCGCGTCATCGCCTTCCTCAGCGTCATGGATCGCATGGTCACGCCGCTTCCCGGCCAGCCTGCCGTCCCACCCGCCGACTGGCCCAATGACACCTACAGCACCCCTTACAAGGACCTCTTCTTCAACGGCGAGGCCGTGTTCATCACCCACGTCCCCAACGCCCACACCGATGGCGATTCCATCGTCTTCTTCCGCAAGTCCGATGTCCTGGCCGTCGGCGACCTCTTCATGCCGGACCAATATCCCTTCATCGACATCGCCCGCGGCGGCAACGTCAACGGGTTGATCGCCGGCTTGAACAAAATCCTCGAAATCGCCGTGCCCGCGAAATATCAGGAAGGCGGCACCATGATCGTCCCCGGCCACGGCCGCCTGTGCGATGAAGCCGACGTGGTCGAATACCGCGACATGGTCACCATCGTCCGCGACCGTGTCCAGGATCTGATCAAGCAGGGCAAGACGCTCGATCAAGTGAAAGCCGCCAAGCCCAGCCGCGATTACGATACGCAGTACATCGTGCCGGGCACTTTCGTCACCGCGGACGCCTTCGTCGAATCGATTTATCGGGGCCTTAAACCATGAGAGCCCCTCAAGCCACAAGATCTCTGCTGATTCTCGTATTGCCTGTCGCGCTGTCCGCGCAATTGTTCGCGCAGGGCCCTCCCGGAGGCCGAGGCCGCGGAGGACCGCCGCCCACCGCGAAAGCCGCCGCGCCCGTCGATTTCACCGGCTACTGGGTCTCCGTCGTCACCGAGGATTGGCGCTGGCGCATGGTCACTCCCATCAAGGGCGATTTCGCCAGCATCCCTTTGAATGCCGAAGGCCGCAAGCTCGGCGATGCATGGGACCCCGCCGCCGATGAAGCCGCGGGCCTTCAGTGCAAGGCCTACGGAGCCCCCGCCATCATGCGCGTCCCCGGCCGTCTCCACATCACCTGGGCCGACGATAACACTCTCAAGATCGAGACCGACTCCGGCACGCAGACCCGCCTGCTGCACTTCACAGCCTCGGCTCCCGCGAATGCGGAAGCCTCCTGGCAAGGTTACTCCGCCGCCAATTGGGAGCGCCCCGTGCGCGGCTCCGGCACTCCGCAAGCCGGCCTCGGGGCCACTCGTCAAGGAACTATGGGCCGCTCGCTCGAAGTCGTCACCACCCAACTCCGCCCCGGCTACCTGCGCAAGAATGGCCCTCCCTACAGCGCCAACACCGTGCTCAAGGAATATTACGATCTCTCGCATGAGCGCAACGGCGACACCTGGTTCGTCGTCACCACCGTGGTCGAAGACCCGACCTATTTAACCGAGCCCTTCGTCACCAGCACCAACTTCAAGCAGGAACCCGACGGCTCCAAATGGAGCCCGACCCCGTGCTCCGCCCGCTAGCACGAGGGAGAAAAAGCCCTGTCTATCCAAGGGCATGGACCGTTTATCAAAAAACTTGTAAACCGTTTTCTGGCATTCGGCGTCTAATTCGCCAAACATATGCGGATTGCATGGTTGATTCCCATTGTTTTGAGTCTCCCCATTCAGGCGCAGAAATTCTCGACCGCGGCGCGCCAGGCCGACCTCAACTTCGTCGCCAACCAACTCCCGCGGCTCCACGCGAATTTCTTCTTCCAGCTTGACCCCGCTACGTACCAGCAAGCCGTCGCGGCGCTCCAATCGCAAATCTCGACCCTGACGGACGCCCAGTTTTACACGCAACTCGCTGCGCTGGTCGCGCTCGCCGGCGACGCCCACACCTTGATTTACCTGACGGATCCCGCCGCGGTCAATGCCGGCTTCTCGTCCTTTCCGCTGTTTCTGTACTGGCTCGACGACGGCGTTTTTGTTGCTGCCGCTGCGCAGCAATATGCGCAAGCCTTGGGAACGCGCTTGATTCAAGTGGGCGGCGTCCCCATTGACCAGGTGGTGCAGCAGCTCGGAACCGTCATTCCCCACGCAAACGATCAGTGGCTCCACTTCGAGGCTCAGCAGTACCTGAGGGGCCAGCAGATTCTTCAAGGACTCGGCGTGTTGCCCGCGGACGCCCCATCGGCTCTCACGTTTGAAACTCTTGACGGGACCCAGTTCACCCTACAGGTGGCGCCCGGCTCCTTGTCGCCCGCGCAAATCGCCGTCGATCCTTCCCTTGGCTTCGTGCCTGACTATTTTCACAATCCCACCGCAAACTACTGGTACAGCTATTCCCCGGAGAACCGGATGCTGTACCTCAGATACAAGGTATGCGAGAACGATCCCTCCAATCCGTTCGCCGCTGTTTCCTCGGCTATCCTGGCGACCCTGGATTCGCAACCCGTCGACACCTTTGTGTTCGACTTCCGCGGCAACACCGGTGGCGACGCCGGGGTCATTTATCCGCTGCTCAACGGTTTCATCTCCCGCATTCCTGGACTGCTCCAGAACCCGCGCTTCCGCGTCTACGAAGCCGTTGATAAAGGGACATTCTCGTCGGGCATGGACGATGCGATGGTAATCAAGTCGAACGCTCTCCAGTCCGCGGCCGCCATGCCGGGTCTGAACATCAACGCACTGTTCACCGTGATCGGAGAAGCCACAGGCGGCAAGCCAAACGAATACGGCGACGTGGCCCGCTTCACTCTGCCCGGTTCGGGCCTGGACGGACAGTACTCGCAGCGCTACAACCCCGCCCCGCCAGGCATTCCGGACCTGCCCTCGTTCATGCCCGACATACCCATTAGTACGCGCTCCACGGATTACTTCGCGCGCTACGATCCGGTCTTCGGCGCCATCCTGGGCCGAGGCAACGGCGCTCCTCCCGCTCCTTCCGGTAACGTCATCACGGTGAATAGCGCCAGCTTCCGCGTGGACCAGGGAGTCGCGCCCGGCGGGGTCGCCACGGCCTTCGGTAGCTACCCGGCTGTCCCGGATCAGGTGCTCGTCAATGGAGCTGCCGGCCAGTTGCTCGGCGCCAACGCATGGCAAGCCGTGTTCGTGATTCCGCCCGCAGCTTCACCCGGACTCAATACCATCTCGGTAGGCGCCATGGGTTCGGAGCTGGCCTCCGGCCAAGTCACCATCTCCGCCGTGGCTCCCGCGCTCTTCGTGCTGAACGGCACGGACCCTTCGCAGCCGGGCGCGGTCGAGAATCAGGATTATTCGATTAATAGCGCCTCCGTGCCTGCCTCGGACGGCTCCGTGGTGCAGATTTACGCGACTGGATATGGACCGGCCGGCGCAACACCTCAGGTTTTCGTCGGCGACACGCCTGCCCAGGTTTACTACAGCGCTCCTTTGCCGCAATATCCCGGGGTCTGGTTGATTGACGCCTTCGTGCCCGCCGATACCTCCGGCCAGTTCCCGCTCTTCGTCGCCGCCGGAGGCGCCGTCAGCAATGCGGTGACAATCAGCGCTCACTAGTCCCTGCACGTGGCCTCTCGACAAACGTCATACTTGCTTTAGTGAGCGACGCGCCCAAAATCCACGACCCCAAAACCTACGATAAAGACCTCTCCGACATCGTCGCCGAGCTCAATCGCGCGGCTCCTGGAGCCCGTCCCGAGCCTGCTCCCGCCAAGCCCGCGGCGTCAGCCCGGCCCGTGCCCCTCGCCGCGCCGCCCGTCTCCGCCGAGTCTCTCGCCTCGCTCGACTCGCTGCTTTCCTACTCCATCCGCCGCGGAGCCTCGGACATCCTTCTCATTGCCGGCTCGCCTGTCACTCTCCGCGTCGCAGGCGCGCTTCTGCCCGCCGCCGGTCCGGCGCTCGGCGCGGAGGACCCTCGCCGTCTCCTGCTCCCTCTGCTCACCCCCGCCCAATCTCAAGAATTGCAGCACAACAAATCCGCCGACCTTTGTTTCAGCCGTGAGGGCATTGGCCGCTTCCGCGCCAATCTCCATTACCAGCGCGGAACGCTCGCCGGGAGCCTAAGGCTCCTTCCTGAGAAAGTCCCCACTCTGGAGTCTCTGCATCTCCCCCCCGGCTTGCGCCGCCTCGCCGAATCGCGCCAGGGCCTCGTGCTGGTCACCGGCCCCACCGGTTGCGGCAAAAGCTCCACGCTCGCCGCCCTGGTCGATCTCATCAACACCCAGCGCCGCGATCACGTGGTCACCATCGAGGACCCGGTCGAGTTCCTCCACTCCAACCGTAACTCGATCGTCGAGCAGATCGAAGTGGGCAGCGACGCGCCCAACTTCGCCGGCTCCCTCCGCAGCATCCTGCGCCAGAACCCCGATGTCATTCTGGTCGGCGAAATGCGCGATCCCGAAACCATCGCCATGGCCCTCACCGCCGCCGAAACCGGTCACCTGGTGCTCAGCTCCCTCCATACCAATGACACTTCGCAGGCGGTCTCGCGCATCCTCGATTCCTTCCCTCTCGGCAACCAGCCGCAAATCCGCCAGCAGCTCTCGCTAGCTTTATTCGCCGTGGTCGCGCAGCAACTGGTCCCGTCGATTTCCGGCGATGCCCGCTATCCCGCCGTCGAAATCCTCATGGCGACCTCCGGCGTCCGCGGCCTCATCCGCAAAGGCGAGGACCACCAGCTCTACTCCGCCCTTTCCACCGGCCGCGCCGACGGCATGGTCACCATGGAGCAATCTCTCGCGGAGCTGGTCCGCTCCGCCCGCATCAGCCGCGAGACCGCCTTCGCCCACTGCTTCCGTCCCGAGGACCTCACGCGGTATTTGCAGGGCTGAGCGCTACTTCTTGCCTTCGTTTCTGCCCACCCAAACCGGATAGTGGGGGTCAGGCTGTTTGAATGAGCCCCCTCCGAAGAATACTCCCCACGTGTCCGCAGGTCCGGCGGGCGGAGTGGCGCCCGCATTCCGCCTCCAGCGTCATCCTCGGCCCGTAATACGAGTCGCCGAGAAACAGCGTTGTGCCGTATGCGTTGGTAGCGAGAAACATTTGGCCATTTCCGCCAGCCCGTATTTGAGGTATTTCACGCCTTAATCTACTGGGCCCCATCGCCCGCGGCACCCACGGTCTCTCGACTGACACCGGCGCGCTAATTCGGCGTCGGCAACTCCACGTGATCCACCACCATCACCGGCAGCGGCCGCTTCCCAGTCTTCTCCAGATCGATCGTCAGGCCCAACTCCTTCTCGAACGCCGCCTTCAACTGCCGGTTGAACTCCGCCTGCCTGTCAATCCTCTCGTTCGGATCGTCCGCCGGAGGTAGCGACGCCTTCACCGTCACGTCGAAATCGTACACGCCCTGAATCCCCGTATCGTCCACCACCGGATCGTTGGGAGACAGCGCCGCGGCCAGATCCGCCACCGACACAGACCATCCGATGTACTCCCACGTGATCGTTTCCGGACTGATTCGCGGCACTTGCGTGATTTCGCCACAGCGGTGTTGATCCGGTCCCGGAGCCGCGGGCTGCTGAGTCGTGTAGCAAGGCGCTGCCGCAGGACGCAGCTTCGCCCCGCCCTTCGCGGGCTCAATCGTGTTTACCGGCAGCTCGCGCGTCTCGCGATGCACCCTCAACTGGAACCGGTCCTCCAGCATCCCTTGCAGCATCAGCCGGAACTGCTCATGCGTAACATCCACCGGAACTTTCGCCGCGATGTCGAACGCCGGATCGGGCCCTTGGAAGGAATTCGGTATTCCGGTAACCTGCTTCGACGATACATCGTACGCATACATGATCAGGAATGAGAGCGGTATCCGCGTCCACTTCCACGTCCCGTGCTGCGGAAACAGGTCGCCCGACCCGCCCGTCCCTGCATGGTTGACGCGGATGGAAACCACGTCGAACTGCGAGCGTGCCGCGTTATTTTGAGCCGCGCAGGCTAGCGCCACGCCCGCCGCAACCAGGACCGTCTTCCGTCCCATGTCGAAATTATGCACCAAGCCGCGATGCCCCTTGACGCTACCAAGACATCTAGGTATTATGCTGTCTAGGTATGGCCAAAACCGATGCTTTGCAGGGTTCCCTCGACCTCCTGGTCCTCAAGATCCTCTCCCGCCGCCCCGGCCTTCACGGCTACGCCATCATGACGGCCATTCAGGAATCCTCCGGCGAGGTCCTCCGCGCGGAGGAGGGCTCGCTCTACCCAGCGCTGCACCGTATGGAGGAAGCCGGCTGGATCAAGGCCAAGTGGATCGTCAAGGACTCGGGCCGCCGCGCCCGCATCTACGATCTCACCGTCTCCGGCAGAAGGCGGCTCGCCGAGGAGGAATCGCGCTGGGAATCCGTCACCTCCGCCGTCAACCGGGTCCTCCGGACCGTCTAGGAGCAATCCGCATGTCGCTGTTTTCGCGCTTCATCGACGTATTCCGCTCCGATCGCCTCACCCGCGATATCGACGACGAGCTGGCGTCCCACTTGGATGAAGCCGCGGCTCATGGACGAGACCCGCGCGAGGCACGGCATGCGCTCGGCGCATCCCTTCGCCTGCGCGAAGAGTCCCGCGACCATCGCCTCATCCCCTGGCTCGACGGCCTCCGTGCCGACCTAGTCTTCGGCTGGCGTCAGCTCAACAAGCGCCGCGTCACCTCGCTCGCGGCGATTCTTTCGCTCGCACTGGCAATAGGTTCCTGTACCGCCGCTTTCCGCATCATCGACGCTTTGTTCCTTCGTCCCTTGCCCATCGCCCACCCCGAGCGCCTCTACGTCCTGACGTTTCGCGCCCTCAATGTCGAGGGCAAGTGGACCACCGACGACTCCTGTGACTACCCGCTGTTTCGCCAATTGACCCGGGCCGCGGGCGCAGATGCCGACGCGCTCGCGATCTCCCGCTCCGGCCCCTGGAGTGTCACTTACGGTTCGGCTCAGGATCCTCGAGCGAGCCAACGGCCAGTACGTTTCCGGAAGAATGTTCTCCGTCTTCGGCCTTCGTCCCGCCGCAGGCAGCTTGCTCTACCGCAGACGACGATGCGCCCGGCCGACGCCTACGCCGTGCTCTCCTATCGACTATTGGACTCGCCGCTTCGGCCGCGATCCGAGAGTGGTCGGCCGGACATTCCATTACGGCCGCGACCTCTACACTGTCGTCGGTGTCGCTCCGGAGGATTTCACTGGGATCGAGCCCGGCATCCTGAATGACATCTTTCATCCCCGCGATGATGAACGCCCATGTCGGCGATTCGGGTTTCATGTGGCTCCGCGCGCTCCTTGCGTTAGGCCGGAGGTCGCTCCGCAGCGCCTCCGCAACCCGATGCAGAGCACTCTGCACGCCTACTGGCAGGATCGCGTCAACTCGATTCGCGGCATGCCTCCCGCTGTACGTGACCGTGTCATGAATCAAACCGTTGCCTTGGTGCCCGCGCGCTCTGGCGTCTCCGGCATGCAGCACGACTACCGCCAAGCTCTGATCTCTCTGGCGATCCTGGTCGCTCTGGTCCTGCTCATCGCTTGCGCGAATGTGACCAATCTGATGGCCGCGCAAGCCGCCGCGCGAGCCCGTGAAATGGCCCTCCGCGTCTCCATCGGCGCGGGCGTGCGCGCCTGATTCAGCTTGTTTTGGCCGAAAGCGCGATCCTGGCCGCGTTCGCCGCCGCCGCAGGCGGCTTATTTGCAATTTGGTCAGCGCCCTTCGTCGTCGCCCGCATCAACCCTCCCGATCAATCCCGCGCGCCTGATCCTTCCTGCTGACTGGCGCGTTCTCGCATTCGCCCTCGCTCTCACTCTTCATCGTGATGCTCTTCTACGGACTTGGCTCCCGCGCTACGAGCCGCCCGAACACAGACGCGCCGAATGCGCTCAAGAGCGGCGGAACCGCCGCCAAAGCACTTGATGAACCGTGCGCTCATCGCCGCGCAAGTGGCCTTCTGCTTTCTGGTGCTCTTCGTCGCCGGATTGTTTGTTGCTCACCTTCAGCGCCTCTCGCACCAGCCGCTCGGCTTTTCTCCGGAGCGCATCCTTGCATTGGATGTCGTCACCCAGGATTCTCAGGCGACCGCTTTCTGGCGGCATGTGCAGGCGATTCTTCAATCGGCGCCTGGAGTCGAGAAAACGGCCACCGCGGATTTTGCCTTGCTCAGCGGAACGTGGTGGAACAATCCTATCGCCATCAATGGTCCTTACTCCGGCCACGAATTTTCAAACTTCCTGAGCGTTTCGCCCGGGTGGTTTGACACGATGAGAATCCCTTTGCTCGCTGGCCGAGATTTTCGCGGGGACGAAACCTACCCAGATAAGGTCGCGATCGTCAATCGCGACTTCGTGGAGCGTTTTTTCAAAAGCGCCGAGCGTTCCTTCAAAGCGGAAGATGCCGTGGGAAGAACGTTTTCGGCCCCGATCCCCTCCGTGGCCGCCCAGGCGAAGATCACCATCGTGGGCTTAGTAGAAAACGCCCGCTATGGCAATCTGCGCGATCCCATCCCGCCCGTCGTCTATTTCCCATCCAATTCCGCGCCCAGCCCGGCGATCACCATGATGGTCCGCACCGCTTCCCCGAATTCCCTCGCGCTGGTTCCCACCCTCCGCACGGCGATTTCCGCCGCCGCCCCTGGCCTCCGTTTGAGCAGCGTTCGCACCCAGCAGGAATTGATCGACAATCAAACCGTCCGCGAGCGTCTGCTTGCCATGCTCGCGGCTTTCTTCGCCGCGGTCGCTCTGCTCCTAGCCGCCGTCGGTCTATACGGGGTGCTCGATTATTCCGTGTTCCAGCGCCGCCGCGAGATCGGCATCCGCATGGCCGTCGGAGCCCGAGCCTCGCACATCGTCCGCGGCGTTACTATTGGCCTACTCGCATGGGTGCTCGCCGGCTCCGCAGCCGGCCTCGCTCTCGGCCTCGCCTCCACGCGCTATATCGAATCGCTCCTCTACCAAGTCAAAGCCACGGACCCAAGCTCGCTCGCGATCCCCGCGTTGGCTCTCCTCGCCGCCACGATTCTCGCCTCGCTCCCGCCCGTCCTTCGCGCCGTCCGCATCGATCCCGTGCAAACACTCCGCCTGGAATAAAGTACGCCCGGAGTAACACATGTCTCTGCTCTCCCGCCTCGCCAACGTCTTCCGCTCCGATCGGCTCACCCGCGATATCGACGACGAGCTGGCGTCCCATCTTGGATGAAGCCGCGGCTCATGGACGAGATCCGCGCGAGGCACGGCGTGCCCTCGGCCCATCCCTTCGTCTGCGCGAAGAATCACGCGATTTCCGCATCATCCCCTGGCTCGACGGCCTTCGTGCCGACCTGGTCTTCGGCTGGCGCCAGCTCAACAAGCGCCGCATCACTTCGCTCGCGGCTGTTCTTTCACTTGCCCTGGCAATAGGTTCCTGCACCGCCGCCTTCCGCATTATCGACGCGCTCTTCTTGCGCCCTCTGCCCATCGCCCATCCGGAGCGCCTCTACACTCTCTCCTTCCGCGGAATTGACATTGATGGCAAGCCTCAGCTTGGCACCAGCTCCAGCTATCCCGAGTTTCGCCGGATGCGCGCGGCCGTGGGCGATCAGGCCGACTTGCTCGCCGTCTCCTCTCCGAATCGCGCGGGTGTGACCTACGGGCCAGATCAGGAGCCAGAGCAGCCTTACCGGCAGTACGTCTCCGGCCGCATGTTCGCTGTATTTGGCCTGCGTCCCGCGCTCGGTCGTCTGATTTCTGACGCCGACGATCTCCACCCTCGCGCCAGTGCCGTCGCCGTCCTCTCTTTCGAATACTGGACCCGCCGCTTCGGCCGCGATCCCAAAGTGCTCGGCCGCACTTTCCACATCGGCGATGACGCCTACACCGTCGTCGGTGTTGCGCCCGAGGGCTTCACGGGTGTCGAGCCTGGCGCCATCAACGATATCTTCATTCCCGCGATGATGAGTCCCTTCACCGAACAGCCGCATACCAACTGGTTCCGGCCAATGGTCATGCTGAAGCCGGGCGTCGCCGCCGAGCCGGTGCATCAGCAAGTGCAAGCTGCCGTGCGAGCGTTTCTCGAAGACACCGTAAAGGACTTCAGCCGAGTTCCCCAGCAGGCCAAAGATGCCATCGTTAATCAACAGGTTCTGATGGAGCCCGCGCCGGCAGGCGTTTCCGGGATGCAGCGCGATTACAGCCAGGCTCTCGTCGCTCTGGGGGTGCTGGTCATGATGGTGCTGCTGATCGCCTGTGCGAATGTTGCCAACCTGATGACCGCCCAAGCAGCGGCGCGAGCTCATGAAATGGCTCTGCGCATCTCCATCGGCGCAGGCCGCGCGCGCCTGATTCAACTGGTTTTGGTCGAAAGCGCGATTCTCGCCACATTCGCCGCAATCGTAGGCGGCTTGTTTGCAATGTGGTCTGCGCCGTTTGTCGTCAGCCGGATCAACCCTCCCGACAATCCCGCTCGCCTGATCCTGTCCCCTGATTGGCGTGTTCTCGGCTTTGCCCTGGCGCTCACTCTCGCGATCGCATTCTTTCTCGCCCTCGCGCCCGCCCTGCGAGCCGCCGGCACCGAACCAATCAACGCTCTCAAGGGCGATGCGAGCCGCCGCGGGAGCCACCGCGGCAGTATGATGCATGCCTTGATCGCCGCGCAAGTCTCCTTCTGCTTTCTTGTGCTGTTTATCGCCGGACTGTTTGTCGCCACACTCCAGAGGCTGTCGCATCAGGATCTCGGCTTCTCCGCGGAACGTCTTCTCGTCCTCGACATCGGCGCGAGACAGCATCAGACACATGCCGTCTGGGATCGAGTCACGGAGGGTCTTCGAGCCGTCCCCGGCGTGGAAGGGGTGGCATCCTCCGGCTGGCCTCTCCTCAGCGGCGGAGGATGGAATGGCTTCGTCTCTGTAAACGGCGGCCCTCCCAGCAAGACTGTTACCGACATCCTGGAAGTTTCGCCCCGCTGGATGGAGACCATGCGCATCCCGTTCGTCGCGGGCCGCGATTTCCGCGCCGGCGACGAATTCCTCCACGTCGCCATCGTCAACCAGCTCTTCGCCGAGACCTTCTTCAAAGGCGAGAATCCACTCGGCAAGTCGTTTAGCCTCGGACAGAGCGTGGAGATTATAGGCGTCGTGGGAAACGCGCGTTACAGCAAACTCCGCGAATCCCTGGAGCCCGTGGCTTACCTTCCCTTCCAGTTGCAAGACCAGAACTCCCGAGGTTTCCTCGTGCGAACCGCCGCCGTGGATTCTCTCGCCGTTGCGCCCACCCTCCGTAAACAGATCTCACTGGTGGAGCCCGCGCTCCGCGTCACCAGCGTCGGCACTCAACAGGAACTGATCGACAATCAAGCCTTGCGCGAACGCCTGCTGGCCATGCTCGGCCTCTTCTTCGCTGCCGTCGCCCTTCTGCTGGCCGCCGTCGGATTGTATGGCGTGCTCGACTACTCCGTCTTCCAGCGCCGCCGCGAAATCGGCATCCGCATGGCGGTCGGCGCCCGAGCCTCCCATATTATCCGCGGCGTCACCCTCGGCATCCTGGTTTGGCTCCTGGCGGGCTCGGCCGCTGGCCTTGCCCTCGGCATCGCTTCTGCCCGCTATATCGAATCTCTTCTCTACCAGGTCAAAGCCACCGATCCGGGCTCGCTCGCGATCCCTGCGCTCGCCCTCCTCACTGCCACGATTCTCGCCGCTCTCCCGCCCATCCTCCGCGCCGTTCGCATTGACCCGGTTCACGTGCTCCGCTCAGAATAGGTACGTGCTCGATTCGCTCCGCGCCGACATCGTCTTCGGCTGGCGACAGCTCAAAAAGCGCAAGGTCACTTCGCTCGCCGCGATCCTCTCGCTCGGCCTGGCCGCTGGAACCTGCCTCGCCGCCTTCCGCATCCTCGACGCGCTGTTCTTGCGCCCCTTGCCCATCGCGCACCCGGAACGGCTCTACGCGCTCAACCAACCCACTCCCGTACGCAACTTCACTTACGGGCAGTTCCGTCAAATGCGCGCGGCGGTCGAAGGCGAAGCCGGGCTCATCGCTGTCTCCGGCGCGCCTTCGCTCGACGTAATCTTCGGTTCCGGTCAGGAGGTCGAAAAAGCCCACGGCCAATTCGTCTCTGGCTGGATGTTCAGCGATTTCGGTCTCCATCCTGCCCTTGGCCGCTTGCTCACCGCCAATGACGACGTTGCTCCCGGCGCGCATCCTGTCGTTGTACTTTCCTATGACTATTGGACCAGCCGCTTCGCCCGCGACCCCTCCGTAATCGGCCGCACCGTGCGCATCGGCCCGGACTGGCGCATCGGGCCATCCAGCAAAAGTTTCGAAATTATCGGCGTCGCGCCGGACGGCTTCACCGGCACCGAAACCGGCGTGGTCATCGACATCTTTCTTCCCACCATGATGCAGGCCATGGTGACGGTTCCCTACGCGTCGATTTTCCGCATCTTCGCAGAGCTCTCTCCATCCGCGGCCATCGGCCCGGTTCGAGACCATTTGCTCGCCGTCCTTCGCTCCACTGACCCGGACCCTTCGAAAGCCACGCGGACCATCCTGGTCGAATCCGCCCGCGCCGGCGCGTCCAACTTGCGAACCGATTACACTCAGGCCCTCTCCGCACTCGCCATCCTGGTTGCGCTGGTGCTGCTGATCGCCTGCGCGAACGTAACCAATCTGATCCTCGCGCAAGCCGCCGCGCGATCCCGTGAAATGGCTGTGCGTGTCGCCGTGGGCGCGGGCCGCTCGCGCCTCATCCAGCTCGTTCTGGTAGAAAGCGCTCTGCTCGCGCTGTTGGCCTCCGCGGCCGGTTGTCTTTTTGCCATTTGGGCTGCACCGTTCGTCGTCGGCCGCATCAATCCCCCCGGCGACCCCGTCCGTTTGTCTCTCACTCCCGATTGGCGCGTCGCCGCCTTTGCCCTTGCGCTGACCCTCGGCGTGATTCTTCTCTCCGGCCTTGCCCCGGCGCTTCGCACGGCTCGTCTTCAACCCGCCCGTGCACCCAAGGGCAGCGTAAGCTGCGCCGTGCAGGCCGCGTTCTGTTTTCTGGTTCTGTTCGTGGCCGGGTTGTTCGTGACCACTTTCAACCGCCTCTCGAATCAGCCCACCGGCATCTTTTCCGCGCGAATTCTAAACCTCAACATCGTTACGGCGCGTCCGGACGAACCCCCGCTCCTGTGGGATCAAGTCGCCGAAAATCTGCGCCAAGTCCCCGGCGTCGAATCCGTCGCCTTTGCCGATTGGCCCGTGCTCGATGGCAACGGCTATAAGACGACCGAACTCTCCGTTAACGGCGCGCCTCCCGGTGAAATCCCCGCGTGGCTTGAAAACGTGTCGCGCGGCTGGATCGAAACCCTGGGCCTGCGCTTGCTCGCCGGCCGGGATTTCCTCGCCGCCGACGCTCCCGGCGAGGTCATCGTAAATGAAGAATTCGCCCGCACATTTTTCAATGGCGAAAATCCGGTTGGAAAAACGTTTGTGCCGACCTGGTCCGCTCTCGGCGGCCGGCGCATCACCATCGTCGGTCTGGTGCGCAACGCCCGTTACCGCTTCCTCCGCGAGCCCATGCTCCCCGTGGCCTACACCAATATTCACGATGACAAGGGCATGCTGCTTTCCAGCGGAACGTTCGTCGTCCGCACCTCGTCCACGCGCACCCCGGCTGCCAGTCCTCTGGCGCTCGCCTCCGTCCTGCGCCAGGAGGTCTCCCGCGCGAATCCCGAGTTTCGCGTCAGCACCGTGCAGACCGAGCAAAGCCTGATCGACGCGCAGACCGTTCGGGAGCGTCTCCTCGCCACGCTCGCGGCTTTCTTCGCCTTGATCGCGCTACTGCTCGCCGCCGTCGGTCTCTACGGTGTCCTGGATTACTCCGTCTTCCGGCGCCGCCGGGAAATCGCGATCCGCATGGCCATCGGAGCGCGAACCGGCAACATTGTCCGCGCCGTCTCGCTGGGCATCTTGGCCCGCGTCTTCCTGGGCGCGCTCGCCGGCCTTGCCCTCGCCCTGGCTTCGGCGCGATACATCCAGTCGCTTCTCTTCGAGGTGAAACCCACCGATCCCAGCTGGCTTGCGGCGCCGTTCATCGTCCTCTTTGCCAGCGCGATCTTCGCTGCCCTCCCACCCCTCCTCCGCGCCGCCCGAACTGAACCCGCCCGCGTGCTCCGCTCGGAATGACCTCCGCTCGGATTGACCCGTGTATGATGTTCCAATGACTGGCTCGCGCCTGGGTAAATATGAAATCCTTTCGAAGCTCGGCGAAGGCGGCATGGGCCAGGTGTGGCGAGCCCGCGATGAGCAGCTTCACCGCATCGTCGCGCTCAAAATCCTGCCTTCAGAAGTGGCCCGCGACCCATCCCGCCGCGCCCGCTTCGAACAGGAAGCCCGCGTGCTCGCCGCGCTGAACCACCCCAATATCGTCGCCGTCTATGAATTCGGCTACTATCCGGACGATGCCAACGGCCAAGCCTTCCTCGTCTCTGAGCTCGTCGACGGAGAGGTGCTACGCACCCTTATTGAGCACGGGCGAGTCCCGGTTCGGCGCACAATCGAAATCGCCACCCAAATCGCCGACGGAATGGCAGCCGCGCATGCCGCCGGCATCGTCCACCGCGATCTCAAACCCGAAAACATCATGCTGACCGCCAGTTCCGGTGCGGTCAAGGTTCTCGACTTCGGGCTCGCCAAGCAAACCGCTTCTCCTTCGAACGAGGGCGCCACCGTCACCATGGCTGCTGTCACCACCCCCGGCACGGTCATGGGCACCGTTGGCTACATGTCTCCCGAACAGGTCCGCGGCGCCAGCACGGATCATCGCTCCGACATCTTCAGCTTCGGCGTCATCTTGTATGAGATGCTCGCCGGCCAGCGAGCCTTCCAGGCCGACTCGCAAGTCGAGACCATGAACGCCATCCTCCACGCTGACCCGCCTGAGCTTCCCGTCGACCCCTCCATCCCTCCGGCCCTTCTCACCATTGTCCGTCGCTGCCTGGAAAAGAAACCCGAGCAGCGTTTCCAATCCGCCGCCGATCTCGCTTTCGCCCTGCGCTCCATTGCCGGAAACACCACGGCTATCTCCGGTGTGCAAGCGGCACTGCCGCCTCAACCCGCACCGAAGCAGCCTGCACGCTGGATGTGGCCGGTGGCCGCGGTCATCGCCGGCGCGGCGCTGTTTGCCGGCGGCTTCTATTTGCGCGACCGCACGCTCCAGCACGAGCCTCCATCCTTCCAGCGCCTGACGTTTCGAAGGGGCCTGATCAGAAACGCCCGTTTTTCTCCCGACGGCCGCAACGTGGTCTACACCGCCAATTGGGACGGCGCGAAATCTCACACGTTCCTGTCGATCCCCGGCGATCCCGAATCGCGGGATCTCAATCTCCCCGAAGACAGCCTGGTTCTCGCCGTCTCCTCCAACAGCGAAGTCGCCTTCCTCGAGCCTCCTTTTTCGCCCGACGACGGCTCCGGCACGCTCGCCCGAGGCTCGCTCTCCGGTGGCCAGATGCGCCCGCAGCTCGACGGAGTGACCGTCGCCGATTGGTCGCCCGACGGTTCGTCGCTTGCTGTTCTGCGCATGGTAAACGGAAGGTCCCGGCTCGAATATCCGATCGGTAAAGTCCTGTACGAGTCCCCCGAGAGGATCCCCTACTTCCAAATCCGCATTTCGCCCGACAACAAGCGCATCGCCTATGCAACCTTCACCAATGGCTCGCAGGCGGGCATCGGCGTCATCGACCTTCCTGATGGCAAGCCGCGCCTTCTCGGCGCCGTCTCCGGTCAAGTCGTCATGATCGACGCAGCCGCGCTCTCCTGGTCTCCCGACGGTAATGAGATCTGGTTCCGATCTTTCAATCCCGATGAATGGGGCACGCTTTATGCCATCGATCTCAAAGGTCACACGCGCGTGGTCCATCGCTTTCCCGGCCACACCAACATCTTCGATATCGCCCGTGACGGCCGTGTTCTCCTCCGCACCGATTCCACTGAGATAGGCATCCTCGCCAAAGGTCCCGGCGATAAAACTGAGCGCGATCTCTCGATTCTCGAGTCCGGCATCCTGGAAGGCATCTCCGATGACGGCACTATGATCGCTGCCAGCGTGACTGGCGAAGCCGGCGGGCAAAAGGGCAGCATCTATACGCGCAAGCTGGATGGCTCCTCGCCCGTTCGCGTCGGCGATGGCCACGCCTTCGTTCTCTCGCCCGACGGCAAATGGATCTCCGGATTCACTACCACTGACGGCACCAAGCGCCAATTCCGGCTAGTCCCCACCGGCGCCGGCGAAGAACGCCCCATGAACCTTCCCAATATGACTTTCGCGGTGCCCTTTGGCTGGATCGGTGACGAGCAGTACCTCATCGTCGGTTTAGAGAAGGGCAAGGAGTATCCCAAGGGCTGGCGCTGCTTCTACTGGGACTCCCGCAGCGGGGCGCTTCGTCCGATCTGCCCCGAAGGCGTTCCTGACGAGCTCATGTATGTCTCTCCCGATCGCAAATGGGTGCTCAGCCAGGTCCCCGGCCGCGGTCAATTCGCCCTCTACCCCATCAATGGCGGTGAATCCAAAATCGTCCCGGGCTTTGATCCCAAGAAGGAATACACCACCGGCTGGCGTTCGGATAGCCAGTCGGTTTACGTGATGGCCAACACCGCGCCTGCTCCTGAGTTCATTGCTGAATCGCTAAACGTATTTACCGGCAAGCGAACACCCTTTATGGAGGTACATCCCTCGCGCCCGGTCGATGAGGTCGAGTACCTCCGCATCACGCCCGACGGCCGCAGTTACGCCTACAACTACAACGTCCGCGTCTCCGACCTCTACGTCGCTTCCGGATTGAAATAGCAAAAAGTGCCGTAGCCTACAGGACCTGCTGCGGCTCGATCAGCTCGAGAAAAAGGTCGTTCGGGTCCCACAACAGCGCCAGCCTGTCGCCGTTCAACTCCCACGGCCGCTGCTACCTCGCTCCGCGTTCGATCAGTTCCAGGAACAAATTGTTCAGGTCGCGCACCAGTGCGATCTTCCCTCCACCTAGCGCTACCGGCTGACCACCGGTTGAAACCACCGTGAATCCCGCTGCTTTCATCTTATCGAGCAGCGCGTCCAAGCCGCGCACATTCAGTTGCAAAATCGCCGTGCCGGGATCCTGCGTCCGCGTATGCAGCGGTTTGCGCTCGATGTCCTTAAATTCAATAAAAGCGATGGAAGCGGGCGGTGCACCAGAAGGGCCTGGAAGGCCCATGCGGCTCTGCCGGAATTGCGCCCCTGGGGTGCCCGCGTTGTCCGTCATAGCCTTATCGCCGTTCCAGGCGTTGGGGTCCGCCGGCATCCATCCCAGCGCGCGATACGCCTTCAGCGTGTCGTCAAGATTCGCCACCGTGGTCTCGAACCCTCCGCCCGGATTTTCGGACTGGCTCAATTCCACGATGAACCCGTCGTCGTCCTGCACGAAGAAAGAATGCGCCCCGCGGATGGTCACCGGTTCGCCGCCCAGCGTCATGATGTGCGCTCCCGCCTTCTTCACCCGCGCCACCACACCGTCGAAATCCTTCACCCGCAGCGACAAATTCGCCGCGCCCGGATCCTGAAACCTCGGATGCGCGGCCTTCCTGTCGATATCCTTGTACTCGATCAACTCCACGCCCACAGCCGAGCCAGGCACCTTCAATTGCACGATCCGCGACTGCGCCCCCAGCGTATTTCCCAGGCTCATGATTGCCGGATTCGGATCGAACGGGCGCGCGGGCGACACTAGTTCGAGACCCAGCGCGTCGTGATAAAAGGCCACGGCCTTGTCCAGATTCGTGACAATGTGGCTGAAGTTTCCCAGCCCCGTCACCTCTTGCGCATGCAGTATCGTCGCCGCCGCGGCCATCGTCATCCAAGCCCTTTTCATTTTTCTACCGCCTTTCCCGCTCCCACCAGCGACTCCAGAATCTGATCGCTCATCTCCTTCACCGATCCCGGCGAATGCGCCAGGAACAGCGTGTTGGTCCTGTCGCTCTCCCCGATCGACTTCAACGTGTCGAAGTACTGCGTCACCATCACCAGTTGCATCACTTCGCGCGCCGACGCGCCCTCCACCACTTTCTGGAACTGCTCGATCGACGATTGCAGCCCCTCGATAATCGCCTTGCGCTGATTGGCGATGCCCTGGCCTTGCAGAGCCTTGCTCTCCGCCTCAGCCTCCGCCTTCTTCACCACCAGAATTTTCTCAGCTTCGCCGCGGGCTGTTGCGGCGACTTGCTCGCGTTGAGCGGCGTTGATGTCGTTCATGGCCGACTTCACCTTCGCGTCCGGCACAATATCCGTCACCAGCACGTTGACGATCTCGTAGCCGAACCCCGTCATGTCCGTGTCCAGCTCATGCTTCACCGCCGCCGCGATTCCGGATTGGCTGGCGAAAACCTCATCCAGCGTCATACCCGGCACGTGCCCCAGAATGACCTGCTCGACATAAGACTGTATTTGCGCCTGCGGATCGGCGAGTTTATAGAACGCGTCGTAGACCTTCTCCGGCCGCACCCGGTTCTGCACCGAAATCGGAATGGTCACGAAGACGTTGTCTTTGGTCTTGGTCTCCACCGTCAGCGTGATCTGGTTCACACGCAGGCTGATGATCGCGGCCACGGAATCGAAGAACGGCCGCTTCCAATTCAAACCCGCCTCCGCCACCCGCAAGAACTTCCCGAATCGAGTAATGACCGCGACTTGCGCCGTGCTCACCGTAAAGAAGCTGCCCAGGATCGCCCCCAGCACCAGGATCGCAATGATCGCCAGCGGCACCATCAAGAGAACACTGTCCATTCGTCACCCCCGAGCTATCTTACAGCACGGAGGAACCCGAACAGCCGCAAACCAAACGACCGGCCCAGACCTGCGAAACTGAGTCGTGACTGGCTGGCCCTTGTCGACGCGTCTCAAAAACTCAACTCGAACGATGGCGCCGGAACCGTGTCAAGAAACAGTTTGAAGGATTTTTCGCGGAGGCATCGGCGATTCTCTACCGTCACGACCCTATTGGGATCAATTTCGGCGACAACACGTACGAATATGACCCCGAAGCCGGAACGATCCTGCCGCGACTATCCGGCTGCCGCTCGGCGGCCGATGTGCAGAAGATTGTCTTCAAAGAGTTCTGCAAGTGATTCGATCCGGAGACTGCCGGAGACGAAACCAGGTACGAAGCCATCGCGGCCGATCCCTGGGCGGCCTGGTCAGCGCGCCGTTAATGCACGTCCGGGTTCGAGTTCTTTTCGATCAACGCGCGCTCAATTTGCCGGAGCCGTTCCTCCATGATCGTCAGCCGCTCTTCGTGGCCGCGCATCTTGATCTCCGTCGGACTGGCCCAATTGTGGAAGGCTTGCAGAACTTCCGTCTGCATATCGCGCATGGCCTCGATCAGTGTATCCTGCATCCGATCCATGCGTTCCTCGAGGCGTCTTATATCCTGCTTAGTGGCAAATTCCTGTTCAGGCATGTGACGCGGTTCCCTCGCTTCATTCTCTCAAACCCTGGGCATAGCCGCCGGCAGCCACACCTCCAGGCATGCTCCTCCCTCTGCCCGATTGCTCGCCGAGATCGACCCTCCATGCTGCGTCACGATTCCTTCCGCCACCGTCAGTCCGAGCCCCGTCCCGCGGGCATCCAGCCTGGAAGTAACGAATGCCACGAAGATATTCGGCAATAAATCCGCCGGAATGCCCGGACCGTTATCTTCCACGCTGATCGTGATTCCCGGCTCGCCTGAGCGGTCGGTCTTGCGCGACCGCACCACGATCCTTCCGCGCCCAGCCTCCACCGCGTTCAGGGCATTCCTCAGCAGATTTACGAACACCTGAGCGAGCCTATCCGAGTTGCCGACCACCTGATCCTCGGCGCGCACCTCGTTCACCAGCTCCACCGCGGACGCCTTTTCGTCGATCGCCACCAGGGACCACGCTTCGTCAATCAGCGCCTTAGCGCCCAGCGGCTCCGTGTTCTCCTTGCGCACGCGCGCGAAATCCACCAGGCTCTCGCTGATCCGGCGCAGCCTCTGCGTCACCCTCTGCATGCGAGCCAGCCGGTTCAAGGTTTGTGCATCCGGCGACGTCTCGATCAACTTCTCGATCGACCCGTTCAGCACCGCCAGCGGCGTGTTCAGCTCATGCGCCACGCTGGCCGAAAGCAGGCCCAGGCTCACCAGCCGGTCTTGCTCTTCCAGTTTCCTGAGCGCGCTGGCCAGCTCGTCCTCCTGCCGCCTCAGCGCCGCGACGGTCTTATTCCGCGACAGCATCAAATACCCGATCTCGTCGCCGAGAATGACATCCTCCGGAATCAACTCGCGCTCCCGGTCGCCGGCCTGGGTTGCCGCATCGGCGTCCAACATCTTCTGGAGCGGCCGATACACGTACTCCGGCATGATGATCGATTCCAGCAGCAGCACCGCCAGAACATAAATGCTCCCTAGCACCAGGAACAGGGTGATCCGCGCCCGCCGTAACTCCTGTTCGTAAGTGCGCTCCGGTAATCCCAAATTCAGCGGCCCACCGCCTCGAGCCGCGGCACGCTCCATGATCTGGATCTCGCGAGCCTGGGCATCCGCCACCTGTTTTTCGAACAGCGGGATCAACGTGAAGTAGGCGGCGCAGGCCAGCACCAGAAAGAAAAGGTTGTGCAGCACCATCAGCTTCGGGCGAACCTTGAGATCGCCGAATATTCTTGCTACTCTAGAACCGTTCGTGCTAGACAAGAATCCTTACTCCACTTGCGGAAGCCGTCCGGCTGTGATAGAAACGATATTGCCCCCAAGATGGCAGCATTCGAAGCTGGATGGCTCTGTTTTGCCACCAGCGCCCGCCGTGACTATAAGTGACGCCAAGGATCATAACTAGATGGCAGCAGTTTTCCCGAAGTCATCGGACCTCATATTAAAGATAGCCGGTGCGGTTATCGGCTTGGGCGCCGTGGGCGCTGTCGCCGGCTACGCCTACTTCTCTTACCCGGCTGTGATCGATACCGGCTATCAGCCGATCCAGCCGGTGCCGTACAGTCACAAGCTGCACGTCGGGCAACTCGGCCTGGATTGCTTCTACTGCCACTCCACGGTTTATAAGGCCGCCTTCGCCGCGGTTCCCGCCACGCAGACCTGCATGAACTGCCATGCCAAGGTCAAGGACACCAGCCCGCGCCTGGAGCTGGTTCGCGACAGCTTTGCCGACGGCCAGTCGATTCCCTGGGTCCACATTCACCGCCTTCCCGATTTTGTCTATTTTAATCATGAGGTCGCACGTCAATGCGGGCGTGAGCTGCGTTTCCTGCCACGGCCGCATCGATCAGGAGATCGAAGTCCATCAGGAGAAGCCGCTGAATATGGCTTTCTGCCTGGATTGCCACAAGGACCCCGCGCCGAACCTGCGGCCGGTGGAGCTGGTGACCAAGCTCGATTGGGTTCCGGACCGCGACCCGCGCGAGATCGGCGAACAGATCATTCGCGAAAAACATCTTAGCCCGCCGCTGCAATGCTCGGGGTGCCACCGATGAGCCTCGTTACCATCAAGACCAACAGCAACCCCCGGCCGACCGGTCCCAAATACTGGAGGAGCCTGGATCAGCTCTCCAATACTCCGCGTTTCCGCGAATGGATGGAGCGCGAGTTCCCCACCGAAGCGCCGGGGCTGCTGGATGACAACTCGCGCCGTACCGTTCTAAAGATGATGGCGGCGAGCTTCGGCTTGGCCGGTCTTACCGCGTGCAGCCGCCCGGTGGAACATATCTTCCCTATCGCCAAGGGTATCGACAACTACATCCCCGGCGAGAAATATAACTACGCCACGGTGTTCTCGCTGGCCGGGCAGAGCGCCGGGTTGGTGGTCGAAACCCACGACGGCCGTCCCACCAAGATCGAGGGCAATCCGCAGCATCCCTTCAGCCAGGGCGCGGCGACGGCGTTCGCGCAAGCCACTCTGCTGAACCTGTACGATCCGGATCGCTCTTCGAAGGTTCTGCAAGACGGCAAGGATTCGAGCTGGGATAAATTCGAAGCGTTTGTCAAAACCCTGCCGCTAAGCGATGGCGCGGGGCTTCGCTTCCTGAGCGAATCGGTCACGTCCCCGTCTCTGTCCGCCTTGCGGACGGCAACGTTAAAAAAGTTTCCCAAAGCGAAATGGGTCGAGTACGAGCCTTTCCAGCGCACCGAGGGCCGCCTCGGCGCGACGCATGGCTTTCGGCGAGCCGGTTACGCCGCAAACTAATTTTGACAAGGCCAAGGTCATCCTCGCCCTCGATTCCGATTTCCTCGGTCTCGATTGGCAAACGCCTCTGCCTACCAAGCAATACTCCTCGCGCCGCCGCGTCGCCAGTGACGAAGATCTGGAGAACATGCCGCGCCTGTATTCGGTGGAGAGCCAGTTCTCGATCACCGGCGCGAATGCCGATCACCGGCTGCGCATGCGCGGTTCGGAGATCAAGCGCTTCGCGATTGACGTCGCCGTGGCCCTGGGCGCGATCCCCGGCTTGAACGTTCTGAACAACACCGCCACGGATCGCCGGGGCAAGTTCCTGGCCGCGGTGGTCAAGGATCTCAAGTCCGCGGGCAAAGACGCGCTGGTCATCACCACGCCGCGCCAGCCCGCCATTGTTCACGCCCTGGCTCTTCTGATGAACCAGACGCTGGGCTCGCTAGGCAACACCATGGAAGTCCTCAAGGTCGCCACCGAAGACCGCGTGGATAGCGGTCCTGCCGCGATCAAGGCCCTGTCGGATGAAATGTCTTCGGGTCAGGTTTCGACGCTGGTCATGCTGGGCGGCAATCCCGCCTACAACGCTCCCGCCGACACGCAGTTCGCCGACAACATCAAGAAGATCGCCAACTCGATTCATCTCGGCATGGACCCGAATGAGACTGCGGTGATCTCCAAGTGGCATCTTCCGCAGGCGCATTCCCTCGAAAGCTGGGGCGACACCGTCGCGGCGGGCATCGCTTCCATCCAGCAGCCGTTGATCGAGCCGATCTACGGTGGCCGCACGCCTCTCGAAATCGTCGCGCTGATGGCGGGCGAAAACGTCACCCGCGCGCATGACATCGTCAAGAACTATTGGATGGAGCAGTGGAATGGAGGCCAGTCCGAACCCAAGGCGCCCGAGCCCAACCCCGACGCTCCCACCGTCACCGATCCCAAGATTCAGCAGCTTGAGTACCGCTGGCGCCAGTCGCTCAACGACGGCATCGTGGTCGGCTCCAAGCCGGCTGAGCCGGTCAAACTTACGGCCGATGCCAAGAAGGTCGCCGCGGCTGTCGCGGCCGATCCTTATCCGGATTATGGCGGCATCGAGATCGCCTTCGTGCCCAGCTCCCAGGTGTGGGATGGCAGCTTCGCCAACAACGGCTGGATGCAGGAAACGCCCGACCCCATGACCAAGCTGGTGTGGGGCAATGCCGCGATGATGAGCGCCGCTACCGCGCACGAACTGAACATCCCCGACGGCCACATGGTCACCATCTCCAAGGGCGGACGCAAGATCACCGCCGCGACCATGATTCAGCCCGGCCACGCGGATAATTGCATCACCATCGCGCTGGGCTTCGGACGCACCGAATGCGGCCAGGTCGGAAAAGAGGTCGGCTTCAACGCCTATCCGCTTCGCACCTCGGACGCCATGTGGTATCTGCCGCGCGTCGAAGTCGCGGCTACCGGCGAAACCTTCGTCCATGCGACCACCCAGGAGCGCGGTGAGGCCGATCACATGAATGACCGGCCGCTGTATCGCGAGGTCGCCGCGCTGGAATACAAAAAGAATCCGAAAGCGGTGGAGGAGATGTCGGAGCTGCCTTCACTCCACTCCGTCTATCCCGAGTTCGCTTACAACACGGGCTACCAGTGGGGCATGTCCATCGACCTGGGCTCCTGCACCGGCTGCAACGCCTGCATCGTCGCGTGCGCCGCGGAAAACAATATGCCGGTGGTCGGCAAGGATCAGGTGATCCGCGGACGCGAGATGCACTGGATTCGTCTGGACCGCTACTACGTGGGCGATCAGGATGAGCCGCGCGCGGTCGAACAGCCCCTCCCCTGCATGCAGTGCGAAAACGCACCGTGCGAAAACGTCTGCCCCGTGGCCGCCACCACGCACAGTCCGGAAGGGCTGAACGATATGGTGTACAACCGCTGCGTCGGCACGCGGTACTGCGCCAACAACTGCCCCTTCAAGGTGCGCCACTTCAACTTCCTCAACTTCCACAAACACGATCCGGAGATCCACAGCATGGCTCACAATCCGGATGTCACCGTGCGCATGCGCGGCGTCATGGAAAAGTGCACCTACTGCGTCCAGCGCATCCAGGAAGTCAAGATCAAGGCCAAGGTGGCCGGCCGGCGCGACGACATTAAAGACGGCGAAATCAAGACCGCTTGCCAGCAGACTTGCCCGGCCGACGCCATCGTGTTCGGCAACATTAACGACCCCGAGTCGAGGGTCGCGAAATTGAAAAAGCAGGAGCGCAACTACGCCATGCTGGCGGAGTTGGACATCCGTCCCCGTACCACCTACCTGGCTAGAGTTCGCAATCCCAATCCGGAGTTGGAAGCATGAGCGCCTGGGAGTTCGGATTATGAGTGTAATGGTTCGCCAAGATCCGGCGTTGATGCAAGTCAACCCGCCCCTGATCCCCGGGCGGCCGGATTATCACGACCTGACCGATCAGATCAGCACCATCGTCGAAGCCAAGGTTTTCGAGACGCCGATGAAGTATTGGATCACCTTGGGCATCACCAGCACGATCGTGGTTCTGCTGCTCTCGATGTTGACCTACCTGGCGGTCACCGGCATCGGCGTTTGGGGAAACAACCGGCCCATCGGCTGGGCGTGGGACATCACCAACTTCGTGTTCTGGATCGGTATCGGCCACGCCGGAACCCTGATCTCCGCGATTCTTTTTCTGTTCCGTCAAAAGTGGAGAACCTCCATCAACCGTTCCGCCGAAGCCATGACGCTGTTCGCGGTTATGTGCGCGGCCATCTTCCCCCTGTTCCACACCGGCCGGCCGTGGCGCGCCTATTGGCTGTTCCCGGTTCCCAACACGGACCTGAACATGTGGCAGAACTTCCGCAGCCCGCTGATCTGGGACGTGTTCGCGGTCAACACTTACCTGATGGTCTCGATCCTGTTCTGGTACACCGGCCTGGTGCCCGATGTCGCCACGCTACGCGACCGGGCGAAATCGAAGATCCGCGGCTGGATCTACGGCGCGCTGGCTCTGGGCTGGCGCGGTTCCTCGCGCCACTGGCGGCACTACGAATCCGCCTACCTGATCCTGGCGGGCATCTCGACGCCGCTGGTGCTTTCGGTCCACTCGGTGGTCAGTATGGACTTCGCCACTTCGATCATCCCCGGCTGGCACACCACCATCTTCCCGCCCTACTTCGTCGCCGGCGCCATCTTTTCCGGCTTCGCCTGCGTGATGACGCTGCTGCTGATCGCGCGCTGGCTCCTGAATCTCCAGAATCTGATCACCATGAAGCACCTGGAGAACATGAACAAGATCATCCTGGTGACCGGATCGATCGTGGGTTACGCTTACGCGACGGAGTTCTTCATCGCCTGGTACAGCGGCGACGTGTATGAGCAGTTCACCTTCTGGAACCGCGCCTTCGGCCCCTACTGGTGGGCGGCCTGGTCCATGTACACCTGCAACGTGTTCATCCCGCAGTTGTACTGGTTCAAGAAATTGCGCACCAACCTGTGGGTGATGTTCATCATCAGCATCACCACCAACATCGGCATGTGGTTTGAGCGCTTCGTGATTATCGCCACCAGCCTTACGCGCGACTTCCTGCCCAGCTCCTGGGGTTACTTCCATCCCACCTGGGTCGATATGTGCACGTTGCTGGGCACCTTCGGATTGTTCTTCACGCTGTTCCTGCTGTTCGCGCGCTTCCTGCCGATGATCGCCATGTCGGAGGTCAAGGGCGTGGCCGCGGTGGAACGCCATACCTTCGCTCCGGAGCCGGCCGCCGAGGAGGTCCACTAAAATGCCGCAGTTCGACATTGAACAGATTAAGGACAAGCTCGGCATTGGCGAGGACAAGGTCTACGCGGCGATGGGCTCCTTCGCCACGCCGGAAGAACTGGTCAAGGCGGGACGCAAGGTGCGCGAGATGGGATACACCAAGCTCGACGCCATGACGCCGTTCCCGGTGCACGGTATTGACGACGCGCTAGGGATTCCGTATTCGAAGCTGGGCTGGATCGTGATCTGTTTCTCGCTGACTGGCACCTGCACGGCTCTGTTCCTGCAGTGGTACACCGGCGGCCTGCAAATGTTCAAGTGGCTGATCCCCTTCGGGCTGAGCCCGTATCCGCTGGTGATCGGCGGCAAGCCGCTGTTCGACTTTTCCTTCTCGATCCCGGTCGACTTTGAGCTGACCATCGCGTTCACCGCGCTGGCTACGTTCTTCGGGATGTGGATCATCAACGGGCTTCCGCGGATGTACCACCCTTCGATGAACTACCGCAACGCGCACCGCGCCACCGACGACCGGTTCCTGCTGGTGATCGAGGCTGACGGATCCAATGTTCGACGCGCAGCGCGCCTCCGAGCATTTGCGCAGCGTGGGCGCGGACGAGGTGGAGGTGGTGGCGGGATGAGGAGCTTGATCGCAAAGAAGACCGCTTTCCTGTTGCTTTTGATGATGGCGGCGATGTTTGTGCTCACGGCCTGCTCCGGCATTCAGCGCAATCCGCCGATCATTGTGTGGTGGGATATGAAGCGCCAGCCCAAGTTCCGCACCGAGGGTGAGACGGGATTATTCGCCGACGGCCGCAACACGCGCTATCCTCCGGATGATACCGTCGCGCAGGGGTACCTGTTCGAGGACACCGCGTATACCACCGGCATGGACGGCGCCAACGTACGTCGGCAAGAGCCCGGTTCCGCTGACCGCGGAGTTGTTGCATCAGGGCCAGTACCGCTTCAATACCTATTGCTCGCCGTGCCACGACCGCACCGGTCAGGGCAAGGGGATGGTGCCGCAACACGCCCCGCAATGGCAGCCCGCCAATCTCACCGATGACCGCGTCGTGGAGATGGCGGACGGAGACATTTTCAACGTGATCACCAACGGCCGGCGCACCATGCCGCCTTACAAGTATCAGATCGTCACCGCGGACCGCTGGGCCATCATCGCCTACGTGCGGGTGCTGGAGCGCGCGGCGCACGGCACGGTTGACGACGTTCCCGCGGATCAGAGAGCCGACTTGAAATAGCCATGAGTCAAACCCACACCTCTTCCGGCGCTTATCACAGCGAAACCTACCAGTTGGAAGCCAGCCGCTGGTCGGCTGGACGCAACGCGCTGCTGTTAGCCGCGATCGTTTCGGTGCTTCTGTGCGTGCTGGGCTACATACAGGATCCGGAGCGGTTCTTCCGCTCTTACTTGGTGGCCTTCGCCTTCACCACGGCCATCGGCCTGGGCGCGTTCTTCTTCGTGATGGCTCTGTATCTGTCCGGCTCAGCCGCGCAAGTTACGGTGCGCCGCATCATGGAGAACGTCATGATCACGCTGCCGGTGGGCGCGGTTCTGTTCCTGCCGCTGCTGTTCGGGCTGAAGTACGTCTACCCATGGGCCAATCCGGGGGTGGTTCCGGGCCATGAGGTTCTTAAGAGGAGCTACCTCAGCGAGAATTTTTTCACGCTGCGCGCCTACGCTTACTTCCTGGTGTGGTCGATCTGGGTTTTCGCGATCTATCATCAGAGCACCAAGCAGGACTCGCAAAAATCGGTCCGCCAGATGCACATCATCGCGCGCTGGAGCGCCCCGGGATTGTTCCTGGTGGTGGTGGTGGGCACGCTGGCCGCGTATGACTGGCTGATGTCGGTGCAGCCGAGCTGGTATTCCACCATCTTCGGCCTGTACTACCTGTCCGGCGGCGCTTTGGCGTTCATGAGCGTGGTGACGCTGGTGTGCCTGGCGTTCCGGCGCGCGGGCATTCTCACCAGCGCGATCAACATCGAGCATTACCACGATCTGGGCAAGTGGCTGTTCGCAACCACGTGTTTCTACACCTACATCGCCTTCGCCCAATACCTGTTGATCTGGTACGCCAATATTCCGGAGGAGACCTCGTTTTACCGGGCCCGGTCCGAAGGGGCCTGGTTGTGGATCAGCCTGGCTCTGCCGTTCGTGCGCTTCTTCATTCCGTTCTTCGTGCTGCTGAGCCGGCCCGCCAAGCGCAGCCTGACGGTGATCGGCCTGGTGGCCGGCTGGAGCCTCCTGATGGAGTTCCTGGACATGTACTGGGTGGTGATGCCGGTTCATTATCCGCATGGGCCGCAGATTCACTGGCTGGATTTCGCCACGCTGGGTGCGACGGTGAGCATTTGCGGTCTTCAATTCTGGAACCGCTTCCGGCGGCACAAGATGGTTCCGGTGGGCGACCTGCGCTTGGAGCAAAGCCTGCACTTTGAGAATGCCTAAATGCCATGAGGGAGAATGCCTAAAGGCCATGAGGGAAAACGCGTGAGGCGAGCATGAGCGAAGAGAAGCATAGCCACGAAATCCATCAAAGCGCCGGCGACATCGCCGAGCACGGAGTCCGCACGCATCACGAGCCCAGCGAGGGTTTCGACCGCTCCGAGCCGGCGGTGCCCTCCATCTGGGCTTTCACCATCGGCAGCGTCGTCATCCTGGTGGTGGTGATCTTCGCGTTGCAGCAATATTTCGAAAAAATTTGGAACGACGCCGTATATGACAAGGTTCTGGCCGCGCCCAGCCAGGAATTGCAGGATACGCGCAACCGCGACGATTACGCTTTGACGCACTACTCCTACCAGGACAAGAGCAAAGGCGTGGTGCGCATCCCTCTGGAGAAGGCTCAGGAGATGGTGCTGCAGGACGCGTCGCAAGGCAAGACGTTCTATCCGGCCAAGCCGACCAAGCCGAAGAGTCCCGAAGAAGAAGCGGCGGAAGCCAAGGAAAACGCGGCCAAGAGCGCGCCGGCCAACGCCAATAAAGAATGAAACACGCACGCCAATTCGCTAGCGTCGTCGCCCTGGGAGGCTTGCTCCTGGTGGGTGCGGGCAGCGCTTTTGCTGGCTTCGACAGCATCCGTCCCGACGATCCGCAAGTAGGCAAGGGTGGAGATCTTCCCCCGGGAGTCAAGCCGAAAATCCTGGAAAAGGTGGGCATTGAGGAGCACCTGGGCCGCGCCATCAACCTCAACTATCAGTTCATCGATGAGACCGGCTACCCGGTGTCCTTGAGCAGCTACTTCCACAAGGACCGGCCGGTCCTGCTGGACCTGATCTATTACACCTGCCCGATGCTGTGCGACCTGATCCTGAACGGCCAGGTGGACGCGATGAAGCAGCTCTCCTGGACTCCGGGCAACGAATACGAGATCGTCACCATCAGCATCAATCCGCAGGAGACGTTTGACCTGGCGCGACAGAAGAAGGAAACTTACCTGGGCGTTTATGGCAAGTCCGCGCCGGGCTGGCACTTTCTGACCGACTACGCGGGTAACGCCAAGAAGCTGGCCGAGGAGGTGGGCTATCACTACGCCTACGATCCCAAGATCCAGCAGTTCGCACACGCTTCCGCCGTCATGCTGCTGACGCCTGAAGGCAAGATGGCGCGGTATCTCTATGGCATCCGCTACCCCTCCAAGGATCTGCGTTTCGCCATCACCGAAGCTTCCCAGGGGCGCAGCACGCCGGCCATCGACAGGCTTCTGCTGTGGTGTTATCACTACGATCCGCAGGCCAATTCCTACGTGCTGTTCGCGCAGCATCTGATGACCGCTGCCGGAGCGGTGACGGTGCTGGTGATGGGGTTTGTGTTGTGGCGGCTATACCGTATGGAAAAGAAGCGGGCCGAGCGGTACCCCTCGCACCCGCGGGAAAGGACGGCATAGCGCCGAGAGGAAGGTTGAATGGAGTGGCTTCGCAGAATGATGTTGCCGGCCCAGGGGTCGGTGTTCGCGGGGGAGATCGACACCGTCTACATGGCGCTGTTCTGGCTGAGCGTGGTGCTATTTCTCGGCATCGCGATTCCCGCCGTGTACTTCGCGTGGCGCTACCGCTATAAGCCGGGCCGCGTGACGCCGCACGTCACCCACAACACCGTGCTGGAGATCGTCTGGAGCGTGGCGCCGCTGCTGCTGTGCGTCGGAATTTTCTTCTGGGGCTTGAAGGGTTGGATGGAATACGCCGTGGCCCCCGGCGACGCCATGGAGATTCAGATCACCGCGCGTAAGTGGAACTGGGCGTTTGAGTATCCCGATGGCTCGCGCGACGTGGGCACTCTGCACGCGGTGGTGAACAAGCCGGTGCGGCTGATCATGACCAGCGAGGACGTGATCCACGATTTCTTTGTCCCGGACATGCGCGTCAAGCATGACATCATTCCGGGCCGCTATACCGAGGAGTGGTTCATACCTACGGTGATGGGCCAGCATAACTTCACCTGCGCCGAATATTGCGGCAAAGGCCATTCCGACATGCACGGGACGCTGATCGTGGAGAGCCAGGCGGATTTCGACAACTACATCGCCACCGGCGGAACGGAATGGGAGGCCTACAAGGGCCACATGGCGGATTGGGGCAAGATCCAATGGGAGCGTAAAGGCTGCAACAGTTGCCACACCCTCGACGGAAGCCGCGGCAAAGGGCCGAGTTGGAAAGGCATCTGGCACAAGATGGAAAAGATGCGGGACGGCCAAGTGGTCCTGGTGGACGAAGCCTATATCAAAGAGTCTGAGAATCAGCCGCAAGCCAAGATCGTGGACGGCTTCGAGCCGATCATGCCCACCTTCCAGGGCTTGATCAAACCGCACGATTTTGAAGGAATCGTGGCATTTATACAGTCGCTACAGCAGTAAGTTAGGGATTTTAGAGGGGCAAGGCAATGATCGATTATCAAGTTCAAACCATGGGGGCGAAGGTCGGCGACCTTCCCCGGCCCAAGAAGAACTACCTTAACGAAACTAAGGGGTTCTGGAGCTGGGCCGGCACGCTGGACCATAAGCGCATCGGCATCATGTACCTGGTGGGGACGATGTTCGCGTTCCTGCTGGGCGGCTGCTTCGCGTTGATGATCCGGTTGACGCTGCTGACGCCGACGCACATGCTGTTCGGCAAAGTGCTGATCGACGCGGAGACGTACAACCGCGTGTTTACGATGCACGGGATCATCATGGTGTTCCTGTTCATCATCCCCTCGGTTCCGGCGGCGCTGGGAAATTTCGTAATGCCGTTGATGCTGGGCGCCAAGGACGTCGCGTTCCCGCGGCTGAATCTGGCCAGCTTCTATCTGTGGGTGACCGGGGCTCTGATGGCCCTGTGCGCGATGGTGCTGGGCGCCGTGGACACGGGCTGGACCTTCTACACGCCGTATTCGACCACCACCGACGGGCCCGTGACGCTGATGACCGGGGCGGCGTTTGTGCTGGGTTTCTCCTCCATCTTTACCGGATTGAACTTCATCGCCACGGTGCATAAGCTGCGCGCGCCGGGGATGGGTTGGTTCGACATGCCGCTGTTCGTTTGGGGCATTTATTCCACCGCTCTCATTCAGGTTCTGGCCACGCCGGTCCTGGGAATCACGCTGGTGCTGCTGATGCTGGAGCGCAATTTCGGCATCGGCATCTTCGATCCGCGCATCGGCGGGGATCCGGTGCTGTTCCAGCACTTCTTCTGGTTCTATTCCCACCCGGCCGTGTACATCATGATTCTGCCGGGTATGGCGATTATCAGCGAGCTGATCCCGACCTTTTCTCACAAAACGATTTTTGGGTACCGCGCAATTGCCTACTCCTCGGTTTCCCTGGCGCTGGTGAGCTTCATTGTATGGGGCCATCACATGTTCGTCGCGGGGCAATCGCAGTTGGCGACGGTGGTTTTTTCGGCGTTGACCTTCCTGGTGGCGATTCCATCGGGCGTCAAAGTCTTCAACTGGCTGTGCACGATGTATCAGGGCAACATCAGCCTGGATACGCCGATGCTGTACGCGATCGCGTTCCTGATTTTGTTCTCGATCGGCGGTTTGACCGGCATCTTCCTGGGCACGCTCTCCACCGACGTGCATCTGACCGACACGTACTTCGTGGTGGCTCACTTCCACTTCGTGATGATGGGCGGAACGGTGACGGCGTTCCTGGGCGGGCTGCATTATTGGTGGCCGAAGATGACGGGACGAATGTATGCGGAAAAATGGGGCCGCGTGGCGTGCGTACTGTATACCATCGGCTTTAACATGACCTTCCTGACGCAGTTCTTCCTGGGCAGCAAGGGCATGCCGCGGCGCTATTACAATTACCTGGACCAGTTCCAGCCGCTGCACGCGTTTTCGACAGTCGGCTCCTGGGTGCTGGGATCGAGCTTGTTTTTGACCGCCGCGTACTTGCTGGCGTCGCTGCGCAAGCCGGCCGACGCACCGGATAATCCGTGGGGCGGCACGACGCTGGAGTGGCACTGCTCCTCTCCGCCGATCACACATAACTTCGAGGAACAGCCGGTGGTGGAGCGCGAGCCCTACGATTACCGGCCGGTAAAACATTCATGAGCACAACCGGAATCGATCTTCCACACAAACACGGAGGCGACGCGGGCCACGGCCATGGCGATCACGGCCATGAGGGCATGGACCCGCATTTCCAGCATCATTTCACCACCATGGAGCAGCAGGCCGACACCACCAAGATCGGCATGTGGCTGTTCCTGGCGACCGAAGTCCTGCTGTTCGGAGGACTGTTCGTCGGCTTCGGGCTGATGCAGCAACGCTATCCGCGGGAGTTTGTCGAGGCGCATGAGCACTTGGTGCGCTGGCAAGGCGCGCTGAACACAGTGGTGCTGCTGTTTTCCAGCTTCACCATGGTGATGGCCGTGGACGCGGCCAAGAACAACAAGCGCTCCAAGACGGTCGGCTATCTGTTTGTCACCATCATCTGCGCGTGCATCTTTTTGGTGGTGAAGTATTTCGAATACACGCACAAGTTCGAGGAGGGCTGGTACCCGGCCAAGTATTACCGCGGCGTGGGCGACGCGATTCCCGGGCAGCCATGGCTACGCGACGTTCTTTGCCTTCTACTTCATGATGACCGGGCTGCACGGCATCCACATCGTGGTGGGAATCGGACTGCTGAGCTGGATTCTGATGCGCGCGAAAAAGGGCGAATTTTCGAGTGCGTATTACACCCCGGTCGACCTGGTGGGCTTGTACTGGCACATCGTCGACATGATCTGGATCTACCTGTTCCCGCTTTACTATTTAATCCAGTAAAAGCCCGGAGGTTAATTCAATGAGCACTCACACCGAAGTCCATAGCGCGGACGCGCACGCGGAAGATCACCAGCACGGCGGGCCGAAGATCTACGCGGCGACGCTGGTAGCCCTGGTGATTCTGACGGCGATCACGGTTGGGGCGGCGTACATCGACCTCGGCTCCGGCAACGTGGTGGTGGCGCTGGTGATCGCGACCATCAAGGCGACTCTGGTGGCGCTATTCTTCATGCACCTCAGATGGGAGAAGCCGGTGAACTCGATCATTGCGGTCGCCGGGTTCCTGTTCTTGGGGATCTTCCTGATGTTCGACCTGATCGATATGGATACCCGCAACTACTATCTCCCGCAGAACATCCATCGGACCGTGATTCCGCTGGTGCCGGGGACGGCCCCCGCGCCGCTGACCGAGATTCTGCCGGACACGGCGGAAGGACCCACCGGCGCGTCGCCGGTGCCCGGAGCTGAGGCTCCCGCGGCGAGTCCCGCTCCGGCGGCGGCCCCGGCGGGCGAGAAGAAGTAAGCGCCGTTTCAAGCGCGCACAACGCTTCGCTGTGCGCCAAGAGTCGAAGCCGCTGAAAGCGAAAACGTTTTCGGCCGCGAATTCACACCTATTGCGTGATCCAGACCGGAGCGGAAGCGCTTGGGTAGTAGCCGTCGATGGTGTAGGAGGTGTCGACGCCGAGCTCCACCGGATTCCCCGGTGTTTGGGGCGGCGGAGGCGGCGGAAGATTGACCTGCCAGATGCCCGCGACCATTCCCGGCGCTGGGCCCATATAGAAAGGCGCGAGCTGATAGGGACTGGGCGGATAAATCGGAACGGGAAGCGGAGATTGGTACACCGTGCCGTCCGGAACCGGAGGATTGGTGTCGCCAAAGCCCGTAACGTATAAGATGACGGGTTGGCCAGCGTGCGAGGGATTGGACTGCGAGTTCAGAGTTCCATCCGCATTGACGACGGCCAGCACGGAGGCGTAGAACGCCTCGGGCGTTACCCCGATCACGACGCCGCCGGGAGGGGCGGAACCATTGCGCTCAATCTGAACACTGGTGCTGGTGCGTGGGCCGATTTCGAACGGCGCGACGCATTCGATCGTCGAATCCTGGACGCTGATGAGGGGACCGGGAATGCCATCGAACAGCACTCGGGTTCCGGCGAGTGAGTTCGCGACGCGGCCGTTCGAATCCAACTGTGCGCCTACAGCGGTGGAGGGTCCGAGCCCGCGTCCGGTTAGCTTGATGAGCTCGCCGGGGGCGATGGTGAGGAAGCGAGTGTCGCCGCCAGTGGGAGGGTTGATGCTGGAGATGGAATCGATCACCGCCGCTTGGGTCTGATTGAGACGGAATTCTTCAATCTCAGCCGAGGTTTGCCCCGCCGAGCCGAATACTTGCACACCAATTTTGGCGGGATTCGGATATCCGGCGCCGGCCAAGTACAGCGTTTGCTCCGGACCCAGCGCGAACTTGCCCGGCGCGTAGGAAGAGAGCAGGAGTTGCGAGCCATCCGGGCTGATCTCGGAGAGGAACGCCAGGTGGTAGCCCTCGACTTCCAGCGGTGCGACCGTGGGGAACTGTCCCGAGTAGGTTGTGCCGCCCACCCACACATTGCCGCTCGCATCGACGGCGACTTGCGTTCCATGGGCGGTTAGATCGCACCCTCCCGGCGCGTTCACCCAAGCCGGGAGCGGCGAAGAGGGATTCAGCTTCACGACGAAGACGAAGGATTGCGTCGACGTGCTTTGCGAGCACGATCCGAAGGGAAAGCCGGTGGCGAGGGTTTCGCCGGTGACGTAGACGTTTCCGGCGGCATCGACGGCGACGCCCCCAGCGGCGGACCCGCTGCCTCCGATGTAGCTGAGGTAGGTGAGCTGGGTGCCTTGCGGGGATAGAATCGCGAGAAATCCGGCGGTCTCCGCCGAGCCGTACGGTGGCATGGGAACCGGCGGGGGCGCAGTAGATTGAAGAGCCGTCGATGTGGTTTGCAAGGCGGTGGACTGTGTGGACCCGGCCAGGTACACGGCTCCGGACGCATCCACGGCGAGGCCGGATATCCCGCCGAAGCACAACTGCGAGAGGGAATTCGAATAGACCGCGTTGCCTTGGGAGTCGAACTTCATGATTAAGGGAACGGCTCCGTTTTGCGCGGCAGGCGCGGTGCAGTCGGTTGTGGAGACGTTGTAGTTGTTCAGGGAAAGATACGCGCTGCCGGAGGGGTCGAGAGCGATATTCCGGGCGATGAAAGGCGCCAGCGATTTCGAGAGGAGCAGCTTTCCGGAGGGATCGAACTTCATCAGGGTGCTTGATGCGACCCAGGTGTCGCCGGCGCTATCGGAGGCTACGACAGGCGGTTGTGCCGAACCGGCGTCGTCACCGGTCAGAAACGTGGAAAACAGCATAGCGCTGCCATCGGAGTTCCACTTGGCGAGGAAGTACTCCAACGCCGCCGATGACCCGATCAAGATGGATTGAGGCAGCGCCAGCGCGGAGCTCAGGTAACCGACAGAGGGCAGATTGGACCAGGTCGAGCCTCCGTCGAGACTGAGCATCTGGCCCGCGATAATGTTGCTGCCGGAAATCGAAAGGTAGGCGGGGCCCTGAGGGTTTGGGCCGGTTTGTTGCACGATGGCGAAGGTGGCGCCTCCATCGGTGCTTCTCCACAGAGTTCCCGCGTGGTTGAGGGCCCACACTATATTTTCATTTTTCGAATCGACGGCAAGCGCAACGATATAGAGGTTCGCGTTGGTGTTGGGATAGGCGGTGAAGGAGCCGCCGGGCGCAGTCCAGGTGTTGCCGCCGTCGCTGCTGCGGTAGAGTTGCCCGTCGGAGGGGACCGTGTAGAGAACGTTGGGATCGGACGGGGCGAGCGCGGTCGCGAACGTGTTGTAGTTATGGGGGGTAAGATTGCCGGACCAGGTTACACCGCCGTCGGTACTGCGATACAGAGCGCCATATGCGGAATAGACGACGCCCGGAAGTTGCGCGGGAGTGAGGAGCGTGCCACGGCACAGGTTGGAGTTGAAAGCCCACGTGACTCCGCCATCGGTGCTTTTGTAGATTCCAGGAGCGATGGTCGGGCCGATGAAGCCGTAGAGACAGGCGTAGACGGTGTTGACGCTCCCTCCATCGACGGCGACCGCGATGGCGTCAATGAAGGAGTCGCTCTGCCGGGTCCAGGTCTGGCCGCCGTCGGCGCTGCGGAAGATGCCGCTGGCCGAGCCGGCGTATACGACGGAACCATCGACAGAGGCCGCCAGCGCGGTGACGTTGACGGCGCTCAGTGAGGGATAGGAGACGCCGGTTGAGGTCACCGAGGCGAGAGGAAGTTGAGGCATCTGCGATTGATACGCCCCTGCCGTTACCGGGAAGTCGGGGGAATCTGTCGTACCGACGACGGCTACATTTCCGCTGCCATCCACTGCCAAACCACCGGCGGAGTCGGAACCGCTGGCGCCGCCAAAGAGCCTAGAAAAGACTTGTGAAGGCGCGGCGTATTGCGCGAACACTGGAATGGTAGCGAATAGGGCCAGCAGCAAGCGCATCTGAAGATCACGGAGCAATCCCGTGGCCGCGGGGAAACCGCTTGAAAACAGGGCGGCTTACTCGGGCGATGCGTGGCCTAAAGATACACGTGGGCGATCTTAGCGCCGCCTTCCGCCTCCGAATCCGCCGCCTCCGCCTCCGAATCCGCCCGTGGAGCGTGGGACGCCGCGCGAAAATCCGCCGCTTCCGAATTCGCCCATGCGGGAATTGCCTAGAGATCGGGATTGTTGGGCGCGCTGGAGCTCCTGGGTGGGCTGAACCTTTTTGGGAGCGGCGTTGTTGGTGCGCTGGGTCCAGTTGTTGTTCTGGCGCTCATACACGTTACCATCCTTACCTGCGTAGAGATCGCGGCCGGTGCCCTTTGATGCAAGGCTGGCCGAAGCAGGACGGGCGGACGCCACGGCGCCCAAATTCCGAGGGGCCGCGCTCGCGCCCCAGCGATTATAGACGTTCACGTTGTTGCCGATCTTTTCGCGATCGCCGGGAGCCCAATGCGGTTCCAATGATCGTTGTAGACGCGGCTCATGTAGCCGGGCGAGTGATACCACCAGTAGCCGTTGGGACGCCAGATCCAGCCGCCGCCGAAGTAGCCGAACTCGAATCCGAATCCCCAGGTCCAGGGCCAGCCGAACCAGTCTCCTCCGATCCAGCCGGGATACCACCAGCCGGTGCCGAAGACCACGGTATCGTCCCAAATGTAGGCTCCCAGGTAGCCGGGCGTGTAGCCGCAGTAGACGACGTCGGGAGTGTAGCCGTACACGTAAATGAAACGATCGTGATACAGAGGATTGCTGGGCGGGATGGAATAAATCTCAGGAGGAACCACGGTCGCGACGGCCCATGGGCCGATGGGCGCGCCGGAGATGAACCAGACGCCGTTGTAGGCGGCGTAGTAATTCGGGGCCAGATGGATCACGTCGTAAGAAGTATTGACGGCGTACTCCATGCTTGTGCCGGCGATGGGCTGAAATTGCGGCGCGCCGTCATAGCTTACGTCGAGTTTGGCCTGGTTGCGATTGACCGTTGCGGTCTGAGGGATCTGGTTGGCGATGACGGCTTCCTTGGCCTGCTCGGTTCCAGGGATGGAGACCAGCACAACTGCCTTGGGATGGTCCGGCGGAATCTTGGTGAAATCTTTGGGGAGCATGGAGCCGGAAATGTAGGCCCACGGGCCGTCAAGCGACTTGGCCTGATACCAGCGGCCGGCGATCAGCACGTAGATATTCTGCGTCTTCGCGTCCCGGAAAACGTTGCTGCTGGTGTTGGTGACGTAGGCAAGATTGGTTTTCGCGATGGGAGAATACTGCGGTGCGCCTACGGTTTGGACCAGCTCCGCGGGAGTGGTGCTGACGAAGACCGCGGCGGGAGCGCCGATGGGCGGAGGCGTGGCGTCTTTCGAATGATCGTGCGGGTCCTTGGTTTCGTTGGCGAGGAACTGGCTGCGAACCGCGGCCAGATCGCCGGACGCGGGGTTGGCTTGCGTCCACGGACCGTTGGTCAGGTTGGTAGAGGTCATCCAAAGATTGCCGCCGTCCAGGTAGTAACGCATCGCGGAGGGGTCGAACAGAATCAGCGCGGGCGTGTTGACCACGCGTTGATACTTGGTGGAACCTTCGGCGGGTTTCAATACCGGCATTCCATCGATCAGAATCAGCACGGAGGAAACCTGGCTGAAGACGATGCGGGGCGGATCGGTCTTGAGCGGCGCGGCGGCTTGAGCTTCCGTTTCGGCGCCGGTCATGGCGAGGTCGGCGAGGAGACTGTCGAGGCCGACAGTGCCGGACTGGAATGATTCGCGGATGGCTTTTTCCAGCTCGCCCTGCTCAGGTTTTGCGCCGGGGAAACTGGCGCTGATGACCTTCAGGTCCTCCAGCGAAACCACGCGAGTTTCCTTGTTGACTTCGGTGCGGGCAGTCAGCGTGACGATGCCGAAGGCTTCGGTGGTATCGGGTGGACGGGTGGCGGTGACGGCGGCTCGGGCATCGAGCTTATTATTTTTCCAACTGTCGACCTGGGGCTGATAGATCACCAGGTGGAAGCCTTGATTGTCCACTTCTTTCGGCCATACGGCAGTGGAGGGGGAAGGCGTTTGAGAGAACAACGCTTGAGCGAACAACAGGGGAGTCATGCCCAGCGCGAGAGCGAAACTGCGTGGCGTCACTTTTTTGGCCTCCGACGAAAGCATACGGCATATATGCACGTTTCTCGCCACCCGAAGAGGGCAGCCGGGGATAGGTCAAACGGCAGTGTCGATATGCGGATGGAGTCGCGTTAGCATGGGAACCATGACGAAACGACGTTTCTCGCTACTCATTCTGTTGCCGGCTGCTGCAGCGTTGTGTCTGGCGGCCGACGATGTGGTGTCGGCAGTTCACGGCACCGTCACCAAAGTTGATTCCACGGCGAAGACCATCGCGGTGAAGACAAAGGATGGTACGGAGACCACACTGCACTGGACGGGGAAAACGACGGTGCATGGGACAGAAAATGGAGCGAAGGACACGTTTAAGGGAGTGAAGGAAGGCTCCGAGGTGGTGGCGCATTACAGTGCCAAGGGAGTAGACAAGACCGCGGTTGAGGTCGACCACGTGGGCAAGGACGGGTTGAAGGAGACCGATGGGACGGTGACGGAGATCGACCGTGGCGCCAAGACCATCGCCGTGAAGACCGCGGACGGGACGGTTCAGACCTTCAAGATGGCGGACCACGCATCGGTGGACGCCGGCAAGGATGTGGGCAAAGCCACGGAAAAGTCCGCGAAGGTCACCGTGTATTACACCGAGGACGCGGGCAAGAAGATCGCGCACTTTTTCGAGAACCACTAGCCGCGAAAATTACTCGCCGGAAATCGGCGCCAACCAACGAAAGCTTTACGCCTTGCGGCGCGGGAAGAGCAGCAGTGCGCCGAGGAGCGTGCTCACCAAAAGCAAGGTGGAGGGCTCTGGCGCGGCCATGTCGTATCCGATCGCCTCCAGGGCGGTTTCCTCGATGCCAAGGGCTGGGTCGGACGGGAGCGGGCTGGCGAAGGCGTTCTGAACCCGGGCGGCGCCCGAGTCCCAATCGGCCCAGTCGCCTCCGTTGCAAGCGTTGTTGAAGCCAGCCAGATTAGTGGTCCCGTTATCGGTCGAGAAGTATGCCGATCCAAGGCTTCCACTGCAGCTCACGCCATTGACGTAGGAACGGGTCCCCGCTGCGGAGAAGCGGAACAAGTCCTCGGGAAATGGCTGGCCGAAATCCGCGACAGTCCCACCGGTGGTATTTCCAAGGCTCGATCCAAGCCCGAGAACCTCGTCAAGCTCGTGTTCAATAACGGGCACAAGCGCGTAGCATGAGCCATCCGTTGTGCAGCCGCCGGCGTCGGTAATGGCCGTGTTGAGCGAGATAGTGCCATCGGTGGGCGGAGGCGTGCCGAGGCCGGCGTAGCCCACGGCGCGTGCGTCGGCGGTTTTGACGTCGATATCTGAACTGCCAGTGACGGGATTGTTGGTCGCGCAAGTCGTTCCGATGCTGCCGCTGGCGCCGAATATGGTCGTGCCCACCGATGTCGCCCCGATGGTGCTCTTTAGGTCCTGGCAGTAGGTGTTATAGCTGAGGTCTTCGTAGACTTGCGTGTCGCTTTCCCCCAGGCCGCTGGTCATGTTTTCGAAGTCCACCGATACCGTAATGTTGTTGCTGATCAAAGACTCGTATTCGTTGATCACGGAGTTGATGTCGGCCTCGACCGCGCTCGCATACGACAGGCCGGTAATCGACGACCCGTAGGTGATATCGAAGCTGATGTTCGCGTGGGCGGGCAGCGCAGCGAAACACAGAATCCCGGCTAAGAGCGTGCCCGATTGAAACCTTGCTCGCGCGGTTCGATCCTCTCGCATGTTAATTCTCCGAATCCCCCTCTTTGCGGTGAGGCTTTTCGACAAAGGTACCATGACGCCAGTACTGGATCAATGCCCCAAATCAATCTATGAGCACGCCTAAGGTGTTTCGGGGGCAATGGATTACGGGGACAATCGTTGCTTGATCGACGGCCACGGGGAGACTTTGCGATGATAGCCAGAGAATGGAACCTCTTCACCCGGTTGAAGTTCGCGTGTTGGGCGCGCTGCTTGAGAAAGACCAGACCACGCCGGAATATTATCCACTGACGGTGAACGCGGTGGTGAACGCGTGCAACCAGAAGTCGAGCCGGGAGCCGGTAGTGAACTACAGCGAAGAGACGGTGATGGAAGCTCTGGCGGCGCTGCAGCACAAGGGATTGGTGCTGCGCGTGACTGGCGCGGGGCATCGCGTGGAAAAGTACGGCCACCGGCTGGGCGAGAAACTGAACCTTGGCCGGCGCGAGTTGGCTCTGCTGTGCGTGCTGATGCTGCGCGGAGCCCAGACCGTCGGCGAACTGCGCGGGCGCACAGAACGAATGCATGAGTTCGCCGACATGGACGAGGTGGAACACGTGCTGAAAACCCTGGAGTCGCGCGAGGAGGGTCCGCTGGTGGCTCCGATGGCGAGGGGGCGTTGGGCGCAACTTCTGGGAGGGCCTGTAGAGGAAAGCGCGCCGAGCCCCGTCGAAGAGAGCGCTGGAATGCGTTCGCCGTTAGCCGAGCGGGTGGAAGCCCTCGAGAACGAGGTTGCGCAGCTACGGCGGGAGTTCGAGAATCTAAAGCGACAGTTCGAATAGGACGGTTCGCCATGAAGAGCCGGGCGCGAAGCCTCCTCGCTGAGGCGCGAGCCCCGGCTGTATCCGGTTTGAAACTTCCCTTGGACGCTTTTTTGACGCGTCCGCCACGCTGCTGCAATGAGGCTCACCTAGACTGACCCAAGTGTTCCCGACTCACCAGCCGGGGACCAAAAACATTAAAAGAAAGGTGAAGCAAATGAGGATTAAGACTGCGGTCAATACTCTGCTAGCGGCGGCTCTAGGCGCCGTTGCGTACGCCGCCGAGGGACCCGTTCCCAACGGTATTTCGGACTTGGATCACGTGTTCGTCATCATGATGGAGAATCACGGCTATAGCCAGATCGTCAACAATCCTAACGCGCCATTCATCAATCAACTGGCGCAGTCCGCAAACTCAGCCATCAACTATTTCGCGGTGGGCCACCCCAGTTCCACCAACTACCTTGAGGTCGTCGGGGGCTCCAACTTCGGCGTCCGCTCGGACGATTATCCCAACTGGCACAATTCGTCTTGCACGCCCAATCTCGCCTCCGGAACTACTCTCCTGGACAATCCCGCCGGGAATCCTCCGCTGGTCTGTCCGATCGAAGGCACCGGCGCCGACGCAGCAACGCCAGCGCTGGATTGCACCAACGAAGTGCAATCGCCGCCGTGCCTGTGGGATATCGATGGAGTCAAGTCCCTGGCCGCAGCTCCCAACACGGTTGGAAAGAGCATCGCCGATCAGCTGGTCGAGCATGGCCGCCGCTGGAAAAGCTACCAGCAAAGCCTGCCGATCGGTGGCGCCGATAATGTTAACTACAGCGACGGATTCTTCACCAACAACACGGATTTCACCAGCTTTCTCGCCAACGGGTCCTTCGCCTCTTGGGGCGTGCAGAACGTGACCATTCCCGCCGCGGCCAGACAGAGCGACGCACAGGGCGACATCGTCCTGCTCTACGCCGCCAAACATAACCCGTTCGTCTACTTCCGCAGTGTGCAGGAAGGCAAGAACCCGTACAACAGCCTGAGCAACGTGGTTGGATTCGACGGTCCGGGCGGCTTGTATCAGGACCTCGGAACGGGCAACGTGCCCGACTTCTCCTTCATCGCGCCCAACCAGTGCAACGATCAGCACGGCCGCAGCAACGCCGGCCCTTTCTGCAATTTCGACGAGAACGACAACGGCACGCAAGCGGGCTTGAACGAACTGCTAATCCTCCAGGGCGACAACACGGTTCAGCAGATCGTGACCGCCATCAAGAGCTCGCCGGTTTGGGAGCGGGGCAACAACGCCATCGTGATCCTGTGGGACGAAAACGACTACACCGCGACCCTGAACAAGGTTCTGTTGATCGTGGATACAAACCGCGGTTCGAGCCACGTTTCGAGCTCGAATGCTTATAACCACTTCTCGCTGCTCAAGACGCTTGAATCCGGCTTCGACCTGCCGTGCCTGAATCACGCCTGCGATTCCAATGTGAACGTGATGTCCGACTTGTTCCCGAGCGCTCCGTCTTTCCCTCCTTTCCCGTTTTTCAGCCATTAGCAGGTTGCTGACAAGGGGACGCCGATTTGCAGCCGCTTACGGCGGGAACAGCGGGGCGTCCCCTTTTCGTTCATCCTGATGCCTCCGGCTGTCACACCAGGATCGGGCGGTATTCAGTAAGATCGTGACATGCCAACACACCCTCAGCGGCGGGTACAGGTGCGCCGCGTGGATCAATGCGAGACGCTCGATGAGCTGATCCGGCACGCGTTTCCGGCCTTCGGCGGAGCCTTCCTGCGCCGCATTTACACGATTCTGGATCAGGCGATCGGCATGGGGTGCCCGCTGACGCTGGCGGTGTCCGGACCGGTGACAGTGTCCGGGCAGCACCAGGCGTGGCTGATTCCGCTGCTCGAAACGGGATGGGTGGCGTATCTGAGCACCACCGATGCGGTCTGTTATCACGACGGGCACCGCAGCTTGAACGCGCATCGCGATCCGGTGTTCGAGGTCCCGATTTGGGGCGATGACGGGGCTCTGCGCGAGAACGGAACCATTCGCGTCACCGATATGGCGTTCGAAGAGGGCGTGCTGTTGGACCAGGATAAGTTCCTGGCGGCGGTGCTGACCCGGCCCGAGTTTCAGCGGTCGATGACCGGCACGGAGCTGCGCTACCGGCTGGGCGAATTTTATGCGGAGCAGGAGCGGGCGAATGGCGTCGAGGCGGGGCTGCTCGCGACCTGCCGCAAGATGGCGATCCCGATTTTTGTGGGCGCGCCTGCGGACGGCAGCGTGTTTCTGAACTCGATGAAGCTGTGGGCGATGAAGCGTGCGGGTTTGATGAGCGAGTACAAATTCGATCTCGACATGCACGCGGAGGTGTTCGAGGCGTGCGCGTATCATCGCTGGGGATTGTTCGAGAGCGAGGCTCGCGCGCTGGCGACGCTGATTCTGGGCGGGGGCGTGCCGAAGAACTACAATCTGCAGCCGGAGCCGGCGCTGGGGCAGGTGCTTGGCTTGCCGAATGTGCGGGGATATCATTTCGATGTGCAGATTGTGACGGCGCCGGTGACGGATGGGTCGCTATCGTCGTGTCCGCCGGGCGAGGCGGTGACGTGGGGCAAGGTCGACAAGGACAGCTATCAGCAGACCACGGAGAGCCTGCAGGCGGATTACTCGGTGGTGATGCCGTTCCTGGTGAAGGCGCTGCTGGATAACCGGAAGCGGTACGAGAGCGAGGCGGCTGAGATCGGCGAGGAAGCTTTGTTAGCGAAGGAGCCGAAGGCTCGCGGGTATTTGCGGGGGCGGGCGGGGTACCGGCTGTTCGAGCGGCGGGAAAGGTTGTGTGAGGCCTTGACGGCGGATGTGAAGGCGAACAAAGAGTGGCTACTGGAGTCGGTGGCGTATCCGCTGGCGAGGCGGGGCTCTGCCCCCTTTCCTTCGCCGGATTGATATCGACGCCCCTGTTTTGCGGCTCGATTGACCAGAAAACTGAGCGGATTGGCCCTCTGCCGCGTCTGAGGTTTCGAAGGAGCAAGCGCATGCAGAGGCTATGCCTGCCGTGCTTCGCCGCGAGCGCGATCCCGCTGGCCGCTGAGAGGTTCGAAGTCGCGCCGGTGAAGCGAGTCATTCCCGCGGGCTCCGGATGGGACGCGGGGCTATCCATGGAGGACATCGTGCTTTTTGGGTCGAACGCTTGGACCGGCCGCCGGCGAAGGCGGCCGTGGACACATTGGCGATCGAGAGCGCGGACAAGCCCGAGCAGAATTAGCATGAGGCGATGCGGATTGCTCCTGGTTGCGGCGATTCTACCCCTGCCGGGCGGCTCAATCGAGGGCCGTGTAACGAATAGCGTTACGCAGGCGGGGATAGCGGGTGTCGCGGTGGAGGTTCAGCGGATCGGCGTGAGCCAGCAGGCGGTGACGGACGAGTCCGGCATGTTCCGCATCGCCAATCTTCCGGACGGCGATTACCGGTTCACATACGAGAAAGACGGATTCGATGTGCCGCGAACAGACCGGCCGCGCCCGCTGGTGAGGGTCGAGGGCGATGCGCACGTGGATGCGACGCTGACGCCTTTCGCCAGCGTGCACGGCCGCGTGACGGATCCGGAGGGGAAGCCGGCCGCGGGGGTCACCGTGCAAATGACGCCGCTGTTTGACAGCACCACCGTCACGGATGCGGAGGGAAATTTCGGATTCTCGAAGCTGCGGCCGGGTTCTTACGCGCTGGCGGCGAAACCGAAAGAAGCGCAATCGAGGAATGGCGAGAGACTGGTCACGACGTATTTCCCTTCGGACGCCGATCTTGAAGACGCCGAACCAATCGTAGTCGCGGGCGTGGATTTATTCGGCTACGAGATCCGGCTGAAGGCAGCGGCGGTGCATGCGCTTCACGGCGTGGTGACCGGCGCCGACGGCAAGCCGGTGGCGCATGCGGTGGTGAATCTGCTGAAACCTGGCTCCGGACCGGTAACCTGGGTTCGCGGAAACTACAACACGATCGCGTTCCACCGCCTGCCCACGCAGTCGCAGCAGGTGGAAGCAGGCGAGGATGGCTCGTTCGAGTTCGCCGAGGTGCTGGATGGGGCCTGGAGGGTGCAGGCGCAAACGGCCGCCGAGTACGACTACCAGCGGCATACCGACCTTGTGCGCGGGAGCGGCGGCGTTGACCTGAATGTATCGGGCCGCGAGCCGGAGCCGGTCGAGATCCGGCTGACACCCGCGTTTTCACTTGACGTGGTCGAGGAGTGGGGCGATCAAGCGCCGTCGCATCCGCGCGCGATGTTCAACGTGCTGCCCATGGACGATCTGCTCTCGAATCCGGACCAAGCGGATTTCGAGAAGACGCACCGGATCGAGGGCCTGCTGGCCGGGCGGCACTTGTTTGAGCCAGGGCAGTTTCCCACGCCGGGATACTATCTTTCAGCCGCGCAGCTCAATGGTCAGGACGTGTTGGGACAGGCAGCGGAGCTGTTGGGTCCGGGGACGCTGCGGCTGGTGTTCCGGGGCGACGGCGGTAGCGTCCGGGGAACGGTGACGAAGGGCTCGGGAGACAAGGCCGCCGGAGCGCTGGTGTTGCTGATGACGCAGCGGGCAGACGGCTCGCGCGTGGGTTACTCGGCGTCGAGCGGCGCCGATGGCGGGTTTGCGATCGGAGACGTGCCACCGGGGGACTATACGATCCTGGCGCTCCAGCAGGCTCCGGCGGATGTGATGGGTCCGGAGTTCGACAGCGAGCTAGCCGCGGGCGAGCGGTTGAGGGTGGAAGCGGGCGCGGCGGCGGCGATCGATCTACGATTGCGTTAAGGGAGGAGCGAAAAATGCGGGACACCCTTCAAGCTGCGATGAGTTGGCGAGGCTGGCTGCGAATCGGGATATCCCCCATTTTTCTCGCTGCGGCGTGGGGGCAAGCGGCGCAGTTCGACGTGGTCGATGTTCGTCCCGCGCAACCGCTGGCGGCGGGAACGGCGCAGGTTCTGTCGAGCGATGGCCCGGAGCTTGTCCAACTCAATCCGAACGGCATTTCGCACGTGCTAGCTCGACCGTTCGCGGAAAGCGGGACCGTCACGCTGCGTTTTTACACCATGCGGGACCTCATCACAGCGGCGTACAAAGAAGTCATTCGCGACGAGTACATCATCGTCCCGGCGGGGTCCGGGCCGGCTTGGCTGGATAAGGATCGTTTCGACCTCATCGCGAAGACCGCGCCCGGAACGCCGGTGGATGCGATGCGGACAATGCTTCAGACGGCTCTGGCGGACCGGTTCCATCTGGAAGTGCATCGCGAACAGCGGCCGATGACGGCCCTGGTGCTGACCACCGGCAAGGCCGGCGCGAAGCTGAAAACGGCTGCGGGTACTGGGATCGCGGAGTGCAAAGGAACACCGATCGATCCCGACGGCGTGCGGCACTGGGCTTGCCGGAATACGACGATGGCCGATTTCGCCGATCAGCTCCGCGGCCTGGCTCCCGCGTACATCGACCAGCCTGTGATCGATGAAACCGGCCTCAAGGGCGCGTACGACTTTGAGGTTGGTTGGGCTCCGCGCCGGCGCGATCCGGGCGGCCTGCCTACGGTGACGATCTTCGATGCGGTGGAGAGGCTGGGGTTGAGACTGGAGGAGACCAAGCGTCCGCGGACGGTGATTGTGATCGATCACATCGACCGGATTCCGGAGGCGAACTAGATGTATCGCGCGCTGATGCTGGCCGCGTGGATCGCGGCGCCGGTTTTTTGTGGCTCAATCGAGGGAAGAGTCGCTAACAGCGTCACGGGCGAGCCGGTGGTGGATGCGACGGTGCGGTTTCTGGACCAGCACTCCTATGTGTTTCAGACGGTGACCGATTCGAGCGGAAACTACCGGCTCACGAATCTTCAGGATGGCGATTACCGCGGAGAGTTTTCGAAGGACGGATTCCAGGACGCCCGCGACTTTTTTGGACCTCCTGATCATGTTTCCGGGGATCTGTCCACGCGGCAGGATGCGCGAATGAATCCATTCGGAGGGCTGCGCGGGCGCGTGGTGGATGAAGAGGGCAGGCCGGCGCCGGCGGTGCGGGTGGAACTCAGCGGGGGCGGCGGAGCCAGCACGGACGAGAACGGCGAGTTCTACTTTAAGGAGTTGCGGCCAGGATCGTACACAGTAGTCGCGAAACCAGAGCCGGTGACCCGAGTGCAGGATGGAATCAGATTGGGCGCGGTGCCGGTGTATTATCCGTCGGCGACAGAGTTGGCGGATGCGGTGCCGGTGACGGTGGCGTGGGGGCAGGATGTGGCGGGAATCACCATCGCGCTGAAGAGCGTTCGGGTCCATCGGGTGACCGGCGTGGTGCTGGATCAGGCAGGCAAACCAGTGGGGCATGCGACGGTGAAGCTGCTGGGGCGTCCAGCGAAGGCGAAGTGGGAATTAATTTTCGGTGCTCCGCTTTTCGGCCATGATTCATCCGCAACAATGGGGCCGGGGCCGGAGCCGGAGGTCGCTCGGGTGGAATCGCGCGAGGATGGGTCGTTCGAATTTGCGGCGGTGGAGCAGGGAGATTGGCGGGTGAGCGCGGAGGCGGGAGTGGATGACGACCGGCCGATGGAGGGAGTGGTTTCGGCGGCGGTCGCGGACAAGGACGTGGAGGACGTGCGAATCCGGCTAAACGCGCCGTTCGCAGTGCCGGTAACGGGGGATACGCACTTCCTGGCGCTCTATCCGATGGAAGCGCAGCCGCACCTGAATATCGATCCGGCGACGAACGTAGGCAAGGTCAACGGCATTTTCCCGGGAAGGTATCGCGTGCTGACCTTCCCGTGGGATCTCGAATCGTACGCGGGTGGAGTCCTGTTGGGCGGCGTTGACGTGCTGGGGCAGGAGGTTGAGTTTGAGGACGGGTCGGGGCCGTTGGAGATCGTGATGAAGCACGATACCGGCTCGCTACGCGGGACCGTGGAGAACGGCGAGGGTGCGAGCGTGTACCTGGTGCGGCGCGAGTCGGGCCAGATGGTGCATTATCGCCAAGCGGTGTGCGGGGCGGGCGGCACGTTCCAGTTCAACAGTGTCGAGCCCGGCGATTATTACCTGGTTGCGTTCGACCGTGTAGCGGGGCGGGCATTGCCGGTCGGCGATTTGCCGGATTCGATTGTGCCGCTGGCGACGGGGGTAAGAATTGAGTCCGGCTCGACGGCAACGGTGGAAGTGAGGGTAAATCCATGGCGAGACTAGCCGGCTTACGCCGGCTTCTCTTCGCCGGATTTATGGTGGGCTCTCTGCATGCTGGCTCCATAGAAGGACGAGTAACCAACGCGGTTACCGGGGAGCCGGTGGTGGATGCGACGGTGCGGTTTCTTTCGCATGGGCATCCGTTAACGACGGCGACGGATTCGAATGGCGCGTACCAGCTGACGGACCTTGCGGACGGCGATTATCAGGGCCAGTTCTCGAAGGACGGTTTTTCGGAGGCCCTCGCGGGGTCGCTGGAATCCATCGTGAACGGCGCGGGTGTGGCACATGTTGCGGGGAATACGGCCGCTCACGTGGACGCGCAGTTGCGGCCGTGGGGAGGGTTGCGCGGCAGAGTCGTGGATGAAGAAGGCAAGCCGGCCGCCGGAGTTCACGTCGAAATCAGCCGCGGCGTCGATAACGACGCGATGACGGATGCGGATGGAGCGTTCGCGTTTCAAGAGGTCGAGCCGGCATCGTACACAGTTGTCGCGAAGCCAGCGCCGGTGACGAAGATGCGGGATGGGGAGCGGGTGGGCTCGGTGCCGGTCTACTATCCGTCGGCGACGGAGTTGGTGGATGCGGTTTCGATCCCGGTGAAGTGGGGCGCGGATGTGGCGGGGATCGAGATCAAGTTGAAAGATGTTCCGGTGCATCGCGTGTCGGGGATGGTGGTCGACTCGGACGGAAAGCCGCTGGCGCATGTGGCGGTGAGGCTGCTGGGAAGGCCCGGGCCGCGGCAGTATCTGGCGCCCGGGCCAAACGTGGGGCGGAGCGATCCAACGCCGCTGCGGCCCCCGCCGGGGCTGCCTCCAAGCCAGCTCTTGAGTTGGATGATGCAAACCATGGGTTCGGCCGGATCGGCGGCGGGGCCGGGGCCGGAGCCGGAGATCGCAAAGGTTGAGTCGGGCGAGGACGGATCGTTCGCGTTCGATGCGGTCACGGCGGGCGAGTGGAGGGTGAGCGCGCTCACCGACGAGTTCGGATGGAAGCCAACCAAGGGAGTGGTTTCGACGGCGGTGGGGGACAAAGACGTGGAGGGTTTAGAGATACGCTTGAGCGCGCCGATTTTTATCGACGTGTCGGTGGATTGGGGCGACGATAAGGCGCACTCGCCCGAGACGATGGTGAACCTGAGCGCGATGGAGGGACCATCGCCGATGTTATTCGATCCATCGGGTCCGCCGCCTACGGTGTGGCCGGTACTTCCGGGGAGATATCGAGTGGCGGGAGTGCAAACGCGGGAGCCGGGCTATTACGTTTCCTCGGTGACGTTGGGCGGCGTGGAGGTTCTGGGGCAAGTGGTGGATCTGGAACCGGGAGCGGGGCCGTTTCGCGTGACGTTCAAGCACGACGCGGGGTCGGTGCGGGGGAAGGCCGAGAAGGGCGAGGGCGCGACGGCGTTTCTGGTGAGCCGCGAGGCGGGCGATTTGGTGCGCGTGCGCAAAGCGACGTGCGGAGCGGATGGAGCGTTCGAGTTTCGCAGCGTGCCTCCGGGAGACTACTATGCGGTAGTGTTCGACCGGGCACCGGCGGATCGCTTCGGGAACGCATTACCGGCGGCGGATTTGCCGGAGTCGATTGTTCCGATGGCGTCGAGCGTGAGGGTAGAGGCGGGGTCGGAGGCGAACGTCGAAGTGAGAGTGAATTCGTGGGCGTGGTAGCCGGCGAATTAATTGGCCGAGGGTTGCTCGACGTGGTCGATGACCAGGACGTTGACGGGAGCTTTGGCGGAGTCGAGCTTGAGGCCGAGTTGCTCTTCCAAGGCCGCGCGGATGGCGGAGGCGTTGGCCATCATATGCATCCACAGCCCGGAGTTTTCGGGAGGAGGGTCCGTGTCGAATTGCAGATTGAAATCGAACCGGCCCTGAATGCCGGAACGATCGAGTACGGGACGGTCCGTCACGGTGGTCAGGAAATCGGCGATGCCCCGCGCGGAGATATTCTTGAATCCCATCGACCATACGGTTCCTTTATTACGCGAATCAGCCTGGTAGAGACCCTGGATTTTGTACGTGCTGCCGCCGGCATCCTGCTTCAGAATAGGACCGTCGCTGGGCTTGAGCTTGGAGCCGTTCTTGGCGGTGAGCAGGTACACGGGAAGCTCGCGCGGCTCGCGATGGACTTTGAGAGCGAAACGGTCTTCGAGCAGCGAGCGAAGCATGTTGTCGAGCTGCGGGGCCTCGCCATCGGAGAACTGGTTGCGGGCGACGGCGAGGGGGTTGGCGGGGAGCGCGGCCTGGATCTCGAATCTGTCTTTGGTTGCCCAAGCCGGTGCGCCGGAGATGAGGGCGCAGGACGAACCGGTCGAGCCTTTGCGGGCACACGGGCGCAGCGAATAAGCGTCAGTGATGAAATCGTAGAGGGTGCCGCTCAGGATGAACCGCTGGCTGTCGATTTGAGGTTCCCGGGAAGGGGTGGAGGGATCGATCGCCTTGACCGAGGCGACCTCGAAGGATTGGGCGTTCGCGCCGATGGCGCAAAAGGCGGCGACCAACGAGGCCCGGAGCACGACCACATTCATAACGACACCATCCGACTGGGCAGTGTTCCCCGGAGCGGAGCAAATTTCTTAACGGCCGGCGGTGGCGATGATCAGCGCCGCGAGGTTCCAGGCGATCAGGACGGCGAACAGCAGGTTCATGCGGCTGAGGAGACGGTCGCGGCCGCGGGTCCAGCAATATAAGCCGAGGGCGACGGCAGCCACCTTGATCGCCACCAATCCGCCCAAGGGATCGGGCGAGTAGTGCAGGGCCAGGCGAACTAAGGGGTTTCCCTCTCTTACTCCGTTGATCATGAACGCTACCGTGGTGAGAAAATCCAGCACTTGCAGGTAAGAAAATTGAAGGAATAGCTGATTCACTTGGGCCATCCTCAGGCGGCTGCTACCCCTACTCTAAACGAAACACCCGATACGAGTAAATGGGACCACCCGTCCACCTATTTGGTCTATCGCATTGATAATCCTGGGAACAGACGGTATAGTACCATACCTACCATTACGAATCAGTTTTTAGGGTATAGGCGCAAAGCCAAAATGCCGATTACTCCTGCGTGGCGGAATCCTATCTTGGGGCCCGGTTGAGCGCTTTGCGGCAATCGCAGAACGCGGACGGTGGCTGGAGCTATTTCCCCAACAAAAATAGCTGGCTGGAGCCGACGATTTACGCGGCTTTGGCGCTGCATGGTTCGCCGGAAGCGGATCGCGCGTGGGCATTGGTGAAGCAGTGGCAGAATCCGGACGGCGGGTGGAGGCCCGCGGCGGATGTGGAACTGTCCCACGCGGTGACGGCGCTGGGCGTGACGGCCGCAGTAGCGCGGGGCGAGATGGGTGATGCGACGCGCAGGGGCGTGGCGTGGCTGCTAGGCACGGCGGGGAACGAAGCTTCGATGGCCCGGCGGGTGCTGCTGGGGATCGGCCGGGTTTTGGGCGCGGTGCAGGACGATCGCGACCTGAGCATGAAGGGATGGCCCTGGAAGGAAGGCACGGCGAGCTGGGTAGAGCCGACATCGCACGCGCTAGTCGCACTGAAGCAAGCCGCACTGAAGCAATCGAGGATGGAAAGCTCGGAGTTGAAGGATAGGGTGCGGCTGGGCGAAGGAATGCTAATGGACGTAAGAGCCAAAGACGGCGGATGGAATTACGGGAACCGGACCGCACGAGGGGAAGACTTGCGGTCGTATCCGGAGACCACGGGGATCGCGCTGATGGGCTTGCAGGGGCGCTCCGATTTAGGAAAGGCGTTCGACCTGGCGAAGCAGATGCTGGGCGAGACTACGTCGCCCATGGCGAAAGCGTGGCTGACCATCGCGATGCGGGTGAACGGCGTCGCGGTGGCTGAACCGTCGGGCGAGCTGACGCCGGACACGTTGATTACGGCGCTGGAAGCTTTAGCCGCGGGCGACGGGAATCATCGTCTCTTGCAGGTGCCGGCATGAGGGTATCACGCAGGGATTTCCTAACCGGGGCGGGAGTGGCCGCGCTGGGCGGGTACGCCGCGTGGGATGGGCGCCGTCATCGGCCGGTTCCCGTGCGGCCGCCAACGGGAAGGGCGGCGGTTGCGATCGTCAAAGCGGATTCGTATTCGAGCGCGCTGACGGAGCGGATGAAGGAAGGCATGCGCGCGTGCGGGCTGAATGTGCGCGGCAAGAGCGTGCTTCTGAAGCCGAACCTGGTGGAGTTCGACCCCAACACCTGCATCAATACCAACGTGGCGGTGATCGCGGCGGCGTATGAAGCGTTCCATTCGATGGGCGCCGCGGAGGTGCGTATCGGCGAGGGGCCGGGGCACCGCAGGGACACCTACGCTTTGGCGGAGATGGCGCAGTATCGGGGCGATCTGGAAAGATTCGACTCTGTGTTTGTGGATTTGAATCGCGATGACGTGAGCGAGGTGAAGCAGTTCGCGGACCGGGAGCGGATTTATCTGCCGAACTCGGCTCTACGGGCGGATCTGATTGTCTCGCTGGCGAAGATGAAGACGCACCATTGGGCGGGCGCGACGCTGGCGATGAAGAATTTCTTCGGGCTGGTGCCGGGCGCCGTCTACGGCTGGCCGAAGAATGAGCTGCATCAGGTGGGAATCCCGGAGTCGATTGTGGAGCTGAACCGGATTTTCCATAAGAGCTTCGCGATCGTGGATGGAATCGTGGGGATGGAAGGGAACGGCCCGATTCAAGGGACTCCGAAGGCCGCTGGGGTGCTGGTGATGGGCGGCGATTTGCCCGCCGTGGACGCGACCTGCTGCCGGATCATGGGGATCGACCCGGGGAAGATCGAGTACCTGCAGATGGCGTCAGACAAGCTGGGGATTACCGATGAGGCTCGGATCGATCAGCGCGGGGAGAGGATCGCCAGCGTGCGCAAGGATTTCGCGCTGATCAAGGAGTTCCAAGAGCTGCGGCTGGCGTAGCGGCATTGCGCGCGCGGTCCGTGCGCGATAGCGTTGAGTTATGGCAGAGCCGAAGAAACTGTTTCTGGAAAACACCGAACCCTTGTTGGACGACGAGGACGAGGCTACGCTTGCGGCGATCGACCGGGGGATCGAGGCCGCGAACGAAGGCAGGGTAGTCCCGTTCGATGAGGTGCAGCGGCGAGTTCAAGAGTGGTCTTCAAAATCCTCTTCACGGAAGACGCCCTAGCCGATTTGGAATCTCTTCTCGACTTTATCCGAGCCGATAATCCTGTCGCGGCCGAACGGTTCGGAACAGCGCTCCTCAATCACGTGGAGCTGCTCAGGGACTTTCCGCGCCTTGGGGCAGTCGTACCGAAGCGCAAGGGAGTTCGTAAGCTAGTCCACTCACCGGTGCGCGTGTACTACAGGCTGAATGAAAACTCGGCGCTGATCGAAGTGCTTCATTTCTGGCATGCGTCGAGGCGCAAGCCGCGCCTTGAGTAGGTTCACTCCGTCGGTTTCTCTTCCACGTGGTCCAGGACGTAGGTCAGGACCGGGCGCTTTTGGGATTCGAGTTTCAGGCCGAGCTGTTTGCCGACCGCGTCATAGAGCGAAATGGCGCCGGTGGGATCGTTGGGATTGGCGCCGTCGCCTCCAGGTCCCCTCAGGACAATAGCGTTGCCGTTGGCGAGAGCGTTGCTGATTGGCGTTCCGGGCACGAATTGCGCCGCGCTGTAGGTGAGGCTGAAGTCGTAGGAGCCGGTCAGGCCGGTTTCGTCGATCACCGGATCTCCATTACGGAAGTAGCCGCCCGCACGGAGCTGCAACTGCTCGGCGAACTCCTTCATGGTTACGTTCTGGCAGGTGAGCACGATACTGGGGACGGCGCCCGATTCACGCGCGTTGGCGGCGTTCGGCGCGGCTGCGGTCTTGCAGGTGCTCCGATTGATGGGGTCGGCTTTGGCGAGTTTGGGCTTGTTGGCGCTGAGCACCCAGCCGGTGCCGGGGCGCATTTCGGTGTGGATCTTCACCTTGAAACGATCGGTGAGCAGCGCGCGAACGGCGGATCGAATCGCGTTGACGTCCAGACCGGTGTTGAGGCCGTTGTTGGAGGGGGGGCCGGTGGGGGTGAGCTTGGCAACGAGATCGACCTTGGCGTTGTCCAGCCACTTGGGCGCATCGGCGAGGGCATCCGCGCCGCCGGGGACGTCCCAGCCGAGCGTGATTAGAGTCCTCAGAGGATAGGCGCGCAGATCGACCTGGCCGTTGGGCTGGAAGCCGCGGCTGCCGGCGTTGGTGGTGCCGGGCGGGCTGAGGCGGATTTCGGCGACCTCGAATTCGGCCGGGGGCGGCGGAGGCAACTTCGCGGCGACCTCAGGAGTGTTGGGCGTGGGTTGGCGGTTGGCGCTGTCGACGATCAGCACGGGAATGGGAAGGTTCGCGGGGTCTAGCTTCAGGCCGAGCTGCTTTTCCATGGCGTCGAACAGGCTGATGTTCTCTCCGACGGTGGTTATTTGCACGGCCCCATTGGCGGTGGTCAGGGTCTGGGTGTTACTGGCGGGAGGCTTCTGGGTGTACTTGAAGTCAAAATCCCAGGAGCCCTTTAGGCCGGTCTGGTCGCCGACGGAGCTAGTGCCAAGGTAGGTCTGGGCCACGATCATGCTACGCATCTGGGCCGCAAAGTCCGCCACGCTCATGCCGTGGCAAGTGTACAGGAACGTGGCAACCCGGAGGGTGGCGGAGCCGCCGCCGTTTTGCAGCGCGCTCTGAAGCGCCGCGGCTTCGGCGGGGCTATTCTGTTGGATGGTCATCTTGCATCCAGGCTCGCCCGAGCCATCGGATTCCTTGAGTTTGTGGCCTCCCTTAGCCACGGACAGGGCGTACGCGGGCATCTCATGCCGGTCTTCGTGAAGGACCAGTTTGAAGCGCTCTGCCAGCAGCGTCCGGAGCATCAGCCGCGCTGTCTCGGCGGAGGTTTTGGGCGGGGCTTGGGCGTAGATGTCATAGCGGTCCGATTCCAGCCAGCTCGGGCCGCCGAGGACTTTATCGGCATCCACGTTATAGGCCGTGCGGATCAGCTCCAGCATGGTGGCGTTGGTGAATTCGTAGCGGCCGCTGGCGCGGATGACGGCGCCCTGCGTGCCCTGGTTGATGGCGCGGGTACTCGGGTGGAGGTCGGCCAAGTCGAAGGTGAGAGGGGTAGCGGCGGGTTGACCCAAGCTGGGGCCGCGGAGGAGGATAAGGAGGCCGACGGAAGCAAAAAACCGCATGGCGAATCTCCTTCGGTGATTTTACTCCCCAAAGACGTACCGTAGGGGCGTTGGTTAGCAGATATCCTGAAGATTATGCGCAAGCCGGTGATGGCGGGCAATTGGAAAATGTACAAGACCGCGGCGGAGACTCGCGCGGCGATCGAGAAGCTGGCTCCACGGGTGGCGGGGGCGAAGCATGCGGAAGTCGTGATTTGCGCGCCGTTCGTGAATTTGCCGGCGGCGGTGGAGGCGGCGAAGGGGACCAATATCGAGATCGGCGGGCAGGACGTTTTCTGGCTGAAGGAAGGCGCGTACACGGGCGAGGTTTCGGCGCCGATGTTGAAGGCAGTCGAGTGCCGGTGGGTGATTGTCGGACACAGCGAGCGGCGGCAATACTTCGGAGAGACCGAAGAAACGGTGGCGAAGAAGACCGTAGCCGCGCTGGAAGCGGGATTGAAGCCGATTGTTTGCGTGGGCGAGAGGCTGGAGCAGCGCGAGGCGGGATCGACCGACGCCGTGCTGGCGACACAGTTCGCGGGAGGTTTGGGCGGATTGACCGTCGAACAGTTCATGGGAGTGACCATCGCGTATGAGCCGGTGTGGGCGATCGGGACCGGCAAGACGGCGACGCCGGAGATGGCGGCGGAAGCACATCAGTTCTTGAGATCGCAGATTCGCGCGAAATTCGGGGCGGGGCCGGCGGAGGCGTGCCGGATTCTGTATGGCGGGAGCGTGAAGCCAGAGAACATCAAGGCTCTGATGGCGCAGCCGGAGCTGGATGGGGCGCTGGTGGGCGGGGCGAGCCTGGAGCCGGCGTCTTTCGCAAGCATCGTGAATTTCTGATGGTCAAGGTTGCCGGGATGGTTCTTGCGCTGGGTTTGGCGGCGCGTGCGCAGAGTGCGCCGGATTTGGCCAGGCTGGATTTGGCCAAGCTGAATTTGGCCAAGATGGATTTGGCCAGGAAAGCCGCGCCGGAGTTGTTCGCCAACGCGGCGATTGAATTGGTGCAGCGCGGCGAAGCGCCGCCAACTGTGCTCCAAGAGGCGTTTGAAGCGGCCAAGCAAGCCAAAGAGCCGGTGAAGCTGATCGCGATGCCGCAGTTCGCGGCCGGGCGGCCGGGGATGCGCGAGGCGGCGCTGCGCGCGGGGCTGGATGCGCTGTCGCTGGAGGCGCGCGCGGTGACGCTGCTGGCGAAGACTGATCCGGACAAGGCTCGCGAAATGTTCCAGAGCCTCGATCATCCGGCGATGGAGCGAAGGTCGTGCGAGGATCCCATGATCGCGGACGATTCGGCGTACTTCGACATGGCGCGGCTTTTCTTGGGACACGGCGTGAGCTTAATGTCGGTAGTAGGGCCGGGGAATTCGCCGGGAGAATTGCCGGGCTTCGCGAAGCTGCTGGTGGCAGACTCCACGCTTACGCCGGAGGAGTTTGGCCTGACGATGGGCGCGCTGGGGCTAAAGATGCAGACGGCCGCGCCGGATTACCGGCAGTTCGTGATGACGGCGCAAGATCTGACGTCGCAACTGGAGGGGGTGGCGGCGCGGGCTCGGGAACTGGGCGTGCCGGTGGATATGCTGGCGCAAGGCGCGAGGAAGTACGCTGTGACGCAGTTGAGCGCGGCCCGATGCCATGAGGAAATGCGCGGAGGGTTCGAGTTCACGGACTGGTTCAATCGTGAGTTCGGGAAAAAATTCGACGCGATTCGTGGCGACGAGACGATTCCAGGGCCTGATTTCGGCTCGGCCAAAGGGAGCGTGTATTTCGCGTCGGGCAGCGGCAAGGAGTTGTCGGAAGAGTTTCAGAAACTGAAGGCGGCTCGCGGCAAGCCGGAATGGGCTGAGAAACTCCAGAAATTCCTGGACGATTTCGCGGAGTGGAAGGCCGAGGGCGCGGAGATCGACGCATTTCACCAGAGGATGACGGTGATGCACGGGCTGTATCAGGTGATTCCGGAGGGAGAAGAGCGCGACAAGTTGGTGGCGCGCGCGATTGATTTTATGAAGTCGGGTGGGGTGGAGAAGGAGTATCCGGCGGAGTGGTGGTATGAGGTGCGGTCCTTTGCGGAATCGGCGCTTAGCGGGAAGGCGAAGCTGATGGCGGCGTTTCAGGCGTCGGGCGATGTGGGATTGGAGTTGTTAGCCGCGCTGAATCCGAGTGTGACACAATAGAATGCTCCGGTTAATCTCGCATGGCCCACCCCAACTTTCCCGATTCGCCCGAGGCGTCTACTGAGTCGACTCAGCAAGATACCTCCTTCGGCGACATCCTTTCCCAGTTTGAACAAACCCATCATGCCGACGGTGGAACCGTCGAAGGCACGGTGGTTTCCGTGACGCCCGACGGCGCTTTCGTCGATCTGGGGCGCAAAACGGACGGCGTGCTCCCGCCGGTTCCGGGAATCGAACTCAAGCCGGGAATGAAGGTGCTGGTATCGATCCGCGGCAAGGATGGGGAAGGAAATTACCTGCTCTCCACCATCAAGGTGGAGATCCCCAAGGATTGGAGCGCGCTCGAATCGGCGTTCGCGGAGAAGCGGACCATTGCCGGCAAGGTGCTGGAGGTGGTGAAGGGCGGGCTGCGCGTGGACGTAGGCGTGCGCGCGTTTATGCCGGCTTCGCGGAGCGGGGCTCGGGACCAGGCGGAGCTCGAGAAACTGGTGGATCAGGAAATCGAGTGCCGCATCACCAAGCTGGATACGGAAGAAGAAGACGTTGTGGTGGACCGGCGCGTGGTGCTGGAGGAGCACGAGCGCGAGGCCAAGCGCAAGGCGTTCGAGGACTTGCAGGAAGGCTCCGTGGTGACCGGCACGGTGCGCACGCTGACAGATTTCGGGGCGTTCGTGGATCTGGGCGGGGTGGACGGATTGCTGCACGTAACCGACATGGCGTACGCGCGCAACGTAAAGCCATCCGACGTGGTGAAGGCCGGCGAGCAGATTCAGGTGAAGATTCTTAAGATCAACCGCGAGACGCGGAAGATCGCGCTGGGTCTGAAGCAGTTGGCTCCGGACCCGTGGTCGCTGGTGCCGGAGAAGTATCCGCAAGGGTCGAGGGTGCAGGGGAAGGTTTCGCGGGTGACCGATTTCGGCGCGTTCGTGGAGCTGGAGCCCGGCATCGAGGGCTTGATTCACGTCACCGAGATGTCGTGGACCAGGAAGAACGTCAAAGCCGCGGACGTGGTGAAGCCGGGCGAAGTGGTGGAAGTGGTGGTGCTGGGAGTGAATCCGGCCGACAAGCGAATCGCGCTGGGGCTGAAGCAGGCGCTGGGCGACCCGTGGGAAGACGCGGTGAAGAAGTACCTGGTGGGCTCGACCGCGGAGGGTCCGGTGACGAGCCTGGCGAAGTTCGGAGCGTTTGTGGAGCTGGGCAGCGGGATCGAAGGGATGATCCACATCGGCGACATCAGCCGCGAGAAACGTTTGAATCATCCCAATGAGGTTTTGAAGGTCGGGCAAGTGGTGAAGGCTCAGGTGCTGGAGGTGGACCGCGAGCGGCGGCGCTTCAAGCTGGGGATCAAGCAACTGGAGCCGACCAGCATCGACGAGTACCTGGCGGAGCGGAAGGTGGGCGAGAGCGTCAGCGGACGCATCGTGGATATTTCGAACGGTCGCGCGAAAGTGGAGCTCGGCGAAGGCGTGACGGCGACGGTGAAGGTTCCGGAGCAGAAAAGCGAAGCTTCCGTGGGAGCCGGCAATGCCGATCTATCCGCGTTGACGGCGATGCTGAGCCAGAAATGGAAGTCGGGCGGCAGCGGCGCGGGAGCGGCGGCGGAGGCTCCACGCGCCGGGCAAATTCGCAGCTTCAAGATAACTAGTATCGACGCGGCGGCGAAGAAGATCGAGCTGGAGTGGGTCTCCTAAAAAGGCTCTCAGAGTTCGGTAGGAGTTGCACAAGGCTTCGCGTTGTGTGTGCGAACATAGAAACGAGCCATGAGTTCGCAGGCGATCGTCCCCAATAGCGAATCCGCGATTCTGGCGCGGTTAATCCAGACCCATGGACAGCCGCTTGCGCCGGAAGTGGCGCGGTACCTCCTTTCCTTTACTTTCGAACCGCGCGATGTGGAGCGGATGAACGAACTGGCCGAGGCGGGCCAGAGCGGCGAACTTTCTTGAGATCAGACGGCGGAGCTCGAGAGTTACGTACATGTTTCGAACTTGCTGGCCGTGATGCAGTCCGAGGCTCGCCGGCATTTGGCAATTTGCCCCGAAAAAAAATAACGCCTGGGGCGCTTGTGGGGCTGGTTCGCCAGCGGGCCAAAGAGCGTTGCGAATACTGCGGCCTACCGGCCCAGTTTTACCCGGCGCCATTTCAGATCGGCCACATCATCGCGTCCGGGTGACGGTCCAGGTGCTGGGACTCAACGAGCCGGATTTCATGGCGGTGCGGTTCGCGTTGCGCCAGGAGGGCGTCTGGGAGGACTTGTGTTAGCAACCGAGAAGCAGTCTGGCGGTGTGGGCGGGGGTGGTCGATTCCATGACGCAGCGGCGGGAGCCTTCCCGGCCCTCGATGCGGATTGTCCCATCGAATGAGCCGATAACGCGGTAGGCGGATTTCGCGCCGCGGTCCAGGGCGAGCGAATCGAGCGGCCAATCGGAACCGGCGATCATCCTGATGGCGTCGTCCTGGCCGATAAGAATCGTCATCTCCGACGGACTCGCGGCCGATTGCGCGCTTTCGAACAACTGCTGCATGTGCTCGACGAAGAAGCTCACGCTTTCCTTATCGATACGGAGCACCGAAATTCGAGCCCGGAACGCCGCCCCGATAGAAAGATTCAATCCGGCCCATTAAAAGTTTGAAAAGCAATCGCTACACGCTGTTTCTATACTGGGGAGGTTCGGAGAACTGCGTGAAGAGAATCGAAGCCATCATTCAGCCGCACAAATTGGAGGACGTGAAGGAAGCGCTGAAAGGAATCGGGGTAGACGGCATGACCATCACCGAAGTGCGGGGGCACGGGCGGCAAAAAGGACATAAAGAGGTCTACCGCGGGATGGAGTACCAGGTGGATCTGCTGCCGAAAGTGAAGGTCGAGATGGTAGTTACGGACCAGAGGCAGGAGGAAGTGATCCGGACATTAGTGGAATCGGCCAGATCGGGCAAGATCGGCGACGGGAAGATTTTCGTGTATGATGTCGCGGACGCGATCCGGATTCGCAATGACGATCGCGGGGAGTCCGCGCTTTAAGACGATGGGGAGTGTACCTGTGAGCGAAGCAGTCATCGTTCCGCCTCCGCCTCCGGAAGGGGTTCACCGGATTCTGGCGGCGCGGACAGCCGATGTCGACCGGCAAGTGCTGGAGGCATACGCGCAGACGCTGGCGCCGCGGACCAACTCCGGCATGGCTTTGCTGGCGGTCGGCGGATACGGTAGGAAAGAACTGTTTCCGCAAGCCGACGTGGACTTGCTGCTGCTGACGTTGACCGATGCGATTACGCCTCCGCGCGAGGCTCTGGCGGATTTTCTGCAATTGTTGTGGGACGGCGGGCTGCGGCCCAGCCATTCGGTACACAGCGTTCCGGAATGCTGCATCGAACATTCCGACAACGCGGAGCTGACCATTAGTCTGTTGGACCGGCGTTTGCTCACCGGGGATCCAGCGGTGTTCGAAGCGCTGCGCGAGCGATTCCAAGGATTCTTAGCGAAGCGAGGCGGAGCGGTGACGCAGCAACTGGCCGGCTTAGCGGAAGGGCGCCGCGCCAAGTTCCAGAACACGATCTATCATCTGGAGCCAAACATTAAGGATGCTCCCGGGGGCTTGCGGGATTTGCAGACCACGCGGTGGCTGATGCAGATCGATCCGCATGAGGGCATTCCCTCCCTGGAGGGAGCGCTGGCGTTTTTGGGCGGCGTGCGCATCCGCCTGCATGAACTGACGGGGCGCGATCAGAACGTGCTGAGCTTCGAAGCGCAGGACGCGCTGGCGGAGCAGCCCGCAACGCTGATGCGCGATTATTACCGGTACGCGCGCGTGGTGGATCGCGCGGTGCGGCACGCGATCGAGGTTTGTACGGAACGGCCGGGATCGCTGCTGGGACGCTTCCACGAGTGGCGCAGCCGGCTTTCCACCACGGATTTCACGGTGTCCCGGGAGCGGGTGCTGCTGCGCGCGCCGCAACCCCCTCAGGATTTATCGCTGTATGAATTTGTCGCCCGGCACCAACTGCGGCTGGCGCCGGACACGATCGAGCGCGTGCGAGGCATCGCGCCCAAAGCCAACTGGGCCGAATGGAAACGGCTGCTGTCCTTGCCGAGGCCGGCGGCTGGGCTGCGGGCAATGCAGGAAACGGGCGCGCTGGCGGCGGCTCTGCCGGAGTGGACCAACATCGAATGCCTGGTGGTGCGGGATTTTTATCATCGCTACACGGTGGATGAGCACACGCTGGTGGCGATCGGCGCCCTGGAGCAGATTAGCGACGGCCGGTTCGCGGAGTTGATGGGCGAAATCGAGGATCCGGCGCTGGTGCGATTCGCTCTGGTGCTGCACGATATCGGCAAAGGCAGCGGGCGCGATCATTCGCAGGCCGCGGTGGAGGTTGCGCACAAGGTGATGGACCGGCTGGGTGCTCCGGACGCGGACCGGTCTACGGTGGAGTTTCTGATCGAGCGCCATCTGGATATGTCCGGCATCATGAGCTCGCGCGATCTGCACGATGGCGCGACGGCGCGGGCGCTGGCGGAACGGATCGGAACCATCGAGCGGCTGAAACTGCTGACCATGCTGACCTACGCGGATATCAGCGCGGTGAATCCGCAAGCCATGACGCCCTGGCGGATGGAGCAGTTGTGGCGCGTGTATCTGCTGGCCCATGAGGAGCTGACGAAGGAACTGGAGACGGAGCGCATTCATTCTCCCGCCGGGGTCGCGCCGGAGCGCGCGCAATTCCTGGAGGGGCTGCCGATGCGCTATTTACGGACGCATTCGCAGGCCGAGATGGACACGCACTACACGCTGGCGCGGCAGTTGGAGTCGCGGGCCGTGGCGATCGAGATCGAGCATCAGCGCGGAATCTACAAGCTGACGCTGCTAACCAAGGACCGTCCGGCGCTATTTGCCAGCGTGGCCGGAGCGGTAGCGAGTTTCGGGCTGAACATCGTGAAGGCGGAGGCGTTCACGAATGCGCGGGGAGTGGCGGTGGATACGTTTACCTTCTCCGATCCGCACCGGACGCTGGACTTGAACCCGACCGAAGTTGACCGGCTGCGGGGCGTGGTGCGGAAGGTGTTGGAGGGTAAGCACGAAGCCGAAAAACTGCTGCGTGGGCGGCCCAAGCCGTTACTGCCGTCCAGGGCTCGCTTGAAACCGAGGGTCGCGGTGAAGAACGATGTATCGGAGGCGGCGACGCTGGTGGAAATCGTGGCGGAGGACCGCCCCGGGCTGCTGTACGATCTGGCGCGGGTGATTTCCGACACCGGGTGCAATATCGAGGTGGTGCTGATCGATACCGAGGCTCACAAGGCTCTGGACGTGTTCTATCTGACGCATCAAGGCCGCAAACTGGAGCCTCCGGTGGAGGAGCAGTTGAAGGCGGGACTGCTGGCGGCGTGTTTGGCGCCGCACTAAACCTCTGCTTGAGTGACTGCATTTCTTAGCAAATACAGTGGGTTGCGAGGGCAGGTCTAAGGTTCCTCGGGGAAACGGGCGATGAAGAAGATGAGGAGCAGAGCCGCCCGATGCAATGCCTTTACTGCAAGAAGAAGCTGGGACTGTTTGCGTCCAAGAAGCGCCAGTTCTGCTCACAGCAGCATGAGGTAGCGTACCACGACGAACAGTCCGGCCTAGCCTTGCGGCGCGTGCTGGACCCTCTGTTCACTGAGCCGGCCCGCAAGACGCCGTTGCAGCCCGCTCCACAGGAAAGCGCTCCCGCGCCGGAATGGCAAACGCCGGCAAGGCCCGCTCAGGAAAGAATCGATGCCGGCCGGCCGCCCGCTCCGCCGCCGCCTCCCCCGGTTAGCCCGGGTCCCTCCATGCGCCGGCTGCCTGCTCCAGAGCCGGCGGTTTCCGAAAGCGCCGTTCCCGAAATCGCGATTCCAGCGGCGCGGGAGGCGTTCCTCCGGCAGCCGCGCCCAGACGCCTGGCCTGGTGGCCCCGCGGAGATACGACAGTCCTTCGAGTTCTCCCCGCCCGCCACTCCGGCGCGGCTTCCCGAAGGTCCGGCCGTCTTGATCGAAGACGCCGTTTTGACTGCGGACCAGGAAGGGAACGAAGAGCCAGCGAGCGAAGAGGTAGTCACGGAACCCGAAGGGGCGATTTCTAACCGGCTTCATCCCGCCATCGTGCAGGAAAAACCGGATTGGATCCTACCGGGTCCGGATATCGATCAGCTGCGTCTGGAGGATCCCGCCGAGCCGCTGAATTTCGGGACCGCAGTCTTCAAAGATTTCCTGTCCGCACTATCGGTTAGCGGGGACGCGGTTAGCGGGGAAGCGCAGGCTGCCGAGCCCACCGAGACGGAGCCGGAGCCAGCACTCCAAGAGAATCTGGCGCCGAACCCGGGGCTGCGGCCAGAGATCGCAGACAACGGAACGGAACGCGATCGGCAGTTAGAGTCCGCTCTCGATCCGCCGGGGCTCGTGTTGCGGCTCCCCTTTGTCGATCTGACGCCGCGACAGCCGAGCATTCGCAGGGAGGCGGCAGCCCTGCTCGACCTGGCCCTAACCGATTGGAGGGCCCCGTCCGATCGGAGGGCAGAGACCCCTGGCTTCGGTATTTTGGAGGAACTGCCCAGCGCCGTGCGGGCGCCGTTCTATCCGAGCAGTGACGTTCCCTCACCCGGGTTGCGTCAAGGCTCGCCCGGGAAGCTTTCGCCGTTAGTCGCCAAAAAGTGGGAGGCGCCGCGAACCGATTCCACCGGATCGACCGATATTTTGGAGTTAACGCCGGGCGCCGTGCGGTTGTCGTTCCATCCGAGGACTGTCCTTACCTCACCTGGCTTGCCTCAAGGCTCGCCCGGGAGCCTTCCGCCATCGGTGGCGAAGCCATTAGTACCCAAAGAGCGGGAGGCGACGCAAACCGATTCCGCCGGGTCGACCGGTATTTTGGAGGGAGCGCCGGCCGCCGTGCGGTTGTCATTCCGTCCGAGGACTGGCCTTCCATCACCTGGCTTGCCTCAAGGCTCGCCCCCGAAGCTTACGCCATTGGTGGCCCAGCCATTGGTATCCAAAGAGCGGGAAGCGCCGCGAACCGATTCCGCCGCCTGGACCGAAGTCCCGGGCTTTGGCATGGCGCCCAGACTGCTTTACCCGCAGGCTGGAACTCACCAACTTCGGAATCTCGGCGCGGCAGGGGATGCAGTAAGCCGTGCCCGGCTGCTTTCGCCTGTGGGGCTGCGGCAACCGGAGTCGGCCGCGTGGACCCCGGCACGGGACGGCGCGGCTGGTGTTGTGGATTTGTCCGCACCGGCGTATCAGCCCGAAATCGCGCCGCGCTACCCTGAGGCTACCGCCGCTCCGTCTGGCTTAGCGCTCGGCTGCTCTCCGCGACTGGCGCAACCGGCCCCGGCGGCGTCGAAAGTGGCGCCGGGTTCCTCCGGTTTAGCGGAGTTGTTCGAGCCTTCATCTCCACGGGAGTCGACACTGCGTTATCCCGAGGCCGGAATTGCCGCGTCGGCGTTGCGTCCCGGGCCTTCTCCGAGGCTGGGGCAAGCAGAGGGCGCACGGTGGATGTTGACGCCTCCGCCTCCCGTGTCAGTGACGCATCTGCGCGCGGCGGCTTCCCAGATCGAGTCCACGCTGGTCTATCCCGACGCAGATCGTACCCCGGCCAATGGGTGGCATACTTTGCCGGTCGTTTTGCGAGCAGGGGCTACGGGATGGAGCGTGGCCGGTGCGGATTTTAGGGTTTCACCCGCTTGGTCCGCACCCGAGTTCCCACTGCAATTCGCGGTGCGTTTCCGGGAAGCCGATCTAACAAACTGGCACTTCGATGTTCAGGACGGAAGTTCGACTCCGGCGATCCCTGACTGGGGCGCGATCCCGCCGATGCCTACGTCGCGTGCAGGCCGTTTAGAACTGGAAGCAGCCCCGCGCCTCCCCAGCGTTCCAGGAGTTTATATTCTCGGCGTGGCCGATCGCGAATTGTCTGGGGCGCGACCGCGTCTGGAGCCGAGAGCAACCGCGCCGCCTCTGGTTCGCTCAAAGGTTCGTCCGGGCCTGCGCGAGGCCCCCGCAAAACTGCGCCATCCCCGGCCGCTGACGGACTCGGATAGGCGTCCGGTGACCTCATCCTGGCAGATTGCCGCGTGGAGTGCCATAACGCCCGAGGGGACGCTGGTGGGTTCTCCCACCGGAATCATTGCCGGTGTTCTGGAAGAGAGACTCCCTGGCTGGGCCGGGCTTTCTACACCGGCACGGATGAACTGGTCCGGGGAGACGCCGCAAGCCTGGGACGCGGTTGCGCCTGGGAAGCAACCGATGACACCTGAGGAAGAGCGGGCACTGCTTGCCGTTCAGTCCCCAATAGCGCCGGAGCGGGCTGGGCTGGTTCCGTTCCCCGCGCCCGCGGTGGCGCTGCCGCACGCGGTGCAACCCGACCGGAGGCGCAGATTCCGGCCTTCCAGCCTGGTTGCCGGCCTGGCCGGATTCCAGCGCGCGAGAGCAATTTCGCTGATTCAGATTCGCGAGCCAGAGCTGAGGAGATCGAATCCCAGCGATCTTCCCGAAGCTCGTGCGGGGCTGGCCTGGCGCGGGGTGCGCCCGGAGGCGGAAACGCGCTCACCGCTGGGCCCGCCGGTCCCGTTGCGTCCTGGACTAAGAAATCCGGAGTGGGCCGCCTGAATGTAGGCATGTACCGCGGTACTAGAGCTAAGCGAAAAACCTGACTTAATCCTAAAGAGATCCGGGAAGAGCGCCGATGATTTTGTCAGGTACAATGCAGATGTCCCAAATCACGCAATTCCCCGTAACGCGCAAAGTTCCCCCGAAGGGGAACGGGCTCTCCGGAACGTCAGGAGACGGTCTGGCGCGCGCGGTCATGGCTCACCTGAAAGGTGATGTTGGTGCGGCGCTGGCGTCGCTGGACTCCGGCTTGTCGGGCGCGGCCGAAACGGCGGAGACCGTGGCGGGGCGCGCGCATTTACTAGCCGAGCTCGAACGCTACGAGGAAGCGGGCGCCGAATACGAGAAGTTACTGGTGCTTCGTCCGCACTACGCCGAGGGGCACTACCAGCACGGAGCGTGCTTGTACCATCTCGGCCGGTTCGAAGACGCCTTACCGTGCTTCACCAAAGCCACCGAACTGGATCCGACGCACACGGATGCGCACCTGGTGAAGGGAATCTGCCTACTGCACCTGAAACGGCCGGACGAAGCACTGGAGGCCTTCGGCAAGTGCCTGGAGAAGGCGCCCGGAATGGAAGCGGCGCTGCTGGGGAAAGGCGTCGCGCTGCAACTGGCGTGGGAATTCGACGAAGCCGTGGAGATCTACGAGCAGGTTCTGCGGCGCAATCCGGCATGCGATGAGGCGGCGTCGAATCTGATCGCGCTGGGCATGCAGCGCAAGGATTACGAACTGGTGCGGAGGCAAGCCCAGGCTCTGCTGGCCCGCGACAAGACGGCGCACGCGGCCTTGGAGGGCTTGAGCACTGCGGCGTTCGCGGAAGGAAACTACGAGGAGGCCGCTGGGCACTACGGACGCCTGGTGGAGCTGCATCCCAGCAATTACGATTATTGGTTCAATCTGGGCGTGACCTACCAGAAGCTGGGTAAACTGCTGGATTCCGCGGCGGCGTATCAAAACGCTGCGTCGCTCCGTCCGGACGCGACCGCGGCGCACGTCAACCTGGCGGCGGTGAACTACGAAATGGGCGACCTGGAAGGGTCGCGGCAGGCTCTGGAGGCGGCTTTGGCGCTGGCCCCGGAGCGCACCGATTTGCGTTATCAGCGGGCGGTGACGATCGAGGAACAGGGTTTTCCGGACCAGGCCGAGGCTCTGTACACCGAACTGGCGGAAAAGGACTGTCCGGAGTTTGAGCACGCACAGTTTCGCTGCGGCTACTTGAAACTCCAGCGAGGGGACTATCAAGGCGCGGCGGATTGCATGCTGGCGTGCCTGAAGAAGCATCCCGGTTGGAGCGGAGCGGAGCTGAACCTGGCGCTGGCTTACTGGAAGCTGGGTAAGCATGGGGAATCCCAGGACGTCCTGGTGGAGCTGCTCAAGCGCGAGCCGGGCAATTTGGAAGCCGCACGAGGGATGGCCGCGAACGCTCTGGAGCAGAACGATGCCGCGAGCGGGCTGCGCTGGCACCTGTGCTTGCAGGAACTGGGCGACCGGTCTGCCGAGGTGCTCCAGAACACGGCCATTCTGTATCAGGAATCGGGGGATCTGGAGAGCGCCATCCGGTCGTATCGCGAAGCGATCGCGGCCAAGCCGGATTTTGCGGAAGCGCAGCTCAATTTAGGGCACGCGCTGGAGGCGTCCGGCGATCACGCCGGGGCTCGTCAGGCGTGGGTGCGGGCGCTGGAGCTCAAGCCCGAGCTGGCCGCGGGGTACTTCCTGAACCAGGCTTAACTTAAGCAAAACCGGGCCGCGAATTCACGCGAATATACGCCAATTAAGGGTTGGCGATGGCGCCGGTCATCCCCAGCTTCTCGCCGTTCTCCTTCACGCCGGAGACGAAGCTGCCGCCCAGGCCCTCCTTGGTCGGATGGAAAGTGATGGTGACCTTGTCGCCGGGCTTTAGGGTCTGCCGGTTCCAGCCTCGCCGCGAGAGATAATTCGGGCTCATTCCCTCAATGCCCCAGGTATCCACGCCACCCTGATCGTTCTTGACATCCAGCCAGATCCAGGAGTGGGGATTGGTGTAGTCGAACTTCTTGACTACGCCCGAGAGGGTTTTCTCCCCCGACATATCGAACGCCGAGTATGAATGATGGGCCAGGGCGAGGGTGGCAACGCCGGCCAAAAGCGTTCCCAGCAGGGCGATCCGACGGGCGGCTTTGGTCACTTTAATGGCGGTCACGTTGATGGTCATAATCACCTTTCTAACAAATTATTTCGGCGACGCCAAAGGATTGGAGAGATTGACTCCCGCTTTGCCGTTGGCATCGACATAATTGCGATTGTTCTCCTCGCAGATGTACTCCGCGATGGTCCAATTCCGGTGGCGCTTCAAGGTGCGCGAGCCCATATCGTAGGGCATGGTGAGCGCTTCGGGATCTTCGACCGAAGTCTGGATGGTCATGGTGTCGGGATCGGTGAGATGGAAGTGCTCGACAATTTTCATCTTGTCGCTATGCGGGAAGTTGATCCCGCGCGGGACGTCTTCGAAGCCGACGCTTTCGGCGACCAGAGTGTCGCCGTCCCAGTGCCCGATGGAGGTCCCGTAGAAAGACGGGTCGGGGTCCGCGGGAAGCGGGCGGCCGTCGGTATAGATGTGGCGCACCTGCGTGTAGGCTTCGCTGATGATGGTCACCTTCCCGGGGGTCAGCAGAAACTCCAGCGGATAGGGCTGACTCATGATGCCCGGGAGTCCGGGCGGAAGGCAGTTAGCGGTGGGGCCGTCGGCGGACTGGCGCGGCATGTCTTTGGCTTTGGCGGCGTATGCGGGAGTAAGGGACGGTCCGGCGGGAGCTTGACCGCGGCCTCCGCCACGCGCTCCGCGACCACGTCCATTCGCTGCGGCTCCATTCGCTCCGGCTGCCGGTGCGGCGGTTCCACGTGCGGCTCCGGCGGCGGTTCCACGGCCGCGGCCTCCTCCGCCACCACCACCGCCGAGTCCGACTTCCCAGACACCGTTAAAGTCGGGGAGCTTGGCCATCGCAGCCCAATCGGCCGCGGTGGGGGCCTTGGTGATTGCGTTCTGGGCGAGGGCGGGCGCACTGAAGGCGAGGGCGGCGGCGAGACATCCGCCGAAAAACTTGAAGTGGTGCATAACCGCAACAATTATATAGCATGTTTCGAGCTGGCGGGTTGTGCGTGTTACCGTAAAGGAAGAAGTCCTTCAGGCATCCGCGCACGCGGATCGCTCTCGTTAGTTCATGAACATACCTTCTGTAGCAGAGCTTTATACCCGCGAGGGATTGGCGCGTCTGGATGCGCGGTTTCTAACCGCTTTAGAGACCGCGAGTCCGGACCTGCATCATCGATTGCTGGCGGCGCGGCGCGATCCGGCGGCGTTCGCGGATAAGGCGGGCTCGGAGTTGATGATCGAGCTGGCGCCGCATCTGGAAGATTTCATCGCGGAGCTGTTTGGGATCGGCGCGGAAGTGGCGGCGTTGCAGGCTCGGGAGAATGAGCTGGCTCCCCTGTATGCGATTAAACGGAAGTTCGTTCAGAGGAAGGCGCTAACGGGTATTACGGCGGAGCAAGCAGCATCGATCGACGGGCCGGCGATTGCGGAGGAACTGGCGAAGCGGATGGGCGAGGAACTGACGGAGCTCGCGTTCGCCAAGCATGTCGCGCTTTGGCTGGAGGCGGAAAGCCAGTACGAGTTGGAGATCGGGCTCGCGGCGCGTTATGCCGCCTGGGCGACTCTGGCTCCCGCGGGCCGCGCGAAACATAAGCGTGGGGTTTTGTTCAGGCAACCGCACAAGCTGGATATGAACCGGCTGGTTCCGGTGGAGTCGCTGGTGAGCGGAACCGCGGAGAAATTGAGATTGCCCCCGGAGCATTGGCGGCAGCGCGAGGGATTCGAGCTGACCGACCAAGGAATGGATGTGACGGCGGCGCTGGATCAGGCGCACTACTGCATCAAGTGCCACAACCAGGAAAAGGATAGCTGCTCGACCGGATTGACGGAGAAGACGGGGGAGTTCCGCAAGAGCGTTTTTGGCGTGACGCTGGCGGGTTGTCCGTTGTCCGAAAAAATTTCGGAAATGAATGTCGTCCGGCAGCGCGGGAATCCGGTGGGCGCCCTCGCGATTGTGACAGTGGACAATCCGATGGCGGCGGCGACCGGGCATCGCATTTGCAATGACTGCATGAAGGCGTGCGTATTCCAGAAGCAGGACCCGGTGGACATTCCGCAGATTGAAACGCGGACGCTCAAGGATGTTCTGGAGCTGCCGTGGGGCTTCGAGATTTACAGTTTGCTGACGCGCTGGAATCCGCTGGATTTTGTGCGTCCCGTGCCGCGCGAAGCCACGGGCAAGAAAGTGCTGGTGGTGGGGTTGGGACCGGCGGGATTCACGCTGGCGCACCACTTGATGAACGACGGGCACGCGGTGGTGGGGATCGACGGATTGAAGATCGAGCCCCTTGACGCCGCCCTTTCGGGCGTCGACCCTCTGGGCAGACGTTCGGAATTCCGGTTGATTCGCGACGTGCGCGAGATTTATGAGCCGCTGGATGACCGCGTGATGGCGGGTTTCGGCGGCGTGGCCGAGTACGGCATCACGGTGCGGTGGAACAAGAATTTCCTGAAGATCGTGCGGTTGCTGGTGGAGCGGCGGCAGGAGTTCGCGATGTTCGGAGGAGTGAGGTTCGGAGGAACGCTGAGCATCGACAGCGCGTTCGAGATGGGCTTCGATCACGTGGCGCTGTGCGCGGGAGCGGGCAGGCCGACCATTGTGCCGATGGCGAACGGCTTGGCGCGCGGAGTAAGGCAGGCGTCGGATTTTCTGATGGCGCTGCAATTGACCGGCGCGGCCAAGCGCGATTCCGTGGCGAATCTGCAAGTGCGGATGCCGATTGTAGTGATCGGCGGTGGGTTGACGGCGATCGATACGGCGACGGAATCACTGGCGTATTACGTGGTGCAGGTGGAGAAATTCCTGGAACGCTTCGAAACCCTTGCCGCCGAGCGCGGCGAAGCGGAGATTCGCGCGGGATGGAATCCGGAAGAGAAGGCGACGGCGGAGGAGTTTCTGGCGCACGGGCGCGCGATCCGGGCGGAGCGCGAGGCGGCGGCTCGCGAGGGGCGCTCAGCAGATTTGGCGGGATTGCTGACCAAGTGGGGCGGAGCCACGATCGCTTACCGGAGGCGCTTGATCGATGCGCCCAGCTACACCCTGAATCATGAAGAGGTGGCCAAGGCTCTGGAAGAAGGGGTGCAGTTCGCCGAGGAGTTGACGCCGGAAGCGGTGGAAGTGGATCGGTACGGGCATGCGGCGGCATTGCGGTGCAAGAAAGCCGGCGCGCCGGTGACCGGCAGTACAGCTACCTTAGCCGCGAAGTCGATTCTGGTGGCGGCGGGAACACAGCCCAATACGGTGCTGGGGCGTGAAGAGCCGGGGAAATTGAGGCTCGACGGGCGGTACTACGAAACGGTGGATGAAGAGGGCAATCCGGTGACGCCGGAAAAGGTCGCCAAGCCGAAGGACGTGCGGGTGCTGACTTCAATTACGGCGGATGGGCGCGCGATCAGCTTCTTCGGCGATCTGCATCCGTCGTTTGCGGGCAACGTGGTGAAGGCGATGGCCAGCGCCAAGCAAGGGTATCCGGTGATTTCGCGGATGCTGAGCAAACAGTCCGCGCGGCAACCGAAGCCGGCGGAGCTGGTGGAGCTTCTCAATCGAGAGCTCCGGGCCACCGTCAAGGAAGTGGTACGTTTGACGCCGAACACGGTTGAGGTGATTGTCGAAGCCCCGCTGGCGGCGCGGTCGTTTGAGCCGGGGCAGTTCTACCGCTTGCAGAATTTCGAGACGCTCGCGCCGCGTGAGAATGGGACCAGGCTCGCGATGGAGGGGCTGGCGCTAACCGGCGCGTGGGTGGATCGCGAGAAGGGATTGCTTTCGACCATCGTGTTGGAGATGGGCGGATCGTCGGATTTGTGCGTGCTGCTGAAGCCGGGCGAGCCGGTGATTCTGATGGGTCCGACAGGGACTCCGACGGAGACTCCGGCGCGGGAGACGGTGCTGCTGGTGGGCGGAGGACTGGGTAACGCAGTGCTCTTCTCGATCGGGCAGAGGCTTCGCGAGCTAGGCAGCAAGGTGCTGTATTTCGCCGGTTACAAGAAAATGTCCGACCGGTTCAAGATCGAGGAGATCGAGCGCGCCAGCGACGTGGTGGTGTGGTGCTGCGACGAAGCGCCGGGTTTCAAGCCAGACCGTCCGCAGGACCGGACGTTCACCGGCAACATCGTGGAAGCGATGGCTGCGTACGGGCGCGGGGAGTTGGGTCCGGCGGAGATTCGACTGGACGCGGCGAGCCGGCTGATTGTGATCGGGTCGGATGGAATGATGCGAGCCGTGCAACAGGCGCGGCACACGGTTTTGAAACCCTATCTGAATGCGGGGCATCAAGGGATCGCCAGCATCAATTCACCGATGCAATGCATGATGAAGGAGATCTGCGCGCAGTGCCTGCAACTGCACCGGAACCCTGAGACTGGGGAAGAGACGGTGGTGTTTTCGTGCTTCAACCAGGATCAAGCGCTGGATCGCGTGGATTTCGATGTGCTGCGCGCTCGTCTGGCGTTGAACGGAGTGCAGGAGAAGCTGACGCGGCAATGGATCGACCGGAGCTTGAAGCGATTGGGCGTGCGGCCGGAACCTTTGGCTCAAGCCGACGCGGGCAGATAAAGCCCGGAAGCTATGCCTGCTGGCATAGAGCTTTCAAGTCGTGCGGCAGATGGCAACGGTGACATTCTCCCGAGCCTTGCGCCTAGCCGAATAGCGCTGGCGCTTGGGGTAACGCCGCTTCATACTGATAGCATCTCTTCTCACAACGGCCGCTGTCGCAAGAGAGTGAATAATTCGTTTCGATGGGTACACAGCCGCTTTCTCCATCCGAATCCGAGCCGAATTCTTTAGGCGGCGCGCCGGCGGCCGCACCATCCGGGCCTTCGTCTCCAACGCAGCATCCACCGGCTGGGCCTCCCCGTAAAGGGCGCGGGTGGATTGTGTTCCTGATTCTGGTGATCGCCGCCGCGGCTGGCTACTACTACTGGAGGCACGGAGGAGGCTCGATCGCCAGTGCGACCACCGAGCCGAAAGCTGGCGGAAAAAAGGGCGGCGGAGGCGAGGCGGTTCCGGTGATCGGCACGCGGACCAGGCGCGGCAACATCGGCGTCTACGACAGCAACCCCGGGAACGTGATTCCGATTTATACCGACACCATCAAGAGCCGCGTGGACGGGCAGTTGATGAAGGTGTACTACACCGAAGGGCAGATGGTGAAGAAGGGCGATCCGCTGGTGGACATCGATCCGCGGCCGTATCAGGCGGCGGTGGACCAGGCGGAGGGGAGTCTGGCGCGGGATCAGGCGCTGCTGGCCAACGCGAAGATCGATCAGGCGCGTTATGAAACGCTGGTCCCGCAGAAAGCGGTGCCGGAGCAGATGCTGGCCACGCAAGTTGCGCTGGTGCATCAGTACGAGGGTACGGTCAAGAACGATCAGGGAGTTCTGGATGCCGCGAAGGTGAACCTGGTGTATTGCCACATCACCGCGGATATCGACGGCGTGGTGGGATTGCGGCTGGTGGATCCGGGAAACATCGTCCACGCGACCGACACCAATGGACTGGTGGTGATCACGCAGATCGATCCGATCAGCGTCATCTTCACGCTGGCCGAGGACCAGCTTCAGGCGGTGCTGCAGCGGCAGCTCAAAGGCCAGACGCTGACGGTCGAGGCGTGGGACCGCGGCCACACCAAGAAGCTGGCGACAGGCAAGCTCGCGACCATCGACAACGAGATCGATCAAACCACCGGCACGGTGCGTTTGCGCGCGATTTTTGACAATAAGGAGCGCGAGCTGTTTCCGAGCCAATTGATCGAGACCAAGCTGCTGGTGGAGGAAAAAACCGCCGTGGTGCTGGTGAACACTGCGGCGATCCAGATGAATTCGAATGCGACGTTCGTGTGGCTGGTGCAGCCGGATTCGACCGTAATCACGCGCAACGTGACGGTGGGAATCTCCGATGGCGACCAGACCGAGATCACTTCCGGTCTCGCGGCCGGCGACGTGGTGGTGCTGACCGGCGTGGATAAGCTTGCCGGACGGCACGCGAGTGAACATACAAATTCCCGGGGAGCAAGCTTCCGGGAAGCCATCCGGATCCGAGCCGGGAGCCAAGCCCGGAGCCAAACAGAGTGGAGCGAACCGGGCGCCGGGGCCCGGAGGCAAAGGGAAGTGAATCCGTCCCGCATCTTCATACTGCGGCCCATAGCGACTTCTCTGTTAATGGTCGCGATTCTGCTGGCCGGCGCGGTGGGGTTCCGGCAATTGCCGGTATCGGCCCTGCCGGAAGTAGACTATCCGACCATCCAAGTAACGACCTTCTATCCGGGTGCGGCTCCGGACGTGATGGCGTCCTCCGTGACGGCGCCGCTGGAGCGCCAGTTCGGGGAGGTGCCAGGACTGCAGCAGATGACTTCCGTGAGCTCCGACGGCAGCTCCGTCATCACGCTGCAATTCAATCTGAGCCTGAACATCGACGTGGCGGAGCAGGAGGTGCAGGAGTCGATCAATGCATCGGGCACCTACCTGCCGCCGGATCTGCCGGTGCCGCCGCTGTACGCGAAGACCAATCCGGCGGACACGCCGGTGCTGACGCTGGCTCTCAGCTCCTCCTCCATGGTGTTGTCAAAGGTGGAAGATCTGGCGGATACGCGTCTGGCGCCGAAGATCTCGCAACTGCCGGGAGTCGGCCTGGTGAGCATCAGCGGCGGGCAAAAGCCGGCGGTGCGAATCCAGGCCAACCCCACGCAACTGGCTTCTTACGGGCTGAATCTGGAGGACGTCCGCAGCGCGATCACGGCAGGCAGCGTGAATCAAGCTAAGGGCAATTTCGACGGCGAGTATCAGGATTACCAGATCGGCGCCAACGACCAATTGCTTTCCAGCGCGGATTACGCCCATGTGATCGTGGCGTTCCGCAACGGCGCTCCGGTGAAGCTGACCGACGTGGCGGTGATCAGGGACGACACCGAAAACGTGCGGCAGGCCGCATGGATGAACGAGACCCCAGCGGTGATCGTCAATATCCAGCGCCAGCCGGGGGCCAACATTATTTCGGTGGTGGATTCGATCCACGCGCTGCTGCCGCAGTTGACCGCCACACTGCCGATGGACGTCAAGGTCACGATTTTGACGGACCGCACGAATACGATCCGCGCCTCGGTTGCCGACGTTGAGTTCGAGTTGATGCTAACCATCGCGCTGGTAGTGATGGTGATCTTCGTGTTTCTGCGTAATCTTTCGGCTACGGTGATCCCCAGCATCGCGGTGCCGCTGTCGCTGGTGGGGACCTTCGGCGTGATGTATCTGCTGGGCTACAGCCTGGACAATCTGTCGATGATGGCGCTGACGATCTCGACCGGATTCGTGGTGGACGACGCGATCGTGATGATTGAGAACATCAGCCGCTACATCGAGGAGGGGGACAAGCCCCTGGAGGCGGCGCTAAAAGGGTCGGCGCAGATAGGGTTCACCATTGTCTCGCTGACGGTGTCCTTGATCGCGGTGCTGATTCCGCTGCTGTTCATGGGCGACATCGTGGGCCGGCTGTTCCGCGAATTCGCGGTGACGCTGAGCGTGACGATTCTGATGTCGGCGGTGGTCAGCCTGACGCTGACGCCGATGATGTGCGCCAAGCTGTTGAAGCATAGGCCGGAGCACCAACAAGGCCGCCTGTTCCGCGCTTCCGAGCGCGGCTTCGACACGATTATTCGCTGGTACGGAAAAACGCTGGAGGTGGTGCTGAGGTTCCAGACGGTCACCCTGCTGGTCGCGGTGGCGACGCTGGCATTCACGGCGTATCTGTTCTATATCATCCCCAAGGGCTTTTTCCCGATTCAGGATACGGGCGTGATCCAGGGAGTGTCGGAGGCGGCGCAATCGATCTCTTTCGGAGCGATGTCGCGGCTGCAGCAGGCGCTGACGGCGGTGATCCTGAAGGATCCGGCTGTCGACAGCCTGTCGAGTTTCATCGGCATCGACGGCACCAACCAGACGCTGAATAGTGGGCGAATTTTGATCAATCTGAAACCGATCGAGCAGCGCAAGATCAACGCCTCCGACATTATCCGGCGGTTGCAGCCCAAGCTGGCCAACGTCGCGGGGATCACTTTGTACATGCAGCCGGTACAGGATCTGACGGTGGAGGACCGGGTGAGCCGGACGCAGTTCCAATACACGCTGGAGGACCCCAGCGCGGATGAGCTGAATCAATACGCGCCGCAGTTCCTGGCCAAGCTGCAGCAATCGCCGGAGCTGGCCGACGTAGCCAGCGACCAGCAGGTGCAGGGATTGCGCGCCAAGCTGGTGTACGACCGCGACACGGCCTCGCGGCTGGGCATCACGCCGACCATGATCGACCAGACGCTGTACGACGCCTACGGGCAGCGCCAAGTCTCGACCATGTTCACGCAGTTGAATCAGTACCACGTGGTGCTGGAACTGATGCCGGGCTATCAGAAATCTCCGCAGGATTTGCGGGATCTATACATTCGCACCGGCGCCACGGCCAGTTCCAGCGGAGGCAGTGCGGGGTTGGTGGCGGGAGGCACGTCGTCGACGGGGCTCTCGCAGGGCCCGGCCAATGGCGCGGGCGGCGCGTCAACCTCGGTGGTGGGGGGAACCGGCTCGGCGCCGGCGGGAGCGGTGTTCAACGGTCCGGCGCCGGGCGCGGCGGTGTACGCCAGTGGCGGGCAGGTTCCCTTGGCCGCGTTCTCGCACATGGACCTGACCACGGTGCCCATCACCATCAGCCATCAGGGCCAGTTCCCGGTGGTGACGCTGTCTTTCAATCTCTCGCCCAGCGCGTCCTTGGGCGATGCGGTTACGGCGGTGAACAAGGTGAAGGACGAGTTGCATCTCCCGGCCAGCATCCAGGCGCAGTTCCAGGGCACGGCAGCGGCGTTCCGAGACGTCGCTGGCGAATGAGGGCGTGTTGATTTTAGCGGCGCTGGTAACGGTGTATATCGTGCTGGGCGTGCTGTACGAAAGCTACATTCATCCCGTGACGATTCTTTCCACGCTGCCTTCGGCGGGAGTGGGCGCGCTGCTGGCGCTGATGCTGTTCAAGAACGACTTCAGCGTGATTGCGCTGATTGGGATCGTGTTGCTGATCGGCATCGTGAAGAAGAACGCGATCATGATGATCGATTTCGCGTTGGAAGCGGAGAGGCAGGAGGGCAAGCCTCCGCGGGAGGCGATTTACCAGGCCTGCCTGCTGCGGTTCCGTCCGATCATGATGACCACCATGGCGGCGCTGCTGGGCGGAGTGCCGCTGGCGCTGGGAACGGGCACCGGGTCCGAGCTGCGCAAGCCGCTAGGCATCAGCATCATCGGCGGGTTGATCTTCAGTCAGGCGCTGACCTTGTATACGACGCCCGTGATTTACCTGTGGTTTGAGAGGCTGGCCCAAAGATTCCGGAAGCACGCATGAGTATCTGCGAACCATTCATCCGGCGGCCGGTGGCGACCACGCTGCTTACGGTCGCGATTGCGCTGGCCGGCGGCGTAGCGTTTCAGGTGCTGCCGGTGTCGCCGCTGCCGCAAGTGGATTTCCCCACCATTTCGGTGAACGCGTCGCTGCCGGGCGGCTCCGCGGAGACCATGGCTTCGTCCGTGGCGACGCCTCTGGAAAGACAGCTCGGCCATATTGCCGCGGTGACGGAGATGACCTCGATCAGCACTTTGGGATCGACGTCGATCACGCTGCAGTTCGACCTGAACCGCAACATCGACGCGGCGGCGCGAGACGTGCAGGCGGCCATCGCCGCGGCGCGCAGTTACCTTCCCACCAATCTGACCAGCAATCCGACCTATCGAAAGGTGAACCCGGCGGATTCGCCGATCATGATCGTGACGCTGACGTCGAAGGTTCTGGACAAGACCCAGATGTACGACTCCGCGTCCACCATCATGGCCCAAAAGCTGTCACAGATTCAGGGAGTGGGACAGGTGACGGTGGGCGGGAGCGCGCTTCCCTCGGTGCGCGTGGAGTTGAATCCGGACGCGGTGAACAAATACGGCATCGGATTCGAGCAGGTGCGGACGGCGCTGGCCAACGCCAACGCGAACAAGCCGAAGGGGCATTTTTCCAGCAACGGGCAGATGTGGGAGGTCGGGGCCAACGACCAGATTTTCAAGGCTGCCGATTATGCTCCGCTGATCGTCACCTATTATCAGGGTGCGCCGGTGCGCATCTCCGATATCGGCGTGGCGATCGATTCGGTGCAGGACGTGCGCAACGCGGGTTACGCGAACGTGGAGCCGTCCGTGCTGGTGATCATCTACCGCCAGCCGGGGGCCAATATTATCGACACGGTGGACCGGGTAAAAGAGGAGCTGCCGCAGCTTCATGCGGCGATTCCGGCGGCCATCGACATGAACCTGGCGCTGGATCAGACGGTGACCATCCGGGCATCGGTGACAGATGTGGAGCGGTCTTTGGGACTGTCGGTGGCGCTGGTGGTGCTGGTGGTGTTCTTCTTCCTGCGCAACGCCCGGACCACGTTCATTCCCAGCGTAGCGGTGCCGGTCTCGCTGATCGGGACGTTTGGCGTCATGTACCTGGCGGGATTCAGCGTCGACAATCTTTCGCTGATGGCGCTGACTATTTCGACCGGGTTCGTGGTGGACGACGCAATCGTGGTGATCGAGAACATCACGCGCTATCTGGAGCAGGGGATGAAGCCGATTCCGGCGGCGCTGAAGGGCGCGGAGGAGATCGGGTCGACCGTGTTGACCATCAGCATTTCGCTGGTCGCTGTATTCATTCCGCTGCTGCTGATGGGCGGAATCGTCGGGCGCCTGCTGCGCGAGTTCGCGGTGACGCTTTCGGTGGCGATCGCCATCTCCATGGTGATTTCGCTGACGGCCACGCCGATGATGTGCGCGCATCTGCTGAAGCACCAGGCTGAGGAGCGGCACGGCTGGCTCTACCGGGCTTCCGAAGCGGTGCTGGACTGGGCCGTGCGGATGTATACGGCCGCTCTGCGGGTGGTATTGAGGCACTCCTTTATTACTTTGCTGGTCCTGCTGGGCACGGTGGCCCTGAGCGGATATCTGTTTGTCCGGGTTTCGAAGGGCTTCTTCCCGGTGCAGGACACAGGCCGGCTGAATGGCAACATTCAGGCGGATCAGGACACCTCTTTCCAGCAACTGGACCAGTTGCTGCGCCGGTATGAGTCGATTCTTCACGCGGATCCGACGGTGGACACGGTGATGGGATTCGCCGGAGGGGGCACCGGGCGCGCGACCGATACCGCGCGTGTGTTCATGTCCCTAAAGCCGCTGGGACAGCGGACCGAGACGGCGCAGCAGATCATCGACCGGCTGCGCCCGAAGCTGGCGAAGGTTCCGGGCGCGACGCTGTATTTGACGGCGGCGCAAGACGTGCGCGTGGGAGGACGGCAGGCCAATGCGGACTATCAATACACCATGACCAGCGACAACGTGCAGGATCTGGTCACCTGGGCTCCGAAAATGCTGGACGCGCTGAAGACCATCAGGATCATCGCCGACGTGAACACGGATCAGCAAATTCGCGGTCTGGAGACCTACGTGGACTATGACCGGCCGACCGCGGCACGGCTGGGGATCTCTTCGAAGCTGATCGACGCGACCCTGTATGACGCCTTCGGGCAGGCGCCGGTCTCGACCATGTTCACTTCCTTGAATCAATATTTCGTGGTGATGGAAGCCGCGCCGAAGTACTGGCAGAGCCCGGACATCCTGAAGCGCGTCTTTGTCACCTCGCCCGGCGGCCAGCATGTTCCGCTTGTCGGCGTTTGCGCACTTCAACACCGATCTGACCGCGCTGGCCGTGTCGCACCAGGGGCTTTTCCCGGCCGCCACTATTTCCTTCAACCTGCTGAATGGCGTGGCTCTGGGCGATGCGGAGGATGCAATCGGCGCCAAGGCTCGCGAGGTGGGGTTGCCGACCAGCATTCAGACCGGCTACGTGGGAACCGCGGAGGCGTATCAGGATTCGCTGAGCTCGGAGCCGCTGCTGGTGGCCGCGGCGCTCATTACCGTATACCTGGTGCTGGGGATTCTGTACGAGAGTTACATTCACCCCATCACCATACTTTCGACGCTGCCTTCGGCGGGCGTGGGCGCGCTGCTGGCGCTGATGCTGACTAAAAACGATCTGGACATCATCGGCATCATCGGGATCATCTTGCTGATCGGGCTGGTGAAGAAGAACGCGATTCTGATGATCGACTTCGCTATTGCGGCGGAGCGCAGGGAGGGCAAGAACTCGCTGGACGCGATTTACGAAGCCTGCCAGTTGCGCTTCCGCCCCATCATGATGACCACCATGGCGGCGCTGCTGGGCGCGCTGCCTTTGGCGCTGGGGCACGGAACGGGATCGGAGATGCGCCGGCCGCTGGGCATCACGATTATCGGAGGGTTGCTGGTGAGCCAGTCGCAAACGTTGTTCACCACGCCGGTGGTGTACCTGTACTTCGACCGTCTGCAGCATTTTGTTTCCCGTGTGCGGAAGAAGAAGAGCCGGCCGGAGCCGGTGGGATCGGAAGCATGAAACGCGCGTTTGGCATGGTCGCGTCGTTGGGGGTTCTAGCGGGATGCGCGGTCTTGGCTGGATGCAGAGTCGGGCCGGATTATAAGCAACCGCCGGCGCCCGCTCCCACGGCCTTCCGGGAGACGCCGCCACCGAACTTCAAGGAAGCGGAAGCCGAGGGTTGGAAACAGTCGCAACCGGGCGACGCCTATTTGAAAGGCAAGTGGTGGGAGGTGTACAACGACCCGGCGCTGAATCAACTGGAGGAGCAGGTCAGCATCTCGAATCAGAGCGTTTTGCAGGCGGAGGCGACCTTCCGGCAGGCGAAAGCGACGGTGTCCGAAGCGCGAGCAGGATTGTTCCCGACGGTGACTTCGACGCCGTCGATCACCACCACCAGCTTGGCCAAGAACGCGGCGGGAACGGCGACGGCTCTGTCGGCGGGCTCGGTGACGAGGACCGTTTTCAATCTTCCGGCCGCGGCATCGTGGGAGCCGGACTTGTGGGGCAGCATCCGCAGATCGATCACAGCCGCGGCAGATACCGCGCAGGCCGGCGCCGCGAATCTGGAGAACGTGAAGCTGCTGTATCAAGCTGAGCTGGCGCAGGATTATTTCGGGTTGCGCGGAAGCGACGCAGAAGCGGATCTGCTGATGCGCACAGATTCGTCCTATCAGGAGTATTTGACGCTGACCAGGAACCGGTTCAACGGCGGAGTAGCGTCGGACCTGGACGTGGCGCAGGCCGAAGCGCAACTTTACGCGGTGCAATCGCAATTGATCGACCTGGGTGTGCAGCGCGCGCAGTATGAGCATGCGATTGCAATGCTGATCGGCAAGGCGCCGGTGGATCTGACGATTCCGCCTGCGCAATCGCTGACGCCTCCGCCTCCGGTGCCCATCGGGGTGCCGTCGGAATTGCTGCAGCGGAGGCCGGATATCGCCATTGCGGAGCGGCAGGTGGCGGCGGCGAACGAGCAGATTGGAATCGCGATCGCGGCGTTTTATCCCACGCTGACATTGAACGGATCGGTGGGTCTGGAGGCGGGGAGCCTGGTGAAGTGGTTCACCTGGCCGTCCCGAGTGTGGTCGGTGGGACCGCAACTGGCCGAGACATTATTCGACGCGGGAAGGCGGCGGTCGGTGGTGGCGGAGCAGCGTGCGGCTTACGACGCGACCGTCGCGAACTACCGGCAGACGGTGCTGACCGCGTTCCAACAGGTGGAGGACAATCTGGCCGCGCTGCGGATTCTGGAGCAGGAATCGGCGAAGGAGCAGGAGACCATTCAGGCTGCGGATCGCGCCTTGAGAGTCTCGACGGCGCAGTACACGGCGGGGACGGTCAATTATTTGACGGTGATCACCGCGCAGGCGACGCTGCTGACGGCGCAAGTGAGTGCGGTGACGATTTTGACCCGCAGGCTCACCGCGAGCGCGATTCTGATTCAGGCGCTGGGCGGGGGGTGGAACGGAACGAATTTGCCGACGGAGAAAGCGATCGAGGCGTCCGCGCGGGACACATTGGCCAAGCCGAAGTGAGCGGCGGCGGGAATTACCCCGCGAAATCCAAGACGGTCAGAGGCCGGGCCGTTAGGTTGTCTAGCTAAGCGTGTAATGAGATGCGTGGCCTCCGCTACGGCCGCGCCAATATCTCCACATCCCCCGCCATCCAGTTGACACCGTCGCTCGAACGCCGCACGCGGTAGTACACCAAATTCGGAGCCATCACCGGAATATTGATGGTGCAACCGCCGGAGCAACTGGTCAAGGTTCGCGTCTCACTCTCGAAATTGTAGGGAGTGCCGCTGGTGTTGCAACCATCCGCGCGCGCCGTGCAGAAGAAGTTTCCTGCTGGAGAAGTATTGGCCCCGATAAACCGGGAGTAGCCAAACTGCACCTCAGCATACGGAAGGCCCGGTTGGATCTGCACCGGTGATTCTTCAAACTGCGACCGGTTGCGGCGATCCGTCTCAAGGTAACGGGCGGTCCCCGGTTGCGCCAGCGGTGGAAGCCTCACTAGCCAGGACATCGTCCCCCATCCTTGTGTCTGGTGCCCGCTGAGCAGAACCGCCGACCCGTCGGGAAGCGCATTCCCTTCCGTGTACGGGTAATGCTCTCCCGGTGCGGTCAACCCATAGCCGAGCAGCACCGAACCTTGGCTGTTAGTGTCGGGCTGCGTGATAATCTGCAGGCGGAATCCGCCTCCGCTCGGAAACCCGGTAATGACGCAAGGCGCCAGAAGAAAACTCTGACCCGTGTTGCAGCTTCCCGAATTGTACGCGCCAGGAACGTTTACGTACACTGAGCCCTGCATGCTGCCGCTGACACACTCGCCCGCGGCGTAGGCGTAGCAAATGCCCCATGGGGATAACGCGATGCTGCTGGAGGGCCCGCTGACGTTGTGCAACAGGTATCTCCCCGCCCATCCCAGCAGCGGCCAGGTCTTGTACGCGGCTTGTGTCACCGGATTGCCGTTGTTCGTTAGTGGCGAGATCGAGTAGACGTTTCCGCTCACGTTGGTCAGCGTCACCGTGCCGATGGTGTTACTGGTCACCTCCGACCCCAACCCAAAGTTTCCATTCATGGCGTTGGCGTCCACCATCCAGGGCACGCCGCCCGGACTATTGACGTAGGATTGCACCGCGCCAGCGCCAATCCCGAGAGCGTTTCCTTGGAATGTCGGCGCGATTAGGCTATAAAACTGCGTGGGAAGCGAAAACATCTGGGAGAAGGGCACATTCGTTTTGGCGGCGGAGTTGGCGATCAACGAATAGTTCCCGCTCGTGATCCCCGGCGCCAGCTGCCCGTGTCCCGCCTGGAGCCTGCCTTCTTCTTGAATAGTCGAGCCGCTCGCCGAATACGTATAGTAGTAGGTTCCCGTGGCGCAGCCGTTCAGCCTGGACGGCAGCATAACAGCGGTCCATCCATTCAGGTGCGTCACTTGCCCTGGAGAGTCAAGACCGTTATTTACCGGCGTGCCGGGGAAATACGTGGGATTGTAGGAGCAATAATCGTAGATCGCGTTCCGCATCGCCACCACGTCCACATAGGCCGGGGATGCCTCCGTCGTTATCTGCACGATACGAAAATGCTCGCAATCGCCAACATCGCCTATCCCGCAAGCGGAGGTCGTGTTCGGATCTCCGAAGTTGTCTCCTACCGCGAGAGCTACCGGCTGGGTAAAGCTGCTGTTCCACGGGCACGCCGGAAAGTTCGCCTTCTCTGTGGAGCTCGGATACGCGTTGCACACTCCGCCCACCGGAAAGCGCAGCGTAACGCAATTGTTGGCGACGCCCGTCCCGCCCGGGGCAGTCGCGTAATTCCATGCGGCATACGGATTGCCGCTCGGGCACTGCGTGTAGTAGCTGTTGTCCGGGGGCCAAGGAAGGCTGGTGTTGCTGTTCCAGGTAACTCCGTCGGCTTCCAGCAATCCCACTGGAACGGCCTGAAACGGACCGCTGAACATCACGCTCGAGTTCTGATTTGTCAGGCTATCCTCGGTGAGCTCGAGCGTGTTCGGAGGATTGGTCGCCGTGCCATTGTGGTGCCCGCCCCATCGAATCGCCGCGGGCCCAATCGCTGTAGTTGCGCTGGTCGTGCCGGTCCCGTCCAGCGTATGGATCATATTCACCAGCTTGGCCGGATTCTGAGAAAGATCCACTACGGCGATCCAGGCCGGGTAATTCTGCCCGGAATAGTTGTTCGAGAAGAACGCCGTCGTTCCGCTAACCCCGGCCAACGTGAAGGAAGTCCCGTACAGAGCAGCGTTGTATCCCGGAGCGTTGGTTGCGATCTGGCTGTTGAGATCGAAGCCGCTGGTGGGCGGCAACAGATTCACCCATGAAGTTTGATCGCAAGGCGAAAAATAAAGCGGTACGTTCCCATCCATCGACAACGAGTAATTGTCTGGCGGGATATTCGTGAAAGCGTCCCCCGTGTACGTGACTGCGTAAATCGATGTCGAGCCCGCCGCGTTTCCGTAAGCCAGATAGAACAGCTTCGGATTCGTTGGCGAGAACGCGATCGACGGATTCAGGATCGTAAAGTTTTGGCCGGTTGGCTGGTTATTCGCTCCAGCGGGGGAGAAGCATGAGCTGTCCGAAGGGATTCTCAAGCTCCACAGCCGCCGCGCTGTCCCGTCTCCGGATACGAAATAGAGGGAGGAGATCCCCGAGAAAGCGGTTGTAGGCAAAACGGCCAGGAATCCGACGTGCCCGTCCCCGCTTGTAAAACTGGCGGACGCTATGCTTCCCGAGTTTGCTCCCTGATTCTGCAATCCCCGCGCTCCCGCCTGTTTAAACGCCAACCCTACCGTGACCGATCCGGTTGAACTGGCCTTCTGAACTCGTACGCCCCACATCAGCGTGATGAAGTTGGCGCCGCTGATGGTCAGACTCTCGGCAATCGTAATCTGTGCCGCGCCCTGATACGACGCCAAAGTGCAAAGGTTATTGGTGCAGGTGGGCGACGATCCAGCGATATAAATCTTCTGGCCCACGGCCATGCCGCTGGGAAAGTTCGCTTGGCGCGTCGGGCCCATAATCGTGCAGACGGAGGCCGTGCAGGAAAGCGTGCCGTTCGTATTGACGTGATCGGGACCGAGCGGCGCAGTCAATCCCCAGCCCGCGAAAAAAGCTGCCGGAAACGCCGCGGGGAAGGGTTGATCCGGATCGCTCGACCCGCTCATCACCTGGCCGAATGTGGTGGGCAGAGTCACCCTGACCGGTGTGCCCTGGCACCCGGCGCTGGGCGACGTAAAAATGCACAGCGTGATCTGGTTGTTGTTGCCGGTGGAATTTGTCGCTGAGCCCCACGGCACGATCCCCAGGTCGTCCACCGAAATCCCGTTCCACGGATCCGCCGGATAGGCGCCCGATCCTAGCGCGTACAGATCCAGTGAATTGGTATTCGACGTTGTCGCATTACTGGTGCTCTGGTTGACGATATTCCCCGGATTCGACCACCCCGAGCCGCCGCTCCAGTAGGCGAACGCCGTGTAACTGGATTGAAGACCGTTCGGGCCGCCCCCGGTGCGCCAGCCCCAATCCGCCGCGCTATTTACCGGCATGATTTTCACGCCTGTAACCGGATCGACCACCGGCGCGGGGTTCAACAGATTCACCTGCGGGTAACCGAAATTCCAGGGATTATTGAAATTGAACGGCGCCGGCCACTGTTGCGTGCTGCCGTTGCTGAGCGTCGCGGTCGAAAAGGAGCCCGTCACGCTTCCACCGCATCCGCTGACTTGCCAGTAGTACGTGGTGAATGCGGCCAACGCCCGGTCGTCGTTCATATGCCCGATCGTGACCAGCCGCGCGCCGTTGCTCTGAGTAATCGTGTCCGCACGCCCGGTATCGATATTCGAATTCAGATACTCGGCCGGATTCACATCCGGATGCAACGGAGTCAAGCTCGGCGATTCCGATACGGCAATCGTGCAGGACCCGCTGTAGTTTCGAATCGACATTGCGGCTTGCGTTTGTGTCGCGCCCGCTACGGTAACCGTTGGCTGAGCGAATAACGGGAGGGCCCCCATAGCAAGGGGAACGGCCAGGAGCGCAGAGCGGAGCGTTGTGCGCAATTCAAAGGAGATGCCGCGCATTAGTACAAAGTCCTCCACGCATAGGTGTTGGTAGCATCTTTCGCACAAACCTGGACGGTGTCTTTAACGCCTGTAACCCCGGGAATGTACCACATGAATCCTCCGGTGGTCGAGGAGCATGTGGGCTGCGGCCCGCTGGGAAGGGATTCGAGATAAGCCTCAATCGTTACGGTATCGCCCGCCTGCGCCACGCTCACGTTGCTTCCCGCCACGAACACCGGCCCCCCGCTCTGCAAAGCCACGTCGTTGTTCCCCGTCAACCACGCGCCACTGGATGCGGACCAGTTTGCCAGCGGAACTGTTCCCGGAGGGAATTGCGTGACCGATGCCGCCAGCACGCACCCCGAACACGTCAAAGCAGGCGAGCCCGATGCGCTCTCACCCACGGTGATGTCTCCGTTTGTGTCGACATACACATAAACCGCTCCGCTCCCGCCCGTGAGCGTAGCAGAAGACGGTCCCGTGTAACTGTAGACGTTCGATCCCAGGTGCACCAGGCACGGCTGCAAAATCGTGCAGGCGCCGCCGATCGTCAAGACCGTCCCGGAACTTTGCTGAACGGCCAAGAGGCCGCTAATCGAGCCTCCCCCCGATCCGCCGCCCTCGAGCGCCCAAGTATTGGCCGAGACGCACCCGTACAGATTCGCCCCCGCGGCGCCGCCGGAATTGAAGAAAATGCTCCCCGGAGTACACTGCGCCGGAAGCGTGGCGCCGGTAAGAAACGGGAAGACGAAACTTGCGCCGGACGAACTGTCGTCCTTGGTCTGCCTGCTCACATTCACTTGCGTCTGCGCCCCAACCGCTCCTGCCACCACTAGGGCTGCCGCCACTACCTTCAACTTCATGGTTCCCCCCTGGCCACACGGTCCAGGGGGCGGCGAGCCTAGGCCAGACGGCCTAAAGTCCTAAGTGTGAGACTCCGAATGAAATGTCTGCTGCAAACCACGGGTAACACCTACCCGTGGCTTCCATTTTAACACTCGTCCCGCCTTGGACACGTCGAACGGGTATAGCGGATTGAGAGACCGGATCTTATACCGCGACAGGGGAACGTTACGCTTGAGCGCCTTACCCAGCAGTTCAATCATGTACGCCGCCGCCATCAGTACAACCACTGGAACGCGGAGCACCTTCTTTCTTCCAAGTTTCCCTGCGGGCGCGGCTTGCCGGTGGCGCAAGTACTCATTTTGATCCACCGGCGTCGTGTCCACCAGATTGACCACTTGTCCCAGAGCCTCAGAGGAGTCTCCAGCTTCAATCAACCCGTCCACCACGTCCTCGCAATAGACCAGAGGCAACTTCCTCGATCCGCTCCCGGCCACGATCCATCTTCCGGCAATCGCGATCGCCCCGTTGGGCGCGACGTTCTCCGCGCCGGGTCCGAAAATCTGTCCCGGGCGAATCACCACGCACGGCAGATTGCGGTCGCGCATCGCCTCCAGGACCATACGCTCCGCCTCCATCTTGGTCTGTGTATAAGCGCCGCGCCGGTCCGGAAACGGCTCCTGCCTGGACTCCTCGACAACCGGGTCGCCCGTCCGGTGTCCCGCGTGATCCATCACGCTCAGTGAGCTGACATACACCAGGCGCTTGACCCCATGCTTCAGGCAGGCGTCGATGACATTGCGCGTGCCCCAAATCGTGCCCTGTTCGAACTCCTCCTTGCCGCCCTTCATCGCCGCTCCCACGTGATAGACCAAGTCGATTCCCTGCATCGCCGCATCCACGATCTCCGGTTGTCCCAGGCTTCCGTAGACCGCCGAAACCGGCGCGCCGGAACGTTCCGGATCGGCGGGCGACCCAGGCTTGGGTGGGCGGCGCAACAGCAGGCGCAGCGGCTCATCCTTTTGCCTCAGGCGATCCACCAGAGCCCCGCCCAGGAACCCTCCCCCGCCCGTCACCAGGATGCGCGCGGGCTGAAGCGTGGGCGCGGTTTGCTGCCGAAGTTTCTCCGCCTTCTGGCGATCCGCCTCGCACGACGCCTTTTCGATCCACGCGATCGCGTTCCGCCCTTCTTCCGGCGCCACCGGAACCGGCTTCCCGGCTTGCAAGGCGTAATAAAAGTCCTGCACGCCGCGGTAAATCCCCGGGGAAGGCTTGAGCTTCCCGGTCGCGAATCGCACCAGGCTCCAGGGGACCGCAAAGGATTTGCGGATCGCATTGCGCGTTCCGCTGATCACCATCCCGATCTGTTTCGGCCCCGGAAACGTCGAGCTCAATTCGCAAGTTTGCAGAAAGCAGTCGACGTGGAGCACCCCCCGGGTACACTGAATCAGCAGCTCATTTTGGATCGGGCGCGAATTCCAGGACAGGAACATGTATCCCGTGCCGTCGCGGCAATCCACGTCCGCTCTCCACTCGTCGAAAGTCAACATCGGGTCGCGCCCGCTTTGGTAGTGGCGCACGCGCAAATCCCGCGTGGGTCCCAAGAACAACTCGATCAGGTACAGCCCATGAACCCCAAGGTCCCGGAACGGGTACGACCCCTGGCGATAGGGCGCCGGCAAGGGACCGCCCGCGTAGGGAGGATAGTCCGAGCTTCGGATGAAATGCACCGCGATCGGCTCGCCCAGCGCCCCGGAGCGGACCATCTCGGCCGCTTGGAGTACCACCGGATCGAAACGGGCCGAATGATTCACCGATAGTATCCGCCCGCAGCGCCGCGCCTGCTGGATCATTTCGTCGCATTCCGCCGCGCTCTCCGCCATTGGCTTTTCCACAAAAACATGGCAGCCCATCTCCAGCGCCTGGAGCGTCAGCGCCCGGTGCGACGCCGGCGGCGTAAGCACATGAATGACGTCCGGAGCAGCCTGCTTCATCGCCGCCAGATTTGCGAATACGGGCGCTCCAAATTTCGCCGCCAGCAGACGCGCCCGCTCCGGATCAAGATCCGTAACTCCGGTGATCTCCAGGAAGGGCAAGTCACGCAGTGCGCGCAGGTGATGGTTGGCGACGTAGCCCGCGCCTACAACTCCGGCTCGAATTCTTTTCTCCGTCATGGTCCCCTAGGAAAACCTCACCGCGTCAGGCGCATCGCGTACATCGCTTGGTCCCCGTCGGGCAGCGTCCCCACCCGTTCCGCCGTAGCGGCCGCGGCTCCGTCCACTTGCTGGCATACGGGGAGCCCGCAAAATACAAGCGTTCCGGCCGGCAGCCCCGCGGCTTGTTGCGATAGGATTTCTCCGCTGCTCTCGTCATAGCCGGTAGTGGCCAACTCCGGTTTATAGAAATGCAACGGCGGCACCATCACATACGGCACCAGCGCCTGCTCCGCCCCGTGCGTGCTCAGATACCCGATCGCGTCCGCCGTGCCGGATGGCTTCGCCGCATGCACCTGCTCGGTCTCCCGGTAGAATCCCACGTCCAGCGCGGCCAGCGAGGCGAGCACCGCGCCTAGCGCGGCCAGCCGGACCGCACTGTTGACCCTGTTCCACAGTTCTCCGAACAATACGCCGGTCACTACCGCCAGCGCCATTGTGAGCGACACGTGGTAATAAGTGTACGGCACGGTGATCGCCATCGTCACTCCGAAGAAGGCGATCGCATAGAACAGGAACGGCATCGCGGCCCGAAAGCTCTTGGCCCGCCACAGCCACAATGCACCCACAACCATCGCCCCCAGGAGCAGCGCGAATTCCAGAGGATACTCGCGTAGCTTGAAGCTCCACAAACTAAGCGGACTAATTGGCGTGAAGGTCTTGCGCGCCACGGCCATATAGGCCAGATACATGTACCCTTTGAGCGCATTGAGCTGAAACACCCCGGGCGGCCAAAGCAAAGCGAGCGCGGCGAGGAAGCAAACGGCGCCCCGCGCAAACAGGGAGATCAGCGCCTTAATTCCCCAGTTCCGGTTAGCCCACGCCACCGTCACCACCACCGAACCGATCATCACCGCGGCGATCTCCACGGCCGCAAAAGCCGCCGCCATCAGGACGGCCGCCGCGTACCAGAACCGTTTCTCGCCGGTGCGCAAGAACTCCGCGACCGCAAACAGCGCGCCGCAAGCCAAAAACGCGAACGCGACGTGCTGGGTGATCGCCGTCGCGGCGACTAAGGCGGTGCGGTTCATCGCGAACGTCACCGCGGCCACAAACGCAGCCGCGGCAGGAAGATGCGGAAAGACGCGAACGAACATCCAAAAAATCAGGACTGCTTCCAGCGCGTGCAAGACCAGGCCGCTGGCACGGTAGACCGATTCTCCGCGTGCCCCCAGCGCGTGCCAGAGCGCGATCCAATAGGCGTACGCCGGACCGTGATAATGCCGGTAGAAATCCAGGTCGCCCGAACTTCTAATGAACCGGGACATGCTTTCCCGCTGGCTCTTGTCGTGCAGCAAATCGAGCCCTTTTTCGATGTACCCGAACATGCTAAGCGAGCCGCGATCCAGATAGTTCGCGGCAAAGCCCCGCGTCCCCGCGTACATGTAATCGGCTTCGTCATATCCAAAAGGCGCCGGCGAAGCGGTCTGCGCGAACAGCACGCAGAGCGGTATCAATACGGCCACCAGAGCCGCAAACCAGAGAAGCGGGCTACGCATGCGTTGCTCGCAGATTCAGGCGCATGAAGCGGGCGGCCGAGCCCAGCCATTTCGCTACCGGTGTGCAACCGACCAATGCCGGGAAAAACCACGGAAGCCGCCAGTCCGCGGGGGTCACAAAACTGCGCACCAAGTCGCGCGCCCGCGCGTGCTCCCCGAAATACCCATATACGCTGGCCGTTTTGCAGGCTCGCAGCGCCAGGACACGCCGCAATAATTCGCGCAACTCCGGCGGACACATCCCGTACAAGTCTCCTCCATCGGTCAGAAACGGCTCCACGGGACGGATTCCCTTCCAGTTCTGGCTCAACTCTGAGGCATCCAGGTATTGCAACGACAGCGGCCGTGCGGCGAAGGCTACCTCAAACCGCAGGAGCAGTTTCAGCCACAGGTAAGTGTCCTCGGCAAACACGCAGCGATTCTTGTCGTAAAACCCTCCCACTTGGTCAAACGCCGCCTTGCGAATCACCGCCGCCGAGGTCAGGATGATCGGAAGCATCCCCGCCACCAACTCAGCCTGCGCGGCATTTCTCGCGCGAAAGCGGCCGTCCGGTATTCCCATCTTTGCCCATCGCCGTGCGGTGGAGATACCCGCCGGAAGCTCCAGCATGGCCCAGGCCAGCATCGCGACGTTTTCGCCGAAACCATCCATCAGGCGAACCGTCTCCGCCAGATAAACCGGGTCCCAGGCATCGTCGCTATCGAGAAACGCCAGTAGTTGCCCGCGCGCTTCCCTAGCCCCCCGGTTCCGCGCCGCTCCCGGACCCGCGTTGTCTTGCCGCAACAAGCGGATGCGCGGGTCTGTATACTTCGCTGCGATAGCCGGGCCACTGTCTGTAGATCCATCGTCGACCACAATCGCTTCAAAATCGCTGTAAGTCTGACCGAGGATCGAATCCAGGCACCGCCGAATGTAGGGCGCTTTGTTATATAGCGGCACGATAGCCGAGACGCGCGGCGCGCGATTCATGACCGGACGCCCGCTCCGGTCAGCCGCTCATACAAACTGATCATCGATTCGCAGTAAGCCTGAGGCGAATACGCCGACGCGGCCACCTGCCGCGCTCGCGCAGCCAGCCGGTCCCGCAGCCCCTGGTCGGATAGCATCCGCCGTATCGCCGCCGCCAGCGCTCCCGGATCTCGCGGAGGCGCCAGCAGCGCCGTCTCTTCGTGAACCGCGATCTCCGGCACGCCTCCCACGCGGGTGGCCACAATCGGACGGCCGTGGATCATGCCTTCCAGCAGCACATTCGGCGACCCCTCGGAATGTGACGGCAGCACTACAACGTCTGCCAGCGCATAATACGGCCGCACGTCATGCTGAAGTCCGGTGAGTGTCACTTGCGTTTCAATTTTCCTCTTCCGGATCTCAGCCTCCAGATTGGCCCGCTCCGGGCCTTCTCCGACAATCGCCAAGTGAAACCGGACTCCGGCCGCGCTCAATTCCGGCAACGCCCGCAGCAAATCCAGGTGCCCCTTCTCGTGCGACAGCCGGCCGATCGAAAGCAGCATCGGTGTGCCTTCCACCAGTCCTAATTCCGACCGGACGCGTCTAATGTTGGACTCGCTGGCTGGCGCAGGCGCCTTCACCGAATTGTGTTGTACGCTCAGCCGCGCACGAGGGATGCCGCGCCGCGCCAGTTCGTCGGCGAAGGCTTCGCACACCGTTACCAGATGCCCCGCCGCGCGCAACGACCAGCGGTCGGTCAGATCGTAAACCCGCATCTTGAAATCCGGGTTGGTGTAGCCGTGGTGAAACGCGATCCAGGTTCGCTCCCGCCAGATTCCAGACAGGCGCAGGAAGAAGTGGGACTTGGTGTTGTGCGTCTGGATCAAATCCGGTTGCCGGCGCTCGACCGCTTCGCGCAGCTTTTCGGTAACGGAAGTATCGAAGCGTCCGCGTTCGTGCACGATATCGAGAGGAAGTCCGGCCGCGCGCGCCGCTCGAATAAACTCGGTTTCCGGCTGCCCGCCCCGTAAATAAGCGACGATCGATAGATCTACTTCGGAGCGCGTCCGCTGCCCGAACTCAAGCAGATTCTTCGCCGGGCCAGTCACGAAATCCGCCTCCATGATAGAGATCACGCGAATTCGCTGCCCGGTCATGCAACATCCAGAATACCGCACTCCGTCGGAAGCCTATGTTAGAATCCACCTTTGCGGATCGCGACGGATATTGCGGGCCTGGAGCGCGTGGCGGGCCCCGGCGTCACGGTGCTCACGTTCCCCGAGCAAGCATTCCCGTCGGCTTGGCCGCGCCGTCTGCGGCTGCTCCGCGCGGCTCTCCGCTCGGATCACCTGGTGCTCCACTTCTCGCTTCCCGATATCGTATTTTTCGCGGCCGCCTTCACCCTTCTGCCGTTCCTCCCCTGCCGTATTACCACCTTAGATTTTTTTGCCGGTCCGCTGCATGGCCCCAGGCTCCTTCTGATTCGCTGGAGCCTGAACCGCGTCGATCGCTTTCTGGTCTATTTCAAGAACAGCAGGGTTTTCCAGGATAGTTTCCATCTTCCCCCTTCTAAATTTCAATACATTCCATTCAAAATTAACGCAATTGAAGTGATCCGGCGGACCCAAGCTACAAATGGAGACTACGTGTTTTGCGGCGGCAGGTCGCGCCGCGATTTTGCCACCCTCTTCGCTGCCGTCGCCCCGCTGAAGATCCCCGTTAAGGTCCTCACCTCCACCGAGAAGGACATGAACCCTCACGGCTCCTCCTTGCACGGAATTCCGGTCCCGGAGAACGTCGAAATCTTCACCCACGACCAATCCGCGGAGTTCTTTGTAGCCATGATGGCCGCCTCGCGCCTGGTGGTGATCCCCATCGTTCCCGATTCCACCACGCAAGCGGGCATCGGCGTGTACCTGCAGGCGATGGCGCTGGGCAAATGCGTCATCGCTTCCACCAGCCTGGGCGTCGACGACGTGCTCACCGAAGAGCAAGCCATCGTCGTGCCGGCCGGCGATGTCGAGGCGCTGCGCACCGCGATTGACCGCGCCTGGAGCGACGATGCCTGGCGCGGCCGCTTCGCGCAAGCCGGCCAAACCTATGCGCTGCCGCTGGGCGGGGAAGACCAGTTGCGGCGGTCCATTCTGGCGTCTTTGCCATCCGGCGCACGCCCCGTCTCGTAGAGCGTTCCTACGCGACTCTCTTCAGCTCGCTAGTGTAGTGTCCAACAAATAGCTGGACATTCAGATAAGACTGGTTCATACTGGGTCATGCCCCGCCCAACCCCCGTGCTGGTCGTGTCTGAGGATCAGCGGGAGCAGATCCAGCAGTGGTTGACGGCGTTGGGAACGCCGCAACAGGTGGCCCTTCGGGGCCGCATCGTGCTCGCATCGGGCGGCGGTAAATCGGAGGCTGCCATCGCTGCCGAGTTGAATGTCAATCGGAAAACAGTTCGTCTGTGGCGAGAGCGTTTTGTCGCGCAAGGTCTGTCGGGTCTATGGGAGATCGCACCGGGCCGGGGCCGCAAGGCCACCTACGATCCGGAGCGAATCAAGGCCGTCATCGACGCTACACTGCAATCCAAACCGAAAGGGATGACGCACTGGAGTTGCCGTCTGATGGCGGCCAATCAGCGGATCAGCAAATCGACAGTAAGTAATCTGTGGCGCAGTCACAACATCAAGCCGCACCGCACCAAAAAGTTCAAGTTGTCGCGGGACCCGAAGTTCCTCGAAAAGCTCACCGATGTCATTGGTCTTTACTTGAATCCGCCCGACCAAGCGATGGTGCTCTGTGTCGACGAAAAGAGCCAAATTCAAGCCTTAAACCGCACTCAGCCCGGTCTGCCGTTGAAAAAGGGACGTTGCGGTACGATGACCCACGACTACAAGCGAAACGGAACCACCACGCTGTTCGCAGCTCTGGATGTGCTGCAGGGGAAAGTCATCGGGGAATGTCGCACGCGGCACCGGCATCAAGAGTTCTTGAAGTTTCTGCGGCGCATCAACCGGGAATTTCCGGGCAACACACCGCTCCATCTAGTGATTGACAATTACGGTACCCACGGCACGGTCGAGGTCAAAGCGTGGCTCAAAAAGCATACGCGCTTCGTCATCCATTACGTTCCCACCAGTTGCAGTTGGCTCAACCTCATTGAGCGTTGGTTCGCCGAGTTGACCAACAAGCGCATCCGCCGCGATTCCTTTCTTTGCGTCGCTGATCTCACTGCGGCGATCCAGGATTTCCTGGCTGCTTGGAACGCAAGCCCCAAACCCTTCGTCTGGACCGCCACCGTCGACTCGATCCTCGCCAAACTCGCCAGATGCCGTCAAACTCTCGAACAGATCCAGCCCGGCTGCACTGCTCGTAAAACCCCTAAACGAAAGTCCAGCTAATTCCTGGACACTACACTAGCCTCTTCAACCACCCCTTGGGGTAAAACGTGATTTCGTACTTGGCTTCAAGTTCAGAGTCGATCCGGAAGCACTTCCCCATGGCCGTCCCCCAAAACTCGTCCAGCGCCTCCATCGGGCCCGGACCATGCGAGCGGTAAATCGGGTGACCGTTGACATTCGTATCCTCAACCACCAGATAGCAGCCGGGAGTAACCAGAGGTGCGTACAAAGCCAGTTCGCCGCGGACATGATCGCGCGCATGGTCCGAATCCAAAATAACCATCACCCGTTCCGGCGGACGAACCTCGGCGCGAATCGTAGAAAAGATATCCTTGTCGGTGGAGGACCCGATCACGTATTTGATCCGGGGATGACTGGGAACGCCTTGCGGCGGTGCGGCGATGTCTACGGTGACGATCCTTCCGTTCCCCATCAGGTCGCACAACTGCGCCAGATACAGCGCGCTGCCGCCCTTGTTCGTACCGGTTTCGATGATCAGATCCGGCTTGCTCTCCCACAGCACGTCCTGATAGCGCCACAGGTCAAGCGGAAGTTTAAGCAACGGCACGCCCATCCACGAAGTTTTACTCCAGGTGTGGCTCCCGTCTCTATAGTAAAAGTAATGAAACAACCCGAAAACCGGCGTCCTAACGGCTTTTAGAATTCCGTGCCGCAACAGATAACCCAAAACTAAGACCACGACAGCCCCGGCGAGCCAGTAAAGAGTCATATTTGCCACTATACGATTCCGCGCAGGCGGGATGCGTTGCAACTGAATTCGTAACTACGCCGGAATACGTAAAGAAACTACGGCTTGGGTGCGCCGACCTCGATGGTCTGATCGATTTTCCGCGACAGGTCGACGTTGAAGCGGACCGCCACGCCGCGCACATCCTTCCGGTAATGGAAGATGCGGATATCGTGCGGCCGGTTCAAGGCCGTGGATTGCGCGGCGTAGACTTGTTCCCATTCTGCGGGATCCGTTTCGAGCGCCTGGCGGAGGAGTTCGTGATGGCGGTAGGAGAGGAGCGCGGGTGAGGTGTCGATTAGGACGTAGCTGACGGGGATGGAGGCGAGGTGGTTGCGCAGCGCTTCGGGAGACGAGTCCTTGGGCACGAAATCGATGGAGCCATGAGCGTCAACGGTGGAGGAAAGAATTTTGGTGGCGCGGAGGAGATAGGTTCCGGAATCGCGGCGGCGGGAGGCCCATTCGGAAATGAGAGCGGCTTCGAAATCGTCGAAGTAGGGATTGGAGGCGATGAGAATGGCGGCGCGATCCGTGTCGGGGCGGGCGAGAAGGAACTGGACGGCGGGAACGAATCCCGGATCGAAGGGCGGAAGCAGGGAGAATCCTGTGAGTGCGAAGGTCGCGATAGCGGCAGCGGCCAGCGCGGGGCGGAGGATGGGGCGGGGCGGAAACCAATCGGCGAGGTCGGCGAGCGCGGCAACGGCGAACAGGCAGAGGACGGGCGCGATTTGATAGATCTTTCGCGGCTCGATGCTGGTCGGGACGGCCGCGTGGAAGAGAATGATCAGCAGGCCGTAGAGGGCCAGGACGATCCAGAAGGGATCGGATTTCGCGCGCCGCGCGATAGGGACGATGCGGGCGAGAGCGCCGGCGACGGCCAAGATCGTGAGAGGCCATCCGAGGATTGCGGCGGCAAAGCGGGCATGCGCCGTAACGGAGGCGAGAAGGAGGGAGGCGCCGGGGATGGCGGTCGAGTCCCAGCCTTGCTGCTCGATGTGCATCGTCAGGAGGGTGTAGGGCACGCACACGGCCGAGACGAGCGCGGCGGCGATCCACAGACCGCGGGTACGGACCAGGGTCCAGGAGCGCGTGAGGATCAGAGCAGCAACGGCGAGCATGGGAATCAGCCATCCGTTGCCTTTGGTGAGGATGGCCAGAATCGTCAAGCTGGCGAAGATCACGGCATCACGGGTTGCGGCCGTGTTTTGAAAACGGATCCAGGCGAGCACGGCGGCGAGGCTGAAGAGCGCGAGCGGGACTTCGGCCATGACCATTGAGGAGACGTACTGCGTTAGGGGCGAGGCGATGAGCAGGGCGCCGGCGAGTGCGGCAAAAAGGGCGCCGCAGCGCGGGGCGGCGGATTCGTAGACCAGCCAAGCCAGCAGCACGGCGAGTAGTTGAACCAGCAGCAGTAGGGAAATGCGCGAGACGCCGAAGGGTAGTTCCCAGGCGGCTTGGAGGGTTTCGAAGACGGGAGGCCAAGTGCCGAGTGCGACTTTGGGGAAGTGGGCGTAGTAGTTGCCGGCGAACTGCATGGGATGGCGCCACTCTCCGGAGACGGCAAAATCGTGGATCATGAGGCCCGTGACATAATGCATGCCTTCGTCGGAGTAGCGTCCGAAATCGGAGCGATAGGTTCCGGCGCGCCAATGGATCAGCACGATCAGGGCGGAGAAGAAAAGAACTGCGGCGGCGCGCTTCACGGGTTCCCCGTCCGGCGATAGAGGGCGAGGCCGGAGCTGCGATATTCAACGGTGAATTCATATGGCGCGGCGTGTCCGCGCCAGGGTGACTGTGGAAAGTAAGGAAACAACCCCAAAACCGGCGTCCTAACGGCCCTTGGTCGACATTGCTACCAGGCCCTCCTCAGTGTAAGCTCAAATTCGCACCTTAACGCGCCGCGAGAACTTCCGAGGTAGGCGTCGATAGCGAATCATTATCCTTTTTGAAATACCGGCTGATCCTCGCGGAGTAGGTTGTCGCGAACATGGGGAGAGAACAGCTTCGTGGTAATTCTCCGCCCCAGCTTAATGAGCGGCTCCTCGAGGATGTGATAGACCAGCACGGATACTGCGCCGGTGATAACGACAAAAGCCGCACACCGCCCCCACGAAGGGATCCAGCTCATGTAACCAAGCACCAAAGCTCGTGCCGGCACGTGGAACAAGTAGATGCCGTATGAATACTTCGCCAACTGCTTCGAACATTCAACCAGCGCGGGCGATTGAATTTCCGAGAACATCGGTATGCTGAGTCCGAGGACCAAACAGGTGAAAGAATTGACGGCGGCATTCCACGGCGTCCAAAAGGAATCTCCGTGAAGTAGCAGGAGACGGACCCCGATAAGCGAAAGCACAAACACGGGCCAAAGGCGCCCCTTGAAAATCCTTCGCCGGTTCCGCATCTGGTACGCCACGATGCCTCCAAGAAACATCGGAGGAATTCGGGTAAAGCCCAACCCCTTTGGGAATCCGGGCAGTGCGGACATCGCTCCACAGACCGTGAGTGCAGCCCACAAGGCGATCGGCAGCCAGCCTTTGCCCTTGCGAGCCACCAGAATAAATAAGACCGGCAGGACAACATACATTTGCACTTCCCACGGTAGACTCCATAACGGTCCAATCGCATCGGGAGAGCGGGTAATGTTCTGTAGCAGCGCGACGTTGGCGATGACTCCGCGCAATCCAAGAGCTTGAAACTGGTGCGCTGGGCTATCCGGCGTGTCGCCTAGCCCGGTTGTCAGGACAACCGCAATGCAAAGCCAGCACAAAGGGTAAATGCGGAAGAATCGCCGGACATAGAAATCGAGGGCAAGCTGTCTTGATCGCGTTCTCTCCATGGAGAGGAAAAGAACAAGGCTGGTGTGGACGAAGAAGAACAAGACTCCGCCCAAGCCAACATTCTCGGCCGCGATACGAATACTATTGATGGTGGAAAGGTTCCCACCGAAGAAGGCGCCGTAAACATGGGACAGGACAACCGACAATACCGCGCAGCCGCGCAGAAAATCCAGGTTGGCAGAGTCTCTCATTTACGTCCCAAGTACAATCGTCTGGTGAACCCAGAAGTGGCCAAAGCGCTATCCGCCCCCGTCCGTACTATCCTCGACTAAAGAATCATCTTTACCACTATACGATTCCGCGCTGGCGGCATATGTTGCAACTGAATTCGCACGCCGGAGTCCTGCACGTGGACTTGCTAGGTTGCGGCGAAAAGAGGTTTGCGGCGAAACCTTCGCCGCCGGACTCAGGGCAGTCCTGAGACCTTTGAAACGCGTTGCGCTTCCGCCCAATTCTCCAGCGTGAGATAGTTTTGAAAGGGATGGACTCATGCTGAGGCGACCGAAGGCGTTGGTGACCGGTTCATGCGGGCTGATCGGCTCGGAGGTGACGCGCGCATTTTCTCGATTGGGGTTCTCTGTCTCCGGCATCGACAGCAATCATCGCGCGGTCTTTTTCGGTCCCGAAGGCGATACCAGTTGGGTTCTGGGGCAGTTGCGTGCGGAGATCCCGGACTATTCGCACTCCGCCATTGACATTCGCGATCGCGAAGCGGTGTTGGCGCTGGTAGCGGAATTGAAGCCGGACCTCATCATCCACACCGCCGCGCAGCCGTCGCACGATCGCGCCGCGGCGATTCCGTTTCTGGACTTCGAAGTGAACGCGCTCGGGACGCTGCACCTTTTGGAGGCGGCTCGCCGTTCCTGCCCCGAATCGCCCTTCATTCACATGTCCACCAACAAAGTTTACGGAGACCGCCCCAATAACCTGCCCCTGGTTGAGCTGGAAACCCGCTGGGACTACGCCGATCCTGCCTTTGAGCACGGAATCGCCGAAGATTTTCCCATCGACCAAAGCAAGCATTCCCTATTCGGGGCTTCCAAGCTCGCCGGCGACGTCCTGGTGCAGGAGTATGGCCGCTATTTCGGCATACCCAGTTGCTGCCTTCGCGGCGGCTGCCTGACCGGCCCCCATCACACCGGGGTTGAGTTGCACGGCTTTCTGAGTTACTTGATCAAGTGCAACGTGGAGGGACGCGAATATCGCGTGTTCGGATATAAAGGCAAACAGGTGCGCGACAACATCCACTCCGGGGACGTAGCTAGCTTTATGTATGAGTTTTGGAAGGCCCCTCGGATCGCCGAAGTGTACAATCTCGGGGGCGGAAAATCGAACTCGTGTTCCATCCTGGAAGCCTTCCGCATGGCTGAGGACGTCACCGGGAACAAGATGAATTGGCGCTACGTGGAGAATAATCGCATCGGAGACCACATCTGCTACTACAGCGACCTCCGCAAAATGCAGGCCCATTACCCTGGCTGGGAGATCCAGAAAACCTTACCGATGATCTTCGCCGACGTTGCCGCCGGTTGGCAACGGCGTGCATCCGCCCGCGCGACGGCCTGAGGATTCTCCGGTGTCACGCCGTGGTTGGAGCGGATACTATCGGGGAATGCGGCTTGGTAGGGGTCCATGGTTAGCGTTGCTGCTTTGGGGATGGATTGCCGCGCAGTGCTGCGTTGGGGCGTCGCTCGATTTCGCGGTCAGCGTGAATCTTACTTCGCTGTACAACCGCTGGGGAGTGGACCTTCAGGGCAACATCCTGATTGCGGCGAATCCCACGGCGTGCACGCTGCCCACGGTGAAGCCGCTGTACACTTGTGGGCCGATCTGGGTGGGGAAGCTGGACGCGACGGGGAAGAACCTGCTGTTCGGGACCTACCTTGGCAACGCCGCGGATTTGAGCAACAGCACTGGGACTATGTTCACCAACGTCGCGGGCGTCGCCGCTGACACCAACGGGAATATCATTGTCGCGGCCCACACCACCGCGCCCGATTTGCCCACGGCCAACGCGTTGCAGGCCGCACCTAAATCGAGGGGCACGGCGTTGTACGTGGCGAAGTTCGCGCCGGATGGCTCGGCGTTGAAGTATGCCACTTACCTGGGCGGCAGCGGCGGGCAGACGGCCATGTCGCTCGCCGTGGATAATGCCGGCGCGGCGTACATCGCAGTCTCGAATAACTCGACCGATTTTCCAACGACCCCGCAGTCTTATCAAGGCCCCACGGGGGTATATCAGACAGCGGTGGCGAAGTTGGATACCAACGGTGTGCTCCAGTATGCGGCTCTGTTTCCCTTCGAATTTTATGCAGACGTGAAGCCGATCCAGCTCGACACGCTGGGGCGCGCGGTGCTGGTGTCGAACCTGGAGGCAATGACCATCGCCCCGGACGGGTCGTCCCTGATCCGCGCTCCGTATCCGGCCTGGGCGACGCTCACCAGTCCGTGCGCGGCGGATACCAGTTCCACCACCTGGTGCGCCGAGACTCCCTGGGCTCTGCACCGCGCGGGTGGAGGATTCCAATTCGCCGGAGCGGGGTCGCTGGGCGTACCGGTGACGGAGAACGCTCGCCAAATCTTCGGCGAGACCAACGGTCACCTTCAGATTCAAGACGGCCAGGCGACGCAGACGCAGCTCACGGTTTCGATATCGGGATTTGCCGTTGATCCGAAGAATGGAAGCCGGATCTATGCGGCCACCTTGAGCGGCTTGTTTGTGAGCCAGGACAATGGCTCGACGTGGAGCCTGCTTCTCAGTGGCCCATGTCTGGCGATCGTGGTGGACCCCTTCGATTCTACCCGCCTGTATCTCAGCCTGGACGCCGTCCCGAACGTAGACCCTCATCCGCGGATCTATCGCTCCACAGATGGCGGGGTCACGTGGACCGCGGTGTTCGACGGAATATCGTCCGGTGGCGAGCGAATAGTGTCCCTGACGGCCGATCCGAGCGTGCAAGGTTTGCTGTACGGGGCCGGACCGTGGATGTATCGCAGCACCGACGGGGGCGACACATGGGATGTTCAAGAGGTGGGTCCGTCGATGGAGAATCAGTCGCCATCGGCTTCCACCAGCACCAAGTCGCAGTTCGTCCAGGTGGATCCGACGCACGCCGGATGGGCTTACGTGGTGGGGATCACAAACTGCATTGGGTTCTGCCCCAACGTTCCGAATTTGTCGCGCACGCAAGACGGCGGTAAGACGTGGTCGAGCGCCGGCTCCAGCAGCGTGATATTCGGCAGCACGTCGGTCCTGGTGGCCGTCGATCCAAACACTGGTGATGTGGCGGAAATGGAGGACGGCAACGCGCTGATTTACCGGAACGGCAATTTTGCGAAGTCGCAGACCTTGTATCCGGGTCAGACTACCTCGATCGCGTTCGATCCATCGCAACCCGGAACCATTTATCTGGCGGTTCGCGTCACGCAAGGCGCGGGCAGCGGCAGCTTTATCGTGAAGAGCGTGGACGATGGGGTCACTTGGACGAACCTGCTGGCGCTGGACCGGCCGGCGTACAACCTGACCGTGAGCGCCAACGGAATTCTTCAGGCGTCGCAGACTCCGGATCCGCCGCAGGCGTATTACTTGATCACGGATCCGATCGGCAACGTCACCTACGGAACTTACGTGGGAGCTGCTTTCACCCAAGTGGAAACGATGGCTCCGCCGGTGGCCGGGTTCGGAACGAATGCGTTTGTTGGCGGCACGACGGAAGGCGGCCTGCCGCTGATGGACGCAGTGCAACCCACTCTGGCGGGCGGGACGGACGGGTTCGTCTTCGTGTTCGACGATACGGGCGCGCTGGTTTGGTCCACTTACCTGGGCGGCAGCGCGGACGATTCTATCGATTGGGTGCTGCCGCTTCCCGACGGCTCCGTAGTGGTGGTGGGCACGACGAATTCGACGGATTTTCCAAGCTTGCAGCCGTCACCGCTGGGCGCAGGCCCCACGTTCATCGCGCACTTGCGCCCTTGACGCTTTTTTTCTTGACCATCTTTTCCGATCATTGCAGAACGGGAAGGACGGAGCCCGTGGGGACGAAGAGGCTGCCTTGCGTGACGCCTTGGGGAGCGATGGCGCGGAGCTGACGGCGGAGCTCCGAATGGGACGCGCGGCGGGAGAGGGCGCTGGAGAAGGCTTCGGCGATGCGGGTGACGGCGGACGCGGATTCGTGAACGAACTCGATGCGGAAGTGGCGGATGCCGGCGTCCAGCCAGTCGTTCAAGTGCGCGGAGGCTTCCTGGGCTTCGGCGCCAAAGACCGTGTTGCGGCAGCCGACGTTGGCCATGACAGGATGGGCGCGGCCGGAGGAATCGCGGAGCTCGACACGGTGATGCTCGCAGGGGCGGCCGCAGTCGCGGTAGCTGGTTCCAGTGGAGAGGAAGCGGCAGAAGACGCAATGCTCGGTGTGGAAGACGGGGAGGTGCTGGTAGACGATGGCCTCGATTTTGGCGGGGCCGGTGCGGCGGGCGAGATCGGCGATCTGCGCGGCGTTGAGGTCGTGGGTGGGAGTGATGCGATCGAGGCCGCGGTTGAGGAATTCGCACGCGGTGATGGCATTGGCGGCGTTAAGACTGAAGTCGCCAGTAACGGGCGGGCTTGTCCCTGTAGAACTTCGAGGAGGCCGGTGGAACGGACCAGGATCGGGCACTCGCACTTGAGGAGGAAGTTGGCGATGCGTTCTTCTCCGGGTTTCAGAATGCGCGGGCTGGCGACGCGGGCTTCGATGCCGGATGCTTTGACGCGGTCGAGCGATGGCAGGAGCCCGTAGAGGTCGAGGTAGTCGAGCGTGATCGAGGCTGGGTGGAAACCCAGCGCGGCGTCGAGTTGTTCGGCGGTGCGGACCAGGAGATGAAGGTGGGGCGCGGAGGGTTCTTGCTCGATGGCGGGAGCCCTCAGGCGATCCAAGGATGCCGAGGGATCAGTCACAGTGATACTCGGGGCGGCGGATTGAAGCGTCTGGAGCCGCTCGACGGCTTCGCGGCGCAATTGGTTCAGGAGCGAGGGAGCGGCGAAGGGTGAGCCTGTCGCTTCGAGCGAGACGGATGCCAGCTCATAAGGAGTGTTGCCGAGGCGGCCAAGCTGCGCGGCGAGATACTCTTCCGTGATGGCTCGGTTTTGCGCGGATTCGAGGGGCTGATCCGAGACGGTTTCAACGGATACGTCGCCTACGGCCCAGGTGACGCGTAGAGGCTCGCCGGAGCGGGCGATGACGTGCGTGTTCAACGGCTGTTTGTGCGAGGGCAAGACCCGGAGGGTCTTTTCAATAGATGGATCGTGGGTGCGCCAGACCAGGTCGCCAGGGCGGATACGGGAGGGGTCGATGGCGCCGTTGGCGAAGCGGAGCTCGATGTGGCCATTGGATTTGGGCTCGACCTCGTAGATGCGGCCGCCCTCTTCGGGCTCTTGGGGACTGCGCCAATCGGCGGAATCGATCACGATGCCATCGCCCGCCTCCGGCGTCTTCACGGGCTTGATCAGGATCGCGGACCGGTCAAGCGCAACAACTGTGCCAATCAAAATCCCGCGATGGCGCGGGGAGCGGCCTTTGACGACCGCCTGATGATTCGTGCCGGTGAGGAAGTTAGGGCCGAGACCGCGCGAGTAGACCTGTTCGAGCTGCGACTCCTCAGCCGGAGTGACGGTGAGAGGACGATTGGCACAGGCGTCGTCGACGGCTTTGCGGTAGGCACGCGTGGTGAGCGCGACGTAATCGGCGTCTTTGTACCGCCCTTCGATTTTGAGGCCAGTGACACCGATATCGACGAGCTCGGGGATTTGGTGGAGCGCGTAGAGATCGCCGGGAGAGAGAAGATAGCGCGCGTCGCCCAGGGGTTGCTCGACGCCGTCCACCAGCATCTCGTAAGGAAGGCGGCAGGCTTGGGCGCATTGGCCCCGGTTGGCGCTGCGGCCGCCCCAAGCCTCGGACGAGAAGCACTGGCCGGAATACGAGACGCAGAGAGCGCCGTGGACGAAGACTTCGAGACCGATGCTGGTTTCCTTGCGAAGCGCGCGGATCTCATCGAGCGAGAGCTCGCGGGCGAGGACCAGGCGGCTGGCGCCGAGGCTTTGGGCGAGGCGGGCGCCTTCGGCGTTGGTCACGCTCATCTGCGTGCTGCCGTGGATTTCGAGCCCGGGTGCGATTTCGCGGGCGAGTTTTACGACGGCGAGGTCCTGGACGATGATGGCGTCGGCTCCGGCTTCGGCGATGGAGGCGAGGCCGCGGGCGGCTAACGGGAGTTCGGAATCGAACACCAGTGAGTTGAAAGTGACGTAGCCCTTGACGCCGTGGCGATGGAGCGTGCGCATCGCTTCGGGAAGGTCGGCGAGGGTGAAGCCGACTTTGGCGCGGGCGGTGAAGTGGGTCAGGCCGAAGTAGACGGCGTCAGCGCCGGCATCGATAGCGGCGTGGAGCTGGGGCCAGTGGCCGGCGGGGCTGAGGACTTCGGGGCGGATCACGAGGGAAGCTCTTCTTCTACTAATGATCGCGCACAACGCAGCGGGCCGCGATTTTTCTTCGATTCATAAGCGAGCGCGTCCCGCGCTGTTCGCTCTTCCAGTATTGCGTAAGCTGGAGCAAATGACCTTGGAAGAATATCGCTCCGCGTTTCCCATCACCGAACATTTGATCTGGATGAATCACGCGGCGATCGCGCCGCTGGCGAGGCCGGCCGCGGAGGCGATGATCCGGTTCTCGGAACAGTCGCTGCATTATTCTTCACTGCACTATGAGGAGTGGTTGGAGACCTACGAGGGGCTGCGGCGCGCGGGCGCGAAGCTGATGAACGCGCGGGCGCGGGAAATCGCCATTCTGAAAAATACTTCGGAAGGGTTGGCCACGGTGGCGATGGGTCTTGATTGGCGCGCCGGAGATAGGATTGTCGCGTTCCGCGAGGAGTTTCCGGCGAATCAGTATCCGTGGCAGAGGCTGGAGGCGAAGGGGGTGCGGATCGAGTGGCTTTCGGCGGCGGATTCGCTAGAGAAGATCGATGAGGCAGCGAAAGGCGCGCGCCTGCTGGCGTTGAGCTTCGTGCAGTTTTTGACGGGGCATCGCGCGGACCTTAACGCGATTGGAGAGATTTGCGACCGGCGCGGGGCGATCTTCGTGGTGGATGCGATTCAGGGGCTCGGCGTTTTTCCGCTGGATGTTCAGCGAGCCAAGATAGGGGCATTGGCGGCGGATGGGCACAAGTGGATGTTCGGGCCGGAGGGTTGCGCGATTTTCTACATCTCGCCTGAGTTGCAGGAGCAGGTAGAGCCGGTGGAGTTTGGGTGGACCAACACGGCCAACTTCGGGGATTACGGGGGGCGCGATATGACGCTGCGGCCGGATGCGGGGAGATATGAGTGCGGGACGCTGAATACGATCGGGTGCTATGGGCTAAGAGCGGCGATCGAGTTTGTTCTCGACGTTGAAGTCGAGCGGATCGGGCCGAAGGTGCAGGCGCTGGGTGACCGGATCGCGGAGGGCGTGAAAGCGCGAGGGTATGAGGTGCTGGGCAAGAGAACTCGGGAGACCGGCGCGGGGATTGTGAGCTTTCGCAAGGAGGGTGGTAGTTCTGACGCTATCGTGGCGCGGCTGCGGGAGAAACGTGTGATTGCGGCGGCGCGCGCGGGATGGGTGCGAGCGTCGCCGCACTTCTATCTGACCGAAGACGAGATCGACGCGATGCTCGTCCTGCTATAGGGCAACTTTTTAGAACGCGACTTTCAACAGCAGCAGCGCTACCGCGGCTTCCGCGTCGCCGGAGCTGATATTGCAATGGCCGTAGGCGAGGACGGGGATCTCGTTGAGCTCGGAGGAGCTGTGCGCGAGCGCCACTTTAGAGGCATAGAGGGGCTCTTGCCAGTAGGGAACGATGGGATCGGCCAGGGTGTGGACGGTGACCATGGGATCCTTCAAGACTCCGGTAGTGTCGTAGAACTGGGCGAACTCCGCGGGGATGTTGGGGGATTCGGTGAACCGCGGGACAGTAGCGTTGAGGCGCTTGTCGTTCAAAGAGCCGGAATAAACGCGAGTGGAGTTGTCGTAAGGCTGACCGCTAAGAACAACCTGCGCATCGGTGGTGGCGAAAATGTTGTACCAAAGCGCGCCAGTGATGGAGGCGACCCAATCGGTCATGCCGATGCCAGCTTCGATGCGCGCGGTGTTGATGAGCTCGATCGTCGCGAGGGGGTTGCTCTCGAGGGCTGCTTCGACGGCCGGCAGGTAGGTGGTGTACCAACCTGCGACCAGCTGCGGCGCGATATTGACCGCGCTATAGGGAGGAGCCGGCGGAGGGGGGTTGGGGACCGCGAGCACGCCGGGGAAGAAATAATCGAACAGGACGCGGACGTCGGTGAAGTAATCGATCTGCTTCTGGAAGTCGCCGACGGGGCCGCACACGGCGATGCCGCCACGGTAGATGGGATAGTTCTGAAGCAGTAGAGCGGCGATGAGGCCGCCTTCGGAAGCGCCGGTGACGAAAGAGTGCTTGACCGGCATCTGGCTCTGGATGAAAGTGGTGAGCGCGTAAGTATCCGCCTCGCCCTGGACGATGGCGAGACCGTCCGCGCCGAATCCTGAAGCGGCAAAGCCGAAGCCGAGGCCGTTGAGCAAAGCCGGCAGGCTGGCGCCGTCGGGCAACATAAGCTGCTCCAGCCATGTGCCCGCGGGCGCACCAACCGGCACGTAGCCGTGAGCGAAGACGATCACATCGCCATTGAAGCAACTGGCGGGCTGGGGCATGTAGATCACATACGGGGCGGTGTCGGAGCCCAATGTGCCGGCCGCCGGAGTGCCGCTGGAGCAAGCTCCGAAGGCCGCCGGCAGAAGAAGTGAAGAGAGCACCAGAATATTGCGCATTTTCCCTCCGAGGGGCTACTATATGGCGGCGCGGGCGGGCGGCGCAACCCACAATTCGGTTACAAGGAGGCCGGCGCGGGAGGTGTGTTCGCGGAGGAGCTTAAAGCCGCGCTGGGCGAGCAGGGGGCGGTGATCGACCAAGCGGTTGTTTTCGAGGCTCGCGGCAAGGCGGAAGAAAAGGTACATCGCCGCGAGGAGCGGGCGAGCCCAGGCCGGTTGGCGGAATTCGGAGATGAGCCAGAGGGCTTCAGGTTGCGCGGCCGCCTGGATGCGATCGATTAGACAGGGGAGCTCGTGGGCATTGAAGCAGTCGAGGAAGAAGTGGGTGACGATCAAATCGTACGTAGAGGGCGGGAGGGGCGCGGTGAGCGCGTCAGCATGGAGGTAGCTGATGCACTCGGTTCCGGCACGGGCGCGGGCGAGGTCGAGCATGCGGGCGGAGGAGTCGATGCAATCGATCGAAGCATTCGAGACCGAGCGGAAGCGCGCGAGGAAGCGGCCGTCGCCGTCGCCGAGAAGAAGTGCGCGGCGGGCTCCGGCGACCTCGGCGAGGAACTGGAATCTACGGCGCTCCAGCTCCCCGCCGTAGACCAGGTATTCGATCCAGCGGTAGGCGCGCGCGATGCGGTCGCAGTTCAAAACCGCATACCGGCGAGGGGCAGAAAGAGGATCGGGCTGAGGAGAGCGGCGTCGGCGAGGACGCGCACCGCATCGGAGGAAAGATTGAGGCGGCCGCGGTCAAGGAGGAAGAGGGCAGCAGCGCTGGCGGCTTCGGCGCTGGCCAGAACGGGACGGTCATGGAATAGGATCAGGATGGCCGCCAAGCCGACACATCCGGCGAGTAAGCCGACGGGGAAGCGGTGCGGCGCGCCGGCGGCGGGGTTCTCCCATTGTTCGATGCCGGTGCAGTTGAGCCAGCAGAGGCAGGAGAAGAGGATCACGGTAAGGGCATCGGCGCGGGTTTCGAGGCGGGTCCAGGCGGCGAGCGAGGCGCCGAGAGCAAAGATCACGGCGACCGCAGCTTCCTTGGGCCACCTGTGCCGCAAGCCGTGGACGGCGGCGAAGTAAACCGCGACCGCGCAAGCGAGCCAGGCGCCACGTTGAAAGACCGGGTTGGGGAGCTGGGTCCAGGCGAGCCAGGCGGTGGTGGCCAAGACCAGAGCCCAGACGGGAAGAACGCCGCGCCAATGGCGGCGGTAGAACTCGTGGCGCGGGCGGGAGCAGGCTCCGCGCCAGGCGTCGAGGGCGCGGTCAGCCGTGTAAATCAGCCAGACGGCGGAGACCAAAAGGATGGACGGGAGAGCCTGATTCGCGCCGTCTCTGGGAACGCGAAAGCAGCGGATGAACAGAGTCTGCCAAAGCAGGGCGACCAGGGGGGCATCCAAGCTCAGGAGATTCGGCCATAGCCAGATGCGGCAGCCCACACTTTCATTATGAAGCTTGGTTCCAGGAGCGGAGGACACGGGTCACATGCTCCCACCCGAGAACGCTGATGGTGCCGGTGTCGAGGGCGAAGAGACCGCCCGCGGTGGGATCGAGTTTCAACCAGCGCGCGCCGAGGACGCGCAGCATGTGGCCGTGCCCGAAGAGAGCGACGTCGCCGTGGGCCGATAGGGCGCGTTCGATGACCCGGTCCGCGCGCGCACCCACCTGCTGGGCGGATTCACCACCGGGGGGCGTGCCGGTCCAGATGGTCCAATCGGGCGACGTTTTGTGGATCTCGGCGGAGGTGAGGCCCTCGTAGCTGCCGTAACCCCACTCTTGGAGGTTGGGTTCGGGCTCCGGAGTGTATCCGGCCAAGCGGCAGGTTTCGAGGGCTCGTTGCATGGGGCTCGAAAGGACTAGCGCGAAGCGGTGCCCGGCCAGCCTGGAGCCTAACTGCGCGGCGAGAACTCGGCCGTGTTCGGTTAGAGGGAGGTCCGTGCGGGAGGTGTGCTGGCCGGAGAGGCTCCAGGCGGTCTCGCCGTGACGGAAGAGGAAGATTTCGCCGGGTGTTTTGTCAGGCATACGTGAGCTTCCTTTAAGATAAAGGGTTTCCGATGAAAAGCGTTGACCAAATCCGGCCGGAACCGGCGTTGATCGAGTTCGAACACGTTAGCGTGATGCGAGGAGAAACAGTCGCGCTGAACGACATCTCGCTGCGGATCGGCGCGGGGGAGCACGTGGCGATCATCGGGCCGAATGGCTGCGGAAAATCCACCTTCATCAAGGCGATTACCAGGGAGTGCTACCCGCTGGCGCGGGAGGAATCCTCGCTCAAGATTCTGGGCAGCGATGAATGGAACGTGTTCGATCTGCGGCCGCTGCTGGGGATCGTGTCGAGCGATTTAATGACCTTCTGCATCCGCGATATGACGGGATTGGAGATGGTGCTGTCGGGATTTTTTTCGAGCATCGGGATCTGGCCCAATCATCAAGTGACGGAGGAGATGAGGGAGCGGGCGTGGAAGGCGATGGAGCACCTGGAGGTGAAGTATCTGGCGGAGCGGTTCACGGACCAGATGTCGTCGGGCGAGGGACGCAGGCTGCTGCTGGCCAGGGCGCTGGTGCATGAGCCGCGGGCGCTGATTCTGGATGAACCGAGCACGGCGCTGGATCTGTTCGCGCAGCAAGAGCTGCGGGCGACCCTGCGGAAGCTGGCCGGCCGAGGGATCGGGATCGTGATGGTGACGCATCATCTTTCGGATCTGATTCCGGAGATCGAACGTGTGATCCTGATGGGGCAGGGGCGGGTTGTGGCGGACGGGCCGAAGCGGGAGATTTTGACGGAGGCGAGGCTGTCGGATCTGTTTGGGCTACGGGTGGAGCTGGCGGAGCGGGACGGGTATTACAACTTGTGGTGAGGCACGCCGTCGTCCAGCCCTCAGGCCTTTCTGTTTAGAGGTGGAACCACCAAACTGGCGCAATGGCAGCCAGGATTGCGAAAACCTGAACGGCAGATATCGTCAGGCCGAGAGCCGGAGCGCGGCGAATCCATCTCACCGCATGCCAAGCTACCAAGGGAAACTGAACAACCATGAGAAGCTGCCACATGTGCTCCGCCCCTTCGTCGGGCTCTTGCATGGCGCCAACGAGATGATGGACGACAACGGCAAGAGCGAACATCGACATGACAGGGGGCAGCCAAGCGCTGAAGCGCTCGATTAGTGGGGGAGGGACGCGCGCAAACCATCGCTTGAAGTCGGCCCTGGTCTCCTCACTCGCCTTGGCCCATAGCACCAGGATGAGGACCAGGGCCACGGCAAGGGGCAAAATGTTCCAGAGCACCTTCACCACTTTACCCCTTGTGAGGAGAATTCTGCGCGGCGCTGCAAATTTGCCATTGACATAGTGTACTTTCTAGTATAAAGTTCTTTCCATGGGTCCGTTAGTCACTCCATGGGATTTGGTTTTCGCGATCTGTTTTCTGGTTACGGTGGGCGTACTGCTGGCGGCGATAGTGCAGGCGCTGCGGGGGCGAGGCGCGAAAGCGCTACGGATGCTCGGCGGATGGGCGTTGGGAGCGGCGCTGTACCTGGCTGTGTTGATGGCGGTGTCGCTGCGGACGCCGCAACGCGTGCTCGATTTGGGTGAGGATCGTTGCTTCGACGATTGGTGCATCACGGCGGAAAGAGCCGATTGGGCGCGATCGGCTCACGGAGAGACGGTGACGGTCGGGCTGCGGGTTTGGAGCCGGGCGAAGCGTGTGGATCAGCGCGGTCCGGGGTCGGAGGTGTTTCTGATCGACCAAAGCGGGCGGCGGTGGGACCCGGTTCCGGACCCTGTGGCGACACCGCTAAGCGTGATGCTGCACGCGGGCGAGGCAGTAGAGACTTCGCGGGCGTTCGAGGTGCCTCCGGATGCGCGCGAACTGGGACTGGTGATGAATCACGGCGAAGGACCCGGGAACTTCGTCATAGGCGATGAGGCGAGCTGGCTGCACAAGCGGACGATTTACCGGATCGAGCCGGCGCCCGAGGCGCGTTAGGGGCCAGAGCGGCTTAATGACCCGGCTTAGTGAACCAGTTTCGTGAAGTGCCAGCCGTCAGCCAGCAGGTTGAACTGCAGGATGGGGTTGGCGTCCTGGGTAAAACGGCCCTTGCGGACTCCCATGACCGGCAGCGGATCCGGGAAGCACATGTGGGGGATGATGACGTAGAGCTTGCCTTCCACCAGACGGACATCGTCGCCGTCCGAGCGAATCGAGGGACCGTCCCCAAGGTGCATCATGAAATCGCCCCTAACTTGCGCATATGGCTGATGATAGCCAGGGTCGGAAACGACTATGTCATCGTCGAAATGGAGGTCGCGGCCAGCTTGCTCCAGGTGAGCGCTGGCGTGTTCGCCCGGCTGAAACGCCGCCACAGGATCCCACAGATCGTACTGAATCCCGCATTCCACTTGCGAACCGTTTAGAGACACCCACTCGGCGTCCATATGAATGGGATTGCTCGCGATAATGCTCTGAGCTTTCACATCCGGGAACTCTCTCTGCTGGCAGGCAGTAGTGGCTAATGTCAGGGTGAGCACCCCGATGGCCGACAGACGTAGTATCCCCACTGCCGTGAGTCTACTGGTACCGGCGGTGCTCTGTCAAGTCGAGTTTAAACCTTATCACCGCGCGGAAGAACTTGATTGCAAACGGGAACGCTTCCGTGCGACAATGGCAGAGTTTTGAATGGCACGACCCGGCTTGCCGGGGAGGAAACAGGAGAATTAAAGTAGTGAGAGAAAAGGGTGTCGTGAAATGGTTTAACGCCGCAAAGGGCTATGGATTCATCCAGCGAGCGAGCGGCGAGGACGTGTTCGTCCATTTTTCCGCGATCCAGATGTCCGGTTATAGGACTTTGGAGGAGGGGACGGAAGTGGAATTTGAGGTTAAGAGGGGTCCCAAGGGTCTCCAAGCCGAGAACGTGAACCGCCCGTAACTCCGGCTAGACCGGGATCTTAAAATTAGCAGGGCCGTCTCCGGAGGGGGGCGGCCCTTTCCATTTCTGACCGGCAAGAGTATTCAGCCGCGAATGGACGCGGATGAACCAAACGATCTAGCGCTCACGTTCTATGCCCAGGGCCCGGATGCGTTTGCGGAGATTGGCGCGCTCCCTTCGGCGTGCGATGCCAGCGGCTGAAGTCTTCGCCTCTAATCGAAATCTCCTCGCAATTGCTGTATTCTTGTATGAAGTCGTTACTCTTGAGGGATTGCTGTGGCATCGGAAACTGAGCTCCTACGGCTGTCATTGATGGCTTATGAAGCAGCCGCCGAACCTGAGTTGTGGCCGGGTTTCATGAAGAGTTTTACGCAGGCTATTTCCGCCGACTCATCGGTTTTGCAGATTCACGACTTGGCCGGCCGCACATCGGCGATCATCAGGGGCTTCGGCCTTAGCTCATCATTCACGCAATCCTACAACACGCACTATTCAAGATTGAACGTCTGGCGGGACCAGGGGCAAGGGCGTTCGCTTTACAGGGCGGGAAGAGTGAACTTGAGCGAAGAACTGTGCCCCCGCCCGCTGCTGGAACGTACGGAGTTTTATAACGATTACTTGCTGCGCATCGGAGGGGCTTATTCGATGGGCTCCGTGATTGCGCGTGACAGAGACCATGCTCCCACCCTGACGGCTTTGCGCGGCGACGGCAAGGCCCCATTTGGTGAGCAAGAGCGGGAACAGGCGCGCTTCGTGCTGCCGTATTTGACCCGTGCCTGGATCTTACTCGAGCGCCTACAGCTTCTCGCGGCCGGCGAGTCTGTGGTGGATACTCTGCCGCTGGGAGTGGTGTTTCTGGTCGCCGGCGGACGGGCGGCTTACTGGAATCATGCGGCGGACGACATCTTTCGGATGAACGACGGACTATCGGTGCGGAACTTTGTGCTCCACGCAGAGGATCGAACGGCCGAAGTGCAGCTGCGGCGAGCGATTGATCATGCCCTGTCCCCGCGCAGGCCGCTCGGGCCGAAGGCGGTGCCCATCCCTCGCAGCTCTCTCCGCCGGGCCTATCAGGTTACCGCCGCTCCGCTCCGCCGGCGGTTCCGGCAATTTGAAGGTATGCCCCTGCCGGTGGGCGTAGTCCTCATCACGGATCCAGACCGGCAAGAACCCGCCAACACAGATCTGCTGATTCAAATGTACAAGCTGACGCCGAGAGAAGCTGCGTTGGCGGCGAAGCTTTCAGAAGGAAAATCGGTCGAGCAAGCCGCCCAGGAAATGGGTATCACGTATGAGACGGGGCGCACCCATCTGCGCCGGATTTTCAGCAAGACCGAGACGTTGCGACAGGCGGAATTGGTGCTTCTGATGGCTCGATTAACGGCAACCGGCGCGAATCGACATGGCTAGCTTTGTGTTGGTCCACGGGTCATGGCAGGGAGCGTGGTGCTGGCGCGGGATCGAGCGCCGCCTTATCGCGAAAGGACACGATGCGGTTGCGATCGACCTGCCAGCCCATGGTGAGGACCACTCTGCTCCCGAGACGATTACGTTGCAGGATTATGTAGATCGCACGGTCCAGGCGGTCCACGCCTCAAAGGACCGGCCCATTCTGGTTGGGCACAGCATGGGCGGCGCGATCGTCAGCCAGGCTGCCGAGTCCATACCGGGAGGCGTGCGAGCGCTGGTTTGCGTGGCGGCCCTTGTGCCATCCGGCGGATCGACGATGATGAAATTCGTGGATGGATTCGATCCTGAATACCTGGCTCAAATCCTTTGGGCGCCGGACCGCCGCACGGCGCGATTAACGCCGGAAGGCGCGAGGCTTTTCTTGTATACGCATTGCCCGGCTGAGGCGATCGAATCGTCGCTGCCACTTGTCACGGTGGAACCCGTGGCGCCCTACGAAACGCCGCTGCGTTTGACAGCGGCGAACTTTGGAAGCGTGCCCCGCTACTACATCGAATGTCTGCAGGACCGGGTGGTTCCTATCGCGCTGCAGGGAGCTGTGCATTCGGAGATTCGTTTCGATCGTGTTTTCTCTCTAGACACCGGCCACGCGCCTTATTATTCAACCCCTGACGAGCTCGCTCTCATCCTCCACACTGTCGCCGATTGCGTCCGCGGCACGATTGTGCCTTAAATCTACTCCATTTGGAGGATGCGCCTATGGCAGGGTTGGACTTACAATCCAACGAAATGAACAGGTGAACCTTCCGGGTGCCGGCTTTGGCGCTTGGACGCAAATTTTCAATTATCGGAGGGTTGGGATGTATCCAAAGGCGATACGCATATTTTGTTTTGCCGGATTCCTTATTCCGGCATGCTATGGACAGGCGACGTCACCGAATTCGGTCCCAGGCGATCAGCCGCCGTTGCCGGGACAGGCGACGTTGGCGAATTCAGCCTCAAGCGATCAGCCGCCCTTGCCAAGGTTCGGCCTCGGGGTCAGCATCGGGCTGCTCGGGGCGGGGATTCAGGCGGGCACGGCAGTCCAGCGCCACCTCAATGTCCGCGGCGGATTCAACTATTTCAGCTACAGCCTGAGCGGGCACACCAGCGACAACATTGCTTACAATGGCTCGCTCCGGCTGGAATCGGCCGAGGCTCTGGTGGACTACGTCCCGGTGAAGTGGTTTCATTTGAGCGGAGGCGCGGCGTTATACGACGGTTTTCAGGGCAAGGGCACGATTAATGAACCAGGCGGCCATTCCTTCACCTTGAATAGCGTGACCTACTATAGTTCACCGGCAGATCCGGTCACAGGTACAGGAAAGATAGTGGCACGAACGGCTGCGCCGGAAGCCATGTTGGGCTTTGGCAACTTGTTGCCGCGCGGAAAACGTCACTTTACGGTCACCTCCGATTTCGGCGTGATCTTCCAAGGGTCCCCTATGACCACGCTGAATCTGATTGGCAGCACCTGCGCAACCCCGACCACCGGATGCGCCCCCATCAGCCAGCAGCCGGCGGTGCAAGCCAACGTGACCGCGGAGCAGTCGAAGATCAACAAAGATTTGAAGCCATTTAACTTCTACCCGATCTTGAGGATCACGTTCGGATACAAGTTTTAGGCGAATAAGGCTTGATCGGCAACCGTCGGAAAGAGGGGCAACGAGATGGGTGCGATCACGTTTAACGGCACGCTGCGAGTCCGCGCCTGGGTCGGATTTTACTAGGGTTAGGGTAGGGAAGGATTTTCCATGCGAACGCGACGATTGGTTCTTGCGGCTCTGACCGCCTCTGCCGCCTGCCTGATCGCTGAGGCTCAGTCGCCCACGATCACCGGCCTCTCCAGCTACGCCGCGGCCGCTACCGCCCCCAATGCCATCGCGCCGGGTGAGTTGATCCGGATCAACGGCTCCAATCTGGGCGATGCGACCACTGTGACTTGCTCATCCACGACGGGGTTTCCCCTGTCCTGCGGCGGAGTCTCCGTGACGGTGGCCGGCAAAGCCGCAGGAGTATCGCAAGAAGGAGCCAGCCAGGTGGTCATAGAAGTTCCCGTCGACGCCCCCGTGGGCAACGGTCAGGCGGTGGTGGTCACCCACCTTACCGGCATGTCGCAGCCCTTCCATATCAACGTGGTTTCCACGGCTCCCCAACTCCTCAACGCCACCACTAACGGAGTGGTGTACGCCCAATGCTACCGGGCAAGCACTCTGCTTACCACCACTACCCCAGCTAACCCCGGCGACACGGTAAACTGCCTGGGAACGGGGTTTGGCCTCTCCAATCCCGCGGTGCCGACCGGCACGCTCCCGGCGGGAACGCTGCCTCCCCTCGTGGCCTCCGTGACGGTCACATTCGCCGGCCAGAACGCCAAGGTCAACTCGGCGACGGTGTCGAGCGGTACGCCGGGTCTCGACTTTCTGATTTTCGTCATACCAAAAGGCATCGGCGGAGGCGCCCAGCCCCTGGTCGTGAGTGTGAACGGCGTCGCCATCACGACCTACTACATGTTTGTCTCCGGAACCGGCGTCACCTCCGTGGCGAACGCGGCCAGCAACATCCTGCCGGGACTGCCCAATGCGGGCATCGCGCAAGGAAGCATCTTTATTCTCAAAGGGAACGCCTTGGGACCCGCGAGCATCTCTATCGCCCCCAGCGCGCAAATCTTTCAGTCCAGCACGTTAAGCGGCACCTCGGTGGCGGTTGAGGTGGGCAATACCACGGTGAACGCGCTGATGTACTACACATCGGCGGGCCAGGTTGCAGCGCTGCTGCCCTCGAATACGCCCACTGGCGCGGGAACCGTCACGGCCACCTACAACGGCCAGACCAGCGCTCCGGCGCCCATCACGGTGGTGGCGAACAACCTGGGCATCTTTACTATCGATTCGAGCGGCCAGGGACCCGGCATCGTCACCTACCCCGATTACAGCCTGGTTTCAGCCGCTAAAGCCAACCCCTGCGGAGGGCCCGACACCGCCTGCGGTGCGGCCAACCCCGGCGACGTTCTGATCCTGTGGGCCACCGGACTGGGTGCAGTGAACGGGAGCGACGCGGCCGGCGCCGGCCTGGGCCAGGCCATCGACGTTCCGCTCACGCTGTGGCTAGGCGGCATCGCGATTACCCCTAGCTACCAGGGCCGGTCCGGCTGCTGCATCGGAGAAGATCAGATTGTCTTTACGGTGCCGGACAACGTTCCTACGGGATGCGCAGTGCCGCTGTTGGTTCAGATCAACGATCAGATCAGCAACTACACCGTGATGCCGGTGGCCAACGGCAGCCGCAATTGCACTCCCACGAACGCCGCGGCGGCATCAGTGAACCTGGAGCAATTGGTCATCGCCGGGCCCATTAGCGTGGGCGATATCGACATAGAAAAGGACTTCAAGGACTTTACCAGCAACTTCAGCGTGCAGGACAACGCGAAAATCAGCTTCAACCGAGTTCTCACCTACAACCCGGGCACTCAGCCCTTCTTCATGTCCTTCGCCGACGCCCAGCCGCTGGGAACCTGCATCGTCTATAACAACACCAATCCAAGCACGAATGTTCCGGCCGCTAGTGGAGCTGCCCTCGATGCCGGCGCGAAGTTCACGGTGATGGGACCGAACGGAAGCGTCACCGTGGAGGGGAGCTCCGGGAATTCCACCACGCTCAGCGCGGCTGGAACATTTCTGGTCCCCGGCGCCGTAACCGTCACTGGGACGGGCGGAGCGGACGTTGGCCCTTTCAGTGCGTCCATTACGGTTCCCACGTTGCCCACTCTCGTCAGTCCGGTGAACAACGCCGCCGTGACCCGTTCCAACGGACTACCGGTTACCTGGACGGGAGGCAGCGGAAACGTTGGGTTGGTCATCCACGGCAACACGAGTAGCGGATTGACCGTCGGAGCCACCGCGGAATGCACAGCGCCGGCGAGCGCGGGAGCATTCACGATTCCGCCCTATGTCCTGCTGACGCTGCCCACCTACATTGACAGCTTGTTTGTAGGGTCCGCGGAGTCGGATGTCTCGTTCACGGCAACGGGTCTCGATCTCGGAATCCTGCATACCCAGAGTGTCGCTCCGTTCGTCGTCTTAACGATGAATTAGGCACGGGGGGCGCGGATCTCAATTTACGGCCCCGGGGCGGGATTCGGCGTCGCATTGAAGTAGGCGAGTAAGGAGGACTTTGAAAGTGCAGAAAAGTTAGAAGATTGTATACTCCCTCATCGCCGGCCTATGTTTTTGTGCCTCGGTCGCGTCAGCCCAAATAGGCACGATCAGCAACGTCGGAAAGGCACCGAACGAGATGGATGCGATCACATTCAATAGCAGCGGCACTCCGTATGGGGCGACGGGCGGCGCGGGGTCGCTGTACACCATTGACCCAGCCACCGGTGTTGCGACGCTGGTTCATGCTCTTGTGGGCGCATCGAACCCAGCCCTGACGTACGGGGTCAACGGGCTGGCTTTCAACCTGGCACGGGGACCCTCTACGGAACCACCTGCCCGGATTCGCCGAAATCGGGAAACAGCCTGGTCACCATCAATCCTGCAACCGGGCAAGTGATGGTGAACCCTGACAGCCTACAGCAACGATTCTGGCTTTGGCTACGGTTGGGCCTCGGGCAGCTTCACGCTAAAGTGAGCGCAACCGGCGGCCCGCTAGCGCCCCCGCTCGATGCCCAGGGCGCGGATGCGTTTGTGGAGATTGGTCCGCTCCATTCCGAGAGAACGGGCGGCGCTGGAGACGTTCCAATCCGATTCCTGAAGGGCGCGGAGAATGTGCTCGCGTTCGGCCGATTCGCGGGTCTCGCGCAGGTTGCCCCGCGGCGGGGGCTTGGTGCTGCGGATCTCGGCGGGAGCGGCGGCGGCTTCGATCGTGTCTCCCGGGGCGAGGATGGCCATGCGCTCCACCACATTGCGCAACTCCCTTATGTTGCCGGGCCAGCAGTATTGCTGCAGCGCTTCGACGGCTTCCGGCTTAAATGTTTTGGCGCGGAAATTGTTGCGCGTGCAGAAGTCGGCCAGGAAGTATTCGGCCAGGGGTTGGATGTCTTCGACGCGCTCCCGCAGGGCAGGGACGCGGACCGGCATGACGCACAAGCGATAGTAGAGATCCTCGCGGAATTTCTGCTGGGTTACCATCTCGCTCAGGTCGCGATTGGTCGCCGAGATGACGCGTACGGAGACACGAATGGGCTGCTCGCCACCGACGCGATGGAACTCTCCTTCCTGCAGGACGCGCAGCAGCTTGGCCTGGGAGGAGGCGTGGAGATCCCCGCATTCATCCAGGAACAGGGTGCCTCCATCGGCAAGCTCGAATTTGCCCCGGCGGGCGGAGGTCGCGCCGGTGAAGGAGCCTTTTTCATGGCCGAAGAGCTCACTTTCGATGAGCTCCGTGGGGATGGCCGCGCAGTTGACTTTGACGAAGGGGCCGCTCGCGAAGGGGCTTTCGGCGTGGATGTGCGCGGCGAGAAGTTCCTTGCCGGTTCCGGATTCGCCCGTGAGCAGCACGCGTGTATCGGTGCGGGCGGCGAGGGTGGCTTGCTCCAGCACCTTGGCGAATGCAGCGCTGGAGCCGATCATGCGCGGCGCGCCGGCCATTTCGCGCAGGCGCTGGTTTTCGTCGCGAAGCTTGGAATGCTCCAGCGCGTGACGCAGCGCGAGCAGGACTCTGTCGCGGCTGAGGGGCTTTTCGAGAAAATCGAAAGCTCCGGCGCGAGTGGCTTCGACCGCCTCGGCGATGGTGCCATGACCGGAGATCATCAACGCCGGTGCAGCGACGTCGTTGGAGCGAAGCCAGCGCACCAGATCGATGCCGCTGCCATCGGGAAGGCGGACGTCGACCAGATAAACGTCGGGGCGCTGGGAGAAGGCTTTCGCCTCGCCCACACTGGAGCAGGTGCTGACTGCGTAGCCTTCACGCTCCAGGATCAGGCGCAGGGAGCGGCCGATGTTTTCTTCGTCATCGACGATCAGGACGCGGGTCATGAGGCGGCCTCCGCGCTGGATGCGGCGCTGCCGTTGGCGCGGGCGAGGCTCAAGCGGAACGCCGCGCCGCCCAGCTCGCCTTCGAGGATCTGCAAGTCGCCGCCGCAGAGCAAAGCGCTCTTCCTGGCGATGGAGAGCCCCAGGCCCATGCCGCCCTTCTTCAGGGAGATGCTGGGCTCGAAAAGGGTAGAGCGGGCTTGCGCGCTCAAGCCGGGGCCGGAGTCATGGACCTCGATCGACAGAGTTTCGCCCGAGACGGCGATGGAGGCGAGCACGGCGCCACCGGGCTGGGCCGCTTCCGCGGCGTTTTCGAGCAAATTGGTCAGCACGCCTTTGATCAGATCGGCGTCGGCCAGAGCCTTGGGGCGATCTGGCGCCAGCTTGAGCTGGTACGCGACCTCCGGGTGAGCCGACTTAAGGAAATGGACGCGCTCCTCCAGCATTGCGTTTACGTCGATTTCAGCGGGGACGACGGGGGGTTCGGAGGCGAATTCGGAAAAGGCCCGGACGCGGCGCTCCAGGGTGTTGACCTCGTCGGCGACGATTTGGGAGGCCTGCTCCAGGAAGGTGTCATCGACGGCGCCGCGGCGGCTGACGATCTCCTCCACGGTGAGACGGATGGGCGTGAGCGAGTTCTTGACTTCGTGGGCCATTTTGCGCGCCAGCGCTTGCCAGGTCGCGAGGCGCGTGAGATGGATGAGGCGCTCGCGAGCCTGCTGGAGCTGGGCGGCCATGTGATTGAAGGCTTCGAGTGCGGCGCCGATTTCGTCGCTGCCGCCGGGAGGAACGCGGGCGCTGAGATCGCCGGAGGCGACGCTCGATAGCCCTTGCGTGAGGCGGCGCACCGGACGGCTGATGCGGGCGGCGACGAAAACCAGCACTCCCATGGCGGCCAGCCAGAGGACGGCGGTGACGGCGAGCAGGGTGCGGCTCAAGCCCCGGCGCAGGTCGAGTTCCTGGGCTCCGCGGGCGTCGGCGATTTGCTGACGGACGTCGTTCATCCTGACGCCGATGGGGCGCGAGTATTTGAGCACCTCGCCATTGCCGCGGACGTAATAGTCGAGCTGATCGCCGCCCTCACCGGAGAAATCGAACTCTTCGGGCTGCTTGCTTTCCCAGAAGGCAGCGGCTTGTTCCGGGGTTAGGTGCTGGGGCTGAATCCGGCCTTCGGCGGCGTCGCGCTTGAGAGCTTCGCGGGATTGCTGGTAAAGCTCCCGGCCGGTGGTGACCAGCGAGGAGGAGAGCTGGCTGACCTGGGTGACGAGCGGGGTGAGCTTATAGCCAAGGAGCGAGAGTCCAGTCCACAGGGTGAGGGCGAGGGGCGGCAGAGTGGCTGCCAGAAAAACCAGGATGAGGCGGTTGCGGAGCCTATTCATGCAGGACCCGGCAGACGCTAAGCCGAGTCTATGTCCTAGTGTACTCGCCCGGCTCACAGAATCCGAGTCAAAGACCGCGGGAACTGTTCTCTTCGGTGGCGCCGGCAGCGGATCCGTCAACCTTGGAGGCACGAGCGTCGCAGATAAAGCTCCAGCCTGTATCATGGTATTTATTGGTATGTATGCGGCAGCTGAATCTAAATGTGACGCCGGAGTTTGAGCGAGACCTGCAGCGGTTGATGAAGCGCAAGGGCATCGCGAGCAAATCGGACGCGATCCGGCGGGCAGTTCACGACGCGGCGGCCAAGTCCGCGCCCGGGCGCGCGACCGACTTTCGCTCCTGGTTAGGTCTGGGACTACGCCAGCCCCTCAATCCGAACCCGCGTTTCAGAAGCGAAGACGACCTCTGGTCGTAACCGGAAATGGTCGTCGACACCTCTGCGCTGCTCGCCATCTTCTTCAACGAGAAGTTCGGCCCTTGGGCGCTGGATCAAATCCAAGCTCACGCGGACGAACTGCTGATGAGCACGGTGAACTACGCCGAGGTGCTAATCCTGGCGGAAGACCGGCAGGCGAAGGCAATTTCGGAGATTCGGGAATCCATGGCGGAGTCCTCGATCCGGCTAGTCGCTCCCACGCCGCTCCATGCCGAGATCGCCGCACAGGCGCGTTTGCGGTTTCCACTCAATCTGGGCGACTGTTTCGCGTACGCGCTCGCCAAAGAGCAGCAATGCGGTTTGCTCACCCTGGACCGCGATTTCCGGCGGACCGGGATACCGGTGCTTTTTCCTCCTTCCGCCTAAGGGCGCCCCGCCTATTGTAGCGATCTACATAGGGTGATATGATGAAGTCCGCCTATGCTTGAACTTCGTCACGTCTCCAAAAGTTTTTCGGGAATTCCGGCGGTCCAGGACGTCAGCTTTACGGCCAAGCCGGGAGAGGTGACCGGCTATCTGGGGCCGAACGGCTCCGGCAAGTCGACCACCATGAAGATGATCACCGGGTTGATCGAGATGACCGACGGGGAGATCCTCTTTCAGGGCGAGCGGATTCAGGCCGACCCGATCGCGTACAAGCAGCGAATGGGCTACGTACCGGAGGAGCCGCATCTCTATCCGCATTTGACGGGCCTGGAGTATTTGACCATGGTGGGGCAACTGCGCAACCTGCCGGAGAAGCGGACCGCGGAGCGGATCGACGGGCTGCTGCGGCACTTCAGCCTGCATGGCGATAAGCACGTTCCGATTTCCTCGTACTCGAAGGGCATGCGGCAGAAGATTCTGCTGTCGGCCGCGCTGATGCACAACCCGGACCTGGTGCTGCTGGACGAGCCGTTTTCGGGACTGGACGTGGGCTCAGCGCTGGTGCTGCGGAGCTTGATTCAGGAGTTGGCTTCGCGAGGCAAGGTGGTGCTGTTCAGCTCGCATGAACTGGAGACGGTGGAGCGGGTGTGCTCCCACATCGTGATTCTGCACCGCGGCAAGTTGGTGGCGGACGATTCGATTGAGCGGCTGCGGACGCTGATGTCGCTGCCGACGCTCGAAGAAATTTTTTCGCAGCTCGCGGTGGAGCAGGACACCTCGGCGATTTCACGCGAGATCGCGGACTTGATTTTGAGCTGACCCTGTGATGGAGCGGCTCCAATTTCGGGCGCTGTACCGCCAGTTCCTGTTCCGGATGGTGGATCTGGAGCTGCTGTCGAGCTCGGCGCAGGGCGACATTCACCGGCTGCTGGGGCAGTTCGCCGCGCTGCTGATTACGCTGAGCGCGAGCCTGGGTTTGCTGATTCTGGTGGGCGGCGACGGTAGAGGAACGCCGATGGTCCGGATGCTTGCGGCCTGGGCGACAGAACATTTCTTGATCGCGCTGACGATTTTAGTGGTGGGGTTGTTCGCGGTGGTCAGTTGGGAGTCGTTGTTTCCGGACCGGCGCGACGTGCTGGTGCTGGCTCCGTTGCCGGTGCGCGCGCGGACGCTGTTCCTCGCGAAAGTGGCGGCAGCCGGGGCGGCGCTGGGGATCAGCGTGGCGACGATCAATGCGTTTACGGGACTGACCGCGCCGCTGGTGTTCGGGTCGTCACCGGTGCTTTCGACGTCGTTACTGAATCCGCTTCGCCAGACCAACGCGATACTGGCGACGGCGCGGCTGTTCGGCGTGTACTGGCTGACGATACTGGCGGCAGGAGTGTTCACGTTCTCGACCGTGATCACGATTCAGGGTGTGGCGCAATTGCTGCCCCGGCAGAAGTTCCTGCGGATTTCGGCGCTGCTGCAGATCGCGGCGTTTATCGCGGTCATCACCATGTTCTTCACCCAGTTTCCGTTTGCGCCTCTGGAGGAATTGGCCTCCCCGCAGGACCGGCAGTTGCTGCCGTGGCTGCCTTCGTACTGGTTCTTCGGGATGCTGCAGCAGCTTAACGGATCGGCGGTATTTTCGTCGGGGCCGGAGATGCTGACGGTGTTCGCGCGGAGGGCATGGATCGGACTGGGAGCCAGCGTGGCGGGGGCAATCGCGTCGTACCTGATCTGCTATTTCCGGACCCTGCGGATGATCGCGGAGCAGCCGGATATTCTGCCGTCGCGAGTGGCGTTGCGGTGGCTGCCGCGGTTCGGTGAGGCGCTGCCAACGGCGATTGCGCACTTCAGCATTCGCACGCTGCTGCGGAGCCGGAGGCATCGGGTGACGATATCGTTCTATCTGGGAATTGCGCTGGCGATCGTACTGTTTCTCATCAAGAACCCGGATTTGCATCAACTGGCGATCGCGGATTTGTGGCATGAACCGAGCCCGCCCATGCTGGCAGCGACGATTCTGCTGCTGGGCTCGGCCGTGATCGGGGTTCGCGTGGCGTTCGGAATTCCGGTGGATTTACGCGCGAACTGGATCTTCCGCATGGCGCCAGTGGAGCGCGGGCAGGTAAGTCTGGTGAGCGCACGGCGAAGCTTACTGGCGCTATCGGTGGTCCCGGCGTGGCTGGCTAGCGCGGCGCTGCTGTTGTGGTTGTGGCCCTGGAGAGCGGCCGCGGAGCATCTGGCGGTGTTGGCGTTGGTCGGGACCGCGATCGCGGAGGCGTGCCTGTTGAACTTCCGCAAGATTCCGTTCACCTGCTCCTTCCTGCCGGGCAAGGCGCATTTTGACATGGCGGTGCTGGCGTACCTCGGAGCAGCATTCCTCATCAGCGGCGGGGTGCCGTGGGAGATGAGCGGGCTGAGGGAAGACCCAGGGACGCTGGTGGTGATTCTCGGCTATCTGGTGGCGGCGGTTCTGGTGCTGCGTTGGCGAACGGCGGCGCTGGCGCGGTCACCGGAGCGGAGTTTGGAATTTGAAGAAACGCGAGAGCCGGTCATCATGGCGCTGGGATTGACTCGCGATGGGGCAGCGGTGGGTTCGAGATGAATTTAATGGAGAAGCTGCAGTTCCGGGTGCTGTACCGGCAGTTTCTGTTCCGGATGGTGGACTTGGAGATGCTGTCCATCTCGGCGCAGGGCGATATCAGCAAGTTGCTGGGGCAATTGGCCGGTCTGCTGATTTTTTTCAGCTCGGCCCTGGGGCTGGGAGGGTTGCTGTTCAACGGCGCGCGCATGCCGCCGCGCATTCTGACGATGACGCTGTGGGGGACGGAGCATTTCCTGATCGCTACCACCATGCTGGTGGTCGGGTTGCTCGCCGTGCTGAGCTGGGACACGACGTTTCCGGACCGGCGCGACGTGCTGGTGCTGACGCCGCTACCGGTACGGCCGAGGACATTGTTCATGGCGAAGGTCGCGGCATTGGGCGCGGCATTGGGGCTGGCGGTCGCGAGCATGAATTCGTTCGCGGGACTGGTTTGGCCTGCGCTGCATTTCGTACCGCCGGATGGGAATGTATTGCGGACGCTGCCGGCGTACTGGGTATCCGTGAGCGCGGCCGGAGTGTTCGTCTTCTGCGCGGTGTTGAGCGTGCAGGGGTTGGCCGGGCAGTTTCTGCCGCGGCGGCATTTTCTGCGCCTTTCTGCCATTTTGCAACTGGGCGCGCTGTGCCTGTTCCTGGTGGGATATTTTCTGGAGCCGTCGCTGGAGGCGCCGGAATTGTTGACAGCGCCCCAGAATCAGCATTGGCTGCACTGGCTGCCGACGTATTGGTTCTGGGGATTGTTCCAGACGCTGAACGGTCCGCTGCATCTGCGAGGTGTTCCGGATGTTCCCGCAGCGATTTGGGCGGGGCTGACGAAGCGGGCGTTGGCGGCGCTGGGGATCGCGGTGTTGGGTAGTGGCACGTCGTTCGTACTGGCATACTTCCGGACGATCCGCAGAATTGTCGAGGAGCCGGATATCGTGCCGGGTTCACGAGGCCGTGGCATCGGATGGCTGCCGCGGTTCGGAAGCTCGCCCATGACGGCGGTAGTGCAGTTCAGTATAAGGACGCTGCTGCGCAGCCGGCAGCATCGCTTGCTGCTGGTGTTCTTTTTGGGGATCGGGCTCAGCTTTCTGGTCCTGATTGCCCACAGCCGGCCGGATGACCAGCGGAGCGGCGCGGAGGTGTATCGGGCGGCGCTGATCGTTTCCAGCCTGGTAATGATGTTGTGTTTCGTGGTGGGAATGCGGGTTGTGTTTTCGAGGCCGCTCGAAATTCGCGCGAACTGGATTTTCCGGGTTGTGGGACTGGGAGGGCCGAGAGACTCGGTTGCGGCCAGCCGGCGGTCTCTGCTGGTGCTGGCAGTGCTTCCGGCGTGGGCGATTTCAGCGGTACTGCTGCTCCGGGAGCTGCCGTGGAGGATGGCCGCGACTCACCTTGTCGCGCTGGTACTGCTCGCGCTGATCGTGGTGGAAGCGACGCTGTACGATTTCCGCAAGATCCCGTTCACCTGCACGTATCTTCCGGGAAAATCGCGCGCAAACTTTTTGATGCTGGCCAGCTACGGAATCATGACGGTCACCTTCCAGGCCGCTCAGTTCGAGATGACCCTGCTTCCGAGCGCGATCAAATCCGCGGAACTGGTGGCCGGGCTGGCGATTGCGGCGGTCGCGATTCACCGCCATGTGCAGGAGCGGGCAAAGACCGACCCGGAGGGCGTGCTGTTTGAAGATAAGGCTCCCGAGACCATTCTGCGGCTGGGGCTGAACCGGGACGGAGCGTCTGTCTAACAGCCCGCGCAACGGAGCCTGGCGCTTCGCAACGGGTGAGATCCTCCCCTATTTCGATGGCCGCGCCGGCCCTGTGCGGGCGAACGGGTTTAGGGTTACGAACCGCGGGTGTGCTTAAGCTGATCCAGCGTAAAGGCGTCGTAATCCAGGTGCCACTGCGGCTGGGAGCCGGAGGGGCGGCTGAAGAGATCGATCAGCGGATTCAGCAAGCTGATGCCGGAGGAGTTGACACTGCCGCTCAAGATATTGCCATCCCGCTGCGGATCCTGGGCCAGGATATCCAGGCGCGCCCACAGAGTCTCAGAGGAGGAGAGGCCGGTGGTATCCAGCGACATCTGGCTCAGGCACCAGGCTTGCGCGGCCTTGGCGCTCAAGTGCGAGGCTCGCTTGCTGGGAGCGGTGGTTTTGACCACGCTGAAGGTCGGGGTGTCTTCAAAAATATCCAGGCTGACTACAAACTGGTCCACCGCGCTCGAAAAGACGTGATTCTTATTGCCGGACCAGAGTGTAGTTTTGATAACGAAAGGCACCTCAGCCGCGTTGCGCAAGCGGGCCATGGGCTGGCCTTCGAAGAAGTCCGTGCGCGGGGCGGAGAACTCCAAACGATTGTCGTGAGCCTCCAGGATCAGGTTTTCGGTGATGACGGCGACGGCCATGCCGCTCAGGAACGCGATCAACGCCCAGCGGGGCTTCAGACCCAGCAGGGATACTGCGCGGCTCGCATTGTTGCCTGAGCTTGTCACGTTCCTTGTCACGTCCAAAGCCGTCACGTTAAAAATTCATTCCAGCAAAGAAAACAGGAAGAGCCCGGCCCGCGTGCAGCGGATATGCCACGGCTAGCTGAAACCCTTCTTTCTTGTAGCCTACACCCACGGACTGCCTTTGTTCACGCTCCGGGGCAAAATCCCAGACAGCGCCGGTATCGTAAAAAACTTCACAGCGGCGGTAAGAGTATTCGACCGAGCCGTAAATCACATGGGATCCGCCGGTGGGATCAAGATCGAAGCGGTCCCAACCACGCAGCAGGGACGCATTGCCCAGCATGAAGCGGTCGAACAGCGGGGCCTGGCCCTGGATGCCGCCGGCCAGGAAGGAAACCTCCACTCGGTTGCGGTCATGATGGAATTGATAGCGCGCCTTGGCGGTGTGGCGGGTGAAGTCGCCGTCCGTGCCGAAGACGCGCGTGGCGGCATCGATGGAATAAGAAGCATCCAGGAGTTGGTCCTGAAGGTCCGAATCCGAACCCCAACGCTGGTGGTAGCGCAGAGTAGATACCACCGCGTTGGAGGATTCGGTCTCCGCGCCCGGCGTGCTCTGCCGGTATCGCGCGAAACTAACGCCGAGGTCGAGTTCGAGGGGTTGAAGAATGGTCACCCTCACCTCCGGCGTGAAAACTTGACGGGTACGGTAGACGCCCGCGGGATCCGCCTCCGCGGTTGCCGGATTCCAGATGTCGTGGAAGTCGTCGAATTCGAAGCGCAGGCCGAGCCGGTCCGTACCCAGGTTGTCGCGCTCAAATCCGGCGCGAATGCCGGCGTAGCGCTCCAGCAGATCATCGCCATCGCTGACCATGGCCAGCGTGAAGGAGTTCCCGGCGAGGCGGGCGGTCGCGCTGCCTTCGCCGCTCCAGCCCTGCTTCGAGTCGTAGAGGAACTTGGCGACGCGGAGATCGACCGGTTTGCGGGCTACCTCAAAGTTCACCAGCACGTGACCGGGAAGGGTTCCGCGGGTGACGTGCACGCGGACGCGCGCCGCGCGAAGCTCTTCTTTAAGGCGGCCGGCGAGCCGGTCGAGCTTGTTGGAATCGAGGTGGGCGCCGACCTCTTGTTTGAGCTCGGCTTTGAGGGAACTGCTGAGGCCTTTGGCAACGGCGCTGTACTCGACTCCGACCACGTTGACGCTCTCGATAATGTAGCGGGCGTTGACGTTGGTGGGCTGGGAGTCCTGGGAGTCCGGGGCGCCTGTGGCATCCGGGGAGCCTGGGGCGGCTGGGTCTACGGCGCCTGCCCATAAGGGCAACCCCACAGCCAGCGCCAGTAAGACCGACAGTCGCACGTTGCGGAGGAAGATAGCACGCCAGGAGCCACTAGATGGCCGCTTAGGATTCAGCGGGTTGCGGGTGGAGGGGCGTGCCGAAGTTTCACAGGTGGGCGGGCATCCTGTTACCGAATGACCCTCAGGTCGGTTTCGCCGGGGCCGAAGAGGCGCGCGGGAGGAAACACGGTTTCGATGGCGGCGCTGCAACACTTGGCGGAGGTGAGCCCGGCGAGGGCGACGAAGCGGCCGTAGAGACCGACCACACGCTCGGGACGGAGGGGGCCCTCGGGAGGGGCACTCGACAGGATTTCCTGGCGCTTCTTTTCTACCTGCTCGCGGAGGTTTTCCGGCGGCTGCGAGACGTTGGTGAGTCCGATGGAACTGGGCCCGCCAACGTCACCGGAGACCAGCTCGGTTGGGCAATCGAGGCGTAGGGTCTCGTCCATTCCGGACTTGAAGACACCGACGACGACTAGCGTGCTCCCGTCGAATCGATCCCGCTGCTGGAGTGCTTCACAAACCGTTACCACAGATGGAGGCCCCAGTTCCGTTGTAAACCGGGCGAAAACACTGCGGGGTGAGAATGTTCCCACGTTGACGGACTTACCGCCAACGTGAACTGACTTCACAACCTCGCGGGATCCATTTATCGAGACGGACACAATGTACCAGCCCTCGGGAACGTCTTGGAAGTTGAACGCCGGTTCCGCAGGGGTGTTCATCGAAGGGGTCGAGGCGTCGACGCGGGTGAGGCGCACCATGGCACCGAAGGGAGCTTTGCCGTGGACGCTGCCCATGGCCGCAGTATATCGCTAGCGCCGCAGAGCCTTCGCGGAGGCAGAGGCTTGCTCGAAGGCCCGTTCCATGGCGGGCGTGCGGAGAGCGGTCCGCAACTCCTCGAGCTTGCCGACGAACGCCGCGAGGGCTGCGTCAATGGGTTCGGCGTTAGTCGAGAAGATGTCGCGCCAGATTTCGTAGGGGCTCAACGCGAGGCGGGTTAGATCCTGCGCGGCGGGGCCGGCGACTTGGGCGGCTTCGGGCTCGGCGCCGATGACGGAGGCGAGGGCAGTCGAAATCAACTGCGGCAGGTGCGAAGTGACCGCGACCAGGCGGTCATGCTCTTCGGGCGTAAGGATGACGACGCGGGCTCCAATGCGCTCGATCCAAGATTCTAGCTCGGCATCGCGGCTGGTGAGGACGTAGGGGCGGCCGCGGAAGAGATCGGGGTCGGCGTGTTCGACGCCACTCGATTCTTTGCCGGCGAGCGGATGTCCACCAATAAAGCGCCCGCGGCGAATCGCGCTGGAGGCTCGATTGACGATGGCCATTTTGGTGGAACCGGCGTCGGTGATCAGGGCTCCGGGTTTGGCGTGAGCGTCGATGGCATCGATGGTCGACAGAATTCGCTCAATGGGCTGGGCCAAGAAGACCAGATCCGACGCCGCCGCAGCAGCAGAAAGCGGCTGCGCTTCATCGATGGCTCCGCGGGCCAGGGCGGCGTCGATGGCGGGTTGCGAGCTGACGCCGATAATACGTCCGCGGAATCCGGCCTTGCGTAGAGCGAGAGCGAAGGAACCGCCGATAAGACCGACACCAACAATGGAGACGGTGTTGACGGAGCCGGTGTTTATTGAGGAAGTTTTCACTCGGATACGGCGCTAGTGGAGGCCACGGCCGCAGCGACCGCTTGCACCTGGCGCATCATGTCGGCGAATTGCTGGGGCGCGAGGGTTTGCGCGCCGTCGCTCATGGCGTGATCGGGATCGGGATGGACTTCGACGATCAAGCCGTCGGCTCCGGCGGCGACTGCGGCGCGGGCCATGGGGATCACCATGTCGCGGCGGCCGGTTCCGTGGGAGGGGTCGCCAATCATGGGCAGATGCGAGAGCTTCTTGACCACGGGTATTGCCGAGATATCCATGGTGTTGCGCGTAGCGGTTTCGAAGGTGCGGATGCCACGCTCGCACAGGATGACGTTGAAATTGCCTCCGCTCATGACGTATTCAGCGGCCAGCAGGAGTTCCTCAATGGTCGCGGCGATGCCGCGCTTGACCATCACTGGAGTGGTCAGCTTGCCGGCCTCGCGCAGGAGGTTGAAGTTCTGCATATTGCGTGCGCCGATCTGGAGGATGTCGGAGTACTCGATCAGCAGAGGGAGCTGCGAAGCGTCCATCACCTCACTGATCATGAGGAGGCCGTGGCGGTCGGCTGCGGCGCGCATGATCCGCAGGCCGTCTTCGCCGAGACCCTGGAAGCTGTAGGGCGAGGTGCGGGGCTTGAAGGCGCCTCCGCGAAGGATTTGCGCGCCGGAGGCGGCAACGATGCGCGCGGATTCTTCGATCTGGTCTTCGCTTTCCACGCTGCACGGCCCAGCCATGACCACCAGCTTGCCGCCGCCGATTTCGACGTTCTTGATTTTGACCACGCTGCCTTGCGGTCGGAAGTGGCGGCTGGCGAGCTTATAGGGCGAGACGATGCGATGGCATTCCTGCACGCCCGGCATCACTTCGAAGACGGTGGTGTCGAATTTGTCCATGGGCCCGACGCCGCCCAGGACGGTGTGCAGAACTCCGGTGGAGCGGTGTACGGTGAAACCCATTTCGACCAGGCGGTCGACCACGGCGCGGATCTGGGGCTCGGTCGCGCCCTGCTCCATCACCACTAACATGAGGGCTGCTCCGGAGCCATTAAGATTGGCCCCCCGAGTTTTTGGCGAGGCGAATGCGCTGCAGGCTGCGCATCTCGTCGATGATGCGCTCATAGATGCCGCGCAGGGCTTCCGCGGTCAGTGGACCGTGATTGTTCGAGAACACGTTGCGAAACACATCTTCCTCGCGATTGGGTTCGTAAATGGGGAGGCCGGAGGCCTCCTTTACCTGGCCAATATCTTCCACGATTCGAGTCCGGCGGTTGAGCAATTCCACTAGCTGCCGGTCGATTTCATCGATCCGGGACCGGCAATCCGCCAACAACCGCACGGCTTCGTCTTTGTTCATGATTCAGGCTCGCCAGAGTAATTTATCGCGCAAGGTGTGCGCAAAGGACTTCGAGTTCGGTATCGCTCACGTTTTTTTCGATCAGACGCACGATGGCGCTCCCCACAACTACACCATCGGCCATCTTAGCGACATTGGCGGCCTGTTCGGGAGTGGAGATGCCAAAGCCGGCGGCGAGGGGAAGATCAGTGACGGCGCGGGTGCGCTCAATGAGCGGCGGGAGGGCTTCGGAAAGAGAGGCGCGCTCGCCAGTGACGCCGGTGCGGGAAACCAGGTAGACGAAGCCGGTGGAATATTTGGCGACCAGCTTCAGGCGGCGTTCGGTGGAGGTGGGTGCGGCGAGAAAAACGGTATCGAGGCCGGCGGCCCGCATGGCGGTGACGTAGGTCTCGGCTTCTTCGACGCTCAAGTCGGTGAGCAGGCAGCCGTCGATGCCCGCGGCCTTGGCATCGGTGGCGAGTTTTTCCAGGCCGTAGCGCAGCACGGGGTTGAGGTAGGTGAACAGGAGGATGGGGATTTGAGAATGCGCGCGGATTTTGCGGGCGATTTCGAGGACCTTGATGACGTTGGTTCCAGCACGCAGGGCACGCTCGGCTCCGCGCTGGATGACGGGGCCGTCGGCGATGGGTTCAGAAAAGGGTACGCCCAGCTCGATCAGGTCGACGCCGCCGCGCTCCAGTGCCGCAACGATAGCGGGGGTGCGTTCGGGAGTGGGGTCGCCGGCGGTGATGTATGCAATGAACGCGGCACGGCGTTCAGTTTTGGTGCGCTCAAACAGAGATTGAATTCGGGTCGGCATCGAGCTCCGGAAGGTTTTCGCGATAGATGTCGGTGTCCTTGTCGCCGCGGCCGGACAAATTGACGATATAGATTTTGCCTTTGTCGGAGGGAGCGCGGCGGATGGCCTCGGCGATGGCGTGCGCGGATTCGAGCGCCGGAATGATGCCTTCGGTGCGGGCCAGACGGAGCGCGGCGGCGAGAGCATCGGCGTCGCTGGCGTAGGTGTATTCGGCGCGTTTGCGGTCGCGCAGCCAGGCATGCTCGGGGCCGACAGAGGCGTAGTCGAGGCCGGCGGAGATGGAATGGGTGAGGGCGATCTGGCCGTCGGCATCTTGCAGGACGTAACTCTGCGCACCGTGGAGAACGCCGGGAGCGCCGCCATGGAAGCGTGCGGCATGCTCGCCCAATTTTTCGCCGCGGCCTCCCGCTTCGACGCCCAGAAGCTTGACCTGCTCATCGCCGATGAAGGGGTGGAATAAGCCGATCGCGTTGGAGCCTCCGCCAACACAGGCAATGAGTACATCAGGGAGCCGGCCTTCGCGCTTGAGGATCTCCGCGCGGGCTTCGACGCCGATGACGCGCTGAAAATCGCGAATCATCATCGGGTAGGGATGGCCGCCGAGAACAGAGCCGAGCAAGTAATACGTGGTCTCTACGTTGGTGACCCAGTCGCGCATGGCTTCGCTAATGGCGTCTTTGAGAGTGCGGCTGCCGTTGCGGACGGGAACGACGGAGGCTCCCAGCAGCCGCATGCGGAAGACATTGAGGCGCTGGCGGCGCATGTCCTCCTCGCCCATATAGATCACGCACTCCATGCCGAAGAGAGCGCAGACGGTAGCGGTACCCACGCCGTGCTGCCCTGCCCCGGTCTCCGCGATGATGCGCTTCTTGCCCATGCGGCGAGCCAGCAGAATCTGGCCCAGGCAGTGATTGATTTTGTGCGCGCCAGTGTGGAGGAGATCCTCGCGCTTGAGGTAGATTTTCGCGCCGCCGAGGGTCTCGCTAAGGCGCTTGGCGTAATAGAGCGGGGTGGGGCGGCCGGCGTAGTTATGCAGGAGATCGTCGAGTTCGGACTGAAACCCGGGGTCCAGGGAAGCCGCGCGGTAGGCCACTTCGAGCTCTTCAAGCGGAGCCATCAGGACCTCGGGCACGAAGCGGCCGCCGTAGGGGCCGAAGTGTCCGCCGGAATCGGGAACTTGCGGTTGTGGTGTACTCATGCGTTTCGGGCGGCTTCGATGAACCGCCGGACCTTTTCGTGATCTTTGACGCCGGGCGAAGATTCGAGCTTGGAGCTGGCGTCGACTCCCCAGGGGTGGGCGATGCGGATGGCTTCAGCGACGTTCGAAGAATCGAGGCCGCCCGCGAGGATGATTTTCGCGCCCGTGTTTTGGGCGCGGGACCAATCGAAGCCGATGCCGTTGGCGGGCCCGTCCAATAGAACGGCTTCGGCATTCTCGGCCATGTTGGGCTCGAACTTGGAGATGGTGCGGTAGGCTTTCCAGACGCGGGCGTTTTGCGGCACGCCGATCGAGTAGATCTGGGCGATGTCGAGATGGGCGGCTCGCATGGCGGCTTCAATGGAGGCGGCGGTTTCGTCCTGAAAGACGCCGACCTTCAGAACAGGCAAGCCAGCACCGAGTTCCGCGGCGCGTTCGGGAGCGACGTATCGCGGGCTCGGAGGGTAGAAGACGAAACCGAGTGCGGACGCGCCTGCCGCCACCGCGGCTTCAGCGTCCTCCCTTCGCGTGATTCCGCAGATTTTCACCATCACTTTAGTAACGCCTTTAAGGCGGATTCGGGCTCCGCAGCGCGCATCAAATGCTCGCCGACCAGAAATGCGTGGAAGCCGGCATGTTCCAGGCGAACCACAGCGTCGCGAGAATCGATGCCGCTTTCGCTCACTTTGATGACGTTGCCGGGGATCCTAGAGGCGAGGCGCAGGGAAGTTTCGAGCGTGACCTCAAAGGTATGGAGATTGCGATTGTTCACTCCGATGATTCGGGCTCCGGAGGCGAGGGCTGCGTCCAGCTCGGCTTCGTCGTGGACCTCGACCAGGGCAGACATCCGGTAGCGCTCCGCGGATTCACGCAGGTTGAGAAGCTCCCGCTCATCGAGCAGAGCGGCGATGAGCAGGATGGCGTCGGCGCCGTGAGCCGCGGCCTCGACCACGTGGATTTCGGAGAGGGTGAAATCCTTACGCAGGACCGGGATGGAGACGGATGAGCGGGCGGATTCAAGGTCGGCGAGGGAGCCCTGGAAGAATTCCTGGTCGGTGAGTACGCTCAGCGCGGCCGCGCCTCCGGAGGCGTATTTGCGGGCGATTTCCGAAGGGTTGAAGCGGGCGGTGAGTGCGCCCTTGCTGGGCGAAGCTTGCTTTATTTCAGCGATGATGGCGGGTGTGGCGGAGCGCAGAGCGTGGCTGAAATCGCGGTAATCGGTTCGAGCCGCGGCCGCCCTTTCGAACTCATTCCAGTGGGCGTCTAGGGCCGGGAGCGCCGCGCGTGTGCGCGCCGCGATGCGAGCCAAGATATCTGGAATGGCGCGGACCATGAGGGGAAATTCTCATAGTAGCATCCGGGCATTTTTGCTTCCTTTACTTCTGAGCCGGGACGCACTGATCCGGCGCTACGTCGAGATGCTTGATGTCGCCGATCCACAGGCTGTCGCCCTGCTCAAATAGAGTTCCTTCGATGCAGTTGCCGGTTTGAAGAGCGGCGAATTCGCCGGGGTCCTTGATGGGGAAAGTCATGGTCATGCTCTTCATGAAACCGTCAATGTCCTTGTGGTGGATGGTGGCGGTCTTGTCGTCGTTATTGAGGCGGACGATCTCGCCGTGGATGGAGTATTTGTTGAGCGGCGCGGAGGACTTGGAGTCGTCATTGCGGGCGCAGGCGCCTAGCAGAACCGGGAGGAGGAGTACCGCAAGTTTGAGCTTGCCCATGCAGTTTCAGTGTACAACCAGGGTTTATAGCTGGGGCTTATTGAGTGTAAGGCTGGGCTCCCGGGCGTGGAGCTCCTGGGCGTGGACAAGATCCGGGACCTCACGAAGCGTCGTCCCGCACCGGAAATGTAACACTTACGGTACTCGTGCTATCGTCATGAGCATGCGCCGCTTGTTGGCCGCATTCACGTTGCTGGCCGCTTTCGCCTCCGCGCAAAGCATCCCCACACCCGAGCAGTTCTTCGGATTCAAGATCGGCGCGGACCGCAAGATTGCCCGCTACGACAAGATGCTCGCGTACTTCCAGAAGCTGGATACGGCGAGCGACCGGGTTCAGTACCGCAACCTGGGCTCGACCACGGGCGGGAATCCGTTCGTGATGCTGATTATCTCCTCGCCCGCGAATTTGCGCAATCTGGAGCATTTCAAAACGCTGGAGAAGCGGTTGTACTTCCAGGGCGGCGATGTTCCGGAGCAGGAGCGGGAGCAGATTTTCCGCGATGGCAAGGCGGTGGTGCTGATCACCAACAATATCCACTCGACCGAGATTGGCTCCTCGCAGATGTCAATCGAGCTGGCGTATAAGCTGGCCACCGACAACTCCCCCGCGACACGAAAGATTCTGGACCAGGTGATTCTGTTACTGATTCCGTCGGTCAATCCCGACGGCGAGATCAAGGTGACGGACTGGTACAACAAGTATCTGGGCACGCCGCAGGAAGGCAGCGCGCCGCCGTGGCTGTATCACACCTACGCGGGGCATGACGATAATCGCGACATGTTCCTGATGGCGTTGAAGGAGTCGCAATTGACGGCGCAGGTGCTGTGGCGCGATTGGTTCCCGTCGATTTGGCTGGATCAGCATCAGCAGGGACCCGGCGGGCCTCGCATGTTCACCATGCCTTCGGGCGATCCCATCAATCCCAACGTGCATCCGCTCATTTACCGTTGGAATTCGATCTTGGGGCAGGTGCAGGCAGCGGCGCTGGAGGCGGCGGGCAAGGAAGGGATCATGCACACCTCCACCTACACCAGCTTCTGGGAAGGCGCAATGGCGTGGTCGGGGTGGTGGCACAACCAGGTGGGTTTGCTGACGGAAGCGGCCAGCGTACAGATTGCCTCGCCCATCGCGCAACTGCGGGCGGAGCCGGCGCAACCCGCGATTCCGGGCTTGCCGCACACGTTCGATATCGGGATCTCGCCGGTGGAAGTGCCGGTGGTGGGACCGGGGTTTCAAATCGCTCCTCCACGTGACGTGACGCCGCGAGCCAATTATCCGCGGCCATGGCTGGGCGGGATCTGGACGCTGCACGACATTGTAGACTACGAGTTGATCTCGAGCATGGCGCTGCTCGATTCCGCGGCCGATTCGCGCGAGACGTTGCTGCGGCAGATTTATTCGATCAACGCCAGTACGATTGAGGACGGCCGCCGCGGGCACCTTGGCTTCGGCGACCGCGAGCCGTCCTACGCGGTGCTGATTCCCGTAACCGGCCAGCACGACCAGAACGAGGTGATCGAACTGGTGGACAAGCTGCGCATGGGCGGCGTGGAGGTGTATCGCGCGCGGCGAGCCTTCCTGAGCAACGGAGAGTCCTGGCCGGAGGGAACCTATGTGATCCCGCTGGCGCAGGTGTTCGGGCGCTACGCCAAAGACTTGCTGGAAGTGCAGGCGTATCCGGCGGGGCAAAGGGATTTGTTGGCGAATGCATCGGACGCGCCTTACGATGTTTCGGCATGGTCGCTGGGGAAGCAGTTCGGCGTGAAGACAGTTTTCGCGCATGAGCCCCTGCCGAACGATTTATTGTTGGATTCCGCGACGCTGAAGCTGAATTATGAGCTGAATGTGGAACGGAGCGGGGACAGCTTGCGCTTTCCCTACGACGGGGCTCGCAGCGCGGTGGTGGTGAACCGGTTGCTGAAGGCTGGCGTGCGGTTGACGATGGTCAGTCCGCGCGGACCTGGAGACGCGGTGATCCAGTTGCCGGCGGGGGTTCAGACGCAGGGTCAAACGTGGGCTACGGCGACTCGCGGATACGACGTGGCGGTGAAGAATATTTCGGCTCCGGCGGATTTCGGGACGCCGCTACGGATGCCGCGAGTGGGCGTTTACCAATCCTGGACGGCGAATATCGACGAGGGCTGGACGCGGTTGATTCTGGATCAGTACGAATTCCCGTACACCACGCTGCATAACGCCGACATCCTGGCCGGGAAGCTGCGGGCAAAATTCGATGCGATCGTTCTGCCGGATCAATCCGCCAAGAGCATTCTGGAAGGGCAAACGTCGCTGAGCGTTCCAGCCGAATATCGCGGAGGGCTGGGAGACAAGGGCTGGCAGGCGTTGAAGGATTTTGCCGATCAGGGAGGGACGCTGATTTCCTTCGGCGATGCCTGCAATCTGCTGGTGGACCGGCTGCCGCTGCCGGTGAAGGAGTTGAAGCACGGCCTCCTGCCGGAGCAGCATGACGGCCCGGGAACCATCGTCAATATTCAGATCGACACCACGCACCCGCTGGGGTGGGGCATGGCGCCGGCGACATTCGGGTTCTATCTGAACTCTCCCTTCTTCGATGTGACCGAGGCGTTCGGCTCGCAGAAGGTGCGCGTGGTGGCCCGGTATCCCAATGTCGGCGTCACGGCGTCGGGCTATCTCAAGGGTGAAGAATATATGCTCGGCCGGGCCGCGGTGGTTGCGGTGGACATGAATCCCGGGAGGGTGGTGCTGTTCGGCATCCGGCCGCAGCATCGCGCCCAGACGCACGCCACCCTTCCGATGATCTTCGACGCGCTGTATTGGTCGGCCGAGGGGGACTTGGCCGCGGCGGCGACGCAGTAACGCGGCCTTCCTCTCAGCCGCTTCACCGCGGAAATTTTCCGCTCATCACAATTCCCATGCAGCGCGCCCGGTTTTCGGGCATTCTATTTCCATCGGCATGCGTGCGGCGGAAAAAGCGAACGACCCCTCTTGGATACACCACTATTGGCGCTACCAGATCCTGTTCTGGGCCGGTTATTCCGCCATCAGTTTATCCTTCGCGGTTCGCTACGCGGGATGGTCTCCCGCGGTCATCACCGGCTATCTGCTGTATCCGTCCTACAGCATCGGTCTGACGCATCTGCTGCACCTCCGGATGCGCCGCTGGAGCGGCCTCTCCCGGCTCGGGTGGAAGAGGATCGTGGGGCTGGTCCTCGCCATGGCCGCCATCGGGTCGGTGCAGACCATTCTGATCGGCGCGGTCGACGCGGCGTTTGAGGGGAAAGGCAGCCTCTTCTATCAACCACAGCCGTTGCTGTGGACGGCTTTTGGCACCACCTCCGCCACGGCCACGTGGGGGTTCATCTACTGGGTACGGCAAAGCCGGGAGCAGCGCACACGGCTCCAACTGGCGTTGCGGGAAGCCGAGTTGCGCGCGCTTGAAGGGCAGATCAATCCCCACTTCCTGTTCAACTGTTTGAACTCAATTCGCGCTCTCGTAACGGAGGATCCGGCCAGAGCGCAGGACATGATCACGCGCCTCGCCAACATTTTCCGCCACAACCTGCATCGCGAGTCGGCACACACGGTTCCGCTCTCCTCGGAAATAGAAGTAGTAAGCGATTATCTGGCGCTGCAAGCGGTGCGGTTTGAAGATCGCCTGAGGGTGAGCTTCGCCATCGCACCGGAAGCGGGCCAGGCGCATGTTCCTCCGATGCTGCTGCAGACGTTGGTGGAGAACGCGCTGAAGCACGGCATCGCACCGCTGGCTTGCGGAGGCGACCTGCTGATTCGCGCGGCGTGTACGTCCCATGCCGTGCGCATTGAAGTCGAAAATTCCGGCCGGCTTGGACAGAGCGCGGACGACGCTGCCGAGCCGGGAGGGTTGGGGCTCGCCAATACGCGAGAGCGTTTGCGGCTCCTGTACGGCGGCCGGGCGAGCTTGCAGTTAGAGGATGGCGGCAGCGGCTGCGTCATCGCCACCGTTTTGATTCCGGTCTGACGCGCCGCCTGTCCGCACCTTTCGCCATCCATCACTTTCCGCGTGGACCAATCGAGCGCAGCGGGCAGAATCGCTACATGGAATATATCCGCACTTCACAAACCTTCGTGGCCCCGTGGCCATTCGCATCGATTCAAAAATTGCTCGAGCCGCTCCGAACGTATTTGACTGGGTCATTTCTGGTCTTGGCTGCGCCGCTGCCGGTGATGGCCTGGATGATGTTCGCATCGGGTGGCGTGACGGATGCGGCCGGGGCCTGCTTGAGATGGATGGGCCTGTGGTTGTTGTATTGGGTCCCGCTGGGAGTATTTTGGTCCCGCTGGAAGCGGGGGAACTGGTCCCGCTTCTTTCTCGGCTTCGTGATCTCGCTCCCGTTGTACTTCATCGCTCTGGACATGGTCTATCCGGCATTCGGCGGCACGTTCCAGCCGATGCTGGATGGCCGCTGGAAAATTTATTTAAGCGCGACGCCCACGTTCTACATCCTCGCCTTCCTCCGGTTTCTCTTCAGCTCGCGGCGCATCGGGGTCTGGATTGCGCGGGCCTCGATGCTTGTGTTCGCGGCGGGGGTATTCTATCCCATCGGCGTAGCCGCGGCTTCAGCGTATCGTTGGCCGAAAATGCCGGACCGTGCGCTTGCCATCGAAGGCGCGCACATCGTCGACGCGTCCGCCAATCGCATCCTGGACGGGCAAACCGTGTACGTTCAAGATGGCCGCATCGTGGAGATCGGAGCCGGTTCCTCGCATCCGGATTGGCCGCGCCTCAAGGCCGAAGGTTACCTCGTTCCCGGCCTCATCGACGTGCATACGCACTTGCAATCGCCGGTCGAAGTTCGGGCCGGATTCAAGTTCGGGTACCTAATGCGGTCGCTCATTTCCAACTACGCTCCGCAACGGCGAGCCTATTTGGAAAGCGGCGTGACCACGGTGCGCGACCTCGGCGGTCCGGCCGTGAACGCCTTCAAAATCAGGAATGAGATTCAAAGCAGGAAGACGCTGGGTCCGCGGCTGCTGGCCTCAGGCAGGCTGGTGACCTCGCCGCATGGGCATCCGGTCAGCACCATCTGGGACGCCTCGGTTTCGCGCTCCGGCGCGATCCTGGCGTCGGACGAGAAGACGATGCTGGAGGGATTGGATCGGAACTTTGCGGACGGGCCGCCCGACGTGGTGAAGTTCATCCACGGGACCATCGGCCGGGCGCACGAGGAGTTGAGCACGGAGTTGATGAGCGCCGGGATTCGGTGGGCGAAGGCTCGCGGCTTGACCAGCGTGGTTCACGCGGAAACGCCGGTGGAGTTCGAGGATGCGATTCGCGCCGGCGCCGATGGCGTGGAGCATGCGGCTTATCTCGCTAGTGTGCCGCCTGAGCTGGCAGCGCTGGTCTCTGAAAAACGCCCATTCGTCGACCCGACCTTTGGCGAATACGAGACCGATCTCATCCTGCGAAAGACGCCGAAGGAGGAACGGGAAGTTAAGCTCGCGCGAAGCTACCAATCGCTTCGAATCCTGCGCCAATCCGGAGCGCGGATTGCAATGGGCACCGATGCGCCGATGGTCGATTACGGCTCCGGTCTGCATGATGAAATGGCGCACTTCCTCCGTGCCGGTTTCGAGCCCTGGCAAATCCTGACCATCGCAACCAGGCAGAACGCGGAATACATCGGAAAATCCGCCGAGCTCGGCCAGATAGCCGCCGGTTTCCGGGCGGACCTGCTACTGGTTGGGAAAAACCCTTTGGAGAATTTGGACACGCTGCGCAAGCCGGTCTGGACTATGCTGGATGGACAGATCGTGGCACACCCATGAAGGCCGTCATCATCGACGACGAACGCTTGGCTCGCGTCGAGCTGCGGCGCTTGCTGGGCGCGCATCCTGAAGTGGAGATCGTGGGCGAGGCTCGTGGCGCCGAGGAGGCAATCGAACTGATAGGCGCGGTCTCGCCCGACCTGATTTTTCTGGACATCGAGATGCCTGGCATGAACGGCTTCGAATTGCTGGAGCGGTTGGAAGACGTGCCGCGCGTGATTTTCACCACCGGCTACGATCAATACGCGATCCGGGCGTTTGAGGTGAACGCGCTGGATTATCTGCTGAAGCCGATTGCGCCTGAAAGGCTTGCCGCGGCGCTGGAGCGAGTACGGCCGGCGCTGCCGGTGAGGGCTAAGTTGGAGCAGGTGTTCGTGCGCGACGGAGAACGCTGCTGGATTGTCAGGCTCGCCGAGGTGTTCCTGATGGAGTCGGAGGGGAACTACACGCGGCTGTGCTTCGGCAAGGAGCGGCCGCTGATCCGCCGGTCGCTGAATGCTCTGGAGGAGCAGCTCGATCCGGCGGTGTTTTTCCGCGCGAATCGGAGGCAGATGGTGAATTTGAAGTGGGTTGAGGAGACCAGCGTAGGGATCGGCGGAGCGCTGACGATGAAGCTGCGGCCCGGGCCGGAGATTGAGATTTCACGCCGGGCGGCGACGCGGCTGAAGGAAGTGATGAGCCTGTGAGGGTCGCGCTCAGGGCGTGGCGTTTAGCGCCTTCCAGAAAATGACGGTGTCGCACCAGCTTCCGTCGGGGTTCATCGCGTAGTTGGGAATGACGCCGGCGCTAGTCCAGCCCAGCCTTCGATACAGACGCTCCGCGGCGCCGCCCCTGACGGTATCGAGAACCAGCAGGGTGAGACCAGCCTGAAGGGCGTGCTCTTCGGCGTGGCGCATCAGGGCTTCGCCCAAACCTGAGCGGCGCGCGGAGCGGTGAACCAGGAGCTTGGTGACATCGCCGCGGTGGGGCTGATTGGGTGGCGTGGCGTTGACCACTTGAACCGTTCCGCGTAGCTTACCGTCGACGAATCCGGCGAGAAGAATGCGCTCGCCGGCTTGCACCCCAAGGATGCATTTGTGAAAGAACGTTTCCGCGTCGGGCTTGGTGAAGGGCGGCATGAAGCTGACCGAGGCTCCGCCTTCCACGCAATCCACCAGCACTTCAGCGAGTTCGCCGGCGTGGGCGGAAGCTTCCCCGACATTCAGGCGGCGAATCTCTACGATGCTTGCGCTTCGATTCGTCACGCCTCACATTGTATAGGAGGGCTAACCCAAAGGATCCAATATCTTGAGATAGATCATCTGGTCGATCAACGCAGCCTTGCCGGGGGCCCTGACCACGATGCCCATCCATCCGGCCGGCACTTTCCCTGGAACACGAAACCGGAGGGATCTCCCGGATGCGGAGAGAATCTCAACCCCGTAGGTATTATTGTCCTCGTCCACCAAGTACATCTCTTGGATGTGGTTCCGATCCAGAGCGTAACCAGTGACAGTTACGATGTCGCCGGGCCGAGCCTCGGCGGGAACGATCTGCTCCATCATCACGCCGTTAGCGGGCAAGGTCGCCAACAACTTCCACCCCGGAATCGCGGCCAACACGGCCACCAGAACGAGAAACGTTCGATGTACGCCCGACATTCTAACGGTTGACCCATCTGCGTGTAACATAGCTCGCTCCTTATTGGGGGATAGGCAATTAGGGGGCCGGACAGCTTTAGAGGTATTCAAGGACTTACGGCTCGGGGCTGGGCTTGCTTGAGCCATTTGACGCAGTCGCGGCCCTGAGGGTCGTGCCACAATGCTCTCAAGGGTTGTGATAACGTGTCGCGAACGCCCGGCTTGGTGGAGGATTTGGGGGGCCTGCGCGATTTCGATCGCGGCGCTTTCGGAAGCGAGCGGCGCCAGCCTAAGCGGCCATATAAAAGATGAGAACGGCGCGCCGGTGGCCGGGGCGCATATTTCCGTAAAGGCCGCGGAAGCTTCGGTCTCGGGACCATGGCAAGTGGACAGCGATCCGGATGGAGCTTTCTCCGTCGAGCTTCCGGCGGATGGCGATTATCTGGTGGGGGTTGAGCGCGAGGGCTACTACCAGCTTAAGGATCAACCCGTTCATATCGAGAATTCGCTGGTGATGGACTTCACCATCAACACCGTGCGCGAGGTGTTTCAATCGGTCGACGTGAACGAGCAGCCTTCCCCGGTGGACATCGACCAGACTCACAATGAGGAACGGCTGAGCGGGACGGAAATCAACGACGTCCCCTTCGCCAATAGCCACAGCCTCATTAATTCCATGAAGCTGATGCCGGGGGTGGTCGAGGACGCTGGGGGAGGATTGCACTTCAACGGATCGAGCCCCAATCAGGTTCAATACCTGCTTAACGGGTTCGATCTTACCAATCCGATTTCGGGTCAATTCAATTCATCGCTGGCGGTGGAGGGGATTCGCTCGGTCGACTATTCCTCCGGGCGCTACTCTCCGGAGTTTGGGAAAGGCTCCGCGGGAGTGCTGGCCATTAACACGGAGAGCGGCACGGACGCGTTCCATTTCACGGCGACCGATTTCGTTCCCGGAGTCGATATCAAGCAGGGCATACGGCTGGGCAGTTGGTATCCGCGTTTCGGAGTCTCCGGGCCGATCAAGCGCGGCCGCGCGTGGTTTTCAGACACGTTCGGCTACGAATTTACGAACTCGCTTATCACCGGCTTGCCTTCGGGGCAAAACACGGCCAGCGGATGGGCGGGTTACAACCTGTTCCATGCGCAGGTAAACCTGACCTCGCGCAACATTGTTTATGCCGATTTCTTAGTGAATGTGGGAAATGACAACCGCGTAGGACTGGGCGCGCTGGACCCGGTCTCGACCACGCAGACAGTGCGCACGCATGAGTATTTCGGAAGTGTGAAGGATCAAGTGTACTTGGGGAATCGCTCCATGCTGGAGTTCGGATACGCACACAACGATTTCTCCACCAGCCAGACACCGCAGGGAGATGGTTTATACATTTACGGGCCGCAGGGGCGAAGCGGCAACTATTTTATTACCGCGACACAGCGAGGGTCGCGCGACCAGGCTTTGCTGCATGGCTACGCACCGCAATTCCACTTTGTTGGGACGCACCAGATCCAAGCGGGGTTGGATGCCGATCTTTTGCATTACGACGGCAATTTCAGCCGCACAGGTTACCAGGTACTAGGGTTCTCGGGCCAGCTTCTTTCCGAGACAACGTTCATCGGTTCCGGGTTGTTTCACGCGCACGACACAGAAACTGCGCCGTGGCTGTTGGACACGTGGCGGATTGCGAAGCGGTTCCAGATTGACGCAGGCGTGCGGCAGGATTGGGACCGGCGCGTGGACCGGGGAGCGTGGTCGCCGCGGGCATCGTTTTCTTGGGCTCCCTTCAAAGATGGGCGCACGCGCATCGCCGGAGGGTACGCGGTGACCCACGACGCGGTCGCGCTGGCGCCGTTCGGGATGGTGCTGGATCAGGCGGCGCTGACCACTACGTATAATTCAAGCGGAACGCCGTCGGGACCTCCGGTACCCAGCTCGTTCTCTCTCGGGCCGGGCCCGCTAGAGCTGCCACGTGCGTCGAACTGGACTCTCAGTGTCGACCGGCAGATTTCGCAGCATCTGTTCGTCAGCGCGAAATACCTGCGAAGACGGGGGACCGGCGGTTTCGATTTCGTAAATACGCTGGCGCCGGATGCGCCGCCGTCAGTGTTGCCGCTTCCGAGTGGTTCGACGCCAGGTGTGTATCAGCTTGAAAATCTGCGCCGCGATGATTACGACTCGGTGCAGATCGCCGCGCATCAGACGTTTTCGGGGCAATACGAATGGATGGTCTCTTATACGCGGTCGCGGGCGTTGACCAACGCGGTTATAGATGCGAATGCCGCTGAACCGCTCCAAGTGCTTCCGGGTATGATGTCGATGCCTTGGGAATCGCCCAATCGTGTGATTGGGTGGGCTTATTTGCCGGCGCCGATTCAAAGGAAGAAGAAGCTGTGGTCGATCGCCGCAATGGTCGATGCGCGGTCCGGGTTTCCGTTCTCGGTGCAGGAACAAAACGGAGTGATTAGCGGCGCGGTGGATTCCCACCGCTATCCCTTCAACTTCGACTTGAACCTGGCGATTGAAAGGATGATCACGCTGGCTAACTACCGCTTCGCACTTCGCCTCGGGGTCGACAACCTCACGGACGCCAGGAATCCCACCGCTGTGGAGAATGTAATCGGCGCAGCCAATTATCTCCAGTTCTTGGGAGACGAGGGGCGCCATTTTGTCGCCCGTATTCGCTTCTTTGGCCGGGCGGCTGTCAGGTAATTTCCGAATTATCCCCCTGACATACCCAGCCAAGAATGCGATCATTGGTCATGGCCGGAATCATTGCCCTCATCATACCGATGAAGACGCAGCGCGGGTCTATTTGGAAAGGCAATTGTGGCCGGATGGCCCGATCTGTCCGAAATGCGGTCTAGTCGGCGAAGCGTACAAACTCAACGGCGAGACGACGCGGAAGGGCCTCTACAAGTGCGCCGGATGCCGTGAGCCGTTCACCGTCACGATCGGCACGATCTTTGAGGATTCCAAGATCCCGCTTCACGAATGGCTATTCGCGATCTACCTGATGTGCTCCAACAAAAAAGGATTTCCGCGCATCGGCTATGGCGCAATCTGTGGGGCACGGACGAAAGCGGAAAACAGCTTGGCTCCTACAAGACGGCGTGGTTCATGTGTCATCGCATTCGCTGGGCGCTTGGCCAAGAACCAGTAGCGAGCGCGCTCAAGGGGATTTTTGAAGTTGACGAAGTTTGGATCGGCGGCAAGAGCGTTTCGGCCCACGCTACAATGAACAGGGCGAGAATCAGAATCCAGGGCGCAACGCGCGTGACAACAAAACTCCAGTGACCACGATCCTGTATCCTGACGGCGATGTGCGTTCCTATCCGAGGATCACGGGCGATCAGCTACGGCCGATCGTTGCCGAGCTAGTAGACAAGGCTGAGTCGCACATCATGACGGACTCCGCGAGCAGGTTGAAGTTCTCACCGTCGAAGGCTACTTCTCGATCATCCGGCGCGGGCTTGATGGCATCTACCACCACATCGGCAAGCAGTCTTAGATCAATACCTTAGGGAGTTCGACTTTCGCTGCAACGTGCGCAAGATGAACGATCATGACCGCAACTTGCTAGTGTAGTGTCCAACAAATAGCTGGACATTCAGATAAGACTGGTTCATACTGGGTCATGCCCCGCCCAACCCCCGTGCTGGTCGTGTCTGAGGATCAGCGGGAGCAGATCCAGCAGTGGTTGACGGCGTTGGGAACGCCGCAACAGGTGGCCCTTCGGGGCCGCATCGTGCTCGCATCGGGCGGCGGTAAATCGGAGGCTGCCATCGCTGCCGAGTTGAATGTCAATCGGAAAACAGTTCGTCTGTGGCGAGAGCGTTTTGTCGCGCAAGGTCTGTCGGGTCTATGGGAGATCGCACCGGGCCGGGGCCGCAAGGCCACCTACGATCCGGAGCGAATCAAGGCCGTCATCGACGCTACACTGCAATCCAAACCGAAAGGGATGACGCACTGGAGTTGCCGTCTGATGGCGGCCAATCAGCGGATCAGCAAATCGACAGTAAGTAATCTGTGGCGCAGTCACAACATCAAGCCGCACCGCACCAAAAAGTTCAAGTTGTCGCGGGACCCGAAGTTCCTCGAAAAGCTCACCGATGTCATTGGTCTTTACTTGAATCCGCCCGACCAAGCGATGGTGCTCTGTGTCGACGAAAAGAGCCAAATTCAAGCCTTAAACCGCACTCAGCCCGGTCTGCCGTTGAAAAAGGGACGTTGCGGTACGATGACCCACGACTACAAGCGAAACGGAACCACCACGCTGTTCGCAGCTCTGGATGTGCTGCAGGGGAAAGTCATCGGGGAATGTCGCACGCGGCACCGGCATCAAGAGTTCTTGAAGTTTCTGCGGCGCATCAACCGGGAATTTCCGGGCAACACACCGCTCCATCTAGTGATTGACAATTACGGTACCCACGGCACGGTCGAGGTCAAAGCGTGGCTCAAAAAGCATACGCGCTTCGTCATCCATTACGTTCCCACCAGTTGCAGTTGGCTCAACCTCATTGAGCGTTGGTTCGCCGAGTTGACCAACAAGCGCATCCGCCGCGATTCCTTTCTTTGCGTCGCTGATCTCACTGCGGCGATCCAGGATTTCCTGGCTGCTTGGAACGCAAGCCCCAAACCCTTCGTCTGGACCGCCACCGTCGACTCGATCCTCGCCAAACTCGCCAGATGCCGTCAAACTCTCGAACAGATCCAGCCCGGCTGCACTGCTCGTAAAACCCCTAAACGAAAGTCCAGCTAATTCCTGGACACTACACTAGCCGTTCGCAAAACGCGCGGCAAGCGGCTAATGCTTAGGGAGCCAAAAGGGGCATGATGACACAGCACAAAAAACGTTCAGGAATCGCCGCGACCGCCATAGAATATGCATCCTTAGATCGAGGTATCCGTGATGCCGTGCGAATCCTGCATGAGAATGGCGTTGAAACTTTCGAATCGTGCGAGGGCGGCAACGGACACGCTTTCTATGAACCGACTGTAAGATTCCATGGAAGCCAATCGGAGGGCTTCCGCGCTTTGGCGATCGCCCTCCAAAATGGCCTCAGAGTATGTGAGTTGCGGCGCTATTACACTCTTATCGACGGAGAGCCAACGGGACCGCATTGGGAGATGACACTCCTACTCACAACGAAGTGAACGCTACTTGCCTTCGCCGTTCAACTTCGCGCAGTCCTTACAGGGCGGCTTTCCGCCTGTACAGGGCTGCCGGTTGTGCGCCGGGATCTCACTGCCGGGACCGCACTTCGTATTGTTGTGATGATGGGCCTCTTTGACGGAGTGCCACGGATTTGCTTTGGGCATGTACTTCTCCTTATGGCCCGCTTGGATTCGGGGAAGTCTTACGCCTATAGGTCCACCAGCCCATTGACAGTTCAGGTACACTAGAAAAGTGTGGACATAGTGGTACGGGAGGTCGGGGTCGAACCGACATGGGGCCAGCCCTGAGAAGCATCACCCCATCGGGATCCAAATCTGACGCGTCTACCAGTTTCGCCACTCCCGCTTTGAAGTAGCCTTGCTAAGTCAGTCACTTAACACGGGGGCCGCTACATGTTGGTGGCCTCCTTTCCACGCTCATACGACTCAACCCTTCTCATTGCCTACGACCCATGGTGGTATGCCAAGTAGCGAGCGCTATACCTGTATCGCATATCTTCAGATTCGAGCTTACCATAGGTCTATTGACTTTGATACTACCGATAGTATCATAGTCTTGAGGGTTGAATCAATGGGTCCGCTTGCGTCATGCTGGTTTCTGCCACCTAAAGCTTCATGGCAGATATTAAACAAATCCGGGAGAGAATTAAGGAGTTGGCGCAGCGGCGAAAAAATGTTGAGCTTTCAGAAATTCAGTGGGTCGTCAATCAGCTCGAATCGAATGGATACGTGGTGTCCGAAAGAAGTAATGAACATAACACGATCTTTAAAGTTAGCGGAAGGCGGTTTGGTATCTGTCACCATAACCCCGGCAGCAAGCAGATTAAGTCGTGTTACGTGAAGGAATTTCTGAACGCGATGGAGGACGTTGGCCTCTATGAATGAAAAGACCAAAGACCTCGCCTATTATGTGGCACTCCCCTATACCATCGTCATTCGCAAGGATGAGGACGGTGCGATTGTCGCAAGGATACAAGAACTCCCCGGATGCTTAGCCCACGGCGACACTGAAGCTTCCGCCATAGAGAATTTGCGATCGATGCAGAGGCTCTGGCTTGAAGACGCGCTTAGCGCCGGTGATGCAATTCCAGAACCGGAAGATGACGGCCAGCTTCCAAGTGGAAAATGGTTACAACGTGTACCGAGAAAGCTGCACCGGGAATTGGTTCAGATGGCCATACGTGAAAATGTCAGCCTTAATCAGCTAGTAACCTCGATGCTATCGGAGGCAATAACGGCCCGATCATGCGTCTATGCATTTGAGGCCTTCCTGTCCCATTCGGCTCAGCTTATTCAACCGAAGCATATTGCTGCGCTGTGGTGGGGTGGAAAAGAACCGGAAGCTACAGATTGGTCTATTCCATCACGGATGAGGATCGGAAGTTTGACGCAAGGACTGTCCCACGTTAAGAGACTTGCAGGGAAGGACCTTCTACTACTAGAAAGTCAATATGCCGACGAACACACAGGAAGTCATAAAGAACTCACGCGAAAGTGACGGCAAGTACGAAGAGTTCATTCGGGCGGTAGAACTCATATACGTTGGGCTGAAGCGGTGCTCTGCCTCTCTGGAGCGGGAGCGTCTCCACGATCTCTATGAGAGAAACAAAAGACCGCAGCGAACCCTCAAGGACGACTATAGAGTCACCGCCATCGGCGCAAACTTCTTCGAGGCTTCTGGGGCATTCATCGTAAAACTTCGCGAATCAATAGAAGTCGAACCGGTCCTAACTGTTGAGTGCGAATTTGAAGCCCATCTTCATGGTCCGGAGCCAATTCCCAAGCAGTTTGTGGAGCGGTTTGTCAATTCTGAATTTCAACTGATACTTGTTCCTTACGCCCGGCAATTTGTATCGTCGGTTACTTCTAGCATGAACATCCCTCCCTTATTCATTCCGCTGTCTACACGGTCCGCCTCGATCCGCAAGGAACGAGCAAAGCAATCCCATGGGCAGACCAGGAGATAATATCCACATCCCCTTCCCAGAGAGAGAAGCGGTTCGACTCTTAGGCCGCGTCAGGCCCACGGGCGAAATGCCGCGCCAAGGCGCGCACCCAATGAAGGCTGCGCCCAAACCAAAGAAGAAGTACCGCAAGATCACCACGCCGAAGGTGGGCGGTCGCGGTCGATCCGGTCACTAGCCGCCAACACCGGCCTATCGCGCCCTCAGGCTAGCTCCTCAGTCATGGGTATGTCAAGGGGAGAATTCCAGTGATTTCTTAACGACGCGCTGGTGTTGATGGCGGGGCGCAGCGTCATGTTCACGATGACGGTGGCCTACTCGCCGAAACGTTAGCGCCGGGGCAACGCCGGGTAGTGTTGCTATAGCTGCGCGCGCTTCGCGCGGTAATATCGAGAGCGGTAATATCGAGTGATGGCTAGCCCAAGCATGTTTCGCAGACTGCTCTTGACGCCCGGAGACTGGAGCATAACCGTGGCGCGCCTGGCGCTGGGTTTGGTAATGTTTCCGCACGGCCTGCAAAAGACGGTGGGGTGGTTCGGCGGGCCGGGATTTCACGCGATGATGACGGGGTTTCAGCAGGGAGGCATTCCGCCGTTGTTCGCCTTTCTGGCGATCTGCGCGGAAGCTCTCGGCGGGTTGGGCCTGATCGTGGGGTTTCTGAGCCGCGTCGCCGCCTTCGGAATCCTGTGCAACATGGTGGTGGCGATCGACCGGGTCAACTGGGTGAACGGGCCCTTTATGAACTGGGCGGGGAACCAGAAAGGCGAGGGGTACGAGTTCCACGTTCTGGCGATCGGAATTGCGCTCGCCGTAATCCTGCGCGGCGGAGGAGCCTTATCAGTGGACCGCGCCCTGTCCGGAAATAAAAATCCAGACAGAACGCGGCCTTAGTATTCCCTCCTCGAGAATTAGCGTTGGCGACTATCGGCGTTCGCGGTGTTCTTCGCGCGGCGCGGGGCGTCCGTGGCGGGCAGCGTCACGTTCATTCTCGGAGCGTTCATGCAACGCGTGGGACTCAGCCGGCCGGACTGCTCCTGGAGGCGGACGGCGAATGCCCTCGTACGGATGCACGTAGGTCAAGTGATTGCCCCAGGTGCGGCCCCAGGGGTGGTTGTTGACGAACACCGCGTGCCCACCCCAATCGAAGCGGCCGAAGCCGGGGCCCCATCCCCAGGCGCCGAAGAAGCCGCCGATGCTGATCCCGAAGCGGAAGCCGATGGCGCCCCCGATGGCAAATCCGGGCCGCGGAGCAAAGAAGACCACCGCCGGGTCGTAGTAAGGAACTACGATGAAGCCCGGATTCGCCGGCATGATGCTGATGTACGGGCCGGCGCCCACCACGATCTGTCCGTTGCTGCGCAGGTATCCGAAGTCGCGGGCCTTCCTGCGATTTCTTTGAATCGCGTCCATCACGTCGGGTTGCTGCGCTAAGAACGCGTTGCCGATTTGCTGGGTCCAGTTCATGTCGGAAGCCATCATTTCCAGCACCGAGGGGAACGGCAGCAGGGCTTGCACGCTGGGATCCCACGGAAGCTGGTCGGCCTGAATCGCGTTGGCCAAAGCCTGACCGGTTAAGTAGTGGTGCTGATCCGCCCACATTGCGGCGGGCCCGATCTCCTCCGGATAGGTAGCGGCGGCGAGAATCTGCGCCACCAAGGGATCGGGATACAGAGCGATGCGTCCGGTTAGCTGGTCGAGCTGCGGCGGCGGCAGCATGGGCGGCGGTGGCGGCGCTTGAGCAAAGGCGGGCGCGACCGCAAGCGCCACCAGTACCAGAGCTGCCGGCGGGAATGCTCCTCTAATCTTCATCGAATTTCTCCTCCACTCGCGGAGACGGGCCGCATCGCGAAGCCGTTTCCACTCTGTCGAAACACTATCAAAACTTAATGTCGTAGGCGTCAACGGGGAGTAGAAATTACTGTCTACTCCCTCTTTTTCCGTGCGCACTCGCTACATTTTATACCCGGTACTAAGTTATACCGGGCAGGGCAATACATCGCTGCGCGGCGCTGCGTCACTTTGGTAGTTTGGAAGGACGCCCGACGACGTCCAAGCCTCTACCAACCGGCCCTCCACCAACCGGCCTTCGACCAAGCCGCTGCTCATCTTCGACGGCCGCTGCGGTTTTTGCCGCATCTGGATCGAGTACTGGAAGAAGATCACCGGAGACGGAGTGGATTACGCGCCTTCGCAGGAGGCCGGCGCGCGCTATCCGGAAATTCCAAAGGAGGCGTTCTCGCAATCGGTGCAGTTGATTCGCACCGATGGCTCCGTGGCCAATGGCGCTCGCGCGGTGTTCGAGACATTGGGACGGGAGCGGCTGTATGAATCCTCAGGTCTGTTCGCCGCGCTTTCAGAGGCTTCGTACCGGTTCATCGCGCGGCATCGCGACTTGTTCTACTGGCTCACCAGGCTGACCTTCGGCACGCGCATTGAGCCTTCGCGCTTCGCCAGTACGCAGCGCCTGTTTCTGCGCGCGCTGGCGGTGATCTACGCGATCGCCTTCGCATCGTTAGCCACACAGATCGTGGGATTGGTTGGCTCCCAAGGGATAGCGCCGGTGCAAGCTTATTTGGCGCGGATCGCGGCGAATTTTGGAGCCGTGCGGTATTTCTCGCTGCCCACGGTGTTCTGGCTCAACCCCGGGGATCTCCCCTTGCGAGTGCTGGCTTGGGCGGGCGTCGCGTTAGCGGGTTTGCTGCTGCTCGACCGGATGGAGCGGTTCATTCTGCTGCTGCTCTATGTTCTCTACCTGTCCTTCGACATGGCCGGGCAGATGTTCCTGTCGTTCCAATGGGACTCGCTCTTACTGGAGACCGGATTCCTGGCGATCTTTTTCGGCCGGTCGATCGCGGGCGAGCGGGTGATCGCGTGGCTGTTCCGGTGCCTGGCGTTCCGGCTGTATTTTCTTTCGGGCTATGTGAAGCTGGCGAGCCATGACCCAACCTGGGCCAATCTCACCGCACTCGACTACCATTACCATACGCAGCCGCTGCCAACCGTCTTTGCGTGGTACGCCGAAGAGCTGCCTGCGTGGTTTCAGAGGTTCTCGACCGGAACAGTGCTGGGGATTGAACTGGTGGCTCCGTTCCTGATCTTTGGCCCGCGCCGCTGGCGGATGATGGGCGCCTGGCTCCTATTGGGACTTCAGGCGCTTATCTTTTTGACCGGCAACTACACCTTCTTCAACCTTCTGACCGCCGCCGTAACCCTGTTCCTGTTCGACGATCAGGCGCTTTTGGGTTTCGCGCGGAAACTGCGGATCGCGGCGAGTCCGGTGATTCAGGCGACGAAACAAGCTCGCGTGGGGCTGGCGCTGCTGGCAGTGTGCCTGCTGACCCTGGGGGCGGCGCATCTGCTCCAGACCATTGAGGGAGTGGCGCCGGAGCCTTTCGATACTCTGGAGCGGTACACGGCGCCGTTCCAGGTGGTGAATTCCTATGGATTGTTTGCAGTCATGACCACTGTCCGCACCGAGATCGTGATCGAGGGATCGAACGACGGAAACGATTGGAAAGCGTACGAGTTCCGGTACAAGCCGGGCAGATTGGACCGGGCCCCGCGTTGGGTCCAGCCGTTCCAGCCGCGCCTGGACTGGCAGATGTGGTTTGCGGCGTTGAACAACTTTCAATCGACCCCCTGGTTCGCGGACCTTGTGGTGCGGCTGTTGCAGGGATCGCCGGAGGTGCTGGAATTGTTCGAGAGCAACCCATTTCCAGCGCATCCCCCGCGTTTTGTTAGAGCTATCGCCTACGACTACACCTTTACGGATAGCGCGACTCGAAGGCGGACGGGGGAATGGTGGCAGCGAAAGCCGGTTGGCATATATCTCGCGCCGGTGGCGCTCAAACAACCGGCAAGTTATAGTAAGTAGGAATCTTGGCCGGTGTTAAAAAGGTCCTTGGGCCTGTAACCTGCTGCTAGCTCAAGCGAGTCTTATTTTTTGGCTGTTTAGGGTCTTGCCGGGCGTTGTTCGCTCCGGCTTGTCGGCTGTCATCAAAGCGGGGGAAGAATTCCGAGGGGTATTGGTATGAAGTTTACTCTCAATCCAACGTGTATGAAATCCACGGCGTTCAAATCCTTGGCGGCCGGATGGGCAGTGCTGCTGGCGGCCGTTGCCGTTTCGGGAGTTTCGTTGGGACAAGCTCCGGCGGGAACCGCCTCGGTGGTGGGGACGGTCACCAAGATCGATCCCGCCGCGAAAACGATGACCGTAAAAACCGACGCGAGCCAGGAATATAACGTGACCATGGAAGGCAAGGTCACCATCCGCAAGATCGCCGCCGGTGAAACCGATGTGAGCAAGGCGGCGGTGGTGCAGGTTGGCGATATCGCGGTGAATGACCGGGTCCAGGCCAAGGGCAAGCAGGATGATAAGACCATCGCGGCGGCGACCATTTTTGTGATGTCGCGCAGCGACGTGACCAAGACCCAGGACGCACAGAAGGCGGATTGGGACAAGCGCGGCATCAGCGGTCCGGTCAGCGCGGTGAGCGGCGATTCGGTGACGATAACGGTACGGACTCTGGCTGGGCCCAAGGCGACCGTGATTACGCTGGCGCCAAACGCGATTGTGCGCCGCTACGCTCCGGATTCGATCAATTTTGCCGACGCCAAGGTTTCGACTCTGACCGAGATCAAGGTGGGCGACGAGGTCCGCGCCCGCGGCGACCAGCAAAACGGCAAGATGACCGCCGAGGAGATTGTCGCGGGAACGTTTAAAACCATGGCCGGCGTAATCAAGTCCATCAACGCGGCCGCGGGCGAGATGCTGGTGACCGACGTCGACGCCAAGAAGCCGGTGACGGTCCGCATCAACAAAGATTCGAGCTTGAAGAAAATTCAGCCGCAGTTCGCGCAGGCCATCGCCAACCAACTGCATCCGGATAATGCCGAAGGCGGCGACGCCAAGGGTGGAGGTGGAGGACGCGGGCGCGGAGGACGGGGCGGCGGGCGCGGCGGAGACGTCCGCGGGGGCGCCGACGTGGCGCAGATGCTGGATAACAGTCCGGCGATTATGCTGGCGGATTTGAAGGCGGGAGACGCGATTGTGGTCTCCAGCACGGTGGGCGCGGTCGCCGACAAAGTCACCGCCATCAAGCTGTACGCGGGCGTGGAGCCGATTCTGACCAAGCCCGGCACCCAGGAGATGTCGCTCGGCGGCTGGAACCTGGGCGCGGGCGGAGGCGGCGGCGATTGAGATTCGACAGCGCCGGCTTGGGGTTTTAGACGCCTCGCGTTAGCGTTGGCGGGGCACGAAGAACCAAATTAACGAAGAACAACATTTAAGTTAGGAATCCGATGAATTTTTTAAAACGATATCTTGCGGTCCCTTGCCTCGCGTTGCTGGGGAGCGCGGCTCTTCTGGCTCAAAACACCGGCGCACTCAAGGGCCAGGTGACCGACCAGTCCGGCGCGGCGGTTCCCAACGCCAGCGTGACTTTGACCGGTCCCAATAACGCCGTGAAGGTCGCGCAGACCGACTCTTCCGGACAATATACGGTCACCGGCTTGGCCGCGGGGCAGTATATCGTGCGCGTCATGGCGCCGGGGTTCCAATTATTCGAGAAACCCGGCATGGATCTGGATACCGGGCGCGTGAACACGCTCGACGTTCCCTTGAGCATCGCGGTGGAGAAGCAGGAGGTCACGGTCGCGGACACACAGCAGATAGCGATCGACCCGGATAAGAACGCCGGCGCGCTGGTGCTGAAGGGCGAGGACATCGACGCGCTTCCGGACGATCCCGACGATCTGCAAGCCGACCTGCTGGCGCTGGCCGGACCGGCCGCGGGACCCAACGGCGGCCAGATTTTCGTCGACGGCTTTTCCAACGGCCAACTCCCTCCCAAAGATTCCATCCGTGAAATCCGCATCAACTCCAACCCGTTCTCGGCCGAGTTCGATCAGTCAGGCTATGGGCGCGTGGAGATTTTCACCAAGGCCGGCACCGACAAGATGCATGGCATGGTGCAATTCAACTACGGGAGTTCGATCTGGAACGCGCGCAACCCATACACCACCAATGAGCCTTTTTACGATACCCAGAACCTGAACGCGAACCTGAGCGGATCGCTGTTCAAGAAAATCTCTTTGTTCCTGGATTTCGAACGGCGCGCCAACCAGAATTCGAACGCGATCAACGCGGTCCTGGTTTCACCCACCGATCTGACCCCCACACCGTTTCAGCAGAATGTGATCTCGCCGAATACCCTGGATCGCATCAGCCCCCGCATCAGTTGGGCGATCACGCCGAACTTCACTTTGGATGGGCGCTACAACTACAACAACAGCAGCAGCAGCAACAACGGCGTCGGCGGACTGAATCTTTCGAACGAACTGGGCCTGTTCGGATCCGGCACCAACCCTGACTCCGCTTACGGCACGCAGACCAACAACCAGAACATTGCATTGACGGGGACCTGGATCGTGAATCCGTCGGCGATCAATGAAAGCCGGTTCCAGTGGCAGCACAGCTACTCGACCAACACCGGCACGAATCCGGAAGTGAACCTTGCCGTGGCGGACGCCTTCTCCACCGGCAGCAACTTCCCGCTGACCTACAACCACAACAACAACCTGGAGTATCAGAACTACACGTCGATCACGCACAAGGCACACTTCATCAAGTTCGGCGCGCGGTTACGCGAGAATCTTCAGAACAACTACACCACCAGCAACTTCCCGGGCCAGTTCTCCTGGGCATCGATCAATGCGTACACGAACTTTTTGGAGGGAGTCAACGCCGGCGAAACCCTTCCCACGATCTTTGCCGCCGGCTACGGACCGCAGCAGTATCTTCAGGCGGCGCAGCTTAACGGAAACTCGCCGCTGCTGGGCGTCAACCAATTTGACGCCGGGCTGTATTTTCAGGACGACTGGCGGATTCTTCCGAACCTCACGGTGAGCCCTGGCTTGCGCTACGAGATTCAGAACAACATCGGCGACAAGGCGGATTTCGCGCCGCGCATCGGCCTGGCCTGGGGCATCGGGCCGGGGAAAGGGCGCAACAAGACCCCCAACACCGTGCTGCGCCTGGGGTACGGATGGTTCTACACCCGTTACCCGCTCGGCAATACGCTCAACGAAGAACGATTCAACGGGATGAACCAGGCTTCGTACACGGTGAACAATCCGAATTTTCTCTCGTCAAACGCGCTGGTGCAGATGGGGTTCCCGGCTGCGACAGCCAACGCCCTGGGAATTCCGGTTCCAGCCCTGAATCAATTCCCGACGACGTCCTCGGCCACGGATCACTTTGGCGCGGACCTGCGCGCGCCGCGGATCATGCAGACCGCGGTAGGCGTGGACCGCTCCTTGCCCCGGAACATGACGCTGTCGGTGAACTTCGTCGACTCGCGCGGGGTGCACCAGTTGCAAACCGTGAACATCAACACGCCCCTTCCGGGGACCTATATCCCCACAGCGGTCCCTTCCAACATCCCGGAGCCGTCCGCGATTTATCCCCTTACCTCGGCGGGCGGCGTCTACAATTTATATGAATCGGGCGGCATCTTCAAGCAGAACCAGTTGATCTTCAACATGCGCGTTCCGTTCAGCAAGTTCTCGCTGCAGGGCTACTACGTTTACGGCCACGTCAGCGCAAGCTCGGCCAACCCATCGAACCCATACAACTTCAATCAAGATTATGGCCGTGCGCCGTACGACTATCGTCATCGCATTCAGATCGAAGGCACTGTCGTTTTGCCTGGGAAAGTCCGGCTGAATCCGAACATCAGCTACCAGTCCGCCGGACCGCTGAACATCGTGGAGGGAATCGACCAGTACGGCACCACCAACACCGGCAACGCCCGGCCGGCCTTTGCGCCGGCAGGTTTTTCCGGCCCCTGCTACAATCCGGGCGAGAAGTATAACGGAGAATATGGAAGCAATTTGCTGTACGGAGAACTGGGGACTCCCGGCACTGCTTGCGCCGCCACCAGCTACGGCGACTTGATCATCAATCCGACGCCGGGCATGAAGATCATTCCGATCAACTTCGGCAATGCGGCCGGGCAGTTCACCGTCAACGTACGCCTGACCCGCACCTGGGGCTTTGGCGAGCGGGTGACCGGCAACAACAACAACCAGCGCCAGCAGCAACAGCAGAATAACCAGCCAGGCTTCGGGCGCGGGGCAGGCAACGGTGGTGGCGGCGGGAACTTCAACGGCGGCGGCGGCCGTGGCGGCGGCGGTGGGAACTTCGGCGGCGGCCGTGGAGGTGGTGGAGGAGGGGACTCCAGCGGCCAAAGGTTTACGCTGACTGCGGGCATCATTGCGCGTAATCTGTTCAACACGGTAAACCCAGGAAATTTTGAAGGCAACATCCTGCAGCCGCGCTTCGATACCTCCGAAGCGCTGAACGTCGGCGGGCAGAACGTGTCCGCAAACCGGCGCCTGGAACTGAATCTTCGCTTCAGCTTCTAAGGGGGCCGCATGAGCGCGGTTTGACACCGTGGATCTGGCTTCGCGAAAATAAAAGGGCTCCTCCCGCTCCGGAGGAGCCTCACCCACATGCGGATGTGGCGGAATTGGCAGACGCGCTAGATTCAGGTTCTAGTTCTCGCAAGGGAGTGGAGGTTCAAGTCCTCTCATCCGCACCAAATAAATTGGCTCTACGCTATTAATTGGCTACGAGCAAGGTGCCTCCAACTGATCCTCAAGAACACATTACCCTAACTCGAAGCCTGTAGTTTTGGAAGTTACGGAAGCCGAAGGCTTGGCGCTGGAGGAGCTCCATTTTGGTGTGGAAGCCTTCAGTGATGCCGTTGTTGCGGGTGAACCTCCACATAGCAACGATTTCCTTTGACCAAGCCTGGAGGGTTTGGCCAAGCTGGACCAGTTGAGCCAGTCCGGCGTGGCGAAGCTGGTAAATGGCGCGGAGCAAGCGAGGAATCAAGGTCTGGCACTGTCTGCGAGTGCGATGTTTTTTAAGCAGGAGATAGCAGAGCCGTTGCTTGAAGCGATAGATCAGGTCCAATGCCGGCCGTGTTTGCAGATAGGCCGCCAGCCGGAGTGCTGCTCAGCGCGAAGGTTGTGGCGATGCCGGCGCATGAGGGAAAGCAAGCCCCGGTTCTTGGAGCCGAAGCATCTAGATCGCGCCAGAACTGAGGAAGTGATGATTGATCAACCGGATTACGTGGAAGCGGTCAGCAACGATCAAGGCGTTAGGGAGTGCTTGCGGACAATGGCGCGATATACCGAAGCCAGATCCATGCAGACCACCCGGACCAACTCCTTTCCTTCTAAGGAAAGAAAGTAACTCTCCAGCGACGCCTCACTGCGCCCCAGAACGACATCGTAGACGGAGTGGTTTTTCAGATCGCACTGGGTGGTGGCGTAACCCTGGCGGCGACCGAAGAAGTGTTCATCGATGCCCAGAATCTGCGGACACACGCGACGCCGCTCGCCAGCACGTAGCTTGAGAAAATCGTGAAACCAGCGCTCCACCGTCGCGCTGCGCAGCCGTGAAGCGTACCGCTTCACGTTTTTGATGAAATTTGTTTTTATCGACCATCGCGGCTGGTGGACGGCTTGAGACACGAACCCCTTACCGAAAAGGGATTCGTATCAAAATCCTGCGTGTTGGAGCCGCACGGAATCGGCACACTTCGTTTTAGCGTGTGCAGCATAACCAAGTTCTGATTCGCATGGGGTCAGACCATCGCACGATGCGTCCAGGTCCGGGTCCAATTTTCACGTGCTCGAATCAACGCCTTTGGAGAATGATTCATTCTTGTCGAACTTCCCAAGCCTTCCAGCATGGTGATGGCGAACTCGTTGAAAAATTGTGGACAGAACGAATGAGCGCGGTCACAATCTTGGATTCAGGTTCTAGTTCTCGCAAGGGAGTGGAGGTTCAAGTCCTCTCATCCGCACCAAAGCGATTCTGCGCCGTTGATGGGCCTAGCGCGGGATCTCGATCCAGCCCTCGGCGGGCACGACGCTGGCAGGGGAACCGTTCACCGCGATGCTCACACGGAAGCGGGCGCCGGAGCGGGGCGATTCAATTTCGACGATTCTCCCCTTGGCCACCTTCACCTGCGCCGGCCCGTTCTCGAACTCGATGCCGAACTGCGCGTCTTTGATCCCGTCGATCCGCACCCATAGGCGCTTTTCGTCACAGCCGTAGAAAATTTCGCGCACCACAGCGCCGCCCGAATCCATTGCTCCGCCGCGCACGTCAAGCCGGTAGCGGCCCGCGCCCATCCACTCGAACGGAGAGGTGACCTCGCCGTCCAGGACCACATTCAGCGGATGCGCGGGCGGCTCATGCTGCGCGCCGGCATCGCCCCGCAGAATCGATTGCGAAAGATTCGCGGGAGGTTCGGCGCCCAAGGCGCGGTAGACGTTGGAAAGATGGTCGCGGTAAAGTTGATCGAACTCCGGCCGGTTGTCCGAGCCGTGCTCCGGCCCATACCACCAGTTCCAGTCGCTGCCTTCGCCGATCAAAAGCTCCTCGAAAGCCAATTTGCGCGCGGATTCCTCCACTCCCGCTTGAGTGCGATCGTAAAACTCGCGCGCCTCGCGCAGTCTTTCCCAGGATTCGTTGTCTTCCTCCGCGCCGATCCACACGTCGAAATTCGCGTTGATCCACGATCCGGGAACGATGTGATCCAGCGGCTGAGCTTCAAACTTGGCCAGCGCTTCGGACACCGTGAGCGCCTCCAGGTCCGGGTCCTCGGAGATGCGCCGGTACAGCTCGCGCAGGAAAGGCCGGCCGTTGGCTTCATACCACTCCCAGGCGTTTTCGCCGTCCAGAATGATGGGCACCAGCGCCTGGCGATGCTGGGTATTTTCGCGGATGCGCCACAGAAAATGTCCCGCGGCGTCGCCGGGGTTCCAGTTGGCGTACTGGAATCCGATCAGATCGCTCAGGTAATGATCGCGGAACAACATTCCGAGCTCGCGGCCGTCCTTGCGCCATTTGTAAGCTCGATAGGTCTCGTCCACGCCGGCTTCGCGATTGAGCGTCCGCGCGAGCACGCCGTTATCGGTGCCGGCCCACTTGAATCCGCAATCGGCCGCCAGCGTGAGGGCCTCGTCCGAAACCGAGCCTTCCGAAGGCCACAATCCCTGAGGCGCCACGCCAAGCTTCTCTTGCATGTAGGAGCGCGCACGCCGCAACTGCTCTCGCGCGTCTTCCGGATACTGGAATCGCTTCGGCAGGGGTACGCCGGGATGCGAGACGCCGGCGATATCGGAATCGCACACCAGCGGCAGAATCGGGTGATAAAAAGGCGTGGTGGAGATTTCGATCTGGCCCTTCGCGGCGAATTCGCGATATACCGGCAGGACGCGGCCCAAAGCCTCGCGCTGCTTGCGCGCCATTAGAGCTTGATCTTCCAGCGAATAATCGCGGCCCTTTTGCACCAACCCTTGCAACTCCTGGTCGCGCTGCCTCCCATCCTCATCGAACCAGATCAACTGATTCAGCACCTGCAAATCGCGCAGGTCCTGGATGGAGAAGGCGCCGTCGCGGCGTTCGTACAGCTCCCGGTAACGGGCGTTGCCGTTGATCAGGCGTGGCACGTTGGCCTGGAAGAAATATTTGCGAATGAATCCTGCTTGCGCATCGCTAAGCTGCTCCGCCGGTAGAACCGCGCAGTCGAAAAACGGATCGGAGGCCGCGCCGGAGGCGTACTCGTCAATCTGCAGCACCATCGACGGGACCAGATTGAAGGTTTGGCGGATGTTGGGGAAATCCGCGAGGATCTCCACCATTCCGGGGTAATCCTTCAACGCGTGGAGCCGGGTCCATGGCAGCTTGTATTCGCCGGTCCACAGATCCTTGTAGAACGGCTGGTGCATGTGCCACAGAAAGCACAGGGACGTCATGGATGGGAGAAATAGCTCCTGACCGGGGCCGGCGCGGGCGTGCCTTTGATCGCGGCCCAGAGAATGGCGTTCAATTCGTCATCGTCGATGCGGTCCTCTTCGGCGAAGTCCATCTTGCGCGACCGTTCCGCCGCGGCCGTTCCAGCCGGATTGCGCGTGGTGAGCGGAATGCGCGGATTCTCCGCCGTATAAGGCGCGGGATTCGCGGCGGGCGCGAAGGCCGCCGTCAGAGGACGGGCCGCGGCGTCAAACTGCGTCATGGGCCGCAAGCCCAGGATCGTCTCCATGGTCCGCAACACGGAGGATTGGTTGTACATGGTGCTATCGATGATTCCGCGATGGGTGAACGGCGAAATCGCCAAGAGAATTGAGCGGTGCGAATCCACGTGATCCGGCCCGTTCTGCGCGTCGTCCTCAATCGAAAAAATCGCCGTGCTGGACCAGAACTGGCTCTTCGATACGGCTTCCACCACCATCCCCAGCGCGTAATCGTTGTCCGCGAACAAAGCCAGCGGAGTAAGCTTGCCGGGCGTCGCGCCGTTGGTGTGATCGTTGGGCAAGCGCATAATAATCAGTTGCGGCATCTGCCCGCTGCTCTCAAATTGTTTTAAATCCTCCAGGAAAACCTTAGCGCGCTCCACGTCCGGATAGTCCAGATCGAAGGTGCGAAAGCGCATATTGGTGATGTCCCGGAGGGAGGGGTCGCTGACGTGATCGATCTGAACCCCGTCCGCACCGGGCCGCTCTTTGTTCTCGGCGAACTCGCCGTAATTCCGGACCGTCAATCCAGCCGCCAGCGCGTTGCTCCAGAGATAACCCGCTGGAGGAGAATTGGCCGGCTCCCCGCCCTCGAAGCCGTAATAGGACGAGCGGTGCGCGTATTCATTCGGCCACATGCGCTGCGCATAGTCCGGCGCGATGCCGGCGGTCGCCCAGTTGTGCCCGTCCGCGCTCACATCCGCATTGACGTAGAAGTTGTCGAAGAGCACAAACTCCCTGGCCAGCTTGTAATGATTCGGCGCGGCGGATTCGTCGAATAACGTCAGAGACGGATCGCCGTTCCCCTTCCCCAGCTTGCCGAACACCTGGTCATAGGTCCGGTTCTCCTTAATGATGTAGATCACGTGCTTGATCTGCGCGAAAGCGGGAGAGCCGGCGGGCGGGGTCAGATCCGCGTCGCGATACGGCGTCAGATCCATCGCCAACTTGGTGTACTCATCCAGCGACTCATCGGTCAGGGGATCGATCACCGACAGCGTGCCAACCTGCTTGTATGCGACGTATTCTTGCCGGTTCGCCGGAGTGTCCGGGGCAGCGGGGCCGGGGTAATGCGTCGGATAGCTGGCCACGCCGCGTCCGTTGAGGATCAGGATGCGTCCATCCGGGAGCACGCGCGTTGCGGTGGGATACCAGCCTGCCGGAATGAAGCCTTCCACCCTCCCGCGATCCTCCGAAATATCGGCGACAGCGACCACGTTGGCGTCGGAGCAGGCAATCAGAAGCCTCTGCTGATCCGGACTCAGCGCGAGTGCGCTGGGAGTCATTCCGGCCGGCTGCCGCGCCGACATCGCCAGATTCAGCGTCTCCTCCAGCTTCATCTCATTCGCATCGCTCACGCTGACGCCGAAAACGCTGTTGGTGTTCGCGGCGGTTACGAAGAGGCGATAGCGCCACGCTTTCTGCTCATCGCCGTCGTCATCGGAGACTTTGCGGCCGCTGATGACCATATCGGTGGTGTGCGGGCCCAGGCGCACGCGCGTGGTTTCTCCGCCGCTGCGCGTCTCGTACATGTAGACCATTCCGTCAGCCCAGCTCGAGACCAGATAGTTTTTCCCGTCAGGAGCGAATAGAATCCGGTAGGGGCGGCGTCCGGACTTGTAATGCTGCGTGACGCGGCCCGTGCGCGTATCGAAGACGACGACGGAATCGTGATAGAGATCCGCGGCCAGAATCGAGGCTCCATCCGGCGCGACGGCCACGTCGCCGATAAAATCCATCTCGCCCGGTTTTTTCCCGGGAGCAACGTCGAGTTCCCGCGCCGGCTTAAGCTCTCCGCTCGACGCCGAGAACGAAAACTCATACACGCAGTACTTCGACCCGCCGCCCACGTATACTCGCGTTCCATCGGGGGAAAACGTCAGGCCGAGCCATCCATCGGCCACCGGCGCTTTGGCGATCTCGCGCATTCCGTCCACTGCCAGAACGCTAATGGTTGGCGGGCGGTAGCCGCCGTTGAGCACCAGCAGATATTTTCCGTCGCGCGATAGAGCCGAGGACATCGGGAAAGTGTCGAGCGGCACTTGCGTGCCCACGGGTTTGATTCTCCATCCTGTGGATAGCAGGAAGCTGCCGTCAGGGAGCTTGCCCACCTGCTCACGGCCGGAGGGCTGCTGCGAGCTCAGCACTCCGACGCAAAGAATAAAAAGCGCGAATTGCCAATATTTATTCATTGGGAAACTCTCTGGTCTTCATTGGGAAAACCGCTGCGCGATCGGCATGCGCCGCCCGATTCCGAAGGCTTTGGTGGTTACCTTCAGCCCCGGCGCCGCTTGCTGCCGCTTATACTCATTGCGGTCCACTTTGTTGACAATCTCTTGCACCAGTTTGAGATCCAGCCCGGCGCTTTCGGCGATCTGGCCGGGCGTCATCATCTGCTCGATGTAGCCTTCGAGGATGCGGTCCAGCACGGCGTATTCGGGCAGGGAGTCCGTGTCTTTTTGATCGGCACGCAGCTCCGCCGAGGGCGGCTTGATGAAAACGTTCTCCGGAATCGCATCCGCCAGGCGGCGATTCGCGATCCGCGAGAGCGAGTAAACCATGGTCTTGGGAACGTCGCTGATCACAGCGAGCCCTCCACACATGTCGCCATACAGGGTGCAATAGCCCACGGCAAGCTCGCTCTTATTTCCCGTGGTAAGCACCAGAGCCCCGCTTTTGTTGGAGAGCGCCATCAGGGTCACGCCGCGCAACCGCGATTGCAGGTTCTCCTCCGTCACTCCCTCCGCCGCGCCCTGGAACAACGGCGCCAGCTCCTGCAAAAAGCGATGGTACACTCCGGTGATCGAAACCACTTCGAACCGGATACCCAATCGCACCGCCATTTCGCGAGCATCCGCCAGGCTGTGTTCGGACGAATACGGCCCCGGCATTCCGACACCGGTCACATTATCTTTCCCGACTGCTTCCACCGCGATGGCCGCGGTCAAGGCCGAATCGATTCCTCCACTCAGCCCGATCAGGACTCGCGAGAATCCGCACTTGCGGATGTAATCGCGCGTGCCAATGATGAGAGCCTCGTAAACAGCTTCGCATTCTTCTGTGAAATTCTCGTTGCGATCGCCGCTCGAAGTGCCCAGGTCCGCGATCACCAGATCCTCACCGAAAGATCGCGCGCTGGCCAGCACTTCCCCCCCTCCATTCATGGCGAAGCTGGAGCCATCGAAGACCAGTTGGTCGTTCCCTCCCACCTGGTTAACGTAGACCACCGGCTTGCCGTAGCGGCGCGCGGCGGAGCGGTAGATGCCGCGCCGCACCTCGCGCTTGCCCATTTGATACGGGGACGCGTTAATGCAGATCATGGCCTCGGCGCCGGCGCCAAACAGCTCCTCCACCGGATCGCGCGTGTACAGGCGCTGCTTCCAGAACTGCCGGTCATTCCAGGCGTCTTCGCAGATGGTCAGGGCGACCCTCCGCCCGGCGATGGTGCACAAATCCTCGCGCTCCGCGGGGCGAAAGTAGCGAGCTTCATCGAAGACGTCGTAGTCGGGCAGCAGCATCTTGCTCTGCCGGAAGACGATCTTTCCGCCTGGATCACCGCGGCGCTGTTCAGCGCACGCTTCCCCGTCTCTGCCTTGGAGCGGGCCACGAATCCCACGATCAGGCTCAGATCCAGGTTCGCGGTTTCGGCCGCGAGCTTCTCCAGTTCCATCTCACTGCGTGTGAGAAAGCTGGGCTTCTCCACCAAATCGCGCGGCGGGTACCCGGTAAGCGCGAGCTCCGGAAACACTACCACGTCCGCCCCGCGCCGTGCGGCCTCGCCCGCGTTTTGAACGATCAGGCGCGCGTTCGTTGCGAAGTCTCCGATGGTGGGATTGATCTGCGCCAGAGCCACGCGCATAGACCTTCATTCTACCGTGCTCCGCCTTGGCGGCCTTGTCGATGGATGTTAAACTTAAATTCTCTCCCATGCGATTCGGCGTTGTTGTTTTTCCGGGCAGCAATTGCGACCACGACGCGTGGTACGCGGTGACCCACAACCTCGGCCAGCCGTGCGAGTTTATCTGGCACGACTCCTCTTCGCTGGGCAATGTGGACGCGGTGATCCTGCCGGGTGGTTTTTCCTACGGCGACTATCTTCGCTGCGGCGCCATCGCCAAGTTTTCGCCGGTGATGGCCGCGGTGAAGAAATTCGCGGCGGACGGCGGTATGGTACTGGGAATCTGCAACGGGTTTCAGATTCTGGTGGAGAGCGGACTGCTTCCCGGTGCGCTGCTGCGCAATCGCGGGCTCAAGTTCGTGTGCCGCCAGGTTTCCCTGCGCGTCGAGACCACGCATTCGCCCTTCACTTCGGGAGCCGCGCGCGGCGAGATTCTGCACTTACCGGTCGCGCATGGCGAAGGCTGCTACTTGGCCGATGAGCACACGCTGGATCAGCTTGAAGCCGAGGACCGCGTGGTGTTCCGTTACCTCGATAATCCCAACGGCTCCGCACGCGACATCGCGGGAATCCTCAGCGCCCAGCGCAATGTGATGGGGATGATGCCGCATCCTGAGCGCGCGGCGGATCCGCTGCTGGGTTCGACGGACGGCCGGATTGTGTTCGAGTCCATGGTCGCCTCCCTCCTCCGCGCTGCCGCCTAAACGCTGGGGTGTGAAACGCGCCCGCTTCTGTGCTATCTCTGTGTTGGGCAGGCCTCGTATGCCTGCACCAGAAAGAGCAGGTCCACGACGACATGCAAACCATCACACGTACCAGTAGTGTCGAGCGAATGCTCGAATCCGTAGATCCCTGGATTTTGAAACACGAGGGGATTGGGAAACACGAGGGAAACCACGCTGTACCCAGTCCTGTTTATTCCACACCTCACTTGCCCGACGGCTGGATTTTATATTCGGCCTGTTACACGATTAGGGGAGCCAAGAAGGGCTGGAACGTTGAGCTCCTCAACACGGCTGGCCCGTTCCGCAAGACCTCGATTGTGGCGGGATGGCACCGGGAGAAGCTCGATGCTGCGCTGCTGGCAGCGAGCTCGAAAACAGGGGGAGGCAGACTAGCCGCCCGCGGCTAACCAACCGTGCTCAGGGCTGCTCGTGCACTTGGCGGGCAGCCCACCTCGAATTTCAATTCTCGACGGGTTTCTCCTCCAGGTGATCGATGACCAAAACCGGCACGGGGCGCTTTTGCATCTCCATCTGCAATCCAAGCTGCTTGGAGACCGCTTCGGGAAGGGAAAGTGCGCCGTTGGGCTCGGTTGCCCCAGGCTCCCCGGCGGCTCCGGGCGTCAACGCCGCTTGGAGCGGTCGAGGCAAATTGCCGCCCTTTCGGAACAGGGCGATAGGGGCTGAAGCTGAGAGTGAAGTCGTACGCGCCGGTGAGGCCGGTGGAATCCAACACCGGAACTTGAATGTACCCGCCCCCAAACAGAGGAAGCTGATCCGCGAACTGCGCCATGGTCAGGTTGTGGCAGACGACGTACTGCGAGAGGACCGGATTGGCCAGCCTGGGATCTTTCGCATCGCCGGGAGGCGGCGTGGTGCATCCCGTGCGATTCGCGGGGTCTGCCGTCTGCATTTTTGGCCTTACCGAGGTCAGCACATACCCCGGCGCCGGCCGGTCCTCCGTGTGCACGGCCATCTTGAAGCGATCCTTCAGCAGCTTTTGCAGCATCAGGCGGATGCTTTCGACGTTGAGCTGCGGCAAGTTCGCTGGCTCGCCGGTGGTGGTAGCCGCCTTCGCCACGATGTCAAAGCGCGTGGTTTCCGCGAATTTGGGAAGCCCCGCCATCAGCTCGTCACTGGAGATGCTCCAGGCGAGCGTGATGTAGTTTTTCAAGGGAACACCCGTTCCATCCAGCCGGCCGCTGCCCATGATCCGGATTCCGCCTTGGCTCCCCGGCGCGCTGGGCTTGATATGCGCAACTTCGAACTCGATCGGAGGAGGCAGGGGAAGCTTGGTGGTGATGCCGGGCGGATTGGCCGTAGGCGTCCGGTTGACGCTCACCACTTGCACCACCGGCTGCGGCACCGGATGACCCTCCAGCTTCATGCCGAGTTGCTTATCCACCGCGTCGAACAGGCTGATGCCATCCGGACCGGCCGCGGCGAGCGCGCCCCGTGAACTCCATTTGAGTTCGAAATCCCAGTCGCCCTGGAGGCCCGTCTGATCGAAAGTTGGAGCCGTCAGATAGCCGTTAGCATAGCTATGCACTTGTTCGACGAACCTTTGCATGGTCACATTGCGGCAAACGTAAATGATGTACACGGGAACCGCCGGCTGTAGAGGAGCCGTCTGGGGTTGCGGCCGGCAACCGGGCTCACCGGAAGGGTCGGCGGTCTTCAGCTTCGGCTTCCCCTTGCCCAGGGTGAGGACGAAAGCCGGCATGGGCTTGCTCTCGGGGTGCGCCACCAGCTTGAAGCGGTCCGCCAGCAGCGCCTGCAGCATCAACTTGGAGTCGTCCGGCGTCGTCCCGGCGGGAGCTTTGGCCAAAACATCGAACCGGTCGAGTTCCAGCCAACTCGGCCCTCCCAGAACTTTGTCGGGGGTGAGATCATAGGCGACCCGGACCAGATCGAGCATCGTCGCTTGCCGCATCTCGAAACCGGCGCCGCGAAGCATCCCTCCGCTCATTCGCGGAGTCATGGTCTTCGGGCTGGAGTGGACATCCGCGATTTCGAACTCGTGCGCGGACGCCTTGGTTCCCCGACAGGATGCTAAAGCCGATATCAGCGTGGCGCAACCGGCATAAAGCAGCACTCGCACGATCCGGAACCTCCTTTAAATAGAGCGTATGACGCGGCTTAATAGAGCCCCAGACGCAGCAGACGAGCGTAGGTTAGCACTCCTTCGCGGCTCATCCCCATATCCCCTTACCGTGATTCTGGACGCGTTCCGGTCTATAATCATAGCGGCTGCAGATGATGAACGCCCAACTTAGCCGGCCCTTTGAGTCGATCGAGAGTGCGCACGAGTTTATCGTGTTGCTGGAGGAGAGCGTCGAAGAAGCCATTCAGGACGTGCACCGGCATCTCGATGAGGCCAAGGCGGATGGGGACGAGCGGCGGGTGGAGGCGCTGAACCTGGCGCTGCTCAAATTAAGCCAACTGTCCTCACAGATGCGCAGGAGCCGCCGTGCGATGAACGATCTGCGCACCATTCGCCGCTTACTGTTCGAGGAACGGGCCCCGAAGCATTCCGCCAAGTCCGCGTAGTGGCTTAGCAAGTTGACAGCCCGTGCTTCGTCCCCGTACAATCGCAACGATTACTATGTTTCCTATTCATGAGGGATCGTGTTCAAAGCCACTCTAAACAAGATACTTCCCACCACAGTCACCGGTTCTCTGCCCCGTCCGAGCTGGTACACGGAGAATCTTGGCACCCGGTCGTTCCTTGATGCGATGGTCATCAGCAAGTTCCGGGAACAGTATGTTGACACACTTTCGGTTTACCTGCGCGAGCAGGAGACCGCGGGCCTGGACATCGTCACCGATGGCGATTGCCGCTTCGACCAGGACGTGGGAGGTCAAAGCTGGACCAGCTACCCGCCGCATCACATGGACGGCTTCGAAACCACGCACCCGAAGCTGGCCAAGGTCGGCGCCGGAGGCATCGCGTTTCCGCGCGGCCACATTCTGCACGATTATCTCGAAGCGCGCGTGATGCCCAAGCTGGTTGGGCCGGTCGGCCGCGGGGAAATGCAGTATGCCGAGATCTGGAAAGCCGCGCAGCGGCTCACCACCAAGCCGGTGAAGTTTGGCACCGTAACGCCTGAGCTGGTCGCGTTCGCCGTGCAGGATGAGCACTACAAAAGCCTTCCAGACCGGATCATGGCGCTGAGCGACGCGTTCAATGAGGAGCTGCACGATCTGGCTGACGCCGGCTGCTCAGTGATCCAGATGGAAGAACCACAAATCCATTTGCTGGCCGCGCGCGGATACGTCGACAAGGTGATCAACCCGGAGTTCATGCTGAAGGTATTCAACAATACCGTGCGCGGGCTGCGTGCGAAGACCGAAGTATGGTGCCACACCTGCTGGGGCAATCCGTCGCAACAACGGATGTTCGCGAAAGTGCAGAGCTATAAGCCCGCGCTGGAGCTGCTCAATCAGGTGGACTCGGACGTGATCACGTTTGAAATGGCCAGCTCAGGCGCCACCGAGCTCGAAGACATCGGCAAGGCGATCACGGAGAAAAAGGTTGGAATTGGCGTGATCGATCACCACACGCTACAGGTTGAGTCGCCCGATCAAGTGGCGGCGCTTGTCAGGCGGGCTTTAGAGGTGATTCCGCCGGAGCGGCTGGTCCTCTCGTCGGACTGCGGAATGGGCCGTGAAGGCATGAGCCGCCGTCACGCGTACTACAAAATGGTTTCGCTGGTGCAGGGCGTCAATCTCGTCAGGAAGGAACGCGGCTTACCGGTGACGCCGTCGCTGGCGGCCGATCCCGCATTTTCGCTTCTGCGGATGGCGCAGGCATGATCAATGCCGCCATCGTCGGCCTCGGCTGGTGGGGAAAAACGATAGTCGAGTCGGTTCAGCAATCCAGTGACGAAATCCGGTTTGTGGCGGGTACCACGCGCACCAGGACGCCGGAAACGCAGGCGTTCGCCGATGCGCAGAAATTTGCGTTGGCCGATAGCTATGAGGCGCTGCTGGCGAACCCGAAAGTGGATGCCGTGGTCCTGGCCACGCCGCATTCGATGCACGCGGAGCAAGTGATTGCGGCGGCTGCGGCGGGCAAGCACATCTTTTGCGAAAAGCCATTCGCTCTGACCAAGGAAAGCGCGGAGCAGGCTGTTAACGCCGCCAAGAGCGCCGGCGTCACGCTTGGCTTGGGCTACAACCGCAGGTTTCATCCGGAGATGACCAAATTGCGGGCGCGCATTCGCAGCGGAGATCTCGGGATCATTGAGCACGTCGAAGCGACCATGACGTTTCCCAACGCTCTGCTCCTCAAGCCGGAGGCATGGAGAGCGAATCGGCAAGAAACTCCCTGCGGAGCGCTCACGCCGATGGGCGTTCACGCGATCGACGGCATGATCGACTTGTGCGGTCCCATCGACCACGTATTCGCGCAGAGTTTCCGGCGGGCTGTCACGATCGACTCCGACGATACGACTTCGGTGCTGTTCCGGATGAAAGAGGGAATGTCGGGGTATCTCGGTACGTTAGCCGCAACTGGACCCGGATTCAGCTTTCAGGTGTTTGGCTCAAAAGGGTGGGTCCGGCTTGAGGGTATGACCCACGTCGCGGGCGCCTCCTCCGAGGAGCGCCGCACCCGGTTATTTGGCGCCTGCAAATTCCAACCGATCAAGGGCCCGGCGGAGACTTGGGAAGCCGAGCGGCTCGACGTGACGCGGGCGGCCCTCGAGGCTTTTGCCCAGGCGGCGCGTGGCGGCGCGCCTTATCCGATACCGCCGCAAGAGATGATCCATGGAGTCGCCGTGACCGAAGCGATCGTGTGTTCCGCTGCCTCGCAGCGGGTGGAGAAGGTATGAATCTAGGACGCCTCGGGCACCTAAGTTACTCAACGCTGGTTCATCCCGGCGACAACTGGGAGCTGATGTCGCACAGCTTGCGCACCTACGTTCCGCAGATAAAGGCGCGAGTTTCTCCCAACCAGCCGTTTGGTCTATCGCTTCGCTTGGCGGCGCCCTCGGCCGAAACGTTGGTTAAAGACAAAACCGCGCGCGAAGAGCTGAAGCGCTTTATGGCCGAGAACCAGCTCTACCTCTACACTGTGAATGCGTTTCCGTATGGCGCGTTCAAAGACACGATCGTAAAGGAGCAGGTCTACGAGCCGGATTGGCGCAGCGAGGAGCGTACTCAATACACCCTCAACGTGGCCGACATTCTCGCCGACGTTGCGCCCGAGGGGTTGGCGGCCTCCATTCAGAGCGCGCCGCTCGGTTTTAAGCCGCGAGTAACGGGACCGGACGTGGTCGCCAGCTATACCGAACATGTCCTTCGCGTGGTCGCCCACCTGGTGGAGATCGAGGCGCGCACCGGCAAGACCGTCACGCTGGCGCTCGAACCGGAACCGTATTGCTTCCTTGAAACCACCGACGAGACGATCGCCTATTTCAAAGACCACCTGTACAGCGGCCCTGCGGCGGAACGGCTGGCCAAGCTCGCGGGCATCCCGGTGTCCGATGCGATCGGCGCGCTGCGCCGCCATCTTGGAATCGTGTTCGACATTGGGCACCAAGCCGTCGGCTTCGAGGACATTCCGGTGTCGTTGCAGAAGCTGGTGGATGCGGGCGTACCGATCCTTAAGCTTCAGGAAGTGGCGGCGATGCACATGCCAAACGTAACGGACGAGACCGTTGAAGCTTTGCAGCGCTTCGCCAAGACGGTGTATTTATCCCAAACAGTGGAAAAAAAGAACGGGAAGATCACCAAATTCCTCAACCTCGAAGACGCCTTTGCCGCACGCGAGCGGGACCCGGGCCCGCGCGAATGGCGCACGCACTTCCATGTCCCGGTGTTCCTCGACGATCTGGGAGGCAAATTCGGGACCACCCGGTTCGCCCTTGAGCAAGCTCTCAAGATGCACAAGGAGAAACCCCTGTCGGGCCAGCTCGAGATCGAGACCTATACGTGGGACGTGTTACCCGACCACCTGAAGACGGGCGATATCGTCGACTACGTATGCCGCGAGATCGAGTGGGTGCGCGGACAACTGGTGTGAAGTGGGTGTGAAGTTGAAAGTAGGCTTCATCGGTCTCGGCCGCATGGGCCAGGGAATGGCTCGCCGGATCTTGAGCCAGCACGATCTGGTGGTTTACGACGCCGTCAGCTCGCAGATCGCGGACGTAGTGGCAGCCGGCGCAAGTCCGGCGGGAACAGTGGCCGAGGCGTGCGAAGGCCGGGACGTCGTGGTCACTATGCTGGTCGAGGATGCTACCGTCACCAGCGTGGCGCTGCGGTCCCGGCGGAATTCGTGACTCGCTTCCCCGTGGCGCAATTCATCTGGCGATGGGCACCTACGGAGTCGCCGCGATTCGAGCGCTGGCGGCCGGGCATACCGAAGCGAATCAGTTCCTGGTTGCCGCTCCCGTGCTGGGCAGGCCGGACCTGGCCGCCGCGGGACAACTGGGGATCGTGACTGCCGGTCCTGAGGACGCAGTCCGGCGCTGTGAGCCCCTGTTTGAGGTGATTGGCCGGCGCGCGTTTCACGCTGGCGCGCAGCCGGAAGCCGCGACGGTCGTCAAGCTGGCCAATAATCTCGTGCTCGGCAGCGCGATGATCGCGATGGGCGAAGGATTCTCGCTGGTGCGCAAGTATGGCGTGTTGCCGCAGGTCCTATACGACGTGATGACCGAAGGGCTCTTCTCGGCGCCGGCCTACAAGGGTTACGGGAAAACTATGGTGGACCAGAGTTATGACCGGGTGGGCTCGCCAATTACCGTCGGTCTCAAGGACGCCAACCTGATACAGGCCGCAGCCGATCTGGCGCGCGTCCCTTTGCCGGGATTCAACGTTTATCGCGACCGCCTGCTTGGCGCGGCGGCGCATGGCGACGGCGACAAGGATCAGGCTGTGCTAGCTCGCGAGCAAGCGCGCGCCTGCGGCTTAGAATAGTTTTTATGAGTTGCTTGCTCGCATGTCAGGAGCTTTGAAATGACCGCTACCCCCATTGAACGACAACTTTCCCCGGATCAAGCCCGAGCCTTGCGGATGTACCGGCGCATGGTCTCGATCCGGTTATTTGAGGAGCGGGTGAACGATTTGTACACCCGCGCGCTGATGCCGGGGCTGGCGCATCTGTATATCGGGGAGGAGGCCGTGGCGGTGGGCGTATGCGAAGCGTTGCATCGCGACGACTACATCACCAGCACGCATCGCGGGCACGGGCATTGCGTGGCGAAGGGCGCGGCTTTGGATCGCATGTTTGCGGAGCTGCTGGGCAAAGAAGCGGGTTATTGCAAGGGCAAGGGCGGCTCGATGCATATTGCCGATCCGGACACCGGCAACCTGGGGGCGAATGCGATTGTGGCGGGAAGCGCGGGCATCGCCACGGGCGCGGCGTTTTCGTCCAAGCGGCTGGGCAACGGCCGTGTCGCGGTGTGCTTTTTCGGCGAAGGGGCGCTGGGGCAGGGGGTGGTCTACGAAGTAATGAACATGGCGGCCATCTGGAAGCTGCCGGTGATCTACGTCTGCGAGAACAACCTGTACAACGAATACACCCATATCTCGGAAACCACGGCCGGCGATCCGATGCTGCGGGCGGCCGGATTCGGAGTGCATGGCGAGAGCGTCGATGGGCAGGACGCCCGGGCGGTTTACGCTGTCACGGCGAAGCTGGTGGAGCGCGCCCGGCGGGGCGAGGGCCCCTCGTTTCTGTGGGCCAATACGTACCGCTTCCACGGCCACCATGTGGGCGATATTAGCCGCGAATATTATCGGCCCAAGCAGGAAGAGCTGCACTGGAAAGGGGAGCGCGATCCGCTGAAGGTAATGTCGGCATGGTTGCTGGCGAACGGCGTGGCGGATGCCGCATCGCTCGAGCAAGTCCATTCTGAAGTTCAGAAGGAGATCGAAACCGCCGTCCAGTTCGCGCTGGCGGCTCCGTATCCGGCGGCGGCGAAGGTAGTGGAGGATGTATATGCCTGAGGCGTCTGTTTTAAATCAACCCACCGCAGGCGCTGCTGTAAGAGAGCTTACACTCGGCGAAGCGGTGCGCGAAGCGCTGGCCGAGGAGATGCGGCGCGACCCGCATGTGTTCATCATGGGCGAGGATGTGGCCGAAGCCGGAACCACCTTCAAAGTTCTGACCGGGCTGGTGCAGGAGTTTGGACCCGAGCGGGTCCTGGACACGCCGATCTCGGAGCCGGGCTTCACGGGCATCGGCGTGGGCGCGGCGATGACCGGCTTGCGTCCGGTGGTGGACATCATGTTCGGCGATTTTGCCGGGCTGATCATGGACCAGATGGCCAACCAGGCGGCGAAGGTTCACTACATGTCGGGCGGGCGCTGGAAGGTGCCGATGGTTCTGCGGACCACCCTGGGCGCGTCTCGAAGAAGCGCCGCGCAGCATTCGCAATCGCTGCATGCGTGGTTTTGTCACATCCCGGGTTTGAAAGTCGTGATGCCGTCGACGCCGTATGACGCCAAGGGACTGCTGAAGACCGCCATTCGCGATGACAACCCGGTGGTCTTCTACGAAGACAAGATGATGTATAAGCTCAAGGGTCCCGTGCCGGAGGGGGATTACACCATCCCGCTGGGCGTTGCGGAAGTGAAGCGGCCGGGCGAAGATTTGACGATCGTCGCGACTAGCAGCATGGTGCAAGTGGCCTTGGGCGCGGCGAAGCTGCTGGAAGAGTACGATATCAGCGCGGAGGTGGTCGATCCTCGGACGTTGTGGCCGCTTGATGAGCAGACTCTGGTGGAGTCGGCGCGAAAAACCTCGCGCGCGATGGTGATCGACGAAGGTTATGAACGCTACGGCGTCGGCGCGGAGCTGACCACGGTGATCCAAGCTGGAGCGTTCTACGACCTGGAAGCTCCGGTGAAGCGCATCGGCGCGATGCACGTGCCCATTCCGTTCTCGCCGCCGCTGGAAGACGCGACGGTGCCGACGGAAGCCTCGGTGTTCGAGGCCGCGATGGCGCTCTGCGGCCGCACACGCTGAAGTGGACGCAGCCATCTCCCGCCAGCTCGGGGCCGCGGTGGACATGCTGGAGAACGCGGTTCGCGCCTCCAAGCCCTTTCAATTTGGATGAGATGGATCCGGCGGGCCTGCCGCCGGAGCGGGCGTTCCGGGAGCTCTGGGTATTCGAAGCCGCGCGGGCGTTGTGTGGACGCGAACCTCGGTAAGCCCAGTGTTAAGCGGCTCCGAACCGCTCCTCCAATTGGCATACATCGGGCTTCCGAAGATACTGGCATTCCTGCCCCTAAAATCGTGAAAACCTAGTATGGATTGATCGGTTTGAGCGGCGTACAGTCGGGCTATGACTAAACCCTTCACCGTAGGAAGGTTGAACGCTTTCGGGTACTCCACCATTGCGGTGGCGCTGCTTTTACCCGCCACGATTTACGCGCAAGACTACCATCACAGCAACGTTGATGTCGGGATCGGATTCGCCGACCCGGGCAGCAGCGCCGGGTCCTACCTCGCAAAGGCGCCGCTCTTCGACCTGGGCTACGGCTGGCGCTTTAACAAGCTATTTCAAGCCGACATCGGTCTCCAGGTCGCCTTCGGTGCATTGAACAACCCGAATCCGGAGGCGACGGACCTTGGTTTGGTTCAAGGCGGCGATCACGAATTTATTGTTCCGCTGGGCGGGCGGGTCTACATCCCGCTCCCGTGGACGCGGCTTGAGCTGTCGGCGGGTGGTGGAGCGGCCTACCTGCATTACACGGAGACAGCCAACACCGGTGGTCAAGGTTACTACTACTCAAGTTACTGCTACAGTTGTACTTCTCGGGGTGGCTGGGGCGGGTACGGTCTGGCAAATCTGCGGTATTGGCTGAACGACAATAAGAACTTCGCCCTCGGAACCACGGTCGAATATATAGCCGGGCACACCAGCGGTCCGCCGGTGGGAGGTATCTCAGCGATCAGCAGCACGGACCACTGGCTGAGTGTTATGTTCCAGTTCGGCGTTAGTTTTTAGCGCTGGATATTGGCTGGGATCTGGCGCCGGGAATTGGGGCTGGACCGTACGCAGCCGGCCAGGCTTCTATGGCGTGTATAGATCGTTCAACTGGTAGGTGCGGTACTCTGGGTCGCTTACCGATAATGAGTACGTGGTATTTCCCGAGGGATCGACCTCGACGAATTGCGAGTCATTCGCCGGAACGTACCAACCTGCCCCGAATGCATACCCGCCCGCTGCCAGCTGCTGGGCCGAGCCAAGCGCGAACGAGAATCCTCCCAGATCGGTGTTGATAACCAGCGTCACTTCCCGGTTTTCCTCGTCCACCATCAGCGCCTGTCCCCGGCTATGCGCCTTCGAATTACTGGCTACACGCACATTGCCATCATCGAAGACGGTGAGGGTTGTGTTCGCACCTGCCACGAATCCGGCGTCATGTTGATGAGAAAACCACGGAGACGGATCGCTTGACTGGATCTGGAAATCCCCGCCCGCTCCCATTTTCCAGATCACGGCTCCGCTGCCTGCGCCATTGGCGTAGTCGATCTTATATACCCAATCCTGATGGCGGCTGGAATACAGCAGGTTCCCGTCGGCCAGGAACTGCACCGCGTTGCCGTGCAACCAGTCGTTCGCTTTTTGGGCGAGGTACAGCGGCGGGCAGCCTCCGCCAAGAGTAGGGCAGACCTCCTTCAAAGTGGCCGTGCGATATATATCCAGGTGATCGAAGGCATCCCATATCCACTTCACTTGCAGGTCGCGGTCGAGTACCAGGATCATGTCCCCGATGACGTTGACGGTGCCCGGGCCTTGCACGTTTGTTAACATCCGTTCCGTGCTACCCAAAACGGCGACGGTACCGTCCGGCAGGGCGCGCGCGTCGTGATGCAATGCGCCGATCCGCTTTCCCATTGGCGCAAGCTGCTCATTCAAACGCTCTGCGTTGGTCTCGCGCAGCGTGTTGCCAGCCAGATCGAATTCACGGAAGATCTCTTGGGAAGGGTCGTAAGCTTGCGCGGAAACGTAGGTCGGTGAAATAAGACTGACGAAGCGCCCGCCCGGTTCCACCTGGGTCAGGAACGTGATGGGTGAAGGGTAATACCACACCAGATTGCCGGAAAAATCCGTCGCATACGGTACGGTATACAGACCGCTGTGCAGTACGAGTCCGCCGGGCGTAGCTGGCGGCTGCTTGACGGCAAGGCTGGGTATCACTGGAGTGGAATTCGGTGTAACAAGCACAAGCGCCGGACCGCGATGCACTTGCTTTCTATTCCCGGGATCGTATCCGGTGACGACGTCCTGAATCGAGTAAGTGGCATTCGGACGAAGTCCCGCAAGATAGAAATTCATGCTCAAGGGCGGCCCGCACCGCAGTCGCCACAGCGGAGGATTACCGCTGGCGGCGCTCGGGGGGCAGGGCGGCCGGCAGGATCGAGTGGGCGTCGATTGCACGATTCCCTCCGGTGAGGTGATCTCGACTCGCATCGATTCGATTGCCGGGCACGCCGGCGCGCTGTAGAGAAAAACCAACGGATTTGGGGTCGCCGTGATCACCGGCATCACACCGGTGGCCACCGGATCGACTTGGTACGTGGCCGAAGCAACCGCCGTTTCACCCGTCGAGTTGTCGCGAGCGGTCACCTCGATCTCATAGACGCCCTCATTTTCACTGGCAGTCCAATCCAACGTGTTCGGCGGGCTGAAGTCTCGAACGACTTGAAGGTCCCATCCGGCGCGCGCGGATCGGAAACGATACCAGACGGTGGAAGTTGAGGAGGCCTGCGCGGTCCAAGTCACGACTTTCCCGACCGGCACGGGCGCCGGTATGGAAGGAGCCAAACTGACCGATAGACCTGCTGCCTGAAGGTGGATAATGCCGGTCAGCATGAGCAAGTTTTTCAAGGCTAGAGCCCGATGAGAACTGTTTAACGGTTCCATTCTGCCTTCAACCTCTCGGCGAGTTCCTCCCTCCACTCTAAGCGCGCCGAGCCGATCTCTCCATCCCATATCGCCGGTAGATCACGCTGCGGTGTCCCGGTATGCGCCGGCTTTTTAGTCTTCCCATCGCCGAGCGGCGAAGCCGGACACTCGATTACGGTGGATTCGGCGCGGGACGGCTTAGGACGCTAGAATTAAGAACTGGAGATTTCGATGGCATTAAAAACCTACGGCACGATGGCGGTGGATTGGGAGCAGCGGGTCGACATGGACCGGCTGCGCAGGCAGCGGCTGGAACGGATTAAGTCGTTTCTGGCCAAGTCGGAGCTGGGTTCGCTGCTGTGCTTCGACATGAACAACGTGCGCTACATCACGGCCACGCACATCGGCACGTGGGCGCAGGACAAGGTCAGCCGGTTCACGTTGCTGCCGCAGAGCGGCGGCGCCGATTCAGCCATGGGCGAGCCGATTATGTGGGACTTCGGCTCGGCCGCCAAGCATCACCAACTGCATTGTCCGTGGATGGGGGAGCGCTCGCGCGCGGGGATTTCGCTGCTGCGCGGGGCGATGTCGCCGGAAATGGGGCGGGCCGAAGACGTGGCTCGCAAGATCAAAATCGAGCTGGAGATGCGCGGGCTGCATAAGGAGCCGGTGGGCATCGACGTGATTGAGCCGCCGGTGCTGTTCGCGCTGCAACGCGAAGGCATCACGGTAGTGGACGGACAGCAGTTGATGTCGGACGCGCGCGCCATCAAGACCGAAGACGAGATCACGCTCCTCAACACCGCCGCGATGATGGTGGACGCGGCTTACGATGAGCTGTACCGGGCCATGAAGCCGGGGATGAGCGAGAACCAGTGTGTCGGCCTGGCGAGCAAGGTGCTGTACGATCTCGGCTCGGAATATGTGGAAGGCGTCAACGCTATTTCGGGCGAGCGTTGCAATCCGCATCCGCATGTGTTTTCGGACCGGGTGCTGCGGCCGGGGGATCCGGCGTATTTCGACATTCTGCACTCGTATATGGGATACCGGACGTGTTATTACCGGACATTCTCCGTCGGTTTTGCCTCGCACGCCCTGGTGGATGCGTATAAGCGTTGCCGCGAGTATCTGGACGCGGCGATTTCGCTGGTGCGGGCGGGACGAACCACGGGTGAGATCGCATCGGTGTGGCCGAAGGCGCAAGAGTTCGGGTTTCCCAATGAGGAAGCCTGCTTCGGGCTGCAGTACGGTCACGGCATCGGCCTCGCGATCTGGGAGAAACCGGTGATCAGCCGCCTGGTTTCGCTGGAGCATTCCTACGAAATCAAACCGGGCATGGTGTTTGCGCTGGAGACCTTCTGGCCGTCGAAGGACGGTTGGAGCGCGGCGCGCATTGAAGAGGAAATCGTGGTGACGGAAACCGGCCATGAAATCATCACGCGCTTCCCGGCCGAGCAGTTGCTGGTGGCTGGGCAGCGCTACTACACGTCCAGCGGACCGCTCGCGGCGACGCGGGAGACCGAACCCGAGCCAAATCAGCTAGTGATTGACATGATCGAAGCCAGCGCGCAAAACGAAAGGGTCGGGGTGGGAGACTAATGGCGGTCAGTGTGGTGATGCCGGCGCTGGAGCTGGCGCAGGAATCGGGAAAGCTGCTGGCTTGGTTGAAGGGCGAAGGCGACGCCGTGGCCAAGGGCGAGATGATCGCGGAGATCGAGACGGACAAGGCTGTGTTCGAACTGGAGGCTCCGGCGGAAGGCGTGCTGGCCGGGGTGAAATCGAGTGCCGGCGATGTGGTGCCGGTGGGTCAGACCATCGCCTGGATTGTGGCGCGAGGCGAGCAGCCTCCGGCGGAGGGGGAAGATGCGGCGACGCGGGCCATGCAGCAGCAAGCGCGGTCGACGGGCGCTCCCGCGGTTTCGATGTCTGCGCCGGCTCCGAGCGCGGTGGGCGGCTCGACGGCGGCCAAGGGCCCCCGCATCTCGCCGAAGGCGCGGCGCATCGCCGAGCAGCACGGTCTGGATCTTTCGCACATCCGCGGCACGGGGCCCGACGGCTCGATCACCAGCGAGGACGTGCTGGCGGCGGCGGCCGCGCCCAAAGCGGCTCCGGTTCCTCTACCGGCGGCGCCCGCAGTTCCTGCGCTGAGCGCGGTGGCGCGCCTGATGGCGGAGCGCACCACGCAAAGCTGGACGCAGACGCCGCATTTCTTTTTGGTTCGCGAGGTCGACGCCAGCGGATTGATGGAGGCTCGCAAATGCGCCGGCGAGGGGTTTACCATCAGCGATGTGCTGATCTCGATCACGGCGCGGGTGCTCGCCCGGCACCCTAAGATGAACGCGAACTGGAGCGGCCAGGGCGTTCATCTCAATCCCGAGGTGAATATCTCGCTGGCGATCGCGGTCGAGGACGGAGTGGTGGCCGCAGTGATTCCGAAGGCGGACTCACTCGCCCTCTCCGAGATAGCCGTTCAACGCAAGCAGCTTGCCGAGCGCGCTCGAGCGGGCCGCCTGCGTCCCTCCGATGTCGCGGGCGGCACCTTCACCATCAGCAACCTCGGCATGTTCCAGGTGGACGCGTTCCAGGCGATCATCACGCAAGGGCAAGCCGCGATCCTGGCGGTCGGCCGGATCGCGGACAGGGTGGTTCCGGTGAACGGCGCGCCAGCCATCCGCCCGATGCTGACGCTGACGCTTTCCAGCGATCACCGCGTGGTGGACGGCGCGCAGGCCGCCCGCTTCCTGAACGATCTGGCGGACGGCTTGACGGAACCGCGAGTATAAACTAGCCGCTTCCGGCTAATCGAGCGGAATGCGGCTCTTGTTCTGAGCCAGCCACGCGTCGAACGACAGCAAAGCGGGGTTCAGCGCGCGCGAACCTTCAAGGCTGCGGATGCCGCAGAAGTAATCCTCGAAGTCGTGATAGAACTGGAACATGTTGCCCAGGTCTTCTGCGCCAGGGAAACCGAAGCCGCGGTACGCTTCCGGCGACACGGCGTTGTAAGTTACGTCTTGACCCAGCGCCTTGCTGTAGGCGGCGGCCATCTCCGCGCCGGTGAGTTGCCCACCCGAGATTCCCACGGTCTTACCAATAAACGCCCCGGGATTCTTGAAGATGCCGTAAGCGCACTTACCGATATCGCCCGCAGCGATGCCGGCCATCTTCCTGGCGCCCATCGGGAACGTAATCGCAAGCTTGCCGTCGGGTCCTCGCTTGGGGCCCATCCCGAAATAGATGGCGTTGTCCCAATAGAACGTAGTCAGCAGGAACGTCATCGGCAATCCCAGAGCCTTGAAAACGGCGTCCGCTTCACCTTTGGCATCAAAGTGCGGAACCTTGTACTTGCCTTGCAGCGTGGGCATGCGATTGTCGCTGAGCGGGACCCACTTGCGCGTGTCCTCCAGAGTCGACCAGATTACATGCTTCAGGCCCGCGTTCTTGGCCGCATGCGCCATGGCCGTTGCGTGGCCGATCTCCTTGTCCGGCGAGAAATGGTTCCAGAAGAACGTCACGCAATACGCGCCGTAGCAGCCTTGAAACGCCTTCTCCAAGCTGGCCGGATCGTCCACATCGGCGGCGACCACTTCGGCGCCGAGCTTCGCCAGTTCCTTCGCCTTATCCGAGTTGACGTCGCGCGTCAAGGCCCGCACCGCGAAGCCTCCATTTGGATCGGCCAAAATCGCGCGCACCAGGCCACCACCTTGGGACCCTGTCGCGCCTAATACTGCAATGATCTTTTTGTCTGCCATGTTTGTCTCCTGAATTTGTTCCCTAATTGAATTCCGTGCCTATCCTTTGCGGACGATCTTCGCGGCGTCAGCCAACGCCTTCAGCTTCAACTTCGCCACCATGCGCGGCAGCGGCTTCATGCCGCAGTCCGTGCTCAGGTAAACGCGCTCCGCCGGCACCAGTTCCAGCACCTTGCGGACGCGGCCGGCCACGTGCTCCGGCGTTTCGATAACGCTGGTGCGGACGTCAATCACGCCTACCTGGACTTCCTTGTCTTTCGGCAGCGCTTTCAGGCATTCCAATCCAGTCATCTCGCGATTCGCGAAGTCCAGTACAAACTGATCCACCGGCACGTTGAAGAAGTGTGGCAATACGGTCTCATAACCCTTGGGGAAGAGACTGCTCAGCGAGTTCCCCCAAGCATTGCCGAAGCAGAAGTGCCATGCTATTTTCGCGTCCACTCCTTCCACGCACTTGGCGATTACTTCGCCGATCCATTTGTAGTCGGCGTCGTTCCCGGTGAACAGCGGCAGCCACGCGCCCAGGTCCTCGATCTGGAGATATTTCGCGCCCGCCGCGACCAGTTCCTTCATTTCGGCGTTGAAAATCGGCGCCAGCGCGAAGCTCAAATCCTTCGCGTCCTTGTAATGTTTGAAATAGACGTGCCACGCCAGGTTGATCGGTCCGGCGCCCACCGATACCTTCATCGGCTTGTTCGCGTAGCGCGACGCAACCTTGTAAAGATCGGCCAGCCGGATCGGACCGCGCGTCACCGGCCCGCTATTGACCACTCCGCCCCAATCGTCCAGCAGTTCCACGTCCTTGGTGCGAACCGTCGCGCCCACCGCGGAAGGATGCGGGTCCTTGGCTTCGTCGAAACCATGGATGCGCTCATACATGTACCAGCAGAACGATCCGATCACGCCCACGTAGTCGTCGAAGTACATCTGGCCATCGGTGACGATGTCGATTCCGGCCTCCTCCTGGTCATGAATGGCCGTTTGCGTTGCATCGTGATACGCCTCTTCGTGCGCGACCTCCTTGAAGGCGACGCGAATGTCGCGGCCCAGCAACTGCTGGCGAAACCATTGCGGCCGCGGATAGGAACCGACCATGGTGGTTGGAAGAATTGTGTTGGTAACTTTGATTGGCATAGTTGGACTTTGTCACTCTCTCTCTGAATTTGTCATTGCTGTAAAGCCTAAATTGCTCGCGGTTTCAGGGCCGATCTCACTTGCCGTCCACCGAGAAGGCCACAAGCACGTTTCCGGGCATGACCGGAATACGGGAATAGCCGGAGTTTATATACACCATTCCGCCGGCAATCGTTGCGCCGGTGCTGTCGATCGAACCGCCATGCGCTTTGACGCTGTTAATCGTGTCGAAGTCGCGATTGGTATCGAAGTCCCACAGGATGTGGCCGTCAGCGGTGGCGTAGGCGCGCAGATGGCCATCGTCGGAACCGGCGAACACGGCTCCCTCCATCAGGCTGGTCGGGCCCGGCTGAGCCGCACTACATCCGGTCGCGCCGGCGCAAGCGGGCTTCGGGGCTGGCGTAGACCACATTTTGTTTCCGTTCGAAAAGTCGAGCGCGACCACTCCGCCTCCCGCCAGGGCATTCGCGGGATTCCAGTCCGAGATCGCGAAATACGCCGCTTTGCTGTCGGCCGAGGCGCCCCAGATCACGCCTCCCTCCGGTCCGCCCGCGCTGACCATGGTTTTCCAAACGATCTTGCCCTGCTGGTCCGGATCGAGGCCGTAAACCATGCCGGATTTTGCCGCCACGATCAGGATGCGCTTTCCGCCGCCGATTTCTTTCAGTATCGGAGGCGACCCGATATCCAGGTCTCCGCCGGGATTGGACGGACAGTTCGGCTTTTGCTCCGTGGTGCAGCCGAAGTTAAAAACGTCGCCATTGAGCAGTTGCTGCTTCCACAGAATGCGCCCGGTGCTGTCGTCAAAGGCGATCACTGAGTCGCTGGTGTCGGTGCCCGGCTGGGAATAGTTGATTCCGGTGCCGGCATAGATGGCGTGACGCTTCGCATCTACCGTGGGAGAAGTCCAGGGACTTGCTCCCGAGGGTCCCCAAGTCTCGACGCCGGCGCTGGTCTTGCCCGTCAGCTTCGCGGCTTCCGAAATGGTGTAGGTTTTCCAAATCTGTTTGCCGGTTTTCGCGTCGAGAGCGACCATGCTCCCTCGCAGCTTGCAACAGGCGTACTTAGGATCCGCCGCGGCAATCGATTCTTCGCCAGCGGAAACCCCGATATAGAGGCGAGCGCCTTCGAGTTTCGGTGTTCCCGATATGGTCGCCTCCGCGGCCTGGTCTACTTGCGTCTTCCATATCACGGCGCCCGTCTCGGCGTTGACGGCGTGCACCCATGCATGCAGGTCGGTCAGATACGCAATCTTTCCATCGCTCGAAATGACGGGCCCGGTTCGCACACCCTCGGTTGCCTTGTACATCCAATAAATACAACCGCTCTGGGCATTGAGTGAAAACACTGTTCCGTCCGCGGCCCCAACATAAACGCGGCCGCCGTAGATAGTCGGAGTCCCGAACGAAGTGGTGACGCCGGGGTATCCGAAGGCCCATTTCAGCTTGAGTTTCGGAACGTCGGCAGCGGAGAGTCCGGCCGCCTTCGCGTTCTGAAAACGGCTATTCGTCAGGTCGATTCCCCAGCCGTTCCAACTGGGGGCGTTCTTCGCCAAAGGCACATTGGACGGACAATGCGCCGACTGCGGAATGGATTCCACACCCGCGACGCCAAGATACTTGGCCACAGCGCTCCGCTCTGAAACGCTCAGCCCCTTCCCGATGGTCTGCATTTTCCCCGATTCCAGAGCGGTAAGAATTGTCTGGACTGGCAGCTTGCGAAGCACGTCCGGCAGAGGCGCCTGTGTGGTGCTTCCTTCCTTATGGCAATTGGAGCAGACTGTTTGAAAAACGGTCGCTCCATCGCGGTTCTGGCCTTGCATTCGACCTGTGGAAGCGACGAAACAAAGCAGCGCGGAGATGGGCAACACGATGCCAGTCTTCATAAGACAGATTATTCCTCCCGTCGAAAGATAGGGGGTTCCAACCCTTTCTGACAACGCGCCAGTATATCACTCTTACTAGAGGTCGCGTGTTGCCGCGCGGCCGATTGTCGCGGCCAAGTGAAAAGTTCCTAACTGAGCCAAGTAGAAAGTTCCTATTGACAGCCGCAAGGCTGAAGAATGGAACGAATCGCGATGAGCCAAGAGGAACGGGACTGGCTGGACTGGTTGAAACGAGCCCGCGACGGAAAGATGACGCAGCGGGAAGCAGCGGAACGGATGGGGGTGACTGAGCGCTGGGTGCGCAAGCTGCAGCGGCGGATGAAGAAGCAGGGCGATGCCGTCGTGGTGCATGGGCTGCGGGGACGAGTCTCCAATCGCAAGCTGCCGGCTAAGACCCAGAAGCAAGCGCTGGTGCTTCTGCGGGAGCCGGACTGGCACGATTTCGGGCCGACCTTTGCTGCCCAGCAGTTGGCCAAGCGCCATCAGATTCACGTCGGCAAGGAAACGTTGCGGGGCTGGATGATCCAAGCCGGAATGTGGCAGCCGGGGTCGCGCAAGATCCAGGAGGTGCACGGGTGGCGGCCACGGCGCAGCGGGTTCGGCGAGTTGGTGCAGTGGGACACCTCCGACCACGATTGGTTGGAGGGTCGGCGGGCCGGTGCGCATGATCGACGACGCCACCAGTTGGAGTTGGGGCCGTTTTGTGGAATCCGATGCGACCCCGTTCAACATGGCGGTGCTGTGGGAGTACATCGAAAAGAATGGGCGCATGGTGGACGTCTACACGGATCGCGATTCGATGTTCACCCTGCCGCGGCGCAAGGGAGAAAGCCAGCAGGAGCGGCAGGCCGCGGATCGCTTAACGCAGTTGGGCCGCAGTCTGCGGGAGTTGGGAATCGGCTCGATTCTGGCCAACTCGCCGCAAGCCAAGGGCCGCGTGGAACGCAGTTTTCAGACCGCGCAGGATCGTCTGGTCAAACAACTGCGGCTGGCCAAGGTGTGCACCTTGGAGGCGGCCAATCTGTTTTTGGAAAAAGAGTATTGGCCGGAGTGGAACGAAGCGTTCGCGCGCCCGGTGAAAGATTTCCCCGACCTCCATCGCCCCTTGACCGAAGCACTGGATCTGGGCGCCATCTTGTGTCACGCCGAACAGCGTGTGATCGGCAACGACTACACCTTTTCCTTTTCTGGCCAGCGTTATCAGATCCAGCGGGAACACGTCCAAGCCGGCATGCGGCATCAGCGCTTGCGCGTGGAACTGCGGCTGGATGGGGAGTTGAGGGCTCGCTATCAAGGCCGCTACCTGAGCATCGAAGAGTGCGGCACTGGCGTGTATGCGCCCAGCCCGGCGGCCTCGCGCAGGCCTCCCCGCAAGGACCACAACGCTGGCGGCAAGAGCGCCTGGATGCAGGGCTTCTTTGACCGTCCCGCGCCTGCGTTGTGGAAGTCGATCGGCGACCCCAGGTAAATCAATTTGGAAGGCGCGCGTTTCCTATGCCCAAAGCCTCCGCTCCAGAGTTTCACCAGCAGCAGGTGTCGTCCAGGAGGGCCCTCCTCGGCGACCGGTTGAGACTACCCGGGTTTTAATCGCTGTCTGAAGGGCCTGCGCCGACTGCTTCCGGAGCCAACTCCGTCGCCTCGGCTTTGGGCAGCCCCGACCAGGTGCGACCCCGGTAGGGCTGTGCCAACATAACATGAGGGTCCTGAACTGACCCCGCCAATAGGAACTTTCTACTTGGCTGGGATTAGGAACTTTCTATTTGGCTCCGACATTGCCGCGCGGCCGATCTCTTGCGGAAATGCCCTGGCTGCCGCTATGACGGGCGGGGGTTCACGCTCATACCGCCGTCGATCAGGATTTGCGACCCATTGATGTATTGACCGCGGTCGGACGCAAGGAAGACTACCATGCTGGCGACCTCTTCCATGGTCGCCCAGCGGCCCGCAAGGATTCCCATCCGGCGGGAGAAATCGGCCAGAAACTCGGCTTTGGACTTGCCTTGCTGTTTCGCCATGTTCTCTGCCCAGATCTCGCGCCCCTCGGTTCCCACCAGTCCGGGAATCACGGCATTCACGGTGATCCGGTCACTCGCCAGATCGGCCGCTAGATAGCTGGTGACCTGATTCATGCCTGCATTCGTGAGCCCGTGGGTCAGCGCGGTGCCCCACACCAGGGTTGAAGCGACGCCACTGATGTTGATAATCCGGCCGGCGCCATCGTGAGGCATCAAGGGAAGAAAAGCCTGAGTGGCCCTGAGCATACCAATCATTTTCAGGTTGACGTTGTCGGTCCAATCGGCATCCGGCCAATTGATCTGGCGATCCAAGCGCCTCATCGGCGAACCCGCATTGTTGACCAGGATGTGAATCGCGTCGAAATTATTCTTCGCGGTTTCCGCCGCGGCTCTGAGCGAATCGGTGTTGGCGATATCGGCCGTAATTGGGAGGACCCGCACGCCTGTCTCTTTGGCAATTTCGCCGGCCGCTTTTTCGAGTTGTTCCTTGCCGCGGGCGAGCAGAATGAGGTTTACGCCCTCCATCGCCAAGCCCCTAGCGATAGCTTTGCCGATGCCCTTGCTTCCGCCGGTGATTACCGCAGTGCGGTTCTTCAGTCCCAGTTCCATGAGTGACATTAGACCACACGCCTCGCTCTCGCTGGGCCAACCCGACGCGCAGAGCGCGCATTTTGCGCCCCTGAATCATAGCTAACCCGGACGTGGTCAGAACGGGCTGGGTCCGGAAGGCCATAAAAAAGCCTTCACTACATCGAAGTCATCGAGTCTGACGTTGTCGAAGAACGCGATGATGATGACGACGAGGGCTGCGAGTAGAGCCTCTCTTTCGAATGTGTGAACGGGTAGACTTGGGTGTGTGCAGAGATTCAGCCTCCAAAAAATGCTCACGAGCGCCGGGAAGCGGATGCGTGAAGACCTCGCACAGCGCATGGTCAAGCATCCGGGCGAGCTCGGTGTCGCCCGCGAGGAAATAATCCGACGTTTTCTCCGTGCCTACCTCCCAGCACGCTTCGAGATTTCTACCGGCTTCGTCTTTGACTCGAAGGGCAATGTTAGCAAGCAACTGGATATAGTCATCGCTAACGCGCTCGTCTGCCCACGCTTTGAAACTGCGGGAGGTACCAGATTCTACCCCTGCGAATCCGTGGTGGCGGTCGGCCAGGTCAAATCGTCGCTCACCCGCGATGCGGAACTCCGGTCGGCCCTCGCGAATCTGGAATCGGTGAAGGAATAGGATCGATCAGCTGGCGGCAGGGCTTACGATGCCGAACACGCGGAGTCGATAGATCAATTCAACAATCACTTGCATCAGATCTTCACTTTTCTGCTGATCTGCGGAAAAGCACTGAAGAGCGGGACGATGCACGAAAAAATAATGCACCACGTCCTCGCGACGGCGCCTCATGTCTGGACCAACATCGTGTTCGGGCTGGACCAGTATCTGGTAACGTTCGCTTGCGACGACGGCGTCTGTCCCAACCCGCTACATGCGAGAGGAGTCGCCCTGCAACGCGCTTCGGATCCGGACGAGTTGCTTATGCGCTTCTATCTCTACCTTGGCCAGGCCATCGAGGTGACTCGCGTAAGTAGCCTGCCGCTCTGGTCGTACTTGAGCGCTGCGCAATCGTTGAACGCTGAAATCCTTCACGATTCGATGGATTTCCCGCCACGACTGCTATCCCAGATTACGACCGGCTGAATGGCGTCGCGCGCCAATCTCTTTGCCGGGTTGGTTCACAAGAATGTGATCAGCGCTTCGTTTGGGAAGGTCCTGGCCCGGCGTTTCTTACCGTCCGTCTTGCTGTCCGCGACTTTCAACTTGCCCTCGGTTTCGAGCTGCAAGAGCGCCTCGCCCATGTGCTTTCGGAGGTATGCCGTGTCATCGATCACATATGTTTCGACGCGCTGGACGGGAATCTGCCGGGTGCCTTTGAATTTCGCGGCGAGGGCTCCGGCGAGGGGTACGCTGGATGGCGCATTAAACAGGAGCGCCTGGCTCGGGTCGGTGGCGTCCGAAAACGAGAAGTCGCCCATGGGATCGACCTTCCACATGGCCTCCTTCATCTTGAGGTGCCCGACGGGGTTGTTCGTGGCGAAGAACAGGTAGTACACGACGCGGTTGTCGCGGTCACGCATTTCAAAGTACCGGACAAACTTCGCGGCTCGCCGCAACTGCCGCTGGTAGAGGTTCTTGAGCCCTTCCGCTCGGTCCCCAGGGCCGAACGCGACCTTCACGGCGTCTTCAGTGCCGAACGTCTCCGTGATGTGCGCGCGGATGTTCTCGTCGGGATGGGTGAGCCACCGGTTGATCGAGTCCACCATGAACGTGATCAGCACCTCGCATTTGTCCTTCGCCAGCAGCCGTTTGATCAGGGCGTATGGAACACCGGCGAACCCGAAAGGGTCGATTAAAGCGAAGGTAGGCGCGATCTGGCCACGCTCTTTGTCAAGCGTGTCAAGGAGTCCGGTTAAGTGCGCCGCGAACGTGCCGTGCTCCACTTGCACTTTGAAGTGCCCCGGCAGTTGGATACTGGAGATCCGGCCATTCAAGTGCGCGACGCGATCCGGCCGCTCCTCCACGAACAGGAAGACCAGTTCCCCGGCCAAATTCGCACGGTGCGTCCTGGCGGCTTCGAGGGCAATGATCGGAGAGCCGGGCTCGCCGCCCGTGTATTCTCCGGGGCCGGAAAACCCGTCGATATAGACAATCCTCTTGTTGTACGTACCGAGGATAGGAAGCCATGCGTCTAAGTACTTGCGAAGGATCTGGTGCTTCGCGGACGTGTGCGGCTCGATCGGCCAGATGGTATCCTTCGGAACTGCCACGGAATCCATTAAAACAAATACAATGATTCTTGTGTGGGACACATTTCTTCCGTGAATGTCCCCAAGTAAGGACGGAACAGCGCCATGGCCACGAATTCCCCCATCGAATGGACAGACGCAACATGGAACCCGGTAACGGGTTGCGACAAGATCAGCCCCGGCTGCAAGCACTGCTACGCAGAGCGACTCGCGCACAGGCTGCAGGCCATGGGCAACAAGAATTACCGGAACGGGTTCGCATTAGCGCTTCAGCCGCACATGTTGCAGCACCCGTTACACTGGAAGGCCCGAAAGCGGATTTTCGTGAATTCCATGAGCGATCTCTTTCACGATAACGTTCCATTGGAGTACATCCAGCGCGTCTTCCACGTGATGAACCGCGCCGACTGGCACCAGTATCAGGTACTGACGAAGCGCGCGGAGCGTTTGGAGGAAGTGAACGGTCAGCTCACGTGGGCTCCGCACATCTGGATGGGTGTCAGTGTCGAGAGCGAGAAGTACCTTTGCCGCATCGATCACTTGCGACGGACGAAAGCCCACGTGAAGTTCCTTTCCATCGAGCCACTGCTCGGGCCACTCGGCAAGCTGGACCTGCGTGGTATCGATTGGGTGATCGTCGGAGGAGAATCAGGGCCCGGCGCACGCCCGATGAGCGCTGATTGGGTCAAGGACCTCCGGAATCAGTGTCGCAAGGCAGGTGTCGCGTTCTTCTTCAAGCAGTGGGGCGGCGTCCAGAAGAGCAAGACGGGACGAACGCTCGAGGGCCGGACGTGGGATGAGATGCCAGCACTGGGACAACTCGTCGCGCTGACTGCTCGATAAATCGGCGGCCTTCGATCTGGTAGCGTGTACCATCAGGCCCGACGGCATCCACGCTAAACTCGAAAGCCCGCTTCACCCCGCCCCGTAAGTGGTTGATTTATAACTGGAGCCACCCGCCGGGATTGAACCGGCGACCTGCTGATTACGAATCAGCCGCTCTACCAGCTGAGCTAGGGTGGCCCGCCAACTTCACTCAGAATATCATGGCGCGCCGAAACCCGCCGATAAGAAGCTTGAGAGAATGCTGCCGCTATGAACGGTCTTCCCACTGCCGCGCTGGACCATAAAGTCGCCATGACTCGCGTGGGCGGCGATGCTGAGTTGCTCAAGGAAATTGCAGTCCTGTTCCTGGAAAACTATCAAGGCTGGGTGCAGGAAATTCGCCAGGCTCACTTGAGCGGGAACGCCGACGCCCTGCTGCGGGCCGCGCACGGACTCAAAGGCTCCGTCGCAAATTTCGGCGCGCGGGAGGCGGTCGAGGCTTCGCTCAAACTCGAGAACCTGGGCCGCGGCCATGACCTCGCCGCCGTGCCCGAGACTCTCGCCGCCCTCGAAGCCGCGTTAGAAACTTTGCGCGGAGACCTCGAAAGACTCTAAACTACTGAGTAGGGATGCCCACTCAGGTCGCCGAAATTGTTTGCGCGCACAGCCCCGATTCCGACGACGCGTATATGTTCTACGCTCTCGCGACGGGCAAGGTGCGCTCGCCGTTAGTCGAGTTCAAGCACGTTCTGGGCGATATCCAGACGCTGAACCAAAAAGCCCGCGAGGGCGAGTATGAGCTGACCGCGGTCTCTTACCACGCCTATCCGTACATCGCCGACAAGTACGTGCTGATGGCGTCCGGCTCCAGCGTAGGGGATGGTTACGGCCCCATGGTGGTCGCGCCTTCGCCGATGGCGATGGATCAGCTCAAGGGCAAGCGCATCGCCATTCCCGGCAAGCTCACCACGGCTTATCTCACGCTCCGCCTGATGCAGCCGGATTTCGAAGCCGTGGTAGTGCCCTTCGATCAAATCCTGGACGCCGTGCGCAGGCGCGAAGCCGACGCCGGCCTGGTGATCCACGAAGCGCAGCTTACGCACCAGCGCGGCGGATTTCACACCGTGGTCGATCTGGGCCGCTGGTGGAAGGACAAGTACAATTTGCCGCTGCCGCTGGGCGCGAACGTTTTGCGCCGCGGCCTGAGTCCCGAAGTTGTCCGCGAAGCTTGCCGGATGATGCGGGACAGCATTCGATATGCGCTCGATCATCGCGAGGAAGCACTCGCCTACGCCATGCAATTTGCCCGCGATCTGGAGGTCTCCCAGGCCGAAAAGTTCGTGGGCATGTACGTAAATCACTTTACCGTGGATTGTGGGGAGCTGGTGCCAAAGGCGGCGCAGAAATTGCTCGATCTGGGCCACGAGGCAGGGCTGATCCCGCACCGCGTTTCCCTCGAGTTTGTACGGTGACAAAAACCATACTTCTTCTCATTGCCGGCGCGTTCCTCTCCTCTTCAATCCTGTACTCCCAAATCCAAGGCGACACCAGGCAGCGCTTGCGCACCGCGCACGATCTGGCTCGCCAGGGAGGATCAGGCGATTCCGAAACTGGCGCCCTACGTCACGGACACGGACGTGAACGTCCGCGCGGAGGCGGTCAAGTCTCTGGTGGACATCGGCGGGCCCAAGACGGTCGACCTGCTGGTCCAGGCCGCGCACGATACCGACGCCGAAATTCAAATTCGCGCCACGGACGGCCTGGTCAACGTCTACCTTCCCGGCTACATCAAGACCGGCATCAGCGGCACCTTGCAGCGCGCGGGAACCGTGGTCAAAGCCAAATTCAGCGACACCAACGACCCAGGCGATCGACACTTATGTGAGCGTGCGCCCGGAAGTGATCGACGCGCTGGGCAAGCTGGCCGTATCCGGAGCCACACTGGACAGCCGCGCCAACGCCTGCCGGGCCCTGGGCATTCTGCGCGGCGCAGCGGCCATCCCGCAACTCGGCGAGGCGCTGCACTCCAAGGACAACCAGACCATTTACGAAGCTCTGGTGGCGTTGCAGAAAATCCGCGATCCGAATGCCGGGGAACGCGTCACCTTCCTGGTGCGCGATCTGGATGAGCGCATTCAAACCACCGCGATCGAGACCGCGGGGCTGCTGCTCGACAAGGAAGCCGCGCCCGACCTGCGCGAGGTGATCGGGCGCGCCCGGACTCCGCACGTCCGCCGCTCCGCCACCGGCGCGCTCGCCATGATGGCTCTGCCCGACGATCATGAGCTGTTCGTCAAGGCCCTTGCCGATAACGACGAAGCTCTGCGCGGGGCCGGCGCCGAAGGCTTAGGCCGCCTCAAGAATCCGGCTGATCGTGCCGCGATCGATAAGGCGTTCACGGCGGAGCACAAGCTTTCGCCTCGCCTGGCGGAGGCGTTCGCCGAAGTGGATCTCGGGAACTTGGACACGGGCGAATTCAGCCCTCTGCGCTACTTGGCGAACACGCTGAACCAGAAGATGTATCAGGGCGTGGCGATGGCTTATCTGGTGGAGCTGGCGCGCCAACTGCCCGTCCGGCAGGCATTGTATCCGATGCTAACAGCCGCGACCAAGGACGAGAAACTGGAGTTCGGAACCATCTTCGCCCGCTCCGGAGAAAAAGATAGCGTGCCGTATTTGGAGGCTCTATCCAAGGACTCCGATCCGGACGTGGCGCAAGCCGGCATTCGCGACCTGCGCACGTTAAACGCCCGGCTGCAATAGGCCGGCGGCGGAAGAGGAGCGTAAGCGGCTTACTTCGTAAAAGGGGCTTACGCCCCTTACTTCGCCTTCTTCTGCTTCTGCTGGCCGACGCGGATCTTGAACTGCTTCTGCTGGGCCTCGGCGTGCGCTTTCCAATCGAAGCGCTTGGCCGCGTCCGAAAGATACGCAGTCACGTCGATGTCCTTCGGCAAAACCGCCATCAAGGAAGCGGACTGGGTTCCGTCAGGGCTGACAAGGCGGTAGCGCTTTACGTTCGGAATAGACATAACACACTTAGAATAGCAGCAAAAGAGGGAAGTTTGCTATGCTTCCCGCGAGGTGTTCTCCATGCGCCGCGCGGCTCCCGCTCTGATCGCTCTTTGCTGGTGCGCTGGCTCCCTTCACGCCGCCGATTACGCTGTTGGAGCCGATCTTTCCTTCCTCAAGCAAGCTGAGGATCAGGGCAAGGTTTTCAAGGACGCGAACCAGCCCAAGCCCGGGCTTCAAATATTCAAGGACCACGGCTATAACTGGATTCGCTTGCGCCTGTTCCACACGCCGACGCAGTTGCCGAACAACTTGCAGTACACCATCGCGCTGGCGCAAGCGGCGAAGAAGCTCGGCTTTAAGTTCCTGCTCGATTACCACTATTCGGACACCTGGGCCGATCCCGGCAAGCAGGGTATTCCGAAAGCGTGGCAAAGCATGACTCACGCGCAATTGGTGGACGCCGTGCGCGATTACACTCGCGAGACTATCGTGGCGTTTCGCGAAGCCGGTGTGCTGCCGGATATGGTGCAGATCGGCAATGAGATTACGAATGGCATGCTGTGGCCGGACGGCCGCCTTCCCGCCAATTGGGACAACTTCGCGGAACTCATCAAAGCGGGCATCGCCGGAGTGGACGTGGGGCGTGGAGATCAGCCCAAGCCGCGCATCATGATCCATATCGACAAAGGCGGCGATAAGAAAGCCACCCAGGCGTTCTTCCAAAAACTCAACTCCTACGGCATCGCCTTCGACGTCATCGGCCAGTCATATTATCCGTGGTGGCACGGCAGCTTGAACGACCTGCGCGAGAATCTGCTGTTCATGACCGGCGCCTATAAGCAGGACATCATGGTGGTGGAGGCCGCGTACAACTGGCGCCCGGCCGAGTATCGCAACAAGCTTGCTCCCTTTCCCGAAACGCCGGATGGGCAGAGGGAGTTCCTGGACGAGCTGAATCGCGTGGTGCAGGCCGCGCCGAATGGCCGTGGAATCGGCGTGTTCTGGTGGGAGCCGGCCGCGCCGGGAGGCGGCATCGCCTCACGAGGCATGTTCGATGAGGATGGTAACGCTCTGCCGGTGATCAGCGTGTTCGATAAATTCACCCGGCATTAATGTAGACAAGCGGTAGGATGGCTGTATGATCCGGCGACTTTCTTCTCTTGTTCTTGTTGCGCTTAGTGTCCATGCTGCTGCTCCCGTCGCGATTCGGATCACCAACGACCGCCGCGTCAACTTCGATGCCGGCTGGCGGTTCCTCAAGGGCGACGCTCCGGGCGCTGAGCAGCCCGCTTTTGACGATTCCGGATGGCGCGAGCTGAGTCTCCCGCATGACTGGGCCATCGAGGGCCCGTTCGACGCGAAGTACGGCAGCAGTACCGGCGGGCTTCCCGTCGCCGGAACCGGATGGTATCGGAAAACATTTACGCTTCCCGAATCGGCCCGCGGACGCGAAATCACGATCATGTTCGACGGCGCGATGGCCAACGCCCACGTGTGGCTGAACGGGCAGGAGTTGGGACAGAGGCCATACGGCTACAGCAGTTTTTTCTTCGACCTCAACGGCAAGCTGCATTTTGGGGATGGACCCAACGTGATCGCCGTGCGCCTGACCCCCGAAGACCGCGCCTCGCGCTTCTATCCCGGCGCGGGGATCTATCGCAATGTCTGGCTGGACGTGACCGATCCGGTGCATGTGAGCGAATGGGGAACGTATGTGACCACGCCGCAGGTCAGCGACGCGCAGGCCTCGGTTCAAGTCAAGACTGAGGTGCAGAATCGAAGCGCCCAGCCGGCCAGCGTCACGCTGCGAACATCCGTTATGGATGCAAGCGGCAAACAAGTCGCGCAGCAGAGCGGCGGCTCAAGCGTTCCCGCAAACGGCGAACAATCGATCTCCACTACGCTCACCGTCGCGAGGCCCCAGCGGTGGGATCTCGACCGTCCTTATCTCTATAATCTGGTTACCGAAGTCCTGGCAGGCTCGCGCGTGCTGGATCGTTACGTTACTCCCTTCGGCATCCGCACCATCGCCTTTACCAAGGAGCGCGGCTTTGAGCTGAACGGCAAGCCGGTAAAGCTGCAAGGCGTGTGCCTCCATTCCGACCTTGGCCCTCTGGGCATGGCCGTCAATCGCCGTGCGATCGAACGCGAGTTCGAGATTCTCAAGGCCGCCGGCGTGAACGCCATCCGCACCAGCCACAATCCTCCCTCGCCCGAATTTCTGGATGCCGCGGACCGGCTGGGATTGGTGGTGCTGGACGAAACCTTCGACATGTGGCGCATCCCGAAGGTCCCCAACGGTTACGCGAAATATTTCGACGAATGGTCGGAGCGCGACGCCCGAGGCATGGCTCATCGCGATCGCAACCACCCCAGTATCGTCATGTGGAGCGTGGGCAATGAGGTCGGCGAGCAAGGCCGTCCTGACGGCTGGCAGGTAGCCAAACGATTGGTCGATTTCTTCCATCAGGAAGATCCCACTCGTCCCACCACCGCGGCGTTTGACAACTGGCAAAATGCGATCAAGAACAAGCTGGCGGAAACCGTCGACATACCGGGGTTCAATTACAAGCCGGAACATTATGAGGAGATTTTGAAGGACCATCCCAACTGGGTGATCTATGGCTCAGAAAGCGCATCCACCGTAAGCTCGCGCGGCGTATATCATCTGCCGCTCGAAAATTACGGCCGGCATCCCTCTAAGCAGGTGACCAGCTTCGATGTAGTTGCGCCCTTCTGGGCCAATCCTCCGGATGTCGATTTCTACTATGAAGACCAGATCCCCAATCAAGTACTGGGCGAATTCGTCTGGAGCGGATTCGACTACCTGGGTGAGCCGACGCCTTACTCCGGCGGTCTCCGCGCGGGCGCCAGCGATTGGCCCGCCCGTAGCTCCTACTTCGGCATGGTGGACCTGGACGGGTTTCCGAAGGATCGCTACTACCTGTATCAGAGCCGCTGGACCACCAAGCCGATGGTTCACGTTCTGCCGAGTTGGAACTGGGATGCGGGCATGAAGATTCCCGTGATGGCGTACTCCAACGCGGATGAAGTCGAGCTGTTTCTCAATGGAAAATCGCTGGGTCGCAAGAAGCGATTCGGCGAGACGTTCACCATCCCTGTGGGTTTGAACGTGACCCCCACTTTGAAATTTGACAGCAAATACCGTTTCGTGTGGGAGGTCGATTATCAGCCGGGTACTCTGCGAGCCGTGGCGTACAACAACGGCAAGCAGGTCGGCTCGGATGAGCAGCGCACCGCCGGAGCGCCCGCGCGCCTCAAGCTCACTCCGGACCGCGCCCGGATTCAAGCCGACGGCGAGGATCTATCGTATTTGACCGTGCGCGTGGAGGATAAGGACGGGAATCTATGCCCGGCGGCGGACAACATGCTGCACTTCACCATCGGCGGGCCGGGAACGATCGCCGCGGTCGATAACGGCAACGCGGCTTCGGAGGAGGCGTTCCAAGCCGATCGTCACACGGCATTCAACGGAATGGCGCTGGTAATCGTGCGTTCGAAGGCGGGCGACGCGGGGCGAATTCATGTGACTGCCTCGGCCGAGGGACTGGCTCAAGCCGCCGCGGATGTCGCCGCCGCGAAATAGGCAGGGCTACCGTTTGAAGGCCGCGATATGAATCCCCGCGGGCAACCTTGCACGCGCCAGGTCCAAATTGTCATTCACGATGGGTACGTTGATCGTGATGGTGTTCGGCGGAGACGGAAAGTTCTGGCTGATCGAGAGGGTCAAACCTTCCATCGACCCGGTAAGCGACTGCGAGGAGTCCGCGTAGGACCGCAGCAATTTCGCGCGCTCCATGTCATCGCAGGTGATCAGCGCCTCAAGAATCAAACCATCGCCTGAGGCGTACTCCAGAACGCCCACCACGTGGGGATCGCGCAATTTGATCTCGCGAGTATCGTCGGGCGGGACTTCTAGACCGGCGTAACGCTCCATCAGCATCTCGCGCGACACGCTGAAGTGCACCAGAGGCACGTAGGTGTCGAACAGGCGTTGCGGCGTGGCCAGCTTCAACACTGTCCACCACTCGGTCTCTTCCAGTCCGCGGCTCACCACCCACACCGCGTTATCGACCACTTGCGCGTCCGTGCCTGTGATTGTCGCGGAGTACATGGCCTTGAGCTTTGGGTCCGTGCCCAGAGGCCAAGCCTCCAGTGTCGCGGTTGCGCGCACGCCGGGCTCGTCGATGACCTGGCGATTGCGGGTGGAAATCCTTAGCAGCAGGCGCTGGTCCGGCTTCAGTCCGGGCACGCCCGCACCCGTCACTTCATACCGGACGTTGTGGATATCGACGATCTTCTGGCCGTCTTTATTGGCGGATTCGGTATAGGTCGAATAGGATTGAGCTTGCACCGGCTTGGCCGGAGCAACCGGAGGCGGCTGCTGCGCCACCAATACAGCAACTGGCAATGCAGCAAAGATCGCGGCGATGGGAGTGGCGCGGATCACTTCGTTATCATGCCGCAGTGCCCGGCTTTGTACAACCGCCGGTCCATGGGAGCCAGATGGCGCGCCAGCCGCGGCGGAAAAATGGGCGTGTGCGGGATGTCGCAAAGGTGGTTGGGGATCTCCCATACGTCGCGCTCCGCCGTCATCCATCCGGCTGAATCGAAGCGGGCCAAATTGACCGGCCGCGAGTACGCTCGCAGCGTCTTCTCGCCCTCGTCATTGTAGTAATGCTCGAAGTAACTCATCACCAGCTCGCGCAGAGTGCGATAAACCGGCTCCCGCGACCGCAACCCGGAGTAAGCCGATTTTGCCAGCGCGCCCCACAGCCCGTGGGCGCGGTAGACCGCCAGCACATGATCCGAATCGCGCACAGCTTCCAGATCGACGATCAGCGGAGGATGGCCCAGCAGGCGCAGAGCCGTCGCGGCCACCAGCGCGCCCTCCATGCAGTGCGCCACGCCGTTCTTTAGCGCCAGGCGCGGCGAATAGCAAGTGTCGCCGCCGGGCTCGTGATTGTAGCCCAAATCGTCGTCCAGAAAACGCTGGATGCGCGCGGGGGTGGTTAGCCGCGAGAGGACATTTCGTTCACGCCGCTCAAAGGAGTCCATACTCATTGCACACGCCATTGTTATATACTCACCGTTTCGTATGGGTGATTTGCGGCTGGGAGACGTCCTCGACGATTTTTGCATAAAATGCCGCCGGCTGACCAATCATTCCATCGTGTCGCTGATCAGCGGGAAGGCCGCCAAAGTGCGCTGCCGCACCTGCTACAACGACCACGATTTCCGCAATGAACAGGCCCCGCCGTCGAAGAAGGATTTGAAGAAGGCGGCGCTGTTCAACCAGGTGCTCGCCTCAGCGGCAGTGCCTGGAGCGGACCCTCCGGCGGGCGACCCTCCCACTACTATAACCGCGGCTGCCGATCCGCCCGCGGGTTCCTGCGATGCCGAGCCGGTCGCCGAAGCTGCCTCGCCGGATACCAAGCCGGCGCGCAAGAAGGCTGTCAAGAGGAAGGCGTAGGCCGTCGGATTTTTTCCTGCGAAAAAGCGGATCTTCCCGCCACAAATACGGTGGGTACGATTTCGCGTGGACCAGTCTCGGCGGCCGAAATTGCAGTTCCTTCACTCGGCAATGACATTGAGTCCCGTCAAGCTGGAAACGTTCCGCCGCCTATCGAGCGAAGTGATTCGACACTCCTTGATGCCCTATCGACCGGGGGCATTGAAGACCCGTCCGGATGGAACCGTCTTAGACGGACACCATCGCCTCACAATCCTCTTGGAGCGCGGCGAGATCGTAGACGCCTTGCCGCGGGAGATAATGGAGCGAGAGCAGCATGACTCCTGACCTTTTCTGGATTTCGGGCACGTGGAGAGGCAGACTGGCGATTACCAGCCGGCCCAGGGGCGGCGATTGGCTGGCGGACGAGGCCCGGGGTTTGCGAAGCGCCGGAGTAGATGTCGTTGTCTCTTTATTGGAACCGGACGAAGCGGTTCAACTGGGCCTCGCGGGCGAGGCGGCAGCGTTGGACAAGACCGGGCTCGGATTTGTGTCCTTCCCAATACCGGATCGCGGCGTTCCCGTCACGCGGCAGGCAGCAGCGTTGGCGGGGAACTTGGTTGCCGCTCTCGAAGCGGGAAAGAACATCGCGATTCACTGCCGCCAAAGCGTTGGCCGGTCCGGTCTGATCGCGTCGGCGGTGCTGGTAGCATCCGGAGTCGAGCCCGAGCGAGCTATCGAACTGGTGAGCCAGGCCCGTGGCCAGGTTATCCCGGATACGCAGGATCAGCGCGCGTGGATACTGGAGTTGCCAGCCGGCGCGGCTCTATCCCTTTAAGAACGCCTGGAGCTCGGCGAGCGTCTCTTTTGGCGCGGTCTCCTGCAGGTTATGTCCGCCCTGGACCGCTTTGCCGCTTACGTTTACGCCTTCCTCTTTCCAGACCGCGAGGTTGTCGTAGATCGTATTAACTCGATTGGTGGCGGACCACAGGGTGACCAGCGGGCACTGGATCTTCTTGCCGGCCTTGATGTCGGCCTCGTCGATTTTCAGATCCACGGACGCGGAGGCCCGGTAATCCTCGCACATGCAGTGCTCCATGGAGAGCTCGGCGCGATGACGCCCGTACTCTTTTTGCGCGTCGTTGGTGGCGCGGGCCAGCGCCTGCTCGGCCTGCACCTGGAGGTCGGTCTCCGGCTTTGGCGCTGCCATAAGGTCGTTGAACCAATGCGGATACGCGCGCACGAAATCCAGATTGACGTGCGAATAGAGATAGTGAGCCGGGATGATGTCCAGCACCGCCAGCTTCAGGACCTTGTCCGGATGATCGATGGCCATGCGGCGGCCGACGCGGCCTCCGCGGTCGTGACCGACCATGCGGTATTGATTGAACCCCAGGTGCGCCATCACCTCGACGCCGTCCAGGGCCATGGGCCGCTTGGACTGCTGCGAATGATCCGGCTTGTCTTCGGGCCGGCTGGAATCGCCGTAGCCGCGCAGGTCGCAGATTACGAGTGTGTAGTCTTTCGAAAGATCCTCGGCGATGAGCCGCCAACTGATCACCGAATCCGGCGCGCCGTGAAACATCAGCACCGGAGGACCGGAGCCGCCGATAACGGCGTTGATCTCCGCGCCAGAGGTCTTGATCCTCTCATTGCGGAACTGGGAACTGAAGAACTTCATACACGGCGAAGGCGTCCCCGATGCGGGCGTCCATTTTGCCTCATCCGCTCCGGCTTTGTTCTGCAAGAAGGCAGCGGCTCCGGCCGCAACCACGCTTTTCCGCAACATTCCTCGACGAGTCTCCGGCATCGAAATCTCCTTTACGCGATTGGCAAGGTCTCTAACGGAAGCGGCCCGGTGCTATCGCCCAGCTTCTCGATGGGCACGCCGGCGCGATCCAGAATCGTCACCAGCAGATTCGCCATCGGCGTGTCCAATTTGTAGTCGTAATGGTAGCCGGTCTTGTACTTCCCGCTGAGCTTGCCGGCCAGCAGCACGGGCAGGTCGTTATGGCGATGCAGATTGCCGTTGCCCATCCCGCTTCCGTACATGATCAAACTGTGGTCCAGCAGCGACCCATCGCCGTCCGGCGTGGCCTGCATCTTCTCCAGCAGATACGCCAGCATCTGCACGTGATAGGTGTCGATGCGCGCCTTCTGCGAGACCAATTCCTTGTCGTCGCGATGATGCGAAATCAGGTGATGCTGGCCGGGGATTCCGATCTCGGGATACGTCCGCCCGCTCAACTCCCGCGCGATGATCATGCTGGAAACGCGCGTCAAATCCGCGCGATAACCCATCACCAGCAGGTCGAACATCAGCTTGGTGTGCTCCTCGAAGCTGGCCGGGATGCCGATGGGCCGCTCCGGCAGCTCGATCGACTGCTGGACGCCTTGCTTTTCCACGCTCTGAATCCGCTGTTCGATGTCGCGAACCGAATCGAGGTATTCGTTCAGCTTGGAACGGTCGCTGTTGCCCAAAGTGCTGGCCAGCCCGCGAGCCTCCTCCATCACCGAATCGAGAATGCTGCCTTCCTTCTCCGTGCGCGCTAGCCTTTGCGCGGCGCTGCCGCCGTCGCCGAAGAGCCGCTCAAAGACCACCCTCGGATGGTTCTCCGTCATGTTGGGCGTGGTGTCGTTGCGCCAGGAGACCGTGTTGACGTAAAAGCAATCGCCCGAATCGCAGGAGCCTTGGGACGCGCTGTCCACGGTCAGCTCCAGGGACGGAATGGGCGAGTTCTTGCCGATCACCTTCGCAGCGATCTGATCCGCCGTCATTGCGAGTTTCACTTCGACGCCCGGACGGGTGCGGTCATACGCATGGACGCCAGTGAGCCACGCGGCGGAGGCGCGCGTGTGGTCGCCGCTGCCGTCGCCTTTCGTGTCCGCTTCCAGATGCGAGAGGCCAGTCAAAATATTGAACTGCCCGTTGACCTTTTCGAGCGGCTTCAGATTGGGCGTAAGCTCAAAATCCTTGCCGGCCTTGGTGGGCTTCCACTGGTCGAAGATCACGCCGTGCGAGACGTAGACCCAGCCCAGGCGCGGCGGCGCCGTGGTTTGCGCGCTCAGCGCCGGGAGCATGGAATCGAGCACCGGCAGAGCCACGCTCGCGCCGATCCCCTTTAGCAGCGTTCTCCGTGCTACGGACTTCTTGGTGATGAAGGTCACTGTCTGGGTACCTCCGCTTTCTCAATCTTAGTCTCTTTGGAAGACGCGGCTCGCATCTGGAACGGCTCGCTCTCGGCTACGCCCAAAACCAGCGCCGCGAAGGTGTTGTTCTTCGCCGCGGCGTCGTGCACGATTTTGCGCACCGACGGCTGATCGTAATACTGGACATTGCGGCCGATGCCGTACATCAGCAGCTTCTCCGCGATGGCGCCGGTGAACTGCTCCGGATCGCGCAGGATCATCGCTTTCACACCCGCCATTCCGTTCACCACGGCGCCGTCCGCCAGCGTGCTCTTCACATCGATCGGCTTCCCGGCGTCCTGATCGCGATATTGGCCCACCGCATCGAAATTCTCCATGGCGAAGCCGATCGGGTCCATCTTCGCGTGGCAGTTGGCGCAAGCCGGATCGGCGCGATGCTGCACCATGGCGTCGCGGAGAGAAAGCGCCTCCCCGGTCTTGTCGGCTTCCGTTTTGAGCGAAGGCACATTTGGCGGCGGAGGAGGCGGAGGAGACGCCAGCAGATTCTCCAGCACATACTTCCCGCGCAGCACCGGCGAGGTTCGTGTGGAATACGAGGTCAGCAGCAGAATGCTGCCCTGGCCCAGCAATCCTCCGCGCGGCGAATCCTTGGGGAACGTCACGCGGCGGAACTCGCTGCCGTTGATGTTGGGAATCCCGTAATGCTTGGCGAGCCGTTCGTTCAAGAAAGTATAATTCGCGGTGAGCAGTTCCGTCACGCCGCGATCCTCGCGCAGGATGCTGTCCAGGAACAGATCGGTTTCCTTCTCGAATGCCTGCCGCAGGCCTTCGTCGAAATCGCGGAAGAGGAACAGGTCCGGCTTCTTCACCTCGACGTCATGCAAGTACAGCCACTGGGCGGCGAAATTGTTGACTAGCGACTCAGACCGCGGATCCTTCAGCATCCGCTCCACCTGGTGCTGCAGCACGCCCGGATCGTGCAGATGTCCAGCCGCGGCGGCGTTCACTAGTTCATCATCGGGAATGCTGCTCCAAATGAAGAACGATAGCCGCGAGGCGAGCTCCAGATCGCTGATCCGGTGCGCGGCGCCAGGCGTGGACCCCGCAGGGTCGCGCTCAATGCGATATAGAAATTGCGGGCTGACCAACAGCCGTTCCACGGCGGTTTGAACCCCCAGGTCGAAATCCCGCTGCCTTGCGGCCCTTCTCATAGAACGGCATCAGCGGCGCCAGATCCTGATCGGTCACCGGACGCCGGTAGGCCCGGCGAGCCAGCGCGGACAGAATCTGCTTGGCGCAGACTGCCTCCGCAGCGCTGTCTGGTGGACGGCAGGTAAAGATGCGTTCGCGGCTGGGAGTGTCGCCCGGACCGGTCGCGTTGTATGGTCCCCGAATCGTAACCGAAGCCACGGCCGGCTGCGTCCCGCGCGTCCGCTGCCGGGGATGCAGCGTCGCTTCATCCAGAGCCTCGGTAATCTGCACGAAGGTCACGCCGATCATGTGCGGGCCGGCTTTCACCGCGATGCGGTATTGGTTGGGAGCGCCGCCGCCGCGTCCGCCCCGGCCACCCCCACCGCCGACGGTCACCAATTGCTGCCGCTCTCCATCCACCGTGATCTCCAGCTGATGCGCATTGCGAGCCGCGCCCGCCAGTTCGACTTGAATATCGTACTCGGCGTCGAGAGGGAAGTAGCTGCGGATCGCGGTCCCGCCCCGGGTGCCGAACGGAAGATCCTCCACGCGCGAGTCCTGCGGTTCTTCAAGCGGCAGCGGGTGAATGTTCACCATCAGCGGAATCTGCGGATCGCCCACGGCAAGCCGGCTGATCTTGGCAGCGGCGTCCAGATAGCGCTCCATGGTGGCGGGCGAAATGTAGAGCAGGTCGGCGATATTGTCGAAGCCGCTGGCCGAGTTGTCCGCCGGCAGCAGCAGCGTGTAATCCATCTCCTTGGGCAGGTTGTCCAGCGCCAGAAGATCGCGAATCGAGTTCCGGTATTCGGTCCGCGTCAGCCGGTGCAGGTTGGGCAATTCGCCGGGATTGGGATGCTCAGCCGCGGCGCGGTTCAGTGCGGTTTCGAGATACCCGCGGAATTGCGCGTAAGCGGCGTCATCCGGCCGTGCGTCGCCCACCGGAGGCATGCTTTTTGCCCGAAGCTGCCGCACGACGCGTTCCCACAACTCGGCGTTTTTGCCGGGATCGGCCAGGGACTTGGGGTCGAGAACCACTCCTCCGGAGTGCGCGGCGGAATCGTGGCAATCCAGGCAGTAGTCATTCACTACGGCCTCCGCAGTCTGGCGTGCGGAGTTTTGAGCTCCCGCCGGTATGCAGGCGAGCGCAACTGCGCTAACTAGAGTGCTGATTCTATTTGGGTTCCGACCCATGGACTTGAGCCAGTATGATATGTTGTATGCACGAATGCAAGCCGTGAAGGGGAGGCGACTCATGGTAAGGTTCAGCATTGCCTGCATGACATCTGCATGCATGACATTGGCCCTGTGTGGGGCCGTGTGCGTTGCGGCTCCTGCTCCCACTCCCGAAGCTCAACTGGCCAGCGCGGTCCGCTCCGGCGATGTCGCGCGGGTCAAGGCGCTGATCGCGCAGCACGCGGACGTGAACGCGTCTGCCGCCGATAGCTCGACCCCGCTTCACTGGGCGGTTGAGACGGACAACCTGGAAATCGCGAATCTATTGCTGGCCGCCGGCGCGGACGCCAAGGGGTCCACGCGCTACAAGGTCACGCCGCTGGCGCTGGCCGCGGAGAACGGCGACGCCACCATGATTGAGAGGCTGCTCAAGGCCGGGGCCGACGCCAATTCGACTTCCGAAGAGGGCCAGACTGCGTTAATGACCGCCGCGCGCAATGGCAATGTGGCCGCCGTGAAGATGCTCCTCACGCACGGCGCCAAGGTGGGCGCGGTCGAGCCTTATAAAGGGCAGACGGCGCTCATGTGGGCCGCCGGTCAGGGCAACGCCGATGCCGAGGCGCTGCTGATCGAGTTCGGCGCCGACGCGCATGCGAAGTCGAACGCCGGTTACACGGCGCTGCTTTTTGCGGTGCTGAACAATCAGATTGAAGCCGCCAAAACGCTGTTGCAACATGGAGCCAACATCGAGGACCAGGCCCCCGATGGCACTACCGCCCTAAACATGGCGCTGGTGAATTGTTACTACGATCTGGCCTCCGTGCTGCTCGATTTCAACGCCAACCCGAACGCGCCCGATCCGCGAGGCTCAGCGCTCCATTCGGTTGTCTGGCTGCGGAAGCCGGGCACAAGCTGGGAGGCGGCCGCGCTGGCCTCCGATCCGGAGACCGTCCCGCGCCCCACCGGCCGGGTCACCTCGCTGCAGATCGCCGAGAAATTGCTGCAAAAGGGTGCGGATCCCAACGTCCGGGTCGGCTGGGACGAGATGCCGATGACCGTCGGGCTCGGCACCACCAAGAATCCGCCAAACATCAACCTCGGCCGGCACTATCTGAGCTTCGTCGGCGCGACTCCGTTTTACGCCGCGGCGCGCAACGGCGACGGCGCCATGATGCGATTACTGGTCAAATACGGCGCGGATCCCAAAATTCCCACCGAAGTCGGCGTGACGCCGCTCATGGCTGCCACTTGCCTCGATTATTACGAGGGTGAAACGCCCGGACCGCTCACCGGAGTCTCCGAAGCAGAGCGGCTCGACGCGGTGAAGTATGCGCTGGAGCTGGGCAACGACGTTAACGCCCGCACGCATCTGGGCGATTACCCGATGGTCGGCAGCGCCGAATATACGCTGCTCGACTATCCGCTCAATATGAACGATCTTCTGAACCTCGGCGTCGGCGATCCGCGCTGGGACGGTATGACGGCCGTCTTCGGCGCGGTAATCTGCAACCAGCCCTCGATCCTCCAGTTCATGGTGGATCACGGGGCCAACGTCAATGTCCGCAACCGCCTCGGCTGGACGCCTCTCATGCTGACCAAAGGCATCTTCATGGCGAATTCGAAGAAAGAGTTCCCCGCCGCGGCCCAAATCCTCAAGAAAGCAGGTGCCCAACAATGAAAGCTCCGCTTTGTCTGTTCGCGGCCGTAGCGTCGCTTACCGCGACCGCCGCGACTCCGACATTCGATAAAGACGTCCTGCCGCTGCTCCAGAAGCATTGCCAGGAGTGCCACCGCCCCGGCGAAATCGCGCCGATGTCGCTGCTCACCTATAACGACGCGCGCCCCTGGGCCAAGGCGATGAAGACAGCGGTGCTGACAGAGAAGATGCCCCCGTGGTTCGCGGACCCGAACTACGGCCACTTCGCCAATGACCGCACGCTGACCAAGGCCGAGATCGACACGATCGTCAATTGGGCCGACAACGGAGCGCCGGAAGGCAACGCTAAAGACGCCCCTCCGCCGCGCACCTTTCAGGACGGCTGGAACATCAAGCCCGACATGATCATCGAAATGCCCAAGGATTTCCAGGTCCCCGCCACCGGCACCATCAATTACCAGAACATCCTGGTGACGGCGCATTTCGATGAAGACAAGTGGGTGGTGGCCGCGGAGATGCGGCCCGGCAATGCGAAGGTGGTGCATCACATGCGCGCCATCGTGCGTCCTCCCACCTCCACTTGGATGGCCAAGGCAGTTCCGGGCCAGGCTTATGAGGAAGGCTCGGAAGGGATGGGCGGCGCGAAAGAAGGCACGGACCTGCTCGGCAAATACAATCCGGGGCTAGGCGCGCAGCACTTCGATGTCGACGGCTCCGCCAAGTTCATTCCGAAGGGCTCCGACATCGTCTTCAACATTCACTACACCTCGATTGGGACGCCGCAGACGGACCGCTCCAAAGTCGGCTTGGTCTTCGCGAAGGAACCGCCGAAGCAGCGGTTTTGGATGTCGCCCGGAACTCCGGCAGCGTTCAATCTGGCGATTCCCGCCGGCGATAACAACGCGGAGGTGGTCAGTGAAGTCACGGTCGGCGTGGACGGAACCAAGCTGGTCTACATCCAGCCTCACATGCATCTGCGCGGCAAGGATTATGAGCTGCGCCTGCTTTATCCCACCGGCGAAGCCGAGACGGTGTTCAAGGGCAAATGGAATTTCGATTGGCAAGTGGGTTATCAGCTAGCCAAGCCCATCCCCTTGCCCAAGGGCACCCGCATCCGCGCCATCGCGCACTACGACAACTCGGCCAACAATAAATTCAATCCCGATCCCAACAAGACCATCCTGTGGGGCGATCAGAACTGGGACGAGATGCAGTCCGGCTTCATCGGGCTGGTGTTCGACGCGAAGACCGACGTTGACAAGGTCTTCATTCCCAGCGGCCCCAGCCTACTGCCGCGGGGAACCTTCGGGCCGACGCTGGCGACGCTGGCGAAGTAGCCGTCTCCGCTCCCTGACGGTCGCGGTTCCGTATGGAAACAGAACCGCCACGCGTAAGCGCGCGGCGGCTGCGCTATGGCATCCGGGCAACCTGCGCCGAGGTGATCTGGGCGATGGTCGGCGTGCCGCACTGCTGCATGGTGCGCTGCAACTCGGCGTGCAGAATATCGAGCACGCGCTCCACTCCGGCTTGTCCGAAGGCGCTTAGGCCCCAAACATACGGCCGTCCGATGCCGACCGCTTTCGCGCCCAGCGCCAGAGCCTTATAGGCGTCCGTGCCACGCCGGATGCCGCCGTCGACCAACACCGGAACCTGTGTCCCCGCGCCGTCGATGACCTCGGGTAGGCTCTCGATGGTCGGGCGCAAATCCTCGGTTGCTCTGCCGCCGTGATTGGAGACGATAATTCCATCGACGCCATGCTCCCGCGCGAGCCTCGCGTCTTCCCGCGTCTCGAGCCCCTTCAGCAGCAGTTTCATCTTGGTCAGCTTCTTGAGGCGATCGACATATTCCCAAGTCGCCGATGAGGGATTGATGGCGGTGCCGCTCAAGCCGTCGAACATCGGCGCGCGCCCGGGAGCCCTGATGATGCTTCCATTGGGCCCCGATACGTGGCAACTCAAACAATCGCGCGTATCGGTGCGAGCCAAACGGGTCGCGGTCTCGGTGTTGCGTCCAGCCAGCAGATCGATGGTCCACGCCATCGCCGTGCACCCGGCGGCTTCCACGCGACGCACCAGTTTCTCGGTGTCGTCCCATTTCACGGGCATGTAGAGCTGATACCAGGGCGGGCGACCCAATGCCTTGGCGACGTCTTCGAGAGATGCGGAGGTTTGCGTCGAGAGAATCTGCAGCGCGTTCTTCGCTTTCGCGGCGCGCGCCGTGGCGACCTCACCCTCCGGATGAACATCTTCTGCCCGCCCAGAGGGCACAGGAAGACGGGACTCGGCCATTCCACGCCAAAAAGGTTGACGCGTGTGTCGGGTTTGGAAACATCCACCAGCTTTTTAGGCCGCAGCTCGATGTGTTTGTAGGCGGCGTTGTTGGCGTCACGCGTCAGATTGTCGTCGACGCCGCTCAGCATGTAGCCCCAATGCGCCGCGGGGAGCTTCGCGTGCGCCAGCTCCTCGAAATCCATTACCGAGAGCACATCGTTAGCCGAGGCCGGAGCCGTCTGCGCCCATGCGCTTTTGAATAACGGGCTCGCGGCGACGAATTGCAGGAATCGCCGGCGCGAGTCTTTTAAAAAGAGTTCGCTCATGGTCGTTTGGTGGCCTTTCGCCCAGCAGCGCCGGCGCACAAAAATCTCATGTGAGGGAGTCTATCACTTTTTCGCAATCCTGCTCATTCGCGCGTCTCATTCGCGCATCCTGAGGCGCTAACATGGAATCAGATGGCGCATGCCCACGCTCACGGCCACTCGCATCACGGCCACGCGCACACGGCAAAGACGGGGACGGTCCTGTTCGTCTCGCTGGTTTTGACTGCCGCGTTCGTCGCCGCGGAAACCGTCGCGGGACTGCGCTCGGGAAGCTTGGCGCTGCTTTCCGATGCCGGGCACAATTTCACTGACGCCTTCGGATTGCTGCTGGCCGGCATCGGCTTTATCGTAAGCTCGCGGCCCGCCAATCAGGTTAAGACTTATGGTTACCGTCGCGCGGAGGTTCTGGCGGCGTTCATTAACGCTTTGCTGCTGGTCGTGTTGTCGCTGGCCCTTTTCTACGAGAGTTACCGGCGCTTGTTCGACCCCCGGCCCGTCGCCGAAAACGTGATGATCTGGATGGCCAGCGCGGGGCTGGTGCTGAATCTGGCGATCGCGCGAGGGTTGGGCGGCCACGGCAAGGATCTCAACGTACGCGCGGCGTGGCTGCACATGCTGGGCGACGCCGCCAGTTGCGCCGCCATCATCGTTGGTGCGATCGTGATGCGCTACACCGGCTGGCTGGCCGTCGATCCCATCCTCTCCATTCTCATCGCCGCCGCCATCATCTGGACCGGCTGGGATATTTTCCGCGATTCGCTCAATATCCTATTGGAGGGTCTGCCCAAGGGCCTTGCCCTAACCGAGGTCACGCACGCCATCCGCACCGCGGAAGGTGTGCTGGACGTTCACGACCTGCACATTTGGAGCATCGGCTCCGACGCACACGCCCTGAGTTGCCATGTGCTGATCGAGGATATGCCTCCTTCAGCGAGTGAATCCATCCTGCGCAACGTAAATCACACGCTGGCGGATCGCTTCGGCATCCACCATACTACGGTCCAGTTTGAGCACGTTCGCTGCGTCCTGGCGGACGAATCGTGCTCCGGCGTGAAGCGCCCGCCCGAACACACCCACGAATCAGCGAAATCTTAATCGGTCAGAGCTTAGTCCCCCAGGCCTTTGAGCAGGTGGGTGTGGCGATATTTGCGCGCCAGATCCAGCGCCGTCAAACCCTGCGGAGTGCGCGCATCTGCTTTCGCGCCGTGCTGGAGCAACAGAGCGATCATCGCTGAATCCCCAAAATCGATAGAGGCAGCGTAGAGCAGCGCGGTCATGCCGTGCTGGTCCACATGATTCACGTTCGCGCCGTGTTCCAGCAGCAGCCGTGCGATCTCCACCTGGTTCGACAACACCGCCCACTCCAGCGCCGTCAGACCCTCGGTGTCCGGCTGATCGACTCTTGCTCCGGCGTCGAGCAACGCCCGGATCACCGGCGCGTCATCGAAAGTCGCCAGCAGTATGAGCGGCGAGGCAGGCTCGATTCCCGCGTAGTCGTAGGTGTCGTTGACGCTGTCTCCGGCCCGGTGCAGGAGTGCGATGCCTTCGGCGTTGCCTGCGACCGCCGCAAGCGCGGCTGGATAAGCGTGAAACAACGCGCTCTCGTCTTTCGGGCGAACTTCCGGACGAACTTCTGCGCCGCGATCGAGCAGCAGGCGAAGCGCTGGAGTGGAATCGGAATACAGCGCCGCGTACATCAGAGCCGAGTAGCCGTCATGGCTGCGCTCATTGATCTTTGCGCCGCGGTCCAGCAGCAGCTTTATCTTGTTCACGTCCGGCGCCGCCAGCATCAGAACCGTCGCGCCGGCTTTCGTCGCCGAGTTGGGACTGAGCCCGGAATCGAGCAGCCGTTTCAAATCCTCAGCCGATCCGAACAGAGCGGTCTCAACCCACGGCTCGATTCCCCGTGGCTCCGCCTCGCGCAGAGCGGGAACGCCGGCGTTGCGGGTCGCCGGGAGCGCGCGGGAGAGGGCCATGATCGCCCAGTTCGCTCCCAGGGCCGAAATCATTTGATCGTGGCCGTAGGGATAGCCGCTTTCGAAATAGTCGGGGCTCAGCGGAGCCGGCGGATACAAGCGCGTGGCCACTCGCCAGGTTGCATCCGGCTGCTCGGTCTTCAACAAATATTCGATCCCTCGCACGAAGCCCGCATCGGTTACAGGCACGCCGGCTTCATTCAGGGCGAACAGGATTTCGCCGGTCGAATACGCTTCGCTGGCACGGCCGTCGAGCGAGTTCCAGCCGCCGTCACTCTGTTGCAGATGTTCCACCTGCTGGATGCGAGCCGCCAGCACCTCGCGCTCCGCGCCGGACCATTTCAACCCCAGCAACTGAAACGCCCATTCCTCCGTGTCGCGCGGCGTGTGCGACGCAAGCCACTGCCGCGCACGCTCCATCCGCGCGCGGGCATCCGGTCCTTTGTAGTAACTCCCGCCAATCACGCGAACCGCAAGCGCCGTCGCCGTGACCACGCTGGAAGATTGCGGCGGCCGCTGGTCGAACGTGTTCCAGTGGCCGTCCGGCTTTTGGCGCTGGGCCAGGAAGCGCGCGTAGACCGCGGTGACTATGCTCGGCCGCACGCCCGCGGCCTCGGTTGCCAGCAGATTGTACGCATCGCCGATTCCCGGATCCACCAGATGGGCGTGCTCCACGGCGTGGTCGAGGTCGGAGTACATGGCGAAGGCTTGCGCGGCGTCGGTGCGGGCAATTTTTTCGTTTACCGGAACGCCGTGTTCCCGCGCTTCGCGGAAGGCCAAAGCGGGCAAGAACTGGTGGTGGCAGGAGGAGCAGCTTTGCTCGGAATACCAAATCTTTTGCGAGGCTTGGAGACGAACGATGGCCCGCTGGGCGGCCGCGCGGATCTGAGAAGTTCGGATTTGAGAAACCGGCCGCGCGGCCCCGATAGGGACCGCGAGCAAAAGCCCGGCCAGCAGCCTCATGGGTCGGTCGATCAAGGCCGATTCTACCACCCGTTTGGCCGTATTCCGCCAGGCCGAAATCGGCGTCATACTGTGTATATGAAAACGCTGCGTCTCGGCTTGATGTTTTGGGCAGCGGCGGCGCTGGCCCAGTTTCCCTATCCGGGCGGGTATCCCGGCGGAGGGCCATACCCGGGCGGCGGCTACCCAGGCGGCGGAGGGTATCCTCAACAGCAGCCGCAACAACAGCAGCAGAGCAGAGGGCGCGGCAACCGGCCTGCCACCGTGACTACGGACGGCATGGTGCGCCGGGTGTCGGGCAATCAGCTGGTGATCCAGGCCGACGACCATCGTATTGTCTGGTTCCGCATCACGTCGCAGACGGCAGCGAGTAAGAACGGGAACAAAGTGGATGTCGGCAATTTCTTTCCGGGCGATCGCGTCAGCGTGGACGCGAGCGAAGACGACGCCGGCAATCTCACCGCGGTGACGGTGGATTGGACCCGCGCCGGAACGCCGGATGAGCGCGCCGCTGCTCAGGAAACTTGGGATATGCCCGGAGTATTCGCTGGAACGGCAGGCCCTTCGGGAGGAGGGCGTAACGCCTCTTCCAACGTGGATGACGATGACCGGCCCATTTTGCGGCGCCAGCACAGCGATGACGCGCCGGCCGCTGCGCCCTCCCCCGCGCCTCAGGCGCAACCGGTTCCAGCTAACGCGCGCTCCGCGCAGGCGGCCAACGGTCCGGCTCCGAATTCTGACGACGATTCAAGCGTCCGGCCAGCCACGCAGAACGCGCCGTCCCCCGTGGCGCCGGACGCCGACGATCCCGGCCGGCCGGTGTTGCGCCGCGGTGGCGCCGCCACGGCTCGCGTGCCGGACACGGGTGCCGGAAATCCTGCCACATCTTCTGCCAGCGCGACCCCTTCCGCCAGCCCACGGTCGCCCAGCAGCGGCCCGGCCTTAGTTGGCGCAGGAGGCGCCTCGCAAAGCGCTTCCGTCGCGCGGCCGTCCGCATCTCAGCCGATTGTGCAGCAGGAGGATCCGTTAATTGAAAAGGTCCGCGAAGCCGCGTACAACTATTCCGCGACCCTTCCCAATTTCTTCTGCCAGCAGCTGACGACGCGCTACCACACACAAAATATCAAACAAGGCTGGGACACCAGCGATATCGTCAGCGCCGACGTTGCGTATGAGAACGGGCAGGAGAGGTATAAGAACATCAAAATCGGCAACGTTCCGACGAATAAGTCCATGGAGCAGATTGGTGGCGCGACATCCACCGGGGAATTCTCCTCGATGCTTCTGGATCTGATGAGCGGATCCACTGCCGCCGTGTTCCGCCGCGATGTAACCGATACCATCCACGGCCGCAGCGCGATCGTTTTCAAATACGACGTGCCCAGGGAGCGGTCGCACTGGCGGGTGGAGTCTGCATCGCAGTTGTATTATCCGGCCTACCGCGGGAGCATCTGGGTAGACAAGGCGACGTCCCGCGTGCTGCGCATCGAAATGCAGGCCCGTAATCTGCCCGGCCCGTTCCCCTTTGACACGGTGGAGGCAGCCATCGACTACGACTTTATGCGTCTGGCCGCGGGGGAGCAGGAGTACCTCCTGCCGGCCAGCGCCGAATCGTTAAGCTGCGAGCGCGGCACCAGTCTTTGCTCGCGCAACCGTATCGAATTCCGCAATTACAAGAAGTTCGACGCCGCCTCCAGCATCAGTTTCAACTAAGCCGGAAGACGAACGCGAATCCCATTGAAACGGCTGGCTTTTGCGCTTCGGTTCCAGTCGAATGGAACGCAACGTGCTTTGATCAAGCCGCGTCCTTAGGCTGTTATACTGAAGGACATTCACTTTTGTCTCCCTCAATGTTTAAAACCTGTGCCCTTTTCTCACTGTGTGCCGCTGTGTGCCTGGGCCAGCCGCAATTTGTCACCGGACAAGCCGCCAGATTGGTCATGGGGCAGACCAATTTCACCGCCCAAGCCGCGGGAGCCTCCGACACGCTTTTAGGGGGAGTTGGGGGCGTGGCATTTGGCGCGGATACGCTGTTTGTGGCCGATTCGAATTTCCTTGGCCTCCTGCCGGTGAATAACCGGGCGCTCATGTTCCAGCACATGTCTCAGGCGTTGCCGGCGCCTAGCGCGCAGATCCCGGCCTATAGCGGCAACTGTCCGGTGTGCTTGGGGCAGGCGAACATAGTGCTGGGCCAGCCGGATTTTATCTCCGTCAACTTCCACACCACGCAGACTGGCATGCGCATACCCACTGGCATCGCCACCGACGGACATGTTCTGGCGGTCGCCGATACGGGGAACAATCGCGTCCTATTGTGGCTATCGCTGCCGACCTCCAATGGCCAGCCTGCGGACATCGTGCTGGGCCAGACCAGCTTCAATGCCGTGGAGCCGATCATCGCCACCGCGTCGAGTTTTCGTGGTCCGCAGGGTGTCTGGATTCAAAACGGGAAATTGTTTGTGGCCGACACCGGGGACAACCGCATCTTGATTTGGAATTCGATACCCACCACGAATAATCAGCCGGCTGACGTTGAGTTGGGGCAATCGAACTTCACGTCAGTTTCCCCGGTAACGGCGACTTGCCAGCCCCCGCCGGCGCCCGCGCCGCCTCCGGCCTGTTCCTTGCTTCCCGGAACTCCGGGCACCATGCTCGATCCCGTGGGCGTAAGCAGCGATGGAGCGCATCTGTTTGTGGCCGACACCGGCTACAACCGTGTGTTGATCTGGAATTCGATTCCCACGCAAAACGGCAAGCCGGCCGATGTGGAGATTGGCCAGCCTAACTTCGTCAGCACGCTGGCCAACGACAATACCGACCTGTGTCCGTTGGCGTCGCCGGGAGTTTACCCGGCTGAGTGCGGACGAACGCTGAACTTCCCCAGCTTCGTGCTTTCCGACGGTACGCGGCTGTTTGTCGCCGATGGCGGCAATGACCGGGTTCTCATCTTCAACCGGATCCCCACGCAAAACGCCGCCGAAGCGGATATCGTGCTGGGCCAGCCGGATGAGTTCGCCAGCCAGGTCACCAGCGTTTCGTCCCTGTTCAACCCGCTCCTGAATCAATCCGGAGCGGCGGTCAACCCGACGCCAACCTCGCTGGCTTGGGATGGAACGAATCTGTACGTCACTGATCCGAGCAACCGGCGCATCCTGGTGTACACTCCGGCGATTCCCAATGTCGGCAATGATGGAATCCGCAACTCCGCTACCCTGGAAACGTTCGCGACCGACGAAATCGACGTTGGCGGATCGATTGAGGCTGGAGACCAGATCACCATCAACATCGCCAACGGGTCCAGCAGCAACAACTACACCTATACCATCTTGTCGTCCGACACCACATCCTCGGTTCTTACCTCGCTGGTCAATTTGATCAATGCGGGGTCCGGCGACCCCTACGTCTACGCCTCGGTTCCACCCACACTGCAGCAGTTGCTGCTGACCGCCCGGGTTCCCGGGTCGGCCGGCGATAACGTCAGCGTTACAATCAGCGTGTCTGTAAACGCGATGATCAGCGCGCTGGCCGCGACTCCCAATCTGACGGGAGGCGTGCTGGCGGGCACTCTGGCCCCCGGTACGCTGGCGACAATTTTCGGGTATAACCTGTCGGCCGGGACGTGCAGCGCGAACACCGGTACGCAACTCCCCATCGACCTGTGCGGCGTTGAAGTCTATTTCGATGGGATCCGCTCCCCGCTGATGCTGGTCTCTCCCAACCAGATCAACACCCAGATCCCCTGGGAAGCTTCCAACACCAATAGCATCAACGCCTTCGTGCGCACAGTCAACGCCGACGGCAGCGTTACGGTGACTAACGCGGTCGCTGTCCCGCTGGATACAGCTAATCCAGGAATCTTCGCGTACCCGGGTCCCGATCCCCGCACGGCCCTGGCCTATCACTACTCCAGCTATGCCACGGGAACGATCACGCTGTCCGGCACCATTGCCGCCGGCGATGTCGGCACGATTACGGTGGGGGGCCGGGGCTACAGCTATACCGTGCAAAGCACCGACACGCTGATTTCGATTCGCGACGCGTTTATCGCCATCATCCAGGCTGATCCCGACAAAATCGTCCAAGCGTCACCCGGCGCCGCGTTTACCCGCATCCTTCTGACCGCTTCGGTGCCCGGGCCGGAAGGCGACGGCGTTCCTCTGAGCACCAACATCGTCAGCTCCAGCGGCGGGGCGGGCAGTCTCGCCTTGGATGTGAACAATATCAATCTATGCTGCTCCAGCAAGCAGGGCGCGAAGATCACGCCGGACGATCCAGCCCTGCCGGGGGAACAGTTCTATGTTTACGGCACGGGGCTCGGCTTAGTGTTCGACGTTAACGGCAATCTAATCGGACCGGAGGACGGCCAGCCTTATCCCGGTCCGGCTTTGAACAACGCGACAGTCACCGTCTCGTCGATTGCGGACTCAAAGACCGCCGATGTTCTCTCCGCCAGCCTTGTAGTCGGGACGGTTGGATTCTATCGAATCGTGCTTCAGCTAAACCCCGATATCAATCCCAGTAATTTCGCAGAGCTCACCATCTCGCAGAACATTTACACCAGCAACATCGTGACCATCGCGGTAGGGAATCCAACGCAGCCTCCTCCGGCCTGTTGCCAGTAGCGTTACGCAACCACTACCAGTTCCCGGTCCGCGCTCGCCGCAATTTGCTGCCGGGCCGCAGGCGGCATAACGATGCAGCCGGTGGAGGCGTTGTGCGCCGCATTATCGCCGTGAATCATGAATCCGTCCCGGCCCAACGCCTCGTGACCCTGAGGGGTCAAGCGCATGCTGCAAGGGCCCTGCACCAGAGCGTCAAACTCCGGACCGATGGTGTATTTCCCTTGCGGAATCGGCCCGACATTGGGCACCGCCTGCTCCGCAGGATTGTTGCGCCCGATCCCGGCGCCGGAGTACCCGGTGGCGATCGCATCGCCGTTTCGCGTCAGCTCTCCACTGCTTTGACTGTACATCCATGCCATGCCCGGATTTTAGGCCCACATCAGTTTTCGCCGTCGTCATCGTGAGGCCCAAATATTGTAGTTGGGCGGTTTATCTGCGCGGGAGTGGCGATCTGGCACAGCCATTCTCCCAGCATCAGGGCCAGCGCGGACGTAATGTACGGCAGATACAGCGCCGAGTGCCACCGGGACCAATGCTGGAGTGGCCCGGTGACCGCCGCTCCGATCATCGTTCCGCTAAGAGCCCAGACCAGGCGTGCGGTCCAGGTCTGGCGCGGCCGCAGCCCCGTGGCCTGTACCCGAGCGCACACCTGAAGAAAGCGTATCCACAATCCTATAGCGGCGACATAGATTAACCCCGCCAACCAAGGCCAATCCAGGTATAAGAGATGCAGTTGTCCTCCATCGATGAAGCCTACGGCCGAGGGGATGTAACTGAGGCTGAGCGCGGCTGCTCCCAGCAAGCTTCGCTCCTCCAGCAAACGCGCCGTGCCCTTCAGCGCCCGCACTTCCAGATCCGGCGGCGGCTCCACCGGCGGCAGACTCACCGCGCTCTTGAGCGTAGCGGCCGCGCCCGGGTTCTCGGTGAGAAATTCCTCCACCAGCGCGCGCGAGTCCGCGCTGGCCTCGCCAGCTTCGTACAGAGGATACAAGTCATCGATAATCGCACGTGAAATGGTCATGGGTTTCAACTCCTCCCAAAACGGTCCGCCAGGCGCACTCGCACCCGGTGGACTTTAACTTTAGCCGCGGCGACGGAAATTTCCAGCGCCGCGGCAATCTCTTCGTAAGATAGTCCGTGCTCGGCCCGCAGCAGCAGCGCCGAGCGGTCGATCTCGGGAAATTGCTGCAATTCGGCGAGCACCTGCCGCAACTCCTCGCGCGATTCCACCTCGCGGGAAAGAGAGCGGCCGGCCTGGGCGTTCGCGTCGAGTTCCTTGTCGCGCCCGCTGCGCCGCAGGTCGTGCAAATACAGATTGCGCGCGATCACCAGAAGGTACGCCTTCACGGTAGCGATGTGAACCGGCTGCGCCGAGCTCCACACGCGCAAGAACACTTCGGAGGTTATGTCTTCGGCTAACGCGGCGTTGCCGCTCAAATAGAACGAGTAACGGTAAACGTCGCGGCCGTAGCGTTCATACAACTCGGAAAACGTCGCGGCGGACAAGCCAGAAGCGTTCATGGTTGCTCCGCCGCGATTGAGCCCGGAAGTTAGTTGTCGGTCGGACTCTTTTCCAGATGATCGACTACGATGACATCGACCGGCGCCTTGCGGGCGTCGAGCTTCAGACCCATCTTTTCGACCGCCTGAAAGATCGCGGCTCCGCCGGGAGTGGATGCGAGGTCGGCCGGGGTCGCCCCGGCAGCCTGCGGCGAAGTGGGTAATTGCAAACCCAACTGCGCGGCGTTGCGTTGCGCGATGAGCACCAGATCGTCCATGGGAAGATCGAAATTCACTTGGTACATCCCCTTGAGGTCCGTCATGTCGACCACGGGCTTGTCCACCAGGCCGGTCAGAAGGTCCACCAGCTCTGAGACCTTGGCCTTGGAAATGTCCAAATGGACGCCGGTCTGGCTCACCGAGGTGCGCACGGTGCCGCTGAACTGGCCGCCCTGCATCACGGAGCCGCCCTTGCCGTCCTGAACGATCTTCATTGGTCCGTTTTCTGTTCCAATGCTCATGCTGGCGGCTCCGGGCGTCTCGGCTAGAGGAGCCTCCGGCGCCGGGTCCGCTTCGGTCAGCTTCGGCCCGCCCTTCGCCACAATCAGCGCGTATACGTTCATCTCCTTCTTGTCGCGATGCATGGTGAACTTGAAGCGGTCCGCCAGCAGCGATTGCAACATCTGCGGCACCCTATCCTGAGACACGCCGTCCGGAATCTTGGCTTGAATTTCAAACCGCTGCTGCGCCATCCAGTCCGGACCCTGAATCTGATACGGCTTGACCTTATAGGCGATCCGGATCAGGTCATTCAGGCCCTGGAAGCCCATGTCGACCCGGCCTGCGTCGATCGTCAGGCCGATCTTGGCCTTGCCGGACTGGAGTTGCTGGACGATCTCCATAATCGGAGGAGCGGGCCGGATGGTGGCCACCTCGAAGGCGGGCCCCTTATCGGCGGGCGCCTGCGCTAATAGCGCTCCCGCGGCGACGGCGAGGCTGGCTACAAGTCCCTGTATAGTTCGTTTGTACATAAATTAATTCTAACTCCACTCAAGGTATCCGGCAGAGCCCGAAAAGTTACACGGCGAGGGAGGCAGATTTCACCGGCCAAATGGCTTCCACCGCTTCTCCCCGGCATGCGTAGATGCGGCTGTATAGGTTTACGGTGGGATCGCAGTGCGGCGGAATGAATTCGATCTTGTTCCCCAACTTGGGCTTAGGCTCAGCTTTGTGGAGGTAACCGAATTCGTCGCCGCCCCATTTGTACTGTGCCACGTGGAACGCCGGCGCTTGCGGCCCGTACCCGCGATCGGTGGAAAACGCCTTGAAACCGCCATCAACGCTCACGAAGCCGTCATGATTCGCGCTAACCACGGTTGTAAGAACGGTGAGCGCGTGGCGGAAGGGCAGCTTCAACTTGCCGTAAGCGAGGTCCATCAGCACGTACGATCCAGCTTGCAGCTCGGTGACATCCGCGAGTTCTGTATCGACATCCCAGGTGCCGGTGCTTCCGCCCGTGAGGATTTCCGTCGCGATTCCCGACTTTGTGAGCGCCGCGCGCGTGGCGGCCGCGATTTCGAACGTGGCGCGGGAAATACTTATGCGCTCTTCCGTAGACGCGCCATGTGAGCCGCTCACCGAATACGCTTGGATTCCGCGGAAGCGCAAGTGGCTGGCGCGGTCCGCGGCTTGCGCGATTCCGACGGCTTGTTCGATCGAACTCGCGCCGGTGCGGTGGTCGCCGACGTCCAAATCGACGAGAACATCCACGGCACGATCCGCGGATCGCGCGACGGCGTTGTACCATTCGACTTGAAGGGCGTGGTCCACGACCACCATCGCGCCGGCGGCCGCCACCCGCGCCATCTTGCGAGGATCCGCGAGAGGCGAGGTCAGCAGGACGCCGGGAATCCCTGCCCCGGACATCAACTCCACTTCATCCACCGTTGCGGCGCAGACGCCGATGGCGCCGGCGGCGATCTGGCGGCGCGCGATCTCCACGCACTTGTGCGCCTTCGCGTGAGGCCGCAGATGCTTGCCGGATCGCTTCACCCGCTCCGCCATCAGCGCGAGATTGGCTTCGAAGGCGTCCAGATCCAGCAGCAGCGCGGGCGTAGGGATTTCGGACTTCTGGAGCACGATCCATTAAAACAAATCCCTCGGCGTCAGCAAATCGGAGTGCGGAAATGATACTTTTGGCTTCATGCGCCGTTTGGGTCTCTTAGCCGCGTTGGCCGCGTCGATTCTGGCGCAAACGGGCGCCCCGGGTTTACCTTTCGAGCGTTTGCGCAACGCCCCGGCCGAACCGCAGAACTGGCTCACCTATTGGGGGGATTATCAAGGCCGGCATTTTTCCGGACTCAAACAAATCACGGCGGCCAATGTAAATCAGCTTGTGGCGCGGTGGTCCGTTCCCATGCCGGGCAATTCGAACCTGGAAGCCACGCCGCTGGTGGTGGACGGCGTGATGTACACGGCGGGCATGCCGGGCCAGGTTTTCGCGCTGGACGCGAAATCGGGGAAAGAGATTTGGCGATTCGAGCGCCAGCAGAAGATCGTCCCGCAAGGGCAGATTAATCGCTTCAATCGGGGCGTCGCGATGCTCGACAACCGGCTGTTTTTCGGGACACTGGACGCCGCGCTGGTCGCCTTGGATGCGCGCACCGGCAAGCAACTCTGGGAGACGCAAATTGCCGATCCCATGCTGGGGTACAGTATCACCTCCGCGCCCTTAGCGTTGAAGGACCGGATTGTAGTGGGCGTGGCGGGCGGCGAATTCGGCGCGCGGGGATTCGTCGAAGCGTACGATCCCGCCTCCGGCAAGCGCCTGTGGCGCTTCGATACCGTGCCGGCGCCCGGCGAGTTCGGTCATGAGACCTGGAAGGGCGATAGCTGGCAGCACGGCGGCAGTCCCACGTGGCTCACCGGCAGCTATGACGCGGAAAGCGACACTCTTTTCTGGACTGTCGGCAATCCGGGGCCGGACATCGACGCGGATGTTCGCAGCGGAGACAATCTTTTCAGTTGTTCCGTGCTGGCGCTCGATCCGGCTACGGGCAAACGCAAGTGGCACTACCAATTCACGCCGGGTGACAGCCACGATTGGGACGCAACCGAAGACGTGATGCTGGTGGATCGCATGTTTCATGGGCAGCCGCGGAAGCTGCTGATGCAGGCCAATCGCAACGGCATGTTCTATGTGCTGGACCGGAGCACCGGCAAGTTTTTGAGCGGAACGCCATTCGTGCGTCAAACCTGGAATACGGGTTTCAACGAGAATGGCCGGCCGAAAGTGGTGGAAGGCTGGGATTCACAGCCGGAAGGCAGCATCGCGGTGTATCCTTCGCTGGTTGGTGGAACGAATTTTCAAGCTCCGTCTTACAGTCCCGAGACTGGTTGGGTGTACCTGGAGACATCCGATTCCGGGCAGCGCTTCCTGCGAACTCCGCAAGAATACGAGCAGGGCAAGCAATATCAAGGTGGACGAGGTCAAAGGCTGGGCGAGCCGGGCATGGCCAGCATCAAGGCCATTGATCCTGAGACCGGCGCGACGAAATGGGAGTACAAGCTTAGCCGTGGCTCGCTCTCCGCGGGTGTGCTGGCGACCGCGGGAGGCATCGTGTTCGCCGCGAGCGGCGACGGGAAGCTGACTGCGCTCGATGCGCGGACCGGCGCGGAGCTATGGAGCGCTTCAGCAGGCCCGAACATCGCGGCGTCGCCGATGAGCTACGCGGTGGACGGAAAACAATTCATCGCGATCGCGGCCGGACGGGTGTTGCAGGTGTTCGGGCTGCCGGAGTAACCTCAGGCGCGCTTACAGCCCGCTGGTGCGGACCCAGAAGCTTTCGGACCACTTCCCGCCGGGCGGAATGGTTTGAAGGCCGGGGTACTTGCCGTCGTGATTTAGATTGATGGCGTTGGTGATTCCGGCCATCGGCTCAAAGCAGATGAAGGGTTGCGGTTGGCCCCGGGCGTCGTTGGGTTCCCATACCACGGCGGCTTGCCATTTTGGTCCAAACAATACCTCGACCGTCTTCCCGGAGCTGGCAATATAAAACGTCGCGCGGCCGTCGGGTTCTCTGATGAGGTCGGTGAAGCCGTCGTCCAGCGTACGATTCTCGAGCAGGAATGGATCGTCCAGATCCATGGGTTTGAACTGGCCGGTGGGAATCAGGCGCGGGTCGGTAATGACGCGCTGGCGCGCGGGAATGCGCCCCACCCAGTCATTGCGCGAAACGTCAGGAATGCGGAAGAAGGGATGGAACCCGATCGCGACAGGCATCGCCTCCGCGCTGAGATTGGTTACCGCGATGGCGACCTGCAAGACGCCGCCGGAGAGCGTGTAGGTCATCTCATACTCGTGCGCGAAGGGCCACTGCCGCATCAGGTCGGGATATTTCCAGAATTCCAGTTTGCTGGTGACGTAGGCGGATTTCGCATCGGCCTTGACGTCGGTTACGCGCCAGTGCGGTGAGCTGGAGAGCAGGCCGTGAATCGGATTCATGCCGTGCACGTTGCCGGCGGTCATATCGAAGGGGTACTTTTTGCCATTGGCCCAGAACGCCTGCTGGTCCAGCCGGTTTCCCCAGGGCGCGAGAAACGGAATGCCGGCGAGCGCCGGCTTCTGCTGGAATTCAGCCAGGTCGGCGTAAGGAAAGTACAGGATGTTTTTTCCATGCACCTTCATTTCGTACGCGATATTTCCGATGGAGGGCGCGATGGCGACTTCAACGCCTTGTTCGAAGTCACTGAGCCGGACCACCGCGACACCGTGATCCGAGGTTTCTACCGCTTTGTAGTTCTCAGCAACCACGGTGAGAGATAGCGCAAACAGCGGGGCTACGAATCTCATAAGCCCTACTTCGGCATATCGGGTACATTATATAAGGAGCATGGGACAAATACCCGATTGTCCGGAGAAGGGGGAGCCACGCAACCGGAAAGACGAGAGGCTCTTGAAACAGTTGAATACATTCGTGTTGTGTGCGCCCCAAGCCGATCAATCTCTCATTAAAAGGTTTGAAATATGCGATTCACATTCTGCCTGGTTTTCGCAGCGATAACTCTATGCGCGCAGCCTCCGGGCGGAGCTGGCCGGGGCCCGGCGCAGGGACCCATGGCTCGCATGGCCGCGCAGGCTCCGTTCAACAATAACTGCGCGGGCTGCCACAAGAATACGAAGTCGAGCGCGGACCAAGGGCTGCTGAAGGAGAACAACGCGCCTTCCACCGACACACTGGCGACCATGACTCCTGAGGCGATCTACGCAGCGCTGACCACCGGAGCGATGGTGCAGCAGGCGGCGAAGTTGAGCGACGACGAGAAGCGATACATCGCGGAGTTCTTCGGAGGACGGCCGCTGGGCGCGGCGGACCAGGGCGATGCGAAACACATGACCAATCACTGTTCCGCAAATCCACAAATGGGCGATGTCGCCGCGGGGCCGGCGTGGTTGGGGTGGAGCGCGGATCTGACGAACACGCGATTCCAGGCCGCGAAGACGGCCGGATTGACGCCGGGGCAAGTCCCGAAGCTGCAGCTCAAATGGTCGTTCGGATTCCCCGCGGGAGTGGAGACCTACGGGCAACCGACCATCGCCAACGGAAGGCTGTTCATTGGCGACGACAACAGCTATGTGTACGCGCTGAACGCTTCGACGGGGTGCGTGTATTGGTCGTTCCAGGCAGAGGCGCAGGTGCGGACGGCCATCGCCATCGCTCCGGTGACCGGACGCGGCAGCACGAAGTACGCGGCGTATTTCGGAGATCGCAAGGGGAACGCTTATGCGGTGGATGCTCACAACGGCGAGCTGCTGTGGAAGTTCAACCCGGAACCCAGGGTGCTTTCGCACATGACCGGATCGCCGGTGGTGTATGAGGGCCGGGTGTATGTGGGCATTGCGGGGTCGGAAGAAGTTGCCTCCGGCGATCCGCATTATCCCTGCTGCACGTACCGGGGGAACTTGTCGGCGATCGACGCGAGCAGCGGGAAGCTGATCTGGAAGAGTTACACCATTCCGGAAGAGCCGAAACCAAGGAAGGTGAATTCAATCGGGACGCAACTGTGGGGTCCGGCGGGCGCGTCGATCTGGAGCGCTCCGACCATCGATACCAAGGCGAAGGCGATTTACGTTTCGACGGGCAATGCGTTCACGGAGCCGGCGGCCAAGACCTCGGATGGAATTGTCGCGTTCGATCTGGCGACCGGCAAGATGCTGTGGTCGTACCAGGGCGTGGAGAACGACGCTTCACCGCAAGGTTGCGGAGGGCGCGGGCCGAAGGGCGAGCAGTGCCCTGAGAATCCGGGGCCGGATTGGGATTTCGCGAATTCACCCATTTTGAAAACGCTCGCCAATGGCAAGCGTATCCTGGTCGCGGCGCATAAGGGTGGGACGGCGGTGGCCATCGATCCCGATAACAAGGGCGCGCTGGTGTGGAAAGCCGATTTAACCGACGGCGCACGCGCCGGAGCCGGCGGGCAGATTATGTGGGGCGGGGCGGCCGACGATCAGAACGTGTACTACCCGCTGCAGACCGGAGCGGTTGCCGCGGTGAAGCTCGCGGACGGAAGCGTGGCGTGGATCAACCACATCGAGCCGGCGGCAGTTGCGGCGGGACGGCCCAGGCGCGGATTGGTGGCCGCGGTGACGGCGATTCCGGGGGTGGTCTTCGCGGGCGGATGGGATGGAGTGTTGCACGCCCTGTCCACCACGGACGGCAAGGAACTGTGGCAATACGCGACCGCGCACGATTACACCACGATCAATGGAGTGATGGCCAAGGGAGGGTCGCTCGGCGATCCGGGCGCGGCGATTGTGGGAGGAATGCTCTACGTCGGCTCAGGCTATATCGGAACCGGGAATGGAATGCCGGGCAACGTGCTGCTGGCGTTCGCGCCGCAGTAGTTGATGTCCCTGACCGGCAAGTTGTTTCCCGTTTCTTTGGTTGGCTCCTATCCCCAGCCGGACTGGCTGATCGATCGAGATAAGCTTCGCCAGCAGATGCCTCCGCGGGTGCGCGAGCGGACCTTATGGCGCGTTGCGCCGGGGCTTTTAGAGCAGGCGCAGGATGACGCGACGCTGCTGGCGATTCACGATCAGGAGCGGGCCGGACTCGATATTGTTACCGATGGCGAGATGCGGCGCGAGAGCTATTCGAACCGTTTCGCAACCGCGCTGGAGGGAATCGACCTGGACCATCCGGGCGAAATCATCGGCCGGAGCGGCAGCCGCGTGACGGTTCCGAAAGTGGTGGGAAGGATCCGGCGCAAGCATCCGGTGCAGGTCCGCGACGTCCAGTTCCTGCGCGCAAACACGGATCGCAAGATCAAGATCACGGTGCCCGGGCCGTTCACCATGTCGCGGCAGGCGCAGAACACGTATTACGGGTCGATTGAGGAGATGGCACAGGATTATGCCGCGGCGGTGAACGAAGAGATTCACGACCTGTTTGCGGCCGGTGCGGATGTGGTGCAGATCGACGAGCCGTGGATGGAAGCGAATCCGGAAGAAGCCCGGCGGTATGGGCTGGACGCGCTGCGGAGGGCGCTGAAAGGGGTGCGCGGCACGACGGCGCTGCATATCTGCTTCGGCTACGCGACGCTGGTTCCCGGAAGACCGGCGAGGTATTCGTTTCTGGAGGAACTGTCGGATTCGCCGGTGGATCAGATTTCGATCGAGACTGCGCAATCCAGGCTGGACTGCTCCGTGCTGGAGAGGATCGCGGTAAAAACGATCCTGCTGGGGGTGATCGATCTCTCAACGCATGAGGTGGAGCCGGCGGAGACGGTGGCGGCGCGAATCCGGAGGGCTTTGCCATACATCGCGCCGGAGCGGCTGGTGGTGGCGACGGATTGCGGTATGAAGTATCTGCCTCGTGAAGTGGCCTTCGCCAAGATGAAGGCGATGGTGGAGGGCGCGAAGCTGGTTCGCGGACGCGCCTAGCTGGTGGAAATCGCGGCGGCGTTCGATAGCCCGGCTGCTGTTCCATGTGCTGCGGCCGGCTCCGCTTTCTTGAGCGGCCAGAACTCGAAAAACTCGGCGTAGAAGATAAGGAACGGGAAGGTCACTCCGAGCAGAGCAGAGGCCAGCCAGCGCTCGAAATCGTTGCCGGGAGGGCCGGGAGCTAGCTCGCCGCTGACATACGGCGCCAAAGCCGTGTACATCAGCGCGAGAGCGGCGCCGATTATGGCTGCGGTAACGGCGCTGGCCAGGCCTTTCACCGGCTGGGTCAATTTCGCGAATAGCGATCCCTGCAGCATGTTCAGAACGATGATGGTGCCGAAGATGAAGGGGATCGGTATGCGCACCATGAACTGGAGCGGGTCCATCGCCAGTTTGAATACGCCGCTGTAGAAGAGGATGCCGCCGAGGGCGAGGCAGATGGCGGTCCAGACCAGGCCGAGCACGGGCTGCTTCATGAGCGCGGCTGATTTGGTGAGCGGCCAGAGATCGAAATGCAGCATCAGGAACATGAAGGCGAGGGCCGACAGGTAAAAGACCAGGGCGAGATTGGCGTTGAAGAGGCCGTGGGGGTCGAGCGATTCGACATAGACTCCCGCGCCACGCATGAACTGATAGTTGAAGAAAAGCCGGAACAGCAGCAGGTTGATGGCGTAGCAGGCCAGCAGCATGGAGAAGCCGGCCTCGACGGGATTCTTCAGCAGGGCGGTGAAGGGCCATCCACCAAACATAATGGCGAACCAGAACATCACGACGACGCTGACGATGGTACACATCATGAGCATGGGAGAGATGGGGCGAACGCCTCCGCCGGCGATGAAGAAGTAGGCGGCGGTGACGACGGCTCCGACGGCGCCGGTCAGCAGGACTAGCAGCGTGCCTTTGGCGGGTTGGGCTCGCTTGGAGGCAAAGGGAGGGTGCCTGCATCCCCAGGTGACCCCGACCACGATCTCCATAGGGATGACGCAGATCAGGCAGTACGTGACGCTGCCCAGGAATTTCGCGGCAGGGAAGAGCGAGATAAACCCGAGGGAGAAGGCAATGACGAGCGCGGAGGCCACGAGGCCGAGGGCGGGCTGCTTGAGCATCTTAAGGAGTCTATATCAGATGCGCGTGTGCCGCCAGCGAGGAGTGACGACCCCAGGCGAGTGTCATCCCCGGAACGGATCGACCGCGCGGACGCCAGCATGCGCAAAATCTGTGGCGTTTCAGGTGGCTACACGGAGACCGAAGAGATACTTCGCAGATCACTTGTCGTTTCCGAATCGATGGGAACGAAATAGCCCTTCTGCGGACAGGCAATCAGCCAGTCAACAGCCCCCTCGTTTGGCCTGGGGGCTTGCCGCACGAGGAGATATTCCCCCAGTTCCACACGCTCGACCTCGAAGTGCCGGCCGGGCTTGTCTCTAGACATTTCCCTTACACCAGGTCCGCGGACTTGATGGGCAGCTTGCGGACGCGCTTGCCGGTGGCGGCGAAGACGGCGTTGGTGACCGCCGGGACAATCGAGGGCGTGGAAGCCTCACCGATGCCGCCGGGGCTTTCGTGATTCTCGACCAGGTGCACCTCGACCACCGGCATCTCATCGATGCGCAGAGGATCGTAGGTATTGAAGTTGGTCTGCTGGACGCGGCCGCGGTCGAGGGTGATGCCGATTTTCAGCGCGGCGCTCAGGCCGTAGACGATGCCGCTTTCGATCTGTTGGGTGACGCCGGCCTGGTTGACGATCTGGCCGCAATCGACCGCGCAAACCACGCGATGCACCTTGACCTTGCCCTGGTTGACGCTCACCTCGGCTACCTGCGCGTTGAAGCTGCCCAGGTTGTTGACCACAGCGACTCCGTGGAAATGACCCGCCGGAAGAGGCTTGCCCCAACCGGCCTTCTCGGCGGCGATGTTCAGAACGTTCAGGTAACGGGCGTTCTTGGGGTCCTTGGAGAGGAGACGGCGGCGGAACTCCACCGGGTCCTTCTTGGTCGCGGTGGCCATCTCATCCAGGAAGCTCTCCATGAAGAAGCAGTTCTGGGAGAAGCCGACGGAACGCCAGTAGCTGACGGGAATGCCGGCGTCGGGCGGATGGTATTGGATGTCCTGGTTGGGGATGTCGTAGGTGTGGGTGACGATGCCTTCGACTCCGGTGGTATCGACTCCGTTGCGGAGTCCAGCGAACGACGGGCAAACAACCGTGCCGGTGAAAGCGACGGGCCAGCCGTCGGCATCGAGACCGGCGGCGAACTTGGTGTAAGAAGCGGGGCGATAGGTATCGTGCTGCAGGTCGTCCTCGCGGGTCCAGGTAAGCTTGACCGGCGTGCCTTTGACCGCGTTGGCGATTTCGACCCCTTCGCCGATAAAGTCAGCTCCGCCACGGCGTCCGAATCCGCCGCCGAGGAACTCAGTGTGAATGGCGATCTTAGCGGGTGGGAGCTTGGTGATGCCGGCCGCAGTTTGCTGAGCGACGGACTGGATTTGCGTGCCGACCCAGATATCGCAGGAATCGTCGGTGACGAGAGCGGTGCAGTTCAGAGGCTCCATGGGAGCGTGCGAGAGATAGGGAGCCTCGTAGACGGCCTCGAGTTTGTGCGCGGCGCTGGCTATCGCGGCGTTTGCATCGCCACGCTTTGGCGGAGCCGACGCGCCGGGTTTCGCCGCGAGGTCCGCGAACATCTGCCGGAGGCTGGCGGAAGACGTGCCGGCGCGAGCGCCTTCGTCCCACTGGATGGTAAGGGCCTTGCGAGCCTCAGCCGCGGCCCAGGTGTTATCGGCCAGGACGGCGACGCCATTCGAAATCTGGACCACGTTCTTGACGCCAGGCATGGCTTTGGCTTTGGTGGCGTCGAAGCTGGCGACCTTGCCTCCAAAGACGGGGCAACGCTCCAGGCTCGCGTAGAGCATTCCGGGGCGCTTTATATCAAGTCCAAAACTCGCCGTACCGTTCACCTTCGAAGGAGTGTCCAGACGCTTCATCGACGTGCCGATGAGCTTGTACTGGCTGGGGTCCTTCAGCTTCACTTCGAGGAAGCGGGAGCTTGGCGGCGGCCTCGGCCAGGCTGCCGTAGCTGAGCTTGGCGTTGGTGGCGGTGTTGACGATGCTGTTGTTTTCGGCGCGGCACTGGGACTTGTCGACGCCCCACTTCTGCGCGGCGGCGGAAATCAGCATCTCGCGAGCCTGCGCGCCGGCCTGGCGCAGAGGCTGCCAGGAGGTGCGGATGCTCAAGCTGCCATAAGCGCCCATCATCGCGCCATAGGCCGGATCCACCAGCGGGAACTCGTTGCGGATCTTCTTCCAATCGCATTCCAGCTCCTCGGCCAGAAGCATGGAGAGCGAGGTGACCGTACCCTGCCCCATTTCCGACTTGTGGATCATGAGGGTAACGCTGTCATCCGCGCCGATGCGCACGAAGGCGTTCAGCTTTGTTGGTGCAGATCCGGCGGGCGCGGCTGAGGATGTCTGCGCGGCGAGCGGGGATTTCTCCGGCAGATAGAAGCCGAGCATCAATCCACCGGCGGCGGTCCCGCCGGCCTTGAGGAAGCCGCGGCGATTGAGTTTTTTCACGCGAATGGAGTTGGTTGCGATCATGCCAGCACCCCTTTCTCGACGGCGTTTTCATTGGGACCGACGGCCGCGCGGCGGTAGCGCGCCGCGGTGTGAACGGCTCTGCGGATCGCCTGGTAGGTTCCGCAACGGCACAGGTTGCCGTGCATGGCTTCGTCGATATCGGCGTCGCTGGGATTGGCAGCTTTGGCGACCAGCGCGGCGGCGGTCATGATCTGACCGGATTGGCAGTAGCCGCACTGGGGAACGTCCTCTTCGATCCAGGCTCGCTGGACGGGATGGCTGGCGCCGTCGGCGGAGAGGCCTTCGATGGTGGTGACGGATTTGCCGGCGAGGCCGGAGGCCAGCGTCTGGCAGGAGCGTACCGGTTGGCCGTTCATGTGGACGGTGCAGGCTCCGCAGAAGCCGCCGCCACAGCCGAACTTGGTGCCGGTCATGGCGAGGGTGTCGCGCAGGACCCACAGAAGCGGCATGCGCGGCTCGACGTCCACGCTTTGAGCTTTCCCGTTGAGGGTGAATTTGACGACTGCCATCCGAACCTCCTTAGAAAGGGGAACTTCCGCATCCAAGTATACAACCGCGGGGTCTAAGGTAGCGGCGCGAGGGTGGTCCAGTCCGATTCCAGGCCGCTCTTGATGACGTAATCGTCCCCGGCGTTGCGGAATTCGAAGGCGCCGGAGGTGCGATCGGTTGCGGGAGTGAGCGGTCCAAGATTTATGCGGCGGAGTTGGCCGGGCTCCACTTCGAACCGCTTGGAGCCGGAGCTTTTGCTGGCCGTGAGGGGCCGGGGTTGTCCCGCAACCGTGACCGTCTCCAGCTTCACGACCATGTCCAGAACCGGGGGAGAACCGGCGCTATGCTCCAACTTGAGGATGCGCGCGGTTACCGTGGCGCCTTCGGGAACCAGGACCTTCTTGGAGGCGTCGCGAATGGGGCTGCTGAGTTTGCCGATGATTTTATCGCCGGCCGCCGCGGCCGCCGAGTCGATGGCTTGGGTGAAGGTCACCTTGAAGGCGACGCCCGAAGGGAGTTGGAACCCTCCGGCGGAAGCTGCTTGCGTTGGGGCGTCCTGCGAGGGAGCCTCGGTGTCCCCGAAAACCAAGTTCGCTTCGCCCAGGAATTCGTGGCATCCCGAGTATACGGTCCAGTTGTGCGCGTCTTCGCCGTCGAGATTGATAATGTCCAGTTGCGCCTGACTGGGAAGCAGGAAGCTGGAATCATTCAGGCGGACGCGGGCGTAATCGAGGGTTGTCGTGGCCTGGCAAGCGCGGACTTCGGAGGGAAGCTGGGCGCGGATCACCAGGCGCACCAGATCCGCGCCCGCGGGATCCACCAAGAAGGTGCCGCCATAGGCGACGATGGAATCCACTTTGCGATTGCCGAAGACGTAAGTGCTTTTCTCCTTGGGGATTTCGAAACCGAACTGGGCGAGCGTGCGGCCGTTCTCTTTGACGTTGCCATCGTAGGTGAAGCTGGCGGAGCTGCCGTCGAAGATCGAGCTAAGGAAGGTGGCGAAACTTCCGGTCTGGAGCGAGCCCTCGCGGACCAACTGAAACAGGTCGCGGTCATCGAAGCGGGACTCTCCAACCCAGGAGTAGATTTCATTGGATTGAGCGATGGCGACATCCAGCCGCAGACGGTCCGTAGCGACCAGGCGCAAGCTGGCCGGGTCCCACTGGGACAGAAGCGCTTGGCAGGACTCCGCGGACTTGACCTGACCACTGGTGAATTGAGCGCGATCGACGGTCTGGGTGCACAGATATCTGGGCAGACGCGAAATGGTTTCCTGCAGATTGTCGCGGACGCGGAGCAGGAGATCCTTGGGATCTTCGGATCGGGGGTCCTCCGATTGCGCGTGGCTGCAAGCCGCAAAGGCGCAGAGGAACAGAATTCTGGCCCGCATGGCGACCATAATACCGATGGGGTTTGTTAACATCAAGCCCATGACGGGCCGAGCGGCGCTGATGCTGGTGGCGGGCGCGGCTCTGGCCGCGGCGCAAGCGGCGTATGATCCGGTAAAAACGTTCGCTCCGCTGACGCTGCCGGAGCCGGTGAACAGTTACCGTTCGGCGAGCGGGGCTCCCGGGCCGGAGTACTGGCAGAATTCGGCCGATTACGAGATCCACGCAAATCTGGATACGTCCGCGAAGACGCTGAACGCGACCGAGACGATTACCTACGTCAACAACAGCCCGGACACGCTGGTGAGCTTGTGGCTGCAACTGGAGCAGAATTCGTACCGGAAAGACTCGCGCGCAACGGCGATCAGCACGCGGCCGAGGACGGATTTCACGGATGGTTTGGTGTTCGATTCGGTGGAGATCGAGGCCGGGGGCAAGGCGGCGAAGGCTGCCTATATCGTTAACGACACGCGCGCACAGATCCGGCTGGCGCAGCCGCTGCGGAGCAGAGGCTCGCTGAAGGTTCGGATCGCGTATCATTACACGATTCCCGGCGCGTGGGGTGGGCGGACGTTGTGGGGCAAAGCCCAGAAGGGCGAAATCTACGACATCGCGCAGTGGTATCCGCGGATGGCGGTGTATGACGATTTGCACGGCTGGGATACGCAGCCGTTTATCGGGTCGGAGTTCTATCTCGAATATGGGAGCTTCGACTATTACGTGACGGCGCCGTCGAGCATGATTGTGGTGGGCTCGGGCGAGCTGAAGAATCCGCAAGAGGTGCTGACGAAGGCGCAGATGGACCGCTTGGCGCAGGCCCGGTTGAGCGATAAGACGGTGATGATCCGGACGCCACAAGAGTCCGATGCCGCGGGTCCGGCGACGGGTACGAAAACGTGGCATTTTCACATGGACAAGACTCGCGACGTGGTGTTCAGCGCGTCGACCGCGTTCGTGTGGGACGCGGCGCGGATCAATCTCAATGGAGCGGACACGCCGCTCCACACCAGTTTGCCGGACGGAGCGAAGGCGCTGGCCATGTCGGTTTATCCGAGCGAAAGTGTGGGCGACGGGGCTTGGGGACGGTCGACGGAGTATTTGAAAGACGCGGTGGAGCGGTTTTCCGCGAGATGGTTCCCGTATCCGTTTCCAGAGGCCATCAACGTGGCGGGGTTTTCCTCCGGCATGGAGTATCCGGGTGTGCTGTTCGACGGGATCAACGACAAGAGCAAGACTCTGTTCTGGATCACGGCGCATGAGATCGGGCATGGATGGTTCCCGATGACGGTGGGCTCAAATGAGCGGCGGAATGCGTTCATGGACGAGGGGTTCAACACGTTCATCGACATTTTCGAGTCGGACGAATTCAACCGCGGCGAGTATGGACCGAAGCGGGATTCGGAATATTCGGCCGGAGGCGAGCCGGCGGACACGATTCTCAAGGTGCTGGATAATCCGGCTGCGCCTCCGATTCTGACGCGGGCGGATGCGTTCCCGGGGAACCTGACGCATCCGGTGAGTTACTTCAAGACGGCGTATGGGCTGGTGCTGCTGCGCGAGCAGATTCTGGGGCCGGAGCGGTTCGACTGGGCATTTCGCAAATATATTCGCGATTGGGCGTTCAAGCATCCGTCGCCATCGGATTTCTTTCGCACCATGGAGAGCGAAGGCGGCGAGGATTTGTCGTACTTCTGGCGGGGATGGTTCCTGAACAACTGGACCTTCGACATGGCGGTGAAGGACGCGCAGTATTTGGACGGCGATGCTCGCAAGGGCGTGCGGGTGACGGTGGAGAATCTGGGGCAGTTGGTGTTGCCGTCGACGGTCCAGGCGAATTTTGCGGATGGGAGCAAGACGCGGGTGAAGCTGCCCGTGGAGACGTGGCTGACCTCGGGCACGCATACGTTGACGCTTCCCAGTAATCAGCCGGTGGTCTCGGTGGAGCTTGACCCGGATCACGTGCTCCCGGACAATGACCGCAGCAACGATATTTTGCGAAAATAGCCTCGCGACCCCGCCCTGTTGCCCCCGCCCTGTTGCGCACGAATAATAGCTGGAGGAGGATAGACCCATGCGCAGGACGCTGTTCATCGGGATTTTTGCCGCTACTTTGTCGATTCCCCTGCTGATAAACGCCCAGCAGCAGACGGAGAAGATCGACCTCAACGTGATTCATCGAATCAAGACTGCCGAGATCGGCGATGGCGGGCGGGGCGGAGGCGGCGGACGGGGCGGGCGCGGACCGAATCTTCCTCCCATTATGGAGACGATGTACAACCTGACGGATCGCTACGGCCCTCGGCTGACCAATTCGCCGCAGTATCGCGCCGCGGGGGACTGGGCCGTCGGCCAGTTGAAGGAGTGGGGACTGAGCAATGTGCACCTGGAGCCGTTCACGACGGTGCCTCCTCCGCCTGCGCCAAATCCGGATGGGGATAATGCCGATGGCGCGAATGCCGGAGGGGGACGCGGCGGGGCTCGCGGGCCGATTCCGAGCTGGCAGATGACCGGCTATAGCGGCGCGATGATTGAGCCCTCCTATATGCCGATCATCGGATACCCGCAGGCGTGGAGCGGCGGAACGAATGGGCCGCTTACGGCGGAAGCGATGCTGGTCCAGCCGGTCCAGACCATGGCGGATATGGACAAGCTGCACGGGAAGCTCACCGGGAAAATCGTTCTCATCGCGAATCCTCCGGCGCTGACGCTGCCTACCACTCCGATGGCGCATCGCTACACGGATGAGGAACTGAACGGCCTGGTTCCGGAGATCTTTCCGGCCGGCGGCAGAGGCGGAGCAGCGGGAGGGCGCGGCGGCAATGCCAACGCCAATCTGACTCCGCAGGAGCAGGCGGCATTCACCCGCCGGCAGGCGACGTTCTGGAAGGATGAGGGCGCGCTGGCAACGATTACTGCGTCGGTGAATGGGCAAAGCGGGATTGTGTTCGCGAACAATGGCTCGCCGCGAACGGGCGATCCGACCAAGAACATTCCGGCGCTGGCGATCACGGCGGAGCACTACAATCGCATCGTGCGGCTGCTGGAGCACAACGTCCCGGTGAAGCTGTCGTTCGATATCAAGGTGGAGTGGGACACGACCAAGACGGAAGCGTTCAACGTGATCGCGGAGATCCCCGGGACGGCCAAGCCCAATGAGTTGGTGATGGTGGGCGGGCACTTCGATTCCTGGCACATGGGCACCGGCGCGACGGACAACGCAGTGGGCAGCGCGGTGGCGATGGAGGTGATGCGGATTCTGAAATCGCTGAATCTGAAGATGGACCGGACGGTGCGGATGGCGCTGTGGAGCGGGGAGGAGGAGGGCGAGTTGGGTTCGGCGGCTTACGTGAAGGACCATTTCGCCGATCCGCAGGACATGAAGCTGAAGGCGGAGCACCAGGGCTTCGCGGGGTATTTCAACGTCGACAATGGGGCTGGGAAGATTCGCGGCATTTATCTGCAAGGCAACGAATCGTGCCGGCCGATTTTCGAGCAGTGGTTCGCGGCGATCAAGGACGTGACGCCGGGCGCGGTGACCATCCGCAATACCGGGGGCACGGATCACCAGTCCTTCGACGCGGTCGGGTTGCCGGGATTCCAGTTCATTCAGGACCCGCTCGATTACGACTCGCGGACGCACCATTCGAACATGGACACCTACGACCGGGTGCAGCAGGCCGACATCGAGCAGATGGCGGTGGTGGAAGCGTTCTTCGTATATCAAGCCGCGACGCGTCCGGACCCGTTGCCTCGGAAGGACTTACCAGCGGCTCGCGGCGGAGGCAGAGGTGGGCGCGGCGGAGCGGGCGGACGCGGAAGAGGCCAAGAGAACTGATATCGGAGCGGGCGTCACCAAAATCCAGAAACTGCATCCTTGAAAGCAGAGGGGTAGTTCATGGAAGTGAGAGCGCAATACATAACGGGTTCTAAATTCGAAGTAACGGCTCGCGGGCATCGGGTGATCTGCGACCAGCCGGCCGATAACGGAGGCACGGATCAGGGGATGACTCCGCCGGAGTTTTTGCTGGCCTCGCTGGCCACCTGTGCGGCGTACTATGCCGCGCAGTATTTGCAGGCTCGGGATCTGCCGGCGGAGAATCTGGGCGTTACGGTGCATGCGAAGAAAGCTCAGCAACCGGCTCGGCTGGGGTCGTTTCGAATCGAGCTGACCGGGGTTGAGCTGGACGCGCCGCACCAGGCCGGGCTGTTGCGGGCAGTGAAGGCGTGCCTGATTCACAACACGCTGCTGGGGCAGCCGACGATCGAAGTTGCGGTGCGGTCCTCGCTGTTGGCCGCGGCCTGAGCCGCTACAATCAAGGAGTCTTGGAACGGGAGCAGGAAGCCGAGCTCGCGAGGCAGTTGAAGACCGGCGACGCCTCCGCGTTCGATCGTTTCGTGGAGCATTTCCGCAATAAGATCTTCCACTACAGTTGGCTGATGTGCGGCCAAAGGGAGGACGCCGAGGAAGTGGCGCAAGAAACGCTGCTGAACGTTTTTCAGAATCTGGATCAGTTGCGGGAGCCGGAGCGGGTCCGGCCGTGGGTGTTCCGCATCGCCAAGAATGCGTGCCTGATGAAGCGGCGCAAGAGCGTTTTCGCTCCCGGCCGGGAGTTGCCGCTGGAGGATTTTATGCCAGCGAGGAGCCGCGAAGACGGGCAAGCGAAGATTGAAATCGCGGATTGGTCCGGCCTTCCCGAAGACCAGATGGCGCAATCCGAGATGAAGGATTTGCTGGGGCGGGCGATCGGGGAGCTTCCCGAGATCTATAAGTCGGTGATTTTATTGCGGGATATGGAGGAGCTTTCGACGCAGGAAACCGCGCAGATTCTGGACGTGAGCGAGGATTCGGTGAAGACGCGGCTGCATCGCGCGCGCCTGGCGCTGCGCCAAAAGCTCGACGAGTATCTTCGGATGAACCAAGGAGGATCGCGTGGAATCGAACCAGTCCATTCCGGTGCATGAGCATAACGAGGACTGCAAGCAGATCTTCGCGCTGCTGTCGCAGTATCTGGATCTGGAACTTCCTCCGGACGCCTGCGAGAAGCTGGAAGCGCACATCGCCGGATGCGCGCCGTGCGTCGAATTCACGGAGAGCCTGCGCAAGACCGTCGAGCTATGCCGGCGGTACCGGCCGGAGGAGTTGCCCGAGCCGATCGGCGCCGAGGCGCGGGAGCAGCTTCTGAACGCTTACCGCAAGACGCTGCCACCGAGATAGCAGCCGGCGCGGCAGGGCGATGTCAGGGCATTTGCTGATTTTCCGGTAGTTCCGGCACGCGCAGGCGGACTCCCGACAGCTTCTGCTGGCGGGATTCAATCAAGAGGAGATGGATGAGGCGGGCGGCGGCGGCGTAGCTCAACCCCTCGGTGCGGATGTTGGAGATGCAGTTGCGCTCGGCATCGGTGCGGCCGGGTTTCGGATCCCAGGTGATGTACACGCCCAAGCTATCGGGAGAGCTTAATCCGGGGCGCTCCCCGATCAGAACGGCGACCGATTTTGCTCCCAAACGTTGGGCGATTTCGTCGCCGATGGCAACCCGCCCTTGGGTGACCACCGTGAGCGGGGCGATGGTCCAGCCCTTCAACAGCGGGAGGATCTCTCCCCAGAGAGGCAACGCGTGGCGGTGGACGGCGAGGGCAGACAGGCCGTCGGCGATGACGATGGCGGTATCGTAATCCCCCGACACGAGGCGGAACTTGGATTCTTCGCTCAATTTGCGGCCGAGATCGGGGCGGCGCAGGTAGGTGTGCCGATCTGGTGCGGCGCTGCGCAGAGCCACGTGAGGGATGGGCGGCCATCCGTGTTGCAATTCCTGATAGACGGCGTCGCGGGCACGGGCGTGGTCAAGCTCGAAGCGCAGGAGCTCCGAAGTTGGCAGGCTGTTGCCGGTGCGGCCGATGGCGACGCGGGCGGGTGTGAAGGAGCGGAGATCGAGTTCCATACTCAACTTAAGAACCACGGCTCACGAGGAAGAGAGGGATGCCGCTCCAGCCAGGCCTCGAACTCGGGCGCGGGCTTGAGCTTGAGCGCGGAGCGAAGATAGAGCGCGTCGTGGAAGCTGGTGCTTTGGTAATGCAGCATTACGTCGTCGGCTCCGGGGACGCCCATGATGTAGTTGCAGCCGGCGACGCCTAGGAGGGTGAGCAGTGAATCCATGTCGTCCTGGTCGGCTTCGGCGTGGTTGGTGTAGCAAACGTCGCAGCCCATGGGCAGGCCGAGGAGCTTGCCGCAGAAGTGGTCCTCCAGGCCGGCGCGGAGAATCTGTTTGCCGTCGTAGAGATATTCGGGGCCGATGAAGCCGACCACGGTGTTGACCAGCAGCGGACGGTAGCGGCGGGCGACGGCGTAGGCGCGGGCCTCGCAGGTTTGCTGATCGACTCCGTGATGGGCATTGGCGGAGAGAGCGCTGCCCTGGCCGGTTTCGAAGTACATCACGTGTTCGCCGCCGCGTTTTAGATCGAGCGCCGCATGGCGGGCTTCGTCCAGCAGGGCGAGATTGACTCCGAACGAAGCGTTGGCGGCTTCGGTGCCGGCGATGGATTGAAAGACGAGATCGACGGGGGCTCCGCGGCGAAGGGCCTCCATTTGGGTGGTCACGTGGGCCAGAACGCAGATTTGCGTGGGAATTTCGTAGCGCTGCCGGACGCGGTCGAGCAGATGGAGAATCGCTTCCACGCTGGCGACGCTGCCGGTAACCGGGTTCACACCGATGACGGCGTCGCCGCTGCCGTAACACAGGCCGTCGAGGATGCTGGCGGCGATGCCCTTGAGATCGTCCGTGGGGTGGTTGGGCTGAAGGCGGGTGGATAGGCGGCCGGGGAGACCGATGGTGGAGCGGAACCGGGTTACGACCCGGATTTTTGCCGCGGCGATCACCAAGTCCTGGACGCGCATGAGCTTGGAGACGGCGGCGGCCATTTCGGGAGTGAGTCCGGGAGCGAGACCGGCCAGAAGCTCGGGAGTAGCTTGCTCCGAGAGGAGCCAGTCGCGGAACTCGCCGACGGTTAAATGTGCGACGGACGCGAAGGCCGCGGCGTCGTGGGAATCGCAAATGAGGCGGGTGACCTCGTCGGATTCGTAGGGAATGATGGGATCGCGCAGGAAGGCGTTGAGAGGGACGTCGGCCAGCTTCATCCGGGCACGGACGCGTTCCTCGGCGCTTGCGGCGGCGAGTCCGGCGAACTGATCGCCGGAGCGTAATGGAGCGGCTTTGGCCAGCAACTCGCGCAGGTTCATTGACGATTCCGTTGATGGGCATCCTGATTCTCGCGATGCCCGAGGGCGGCTTGCTCCTCCGGCGCGAGCACCAATCGGTTCCGGGCGTAGGCGGCGAAGTAGGCGAGCCCCAGCACAAACCAAATGGCCGCGCCAATGACTCCGCGATTGTAGTCGGGATTGCGGAAGAGGACGGCCAGTGTTACGACTGCGAGAAGCAAGGCGATGACGGCTCCGGCGATGCCAAGGGGGCTGTAGTAAGGGCGCTCCATCGCGGGAAATCGCAAGCGCAGGATCACGAAGGACGCCATCTGGAGGATGTAGGCGAGCACGGCTCCGAAGACCGCCATGTTGAGCAGGATCGCGCCTACGGGGCTGCCTTGCGGCGTGAAATGAATTCCCAGCGCGGCGGCGTAGCCGAGAGCCGAGCCGGCCAGCAGTGCGCGCTGCGGCGTCTGGCGCTCGCCATGGGTGACGGAGAGCCAGGTGGGGAAATAGCCGGCGCGTGAGAGCGAATAAATCTGCCGCCCGTAGGCGTAGATGATGGTGTGAAAACTGGCGATGAGTCCCGCGCAGGCGGCCAGAGCTAGGACCCGCGAAGTGAGACCCAGGCCGAAGATGGTTTGGAATCCGAGGAATAGGGGCTCGCTCGATTTCGCGATCTGAGCGGCTCCGGGCGCGATGCCGGCGCTGAGCGTGACGGTGAGAAACGATGCGGCGATGAGGGTGAGGAGTCCGTAAAGGATGGCGCGGGGAAGGTCCTGCTGGGGATCGTGGCTTTCCTCGGCCGCGAGAGGAAGCTGCTCGATGCCCAGGTAGAGCCATAGGGCGAAGGGCAACTGCGCGAGAGAAGCCGAGGCCTTGCCGACGGCGGCGGGGAACAGGGGCGAGGCCCGGCGGGCGAAGTCGAGCCGGGGCGCCGCGCCGGCCCAGAAGACGGCGAGAACCAGGAGAGCGAGTGCGGTGACGGCGACGGAGACGTGGAACGACATTTCGACACCCCAAACGTTCAGCGCGACAAAAACGGCATAGCAGCCGAGCCACCAGAGCGGCTCCCAGGTGCTGGGGGTGCGGAAGATGGCGCTGAGGTATCCTCCGATGCCGACGACGATCACCGCGGGCGTGAGAATGTACTCCATGTTCTCGGCCAAGCCGGTGATATAGCCGCCCCAGGGTCCCATGGAGGTTCGCGCGAAGGAGTAGGCTCCGCCGGCGTGCGGCAGGGCGGGCGACATTTCCGCGATGGAGAAGCAGAGCCCGATATACATGACGGTCATAGCCAGCAGCGCGGCCAGCAAGCCGCCGAAGCCGCCTTGCGCCATGCCGTAGTTCCAGCCGAAGAAGTCGCCGGAGATGACGGCGCCGATGCCCATGGCCCACAGGTGCCAGACGCGGGCGTGTCGGCGCAGGCGGCGTTCCGCGAGATAAGACTGGCCGGCCGGGGTGTAGGTGGCTTTCACGACGCCCGCCTCACGATGCTCCATCTTAAGACACAACCGTACGGGCAAGTTGAGGGATTTGGCGCAGAAGGAAGGAGTTCTGGCTCCGCTGGGGGAGGCTTCGGCATTGACCGGGCAAGACATATCCGTTTGGATCGCCGCGTGCATCTAAGGGAGTGGAAGAGAGGGTAGGAAAATGCCACGAACTGGGAGTGTTGTTTCCGCAAAGGGCTACTTATTAGCAGCTATTCTGGCCGGCGGGAGCTGGGTTCAGGCAGCGACCGTATTGCCGGGGGTGGAGCCGGGAGCGCCACATGTTGCCCGTCCCGGCAGTATCAACTACGTGGAGGGGCAAGCGGCGCTAGCGGGCGTTCCGCTGGACGCCAGTTGCGTGGGCACCCTAGAGATGCAGGCAGGGCAATCGGTCACCACGCAGGCTGGGAAGGTGGAGATTCTATTGACTCCGGGCGTGTTCCTGCGCGTCGCGGATTTCAGCGCGCTGAAGATGATTTCGCCGGACTTGGCGAAGACTGAGGTGGAGCTCGATCAGGGACGCGCGCTAATTGAGGTGGTCGACATCCGCAAGGAAAACGACATCGAGGTGGATTTGAACGGTGCGAAAACTACGCTCCTCAAGCCGGGGTTGTACGATTTCGATGCTACGCGCAACGAAGTGCGGGCATTCCACGGCTCGGCCGAGGTGGCGTTCGAGGGGCGCAAGGTCAAGCTGGAAGGTAAGGAGAAGCTCGCGCTCGGTGCCGAACGCCTGAAGGCCGCCCACTTCGATGCACAGCCCTTCGAAGACGAGTTCTATCGCTGGAACGGACTGCGGTCCGGGTATCTATCGGAGGCCAGTGTTTCCGCCGCCCGAAGCTACATCGGGGAGGGGCCGGGATGGTATGCGCCGGGCTGGGTTGGGATGGGGTGGTATTGGGATGCCGGGTTCGGCGTGTATACGTTCCTTCCAGTGGACGGAGTTTATTACGGTGGGTTCGGCTGGGGATTCTATTCGCCGATTGAGGTATTCAGGGCGCCGTGGGTGTTTTACGGCGGCTATCCCCACAGCTTCAGCCAGTTCCATTATCCGTACGGGCACGGGTTCCCGCCGCCGTTAGGGCGGGGTGGCAGAATCGGCAAGTAGCGGCAGAGGCTGCCGGTTTATGCAACATCTGCATCCGCAGGTGTAAGGGGAAGGATAACGAATTCAATAACATAGGTTTGGCTCGGGAAATGCTTTTCCGTCCTTGTGACTGCTTACACCTACGGAGAAGCGTATCAATCCGGGTTCGATCGGACAGTTCGCTTCCTACTCTCTCGGGGGGCCGCTTGCGATGGCGCGGTTGAGGCCGCGCAAGCGGCTTGGGTACGCGGCTGGGAGCGTTTGCATCAGTTGCGGGATGAGAAGATGCTCCTCACCTGGGTGAACACGATTGCGCTCAATGTCTATCGCGGCCTATGGCGCAAGGAGAAGCGCAGCGTTCCGTTGCGCGAGCGCGACAGCGAATTCGAGATCGACCTGACGCCCATCGATGTAGCCATGGTGCTGCAGACGTGCCACCACCGGGAGCGCACTCTACTCGAGCAACAGATTCAAGGAATCACGGCCGAAGAGTTGGCCGGTCAAAGAGGCGTGTCGAAGACCGCCATCCGCATTCGGCTGATGCGCGCCCGGCGTTCGGCTCGTGAGCGGATCGAGAAGCAGCGGCTCCAAAGACTGCGCAGAACGTGCCAGGCTTTCGAGTCCGGCCTGCGGGTTGCTTAAGTTTTGTTTACAGGAGGTCCTATGTTGCAAGTACAGGACGGACAAATTGGCGTATGCACCCACTTTGGAGAGACGCATAATGCGACTCCTCAACTAACCAAAATCCGCGACAAACACGAAGCGCCTGAGACATTTGTCGACGATTGCGGCCATCCGAAAAATCTCGGCCTGCATCTCAAGGTGACCTCAATCAGCCGCTGCGACGGTTTCGAACCGGCGAAACCCTCGTAGGCCGGGACTGTAAAAACGTCAGGCTGCCGCGATGCCCACGCCCAAGTGTGCCGGCTGGAAGGCTCTGTCTGCCGGCTGGGAGACCCTGCTAAGCCGGGCGGGCGGATCGCGAAAGGCCGTTCTGGTCACCGCTTGCTGCGGCGTAGCGATAGCCTGCGCGACGGCGCTGGCGGCCTCTTACTTCAAATACGCGAAGCTGGTTGACGCAACCCTGCGCGGCGGGGCATTCGAGAGCGCGTCCCTGCTCTACGCCGCCCCACGCGTGCTGGCGCCGGGCGAGGAGGCGAACACGGACGGGCTCGCCTCTTACCTGCGCGCCCGGGGTTTCTCGGAAGGAGGGACGAACGGCAGCGGCGTGGGGTGGTACCGGAAGCAGGGGGACGCCATCGAGATTCATCCGGGCCGCGCCGCATACGTTCAGGACGCCGCGTCAGTTGAAGTTCATGCGGGACAAATCACCAGGATCGTTTCGCTGACCAGAGGGTCGAATCTGGCGCAGCTTCCGCTGGAGCCGGAAGTAATCACCAACCTGTACGATCAAACCCGCGAGAAGCAACTGGTAGTCCCTTTCCGCGAGATTCCCAAGGTTCTGGTGAACGCGGTGCTATCCGCGGAGGATAAGCGCTTTTTTCATCATCACGGCTTCGATCCGGAAGGCATTGTTCGCGCCGTTTGGGTGGACGCCAAGGAGCGGCGCAGGGCGCAAGGCGCGTCCACTCTCACCCAGCAATTGGCCCGCGGCTTGTGGCTGGGGCCGGAGCGCGGCTGGCGCCGCAAGATTCCCGAGACACTCATCACCGCTCACCTGGAGCACACGCTAACCAAGCAGCAGATTTTCGAGGACTACGCCAATACGATTTACATGGGCAACCTGGGGAGCTTCAGCGTCCATGGATTCGCGAAGGCCAGCCGCCTGTACCTGGGGAAGGATTTGAGCCAGGTCACGCTGCCGGACGCGGCGTTGTTAGCCGGGATGATTCAAGCGCCGTATTCGCGCAATCCGTTCCGTTTCCCGGAGCGCGCCAAGGAGCGGCGCAACGCCATACTGCGGGCGATGCACGCCAACGGCTACATCTCGCAAAACGATTATCAGCAGGCGGCAGCGGCCCCGCTCAAGGTGACCCGGGAAGAGGGCGAAGCAAGCGACGCTCCGTACTTTGTCGACGTTGTGGATGAGACGCTCGAGAATCAGTTCCCGGACCGTGATTTTCAGAGCGAGCCGCTGCGCGTGTACACCACTCTGGACCGGGATCTTCAACGCGACGCGGTGGAGGCGGTGAGCATCGGCATTCAGGAAACCGACCGGCAATGGAAAGCGCGGACTAAGAAATACGGTACCGGCGAGATGCCGGCCGCGCAGGTCGCGCTGGTGGCTCTGGACGCGCAAACCGGGGAAGTGCGGGCTCTGGTAGGCGGACGCAGCTACGGGACCAGCCAGTTCAACCATGCCGCGGCCAAGCGCCAGCCTGGGTCGTCCTTCAAACCGTTCGTGTATGCGGCGGCGTTTGGCGCCGGCTTGAGTGGCGATGGCCCGGAGATCACTCCGGCGAGCACCGTTGACGATGAGCCGACTACATTCCTGTTCCACGGGAAGAGTTACCAGCCGGACGACCACGAGCAAGACTATGCGGGCCCGGTGACCTTGCGCTATGCCTTGGCGCATTCGCTGAATATTCCAGCGGTGAAGATCGCCGAAGAGGTTGGCTACGACAGGGTCGCGCGAGTGGCACGCGCGGCGGGGCTGAATGTCAATATCGAACCGACGCCATCCATCGCGCTGGGAGCTTACGAGGTGACGCCGCTCGAAATCGCCGGCGCGTACACAGTGTTTGCGAACTACGGGGCCCGCTTCACCCCGAGTTTCATTCACGCGATTCGGGATCAGCGCGGCAATTCCGTATTCGAATTGCGCCCCGCGCGGAAACAGGCGGTCGACGCTCGGGTGGCCTATCTGGTCGAGAACATGATGGAAGAGGTGTTGCGCTCGGGTACGGGAGCGGGTGTACGAGCGCGCGGCTTCTATCTTCCGGCCGCGGGTAAGACAGGCTCCTCCCACGACGGCTGGTTCGCGGGCTTTACCTCGAAGCTGATCTGCGTCGTATGGGTGGGGTTCGACGACAACCGGGATCTTAAGCTAGAGGGCGCGCGCAGCGCCTTGCCGATCTGGACCGAATTCATGAAGCGCGCCCACCAACACCCCGAATACCGCGGGGTGCATGAGTTCGCTGCACCCAACGGGATTGTGACCGCGGAGATCGACGCGGATACGGGTGAACTGGCCACGCCGAAATGCCCGCATATCCGGAGCGAAGTGTTTATAGAAGGGACCCAGCCGACCGTGCCTTGCCACTTACACGGCGGCGGGCCGCTGGCGCGAGAGGAACAAGTGGGGCGCGCCGCATCCGCCGCCGTCGATGGGCATTGAAGCGCGCTTCTGCTCCGTCGGCCGAGGAGCGGCGATTGAGTAATTGTTCGACCGCGGCGCCGATTTGATTCACGAACTCCTGAAACCCATCCGGCTTGACCAGGTACAAATCCGCGCCAGATTCTTCGGCGCGAGCTCTATCGGCCGGAGCTGGTGAAGAGGTCAGAATCGCTACCGCCGCCGGCGCGATGGCGGGGAGTTCGCGGATTGCGCGCAGTAACTCCAGGCCGTGGATGCGGGGAACGTTGAGGTCCAGCACAAACAGATCCGGCGGTTGGGTCATGGACGCAATGGCCTTGGCGGCTTCTTCACCGTTGGCGTAGTGTTCCAGTCTAAACTCAATGCCGCGGCGCCGCAGAGCTTCGCGAAACACCAGAACGTCCAGCGGATTGTCCTCGACCAGCACAACGTGAACGGCGGCGCTCACGATTCCTCCACAGCGGGGAGTGTGAGAAAAAACGCCGCACCCTTCCCCTCCTCCGATTCGACCCAAATCTCACCTCCATGGGCCTGAACAATTTTCCGGCAGAGCGCCAGGCCGACGCCGGTACCGGGGTATTGGTGCGAATGCAGGCGCTGAAAAAGAGTGAAGATGCGTTCGTGAAACAGCGGCGCAACGCCGATTCCGTTGTCTTTGATTTTGATCACGCACTGAGGGCCGCTGCGGCGCGCGCGAATGGAGACCTGGCAGGGCTTCGGGCCGCGGTACTTCACTGCGTTGCCGATCAAATTCTGAAATAAGGTGACCAGCGAGATCTTATTTCCTAAAACCGCCGGGAGCCGCGCTGGATTCCAGATAACCGCCGCTCCGGCGGATTCGATGGCCGATTGGAGATTGTTGAGGGCCCACTCGATCACTTCGGAAAGCCTGACGGCGCCGGAAGGGAGGTCTTCATTTAAGGCACGGGCATAGGGCAACAGATCGGTGATCATGCTGTTCATGCGCCGGGCGGCCGTCACGATGTAGTCCAGCAGTTGCCGGTCCTGCGTGTTGAGCCTCTCGCCCGGCTCGCTAAGCAGCATTTCGGCACAGGTGGTCACGGTTCGCAGGGGCTCGCGCAGATCGTGCGAGGTGATGTAGGCGAATTGCTCCAAATCGGCGTTAGCGCGCGCGAGGCGCTCGGCTTGCTGAAGCAGCGCCTGCTCGCTCAGCTTCTGCTCGGTGATGTCGCGGGCGATTTTCGATGCTCCGACGATTTTGCCTTCGCCGTCTCGAATGGGCGATACAGTGAGGGAGATCGAAAGCAGGCGCCCGTCTTTAGCGCGCCGGGCGGTTTCGAAGTGAACCAGGCGCTCGCCCCGGCGAATGCGCGCCAGAATGTCCTGCATCTCGTGTACGCGGTCCGGCGTGGAGAGCATCGAAATCGGCTGGCCGATGGCCTCGGCAGCGGTATAGCCGAAGATGCGCTCCGCGCCGAGGTTCCAACTGGTGATGATTCCATCCAGGTTCTTACTGATGACGGCGTCGTCGGTGGAGGTGACGATCGCCGCGAGCAGCGAATCGCGAATGGTGCTCGGGCTCACGCTCGTCCTCTCGTGGTCGCATGCACCCAGCTCACTGGCGGCCATACGTGCCGCACGCAGCCGCCTCGGCCGTTGGAATCCGGGACTCAGTGGAAGCCTCCCTCTTGCTCGCTAGCCCGCACAGGGCCGGTTGCGGCCCTCGACGTACGGAAGCAACAGCCGGTCCGGCCGCGACCCAGGCTCCGTTTTGCGGGCTGTTGCTCAGAAACTATTTCCGAGAAATTCGACGTGGCAGGAGGGCCCAGACTGGCCTCTGCATCATCGGCAATGCACGCCGGCGTCCAAATCCGGCTGAACTCGATTGCATGCTGTGGGTTACGCGTATTTGCAGATGGATCGCCGGAGCGCTGGAAGGGCCCGGTGGGCGGGACTAGGGATAATTTACAGAACTTGATGAGTTTTGCACGTTTCGGAGCCGTTTTCTATTTCCACAACTCGTTTTCATGTCCACAACTCCTGGCTAGCCAGAGCCGCGCCCTCCGCCAGCGACTTGAACTTGGCCCAGCAGATCTGTGGATGAACGCGCGCACCCATGCCGCAATCGGCGCCCGCGATCACGTTTTCGCGGCCGACTAATCCGGCGTAGAGGATGATGCGGTCGGCCACCAGCTCAGGGTGCTCGACCACGTTGGTGGCATGGCTGATCACGCCCGGGATCAGGATCTTCCCTTCCGGAAGTTTCACCTGCTTCCACACCTTCCATTCGTGCTCATGGCGTGGATTGGCAGCTTCCACGGAATAGGCGCCGGCGTTGACGCGAAGCATCAGATCGACCAGGTGCTTGAGCGGCAAATCGTGAACGTGGGGGCCGTGCCAGCTCCCCCAGCAGATGTGGTAGCGGATGCGATCCTGCGGCAGCCCCTTCAACGCATGATTCATCGCCTCGACGCGCACTTCCGCGAACTTACGATACTCCTCGATGGTCGGCCGGGGAACGATCATGTCGTAGGTATCGGGGAGGGCCGGGTCGTCGAGTTGAAGAACGAACCCGGCGTCGACGATGGCCTGGTACTCATGCTTCATGGCGTCGGCGATCGCGAAGAGATACTCTTCGTCGGAGCGGTAGTGCTCGTTGACGAAGAAGTGTTCCAGCCAGCCAGGCGCAAGCACGCACATGAACGCCTCGGCCGGATTCACTTGGGCGGTTTGAAGCGCAGTTTTGAAAAGATCGATGTCGTTACGGACTTCCTGTTGCCCGATGTAAGCGATCGGTCCGTTGCAGATGGCGCGTTCGAAGGGCTCCGGCATGAAGCCGAGCTCTTTGTAGAACTCGGCGAACTCGGCCCGCTCGCCCGAGCCATGGCCCATCCATCCCGATTCGCCGGGCTTCACTTTGCGGCTGCCCAAACCGCTGAGGCGGCGGCCGTAATAAGCCAAGCCGAAGCCGAGCTTGCCGAGTTCGCCATCGCTTACGATGTCGATCCCCGCCTCAGCTTGTCTGCGAAGGATATCGACCATCCCGCTGCGCACGTGCGGCATGACGGCGTCGAAGTCCTTGGAGCGGCCGGTGAACACCTCCATCGCCAGCCGGCGCATTTCCGGCGGACCGTCCAGGCGGCCCGCGTGGGTGGTGAGAATACGATCGCTGCTGCGCTTCATCCGTGCCCTCTCGATTCGCGACCACGAACACTATATCACTGCGCTCGCGGTGTGAGGGTGCGGAAGAATGGCAGTTACGCGATCATCCTCTTGGTGAGCCGGACGGCGATGGCGCCTACCACCGCGCCCATGCCGAAAGCGACCGCGAGGGACCGGCCTGGATTGCGGCGCACCTGGCGGATTGTCTGGGTCATACCGTCCTCGACTGCCTTACCCACGGCCTCGCGGCTTTGCTTGAACATCCGCTCCGCAGCGATCCTGCCGTCTTCGATTTTTTCGCCTACGGCGATTCTTGCGTTGTCGATCATCTTGTCCACGCGATCAGCCATGTTTTTACCCCCCACTCCGAAGTACGTTCCTGTATCGGTGTCCATGACACGCATCATAGAGAAGCTCCTATGAGTGCGGGAGCAATGCGAGTGCCAAACCCGGGCGAGCACCCGAACCGAGCGGAGACAAACTTGCAAGGAACATACGTGCAAGGGCGCACGGGACGCTAAGTCCTTTAGAGGCCCGGAAGGATATACCGACATGAGAAAAAACTTGCTAACGCTTTTGTCTATCGGCCTGCTGGTGTTGGCGGGCTGCTCTAAGGGTCCTTCGCAGTCAGCACAGGCCAGCACCAGCCCCGCGGCATCTTCAAGCGATCCAAGCCCAAGAGATTCAAGCCAGGGTCCGAACGCGACCGCCCCAATTCCTCCGCCGGCTCCGGCCGCGCTTCTTCCGGCTGGCACCACGTTCCGGGTGCGGTTGCTCGAAGCGATCGATACGCGGCGCAATCGCGCTGGTGACACGTTCACCGCCTCCTTGGATGAGCCTCTGGTCGACGGAGACCACGTTGTCGTGCCGAAGGGAACCGAGTTTGCCGGTCACGTAATCGAATCGAAACCCTCAGGACGATTCAAGGGTCGTGCCGTGCTCGCATTGCGGCTCGACTCCTTCACGCTGAACGGTCAGGTGTACGCCATCAGCTCCACAGACTCCTCGCGTGTGAGCAAGGGTCATGTGAGGCACAATCTGACCTGGATCGGAGGCGGCTCGGGAGGAGGCGCGTTGATCGGCGCAGCAGCCGCAGGCGGACCTGGAGCTTTAATCGGCGCGGGAGCCGGAGCGGCGGCCGGCACGGTGGGATCGGTGTTCACGGGAAAACGCCAGGTGAGCTTGCCGGTGGAGACGACGCTGCGCTTCAGCTTGGAGTCGCCGGTAAGCGTGAGCTAGCCGGCACGCGATCCTTGCTCCGGAATTTGGCGTAGTACCGGCTCTGCGCGCGGCCCAAAAGACGGCCGAGTTCGGGTATATCGCTAGGTGTTTCCGGTGAAAGGGGATAGAATTACAGTATGGCGTCGGTTGCGGACCAGCTCCCCCAGCGAGCCACGCCGGTCTCGCTTCGGGCGGTTCCGTGGAATGCAATTGTGTGGTTCGGCTTGCTGCTGGTGTTCGGCACGTACCCGATCCTGCGTCATCTGGTAGAGCAATGGACCTATGACGAGGACGTGAATCATGGCTTCCTGGTGCCATTGGTCGCGGCCTGGATCGCGTGGGGCCGCCGCGAGCGGATCCTGGCAATGAAATTGGAGCCGGCCTGGTGGGGGCTGGGCGTGATGGCATGGGGCACGGTGCAGAGCTACATCGGCTGGCTGGGCGCGGAGCAGTTCCTGCAACGCACTTCAGTCCTGATTCTGTTGGTGGGAATCCTGCTGACCATTGGTGGCACGGCTCTGGTGAAGGAGCTGGCATTCCCCCTGCTGCTGCTGCCGTTCATGATTCCGATTCCAGCGGTGATCTATAACTCGATCACGTTCCCCCTGCAGTTGTTCGCCAGCAGAGTGGCGGAGTGGGCTTTGGACCTGCTCGGTTATCCGGTTTTGCGGGACGGCAACATTCTGGAGCTGGCCAGCCAAAAGCTTTCTGTCGCGGAGGCGTGCAGCGGCATACGCAGCCTCCTGTCGCTGTCGTTTTTGTCGCTGGTCTACGCCTATTTTTTCGATACGAGAGTATGGATGAGATGGGCGCTATTGGGGGCCACCCTTCCCATCGCGATCATCGCCAACGCCGGGCGCGTCACCATCACGGGTATATTGAGCGAGATCGATACCGATCTGGCGAAGGGGTTTTTCCACGAGTTGGAGGGATGGGTGATTTTTGTGATCGCGTTCCTGCTGTTGCTGGGGGTACATGCGGCCATCCGCGCGCTGCTGCGTCTGCGGAGAGATCAGAACTTGCCTCAGGAGCCCGCCGGTGTTTGATTTCTTAAAGTCGAAGGTCACGCTGGCAGTCACGGTTTTGCTGCTGGCGCAAGCCGCGGTGCTGTATAGTTCGGTCAAGCCCGAAGTGGTCCCTGACAGCCCCCCGCTGGAGCGTTTGCCGATGCAGATGGGAGACTGGCGCTACTTGCGGGATTTCGACGTGGACCAGGAAACCAGGGACGTGCTCAAAGCCGACGATCTGCTGTTTCGCGGCTACGGGGATCCTGCTACCGGAAGAGCGGGCACGCTGTTCGTGGCGGCATTCCGCAGCCAGCGCAACGGCAAGTCGCCGCATTCCCCTAAGAATTGCCTTCCCGGTTCCGGCTGGACCCAATTGAGCGCGGATGTGTATTCGATCGACGTCGGTTATGCGGAGCCGATTGTGGTGAATCGCTACATCGTGCAGCACGGCGACGAACGCAGTTTGGTGATGTATTGGTATCAATCCCGCGACCGCATCGTCGCGAGTGAATACCGCGCCAAATTCTGGGTGATGGCCGACGCGATGCGGCTGAACCGGACAGACACAGCGCTGGTTCGAGTGGTTATGCCGATTGCGGAGGACGATCGCAACGATCCGGCTAACGCCACCAGCGCGGCCGCAAACTTTGTACAGGCTTTTTTTCGCCCGTTGCGCCTGCTTCTCCCCTCGTGATTCCGGCGGGCCACCAGAGGATGAATATTAGAGTGAGGATTCCACGATGAAGGGCGTCGTCCTGGCTGGCGGCACTGGCAGCCGCCTGTTTCCGCTGACAAAAATCACCAACAAACACCTGCTGCCGATTTTCGACAAGCCGATGATTTATTACCCCATCCAAACGCTGGTGGACGCGGGGATCAAGGACATTCTCCTGGTGACTGGCGGCCGCAACCCCGGCGACTTCCTGCGCTTACTGGCCAACGGCAAGGAGTTCGGGCTGGCGCATTTGAACTACGCCTACCAGGAGGGCGAAGGCGGCATCGCCGATGCGCTGGCTCTCGCCGAACAGTTCGCGGATGGGGAAAAGATCTGCGTGATCCTGGGCGACAACATCATCGAAGGAACCATCCGCAGCGCGGCTGAGGAGTTCGAGCGGCAGGGGCGAGGCGCGCGCATTCTACTCAAAGAGGTTCCCGATGCCGAACGCTTCGGCGTCGCCGAAATGCGAGGCGACCGGATCGTGAGCATTGAGGAAAAGCCCGCCAAGCCGAAATCGCATCACGCGGTGGTCGGTATCTATATGTACGACGGGACGGTCTTCGACAAAGTCCGAACGCTGGTTCCCAGCGGCCGCGGGGAGTTGGAGATCACCGACGTCAACAACGCCTACATCCGTGAAGGCACCATGACGTTTTCGCACCTGACGGGCTGGTGGACCGACGCGGGGACTTTCGACTCCCTGCTGCGGGCGGCGAATCTGGTCGCCACTTCGCGCGAACAGAGCGCGGCCGCACCCGATTAGGAGTCTGTCGAAAGGCAGCCACCTCTTAAGGGCATGACAGGCATCTAACAAGACTCGCCTATGGACTACATCCGCTCGTGGACGGAGCGCCGGCCTGTCTTGGCTCTGCTCAGCGTCCTCCTCGTGTGGCTGCTCCTTCGCGTCGTGTTTTTCGAGCGCGGCGTGTGGGTTTGGGACGATTGGTTCCATGTTCGGTACGCATATCTGTGGCCCGGTCCGCCACAGAACATTTACGACGCGCGGCTGTTTTTCAACGCCATGTTGCGCGCCTCGATGGCCCTTCTGGGTTTCCGCCCGATTGCATGGGCCCTGCCCGGCCTGTTGGCCAGTTTGATGACGGTGCTCTCTGCATACTGGCTGGGCCTACGGAAGCTCGGCCCCATGGGCGCTTTAACGGCCGGTTTGGTTGCGGCGTGCATGCCGATCGATATCCTCTATAGCTCGGTTCCGATCGCCGGCCCGGTAAGCGCCGGCTTCGCGGCATGCGCGCTGGCGCTTCTGTTTGGAGGCGAGTCCCGGGTCAGCCTGGCGATTGCGGCCGTAGCCGGCAGCCTTGCCGCGTTCTGCCATCCTGTCGGGGTGTTTGCCGTCCTGGCGATGACGGTAGCGGCGTTCTTCTTTTCTTCCCGCAAGACTGCGATGGTGTTTGTGGCTGTCGCCATCCCGCTTTTCGTGGTGCTGGAGCTGGGAGCAAGCGCCCTCGCATCCGGGGGAGATCCCCTGCACGATTTTGCGCTGCTTCGGAATTGGCGGGATCCGGATGGCTACGTCGTGATGTATTCCGCGGCGTGGTTTACCCGTCCTTTTACCAGTCTGGTGTTCAGCAAGTCTTTCGGCGTTGCCATTCCAATCGTTGCCGCGGGTGTTTCTATAGAATCGCTCCGCCGGTCGCGCATCTACATGGGGCTTCTAGCTTATTGCTTCTTCGTCTGGCTGTGGTTCAGCTTCGGTACGGCAACGCCCACCGGCTACCTGCCGTTCTGGCGAGACACCCGGTTCTGGCAGCCGATGACGCCGGCATTAGCGGTAATGGTGGGTTGGATAGTCCAAGAGAAATTGTCTCTGCGTCTTCCTGTTCTCCTCGGCGTTTGTGGCCTGGGCATAGCTTTAGTCGCTTCGTCGGGAAGTTGGGGGCAGGCGGCCGGAATATCGGCTGAAATGTTCCGGTACGTCCGCGGCAATCCGAACGCAACGTTTCTGGCGGACCCACAAACCATCATGCAAATGGAGGCGTATAACCGCTTTCAGCCGATTCCAAACGCGTGCGCTCTTCCGTGCTCAACGGGCCAGCCGAATCGCCCGGCAGTCTTCCTTTTGTTTAACCCGCTGAACCAACCGGTGCAAGTGCCCAACCGCCCAAGACCGGATTCGCTTGGAATCGAGCGCCTGCGCTGCGGCTCCGCCGTTCTGGTAACCGCGCCAAAGCCCAGGTCGATTGTGGCATTCCTGCCGATCCGCCTCTTGCTGCGCTATCCGGCTTTGATACGCAGACCGGCAGGCGCAATCCGGCCTGTATTGTCTTCGGCGGACCCAAATGAAAGCACCACGGCGTGCGATGCGGCGCCGAGCGATTCGACCGGATAATTCGAGCCGGGTTACGGATTCGATCAATCATGGCGCTTATAGTCTCCCCGGCTGAAGCGTTTCTCAAGCCAGCAATACATGGCAATGAAGAGGTAGCGGCTGCCCATCTCCCGGATCTTGAGATTCGAAACACCGCTTCGCCGATTCCGCCAAGTGATGGGGACCACGGTCCAAGAGAAGCCCCGCACAATGGTCTTGAGGGGGAGCTCCACGGTCAGATTGAAGTGCGGAGACAGAAACGGCCGGCAGCCTTGCAGCGTGCTCATCCGGTAGGCTTTGAAGGCATTGGTGAAATCGTTGAACGGGACGGCAAACAGGATGCGCAGGAACTGATTGGCCAGCCGGTTTAGCAGCAGTTTGTGGAGGGGATAATCGATCACTCCTCCCGCGCGAACGAAGCGCGATCCGAAAACCGAATCCCAGCCTTCCTCCAGGAGCCGGAAGTAGCGGACGACGTCGCGGCAGTCGTCAGATTCGTCCGCCATCATGACCACCACGGCGTCCCCCTGGGCGTGGTCGAATCCGTAGACGACAGCGCGGCCGAAGCCGTGCTCGCCCGGATTGTGCACCGGTTTGCACTCAGGAATTCGAGCGTGAAGCTGCTGTAGAAGCTTCCAGGTGCCATCCGTGCTTCCATCGTCAACGGCCACGATTTCGTGGGGAATGCCGTGCAGGCGGAGTTCCAAGTGCAAGTCCTCCACGGTGGCGGCGATGCAACCCTCCTCGTTGCGCGCCGGAATCACGACGGAAAGCAACTGGAGCGGCTCGCGCGGGCCGGGCGGCGGAGATTTCATGCCCGGCTCACCTCGATCCCATCGGGGTTGGCCGCGGCGTGCCGCGCGATTTCCTGGAGGATGGCGGTCAGCGGTGTTTCTATCCGCCAATCAAAGCCGGCAGCTGCGCTCGTGTTATCCATGCTACCTACGGGATATCATATGGCCGGGGCGCCAGATCGGAGGCGGAAGTGTGGCTGCCGAATCGATCGTCGCACCAGGCATACTCAACGCTACACTCAAAGAGGCGGCCTTAAATGAGTCCCAAACGATACCCGATACAGGCACCGGTTTCTCGGCCTTCTCACCCGACGTGCCCGGATGTGCGGCGACCGGAGACACCGAGGAAGAGACCCGCCGGAATTTCCAGGACGCCTTATCCGCTCATTTTGAGATCATGCGTGAGCTCGGCCAGCCAATCCCAGCTCCTCATGCCTCCGTCGATTACGTGGAAGTCACAATATAGCCGCTTCGACCAGCCGGAGGGTTCAGGCGAACGAGAGCCGACCCTTGGGTTCCGGGATAGGGCGTCCGAGTTCCCGAGCAGTCTCCAGCCACTCGGCAATGACCATTTCGGCGTTGGCAAGGGCCTCTTGCCGGGTAGGGCCGTCAGCCGCACAGCCGGCCAACTCGGCACCTCCGCGATGAATGCCTGATCTTCCTGGCTCCAGTAGAGAATGATCTCGTATTTTGTCATTCAGCCCCTTCTGCCAGTTTATGCCGAACTTGAGAGAATGGTTCTGAGGAACGCGATGACGATTCAACTCCCGGACGACCTTGCGCGTGGCTTGGAAGAGATCGCCGCGACCCAACACAAAAGCGTCGAGCAGGTAGCCGTCGAGAGTCTCCGCTCCGTCCTCGACCGTCCCGGGTCGCCGGCGTTCATCTTGAAGGCGATTCGCGAAATGCCCCACGTCGGCGCCGAGGACGGCGACGCCATCGAGGCCGCCATCTCAGCAGGGCGCTTGCCCGTGAGCGACAAGGGTATTTTCGACTGAATCCTGTCCAAGTGACCTATCTTCTGGACACGAACGTGGTCAGCGAACTGATGAGGTCTCCTGCCCGGATCGAGAGCTGGATGGCCGGACTGGGTCCGGGGGACCATGTAGTCACCTGCACGATCGTCAGAGGAGAGGTGCTCTTTGGAATCGCCAAACTGCCGAAGAGCACGAGACGCTCAGAGTTGGAGGAGGCAAGCCATCGGTGCTTCGCCGCCATTCCGTGCGAGCCGATCCCCGAAGGGGCAGGAGACCTCTACGCGGACCTAAAACTAGCTCGCCAACAGCGCGGCCTCACGCTCGATGAGAACGACTTATGGGTGGCCGCGACTGCGCTCGCCCTAAGAGCGACGCTGGTCAGCCGCGATCGTGATTTTCGCGGGATCGACGGCCTGTCCATCGTCGCGCTAGACTGAACCGCACAACCGAATGAATCAGAAATACGCCGTCATCTTCGAGCAGGCCCCGGCAAATTGGGCGGCCTACGTCCCCGACCTCCCAGGCTGCATCAGCACCGGGCGAACGTTAGAAGAAACCGAGCGAAACATTCGTGAGGCCATCTCCGGCCACGTCCGGACGTTGCGCGAATTCGCCGAGCCAGTTCCAGAGCCTACAAGCGTCGCCAAAGAAATCGAAATCGCGCCAGCGGCGTTAGGGTGAGTTCGGCCCGAGCCTAAGCTCTAACGAAGCAAGGCCACGGCGCCCGTGAAAAGCCACAAGAACGCCGAACCCATAGCTTCGAAAATCGCCTTCGTAACCTCAGGGGCAAATGCCGCCGAAATGCAAAGCCCCGTGAGTGTCCCGGCGGCCCAGTTCATCCAATCCTTCCTGCCAAACCTCTCCGATCCTGCCCGGATCTCGTCGAGCTTTCGTACAACCAAGTCAAGTTGCTCCTCTGTGAGCGCGTCAGAGCTCGCGAGCTGTGCCTTGACTTGAACAATGCTCTCGGAAACCTGGGTGAGTTCCTTTCGTGAGAATGGCAGATTGTAAGGGTCGCTGCTTACGAACCCCGCCGCCAGACCCCGCCGCGGAGAAACCTCGCTAATGAGAAACGAAGCTTGAATACCGGTGTTTTGGAATAACCGCACCTCAAGTATTCCGTCCTCTGGGGTCTCAAAAAAAGGATGGCGTCGCCCAACTCAAACGACTTTTGGACGTTTGGAAGTCCGGGATAGCCGATAACAGCACTGCAAACGTCGGCAATCTCGCGAACGCTCACCACGAGATTGCAGAGCTTCGGGCTCGCGCTTTGGTATTCCTCAATTTTGATCGTTTCTTGTCTCACGAGGCGGCCAGATCGAGACAACAGTAACACTCAGCGGTGCCGGTCCAGTCCAGACGAGGCGAGATAAGGCGGGCCCTCGATGCGCCTTGATACAATCCCTTCGTGAGTTCCTCCTACCCTCCCCCTCCCGACTTCGTCCGCCGGGCGCACGTCTCCGGCATGCAAGCCTACCTCGACCTGTACCGCCAGGCCGAACACAACCCCGACACCTTCTGGGCCTCCGTCGCCGAACGCGAGATCCACTGGTTCGAAAAATGGTCCCAGGTTCTCGATTGGCAACCGCCCACTGCCCGCTGGTTCGCCGGAGCCAAGACCAACGTCAGCTACAACTGCCTCGACCGTCACCTCACCACCCACCGCAAGAATAAAGTCGCCATCCTCTTTGAAGGCGAACCCGGCGATCAGCGCTTCCTCACCTATCAGGAGCTGCACCGCCTGGTCGTCCGCTTCGCCAGCGTCCTCAAATCCCGCGGCTACAAATCGGGCGACCGCGCCATCATCTACATGCCCATGATCCCGGAGCTGCCCATCGCCATGCTGGCCTGCGCGCGCCTGGGAGTGATCCACAGCGTGGTCTTCGGCGGCTTCTCTTCCGAAGCCCTCAAGGCCCGCATCCAGGATCTCGGCGCAACCCTCGTCATCACCGCCGACGGCGGCTTCCGGCGCGGCAAGGAGGTCAAGCTCAAGCCCGCCGTCGATGAAGCGCTCCCCGAATGCCCCACCGTCCGCGACGTGCATCGTCTATAAACGCACCGGCTCCGAACGTCGTCATGCAGAGCGGACGCGATCACTGGTGGCACGCCCTCGATGAACACGCCACCGAAGATTGCCCCGCTGCCCAACTCGATAGCGAGCACCCTCTCTACGTCCTCTATACCTCCGGCACCACCGGCAAGCCCAAGGGGATCCTCCACACCACCGGCGGCTATCTCACCTACATCACCGCCACCATGAAATGGGTCTTCGACCTGCGTGATGAAGACACCTACTGGTGCTCCGCCGACATCGGCTGGGTCACCGGCCACAGCTATATCGTATACGGTCCTCTCTCCGCCGGAGCCACCACCGTCATGTACGAGGGCTCGCTCGATTACCCGGCCTTCGACCGCTGGTGGCGCATCATCGAAAAATATCGCGTCAACATCTTCTACACATCGCCCACCGCCATCCGAGCGCTCATCCGCCAGGGCGACCACTGGCCCAACGGGCACGATCTCTCCAGCATTCGCCTCCTCGGCTCCGTTGGCGAGCCCATCAATCCCGCCGCGTGGGAATGGTATCACCGCGTCATCGGCAAGGAGCGCTGCCCCATCATCGACACCTGGTGGCAGACCGAAACAGGCGGCGTCATGATCTCTCCCATGCCCGGCGCCGTTCCCGCCAAGCCCGGCTCCGGAACGCTCCCCATGCCCGGCATCATCCCCGATATTGTCGACCTCAACGGCTACGAAGTCGGCAACGATCGCGAAGGCTTCCTCATCATCCGCCGTCCCTGGCCCAGCATGGCGCGCACCATTTGGGGCGACCCCGAGCGCTACAAAGAACAATACTGGACCCGCGTCCCCGGCGCTTACTTCACTGGCGACGCCGCCCGCCGCGACTCCGACGGCTATTACTGGATCCTCGGCCGCGTCGATGACGTGATGAACGTCAGCGGCCATCGCTTGAGCACCATGGAAGTGGAGAGCGCCCTGGTCAAGCACCCCGCTGTCGCCGAAGCCGCCGTCGTCGGCAAGCCGCATGAGATCACCGGCCAGGCCGTCTGCTGCTTCGTCACCTTAAAGAAAGGCGATTGGGATCACGATAAACTCGGCCAGGATCTCCGCACCTGGGTCGCACACGAGATCGGAGCCTTCGCCCGCCCCAACGAGATCCGCTTCACCGACGCTCTTCCCAAAACCCGCAGCGGCAAAATCATGCGCCGCCTCTTGCGCGAAATCGTCACCAGCAACACCGTCGTTGGGGACGTCACCACGCTGGAAGACATGAGCGTCGTCACTAAGCTCGCCTCTCAGCACGATGAAGACTAGACGTCATAAATTCCAATACCCTTGCCGTTTGTCCGGTGATCAGGTGTCCTGCTTCCGGAAGGTACACCACTTGTGCGCCGTTGACCAGCGTTTCGAGTCTTCGTTTCGTCTGCGCTGAATCGAACAGCACGTCGCGCGCGCCGACAATCGCCAGCAGCGGAGCCTTCAGGTTCCTCAGTGCGTCGTCCGGGAAAACCGGAAGCTTCACCATCCGCGGCCGGAAATGCTTTCGAATGAGCTCGCCGAACTCGATAAAAGCCTTGAGCCCGCGGGACGGATCGGCCGGGGCCCGGCCCAGGATTCGCTCCATCAGTCTGCGCTTTCCCCTTTCGCCGAACATCCGTGACAGCAGCGTCGCGAACCCGATCCCCACTTTCTGCCGCCCGATTCCTCCGGGGCACAGCACCGCCACCCTTTCCACTTTCTCCGGACGCCGGATCGCATAATCGAGAGCCAGCCAGCCGCCTAGTGAAATGCCCAGTATCGACGTCCGGCCAACCGCGAGGTGCTTCAGAACATCGTCCAGCCAAACGGCATGGGCGTCGGACGCAAGGGCCGGACGCGCGGGAGCGCTCAGCCCCGGCTCGCCGATCAGGTCGATGCAATAGACCCGGAAGAACCGCGCAAATGCGGCCACATCTCCCATCCACATCGCCGAATTCGTCATGCCCCCGTGCAGCAGGAGCAGCGCCGGTGCATCTTCCGCACCCGAAACAATGACGAACGTCTCGCCCTGGCTGGTGGGCACGCGTACCTGCTGATTCGGCACCGGCCACCGCTTCAAAAAGGCCCGATAACGCTCCGCAACCAGGCGCCCGCCTTCAATGGACCTGTAAATCGCTTTCATTTCTTCGCTTCCTTTCGTGATGCAATTGGACACACGTGTCCTGTTTCCTTCCATGCGTGGAGTTTATGCGTGGATCTTTTATGCGCGGATCTTAAGCCTGATCTGCGAAAGCCAGCCTGACTGCGTAGTCGCGCACGTCTTCGGGCCAGCTCGCAATCAGCTGTGTGAAACGGCGCCGGTCGTACGCAAAAAGCGCCCGCGCTGCTTCTTCAAAACCCGGCAAGTTGCCCGCGACCGCGGACATGAACCGGTAGGCGGCTTCCTGCGCCGTGCGGACCCGGTCGTGATCTCCGCTTGTCCGCCGCGCTTCCTCCACCAGCTTGCGCAGCGCCACCGAAGCGCCGCCCGGCTGCAGACTCAACCAGTCCCAATGACGCGGCAAAAGCGTGACCTCTTTCGCGACCACTCCCAGCCTCGGCCGCCCGCGGCCGCGCGGCTCGACCTCCTCCGCGATTTGCTTTCGATTTTCCGCCGATGCCAGCCAAGTCGAGGTCGATTTGCGCGCCAGTCGAATCATCGAAAACCAGGATGTCGCCCTGCGGCCGGTCTTTCAGAAGACCGGCGAGCTCCTCGGCACTGCCGGATAAGACCTTGCGAAGACCTTGAAAAGCCGTATACCCCACGGTTTAAATATACCCGGATAAAATTCTGTTGTCAATATTATCCGGGTACAAAGTTTTGGCGTCTGGAGACTTGAAGAGCCGGTACACCCAGCCGCCTCTTGCGCGAAATCGTCAGCAACGCCGTCGCCGGCGACGTCACCACGCTGGAAAGCATGAGCGTCGTCACCAAGCTCGCCTCCCAGCACGCCGAAGACTAGAACCCGTGACATCCGGCTTTACATCTGGCCGCCCCATTCGCCGCACCGGCGTGATATATTTGCGCCGATGGAACGAAGAACATTCTTAACCGGCGCGGCTGTCCCTCTGGTCACCGGGATTGCCGGTCAACTGTCCGCTCAGACTCCGGCCCCTTCTCGAGCGCGCATCAAGCAAAGCGTGATGGCTTCGGTTTGGGGGACCGGCTCGACGCTCTCGTTCGAGGAGCGGTGCAAGACTCTTGCGCGCATCGGTTTCAAGGGCGTGGATCTCCCCACCGCCCAGCAGGTGCCGATCCTGACGCAGAATGGCTTGGCGCCCGGCATGATGACCGGTACCGGAACCAGCTTCCAAAATGGATTGATCCGTAAGGAAATCCACAGCATGATCGAAGATGCCACTCATGCCGGGATCGACATGTGCGTCACCGCTGGATGCAAGGTTCTGATCGCCATCCCCGGCGAACGGCGCGGCATGTCCAGGGAAGAAGGCGCCGATAACGCAGTCGCGATCCTGAACCGCGTGAAGGCTTATGCCGAGCAAAAGGACGTCAACGTTTGCATGGAGATCACCAACTCCAAGGTGGCGGCAGATCAGCGTACCGATCAGATCTTCGATCACATGGCCTGGGGTCTGGATGTGGTCAAGCGCGTCAATTCGCCGCGCGTGAGAATACTGATGGACCTTTACCACGCTCAGATCGCCGATGGCGACGTCACGCGCACATTGCGCGATAATTTCGATCACATCTGCCACTTCCACTGCGCCGGCGTGCCCGGCCGCTTGGAAATCGACGACAAACAGGAGCTCAACTACCGCTTCATCGCCGGCGCAATCGCCGATCTCGGGTACACCGGCTTCATCGCCCACGAATGGCGCCCTTCGATGGGTAACGATCCCGTGAAGAGCCTCGAACGGTGCTTCGAGATTCTCAACGTTTGATTCATTTCTTGCCGAGCGGAATTCGCAACGATCCGGCCGCACCGCTGGTTTTGTCCTCAACCGCCACGCGGACATCGCCAGCCTTTCCTTGCCATTCGATCGAATGAGTGACGACAAGGCCTGTATCGAGAGCGGTGGCGAGCTGGTCCTCAGGAATCTCGATCGACCGTGTGAGCACTTGGGCGTCCTTAGAGCCCTCCACGTGGAACGTAACCTCAACCGATCCGACCCATTTCCCGTCTTGATTCTGGAATTGCAAGTCGTGCAAGTCGACGGAGACCTGTAAATTAAAGACACCGGCATGCGCCGGATCGGGCACGGCTCGCGCGAGCAGGCCGATTTGGGTCGCGTCAAGAGGGTCCTGCAGCAGCAGCTCCCGGCTGGGTAGGTCCTTAGCCTCGGTCTGAGCTTTGGTTGCGAAGTAGCTTTCGCGATAACGCAGGCTCACGCCACTTCTAGCTACACTCACCTTGAGCTTGTGAACTTTCCCGTCTTGCGAATCCTCAGAAGGATAAAAGCCGAGCGTATACGTGACATCGTTGTCTTCCACAGCCTTTAGCATGGAGTCTTCAAGCCCGTTGGTGTTGTAGAACGCGTCGCCCCCCGTGAGGCCGGCCAGCAGGTTCATGGTCTCGACGTGTTCTGGGCCAACGGGGGCGACACGATAACCGGGGACAATCTGCGATGCCGGACCGCGGCCCTCCGCATTCGAGATACCCGTCATGCGGCCCAAGGCTCCTATGAGGCCGCGCGGGTCCACCGCGTAGAGTGCGACGTTGGCGTCGTTAAGCGCTCGCGCGGCTTCCTGCATGTCCGGCGTAAAGTCTTCGCAAGGCAGATGGGGCATGCAGTACAACACAGGAAAGGCCTCTGAAATCCAGATCAGGTTCTTCCGGCCTGGGACGTTCGCCAGATGGCGGGCGGTTGCCTGTAACGCGTGCTTCAGGGCGAGTACGCGCTCCAGCATGTTGAGGTGAGAATAATCCGCCGCGGCCTTTTCTGTCATTCCGGTGGTGTCCGAACCCCGGTTGGACACGTCTTGCGCCTTGAGGCTGTTCACCGCGCGCCGGAGCAGGCCATCGTCGGCAGTCACGTCCTGAATCACAGTTACGTCCCGGCCGAGTGTGTAGATCCCGATTCCGTCCTGTTTTCGACGGAGGTCGAGGAACTTAGCGATCCGTTGAATCGCGGTGATTTGGTTGACCTGTTCGGTGAAAATCCGGTCGAGGAGCAGAACCGTCTGCGTCGCCGGCGCATCTTCGCCGCGGCCGGGACGATTGGAGATCGCCCCGGGAGGAAGTGCGCCCGAAAGAGGCCGTGCGGAGAGCGGCGCGGCAGCCACAGCGGACCTCACGGAAAAGAGAGTGACGTTCTGCGGTACGTCGTTATCGAGCAGTGTGAAGTCAGCCTTAGTCAGACCGGTTGCGGGACCACGCTTGTCTCGGGCGACCACAACTACCTCGACCAGTTTGGTTCCGATCTTGAAGGTCGCGGAGGGCTGTGCCGGGTCCTCCATCGGGGCCCGCTGAGCGGCTGCCCAGGCCACCGACCCCGAAAGCAGCACCGGCAATAGTTTTCGCATGTGTCAAGCCCCCCTCTGCGAATAACTCCGTTACTTACACCCGCGAGTGTATCATTCTCGACGAAATGACTGTCCAGGAAATAGCGCGACCCTCCGGATCTGCCGCTAGGGCAGTGCTTCTGAGTACTTCCGCACGGCGACGACAACCCCACTTGCCCAGACCAGCGGGAGCACTTCAAAGCCTGGTTTTGCCGCTAACTGCTCGATCAAAACCGGCGCCTTGTCCGCATGACCTGCGGGCCAGTTGGGTTGCGGCAGCATGTCGTCAATGACATAAAAGCCACCTGCTTTGACAACCGCCAAAGCCTGATCCAGCCCTTCGTACTTGCCCGGCATGGCATCGCCGAATACAAGATCGAAACTCTCAGCAGGTTCACCGCGCAAAAAATCCAATCCTCCAGCCGTCACTAAGGTCAGCCGGGTATCGGCGCCTAGCGAATCTCTGGCGACCGCTTGAACGGCGCTATCGTTATCCACGCTGATGAGCGTCGAGCGATCGTCCATGCCCTCCAGAAGCCATGCCGTCGCGATGCCTGTACCCGTCCCCAACTCTAGAAAGCGGCCGGCCGGTTTGGACGCCGCAAGCGTACGTAGCATCGCGCCCACCAGGGGCTCTGACGCCATAGAAAACTGAAGCGCCGTAGTTCTCTCTGTTATATCGAGAAGCTGACGCGGCGCTTTAACGTACTTGAGATCTTCCACAAGGACAGGTTATCCCAGCCAGATTCCGGGAGATCACGCTCACCGCCCTCGCGGCACAAACGTAAACTCCTCGATCGCCATCTTCGCGCTCGCGAAGTTGCGTCCGCCGGTGCGAATAAACTTCACCGTCGCCGCATCGAACTCCCGGATTTTCGAATCCTCCGGCATCGCAAAACTCACCACCTCGTGCGCCGGCTGCACCGCAGATTCGCCCGCCCTCTGCGCAACGGACCTCACGGCCTGTCTCCCCAAGGATTGAGAAGGTTCGCCCGGCAACTCAACGTCCGAAAGAATCACCTCCATCAAAACCGACGGCGGATATTCGTCTGAATTGCTGATCCCCACCTCCATCCGGCTGCAGCAACTCATCTCCATCGGATTCACGAAATTCTGCCGGGCCACCATCTGCAGGGCAACAAAATCGGACGACCGGAATGCCGTCTTCGCCGGGCTGCCGCTCAGTGTGTACGACCCTGCCGGCGGCTGCTTGTCCGGAAACTTGAAGAACCAGTACACTCCATCGAACGGAATGCTCCAGTTCTGTTCTTTCTCGCTGTGCCCCTTGCCCCGGTCCGGCGGACGAGCCATCACGATCTCCTTAGGCTTCGGCTCCGTCCACAGGATCACTCCGCGATATCTCCCGGAGCCGAAGCCGCCGGTATCCTTCGCGATGGGATCGGCGAATCCGGCCCTGCGTGGCCGTGTTAGAAACAGCCCCACGCATAATGCCAGCACCGACGCCGCTACCTGCAGCCGTTGCGCCGTCCGCGCGGACACAATTCCCGCGGCCCTCAACCGCCGGACCAGAATCGCCCCTCCCGCCGAAACCAGCGCGCCCCCGATCCACCAATATCCGGCCACAATCCCAGCTACTCCCGCTTCGAGCAATAGCGAAGCGAGCCATGTAGCCAGGAACGAATCGGCAAGCATTCGCGAGCCTCGTCTAATTCTCCGTCGGCGTCTTTTCCAAACGATCGATCACGACTACCATTACCTGCATTTTCCGCGATTCTATCTCCAGCCCCAGCTTTTTGAGCGCCCCTTGCACAACCTCCAGTTCGGCCCTGTGAGCCGCCTCGATATCGCCCGCATGCGACCTCAGCTCTGCAATCAAATCCTCCATGGACACATCCAGGTTCGCTTGAAACCGTCCACTCAGTCCGGTCATGTCCACTACGGGAGTGTCCAGTCCATTCCCAGCCAAGGTCGCTAGTGCGGCCAGCCCCTCACTTGCAATATCCGGAGCTTCATAATGAACAATCCCGCCAAGGCCGCCCGTGTCCCACCTGCGGACGTAACCCATGCCCGGAGCCTCCCACACCGTAACAGGCGACCCGTCCGGACCCGGCGCCACAATTGAACGGAATCGTACGCCGCCGATGTTCCCGCTCCCGAATGGACCCTTCGCCGCGGCCGCCGCGGTCATCCACTCCGGCTGGGACGACGACGCTACGGCCGGTTTCAACTTTGGCCCTGCTTTGGCGACCACCAGAGCGTTCACCGTTTCATACCTGAATTCGCGATGAAACTTCAACCCGAACCGTTCCTCCAACATTGACTGCAGCATCGCGGGAACATCTTCCGCCGAGGCGCCCGCCGGCAGCTTAGCCGAAATGTCGAACCGCTCGCCGTCCGTCCACTCCGGCGCCGTCACCCTGCTGGGCGGCACGTTGAGCCCGTCGAATGCTTCCAGCAGCAATTCCTTCACCGATGCGCAGAGACGATCGACCCGTCCCCCATCCGTCGCCGGTCTTGGGAAGCACGCGCTTCCTCCGGGCGGCGGTGGCGGCGGTAGCAACCCTCCCTGCGGTGGGGGTGGTGGAGGCGTCGGCGCTCCTGCGGCAGCCGGCCGAATCGAGGCAACCTCAAATTTCAACCCCGCACGTCGCGGAGGTGGAGGCGGAGGAGGCGGCGGAGGCGGCGGCGGTGGCACATACGGAGGCTGCTGGAACATCAGCAGCGGAGGCAGCGGCGTAGGACCATCGAACATCACCGTACACGCTGCCAGAACCGCCGGCACTCCGCATAATCCAATCAAGGCCCACGCGGTGCGACTCATCCCGCGCGAAAACATCCGCCCCTCGTCCAAAATCGAATCGATCCTCCGCCGCAGATGCGAGCTTGCCGCCATACTGAACGCCTGCGCCCGTCCCCTGGACCCATCCACCGTGCGAGCCATCTCCAGCAGCAGAGCTGCATACTTCCGCCGGTCGCCGAGTTCTCCTCCTAACTCCGCTATGCACGCCTCATCGCACGCCAGCTCGGCGAGTAACCCCAGCCTTCGCTCCATCCACCACGCCAGCGGATGAAACCAGAAAATGCATCGATTGATCCCCGCCATCGCCGCGACGAATCCGTCCCGTCTGCGCACATGCGCCCCTTCATGCGCCAGCACCGCTTCCAGTTTTTCTTGGTCCCACTCTCGCCAGTTCTTCGGAAGGAGAATCCTCGGCCACAACCACCCCACCGTCAGTGGAACGTTGATCGCACCCGACTCGAAAAACCCGCCTGCGCGAGCGCTCTCCGCCGAGAGCCTCCAGGCCAGGAACATCCCCATCACGAACCGCAGCAGAAAAACGCCCGTGACGCTCAGGTAAACATAAGGAGCAACTTCACTCCCATCGATTCTTCGCGGCCTCGCCTGAATCCGCGCCATCGGCCTCACCGCCACGGGCTCTGCCCCGCCGCCGCCGTAAAAAACAACCCGCGGAGCCGGAGGAGCTGCCAGTCTGACCGGCGCGGCGTGTCGCGTCGTCACCACCACAGGCAGCTTCGGCAACGCCGGGCCGAATACAAACAGCCCCAGCATCCCCACCGCAACAGCGGTCCATACCGCATGCTGCATCGCGGCGGACCGCCTCCGCCACAACACCGCCGCGGCTATCGCGGCCAACACCAGCGCCCGAACCGACACATCCGCCAAGTGCTCGAGCATCTTACTTCCCCTCCCGCGCCACCTTCCGGGCGAGTTCCTCCAACTCTTTGCGGTCCACCACCTCGTTCTCCACCAACCCAACCAGCAACTGCTCCAGCGACCCTCCGCAGAACCGGTCCAGAATCTGCCGCACCGCCCGCACCGCGACGCTCCTAGGCTTCTCCACCACGCTGTACACGAACGCCCGTCCCTCGCTTTTGTGCGTGACGTAGCCCTTGTCTTCCAGGCGCCTCAAGATGGTCCGCACCGTCGAATCCTTCAACGCATGCTTGGACGCCAGCACCCCCCGGATTTGTTCCGCCGTCGCCGGCCCGCGTTTCCACAGGATCTCCATCAACTGGTGCTCCAGATTGCTAAGGGCCCTCCGGGTTGGCTTGGCTGAGTTCCGCATTGACTGCTACATCATGTAGCAATTTGACGCGGAGTGTCAATAGGAATCTTTATTCGCTCTGGTTCCAACAGCCTCGCGCTACCTGACGAGGCCGCCGGGGTGACTGCCTAGTTTCGGAAACCGGAATGAAGGACGAAGTATTGAGGATTTAAATTGGCAAACGGCTCGCGCAGCTTATTCACCTCGGATTCCGGCGCGTGCACCTCTAGCCGTGTCACGTCGGCCATCGTCATCGCTTCCTGAAGCAGCGCGCCCACGTTCTCTGCATGCGCCACCAGCGCCTCCGCGTCCACGTATCCTTCACGGCAGAAAACCTCGTCGCCGCTGATGGTAAACGAATAATACAGGCAGCCTTTCTCCGGCTTAGTCTTCTCCACGAATCTGTGGCACAGCGATTTGAACGCCTCGATCTTGCCCGGATGAACTTTGAAGTAAGGATGCAGGGAAACGCAGGTGTCTGGTGTCATGGTCCGTTCTCTCCTAAAGCGCCCGCCAGCTGTAATTGCGCTGGTAGTAATGCAAATATTCGCCCGATTTTACGTTCGCCACCCACTGGGGATTCGCCCGGTACCAATCGATGGTCGCCTGCAATCCCTTTTCGAAAGGCATCTCCGCGAGCCAGCCGGTCTCGCGCATCAGCTTCTCGCTCGATAACGCATAGCGCCGGTCGTGCCCGGGCCGGTCCTTCACGGTCTGCATCAGGCTCTCCGGCTTGCCCAGCGCCGCCAGGATCTTCTTCACCACCTCGACATTCGGCAGCGCCCGGCTTCCGCCGATGTTGTAGATCTCGCCCGGCCGCCCGCGCTCGATCGCCGCCAGAATGGCCCGGCAGTGATCGTCCACGTAAAGCCAGTCGCGAATCTGCATTCCGTCGCCGTAAATTGGCAGTGGCTTGTCCTCGATCGCATTCGAAATCATCAGCGGGATCAGCTTCTCCGGAAACTGGTACGGACCGTAATTGTTCGAGGCTCGGGTCACCGTTACCGGCAGCTTATGCGTCGTGAAGTACGACAGCGCCAGCAAATCCGACCCGCCCTTGGATGCCGAATACGGGCTGCTGGTCCGCAGCGGATAATTCTCGTCCGCCTCATGCGGAGCCTCGATGCTCCCGTACACCTCGTCTGTCGATACGTGCAGGAATCGCGGAACTTTGGCCCGCCGCGAGGCTTCCAGCAACGTCAGAGTTCCGCGCAGGTTGGTCTCAAAAAACGCGTCCGGCGAAAGAATGCTGCGGTCCACATGAGACTCCGCCGCAAAGTGTACGATTACATCCGGCCGGGTCTCTTCGATGGTCCGCTCTACCAGCGATGCGTCGCAGATATCGCCATGCACGAAGCGGTAACGCTCGCCTTCTTCAACGCCTGAGAGATTCTCCAGATTCCCCGCATAGGTCAGCTTGTCCAGATTGACCGTTCGCGCGTCCGGCCGCGCCGCCAGCATGCGCACGAACGCACTCCCGATGAATCCGGCCCCGCCGGTCACTAGAAATTTCATCTATTTGTGTTGCAACTCCCAGTCGTAGGCGATAGAGGTGTCGTTGTAAGCGATGCGCCCCTCGTCCTTGGGATTGTAGAGTTGATTGGTCACGTACACCAGCATGGCCGCGCTCTCGCCCACCACTTTATAGCCATGCCCCACTCCCGGTGGAATCAGAATCTGCCAGGGTTTGAGCGATCCGGCGTACATCGTGTTCTTCACCCCGTAAGTGGGCGAATCCGGCCGCATGTCCACCAGAGCCACTTGAAACATCCCCTGCGCTGGAACCCACAGATCGGTTTGATACCGATGAAAGTGAAACGCCTTGATCGTTCCCGGATAACTGAGCGCCGCGGAGACCTGCGTGGTCGCCGGCGGAAATGCCGCCGCCAGCCCCTGCTGCAGGCGCGCTACTTCCAGAAAGTATCCGCGGTCGTCAGGCCACAAATCATACGGTCTGATTTGGACGCCCTCGATCCGGTCGCTGGAATCCGGCGTGCGGAGGATGCGCCCAATGCCCGGCTCGCAATGCGGCGTTTCGATAGAAACAGGGGAAGCAGTTGTCGCGCTCACTCTAGCCAGAGTACCCTATGTCTCACACCCGGAAGTAGTCTGCTCTCCAGTTCCTGATCGCTTCCTTTACCTGCTTGCGCTTCCAGTTTCCCGTCAGAGCCTGCGCCGCCAGCCCCGCCACCTCGCCGTCGGAGGCAAAACGCAATCCGATCAACTGGTCTTTCGTCAGGTCCCCGATCTTCCCCGCCAGCGCCGGAGCCAGTTCCTTCAGCCGCAGCCTTTCCTCCAGGCGAATCACCCGGTCCTGCACCTTCAGCGCGTAGAGCCGGATTTTGAAAGTAGCCGCCAGCGCCCACAGCGCCACCAGAATGTGCGCGGCGTTCATCCAGTTCGGATTACGAACGCATTGGACAATCGTGCCGATCACCATCAGCAGCGCCACCGGCGCCAGGAAGAAATGGAACAGCGGATCGAACCTCGCGTGGTTATTGTAAGTCTGGGTTTGTTGTGCCATGAACGCTATGCTACTTCACCCTTGGGTACCATCGGAACAATGCCGCAGACCTTCAAGCTCACGCTCGAATACGACGGTTCGAAATATTCCGGATGGCAACAACAGATCAACGCCCGCACCGTGCAAGGCGAGCTGATTGAAGCCGCGCGCCAGGTGCTCCGCTCGGAGGCCGATATTCAAGGGGCCGGACGCACCGACGCCGGCGTACACGCTCTCGGCCAAGTTGCGCATTTGAAGCCCGAGACCCCTACCCGGCTCTCTCCCGAACAGCTCCTGCGCGAGATCAATGACCGCCTGCCCTCCAGCATCGCTGTGGTCAATCTGGAGCCGGCGCCGCAGAACTTCCACGCCCGGCACGATGCCGTCTCCCGCGCCTACTTCTATCAGATCTCGACTCGGAAAACCGCCTTAGCCAAGCGTTACGTATGGTGGATTAAGGAGCCACTCGACATTGGCAAAATGGAACAGGCCGCTTCCCTGCTCACCGGCCGGCATGACTTCGCGGCGTTCCGCGCTCCAGACCCTTCTAAACCCGGCGAGTCCACAATAGTTGCGGTCGATGCCGCGGAAGTTGGCCGCGACGGTCATATGATCGTTTTCCGCATCGAGGCGTCCCACTTTTTATGGAAGATGGTGAGACGATTGACGGGCGTTCTCGTCAAAATCGGGAAGGGTGATATGACGGTGCAGCAGCTCCGCGGTCTCCTTAGCGGCGCACGGACCGTGGTGGACATTGGACACGATGACATCGCGCAGGAAGACATCGCGAAATGGACCGCCCCGGCCTCCGGACTCTTCTTGGAAGGAATAAAGTATCCTGAGAAGCAGAATATTCCGAAGATGCCGCGCCGGAAACTCTAACTCCTGGTAACGCGAATCGGCCCTGTGCGCATCCAACACGCTAGGTACACAATGAAAACCCCCACTCGATCTTTATCCCGCCCGGCTGCGTTGGCCGTGCGTTTGGCAGTTTTCGCCGCGCTAGGTTCACCGCTCCTTCTTGCTCAGGACTCGAGCGGCAACGGGCTTCTTCCCAAGGGAAGCACTTTCCGCTACCGCTACGTCGGAGTGGTCAACACCGGCACGACGGGCGCCGTGATCGAAACCACTGCGTCCGAGGGCGTGATTACCTTCAACGGCGACGGAACCTACACTATTTCCACCGGCAGCCAATGGGTAGATAACACCGTCAGCGGCATTCAAACCATACCTGCCAGTGCTTTGAGCGGATTCTACACCATCAACGCCGCCGGCATCGGCACATTCAGTAATCCCGACCCCAATCCGAATCTGCCCAACTTCACAATGTATGGCAGTTTCTCGCAAGGTGTGATCACCGCTTCTTCCACCGAGACAGGCTCCGACCAGTTCGGAGACGAGCTTCCGGGTGTCAACGATTTGTTCGTCGCCATCGCCGTGGGGCCCGTCCCCACCAATTCCACCTTCACTAGCCCTTACTGGATTGGCGCTCTGGACTTCGCCGAAGGCGTCGACGCGGACCTAAAGAACGCCCTCTTCGAAATCACTCCCAACGGAAGCGGCAGCCTGGGGGCCCTCAGCATTCAGGGCCAGGCCAACAACGCCAACGGTACTTTGCTGACCCAGAACGTGAGCGGCGCAACCTACAATTTCGCCTCCGACGGTAATGCCCAATTCACCATTCCCGCGCCCACCGGTGTGACTGCGCCCCAGGTTCTGGTGAGCGGACCCCGCAACATGTACGTGTCGGCCGATGGAAACTTCATGCTAGGCTGGACCGCCAACGGCTATGACCTTCTGTTCGGCGTCAAGGCTCTGCCCTCGAGCGTCGCCGGCGCCGACGGTCTTTATACCGGTGTGTATTACCTGGGTGGCCTCGGCGATTTGCCCACAGTGAGCGGGATGCCGAATTGCGGCCCGTATTCCTTCTGGGGCTCTGAGAACGCCGACGGCAATGAAAATGAGGTGGTGCACCAGCGCCTCTACTGGCCCCAATGTGCAAATTTCCAAGATCAAAACGGCTACCCCCTCCCCTACGACTTTGGAACCTGGGACGAAACCCTGATGATGCCGAACGGAACCGCAGCCGACTCCCCGCTTGGCTTTCTGCTCCCCTTCGGCAGCAACATCGCCTTCGGAGACACCGGCGGAAATTGCGTGCCGTCGGCGCCAAATACCGCTTGCGCCTTCGTGGCGATCGACAACCCCCCGATGCCCGCCGGCGCCGGGTCCGTGGGGAGCCTGGGGCTGACGATTGGAATCCACGCGCCCAATTTCAGCGGATCCGGTTTGTTTCTGAATCCAATCGGTGTGGTGAACGCCGCCAGTTATGATCCCGTCACCGCCAGCGTCGCTCCCGGAGAATTCCTCACCCTGTTCGGCTCCTTCGGGACGAATCTTCCCAAGGGAGGGCTTACTGCTTCCGCGCCGTTCTCCACTACCCTGGGCCCGATTCAGGTGTTAATCAACGGCCAGGCAGCTCCCATCTACTACGCCAGCGCGAGCCAAATTAACGTGATTGCGCCGTTTGAGCTAGCCGACGCGACCACCTACACCGCCTCCATTCAGGTCAACAACAACAACCTTAGCTCCAACACGATTTCCGTGTATCTGCTCACCGACGCGAATCCGGGAATCTTCTCTTACGGGCCCAATGGCGACGGAAATTCCGACGGCATCGGCTATGCCATCGCGGAGCACGCCAACGGTGCGTTGGTCACACCCAGCAATCCTGCTCAGCCGGGAGAGACCATCGTTCTCGGCCTGGGCGGCCTGGGCACCGTCACCCCGGCGGTCGCCGACGGGGCAATTCCTCCCTCCAGTCCCCTCAGCTACGTGGACGACTACACCAACAGCGGACTGTTCACGTATTTTCACGATTACGATAATGGCGTATTCTTTCAGACCGGCAACATTTCCTTCGCCGGGCTTTACCCGGGATTCCCAGGGGAGTACCAGATGAACGTCGTGGTTCCAACCACGGTCGGGCCCGGCAACGATATTTTCATCGAGGTCATCAGTCCCTTCGCCAACGTCGTCCAGGTTTCCGTTCCGGTCGGAGGCTCGGTCAATGCGTCCGCCGCGAAGGCTTCTTCCTCTGATCGCCCTCGTGCGGCCAGCGGCCTGATGTTCACTCAGCCGCCGTTCGCGCTGCCGCAGCGCCCCGCGCCCAAGGTGATCCAGGCGCGGCCAAAGTTGCACGTGATCAAAAAGCCTACGCCTTCGCCGCAGCAATAGCCGCTAGTCACTCGTCTCTTCGGTTAATCTTCGGACCCGCGGGACTTGCCCGCGGGCCGGCAGATGCCGCGTTTGCTCGACCGGATGAACTCGACCAGGCGCCGCGTATGCTCGTCCGGCGCTTCGGCCTCGATCTTTCTGAGCGCATCTTCCAGCTTCAGACCGGAGCGGTACAGAATCCGGTACGCCTCCTTGAGGGCTTGAACCTCCGCCGCGCTGAGGCCCGCCCGCTTCAACCCCACCCGGTTGAGCCCCTTGGCTTCGACGTTGTACCCGGAATAAAGAAAATACGGAGGCAGATCGCTGTTCACACGAGTATTGCCCGCCACCATCGCCAGCCGTCCGATTTTTGAATACTGATGAACCACCACTCCGCCGGAGATGAACGCCTCATCTTCGATTTCGGCTTCGCCGGCCACCAGTGCGCAGCTCGCAATCACCGTGTTGTTGCCGATCCGGCAATTGTGCGCGATGTGCCCGGAGGTCATGATGTAATTGCCATCGCCGATCACCGTCTCGGATTCGGGAGCGGTGCCGCGTGAAACGGTATAGTGCTCGCGGATGATGTTGCCCGCGCCGATTCGCAGATAGCTGCGCTGGCCCGTGAAATTCTTGTCCAGCGGATCCGTGCCCAGCACCGTCCCGGCCGAGATCCGATTGCGCTCCCCCATGGTGGTCCAGCGCTTGACCCAGACATACGGCTCCAGCACGCACTCCGCGCCGATGGTCACGTCCTGGTCGATGATCGCGAAATCTCCAACCACCACTCCCCCGCCAATTACGGCCTCAGGATGGACACGCGCGGTTGGAGCGATTCTTGCGGAAGGATCGATGGGCATCGGCTCGGGGAGTTCCTGGTCTCGAACGGACTGCTCAGGATATCAGATGCAAAACTCCGAACAGCACCAGCCACAGCACTCCCAGGAAGTGCCAGTAGTAAGTCACCATGTCGACCAGCTCCCGCCGCAGGTTCTTGCGCAACAACAGGACCAGCAACGCCACCAGCCCTCCCACCAAGTGCAGCGCGTGCAGTCCGGTAAACAGGTAGAAGAAGGAGGAGTGCGGATTCTGAGCCAGGTACACTCCGGCGCGCACCAGTTCCCGCCACGCCGTGATCTGCGAGGAGAGAAACGCCGCGCCCAGGAATCCCGTGATCACGAACAACGGCGCGGCTTCCCGATGATGTCCGCGTCCGAACAAGCGCCGCCCTACTTCCAGCACCACGCTACTGGTGAGGATAATGCCGGTGGATAGCCACAGCGTGGGTGGCAGACGGATCGGATCCCAGAACGGAGCCGTGCGTGCACGCCACAGGTAAGCGATGATGAGCGCCGTGAAGAACGCGAAAATCGATCCGCAGATCGAAACCAGCCCGACCCGGTAAAGCCCCGGAGGCGCCTTGGTGGGATCTTCGAGCGACGACGGCAGCATTACGACGCCGGCCGTGCGCTCCGCCCGATCGCTGATCAGCCGCGCCATGCTTCTATTTTACGCCGTCCGTTCTTACGCCGTTCATTCGCGTGCGTTCGCGGCGGGAACTTTTTGCTTGCGGTACCGCCGCACCGCCGCGATGGAGGCACGCCGCATCAATGGCGCTGGAATCAGCTTCGTCGCCGCTACCAGCATTTTGTACCGCCAACCCGGTATTACGATCAGCTTTCTCCGCTCGAAGCCGCGCAAGGATTCTTCCACCACGAAATCTGCTGTCATCCACAACGCTGACGGGACCGTCTTGCGGTCGACCCCCACCACGTCATGAAATTCCGATAGCGTAAATCCCGGGCACAAGGCTTGCACCGTCACCGGCGAACCTCGCCCGGCCAACTCCGTCGCCAATCCTTCGGTGAACGCGTTCATCCAGGCCTTGGTCGCGTGATAACTCACGTTCTGGGGGCTGGGACCGAAAGCGGCGACCGAGGAAACGTTGATCACGCCCGTCCCGGCTTGCCCTCGCGGAAACAGGTTCTGGAGCGCGGCGTGCGTCAACACCGTGGCCGCCACCACGTGCAGCTCATGCATCTGCTCTTGCCCCGCCGCATCAGCTTCGAAAAAATAACCCAAGGTGCCGAAGCCGGCATTATTCACCAGCAGCCCCAAGTCCGCGGCGTCCCGGATGCGGGAGGCCACGCGCTCACGGTCTCGCGGATCGGTAAGATCGGCGCGCAGGAACTCCGCCTTCACGTGATCGCGCTCTCGGATTTCCGCGGCGATGGCGCGCAGCCGGTCCTCGCGCCGGGCCACCAGTAACAGATCGTAGCCGCGGCGGGCCAGCTTCCGCGCGAACGCCGCGCCAATGCCGCTGGAGGCTCCCGTGATCACGGCCAGCACGCCTAGTCCGCTCCTTCTTTGGCGGCTGTCTCCGGGCTATCGAAGCGGTGCCCGCGAGAAGCCCACTCCGCTCCCGCCAGCACCACCATCGACGCGAAGAACGCGATAAAAATCAATGTCGCGGAATAACGGAACACGCCATACTCGCGTTGCAGCTTTAAATCGAACCACGGCCAGGCCAGCGCGACGATGTATTTCAACGCCTCCAGCAGCAGTCCGGCTCCGATCGCTGCCGGAATCACCCGCTTCAGCGGCGGCCGTCCGTTGGGAAGAAAGCGGTACACCAGAAACAGAATCAACGCCGTGAGCGGCACGGACAAAAACTTCAAGAAAATCCCGGCTACGAAGCCCTCCACCGGATGCCCGCTGACCGCGCGCCGGTTCAGCGCTGTCACATACAGCGAGAGCAGCTCCAAACCGCCGCAGGTGAAAATAAGCCCCAGGCTCACCATTTGATTGCGCAGAAAACTGCGGTTCTTCGCGACCCCCCACGCCCGGTTCAGCGCCACCTCCAACGGCTCAAAAATTCCATTGGCGGTAATCAGCAACAGGAAGATGGAAAGCAGTTCAGGCGAGCGCTGGTGCGGCAACTGTGGCAGATTACGCTGCAAAAACTGGCTGAACACGTTGGGGAAATAATCCTGCAACGCGAAATCGATGGCCGCTACCGTGGTCGAGTAATCGAAGTGGATGCGGGACACTGTGACGCAGACGATCAGGAACGGAAAAAACGAGAGCAGCACATTGGCGGCGATGGAGAACGCATACACGTGCACCTCGGTCTGCATCCAGTACCGCAGTGTGGGAGCGATCCACCGGAAGAACTTCGTGGCCAAGCCATCGTACTCGGGCGCCGATAGCATGCCGGACTCAACACCCTCCTCGGGAAAGGATTTGAGTATAGCGTAGACTTGAACCAGGGTGAAAATTCTGCTCATTTCGACCTACGAACTGGGCCACCAGCCGTTCGGCCTCGCCTCACCCAGCGCATGGCTGGCGCGCGCGGGGCACCAAGTCGCCTGCGCCGATCTCGCCGTGGACGCTCTGCCCGAAACCGCCGCGCGGGATGCGGATTTAATCGCCTTCTATCTGCCCATGCACACCGCGACCCGCCTTGCGATTCCGGTGATTGAGCGGGTTAAGAACATCAATCCGCGCGCGCGTCTGGCCTGCTATGGCTTGTACGCCCCCATCAACGCGGATCTTCTGCGTGGTCTGGGCGTGCAGTCGATCGCGGGCGGCGAGTTCGAATCCGGCCTGGTCGAAATCGCCGCCGGAGGCCAGGCGCCGCCGGTCTCACTTGAACGCCAGGTTTTCCTGACGCCGCGGCGGGACGCGTTACCGGCGCTCGATCGCTACGCCAAACTGCGCGAAAACGGCCACGCCAAGCTGGTCGCGTACACCGAAGCCAGCCGCGGCTGCAAGCACGTGTGCCGTCACTGCCCGGTAACGCCGGTTTACAACGGAGCTTTTCGAATCGTGGGTCGCGACGTGGTCGCCGCCGATATCCGCCAGCAGATCGCCGCCGGCGCGGCTCACATCACCTTCGGCGATCCCGATTTCCTGAACGGCCCCACCCACGCCATGGCCATCGTGGAAGCCCTGCATTCAGAATTTCCTCGCGTCACCTACGACGTCACCATCAAGATCCAGCACCTGCGCAAGCATCGCCAGCTTCTTCCCCGTCTCAGGCAAACCGGCTGTTTGTTCGTTACCAGCGCCGTGGAGTCTCTGGACGATGCGGTTCTGGCTAAGCTCGAAAAGAACCACACCCGCCGTGATTTTGAAGAGGCCGTCTCCGATATGCGCTGTGCGGGCCTGGTGTTGCAACCGACCTTCATCGCCTTCACGCCCTGGACCACACTGGCGGCCTATCGCGACTTATTGACAGCGCTGGCGTCCATGGAATTGGTGCAGCAGGTTTCGCCGGTGCAGCTGGCGCTCCGCCTGCTCATCACCAGCGGCTCGCGGCTTCTCGAACTCGAGGAAATCCGGGCCGTGACGGGTGAGTTCGATTCGAAAATGCTGGTCTATCCGTGGAAACACTCCGATCCTGAAATGGATTCCCTTGCCTCCCGCGTGTTCCGGCTGGTGAGCGAACAACAAGCGCGCAAGGCCGCGCGAGCGGATATTTTCGCGGGCGTCGCGGACCAAGCCGGCCTGCGCGATCTTCGTGTTCCCAGCTGCAGCGCGCCGGCCCCGTTCGTTGACGAGCCGTGGTACTGTTGCGCGGAGCCGCTTCCGGTGTGAAGCCCCGAGTCTTATTGGTCGCGTCCAAGACCGGTTACCAGGTGCGCGAGTTCTATGACGCCGCGGAACGGATCGGCGTGGATCTGGTGCTGGCCACGGACCGCTGCCACATTCTGGAAGATCCCTGGGGCGATCGGGCCACGCCCTTACGCTTTGAGACCGTCCCGGAGGAGAAGGACATCGAAGCACTCCGTGCCCGCGGACCTTTCGCGGGGATTGTCGCCGCCGGAGACCGGCCGGCCTTCATCGCGGCGTGCTGCGCGGAGCGATTGGGCATTCGGTTTCATCCCAGCGCGGCGGTGGAAGCGGCCAACGATAAATACCTCACTCGCGAGCGTTTTCGCGCGCGCTGGGCTCAACGTCCCGCAGTATCGGCTCATTTACCCCGGTTGTTCCCCGGCGTGGAATCGTTACCCGTGCGTTCTTAAGCCGCTGCATTTTTCCGGCAGCCGCGGCGTAATTCGCGCCAATTCGCCGGAGGAATTTACCGCCGCCGAAACCCGAATCCGTAAAATGACGGGCCCGGCCGAGGCTCTCCTAGTGGAGGACTTTATCCCCGGGCGCGAGTTCGCGCTGGAGGGTTTGGTCACGGAAGGCGAGCTCCAGACTCTGGCGATTTTTGACAAGCCCGACCCTCTCGACGGTCCGTATTTTGAAGAGACCATTTATGTGACGCCCTCGCGGGAGCCACCGGAAATTCAATTCGCGATCAAAGAAGCTGCGCAAGGTGCAGTCAATGGATTAGGGTTGCGCTTCGGCCCGGTGCATGCTGAGATGCGCGTCAGCAACGCTGGAGTTTGGATGCTCGAGGCAGCCGCGCGCCCGATCGGTGGGTTGTGCTCCCGAGTGTTGCGATTCGAGAGCGGAATCGGATTTGGAGGAAGTCCTTCTGCACCATGCGCTCGGCCAGGACGTTTCTGAGTGTAACGCTCTGCTCCGGGCGCGCACGGAGTGATGATGATTCCCATCCCCGACGTCCGGCGTCTTCATCGGGGTCGATGGTCTGGAGCGAGCGCGCTCAACTTCGTCCGATGTAGAATCAGTCAAGTATTACGGCGAAGGAGGGGCAGATTGCTCGATACGCTTACCGGAGGGCGCGAGCTATCTTGGATTTCTTATTTGCAAGGGCCCCGGAAATGCAGACAATGCGGAGGAGCCGCTACGCCGGGCCCATGCGTGCCTGCGTTTCCTGAATCGAGCCGGCTCATCCGCATCATAAGATAAAAACTCATGAATGTTGCCATTTTGGGAACGGGCTATGTCGGCCTGACGACCGGCGCGTGTCTGGCGTATCTGGGGCACGAGGTCCATTGCGTGGATGCCGATCCCGAAAAAGATTGAGGCGCTCGAACGCGGGGAGATGCCTTTCTTCGAGCCGCAGTTGGCGGACGTCGTCGCCGACGCGCGCGAGAACTTGTGCTTCACCACCGATTACGCGCAGGCGATTCCCGACCGCACAGGTGATTTTATCGCCGTCGGCACGCCCCCTGGAGCGGGAGGCGCGTCCCGATCTACGCTACCTTGAGTCGGCCGCGCGTGGCATCGGCGAACACCTTGGTCCGCACTTCACCGTCATCGTTAATAAATCCACGGTGCCCATTGGCAGCGGAAATTGGGTGGACTCCTTAGTACGGGACGCCTTTCACAAGCGCAGCCGAGGGAATGACGGAGGCACTTTCGCGGTCGCGTCGAACCCCGAATTTCTGCGCGAGGGCTCGGCGTTAGGCGACACCTTGTATCCGGATCGCGTGGTAGTGGGCGCCGACGAGGAGGTAACGGCGGAGGTGCTGTACACACTGTACCGCCCGATCCTAGAGCAGTCCTTTGCCGCGCCCGCGTATTTGCCTCGTCCCGAGTCGGTCGAAGCCGTGCCGCTCATCTCGACCGATCTGGCGTCCGCCGAACTCATCAAATACGCCGCAAACTCGTTTCTTTCGCTCAAGATCAGCTACATTAACGAAATCGGCCAATTGGCGGAAAAGGTGGGCGCGGACATCGCGCAGGTCGCCAAGGGCATGGGCCTGGATGCGCGCATCGGCACCCGCTTCTTGCAAGCTGGTCTCGGCTGGGGCGGCTCCTGCTTCGGCAAGGACACCGCCGCGCTTGTGGCCACGGCCTCCGAGTACGGCCTGGATATGCCCATCGTGAAGGCTGCTCGCGAAGTCAACAAGCGGCAGCGCGAACGGGTGGTGGAAAAGCTTCTGGGCGAGTTGAAGATTCTCAAGGGCCGCACCATCGGGCTGCTGGGACTGGCCTTCAAGCCTAATACAGACGACTTGCGCGACGCGCCCGCTATCGACATCGCCCATCGCCTGATCGAGCGCGGCGCGCGCGTGAAGGCTCACGACCCCGTGGCCATGGAACGTTTCAAGGAGCAGTATCCTTCGTCCGAAGTGGTCTGCTGCGCTTCTCCGGAGGAAGCCGCCGAAGGCGCCGATGCACTGGTGCTGGTGACGGAATGGCCCGAGTATCGGGAATTGGACTGGGACAAACTCGCCAAATCCATGCGCACGGCGTTTGTGCTGGATGGCCGCCTGGCGCTGGACCGGGCCAGACTGGCTCGCGCTGGCTTCCGCACCGCCGGTTTGGCCGGATAAGAAGACTGGCCGGATAAGACTGGCCGGATAAGACCGGACGGCGCTAAAGTGGGGTAGGTGCTGCATCTTCGCCAATTGCTCGAGGATGAAGCAAGACCCGGCCGGCTGGACCGCGCGGCGCTGGATCTTGCCACCATCCACTTCCCGGACCTGAATCCCGAGCCCGTACTTGACCAGTTGAATGATCTGGCCTCGCGCCTGGGCGACCGGCTACGGAATTTCAACGACGGGCGCGATTTCGTCGAGACGGCGCAGCGCTTCCTGTTCGGCGAACTGGGCTTCCACGGAAACCAGGAGGATTTCTTCGATCCGCGCAACAGTTGCCTGAATCAGGTGCTGGAGCGGCGCACCGGCCTTCCCATCACGCTGTCGGTGATGTATATGGAGATCGCGCGGCGGTTGCAGATGCCTGTATTCGGAATCGGCCTGCCGCGCCACTTCGTGCTGCAGTTCGACGACGGAAACTACAGCGCGTATATCGACCCGTTCAACGGCGGACGCGTGATCACGGTGCGCGACTGCTTCGCCCTGGCGGGAGCGGAAGTGGCCGATCCGGCTCTGCTGCAGCGCGTGACGAAAAAACAAATTGTGGTGCGGATGTTGCAGAACCTGCATCGCGTATACGTGCGCGGCAAGGACTTCGCGCGCGCCGTGGCGACGCTGGACTTGATGATCGCCGGAGCTCCCGATACGGCGGCGTGGTACCACGCCCGTGGGGTGCTGCTTATGGAGATCGAGCGCTGGGAGGCCGCGCGGCGCGATTTCGAAACCTATCTCGCGATGAGCCCCGGCGCCGCGGACCGCGAGCTGGTGGTGCGGCAGATTCATTGGCTCGCGCGAATGAACTAGAACGTCTCGAAAGCAACGCCCGCTGTGGTATTCTACTAGCTGCCGCACGTTGACATGCGGGGACGTAGTTCAGTTGGTTAGAACGCCGGCCTGTCACGTCGGAGGTCGCGGGTTCGAGCCCCGTCGTCCCCGCCAATTCTTTCAATTACTTCCAAGCCTTCCATCAAGCGACTTTCGCCGAATCTTCATGGGTGCTACAGTAGCTGCTACAGTTTTTGCCATAAGATCCTGACGCGGTTTGCTTACGCAGGGCTTGGCTCGAAGCCCAGAACAATTGCGCTAGAGCTTTTGATCGCGGTACCTGGATTCCCGGAATATCGTGTGCAATCGCCAATACCGCTCCAGAAGATCGCCATTGAAAATGTCCAACTCGCCTTTGACCGATGCAGCGCTGAGCGCGCTCACGACCTCCGCGAGTTGCGCGAGCGCATCGCCTGCCTCTTCGCGAGGGCGCTCGTCGAAAACAGCTCGGTCATACTGGGCCACACTCTCCCCGATTTTCCTCGCCAGCTTGGCAATGTATGCGGAACGGCTGTCAGACGCGGTCTCCACAATCTGGTTAAGGATCCTTGACAGTTCGACGGCATCCCTCCGCAGGGACATGGCCTTAGGACAGATTACGCCACGCGTAGTCTTGCGGTGGCCGTGGATTTGGCCCTTCCCTTTACTGTGATTTCAATATCCTGGCCAAGCAACAACAGGAAGCGAATCAGGCGCTCTATCGAGAAGCCCGACAGCTTGCCCTGCTTAAGAGCAGAGATCTTCGGTTGATCGATTCCCAGTGCTACCGCGGCTTGGATCTGCGTCATTCGCCGTCGCTGGATCTCCGCGATGATCTTCGCTGCCAGCTCGGCCTTCGCCAACAGATCATCTGCCTGTGGGAGGTTCAGGTCTGCGAAGACGTTCCCAGAACTCGGCGAAAACTCTCGATTAGGCATCTCATTCTCCTCACTTCCCGGCTAGCTTGCGAGCAAGCTGGAGGCGCTGCCGGATTAGATCTAATTCTCGCTGCGGAGTCGCGATTCCCGACGTGGCCTTCTTCTGAAAGGCATGAAGCACGTAGACCGCTTCCCCAAACTGTGTCACATACACCGCACGATAGGTTCCATCTGGGTCGTCTGCGCGCACTTGCCAGACTGTTTCTTTGAAGCCACGCAACATCTTCGCACTCTCATGCGTCTGCCCGATCTGCGCTTGATAAAGCGCGAAGCCGAGCTTCTGCCGAACCGACGGCGGGAAGCTCGTCAGCCGATCAAGCGAGTCGACAAGCCAAACCAACTTGCGAGGTTGTTCCGGCTTGGCCACGACCTCCATTGTATGCCAAAACTAGCATAAATTGGTCACCGAGAACTGCAGCACGTACTGTAGCAGCTTCTGAAAAGGCCCTCTGCGACGCGCGCAGTAGATTGGAAACTTAGCAATATTCCCGACACTCGGCGTAGCGCCTTCTTCCTGTCACGTCGGAGGTCGCGGGTTCGAGCCCCGTCGTCCCCGCCATCCTCCCGTCTTTTCTATTACTTAGCCTTCTCTGGGGCTTCGCGCAAATGCGCTGAAGCCGCCGCCCACTTGACTGACGATCCTGCATACCTACCGGAGGGCGTGTTCCGCACCGATGGTCTAGAATGTGGGAAAGCGAAAGGGCCGGCATGCCTGACTCACTGAAGCCGCTGCTCTCTTTCCTGGCGGCGCTGGCCGGGGCCGGCTTGATCCTCAGCATTCTTTCGCACCTTGCAGCTTTATTGGGGATGCAGGGTCCGCTAGGGGACCACGCATTCTGGCTCCACATCGGCATTTTTGCCGTGTGGATTCCGACGGTGCTCGTTTCCCGGCGCCTGACTTCGGGGTTCAATCGAAAAGATGCCTGGAAGGCCGCTCTGCGTGGATGTCCGGCCTGGATGAAGTACGCAGTTTACGGGTTTTTCGCTTACGCGCTTGTGAACTTCGTTATCTTCCTTCTTAGTTCCGCCGTGGCGAAGGGGAGCGGAACAGGTGCAATGTCCCCAGCCGTTGTGCGTGCATTCTCGGGGCATTGGATGGCGTTCTATTCGGCGGCGATGGCAGTTCTCTATTCCGCGGCGCATCTACCCGCATCCGAGACGCAGGAGCATAAGTGTCCCAACGGACATTCAGTGAGCCCGTATGCCCAGTTCTGCGAGCAGTGTGGGCAATCTGTCGCGGGATGGAGGCTCACGCCGTGAAGGCCGGCCTTCTTCATCGGCTCACCTACCCGGATATCAGTTCTGCACGCAGGCGCTAGCGGGTCCGTCTAAATCTCAAAAGGAGCCCTTTTGTGCGACGAATGATGCTTGGCGCCGGGCAATTGGCCTTGGCTTGCGGCCTGGTTTTTGGACAAGACGCCCCTCCGAGCGAGCCGAGCCTCGATGATCTCAGGGCCGAGATTGCGCAACTCAGCCGCATCATCGCCGATCAGGAGCGACGGCTGGAGGATTTGGAGAAAGCGCCAGGGCCGCAGACGGGGCCTCCCGGACCAGCCCGCCGCGCCAATACGGCCGATCAGGAGCGCCGGATTTCGGAGTTGGAAAAAACGGTCCGCCAGCTCCAGGCGGCGCTCGCGCCTCCGCCTAAACGCATCCCGTCGCCGACTCCTTTGTGGCTGACGCCCGTAAATTGGGGGTTCATCAAGAAAGAAATGCCGGAGGCGCAAGTGGTGGAGCTACTGGGGCCCCCGACGCGAATACAGTCCGTGGTCGATGTTCGTATTCTTTATTACAACCCGGAGGCCAAATCGACCACGCCGCTCCATGGAAGCGTGACTCTCAAGGACGATCGCGTCATTGCATCCGAGCCGCCGGATTTCTAACCTTTCATCTCCGGTTGCAGGCGGACGGTCGTACGGCTCTATTCAAGCAGGATCACAACTTTTCCCCGAGCGTGTCCTGTTTCCAGATATCGGATGGCGTCGGGTACTTCATTCAGCTTGTAACGCTTGTCGACGACCGGCGTAACTTTTCCGGCCTCGACGAGCCCGCTCATGATGGTTAGGTCCTCCGTCGTGGCCCTGGCGATAAACGCAACCAGCTTGTGGCTCACAAACCACGACAACACAAGCGCTTTGAACAGACGGTCGACTGGAGAGATCCAACGCCCATAAGGACCTCCGGCCACGACGAACGCCCCTTTGGGTTTTAGGACCTTTCTGCAGGCGAATAAGGAATGGTTCCCAACGCAGTCGAGCAAGAGATCGTAACGTTGCCCACTCTTGGTGAAGTCTTCTCGGGTGTAGTCGATGACCGAATCTGCCCCCTGGGATCGGACCATTTCCAGGTTTCTGGTGCTGCATACGCCGGTCACATCTGCGCCAAACGATTTGGCGATCTGCATGGCGAACGTACCTACGCCGCCCGCAGCGCCGTTGATCAGGACCTTCCACCCCGGTTGAACCTGTCCCTTATCGCGAAGGCTCTGTAACGCGGCGAACGCTGCCACCGGTATCGCAGCCGCTTGCTCAAATGTCATATTCCGCGGCTTCATGGCCAACGCAGAGAAGGCTGTTGGCGACTCGGATGTGCACACATACTCGGCAAAGGCGCCCCGGCACATACCGAAAACCTCGTCGCCTGGTTTGAAGCGGGTTACGTTCTTGCCAACCGCCTCGACCTGGCCAGCCACATCAGCGCCTAGCCGAGTGTCCTTTGGTGTGCGCAGCCCGCCCATAATGCGAACCAGGTATGGCATACCTCTCATCCAGGTCCGGTCAAGCGGATTGACGGCAGCCGCGCGAACTCTTATTAAGACTTCGTCGTCCTTGGGAACGGGCTTTTCGACGTCCTTGATTTGGACGCCGTCAGGAGAGCCATATCTGGTGCAGACGGCTGCTTTCATGAAGACACCTACGAGGAGGAGCAGCGAAAGTTCCGCTGCAGGTGGCGCAAAGCGCAGAATCGCCTATCTTCTGTTGTCGGGTAGCGCGAAAACGTATAATGCATTACCCGATTCGGGATAACGCACGTCGGGGGCGACAAGCCGCGGGACGTTCCGGGGGCTGCCGCCGCGCCGCCTGGTCCCAGCACAGACACGTTCTCGTGCTTGCCAACCCAGGCCGACTCTTGCGTCGACCGCCGCGGTAGAACCCTTCAGCACTCCACCAGGTTGTTGCGAATGGCGTATCGAACCAGGTCGGTGACGGAATGGAGATCAAGCTTCTCCATAATATTGGCCCGATGAGATTCTACGGTTTTGATGCTGATGCTAAGGATGTGGGCGATCTGTTTGTTGGCTTTGCCCTCGGCAACCAACTTGATGATCTCCCTCTCCCGTGAGCTAAGGCGGCTGAAGGGCGCTTCGGGAGCCTCCGCCTCCTGCCCCCGCGTCAAGTAGCCGTGAAGAATCACCTCCGAGACCTTTGAGGTGAAGTACAGTTTATGCTGCTGGACTGCTTCCAGCGCGGCGATCAGTTCGTTGCCCGCGTCACGCTTGAGTATGTAGCCGCGCGCGCCGGCAGCAACCACATCGTGTACCATCTGCTCCGAATCGTGGACAGAAAGCATGAGGATCTCCACCCCCGGATTCGCCTTTAGAATCGCGCGCGTCGCATCCAAGCCCGTCATGTCCGGCATGGAGATGTCCATCACTACGATGTCCGGCTTGAGACGGGGGACGGCCGCAACCGCTTCCCTCCCTGTTGAAGCTTCACCGCATACCTCCCATTCGCGCCGCGCGTCGGCGATCAGCGCGGCCACACCCCGTCTCACCACGTGATGGTCATCGACTAACAGAATTCGCGTTTTCTTCATCGGATTGAACCTCCGGCAAGGTTACAGTCAGCCGCAAACCGGCATCGTTGGAATCAAGCGCTAACCGCCCGCCAAGCTGCTCAGCTCGCTCTCGCATGCCCATGATGCCTACGCCAAGCACGTATCCCCCTTCTTCGCGAACTGTCTGCGGTAAGCCTTTTCCCCGGTCTTGAATCACCAGACGGACTTCGCTCCCATGATGTTCGAGGAGGATTACCGCCAATCGGCTGCCCGAATGTTTGTGGACGTTCGCCAGTCCTTCCTGGATAATTCGGAAGAGGGTCGATTCAACCTCGCGGCTGAGGCGCCCGAAGTCAGGCTGCATCTTGATCTCCACTGGAATGCCGGTCCGCTGGGTAAAGCCCTCGGCGTACGATTGCAATGCCTTAGCTAGCCCAAACTCATCAAGCAGTGGAGGATGGAGAAGATAGGTCATCGTTCGAATCTCCTCCGAGCAATCGTTAGCCAACTCGCAGGCTTCCGCAAGCGCGGCGTTCTTTCTCTCCGGCTCCAGTGTGGGATCGCGCAGACGGCTGAGGTTCATACTCAAAGCTGCGAGCAGTTGCGCAGTGCTGTCGTGCAGGTCGCGCGCGATCCTTCGCCTTTCGTGGTCGCGAGCCCGCATTAAGTCCCGGGAGAACTGCTGTAACCAGGATTCACGTTCACGCGAATCGTGTAATTGGCGGCTCCTCCAAACCAGACCGAGTCCGCCTGCGTTGGCGATGACGATGAGCAAACCGATCCCCGCGAGCTCCCACACCAATGGGCGCAGCGGCGATTCCGCCTCAGTCCGGTCGATCTTAACAGAGAGGTACCACGGAGAGTCAGGAATTCGCTTGGCCATCCCCAGAATCTGGACCCTCCGGTAATCCCGATTTTTTCGAACCCAGCCCTTTGATAGCTGAGCGTCATCCGGAATCGCCGGTGACCAGGGCCTGCGGACCACAAGCTCACCGCCTGGGACGTCTCCGCAAGGGGCTCAGCGCCAGGGCCGTGTTGCCGTCATGCCTTACAAGAAGGCTTTCGGCAGTCCGGGTCGGCGTCGGCCAGGATCGCAAATACGGATACAGAAAAATGTCTGGGTCGATTTCCAGGATCAACGCGCCTCGATCGCGCACCGGAACAGCCAGCATCATCAAGGGGCGCCCCGCTGGCGGTGTTAAAGCCAGGTCGGAAAGGAACACATCATTGGCTGCCACTGCCTTCCGCGAAAGCTCCCGGTACAGCTCCTTCCGCGATTCGTCATTCCCGCGGTGATCCTGAAGGAGTCTGACCGGGACAGATCCGTTAAGGTCAACGAGCATGCCATCTGTATAAGAGAATTCCCGGGACAGCCTCCCCAACCTTTCGCGAATTTCCATGACATCGGCTTCTCTTGAGTGCGATTCCGATAAGATTCGGCGCGCGACGGCGATCACAGCAGCAGCAGCTAAAACTCGGCCATCGCCGATCCGTTCGTGGCGCCAGTTTGCGATCTGTTCGGCCTTAAAGTCAGCAATCGCACTGAGTTGGTTCAACGTTGCGTCGTCGATCATCTCCCACTGCCGCATGTAGTAAAAGCGTGCGGCGGCCCCGACGGCGACCGCGCAGATGATCAACGACAGAATCAGAAAACGCGCCGGTTGCTTGAACACATTTCGAAATATCATCGGTGGGAACCAAACTTCCATCTACGGGTAGCTTGCAGCCGGACTGCTGTAAACGTCCTGAATCTGGACACCCACATAAAACCCTTCACCAGACTGATTGCAATAGCGCACTTCCCCCAGGATGAAGGTGTTGTTCAGGCGAACCCGAATAACCAAGCCGACGGCCAATCGTTCGTTGGTTTCGAGTTTCATCCCATCTTTGGATACATCCACGATGCGGACGGTGGAAACAATCGGACTGAAGGGGCTCAAGACCTGGATTCTCGCACAACTTTCCGTCGAAAATCGGGGTTCGCGCCTTCTTTCGCCAGAGCTTGCATCCTGGGGTGTCAGTTTTGAGAAGTTCCGAAAGAACTCGATCGTGTCGGTCAGGCTCCGGACGCATTCTTTGCACTCCGCAAGATGGGACTCAAGATCCTTAGTCTCGCCAGGGGTTAATCGTCCGTAGACATACCATTGAAGTCGATCGGCGGATACGTGGCTGCTGGGCTCGGTGTGTTCCTGTGTCAAGGATGCCTCGGCCCGTGTGATCTGGCCTCCGTGAGCTTGTTGCGTCGGGATAGACGCGATTCAGCATGTGCGGCCACGGTTTTTGACGTCACGAGGTTCCAGACGCCGGGCGAGTTCCCCGGAGGAAGGATCTCGCCCGCGCTCAGCAAAACAACGGTTCGATTGCCGTCGTTTACCTGCTCTAGTCTGTCTTACGGCGGAGAGATATACGATACCGGAAAACCCGGTTTTGTAGTGGGGAGGACCCTGATCGCCTGCTGGTTCGCGTTCAGCCCCTATCTTCTACTGTCGGGCAGCGCGAAAACGTATAACGCATTACCCGATTCGGGATAATGCACGTCGGGGGCGACAAGCCGCGGGACGTTCCGGGGGCTGCCGCCGCCGTTGGCGGTGGTTACCGCAACGTACTGCTTCCCATCCGCGGTGAAGGTCAGCGGGAAACCCTGCACGGCGGCCGGGAGGCGGATCTCCCACAGCATCCGGCCTGTGCCGGCGTCGAATGCGCGGAACATACGATTCAAATCGCCCGCGAACACCACGCCGCCCGCGGTCGAAAGCACGCCCGTGAGGAACGGAGCACGCTGCTCATATTTCCAGAGCTCGCGAAGCGTCCGTACATCGTAAGCCGCCAGCTTGCCGACGTTGCCGTTCGATCCCGGCATCTCAAAGTAACGCGTCCGCGCTCCGCCCCCGGCGCCGTTGCCTTCGGTTTTCTCGACCGTCTGCGGGTTGAATTCATGGCAGCTCTGGCTCAGCGGCACAATCAGGCGGTTGCCGGGTTGATAGTAGGACATGGCGGGCCAGTTCTTGCCGCCTTCGGTGGACGGACACCCGGTGACCCATTCGCCGATGCTGCTGCTCCACGATATCGTTGCGGTAGTGCGGCTCGACCGGTGGCCGGGTCGAAGGAGTCGTACACATTCTGGAACACCATTTCCTTGTGACCCAGATATTTTCCAGTCTTGCGGTCCAGCTTCCACAGAATGCCGGTCTTGCCCGCGCTGAAAACGTAGCTCTGGCCCTGATCGTCCACCAGCACGCGCTCGAACACTTCGTCCAAATCCAGCGTTTCGCCGGGAGCGTGATCGTAGTACCAGGCCAGCTTGCCGGTATCGGCATTCAGCGCCAGGGTCGAATTGGCGAATAGAGTCGCGCCGTTGCCGGATCCGCGGCTGACGCGCGTCCACGGCTTGGCTTGGGCCGTTCCCCAGTAGGTGAGATTCAAGTCAGCGATCGTAGCTGCCGGTGATCCAGCTTTCCGCGCCCACGCGAAAATCGTTGGGAAGGCTGCCCCAGGTATCGCCGCCGGGCTCGCCCTCCAGCGCGACGGTGTAAAAGCGCCACAGCTCCTTTCCCGGTCTTGGCATCGTAAGCGCTGATGAAGCATTTCTCCGCGCCGAACTGCTGGCACCCGCTCAAGCCCTGAATCAGCTTGCCATTGACGGCCAGCGGACCGCTGGTGGTGGAGTGCTGGCTCTTGGACCGGTCGCCGATGGTTGTGTCCCAGGCAACCCTGCCGGTGCGGGCGTCGAAGGCCATCAAGTGCGCCGCGCTGGTGGCGACATAAACGTTATCGCCATAGATGGTGATGCCGCGCATGGCGGGCCAGCCCGGATTGGTTCCGTAACGATTCTCCCAAATCAGGTCTCCGGTCCTGGCGTCCAGCGCTTGCAACACGCCTCCGCTGTTATTCACATACAGCACGCCGTTGTGGACGATGGGCGCGGGCTGGTTGCCGAGCGCAGCGCCATCCTGCATTGCCCAGCTCCATACCAGGCGCAGCTCACCTGCGTTCTGCGTGGTGATCTGATTCAGCGGGCTGAAGGAGCTGGCCTTGTAATCGCGCCGGATCATCAGCCAGTCCGCAGGATCGGGATTGCGCAGCATGGCGTCCGTTACCGGCACGTAGTTCTTCACCTCTCCGGCAACGGTGATCCCGCGAGGCGCCTCCGGCGCTTGCTTGCCCTGCTTGGAGACATCCTGCTTCCCTTGGGCAGCGGAGGGCCCGCCGCCGGTCTGCAAGTAGGCCGCGCGCTGGCCCGATGCAACGCTGCGAATGTTGACGGTAGATGCGGCCGTAAGCGCCTGGTTGCCCGCCCTGGCGCCGTTGGCGTCCAGAACGAACGCCGCGAGGTTGAGATACGAATCGCCCGGAAGAGCGGCTCCGCCCGGAGGCATGGTGGATTGCATGTATTGAATCAACTCGCCGGCGGTCCGGTCACCCCACTGGGCCATGAAGTTGGCGCCCGCCAATTGCGGCCCTTCCCGCCCGCTGAGATCGGGAGCATGGCATGACGCGCAGTTGGTGTCGTAAATCGTCCGTCCTGCCGCGGCCTGATCCTGAGGTGTACGGTCCGGCCGGACGTTGCTGCGCGAACAAGATTACGACGCCGCAGGACACCGCCACGGCCGCAAGAATCATCGGAGTCTTCATGGCTCCCCCCTGTGGGAAAAGACTATCAAATCTTACGCTGTTCAAGCCGCGGTTGATGGCGCGCAGCGGCTCGCGCGAAGGCATAGGCGAGCCGCAGAAACAAACCTCCGGCCACGGCCAGCCCAGCGAGCAATGCCCAGGTTCGCGCCGCGGGAGAAACCTCGCCTGCGACCGTATAGTCCAGGGTCAAGCCGTGTTGTGCGTAATCGCGGCGAGGCGGCCCGAGCTGAATGCGAGGATTATCCGGGACCAGCGCGTTGACCAGGTAAACGCTCGACTCAGGCTTGTGCGTGTTCAGGTACGAAATCTCATGCTGGCCCGAACCCGCGGCGGGAATCTTGGCAGACGCCCGCAAACGGATCGTCCCGACGCCGAGACGGACATCGCTCCACTCCGGGAAGCTGCTACTGACCAGTTCGATCGGCGCGGGGCGCCAATCCACCTTGAGCGTGACCGAGCGAAGCATCTCCTTCGCATATGCATCCCGCTTCGGCATCCGAGATCCGGCCATCGCCATCTGTGTCGATCCAAGCGAGCACCTTGCTGGCGATGGCCGTACCGGGGGTGAGGTCGATGTCGATATCCACCTCGATACCCCCGCGATCCTCGGCGATGGAGAGCCGCGTGGCCTGAAGGTATTCATCGAGCCGATGCGCGCCGGCCGAAGGAGCCGAGGCGAGCCATGCGCACAGCGCCGCGAGGCCGGCAAGAAGATTACGGGCACTCATGGATGGACCAGTTTCGCCCCGTAATCGTTGGTCGGATCCCGGTAAATGGTGTGGATGTGATCGAGGTCGCCCTGCTGCGGCGAATACTCGATGACGACGGTCGGTCCTTGAATGCGGTAGTAAGCGAGGTCGCCATTTTTCGTGCTTCCGCTCCACGCGAAATAGGTTTTCGCGAGGTTGGCTTTGATTTCCGCCATCTTCGCATTGGCGGCCTCATCGTTGAGGATGCCGACCCATTCATGCGCTACGTCAAGCAGCATGGACTGCTGCCGGGAGTCCAATTCGGAGCCGGGAATGCCCTCCGGCTGGATCGTTTTCCCGTCGTTGCCGGGGCCGAGCACCAGGTCGTCCACCGCGTAGTTCAAGATCGCGCGTTTCTGCTGCGTGGAGTTCAGCGCGTCGATCAGTGCAAAGCCCTTGTCGTTTTCGCGGCCGAGGGGCCGGATGGTCTGGCCGTTCAAGACGTATTTGGCCGGCTGCGCGGCGGGAAGGCTGGGCGTGAGCACGGAGTTCGCGCCGACAACGGTAACGTTGATGGCCAGATGATGGCCACCGAATTGAATCATCCACGGCGAGGTTGCGGAGGGGTTGCCGAGCAGCGCCATATAGTATTCGTCACGCCCGAAACGAATTCCGCCGCCCGGCCCGCGGCCGCCTTGTTTGCCGCCGGTCTGCCCGCCGCCCGCGCCCTTCAGGACTTCATCGCCGTTCATGATGTCGGTGACTTTCTGATAGCCCTCCCGGCTCAGCGCGGCGGCTACCAACGCCAGGGCCGCGGAACGCTGCCGCGGCGTCAGGTCGCCCAGGCGCACTCCGTTGCGCTGGAAGACTCCAGAGGGAAGATTGGACCAGCCGGTGCGCTGGCTACTGTTGAAGCCGAAGGTGCACTTGGCGCGCTCCGGGGCCGAAAGCGACGCCAGGAAGGCGTTGGCCGCGTCCACCACTTTCGCCGTCACTGTAAACGGAGGTGAAGCGGCCGGCTGTTGCGAAAAAATGACTGTGGGAGGAAGCACAACGGCGGCGGCAAGAAGCGCCGCTAAAGCCGTCCATCCGAGCCTGTTTCGAGGAGCTTGTTGAAAGAGCGGCATGGGAGCTCTCCTGGCAGAGACTATATCAGTTCCGAGCGGCTTTATTCGTGTAGCAACATGACTTAGCGCCCTGGGAGGGCGGCGTAAAGGAAAGCGCAACATAAGTCGATCTACTTAGAGCGGCACATGAACCTGAACCTTGCGTGTCCGTTCTACTCCCACGCGGAAACGAGTCCGGAGCGTAGCGGGCTCCGCGTGGACGGAATTGACTACACCTACGGCGAGCTGGCGCGCCGCGCCTCCGCGATTGCCACGCGTTTGCGCGAATCGATTCCCGCGGGGCCCAAGCGCGTGGTGATCCTGGGGGCACGAAGCTGGGAATCTTACGCGGCGTTGCTGGGCGTGTGCTGGTCCGGCGCGGCCTATGTTCCGGTAAATTCCAAGCTGCCGGTTTCGCGCATCTCCGAAATTCTCAGGATCATTGAGCCGGACGCACTGCTGGTAGACGAGGATGGCGCGCGCGCAGGATCGAGCCTGCCGGAGCTTGCGCAGCTCGTGGTTTATCCCGTGCGCGACATCGAACCGTCACCCGTTTGCCAAGAGCCATCGCAGGTGGATGCGGAAGATCCCGCCTACATTTTGTTCACTTCCGGATCGACGGGAGTGCCCAAGGGCGTGGCGATTGCTTTTCGCGGAGTGGCGACGTTTCTTTCCGCGATGGCGAAGCGGTTCCCTCTTACGCCTGAGGATCGCTCCGGCCAGCCTTGCGAGTTGAGCTTCGACATTTCGGTCTCGAATATCTTCACCGCCTGGGGCAGCGGCGCGTGCGTGTGCGTGGTTCCGGCGTCGCAGGCGATGGCGCCTCGCGATTTCCTCAGGAACGAAAACATCACGTCCTGGTTCTCGACTCCCTCGGTCGCCGTGTTTCTGGAGCAGATGAAGATGCTTCGCCCGGGCATCTTTCCGGCGCTGCGTTACACCATGTTCGGAGGCGAGGGACTGCCCGCGACCACGGCCGACCGTTGGGTGGAGGCAATTCCCCATGGGCTGCTGGCGAATATCTACGGGCCCACCGAAACCAGCGTCGCGTGCACCAGCGTGATCTATACCGGAGCAGAACTGGTGACGCCGGAGCGAGGCATCGTCTCGATCGGGCGGCCGTTTGAGGGCACCGAATTCATGATCGTCGACGATGCCGGTCACGCCGTACCGCCAGGCGAGACCGGAGAGTTGCTGATTGGCGGACCCCAGGTTGGAATCGGCTACTGGAACGATAAAGCGATGACCGCCGCGCGATTTCCTTGGATTGACGGAAAGCGCTGGTATCGATCCGGCGATATGGTCTATCGCGGCTCCGGCGGCCTGTATCACTTCATCAGCCGGAAAGACAACCAGGTGAAGGTGCGCGGATTTCGTGTCGAGCTGGGCGAGATTGAGGCTCATCTGCGCGAAATCTGCCGGTCCGATTCGGTGGCCGTGCTGCCCTGGCCGGTCAACGTCGGCTCGGCGGGCGGAATCGTTGCGTTTGTGAGCGGCACAACGCGTTCCCCGTTCGAAATCCGGTCCGCCATGAAAACTCGGGTTCCGGGACAGTTAGTGCCGGATCGGATTCATATGCTGGATACGATGCCGTTCGGCACCACTGGGAAGCTGGATCGCAAAGCGCTCACGGCGATGCTAGAGCAGGAGAGCTGATGTGACGCCGGCGTCGCCCATTGCCCTTTCGGCGCCCGCGCCGCAAACGCTGATTCCGAAAATTGAGGCGGATCGGCGCATTCTGGCCTTCGCGCAGACCGTGCCGGGGAAGATCGCCATTCTCACCTGCGCCGCCGCGTTGTTTTACATCCGCGGAGCATTCAGTTGGGGCGCCATGGCCGCTCTGTCGGCAATCACTTTCTTTCCGGCTCACCGGTGGATCTGGATGTCGATCGCGGGCATCCTCTGGATTCCTTATGCAATCGACCGCGTTGGGCTCAATACCATCGCCGCGCATGCGGGAATCGCCTCTACACGCGGGATTCTCGCGGCTGCGATTGCCGAGGTGCTGGGGATTTCAGCACTGCTGGCGATCGCGATGCGCCGCGCGCCGCGAGGTGTCTTAGCGCGAAATCCGCGGCTTACGCTTCTCGCGATGTTTGCGTTATTTCTGACCGCCGCGCTTTCCGCGCCGGCCGGTCTTGCGAGCGTAACTCTCTGGACCATGGTTTTTGCGTTCTCCGGCTGCCTGTGGTTCCTGTCCTACGCACTGTCGGATCAAACCCCCGGCCCGGTCTGGCACAAAGCGGCAGGCTTCTTTTCCCTGTGGCAGATTTCCGCGGCCTCCACCACTCCCTTCCTCGGGCGGCCTTCGGCGTTGCGCCGATTGGAGGCCAAAAATGCCGAGCAGTTCGCCGCGGTCCAGCTCAAGGGCCTGAAGCTACTTGCCTGGAGCTTTCTGGTCGCGATCGTTTTCGCAACGCTCGATCTGATGTGGACGAGAATAGGCGTTCCAGCCCTGCCCGACGCCATCGCCGCGGCCGCAAGCCATCCCTATCCCTGGCACATCTGCTGGCTCAGCCTGATCGCTGGATTCGAAGATTCGTGGCTGCGCATGACGGTTTGGGGCAGCGCTGTGGTTGGGGGATGCCGGCTGGCGGGTTTCCGCCTGCTGCGCAACACGTACCGGCCGTTGCAATCCACCACGATCGCCGACGTCTGGAATCGCTATTACTACTATTTCAAAGAGCTGATCGCGGATTTCTTTTTCTATCCAGTCTATTTGCGGTGTTTCAAGCGCCACCCCCGCATCCGGATGTTCTTTGCGACTTGGGTCGCCGTCGGATTGGGCGTGCCGTTGTTTCACTTCATTCGCGATATCCACTATGTGGCGGACCTGGGCTTGGTTCCAGCCGCGCTCGGCTTTCGCGTGTACTTGTGTTACGCCAACCTGCTGGCGGCCGGCATCGGCGTTTCCCAGATTCGCAAGCTTTCGCGCCCGCGAGGCAAGGCTGCGGAATCAGGCTCATTTCTGCGGCGCCGGTTGATCCCGCTGGCCGGCGTAATGTTGTTTTTTTGCTTTCTTCAAATATTCGATGAGACGCGGCGAACGGTCCCGCTTCGCGAGCACGTGCTGTTTTTGACCGGTCTCTTCGGCTGGAAAGGTTGAGGTGAACCAGGAATGAAGGAACGTCAGGCCACTCAAGATTTCCTCCGGGCTCTCTTGGAGAAAACCGGCGACAATCGCGGCTTCGAAGACAGTGAGTCGCTGGTTCTGTCGGGCCGCTTGGATTCAGTGGCCGTTTTGGAGATCGTGATCTACCTGGAGCGCGCGTACAACATCGAGTTCAGCAGCCGCGCCTTTGACCAAAGCATGGTCGACTCGGTCGATGACATCGTGGCGCTGATTCAGTCCGCGCAAGAGGCCAAGGCCGTCTAACTTCGCGTGTCGACGCTTCACACTCCATCGCAGGTTGACGGTTCGCGAGCCGTTGAGAGCCCGCAGGCGGATTTCGCAACCCGCCCAAGCGCGCGAAGCGTGCTTCCGTATGTGTTGTACGGCATGACGGGCTTTACCGGGCTGCTATCTGAGCAGGCGCTGGAGAAATACGTGACCCTGCTGGTGGGCGCGACGGCCAGCGCCTCTGCCGTGGTTGTCTTCACCTACTTCCTCGGCTTCGCCCTGGGCGGATACGTTACTGCGCGCCTCCAACGCACGAGGCCGGTGCGCCGGCCGTTAAGGGCCTACGCGTTAGTCGAGTTATTGGTCGGCGTCTCCTGCGCTGCCTTCTCTTTTTCCGTTCAGCAACTGATTTCGCTCCTCGCTCCGTTGCAGAATTACGCGGCGAATGAAGCCGCCCGATACGCGATACGTTTCGGTTGCGGGTGCTTGCTGGTGCTGCCCATTGCGGCGCTGATGGGAGCTTCGTTCCCGCTGATCGCGCAAACCGTGCGGGATTCCAAGCCCGATCAAAACGAAGCCGGGCGCGACAAAACCTGGCTGCTGGTCTACAGCGCCAATCTGATCGGGGCGGTTCTTGCAGCCCTACTAGCACCGTATTTCATCATTCCGTCGATTGGCTTGCGCGGCGCGATGCTGCTCTGTCTGGGGACCTGCGCAACAGTCGCGGGAATCGTTTGGTTTCGCCAGGAGGAACCGCAAGAAGCAATCGCGGGGGAGCTTGGCGGGGCTAAATCGACAAACGCCAAATCGACGAACGCCAAATCGACGGATAAAGATACCTCGCTTCTGTTGACGGCTTCTTTCCTTTCTGGACTGCTGTTTTTCGTCCTTGAAATTCTGTGGACTCATTTGATTTCCACAGTCATTGGTGGAAGCGTCTATGCTTTTTCTGCCATGCTGGCGAGCGTGCTGGCCGGTCTGCTGGCCGGATCGTGGTTATCCCATCGGCGCGAATCGCGGGTTTCGTTTCTGCTGCAATGCGGGGCGTTCGCGCTGACCCTTCAGTTATGGCTTTGGGATATTGTGCCGGTCTTTTTCGTCGTTGCGCCACCGGCGGTTGACAAGAGCTTCGCGGCCCGCGAGGCGTACCGCTTGCTGCTGGCCGCGCTGCTGATTGTGCCGTCTGCGGCTGCCTTGGGCATGATCTATCCTCGTCTTCTACGGCATCCACTCTGCGCGAAAACGGAGAACGGTTGGCTGGCCGGCTACCTCTCCGCGACGAACTCCATCGGCTGCCTGATCGGAGCTTTGCTCGCGGTTTTTGTGTTTGTGCCGTATGCCGGATCTGAGGCGTCGTTCAAGGTGGTGATCGTGACGCTCGCGATCCTGTGCGTGATCTTCCGCTTTCGGGAGCCCGCCGGCGGCGCGAGTCCGCGCGTGGTGGCCGTTATATCAGCCGTGGCGTTCTCGATCGCGGCAGTGCCAAGGCATTGGGAGTGGAAAGCGCTGACCTCCGGCGCGTCGATGTATTTTGGCGAGAGCGTGGCTTCCGGAACGGCTCCGCAGGCGCCGGCCTCGCCTGTGGATCGAAGCATCATTTTTCGGGACGAAGGAATCCAGGGCGGATTCACCACCGTGGTCGAAGAGAAAACGGATCAGAAGACCATCCGCTCGATGTACACCAACGGAAAGCTACAAGGCAACAACGATCCCTCGGGCGATATGCCCATTCAGTTCGGCGTTGCGGCCATACCGGCATTGTTTGCGACTCACTTTGACCGCGCCTTGCTGATCGGGCTTGGCATGGGACACACGGCGGCCGTGCTTCGCGAATTGGGATTCGACCGGCTCGACATTGCTGAGCTGTCGCCCGGTGTGATCGCCGCGGCGAGGGCTGAATTTGCGGATGTGAATCACCACATATTGGATGACCCGAAGGTCCGGTACACGCTGGAAGACGGGCGCAATCTGTTGCTGCTCGGTTCCGGCCGCCGCTACGATCTCATCACCATCGAGCTGACCACCATCTGGTTCGCGGGCGCGACAAATCTGTATTCGAAAGAGTTTTATGAGCTGGCGCAGCGCCGCCTTCAGCCGGACGGCGTCCTCCAGCAATGGGTCCAACTGCATCGCATCGGCCCGGATGAAGTAGCGTCGGCCATCGCCACGGTTCGATCCGTTTTCCCCTATGTGAGTTATTGGGCCTACGCTGGGCAAGGAATGGTGATGGCCGCGAACCATCCCTTGCAGGAGATCCCCGGCCGCAACGAAATGCTTTCGGGACTGGTGAGCAATTCGGAAGGCGTACCCTTGGATAGCGCTGAAGTGCGCATTCGTGAAGTTGCCGGAAGCGAGCTGCTCAGCCAGCGGGGCGTCGATTCCATGATCCAGCACATGCACCCAATCATCAACACGGACCAAAACCGGTTTATCGAGTATTCGACGCCCAAGTATTCCTCCGCGGAAAGGGACTGGAGAGGGTACAACACGCAACTGCTGAGAAGTTGGGACCGGTGATTCCCTGGTGATGTACTAACGCCTTACCCGGCTGACGTCCCCATCGGCAAGCGCAAGCTCAGTGATGCGCAGACCAGCGGCGGTCGGGCGAGAGGGGAACCAATCGCCAAGGCGGTCTTCGTGAACCGCGATTACGCGGGTGAAATCGCCGCCGGCGGCCTTGACCATAGCCTCACTCGCCATGATGAGGTTGACTTGGCTTCCGGTCGCGAGACCGACGGGGATGTAGTGCGGATCGGCGGGATTATCGCCTGCAAGGTTCTCGCGCAGATAGATCAGGTCCCCGGCGAAGACCCAGTGATCCTGAGACTGCGGGGAGGGATCGTTGCGCAGGTGTACGAACATGGAGCCCCAGGTGTGCGTATCGAACGCGGCGTGCAAATCGATTCCGGGCAGTACGTCCTGCCGGTCGCCTTCAACGCAAACCAGGCGCCCCTGCCGCGCGAGATCGACGGTGCGCAGAATGTCGGCCGGATCGATGCCCAGCATCAGCCAGCGGAAGCGGCGTTCCAGCGCCATCGCCCAGACCCATTTGGATAGCTCGCGCTCCTGAATATAGAAGGTGGCGTTGGGGAAATCCTCGATGTTGCCCATATGGTCGAAATGGGCGTGAGTCATGAAGACGGTGGACACATCTTCGGGAGTGAGGCCGATTTCGGCCAGCACTTCGCGGGGCGGGCGCCAGTTGCGCACCCCGTAAGTGTTGGCGAGCACCTCGCCGTAGGCCTTGTGGTTGTAGCCGACGTCCACCATCGCGACATGTCCATGGCCCTTGATGACCACGTAGCAATAAGGCAGGCGGCGATAACCCTGGTTGTGCGCGCCGTAAAGCAGCCCACTCAGGTGATAGTTGGGCACGTGGGCGAATTCCATCACCCAGATTGAATACTGGCTCATAAGGTTTGTTGAACGAAGGTTTTTTGAAGGAATGCGCAGCAGCCCCGCGAAAACTCGACCATCTCAAATCCGGGAAGCTCTCGGGCCGCGCCTTCGAGCTGCGCGCAGGCGAGGCGCAGAGGGATGAGCACGGGGTCGATCTGAATGCCGCGCGCGGCGTCGAGTGCTACGCCGAGGGCGCAGGCGGCATCAGCGAGATGGCGATGATGGGCGCGGGCCGAAGGAGTTGGCCGCGAGGTCTCGACACCCTCCCGGGCGTTGCCGTAAAGCCGGCGGGCGGAGCTGAGCAAGGGATGCTCCGGACCGGCGGTCTTCGCATTACTTTGGGCGCTGGCCGCGGAGAGAACCAGCAATCCCGCAAGTTGTGCGGCGATTTGCCGAAGGTCCTCGAAATGCGGATGGACCTGCTGAATGTAAAGGGCGGTATCGGAATCGACCTGCAGCATCAGTGGGACGTCCCCAGCAGGTTCGTCAGCGCCCGCATTTCGGGCTGATGCTCCAGGTTTTGAACCATTTCTTCGAGCGCGCCCGCCCGGCTCTCTCCGAGAACGGCCGTGCAGGCAGAGCGGAATCGTTCACGGACTTGATCGGCCGTGGCGGGGATGACATCCTCCAACCGGCGTTTTAACGTGCGGCCGTCGCGCAACGTCACGATGACTTCGCCGCCCTGCACCCGCGGATACGCTTTTGTGAATGCGGGATCCTCCGTGAGTGTAGTGGCTGCGATTAATCGCAGGATCTCGGCGTCCGCGAGCAGCCGGTAATTGGCTTCTTCGATCGCGCCGCGAACCAGCGCCGCGGCGACGCAATAGGGAATGCTCATCTTGGCCTGGAGGACGCGACGGAACGGTCCCATGCCGCGGCAACCGGGATAGTTCAACGCCGCGGCCGAGGCGCGCACAGTGATCGCGACGACATCGCCGCTGCGCACGCCGTCTTCCGCGGCGAGCAGACGCGCGGCTTGGCTGGCGGTCTGCGCGTAGTTACAAGCGGGCACGGGCTTGTGATAGACGGAGAGAATCTCGGGCTCGCCTGCGAAAAGCGCGACTTGCGAAACGCGATCGGCTCGCTGGATGGACGCGAACAGGCCCGCGGCTCCGTCGAGCGAAGTCTCCGAGGCGTAGGCGCCGAGTTCGGCCAGTTCGACCGAGGTGACGGCGTTGCGCGCGGCGAAGCCGGCATGGAAGAACATTTCGTCCGCGCCGGGGCCGGGCCACTCGTTCAGTCCTGAAGTTGAGTTTGCCGCGAGTCCGAGTGCGGCGACACCAGCGTCCTCCTCGAGTCCGAGCAGAATGCTTCCGCCGACGGATGCTCCGAGCGGGCCGGTGATGCCGGTGGGCCGGTACATCCGCACAGTTGCGGCGTCCATGACTGCCTTGCCTACGGCTGCTCCCACTTCGTATCCGCAAGCCGCGGCGCGCAGGAAATCGCGGCCTGTGGAGTTTTTCGAATCCGAAAGCGCGAGCAGAGTGGGGAAAATGACGATTCCCAGATGGCTGACCGAGCCGGTATGCATATCCTCGCGAACCAGGCCGTGGCCCAGGACAGCGTTGGCGAAAGCGGCTTGCGGGGCAGAGGAGCGGAACGGCGCGCCGATCACCGACGCGGGTCCACCGCGCGAGCGCGCAGCGATCTCGATTGCCTGGCGGCTGGGCGAGAGGTCGAGCGATTCGAGCGCGCAGGAGAAAAAGTCGAGCAGGCAGATTTTGACTTTTTCCGCGGCCGGTTCGGGAAGGTCTCGCGGGCTCCAGGCGCGAGCGCTGCGCACGATTCTACGGGCCAGGGTACCTTGCCCGGGAGCTGCGGCGCTCATGCGAGGAGACCTCTAGCGCGAGGCACTTGAATTTGCGGCATTGCCGCGCCGCACCGCCATCACGGAGTCGAGATCGTCGTTGCGATCCACAACCACGCCCACCCAGGCGAAGATCATCTCATCCCAGCTCTGGTCGCCCCAGCGGATGGTGGCGCTGGGATCGGGATTGTAGCGGTTGTTGGCGGAGTTATCCCAATGCGCGCTCAGCTCGATGCGGGTGCCCTTGGGCAGCATCAGCGGCTTGTCTTCGTAGTAGACCATCTGCCAGCCAAAATCGAAGTGCGGGACGCTGACCAGCATCTGCGTTTCGCCGGTGGGATAGACCAGCCGGATGTCCATATCCTTGCCGCGAAGATGCATGTGCGGCTGGGAGTAGACCAGTTGAACGGGCTTGTCGAACGTGGCGTCGGCGTGGCCGGGGTAATTCGCATCGCCGGGAGGAATGACGAAATCCATGTTGGCCACAGGGACGGTCAGCAGGCGCTTTTGGGGAGGCTCCTTCGCCAGCACGAATCCAACTTTGGTTTGATCGGCGGCAGCGGCCTTGCCGTTAGCCGTATAGTGCATTTCGAAAACCAGGTCGGAGCCGGCGGGAATGAGTTTCGCGGCGCGATGCTCTTTATCGAAATATTCGCCGTGTACCCCAGGCACATAGCCGAGCAGCCATTCGTTGCTGACGTTCAGGGGCTGGCCGTTGGCGTCCTTCGCGACTTCGCCCGGCGGCGTCTTGGGAGGAACGTAAGGCTCGCCGGGCTTGGCGGCTTCGAGCCAGTGCGAACCCGGAGGCCGGACATGAACGCTGGCATGATGCACGACGGAGCGGTTGCCGGGACGAACCTCGCCGTCAATGACCCAGGTATCCTTGGTGAAACCGCTGGGGACCACAAAGTAGGTGTACTCGATGGTTCCGGTTGCGGGGACGGTGTAAGGTTTCGGGACTTCGAAGACCACGTCCGGCTTAATATTCCAGCCGTCGGTCCACTGGAGGGGTGCAGGCTTGTCCTTGGGATCGCCCTCAGGCGCGCCCGCGTCCACCCAGGCAACGATTTTGTTCACGTCGGCGTCGCTGAGACGGCGATCATTGGCGAAGTGGCCGTAGCGCGGGTCGGCGAACCAGGGCGGCATTTTGCGAGTTAACACGGCCGTCTTGATGGCCTTGGCGTAGGGCCTGGCATTGGAGTAATCGAGCAGCGGCATGGGACCGATCTCGCCGGGGCGATGGCAGCTTTGGCAGTTCGCCTGAAAAATCGGAAGGATGTCCTTATTGAAGGTGACGCTCTCGCCGCGGGCCGCTACGGCGGTCAAACCGAGCGCGGTCAGGATGAATCGATGCATAGTTCGAAGCATAGGTCAAAACTCAGGCGCATTGTATCATTCCCGGTCCGGTCTTGAACAGAGACGCGACGCCTAGCTGTGTGGCCGGCTTAGCGGTGCTCCGCGGGAGGCCGCATGTGGTCCAGATCCTTGTTGTTTTCCATGCAGATGAAGTCGAGCATCTCTGTGTCGAGCAGCGGCCTCATATGCAAGGAGACGGTCCAGGGCCTGGTGAATACCTTTTGGTCGTTGACCGTAACATCCACGTCCAGACTGCCGAAGCTGGGGCGGCGAATGCGCTCCGTGACGCGCGCCTCGCTGGAGAAGAAATTCCCCTGGGTGTCCAGCCAGGAATCATCGCGGTATCCGGCTGACTCGACCACCAGTGCGTCGCCGTCCCAGTGGGCCACCGAATAACCGTTCCACGTCGGCAGCATGTCTTCCGGAAGTTTGCGGCCATCGAAGAAAATCTGGCGGTAGCTGGCGTTGAATTCGTGCAGGATCACAAGCTGGCTGGGGGTCTGGAAGATCTTCTGAGTTTCCGGGAAGGCCCAGGCGCGCGGATAGTTGGGAGGCATGCAGTGGGTGTGCGGATCGATGTAAGCCACGTCTTGTGCGCGTTTCTTAACCAATTCAGCCGCCCAGGGCTGATAGGGAAGGCCGTCCTTGAGCCCCAGCGCGAAGTTGAGCACTTGCGGCGTCAGCGGTAGCTCAATGCACTGCACGCCGCGCTCTTTCTGGTCGCAAGGCAGGATGTCGCGCGGTATCCACATGCCGGAGAAGTCGGGCTTGCCCTCCGGCGTTTTTGGCGAAGGAGCGGAAAGGTTGGGCTTGCCGTCAGCGGTGCGCGGAATGCCGGGAGTGGGAAGATTCAGCCACTGAGCAGCGGCCGGCACGGCCCCCATGACCACAATTAGGGTCAGCATAACGGTCAGGCTTTTGGTGCGCATGGGAACATCATAAGCGCACCAGCACGCGGAAGCTAGCGGCGAGCTCACTCCTTCTTTGACGGCCCAGGCTCCCACAGCATGATGTAGCCCCCAACATCGGAATCGCGAATCATCGCCGCGCGCCCGCCGTGATACTTGATAATGCCGCCTTCTGAAACGGTGATCGCGCCGTTGGCCTTGGCTCTGGCGTACGCGGTTTCAATGTTGCTCACCTGAAAGCCGGCGAAGTTGGCGTTGATGTCCTGGAAGTTGACGGGCGGAGCGGCCTTGCCCTTGTTCAACGCGAAATAGACCAGCTCAATGCGCAGGTTGTTCTTGGTCATCGCCTGAGGAAACCAGCCATTTTGCATGATCTGGGGGGCGCTGGGGTTCTCGATGGGCGGATAATCGCCGCCCAGCACTCTCATATAAAAATCGCGGGCCTTTTGGGGATCGATGACGTTAGTGGCGTAGTGATTGAAGCCGGTCTGCTTGCCCAGGCGGTCGATGTTTTGAGCCGTAGCGGAGGAGTTGGAAACGGTAGGCCGCGCGGGAGGATCGCCGGGCTGTGGAATGGGTTTCCCGAAGTTCTCAATGACTAATCCGTCGGGATCCTGGATGAAGGCGTAGCGGCGGAATCCCGGTTGCTGGCGTGGATTCGCAAGACCTTGAACTTCAGGCATGGTCAGCATGTTCTTTGCGTCCAGTTTGTCCAGCAGCGTGCTGACACTGCCGTCCACGGTCATATCGATATGGCAGTCCAGGAGGTCCCAGGAATTGAGCTTGCTCCAGTCCTGACGCTTGATCCCGCGGTATTGGCGCAGCACCAGGGTGAAGGGGAGATCGGAGACGGAGCTTTGAACCCTCAGGATGGCCGTCCGCGATTCTGCCCCCGGCGTGTTGCCCAGCTTGTTCAGATCTTTGTCAACGGCCCAGGCGCTGGGTCCTTCGGCCACTTTAAAGTCGATGGCCTCGTAGAATTTTATGGACCGTTCCAGATCGGAGACCTGGTGACCCACCAGGGCCAGCCCCAGCACATCGGAAGGCGGTTGAGCGAACAGCGATGGCGTCGCCAGGGCCAGGACCGCGGCGAAAGCAAGCGAGAATGTTTTTGTGTGTTCCATGACGCCCCATCTATTCTATCCGCACCGATGTACGATTAGACCATGGAACAGAAAGCGGCCATCCAGCTCATTACCGCGGATCTTGTTGAATCGATTGCGGCTCAGGCTCAGGCTTCGCCGCGGCGGCGAAAGAACTACAATTTCCACGATAGCGACACGGACAACCCCCACCGCTTCCTGAACGTGTTTCTGGAGGGCTCTTACGTGCGGCCACATCGCCATCGAACGCCGCCCAAGGCTGAATCGTTTGTGGTGCTGTCGGGACAAATGGTGGCGGTGGTGTTTGAGGACGACGGGCGCATCGCTTCGGGGCATCTTTTGGGAGACGGCCCCTTTGCGGGGAAGCTGCCGGCGTGCGTCGCGAACGCGACGGTTGCGCGGGGGATCGAACGTCCGGCCGGGGCTGTATCACACCATCGCGGCGCTGAGTCCGGTGGCCGTCTGTTACGAGGTGAAGCCGGGCCCATGGGACCCGGCGACGGATAAGGAGTTCGCGCCGTGGGCTCCGGAAGAAGGCGCGGACGCCGCGGCGGAGTATCTGCGGAGCTTACTGGTTTGAATCGCTGGTTTGAATGGCGCTTTGACCGCCAGAGCAACATCGCCGCGAGCTAGCTTCGATACCTTTGGACCGCGACGCTTACCACCGCGCTTGTTGGCCACTGCGCGTCGCCGACGGTCATCCTGGTCGCGCGCGAATCCATGATGCCCATGGTTGCCAGGGGAATCCGGATGTCGTAGTCCCGCCCTGCCACTTCGATTAGCGGGCTGGGTTGCAAGTCGGCCGAAGTGGAGAAGACTTCATGATCGTCGTGCTCCAGGCGGATGGAATAGACCGCGTAAGGGCGGTGGCTGTTCGCTTTGCCCTGCGCATCGAACGTCGCCCAGTCACCGACATTGGCCGCGTCGTACAACAGGAACTCCCCCGCATCCGAGGTCTCGATTTTGAGGACGGGCCAACCACTGGGCGGCGTTGCGATCGGGCTCCCCGGCGCGGGAAGGTTGGCGCTCGACTCAATCCGGATATACAGGTAGGACTCGTCGAAAACGGCCTTCATCTGCCATCGCAGGCTGGCCGCCTGGCTGGGATCCATCGCCGGCGCGACCTGGTCCCACCGCGATCCGGCGCGCACAAACGCGCCCGGGCCGGGAGGCAAAAAAGCGTAGACCGAGTTCGGGTTTTGTGCGGTATTTCTCCACAGTTGGTCCTGAATCTTCCACTCTCCGCCCTCTCTTCGGAGCATCATGGTGACAAAGGAATCCGGCGTGGCTCCCTGGGCGAAGAGCACGGCCTCATCGCCGCGAATGAAACTCTTGATTGGGCGATAGTGGTGCTCCGGCCGCGGCCTGACGTAAGGCCGCATCTTTTCAACGTCGCCTGACTTGTCGCGCGTCCAAAGGCTCGCCCAGGTGTTGAAGTCGCCGGTCTGCTCCGCGCGCTCCATCCGCCGGAGCAAATCGTTGAGTTTGCTTTCGCCAGATTGCCTCGAGCAAAACGTCAGAGCCAGCAGAAAAATCGAGAGAACCCGCATATCTGTCAATCGACAGAACCGCGTAGCAGCTTGAGACCCAAGGCGGCGCCGGTAGGCGTCTGATTACGAAAAGGCCGATTACGAAAAGGTGGTGTAAACCTTGGCCTCCCAGGGAAAGATTGGCTCGCGGCCGACCCAGTCCGGCGGGACCACGCGGTTCTGCGACACCTCCCGCCACTGCTTCCCCGCCGGCGTGGCCGGCCATCCCGGCACCACGTACTCCGCCGCGGCCGGTCCGGATGCCGTGCTGACAAAATCCGAGAAATTGGCCAGCACAACCACCGGATCCATACCTGAGGCTCCGCGCGTCCAGGCCAGCACGCGCTTGTTGTCGTTGAAGTCGACGTGGAAGAAATTGTTGTCGTTGACTCCCAAGGCGGGGGACGACACGCGGAACTTCACCAGGCCGGAAACGTAGGCGAGAATGCGCTGCCGCATCTGGGTGATGGGATCGGACCCTTCCAGGCGCCCGTAGTTCACGGGATCCACCTGCTTGCCTCCGTTCTGCGTCACATTGCCGAACTGGTCGAAGCGCGAATGCTCATCCGCAAATTCGTCGCCGGCGAGAATCATGGGAACGCCCACCGAAGTCAGGAGGCAGACGAAGGCCAGCTTGCAGCGTTTCTCCAGGTCCAGCCCCGACAGCTGGTTATTGACCAGAAAGTTGTACATCCGTTCGCGGCGGAATCCCTCGACATCGTGACTGGTGATGTAGTTGATTGCCTGGGAACCATCCGTGAAACCGAGGCTGCGGCAGTCCACCATCTGGCGGACGTTGGCTTCGAAGGCGCCGTTGTCGCCTTCGCCCAGAATCACGGAGCGGACCAGCGCGCGGAAGACGTCGTTCCACAGCCCGTCCAGCCGGCCCTGGGTCAACAGCGCCATGGGAAGCCTGAGTTCTTCGCCGACCACCAGGAAACGCGCGTCCGCGTCGGTGGCGCTGACACCGGCCGCCGCGCAGCGTTCCTCAAACAGCGCCCGCGCGCGATCCTTGAATGCCTGGACGAAATCCCAGTTGGAGACGTTTTCCACGCTATCCATGCGGATTCCGTCGATCCGGAAATCGCGCATCCATCGCGTGATGTAGCTGAGCATGAGCTGCCGCGCCGGCGATAACTCCATTTGCGTTCCGGAGATCGGATCGTAGGCGTTGACGAACTTGGCGTAGCGGAACAGCACGCTGCCGAATCCATTGCGCAGGTTATCCGGCCCGGTGCCGCGAGAGGTGTGCGAATCGGGGTCGTTCAGATCCGCGCCGGGATCGGTAATGTAAAAGTCGTCCAGGTTGAGAGTCTGGTACGGCTCATCCCGCGCGAACGCCATCACCACGTCCAGGAAAAAGCGAATGCCGTGCTGGTGGCCGGTCCGAACCAAAGCGGCGAGATCGTGGTTGGCGGTCGAGGAACTGAACCCATCCGGAAACCCGAGTTCCGCGTCCGGGGCGAGGTAGTGCGCCGTGTCGTAGCCCCAATCGCGTTTGAAGAAGCTGTCGGCGGGAGGCAGCAGCTCGATCGCATTGATGCCCAGGTCCAAAAGATAGGTCTTGCCGGCCTGCGTCACTCCGAGGTTATCGAAATTCGCGCCGGTGGCGTTCACGTCGATCAACGCCAGCACGTCCCGGAAGGTCCCCACGCCAACGTCCTGGTCCGTGGTAGCCGACACGTTGGCCCACGCCGTCGGCATTTCATAAATCACCAAGTGATTGTTGGTGGCCAAGGTGGCAGGGTTGGGGTCGCCAGTGAAATCCGCGACCTCGCCGGCTGGATCACAGGGAACCAGGCGGCCGGCTTGAAATTGGACGACCGCGGCGGGCTGCCGTTCGTCCGAGGTAAAGGGAGGCGGCAGACGGTCTGAAAGCAACCGCCAGTCCACGGTGGAGGCGGCGGGATCGGTGGTTTGCGGTCCGCCGGACGGTTCGAAGAAGTAGTGGTAAACGGCGCCGTCGGTGAGGCCGCAACTCGCGGCGGGGATGGAGAAGAGATCGGCAAACCCGGCCACCGGCGCGAGTGGAAATCGCTTGGCATTTCCCAACGACGGAGGATTGCCGGCTTGAAATTCGCCGATGACCAGAACGGGCGGGGCGGCAGCGGGTTGCGCGTGCCAAAGAACGAAGTCAGTTTGCTTCCGACTTAACAGGTCTGCTGGGAGCGGCATGGGAACCTCCTGGAGTTACTATCTCACTGGAAAATTAGTGAGTGGTGAATGGTGTAAACTCGTTTGTCGTCTTCGCGCAAAGGAGGCAGGAAACCACGATGTCACATTGGAGAACCAAACGATTGCTCGCGCCCGGTCCATCGCTTACCCCATGGCTTGCGCCGCAAGTCGCTGGCGCGGCCGCATTTCTCCTCATGTTGGCGATACCCGCCAAGACGCAGCAGGGGGCGGCCAATAGCAACTGGAGCTCCTATGGCGGCGATACCGGGAACACGCGTTACTCACCGCTGAGCCAGATCGACGCGAGCAATTTTTCCAAGCTGCAAGTGGCGTGGACCTTTACCACGGCGAATCTGGGTCCGGTGCCGGAGACCAATCTGGAGTCGACGCCGTTGGTGATCGACGGCGTCCTTTACTCCACGGCCGGGGACCGGCGCGACGTGGTCGCGCTCAGACGCCGCCACTGGCGAGTTGTTGTGGACCCACCGCGAAGACGAGGGCAAACGGGCGGAAGTTTCGCCCCAGGCGTCTGTCCGGGCGAGGGCTGGCCTACTGGGCCGATGGTGATGACAGACGCATCGTCTACTTCACGCAAGGGTATCGCATGATTGAGCTGGACGCGAAAACCGGCAACCGGATACCCACTTTTGGCGTCGACGGAGTGGTGGATCTCAAGCAGGACGACGATCAGGAGATCGACCCGATGAGCAGTGAAATCGGCATTCACGCGACCCCGATGATCGGCAGGACCACCATCGTGGTGGGCGCGGCTCACAAACCGGGTGGTGTGCCCACCAGCAAGACCAACGTAAAGGGATATGTTCGCGGATACGATGTCCGCACCGGCAAGCGTAAGTGGATCTTCCATACCGTTCCGAAGCCGGGTGAGTTTGGATTCGATTCATGGCTGCAGGATTCCTGGTCGTACACCGGAAACACGGGCGCTTGGGGAGAGTCCTCGATCGATGAGGCGCGCGGCGTGGTTTACGTCGGCGTGGAGGAGCCGACAGGCGATTTCTATGGCGGGCCGCGCCCCGGGAATAACCTGTTCGGCGAAAGCCTGGTCGCGTTGGACCTGGAAACCGGCCAACGCAACTGGTATTTTCAATACGTCCATCACGGCATCTGGGATCATGACAATCCCTCGCCCCCGATCCTCGCCGACGTCCAGATCAAGGGCAAGCGAGTCCCCGTGGTGGCGCAGCCCAGCAAGCAAGCGTTCCTGTACGTGTTCAATCGGGAAACCGGCGAACCGGTGTGGCCCATCGAGGAGCGTCCGGTGGAAAAGGGCGACGTTCCAGGCGAGTGGTATTCGCCCACGCAACCGTTTCCCACCGCGCCTCCGCCCTACGAAAATCAGGGCGTCGATGAGAGCGTGCTGATCGATTTCACACCGAAGCTGCACCAAGAGGCGCTGGACCTCGTGAAACATTACAAGATCGGTCCGATCTTTACGCCGCCGGTGGTGAGCAAGGCGGAAGGTCCTTACGCGACTCTGGTGGCGTCGCTGTCCGGCTCGAACTGGATGGGTGGGTCGATCGACCCGGAGACTGGCGTTGTCTACGTCGGCTCCAGCCGGGGCGCAACACCCATGGGATTGGTGCCGTCCGGGGCGCGATCGGATGTCGGCTGGATTTCCGGGCGTGCGCCGGGCGTGCAAGGCGGTACGACGGTGGAAGGGCTGCCGCTGTTAAAGCCGCCCTACGGGCAGATCTCGGCGATCGACCTGAAAACCGGCACCATTCTCTGGCACGTTCCGCACGGAGACACGCCGGACAACGTCCGCAATAACCCTGCGTTGAAGGGTCTGAATATCGGACGCACTGGACGCCCCGGCGCGGCAATCACACTGGTCACCAAGACGCTGGTCATCGCCGGCGAGAAGGGTACAGTGACCATGGACGATGGCCGCAAAGGCGCGATGCTTCGAGCCTACGACAAGGCGACCGGGCAAAACGTCGGTGCGGTCTACATGCCGGCGCAAGCCACCGGCGGTCCCATGACGTACATGGTCAATGGGGTGCAATACGTCGTGATCCCCGTCGGCGGCAACATCGACGGAAAACCGCAGGCCGAGTTCATGGCGTTCCGGATTCCCGACAACCGGCCCGTAAAAGGGCGCGGGCGAGGCGCGCCACCGGTGGATCCGGCGAACTGATAGCGACTACTTGGGACTCACGTGGATCAAGGCGCCGGGATTGGCGTCTTCCAGCAACCAGAGGGAGCCATCGGGGCCTTCCTCGATATCGCGGATGCGTTTTCCCACATTCCAGCGCTCGGCGGATTTGGCGCCGCCGTGGCCGTCAACAATGAAGCGGTTGAGCGACATGGTCCCCATGCCGCCGATGAACATATTGCCGTTCCACTGCGGGAAGGTCTGCTTGCCGGTATAAAACATCAGGCTGCCGGGCGCGATCACGGGCACCCAATACAGCACCGGCTGCGTCAGGTCGGACCGCGTGTCGGGCTTCGGAATGGGCACACCGTTATAGTTCTGGCCGTAGGAGACGAGTGGCCAGCCGTAATTCTTGCCCTTCTCGATCAGGTTCAGCTCGTCGCCTCCGCGCGGGCCGTGCTCGACCTCCCATAATTCGCCGGTGGGCGAAAACGCCATGCCGTAAGGCGTGCGGTGACCGCTCGACCAGGTTTCGGCCGGCGTCAGGTTGGGCGCGGTAAAGGTATAGGTGCTGACCACCTTGGCGGTCTTGGCGGCTTCGGTGTCAGCCGGCGGATCGATCAGGGGAATAGTGGAAGCGCCGGTCTTGCCGAAGTTGGGATTGCCGGGGGCGGGTTTGCCGTCCAGCGTCAGACGCAGGATCTTGCCTTCGGGCTGGTCCGGGTCCTGGGCGGGGGTGAAGCGCTGGCGGTCGCCAACCGTCATGAACAGATACTGGCCGTCGGGCGAGAAGGCGATTTGCCCGCCTTCCTGGCCGCCCTTGCCCTTGGGCAACTGGCGCCACAGCACTTCGAAGTTCACCAGGCTGGCCGCGGTCGCGGTGATGTTCAGCTTGGCGCGGGCGAGAGCCAAGCCCCCGCCGTAGTCACCCGGCTCGACGTAGGTGAGATAGATGCTCTGGTCTGTGGCGTAATGGGGCGAGAGGAAGACGCCCAGCATGCCGTTCTGGCCCTGCCAATAGACCGGGGGCGTGCCGGCCACCACGATCTTCTCGCCCTTTTGGGTAACCAGCCAAACGGGCCCGACTTTTTCGGTGACCAGCATACGGCCGTCGGGCAGGAAGGCCAGCCGCCAGGGCAGCTCAAAGGTGGTCACCGTGGTCATGGTGAAGGGCATGCTGGCCTCGGGCTTCTGTTCGCCGATGTTCACCTGCGCCCATGACGCGGCTGAGGCCAGGGTTAAAAGTAACGCTACCTTCCTATATTTCATGGTCATTCCTCCTTGCTCCTCAAGTGCTCTGCGCTTTTCAAGCACTCTATCATCTCACGGCGCATTTCGTGGTTGGAAGGGTAGCGCCGCCAAAGCGGCTCGCCCAGGCTGGAAGGTCTAGTTCTCCGGACGACGTGGCGAGGGCATTCTGGAAGGTACCGGGTGCCGAACAGAAGATCGAATACCGGCAACGTCGACGCGTAGTTGCGATCGGTGTGCTCGTCGGTTACTGGCGCTTGGCCCGGCGGCGCGATCTCAGAACGCCCGCTCCGATCAAGCCGAATCCCGTCAGCATCAGGCCCAGCGTCCCGGGCTCAGGCGTTTGCGCAAAGGTTACGTCGGTCAAAAGGGCAAAAGGCGGTTCGCTTGGTGAAACCGGCGTGCCGACCGCCAGGAACGACAGCGCCTCGCTCGCGCTGGTCGCGGTGAAGGTGAGCGTCTGCTGCATCCAACCCGTGAACCCCTCGCTATTGTTGTCCACCACCGCTGTGGACAGCGTCTGGCTGCCCAGGGTGACCTGCCACTGTTCCGTGTTAGCGCCGGTGAAACCAGTCTGCTGGGCGCCGGCCCAATAGAACCCGACAGCGTATTCCGCGCCGGGGGTCAAGCCGGTGATGGTCTGAGAGATAGCTGCGGCATTATAGGCCCCGTCATCAGCGATGATATTGCCGCCACCCGGCACCGCGCCGCCCGTAATGCCGTCGCCGTTTTGGGCGCCGGTTAGCGTAAAGGTGCCGCCGGTGCCGTTATACAGTGCGATCGATCCGTCAGTGCCGTTGGTTCCGGTTGTCGCCTGGGAACTGGAAGTGAACAAGAAGTTGTAGCCGTATGTGGTAGCCGGCGATCCATAGGATGTCCCGACCTGCCCGTTGGTCCATCCGGTCGCGTCTGTGTTGAAGCCCAGTTGTCCGCCGCCATCGGTGCAGGTGGTCTGCGTGGCGGCGCCGCTCCCGCCCGTGCAGGATTCCGTGAACGCGCCGTTTGTGAAGGAGGTCGACGCGTGCGCCCTGGGTGTGAGCGCCGCTAGCACCAGCAGACCTCCCGCCAAGCCACCAAGCTTTCGAATCCTCATCCTGATTCATTGTGGAGCCGCGGCCGTCGCCATACCATGCGAGGATGCTTTAAGGCCCACAAGAAAAATGCTTTATCGGGAACGTACGACGGTACCCCCGATACCCGCAGGAGGGGGTGGTGGAGGATCCTCTCTGAATTCCGATCCGCCTGAATTCCCGTCTGCCGGTGGAACAAGGCCGTTGGGCACGGTATGAAGGCCGCCCGTAAGTTTTTGCTCGACTACGCTCCGGGACGATGATATAAACTGCGTAAGCGCTGCTGGGTTAGCTTGGAGGGGCGGCCTTGAAGAAGTCGCAAGGCATTACGTTGACGGTGGTAGCCGCGGTGGCGATGGCCACGGCGCTGGGACAAGGTCCACCGGTTGGGGACACACCGGGCGCTCCAGTTCCGGCCACGGGAACGCCGGGAGCACCGGCCGGTCTGAATCCCTGCGCGGCAACTCCGATCCCAGCGAACTGCCTTTCGGCCGCGCACAACGGATTCACCGAGGCGCGGATTGAAGGCTTCGGGGCTACCGCGCGCCGCCACCCCGTTGGAGGCTGATGCGGCGGATTCCCGCCTGCCCGCGGCCCGGCTGGCAGAATCGCGTGGAAGCCGCCGGGCTCATCTGGCACACCCCCGGCCAGCCCTACTGGAACGAGGCCGCCTTCTACGAATTCACACCGCGCGAGGTGGAGGAACTGGAGAAGGCGACGAATCATCTCGCGCAAATGGCGCTGGAGGCCGCGCAGCACATCATCGATTGCCGCCTCTTCGCGCGCATGGGGATTCCGGAGTGCGCCGTTCCGTTGATTGAAGCTTCCTGGGAAGCTGAACCTCCGTCACTCTATGGGCGATTCGATCTGGCGTACTGCGGCCAAGGGCCCCCGAAGCTGCTGGAGTACAATGCGGATACGCCGACCTCGTTGCTGGAAGCGGCGGTGGTGCAGTGGTATTGGCTGGAGGACACGCGTCCGCGGTCGGATCAGTTCAACTCGATTCATGAGCGGCTGATTGCCGCCTGGAAAGACCTTGCGCCATCGCTTCCCGGCCGGCACATCGACTTTTGCTCGGTCGAAGACGCGGAAGATAGGATGACGGTCACGTACCTGCTCGACACCGCGCAACAAGCCGGCCTGTCTACTTCAAGTTTCCTGATTGACCGAATCGGTTGGGATGGGTCGAGATTCGTTGCTCCGGACGGAAGGCTGTTGAGCACGGTGTTCAAGCTGTATCCGTGGGAATGGATGGTGCATGAGGAGTTCGGCAAGTATCTGGCCGGGTCCAGCGTGCTGTGGGTGGAACCGGCGTGGAAGATGCTGCTGTCGAATAAAGGTCTGCTTCCGGTTTTGTGGGAGCTTTTTCCTGGCCATCCTTATTTACTGGAGGCAAGCTGGGCGGAACCGGAGGGAAACGAGTGGGTGAAGAAGCCGCTGCTCGGAAGGGAAGGGGCCAATGTGACGCTGCGGAGCCGGCAAGGCGATGTGGTGACGGATGGGGATTATGGCGAAGAGGGGTTCGTCTATCAACAGCTCGCCCCGATGCGAAGCTTCGGAGACAAATACCCAGTGATCGGGAGTTGGGTGATTGGGCACGAGGCGGGAAACGCAGCGGCGGGGATCGGCATTCGGGAGTCGGATACGCCGATCACGACGAACCTCGGCCAATTCGTGCCGCATTCGATCGGGTAGGGAGCCCAGTCGATGGACTCAGGGTGGGAACGCGTAACCTGGATCGTTCCGCGCGGTAGTTCTTCTTGTATCTACCAGTCGATGATCGAGTGGAGTATATTTGGAAGAACATGAGCTGGGCGAAGTTCTTTCGAAGAGCGAAGTGGGATCGCGAGCGTCGCGAGGAGATCGAGTCCTATGTGCGGATGGAGACGGACGCGAATCTCGCGCGGGGCATGAGCGAGGCCGAGGCTCGGGATGCGGCGCGGAGGAAGTTGGGGAACAGCACGCGGATTCGCGAGGAGATTTATCGTATGAACTCGATTTCGATTCTGGATACGATCGGCCGTGACCTTCGCTACGCGGTGAGAGGGCTGCTGAAGAATCCGACGTTTACCGCCGTGGCGGTACTGACCCTGGGGTTGGGGATTGGCGCAAGCACGGCGATTTTCACGGTGGTCAACGGGGTTCTGCTGCGTCCGTTGCCGTATCCGCAGCCGGACAAGCTGGTGCGGCTGTGGGAAGTTCTGCCACAGCGGGATTTTCATCGGAACGTGGTCAACGCCTGGAATTTTCTGGATTGGCAGGCGCGCACGCAGGCGTTCGACGGCATGGCGGCAACCAGTCCTGTGCAGACCGTCAATGTGAGCGGCGAGGGTGAGCCGGTTGCGGTGACGGGATTGGGCGTCACTCCGAATTTCTTCGATATTCTGCGCGTGCGGCCGGTGATGGGGCGGACGTTCACGGCGCAGGAGGGTGTCTTCGGGCAGGGCGCGGTGACCATTTTGAGTTATGAACTGTGGCAAAGCCGGTTCGGCGGCGACAAGGGAGTTCTGGGAAAGAAGCTGGTGTTGAACGGCGCGCCGATGACCGTGATTGGAGTGATGCCGGCAGGTTTCTCGTTTCCCAAACTGGAGGCCGAGCTGTGGCTACCGTTGCCGATCGATCATTCTCCGGCCTGGCAAGGGGGCAGAGCGTTCGCGACTGTGGCGCGTCTGAAGCCGGGAGTGACGGTGGAGCAAGCGGATGTGGATTTGAAGCGCGTAGCGGCGCAACTCGCCCAGGAGCGCCCCAATTTCGACCAGGGCTGGAGCGCCGAGGCGGTGCCCGCGCTTCAAGACGTCACGGGAGACGTGCGAACGGCGCTGCTGGTGTTATTGGGTGCGGTGGGATTCCTGCTGCTGATCGCGTGCTCCAACGTGGCGAATTTGTTTCTCATGCGAGGAGCTGAGCGCCACAAGGAAATTTCGCTGCGGGAGACGCTGGGCGCGTCGCGGGGCCGCGTGTTCAGCCAGCTAGCGACGGAGAGCCTGCTGGTCTCGGCGCTTGCCGGTGCGCTGGGCCTGATCGCCGGTCAGTTCGGACTGCAAGCGGTGCTGCGGTTGCTGCCGCAAGTGGCGGCGCTGCCGCGCACGGAATCGGTTACGCTGGACGCGCGCGTGTTTGCGTGCGCCACCCTGCTGTGCCTGCTGACGGCGCCGGTGTTTGGGCTGGTTCCGCTGATGGGTCTCGGCAAAAGCGATTTGCAGCAGAGCTTGCGCTTTCGCCCCCGTACGGCCAGCAAGGGAATCCGGCGCGCGTTCGTATGCATTCAGATCGCAATGGCGCTGCTGCTCTCGGTAGGTGCGGGACTGATGGCGCGAAGCTTCGCGCGGCTATCGAGCGTGAATCCGGGGTTCGATACCGAGCGCGTGCTGGCCATGAATCTTTCCCAGGCACAGCGATTCTCCGACGATAAGGTGAGGGCGCAGTATTTCGAAAGAATAGTTTCGGAGGTGCGCAACACACCCGGGGTTGAATCGGCGAGCACAACTCAATTTCTGGCGATGGAGGGACAGTCGCGCTCCTGCTTCACCACGCCTCGGGACGGTCCCATGCCGCCGATGACGGAGCAATCGAGCGCGGAATTTTCCGTGGTTGGTCCGGATTACTTCAAGACGATGGGAATTCCGATCGAGCGCGGGCGCGAGTTCGACAGCCACGACCGGTTCGATTCGCGGAGCGTGGTGGTGGTTAATAGCGCCTTCGCCAGGAAGTTTTATCCGGGCGAGGACGTAGTAGGGAGAAAGCTGGCGGTTTGCTGGACGGTGACGAATCCGGTGGAGATCGTGGGAGTGGTGGGCGATGCTCGGCATGTGGGAATGGCGGAGGCGCCGGAGCCGACGATTTTCGTGGCCAATTTGCAGACCCCGGCGTTTGGGAACCTGATCGTTCGGACCAAGGGCAATCCGGCGCAGGTCGTCCGGGCGGTGACCGATGCGGTGCACCAGGTGAATCCCGATCAGGCGGTGTCGAAGATTCGTACGTTGAAAGAAGTGGTGGATCGTTCCGTGGCGCGTCCGAAGTTTCAATCCGTGCTGATGCTGATTTTTGCTGGGCTTGCTCTGGCGCTGGCGTCAATCGGGGTGTACGGAGTGGTTTCCTATTCGGTGGCGCAGCGGACCAATGAAATCGGAATCCGCGTGGCGGTGGGCGCATCGCGAGGAGATATCGCCAGGCTGGTGCTGAAGGAAGGCACGCTGCTGTGCGCGATCGGGATAAGCGCGGGAGTGGGCGCAGCGCTGGGATTGACTCGATTCTTGACGTCCCTGTTATACGAAATCAATCCCGGCGATCCAGCGACGCTGGCGCTGGTTTGCGGAGTTCTGGCCGCGGCCGCAGCGGTCGCGATTGCGATGCCGGTGTGGCGGGCGACGCGAGTCGATCCTCTGACGGCGCTGCGCTACGAGTGAGGAGCCCGCCGGTGGCTGAGATCGGCCATCGATGGTGGAGTCCGGCCAAGCGGTCGTCGTCGAATCGATTACCGGCCGAGTCTCGGGGAGGGCGCCAGCATCATGATGTTCGCCAAATCGCGAAACCGGCTGCCGGCGTAAGAGCGATCAGGGGGTCCCGAAGATACTGCGCATCAGCATCGGGGCCATTTGGCCGCGCGTGACGTTGCTGGTTTCGCAGTACTCGGTAGAGCTGCATCCATCCCAGAACCCCATATCCCGCATCTTTTGAACGAAGCGGAAATACAGGTCCGTGGAGGGGACGTTGGTGAAGTAGGGCGTGGTGGTGTAGGTGAAGCTGGTCAGATTGTTGGCCTGCATCCAAGCGACGATGATATACACCGCCATCTCTCCCTGGGTGATCGGATTGGTGGCGCAGAAGTCCGGCGGATTGGTTGAACATCCGGCGGTAATACCCAGATCATACAGTCTCTGCACGAACGGATAGTAGACGCTGGAGGAACTCACGTCCTGGAAAATGGCGGCGGGCGTGTACTCATCCGTCTGGTTGAGGGCACGATCGAGCGCGACTACCACGAAGACCGCCATCTGCTCCCGCGTGACGCCATCGTCCGGGCAGTACAACGGCGGGCTGGTCGAGCAGCCGGCGGTGATGCCGTAAGTCGACATCAGCGAGATATAGTCGAGGTACTGCGTGCCGGCCGGGACATCGTTGAAACTCGCCACGGCTGAGGATTGCAGCACCACGAAGGATTGATCGCCGACGGTCACCGTTCCCAAGCGCGCCTGCCCGGAGTTTGAGCTCACCGTTAGGCCGAAGCTGCCGGAGCCGCTCCCGAGGCTCCCCGTTATCCCGATCCAGGTTGGGCTGGTTGTTGTTGCCGTCCAGCTACAACCACTGGCGACGGTAACGGCAACTGTTGTGTTGCCGCCCCCGCTAGGGAAGGAGCGCGTCGCAGGTGTCAGGGTGATCGGACAAGGGTTCGAAATGCTGATGGAAAGAGTAGCGGAGACGGTTCCCCCGGTGTTGCTGGCGCTGATGGTTACGCTTGTTGTACCAGCGACCGAGGGGGTACCGGCGATCACCCCGGATGCGGCGTTGAAGACCAGCCCGGCGGGAAGAGGAGTCGCGCCGAAGCTGGTAGCGCCGTTGGTGGCGGCAATTTGGTAGCGGAACGGAGTCCCGGTCGTTCCGGACGCCGTAAGCGAGCTGACGATCGCGGGCTTGGTGTTTCCCGGCAACAGTCCGAACACCCCCACGCTGGCGGTGGTGCCGACGTAAACCTTGCCATTGGCGATGGTCGGGACGATATACTTGTTCCCCGCGCCGAAGTGATCGCGCGAACTGGCCGCCGTGTTGGTGTTGTACAGCTCGGTTCCGAGAGTAGTGGCGCCGTAGGCGTGGAGCACGGCGGGCGAAGTGTTCTCGGCGACCCAAACGATGCCATTGCTTGTGCCGTTAGCCGAAATGCTGGGTGTGGCGCCGGGGTAGGGGTAGGCGTGGGTGCTCTCCGAAAAGGGACTGCTGGCGAGTCTCGCCTGCGAAAACTGATACGCCCGAATCACGTCACCCGAAGCGCCGTAATACAGCATTCCATTGAAGTACGCGGGACTGCTCCAGACGCCGCCGCCGAGCGTGGCCGGCAATTGATAGTTCAGATCTTGCGTGGGGCTGAATTTCCCCATGTTGTCGGTGTCGACGATATATATGTTGGCGTCCTTACCCGCGCCGACCGCCAGATGGCGGGTCACCCCGTTCGCGTCGACCATGTCGGGAAGAAGCATCGCGCCTCCGGAGCCCAAATCTTCGTCGCCGTTCGATTCGGAGACGGTGTTGGACATGGTGAAATAATCCGTCACGGTAAGGCCGCCGACCTCGAACGGCGCGACCTTCATGAATCCGTTTCCGTAATCGCCGCTGGCTGGGAAACCGGCGGAGGTGAGGGTGGTGTCGAAGGTCCCGTTGGCCATCAGGAAATAAATATTGCCCTGCGCATCGGCCGCGGGACCGGCGCCAGCCTGCCAAATCGATCCCTCCTGGCCGTTGGGCGTGAAGTTCACCAGGCTGATTCGCGCCAGCGTGCTCTCGTTGTATCCCATGAGCCAGGCCGTGTAAGGCTGATCGTCGCAGTGCGACGACCATCCGATATAGACGGCGCCGTTCGACAACAACAGGCCCGGCCGCGCCTTGTATTGTTTGGGATCGAAGACCACATTTCCACCGGAGCTGTCGTCGCCCGTGCCCGGATAGGTTCCTTGAATGGTGACGGGTCCGGCAAATTGCTCGCTTCCGGTCTTAAGGTTGAGCGCGTGCAGCCTCTGAAAGTATGCCGAGGAATTCTTGCTCATGGCGACCAGATAGACGGTTCCGTTGGGGCCGCTGTTCAGGTCGATGACCGGTGTTCCGGTGACGCCGATGGTCGGTGAGACTTGGCCGCATCCGCGGTCGTCAGAGGGCGACTCTCCGGATCCCAGCACGCTAACTTGCCAGAGCGTCGCGCCGGAATCTGCGTCGAAGGCGTAGACCGAGTCTTTCTCGGTGGCGACGATCAGCACGTTATGCGGCTGACCATCCGACATGATTTGGCCGGACACATACAGCGGCTGCGCGTCCACCTTGCCGTCCACCGAGAGGTTATGAAGCAGGCCGAACTGAGTCGAATTTACGTTGCTGGGAGTGAGAATGACCTCGTTGAGGTTCTGGCCGGTACGGCCCTGATCGTTATGCTGGGTGAGCACGTCGGCAGCGAAGGCCGGCGCGCAAGCGATCAGATACGTCCAAACCGCAAGATTCTGGAACCTGCCAACCCGAAGTACCATTTCAGACCGATCTTAAGGATGTTGCGCCGCCGATACAATCCAGGGAATCGCCTAAAAACGCCTTAGGGGCTGCCGTTTGAGCCCCGAGTTCCCCTAATTATGACTGCAAACGGGCAGCGTTGGAACGCCCTGAAAACGATCAACGCAACCCGATCCCGAAACAAACGGCCCAATAGTTGGAGGAGGAGACCACCAAGTCCCGAAATTCGGCGTGAAGGCCGTAATGGTCAGTGAACCAGAAATTGACGCCAAAGCCGAAATTGCCTCCGTTGAGGCCGGAGAAGATATCGAACGCTCTGGAGTACCCGCCTACAATGAATGGATCGATTTTTCCGGTTGCGGCGTTGCGCGCGAGATGGAAGGATCCGTCCAAGGAAACGAAGCCGAAGCTGCTGTGGCGCAGGACGGCGCCGAGATCTCCGCCGATGCCGACGGTTTGAGCCACGATGAATTCTCCACCCGCGGCAGGCTCAGTAAGCGCGCCACCGGGGCCGGAGCCGACGCCGAGACTCAAGTAGCCTTGTCCCGATTGTCCGGCCGCCACTCCTGCAAGACAGACGAGCAGCGCGGACACCACGAGCGGTTTCGAAAAAGCCACAGACTTGTCCTCCGAAGTTCTGATGGTAAGCTGCGCCTCTGGACGAGGCCCAGCTACGCCAAGAGAACGAAAGGCTCTGAAGAGGCGATCGCCACAAATGAGGTCGCCACGGGCTGCTCCGCGCGCCCGCGCTTCTTAGCGGCGAAAACCGCCGCCTCTGCGTCCTCCTCCGCCGCCGCCACGGTCTTCCTTCGGGCGAGCCTCATTGACGTTGATGGCGCGTCCGCCGATCTCCCGCCCATTGAGCTCGGCAATGGCCCTTTCCGCCTCGCCATCGTTGGTCATTTCCACGAATCCAAATCCGCGAGGTTGGCCGGTATCGCGATCGGTGATGAGATTCACGCGCTCCACGCTCCCGTACGCCGCAAACAGAGACCGAACCTCATCCTCGGTGGTCCGAAAACTGAGGTTCCCAACAAAGATATTCTTCATTTTCCTTTCCTTTGCGGCGCCGCAACTTTAACTACTGTAATTCGATTGCCAGCCGCGCTGCCTTTCCCCCGGGGCAGCGGCATTTCGTGCCGCGGCGTGGAGATCCAGAGCATCCTTCATGGTAGGGAAGTATATCAAAAGCGACCCTGTCAAGTGCGTGGGGCGGGTCCCGGCGTCGTGTTAACATGAGACTTCTTGGGAACAGGATGGCGCCGCTGAACCTTGTCGCGATTTATCCTGGCTCCTTTGACCCGATCACAAACGGGCACCTGGATTTAATTTCCCGCGGAAGCCGGCTAGTAGGCCGGCTGATCGTAGCGGTGCTGCGGAACGACGCTAAGCAGCCGCTATTTAGCGTGGAGGAGCGGGTGGAGATGCTGCGGGAAGTAGTGGGGGCGTACCCCAACGTGGAGGTTAGCTCCTTCGACGGGCTTGCTGGTGAATTACGCGGCGGCGCGCGGAGCGAACTTGATCCTGCGGGGCATCCGGGCCATCTCGGACTATGAGCATGAGCTGCAGATGGCGCTGATGAACCGGCGGCTGCGGCCGGAGATCGAAACGGCGTTTCTGATGGCGGGCGAAGCGTATTCGTTCATCAGCTCCCACCTGGTGAAACAAGTGGCGGCTCTGGGCGGCGACGTGGCGGGCTTGGTGCCGCCGGTGGTGGAAGCCAGGCTCAAGGGCAGGTACGCAGTTTCCGCCCGATAGGGGCGGGTGCATCCGGGATTTCAGAGGTCTTATGCAAACCGTACAAGAACTGGCGCAACGGATTTCGCTGATCAGCGAGTCCTCTACGATGAAGGTGGCCGCCGAGGCCGACCGCTTGAGGCGCGAGGGCGTCGACGTGGTCGACTTCAGCGCGGGAGAGCCGGATTTCCCGACTCCGGACAACGTCAAGCGCTGGCCGCGATCAAAGCGCATCGACCGACAACTTCACCAAGTACACTCCGGTCAGCGGTACGGTGGAGCTCAAGCAGGCCATCTGCGACCATCACAAGCGCCTTTACGGGACCTCTTACACGCTCAAAGAGTGCATCTCCAACATGGGCGGCAAGCACGCCATCTTCAATCTGACGCAGGCTCTGCTGGATCCGGGCGACGAAGTCATCATTCCGGTTCCGTACTGGGTGACCTTTAAAGACGTGGTCAATTACGCCGGGGGCAAGTGCGTTTTTGTCGACACGGACGAAGACGAGGGCTTCACGCTCAAGGCGTCGCAGGTGGAGCGCGCGATCACGCCCAAGACCAGGATGATCATCCTGAACTCGCCGTCGAATCCAAGCGGCGCGGTGTTCGACCGCGGCGAGCTGGAGCGGATCTTCCGCATCGCCAAGGACAAGGGCATCTGGATTCTGGCGGACGAGTGCTACGAGCGGTTCCTGTATTCGAGCGAGCCGTTCTCCCTCGCCTCGCTGCCGGGAGCGAAGGAGACGGTGGTGGTGGCCGGGTCGCTTTCGAAGACCTATGCCATGACCGGATGGCGCATGGGTTTCGTGCTGGCGCCCGCGGCGGTGGTGGCGGGGATCAACAAGCTGCAGAGCCATGCGACCTCGAATCCGAATTCGATTACGCAGAAGGCCGCGATCGAAGCGCTGAATGGGCCGCAGGATTCGGTAGCCGCGATGCTGGCCGAATACCGCAGGCGGCGGGAGTATGTGATGGAGCGCCTGCGCAAGATGCCGGGCGTGAAGACGCAAACTCCGCAGGGCGCCTTCTACGCGTATCCCAACGTCAGCGCGGCCTTCACTGGCGGCATCAAGAACGCGTTCGAATTCTCCGAGAAGCTGCTGGCGGAAGAGCACGTGGCGCTGGTGCCGGGCGAGGCCTTCGGGACCACCGAACACATCCGCATCTCTTACGCGACCTCGATGAAGGAGCTGGAGCGCGGGCTGGATCGGCTGGAGCGGTTTATCTCCGCTCGCGTCTAGATGCCGCTGGAACGCCTGACACCCGCGGTTCCTGGAGAAGGTCTGGGGATCGGAGCATCTGGAGCCCTTGTTCCCCAACCGGGAAACGAAATCGGCGAAGTCTGGTTCGAGGGTCCAGGCGAGCTTGAGCTGCCGCTGCTGGTGAAGTTCCTATTTACCACGGAGAAGTTGTCGGTACAGGTGCATCCTGACGACGCCTACGCGGCACAACATCATCCGATTCCAGGCGAGCCGGCGAGCCGTGGGAAAACCGAGATGTGGCACGTGCTGGCGGCGCAGCCGGGTGCGCGAATCGCGGCCGGATTTCGCGAACGGCTTTCGGAAGAGCGCGTGCGCGAGGCGGCGCTTTCAGGGCGAGATCGAGGAACTGCTGGAATGGCACGAAGCCGCGCCTGGCGACACATTCTTCATTCCGGCCGGGACGGTGCATGCCATCGGAGGCGGCCTGATGCTGTGCGAGATCCAGCAGCGCTCCGACATTACGTACCGTTTGTACGACTACGGCCGCCCGCGGGAGCTGCACATCGAGCATTCGATTGCGGTGGCCCGGCGCGAGCCGCACGCCGCACGAGCTTCGAGCCCGGGGGGAAGAGCTGGCGTCCTGCGAATACTTCACCGTGGGAAAGCGCGGGGTCACCGGACCGGGCGAGTTCTCGGTTCCACCGGGACGTTTTGTGCTGCTCATTGTCATTGATGGGGAGGGGCAACTGGACGGAAACCGGGTTCACGCCGGTCAGGTCTGGTACGCTCCCCCTAGTACCCCCCCTTTGGGGTGAGTGGGTACCTCACCCTTTTGTGGGCATCCGGCAGCTAAAAAGTCCTACCTCTTACCATTCGCCGCAATTTCACCCGCTTTAGTACGGTCTTTAGTACGGTTTTTTCGATGCTCGCCCGATGTATGCAATGAGATACTACCACGCCTGAACAAGGGGAAGAGCATGAGAGGACTACGCGCGGTCGCACTGTTCGCCGCGATGATGGCCGGAACGGCCATCTACGGCCAGACCATCGATGGAGATGTCGTCGGAACTGTGTTCGATACGACGGGCGCCGCAGTTGTGAACGCCAAGGTCAGCTTGGAGAATGTAGCCACGGGAGTCAAGAGCGCTTCCACAACCGCGGCGGACGGGACCTACCGTTTCAGCAACATTCTCGTGGGAGGGTACACGGTGACGGTGGAAGCCGCGAGCTTCGCCCCGGCACTGGTGAAAGGCGTACAGGTAGAGCTGAACAACACCACCACGGTGAACGCAACGCTCCAACCCGCGGTGGTACAGACCGGCGTGAGCGTGGTGGAAGCTCCCGTACCGCTCGACACGACTACCGCGCAAATTACGTCCAACTGGGACACGCGCGCCGTGGAAGATCTGGCGGTTGCGAATAACGCGGGGAACGCCGCGGTAAATCTCTCGCTGTTGAGCGGCGGCGTAGCCAGCTCCGGCGGTGTCGGCGCGGGAGCCGGACCCGCGGTGGGCGGGCAGCGTCCGCGGAACAACAATTTCACGGTTGAAGGAGTGGACGATAATCGCAAGGACGTCACGGGACCCAGCACGCTGGTGTCCAACGAAGGGGTAGCGGAGTTCACCTTGCTCCAGAACCAATACAGCGCGGAGTTCGGCCATTCCGGCGGCGGCCAGTTCAACACCATCGTCAAGAACGGCACCAACGACTTTCATGGATCGCTTTTCGAGTACCTGCTGAATCGCAATCTAAACGCGGTGGACCAATCGCTGGCGCGGCAGGGGATTCTTTCCAATCCGCGTTACGATAACAACCGCTTCGGCGGAGACGCGGGCGGACCGATTCGCCGGAATAAACTGTTCTATTTCGGTTTGGTCGAGATCAACCCGCTGGGCAACGCCAGTTCGCTCTCGCAAGCCGTTGACGCGCCCACCGCGGCCGGCTATCAGACTCTAGCGGCAATGCCTGGCGTTTCACAGACCAACCTGGGCATTCTCGAAAAATATCTGGCGCCTGCGCCAGTGGCGAACCAGGGAACCTCTACCGTGGACGGCGTGAACATTCCGCTGGGAATCTCACCGGTTCTGTCTCCCAGCTACCAGAATTTTTACAATTGGCTGGGTTCGATCGACGATACGCTTTCGAGTACCGATCAGCTGCGCGTGCGTTACGTCGCCAACCGTATTTCCAAAATCGACACGGAGGCGAATCTTCCGTCTTTCTGGACCCCCGTCCTGACCACCGATGAACTGGTCTCCCTATCGGAGTTTCATACCTTCCGGCCCAACCTGCTCAACGAAGTGCGTCTGGCCTTCAGGCGGTTCGATGACAACGATTCGGTTCCCAATATCCAATACCCGGGATTGGCCCAGTTTCCGAACCTCAAGATCTGGGATGACTTGGGAGTGCAGATCGGGCCGGATCCCAACGCGCCACAGGCGACAGCGGAAACCTCGTATCAATTCATCGACAACCTGAGCTGGGTCAAGGGCAAGCATGAGCTGAAGTTTGGCGTGGATGTGCGGGACCAGATCGCGGGCAACACGTTCATCCCGTTCCAACGCGGCGACTACGAATACTTGACAATGGCGCCTTTCCTGCTCGACCAGACTCCGGATTACCTGGTGCAGCGCGCCGCCGGCACGGCTTCGTATTCGGGCAACGCCAACTCCTATTACGGGTTCATAAATGACAACTGGAGAGTGACGCACAACTTCAGCCTGAACCTGGGCCTGCGCTATGAGTACAACGGCGTTTCGCAATCCATGAAGGATTTCGCCTTGAACAGCGTGGCGGACGTTCCGGGTGTGATCGGCTTCTTCGCTCCGCAGGCGCAGAAACTGAACTTCGCGCCGCGGTTTGGGTTCGCGTACTCGCCCGGGCACCGGGCCACCACCACCATCCGCGGCGGATTCGGGATCGGCTACGACCCGATTTTCGACAACATTGGCACGAATGTGCGGCCTCCGCAAGACACGTCCACCATTACGACCTATCCTCAGGTGAACGGTTTCCTGGTGGGTGGCGGCATCCCGGCCAGCGTTCTTCCGCGGAGCCCGACATTGGCCCAGATTCGCGCCGCGACCACCGGCTGGCTCCCCAACCAGATGCTGGGCTACGCCATGAATTTTAGCCTGGGCGTCCAACACGAATTCGCCCATGACTTCACGCTCGAAGTTCGCGACGTTGCCAGCAAGGGTGTGCATCTGCTGGAGCAAACCGACCTGAATCGCGACGCGGTGGTGACGCCGGAGACGTACCTGCCGACGTATCTGGCCGCGCCTTCGCAGGACACGCTGAACAGTCTGCCGCTCACGCTGAGCCATCTCACCGCGCTCAGGAAGACCAACAATCCTCTGGCGCCATACGGATTCACCAACACCATTACTTCCTATGAGCCTCTGGGAAACTCGATTTACCAGGGGGTGGTGACGGAGCTCAAAAAGCGCTTCTCGCGGCATCTGCAACTTGACGCCGCCTATACCTGGAGCCATCTGCGGGACGACAGCACGGCGGAAATCAACACTACCGTACTGACGCCGCGGCGCCCGCAGGATTTCGGCAACCTCCGGAGCGAGTGGGGGGATTCGGCGCTGGACCATCCCAACCGCGGCACGGTCACGTGGCTGTACGATACGCCGTGGTTCGAGCACGCGCCCAACCGGCTGGCGCGCTATGCGCTGGGCGGCTATCAACTGACTGGATCTTATATCGTCGAGAGCGGCGAACTGGTGACTCCGCAGAGCGGAGTCGACGCAAATTTGAACAGCGACGCGGTTTCGGACCGCACCATCATTAATCCCAATGGGATTCCCGGCACGGGCAGCTCGGTGACTCCTCTCACCAACAGCTCCGGCGCGACCGTGGCGTACCTGGCGGCGAACCCGAATGCGCAGTACATCGCCGCCGGGTTGGGAGCGTTGACCGACGCCGGACGCAACACGCTGGCCACTCCGCGCATCAATAACTGGGATCTCACGGTGGCCAAGAATTTTGCGATTGGCGAGCGCTTCCATCTGCAACTCCGCGCCGACTTCTTCAACGCGTTCAACCATCCGCAGTACACTCCTGGGCTGCTGGACGATATCAGTCCCAGCCCCCACTCCACCAGCAGCAATACGGCGCAATACCTGATTCCGGGCAATCCCCTGTTTGCCCAATGGAACCAAGTGTTCTCCAGCAACTCGCGATATATCCAGCTGGGCGTGAAGCTGCGGTTCTAGACGCCCTCGGGTTCCGTCGGATTAGGCGAGGAATCGCAGCAGCCGTCGCTCTAACGCCTCACCGAATTTGACTTGGCATTCCCAGATGACCAGGACCTTCCAACCCGAGGCCCGAAGACGTTGACTGGACAGCGCGTCCCTAGCGCGGTTGCGGGCAATTTTCGTCCTCCAGTAGGAGACGTTGGATTTAGGGGTTCGCGCCCCGCGGGAGCAATTGTGGCCGTGCCAAAAGCAGCCGTGGACGAGGATGGCCTTGCGGTTTCTCGGAAGAACAATGTCGGGGCATCCAGGCAAGTCTTGCCGATGCAATCTAAAGCGGTACCCTAGAGCGTGAATTAGGCGGCGGACCGCCATCTCCGGCGCCGTGTCCTTGCTCTTCACCGCCTGCATCGTTCGCCGTCTTTGCTCCGGCGATTCCATCGAACTCAAACCCTTTGGACCGGCGTCGGCTTGGACTCTTTCACAACCTGCTCCGCTCGCCGGATGCGGGTGGTTCTGGAAAGGTCGTTGCCTCGATACTCCACTTCAAAGTCGACGTAGCTCAGCTCCTCGTCCTTGCCGCCGAAGCACGCGTGGAAGGCCTTCAGGAGACGTACCTCGTCAATGGACTGCGCGACCGGTTTAGGATTGTTCCGCGCGCTGGCGACCGTGGCCGGGAAGACATAGATGCACGGCGGCGGCAACTCGTAGCGAGAAACGGCCGTGAGCCTCCCCGCCGCGTTTTGCAGTTTTGGACACGGTCTTCCGACGGTTCCGCATTTCATGTCCCAGATGATGACGCCGTCAACCCGCTGGCCCGGGCGCCCTAACATATCCGCCCCGATACGGGTGTGAATGCCGGACCAGGCATTGAGTTTCGGATTGCCGCCTGTGTTGGTGCACAAGCTCCATACGATAAACTCCTGAGCGTGAGGGGGCCGTTCGTCGATGACGGTGTTATTACCGTCCATGCAGCCTTTCAGCTCGATGACGGCCACCCTCCCACCCGGAAGGCGCACTGTGTAGTCGTGGCGGTTTTTCTCGCCCGAGGAGTGCCAGTCCTCGATGAAGTCCCGTTCCCGCATGTAGTTGAGAACGTCGCGTGCGAACTCGCGTTTCGAGCCCATGGTTGCGGAAAACTGGCCGCGGACTCGTTCGATGGCCCCCCGAAAGAGTCCACTATTGTAGAACTCCTTTTCGCCGAGCCCGTGAGCGCCGATCTTGTGGGCCTCGGTCTTCAATGCTTCGGCATAGTCCTCGATGAGTTTTCTTAGGTTTTTGTTCTGGGAACATGGAATGACGCTCATGCCGCGGCGGTGGTCCTTCCGCTGTGATCGAGAACGGGTTCGAAGATATGCTCCGCGAGATGCCTGACGACGGGGACAACTACCCCGTCACCGGTGAGGTGGTAGGCTTCGTTGTAATTCTCCGGAAGGGTGTAGGTGTCAGGAAGTCCCATCAGACGCGCGGTTTCCCGGCTGGTGATCAGGCGGCTCCTCACGGACTGTCCATCGACGATGAGTATCACCTGCCGGCTTGAGCCCCCCGCGGGGGTTCGAAGGCATCCAGAGATGTCGTCAAATCTGATCTCGGCGCGCTGGATTTTGCGGCCGTTCTCATCGCTACGTGTTCGGCGATACAGTCCGCCGACGACACGTCTCTTCTCCCGCTTGGCGAGCAGCAGCTTTGCACGGTTTGTTTCGCTCATCATGGCGATAATCCGGCGCGTTTCGTCAGCGGCGTGCCACACCATATCGGGCGAGTCTTCGATGACGTCGGAAAGCATCTTCCTTCGACGAGGCGGGAGAGGTATGTTCCACCATATCCATCCTTCCCGCGTCTTAGCGTTCAGCTTGGAGTGGGCGTTGATGAGCGCTCGCGTGTGCCATGGGTGGACCGGACCGAGCGCGGCGAGGTGCGCGGGTGTGGATCGCGAAGCTAGAACGCAAACGACAAAGAGCCTTGGGCGGGACTGCGGGACGAACAACTCAGCATCTATAACGACAGCGCCGACGGAGTACCCCGAGTCAACAAGAGCACCGCATATGGTCGCGAAATCCTTGCCGGCGTGCGATGTCAGCGTGCCGCAAACATTTTCGAGGACTATGATCTCCGGCGCGCGCCCTTCCCAACCTAGTCCTCGCATCAAACCCCAAAAAGGCCAGAATGTTCCAGAGCGCTGGCCCTTTAGGCCGGCTCCCGCGCCCGCCAGCGAGAGGTCTTGGCAGGGGAAGGAGGCCCATGCTAGTCTCCTGTCCCAATGGTTCGTGCGATAAGTCCTGGTGAGTGTGCGGCGTGGGTGCGTTGAGCAAAGCGAGCGATGCTGGCTAGAATCTGGTCTGCTGTCTTGGTCCAAACGAAGGGGGTGGGATCTTCGTTGTGGACCTGGATAAAATCGCGGATGGCTGTTTCCAGATCCTTCACGCTGCGAAACACGCCCCGCCGAATCCGTTTGTTGGTGAGTTCGGCAAACCAGCGTTCGACCAGGTTGATCCACGAACCATAAGTAGGCGTGAAGTGAACGTGAAATCTAGGGCGCTTGGCGAACCATTTGCGGATGATGGCGGTCTTGTGCGTGGCGTAGTTGTCTACGATGAGGTGGACATCTAACCCGACCGGCACTTGAGATTCGATCACGTCCAGGAACTTGCGGAACTCCACCGAGCGATGGCGGCGATGCAGTTGGCCGATCACTTTGTTGGTCTTCAACTCCAGCGCAGCAAACAGCGAGGTCGTGCCGTTGCGCTTGTAGTCATGCGTGCCTCGTTCCACCTGGCCCGGTTGCAGAGGCAGTAGCGGCTGCGTGCGGTCGAGCGCTTGAATCTGGCTCTTTTCATCCACGCACAACACCAGCGCGTGTTCCGGAGGGTTCATATAGAGGCCTACGATGTCGCGGACTTTGTCGATCAACTGCGGGTCCGGCGACAGCTTGAACGTATCGGTGCGATGCGGTTGCAAGCCGAAAGCGTGCCAGATCCGGCTGATCGTCATGCGGCTCAGTCCGGTGGCCTCGGCCAAGCCGCGCGTTGACCAGTGCGTTTCTCCGCGCGGTGTGCTCTCCAGTGTCTGGATCACGACCTGCTCTACTTGTGCGTCGCTCACGGTGCGCGGCGTTCCAGGCCGCGGTTCGTCATACAGCGCTTCCAACCCACCTTTCAAAAACCGCGCGCGCCACTTGCCCACCATGCCCACCGAGCAGCGCAACTTTCGGGCCACCGTCTTATTTTCCAACCCTTCCGCACACGCCAATACCACCCGCGCTCGCCGCGCCAGAAGCGCCTGACTGCGTGCCCGATGCGCCAGCGATTCCAGTCGCCCTCGCTCCTCCTCGGTAAGCATCAATGACTTCTTTGGTCGCCCAGTACGCATCTACGATCTCCTAAAATCATAGACGCACCCCGCCCGACTTCGTTTACTTATTTCTGGGACAGGAGACTAGATTCGCGGCTCCGGGGATGTCTGCAAGTTCAAGGTTCTCGACGCCGTTGGTCCGCAGCTCCCGCTCTCCCCAGTTAAACCGGTAGATGCGGCCTTTCTTTTGATCGACATCGTTGGCGAATAAACAGCGCCAGCCCGGCCCGAGACCGGCTCTGGCCATTCCTCCGCCAGCGAAGAACTCGTGGAAGGTACGTTTGGATTTGTCGCTCTTTCTCGGCGCGGCGTCCGAAACATAAACACCCATAAATGTATTAACCTTCAATTCCCGCTCTTGGTCAAGCGGGCTTCTGGGGGAGGTGTCCGGACTGCCTTGACCCGGAGAACCATCATACCGCCACCACTGGAGCGACGCTTTACTCTCGGCTGGCCTGTGGAGGTCGGAGAGCCCGGAGTTTTCCGACAGGGAGTATGCTAGGGCGTTCCTCGAACGCGTGGGCCTATAATGGCCTCATGAGCATCAATCGCCGCAAGGCAATGGGGCTGCTCGCCGTGGCGGGGGCGGGAGTGGGCGCGGTCACGGCGCAGGTTTCGGCCACTTCTCCGCGCACGGCGGACCAAGAGCTGCAAATCGCGCGCCAGGGGCGCTTGCGCGACGCGCAACGCGTCGCCATGGTGAAGCTGCCCCAAAACGTCGAGCCGGCGTTCCGTTTCCGGGCGTGATCCCGCTTCCAACCAACAGCCATGGCCGATTTCTCCGAAGTCTTCTTCAGCAGCATCACCGAGATCAACGCGAAGCTGCGGGCCAAAGAGTTTTCCTGCGCCGAGCTCACGCGCGCGTTCTGCGAGCGGTTGGAGAAGCTGGGTCCGCAGTACAACGCGCTGGCGCTGTCCTTTAAGAAAGAAGCGATCCGGCAGGCGCATGACGTGGACGGCGACCTGCACCGCGATCGCACCCGCGGCCCGCTGCAAGGAATTCCTTACGGGGTGAAAGATCTGCTGGCGGTGAAGGGCAAGCCGACCACGTGGGGCGCCAAGCCGCTGGCGAACCAGGTTTTCGACGAAGACGCGCACATCGTCGAGAAGCTCAACAAGACCGGTGCGATTTTGTGCGGCAAACTCGCCATGGTGGAGCTGGCCGGGGGCGGCGATTACCGCTTCGCTTCGGCTTCGATGACCGGGCCGGGACTCAATCCGTGGGACAAGACGCGATGGAGCGGGGGATCGTCGAGCGGGTCGGGCGCGGCGGTTGCGGCGGGGCTGGTTACGTTCGCGTTGGGGTCGGAGACTTCGGGCTCCATCATCACGCCGGCTGCATATTGCGGCGTTACGGGTCTGCGGCCGACCTACGGACTGGTGAGCCGCCGCGGGGCGATGGCGCTTTCCTGGACGCTGGATAAAATCGGGCCGCTGTGCCGCACGGCGGAGGATTGCGCGCTGGTTCTGCACGTGATCGCCGGGAGCGACGACCAGGACCCTGGATCGGCGGACCGGAGCTTCAGTTACAATCCGCAGTTTGTGCGCAAGCCGGCCGATCTGACCATCGGCTATGCACCCGTCGATTTTGACGAATGGGCGGCCCCGAACATGCGCACGGGTTTGCAAGAGGCTTTGCGCGTGATCAAGGGGCTGGGGTTCCAGACCAAAGAAGTTGAGCTGCCGGATTTTCCGTACGGCGCGCTGGTGGGGACCATCATCGCGGGCGAGGCTGGATCGATTTTCGAGGATTTTATTCGCAGCGGGCAGGTCGATCAGCTGGCCGACCCAAGCCAGATTGCCGGATTGAAGACCACGCTGGAAACTCCGGCGGTGGATTATCTGCGTGCGATGCGGGTGCGGACCCTGGTGCAACAAGGATTACGTGACTTGTTCCTCGATTGCGACCTGCTGCTTTCGCCGGCGCGCACGGACACCGCACCGAGCGCGTCGGAGCCGCTGGATGGAGGGCGCATCGGGCCACGCCCTAGCTCACGCGGGTTGAACGGGCTGATCCCCGCGGGCAACCTCGCGGGATTGCCGGCGATTTCGTTGCCGTGCGGATTTGCGGACGGCTTGCCGATCGCCATTTCGCTGGTCTCCCGGCCGTTCTACGAGAATCAGTTGTGCGCCATCGGCGCGGCATTCCAGAGCCAGACGGATTGGCACCGGCGCAAGCCACCGGTGGCCGAGTAGGCGCGTTCCTTCCGCATTTACTCCCATTGGCCGCGGTGATATCGTAGCTTGAGCTACAGGAGGAACTTCAGATGCGCTTGCTCAAACTCATTCTGCCCGCTGCCGCCGCGATTCTAGGCATCGCCGTGACGCTGCCCGCGCAGCAACAGCGCGAAACTCTGGCGTGGGCGCCGCAGCCGGTCGAGCCGAATACTTGGGTCGCGCCGAATAAGCCGATTTGGAAGCTCTCCGAGATCCTGGCAGGGCACAAAGGGCAGGCGGATTGGAGGGTGACGGTGGTCAGCGACACCACACTCCATGCCGACTATGTTTCCATGGCGCCGGGAACAAAAACGCCGCGTATGTTCCATCCGGACAATCGCGCGTGGTGGATCGTTCAGGACGGCCAGGTGAAGTTCAGTATCGAAGGGCAGGAGCCGATCCTCGCGTCCAAGGGATTCATGGTGCAGGCGCCCTATCGCAACGTTTACAGCATGGAAGTGGCGGGGGATAAACCCGCTCTGGTTCTGGAAGTGAACATCGCGGGTTCACCGCTCATGTATCCGGCGGATGAACAGCCGCCTTCGACGCCCGGCTTTAACTTCGTCAAGGTGCGCATCAGCGGGAAGGGCAAATACGATCAGGGCAACAAGCCGTACATCGACTTCAGCCAGGTAGTGGCCGGGACGGAGAAGCAGCGCCGCTTCATCGCTGACGACCGCGCGGTTGCCAACATTATCCGGGGCAACCCGGAGCATCCGAGCGATGCCAACAAGGGCCATTTCCATGAGGTCTCCTCGGAATTCTGGTTCATCCTGGAGGGGCAGATCGAGTACAAGATCGGATCGTTGCCCATCTTCATCGCCGACCAGGGAGACATCGTGTATGCTCCCAAGCAGCAGTGGCATCGCGCCAGCCACGCCGGCACTGGCCCGTCAACGCGCTTGGCGATGAACGGGTATCAGGACCTGCTGCACGACTACCAGCCGCGGGAAGAACTGCAAGGCAAGTAGAGCTAGCGAACGAACAGCCGGAGTACGCTGGAGCCGGCGATGCCCGTGAGCGCGGGGACGAACGCCGGGGTTGCGCCGCTGCGGCGGAGTTCGCCATGCACTGCGTGGCCTCCCAGATACAGAAAACTTCCGCCCGCGATCGCCAGCAATGCATGCAGCCCGTATGTTCCCAGGTAGGGAGCGAAGGCGAGTTCAAGCGCGGCTCCGCCCAATGTCGCTGATTGGGCTGCCCCGCACCAAGCCAGCGCGGACCAGCGGGAGGACATGGCGGCGCGCGCGATTACACCCAGCGCCAAACCCTCCGGAACCTTGTGCGCGGCGATCGCCAGAACCAGCGCGGGGCCAAAGGCGGGGTGGTCCTGGCCGATCATCACATTCCAACCGTCCAGCAAGCTATGCACCGCCGCTGCGGCCAGCAAAGGCAGTGCAAACCCATGTAAACGCGTCTCGCAATGCGCGTGGTCATGCGCGGGAGCGCACGCCGGACAAACCGGATAGACGTACCGGTCCAACAGCCATAGAACCAGGGCCGCTCCGCCCATCCAAGCCATTGCCGCGGGCCATCCAAGGGCTTCCGCCATCTCTGGAAGCAGCCAGAATAGCGCGACTCCCATTAAGACGCCGCCGCCAAAGGGAACCAGCTTACGCGAATGTCCCTGCCCGGAAGCAACCCAGATTCCAACGGCCGCGCTGCATGCAGCTAGCAAGAAAATTGTGAAAGCGACGCCCACTTGTTACCAGTATACGTTTCAGAGAGTCATTACAAGGTAGACGATTCTCTCTATCTCATGTTGGACCAATCTCAGATCGGACCGCAGACGCGGCGCGGGTTTTATATTACGGCGATCAACTTACTGGGCGCGGTGATCAGTGCGGCGGTAGCGATCCCGGCGGCGGCGTACCTGTTGATCAAGCAGAAGAGCTCGGATGACAGCGGATTTGCCGAAGTGGGCGAGCTAAGCCAGTTGAGAGCCGGCGAGCCGCAAGAAGTGTTGTATGAGCGCAATCGGGTGGACGGCTGGCACAAGGTGAAGCGAGAGAAGGCCTCCACCTGGGTGGTGAAGACCGATGAGAACAGCGTGGTGGCGTTCAATCCGGCATGTACGCATCTGGGCTGCGCCTATCACTGGGACAAGAGCGAGAAGCACTTCGTCTGCCCGTGCCACGCCTCGGTATTCTCGATCGACGGCAAGGTGCTGGGCGGGCCGGCTCCACGGCCTTTGGACCGGTATGTGGCCAAGGTGCAAGACGGCAAGATCCTGATCGGCTCGGAAATGATCGATGCAGGGTAGCTTTTTCTTCTCATGTTCAAGAGCGTTCTGAGTTGGATCGATCAGCGCACCGGGCTGATCTCGGCCGTCGATTATTTCCTGGAAGAAGACATACCGGCCTCGGCCGGATGGCATCAGGTGTTCGGCAGCGTGTGCCTGTTCGCGTTCCTGCTGCAGATTGTGACCGGGCTGCTGATGGCGGTGAACTACGCGCCGGACCCGTCGGAAGCCTGGGAAAGCCTGCGCTACGTGGTGACGCAGGTGACGGCGGGCGCGATCATCCGGGGACTGCATCACTGGGGCGCCAGCGCGATGATTATCGTCGTCGGTCTGCACATGGCGCAGGTGTTTCTGTGGGGCGCGTACAAGAAGCCGCGGGAGGCCACCTGGATTGTGGGTGTGCTGCTGCTGCTGTTGACGCTGGCGTTCGGCTTGAGCGGATACCTGCTGGCCTGGGATAACCGGGCGTATTGGGGCACGATGGTGACCACCCGGATCACGGCGCTGGCTCCAGGAGGGTCGCTGCTGTTAAGAGTCCTGGGCACGGATGGGACCTCGATCGGGAGGGTGACGTTCGCACGCTTCTATGCCGCGCATGTGACGCTGCTGCCGATTGTGACGGGCTTGCTGATTGTGTTCCACCTGATTCTGGTGCGGAGGCATGGAGTGGCTCCGGCGCCGGGAGATGAAGCCAAACCCAAGAAGAAGTTCTTTCCGGAGCAGGTGTTTAGAGACACCGTGGCGATCTTGGTGTGGTGCGTGGGGGTGGCGCTGATGGTGGCCTTGGTGAAAGTGCCGCTGGGGCACATGGCCGATCCCACCGATACCAGCTACACGCCTCGGCCGGAGTGGTACTTTCTGTTTCTGTTCCAGATGCTGAAGATCTTCCAGGGACCGGCGCTGGAGTTTATCGGAGCGATTGTGATACCGGGAGTGGCGATGGCGGCTCTGGTGCTGATGCCGTTTATCGACCGCGGCAAGATGCTGAAGATCACGCAGCGGACCGGAGCGATTGCGGTGGTGGCGCTGGCGGGGATCGGATGGGGTGCGCTGACGGCTCGGGCGGTGGTGACCACGCCGAAGCAGATTGAGGACGATCAGATTGAGGACCCGCAGCCGTGGCAACTGATTCCGGCGGCTCAGGCGGCGGGCATTGGAGCGTTCCGGGAGGGGCACTGCGCGGGATGCCATCAACTGGGAAGAAGCTCGGCGGGGCCGGACTTGCTGAAGGCAGCCGTCGTGAAACCGAGTGACTGGCTGATGGATCACTTTAGGAAGCCATCGTCAGATTCGGAAGAGTCGAGCTTGCCAACCGCACAGTTGCGGGCGTTAGTGAATCTTAGTAACCCAGCGGCATGACGACGCGATCGATGCGTGGAAGGCCGCCAACACGATTCCGGCAAACATCCTGCATGGAGCTGAGGTCTACCAGGCCAACATGTGCGGCCAGTGCCACACGTTAAACGGCGAGGGAGGCAATACCGGGCCGGTGCTGAATGGAGTCCGCTTGCGCCACGACCGGGCCTGGGTGCTGGGCCACTTCAGTGACCCGGAACAGTACACCCCGGGCTCGCAAATGCCCCCCTTCGACGACTTGAGCCAGCCCGACCTCAACGACCTCACCGATTACGTGATGGCGATTCCGAAGTAGCACCTGCAAGCAAAGCAAAATGATCGTAGCCTCGCGGCTTGAGCGGTTCGCCACGCAGGCTCAGTGCTCCTGCTGGTCCCTTTACGATTCGGCCGATGCGTGTCGTCCCGCGCGGTCCCCTTGCCGAGGCGGGCAGGGTGAAGAGAAGCTCGTAATCGTCTCCGCCGTGAAGCGCGCGTTCGAGGGTCGAACCGCGCGCGATGGGGATGCGCTCCAGCTCCGCGGCGACCTTCGAAGCCAGACATACGCGGTGCAGATCCAGCGCGAGGCCATCGCTTACGTCGATGCAGGCATGCGCACGGCCTATGAGCATGCGGCCCAGGGCGAGCCTCGGCTGAATCGAGCGATCGTACGGTTTGCCCAAGCGGCCCGAGACCCACACGCTGTCGCCAGCTTTTGCTCCATCTCGCCGAAGAGCTTTCCCGCGCGCGATCGCGCCGCACACCATCACGTCGCAATGAGTCTTGTCGCTGTGAGCGAGATCGCCTCCAGCAAGGGCTATGCCGGATTTGCGGGCAAGCCGGAGCAAGCCGCGGAAGAACTCGATAATCCATCGATCCGCCCGCTGCGCTGAGACCGTTAGAGATACCAGACAAAAACGAGGCGTACCTCCCATGGCTGCGATATCGCTCAGACTGCGCGCCAGAGCCCGTTCGCCGACGGACGCAGCGGCCAATCCTGGTTTGAAATGCACGCCTTCGATGAACTGATCCGTGGTGAACAGGAGATCCTCGCCGGTTTTGGGGCGATAGATGGCGCAATCGTCGCCGATGCCGAGCACGAGGCCGCGACCGGTCTTCGCAAGCCTCGCAATCGCTTCGACGATTTCGAGCTCATTCATCATTCCGAGCTCGTTGATCATTCCGAGCAAATTCATCGAAGACCAGCCCCGAAGGCAGCTCTTCGCCGAAGATTCTGCCCATCGCCGCGAGGTCTTCGCGGGGCGCGCCGTCGAGATTCAGTTGCGGGAAGGCGCGGCGCACCAGGTCGAGCGTTGAGGGCGGAAGATCGCGCGTGGAATCCCCGGTGTGGCGAGCCATCGCGCCTACGGCGTCCTCGGCTTTTGGATTCTTCATCAGCGCCTCAATCCAGCGCGAAGCGGTGTTCGCCGGCAGAACTTGATTGATGGGACCGTAGAACAGTTGGCGCGCTCCCAACCGCGCGAGGCACCACAGGCCGGTATCGACGAAATCGTTCTTCTTGATGCGCGCGATCAGCTCATCGCCCAATTGCGTGCGAGTTTGCGCCGGCAAAAATTCCAGGCTCGCCGCGGCGCGCCACATTTCGCGCAGCAGGCTGGAGTTGACGCGCTGTGTTTTTCCACCGCGCGGAAGCAGAGTCGGAGACAGTCTTTGGAAGACGTTGGTCTGCTGATTCTTGTTCAATCCGCCCGCGACGCGGCCCCAGAAAATCCACCACTCGATTTCGTTTTGAACGTGGTTGGCGAACTGCAAGCCGGAGGCGTAGATGCGGCGCGCCTGCTCGATGCGGAAATCGTCGCCAGGAAAACCGAAGCCGGGGCGCAGGCAAAATCCGCATAGGTTCAGCCAACGCGCCTCATGCGCCGGGCTGCGTTTGCGGCCCTCGGCCAATTCGAGCATCCGGTCCGCAAGTTTGCGAATCGCCGACAGTGGCCATGAGTTGCGGCCCAGGCCGAGAGTCTGTTCGAGCCTGGCGGGCAACTGTTCCGGCTCCAGCGTGGCATCCGCGAACACCGCCGGGATAAGAGCCTCCGCCGCGGTGAGAGCCTCCTCGCTGATGACCGCAGCCGGCTTCTGCGTGCCTTCCTGCGCCGCGGCCTTGCGCAATTGGAATTGCAAGCGCCAACGATGCTCGCTGATTTTCGAGTCAGCCCAAATTTCCAGCGTGCCGACCTCGGTCAGCTTCGCGCCCAGCTTCACCGGGACCATACGCTCACCCGCTTTGCCGAATCGAAGAACGGCGCTCAACGGGGCATGCAGGTGCAAGTCTTCGGTGCTGGAGAACTCGACTACGTCACCCGCCTTGTCTTCGGTGCGCGTGAGAGAACTGTATAGGCGGAAGGAGACGGGCTTATTCGCGAGGAGCTGGAGATTGCCGGGATCGAGCTCAATGGTCGAGCCTTCCTCCGCTCCGCGCGGGGCGAGGCAGAGCGTGCGCAGTCCGTCGCGATCCGAGCCGCCACCGAGGCCGATGAAGTAAGCTCGGGGCAACCCGCCGCGAACCAGCAAGCCCGCGCCGGTGGATCGAACGTAGGAATAATAGGCCGCACCGACGGCGACGGCTAAATCCAAATCGCGATTTTCGAAAATGATGGGGCGGCGTCCGTGCCAATGCTCCATGACATCGGCGACGCGCTGGCGGAGGACTTCGGGGATGAAGAATCCGCCGTTGAACAGAATCGCGTCCGGCTTCGAGTCGCCCGCGCCGTGAAGGAAAGCGGCCAAGTGCCGGGTGACGGCGGGGTCGGAGACGTAGGGCAGGCCGATTTCGCGATACGGACTTTTTTCTTCTTCCTTAGGAGCGTCGGCGAGCTCGCATTCGGGAAGGAATCCGTCGAGGGCCAGCTCCAACACTTCCTCGCGCAGGATTTCGGTTTTGAGCGTTCCGCCCACCAGCGAGGCGCCTCCACCGAGCACCGTGATTTCCACACTCTTCAGATCCGGTTGTGAGAGCAGCTTCTCTTTCGCCGCCGCGCACTGGCGGCGCAATCCGCTACGCTGACGCACGGACAGCGTTTTGCCGAGCTTTTCCTCCACCAGCCACGCCAGCGTCAAATCCAGATTGTCGCCGCCCAGCAGCAGATGCTTGCCAACCGCGGTGCGGGTGAACTCCACGCGATCGCCTTCGCGGCCCACGCGAATCAGGGTAAAGTCGCTGGTGCCGCCGCCGACGTCGCAGACCAGCACCACCTGCCCGTCGAACAGGCTTTTCTGCGAGCGTGCGAGATCGTTCGCGATCCAGGAATAGAAGGCAGCGGCGGGCTCCTCCAGCAGCGTCAGCTTCTCAATTCCTGCTTCGCGCGCGGCGGCGACCGTTAGTTCGCGGGCTTCTTCGTCGAAGCTCGCCGGGACGGTCAGCACCACGCTGTGCTCGCCGATGGGTGAGCTTTTCTCTTTGGCCCACGCATCGGCCAAAAATCGAATGATGCGCGTAGAGACTTCGACGGGCGAGAGCACGCGCCCGGCGTCCTGTGCGTCCCAGGGAAGAATCTTCGCGGTACGGTCGACCTCCGGATTGGAGAGCCAGCTCTTGGCGGAATGCACGGACTTGGTCGGCACCAGCGCGCCTTGATCGCGCGCGAAAGCGCCCAGATACTCCTGGTCGCCAAGATATAAAAAGGACGGCAGTGTCCGCCGTGCTTCGATGCGCCCCTGCGCGACGTACTGCGGGACTTCGAGAACGTGAATGGACGGCGCATCCGCCTCAGCCGCCTGCTGAGGGTCTATGTATGCGAGTGCGGAGTTGGTGGTGCCGAGATCGATGCCGACGTTCATTCGACCATGCTCATTGGACGGGGCTACTCGATCTCCAGCTCAGCCGAGGCCAGCACCATGCCCGGTGCGGCTTGCGGCAGATCGACCTTGACCGCCTTCCAGCCTTTATGCCGCAGCAGGCCGCCGGGAGCTTTTCCGCTGGGCGGTACGTTGCCCACCAGCTTTATTTGCGACGCTTCCAGGCCTTCGATCTTGGTGAACGTCCCCTCCACTCCATCGATGACCGGCTCCAGGCGCATGTACCGGACCAGCGATTCACGGCCTTGCGTCTGCACGTCGCGCGCGGCCGCCCCGATCTGGTCATCGGAAAACGCGCTCAAATCCTCCATCAGAAAATCCACCAGCCGGGCGTCGCGCTGCAGCACGGCGAGAATCTGCACGGCTCCGTCGGCCGGTCCGGCGGCGGGTTTCGGCGGAGCGGCAGGCGCAGGCGTGGGAGTCACGCGAACCGGCATGGCTTTGGCGTAGCCGAAGGCCTGCGCCACATCCGGCGGGAGCTTCCCGCCGAACAGGATGGAGAAGAAGCTGCGGAAGGCAAGAGAGACTCGATTCAAAACTTTTCCCTCGATTTTCTGCGATGACGGCGCGCGATCCGGCGCCTCAGTCTATTTTACCCGTCTCGTCCACTTTACCCGCGCGAGCCGGGAAGCACCGTGGCCTGGCGCAGCTTGGCCAATTCGCGCCGGGCGATGTTGGCCCAGTGGCTGGCCGGATCGAGCTTCAAGTACGCGGTCCAGTGATGCACGGCTTTCATGGCCTGGTTGGAGCCCTGATACAGCAACGCCAGGTTGTAGTGCGCGTCGGCGTAATGCGGAGAGATGCGCAGCGCCGCGGTGTAATGCTCCACGGCCCGCTTGCGATCGCCGCGCTCATCGTACAAGTTCGCCAGGTCGAAATGCGCCAGAGCGTAATCGGGGTCGGCTTCCAGGGCTTTTTGATAATGCCGCTCGGCTTGTTTGAGATCGCGCGCGTTGAAATAGATGGTGCCCAGGTTCACCAACGCGCCGGCGGAGGTGGGATCGAGCTCCAGCGATTTGTTATACGCCTCGATCACTTCTTCGGAGGCGCCGCCGGATTGTTCCAGCTCCAAGCCGCGCTGGAACCAGCGCTCGGCTTCGGCTTTCTTTTCGCGCTCAGCTTGGCCGTTATCGCGGCCGCGGAATTCCAGCAGGCGGTTGAGCTCGACGGGGTCGAAGTCCAGCAACAATTGGCCGGATTCGGCTTCCATCGCACGGCCTTCCACCTCCACGCGGATCTTTTTCCCGTCGGCGTAGAGCTTCAACTGCGTGAGTGGATCTTCAATGTGCCGGAGTTTTTCGGCCAGAGCAGCCAGCGCCCGGCGAATCTGCGCCGGAGCGACTCGAGCGCTGCGTAATCGCTCCAGGCTGCGCAGGGCCACCAATTCGCGAAATCCGTAAGATTCGCACGGCGAGACCAGTTTCTGCCGCTCCCAGCTCTTGAGCTGGCGATCGGAAATATTCAAGAGCCGGCGGGTTTCTTCTCTCGAATACGCTTGTCTGGTCGCCGAACCGGTCACGGATCAGATTCTAGCAAGTCCGCTGGTAACGCGAGACGCCTGCAATTCCCGCGGCCCCGGCTTTGACACAGACTTCCTCATTTTCTTCCGTGACGCCGCCGAGGGCGAACACCGGAATGCGAGCCGCTTCGGCCGCGCGCGCCAGCTCCTCAACGCCTCGTGCGGGCAACCCGACGCTCTTCGAAAGCGGCGCGAAAACGGGGCCGAAGAGCGCATAGTTCGCACCTTCTTCCGCTGCGCGGCGAACCTCCTCGACGGAGTGGCACGAGACTCCGATAAGAAATCCCGCCGGCGCGATCTCGCGAAAAACTTCAGGCGTGGGCGAGTCCGCAGGAAGATGCGCGCCCGCGGCTCCCACCGCCAGCGCGATATCGACGCGCGTATTGATCAGAAACTTGACGCCGCGTGGATTAGGCAGCGCCATCGCCTGGCGCGCAAGATCGAACAGCTCACGCGCGGAAAGATCCTTTTCCCGAATCTGAATCCAATCCGGGCCCGCGGCCAGGTTCTTCGCGATATTCTCCAGCAGCGATACACCCGCGGAAAGAGTCTTGCGATCCGTGATGTAGCATCTCAAGATGGAGCCGGGCAGAATGGAGCCGGGAATCAGGGATTCACCTTGGTGGCGCGGCCCTCGGTTTCTCCGCGGAGCCACACATAGAGAGGCGCCTTGGGCGTCGGCGACGGCCAGGGCATCGCGATGCGCAAGGTTTGCTCGAAGGCCTCACCCGCGGCGGGCCGGGGCAGTTCGGGCGCGGCCAATCCGGCGGCGTTGTCCCAGCCCGTCTTGGCGATGGTGTCGAGATCGGTGCCCTTAAGCACACCGTAAAAGCCGTCTGGCGACTTGTCATCCGTCATCGCGAAACTCTCGATATGCGGCAGGCGCACCACTCTGCCGAGCGTGAACGGATCGGACTTGCCCAACTCGCCGGTTTCGATTGCGGCGGTTAGGGTGCATCCGGACTGTCCCACCGCGCCGGGATCGAGCGAGAGGAACAATCCTTCGCCCGTGGTCACCAGTTGGGCGCTCGATTGCTTTTCGCCCACGTGCAGCTTCAGCGCCTGAACCGACAGAGCCGGCTCCGCGCATTGCAGCGTGAGTAAGCCGCCGCCCGCGGGGTCAGTATGCAGCACGAAGTTCACCCACGATCCGGCGGGAATTTCGCCTTCACGCACGGCAACCGCGAGATCGGCCGGAATGGAGGCTTTGGCGTCGGCCACATGCGGACGCGCAGCCGCTACTTGCAACACGCCGGGAAAGCGCAGCGGGCCGCTCATCCCATCCACTTTCGCCATCAGTTCGAGCTTGTCTCCCGGCTTCGCGTCCGCGTGCAACCGGACGGTCATCCCACGCCGCGTGCCGTCTTCATTCGAGGCTTCCAGGCTCAGGTCCGCCTCAGCACTGCTCACGCTCTGGATGCGATCCAATCCCGAGCCTGCCAGCATCGCATGCTCCTCACGATCGCCCAGGTTCACGCGAGCCGCAGTGGTTTCGATGCGCGGAGGCGCAGGAAGCAGGCGAACGGGTAGGTCCGTCACGGCACCGTCGACGCGCGCTAGCGCCAGCAGATAGGGCCCGGGGCGCAAACCGTCAGTGTCTACTTCAATCCGCAGTTGATTCGACGGGCCGCTGCGCACCGGGGGAAGATCCGCCGGAATCTGCCGCGCGCTGGTGGTACGGTGCAGCCAGGCATGATCCACGAACAGAAAGTCGGCGCCGGCAAGCTCGATGGGGACCGTGCCGGTGGCGGCAATGAACTTGTCCTGCGTCTCCGGCGTGAGGCTGGCGGTTTGGAAATTGTTCAACGGATGCAACCGGAGCGGTTCGGAAATCTTCACCGTGCTCCAATCCCACTTGCCTTCCAGACGATAGGTTCCCGCGGCGCCGGGGAATTTGCGCAAGTCGACCACGAACGCGCGCGCATCCGGGACTGTCCTGACGGAGACGCCGACCGGTTTCTGTGAAGCATCCTCTTTCTGTGAAGCATCCACCGGCGCCAGGGTCCAATCGAAGATGCGCGACACGGGACGCCAGTCGGAAGTTTTCTCCAGCTTCACCGGGACGGTCACGCGCATTCCCAGGGGAGCATCGATATCCTTTGCCAGAGCTACTTTGGGTGCGCCGCCGCCGGCCATCCGGTAAGCCCACAGATAGGCGATCTTGCGGTTTTGCCGGGTCTGCAATTTGGTGCACAGCGTCATGCCGTCCTGCCCCGCCGGAATCGCATAGACGCTGCGGAATTCGGTATCCGGAAGCAGCCAGATTTTCACCATTGGCAGCACGCCTCCGCCCGGGACGATCCCGCCCGCGCTCTCGAAGAAAGCCGCCTCGCCCTTGCCCATCATGGTGGTGGGTCCGGCGATGCGCCCGGTGCCCAAGGGATCGTAGCCGGAAACCGCCGGGTTCAGAGCGCGCACCAAAGAGAACAGGGCTTGCTCGGCGGGAGTGGAGGGCTGCGCGGGGCGGTCGTCTTCTTCCGCCTCCCGCTCCAGTTCCCGTGCATTTTCAAATTGCGATTCCAGGTCCGCGGTTTCATCCGCGTAATCCGCCAGCGTTTGCACCAGCGCTTCGTCCTTGGTCACCAGGTTGGTGAGCCGCTTTTCGTCGAGCCCCTGTGGAGCGAACACCAGCAGTGCGATCCGCGCCGCGAAGGGTGTGACCCAATCGCCCGCGGCCGCGGCGAGCTTGGGCTCCAGCACCGTGACCGAACCATCGGAGTCCTGCGGCACCAGCACCAGCGTCAGCTTGGCGTCTTTCTTCATATCCGCGGGAAGGTCCATCGGGCGGTAGGCGACCCGCGAACCCTGCGGCAGATTGTTGACCAGACGGAGCCGTAACGCAGTGGAATTCCCAGGCGGCTGGACAGTGAGGCGGAAGCTGGTGACAGGCGCGCTTCCAACGCAGCCGGACGGCGCGGCGAACACACCCCCAGAGCCAAGGAGAGCAAGCGCCAGAACTCGCCGGAGCATAATCCTCTAGTTTACGCCCCGCGCGTGCGAGCCTGAGGAACGGGCTATCATGGATTCTCATGGAAGAGCGCGCCTTTTACCGCGAATCCGAAACCACGCGGCCGGCTACCCTGAACTGCCCCTTTTGCCGCACTCAGGACACTTATGAGCTGCGCTGGATGCTGCGCAAAAAGGTGGACCGCCTGCCGCACGGCGCGGATGAGCGCGATCGCGCCCGCTTCGCCAAATTTCTCAGCTACATGGTCCTGCTGGACGATAAGGCGATGTGCAAGAACATGCGCTGCCGGAAACGTTTTGAGGTTTCCGGCATTAAAACCACTGCGTTTTTGTGATGGTCGGAGGTTTGGAGGCCGGCGGCAGCAAGACCGTTTGCGCCATCGGGACCGGGCCGCAAACGCTGGTTCGCGAGTCCATCCGGACCACCACCCCCGCTGAGACTCTGGAACGCCTGGCGCGTTGCCTCCGGACGCAGATGCGCACGCACCGAATCGCCGCACTGGGCATCGCGTCCTTCGGGCCGCTGGACCTGGACCCCGCTTCGCCCACATTCGGATTCATCACCTCCACTCCGAAACCCGGCTGGAGCAATGTCGACATTCGCGGCGAGCTCAGCCGCGCACTGCGGATTCCCGTCGCCATCGACACCGACGTTAATGCTGCCGCGTTGGCGGAGCACCAGTGGGGCGCCGCGCACGGCCTCGACAATATGTTGTACCTCACGGTGGGAACGGGCATCGGCGGTGGGGCGGTGATCGACGGAGCCCCGGTACATGGGCTGACGCATCCGGAAATGGGCCACATTCCGATCCCGCACGATCGCACGCGCGATCCCTTTCCTGGCGCTTGTCCCTACCACGGCGATTGCCTGGAAGGGCTCGCATCGGGCGTGGCGATGGAGCAGCGCTGGGGTCCAAAAGCGGAAGACCTCCCGTCGAATCACCCGGCGTGGGCCCTGGAGGCGCACTATCTGGCGCTCGGCTTGGCTAATCTGGTATACACTCTTTCCCCGCGCCGCATTGTGATGGGCGGAGGGATCATGCATCGAGAAGAGCTTTTCCCCATGATCCAGGAGCGCCTGCGCGAGCTTTTGAACGGCTACGCGCCGGCGCCCGAAGTTGTGCCGCCGAAGCTTGGCGACGATGCGGGGGTGCTGGGAGCGTTACTTCTGGCTCAGCGAATTTCGGGTTAATCGCCGCTCAGACCCACTTCTTTTCGCTCCACTCCTTGAAGGCGGCCGCGGTCAGCCGGGTCAGGGCGTCGACTAGTTCCGGCTCCGGCTCCGTTTTGAAGTTGAAGCAGGTCTTGCCCTGCATTCGCTTCTTCAGCTCGGGCGAGATGCTGTTGGTGAGCCCAGGGTGCATATAAATCGGCATCAAGTGAAAGCTCACGTAGGCTTTGCCAACACGCACGGAGCCGAAGTGCAAAGGCTGCCCTTTATGCTGTGGGAAGGGCGACGCGGATTTGGTGACCAGCGCATACTCCGCGGACGTGTCCGCCTTCACCGTGAGGCGGTTCGCGTATTTCATAAGCACCGGCTTTAATACTGTGAATGTTGCGGCAAAATCGGCAGCCATAGCGGACAGTTTACCGGATTCGATATTTGGCAGTGGTCAATGACCCATTACGAAATGCGGTTGTGCCCGTCGGCGGTTCGAACGCTGGTACCTGAACGCTGAAGGTACCCCTGTGTGCGCTTCGAATCCGGAGGCCCACCCCCACTTGGGGGGGCATCCCGAAGCCTAAGCCGCAGACCCCTCGGTGGACTTCATCGATCTTCTGAGGGGAACACCCGTATTGTGCAGGATCAGGTGGCGATGGTGAGTGGTCTCGCTCAGAGGTATGCGGGGGCAAACCCTATTGCCTCACCGCGGACGCGCCGATTAATGACCTAGGTAGTATCCCGGATACCATAGGAGGCCATCGTGTTGCGGGCGGTCATCATCTGTCCCGACGAAGAGGTGACTGAGCACCTCAAGGAAACCAGTGCGTCACTGGGAACGGTGAGCGTCGCTCGAACGCTAAATCAGTATCCGAACGAGCTCAATCTGACCCGCATGGTGCGGGCGATCAGTCCCGGGATCGTCTTTCTTGGAGTTCAGTCGTTGGAACGGGCGCTCGAAGTGGCCGAAATCCTGGAAGCGACCTCTCCGGGACTGTATGTGATCGCCGTTGGCCGCAGCCGCGATCCAAATGTCTTGGAGGCGCTGATTCGTTCCGAGATTCAAGAGTTTTTGCCGTTTCCGTTTGAGCGGGCCAGGCTGGCGCAAATTCTTGGACGAGCTCGCGAGGTTCTGGGGAAGAAGCCGCCGGCCATTCCGTCGACCGATTTGCTGTTCTCCTTTCTTCCATCGAAGGCCGGCGTCGGGACTTCCACGATCGCCCTCAATGCCAGTGTCGCCATCTCGAGGCTGCCCGACACGCGTGCTCTACTGTGCGACTTCGACCTGAACTCGGGCATGATTCACTTCATGCTGAAGCTGGAGCATGATTTCTCTGTGATTGAAGCGGCAGAACGTTCGGAGGAGTTAGACGAGCACATCTGGCAAGACCTGGTTTCCAACCACCAACAACTGGACGTACTTTCGTCCGGAGACTTCAACCCGGAGTTCCGCATCCACGGGGCGCAGATCCAGAATCTATTGGAATTTGCGCGACGGCACTACCGGGCCATCTGTGTGGATCTCTCCGGAAACATGGAGTACTACTCGCTGGATATCATGCGCGAGTCCAAGCGCATCTTACTCGTCAGTACCTCTGAGATCAACTCGTTGCACTTAGCCAGAAAGAAGTATCAGTTTCTCCAGAAGCAAGACCTGGGAGATCGTGTCAGCCTGCTGTTGAACCGCGTGCACACCGGCACGGAGATTTCGCCAACCCAGACCAAGGACCTGGTGGGGCTGCCGCCCGTGATTTTGTTCCCCAACGATTACGACCATGTTCAAGCTGCTCTGACCGCCGGCAAGCCCGTGGACCCGCATTCGGCCTTCGCGCGTCAATGCGGCGAACTGGCGCGTTGGCTGCTGGACAAGAATTATCAGCCAATACAGCCCAGAGGCCGGCTGCATGAGTTCCTTTCGAATCACCTGCCTAATGGCTGGAAGCGGCAGACGCTCTCGACCAGGTAGGGGCGCATTCGTTAGTGCCGCCGGGAGCCCCCCATGCCTGCTCCGTCCTTTGACTCCCAGTGCTCCTGCCGGTAGAATGTTGGCGAATCGTTGGGAGAATCCTATGACGCAGATCCGGCTCGGCATATTCATTTTTGGCGCGGCCGCCGCGTTTAGCGCAGCTTTGCAGGCGGCCGGCACGCCGGTTACGTTCAGTAAAGACATCGCGCCGATTTTTCAGGAGAAGTGCCAGGAGTGCCACCGCGCCGGTTCACTGGCGCCGATGTCGCTGGTGACCTACGAAGAGACGCGGCCTTGGGCGAAGTCCATCCGTCAACGGGTGCTCACGCGGCAGATGCCACCCTGGCACATCGACAAAAACGTCGGCGTGCACGAGTTCAAGAACGACATGTCTCTGAGCGACGAACAGATCGCCAGCATCGTCCGCTGGGTGGATGAGGGAGCGCCGCAGGGCGACCCTCGCGATCTTCCTGCTCCCAAAAAATGGCCAGCAGATAATGAGTGGCGCGCGGCGAGCGTGCTGGGGCAGCCCGATTTCGTGATTCAGTCCGAGCCATACACCATGGCCGCGCATCATCAGGATGTGTGGTGGCGGCCGTCCAGCGACATTCCGCTGACGGAGCCACGATGGGTGCGCGCGGTGGAGATGCGGCCGGGGACCGCGGCCGGGCGTAGGATCACGCATCATGCGGTCGCGTACCTGGTGCAGGATGCCGACCCGGAGGGCGTCGGTCCGGGAACCTTCGACGCGGATTTGAACTCGCGCGGGATGTTGATGGAATGGGCCGTCGGCAAGGGCTACGATCTATATCGCCCCAACACCGGCAAGCTGCTGATGCCGGGTTCGAAGATCTCCTGGGACGTTCACATCCACGCCGTGGGCGAGGAGATTCGAGATCACGTCGAGCTGGGCGTGTGGCTGTATCCGAAGGGGCAGGAGCCGAAGTACCGGACGTATTTGACCGGATTCCAAGCGCTGCGCGGATTCCAGACCTCCAACGCCTCGCAGGTCAGGGCGGGGAGAAATATCGATATCCCACCCAATTCGGTGATCGAAACGGATAACTTCACGGTGCTCAAGCAAGCGGCGATTCTGGAGAATTTTCAGCCGCACATGCACCTTCGCGGGAAGGCCATGGCGGTGGAGGCGATTCTTCCCGATGGCAGCGTGCAACAGGTCAGTTACGTGCCCAATTTCAACTTCAATTGGATGACCAACTACATCTATGCGGACGATGCCGCTCCGGTGGTTCCCAAGGGCGCCATCATCCACGTGACCGCGTGGTACGACAACACCAGCGCGAATCCGAACAACCCGGACCCGGACCAGTGGGTGGGCTTCGGGGATCGAACCGTGGATGAAATGGGACACGCCTGGATGAACGTGACCTACATCAGCGATGAAGATTACAATGCCTGGGCTGCGAAGCACAAGAAGCCCGTCCAGACGGCCGCGAACGGTGCGCGTTAGCGGCGCGTTTCTAGCCGCCGCCGGGGCGATTCTATGCGCGCAGACCCTGCCGCTCGCTCCGCCGAAGGAATCCGGCGCCAGTGTGACGGGCGCTTTTGAGGGGTGGTTCAAGAACGCCGACGGGACCTTCAGTCTGCTGCTCGGCTATTACAACCGCAATCAGAAGCAGGAAGTGGACGTGCCGGTCGGGCCGGAGAACCGGATCGAACCGGGCGGGCCGGATCGGGGACAACCCACGCACTTCCTTCCCGGCCGCGGCTGGGGATTGTTCGCGATCCAAGTGCCGGCCGATTTTGGATCGAATAAGCTTACCTGGACCATCGTGGCCAACGGCCAAACCACGGTAATTCCCGCCAGCCTCAAGCCGGAGTGGGAGATCTCGCCGTTGATGGAAGCGGCGGTCGGCAACACTCCGCCGGTGTTGAGCTTTGAGGAGAACGGACCATCCGTGCAGGGTCCGCAGGGGCTCACCGTGCAGCGTGTGGCGAAACTCGGCTCTCCGCTTACGCTAACCGTTTGGGTCTCGGACGACGCCAAGTTCACTACTTCTTCCGGAGCGCGTCCGGTGAAGTCGGCCCCGCCCGTCACGCTGCACTGGATGGAGTACCGGGGAACCGGCAAAGCGACGTTCTCGAACGACCGGCCGGATGTCGAAAAAGTCGACCGCAAGGGAGTGACCGCTGCATTTAGCGGCAAAGCTTCCACCACCGTGACTTTCAGCGAACCGGGAGATTATATTCTGCACGTCACTGCCAACGACTATTCCGGCGAGGGCGGCACCGGCTTTCAATGCTGCTGGACCAACGGGCACGTCAAGGTAACGGTCGAACCCTGACAGCGCTGGTTCTTATAAGAGCTGGGTTGTTACAGTTGCTCCGTCAATCTGCCGATTAAGCGCTCTGCATGCCCCCAGGTGACGCAGCTCAACGCCGCAAGGCCGGCCGCAAGAAAGATGCTTCCCGCGTGGTTCGGCTGCACGTCAAGGATCGTCTGGGCAATAACCGCGTGATCACCGCGGATCTTCTGGACGCCTCATCCAACGGGGTCGGAATTTCCCTGCTGATGCCGTTGACGGTCGGCTCCGCGCTTACCATTCGTGGGAATTTGGGAGGCGATCGGTCCAGCGCCGTGGTTGCGGCCACGGTCAAGTGGTGCACCGAGAAGATCAACGGCAATTTCCACGCCGGTTTGGAGCTGGCGGACGAGGAGTCCACGGCCACCGGTAACTCGCCGCAGGACGCAAGAATCCCGGATGAGGCGGATTGGTATGAGATCATGCAGCTCAGCCCGAACGCCGACGCGGAGACCGTCGCGCGCGTGTACCGGATTCTGGCGCAGCGCTACCATCCGGACTCTCCAACCGGCAATAAGGAATTGTTCCTGCGGCTGTGCGAGGCGCATCGCGTTTTGAGCGATCCCGCGCTTCGGGCTCAGTACGATGCGCGGCACCGGGACACCCAGCAACTTCACTGGGAGATCTTCGACCGGCCGGAGTTGCCCAGCCGGCAGGAAGGAGAGCGGCGCAAGCGCAAGGCGATCCTGGAAGCGCTGTACGCCAAGGCGCTGCATAATCCTGAGTCCGCCACGATGTCCTCGCCGGAACTGGAGGGCTTGTTGGGATGTCCGCGGGAGCACCTGGAGGCCGCGCTTTGGTATCTGCGGGCGAAAGGCTGCCTGAAGAGAGCCGACAACGGCCGTTTCTCCATCACCGTGGCCGGCTTCGACGCGGTGGAAGAAGTACCCGATACGTCCGAGAGCCGCAACCTGAAGATGCTCAAGGGCCGCGTCCAGGGCTAAACTCTCGATGGTCAAACCCTCGATTCGATTGCCGCCGGATTCGACGCCTTGACGGCGAACGACGCCACCAGCGGATTCACCAGCTTGTGAAAGTCGGCCACGCTCATGCGTAGGACGTCCCGATGTGTGCCGGCGTTGAAGGCCATGAACTGAGCCGCGGCTACGGCCTCGTCGACCAGCACGGGCATATTGAAGAGGTTTCCGAAGGGCGGCATGGCGCCCGCCTCGCATTCCGGAAACACGCGGATCAGCTCCGCTTCCGTTGCTAGCCGGACCTCATCCAGGCCGAGCAGTTTGCGTACTTCGTCCAAATCGGCAACCCGATCGGCGGGCACGACCAGGATGCCATACCCGTTGTCGCCGGAGTACACCACCACCTTGGCGAAGTCGTGGAGAGGCATGCATTCAGCGCAAGCAACTTCGCGCGCTGTGTAGGCGGGCGGATGAATCGAATGCGCGTGCCGGACTCCGTTCTGCTTAAGATATCGTTGGCACAGATGTAGTGTGTTCATACCTGCAACTGGTGCAAGCCACCCGCCAAATACAACTTGCTGAGTAATTGCCTCCAGTAAGCGGGAGCTTCCCATGAGTTGGGTGAAATCGCGCAGCCAAACCAAACCGGAGCCGCGCCTTTAACTCTGACGCGGTTCACATTCAATCGCTTGCGATTCTGAGGCATTGGCCAAGGGAATGCCCTCAAAGTGGATAGAGATTGTGAAGGAGGCTCGATATGCACCGAATCGGCAATGTTATTGGGATAGGGGTCGCGTGTTCAATCCTTGCGTTGGGTCAGAGCCGGCCGCCGGCCGCCGTACCCGCTCGGATGATCGTGACAGCGGGTCATTTCTATAGTCATGAGCCACCCGTGTTGACCGCCAAGGACTTGGCCCTCACGCAGAGCTTTGAGCCACTGACGATTACGAACCTGGTTCCCTTGAACGGCGCTCTGGAGCTGTATGTCCTGGTGGACGACTGTTCCAGTTGCGAAGCGGCGACAAAATTCGATGAGCTGCGCCGGTTCGTCCTGGCGCAACCTGCGTCGACTTCCGTCGGCGTGGCTTATATCCAAGAGGGAAAGTTGGTTGTCGTCGAGAAGCCAACACGGGATCGCACACAGGCAGTGAAAGCGTTGAACCCTCCCACCGGAGGCGTGCCGGCGAATCCTTTCGCTCCCCTGGCTGACTTGATCAAGGGCTGGGAACCGGCGCCACAAGCGCGGCGGGCTGTTCTGATGATCTCCAACGGGATCGACCCCACGGTGCCAAAGGGATTGCTGGATCCTTCGGCGGACGCGGCGATTGAAGCCGCGGAACGCGCGGAAGTCACCATTTTCGCGATGTATCATCCCAGCGCGGACTACTCCGTGACCGACGCCTCCACGATGTACGCGGGCCAGGTTCAGCTCGCTCATGTCGCTAACGAATCTGGCGGCGAGGCTTACCTGGTGGGCTTTGGTCCTCTGCCTTCGCTTGCGCCGTTTCTGGCCGACGTAGCGGATCATTTGGCCAATCAGTATCGCCTGGAGTTTCTCGCCGAACCGGCGGAGGGCTTGGGCGCACTGAAAGACGTGATCGTCAACAGCACACTGCCGGACATCGAGGTGATGGCTCCGGCGAGAGCGTGGATTCCGGGGACGGGCACGCCAGGCAAAGGCCAATAACGGAGAGCCGCGATGAGAGGCATTCTCAAGCTCGCGTACAAACTGCTGGTCAACGACAAGGCTAAGTTTACGGCGTTGCTGGTGGGCATTACGTTCGCGGTGTTCTTGATGATCGCCATGACTTCATTATTCGCGGGCGTATTGAATCGCGCCTCGGCGACCGTGATCAATCTGGGCGCGCCGATGTGGGTGATGGATCCCTCGGTGCAAACCGTGGCGAACACCATAGGAATGCCGGATTACGTGCTGGACGCAGTGCGCAGCATGCACGGCGTCAATTACGCGGTGCCAGTTTATTCCGGAGGCGCTCTGGTGAAGCGCGCCGACGGTTTCTATCAATCGGTGACCGTGGTGGGGCTGGATGACACCAGCCTCTTCGGCCGTCCGCAATTGCTGGAGGGCAAGATCGAGGATATTTACGGTGAAAACGGGTTCATCGTGGTCAAGGACCCGGAATTTCCCAAGCTGAACAGCCCCACGCTGGGGACGGAATTTGAGTTGAACGACCATCGCGGGAAGATCGTGGGCATCGCCCAAGTGGCCAGCAGCGGGCTTTTCGGCGTTCCCACGCTGTACACCACGTATGAGCGGGCGCTGCAGTATATCCCCAATCCGCGCTTCACCATTTCTTACGTTCTGGTTGAGCCGAAAACTCCCGCTGACGCGGCCAACATCAAGAAGCAGGTGCAGGCGCTGGGATATCTGGCTCTGACCAAGGACGAGTTCATGAGCAAGATCTCGGATTTTTATATGTTCCAGACCGGTCTAGGAATGAACTTGCTGATTATGACGGTGATGAGCTTCATTGTCGGACTTTCCATCTCCGGCCAGACCTTCTACACCTTCGTTCTCGAAAACCTGGAAAAATTCGGCGCACTCAAGGCCATCGGCACCAAGAGCCGCGAACTGATCGCGACCATTCTGTTCCAGGCCAGCTTCACCGCGCTCACCGGCTATGGCCTGGGAGTGGGACTGTGCGCCGGTACCATCGCGCTGGCCAAGATGCGGCTTCCCGACTACGCGGCGATGATCATGTTCTGGAACCTGGCGCTGGCGTTCGGCATGGTGGTGGTGATCGCGGCCATCTCCGGTTACTTCGGTGTGCGCAAGGTCTTGCAGATCGAACCGTTCGATATCTTCCGAGGATGATATGGCAGGCGCATCCATCTCAATCGCGGGCTCAGCACCCTCAGTCGCCCCCTCAGCACCGGGGTCGGCCATCAGCGCCAGTGGCCTCGTTAAATGGTTTGGCCAAGGCGAAGCGCGAACGGCGGCCCTGCGCGAAGTCAGCCTGGAGGCGAAGTTCGGCGAGATGCTGTACATCGTGGGGCCATCCGGAAGCGGGAAGACTACGCTATTGAGCGTGCTTTCCGGGATTCTGCGTCCGGATTCAGGAAGCGTAACAGTGGAGGGCGCCGACATCTGGAAGCTGTCCAGCGACAGGCTTGCCGACTTTCGCCTGCACACCATCGGTTTCGTGTTTCAGGACTATCATTTGTTCCCACGCCTTACAACCGCGGAAAACGTGGCGATTCCGCTGATTCTCAAACGAATGAACTGGGGTAAGGCCATTATCGAGGCGAAGAAATACCTGGAGATCGTGGGACTGAAGGGGCGTGCCGACTTGCCTCCCGTGAAGCTCAGCGGCGGCGAACAGCAGCGTGTGGCCATCGCGCGCGCCATCGCCGGAAAGCCGGACATCCTGATCATGGACGAACCGACGGCGTCACTAGACGGAGATACCGGCCACGCCATCGTCAGCTTCGTCAAAGAAAACGTCCTGAACGGCAAGCGCTGCATTTTGATCGTCACCCACGACAGCCGGATCTACAGCCTCGCGACCCGGATTTTGAAGATGGAAGACGGCCGGCTGGTTGGAGTCGAAAAGGGAGGCGTGTCATGAGAAAGATTGTCTTTGCGCTGTCGGTGATCGGGCTACTGGCTGGCCTTGCGGCTGCCTACGTCTCTGGAATCGTGCAGCCGACCCTGCCCCCGGCGTTCAGCCCGCCCACCAATCCTTACGCTAACGCGGTATATGCGGAAGGCATGGTCGAAAGCGATCAGCCCAGCGGCGAAAACATCAACGTGTATCCGGAAGTGGCCGGCACCGTGACGGAAATTCCGGTCAAGGAAGGGCAGGAGGTGAAGAAGGGCCAGATCCTGCTGGTAATCGACGATTCGGTTCAGCGAGCGACCGTGGAGCAATTGCAATCGCAAGCGCAGGCCGCCGGGACCATGCTGGAAGAGCTGAAGGCGGAGCCCCGCAAGGAGACTCTGGACGTGAATGAGGCGCAGGTGGTGGCGGCGCAAGCCGCGCTGAAGACGGCGCAAGACCAGCTCGACAAGCAGCAGGCCGCCTATGAGCTGAATCCGAAATCTATCAGCAAAGACGCCTATGACACTGCCGCGAATGCGGTTCTGACCGCGAAGACCAACCTGGAAGTCGCCCGCAAGCAGCGCGACCTGACCAAAGCCGGCGCCTGGGTCTATGACATTAACAACCAGGAGCGGACCTTCAACGCTCTCACCAAGTCTTACCAGTCGGCCAGCGCGCTGCTGGCCAAGTACACTCTGCGGGCTCCGGAAGACGGCAAGGTTCTGGCGATCAATCCCATTGCGGGCAGCTACATTTCGCCGCAAGGCTCCTATGACAGCTATACGCAGGGGATGGACCCGGTGATGATCCTGGGCAGCAGGCCAGCCCGGCTGAACGTCCGCTGCTACGTGGATGAGATCCTGGTGCCGCGTCTTCCCGACTTGGCCAAGGCCGAGGCGCAGATGTCCATTCGCGGCTCCAACGTCAAGGTTCCGTTGAAGTTCGTCCGGACGCAGCCGTTCATCTCGCCCAAGATCGAGTTATCCGATCAAAGAACGGAGCGCGTCGACGTTCGCGTGCTGCCGGTCATCTTTCAAATTCAAAATCCGAAGGATCTGAATCTCTACCCCGGGCAGCTAGTCAACGTCTACATAGGGGGTTGATTATGTCCAAAGGAATCCTGGCGGCGATGCTATTGGCGCTGTTGAGCGCGTGCAACGTCGGCCCGAAATACACCACGCCATCCACTCCCGTCCCGCCGGATTACAAAGAGACCGGCGCGGCGGGCAGCGGCGAATGGAAGCCGGCTCAGCCAAGCGACGATCTTTCGCGCGGCAAATGGTGGGAGCGGTTCCAGGATCCGAATCTGAATGCGCTGGAAGATAAGGTCAGCGTCTCGAACCAGAACATCGCGGCCGCGGCGGCCAATGTACAGGCCGCACGAGCCGTCATCCGCGAAGCCCAGGCGCAATATTTCCCAACCGTGACCGCCAATCCGGCGATCTCAACCAACCGCATCTCGAGTGCATTTGGACAAAGCGTTGGCGTGAACTACACGACGTTTGCGCTGCCGCTCGAAGCTTCCTGGGAGCCGGACTTATGGGGCCGCGTACGAAAGACGAAGCAGGCGAACGCGCTGGCGGCGCAGGCCACCGTGGCTGATCTGGAGAACGTGCGCTTGTCCGCACAGGCCGACTTGGCGGCGGACTACTATCAGCTCCGCGCCCAGGACGCGCTCAAACTGGTGCTGGACCAGACCGCGGCTGCGGACCGCGATGCTTTAGACTTGACGCGTGACCTGTACGTCTCCGGGCTGAGCAACGACGAAGTTGTCGCGCAAGCCGAGTCCCAACTCAAGATCGTGCAGGCGCAAGATACAAATCTCGGTGTGCTGCGCGCACAATATGAGCACGCGATCGCCCTCCTGGATGGTCAACCCGCATCGACGTTTGCAATTCCCGAGAGAGCGTTTGAAGTCAGCCTACCCGCGATTCCCACGGGTATTCCCTCGGAGCTCCTGGAGCGAAGGCCGGATATCGCGGCGGCGGAACGGACCGTGGCGCAGGCGAACGCACAAATCGGCATCGCGAAAACTGCGTTTTATCCTGCGGTGACTTTAAGCGCAGCGGTTGGCCTGGGAAGCGTATCCGCGGCCAATTGGTTCACTTGGCCGAGCCGGCTTTGGTCCGTCGGCCCAGCGCTGGCGCAGACGCTGTTCGATGCGGGACTGCGCAAGGCGACCATGCAGCAGTATCAAGCCAACTACGATCAGACGGTCGCGAACTACCGGCAGACGGTGCTGACCGCATTCCAACAGGTGGAGGATAACCTCGCCGCCGTACGGGTTCTAGAAGAAGCCATCGCGCAGCAGGATTCGGCGATTGAGTCCGCGTCCAGAGGTCTGGAGGAGGCCGAGGTTCGCTGGCGCGCCGGGCTCGATCCTTATCTCAATGTGATCGTGGCCCAAACCGCTGTACTGAATGCCCAGCAGGCGGTGGTGAGCTTTCGCGCACAGCAAATGGTAGCCAGCGTTCAGTTGATTAAGGCTCTGGGCGGCGGGTGGGATGCCGCGCAGCTTCCGTCGGAGAAGGAACTGGGCGCGAAGACCAAGATCGACCGGCGCGCGCAGTGAAGGCCCGCGCCGGGCAATCCTTGCTTCAGTAGCGCATAAGCGCCGCGGCGGCGCATGCGTCCGGCATCGGGCTAGCCGGCATCGCGCTGGCGGGAACTTCGCAGTACTTACCGTGGTGAATGGCGGTCTGAACAGCGGCTAGATTTAACAGGTCCTCCCGGCCCCAGCTCTGGTAGTTGCCACGCTCAAACACATCGATCTGGGTGGTGTCTTCATTGAGGAAGAGATGCGCCACACGTCCGGCGAGGGCCGCATGCAGGATGGCATGGGCGTCCGTGGAGAAGCGGGCCGGAGTGGCGCTTTCGCGCGAAGCGGTTAGGATTGCCGTCTGGCGTTCCACCGCATCCGCACGCAGGAGCCCATACGCCTGCTGCAGGGTTCCGGTGAGCGGCTCTGAAACGTCTACGCTTCCGGCGATACTACGCTTGAGCAGGTGAGGATTGGCGCTGACGGACCGGTACAAAGATGCGTCTTCGTCCACGCCGGCAAGAACCAAAGGAGCTTCGACCGTGCGCAGCAGTTCCTGGAGGCCGCGATCCACCAGCTTGTAGAAATCGCCCAGGTGCGCATGCCGGGTCTCGCGACCCGATCCGGTGCCGAACCGGACGCCATGCATCGCACCGGTGGACACTCCGGCCGGCGAGCGATTCTCGAGATCGTGATCGGGAGGCTCCAGTTGCATCGCCTCCTCCAGTGTTTCCGGAACTCCGTGGGGGAGCTTCGCCAACTCCGCGTGCAAACCCGCACAGCGCAGCAACTTCACGTGGTTTTTCGCGAGCGCCAGAATATAGAACAGGCGCGGACGCGCGAGTTCCGCGGAGAGCTGCCGGATGGCGAAGGATCCGCCCACGGCGAGAAACGCCGGCACGGGTTGCGCCAACAACAAACGCTCCAGGACGCCGGGAGAGCGGAAGATCGCCTGGCTCCAACGCCATCCGGCGGCGAAATCGGCGTCATGAGATAGCTCTTCCAGTGGATGCAGCAAATTCGAGCTCAGGGCCTTGGAATAGCCGCGAGTGGCAAGCTGCCGCGCGGCTTCCTGGAGATACGCCTTCAGAATCGCGGCGGGAGAGCCCGTGGGTTCGCCCGGATGGTAAGGCGGAAACAGTATCGTTACGCATGGCCCCGGGGAACGAAGCATGTCCCGCATGTTGGCCAGGCGGATGAGTTCGGGCGCCGCGGCGCCGGTTGCAAGCATAAAGACAATCCCCCTTAGGTGTTCTACCGGTACTGGTAGAGCAATCGTGATTCCGATGCGTTTCCGCCGTGGAAGCTGACTTGCACTCATCCCAACGGGGGAGAATCGAATGGCAGCGAAAGAGTTTCAGTTCCACAACGAGGCTCGCCAGAGCATCCTGCGCGGCGCCAGTGTGCTGGCGGATGCGGTGCGCGTGACGCTGGGGCCTAAGTCCAAGTGCGTGTTAATCGAGAAGAAATTCGGACGCCCCGTGGTTTGCGACGACGGCGTCACCATCGCCAAGGAGGTCGAGCTCAAGGACCCTAGGGAAAATCTTGGTGCACAGATGGTTCGGGAAGCGGCGGAGCGCACCGGCGACGCCGTGGGCGACGGCACCACAACCTCCACGCTTCTGGCGCATGCCATTCTAACCGAAGGAGTTCGTAACGTCGCCGCGGGAGCCAGCGCAGTGGATTTGCGGCGCGGCTTGACTCGCGGTTTGAAGGCGGCGGTAACCTGTCTCCGCTCGCTGTCGCGGCCGGTCACCAACAAGCGTGAAAAAGCCCAGGTGGCGACTATTTCTGCGCACAATGACTCAACCGTCGGCAACATGGTGGCCGAGGCGGTAGAGAAGGTCGGCGCGGACGGAGCGATCACGGTCGAGGAGTCCAAGACCACGGAAACGGTGCTGGAGATCGTGGAAGGCATGCAGTTCGACCGCGGCTTCCTCTCGCCGTACTTCGTCACCGACCCGGAGGGCATGGAGACGGCGCTCGATGAGCCGCTGATTCTGCTCTACGAAAAGAAGATCAGTAACGTAAAGGATCTTCTTCCACTGTTGGAGCAGGTGGTCCGCGCGGGCAAGCCGCTGCTGATCATTTCCGAAGACGTTGAGGCCGACGCGCTGGCTACTCTGGTGCTGAACAAGATCCGCGGTACTCTGCCGTGCGCAGCCGTCAAAGCGCCGGGATTCGGCGACCGCAGGAAAGCTATGCTGCAGGACGTCGCCATCCTCACCGGAGGCCAGCTCATCGCGGAGGAACTGGGGATCAAGCTGGAGAGCGTGACCATGGACTCGCTCGGCAAAGCCAAGCGCGTGGTGATCGACAAAGACACCACTACCATCGTCGGTGGAGCCGGATCGAAGGCGGCCATCGACGGCCGTTGCAAGGAGCTGCGCAAACAAATCGAGGAGACCACTTCGGAGTACGACAAAGAAAAACTGCGGGAGCGGCTGGCCAAGCTGACCGGCGGAGTGGCGGTGGTTCGCGTCGGCGCGCCTTCGGAGTCGGAGGCAAAGAAACTGAAGGAAGCTTTCGAGGACGCGATCAGCGCCACCAAAGCCGCGATCGCCGAAGGTGTTCTCCCCGGCGCCGGCCTGGCGCTGCTGCGAGCCATCGACGCGGTGGATTTAGAGGAATCGAAATGCGAGGAGGACGAGAAGACCGGGTTGCGGATTCTCAAGCGCGCCCTCGAGGCCCCCACGCGCCAAATTGCCGAAAACTCCGGGCTGGATCCGGGTGTGGTGATCGACCGCATGCGTTCGGGCAAGGCCAACGCCGGCTTGGACGCTTCCACCGGGAAGTACGTGGACTTGATTGACGCCGGAATTGTCGACGCCACCAAGGTGGTGCGGATCGCGTTGGAGAACGCGGTTTCGGTGGCCGGCACCTTGCTGCTGACGGAGGCGACGCTGACTGAGGAGCGCGAGAAAAAGTCCGAGCGCGCGCCCGCTCCTGAATTCGCGGAGTAGGCCGTGACCAAGACCGCCGATCACGAGCACACGCTTGCGTCGATCCGCGAAAGGATCGCCGCGGGGCCGCCCCAAAGCTTCCTCCGGGACTGGGTGTACGGCGGCATCGACGGAACGGTGACCACTTTCGCACTCGTGTCAGGCGTGGTGGGAGCGCATCTGGCGCCGAATGTAATTCTGATCCTCGGCGGTGCGAGCCTGATCGCGGACGGCTTCGCCATGGCGGCGGGGAACTACCTGGCGACTCGCGCCGAGCAGGAGGAGTTTCGTTTCGCCGAAGCCGTCGAGCGCCGCCACATCGAGAAATTCCCGGAAGGGGAGCGCGAAGAAGTACGCGAGATCCTGCGGGGCTTCGGGATACTGGGCGACTTGCTGGAACCGGTGGTCGGATCGGTCACCTCCGACCGCGAGCGCTGGGTGCGCATGATGCTGCGCGACGAATACGGCCTGCCGGCAACCGTGCGCTCGGCGTGGCGCGCGGCAGTCGCGACGTTCTCTGCATTCCTGGTCTGTGGATCGGTGCCGTTGATTCCGTTCGTCGCAGGATTTCCAAACGCATTCTGGGTTTCATCCGCCATCACCGGCGCGATGTTTGCCGTGATCGGCGCGCTCAAGAGCCGCTGGTCCGTCCGGCCGTGGTGGCATTCGGGTCTGGTGACGCTGGCGATAGGGGGCGCGGCCGCTGCGGTGGCGTTCGTCATCGGCGCATGGCTGCGCAACATCACGGGTTGATTCCTACTTACTCTTACTTGGCGTTCAAGCGGGAACCCGGAGGCGATGCGACAGCTCGCGCAGGTAAGCGCGCCCTCGCCGCGCTCCTTCAAGAATCGACTGCGGCTCGCCGGCTCCACTGATCTCCATGATGAACGTTCCGTTGAAGTGCAGATCGTTCAAGTGGTCCAGCAACGCCGCCCAGTTGATTTCGCCGTCGCCCGGCGGGAGGTGATCGTCGTATTGCCGGTGATTATCGGTGGCATGGACCATCCACAGATGCCCGGATAGTTTGTGAACCACCGCGGGCAGATCTTCGCCAAGGAACGCGTGACCGGTGTCCAGACAAATCCCGACCTCGCAATAATCCAGCGCGCCCAGAATCCACAGAAGATCCCGGATTCGCCCCGCAAACAGATGCGGCAGCATGTTTTCCAGCACCAAGCCGACTCCCAATCGGCGGCAGTGCAGGAAGACGCGATTCAAAACTCCGACTGCGTTCTCCAGGCGCCAGAAGCGCTCGTGCTGCGGCAGTGTGGCATTTTCCGGGCCGGGATGAACAACCAGGTAGCGGACCTTCAGAATAGCTGCCGCGTCTGCGGCTTTGAATAGCTCCCTCTGCGCCAGATCGCGGGCGTGCGGGTCAGGGGCGGTGATGTCGATGTGATCGGCGAAGGGTGCATGGAAGGAATAGGGCTCAAGGCCGAGCTTGTGGATTAAAGCATCCGCGCGCTTGACCTTCTCGAGATCGTGATAGTCGAGATGCGCCGGAAAGGAGCAGATCTCGATCCTGCCGAAACCGGAATTGCGAATGTCTTCCAGACAGTCGAAGATGCTGGTCTGCCAGAAGCATCCGGTGGAAAGACCGACGGGCCAATCGCTCATACGGCCCTCTTCTGCAACAGGCTGTCGCGGTACACGGCCAGATTGGAGTAGCACTCCTCGATTCCGCAGAAGCCCTTCTCCTGGTGCGAGACGCAGTTCATGTCAACCAGCTTATCTATGCCGGTGGCGATCAATCCGGTGAACAGGCGGGTGTAGAACACCGCCCGTTGCGCAGGGTCGAGCCGTTTCCAGATATCGCCCCAGCCGCAATCCCGCCGGTAGCTGGCGTAGATCAGCTCCGCAATCGAAACCGGCGACCAGCCCAGCGCAGTGAGCATGCGGGCGACGTGCTGCAATGCTGCCGGTTTCAACAGCGTGTCGTTGGGCTGCTCCAGCGGCCAGCGCAGGCACGGAGGAGTCTGCGGCACACGGAGGCGGGCAAGATTGGCGCAGAACGATCCATGGCTGCGGAGCTGCCTGTAGAAGCCGGCATGAAACGACGCCAGTTCGGACGCTCTATATTGTTTCAACAGGCACTCCATTGGCTCCCACGCGTGGGGAATCGCGGTCGAAACGTGACGGGAAAGTTTGGCCGCCGCGCGCGGGTCCCGAGCAATGGCGAGCGCATCGGAGAGAGTCATCTCGCAGAGCGGAATCTCGAAAATCGGCAGCAACCTGCGCGCCCCGGTTTCGCCCAGCAGCCATTCAAATTGCCTGGGCTTGAGATAGGCGCTGAAGGGAAGGCGGATATGACGGGCGTGCAAGGGGTCTCCATACTCGGAGAGATCGAAGGAAACTATTTCGCGCCCATGCATTCCCGGGCCCACCTCGATCGCGGTCGCCTGAACCGGCAGAGCGCAGCTCCTCTCACAAATTCGGAGCACCCGGTGGGCGACGAATTCGATGATCAGGCCCAGTCCCGCGAAGGCGCGCGCCGTGAGCGGATCGACGCCGGCGCGAGCGTATCTCGCTCGCAAGCTGGGCGGAAGCCCGCCCGCTTCGCAGCCCGGAAGCTCCGTCAGGTGGCGGAAGGCCCTGGATTCGCGCCGGATGGCCCAGACCAAGTGATAGCCGCGGCCGCTCAGCAGCACCAGCGGCTTGATACCGGCCTCTCCCAGCACTTGAAGCGTCGCCTCCAGCACGGGCTGCTGCAAGCGAAACACGCGCTCCGGATGCAGCCAGGGCTCGGAGGGATCGTCGAAGTTCTGATACTCGAGATCGATATCGGCGATCAGCGAATCCCGGTCCCAGAGGGAGCGGTCGACTTCCACGCCGGCGTCGAGATACTGAGGCAGGCGAGACGGCGCAACGGGATGAGTGTAACTGGAGCGGCCGTCGGTTGCCGTGATGTACATGGCTGACGGCCCGCCAGGCATCGGCCCGGCGAGAAACTCCTCCATACGTTCGCGGACCGTCCGGCTCTCATAATACCGGCGCAGTTCTCCATCCAGATCCTCAACCGTCGCTGTACCCGGCCCGGTCATGCGCCTCCCCTTACATGCCTTAGTGCAACCGGCCCACCAAACTCCTGCGATGCGCCAGCGTAAGCGCCCAAAGGCCTCGTACGTGCTCCAATAGGGTTGGATGGTTCCCCTCCTGTTGACGTGCCCGTCCTGCGGCGCGAAGAACCGCGTTCCCGCCACCCGCATCGGTGAAAACGCTCATTGCGGGAAATGTAAGGCTGCTTTGCTTGCTCCGGCCGAGCCGATCGAAGCGGACGAAGCATTGTTCGACGCCGTCGTGTCTTCGGCGAAAGTGCCCGTGCTGGTTGATTTTTGGGCCTCCTGGTGCGGCCCCTGCCGGATGGTGGCGCCGGAAGTTCACGCGCTCGCGCGGGAGATGCAAGGCAAGGCGCTGATCCTGAAGGTGGACACGGAAGCGCACCCGCATTTGGCGGCGCGTTTCGGCGTCCAATCCATTCCGAATTTCGTTATCTTCGGCAAGGGACGGCCGGTGTTTCAGCAGGCCGGCGCGGCGCCGCGCTCGGAGATGCGCCGCTGGCTGGAGAATCCTCTGGCTTAAGCCAGTCACCTTGAATCAGTCTCCTTGATGAAAGTCTGCGATCGCTTGCGCGCTTTCACCTCAAGATGCGGCATTTCGCGCGACCAGCGCGGGGCGGAGCAGGCTCAACGCCGCTCCTCGGGCTCCACAATTTCGAATTCCGCACGCTCCAGGTCGGCCCTGGATACTTCGAACCGGCCGCAGTCCGGACATACGATTTCGATAGTTTCCTGCTCCTGGTCAAGGAAGCGCCACTTTGCCTGGGATCCGCAGCGTGAGCACAAAGTCTCCGGCGAGTCTTGTTTTTCCATGTCCATTGAAGCTTCCTCCCAGTGGGACTCTTGCAAGCGGGTGGCCGTGTTCGTTGAAAATGAGCTGGCACGGGAATTGCTTTGTGCATGGTGTAAGAGTATAGCGATGACTAAGCTGCCACTTCGAGATCGCACCGCGGCCGGCCGCATCTTGGGTGCAACCCTTGCCGCCCGCAACCTCGCGCCAAATGCCATCGTGCTGGCGCTGGCCCGTGGCGGGGTGCCTGTTGGCGCGCAAGTCGCGGAAGCGCTGCATGCGCCGCTGGATGTGATCGTGGTGCGGAAGCTGGGCGTTCCCTGGCAACCGGAGCTCGCCATGGGTGCGATCGCGCGCGGCACGCGCGTGCTCGACGACCCGCTGATCCAATACCTCGGTATCTCCGAACGTGAAGTGGAGGCCATCGCGGCGAGGGAGACGAAGGAACTGGAGCGCCGTGAAAGACAGTACCGCCACGGTCAACCCGAGCCCGATTTGCGCGGCAAAACCGTAGTGCTGGTGGATGACGGCCTGGCTACCGGTTCCAGCATGATCGTGGCGGTGCGGCATGTCCGCAGCGCCCAACCCGGCAAACTGATCGTCGCGGCGCCGGTCGCGTCCACCGAGGCATACGAGCGATTGCAGCGGGAAGCCGACGAATGCGTTTGTCTCGCACAGCCAAGCCCATTTAACGCCGTGGGCCAGTGGTACTCGAACTTCGAACAAGTGACCGACGCGGAGGTTCACGAAATCCTGCGGCACAGCCACGAGCGGGTGGTATCCTCCTAGCCGCACTCACCGAGTCTTTTGAAGCGGTATTATTGAGGCTACTCCGATGTCTGAGCCCAACCTCTCTACCTCTGTGCTCAGCTCCACCTCCCTGCTCATCATTGACGACAATCAGGGCAGCCTCGATCTGCTGTCGAACGCGCTCGCGCAGCCCGGTCTGGAGATCTACACCGCCTCCAGTGGGGACGAAGGAATCGACCTGTTCTGCCGGCGCCATCCGCAGATTGTGCTGACCGATCTGGTGATGCCGCAGATGAGCGGGATGGAGGTTCTGGAGCGGATCATGGAGATCGATTCGGCAACAGACGTTATCCTGATGAGCGCACATTATTCCACCGAGTCCGCGGTGGAAGCGATTAAGAAGGGCGCCAGCGATTATTTGAATAAACCGGTTTCCATCGCCCCGTTGCGCGAACGAATCGGCAAACTCATCAAAGAAGCGCGGAAGCGCCAGCGCTCGCTGGAACTGGAGGACGAACTGCGGAGCACCTCGGAATTCGAAGGCATCGTGGGACGCAGCCCGCAGATGTGGGACATGTTCTCGCGCATCCGCCGCGTGGCGCCGCACTACCGCGCCCTGCTGATCGCCGGTGAGACAGGAAGCGGCAAGGATCTAGTGGCGCAGGCGATTCACCGGCTGAGCCCGGCTTCTTCCGGCCGGTACGTGGTGCTCAACTGCTCGGCCGTGGTCGAGACGCTGTTCGAAAGTGAATTGTTCGGCCACGTCCGCGGGTCCTTCACCGGGGCCACGCACGACAAGCCGGGGTTGTTCGAGCACGCTCACGGAGGCACGCTGTTTCTGGACGAGATCGGCGACATGCCTCTGGCCACGCAGGCGAAACTGCTCCGCGTGCTTCAGAACCAGGAAGTACAGCGTGTAGGCGCCTTGACGGCCCGCCGAGTCGACGTGCGCGTCATCGCCGCGACCAATCACGATCTGCGCGCCGCTATCGCCGATAAGCGCTTTCGCGAGGATCTGTATTACCGCCTCTCCATGGTAGAGTTGCATACGCCGCGGCTGGCCGAGCGCAAAGAGGATTTGCCGTTGCTCGTCCGCCATTTTCTGCGCAAATTCTCCCAGCAGTACGAGAAGCAGATTCGCGGACTGACGCATCGCGCGCAGATCCGGCTTGCGCAACACTCCTGGCCGGGCAACGTGCGGGAGCTGGACAACGTCGTCGGTCACGCCGCTATGATGACCATGAGCGAGACCATCGACGTGCAGGATCTGCCCGCCTATCTCCAGGTAAATTCCGAAAAGGAGGGCGCTGATGTGGCGCCCGAACCTCCCACCACCGGCATGGGAACGCTGGAGGAAAACGAACGGGAACTACTGGTTCGCGCGCTGGCGGTTGCCGGCGGCAATCAGTCCAAGGCCGCGCGCATCCTGCGCATCGGGCGCGACGCGCTCCGCTACAAAGTCAAGAAGCACAATCTGGACACCCTGGATTCCGAGCGCTCCTCAGTGACCTCGGTTTGATGCCGAAGGTGTGTCCCCTGGCGCATGCACGCCTGCGCCAAATCGCGCAAATTGCTTGGGGGGCCACCCCTTCGTGGCCTCTATCCGCTTGGGGATGAAACGCATCCGCATCGCGGTCCTCGCCGTGCATTGGGATAAGCGAAAGGAGGTAGAGCTATGGCAGAAGTCACTGTGGTCAAAAACCCGAAGCCTGATCGGCCCGAACTTGCCCGATGGGTGGGTTTCGAGACGCCGCTGTTCCGCGGCAGTCTTTTTGGACTGAATCCGTTTGCTCTAATGCGGCAATTCACCGAAGATATGGATCGGGTCTTCAATTACGCGCCGCTGGCGCCAGGCACTGGTGCGGCGTGGAGCCCCGTGATCGAGGTGAAGGAAAAAGAAGGCAAGCTCCTGGTGACCGCCGAGCTTCCCGGCGTTAAGAGGGAAGACGTGAAGGTGCACGTCGACGGCGACACGCTGGTAGTGGAGGGAGAACGAAAAGAGGAGAAAGAGGAAAAACGCGAGGGGTATTATCACTCCGAGCGTACCTACGGGAACTTCTATCGCACCATTCCACTGCCGGAAGGAGTCAAGACTGAGACGATCAAGGCCCACTTCGATAATGGTGTGCTCGAGATCGCGGTCCCGGCTCCGGAGCTGAAGGCGAAAGAAAAGACCAAGGAGATCCCCATCACAGAGGGGACGAAAACAGAGGAAACTAAGAAAGCTGCGTAACTTATGAAGATTGTCCTGGCGATGGACACTTCCTCGGCGAGTCAGGCCGCACTGGAAGAAATTGCGGCGCGGCCATGGCCCGCCGATTCGTGTTTTGAAGTTGTCGGCGTAGTGGAGCCTTCCCATTTATGGACCACCTCAGAAGTTGCTCTTGAGGCGGAACGTTGCGCGCGGGAAACGATCGACCGCGCGGTCGAGCGGCTTCGCGGCGCCAACAAAGAGGCGGGCGGGGCTGTATTTTCGGGCGACCCCAAGACCGTGATTCTCGACCGGGCCCGCGGCGCGGACCTGCTGGTCGTCGGATCACAGGGGGGATCACGCGGCGGCTCGCGGCGCGCATCCCCAGTCGCGCGATTCTTACTGGGCAATGTCGCGGCGACCGCGATGCGTTACGCTCCGTGCTCCGTTGAGATCGCGCGAGCCCGGAAGAAAACGGGGAACTTCAGAATTCTGCTCGCCACCGACGGCTCCCCATTTTCCGAACAAGCAGCGAAATCGATCGCGTCTCGCCCCTGGCCGGACGGAACGGAGGTTCTGGTCCTGAGCGCGGTAGAGCTGATTCTGCCTTCGGCGCGGGCCATGTTCGAGGTGCCGTTAATTGACACCGCATTCCTCGAAAAGGCGCGCGGTGAAGCGATGCAGCACTCGCAAGACGCGGTCGCCAGGGCGCGCGAGATTCTCTCCGCAACCGGAGTGAGCGTCGGCGAGTCGATTTCTGTTCTGGCCGACGCACCCAAGGCCGTCATTCTTCAGGAAGCGCGCACGTGGGGCGCGGATCTGATCGTGCTCGGATCGCATGGCCACCACGGCATGGACCGCTTCCTGGTGGGTAGCGTTTCGGAGTACGTCGCCACCCACGCGGAGTGCTCCGTAGAAGTGGTCCGCTAAGATAAAGCCGTCCGCTAAGATAAAAGCCGTCCGCTAAGATGAAGCCGTCTGCTAAGATTACTTCGCTGCGGAGCCGTTCAAATACGCCACGATGTCGGTGATCTCTTGCGGCGTCAACTGCGGCCAGGCGATGCCCTGATCCTCGATTCCTTGATGCATCCGCCGTCCTTCGCCCCAGCCGATGGCCGCCAGCGACGCCGGCGTGACTGTCTTCCCGATAGCCCGGCCGTCGTGGCAGTTGGTGCAGCCCTTGGCGCCGAATACCGCCCGGCCGTCTTCCCGGTTGCCTTGCGGCCCGCGATATTGAAGTTCCCACACGTAGGCCAGGACCTTACGCATCTCTGGCTCGCTGATCTCCGGCAGGCGCCGCATTAACGTAACGTGATTCCACATGCTCGCGCCGATATCCAGCCAGGTGGTGTTCTTCAAAAAGGTTTCGAGCGCCAGAGGACCGGCGTGACAGCCGCCGCATTTTTCGTCGAACACCGGCTTGCCTTCGGCGGGATCGGGAAGAGTGAAGCTGGTCTGGCGCTGGGCTTGCTGAAGCTGCTGGACGTACGCGGTGAGATCCATAAAATCCCGCCCGCTGACCTTGGTCCAACCGGCCGAGGTCCACGTTGCCTCGCGTCCTGCTGTGTCCATGGGGACCGCGTGGCTCCACATCCGATAGACCAGCGCCACCGGGTCCTCTAACGGCTTCCATTCCGCAACAGCTTTGCCGGGTCCGGCAGGAGGCTTGCCGGGCGCCACGGTTCCGGGCGCCAAGGTTCCGAGGGCCAAGGTTCCGAGCGAATGACAGCCGGCGCATTGCTTGCTCTGAAACATCTCTTTGCCGCGTCCGATTTCTGCCGGAAATTCCAGGAACTGGACCGAATAAAGGTAAGCGAACACGTCTTCCCAATCCTGCGCGGTGAGGGCGGGACGATGGAGGCGCTGCGCCGAAAGCTCCGCCAGCATTGCGGGCGTGTGGTTCCAGACCGCGCTGGCCAACGCCGGCGCCGTGTAGGTCCTGAGGAGATCGGCGCCCAGTTCCGGAGCCACTCCGCTGGGCTCGTGCCCGGCGCCTTGCGCATGCACGGTGTGGCATTCCAGGCACGCGGCGTCTTCAAGGAGCATGCCGCCCCGGCCGGCGTCAGCCGCCCAGACGGAACAGCCGGCGGCGATCAATGACAGGACCAGGGATCTTCGAGCCATAAAGGCCTCCGTTACGCGGCATCTGCGAAAGCGACTTGCTCGTGTCTCTCGACTTCCTCGGCCGACTGGCATGGAACGCACAGCCGGGCCCACGGAACGGCATCCAGCCTGCGCCCCGGGATGGTCTCCTCGCAGTGTTCGCAGACTCCGTACGTGCCCTGCTCGATCGCCTCCAGCGCCAATTGAATCTCATGAATACGGCGTACTTTGTGGTCGACGCTCTGCAGCGCCAATTCGCGGTCTGCGTTGGACAGGATCTGGTCCAGCGGATCCGCCAGATGCTCGATTTGAAGTTCCTCGCGGGCGACGCCGCTGCCCTGCAACTCCGCCAGCTTCCTCTTCAATGCGCTCCTACGCCGCTGGGTTTCCGCTGTTGCCATCGTGGTTATGTGGTTCATGTTTCAGCTCCATCCTGAATGAACCAGGACTATGCAAGCGGGTGGCCAAAGCGCAGGCGAACTGATTCTTAAGGTGTTCGGCGCGCGCGATGGCGGCGGGCCGGCAACGTTCGTGTGCCAAATGAATCAGGCCGCGGGTTTTCACCCAAGGCGGCCGCTTACGGCCCGAGCCCGGAGACTATTTACTCGTTACTTACTCGGAGGGGGCGATTAGAGACGGATCACGATCTTGCCGACGAAATCGCCGGACGCTAATCGCCGGTACGCCTCCGGTGCTTCCTCGAAGGGGTAGACGCGGTCCACGTGCGGCTTGATCGAGTTCTGTTCGATGGCCCGGTTCATATCCTCGAACATACGCGTGCTGCCGACGCTGATGCCCTGCAAGCTCGCCGCTTTGAGCATGAGCGGGAACGGCGCAGTGTCGCCGCTGGGTCCTCCCAGGAAGCCGATCAGGCAGACCTTTCCTCCGAAGCCCACGGACTGCATCGACCGCGCGAGAGTGCCCGCGCCCCCGATTTCGATCACGCAATCCACGCCGCGGCCGCCAGTCAGCCGCGCGACTTCCTTTTCCCACTCCGGCGTGGCCGTGTAGTTGATCCCGTCCGTTGCGCCGAGCTTCCTCGCTGTCTCCAGCTTCGCGTCGCTGGAGGATGTGACGATGGTGCGTGCGCCCGCGGCCCGCGCGAGCTGCATACCCAGAATCGACACGCCTCCGGTTCCCAGGCACAGCACCGTATCGCCGGCGCGCAACGGCCTCCCCGCCACCATTAATGCGTGCCACGCCGTCACACCGGCGCACGGCAGCGCGGCGGCTTCCTCAAAAGAGAGATGTGCGGGAATCGCTACCACCCCGTCCTCATGCAGCGCGACGCATTCAGCGAGCATGCCATCCAAGGGCGAGCCCAGTGCCGGAGGGCTGAATGAGCGCGGACCATCCTTCCACACTTGAAAGAACGCGCTAGCCACGCGGTCGCCCGCTTTAAAACGAGTGACTCCGGCGCCGGTCGCGATCACTTCGCCCGCGCCGTCGGACAAAGGGATGGTATCGCGGCTAACCGCGCCTCCGAAGTACCGGCCGATGGTGACCAAATGGTCGCGGTAGTTAAGCGAAGTGGCGCGAACGCGAATCAATACCTGTTGCGGACCCGGTTGCGGCTCAGGCCGCTCAGACCTGCGCAGCCCCTCCAGAGTGGCGCATCCTTTTTGAACCTCGTAGACCTTCATTGTCTTTTCTTCTGACCTTTCTCAGATTGCGCTTCTCTTAGCCCGCTTCTCTGTTAGATTGCACTTTTGTTAGATGGCGCTGCGGCGCAAAAGGAACGACACCACGCCAAATCCCCCGATGGCCAAACCGGCGATGCGATTCATCCACAATAACCCGCGGTCGTTGAAGCGATTGCGCAGGGCGCTCATGATGCCGCTCAGAACGATCCACCACAGCATGGAGCCGCAAAAAATTCCGGCGACCAGGAACACGGTCAGCCACCATTTCCGGTGCTGATCCATGCCCAGCGCGGCCAGCACGGCGATGAACGAAAGCACGGTGGTGGGATTGGTCAGCGTAAGCCAGAAAGTGGATTGGAAGCTTCCGCCGTCGTCGTCCTTGGGCTGGAAGGAGCCGGGGTCTCTGAAAAAGAACCACACGCCGATCGTCACCAGCAGGATGCCGCCGATGGCGCGAATCCAGAATAGTTCTCGAATCAGGAACTGGATGATAAAGGTGATGCTGAATCCGGCGATGGCGCCGTAAATCACGTCGGCCGACGCCGAGCCGAAGCCCGAGATTACGCCTGCGCGCCAGCCGCTGAGAATCGCCCGGCGCATGCAGATAACATTCACCGGGCCGACGGGCGCGGCGATGATCAATCCGGCAATGACCCCCCGGATGAGCAACTCGGGGGCTTCGATGATCTGCCCGGCAGGCATGCGCAACCCGTTACGCTTCCACCCCCAACTGCTGCGAGACGCGCTTCAGAGTGGTCACCAGCCGGTCAATGTGGGCTTCGGTGTGGGCGGAGGTGCAGGAGATGCGCAGCAGGTTTTGCGCGGCGGCCGGCTTCAGCACCGGATTGATATAGATCCCTTCGGCCAGCAGAGCCTTGCACAGCCGGCATAAGTCGACTTCTTCGCGAATCACCACCGGCACAATCGCGGTTTCGCCATCGAGAACCGAGAATCCCTGCGCGCGAAGCTCATTGCGCAACTGCTGCGCCAGGTTCAGAAGCTTAGTCCGGCGCTCCGGCTCCTGCTTGATGATTTCGAGAGCCGCTCCGGCCGCTGCCACTGAGGCGGCCGGAAGACTCGCCGAGAAGACGAACGGGCGCGCGGTGTGCTTCAGATAATCGATGACGACCTTCGCGCCGGCGATGAAGCCCCCGACGCTCGCCAGAGCCTTGCTGAACGTGCCCATGACGATGTCGACCTCGTCCAGCACACCCAGGTGCTCCGACGCTCCCGCGCCGGTCGGTCCCAGCACCCCCAGCCCGTGCGCTTCATCGACGTAGATTCTGGCGCCGTAGGGTTTGGATTTGGCCACCAATCCCCGCATGTCCGCCAAGTCGCCTTCCATGCTGAACACGCCCTCGCTCACCACCAGGATCTTGTCGTCGGGCGGGCAGTTGTTGAGGCAGCGGCTGAAGTGCTCCAGATCGTTATGCCGGAAACGCATCACCCGGGCCGGCGAGCGCAGAGCGCCCTCAACCAAACTCGCGTGGAGGTTGTGGTCGCAGACCATCACGTCGCCTTTTTCGGTTAGCGCCGAAAGGGTCGCGTAGTTGGCCTGGAATCCGGTGCCGAAAATGATGGCGGCCTCTTTGCGGACAAATGCCGCCAGCTCGGCTTCCAGCTTGACGTGCAAATCCAGCGTGCCGTTGAGCAAGCGCGAGCCGCTGCACCCGCTGCCGTATTTATGGATGGCCCTGGCGGCGGATTCCTTTACATACGGATGCGTGATCAGGTCCAGATAATCGTTGGAGCCGAACATCAGCACGCGCTTCCCGGCTAGATTCACTTCGCCGGCGGCGCAGCCCTCGCGGTCCCCGAAGGTCTCGAAGTACATGTACAGCCCGGCTTCCTGCAACTCGTAGGGACGCGTGAAGGCGCGGCACTTCTCGAAAATATCGTTGGATGCGTTCTTCCTTGGGGAGGCCGCGGTCACGGGAGTGTTCAGCGCCATTCGTCTTCAGGTGTTACACACAGCTTTTGCAGATTTCAGACGATAGAGACCAATCTTGAAGCATGCAGGCACGAGCGTTCTCAAACACCCTCCTAGACGAACGATGGATTCTTTTAACTATCGCATCATTCCGAGGTCAAATTCACGTGCTTGTCACACGGTCAAGGAAGCGGCGCGCTGATGCGCTTCGGCCAGCGCCTCGGCTTCATGTGCCCGGCCGAACTCTCGCATGCCTATGCCGGTCGCTTGAATACCGATCGGGGATATAATTACCGGACATGAAACACGCACACCGTATCGCCACGGCCGCGATGCTGATTCTATCGAGTGCTCTGACGCTAGACGCCAGAATCGTCCGCATCGTGATCGAGCAGCGCGAATCGCCGGCGTTCAACGCGCAAACGTTCGGCGACGCCGGAACGTATGAAACCTTGCGCGGGCATTTCTATGGCGAGCTGGATCCGAAGGACCCGCACAACACCATCATCACGGATTTGCAATTCGCGCCTAGGAACGCGCGGGGAATGGTCGAGTATTCGGGCAGCTTCGCGATCTCGAAGCCGGTCGATATGGGCAAATCGAACCATGTGTTGCTGTACAGCGTGGTGAATCGCGGCACGGGCAACACGGCGGGTTCGCCCCTTGGCCAGATCAGCGTGGTGAGTGGATGGCAGGGCGACCTGGCGCCGCGCGCCAACATTCAGACGCTGACGGTTCCCGTGGCGAAGAACGCGGACGGGTCCTCCCTCACCGGGCCGGTGCTGGCGCGATTCATCAACATGGCTCCGAACACCACAACGCTATCTCTGACCGGCGCGATCGGCGGGCTGACGTATCAACGTCCGCTGAGTCTGGATACCACTAAGGCTTCGCTGAGTAAGCTGGCATCGGAAGGCGCGAAGCCGATTCCGGTTCCCGCCAGCGATTGGGCTTTCGCGGATTGCTCCGCCGCGCCGTTTCCAGGGGCGCCGGATGCGTCGAAGATTTGCGTCAAAGGCGGCTTCGATCCGAAGTATCTGTATGAGCTGGTGTTCACGGCCAAAGACCCATTGGTGCTGGGCATCGGCTATGCGGCCACACGCGACCTGAATTCCTTCCTGCGCTACGCGGATAAAGACGATGCGGGGAACGCGAATCCAGTGGCCGGGCAAGTCCGCTGGACCATCAGTCAGGGAAACTCGCAATCCGGCAATTTTATCCGCAGCTATATTCACCTCGGGTTCAATCAGGACGAATCGGGACGCATCGTGTGGGATGGGGCGAATCCGAACATCGCGGGCCGGCAACTCGCCATGAATTTCCGCTTCGCGGTCGCCGGTGGCGCCGCGAATCTGGATGAGCCGGGAAGCGAAGCGGTGTTGTGGTGGAACAAATACGCGGACAAAACGCGGGGACGCGAAACTGCGAGCATGCTCGACCGGTGTAGCGCGACCAAAACGTGCCCGAAGATTTTCGAGACCTTCGGCGGAGTCGAATTCTGGGACCTGAGGATGTCGCCGAATTTGGCCGGCACGGACGCAAAGGCGGATATTCCGGTGCCGTCGAACGTGCGGCGCTATTTTTCGCCGGGAACCACGCATGGAGGAGGGCGCGGAGGCTTCAACGCCGCGGCCGCCAATCCTCCCAACGGTTGCGTGCTGCCCGCAAATCCAAATCCCGAGGCGGAGACTCTGCGCGCCTTGATGGTGGACCTGACCGATTGGGTGACCAAGGGAACGGAGCCGCCGCCGAGCCAATATCCGCGCATCGACAACGGCCAGTTGGTAAAGCCTACGCGCGCGGCCATCGGCATGCCGGAGATCCCCGGCGCGCCTTCGCCCGACGGTGTGATCAATCCGCTGCCGGACTACGACTTCGGCCCGCAGTTTCACGCCAACGATCTATCGGGCTTGATCTCGATCCAGCCGCCGCGGATCAAGCAGAACGTCGCACTGCTGGTTCCAAAGGTGGATGCGGATGGAACGGACGTAGGTGGAGTCGGATCGGTATTGCGGCAAGCTCCGCTGGGCACATATTTGGGGTGGAACGTGACGGCGAGCGGGTTCAATCAGGGGCGCATTTGCGGCTTGAATGGCGGCTTCATTCCTTTCGCCAAGACCAAAGCCGAGCGCATGAAGAATGGCGATCCGAGGCCGTCGCTGGAGGAACGTTACTCGAGCCACGACGCTTATGTCGCGGCGGTCAGGTCGGCGGCGGAGAAGCTGGTCGCGCAGCGGTTCCTGCTTCGTGAGGACGCGGACAAGTTGATCGCGCAGGCTGCGGCGAGCGATGTAATGCCGGGCCGATAAAGGTGGATACAAATGCGCAACCTATATATGCTGGCGATTCTGACGGCGGCCTTCGGCGGGAGCGCCTGCGCGGCGGCGAACGATTGTGACCGGGCTTGCCTCAAGAGCACCCTGGATCAATATTTGAACGCTGTCATTAAGCACGACCCCTCCGCTGCGCCTTTGTCGGCTGGATTCCGCCAGACCGACGACGCTGTCGTGATTCGCGCCGGAATGGGCGGAACATGGAAGAGCGTTACCCGGCTGGGCAAGTTGCAGCGGCGATACGTCGACGCGGTGACCGGGCAAGCGGCGTATTTCGGGACGGTGGAGGAGGGCGCGGATGAGGCTATCGTGACGGTCCGGGTGAAGGTGGAGAATCGCAAGATCACGGAAGCGGAGTGGCTGATCGCACGCAAGGGCGATCCGGGTTTGAATGGGCCTCGCCAGCCGGATCAACCGGGGAATTTCTTCAATCCTGAGTATCTGGCCACGAACCCTCCGCGCGAAAAGCTGGACCCGAAGCAGCCCAAGTCCTCACGCGAAGGAATGCTGGCCGCCACCAACAGCTACTTCGACGGCATCACCACGCACGATGGATCGATCATCATGGCGCATCAGGGATGCATCAGGATCGAAAATGGCGCGCCTCCCGGAGGGGGCCGCGGCGGCGCAGCAAAAGGCGGGCCCGCGCCGGACTGCACCTCGAATCTCCAGAACATCAATGTTGAGCTGGTCGCGGCGCGGCGCTACCCGATTGTAGACGAGGAGGCGGGAATCGTGTTGGCGATCGCGGTGTTCGTCCGCAAGCCCGGGACCACCACGCGCCGCAACATGTTCAGCGAATGGTTCACCATCGACGACAACAAGATTCGCACGGTGTACTCGGCGATGTTTTATCCCACTCCGGAGCTTCCCGTGCCGAACTGGCCGCCTTACGAGGGGAACTGGCCATTGCCCGCGAATATCGCAGCGCCGGGCGCGAAGTAAGCAAGGCGCGAAGTAAAGAAGGGTTGAACCGCTACTGAGCCTGAGCGGCGGGCACTTCGACGTTGAAGCTGTAGCCGAAGCCGCGGACGCTCCGGATATAGGACACGCCGTCGGAAGTCTCGATCTTCTGCCGCAGCCGGAGAACGTAAACGTCGACCGTGCGATCGGTGACCGCGCGGTCATGGCCCCACACCGCGTCGAGCAACTGCTCGCGGCTAAAGACCACCCCCGGCCGGGTCATCAGGAATTCGAGCAGCCGGAATTCGGTCGCCGTGAGCGCGATCTCGGCCCCCGCCAGGCGCACCTGGCAGCGCGGGCGGTCCAGCTCCAGTTCCCCGGCTTTCAGCAGCTTGGTGGGCGCCGACTGCTGGCCGCGGAAATGAATCTTGATACGCGCGATCAGCTCGCGAACGAAGAATGGCTTGACGATGTAATCGTTGGCGCCCAGCTCCAGGCCGACGATGCGATCCGTCTCGGAAGCGCGGGCCGTCAGAAAAATGACGGGAATGTGCTGGAGCTCCGGATGGGCGCGGATTCCTTTGCAGATGTCCAGGCCGTCGGAATCCGGCAGCATGATATCCAGGATGATGAGGTCGGGACGCTCCCGGCGGCACAGCTCGATGGCGCCTTTACCGGTCTGCGAACCCACCATGGTGAACCCTTCCTTCTCCAGGTTGTACTGGATGAGGGAATAAAGGTCGGCGTCGTCTTCGATGAGTACGATTTTCTTCATCTCACCACAAGAGTAACCGAGGATCAATTACAAAACCATTACAGTTCTATGAAGTCCAGTTGACTCCGTGGACTTCGGGCGGCTACTGAAGCGTTGCGGCGTTGAAGTTCGTCGCGGGGCCGCTGTAATCCAACTCGCCGAGGCCGATGCCGGTACCCGTGATCGGGACCGGGATCGCATCCTGCTCCAGGCTGAGCAGCGCGCCGCCGCCCAGGCTCCCCAGAACGTAAGGCGGTACCGTGAAGGTGCCGGCCGAGCCGGGAGCGATGCAAGTGGCAGTCGATCCGTTGTTGAACGTGGGGTCGGAGGGGCTCTGCAGGGTGATGGACACCACACCGTTAGCGGAGCCTCCGGTCCAGGTTACGGTGAGCCCGTTGGCACGTGGCACCCCAGCGGTCAGGGCTGCCTGGCTCGGTCCGGTCCAGGTGGGCGTAGCGGGGACGTTGACGGAGGCTTTGAACGCGCCTATATCGGCGCCTCCAGCGCCGTTGCTGACGGTGAACGTGCCGGGAGTCAAGAACGCCCCGGTGCTGCTAAGAATCACACCGGTGATGCCAGGCTGGATAGCTTCCACCAGGCTATTGTTGGGCCCGGTGATGGTGATGCTAGTTCCTGCGTCGGCGTTGGTGATGTTGGTGATCGGAATATTGGTATTCGCGTTCAAGTTATCGTACACGACGCAGGTGCCGAGGGGTTGACCGTCCACGTAGGTTTCGAAGAAAGGCGCAATCACAGTATTGATCGCCTGCACTTTTTGGAATTTAAGCTTGGCGTGGTCCTCGAAGGAATTGGGGCTGCTTCCGGAATTGTGACTTAGCGATACGCCTGCATAGTTGAACGGCAGCGTTCCCGACATCACTTGTTGCTGGAGGTTCACCTGCGCGGGGTCACTGGCTGTGCAGTTACGGCTGCCGCTGGCCACCGGAATCACGACGGTGTTGCTACTGACCGTAGTGGTCCCGTTGGTTACCTGCGCCACCAGCGGGACGGCGCACCCGGTGGGAACCAAAGTGCCGGTGGTGGGCAGGGTGAACACGATCTGATCCTCACCGATGCAGCAGCCGGAGCGCCCCTGATACCCGATGGGCACCTGCACGCCCCCCAGGTAAAGATTGAGTTGGACGTTGGGCTGCGCTTCGCCGAGGCCCGAGCCGGCCGAGTCGCTTCCGTTGACGGGACCCAGTCCGGTTGCCCACAGAATCAGCGTGTCGCCGGGGTTGGCTGCGCCACAGGAAACGTAGGGCTCAGCCGTCGGCCCCGGTCCCACGCAGCCCGCGCCGGGAGAGGCGGAGACCAGGCTATAGTCGGCGAAAGTGACGATGCCCGGTCCCTGCCCGGTGGAATCGACTGTAAACAGGCCAAGGTTGCTCGCGACGATGCCATGGCCGACAGGGATGCCGGCCACGCCGTTGTAAACGACGGTGAACAAGCCCTGCCCGGTGGGCGTGTTAGACGGCAGTAAGGCCGCGAGTTGGCCGTTGGAAGTGTAATACATCAGCGCGTTGACCGTGGTCGAGCCTACAGTCACCGTCACCGACGTATCGCTGACTGTAGTGTTCTGAAAGATCTGCCCGCTGGGAGCCTCGGCCAGAGTCGCGGGGCCCAAGGCGTTTCCCTTGATCACAAAGATGGAGCCTTGCGCAAGCGGAGCAGGGGTGGTTCCCGCGATGAAGTTGGTGGCCGCATTCGCAATGTTCTCGATGAAAGGCGCGATCGAGGAGCCGAACTTGGGAGGATTGCCGCCACTGACCCCGGTGATGACGATGGTGTTGCCGCCGGCAGTCGCAAGAGCCCCCGGCTTCAATGTGGCCGCGCCGGAGCCGACACCACTGATGACGGTCGCCAAATTCGATGGGAATTGGATGCCGGGTACAGGGACCGTGATCGATGTCCCACCTGTGGCAAACGTGACGGTGCTCGCAGAGGTGTTCAAAACGACGAGGACGTTTTGGAGCGGAATAAGGTTTCCAAGGCCGTTGATGCTGATATAGCTGCGAATAGAGGGATTGTTGTATATGCCGCTGGTTGGACTGAAGATGCCGCTGGTGTCCGCCATGACCTGCCAGGTGAAGTTGCCATTGAGGTTTACCGCGCCGTTAACGTTGCCTTGCAGCGTGCCCGTCATCGTGTAGGTGATGGGCCCCGACGCCGGGGGCGAGAAAGTGTCGAACTGAAGTTGAACGCTGGTCCCAGTCTGCGCCTTGATCAGTAGCTTGGCGAAAATGCCGGAGTTGCCCTGCATCAGGAACACCGTTCCGACGGTGGGGGAAGTCACCGGCGACTGGGTCATGGAGGACGCGTCCGCTTGTGCCTGGGCAAGGCCGAAGTTCGGGAAAGCGCTGGTCTGGTCGCCGCTCAGAACGAACGCTTTAGCGCTTCCAAGGAAATTGATCTGGGTGCCGGTCCACTGGAGATCTCCACCGGCGGGTCCCAGCACGGCGCTGCTGATATTCAACTCTTGGCCCGCCGACAAGGTGGGAGAGCCCGCCAGATCGGCCCAAGCCGCCGCTGGGAGCGCGATCGCACACGCGAGCAAGAGTCCGAGTCGTTTCTGGTCCATTTTACTGCCTCCTGTCGGCAAAATACTTAGGAAGCATCATAACCCTGGAGTGCCGAATTTGTCTACCACCATTTTCCGGAGGTAGTCCGAACGGCATAGATGAGAAACGGCGCTGGGAACTAAGTTTTCGCGCGCGATTGGGATAAGCGGGGCCATTCGTCATGGTTTGGTTGCAGAGTGGTGATAGCATGATGTTTCCGGATCGTACACGTGCGGCCTAACTTTCGCAGTACTATCTTCCAGCGGCTGTTCTGGTGCGCTTTTCTGGCCGCTTCCGGCCTCATACTGGTATTGCTGGGTAGCGGGGAGATAGCGGCCATCTCCTTCAAATTGTGGGCGCTGCTGGCGATTATGATCGCGATCCTCTCGCTGGCGCTCGCCTTCGCCCTTTCCCGAGTCCTGGACCAGCGGATCGAGCGCATGCGAGTCTTCGCCGAAGGGTTGCTGGAAGCCAGCGACGAATCCGGCTCCAGTATGCTCTCCTACCTCGGCGTGGATCAGTTGGAGGCGCTGGACCGGTCGCTTCTGCGCATGGCCGGGCAAACTCGCGTCCTGGTTGAGCGAGCCAAGCTCGAAGCCGCCCGGCGCGAAGCAATCCTGGCTTCCATGGCCGAGGGCGTGCTGGCGGTCGATGAAAACCTGCGAGTCACCTTTTGCAATCAGGCTCTGGCGCGCTTGGCCGGAACGCGCATGGCTTCGAGCGGTATGCCTCTGATGGAGCTGGTGCGCGACACGCAGCTCCAGGACACATTGAGTGAAGTGATTCGCTCCGGCCAGCCAGCCAAACTCAACTTGCAGATTCCCGCCGGCGGAGGACGCTCCTTCGAACTCCACGCCGCGCCGCTCATCGCCGGAGGCAAACCCGGCGACAAGCCCGGAGCCATCGCCATTTTGCACGACATCACGGATCTGGAGCGCCTGGAAAACGTCCGAAAGGATTTCGTCGCCAACGTGTCGCACGAGTTCCGCACGCCCCTTGCCGCGATCGCCGGATACTCGGAAACGCTGCTGGACGGCGCGATAGAGGACCAGGCCAACAACCGCCGTTTCCTGGAAATCATCCGCTCCAACGCCATTCGCCTGAACAGCATCGCGGCTGACCTGCTTACGCTGTCCGAACTCCAGACCCGCGACGGCGTGCAGAGCGCGGAGAGAGTCCCCCTCGCCGAGGCCATCGACAGCGCGCTCTCGACCATCGGCGCCGAGGCGGCCTTGCGCGGCGTGGTGGTGGAGCGCGGGCCAATCGACGATCTCGTAGTGCTGGGATCGCGCTACAGGCTGGAGCAGGCTTTAGTGAACCTGCTCGCCAACGCGGTCAAATTCAACCGCCCCGATGGCAAGGTGCGAGTGGAGACCAGGCGCAACGGAACCAGCCTTGGCATCCTGGTCTCCGACACCGGCGTAGGCATCCCCTCGCGCGATCTCCCGCGCATCTTCGAGCGGTTTTACCGCGTGGACAAGGCTCGCTCACGCCAAGTGGGCGGGACCGGTTTGGGTTTGTCGATCGTCAAGCACATCGTCGAGCGCATGAACGGCGCCGTTTCGGCAACCAGCCAAGTGGGTAAGGGATCGGTGTTCACCATCACCCTGCCGCTGGAGTAAGGGAATTTGCCCCTGTCCCTCGCGATAATCCCCGTTTAGTCTCCGACATTTACGGCACGGCATACGCCGTGTAACCAATTCTTAACGCGACTGTCATGCTTGCCTCACGGCCACAGGTTATTCTCTGCTTCCGGCTTTAAATCAATCCAAAGAGGAGCAACCCTTACCCATGAGGCTAAGAGCCGACCGGTTTATCCGGCGAACAATGAGCGTGATCGCGGTGCTTAGTTTGGCCGCTGCGATGTACGGCGGGGACGACAGCAGTACGCCGTCCAGCGCGCCCGCAAACGCCCCGGCTGCCGCGCCATCCCCGGCTGCTGCGCCAACTAGTGACGGCCAGCAGGTGCAGGACTTGAAGCAGCAATTGACGAAGCAGCAAAAGGAAATCGAAGAACTACGGCTGCTCTTGCTTGACCAGAAGAAGAAGATCGACGGCGTGGCCGCGGCGCAATCGAGCGCGCCGGCTCCAGCGGAGGAGACGCCGGCCAAGTCCAATGTTGGCGACGTAGCCACGGTCGCGCCGATCGTTCCGCCGCTTCCGGCTGCTCCCGCGCCCAACGCGGTGGTTCCACCGCCACCGGCTGCGGCCCCACTGCCCGGTCCGCAAGGATCCGCGCAAGCTACGGTGCCTGACTCACCGCTGCAACTCAAGGTTGGCGGCACCACCATCACCCCGATCGGGTTTATGGATTTTACGAACACCTGGCGCAGCACGGCGGACGGCGACAGCCTGAAGACCAGCTTCGGACACTTCCCGTACAACAACAGCTTGCCGTTGGCCCGCGACAGCGAAAACACGATGAGTCTCCAGAACTCGCGCGTCGGCGCGCGTTTTGACGGCAGCTACAAGGACTGGCACTACCTGGGCTACTGGGAGTCTGACTTTGTCGGCGACTTTGCCTCAAACAGCACCCAGGTCACCAGCAACTCGGTTCTGATGCGCCTGCGCTTGTATTGGGTGGACCTGCGCAACAAGCATTTTGAGGTTCTCGCGGGCCAATCCTGGAGCTTGCTGACGCCCAACCGCAACGGGCTCTCGGCATTGCCGGGCGACCTGTTCTACGGACAAGAGTTTGACGTGAACTACCTGAACGGCTTGACGTGGGGCCGCATCCCCGGCATCCGCTTCGAGTATCACTCCACGGGCGACAAGGTCAACTTGGGGCTTTCGATCGAGAACTCCGACCAATATTTTGGCGGTTACGGCGGCGCCAGTTCGCCCACGTTGCCGGCGGCATTCGCCTCGAACACGTACGGCAACCAGATCGACGCGGGCCAGACCAACGACGTGAGCGTTCCGCGGGTGGCGCCCGACCTCATTGCGAAGCTGGCCATTCAACCCACTTCACGGGTTCACTTTGAGGTGGCCGGTGTCGAAAGCCAGTTCAAAGTGTACAACTCCACCACTAACACGTACTACAACACGACCGGCGCCGGTGGTTCGGTCAACGGCAACTTCGCGATCCTTCCGAAACTGCGGCTGGTCACGAATAACTTCTGGAGCGACGGCGAAGGCCGCTATCTGTTCGGCGAAATACCCGATTTCATCGTTCGCTCGAATGGCGCCCTGTCCACCATCCATGGTGGTTCCACCGTCGACGGTCTCGAAGCGACCGTGGGCAAGTTCCAGTTCTACACCTACTACGGCGGCATTTTCAGCGGCAAGAACACCGCGCTCGACGCCAACGGGAAAACGCCGATCGGCTGGGGCTACGTTGGTTCGTCCAATGCCCAGAATAAGGCGATCCAGGAATTCACCATCGGTTGGGTTCACACGATGTGGCGCGACGCCAAGTTCGGAGCTCTGCAAGAGATGGTTCAGTACGCGTACTTCACGCGTAATCCATTCTATGAGGCGCCAAACCAGCCCGGGGGCGCCCATCAACACGCGATCTGGTTCGACTTGCGTTACGTATTGCCGGGCTCGGCCCCGACTGTCCAGTATTAACACGCACTTAACATGAACGGACGACAATCAAATCCTAGGAGGCCTTATGCTGAGACAAGTTAGAAACGTTTTAGCTGGAGTGGCGATGGTGGCTCTGGGCGCCGTTGCCCAGACCCTCATCAACGGTGGCGGGGCTACGTTCCCCTACCCGATGTACTCGAAGTGGTTTAACGATTACAAAGCTAAGACCGGGGTGTCCATCAACTACCAGTCCAAGGGGTCCGGTTTCGGCGTGGCGCAGATCACAGCCGGCACGGTAGACTTTGGCGCCAGTGACATGCCGATGACGGATGCGCAGGAGAAGGACTTCCAGACCAAGCGCGGCATGGGCATCCTGCATTTCCCCACCGTTCTCGGCGCGGACGTGCCCACCTATAACTTAAAGGGCATCACCGCTCCACTGAACTTCACGCCGGAAGCTTTGGCCGGGATCTTCCTGGGTCATATCACCAAGTGGAACGATCCGGAACTGGTGAAAGCCAACCCGGGCGTAAACCTTCCGAAGGCCGATATCGTGGTGGTACATCGCGCCGAAGGGAGCGGCACGACCTTCATCTGGGTGGATTATCTGGCGAAAATCAGCAAAGAGTGGGAGACGAAAGTCGGCCGGGGCGCTTCGGTGCAGTGGCCAGTGGGCTTGTCCGGCCAGGGCAATGAGGGCGTGGCCGGACAGATCAAGCAGACGCAAAACTCCATGGGATACGTGGAGTTGATCTACGCCATCCAGAACAAAATGGAGTACGGCAAGGTTAAGAACCTGAACGGTGAGTTTGTCGAAGCCAGTTTGGCCAGCGTGACCGCAGCGGCCGCCGGCGCCGCCAAGGCGATGCCGGAAGACTTCCGCGTCTCCATCACCAACGCGCCGGGCAAGGGAGCGTATCCGATCTCCAGCTTCACCTGGATGCTGGTTCCGGAGAAGATCGCCGACCCGGCCAAGAAGAAAATCATCACCGACTTCCTGGGTTGGATGCTTAAAGACGGCCAGACCATGACGGAGGCATTGAGCTACTCTCAGTTGCCTAAAGAGGTTGTCGCGAAGGAGCAGAAGCAGATCGCTAAGATAAAGTAATGGCAACAGCTGCGACCATTCCGCAGGCGGCCCGCCCGCAAGGGCGGGCTTCGTTTCTCTCCCGGCTCTTTAGCGGAGACAGCATGGCGCAGGCGCTGGCCTTCAGTTGCGCCACGCTGATCCTGGTCATCACCGCCCTTCTGGTTTGGCAGTTGTGGGCGCACTCGGCGGCCGCACGCGAGAAGTTCGGCTTTCATTTTCTTACCGGCTCGGCCTGGAATCCGGTCACGGAGCAGTTCGGGGCGCTTCCGTTCATTTATGGCACGGTGGTGACCGCGGTGCTCTCTCTTCTGCTGGCCGTTCCGTTCGGTGTCGGCGCGGCCATCTTTCTGGCCGAGTTGGCGCCTCCGAAACTCTCCGACGCGATGACGTTCTTGATCGAGTTGCTGGCGGCCGTGCCGAGCGTGATTATCGGGCTGATCGGGATCCTGCTGCTGGTGCCCCTGTTGTTGACGGTCGTTCCGCCGATTAAGGACCTTTTCGGAGACAACCCTCCCTTCTTCTTTTCGGGGGCCTTTTATGGCCCCAGTATCCTGGCCGCCGGAGTGGTGCTGGCGGTGATGATCGCGCCGTACATCATCTCCGTATCCAGGGAAGTGCTTCTGGCGGTACCGCGGGATCTGCGGGAAGCGGCGCTGGCTCTGGGAGCAACCCGATGGGAAACCACCTGGCAGGTGGTGGTGCCCTACGCACGCCGCGGCATCATGGGCTCGGTGTTTCTGGCCATGGCCCGTGCGCTGGGCGAAACCATGGCCGTGACCATGGTGGTCGGAAACAACCCCACCATCACCGGGTCTCTGCTCTCGGCGGGCAACTCCATGGCTTCGGTGATTGCCAGCGAGTTCTCGGAAGCCATCGGCAATATCTACCCCAGCGCTCTCATTGAGGTCGCCCTGGCTCTGTTCGGCATCACCATCGTGTTGAACGCCCTCGCGCGGTTGCTGATCCTGGCCACCGGGGGAAAGGAGGCCACCCAATGAAATTGTCCTTCCGCCGGAAGGCGGTCAATGCCGTGATGCTAGCGTCCACCGGCGTGTGCACCGTGCTGGCCGTGGGGATGCTGTTCTTTATCCTGGGATACCTGTTCGTACAGGGCGGCTTTTCATTGAGCTGGAACTTCTTCACTAAACTGCCGGTTCCGGTGGGCGAAATGGGCGGCGGCTTGGCCAATGCGCTGATCGGCAGCGGCAAAGTGCTGCTCCTCGCCACTTGCCTGGGTGTCCCCATCGGATTCCTAGCCGGAGTGTACTTGGCGGAATACGCGGGAGGACGATACGCCTCGGTCATTCGCTTCGTGACCGACCTGTTGAACGGCGTGCCCTCCATCGTCACCGGCATTTTCGTCTATACCCTGATCGTCGCCAAGGAAGGCTTTTCCACCTACTCGGGCGGCATCGCCCTGGGAATCATGATGATCCCCATCGCGCTGCGCTCCACCGAGGAGTTCCTGAAGTCCGTCCCGACCGCGCTGCGCGAAGGCGCCATGGCGCTGGGAGCGACCAAGTCGCGAACCATCGCGACCGTGGTGGTCCCGGCCGCCATGCGCGGCCTGATCTCCGGCATGATGTTGAACCTGGCGCGCGTGGCCGGCGAGACCGCGCCGCTTCTGTTTACCGCGTATGGCAACCAGTTCTGGAGCCCGGGCTGGAAGCAACCCACTTCCACGCTCCCGGTGATGATCTATAATTATGCTGTGTCGCCTTACCCCGACTGGCACCGCCAAGCTTGGGCAGCCGGGTTTGTCCTCCTGGCGCTGGTTCTCCTGATTAACATCACCGCCCGCTCCATCGTCGCGAGCGGATTCTCCCACAAGGCAAGATGATCCCGTGACACCCCAAATGAGCTCCCTCCGCGCCAACGACTCCTCCAGCAAGGAAACCTCCGAACCCGCGAAGCCTGCGACGAACCCCGACCTCAAGCTCCGCTCCAGCAATCTGAATTTTTTCTACTCCTCCTTTCAGGCTCTGCACGGAATCAGCCTGGACGTGAACACGAACAAGGTTACGGCGTTCATCGGACCATCCGGATGCGGCAAATCCACCTTCCTGAGGACGCTCAACCGGATGAACGAAACCATCAAGGGTACTCGGGCCGAGGGCGAGATTCTGCTGGACAACGAGAACATCCTGGAGATGGAGGTGTCCCACCTCCGCCGCCGCGTGGGCATGGTGTTCCAACGGCCCAACCCGTTCCCCAAATCGATCTTCGAGAACATAGCCTACGGCCCCCGTATCAACAGCCTGGGCAAACGCAGCGATATGGCGGAGCGCGTGGAGCGCAGCCTGCGCCGCGCTGCGCTGTGGGATGAGGTGAAGGACAAGCTGAACAAGAGCGCTTTCGATCTTTCGGGCGGCCAGCAACAGCGCCTGTGCATCGCCCGCGCGCTGGCGGTGGATCCGGAAGTGCTGCTGCTGGACGAACCATGCTCCGCGCTCGATCCCATCGCCACCGCCAAGATCGAAGAGCTGTTATTCCACCTTAAGGACAACTGCACCGTGGTTATCGTGACCCACAACATGCAGCAGGCCGCCCGCATCGCGGATTACACCGGATTCTTTCTGATGGGCCGCCTGATGGAGTTCGATACTGCCGAAGTAATCTTTAAGAACCCGAAAGTGAAAGCTACCGAAGATTACATCACGGGCCGCTTCGGGTGAGCTGTTTGGATCGTTTTCAAAAGTAAGCTTCGGGAGAAAAAAACATGGGAGCACCCATGCCCACGCAACTGCGTCATTTCGATCAAGAGCTGGACCAGCTCAAAAGCAAGCTGCTCGCCATGAGCGCGCTGGTGGAGTCCGCCGTCTACCGCAGCATCACTGCCGTCGTGCAGAAGGATCGCAAACTGGCGGAAGAAGTTTTGCAGAACGAAGCGCGTGTGAATCAGATGGAGCTGGAAATCGACGACCAGGCCATCAGCCTGCTGGCTTTGCAACAGCCCATGGCCGGCGACCTGCGCCTGATCACCTCCTCGCTCAAAATCAATAACGATCTGGAGCGCATGGGCGACCTGGCGGTGAACATCGCCCAGCGCGCCCTGGCGCTCATGGAAGAGCCGATGGTGCAGCCGATGATCGACGTTCCCTATATCGGCGGCCTGGTCCAATCCATGGTGCGCAAAGCGCTGGATTCGTTCGTGGCGAGAGACGCGGAGCTGGCGCAGAGCGTGCTCGCTTCCGATGACGCGGTGGACAGCCTGCGCACGGCCTTTTTTCATGAGCTGATCAGCTTCATGCAGCGCGAGCCCAGCCATATTCCCCAAGCGCTGAATTTGCTCTCCATCGTCCGCAACCTGGAACGCATCGCGGATCACTCCACCAACATCGCCGAGGACGTATTGTATTACGTGAAGGGCATCGACGTGCGCCACCACTCCGAGGGCGGGCTGGCAATCTCCCCCAAAGAACCGCGAGGGTAAGCGGGCGGACTACTTCGCCGAAGCGGTAAGCATTTTCCGCGCTTCTTCAACCGTCGCGTAGGTTTGGAAAAGCTGATCGACGCCGCTCACGGTCATCACCATCTTCACCCGGTCACTCACCCCGGCCAGCGCCATTTTGCGGGCTTCGCGCTCCCGGGTGACGTACGCCGAGATCAACGAACCCAAGCCGGCCGAATCGATATACGGCACGCCGCTCAAATCCACCACCAGCGCTTCCGATTTATCGGCGTGCGTGAACTCCTGGAAGGCGAACAAAGTGGAAATCGTGAGGACGCCGCTTAGCGTAAGCACGCGCAGGCCAGGGACGGCGCCGTCCTTGGCCTCCATTTGGAGCTGATCGTTAGGCACGGTGAACGTAGATGTTACCACTCGCGTGTTAAAACGGCGTTACGAAAGCGCGGATCGGCTGAGAATATCGCCCTCGGAGAATAACTAGTGTGATGTGAGTAAAGGTTTGTTGATGGCGGCCGTGGGTGCGATTGCTGCCGTAGCCGTGGGTGCGATCGCCGCTCAGATTCAAATGCCTCAGCAATCCGTGCCCGGGCAGACCAAGACGCCGCCCGCCAAAGCCTGGCCAACCGGGGGAAGGCCACGGGAAAAACCACGCCCGGGCCCCAAGGCGCCACAGTCGCGCAGGACCAGCAGATCGAAGCGGCGATCAAGGCGAAGCTCGCCAAATCCAAGATCGGCAAAGACGGCTTCACCGTGCGGGTGCAGGGAGGCGTCGCGTTCTGGGAAGGCTCCACCAGTGTGGTTCAGCATAAGGGCTCGGCCACGCGTATGGCGAAATCGGCGGGAGCGAAAGCGGTGGTGAACAACATCAAGGTGAGCGACGCAGCCAAAGCGAAAGCTACGGAGAATCTGGATCAGGGCCGCCGTCGCGCGCAGGTCAAGCGCAGCGATTCCCCCGTCCAACGTTAAGAGCCCAACGACAGGTCAACAGTAAACTGGTATGGAGCGGCGTGTCCGCTCCATGGTGACTGGTATGGAGCGGCGTGTCCGCTCCATGGGAGCTGATAGTCGTGAGCCACACGCGCGGCCTGCTGAAGGGACCCAAGTTCAACGGCCGCCACTCGACTGTGATCCCGGATGCGATTCCCGCGGTCGAAGCCGCGCGGGATTGCCCGCACGTGACCAAGATCGCTCTCGGCGTGATCACGCCGCTCAAGTCCGGCCCGGGGCACTTGAAGTTCATGCCCGTCAGCGGCGGCTTGAAGATGCAGGTGCGCGGCTCCGCCGCAGTGCAGATCTTCTGGCTCTACACCACGCGGCCCGAGGAAACCATCGCGGAGATCACGAAGCGGTGGGAGAGCCGCTAGACCGGTGAACCTTCGCCATCGCGCCCCAGGCGGGCGTCCCAAGCGGCCAGGGCGCAGTCGGCGGCGGAGACCAGCGTCTTGCGCGACGCGCCGTCGCGGGCCTGGATGGCCAAGCCGTCGATGACGGTGGCATAGAAGGACGCTAAGGCTCGAAGATCGAGGCCGCGTCCGAATTCGCCTTCCTTCAGGCCGCGCTGAAGCCGCCGAAGGATGGTCTTCTGGCGGCGCGCGCGCAAGCGGCGCAAATAGTCCCGGATAGCCCGGTTCGCGGGGGAGCTGTCGATCGCGCCCAAGACCAGCATGCAGCCGCGCGGCAGGCCCGGCTTCGAGAAAGCGTTGATCGAGGCGTGTAATAGCGCGGCGACGGCTTCGCGGGCCGTTGACGGCTCCTCCAGCGCCCGCGCCATGGGGGCTCCGAGGGTCTTGCTATAAATCTCTACTGCTTCACGGAATAGGGCTTCCTTGGAGCCGAACGCGGCGTAAAAACTGGGAGGGGTGATGCCGCCCATGGCCGATTGCAGCGCGGCCAAGGTGGCGCCTTCGTAGCCGTGAGCCCAGAACACCTCCATGGCTCGCAGCAATGCCGTTTCCCGGTTGAAGCCGCGAGGGCGTCCGCGCTGAGGCATCTTCATCCCTTTCTGTAGTGCCCACTATACAACTCTTGACAGGCGCCCGGCGAGCAAGCCATCATTCTATAGTAATCGCTATAGAAAGGAGCATGGGAATGCAACAGGAGCTAAATCTCACGCTGGCGCTGCTGAGCCGGACTCCGGCCGCTCTGGATGCGCTTCTGCGCGGGCTGCCGGAAGCCTGGACCGCGGCCAACGAAGGCGAGAAGACGTGGAGCGTGACCGACGTGCTGGGCCATTTGATTCTGGCGGACCGGACCAATTGGCTGACGCGCGCGAAATTAGTGCTGGAATTCGGGGAGTCCAAAGCGTTTGAGCCGTTCGACCGGAAGGGTTACTGGCGGGTGACGCAGGGACGTACGCTGGACCAGTTGTTGGAGGAGTTCGCCCGGGTGCGTTCCGGCACCATTGCGGAAGTGCGGGCTTTGAATCTGGATGAGGAGAAGCTGGCGCTTCGCGGAGGGCATCCGGCTCTTGGAGTGATCACGCTGTCCCAACTGATGGCCGCGTGGGCCGCTCATGACCTGACGCATTTGCACCAGATATCGCGCATCATGGCGCATCAGTATCGCGAGGCTGTGGGGCCGTGGAACAAATTTCTGGGAGTGATGCAGTGCGCCGGGCACGGCGAATAACCACGGTCTAGAGCAACGCCTGCGCCTGGTCCCAGATTTTCTTCACCAGTTCCCCGGCGGGGATAGGCTGGGCCATGGCCGCGGATTGTCCGGCCCACACCTGCATGCGATGGTAGTCATTCGCGGCAGCGCCCGCTTCCTTCATCGCTGCCGTGAGTCCGCGCTGCACTGGATACGGCGGGATTGGCGGAGCGTCAGGCGACGCGGCGGCCTTGACGAAATCCGTTGCGATCGACCGGCCCAGACGCCCGCTGAAGACTCGCGTGAGCGTGGTGTTCTCCGGCTCAAGATTGTCGAGAGCCTTGGCCCAAGCGGGATGGGTTTTGGCTTCGGGACATCGCAGGAAGGCGGTTCCGATCATGGCCGCACTCGCGCCAAGGATGAGGGCGGCCGCGACTCCCCGGCCGTCCGCGATGCCTCCCGCGGCGATAATGGGCAAGCCGGTATGATCGGCCAGTCTGGGAATCAAGGACATAAGTCCGATGCCTTGGCGGGCGGCAGCTTGGGGATCGAAAGAGCCGCGGTGTCCGCCGGCTTCGTAACCCTGAGCGGCAATCGCATCGGCGCCCGCGTCGCGAGCGGCTTTGGCTTCGTCCAGCGTGGTTGCGGTCGCAAACCACGCAATTCCCCGGTCCTTCAAACGGCGAACGAACGCAGGAGGAAACAAACCCATGATAGAGGAGACCGCCGGGGGCGCAACCTCCAGCAGAGCGTCACACTGAGCATCGAAATTCTGAGGCACTGTGTCGCCAGCGGCTGCGGGCACGGGAGGGCCCCACTTGGCCAGGAAGCTTCGCATGCGTTCTTCGGCGAGCGGATCGCGCTCAGGCCGGGGATCGGGGATCCACAGGTTGACTTGAAACGGTCCGGCGCTCTGGGAGCGGAACTCACTGGCCCAGTCGCGGATTCCCTGCGGCGTTGTGAGGAGAGCCCCGAATCCTCCCATGCCGCCGGCGTTGGCTACGGCGATCGAAAGGCTGGCGGGGCTCGCGCCGGCCATGGGCGCCAGAAGGATGGGACACGTTAGGCCGAAGCGGTTGCAAAAGGAAGCGGCGCGGCCGCGTGGCGAGGACAGTGACGAGGACATGCGTTAGTGTAGATGCTCCTGCGCGCTTCCCGGAAGCAGCTACAGCTCGATCAATTTTCCGCCGCGGACGGAATTCAATAGCTCCCGGTCCTTCAGAGCCGTGTCCAGATTGCGGCGCGCCAGACGGGCGTGCTCCCGAGCCAGCGTTTCGGCGCGCGTCCCTTCGCGGCCGGCGATCGCTTCCACGATGTCGCGGTGATGGTCCAGCGCCACCAGGAAGAGATGCCGGGAATCCTCGACCGCTTGCTGAGTCAGAAGGAAGGCGCTGGGCGAGCCGAAAGGAAGCGCGGAGGCGTGTTCCACGGCCCGGCGCAGGATGCGGCTGTGGGAAAGTTCCACCAATCCTTTGTGGAAGCGTGCGTTGAACTCGATGTAACCCGTAAATCCATCCAGAGTCAGCTTTCGTTTCTGAAACAAATCTTCCATCGCCTTGCAGGCGTCGCGCAGCGGCGCGAGATCGCGTCCGTCCCGAAGGCGTTCGGCGGCCAAGCGAGCCGCGGCTCCCTCCAGCAGGCCGCGCAGTTCGATCGCGTCGTAGATATCGGTGGTGGAGAATTGCTGAACCACGAAACCGCGGGTTTGGCGGATTTCGAGCAATCCCTCGTGGGCCAAGCGCTGCAAGGCCAAGCGCAGAGGAATGCGGGAAACGCGAAGCTGCGCGGCCAAGGGGATTTCCTTGATCCGTTCTCCCGGGCTGAAATGGCCCTCGATCACCATTTCGCGCAGCAGTAGGGTGGCGCGCGCGGTTTGCGACGCGCTGTGGCTTTCCAGGCTCTCCAAGCGGGATGGCCTGATCGTGCTCGCTGGCCGCATCGCTAGTAGCAATTGTACATCGGTGAAGATCGTCCGGACTAACTCGGATGCACTATACTGATAGGCTGTAGTCAAGAGGAACGCAATGACGAAACAGACGGTTGCCGCGAGTTTGAGCGCATTCTTGCTGGGGTGCGCGCTGCCGGCCCTGGCCCATCATTCCTTCGCCGCCGAATACGATTCCAACAAGCCCATCACCATCAAGGGAACGGTGGTGAAGATGGAGTTTGTGAATCCGCACTCCTGGCTGCACGTCGCCGTGAAGGGCGAGGACGGCAAGGTGGTGGAGTGGAATTGCGAAACCGCGCCGCCTAACGGTCTCTACCGGCAGGGGTGGAGACAGAACAGCCTGAAGGAAGGCGATGAAGTCACCGTGGAAGGTTTCCAGGCGAAAGACAATTCCGCGACGATGAACGCAAGAGCCGTGACGACGGCTGACGGAAAGCGGATGTTCGCAGGCACGGCGGGCGATAACGGTCCGGACGCGAACAAGAAGTGATGCGTCAGATTACCATCGTCTTTAGCGCGCTGGCGCTGGCGAGCGGGAGCGCCTGGGCACAAGGCCGCACACCCGACGGCCAGCCGGATCTGCAGGGCATCTGGGAGGCTCGCAACACGGCAGCGGCCGATCTTGAGGATCACGGCGCGTCGATGGGCATTCCCGCCGGCCGCGGCGTGATCGTCGATCCGCCGGATGGAAAGATTCCCTATCAGCCGTGGGCGGCGAAACAGCGCGACGAAAATCTTAAGAACCGCGCGGCCAGGGATCCGCTTGGCAAGTGTTTCCTGGCCGGGGTGCCGCGCATCAACTACTTACCGTTTCCCTTTCAGATTTTCCAGACAGCAAAATTCGTGGCCATGGCATACGAATACGATCATGCGACGCGCACCATCTCGCTGGACGGAACCAAGCATCTCGAGGACATCACGTTTTGGATGGGCGACTCACGCGGCCATTGGGAGGGAAACACCCTGGTGGTGGAGGTCGCCGATCTGAATGACCAGACTTGGCTGGATCAAGCCGGGGACTTCCACAGCGACCAGGTGAAGATAACCGAGCGCTACACTCGGACTGGGCCGGATACTCTGCAATACGAGGCGACCATCGAGGATCCCAAGGTGTACACGCGGCCGTGGAAGATCAGCATGCCGCTATACCGCCATACTGAAAAAGATTTCCAGCTATACGAGTACGAGTGCCACGACTATCTGGAAGACGCCCAGAAGGACGCCGCCAAGAAGTAGATTACTGAACGTCTGGATTACCGGCCGGATTACCGGACCTGCCGCCGGCCAGAACGAATTCCAACAATCTTTCCCGAGCGTCCAGGTAAGCCTCATGGGCCCTCTGTTCCTTTTGCCGCAGGAGCGCGAGGTTGGTCCGGCTGAGCTGGTCGATGGCGGCGGGGTTTAGACGTGCGAGCTCGCCGGAGCTGAGGCTGGCGATGTCGACATAATGTTCCAGAGCGATCCGGCACGCTCGCCGCAGGCGTTGAAGAGCTTTGAAGCTGGACTCAACAGGTGCGGAGGGCATGACTTGATCGGTAGTAGTTTGTTGCTTTCCGAGCATGCCTCCCCTGTCGCACTCTTAGTTCCTATCTAAGTTCTTTAGTACCAACACGGTGGGCGTCCCGGGGTCACGGTTTGGCACACGCCGCGCGCGATTTGGCGCAAGCTTGGGTTAAGTAGCGGCGACCCCTGCCCCTATCACTACAACTTGCGGGTCCTGGGCCAAATGGCAGGGTGCTTGCAGTACAGAAGGATCATGACACCGACGAACTCCAGTTCAGTTTTCGCTAGTACGCTTCCCTGGCACGGTACCTCTGAGGTTCTTTCCGCGGATCGTCCGTTTAGGTTAGTACGGACGGGCCATCTTCGCAATTGGCGCCACACTCTGTCGCTGTGCGTCGACATCTTCGAGCTCCGCGCCTGGAGCCGCATGGGCCTTCTGGATGCCTTCCTTTTGGCCGCCTACGTTGCTGCGGTCGCGCAGCCTATGGTGTACGGCACTTTGGGCACCAGCATCGTCTCGTTGATGACCCCCGTAAAGTAGCTTGCCTCCGGCCTAGCGAGCGGCGGGCGTGGGGCCTTCCAGGCTCCCATGGCCTTCGCTGGCGATGAAGGCGCGCAGTTGGTTGTAAGCTCGATGCGGGTTGTTGGTGCTCTGCGCCGAGCGAATCCAGCTCTGCTGATACCAGCGCTCAAAGGGCGGGTATTCACCGCGGGAGAATTCGATTTCCAGTTGTTCCAGCGCCGCCTGCGCCTCACCCACCAGTTGCCACATGCGGGCGGTATCGGTGGAGCGCAATGCTTCCTCCAGTTTGAGTGCGGCATGCGTTTGCCGCTGGGCGATTTCCAATCCAAGACCGGCATCGATCGAAAAGAAGCGCTGCTGCGAAAGAGACATTCCGGCCTGAGCCTTTTGTTCGGCCGCGAGTGCATCGTCCAATTGTTTGCCTCGCGCCTGCAATTGGGAGAGCACAGCGGCGTTGAGCGGCGCGGGCGTTGCGCCACCCACCTTCCGGTAAAGCCGGCCGATCAAGTCCTGAATCGTGTTCATGGCGTTCCACAGGCTGTCGGGCCGGTTGAGCAGCTCAAAATACTTGCCGTAGGAGGCCTGGGCGGCTTGCGCGTTGTTCGCCCCCCCGAAATACTCGCGCGACCACCAGGCCGTATACCGCTCTGCCGCATTGGGCGCGGCATAAATCGCGGGAGCTTCCCAGGTGATGTCCGCGATCATGCGCGCGCCCATCACATAATCGCGCAGCTCCGAGACGTTGACCAGCATGTACGCGGTCGCGCCGGCCTTCACGATCTTTTCGAACTCCTGGGCGATCAGGGCGGGGGATTCGGTATGCGTGGTCTGCTTGCTGAGGTTCCCGCCCAAATACGCGAGGTGGTAGTAGACGCCGTGCTTCCATTTGCCGAGAGACGCGGGAAGGCCGCGCATGTGGCCGTCATTATCGTCAGGCCAAATGATCATGACATCCTCGGGCAGGTCGAACGCGGCGGGATTGCGCTGGTACGCCGGCAGCATCTCCGAGTACATGGTGAAGTGGAATAGCGGCGCCTTGTCCTTAGGAAGCCCCTCGCGCACCATTTTCACCTGCTCCCCGATGACTTCGCGGAAAGTGGCGGCTTTCTGATCCTCGGTGATACCATTGGGGAAAGTGAACGGCCGGTCCTGGGTGCCACGCATGCCCACCGGCCAGATCACGTCCAGGTCCTTGTTCTCCGTCACTCCGCCTCGCCAGAACTTGAGCATTCCCTCGCGATTGGTGAACCAATCGTATTCCGGCCGCACTCCGCGCTCGGCGGCGAGGTTAAAGCGAGTCAGCCCCCAGGGATTGGAGACCAGAATGTCGTAGTGGTGGGAGGTGTAGTAGAGGCCCCAATCGCTGGCCAGCTTTTGCACTTCATAGCGCCGGTGCACGCGGGTGTAAGGCGCCACCATGTTCATCCGCAAACGCAGCGCGGTCTCGAAGAATCGCTTGTACCATTCCAGCGGCACGTCGCCGGTTTGCAAGGGATAGCCGTTGGCGTCGAAGGGCCGCGGCAGGAGGTCTTCATCGTCGTGGAAGAAACCGCGATAGCGGAATTCGGGCGGAGCTTGCGAGAATGCCGTGCGCTTCAGGATTAGCGGATCGTGATGCTCCGGGCGGTAACCGGTCCAAATATAGATGGGATCGATGCCCAGCCGCTCCGAAAGCGTGTAAGCGGCGAAGGCCGTGCCGCGTGGATTCGAACCGATTAGCCAGACGTTGCGGCCCACAGTCGCGATGCGGTAGCTTTCCCACTGGCCCTGCATGGCGTTGCTATTGACGGCGGAACTGACCGCGGCGGGTATCGGTCCGTTGCCCAGGGTCACCAAGCGGATGTTCACTTTGGAATCGCTGGCAGTAACGGCAATCGCGGGGCGCTGACCGCTGATCTTTTCGATATCGCCAGCCAGAAATTCGGCAGCCTGACGGACGGCGGTGTTTTCGTTATCGGCGACGACAATCTGGCCCACGTTGCCGGTGGCGGCGAGAGTAACATCGCCGGGAGCGGTGGGTCCGGTTTCCACCCAGGAGCCTCTCACGATGCCGATCCATGGAACGCTTTGAGCAAAGGCGAGTTGAGCGAAGGCGAATTGAGCAAATGCGAAAGCTGCGGATAAAACGGACAGGCGAAGAAGCGTACGTAGCCTCATGCGGCACCTCAATAGCCGCAATTGTAGCTTACGGGGCCGTGTGGGACTTTACAAACGAGATGCCTTTTGCCTCGGGCCCGGCGCCGATCACAATCGATCCGAGAATGAACACCGCGGCGGCGAGTCCGCCCATCGCGGCGGCGTAGGTGAAGTGCTCGCCCAGCAGGGCCTCGACGTAGCCGATGCTAGATGCGATCAGCACCCCAATTTGATACGCGAAGCCGGGAAAGAAGCCGCGGACCAAAGGCGGCGACAGCTCATTGATATGCGCGGGAATCACACCCCAGGCTCCCTGCACCATGAATTGCATGAGGAAGGCTCCGGTCATTACCAGCGCTCGATTCGGGGCGAACACCCACAGCGGGATGACGCACACCGCCAGCAGCGCCGCCGTGATCATTGAACGCCGACGGCCTATGCGATCCGAGGTATAGCCGATAATCAACCCTCCCACGATGGCGCCGAGCATGGATATCGCGGTCACCAGCGAAGTGGAGTTGACGTTGTAGTGGAGCTGCTTCTGGAGATAGGTCGGATACATGTCCTGGGTCCCATGCGAGATGCAGTTCATCATCGCCATCAGCACCACCAGGTACATAAACAACGGGAGGTTGGAAAAGATGGCTCCGCGATAAGTGGACCAATCGGTGCGAGCCTGGCGCCAGGCTTCGGATTCCTCTACCTTGGCGCAGATGAGGATGGTCAGCGCCGCCGGAATCACGCCCGCGAAGAACATCGCTCGCCATCCCCAGCGCGGAAATACGGTGTAAAGCGCGCCGGCCGCAAGAAGATAGCCAACGGCGTAGCCCTGTTGCAAAAGTCCCGAAGCGACGCCGCGCCATTTGGCCGGAACCGATTCCAGAACCAGCGATGCTCCCACGCCCCAATTGCCGCCCATGCCGATTCCGTAAAGCAGGCGCGTGATCAGAAAGAGGGTGTAGTCGGGAGCCAAGCCGGAAAGCACCTCCATCGCGGAGTAAAACGCGATGTTGGCCATCAGGATGGGGCGGCGGCCGTAGCGGTCTGCCAGCAGGCCGAAGATGAAGGCGCCGATGGGGCGAGTGGCCAGGGTCGCCGTAGTTGTCAGCGCCAGGGCCGGAATAGAACGCCCGAAGTCCTTAGCGACCTCCGGCAGAACCAGAGCGAGTACGAAGAAATCGAAGGCGTCGAAGGTCCAGCCGAGGAATCCGGCGGCGATGGCGCTGCGCGCATTCGAAGCCGCCGGTGCTTGAGGACCGTTCGACAGGGTCCGTCCCTCCCTTCGGACAAACAGCCAGTGTCGCACGAAAAAACGGGGCTAGCTGGAGTTGCGGCTAGGCTGCCTCAGCGGAGCCGGAGATTGGCCGTGATGCGTCGGCCAGCCTAGCCGAGGAGACGGCCTGCTTCAATTCGATCCACTTGGGCGCGGCGTCGCGTTCCTCCTCCGGCCGGTTCATGGTGAACGCCGCCACCAGCGTCTTGCCGCGCAGCCACCAAACGCTGAAGCTGCTGCTGGATAGATCGCCGCGATGCACGATTTCATCCGCATCCCTGGAATCGCCCCAAAACTCGTAGGAAAGGTCGAAGACATCGGAAAAGAAGTAGGGGACGTGGCGGAACGGGGCGCGCTCACCCATCACCGCCGCGGCACAGTGCTGCCCTTGCGAGACCGCATTGTCCCAGTGCTCCGCACGCCTGCGCTTACCGAAAAGCACATCGGGATAATTGGCGATGTCGCCGGCGGCCAGAATATCGGCCTGGCTGGTTTCGAGGTACTCGTTCACGATGACGCCATCGCCCAGCTCGATGCCGCTTCCGGCGAGCATCTCAGTGGCAAGACTCGCTCCGACACCTGCGACGGCCATCTGACAGGCGACGGCTTGACCGTCGCCGAGCAAGACCGATTGAAGGGCGGCTTGGCCTCGAAATCCTGCAACGGTCGCGGACTTGATGAAGCGGACGCCACGGGCAGCGTAGTAGCTTTCGAAGAATTGCGACATGCGCGGAGTAAACAGCTTCTTCCAAATACGGTCTTCATTGAGAATCATCGTCACGCTGAGGCCCTTCTGCGCCAGGACCGCCGCAACTTCCATCCCGATGAATCCGCCCCCGATGACCGCGGCTTCCTTCACGCCAGTAGCGGCGTCGCGAATCCTCGCCGAATCGGTTAATGAGCGCAGATAAAACACATTGGCCAGATCCGCGCCAGGGATCTCCAGGTGGCGCGCTCTCGCGCCGGTGGCCAGGATGAGTTTCTCGAAAGCGAACTCTTCGCCGGAGTTCAGGCGGAGCCGTTTGCGGGCCGCGTCGAGGCCGGCAACGGCCGCACCAAGCCGCACTTCGATTCCATGGTCGCGGTAGAAGCTGGCTGGGTTGATCAGAATGCTTTCGGGGGTGTCGCGCCCCAGAAGAAATCCCTTGGATAACGGCGGACGCTCATAGGGCAGGGAGGAGTCCGCCGACAGGATGGTGAGGTCTCCGGGTTTCAACCCCAGTTCCACCAGTCGCTTGGCGGCGTACCCGGCAACCATCCCGCCGCCGGCAATCGCTAGTTTGGATTGGTTCACGTTCCCTCTCGGGCTGCGAGGCCACCCCAGGACATAGATAATGTGTCACCACTGTATCGCAACCGTAACGAAGAGTTTCCTTAACTGCCGGCACCTGCTAGTGTGGAGTGTTGGGCATTTTTAGAAACCTACTGATTTCAGTTCTATTTTTCCTGTTGTCGATCGTGGCCCTGTCCGCCGGCGATGAAGCGAATCCGCTTCGCGGCATGCCGGTGCTGCTGGACGAGGGCAACATCTATTCGGAGACGCGCGCGGGCAATCTCAGCCCCACCGTAAAAGGCTTTCCCGAGCTGGTGTATGTCCCCAATAGCGGCAGCAACACGGTCGACGTGATCGATCCGCATACGTTCCAGGTGGTGGATCACTTCAAAGTGGGGCGCCAGCCGCAGCATGTCACCCCTTCTTACGACTTGAAAACGCTGTGGGTGCTGAACGATTGGAGCGACACACTTACCAGGATCGACCCGGCGACAGGCAAGAAGGCCGACACGGTCTCCGTCAAGGACCCGTACAACATGTACTACACGCCCGACGGGCGTTACGCCATCGTGGTTGCGGAGCGCCTCCAGCGTCTGGATTTTCGCGAGCCCTCGACCATGACTTTGATGGAATCCCTGCCGGTCCCATGCCGGGGAGTCGACCACATGGATTTTTCGGCCGACGGACGGTTCTTGATCGCAAGCTGTGAATTCTCGGGAAGCCTGGTCAAGGTGGACGTGGAGCGGCGTGCGGTCGCGGGAACGTTGCCGTTGCCGGCACATCCGGCCGCCACCATGCCGAATATGGCGCACGAGCAGGAACGCGTCACCGTGCGGCGAGACTATGCCCGCAAGCAATCGCCCAGCGGAAGCATGCCGCAGGACGTGAAACTGTCTCCGGATGGGAAGGTTTTCTATGTCGCCGATATGCTCGCCGACGGGGTCTACATGATCGACAGCGAGAAATTCGCCTTGATGGGGTTCCTTCCCACGGGGCGCGGCGCGCACGGCTTGTATCCCAGCCGCGACGCCACAGTGCTCTACGTATCGAATCGCGACGAAGGATCGGTTTCCGTGATCAGCTTCGCGGAGCGGAAGGTGGTTCAGAAATGGACCATCCCCGGCGGAGGGAGTCCGGATATGGGCGGCGTGTCGGCCGATGGGAAAGTGCTGTGGCTTTCCGGCCGCTACAGCAGTGAAGTCTACGCGATCGATACTTCGGACGGGCACTTGATCGCGCGCATCCCCGTTGGCAAGGGGCCGCACGGCTTGTGCGTTTATCCGCAACCCGGCCGCTATTCGCTGGGCCATACCGGCGTGCTGCGTTAGACCGGCGCAGCCTGAACCGCCCGCGACGCTTACTGCTGGGACCGCCGGCCGATTTGCGCTTCCATGCACTCCCGCATGACGTCGAGAAAGACCGGGTAGTTTGCGCGGCCAACGATGAACGGATTCGCGCCGCCGGGTTTGCGCGCCTGAAGCTGCGCCAAACGGCCGGTAAAGTCATCCATGAGCGGATGATTCTGCAACTCCACTTCGACGCCGGCCTTAACGGCTTCGGCGCGGAAGTGGGCAATCCCTTTCAAGTATTGGTCGAACTGCTCCGGAGTGGGGCGGGTCGCGGTGAGCATCGTTCCGCCGAACATGCCCGCCATGTAGGTTTTCCCTCCGTCCTTGACCGGAAAAAGGAAGGCCATCGAGCCCGGTGTGTGACCCGGCGTCAGCACCGGTGTGACCCTGACGTCGCCCAATCCCACCGGCTGTCCTTCCACCATGGCGATGTCGCGCTTGGGAGGCGCGGGGCCCTTGGCCGCCGCACCTGGCTTGGGAGCGATGAAATCCCAGTCCTCCGCCGACATCGCCACGTGCGCGCCGCGATCCTGAAAATAAGGCGAGCCTCCGAAATGATCCGGATGCCCGTGCGCCACAACCACCAGTTTCACCATCGCCGGATCCAGACCCAGCTTGCGCATGCCGGGAAGCAGCACCGTTTCGACCTGATTCGCCGCCAAGGAATCGAGCAGCATGATTCCTTCGGAGGTCGTAATGGCGTAGGCGACCGTGCCCGTGTTGCCGATGGCGTAGACGTTGTCGAAGATCTTCGAAGGCTCGATGGGCGGATCGTCGTTGCTATTGGCTCGCGGGGCGACGCAGAAGAATTGAAACGCGGGAGCCCATAGTGTTCCCGCCATCGTGCGCGCCTGGTCGAGATGCGCCTGAACCTGTGGCGAATCGGGTTTCGCGGGCGCCTGCGCATAGACACACGCGCCGGCACATACAGCGACACACGACGCCAGCGCGGCCGATAGCATGAGCCGAATTTTCATGCCTCCATCCTACTGCAAGGGTGAAACCGGTATTCGTCTGTGATACCGTTGGTCAAAACTGGCTACGGAGAAGATTCCATGCGTACTTCTAAAGGACTCCCCGCACTGACGTTGGGACTGGGGTTGTTGGGGGCTGCCGGTTGGCTTGGCGCTCAGCAGGCCACGAAACCGGCGGCTCAGGCTGCGCCGGTGAACGTCGACGGCAAGATTCTGCGCAACGCCGGGAGCGTCGCCTCTGACGCGTTGCCCGGCTCCTGGCTGAGCTACGGCCGCAATCAGAACGAGACGCGCTACAGCACGCTGAAACAGATCAACGATAGCAACGCGAAAAGCTTGGGTTTGGCGTGGAGCTACGTAGTAGGCGCGGGCGGCGGCAACCAGGAGGGTACGCCGCTGATGTGGAATAACACGCTGTACGGGATCACCACGTGGAGCGTGGTCTATGCGCTCGACGCCAAGACCGGAAAAGAGATCTGGCGCTGGGATCCGGAAGTGAACCAGACGGCGGTCCGTCCGAAGATCTGTTGCGGAATCGTGAACCGGGGCTTGGCGCTATACAACGGCACGATCATCGCGGCGATCAATGACGGCCGGCTGCAAGCTTTGGACGCGATCACGGGCAAGCCGGTGTGGGAATCGCGCGTGGCTTATCCTCAGGATCTGTACACGCTGACCATGGCTCCGCGCATTGCGGGAGACAAGGTGATTATCGGAGCGTCGGGGGGCGATAAGCAAACGCGCGGGTTCTTCGCGGCATTCGACGCCAAAACCGGACACTTCGCCTGGAAGTTCTACACGGTTCCGGGCAATCCCGAAAATCCGCCGGAGAACGACGCGATGAAAGCTGCGCTCAAGACCTGGGGCGGCGACTTCTGGACCAAGGGCGGCGGAGGCGCGGTTTGGGACGGCTTCGCCTACGATCCTGACGCCAATCTGGTTTACGTAGGCACCGGCAACGCCGAGCCATGGGTGCAGAAGTTCCGCGGCCAGCAGAACGTGGACAATCTCTACACCTGCTCGATTCTGGCCGTGGATGTGACATCGGGCCAGCTCAAGTGGTATTTCCAGACGACGCCGAACGACAACTGGGATTACGACAGCGTGCAGCAACTGATGCTACTCGACCTGAACATCAAAGGGAAGACGCGCAAGGTGATCACGCAGGCGTCGAAGAACGGCTTCTTCTGGGTGTTGGATCGGGTCACGGGCGAGTTCATCTCCGGGGCTCCGTATGTGAAGACGACCTGGGCTCTGGGGCTCGACGCGAAAGGCCGCCCGATTGTGAATCCCGCGGCGTATTACGATAAGGACCCGATCTCGTTGTTCCCCACCGGCGGCGGCGCACACAATTGGTCGCCGATGTCTTACAGCCCGGTGACGGGCTACGTGTACCTCCCGGTGTCGTTGATGCCGTTCACCTACGCCGCGACGCCGGAACTAAAACCGGGCGCGAATGGATACACACGGGGCGAAGGCACACCCAAGCTGATCGATAGTCCGGCAATCGGGCCGCCGACAGCCGATGGGATGCGTGGCGCCCTGCAAGCTTGGGACCCGGTGAACCAGAAGCTGGCGTGGCGCGTGGAAGGCGGCGGGGGGATCGGCGGAGGAACGGTGGCGACGGCGGGCAACCTGGTGTTCCAGGTGGTCAACGACGGGCGCTTCCGCGCGGTGACGGCCGATAAGGGCGAGATGCTGTATGAGATTCAGACCGGGCGCACGGGCATGGCTCCGCCGATAACGTATGAAGTCGACGGCAAGCAATACGTGGCGTTCCAGGGCGGCCTGGGGCGCGCGGCGGCTACCGTCGGCGCGAACGATGCGAAGATCGACAACCCGCCCATCCTGTTTGTGTTCGCCTTGGACGGAAAAGCGGAGATGCCGAAGGCGGCCCCGCCGCCCCCGCCGCGAGGTGGGAACGGGAATGGGAACAATGCCGCGCAGCCGGCTGCGCCGGAGGTGGAGAAGTAGCACCAGAGCTACGGTAGAGCTGGTCCTGGAAAAGCTTGCCGGGGGCGAAACGGTCGAGCAGATTTTGTCTGAGCACCCGTGGCTGACGGAAGAAGGCGTTCGAGCCGTGATCGCGTTCGCCGCGTGAGGCTACCGGCTCCGGTCGTTCTCAATGATCTTTCCGCTGTCGCCCATTGCGGGCTGCCGGTCCCAGAGTTTCTGCATCGCGGCGAAGATCCGGGCCTTCTTCACTGGGTTCATGCGGAGTGAGCGGGAAACGGGCGTTACTCGGGCACCAGTTCGCCTCGGCTTTCGAAACGATAACGCCATCCTCTCGCCGCCTCCCACACCACTTTAGCGCCTTTGAAAAGATGAGCGAGAGCGCGCCGGGCTCCGGGACTGGCCCAAAGGGGGGTGCTCTTGACACCCCGGAGGAGTATACTATTTTTGCGACTAAGTATGGCCGTTTCAACGCGTAGGACGTTTTTGAAAGCTGCGGCGGCAGGCGTGGCGGCGCCATATGCCTTCGCGCAGAGCTCGCCCGCAAAGATTACCTCCGCGCCACTCGGCGAGAACCTTTACTTGCTGAGCGGCGCGGGCGCAAACATCGTCGCGCAGACCGGCGCGGATGGCGTCGTCATGGTGGACGGCGGGCTGGCGGCGAACGCAGCGGCGCTCGCGCAGGCAGTTGCCGCGCTACCCAACGGCGGTGCTGTGAAGACGCTGTTCAACACGCACTGGCATCCCGAGCAGACCGGCTCCAACCTGAGCCTCGGCACGGCGGGGGCAACCATCATCGCTCAGGAGAACACGCGGCTGTGGCTCCAGCAGAACATCACCTGGCCGTGGAATCACCAGAAATTTGCCAAGCTCCCCAAGATCGCGCAGCCCAATAAGACCTTCTACGATAAGGGCGCGCTGGACAACGGAATCCGCTACGGATACATTTCCGACGCCGCGCACACCGACGGCGATCTGTACGTCTACTTTCCGCAGCAGAACGTGCTTGCGGTGGGTGGCGCAGCCTACGGGCAAGGCTGGCCGGACATGGATTGGTGGACCGGAGGCTGGATCGGCGGCATCGTGGGCGGACTGCAACGCATCCAGAGCGTGGCCAACAAGGACACGAAAATCGTTCCCGCGATGGGGCCGGTGTTGAGCTTCGCGGACATCGGCACGCAGGTGGACATGTACGGCACGATTTACGATCGGCTGAACCAGATGCTGAATAAAGGGCACAGCCCCACGGAAGGCGTCGCGGCGAAGCCGGCCAAGGAATACGAAGACAAAATGGGCAACGCGGATGAATTCATCCGCCGCTCCTTTGAGAGTCTGTGGGCGTATCTTTCGCCCGATGCGTGAGGCCTGATGCGTAAGGATAGATGAAAACGATGCGACCAATGAGGATGTCCCTGATCGCCTTAATCGCCGCGATGAGCGCGGCAGCGCTGATGGGCCAGACGCCGGCTCCCGCGGCCACGCAGAGCAACGCGCAGATCAAGACGATCAACGTGTACTGCGTGGGCTGCCACAACGACACATCCAAGACGGGCGGCGTCAGCTTCGAGGACATCACTGCCGCGAGCGTGTCCCAGGATCCCGAATTGTTCGAAAAAGCCGTGCGGAAGCTACGGGGCCGCGTTATGCCGCCTCCGGGGGCCATGCAGCCGGACGCCAAGACGGTGGATTCGCTGGTGGCCTACCTGGAAGAGACGCTCGACAAACTGCCGAACCAGGCGCGCATCACCGACGCTGAGGTTCTGCACCGGCTGAATCGTGAGGAATATCAGAACGCAGTCCACGATCTGCTTCTAGTGGACGTGAACGCAGCGGAGCTGCTTCCGCCGGATGACACCGCGCAAGGGTTCGATAACATTGCGTCGGCCCTTCAAGTGTCGCCGTCTTTCATCGAGCAATACGTCCACGCGGCGCACAACATCGCGGTTGAAGCGATGGGCAAGCCGGATTCCCGCCCACAAGGGTGGTCGTTTAAGGCGGGCCCAGGCGGCCAGCTCATTCACGTTCCCGGATTGCCGCTGGGAACCCGCGGAGGCATCCTGGCGAAGGTGGATCTCCCCGCCGATGGCGAATACCGCATCAACATCGGCGATATGGCCACCCACATCTGGGGCAACGGCATGGAGTACGAGAATCCGCTGGTAGTGACGGTGGACAACAAGATCGTCTATCAAACCGTCATTGGCGGCGAAGAGGACATGAAGCTGTACGATCAGGTGCAGAGCGGAGCCCTGGATCGCGTGAATGCGCGCTTGAAGAACATCAAGTTCCAGACCACCGCCGGTCCGCACAATATCGGCGTGACGTTCCGCCGGCAGAGCTTCGCGGAATCCGACGATCAGATACAGGTGTTTGAACCCGGCGGCGGGCAGGATCGTTCCTATCGAGTCAACTCCTTTCAGCTTCTGGGACCTTTTGATGTAAAAGGTCTGAGCGCTACCCCCAGCCGCCAGCGCATCCTGATCTGCAATCCAGAAAAAGACAAGACCCCCGACAATAAAGCAAAGACGCCGGATGCCTGCGCCAAGGAGATTTTCTCGTCGCTGGCCAAGCGGGCGTACCGGCGCCCGGTTACCAATGACGATATCGCGCAGTTGATGCAATATTACGCCGATGGGGTCAAGCTCGCAGCCAAAGGCGTTGCGAGCGGTCAAACGACGGAGGGTGGTTTCGAATCGGGCATTCGCGAGGGCGTCACCGGAATGCTGGCCAGCCCCTTCTTCCTGTACCGCGGGGAGCGGGTTCCGGCGGGACTGAAGCCGGGCGACAAATACGCGATTACGGATCTGGAGCTCGCGTCCAAGCTTTCGTTCTTCCTGTGGAACTCGATTCCGGATGAAGAACTGCTGGATCTGGCGATCAAGAACAAGCTCAGCGATCCGGCGACACTCGAAAAGCAGGTGCGGCGCATGCTGGCTGACCCGCGATCCAAGACCCTGGCGAGCAATTTTGTGTTCCAGTGGCTGGAAATGAAGCGCCTGGATGACGTGGTTCCCGACCGCGACGTCTTTCCGTACGCCTCCGGCCGCATGGATCCGCGCCAGGACTTCCGCACGGAACTGACGCTGTTCGCCGACAGCATCTTCCGCGAAGATCGCAACGTGGTGGATCTGCTGCGCGCCAACCATACGTACCTGAATGAGCGCCTGGCGCTGCAATACGGCATCACCGACGTGAAGGGAGACGAGTTCCGCCGGGTGGAGTTGAAGGATTCGGCTCGCTGGGGCTTGCTGGGCAAGGGCGCGTTCCTGATGGCGGCGGCGTATCCCAATCGCACGTCTCCGGTGCTGCGCGGCAAGGCCATCCTCATGTATGTGGAAGGCGTCCCGCCGGCCAATCCGCCACCCAACGTTCCCACGCTGGACGACAAAGACATTGGCACCACCAAGGCGCTGACGGTGAGGCAGTTGATGGCCAAGCACCGGGCCAGCCCGGCGTGCTCCTCCTGCCACGCGATCATGGACCCGCTGGGCTTCGCGCTGGAGAACTTCGACGCGACGGGCATGTGGCGGGACAAGGACCGTTTTGCCAACACCACGATCGATTCGGCGGGCGAGCTTCCCGATGGATCGAAGGTCAACGGTCCGGACGATCTGCGCAACGCGATGCTGAAGCGGCCGGACCAGTTCGTCCAAACCTTTACCGAGGCCCTTCTGACGTACGCGATGGGCCGCACCCGCGAATACTACGACATGCCGACCGTCCGCAAAATCGTGCGCGACGCCGCGGCCAAGGACTACAAGTTTTCGGCCATCGTTCTGGCGGTGGTCAATAGCGATCAGTTCAAGCTGCGCCGCGTGCCCCAGCCGGCGCCGGCAGCGAGTAAACAAGTTGCGAGCAAATAAGGAGACGACAGTATGTTCATTTTCAAAAAGCACATTCCCCGCCGCACGGCATTGAAGGGAGTCGGAGCCACCATTGCACTGCCGCTCCTGGAATCCATGATTCCCGCGACCAGCGCGTGGGCCGACACCCCCGCCGGAAAGACTGTGAAGCGCTTCGCCTTCGTGGGGTTCCCTCACGGCGCGATCATGGACCGCTGGTCGCCCAAGGAAACCGGCACGGATTACACCATGTCGCCGATCCTCCAGCCGCTGGAGCCGTTCCGCAAGCACCTGACCATCGTCTCCGGTTTGCGCAACAAGCCCGCGGAAACGCCCGAGCCCCACGCTTACATTGAGCAGGGCTGGTTGACCGCGGTGAGGCCATATGAGTTCGGCAAGGCCGGCCCGGACTCCGGCGTTAGCGCGGACCAGATCGCGGTGCGCTATGTAGGCCAGGATACGCGTCTGCCTTCGCTCGAGCTCACCACTTCCACCAGCGCCCGCGTGGCCTGGCGCACTCCGACGCAGCCGCTGCCGCAAGAGGGCAATCCGCGCTCGGTCTTCCAGAAGCTTTTCGGACAGGGCGACACCGATCAGGAGCGCGCCCAGATCCTGGCCGAGACGGGCAGCATTCTGGATCGCGTGCAGGGAGAAGCGAAGAGGCTCCAGGCGAGCATTGGCGTACAGGATAAGAACCTGGTTAGCGACTATCTTGACTCGGTTCGCGAGATTGAGCGCCGGGTGCAGATGGCCGAGAAGCAGGATGAGAGCAGCTTGAACATCCCGGATGCGCCGATCGGCACGCCCAACGACATCACCGAGTATTTCAAAGTGATGTTCGACCTTATGGCCCTGGCCTTCCAGGCCGACATCACCCGCGTGATCACGTTCTCCATGGATCACGAAGCCAGCATGCGCACCTACACTAACTTAAGCATCGCCGAGGGGTTCCATCCGCTGTCGCATCACGGGAACAATCCACAGAAGATGGACAAGCTGGTGCAGATCCAGCAGTACCACACCAAGGTGTTCAGCGAATTCGTCAAGAAGCTGGAGGCGGCCAAAGAGGGCGCCGGCACCGTGCTGGATCATTCCACCATTCTGTTCGGCAGCGATATGAGCAACAGCGACCGCCACAACAACGATCCGCTGCCCAACGCGATCCTGGGGCACGCCAACGGGAAGATCAAGGGCGGCCAGCACCTGAAGTACCCGCAGGATTCGCGCCATGGCGAACTGCTGCTGACGCTGCTGCAGCGCAATGAGCTCCCGGTGAAGTCGATTGGCGATGGCACCGAGGGGCTCGCCGAGGTCTAAGGCTTTCCGGAGGGTAAACACATGAGCAAGCGGTTTGCCGTATTCGCGGTAGCCGGCGTATCGATGGCGCTGGCCGCCGATATCGCGACGCCCAACAGTACGCCGTTGCTGGACGCAGCGGCCTCCGGCGACCACGCCGCGGCCATGCGGCTGGTGAGCGCGAAGGGCGCGAACGTCAACGCGGCGGAAAGCGGCTGCCGCCGATGGCAGCACCGCCATCATGTACGCCGCGGCCAATGGCGATCTGGAGCTGGTGCGAGCGCTGATCAAAGCCGGCGCGAACGTCAAACTGGAGACCCAGCTTGGCACTTCGGCCATCACGGAAGCTGCGATCATCGGCTCCGCGCCCATTTTGGACGCTCTGCTCAAGGCCGGCGCCGATCCGAACTTCAAAACTCCCAATGGGGAGACTCCGCTGATGGCTGCCGCCCGCAGCGGCAAGCTGGACGCCGCCAAAGTGCTGCTCGACGCCGGAGCCGACATCAACGCCAAAGAAAATTGGGGCGGACAATCCGCGCTGATGTGGGCGGCCGCGCAAAGCCAGGCCGACATGGTGAAGTTCCTGGCGTCGAAAGGCGCGAATCTGGACGATCACGGCAAGGTCAACCAGTGGGAACGGAAAGTGATCCAGGAGCCGCGCCCGAAAGACATGAACAAGGGCGGGTTCACCGCGCTGCATTACGCTGCGCGGGAAGGATGCGGGCTGTGCGTTCAATACCTGCTGGAAGCCGGCGCCGATCCTGATTCCGAAGATCCGGACCGCGAGACCCCGCTGCTGCTCGCTCTGGAGAACATGCATTTCGACACGGCTGCCGTGCTGGTGAAGGGCGGAGCCGATCTGGACAAATGGGATCTGTTCGGGCGCTCGCCGGTGTACATGGCGGCGGACGTGAGCACGCTTCCCATGAAGGGCAACGGCGCGATGGCCGTGATCCCCAGCATCGACAAGCTCAGCGCCGTGGACCTCGGGCGGATGATGCTCGAAAAAGGCGCGAATCCGAACATTCAACTGAAGCGGCGCCCGCCGTACCGCGACGTGCCGCAGGATCGCGGAGGCGATCAAATGCTGGCGCAGGGAGCGACGCCGCTGCTGCGCGCGGCTCGTGCGGGTGACGATAAATTTGTGGCGCTGCTGCTCGAATACAAGGCGTTAGTCGACCTTCCCAGCAAGGAAGGCATCACGCCCTTGATGGCCGCCGCTGGGGTCGATTACGGATCGCGCGTCACGCGCGGGCGTAATCGCACTGACGAAGGCGTGCTGGCTACCATGGCTCTGCTGGTCAAGGCGGGTGCTAACGTGAACGCGCACGACGTGGCGGATCGAGCCGCGGGTGGCCGTGGAGGACGTGGCGGTGGCGGTGGAGGTGGTGGAGCACCTGCTGCCGGTGGAGCGGGAGGCCGCGGCGGCGGTAGGGGCGCGGGAGCTCCCGCAGCGGGCGCACCTGCGGCTTCGGTGTCGATCACACCCGCGGTAGCCGCGGACAGCGCGTCGGCAAAGATTGCGCAGCAGTTCCGCCGCGGCAGTCAAATGCCCAGCGCGTTCGCCGTTGCGAACCAAACGGCTCTGCACGGCGCTGCCGAGCACGGCTTCGACAAGTTCATCGAGTTCCTGGTCGCCAATGGCGCGGACCTCACCGCCAAAGACGCCAACGGGCGCACGCCGCTGGATGTCGCCCGTGGCGCGGGCGGAGTTCGCGGGGGCCCGGACGCGTTCCCAAAAACGGTGACGCTGCTGGAGTCCTTGATGAAAGAGAAGGGAATCGCGATTCCCGAGTCTCAAGGCCGATCACAGTAGCGAGCGGGCTGGCGCCCTGCTTTAGTGAGACGAGTTTTAGTGGGCCCTGTGCGCGGCCATTTCCATTAACGTTCGATGGGTTCCGTTGGCCTCGGGCCCTTCGGTAGCCCCGTCCGGCTGCAATTTCGTGTATTTTCCGTCTTCGCCAAGAACCCATGCCTGGCGCCGGTCACGCAGGCAGATATCCAACACGGTCCACAATTTGGCTTTCGCTTCCTTGGCATAAACCGGCGTCACAACCTCTACGCGCTGGGAAAGATTGCGGTACATCCAATCCGCCGACCCGATGAAATAGTCGCCGTGCGCCGCGTCATCGTGCCCCGCGGCAAAATAGAAAATGCGCGAGTGTTCCAGAAAACGCCCGATGATGGAACGTATCCGGATCCCCTCGCTACGGCCGGGGACGCCCGGCCGCAGGCAGCAGAACCCGCGCACAATCAGGTCGACGGGGACACCGGCGGTAGCCGCCTCGCAGAGCGCCTCGATCAATTCCGGATCCTCTAGCTGATTCATCTTGGCGATGATTCTCGCCGGAGCTCCTGCCCGCTTGTTGGACGTCTCCCGGCGGATGTTCTCCAACATGCGGGAACGCATGGTCGATGGCGCTACCAGCAGGGTGGAGCAGTCAGGGGCGACGCCGTGCCCGGTCAGATAGTGGAACAGGTTCACCACATCCCGGGTAATTCGCGGATCGCAGGTGAGCAAACCTAAGTCCGCGTAAAGACGCGCGGTCCGCACGTGGTAATTCCCCGTGCCGATATGGACATAACTGCGCAGTCCGGAGCCCTCCTTGCGAACTGCCAGGGCCAGCTTCGCGTGCGTCTTCAGACCCTGCACTCCGAAAGTCACGTGGGCGCCGGCCCGCTCCAACTCCGCGGCCCAATGCAGATTGCGTTCCTCGTCGAAACGCGCCTTGATTTCGATGGTGCACGCCACTTGCTTGCCGGACTCGGCGGCTCTCACCAGTGATTTGACGAAAGGAGTGTCGTCGCCGATGCGGTACGCGGTCATCTTCACCGCGACCGTATCGGGGTCGCTGGCGGCGGCGGCGACAAAGGCTTCCACAGTATGTTCGAAACTTTCGTAGGGATGGTGAATCAGGATGTCTCCGTTGCGGATCGCCGCGAAAATATCGTGGCAGGTCTCCAGGGCGGCCGGAATCAGCGGTGTCCACGGCGTGTCCCGGAGGGCCGGCAACGGCAGCGAAGCAATTTGGAACAGGGTGGTGTAGTCCAGTTCCCCGGATAGTTCGTAAACGTCGCTGGGGTCCAGTTCGAATCGCTGCCGCAGCATGTCCGCCATGGAGGCGTCCGCGCCCGCGGCAAATTCCAATCGCACCACCGGTTCATAACGCCGCTGCCGCACCTGCTCCTTGACCACCTCACGCAGGGAAGTCTCGGGAGCCTCGTCGATCTCGACCTCCGCATCGCGGGTAAGGCGGAACAGAGTCGTCCCGGTGAGTTCCATCCCTGGGTAAAGCTTGTGAACATTCCCTCGGATGACTTCATACAGCGCGACCAACAGCGTCTGCCCGGCGGGCACATCCGCCTTCAGCTCGATCCATTGCTTGACCCCGCCCGGCACCTTAACTCGGGCATACGAAGCCACGCCTCTCACTGGATCCTGGAGATAGTAGGCCAGCGAAGTGGAGAGGTTCGAAAGAAACGGGAAGGGGTGCTCCGGATCGAAGACCAAGGGAGTGACTGCTGGGGACACTTCGGCATCGAAGTACTTGCCTGCCTCCTCTCGCTGTGAAGCCGTGAGATCGTCCCAACTGCTGAGATGAATGCCGTGCGCCGCTAACTGAGGCAGCAGGCCGCGGTAGCAATCGGCCTGGATACGCAGGCTGGAAATCAACCGGTCGCGCAGTTGCTGACGGAGCGCGAGCTTCTCCGGCGTGCCGACGCCTCTTCGCAGCACCGCCATCCGCTTCATGAAGAACTCATCCAGGTTTGAGGTGAAGATGGCCAGGAATTTGACTTGTTCCAGCAAAGGATTGCGGTCATCCATCGCCTCCGCCAGTACACGGTCATTGAAATCGAGCCACGCCAAGTCGCGATCCAGCCAAATCTCGGACAAGGGTTGGGACACGGGCTGGTTCAGGACCCCAACATCGCCGATCGATACCATCGCGGTTGCGCTCAATGTTGTTCTCCCGCCGGGAAGATTCCAATTGTAGGGGGCACAGCTCGCCACAGCGTGAATATCCGGTTTCAGTTGTGTTTTGGGGGATTGGAGCGTCTAACGGTCACGAGCAAACATCGCGCTGTCACTTTGACATCCCAGTTTTCGATTGCAAATAGACGCAGCGCCGTGCTAAGCTGTTGTCGATTTCCGAGTCGAAACTCTCGCTCCCCCTGTTTCGAGCGCAGTTGTAATCGGTAGGTCCCGCAAGAGCTTCGTACACCGCCCACCTAAAAGACCCTCGTCAGTCTTCCCTGGATCGTTTTCTTGATCGCCAATACGGCGGCTTTTCGAAATTTGCCGTCTGGAGGAACAATGAGAGGTTTTCTGCTTGGATTGCTGTGCGCATCGCTCCCGCTTGCCGCCCAATCGCCGGCCGCGACACAGGAGCAAAAGGATTTCTTCGAAAACCACATCCGCCCGGTGCTGGCGCAGAACTGCTTCGCCTGCCACACCAACTCCCAAATGGGCGGCCTGCGCTTGGACTCCCTGGAAGGCTTGCTGAAGGGCGGTAAGTCCGGCCCCGCCATCGTGCCCGGAGCGCCGGAAAAGAGCATGTTGATCACCGCGGTTCGCCAAACCACCGAGATCAAAATGCCGAAGAACGGACATCTGACCGGCGCGCAGATCGACGACCTAACCAACTGGGTGAAGGATGGTGCGGTCTGGCCCGTAGAGCTGAAGCCGGCTCAGAGCGTGGGCTACGTCATCCGGGCGGACCAGCGCAAATTCTGGTCCATCCAACCGCTCGCCAAGATCGAGCCGCCCAAGGTGAAAGACCCCGCTTGGTCCGCGAATGGCATCGACCGCTTCGTCATGGCCAAGCTGGAAGCGGAAGCTCTGAAGCCAAACGGCCTTGCCGACCGCCGGACTTTGCTGCGCCGCGTAACTTACGTTCTGACAGGCTTGATGCCGAGCTACGAGGAGGTTCAGGCGTTTGAAGCCGACAAATCGCCCAACGCATACGAGAAGGCCGTCGATCGTCTAATGGCCTCTCCGCAATTCGGTGAACTGTGGGCCCGTCACTGGCTGGATGTCACTCGTTACGCCGAGGACGACTATCGCATCGCGCAAAAGGACATGCATAAGGAGCGGTACAAGTTTGCCTACACTTACCGCGATTGGGTGATCAACGCGCTGAATGGCGACATGCCCTACGACACGTTCGTAAAGGCCCAGCTGGCCGGCGACCTGATGGACGAAAAGGTTCGCGACAAGATGATCCCCGGCCTCGGCTTCAATGGCCTTGGCGTCTGGGCGATGAATGACAACCCCGCGGCGATTGACCGCGCTGCCGAATGGAACGACAAGGTGGACACCACCTCCAAGGCGCTGCTGGGACTGACGGTCGGGTGCGCCCGCTGCCACGATCATAAATACGATCCGATTCCGCAGAAAGACTACTACCGCATGGCCGGCATCTTCGCCAGCACAAATTATCACGCCTATCCGATGGTCCCCAAGGAGGTGGTCGACGAGTACGAGAAAAAGAAAAAGGAACTCGACGAACGGGAGAAAGCCGCAAAGGATTTTGAAGATCAAGCCTCTACCTTGGAAGCTCAGGCTCTGTTCGCTCAGGCCGAGGATTACATGGTGGCGGCATGGCGGCTCGGCTCAGATAAGCGCGCCAGCGCATCGAGTATCGCCGAGAAATACCGCCTCGATCCCGAGATGCTCGATCGCTGGGTGAAGTTTCTGAAGAAGAAGCCCTCCAACTACAGTTTCCTGACGCCCTGGCAGAAGATGGTCGCGGCCGGCGGGGACGCCGATCAAGCCCAAACTCTGGCGCACCAGTTCTATCGGAAAGCGGTGGAGGTTGACAAAGAGCACGCCAAGCTCAAGACCGAGAACGAAGAGTTACTGGCGAAGCTCAAGGATCCCAATGAGCAATTCGATCCGCTGCCGAACGGCATCAAGCGCAAGCTGATTACGCATCAAATCGATTTGAAGGCGATGGATCGCGAAGCCAGTTATCTTTGGACGGACCTTTTCGATAAGGATCTGTCTGATTCGCCGATCAACGATAACGCAGAGGGAGAACGGAAACCCGGTCTGTTCAAGCTCACTGGCTGGGACCTGCAGCGCCGTCTTAGCGCTGATTTCTCAGCCCACATGGACAAGATGAAAGCGGACAACGAGGCTTTCAAGAAGGCCATGCCTCCCGAATACCAGATCGCTCCCGGCCTGACCGACCTCAAAGATCCAACCGATTTGAAGATCTTCCTGCGCGGAGACCCGTACACCTTCGGCGACGACGCGCCGCGCGCGTTTCTCGCGATTCTCTCGGACGGCGAGCCAACTCCCTTCAAGCAAGGCAGCGGCCGGCTGGAACTAGCCGAGGACGTCGTGAAGCAGCCCATCGCCATGCGCGTAATCGTCAATCGCATCTGGCGCTGGAGCATGGAAACCGGCATCGTGGAAACGCCGAACAATTTCGGATTCGCGGGCGAAAGGCCCAGCGATCCCGAGCTGCTTGAATTCCTCACATCTCAATTTGCCGACAGCGGCATGTCTTGGAAGAAGCTGATCAGGGAGATCGTAATGTCGCGGACGTTCCAGTTGAGCGCCGAGGGCAACCAAGCGAACCTTGCCAAGGATGAGGCGAACCGGTTTTACTGGCGCGCCAACCAGCGGCGGCTGGAAGCCGAGGGGGTCTGGGATGGTCTGCTGAAGGCCTCCGGCAAACTGGATACGAGCAAGATCGGAGGTCCCAGCGAGGAGATGGATGCAAAGATGGTTCGCCGCGGGATGTACGGCGCGGTCAGCCGCGTTTTTCCGAACGAATTTCAAACCTTGTTCGATTATCCGCTGCCCACGCTTTCCGCCGAAAAGCGCTACACCACCAACACCCCGCTCCAGCGGCTGTATTTCTTGAACAACGATTTCGTTCACAAGCAAGCCGAAGCAATGGCGGAGCGGGTCAAGTCCGCCGGTAGCGACGAAGCTGAGGTGCGCAAGGCGTTCGAGATCGCGTATCAACGGGACCCGTCCGCGGAGGAACTCGCCACTGCGCTCAAGTTGCTCCACGACTCCGCGCCGCAGGCCGTCGAGGAAAGGGCTCAGGTCAGCTCCAAAGCGTCCTCTCTCAACGCGAAACCCGCCGAAGGCGGCGGGATGAATACGACCCCCGCGGCCGACGCCCCATCCCAAACCAAAAAGCACGCGGAAACTCCGCTCGAAGCGCTGTGCTGGGCCCTGCTCAGCTCGAATGAATTCATGTTTTTGAACTGAAAGGAGCCAGATCCATGCCTTGTAATCACAACCCACGTCCTTTTACCCGCCGTGAAGCCCTCGAAAAAATCGGCGGAGGCTTCGGTTTGGTCGCTTTCGCCAACATGGTCACCGGCTCTATTAAAGCCGCGGAAACCACGGCTAGCGGTTCCGGAGGCACTACGGGAGTACTGAAGAAACTCGACTTCAAGCCTCGTGCCAAACGAGTGATTTTCCTGTTCTCGAACGGCGGCATGTCGCACGTCGACACCTTCGACCCAAAGCCGATGCTGGAGAAATACAACGGCCAGCCAATGCCTGGCGGCGCGATCCTTACACAGCGCAAGACCGGAAACCTGATGAAGTCGCCATTCAAGTTTTCGCGCTACGGCAAAGCTGACACCGAGGTCAGCGAACTGTGGCCGAATGTCGGTGCGGTCTCGGAACACCTGTGTGTCATCCGGTCGCTGTACGCGGACATCCCCAATCATGAGCCATCCATCACGCTGATGAACACCGGGGCCAATATCATTGGGCGTCCGTCGATGGGTTCCTGGATCACCTACGGACTGGGCAGCGAGAACGCGAATCTTCCCGGGTACGTGGTTCTCTCGCCTTCCCAGCCGATCACCATCGGAAGCCCGCTATGGAGTTCGGCGTTTCTGCCCGCGATGTATCAAGGCACATATGTGAAGAACGAGTGGGTTGCAAACGAACCATTCAAGGCGTCGCAGGTAATTCCGAATGTCACTAATTCGGAGATCGACGCCGCCACTCAACAGCGCGATCTGGCGTTTCTCAAGAAGCTGAACGATATGAATCTGGAGAAGCTGGGCGCGGATTCGCAACTGGAAGCTTCCATCAAGACCATGGAAACCGCTTTCGCGATGCAGACTGAGGCGCCGGACGTTTTTGACGTGGGCAAGGAGAGCAAGGCGGTGCTGGATATGTACGGGCCGGGAAGCACCGCGCTCGGTTGCCTGATGGCGGTGCGCCTGGTGGAAAAGGGCGTCCGTATCGTTCAGACCTATTACAGCAAGGGCGATCCGTGGGACGCTCACACGGATATCATGTCCTACCGCAAGCTGGCGAAGGATTCGGATCAGCCTTATGCGGCGGTGATCAAGGATCTGGAGCAGCGTGGAATGCTGGAAGACACGCTGGTGATCGGCGGCACGGAATTCGGCCGCACTCCCGCGATTCAAACCGCCAATGAGTCGGTGGGCGGCGGCGTGGTGAACGGGCGCGATCACAATCACTACGGCTTTTCCGTGTGGCTGGCCGGCGGCGGCGTCAAAGGCGGCATGGCCTACGGCGCTACGGACGATTTTGGCTACAAAGCAGTGGAAAAGCCGGTACACGTGCACGACCTTCACGCCACCATCCTGTATCTACTGGGCATCGATCACTTGAAGCTGACGTATCGCTATAGCGGGCGCGATTTCCGCCTCACCGATACGGCCGGGGAGGTGATCCATGACATCATCGCGTAGCGGCGGCTGCTTGATCGCGGGGATTGCCGCGCTGAGTGCAGCGTTCGCTCAACAACCGGGCGCTGCCCGGCCCAAGCCCGTACCCAAACCTGGTGTGCCGGGAGTTCAGGCGCCGATGAGCTACCTGATCCCGGATGCGCGCTACAAAATCGAGGCCAACGGAATTAAGGGCAGTCCCGATTGGCTGGCCATCGCCGAGGATTCGGTGTGGACCAATAGCAAGGGCACCGATATGGTGTTTCGCCTGGATCCGAAAAGCGATCGGGTGATCGCGGCGGTTCCCGTGAAGAAGCCGTGCTCCGGGTTCGCCGTTGCCGCGGGGACGCTTTGGTCGCCGAGTTGCGAGGAAAATGTTATCTATCGCATCGATCTCAAAACCAATGAAGTCGTCGCGAAAGTCCCGGTTGGGCCTGCCAACACGGAAGGCGGCATCGCATTCGGCGCCGGCTCGGCATGGATGCCCAGCGATCCGAAGGGAATCGTCTCCCGCATCGATCCGGCGACGAACAAGGTGATCGCGCAGATTCAGGTTCCACAAGACTCTTTTACCGCCGTCTACGGTTACAACCTGGTGTGGGTTTCCAGCACCACCAAGAGCGTTGTGAGCGTGATTCATCCCGCCAGCAACAAGGTGGTCGCCGAAATACCAGTGGATAAGAACCCCAGGTTCATGGCGGCCGGCGAAGGCTTTGTGTGGACACTGAATCAGGGAACCGGAACGGTCTCCAAGATCGATCCCCGCTCCATGAAGGTGGTTGCAACCATCGAGGCCGGCGTTCCGGGCACCGGTGGAGATATCGCCGCCGGTGAAGGAGCCTTGTGGGTTACGCAGAAGACTATCCCGGTTTCGCGCATCGATCCCGCGACGAATAAAGTCACGGCGCAATTGACTGGACCTGGCGGAGACGCCATGCGCATCGGGCACGGCTACGTCTGGCTGTCGAACGGAAGGGAAGGTGCGGTGTGGCGATTCTTGCCGTCGAAAGCCATCTCGGCCGCGCCGCACAGTTGGACGGTCGATGCGCGGCAAGCAGATCTCAATGGTGACGGCAAGCCGGATCTGTTGGTCGAAGACCTGGCCACATTTATCCCGGGCGAGCCGGTCCGGTTCCGCATGAAGGTACTGAACGCCAGCCTCGGCTCGAACTTCACGCTGAAGACCACGTTGAACGGCAAGACGGCGGAGAACGCCTTTGCGCAGATGGGCGATGAGTGGGTGGCGACGCTGGGGTCGAGCGAACCTCGCTGGATTCATTATTCGGTGTGCGTGACCGGCTCCAGCATGTGCTCCCCGGTGGTGGTGGTCGCCTCCCCGACCACGAGTGTCGCTTACGCAACGGCAAAGATGAAATTCGTTCCGCAGGATTTCATGGCGCCTCCGGTTCCCGAGGTCGCAGGCTACACCTGGAACATCTTGGAACCCGAAATCCTCGAACAGGATTTTGGAGCTCTCAATCATGTTCCCGGCCGCACCGGCCCCATGAACATCACCAGCGATGAAGATTACGGTGAATTGAAGCGGCATCGCTGGGAGTTTCAGCACCTCACGTCCTTCGCGTACGGAATCCTGACCGCCGACGGCTCCCAGGAGGTCGCCTGCGTGTACGTCAATCCGAGCAAGAAGGAAGGCTACGACGCCACGGTGCGATTCATGATGACGGAGCAGGGGCAGAAAGAGAACCTGCAGCCGCTGCTGGAGCAGAAGGTGCGCGAATGGATCAAGACGAGCTGGCCCTTCGCCAAGGTCGCGTTTCCCGGAGTCGACGTGCCGATATCGGAGTGGAATGCTCTGCCCGACGCACGTGATTGAAAACTGAACGCCGTGGAGCCCCGAGCCGTCCATTAACGGCGTAGAGACATAGGGTGCGCTCAGAGGAGCACCGCTCGGGGCCCCCTCGATTACCTCCGCCCGCCGCCACGAGTTGCTCCGCCGCCCGCCGGCGCCTGCCTCTGCTGCACGTGCTGCATCTGCTGTACCTGCTGCGTGTGTAACTGCTGTGTCTGTTGCTGGTGTTGCTGCTCCACTTGCTGCGTTCTTGCTGGAGGAGCCTTCTGCTGCGTCAATTGCTGATGTTCCTGATCCTGCTTCTGCTGAAGTTGCTGCCGCTGCTGGTTCTGCTTCGCGATGACGGTGGCCTGCTGCTGCTGATACTTCTGGTCCAGCTTCGGATTCCCGGTGTTAGGAGCGGAAGCTCTAACTGGCGGCAGATCCTTAGGATGGGCCGCGATGTTGGGGCGAGCAGTCGCGGTAACCGGCGGCGCGCCGCGATTCGCGGAAACCCGTTGCTGGGGGTTGTTGTGAGCAGCCCACTCATGTTGACTTTGAGCTGCTACAGGTCCGGTATGCTTACCACGAGCGGCAGCCTCCTCTTGAGACGTGGCGCGCGCGTTGATCCCTCCGTTGCCGCCGTTAAAGCTGACGCGGGTCGCCGGAGCGTTCACTCTGGTGTTGTAGACGTTGTGAATAGACCTTTCGTCCACGCGATTCACCGCCGTGTTGTAGAAGAAATGTCCGTTCTCCCAGCGGCCGCCTTCATAACCATGACCGAAGTATCCGAAGCCATAGTCGATCCCGCCGTAGAATCCCACCTCAGGCCCCCAGTAGCCTTCGTTGAAAAAAAATCCGGCGCCGTCCCAACCCCAATACCCCGGAGTCCACAGGAACCCGGGTTGGGGAGCCAGCACCCATGTGCCCGGGACCCAGTAATACTCGCCATCCCAGGCCCAATATCCTGGCGTCCAGATATAGCCGTCGCCGGGGCAAATGGGCTGCTCGTAAACGGGCAACTCAGGGGGTGCGATTTGAACGGACACGCTCACTTGCGCGAAAGACGCGGCCGGCAGGAATATCATTCCTCCTGCCAGCAACAGCGAACGGATGAAATGAATACGCATGACTTTCTCCTCGTTAGACGATCCTGCGTCCTTGAAGCAGGCGGATAACCAGCACAACCAGCGCCAGGACCAGCAAGATGTGAACAAGCCACCGAATGTGTACGGCGTAACCAGTCCCAAGAGCCACATCACTAGCAGAATTACAAAAATCGTCCAAAGCATGGTCCCGTTCTCCTTTGAAGAGTTCTTCGACTGTCAGAATGCACGCGCACCTCCAAACCATATTTGCTGAGGAAATCCGCCAGTCGCGGTTGCCGGCCCAGGAAATGAGATGGAATAAATCGTATCACGAACGAACAGCGTGAACTTGTCCTTCACATCGAGAGAGCACAGTACGGTTCCGGGTTTGTATCGCCGAGGAACCTCCCCGGCTGATTGACCTTATTTGGTCACTCGTTATCAGTTGGGCAAGCCAAGCTCCAAAAGAGATGCTAGCTTGCGGCGAAGCAAACAACGCCTCGGCAGCGATTGGGCTTAAGGCCCACGGGGCGGAATCTCGCGCTTTGGGCGGACTCTTGCGCGAAATCGCCTAATCCGCGCGGCGGCCTGCCCAGTTGGACGCGAACGCGGGCGCTCATTTCGCTAGAAGGCGCGACGCTACGTCCGGATGAGGGAACCAACAGGGAACTCTACGGCCGCGAGGCAACCAATCGCGAGATCCTGACAGCCGGTAGACGAGGCTTGAGGTGCGGCGGCGAACGGCGCGCGCCCGTAGAGCGCAAATGAGTTAGCTGGGGCGGCTGGTGGGATTTGGACTGCTCTACATTTAACATCTTTTTGTTTTCAATAGCTTGTAGCCAACGAAAAATGGGCTCTTACCGCCAATCCGGGGCTTGTACCAGCGTTTGTACCAGTGTTCTACCAGCACCCTTGACAGACCGGCGAACAAATTTTTCCTGGACTCCATCTACCTGCCTGCGGATGGTGGGAACGCTCCAATTGAGACGGGCGTGATTCATGCCGTCAGCATCTCCCGCTTGTAAGGGCGGTAATGAAACGGGGGACAAGATTTGCCTGCCCACCACAGCGCCCGCCTTCGAAACGATTGTAGCCTATTCGTTTTCGACTTCGTCTTCGTCAGCCGTCAGGTCCACCAAGTCAAGCGCGAGCTTCAGGGCTTCACCGAAACTCAGGGAGATCGAAGGAACAAGCTCACCGGTGGGACATTCTGTGATGTCTGCGCTGAGGATGGTCAACACAATGCCGTTGCCCGTCAGCCGCAGTTCGATGTCCTGCATCGTCGTGTTCATGTCCATACTTATGACGAAGGAAAATCCGCTTGCCTGCACCATCCAGCTCGCTGAACGACTGCTGGAAGTAGGAATGGGGGGCGGTGAAATGTCCAAGGTTGAGACTACTGGCGTTCCCGATTCAGGCCGAAACTGGCATCTCTCGCCGATTTCTTTACTGCACCCTCGCGGATCAGCCGACTCGCATCAGCGCGTGCGTTAGCGATGTGCGCCAGGAGTGCTCCTTCGTTCTGCATCTCCGAAATGCCCAGGGCGGCCACAACAAGCTGCGTATGGCTCATGACGGTCTGTTCGACCACTTCTGACTCTTCAAAGCTGAAGGACTCCGGTGCGTCAGCCAGTTCATCCTGGATGGCGCTGCGGACTTGCTGGAGGATGTCCGCGGTCAGTTGTTCCCGTTGGTGCTGGCGGTCAGTGGTGGTGTTGTTCATGGGATTCTCAGGCCTTACCGTGAAAGCGCCCTACGCAAAGCTGGATCATTCGGGAACGGACCTTCGTTCTTCTCGCCGAACTCCAACGCCTGCTCCAAACTGCGGCGAAGGTAACTGGTACGGGCTGGCAGCCGCAATTCTGAGGTAACCGCGTCCAGTCGGTCAACGACGGATTCGGATAGACGCAAAATGATGGCACGTTTCTTGTTTTTCAAGGTGACTCCTGAACTCACCGAAACCGTTGGTATCGGACGATGTTTAAGGGTATTTAGTCCCCTTACTTCGAAGCGGCTGAACTCGTCGAAGGTCATGCGGTATTCGTCGTTGACCTTGGTAAGCGGGAACGCTTTGCGGAACCTGTCGTCCACGATGCCGTTCTGGTGCGTGTAGAGATGTCGGATCTGCAGGATCTTTTCGATCTCGTCGATGCGCGTTTTATCGAACACGTTGAGTGACTTGATCGGTTGGTTTGGCTGTCGAGCGAAGAGCAGATTCCCCAGATTGTTGTAAATACTAGGATTTCACGAAACGCGATGGAGCCCTTGGAAGCGACGAGGCTCCCTTGGGCGCAGCTTCGCGCCACAGTGATATCGCCGAACATTACTACGTTGCTCCCGACATCCGCGGTCGCACTCGGGCTTGACCCGCGCACACCACAAATCCTGGCTGATATCGCTTAAGCAAAACAGAACAGGAAGTCGGCAGTCCGGCACTCACCGATCGACGCGAATCAGTATCAGGGGTGTCGGAGCAGGTTCTAACTCCCTTTCTAGACGACATGCGAGGATTACTCGTGAAAAACGCGTTGCAGCCGGCGACGGAGTCGACTCACTTGCTCCGTGACCAGGTCTGGCCGAGCTGTGGAAGGCCCCGGGTCCTGGCCTCGTCAGGGTCGCGCGCTTAAAACTGGTCTTCGCCCTTGGCAGCCGGCAAGGCGCCGATTTGGCGCAGAAGGCCGAGCTGGTCCCAACTATTCCAACCCTCGACAAATTGTTCCTTCGAGATCCGGATAATGACGATTCCGCCGACGCGAATCCGGCGGCCGGTGGGCGGCACGCCAAGTCCGGGGCCCGAGTGAGTACCTTCCAGCAGGACCCGCACCATGACCTTGTCATCTTCAGCCATGATGTCGTGGATGCTGATCTGAATGTCCGGGAAGCTGTCCCGAAGGTTGCGGACGAAGGGTTTCAGCTCCGCTGGCCCGCGGACTTCGGCTTCTCCCTCACCGAGGCCGTATGCAACACCCCTCTCCGCAAACAATTCGTCTATCGTAGCCTCGCGTCCTTCGTTCCAGACTTCTCTGAACCAGCGGCGCACGAGAGCTTTATTGGTTTCTTGCATGACCGACCTCTGCGGCACTAAATGTATCATACGAAGACGCGCGGGCCGTTGCGGCTGCGCGCTGGAAAGGCCTCAGTGGTCGAGGTCTCACTGGCCGTTTAGGCTCGAAACAAAGGCCAATCACGAGCTATGCTTACTTGAATGACTGCCATCGTGAACTTGCTCATCGCCGAACGCGACAAACTCAATCAAGCGATCGCCGCACTCCAAGGCGGTACCGCAAAACGTCGCGGAAGACCGCCAAAAGTAGCGAGCACCGAAAACATGCCGGATTGGGTTAAGCCGGCTTCGCAGCGCACTGCGCCTCCCCCACCTAGGAAGAAGCGGATCTTCACCGCCGCCCAACGGAAAGCTCAAGGATTGCGGATGAAGAAGTTTTGGGCTGTACGGAAAGCGGCGGCTAAGAAGGCGGCTGCGGGTGCTTAGCCATCCTCTTCCGCCTTGACTAACCGATGATCCGCGACGGGAATTGACGGGTGGCCGAGGTCATTCGTTCCAGTGAAGCTCAAACTACGTCCCGTAGCCTCCTGGCGTCAAGGACTCAGCCTTCGAGGCCGGTCAGCCTTAACTACGGTACCTTCTCCAAGCCGTTTGAGACGAAAGTCCAAGAGTACGAACGAATCCGCGGGCTTCGTGGAAAGGACGAAAGCTCGGAGCCTCAATCCCCAGCCAGTCGTTCCATCCGGCCCAGCCCGCGTTCTTGTACGACAGAGCCGGGTTTGAGGGGATGTCTGCCGGCCGCTTGCCTGATTTGGAGCATTTTTTCCATTCCGTTTGTGACTTCAGTTGAAGACCGCGAGCATATTCTCGTGCTTCGAGGAAGGGGCGGAATACTCGCTTATGATTGGCTACCCTCCCCGTTCCTAGCCAGTCGCCAAGACCGATCCAGCCGTCATCTTTGTACACGTCACGGGGGTTTGAGGGGATGTCATCTGGCTTGTTCCCCGATCCGCAGAACCGTAGCCATTCCGCTGCGGACTTCAGTTGAAGGCTGCGAACATACTTCCTCGCGTCCTCGAGGCCAGGATCTCCGCCGGCCACGTCAGGCTCGTGTCTTCGCTATCTGGCAAACTGCCACTATACCGGACATCAATAGCGTTTTAGAAAAGCTGTCTGAGCCCAAAAACGACTCGTCACGAGGGGGCATCCCAGTTTGGAGGAATGTCCGGCGTTGGCTTGGGCTAGTAGTTAGAGGCGGAAACGGCATCCGGGAACATCTAATTCTGATCCAGAACACATCGAAGGTCCATAAAGTTGACCTTTTGTGTTATTCCCAGGGCCCGCCCGCTTGCCACCAAACTCCCGTGTCAGCGGCTGACCTTGGATAGATTCCACGGATAATATGAACGGTATCCGAGGATGTTATCCACTCGTCCGTTTCCCCAACCCGATGCTTGGTGTATTCTTAGGCCTGCTGGCTGATCATTGATAACTGAAGCACCTGCGACGAAAGTCCGTCTCCGAACTTTTCCCGTTGGTTAACGGCCCGGAGAATCTGGAGCTTTTCCGGTTCTCCAAAACCGTGTTCGGATCTGTGTTCCTCTCGGGGAGCCATATTCTCAAACTCCAGGGTGGATTCGAACTCAGGCCGCCAACCCTTAGAACACTTTCGATTACCGCATCGGCGCCCAAGACCGGCCAAACGCACCCGGTACAGTTCAATCACCACCGTCGTGCGAAACTCTCCCCACGGCAGATCCCGTACCTCGCGCTCCGTGGTATCGGCAGGTTCCGCTATTCGGCTCCCGCAAGCCGAACACATCAGCCGCCGGTTCCCGCGTTTCCGCCTCACCCACAGCTTTAATGTCTTGGCGTTCTCGTCAATTTCCTGCTGGAAGACCGTGTACCCCGGCCAGCCCAGTATCTTGGTCCAATCGTCTCGTCTCAAACCGCCAGTCTACCGAAACCCCTGCCCTCCACCAAATGCACACCTGTCAGGGTCCCGTCAGATTCCTGCTCAGAGCCGAAAAACGCTGCACGTCGGCCTATTTGCTCGGGGCGCGTTGGTCTGTGAACTGTACAGAGAATCCCACAGTTCCCCGGCCCGGGCGAGGAGTTTCCGCAACCACTCAGCTTATTCGTTGGCGATATTGGGGGGCTGAGGAAAGCAGGCGCAGCTGGATTGGAATTGGCGGCCCGCCGGCCGGGATAACGTCGCATCTCACTGTGATACCCAAAGGGTGTAGGTGTTTGGGGAACTCGATATGCCCAGCGGACTGCTGCCTGACGACGTATTTGGGATTGCGAAATTGACTTGGCACAGACCAGGCCCGACTCGCCCGGAAAACGCGACTGTTGCGGAGACTCCAGCCACGGTCATGGTGGGAGTCGAGCAATCTCCTGTTGCCCAGGCGATCACCGTTTCGTTCGGTTTCGCCGGGACCAACCCTGCGCTTGCGGGGCCGACCAAACTGTACTCCGCATGAGTGATGATTGGCAGCGTGCCTGCCGAGATCGTGAATTGGAAAAGCTCCATGATTCCGCTAGCGATTGCAATGTTGACGGGTGGAGATAACTGGGCTCCTACGGTCACCACCACCGGGCACGAGGTTTGCCCCGCGACTCCGTCGGGCAGCAAGGCGTTTATCTGCCAGCCCGTCGATCCGTTTGTGGTCATCGGCCCCGAATTGTAGTTCATTACCACTGCAGCCCCGCAAACAGTAACGCTGGCCCCGCCCAGTGTCAAAGTGCTCGCGCTTGAGGCCGTTTCGAGCTGGCCGAGGTTCTGCCCGAGAATGCTGATCCACGCGCCAGGCGACAGCGTTTCGGACTTTATGCGCCCTTAACCAGTCGATTCCGTTGATTTGCCTCTGGGCCTTCGACCACCTCTTCCTGCTCAATTGGCCGTTGCCACTCCCGCAGGAAGTCGGTCGCGTAGCCTTTTTATAAGGTGCGCGGTTCAGGCAAGCCCCAGAATTCAGCGGATTTCAGCGAATTCAACCAAGTGGATTCAGTCTCAAGTCCACCACAGAGGTCCACCCCCACGTGTGAACCCCACGTTGTGGGGGGCTGAAATTCGAGTTACGATATTGCTGATCGGCGTGGCGACCGCGATCCCCGATCTACATCTGGGTCTGGCATTTTTGAGACGCGGGACTTACGTGCATGGAAAGCAGCAGCCGAAATCTACTCTCCATAATGGCGCGCTTGTTGAGCTCCGCCGTTAGGATGGTGTTGATCGTTGCCGCACTCCGGCCAGCAGCAGCGCAAACAACGACCCCGGTGACGGGAAGCAGCGGGACCATCATCCCGGCGCCGCCGATCTTTATATGGCCATACGGGCCGATTCGTTCCTTACCGGAGCTAGGACCTCAAACGCAGGTTAGGGACATCAGGCGCGAGCAAGACCCAACTGACCCGACGCACGCTTACGACTCCACGACCGGACAAAACCTGTACTGGGACCCAGCTAATCAGACATGGGTCGATTCGGCGACCGGTGAAAACGTCGGCTTTGACGGAGTGAAGACAAGTTCGGCGGGATCATCGTTCCGGCGCCGCCGATCTTTTATGGCCATGGGCTATTCGTTACTCCTTACCGGAGCAGGACCTCAAACGTCAGGGCATCAGGCGCAGCAAGACCCAACTGACCCGACGCACGCTTTCGACTCCACGACCGGACAGAACCTGTACTGGGACCCAGACAATAACACGTGGGTTGATTCAACGACCGGTGAAAGCCTTGGCTTCGACGGAGTGCTGACCACTCCACCGCCGTCACCACCTCAGATGCCTGGTACGACCTCCATGGTTACTCCCGGCGCTCAGTATTGGCGGCTGCTGCCCTTGTCAATGGCAACGCCCCCAGTGTGGCGGGCTTCGATGGCGCAGTGCTCTTCCCGCTCGGTAACCGAGTTCTCGTCGGCCCCACCGCCAGTTACGAGTGGGTCAACAGCACAATCGTGAAGACCATAGGCGGACGGGCCACCGCCGATGACTGGCACTGCGGCTAACGATCTAAATTTCACTGGCGAGTACACGGTCAACGGGAACCGCGTCTCAATTCTTTATCAGTTCAACCAGCCGTTGGGAGTCCTCGTGGATGGGAGCATTTCAATGCCCGGCACTAAGGCTCAGCAGGAAGAAGAGGATCGGCTCACGACCCAAGACCAGGCTGACCGAAACGCGGCGACCTTGATTTCGGACAGCGACTCTAAAGGCTTTGAAGACGCCGCGAAAAACCTTGGTAGAGATGCGGATCAGTGGGAGCGCCTGGCCGAGCAGTACCTCGGTGATGACTCCTGTGACGCCGCAAGAGCATACGAGCGGGCGGCGCTGGATTACGCCTTACAGAGTGAACTGCTGGCTAAAGCTGGCAAATTCGGCGAATCCGCCGATCAGCTCATAGTTGCGGAATATTTCTTCAGGGGGGCGGCATATCACTACGAATTGTGCGGGGATGGAGCGATTGAGAAGGGTGATTATGTGGATGGCCTGTCATCTTACGCCAAAGCTGAGACCGTCTATTGGACCGTAAGGCAGGCGGAAAAGAAGCGCCAATCTGAAGCCGAGACCAACGCGGTCCTTGCTGAATTCGCCGGCTCCGATCCGGATGCAGCCGCTTTCGCCCACATATCCGAAGATGCCGAAGAACTGGCAGAGAATGCGCGAAGGGAGGCGGAGCGGATCAAGCGAAAACGGGAAGACGCCAGGAGAAAACTGGAACAGGTGTCTCATTTTAGGTTCGGATTGTACATGGTTGGGGTGGTGTGAGGATGCAGATCATGAGCCTTGTTCGCTCTACCGTCGTTCTCCTTGTCGTTTCGGCCCTGTTTAGGACTGCCTGCGCTCTGCGCAGATAGCTGGCGGTACTGATTCTGGCGGCGCCCATCGTCGTTGAGTCCTGGTGATCGGGGGGCCTATCTTCGTGACTGAAGCGGCGACTGCCCACTGACCGGTGCACAGATACGCCCGTTCGATGTGCTGCAACGCGACGCGAGCTGACCCAGAGCACGCCTTCGATCCAATCACAGGACGAAATTTCAACTAGAGACCCGGAGACCGGCATGTGGGTCAACTCCGCGACCGGTGAAAGCGCCACTGCTTTGTGGGTATATGGTCAACAGCGGAAGCTGTCCCGAGGGGACTGATCCAGGCGGCCCCATCGTCGTTGAGGGTGATCGGGGTGACATTTCGGCACGCTGACTGGCGCACAGATACGCCCGTTTCATGTGCTGCAATCGCGACCCGACTGACCCAGAACACGCCTTTGATCCAATCACAGGGCGAAATTTCACCTAGAGACCCGGATACCGGCACGTGGATCAACTCCGCGACCGGTGAAGAGCGTGGCCACCTTTGTGGGATTTCTATCGGCACCAGCCCCCACCAGCGACCTTCCGTGCCTGGCCCTACGACTCCACCCTCAAAGCCCCCCTCGACATCCGGCACAACCTCGATGCTTACTCCCGGTTCTCCGTTCGGCGGTTTTGGCGGCGCGCCCTTCGTCAACGGAAATGCTTCATGGCGCGGTTGGATTCGATGGAGCCGTGCTTTTCCCGCTCGGCAACAGGGTTCTTGTTGGGCCGAGCCTCGGGTATGAGCTGGGTGAATAGCTCCATCGTCAAGATCATTGGTGGAGGGCCGCCGTCTTTAGCATGCGCGAGCGGCTAACGATCTGAACTTCACCGGCGAGTACACTGTCAACGGCAATCGCGTCTCGATTCTGTATCAGTTCAACCAGCCGCTGGGGGTTCTTGTCGACGCGTTCAGCAGAAACGCGAGCGTGGTGGGAACCGGAACCTGCCCCTCTTCACCTCTCTTCGGCATCGTGACCTGCGGCGGTCAAGGCTCAGCTACGGATTCCAACGGAAAACCAACTACCTTCATGTTTACGTTGCAGTTTGGCAACGGCAACCCGGTTTTCCTGACATTTAACAGCGCATCCATCAACTATTCCGGTCCTCTCATTCCGATCCTGCCCGAGGTCCCGTACCAACCCAATGCCGCATACACCACCGATCCGATCTCAACGGCCAACGGAACCACGTACCTCGGACCTGTAACCGATCTCGCGTTGGGCGGTCCCCTGCCGCTGACGTTCCGGCGCTTCTACTCGTCCTCCCTCGGCGGCGCCCTCGGTTTTCAGCCGATCGGGTTTAGCTGGATGACCAACTTTGACATGCATTTGGCGGTCTCGGGAAACACCGCGTTGGTTGCGCAGGAAGGCGGCGGCAGCACTTCGTTTCAGTTCTTCAACGGCGCGTATCAGACGATCTCGCCCCCGCGACTGGCATATCAACTGATCAAAACGGCGACCTCGTATCGGTTTCTGAACCCGGCCAATAATCTCATCTACTCGTTCGACGCGTTGGGTCGCCTGAGCAGGATTGAAGACCGCAACGGGAATGCGCTCATTATCACTCAGGGCGTAAATGGTCCCACGCAGGTGGGCGACGGGCTCGGCCGAACTCTTACCTTCAATTACTCGGCACTTGGCATGCGAACAGTCCTGACCAGTGTGCAGGATCAGAGCGGGCGCTCGGTATTTTTCTCGCACGATTCGTCCGCTTACGCCAATCTGAGCGGCGTGAAGGACGCCAACGGCAACACGACGTCGTATCAATACAATTACTTCCTCCTCTCGAAGGTGATTCGGCCGCTCAACAATGCGCCAGAGACGCAAACGTACGACTCGGTCTACGGGATCGCCCTGGGGCAGACCAATGGAACGGGAAACACCACAAGCCTTTCCTACATGTCAGGAGGCACTCCGGGAAAGACGGTTGTTACCGATCCGCTCGGCAGGGCCACAACGTTCAATTATGGCGATCTGCTGGATCTTTCGAGCCGGACCGACGCCGCCGGGAAAACGTCTTCGTACACATACGATATTGTGCGTCGGCCGCTCACCTTCACGGACCGGCTCGGCAACAAGAGCTCGGTGACCTACGATCCTGCTTCGGGCTACGTCGCGTCGCTCACGGACGCGCAAGGAAACGCCACGTCGTTCACCTGGCAATCGCAAGCACAGGGAGGCTTCACGTTCTACAATCTGGCCAAGACCGCTTATCCGGATGGAACTTCGGAAACCTTCACCTACGACGGCTCGGGCAACGCGCTGACGGCGACCGATCGCGCGGGAAAGAAGACGACCTACACGTACAACTCGGCCGGCCAGGTCCTGACGGTTACCAACCCGGCTGGAGGCGTGACCACCCTGACCTATAACGCGGACGGGACGGTCGCCACGATGAAAGATCCCGCGGGCAATGTGACGACTGATTCTTACGACAACCTGAAGCGTCTCGCCAAGACTCAGTTCGCCGACGGAACAACGCGATCCTTCACCCGCGATGCCCTGGACCACATTCTCTCGGTTACCGACCAGCGCGGCAAGACGACCACCCTCGCCTACGATGGAAACAACAACCTCCAATCGGTGACGGATGCGCTCGGGAAGCCCGCGAGCAATTCCTATGACACCGAAGACCGGCGGAGCGCCGCCGCCGATCGGCTGGGCAACAAGACAACCTTTCAGTACGACCCGCTTGGCTCGCTGAGCGCGATCACGAATGCTGCTGGAGAGAAAACCACTTACACTTACGACAACCTGGAGCGCCTGCAATCCGCGATCGATCCGGCGGGGAAAGCGACCACCTTCGGCTATGATGCCGAAGGCCGCCTCACGAGCGTGACGGACGCGGTCGGAAATACCGGCAACATCCAGGTCGATAAGGACGGCCGGCCGGTTCAATTCACCTCACCGCTCAACGAAAACACGAATCTTTCCTACGATTCGATGAGCCGCGTCGTGGGCGTCACTGACGCTCTTGGGCGTCAAAGCGCCTTCACGTATGAGCCTCGCGGACTCCCCTCCAGCATCACGTCTCCGGGATCGATCACGACTTCCCTGAGTTGGGGTAATCTTCCGGTGCTGGCGTCAATCACGGACCCGAATGGGAATGTGTGGATGCGCGCTACGGACAGCCAAGGGCGACTGGCCTCCTCCACCGATCCGCTCGGCAATTCGCTGAACTACACGTACGATTCGCGCAACCGGATTTCATCGGTCACGTCGCCGATCGATTCAGTGCAGTTCAGCTACGATGCCGACGGAAATCTTACGCAGGCGCAGTATTCCGATGGCGTGACGCACACTTATAGCTACGACGGCGATAGTCGGCTGATCAGCGGGACTGGCTTTGCTTTTGCGCTCGACGCCGACGGGAGAATTACGGGCTCGAATGGTCTTGCGATTCAGCGCGATCCCGTTGGGCGGATCGCGAGCATCACGTATGCGCCGGGAAAGACCGTAACGTACACATACGACCCACGTGGGTTGCTTGCCAGCGTCACCGATTGGACGGGAGGATCAGTCGCATTCACGTTCGACGCCGCGCACCGGCTGGTTTCGATGGCTCGCTCGAATGGAGTGGGCACCACCTACACCTACGATAACGACAGCCGCATTGCCTCCATCACGGAGACTGCGGGGACTGCGACCCTCTCATCGATCGTCCTCACGCGCGACGCGATCGGGCGAGTGACTTCGGCCGCCCGCAATATTCCACAGGAAGCCGTTGTATCCGGCACTGCGTCCTCCTCGAATAACTTCGATGCGGCGAATCAGATCTCAGGAGCGAACTACGATGCACGCGGGCGGCTGACCAACGACAACGCCGGCTCAACCTATAAATGGAGCGCCGCGTCGCGCCTTGTCTCCTACGCGCGCCCTGACGGATCGGCGTCGGCGACCTACGACGCGCTCGGACAGCGCATTTCAAGAACAGGTTCCGACGGCACTACACGAAATTACGTCGTCAACTACGCGACCGGGCTTCCCACCGTCGCGACGATTCAGTCCGGCGGCTCCGATCTGCGCTATTACGTCTACACGCCCGCGGGAGCCTTGCTGTTTAGTATCGAAGCAGCTTCCGGCGCGCATCATTTCTACTCCTTCGACGATACCGGTTCGACCACGTTCCTCACCAACGACACCGGCGCGATCACGGACACTTACGGCATCAGCCCTTATGGCGATATCGTCCCCGCCGGCGCGAACAACGCGACCGATAATCCGTTCACATGGCAGGGTCAGCTCGGCGTGATGCAGGAGCCAGGGACAAAGCTGTATTACGCGCGGTTCCGGTATTACGACGGCTCAACCCAGCGGTTCCTGTCGCGTGATCCGCTGTTTTCCCCGTCACCGAGGGAGGTGAATCCGTATCAGTACGCCGCCGGAAACCCGGTCGCGAATGGCGATCCGACGGGTTTAAAAACCGCTGGCCTCGGCCGAGAGCAGGTCAAATGAAATCGACTTATCTCATGCTCCGAAACATCGCAGTCGTTGTGGGCCTCTGCCTCCCTTTGTCTGCGGCAGTTACGTACAGCTACGATGCCGCCGGGCGCCTGGTCAGCGTAACCTACTCCAACGGTTCAACAATCTCCTACACCTACGACAAGGCTGGGAACATCCTATCGCGGTCCCTGTCGGCGGCGAGCGGCGCGTTGATCAACTCCGTCACGGTCGCCAACGGCGGCGCAGACATCGCCCAAAATACCTGGATTGTGATCAAAGGCGCAAACCTAGTCCCCTCCAATTCGCCCGCATCCGGCGTCATCTGGAGCAATGCGCCCGATTTCGCCCAAGGCAAGCTGCCCACCCAGCTTGGCGGTGTCAGCGTTATCGTGAACGGCAAGTCGGCGTTCATTTATTTCTATTGCAGCGCTGTCACGAGCACCGTGTGCACCACCGATCAGATCAATGTCTTGACACCCCTCGATAGCACGTTGGGGCCAGTTCAGATCGTGGTCACCAGTGGCAGCACGTCCAGCCCACCCTTCACGTCGAACATGAAAGCTATCGCGCCAGCGTTCCTGCTATTCAACGCTGCAGGATACACGGCGGCGACGCATGCCAACGGCAGCCTGCTCGGTCCGACGAGTCTTTATCCCGGTCTCTCCACACCCGCCGCGCCAAACGAAGTTATAGTCACGTATGGTGTCGGGTTCGGATTGCCGACAACGGCGATCATAAACGGGTCATCGACGCAGTCAGGCCCGCTGCCGACGAATCCCGTTTGCCAGATCGGCGGGAATAACGCGGCGGTGAGTTTCGCGGGATTGATCTCGCCTGGCCTGTACCAATTCAATCTCACCGTGCCAGCGTCTGCGAAGAGCGGCGACAATGCGCTGACCTGCACCTACAACGGAGCAAGCACGCCATCTGGGGCGCTAATCACGGTCCAATGAGCATCACGGTGCCGAAAATTCTCCGGTTTCATTTATGAAGAGGGTTTCTCGGGGAGGTGAGGTCTCGCTCGGCTGGAAGACTCCCGATTTCGGAAACCCCGGTCTTGGTTAACACTACGTAGAAAATTGCTCCGGAGAAATTCTCCAAACCCGTGTTCGGATCTGTGTTCCTCTCGGGGAGCCGCACATTCCCGCTAACTTACTCACCCCGTTGGTTAACTCCCACGTGGCCACGGTCGCGCGGAATTCCGAAGAATCGGCAGTTTCCGTGTTCTCTGCGCCCGCCGCTCAGCCGGCCTGAAGCCCGCCCGGGCCGCTACCGGGTCAAATTCTCCGAAGCTCTCTGGACGGCACCCCGCTGGTTAACTGGCGCTGGCAAGGGCCAGGAACTGTCGCTGGTGCCAGTCGGACTCGCGGGCGACACCCCTCCCGGTTAGCATTTTCTCTGCGTCTCTACCACCGTCTCTCTACGAGATCGGCGTAATACCGCCATGTGGTCAAACCCACGTCGCGTTGGCGTTATAGGTGGGCTTGTTGTCGTGGTAGAGACTCTGGATTTGACCGAGCGTCCCAACAGTTTCCATGCCACCCGCGCCCGTGCAGGGCCAGCCTCCGGTGCACATCCCCGTAATGGAGGGGAACTGGCGGTCTTGTACAAAACCAGTGAGCCCGAACTGTGAGGGATCGAAACTTGTGAACGCCGCTTGGTTTTAACTCCTTTAGTTCGCTCGTATGGAAGCCATTTCAAATCGCATCGCCGCCTGATAGAACTGCCGGGCCCGCCTCTAGCTTTTCCACGACCAAGTTTACTCTTCCGCAGATAGATGGCTCCCCGTAACTCCAACATCGATAAGGACCTTGCGGGAACAAGCGACTTCCGACGGCCAGATCGTGTGGCAATTTGACCCTAATTGTCGCTCGGCGTCTTTTCGACGTGGTCCACAATGATGGCATCGAAGGGAGCCTTCTTAGGCTGGAGTTTGAGCCCCAATTTTTGGATCGCCTGAAATAGCGCAGCATTCGATGTGTCGGAATTCCCACCCAGCGCCTGACCAGGATCGCAACCGCCAGGCCCTCCGGGACCACCTCCTGGCCCTCCGGGACCGCCCGGTCCGCCGGGACCACCCGGTCCACCTCCTGGTCCGCCGAAACCTCCACCTGGAGGCGGAAGATTCGCATTGCGGATCTGGTTCTGCATCATCGCGAACATGATCTCCATGGGGAGCTTGAGCGAGGCTTTATAGCTCCCCTTAACACCGGTTCCATCGATGACAGGCCGATCCAGAAACGGAGTGAGAGTATCCGCCAGTCCAGACATGGTCAGTTGCGTGAACTCCAGCCGCATGCCGCAGTTTTCATCAGGGGACATGCGAACGGTTCCGTCTGCGCTGTTGAACGCCACTCCCCTGCCCCCTCCTCTACCATCGCCATTGGGCGGCCCGCCGTCCGGTCCGCGCCCGCCCGGAGGTCCACCGCCAGGAGGTCCCCCGAACGGGAATAAGCCAGGAGGACCCAGCGTCGCAGCCGTAGTATTAGCGGATGCTGCGTCAGGGGCCTCGGCAGGCTCCAGTTTTGGTCCGCCTTTCAATACGACCAACTCATATACCGGCAACTCGCGCTTCTCATGGTGAATCGCGAGCTTGAATCGATCGACCAACATTGCCTGCACCATCTCGGGAACCTGATCCTGCGAAGCTCCGTCCGCAAGCTTGGCGCGTATATTCCACCTCGATTCGCGCAGCGACGAAGGGCCGATGACCTGGAAGGATTTCACACGATAAGCATAAGGCAGCAGATCGGCAAGCGTTACGAACTGGAAGTCCGCAGCGCCTCCGCTGATTGTGGTGCCTGTGCGAAACTGGCCGGAGCGCATCGTTTCCGGCGTTGGAAGGTCCGCGGAGCGGATGGAAGCAACATCGAAGGACGGCGGCGCGGCGGGAGTTTGCGCAACCGCAATCCCAATGAAACTCGCCGTCGAAAGAATGGTACCCGCTGCGAGGCTAGCTTTAACCCGTTGGCTCATTGAACCCCTTCGGACGAATGTCTCTTCAGAGAAAGAACGGTCCGCGGGCACAAAGGTTTCGGCCGGGAGGCTTTTCTTAACTCTTCTTTACACAGCTAAAAATGGAACGTGCAAACTGTTGACGAATCTTTTGTCGAGGGAAGCAGCTGTCCTTTACGGGCAGCCTTTACGCTCATGCTGAATCAAACTGGCGGCATCGGCAGATTGATCGTGACCTCCAATCCAGGGTGGACGTTCCGCAGTTGCAAGGAGCCGTGATGTAACCCGATGGCGCGCTTCGCTATCGCCAAACCCAGACCCACGCCTCCGGTACTGCTATTCCTGGAATCGTCCACACGCACGAACGGCTGCCCGAGCTTTTCGAGGAAGTCCACCGGAACGCCAACGCCGTAATCGCGAATGGAGACGCGGCACATTTGCGCACGGCTTTCGACGCGCACTTCGATGCATGAATCCGCGGGGGTATAGCGAATCGCGTTGCGCACGATATTCTCAAATGCGCGCCTCAACAGCTCACGGTTGCCGACGAGACCGGAGTCCCCGGAAGCGTCGAAGATCACGCGGCAACGCTGCGCGTCCGCTTCGATCCAGCAGTCTCTAACGATTTCCTGGAGCAGATCCACGATGGAAAAGTCGTGTTGTTTTACGGCGGGGTCCGTCTCGGCGCGGGTCACTTCCAATAAGCTTGCGATGAGGTCCGATAGGCGATCGATTTCGCTTTTGATGCGGGCGATGGCGACTTCGCGTTTCTCTTCTCTTCGCGCCAGCTCGGCGGCAAAGCTCATGCGCGCCAGCGGCGAGCGAAGCTCATGCGAAACATCTTGGAGCAGACGCCGTTCCACAGCCAGCAAAGCGCTGATGCGCTCCGCCATCCGATCGAAGGATCTCGCCAGATCTCCGATCTCATCGCGCCGGCTGGAGTTCAGCCGGACCGCGAGATCGCCTCGCCCAAATCGCTCAACGCTGCGCGCGAGATTTCGCAGAGGTGATACGATGCTCACGGCCAGTGCCCAGCAGACCAAGGCGACCGCGGCGATAATCAAGGCGTAATAAGGCAGAAGGGTCCATGGCGCGAAGGGCGGGTTCAGAACAGTGATCAACCGGTAACGATTGTCTGCGGCCGCTAGCGCGACAATCAGATGGCCGTCTTTCGGAACCGGCGACGCCCATTGGGTGTGAACCGAGTTGAGTAGGTCCGAGCGATCCGTTCCTGACGCAAGATCGCGGCCTTGCGGATCGGTCAGGTAGCGGGGATCGCCCAGGGCTTGGTTGGTTCTCTCAAGGTACTCCGCGAGCTGCGCCGCGCCGCCGAATTCGTACGCTTCCGTGGCTTGCCGCAAGATCATCGCGTCCACGCGAGCCAACGGGCCGCTCTTTCCCATGGCCCGAGCCTCCACAAATCTCGATACTCCGGAGAAGGCCAGCAAAGACAGCGCTAACGTGGCGAAGCACCAGAGTAGGATTTGGAGATGCAGCGATTTCATTATCCAGGGCTCACTGTTGGAGCGAACAGATAGCCTGTTCCGCGCACCGTTTGGATGTGGGCTACGCCATCCAACTTCTTCCGCAAATGACTGATGTGAACATCCACAGACCGGTCCGCCGGCGTGAACGTCCGTTGAAATACGCTCGCGGCTAGCTCATCACGCGAGACCACGCGGCCTGAGGATCGGACCAGAAACTCCAGAACGTCGAACTCCGTGGAGGTGAGCGTGAGCGGCCAGCCGTTGCACCAGACTGTGCGAGTATTCAATTCCACCCTCAGCGGGCCTGCGTGCAACTGGTGAACTTCCGCCCGGCGATTTCTACTGCCTCTGCGCCAGACGGCTCGCATGCGCGCAAGCAATTCGTCGGGGCCGAAAGGTTTCGGCAGATAGTCGTCCGCTCCGGCGTTGAGTCCCGCGATCCGGTCTTCCCTTTCGGTCCGGGCCGTGAGCATGATTACGGGGACGGTGCTGCGTTTCCGCAATTGCCGCAGCACCTCGAATCCGTCTATCACTGGCAGCATCACGTCGAGGATAACGAGATCGAACTCCCATTCCAGCGCCCGCGCCAGAGCCCGGCGGCCGTCGTGAACTGCTTCTATGTTGAAGTCATACGGCGCGAAGTACTCGTGCATGAGTGCGCAAAGGTTGACGTCGTCATCGACCAACAGAATCGACTTCACTGTAGGCTTCGTCTTCCCACTTACCACCGTTCTACCGCAAAACCTGAGGATCAGCACGGCTGCTTCACATTTATTAACGTTCTGCCCACACTCGCGGCAGCCTGCAGCCACTCGGATAACGCCCTATGGTTCGAGTTGGCCTGCTTCCTGTGCTCCGCAAAAATTCCGAACCGCCCCAAGCAGTAGTCGCCGCGGCGGTGGTTCGGGTGCGATCCTGAACGTTCATGTGCCTCTTGGATGGCTGGCTGAAGGCTCTCCGCCATTTGCTTCGGACAGGGTTCCGCGTGCTTCTGGATTTTCTAGGACTGGTTGCGTTGACATGCCGGTCCCGGAGTGCCGTTGAAGCTGAGAACCTGTTTCTGCGCAAGCAACTGGCACTGTTTCAGGAGCGTAAGACCAAACCGCGCCGGGCCGACGATTCCACCCGCTGGCTCATGAGTTTCCTGAGCCGGTGGTTCGACTGGAGCGATGCTTTGGTTGTAGTTAAGCCCGAGACACTGATCCGATGGCATCGCAAAGGATTCCGTTTGTTCTGGCGGTGGAAATCCCGGCCCGTGGGAAGGCCCCGTCTGCCGAAAGACCTCCAAGCGTTGATTCGCCAGATGGCCGCAGAGAACTCGAGCTGGGGAGAGGAACGCATCGCCAACGAGTTGAAACTGAAGTTGGGCATCCGCGTTTCGCCGCGCACGGTCGGCAAGTATCTGGCCCAGGGTCCCCGCCGCAAGCCCGATCCCAGCCAACGCTGGCTGACCTTCGTGCGCAATCACGCTCAGGCGATGGTGGCGTGTGACTTCTTCGTCGTGGTCACGGCCCGATTCCGTATCCTTTATGTATTTGTTCTCATGGAACTGGGCCGACGACGAATCCTGCACGTCAACGTCACCGATCATCCCAGCGCAGACTGGACCCAACAGCAATTGCGGGAGGCACTTCCTGGGGATCATTCGTTCCGCTTTCTCATCCACGACTGGGACAGCATCTTCTCCCAACAATTGGATCAGAGCGTAGCCGCCATGGGCGTGCGCGTGCTGCGGACGCCGCCGCAAGCGCCCCAAGCCAATGCTGTTTGCGAACGCCTGGTCGGATCGATCCGCCGGGAGTGTCTGGATTTCCTCATACCGCTGGGACAGCGACATCTCAAGCACATTCTCAACCGCTGGGTCCGCCATTGCAATTACGGCCGTGTTCATATGAGTCTGGGGCCGGGTATCCCAGCGCCGCTTTACCCCTCACCGCCCCAAGGGGAGCATCGACACCAGCTTCCCGCTGGGCCATCGGTGCGCCGCAAAGCTGTGCTGGGTGGACTGCATCACGAATACTGGTTGGAAGACCTCGCGGCGTGAACGTACGCAGTTTTTGCGGACCACAGGTCACGTACGCCAGCAGTCGTAGCCATCTGTGATTCCTCATGCTGTTCGTCTATCTTAACTGGCTAGCAGACCGTTCGAGTTTTTTTACCATACGGCAGCTGGGCTATGCGGAGGACGAGCGTCGTGCGCTTCAAGCCGCCGGGGGCATCAAAAACTTAACGCCGGAGGCTGCGCCGATCACGGCGTCTCCTTCCGCTCCACGGCAAGAAACTCGAAGCGAAACCGATTCCGAACACGTTCGATCGAGTCGAGCTCCTCACCGATTGGGTGGCAAAGCGCCGGCCGAGGCCGCGGAAACCTACTGGTGCAGCGCTCGCTGACGGCTTTCTAATCTGATCCGCGCCGCGCGGCGCCCGCAATGAAAAGTTTGCAGAAGGTCTCCGACAACTCCGCCGGACTGAGCGCGTCATTCTTGCGGTACCAGACCACGGTACGGTCAAGGAGCCCTTCCAGCATGAGTCCAAGGTATTTGGCGGCGATATCGGTCCGCAGGCGCCCGGCTTTCTGACCCGCTTCGATCAGCGAGCGCACGCGCTTCTGGTAGTTTTTTCGCATTTCGACGATTTCCGCGAGCCTTTCGCCGGAAAGTGCACGAGCCTCGGCCAGAGCTGTCGCATGCTGCGTCTGGTGGCGCAGCAAATTGACCATGTGCGCCTGAATCCAGACTTGAAGTTGTTCCAAGGGATCTTGAATCCCTTCGACCGCCGCATTCACGTCGCCCGTCAGTTGTTCAATTGACGCCTTACAAATTGCGTAAAGAAGGTCCTCTTTGCCTTCCAGGTGATAGTACAGGGTCGCCTTCTCAATGCCGAGCAGGCTGGCAAGATTACGCGTACTGGTGGATTCGTAACCTTGACGGGCGAACAACTCTGCCGCGCCCCGAATCACCCTCTCCAGCGTCCCAATTTTGCTGGAGCGCCGGCGCTGCCGGTGGAACGAGGGGTCCAGGGGCCGAATGGAATGCACTTCCCCCAACGCGGGATTCGCAACACCTTCCCAGAAGACGCGTTCATAAATCGAGGTCAACTCAGTCGTAGACAGGATGCCCGCGGGACGGAACCAGCGGGGGGTCCAATTGAGGATATTCAGCAGAGCCAACCGGATCAGTTTGATGGAGATGTCGGTTCGCAAGGCTCCCCGCGCCCGTGCGGACTTGAGCACCGACTCCAGGATGCGCGAATAATCCTTCTGCTTCTGGGAAATCTCGGCAAAGTGAGGGCCCGACAATGCCTTGAACTCGGTAGCCATTACCACAGTTTGGTCGGGATAGCGCAGCAAGGCGCGCAGATGAGACTCAATGAAAGCTCCGATCTGATTCTGGCCTTCTTCTGTTTTTCCGAGCGTCGCCGCCAAGTCCGCCAGGAACGAATCCATGGTCTCGCTGCAAATACGATGCAGCAGGTCTTCCTTGTTTTTTACGTGGTGGTAGAGCGAAGCCTGTTGAACGTTGAGGCGGTTCGCGAGTTCCCGCGTCGTCGCCGCGTGAAAACCTTTTTCGCGGAAAAGCTCCGCCGCGGCGTCCAGTATCCGCTCTGAGGTAGAGCCGGTCGCTTTATTGCTGCCTTTGGACAAAGAACTCCTTTGCCGGCCCGCCGGTTTGGAGGGTTTGTTCCGAACCAATTCAACAGCGATATTGCGGCCCAAATGCGCCCCACCGTTCACCGCGCTGGTGATCGCTTCAATCGCGAGATGCGCGTGTTGGCGCACCAGCGTATCGGCACGAGCCGCGTCGCCAGACTGAATCGCGTCCAAAATTTCTTCGTGCTCCCCGAAAGCGCGGCGTGCACCCCCGCCTCCGGCCGGAAGCACAACCGCGGCCGGCGAGGCAAATGCCGCCGATTGGACGCGCTGGAGGCACCAGGACAGCATGGGGCTTCGCGCTACAGCCACGAATGCGCTGTGGAACGCCGCATTCAAGTCTCCGAAGCGCGCCATCTCTTCCGGCGTCGGCATGCGTGGCGCGCCGGATGCCACCGACTCCGCCAGTTCGGCGTTCAGCTTGCGTGCCGGTTCCAACTCCGAAGGAGCCCGGATTCGCTTGGCCGCCAAGCCCGCTGCCACCGCCTCCAGGGCCGAGCGCGCAAGGATAGCGTCCCGGATGTCCTCCAGCGTGAAATGCCGCGGCGCGTATCCTCCGGAGGACGCCGCCTCCAGCAGTCCCTCGAAGGAAAGGTGCTCCAGAATCGACCGCAGAATCGGCCTGGATAGACCAAGGCTCTGGCTTAGATCGATTTCTTCGAGACGCTTGCCAGGTGGAATACGCCCCTTCAGCAGCATCTCCCGCAATGCGACGAGCGCGCGCCCGCGCAGAGTGGATGCCCCGTTTGAATCGCTCATCTGGCGGATGGATTCCAGTAACATCATATCCTACGCAGTTTCCCGGCCAGCCGTTTCCGGCATCCGCCGCGCGCGTGCGGCTCATTGCTGCTTCATGTGCACCGCGTCACGTTCGTTCTCTAGGCAGTAGTAGTCAATCAGATCGCTATCCAGAATCAGCGGCTCATTCATCGTGACGGTCCACGGCTTGGTATAAGCTTTGGGATCATCGATGGTGATCTCGATTTGCAAAGTTCCGAAGTTAGGGCGGCGGATTCGTTCGGTCATTTTGCCCGCGTCGGTCAGCGGGTCGCCATTAGCATCCAGCCACAGGCCGTCCTTGAAGCCGTTGGTCTCCACCACCAGGGTGTCACCATCCCACTTTGCGGTGGAGTACCCGTTCCAGGTGGGGTTCGGATCGGTGGGTAGCGGACGCCCGTCCATGTAGATCTGGCGGTACTGCATATTGCGTTCGGTGAGGATGATCATCTCGCCGGGCAACATAAAGATTTTCTTGTAGTAGTCGTCGGTCCAGATGCGCGGGGCTCCGCGCGGCATGCAGTGCACGTTGGGATCGAGATCCTGCTGCTTGGTGCGCTGCTTGACGATGTCCGCGGCCCACGGCTGATAGGGCAAACCGCCCTTCAGCGTGGAGGCGATGTTGATAAATTCGCGCGAGATCTGCAAGTCATCGCAGTGCCCGAGACAGTTGGAACGGGTTTCCCAGCCCCACATTCCGGTGAAGTCGGGCTTGCCGTCTGCGGTGCGCGGCGCAGGAGCTTCGCGATTCGGTTTGCCATCGGGGGTTTTAGGAACTCCCGCGGTCGGGTAGCCCAGCCACTGCGCTGGAGCGAGGGAGGCAAACAGGAACACAGGAGCGAAGGTACGAGTCAGAGAGTTGTGCATGAGGAAAGCCGTTCGGTGGTGTCTATTTCAGTTCCCCTTCTGGGGCGCGGGGAAGTAGGTCGCGACTCGATCATTGAGCGTGAACTCCATGCCAAGATTCGGGTACTGCGCCAGCACTTTGGCCTTCATTTCGGCGGCGGAATGCGAGGCGGCGACGTTCTTGTCCCAAACCGCGATGTACTGCTTCATGAAGGCAACCGCGGACATGTCGTCCGTGGCTCCCTCACCCTGGTGTCCTGGAATGACGATGGCCGGGTGCAGGGCCGTAACTTGATCAATGGTCTTCAGCCAGTTTTCGCGCGCGGCGTCTTTAGGAACACCGAAATACACATGGTCGAACACGATATCGCCGGTGACCACGGCCTTGAGCGATGGAATATATACGAAGCTGTTGCCGGGGCCGTCAGCGCCCTGTACCGGGCCAGTTACGGGAAAGCGCTCGCCTTCTAAGGTGAGGTAAGGCTCGGTGAGTTCTTCGGGCAGCACCGGATCCGGTCCGGGGATGTTGTTGCCATAGGTGGGAAACCAGAATTTTTGCCGCGCCGGCCATCCGGTTTTCGCCCCCGCCACTGTAGCCGGAAGCGCCACGATCTTCGCTGCCGGAAACGCCTGATGCAGGACCGCTAAACCGAACAGATGGTCGGGATGCGGATGTGTCACGTAGATCAACGTGAGATTCTTCTTGGATTCGAGAATCTCCGCGGCGAGCTTGTGGGCTTCGCTCAGGCTGAACTGAGGATCAATGACCAGCATGTCCTTTTCGCCTGAGATCATGGTCGAATTGACGTTGTAACCGACCTGACCGTGTCCTGTATGCACCCGAATCGTAAGTTTTGGTGTCTGCGCGGAAAGCGCCATGGCGAAAGCCAATACAACGAGTGGGAATCTCATACCAGTCGATAGGTATATAACGGATTTGCGGCCGGCGTCAAGTGCTACGGTTTTTACCAATCGACAGGTGTTGACACGGAGTGAAAACTTTCATAAACTTTGCACTGTGGCGTCATGCAGCCAGTCGCACCCGACGCTTAGCTCCGGAGTGTTGAATCGAATGAGCCATCCTGTTCTCTCCCGAAGATCGGTGTTGTATGGAGTCGGCGGCACATTAAGTGCGGCCGCTGCAGTTTTTGCGCAATCTCCCTCGCCCGGCTTGCCACTCAAGAATACAGGCCTTGAGCACTACGGATACACAGTGCCAGATGCGGAGGCTGCCGCCCGCTTCTACGGCCGGATCTTCGACACGCAGTTGTTCAAAGAGAAGGATCCGCCGCCGCGCTTCTATGTGCGCGTGGGGATCAGCTACCTGGCGTTCGGCCAGCATCCGGAGGTTCCACCTTTCATCGATCATTTTTGCGTGCTCACGGACGGCTACGGTCGCGGCGAAGCGCGCAAGGTGATGGAAGATGCCGGCATCACTTTTGGTAGCGGCGCGCTAGGAATGGCAGCGGACCCGGACGGGCTGCGCTTGCAACTTCTGGGGGTTCCGGGAGGTCTGGCGGGCACGATTGTTCCCGGGCCGCGCATCTCCCAGGACGAGCCGTTCTTCCAGGCGATTGGAACGGACCACCTGGTGCTCCATGTCTCGAACCTGGAGGCTTCCACGGCGCATTACAAAAAAATCTTCGGGCCAGAGCTGCCGCGGACCAAGAATCCGGATCGCGCCTGGTTTCAAGTGGCGCATACGCGGCTGGCTCTGCAACAAGTGGCCGCCGGCGAAAAGCCGAGTATCCATCACATCGCCATCCGGGTAGCCGGCTTTGACTCCAAGACTGCAGCGGCCAAGCTGCGGCAAGCTAACGTCGACGTGGTCGCTTCGACCGCGCAGGCGCTGACGTTCAAAGATCCGAATGGAATAGAGATGGAGCTTCGAGGGCATGCGTAGACTTAAGCGAATTGCCAGCGCGCTGGCGCTCGCGGTGCTGGCCGCCTCGGGCGCAGACCTGCGCGTCTGGCAAGCGGTGCAGAGCGACAACAAGACTCTATTGCGCTCTTTGATTGCGCAAAAAGCCGATATCAACGCCTGTTCCGAGGACGGAACTACACCGCTGCACTGGGCCGTTGAGTATGACGACCTGGAGGATGTGGATCTTCTCCTCAAAGCCGGCGCGCACGTGGACGCCGCGGACCGCTATGGTATGACGCCGTTATTTTACGCCGTAACCAACGGAGACGCACCGGTTACGGAGCGGCTTTTGGCCGCGGGCGCGAACCCCAATGGATCGGGTCAGGACGGCGATTCCTTATTGATGATCGCGGCGCGCGGGAAGTCGATCGACGTCCTGCAGGCGTTGCTCGAAAAGGGCGCCGCGGTCAACGCGGCCGACGAAGTAGCCCGGGAAACCGCACTGATGTGGGCCGTGCGCTCCAACAACCTGACGGCGGTCAAGATTATGCTGGACCACGGCGCCGCCGTGAATGCCCGTACTCGCGAAGGAGAGATGCCGCCGCGGCGTCCGCCGGGAGCGGGAGGCGGGTCCCATGGCGTTGGGATCGTACGCGGAGGCTGGCCGGACCGGGGCTATCAGCCGGAAGCGGGCGGTGGCATGGCAGCTTTGTTATACGCGGCGCGCGAAGGGTACCTCGAAATCGCGAAAGCTCTACTGGATGCGAAGGCCGACATTAACCAAGCCGACGTAAACGGGATTACTCCGCTGATCTCCGCGATCTCGAATAACCACTTGGCGGTGGCGCAGTTGCTGCTCCAAAGCGGCGCCAATCCAACAACGGCGGATCAGTGGGGTCGGACGCCGCTGTGGGCCGCGGTGGAGATTCGGGACCGCGATATGGGAAAGAACGGGGATCGAATGGATCGCGAGGGGGCTCTCGAATTGATTCGCGCGCTGCTGGATCGGGGAGTGGACGTGAATGCGCGAACGACCGAGGTGCCGCCGGTGCGCCGCTTCGTCCTGCCGCTGGGAGATCTCTCCTGGGTGGATTTCACCGGACAGACCGCATTTCTTCGAGCCGCGCTCTCGGCTGACGTGACGGTGATGAGACTTCTACTGGAAAAGGGCGCAGACCCGAAGATCCCTACTAATTCGAATACCACGGCGCTGATGGCTGCCGCAGGCGTTAACTGGGTGCTTAACCAGACCTACACGGAGTCCAAGGAAGCGCAACTTGAGGCTGTGAAGCTCTGCCTCAGCCTTGGCGACGACGTCAACGCGGTCAACTCCATGGGACTGACTCCGGTCATGGGGGCTGCCAATCGCGGCTCAGACGAGATTGTGCAGTTCCTGGTTTCCAAAGGGGCCCGGCTTGACGTTAAGGACAAAGAGGGCCGGACGCCTTACAACTGGGCAGAAGGAGTATTTCTGGCAACCAACGCTCCCGAACAGAAGCCGTCCACGATGGCGTTGATCAAGAAGCTGAGCGGGGAGCGTCCGTGAAACTGCTTGCACTCGCGGTGCTCGCTGGCGCGGCCTTCGCGCAGAGCGCGGATCAGGCGCTGGTGGCGAAGTATTGCTCGGGATGCCACAACGACAAAACCAAGAGCGGCAACCTCTCGCTGCAGCAACTCGATCCCTCGGCTGCCGGAGACCAGCCACAAGCCTGGGAAAAGGTCGTTCGAAAGGTTCGTGCCGGAATGATGCCCCCGAGCGGCATGCCGCGTCCGGAGCGTGCGGAGCTCGACGCGTTCGCCAGCCGGATTGAGGCATCGCTCGACCGTGCCGCGGCCCAACACCCCGACCCGGGACGGCCCGGCCTTCACCGCCTCAATCGCACCGAGTATGCCAACGTAATCCGGGACCTGTTGGACCTGGATGTAGTTGTTTCTACGCTTCTACCCGCTGACGATTCAAGCGAGGGCTTCGATAACGTCGCGGAGGCGCTGGCTATTTCTCCGGCGCTGGTGGAGCGCTATACGTCGGCGGCCCTTAAAGTCAGCAAGCTCGCTGTCGGCAACATGCTCGCGAGCGCCTCGACAGTCACCTATCGCGCGCCGAGCGATTATTCGCAATCCGCACACATCGACGGGCTCCCGCTCGGCACAACGGGAGGCATGCTCATCAAGCACGACTTTCCTTTGGATGCCGAGTACTCCATTAAAATCCGGGCTCGCGGCGGAGTCGGCGGCATCGGGGTTGCGGCCACTCCAGAACAGGATGTTGAGGTTACCATCGACGGCACCCGGGTCAAAGTCTCGCGCGCGGCCATGATCGACCTGAGGCTGCCCATTCAGGCAGGGCCTCGCACGATCGGCGTAGCCCTGATCCGGCATAGCCCCAGCGGCGCCGATGAGATCTGGAACAATCCGATCCCTGGCTCTTCGGTGCAGAGCATTGCGATCACCGGCCCACTCAATCCCGGCGGTCCGGGCGATACGCCCAGCCGGCGCCGGATCTTCTTGTGCCACCCTGCGGGGGCCGCCGAGGAAGCCACCTGCGCGAACAAGATCATCTCGACCTTGGCGACCCGCGCGTTCCGGCAGGACCCGGATCAGAAAGATCTGGACCTGCTGCTGGGTTTTTACGGGAAGGGACGCGCCGAAGGGTCCTTTGACGACGGTATCGAGCAGGCGCTCGAGCGCATCCTGGTCGATCCGCGCTTCATGTTCCGCTTCGAGCGGGAGCCGGCCAGCGCTCCGGCCGGTAAGCCCTACCGGATTACCGATTTCGAGTTAGCCTCCCGGCTGTCGTTTTTCTTGTGGAGCAGCATCCCGGACGACGAACTCCTCGCGGCCGCGCGGGCAGGAAAGCTGCATGAGCCCGGCGAGCTTGAAAAACAGACGCGCCGTATGCTGGCGGACCCGCGATCGAAGTCGCTGGTGACCAGCTTTGGGGATCAATGGCTGTACCTTCGTGAACTGAAATCGGCGCGCCCGGAAAGCCGCGATTTCAACGACAATCTACGCCAGGGCTTCCGGACGGAAACCGAGATGCTGCTGGAGAGCATCCTGCGCGAGGATCGCAGCGTAGTGGATTTGCTGAATGCGGATTACACGTACGTGGACGAGACGCTCGCCAAGTTCTACGGGATTCCCAATGTGCGAGGCAGCCGGTTCCGCCGGGTCACACTTACCGATGACTCGCGCCGCGGACTGCTGGGACAGGGAAGTTTTCTGCTGACGACTTCGGTGGCGACCCGCACCTCGCCGGTGGCCCGCGGGAAGTGGATTTTGGAAAACATCCTCGGCGTCCCGGCGCCTCTGCCGCCACCAGCCGTTCCGTCACTGCCGGAGAGCAACGACGGCACAGAGCCAACTTCGGTTCGAGCCAAGATGGAGATTCACCGCTCCAATCCGGTTTGCGCGTCCTGCCACAAAATCATGGACCCGATCGGCTTCGCGCTTGAAGGGTTCGATCTTGTGGGCCGCTCCCGGACCACCGATGGCGGAGCCAAGATCGACACGACGGGTCAACTGGTGGACGGCACCAAGCTCGACGGCGTAGCCAGCTTGCGGGAAGCCCTGCTTTCGCGTTCTGACGTCTTCGTGCGTACGATGACGCAGAAGCTCATGATTTATGCAGTGGGACGTCCGCTGCAATATACTGACATGCCGGCGGTGCGCGCGATTGCCACGCAGGCTGCTCACAACAATTACCGGTTCTCCGAACTAATTGCCGGGATCGTCAAAAGTCCGCAGTTCCAGATGAGAGTGAAGTCCGCCCAGGCGGGCGTCCAGGAATGAGGAGCACCCATGAATTTTCTGACTAAGAAGCACCTGCCCAGAAGAACCGTGCTGCGCGGACTAGGGGCGTCTATCGCGCTGCCACTGCTCGATTCGATGCTGCCGGCGCAAACTACGATCGCCAAAACGGCGGCGAACTCGCGCAGCCGGCTGAGCTGCATCTACGTTCCGCACGGCGCCACGATGGATAAATGGACGCCGGCAGCCCAGGGCAGCAAATTCGAATTCACCGAGATTCTAACCCCTCTCGAAAAATTTCGGGACGAGATCTGTGTCGTTTCCAGTCTCGGCCATGCCAATGCAGCGGGTGTGGGGTCGGACGCCGGGGCTGACCATGCGCGCTCGGCCGCGGTTTACCTGAGCGGCGCGCATCCGGAGAAGGATGCGATCAAAGTCGGAGCCACCATCGATCAAATCGCCGCGGCGCATATCGGGCAGGATACGCCTCTGCCGTCCATTGAGCTGTCGATCGAAGAGGTCGCCATCAGTTGCGGGTCGGGCTACGCCTGCGCGTACTCGAACACGATTTCCTGGAAGACGCCAACCACCCCGCTGCCGATGGAGAACAATCCGCAAGTCGTATTCGAGAAACTGTTTGGCGATGGCAGCACCAACGCCGATCGTCTCGCGCGCAGGCAGCAGAGCCGCAGCCTGCTTGATTCCGTGATGCAGGAAGTCGCATCGCTGCAAAAGGACCTTCCGGCGAACGATCGTGTCAAGCTCAGCGGCTATCTGGACGACGTGCGCGAGATCGAGCGCCGCATCGAAAAAGCGCAGAACCAAGTCCCGGCGGGAATGAAACTTCCCGAAGCTCCGGTGGGGGTTCCGGAATCTTTCGACGAGCACTTCAAGATCATGTACGATCTACAGGTGCTGGCGTTTCGCGCGGAAATCACGCGTATCGCCACGCTCATGTACGCCCGCGACACCAGCGGCGCCGTGTATCCACAAAGCGGCGTGCGCGAAGGCTTTCACGTCGCATCGCACCATTCCAACAACCGCGCGAATATGGACCGATTTGCGATCATTAACCGGTACCACGTGGAGATGCTGGCGTACTTCCTCGACAAACTGAAGTCTACGCCGGATGGCGATGGAACGCTGCTGGATCATTCTATGGTTCTGTACGGCAGTAGCATGTCCAACGGCAATCAGCATGATCACGATCCGCTTCCGGTGATTCTGGCCGGCGGAGCCTCAGGCCAGCTCAAAGGTGGGCGGCATATGCAGTACGCTCCGCATACGCCCATGTCGAACCTGTTGCTATCCATGCTCGACAAACTGGGCATCGACCAGACCGCGCACGGCGACAGCACGGGCAAGCTGGAGATCTAGCCGGGTTACTCTGAGCTGGTCTTCCGGTACCAACCCACGGCGAGGTCAGCGCCTTTCGTGCCCGCCGGATCGGGAACGACGGTGATTCCATCCAGCCGCATGAGATCGCCAGGGACTTCGGGGAGCCGGTCGTTGGTCAGCAAAAACCCTCCCGGCTTCAGCATGGCCCCCGCATTTTCGAGCGCAAGCTGCTGACGGAATTCGTCGTAGTAGATGAAGATATTGGTGCCGACGATGATATCGAACTTTTCCTGATTGGACAAGTTCAAGTGTTCGAGTACGATGTCAAGATCGACCGGCTTCAGGTTTCGGACTACTTCGGGCCGGACGCGGACCGCCCGCGTTTCTAGCGCTGAAAAAGCCTCTGGAGGGCGTACCGGCGCAACCGCACTTCCCACTTGGTCTCCCAGGGATTGCCAATAGGAGGTCATCTCCGCATTCCACGGTCGCTCCCCGCTGTGCGGCAACTGGATCACATAGCCTTCGTTTGTGGCCGCGCGCGCGACGGAGCGCTGGATGTGCTCGATCACCCGGGAACTGATGTCCAGGACCGAGAGGGATACCGCGTTGCCTTTCGCTAAGTTCAGTCGAACAAGTGAATCGTAGAGGGCAAACGGCTGAATGCTTTGCTGGGGGTAATAGTCATACGCATCGTTTTCGTTCTTGTCGATGAAATCGAGTCCCGGTCCCACTACAGCGACGCGAGCCACTTGTCCTTCGCGTAACAAACCGCGCTTCTTCAAGTCGCGTAGCGCCTGCTCGACCAGGAAATTTGGAAGGATGGCCGTATCGAGCGACACGCCCCGGTCCCGAAATACCGACCCTCGGTCCAATAGTGAGCCAGGATCATCCTCATGCCTCAACGCCTGCGCTCCAGCGACCAGTTCACCCAGCTTGATCCGCTCCTGGACCACGCGCGTCAGGTTGTTGAGCAGAAACAGGCCTGACTGCGCTGGATCCTGCGGATCAACGCCCTGCCGCTGAAGCAACTGCTGCACGAACAGCAGGCGCTCATTGTCACGGGGACGCCGCAGGCCAGCTACCAAATCGTCGACCCGGGCTCGCAGGACGCCAGCCTTGGAGGCCTCCGTGATCCGGTCCACACGAATCCGCGGCTGCTGTGTGAAAGAAGTTCCGAACAAGAGCAGGTTGGCCACCGAATCAAGATCGCCTTGCTCCAAGCGAGCGCGAATGGCCTTATCCTGACCCCGGCACCACGCCGACCACTGGGATTCATCCGCCAATCGTATCTCGGCGGGCAGAAATCGCTTCACGCTTGCGTAGGGCAGGAAATCCCGATCAGCGGCCAATAGTGCCGCAGGCGCGAGAAGACACCAAGCCAGGTGAAACACAACAGGCCGGCTGTGACCTCGAAACCGCGCCGCAATCATGGGAATCAGGATAGCTCAGTTCTGATGCAGAAGAGAATGGCCTGCCTCGATGGATCATACCAATCGATCGTTATGAACGCCGCACCGGATGGGCCATAGAATTGAACCTATCGACAGGTATTGACAGGGCTCCCGAATTCTGATACTGTTCACCGAGATGTTGTGAAATCTTTCTTTGGGGGAGGTGACTTGTGCGAGTCGTAGCGTCCCTGCTTGCTGCTGCCTATCTCAGCCTCTGCGTCCCTATGGCTTTCGGTCAAGGAGGCACCGCGAGTATCACCGGCGCCGTAACCGATCCGACGGGACTGGTCATCGCCGGCGCCGTAGTCCAAGCCACGAACGCGGAAACCGGAGCGCTTTATACCGCGGCATCCACCGCCGCCGGAAATTACACGGTTTCGAACTTGCCGGTCGGCACGTATACGCTGAGCGTGAAAGCGATGGGGTTCAAGGCCTACGCGCACCCGAATCTGGCCGTTGCGGCGACACAAGTCCTTAGGGAAGATGTGTCTCTGCAGGTAGGCGCAACGTCCGAGGCGGTGACTGTCTCAGCCGAGGCCACTTTGCTCAAAACCGAAACCGGCGAGCAGTCCCACAACATCACGCTGGAGCAACTGGACGACGCTCCGCTTCTCGGTATCGGGTCTGTTAACTCGGGGCCGAACGGTTACCGAAATCCCTACAACTCTCTGGCGATCTTGCCGGGCGTCAACAATTATTCCGTTACTGCGGAGAGTTTGACGGTCAATGGCCTTTCCAGCGCGAACAACAGCCTTGTCCAGACGATGCGCATCGATGGTCTGGACGCCACCAATCGTGTGCTGGCGAGTACCGTCGATTATCCGCAGATGACCCAGCCGAACACCGACGCGATTCAGGAAATCGCGTACCAGACCAGCAACTACGCCGCTGAGTTTGGACAGGCCGGAAGCGTGGTCATCAACATGACCATGAAATCGGGGACCAATCAATATCACGGCACCGGGTTTGACTACTTTGTGAACGAAGACCTGAACTCGGGCCAGCCGTTCACCAGCAACGGCAACGGAGGGAAGCTGCGGCCGGTCAACCGCCGCAATGATTTCGGCGGCACGTTGGGCGGGCCCATCCGGATCCCCAAAATCTATGACGGCAGAAACAAGACCTTCTTCTTCTGGAGCTACGAGGAGTTTCTGGAATCCGACCTGTACCCCTTCAGCGACACGGTTCCCACAACCGCCTATCAGGGCGGGAACTTCTCAGCGATCTCGCAAAATGGGACTTGCAGTGTCTGCGCCGCACAGGGGATTCCGACCGCGCCCTTAGGCGGCGCCAGCTATACGGATGCTTTGGGCCGCCCGATGTACGCCAATGAGATCTACGATCCTCTTTCGCGCGGGGTCAATCCGGCCAACAATCTGGGATACGCCAACCCGTTTCCGAACAACGTGATTCAGCCCACGCGTTTCAATGCGACCTCGCTGGCGTTTGCAGCGCTGTTCCCCCAACCGAATAACTCCAATCTGGTCGGCAACTACGCCACCAGCATCCATGCGGGGCATTACGCGGCTCTCCCGGGGTTGAAGGTCGATGAGAACCTCAGCGCCAAGGACAAGGTATCGTTTTACTGGGCTTACAACAACAATCAGCAGCAGATCGCTTATCCTTTGGGGAACGCCGATGGCCTGCCTCTGGAGATCGGCGGCTACCGGGGCACCTTTATTCCCACCAGCACATATCGGCTCAACTACGACCGCACGATCACACCCACGTTGTTGCTGCACCTGGGCGCGGGCTACATGACGACGAGCTTCAACACCTTCCCGCCCTTCCGGAATTTCAACCCGTCCGACTTTGGTCTTTCGGGCTTCGTCAAGAACTTCGAGTTTCCGTACGTGTATGGCATGTGCACGAACGCCGGGGCGACCGTCACCAATGCGTGCGCCGGCGGCTATGGCGGCATGCAACCAATCGGGACCGCCTCGCAATCCATATCGCAGAATTACGAGTTCAAGCCTACGTTCAACGCGAACACGACCTGGGTTAAGGGCAACCACACTCTCAAGGCTGGCGCGGAGTTGATCCTTGAGGGCTTCATGGCCGGTAGCTATCCTGGAGTGCTGCTACTGGCTTCCAACAGCGCGACGTCCCAACCGTTTACTCCCACGGCGAGCTTCAACGGCTTCAGTACGGGCTTCGGCTACGGCAGTTTTCTGTTAGGCGACTACGCCTCCAGTACGCAGAACGCAAATGAGTTGTATAGACGCAACGGTTATCAGCAATGGGCGCTCTTCGTGCAGGATTCGTGGAAGGTGACGCGCAAACTCACCGTGGATTATGGTCTGCGATGGGATTATGCGACTCCGGAGCGGGAGGAGTACGGGCGGTTAGGACAGTTGAATGGAACCTTGCCGAATACCAGCGCCGGCGGTCAACCTGGAGCGATCCAGTATGCCAGCACCTGCAACTGTCAATTCTATAAGCCGACGTATCCCTACGCGATTGGGCCGCGCCTCGGCGTCGCCTATCAACTGGATCGCAAGACGGTGATTCGCGGCGGGTGGGGCATCAACTATCAGTTCATTGCGAATGCCGCCGGCGGAGTTTTCGCCACCAACGGGGTCTATCCTCTGGCTGGAATCAACCCTTACGTAAACATCTCTGCGCCGGGCTCCATCGTGACGCCGACCTGGCCGGTGACGAACCCCTACGTTTATCCCGTCGCTGGTACCGTGGGTGGCCTTCCCGGTGGCATTGCTCCCGACCAGAACGAAAACCGGCCGCCGCGGATAAACCAATGGAGCATCGGCTTCCAGCGCCAGATTACGCCGAACTTCATCATGGAAGCTTCCTACGTGGCCAATCGCGCCGTCTGGACTTCCGGTCCTTTGGGCAAACTGAGCCAAATTTCGCCGCAGGCCTATGCAGCCCACGGCTTGTACCCATACCCAGGAACCGGACCCTGCTCCTCGGGCGGCGGCGTATGCGCGAGTTCCACCTTTAACAACTATGCCGACTACCTGTTGCTGAGCCAGCCGCTCAGCAGCACAAAGGTGACGAGCACGCTGGCCGCGCGCGGTTTTACGAACCTTTTGCCTTATTCCGGCTTCCCTGCAGCGGACTCCTTACTGCAGTCGCTTTATACATATCCGCAGTTCGGTAACATTGGCATCTCGGGATCTCCTACGGGCGATTCCAAGTACGACTCGTTGCAAGTCAAGGCAACCAAGCGTTTGGCGCACGGTCTCCAGGTAAACGGCTCTTACACCTGGGCGCAGGGCTTCTATCGTCCTACGCCGCAGGACTTCTTCAACGACGCGGGCTCCAGGTGGGCCTTGCAGTCAATTCCCCGGCAGGACCTGAACTTCAATGCCATCTACACCGTGCCTCGGGCGAGCTTCCTGCCCAAGGTTGCCAACTGGGTCGCCAGGGATTGGCAGGTCGGCTGGTATTCAAATTACCAGAGCGGTGCATTCTTGACGCCCCCGACCAGTCCCTCGCTGAATCTGCTGTCCAGCCAGGATATCCGCGTGGCGGGCCAGCCCTTGTATTCGCCCGGTGTGGATATCAACAATCTGAGCACTTACAACCCGTACTACACGCAGGTCCTCAACCCCAAAGCGTGGCAGGCCTGTCCAACCAACACGGTGTGTCCATCCACGTCGGTGCTGTACAAAGATTTCCGCGCACCCCGTACGCCTTCGGAGAACGCGAACATTGGCCGCCATTTCAGGGTAGGGAAGGAAGGCAAGTATGACTTCTTTGTCCGCGCGGAATTCGTCAATATCTTCAACCGGACTTTGATGCCGGCTCCGACGACCACGAATCCGCAGAACCTGCCGATCAAAGGCGCGGGAGGCGGCACGATCTACACTAGCGGTTTCGGCGTCATTAGCGCCTACTACCCGCCAAACAGTGCAATTTCCCCAGGCACAGTGCTGGGCGCGGGCGTAGCTACGCTGCAGGGCCGCACCGGAACCCTGATCGCCCGGTTCTCGTTCTGATAGGCGTCCGCTGTACTGCTCCAAATGCGGAAACGGCGGAGCCGGAGAGGTTGAGTTATATGAACCGGTCTTTTCTCCGCCATGCCGCGGTTGCGGCGGCGGCGGCCACCTTTGTCCTTATTTGTGTCTCCTCAGGACCGGCTCCTGGGCAGCAGGCCGGCGGCAAGGGGGGCTTCAAGAACAAAGCTAAGGAGCCGATCAAGGAAGAACCCACGATCTGGCTCTCCGAAGGTATCCCCGATCTGCAAGGGATCTGGAACAACAATTGGATCGTGGACATGGCCGATGGCCGTTACGCTGAGAAAACGGTTGAGGTTCCGTTCACCGACTGGGGCCGGCAGCTCTGGGAGGAGCGCGCTTCCACGCTGCAAGCCCACGATCCAAACCTGCAATGCAAGCCTAGCGGGTTGCCGCGCGCCGCTGGGACGCCCTACCCGATGCAGATCGTCCAGTTGCCGAAAGAGGTGATTTTCCTTTACGAAGGCGGACTCCATACATTCCGCAAAGTGCCTGTCGACGGGCGCGCGCATAACAAGGACGCCTGGACCTGGTTGGGGGATTCGGTGGGTCACTATGAAAGCGGCGCCCTGATGATCGACGTGACTGGTTTCAACGACCAGCAGTCCTGGCTCGATTCGGCCGGGCATCCTCATAGCGAGCAGCTTCATTTGACGGAGACCTACCGGCGCCTGAATCACGACACCATGCGGTATACCGTGACCATCGAAGATCCGAAAGCGTACACGCGCCCGTGGACAACTTCGTACATTTATCGGATGCGTCCGGGAGTCGAGATCATGGAATACTGGTGCACGGAGAATGAACGTGACGCGCCGCACATGGTGGGCAAATAGTCCGGCGGCTCAAACTGGAATTCTCTCCACCTGAAAGAGGAGATTGCTTATGTCAGACACTCGTCGCACGATCTTGCAAAAAACTGCTCTGGCCGCTGGCGCCGTGGCTCTCTTGCAGAAGACTGCGGTTGCGGATGAAGCGGCCTGGAACCCCTCTTCCGGAACGCCGTCGCCTTGCATGAAGTTCTTCCCGGCAAGCTTTCGCAATGAGCGGATTAAGACGTCCGGCGCGGAAATCAATGCCGTGATTGGCGGCTCTGGCCCCCCTGTGCTGATGTTCCATGGCGCGCCGGATTCAGTGATCAGTTGGCGCTTGATCGCCGGGGATCTCGCCAAAGATTACACGCTGGTGCTCTGCGATCTTCGCGGCTATGGCGATTCCAGCCGCCCTGACGACAAGCCCGATCACTCGCAGCAGTCCAAGCGCCCCATGGCCCTGGACGGCGTTGAGGTGATGGAGCACTTAGGCTTTAACCGATTCCGGATGGTCGGCCATGACCGTGGAGGCCGCGTCGGACGGCGCATGGCGCTCGATCATCCAGAGAACGTGCTGAAGCTGGCGGTGCTCGACATTATCCCCGCTCATTATCTGTATTCGCACGTGAATCTCGACTTCGTCCGCACGTACCCGCACTGGTTCAACGACCTGATGGCTCCGCCAAAGCCGGAGACCGATCTCCAGATGCGGGCCCAACAGGCGCTCGCTCGCGCCACGGACGACGCGCAGAAAGAATACGGGCGTCATCGCTCCCAACTCTCCATGGAGCACTGCATGTGCGAGGATTATCGCGCTTCCGCCTCTCTCGATTTGAAGATCGATGAGGATGATATCAAAGCTGGCAAGAAGATCCAGTGCCCGCTGCTGACTTTATGGTCCGCCACGAATCGCGTGAACAAAATCTACGACAACCTCGCGGTTTGGAAAGACGAAGGAGTCAGCGTGAGCGGCAAGGCGATCCAGGGCGGCCACAACCTCCAGGAGACAGCCCCAAAGGAAACGTTAGCAGAGCTCCAGGCTTTTCTTAAGGGCTGACCCAATCAAGCGGCTCGAAGTTAGCCAGCGCCGAGGCCCACTCGCCGTAAGAGCCTCGGCGTGAGTTTGTTCCTAGGACGGGCGCCATCCGGAATGCGGCCGGAGCCATTGCGGCAGTGGCGGCCCAGTTCGATGCATACTTCGATTCCAGGTAAAGTGTTCCCGCGCCCCCCATCGAGTGCCCATCAAATATGTCCGCTTGTCATCGACGTTGACCTCTTTCCGCATCATGTCGAGCATATTCATCGCATCCTTATCGCTCAGCTCAGAAAGATTCGCGGGAGGCTCCGGCGCCGGCGCTCCCTTGCCGCCCGTATCGAGAATAGGCGAACCATACCGGCCGCCCGCGTTGTACCCCATCGGAGCCGCCAGAATGTTGAGTTTCATTGGTGTCTCCTTAGAATCCCGCGCTGCACGTATTTCAGCGGCGGTTGTACTACCGGAAGAACCTCGGCGCGAAACACCTTTTCAACTCGAATACCAAGCCGAACAATCGTTCGAAGAATCCATCGGCGACCAAGCCGTCCAGAAACGAATTGTTCACGTCCGCACGAGACGCCCTCCGATCACAATATGAGAATACTTGAACCCGCCGCCACGGCCGTCTCTGGTAGACTGCGAAATGGCGACGAGCCCTGCACGAGGGCGGTTCTCAATCCAAGGAGATCATAATGAATCGACGTTTGCTGGCCAGCGTTATAACGTGCGTCGTGATCGCTTCGGTGGGCAGCATTCTTGCTCAAGCCCCGGCACAGCCTGCGCCGGGCGGACGGGGCGGCGGGAAGGGTGCCCAGCGTGCGGCCAACCCCGCGACGCCCGAAGATCTCGCCGATCTCGCAAAACTCGCGAATTTGCCGGCTTTGGTCCAGGGCGCCGGCGATGGAGATTTTTCGACGGGTCCCGACTACACGCCTGCGCCCGAAGAAAAGCAACGCGTTGGGATTCCGCATGGCAAGTTGATCGAGTTCTTTATGAACTCATCGAGCAGCAAGGTGTTTCCCGGGGACACCCCGTTTGAGCGGCTGGTCTCCGTGTATATTCCGGCGCAGTATGTTCCGGGCAGACCTGCTCCGTTTATTTTCAGCGCGGATTCCTACGGCCTTCAGGGCCGGCAACTCGCGAACATCCTCGACAACATGATTGCGGATCACCGTCTGCCTGTGATGGCGGCGGTGATGACCGCCAACGGCCCCGGCCCCGAGCGCAGCCTTGAATACGATACGGTGTCGCCGGTGTTCGCCGATTTCGTCGAAACCGAAATCTTGCCGCGAGTCGAAAAAGAAACCGGCGTCACTCTGACCAAAGATCCTGAAGGCCGCATGACCTACGGCGGCAGCTCCGGCGGAGCGATGGCGCTCACAATGGCCTGGTACCGCGCGGAGCGTTACCATCGCGTGCTGTCCTATTCCGGCACCTTCGTCGATCTGCGTGAGGGCCCCGAGGCCCCGCACGGAGCTTATGAGTACCCGGAACATTTCTTTCCGGATAATCCGGTGAAGCCGATCCGCATCTGGATGCATGTTTCGGAAAACGATATAGGCGCAAAAAGCGCTTCGGCCGATCGGCGCAATTGGGTGATCGCGAATCAGCGCCTTGCGGGCGTGCTGAAAGCCAAGGGCTATCACTACCAGTTCGTCTACGCCAAGAACGCGGGCCACGTCGACGCGAAAGTGATCCATCAGACTCTGCCGCAAGCGCTCGAATATGTGTGGAAGGACTACCCGATTTCAGGCAAATAGCCCGGGGCTCTTCGCGCTATCGTCTGGCCGGTAATTTCTCAAACCGTTCTTCAACGGCGTCGAGCGTTTCGTCCTTCTTCGGAAAGGCGAAACGCACCAGGCCGCGCCCCAGAGCAGGAGAGGAAGCGTAGAAACTGGAACCGGGCACGGTGGCGACACCGACTTCATCGATCAACCAGCGGGCGAACGCCATGTCGTCGTCACCGCGGCCCAGGTGCCGGAAGTCCGCCATCACATAGTAGGCACCTTCGGGGACCGCGTACTTGAAGCCATGCTTGTCGAGAATACCGAGCATGCGGGTGCGGCGGGAGGTGTAAAAAGCCTGAAGCCACTGGTAGTACGAATCAGGCGAGCCGATCACCGCGGCCATCGCCTCCTGCAGCGGCGTGGGCGCGCACACGGTGGTGAAATCATGGACCTTCCTCAGCGCATCCGTCAGGTCTGGGCTCGCAATGCAATAACCCACACGCCAGCCCGTTACGGCGAACGTTTTCCCCAAACCGCAAATGGTGATCGTGCGATCCTGCATGCCGGGATACGTGGCGATCGGAATATGGCGAAGGCCGTCGAACACGAGGTGTTCGTAGATTTCATCGGTGATCGCCACGACGTTGTGCTTGACGCAAAGGTCCCGGATGATCGAAAGTTCCTGCTCGGTAAAGACTCTGCCGGAAGGATTGTGCGGCGAGTTGAACAACACAGCTTTGGGTTTCTGTTCGAATGCGCGCGCAAGCTCCTCGGGATCGAATTGATACTCGGGCGGACGCAGCGGAACCCAGATCGGAATGCCGCCGGCGAACGCTATTCCGGCATGATAGTTTTCGTGAGCCGGTTCCAGAACGACGACTTTGTCTCCCGGATTGACGACGCCCAGCAGAGCGGCAATCACGGCTTCGGTAACTCCGCAGGTGACCGTGACCTGCCGGTCGGGATCGACCTCCTGTCCGTAAAAACGCCGGCTCTTCACCGCGATGGCCTTGCGGAGGCTGGGCTGTCCCCAGGTCATTCCATACTGATTCCGTCCGCCGCGCAGAGCCTTTTCGGCCTCGGCGAGAACTTCTTCCGGTGGATCGAAATCCGGGAACCCCTGTGCCAGCAGGATCGCTCCCTTGTCAAATGCATAACGCGTGATGGAGCGGATCACCGACTCCTGAAGATTGTGCACCCTGTGGGCAGAGTATGTTTTCACGGTCGCCAATTCTATGGTTTGCAATTTATTCAAAGTCAACAGAAGCTACATCCGCCACGAATGGCTGGTTAAACGCCATCAATCTCAGATGTTCCGGGTGTTGCTGATAACTGCGCAGGGCCTCCGTGGAACCAAAGCGCATGATCAGGATGAGGTCCCAGCTGCGGGCATCGTGCAGAATATCGCGTCCAATCTCCAGATGCTCAATGCTGGAAATGGTGGTTCGCAGGGCCAGCATTCTTCTGCAGAACTCTCCGATGTGTTCGTCGCTGGTGCCTTTCTTGAATTTGATCACGATGTAGTGCTGTAACATTGAGACTGTTCCTGGTGAACGTTGCCGCGAACTCTGGCCCCCGGAGGGATGGTTGACGGGGCGGCATTGAGTTTCTCAAGCGCAAAGCCTGCGGCAGTTTTATACCGCAGCATGAATTCGTCACGCTCAGCCTTGGGAATGACATCGTCGATATTGTCGAACACGCCGCCGCAACGATCATCCACAAGATTCAGCAGGCCAAAGGGACCGGCTCCACGATTGCGCAAAACCAATTGCGACATTTCCGCGCAGAGTAGTGTGTCGTAGGCTTGCAGGGCTCTGGAGTTGACACCATGTTCGAGAACAGCAGCACCCAGCACCCGTGCATCGATAATGGCCTGGCTGGCGCCATTGGAACCTGTGGGGTACATCACATGCGCAGCGTCGCCCAACAGCGCGACATTGCCCTCAACCCATGTCGAAACCGGTTCACGATCGATCATCGGGTATTCAAAAACTGCAGCCGCGCCGCGCAGCATGCCCGGGATGTCGATCCAGTCGAAATTCCAGTGCTCGAAATGATGCATGAAGTCCTCATGCCGTACCTGTTTGTTCCAGTCGCCATTCTGCCAGCCACCGGAATTGTCCACGGTTATCTCTGCGATCCAGTTGATGTCCGCAAGGCCGGTGACTGGGTCGGGGGCCGAGATAGGGTAGAACACCACGCGATGACGGTGCGTCCCCAGACCCACAAACGACGCGCCAGCGCGAATCGGCTTACCTTTGGTGACGCCGCGCCACATGATGGCGCCTCCCCACTGAATGGGAGGCTGGTCGGGATACATCTGTTGACGCGCCGCTGAATGTAGACCATCGGCCGCAATCAGCAGGGATCCCTCCACCTCGGAAGGCTTACCGTCGCGGCTTCGCAACAAAGCCGTCACTCCCTTTCCGTCCGAGTGATTGCGATAGCCTGTGACTTTCAGGCCCGTGCGAACGGAATCTGCGCCCAGACGTTCCAGAACAGCTCGATAGAGGAGTATCTGGAGTGCGCCACGGTGCACGGAATACTGCGGCCACTTGTAGCCGGCCCTTAGTCCCCGGAGTTCGGAATAGACTTCATTGCCATTCAGACCGACCAGAGCCCATTCTCTGGTTTGCAGTCCGATCGTATCGAGCGATTCCGGGCCGAAACCCAGTTCATAAAGTTCGCGGACGGCGTTGGGCTGAATGTTGATGCCCAGGCCGAGGGGTTTGATGTCGGCGACCGATTCAAAGACGACGCAGGGTACACCGATTTGATGCAAAGTCAGTGCAACGCTCAAGCCGCCAATGCCTGCCCCGGCAATCAGTACTGGAGATGTGGTCATTTAGATTAAGACAAGTATCCTGCTCTATTCGGGCGAATCGTTGTCTCCGGTCTCGGTCTTACAACCGAGATTATTGCCTTCCGCCCTTTAATGTCCCGACATGTGGACGAAATCCCTCTCGTTTTCTAGACAGTAGTAATCCAACAGTTCGCTATCGAGAACGAGGGGTTGATCGATGGTGACCGTCCACGGCATGGTGTAGCTCTTGGGATCGTCGATCGTGATTTCCACTTTGACCAGACCGAAGTTCGGCCGCGTGATCCTTTCCGTCATCTTGCCGGTACTGTCCAGCGGATTGCCGTTTGCATCGAGCCAGAGGCCGTCCTTGAAGCCGATGGTCTGAATCACAAGCGTATCGCCCTCCCAATGCCCCGTGGAGTACCCATTCCAGGTCGGATTGGGGTCGACGGGAAGCGGGCGGCCATCCAGGAAGATCATTCGCCACGCCATGTTGCGCTCATTCAGGAGGATCAGCTTCTCCGGGGTCTGGATGATTCTCTTGTAATAGTCGTCGGTCCACATGCGAGGAGCTCCGCGAGGCATGCAGTGCACGTTGGGATCGCTACCCTGTTCCGCTGCGCGCGCCTTTTGGATGGCCAACGCCTCAGGCTTTAGCGGCAAAACCCTGCCCTTGAGAGAAGATGCGATATTGATGAATTCGTTCGGAATCTGTGTGTCATTGCACTTCGCGCCGCAGTTGGCGCGCGTGACCCATCCGTACATGCCGGTGAAATCCGGGTGCCCATCGGCCGTTCGCGGAGCCGGAGCCGCCATATTGGGTTTGCCGTCGGGTCCCTTGGGAACGCCCGCCGTCGGATATCCCAGATACTGCGCAGATAACGCGGTAGCGCTTCCTGCCAAGATCATCAGGACACCACCGAACCGAACCCTAAATCGTCGTGTAGCCAATTTGTTTCCTCCTCTTCCTCTATAGAGTCTAAGGCCCCGAAGAGTAGAAAATCGAGGGGGCCTTCCGGGTCGCGACTTTCAGCTACTTTGTGTGGGCCTGAAAGAAGGTAAATATATCGGGAATGGATGCCTCGATGACGCTTCCGTGCGTTGCGCCGGGGACTTCCTTGTAGTTGTAGACCATTTTCATTTCCTTCATCGTTTCGACCCATTGCCGGGTGCCTGCAACCGGAACCAGTTCGTCGGCATCGCCCTGCGCAATCATCACCGGAACCGAATGGTCTTTCAGAGGCTGAAGAATCGTGCTGGCGTTCGGCGCCATCCGGAACGCGGCCGGAGCCATCGCGGCAATGGCCGCCCAGTTCGACGCGTACTTCGATCCCAGATACAGCGTTCCCGCGCCTCCCATCGAATGCCCCATCAAATACGTGCGCTTGTCATCAACGCTGAACTCTTTCCGCATCATGTCCAGCACATTCATCGCATCCTTCTGGCTCAGTTCGGAAAGATTTGCCGGAGCCTCCGGGGCCGGCGCTCCTTTGCCGCCTCTGCCTCCCGTATTGATAATGGGCGAGCCATACCAGCCGCCCGTGTTGTAACCCATCGGAGCAGCCAGGATGTAGCCGCCCTCCTCCGCCAGATCGATCGCCTTGCCCTGGCACATATAACCCGGGCCAATTCCCAAGCCGTGCAGCGAAATGATCAGCGGATTCTTCTTGTCCTTGGACACTTTCGAGGAGACGAACACGCAATACGGCAGGTCCTCATTGGTATCGGCGAAGTGATAGGTGCGATTCTGCACCCGTGGGTCGTTCGATTTGATGAACCCGCCAGCGCCGCCTTTGCCTTTTGCCGCTTGCTTCGCGGCCGGCTCCTGCGCTTGGGCTGGAACGTGCCACAGCATCACGCCCGCTGCGAGTCCCGCGAATGCCACTGCCATCGTGATCTGGAATTTGAGTTTCATGAATCTCTCCTGAAAGTTACTCCCCTGACGTTTCGGCTGTGATGGTATCGCATCCATCTAAGCCAATGAAAATAACGAATTCGTATCGTTCCAGAAGTTTTGCGTCTAGTCTCCCGTGCCGGATTCGCTTCGCATCCACTCACTCATCGGAAGAGCCTCGGCGCGAAATCGTTCAGGCACCGCCGCCACGTCAACCATTCATGAGCGGTGCCCGGGGACTCGAAATACACGTTATGAATCCCGGCTTTCGCGAGCTCGTCGCTGAAATTCTTGGTTCCCTGTCCCTCGGCGGAACCGATCCCGAGGAACAGAACCTTCACTTTCTTATTAAAGGCTGCCGGATCCGCGAATGCGCCGCTGCATGAAGTTTTCGGATCGAAGCTCCCGCCTCGCCCGCCGCAGCTTCCACTGAATCCGCCCAGAGTAAGCGAACTTATCGAGGTGTTCGAGCGCGGTCGAAAACGTCTGCGAGCCGCCCATGGAGAGCCCGGCCATGGCGCGATTCTCGCGACCCGGCAGCGCTCTGTAGGTCCGCTCAACCATGGGGATCAAATCGGTGAACATCATCTCAGTGAAAGTGGGCTGGGCCAGGCTTCCTCCGCCGCGTGTCGCTGGCGCTGCGCCCCGGCCCGCCTGCCCGGGCGCACCCGGGGCTCCGCGCCCCGCTGGAGGAGTAGCTCCGGGAGCGGGAACTAATCCGCGCGCTGCGTAAAGCGCTGCGCTCTCTCCCGGCTTGACCGCGTTGAGGTTGTCCATGACCACGATCATGGGCTTCGCCTTGCCGGCCGCAATCAGATTGTCCATGATGAAGTCCACGTGCCCTTGCGTGAACCAGCCGGTTTCATCCTCGCCCCAGCCGTGCAGTAGATACAGGACCGGATAGCGCCCCTTCGTATTGGTTCCATAATCCGGGGGCGTGTAGACAAAGCTGCGCCTCCACTTTCCGGTAATTGTTGAGAAATACCATTGCTCGCTTACGTGACCGTGCGGGACTTCTTTGGCGCGATAGTAGTCTGCGTCGGTGTCGGGCTCGGGGATCTCGATTCCACTGTTTTCCCAGCCGGATCCGAAGAACGTCATGGTCGAAGGGTCGGCGACGGTGGCTCCATCGATCTGGAGCGTGTAGTAGTGAAACCCGACGACCAAGGGCGTCGTGGTCGCGGACCAGATGCCATCGGAACCCTTCGTCATGTCGAACCCTTGCCCGATTCGGACGCTCACTTTCTGAGCGTTGGGGGCGATTACGCGAAACATGGCCCGATGGTCTGGGTAAACGCACGGATACTTCGCTTCCGGAACGTTCAGCGCGGACGGCTTGCAATCGCCCGCACTCTGTCCCCAGCAGATTCCACAAGCCACGATCGCCAATACCAAGATCGATTTCATGGCGTGTTCCTTTCTGATGTCAGTGGGTGCTGCACTGATAGGATCCGGCATCAGTCGCCGGCCCCTTGTTATATTTCGGGAACTCGGGATAGGAGCACATCGGCTTGCTCAGGTCGCCGGCGGTGACCTTGACCGACTTGCCGGGAGCCGTGCCCTTTTCCACCCAGTCCGTGAGCAAAGCCAGGCGATCGAAAGTGTTCGGAATCGGCTTGGCCTCGAGTTTCTTGCCATCGCCATCGGTCGTATAGTTGGTGCCCGTCAGGCCGTGGCCGGTCTGTGGCAGTACGTAGAGCCGTGCGAAGCTGTCGACCTTAGAGCGGCCCATTTTGTCGAGAATCGCCTGATAAAAATCAAGCTGCGTTCCCGGCGAGGCCAGAGTGTCGTTGCTGCCGATCGCCACGATCATCTTGCCTCCCCGGCGTGCGAATGCCGAGAAGTCCGGATTGTCCGAATCGAGAATCGCCGACAGCTCCTCCCGGCGAGGGTTGTACTTACCTTCGACATAATCCAAAGGATTCGCATGAAGATCACGCATCAGAAAAGCGGACATGCCCAGGACGCCGATCCAGTTGTAGGGCGCGGCATTCTCAGGCGCGCCTTCCTGACCGAGGAAGCGCGTATTCGCGATCAAACCGCTGCCGCTGGGGTCCGTATTCGGAAGCCACATGCCGAACGTCTTTACTCCATTTGCTAGAGGTTGAGAAAACGGATAGCGGCTGTAGATGAACTCCAGCGTCGAGATCTGGCCGTCGGTGAAGCACGCCTCGGCGCTGGTATCCGCCGGGTTAGGATCGACGTTGTTCGGGCAGCGCTTCGACGCCCAAGGATGCCGGTTCGGCTTGCCCTGTTTCACATCGAAAACTTCGCGGCAGGCCATATAGTTATTGATGACGCCATCCACCAGGCCGTCCAACTTGTCGCACTGCCGCATGAACTCGCCGCGAATCGCATTCACCTTCGCGGGCGTCAGCCAATTGGCTTGCGGCTTCTCCTGAATCCGGATGAGCGCCGGTCCAAGCATTAAAGAGGAAAAACCCACGATCGGCACGTTGGCGGCGACGCCGTTATAGTCGTTGGGGTAGCGCTCGGCCACGGTCAAGGCTTCGCGGCCGCCCTGGGAAGACCCGACATAATAGTTGTACTTCGGCTTGGAGCCGTACATCCGTTCGATCAGCACCATCGCGGCGTCGTGCGTCTTTTTCATTTGCAAGTAGCCGAGATTCTTGATGGCTTCTTCGTTCAGCGCCCAATCGTCGCCCGGATTCGGCCCTGCCGGACCTCTGGCCGCAACTGGTCCCGGTCCGGCGCCTTTGGGAGCGCCACGCGCAGGTCCGCCTTTCGGAGCCCCTCCTCCCGGAAATCCGCCGGGCCCACCAGGTCCGCCGAATCCGCCGATCTGATGGCCGGAGTCGCTTCCATAAGTCACATAGCCCAGGCCGAACGGACTCCCCGGACCGCCGGCGAGTCCCGGGATCGTCCCGTTCATTCCGCCGCCGCCTAACTGCACGGCCTTGCCGTTCCAGGCCGGAGGGAAAGCTACCTGGAAATTGATCGGCTTAGCAGTCGGAGACTTGTCGACCGGCGCCATCGCGCCATTGACACTGCAATAGGCAGGCGCATTCTTTGCGGCGGGGCTCCAGCGAGGCGCATTGAGAGTGACGGTCGATACGGGTTCGCCGATAGCGGATACCGGAATGTTGTCGCCGAGTTTAGCCGCGATGCAGTCCGCCTCGGTGATCGTCGTCGAACTTGCCGGCGATTGAGCGGCTGCTCCCGAGGGCCAGATCAACACTGCGGCGCTGGCGCTCAGCGCAAACCACAAACGCGAAGCCTTCATAGGATTCATTTGATCCCTTTCGTCGATACGTGCCACTTAGGATCTTGGCAGAAGCCGCAGTTCTCGCCGACGAACATCTTGGCTGCTTCCTTGTCCCCGTGGAACTGCCATTTCAGCATCGCTACCGCGACTTTGGCGAATTCACCGCCGTTCGGTTGGCTGTAGGTCCCGCCATGTCCCACACCGTCCCTGGAGAGCCGGATTGCAGGCACTTTGGTGATGCGATTGTAGTCGTCCAAGCCGTTTTCATAAGCGATGTCTGTTTTGTCCCCGTTCACGTAGAAGATTGGAGAGTGCAGTTTCTCAAGCTGATCTTTTCGCACGTCCTCCATCGCCGGAGCCCCGGTAGCCAGAGGCATATTGAGGATGCCGCTATTCCAAATGCCGACCAATTTGATTCGGGGATCGGTGGCCACCGCCAGGGCTTGGATTCCTCCGCAGGACATTCCCATCACCGCGATCTTGGCCGGATCCAGCTTACCCTGATACATGCTCCCCTTTTGACTGTTCTGAGCGATGGCCCAGTTGATGGCGTCGAGCAATTCCGAAGACTTCGTCGCCGGACCGGCGGGCGCGGCTTGTTTCGCATCCCCTTTCGCCGCGGGAGCAGGGCCTTGCTTGGCTTGGCCAGGGGCCGGAGCTGCCTGCGGCGGCCCGATCGCGATCGCCAGATAACCGCGCGACGCAATCTCCATAAGGAAGTTGCGATGCGAGAGTCCGTTATTCACACAGGCGCCGTTGCCCCAGGCGATGATCGGCAACTTTTGTCCCTTCAACTGGGACAGATCCTTCGGCCGGTACACCGTGTGTGTCGGGAGGCTTGGATCCTGTTCCAGGACGGCAGGGAACGGCCCGGTTCCTTCTTGCCCCCACGCGCATGCAGAAAAACAAACCAAGGCGAGTAGTGCTTTCGTCATGTGGATTCCTCCAGTTGCTCCTTTTACTCTGCCATCCAATCAAGTGTTTCTGGCGCGATTGGACCCTACGGACGCGGCCCATAATGCGGGGGGGCCTGTCCCAGTTCAATCGCGCCCAAATCGGGAGCCCGGCCGGCGAAACCATCTGTGACGTTCGGTAGCACAACGCCCCGGTCGATCACAGCGGCGCCCGGTTTCAACCGGAAATCGAAGTCTTTCGCGTCGTAAAGTTTCTGGACAGTCTTAACGTCGCGTCCGTCCAGGCGCGGCACGTTCATGAAGATGTCGTAGTCTACCAACATACTGTGAGCATCCTGCTTGGTCGCCTGCTGATACTCCTCCAGCGTCTTGTACTGCCGCGTCTCGGTTTGCGCGTTGTGGCCGCGGCTGGCAAAATCGGCGGGAACTTCCCAGGGCGGCGAGTTCCATTGAAATGAGTACGGAGCCTTGGCATTCGGGCTGAACCCGTTGTAATCCGAGGAAGAGTAGTTCGTATAGGTCGTAAAACCGAAGACCACCGACGGCGGAGGCTCGCCGCGACCCGCGGCGCCGCGGCCTGGACCGCCGCCGAATCCGCCAGCGTTCTGCGCCAAAATCAGATTGTTCCGAAAATGCGTGTTGGACGTGGTTCCGCCCGACAGCTCGCCGAACATCGTGTTGTTGTAGAACAGAATTCCCGAGCCGCCCGCCAGCCGCGCCGACCCGCCCGGCGAGTTGAACGAAATATTCCGGATCCAGTACACCGGTCCTCCGATCACCGGCTGATTGCAATACGGCTGTGAGGCGTTATTGATCATCATGTTCCGCATGACCCGCACGTTGTGCATGCTTCCATCCACTTCGAAGGCGTTGTCGTGGAAATTGGTCATGTAGTTGTTGTAATAATCGAGAGAAACCGGACGTTTATCCCAATACTCTCGCGGCGGATATTTGGGCCCATCGATAGCGGCGGAGCCGTCCGGGTTGCCGTAGGTTTCGTTATCGATGCCGTCGTGGAAGTTCGCGACGTAATTGTAGGCGATAACGTTTCCGGAACCGTACACCTTCACGGCGATATACGAAGCCATTTTAGGCGGGAACACCTGGCCATCCACGCCGGCGAACTGCGCCCAGAAATTACCGGACCAACTGATCAAATGCTTGGGATCGTTCCGCCCAATGAAGTAGTTGTCGGCGATGTAGAAGTTGCCAGAGCCCGAATAGTTTGAATAGACCCCCATGCCGATGTCTTCAAATCGGCAGTGCTTAACCGTCAAACCCTTGGACCCCACGATGAACTGGGTACCTGCCCAGATGGCGATTTCGGTGTTTCGAATCGTGAGGCCCTCAAAATAGGTATAGTTCCCCGCCTTCACGTTGAAGAGATTGAATGCCCCGTTCCCGTCGAAGATCGCCTCACCGTCTCCCGCCGCCTTGATCGCGATGGGCTTCTCGGCTGTTCCGCTGGCCGTCAGATAGTAGGTTCCGTCGAATGGGACGGTGCTGATGGAAAGATCGTTGGTGTAGATATAGCGATCGTACTTATACAGCCCGGCATGCACCAGAATCGTGTCGCCAGGCTGAACGCGGGGCCGGGAAGCGGTTGCCCAGTCCGTTCCAGAGCAGGTCAGGTAATAGGCGCACAGCAACCCCTCGAAAGCGGGCTGGATCTTCGTGCCCTTGAACCCATGCGGATAAACATGGAAGGTTCGTCCACCGGCGTAAGGCTTGGGCTCGGGACGAGTGCGAACCGTCACCGTCTTTTCGGCCGGGGCCTGAACTCCATCCGGATCAGTCAGGACAAATCTTGTTTCGTACTCCGTGTCCGGTTCGAGATCCAGGATGCTTCCGGCAAACATATTCGGCGAGACCACGTCCAGCCGGTCGCCCTGATAAATCTCTTCGTTCTGCAACCGTAGAAGGGGCATGCCTTGCCGCCACTGCGCCTCGCCTTTTTTGCGATAGGTGACCGCCACTGCGGCGTTGCGGTTATCATCGCCCTGAATCATCCACTCGAATCCAAGATTGATGAGCGTGGGAGGATCGATCACAAACTCCCCCGCAGTGACCGCGTTCGATTTTGCGTCCGCCGCGCGCGCGCGAGGCCCCTGCGACACCAGCGCGATACACAGCGCGGAGCTGGCAACTATAAGCTGGATTTTATTCATCTCATCTCCTTTCACCGTGCGGGGTTAGCCATCAGATCGAGAATACCGTTCACGATGGCGGACTCCGCACAACCGGGCTGCAAACGCGAAGAAACAACCTCAAACGTGTACATGCCATACGCGGCGTCGTTCGGAATGTAACCGGAGCGCGCCGATCCGTTGGTGAGCGTCGCCATCATGGTGCGCGCGTAAGGCGATTCTTTCTTCAGCCGTTGCGCGATTGGATTGAATACCTCCGCGTTCACCGCGCCGATCATGATATCTCCCAACTTGAGCAGGCCCAGGCGGATGTCCACGGGTCCGGCTTCCTTATATGTGCCCGGAAAGCCCGGCTCGTCCTTGATCGGTCCGGTCGCGGCCGGGACAACTCACGGTCTTGGTGAGACCTTCTACCGGCATACTTGACTCGGTGCGATCCATGCCCCGCATAACATGCATCACCTCTTCGCCCAGGAACTGTCCCATGGAAACGATCATCTGTTTCTGCTGATTCATCAGCTTGATCACTGTAGGATCCTTCTTGTTCAACCCCTGGCCGCCAGGAGGCATGGAGTTGCTGATGTCGATGCCGCGCTTCGCGTAATCCTGGATGCGAATCTCGCGAAGGTCGTAGGTCTGCTGGTAATACAGCGGGTTCTGATCGCCCGCGGCGCCGCTTGACCATAGGGCGACGATCTTGTCGTCGAATGAATCCTCGATGTACTTGGACGTCGTCCCGGGAGCGTCGGCGCTGACCAGGTCGAGCTGACCCACCGTGACCCCGTGCATCGCGTAGTTGTAGTAGACCGCGATGGGTTCGCCGGCCAGGTTCTCGAACTTGATTACCGCGACAGTCTTATCCGACGGCCCCTCATAGTTGGGCCCTTCCCACCAGCGTTTGGTCTTGGGGTCGATGATGTTGCGATTGACGTTGATGTAGGAGACGCCCGTGCCGTATCCCACGCGCGCGGGCACCGCGCGTTGTTTGGCGAGCCGGACGGATTCGACGATCTTCTGCGTGTACCCCGCCCCCTGCTGGCCTGGCGCGCTATGAGTATGAGTCGCAGTGATGAATACGTTCTTCGCCGGAATGCCTAATTCGCTTTCGACCTGCTTCGTGACGCCCTGCCAGAGCGGATCAGGAATGCCGCCTGCATCGAGCGAGATGAGAGCAGCGCTGGCGGTCCCGTTGTCGACGACGATGGCTCGAGAATACAAATGGTCCAGGATTCCCTCGTAGCTTTTGGGGAGGTCCTTTTCTGCGGGTGTTACGTCGACTTTAGCGGCGCCCACCCGAAAGCCCGCGCTCTGCGCGTAAGCCGTGACGGACACTCCGAGGGTGATGACTATCCAAGGAGTTACAAGCAGGTTCTTCATCGTTCTGATTCCTTCTGACGCGGAGGCAGCATCACCGCGCCTACTGCCCCTGGCGCTTCTGGTTTTCCATAAACACATCGCAGGCTTCCCGCCGCAAGCCTTCTTTGGCCACCGGGCCGGCATCGGTGAAGTCCATGTAGGCGCGCGCGGTCGCGTCGAACTTCGGCCACTTCACCAGCTTTGCGCCGTTGGGGTCGCCAGTTTTGGCGAAGTTGGTCCAGTATGCCTGCATCTGCGGTGCGTATGCTTGATCCGAGTCGTTATACTTGCGCATGTTCTGCCAAACGGGCAGCGTGCCGAAGATAAATGGAATTTCAGAGGCGTGCGGAGCGCCCTTCGCTTCTTGCCCGTGCACAGTACGCGAGAACTGATACTCGTAGCCGGGATTGCCCGCGGCGCTGTGCCAGATCAACTCCTGGACCGTGCCGCAACGGAACGAATTATCGGTGGTGAACTGCAGCACCGCGGTTCCGTTCTCGGGATCGGGCTGGGGTTCGCTCGCGCCGCTAACTCCGTACGCCGCCAGAGCCCGATCGGCAAGCGGGCCGTACCGTTGCGAAATCATCTGGCGAATGTCGCCAGGGCCGCCGCGGGGCTGCATTTCCTGGGAATTATTGCCGATCAGCAAGGCCACCTTTTGCTCGTGGCCTTCGGCGTAGACCTTCACGCCCGGCTCCGGAAGCACCCAGCCGTCCACATTGATTCCCAGTCCCGGTCCTCCCTGCGCAACCTTGTCCATCAACTCGGTATCGGGAACAGCGCGCAGTTTCGCAAGCGCATCCTCTCCGGTGAAGCCCAGCTTGGCGGCGAAATCCACGCCTCTCTTCTCCGAATCGGCCAGGGATGACTGGGCTCCTATCGGGCCGCTCTGCGCTGTCACCCTCGCGAATAACCCTTTGGTCAGCGGTGAAGCGATGAGCGCGTTCACGTCGCTCGCGCCTGCCGATTCGCCGAAGATCGTGACGTTCGCGGGGTTGCCGCCGAACTTCGCGATGTTGTCACGCACCCACTGCAAGGCCATAATCTGGTCGGCCAATCCGTAGTTTCCGGACGCATGGTGAGGTGACTCTTTGGTGAGCCCCGGATGCGCGAAGAAGCCGAAGATGCCGAGCCGGTAGTTGACATTCACAACCACCACGCCGTGGCGGGCGAGGACTTCGCCGTTGAACAGAGCTTCCACGCCCGATCCGGCGGTGTTGCCTCCGCCATGGACCCAGACCATGACGGGGAGGCGAGACGCCGCCGGCCACTTCGGCGTCCAAACGTTCAACTGCAGGCAATCTTCGCTGTGGGGTAGTTGCTTATTGTCGTTTTGATTGCACATCGGCCCAAAAGCAGTCGCATCGCGGACGCCAGTCCAGGCGTTCGCCGGAAGCGGCTCCCGCCAGCGCAGGTCGTCGACGGGTGGTTGCGCAAATGGGATGTTCTTGAAAACCGCCACGCCATCGGCGGTCATGCTGCCGCGAAGCTGGCCGGTGCTGATCGAGACGACAGGATTAGGATCCACAGCCTTTGCTAGCCCCTGCCCCACGGAGAGGATGCAAGACAGTGCGCCTAGAACTTTGATGGATTTCATGTTCTTTCTTCCTTCCTTTTTACTGACGGCACGAGTAGTTCGCGCCATCTTCCGGATTGCCCGAGCCGTTGTATTGCGCATGCGTCGGGTAGGGGCACAACGGACGGCTCCGTCCCGGGAAAGCTCGTCCGGTGGCCATCACCGATTCAGGGGCCTGCCCCTTTTCGACCCAATTTACGGAGGCGGTCAACAGGTCGAAGTTGTCGAGAGTCGCGCTGCCTCCCGCGCAGTGACCCATGCCGGGTGAAAGGAAAAGGCGGCTCCAATCCGTCACTTTCGATGCGCCGCCATTGGCCGCCGTCATGCGCTGGTAATAATCGATCGTGTCTTTGGCGGAGAACCACGGATCGCTCAAGCCGTGATAGAAGATCAGCTTGCCTCCGTGGGAAGAGAAGCTGCCCAGGTTTACCCATGTGTTGCTGTCCCCGATGCGCGCGGTCGGATTGTTGTTGAGAGTCTCCTCCTGCGCATCAATGTCCAGCGTTGTTGCGGTGGTGGGGGCGCCTAACGGGCTCGGCCCGGGACTCAACAGTCCGGGAATCCCTCCGCCCTGCGCGGTGATGCCTGTGTCATAGAAGAACCCCGGGTAGACTTGCTTGCCGCGCGAATCCTTTGGTCCCTCGAAGCCTTTCTCGATCGCGGCAACCTGATCCGCTGACAGACATCCTTCCGTCTTCGCGCCAGAGCACTGCATATCGCGAGGCCGGAAGGTACAGCCCGTTGCGTCGAAAATCATGCCGTCCTTGGCGCCGTCGCGAGCGTCGCATTCATCCAGCAGCTTCGCGATGACCGCCTTCTTATCGCTCTCTGAAAGCGCCTGCCCAGGCTTGCCACTCGCATCCTTGGGCGCGGCTGCATTGAGCGCCACGGTGATCGCGCGTGTCGCCAGACCCGAGTAGCCGGTGCGCTGCGCCGGCGACCCCGCCACGATGCCATCGAAATACAGCGGATAGCGCTGCGACATCAGCATCGCCTCGCGGCCCCCGGTGGAGCAGCCTACGTAATAAGAATGCGCGACCGGCTTCCCGTAGTAGGTGGCGATGATCTGTTTAGCGATGACGGTCAGCCGCCCTATGGCCAAGAATTCGAAATCGAGCGCGGCCTGCTGGTCGCTCATGAAGGTCCCGTCGAAGCCTCCGCCGGAGCTCTGGTGTCCGGTGTCGCTGCTAGCGACAGCGAAGCCCCGGGCGAGCGCTGGCTTATCACCGGTAGCCTGATTCCCGATCGGCTCGCCCACGGTGCCGTTCAAGCCGCCTCCGCCCTGCTGGAGATAATCGCTGTTCCAGTTCTCCGGCAACGCGACCGCAAAGCGAATGCCGTAGGTCTTCCCATCCGATCCAGTGCGCTTATCGACGATTCCGTCCACGCGGCAATGCGCCGGTAGCATCGGACCAGCAGCGCCGCGCCCCCCTCGAGCCGGTCCGGCGGCCACCATCTCCGCACGCGAGATTTCAATGTTTGCGCCGGGCATCTGGAACCGGGTCAGATCCGCACATTTAGTCGCCGATTGAGCGAAGCCTATTGCGGCTGGGAACAGGAGCAAGAACCATTTCATTTTCATCAGGCACACCCTCATTTCCGGAATAACATCGGTACACTGTCATGGAGATCGTTACGCCACACGCTGAAGACATGGCCACCGGGATAGTCGGCCCACGCCATGTTGATCCCCTTTTCCTTCAGCAAACCAGCGAGCCTCTTCCCCGGCGCCAGCATTCCGGCCTCGTCCTGCCCGCAACCGAGGAACAACAACCGTAACGACTTCTTCGCCTCCGCCGGATTCGCCAGCAGTTCCTTCCAAGGCGTTTGATTTTCAACATCCGTGCTGGCCGACGTCACGCCCAGGGAGCCAAATCCGCCGCTATAAGCAAGAACATAGTGAAACAGTTCGGGATGCGCCAGCCCGATCGCGACGCTCTGCATCGCCCCCATGGACAATCCGCCGATCGCGCGATGGTCCGCGTCGGTGTAGACGCGATAGTTTTTCTCCACCATCGGGATGATCTGTTCCAGCATGTCCTGGGTGAAGAGCTTGTAGTTGCGGAGACCCTGTTCGGCTACCGGAGGAACCTCCCGGAAAGGTCCGACGGAGGCGCTTTGAATCGGATGCCCGTGCGGCATCACCACGACCATCGGCTGAGCTTTCCCGTCGGCGATCAAGTTGTCGAGAATGACATTCGCCCGGCCATTCATCACCCAACCGCTTTGCGTTTCGCCGTTGCCATGAAGCAGGTAGTAGACCGGATACTTCGCGTTCGACTGGTCATAACCCGGTGGCGTGTAGACCCAGACGTAACGGTCCACGTCCATGGTCTTCGATTCGTAGAGAACCATGCGCACTTCGCCATGCGGCACCGGTCGCGCGTCGTAGAACATTGGGCCGTCGCCCGGGATTTCCACGAGGCTCGAAACCGCGGCGGCTCCCGCGGCGCGCGGCATCAGGCTGATATTGGAAGGATCCGGCAGGTCAACGCCTTGCACGCGGAAGTTGTAGATCCAGATCTCCGGCGGCAGAGGCCCAACGGTAACGCTCCAAACACCGTCGTTGCCCTTGGTCATCGGCTGCGCACGCTTGCCTTGCAGCACCTCGCCAGCGAGTTCGACCAGCGTGGCCTGCGGCGCGCGCAAGCGGAAGGTAACCGTCCGGTCCGGATGGACTTCAGGGGAGCGGACAGCCGCGGGCGGGCCTTGCGCGGCCAGCGTAACGGCGATAAGGAACGGAGCGGCAATCCTCACTTCGCAAAAACTCCTACGTCAAACGCGCCCGCCATTGCTTGGTTGCCCGCGTCGTTGGGATGGATGTGGTCGCCCGAATCGAATTCCGGTTTTAGTTTGGCCGGGTGCTGCGGGTCGCGCAGGGTCGCTTCAAGGTCGACCACCGCATCGAAATTCCCCTTCGTCCGGATCCAGCGGTTCGCCGCCACCCGAACCTCCTCGCCATGCTCGGAGTACGTAGGCACGCCCTCGGCCGGAGTGAGAGTCGCTCCCATCACCTTGATGCCCTGCGCATGGCAACGCTCAATGATTTGCCGGTAGCCCCCAATCAGTTCCTCAGCGGTCAGCGGGTTAGCTCCATTCGGCCTGGTGCGGATGTTGATGTCGTTAATGCCTTCCAGCAGGATCACCCATTTCACGCCGGGGCGTGTCAAAACATCGCGATCCAGGCGAGCCAGCGCACTGATACCAGCGCCGTCGCGAAGCACCTGGTTGCCGGAGATGCCTTGATTCACTACCGCCACGCGCTGCGTGGACTTGTTCTCCTTCAATCGCTTGGCAAGCACGGTAGGCCAAGCAATATTGGCATCCCGCGTCGTCGCGAACCCGTCGGTGATGGAGTCCCCCAACGCGATCACCGTGTAAGCGTCGCGCGAGGCGTCAACGTCAATACCCGCCAGCCAGGCATACGCGGACATGGTCGTGGGTTCCGGCATGCTTCGCGAACCTGCTGTGTTCCCTTTTGAGATATAGGCCGTGTGCAACCCGACCGTGTGGTTGGCTGGGGCGCCGGTATCGCGCGGCAGATACAGCGACACAGCGAGGTCCGAAAGTGGCGCAACCTCAAGGTCCACGGGATCGCTGACCGCTATCGCCCCGGCGGGGATCGTGAATGATGCGGTTCCTCCGAACTTAAGGACCCGATCGGTCCCGTCGGCGATTTCTCCCCCGGCCTTGGCCACTGCCACGTGGGCGGCGCCGATTTCGAGCGGCTGCGCGTTCAACATGTTCGAAAGCTCGACCCGGACACGACGGCCGCCTAAACTGACATGCGCTACCATCCGGACGGTTTGATCCGCGAACGACGCCGGCAGGTTCGACGCTTCCGGGCCCTTCTGCCTGGCCGCCCTCGGAGGACCTGTAGGCGCCACCAGTTGCTGAGCCGTCGTCCACGTGGTCACCCAACTCTCTAGCCCGCTCTGCGCCGGAAGCACCGCCCCGGCGCACAGTGCGGCCGCCGCCGCCAAGCATGCCCGCCGTGTCATTTCGCCAACGCTTTCTGGATCGCTTCCGCAACGATTCCGGCCATTACCTTGTAGCCTTCGACATTCGGGTGCAGGCCGTCCGTCGAGAAGGTATCTTTCAGCCAGCCCCGGTCATCGACGGTCCCACTGAAATAGTCCGCATAGACGGCGCCCACTTTCGCGGCGTAATCCTTCATCCAGGCGTTCAGCTTCAGGATGTCGCCCGCCGGATGACTATCCGTCATCTTGGCGGCAACGCGCGGAGGACCGCCCCTGCCGCCGACCGCCGGTGCAGCCGGCGCGTTTTGCGACCGCTGGTAGGGATAGTCACTCACCGGCAGAACCGAGCAGAGAACCACTTTGATTCCGTGGTGGTGCGCTAATTCAGTCATCGCCATGATGTTCTGCTGGATCATCTCGGCGGTCTCCGGCCCGGTGTTCCTGGCAATGTCATTGGTGCCGGCCAGAACCACCATTGCGGCGGGCTTCAGCTCGATGACATCGGGATACATGCGGACCAGCATCTGCGGCGTCGTCTGGCCGCCGATTCCGCGGTTCACGTATGGCTTACCCGGAAAATACTGCTCCAGGTTCCAGAAATCGGTGATCGAGTCGCCCATGAAAACAACGCGCCCAGCAGGCACCGGCTGCTTCTTCAGATCCTGGTCGGCCTGATGATAACGGCTGAGTTGATTCCAGTCCTGCAACTGCCCGGCGAGCGCTTGCGCATTGTTGATGAGACAGCAGGCCGCGCGGGGAGGATTAAACTTTTCAGCGACCTGCGCGCGCGTGCCGCTACTGGCAAGCAGCACGCCGAAGACAAACAACATCGATTGGGTTCTCATGATTGGACTCATTCAAAAACCGGGAATTCGTGCCACAACCTGTATTGACAAGTCGTTCAAATGCAGCCGGTTTGACCCAGCAGATGGCAATATAAAACGGGACCACGGGCAAGTCAAGGCGGTTGCTCGGCTGCCGCGCAACCTGTATTATCAAGTTTGTGACTCAGCAGGGATTGCCGCCGAAGTACGAGGTCATCCGGCAAACGCTGGCAGACGGGATCATATCCGGACAGTATTCGCCGGGAGATCGCCTTCCTAGCGAATCACAGCTGGCTAAGGACTTTGGCGCGTCTCGTCCGACGGTGATCCGGGCACTACGCGAATTGCAGTTGGCCGGAGTCATCGAGCGTCGCATGGGCTCCGGCAGTTATGTCCGTGCAGAGTCAGCCACCCGGGGTTACACCTTCGGCCTGCTGATCCCGGAACTCGGGCGCACCGAGATCTTCGAGCCAATCTGCCGCGGCATGGCGGAGGCGCAACACGGGAGCCAGCATGTGCTGCTGTGGGGAAGTTCGCTCAGCGCCGAAGAGAACCTGGAGCAGCAGGCCGCCCAAGCCTGCCGTCAATTGGTGGCGAAGAAGGTCTCTGGCGTTTTCTTCGCGCCGCTGGAACTGACGGCGCAAAAGGACGCGATCAATCGCAGCATCGCTGATGCGCTCGATAGAGCCGGGATCCCGGTGGTTCTTCTCGATCGCGACCTGGTCTCTTACCCCGAGCGAAGCCGGTATGATCTGGTTGGCATCGATAATCACAGAGCGGGTTATGTCATCACTTCCCATCTCATCCGCTCCGGTTGCTGCCGGGTCATGTTCGTTGGCCGTCCGGGTTCCGCGCCCACGGTCGATGCGCGGATCGCGGGATATCGCGAGGCTCTCGCGAACTCGGGCCGTGGCCCAGAACCGAGCGTCAGCCGGATCGAGCCTCAGGATCGGAAACAGTTGAAAACGGCACTCGCGAAGCATCGTCCCGACGGTATCGTTTGCGCCAACGATTTCACCGCAGGGCATCTCCTCAAGACGCTCAACCAGCTCGGTGTGAGCGTGCCGGGCGGGGTCCGGCTGGCGGGAATCGACAACGTCAAGTACGCGAGTCTTCTTTCGGTGCCGCTCACCACCATTCATCAGCCTTGCCCGGCAATGGGGGCAGCGGCCGTGGGCGCGATGCTGGAGCGGCTCCGGAACCCGTCGCTTCCGGCTCGCGACATTCTGCTCAATTTCCATCTGGTAATCCGCGCTTCCTGCGGAACCCGCAAAGAAAGAGTTTGACAGAGGGTGCGATCACCACCAATACTAGCGTTTGCCGATGACTGACATTCTCAAAGACGCAGATTTGTCTTTACAGATTTGTCTTTATAGGACGGGATCGATTTGATGACGAATGAGGCTTCCCGACGCATCCTGGTCGTTGGTGAAGTTCTTTGGGACATCTACGAACAATCAAAATGCTTGGGCGGCGCTCCGTTAAGTTTCGCCGCTCACGCAAAACGCTTGGATTGCGATCCTCGATTAATCAGCGCTGTCGGCCCTGACGAATTGGGTCAATGCACGATCACAAAGATTGCGTCACTTGGACTCGATACCTCGCTCATTCAGCGAACTTGCCGATTCAATACGGGTACAGCCCAGGTCCACTTGGGTCCTGACGAGCAGACGCGGTTTGTTATCTCTAGACCTGCGGCGTACGATTCCGTCACCATCTCTGACGAACACTTGAAACTGCTCCAGGAGTGGCAGCCCAAATGGTTCTACTACGGGACACTTTTCGCGGCCCTTCCTCAGGGCAAGGCCGTTCTGGACCACTTGCTTGCAGCCCTTCCCTCAACCTCGAAGTTCTACGATTTAAATCTTCGCCCCGGATACGATTCCCCGGAACTTGTGGCCGGGCTTCTCGCATGCGCGGATGTGGTCAAGCTTAACGAGGAGGAACTTGACGCGGTACGCCAGTTCACCGGCCTGCCTCGGACTTCCGAACTCTTTTGCCGCGAAGCGGCAAATCGATATGGTTGGAAGGCCGTTGCCGTGACCTTGGGGGCACGGGGATGTGCCATGCTTCTCGAAGACGAGTTTATAGAGGCTCCCGGCTACGCAGTGGATGTGGCCGATCCTGTAGGCGCGGGCGATGCGTTCGCCGCTGCGTTCCTACATGGACTTAGTTCCGGATGGCCCGTGGGAAAGATTGCACAGTTTGCAAACCGAGTGGGCGCTCTTGTCGCGAGCCGCCACGGCGCAATTCCCGACTGGACGTTAGAAGACGCCTTGAAGTTCTGAGGGGCCGTGCGGAATCAAGTCCAGCTAATCACGTATGTCGACCGCCTGTCCGGCGGAGGATTACGCGAGTTGCAAGACGTGCTCGGCGGACCACTAGAAGGCTTGTTTGGCGGCGTGCATCTGCTGCCCTTCTACTGGCCGATCGATGGAGCCGATGCGGGCTTCGATCCGATCGATCACGCGAAGGTCGACCCTCGCTTGGGTTCTTGGGAAGACGTGCGCGCATTGGCGGAGGGTCGAGATCTAATGGCCGATCTGATCGTCAATCATATTTCGAGCCGCTCACCGCAATTCGAAGATTTCCACCAAAGGGGGAGCGAGTCTTCGTACGCGGACCTTTTTCTCACATTTGGCCGCGTGTTTCCCCAAGGGGCTTCTGAGGCGGACTTGCTTAAGATTTATCGTCCTCGGCCGGGCCTCCCTTTTGCAAAGACCCGATGCGACGACGGCACGGAACACTTGCTGTGGACCACATTCACATCGGAGCAGATCGATATAGACGTTTGTTCCGGAGCAGGCCGAGCTTACTTGCAACAGATCCTGCGCCAGTTCGCCGCTGCTCGCGTCCGTGCGATCCGGCTGGATGCCGCCGGCTACGCCATCAAGAGGCCGGGTACCAGTTGCTTCATGATCCCGGAGACGTTCGATTTTATTGCTGAACTCACGGAGCAGGCGCACGCATTAGGGATCGACGTGCTCGTGGAGGTGCACGCGCATTATCAGGATCAGATTGACATTGCCCGGCATGTTGACTGGGTCTACGATTTTGCACTTCCGCCGCTCGTACTGCACACGCTGTTTACGCGCAACGCGGCACGCCTGAAACACTGGCTCGTAATAAGTCCTCGGAACTGCGTCACGGTACTCGATACTCATGACGGAATCGGTGTAATCGATGTCGGACCAACCCGTAAAGGTGCGGATGCCCTGCAGGGATTGTTGACATCCAAAGAGATCGACAGCCTGGTCGAAACGATTCATGAGCGCAGCAAGGGCGAGAGCCGGCAGGCGACCGGAGCCGCTGCAAATAACTTGGACTTGTATCAGGTCAACTGCACTTACTATGACGCGCTTGGTCGGCGTGATGAAGAGTATCTGATTGCTCGCGCCCTCCAGTTTTTTGCGCCCGGCGTGCCGCAGGTGTACTACGCGGGCCTGCTTGCCGGAACGAATGACATGGACCTTCTCAAACGCACTGATACCGGGCGTGACATCAACCGGCATTACTATACGGGCGTTGAACTCGAAGCGAACCTCGACCGTCCGGTCGTGAAGACGCTCATGCAGTTGATCCGTTTCCGCAACGGTCATCCGGCTTTCTCGGGCGAGTTTCACCTATTGCCGATTGACGATCATGGGATCCGTATCGAATGGCGAAGCCTGAATGATTGGCTCCGGCTCGAAGTGAATCTGACGAGCATGACCTGTGAAATCGCACACTCCACTCACGCTGGAGAACAGCGGTTTACAGTCACGCCTTCCGCGACAGCGGAGGCTTCACTGTGATCCAACCCGCGCGAGCGCGTGAACATTCGACATTGGCTGCCATCAAGGGCCTGACATTCCTTATGTTCGCGATGTTCGCGATGACCACGGATTCGGTCGGCATCATCATTCCCGAAATCATCAGAGCCTTCCGCCTGAGTCTCACCGCCGCGGGATCTTTTCAGTACGCGACCATGAGCGGCATCGCCTTGTCCGGCTTCTTCCTAGGTCATTTGGCTGACCGCCTCGGACGAAAATCGACAATCGTCACCGGCCTGAGCCTTTTCGCCCTCACGTCTTATTTGTTCATCGCAGGCACCTCTTTCCCATACTTCTGCGTGCTAATGGCGCTCTCGGGAATCGCCATCGGAGTCTTTAAAACCGGAGCGCTGGCTCTGGTGGGAGATATTGCGAAATCGACTGCTCAGCACACATCGCTGATGAACACGATCGAAGGCTTCTTCGGAGTCGGTTCGATCGCCGGTCCCGCGATTCTGGCGCAGCTTTTAGGCCGAGGCATTTCCTGGCGGTGGCTCTACGTGATTGCTGGTAGCATGTGCCTACTCTTGATCGTCACCGCCTTGGGCGTTCGCTACCCGTCCCGCACTGCGGTCTCCGAGGAACACACCAACACTAAAGTGCTCATGGCGGTGTTGAAGAACCGTTTTGTCCTGGGATTTTCGTTGGGCGCGTTTCTTTATGTTGCGGTCGAGTCGGCAATCTATGTTTGGATGCCGACTTTGCTCGCCGGGTATCACGGGCCGGCAACTCGGGTCGCCGCGTACAGTATCTCGATTTTCTTTCTGCTTCGCGCTACCGGTCGTTTTCTCGGAGCCTGGATGCTAAGTCAGTTTCGCTGGACCACCGTACTCGCGCTTTCAAGCGGCCTGATCCTGGCATGCTTCGTTATTGGAATGGTGGCTGGAGCCGACTGGGCCGTATATAGTCTTCCCCTTTCGGGTCTCTTCATGTCGGTGATCTATCCGACCATCAACTCCAAAGGCATTAGCTGTTTGCGGAAATCCGAACACGGAGCGGGCGCCGGAGTGATCCTCTTCTTTACTTGTCTCTCCGCGGTACTCGCTCCGCTTGCCATGGGAGCGGTCAGCGACGCCATGGGCGGCGCGCGCTACGGATTCCTTCTCGCCACGGGCTTCGCGGCTCTGCTCTTTGGAGGGCTCGTGTGGAACTCGATCGTCAACCCCGCAGGCAAGATCTTCGAACGTGCAGACCGGACGGACTACGACCCTGTCCCGACGCCGTAACTACGTAAGAGTTGCCTTCAACATCGTGTACGAATGCGCCGGCACGCTGTAACGCAGCAGGTTCTTTTCCGACTTCGCCGAACGCTGCACCGTTCTCACAGCCGTTGTTTCGAAGCTGTTCTCGGCCTTGATGTCCGCCGCGTTTACCTCGAAAATCTCCACTGGCCCCGCAAACTCCCGATCCTCGAGCTGGATCTCCGTTTCGACTGTCTCGTCCCGGTGGCGATTGACAATATTCACCACAAGGTTCTTGCCATCCAGCGCGGCCGAGGTATCCAGATGCGGAACTTCGTCGAAGTCGCCGCTCTTATAGGACGGGCTCTTCACCAGCAGATCCAACGCCTGGCCTTTGGTGTTGTTCGCGAACAGGGCAAGCGGATAATAAATCGTTTGCAGGAACATGCGCTTTTCGTCGGTAAAGATCGGGGCGATTACATTCACCAACTGCGCCATGTTGGCGATCTTGATGATGTGCGCATTGTTCACGAAGGTGTTCAGGAACGTGGCGACCACCAGCGCGTCTTCCAGGTTGTAGCGTTCTTCCAGGATTCGGCGTCCTCGCTGCGAATCCCCTCGAGCCCGGTACCATACGTTCCATTCATCCCAGGCGATGTAAACTTTGCGGCTGCGGGGCTGCCCGGACATGACCGCGTTGATCACGCCTTCGGTTGTCTTAATCCGGTCGCGCAGCGTCAACGAACTGGTTAGGAATTCGCCGAAGTCGTTAGCGGCGTTGCCCACGTACATATGCAGGGACAGGTAATCGGCGTGGGTTTTGAGAAAGTCGAGTACGGTCCGGTTCCAACCAATCCAATCGATGCCGTTGTTGTAGTTCGAAGACCCGGCCGCGATTAGTTTGATGTTCGGATCGGTCCATTTCATCAACTTGGCGGCTTCCAGAGCGAACTTGCCGTAATCTTCCGCGCTCTTATGACCCATCTGCCACGGACCGTCCATCTCATTGCCTAGCCCCCAATAGGTCACCTTCCAGGGATCTCGCCGGCCGTTCTCCTTGCGCAGTCTCGTCATCGCGGTGTCCTGCGGGGAGTTCACGTATTCAACCCAGTGCTGGGCTTCCTCCCATGTGCCGGTTCCGAGATTCGCGCAGATATAGGGCTCGGTGCCGAGCATCTCGCAATAGTTCAGGAACTCATGTGTTCCGAAACGATTGCTTTCGACGGTTCCCCAAGCCATCTCGAGCCGCGGAGGCCGCTTGTCCCGAGGACCGATGCCGTCCTTCCAGTGGTAATTGGAAGAAAAATTTCCGCCCGGCCAACGCAGGATCGAGACGCCGAGCTTCTTCGCGGCATCCAACACATCGCGCCGGTAACCATTCGAGTCGGACAGCGGCGAATTCTCGTCAAACACCCCTCCCTCGATGCAACGTCCAAGGTGTTCGACGAAATTCCCATAGAGCTTGGGATCGATGTCGCCGATCACCCGTTCGGTATCGACCTTGATGCGGGCGCGCAAAGGCGTTTGCTGGGCGCGCAGAACCCAGGGCGCGGCGATGGATGCCTTCGAAAACGCGCGTCGTGACAAAACCCGTGGCTTCATCTAATGGACCTCGTAATGTCTCCGCTGATGATGGCACAGGTCCCGCCGGCAAACAAGATGGTCAGGCTGCCATCCGTCCCGTGGATGCCTGCCATCGCAACAAACGATTTCTCCAAGCTGCGCGGCGAGCCCTATACTGACGCGGTATGGCTCACCGGAGCATTCGCTATCTTTCTGCGGCCGCCACGCTGCTCGCTTCGGCCTCTCTTGCTTTCGCCCATCACGGAAGCAACATTTCTTACCAGTTGGATAAAACGATTACGATCACGGGGACGGTCACGGAGTGGGATCTTGTGAACCCGCACCCGCAGATTTATTTCGAAGTCAAAAATGAGCAGGGAGATCTCGCGCATTGGGCGGCGGAGCTGCTGCCGACGCCTCTCATGCTGAAGAACATGAAGGTTGGCTGGAGCCGCACTACGATGAAGCCCGGTGATCAGATCGTATTGACGTGCAATCCTTCTAAAGTTGCGGGCGCCAAGGCTTGTCTTGCCAAGGGACTCGTCGTGAACGGAAAAGAATGGCCGCTCGGCCCCGGTGCGGGACCACCGGCAGCCAAGCGGGAATAGCGATGAGAACGGTCCTGCTGCTCACCATCGCCACGCTGCCCCTTGCCGCGCAGAACACCGCTCAGAACAACGGCGGCTTCGATCCTCACGACCTTTCCGGCCACTGGAATCGGGCCAGCCGCTTTCAGACCTTCGGCAACGTATATTCGGGCACGGGCAGCCGGGACGGCACCGCGGATGCTCCGTTGACCGAAGCCGGCAAGGCGAAGTTCGACAACAACAAGCCGGGATATGGTCCCCGGGCCGTGCCGCCCGCTCTTGGTAACGATCCGATGGGCACCTGCGATCCGTTGGGGATCCCCCGGCTTCTAAATACCGAGGTCATCACGCCCCACCAGACGATGGAGATCGTTCAGGTGCCCGGCCGAATGATTCAGTTCTTCGAATGGCACCATGATTGGCGCGAGGTCTTCACGGATGGGCGCCCGCTGCCGAAGGCGGACGATCTGGAGCCCACCTGGGACGGGACCTCGATCGGACGCTGGGAGGGAAACGTGTTCGTGGTGGATAGCGCCGGGTTCGACCAACGCACCTGGCTGGACAAGTTCGGGTACCCGCACAGCGAGAACATGCGCCTTCAGGAACGTTACCGGCGTGTGGACAAAGATACGCTCGAGCTGACAATGACGCTGACGGATCCGGAGATGTACACACGGCCATGGGTGAGCGACACCAAGATCTTTCGCATCGACCGCGAAAAATCGAAGCGTTGGGATGAACAAATCTATTGCGTGCCCACCGAAGAATACCGGTTCAACCAGAGGGTCCGGGATGAAGCCGGCGGCAAGGGTTCCGGGAAATGAAGATGAGGTTTTGCGCCGCGGCGCTGGCTTTGCTCGCTGTCCCCGCGATGGCGCAGGATAGCGCGGCGATACAAACCCGCATCGAGAACGCCAAGCGCATCGCAGGTACCCAGTGGGCGGAAGCTGCCAACTATTTTTGCGCCGAGTCCTCCATGCCGAACCGCCCGACCGATCCGGCGATTGCACCCACGCGGCTGTTTGACAACTTGTCCGTGGTGGGCAGCGTGGGAACGGCGGTCTACATTCTTCAGACAACCCAGGGGCTGATCCTGATCGACGCCGGTTATCCGGAACAAATCGACTCAGTTTTGCTTCCGGGCCTGAAGGCGCTTGGGCTCGATCCAGCTCAGGCGCGCTACGTGATCGTGACGCACGGGCACTCCGATCACTTCGGCGCGGCACGATATTTGCAGGAGACTTACGGCGCCAAGGTATTTCTCTCGAAGGCCGACTGGGATCTTCTCGATGCTTCGCCTGCTCAGGGCAAAGGCGCGCCCGCTCCTCAGCCTAAGCGCGACCAGGTTGTGGCGGACTTGCAGCCTATCACGCTCGGCGACACGAGCATTGTTCCGGTGCTGGTTCCGGGGCACACGCCTGGTGCGCTGGCGCTGATATTCCCCGTATTCGACGGGGGCAAGAAATATATGGCGGGACTCTTCGGCGGTACGGTGCTGTCGGCCGGCTTCGTATCGGCCGACGGACTGCGGGACTACATCAACTCAGTGCAACGCTACGCGCGGATCGCGGCGGAGAACCACGTCACCGTCGAAATTCAGAATCATCCGCTGATGGACGGCTTCGCGGCGCGGCTCGATCTGCTGAAGCAGCGTGGCGCAGGGCAGCCTCATCCCTTCGTCATAACCCAGAGTGCCTACGCAGCATTTTTGAACGTGATGTCGGAGTGTGCACAAGCGCAGCTTCTGAGGAAGGGGAACTAATGCGGGCTTCTAGGTTCCTCGCGCTTCTCGCCAGTGTTTATCCGCTTTGCGCACAGCCCCCTGGGCCGCCGCGAGCGCCGCAAACAGCCAAGCGCGCGGCGGCGTTCGACCCCACCGGGTATTGGGTCGCTCAGATCACCGAGGACTGGCGGTATCGGATTTCTGCTGCGCCGAAAGGAGACGCCGGAGGCATTCCGGTCAACGCGGCCGGACGCCGCGCAGCAGCCGCTTGGGACCCCGGCAATGATGCAGCCGCCGGAGAAGCATGCAAATCCTATGGCGCAGGCGGAATTTTGCGGATGCCCGGCCGCATTCACATCACCTGGGACGGCGACGACGTCCTGAAGATGGAAACCGATTCGGGCAGCCAGACGCGCTGGTTTTCGTTCGGGCAACCGCGCGGCAAGGCGGGAGATTGGCAGGGAGTCTCGATCGCGTCCTGGGATCGTCCGCGGCCGGCCATTGCCGGGTTCCAACTCGGCAGCTCGGGCGGCGCGGGGGGATCACTTAAGGTGATCACCACGCAAGCCAGACCCGGCTATCTTGCGAGGAACGGCATCCCCTACGGCGCGAACGCCACGTTCGTCGAATACTACGACCTGTTCCAGGTTCCCGGCGGAGACACTCTCCTGGTCGCGTCCGTGGAAGTGACCGATCCAGAGTACCTGACGACGCCTTATTGGTACAGCGTGCACTTCAAGAAGCAAGCGGATGCGAGCGGATGGTCGCCGCGGCCCTGCTTGGAGAAATGACGTGCTCGGAGAAATGACATGACACTCCCCCGGTCGTCTTGGTTATGCATAGGAATGCTGCTGGCCGGCGCGGGGCCGACGCGCGCGCAAGGCCCAGGCCGCGGCGGACCTCCGCCCGCCGTCGACTTCTCCGGCTGGTGGACCGCCAATCTCCAGGAGGACAGCGAGGAGCGCGGCGCCGGACCGGAGTTGGTGGACTACGGTGGAATTCCGATCAACGAAGCGGGCCGTCTGTGGGCCCTGTCTTATGACACCTCGCGCCTCACTTCCCGCTATCACCAGTGCGACGGCTACGTGGCGCCTTACTCGGTGCGAGCCATCGGCAACACGCGTGTGTGGGAGGAGCGCGACCCGAAACTGCAGACACTAATCGCCATTCATTGGTACTCGCAAACGTTCGAGGGGCACCGCGTCATCTGGATGGATGGGCGGCCGCATCCTCCGGCCTACGCGCCGCATACTTGGATGGGATTCTCCACTGGGACTTTCGTGGGCAACGCTCTACGTGTGGAGACGACTCACATCAAGCAAGGCTGGCTGCGCCGCAACGGTACTCCGGAAAGCGATCAGGCCACGCTCACCGAATTCTTCGTGCGGCACGGCGATCACATCACTTACACTTCCGTGATCAACGATCCGGTTTACCTGGCCGAGCCGTTGATCAAGACCACGGACTTCTTCCGCCAGCCTGCCGACCCCGGCGCCTGGCTGTTCCCCTGTGACGATAGCGAACAAGTGGCCGGACGCGCAGACGACGAAGTGCCCAACTACCTGTTCGGCAAGCATCCGTATCTGGATGAGTACTCGAAGAAGCATGCGATCGCACTGCTGGGTGCTTTGGGCGGTCCCGAGACGCTGTACGGCGAGTTTGAACAGAAGCTAGGAAGCGCTACCGATGCTGAGGCGCGCGCGCGGACGGTTCCCGTAGCAGGTCCGCCTCTGACAAGCCGGGCGATCGATCCCGATCCACGGGATGGCGACATTCATGTATTGCCGGTGCGGAACAACGTATACATGCTGGTGGGCGATGGCGGCAACATCGTGGTTCAAACCGGCGATGAAGGCGCTTACGTGGTGGATTCCGGCGCAGGGCAACTGACCGATAAAATCATGGTGGCCATCCGGAAGTTATCGGCGAAGCCTATCCAATTCATCGCCAACACCAGTTTCCACACCGACCACACCGGCGGCAATGAGAAGTTGAAAGATGCGGGCTCAGATCCGAGCGTGGTAGGCACGTTCCTGTCGCTGCAGTTTCCCGGCGCGGGAGCCACGGCATCGATCATGGCCCAGGAAAATGTCGCAGCTCGCATGGACGGATCATTGGGAAATTCACCCGCTCCGGCGGGAGCGTGGCCCGTCGACACCTACATGGCCGGACGGAGGCGCAAGTTCCACAACGGCGACAGTATAGAAATGTTCTACGTGCCCGACGCAAGCACAGATGGCGATAGCATCGTCCACTTCCGCCGCGCCGACGTAATCGTTGCGGGCGATGTGTTCAACACGACTCAGTTTCCGTTTCTCGATCTGGCAAACGGCGGAAGTATTCAAGGGGAGATCGACGCGCTGGATACGATCCTTTCGCAGACAGTGTTCGAGCACTCGGGCGAGGGCGGAACCTTGGTCGTTCCCGGTCACGGCTACCTGTGCGACGAGCACGAAGTGACCGAGTACCGCGATATGCTGGCGATCATCCGCGACCGGGTAAAGGCGCTGATCGCGAGTGGAGCATCGCTGGACCAGGTGAAGACGGCCAGAGTTACCGCGGACTACGAGACGCGTTACGGCGCGGATTCGGGGCCCTGGACGACCGGGATGTTCGTCGAGGCGGTGTATAAGAGTTTGAAGCAGCCTCTGCGTAGCAAGCCTTAAGCAGGCCACGCATCCATCGAAGACCGGGATCCGCCTCGCGAACCGTCTGCCATTGGACTGATTCCACCATCGAAGGAATCTCCACCGGAGGCTTGAGGATCTTCAAAGGCAGGTGCTGCGCGGAGAACTCGGCAAGCCTGCGGTGCAGGGTCGCGATCCGCGTCGTACCGATGATCAGTGGTGGAACCAGCGTGAATCCCGTGGTGACCACTTCGATGCGGCGGGCCTGGCTGAAGTGTTCCATGAACTTCTCTTCGAAGGCGGGCACCTCCTGTTGTTCTCCGAAGCGGACGACGACATGACCGAGCCGCAAATAGTCGCGCAGGGAGATGGAATGTTCACCGAGCCCGGTGTTACCGGCCCAGGCAATGCAGACGAAATGGTCCTCAAATAGCGGCTCGGAAGGATGATTCGGGGAAAGGTACTGCTGCGGCATGATCATCAAATCGGCCTCTCCGCGCTCAATCCAGTCCGTGCGTGTTCCGGGAACCAGCACTTGCACCTTGATCCGCGGTGCTTGGCGCTGGATCTCCGGAAGCGCGCGGCTCATGAGCGTGGTGGCCACATAGTCAGACATTACCAGGCGGAACGCCCGGTCTGACGTCATCGGCGTGAAGGCCGGGCTGCGATGGATGATCGCATCGGTTTGGAGGAGCAATTGTCGTACGGGCTCGGCCAGCTCCTCGGCAAGCGGGGTCAGAACCATCTTGCGCCCTACCGGGACTAGAAGGTCATCCTTAAAATATTCGCGTAAACGGGCCAAGGCTCCGCTGGTTGCCGGTTGGCTCAGGTGGATCTTCTCGCCCGTCCGGGAAATGCTTCGTTCCGTTATCAACGCATCCAGTGCGACCAGCAGGTTTAAATCAAGTCCGCGGAAGTGCATTGGAGTTCCGGTCCATTCCTGGCGGCGGCTCTTAGAGTAGCAAACCGTCTCTCGGCCAAGATCTCAGTGCTTCACCGATAGTTCGATTTTTCGGCTCCACGGGTCGGTGATTCCATCCGGCTCTCGAACTCCTGTGACCACTTGTACCTTCACTGCGGCCCGAGGTACGCCCAAGCCAACAAGAATATCGTGAACCTTGCTTGCGCGCGCGGCGGCGATCCCTTGTTGCTCAACCATCACTGTCCCATTGGAAAGCTTGGAGGAACCCCGGTAGGCGGAGACTTCGATTGCCGAGGCTTTGGATTGCTGGAAGTATTGCACCACGCTTTGGATCGCGTTGGTGGTGTGCAGGCTTAGGAAGTCGTTGTCGAAATCGAAGTACAGAGTGTTTTCGCCAGGGCCATCCGACCGGACCCAGGAACTGGCGCTGCGATTCGGCGGACCCTGTGGCGCTTCGATGCCATCCTCAGCCGGCAGAATCGTATTGCAAGCTCGGTCGATCTCCAGCAGTACGGAAGTCTTGACGGGACGCAGAGGGACTCCGCCGCAGACGCGCGGGCCGCCGGCAATCGCGCCTTCGACTAAGACGCGGTGGTTGAGTTGGGGCGGATAGAAGTCTTGGGCCACGCCGCCCTGATTGCCCAGATAATAGGTCTCGCCGTTGTATTCGGCCAGCCAGCACGGGACGGTTTGGGTATCGCGAACGATGGGGCAAGCGACGAACGACAAGTTCTCCGCTTTGGCCTGCGCGCCGGCGAGAATAGCGGCAAGAAAAAGACCAACCAGTCGTTTCATAGGACCCCCAGGAAGTTCACCAGATCTTCCTTTTCCTGAGTCGTTAGCCGCATGTCAAAGCGCCGGTCATAGTAGTCCACAAGTTCCATCAGATTCTTTGCCGACCCATTAGAAAAGTACGGCGCGCGAGCGGCCAATCCGCGGAACTGGCCCATGGTGATGGCTCCGATGTCGGCGCATTTACCCGTGATTAACGCCCGACCTGGATCACTCGAATAGATAATACGGCCGAGGAAAGGATGCGGCTTGGCGCCGGCGCGGCAGGTCAACTTGAAAACCGGAAGCTGGCCGGGCTCGTTCTCCGTTTTGGGTTCGGTCCAAGTGGGAAAATTCGACGTTCCCAAATCCACCCAGCCGGGAGCGCGATCCATGCCGGACATAACGGCGTTGTGGCAGACGGCGCAGCTTCTCTTCGCGGGATTGCCCAAACCGATCGAGTTGATGTGCGCCACATCTCGAACCCAGAATGTGCGGTTCAGAAAGATGTCATTCCCGCGGGCGACGGACTGGCGGAACGCTGTATCGGTCTTCCATCGATCGAAGGATAGAAAGACGGGCTTGGCCGGACTGTTCAAGACGCCTGCCGTTTCCCGCTGCAGGTTCTGCGGGCCCAAGGCGCCTGGGCCGCCAGATTCGACCAGATCCTTCGCGCTGTTGTCCCAGATCTGCGCGGCGTAGACTTGGGTCTCAAACGCGATGATTCGATTCAATTGCTCCTGGCTGAGGTGTCCTTTGCCTTCCTGATGGTCGTGGTAAGCGCTCTCGGCCTGAATTGCAAGTGTGCCCGCGCGTGCGTCGGCCATCATGTTCATGCTGACAGGCTTGCCGGTTGCGGGGTCCTTATCCAACAGAACTCCAAGCTTCACATTGAACGGGCCATTGTCCGGCGCTAGAACATATTTCAAGTTCGTGGCGGGCCGGGGCCTTCGGAAGACGGAAACAGTCGGCTTGGCGCTCTTCAAACCCCAGACGGGATCGCGATTGACGCCAGTCGGATCACGCACGACTTCGATCGTGAACTCCGGGTTGGGATTTTGGGAGGGTGGCCATGGCAATCCGACGCGGATGAGTCCGCGATTCAGCAACAGGGAGTGCGACGACTCGCGATCCTGTGGCAGGGCTGGGTTATCGGAACCGTCGATCGCGGCAAACAACGGATCCTTGCCGTGGGTGGCGCGCCACCTTTCCCGGACCGTCTCGACCGAGAGGCTCATTGCATTCGCGGGCTGGTGACAGGTGACGCACGCGCGGCCGTTCGATCCCAGTGGCTCGAAGAATGGGTTCCCCTTAGTCTCGACGGGACCCTCCGCATTGAGGACTCCCAGCCGCCCCAGGGGGTTATCGAAGGTCATCTCCTGCGGCAGAACGGCAGCCGAACCTGGAGCCAGCCAAGGGAAAGGGGCGGACGAAACCTGCGCCCGGATCGCGACCACCCCGGCAGCCGCCACCCAGCAGAGCGCGACAAACTTGCGCACGAAGCGAGGTCCTTATTTCAGAGACCGGGACTGGACCTGCCAGTTGGAGTCCGTGCAGAGCGTGCATTTGTCGCCGACAAAATATCCCTTGCCTTTGGCGCTGGTGTCGCCCTGCAGTTGCCATTTCAGCCACGCCACTGCCACTTGCCCGAACGGTCCTCCGTTGTCCTGATTGTAGGTTCCACCATGGCCCACGGATGGATAGACGCCGTAGAAGATCGGCAGGCGCGCAGGCAGCACTTCGTAGTCCTTTTTGCCATTGTCGTGCGCGATGTCGCTGTCGCCGCCGGTGATGATGATCACGGAAGAGTGAAGGCCGTCGATGATCTTCTGATCCTTGGGATCGAACATCCCGCTGTTCCAGATGCCGACCGTGGCGATGCGCGGATCGGCGGAAGCGCCATAGGACATCAGCCCGCCGCAGGACATTCCCATCGCTGCAACGTGCGCCGAATCGACCTTTCGATAGAAACGGCTCGCCGGGTCCTTGACCTCCTTGTCCATCCAGTTCATTGCCGCGATCAGCGCCGTACCGTCAAGCATGTTGCCTGCGCCCGCCGGAGGACCGGCTTTACCTTTGGCCGCCGCTGCGCCAGGAGCGCCACCAGGACCGCCTTTGCCAGCTCCCGGTCCGCCCCCGGGGCCACCCTTCGCGGCACCAGGGCCCCCAGGTCCGCCGCCTGGCGCTCCCTTTGCATTCTCCACCGGTGGTCCGTCGGCGACGATGACGTATCCATAGGAGGCGATCTCCGACAGATACTCCGGGAATGTAAGGCCGTTCTTCGCGCAGCCGCCTTCACCCCACACGACGAGCGGGTATTTGGAAGCGGTTAGGTTCGCAGGCCGGTAGATCGTATGGGTCGCGAGGCTTTGATCGTGCTCGATCACAACCTGATCGGGACCGGAGGGCGGATTCCCTTTCTGCGTATAACTCACGGCGCGGATCTTTTCAGTCGTGCCTTGCGCGATGAGCATGGTAACGAATGCGCCCGCGCCGACCGCGACCGCCAGTGTTGTCTTCAGGTGCATGGGAAAGTCTCCTATGTCTATTTGGTGCTGTCGTACATGGTGATCTTGACGCCGCCGTTGGCGATGCCAGGGTTGGAACTCAGATACAGGCCGGTGTTGAGATAGGCGTAGGGACCGTCTGCTCGGGTTTCAAACACCGGAACCAGGCCGCCGGCGGCAGAAGTCGTGTTTCGAACAATAATGATCTCGCCGTCCGAGGCTTGCCACAAATAGCGCGCGTCGATGGCGGGCGGAGCGGAAAGATTCTGGTAGTCCGCGCCACCGGCGAGCACCTTCCCGGTAATGCGGCCGCTAATATCGCCACCGGTAATCGGTATGATGTTGCGGGTTCCGCGCTTGCTCGGGCCGACCCTTTGCGACGAGCTCAGGCCGACGGATTCGACGATAAGTTCCCGGCCGGGCTTTTCCGCGGGATCCTTCTGCCGGTAGTCCCAGGGCTGAGGCTTGGCTCCCGTAGGCTTCGCCATCCGGGTGACGTTCGCCGCATTGGCGTCGACAGCTACGTTTGAGACGTCATAAACGCGCAGAGTGAACGTCTTGGCGGTCTCGTTCACAATGCGGCGCGCCACATACTTACCTGTATTGAGCCACTCCGCTGCGCTTCCGTTGGGAGCCTCAAAATCCATCACGACTCGAACATCCTTGGCATCGGCCCCCACACCCGCGCTACGGGAGAGGCTGTACTTCCCGTCGTCCGTTTTGAAAACGAAGAAGTCCTCGACCTCGATGGCCCCGTTAGAGAGGGTCAGTTCGAAATCCAATGCTCCCGTCATGACCGTTGCCGAAAGCTTCGGCCCGGTGACCATCCCTTCGAGACCGACGGCGACGCGACGATTGCCGAACGGGGTTGTGCCGAGATTGGCCAGACGATCGAGCTTCATCTGGGCCTCGAAGATAAAGACGCCGCTCTCGGGGGCCGGAATGCCGCCTGGCATCCGGCAATCCCACGTTTTATCGGGAACGATCAGTTTTGCGGTTGTTTGCCCCGCTGCAAAACGCGGGGCGGAGAGCGCGGCAGCGCCAGCCGTTAATAGGAACGTGCGTCTGTCGTTCTTCACTTGCTTCCCTTCACTTAGGATTTGCTCCTCGATGGCGGTCGAAGAAGTCAAACACCGCGGGCAGCACCAGGGGCACCATGCCCGGATGATTTGCGTCAACTTCCATGTACTCGATGTTGAATCCGTTTGCTTTCATCCACTCGTGCATCGCGCGGCTCCCGGCAAGTGAAGGAGTGGCTCCCGTACCCTCGGTCATGAAGATGGGCATCTTACGAATGCGGTCCCACGGGTAGGTACTCTGCTCTACAAACGGGCCCGACATTGGAGCGATCGCGGCCCAATATCCGGCGTATTTGGCGCCGAGATACCACGCTCCACCGCTCCCCATGGAATGGCCAGTGAGGAACGTCGAGGCGCGATCGACCGGGTATTCGTTCAAGACCAGCTCAAGCACGTTGATGACGTCCTGCTCGCTGCGTTCCAGCGTCTCGGCGTTCTGCACGCATTGAGTCGCGCGTTGCTGCGCAGCCGCGTCGGCTTGCCCGAACACGGCGGGCAGGCGCAGGCAGGTGCCATAGGCCCCCATGGGGTTGTAGCCAAGCGGTGAGACCAACAGGTAGCCGTGCTGCTCGGCGAGTTGCAGAAGTTGCTTGTTGTTCTGGTCAACGTATTGGTTCTCATTACTTCCCGCTCCGTGCAAGATCAGCACCAAAGGCAATTTCGACTTGCCGTCCCAAGTTGTGGGGACGTAAAGCCGATAAGGCATCTCGGCGCCGGTCGCCGGAAAACGATAAGTCCGGTGCTGATCGCCCTTGGCTTGCCACTGCGGCCCTCCCGGCTTGGCTAGCGACTTTGCAAGCTCCCGTGAAGCGAGGGTCTGGGCGTTCGGGTCGAGTTTGGTGCCGAACGGAATCAGGGTGCGGTCTTGAGCGGCTAGAAACGGGAGGCAGACGGCAAGGCCGCCGGAGAGCGCGAATCGAGTCGCGGAAGTGAAGTTCATGGATGGATCGCTCCCAGGTCGATAGTAAATCCGGTCCACGGCCGATCCTGCGCATCCAGGAATCGAGCGCAAAAGTCGGTGGCTCCTCCGCCGTTCACGATGGCGGCGCGGATCACGTTAGCGCCCTTCTTTAGCGCCAGGCGCTTGGATACGCCATCATCGATCACCGTCTGCCGATCGCCATAGATCCCGATTACCTCCTCGCCGTTCACCCACCACACCGAAGCTGCGTTCGACCCGATGGCCAGGCGCATATCGCGCATCTCCTGCGTGGAGTTGACAACCGTAACAGCCCAAAAGAGAACGTCGGAGGTGTTCTTATTGAGGGCGGTGGCGAAGTGATACAGGTTGACGTTGTAGTTCTTGGTATCCACTGCGTGCCAAGTGAGAGGCATGTCTCCGGGCGTCACCGTGTCGCCATCGTGCGGGACCACTGTGAACTGGTTGGGAAAGTACTCTTTCCCAACAGCGCCTTGCACCGCGCTGTCCGTGAGGCCGTTGGCGCCAATTGGCTCAAGCAGCAGCCAGCGCGGAATGAAACCATCGGCCCGCGGCGGCAAGGGCTGGGAGGCCGCAGGCGCGAGAGACCCCGCGGAAACCGGATCTGCGTCGCCGGCCGCAGCCCGAATGCGCAAAGATACCGCCAGCGCCAAGGCGGCCAGCGCCAAGGCGCCGTAATAGCGTGGCGTTGTCATGGGCGTATTTCCATGGTTCATGGCGCCTTCACCAGCCAACGCTGTTTCTCGCTCGCACGGTCGAACTTGGCCAGCGTCGCGAAACTGCTTCCTACCGCAGATAGGGCCAGCGCGTCTTTCGAGCCCGGCACGGACTTAGGCATGATGCGCCAGCTCCCATCGGCGAGTTGATCCATGCGCCACAGTTGTTCGGGAGCTCCGGTGAAAGTTGGCAGGACCACGAGTTCAGCGTCCCCGGCCGCCGCAAGAGCCCGGTCGGTGCCGGCAATCGAGATCTTGAAATAAGGAGAGCCAGGGTAGCCGCCGGCATTCGGCACCGGAGCGATAGTCCACTTCTGCTGGGCCTGGAGCATATAGTTCGCCATGCGGAGATCGGCGGCGCCTTCAGGCCATTTCGAAGAAACTTGCGCGGCGTCCTGAGCGGGTATCGCGCCGCCTTGGCCCGCAAAAGCTCCACGCCCGCCTCCTCGTCCCGTCTGCCTTCCCCCGACTGGAACTCCCTCCACCGCCATCTCGATTACAGTTCCCGTGCGAACCGATTCGATCTGATACGTCCCTTCCCTCATGTTGTCGCCGGCGACGGGCCAGCCGTCTTTCCATTGGAGCGGGCGAATATCCAACACGCTCGCGCCGCCTCGGTCAAGGTCCGCTTCGTAGTGGAGGGAAAACTTCTGCACGCCTTGGCCGAGATCGAGCAATCCAAAATGGCCCGGACCGATCACACGCCCCTCGGAGCCGGCAAATAGCTTGCCCCCGCCCTGCAACATGTCCACGCCCATGTTGTCGACAAACGGCCCTGCCACATTTTTTGAGCGCCCAACGCGAATGTTGTATCCGGAATCCGCACCGCGGCAGCAACTGCCGTGCGTGACCAGGAGGTAATACCAGCCGTCGTGGTAAATCATATCGGAGGCTTCGGAGTTGATCGCGATATTGCGCGGAGCATCCTCCGGATGCAGCCGTTGGCCGGTTTGCGGATTCAGCTCCACCAGCCGTATGTAGCCGAAGTAGGAGCCGTACACCAGCCAGAGCCTTCCGTCCGTGGGATCACGAAATACTCCCGGATCGATCGCGTTCGAGTCTTCAACGCCATCCGAGGACGCGACAACGCCACCCTCCTCCCATTTGTAATCGGGCGAGTTTGCATCCAGCGTCTTATTGGAGATGAGATTGATGTCGGCTTTGGTCGGACCGCTGTTGGCTGCCACATAGACGTAGTAGCGGTCGCCCAAGTGAATCACGTCCGGGGCGAGTCCCCGGCGCGGAAGTGCCGTGCCCCGCCGCCAAGTCCAACCATCGTCAGAAACTAACCCAGTTCCTCCGGTGCCGTATGTGTAGTACTTGCCATTCGACAGGACAACCGTGGACGGATCGTGAATTCCGATTTCGCCGTCCAGCGCGAACGCAAGGGAAGCCGACCCCAGAACCGTTGCCAGCAGCGCGTGCTTCATAAAGAGTCGGAGGACCGTTCGCAGCGATTTTAACAGCCGGGAGAGACCGAATCAAGCTCTGGTGTATCCGTGGTGTATACTAGCGCGGGGCAATGCAGATCGTTCAGCTTCAGCGGCAGCATTCGCAAAGAAGTCAGCGTTGGGTTATCTCCGTCTGCGCCGTGATTGTGGCGATGATGGCAATCCAGATGTCCAGCCTGGGTTTCTCTCCGCTTTTGCCTGACATGCAACGCGATCTGGCGGCCTCATACTCCCAAATTGGCCTCTTCACGGGGATGTATGGAATCATCGCGCTGACGATGAGTCTGCCGGCAGGAATTCTGGCTGCACGAATCGGCGAGAAACGCGCGTTGCTCGCCGGGCTCGCGGTCGCTGCTGTGGGATTGGTGAGCCTGGGCAAATCCGCCAACTACAGCTTCGCCCTCGGCAGCCGGGCCGTCTGGCTCATCGGTTATAGAACCGCGTTCATCGGAGTATTCACGGCGATGGCGATCGTGACACCGCCGAAATATTTGAGCCGAACCATGGGCATTCTGGGCGCGATGGCGGCGCTGGCATCCGTCATCGGAGCTCCCTTTGGAGCGCGTTTGGCTTCGTCGTTGGGCTGGAGAGGAGGCATCTTCGGTTTCGCCGCCATCTCCATCGTGGGGGCGTTGGCATTTGGCGCGCTCTACCGTCGCGGCGATTCCGGAGAGGCCGCAGGCGCCACACGGCAGCCCCGGTTAGCTCGGTCTGCCGCTGCCGGTGCCCTGCGAAATCCGATTATCTGGGGAATGATCCTGCTAGGTCTGATGAATATGGGCGGATTCAGCGTGACCTTCTTTGTGCCGTATGCCGTAAAGTCAGTGTTCAAGCTCGATACCCAACAATCCGCCACCATCATCAGCATGAGTTACATGGCCGCCATCTTTTTGAACGTCGGGTTTGGGTACCTGTGCGACAAGTACTCGCGCTGGAACATGATGATTGTTCTGGCTGTCCTGCTGGTCCCGTCCACTTTTGCGGTGATGTCCCACGACTTGCTCGTGTTTCGGATCGCCATCGCGCTGGTTGTGTCCCTGGGCCACGCTGCTACGAACCAGATGTACGCGATCGGCGCTTCACTGCTTCGTCCCGAAGAAGTTGGCAAGGGGATGGGGGTGGTCGGGTTAGGAAGCGGGATTTTTGGATACCTTGGACCGCAAATGCTCGGTTATCTGCGGGACGCCACCGGCGGGTACACCGCCGGATGGGTCTTCGTTACAATCGCCGCGGTCCTGTCCTTGGGCGACCTACTCGTGTTGCGGGCTTACAGTTTGCGCCATGCTACCAATCAGGGCTAGGGTATACCGACTGGATACAATGAGAATACACATCGATCAGTCGATGAGCTGAAATGGATCGAGTCGCGGGCATCACCTCGAACACAGTTCCCTGGGAAATCCTCCGGGCGGCCGGCTACACGCCGCGGCTGGTTCCGAATGAGCCCGGTCCGACACCCTACTCGGACCGGTTCATGGAGGATGTCTTTGAGCCAAGATTCCGAGTCGCGTTCGATCGGCTGTGTGCCGGCTCATGGACGGATATAAACGTCGTTGTGATTCCGAGAACCTCCGAGCAGGAGCATAAGCTGTATCTTTACCTGCGGGAGGTATCCCGGCTCGGGTACTCGAAGAGGATTCCGCGACTTTACCTCTACAACCTTCTGCACTCGCGTTCCGCCGAGTCTTACAGTTACGGATTGGATCGGACTCGTCAGATGGTCCGCGACTTTCAGGCCTCTGACGATGGGCTGCGAGAGGCGATCGCGGAGAGCAATCGCGCCCGAGCCGCCGTGCGGGCGGTCTTGGAGCTGCGGCAACAAGGGCAGTTGGAAGGATCCGAAGCGATTCAAATGATCGGCGGATTCTATACCGGAGATCGGCGAGGGTTCGCGGAGCGGATGCGCCAAAAGGTGAGCGTCCTCAAGACCGTGACTCCGGTTGATCGTCCCCGCATCTTGATTAAAGGCGCCTCCCTCGACCATACCGCGCTGCATCGCCTTGTTGAACAGAACGGCGGCTACGTGGCCGCCGAAGACGATTGGCGGGGTTCCCGCGCGGCGGGCGAGCTGGATATCCGCACGGAAGGCGATCCCATCGTGGCGGTTTTTGACAAGTACTACTATGATGCGGTCAGCCCTCGAATGCATCCTCCGGAGCAAGCGGACCCGTGGTTTTACGCGGAAATCGAGGGTGGGCAAATCAAAGGAGTCGTCTTTTACATACCCTTGGAAGACGACGTAGTGGGCTGGGATTATCCGCGGCACCTTGCGTTTGTTCAGTCGCGCGGAGTGCCCAGCCTGCTGGTCAGAGAGAGCGGAGCACCGGAGCCGGGCTCTGGATTGATCGCGCAGGTTTCCGCCTTTGTGCGGAGTCTTCGCCGCGTATAGCTATGGCGGAAAAACAGCTTGCATCCACAGTGGCGGCGTCGGAGGGCCAAAAGGCCTGGTTTGCCGCTCTGCGTAAACGAGTATTTGAAGACCGTGCTCCTTACGCCATTGCGCAGGCGGACATGCCCTTCGAATTGTTTCAGATCCTCGACGTCCCGGTGGTCAGCAATCAATGGTGGGCGGCCGTCGTATCCGCCAAGAGGCTTGCTCCATATTATTTGGATAAGCTCAATGAAGCGGGGTTTCATCAGGGCCTTTGCCGGTATTGCAGTCTTTCGATGGCGTCGACCTTAATCGATGCACCCGGACAGGCTCCCTGGGGAGGATTGCCGAAACCCGCGCTACTCGCGGCGCGGCTCACCTGCGATTGTGTCCAGCGCGTCTTTGAGATCTGGGCGCGCCACTTCAACGCGGAGTTGATTCTGCTGGACGCTCCCGGCGCCATGCATCTTCCGCCGCGGTGGTGGGAACAGAGCCGCCATCGGTGGCGGGAACTCTATGAGGAGCATCGCCTGCAGTTCATGGCCCGCCAATTCGAGCGTCTGATCGCGTCTCTCGAAAGGCTCTCCGGCCGACGATTTGAAGTCGAGCGGCTTCGCGTCGTCATGGAACAAGTGAATCGCCAGGAAGAGTACTTCGACGAGGCAAGAAAGGCGGTTTGCGAAGCGCGGAAGAGTCCCGTGCGCATGCAGGAGCAGATCACCAACGTCATGGCGGCGCAATGGCAGCGCGGATCGGATTGGGCGGTTGCCCACGCGCGCGCATTTCGCGATGAGGTCGTCGGCCGCGCAAGAAATGGCGTCGCGGCTTATCCGAACGAGCGTTTGCGTGTGATGTGGATTGGCGCAGCCTTGTGGTACGACCTGGATTTCTACACCGCCTTCGAAGACTCACACGGCGCAGTGTTCGTTTGGTCCATGTATCTCGCCTTTGGTCCCGACGGCTACATTCGCCACGGCCTGGATGACCCGTTGCTTGCGCTGGCCAGCCGCACCGTGAGCATGAATGAACAACTCCACAATCCACCTTGGGCGAGCGAGTGGATCTTGGAGCAAGCGCGGTCTCATCGCATCGATGCGGCTTTTGTACTGACTCCGCTTGGGACGCGCCCTTCGGCAACGGGAACGCGTTTCATCGAGATCGCCCTCGAAGACGCGGGCATTCCCGTATTTTCAATTCACGCAGACATGGTGGACTCGCGCGAGTGGAATGCGGAGGAAATGCGAGGAAGCGTGGCAGAGTTTCTAAATCGAGTGGACCAGAGATGAAGAGCGATCTAAGCCAGTTCCGCCTGGATCTCCGCCAGAAACGCGGCAACATCTTGCGGAACCGCCGCCTCGCGTTCGCGCCGGTCGAACTCTTCCAGCCGGCTGATCCGGCTGTTCGAGATATGACGGGAAACGTGTTCCTCCGCCGCTTCTGCTTTGCCCGCTTCAATGGCCTTGATCAGGTCAAGATGATCGCGGCTAATCTGTTTCAGAGTCGCAAGATTGTGGCCGCCCCGCCGGGCTGCGAAGATTCGAATCAGCAGCCGGATGCCGGCGACTACTTTAAGGCTTCTCCGATTTCCCGCGAGCTTCAGCAAGTACGTATGAAACGCGAGATCGGCGACCTCGAAGCGTTCCATCTGTTTCTCATCCAACGCTGGTTTTCGACTGGCCTCGAGTTCCTTGACCAGCGTGGTCATCGCCGAAGCCACGGAACGAAAGTCGCGTATCTCGGACGGCGATGGCGATCTGCCTGCCAGGGTGCGTGCCGCGAGCCCCTCCAGAGCCTCGCGCATTTCAAACAGCTCCCGGATGTCGTCCCGCTCCAGCGTAATCACTACCACGCCTCTTCCCGGCACCGATTCAAGCAGTCCCTCGCTTACCAGTTGGCGAATCGCTTCGCGCGCGGGCGTTCGGCTAATTCCCAATTCCTTGGCAATGCTGACATCGGAAATTGGCACGCCGGCACGCAATTGCCTGGAGGAGATCTTGCGCTGGATATGGTGGTAGGCGATCTCGCGCATGGGCCTCGAAGTCTTCGACCGTGCGCTCATGTACCTCTGAGTGTAGCAGTGGACACTTTCATGCACTATTGCGTGTATACAATGTGGTTTCCATGGAAGGATCGCAGCTATGAGTGAGGTACTGCTGCTGCAGTTCACCGGCGATCTGATTCTGGACGAACCGAATCCCGACTTTCTTTTCGACTTGGCGCGCGCGCAATTGCGCGACTGCGACATTCTCGTGGGCCACATCGAAGTGCCCCACACAAATCGCGGCCAGACAGCGCATTTCGACGTTCCCGCTCCTGCGAGCGATCCTGCAAATCTAGCCGCCCTCAAGCGCGCCGGCTTTCACATTGCGACTTTGGCTGGCAATCACATCGCCGACGCAGGGCCTCAAGGAGTGGAAGACACAGTCGCAGAATTGCGCCGCTTGGGTATCTCCACCACCGGTGCGGGTGGAGATCTGGCCGAAGCCCGTCGGCCTGCGGTGATTGAGCGGCGAGGCTTGCGCTTCGGGATTCTTAGCTACAACTGCGTCGGTCCCCGCGAATCTTGGGCGGGAGAGGCTCACGCGGGCTGTGCTTTTGTTCAGGTTCTCACGCACTATGAACTCGATCATGCATCTCCGGGAGGATCACCCTCGGTATACACCTTCGCGGAACCAAGGACGCTGGACGCCATGATCGACGACATCGAAGCGCTACGTCCGAAAGTTGAGGTTCTTGCGGTCGCGCTCCATAAAGGACTGGGCCACACGCCGGCGACCGTGGGGATGTATGAACGCCAGATCGCCAAGATGGCGATCGATGCCGGCGCAGACGTAGTGGTGGGCCACCACGCTCACATTCTTCAAGGTATGGAGATCTACCGCGGTCGGCCGATCTTTCACGGCCTCGGCAATTTCGCCATCGCCACCAGAGCGTTGAACTTGGACGGAAACCCCAGCCCCGAACGCAGGTCATGGGCCGAGCGGCGGCGCAAGCTCTTCGGCTTTGAACCGGACCCTGAATACGTGACTTATCCGTTTCACCCCGAGGCGAAGAACGCGATCATCGCTTTCTGCGAAGTCGATCGCCAGGGCGTTCGTTCCGCGGGCTTCACACCGTGCTTCGTGAACAAGCATTCCCAGCCCGAAGTTCTCGATGATGGTGACCGTGGCCACGCGGTCGCGGACTACGTTCGCGATGTCACCTTGCGTGCCGGTTTGAATGCGCAGTTCGCATGGGAGGGCTGCCGCGTTTTCGTCTACAGAAGGAACAGTTGAATGAGACCGGATTCTCGACCGCTCGCTGACATCACCGTTTTAGATTTGACTACGGCTCTGGCAGGGCCCTATGCCACTTTTTTGCTGGCGGGCTTGGGTGCGCGTGTCATTAAGATCGAGAATCCGGCCAGCCCGGATAGTTGCCGTTGGAACGCACCCTATCTGGGCCCGGACGGACCTCACTTAACTCGCCGGCATTTGGAGGATATCTCTGTTTCGGCCATCAACCGGCTTCGTAACAAGAAGGCGGTGACCTTGAATATGAAGCATCCCGAAGCTCGCGCGGTTTTCGAAAAGTTAGTATTCAAGGCCGATATGCTGGTCGAAAACTTTAGCCGCGGCGCGCTGGACCGGTTGGGAGCGGGCTATGCCGACGTGCACCGCATCAATCCTCGTCTGCTTTATTGCTCGATCACAGGCTTTGGGAGCCAGGGCGAAGGGGCGGGGAAAGCGATGGATACCATCATCCAGGCGCTGAGCGGCGCCATGATGACTTCGGGCGCTGTCGGCGACCCGCCAGTCCGCATGGGAATCCCGTTTGCCGACCTGTGCACGCCTATGTTTGGCGTGATCGGATTATTGGCAGCGTTGCATCAGACACAACGCACGGCTACCGGCCAACATGTGGATGTTTCCATGCTTGGCGTTATGACTTCGCTAGTGGCGTGCGAGCCTTTCGACTTGCTGGAGCAATGCGGCGTGCCGCAGAGAACGGGACAAACCGTGCCCAGGCTGGCGCCTTTTGGTGTTTATGAAACGGCGGACGGCTACATCGCGATTTGCGCGCCCTCCGAGGCTTTTGCCACCGCGCTGTTCGGCGCCATTGGCCGGCCCGAATTGAACACCGACGAGAGATTCCAAACCCGTGATGCCCGAGTTCGCAATGTGGCAGAAGTGGATCGCATCCTTGGTGAGTTTACCCGCGGCCGCCCCGTCCGAGAGATCCTTGCGATCCTGTCGCGAGCAGGCGTGCCGGCCGCTGAAGTGCGAAGTCCCGCTGCCGCGGTACGCGATCCTCAAGTAATCGCAAGAGGAGAAACAGTGCGTCTTCAGCATCCAGCTGCGCCGGGAGCCGACGTCTATGGTTCCGGTTTGCCCATCTCTTTCTCCAGCTCGACGGCTGGCTTTGATCAGCCGCCACCAGGCATCGGCGAACACAATGAGGAGATCTTCGGGGGGCTGCTGGGCTACACCACTGATGAATTATGCGCGCTGCGCTCGGCAGGAGTCATTTAGATCGGTAGCGGATTCTGCCCCCCCAAAGTCAAGGCGAAGCCTCACAGCAGGTGCCGCTTGGACCTTTTCGAGTCGCCGCGATAAAGGGGAGCCTCAGCCTTGGCCCCCCCAACTCTTACCAGAATGCCGCGACCTGCTGAATCCGATCTCTCTAGCCCAAATTTGGCAGGTGAGGTGTAGAAACGAGGGTAACAATGCCTGCTTCGCTTCAGGGCAGTTCAAACACCCAAACAGAACCACCGCGGTTGGGAGGATTCTGGATTTCGGGCACCAGCCCAGGCCATGTCGCCGCATGCGCACTACCGTTACCGACCGTCACCGCAACGTACTGTTTGCCGCCCGCTGCGAAGGTTATAGGCGCGGACCCAGGCACGTCATTGAGACGAACGCGCCACAGTTCCTCACCGGTTTGATCGTTACGTGCGCTGAACCACCGATCAATCGACCCGCTGAAGATTAGTCCGCCGGCGGTAGCTAGAATCCCCGAGGTCTCAGGGGCGCGCTGACGTTGGATGAAAACCGTCTGACGCGTTTCCACATTCGTAGCCTGGATTCGCCCATACTGCCCATCGCTATCCGGGCGCGGCCGCAAGCTGACACGGACTCCCGTGGTGAGGAACCCCCGTTCGTCGCGTGGGGTCGGCACCAGATCCATACAAGATTCAACCAGTGGTGAGTAAAGAACCTTCGTCTCCGGGTTATAAGCCGACGGAATCCAGCTTCGCGCGCCGCCCGCATGCGGACACACCAGCTTGGCTTCTCCGTCGCCAGGAATCAGCGCGGGATTGACGGTCTTCTTCCCCGTGGCAGGATCGATGCCGGTCACAACGTTCTGCAAACCCATGTCGAAGGAGAACGCGTATTTTCCGGTATCCGCCTCCACCACGTCGTAGAGTGCGATTTTTCCCGCGGTCATCGATACCGTCTTCATTACGCCGTTGATGGGCAGCTTTAATAACGTACGTTCGAAGACCCAGTCGAAGTCCCATTGATCGTTCGAAAGATGCTGGTAGTGCCACGCGAGTTTCCCGGTGTCTGGATTCAGGGCAAGGGTTGAGTCCGTATACAGCGCCTCATTGCTCATACCGGGTTGGGTTGACTTGATGCGCAGCGGCCCGGTGTCATAGGTCTGGGCGACGCCAAAGTAAACCAGGTTCAGTGCGGGATCGTAACTGCCAGGCACCCACGAGGATCCGCCGGTACGTTTTTCGGTCGGCAGCCCGTTCCAGGTATTGCCGCCGGGCGCATCCGGTAGCGGGATGGTCCGGAAGCGCCAGGCCTCGGCTCCAGTCGACGCATCCAAGGCCACAATGAAGTTTCCACCAGCCTGCTGCCCGCCGGTGCCTATGATCACCTTGTTCTTCGCGACCAGCGGGCCGCCGGTCAACTGCCAGGTCTGTGGGCCAATCTCTTTATCCCACTTCAGTGACCCGGTTCGCGCGTCCAACGCCACCATGTGCACATCCGAAGTGGCGGCGAAGATGGTGTCTCCCATAATCGCGATGCCTTTCTTCACGGCGGGACGAGCGCCTTGCGGCAGCGCCCTCTGCCAATGCCACAGCAGGTCTCCGGTTGCGGCATCCAGCGCCTCCACTTGATCGGTGTAGCCTTGCACGAACATCACCCCGTCGTGCACCAGTGGCGCCGCCGTGTTAGGGCCCGGAGGCAAGGACCAGCTCCAGACCACGCGTAGATTCTTCACGTTGCTGCGGTCGATTTGCTTCAGCGGGCTGTAACCTTGACTGTCCAGCGTGCGGCGCCACGTCAGCCAATCGGCGGCAGATGGATTCGCCAGCATCGCCTCCGTGACGGGTGTCATGCGGTCGAGCAGCGTATTCCGCGGAGGAGCGTTGGGGAGCGCTACACCCGGCGTCAGTCCGCCTCCGGGAGCGCCACGCCGCTCTGCCGCGCCGGGGATGCGCAGTGCGGTCAACGCGGCAGTGGCAGTGGGCATCTCGCGAGCGCCGGGCGCGATCCCGTTCTGTTGCAAGACGTAAGTCGCGATCTGCGCGTACATCGCGGCATTCAGCGATCCCGGAGTGGCTGGGGGCATCTTCATGGACATGTACTGCACTAGATCGCCCACCGTCCCGCCGGCCCAATTCATGTTGAAAGTGGAGCCGCGCAGAGCCGGACCAAATTCACCGTTATCCAACGTTCGGCCGTGGCAGGAGGCGCAGTTCTGGTCGTACGCGAGCTTGCCTTGAGCCGACTGCGCGGCTGTATATTCGACGAGCACACCCACGGGCGGCTTCGCCGGCGTCGTCGCGGGAGGCCTTCCAGGAGCCCTCGCTGGCGCCTGCGCCTGGGCCCACAACCCCAGACCAGCGAGCACGATCAGTCCGGCGGCGGAAGCGATCAACAGTTTCATGCGATGTCTCCTCTATACGATCATCTTTCCGGCAATAACGGCGGGCGGTCCGGGGGCAACTGCTGGTCTGCGGTGATCAACATGATCCCGGCGAGAACATAGTCGCCAATCGTAACAGACAGTTCCAGAGTTCCCTGCCGTCCGAACAGCCGGACGGCATGCGCAAAGAGATCAGGCTCGAGTTTGTGGCCACGCAGAATCTGGCGTCCCATCTGAATCACGACCGTCTCTTTTTCATCCAGCCCGACCACAGGGCGGTTGAATTTGACCACGTCCACGGCTTTCTGGCTGACTCCGAATTGCAGGGCGGCGGCTTCGTGGCCGCTCCACTCGTATTGCTGGTCGAGCTCCGAGGCCCCGATTAGCGCGCACAGCTCGAAAAACCTGCGGCCGATCACACTCTCGTTGCGCAGGTAACGATTGAGACGATCGATAGGCTCCGCCGATCCAGGGCTGTGCAGAGACACGCCTCCCGGACCGAGTAGCGGAGTTGTCCGCGGCGTTGTACCGACGACAGAGTCGTACACCGCGCGATCCGCATCGGTCTTCAGGTCGCCACGTTGAACAATGGGGAACCGCGAAAACGACGCAGGATCAATGTCCGCAGGCGGGGGAGTCTGAGCTTTAAGCGTCACGGCCAATGCCGCCAGGATCAGCAATAATCGATACGACAAACCTCACCTCCGATCGCCAGCCCAATAGTCCCAAACACGCTTTCCCGCTACGGCAGCGTCAACGCGACAAGTTCGGCCGGGAAGTCTCGATTCCCGATCGCCACCACGATGTATTGTTTACCATTCGCCAGGTAAGTCATCGGGATCCCGGTTTCGTTGGCCGGTAATTTCATCTCGTGGAGTGTCTTCCCGGTGGCTTTGTCCAAGGCGCGGAACAGTGGACCACCGCCGCCCGGCCCGGACGAAAACATCCCGCTTCCATCGCCCGAAAAGAGTAGCGTCTTGGTCACCAGCAACGGAGCACGTTCGGGCTGCCCGACACCGCTGAGGTCCACTCCTGCAAGCTTTGGATTCTCAGCGACGGCCTTGGGCGCGTGCCCGTTGGGAACCATCCAAGCGTGGTCGCCGGTATGCATATTGATGGCGGTGACTCTGCCCCAGGGCCCCTTGACCAAAGGCAATCCGAAGGGCGTGTCCACGCGCACAAACAGGTCCACGTAGTTCATGTCGCTGCCGCGAGTCGAGCCCGGCACCATGGCGCTGGCCCACCACGTCGTTTCCGAAGGGATGTAGAGCATCCCCGTCTCGGGATCCGCCGCGGCGCCCTGCCAATTCGCACTCCCCTGATTGTGGGGCACGATCAGCGTCCCTTTCTTTCCGCCTTCGCCTTGCAGGATGGACGGCGTATACAAGGGACCGATTCTGTAGTCGGAGATGATTCGCAAGGCTTCCGCTTTGATCTCCGGCGTCAGATCGTTCACATCGTCAGGCCCGATACCGCTGCGATCGAACGGCAGAGGCTTAGTGGGAAACGGCTGCGTCGGCGAAGTGATCTCGCCGGGCACGGTTGACTGGGGGACAGGCCGCTCCTCAATCGGCCACACCGGCTTACCGGTCACCCGATCGAAAACGAAGATCAAGCCTTGCTTGGTCACCTGCGCGACTGCCTTGACGGGCCGTCCTTCGACGGTCACGTCCATCAGCACCGGCTGCGATGCCAGGTCCCAATCCCAAATATCGTGATGAACTGCTTGAAAATGCCAAATGCGTTTGCCGGTTTTCGCATCCACACAGACCAGGCTGTCGGCAAACACATTGTCGCCGGGCCGGTGACCACCGTAGTAATCTCCCGTCGGCATCTCGACCGGCAGATAAACATAGCCGAGTTCCAGATCCGCTGCCATCGGAGCCCACACGCCGGTATTGCCGGTGTATTCCCAGGAATCGTCCTTCCAGGTATCGTTGCCGAGTTCGCCCAGGCGCGGAATCGTGTGGAAGGTCCAAAGAAGTTTTCCGGTGCGCGCACTATAACCGCGCACAAAGGCCGGCACCGCCGTCTTAGAACGCGGAGCACCGCCGGATTGCATCGCGGCTCCCACCACCACGACATCGCCCACGACAATCGCCGGCGAACTAGCCCCAATCTCCCCCGGCTCGACCTGGCGTCCGGTTCCTTCCAGCAGACCTACCCAGAGATCCACGATGCCGTCGCTGCCGAAGTCCTTCACGGGCACTCCGGTGTCCGCATCCAAGGCGACCAGTTGGTAGCCTCGCGTAACCAACAAAACTCGTCCGTGTCCGCGTTCGTCCGTCCAGTAGGCAACGCCGCGATTGTTGTTGCGCGGTGTGCGATCGCCACGTTCGCCTTCATCGAGACGATACATCCAGAGAGTTTGGCCTGTGGCGCCGTCGATGGCGATCGCGTCGCGTTGCGCTCCCGCGGCGAAGTATAACTTCCCGTTGGCGGCGAGCGGCGTAACTTCGAGGTTGTAGTCAGCTCGCGCGCCGAAGTTCTGCGACGTCCAACGCCAGGCAATCTTCAATTTGGCGACATTGGATGCATCGATCTGGTCCAGCGGCGAATACTTGGTTCCTCCGGCATCGCCGCTAATGTAGCGCCAGTCGGCTCCGCCAGATCCCCTCTGCGCTAATGCTTGAAAAGTCAGGACGGGAAGAAATAAACCAAATGCAAGAACCTTCTCGACGAATGAGTTCTGGGTCATCTCATTACCAATTCGTGAATGAACCGTCGGGTCGCTGATTCAGCAACATGCCCGCGCGATACGTATCGTATCTGCCGATCTGGGTCAGCTTGGTTCGATCCCCCTCCACGCCCAAGCCAGGCCGGTCGTTCGGCCATAGCTTGCCGTCTTTGAAATCGTACACCTTCGGCAGGTACGGCCAGGCGCGCGTTCCATCGCCCAGCATCTCCATCAGGGCGGTGAGCAATGTAGCCGTGAGGCACTGCACCAGCGCCGCCTCTGATATGGGTCCGGTGAAGTGCGGAATCATGCCGATGTAGTGGGTTTCCGCCAGCGCGGCGATCTTCATGAATTCGGTGATCCCGCCGACGTTCGGCACCGTCACGCGCGCGTAGTCGATCAGTTCCCGCTCAATGAGTTGGTTGATGTCCCACTTATAGCCGAACTGTTCCCCCACGGCGATGGGAACACGAGTGCTCTGGCGGACGTGTTCATATGAGGTCACGTTCTCACTACGAATCAGGTCCTCGCAGAAGTACGGATGAAGGGGTTCGAGCATCGTCGCCAGGTTGATCGCATCCGGCTGGTCGAGCTCGGTATGGAAGTCGATCGCCCAACCGCCGTCCCCAGCGCCCTTGTGCAAGAGCACGCTGTCGTCGTACATCTTGCTCACCAGCTTAAAACGATCCACTACGCGTTCGCGCGGATTGTCGGTGGCATACCGGTAAGTCCGGAAACCCCTGGAGACAGGCTCGTGCCGCATCTTCCAGCGTGCCGCCACGCGCGGGATACGCGGTGGAGTACAGCTCGACGTAGTTTCGTGATTTTCCGCCGAGTAGTTGCCAAACCGGCACATCCAGCGCCTTCCCCTTCAAATCCCAAAGGGCCAAGTCCAAGGCACCCAGCGAGTGCAGCTTCTCGCGGCCGGCCGGATAGAAGTAGCCGCGCATCATGCGCTGCCACAAGTTGTCGATCCGAAACGGGTCCAAGCCGATCAGCATGCTGGCGCACTCATCCATGGTGCGCGGCTCGCCACCCTCGCCAACCCCGATTAAACCCCGCTGGGTCTCAATCAGAACCACGTTGGTGGACTGATTGACCATTGGCTGGCCTTGTCGTCCCTGCGCATCGCCCGGCGTAGTGAAGTAATGGACGGCTTTGATCTTGTCTTCTGGCAGGGCGAATGCGTGAGCTGAAGGCGCGGCCCAGGCTGCACCAGTCGCGCCAAGTCCTTTCAGGAAATTGCGCCGATCCATCCTTTTCATCTGGGGTTTCATCAGGGAACCTCCGTCTGCCCCGGATTTATGGACGCCCCTCGCCGATGGCGCGCCATGACTCCGCACATTCCTGGACTACCGTCAGATACTTCTCGACCTCGCTCTTGCCAACCACCCACGGATTCGGCTCACCGGGCTTGAGAGCCTTCGTGCGCTCCAGCCGATTGAGCGCGTCGTTATATTCCGTGTGATTGCCAATAATCACGTCCGCGCCCAAGCCGTCGCTAATGTCCTTGAATCGTTTGGCGTTGGAAATATATGAGTCGAGCATTTCCTTGGAAGTCGCACCGCTGAGCGCAGTCCCACCCCACTCCATCGCGAGATGCGGCTGCCCGTGATCCTTCACTGGAACGAACACGGAAAGTGTGCCGGCCGTGTGTCCGGGAGTGATGTAGATGGTGACGGTCGTGTCCCCCAACGTCAGTTTCTGCCCGTCGCTGGCCTCCATGTCGTGCCGCGGCGGATTCGCCTCCCGCGCGGCCAGTTCCCAATCCTTCGCTCCCATGATCACGCGCGGGTTGTAGGTGTCCTGCAGGAACTTGACGCTGCCGTCGTGGTCGCCATGCGCATGGCTGACGATAATGTATTTGATGTCAGCCGGGTCGAGCCCCAGCTTCTTCATCCCATCCACGATCTCGTCCTGGGCGGCGTAGCCGAAAAGCGTGTCGACCAGAATAATGCCCGCCGAGGTCTTGACCGCCCACGCGCTGTTCGCCTTGGTCGTGAGCATATAGAGGTTGTCGAACACCTGGCCGCCTTCGGCGTACCAGTTCTCCTTGGGAGGAGTCGCCGCCGGACCGCGGCCGCGCCCTCTGCCCGTACCCGCAGCGCCAGGAGCTCCGCCCCGCCCGGGCCCCGCCGGCGAGTTTGCGGTCGATACCTCACCGATAGTCGCCGGACAGGCTAGGTGCGCAGCGCCGGTGTTGTTGGAGTTCAACAGCGCTGTAGCGGCGGCCTTATGCGCCGTCCCCGTGTCAGCGGATTGCGCCACGACGCACGGTCGTACGAAAATGAGAGCGGTCAACAACAGCGGAGGAACCGCTTTGGTCAGTGTCATAACCTTCCTCTTTCTCAGCGATTTTTTGCGATCGACGCACCAAATCACAACGCGAATCTACTTCAGCTTTTGCATATGCTGGAAACTCTTCTCGTTCTCCAGACAGACTTCGTCGATCATGTCGGTATCCACCACCGCGCGAGCCTGCAGGGGGACCGTCCAAGGCTTGGTGTAGGCCTTCGGATCATCCACAGTCAATTGAATGTCCAAGGTTCCGAAATTCGGGCGGCGGATCCGCTCAGTCATCTTCGCGGAGTTAGTCAGAGGATCTCCGCGCATGTCCAGCCACAAGTCGTCTCGAAAACCAATGGTTTCGATCACCAAGGCGTCTTTCTCCCAGTGCCCGATGGAGTACCCGTTCCAGGAAGGGGTGGGATCCTGGGGCAGTTTACGTCCGTCCATGAAGATCTGCCGGTAACTGGCATTGAACTCGTTCAGCATCGCCAGCAATTTCGGGGTCTGAATGATCCGTGTAAGGTGTGGAAGATTGAACATCCGCGGCGGATTCGAAGGCAGGCAGCGAACATGCGGATCGTCTAGTCCGGAACGTTCGTCACGCTGGTGAATCAGTTCCGCCGCCCATGGAGTATACGGCAGTCCGCCTTCCATTCCGTATGCGATGTTGAGCCCGCGCAACAACAGATCCGAGCCGCCCTCCAGCGATTTCCCGAGACCCTGTTCGATGCAATCTTCCGGTTTCGCGCCGCAGGGCTGGCGCTCGCCGCCGGGGTACCACAGGCCGGAGAAGTCGGGCTTGCCGTCAGAGGTATGTGGCGCCGGGGCTGATCGGTCGAGCTTCCCGTCTTTAGTCCGTGGAACGCCCTCGGTATGAACGGTGACCCACTGTGCCTCCATACAACTCGCCAGACTCAGAATAACGACGGCGGCGCGCACAGCAGGCAGTATACAGGGATGCCATGGTAGCTGCAATCAGACTTCGGAGTACGAGTACACGGAGCGGTCCAGCATCACCAACGGCCCCATAATTCAATCCGGACTGAAGCCGGGCTATAGATTCTTAGCCAAGCGTAAGAAGAGAAGCAACGTGCGGGTCGCGAGCAGGCGGCGCGGGTCGTGCTGCCTTGGTAGTCGCAGGAGCGGGCGGCGTCTGCGCAGTGGCGGCGCTGGTCATCAGGCCGGCAAATAGAACTAGTGGGCCGTTGTGCTCCGCAAAAAATCTAAACAGCCGCAAACTGTAGTAGGGATGACGGTGAGTTCGGGCATGCGATCCTGGACGTTCATGTGCCTCGTAGATACTTGGGTGAAGGCCCTTCGCCATTCGCTTCGGACAACGTTTCGCGTGCTCTGGATCTTCTTGGAATGGTCGCACGGATGTGCCGTTCACGGAGCGCCGTTGAAGCTGAGAACTTGTTTCTGCGCAAGCAGCTTGCTTTGTTTCAGGAGCGTAAGATCAAACCCCGCCGGGCCGCGGAAGGCCCACTTCAATGCTGACACTACTCGCCAGACGTAACGCTTCTCCAGCGGTAAGGCGGTGATCTCTTCTATGTGAGAAGTAATGTCCTGGCCTTGAAGCCCCGCCGTTATCAGTCCGCAGGTACGGCCGCATGTTCGGGGAGGTCGCCAGTTGGTGCGCGCCGTCCTCGCTGACCAGATCCATGATCGGGATTGATTTGGGTTCTTCGTCGCTCATCGCTGATCGCCTAGCATCGCCAGTGTACCCTGCCTTCTGGCGACGCCGGGCTATATGGCTTTGACAGAGAGAGCTTTCACGATCCCCGAAATCATGTCGGTAGCCGGAACTCGGGTTGCGCTTGGCACTGGCCTCGGCTTGCTGATTGCGGACTGGCAGGGGATCGCGTTACGGATCGCCGGGCATAGCCCCAGACCCGGACATGCGACTGCGGCAGCCGTGGCGAGCGCTTCCGACCGCTCGATCATGAACCAGAATCAGTGCAGATGGTCAGGCGCTACATCCGGGACGGGAGCTTGTTTAGAGACAACTCTGCCGGAAAGTTGGGGCTATACCCGATCCTCCAAGAGCCGATCGTGACGGGCGCTTTCAGGCGGAGAAACCTCGTTTCGAGTTGCATGTGCCGGCAGCGCGGTCGCGGTCGACACAGTCATGGCTCGAATCTAATGGTGCAGTCAAGTTGCACGGCTCGCGGGGTTTGTCTCCGGCGCCGGATAGATCAAAGATGCCGTGTTACCGGCGCGCATGTAGATGCACTCCTCCGCGAGCTCCTGGGCCATCTTGGCGACAAATTGTTTGAGCGTCGGAAGTCTTGAATCTTCCACGAAGGCAACGCTGAATTCACGGTGTTCGCCATATGAATCGCGGCCGCGGTCGTCCCGCCAGTACCCGAAGATATTGCCGGCTTGGGCCGTGTAGCCGCCGAAGTTGTCCATCAGGAAGGTGTGGAGCCGATTTTCGAAGGATAGTCCGCCTGATGACGGCTCCTTCAGTTTTAGGGAAGGGAGAAGAAACACAACAGCGGTTCCAAGACTCTGCTCGCGGTAGCCCATGAGCCGATCTTAGGGGGCGGCAATGCATCGCTGCAACGACACAATTCCCCGCTCCTGCCCGAAGCCCGGACGGCGTCAAGATGCGGCGGACGTTGCGCCGCGACCGCGGCTGGGTGCCGATATTGGCAAACAACGTGTGGTGGGAAAGCGGTTCGGCGTGTCGTTTTTTCGGGAGTAGGACGACCGGCTTCGCCGTCGGCGTGAACTGGGCCGGCGGGGTGGACCAGGGACAAGCTCTCCTATTTCGTGATGACCGCACGCGTCGTTTCACCGGTGCCGCCCCCGGCGAGAATTGCGTCAAAAGCCTCCAGCGGGAATACGCTAGGCCAAGTTGCTCGCCGACGACCAGCACCTGAATCTGTGATATGGTCTGTTGAGCGACCCCCGTAAAGGGGACCCCTCATAATGGAAACTCGAGTTCTGATTCCAGTCTATAGGCCCTTTTTTACCTACCGCGAAAAGCAGTATGTCAATGACTGTATTGACTCGCAGTGGATCGCCAAGGGCCCTTTCATTTCGCGGTTCGAAACCCAGTTCGCGGAATATGTGGGCTGTGACGGCGCTACGACGGTGTGCAACGGCACAGCTGCGCTTCACCTCGCCCTTTTGGCACTCGGCATTGGCCCGGGAGACGAAGTTCTTGTTCCCACACTAACTTATATCGCTTCCGTAAATGCGATCGCCTACGTTCGGGCAACGGCCGTGCTGGTGGATTCCCTACCCTCAACCTGGCAGATGGACCCCGAAGATGCGCGGCGCAAGATCACACCGCGCACGAAAGCCATCTTAGCGGTTCACTTATTCGGTCAGCCATGCGAAATGGACGAATTAGTCCGCATCTGCAAGGACGCACGCCTCTGGTTAGTCGAAGATTGCGCCGAGGCGTTTGGAGCATCGTATAAGAACCGGAACGTCGGTACCTTCGGCGATCTAGCGACGTATAGCTTCTTTGGCAACAAGACGATCACCACAGGGGAAGGCGGTATGGTGACGTCTTCTAGTCGTCCTTTGCTCCAGCGGGTAGTCCATCTAAAGGGACAGGCGGTCTCTCCAACGCGCGAATACTGGCATGATGAGGTCGGCTTCAATTTCAGGATGAATAATGTTTCCGCGGCAATCGGTCTTGCCCAGTTGGAGGTTGCGGATGAGATCCTGACACGAAAAAGGCAGGTGGCCGAGTGGTATCGAGAGGGACTGAGGGGGCTGCCTCTGGAACTCCACGAAGAAGCCGAAGGAACCACACATTCATTTTGGATGTGCAGCGCGTTGGCAACCGATGAACGCACTCGCGACGCGCTGCGCGCGCACTTGCGAAGCGAGGGTATTGAAACGAGACCCGTCTTTCATCCCGCCCACACCATGCCCGTCTTCCGGAGCGAGGCGCCGTTTCCTGTGGCAGAATCGCTTAGTCGCCGAGGCTTCTCCCTGCCGAGCTATCCGGCCTTGACCGAAGACCTCGTGGAACAAGTCTGCGGCTCTATTCGGCGTTTCTACGCTGAAGGTGAGGAAGCTTCTCTCTATCAGCGTGTTTCCCATGCCGGTTCCATTTAGGATCCGGATGGAGTCTGTGACAACGATGCCGGGCAGCGGCATCCGTCATGGGTGACTACTTCACCCGCGTCTGGGCTGCGCGTTTTTTTTGGACCCATCTCGCATTAGCGGACCTGCGCGCCCGGTGGCGTAGATCTTTCTTCGGGGTGCTTTGGTCGATGCTCCAACCGCTCGGAACCGCGCTGTTGCTCGCGCTGGTGTTGAGCAAGCTGTTCCACACCGATATCCGCACTTACGCCCCCTACATTATTTCGGGAATGATCGTATGGGACTTCATTATGGCGGTGGCGACGGGAGGATCGCTCTCCTTCGTCCAAGCCGACGCTTATATTAAGCACTACCCTCATCCCTTAGCCATCTATTCTCTCCGTACCGTGCTCGCCAACCTCGCGGTGCTTGTCATGGCAAGCATTCCCTTATACGTCTGGGCAGGTGTGGCGCAACCGGAGCGAATTGGCGTCGCCTGGTTCGCGACGATAGCGCTCTATCCCATCCTTCTGTCGATCGCCTGGCCGCTGGTGACGCTGTTGTCCTATGCCGGATGCCGTTTTCGGGATCTGCCGAACATCATGATGCTGGTGCTTCAGGCGTGCTGGTTCATCTCGCCCGTGTATTTCCAGACCAGCATGTTCCGGCAAGGCGGCTTGGATATCCTGGTTGACGATAATCCCGTGTATCACTTGCTCCAGATTCTTAGGGCGCCTTTGTTAGAAGGACGATTGCCGTCCTGGCGCGACTTTGCATTTTGCGCCGGGATGGCGATCCTACTCACGGCCATCGCTTGGGGGGTTGGCCGCAAAGCTGAGAAAAGGATGGTCTTTTACCTGTGAACGCCAGCCGCATCTCGCTGGCCGAAGTCCACCTGCACTATCCTGCGGGGGCTTATTCACGAACCTCCCTTCTTACGCTGCTCAGTCAGATCATTGGCAGACGCCGTCCGAAGCTCAAAAGTATTCATGCCTTAAGGAACGTTAGCGCCGAGATCCGCACGGGGGAACGTATTGCCTTGCTGGGGCACAACGGGGCCGGTAAGAGCACGTTTCTTAGGACCGTTGCCGGTATCTACCCCATCTCCGGAGGGAAATTGGAAGTGCAGGGAAGCGTGCGCTCCCTTTTCGACATCAGCCTGGGGTTTGAGCCGGATGCCACCGGACGCGCCAACATACTTTATCGCGGCCTGCTGATGGGACTCCATCCGCGCTTCGTGCGGGAGAGAACGGAGGAAATCGTTGCGTTCGCGGATCTCGGAGAGTTCATCGATTATCCGCTTTCCACTTACTCCACCGGCATGCAAGTACGCCTCGCGTTCGCCATCTCCACCTTCGTGGGCGGCGACATCCTGCTCCTGGACGAGGTGATCGGAGCCGGAGATGCGGCCTTCATGCAGAAGGCCCAAAAGAGAATCACGGAACTCATCCGGCAATCCGAAATTTTGATTCTTGCATCGCACGACCTTCACACGGTCACGATGCTCTGCGAGCGGGGCCTTGTATTCCACCACGGTGAACTGGCCTTCGACGGACCGATCAAGGAGTCGGTCGCCGCTTACCGGAGAATAAACGGACTTGCGAATGCTTGATTCGCGGCCCAGGCGGGTGATGTGGCTTGTCAACGACTCCACCGCGCGCGAATTCGAGGTGCCGATGTTCAAGAAGCTCGGGTTCCCGGAGATCTTTCTACCTAAGAAGTTCCCTCCCGATCTCGGATTTCGGAGCGCCGGCGTCGATTTCTCAGAAGATGCAGGTCTATCTATTCCGGAAGCGGATCTTGCGGATCTCAATGCCGTGGACTGGTATGGTAACCCCGGCCGCAATGCCTGGGACCTAGCGAATCGACACTTCGAGATGCTCTTCTTCGTTCCTTGGGGAGCTTCGAGTCTTAAGAGCGTTGCCGGCCATTTTCAAGGCGCCGTAATCTTGCGTGCTTATGGCTTGTCCGATGGGAACAGCTACGGCGAAACCGTGCGCGTCTTGACAGGAGGCGTTCGCTGTCTGGAGAACCTTGGACGCCGCTTCTCATTCGGCGCCGCTTACGATTGTCTTGCTGAGATCGAGGCGCCGTGGTTCCAAGAACGCACCGTCTACTTGCCCCTCGGCCTACAGGACTGCCAGGCGCGAAACGAGTGGAAGGGGAATGACCCGAGGATTCTTTTTGTCTGCCCCGATATAGAGGCAAATCCGTACTACCAGGACATCTACCGGGACTTTAAGCGCGAGTTCCGGGGGCTCCCATACGCCGTCGCCGGCGCACAAGTTCTGGCGTCTAACGATCCGCATCTACTCGGCTTCGTCTCCGCCAATCAACACGTGCGAAGCATGCGCGAGTTTCGCGTTATGTTCTACCACAACAAGGAGCCGCGTCAAGTCCACTACACTCTGTTCGAGGCCGTCCGAGAGGGTATGCCGGTGGTCTTCCTCGCCGGCGGCCTGCTGGACCGCTTGGGCGGGGCGGTATTGCCAGGAAGGTGCCGAAACTATCGGGAAGCCCGCTCAAAGATCCAGCGAATCCTGGACAATGACCGAACACTCATCGATCGGATTCGGACAAGCCAGTCCGCGCTGCTGGATCGAATGCGGCCGGAGGCACTCGAGCCAATCTGGCGTCGAGGCATCTCCCGCGTGCTCTCCGGATTGGACTCCGCGCGGAAGCCGCGTCCGGGACTCGCCCTGCGCCCAAAGATAGCCGTAATGCTCCCTATGCCATACCGTGGCGACACACTACGCGCCGCAAAAATGGTCGCGGAGGCGATGTGGAAGGGAAGCCGGGAGGCAGGGGAGGATGCGGAGGTCGTCTTCGGTTACCCGGAACCGGAGGCCAACGCCCCGGAGCGCTGGGATAAAGGTCTTCCGGAGACGATTGCCCGACGCACACTCAATTGGAGCTCTGTCGATCCCGATTCTGCCCTTCGCGCCATGCGCCAATCGGGGAACTGGCAATGGGCTCCCGAAGGAAATGAGTCCTACCTTATCCCGGACGACGGAATCAATCATATGTGCGATTGCGATCTGTGGATAGTGATCAGCGACCGGCTTAGCGCTCCTTTGTTACCGATTCGCCGCTACGTTCTGGTGGCCTACGACTACGTGCAGCGGTATGGTAATGAAGCGTCCGCTCATGGAGACTATGCCTATATCGCTGCCGCCCGCGCAGCGGACCGGGTTCTGGTGACCACGCGGTTCACTGAACAAGATGCGCTGGTTTACGCCGGTCTGCCAAGAGAAAGAGTTGTACCAGTCCCTCCCCTGCTTCCCACGTTTCCCGCCGCGCCTTCTGGCCGGTCCGCCGAGCGCTATTTCTTATGGCCCACGAATGTCGCGCCGCACAAAAACCATGTCCGCGCCGTGGCCGCTCTTCGGGAGTATTATGAGCGTTGGGATGGGCTCATGGAGTGCCGCATCACAGGTCTCGCCGGCAGTCGCTCGGTTCTGGCCGGGGTTCCACACCTCCAGCCTCTTTTGCAGCTTGTTACCGACAGCACGAGTCGAAAGTGGGTGCGGCATCTCGGTGAGCTTCCAGACCATTCGTACCGCCGCGAGCTTTCTGGAGCTCAGTTCCTTTGGCACCCGGCGAAGGTCGATAATGGCACGTTCAGTGTGGTTGAAGCCGCCCTCATGGGGGTGCCGTCGCTCTCGAGCCGGTATCCCGCGATGGAGGAGATGGATGCAACCTTCAAGCTGCATCTTACGTGGATGGATTGGAGCAATCCGGAGGACATGGCGCGCATGCTGAAGGAGATGGAGCAGCGCGTGCCGTCCCTTCGCGCCACGCTTCCCTGCCCGCAGGATCTGTCTCAGTACTCCCCCGACGCCTTGGGGCAGAAATATTGGAACGTAGTACGCGAATGCCTGTAAGACACTACGGCATCTTCCTTGCTTACGGACCCACCGTCGATCTGAAGAAAGAAGGGTTGGGCCGCTTGTTGGGGGCTTTCCTTCAAAGTGCGGCAGCGCAACCAGACGTGCGTTTCGTGGTCGCGTGTCCCCAATGGTCGCGGCGAGGATTCCTCGCCTTCTGTGAAAACGAGGGTATTTCCCATGACGCTTTCGACATCGTGACCACACGGGGCATTCCGTTTTTCCTAAGGGTATATCTTGCGCTCCGCGCTCCGAAACGAGTGAAACGGAGGACTCGATTCAGAGAATACTTCGCGCGGCTCGGAGCGCGAGGCCAGAAGTGGCTTCGGCTCCAGACCCGCCGCCTTGTTTCATCTCGTACGATTGTCCTTTGGCTAGTCACGGCTATCATCGCGGTGGGCCTCGCCGTAGTTCTCGTTCCTGCGTTGCTCGCTGTATGGCTGGTCCTGGGTGCCTTGATTCTATTCCGGCTTGGAGCAAGGTATTTGCCCAGGTTGTTCGCGTGGTCAGGCGGACGGAGCGCGCTCGCTTGGCTGAGCGACGTCATTAATCCCCGCGAAGGCGAAACCTTGACCGTGGCTCTGTACCGTTTGATGGAAGAAGCCGAAGTCGAACGGATGGTGCGCAAAATCAACGCCCTCGATCATGTCAAAGCCTGGTATAGCCCCACTGCCTTCTGGCCCGGCTTCAATCGTATCTTGGCGCCACGACTGCTTTGCATTCCCGATGTGGTCCCCGGCGAATTCCCAGTTGGTTTTGCGCAGCTCGATCGGCATATGGTGAAGACGGTGAAGTTGGTGGAAGAGACCATTCGCGGAGGATCGCATTTCGTTACGTACAGCAATCGCACGAAATGGTCCACTCTCGTGGACCGTTATTCCGTTGACCCTGATGATGTGTCAGTCATTCCGCATGCAAGTTGGGACCTCAGTTCCTGGATCGCGGTTCGCGGATTTCCGGAGGAGGCGTCGGCTACGCGGAGTTATTGCGGCCGGTTGCTGCAACAAGCTCTTGCATCCTCTCCGGATCCCTACGTGCGCGGCCTATCTGGCTCCTCTCTGCGCTTCTTTTTTTACCCCGCCCAATTCCGTCCCAACAAGAATGTCCTTACGCTGCTCCGCGCTTATGAGCACCTCGTCCGCGAGCGCCTGCTTCCCCACAAACTAATCCTCACCGGTGATCCGGCACGGTCGTCGGTTGTGCAGGCGTTCCTCGAAGAGCGGAACCTGACCAAAGAGGTGCTATGCCTGCATGCGTTGTCGACGCCGCAGTTGGCGGCCTGCTATTCCCTCGCGGAACTGAGCGTCAATCCGAGCCTCAGCGAGGGCGGCTTTCCCTTCACCTTGAGCGAGGCTGTGTCAGTGGATACACCGGTGGTCATGGCGCGGATACCCGTAACCGAAGAAGGCGTGACCGATCCGGCGCTTCAGGAAATGATGCTGTTCGATCCATACGACTGGCGCGACACAGCCAGACGGATGGAATGGGCGCTTGAAAATCGCGAAATGCTCTTGAACGCCCAGCGAGAATTTTACGCGCAACTGCGCCAGCGCACCTGGAGCGACGTTGTCAGCGAACACGTCGCCGTTCTCGACCGGCTTGCCGCGGGCGCACCAACAACGAGCGAGGCCGTTCGTGAGTGAGGCACGTTCCTTGGTGCTCTTAGGATGCGGGGGACATGCCCGCAGCGTCGCGGACGTAGCTTTATCTGCTGGGTTCGGCGTGCTCTGCCTCGTCGACGAGCAAGCGAGGGAGGGAGAAAGTGTTTTAGGTTTTCCTGTACGGAGTCACCTTCCTCAGCATTCCGGGGAACTGGAATATTTTGCTTGCGCCGGCGAGAACCGCCGGCGTTTAAGTCAGATTCACCGCTTAAGGGCCGCGGAGCTCCCTCTGGCTACGGTGATCGCGCCGACGGCGACGATTGGACTAGGCGCCGCTGTGTCACCAGGTTGTTTCGTCGGCCATCACGCTCATGTAGGTCCGATGGCTCGTGTAGGAGCCGGCTGCATACTAAACACAGCGGCGGTGGTCGAGCACGATTGCGTACTGGGAGAATGCTGTCATGTGTCAGTGCACGCGACTGTGGCCGGGTCCAGCTCTCTCGGCGATTGCGTATTTCTGGGCGCGGGTGGAATCGTCATCGACAAAATATCCGTGGCTGGTGACGTGACGATCGGCGCGGGCGGAGTCGTGATCGGCAGAATCGAACGCGCAGGAGTTTATGTGGGCGTTCCTGTCCGGCGAGTGGACGGCGAATAGAGGCTCTTCAACGCTGCGGCATCGCCGCCGCGGCTTTCTTCATGGCCTGAATCAAGCGGGTGGTAAAAGTCTCGTCGTCGCGGTGAAAATCCGCGAGAGTCGCGACTCCAGTCACCTCTAATCCGCCATCCGGAGCGGCGCGCAGATCTTCCTGAAGAACGGCGTCTAACATCGGTGAGTTGACCCGGCGAAGCGCTTCGTAGAGGCCTGGCCAGTTCCAGCGGTTTTGGAAGCCGGTTTGCTTCTGCCAGATCGCAGCCGTCGAGGCGAGACGCGTCAACACGAGTTTCACTCCCTTCCCCGATCCCGAAGCCCGCAGGAAATCCTCATAGGAGGCCTTTAACTCCAATTGCATTTCCAGGTCGGTCAGGAATCTAGCCGGATTCCCAAAGAGAAGCCCACTCAAGCGGCCTGTGGTGAGCTTTCCGACCAGAATCTTGCGGATGATCGCGAGGTGCGCGCGCATGAGCGCAGGATCGTGACCTGAGAGCGCCGTCCATGCGTCGACGATCTCGCGGCCCCTCCCCGTAATTAACTCATTTGCGAACTCCACATAGTCGGCCCGGGTCACGGGTTTACCCGCCGCGCCGCGGGCAAAGGCGAAGATGTTGGGCAACTGAACACAGTGTGTCTGCGCATTTCCCATAACACCCCGTGGACCGGGATTCGCGCCGGCGTCATACGCCCCGTTGCCACCGAAGTTCGTCAATGGGAAGCTGGGTTCCGCTTCAATCTGGCCATAGTTGTAAGAGATGACCCTGTCCGCGACCCCCAGTTTCTTCGCATAGCGCAGTCCATCGGCGAGTCCCCACGGCTCGGGGTTCAACTGGACTACACGCGCGAGCGTGTCCTGTAATGCGCCATCATCTCGCAAGAGCTTGCCTGTTGCTTCGAAGCGAGACCAGGCTTCCCACCCCCAGAACAGCCAGTAGTCCAGTTCGATTCCCGGCCGGACGCGGTCCAGCATTTGGCGATGCTGCTCCAGCAGGTCTACAAACTGCGCATTGGTCGAGCCTGGATATCCGCCCGGATCAGAATCGATCATCACTACGGCGTCTGCGCGGCCCAAATAGCGGAAGAGGTGTTCCCGCCGCGCGATCATTTTGGAGACAGCCAGGGGGTCAGCGGGATTCACGAGCTGATCGGTGTAGTAGAAATGCCGCGTCTCAAAGGTAGCGTGCGATGCTTGGTCGTTTGCGGCGATATTCGGACACAGGACGATCATCACGCGCATCCCGAATTCGTCGTGGAGCATGTCGACGACACGGGCGTGTTTTTCCAGGCTCGCGCGGTCGCTCGGCGTGAGCGGATCGGGCATCGTCTCCAACATCGGCCATATCAGAATCGTGTTGTAGCCCAGTTGCTTAAGCCCGTCCGCGAAGCCTCGCCAGTCTTCCAAGGTCCACGTCCTCGCGGCGTAGGGATGCTTGTAGGGCCAGTGCTGGTGCACGTACATCCCGACAATCGGATCCACCAGATGGGGCGAATCAGCAGCAGGAGAGGAACTTCGAAGCAGACCTAGCAGTGCGAGAAACTTGGCTACTTTTCCCATCAGGCGAATCGAGCCTCAGCAGAGAATTCGCATGGTGGTCTTCTCGCGGTAGGCTTATCCAGCGGGGCGCATAACGCCAAAGCTCCCCGATCATACCAAACCTCAATCAGAGTTGTCGTGGCCGCGAATTGGGTCATCTAAAATGTCACCGAAAGGGATCCCGTTGGGTCAAATGAAAAAGTAACCGAACGCGTGAGGCAGCCAGCACCTGATTGGGACAAGCCGATGGGCGCAGGCAAGATGGACATGCACTCACGCGAGCAATACCTGGAGGCGCTGCGGGAAGAGTACCTGCGGGCCAGCAAGAAGCAGAAGACGCGGTTATTGAACGAAGCCCGGAAGCGGACCAAGCTGAACCGCAAGGTGCTGATCCGGAAGCTGACGCGCGTTCCGGCTGCGGCCGAAAGCCCAAGCGGCGGGCGCGCGCAACGACCTACGGCGTGGAGTGAAGGCCCCTTGATCAGGTTTGGGAGCTGTTTGATTTTCCGTGCGGGCAGCGCCTGGCGGCGATCCTGCGGGAGCAGACGGAGCGGTTACGGGAACCGGGCGGTTGAAGTGCAGCCAGGCAGTGGCAGTGCTTTTGAGGAGATCTCGCCGAAGACCATCGACCGGCTGCTGGCACGCGAGCGGGAGGTGCGGTGCCTGAAGCAGCATCGTAGGCCGCCGGTGCATCCGCTGTTGTACCAACGGGTGCCGGTGAAGGCCCCGGCGAATGGGACCGGCAGGAGGTTGGGAATCTGCAGTTGGACTATGTGCTGCATTGCGGACGCACCACGGCGGGCGAATATGTGCTCACGCTTTCGGCCACCGACATTGCCAGGGGATGGTGGGAGGGAGCGCCGCAACTGGGGCGGTCGCAGAAGGCCACACAGGAGAGCTTGGAGCGACCCGGCAGCGGGTGCCATTCCGGGTGCAGGAGGTGCATCCGGACAATGATTCGGGAATCCTCAATGACCTGCTGTGGAATTATTGCCGGCGGCATCGCATCCGGATGAGCCGGTCGCGGCCGTATCAGAAGAACGACAACGCCTGGGTGGAGCAGAAGAACTGGACGCACGTGCGGAAGGTCGTGGGCTACGGGCGGTTCACGACGGCGGCCCAGTGCGAGGTTTTGCGAGAGCTGTATGTGGCCGCGGCGGATTTCCGGAACTTCTTGCAGCCGGCGATGAAGCTGAAGGAAAAAGTGCGGGAGGGAGGGAAGGTGCGCCGGGTGTATGAGCAGCCGCGCACGCCATATCAGCGCTTGCTGGAATTCGGAACTCAAGCCCAACAACGGCGGCATTGGAGCAGCGTTATCGTGCTGGACCCAGTGGAGCTGCGACGCCGGATCGAACAACTGCGAACTCAGTTGTGGGATCTGGCCGAGCGCCAGGACGAAGCGCCGCTGCCCAAGCATCGCCGTTACGGCCCGGCCCTGGATCTCCGGCCGAGAATCCGGCAACGCGTGGCCCAAGGAGATTGATGTCGGACGGCAATCAACCACTTCATTCGGAGCGCCGGGCCAACACCGCCCGGCGGACTTCGCGCTGTATTTTCCAAAGGCCTCCGCTCGAAAGCTTCACCAGATTAGAGGATCTCAAAACCAAAACCCCCAGAACGGGCATCATTGGGCCCGGTTTGACTGGGGGCTTGGCGCCGTCTACTCCGGAGCCAGCTCCGTCGCATCGGCCTTTGTATCTTCCCCGGGAACGCGACTTCCCAGGGAATCCACTTCACTCTATAGAAAGGTTCAAAACGCCCTCGCGTTCGGTTACTTTCTTACGTGGCACAACGATTCCTATTTCGGTTACTTTCTTAAATGGCTTGACGGGGGCCGGACGGCGATATTGACTTGGAGGAAGAAACGCAGCCCTTGCAGAACCCTTCGGGCCAACGTGCTGTGAAGTAAGTATACGCGGAATTGTAAGTGAGGCGCCGCGTAGCAGAACTGCGTTCGGCGGGAACCAGAGGCATGACTGTTCTCATGAAGACCACCCGGAACAAGGTACTGCAGTTCCCGAAACCGCCTGAAGAATCCAAGACCCCGCCGATCGTCATTCAGATCGGGAATGAACGCTTCGCCATTCATTACGAAGTGGAGGACCTGCCGCCGCGGTTGCTGTGGAACGGACGGGCCAAGAAGGCGGCGGCGAAAATCGTGAAGTAAGTCTCCAGGGGACCAACCTTCGTGCTCCTCGCCTCGGACTTGCTATACCGCCGACGAAGAGGGATGAATGTCTGGACAAAGGAGCGGTCCGGAAATTACATGCAGATGGAAACGAAATTCATGCGCCTTCCACCGAGGTGACGGTGGGCTCCTGGTTCGGCGACTGGCGGGTTTGCTGGTTAGGCGGCTGGAGCAAACACCGGCTGTATTATCTGGTGCTGCTGGTGAGGGTCACTCGCCGAAAAAGAAAGATCTGAAGAAGGGATCGCCGCCGGCCAGAAGGACACGGCGGCGATGGGATGCGGTTTATTTGGAGGCTAGGCGGTAGGCGCGCTCGCCGTCGGCGCGTTTGTAGGACTCAACGGGAGTCCCCAGCTTCTTCCCGAGCGTGCCGCTCAAGAAGCCGCGGACCGAATGCGCCTGCCAGCCGGTCGCCTTCATGAGCTCCTTCAATGTGACGCCGCCGGGCCGTTTCAGCAGGTCGAGGATCTTGGCGGTTTTGCTGCCACGACGGGCGGGAGCGGGCTGCTTACCGGCAGGGGCCTTTCGGGCCATTCGCGCCGGCTTGCCCTGGGACGGAGCAACCGCGGTGCGTCGGTTGGAAGCACCGGCCTTCTTGGTCGCCTTTGCGGGGTCAGTCTTGGTCTGTTCCGGGGGAATCGAGGTAGTCATTTTGAGCGTTCTCCTTTGGGCGGCAATCGCCGCGTCATGACATTCATCACTCCGTTCGGCGGCACAAGCAAGTTAATTCTGGAGAAGGCGTGTGAAACGTTGTCGCTGGCAGATCCCAGCACGGCTCGTGGCGCGTGCTCTTCACCACCGCGAAGTCAAGCGACAGATTGTGCGAATTCGGACTTGCTTCGTAGTCCCAACAGAGCGTCCATGGAGGTGGGGTTAACACCCTCAAAAAGGAGAGAACTATGGATGTGTCTGTGTTCGCCGAAATCGAGGCCCTTCGCCAAATGAAAGCAAGTGCGTTGCGGACCAAATACCGGGAGGCCTTCGGAGAAGAGTCCCGATCGTCGAACCGGCAGTTTCTGTTTCGCCGCATTGCCTGGCGTCTGCAGGCGAGAGTCGAAGGAGGCCTCAGCGAGCGTGCACGCCGCCGAGCTTTGGAGATCGCCGACGACGCGGACCTTCGCATTCGGGCACTCGTTTTTCGTAAAGCCCGATGTTGACGGTACCGCAGGTCCCGTGGATCGTGCCGGACCCGCCAGAGACCGGCGGCTTCCCTGCCCTGGCACGCTGCTCACCCGCCAGTTTGAAAACCGCCGGATCGTCGTCAAGGTTCTGGAAGACGGCTTTGAATATCAATCGCAGCGGTATCGTTCGCTCAGCGCCATTGCCCGCGAAGTGACCGGCACTCGCTGGAACGGGCTCCTCTTTTTTGGATTGACAGAGCGGCGTGATGGCTGACCCATCGGAGACTCGGCGTACGGTGCGGTGCGCGGTTTACACGAGGAAGTCGACCGAGGAAGGGCTCGATCAGGAATTCAATTCGCTTCACGCGCAGCGGGAAGCCGCAGAGGCGTATATCAAGAGTCAGCGCCAGCTTGGTTGGACGCTGCTGGCGCAGCCTTGCGATGATGGCGGCTTCACCGGCGGCAACATCGAGCGTCCCGCATTAAAGCGTCTTCTGGACGATATTGACGCGCATCGCGTGGATTTTGTCGTGGTTTACAAAGTGGATCGGCTGAGCCGGTCGTTGCTTGACTTCGCCCGCCTGATGGATCGGTTCGATCAGCGCAGCGTGAGTTTTGTTTCGGTGACGCAGCAATTTAACACCACAACCTCACTGGGACGATTGACGCTCAACATTCTTCTGTCCTTCGCGCAGTTCGAACGCGAGATCATCGGCGAACGTACCCGCGACAAGATGTCGGCGGCCCGGCGCAAGGGCAAATGGGTCGGAGGGATACCGGTACTCGGCTATGACGTTGATCCGCGCGGCGGGCGTTTGGTGGTCAACGACGGTGAAGCCGCGCGGGTTCGCGAAATCTTCAAGCTGTACGCGAAGTACCGGTCGCTCGCCAAGCTGGTCGCAGACCTGCAGCGGCGGCAGTGGATGACAAAATCGTGGACCACGAAACATGGCTCGCACCACGCGGGTTCGGTCTTTGACAAGCCCGCGCTCTTGCGCTTGCTGACCAACGCGATCTACGTTGGCAAGGTCGAGCACAAGGGGACCATCTACCCCGGCGAGCAAGCCGCGATTGTCGAACCCGAGCTATGGGAGGAGATCAACGCGGAGTTGCGCGCGGCTCGACGTGGCCAAAACGCAACGGTACGGACGAAGCAGAACGCGCTCCTGAACGGACTTCTATTTTGCGGAAGCTGCGATCAGCCGATGGTTCCGACCTACACGTCGAAGGACGACCGCCGTTACCGGTACTACGTGTGTCGCTTGGCACGGGAAGAAGGCTGGAACGCATGCCCAACAAAGTCGGTTGCCGCCGGGGTGATTGAAGAATCCGTCGTGACCCAGCTTCGATCGGCGCTGAGCGCCGATGGCGCACGCGATCAACTCCAAGTATCCGAGGAAGACTGGCTGGCGTTTGATGAGGCCAGCCCTGACGATCTTGTCCGGGCAGTTGTCCGGCGGGTTGCCTATGACGGAACAAGCGGTGCGGTGTCGCTGGAGCTTAGTCCTAGATGAAGATCGAATACGCATTACCTGGTTACCTGGCGCGTGGACCGAAGACCGGCGTCATTTCCCCACGACCGGGCGAACACGCTCGACCACCTCGGGTCACCTGCCTGCTAGCGCTCGCTCACAGATTCGAAGACCTGGTTCGATCAGGTGAGGTGAAGGATTATGCCGACCTCGCTCGGGCCGGCCGCGTGTCACGGGCCCGCGTCAGCCAGATCCTGAAACTCCTGACGTTGGCGCCGTCGATTCAGGAGTACATTCTTTCTCTGCCGCCGCGAACGGCAGGTGAGGAGCCGATCACAGAAAGCGATCTGCGACCTGTCGTCCGCGAGCCGCGCTGGGATCGCCAGCACGTGCTCTTTGAGAAGCTGATTCGTCGCCATGGCGGCCAGACTGGTGGTGAGTGAGAAGCAGCCGCCCGGTCAACACAGCATAGGTCCGGACTTTTCGCCGTGCTGTGAGCGCATCGGAAACTCGCGCGCAACATAATAGCCGACCGCATCGCTCACGTGGGTCCGCTGCGCGTCAGATTTATCCAGTTCCACCAGTGAATTGCCGTGCGGATCGGTTTTCCAACACACCTGTTCGAAGTCCTTGATGAGGTGCTTACATTTCGGATCGACCAGCATCCGAAACTGTCCAGCATGGTTTCGCAATACGGCATTCACGCAGTTCACGCGGTCTTTTACCGGCGGATTGACACTGGGCACACGAAAGCCGGCTTGGAAGCGATCGGGGTAACGGCCGAAAAAGTCTTTGACGATCTGCCAGTCAGTGCGTAAGGCCGAGGTCCTCCGCTGATCTGCCGTCGCATCGCCATAAACGTAGATACCCAGCCGTCCGTGGGTCCACCTCTCCGTCCGAGCGAGCAATTCCTCGCAGGCCGCGAGCGTGTTGGAGTCCGGCAGGATCATTTCCTCAAGAATTCGTACTGTTCCATCGATGGCTTGCAGCAGTACCGAGCAAAGCGGATTCATGTTGAAATCCAGGGCCCACACCAGGGGCGCGCGAGGATTGAATGAGAGGGCACGGACATTGTACGCGCAGTCGAACGCGTAGTAAGCCCGACCGACGCCCAAGGTCTCGAAACTTGCCTCAAATTCTTGGCGAAAGGTGCGTTCATCCATCTCCTGGGAGGCGCTCACCAGTTCTTCGGGAGGCACATTGCCGCCTTCGGCGGTGGTGAACTGGAACACCTTCCAGTCGGGCAGGGCTTCGGCGCTTTCGACCAGCTCGTGAAAATGATTGAAGCCTTGGGGTGTGCCGATGAACAAAGCATGGCCAAGCCGGTCGGCCAGCGCCGGCCGCAGCACTTCCGTCCACGCCTCGGGAGCGATCGAAGCATATTCGTCAACGACCAGGAAATCGAGATCGTCGCCGCGCAGCGAATCGTAGTTGTCAGCGCCTCGCACGCAGATGGTGCCACCGGAAACCAGCTCGATCCGGAGATCGGTCTCGTTCGGCGGAGATGCCCAGTAAGGCCGTGTCATCTGCTTGAGCGCTTTCCGAAAAATACGTTTTGCCTGCTTGATGGATGGACCCACGTACCACACGAGCCGGCCTGGAGCCCAGGCGGCCCGGCATACTTCCACCAGCGCCAGATACGTCTTTCCGAAGCGCCGCCCGGCGACCAGCCCCCGAAAGCGCTGGTCGCACCGAAAGACTTTCCATTGCGGCGGCTTGAGCGAGATTTTCATTTGTCTTCCTTGTCCTCTACCACGACAAAATCCGGAACAGCGGAGGGCCCGTTCTCCGAGTTCTGCTTTTCCCGCCAACCCGCTCTGGTCTTCATCCAGAAGATGGTGCAGGCTGGCTCCTCGCCGGATGTCGCCATCTGGTAAAGGGTTTGGCTCACTTGTGCAGTCGCCTCGATGGAGCCGCGCAGCAGCTCCTCCCGAAAGTGTCTCCGCAGGGTTTTGGGGGAACGCAGGCCGATCATTGTGGCGATCTCCTCCTGCCTGATGCCATAGGCTGCCAAGGACTTCACTGTGGCTCGGTGAAGATCGGTGGGTATGAATTTGGGTCTGGGCATTTGTTTTGATTCCCTAATTGAAAACTTCTGTAGATAGGTCAGGATCGCCGCCGGTGTGCTTAGAGAGCTACACGCGGAGCGCTTTGATTTCATCGAAGCTCCGGCCATCGCCCTCCAGCGTCGCGGGCCGGCCCGTGTAATCTTGCCATCGACGTACGATGAGGCGACGTACTTGGGCTCGATCTCGAGCCCATAGCAGATGCGCTCGTTCATCTCAGCGGCAATCAGTGTGGTTCCAGAACCGAGAAATGCGTCGTAAACGATCTCACCGGACTCGAGGTGATTGAGGATGGGCCTCCGCATGAGCTCCACCGGTTTTTGAGCGCTGTGGCCAGTTGGCATTTCTTCCGCGTTCCTTCTGCCGAATGGATTGAGGCTTGGCACCGACCACAGAGTCGATTGTGTGCGGCTGCCGCGCCAGTGCGATCCATGACCCTTGCGTACCGCCATCCAGCAGTTCTCATGCTGCCAGTGATACATGCCGCGACTCAAGGCGAAATGCGGTCCAGTTCAACGTCCGCAGGAAACTGTCCGGCGTGACATCGTGAACACAGGTAATACGGCCGCACCACGCGTGCGCGTCCGAGCACCGTCAGAAGCGGCTTGGACCGGAGAGCCTGGTACTGCGCATGGTGACCGCAGGGGCACGGCAACTGGCGCTGCTCCAAAGCTGGGGCTTCCCCTTCGAGCAAATCGCTCAGGCCACTTGCGCCGGCCTGATGCTGGGCCGTCCGAAAGGCGCTCTCCACGGCTTCCAGATCCACTTGGCCGCGTTGGCGGCGCTCGGCAAAAATACGGCTCAGCAGTTGATTTACCTCCCTTGTGATTTCCTGATGGATTGCAGCAGCCGTTTTTTTTCCTGCTCGGTCCAGCCACCCGGTTGCGGCTCGACGGGGCGGAGCGAACAGATTCGTTCGTTGATGCTAACCAAGGCTTCACTGAGCTGCCGGAAACGATGAAATTCGGCAACCTCTTGCTGTGCCTTACGAAGCGCAGCGGGGTTGGGGAAGGTTTCGGTAATGGTTTTGCCCGCCACCCTGCGGGTCAGGCGCAACTGTGGATCATGGCCGGGATCGTTCGGCTTGGCACAGTGGCAGGTAGGCCTGCCACAACGCCGGACCACGGCGGTAATGGAACCAGGCCGTAGATCGCCCAAGCGGAGGAACTCCTCCAGTAACTTGGACCGATCCGATTCTAACTTCGAAAGAGTAGCTGGCATGGGATCTCCTCTGTGCGTATCTATCCGCTCAGAAGTATGCCACAAAAAAGGAAACCCGCCATCCACCACCTCTATGTCGCGCACCCACCTGACCCCGACAACTAACTGGGTCCCATTTCTTTATGGTATAGGTTAGATGTTGTGCGTCAGTTCACTGCCATCGTTTTGAGCTTGGCGCTGTGCCTCGCGTTCGTGCAGGCACCTTTTCTGCACATTCACCAGCACGAGGCCACGCAGAAGCATCCTGGCGCCTTCCTGCATCTGCACTTCGGGTCTGTCCAGCCCGCCCGCCATGGTCCCGAGTTCCGAAATCTTGATCCGGACGACGATGCGGTGTTCCACAACTGGTTCTCGGCCACCACTTCATCGGATGCCGGGTTGACTCCCGTGGTCCTCGCTGAAAGCGTCTGCGTCCATGCTCCCGAAATCAGTGGATGGACGGCCGAAGCCCCGCTGCCCCACGGTTACGATCCGCCGCTCTTATGTATTAAGAACCCCCGCGCCCCCCCCGCCTAATCTCTTCAACGGCTTCCCCCGCTTCCGGCGCGTTCCTCTGTTTTGTCTGATCCAGTTCGTGAGGCCACTATGCCTTTCTCCGTACGGACTTACGTATTCATGCTGGCAGCCTCGCCCACGCTTTTTGCGCAGGCGCGGTTGACGCTGGCGGATGCAGTTTCCGAGGCTCTGGCAAGTCATCCCCAGCTCGCCGCAGCGGCGGCGCGTGCGGCTGCGACGGAGGGGCTTCAGCGGCAGGCTGGGCTGAGTCCGAATCCGCGGTTGATCCTTCAGTCAGAGGACAGCGGATTTCCAGCCATCCCGCCCAACGGGCCTCAGCATGACCGGGACACGTACGCGTTCCTCGCGCAAACAGTCGAAACCGGCGGAAAGCGCACGCGCCGGGTAGCACTGGCCACCGAAAACGTCCTCCGCAGTGAACTTGAGATTCAGCTCTACCGGCGGCAAATTACCAGCCGTGTCAGCACCGCTTACTGGGCGGCCGCAGGGGCGGCACGGGTTGAGGACTTGTTGCGGACGGAGGTCGCAAACTTCGACCAGGTGGTTCAATTCCATCGCGACAGGGTTCGCGAGGGAGCTGCTCCTGAAGTGGATCTGCTGCGAGTTGAAGTGGAGCGAGACCGGCTGGAAAGTGCGGCAAGGACAGCGGCGCAAGATGCAGAGCGAACCAGGATCGCGGTGTTTCGAGAAATGGGCAAGACCGAGTTCCCGGCAGTCGCGTTTGTGGAGGCACTCGATCAGGCCCATCCAGTCGCCTACCTCACGCTGGACCAAGTACTCGGTCAGCGGCCCGAGATGAAGCTTGCTCGCGAAGCGGTGGAACAGGCGCGCGCGGACCTGCGTCTCCAGGAGGCGAACGCGAAACCAGATCCCGATATCCACGTAGGCTATAAGCGGACGGAGGGATTCGACACGCTGTACGCCGCCGTCCAGATTCCTCTTCCGGTTCGGAACCGGAACCAGGGCCAGGTGGAAGCCGCCGTAGCGGATGTCAAAGCGGCAGAGTCGTCGGTCGCCGCCACGGAAGCGCTGGTTCGAGCGGAGCTGGAAAGCGCCAAAAAGGAGTATGAATCCCGCCAAAAACTGCTCGATGAAACGCTGCGGCCGATGCGCGACCGTGCCGGCGAGGTCTATCGAATCGTGGATGAGGCGTATCGAGAGACGGGGTCGGACATTCTCCGGCTTCTCGACGCCGAACGCACCCGGATCGAAGCGGAGTTGATGTTCACCCGCACCCAATCGGAATTGCAACAGAGCGCGGTAGCTTTGGAGACCGCGCAAGGGGGTCTGCCATGAGATTGCTCTTGGTGATGTTCGCCGCCATGGCGTCGTGGTCATGTCAGTTGAAGAGCGCATCCTCAGCCGCGCCGCAAAAGCCGGCCGGAAATACCGAGTCTGACGGCGCATCCAAGGATCGGAGAGTTGCTGGCGTCATCGTGCTGGACCAGACGGAGCAGCAGAACGGGCACATTGTCGTGGAACAAGTCCAGGCCACGGATACGGCCGCCACTCTTACCGTTCCGGGCAAGCTGACTATCAGCGACGATCAGACTTGGCACGTTGGTGCCATCGCCGGCGGCAGAGTGGACGATGTGTCCGTGCGCCTGGGCGATTCCGTCCACGCCGGCCAAATTCTAGGCCGCATTCACAGTCACGATGTGCATGAGGCCCGGGCAGGATATCAGCAGGCCGCGACTGAGCTGGAGCGAGCACGGGACGCCGAAGTCTACGCGAAACAGCGGCGAGATCGTGCGCAGAGGCTTCTGGACTTGAAGGCCGGCTCTCGCCAGGACCTTGAGACTGCGGACGCGGATTTGCGTAACGCCCACGCCGCGATCGAAAAGGCTCAAAGCGAGCTGGAAAAGGAGCGCGCCCACCTGGCCATACTCCACGTGCCGATGGATGATCCTGTCAGCGATAGCGGGAATGGCGAAGAAGATGACGTACCGGTTATGGCTCCGGCATCGGCGTTGATCTGGGAGCGCAAGGCCACGGTCGGAAGCGTCGTCAACGTGGGCGACGAACTGTTTACGCTCAGCGACACGAGCAGCTTGTGGATGATAGCCGCCGCCAATGAGGCGGATTTATCGAAGTTGCATCCGCAGCAGCCCGTGCGGATTTCCGTTCGCGCCTATCCGAGCCGCGAATTTGCGGGGCGCATTCTCAAGCTCGGCGAACAGTTGGATCCCGACACCCACACTTTGCAAGTCCGCATTCTCGTCCCCAATCAGCAAGGCCTGCTGAAGCCGGAGATGTACGCGTCGGCGGTCGTGCGCGAGTCCGGACGGCATTCGGCCCTGTTCGTGCCGGAAGAAGCGATTCAGGAAGTGAACGGTGTGTCGGTCGTTTTCGTCCGTCGCACCGAGAATAATTTCGAGCCCCGCACGGTTAAGACGGGCCAGCACACTGACGGCAGGACGGAAATACTGGAAGGCCTGACCCCCGGCGAGGCCGTGGTGGTAGGGGGCAGCTTCCAGCTCAAGTCCCAACTACTGAAGAGCACGATTCAGGAGAACTAGCCCTTGTAGGGCCCCCTTCCGAAATGCTAACGCGGATCATTGACTCTACCCTGAACAACCGCTGGCTGATACTGGCGTGCCTCGTGGCTCTCGTCCTTGGGGGCGGCTATATTCTGTTAAATCTTCCGATCGACGCTTTTCCCGATCTGACCAATAACCAAGTCGTGGTGGTCACCGAATGCCCATCAATGTCCTCGACTGAGGTAGATGAGCTGGTCACGTATCCGGTCGAGAGCGCCCTGGTTGGATTACCTCGCGTCGAAACGGTGCGCTCGATATCCAAACTTGGCCTGTCGATGGTTACGTTGATCTTCGACGATTCGCAGAATCAGTATCTGGCGCGGCAACTGGTCGCTGAACGGCTTCAGGAAGTCCGCACCCGCCTCCCGCACAATGTGCAACCGACACTGGGACCCATGGCCACGGCTTTCGGCGAGGTGTACCAGTACACGCTGGAGAGTTCGAACCAGTCGCTAATGGACGTTAAGACGTATCAGGACTGGACGCTTCGGTATGCACTCCGCAGCGTTCCCGGCGTGAGCGAAGTGAACGCATGGGGAGGGCGGACCAAGCAGTACGCGATCCAGCTCGATCCCGCCGCGCTGCGGCGGTACGGACTCACGGTTCATGATGTCGTGGAACGAGTCGCCAGCAATAACTCAAACTTCGGCGGCGGCTACATCGAACATGCCGAGGAGCAATACACGGTGCGGGGCATTGGCCGCGTGTCTGACCAAGCGGACCTCGAAAACACGGTACTGCTAGCGCACGATGGCGTGCCGGTCCTGGTCCGCGACATAGGCAAGGTGGAAACAGTTCCGATTCTACGCTATGGCGCGACGCTGCAGGACACTCGGGAAGCCGTCTCCGCGACGGTCATCACTCTTAAAGGCGAGAACGGCCGAGCCGCCATTGGCCGCATCAAAGCTCGGCTGGCCCAGTTGCGATTGCCCGCCGGGTATCGGCTGCGCCCCTTCTACGATCAGTCGGAAATCATCAATGGCACAATTCACACGGTCTTGCACAACCTGCTGGAGGCCGGCCTATTGGTGACGGTCATTCTTCTGCTCTTCCTAGGAGATCTGCGCGCTGCGCTGATCGTCGCTATGATGATTCCATTATCGATCCTGTTCGGCTTCATGGGCATGGCCCTTTTTGGCGTTTCCGCCAACCTGATGAGCCTGGGTGCGATCGACTTCGGGATGATTGTCGACGGTTCCGTGGTGATGATCGAAAACTCCGTGCACCATCTGGAGAAATCGCGCGAGGGGCGACGGTCCCTGGACTCAATCCGAGCGGCATCGCACGAAGTCGCCCGGCCGATTCTGTTTGGCGTGGCCATTATCATCGCGGTGTATTTGCCGATCTTCACTCTGCAAGGCCTGGAAGGAAGAATGTTCCGGCCCATGGCGATCACCGTGTGCTCGGCTCTGCTCGGCTCGCTGATCCTGGCGCTCACCGCGGTCCCGGCACTGTCGACGTATTTCCTCCGGGCGAGAGACCGTGGCGACAAGAAACTAAGTGACAAGTGGTATGCATATTTGCAGCGGACGCGGGACTTCTATGCCCGCTCGCTCGATTCCGCCTTGAATCACCGGGCGATTCTTGTGGCGCTGGCCCTGGTTCTGGTGTTATGTGCGCTGGTTTCGCTGCACTTCATCGGGACCGAATTCATGCCCAAGCTGGATGAAGGCTCCATCCTGATCACGTCCCGCAGGCTTCCTGGAATCGCGCTGACCGAGTCGATCAAGGTCGGTGAGGAGATCGCGAGTACCATCCGCGGGTTTCCGGAAATCACCGGGGTAGTAACAAAACTCGGCCGGCCCGACGTGGCCACCGAAGCGATGGGGATCTACGAATCGGATTCTTACCTTCAGTTGGCTCCCAGAAATCAGTGGCGGTGTTGCCGCAGCAAGCAGGAACTCGTCGAGAAACTATCTCAAGCGCTGGACAAGATTCCCGGAGTCACCTACACTTTCAGCCAACCCATGGAAATGCGATTGGACGAAACAGTAACCGGGATTCGGGGTGACGTTGCCATCAAAATCTTCGGGAACGACCTCAAGACTTTGGAAGAGTTGGGCAAGCGCACGCTGGCGCTGGTGTCGTCCATTCCCGGCGCCGCGGACCCGCAGATGGAAGTGACCTCCGGTGTGGCCGAACTTCAAGTGGACGTTATTCGACCGGCTCTGGCGCGCTATGGACTGAACGTGTCCGACGTACAGGAAGTCGTCGAGACTCTGGTCGGGGGACAGCCTGTGTCGGAGATGATTGACGGACAGGCGCGATTTCCCATCTCGGTCCGGCTTCCAGACAATCTGAGAAACGATCCGGAGGCGCTGACGGAACTCGTGTTGCGCGCTCCCGGCGGCGAACTCGTCCGGTTAGACCAGGTGGCTCAGGTCCGTGTCATTCGGGGTCCTGAGGTGATCTCCCGTGAGAATGCCCGTCGCCGGGTGGCGGTGCAAACGAATGTTCGCGGTACGGATCTCGGGAGCTTTGTCCGCTTGGCCCAAGATAAGGTGGACAGCGCCTTCAAGCTCCCGCCCGGCTACGAGATGGAATGGGGCGGTCAATTCGAGAATCAGTCGCGCGCGAATCGTCGGCTAGCTTTTGTTCTGCCGGTCTCGGTCGCGATTATTTTTGCGCTGCTGTTTGCGACGTTTCACTCAGTCAAGCAGGCGGCGCTCATCCTTCTCAACGTGCCCTTCGCATTGGTGGGCGGCATAGCGGCCTTGTGGTTGCGGAATTTGAATCTAAATCTATCCGCTTCGATCGGCTTCATCGCTCTGTTTGGGGTCGCGGTGCTTAACGGAATCGTGCTGGTGAGCTATATCAACTCACTGCGCGAGAGAGGCTTCTCAACCCGGTTGGCCGTGATCGAGGGAGCCGCAGACCGGCTGCGGCCCGTTCTGATCACAGCATTGGTGGCCAGCATCGGGTTTCTACCGATGGCGATCTCGACCGAAACGGGAGCCGAGATTCAGCGCCCGCTCGCCACCGTAGTCATCGGCGGTCTACTAACGTCTACACTCCTAACATTGTATTTGCTGCCAACTCTTTACCCGTGGTTCAGCCCCGAAGAACCGATCGCATCGCGTGTGCTGCCATCCGCTGGCGGTTAGGTCCCAGCTTACGCTTCGGGGCATGAAGTTCAGTCGTGAGCGCCTTTGCGGGCTCAGCACCGAGAAACGCGGGGCTTCGCCGTACGAGAGAGGGAACGCCGCTGGCCCAGCTCGGCCCGCCCACGCGCGTAAGGCCGCGAAAGAAACGCGGACAAACAAAAAGGGCGAAGTAATCGCGATGATGAAGCGCACCAAGGGCGCGACACTGGCCGAGATCATTAAAGCCGTGGGGTTGGCAGAAGCACACCGTCCGCGGCTTCGTGAGCATCCTGACGACCATCGTCGTGATCGGAGACGTGTCGGCTGAAGACGCCCGCACAGTGATTGAAAAGTGGTTCGGCTCCTGGAAAGCGACTACAAGACAACGTAACCCTGGCAGAAGAGTTGCAACTGCCGGATTCTTGCCAATCAGATGCATACTGAGCGGGCAAACTCCTCGATTGAAACTTTCTCGCTTCGTGTCAGGCAGGCGCTCAGCCTTCTCTAGCGCCTGCTTCTTTCCCTGGCCGAGCGCCGCTTGGCGGTTGATTCGCCCGGCTGCACCAGGTGTCAGCCCGTCCATGAGTTTTTGCTACCCGATTTGGCGGAGAAGGACTATCCTATCTACTCGAATCTCTTTGGACGCCACCGAATGTTGCGAGCCGTCATCCACCTGACTTTGAGGGTTATCGCCATCGCGACGACCGGCTTGTTGCTGGCGATGCCGGCACGAGGTCAACGGTTTCACCTTGCCAGGCCGGTGATGAAACCCGTGCCTCAGGTCGATTGGGAGCACATATGATCGCTTGGATTCTGGTTGCCTTTGTGCTTTCGATCTTCTTCGCTCGCGATTGCTTCCTCCTACGAATGGGTTCAGTCGCTTCTACGGTGGCCCGGCTGAGAGCGTACGCCACGCTGATCCTGGCGACGGTTATTCTGCTCTCCTTATTTACAGCGTCTCTTACCGCCGACAGGCTCTTGGAGGAATTTGGGTCACTACCGGTGTCGATTACGTGTCTACTGGTCTATGGTGCTCTCTTGGTCATCTGTGTCTGGGTCAAGCGTTCGGACCGGCACCACATCGCGTGGCGTATCGCGGTCTTTCCCAACCCCCTACTTGTCGGCGGAATGGCGCTGCTCGCACGCCTTATTCTCCCGAAGGCTTCGCCCGCGGCTTTTGTTCTGTGCGCCGCTCTAGTTTCTTGTCTTTGGGCCGGGCTCCTTGGTTTGCGTGTCTGGCAATTAAGGTGGACGCCCTTGGACGTCCCGGAACTGGATTTTTCCTTGGAGCTTGCAGGTATGGTCAGTGTGGCGGCGCTGCTGTTACCAATAATAGGACTTGTAGTAACGAAAGGCGCCGGGTGGAGCGAAACCGCGGCGCGAACTTGGCAACGCTAAGCCTCCGAATTCCTAACCTGAGCTTCCCATGTCCAACCTCCACGAGCCACAGATCGTAAATATTCTGGGGCATGCTGGCGGCGCCGTCATCTTTGGTATCTTTCTGTTCCTGCTGCTCCGGGATCGAGCGGGAACACGGCTCAGGGGAAGCTGGTTGTCCGTTCTTGCGGCCAGTCTTGCCTTTCTTTGGAACGTCGGATCGCTTTCTGTTCTCATTGCTTCTTCCAACCATTCAGAGTACGTGCCACTGGTTGTGTTCTTCAGTTTCTCTGTGCTTAGTCTGCTCCCCGCGGTTCTGCTTCAGTTGTCGTTAGAGGGAAGCTTCCGGCCGCTCCTAACCTGTGGATACGCTCTCAGCCTGGTCGCCATCGGCATGCACTCGCGTGAACTGATGCAACCCGGTCGACTCTACGAACAACGGGCGCTTCTCTTGATTACTGTCGGCTTCGCGATCTTGACGGCTCTGTCTGTAGCGGGAATAGCGTTTCACGGTTCACGGGTCGGACAGGAGAGAGCGCCCCGCGTATTCGGCGCCATGTGTTCCTGTCTGTTGGCGATGTCGTTTGTGCACTTTGGGTCCGGACATCCCCCGCATGCCTGGTCCAGCGAACTGGTCCTCCATCACGCCGGCATTCCGCTCGCGTTGTTCGTGCTCTTGCAGGATTATCGTTTCGTGCTCCTGGATGCATTCGCTCGATTTCTCGCCAACGTTTTCGTAGCGGCTGCGCTTACGTTCGTAGCGATCCGTATGAACCTGCGGTGGATCGTGGTGGACGAACGCATATCCGGCAATCCATTGAATGAGGCGCTGCTGGTGCTGAGCCTCTGCTCGCTGCTCATCTGCTTTGCTCTGGTCCGAGGTCAGATGCAGCGGTTACTCACGAAAGTTGTGTTTCGCCGTCCTGACCTTGACCGGGCGCTCGGTGAAATTGAATCGAAAGGAGCTGCCTCCAAAGACGAATCTGCGTTCGTCACATGGGCCAGTGAGTATCTGGCTCGGTTTTTAACAGCCAATCGAGTGGAGATGGTTGCGGCGGAGCGGCTGAATCAAGTCCCAGAATTATCTGGCCTTGTGTTCCCGGCACCCGCTTCGGACGTTCCGGCGTTGCGCAACATGCCAGAGTTCGCGTGGGCAGAGGCGATCGTTCCTTTCGCTGGGGGCCCAAGGGAGGCGCGATATCTGCTTTTTGGACGCCGCCGTGGGGGACGACGATACCTTAGCGAGGATCTGCGTGCGCTGAGCCGCCTCACCGCAGCTATTACTGCCCAGATAGATCGTTTTCGAAATTCCGAAATGCAGCGCTTAGTGTCTCAGGCGGAATTACGCGCGCTCCAGTCCCAAATCAACCCGCACTTCCTATTTAACGCTCTCAACACGCTCTATGGGATCATCCCGCGGCATGTAACCGGCGCTCGGAAAACGGTTCTGAACCTATCCGAGATCTTCCGTTACTTCCTTCAATCGGATCGGACGTTCATAAGTCTTAGTGACGAGTTGGATATCGTTAAATCGTATTTGGATATCGAGCGCCTTCGCTTGGGACCCCGTCTCGAAGCGCGGTTCGACGTAGACGAGGCCGCGCTGTCGGTTCAGATTCCGGTCTTATGCATCCAGCCGTTGGTTGAGAACGCCATCAAGCACGGTATAGCTCCGAAAGCCGGTCAAGGATTGCTCGTCGTCACCGCCAAGACTGGGGATGAAACGGTGCTCATCGAGGTTCGGGATACGGGTTTGGGTATGGAGAACCCGGACACGCCGGATCACTGCGGGGCGGGCGTCGGACTGAAAAACGTCAGGCGGCGCCTCCAGCTTTGCTTCGGGACCGACGCTGATCTGGTCATAACTTCCAGTCCGATCGGGACCAGCGTATGCTTCGCCGTTCCCCTGAACTCGCCCTTGCGCACGCCGGCGGAGCGAGTTGGCTCCGCAGAGCATGTCGGCGCAGCCAATCCGCTCACGTTAACAAATTAGCCGCCTGCCTGAACCTTCAGGCTACTCACAATTATTTTGTCGTTCATTCGACGAAACTGTTGTAAACGTAAACATGGCTCAACGGGTGATGAAGACTCTGATCGTAGATGACGAGCCTATCGCCAGGCGCGTTCTACGAGAGGAACTCGAGAGCCAGTCTTCCACGCTCAGCTCGCTGGTGACCCTGGCCTCTCCTGGAGTTTCGGCCGACTCCAACGGCCTGTTCCATGGCCTTGGCGATCACGCGTCGAACTCATTCTCGGTGGACGGCCAGCCCATCACCGATCAGCAGAGCAAGATCTTCTCGAACCAACTTCCCGCTGACGCAGTTCAATCTCTGGAGGTCATCGAGGGCGCTCCGCCGGCCGAATATGGCGGTAAGACCAGTTTGGTCATCGTGGCGACCACGCGGTCCGGCCTTGGCTCCACGACGCCGCATGGCGATTTCACCAGCTCATTCGGGTCGTTTGGCACGTACAACGAAGCCGCCGACTTGAGTTACGGCGGCAAGTCCTGGGGAAATTTCATCTCCCTCAACGGACTGAACACGGGCCGCTTCCTGGATGGCCCCGAGTCCACGGTATTGCACGACCACGGCAATGAGGGCAATGTTTTCGACCGCCTCGATTTCAAGCCGTCGCAGGCGGACACGATCAACCTCAATTTCCAGTTCACCCGCTCCTGGTTTCAGACGCCCAATTCCTGGGATGCCCAGAACGCCACTGCGTGGTCCGGTCCAGTCTGCGCAAACAACCTCTCCTATTCGGATACGTGCAACGGCCTCGGGCCGGACGGAAAGCTGGTGGGGCCACAAGACCAGCGTTCGAAGATCCGCACGTACAATATCGCCCCGACCTGGACCCATGTGTTCGGCTCCAGCACCGTCCTAACCGTCGGTGGTTTCGCGCGTCAGGACCAGTACAACTACTATCCCAGCCGCGATCCGTTCTCCGATCTGACTCCGAACCTTCAGCTCACGACCATTGGCCAGGATCGTCGCCTGACAAATCTTGGTTTTCGCGCCAACGTGTCCTACGTGAAGGGGATTCACAATTTCAAGGCCGGGGTGACGTATTCGAACACCATCTTGACTGAAAAGGATAGTTTCGGAATCGTCGATCCTACCTTCAACGCGGTCTGCTTGAACGCCGATGGAAGCAACAACCTGAACCCATTGCTGACCAACCCCGACAACTGCACAGGTGCATTGCAACCCAATCCCAACTTTACTCCGCTGCTAGCCTGTTACGACTTGACCCGCACCGCCCGGCTGCCGGCTTCCGATGGCTGCCCCAATCCAACCAGCGGTCCGTACACGTACGACGGCCACGCTGATATTCGCGAGACCGCTCTATACATTCAGGACGCCATCAACGTGCACAACTGGACCTTCAACCTCGGCTTGCGCGGCGACATCTACAAAGGCATCGCCAGCCAGAACCAGGTCGAGCCGCGGCTGGGCATCTCCTACAATGTCAAGCCCACGAATACCGTGCTCCGCGTTTCTTACGCCCGCACGCTCGAAACCCCGTTCAACGAAAATCTGGTCCTTTCCAGCGTTGGCTGCAATGACCCAGTGGTCTTCGCGATCATGTCGGCGTCGGGTCCCTGCATCGCTGTACCGGTTAGTCCTGGCTGGCGCAATGAGTTCCACGCTGGGCTGTCGCAGGCTTTTGGGCGGTACTTGGTGATCGATGGCGAGTACATCTGGAAATACACGCACAAGGCATATGATTTCAGCATTTTTGCGAACACGCCCATTACCTTTCCGGTCGAGTGGGCCAGCTCCAAGATTCCCGGTTATGCCATTCGCGCAACCGTACCGAATTTCCACGGCCTCACTGCGTTCGTGGTGATGTCCGGCGTGGCCGCGCGATTCTTCACCCCACAGATCTCCGGCATCGGCGCCGTGCCGGGCGTCCCGGGAGGTACCGTCTTCCGCATCGATCACGACGAAACCTTCAATTCCACGACCCATCTGCAATACCAGCCCAAGAAGAACCTGCCGTGGATCAGCTTCAACTGGCGCTACGATAGCGGACTGGTCGCCGGGGCGACTCCATTCGGCGATGGCGTCAACCCTGTAGACGCCTCGTACCTGACGCCGGACCAGCAATTTCAGGCCGGGCTCCTTTGCGGCGCCATTTATGCCACACCGACCACCCCCATCAGCCCCGAAGTATGTGCCCGGCGTCAAAGTTTGGATCGAAGTACCTGCAGATCCCCGCCGCCGGGACCGAGAATGACGATCACAATCCGCCGCGCGTCGCCTCCCGGAGCCTGTTCGATCTCGGCGTCGGCGACGACAACATTTTCCACAGTGACAAGAAGAAGTGGAGCGCGCGGCTGACGATCGTCAATCTCACGGACAAAACCGCCCTGTACAACTTCCTTTCGACGTTCAGCGGCACGCATTATGTGACGCCGCGAGCGATTACGGGCTTGATTGGGTTCCATTTTTAGCCCGCGGTGCCACGGTTTCGAGCTCGCCCTGCCAGCCGCAAGCTGGTAAGGCGGGCTGCCTCGGTGGAAGACACCTCGGCCGTTTTTTCCTTCTCGACCAATCCCGGCACGCCACACTCTGATCCGCAATCCTAAAATGAATAAGCTGATTTGCGTTCGCGAAAGGTGACTTATGAAACGTCTGCTGGTCGTCCTTCTCACGATTGTAGCGATGGGAATCGCGGTCATGGCAATGCTGCCCGGCCGCGCCCGCGTGTTGGCGCAGAATCGCATGAACTACTCGATCGTGGGCCAGAACAGCGGCCACGTCGCTCTCGGCCTCGCGATTCGCAAGCTCGGCGTTTACGGCGCGTTTCTGCAAGCTCCGGCGCACCCCGACGACGAGACCAACGCGTTGTTCGCCATGTTCACGCATGGCATGGGCCTGCGTTCGATCGACCTGCAGAACAACCGCGGCGACGGCGGACAAAATGAAATCGGCCCCGAGCTTTTCCGCGACATCGCGGTGCTGCGCACCGCCGAGCTGCTCTCGGCGCACCGCATCGACGGAGCCGAGCAGTACTTCACGCGCGCCATCGATTACGGCTATTCGTTCGATCCGCAGGAAGTGATTCAGAAATGGGGCCGCCAGGACATCGTCGGCGACTATGTCCGCCTTCTTCGCACCCTGCGCCCCGACGTCGTGCTGACCATGAACATCCAGGGCCGCGGCGGCGACCGCGCCCATGAGGCGACCACGATCCTGTTCCGGGAAGCCTACTACGCAGCCGGCGACCCGTCGAAATATCCCGAACAAATCCGCGAAGGACTGCGGCCGTGGCAACCGAAGAAACTCTACTTCGCCGCTCCGCCTGCCGCGTCCGGCGCGCAGGACGGCGGCGGCCGTGGAGGGCGAGGAGCGGGTCGCGGCGGAGCTGGCCGCGGAGCTCAAGCGCCTCCGCCAGGACCTCAGGGGGCTCAGACTGCGCCGCCACAGAACCCGCCGGCTCCCGCGGTGAAGCTCACGCCGGCGAATACAAACGCGTACGACCCGCTGCTGGGCCGCACCTACGCCGAAATCGGCGCCGACGCGCGCAGCAATCACAAGTGCCAGGGTACCGGCGGCCTCCCGGCCCTGCCTGGATTCAACAACGGCCGGGGCGGCGGCGGCGGGGGCGGAGGGGGATACCAGCTCATCGACAGCACCATCCCCGGACAGAAAGACAAGACGGAAACCTCGCTTTTCGACGGCGTGGACACGCGGCTGGAAGCGATCGCCCAGTATGCCGGTCCGAACCCGCCCGCGGCTCTGATCTCCGGGCTCAGCGCAATTGCCGCCGACGCCAAGGCCGCGCGGAACGCGTTCGACTCAGGCAACGACGCGGCAACCGCGCAGCCCATCGAGGCCGGTCTCGCCGCCATTCGCGCCTTGCGCGCGCAGCTTAGCGGCATGGGGCTGGATGAATCGGCCCGCTACGAAATCGACTTCCGTCTCCGCATCAAAGAACGCGATTATGAGGACGCCGTGCTGGCCGCGCACGGCCTCTCCTTCGACGCGGTAGCCGACGACGGGCTGGTGATCGCCGGACAGCCCGTGAAGCTCTCGATCCTCGCCGCGAATCATGGCGCGTCGGATGTCAGCGTGACCAGCGTGTCGATCGCCGGCTTCGACGCGCCCGTAGCCTGTGCGCCGGGCAGCGCGAAGAAGAATGCGGTCTATACCTGCACCTCCGACGCGCACGTCCCGAAAAACGCCAAACCGACGACGCCATACTTCAACGACAACTACTGGAAGCATCCGGAGAACCAGGCGATTCAGATCTTCGAACCCGGCGTCGAGTTCGGGGTTCCCTTCGCCCCTACGCCGTTTCGCGTCACGTTCCACATCAAGGCGGGCGATGCCGAGGTCACCCGCGAGGTGCCGGTCGAATTCCGCTACGTGAAGGACATCTACCTCGGCGACAAGCGCATGGAGCTGAACGTAGTGCCGGCCTTCTCGGCGAGCGTCACGTCCAGCCCTGGCGATCATTCCCGGCTTCAGCAGCGGGGCCGCGGCTGCGCCAGTCAAGCGCGAGATCCACGTCTCGGTGACCAATGGCACGAAGGGCGCGGCCGAATCCTCGGTGTCTCTCGATCTGCCCGCCGGCTGGAAGGCGACTCCCGCGAGCGCGCCGCTCAGCTTTGGCCATGAGGATGAAGCGCTGTCGGCCAGATTCGAGGTCACCGCTCCGCCGCAAGCGAAAGTCGGCCAATACACGCTGCGCGCGGTGGTCACCTCCCCGGCGGTGCCAAATGAGAAATTCTCCGAGGGCTACGAGGTCATCGAGTACCCGCACATTCAACGCCGCCAGGTGATCAAGCCGGCCGAAGCCGCGCTGAAGGTGATTGATGTGAAGGTCGACACCGAATATTAACGTCGGCTACATCATCGGCGTGGGCGATCAGGTGCCTCCCGGCGCTTGAACAATTGGGCGCGAAAGTGAGTTACATCGATGAGGACGAACTCGCCTGGGGCGACCTGTCCAAACACGATGTGATCGTCACCGGCGTCCGCGCCTACGAGCGGCGTGCCGATCTTCGCGCCTATAATCGCCGCCTGCTGGATTACGTCTCGCGCGGCGGGACCGTCATCGTGCAATACAACAAGACCGAGTTCAATCAGACCGACTACGGCCCGTATCCGGCCAAGGTTAGCAACAACCGCGTGTCCGACGAGCTGGTCCCCGTCAAGATACTTGCGCCGGCCGACCCGGTATTCAATTTCCCCAACAAGATCGGCCCGTCGGCGTGGGCCGGCTGGGTGCAGGAGCGCGGTCTTTACTTCCTCGGCGACAAAGACCCGAAGTACGTGGACCTGGTGTCGATGACGGACTCCTTCAAGGACAACCCGGGCGAGAAACTCGGAGCGATGGTCGAAGCGAAATACGGCCGGGGAAAGTGGATCTATCTCGGCCTGGGGCTGTGGCGTCAACTGCCGGCCGGAACCGACGGCGCATATCAGCTTCTGGCCAATCTGATCAGCCTACCGAAGGCGAAGACCTCAGTTGGCCGGTGAGATCCGAGCGGGAGCCCTAAGATTATTCTGGGCTTCGGCGTGGCGTAGTAGCCGTTGCGGTAGCGCACGGCGGGCTTTCCGAAACCGGTCAGCCTCAATTCAACTTTGCGATAGGTTCCATCCAGCGCCGAATTCAGCGGGGTATAAGCAATCAGGTACTGCTTGCGGATCTCGTCGGCGATTTGCGGCGTAACCCGCTCCACCTCCGCCAGAGTCTTGGGATAGTAGTCCAGGCCGCCGGAAGCTTCCGCCAGACTCTTCAGCGCGCGCTGGGCGTCGCGCTTATCCTTGGGATCTTCTTCGTTGAGCAAGCCGATAGAGTAAATCAAGACTTCGCTCTGGCGAGCTTCGCGCACCAGTTGCTCCGGCGTTTCATCACTGATGTTGTCATTGCCGTCGGTGATGATCAGGAGCACTTTTTTATCGTGCTTGGCGTGTTTCTTCATGTGGTCCAGGGCCAGATGAATGGAGTCCCGCATGAGCGTGCCACCGCGGGCTTCGGTCTTATCCAGAGCCTTTTCCAATAGCTTGATGTCGCTGGTGAAGTCCTGATCCAGATACGGCTGGTCGTTAAACCCGATGATGAATACCTCATCCTGCGGATTTGACGCCCTCACCAATGCGAGTGAAGCGGCATTAACCCTGGCTTTCTTGTCGCGCATGCTGCCACTGTTGTCGATCACGATGCCCATCGAAACCGGAACATCCAGATGGGTGTAAGCCTTGATGGGCTGCTCAACTCCGTTTTCGAGCACCTTGAATGCGCTCTCGGGAATACCCGGGACCTGGTTGCCGTTCTTATCGGTCACGCTGACGTTCAAATCGACTTCGCGAGTGTCGATGGTAAACGTGGGCACCTGATCCTGGGCCCAAATCCCGGCCACTGCTGCGAACATCAGAGCCAGTAGGACCCGTTTAGCTTGAAAACAGTGAATACGCATTATTTCGACGAAGACACTCCCGCTTTCTTAGACGAGTCAGAAGACGCATAGTAACCACTGCGCGTCCGCACGGTCGCCTTTTCGTATCCCAGCACCTTTACCGTGATCTGACGAAAGGTCCCATCCAGGGCGGGATTCGTAGGAGAGTACGCCACCAAGTATTGGTTGCGGATCTCATGGGCTACCTGCGGCGTGATGAGCTCCACTTCCGCCAGATCCTTGGGATAGTAATCCTGGCCGCCCGAGGCTTCCGCCAGTTCCTTCAACGCCCGCCGCGCCGCGCGCGCCTCGGACGGCTCTTCCTCGTTCAGCAATCCGATGCAATAGATTAGCACCTCACTGGCCTGCGCCTTGCGCACCAGCGCTTCCAGGCCGATGCCGCCTGGGTTGTTGTCGTTGCCGTCGGTCACCACCAACAGCACCTTCTTGCTGCGGGTCGCGGCCTGATTCATGTAATCGATGGAGGTGCTGATGGCTTCGCGCATCGAGGTGCCGCCGTGCGAATCGATTCGATCCAGCGCCTTCTCCAGTTGATTGATGTCGCCAGTGAACGGCTGGTCCAGGTACGCATCGTCGTTGAAGTTGACGATGAACTCCTCGTCCTGTGGGTTCGAATTCTTCACCAGCGCGAGCGCCGCCGCGGCTACCTTGGCTCGTTTGTTCCGCATGCTGCCGCTGCTGTCGATGATAATGCCCATGGACACGGGAATGTCGTCGCGGCGGAAGGATTGGATCGGCTGCTCAATATTGTTTTCGTAAACCCTGAAGGCGGATTGCAGAATGTCGGGAATCAGCTTGCCGTTCTTGTCGAGCACGCTGATGGGCAAGTCCACCTCGCGCGTGTTAACAGTGAACCTAGCGACCTCGTCCTGGGCCGCAAGCCCGGCCGCGACAAGCAACATCCCGACGACCCGGCGAGTCATATTCATTGCACGCCTTCAAAATATGTTCCCGCAAACCTAACAGGTTACGGAAAAAAGCCGATTGCAGCGTGACGCCGGAACAGAATGCGTCGTCTATGTTTTATGCGAGGCGACGACCAACAACAAAGTGGAGTGTTCAGCTACATCTCGGCGGAGCAGCGGGTCCCGCAGAACCACCCGCTGAGGCCGTTGCGCAAGATGGTGGATGAGGTGCTGAAGGATCTGTCGCCGCGCTTTGCACGACTGTACGCCAAGCGCGGCCGGCCCTCGATAGCGCCCGAGAAGCTGCTGCGGGCGCTGTTGCTGCAAGTGCTCTACACGATCCGCAGCGAGCGGCAGTTGATGGAGCAACTGGATTACAACCTGCTGTACCGCTGGTTCGTGGGCTTGAACATGGACGATCCGATGTGGGACGTGACGGTGTTCACCAAGAACCGCGAGCGCTTGCTGAAAGGCAACATCGCGCAGGCGTTTTTCCAGGCCGTGCTGGAGCAGGCGCGCGAGCAGAGCCTGCTGTCGGAAGATCACTTCACCGTGGACGGAACACTGATCGAGGCCTGGGCGGGACAGAAGAGTTTTCAACGCAAAGACGCTCCGCCGAAGCCGCCCGAGGAGGGTGGCAGCAACCCGACGGTTAACTTTCACGGCGAGCAACGCCGCAATGACACGCATCGATCCAGCACCGATCCGGAAGCGATGCTGTATCGCAAGTCCGGTGGCAGCGAGTCCAAGCTGTGCTTCCTGGGCCACGTATTGATGGAGAACCGCAGCGGCTTGGTGGTGGACACGCGGCTCACACGGGCCACGGGAACCGCCGAACGCGATGCGGCCCTGGACATGGCAGCGCGCCTTCCCGGCGGTACGCGGCGCGTGACGTTGGGGGGCGACAAGAATTACGACACGCAGGATTTCGTGAACAAACTCCGCGAGGCAGCGGTCACGCCGCACGTGGCACAGAACCAACATGCGCGGCGCTCCAGTGCCATTGATGCTCGCACGACGCGGCACCAGGGCTATGCGGTCAGCCAGAGAAAACGCAAGCGGGTCGAAGAGATCTTCGGCTGGATCAAGACCATCGCCGGACTACGCAAGACCAAGCATCGGGGCAAGAAACGAGTGGGATGGATGTTCACCTTTGCGGCGGCGGCTTACAATCTGGTTCGGATGCGGAACCTCGCGCAAGTGCCCGCGTAAGGCCTGCGCAGGTGCTCGGTAGCGCTTTCATGCGCCTCGGCCCGCCGCCAAATCACCACAAAACCGTCAGCAAGGCAACCGGGTCATGCCGCCTGTTTGGTTTTTCCGCAACCTGCTAAGACTGCGGCCCGGTTTATTGGTTTATTAAGCATTTGTTCCTTTAACAGGTCAAACAGATGTTTAACCTACAGTCCTATTGTCCCCCGATTCGAATATGTGTCAAGTCTTGCCCAACTGCGTATCTATATGTACATAACTGATACATCTACTTGACAAGACTTTCTATCTCACCTTCAATGATTGAAGGTCTAATAAGAGAGCTAGAAGTCTTGACTAGCAATCAGCCTTGGCCGATACTCATGAGTGAATGCCCAAAACAACATTCGTAGTCATCCCCATGGTTTTGCCTGGAACTGACCACGCAAACCCGATCTTCAAGAAAAACGCAACCGACTGGTGGGCCGCAAGCGCGAAGTCCTTCGCTGCTCTTCGGGAATTGGTATAAGTGGCCGACCGCGCCTATGCCGAATTTTATGCCGAGTCCGACGCTAACCCAAGGAGCGGCGATTTAGCCATGAAAGGCAAAGAGGACTGGGAGGAGTTTCGCGACACAGTCATAATGATGGATCGTGACAAGCTTGCCAAGTTCCGCAGCATGTTCAAAGGCACCGCCTACCAGGACCAACGGTTAGACCCTCGACACCTGACGCCGAGTGGCGTTAGACGGTTCTAACAGTGTTCTAACACTTCAGGGCTTGACAAGTAGTTGCATCTACTTCTATCTACTTGACTTATTGGTTTTATCTAGGCTGGGGCGGCTGGTGGGATTTGAACCCACGACATCCAGAACCACAATCTGGCGCTACTACCAGCTGAGCTACAGCCGCCGTGTTCTTTCATTTTACCGCAGCCACCGCGTGAGATTCCCGGCCCGCCGCGCCCACTGGTTTCCAGAGCCGCATGATCTCCCTTCGAAAGTTCTGGAATGCGCCGAACCAGCAGCAGGACCCCGAACCCGCCACGTTGCTCCGCGTAGTCCAATTACTGATTCAGGGCATCGCCTTGCACGCGGTGGAGGGCGACCCGCAGGAATACCAATCTTTCCGCCGCGACATCCAAGAACAATTGGAAGCAGTCGAAGCCAATTCTGCCCCGGCCGACCTCATGTTGAGCGTCGGCGCTGTCCTCAAAGCCCTGGAAAACTACAACGCGCGCACCACCCGCCACCTTCGCATGCAAGGGGCGGAGCTGCACCATATGATCGCGATGCTCACGCGCACCGTAGCGGCCCTCGGCTCCGGAAATGAAGAATCCGTCAGCCGTCTCCGCGAAATCGAAGGCCAGCTGGTGAAGACCTCGGCCATCGAAGACGTTCGAGTTCTCAAGCAGCGCCTCGCGGATTGCCTCGAAAGCATTCACACCGAGGCCAGGCGTCAAAAGTCGGAGTCCGTCCGCGCTGTTGTCAGCCTCCAGGAAGAAATTCGGGAGAGCCAGCAGCGCATCGCCGCCGCCGGAGCCGGTCCGGTCCTCGATCCCACCACCGGTCTGCCCGCGCGCGCGGCCGCCGCCGCCGCTCTTGCCGAATGGGTGCTGAACCCCAAGCCGCCCTACGCCGCGCTCTTTATCGTGGATCGCGTTGTTCTCATCAACACTCGCTTCGGGTACGAAGTCGGCGACAGGGTATTGAACACCTACCTGGAGGAGCTCCGCAAGCATCTCTCGCCCGCGGATCAGATCTTCCGGTGGAGTGGCCCGGCGTTCCTCGCACTGTTACAGCGCCCGGACCGCATCGAGAAAGTCCGCGAGCATCTTCGGTTCGTACTGTCCGGAAAGATTGAACGCAATTTCGAGCTGTCCAACCGCTCCGCTCTGCTCTCCATCTCCGCGACCTGGGCCGTGTTCGCGGTCGCGCCGCCGCTGGAAGGACTAATTGAGCAACTCGATTCGTTCCTCGGCAGCCATCACCACGCGGCGCAAGTCTAATCCCCGGCGCTTACCGCAGGCCCGCTTTCTTCCACAATTGGTCCACGCGCTGCCGCACCGGCTCGGACATCTTAATCACGTCCGGCCACGGCCGCGTGAACCCCTCGCCCGGCCACTTCTTGGTCGCATCCACGCCCATCTTCGACCCGTAATTCGGCAAGCGGGAGGAATGATCCAGCGAATCCACCGGCCCCATCACGAACTGGATATCGCGCTCCGGATCGATATTGTTCAGAGCCTTCCAGGCCACCTCGCGCACGTCCTGCACATTCACGTCCTCGTCCACCACCACGATGCACTTGGAGAACATGGCCTGCCCCAGGCCCCAGATCGCGTGCATGACTTTGCGGGCTTGGCCGGGATACGATTTGCGGATCGAAACCAGAATCAGGTTGTGAAAGATCCCCTCGGCAGGCATGCATACGTCGCGGATCTCGGGCAGTTGCAGCCGCATCAGCGGAAGAAAAATCCGCTCGATCGCCTTGCCCATGTAGAAATCCTCCATCGGCGGAGGGCCAACTATCGTCGTCGCGTAAATCGGATTCTTGCGATGCGTGATGCAGGTCACATGGAACACCGGATAATCGTCTTCCAGCGAATAAAACCCGGTGTGGTCTCCGAACGGCCCTTCGCGCCGCAATTCACCCAGCTCCACATAACCTTCGAGCACGATCTCCGCGTTGGCCGGCACCTCGATGTCCGAGGTTTCGCACTTCACCATCTCCACCGCATCGCCTCGCAGAAACCCGGCCAGCATCATCTCATCCAGATCGGGAGGCAGAGGCAGAATCGCCGAGTACATCGTGCACGGGTCGGCGCCGATGGCCACGGCCACGTCCATCCGCGCATTTTTCCCGCCAGCGGCTTTACTTGATGCAAGGCTCCTGCGGTAATGCTCCGCGCCCTGTTTGTGCGTCTGCCAATGCATCCCGGTGGTTCGCGCGTCGTACACCTGCAGGCGGTAGCAGCCGCAATTTCGCTTGCCCGTATCGGGATTGCGCGAGAACACCATGGGCAGAGTGATGAACCGGCCTCCGTCCTGGGGCCAGCAGTGCAAAATCGGAAAGCGGTCCAGCGAGAAACTGTCACCAAGGATAATATCCTTGCACGGGCCCGAGGAAACTGTCTTCGGAAACACCGACGCCAGATCCGCCAGCTTCGGCAGCATCTTCAGCTTGCCCATCAAGCCTTCCGGCTTGCGCATCTCAATCAGCTCCGCGATGCGCCCCGCGACCTCGTCCGGCGCGGCTTCCAGGGCCAATTCCATCCGCGCCGCGCTGGCAAACGCATTGATTAGCACCGGCACGTCCGACCCTTTCGGTTTCTCGAACAAAAACGCGGGACCGCCGTTCTTTACGCTGCGGTCGGCGAACTCGGTGATTTCCAGGTGCGGGTCAACTTCAAATGGGATGCGCTTCAGTTCGCCGTGCTTCTCCAAGGCGCGAACGAAATCGCGCAGATCCTTATAAGGCATGGCTTAAGACATAGCCGGTGGGAGTTTTCACTATCATTAATCCTATGTCAACCAAGACCGCATTTGTCACCGGCGCGAGCCGGGGAATCGGCCGCGCCTGCGCCGTGGCGCTGGCCCAAGCCGGCACGCGAGTCGCCGTCGCCGCGCGCGATCTCGTCAAGCTGGAAGAGGTCGCCTCTGAGATCCGCGCCACCGGCGCCGAAGCCTTCGTCGTCCCCGTCGACATCAGCTCGGCCGAGTCCATCAAGCAAGCCATCGCCAAGACCGCCGAAGACTTCGGACGCATCGATATTCTGGTCAACAACGCCGGTATCACTCGCGACGGCCTCGCCCTGCGCATGAAGAAGGACGATTGGGACGCCGTAATCGCCGCCAATCTCACCGGCTCATTCCTGGCCGCGCAGCAAGTGCTGCACGGCATGATGCGGGAGCGCTGGGGCCGCATCATCAATATCTCGTCCGTTGTCGCCGAGGCGGGCAATCCCGGCCAGGCCAATTACGTCGCCTCGAAGGCCGGTCTGATCGGCTTGACGAAAACGCTCGCGCAGGAGATGGCCAGCCGCAACATCACGGTCAACGCCGTCGCCCCCGGCTTTATCGATACCGACATGACCGCCATGCTCTCGCAGGATCTCAAGGACAACATGCTCAGCCACATTCCTCTGCGCCGCTTCGGCAAACCCGAGGATGTCGCCGCCGCCGTCCGCTTCCTGGCGAGCGACGAAGCCAGCTACATCACCGGCCACGTGCTGGACGTCAACGGTGGAATGTACATGTAAGCGCCTCGCGGAAATGGTTGAGAACGTCCGGGCCGGCTTCGAGAGTCAGACCATACGGCGCCCAGCGATTTTTCATCCGCTCATTCACGAAGCCCTTGCCAATGCAGATGACGGACACTCCGCAAGCGGATGCTGCATGGCCGCCAGCAGAATCGTAACCCACGTAAAGCTTGCTGCGCGCAATCTCGGCTGCAAATGGGGCGAACGCGCCGTCATGCGTCCGGACCCCCGGTGGCAACGCGCTCTCGACGCGAGCCCGCTCGTCCACGCTTGCGCCCTTGTCCACCAGGATCGCCGCCCCCGTCTCGGCCAGCACCTGCAGAAGTTGCCGTTCGAAATCGCCTTCGATTCGCTTGGCGGGATTTTCGCCGACACCCAGGCTAACTGTAATATCCGCAGGCGGGCCGGAGGCGGGCAAGGGCGCGATGTACACTCCGGCTTCTTCGACTCCGAACACCTCCTCCGCCCAGTGGCCGGCTAGATTCGGCAAACGTCCCGCCTCCTCTCCATAGCTGCGGCTTTCGAAGAAGAAATAATTGTCGTCGTCGCAGACCTTGATCAAACCGAGCTGCGAGACCCGCGAATCGGGATCGATGACCACCCCTTCGGGAATCCATAGCGCTGCGGAAGCCGCCAACCGGTCACCGAGCGAGCTCGACCGCGGGTACGGCGTAGCAAAATGCCGGATGCGCGGATCGCCTTCGAATAGCTCGAAATTCTTCCGTGGTCCGACGAAACAAATCTCCGCATCTGGATAACGCTTCTTCGCCGCATCCAGCATCACGCTGGTTACCGCGATGTCAGCGCCCAGCGTGACCCGGGAGAGCACATAGACTCGTTCGGCGGAATCCGGAGCACGCCCGGGCGCCTTGGCCCTCCGCACCCGCGGCATCAATTCGGGGGCAACGATGCCGATCGTCTCAGTAAACAATTCTGCGTACACATCGCACAGCCGCGGCTCAAATAAATCCCCCAGCCGCTCTACGACAATCGAGAGAAACGCGCGCCCTTCGTCTACTTCCAGCGCCGCCCGCAGCATCTGTTCGCTCCACGGCTCGCCACGCAGGCAGCGTTCCAGAAGCTCGTTGCAGATACTTGCCGGCTTACAGATACTTCCCAACCAGCAGCTCCAGCTTCTTGCGAGTCAGCTCCGGAATCGCCTTGCGGTCCGTGATCAGCGCGTGTTCCAGCGCGGAGCCGCACTTGCACTGGCGTTCCTCCGGCATCGCGCGCACGGCGGACGCGATCACTCTGCCGGCATTTTCTGCGTTCTTCATCAGCATCGCCGACGATCTCATCCACCGTAACGGCGTCGTGGTGAGGATGCCAGCAATCGTAATCGGTGACCATGGCGATGGTGACGTAGCAGATCTCGGCCTCCCGAGCCAGTTTCGCCTCCTGGAGATTGGTCATGCCGATCACGTCCATCCCCCAGCTACGGTACAGCTTCGATTCCGCCAGCGTTGAAAACGCCGGCCCTTCCATGCACAGGTACGTGCCGCCCTTCCTGGCCCGAATTCCCGCGAACAACGCCGCTTCGTGCGCAACGTCCGCCAACTGCGGACAGATTGGATGCGCGAAGCTGATGTGCGCCACCAATCCTTCGCCGAAGAATGTCGAGACTCGTCCGCGCGTCCGGTCCACGAATTGATCCGGGATGACGAAGTCCAGCGGCTTGTGCTCTTCCTTCAGCGATCCCACCGCGCTCAGCGACAGGATCCGCTCCACGCCCAGCGATTTCATGGCCCAAATGTTCGCGCGGAAATTCAGCTCCGACGGTGAAATCCGGTGTCCCCGTCCGTGCCGCGCCAGAAACACAACCTCCTTCCCGGCCAGCTTTCCCACCACGAATTTATCCGACGGCTCGCCAAATGGCGTCAATACCAGATGCTCTTCGTGCGCTTCAAATCCCGGCATCGAGTACAACCCGCTGCCGCCGATGATTCCAATTTTTACTTTCATGCCTGTATCAATTCCAGTAAAACACCGCCGGTCGAGCCCGGATGCACAAAAACGTACAGGTGCCCTCCGGCGCCCGCGCGAGGCTCATTCAGCAGCTTCGCTCCCGCCCCGCGCAGCCGCTCCACCGCTGCGTTCAGATCGGGCACCTTGAGCGCCACGTGATGCAATCCCTCGCCGCGCTTCTCTAAAAACCTTCCCACCGGCGAGTCCGCTTCCGTCGGCTCCAGCAATTCGATTCGCGAGCCCTCCAGCGGCAGCATCGCTACCTGAACCTTCTCTTGCGGGACCGTCTCCCGCCCGGCGGCTCGCAGTCCGAGCTGATGCTCATAAAACCCCAGAGATTGCTCGATCGATCGCACCGCGATTCCCAAATGATCGATCGACGCTTCCGTTGTTGCCGGAACATTAGTTGGCCCAGCGCCACGCCGCGCACTTCCCGAGCTCGCCCCCACTTCTTCCGCCACTCGCAATAACTCCGCGACGCCTTGCCCCTCGCTCGCCACCGTTCGCACAATCTCCGGCGTCCGTCCATGCGCCAGTCCGATAGAGGCTTTCAACTCGTTCTCCAGTTTTTCCGCCCCTGGCAAATCCGCTTTATTGATGACGAACACTTGGGCGATTTCCATAATACCGGCTTTGATCGCCTGCACATCGTCGCCCGAGCCCGGTGTCAGCACCACCAGCGTCACGTCGGCGATTCGCGCGATCTCGACTTCGCCCTGCCCCACTCCGACGGTTTCCACGATCACCACGTCGAATCCCGCGGCATCCAGCAGCAGCGTCAGTTCCGTGGTCGCCCGCGCCACGCCGCCCAGCCATCCGCGCGTGGCCATGGAACGGATGAAGACTCCGGAGTCGTGCGTGATGCTGCTGCATGCGGATGCGGTCGCCCAGCAGCGCCCCGCCCGAATAGGGGCTGGACGGGTCGACCGCGACAATCGCCACCGTCTTGCCTCGCGCGCGCAGTTCCCGAATCATCGCGCCGCACAACGTGCTCTTGCCCGTCCCCGGCGCCCCCGTCACGCCCAGCACCAGCGCCTGCCCAGCGTGCGCGGCGAGTTCCCTTAGCAGCGCCTCCGCCTCCGGCCGGCGATTCTCGATCCACGTCGCCGCCCGCGCCAGCGCCCGCGTGTCCCGAGCTAATATCCTTCCGGCGATCTCACTCACGGCCGGCGTCTCACTGGCTCTTCAGCAACTGCCGCGCGATCACCAGCCTTTGGATCTCGCTGGTGCCCTCGCCGATGGTGCACAATTTCGCGTCACGGTAATACTTCTCCACCGGATAATCTTTGATGAAGCCGTAACCGCCGTGAATCTGGACCGCCTCATTGGTTACCCGCACCGCCGTCTCTGACGCGAACAGCTTTGCCATCGAGGATTCCTTGTTTACGCCGGCGCCCGTGTCTTTCAGCCACGCGGCTCTTTGGGTCAACAAGCGCGCCGCATCGATGTCTGTCGCCATGTCCGCCAATTTGTTCTGAATGGTCTGAAATTCCGAAATAAATCGGCTGAATTGTTTTCGTTGCTTGGAATATCGTAGTGCGGCCTCATAGGCTCCCTGCGCCACGCCCAGCGCCAGAGCCGCGATCGATATCCTTCCTCCGTCCAAAATCCGGAGCGCGTCCACGAACCCCTCGCCCGGCTTTCCGCACATCTGCGCATCCGGAATGCGGCAATTCGTCAGGACCACGTCGCCGGTGGGCGAGCAGCGCATCCCCAGCTTGTTCTCCTTCTTCCCGAACTTGTACCCCGGAGTTCCCCGTTCAATGATGAACGCTGAAATTCCGTGCGACGATGCCGAGCGGTCCGTAACCGCCATCACCACTCCAACATCCGCGACGTGCGCATTCGTAGTGAACGTCTTCACGCCGTTCAATACCCAGCAATCCCCATCGCGCACCGCCGACGCCCGAGCCTGCCCGGCGTCGGAACCTGATTCCGGCTCCGTCAAGGACCACGATCCGATCCACTCGCCCGACGCCAGCTTCGGAATATAGCTTCCGCTTCTGCTCCTCGCTCCCCGCGATGTAAATGTGATTCGCGCACAGGGAAACGTGCGCGGCCACGCTCAGCGCGATCGAAGGATCCACGCGCGCCAGTTCCTCCATTACGATCGCGTAATCGCAGTAGCTGTAGCCCGACCCGCCCAGTTCCTCCGGGAAAACCGCGCCCAGCGCGCCCAGCCGTCCCAGTTTACGGAAAACATCGGCCGGGAACGTCTGCGCTTCGTCCCACTCCATGACGTGCGGCTTGATCTCCGCTTCGCAGAATTCGCGGATGGTTTTGCGGAGCTGCCTCTGGTCCTCGGTGAAGCCGAAATCCATTAAGACCCGAAACCCATTGGAGAAGGCTAGACGATCTCTTCGCGCGCCGGATCCCAGCGCAGCGTGCGGCCCAGCCGGTAACTATCCACCGCCATGCGGCACGCCACCGACACGCGAAAACCCAGATCGAAGGGGCAATTCGGCTGCTTGCCGCTGCGGATGCATTCGACGAAATTCGCCATGTGCGCGTGCGGAGCGTGCGACGCTCTTCCCACCATCTCGCCCGCCGACGGCCGGTTCACCTTCTGCGGAGCGTAACGCACCTGCGCGGCCCGCGAAATCGAGCCGTGCGTTCCCAGCACGTCCTCACTCACGCCAAGCTGGTTATTCCCGAATCCGGAAACCCAGTTGATCAGGATCTCCTCCGGCTGTTGGATCGTCACGCTCGCCGTATCCGGCGTTTCGCGCCCGTCCTTCCACAAATAAATTCCGCCGTCCATCGCCGCCGCGCGCGGAATCTGCAAATCCAGGGCCTTGTACCAGAACGCCAGTTGCTGGCCCATCCCCTCGAATACCGCCCCGCCGGAGGTGTCCCAGAAGTAGCGCCAGTGAATGAAGCGCTGCGGATCGAAGGCGCGCGCCGTCGACTCGCCCAAAAACTCCTCCCACGCGATGTTGCGCGGATTCACGTCCGCCGTCAGCAGCGCCGGCCGCGACCATTGCGGCTTGCCCACCGGAGTGTTGCGGTGCATCTGCATCGCCACCGCGGTGATCCTTCCCATCCGCTCGGGCTCCGCAAGAAACTGCCGCACATCCGCCATGTGGCCGAAGGAACACGCCTGATGCCCCACCTGCACGGTGAGTTTGTTTCCATGCCTCTGATACGCCGCGCGCATACGCTTGGCGTGATCGAGGTTGAAAGCCATCACCTTCTCCACGTAGACGTGCTTGCCCGCATCCAGCGCGTCAATGAACTGCGCCGCATGCAGATGCGGCGGCGTGGCGATCACCACTGCGTCAATCGAGCGGTCGTCCAGCATCTGCCGGTAGTCCGCATATCCCGCCGCGCCCGGAACCGCGCGCAGAGCTCGATCTAGGTTCCGCGAATAAATATCGGCGAAAGCCGCGACCTCGGTATTCGGGCACATCCGGATCTGGCTGACCAGTTCCGTGCCGCGGTCTCCCGCCCCGATCACGCCCACCCGGACGCGGTCCGCCGCGCCCAGCACTTCGGCGGGTCCGGCCGCAAGGGTCCCGGCCAATCCGGTCGCCACTTTGCCGATAAAATTCCGGCGGGAATCCATATTTGGAGTGTAGCAGGTGCGCCGAGTGAGAACTTTCGCGCCTTCGCGGAACCCAGGACTATGTTACCTTTGAGCGTAAACGTCCCTCGGCGCCGGGCCGACCAAAAGGAAATCGCGGCGGTCGAAACACTTTCCTCCCCCAATGTTTTTTCCCGGAAGTTGGTGTAGCCTATGAAACAGATGGGTGCCGCTGGAATCGCCATTGCGAGCTCGCAACCGGTGCGCGGGCGAATCGGAGGGGTTCAATACTCCTTGTACCTGGCCGACTGCTTAAGGTGGATGGATCTTCAGTCTGAGCAATCTGTCCATGCCATTGTTACCGATCCGCCCTACGCTTTCAAGGAATACACCCAGGAGGAAAAGAAGAAGTTGCGGAGCCGGAAAGGCGGAGTTTGGAGATTACCGCCCTCCTACGATGGTTGTCAACGAAGCCCGGTTCCTCGATTTACTGTGCTGAACGAGAGCGACCGTGCACAGATGAGAGAGTTTTTTGTGGCCTTTTCGGAACGGGCCCTCCGGCTCCTCGTTCCTGGCGGGCACCTGTTAATTGCGAGTAGCCCCCTTCTCTCGCACCTGATGTACATGCCATTAATGGAGGCGGGGTTTGAGAAGCGAGGAGAGATTATTCGCCTAGTTCAGACGCTCAGGGGTGGAGATCGCCCCAAGAACGCACACGACGACTTCCCCGATGTTACTGTAATGCCACGCTCTTGCTGGGAACCATGGGGAGTGTTTCGTAAGCCATGCGAGGGGCGCGTTCAAGACAATCTGCGCAAGTGGAGGACCGGTGGTCTGAGGCGTTTGTCTCCGGATGCGCCATTCGCGGACGTGATTGCCTCAGCGCCCACAAGATCGGACGAACGTAGGATCGCTCCTCACCCGTCGCTGAAGCCGCAGGCTCTGATGAGGCAGCTTGTTCGGGCAAGTCTTCCATTGGGCGAAGGCATTGTGCTGGATCCATTCATGGGCGCTGGCTCCACAATCGCCGCAGCGATTGCGGTTGGCTACACCAGTATTGGAGTTGAGTCCGACACTGCGTTTTTCGAAACGTCCGTGAAGGCCGTCCCCGAGCTGGCAGCACTCACTGTAAGTGGAACGACCCGCGTCATTACAACCGAGCGCGATGTATCCTTGACAGGAAGAGGAAACGCGCAACTTGGCTTTTTCAGATGAGGGCTTCGATCACGCGGTGCGACGACCGCCCGGCCTAACCATTGCCCACATCAGGAATGCGATTGACTTCGTCGAAGAAAAAGCCCAGGAATGGATCGACATATATTTCGAGCAAGCCAACATTTTTAGCGGAGTCGTCGGAATCCTCGGCGTCCGTGCGCTCGATTCATTGAGCCCGTACAAGCGTCACAAACACCCCGACATCGCCCAGCAGAGGTTCCCAGATCTCTCCCTCAAGGGCAAGCTAGATCCGCCACCGAACGAGGCGTTGGAATCAAAAGGAAGCACACGCCCCTGGGCCATCCAATCGCAATTACAACCACCCCGGGTGGTACATCGTGTGGCGCTACGCAATCGATTCCACAAAGCGCATGAAGAAGGGAAGACACGTATTGATCTGGCGCGTGGACGTACCTTACCTAGAAAAGGAAAACTGGAAATACGAGGGAAGCAAGGCGGCCGAGGGCACCGGCGGTCGAACCCACACATTCGGAATCAAGAATCCAGCGGTCGTGATAGCGAAAGCGATCGTATATCAAACACCCCAGGTCCGTCTTTCCCAGGGCAAGCCCTGCCTCATAGATCCGGACTGAGCTGGCAGTTCCCCCTACTCCAAATGTTTGTGGAACCGCTGCACGCTCAGGCTCAGCACGATTACTCCCATCACCGCCAGCGCCAACATTTGCGGCCACAGCACCGCCATCCCCGACCCCTTCAAAAAGATCCCGCGCACGATCTCGATGAAGTATCGCATCGGATTCAGGTAGGTGAAGTACTGCACCACCGTCGGCATGTTGCGCACCGGGAACGTAAACCCGCTCAGCATCATGAACGGCTGGAAGAACAGGAAAGTCGACATATTCGCCTGTTGCTGCGTCTTGGAAATCGTCGAAATGAACAGTCCCGCGCCCAGGCTAGTCAGAATGAAGAAAAACGCCGCCAGACAGAGCGTCCCGAAGTTCCCCGCAAACGGCACGTGGAAAATCAGCAGCGACGCCGCCACCACCAGCACCATGTCCCAAAAGCCGATCAGCACGAACGGCAGCGTCTTGCCCAGAATCAGCTCCAGCGGCTTGAGCGGTGTCACCATCAACTGCTCCATCGTGCCGATTTCTTTCTCGCGCACAATTGCCAACGCCGTGAGTGACAGTGTCACCAGCATGATGATGTTCACCACCACTCCCGGCACAAAATAATTGCGGCTCTTGAGATCCGGGTTGAACCACACCCGCGTCTCCGATTGCACCTTCGGCACCGCCGCGCTGATTGGACCGTGTGACGCCGTCGTGCCCGCCACCAGCTTCTCCCGCTGCCTCTGATTCATCACCTCGCTCGAATAGCGCAGAATCGTTTGCCCCGCGTAAGCCGAAACGATCGATGCCGTATTTGAATTGGTCCCGTCCAGCAGCACCTGCACGCTGGTGCTCCGCCCACGCTCCAAATCGTGCGCGAATCCGGGCAGCACGCGCACCACGCCGTCCACCTTACCCCGGTCCAGCAGCTCTTGCATCTCTCCTTCGCCCGTGGGATTGGCCACGATGATGAACCGGCCCGACCCCAAGAACTCCGATTCGAGCTCCCGGCTCTGCGGCGTCCTATCTTGATCCATCCACGCAATGCGCGCCGAATCAACGTCCAGGTTCACCGAGAATCCGTAAATCAGCAACTGAATCAGCGGCGGCAGGAATAGCATCACGCGCATGCGCGGCTCCCGCAGCGTCTGGATGAACTCTTTGCGAATCATGTGCCGCAGCCGCTGTCTCATACTCTTCTCCTTAAGCCACCTTCTGCCGCAGTTTTCTCGTCGCCAGATAGAACATCGCGATTCCGTACGCCAGCAGCAACAGCACGTCGAACCACAGAATCTCTAGCCCGATGCCCTTCAAGAAAATCCCTTTCACGATATCGATGAAGTATCTCGCCGGAACGAACAGCGCGAAGAACTGGATGACCAGCGGCATGTTCTGCAATGAATAAATGAATCCGGATAGCAGGAACGCCGGCAGGAACGACGTCAGCGTGCACAACTGATACGCTGCGAGCTGATTCCGGTTCATCGCCGAAATCAAAATCCCCCACGCCAGCGCGCCAAACAAGAAGATGCAGCTCGAAACCAACAGCAGCACCGGGCTGCCCTTCAAGGGAACGTGGAAGATCACCATTCCGACGAAGATCGACATCAGCATGTCCACAATCCCCAGCACGAAATACGCGGCCAGTTTGCCCACTGCCATCTCCACCGGCCGCACCGGCGTCGAGAGCAGTTGTTCCATGGTCCCGTTCTCCCACTCCCGCGCCACCGTCAGCGACGTCAGCATCGCCGCGATAATCATCAAAATCACCGCGATCAACCCCGGCACAATAAAATTGCGCGACACCAGGTCGGTGTTGTACCAGACCCGCACACGCGCGTCGATCGGCGGCTGCATCACGCTCCCCGTCCGCGTCATCTCCGCGTCTTGCCTCCGCCGCTGCGCGTAGGCTTGAATCATTCCCTCCGCGTAGCCCATCGCGATGGAAGCCGTGTTCGAATCGCTGCCGTCCAGCAAAAACTGTACGTCCGCCGTCTTACCCAGCGCCAGGTTCTTCGAATAATCGATGGGAATCACCACCCCCAGCAGCGCATGGCTCTTGTCCACGTCCTGGTCAATCGGCTTGTATCCACGCACCTCGCCGACAATGTCGAAATACCGCGACCCGCGAAAATCCCGGATCAGCGACTCGCTCACCGAGGTCCGGTCCAAATCGTAGATCACGGTGGGAATCCGGTCCACGTCCAGGCTCAGCGCGTAGCCGAACAGCAGCAACATCATCAGCGGCTGCGCCAGCGCGGCGATCAGGCTGCGAGGATCGCGGATAATGTGCAGGAATTCCTTATTGAACATCGCGCGAGTGCGTCTGAAATTCATGCGGCGTTCTTCTCCTCGCGTTCAATCAGGCTCACGAAGACGTCTTCCATCGTCGCGGTGATCGGCTCCAAGCGTCCGATCTTGATTCCGGCGGGCTCCAGCGCAGTGCGAATCACAGCCTCGCCCTTCGCCGTGTCCTCCACCTTCACGTGTAACCCTCCGCCGAACACGGCAACATCCAGAATGCCCGCGCGTCCGTTCAGCGCCGTCATGCTGCCCATCAAATCCGACGACTCCAGATACAGCAATCGCCCCTCGCCCAATAATTGCTTCAACTCCGCGGGCGAGCCCAGCGCGATTACCCTCCCTCCATACATCAGCGCGATTCTGTGGCAGTACTCCGCTTCATCCATGTAATGCGTAGTGACGAAGATCGTGTGCCCCGCCGCGGAGAGCTGATAGATCAAGTCCCAAAAGTTCCGCCGCGCCATCGGATCCACGCCGCTGGTCGGCTCATCCAAAAACAAAATCGGGGGCTCATGTAGAATCGCGCATCCCAGCGCCAGCCTCTGCTTCCATCCGCCGGAAAGTAGCCGCGTCAGACTCTTCCGCCGGTCCTCCAGCCCCGCCATCTTGAGTACGTAATCGCGCCGCGTCCGCAGAACGTCCGGTTTCACGCCGTAAACGCCGCCGAAGAATTCGATGTTCTCCTCCACCGTCAAGTCGTCGTACAGCGAAAACTTCTGCGACATATACCCGATGTTGCGCCGGATATCTTCCGCCTGCGTCGCGACGTCGAATCCTGCCACCATGGCGCTGCCCGAAGTCGGCCCCAACAGTCCGCACAAAATCCGGATGGTGGTCGATTTCCCCGCCCCGTTCGGCCCCAAGAATCCGAAAATTTCGCCCTTCGGAATCTCCAGCGACACGCGGTCCACCGCCACGAAATCTCCGAAGCGCTTCACCAGATCGTTCAACACCACCGCCGGACCATTCGCTTTAGGCAGCATGCGGCGCGTCCTCCTTCTGACCCTCCCGCAACTCCTCATGCCGCACCAGGGCGATAAACACGTCCTCGAGCGACGGCGCGATTCGTTCCCAGGTGAACGGAATCACCCGCGTCAACTCCTCGGCCGAGGCCTGCCGCTCATCCACGTACAACCGCAAATGCGCGCCAGTCGGCTGAACCGCCAGCACCCCCGGCTGTTCTTCCAGCACCTCGCGCAACTGGTGCGGATCGCCACCCTCGATGTTGTAGTATGCGTGATCCAGATCCTGCCGCAGTGCCGCCGGCGTATCGCAGCGAATCAACCGGCCCTTATGCATCAGCCCGACCCGGTTCGCCCGCTCCGCTTCGTCCAGATAGGCCGTGGCCAGGAACACCGTCAATCCGTCGCGCACCAGCGCGTATAGAATCGCCCAGAAATCGCGCCGCGAAACCGGGTCCACGCCATTGGTCGGTTCGTCCAGAAACAGAATGCGAGGCTTGTGCAGCAGGGCACACATCAGCGCCAGTTTCTGTTTCATCCCGCCCGACAACTTCCCCGCCAGCCTCTTCCGGAATGGCTCCAGACGCGTCATCTTCAGCAGCCGCGACGTCAAGTCCTCCCGCTCCCGCCCCACGATCCCGTACAGGTCGGAGTAGAAGAACATGTTTTCGTCCACCGTCAGATCAGGATACAATCCGAATCGCTGCGCCATGTAGCCGATCTGGTCGCGCACCGCGTCCGACTCCTTCACCACATCGTGCCCCGCAATCTCAGCCGATCCCTCGGTCGGATCCATCAAGCTGCACAGCATCCGCAGCGTGGTAGTCTTGCCCGCCCCATCCGGACCCACCAGGCAGAAAATCTCGCCCGCCTGGACATCCAGATTCAGCTTGTCCACCGCCGTCAGTTTCCCAAACCGGCGGGTGAGATTCACGGCACGAATCAGAGTCATAAAAGAATTTGCGCGTCCACCGGCATGTTGTCCTTCAGCTCATGCTCTTTATTCTCCACCTCGATCTTGATCCGGTAGACCAGCTTCACGCGCTCTTCCTTGGTCTGAATCTGCTTCGGCGTGAACTCCGCCTCGGACGCGATATAGGAAACCTTGCCCCAGTACACCTTGTTAGGGAAGGAATCGGTGGTCAGCTTCACCTTCTGCCCCAGTTTCACGCGGCCCAGGTCAGTTTCGTTGATGTAAGCCCGCAGCCACGGATGGTCCAGATCGCCCACCGTCACCACCGTCGTGCCCGCGGCCAGCACCTCGCCCGGTTCAGCTGACTTCACCAGCACCACGCCGTCGATCGGAGTATAAATCTCGGTATCCGATAACTGCTTCTGCGAGATCCCCGCCTGTGCTTGCGTCCGCTCGATCTCGGATTGCCTCTGCGATAACTCCTCCTCCCGCCGCTTCACCTCCAGCCGGTTCGCCTCCGCCGTCTTCACCGCGGCCTCCGCCCGAGCTACGTCCGCTCTCGCCTGCGCGATATCCTCTTTTCGCGGACCCTCCTTCACCATCGACTCCTTCTCCTGCGCCTGCCGTAAAATTGCCGTCGCGCTTTCGAACTTCGTCCGAGCCTGGTCATACTGCTGCTTGGAAATATCGTCGTTCTTGAACAACGTCTGCGCCCGCTCCCAATCCAGTCGCGCAAATTCGAGCTGCGAAGTCGCGTCGGTCACCGCGGCTATCGATTGTTGAATGTCCTGCTGCCGGCTCCCATTCAATAGCTCATCCAGCTTCGCCTGCGCCAGATTGAGCTCCGCTTGCCGCGCCGCCACATCGCTCTCCAGCGTCGATTTCTGAAACTCGATCGACGTAACCAATTGGTCGTAATTCGATTTCGCCCCAACCACCTGGGCTTTGTCGCGCGCCGTTTGGCGTTGCAGCTCCACCGGATCCAGCCGCGCGATCAGGTCGCCCGACTTCACCCAGTCGCCCTCGTCCACGCGGCGCTCAATCAAGCGCCCCGCGGTCTTGAAGGACAAATCGACCTCGGTCAGCTCCAGGTTGCCGGAGACCGCAATAGTATTGCCCTTGGGCGTGAATGCACCCGTGTACCACAGGTAGCCGCCGGTCCCAATTCCGGCAATCAACAAAATGATGATGAGTTTTTTCATTGGTTCACGAACTCCGTGATGGTTCCCGTGGCCGTCGCCAGGTCGATGCGGGCCAGGTTGTAGTTGTACAGGGCCGCGATCTGGTTGTCGCGAGCCCGGTCCAGACGCGTCTGCGCATCGGTCACTTCAATCGAATTCGTCACTCCGGCTTGATACCGCCGCTGCGCCTGCTCGACTTCGGTCTGCGCCAGCATTAGGCCATCCTCGGCCGTCTGCACTTGCGCCTTGGCCGACCGCAGACTATCCAGCGCCAGCCGCACGTCCAGCTCAATCTGCTGCTCGATGTCGCGCGTGCGCGTCCGCTCCTGCCGGTATTGCGAAAGGCTCTCGGCCCGCCGTGCGTCCCGGCGGAAGCCATCGAACACCGGAAACTTGACGGTAACGCCAACATCGCGCGTCGCCCGCGACGTATCCGGCGCCAGCCCAATATCGCCGTAATTTCCGAACACCGAAGCCGACGGCAGCCTCTCCGCGCTCACCGAATCGTAGTTCAGCTTCGCCACCTGCTCATGCTGTTGCTGGGCCTTCAGCTCCGTCCGCTCCTTGCGAGCCTGCTCCAGCGAAGCCTCCAGCGGCGCGACGTCCACCGCCTTGTAGGCCAGCTTATCCGTCAGCACCACCTCGGCATCTAAATCCAGCCCCATCGCGCGCAACAATTGCAGCGCCGCGCGTCTCCAGTCGTTATCCGCCACCAGCAGCTTCTGTTGATCGTTGGCCAGTTGAACCTGCGCCCGCGTCACTTCGATGCCCGTCCCCGTCCCCGCGTCTTTTTCGCGCTGGGCCAGCTTCAGCAGGGCATAGGAAAGATCCACATCCGCCCGTGCCGTCTCCAGCGCGGCATCCGCGCGCACTGCCGCCAAATACGCCCGAGCCACTTGATCGCTCACCTGATTGCGCGTCGTATCCAGATCCGTGTTGCTCGCCGCGGCTGCCAGCTTCGCGGCCTTGTACTTCTTGATGTCCGAAAAACTGAACACCGATTGTTCCGCCGAGGCCCGCGCATCGAACACGCTGAACGGCCCCACAAACGAGGGGATCGTGACTCCGAATAACGCGAAACTGGGGAAATTGATCCCGAAGGTCTTCAGATTTACCGTCTCGTTCTGCTCCTGAATCTGCCCATCCACCGTCGGAAGGAACGCTCCCTTGGCCAGCCTCGCCTCCTGCTGCGCCTGCTTCACCGTCTCCAGGGCCAAAGCTACGCGAGTGCTCCCCTCCGGCGTCAGCGCGATTTCCACCGCGCGCTTCATGCTCAATTCGAGCGTCTTTCCTTTCGGAGCGTCCTGAGCCACCGCGGCCAAGCCCGCGCCCAGAAACAGCAATAGCGCCCGCATCGTCATCCTTTCCTTTCCAGGACTGCAGCCGGCTCCGCCACCGGCGCTCGAAAACCCGCCGCCGCAAATTGAACGATCCGGTCCACCACCGCCGGCCGATCGGAGAGATCGCACATCCCCTTGGTCAATTCCGGCAGCACCGGAGACCAGCTCATCAAGTGCGTCATAATCCCCGCCAAAAAATTGATTCGCCACATCATTTCCGCTCGCGGCAACTCCGGGAGCGCCTTGTGAAACTCCTCCTGAAACCGCTCCGAAACCGGCGTGAGGTACCTCTTGAAGATCCGCAGCAGGAATTGCGTCGGGTCCGACATCATCCGCCCCAGCAGCGGCGTCACGCTGACCAGGTCCACGTCCAGCAGCGGAATCAGAAATGCCTCTAGGATCTGCTCCAGCGTGGGATTCGGCCCCGCTGCGTCCAGCATCTCCATCCGCCGGCGGCTCACCGGCTCGATCCGCCGGGCCATCACGGCATCGATCAGGCTGTCCTTGGACTGGAAATGATAGTTCACCGCCGCCAGATTGACCTGCGCCTCAGCCGTGATGTCGCGCAACGAAGTCGCGTCAAAGCCGTTCAATCCAAATAGCTTCTCCGCTGCATCCAGGATCCGCGACTTGGTGTCCGCCTTTTCAATCATACGTACGTTTTAATCATACGATTGAGCGATTATCGAGTCAAGTCCTGTTTTGCATGTTCCTGCCTTAGACTGGAGGAGAATGATTGCCGCCCAAGCCTACGATCTGCATGTGGAGCAGCTCTTCGACAAAATGAAGCGGATTCACGCTGCTCTCAACGCCGCGGAGATCCCCTACCGGATCGTGGGTGGTTTCGGCGTTTTCCTTCAGGTTTATAATGCCGATCCGGACAAGGCGAGATTGACCCGGGATGTGGACCTAGCGATCCATCGAACCGACCTGGCGCGCATCGTGGCCGCCGCGGAGGCAGCCGGCTTCCGCTATCGTCACGCCGCGGGAGTAGACATGCTGATCGACGTGAGCAATCCGAAGGGCGTGATGGTCCACTTCATTTTTGCCCACGAGCGGGTTGAGCCCTCCTACGAAGAGGCAACCCCTTTCTCCGAACAACCAAACGTCTCCACGGATGGCTACGTCATCGCCCCCGTCGCCGACCTCGTCCTCATGAAGCTCACCAGCTTTCGCCTCAAAGACAAGGTCCACATCCAGGACATGGATGGCGCCGGCCTCATCACCCCCGAAATCGAAGCCTCCCTCACCGAGCCGCTGCGTGAGCGGCTCAAAGAGGTCCGCGCTACGCGCTAGGGGGAAGTCCGCGCCACGCGTTAAACTGATCCGTCAGGAGGTCCCCATGGTGACTAAGCTGCACCGCATTCTCTCGGCCCTCGCCATCGTCACTCCTTTGCTTCTCGCGCAGGGGAACGACATGCACCGCGAAATTCCCGGCTTCAAGATCGCCGGCAACCTCTACTACGCCGGCACCGCCGACCTCGCGGTCTACCTGATCGCCACGCCGCAGGGCAACATCCTCATCAACACCGATTACAGACAGGACCTGCCCGCCGTCAAGAAGAGCATTGCAGGGCTCGGCTTCAAGTACGGCGACACTAAGATCCTGCTCATCAGCCACGCTCACGGCGACCATGACGAAGCCACTGCCGTGATCCAAAAGGAAACTGGCGCGAAGCTGATGGTGATGGACGCCGACGTGGAGTCGGAGCAGAGCACCGCGCAAGGCCGACCCGGCGCGCATGTCGACCGCGTACTGCACGATGGCGACACCGTCACTCTCGGCGGCTCAACCCTGACCGCGCACCTCACTCCCGGCCACACCAAGGGTTGCACCACCTGGACCATGCAGGTTCGCGACGGCGCGCGCACGCTGAACGCCGTCATCGTCGGCAGCCCCAACGTGAATCCCGGTTACATTCTGGTTGGCAACAAAACCTATCCGCAAATCGCCGATGACTACGTCAAGACCTTCCAGGTCCTGAACAGCCTTCCCTGCGATCTCTTCCTCGGCGCGCACGGCGCCTACTTCGGCATGCTCGCCAAACTCGACAAGGGGAAGGCCGATCCCTCCATGAATCCCTTCATCGACCCCGCCGGCTACAAGGCCTACATTACCGAGCGGGAAGGCGCCTTCCGCAAAGAATGGATGCGTCAGCAACAGAATCCGGGCTCGCCAGCCCGCGCACCGCTTTAGACTTTCGCCGCGATAATCTGCGGCGCATTCGCCAGAAGCAGATCCTCAAACCCGTAGTCCGGCTTGGGGAACTGGTTGTTCCGCAGGTACCACGTGTAGGTCTCCTTCAAGCCCGTCACAAAATCGGTCGGCTTGAACTTGAGCACGCGTTGCGCCTTGGCCGTCACCTGCGTGATCGGCGGCATATCGTAGTACACCGCGAAGTATAGCTTCGGACCCATGGGATGCCCACCGGCGCGCAGAATGTATTCGCGCGGAATGCGCACGAACTTCACCGCTTTCTTCGCCGCCTTCGCCAGAGCCTCCACCGTCTCGGCCTGCGAAATCGGCCGCGAGTTGGCGATGTTGAACGCATGCCCGATCGCGGCCGGCTCATCCAAAGCCTTCAGGCTCGCCTTCACCAGATCCTTAATGTAGACGAACTGCATCAGGCGCCGCCCATCGCCCGGCAGAATGATCGGCCGTCCCGCGCGCAGCCGGTCCCAGAAGAATGCCTCGCGGTAGTACGGATTATTCTTGCCCGGACCGTACACGTACGGAGGCCGCAGCGTCACCACCGGCAAGCCGATCCGCTGGTGCAGCCGGAACAGCGCCCGCTCGCTCATCGCCTTGTTGCGTACATACAGATCCGGTGCATCGTCCGGGGCCAAGGCGTCGCCTTCGTGATGATTCAGCCCATCGCCGTACGCCGCTACGCTCGACATGAACACGTACCGGTGCAGATTGCCCCCCACCGCGCGCACCGTGGATTCGATGTGTCCCGCCGTAGTCCCGCGGTCCCAGTCGTAGACGTTGTCGAATACCACCTCGAACTTCTTGCCCGCCAGCGCCGCCTTCAACGCCTGCGCGTCATTGCGGTCCGCGCACAGGTTGGCCACACGACGCCCCAAGTCATGCTTGGGTTTCCGATGTAGCACGGCGACCGCGTGCTCCTTCTTGAGAAGCTCGGCGACCAGAGTGCGGCCGAGGTACCCCGTTCCTCCGATGACCAGGCAGTTCATGCTGGCTCTAACACGCGGCACGCCGCCCTAGTCGTAATACTCCAGACCGAGGTGAGTGATGAGATCTTCGCCGCGCATCCAGCGCAGCGTATTCTTCAGCTTCATCAGTTGGATGAAGATGTCGTGCTCCGGATAAAGGCCCGGCGCGTGCATCGGCGCCTTGAAGTAGAAGGACAGCCATTCCTGGATGCCGCGCATGCCCGTCCTCTGCGCCAGGTCCAGGAACAGCACCAGGTCCAGCACCAGCGGAGCCGCCAGAATCGAGTCGCGGCACAGGAAGTCGATCTTGATCTGCATGGGATAACCGAGCCATCCGAAGATGTCGATGTTGTCCCAGCCCTCCTTGGCGTCACCGCGCGGCGGATAGTAGTTGATCCGCACCGCGTGATAGAAATCCTTGTACAGCTCCGGATACAGTTTCGGTTGCAGAATCTGATCCAGCACGCTCAGCTTGGTCTCTTCCTTGGTCTTGAACGAGCCCGGATCCTCCAGCACCTCGCCATCGCGATTGCCCAGAATGTTCGTGGAGAACCACCCGTTCAACCCCAGCATGCGAGCCTTCAAGCCCGGCGCGATCAAGGTCTTCATGAACGTCTGTCCGGTCTTGAAATCCTTGCCGCAAATCGGAAGGTTGCGCTCCCGCGCCAGATCCAGCAGCGCCGGAGTGTCGGTGGTCAGATTGGGAGCCCCGTTGGCGAACGGCACGCCGCTCTTCAGCGCCGCGTATGCGTAAATCTGGCTCGGCGCAATCTCGGGATCGTTCTTCATCAGCCCGCACTCGAAGTCTTTTAAGGTTTGATGCACCGCCGCGGGCTTGTGGAACACTTCGGTCGACGCGCACCAGATCATCACCAGGCGGGAGCAGTTGTGCTGCTTGCGGAAATTCTGGATGTCCTCCATCAGCATTTCCGCCTTGTCCATCTTGGTGCCCTTGTCCTTGACATTGGGCCCGTTGATACGGCGGATATACTCCGGATCGAACACCGCCTTCATCGGCCGGATCGCGCTCAGCGGCTCCTTCACCTTTTCGAGCAGCGTCGCCTCCAGCACCTTGGCGTTCGCCGCCGCTTCATACGCCGTGTCTTCGTAAATATCCCACCCGCCGAAGACCAAATCGTTCAATCCGGACAGGGGAACGAAGTCCTTGATCAGTGGCGAGCGGCCCTCCGTGCGCTTTCCCAAGCGAATCGTGGAGAGCTGCGTCAGCGATCCTACCGGAACCCCGAGGCCTCGTTTTACAGCCTCGACTCCGGCCATGAAAGTGGTGGAAACCGCGCCTATGCCGGGAATTAATACGCCGAGGGTTCCGTCCGCGGGCGCAATCTGGACGTTATCTTTTGCGGGCAATTCAGTCAAACTCCTTACGCTGGGTTCTGCGGCGGCGCAGTTAGGAAAGCCCGCCGGGAACGCGAGGAAACCACAACGTAAAGTATTTTAACATTGTCGAGTCAATCGATGCGACGTTTCCATACGACGGCCACCACAAGGCCGGGAAGCGCGTCCATCCGGATCGTTTTCGGCATGGTCAATCCGAGAAGCGGAAGCGGAGCAGGGTCCACACGGCGATAAACCCGTCAGAAGGCTTAATTTTCTTGCCCTCCTCGCGGGAGCGCGGATAGTATTCGATGGGGACCTCGACGATCGTCAGCCCCGCGCGAATCAGTTTCGCGGTGATCTCGTGATCCGTCTCGAATCCGTGGGTCTTCAACTTCATGGCTTTCACGGAAGCGGCGGGATAGAGTTTGTAAGCGGTGAGCGTGTCGGTGATCCAGCGGCGGTAAATCAGCAGCGTCCACAAGGTGAGTAATGCGCCCGCGATCCAGGGTCCAGCGGATTGCTCCGGGTGACGTCCGGGGAACAGAGTGAACCCCGGCTGCTTGCGCCGCTGGCCCAGAGTCCGGCTGCCGTAAACGACATCGGCGAGCTTCAGGCCTTGGAGCAGAGTGAGGTAATCGTGCGGATCGTATTCGAGGTCGGCGTCCTGAATCAGGATGTAGTCGCCCGCCGCCTCCTGAATGCCTCGCTGGACCGCCTTGCCCTTGCCCTGATTCGGAACCTGGGTAAATACGCGAACAGAGGGAAAGCGCGCGGCGAAGCCTCGGGCAACCTCCCCGGTATTGTCCTTGGAGCCGTCGTCGACGACCAGGATCTCCTTTTCGAAGCCCAGCCGTTCAACCGGCACGGTGAGAATTCGCTCGATCAGCGTCCCAATGAACGCACCCTCGTTATACGCGGGGATGACGATGGATAAAACAGGCATGCAGAGTGCGAAGCCTCGCTAGCCGGCCGCCGCGGAACGTTTCGAGACGAACAGCGTTTGGCCGATATTGTAGGGCATTTGCAGCGAGTTCAGGCCCAGACCTCCGACAATTTTGGGCAACACAGCGAGCACGGGCGAATAGGGTGCGGCGCGGCGCGCGATATAGCCCAGCGGAAGAGTCGGCCAGAAGGATTCGTGCCAGAGGGGCAAGAACCCGGCGCGCTCAAGTTGGGCTGACATCGTCTTGGGCGTGTAGTAGAGCAGGTGGACGCTTAGCCAAAAGGGCCAGCGGCGGCCCAGCAGCCGCGCGGCAACGCTAGCGATATCGGGGTAATTCACAAAGAGCATGCCATCCGGCTTGAGGAGGCGGCCAATCAGAGTAAGCGTTTCGTGAGGTTGGGTCAGGTGTTCGATGACGTCCCACAAAGTGATCACGTCGAAACTACGCTCCGGGAACATGCCGGGCTCAAGGATACCGTCGCGGATATCCAGCCCGTACGTGGATCGTCCGAACGCGGCCATCCAACGGCTGGGCTCGACGCCGACGGGCTCGAAGCCACACTCGCGAGCGGCGGCGGGGAAGGCTCCGCCGGCGCATCCGATGTCGAGCAGGCGCTTCCCTTTGGGATCGAGTCGCAGCTTTCCAATCACGCTTTTCAGAGTCCTGCGGAAGGCTTTGATCCGCGCGCTGTTCTGCGCGGTGAACAGCGGGTCCTCCGCTTCCGAGTAACCGCCGATAATCAGCTCCGCGCGGATCCGCGGGTTTACGTACATCAGGGAGCAGGACCGGCACTGAACCAACTGGTCCAGCAGCTCATGATCGCTGGAGGCGCGGAACATGCCCTTCAATTCCTCGGGCGTAATGGCCGCGGGATAAGTGGCGGGCAGTTTGAGTTCGAAATCGGACGACCCGCATAACGGACACGGGATGGTCTCGAAGAGTTGATCCTGGGCTGGCGTCGAGGGAGATAAGTTGGCCATGAGTCGGATCAGGCTTGCTTCATCCGGAAACGGATGAGCGCGAGGAGCGCCTTCATACCGTCTCCGGTGCGGATCTTCTTACCTTGTTCCCGGGTCCGCGGCCGATACTCCACGGGCATCTCGAACATATACTCGCGCCGGCGGGATAGCTTGGACACGATTTCGGTCTCGAGGTCGATTCCGTTGGACTTGAGATCCAGGGAGTGCAGCAGCTCCGCGTCGTAGCCTTTCAAGGTGCTCAACACATCGGTGACGTAGCGGTTGTACAGCAACAGCGTCAGGACGCTGAGCAGAATGCCTCCGTATTTGCTGGCCAGGTAGAGCCTGCGGTCATTGCCGTAGATTTCCTTCAGAGCTTTGGAAAGATCGGTACACTTCACCGCGCGGGTGCCGAACACGGCCCGGCATCCGGGGCGGACCAGGGAGCGCACCACCTCGAATAGATCCGCGGCGCGGTACTCATTATCGCCGGGAAAGAATACGATCAGATTGCCGCGCGCTTTGGAGATACCGGCACGCATCGCGGCGCCGCGTCCGAAGCTGCCGGGCGGCACGGTCGAGACCTTCACGTTGCGCACCTGCTGGGCGCGCTCCAAAGTCGCATCGGTTGAGCCGCCGTCCACCAGGATGACTTCCTTGCTCAAGCCGAGTTCCTGAAAGTCGAGCGCGGTGACGGACTTCAGCACGCCTTCAATGGTTTCCGCTTCGTTGAGGACCGGGATCACGATGGACACCATGTGGCGCACCTGGGCAAGCTCAATGTCGACGCGGGATTGCACGATATGACGCAATTCATCGAGGACGTAGCCGCCCGAATGCCGTCCCTCCTGCTCCTCCCAATCGCGGACTTTTACGGTTTCCAGGGGGAAGGCGAAGCGGGAGCGGTCGAAGGGAACGTACTTAGCCTGGCCGACGCTGGCTTCGCCGGTCCCTTGCACGAAGAAATGGGAGACGATATCTAGCCATTCGACCTGAGTCTGGCCCTTACGGCTCATGGCGTCGAGGAGTTTGCGCGCCAGGTCCCCGGCATCGTCCCCTTGAATGTCGAAGTCGCGGTGAATGTTGCCGATGAAGACTTTGTCCGCCTTGGCGTTGGCGGCGATGGCTTCGGCGACGCCCTCGGTCATATACGACGGGAAAAGCGAGGAATGCTGGGTGCCGGGCCCGTAGACGATGACGTCGGCGGCGGCCAGAGCCTCCGCGGCGCGCGGGTTCATCCGCGGCACGCAGTTTGCGGATTGGAGCAGGGCGGGCCATCCTTGCGGAGGGGGAGCGGCGGCGTGCTCGATCTGTTTCCAATACGTGGTCTCATCGATCAGGAACAGCTCACTGATTTTGGCGGCATCCTGGGCGGCGACGATGTCCGCCTCATTGCGCAGAACCGAACCGTTCTCCTTACGGGCGACCAGAAAGAGATTCTCCCCACAGGTGATGTTGAGCAGCACGCCAGGGCCGACTTCGTAGAATTCGCTGAAAGCCTGAATGGTGCGGTTAAAATCCCGGCCCTGCTCCAGGTAGCAACCGGCGAATAAAAGATTGCCCAGCGCGCAATCCGTGAAATCGAAGGTGCGGCCGCGCGATTCCTGCTCCAGAAAATACTCGCGGAAGGAAGAGAGGAACAAGTTCAAGCGCTGTTCCTGCCAGCAGGCCATCTGGGGAAAAGCGGGAGCGATTTCCTTCGGAAGCGGCGAATAATCGCGCGCAATGATGCTGCGAAGCATGGCCAAAGCGTCGGCGCGGGAGATGCCTACGGACAAGCGGTAATCCGAAATCAGTTTGAGACATTGCTGGCTCCGCTCCGCGGTCGGCATCAAGCGATTGATGTTCTTGCGCACGTCGGAGGGGCCGAGCATTCCGGGAAGGAATCGGCGCAGGCGGCCGGTAGAATGCCCGTCATCGTAGGCGTTGATGAGAATCGTCAGAGAAATCTGGTGGTGGCGTAACAAAGCCTCCGTGATGCTGCGGGTTCCGCTTCCACCGGAAAATAGGACGACGTTGATCTTAGCCCGGGGCGGAGCGGCGGCTGGCGGTTCCGCGGGAGCAGGCAAGGTCTCAAACTTGACAGCCATCCAACCTCCGAAGGAACTCTTCCACCAGTGTCGCATCCGCCGGCGAGTTGACGCCAACCGTCTCCTCCACGGACATGTGACGCGGCGTCAAGACGCGCGCGCCGCCATCGTCCCTAGCGGCTCGGGGAATGACTGGCAGAAGATTGTATTCGCGTGTCCCGCCGCCTGTGCTGGCGCCGGTAGCGCGCATAGCGTCCAGCAGCTCAGCCAGACGGCCGGGGCGGAAGCAGAAGAACCCGGTGTCGCTCTCTCCTGTCGAGGGCATTCGATCGCCCTCGCGGGCCTGGCGCAATCCGGTAAGGCGCCCCTCCGCGGAGCGCTCAAAGTGAATGTAAGGATCAGGGCGGAGAACGGTCGGGCAGGTGACGTTGGGTTGGAGCGGGCCGGAGTGAAGAGCCAAGCATGTGTCGACGGAGTCGCGGCGTAGCGCCACCTGGTCACCCCAGACCACAGCCACATTTGGCGTGCGAACCGAGGGGAGGGCGAGAGCAACGGCGTCGCCCATGCCGGTGGGCGTTTCTTGAATCACGATTTCGAAGCGACCGGGGATGCGGTGGTTCAGTTCCGCGTCAATCTCAGGCGCGCCTTCCGGAGAGACCACGAAGATCAACGCGGAGCAGGCTGGCTCCAGGAAGTCGAGAAGCCAATCGAGAATCGGACGGCCGGCCACGGGAAAGAGAATCTTGGGGCGGTGAAAACCGAGGCGGGAGCCACGGCCGGCGGCTGGGATAATTGCAGTCCATTGGGAGGGGTCCGCGCGGGCGGAGTCCAAGAGACCTTGCGGTCCACCAAGCAGTTCACCGAGATGAGAAAACACCATACCGGCTCCGGCACGCTCAAGTTGATCGCGGGAGCAAGTGCCCTCGACGCCAACCGTTTGCGCGCCTGCCGCGCGGGCGGCCTCGATTCCAGCGACCGCGTCCTCGACCACCAGACACTCCGCTGGATCCACCCCTATTTGGTGGGCCGAACGCGCGTAAATCTCGGGGTCCGGTTTGGCCCGGGATACGTCGCCGCCGGTAAGAATCGATCGAAATAGCGAGCGGGAGCCGCTAAGTTTCAGAAAGGCATCGACGCTCGATGGCGATCCGGAGCTAGCCAGGCCCAGAGGATAGCGCGCGGCGAGCTTGGCCAGAATTTCGCCGCAGTGCGGGTCAATCGGCTGGGTTTGTTCGATGAGCTGACGCGCCAAACGGCTCTTCTCGCGAGCGGCGGAGGCAACGGATTCGGGTTCGGCTATGCGTCCCCGCAGCCGCAGTACGTCTTCGAAGACTTCTGGAGTGCGCCATCCGGCGTACCGGGCGTACTCAAAATCATCGACGCCAAGTTGCTGAAAAACCTGCTGAAAGGCGGCTCGATGGCAGTCGGCCGAACGGATCAAAACTCCGTCCAGGTCGAAGATTACGGCGCGGATGGGCGGGGTAGGCATTCTTCGACGTTCAATCTAACATACGGTTGCGCAAGGAAGCGGTATTAGCCCCGCGCCCAAAACTACTATCGGCTGACCTCTAGCGATAGATAGACGGGGAAATTCCATCCGTTACAATTTCTATTGAATGACTGCGGCGGCGATCGCAGCGCTATCGGCGGGGGCGGTAGCGTATGTATTGGTGGGTTACCCCTGCATCCTGGCATTCCAAGCCCGCTGGTTCGCCAAGCCAGTGCGGCGATCCGAGGGGCACCGGGAATCCGTTACCGCGATCATCGCGGTGCGGAATGGCGAGCGGTGGCTGGCGCGGAAGATCGATTCCGTCCTGGCGCAGAATTATCCGCCGGAGCTGCTGGAGATTCTGATCGTGTCGGATGGATCGGTGGATGGGACCGAAGCTATCGCGGCGGCATACGCGGACAGAGGGGTCCAGCTGCTGGTGGTCCCCGCCGGAGGTAAGCCGGTGGCGCTGAACGCGGCCGTTCCGCACGCCCGGGGCGAGCTGCTACTACTCACCGATGTGCGGCAGACGCTGGACCGGGATTGCCTGCGGAAGCTGGTAGCGGCAATGGCGGATCCCGAAGTCGGCGTGGCCAGCGGGGACATGAAGATCGCCAGCGGGGCTAGCGAGGAGGAGCGGAACACCGGATTATACTGGCGCTACGAGAATTGGATCCGTGGGAATCTGGCAAGGGTGGATTCGATGCTGGGGGCGACCGGGCCGATTTACTTGATTCGCCGCGCTCTGTACACGCCGATTCCGGCAGACTCCCTGCTGGACGACGTGTTTCTGCCGCTCTCCGTGCATCTCAAAGGCTACCGGCTGGTGTTGGAGGAGGGGGCCATCGCCGTGGATGAGCCCGCCGGCCTGCGCACGGAATTCCGGCGCAAGGTGCGGACTCAGGCGGGGATCTTACAGTTGATCGCAACGTTTCCAGGGCTGTTCGGCCGGCGCAATCGGATGCGCTTTCACTTTGTGAGCTTGAAGATCGGCCGGCTATTGTTGCCCTATTCGTTCGCCGCGCTGCTGATTGCCTCTCTGGCGCTGCCGGAGCCGTGGCGCTGGTGGGTTGCCGGTCCGCAATTGGCGTTCTGGGCCCTGGCGGCGATCGACCCGTGGCTAAGGCCGGGGAGTGTCGCCAAAAAACTTACAGCGGCGCCGCGGGCCTGCGCTACGCTGATGCTGGCGGCTGTGTTCGCGCTTAAGATTCTGTTTGTGCCGCCACGGCGTCTATGGGTTGAAACCCGGGCGGGGGCAAAAACCCCGGTCTAGGACCGCGCGGGCGAGGGGATTGCCACCGGCGGCGCAGCGGGGCTCGGGTTTACTCCCAAGGCTTTGCTTACTCGCATGGCGTTGTTTACTCCCAGTCCGTTGCTTACGCCAAGCGCTTGCGACTCTCTCCGCATCGCCAGATAGTTGGCGGCGGATAAGCCGACCAACAGGTCCAAGTGCGGATCGTACTCGGCATTGCTGAACGCGATCCCGACGCAATACGCCGCAGTCAGCAGAATGAGGCAGAGCGATTGGCCTAGCGCTCCGCGCAGCCGCTTATCTTTGCGGCAGGACCGGTACGCGCTCAGGTTCATCTGGAAGCAGAAGAACAGAGACGCAAGATAACAACCGAGCGCGATGAAACCGTTCTCGGCGGCCAGCCCGAGGTAGGTGTTGTGAGCCTCCTCCCAGCCGGACTTGCGCCCGCTCTCTTGACGCACCATCACTTCAACCGCGATCTGAAACTGCTGAGCGCCGACGCCGAGGAGCGGGTGATGCAAGCTCAGTTCGAAGGCGCGCTTCTGAAGCTCCGTGCGGGCGATCTGAGATCCGATGGCGCTGGCTTGTACGGAATCCTGCGCTTGCCCCAAATCGGGATTGGCGAGGATCAGAGTCAAACGGGTGAGCGTGGAGCGCGGGACGGTGAGGAAGACCGCCAGCGCGCCCAGGGGGATCAAGACCAGCATCACTGCTTTCACTCGCTTGCCGACCAGCAAGAAGGCGACCGGCGCCAGCGCCAGAAGCGCAAGGAAGTTCGCGCGGGAGCCGGTCTTCAACACGAAATAAACCGAGAGCGCCAACGCTACCAGGCAGAGCAGCCGGATGACGATGGAATCGGCAAACAGCAGCACCGATAAAAAGACAAATCCGAGCAAAAGCACGAACGCGAGATCGTTGGGGTTGGAGAGAGAACTTCCCGGCAAAATAAACATGCGGCCATCGCCATACTGCAGGAAAGCCGCGCAAAGTCCGAGGAGGATCACCGCGCCGGCGCAAGCCCAATACATGACGTAGCGCACCTGGCGAGTGGTAACCAGGAGCGCGCAGGTGTAAAAAGGAAGCACGTGGAATCGCAGGCCGTATTGCAGCATGAAGGTGGTGCTCACTCGCGGATAAATCCCCAGCAGCGCTGCCGCAGTCATGAGAACCAGCAGGGCCATCCACGGTTTGGCGATCTTGGTTTGCCAGAATATCCCGGCCCGGTGGCTGAAAACGAGGGCGATGGTCACCAGCAGCTCGACGAGAGGAAAGATGGGTATGTAGACGCCGGCGAACCGGGTGGAGAGTTCGGCGATCGGAATCATGAACATCAGGCCGAACAGACCCACCAACCTGACGGCATTGTTTTGCGCGCCGGAGGTGAAGAAAGGCGCGGGCGGAGGCGGCGCCGGCGCGAGCGGCTTTCTTGGGGCAAGCGGTAACGGCGTCGCCGGACGGGCAGGAGGGGGCGTCGTGACTGCGGCCGGACCGCCGGGCCGGGGTGGGACCGGGCGAGGTGACAGAGGCGGCCGGAAACGCGACATACGACCTTAGGATGCCATAAGCCTGCCGGCGAAATCAGTCTTTCGCGTCCGGCCCCCGGCGCTTTGCAAGATGGCGGGAATAAATTTCCTCAAGCTTGCGAGCCGAGGCTTGCATCGAAAATTCGAGCCGAATGCGCTGGGAAGCGGCGGACGAGATTTCCTGCCGCAGGGCTGGATCGCGTACCAGGAGTTCGATCTGTGCGGCCAACGCGTCAGCGTCGCCAGGGGGCGAGAGCAGGCCGTGGCGGCCATGCTCGATTAACTCCGGACAGCCGCCCACGCGGGTGGCGACTACGGCGCATCCGCAGGCCATGGCTTCCATCACCGCGTTCGGCATGCCTTCGGTAAGCGACGGATGGACGAAGATATCGATGCTCCGCAGAGCGGGGACGACATCGGAGGCGGTGGGGAGAAACACCGCGGCATCGCCGAGTGCCAGGCGTGAGGCGGCGTCTTTGAGCGCGGGTTCCTCCGGCCCGCTGCCGACGATCAGCAGCTTGGCGGAGGGCGCCCCGGCGCGGATTTTGGCGAAAACCTCGATTAGTTGAAGCAGATTCTTTTCGCGCCGGAGCACGCAGACGGTCCCGATCACCAAGGGGGCCTGAGCGGCCGCCTCAAGACGCACGCGGGGTTGCGGAGAGAAGGATTGCGGATCGAGGCCATTGGGGCAGACGTTGACGCGCGCCAGCGGGTAGCGCAACCGTTCGTGGAGATAGCGCTTTAACGCCTCGGAATTGGCGACAACGCCATGGGCGAGCCAGTGCGCAGCAAGCAGGGTTGCGCGGGAACGGGCGGGAACCGAATCCATGTAGAAGCGCTGGCTGGATAGGGCCACGGCGCCGCAGCTCCGCGCCACGGCGACAGCGAAATGCGCCGGACCGTAGTCGAAGGCGTGAACCAGTTGAATGCCGTTTTCTTTGATGTATGCGCGCAGGCCGCGGGCGACTCGCAACGTATCGCTTTTGAGCAGGCCGCGCAAGGGAATCTGCAAGACCGGGATTCCTTCCGCTCGCAGCTCGCCGGCGCGGAATCCGCCGATGACGCTGGCGGCATGAGGCGCGAAACGGTTGCGATCGAGCGCCCGGGCCAAGCCGGCAAGTTGACGCTCACTGCCGCCGTGGCCCAGCGAGTGAATCAGGAATAGAACCGGGACGGGCCGGCTCACATTTGGACCTTTGAGACTTCGACCTTTAAGACGAGGTCCTCCACTTCGGACCCTTTTACGTGCTGGGCAATGGCTTGGAAACCATTCTGAGTTTTGACCAGAACGGAGGCGTGATGAACCGGAGGCTCATAGTTGACGCTGCGGCCGAGGATCCATACGCCGCCGGGCAAGAGGCTTTGCCAGATGCCGCGGGCGGCCCGCTCGATCGTGCCGGGATCGAAGTAGCCGAGGTTGAGAATGTTCATGGTGCGGATCGCGTGCGCGGGCGCCTGGGCGGGCTCGAGTACAGAATGGCTCTCAATGCGAAAAGAAGGGTCCTGGCGCGCGAGTTCGGTGGCGCGGGGATGAACCAGCGGGATTTTGCGGAAGACGACAGGAGGATGGGAGATTTGTTCGACCTCCGGCGGGAATTCGACCGAGATGGGATCGACTGGCAAGCGCTGCCGCAGACGCTCAAACCGGGCTGCGGCGCGGCCCGCCAGCCACCGATTGACGGGTACGCTGCGCGGCTCGGCCGGGTGCAGGCGCAGAACGAAGGGAGGGTGAACGTATTGGAGCGGACCTTTTCCCGGCTCGATGACATAGGACCCGCCATCCGGACAATCCATTGCAATCAAATGCAAGTTTAGGTCGGAGGCGGTCAGCCGGGCGGCAGGGAAGGTTAGCCGAAGGTTAGCGTGCCATTCGAGCGAGGTCAAGCAATCCGCTGCCGCCCAATCTTGAACCAGCAGGGGGATGTTCCCGGCAAAACGCCCGGCGAGGATCGGCAGAATCCACTCATCCAAAGCACGAAAACGGCCGGGCAAACTGGTGCGGAACACTCCTCCCCGCAACTGCATCTCCCGTGTAATTCCTTCAAATGCGGCGATTTCCCGTGGGGAGGGTGGCGTGGTGGAGCGGAGCAGCCGATAGTCGATATGATCGCGGCGGAACCAGGCAGGCGGGTACTGATCCAGTCGATAGACACCAAGGCGGATCACGCGGTTCAGACAAAGTATACCCCACGGGGAAATTGGGGTTTGAGAAAATGAGCGTATGTGCGGGATCGCTGGATTAGCCGGGTTCGAGCCGGGTGACCCAGCGCGTTCGGAGTCCATCCAGGCGATGGTGGGAGATCTACGCCGCCGCGGTCCGGATTCCGAAGGCGTGGAGAATTGGCGGGAAGCGGCGTTGGGGCATCGAAGGCTAGCCATCCTGGACCTGAGTGCGGCCGGCCATCAGCCGATGCTCTCCCGCGACGGCCAGGTAGGGGTGGTATTCAATGGGTGCATCTACAATTTCGCTGCGCTAAGGCGGGAATTGGAATCGTTCGGGTACGGCTTCCGGTCGCATTGCGACACGGAAGTGCTGCTGGCGGGTTATCAGCGCTGGGGCATCGACCAACTGGTGCAGCGCTTGCGCGGGATGTACGCTTTCGCGATCTGGGATAACCAGGAGCGAACGCTGTCGATGGCTCGGGACCGGCTAGGGGTGAAGCCGCTGCTGTACTCGATGGATCGCGGAGGAATCGCGTTCGCCTCGACCGCGCGGGCTTTGCGGGCGGGCGGTTTCGGAGGGGATCTGGACCCGGAGGCGGTTTTGGAGTATCTCGAATTCGGGTTCGTCACGGATCAACGGGCGATTTTCTCGGGAATCAAGAAGCTGCCCGCGGGTTCGACCATGGTGTGGCGGGACGGGGAAGTGCGGGAGCGCCGCTACTGGTCGCTGCCGGAAGCCGAGGAGGACTCCCGCGTCAGCTTCGAGGAGGCTGTGGCGCGGACTGAGTCGTTGTTGATCGAGGCAGTCCGGCTGCGGCTTCAGGCGGACGTTCCGGTGGGCGCGCTGCTGAGCGGAGGGGTCGACTCGGCCTTGGTGTGCTGGGCTCTGGCACAGCTCAAAGCGGGCGTCCGGGCGTTCACGGTGAGTACTCCAGGCGATCCGGCCGATGAAACCGCCGCCGCGGCGGGCACCGCCGCGAAGTTGGGAGTCCCGCACCAGAACGTCGATTTGGGCGTAGTCGATTCAGATGGACACGAACCGGCTACGCTGGATGAGCTGACCGAAGCGTATAGCGAACCGTTCGGCTGTTCCTCCGCGCTGGGAATGTTGCGCGTTTCCCGCGCCGTGAAACCCTTCGCCACCGTGCTGTTGACCGGCGATGGCGGCGACGATGTGTTTCTGGGATACCGCCAGCATCCGATTTTCCTGAAGGCACAGCGGTTGGCTCGGGTCATGCCCGGCTTTGCCGCGTCGCTGTGGTCGCGAATCGGGCCAGCGGCGGAGGGTGCTTCTGGGTTGCGGCGCGCCAAACACTTCATCGACTACGCGGCGTGCGGAATGGGAGCGGTTACGCGAGTGCATAATGGCTTACCGTACTACGAGAAACGCGGCATGCGCGGGGAGCGCTTGGCCGGGGCCGCGCTCAGGCAGCGGGACCTTCCTTGTTCGATTGAGTCCGGGCGTCACCTGCTTGCGGAGGATCTGCGCTATGAGCAGGAAACGCGGTTTGTGGCCGAGTTCATGACCAAGGTGGACGGCGGAACGATGCACTATGCGCTGGAGGCTCGCTCGCCGTTTCTGGATCAGGAAGTGTGGGAATTCGCGGCCCGGCTGCCCTTCGCCTTGCGCCTGCGGAACGGAGAGCAGAAGTCCGTGCTGCGCGAAATCGCCCGGCGGCGGATCGGGCCCGAAATCGCGGCCCGGAAGAAGCAGGGCTTTACCGTTCCGGTGGAACGGTGGCTGGCGAAGGAATGGCGTTCCACGCTGGAGGAGATGGCCGGGGATTCGCCGCTGGAGCGCGAAGGCTGGCTGAAGAAGGGGAGCCTGCGCGACGCGTTGGCGGAGAGCCAGCACAGCCAATTCACGCCGACGCAATTATGGTACTTGATGGTGCTCGATCACTGGATGCGCCGTGAAGCGGGCGTCCGCAGGCAAGCGGCCGCGCCGGCAGCGCTGACGTAAATCGAGACCACCCATGGCCGACACCCACTCAGAAAGCAAGCGGGCGTACTTCTTCAATATCGCCTGGAGCTGGCTAGGCTTCGCCACCATGCTGGTGTCGAGCGTCGTCATCATGCCGATTCTGATCCGCCGGCTGGGAACGGCCAAGTACGGCATTTGGGCGCTGGCCGTTTCGTTGGTGGAATATTTCTGGCTGATCGACCTGGGCTTCCGGCCGGCCACGGTCAAGCTGACTGCGGAGTTCCGTGCGGTCAACCGCATGGGCGAGCTCAATCAGTTGATTAATACCGCGTTGGCTTACTCGATCACGGCCGGGGGGCTGGTGCTGCTGATCGGGCTACCCAACGTGAGGCGCATCGGCGCGCTGCTGCATATCGACGACCCGTCATTCGGCTTCCTGTTACGTGTGGTCGGGATAAGCTGGGCCGGCGGGCTGGTGTTCAATGTTTTTGCGGCCCTGCTGGAGGGATTTCAGCGCTTCGACCTAAGCAACCGCGTGACGATTGTAGCCACGCTTTTGCGCGGCACTCTGAGCCTGGCGGTGGTGCTGGCAGGATACGGGCTTCGCGAGATGAGCATCGTACTGCTATTCAGCCAGTCCACCGGTTACGCGATGGTGTATTTCTATCGCCGCCAGGTTTATCCGGAGATGGAGCTTTCGCCGCGCCACGTCAGCATGCGGATGGCGCGTGAGATCTTCGCCTATGCCCGTCAGATGGTGATGGGGACTGTGGGCAGCCGCTTTTCGCAAGCGGGACTTCCCAGCATGATTGCGTATTTTCAGCCGGTGCGGTTCGTTACGTACTTTACGCAGACCCAGCGCATGATGGAGTACATTGCGGACGCCATCAGCCGTGTGGCGCTGGTGACCGCTCCGCGGGTGTCGGACTGGTGGGCCCGAGGCGACCGCGTAAAAGTAATCGGACTAGCGCGTACGGCTAACCTTTACTGCCTGACACTATGGGGGCTGCCAGCCGCGTACCTGTTTGTCTACGGCGCCGACCTGTGCCGCGTCTGGATCAATGAGGAGTTCGGCAACGCAATTGCGGTGATTCTGCCGATATTCGTGGTCGGGTATACCGTCTGGATGGGACAGTTCATCTCCGCGGCCGTGCTTACCGGAATCGCCCGCTATACCGCGTTCTCGTTCACGTTGCTTGCGGAATCCGTGCTGGTCGTAGGCGGATCGGCGCTGGCGCTGGCGAAGTTTGGCTTGACCGGCGCGGTAGTGGTCTACAGCGCGTGCATGATCGTTTCGCGCGGCGGCGTACTGAGCTTTTTGTTCGCGAGAGAAATGGGCATCAGCCAAGCCGAGTATCTGCGCGACGTGTATTTGCGGCCGCTCTTGCTGATGGTGGTTTCGATCGTCGGTTTGAGGCTACTTCGCAGCTCGATCTCGCCGGCTCAAAGCTGGAGAGAGCTGCTGGAAATCGGAGTGGTGTATTCGGCCGGCTATTTGGGCTTCGCCTGGTGGCTGGTGGTGGGGTCCGCACATCGCTCCCTGCTTTTGACGAAATTGTTGCAATCCTGGAAACGTTCGCCAGCGGAGGTCTAGGGCCTCAAGAAAAGGAGCCAGAAGCGGCCTCTGTGATAAACTAGCAGAGATATCGCTACGGATTTCCCGTGGTCCGACTCTTCAAAGTCTCGATCCCCACTAGCGTAATCACGCTCGTGGTCTCCGAGACGATCCTTCTGTTTTTGTGCTATATCGTCGCGGGGTATTGGACTCTCGACTACTCCCTCCAGATTTTCCTATTTGACGACAACGGCTTATGGCGTATCGCCCTGGTAGTCGCCGTGGTGATCCTGGGGCTGTATTTCAACGATCTGTACGAGGACTTCCGCGTCAAATCCCGGATTCTGCTGGTGCAGCAAACCAGTGTCATGCTGGGCACCGCTTTTGTGATGCAGGCGGTCCTGAGCTATGGACGCTCCACTTTTTTGTTGCCCAAATGGCTGATGGTCTATGGAAGCGGGCTTGTGCTGTTAGCCTTACCCTCGTGGCGCATTTTCTTTACGCGAGTGGTCACCAAGGCGCTTGGCTCCCAGAGGCTGCTGTTCCTGGGATGTTCTCGAGCGGTGCAGGAAATTATCGCGCAGATTACGGAGCGGCCAGACCTGGGATTGAGCGCCATCGGGTTTCTTGATTCCCCGGACCAAGACGACAGGCGCGGATCAAGAACGGTGGCGGCGGAGCCGTATGCCGGGTCATCCTTCGGCGGGGCCGCTGTGGCCAGTCCCAGCGAAGTGTGTGGCGTGCCCGCATTGGGGGCCATTGAGGATCTGGACGCCATCTTGGCGGCGCATCGGCCGGACCGGATCGTGGTGGGTATGAGCGAGCGCCGCCGGCGGTTGCCAGTGGAGCAGTTGCTGCATTTGCGATTCTCGGGAATTCATATCGAGGACGCGACCGCCACTTTCGAACGTATCTTTCACCGTGTCTCGACCCGCGACCTGCGTCCATCGCAACTAATTTTCTCGACGGAGCTGGGGCCGCGGCCTCAAAGCGTCGCGCTGCAAGCGATATATTCCTGGGTGCTTGGCGCAGCCGGGCTCCTGATCGCGCTGCCGGTGATGGCCGTTGTGGCGGTGCTGGTGAAGCTCACCTCTCCCGGACCGGTTTTGTTCCGCCAGAGGCGCGTCGGCTTGAACGGCGCGGTATTCACGGTTTTCAAGTTTCGTTCCATGTTCAACAACGCAGAGGCGCGGACCGGGGCGGTCTGGGCCACCCGCGACGATCCGCGCATTACGCCGCTCGGAAAATGGCTGCGTCGCCTGCGGCTTGACGAGCTGCCGCAGTTATTCAACGTGGTCCGGGGTGAGATGTCCATTGTCGGTCCCCGGCCGGAGCGTCCCGAATTTGTGGAAATCCTGCAGGAAAAGATCCCCTACTACGCGCAGCGCAACTGCGTGAAGCCGGGGATCACCGGTTGGGCGCAAATCAACTACAAGTACGGCGACACGGTGGAAGACAGCCTGATGAAATTCGAGTTCGACTTATACTACATCAAGAACCTCGCCGTGTCGCTGGATCTATACATCATTTTCAACACCGTCAAGACCATGCTATTGGGCCGGGGCGCGCAGTAGCTCATCGGACTGGGCGGAAAAGAAACCCCACTATATCGCCGCGGCCCCCTGCTGCCGATTATCCGGTTTGCAGGGGACACGCATGACGCAGGTTCAGGATCTGACGGTGAAGCTTTTTGCCGATGGCGCCGACCGGGCCGGGATGCTGGAAATGTACCGGAACCCGTTGATTCGCGGCTTTACCACCAACCCTACCCTGATGCGGAAAGCTGGCCTAACGGACTACGAGGCGTTCGCCAAAGACATCGTAGCTGCGATTCCGGACCGGCCGATTTCCCTGGAAGTCTTCGCCGATGAGTTTCCCGAGATGGAGCGGCAGGCCCTGAAGATTTCGGCCTGGGGTGAGAATATTTACACCAAGATTCCGGTGACCAACACACGGCGCGAGAGCTCGGTTCCGCTGATCCGCTGCCTGGCGCGAAAGGGCGTAAAACTGAACGTCACGGCGCTGATGACGCTAAACCAAGTGGAAGAGGTAGCCGAGGCGCTTGGCGGCGGGCCCGATGCGTGCATTTCGGTGTTTGCGGGACGTATAGCGGACACTGGCCGCGACCCGGTCCCGATCATGTGCGAGGCCGTGCGAATTTTGAAGCAGTATCCCAATCTGGAGCTGATTTGGGCGAGTCCGCGTGAACTGCTCAATATTTTCCAGGCGGATATGGTGGGGTGCCACATCATCACCGCGACCAACGATGTTCTTCAGAAGCTGGCTTTGGTTGGCAAGGATCTGCACGACTATTCGCTGGAGACGGTGGAAATGTTCCATCGCGACGCCTGCAAAGCGGCGTTTGTCCTTTAGCGTAGTAGTGCCTTAGTGCTGGCCGAGGCCGCGCTCAAACACCTTATGGCCGGCCGTGGTGAGCGTGCGCTCCTGCTGGGCCAGTTCGAGGTCGTGATCGACCATCAACTTGACTAATTCCTCAAACGATACGCGCGGCTCCCACCCTAACAGCCTGCGTGCCTTGGAGGCGTCGCCGCAGAGAGCAGCGACTTCGGTGGGACGGAAGTAGCGCGGATCGGTTTCCACATGCCGGGTCCAATCGACGCCGCAGTAGGCTCCGGCCAGTTCCAGGAACTCGCGGACCGAATGTGATTGGCCGGTAGCGATGACGAAATCTTCCGGCTGGGAGTGCTGGAGGATGCGCCACATGGCGTCGACGTAGTCGCCCGCGTAGCCCCAATCGCGGCGGGCATCGAGGTTGCCCAGATAGAGCTTGGATTGCAGCCCCAGCTTGATGCGCGCCAGCGCGCGGGTGATTTTTCGGGTGACGAAGGTTTCACCGCGGCGTGGCGACTCGTGATTGAACAGGATCCCGTTGCTGATGAACAGGCCGTAGGCTTCGCGGTAATTCACGGCGTACCAATGCGCGGCCACTTTGCTGACGGCGTAAGGGCTGCGGGGATAAAAAGGAGTCGATTCGTTCTGCGGGGGAGCGGCCGCGCCGAACATTTCGGAGGAGCCGGCCTGGTAGAAGCGAACGCGATTGCCGCGGGATGCGTAGTCGCGAACGGCTTCCAGGATGCGCAAAGTTCCGGTCGCGACGACGTCCGCGGTGTACTCGGCCTGGTCAAAGCTGACGCGCACATGGGACTGGGCGGCGAGGTTATAGATTTCCTCAGGCTGCGCCTGGTCCAGCACGCGCCGGAATCCCGCGCCATCGCTCACGTCGCCGTAGTGCAGAAACAGGTTCACGCCGGACTCGTGGCGGTCGTGATAGATCGGCGCCAGACGTTCTGTGTTGAACGTGCTGGCGCGGCGCACGATGCCGTGTACCTGGTACCCTTTGGCGAGCAAAAGCTCAGCCAGAAATGAGCCGTCCTGGCCCGTAATGCCCGTGATAAGCGCTCTTCTCAAGGTTCGTCATTTCAAGTGTACCGCCCGGCCAAGTGTACTGCCCTTCGGCGGGCGGAAACATCAAACGAATTTAATCCGGCGCATCGCCAGGACCACCATGCGCAGCAGTAGCAGGCCATGGCGCCAGCGCTGGATGTTGGTTTCGCCGTAAGTGCGCTGGCGGTAGCGGATGGGCAGGTCGAGCATTTTCAAATTGAGTTTTGCCGCGCCAAAAATAAGGTCGAAGTCGCCGAAAGGATCCAGACCTCCGAAATAGGAGCGGTTGGCGGCGATGGTTTCGTAGTCGTCGCGGCTGAGCACCTTGGTGCCGCACAGCGTATCCTTGATGCTCTGTCCCAACAGCCAACTGAACGCGAGACTGAAGAACTTGTTGCCCACCAGGTTGAAGAACCGCATGCTGCCTTCTTGCATGGGGTAAACCAGACGCACGCCGTTGATAAACTCGCCCTTGCCGGAGCGCCAGGCTTCGTAGAACCGGGGGAGATCCTCCGGCGGGACGGTCAGGTCGGCGTCGAGGATCATGAGCAGCTCGCCACTGGCTTTGGCGAAGCCGAGGCGCACGGCGTCGCCCTTGCCTTTCCCGGTTTGCTGCAAGGCGAGCGTGCGGGGACGCTGGCGGGCGGCGAGTTCGGTTTGGATGCGCGACCACGTGTCGTCCTGCGAGTTCCCCTCGACGAAGATGAGCTCCGTGCCGGCGCCCATTTCGGGCACACGATCGAGGATGTTGGGGATGTTCCCGGATTCGTTGCGCGCGGGAACCACTACGCTAACGACAGGTTCGGGGCCCGGGCGCGGCTGGGGATTGGGGCGGGCAATCATGAAGTTGGTGATGCCCAGCTCGCGGAATGGCCAGAGCTTCACCAGATACCGGTTGCAAAGGGCGTCCATCAGCGGTGTGCGCACCGGCCACATGATTTCCTGCGACGTGCGGATCACTTCGAACTGGGCGAGGTACAGGAGATTGGCGAGGTCGGGCGAAGTGAGCCAGTTTTGTGTGAGCTGCGGTTTGACCAGTCCGCAGAACTCGGCGATGCGCCGCGGGATCTCCCACAGGCGGCTGTGGAAGTTCAGCACGATGCGGGATTGCGCGTGGCACAGCGTTGAGATGTTTTTGAGAACCTGCTGCACGTCCCAGAGATCGTTCACCACGTCGGACAGAATGATGAAGTCGAACTTTTCTTGCGAGACGAAGGTGTGAGCGTCACTGAGCTCGAACTGCAAATGCGGATGAGCGGCGCGGGCCTGTTCGATCATTTTTCTGGAAATGTCGATGCCCAGGCCGCGGGAGGGCGACAGGCTGGCGAGAAGCTCTCCGCGGCCGCAGCCAATCTCAAGAATTCGCTTTCCGGGCGGGATCAGGAACTTGTAAATGGCGATGAGCCGCTGCCGGTAGTAGCGCCGGATTTGCTCCCAGCGCTTGGGGCTGTCCGCATACTCGTCCCAATAGCGGGCGCGCTCCCCGGTGTGCGCCGCTTGGCGTTCGGTCACACTAGCGAGGATAGCAAGCGGTGGGCGCAATTCATGTGGCCTCGGGTTGTGGAACTCTGGTACGAGACCTTGGCGCGCAACGGACAATGTCGCAACGGACAATCCTATTCATTTTTGGAACGCGGCCTGAAGCGATCAAGCTAAGTCCGCTGGTTCAACACCTGAATCGTCAGCCGGAGTTGTACCGCGTGAAGGTGTGCGTGTCGGCGCAGCACCGCGAGATGCTCGACCAGGTGCTGGAGGTATTCGAGATCCGGCCCGATTACGATCTGGATGCGATGCGGCCCGGGCAAACCCTGTCACAGTCGACCTCGCGAATCATCGGTGCGCTGGAGGCGGTACTCACCGATGCGCGGCCCGATCTGGCCGTCGTGCAGGGTGACACGACCACGACCTTTTGCGGCGCCTTGGCGGCGTTCTACCACGGCGTGCCGGTGGCTCACGTCGAGGCTGGCTTGCGCACGGGCGATCTGCGCCAGCCCTTCCCGGAAGAGATGAACCGCGTACTCACCTCGCGCCTGGCGGCGCTTCATTTCGCTCCGACGGCGACCGCAGCCGCCAACCTGGCCGCGGAAGGGATTCGCAACAACGTTTGGATCACCGGAAACACTGGCATCGACGCAGTGCTGTACGTACGGGACAAATTGGAGAGTGGACAGATGGCCGCTCCTCCGGTCCCTTTCCTCGATCCCAGTAAACGCCTGGTGCTGGTGACGGCGCACCGGCGGGAGAGCTTCGGGGAGGGGTTTCAGCGCATTTGTCAGGCATTGGCTGCGATCGCGGACCGGCCTGACGTGCAACTGCTGTATCCGGTGCATCCCAACCCGCAGGTGCGGGAACCGGTAAACCGGTATCTGCGGTCGCATCCCCGGATCACGCTTTTGGAGCCGCTGGATTACCTGAGCTTGGTGGAGTTGATGCGGAAGGCGTATCTGATCCTGACCGATTCCGGCGGCATCCAGGAAGAAGGACCGTCTTTGGGAAAACCGATTCTGGTGCTGCGGGAGAAGACTGAGCGCCCGGAGGCCGTCGAGGCGGGCACGGTAAAGCTGGTGGGCACTGACGTCGCAAGGATCACGTCCGAAGCGAATGCTTTATTGGATGATTCCGAGGAGTGCGCGCGGATGTCGCGCATTCACAATCCGTATGGAGACGGGCACGCTTGCGAGCGGATCGAAGCCGGGCTGCGCGAATTCTGGACGGTATAAAGGCAAGCATGTAAAAATCGCTGCGAGAATTTTGTTCGCGCAGATTCTATGATGGAGGCGTATGACGGCGCGCTCTTTTCGGCTGATGGCCGCGTTTGGTCTTGCGATGGCGGCGTCGCCCCTCACGCCAGCGGCGCGCGGGCAAGTGATCGCCTTCGAATCCAACGGCCTGAAGTACCAGGCACTGACACGGGGCGGGGTCACGATCATGCTGGCCCCCTTGTCCACGCGGATTCGCGATTGGATCATCTACCAGGTGGCGATCACCAATGGTTCCCCGGTGGCGTGGGAGGTCAAATCCGAGGATTTCCGGTTTCAGCGTGACGACGGCTCCGTGGTTCCGGCGCTGGCTGCGCACGAAGTAGTGGAGACAATGCTCAAAAAGGCCAGCCGCGGCGACACCACGAAACTGGTGGTGGCGTATGAGGCGGCGATCTTCGGAAACATGCACCTGCATTCGACCAACGGGTATGAGTCTCGACGGCAGGATGCGATGTCGACCATGGGACCGAACAAGCTCAGCGCTGCTGCGACGGCTTCGGCGATTGTCCTGGCGCCAGGACGCCTCGAGCCCGGGCAATCGACCGATGGCGCGGTGTTTTATGCGGCTGCGGGCAAACCGCTGGGAGCGGGGAAGTTCATGGTGAATGAAGCTGCCGAGGAGTTCGTCTTTCCGTTTGACGCCGAGATAGCGTCTAAGGCTTCGCACAAGTAACGCGGGCGCGAACCTCGCCAAGGAAAAGCTCAGTTCCTGGTTCATTATGCGGGACGCGGACGTAGGCCAGCGCGGCCACTTTGCCCAGCGCAGGCGAGAAAACGGCGCTGGCGATTTCCGCCGCCGCATGTTCGGTTTCAGATTTCGACGCGGTGAGCTTGGTACCGGCGGCAGGTGCTTCCGCGGCGTCGATCTCCAGACTGCAAAGGACGCGGTGGATCTGGGCGCGGCTGCGAACCCGTTCCACGATTTCCTGGCCCAAGTAACAGCCCTTGGTGAAGCTGACAGCTTGCATTTGGCCGGTTTCCTGAAGCAGGTAACGCTCTGAAATTTCCTCGCCATAGCGCGGGCGGCCATGCTCGATTCGGACCGTGCGCGCATCATCTGAGGTAGCTTCCGGAAGATCGGCGAGAGCAGCCATGAGGCTGGATTTATCGGCGGCGGACGTGAAGATGCAGAATCCGCCGGAGCCGGTCCGGTCAAACATGGTTTGGTCAACCATGGTCCGGTCAACCTTGGCTACGGTGCGGGGGCCCCAAGCAGACCATGCGTAGGGCTCTGCGGGGAGCGTTGCGCCGAGCCCGGAGAGCTTGGCCGCGGCTTGCGGGCCTTCGACGGCGACGGCGGCAGTGACATCGGTGACATCTTCGACAGTCACGTCATCGGCAATGATGTAGCGTTCCAGATGCTCGGCCAATTTGACGCGAGTTTCCGGCTCCGTGTCCATCAGGAAATGGTCCTCGAAGCAAAATAGGTTCGCGTCGCCGAGGATGCGGCCCTGAGCGTTGAGGAAGAAGACGTAGCAGCCCTGCCCCGGCTTCAGGGCTTGCACCTCATTGGTGGTCATGGCGTGCAACAAACGGGCCCGATCCTCACCGGTGATGCGGAGGCGCCCGCGGTCGGATAGATCCAGTCGCGCGGCGCTTTCGCGCAGTGCTGCGTAACCTGGACCTGCTGGCCCTGGGCTTGCTGCTCCGGCATTTAAAACTTCGACGCTTAATACGTGATTCACATTCGTCACCCGCGCGGTTCTGACAGCTTGATTTGCAGCCACACCTGATAGTTGCTGGGAGCGCGGCGCCCGCTCATGAAAATGTAAAGATCCTGGGCAAGGATTGCACCGATTGCCCTCTACTCCAAGTATACAATCGGGATACATGATCCATGAGATTTTGCCGGTGGGCATGTTGCAATGCAACTGCTCGGTTTTCGGCGACGAGGCCAGCCGCGAGGCGATTGTGATCGATCCCGGCGATCAAATTGAAGATATTCTGGCGATTCTGGCGCGCCACCAGCTTACCGTGAAGGCGATCGTGATCACGCACGCGCACATCGATCACATTGGAGGCGCGGCCAAGCTGAAGGCCGCCACCGGCGCACCGGTATATATGAACGCGAACGACCAGGAGCTATACGACCATCTGGACACCCAAGCGGCCTGGCTGGGGATGGCGTCTCCCAGCCGGACGGAGGTGGATACTCCGGCTCGGGAGGGCGATTCGCTGGTGCTGGGCGGGACGGCGTTTCACATTCTGCACACGCCGGGCCATACGCAGGGAAGCATTTCGCTGTGGATTCCGGGGGAGAACAAGCTCGTCGCCGGCGACACGCTGTTTCGCGACAGCATCGGGCGGACGGATTTGCCGGGAGGCAACACGCGCCAAATCTTGAGCTCGATTCACACCAAGCTTCTGACGCTGCCGGAGACCGCCGTGGTGGTGCCGGGGCATGGGGCCAACACGACCATCGGACGCGAAAAGGAGCGCAATCCGTTCTTACAAAACCCCTGAGGTTTACAGGGACTTTGACCGCTTGAGCTCCGTCATGACGCTGGAGACCAGCTCCTTGGCGTCGGTGAGGCATTTGCTGATGAGCTGGATGTCCATGGCGGGTTTGCCGGGTTGCCGCGCGCTCTGGCAGTAGACTCCGTGCTGGCCGACCAGGACCAGAGCGTCGGTAAGCAGGTCGAGAGTCACGGCCAGACGGCCCCGCTCCAGGCCCATGCGGAATTCGTGCTCTTCGAGTGCGTCCTTGCGATCGTCGTAGACGGACATGCGTGTCTTCATGGTAGCGTCAACAGGAGTGACGGGAGTTCCCAGAATCGCAGCGCGGGGATGGTTGATTCTTTTGTTCGCAGTGTCGGTGTACCGAGCGGTGACACAGTCCATTGTCTATGACGAGGCACTGACCTGGGAACTGTATATCGCCGGGCCCTTTAGCGCTATCTTTCACCACTTTGACGCCAATCATCATTTCCTGAACACACTGCTGATGCGCTTGTCGACTGGCATCTTCGGCGTTTCGGAATGGTCCCTACGCTTGCCGGCGCTGGGCGGGGCGGCGCTGTACTTCACTGCCGTTTATCGCGTGGCCCGGAGGGCTTTTGGCGAGGGGTGGACATCGTTGCTGGCCGTGGCCCTGCTTTCGCTCAATCCATTCGTGTTGGATTTCATGGTGGCGGCGCGAGGATACGGGATGGGGCTGGGGTTGTGGATGTGGGCTCTGACGCTGATCTATGAGCAGCTTTCGTTGCCCTCTCCACGCCCGCGCGAGTTGGTGCTGGCGGGGTCAGCGCTGGCGCTCTCGGTGACCGCGAACCTGATCTTTGCGGCTCCGGCGGCGGCTTTGGCGGCGCTATCCACCTACTTCCTATCGAAAAAAAAGCCGCCAGAGGCGGCGAAACTCCGCAAGCAAAAGCAGTCGGCCCGGAAGGGCTCGCCGTGGATCTGGTTTACGGCGCCCATCGGTGCAATTGCGGTGCTGTTTTTGCTGCTGGCTCCGGTGGAGGATATGAAGGCCGAGCAGTTCTATACGGGCGTGAATTCGATTGCGGAGAGCTTGCGTAGCCTGGCCGCCGTTTCGCTCCAGCACGGCGGGCCGCTGCGCGAGCAGGGATGGATGAACAGTTGGCGCGACGCAGTCGCGTTTGGAATCGCCCCGCTGGTCCTGGCGGGAGGGCTGGTCGCGGGAGCGATCCGCCGGGATCTATTGCTGATTTTCGCGGCGGGACCGGCGGTTTTTTCGGCCGTCGCGTTGTTCCTGATCCATGTGGCGCTGGGGAGGCCGTATCCGGCGGATCGCACCGGCATCTACTTTCTGCCTCTCGTCGTGCTGGTTCTAATCGGATTGGCCCGGATGGTTCCCGTGGCGCCGTATGTGCTCGGCGGCCTGTTCGTGCTGTGCTTTGCGGCCGAGTTCAACACGCGCAAGTTTTACGTGTGGGATTACGACGCCGACACGCGGACGATGGGAGAATACATTGCGGCGCATCGCGATCCCAACGCGGCGGTGACGCGCGTGGGAGGGTCCTGGCAGCTTCAGGAATCGCTGCAATTCTATGGTTACAAGAACCAGTGGACGTGGATGGAGCTGACCAACCGGCCGGCTCCGGGGATGGATTATTATGCAATGATTCCGCAGGATCAAGCCGCGACGATTCAGAGTTTGGGATTGAAGACGCTGTATAGAGGCCCTGTCTCCGGCAGCATCCTGGCGAGCAAGTAAGCTGCTATTCGTGGCGCAGAGCTTGCAACGGATCGACCCGTGAGGCCCGGCGCGCCGGGGCGTAGCTGGCGGCAAGGGCCGCGATCGCAAACAGGCACGCTACCGACAGATACGCGACGGGATTGAGCGGGCTAACGCCGTAGAGCAGATTGCGCATCAGCCGGGATGCGAACAATGCAATGACCAAGCCGAAGGCGAGGCCGGCGATTACGGCTCGGGAGCTCTCGGCAAGAACCAGCCGGATCACTTGACCGGGCCGCGCACCCAGCGCGACACGGATCCCGATTTCCTTGGCGCGCTGCTGGACAACGTAGGCGAACACGCCGGACATGCCGACGGTGGCAAGAATCAGGGCGTAGACACCCAGCATTCCCGCGATCTCCGCGCCGATCTGTGCAACGCGGAACCAGCGGTCGACGCTGGCTTGAAGAGGGACGCCTTGGATGCGGGCATCAGGCTCGATTTGCTTCGCCAGAGCCGCGACGAAGGGAGCCTCGGAGGGCGGGATCAGGACCTTGGGAATGTAGGTGGCGCTGAAGGGAACGTAGACGATCGGAACAGCGCGATCGAGACCCTCGGTGTAAGCGTCTCTGACCAGCCCTACGATGGTCCGCGGATGGCCTCCCACGGAGACAGCACCGCGGCCGAGCGGGGATTCGCCGTTGAAGTAGGCTCGCGCCAGGGACTCATTCACCAGGATTGCACCGGTGTCCCGATCTGCCGGTTCAAAATCCTGGGGTTCGAGGTTGCGGCCGGCGAGGATGGGGATGCGGAGTAGGTCGAAGTATCCGGCGGTGACCTCATGATGGACGACGCTGCGCGCGGCATTTTCGGGCTGGCCGGCGAGCCGGAAATCGGCGAGCCATCGCCCGTTGGACAGGGGCTCAAGCGCGGTAATCCCGAAGATATGTTGTCCGGAGAGGCCGGAAAGAAGCTGACGATCGAATTCGGCCGCTCGGGGTGCTTCATAGTCGTGGGCCGGAAGCTCGAAGGAAACTACTGAGACGCCATCGACGCGGAAGCCGGGGTCTTGCTGGCGCACATGGGCGATGCCTTGAAGCGCGAGTCCCGCGCCAATCAGCAGGACAACGCTGAAGGCAGCCTGTAGCGCGAGAAGCAGGTTGCGGAGAGGCAAACGCCGCGGGGAACTCGTGCGCGTGCCGTGCAGCGCGGGGAGGAGCGCGAAACCGATACACGAAGACACGGCCAGCGCGATCGCGTAGGCCAGAACGGTTGTATCGGGCGTGAAGTGCAGCGCAAACGCCTCGCCGGTGGAAGCGATGATGAAGCCGGGAAGCCTGTAGGCGATGGGCAGCGCCAGAGCGACGGATCCAAGCGAGAGTAGCAGACCCTCCGTCAGAAGCTGGCGGACGATGCGGCCTCTGGATGCGCCGATTGTCCGCCGAATCTCAATTTCCTTTTGGCGCGCGCCCGCGCGAGCGACCAAGAGATTGCCGACGTTGGCGCAGGCCAGAAGGACAACCAAAGTCACGCCGATGAACAGCAGCGCTAGGATGGGCGCGGCCTGGGATCGGCGTGTGGGCCTGTCCAGAAGAGCCGAGCCGGTGAGTGAGAACACATAGTGGGTGGTGAGGCCAGATTGGGCGGCGAACTGTTTGTCGAGAACTTCGAGCTCGGCTGCGGCTTGGCGGCGTGAGGCTCCCGGCGTCAGGCGGCCGAGTGCGGGCCGGCAGCAGGCGTCAGGTCCGGTGAGCATTTGCCGAGCCGCGGGGTCGCCAGGATGAAGCAACAGGAGAGCGGAGAGCGGCAGGTAGACGTTTTCGGGCATGCCGCCATCGGCGGTGCCCGTGAAATCCTCCGGCGTTACCCCGACCACGGTGAACCCGAGGTCATTCAGAGTCACCCTCTTTCCGACTATGGCCGGATCGGAACCGAAATGATCGCGCCAGAAGGGGAAGCTCAGCACGGCCACGGCTTGGGGCGCGTCTCCCTGAAGCGTACCGGGGCGGTCTTCTTCCGGCAGAAAGCCGCGGCCGAGGTGCATCTGTAATCCCAGGACGCGAAAGTAATCCCCACCGACCAGGACCGCGCGGGAGGGGCGGCCGAAGGGCTCGAAACCGAAGTTGACCTCCTGCTGCAAGGAAACCGAAAAGCCGGAGAAGGAGCGGGCGTGCTCGCGGAAATAGCGGTACTCGGCGACGCTGATCCCGGAAGAATCGGGGGCGGGATTATGCGGGTCTCTGGAAAAAATCTGTGCTACGCGGGCGGGGTCTTTCACCGGCCACGGACGTAGGGCGATGGCATTGAAGACCGTGAAGAAGCTGGTGTTGAGTCCGATGGCCGTGCCGAGGGTGAGCAACGCGACCAGGGCGAAACCAGGCGACCGGCGCAGGTTGCGGACGGCGTAGCGAAGATCCTGCCACAGGCTTTCGAGCCAGGGCCAGATCCATACCGCGCGCGAGTCTTCACGAGCTCGCGTGATGTTGCCCATCGCCGCAGGATCGCCGGACATTTGGCGATGAAACTCGATTTCTTCGGCGAGGTCGCGGTGGGCCTGGCGCTGGCGAAGCAGGTAACGAATGCGGGCAAGGAGCTTCATGGCGTCTCAGGAGACTGATATGGAGCGGCGTGTCCGCTCCATAGTGAATAGTTCAGGCGCGGCGCAGCGCGGAGGGGTTCAACGCGCACCAGCTCGCAGTGTTGCGGCCGGAGTTCGAAGCTCACCCGCTCGATTTCGCCAATCGCCGTGATGTGCTGCCCGGGCCGAAGGGGCTGCAGGGAATCCCGCTGGCTGCGGTCAAAGCTGAGGTTGAGCCGCCGCCCGTCGTCCAAGCGCAGCGACATATGAAATGCGTCGCCCTGGAGCGTTTCCCCGAAGCCTTCGAACTCGCCAGCGATCGACATCCATTTGCCGAGGTAGCGATTGAAGGGTTTGATCGATTCATAGCCGGTGAGCTTGGCGAGTTCCAGAACGGCATCGGGATCTTCGACAAAGACGCGTTTGGGCTTGGCTGAAGTCTCGCGGCGTAATCCTTGCTCCACGTGTTTGATGCCCTCTGCGATGGCGACGAGTGCGTAAAACACGCAGAGTGTAACTCGGGTCCGCCAGGTGAGTGAAGTGCCGGTGATCGGCTCCCAGTAAAGCTGGAGCAATACGAAGACGATGACGCTCAACCCCTCGATCAAACGGACGCCCATCCAGCGAGCCGCCTTTTTGCCAGCACGCAAGAGGTTGCGGACTGAGTTGGAGATTGCGCGCCGATGCCATTTCGGCAGCGGCCATCTCCACACGGCGCGAGACTCGGCATAAGCGCGGTCCCAATCTCCAGCCGCCTGATCGCTCGCGATCGCGCGGTGTTGCTCCAGTTCCTCGGTCAAGTCGGCTTCGGCCTGCCGCCGGCCCAATAAGTATCGAATTCGCCGCAGCAACTTCATGCCAGTGCCTTGTGGATCGCCACCACCATGCGCTCGAATTCGGCGCGCTCGCGCTGCAGTTGCCTGCGTCCAGACGCGGTGAGCGTGTAGTAGCGGGCGCGGCGATTATTCTCCGAAGCGCCCCATTCGGCCTCGACCCAGCCGTTGAGCAAGAGCCGCTGGAGCGCCGGGTAGAGCGAGCTTTCGCCCACTTGCAGCACCTCGTCCGAGATGGTCTTGAGATGCTGCGCGATGCCGTAGCCGTGCATCTTGCCGCGGGCGAGCGATTTGAGGATCAGCAAGTCGAGCGTGCCGGGGAGGATTTCCTGATTGTTATTTCCCATCGTCTACCGATGGAAAGAGTATGCAAGAGCCCGGCGAATTTGTCAAGCCCCATCGACAGCCGATGGGAAGCAGCTAAGGCGTCCAGGCGCCGACGGAAACCCAGCCGGAGCTCGAGCTGGGCTCCAGGGCGTCCAGATAAATGTTTTGGGGCGCGGTGAAGCCGCTCGCGAATTGGAGATTGATCTCGAACACCACGGAGTTCCCGGAAGGAAAGCCGACCGTGTAACCCACGGCACACTGGCTATTGGACAAGGTCGCCGAGGAGCCGATGCCTTTGGAGCTCGACGAGGTTCCGGCGTTGTTGTAGAGGCTGATGGTAGCGGCCGCGACATTGTAAGTGAGGTAACAGGCGTTGGCCAGATTGGTGGGTGCGCCGGAGGTGATCAGCATGGACATTCCGGAGATATTCGCTGAGTTAGTCGAATCGGAGACGGTGAAGGTGAAGCTGGGAGCGGAGCCCGATCCGGAGTTGGGGCTGACGGAATTGGCGACGGGTGCTCCGCCCGTGACGGTCCAGGCTCCGGCGGTGCTCCAGCCGGAGGTGAAGCCGCGCTCGATGGCGTCGAGATAGATGTTCTTAGCGCCGAAGTAGTTGGCGTTGAAGGTGAGATCGACGGTGACAACCACCGTAGTAGTGCCGATGACCACGGTCGAATCGGAAGCCGTGAGCGTGCACTGGCTATTGGAGACGACCTGCGTGCCGCCGGGAGTCACCGGCGAGGCGCCATTTGCGGGATTGTCGTAAGGGAGGGAGATGGTGCCGGCGGTGCGGTCATAGACGATATAGCAAGCGTCAGTGGTGGCGAGGGTGGACGCGATCAATCCGGTGAGACCGGTGATGAAGCCGGAGCCGCCGGCGTCGGAGACGGTGAAGCTGAAGCGGTCACTGGGGCCGGAGCCGGAGCTGGGCGAGACCCCGTTCGCGACTGGAACTCCTCCGGCAGCAACCGTGTAAGTGCCCATCTGCACCCAGCCGGTGGTGTAAACGCCGCTTTCGGAGCCAAACATGTAAATGTTCCTGGTTCCGCTGAAGGCGCCGGTGAAGGTGATGGCGGCGGTGAAGATTTGGGAGAGCCCGGAGACGGTGAGCGTGGTCGCGCCGATGGTGCACTGGCTGTTGGAAAGAGTCGCGGTGGAGCTGATCGGCTTGCTGCTGGAGCCGGCGCCGCTATCGTAAAGCAGAGCGACATTGCCTTCGTTGGTGTCGACGACGATATAACAAGCGCTGGTGAAGGTTACGGAGGTGTTGAACAGCATCGCCATGCCGGTGATGTTGTTGGCGTTTTGGGTGTCGGAGAAGACGAAGGTGAAGGTCTGGCTGGCGCCCAGGCCGCTATTGGGCGAAACGGAACTGGCGGTGGGTTGCGGCGCAGGGACGGTGGCGGTCCATGTACCGCTGGCGACCTGACCGGTATTATCGCCGCTCAAGTCGGCGGCGCTGAGGTAGATGGTGTCGTTCCCGGTGAAGCCGGGCTGGAAAGAGAGCGCGATCACCATGGTCAAGGTATTTCCCGATTTGGTGACGAAGCTGCCGGAGCCGCTCAATGTGCACTGGTCGTTCTGAGCGTTGCCGCCTCCAGGGTTGACCACGGAGGAGCCGGAACTGGCGACGTCATTCGCCAGAGCGAATTGATTGGCCGCGGCGGAGTAGGTCACCTGGCATCCGTAGTTCGATGAGGCTGTGGTATTGACCAGCACGGTTGCGGAAGCGAGCGCCGAGACGCCGGCCGCATCGGAGAATTGCGCGGTGAAGGCGACCGAGTTGCCGGAACCCGAGGCGGGAGTAACGCCGACCACCTGCGGAAGCTGCGGCGCCACTACGGTGGTGACGCCCAGCCTCGCCAGCCATCCGATGGCGTTTCCCGCGTTGGTGGCTTGAATGGGATCGAGCGTGGTGAGGTTGACCGAGTTGGTCTGACCGCCCAGGTACATGTTGCCGCTGGAGTCGACGGCCAGGGCGTTAGCCGAATCGGAGCCGGAGCCTCCGAAGTAAGTCGAATAGCTGAGTGAGGAGCCATTGGCGGTGAAGATGGAGACGAAGGCGTCATACAGGCCGCCGAAGGTGCTCTGCGTGGCGGAAACGATGGGGAAATCGGCTGAAGACGTGTAGCCGTCCACGTAGACGATGCCACCGGACCCTACGGCGATGCCGTTGGCCCAGTTGAAGGCGCTGCCTCCCAATAGCGAGCAGAAGACCAGCGCGTTGCCGGAGGGATTCACCTTGGCCACGAAGGCGTCCTGGACGGCGGTGAACTGGGTCTGAAAAGCTCCCGCTGTGACGGGGAAGTTGGTGGAGTTGGTGGTTCCGGCGATATAGGCATTTCCGCCGGAGTCGACGGCGAGCGCGGTTGCCTCCTCCGGCGAGCCCGATCCGCCGCCGTTGCCGCCCAGATAGGTGCTGTAGAGAAGGTGCGAACCGGCGGCGTTTAGTTTGGTCAGAAAGGCGTCCTGAGCGCCGCCGCTGGTGGATTGAATGGCGCCGGCGACCGGGAAATTGGTGGACGTGGTTCCTCCAGCGATGTAGACGTTATCGCTCGAATCGAGGGCGATGGCGCCGGCGTGGTCCGCCCCGGAACCTCCCAGGAAAGTGCTGTAGGAGATCGCGCCGGCGGAGCTGAGTTTGGTCACGAAGACGTTCTGGTCGCCGCCGAAGGCGGTTTGGGCGGCTCCGGTGGAGATGGGGAAGTTGGCGGACAGGGTGTCACCCGCGATATAGGCGTTGCCGGAAGAGTCGACCGCGATGGCGTAGCCGTAATCCGTGCTGGTGCCGCCCAGGTAGGTGCTGTAGTCGAGCAGATTGCCGGTTGCGTTGATCTTGAGCGCGAAGGCGTCGCGCCCTCCGCCCAGTGTCCTGCCGATGGGATTGACCAGCGGGAAATTGGTCGAGGCCGTGGAGCCGGTCACGTAGGCGTTGCCGGCGGAGTCGATGGCGATGGCTGCAGCGCGATCGTCGCCATTGCCGCCGATGTAAGTCGCGTACTCGAGGGACGTTCCGGCGGGATTGAGTTTGGCCACGAAGGCATCCACGCCACCGGCGTTGGAGGCCTGGATGGGCGCGGCGATCTGCATGTTGAGGGACTCGGTCCAGCCGGTGATGTAGAGGTCGCCGGAGGCGTCCACGGCCAAGCCGGTGATATCGCTCATTCCGGTTCCACCGAAGTAGGTCGCGTAGGAGAGCACGGGATCGATCAAGAGCGGCTGAGTGGAATCGTACGCCCCGATTTCGAAGCCGACGGTCTGGGAGTCGAGCAGGACATAGCGGCCGGGAATCGGAGCTCCGTGCTGCAGGACCACGGGTGCTTCTTCGCGGGCCTCGGCGCCGGCGCCGGTGATGAGCAGGTCGCCATTGGATTCGATGGAGAGCCGGTCCGCGCCGGAGTACTGGATTCGGATTTGGTGCGGGTCCGCGCCAGGGGCGATAAGGAATTCGGATTTGATGCGATCTCCGGCGGCTCCGTAGGTCAGGTCGATGCCAGGGTATAGATTGGTGTACAGAATTTTCTGGTAGGTCGGGAGGTTGGTTTTCCAGCGTTGGGGCTGGTCGCCGGTCAGGAAATTAGCCGTGCCGTCGAGGCGGTATTCGCCATCGATTTTGACGGTTGGATTCGCGCCTTCGAAGGCCACGCGGAGGGCCAGGGGGCCGAGCTCGAAAACGGCTCCATCGGCCACAAAAGCGGCATTCAGGCTGGGTGTACGAACCAGGAAGCGCACCGCCGGATCGGATTGGCCGGCGTTGGGGATGAAGAAGGCGGGAAAGGAGTGCTCGACGCGTTGGGGAGACTCTGCGAAGACGGGCGCGGCGGCCAGCAGGCTAAGGGAGAGTAAGTACCTCGGCATCATTGGCTAGGGAATCGGTGGAGACCTTAGACGCCTGCATATCTCCGATTTGTCGAGAGGGAGATGGCGGGTGTTACGCCCCGACGTAGCGGGCGTAGACGCTGCGGGCGATGCCGGGGTCGGTGGTTCCTTTTATGATCGCTCGGCCGTCGGGGAAGACGGTGAGCTCGTAGGGATCGACTTGGGCGCGGAGGGCGAATTCGTTCACGCGGACGGGAGCGAGGGCGCCCAGGCGCGAGGCGAGACCGGCGAGATCCACGGGCCGTGAGCGCTCATGAATCTGGACGGCGTTACGGCCGCACAGGCTGATGGGGGCTCGAAGCTTTCCGTCCAGGTGAGGAAACTCGCGGCGGGCGCAGCAGAGGCAATCCGGGTCGCGGGCGGGAGGAGCCGTCTGGCGAATCTGGCCGGTCCAGACGTCGACGGTGGTCATCCGCGCGGAGACGGATTCGCCGCCACGCGCGAGAATCTTTAAGGCATCGCCAACCTGGAGCGAGGCGATGGCAGCGGTCACGGCCCCCAGCACGCCTTCGGTTTCGCAGGTGGGCTGCGCACCGCCAGGAGATTCCGGATAGACGCAGCGGAAGCAGGCGGTAGCGCCTGGGATGACGGGCAGCTTGATCCCGTAGCTTCCCACAGCCGCGCCGTAGATCCAGGGAACGCCTTCGCGGACGGCGAAATCGTTGATGAGGTAGCGGGTCTCGAAGTTATCGGTGGCGTCGAGGATGAGCCCGGCGCCTTCCAGCAACTCGTCAATGTTGGCGGGGGAAAGATCCGCGATGAACGGTTCGATGCGGATGGTGGAGTTCACTCGCGCCAAGCGCCGCGCGGCGGCGATGGCTTTGGGCAGAGCTTCCACCGCATCGGATTCCTCATAGAGAGTCTGGCGCTGGAGATTGGAGAGCTCGACGAAATCGCGATCGATCAGGCGCAAAGTCGCCGACGCCGGCGCGGGCAAGCAGTTCAGCCTGCACCGAACCTAAAGCGCCGAGGCCCACGACGGCCACGCAAGCAGCTTCGATGCGCTGCTGTCCGAGCTCGCCCAGCGGCGCGAAGCGGGACTGCCGCGAGTAACGTGATTCTGCGGCGCGCGTCATGTCATATAGGCCAAACTAGACCAACCTCGATGGTAGCAGCGCACCGATGATGGCAGCGCGGCCTGAAAAGCCGGGAAGTAGCGGGATATCATTGAAATACGTGCGTGCCCTGGCGTTGCCGCTTGTGTTGTCCGTGTGCTTGACGGCCGCGCTAGCGCAAGACTCGGCCAACCTTGGCTCCTCAACTGCGGGGCCAGGGCAATGGGAAGGCCGCACCATCGTAGCGATTGTCCGCGATCCCCCCCAGCAGCCGCTGGAACAATCCGAGTTCGACCGGAAGCTGGGCTTGCGGGTGGGGACTCCGCTGGTGCTGGCGGACGTACGGACGGCGATCGACGCGCTGTATAAGACCGGCCGCTATCACGACATCTCGATCGAAGCGCAAGCCTCCGGCGCGGGCGTCGAACTGCACGTGGTCACCACCTTCAACTATTTCGTTAGCGGCGTAATCATCGATGGCGTGGACGATCCGCCCAGTTTGGAGCAGCTCCGCACCGCGACCAAACTGGAGCTTGGCGCGCCCTTCTCGGAAGATCGGATGGAGCCGGCCGTCTCGAATATTCTGGAGCGTCTGAAAGCCAATGGGCTTTACCGGGCTCAAGTTTCCTATCACGTCGATCTAAATCCTGGGACGCAGGAGACCGGCATCTATTTCCAACTGTTACCGGGCGAGCGGGCGCGTTTTGACGGAGTCGACCTTTCGGGCACTCTGAACCAGCCCACCGATGCGATCGGGAAGATCACGGGTTGGCGCCGCAACTTATTTTTTCTGACGCTTCCCGGATGGAAGCAACTGACCGAACAAAGGCTTCAGAACGGCATTGGACGAGTCGAGACGAAGGTGCAGCGCGGGAACCATCTGGCGGCGCAGGTGACGTTGAGCGGCTTGGAGTACCATGCGGAGACGAACACGGTGACGCCGGGCCTGCGGATCGATAGCGGACCGGCGCTCGAAGTGAACGTCATGGGCGACAAAATCTCCACCGGCCGTCTGCGCCAGCTTATCCCCATTTATCAGGAGCGGACCGTGGATCGCAGCCTGCTGATCGAGGGGCAAGCGAATCTGCTGGAATATCTGCAAGGGCAGGGCTATCTGGAAGCCCGGGTCGATTACCAACAACTGGAACCCCAGCCAGACCGCTCCGTGATCGACTACAGCATCGCCAGAGGGCCGCGCAGCAAGCTGGCGAAGGTCGATATCGACGGCAACCGGTATTTCGACGAAGAGACTCTGCGCGAACGCCTGTCGATGACCCCAGCGAGCTTTGTGCGCTACCACTGGGGCCGCTTTTCGCCGCAGATGCTGACGCGGGACACCAACGCGATCGCCGATCTGTACCGTGCTAACGGCTTTCGCGACGCGATGGTGATGCCCACGCAGAACGACGATTACAAGGGCAAGCACGGCAATCTGGACGTGACCTTGGAAATCCACGAAGGGCCGCAGTGGAGGGTGCACGGCTTAGAGATCGAGGGAGTAGGAGTGGAGCAGGATGTCTACTTCCGCTCCATCCTGCGCTCTATTCCGGGCGAGCCGTACAGTGAGGCGAGCATCGCGGCGGATCGCGACACCATTCTCAACTACTACTACAACCACGGCTATCCGGACGCGACCTTCGATTGGACGCAGGCGCCCGGGCCTCTGGCGACGCAGGTGGATCTGCACTTCGTGGTGCGGACCGGCAGGCAAGTCTTCGTGCGGAATATTTTCGTGCGCGGGCTGCGCTACACCAAGCCGGCATTGGTGACCCGCCGGATTACGCTGGCTCCGCAGGATCCGATTTCGCAGTCCAGCATCAGTGACAGCCAGCAAAAGCTTTACGATCTCGGCATTTTCGCCAAAGTGCAGACGGCGCTCCAGAATCCCGATGGGGATGAGGACAGCAAGAACGTCTTGTTCCTTCTGGACGAGGCCAGCAAGTATTCTTTCAACCTGGGCTTCGGAGCGGAGCTGGCGCGGATCGGAGGCGGCGTCACCACTTTCGACGCTCCGGCGGGGACAACCGCGTTCAGCCCGCGCATTTCGGCGGGCATCAGCCGGCTGAACTTTCTGGGAACGGGGCAAACCGTGAGTTTGCAAACACTGCTATCGACGCTGGAGGAGCGGGTGGGCTTGACTTACCAAGCCTCGCAATTGGCCGGGAATGAGAATCTGACGCTGACGTTTTCGGGATTGTTCGACGATTCGAAGGACATCCGCACGTTCGTTTCGCATCGACTGGAAGGCTCCGTGCAGCTTTCGCAGAAGGTGTCGCGGGTTTACACGGTGCAATACCGCTATACCATCCGCCGGGTGACCGTCCCGGAGGACACGCTCAAGATCTCGCCCTTGCTCATTCCCATTCTGTCCAAGCCGGATCGGGCGGGGTTAGTCTCGATTTCTCTGGTTCAGGACAAGCGCGATGACCCGACTAACTCGCATCGCGGCTACCTGAATACAGTGGACATTGCGCAGGCGTGGAGCGGGTTCGGATCGGCCACCGGCTACACGCGCCTTATTCTGCGCAATTCCAGCTACTATCCGCTCAGCCGCGACGTGGTGCTGGCGCAGAGCAATCAATTCGGTTACATCAGCGGGACGCCGGCGTTCATTCCCTTGGCCGAACGCTTCTATTCGGGCGGCCCATCGACGAATCGCGCGTTCCCCGACAATCAAGCCGGTCCACGCGATCCCGACACCGGATTTCCGACCGGCGGTGACGCGTTCCTGTTCCACTCCACCGAACTGCGGTTTCCCTTGATCGGCGATAACCTGGGCGGGGTGCTGTTTCACGATATCGGCAATGTGTATAACAGCATCGACCAATTGAGCTTGCGCTTCCGCCAGGAGAACATCAAGGATTTCAACTACGCGGTGAACTCCTTCGGGTTCGGGATCCGCTACACCACGCCAGTCGGGCCCATCCGCCTCGATTTCAGCATCAGTCCGGATTCGCCGCGCTTCTACGGATACTCCGGTACTCTCGATCAGCTTCTGGCGGGGCAGGAGAATCCGGTGAACCAGCGCATCAACGTCTTCCAATTTCATTTTGCTCTGGGGCAGACGTTCTGATGAAACACGCGATGGGTCTGTGGTTCGCGCTGGCGCTGGGCGCGCAGACGCCGCCGACCCAAGTATTGGATCGCATCGCGGCCACGGTTGACCGGCAGGTCATCGCGGAAAGCGACGTGATCCGTTTTCTGCGCGTCGCTGCGTTCCTGGATGACAAGCCCGTGGATCTAAGCGGGCCTTCCAGGCGCGGCGCCGCCAAGGATTTGGTGGATCAGGCCCTGATGATGACGGAAGCGGCCGATAGCCACTTCACCCTGCTCTCCCCGCAGGAGGTCCCGCCGATGCTGGAGCAGGTGAAAAAGCAGTATGCCACGGAGGCGGCGTATGAAGTGGCGCTCAAGAAATACGGCGTCACGCAGCAGGACGTGGAGAATCATCTGCTGGCGGGCGTGCGCGCGCTGCGCTTCGCCGATTTGCGTTTCCGCCCGGAAGTGGAGATTTCGGATGCGGACTTGCACGCGGCATATGATAAGTTCGTGGCCGAATGGCGCGCCTCCCATAGCGAACCGCCCGCTTCCTTCGACGCCAGCCGCGCCAACCTCGAAAAGCTGCTCACCGATCAACGCACCATGCAGGCGCTCGACCGGTGGCTGGAAACCGCCCGGACGGAGAAGCGCGTCGAGTATAGAGAGGGTGCGTTTCAATGAGACGGTCGCCGTGGAGGACGTTCGGGCGGATTCTGTTGCGGGTGGTGGCCGCGTGCGCGGTGCTGCTGGCAATCGCCGGATTGGCGGGATTGGTGATCGTGCAGAGCGGATGGTTTCACGAATACGTCCGCGCGCGGATCATTGCTGAATTGGAGCGCGCGACGGGCGGGCGAGTCGAAATCGGCCGTTTCTCCTTTCGCGGCCCGACGCTGACGGCCAGCGTAGCTCCGCTGGTAATCCATGGAAGCGAGGCCGCGGGTGAGCCTCCGCTGGTGCGCGCCGCTTCGGTCACGGTGGGGCTCCGCGTTCTGTCCTTTGCGGAGCGCAAAGTGGATGTGGCCTCAGTCAAGGTAGACCAACCGCAGGTACGAATTGTGATCTATCCGGATGGGTCCAATAACTTGCCCGGACGTGGGTCAGGGAACTGGCCGGTGGACATGATCAACCTGGCGGTGGGCCATTACGAGGTTTCCGGCGGCGTCATCGAGCTGGATGAGCGCAGCACACCGGTGAATCTTCGAGGAGATGGGCTGGAGCTAAAGCTTACCTACGATCCGCGAACGCCTGCTTATCAGGCTGAGGTGGGCTCGCGAGAGCTGCGTGTGATTGCGGCGGGGATGCCGCCGCAGGAGCTGGGATTCTCATCCAAGTTCTCGTTTCAGAAAACCAGGATCGTGGTTACGGCGTTGCATTTGTCTACGCCGCAGTCGCATGCGGATTTGGCGGGCACGCTGGATAACCCGATGTCTCCGCGGGGCACGTTGAAGGTACGGGCGGCCATCAGTTTGAAGGATGCGGTGTCACGATTCTCCCTGCCGCTGGAGCCTGTTGGGACAGCGGATTTCGCGGGCACGCTGGCGATCGACTTCGACCAGCTCTCCGAGTTCGAAATTAAAGGACGGCTGAGCGCGCGGGGCGCGGGGTATTCGAGCGGCCGATTGCACGTGAGCGGCGCCGGGGTCCAGGCGGACATCGACGCCGGGGCGAGAAGGGTTGAGGCAAACCATCTTCAGGTGGACGCTTTGGGGTCGCATTTCGCGGGCCAGCTTGTGCTCACCGGGTGGAAAGAGGTTCATGTCGAAGGGACCGTGGATGGATTGACGGTGGCGGAAGCAGCCAGCATCGTAACGCCTCGCGCGCTGCCGTGGAACGGAACTCTATCCGGGGACGTGATGGCGGATTGCACCATCGGGGAGCGAACCACCCTGGCGCGCGCAAGCCTGACGCTGGCGCCCGCGGCAGCGGGGACGCCGATCGAGGGGTCGATCGACGCGTCTTACAACCAGCAGGCGGGCGAGCTTTCCTTTGGCGATTCTTACATCGCGACGCCGTCATCGCGGCTGGAGGCTAGCGGAGCGCTGGGCCGGAGGATGGAGGTTCGCTTAAAGACCAGCGATCTTGGAGATCTCCTCTCCGTGCTGCCGCTGCTTGAAGAAGACGCCCCGAAGGAGCTGCCCCTTCAGTTGAACAACGGTTCGGTTACGGCATCCGGGGCCGTCACGGGTTCGCTCGAAAACCCGCGCTTCCGGGGCGAAGTGACCGTTGTGAACGCGAGCGTCGGGGGGCACGGCAGCGTCGAAGGGCATAGCTTCGACAAATTCGACGCGACGGTGGACCTGACGCGAGACTCGCTTTCTGCATCCCGCTTTACGCTGACGCGCGGCGTAACCGAGGCGGCGGGAACTGCCGATATTACGGCGGCTCAAGGAAGCTTTGACGACGCCGGCGTCACGGCGCAGCTTACCCTGCGAAACGCCAATTTGGGGGAGCTAGCCAAGGAAGCTGGCGCAAAGATCGTGGTAGAGGGCACAGCGTCGGCGGGTGTACGGGTCTCTGGCACACTCAAGCAGCCACAAGCCGATGTGACGCTCAACGTAGCGAATGAGCAGGCGTTCGGAGAGACGCTGGACCGCATAGCCGCGACCTTGAAGCTCACCCGAATGGGTGTGGAGGTATCGGGAGGGCAGGCGGACGCTGGACCGGGGCGGATGAATTTCTCAGGCTCCTACCGGGCTTCCGCGGCGGATTGGAGCAGCGGAGACGCGCAGGCGCAGGTGACCATCCGCAATCTTCCGGCGACACGGGTCAAGACGCTGGCCGAGCTGAATACGGGGCTGGAGGGGCGCGTGACGGCCGACCTCCGTGGCGACGGACAGGTGAGTAGCGGGACCTTCGCTTTACGCGCGGCGTCGGGGACGCTTTCCGCGCAGACCGTGACGCTGCACGGACAGGCTCTGGGCGAGTTTTCACTCTCCGCGGACACGCGCGGCGAAGAAGCCTCCGTGAAGGCTACCGGCAAGCTCGGCGCGGCGATGCTGGAGGGCCAAGGCTCGTGGCGGCTGAGCGGGGAGGAGAACGGCTCTGCTTCGGTTAAGTTTTCCCGCATGACCCTGGATGAGGCGCACCGCCTGGCGATGCTGCTGGGCGCGGCGCCGCAGAGTGAAACCGAATTACCGCTGGAGGGCGCGCTTGCGGGCGGAACGGTCGCGGTGAACGTGGCGGTAACGCGTCCGCGGGATTTTCAGGCGTCGGTAACGCTGGACGGGGTGCAGTTCAACCCCAAAGCGGGCCAGGCGCTGGGATTGGGGGTTCAGCCGCAGGACGTCGTGCTCACCAGCGCCCAGCCGATCATGGTGTCGGTCAACGCCAGGGAAGCGCGGATTCAGCCGGCGCGGCTGACCGGCCGCGATACGAATCTCGAAATCAGCGGGACGATTCCTTTCGAGGGCTCCGGCGGCGCCGATCTGGCGGTGCGAGGCGCGGTGAACCTGGTCGCGTTACAGTTGCTGAACGCGAACTTGCTCGCGCGCGGGAATGCCACTGTCTCGGCCACGCTGCGCGGAGCGCTTGCCGATCCGGCGCTGAGCGGACGGATGGATCTAAAGAACGCGTCTCTGTACCTAAAGGACGTGACCACGGGACTCGATAATGTCAACGGCGGGGTGGTGTTCAACCGCAACCGCGCTACGATCGACAAACTAACGGCGCAAATCGGCGCCGGGACGCTGTCGCTGGGCGGTTTCGTCGAATTCGGGTCGCCGCTGATCTACCGGTTGCAAGCCGCGGCTCAGCAGGTGCGATTCCGCCTGCCGATCGACCTATCGACCACCATCAGCGCCAATCTTGCCCTGGATGGGACCTCCGACGCAAGCACCCTTTCCGGAACTCTGACCCTAAACCGCGCGGCGTTCAATCCGCACACCGACCTGGGCGATTTGCTGGCCGCGTTCTCGGCGCCGCAGCCGGAGAACTCGCCCAACGATTATCTGCGCGGGATGCAGTTCGACGTGCGCGTGGCCAGCGCGCCCAATTTCGAGCTGCAAACCTCGCTCACGCGCGACGTGCAGTCGGAGGTGGATCTGCGGTTGCGGGGAACGCCGCGGCTGCCGCTGCTGCTGGGCTCGGTTTCGGTGGACTCAGGCCAGGTGCAGGTGTTCGGGAACCAGTACACCATCGACCGCGGCGATATCCGCTTTACCAACGCCGCCCGCATCGAACCGGTGTTCGATCTCGCACTCGAAACGAAAGTCAGCGGCGTGACGGTAAATATCACCTTCACCGGAACCATGGACAAGCTGAAGACCAACTATAGCTCCGACCCGCCCCTGGAGCCGTCCAAGATCATCGCTCTTCTGGCCGTGGGGCGGACTCCTTCGCAGCTTGCGGATAGCGGTGCGGAAGCGGCCGGAAACTCGACCAACTTCGTGGGGGCGGGAGGGAGCTTGCTCAGCCAGGCTCTGTCGGAGCAGCTGAGCAGCAAGCTGCAGCGGTTCCTGGGAGCCAGCCGGGTGAAGATCGACCCGACGATGACGGGGATCGACAACACCCCGCAGGCGCGCCTCACCTTCGAGCAGCAGGTCTCCAAAGACGTGACCATGACCTACATCACCAACCTCAACTACACCGCCGAACAGATCGTGCGCCTTCAATGGGACTTTAACCGGAACTGGTCCGCGATCGCCGTGCGGGACGCCAACGGGCTATTCGGGATCGACTTTCAGTACCGGCGGCGATTCAAGTAAGCCGGCTGCGGAGCCATGGCTATCCGTGCCTTGACTTTCCCCGCCGCCGTGGTTTACCTTTAACGATTCGAGTTCCAGGCTGAGCCGGGGGCCCGGTTTAAAGGACTAGGAGCGCCGCCATTTCGCGAGTGGAAACCAGAACCGAGGAACATATTTTCGATTCCACTCTGGAGAGCGTGGATGCGGCGGAAGCCGTGGTTCTCAAGGAAGCAAAGGAACTGGGCTTCGATGAGGACGATGAGCACAAAATCGGGATTTCCGTGCGGGAGTGCATGGTCAACGCGGTAGTGCACGGGAACCGGTACAACTCGCGGAAGAAGGTACACTTAACGGTGACCCGGAGTCCGCAATCGTTGGAGATCCGGATCGCCGACGAGGGGGAGCATTTCGATGTGTCGCAGTTGCCCGATCCGCTGGCGGATGAAAATCTGCTGCGGCATTCCGGGCGGGGAATCCTGCTGATGCAGGCGTTCATGGACGAGTTTCAAATCCGGCCGCGCCAGCCCAAAGGCACCGAAGTCAGGCTGGTGAAGCATACGGCGAAGGCCGGTTAGCTGCGCGAAAGCGCAAGGGGAAGGGTTAAGCCGCGCGAGAGCGCAAGGGGAAAAGGAGGAAGTGCGTGAGTGTCAAATTGACCACCCGGCAGGTGGGCGACGTAACGGTAATCGACGCGGTGGGGCGGATTACGCTTGGCGACGGCGCCAGCGCGTTCCGCGACACCATCCGCAGTTTGGTGGGCAGCGGCCAAAAGAAGCTGCTCCTGAACCTGGCGGAGGTCTCTTATATTGATAGCTCCGGGATCGGCGAGATGGTGTCCGGATTTACCACTGTCACCAACCAGGGTGGGGTGGTGAAATTGCTGAACTTGAACAAGCGGGTCAAGGACCTGCTTCAGATTACCAAGCTCTATACGGTCTTCGAAGTGTTCGATGACGAGGCGCACGCCGTCCGGAGCTTTGCTTAGTTCCAAGGGGCGGTCTCGTCCCAAAGAGAGATCCGGGCTGGGGTCCAGGGGGGCCTAGGGGCTTTTTTGGGACGGGGCTTTCGGGGCAGCGCCCGGAAAATAAAGAGAATTCGGGCCCCGGGAACTTACTGTAAGATTTAGAGCGCGAACCGCCAATCTTTGGCGCACCGCGTCAGCCAGTTATGGTTCCGATTCGAGAGCCCCAGACCTATAGCGTACTGCTTGCCGACGATCTGACTTTGGTCAGGGAGGGGCTGGCGGCACTGTGTTCAGCCCAACCCTCTTACAAAGTGGTGGGGCAATGTTCGGAAGGTGTGGTGGCGCTGCGCATGATCGAGAGCACCCGTCCGGATATTGCTGTTTTGGATCTGAACCTACCGGATCTTTTCACTTTGGAGATCGTCCGCCGGGTCCGGGATTCGAACATTCCCACCAAAATTGTGGTGCTATCCACCCGGCGGGACCGCAAAACCGTGGTGGAGGCACTGCGTTGCGGGGTCAACGCGTTCCTGCTAAAAACGGCCCCATCCCGGCAGTTGCTGGAGGCTTTCGAGCAGGTCCTGGACGGAGGTATTTACGTCTCGCCCCAGCTCGAGCTCAACCGCATCTTCGCCGCCGGAAGCAAAGCCGCGCCGGACGATCCGCTGGAGGCGCTCAGCGCCCGCGAGTACCAGGTGTTCACCCTCCTGGTAGAGGGCATCCGGGCCAAAGAGATTGCGGCCAGATTGGAACTTAGTCCCAAAACGGTTGACACCTACCGCGCCAGTCTTATGCGCAAACTGGATATCCACGATGTCGCGGGCCTGGTGAAGTTCGCCATTCAGCGGGATCTAACCTCATCACGCTAATCCCCTCTGATTCTGTTCGGGTTCTTTCGCAGCCGCACAGGGAAAAATTCTTACGCGGGCGCGTGGTAAACTTTAGCGTGGCGCCCTTCTAGCGCCCTGGAGTTTCCGTGGATCGACAAACCCGCAAACAACTTAAGACGGATAAATTTGCCCAGGAAGTCGGCGAGACGGTCAGTTTTCTGAGCGAACACCGCAGCGAATCGATTCGATACGGGGTGATCGCCCTGGCCGTTATTCTCCTGGTGGGTGGCTACTTCCTGTACCACCGTCATGAGGCTTCGGTGAGAGAGACAGCGCTGAACGAAGCGTTCCGCATCGATGAAGCCATCATCGGGCCAGCCGACACGCCGACCAATAAGGCCTTCCCCTCGCAGGAGGCCAAGAATGCGGCTCGCGTGAAGGCTTTCTCGGATCTGTACACCCGGTATCACGGCACCACGGAGGGTTCCGTCGGCGGCATTTACATGGCGGCGGATCTGGCGGACCGGGGCAAGTTTGCGGAGGCGGAGAAGATCTACCAGGACGTGATCGATTCGGCGCCGAAGCTTCTGGCTGCGCAGGCGGAGGTCTCCCTGGCGCAGGTATACGCGGCTGAGGGCAAGACCCAGGAAGCCGAGAAGATCCTGCGCCGCTTTATCGACCACCCGGCTGAGCTGGTGTCGAGCGACGCCGCCAAGCTCGACCTTGGGGATGTGCTGGCGTCTACCAAACCGGATGAGGCGCTCAAGTTGGTCGAGCCGTTGCGGCAGTCGAACCATGTCTACATCAGCAAAGAGGCGCTCACCGAAGTTCAGAAGATCAACATGAGCAATCACCAGAAGTAACACCTTCATTTGGCTGCCCTCCCGCACTTGCGATTTCCCGTGGCACAGGCGCGGGGCCGCCGTTATCCTGAGCTGGCGCATCCTTATCGTAACGACTTTCAACGTGACCGCGACCGCGTGGTTCACGCCCGCGCGTTCCGCCGGCTGGAGAATAAAACACAAGTCTTCACGCCTGGTTTTTCGGATAATTTCCGCAACCGGCTGACGCACACCATCGAGGTCTCGCAAATCGCCCGCACGGTAGCTGGGGCGCTGGGGCTGGATGAAGATTTGACCGAGGCCCTGGCGCTGGCTCACGACATTGGCCATCCGCCTTTCGCGCACGCCGGCGAGGAGGAATTGGACCGGATGATGCGGCGTTTTGGCGATAGCTTCGAACATAATCGCCACGCGCTGCGCATCGTGGAGTCCTTCGAGAATCCTTACGCGCGCTTCCCCGGGCTGAACTTGACGTTCGAGGTTCGCGAAGGCATTGTGAAGCACTCGCGCGATTTTTCGGCCGGCGAGTTCCCCGGCCTGGACGAGTATCTACCCGGTGAGAAGCCGCCGCTGGAGGCGCAGTTGATCGACCTGTGCGACGAAATCGCTTACAACACCGCGGATCTGGATGACGGTTACAGCGCGGGTCTGGTTCCTCCCGAAGAGGCGGCCCGAGCCGTGGCGAAATTCGGCGAACTCTGGGAGGCGGCGGAGATGCAATTTCCCGGCGCGCCGGAGGACGTGAAGGTGAAGGAAGTGGTGCGGGGATTGATCAACTGGCTGGTGTCGGGATTGATCGCGGGCACGGTTGCCGCGGCGGAGGGCCTCACCGGGCTCGGCGATATCCGCAGGCACCCGGTCCGCGTCGCGCAGTTTACCGGGGACACGTCGGTAGGAACACAGGAATTGAAACGCTTCCTTCGCGAAAAGGTGTACTCCTCGGAGGCGCTGCTCGAATCGCGAAGCGAGTGCGCCGGAAAGATTCCCGCGCTGTTCCAGTTCTTCCTGGACCACCCGGAACGGCTGCACGCGGCCCACCGCGACGATTCCTGCGTCGAGCCGCTCCATCGCCGGGTGTGCGATTACATCGCGGGGATGACCGATGGATTCTTACTGAAAACCTGCAAACAAATGGGCGTGGGTACGGGGGTGGGTTAGAAGCGCCTCAGGCGCGGCCGCGGGCCGCCGGCAAAACCTCATAGGGGCGCATCATTTCGTTGTCTTCGTGCTCCAGCACATGGCAGTGCCAGACGTAGCGGCCGGCGTATCCTTCGAAACGGACGATGATGCGCGTGGCCATGTTGATATCCGCGCGAACGGTGTCCTTCCATCCCATCTCGTGCTCCTCCGGCGGAGCGGCAGATGAGGTGTAGACGAGTTTGCCGGTCTTCATGTATGCGTCCATGTCGAAGCGCCGGCGATCCAGAATCTGGAATCGCACCAGATGAAGATGGATGGGGTGGGTATCGTCGGTCAGATTCACCAGGGTCCAGATCTCGACGGAATCGAGCACGGGCGTTTCGGTTACCGGCATCGAATAATGCGCGTTGTTGAGGAGCATGAGCGTCGCTCGCCCGCGTTCATCCAAATGATGATTCAGCGTCAGCTCACGGGTTTTGACGGCTTGGGATTCGGGCATACGCTCAATGGGCCGTAGCGTTTCAGGCACGCGGGCAGGGCTCCCGTTGGCGCTGGTTGAGACGCGAATCTGCATGACCGGGGATGGGCCATTCTTCAGATAAAGCTCGCGGCCGGAGTGGGGGGTGAAGTCCACGATCAGGTCCGCTCTTTCTCCAGGCGTGATTTGAAGACTTTTCATCTGGACCGCCTTCGAAAGCAAGCCTTGGTCTGAGCCGATCATGAAAAATGGCTCGCGGCCCGGGAGCAGGCTGCGGCCTTCGGTGGAAAGCGACAGGATGTAAAATCCCGCGTTCGAGGTATTGAACAGCCGGAAGCGGTAGGGGCGCGGCTCCACTTCGAGAAACGGAAAAAGTTTTCCGTTGAGCAGGATCGCATTGCCATTGAATTCAGACACCCAAGGCGCGGCGGGATCCGCGACCGGATAGTCCAGTTCTCCGTTGGGGCGGAAGATCCGTTCATAGATCGCGATGGGGATCTCGTAGCTGCCTTTAGGCTCGTAGCTGCTTTTAGGAAGGTTGAGAGCGTCCTCGAACGCATCGCGGACGAAGTAAATTCCGAAAAGCCCGGCGACGGCGTTCAAGCGCGTGATGCCCATGGCGTGGTCGTGGTAGAAGAGCGCGGTAGCGTCTTGGCGGTTCGGGTAGTAACACGTTTGAGTCTGGCCGGGGACGGTCCAGCGCTCAGGATTGCCGTCGCTATCGGGAGGGACCTTGCCGCCATGCAGGTGCACTACGGCGCGCACCGGCGGCTTTTCCGCTTCGGCGCCATGCAGCCCGTGATCGATGGTCAGAAGGTGCTGCGCGGGCAATTGATTCACCCATTCGACCAGCAGGGGCTGGCCGGACCGGGCTTCAAACATGGGGCCGGGAGACATGCCTTGGTAGCCCCAAAACGTGGTGGGCGGGAGATCCCGATGAACCTTGGCTTGAAACTCCCGCAGGACGACGCGATAGCGGGGAATTTTCGTTCTCCGGTTGATTGGGTCGGGAGCAGTACCGTCAGGCGTGGCGCGGGGAGAAATCGGCAGTGGGTCGGCGTAACGCGCCAGCGACAGCGGATTGAGCGACAACCCGCGCGTGTTCATTGCGGGCATAGAGGGCATGGCGTTTGACTGCTGCGCGTGTGCCCGCGCTGCCGCCGAAAATAAGAGGGACTGCTGGAGGAATCTCCGTCGTGAGTGCAAGTAGACCATTCTAGACAGCGAATATTTCACTTCTGTTTCAGAGGTGGGCTCCCGCTGAAATTTTCCAGAAACTCAACACAAACGGATTCTTGACGGAAAGTTCATCGCATTGGCACACAGCTTTTGTATTGTTTCCTCTACAGCCTAATGACCATCCATCGATGCGCCGCCACGCTGTTTGCCGTGCTGCTATCTGGCTTGGCGAACGCCCAAAGCACCCCTACGACGACTCCTATCAAACACCTGGTTGTCATCCTCGACGAGAACCAGTCTTTCGATCACTACTTCGGAACGTATCCGGTGGCGATGAATCCGCAAGGAGAGCCTGAGTTCACCGCTCTTCCCGGTACGCCGCAGGTGAATGGGCTGACGGGAGCGCTGATCGCGCACAATCCCAACTCCGCACCGCCGTTCCGGCTGGACCGCACCATGGATGTGACTTGCGACAACGACAACCATTACACGGACGAGCAGAAAGCCTACGACGCCGGCTTGCTGGACAAGTTCGTGCAGATCACCAGCAACAACGCGACGGGGTGCACTCCGAACTTAGGGATGGGCTATTACGACGGAAACACGGTGACGGCGCTATGGAATTACGCGCAGCATTACTCGATGGGCGACAACTTCTTCGACACCGAGTTCGGAACCACGGTGATGGGGCATCTCAATCTGATCTCCGGCTCCACGCACCAGACCAATACCACCTCGATCTCCGGAAAGATCGCCAACGGCAGCATCATCGGCAATGTCGAAGCCGGTTATGACGATTGCGCCACCGGCACGCTGGTTAAGATGACCGGGAAAAACATCGGAGACCTGCTGAATACGGGCAACGTGAGCTGGGGATGGTTCTACGGAGACTGGCTTCCGACGCGCATTTCCAACGGTGTGGTGAGTTGCTCCAGCGTCTATAACTCGCACTACGATCCATTCAACTATTACGCCTCGACGGCGAACCAACATCACATGCCGCCAGAGATTGTGGCCAATATCGGCCAGACCGATCAAGCCAACCATCAGTATTCTATCGGCGACTTTTGGGACGCCGCGTACAACGGTTATCTTCCGTCGGTGAGTTTTCTGAAGGCCACCGCGAACAGCACGGGCCATCCGCAGAACTCGAATCCGCTAGCCGAGCAGACGTTCCTGGTGGACACGATCAACGATCTGATGCAGCTTCCGGAGTGGAGCCAGATGGCCATCGTCATCACCTACGACGATTCGGACGGATGGTATGACCACGTAATGCCGCCGGTCGTGAGCCAGTCCAACGACTCGGCTAACGACGCGCTGAACGGCTCCGCGCTATGCGGAACGCCGCAGCCGGGAGCGTATCTGGACCGTTGCGGGTATGGCTCGCGGCTGCCGTTCCTGGTGATCTCGCCGTTCGCCAAGCCAAACTATGTCGACCATTCGCTGATGGATCTTACTTCCGTCACGCGTTTCATCGAAGACAACTGGCTCAACGGCGCGAGAATCGGGGATCAATCGTTTGACGCGATCGCCGGAACGATCGAAAATTCCTTCAATTTTACGAACCTGGCGAATCCCAACCCGCCTTTGATTCTGGATCCAACAGCTGGAACGGCGGTGGACCCAAGCAGCAGCCCATCGACAAACTCACCCCGCGGCCGGAACGCAACTCCCCGGCGCGCAAGCAGCGAGCGCTAGTCGCTCTAGCGCAAACCATGACCAAGAAAGGCCGACCCCAAGGAGGATATATGCGACCCTTCGTCTCGTTGTTGACGACTCAATTTCTGATTTTCAGCATGCTGGTAGGGCCCACGCCAGTCCGGGCACAATCCACATCCGGCACCATTACACCGATCAAACACATCGTGGTGATTTTCCAGGAAAACGTATCGTTCGATCATTACTTCGGCACCTACCCGGTGGCGATGAATCCGGAGGGCCAGCCTGCGTTCACCGCTCTGCCGAACACTCCGGCTGTGAACGGACTGACCGAGGGGCTGATGACCCGTAATCCGAACTTCGTGAATACGGCCAATGGCACCGGCGCCGTGAATCCGTTCCGGCTGGACCGTTCTCAGGCGGCGACCACCGATCAAAACCACAACTACGGCCCGGAGCAGGCGGCGGTCCACGGCGGCTTGATGGATGCCTTCCCGGCGAAGGTGGGAACGGCCGGTCCGCCCCCGACTCCAACCGGCATCGGCTTCTTCCCGTTCACAACCACCGGAATCACGATGGGCTACTACGACGGCAACACGGTGACGGCTTTGTGGCATTATGCGCAGCACTTCGCTCTGAGCGATAACTCATACGGGACCACCTTCGGACCGTCGACCCCGGGCGCGGTGAACTTGGTTTCTGGACAGACCAACGGTGTGACCGGCAACGTCAACGGCACCAGCGCGGTTACCGACGGCGGCAACGGCACCACGACGGACATCGGAGACGCGGACCCGGTGGGCGATGTTTGCTCGACCACGACCGGCGAAGCCTTCGGCATGACGGGACAGACGATCGGGGATCTATTGAACGCCGCGGGCGTGACGTGGGGTTTCTTCACCCAGGGCTTCGATCTGACGGTGACCAACGCGAACGGAACCACCGGCTGCAAGCGCAGCACGACTTCCACGATCACCGCAAGCAACAAGGCCGACTATATTCCGCACCACGAGCCGTTCCAGTATTACAAGTCAACTCAGAACCTGACGCATGCACGGCCCAGCGCGGTTTCCGCGATCGGCTACACCGATGCGGCCAACCACCAATACGATATGCACGATTTCTACGATGCGGTAAACGCAGGGAACTTCCCGGCCGTGAGCTTCCTCAAGGCTCCGGGCTATCAGGACGGGCACCCCGGCTACTCCGACCCTCTGGATGAGCAGACGTTCATCGTGAACGTGATCAACTTCCTGATGAGGTCGGAATATTGGAACAGCACCGCGGTGGTCATCAACTGGGACGATTCGGATGGTTGGTACGACCATCAGATGGGACCGATTGTGAATCAATCCGCCAGCGCGGCCGACGCTCTAAGTGGGGCGGGCGCCTGCGGCACGGGAACGGCCGCTTTACCGGGCGTGGGTATCACCCAGCCGGCGCAAGGCCGCTGCGGTTATGGCCCGCGCATACCGATGCTGGTGATCTCACCGTGGGCGAAGCAGAACTTCGTCGACCACACCGTGACGGATCAGAGCTCCATCATCCATTTCATCGAGGACAACTGGCTGAACGGCACGAGGATCGGGAGCGGTTCTTTTGACGCATCGCCAATTCGATCGACAACATGCTCCAGTTCACCAGGGAAAACAAGAGAACGTTGATCTTAGATCCGACCAGCGGTGAACCCGCTCAGTAGTGTTCAAGTTCAGTACTTTTTAAGAAGGGGACTTACTCCTGGCGAGGCGCGTCACGGCGCGCCTCGCACTTTTCTTTTTGTGACACTTACCAGAAGACGACTTCTCCAGACCGCCTCCGGCCTCGCTGCCGCCGCTCTTCGCGCCCGCGCTCAGAAGGTTCCTCAACTCGACCCTCATACGCTGGCGAAGTTTGCCGATCCCCTGCCCATTCCGCCGCTTGCGGTAAGCTCGGGCGAAAAGAGAGCCGCGGACGGGCACAAGGTCCCGTTCTACCGCATCGCCATGCGGCAGACGGAGGCCAAGTTGCATCGCGATTTGCCTCCAACCCGGCTGTGGACTTTCGGAGGAACCTGGCCCGGGCCCACCATCGAAGCGCGCAGCGGGAAGGGCCTGATAGTGGAGTGGCCGAATGAGCTCCCGGCGAAGCACTTCCTTCCCATCGACTATCGCCTTCATGGCGCGGAGGCCGACAAGCCTGAAGTTCGTGCGGTAGTCCATCTTCATGGCGCAAAGGTTCCGCCCGAGAGCGACGGATGGCCGGAGGATTGGTACACTCCGGGAAATTCGGCGGCGTATTATTATCCGAACCAACAGGACGCGGCGATGCTGTGGTATCACGACCACGCGATGGGCATCAACCGCCTCAACATTTACGCGGGGCTCGCGGGCGCTTATATCATTCGGGATTCAGGCGAGGATGAACTCAATTTGCCCAAAGGCCGGTACGAAATCCCGCTGGTGCTGTGCGACCGCTTTCTGTTGCGCGACGGGAGCCTGGACTATCCGGTGTCCGCGACGCCAGGTGAGCCGTGGGTTCCGGAGATGGTCGCGAACGTCATGACAGTGAACGGGAAGGCGACGCCGTACCTCGACGTGGAGCCCCGCAAGTACCGTTTTCGCGCACTCAATGCCTCTAACGCGCGCTTCTATCACCTTTCGCTTTCGAGCGGCCAGCCTTTCCATCAGATCGGCACGGATCAGGGTCTGCTCCCCGCGCCCGTGCCGCTTCAAGATTTCGTCTTCGCTCCGGGCGAGCGCATGGATTTGGTGATCGACTTCAAGGAGCACGCGGGCGAACAAATTGTTCTGAACAACGACGCATTTCCGATGATGCAGTTCCGCGTGAGCAAGACCAAGGTCGTGGATTCGAGCTCTTTGCCCTCGACGTTGCGAGCCGTTCCGAAGATGCTGGAATCGGAGGCTACGCAGACTCGCGTCATCACCATCGACGAGTATATGAAGCGCGGAGAGGAGACTGAGTCGATGCTGATGCTGCTGAATCGCGCTCACTGGCAAATGCCGATCACCGAGAAGCCGAAGCTCAATTCAACCGAAATCTGGAGCTTCATCAACCCTACCGACGACTCCCACCCCATGCACCTGCATCTGGTGCGGTTCCAGGTTCTGGACCGGAGACCGTTCGACGATTTTACGTACAAGACCACCGGCCAGCTCCGTTTTATCGGGCCGGCCGAACCTCCGGAGGCCTACGAGGCTGGCTGGAAGGACACGGCGCGGGCTCACTCCCTGATGCTGACCCGCTTCATCATCCGGTTCCAGGGATTCCCCGGCAAATACGTGTACCATTGCCACATCCTCGAACACGAAGACAACGAGATGATGCGGCCGTACGAAGTGGTTGCCTAACCCATTCCCAAACGGATCAGCACGTTCAGCGTAAAGGCGAACAGGCCCGCTCCCAGGAGGACGGTGACGGGCAGTGTCAGCACCCACGCCAGTAGCAAGTTCCTCAGCGTTTCCATCTGTAAGCCGGAATGGTTGGCGGCCATGGCCCCCGCCACGCCCGAGGAGAGCACGTGAGTGGTGCTGACCGGCAGGCCAAAGTGATCGGCGGCCAGGATGGTGCCGGCCGCGACGATCTCCGCCGACGCACCTTGTGCGTAAGTCAGGTGAGACTTACCGATTTTCTCTCCGACCGTGACCACGATTCTCTTCCAACCGATCGTGGTTCCGAGGCCGAGAGCGATGGCGACCGCCACTTTCACCCACACCGGAATGAATTTCGTGACCTTATCCATTCGGCCGGCTAGAGTGACGGCGGATTTTTGCAGCGCCGGATCGGTGAACTTCTTGTTCTTGTTCAGCTTCTTCATCGACTCCGAGGTAAGGTACAGGTCGCTGCGGAGGGTGCGCCGCTGATCCGCCGTGAGCTCCTGGAAGCTCTGCTTGCCGATAATCAGTTCGCTGATTTCACGGCACTTGGTGCCGATCGCGGCATAGGTTCGTGGCGTGTCTTTGCCGGTGGTTTTTAGATAGTCGGACAACTCTTCGCCGGCTACCTGGTAGCCCGCCATGGCCACTCCTGGCGCGAGTTGATCCATCTGGCCCGAGATCGTATCGGTGGTGGCCGCAAGGTCCGTGATCGGAGTCTGGCCGGTGCCGAGATCCACCGCGAAACTCATCGGCAAGATGCCTACCAGGATCAGCATGATCAACCCCATGCCCTTCTGCCCGTCGTTCGATCCGTGGCCGAAGCTCACGCCCGTGCAGGTGAGAATCAGCAATGACCGCGAATCCACAGCGGCGGCGTCTTGTCCTTCTCCGGGGCTTCATACAAGTGCTTGCTGCGAACGACGACCTTCAAGGCAAGCAGAAGAATCGCGGCGCATCCGAACCCAACGATCGGGGATACCAGCAGCGACATTCCCACGTCGCTCGCCTTGGCCCAGTTCACGCCTTCTCCAAACACATGGCCGGGGGAGAGCAGCGAATTTGCTAGGCCCACGCCCATGATTGAACCTATCAGCGAATGCGAGCTCGACGCCGGCAATCCCAGATACCAAGTGCCCAGGTTCCAAATGATCGCGGAAATCAAAAGCGCGAAAACCATCGCGAATCCGGCTCCGGAGCCGACGTTCAACACCAGTTCCACGGGCAGCAGCGCAAGCACGCCAAACGCGACTGCTCCGGTCGAAGTCAACACGCCGATCAGGTTCCAGCAACCGGACCATACCACGGCGACCATGGGCTTGAGCGAGTGGGTGTAGATCACGGTGGCGACCGCGTTGGCGGTGTCATGGAATCCATTGACGAATTCGAAGCTCAACGCCAGGCCGAGCGCTAGCAAAAGAAAGAAGGCGCTGCCCGTCGACACTGTTTCGCCAAATAGGTTCATCGGTCGTCTATCCTCCAGCGGGGACTGGGGAAGAGGTTACCGAACCTACATTTCAGGGGGATTACAACAGAGTGAATTATCGAGGCAACCGGCGGGGTGTCATCCGCGACGTCACTACCATAAGCGCGGCCAGCAACGCTAGAAACAGGGCGAGCATAGGAACCATGATCGCAGTGCGGAGGAACAAGTTAGGAATACTGGTCCAGGCCAGGAGTGTGTAGGCTCCCCAGGCGCCGAATAGTATCGAGCCCAGGAAGATCCGCAGCAACCCTTGTAACGCGAATGCGAATGCGTGGGACACCTTTAACTGCGGCTGAAATTTGAAAGGAAGAGCGAACCTCTCGTAGACGGAGCAATCCGCAGCGCCTTCCGATGGAGCCGGATCCGCCCAGAATTCCGCAATCGGCGTAAAGATAGATCGCCAAGTCACGCTTGCTTTGCTCCTGTTATTATTATCGCCTGAGGAAGGAGCAAGTATTATGCCAATGTCTCGAAATGTAACCCGGTGGCTACCGGTAACCCTGGCGGCAGCGGCGGCGAGCGTTTTCTTGCTGGTACCGCGGGACACCGCACAAGCTGCGGGAGAGTTAAACCCCAAGGCCATCAGCTACAAGCTGCCGGATCAGATCAAATGGCGGGAAACGGCCAGCGGATCGCAAGAAGCCGTACTGCTGGGCGACCCGTCCAAGCCGGGCTTGTACATCGTTTTGGTCAAATGGCTACCTCACCGCATGAGCCACCCACATTTCCACCCCAATGACCGGTTCGCGACGGTGATTTCGGGAACCTGGTGGGTGGGAACCGGGACCAAGTTCGATCCGGACAACACCACGCCGGTACCCACCGGAACCTTCGCGACTCACTACGGCAAGCAGATTCACTACGACGGGGCCAAAGACCAGGAAGTGGTGCTGGAAATCGTGGGGCAGGGACCGGAAACCGCGACGCCCGCGGAACAAAAGTAAGCTATTTCTCTGCGGGCGGGCCGACGCCGAAGTCCCAGACTTGGAGGTGCCCCTGCTCGGCCGAGTACTGGATCAAGGCGTACTCGCCGGGCGCGAGGGGTTGCTCCGGCCAGATCTTGAATAATTCGTCGCCGGCCTGTTTGGTGAAGGTGGGGACTTCGTTGCGCTGCTCGGTCATCTCATTGGTGATGGCGGCGACGTTCACGGTCTCGACCAGGCGCGCGTTCTTTTTGGGAGTAAGCTTGATCATCGAGTAGCCTTCGACGGCGTCGAGGCGGAAGTAGAACTCCGGGCGGTCGCCATCGACGCGGAACTTGGCGGCGGCGCCGGCGATGTCCACGACGTTTTTGCCTGACACCACGGGAACCGGCGAGATGATCTTCAACAAGGTACGCTTGGCGTCATGGCCGACGGTGATGTCGGCCTTGGCGAGGGCATCGAGCTTTTCGCCGCGCACGTAATAGGCGCCGGGATCTTCGGGGACGGAATTCACCTGTTCGCGCAGCTCGCGGACGGCGGCTTTTTCCTCGTTGTCCTCCTGCTGCTCCTGCTTTAGGCGCTCCTCATGTGCGGAGGCTTCCTGCTTGGTCCGAGGAAGGTCGATCAGAGTAACCGGGATTTCCTCCCATTCATCGCGCTCCGCACTCAAGTACTTTACCCGGTCCTGGAGCACTTCATATTCCTTGACCAATTGAAAGGTGCCGTCTTTGAGATACAGACGGATGTTGGCGGCGAGGAGAGACACGGCGAACGTGCCAGCGAGAACGGCCAACAGAACTGGCAGGCGCCACCTCATGTTTCTATGTTAGCGGAACGTTAGCGGAATGCCAGCCTGGCTTTGTCCTGCTCTTCGGCTTTGACGGAGGGGCCGAATAACTGCTCGAAAAAGCCTTCCTTGACCAGCTTGTCGACGATGCCATTGTCGATGACCTTGCGAAAGTCGAAACCTTTGAGCTGGGCGGCGAGCTGCGGGTCGGCTTGCTGGTTGATGACGAAGCGGACGGCGGCGGCGGGGATGTAGGGGATGCGCTCAAAGGTGTTGCTCTTTCTGTAGAAATCGTACTGGCGCTGGATCTCGGCCGCGCTTTGCGAATCGTAGGGCAGGTAGGCTTTGACGGCGAAGGCTTCGTCGTCGTAATAGCGCTTGATGGCCTCGGCCTGGGCTTTGATGAGCCGCTCTGGGAGTTGGGGATTCGCCGCGATGGCGGATTTCTTGAAGAGATACACGGTCGGGGCGTAAATGTCGTCGTAATCGGTCAGGTTAGCGAGGTTGCGGAAGCCGAGTTCCTCCAGCTTGAAGTAGGCAGGCGAGGTGAGGAGGGTCGCGTCGACACGGCCGCTGGTCAGGGCTGCGGCGCGGCCGTTGACATCGGTGCCGAGAGGGACCCATTCGACGTCGCGCTGGGTGAGGCCGAATTTGGCCAGCATGGCGACCGTGTAGTTGAAGGGAGCGTCGCCGACCTGACTGACGCCGATCCTTTTGCCCTTGAGGTCGCGAGTGCTAGAAAGGTTCTTGGCGGCCATCAATGCCCAGAGGCCCTTGCGATAGCCGCTGCCGACGGCGACTAGCGAGCCGTCCTTGGAAGCGGCCTGCATGGCCTGCTCCAGAGTGTAGTTGGTCATGACGGCGTCGCCGGAGACGAGCATGGCGATACCGGCGGGATGAACTCCAAAGACCAGTTTGGCGTCGAATCCGTATTTCTGAAAATAACCGCCCTCCTTGGCGATGAACAGAGGCCAGTTGGAGGGAGCGCGGGCGGGGTAATTGATGCTGATCGATTCAGCACAGGCCAGGATCGGAAGCAGCAGCAGCAGGAGTTTCTTCATTTCCCGACTCTCTACTTACCCACCAGATGCGGAACGTCGCGATTGTTTTCGTCGCAGACGTATTCCATCATCTCCCAATCCGGGGCGAGCTGGGAGGATTCGAAGACCTTCCAGGGACGGGAATAGGCGCCGGGATCGTCGATGGTGATTTCGATATTCATCCGGCCGAGCTCAGGGCGGGTGAAGCGCTCAATGATGTGGGCTTTTTCGGTGCGCGGATGGCCGAGGAGATCGAGCCAGGCTTTGTCGTTGAAGCCGACGGTGTCCACGACCAGCGCATCGCCATCCCAGTGGCCGATGGAGTCGCCCCACCAGGTATCGGTGACGGTGGGATCGTGCGGACGGCCGTCGAGAAAGATCTGGCGATAGCTGTGGACGTTGCCCTCGTAGAGAATCAGGAGCAGCTTGGGAGTTTGAACAAATTTCCAGGGGTACGGATCCTTGCGCGGCGTGCCCATGGGCAGGCACAAGCCTTCGGGATCGTCCTTGCTGTTGGTTTCGGCGCGCTGGCGCATGAGTTCGCGGCCGGAGGGGAGCAATGGGACGTCTTCGGGCTTGAGATTGCGGGCGATATTGCGGGCGATGGTCTCGCCGTTCTTAATGGGAGGGTCGCCGGGGCCGTAACCGGGGGCGTGATAGACGCCCGAGAAGTCGATGTGACCGTCGGCGGTGCGCGGAGCGGGAAGGCCGTTGGGGACCTGTTTCCCTCCATCATTAAATTGCGCGAAAACCGCGGCAGTGGATAGCGCGAGCAACGCGGCCGCCGCAGCGAAGGCGCGTCATCACCTGGCGGGCTCAATGCGGATCAGCTCGCCGGGGTCTTCATCGGTAAGGACGTAGATCAAGCCGTCGGGGCCCTGGCGCACGTCGCGAATACGCTTGTGCATATCGGCCAGCAGGGTTTCGCGGCCAGTCTCATCCCAGTTTGTGTTAAAGACGATGCGCTCCAGGTGCGGGTAGCCGGACACCGAGCCGCCCAGCATCGCGCCGACGAAGACGTTGTTCCTCCATTCGGGGAATTTGTCGCCGGTGTAGAAGAGCATGCCGGATGGCGCGATGGAGGGGGCCCAGAACACGATGGGGTTCACCATGCCTTCCTTGAAGCTGACGATTTGCGGACCGGAATAGTCGCGGCCGAAGCTGACCAGAGGCCAGCCGTAATTGGCTCCGGGCTTGATGATGTTGATCTCGTCGCCGCCGTAGGGGCCGTTTTCGTTGTTCCACAGATCGCCGGTGACGGGATTGAAGGCGAGGCCCAAGGAGTTGCGATGTCCCATGGAATAAATCTCGGCCTTGAATCCGGGCTTGCCCTGGAAGGGATTGCCGGGAGCGGGCGAGCCGTCATCGCGCAGGCGCAGAATCTTGCCGCGCAGGCTGGTTCCTTCCTGGGCGGCGTTGCCGTTGGAAGCGCCGGTGGTCATGTAGAGCATCCCGTCCTTGCCCCAGGCCAGGCGGGAGCCGGAGCCGCCGTCGCCGGCCCAGGAGTCGCAGATGAGGATGTCCTTGACGTCGACGAGGCCGTGGCCCTCCAGCCGGCCGCGCGCGAGGGTCGTCGCGACCTGATCCGGCCCGACGTCCTTGGTGTACGTGAGGTAGATGAAGTGGTTCCGGGCGAAGTCGGGATGGGGCAGCACTTCCATCAGTCCGGAAAGGCGCACGGAATGGACGGGAGGGACGCCGGAAAGAGGCTCGGGGTCGAGCTTGCCGTCACGCGCACCATACGCGCAGCTTGCCGTTGCGCTCCGTCACCAGCATGTCGCCGTTGGGGAGCCAGGCCAGGCTCCAGGGATGCCACAGGCCTCCGGCGATCACCGTGGTGCGGATGGCGGTCTTGCCCGCTTTCTTGGCTTTGTCCTTACCTTGCGGCTGGCCCTGCGAGCCGGCCGGCAACAGAATCGCCGCGGCGAAGGCGGCGGCCGAGAGCAGGATCACCTGCGGAATGGCGATACGGTTCTTCATGGCGGTCCGATTCTTCATGATTGCTTCCCCCGTTTCAAAAAAACTTCCCTTCCCGATGGCCGAAGGTACCACCGGAGGGGGCTTGTATGCAACCCGCAGGCGCGCAAATAAATGGCTCTGGCGGGGCGATCTGCTATGATGGCAATCGGGAGGGCACAAAGATGGGCACGCTTGGCGTACCTGAGATGATGGCTATCTTCGTGATCGCCCTCGTTTTGTTTGGGCCGAAAGAGCTTCCAAAACTTGGGCGGACACTCGGGAAGGCCTTGACCGAATTCCGTCGCGCGTCGAGCGATTTGAAGTCGTCGTTCGAGCGCGAAATGCAGAACCTGGAGCGGGAAAACGAATCGGTGAGAGATGCCACGCGCAGCACGGTTAGCGATCTGGCGAAGCACCTGATCTACGATTCGGATGTCAACGAAAGCAGCCATTCCACGGCTGCCGCAATTGAGCCTCCCGCTGCCACAACCCCCTCCACAGTAGGCGCTTCAGAAGTAACGGGCGCCGAATCACATGGGACTGCCGAAACCGAGAGCGTGGCGATTGCCGCCCTGCCGCCGGTGGAGGGAACCGTCCCCCGCTCGGAATCGAACGAGCCGGCTCAGCAACACAGTTAAGTATTAGGAAGTTAGGTAGTACCTAGCTAGGACGAATGAACCAAGGAAACGGCGGAGAACCGCCTCCCGATCACGGCGACTCGTTTCGCGACGACCCTCATGCGCCGCCGCCAGCGGAGATTATTCCTCCGCCGGCGCTGGCGACGGGGGGCGGGGGTTCGCGCACGCCACCTCCGCCTCCTCCGGACGATGAGGATGCGGGAGACGCCGAAGAATCGGGCATGCTGCGCATGTCGTTCCTGGAGCATCTGGAGGAACTGCGCGCCCGCATCATCAAGGCGCTGTGGGGGTTCGGTGCGGTCTTCCTGGTCTGCGTGGTCTTCAGCAACGACCTGTTCCGGATCATCAAAGCGCCGGGCGATGCGGCGATGAAAGCGACCGGCATTCCAGGCGCCGGCTTCATCGCGATCGACCCGATGGAGCAGTTCCAGATCATTTGGGTGTGGACTCCGGTGGTGGCGTCGCTGTTCCTGGGCTCGCCGTGGATTTTGTGGCAGGTATGGGCGTTCATCTCTCCGGGGCTGTACAAACGGGAAAAGAAATGGGCCATTCCATTCGTGCTGGGCACGGCGGGTTTATTCATTTTGGGCGGGTGTTTCGGCTATTTCATCGCATTCCGCTATGGGATGGCGTTTTTGTTCGGGCTGGGCAAAGACGTTGGCGTGCTGCCGCTAATCACGATCGACAACTATTTCGACAAGTTCGTGGACGTGATGCTGGGGATCGGCCTGGTATTCGAGTTGCCGATTCTGCTGTTCATGCTGACGCTGCTGCGCGTGGCCTCGCCCAGCTTCCTGCTGAATCATTCGCGTTACGCGATTCTGGCCATCGTCATCATCGCGGCGATTATCACGCCGACTCCGGACGTGTTCAATCTGATGCTGTTCGCGGTGCCGATGTGCATGCTGTTCTTCCTCGGCGTGTTCTTGAGCTATCTGCTGGTGCTGAAGCGTGAGAACCGCAAGTTCCCGTGGAAGCCGTTCTTTCTCTGGTTAGGGATCTCGCTGGCGCTGATCGCCTCGGTGGTCGTGCTGTTGGTTTTTGGGTATCACTACCACCTGGTCTTGCACTGGCCCTTTATCGCGAAGTAGGCGCTTCCGCAGCTTCAGACGCCGAATTTCCGGGACGCGAACCGCGATCCCATTCTCAAAAACCGAGATGGAAATCGAGCGTGAAGAAAACGGCATGTTGCGCATGTCTCTGCTGGAGCATCTGGAAGAGCTGCGATCCCGGATCATCAAGGCGCTGTACGGATTCGGCGCGGTATTTGTGCTGTGCCTGATCTACAGCGAGAACTTGTTCAACCTGGCGATGGCGCCGGGGCGCGCGGCGCTGGAGCGGACGGGCATTCCGGGCGCGGAGTTCGTTTCTCTCACCGTAATGGAGAGGTTTCAGATCATGTGGGTGGAGGTGCCGGTGGTGGCGTCTCTATTCCTAGGCTCACCCTGGATTTTGTGGCAGGTGTGGGCATTCGTTTCGCCGGGATTGTACAAACGCGAGAAGAAATGGGCCGTGCCGTTCCTGTTGAGCACGGCGGGCTTATTTCTTTTGGGCGGATTGTTCGGATACTTCATCGCGCTGGGAAACGGGATGTCGTTCCTGCTGGGGATCGGCAAGGACTCGCACGTGGTTCCGCTGGTCAGCATCGCCGATTATTTCGACGTGTTCGTGGACCTGATGCTGGGCATCGGCATTGCATTCGAGCTGCCGGTGCTGATGTTCTTTCTCACTTTGCTGGGGGTCGCGTCGCCCGGTTTCCTGCTGCGCCATTCGCGCTACGCCATTATGGCAATCGTGATTCTGGCGGCGATCATCACACCCACGGTGGATGCGTTCAATCTGATGCTGTTCTCGGTCCCGATGGTGGCGCTGTTCTTCATCGGGGTCCTATGCAGCTACGTGCTGGTGCTGAAGCGCCAGAAGCGCGAGTTTCCCTGGACGGCTCTGTGGGTGGGGCTCGGGATCGCCGGGGTGCTGGCGGCCGCTGGGGCCGGCGTGGCGGTGACCGAGTATCGCTTTCGATTGGTCCGGCGCTGGCCGTTTCTGGTGAAGTGACCGGCTATGCTTCGGCGATGACCGGATTGCGCAGCTCGCCGATGCCTTGAATCCGCACGATGGTCTCCTCCCCGGGCTTGAGCCAGCGGGGCGGACGATGCGAGAACCCGACTCCGGCGGGCGTGCCGGTGGCGAAGACGTCGCCTGGCTCCAGCGTGACGGCTTGCGAGACGTACTCGATCAGTTCCGGGATTTTGAAGACCAGCTCGCGGGTGTTGGACTTCTGCAAAATGACGCCGCCGATTTCGAGCGAGATGTCGAGGGAGTGGGGATCGGGGATCTCGTCCTTGGTGACGATGCAGGGGCCCATGGGGGCGAAGGTGTCGAAGGTTTTGCCCATCAGCCACTGCGAGGTGGCGTTCTGGAAATCGCGGGCGCTGACGTCGTTGACAATGGTGTAGCCGAAGACGTGGTCCATGGCGCGGGCAGCAGGGATATGGCGGCCGCCGCGGCCGATAACGAAGGCGAACTCGGCTTCATAGTCGGGTTTGGTGGAGACGCGCGGGAGGACGATGGGGTCGCCGGGGCCAATGACCACGTTGGGAAATTTGTTGAAGATGGTGGGAACGGTGGGCACTTCCATCTTGGCTTCGGCGGCGTGATCGCGATAGTTCAAACCGACGCAGATGAGCTTGGGCGGCCGGGGGATGGGAGCGAGAAGCTTGACGGACGACAGATCGAAAGTGGGTCCGGCTATGGGCTCAGCGCGGCCGGCGGCGCAGATGGAGAGCATGCCGGTTCCGGTGGGCTGAATGGTTGTGCCGGAGAGGATGCCGGCTTGCGCCGGCGCGTTCGGAGGTTGAAAGGTAACAAGACGCATTACTAGCAAGAATAGCGGACACCCCTTGCACTTCTACACGTCCGGGCGTAATATGTAGAAGCACACAGTATGGACGCCAAATCCGATCTCCCGCAAGGCACCCTCGACCTGTTGATTCTGAAGGTGGTGGCGTTAGGGCCGCTGCACGGCTACGCCATCGCGCAGCGGTTACAGCAGGTTTCGCGTGACGTGGTGCAGGTTCCGCAGGGATCCCTCTACCCCGCGCTGCATCGCATGGAAAACCGCGGCCTGCTCGCGGCGGACTGGAAGGAGACCGAGACCGGCCGCGAAGCCAAGTTTTACAAGCTGACGCGCAAGGGGCGGGCGCAGCTCGAAACCGAGGCTGCGAGTTGGAACCGCCTCGCGCAGGCGGTCGCCCTGATTCTTCGCATGGACGAAGGAGGCGCGGAATGAACTGGCTCAACCGGTTGCTGCGGCGAAAGCGGATGGAAGAGCAGCTCGACAAAGAATTGCGCTTCCATATGGAACAGCACGCCGCGGATCTCATCGCGCAAGGCCGCAATCCCGGAGACGCGCGCAGGGAAGCCCGGCTGGCGATCGGCGGTCCGGAGCAGGTGAAGGAAGAGTGCCGGGATGCCCGCGGCACGCGTTGGCTGGAGGATTTCGCTCAAGACGTTCGCTACGCCCTCCGCACCATGCGGCAGAAGCCCGGTTTCGCCGTAGTGGCTCTGTTAACGTTGGCCCTCGGCATCGGCGCCACCACCGTAATGTTCACCGTGGTACGAAGCGTTCTGCTCGCGCCGCTCGCTTATCCCGAGCCGGACCGCCTGATTGCGGTGCACGTCAGCTCCGAGAAATCGGGCGACGGCTGGCCCATGTCCTATCCCGACTTTCAGGACACTCAGAAAGCGAGCCGTTCCTTAGAACACGTGGCCGCATGGGGCTACGGCGCGTTTACCATGACCGAACCTGGCGAACCGGACCACCTCTACGCCCACATGGTCTCCGCGGATCTGTTTACGGCGTTGGGCGTAAACCTCGTCACGGGGCGAAACTTCCTCCCCGATGAGGATAAGCCGAATGCGGCGCCGGTCGCCATCATCAGCTTCGAACTCTGGCAGGAACGCTTCGGGGGCAAGCCCGAAGCCGTGGGGGCACGTCTGGTCCTGGATGGGAGCGCTTACACGGTCGTGGGTGTTGCTCCCGCAAGCTTCCGCCTGGAGGACAGTGTGGGTGTGTTTACGCCGCTCGGACAGAACCAGCTCCCTCGAATGTTCAACCGTGGCGCGCGTTTTATTCACGTAGTCGGCCGGCTTGCGCCCGGGGTGACCATGGATCAAGCACGCTCTGAGCTCGCGCTGATTGGCCGCCGGCTCGCTGCGGAGTTTCCACGGTCCAACGAGGGATACGGCCTGATGCCGCGTCCGCTTCTCCAGGAAGTTGTCGGCGATGTGAGCGGCACGCTGTGGCTGCTGCTTGGCGCGGTTGCTTTCGTTCTTCTGATTGCCTGCGCGAATATCGCAAGCCTTCTTCTGGCCCGTGCAGTCTCACGCGAACGCGAGTTGGCGATGCGCTCGGCATTGGGTGCAGGAAGAGGCCGGCTGGTGCGGCAATGCCTGACGGAAACCGCCGTGCTGGGAATCGCCGGGGGCGCGCTAGGTGTGCTACTCGCCACGACGGCCACTCCCCTGTTCCTCTCCTTCTGGCCGGAGAATAGTTTCCCACGCGCCGAAGAGGTCCATATCGACTGGCTGGTGGTGTTGTTCGCTCTGGGCGTTTCCTTGGCCTGCGGCTTCTTGTTCGGCCTGGCCCCTGCGTTGCGTGCCTCGACGCGCCAAGCGCTTCATTCCGGCTCGCGAGCGATCGGCGGACGTTCGCGGCGTTTACACGCTATCTTCCTCTCCGCCGAGCTTGCCCTCACCGTCGTTCTCCTGATCTGCGCTGGCATTCTTGGCAGAACTCTGTTGCGCTTGTCATCGCTCGATCCAGGTTTCCGCCCGGAGAACACGCTGGCCGCGCGAGTTGCGCTTTCTCCCGGCGCCGCCGGCGACCCAGCTCGCGCCCGCGCCGCCTGGCAGGATCTGGTGGAGCGCGTCCGCCGCGTTCCCGGGGTCGAATCCGCCGCCGTGGTAGACATCGTCCCGATGTGGGGCGGCGTTAATGTTCTCCCCTATTCCACCACCGCGAACCTGCCGCCTGTGGACCGAATGCCCGCGGCGCTTGCCAGTAGCGCCACTGCGGACTACTTGAAAGCGATGGGCATTCCCCTGCGCCGCGGCCGCTTTCTGACGGACCAGGACCGCCTGGGCGGCGAACCCGTGGTAGTGATCGACGAGGTGCTCGCCAGGCGTGCGTTCGGCCAACAGGACCCCGTCGGCCAGAGGCTGTGGGTTCCCGCGCTGGGCAGCGCTCCGGTGAAAGTTGTCGGCGTGGCCGGACACGTCCGCCATTGGGGCCTCGCCCGCGATGATGACGGCGATGTTGTGCGCGATCAGATGTACTATCCCTTTGCTCAGGTTCCGGATTCGCTCATGGCCTTCTTCTCCACCCTCATGTCCGTGGTCGTGCACACCGGCGCTCCTTCCGCGAACGTGACCGGTCTCATTCGTCATGAGCTCGAAGGCAGCGGAATCCTCTACAACACCACCACCATGAACGACCTCGCCAGCTACTCGCTCGGCCGCCAGCGTTTTTTGCTTTTTCTGTTCGGAATCTTCGCCGCGCTCGCTCTGCTGCTCGCTTGCATTGGCATTTACGGCGTCCTCGCGTATCTGACCCGGCAGAGAGTGCCGGAGATTGGGATCCGGATGGCGCTCGGGGCAAGCTCGGGAGACGTGCTTCGGATGGTTTTGCGCCAGAGCCTGACGATGATCCTCGCCGGCGCAGCCATGGGCGTGGCAGGCTCGGTTGCGGCCGCTCGTCTGCTTGGGCGGTTGGTGGATGGAGTCAAGCCGGAACAGCCGTGGACCTACGCCGCGATGCTCGCCGTACTGCTCGCGGCTGCCTTGCTGGCGAGCTTTCTTCCCGCCCGCCGCGCCAGCCGGGTCGACCCGCTCAGCGCCCTGCGGCAGGAGTAGGCGCTGGGGCTATGCCAGCCACTCCGTCGTGGCGTCCACCAGGATGCCGCCCAGCAGATTGGCGGCTTCGCGCTCGACACCTTGCAGGACTTGCTCGGCTCGCGCCTGATCGGAGGAAACGGTGACCGCGGCGACAAGCCCGTGTTGCCAAACGTCCTGATACGCGATTTCGGCGACGGCGACGTTGAACTTGGAGCGGAGCCGGTCCTTCAGGCTCTTGACGTAATGGCGCTTGTCCTTGAGAGAGTGCGCGCCGTCGATGCGCAGCTCAAAGGTGATGACGCCTATGGAAGGCACGGCGCGTAGGGACTATACAAACGCCTCATTGGCGACGCGCTCCGTGACGAACGCTTCAATCACGTCGCCCGGCTTGATGTCGCTGTAGTTGGCAAGGGAGACGCCGCACTCGAACCCGGCTTTGACTTCGCTGGCGTCGTTCTTGAAGCGCTTCAAGCCTTCAATCTTGCCGGTGTGCACCACCACGTTATCGCGCAGCAGGCGAATATCGGAGTTGCGGGTGAGCACGCCGTCGTCCACCTGGCAGCCGGCCACCACGCCCACTTTGCTGATGCGGAACACTTCCTTGACCCTGGCGCGGCCTTTGTAGACTTCCTTGAACACCGGCTCGAGCAGACCGGTCATGGCCCGCTTAATCTCGTCGGCGAGCTCGTAGATGATGGTATGCAGCCGGATGTCCACTTTTTCCTGTTCCGCCGTGGCCTGCGCGGTGCGCTCCGGCCGGACGTTGAAGCCGACGATGATCGCATCGGAAGCCGAAGCCAGCAGCACATCGGTTTCGGTGATCGCGCCGACGCCGGAGTGCAGCACGCGGATCTTGACCTTGTCGTTGGAAAGCTTCTGGAGCGTGTCGGTGAGGACTTCGGCCGTTCCGCCGACGTCGGTCTTCAGAATAATGTTAAGCTCCTTGACTTCGCCTTCCTTCAGCTGATCGTGCAACTGCTCCAGCGTGACCCGATTGGTCTTGGACATCGCCACTTCGCGCGCCTTAGATTCGCGGTAGATGACAATCTGCTTGGCCTTGGCGGTGTCTGTCACCACCTGCATCGTATCGCCGACGTCGGGCAGGGATTCCAGGCCGATGACTTCAGCCGGCAGCGAGGGACCGACTTCGCGAGTCTGCTGGCCCTGGTCGTCGAACATGGCGCGCACACGGCCGAAGACGGAGCCGACGATAAAGTAGTCGCCAACCTTCAGCGTTCCGTTGCGTACCAGCACGGTGGCCACCGGGCCACGGCCGCGGTCGAGTTTTGCTTCGAGCACAGTGCCCATGCCCGGACGCGCCGGGTTGGCCTTCAAATCCTGCATGTCCGCGACCAGCAGAATCATTTCCAGAAGCAGATCCAGATTCTGCTTGGCCTTAGCCGAGACCGGCACCATGACGGTGTCGCCACCCCAGTCTTCGGCAAGCAAGCCCCGGTCGGCAAGCTGCTGTTTGATGCGCTCCGGCTGGGCATCCGGTTTGTCGATTTTATTGATCGCGACGATGATCGGCACGCCCGCGGCTTTGGCGTGGTCGATGGCCTCCAGCGTCTGCGGCATCACGCCGTCATCGGCAGCCACTACCAGCACGACGATGTCGGTTACCTTGGCGCCACGGGCGCGCATGCGGGTAAAGGCTTCGTGACCCGGCGTATCGATGAATACGATGGTCTTGCCGTTCTTCTCCACGTGGTACGCGCCGATGTGCTGCGTGATCCCGCCGGCTTCGCCTTCGGCGACGTGGGCGGAACGGATCGCATCCAGCAGCGAGGTTTTGCCGTGATCGACGTGCCCCATGATGGTGACCACCGGAGGACGGCGCTCGCGGTCCTGATCGATTTCGGCTTGCTCGATCTCGTGCGTGGTTTCCTGCTCGTAGCTGAGCTGGTTGGTGGAGGCTCCGAAATCCCGAGCCAACTCCTCCGCCAACTTGACGTCGAGGGTCTGGTTGATGTTCGCCAGGATTTTCTTGTCCATCAGGCGCTTGATAACCAGAGTCGCCTTGACTCCCAGCTTTTCGGAGAGTTCTTTGACGGTGACACCCTCGGCGATGGTGATTTCGCGGTCCACCGGCGGCGGCTCGAAGGCTTCGGCGCGGCGCGCCATCGGGCGAAGACGGCCCTCTTCCGGATCCACCTCCCTGCGGCGGTCGCGAGCGCCGGGCTTGGTGGCGTGGCGCCGGCCCGGCTCGGTCGGCAGAGGAACCTGCTCCGGGCGCAGGGGAGTAGTCGGATGCATCGGCCGGCCGCGCAGCCGCAAGCCGGGAGGGGGTGGGGGCGGCGCTCCCCCGGGACCTCGGGGCACAAGCGCTTGTCCAGGCCGCACCGGACCGGAATAAATCGGGCGGCCCGGTATGGGACCCGCGGGCCGCGTAGGCAATCCCGGACGCGGAGCCGGAGCTCCCGGCATCGGCGGCCGAGTCAGTTTCGCCACTAAATCCGGACGCGGAGGTACGACGGGCCGCGCCGCGGGCTGGCCCGCTAAATTTGGCCTGGCTGGAGGACGCAGGGGGCTCCCCAGGCCGATCGTCTGGGTGGGAGGTTGCGCAGCGCCTGGCATAGGCGGCGCGGGTGGCCGGGGCGCGGGTGGGCGCGGCGCCGGAATGCTGGGAATCGCAGGCGACGGCGCTGGACGAGGGGTCCCAGGGCTTGCCGCGCTGGGCGAGGCTGGCGCCGGAGTAGCAGTGGCCGAGCCGAATTGAGCCCCGGATGGAGCCGCAGGCGTCGCAGGCCGCAAAGGCTGTCCGACGCCGGGAGGCAGAGGCTGCCTCGGACCGGTCAAGACTTGTCCAGGCTTGGGAGCAGGCGGCGCAGGCCGCGATGGAATCGGGATGCCGCGCGGTACCAACGGCGGAGCGATGGGATGGCTACCCCCCGCGGCCAATGGCGGACGCAACGGCGCGGTGGGGCGGGGCGCGGCGGGCGCGTCGACAGTTTCTTTGTGGGTCTCGGCGGGAGGTTCGGCCACCGGCGCGGCCGAAACAGGCGCGCGCACGGCTTCCGGCTCGCGCGCGGGCTGAGCTTCGGGAGCCCCTGATTCCTGCTCGTGCTCTTCCGGTTCAGACACTGTGGGGCCGCGGCGTGCGGCCTCTTCCACCGCAGCCTCGCCGCCCAATCGGCGCCGCACCAGCAGAGCCTGGTCGTCCTCCAGTGAGCTGGAGTGAGTCTTCTTCTCGGAGATGCCGAGTTCGGGAAGCACCTCGATAATTGCGTGGGGCTTGACTTCCAGCTCCCGGGCCAGCTCGTTGATGCGGATTTTACTCATACTTTGCGGCTCTAGCGCCAGTTACTCTCAGCGCCAGAAGTGTGGATATCTCGTTTCCTTCCTTCCCACATGGTTGAAATTCAAGCGGACTCACTCGGCCGGCGATGCCTCGCCACTGTCTATCGTAACAGATTGTTTTTGGGGCTCCTCCACGGAGCCTTCTTCTTCGCCGGCTGCTTCCCTGGGCGCCGCGGAGGTCTCTACTGCGGCATTTTCCGCTGGGGCATTTTTCGCTTCGTCACTCTCCAGCGCGGCGTTTTCGACCGCGGCAGTTTCGATGGCAGCCTCGGCAGCGGCTTCGCCTTCCACGGAGCCTTCGAATTGGCCGTAGTAATTCATGACCGCCTGCTGGATGGGTTGCACCGCATCCGGGCCGACGCCCGCCAGGCCTTCGAGTTGCTCGGGCGTCATCGCACCCAGCTTTTCCACGGTGGTAATGCCTGCGGTGAGTAACGCTTCCGCCAGTTCTTCGGTCAGGCCGTGATCCAGGAGCACGGAAACAGGCGCTCCGGGCACCACCTCCGCCATCCGGCTCTCCACTTCCTGCCGCTTTTCTTCCTCGCTCTTGATGTCGACACGCCAGCCGAGAAGCTTCGCCGCCAGGCGCACGTTCTGCCCCTTCTTGCCGATGGCGAGCGAAAGCTGGGTATCGTCCACCACCACTTCCATGTGCTTCTCCACGGGGTCGATAATCATGACTCGCGAAATCTTGGCCGGGCTCAGGGCATGCGTGGCGAAGGCCACCGGATCTTCGTTGTATTCGATGATGTCGATCTTCTCTCCGCGAAGTTCCCGGATGATGGATTGCACCCGCATGCCCTTCATGCCCACGCAAGCGCCCACGCTATCGACGTCCCGGTCGCGGCTGGACACCGCGATCTTGGTCCGCTCCCCGGCTTCACGGGCGCAGCCTTTGATGGTGACGGTGTTGTCGTAGATCTCGGGCACTTCCTGCTCGAACAGGCGCATCACCAGCTCCGGCGCGGCGCGCGATAAGATCACGCCGGCGTTCTTGCCGGCCTTCTCCACGCTCTTGATCACGCAACGGATGCGGTCTCCGACGCTGAAATTCTCCAGGCGCGATTGTTCCTTCTTGGGTAGCCGGGCCTCGCTCTTGCCGACGTCGGCCATCAGATCCTGCCCTTCCACGCGCTTGACCACGCAGGTGACCAGTTCACCCACGCGCCCGGAATATTCGGAATAGATGTTTTCGCGCTCCGCTTCGCGAACCTTTTGCAAGATGACCTGCTTGGCGGTCTGCGCCGAAATGCGGCCCAGGGCCTCGGTAGGTTTGGGCGTGCGAATCTCGCCGCCGATTTCGAGGCTCGGGTCGATAGCGCGCGCGGCCTCCAGTGAGATTTCCTTTTCCGGATCGGTGACCGGATCGGCGACTTTTTTCACGCCGAAGATCTGGATTGCGCCGCTGCGGGCATCGAAGTCCGCCACCAGGTCTTCATTGGTGTGGAAATGCTTGCGGGCGGCCACGAGCATGGCGTCCTTGACCGCGTCGAGAATGACGTTCGGATCGATCCCCTTTTCCTTGCTCAGGATCTCGATGGACTGATAAATCGTTCCCAGGCTGCTCATAAAATCTCTGTCTCGTGATTCTTTTTAGCGGTTTACCACTCGAACTTGAGGTTCGCGCGCTCGACCTGATCGAGCGGGAGCCGCACGTCTTTTCCGGGCGCGGCCTCGAGTGTGATGGCGCCGTCGGCGAACGTCTTCAAGATCCCGGCCCAGTGTTTCTGGCCGTCGACGGCTTGGCGGAGGATCACCTTGATCTTGTGGCCTACGAAACGTTCGAACTCCTGCGGCCGCGAGAGCTTGCGCTCCACTCCCGGCGAGCTGATCTTCGAGCGTATAGCGCCCTCCCGGAATCACGTCCTCGACGTCCAGGATGGTGCCCACGTTCATCGACATGAACTCGCAATCGGCATGGGTGACGCCTTGCGGCTTGTCGATGAAAATGCGCAGAACCCGGCTGCCGCCGCCGCCCAGGAGCTGGACGTCGACCACTTCCAGACCTTCGCTGGACGCCACGCGCCCCGCGATTTCCTGCACCTTTTCCACTACCGCTGTCCGTTCCGCCATGTCATTCGTGCGCAGCAATAAAAAAGTGGGCTTTCGCCCACTGCTAGTATTCGCCCTCGCTTTGAGTATACACGTTTTGGCTAGGCTGGGTAGGCCAAATCCTGAGTAAATGCCCCGCCGCGATCCGACGATGGAAGCGCATGACCGGTTCCGCGGCCTTAGCCGAGAAGTGCGACAGCGAAGAACGCTGGAGAAGGCTGCTGATCGGCTCCGGTCCGGCCATGGAACGGACCGCCGGGATCATCCGTTTGGTTGGGGCGCGGCGCGCGACGGTGCTGATTACGGGCGAGACCGGGTCGGGCAAAGAGATGGTGGCTCGGGCGGTGCATCTGGCCAGCCCCCGGGCGCACTTGCCGATGGTGGCGGTGAACTGTAATGCTCTCCCGGAGAATCTCATGGAAGCGGAGCTGTTCGGCCACGTCAAAGGCGCGTTTACCGGGGCGATCCAACAGAGGATGGGGCGGTTCGAGCAAGCCCATCGCGGGACGTTGTTTCTGGATGAGGTCGGTGATCTGCCCCTGGATGTACAGACCAAGCTGCTGAGGGTGCTTCAAGAACGCGAATTTCAACGCATCGGCAGCTCCGAAACGGTTCGCGTGGACGTGCGGCTGATTGCCGCTACCAATGTCAACCTGTCTGAAAAAGTCAGGCAGGGGAAGTTCCGGGAGGACCTGTTCTACCGGCTGAACGTGGTCCCGATTGCGGTTCCTCCGCTGCGGGAACGGCCGGAAGACATTCCAGTTCTGGCGCACCACTTCGTCCAGAAAATTTGCCGGATTGAGGAGATTCCCGCGCCGGAGCTGGCGCCGGAAACCCTGGCTTTGTTGCAGTCGTACCGCTGGCCGGGGAATGTGCGGCAGTTGGAGAATGCGGTTGAGATGGCCGTGGCGCTGAGCGGATCGCGTGAGGTGCTGGAGCCGGCGGATTTCGCTTCGTTATACGGAGGAGGGTCCGCGGCGCTCCTTCCCGCGGCTCCGGCGACTGGCGGCGTTCCGCTTCCGGATCACGGCCTGGACTTCGAGCAGACCATCGGGCAGATTGAGCGCCAGATTCTGGAAGACGCACTCCGCAAGACCAACGGCAACAAGAGCGCGGCTGCGAGTATGCTGCGGCTGAAACGCACCACGCTGGCGGCGAAGCTGCGAAGCCTGGGAGCGGGCGACGAACCCGAAGCCGCCGACATCGCCTGAGTCAGCGCGGTATTGCTACAATAGTCACTCGGAGGCGTTCCCGGCCGTATGCATCGCGGTTGAGGTGTGCGCAAGCGCCGATACCACCGAGGGAACGCAAAAACGGATGAGTAACGTGATCGTTCTCGGCGCCCAGTGGGGCGACGAGGGCAAAGGGAAAGTGGTCGACCTGCTAGCCGAACGCTTCGATATCGTGGCCCGATATCAGGGCGGGCATAACGCGGGGCACACGGTCTACATCGGCGACCAGAAATTCGTGCTTAAGCTGATCCCCAGCGGCGTACTGCGGCCGGGGGTCATGGCTGTGATCGGTAATGGCGTGGTCATCGACCTGGCGGCCTTGCTCCAGGAAATGGAGACGTTGAAGAGTCTGGGGATCGACGTGGCGGGCCAGTTGCGCATCAGCAACCGCGCCCATGTGATTTTTCCGTTCCACCGGCTGGTGGAGAAGATGTCGGAGGCGCGCGAAAACCGCATCCCCATCGGCACCACGCAACGCGGCATCGGCCCCTGCTATGAGGACAAGACCGGCCGCCGTGGCATCCGCGTGGCCGACCTGTTCGATGCCGAGGCTTTCCGCGCGCTGTACGATACTCTGGCCGAAGACAAGCGCATCCTGGCCGAAACCTTCCAGCTGCATGAGCCGATCGACTACGCGGCCATCCGGCAGCAGAGCGAGGAGCTTGCGGAGCGCATTCGTCCGCTGGTCTGCGACACCGCCAAGTTGCTGAACGACGCCATCGCCCAGGGCAAGCGGATTTTGTTCGAGGGCGCCCAGGGAACCATGCTGGATATCGATCACGGGACATATCCGTTCGTGACTTCTTCCAGCGCCGCGGCCGGCGGAGCTTCTACCGGAACCGGAGTTCCTCCCACTCGAATTAGCGGGGTGATCGGCGTGTCGAAAGCCTACATCACGCGCGTCGGCTCGGGCCCGTTTCCCACCGAAAGCGAAGGCGCCGCGGGCGATCTGCTGCGCCGCGAAGGCAATGAATTTGGGGCGGTGACCGGACGGCCGCGCCGCTGCGGATGGTTCGATGCGCCGCTGCTCGGCTACACCGCCATGGTCAACGGCTTCGACACGCTGATGATCACCAAGCTGGACGTGCTGGATCAGCTGGAGGAGATCCCCGTGTGTGTGCGCTATCGCCTGCACGGCGCGGAGATCTGCGAAATGCCGGCGACCTATCGCGCCTTGGAAGCAGTCGAACCGGTCTACGAAAAGCTTCCCGGCTGGCGCTGTTCCACCCGCGGCATCGACCGGTTCGAGAAGCTCCCCAGCCGCGCCCAGGCCTACCTGCGGTTCCTCGAGGAGCGCACCGGAGTTGAAATCGGAGGTGTGTCCACCGGTCCGGAGCGCAATGAGACGATGATCCGATCAGGATCGCGGATGGAGCAGTTGCTCGCATAGCCTTATCCGGGCGGTAGACTGGAAGTTTACCGCAATGGCCGAAGAACCAAACGGACACGGGGAATCCAGGCTGGACAGGATGGAGAAGCTGATGGACCTTCTCATCAACGACCGCCTCCAGTTCCGCGATGAGCAGAGGAGCCTCCTGCGAGCGCAGGTTTTGCTCACCGAAGCGCAAGAGCGGACGGACAAGCAACTGGAGCGGCTGGCTCAGGCACAAAGCGAACTCTACGGAGCCCAGAAGCAGACCGGCGAGCGTCTGCACGCACTGATCGCGGTGGTGGACGGCGTGGTCCGGCGCATCCCGGAACGTCCCCAATAGCCCCGTACCCACCCGGGCAGATTCCGGTGTCTAATGGTAGTGAAGGGTTGTTCCCCCCATGAAATGTAGTTCCGTTTTTGCCGCGCTCGCCGCGTGCAGTTTGGCGCCTGTTTTTCTGAGTGCGGCGGAGATGGCGCCGCCAAAGGCCGGTAAGGTCGCGATCTTTCCTCTGAAGGACATCAAGCCGGGCATGCAAGCCACCGCCTGGACCGTGTTCCAGGGCACGCAGCCCGAGCCCATTCCGATCGAGATCATCGGCGTATGGAAGAAAGCCAACGGCCCCAACGACGTGATCCTGGGAAAGATGGGCGGCAGGGCTCAAATCACCAACGTCGCGGGAGGAATGAGCGGCAGCCCCGTCTACATCGACGGCAAACTGGTGGGCGCCGTGGCTCTCCGCATCAGCGTATTCTCGCCCGATTCCATTTGCGGCATCACGCCGATCGAATCGATGCTGGAAGTAGAGGATTTCGACGTCTCCCGGCCCCAGCCGGCCGCGGGGACAAAAGTAGCGTCGGAGATGCCGCCGGATCTGTTCCAGCGGCTGGTAGCAGCGGGCGTCGCCGAATCGTCGATCCCGCGGGAAACCCCACTCCTGGAGCCGATCGCGACCCCCATGGTCTTTTCGGGTTTCAGCCCGTCGGCGCTGCGCACCTTCACCCCGCTTCTCGACCAAATGGGAATCACCGCGGTGCAATCTGGTGGAGGCGGCGCGGGGACTCTCGATTGGAAGCCGGTGAAAGGCTGGCAAACCTCGCTGAATCCCGGCGATTCCGTCGCGGGCATTCTCATTTCGGGCGACCTCTCGGCCACCGGAACCGGAACCGTGACGTACAACGACGGCAAGCATGTTCTTGCCTTTGGGCATCCCTTCATGAACCTCGGTCCGGTGGACATGCCCATGGCCAAGAGCGAAGTAGTGATGACTCTGGCTTCCGCCTACCAGCCGAACAAGCTCCCCAATACCACCGATGTGGTGGGCGCACTGCGCCAGGATCGCTTCAGCGGCATCATGGGCGAGCTGGGCGCGGAGGCCCCCATGGTGCCGGTGCACTTGAAAGTGCGCTCCATGGACGACGCCAACCACGTGGTCAAGGACAAGGATTTCCACTTCCAGGTTTTCGTGAACCAGAAGTACACGCCGACCCTGATGATGCTGACTTTGCTCAGCACCGTTCAGCAGATCAATGAGTACGCCGACGAGATGACCTATCGGATGAGCGGAGACGTGGAGGTGGTTGGCGGCGGCAAGCTTAACGTCTCCACCATCCTCGCCTCCAACGACGCTCCCCTTCCCCCTCCGCAACTGCTGGCGAACTGGTGGGGCGAGAAATTCAACCGCCTCTTCGCGAATCCGGTCTCGATGCCCAAGCTGACCAAGGTGGATTGCACCCTGGACCTGCTGCCCGAACGCCGCGTCGCCGCCATCGACAGCGCGTGGACGCCTTCCACGGATGTCGAAGCCGGCAGCGAAATTCCCGTGAAGGTTTTTCTTCAGCCCTACCGCGGCGGACGTATTGAGCGTTCCGTCACCGTGAAGCTTCCAGCGGGACTCGCCAAGGGCGAGCATCGCATCCTGCTCAGCGACGCGGACACTTTGAATCGCCTGCAAAGCGTGGGCGCCGCGGGAAGCCGGTTCATGGATATTCCCGAGACCGTTTCCTTGCTGAATCAGGAACGCAGCAATAACCGCATGTACGTTTCGCTGGTGGAGAACCGGGCCACCTATTTCACCGACGATAAAATTCTGCCCTCGCTACCCGGCTCCATGGTGAACCTGCTTCAGGCCGACCACGCCGCCAGCAAATCCTTGGCCGGGACCCCTGAAACGGCTGAGGAGCAGTTATCCGTCCCCTTTGATGAGATGGTGAGCGGAAGCTACTCCCTGCGCATCGTCGTTAAGTAACGCGTCAAGTAAAGCGGTAAAGTAGAACAAATCAATGAACAAATATGGCGTAGGCGTCGGCCTAGGCGCAGCCTTGGTTGCTTTTCTTCCGGCGCTGGCGGTCGAAACCAAGACCTGGACCCAGAACGACATGGCCAGCTTCGAGAAAGGCAGCCTCACTGGCCTGTCGCTTTCGAGCGACGGCAAGCTTACGCTGGCTCCGGCCGCCAAGGAGATCTTTGACGCTTCTGTAGCCTTTCTATGGGCCCTGGGACGCGATTCCAAAGGCAACCTCTACACCGCCGGCGGAGGCTTAGGCGCTTCCAGCGTCAAGCTTTTCCAAGTGGATCCAAGGGGTAGCGTTAAGACCCTTGCGGAACTGGATGGCGTCGCCGTGCAGGCCATTGCCGTCGATGGAATGGATCGCGTTTACGCTGCCACTTCGCCGGACGGCAAGGTGTATCGCGTCGACGCCTCCGGCAAGGCGGAAGTATTCTACGATCCCAAGACCAAGTACATCTGGGCCATGGCCTTCGACCGTGGCGGCAACTTGTACGTGGCCACGGGGGACCACGGTGAAATTCACAAGGTGACGCCTGCCGGAGCCGGATCCGTGTTCTTCAAGACTGAGGAGACGCACGCGCGGTCGCTGGTGGTCGATGCCAAGGGCAACCTGATCGTGGGCACCGATCCCAGCGGTCTGATTTTCAGGGTGAATCCCGCCGGACAGGGATTCGTGCTGTATCAAGCTCCGAAACGCGAGATTACCGCCGTTGCAGCGGCGCCTGACGGGACGATTTACGCAGCCGCCGTCGGCAATAAGCAAGCGGCCCCCGCAAATTCTACGGCTCCAGCGCCGCCCCCACCCACCGCATCGGTAGTCACGCCAACGCCACCCGCTGTCGCAGCCGCGAACGCAGCCCGCGCCTCTGGTCTTCCGGCTCCGGCCCCGGCCCCGGTGGTTCCCGGAGGATCGGAGATTTATCGCATCGAGACCGACGGCTATGCGCGCAAGGTGTGGAGCGATTCGCAGGATCTGGTCTACGCCCTGGCGATCGACGGACGCGGACGGGCCATCGCCGGAACGGGCAATCGCGGATACCTCTATCGCATCGATTCCGATCATTCCTTCACACGGCTGCGCAGTCTCGAATCGATGCAAGTCACGGGGCTGCTCCCGGCTCCCGATGGAACCGTGTTCGCCGCGACCGGCAACATCGGAAAACTATTCGCCGTGGGCCCCAATCCGGAGGCCTCGGGAACATTTGAAAGCGACGTGCTCGACGCGGGAGCGTTTACGTATTGGGGCCGAGTCTCGCTGATGCCGGAGGACCGCGGCGGCGTCGAAATCGAAACCCGGAGCGGCAATCTGGACCGTCCGCAGCAGAGCTGGAGCTCCTGGGAGAAACTGAACGCGGGCCGGATCGTGTCCCCGCCAGCCCGGTTTCTGGAATACAAGGCCACGCTGACCGGCGCCGGAGAGATCGATCAAGCCGAGGTCGCCTACCAGATGAAGGATATCGCGCCGGTGATCGAAAGCGTCGAGATCACTCCGGAGAATTATAGGTTCCCCGCGCCCTCCAACGTCGCGCCATCCTCCAGCGGGCCGACCATTCTATCTCTGCCGCAAATCGGGAAGCGGGCGTCGAATTCCAATTCCTCGCCCTCTACCTCCGCCAGCACCCCGGCGATGACGTGGGCCAAGGGATTCATCGGCGCGCGCTGGCTGGCCGGGGATGAGAACGGCGATACGCTGATCTTCACGGCCGAAATCCGGGGCGTGAATGAAACCGGATGGAAACTGATCCACGACAAGATTCGCGAGAACTACGTAAGCTGGGATTCCACTGCGTATCCCGATGGCAAATACCTGGTCCGCATCACGGCCTCAGATTCGCCCTCGAACCCTCCGGATCAGGCCCTGTCCTCCACACGCGAGTCGGAACCCTTCCTGATCGATAACACCCCGCCCGATATCACGGGCCTCACCGCGGCGCCTTCCGGAAGCAAGGTCGAAATTCGCTTCCACGCCAAAGACGCCTTGAGCAATCTTGGCAAGGCCGAGTACTCCATCAACGGCGGCGATTGGATGGTGGTCGAGCCAACCTCCCGCCTGACCGATTCGATGGATGAAGACTATCGCGTCTCATTGGATCGGGGCTCGGGCGAGATGACCATCGCCGTCCGGGTGTCGGACGACGTCGACAATCAGGCCGTTGCGAAGACCGTACTGAAGTAGACGATGCTGAAATAGAAAGACGCTACCGCACCGGCTCGAGCGTTAGGCTCCGCTTTCTCCCCTCGACCAGCGACACCGTCGTGCCTTGCGGGAGCAACCCAGCAAGCACCGCGGCGTTGCGATATTCCACCTCCCGCGCCTCGGGCCACGCCAGCAGCGTGTAATCTCCCGGTGCGAGGCCGGGTATCAAAACGTGGCCGTCCGGCGCGCGCAGGATGTTCGGTATCGCTACTTCGCCGCGCATCACGATTAGCGCCACACTATAAAGTTCGCCAGGCTTGGCGTCCTCAATCCTACCCGTAATCTCCGCCGCACCGGTCTTCATTTCGATGGCGAGACTAGGAGGGTTGCTCGGCGGTACGGTCAGACCCTGCCCCAGAATGTCTTGGGAAGCCGCGCCTTGGGATTGCGAGTGAAAATCCGCGCGCATTTCGGAAATGTAGAAGTCCGGCAAACTGCGCACGGTGATCTCGTATTTTCCGGGCTGAAGATTCTTCAGCACGAAGTTCCCTTTAGGATTCATCACCGCCGTGATTTCCTTGACGTCGCCCGGCCAGTGCCGCGGATAGAACGGGGTGGCGTAAACCACCGCATATTTCTCCAAGCTCCCAGGGCCGTGAAAATCAATGTGCCCCGGGATGTCGATGCCTTCGCTGATCGTAACTTTGACGCCCACGGAATCCCGCTCGCCGACAGTCACCGCCGTCTCGCCGAAGTTCAAGGGAGTAAGATTTGGCGTGTAGGCTTGCAGCGTATAAGCTCCAGCAGCAACGCCCGCCACATCGAACGTTCCATTGGGACTGGCAGCGGCCTGCGGGCCCACCGGATCGTCTCCGCGCAGCAATCGAATCGTGACGCCGCGGCGCAAGGGCATGTCGGTGACAATCCCCCGCACCTGGTAGGATTCGTGGCTTTCCAGGCGGAAATCCGTCGTGACCGCCTGTCCCGGAGCCGCTCGCAGAAGGCGCGCTTGATCCTGCGTCAGGGCCTCAGGATAAAAAAAGGGCCCGTAGGTCTTGCCGCTCGCTTGTCCTGCGGCGCGAAGGTAGAAGGCTCCGGCGGGAACGTCTTCAAACACAAAATCGCCGCCGGGGCCGGTTGGCTTGGTGAAAACCTGGCGGGCTTGGCGCCGGCCATCGCGGATTTCAACGTGCACCAGGTTCACGTCGATTCCCGCCAGCGGCTCCCCCGCGGAGTTGGTGACCCGCCCTTGAACCGAGCTCTGCGGCGTGAGGCGAATCGCTAATGGCGGGGAGCCCGCGCGCACCGCCACCGCCGCGTAGTTCTTGCCGTCCTGCGCGCGATAACCAGCCCCCGAGACGAACAGCCGGATTCCCGTAGCCGTCGGATCGGCTGAGACACTGAACGATCCCGAAGCGCCCGTGGTCACACGCGCGGCGTTAGCCGAAGGCGCTTCTTCCTCAATGGGGCGGTCGCGGAAGCCGTAAGAAGCGAAGGATGGCTCCCAAATCACTACGGCGCCGGAAATCGGCTGCCCGGTGATCGAATTGGTGACGGTTCCGGTGACCGTCCAGTTCTGAGGCTTCGCCGGAGACGGTACAGGAGGAGGTTCGGCAGCCTGGCCCCACAGTATCGCGCCACCGAACGTCATCGCCACCAAGCAGCGGAGCATTGACATCAATATATCCCACGTACACTGCGCGCAGAGTCCCCTAGCCACTGTATAATTCGTGCTTACCCCGTGCAGCTTACACCTCTCGACTGGTCCGTGGTCGCGCTGTACTTCCTCTTCAATTTGGGCGTCGGCCTGTACTATCGCGCCCGCGCCAAGTCGAGCATCGATGAGTTTTTCCTCTCCGGCCGCGACGTTCCCTGGTGGCTGGCGGGGACCTCCATGGTCGCTGCGACGTTCGCCGCCGATACGCCTCTGGCGGTTACTGGAATGGTCGCTGTCGGTGGCGTCGCCGGAAACTGGCTGTGGTGGTGTTTCGTCGCCAGCGGAATGCTCACCGTGTTTTTCTACGCCCGCCTGTGGCGCCGCTCCGGCGTCATGACGGATATCGAATTCGCTGAGATCCGCTACTCCGGAAAGCCCGCTGCCTTCTTGAGAGGTTTCCGCGCACTATACCTCGGCATTCCCATCAACTGCATCATCCTCGGCTGGGTGAATAAAGCGATGGTGGACATTCTTTCGCTGGTGTTGGGCATAGGAGAGCGGCAAGCTCTTCTAGTGGTGTTGGGGATCATCGCTCTTACCGCGTTCATCTCGGCTCTATCGGGATTATGGGGCGTGCTGGTCACCGACGTATTTCAATTCATCGTGAAGATGGGGATGGTGATCGTGCTCGCGGTGTATTCGGTGCGAGCCGTTGGCGGAATCGAAGCCATGAAACAGAAACTCGCCGTGGTGGACGCCGCCCGAGCGGGCACGCACGCCGGATCGGTGCTGGACTTCGTCCCCGATCTCAACTCCGCCTGGATGCCTGTGATCGCCTTCCTGGTCTACATTTCGCTCAACTGGTGGGCCACCTGGTATCCCGGCGCGGAACCCGGCGGCGGGGGCTACGTCGCCCAGCGCATGCTGTGCGCGCGGGATGAAAAGCACTCCCTGCTCGCAACGCTGTGGTTCAACGTCGCGCACTACGCCGTACGGCCGTGGCCGTGGATCCTGGTCGCTCTGGCGTCACTGATTCTATTTCCAGGGCTCGCGAAACCGGAGACGGGCTACGTGCGCGTCATGATCCTGGTTCTTCCGCCCTCCTTGCGCGGTTTAATGGTCGCTGCGTTCGCCGCGGCCTACATGTCCACCATCGCGACCCAGCTCAATTGGGGCGCCAGTTACCTGGTCAACGATTTCTATCGCCGCTTCATAAAACAGGACGCCCCGCAGCGGCATTACGTGCTCATGTCGCGCCTGGCGACCGTTTTTCTCACCCTTGTGTCCGCGGTGGTTACCTCGTACCTCGATTCCATCGCCGGAGCCTGGAAACTTCTGCTGGTCACCGGAGCCGGCACCGGCGGAGTCTTGCTGCTGCGCTGGTATTGGTGGCGCATCAACGCGTGGAGCGAGGTATCGGCCATGATCTCGGCCTTCGCCGTCTCCATCGCCTTGCAGTGGCGCTGGCATTTCGATACGGATAAGCCGGAGGATTTTGCCTGGCTCATGATCGTCACCGTCTCGATCACCACAGCGGTGTGGTTGATCGTGACGCTGGCAACCGGTCCCGAACCGGCGGAAACGCTGCTCGCGTTTTACCGGCGTACCCGGCCCTCGGCCGCCGGCTGGGGACCCATCGCCAAGCTTGCCCCGGAGATTCAGCCGCAGCATGATGGACTCCGCAATCTGCTGGATTGGGCCGCCGGCTGTATGCTGATTTACGGGGCTTTGTTCGGCACGGGAAAATTGTTACTGCGCGAACCGGCGCCTGGCCTGGCGCTATTGGGCATGGGCGGGGTAGGATTGGCGATCCTGTATCGCGATCTTTCGAGACGAGGCTGGCATGCGGTCGTGGATTAATCGGACTTGGATAGGCTTGGTCCTGTGCACCGGCGCTTTGCACGCCGGGCCGGTCGAGTTCGGCACGGCCGAATTGAACGCCGCCATCGACGCGCGTAATTTCAGATACAAACCGAAAGTCATGCCGGAGCTCAATCTGGAAGCTCCCGAAACCTTCCGTATTGAGACTCTATGCTGCTGGCGGCGGTCACGTGACGGGCGGCGATCTGCGCGGCTTGATGTACGGACTGCTGGAAGCCGCCGAGCAGATGCACTCCAACGGGAGGCTAAAGTTGACCCACGGAGTTCCCGCGCTGGCCCTTCGCGGCGTGCGGATCGTAGCCCAGCCTGAAGCGGCATGGTTCCAGTCGACCGATTTCTGGCGCGGACAATTCGCAGCCATGGCCCACGACCGCTTCAATCGCCTGGAGATCTCCTTCGAACCCGCGCCGGCCCCCGAACTCCTGCCCACGCTCCGGAGCATCGCCGAAGTGGCGCAGTTTTATGGAGTAGATATGGCGATCGGCTTCGGCTCGCCCGATATCCCGGCCGTCGGAGAGATGCTGAAGGGTTGCCCGACCGTCAAATCCATCGTGCTGCACGGCGGCGTTTTGCCCGATACAAGCGCCCTTCTCGAAACGCTCCGCGACGCCGGCCGCCGCGTTGTGCTGGAGCTTCCCGATAACGAAAACACCGCCAGCCTGATTGAAGCCGCCGGGCAATCCGGCGCTCCGCTCCGCTTGTTTTCGGCGTATACCGGAACCGCGGTCAATCCGCGTCCTCGCGACGCCTATTGGGAGATGGACGCGTCCCAAGGCGCTGCTGCGGTCAATGCCATCTCCGGCGCGGGCTTCGTGGTGAATGAACCGCTGGATCAGGACGGACGCCCGGCTCTCGATTCCATCGCGGCCTGGGGCCGATTCGGATACTCCCGTCCCGCGCCGTAAAAAATTCTTCAAAAAACTTTACAAGCCAGCCGCCCTTCGCTTGATTGGCGCACTGGCGTTCGGCGCTTTGAATTGAATTTGCCGCGATGGGAGCGGCCGGAGTGTTGGCCGCCAATCTGGTTCTGCGGCCCATCGCGCAGCGCGTCAACCGCGAGCCGGTCGAAAAAGGCGAACGCGAAATCCTCTATCGCCTGCGCTGCACCTGCCGAACGGCCGATGAAGTGAACATCCGCACCATGCTCACCCAAACCGCCGGCCGCACGCCGCTGACGCTGATCGCGCTGCACAGTCTGGACGAAGAAGTGCTGGCGCGCGTGAACGTGAAGGCGTACCTGAAATCGATCGGCCGGCAGGAGGAAGCGCTCGAGCAAATCGTAACGCGGCCATCGCTCGAAACTGGCGTAACCGCCGTTTCCTGGGAAGTGGTAGCTGCGGTCGACTCCGAGGACGCCTCCATCACGGCTACCGAAGAGCTAGTCCGGGATTCTTCACCGGGGCAGCCTTCCGGCAGATGTGGGCTCCGCATTTTGCAGAATTCAGCAAATAATACTAAGGCAAAGTTTACGCGGCAGTCGCCGGTGCGCAGGTTCTCTCAAGGCTCTCATCAAGATCCGAGCGGGCTCGCGAATGGAACTGAGTTTGCCAATAGCGCGGAAGTGTCTCTAAATTCTCCCTGCGAGGCATTTTATGCGAATGACGGACTCTGTAGGTTTTGTCACACTTTTCGGAGGCGCGATGCTCTGGGCGAGCATGGCTTCCGCGCAGACCTGTAATATTCCGGACGTTGCTGTGGGCGGCTACTATTCCTTTACAGCACTGGGCACGGGTTCATCGGCCTCAACGACAACCGGAACAACGGGAACATCCGGAACATCCGGAACTGGCTCCAGCACCTCCGGTTATTCCAATACCGAGATTGGCATGCTGCTGGGCGGAATTGCCAACCCGTCCAGCCCATTTGCGTCGGTGGGGACCCTGTATTTTGACGGAGCCGGCAATATTCTTGGAATGTCCACGGCTCAGCAGAGTGGAGCGAACCAAACGACGCTCGCGGTTGGAACATATGTCTTAAATGCCAACTGCACCATCACAGTCAACCTGACGGACGCCTTTGGAACCAACTCAGCCATGAAGACCCTGCAAGGAGTCGTGATCAACGGCGGATCCGAGATCGATTTGAGTTTGCTGCAGTCGTCCGGCACCGGCACGGGTTCGACTTCCACCGGCCCCTCCGGCTCCTTTGAGACCACCCTGCTGGTCAAGCTGGTTCGACCGGCGGCTCAAACCTGCGCCGCCAACCAGCTAATGGGCGCGTATGCGCTCACTGGCACCGCAGCAACTAAGGCAGGCTCTAGCAGCACAACGGGGACCAGCGGGACATCGGCGGAAACTCCATTATTCTTCTTCGGCCTGGTTCAGTTCGATGGAAATGGAAATGTCATTACTCCCGTGTCATCCAGCAGCGCCTCTTCCTCAAGCGGGTCTTCGCCAAACGGGACCCCCGCTTCGAGCGGATTGGGGTACCTCCAATTCACCGGAACTTACACCATCAATCCAGACTGCTCTGGAACCCTGACGCTCACTCCCTCGCCGAACGGACTGGCCTTAGGAGCAACCTCGACGTCGACCAGCGGTACCGGCACGAGTGAAACGGGCACCAGCGGCACCGGAACGACCGGCACTGGAACGACCGGCACTGGAACGTCGACTTCGACCACTCTGACGCTGGACTTCGTCCTCAGCCGGGCGAGCTTTATACCGGCTCAAGGGACTGCAGCTCCCCGGTTCGGCGTACCCGAGATCGAATTTGTCGGATCCAATGCCACGCAGACCATCTCCGGTCTCGGCGTAGCCCAATAGAGCCACCCCCAAACGCGATGCTCACGCGGTGAAAGAAGGCATGGCCCGTACGCTAGTAACAGGCCTTCGCCGTTTTTCCCGCCGAGCGCCGCTTCGGGCTGATCGGTGTCCTGAGCCCGTGGCATTGAGAATGTGATCGCCCTACAGCAATAAATCTCCCTCCTTCCCTCAACGATCGCAGGCTCCCAAGCGTATTGTCTTGTGAAGTGACGCTTGGAGAGTTAACACTGCCGGCCATTGGTAGCGACACCGGGGATGCGTTCGAGACACTGGTGGACCAGCATCAGCGGATGGTGCAAAGGGTCGCCTACCGGCTGCTCGGCCGTTTGGAGGACGCGCAAGACGCGGCACAGGAAGTTTTTCTGCGCCTGTTCCGCAACCGGGACCGAATCGGCGCGGACCCAAAAGCCTGGCTATACCGGGTGACCGTAAATGTCTGCAACGACCACTACCGCCGGCGAAGGGGTATAACCGGCATCCCACCCTTAGGACCGCGTTCCGAAACAGATCCGGCCCCCGATCCGGAGCGCGCCCTGGTTATCGAAGAGCGAAAAAGACTGGTGTTGGAGGGGCTGGGAACCCTCCCTCATCGTGAGCGCACGGCCCTGGTGCTGCGCGATATTGAGGGACTCCCCACTGGGGAAGTCGCGGCGATTTTGGGAGTCGAGGAAGTTACTGTCCGGAGTCAGGCGGCCAGCGGCCGTCTTAAGTTAGCGAAGTATGTCAGGAGCAGGCGATGAAGTGTGTGGATTGCGAGCTGCTGCTCGCAAACGGTGAATCGAATCTTGCGGTGGAAGAGCATCTGCGCGGCTGTGCGGCCTGCCGCACGCTGGCCGGGGAGTTGCGCGCCAATTCGGCCGTACTGGAAGCTCTGCGCGGCGAAGAATTGCCGCCGATGGCCGTGCAAGTTCCCCGGCGCAGAACCCTGTACCCGTGGCTGGTGGGAACGGCCGCTGCCGCGGCGGCCCTGTGCGCCTTCCTTTTGCCCAGGTCTCCGGCACCTGCTCCGCTCCCAGCGCCTACGCCTCGCGCCATCGTCGCGATTCCAGAACAGCCGCTACCCGCTCCGGAGCCGGTTACGAGGCCCAGTGCGGAGCCGATTACTGGAAAAGTCCAGCCGCTGAAAATCAAGATGCTGACGCAGGACCCGGACGTGGTCATCTATTGGATCGTGGATTGAACAGGAGAATTCAAAATGAGACGCAATGCCCTAATGCTGCTAGCCTTTGCCGCGCTTGCCCTTGGACAAGAGAAGTCTTCCGAGCCGCCGGTCAAGAACGTCGAGTTGACGGTCTACATGCTTTCGGGAACCCAGACCCCAGGCGACGATGTTCCCCAGGATCTGGCGTCCACCGTGAAGCAGCTTCACAGCTTGTTTACTTACAAGGGATACAAGCTGGCCGAGTCGTTCATCCTGCGCGGCCGTAGTGCGCCGGACACGCGAAACATGGAGAATGCGTATACCTCGGGAGTGCTCCCTGGCTCGGGAGTGCACTATGACTTTCGCTACGGACGGATCCGCGTCTCGCAGGACAAACCCTACATGGTCCACATCGATAGCTTGTCGATGAACCTCACGACCACGAGCTACGGACCGGATGGTAAGCAGAGGAATGTCAACATCGGCTCCATCCAAACCGAACTGGACTTAGCCGAAGGCCAAAAGACCGTGGTCGGCAAGTCCAGCATCGACAACGCCGGCAACGCTCTGATTCTGGTGATCGTTCCTAAGGTAATCGAGTAGAGCCTACTTCGTCACGGGCTACTTCGTAACGGGCTCGAGCGTCCGGCTGCTGATTACGCGGTCGATCAATCCATACTCCAGCGCTTGCTCCGGCTCCAGAATGTAGTCGCGGTCGACGTCGCGCCCAATCCGTTCCATGGACTGTCCCGTTGCGGTGGCCAGAATGTCGTTCAACGTCTCCCTCATCCGCAGGATTTCCTTGGCGTAAATATCGATGTCGGTGGCTTGCCCGGCCAGGCCGCTCATGGACGGCTGGTGAATCAGAATCCGCGAGTGGGGCAGGCTGTAGCGCTTGCCCTTAGTCCCGCACGCCAGCAGCACGGCTGCCATGGAAGCGGCTTGCCCCACGCAATAGGTCACGATATCCGGTTGCACCAGCCGCATCGTATCCAGGATCGCCAACCCGGCGGTGATCGATCCTCCCGGGGAATTGATGTAGATCGAAATATCCTTCTCCGGATCCTCCGCGGCCAGGAACAGCAACTGGGCGATCACCAGATTGGCGACGTTGTCGTCGATGGGCGTGCCCAAAAAGATGATGTTCTCCTTCAGCAGGCGCGAGTAGATATCGAAGGCGCGCTCGCCGCGCGAGGTTTGTTCCACCACCATGGGCACAAGAACGGAATTCTGCATATTGGCTCCTTGAAACTCTATTTGGCGGAAGTGCGCCGGCGGGTCCGGGCAAGCGGCGCTCTCCCCCAGCGATCTCGCCAGATCGGCGATCGTTGTTCCCTGCAAGTATTCTACGATATGCTGGCGCACCCCCACTCAGGAATCGTGCATCGGGTACGCGATGCCACTTAAGTCCTGGAGAATCCTGGCTAAGAAAGAAACCGGCTCACCGGCGTGCTCACCTGCGGCCAAACGCGAATAAAGCACTATACATCAACGGTTTATCGCAATTTTCGTGGCTCGGACGCGAGGACCCTGCTATCACAGTAACGCTTGACACAGCCTCCCGATTTCGGTATCCTGACAATTCGTTAATCTTCAGTTGTAACGCCTGCGTAGTAAATCTCCGGCCGACGACTCACTGGTTCCGGGAAGCATTGTCCGATGGATGGATTGTCCGATGATGTATTGTCTGATGTCGGGTAGGGGGTCGTGCCGAATGTTAGGAATAGGAGAAGCATGAAGCAGCATTATTTCGTAGTTGTCCTGGCGCATTCCTTGCACGGGCGGCTGCGGCGTATCCACATCCCCCACCAAGCTTTGTATCTGGTTGTAGGACTTGCCCTTTTTGGCTCCGTTTCTTTGTTTGGCATGGTTTCCAGCTACCTCCGGATGACCTGGAAGGTGGCCAACTATAATTCGCTTCGAGACCAGGTAGACACCCTCCGGACCAAATACCAAGTATTGCTGGCGGAGAGCGGCCAGAAGGACGAACAATTGGCCTCTTTGCAAATGATGGCCAGCGAAGTAAGCGTCGCCTTGGGATTGAACCGCGGCTTAGTGGGAGCGGACGACATCGCGGATGAAGGCCCGCTGGTCCCTGACTACAAGGAATCGATCGAAGAGTATAACTTCCTGAAGACGGCAAGTATTTCCCGGCTGAATCATGAATACGCCCACTCGTGGCAGAAGAACGTGATCCCCAGCCTGTGGCCGGTGAATGGCCGCCTGCTCAGCCGCTACGGCGATCGCGAAGATCCGTTTTCGCCAGAGGGTGAGAATCGCGGTGAGATTCACACTGGCGTTGATATTGCGGCGGCGATGGGTACTCCAGTGCGCGCAGCGGCGGATGGAGTGGTGGAGTATGCGGCCTATCGTCCGGACGGCTACGGCAAGCTGGTGGTGATCGATCACGGCAACGGATGCTCCACTTGGTATGCCCACCTTTCGAAGTTTGAGGTGATCCCTGGGCAGGAAATCCGGCGCGGCGAAATCCTGGCTTATTCCGGCGCCACGGGCCGAGTGACGGCGCCTCATCTTCATTACGAAGTTCGCCAACATGGCGCCCCAGTCAACCCGTATACGTTTTTGTCCAAGTCGGCGATTTTCCAACAGGTCCAGCCGGATCTGCCCTTTTAAGAAAACGCTACCATCAAAGCATGAAGCGCTCACGCCGGTGGTTTGTGTCCACCGTGCCGTTGGCGTGCTTGACCGGCTGGGCGGACAAGACTAAGCCGGTTCCTTCCGCATTCTTCGACTATAAGGATCCCTCCACCGAGTTTCCGGTGGTCCGTCTGACGGATCCGGCGTACATCAGCCTTTTACCCGCGCATTACAACCGCGCCCTGCCTCGGCGTGGCAACTTCCTGCTGTATGCATCCGAGGAGACTGGCCGGATGGAGGCCCTTCGCATGGATGCGAAAACCGGTGTTTCGCGGCAACTGACCGAGCAAGAAGGGCTCGATCCGGCGTCGCTAACTTTAACGCCGGATGAGCGAGGATTCTGCTGCGTTGCCGGCGGCAAGCTGCTGTTGGTGAATATCGGAAGCGGAAAGGCGCGCGAGGTCTACCGGATTCCAGATGGATTCGAGAGCGGAACCGGCATGAGTCTGGCGGAGGATGGCCTCTACGCGGCGCTAGTGGAGAAGAAGGGCGCAAATCACCGGTTACGGCTGATTCGTATGAGCGACGGAATGGCAGTAACCCTGGCCGAGGCTGGAGAAGAGATGCGCGACCCGATTCCGCGTCCCAAGCGAGCGTCCGTCCTGTACGGCCGAGGGAATGATTTGTGGCTGGCCAACTACGACGGCCAACAGAATCACCGGCTCCGCCTGGCCCAGGGAGAAACGGGCCCCGCGAACTGGAGTCCGGACGGCCGGACCGTGCTCTATCTCAATTACCCTGCCGACACCCACAAGCTGCATAACATTCGGGAAATTACTCCGGATACCAATGAAGACTCCTGGCTCGCCGACACAACCCAATTCGTCGCATTTGAGCGCAACGCCGACGCGAGCGTCTTCGTCGGCGCCAGCGGGAGTAAAGCGTCGCCGCACGTGCTGCTGCTGGTCCGCTCGGTCAGGCGCGAGCTGACTCTATGCGAGCACCATTCGAGCGATGCACGCATTGTGGCTCCGCGCTTCTCTCTCAACAGCCAGAACGTGTTTTTCGGCAGCGACCGGCATGGCAAGCCGGCGATCTATATCGTCGGCGTGGAGAAATTGGTGTCCCAGACCGATAGTACCCAGTGAGGAAACATGAGATTCGTTCTAGCCAGCACGGCCTTGTTCCTGCTGGCGGCCGCAGCCGATCCCAAGAGCCCCAAGGCGCAATGCCAGGACCGTTGCTCAGTGATGTACAGCGCCTGCCTCAAACGGGCCCTCACGTCCAAGGGCCGCGAGGGATGCAAGCTGGACCGGAAATCCTGCAATGGCGCCTGCGCCCCCCAGGTCCCCAAGCACAACTAGCGCTGCTTGAGGAGATGGAGGTCCTTGAGATGGATGTCCTCCGGACCGCGGACTTCCTGGCCCAAAATCATGAGCCGGTTGGCGGCGCTTCTCGCGTCCAATGGCGATGCGTCGAGGGCGATCAGCGCGGCGCGGAACTGCTCGATGGCGGAATGGAATCGCGCGCTTGGCACACCCGAGCTCTGGATCACCAGAAGCATCGCGTCGCTCACGGCTTGCACTTTTTCGGCTGACGATCGTTTCCCGGTCAGAGCCTTGCTCAATTCCACCGAAAAATCCAGAGTGGTTTGACGCGACGGCTGTGCATCCTTCTCCGCCAGCGCGAGGATGTCGTCCGCGATGCGTGTGGCAATCGATGCGATGGGCGCGCCGGGCCTCGCCAGCGCGGAAAGGTCTGAATCGAGCTTAGTGGTCGCTTGAGCGCACACTGCGGCAGCCATCGAGAGAAAGCAGAACGCCAGCCGCATCCGTCACACCTCTGTTTTGGAAGGGCCGGTTTCCTTCTTCCGCCGCCGGTCCTCCAGCCAATCTAGGAAGAGAAGCCCGTAGCCGACCAGCAGCAGAACGCCGGCTCCAACAAATGTCGGGATCCACTCCGGAGGAAATTTCATCTCTTTTTGTCCGCTCTTGCCTCCAGAATAATTCCCGCGGCCATGAGAAGCAAGCTTCCAATGGCTGCCAGCACGACAAACGCAGCGGGTGTGTCAGGTCCCCGTAGGTAGGATTCCAACGGCGCAAACACCAGAACCAAAACACCGATTTCGCGCGCCGTTGAGCCCATCAGCGCCTCGACCTTGGCCCGCATGCAATATCAGTTAAAGAAGCGGACAGAATTTCTCAACTGATCAGTCGGGCAATTGCGTAGGCCGCGCCCGCCGCGAGACCTCCGATCAACGTGGTGCGGATGGCGCTGAGCACCGGCGGCGCGCCGGTGTAGCGGCCTTTGATGTAGCCGAAAATCGCGAGGGCGATAACGGTCGCGGCGACGGAAATCTGCATGGCCGTGGCCGCACGCGGAAGCAGCATGTAGGGCGTCAATGGAATCAAACCGCCCGCGATGTAGGAGGCGGCGATGGTGACGGCGCTGTGCTTGGCGCGGTCGGGATGAGGTTCCTCCAGCCCCAGCTCGAAACGCATCATCCAATCCACCCACACTTTTGGATTCCTCTCGAAGGCTGCCAGAATGGGCGTGCTTTGGTCATGGGTCAGCCCGTAGGATTCGAGAATCTCTAAGACCTCGTGCCGCTCGTAGTCGGTCTTCTCAACAATTTCGCGCTCCTCGCGAGCGCGCTCGCTGGCGTAATGCTCGGCATCGCCCCTCGCTGCCAAATATCCACCAAGCCCCATCGCGATTGAGCCGGCCGCGATCTCCGCCAGGCCCGCGATGACGATTACTCGTGACGCGTCCACGGCGCCCGTGAGCCCCGCGGCCAACGCGAAGGGGACCGTGAGACCGTCCGCCATTCCGATGACAATGTCGCGCACCGTTTCGGACGACTCAAAGTGATGTTCTGTATGAGGAACCGTTGGCATCTATGTCGCGGGCTTCACCCCTGCCTCATGCAAGTACCTGCCAGTATACGATTCCTTCACTCCGGCAATCTGTTCCGGAGTTCCTTCGGCGACGATGCGTCCGCCGCCGTCTCCGCCCTCCGGTCCCAGGTCGATCACCCAATCCGCGCGGCGGATCACTTCCAGGTTGTGTTCGATGATGAGGATGCTGGCGCCGGAACGCAACAGCCGTTCGAATGCATCCAGCAGCTTGGCGATGTCGTCGAAATGCAGACCGGTGGTCGGTTCATCGAAGATGTATAGCGCACCCTTGCTGGTGGCTTGCGCGAGGTGCGCGGCCAGCTTCACGCGCTGCGCCTCGCCGCCGGAAAGCGTGGTTGCGGATTGACCCAGCCGTAAATAGCCAAGCCCGACGTCATTCAGCACGCGCAACCGGTCCGCCAGCCGCGGCGTGGAGGAAAAAAATGAGATCGCCTCCTTGACCGTGAGTTGCAATACCTCGTGAATGTTGAGCGTGTGGTAGCGCACTTCCAACACCCCGGGCTTGAAGCGAGTGCCTTTGCAGTCATCGCACACCAGTTCGACATCCGCCAGGAACTGCATCTCCACCGTGACCGTGCCATCGCCCTGGCACGTCTCGCACCGGCCTCCCGGTATGTTGAAAGAAAAGTGGCCCGGGCCGTAGCCGCGGCGGTCGGCTTCCGCGGTCGACGCAAACAGCTCGCGGATAATATCGAAGGCCTTGATGTAGGTGACGGGATTCGAGCGTGGCGTGCGGCCGATGGGGGATTGATCCACCAGCACCACCTGCGTCAGCAAGTCCGCCTTCTCCACCTTGCGGCACGTCAGCTTTTCCGGCGCCGTGCCCCACTCCTCGGCATCCGGCGGCGAAGGGACCTGCCGGTCCATCCGCTTCATCAGCGATTGATAGATGACGTCGTGAACCAGCGTGGACTTGCCCGAACCCGAGACGCCCGTGATCGCCACCATCAGATTCAACGGTATGGCTACGTCGATCCCTTTGAGGTTGTGCGCCTGCGCGCCCAGGAAACGCACCGCACGCTTGAAATTGGGAGTCCTTCGCGTGGTCAGGTGCGACGTCTTCAGCTCGCCGCGCAAGTAACGCGAAGTGAGGGAATTGTTTCCAGTCTCGATCAGCTTCAGGAACGGGCCTTCGAAAACGATGCGGCCCCCGTTTTCTCCCGCGCCCGGCCCGAGGTCGATGATGTGATCCGAAGACCGCATCACATCCGGATCGTGCTCCACCACAAGAATCGTGTTTCCGAGATCGCGCAGTCCTTCGAGAATCGTGATCAGGCGCGTGGTGTCGCGGCTGTGCAGCCCGATGGAGGGTTCATCCAGCACGTAGCATGCGCCGACCAATCGAGACCCCAAACACGTGGCCAGCTGAATGCGCTGCGCTTCGCCCCCGGAAAGCGTCATCGATAGCCGGTCCAGCGTCAGGTATTCGAGGCCGACGTTGTTCAGGAACTTGAGCCGCTGCCGGATTTCGACCAGCACCCGCTCCGCGATGGAAGCTTCTTCCGGCGAAAGCTGCACCGTGTCGAAATAATCCAGAGCCTGCTTGATGTTCAAGCGAACCACTTCACCGATATTTTTCGCGCCCACGCGAATCCACAGAGCTTCCGGGCGCAAACGTGAGCCGCCGCAATCCGGGCACAAAGCATAGCCCCGGTAACGGCTCAAGAACACGCGTACATGGACCTTGTACTTCTTCGATTCAATCTCGCGGAAATAGCGGCGGATGGCCTCATAGAGAATGGTCCGCTCCTCCTGGTCAAGCTCGTATACCGGAACGTTGAAGCGCACCTTCCCTTTGTTGGCTCTCCGGAAATCGGCCATATACCCGGAGTGCTGCGGCTTGGTCCAGGGATCCACCGCGCCCTCCTGCAAGGACAGTCCCCGGTTCGGGATCACCAGATCCATGTCGTAGTCGATAGTGTTGCCAAAGCCCTGGCAGCGCTTGCACGCGCCGTTGGGATTGTTGAAGCTGAATAGGCTGGGCTCGGGCTCAACGAAGGTCTTGCCGCAACGCTTGCAAGCGAACTTTTCATTAAAGCGCAGCGCTTCGCCGCCTTGCGCCGGCTGAAAAATCGCCTCACCCGACTCGCGATAGCAGATCTCGACGGCGTCGACCAGCCGCTGCCGCATGCCCGCCGAGATGGAGAGCCGGTCGATGAGAGCGAAAACAGGCTTGGAGAAATTCAGATCCAGCAAGGACTCCGGCGTGGAGAATTCGACGATCTTCGGCTGACCGTCCTTCACCGCCTGATACAGCCGGTTGAAGCCGCGCTTCCGAAGATCGAAAAGACGGTCGCGCAGGGCGTCTGTGGTCTTGTCTTGAGGTAACGGAAACAACGCGTACCAGCGCGAGCCTTCCGGTTGCGCCAGCATTGCCGTGGCGACGTGGTCCACCGTATCGCGTTGCACGCGGCCATGGCCATTGGGGCAATACGTGCGGCCCGCGCGAGCCCACAGCAGCCGCAAAAAGTCATACAGCTCCGTAGAAGTGGCAACCGTGGAGCGCGGGTTGCGCGTGGTGTTCTTCTGACGAATCGCCACGGGTGGCGCGATGCCGTCGATCTCATCCACGTCCGGCCGCTCCATGCGCTCCAGAAACTGGCGCGCGTAAGCGGAGAGCGATTCCACGTAGCGGCGCTGGCCCTCGGCGTAGATCGTATCGAACGCAAGCGAAGATTTACCGGAGCCGGAGACGCCGGTGACCACCGTCAGCCGCTCATGCGGGATCTCAAGGGAGATGTCCTTGAGGTTATGGACGCGCGCTCCGCGAATGCGAATACTGTTTTGAATCGTTTCACTCAAGGCAGGGCTAGATACTAGTATAAGAGCTTGAGCGCGCAACCCCTCCGCAAGAAGCTGGCTGTCTGGTATGAGAAAAATGCCCGGGACCTTCCTTGGCGCCGCACCCGGGACCCTTACGCGATTTGGATTTCGGAGATTATGCTCCAGCAAACTCGCGTCGCGGCGGCGATTCCGTACTATGAGCGATTCCTGGCGCGGTTCCCGGATGCGGATTCGCTTGCCGCCGCGCGGGAAACGGAGGTGCTGACGGCGTGGAGCGGTCTCGGTTACTACTCGCGCGCGCGTAATCTTCATAAAGCCGCGAAGCAGATCGCCGAGCGCGGGGCATTTCCGCGCGACTACGCCGCGATACGCGAATTACCGGGGATCGGAGATTACACCGCCGCGGCCGTGGCCAGCATCGCCTTCGGACTGCCCCACGCGGTCGTGGACGGCAACGTCAAGCGAGTGCTGGCTCGAATCACCGGTGACGCGAACGTCGACGCGCAGAAGACGGCGAACCGTTTGCTGGATCGAAACAATCCGGCACGGTCGAATCAGGCTCTGATGGAGTTGGGGGCGCTGGTATGCCAGCCTCGTTATTTTCTCTGCGATTCATGTCCCGTGGCGCAACAGTGCGAGGCGCACAGGCTGGGCAAGCAGGCGGAGCTTCCCATGAAGAAGCCGAAGCAGCAGGCTGCAAGAGTAAAGCTGACCCTGCTGCTGATCCGCAAACGCGGAAAGATTCTGCTGACGCCGAGCCCGCGCGTTCAGGGATTTTGGGATTTGCCGGAGGCCCTTCCGGGCCTTTCACCGGGTGCGGCGCTGGGAACATTTCGTCACACCATCATGAACCGTCACTACCTATGCGAGGTCCGTGAAGCGATCGCGGATCGTATTCCTGAGGTAGCTCGCTGGCGCGATGAAATGCGCCTGCAAGAGATCCCTCTCAGCACCACGGCGAAGAAAGCTATCCGCGTCAGTTCTCGTCACGCAGCGCAACAGCGGGATTAATCCTGGCTGCTCGCACGGCAGGAATTGCCGTGGCGCAAGCGGCCATCGCGAGGACGATCAGGGCTGCAACGGCGAACGATTTCGCGTCCGTTGGGGTCACTCCATACAGCAAGGCCTCAATAAGACGCGCAGCCGCCCGTGCGGTGGCCAGCCCGAGAACAACGCCCCCGATCACGACCGCCAGCACCTGCCTTCCGATCATCCCGCCGATCTCGCCGGGAGCTGCGCCCAGCGCCACGCGGATTCCGATTTCGCGCCGCCGCTGCACCACGGTGTACGCCAACAATCCGTATATACCAGCGGCGCTGAGCAAGACGGCGAGAATGGCGAAGATTGAGCCGAGGCTCGCGGTCAGCCGCTCGGCGGAGGCGCTGGTGTCGACTTCATCGGAAAGTGTGTCGACTTCAATGATCGGCATCGCGGGGTCGAATGCGGCAATCACCCGGCGCAAAGGTTGAATCATGGTCTCCGGCTTGGCTCGCGTGCGCACCGGAACCACGACGGCGCCCTCGTGATATGCAAACGGGTGGTAGATGACGGGCAGAATGGGTTCGCGCAGCGACCGGTATTTGGCGTCATTCACCACGCCGGTAATTTCCATGTCGGCCGTGGCGGCCTGCCCGGGTGGTACCGCGCCGAAGCGTTTACCGATGGGATCGACGCCGGGGAAGAATCGCCGGACGAAGGCTTCACTCACGACCACCGGTTCGGGCTTCGGCAGGTCGAAAGGCGAACCGCTAAACAGATGGCCCTCCAGGAAACGAATGCCCATCGTGTCGAAGTAGTCCTGCGTGACATAGTTCGCCGCGACGCTAAGGTAATCGGCTTGCGAAGGCCTCTCACCCACGCGCGCAATTGTGGAGCCGAGCCCGCGGTCGCGCAAGACGCCTTTATCAGCCAATGCAACCGAGACAACACCGGGCGTGTCGCGAATGCGCTGCAGCAGTGTATCGTTGAAACCGGCGGTCAGTTTTTGGAAGGTCTCGATCGGCATTCCTGGCGTGTAAAGCACCGGCGGGTCGATGGTGAACGTGACCACACGTTCCGCATCGAAGCCCGGAGTCAGATTTCGCAGATCGTCGAACGTCCGGATCAGCAGGCCTGCGCCGGCCAGCAACACGGTGCATAGCGCGATCTGGAGCAGAATCAAGGCCTGCCGTCCGCGCCAGGCGTGGCTGGATCGAATACCGCGAAGGATGCTCTCCAAGCTGGTTCGTGACGCCGCAATCGCCGGCGCAAGGCCAAATAGAACCACTGTCGCCACAGATACCGCCAGCGAGAACAGTAACACGCGCCGGTCGATGCCCAGCCCAAGCGACAGCGTCAGCCGATTGGAACCGAGGTCATGAATGGTCGGGAGCAGTCGCGAGAGAAAAGGCGTCGAAGCGGCGGCGATCGCGATTCCTCCCGCTGCGCCGAGCGAGGCAAGCATCGCGCTTTCGACCAGCATCTGTCCCGCGAGCCTTGTCCTGGTCGCGCCGACAGCGAGCCTTACCGCGATCTCCTGCCGTCGCGCGACTCCTCGCGCCAATAGCAAGCCCGCGACGTTGGCGCATACCATCAGCAAGAGAAAACTGGAGCACGCGATCAGGAATTTGAGAGCCGTGGCATAACGGTCGCGTAGAATCGACGTTCCGTGCTCCAGTGGCGCGAGCTCCAGCGGATACATCGGATCGCGGCTGCTGCCGATAGGTTTCCCCAGCGCGGTAATGGCGGCTTGCCAGATGACTCTCGATTCGGCCTGCGCTGTCGCCAGGGAACTCCCTGGTTTCAAGCGGGCCGCCAGATCCAGCTCCACATACTCAGAATGACCCACCCAGCCGGGCGCGAACAGAGGCCAAACCCGCAGCGGAACGCGAATATCGGGAGCGGTGTCGGTCGTAAATCCGTTGAACTCGCGCGGCAGAACCCCCACCACTACGAACGTATGCCCCACGACGCGGATGGTTTTTCCGAGCGCGTTCGGATCGCCGTTGAAGCGGCGCTGCCAGAAGGCGTAGCTGAGGACGGCGGGCGGGTCGCCGGGATTGTCCCTGGCATCGCCGGCGACGAGCGTGCGGCCCACGAGAGCACTGATACCGAGGGCGTCGAAATAATTGGGCGTGGAAAGGTGGATGCGGATTCGCTCAGCGGGGGCCGGTTCGGTCATGTCGCGATCCACTTCCTGTTCACCGAAAACGGAGGACATGGTGATAGAGCGGTCCCTCAAGGCCTCGTAGGCCGGCATGGGAACGCGGCTGTCCAAGCCGATGCGCGGAAGGCGCTGCACAAGATGTACAAGCTGCTCTGGATGGCTCACCGGCAGCGGACGCAGCAGCACCGCGTCAACAGCGCTGAAGATAAGCGTGGTGACGCCGATGCCGGCGGCGAGCAGACCCGCCGTGGCGAGCGTGAAACCTCGATTCCTCGCAAGCATCCGTGCGGCGAATCGAAAATCGCTCATACGCCCCGCTGATTGCCCCAAATATCGATGTGCAGGCGAGGGCTGTAGCGGAAGCCGCGTTGTTTGCACAAGTCCACCAGCCAACGGGCGCGATCGCGCAGCGCTTCCGCGCCAATGCCCTCCGGCATGAGAACCACCCGGCTGCGAGCCTCCCCTGTTTCGTTAAGGCCGATTTCGTCGATTATGGTCTCAATCTCGTCCATGTCGCCGGGTTCCATCACGACGAATTTGAGCTGATACGGATACTCAGACGTGAGTCTACGCAAAACGTCAGGCTGATAGCGGAGGCGATCGTGCTGCGCGGCCCAGCGCCCGCCTTCACGCTCGCGCGGAGTGGAATTGGCGAGCTTGGGGCTGATGCTCATCAAGTCGCAGGATACCGGCTGGTAGACGGTGCCGGCGGTTTCCACCGTGATGTGGAGGCCCGCCTCCCTCATCTGCCGGGTGAGTTCGACCGACTCCGAAAAGATCATCGGCTCGCCACCGGTGAGCACGGCATGAGTGGCGCCGTAGCCGCGAACGTCACTCAGAATTTCGTCGAGCGCCATATCGCGGCCTTCAGGATTCCAGGAGGTGTACGGTGTGTCGCACCAGACGCAGCGGAGGTTGCACCCGCTGACGCGGACGAACACGCTGGGGATTCCAGCGAGCGTGCCCTCGCCCTGAATGGAATAGAAGATCTCAGAGATTTTCATGGCTCGGGATACGGCAGCGGGTCGATGAGTCCGGCTTGCTCGAAACCTTTGCGGCGCAGGAGGCAGGAGTCACAACGGCCGCAAGGATTCCCTCGGGCGAGGGGTCATAGCAACTGTGGGTCAGCGAGAAATCGACGCCGACCTCTTTACCGAGGCGGACGATATCCGCTTTTCCAAGCTTGGCCAGCGGGGTGTGGATGCGCGTGTGGGTGCGGCCCTCGACACCGGCCTTGGTGGCCAGATTCGCCATCTTTTCGAAAGCTTCGATGTATTCGGGACGGCAATCCGGGTAGCCGGAGTAATCGATGGCGTTGACTCCGATGAAAATGTCGGAGCACTCCAGCACCTCCGCCCAAGCCAGAGCGTAGGACAGAAAGATGGTGTTGCGCGCCGGGACGTAGGTGATGGGGATGCCGCGGGCCATTTCGTCGAGCGACCGGCTTTGGGGGACATCGATATCGGCGGTGAGGGCGCTCGATCCGAAGGCCCGCAGGTCGATGTGCGCGACGCGATGCTCCGCCAAGTTGAAATGCTTCGCGATCCGCGCAGCGGCCTGCAATTCGATGCTGTGCCGTTGGCCGTATTCGAAGGAGAGCGCGTAGCAAGTGAAGCCGTCGCGGATGGCGACGCCGAGGCAGGTGGAGGAATCCAATCCGCCGCTGAGGAGGCAAACGGCCTTCATGCAGGAGGGCGGCGGATAAGACCATCAACGACGTGAATCAACGCATTGAGCCGCTCATCGGTGGCCGCAAATCGCTCAGCGGTCTGCGTGGCCAGCACCTTCAATTCGTCTGCCAGTTTGCCCACTTTGTCGGTCAACAAAACCTGTGAGGTGAGGAGGGCCTTGTGCTCCTCCCGAAATTGGACGTGATCGTCGATCAGCAGTTCCAGCGCCCGCTCGATGCGGTCCATGCGCGAAGCTCCGTTTTGTTCCGCCACGGCGGTATTTCCTTTTCCTAATGTAACAGTAAGGCCGTGGAGCTACATTTCTCGCCGATTTTCGAGCGATTTCGACATCGTCACCTCGTCGGCGAACTCCAGGTCGCTGCCGACGGGAATGCCCATGGCGATGCGGGTCACTTTCATTCCCAGCGGCTTCAGCAGCCGCGAAAGATAGACCGCCGTCGCTTCGCCTTCCACGGTCGGATTTGTGGCGAGGATGATTTCCTTGGGCTGATTGCGCTGGATGCGCTCCAGCAGTCCTTTGATCTTCAACTGCTCCGGGCCGATGCCGCGCAGAGGCGAAATCGAGCCGTGCAGCACGTGATACACGCCTTCAAACGTCCGCGTGGTTTCGATCGGCAGAATGTTATGGGGCTCCTCCACCACGCAGATCTGCGAGCGGTCGCGATGCGGGTCGCGGCAGTAAGGGCACAGCTCCCCGTCGCTGATGTTGTTGCATTCGGCGCACATGCCCGAGGTTGTCCTTCACCTCGAGCAGCGCGGCGGCCAGACGCGCCGCATCGTCGCGCGAAGTCCGCAGCACGTGAAACGCGAGCCTCTGCGCGGATTTCTGCCCGATCCCGGGAGGCGGCGGAACTCGTCGATCAGGCGCTGCAGTGGCGCGGCGAAATCTGGCATGCCAGGGACCTTTGGCGAAGGCTCCTAGAGCAATCCCGGCGGCAGCCCGAGTCCGCCCAGCAGCCCGCAGTCTTGCGCTGCGTCTCTTCGTCGACCTTCTTGGCGGCTTCGTTGCAGGCGGCCATCACCAGGTCCTGCAGCATCTCGACGTCGCCCGCGACTTCCGGGTCGATCTTCACGCCGGTGACGTTCTTGTGGCCGTCCATCTTCACGGACACCATGCCACCGCCCGCGGAGGCCTCCACGCGAATCAGCGCGATTTCCTCCTGCATCTTCTGCTGCATCTTCTGGGCCTGCTGCATCATGGCCTGCATGTTTCCGGGCATTTTCATGCTTCGTTCTCCCTCAAATTGCGGACCGCGCGCACCTGGCTTCCGGGAAACAGCTCCTGGAATTGTTGTACTTCGGGATGCTCCAGCGCGCGCTCCGCCGCCGCGCAAGCTGATTGTTGGCAGCGTCCGGTTTCGCCGCGGACTTGCGGTGCGGCGCGGGGCAGCGAGCCGTCTCCCCGACCTTGATCGTGATCCTGACCGGCTCTCCCCGCCACGCGCTTCACTGCGGCTTCAAAGGCGGCGTCCTTCAAGAACATCTGGTACATCTTCGGCGTGGTGAATATCACTTCCGCGGCGGATTCGGCGACTTCACTGTGTTCCAGCGCGTCGGCGAGATTCGTGTGTTTCGCTTCCGTCAGGGCCTCGTGCAAACGGGAGCGGAAGGAGCCGCCTGATGCCATCTCGGCCGGCGGCTTCGCGGAAACCTTCGGTACGGAAGGAGGAGCCGAGGGAGGACCGGAAGGGGGGGCGGGCCGCCCGCCGGGACTCGATAGTGCGGCGAGAGCCTCTTCGATCGGCTGCAACTTCCCCGCGTGGACCATCCGCAGCAGGCCCATCTCCAGATGCAGCCGCGGCTGCAGCGAGCTCTGCAAATCGCGGAACAGATCGAGCGAAAGCTTCAGGTACCGCGTCAAATCTTCTTCGCGAAACTGACCGGCGGTCGCGAGCATGCGTTCCTGCTCGGCCGGCGACGCGGCCACCAGACGCGTGACTCCGCCTTCGATTTTTTCCACCAGCAAGTTGCGGAAATAGCGCGCCAGCTCGCGCGAGAAGTGCTGCAGGCTGCGCCCGTTGGCTTCGAGCTCGGCCACCACTTCAAGCATCTTCTTTGCGTCGCCACCGGCCAGTGCGGATGCCACCTGCTCCAGGACTCTGTGCCGCGAACATTCCCAACAGGGCGCGCACCTCATCGGCGTGCAGCTTGGTTCCGCAGCAGGCGATCGCCTGATCCAGGCCGAGAGCGAATCGCGCACGCTGCCTTCGCCCGCGGCGGCGAGCACGCCCAGCGTTTCCTTATCGGCGTCGATGCCTTCGTGCTTGGCGATCCGCTCCATGCGCTCGACCAGTTCGGCGAAATCGACGGAGCGGAAGCTGAACTGCTGGCAGCGCGAGGCGATGGTCGAGGGGATCTTGTGCGACTCGGTGGTGCACAGCAGGAAGACCACCCACTCCGGCGGTTCTTCCAGAGTCTTCAGCAGCGCGTTGAAGGCTTCGCTGGTGATCTGGTGGGCTTCGTCGACGATGAAGACTTTATAGCGGTCGCGAGCGGGGCGGAAACGGACGTTCTCGCGCAGCTCGCGCATTTCGTTGATGCCGCGATTGGACGCCGCGTCGATCTCGATCACGTCCACCGACGAACCGGCGGCGATTTCGCGGCAGCTGGCGCAGACGCCGCAGGGCGTGGGCGTCGGCCCTTGCTCGCAATTGAGGCAGCGCGCCATGATGCGAGCGACGGTGGTCTTGCCGGTGCCGCGCTGGCCGGAAAAAATGTAGCCGTGGGCGATGCGGCGCTGCGTGATGGCGTTTTCGAGCGTGGTTTTGACGTGCTCCTGGCTGATCAGCTCGGCGAACGTCTGCGGCCGGTATTTGCGGGCGATGACCTGATACATGGAGGGGGAATTATGCCAGACCCCGGGTGATCCGCGGCACACGAGTTAAACCGCTACCGTTGCTTCCTTCCGGACCTGGCGGGGTTTGCAGCCGCCCGTTGCACGAAGCCCGGAGCCTGACAACCTTCAATGCTACCAGCTTTCGGCGGAGAGAGCCCTCAATGCCCTTCCGCCTCTAAAAACCGCTCTGCTTCGATGGCCGCCATGCAACCCGCGCCCGCGGCGGTGATGGCCTGGCGATAGACGCGATCCTGGACGTCGCCGGCGTGAAAGACTCCGGTGACGTTGGTTCGCGCGCCGCCTTTGGAGAGGATGTAGCCGTCGGCGTCCAGATCGATCTGTCCCACGAACGGCTTGGTGTTGGGAATGTGGCCGATGGCCAGAAAGAAACCGCTGACGTCCTGCTCCCACTCGCGGCCCGTGGAAATATCGCGCAACTTTACGCCGGTCACGATGTTCTTGCTCACGTCGTAGATGTCTTCCACGACGGTGTTCGTCAGGAACTTGATCTTGGGGTTGGCGCGCGCCCGGTCCAGCATGATCTTGGAGGCCCGGAAATTCGAGCTGCGATGCACCAGGTTTATCTCCGCGCCGAAGCGCGTGAGGAAATTTGCTTCCTCCATGGCCGAATCGCCGCCGCCCACTACCATGATCTTGCCGCCCCTGTGAAATGCGCCGTCGCAGGTGGCGCAGGAGCTCACGCCGTGCCCGATCAGCTTCTGCTCATTGGGCAAGCCCAGCCAGCGCGCGGAGGCGCCGGTCGCGATGATCAAGGTGCGGGTCTCTTCCCACTCGCCATCGATATTGAGGCGGAACGGCCGCTTGGACAAATCCGCTTCGTTTACAGATCCCCACTTGTACTCGGCGCCGAAGCGCTCGGCCTGCTTCTTTATGTTCTCGACCAGATCCGGCCCCATGATGCCTTCGGGAAATCCGGGGAAATTTTCGACATCGGTGGTGACGGATAGCTGCCCGCCGGGCTCATGCCCCTGGATCACAAGAGGTTTGAGTCCGGCCCTCGCCGTGTACACCGCGGCGGTATTGCCCGCACACCCCGAGCCCAAAATAATGACGTTTCGCACGATTTTCATGGTAACAGGGGAACCAAACATTGGATGAGCCGAGGTCGCCTTTGGGCGCAACACAGCGCATCATATGGCTAGAGTTGAGGTTATGCGCCGTCCTGCTGCCCCCTCGGCGGGAGCGGCATTTCGATAAAGGCATAGCTTCCCGGCGTTGCCGCATCGACTCTGTCCGCTATCGCCGCTCCGTGCTCCCGCACCAACGGCCAGATGTTAGAGCCGAGAACTATCAAGGCCAGCCTCCGGCGTGTCAGGTTCTGTTGGTGACGGATGTTCTGATCCGAGGTAATCATCAAGTCGAACCCTGCCTCCTCCGCGGCATTCAGGAGAGCGCCGTTTTCAAGCTGCGGATGCCACCGCATCTCAGAGAAGGTGCGTACTTCGTGTTTGGATAGGAAGCGCCGGACTCCGACTGGCACGTTCTTGTCAAAGACGATGTGCAATGCGGTGGCTCTTGGCGTAGGTCAAGATCGCCTCGATCTGATCCACCGGAACCTCGAACTGTTCCGCGATTTCGGCGACGCTCACGCCATAGCCGAAGTTATCGACAATAGCGCTCACTGGCATCCGTGTACCGCGTAGCACGGGAGCACCGCTATGCACTGCCGGGTTGGCTTCGACGAGCGGACATTCCGACCAGTCAATCGCTTCCGCAGGCATTGCGACCCCCCGGCCACCATGATTCCATGTTTCTGTAGGGAAGGCTAGCGGAATCCTTGGCCGAGCCTCTCCTCGATCGCTACAGGCTCTATACAATGGTTCCCGTTGGAGGATGCATTGCGCCAGGTTGATATCCCGAGCGACGTCCCGGCTGAACTCGTAATCGGCTTCACCCGATGTCACCAACTGGAAACGTGGCTTCGCGAAATGGTCTACCTGGAGACGAAGGCGCATCACGGATCCGAGTACTGGAAGGAATGCGAAGGCGCGTTGAAGCGGCGCGGCAGGGCTACATCCCATCGGAACGGTCATTGGCAAGCGATCGGCGCCATCCTCACATGTCGACGGCGGAAAGCGATCCGCTTTGGTTCATTTCGTTCGACTCGCTCCTGAAAATTCTGTATGACGACCGGTTGTGGCCGCTTTTTGAGCCGTATCTGACCACGAAGAGTATCTTGCAGGCGAAATTTGAAGAGATCTCGATGATTCGTAACCGCGTTGCCCATTGCCGGGGCCTCCATCAACACGATCTGGATCGACTCCGTCTGATTCTGCAGGAACTCGATCACGGGTTTTTTCGCCTTGCGGCTACGTACGGCGATACGGCTCGGTTCCGAGGCACGGAACAGGAGGACCCTGTGTACCGGCACTTCGTCGGAGGGCACCCTTGGAAGGGCTCGGACCTGACCACAAATCTAGATCTAAAATACACCGTGCGATCCAACACGACATACGAAGATGCATGGGCTACCGGAAAAGGGCGACTGTACCATTACGTGGTCTACAGGCCGCTCCGCTACGGGCAGTGTTTCGACTACGGCGAAATATTCGAACTTACACGTCTACATCACGCCAATGTCGCCCATCTGATTATGGACTTCACCCAACGCTTTTTGTACGTGACAATCCCTGCGACTTTGCCCGTTGACGTCGTCACTGACACCGCCGAGCGCTTCTATGACGTCTGCGCAAATTCCCATGGAAGGCGCGTTGAAGATATGGTGCGACTTCCTCCGCGGGACGACGGCGAGCGTCCGGTGCTTGATACGGAAAAGTGGGAAGCGGTCTACCGCGTCTTTGAAGCGCTAGCGCTGGAATGGCCCCACTACGTTATCCCGCCAAGCCACCCATACGCAATCATCGACTCCTCGCGCCCATGCTCAATGTTCGATGCATGATGTCGCGGCGTCTGCAGACCGAATTCGGGAGTCGCTTCAGCTCAGCAGCCGGTTCGCCAAAAACGCGCACACGTAGGCCATGCCGGTCATGTAGGCGAACTGAACGGCGGGCCATTTCCAGCCTCCGGTTTCGCGCTTCACCACAGCGACCGTCGACATACATTGCAGGGCGAAGGCGAAGAACACCAGCAGCGCGAAGGCTCCACCGGGCGTCAGATCGTTGCGGAGCGCCTGCTGCAAAGTGGCCGAATGCTCGATGCCCTCGCCTTCCACTCCATAGATCGTCCCCAGCGTGCTGACGATGGTTTCGCGAGCGGCCAGCGACGTCAGCAACCCGATGCCGATCTTCCAGTTGAATCCCAGCGGACGGATGGCCGGCTCGATCGCATGTCCGATGTGGCCGGCGTAGCTATCGGCGATGTTCGTGGGCGGCTGTCCGTGCGAGAGCGGAAGCTGCGTCAGCGCCCAGATGACCACCGCGACTCCTAGAATCCAGGTTCCGGCGCGGCGCAGGAAAACCTTGGAGCGGTCGACCAGCCTCAACCCCAGGGAGGAAGCCGTTGGCCAGCGATAGGGAGGCATCTCCAGCATGAAGGGCGAGCGGGTGCTGCGCAGCACCGTCGATTTCAAAAGCCGCGCAGTGGCAATCGCGGCGACAAAGCCGAGCACGTACAGTCCCAGCATCGCCGCCGTGCGCGTATGCAGAAAGAAGCCCAGGATCGGCCTGTCCGGAACGAACGCCGCGATCACCAGAATATACACCGGCAATCGCGCGGAGCAGGTCATGAACGGCGCGATCAGGATGGTGGCGATGCGGTCGCGCTTATTTTCGATGGTCCGCGTCGCCATGATGGCGGGCACCGCGCAGGCATAGGCTGAGAGCAACGGAATGAAGCTCTTGCCTTGCAGTCCGAAGCGGGCCATGGTCCGGTCCGCGATCAGAGCTGCACGCGCCAGGTAACCGGAGTCCTCCAGGAACCCGATGAACAGGAACAGCAGCAGAATCTGCGGCAGGAAAACCACCACCGATCCCACTCCCGCCCAAATCCCCTTCTCTACCAGAGAGCTTAACGCCGCGCTGGGAATCTGCGCGCCGATCCAGTGGCCCGAATGGTCGATCAGCGCCTGCATTCCGTCCATGATCGGTTTGGCGCCGGAGAAGATCGTTTGGAATACGCCGATCACCACCATCAGGAAAATCAACGGGCCGAAGACCCGGTGAAGGAAAATCGCGTCCAGCCTTCGAGTCCACATCGGCGGCGCGGGCGCATGATACTTCGAATTGTTCCCCACCCTGGCGGCCCACGCGCGGCACTGCGGGATGTTCTGGATCACCGGCAGTTCCACGCGCGGAGGCGTGTGCGCTACCGCCGTCGCGCCGTCGAGAAACTGAAACACCTTGTCGAGCCCCTGTCCCTTTGAGGCGCTGATGAGCGCCACGGGAGTGCCGAGCTGCACAGAGAGCTCAGCCGGATCCGCACCGCCGCCGCGCTTGGCCAAATCGTCGGCCATGTTGAGCACAACCAGGGTCGGCAAACCAAGACTCAACACCGGAGCCGCCAGCACCAGGTGACGGGCGAGATTGGTTGAATCCAGAATCAACAGGATCGCTTCCGGGCGCGGCAGATCTTTCATTTGGCCGAGAAGCACGTCGTGGGTGACGCGCTCGTCTTCCGTGCGCGGAGTCAGGCTGTAGACGCCGGGCAGATCCACCACGAAAATTTCGCGGCCCGGATCGAGCTTCACCCGGCCCATCCGGTGCTCCACCGTCACGCCCGGAAAATTCGCGACCTTCTGACGCAGCCCAGTGAGCCGGTTGAACAGCGTCGATTTTCCGGAGTTGGGCGGCCCGATGATCGCCACGATGCGCTGCTTAACGAAGAGCGGCCCACCCGGGAGGGGCGCTACGAGCGTGGTACCGGCGGAACAATCGTGGCAATCGCTCATGTGTTGCTCGTGTTATTCCTCGGGAGTTTTGAGAATGAGTTTGCGAGCGGTCTCACGCCGCAGCGCGACCTCGGAGCCGTCCACGCGAAACACTCTGGGGTCGCCGCCCGGAGCCGAATGCGCCGGCGTCACCGTGTGACCCGGTAAGAACCCCAGCTCCATCAGCCTTCGAGCGTCATCCTCCGGCAAATCGAGCCGCTCCAGCACGCCGTGTTCACCGCGCCGTAACTCGTTCAGATTTCGCGGCGGCGGACCCACGCGGCTGGCGACCTTTTTGACATCCGTTTGCATGTTGAACCAGTAAAGGAAGCGGAATCTAATGATCTCAAAATTTTGGGGCGTCATGGCTGCGCCATCGAGTTGCATCTGACTTTCCATTTTTGCCCCCGGCATAACTTCATTCCCAGCATACACTATCTCGGACCGAATCGGTCTCATTTACAGCCGGGCTGCGTCAAGTCGCGCTAAATGGCAGACCGGATGGCGCGAGCTGCCGCAGCCGCTATCATAGGGAATCACGTGCTTCTGAACCTCCCACCCCAGCTCGAAACCATCCTACGGGCCTTAGATGCTGCCGGATTTCGGGCGATTCTGGTGGGCGGGGCGGTTCGCGATGCGCTGCTCGGCCTCCAGCCAAAGGATTTCGATGTAGAGGTTTACGGAGTTCCCTACGACCGGCTGGCAGCGTTTCTGAGTCGATTACGGCCGGGTAGACCTGGTGGGGAAGAGTTTCGGCGTGGTGAAACTCTCCTCGTGGGATTTCTCCATCCCCCGGCGCGAGAGCAAGACCGGCCCGCACCATCGCGATTTCCACACTACCTTCGATCCTTCCATCACGCCTCGCGAAGCGGCTTCCCGGCGCGATTTCACAATCAACGCCATCGGTTACGACCCGATTCGCGATGAGGTGCTGGATTTCTTCGGCGGCGAGGAGGATTTAAGGAATCGCGTTCTGCGTGCGACCAGCAGCGCCTTTAAAGAAGACCCTCTGCGCGTATTGCGCGGGATGCAGTTCGCCTGCCGCTTCGATCTCGCCATCGATCCCGAAACTGCGGATCTTTCGCGTTCCATCGCCGATGAATATCGCACCCTGGCGGTGGAGCGCGTCGCCGAGGAATTTATGAAGTGGGCGGTGAAGAGCGCCCATCCAGGCCGCATCGCGGGCTATCTCAAAGCCACCGGCTGGGACGTGCACTTCCCCGAAATTTCGGCTCTGGCCGGGACGTCCCCAGGACCCGCACTGGCATCCGGAGGGCGACGTGGGCACGCACACGATGCTGGTTCTGGACGCAGCGGCGCGCGTGGCTGATGCGCGAAAAGCTCGAGGGCGATGAGCGCGCGATTTTGTTGTTTTCCGCTCTGTGCCACGACTTCGCCAAACCCCCCACCACGCAGCTCCGCGAGCGGGAAGGCCGCATGCGCTGGACCTCCTGGGGGCATGAAGCCGCGGGCGGTCCCATGGCTCGGTCGTTTCTGGAGCGCATCGGAATCAAGGCCTCCGTCGTGAGTCCGGTGGTGCAACTGGTGGAGAATCACCTGGCCAGTTCGAGCGTCGGCCGCGACCCGACTCCCCGAGCGATCCGCCGCCTCGCGCTGCGTCTGGCGCCAGCAAACATTTTGCAGCTTTTGCGTTTAATTGAAGCCGACCACTCCGGCCGCCCTCCTTTGCCGCCGGGGCTGCCCGAAGGCGCTCTCCGCATTCGTGAGATGGCCATCGCGCAGGCTGTCGAAGAGAAGCCGCAGGCGCCGCTGATTCAGGGCCGCCATGTCCTGCCCTACTTCGATAACCAGCCCGGCAAGCACATTGGTGAGGTGATCAACGTGGCGATTGAGGCGCAGGCCGATGGCGAATTCTCGACTCAGGAGGAAGCGCTGGCGTGGCTTGACCGGTTCATGAGAGCTCGACCGGTTCATGAAGGTCGAACAACGCCAGTTGGAGATCCTTAGGCCATAATTCCGGCTCCTCCTGAGAATGAAATCCTTCCCTAAACCCGTAGCGCTTCTGGATACGGGCCATCCTTTCCGCGATCCGCTGCGGATACTCGCCGCTCAAATACGCCGCCCGGTCAAACCGCTCCCGGTAGCGCCGCACCAGCAGCGGAAACCGTTCTTCCAGAAACGGCAGGAACACCTGCCGGGCGCACGGCTTCAAAAAGACAACCTGCCCTCCGAATGTTTTCGACCCCGCCGAACGTGCCGCCTGCGCGACCGCGTCCAAACTCGCCTCGCTGTCGGTCAGCAGCGGCAGAACCGGCGAGCAATGCACCGACGCCCGTATCCCGGCCCGGTTCAGTTTCCGCACCGCCCCGATCCGCAAATCGGGCCGCGGAGCCATCGGCTCAATCAGCCGGGCCAAGGCAGCATCCATAGTAGTCACCGTGAGGGAAACGCTGAGAAAATGCCTCCGGGCAACCTCTTGCAGCACGTCGATGTCCCGGGCGATCAGATCGGACTTGGTCGTGATCCCCAGCTTCAGACCGGATGTCCGCGCGAACGCCTGCAAAACCGCCCGCGTCACTCTATAACGCCGCTCCGCCGGTTGATACGGGTCCGTCGCCGTTCCCAGCGCGATGGCGTCGCCTCTGGGCAGTTTGCGCAGCACCCTCAGGAACAAATCATCTGCAAAATGTTTCGCATAGATCTGCCGTTCAAATTGAGCCGGGTCCCGCAGCTCCATGAATTCGTGCGCGTACCGGGCATAGCAATACTTGCATCCGAACTCGCACCCTCGGTACGGATTGATCCCCCATTGAAACGGCACCCGGGTGGTATCGCACTTGTGCAGGAAACTGCGCGCCGCGATCTCGAAGTAATCCACCCGCGCCTTCGCTTCCAACCGGGGGCTCTCCGCGGCCATCCGAGCGATACCAACCAGCCGAGCGATGCCAACCGACGCTGCCACGCCCCGATCTTCGCTCTTTCTTCGCCATCTGTCAAGGACAGCGAACGGCGGTGTAAACTTGCCTTGCCGGCGATGCGTCTTCTCGATCAACCCCAGGGAATCGAAGTGACCTCGAAGTGAACCTCCGCTCCAGACGCGACCTTCTGCGCTCGGCCGCCGCGATTGCCCCTGCTTCCCGTTTGCTGGCCTGGCAGGATTCCGAATCGACCCCCAAATTCAGAGCCGGCGTCAACGTAGTCAACGTCCTGGCTACGGTTCGCGATAAGGACGGCAAAATCGTCTCCAACCTTGCCAAGGACGATTTCACGATCGATGAGGATGGGCGGCCACAGGTGATCGAATATTTCTCGCAGCAGACGGACCAACCTCTGATCCTCGGACTTTTGGTCGACACCAGCGGCAGCGAGCGCAGAAATATCCAATCCGAGCGCAAAGCCAGCTTCAAGTTCTTCGATCAGGTGCTCCGCGAAGATAAGGACAAGGCGTTCTTGATTCACTTCGACTCACAGGTGGAGTTGTTGCAGGATTTGACCTCCTCCCGCCGGAAGCTGGACGAGGGCCTCGACACTTTGAGCGAATCTCCACAGCAGAACCAAGGCCAAGGCCGCGCCCGTGGCTTTGGAGGAGGCACCCTGCTTTACGACGCCGTGTTCCTGGCCGGCGACGAGGTCATGCGCAGCCAGCAAGGCCGCAAAGCGGTGATCCTTTTCTCCGATGGCGACGACAACGGGAGCAAGGAATCGCTGTCCAACGCCATTGAAGCCGCGCAGCGCGCCGACACGCTGGTGTATTCGGTGCGCTTCGTCGATCAAGGCGCATTCGGTCCGGGCTTCGGCGGAGGTGGGCGCGGACGGCGCGGAGGCGGCTTTCCCGGGCAGTCTCCGGGCAGGTCGCGCGAAAACGGCAAAGAAGTGCTGGAGCGCATCTCGCATGAGACCGGCGGCGGTTACTTCGAAACCGGCGGCAATTCCGCGCTCGACAAAGTCTACGCCCGCATCCAGGATGAGTTGCGGAATCAATACAGTCTCGGCTACACCTCCGACCAAACCGGCGCCGGATACCGTATGATCAAGGTTGCGGCGAAAGGCAAAAGCCTGACGGTGCAGGCTCGCGAAGGCTACTACGCGAAGTAAGGCGTCGAGCCTCTTCGGGTCGAACAGTCCGACGATGCAAGTCTCCCAAAAGAGACTGCGTCTGGTATACACTACGGAAATCAGTCTAGACACGAGGAGAGAATCGCTTATGAAAAAACTGTGGACCCCATCCGCCCTGCTAGCGGCCGGCGCGATGGCCTTTGGTGTGATGTTATCGGCGCAAGCCCCCGCAGGCGGCGGAGGCGGACGCGGACCTGGCGGTGGTGGTGGAAAAGGTGGCGGGCGCGGACCTGCGCTGAGCGTCACGTCGAACGCTTGGCCCGATGGCGGCGAAGTCCCCATGCATAACGCGGGCCGCGGCGATAACAAATCGCCCGCCTTCGAGTTTCACTGGATGAATGGGACCAATCCGGCAACGGCGCCCGACACGCTGAAGTCCTACGCCGTGATCTTCCACGACATCGAGAACTCGACTGCCAAGACCACCGTGGACACGCTGCACTGGTCGGCCTTCAACATCCCCGGCGACGCTAAGGGTCTGCCCGAGGGATTGGGCGCCGGCACTCTTCCCGATGGGACCGTGAACGGCCCTGGAATCGCGTCGCGTGGCGGCACGGCTCCTGGGGCGTATTTTGGACCCGGCGCCGGCCCTGGCCCGTTCCACCACTACGTCTTCGAGTTTTACGCTCTGGACACCAAATTGGATCTTCCCGCCACCGCGACTCGCGAAGATCTGGTTAAGGCGATGGATGGACACGTGATCGGCAAGGCTGCGTACGTCGGCCGTTTCCACGCGCCCCCTCAGTAGACGATTACCGGAACAGGAGGACCTCTCATGAAACAACGACTGATCTATCTCGTTGGCGCTGGCGTTGTGGCGCTAGGCACCGTGGCATTGATTGCGCAGACACCTGCGGGAGGTCCTCCTGGTCCCGGTGGCCCGGGCGGTCCCGGAGGGCCGGGCGCCCGTGGCGGACCGGGCGCCGGGCGTGGCAAGGGCGGTGGGCGCGGTACGCCGCCGGCGTTCCAGATGGTCAAGGGCCAACCCATCGACACGAGGGAACCCGAAAAGAAGGACGACAAACCCGCGTTCCCCGGCGAGACTCGCGCTCCCTATGAGCCGACCACCCAGCCGGTGGTCAACACTGCTCACCGACAAACTGAATAACCCGTGGAGCTTCGCATTCCTTCCCGACGGCAAGGTGCTGATCACCGAAAAGCCCGGGAAGCATGCGGACGTTCAATCCCAAGGACGGTTCGCTTTCGGATCCGCTCAAGGGCGTTCCCAAGGTCCACTACCAGGGACAAGTGGGGCTGCTGGATCTGGCGCTCGATCCGACAGTTCTCTTCGAACCGCCGCATCTTCTTCAGCTATATGGAGGACATGGGCGACCGACGACGCCATTGTGATGGCCACTGCCAAGCTTGCCCACGGACGACAGCCGCGATCACCGATGTCAAACGAGATCTTCCGCGCCACTGCGATCGATGCGCGGATGCACGGCGCGAATCGCGGCGGACGCATCGCCATCGGCCGCGACGGCAACCTCTTCATGACCGTTGGCGATGGCGCCGGCTCGCCGCCGTGGGATATGGCGCAGAAGCTGGACAACACCATCGGCAAGATGATCCACATCACGCCGGAGGGCAAACCTGCTCCGGGCAATCCCTTCATCGGGCAAGCCGGAAAGGCGCCCGAAATCTGGTCGTACGGCCATCGCAGTGAAGAAGGCCTGACCATCAATCCGGCGAACGGCGAGCTGTGGGAGACCGAGCACGGGCCGCGCGGCGGCGACAAGCTATCAGCAGCCGCAGGCCGGCAAGAACTACGGCTGGCCGGTGTACGTGCACGGCATCGATTATCCTGGCACGACGATCGGCGCGGGCATCACCGAAGCTCCGGGCACGGAGCAGCCGGTTTACTACTGGGACCCGGTCATCGCGCCGTCAGGCCTGGCGTTCTACACCGGCAACAAATTCCCCGAGTGGAAGAACAGCATTTTCGTGGGCGCGCTCGGCGGGCAGATGCTCGACCGGTTGCATCTCGACGGCAAGAAGGTCATCGGCGAGGAGCCTCTGCTGATGAACCAGCGCATGCGCGTCCGGGACGTGCGGATGGGGCCAGACGGCGATGTGTACATCTTGAGCGACGCCAACTCGTTCCTGAAGCTGTCGCCGAAATAGGACCTTTATTTCTTGGTCCGGGGGCGTCGCCGGGCTTGTGGCTCGACATGCTCTCGCAACCAGGAAACCAGCTTGCCGAAGTCGAACTGGTTTTCTTCATAGAGCCGTGCTAGGAAATCATACGTCTCTCCGGCGCCGGCGGTGAGCCGAGCGCCGTTGATGGCGAGAAACGTGTAGGCGGCAGCAAAGGCCGTTCGTTTGTTGCCGTCGATGAAAGGATGGTTCTGCGAGATGCTCTCCCACAGGGCGGCTGCTTCTTCGATCACGTCTGCATAGTAGCCGGTCTGCGGCCGGAACAGGGCGGCCTCGAGCAGGCCCGGATCGCGAACGCCGTGGGAACCTCCGTAGCGCTCGATCTGGTCGGCGTGCATGGCGAGCACCTCCGCCACGGTGAGGTAGTCCGTCACTTGGCGAGCTTCTTATACAGGGGCGCGTATTTCTCGTGGCTGGCGAGGTAAGCTCCCATGACGTGCGCCCTGGGCGCGGCCTGCTTGCGTTTCTCGATCAGGTCGGCGAGGGCTTCGTCGACAAGGGCCTGGAGCTGGCGGCCTTCCTTCTCGGCGAGCGTTCGCACGGCGGAAAGGATTTCGGAATTGACCTGGGTGGCGAACTTTTCACGGATGGCGGACACGCTATAGCTTCCCCTCGCTTCTTATCATGACATATCATGATTCGTCAAGACGAAGCCGGCAAAAGACACTTTTAGCCGCGAATGGACGCGAATGAAAGGAAATAAAATTACTCGCAGACGATCGGTTTTGGGGGATTGGGGTTCGGCGGGACGGGATCGAGATTGAAGGAATACCAGAATTCGCCGCCGCCGGCCACAGTGAAGGACATTCCCTTTCGCATCTCTCCGATCCCCAAGGAGTAGCGCCCCGGAGCGAGATCCGTGAGCGAGAAATTGCCCCGCGAGTCGGTCTTGACACCGATCACGGATTGGCCGGGGACGCGCTGCACCGTCGCCCAAACGCCGACAACGGGTGCGGATGCTTTTTCAACCTGTCCAGCGAGCGCGCCTTTAGCCGGGTCGGGGAGAAATTCAGTCCGCTCCGGTTCCATCGTTTCGCCCCAGCAATCTCCGGCGGCGCCAATCGTGAGCGACACCGGCGGCAAAGACTTCTCTTCGCCCGGCGAGAGGCTCAGCTTCGCGCGAGGGGCGTTAAAGCCTGGCCACCTTAAAGAAATACGTTCCAGCGGGTAGCCCGGAGAAACGGTAGACGCCGTCCGCGTTTGTTTGCGCTTGCTGATGGACCTGCCCAGTTTCGGAATCGAGGGTAACAATAGCGCCGCCGATTCCCAGCCCGGTCGGGTATTCGATCTTGCCGGCCAGACTCGCGGAATTGTCCTGAGCGCACGCCACCGATGCAGCAAGCATCAAGATCGCCATAATCAGCCGGCAGCCCATCCTTACGCCCCCGGCACCGGCGCCACCAGAATGACGTCGCTCGGGGTTTGCGCGCCGGCTTCGGGCTCGATCGAGACCGCCACGGCGTACAGCGAATCCACTGCTCCGGGCAAAATGTTCATTCCCGTCCCCTGGCCGCTGTCCTTGAACAATCCGGCGGGACGAGGAGCGCTGGTCTTGGACGGAATGATCCACATTTCGTACGTCTTGCCCGAGGGCAGCGCGGGCAGATTCGACGCGATCAAGAGCACGCCCAACCGCGCATTAATGAACACGTTTCCCTTAGGTGGCTGGGCTTGCCCAGAGCCGAAATTCACCTGCATTGTTTCGGGCTGGTTCAGAAAATTGAACACCTGACTCAGCTTGTCGCGCTCCGCTGTGACCTGAATCACCTGCCGCCGGGCATCGGCCAGCTCGCTTTCGCGATGCCGCTCCTGCACGCTGAGCCACAACGCGACCAGCAGCATTAGGGCCGCGGCAAACGCTCCCAACCATCCCCAGCCGCTGCGTTCGATACCGAACCCAGCCAGCACGCGCCGCTTCAATCCGGCTCGCGGAGCGGTCTGAGGGACCGAGGCCATCACCAGAGCATTCACCGCCAGCGCGTCGCGCAGATTGCTCTGGCACGTCTCACAGCCACGCGCCAGGTGCTCCTCCACCTGGCTCCGCTCTTCATCCTCCAGGACACCCAGCGCGTAGAGCTCGAACATGTCCTTCAACTCATCGCAGCTCATGGGATGCCCGTTCATCACGCCACCGCCTGTCCGGAAAGCTGCTCGCGCAGCACCTTCAGTGCCGTTCTCACCCAGGTCTTTACGGTGCCCAGAGGCTGCTTGAGCCGGGCCGCCATTTCGGTTTGGGAGAGACCTTCGTAGTAGGCCAGCTCGATCACTTCCCTTTGCGCGGGCGTCAGCTTGACGAGCGCGTCCGTGACGAGCCGCGCGCGGTCCAACGACAGCGCGCTGTCCTCGAATTTGGAGAACAGGCGTGGATTCTCGATCCGGTCGAGCTCGGTTGCGCTGGCCGCCATGCGCCCGTCCACGGAGCGAAGGTGATCGATGGCCCGGTTCCGGGCGACCGTCAGAATCCAGGGACCCAGTGAGCCGCGATCCTGATCGAAGGATTGGGCGCGGTTCCAGACGCGCAGAAAGGTCTCCTGCACCAGGTCCTCGGCCGCCGCTGCGTCGCGCACCACGCGGTAGATCACCGAGTACGCGGTGCGGCCGTAACGGTCGTACAGCGCCGACATCACATGCGGATCGCGAGCCCGCAGCCGCCTGGCCAGATCGCTGTCGTCCTTGAAGCGAACCGAGACCTGCAGGATCGCGTACGCCGCGCCCGCCGACAGCACCTTCCACCAGAAAGCCACACTCATGTATACGGGAACCGCGCCTCAGGCGGATTATAACCCACGGGCCATCACCTAATCCGCTTCGGCGGTCTCAAATCCGATAGGATGGGAGCGAAGCCATGCAGGTCAACGTCCCTCCCGATCTCGAAGAGCTGATTCAAAGACGCCTTTCGAGCGGCGGGTATTCAAGCGTTGAAGACGTTCTGCGCCGTGCGCTCGAGGCCCAGGACGCCGAGGAAAGCTGGACCGACGAGGAGCGCGAGGCCCTGTACTCGCATATCGAGCAGGGCTACCGGCAAGCCGAGCGAGGCGAGCTCATCGATGGGGAACAGGCCCGGCGAGAAATCCAGGCGATGAAGGAGGTTTGGCGCCGCCCGCGTGCATCCGGGCAGAAATGAGCGGATACGCTCTAACGCCTCTCGCCAAAGCGGACATTTTCGAAATCTGGTCCTACATTGCCTCGGACAGCGAAATGGCAGCCGATTCAGTGGAGCAGGCGATCTATGCAGCGTGCGAGTTTGTTGCCGAAGGCCCGTTGCGCGGGCACACGCGGCAGGACCTTACGGGTCGCTCTCTTCGTTTTTGGACCCTGCCGCGCTATCCCAATTACACCATCGTGTACCGGCCGGATCGCTCCCCGGTTGAGATTGCCGCCGTTCTTCATGGCAAGCGCGACGCACGGCGAATCCTCAGGGAGCGTCCATAACCATCCGAACTCACGTATCGCGTTTATGGAAGGCAAATACTTGGTACCACCTTACGCCGAGCGCCCCGCGCCGGACCTGCAAAGTAACGATATCGCCTGGCTGGATCACCTTGAAGATCGCCGGGCTGACAGATACCGTGCTTCCGTCGTGCCTAGGGCCCCACGGGTTCAGCTTTAGCTCGTAGGTAGTGGATCGGCCGTTGACGACCCTCTTTCTAGAAACGGTCGCATCGTAGTTCACGGTCTCGAGCGATCCAGCAATGCGTTTGCCTCCAATCCCGCTCCGTAGCCGTAAAGCACGGCCACAAAACAAGCAAGGAAGGGTCCTGTCACTTTGCAAATTATTTGGCGTAAAACTTTGCGTGCTGTTTGGCGTATTCTTCGAGTATGGACCAACTGGCGGGGCTCCCGGAGGAGGCCCGAAAGCTCGCCCTTGATCGGTTCCGCCTGCTTCAACCTCATCTGGAGGATGACCGCCCTTTGAAGGCGGTCGCGGCGGCGGGAGGAATTCCGTTCCGAACCGCTCAACGCTGGGTGTCGTTGTATCGGCAGTTCGGCTTGGCCGCCCTGGCCAGAAAGAAGCGAAACGATAACGGCGAACACCGCGAGATTTCAGCAAAGCTGAAGGAAGCTATTGAAGGCATCGCCCTCCAAAAGCCGCCGCTGCCGGTTGCAACAATCTGCCGTCAAGCCAGGCGGCTGGCACAAGATTTGGGAGAGGAGCCGCCAAGTTACTGGCTCGTGTATCGCATCGTCGCCGCGTTGCCCGCCGATCTGGTCACACTCGCCCATGAAGGGACAAAGGCGTACAGCAACGCATTCGAGCTGGTGCACCGGCGAGAAGCGGATAAGCCGAACGCGATCTGGCAAGCCGATCACACGCCACTCGACATTCTGCTGATTCGTCCTGACAGTGCGGCTGCGAAGCCGTGGCTCACCACCGTGATCGACGATCACAGTCGCGCCGTGGCTGGGTACTTTCTCTCGTTCGAAGACCCATCCGCGCTGCACACATCTCTGGCGCTGCGTCAGGCGATCTGGCGCAAAGAGGACTCGCGCTGGATCGTGTGCGGCATCCCTGACGTTCTCTACACGGACAATGGGAGCGACTTCACGTCCCAACATCTAGAACAGGTGGGCGCGGACTTGAAGATACGGCTGGTGTTCTCGATTCCCGGCAAGCCCAGGGGCCGAGGCCGCATCGAACGGTTCTTCTCGACTGTGAACGAGATGTTCCTATGTGAGTTGGATGGCTACGCTCCGGCGGGCGGCGTTGTGCGTGGAAAGCCGGCGCTGACGCTGGCAGAGTTCGACACGAGGTTCCGCGCCTTCCTGCTGGACGTGTACCACCGCCGCGAAAATGCGGAAACGAAGATGCCACCCGTCGAACGCTGGGAGTCTAATGGTTTCCTGCCGCGGATGCCGGACTCGCTGGAGCAACTGGACCTATTGTTGATCCAGGTGGCCAAGGCACGCCAAGTCCGGGCCGATGGGATTCACTTCCAAAGCCTCCGCTACATCTCAACAACGTTGGCGGCATACGTTGGTGAAACGGTCACCCTACGGATTGATCCGAGGGACATGGCGGAAATCCGAGTCTTCCACGAAGACAAGTTTTTGTGCCGCGCCGTCTGCGCTGAACTCGCGGGTGAGACCGTCCCGCTCCGTGAAATTCTCCGCGCCCGAAACCGGCGACGGCGGGAACTGCGTGGCGTCCTCCGCGATCGTCAAACCGCCGTGAACACCCTGCTTGACCTGAAGCGTGGAGAAATCACGGAGAAGAACGATGAGCCCCCAGCAACAGACAAGCCAGCAAGCCGGGCAGCACCCGCTCTCAAGCGATACCGGAACGAGTGACCGCCCCCCGTCCACGTTAGTCGAAACTCTTGAACACCGGCGGTTCGCCGAATTCTGCGATGCGTGCAAACGCTATCGCTATATCGGGTTGTGTTACGGCGCGCCGGGGGTTGGCAAAACCATTTCGGCCCGCTATTATGCCAACTGGGATAAAGTTCAGGCATATTGGACCCATCAATCTCAGACCAAGCCACTCCTCAAGGAGGTAAGTAAAGGCACTGTCGTCTTCTACACTTCTCCTGTTGTTGGCTCGCCAGGCCATCTGGAGCATGCCATCAGCAAGACCCGCAGCCTGTTGCATAATGCCGTAATCGAACGAATACGCCGATACGAAGACGCGCGAATGAGGCGACTCCTTCATCGCGCCGAAACGCTGCGCGACCCCAAACGGAACCCAGATGCTTACCGAAGTGTCCAGGCGGTCGACGCCGGGAATGCTTTCTATGAGCAGCGGAATCGCGCGATGCGAGTGGCCAGCACCTCGCCTGATCCTACTGCATTGCTTGTCATGGACGAAGCGGACCGGCTCAAAATGGCCGGGCTGGAGCAAGTGCGGAGTATCTTTGACCACGGGGGTATTGGCTTGGTTTTGATCGGGATGCCGGGCATCGAAAAGCGTCTCGCACGCTATCCGCAGTTCTACTCACGCATTGGATTCGTCCATGAGTTTCGGCCACTGGGTGCCGGAGAGATTCGTCACCTGCTGGAGCAAGGCTGGGTGCCGCCCGGAGTGAATCTACCCAAGCAGCCTTGGGACCCGGAAACGGTCGCGACGATCATCCGGATGACAGGTGGCAACTTCCGATTGTTGAATCGTCTCCTCACCCAGATGGAGCGAATTCTCGAAATCAACTCGTTGCGGCAAGTGACGAAAGCCGTTGTGGAAGCCGCTCGTGAGAGCTTGGTAATTGGGCAGTCTTGAGGGAAACTCTACGCTGCGCCGTTGATCGCGCCCGATTGGCGTGTAAGGGGGGCTGTCGCCCACCTGCGGCGACAAGGGTGGCCGGGTGCTCGGTTCGTAGAACCAACCTAATTCTCAGTGGGCGTCCTGTCCGCCTGGTCAACCACCAGCACCTCGATGGGCCTCTTCACGTCTTGGATTTTCAGACCCAAGTATCGCTCCACAGCCGTGAAGATGTCGGGAGCGTCGGTCTGTTTGGCTTGCGGTCTGTCCTCATCGTTGGGACTGACGAATTGGATTCCGAAATCATAGGTTCCGGTCAATCCCGTCTTGTCGAGAACGCCTTGCATAATGCCGGGCTGCCGCAAACTCTTCTCTAGAAAAAAAGCTCAGATCGGAGAGCCGAGCCTGCCGTCCCGGCGCCAATGTCACTCCATCCTCCAATCTCGTGTAATATCTCATGGAACTTTTTCCCGGAGCAAGCCAGAGCGGACCGCCCTGTCTCTGCTCTGGGAGTGGGGAGGCGCGAAAGTCGTCGGGTTTCCCAAGAGAGGAGTCCAGCATCTTCACTCCACTCTTGGCTACTGTGAGTTCCCAGACGGGCATCACCCTGGATTCTCGGTGAAATGCGAGGTGGAAGCGATCGGCGAGCAAATTCTGCCACATCATCTTCACCTGTTCTTGGGTTGCGCCATCAGGAGCTTTCGCGTTGATATCGTACCGTTCTTCTTTCAGCGCATTTGGAAACAGAACCTGATTTGCACCCACCCCGTACGCCATCATCACCAACTGTATGAGGGCCTGACGCGGGAAGAAGAAGTATTCCGGACCATTCCGAATTTGCGGCAGCGCGGCGCGCTGTTCGATCGGCGGCAGCGGTCCCGAGAGCTTGATCGAGGCGACTTCAAATTCCAATCGGGGCGCGGGCTGAGTGGTTTGGGCTAGCGATGACGCACAGGCCCACAGTAGAGCGGAGTAAACGCCTGGAGTTCTCATACAGAATGCAATTTACCGAGTTACATAGCCTTCGCGGGCCTTGATGACTGCATCGGGAAAACGGCGGCGCGCCGCTTCGGAAAGATCGACCTGAATCGTGCGCGATTCTCCCGGGGATGCGTCGGAGGGTTGATTGAACCATAGCGTGTAGCGCTGGCGGAGCGGTGTCAGCAGGTCCCTCGGATGTCGCGGGTCCATTGCTACGATTCGATCTCCTCCCGTCGCCTGAGCAATGTGGATCGGATTGTAGCGCCGGAACAAGATGGTTTGCGATTCGCCGCCGCTGGACCGCTGCACGCTGGTGGTGGACGCCGTGGGCGCTGCATCGTCGATCACGGAAAGAACAATATTCTGGTTCCACAATCTGCGGATGATGGGTTCGTCCGCGTAGCGCGTTCCCACCCCGTATATGTTCGAAATCAAGACGATCAAGCGCCGCCGGTTGGTGCGGGAGTTAGGATCTTCCACGTCCGCAATCAAGCGCACGGCATATTCGATCGCCAGGGCTTCCGAAGTAATAACGATATTCTCGTCGCCGTTCTCAGGGTCGCCGTAGTGCTTGATGGCGGCGGCGATGGCTTTGCGGTCACTCGTGAAGCGGAGCTCGATCCGCGGGTCCCTGCCATAACTGACCATGGCGACGCGGTCGCCGGGACGCGACCCCAACACCGCGTTGGCCGCCGCGTTCATCAGCCTTTGGGGGATGCTCTCTTGCTTCGAAGCAAACCCGCCGGGCAGCGTTACGAGATCTGAATTCCCGATGCGATGGTCCGGCGCGAGGCCTCTGTTGTCCCAGGTCCCGCCGGGTGCGCGCAATGGGGTCTGGCACACCAGGACAATGTCCAACGGCAATTCGTCATGCGCGATCCCGGCAATCGTCCGGGGCTGGCCATTGTCCAGCAGGATGAAATCCTCGCGCTGCAGTCCTTCAATCAGCCGCTGATCGCCGGTCACTGCGGCATCGACCAGAACGCTGTTCGTGCTGGCGGTGAAGAGCGGTGGGGCTTCCGGAGCCTGCCCGAAGGCGATGAGTGACGTGAGCAAGAACCCGAGAATTTTCATTTGCACAAATCCCTGCCCGGCTCATACGTCTGGCGAGGCGCTTCCCAGTCGGGGTCGCTGATGGACGAACACGTGATGTGCGTGCGGAAACCGCTGGGGACGCTAAGACTGAAGATCCCCGGATCGGGTTCGGCGAATTGGATGTTGTGGACGTGTTGCTCGAAAACGGTATGGTCTGTCTTGTATTGTGCAAACAGCACCAGTCCGAGTTCGTCCGACGTCCAGACCTCATAGCTCACCCCGTGATCCTCTCCGGATCGGACCGTCGCCTTCAGACCTTCTACAGTCTTCTGTCCACCTTTGCCGAAAGTGAAAGGCAGAATGCTCCATGGGTTTCTCCGAAAGCTCGTGGGCTCGCGCGGAGCAGCTTTTTCCTCGATGTCGATCAGATGCAACTGGCGGTCGATCCGTACCTGGATCACGGGTCCGCGGCGGTCGCGCATATTGGAGAGTCCGTAAGCGTCATCGAAGCGGTCTTGGCCTTTGCTGTTCCGCCAGTATTTCCCGGATTCGACGGTAGTGATCTCACCCCACGGAGTTCTCGCCTTCAGCGTCGCTGTAATGTCCGCAGCCAGGGCCCTAGTGTCAGACGGTCCGGTATCAGACCAATCAGCCAAAAAATCGAAAAATTGAGCATGCGCCGGCAAAGAAGCACCGGCGAGGAGCAACAGGTATCCGAGGAATCGCACGATCTTGCCTCCGGCAGGGCGGCTTTAAAACCGGGCATCGCGCTCATTGACCTGAAGATGCCCTGCAAACATTATAGTTGCGAGCAGACACCCACCCTACGAGCCCTTGGGGTCACGAGCGCCGCTAATTCCTGCGTCGACAAAGATCAGTTGGAGGCCGACCTAGGTAGGTAATCCGAAACACGACAAGCAGCGCAAATTCGCGTAGTGTTCCGCGAAGCGGCACTCAACCCTGACTTCGTACCGATCCGGCGGTTGCGCAAACGAGCGGTTTTGCACCAAATCGAGCCGCGCTGGTTTACGGGGATTCTTACGTTGCAAAAAGGTATTGCATTAGTGGTTCGATTGGCGATACATTTGTGCAATGCAGATCGGCTACGCCAGAGTCTCCACCGACGATCAGGACACCGCCGCCCAGGTGGCGGCGCTGAAGTCCGCGGGGTGCGAGCGCATCTTTCGCGAAAAAGCCTCCGGCGGACGCTGGGACCGGCCCGAACTGCATCGGCTTCTGGATCAATTGCGCAAGGGCGACGTGCTCGTGGTCTGGAAACTGGACCGGTTATCTCGCTCTCTCCGCGACGTGCTTACTCTTATGGAGCGGCTCGGGGAAACCGGGGCTGGATTCCGCAGTCTGACCGAAGCCATCGACACGACCACACCGGCAGGGCGAATGATGATGCAGATGGTCGGGGCGTTCGCCGAGTTCGAGCGGGCCATGCTCAGAGAACGTACCAAGGTGGGATTGGAAGCCGCTCGCGAGGAAGGCCGCATCGGTGGTCGCCGCCCGAAGCTCTCCGATCAGCAGCAATCCGAGATTCGAAAGATGATCACCAAGGGCGACAAGACCGCCGCCGACGCTGCTCGGTTGTTCAAGGTCCACCCGGCAACGGTCTCGCGGCTACTGGCGCGACCGAGTTCCAGAAGGGTCAGCCGTGCCAAATAGCGTGCAAAGTTCTACGCCAAATAATTTGCAAAGTGACAGGTCCGAAACGCCTCTTGAGCAGCCGGCGGTCGGAGCGTAGCGCGGCAAAGCCGAACCCAATGCCCACACCCACGGTCAGCCAAAGCGCATCCGTCCGACTCACGACACAAAAGTCAAAGAATGATCGAGCCGAAAGTGCTAGTGGGGGAAACACGACCCCAAGAGCCATGCTGGGATGCGCATCGTTTCGACGGTGATCTACTCCCACAAGTCCTCTCGATCGAGAGATCAAAATCAACGCGACGATGGGCAGCGCTGCTGAGACTGCGATCGCGAGTGCATACGGCTGCGGAAAAATGATGGCCCACAAACTGAGTAGGATCCCCGCCCAGTTAAGGATTCTGGCAAGCCGGGTCTATTGCGTGAGAGTCGCGGACCGCTCCTCCGGTGTGCCGCCCAGGCTCGGATCATCTGCCAGTTTCTTTTCCTCTCGCTCCTGATCGATTTCATCGAGCCACGGGAGGTTATCCATCCACGCGTAGAAAGCTTCGTCACGTTTGATCGTCTGGGCGATCTTGAGCGTCGGGGAGTTCGAGTCGCGCGGCATCAGCGCAAATCCGCCGCCATGGAGGGCTCGCCACCCCAAGATCTCGTGTCGCCCGAGCGTGCGAGCGATCATCGCGTAGCGCACTTCAATCCGGTCAGGAAACAGCAGGACCCGGGACCGCAACCCGTTCAGTGCGACATACGCCCCAAAGAGAAGGAGCCCTCCAAAAGCGACTGCGAACGCCATCTGGTCCCCTCGCTTCTGCGGCCAAGGAATCACAATCATCAGCGTTGCCATGCCAGCACAGAACAGCAGCGCAAAAACCGTCCATCCGAGCGAGTTCCGATAGACACGCGGGTAGCTCGACTCTACGCTGGCCGGTTGCGGGCTCTTCATTGATCGCTCAGCATCTACAATGAATGAGCGCAAGCCTCTGGTCAACATGCCCCTTCCCCGCATTGCCATCACCATGGGCGACCCCTCCGGCATCGGTCCTGAAATCGTAGTCAAGGCGGTCGCGCATCCCGAGGTCCGCGACTTCTGCCGGCCGATCGCGATTGGCGACGCGCAACGCCTCAAAGACGCCGCGAAAATTTGCCGCGTGTCAGGCCGGGTGCAAAGCATCGAGCTGGAATGCATCGACCTGAAGAACGTGGCTCACGATCTCCCTTGGGGCAAGCTCTCCGCGGCTGCGGGCGACGCCGCGTTTCAATACGTCAAGTGCGCCACGGAAATGGCCCTGCGCGGCGAAGCCGACGCCATCTGCACCGCGCCTCTCAACAAGGAAGCCCTGCAGGCTGCCGGGCACATGTACCCCGGCCACACCGAACTTCTTGCCGAATTGACGGGCACTCCGGAAGTCTCCATGATGCTCACCGCGCCAAATCTGCGCGTGATCCATGTCACAACGCACATGGGCCTGCTCGACGCAATCGAACGCATCGAACCCGGCCTGGTTGAGCGCACCATCGCCCGCGGCGATCAAGTCCTACAGCGCGTTGGGCTCGCGCGCCGCAAAATCGGAGTCTGCGGCATCAATCCACATGCTGGAGAAAACGGGCTGTTTGGCCGAGGCGAGGAAGAAACCAAAATCGCGCCCGCCATCGCCGCCTGCCGCGCCCGAGGCATCGACGCCGAAGGCCCGTTGCCCGCCGATACTCTGTTCTACCGCGCCGCCCGGGGCGACTTCGACATGGTCGTGGCGATGTATCACGATCAGGGTCATGGTCCGGTGAAGGTGCTCGGGCTGGAGGCCGGAGTGAACATCACGGTAGGCCTGCCGGTGATCCGGACCTCGGTCGATCACGGAACGGCATTCGATATCGCGGGCACGGGGAAGGCAGACGAACGCAGTATGCTGGAGGCGTTGAGGCAAGCGGCTTCTCTCGCAGGAGCGTCCGAATCATAAGGCAAGCCATGAGGCAACTCATGAGGCGAATGTCTTTTTATCGCGGATCGTGTATTATACGCGATGGACTTGTCCACTCAAATTCCCCGTGGACAGGGAGGTAAACGTCACTATGCAGGTGAAGAAAAGGCAAGCGAACCAAAGATTGCTTAGCGTGGCAGCGGTAGCGCTCGGATTGGTGTTCGGCGTGGCTGCTGTGAATGCGCAGGAGACCTATAAGGCGCGCTTGTCCGCGCTCCCCGCCGACGCCAAAACGCGTCCCGACCTGGCCGGCTCCGGAACCGTCTCCGCCACGCTTGCGGGCATGAAGCTCACCCTCAACGGAAGCTTTGAAGGCCTGAAAACCAACGCCACAAAGGTGGAGCTGCGCGACGGCGTCATGGCTGGCGTCCGCGGGCCCAGGATTGCCGACCTGACCATCACGACGGCGATGAAAGGCACCATCACCGGCTCGGCCGACTTGACCGCAACGCAAGTGGAGCACTACAAGAAGGGCGGTCTCTACGTGCAGATTTACAGCGAGAAACCTGCCGACGGGACTCTTTGGGGCTGGCTTATTCGTTAGGAGTAACTCAATGAAAAAATCTCTCGTGCTGATTACCGCGCTCCTGGGAGCCTACGGAGTAACCAAGCTGGCCGGTCAACAGGGTGGCATGCCCGCCGGACCCTTCACCGCCGCGCAGGCCACCTCGGGCCGCGACGCCTACACCGCTAATTGCGCGAGCTGCCATCAGGCCGACTTGAGCGGCAGCGGCAACGCGGCGCCTCTTGCCGGCAGCTTGTTCATGGGCGGTTGGAGCAACCGCACCGCGGGGGATCTGGTCGGCTTCATGCAAGGCGCCATGCCTCCTACCAATCCCGGAGGCCTCACCGAAGCCGCGTACCTCGATATCACGGCTTACATTCTTCAATACAACGGCTCTCGCCCGGGAAATCAGGCTTTGACCGCGGCGGCCGCGGTGAGAATCGGCAGCATAGCCACCGGTCAGCAGGTGGCGCAGATTACGCAAGGCGGCGGTGGAAACGGCGGAGGCCGGGGCCGGGGAGCAGCGGGTGGTGGAGCAGCGGCGGGCGGGGGCCGTGCGGGCGGTGGACGTGGCGCGGCAGCGGCGCAGCCTCGCGGGCTAACCATCGCGGGAACCGTCAAGAACTACACCAATATCACCGACGCGATGATGAAGAACCCCGATCCGGCCGACTGGCTGATCCTACGGCATGACTATCACGCCAACAACTATTCCACGCTGAATCAGATTAACGCTTCGAACGTAAAGGATCTGCAACTGCAATGGGTATGGTCCATGGCGGACGGCACCAATCAAGCCGCTCCCGTGGTTCACAACGGGGTGATGTTCATCAACAACCCCACCAATATCGTGCAGGCGCTCGACGCCAAGACCGGCGACCTGATTTGGGAAAACCGCATTGGCGAAAACGCCACCGGCAATTCGCAGCGCGGCCTCGCCATCTATGACGACAAGGTCTACGTCACCACCGGCGACGCGCATATTTACGCGCTCGACGCCCGCACCGGCAAGAACGTTTGGGATACTGTAATCGGCGACCGCGCCAACGGCAACTACAGCACCTCCAGCGGCCCGCTGCTGGCCAAGGGCATGGTGATCCAGGGCCTGGGCGGCGGCCAGTGCGATCAATACCGCGAAGAGAAGTGCTTCATCAGCGCCTACGACGCGCAGACCGGCAAGCTTAAGTGGAAGTTCTACACGATCGCCAAGAAAAGCGATCCCGGACCCGAGATTAAAGGCCCCGGACCCGCACCCGGCGACACGTGGGGCTCGCTCGCGGACTTGTTCCGCGCCGGCGGCGATACCTGGATTACGGGCAGCTACGATTCGGATCTCAACCTGACCTATTGGGGCGTGGCGCAGGCCAAGCCGTGGATGCGCGCCAGCCGCCAATCCGGCAATGGCTCGACTGCTTATGCCAATTCCACGGTGGCGCTGGATGTCGACACCGGGAAACTCAAGTGGTACTTCATGCACGCTCCTGGCGAAACGCTCGATCTCGATGAAGTGTTTGAGCGCGTCCTGGTGGACTCGGGCGGCCAGAAGCTGGTCTTCAGCGCCGGTAAAGACGGCATCCTGTGGAAGAATGACCGCGCCACCGGCAAGTATCTGGGCCACAAGGAAACGGTTTTCCAGAACATCTACGACTCCTTCGATCCCGTCACCGGCGAGCCTCACTTCCGCAATGACATCGTCGAGAATCAAGTGGGCGAGTGGGTGCAAAGCTGCCCGACGTCCGAGGGCGGCCACAACTGGCACGCCATGAGCTACAACCCGCCCACCAATCAGGTGATCATCCCCGTGGCCGAAAGCTGCCAGGAGATGAACGCGCAGAAGGTCGACCTGAAAGAAGGCGGCGGCAGTGCGGGCGGCGCGGCGCGGCGCTTCTACGAATCGCCAGGGTCGAATGGCAACGTGGGCAAGTTCGCCGCCTACGACGTGGCCACGCTCAAAGAGAACTGGGCGATCCGGCAGCGCTCGCCGTTCATGACCGCGGTGCTCTCCACCGCCGGCGGACTCGCCTTTGTCGGCGACATGAACCGCGTGTTCCGCGCGGTCGACGTGAAGACCGGCAAGGTGCTGTGGGAGACTCGCCTGGGCACTTCGGTCCAGGGCTTCCCCTTGACCTTCAGCGTCGGCGGACGGCAGTTTATCGCAGTGCCCAGCGGCCTTGGCGGCGGTTCGCCGCGCATGGTGCCCGGCGTCCTCGCCCCGGAAGTGCACTACCCGTCCAACGGCAATGCGCTGTACGTGTTCGCGCTGCCGGAGAAGAAGTAGCAAACAAACAACGTCGCCGTCCCACAGCTGCGACGGGTGATCCCAACTTCGGACACCCGAATGGGCGAAAATGCTAGCAGAAATGCTGGCCAACTTCGGCGCATGGATTGCTCGAATGTCTTCCATTGGGATGACCTTCTGGCGCAATCTTCGCTACGCCGTACGGAATCTGCGGAACCGGCCGGCCTTGACGATCGCCGCCATCGCCTCCCTGGCGATCGGCATTGGAGCGAATACCGCTCTGTTCAGCGTCCTTAACGCCGCGCTGTTCCGGCCCTTGGGGATTCGCGACCCCGCTCCGGTTTTCTCGGTCGCTCAGCGTGCATTTCTTGCCCCCAACGGCCGGTTGACCTTCTTCGAATCCCCGGTCTTCCAGGCCATGCGAGAACAGGCCGCTCCGCTGCTCGATCTGGCCGCTTACGATAACGAAGGGGTCGACCTCACCACCGAATCCGGCGTTCACAGCGCCTTGGGAGCGCTGGTCACGGCAAATTATTTCAAGCTACTCGGTGTCTCGCCCATTCTCGGGCGCGACTTCACGCCCGACGAAGACCGCGTCGACGGAGCCTCGCCCGTCACGGTTATTAGCGAACGTCTCTGGCGCAGCCAATTCCATTCCGATGCCACCGCGCCCGGCCGCACGCTGCGCATCAACGGACATCTCTTCACCGTCATCGGCGTGATGCCGGGCTCTTTCACCGGAACTGTCGTCGGCTCCGCGCCCGAGGTCTGGGTTCCCAGCGTGATGCTATACAGCATCGACCAGTTAGGAGCCAGAATTCGCCGTCAAGGTGGCGACCCGCTCCATGATCGCTCCATGGCCTGGCTGAATCCCCTCGCGCGGCTCGCCCCCGGAGTCAGCCCCGAGGCGGCGCGGGCTCGACTCAACGCGATCTTTCAACCCTTCGCCCCGACGGGTGTCCCGGCCGTTGCGTCCCCGATCGAGCTCTCTGCGATCGAAACCTCACGCCTGCCCCTCCAATATTCCAACTCAGCGCCTCTCATGATGCGAGTGCTGTTCGCCGTAGTTGGCGTCCTGCTCCTGATCGCCTGCGCCAACACCGCCAGCCTGTTGATGGGGCGGGCCTTCGCTCGCCGGAAAGAAATCGCCATCCGCTTTGCCCTCGGCGCGCGTCGCGGCCAGGTAGTCTCCGGCCTCTTGATGGAGAGCGCCGTCCTGGCCATCGCCGGAGGAGCCCTGGGAATCCTGTTGGCGATGTGGATCGCCGCAGCTATTGAATCCTGGCATCCCGTGACCAGCCTTCCCATCCCGGCCAACATCGCCATCGATGGGCGTGTGCTGGCTTTCACGGCTCTAATTTCGATACTGAGCGGCCTCGCGCTTGGCCTCGGCACTGGCCTCCACGCCACTCGTGGAAACGTCCCCGCCGGATTAAACGAAATCCCGGCTAGCCCTGCGCGGCGCGGCCGTTGGCTCTCCGCGCGCGATTGGCTGGTGGCCGGACAAGTCGCGCTCTCGCTCTGTCTATTAGTTGCTGCCGGACTCCTCGCGCGCACGCTAGTCAACCTTGAATCGATCGATATCGGATTCGACCCCCGCAATCTAATCGTCGTCGACGCCAGACTCACCCAGCACGGCTTCTCCGATGCGGCTGCCATGCGGGAATATCCGCAGTTGCTCGAACGGGCCCGCACTCTTCCCGGCGTGGACACAGCCACCTTAGCGCAGTACGTGCCCCTGGCTTCGGCCGGGAGCGCCTGGACCTACGGTGAGGGGCCGCAAAAGGTGACCTACCTCACTAGCAATGCCGTCTCGCGTGAATATTTTCACACCTTGGGAATTCAGCTGATCTCCGGCCGCAACTTCACGGACTCCGACCGCGAAGGCGCGCAACCTGTGGCCATCGTGAACGAGACCATGGCGCGCGTCATTATGAAGACAGCGGATCCCCTCGGAAAAATAGCCGACATCGGACGCACCAAGGCGGTGGTTGTCGGCATGGTCAGGGACAACAAGACGGAGTCCTTGCGGCAGCACCGGGAGCCCTGGTGGTATGTGCCCTACGGGCAGGACCCGCAATCCCAAATGTCCCTGCTGATCAAAACCCGCGGCGATGCCCGATCCCTTATCCGGTCCGTCCGCCAAGCGGTGCGCCAGATCGATTCCTCGCTGCCCGATTCCTCGGTCGCGTTGATGACGGATAACCTGCAAGGGCTGCTGTGGCAGCCTCGCAGCACCACCTTGCTGGTGGGAGCCTTCGCCGGGCTGGCCGCATTGCTCGCGATGGTCGGCCTGTATGGCGCCGTATCCTTCTATGTATCGCAAAAGCTACGCGATGTGGGCATCCGGATGACGCTGGGGGCCGGCCGGTCCGATGTTCTGCGGCTTGTGGTCGGGCGCGGAACGGCAGTCGCCTTGATTGGAGTTCTTCTCGGTGAGATCGCGGCGATCGAATTGAGCCGCCTGCTGACCGTACTGTTGTACGGGGTGCGTCCCACGGACCCGCTGGTGCTCACTGCGGCGCCGATGTTCTTGATTGCCGTCGCGGCGCTTTCCAGCTTCTTGCCGGCGCGGCGCGCGCTCCGCTCCGACCCGATTACCGTGCTGCGCTATCAATGATCGTAGGATTCGCATGCTGAACGATCTGGAGAAGAAGTAACCGGCCTCTAAGGCAAGAACAGCAGCGACCGGACATTGCCCGGAAGCGCGGTTTCGCCGGCTGGATGGTATCCCCGCGCTTGAAGCTTAGCCTCGGCTTGCTCGACCTGCGCCGGCATGCTGTAACGTGTCACCGGAATCGCCGCCAGCCCAGAAGCTGAATCCGCCGTGCAAAAGTGCCCGCGCAGCTCCGGCTCAAACACCGCGTACAAATCCTCCGGCTCCGGTTGCGGCACGATCACGCACGCCCCTCCCCGAGCCTCCTCCATCAATCCCCGAGCCGCACCCGGCCAGTCTTCCGTCCCGCTGCGGAAATACGTCCAACTCTTCGCCACCGACGCGGCCAAGAAGACCGCGGCTAGCACCGCACCGGCCCGCCGGAATCGAGCCGACGCAAATCCCGCCCCCGCCAGCACCACCAACCCCGGAATTACAAACAGCGCGTGCCTCGTCGCGAAGAAATATCCCGACACCGCATCCGCGGCCATCGCTCCCAACGTTCCCGCCACAATCCCGCCCAGCAAAAATCTGCGCACCCGCTCCGGCAACTCCCTCCATCCCAAGCACGCCGCCAGAATCAGCGGAACCGACTGCCAATATCCCCCTCCCGCAATCTCCCGAATCAGCACCAGCGGCGCGCGCCACTCGATCGTCATCGCATAGCCGCTACGCACAATCTCCTGCCGCCACGCTTCTTGCACCGTCAGGTACCATGGAGCGAACAGCAAGCACCCGGCAATCAGCGCCAGACCAGCCCGCAACACAAAGTCCCGTCGCGAAGAAAACGCCAGCGCCACCAGAGCCCCCAGCTGCACGAACCCCGCGAACGGCTGCGCATATAACCCAGCCGCGACCAGCACCGCGTAAAGCAACGCGAACCCCCAGCCCGCTCCCTCCATCAGTCTCCACAAGCACCACAGACCCGCGACCGTAAAAAACAACGCCATCGCATACGGCCGCGCCTCCACCGCATACCGGAGCTGAATCGGCAGCACCAGGTACGCACCCAGCAACACGCCCCGAGCCGGAGCGCCCACCTCCCTCGCGAACCCTACCAGCGCGATCGCCGACAGCACGCTGAACAGCACCGACGGCAGCCGCGCCGCAATCCTGGTCAACCCCATCGTCTCGACCAGCGGCCGCTCCACCAAAAACCCCAGCGGTGACGAGCCCGGGTTGTATCCTACCCACTGGATCAGCTCATGCAAATTCGGCTTCATCGCGCCGATCAGCGTCAGCACCTCATCCAGCCACAGCGGCAACCGCCCGGCCAGCCACACCAGTAGCGCAGCGTACAACACTAACGACCAAACTAACGACCACACCAGCGCTGGGAGCCTAAACTTCGTCGGGATCACCCTCTGGTGGATTGTACGCCCACAAAGGGCGCGCGGGCACCGTCAGGGCAAAGAAGCAAGCTGCCCGCGCGCTCCGTTTTGTGGGCGGGTATTTGTAAGATATGTAGGTGGAATTCAGACAACTCGGAGCATCGGGCCTGAAAGTGCCGGTCTTGAGCTTTGGCACGGGCACCTTCGGCGGCCAGGGCGAAATTTTCCGGGCGTGGGGTTCGACAGACGTTGCAGAAGCCAAGCGCCTGGTCGATATCTGCCTTGAAGCCGGCGTCAATCTCTTCGACACCGCCGACATCTATTCCAGCGGCGCGTCCGAGGAGATCCTCGGCAAAGCCGTCGCGGGCCGGCGCTCCAAGGTCCTCATTTCGACCAAAGGCGCCTTCCGTAATGGCCCAGGCGCGAACGACTCCGGCGCCTCCCGGCATCACCTCATCGAAGCCGTCGACGCGAGCCTCAAGCGTCTTGCCACGGATTACATCGACATCTACCAGCTCCACGGCTTCGACGTCGTGACTCCCGTCGAGGAAACGCTCTCCACGCTGAACGATCTGGTGCGAGCTGGCAAGATCCGTTACATCGGCTGCTCCAACTTCTCCGGCTGGCACCTGATGAAGTCTCTCGCCGTCTCCAACCGTTATGGTTGGCCGCGCTACGTCGCGCATCAGGCCTACTATTCGCTGGTCGGCCGCGACTACGAATGGGAATTGATGCCTCTCGGCCTGGATCAAGGCGTCGGTCTCCTGGTCTGGAGCCCTCTCGGTTGGGGTCGCCTCACCGGCAAGATTCGCCGTGACCAACCCCGGCCCGAAGTCAGCCGCCTTCCCCTCACCGCCGCCATTGGCCCTCCAGTCAGCGATGAGCATTTGTATAAAGTTGTCGAGGCCATCGATGAAGTGGCGCGCGAAACCGGCAAAACCGTGCCGCAAATCGCCCTCAACTGGCTCACCCAGCGTCCCACGGTTGCCTCCGTGATCGTCGGTGCGCGCGACGAGAAACAACTGCGCGATAACCTCGGCTCCGTCGGCTGGAACTTGACCCCGGAACAGATCGCCAAACTCGACGCCGCAAGCTCGGTGACGTTGGCGTATCCTTATTGGCATCAGCAGTTCTTCATAAAGGATCGGAGAGGATAGAACAAGCAAGCGATGAACACTCGACGAAGCTTCTTAAGAACCACGGCCGCGGGACTTGCCGCCGGTGCGGCCTTACAGGCCAAGGAAGACCCGAAGCTGGGACTCATCTTCCCTCCGCTCGACCGCCCCGTCCCGCCCGAAGGGCTGATCATGTATCCGAGCGGCGTCCAGTTCATCGTTCAAGGCCTGGGTCTCGAATCGCTCACGCCGGAGGGCTACGACAAGGTCATCCCGCGCATCAAACCCGCCGCCGAAAAACTCGCGCAGCAGGGAGCGAAGGCGATCATGCTGATGGGGACCTCGCTCACGTTCTACAAGGGTTCGGCGTTCAACCAGCAGCTCACGGACTCTATCAAAAGCGCCACCGGCTTACCGGCCAGCACCATGAGCACCGCGGTTATCGAAGGACTGAAAACCATCGGCGCCAAGCGTCTGGCCGTCTCCACTGCTTATAGTGACGTGGTCAACGATCGCCTCACCGCCTTCCTCAAAGAGAATGGTTTTGAGGTTTTGAAAATCAAAGGCCTCGGCATCACCGATATGGAGACTCCCGGCCGCGTCACGATAGATCAGTTATTGAAGTTCAGCGTAGACGTGCGCAACTCCGCGCCGGACGCCAACGCGATGCTGGTCTCCTGCGGCGGCCTGCGAACCCTCGAACTGCTGGCGCCGCTGGAAAAGCAGACTCGCGTTCCGGCGGTATCCAGCACCCCGCACGCCCTCCGCGCCGGAGTCCGGCTGGTGGGCATGAGCGGGAGGGTAAAAGGCTACGGCAGTCTCCTCGAAAAAAGCTAAGGAGCCTCACGCTCCCATCTTTACCATCGGGCACTCCACCCGGAGCATCCAGGAGTTCATCGAGCTTCTCAAAGCCCACGGCGTCAAGCGCCTGATCGACGTCCGCACCATCCCTCGCTCGCGCCACAATCCCCAGTTCAATTTCGATTCGCTTCCGCAATCTCTAAAAGCGGAGGGCATCGCCTACGCCCACATGAAGGAACTCGGCGGCTTGCGACACGCCCGCAAGGATTCCATCAATACCGGATGGCACAACGCATCCTTCCGTGGCTTTGCGGATTACATGCAAACGGACGAATTCGAGGCAGCCCTGGAAAAGCTCATCGAAACCGCATCGCAGAAACCCGTCGCCATCATGTGCGCCGAGTCCGTTCCCTGGCGCTGCCACCGCTCCATGATTGCCGACGCGCTCACCGCCCGCGGCCTCCAGGTTCAGCACATCATGAGCACGTCCAAGGCCTCGCCGCATTCCCTCACGCCGTTCGCCAAGGTCCGCGCGAGACGCGTCACCTACCCCGCATCGAAGCTCACCGAAGAGTAAACAGTGGAAATCTAGTCCATCTATATCAATAACTTACAGCTAAGTATTGTCACTCCTCGCCCGAGTGTGCTAATAATACTCTTTGGGCCGCGGCGGCTACGCCGCGATCCAGTACACCTGAGAGAAACACTCTCTTCAAGTCAATTCCAAATGGAGGTAGCACGATGAACATTCGACCGCTTCACGACCGGATCGTGGTTAAACGGATCGAGTCCAGTGAGAACAAGATTGGCGGGCTGTTTATTCCCGATTCCGCCAAAGAGAAACCGCAGGAAGGCGAGGTCGTCGCTGTCGGCAACGGCAAGAAGGGCGACGACGGTAAAGTGATTCCGCTCGACGTGAAAGCGGGCGACCGCATTCTGTTCGGCAAGTACTCCGGCTCCGACATCAAGATCGACGGCGTCGAGTACATGATCATGCGTGAGGACGAAGTCCTCGGCGTGTTGGAAGGCGGAAGCAAGAAGGCGAAAGCGTAGAGCTCGAACCGATAAAGGAGATTCAATATGGCAGCAAAACAAATTGTCTATAGCGAGAATTCGCGCCAGGCGATCCTGCGCGGCGTCAATCAACTGGCCGATGCGGTGAAGGTCACCCTCGGTCCCAAGGGCCGCAACGTGGTGCTCGAAAAGAAATTCGGCGGGCCCACCATCACCAAAGACGGCGTCACCGTGGCGAAGGAAGTCGAGCTCAAGGATCCGCTCGAGAACATGGGCGCGCAGATGGTGCGCGAAGTCGCTTCGAAGACCTCCGACATCGCCGGCGACGGCACCACCACCGCTACCGTTCTGGCGCAGTCGATCTATCGCGAGGGCGTGAAGGCCGTGGCCGCTGGAGCCAATCCGATGGCGTTGAAGCGCGGCATCGAGAAGGCCGTCGAAGCCGTGGTTGAGGAAGTGAAGAAGTTCTCCAAGCCCGTTTCCGGCGACATGATCGCGCAGGTGGGAACCATCTCCGCCAACGGCGATGAGACCATCGGCAACACCATCGCCGAGGCGATGAAGAAGGTGGGCAAGGACGGCGTCATCACGGTGGAAGAGTCCAAGACCATGCTCACTGAGCTGGCCACCGTCGAGGGCATGCAGTTCGACCGCGGCTATCTCTCGCCCTACTTCATCAGCGATCCGGATCGCATGGAGTGCGTGCTGGAAGACCCCTACATCCTGATCCACGAGAAGAAGATCAGCAACATGAAAGACCTGCTGCCTGTGCTCGAGCAGATTGCGCGCAGCGGCAAACCGCTGCTGGTGATTGCCGAGGAAGTGGAAGGCGAGGCGCTGGCTACCCTGGTGGTCAACAAGCTGCGCGGCACGCTCAATGCCTGCGCGGTTAAGGCTCCGGGCTTCGGCGACCGCCGCAAGGCGATGCTGGAAGACATCGCGGTCCTGACCGGCGGCACGGCCATCTTTGAAGAGACCGGCATCAAGCTGGAAGGCGTCCAGATCAAGGATCTGGGCAAGGCCAAGCGCATCAGCGTCGACAAGGACAACACCACGATCATCGACGGCGCGGGCAAGCAGAAGGAGATCGAGGGCCGCATCAAGCAGTTGCGCACCCAGATCGACGAGACTACGTCCGATTATGATCGCGAGAAGCTGCAGGAGCGGCTGGCCAAGCTGGCCGGCGGCGTTGCTGTCATCAAGGTGGGTGCGGCCACCGAGACCGAGATGAAAGAGAAGAAGGCTCGCGTGGAGGATGCTCTGCATGCCACTCGCGCCGCGGTCGAGGAAGGCATCGTGCCCGGCGGCGGCGTGGCTCTGCTGCGCGCATCGGCTGTTCTTTTGAAGCTCGAAGCCGAAGGCGATGAGAAGATCGGCGTCGACATCGTCCGCAAGGCGTGCGATGAGCCGGTCCGCCAGATCTCCGGCAACGGCGGCTGGGAAGGCGCGATCATCATCGAGAAGATCCGCTCGAACAAGGAGAAGAACTTCGGCTTCAACGCGGCTACCGGCGAGTACGAGGACCTGGTGAAGGCTGGCGTCATCGACCCGACCAAGGTGACCCGCTCCGCGCTCCAGAACGCAGCTTCGATCAGCGCTCTCATGCTGACCACCGAAGCCATGATCTGCGAGATCCCCGAGAAGAAGCCCGCCCCCATGCCCGGCGGCGAGCATGGCGGTCCCGGCGGCATGGACTACTAGCCACTTCCGTGGCGGCCTTTGGCGCCTCACGGCGCAGAGGCGTCCAGACAACCGACGATACAACGCCGCTCGTCTCACTCTCAAAGTGGGGCGGGCGGCCTTTTTGCGTGTATTCCGTGCATTCGCGGCTAAATCCTTTCCCGGTCTTCCTTGACGCCATCCGACCCCTGTGGGATAGTGGAGGGTCAACCATATCCCTCCTGGTATCATCAAGCTGAAAGGCCCGACGTAATGTTTCATCTGCTCGAATTCTGCCAATGGCTGCAGGACACGTCCCTCAGCACGGCCATCCGCGAATCCACCGCGTTTTGGCCGATCCTGGAAGGCACGCACCTGATCGGCATGGCGCTTATGATGGCTCCCGTCATGATGTACGATTTCCGGTTGATCGGTGTCAAATGGAAGGCCGATCCCGTATCCAGGGTGAAGTGGAGCTTCCTTCCCATCACCATCGCCGGCGCCGTCCTGATGGTGGTCACCGGCACCATCCTGTTCTGGTCCGAGCCGCTGAAGTGCTACAAAAGTATATACTTTCGCATCAAGGTCGTGGCCCTCATCCTGGCCGCCCTCAACGCACTGGTGTTTCATTCCACCATCGACCGCACCACCGCGGCATGGGATAACGATTCTCCGCCGCCGCTTCGAGCGCGAATGGCCGGCTTTCTTTCCTTGACTCTGTGGACCGCGGTGATTTTTGCCGGCCGCTACACCGCATATAATTTGTAGGACTCCTCTCATGCTGCACCTGCTCAGTTTGCTTCACTTCGCCGCGCAAGCCGACGATCCGGACGCGCCCGCGCGGTTCGCCATCGCACAGATCCCATCCTGGTTTCCGTTCTTCAAATGGGTGGATGGAACCTGGCTCTCCGTAGCCATCAAAGCCACCACTTGGGTGTTTCCATTTGCCGAGACCATCCACATTCTGGCGCTTTCCGTTCTCCTGGGATCGGTATTTCTGATCGACCTGCGCCTGTTGGGTATCGCCGTCAAACCCTGGACTCCGGCGCAGATTGTCGGCCAGGTCCGCCCGCTCATGAACTGGAGCGTGGTCATCATTCTGGTGACCGGCTCCTTGCTGTTCATCGCCGAGCCGCGCAAGTGTTTCGATAACGCGGCGTTCGGGCCGAAGATGATCTTTCTCGTCTTGGCGCTAATCTGCCAGTACACGCTATACCGCCGGGCCGGGACGATTCAGACGCGAATTCCCTTTTGGGGACGAATCGCCGCCGTGACTTCCTTCAGCCTGTGGTTTGCCGTGGCGGTTTGCGGCCGAGCCATAGGGTTCGTTTAGACCCTCCTAATCGTGCCGAAGACACCCAACAACATCCTGGTTATCGACGTCGGTGGCACCCACGTCAAGGTTGCAGACCGGCATCATAAGACTCCGGTTAAACTCGACTCCGGCCCCCAACTCACCGCGCGCGCGATGGTCGCGGCTGTTCGCAAAGCCGCGGCGGATTGGAAGTACTCCGTGGTCTCCATCGGCTATCCCGGTCCCGTTCTGCACGGACGTCCGGTGAGCGAGCCGCACAACCTGGGCAAGGGCTGGGTCGGATTCGATTTCCGGAAAGCCTTCGGCTGCCCGGTGAAACTGGTCAACGACGCCGCGATGCAAGCCATCGGAAGCTACGAAGGCGGGCGCATGCTGTTCCTCGGATTGGGAACCGGCCTGGGCTCCGCTGTGATTGTCGACGGCGTGCTGGAGCCGATGGAGCTCGCCCATCTTCCCTACAAAAAGGGACGCACCTATGAGGATTTCATCGGTCTGGCGGGCCTGGAGCGGTTGGGCAAAAAGAAATGGCGCCAGCACGTCTTCGACGTCACGGAGCAGTTGAAGAGCGCGGTGGAAGCGGACTACGTGGTGCTGGGCGGAGGCAACGCGCGTCTGCTTAAGAAACTCCCGCCCGGCGCGCGGCTGGGCAACAACGCGAATGCGATCAAGGGCGGCTTGCGCCTGTGGGACAAAGTCACGCTTCGGTAGCGGGATATCGCTAGCCCGCAAAGGGCCGGGCGCGGCCCTCGATGAACGGGAATAACAGCCGGTCCGGCCGCGGCCCAGGCTCCGTTTTGCGGGCTGTTACTCAGAAGCTCATCCCTTGCTGTGAGCGCTAAGCACCTGCGACACCTTGGCCTCAACGCGCCCGGCTTGCACCCGGTCCATAATCTTGCGAACGCACTCGTCGATGCTTTCGAGGTCGGTGCGGCATTCCACTTCCGCGGCCAGCGGTGGTTCGTAGGGATCGTCGACGCCGGTGAATCCGGCGAGTTCACCCGCGCGCGCCCGATGATACATGCCCTTTACATCGCGCTGCTCACACACCGCCAGCGGAGCGTTCACGTAGATCTCTAGAAAGTGTGCGGATTCGCGGCGTATCCGGTCCCGGGCTGCGCGATAGGGAGACACTGCGGATACCACCGCGATCACACCATTCCGGGCTAGCAATCCGGCTACAAATCCCATTCTCCGGATGTTTTCCTCGCGATCGGCTTTGCTGAAACCGAGATCGCGCCATAATTCCCGGCGGATCACGTCGCCGTCCAGGAATTCAGCCTGCCATCCGCGGGCGCGCAGGCGCTCAATCAAGCCGAGACCGAGAGTGGTCTTTCCCGCGCAAGGAAGACCGGTCAGCCAGACGATCATCTCCTCTTTTTTATCACGTCTGCTTTATGCGACGCCTCGCGGCGGCGGTGTCTCACGCCTTGGCGGCGGTAGCGATAGTAGAAACGTTAGAGGCGCTAGGGGCCTTGCCATTCTCGGGCCGAAGGATATCGATGCCGCCCTTGAAATACGCTCCGTCTTCGATGACGATACCGGCGGTTTTCACATCGCCCACGATGCTGGCGCCATTCATGATGGAAATGCGGTCCGTAGCCTCTACATTGCCCTGAATGGTTCCGCTGACCACCAGTTCCCTGGCTTTCACGTTGGCCTTAACCTTACCGTTCGGCCCGATGGTCAATAGGCCACGGATTTCGATTTTTCCCTCGATCTCGCCGTCGAAGAACAGTTCCTCTTCGCTATAAATCTCGCCATGGATACGAGTGGTCTTGCCGATGGAAGCCGAGAGGCGAGCCGGGGGCGCCGTGGCGGACCGTTCGGAATGCGCTCTCTCCGGCGCGACAGGGCTGGCCGCGGACGGCGCGGCGGTAGATGGCTTGAAAGCGCTATCGCTGGTTTTTCCCCACATGTCCGTGGACTTGCTGCATGTGGCGGGCCAACCCGCATCATGCTGATTCTTAGCGCGGCGGAATTCGCCCGGCGGCACGTTCTACAAGGTGCGGGGTAGAAAATACGGACTGCCGTTCAAGGGACCAGATGAAGAATCATTCCGGTGTCGGTCGCGGCCCACAGGTGCTCCCGGTCGGGTCCGGCCAAGACCAGACTGGTCGCCACCGCGCGGTAATCGACGTCCATCTCGGTCCAATGCGATAGATCGATGCTGGAGAGCATCTTAACCTTTCCCGGAATGGGAACCGAATTGAGCCTCCCGGTTGGCTGCACTGCGGCAATCACCGCCGCCGGTCCGTGGAAGATCACGCCATCGAAAACCCGGCGATCCTTGGCGCGAAAAGCGCTCATGCTGGTGCCGTTGGAGAGATCCAGGCTAAAGACTTCCGATGGCCATTCAAAGGATTCCGGGTAACTGAAGACGCTCAAGCCGAGGGCGCCCGCCAGCCTTACGGTGCTAACTAGTCCAAGCAACGCGGTGTTGGACGAGTTCCACGTGACACCGCCGTCCCTGGTCTGGAGTAACAGCGTCACATTGCTCACGGGGCGCTCCTTGGTGGCCCGGTCCGGGTCCATCCAGGACGGGAACGGTCCCAGGTCCCGGCGCGGAGGAATTGCGGTTCCGATAATCAGGCCGTGGTCACCATCGAAAACGATGGAAGAGTACGCCGTGAAAGCGGCATTGCCGGTCGGCTTCGCCGCTTCCGCAAGGGGTTTCCAGGTATGCCCGCCATCGCGCGTCTCCAGAACGGTTTTCTGATAGCCGACGGCAAAGCCATGCTGCTCATCCAGGAACCACACCCGCAAAATCAGGCCGCCGGGAGGGGCCGGGCGAAGCTTAGGATTGGGCCGGGGCTGTTCGCACAATTTTTTCCAATTCAGGCCGGCCTCAGTGGTGCCCCAAATCGCGGTTTCCGTGACCATCCAACCGGAGTTCTCATTCAAGAAGAAGATTGAGCGCGGTTGGTCCCGAAGCGGCTCCATGGTCCAGTGCGCACCGCCGTCGTTGGTCAACAGCGCGGTGGGCTTGACTCTTTTGTCGGAGTTGACATCGCCGATCCAACCCACCGCGATCCCGCGTTGCGCGGTGGGAAAGGCAAGGTCGGCGATCTCCAGCTTGTCGTGGCCTTCGTCGTAAAAGTATTGGAGCTGCCAGCGCTCACCGAAGGCCAGCGGGCCGAGCAGAAGACAGATAAGAAAGCGGCGCATTTTCGCCTACACCCGGCGCGCCGGAGCAATCACTAAATCCAGCGCGCTGGCCGGATCGAACTTGGCGAGATCGTTCATCACCAGAGCCACCAGGGCGCCCACCTGCTCGCCCACAGTGTTGAGCAACTCCATTTCGCCGCCACTATGGAAATGCGGCGAGCGATGCTGGACGTTGATCACGCCCGCCACACGATTACGGACAGTCACTGGCGCGGATAGGAACGCTTCGTAGGCATCCTCGGGGAGATCGGTGAACAGTCTGAATCTTGGATCCAGGTAGGCTTCGCGGGAGATAGAAAGCAGCCTCCGCTCGCGCGCCACCCAGCCTGTAAGACCTTCGCCGAGCTTCAGGCGCACTTGGCCCAGAGTCTCCGGCTGCGGATTGTTCGACGCGCACAGGACCAGCTCCCGGTCCTGGAGCAGGTATAACAGGCAGGAGTCGCAGGCCATGAACTCGACCACCAGGGACACGACGCCTTCAAGCGCACTCGCCAGAGCCACCTCGCGGGCCATGAACCGGCTGATTTTCTGAAGCAGGCGAAGCTGCCGCTCCGTATCCTCCAGGCGGGATTCCAATTCCTTAAAACGCGACACGAAACCTTATTATCACAAATCGGCCACACGCTCGACTGCTTACCGGACTCGCTTTCAAAATTGAAAGTAAACAAACGGCACGGCGGGTCCCGTGAACCCGATCAGCTCCACCGACCACAACAGCAGAGCGCAAACGGCTCCGTAGGCCCAAGCCGGGCCGAGCGCCACACGCTCAAACCAAGCCTTCTTCTCCTCCACGATGGCCAGCGCCAGCGTGATCAGCGCGAGATAAATCAGCCACGCCGGGATCAGCACTTCGCCGGGCGCTCCGGAGAACATCTGCCCGATCACATATATGCTGTCGTGGAACGAAACCGCGCGGAAAAAGACCCAACCAATCATCGCCAGCGCGAATGTCGCCAGCGCCTGCACCGGATACAGAATCCCCCAGCCTTCCGTGGCCTTTTCGCCACGGAACGCCTTTTCGATGCTCAGTAGCGCTCCGTGATACCCTCCCCACGCCACAAAGTTCCAATTGGCTCCGTGCCATAGCCCGCCCAGCAGCATGGTCAGCATCAGATTGCGATAGGTTTTCAATTTTCCGCCCCGATTGCCGCCCAGAGGGATGTACAAATAGTCCCGCAGCCAGCGCGACAGAGAAATGTGCCAGCGCCGCCAGAACTCGGTGATGCTCGACGCCAGGTAAGGCCTCCGGAAGTTGACCGGGAAGTGGAATCCCAGCAGCTTTGCCATCCCGATTGACATATCCGTATAGCCCGAAAAATCGAAATAAATCTGGATGCCGAACGCGATGGTCCCGGACCACGCCGTGAGCATTCCGGGATGCTTCGACACGCCGCCGAAATAGGCATTGGCCACCTGCGCGAACTGATCCGCCATGATGGTCTTCTTCGCCAGACCCAGCACCAGCATCAACAGCCCTTGCGCGGCCTCTGGCGCGGTGGGCCTGCGCCAAGCATACAAGTCGCCGAAGAATTCGCGCGCGCGAACGATTGGCCCCGCCACCAACTGCGGGAAGAAGGAGATGAAGAGCGCGTAGTCGATTGGGTTCTTAATCGGCGCCTGCTCGCCCCGGTATACGTCGATCACGTAGGACATGCTCTGGAAGGTGTGAAAACTGATCCCCAGCGGCAGGATGATACTCAGCGCGAATGAGTCCGCCGGCCGGTGCAGCAACAGAGCGATGTTCGAGGCAAAGAAATTGTAGTACTTGAAGAATCCCAGCAGGCCCAGGTTCGCCGACAGGCTGATCACCAGCGCCGTCTTGCGGTGCGCCGGCGAAGATGCCCGCGCGATCCATCGCGCCGCCGTGTAATCGATCGCCGTCAGCGATAGCAGCAGCAGGATGAATACCGGAATCCAGCTCATGTAGAAGTAGTAGCTGGCCGCCAGCAGAATGTATTTGCGCCAGGCGGGAGGAACCGCGTAAAACAGCGCCAGCACTACGGCCAGAAACGCAAAGAACTGGGGAGTTTGAAACAGCATCGCGCGCTTATTCGCCGGCCGGCGGGCCCAGCCTCTGGCGAACCTCGCGCACGACGATTTCGGTGAACTCCCTCATCCCCTTGCGGTTCAAATGCCAGCCGTCCCAGAAATTCTCGGGATGCTCCAGCGTATCGAGCAGATGCTCGTCAAGCACGATCACGTCCGGCGTCCCGATCAAATCCCGGACGGCGGTGTGGAGCTTCACCGGCTCCTCTGGTGGAGTGCTGGGAGCGCGTGGCACGCGCATGAAGAACAGCTTGGTCCCAGTCCCGCGATAATAATCGACAATGCGGCCGTACCAATAGCGCAGATACGCCGTTTCCAGGCCCTGTTGCGGCGGCAGATCAGGAAACAATTCGAGCGCGGTCCGTTTCTGATCGGCCTCCAGGACTCCTGGCGGGAAGTGCAGAGCCTTATGCTCCCAGTCGATCTCCAGGCCGGCTAAAGTCCGCGCGTCGCCACCATATCCGTAAGCCCATCCAGCCGATCCCTCCGCATAGTATTCGGCCTTCTGAATGCGCGCCCAAGGGTGGTCCAGGAACTGCTGAAAATCGGTTTTGTAGATGGTCCCCTTGAGCACCATCCCCTCGAACACTTCCCACCGTCGAGCTGCGCTGCGATAGGTCCACGGAAACTCTCGCAGATCTTTCATTCGCAGCCGGGCGATCAGGTAATGCAGATCGACGTCCTGCTCCGCCGGATCGGCTCCCGTGTCGGGCTCATTGTAGTCGTCCTCCGGAATCAGGATCGCGGCGTAGTTGTGCGCGTGGGGATCCACGGCACGCAGGGAGTAATACCATGTCCGCGGGTCCGTTCCGCCTAACCCAATGCTGGCAAAGGTGTAACCGGTCGAGGGTTGCATCTCGCTGGCGATTCTGGGCCACATCGCCTGGCGCGAATGCCCCACCGCCAGCACCTGGTTGCGGTCCGGCTTATCCCGTTTGATTTCGTCGCGGATCCGTAATTCCAACGACCCGGTGGTCGATTCCGGTTCAATGATGGTGGCGTAGAGCCCGCTGTGGAAGACAAGGCCCTCCAGGCCCGCGAAGATGCACACCGTGGCCACCAGCCGGGGCCACAGCCTGAATGTTCCGTTCAAACCACTTGCCTTCAAACCACCTGCCTTCAAAGCAGCCGCCGCGTCCAAACGATTCAGTATAGCCCCAAGCCGGCCTTAAGCCCGCCCCGCCGTAGGGCTACGGCGTAATCGTTTCTCCCTGCTCGTCCGATAGACGTACAGGGAGGTATGCCCATGCCGGATAGAAACATTCGCCGCCATCGCCGCATTCTCTACCCGGGCCCGGTGCGGCTCTCCTGGCAGGATGCGCGGGGCGTTGCCTGCTACGCACTCGGCAAGAGTCTCGATGTCTCCGAAGGCGGCCTGCGCATCGAATGCACAGAGCCGATTCCTTCCGCGGCTGTGGTCTCCCTCAGAGCGGAGCGGCTCCAGATCTCCGGCTCCGCTACGGTGAAGCACATTGTGCGGAGGGGAGCGAAGTACATTCTCGGTTTGGAGCTGAACCAAGCCCTGCTGCAACGTACCCTTGCTCTCGCCGAGCAGGCGGCGGAAGGCAACCGTCCGGCAAGCGCGTAACCCCCTTTAGCTTCAGTGGTCTTCATAGTAAACTTGTGGGCGGTGTTTTCTGCTATGAACGGTCTCAACCGCCGGAGCTTCCTCCAAACGACGGCCGGTGCGGCGCTGGCGCATGCGGCATTTTCTCAAAACACGCCTGCTCAAACCTCGAGTTCCCTTTCCGCAACCAAGCTCGCCGACGATTTCCTGCTCATAAGCGGAGCCGGCTCGAACGTTGTAGCCGTGATCGGAGCCGAAGAAGTTCTGTTAGTGGATGGCGGCGACGCCGCGCACTCCCCGGAACTCCTCAAGTTTGTCTCCGCGCAGGCGGGCGGCAAGCCCGTGAAAGTCGCCTTCAACACCCACTGGCATCACGATCACATCGGATCGAATGAGGCGCTAGGGAAGTCGGGTGCGAAGATCTACTCCCACGCCTTCACCAAACAGTGGCTGAGCACGGAAATCGACTGGGGCTGGCAGCACCAGACCTTCGAGCCTCTGCCCGAAATCGCCCGGCCCAACCAAACCTTCTACGATTCCGGCAAGCTCACTTTCGGCAAAGAGACGGTGGAATACGCGCACATCGGCCCCGCCCATACCGATGGCGACATTTACGTCTACTTTCCGGGGCCAAACATCCTGGTCGCCGGCGACGTGGTCTCCGCCAACAGCTACCCGGTTCTGGATTGGACCACCGGCGGCTGGATCTATGGTTTGGTCAACGCCCAGGATGCCTTGCTGAAGTTAGTCAACGCGGAGACGCGTATCGTTCCCGGAACCGGCCCGGTGCAAACCCAGGCCGATTTACAGGCTCTGCGGGATATGTGCGAAACCGTCCGCGGACGCCTGTTCGAGCTGATCCGGCATGGCAACGGCCCACAGGACATGGTGGCCGCCAAACCAACCAAAGAATTCGACCAGAAGTACGGCGATCCGGAATTGTTCATTCTCAACGCTTACAGGGGCCTGTGGGCGCATGTGCGTGAGCTGCCGCGCAGTGGAATCGTATAGGAGCTTTTGCCAAGAATGCGCTACCTCGCCCTCGTCATCTTCTTCTTACCCGCGCTGAACGCTCAACCAGCCGCACCCGCCGCCGGCTCCGGCCGCGCTCTGCTCGATACCTATTGCGTCACTTGCCACAATCAGCGCGCCAAGACCGCCGGCCTGACGTTCGACACCATGGACGTTGCGCATCCGGATAAAGACATCGCTGTCTGGGAGAAGGCCGTAAGGAAGCTGCAAGGCGGGATGATGCCGCCTCCGGGCATGAAGCGCCCGGATCAGGCCGCCGTCGATTCTTTCGTCAAGTACCTGGAGACGTTGCTCGATGCCGCTGCCGCCGCTCATCCGAATCCGGGTTCGGTTCCGCTGCACCGGCTGAATCGAGCCGAGTACGCCAACGCTATCCACGATCTGTTCGATATCGATGTCGACCCCGCCGCTCTGCTGCCCACCGACGACATTAGCAACGGCTTCGACAACATCGCGGGCGTGCTCAAAGTCTCGCCGTCATTCCTCGATCAATACATCACGGCCGCGCGAGCGGTCAGCATTGAAGCCGTCGGCCAGCCCCTGCCCGCGACTCCCGCGCGCATCAGCCTTCGCTCCACTCCAGGCGCCGCTTCCGGCGATGTTCCCTTGGGCACGCGCGGCGCAACCGTGGTCCAGCATCTGTTCCCTGCCACCGGCGAGTACGAATTCAGCGGCGTGAACGGCGGAGCCACTCTGCTGCTCGATGGCGCCAAAATCGGCGCGAACGTGCGCGTTCCCATCAAGGCGGGTCTTCACACCGTCGCCATGGTGACGCCGGAGCGCAGCTTCGCCGAATCCGATGCGCTGCTGGAATCCTTCATCCCCGGCCAAGCCGGTCCGGCTTACGGTGGAGCCGGTGGGCGTGGAGGCCGCGGAGGAGGAGCGGGATTGCAGGTGGCCGGGCCCTATAACTCCACCGGCACGGCCCTCGATACCGCCAATCGCCAACGCGTCTTCCTCTGTCATCCTGCGTCGGAATCCGAAGAGATTCCCTGCGCCACCAAGATTTTCTCGAACATCGCGCACCAGGCGTACCGCCGGCCGGCCACCGATAAAGACATCCAGCCGCCGCTGGCTTTTTTCAAGCAAGCGCGCACTGCCGGCAACTTCGAGGCTGGCATTCAGAGCGGTTTGATCGCGATCCTGGCCAGCCCCAAGTTCCTGTATCGCGCGGAGCCCCCGCCGCCCAATCTCAAGCCCGGCTCCGTGTATCCGCTCAGCGATCTCGCCCTGGCTTCGCGCCTGTCGTTCTTCCTGTGGAGCACCCTCCCCGACGATCGGCTCTTGAGCCTGGCCGAGCAAGGCAAGCTGCACGATCCCAAAATTTTCGAGCAGCAGGTCCGCCGCATGCTGGCCGATCCCAAAGCCGACGCGCTGGTCACCAACTTCGCGTTCGAATGGCTGCGCGTGCGTGAGATGGACAAGCTCGATCCGGACGCGGTGGTCTATCCCAGCTTCAACGCGGAGCTGCGCACGGCTTTCAAGCGCGAGATGGAGCTCTTGGTAGGCAGCCTGTTCCGTGACGACCGTAGCGTGCTGGATCTGCTCACCTCGAACTACACCTTCGTCGAATGAGCGGCTGGCGCGTCACTACGGCATCCCGAATGTTTTCGGCGATCAGTTCCGCCGCGTGACTCTGCCCGATCTCGAAGCGCTACGGCATTTCTCGGCAAGGGCGCGATTTTGATGGTGACCGCGTATCCCAACCGCACCTCGCCGGTGCTGCGCGGCGCGTTCATTCTAGAAAGCATCGCCGGCACGCCGCCCGCGCCGCCTCCGCCCAACGTTCCTCCGTTCAAAGAGAACAAGGAGGGCGAGCAAGCCCATACCGTGCGCGAGATTCTGGAGCAGCACCGCGCCAACCCGGCGTGCAACGCCTGCCACGGCATCATGGACCCGCTGGGTTTTGCGCTGGAGAATTTCGACACCATTGGCGCCTGGCGCGACAAAGACAAGTTCGCCGAGACCCGCATCGACGCTTCCGGCAAACTGGTCGATGGCACGCCGGTCAACGGACCGGACGATCTGCGCAACGCCCTGATGAAGCGGCCGGAGCAGTTCGTGCAGACCATGACCGAGAAGATGATGATCTACGCGCTGGGCCGGACTCTGGAGCCCTACGACATGCCCACCATCCGCAAGATCATCCGCGACGCCGCGCCCAATAAATACAAGTTTTCGTCCATCGTGCTGGGAATCGCCAGCAGCGCCCCGTTCCAGCAAAGCATCGTTCCCGAACCGGAAAAGCCGGCGGCCGCCGTAGCCGAAAACCGCGCGCAATAAGGAGAGCCCATGTTCATCACCAAAAAACACCTGCCCCGCCGGACGTTCTTGAAGGGAGCGGGCGCGGCCGTGGCTCTGCCTTTGCTCGACGCCATGATTCCGGCGCGCACGGCTCTGGCGCAGACCGCGGCGAATCCCACGCCGCACCTCGGCTTCATCTATTTCCCTCACGGCGCCATCATGAAGCACTGGACGCCGGAATCGACCGGGGCGGATTTTAAGATCTCTCCCATCCTCAAACCGCTGGAGCCGTTCAAGAAGCACCTCACCGTGGTGAGCAACCTCGAAAACAAGTGGGCCACTGGACCGGTGCACGCGCTGGCGCCCGGAACCTGGCTGAGCTGCGTGCACCCACGCGCCACGCAAGACCCCTGGGGCGGCCCGACTATCGATCAAATCGCCGCCGCGCACATCGGCCAGGACACGCCGCTGCCTTCGCTCGAACTCGCTATCGAGGGACGCGGCGGAGGCGGCACCTGCGACCGCGATTTCGGCTGTAGCTACTCCGGCACCATCTCCTTCCGTACGCCCAACACTCCGCTGCCCATGGAAACCGAGCCGCGCAAGCTGTTCCAGCGCCTCTTCGGCCAGGGCGACACCACCGAAGAGCGCCAGCGCCTGGGCAAGCAGTATTCCAGCGTCCTCGATCTGGTCTCCTCGGAAGCCAGCGACCTGCAGCGCAGCCTGGGCGCGCAGGATAAGGCGATGCTGAGCGACTATCTGGACACCGTGCGCGAAATCGAACGCCGCGTGCAGAAGATGGAAGCGCACGATCTTTCGCATGTCACCATTCCCGAAGCTCCCGCCGGCACTCCGCCGCAGTTCGAACAGCACATCAACCTGATGTTCGATCTGGTCGCCCTCGCGTATCAGGCCAACATGACGCGCATCTTCACCATGATGATGGCGGCGGAGGTGAGCGGCCTGACCTATAACCAGATCGGCGTGCCGGACGCCTTCCATCCGCTTTCGCATCACAACAATGAACAAGCCAAGATGGACAAGCTGGTGAAGATCCAGACCTATCACACCGGCATCCTGGCCAAATTCCTGGAGAAGCTCGACAAAATGCCGGATGGCGACGGCACCATGCTCGACCACTCGCTCATCATGTACGGCAGCAACATGAGCAACAGCAACGCGCATAACCATTACCCATTGCCCACAGCGCTGGTTGGCGGCTGGAAGAAGGTGAAAGGCGATCAGCACCTGGTTTATCCGGAGCGCACGCCGCTGGCCAACATGCTGCTCACCGTGCTGGACCGTGCAGGTGTTCCGATGGACAAGATCGGCGATTCGACCGGCGCCTTCAAAGAGGTCTAACCATGAAAAAGTATCTGGCGAAAAAGTACGTGGCCATTCTGGGAATCAGCGCGGCCTCCGCCTTCGCCGCCGATCTCGCGAACCTGCCGACTCTCGCCGAAACCGTCAAGCATGGCGACCGAGCCATCGCCATCAAGATGATCGAGCAAAAGGCCGACGTGAACGCCATGGAGCCTGACGGCTCAACCGCGCTGCTGTGGGCCGCGCACAACGGCGACGCGGATCTGGTCGGTCGCCTGCTCGCTGCCGGGGCGAAGCCGACCGCCAAAAATGCCTTCGGCGCGACGCCCATGTCCGAAGCTGCCTTGAGCGGCAACTCCGCCGTCATCGAAAAACTCCTCAACGCCGGGGCCGATCCCGATTCACCCGGACCGGACGGCATGACCGCCTTGATGCTGGTAGCCCGCACCACCAACGTTGCCGCGGCTCGGATGCTGCTCGATCATGGCGCGCACGTCAACGCGAAGGAGTCGCAAAAGGATCAAACCGCGCTGATGTGGGCCGCCGCACAGAGCCAGGGCGCGATGGTGAAAGAACTAATCGCGCATGGGGCGGAGGTCAACGGGCGCTCCAAGGAAGACGAGTTTGTCGCACAGGTCAGCTCGGAGCCTCGCGCGGGATACCACTCCTACGGGGGTCTGACGCCGTTGATCTTCGCCGCGCGCGAAGGCTGCGTCGATTGCGTGAAGGCCCTGAAGGAAGGCGGCGCGAACCTCAACATGGCCGATCCGGAAGGCGTCACGCCTCTGCTAGTGGCCCTATGGAACGCGCACTTCGATACCGCATCCTACCTGGTCAAGGCCGGGGCGATGGTCAACAAGTGGGATTGGTGGGGCCGCACGCCGGTGTGGCTCGCTGTGGATTACAGCACTCTGCCGCACGGCGGACGCTCCGACGCGCCTTCGACTGACGAGACCACCCCTATCCAGGTCTTGAACCAAATCCTCGACGCGGGCGCCGATCCGAATATTCAGCTCAAGTTTCTGCCTCCCTATCGCAACGTAGGCAATGACCGCGGTCTGGATAGCATGATCAACACCGGCTCATCGCCGCTACTGCGCGCGGCCAAAGGCATGGATGCTCCCGCGATCGCCGCGCTGCTCAAGCACGGCGCGCTGGTGAACCTTCCCAACGCCCAGGGCATCACGCCAACCATGGCCGCGGCGGGATTGGGCTCGGTCGACGCCGACACGCGCGGCTGGTTCAACACGCCGGACGTGCAACAGCGCTCGATCGCCTCACTCGAGCTTCTCTTAAAAGCCGGTGGCGAGATCAACGCCAAGGGCGGCCGCTCGACGCAGACTCCCTTGCACGCCGCGGCGTTCTGGGGCTGGAACGACGTGTGCAAATACCTGATCGATCACGGCGCCGACATCAACGCCACGGACGCCAAGGGCATGACGGTGGTCGACGCCGCCATGGGACGCGCGGGCGGCAACAGCCGCGGCGGCCAGCGCATCGATGTTCACGAGGACACCGCGGCCTTCCTGATCAAACTCGGCGCTCCGGCGGGCAAGGGCGCGCCGGGGCAATCCATCACGAAATAGCGGGTCAAGCGCTACGGCCGTTTCACCTGATCCACGTCCACATCCAGGTTATGCCCGATGCGGAAGGCGTACAGTCCGTCCGTATGCACCTTGCTCTTGGGCAGCGAGGTCATCTGCTTCCCGTTCACCGAGAAGATCACGTTGTCGCCCTTCACTTGAATGCTCAGCGTGTTGGTCTGCTTGCCGTCGGCACCCTGCTTGACGATCGCCGCATTCGGCGTCCAATCCACCACGGTGGTCGGCCGCGCGCCCTCCCAGTTGGCGACAAAATATTCGCCCTGATTGCGCACCAGGAAGTAAGTGTATTGCGTCCCGGAGCCGCCCAGGTCCTTGCCGCCGATCATCAACCCATAGGAAATCGGATGAGACGGAGCGGCGAGCTGCGACAAGCGAGCTGAAAACGTAAAGTCGCCCGATTTGGTCCAGTCATTGCGATAGAACGTGCCCGCCGGGCCCATCATGAAATGGTAGACGTCGCCGGCCATCGAAAACTTGATCTGGGCCGCAGTGCCGCGATCAGGCCGTACGCTCCAGCCGGCGGGCATGCCGCCCTTCACGGCGCGGTCGGGATCGTTGTCCTGAGCGAGAATGGGAAGCGCCGCAATCACGGCCACGGTGGTAAGCATTTTTAGGCGTTCATTTTCGTGTCTCCAGCCAGCAAGTATATCAATCTGAGCTACGTACAGCCTGGAGTGCACAGCGAATGCGTTGCGCGCGATTCAAGCAACGCCTGTTACGATGGCCGCAGGATGCTGACCATCGGCCTGCTATTCATCTCCAACACCTTCATGACTTTCGCCTGGTACGGTCACCTGAGGCACAGGACCGCGCCGATCGTTCCCACGGTTTTGGTGAGCTGGCTGATCGCCCTGGGCGAGTATTGCTTCCAGGTCCCCGCCAACCGCATCGGCTACGGCGAGTTCACCGGCTATCAGCTCAAGATCATTCAGGAGTGCGTCACACTGATCGTGTTCGCCGTCTTCGCCTATTTCTATTTGGGCGAGCCCGTGCGCTGGAACTACGCAGTGTCGTTTCTGTTCATCGTCGGAGCGGTGGTGTTCGCGTTCTGGGGCCGGCTCTGATAACGTTAGGAAGTCGCCTGTGACTATCGCCGTCCGCTAGTTTCCATTCTTCGCGGCCCCCAACACCGCGGCGCAAGTGTGCCCGCGCCGCTCGACCCAACTCACCGTGGAGCGGACACGCCGCTCCACATCAATCGTCGCAGGAGAATCGAATTGAATCCCCAATGGTTTGAAACTTTTTTTCAAGGCCCAGCCGTCGAGCTCTGGAGCCAGATCATTCCACCCGCTGTTACCGCTGGCCGAAGTCCAGTTCCTGGAGAATGCGCTCGAACTCACTCCTGGAACGCGTGTCCTGGACGTCCCTTGCGGCAATGGCCGCCATGCGCTGGAGCTTGCGCGCAAAGGCTGCCAGTTAACCGGAGTGGATATATCGCAGGAATTCCTCGATCGCGCCTCGCGGTCCGCCGCAGATGCAAACCTCAATATCGATTGGCGGCTCGGCGACATGCGCAATCTTCCTGAAATCGCGGAGTTCGACGCAGCCTACTGCTTCGGCAACAGCTTCGGCTATCTTGATCGCGAAGCCGCCCCCACATTTCTTCAGGCTTTGGAGAGAGCGCTCAAGCCAGGAGGCCGGGTCGCCATCGACACCAGCATGTGCGCGGAATCCATTCTAGCTTCGCCGGCCATCCGCCGCTGGCACCGCAGCGGAGGCATCTTTATGTTGAGCGATCCTCGTTACAATGCCGAAGCTGGACGCCTGGATATCGACTACACCTTTGTCTATAACGGCGTAGTCGAAACCCGTCCGTCCTCCAGCTTTGTCTTCACCGTTGCTGAATTGCTGCGGATGCTGGGCGCCGCGGGTTTCCTGGATCCGAAACTCCACGGCGGCGTCGCGGGCGAGCCGTTTCAACTTGGATCGCCCCGGTTGATCGTTACCGCGCGAGCAGCGCCTGCAGCGTCCGCTCCGCCGTTCTCCGCCAGGTGAACGGACGGGCCTGCTCCGGACCGGCTTGCGCCAGCGTCTTCCGCAATTCCTGATCCGACGTGATCCGGTCCAGCGCTTCGCCTAGAGCCGCTTCATCCAGAGGATCGAAAAATAGCGCGGCCTCGCCCGCCACTTCGCGGAGCGGGGGAATGTCCGAGCACGCCACCGGTATCCCCGCGGCCATCGCCTCCAGAATCGGCATCCCGAAGCCCTCGAAGGTCGACGGATACACGAAGGCGCGCGCCCGCGCGTACAATTGCATCAGCTCCGCGCGAGGCAGCCAGCCCGGAATGGTCACCCGCTCGCCCACGCCCAGCTCTGCAATCAGAGCCTCAATCTCCGGCGTGCGGAAACCGCGCAAACCCGCCAGCACCAGCTTTTCCTTGCGGGGCTTGCTCGCGTAGGCGCGCACCAATCGCTCGATGTTCTTGTGCGCGTGCAGCGTGGACACGCACAAAAGATAAGGCTCGATTTTGGATCTGTCCAGCGAGAAGAATTCGGCATTCACTCCGTGCGGGATCACGGAGACCCGTTCCGCGCGCCGATGGTAAAAATGCAACAGGTCCGTGCGCGTCGCCTCCGAAACCGCGATCAAGCGGCGCGACCGGTGCGCGGCGGCCCATAGCAGAAGTCTCCAGAAGGGCAGGTCGAACCAATGGAAGTATTCCGGATAACGCTTATGCTGAAGATCGTGAAACGTAGTTACGCACGGGCAGGGGGCGGCCAAAGGGACGGTGAATCCGGGATTGAACATCACGTCCAGCCGGTAGCGTCCGGCTTCCAGCGGCAGCACGGTCTGTTCCCACAGAATGCGGTGCGGACGATCTAGCGCATGAACCGCTTGCGGCTTCCAGTGGAAATTCGCCTGCCGCGGCGTGAGGTCTTGCCCGGTCTCCAGGTTGGTGAAGACATAGTAGTCGTTGACCGTATCGATGGAAGCCAGAGCGGCCAGCAATTCCCGCAGATAAATCTCGGTGCCGCCGACGCCGCCGGGAATCAGATACAGCGCGTTGACGCCGATACGCGCCATCTACTTCGGACTTTGCGCCCCTTTGCGCTGGACGCGCTTAAGCGCCTCCTGGACGGCCTCATTGTAAGGATCGATGAACAGAGTGCGTCGATATTCATCCGCGGCTTCGTTGAGCTTCCCTTGGATTTCATATATGTTCCCGCGAATGGCGGAGGTCATCTCGAACAGAGGATCTATGTTTTGGGCCATGTCGAGCGCCCGCAACGCGTCCGGGAATTTCTTCTGCTCCCCGTAAACTTGCGCGATCAACGTCCACACCTCGGGATCGACCTCCAATTGCGACGCCTCCTCAAGCTTCTGGAGCGCCTTCTGGTGGTCGCCGCTCTGATCCAGCGCCAGCCCATAATTCACCAGAAGACGGTAATCCGGAGGTCCCAGGCGAGTGGCGAGCTCATAATTCCGCGCCGCCTCAGCGAAATTCTTCTGGTCATAGTACACCTCCGCGAGTTGGAAGCGCGGCCGGACTTTTTGCGGCGACTTCTCAACCGCGTCCTGCCATAACGCCATCGGGCTTGCCCATACCTGGCTGCGCTGGTAAGTGAGAATCATGAGCACCAGCAACACGGCAGTCTCGATCATCGCGCGCTGCTTCCATTCCAGGCGGCGCAGAAACTCCAGACAAATGAGCGCCAGCCCGATGAAGGGCAGATACAGGCGCCGCTCCTGCATCACGTCCTGAATCGGAATGAAAGAAGAGGTCGGGGCGATCAACAGCAGAAACACGAACACGCCGAAGCTCGCCAGTGGCCAGCGCTTCCGGTAAAACCACGCGGCTCCGGCAACGGCAACCCACCCCAGCAGACCTAAAATCGCGCCGCGGTCCAACAAACCTTGCGAAGTGGCCACGTCGGGATCGGCGTTTTGTCCGATCGGCAGGACGAACAATCGCACGTAGGACCACACCACACGGCACTGCGTGAGGAAATAGGTGTATGGAGTAAACCCGGCGAGGTGCAAGCCCACGGTATCCGCCTTCAACAATGGGCGAATCACGAACACCGCTCCGGCCGCGCCCAGCGCCGCCATCAAGACATACAGGAGGCGATTCGCGCGAAAACTCCCTTGGGTCCAGAAGAGATCGGTCATCAAAAACAGGAAAGGCAGCGTCAGCGTATGCTGCTTGGTTCCCAGCGCGGCGCCAAACAACGCCAGGACGGCCAGCGCGCGCGGCCAGGTGATCGAATCCGTGCGGCGGTACAGAAAGACGCAATAAGCAGCGTAGTAGAACAGCACGCTCAATACTTCCGAGCGGCTGGCGACGTAGTCCACCGGCTCGGTTTGCATCGGATGCACCAGGAAAAGAGCACCGGCGAAAATACCCAGCGTCAGCTTGGCTTTCTTGGCTGCCTCGCCCTTCACTGCCTCACTACGAGCGCCCGCCCATTGCAGTAAGCGCATCGCGATCAACGCGGCCAGCGCGGCCACCAGCACATGCAGGAAAACGTTGGTCTCGTGATAGGAGTCCGGGGCATCGCCGCCGAAATAGTGATTCAGCCAGAAGCTGGCCATGAGTACCGGACGAGGATCCTGAACCCATCGCATAAACCCCAACCCGCGCAATTGCGGGTTGCCGAACGGGAAATAGAGGTCGTCCAGCACGAACGGACCACTCAAGGCGGGACCGTAGATGACGTACGCCAGAATCAGCGCACCCAGCCCCGCGGCCCACGGCCACCATAGGAAACTTTTCTTAGGCGGCGTGGGTGCTGCGGGCGCGGGCGCCTCAGCCTGCCGCTGGCGCTTTGACTTTTTCATCGATACGTTCCAGACGATACTCCAGGATTGCGATACGTTGCGTTAGCGCAATGTTGGAGTCCTTGAGGCCGGAAATCCGCAGCGAGAGCCGGAACAGCACCACCAAGAAAATGGCTCCGATGGCCATCAGCAGCGCCGATGCCGGCTCCTCCGCGCCCACCTCGCCTTCGATCCAGTGCAGCGCGGACGGCAATTGCGATAATCCCAGCAGCGCCAAGGACGCGATCAGCCAACTCACCGAGTACTCCACGCGAATATGCGCGCGGCGCACCGTAGCCAGGACAGTCACGATCATGACCAGGCTCCACACGGCGAGGACGTTCAGCAAGCGATCCATATCTCATTCTCTCTGGGTTTCATTTTCTCCGGCCTTCGAACTTCAAGACGTTCACGAACACGCCCAGCAGTACGTGCACGATGTAGTACAGCGATTTTACCGCGGTGATGGTACTGCGCCCGGCTCGCCGCCGGCGCATGTGGCACGGCGCCTCGACAAACCGGAAGCGGCGGCGTTGCAGCACCACCAGAGCCTCGATTTCCGGATATTCCAGCGGAAAGCTGCGCGAGAACAACCCCAGCGCGGTGCGGTTGACGCCCACAAACCCTGAAGTTGGGTCTCGCACGGCCTTGCCCAGAATCGGCCGCAGGACGGCGCGAAAGAACGCAATCCCGGCGGATCGCAACGGGCCGAAGCTAGGTCCCTTGCCGTCGACGAATCGGGATCCGATCACCATCTCGCAACCTTCGCTCTCCAACGCTTCGAGGATAGTGGGGATGTCGCGAGGATCGTGCTGCCCATCGCCGTCCACGCGGATCACGTAATCGTAGCCGAGTTCGAACGCCAGCCGGTAGCCGGCCTGCACGCAGCCTCCCAGCCCTAAATGGTCAGGCAACTGAAGCACGCGCGCACCGGCCTCCTTGGCGCGAGCAATGGTTGCGTCGTTGGAGCAATCGTCCACCACCAGCACGGGAACGCCGGGCATCACGGCATGGACCTCATTGACCACTCCGCCCACCGCGCCCGCTTCGTTGAATGCCGGAATCAGGATCAGCAGCTTCTTCGCAATCACAGCGCGGCCACCTCGCGCGCGGAGATGGCATGACCGCGCAACAACTGTGCGAATTCGGTTGAGTTGAGTTTGCGCGTTTGAAAAATCTTGCGCCGCTCGCGCAGCAATCGCGGAAGGTTAAAAATCGCCGCGGCGTGAGCGCGCAGCACCAAAATCGGCAGCAGGATGGCGGATTGACCGCCGCTTCGGAACTCGGCCGCTTTCCCCCGTCCCGCGAAGATCGACATTACATGCCAGAAGTACCGCGCCACTGCCGCGAACGGAGATCTCCACAGCAGGCCGGCGGGAAAAGTTTTGATCGCCGTATACAAGCGATTGCGTTCCACATAGTACGCCTTGAGCGCGGAAGCCCGGCCGGCCGAGTGGGAATAGCGGTGCTCGACCGTCGCATCCTGCACGTAGCGGCACTCCCAACCGGCCCAGCGAGCCCGCAGGCCCAGGTCCGCATCTTCGCAGTAAAGGAAGAAGCTCTCGTCGAATCCACTGGTTTGATCCAACAATTCGCGCCGGTAAAGCGCCGCGGAGCCGCTGGGAAACAGAGCTTCCGCAGCGAACGCGGCGCCCACCTTGGCCCCGTGCCCGCGCTGCTTGCTCGACCCATCCGCTGCGATCAGCATGCCGGTCGAATCGAGTTCGCCCGAATCCGCCAGCCGAACCTGGCTTGCGAACATCCCCGCTTGCGGATTCGCCTCGGCCTCGCGCACCAGCGCTTCCAGCCACTGCGGATCGGCCACGGCATCGTCATTCAATACGGCGACAAAGGGCGATTGAGAATCGCGAATGGCTTGGTTGACGGCCGCTCCGAATCCCACGTTATGGGTGTTCGCGATGACGCGGGTGCGGGTTCCCGAAGCACGCGCCAAACCGGCCCCGCTGTTATCGATGACCACCGCTTCCATGTCTTTCAAGGTTTGAGATTCCAGCGAGCGCAAGCAATCCGCCAAGGCCTCGCCGGCTGCCAGGGTCGGCACGGCGACGGTGACGCGAGGAAATGGCAAGTAAAGATTTTAACCCAGCACCGGCAGAAGATCGGACGCCTTCTCCGGTTCGGCTTCGCCTTCCAAATCGAGAAAGCGCGGATCCAGCATCCGGCTGGTCTCGATATTACCCATGGCCGAAAGCAACGATTCTTTCAGCCGCGGGAAATCCTTTTCGAGCTCGCTTAACCAGCCCCGTAGCGAACGCCGCACCTCGCCCGATCGTAGCGAACAACCGCAGGGGATCACCGGGGCCCCCAGCGATTCCGCGAAGGCGCGCGTCAGATCTTCGGTGACAAACACCAGCGGACGGATCAAGCGGAATTCGCGCTTGCCCGACCACGTCACGGCGGGCAGCGCGCTTGTGCGTCCCGTGAACAAAGCGTTGCGCAGGAAGGACTCGCAAAAATCGTCCGCGGTGTGGCCGAAGGCGATGACGTTCGCACCCAAGCCACGCACAATCTGATACACCGCGCGGCGGCGGAAGCGGCTGCACACGTCGCAGCCATGCTCGGGTTGCTCTTCGAGAAGCCGCAGGGATGGATTGTCGCGGTGATAGGCCCAGTCAATGCCGCGAGCCTTCAAATACTCGCCCAGCGGCTGAAACGGAGCCAGAAACTTCCCCTGCTCAATGGTGAACGCGCACACGCTGAACTTCACCGGCGCGCGCTGTTGCAGGCGCAGCAACACTTCCAGCAGCGTCACCGAATCCTTGCCGCCGGATAGCGCCACGGCGACACGATCTCCCTCGCGAATCATCTTGAACCGGGCGATCGCTTCGCCGGTTTTGCGCAGGAGTGTTTTTTCCAGGTCCAAGATTTTGCTCGATAAGCGGAGGGTTAGCCGTGCCCCAGGTACATCAACCAGCTCAATCCGAAGATGGCCGCGACGAACCAGGCGAAACAATACGCCGCATAGCGCATGCGCTCCCGGTCGGTGCGTTTGGTCACCACGCCCAACACGATGGAGGTGAACAGCGCGAACAGCATGGACGCTTCGAAGTGCGACAGGTTGATCTTCGGCATGCTAGTCCTTCTGCCCCGTCGCGATCTCATAGGCGTCAACCATACCCAGCACGTTTAGCAGCCCTGCGGCCACCAGGAACTTGGTTCCGTAGTCGTGCACGTGGCCGGCAACGTCAGGCTGCGCGTAGCCCAGCATGACCGTAAGAAAGTACAGAATCCCGTTCATGATGTTGCCGAGGAATCCGCCGTAGTAGATGACCGTGGTCAGCAGGTCGTCGGTCCGGGGAGTGAACAGTGCGCCGCGCATCATCAGCCCCAGCAAATACATCGCGACCACGCAAAAGGCGATTAAACCACCCCGGCCCGGGCGCTTAAGCAGCATGTGGCCGCCACCCGGCAGAATCCACCCGAGAGCTACCGCGGGAATCCACTTTCCCGCTCCAGAACCTGTATTTTCCGCCACGGATTCATTTTATCGCATGATAGTCGGATATGCGCTTGCTCGCGGATCTATCGCAGCAACTTCGCCGCGCCGAAGTGTGGGTTCCGGCCGCGGAAAGCACGCTGCGAGTCCTGCTCATCATCATCCTCGCGTGGGTGTTTACGCGCATCACCGGGAAGCTCCTGCGCCAGCTTCACGCTTACGCCATCGCGGCCATGGAACGCCACGGCCAAGGCACGGACCGCGAACTCGAAAAACGCGCAGCAACGTTGGTGGCCGTGCTGCGGCTGTTCCTCGGCTCCATCATCTGGCTGATTGCGACCGTCATGGCGCTCACCGAACTTGGCTTCAAGATCGAGCCTTTACTCGCCAGCCTCGGCGTGGCCGGCCTGGCTCTGGGCCTCGGCGCCCAAACGCTCATCAAGGATTGGCTGGGAGGAATGTTCCTGCTGTTCGAAGACCAGATTCGCATCGGCGATTGGGTCACCATCAACGGCTTCTCCGGCGCCGTAAGCGAAATCAACTTGCGTACCACCGTGTTGCGCGGGGAAAACGGCGCGGTGCACATTATTGCCAACGGCTCCATCACGGTTTTGTCGAACCTCACTCGGGAGTTTTCTTACTACGTCTTCGAGACGATCCTGGCGCACCGCGCGGACGCTAATCTGGCGCTGAAAATCCTGGAGCAAACCGGCGCGGAGATCGCGGCGGAACAGGAGTATCGATCCGCGATCCTGGCTCCGCTCGAGATCATGGGAGTCGATAAATTAGGCGATCGCGGCGCCACCATCCGCGCCCGTATCCGGACCCTCCCCTCGCGCCAATACCTGGTGGGCCGCGAACTCAACCGCCGCATCAAGGAGCGCTTCGATAAAGCGAATATCGCTTTCCCGCCGCCGTAAGGACCTTTCTTAGCCGCGAATGCACGCGAATGAACCTTAGCCCCTTCCAGCGCGGCGAGACGTTGTCGAGTTATCGAAGGCACCCTGGGAGTGGGTTCCCCACGCATGGCCGGCCGGCATCTCCTTGTTGACGAATGCGAAGAGTTGATTCTCGGTCACCATGAACCAAAGGTCGCAATCGAGCGAGACGGCGTGCTCCCCGCCCGTTGAGAAATACGTCACGGTGAACCGGACGGAGACAGCCGAGTCAGGGGGAGGCGTCAAATCCTTCGTCGATTGGGATACCTGCCCCAAAACTTGGTACGCGACGTTAATGGAGTCTATGTCGCCCGATTGCACCCGCCGCTGAGGAGCTAACACCTCCGCCTCTTGCCCGTTGACGCTCACCGCAACCTTCATGATCATCACGGTCGGGCTACCAAGGTTCCAGATGTCAAGATACACCGGGGCGCCACTACGATACTGTTAACCCCCGCGACCGTATTTGACCTGATCCACTCCGGTCAACTGCTCGGGTACACGAACCACGAGTCCGACGTTCGGTTCATTTTGTGCCCGAAGCTCTGACACCTGCTGGGCCGCCTCCTTCGCAACGCGCCATGAAGCGAACGCAGCGAACGCCGCCGCTGGTGCAGCGAGAATAGCACTGGCTCCACTCAGCCAATCTGTGATGCTAGGCGTACCCATTCACCCCAATGGTCGCACAGGCAGCGGTGACGCTAGCTCCGGATCATTCGAGCGGGATCTCAACCTCCACGTAGCTCCCCGGCGCTGCCGAGTTCACCGCCTCGATCACGCGATCGATGTGTCGATGCACCGCGGGTCGCTGAGAGTTGCCCAGCACAACGATCGCAATCCGCCTCCCTTTGAGATTCTGCTGGTACCGGATATTCTTGTCCGTCGTCAATAGAAGATCGAACCCAGCTTCCTCCGCCGCATTTAATAGGGCTCCGTTCGAGAGCCGATCCCAACCCCGCGCCATCGCTTCCACAACGGTGTGGCCTTGCAGCCAGCGCGCGATACTGCGGGGACTGCCGTGGTCAAAGAGGATGAGCATCCGCCCGCGTTAAAGCTTCCGCCGGAGGCGGGGAGGGCGCCTCTAGGCTCCTCGCTGCAAACTGCAGGACGGCGGTTATTTGTTCGCGCGTTACGCTGAATTCATCCATGACCTCTTCAACCGTCAGGCCAGCTTCCAGATTCTCGAAGACCGCCGCCACGGGCATCCTGGTGCCCTTGAATACCCACGCGCCACTGCGCTTGCCGGGAACGCTTTCCACAGCCGGACATTGTGACCAATCCAGCGCCGCCATCGCACTTGTCTCCTGCCCTTAGGATACGCCTGCAGACTCGTGGATGCTGGAGGATCTCCTGGTTCATTCGTGTCGATTCGCGGCTAAGTTCTTCAGAGGTATAATCGAGTCGGCCCTCCCCATGAAGAACATCCTCCTGTTGGCCCTGTGCGCCGCTGCTCTTCCAGCTCTCGCTCAAAAACCGGCCGCCGAAACGAATCCCTCGGGAAACGGCAGCTTGCAACCGAACTGGTCCGTGACGCAGGACGGCAGCCCGCTTCTGAGCTGGATCGAGAAAGCCAAAGACGGCTCCTACTCGCTCAAATATGCGATCCGTAAGGGCGCCGCATGGTCGGAGCCGCGCATGGTTGCCTCCGGCCGCAAATTCTTCCGTCACCCCGCCGAAGTTCCCGAAGTGATCGCGATGCCCGATGGCGGCTTCATGGCGCACTGGATCGAGACGCCGAAGGAAGAGAGCGAAGCCGAGTTCGCTTATGTCTCCGCTTCCAAAGATGGCATGAAGTGGACCACCCCGGTGCTGGCGCACAAGGATCGCAGCCAGGTGCAACACGGGCTCGCCTCCATGGCAGCCACCGGGGATCATGAAGCGTCCCTGATCTGGCTGGAGGCTTTGCATGGAGAAGACGAACCGGTGGCGATGAAGCGGACCATCGTGAGTTCGGCCGGCGCGGTCGTAAAGGAAGAAGTGCTCGATCCCGACGTCTGCGGCTGCTGCCCCACCACCATTGTCAAGACCTCTCGTGGACTCCTGATCGCCTACCGGGCCCACACCAAGGCCGACATCCGCGATATCGGCACCATCCGCTACGAGGGCGGTAAGTGGACCCCGCTCAAAATCCTCAACGCCGATAACTGGAAAATCGACGCCTGCCCGACCAACGCCGCCGCGGTTAGCGCCAAGGGCGATCGCGTCGCCATCTCCTGGTTCACCGGCGCGCAGGATAACCCGCGCACCCAGCTCGCCCTCTCTACCGATGACGGCGTGACCTTCGGCAAACCGGTGCTGGTCTCGACCGGTCATTCCTACGGCTATACCTCGGTCGCTCTCGACGATGCGGGCGGAGCTACGGTCTCCTGGCTGGAGGACAGCGGCTCTGACGCGCGCATCCTGGTGCGTCACGTCACCGCGGCAGGCGCCGCCGGCCCGGTCACCGAAATTGCGCATGGGTCCAAGCAGAGCCTCGGCTACCCCAAGCTGTTGCACAACGGCGCGGATACCTGGATCGCCTGGGGCAGCGGAGCGGGAGACGCCAAAGTCCAGACGGCGCGTGTAACCAATTGAAGGCGAACTTGCGCCTGATCAGTTTCGTTAGTAGCATAAACGGTTGCAGATTATTGGGAGGAATACATATGAAGTTTTCGAAGCGATCGCTCTTTTCTAAGCGAGCGATCCTTGCAGTCGCCGGCGTGGCCGCTGGCGCGGCGATCGGGCTGACCTTCTCGGGTAAGGCCAAGGCGCAAGCGCCGTCAGTCACTTGCGCCGCCGGAACCAATGCCGGCCAGTGCTTTAAAAATGTCCAGACGGACGCACTGAAGGCTCTGACGCCAGGCGATTTCCTGAGCGCCATGGGAGTCATGACCGATTCGCTCGGACTCGATTGCGCCGATTGCCATCCCGGCGCGGGAACCGACAAGGTCGATTGGGTGTTCGATACGCCGCAAAAGGTCATGGCCCGCCGCATGGTGAACATGATGCAGGCCATCAACAAGGAGTTTTTCAACGGCACCCAGCAGGTTACCTGCTATGTGTGCCATCACGCCCGGGAAAAACCATCCACCACGGTTTCGCTCGACAATCTCTACAGCACTCCCAATTTCGATAAGGACGATATCATCACCGCGGATAAGACGGCTCCGGCGGCAACCGAGATCCTGGATCGATACGTCGCGGCGCTCGGCGGCCAGCAGAAGCTGAACACGCTGACCAGCTACATCATGACCGGAGAGAGCATCGGCTATGAAGGCTTGGGCGGAAACGGCCAGCTCACCATCTACGCCAAGGCGCCCAACATGCGCACCACTGAGATCAAGTTCCCCACCCATCCGGACCGCGCTCCCAGCATATGGACCTACGATGGCAAGGCGGCCTGGATGACCGCTCCGCGCGGACTCCTGGGCGAATATCAACTTGACGGGGCCAACGCGGAAGGCGCGGCGTTCGAAGCGGCTTCCTCCTTCCCCGGCTCCATCAAGGGCCTGTTCCCCAACTGGGTTTCGGGCGGATTGGAGAGCATCGGCGAAAACGCCAGCCCCAGTTCGGCCAGCCTCAACCTGGTTCCTCCCGACGATTACCGCATCGTCGAAGGCACGGCCCGCGGCGGCAATCTGCGAGCGAAGTTCTACTTCGACCAGAAGACCAACCTGCTGGTGCGCGTGCTGCGCATGGTCAACTCACCGGTGGGACGGATCCCGATCCAGGTGGATTTCGCCGACTATCGCGATGTGAACGGAATCAAGTTCCCGTTCAAGATGGCGTTCCTGTGGCTCGACGGCCGTTGGAACGCGGAGATCAAGGACGTGAAAATCAACGCCGCCATCGACAACAAGATCTTCGCCAAGCCGTAAGGCGCGGCGCGAATCTGGAATTACACAGGGGTCCCGCTCCGGCGGGGCCCTTTTTGCTTTGCGGCTACTTCGGAATCGCCATCACGTAATCGGTGAGGTCGTTGAGGTCGGGCTGGCTCAAATCGTCGAAGGGGGGCATTTGCGAGCCCGGGGTGTACTGTTCCGGGTCACTGAAGTGGCCCAGCACCCAGGCCCGGTCGTGGCGCAAGCGGACTCCATTCAGCACCGGCCCGGTATTGCCTCCCTCGCCGTTTAACGTGTGGCACTGGCCGCACATGTTGGCCTGGTAGACCTCGGCTCCATGCAGGATGTTTGCCGGAATCGTGTTGGCGGCCTTCCACGCATCGATCGCGTCGTCATGCCGCTGGGTTACTAGATTCACTAACGCCCGCAACTGTGCGGTTGGCAAGCTCGACTCTTCCGAATCTGACGACGGCTTCCTAAAGTGATCCATCAGCCAGTCACTCGGTTTGACGCTGGCTGCCTTCAGCAAGTCCGGCCCCGCCGAGCTTCTTCCCAGTTGATGGCATCCCGCGCAGTGCCCCTCCCGGAACGCTCCAATGCCCGCCACCTGAGCCGCCGGAATCAGTTGCCACGGCTGCGGGTCCTCGATCTGATCGTCCTCAATCTGCTTCGGCGTGGTCACCACCGCCCGAGCCGTCAGCGCACCCCATCCGATCCCCGCCAGCGCCACCACCGCAATCGCTCCGGTCCGCTGCGTGATCTTCAGCATCTTGCCGCGGTCGATAAACGGCATCAGCACCAGAGCCGCCATCGCTACTCCCGGTATCACAATCGCTCCGATAAACTCCAGCGCCGGTCCCTGGAAGATCTTCAGCATCTGGAACAGAAACAGAAAGTACCATTCCGGCCGAGGCGTGTAGCTGGTATCGGTGGGATCGGCCATGTGCCCCAGCGGCACTTTCACCAAGGCCACCATCAGCGCCACCCCCACGCACCACACCAAGATCGCCACGGTGTCTCTAAACACCTGCTCCGGAAAGAACTTCTTCTTGGGTTTGGCTTCATCTCCCGGCGCCGGAGCCACTCCATGCCTCCGCACCAGAATCAGGTGGAACACAATCAGCAAGCCCGTCACAATCGGCAGCAGCGTCACATGCGCGGCATAGAAGCGTGCGAACGTCACCCTCCCGATCGAGGTCCCATCCGTGCCCAGGACTCTTAACAGCAGCGACCCTCCTGGAGCCAGCGCCGTGATCCGGGTGGTCACCATCGTGCCCCAATACGCCCGGTTATCCCAGGCCAGCAGGTATCCGCTCAAGCCGAATGCCAGCGTCAACAGCAGCAGCAGCACACCCACAATCCAGGTGGCCTCCCGCGGCTTCTTATACGCGCCCCACAGAAACACCTGCGCCATGTGCAGACCGGCGACGATAATCATCGCGCTGGCGCCCCAGTGATGCAGTCCCCGGATGATCGCGCCCGCCGTCACCTGCGTCACCACGTAGCGCAGGCTTTCCCAGGCTTCCGACGGGTCCGGCGCGTAGTTCACCGCCATCAGCAGCCCGGTCACAATCTGCAGCAGGAACGCGAACAGGCACACGCTGCCGAACACCTGATGCCATCCGGCCGAGGCCGGTATGTCTTCTTCCAGGAAATAATCGACGGCCGAGATCAGCCCGGTGCGCTGATCGATCCAACTCAGAACGCTCTTGAACATGAGAAGAAAAAGCTACCCTGCATCGATCATTTCCGAGCCGATCAGGATCTTGCCGTCTTGCACCTTGGCCACATACCGGTCCAAAGGCCGTGGAGCCGGCCCGCCCAGCACCTTGCCGTCGATCGAAAATACCGAGGCGTGGCACGGGCAGACGAAGTGCTTCTCGCTCTTGTCCCAGTGATAGGCGCAGCCCAGATGCGTACATGCCGGGTTGAACGCCACCACGCTGTTCTCATCGGTCTTCACCACCCAGGTGGAGGCCTTCTCTCGCTTCACCTTGTGCCAGCCGTCCACCCGATTGCGCTCATACAACACTTCTTGCGGCTCACCGGCTCTCAACTGGCTTAGCTCGCCGACTTCGGCAAATCCGCTGTCATCCGAGCTCTTCTGCTTGATCAACAGGTACGCCGCCGCCGGAATCGCTACTGCCGCACTGATCACCGCGCCCAGTAAGTTGATCGCTGTAATATAAAACCCGCGCCGCGTCTGGGATTGGTTGAGCATGAGCAGTTTGCCGGAGCGAAAACGCTAAGTAAAAATAGTAGCACGCGTCCGGAAAGCAGGTTGCGAGGAGGCGCAGATTCAATAGTTTACAAGACCTCTCCGCCTTCTCGCAGCTTTGTTGACCGGGATCATCAAGCCCGTTGACAACCGGCATAGTGCTGTGTAGGATAGATGCAGTCCGTCCTGCGGCGGCACGACTACTTTCTTCCTGTTTGGAGGTTTTTAAGAATGAGAGCTAAGACGCTCACTGTTATCGCGGGTGGTTTGATGATGGCCGCCGTCCCGATGCTTGCCCATCATTCGTTTTCGGCCGAGTATGATCGCGCCAAGGCGATAGAGTTGAAGGGTACCGTGACCAAGGTCGAGTGGATGAATCCCCACGCCCGCTTCTACCTGGATGTCAAGGCTGACGACGGCAAGGTCACCAATTGGGAGTTCGAATTGGGTAGCCCCAACGGCTTGATGCGCCAAGGCTGGACGCGAAATTCGCTGAAGATTGGCGATGTCGTGACGGTCAAGGGCTCGCAGGCGAAGGACGGCTCCAACCTGGTCAACGCCCAGAACGTGGCCCTTGAGAACGGCAAGCGCGTTCTCGGCGGCGCTTCTTCAGCCGACGATCCGGCCACGAAGTAAGCCACTTCCCTCTTAGATTTTGACAAACGCCTGGCGTGGGAAACCTCGCTAGGCGTTTTGTTTTTTACGCCCCTTTAGAAGGGGCCGGGAATTTTCTCCTGGGCCGTAACCATGCGTTCCGCGCCAGCAGTCTCTTACTTGATAGGGGGTTCGTCTCACCTGGGTCCACGCGGGAGCGGAGGGCCCGCTGTGATATAATTCCTCCGGCCTAGTTTGCTTGATAGAGGAGGTCTCAAAAATTGATGAGACTAGCAAGTTCTTTGTTTTCAGCGGTAGCAGTGATGGGCGGGATGGCAGTGCTATCCGTTCCCGCTGCCGCGCAACGCGGAGGCGGCGGTGGCGCTCAACCGGCGAACTGTCCCGCGCAACCTGAGTGGCAAACCAAAGCGCTTGCGGATTTCAACGCCAAGCTGGGCACTCCTGAGCAACCGGCTGGCGGCGCGCGTGGCGGCGGTGGAGGGGCCCGGGGCGGAGCAGCGGCTGGTGGCGGCGCACCCGGTGGCGGTGGACGCGGTGGCCGTGGCGGACGTGGCGGAGCTGCCGCTGAATTGCCTCCCGTGCCTCGCATCCCCAACGACCCTGCCTACGGCGTTCAAGCTGGCAAACCGGATTTTGGCGGTCTGGCCAAGGGCGATTGGAACGTCCCCTACATCATCAACATGGCGACCCAGGGCCAGGCTGAAAATGGCTGCCCTGTGATTGTCCCCTTTAAGCCCGCGGCTCTCGACCTGTGGATGGATCGCGAGCTGAAGAACAAAGAGGCCGGCGATCCCGAAAGCTTCTGTCTGCCTCCCGGCGTGCCTCGCATGATGTACACTCCCTACCCAATGCAGATCTATCAATTGCCCGACCGCATTGTGATGGTCTACGAAGGCGGTGCGCACGTGTGGCGCCTGATCTGGATGGATGGGCGCAAACTTCCGAATGTCGACGATATCAACCCGGATTACCTCGGCTACTCCGTCGGGCATTGGGATGGCGACACGCTGGTCGTGGAATCGGTCGGATTCAACCACCAAACGTGGCTGGATGCCACCGGCCATCCGCACGGCGAGCAGTTGAAGGTCACCGAGAAGTATACCCGGACAAACTTCAACACGCTGCAGCTTGCGGCCACCATCGACGATCCGGAATACTACACCGAGCCCTGGACCACGGTCACCACCTCCACCTGGACCGCCAACACGCACGGCCCCTGGTCGATGCGCGGCGGCGAAATCATGGAGTACATCTGCCAGGAAAACAACCGCGATCTTAGCCATCTGGGCCCCAACTCAAAGCAAGTCGATACCAGGTAGCCTCAGTTTCTTAAGTTAGGTTGCAGCATACGCCTCGCCCTCCGGCAACGGAGCGCGGGGCGTTTGTCTTTACGGCCTTTTGCGGATGCGGACGCCCGCTTGCGTCTCCGGCGCCAGTGCGATAACCAGCGTCCCCCCCGCATCGGTGTCGTCTTCTTCCAATTCCTCGTCGTCGATTTCGACATCGTAGGCGCTGTGCGGGGATAAGCCGAGAACGATGGTTGACTCGGTGGCAGCCTTGAAGCGAGTGGTCCCGTCGGACTCTGGAGCTGGAGCGCTCAGCAAGACTGCTTCTCCCACGCGCACCGGCTGGATCTTAGCGCCTTCCCGAAGAGTCTCCAGCTTCCCATCGCGAAACACCTGCAAATGCCCCTCGAAGTAGCCGATCCAGGTGGAGTCCTGGTCCCAACTGGTGCGCGCGAAGACGTGCCCTGTGGCGGGGTTGTGGAACACCAGGGGGAGCAAGGAGTAGCTCAGGCCCGGCTGATACGGATTCGCCCACAGAAACTCGTAAGCGGCGCCAAGCGGATCGCGCATCATGAAGCGATCCTGTATGAGCCAGCCTTGCAAATACTGAACCTCCTGGTTGTTAGGGTCGAAAGCGACCATCGCGAGACCGGCCGCGCGCGACCATACCCCGTCGGTGGGATTGGGTTCGCCGGTGCCGGTAAAAACCGGCACGAAAAAGTCATTGTCGTCTCCCCGGAATGGCGCCGGATAATGACCCAGCAGATGATCGAGCGGGAGATCCTTGAAATACGCTGGTGCTGAATCGCGCAAATCGACGGTGACATTGTCGCGCATGGCGTGGAGCAGCTCCATCAGCGCGTATTCCTGGCCTCGCGGGATCTTAGCCGATGCGCCCGCGCGCCACCAATTCTCGACCAGAGGCTTGAGGATCGATTCGCCTTGATCCTTCAAATGGTCGGCAATGGCGATGGCGGCAAGAGCCCGTGCGGTTTGCCCCGGGAGATCCTCCCTCGACTGGCCAATGGCCTGCTCAATCTTGTTCGCGAGAGCGTCCGCCTGGCTGGCCGTCATCAGCTTGCCGCACCAATCGAACACCAGGGCGAGTTGGCGCAGGTCGGTTGCCTGACCACTGAGAGCCCATTCAAGGGCCTTGCGTCCGGCTGCGGCATTGCCTGAAACCTGATAGTAAAGAGCGTTGTCGAGCGCCGCCTCCGGCAGCGGCGCTCCGGAGCCTACCAGTTCGTCAAAACGCTGCCAGCGGACCGATTGCCGGTCTCGCTCCCTTTGGAGCAGGCGCAGGCGCGTTTTGGTCAGCAGCAGGCGGGGCGGGTCGGTAAAGACGTGGAAATCCTCGTCGGCTCCCAGGAGGCTGCAGCCGGCTCCGAGCAGCATCGCGAGACCGATCCACAGCCGCATGGAAAGATTGTGTCACAGCGCCACACCTACCGGGGCCACACCCCCTCAATCCGCGCCAGATCGCCATGCTATCTTGTTGAAAATACAGGGTTGATATATGGAATCCAGGATGCTTCCTAGACCTCGAATTGATGAAGTGAAGCTTTACAACCTGCCCTCTGTTTGCAATGGGCAAGGATCGAGAGAAGCGAGTGGCTAAATACTAGCGTGCTTGCGGGAGCCGGTGTTTTGAAGTTCAACCGCTGCTTCGTTCGTTCCGGCGCGTTGCAACAGAGGGGTTTTTTTGCGAGCGGATTTTTGAGTCTTAACGAACTGATGAGTACCTTCCCTGGATCCGAGGTCTCGGTCCAGGCCTGTCTGCTGGGGAACAATAGGACGCGGGCCTCAGTTGGATTGTGGCTGGATTGAAGCAAGGATCTTCGCCCGACTTGGGCGAACCGCATCGGAAAAGGTAGCGACACTGACCTTCAGCGCCTCTTCCGATGCGGTTTTTTCCCCATCCGGACACACTGGACCGTGAACGGTCCTTCGCGCCCGGACGAGAACTTGAATTATTCCTAAGCTGATAGCATACTCCGTTCCGGCCTTAAGTTCCATCCATTTGTCCCGGAATGGTACCAGAACGTTTCTACCTGGAACGGGCGTCCCGGTCTATTGGTCCCAGCGCAGGATCCTGGGGCACAGTAGACAGAAATGCGGGACGTTCTACTTGGTCATCCGGTTCACGCGGCACTGGATCCACTATGGCTTCATGGCTCACGTCACGGTGTGTTCGATTGTAGCCGCCGTGAAGGGGCTCCTGGGTCACTAATCTCATTAATCGACAGGGATCTGGGTGGCGACGCAGATACCTACGCCGTCGAAGGAGAACTGTCCGCCGATACTCACAGTGAGGTTGGACTGAACGACAGCTCCGCCCGGAGCTACGCCTCCCGGCAAGGAACATCGCCCGATTCCATTCGGAGGCCCGGCTGGAACCACGAAGTTGACCTGATATAGTCCGACGAACCCGCCTACAATTCCGCTGTACGACGGCGAGATCGGCAGACGGTCCGGGTCTCCGATATAAGGCTTGGTGGCGAGAGCGTTCAGCGAGTAGTTGAAGTCGAGATGAAAGGTCTCCGTCGTAGGGGAACTGGTGGCCGGCTTACCCGTGCTTGCAGCGATCGCCGTTTGACCGAGACCGAAGCCCCACGCCGTAATCTCTTCGCCCGGATTCGCCGGGCTGGATGCCGAGACCATGCTGCCATCGGCGTGTGTGACCAGCGGAGCGCACGGCAGGCCGGTGAGGTTAGGCTGCTGTGGCGTGGGAGGGCCCAGCGCGACATCGCACGCGGTCAAGATGTGAACTTCGTCCGTAAGCGGGTTCAGCTCGATGGACGTGAGCGCCTGTCCATTCTGGCTCAAGGTTAGCAGCGGCGGCGTGGCGGATACGGGTCTCGCGCACGGCGGGCAGTCCGGGACCAGCTCATAGGGGATCTGCACCGTGATCGCGGTCAAAGAACCGCAGGTGCTCACCTGGACCGCCGTTACGCCGGGGCATTGTGAGACGACCCGGACCGATTGAATCGGCGCCGTAATGTTCGCGCCACCCTGTTGTTGTAGCGTTGCCGTAACAGAGCTGCCGGGCGGGGTGCTCACCAGCGCGAGTTGCGTTCCCGGAACATAAAACGTCGCGATCTGTCCAGGCGCGACCGAAACCGGCGCAGGGACAGTGTAGCCGGAGCCAGATAAAGATTGCGCGATCAGCGAAGCGGAGAGGAGAAGCCCGCAAAGAATTCCCTTAAACATGCACGACTCCTATAAGGAACGGCGCGGGCACCTTCAGCTTAGCAGTTTAGTGGATGGTCCGGGTCTTGCGATTCATGTAGTCCATCAGCAGATACTGCCCGAGCGTGTAGGGCGTGGTGAAGTACGCCTTACCCCGGCATAGCTCAGTCACTTTCTGGATGAACTGCACCAACCCGTAATCGCTGGCCAGCATGAAGGTGTTGATCAGGATGCCTTTGCGCTTGCAGCGGCTGACCTCTTCCAGCGTACGGCTGATGACCAAAGGATCCAGGCCGAAGGCGTTGCGATAGATGCGCCCGTCTTCGAGCGTCAACGCGCTGGGCTTGCCGTCGGTGATCATGATGATCTGCTTCATGTCCTTGCGCTCGGCTTCAAGCAAGCGCTGCGCCAGGATCAAGCCTTCGCGCGTGTTGGTGTAGTAGGGGCCGACCTGCACACGCGCGAGCTCTTCGATGCGCAGTTCCTCGGCCGAATCGTGAAACAGGACGCAGCGCAGAGAGTCGCCGGGATACTGCGTGCGGATCAGGTGGGCCAGCGCGAGCGCGACTTTCTTAGCTGGAGTGAAGCGATCTTCGCCGTAAAGGATCATGCTGTGGCTGCAATCCAACATGAGCACCGTGGCGCAGGAGCTTTGATATTCGCTCTGATGCACGTGCAGATCTTCGTATTCCAGATTCAGCGGGAGCGTCACGCCCTCCCGCTGCATGGCGGAGAACAGTGTCTGCCCGATGTCCAGATTCATGGTGTCGCCGAATTCGTATTTGCGGGCAGCGCCGCTCGATTCGACCCCGGTAGCCATGTCGCGCGTGTCGTGTGCGCCGAAGCTGGAGCGGCCCAGCGAGCCGAGCAGATCCTTGAGGGTCTTGAATCCCAGGAAATCGATGCTCTTGTCTGTGACTTTGACTTCGACGCGGCCCTCGCCCTTGCCGCGGCCTCCGCCCTGCTGCTCCGTGGTGATGTAGCCTTCGTCGACCAGTTTCTGCACCAGGCGGCTCAGCAGTTGATCGAGCTGCTCCTGGGACATGCTTTCGAGCTGCTGGCGAACCTGCTCCGCGCGTTCGCGATCGAAGAGCTCGCCGTTTTCCAGGGCCCGTTCGATGGCGCGCTTCAACTCCTCCAGCGTGTCCGAGTTGAACTCGCTGAACTGCATGTAGGGATTGTCGAAGCCGCTCTGCAGGAAAAAATCGGACAGCGCGCGCATGAGGTCTTCGGCGCTAAGGCCGAAGTCATCGCCGGTGTAACGTGAATAGCGGACGCTCTTCATTAAGAGAACCTACTGATAGTTCCGGCGGGCCGACTTGGAGCGCGGATCGTCCGAACCGGGCGTTTCGCGCCGGCGGACTTCAGCCGTGAACCCAACCTCTTCATTGCGGCTAATGCGGCGATGGGCGTACAGGCCTTCCAGGATGAACTCCGCCGCGCCTGCGCGAGTGGCATCGGGCTCGCTCGCACTGAGCCCGAGCTTCTTGGTCTTTTCGAGCAGGCCCTGGATCTTCGAAAGCTCGGCGAGCATTTCCGACGCGGGTGCAGTTTCCGGAAGCTTTAACGATCCGCCCAGTTCGAAGAACTGAACCACGTGATTCAGGCTGTCGCCATCGAAATACTTGCTGTAGACCTTGCCGACGGCGATGCGGATCAACTCGCGCGCCACGGAATCGCCGCCTTTGAGCTCGCCCTCGTATTCGAGCTCAAGCTTGCCGGTGATGGACGGCAGCGCGGCGTAAACGTCCAGCACGCGAGGCACGGCGACCGGTTCGCCGGCCATCAGCGCCCGGCGCTCGGCGCTCGAGAGAACGTTCTCTAATGCCGAAATGGGCAGCCGCTGGCTGACTCCGGAGCGCTTGTCGATCTTCTTGTCCTCGCGCGCAGAGAAGGCGAGCTGTTCGATCACTTCGCGAATGTAGGCGGGAACCTTGAGCTCGATCGGCGAGCGCCGCGTGAGCCATGCCTCCTGTTCCGTGATCGCCATGCCGTGCTCAATGGTGGCCGGATAATGGGTGCGAATCTCGCTGCCGATGCGGTCTTTGAGCGGCGTGATGATTTTGCCGCGCGCCGTATAGTCTTCCGGATTGGCGGTAAACACCAATACCAGATCGAGAGGGAGACGCACGGGATAGCCCTTAATCTGGACGTCGCCCTCCTGCATGATGTTGAACAGGCCGACCTGGATTTTGCCGGCCAGATCCGGCAGTTCGTTGATGGCGAAGATGCCCCGGTTGGCGCGCGGAAGCAGGCCGTAGTGAACGGTAAGCTCGTCCGAAATGTTGTGGCCTTTGCGCGCGGCCTTGATGGGGTCGATGTCGCCGATCATATCGGCGATGGTAACGTCCGGCGTCGCGAGTTTTTCGACGTAGCGGTCTTCGCGCGAGAGCCAGGCGATGGGTGTGTCATCGCCCTTGCCATCACCTATTCCTGCCACCAGGTCGCGGCAGGATTTGCAGATGGGCGAAAACGGATTGTCGTGAATCTCGCAGCCGGCGATGTAAGGAAGATGCTCGTCCAGAAGGGTGACCAGCATGCGGATGAGCTTGGTCTTGGCCTGGCCGCGAAGGCCCAGCAGGATAAAGTTGTGACGCGAGAGAACGGCGTTGACCACTTGCGGGACTACCGTGTCCTCATAGCCGACGATGCCCGAAAACAGGGGCTCCTTGCGCTCCAGGCGGCAGATCAGATTCTCGCGCAGCTCGTCTTTTACGGTTCTATCGGTGAGGCGGGCGTCGCCATATTGTTTATGCGTTCGAAGACTGCCGAGGGTTTCGGGAAGGCCGGAAGCGGGTTTCATGATCCGGAAAGGTGCTCCTAGGGCGATTGTAACATCGGTAAGTTGTAGCGCCCGGACACGGCGAGGAATTGCTCCCAGGTGGAGTAGATCTCGGCTTGCATTCCGATCGCCCGTGCGCCCTCCACGTTTTCCGGTTTATCGTCGAGGAACAGGGCTTCAGGCGGCGTGACCGCCAAGCTCTGAGCCGCGTAGCGATAAATTTCCGGCTGCGGCTTGACCATCTTCAGCCGGTACGAGAGCGTCAGGTGGTTAAACGGGTCGAGCAGGCCGGGGCTGGCGAGCAAAGCTTCGCCGAGAGAGCGCGGAAGATTCGACAGCATGGACGTGCGAATCCCCTGCGATTTGAGATGCGCCGCCCAGGCGAAGACGCGTTTATCGTAGTTGTTCCACAGCTCGATTTCGAGGCGGCTTAGACTCGCCAGCAGCGCGTCGTCCACTGGTTTGCCCGCGGCCTCGCCGACGCGGGTCCAATAAGCTCGGGAATCGAGCCGGCCGGCATCGTACTCCAGGCGGTTGGCCCAGAAGATTTCGAGCAGGCGCGGAACGGAGATGTCGAGGAGTACGGCAATACGCTCGAAACGATCCTCCGTGGGATGAAAGCAAAGCACGCCGCCGAAATCGAAGATAACGGCTCGAATCGAGCTCAACGCGATCCGCCGGCAGCCTTCTCTTCGCGGCGCGTGCGGATTTCGCGCACGGCGTAGATGCGGCGGCCTTGGCTTTCAAAATAGGTGCGAGTCAGGACTTCGCCGAGCAGCCCGGTGCAGAACAGGATCACGCCTGTGACCAGTGCAAGCCCCGCGGCAATCATCAGCGGTCCGTGTTCCGCGATGATGTCCGCGTTGGTCCATAGCTTCCATCCAGCCAGCCAGGTCAGGATTCCGCCTCCCAAGCCCATGCTGATCAAGCCCCACTTGCCGAAAAAATGCATGGGCCGGGTGAAGTACTTCAGCAGGAACCAGACGGTGAAGATGTCGAACATCACCCGGAAGGTGCGGCCGAGCCCGTAGTGCGAACCGCCGCTCGACCGGGGGTTGTTGCGGATGGGCACCTCCGCGATGCGAGCTCCGTATAGCGCGGCGAGCGCGGGGATGAAGCGATGCAGCTCGCCATAGAGGTTGATGTCCTTGAGGATTTCGGCGCGGTAGGCTTTGAAGGTGGTGCCGAAGTCGCGCAGCTCGACGTGCGAGGCTTTGGCCATCAGCCAATTCGCGATGCGCGAGGGCAGCTTGCGCGTGACCGCGTTATCCAGCCGGTTCTTGCGCCAGCCGCTGGCGATATCGTAGCCTTCGTCGATTTTTTCGAGCAGCGCGGGGATGTCTTCGGGGGCGTGCTGGAGGTCCCCATCCAGCGAGATGACGACGGTGCCCTGCGATTCGTCGAAGCCGGCAGCCAGCGCCGCGGTCTGCCCGAAATTGCGCCGCAGGCGGATGACTTTGAGGCGAGCGTCGGTTTCCACCAGGTTGGCCAACAAATCGAAGCTGCGGTCGGTGGAGGCGTCGTCGACGAAGATGATCTCGTAAGGCTTGCGGAGGCGCTCCAGAACCGCGGTCAGCCGGTCATAGAGAGGAAGAATGGAGGGTTCTTCGTTATGAATCGGGATGACGACGGAGAGCCCAGGCATCTCATTTGTAGGATAGCAGGGGTCCCGCCGGCCACGCGCCGCGCTGGGCGCTGCTCTAAAATGTGACGCGACGTACGCCGAAGCGGGCGGATCGCGGCGTTAGAATGTAGGCATGCGGAACGAATTCACCGCCATAATCGAGCAGGACGGCCCATGGTACGTCGCCTACTGTGCGGAAGTGCCCGGCGCGAACGGCCAAGGGAAGACCCGCGAGGAGTGCCTTGCGAACCTGCGCGAGGCGATTGCCCTGATGCTGGAGCACAGGCGCGAGGAATCGCTACGGTCCCTCCCGGCCGATGCGGTGAAAGAGCTCGTCGTGGTTGGATGAAGCGCGAGAGGCTGTTGCGCCACTTGCGCCGGCACGGCTGTGTGCTGCGGCGGGAGGGCAAAGAGCACGCGATTTGGGAGAATCCTCAGACCGGCCGTGCGGAAGCAGTTCCACGGCACACCGAGATCGCGAATCTTCTGGCGAAGCGGATCTGCCGTAGGTTGTCGATACCGGACCCGCCGGGGTAGACTTACCCAAGCCTGAGCGGGCGTTTTTCTTCGCCCCTTACTACAGTTCGATGTTATATTCACGGCACCCGGCCGGCTCGCAGGCTAAGCCGCGTCTCGCACGGCGACCGTCATCTGTTTGCCCAAGACCGCCAAGGCCGCCTGGATCTTCTCCGCTCTGGTGGCATGCCTTGGGTCCAACATACGTCGAACGACTCGCTCATGCACTCCCAGGCGTCGAGCCAGCTCGGAGTTGTTCACCCGTTGATCCCGCATCGACAGGTACAAAGCCAGCTTCGGGGCAAGCCAAAGCGGTACGGGCACCAGACGATGGCCGCGCCTGGCGGCCGAGGGTGAGGGAATTTCCTCACGGCGGGAAAGACGTATCGATAGATCGGACCCGAGCGCGTCCATGGCCTCTTCAAACGCCTCGCGTTCATCTCTTCCATCGGTGGAGACGCGCGGGAAATCGACAAATTCGACCAGGATCCGGCCGTCTCGGCCGGCAGTGAGTTTGGCGGGATATTCAAAAGCAGACATAGGATTCTCTCTCACAGTTCATGCGGATCGATTTTGAGATCCCGGCACATCTTGGCGAGGAGATCGCGGCCGATCTCTTTCCTCCGATCCTTGAGGGTAGTGAATTCCTCGCCGAGGTACAGCCTGCCATGGCTCCCCTTTCCTTCAGCAGCCACGAACGCGCACGCGACCTTCGTCCGTCGAGCGAGCTTCCGCACGCGGCGCTCGAATTCCGCACCCTTCATAATCCATGATCGGACAGTTCTGTCCGAGCGTCAAGCCGGGCGCTCGGGCCGGCTTAGGCGACCGGGGGATTCATCGAATATTTCGGGACCTGGTCTCCCGTTTCGGCATAATGGGAGCTATGGAACTGGCGCTGGTCGGTTTGGTCGGTGACTACTGGCCGTCCTGCTCGGAGCGTGCCTCGGTGAGTACTTTCGCCGGCGGAATCGAATTGAGATCTACTCCCAAAAGGTCTTGGAACGGCGGCTCGAAATCTACGAGGGCCTAATGAAGCTGGTACAACCAGCCCAGAGCGCCGCCGAAGAGGTCATGACCAACAGTGAACTCACCCAGGCAGAGCGACATGGCCTAATATCGTCGGTCATCGGTCCGATTGCACAATATTGCGACGACAACGCCTTGTATATAGACACTTATGTGGGCGCCCACGTGACAGCGCTCTTCATGGGTTTCGAGGACGTTCAATTAATCTCACATCCACCGGAACGGGAAGCGGCTGTGGCAGAATTTAGAGCGCTTTATAAATCGACCAATAAGATCCTCCTTGAGGAGTCCGGCGTACATGAGATCAACAGGCACTTCAGGCTCGTTTCCCGCTCTCAGCCCGACTCACCGATCATCGGCCGGATCAAGGAGCTTGAAGCAAATCGCCAAAGGAAATAGGGCATCCCGTCAGTACATTCAATTGGGAGCCGGCGTCCGTTCGGGAGCCACCGCTGCGCGACCGGCCTCTCGCCCGTGGTCTCGCTCAACCTCTTCAGCAACGCGACGGTTCAACAACGCGACGGTGCATTCATGCGGTGCCCGCCGCCGCCGACGTTGCCTGCGGCTCCATTCGACACTAAAAATTCACTGAAAATTCATTTGGAAGCTAGTATACTTCCAAGGGACCAAATCTATGGCTGCACCGCAAACCGATACATCCCCTTCAACTTCCGTTTCAAGCCGCTGGCTGATTCCGTTGGGCGCGGTGCTGGTGCACATCTGCATCGGCTCGGTGTACGCGTGGAGCAATTTCAACCGGCCTATCAACGCGCTCTTTCCGAATGCTCCGGCCTTGCTGAAGACGCCTTACATCAACTTCACGCCGGCTCTGGTTCTGCTGGGGTTGAGCGCGGCGTTCGGCGGGCCGTGGGTGGAACGGAAGGGACCGAGGGTGGCGGCGACTGCGGCAGCGATCTTCTTCGGTGCGGGGCTGCTGATTGGCGGGGCCGGTTTGGCGATGAAAGAGCCGGTCGTGGTTTTCCTGGGGATGGGGATTGTGGCGGGAATCGGATGCGGGCTGGGGTACATCGCTCCGGTGAGCACGCTGGTGAAGTGGTTTCCGGACCGGCGCGGGATGGCTACCGGCATGGCGATCATGGGCTTCGGCGGCGGCGCGGCGGTCGCCAGCAAGCTGGACGTGTCGCTGGTGGCTCAATTTGGCGTCGCGAATACGATGTTCATCTTCGGCGCCGTGTATCTCGTGGTGATGTTGATGGGAGCGGGCATCCTGCGCAGGCCTCCTGAGGGTTGGAAGCCGGAGGGCTGGACGCCGCCGGTGAGAGTCAACAAGATGATCACGGACCGCAGCATCAGCCGCAACGATGCGCTGGGGACGGTCCAGTTCTACCTGCTATGGGGAATCCTGTTCATTAACGTGACCGCGGGCATCGGCATTCTGGCGCAGACCTCGCCGATGGTGCAGGACATGTTCCGCAAGACGCCCGTGGAAGCCGGAACCATCGTCTTCATCATCAGCGTGTTCAACGCCGGCGGAAGGTTCTTTTGGGCATCCTGCTCGGATTTCATCGGCCGCAGGAACACCTACACGCTGTTCTTCGTGGTTCAGTTCATCCTGTTCCTCTCCATTCCGGGCATGGCCGCGCGAGGCGATTGGGCCCTGTTTCTCACCAGCCTTTTCATCGTATTCACCATGTACGGGGGCGGTTTCGCCACGATCCCGGCGTTCCTGGCCGATATTTTCGGACCGGAAAACGTCGGCGCGATTCACGGCGCCGTATTGACGGCCTGGAGCGCTGCGGCGGTCGCCGGACCCACCATCATCACCAGCCTGTCCGATAGCGCCAAAGCGGCGCTCGCGCCGGGCGCGAGCCGGGTACACATCTACGACCAGCCGCTGGAAGTGCTGGCGGCTGGCCTGGCCGTTGGGTTCGTGCTGACATTGCTGGTACGGCCGCTAAAGCACAAGGCGTAAAATTCGCGCAATCTCTTCCGCTTCGTCGCTGGAGAGGGCGTAGGGTGGCAGCAGGCGCAGGACGGTCTCATTGGTGCAGTTGATCAGCAGGCCTCGTTCTCGAGCGCGCTGGACGATCGCGTACCCGGGGCGATCCAGCGGAATTCCGATCATCAAGCCGCGGCCACGCACTTCCAAACCCAGCCCGCGGAGATTCTCCATCAGTTGACTGCCTACGCGGCGAACGTTTGGCAGCAATTCTTCCATCACGTTCAAGAAACTCCAGCGCGACGCGGCAGGCGAGCGGTCCTCCGCCAAAAGTCGTGCCGTGGGTTCCGGGCGGGAGGGCCGCGGCGGCGGGTTCGCTGAATACCGTCGCGCCCAGTGGCAGGCCGCCCGCGAGAGGCTTGGCGAGGACCACAATATCCGGCCGGATTCCAGATTCTTCGTAAGCGAACAATCGTCCGGTACGACCCAACCCGCATTGAATTTCGTCGGCGATGAGGAGCGCGCCGTGGCGAGTGGCGAGATCACGAGCCAGGCGAAGGAAATCGGCATCGAGGGGGATGATGCCGCCTTCACCAAGGATGGGCTCGAGAATCACGCCGGTCGTGTCACCGTCGAAAGCGCGCTCAAGAGCGGCGCAATTGTTCGGTTCAACAAAGGTCACTTCAGGCGTGAGGGTTCCGAAGGGACCTCTGTAGTGGCTCCGCCCGGTGACGGCAAGCGACCCGATGGTCCGGCCGTGAAATGAGTTTTCCAATGCGACGATCTTCCCGGGCCGGCGTGCGCGAACGGCTTTCAGCGCGGCTTCCACCGCTTCCGTTCCGGTGCTCGAAAAGAAAGCGCGGTCAAGACCGGTCATGGCGCAGAGGCGCTCGGCTAGCCGGTCCTGGAAGGGATTGTGGAACAGGTTGGAAGTGTGCACGCAGCGCCGCGCCTGCTCGATGAGCGCCGCAGTGACGCGGGGGTGGTTGTGGCCGAGCGCGTTGACCCCGATACCGGTAATGGCGTCGAGATAGCGGCGGCCACCGCTATCGAACACGTAGGATCCCTGGCCGGATTCGAGCGTTAACGGCGCCCTTCCGGCCAGAGGAAGCAGGCAGTCTGTGAGTGTCGTCATGCCTCGAAGATAGACTCCGCGAGTCGATATGTCTAATATTTAAGATGTGGATCTTCGATATGGAAAAGATATCGATCTGCGCCAGCTACGGTATTTCGTCGCGGTCGCGGAGGAGCTGCATTTTGGGCGCGCGGCGGAGCGGTTGGGGATGGCCCAACCCCCACTCACGCAACAGATCCAGAAGCTGGAGCGCGCGCTAGGAACCGAGGTTTTCCTCAGGCGGCCTCGGCGGACGACGCTGACCGAGGCCGGAACTGTGCTACTCGAAGAGGCGCGCCGGTTACTCGACGCCTTTGAGCAAGCGATCGAGCGCACCCGGAAGGCAGGACGGGGCGAAACCGGGCAATTGACCGTGGGCGTTCCGCCATCCGTGATGCTGACCCGCCTGCCCTCGGCGATCCGCAAGTATCGAGAGCGGTACCCGGAAGTGCAGTTTACTCTGCGTGAGATGTCAACCAGCGCGATTGAGGCGGCGCTGGCAGCGGGGCAGCTCGACATCGGGTTCTTGCGCGGCCCTTCCAGGGCTTTCCCTGCCGGGTTTGAGTTTACGGAGGGGATCGTCGCCGTGCTCCCGGCCAAGCATGCTCTCGCGTCAAGGCGGCGTCTCGAGTTGCGGCGCTTGGCCGGCCAGCCGTTCGTGTTCTTTCCCCGGCGACTGGGTGAGGCCTTTTACGATGAGCTGCTGGCTTATTGCGTGAAAGCAGGGTTCACACCGCGGATCGTTCAGGAAGCGACGCAATGGCAAAGCGTTGTGACTTTTGTTGAAGCGGGAATGGGCGTATCGATCGCGCCCGCGTCCGTGGAGAAGTTTCGCCGAACCGGCGTGGTCTATCGGGTTCTGCCAGGGCTCACCACCTCGGTTTCCGTCTGCTCACGGGGAGCCGGAACATCCGCGGCTAGTGACGCCTTCCTGCGCTTGGCCCGTGCGGCTCTCGCTTGAGGCTTTTGGCCTAAGGAGGAGAGGGCTTCACTCTCCGCTGCGGCGTCCTGCGCCGGTGATCCGGCCGGCGAAATAGCCGAGAATGCAGGCGAACGCGACGCTCAAGGCTTGCGGCAGCGATAGGCCCATGCCCAGTTATCGGCTGGGTAAAGTCAAAACGGTATATACTTGTGCCCACCTTTGAAAGGAGGATGCTGGATGTCATTTCTCGTGTGGATCGTTCTTGGATTGGTCGCGGGTTTCATCGGCAGCAAGATCGTCAACAAGAGAGGCGAAGGCCTGGTGCTCGATATTATTTTGGGCGTCATCGGCGCGATCGTGGGAGGGTGGCTGGCAGGGTTCCTGGGATTGGGCCCGGTGACGGGCTTGAACCTGTACAGCTTCGCGATCGCCATCGGCGGTGCGATTGTGGTTCTCGTGGTCTTCCACGCCATTCGAAGAGCGGCATAGACCGAAAAACCGGCGAGTGAGGGTCAGCCTCGCTCGCCGGCTCAAGAATCAGTCCGTGTGATATCCTGCCTGATGAGTCTGATCCATGTTGAGTCTGAACATGTTGGGTCTAGACAACGACGAGGAGGAATCCCGATGAAGAACGTAATCCTGAGTTTGGCTCTCGCAGGGTTGATTGGTTTGCCGCTGGTGGCTTCGCTCAAAGTCGCCGACATGGCGCCCGATTTTTCGGCTCGCGCCTCGCTTGCAGGCAAGGAGTTCAAATTCTCCTTGCAGGATGCTCTCAAGAAGGGTCCGGCGGTGGTGTATTTCTATCCGTCGGCCTACACTCAGGGTTGCGACCTGGAAGCGCATACCTTTGCAACGGAGAAGGACAAGTTTGACGCGGCCGGCGCGACCATCATTGGTGTCTCGGCGGATAGTATCGAGAGGCTGAACCAATTCTCCGCCGATCCGGACTACTGTGCTGGAAAGTTCCCGGTGGCCTCCGATGCGGATGGTACGATCGCCAAGTCGTACAATCTCAATGCATCAGCGGCAAGGGCTGGGATGAAGGACGTGAAGGGCCAGGCGATTGACCATGCTTTTATCGAGCGCACTACCTATGTGATCGGCAAGGATCACAAGATCATTGCAACGCTCTCGTCGGCGGATGACAAACTGACGCCGGATCAGCACGTTCACAAGGCTCTCGAGATCGTCGAAAAGCTCAAGTCGAAGTGACGTTCGCGTCGCGCATCACCTGAGGAAAGGGATGTAGGCGTGGACGCGCGAACGATAGGAGCGGAAGCTGTCCTGGAAGCGCTCGGCCAGCAGGCGGTCTTCCGCGCGGATGCGGATCTCGGTCCCAACCAAGAAGAACATTAGTGCGGCAACCAGCATCGGCCACCAGCTCCAGGCAGCGCCGATGGCCAAGAGCAAACCCAGCATGGACGCATAAATCGGATGCCGCAGCCAGCGGTACGGCCCGGATTGAATCAGCGCATGTTCTTCGCTCAGTGCCGCCTCATAACGCCAGTACTTGCCTAGATGCGACACCGCCGCCCAACCTAGCGCGGCGGACAACGGCGCCAGAACCATGGAAATCGCCAAGGACAGCGTGGACTTCTCGAAGCCTGGCGACCGGATGTAAATCCAGGCGAGCGTGAAACCGGCGCCTTGCAGAAAGATACCCCACCGGGACACAGGAGCCCGGACAACTTTCTTCTGCCCAGCGGCGCGCTTTCGCGCCCCGACAAATGCCAGGGCCCACAGCACGTAGCAGACGATGACCTCAGCGACGGCCGCCACTTGAAGAGTAGAAAACACGACTGCGTTGAGCCTATTGTCGCAATAGCTGCTCGAGTACCGGGAGCGGGACCGCGCTTTCTTTGAGCGCGGCGTCGTGGAAACCGCGGAGCGTATAAGCGCCGCCTTGACGCTGCTTATACTGCTCTCGCGCCTCCAGCCAACCTTTCCATCCGGCGAAATATGTCGGCAGCTGGCAGGAGGAGAGCTGGGCTCGCTGGAGCTTGGCCGTCGCTTCCTCCTTCTCCTGGAAGGTATCGTTCATCATCAGGTCCAGCGCCTGCTGGTCCGTCATGCCCATGGTCTGAAGCCGGACGTCGAGAATGGTGTTGGCCAGCGCGCGCAGGGCTTGCTTCAAGAAACTGAGGCGCAGCGCTTTGCTGGATTCAGGGGAGCTATTGAGATAGCCTTCGTCGGACATCATTTGCTGGGTGTAGAAGGCCCAGCCTTCGACGTACGGAGTGTTACTGAAGACGGACCGAAGCAGGCGGCGCGCCTGCGGCTGAACCTGGTTGGCGTATTCGAACTGGACGTAGTGGCCAGGCATGGCTTCATGGATGGTCAGCTCCTGCAAGCCGTAGTTGTTGTACTCGCGCAATTTCGATTCGATACGCTCCTTGGGCCAATCTTTGGGAATCGGCGTGATCCAATAGAACGCTCCGAGCTGTGGCTCCAGCGCTGGAGCGGGATCGAAGCCGCCGACGCCATAGATGCCGCGCATGAACTCGGGCGTTTCGATCACCTGAAGATTGGAATTGGCCGACAGCGTAACCAGCCCTTTTTCCTTTACGAAAGCCGTCGCTTCGGCCAGCGTCTTGCGAGCCTCGTCCAAGTACGTCGCGGGCGTGGCATGCTGCTTGGCGATGTCGTCCAGCGCTTGCTTGACGGTCTTGGGTGCGGCCAGCTTGGCCATCTCTTCGCGCGTCGACTTCAGCTCTGCTTCAGCCTCGCTCAGGAGTTGCTCCGGCGACTTGCCGGTGTGCAGCACCAGGGCGAATTTCTTGGCGTAGTTCTCCTGCCCCAACCGCCAGTCGCTGGTTTTCTTGGAGAGATTGTTTTTAAGATAAGCGCTGAAGTCGCGCAGCGAGTCGAGAGCCGGTCCCGCGGCCCGGTTGTATTCCGATTTGACCGAATCGGGAACCTCGGCGCGGAGGGTCTTGTCGATCAGCTCAATGTTGCCGTCGTTTTCTTCCTGCGCGACCTTATTCCAGATTTCGGGAGCGTCTACCAGTTCGCTCTTGGCTTGCCCGAACAGCGCCGGCATTTTTTCCAGGCGCCTGGCGATTTGCTGGAAACGCTTTTCCTTGGGTGCGTAGTTCAGCATGTAGGGATTGAACAGCGCATTGCCGGCCAGCTCCACATAAACGGTCGGGTTGTGCTTGAAGCTCTGGATGGTGTTGAGATCGAGCAGAGCTAGGCCAATGGCGTCCTTCATGATCTCGAGATCCGCTTTCTGCTCCTTATCGAGCGAAACTTGATCGACGGCCATGATGCGCATCTGGATGCCTTGGTAGAACTGCCGCTGCTGGTCGACACCGGGCGCGCTGTAATCGTCCAGCAGTTCGTCGAGCGGGATCCCATTGTGGACGTGATAGCCGGCCGCGGTCGCGGAGACGGGGGACAGAGCCAAGCTCCCGTAGACCAGGTCTTGGCTCAGTTTGTCGAAATCCGTCGTAATCGGTTTGCTTGCGCAGCCAGCCAGGGCAATCGCCGCCAGAGCTGGTGCGAATCGGTTCACGGCTATTTTGCCGTCGTTGGCGCCACAGGCGGCTTGGGAGGGGCCGCGGGAGAAAGACCTGTCGCCGGCGGCTTGGACGGCGGCGTTGACGGCTTCGCAGGAGCAGCGGTCTTGGGCGCGACGGGCGCGGCCTTATCGTAGGCTTCGATGATGGCTTGCGTGATCTCGATTTCGTTGGAGAACCACAGCACCGGCGAGTTATCCGTGGCGACGTTGAGGATCAGGGAGTAACCGTTATCGGTGGCGTACTTCTTGATCACCCCTTCCATCTTGGCGTACAAATCCGCCAATACCAGACTCTGCTGCTTTTGCGCCTCATCCTGGAAGTCCTGATTATCGCGCTGCAACTGCCGGGTCTTGGTCTGAATGCTGTTTTGCGTATCCGCCTTAGTGGCCGCGGACATGGTATTGCCGCCCTGATCCAGCTTCTTTTGAAGATCCTGGATGTCCGCGTTCAGCTTCTGTAGCGCCTGCTGCTTTGGGCCGAGCTTCTGCTGGAGCTCATCCGCGGCTTTCTTGCCTTCCTTGGTGCTCTCGAGCGCGAGTTCGGCATTAATGATGCCGACCTTGAAGGGCGCGGCCGAGGTGGCAGCCGCGACCGCAGGGACCGGAGTTTGCGCCGAAAGCGTTTGCGCCAGCAAGAGGATGGCGCCGGAGGCGGCCAAAAACAGACCGCGGCGCGCTAGTTTGTCGCTGGGGCCGGTAACGGCGAACAGTGGATTCTTCACAACCATACTCCTCGATTCTTTTTTAACATCGTAACATTGTGCCCGGCTCTTTTAGAACGTTCGCCCCACGGTGAAGCGGAACATAGTCAAACGCTCGTCGAAGGGCAACGGCTGGCCGACCTGGAACACGGCGTTCTGGTAGGTCGCGTTGTTGGGGAAGTAACTGCGGTCCGCCGCCAGCGGCGGGACCAGGTTCTCGTCGACGCGATTGGGGTTCACGGCGAAGTAGACGCGGAAGGGCGCGTTGACCACCGGCATCAGCACTTGGAACTCCAGGCCGGTCGAGCTGCGGATAGCCTGAGTGCCGGCGGCGACCAAGGCGCGATTCTTGAAGGACGCCTCGGGGAATTCGCCGTTCAATGTAGCGATGTTTTCAGGATTTAGCTGCAACTGGTTCGTTCGGACCAGGCGATCCACGCCGGCGTCGAAGAACAGCGCCAGGGTCACCGGCCCGAAGATGGGGATGCGGTACTCGAAGTTGGCCCAGGAGGCCAGGTCGCCGCCGGGGAATACGAGCTGGTAACTGGGGACGTTCTGGGTGACGTTGGTCAGGCTGACGGCTCCGGTAGAGGGATCGACGAAGCGCTGCTGGCGCGGAGAGCCGTCGTTGTTCAGCACATTGATGGTGGCCGACGAAGGCACATAGGCCACCGGGCTGATGCCCCAGATATAGAATCCTCGAATGTCATCTTCGCCACCGATATAGAAGCGGTTGAAGGGCGCGGCGGTTTTGCCGTCGTAACCGGTCAGGAATTTGGCGGCGAAGTGAACGCCGATCACGTGCTTGGGGGAAAACGCCTTGTGGAAGTAGCGCAGGTCCACGATCGGCTCAATCTGATTCACATTTCCGCCCAGGAAGCTGCCGGTGAACTGCGCGGAGATGGAAAGGCTGCGCCCCGCCGTCGGCGAAATCGGACTGTTAACCGAGTTGTAAGTGTAGCTGGGTGTAATACTTGAGGAAGTGATGCCACTTAGAACATTTGGTCCGTTGAAGTTCAGGAAGTTCAGGGACTGATAGTAGACCTGCGCCGCGGTGGTGAGCGTGCTCACGCTCTGAATAGTGAGTCCGTACGAGACGCCCACGCGGGCGAAGCTGCGGTGGATAGGATAACTGGTGAACAGGGTGAACCCGTGCGAGTCAGTGGTGTAGTTCAGCAGGTTCTGGGTGCCCAGTTGGTTGTACAGCGGGAGCAGGTTTTGACCGGTAAGGATGGATGCCTCGCGAGCCTGGTTGTAGTTGAAGCGGTTGACGAAAACGGTGAAGCCCGCTTGGAGCGGCCGATTGAACAGGTATGGCTCAGTGAAGCTCAGTGTCGCGTTTTCGGTCATGGTGCCCACCTGGCCGCTCAAGCCCAGGCTTTCGCCCAAACCCAGGAAGTTGTTGGTGTTGAACGAAAGGCCCATGAAGGTTCCGGCCAGAGCCGAGACGCCGCCCTGCAACTGGATCGAGTTCTTATTGCGCTCGCGGACCTTGAGCGTGATGTCGACGGTGTCGTTCTTGTTGTCCTTGCTGATATTGGCGGCTTCCTCGGCCTTTAGAACTTCGAAGTAGCCGAGCTGGTTCAGGCGCAGGATACTCATATCCCACAGGTGCTTGTTGAAGACGTTGCCTTCGTCAATGTACAGTTCGCGCCGGATGACTTTGTCGCGGGTCGTGCTGTTGCCTGTGAAGTCAATGCGCCGGACGAAGAAGCGGTGCCCCTCGTCGAAGTTGAGCGTCAGGTCGATCTTGTCGGAGTCCGGGACCGGCTCAGGAGACGCGTCGTTAGTGAAATCGATATAACCGTAAGTCCCGTACAGGCTGGTGAGGTCGTCAAAGCCTTTGCGAAGCTTGGCGGTGGAGAAAACGTCGCCGGGCTGCATTTGAAGCAGTTTCAGCACTACGTCGTTGGTGCGAAACAGGTTCATCCCGGTGATGTTGACCTTCCCCAGGTGGTACAGTTGTCCCTCTTCAAGATTGATATTGATGTTGGCGCCTTTCCCGGCCTTGTTGGACCAGATCAGCGGCATTCGGAAGCGCCCTCCGCCCGTGTCCACGATGTTGTAATTCGTGTCCAGCACCTTGGCGGTAAAGTAGCCCTGGTCGCGGTAGAACGACGCAAGCCGGTCCTCATCCTCGTCCAGCTTGGTTGAGTCGAAGGCCTTTGGGAACAGGCTCTCGAGGAGGATGGAGTGGGGAACTCCAAGGGGATGGAGATTGACCATGGGGCGCAGCAGGGTCCGGTGCCCAAACACGTGGTTACCCATGAAATTGATGGAATTGACTTTGACCTTGGGTCCCTCATCCACTTTGAAGATAATGGACACGCCGGAGGGGGGAACCTGGCGCACTTGCGGCTCGACTGTGGCGTATTGGCGGCCGCGTTCGGCCTCGTACTCCTGGAGCACGACCGCTGCGTGCTGAACCTTGTTGGGATCGTACTGGGAATCGGCGCTCAAGCCGACCTTGCGCTCTTTGAACCGGTCCAGGATTTCAGACTTTTGGATCGACTTCATACCGTCGAAATCGAAGGTTCGAATGACGGGGCGCTCCACCAGATGGAAGGTGACAATCCAGCCGGTTTGTCCAGGCTCGCGTCCCCAGTAGATATCGTTGAAGTGCATGGTGTTCCATAGCGCCACCATATCCCGGTCCAGAGCGTCTTTATCGTATTTGTCGCCGGGCTTGCTAAGGATCTGGCCGCGCAGGGTGTCCTGCGGAAAACGCCGGACGTTGGTGAAATTGATGGCCTCGATGGTATCGGTGGGCGGGGCGGCTGCCGCCGGCGGAGTTGGTTGTACCCCGGCCGCCGGAGGGGTGGAAGGGGGCGGAGCGTTGGGGGCCGGTTTAGGAGCTTCCGGTTTGGGCGCTTCGGGCGCGGGCGCCTGGGGCACGTTCTCAAACGGATTCTGTCCGGGTGGTGTTTGCGCAGGGGGTGGTGTTTGCGCAGGCGGCGCCTGGGGCGCCGGATTGGCCGGAGGGGCTTGCTGGGCGTATAGAGCGGTAACGCGAAACGCTAGAAAAAAAAGCACTAGCGTGCGCAGGCGTCCAGGCCTGGGAAACGTCATCTAGAACTGTGCCCTTTCCACTCTGCGCCTAACCTCAGACGGTTGTCCATGCCTGCCGGTTTCATCCAAAAGATTCCTCGCAACGCCAGAAAGAAAGCAGGAGGGACTTTGGCTATTCTAACGCATCCAAGTACTTCGCCGCATGCGACTGGGCGCAGTCCGCGGCATGTGGATGGGGGCCGTTCGCGGCGCCCAGATCGACCGCGCCGGGGGCGCCAGGCACGGAAGGGGGGTCCGGAACCGCGGCAGCGAGGAGTTCAGGCCCGCTGGGCACCGAAGCCTCATCGCTAGTCGCAATCGGGGGTGGGGGCTCGACGAAAGGAGCTTGCGCCGGTGGTGGAACGCCCGGCTCCGCGGTAGCAGCAACCAACGCTGGATGGGCGGAGACTGGATGGACGAAGGAATCGAGCGGCAGGCAGGAGGCAAGCCTTTGCCTCTGGCCCATATAGCCCAAGCAGGCCCCCAGAAGCACATGAGACACGACCGTGGCCGGACGTGGCGACCCCAGCAGTACCCAAGGATTGATCACCGGCCAAAAAGCCGCATTGGCCAGGTTATACCATCCCACGGAAGCGAGCAGCCCCAACAGGAGCAGCCGGCCTCGTTTCTGAATGCCGCCGAAGGCGAGACCAAAGAGGCCCCCAATGGTCCCGGTGATGACAAAGTGCAAGGCCACGCCGGAGAGCGTCGCCATGCTGGCGCCGGAGCGGAATGCCCGGGGACCATAAAATGTGGAACCGAAAAGGTTGGGGATCTCCCACCAAACACGGCCGTTCCACAGGGACTCGCTGATCAGGATCGCCAGCATCGCCAAACCGCCAACCACGCCGGCTTCGATTCCGCTCGCCGTGCGGGCCAGAGTTTCGGTTCGCGGTTGCGAGATTCCCATGGAAGAGCCTGTTACTAGCATAGGCGATGCGGAGCGGCGGCTTCGCGCAGGCTCAATGCACGCGCCGCTTGCTCGCCGCAAGGGAACCTCGCTTACAATGAAACAATGTCTCTAGTCGTTGTTGGATCGGTTGCTTACGATGGCGTCGAAACGCCTCACGGTAGAGTGGATCGCATGTTGGGAGGAGCGGCCACCTATATTTCTCTAGCTGCCAGTTATTTCACGCAAACCCGTCTGGTAGCCGTGGTGGGCGACGATTTCGCCCCAGGAAGATACGAACCTGCTGTTGGAGCACGGCGTCGACCTGGAAGGCCTGGAGCGGGTGCCCGGCAAGACGTTTTTTTGGGCGGGCAAGTACACGCCCGACATGAACGACCGCGTCACGCTGACCACGGATTTGAACGTTTTCGCGGATTTCCAGCCTAAGCTGCCGGCGCGCTATCTTTCCGCTCCGTATCTGCTACTGGGCAATATTCAGCCTCGCTTGCAGCGCGAGGTGCGCGGGCAGATGCAGAATTTGAAGCTGGCCGGCGGCGACACCATGAATTTCTGGATCAAGGATTTTCGGGAAGAGCTGCTGGCTACCATCCGCAATTGGGACTTCCTTTTGATCAACGACGCGGAAGCCCGGATGCTTTCCGGTCACGAGAATTTAAAGAAGGCCGCCCGGACGATTCTCGACATGGGCCCGCACACGCTGGTAATCAAGCGCGGCGAGTACGGCGCCATGCTGTTCCGCAACGACACCTTCTTCATCGTTCCCGGCTATCTTCTCGAGACAGTGTTCGATCCCACCGGCGCCGGGGATTGCTTCGCTGGAGGGTTTATCGGTTACTTGGCGCAGCAGGGCTTCGATCTCAAGGCCGACCACATCAGCAAGGGCGACCTCAGCCGGGCAGTGATCTACGGATCGGTGATGGGAAGCTTCTGTTGCGAGCGCTTTCGGGGTAGAGCGCTTCCGAACGCTGGAACGCCCGGAGATCGATAGCCGGTTTGAAGAATTCCGGAAGTTCACGTCGTTTTGAAGACGTGGTCTGACGCCGTGTTCACGGTTCCCTTCGTCAAGGCGCACGGAGCGCGCAACGACTTTCTTCTCACCTGGCGGCAGGATCTGCCGGAGGGGGCCGGTCAAGCGGCGGCACTGGCGCGGGCCATCTGCGACCGCCATACCGGCGTAGGGGCGGATGGCTGGATCGTGATATCGCCGGCCGAAGGCGCGCAGGCTGCCATCGAGTTGTGGAATTCCGACGGGAGCCGGAGCGAGATTTCGGGTAACGGCACGCGCTGCGCGGCGGCCCTGCTGATAGACTCCGGATTAGCCGCGGAAACGGTGGCGATTTCGACAGGAGCCGGCGTCAAGCGTTTGAAGCTGCTGGAACGCCGGGGACTGGAGTTTCAACTGGAGATGAACATGGGGGCGGCGTCGATTGAAGAAACCCATGCCAGCATCGTTCCGGGACGCGACGCCGTAATCCTGAACGTCGGTAATCCTCAGTGTGCGGTATTCGTAACCGATTTTGAATTTGAATGGGCGACACTGGGAAGGGAACTGGAGCGGCACTCGCGGTTTCCGAATAGGACGAATGTGTCGTTCGTACGGGTGATCGACCGGCATACTCTGGATGTGCGGTTCTTTGAACGGGGGGCGGGTGAAACGATGAGCTCCGGGACGGGGTCGGCCGGCGCAGGCGCCGCGGCGCTGGCTCGGGGGTGGGTGGAAAGCCCCGTACGGGTGCTGACACCGGCTGGGCCCCTGGACTTAAGGTGGGAAGACGCCGATATATACCTTGCCGGCCCCGCGCAGATTGTCGCGCGCGGCAGTTTCTATTGGAATCCGCAATAATTGGGGGATAACTATGAATCATTTTGAAGAGCTCCGCAGCAAGATCAAAAACCGCCAAGCGCGGGCCGGTGTGGTGGGCCTCGGATACGTCGGGCTGCCGCTGGTGGTCGAGCTTGCGCACGCGGGGTTTAATGTGACCGGCATCGATGTGCAGGCGTCCAAGGTGGACGCCATCAACCGGGGGGAATCCTACATCCAGGATGTTCCGACGTCTCGTTCTTGCCCCGTTGGTAAAGGCGGGCAAGATTCGCGCGACTACCGATTTCGCGGTGGTTTCCGAGCTTGATACGATCAACATCGCCGTCCCTACGCCGCTGCGGAAGACCAAGGATCCGGACATGAGCTACATCGTCCGTTCCTGCGAGGAGATCGCCAAGCATTTTCACGCGGGGCTGTTGTTGATCCTGGAATCCACCACTTACCCGGGAACGACCGATGAGCTGATGCTCCCGATGTTCGAGACGGGAGGTCTCAAGGTGGGTGAGGACTTCTTCCTGTGCTTCTCGCCGGAGCGCGTGGACCCGGGAAATCCCAACTTTCAAACCAAGAACATCCCCAAGGTGGTGGGCGGAATCACGGCCAAATGCACGGAAGTCGGCGCGTTGTTCTACGGCCAGGCTTTGGAGCACGTGGTGCCGGTTTCTTCCACGCGCGTCGCGGAGATGGTGAAGCTGCTCGAGAACACCTTCCGCATGATCAATATCGGGTTGGTGAACGAGATCGCGATGATGTGCGACCGCATCAACATTAACGTGTGGGAGGTGATTGAGGCGGCGGCGACCAAACCGTTCGGCTTCATGCCGTTTTTCCCGGGACCGGGGCTCGGCGGGCACTGCATTCCCATCGATCCGTTCTATCTTTCCTGGAAGACCAAGCAGGCCGGCATCGAGGCCCGGTTCATCGAGCTGGCTGGGTACATTAACGGCCAGATGCCGCACTTTGTCGTGGACAAGATCCAGAATGCTCTGAACGATCACACCAAGCCGCTGAAGGGCTCGAAGGTGCACGTGATGGGCGTTGCGTACAAGCGCGATATCGACGACGTGCGTGAGTCGCCGGCGCTGGACATCATTCATCTGCTGGGCAAGCGCGGGGCGAAGGTGAGCTATAGCGACCCATACGTGCCGCGAATCAGCGCCGACGGAATCGAACTGCAGGCGTGCCCTGTTTCGGAAGCTGCCGCCGCGGACTGCGTGGTGGTCGTTACCGATCACAAGGCGTTTGACTATCCCACGCTGGTGAAATCCGCCAAGCTGATTGTGGACACCCGCAACGCGCTGAAGGGGATGACGTCGGACAAGATTGTCCGGCTTTAATGGCAGTAGAGACGCCTCTCGATGCGCGTAGTGGGCCTGCACTGGATCCCGTCCGGACATCTATCCATCGGGAGACGGCCGAGGAGCAGCGTCTGGCTCATGGGTTTGATTTCGACTTCGGGAATCACAAAATCGGCGAATCCGGAGGCGCTGACAGTTAGCGTGTAAAATCCCGGCTCGGCGGCGGATACTTCGAGCTTTCCGCCGGTCGCGGCCGCGGTGTACGACCTTTCAGAAGACTCGAGCCGCACGGTGGCTTCCGCGATAGAGTAACCCCCGTGCTGTTCCAGTGCCCCGCTTAGCTCCGTGGCATCGGCATGGAGAAAGCGAATGAGGGGTGGCCCGGGCTCAGAGGCCGCTGTGAACGGCATGGCAGGGGCCGAGTAGGGGTCGTCGCACAATTGAAGCACTAGATCGGGTACCTGTAGGACCTCATTCCGTCCGATCTTCCCGCGAAAGATCGCGCTGCGGAACCCAGGCGCCTGCGCGCCCACGCTGACTTCTCCGGGGATGATTCCCTCGATGCGAAATTGTCCGGCGTTATCGGTTGAGGCGGCGGCACCACTCGTTCGCTCGCCGAAGTCACCGAAGGTAGCCAGAACTTCCGCCCTCGCCATCGGTGCGCCACTAGAGTCTACGACCCTGCCGGTAGCCGTTGCGGTCTGGGCCGCGAGGTATCCGTGCAGGGCCACCAAGCCGAAAGCGCCGAACGCCACTTTCAAGGAATACTCCTGTTCACGAGGTCCTACTTCCCAAAATAGCTATCGTCGTACACCACCTTAACCTTGCTCTTCATCTCCTCCACCGCTTTATCGGCGGAGGCGGGACCGAGGTTCTTCTCGATGTCCGGCAGAGCATCCTGGTAAGACTTGGTGGTGTGCGCTTCGACCAGAATCAAGTGATAACCGAAGGCGCTGCGCACCGGCTCGCTTACTTCGCCGACCTTGAGCGCGAACGCCGCCTTTTCAAATTCCGGAACCATGGCGCCGTGGCCGAAGGTATCCAGGTCGCCGCCGTTCTGCCCGGAGCCAACGTCGTCGCTTTCGGTCTGGGCCAGTTCCGCGAATTTCGCGCCGGCAAGAATTTTGGCGCGAAGGTCTTTGCACTTTTCCAGCGCCTCCGCTTCGGTAAGGTCCTTCTGCCCCAGCCTTAGCGGCACGGCGGAGCCCTGGAAGCGGATCAGGATGTGGCGCGCGTGAATCTGGTCCATTTCGCTCTTATGGGCTTCGTAGTAAGCGTGCATGGCGGCCTCATCCGGAGTCGACAGAGCGTGGTAAACGGCGCTGGCTAACACCTGGTCCGAATTGATCTCCAGCCGGGTTTTCACGTCGGGGTCTTGATCCAGCTTTTGCGCGCGAGCCTGCTGCACCAGTACCTTGAGCTCGACCAACTGGTCGGCCAGTTGGCGGCGGCCCTCGGGCGTCTTGGCCTGAGCGCGCGCCTGCTCCGGCAGGGTGCTGACGACGCGCTGGAACTCCGATTGAGTGATCTTTTGATCGCCGACCGTAAGAACAACCGGATCAGAGGCGGGAGGAGCTGGTTGAGCCCATGCAGAGGCTGCGGATAGGAGCAGGGCGGCGGCGAGGGATTTCATTTTCTAAGCATACCAGCCAGGCCGAATAGCGCCTTCACCCAGCGACAGTTCCCACTAAAATGAAAAACATGGCCGAAAAAATTGCGATCTGGCTGGGAACGCGCAAAGGCGCCTTCGTGGCGCAGTCCAAGGACCGGAAGGCATGGAAGGTGGAGGGCCCGTTTCTCAAGGGGCAGGAGATTCACCACATCGCACAGGATCCGCGGGACCCCAAGCGCTACTACGCCGCGGTCAACTCCGCGTGGTTCGGTCCGCACATTCATCGCAGCGCGGACGGCGGCAAAACGTGGCAGCTTTCCGACCAAGGTTTGGAACTGCGCGGCCTGGAGGGTCAGACTCTCAAGCGCGTCTGGCATATCGAACCCGGACACGCCGATGAGCCAGGCGTAGTCTACGCCGGATGCGATCCCGGTGCGCTGTTTCGCAGCTCAGATTGGGGACAATCCTGGGAAATGGTGGAATCCCTTACGCTGCACCCGACCCGTTCGAAATGGATGCCTGGAGCGGGCGGCATGTGCCTGCATTCGATTCAATGCCTCGGCGGAGGGCGGATGGTGGTGGCGATCTCGGCCGCGGGCGCGTTCCGCACTTCCGACGCCGGCGCAACCTGGGAGCCCTACAACGGCGGCGTCCGCGCCGATTTCCTGCCCGACAAATTCCCCGAAGTCGGGCCAGTGCGTCCACAAGCTGCTGGCGCATCCGGCTAACCCGGAGATGCTTTACCAGCAGAATCATTGTGGCGTGTACAAAGGCAAGCTGAGCGGCAAGAAGTGGACCGACATCACTCGCGGATTGCCCTCCCGCTTCGGATTTGGCCTCGCCGTTCCGGAAGCCGAGGCAGAAACATTGTTCACCATCCCGCATGAGGGCGCCGAGTACCGCTGCAACATCAAGGGCCAACTCGCGGTGGCTCGCAGCCGCGACGGCGGCAAGAGCTGGAAGCTCATGAGCCGCGGCCTTCCCAAGCACGATGCCCACGTCACTGTGCTGCGCGAAGCAATGACGTCAGACCGCTTGAAACCCGCCGGCGTGTATTTCGGCACCGAGGGCGGTACCGTTTTTTCCACCGCCGATGCGGGCGAGAGTTGGGGAGTCCTGGCTGCGAACCTTCCGCCGGTGTACTCAGTCAGCGTGGCGCAGGCGTAATGCGCCGTTTACCGGCTCCTATCGTCGCCGCGATCTGCACCGCATGCGCATTCGCCCAGCAACTTCCGCTGATGCCCTGGCCGTCGCAGGTCAGCACCGGGCAGGGAACGCTGCGCATCGGCGTCGATTTCTCCATCTCGATCTCCGGCGCCGGCAGCGTCGATAGCCGCGTCAAAGCCGGCGCCCTCCGCGTCATGACTCGGCTCGCGCGGCAAACCGGCTTGCCTCTGGCCGCGACTTTATCGAAAACCGAAGACGCCCCGCTCAATATCGTCGTCGAGCGCCGTGACCACCCTGGTCCTCAAAAACTGGGCGACGACGAATCCTACGCGCTGCTGATCGCGCCCGACCGCATCCGCCTTTCCTCGGACGGCCCTCTCGGCGCGTTGCGCGGCATGGAGACATTTCTACAACTGGTCAGCCCCTGCGCCTCTGGAGAGCCGGGCTTCTGCATCCCAACCGGCGAGATTCACGATAACCCGCGCTTCCCCTGGCGCGGATTGTCTCTCGACGTTTCCCGCCACTTTATTCCCGTGGAGGGGATCAAGCGCACCATTGACGGCATGGCTGCGGTGAAGCTCAACGTCCTGCACTGGCACCTCTCCGACGATCAAGGCTTCCGCGTCGAAAGCAAAAGGTATCCGAAACTCCAGCAACTTGGCTCCGACGGTTTGTACTACACGCAAGCTGAGATTCGCGACGTCGTCGCTTATGCTCGCGACCGCGGTATTCGCATCGTTCCCGAGTTCGATGTACCGGGACACTCCACCAGCTGGCTGGCCGCGTATACCAATCTCGCCAGCAAGCCGGGGCAGTATCAGATCGTGCACGACAAGAGCGATCCCACCGGAGTCATAGACCCAACCAGGGAGTCCACCTACAGTTTCCTCGACGGACTCTTCGCAGAAATGTCGAAGCTGTTTCCGGATGAATATTTCCACATCGGCGGCGATGAGGTCAGCGCGCGCGAATGGAACAGCCAGCCCAAAATCCGCGCGTTCATGAAACAGCACAAGCTCGCCAACGCCAAAGCTCTGCAGGCTTACTTCAACAAACGCCTTCAAAAGACTTTGGCCCGTGACGGCAAAAAGATGGTGGGCTGGGAGGAGATCCTCGCTCCGGATCTCCCCAAAACCATCGTCATTCAATCCTGGCGCGGAACCAAGACTCTGGCGGAGGCCGCGCGCCAAGGTTACCCGGCGATTCTCTCGGCAGGATATTATCTCGATCTCATGCAATCCTCCGCGCAACACTATGCCGTGGATCCTTTGAGCGGCGAAGCGGCGGAGCTCACGCCGGAAGACCAGGCTCACATCCTGGGTGGAGAAGCGGCCATGTGGGAGGAACTGGTAACGCCGGAAACTCTGGACGCGAAGCTGTGGCCGCGCCTCGCCGCCATCGCGGAACGTTTTTGGTCGCCGCAGAACACCACCGATATCGCCTCCATGTACACGCGTCTGGAGAGCACCAACCGCTGGCTGGAATGGCTGGGCCTCACCCAGCGGTCGAATCTCGAGCTGATGCGGGAACGGCTTGCCGGCGATATGCCGGTACGCGCCGCTCAATGCCTTCGCGGCAATTCTGGAGCCAGTGAAGGGGTATGAGCGGCACCGTTCGCCCTACGGCGCCTCGACGCCGTTCAATCGACTGGTGGACGCGATTCCGCCGGAGAGCGAAGCCGCGCGCGGGTTCGCTACCGCCGTGGACGCCTATGTGGCGTCGCCCAGCGCCGCGGCCAGTGCCGCGTTGCGCTCGACACTGACCGCATGGTCCGAAGCCGCCGCGGAAGTCCGTCCTCTACTTGAAAGCAATTCGCTCCTCGCCGAAGACGTGCCAGCGGCCGATGAAGTGAGTTCGCTCTGCCGGATCGGCATCGAAGCTCTGGCCTACGCCGCCGCTCCACCGCCCGATGGGTGGAAACAGACAGCCCTCAGCGCCATAAAGGACGCCTCCAAACATACTGCGAGCTTACTGATTCCCTTCGCTCCCGCCGTGCAAAAGCTAGTGGAAGCAACCCGCTAGGACGGTATTGAAGGCCCGCCGAACCCTGCCTATAATATTTCTGGAGCTTGCCTCGTATGCGTTGCCTGACTCCCCAACTTCTCTTCTTTTCTACTGCCCTCGCCCTACAGGGCCAGCAAGTCACCTTCAAAGATCCCGTGTTGGACCAGGTCGTCCACAAGTACCTCCCGGACCGCGATTCCAAGGACCCGCTCACAGCGACCCGCCTGGCACCCGTGATTCTGGTTTCTTCGGAACCCAGTCAGACCATTCACGATCTTTCCGGTCTCGAAAACTGCGCCAAGCTGACTTTCCTGTATCTCGCGGACGCGCAAATTTCCGACCTTTCGCCGCTCGCGAAGCTCACCAATCTGGAATCGATCACCATTCACGGCGCGAAGATTCACGATCTTACTCCGTTGGCCGGCTTAACCAAGCTGGCTTATCTGGACTTGGCCGGCAGCGAAATCTCCGACCTGCGCCCTCTGGCGAACCTGAAAGAGCTGACGCACCTCAATCTCTCGAACAATAAAATCTCCGATCTCGGCCCGCTTAGCGGTCTGCCCAAATTGCAGGAGTTGATTCTCTCCGGAAACCAGGTGAGCGATCTCACTCCGCTCGCCGCCATCAAGTCGCTCTGGCTGCTGGACATCAAGCGGAATAAGGTCGCCGATCTTTCACCGCTGAAAGGCCTAAGCGATTGGCGCTATCTGTATTTGGATCAGAACCAGATCAAGGACCTGGCGCCTCTGGTCGCCGCAACCACGCCCCAACCCGGCCCAGCCGCGGAGATAGTTCCCTTCCGAACGCTGTCCCTCGCGGGCAATCCCCTCAGCGCCGACGCCCGCACCAAGGAACTGCCGCAGCTGCAAAAGGTCGTCCTGAACGTGATGGCGGACTAGCGATACGATGGGGGCATGTCCGCCGCCCCGATTCACCACAAATGGCAGGAGATTGCCGACCTGCCGGCGGACCTGGAGCACTTCCGCGATCGCGAGTTGGAGTCGCTCTATCAGGTGTGGCTGGACCAACGTGCGGCTCTCGACGAGAAGGCATTTAGGGCGGAACTATACTCGCGAATGGTCCATCGAGACCGGAATCATCGAGGGCGTTTACACGCTCGACCGGGGAACCACCGAGATTCTGATCCGGCGCGGAATCGACTCTTCCTACATTTCGCAGGAGTTCGACCAATCAAGAACCTGAGTTGGTTGCCAAGACGATTTCGGCTCACGAAGACGTACTGGAAGGGCTGTTTGACTTCGTCGCCCAACGTCGCGAGTTGAGCACCAGCTACATCAAGGAGCTCCACGCCGCGCTGTTACGTCATCAAGATGTCGTCAAGGGTGTCGACCAGTTCGGGACTGAGGTTTATGCAGAGTTGAAGAAGGGCGCTTACAAGGATCACCCCAACAGTCCGACGCGACGTGACAAAGCGGTGCACGAGTATTGCCCGCCGGAGCATGTCGCTGCCGAGATGGATCGCCTAGTGGGGCTGCACGGGGAGCACGATCAACGCGGCGTGCCTGCGATGGTCGAGGCAGCGTGGCTGCATCATGCGTTTACGCAGATTCACCCGTTTCAGGATGGCAATGGACGAGTGGCGCGGGCCCTGGCAAGCTTGATCCTCATTAAGGGTGGCTTCTTTCCGCTGGTGGTTCACCGCGACGATTGGGAGAAGTACATCGATGCGCTGGAGGCGGCGGACGAGGGAGATTTGGCGTCACTCGTGGCGTTGTTCGCCAGCTTGCAGAAGAGAGGGTTGACGAAGGCGATCGTTTACGCGGCGGAGGCGAGGCCGGTGAGGACGCTGGATGAGGCGATCGCAGTGACAAAAGATGTGCTGAAGGGGCTTCAGAAGCTCCTCCCCGAGCCCGAGGAGGTCGAATCACGGCGGCTCCAGCTCCGCGACTTGGCCCGCAACAGACTTGAGGGGACCGCTCGGCAGCTTGAAAAGGAGGTCCGACCTGCGGTTTTCCGTTTTCAGGGCGGGCTTCCCGCCGGCTGATGCCGCTAGCGCAACCCTTTCGATCGAGGCTGGCGGCGTGCTCAGCACAATCATCGTCGAGTTTGGGATGCCGCTCGTTGCGGCGACGTATGACCGGTCGATTCTCCTGTATCGACGAGCCCTTCCGGATCGACGCTACTGAAAGCCTAGATGAGCTGCGCCCCCGCTTCCTCAAGTGGCTCGACGACGTCATCATCCGCGGCCTCGCGGAGTGGCGCAAAACCCTCGTCTAACCTACCTCGCCGACCCTTGGCCGCTGTCGAGTGAATCTCCTGCAAGCTCCACACGCGAATCGGATCGCGCCGCCGTGACGCGATCGCCTCCACTGCGGCTCGGGCGCCGCTGATCGTAGTAATGCACGGAACTCGATACGTTACGGCGCTGCGGCGGATGGCCTTCTCGTCGGCGAAGGCGTGCGCTCCGCTGGTTCCCGTGTAAACAATCAGATTGATCGAGCCGCCCTTCACCAAATCCACTGCGTTGGGCCGGCCCTCATTCACCTTGAAGACCACCTTCACAGGACACCCCGCCGCCCGGATCGCATTGGCGGTGCCGCGCGTGGCGGCAATTTCAAAACCGAGCTCGTGGAAGCGCCGCGCGAGCTGAACCGCAGCCGTTTTATCGCGGTCGTTCACGCTCAGGAACACGCGGCCCTTGTCCGGCAACGGCGTTCCGGCACTTAACTGCGCCTTGGCGAACGCTTCGCCGAAGTTGTCGCCGACCCCCATCACTTCGCCGGTCGACCGCATCTCCGGCCCCAGCGCCGGATCCACTCCCGGGAATTTGTTGAAGGGGAACACCGGCGACTTCACGAAGTACATCGGCACTTCCAGGACGCCACGCGCGTCCGTGAAATCCGAAATCTTTTTGCCCAGCATCGCTCCAACGGCAATCTTCGGCAGAGCCACGCCCGTCGCTTTGCTGACGTAGGGCGCGGTGCGCGACGCCCGCGGATTCACTTCCAGCACGTACACCGTCCCATCTTTCACCGCATACTGCACGTTCATCAAGCCGATTACATTGAGCGCGCGCGCCAGCCGCTCCGTATAGGATCGGATGGTCGCGATCGTCTCCGGCGGCAGTGAGGTTGCGGGCAGGACGCAGCTTGAATCGCCGGAATGAACGCCAGCTTCTTCGATGTGCTCCATGATGCCGGCGATCAGAACGTCACCGGCGGTGTCGGCCAGCGCGTCCACGTCGACTTCGGTCGCGTCTTCCAGGAAGCGATCGATCAGCACCGGCCGGTCTTGCGAAAACACCACCGCTTCCCGCATGTACCGCCGTACGGTCTCTTCGTCGTAGGCGATCACCATCGCCCGCCCGCCGAGTACGTAGCTCGGCCGCACCAGCACCGGATAGCCTATTTGCTTCGCAACTTCGCAAGCGCCTTCCGCCGTCGTTGCGGAGCCGTTGGCGGGAGCCGGGATTTGCAGATCGTCCAGCAGCTTGCCAAAGCGCTTACGGTCTTCGGCCAAATCGATGTTCTCAGGATCGGTCCCGATGATCGGCACACCGGCATACTTCAGCGGCAGCGCCAGCGTCAGCGGAGTCTGCCCGCCGAACTGCACGATCACGCCGTCAGGCTTCTCGGTGTCGCAAATATTTAGCACCTCTTCGAGCGTGAATGGCTCGAAGTACAATCGGTCGCTGGTGTCGTAATCGGTTGAAACGGTCTCCGGGTTGCAGTTGACCATGATCGACTCGATCCCGAACTCCTGCAGCGCGTAAGAGGCGTGGCAGCAGCAGTAATCGAACTCGATTCCCTGACCGATGCGATTGGGCCCGCTGCCCAGGATCATGACCTTCTTGCGCTTGGACGGCTCCGCCTCGCACTCCGATTCGTAACTGGAGTACAGATAGGGCGTGAAGCTCTCGAACTCGGCCGCGCAGGTGTCCACGCGATTGAACACAGCGGTCACGCCCAACTCTTTGCGCTTTGCGCGCACCGTCAGCGGACTGGTATTCCATGCCCGCGCCAGCGTCGAATCGGACAGCCCATCGCGCTTGAAGGTTCGCAGGCGCTCCTCTGTCACCTCGTCGATCGAAAGCTCAGATGCGGCCTTCTCCTGGTCCACGGCTTCGCGAACGTTCCGCAGGAACCACGGATCGATCGAGGTCAGCGACTGAACCTGCTCCTCCGTATAGCCGCGCGAAAACGCGTAGCGGATGTAGCCCAGGCGGTCCGGATTCGGCGTGATGAGGCGCGCCTCGATCAGCTCATCCTGATACTTGGTCGAGCCATCCGCCTTGCCCGTCTCGAGACTCCGCAGGCCCTTGCCGAGAGCCTGCTTGAAGGTGCGGCCGATCGACATCACTTCGCCCACGCTCTTCATCTGCGTGCCCAGCACCGGTTCGGCTCCGGGGAATTTTTCGAACTGCCAGCGCGGAATCTTCACCACCACATAATCGATGGTCGGCTCAAAGCACGCCGGGGTCTTGCGCGTGATGTCGTTCTTGATTTCATCCAGGCGATAACCCACCGCCAGCTTCGCCGCGATCTTGGCGATCGGGAATCCGGTCGCCTTGGACGCCAGCGCGGAGCTGCGCGAGACGCGCGGATTCATCTCCACGATCACCATTCGTCCGCTGACGGGGTCGATGGCGAATTGCACGTTCGATCCGCCGGTGTCCACGCCGATCTTTCGCAGGCACGCCAGCGCCCCGTCGCGCATCATCTGATATTCCCGATCGGTGAGCGTTTGCGCCGGCGCCACGGTGATCGAATCGCCCGTATGCACGCCCATCGGATCGAAATTCTCGATGGAGCAGACAATGATCGCGTTGTCGGCCAAGTCGCGCATCACCTCCAGCTCGAATTCCTTCCAACCCAGCACGCTCTCTTCGATCAGCACTTCATGGACCGGCGATAGATCCAGGCCGGTTTCCAGAATCTCCACCAGGTCCTCGCGATTGTAGGCGATGCCGCCGCCGCTCCCGCCCAATGTGAAGCTGGGACGCAAAATCACCGGGAAGCCGATGCGATTGGCGAATTCCAGGCCGTTCTCCACCGAATTCACCAGTTGCGACTGCGGCAAATCGAGGCCAATCTCGCGCATCGCGTCTTTGAACAGCAGCCGGTCCTCGGCGCGCTTGATGGAGTCGATCTTGGCGCCGATCAACTCCACGCCGTACTTGTCCAGCACGCCGGCCTCGGCCAGCGCGACCGAGAGATTCAGTCCCGTCTGCCCGCCTACGGTGGAAAGCAGGGCATCCGGACGTTCCCTCTTGATGACTTCCGTGGCGTATTCGACGCTCAATGGCTCGACGTAAGTGCGATCCGCCAGGTTCGGATCGGTCATGATGGTGGCCGGATTCGAATTGATCAGCACCACTTCATAGCCGTCGGCGCGGAGCGCTTTGCATGCCTGCGCGCCGGAATAGTCGAATTCGCACGCCTGGCCGATCACAATAGGCCCGGAGCCGACGATCAGGATCCGATGGAGGTCATTGCGGCGCGGCATTATCGGGTCCCTTGCTCCATCAGCCTGCGGAAATCGTCGAACAGATAATGCGAATCGTGGGGCCCCGGCGCTGCCTCCGGATGGTACTGGACGCAGAACACCGGATAGTTGCGATGGCGGAAACCCTCCAAGGTCTCGTCGTTCAGATTGGTGTGGGTGATCTCGATTTCATTCAGGTTGAGCGAATCCGGATCCACCGCGAAGCCGTGATTGTGTGAGGTGATCTCCACCTTGCCCGTCACCTTATTCAGCACCGGATGATTCGCGCCGCGATGGCCGAACTTCAGCTTGTAAGTTTTTCCGCCCACCGCCAGGCCCAGAATCTGATGTCCCAGGCAGATGCCGAAGACTGGTACCCGTCCGATCAGCTTCCGCACTTGGGCGGCTTGATGCGTCAACGGCTCCGGATCGCCCGGGCCGTTCGATAGAAAAACTCCATGGGGCTTCAGTGCGAGCACGTCCTCGGCGGAGGTCTTCGCCGGAACCACGGTTAGCTTGCATCCCACCTGCGCGAGCCTGCGAAGGATGTTGCGCTTCATGCCGTAGTCGTAGGCGACCACGTGATACTTCTGCTCCTCCGGAGCCCCAATGTGCTGCGAGGGCGAGCACGCCTCCACCGGCGCTACCCATGTGTACCGCTCAGGCGTCGAGACGCGTGTCGCCAGATCGAGCCCGGCCATCGAAGGAGACGTTCTTCGCCTTCTCAACTAAACCGCTGCCGCGCGAGCCGGTCGTCGCCGAGAGCACGCCCCGCATAACGCCCCGCGACCGAAGGTGGCGCACCAGCGCCCGCGTATCGATGCCGGTAATCACCGGCACTCCGGCCTCGGCCAAAAACTGCTGCGCGGTCTCCTCCGCACGCCGGTTGCTGGAGAGCGGCGAAAACTCCCGCACCACCAGCCCTTCAATGTACGGCTTCACCGATTCGCTGTCGGCTTGGTTGGCGCCGTAGTTGCCGATTTGCGGATAAGTCAGCACCACGATCTGCCCGGTGTAGGAGGGATCGGTAAAGATCTCCTGGTATCCGGTGATCGCGGTATTGAAGACAACTTCACCGGTACGCTCCGTGAGCGCACCAAAACTCTGGCCCTCGAAGACGGTGCCGTCTTCCAGGGCGAGAACTGCTCGGTCCAACTAGTGTGGTTTCCTCCAGAACCTGGGGGTAATTTCTATTTGACCACATTCCTGAGCGACAGCGCGGCGCTCAGGTATTTCAAGACGCCAGGTAATCAAGACAATGACGGCTTCAGATCACGGCTTCCTAAAAAACCACAACCAGTAATACTGCTCTCCGGCCCCGTGGCTGAAGCGCAGGTCGAAGCCGCACCGCTCCGCCACCTCCCTGGCCTGCGCCTCGGAAAACGACACTCCCAGCCAGGTCTGATCGGGCGAGGTGTTCATGGGGTAGCCCTGCACCTGAAACTTGAACAACGCGCCGGGCCGCAACAGCCTGTGCACCTCGCGCACGTAGTTTTCGATGATCTCCCGGCTCGGCACGTGCTGGAACACGATGAACGAATACGCGAAATCGAACTCCCGCGCGGGAATCACGGATAGATCGAACCCGTTGTTCTGATACACGGTCACGTGCGGCAGATCGGCGAGAGCCTTCTGAGCCTGCGCCACCATCTCCCCGCTTACGTCCACCGCGTGCACTTCGCCGAAGATTCGCCCCAGGGCTCGCGTGACTCGCCCTGCTCCGCAGCCGATTTCCAGCACCCGCATCTGCTTCGGATCCCGGCCCTGGCAGACATTTTCGAAATCGTTCAGGATGTCGCCCGCGGCCGAATCCTCGCCGGAACGGAAGAACTCGTCGTCGCTCCAGTCCTGCTGGCCCGTGGCGACGTAGTGCCGCGCGTTCTCCCGGGCCCTCTGGTCCCAGTCCCGGCGCATGTTTTCCAGTTGTTGTTCCAGGCTGATCGATTCCGCCATTTTTGAAGTAGGGAGGTTGGTGGACGGCATGGGATTCGAACCCACGACCCCGGCGTTGCGAACGCCGTGCTCTCCCAACTGAGCTAGCCGCCCACTTCAGGCCGACGTGCCTAGGATAACATGGGCTCCGGCGACAGCTGTTGGGAGCGCAAGCGGCCCCAAAACATATGCCTTATGGCACAGCGCCCGGCCAGCTCTGAGCAGTGGACACCTTGAGCTGGCGCGCTGTCTAATGAAAAGTGAGGGACTTTCTCCTTTAAGCCGTTATGTGGATTGTAAAGCTCGCGCTGCGCCGTCCCTACACGTTTGTCGTGATGGCCCTGGCGATCCTGCTGGCCGGCGGCCTGGCGATTGCGCGCATGCCCGCCGACATCTTCCCCGAAATCGACATCCCCATCGTCAGTGTGGTGTGGTCCTTCGGCGGAATGACGCCCGACGACATGGCCGACATGATCACCACCCGCAGCGAGCGCGGCATGACCACCACGGTCAATGACATCGAGCACATGGAGTCGCAATCCTACGCGGGCGTCTCCGTCACCCGCCTGTATTTCCATCCGAACGCGAAGGTGGAAGCCGCGATCGCGCAGATTGCCGCGCAGGCAAACACTCTGGTCGGGTACCTTCCTCTGGGCGCTCGCCCGCCGAACATCCTGACGTATAACGCCGCAGCCGTCCCGATCCTGCAACTCGGCCTTTCGAGCGAAACGATGAGCGAGCAAGAGATCTACGACCTCGGCTCTAACTTCATCCGCACGCAGCTGGCGACCATCCAAGGCGCGAGCGTGGCGACGCCCTACGGCGGGAAGCAGCGCATGGTGATGGTGGACATCAATCCCGGCGCGTTGTTCTCGCGCGGTCTCTCCGCCACCGATATTTCCGCCGCGCTGAACAACGAAAGCGTCATTCTCCCGGCGGGCAGCGCCAAAATCGGGACCAAGGAATATCGCGTGGAGATGAACAATACTCCCACGATTGTCGACCAGTTCAACCGCCTGCCCATCAAGTCTGTCAATGGCACGACCATCTACATGCGGGACGTCGCTCAGGTTCGCGACGGCTATATGGTGCAGACCAACATCGTGCGCCACAATGGCGTGCGCGGCGCACTGCTTACCGCGCTCAAGAATGGCGGCGCATCCACCATCGACATCGTCAAGCGCATCAAGGAAGCCCTGCCGCGAATTGAATCCACGCTGCCGAAGGGCCTTAAAATCGACACGCTGTTCGATCAATCCATCTTCGTCAAAGCCGCGATTCAGGATGTGCTGCGCGAAGCCGCGGCAGCCGCCGTCCTCACCGGGCTGATGATCCTGTTGTTCCTGGGAAGCTGGCGCAGCACTCTCATCGTTTGCATTTCGATTCCGCTTTCCATCTTCGCTTCGCTCACGATACTTTACGCTCTGGGCGAGACGGTCAATATCATGACCCTGGGCGGAATGGCGCTGGCCGTCGGCATCCTGGTGGACGACGCTACCGTCGAAATCGAAAACATTCATCGCAATATCGGGATGGGCAAGGGCATCGTCAAAGCCATTCTCGACGGGGCGCAGCAGATTGCGGTGCCCGCGTTCGTCTCCACGCTGTGCATTTGCATCGTATTTGTGCCCGTGGCGTTCTTGAGCGGCACGGCCAAGTATCTGTTTACCCCGCTGGCGATGGCGGTCGCGCTGGCGATGGGCGCCTCTTATCTGCTGTCCCGCACGCTGATTCCGACCATGATCCGGTTCCTGCTTCCCGCCGAACTGCACTTGTACAAACACGGGGAGGGCGAGGAAGCCGAGGTGGAGAGCCCCGGTCTGCTGTGGCGGGTTCATCGCGTTTTCAATCACGGTTTCGAAAAGCTGCGTGAGATGTATTCGGGATTCCTGGGAGCGGCGCTGGAGCGGCGCGGCTTGGTGGTCGCCTGCTTTATCGTGCTCTCCGCCGCGTGCGTGGCGCTGTACCCGTATATCGGCACCAATTTCTTTCCGTCGGTCGACGCCGGGCAGATTCGCCTGCACGTGCGCGCCGCATCCGGATCCAGGATCGAGGAGACCGAGCAGAAATTCGCCCAAGTGGAACAGACCATGCGAGGGGTGATCCCGCCCAGCGAGCTCAGCGACATTTTGGACGACATCGGCCTTCCGGTCAGCGGAAACAACCTCGCGATGGGCGATAGCGTGACCATGGGCAGCTTCGACGGCGAGATCCTGGTCTCTCTGCGGCCCGGACATCGCTCCACCTGGGATTACATTCGCGAGTTGCGAAAGCGCTTGCCGCAGATCTACCCCGACCTGACCTTCTTCTTTCAGCCCGCCGACATCGTCGGCCAGATCCTGAATTTCGGCCTTCCCGCGCCGATTGACGTCCAGATCGGAGGGCCGCTGCGCAACCTCGACAAAGATTTCGATTTGGCGCGCCCAAATCTCCAACCGCGTGAGCGCCATTCCCGGCGCCGTCGACGTTCACGTACACCAGGTGCGAGACGTGCCGATGATGCAGATCAACGTTGACCGCGACCGCGCCAGCCAGCTCGGCTTCACGCAGATGGACGTGGCCAGCGGGATGCTGATTTCGCTCAGTTCCAGCATGCAGGTGGGCGCGAACTATTGGATCAATCCCGCCAACGGAGTGGATTACAACGTGGCCGTGCAGACGCCGACGTATAACATGGATTCCGCCCAGGCGTTGATGGACACGCCGCTCCACAAGGGGGAGGCAACGGAGCTGTTGGGCAACGTGGCGACTGCGAAACGCGGGCTTACCGCGGCGCTGGTGAGCCACTACAACGTGCAACCCGTGGTCGACGTTTACGCCAATGTGCAGGATCGCGATCTGGGCGGCGTAGCCAGCGAGGTCGACAAAATCATCGACGAATACACGCGCAAGCTTCCGGCCGGAAGCTATATCGACACCCGGGGCCAGGTGGAGACGATGCGGTCATCCTTCGTCGGCATGGCCTACGGATTGATCTTCGCCATTGTGCTGGTGTACTTCATCATGGTGATCAATTTCCAATCCTGGACTGACCCCTTCATCATCCTGATGGCCATTCCGGGGGCTTTGAGCGGCATTCTGCTGATCCTCTTCTTTACCCACACCACCATCAGCGTGCCGGCGTTGATGGGGGCCATCATGAGCATCGGCGTGGGGACCGCGAACAGTATTCTGTTGGTGACCTTCGCCAATGACCTGCGCCGCGAAGGCGCGGACGTGCTGACGGCCGCCTATCAAGCCGGCCGCACGCGGCTTCGTCCGGTGGTGATGACCGCCATGGCGATGCTGGCCGGAATGATTCCGATGGCGCTTGGCTTGGGCGAAGGCGGCGAACAAAACGCCCCTCTGGGCCGCGCCGTCATCGGCGGGCTGATCGTGGCGACGGTGGCCACTCTGTTTGTGGTTCCCGTGGTTTACAGCCTGTTGCGCAAAACCCCTCCCAAGACCTTCGATAAACTGGAGACTGAATCCGCCTGATGGCCACGAACCGAACTGAGCCCGAATTCACCACGGTGGCCTCCCAAGCGCCCGCGCGCAGGAAATCCCATGCCGGACTGCTGGTGCTGTTGTTCATCGTAGGTGTCGGCCTTGCCGCGGGGATTGCCTACGAGCTTTCCCAGCGCAAGACGCAGGCACAGGCGCTGGCGGCGGCCAGCGATACCGCTTCCGTCAGGCGTTCCCGAAGTGCAAGTGCAACCAGTGCAATCGGCCGCCTCTGAGGCCAGTGTCGAGATTCCGGGGCAAACCATGGCGCTTGCTCGAAACCCCCATCTACGCCCGCGTCGACGGCTACATCAAGCAGCGGACCGTCGAGATCGGCGACCGGGTGAAGAAGGGCCAGCTCCTGATGGAGCTGGATACGCCGGATCTGGATCAACAGATTGTGCAGGCGCGCGCAGCTCTCGCCCAGTCCCAAGCCGCGCTGGCGCAGGTGCAGGCGACGCTGCAATCGGCGCAAAGCAGCCTCAAGTTATCGAGCGTGACTTCGGAGCGGTATCACACGCTGGCCACGCAGGGCATCATGTCCAAGCAGGATGACGACACAGCCCGCGCCGCGCTCGAAACCGGCCAAGCCAACGTCCACGCCGCCGAGGAAACCGTCCGCGCGCAGCAGGCCACCATAGCCGCGAATGAGGCCAACCTGAACCGTCTGCTGGAGCAAAAGAAATACGCCCGCATGGAGGCGCCTTTTGACGGCGTAATCACCTACCGTAATCTCAAGTCCTCCGATGTGGGCACGCTGATCAGCTCCGGTAGCGCCAGCTCTAATCCGGAGATTCTTCGCGTGTCTCAGATCCAGCCCTTACGAATTGTGGTCGACGTGCCGCAGAGTTACGCGGCCGAAATCCACGTCAATCAGTCCGCCGAGTTGGCCTTGGACGAACTTCCCGGCCGCATGTTTCCGGCTCGCGTGACCAGCACCACGGCTTCGGTCGATCCGTCCACGCGAACCATGCTAACCATCCTCCAGGTGGACAATTCCAGCGGTGAGTTGCTGCCCGGCATGTACGCCAAGATACACTTCCGCTTGGCCCATTCGGTTAATGTGCTGCGCCTTCCCGCGGAGGCTTTGATGTTTCGCACCGAAGGGCTGTTTGCGGGGGTGGTCGGCGAAGACCACAAGGTCCACTTGCATAAGCTGGCGCTGGGACGCGACTACGGCCCCGAAGTCGAGGTCAACTCCGGCCTGAGGGCCGGCGATCTGGTGGTCCTCAATCCCAACGACGCGATACGCGAAGGGGCTCTGGTCCAGCCTCAGGAGCGGTCTGGAAAGTAGGCGGTCCGGAAAGTTAGCCGGAAAGTTAGAAGGAGCGGTCCGGAATGTGGGCAGTTCCTCTGCTTTTTCCGCTATCCTCAATCTCTAGTGCCCGCCGCGTCAGCTCCGCTTGCGATCGTCATGCCGGTTTACAACGACTGGGCCTCGGTCGCGCGGTTATTGCCGCTGATCGATCGAACTCTCGCTGCGCTCAACCGAAGGGCTCGCGTGCTGATCGTCAACGACGCGTCCACGTTGGAGCCAGCCTCCGGTTGGCTGGCGAACCTCGCCAACATTGAGTGCGTGTCGCTCCTGCATTTGCGCCGGAACCTGGGCCACCAGCGGGCCATCGCCATCGGCCTGGTATATGCGTATCAGAATTGGACACAACCAGCGGAGACGTCCCTCGACGCGCTGATCGTTATGGACGCGGACGGCGAGGATCGTCCTCAGGACTTCCCGGCGCTTCTCGATGCGTTCCACGCGGCTGACGCGTCGAAGGTCGTTTTCGCGGCGCGCGTGAAGCGTTTGGAGAGCCTCTGGTTTCGCTTTTCCTACTCCGCGTATCGCACTCTGCACAAGGCCCTCACGGGAGTCTCCGTACGGGTCGGCAACTTCAGCGTGTTGCCTCCCGAGACTTTGGGCAAGCTGGTGGTGGTTTCGGAAATCTGGAATCACTATGCGGCCGCGTTGCTCCGTTCGCGCATCCCCTATACCTCCGTGCCCATCCCCCGAGGCCCGCGTCTGGAGGGCCGCTCGCGCATGGATTTCGTCGCTCTGCTGGTGCATGGGCTCTCCGCGATCTCCGTTTTCAGCGACGTGGTAGGCGCGCGCCTGCTTACGCTCACGGCGTTCCTGGTAGGACTGGTGGCTGCATTTGTTGCGGCCGTCGGAGGGCTGCGCCTGTTCACCGGCTACGGCATCCCGGCCTGGACGAATTACGCGGCTGGAATTCTACTGGTGATTTTGATCCAGGCGTTAATGGTTTCCCTCGCGCTGGTTTTCATCATCGTTGCCGGCCGGGCAGCGCCGTCGTTCCTTCCCATTCGGGACGCCCCTCTGTTCATCGACCGTGTCGAAGAACTGCGCCCGTCGAACTTATGAGCGTCCCGCCGGTAGAATCGTCTAGTACGATGTCCCGCCCCTCACTTGAGCAACTTTCCCGAGCCTTCTTCCGCATCGGTAACACAACCTTCGGCGGCGGAATGGTCACCATGACCGTCCTGGGCCGCGAGTTGGTCCATCGCCAGCAATGGATGGCGGAGTCCGACTATGAACTTGTCTTCGCCGTCGCCCGCGTAACTCCCGGAACCAGCATTATCGCCTTCTGCGCGGCGGCCGGATGGCTGATTCTCGGCTGGATGGGGGCGATCGCCGCGGTCTTCGCACTAACCGCGCCCACCGCCGTGGTTGCGGTACTGCTGCTGCAAGGCATCGACTCCGGAGCCTCGCATCCTTGGGTGATGAGCGTTCTTGGCGCCACGGTGGCCGCCGTATCCGGCATGATGGGCGCGACGGTGCTGATCATCGTCCGGCCCTTCATCCAAGGCGCGGCGCCCATTCTCCGCAGCTTGATCATCGGAGGCGCAGCGTTTCTGGCGTCCTGGAAATTCAACATCAATCCTCTCCCGATTCTCGCGGCCTCCACTCTAGCCAGCCTGCTGTGGGGCTGGCTTGCTCCGGATAAGCTCGCGCCTGACCGCGAAAAGGCCGCTGGATGAGCTTGCTGACCCTTTACCTGCTCCTGTTGAAGGCGGCGCTGCTCTCCTTCACAGGCTTGGGTTCGCTGCCCATCATCCGCAGTGACTTCGTGGTGGAGCGCCACGTCCTCACCGATCATGAATTGAACACTGCGGTGGTGGTGGGACGCGCCAGTCCCGGACCGTTCGGCCTGTACATGGTTTGCATCGGCTACTCGGTGGACGGCGTTCCCGGAGCGATTTCCGCGTTCCTGGCGCTAATTACTCCGGCGTTCCTGGCTCTGCCGCTGATGCGCTGGCTGGGCCGCCGCTCCAACCATCCCCGTATCCGCGACGCCATCCGGGGCCTTCTGATCGGCAGCGCGGGACTGCTGCTTGCCTCTTCTGTTCCGCTGGCGCAAGACGCGATCACCGGAGGGTTGTCCATCGCGGTCATGGCCGCCAGCTTTCTGGTGCTGGCTTTTACGCGGCTCGATTCAGCCTGGCTGATTTTCAGCGCGGCTTTTGTGGGTCTGGCGGCGCACCTGATTCGCCCTTGACGATTTTCGAATCCACAATAAACAGGGGCCGCTGCCGGGTATTCTGCAGGCACATCCACAAATACTCGCCAACAATTCCAAGTCCGGCCGAGGTCAACCCTCCGAAGAAGAAAATGGTCAGGACCGTCGCCGTATAGCCCGGAACGGCGATGTTCCCCTGGCTCTTCGCCACCAGTACGGTGATCGCGCCCAGCACGGCCAAAACCATTCCCGCCACTCCGACGCCCAGCAGCACCTTCATCGGCAGATCCGTGAAGCTGAACACGCTGTTCACCAGGTAGCGCACCTTCTTTTCCAGCGTCCAGGCGCTGGACCCATCCGCCCTTTTACGCCGCCGGTAGGGCACGAACGCTCGCTGGTAGCCCACCCAGAACAGCAAAGCCGGAAGGCTGGTCTCGACTTCCTTCATCGAACAGATCTGATCCCGCACCTTGCGCGTGCAGCCGAAGATATCGACGCCGCCCGCCGGAATGTCCGGATTCACCATCCAGCGGTACAATCCCCAAAATGTGTTCGAGGCAAGACGAGTAAGCGCCGGGTCATCGCGGCCCGACCTCCTTCCGAATACAATCTCCGCTTCGCCTGCGCGCATTTTCTCCAAAAACTCCAAAGCCAGTTCGGGAGGTTCCTGCAGATCGGCCGCGAGGGCCGCGCAATAATCTCCTGAGGCGTGAGTTAGGCCCGCCGAAATCGCGGCGAACGATCCAAAGTTGCGGCTTAACCGGATGAGTTGCGCGCGCATCGGAAGACCGGCCAGCTTTTCCTGGACGATGGCCGCGCACCGGTCCGGACTTCCGTCGTCGACAAAAACCAGCTCGAGGTCCACCGGAGCCATGCCCGCAATGCGTTCCATCTCAGCGAACAGAAGAGGCAAATTCGGCTCGCTTCGATACAACGGAATTACGATGGACAGTGTTTCTTGCGTAACCCAAAGAGTGTAACGTACCCTAGGGTCTTGGCGTCAAATTCCACAACCTTTCCCGGGGAGTATTTCAAGCACCCCTCTGCCATCGTGGAAACCACCGCGGTTGGCCGGGGCACTCGCATCTGGGCCTTCGCGCACGTCTTGCCGGGGGCGAAAATCGGAGCCGATTGTAATATTTGCGATCACACTTTTATCGAAAATGACGTGATTATAGGCGACCGGGTGACGATTAAGTGCGGCGTGCAGTTGTGGGACGGGGTGCGCCTGGAGAATGACGTTTTCGTCGGTCCCAACGCCACCTTCACCAACGATAAGCTGCCGCGCAGCGGCGTCCACCAAGAGAAGCACCCGGTAACGACAATCAAGGCCGGAGCCTCCGTCGGCGCGAATTCCACCATTCTGCCGGGAATCACGGTCGGCTCGCACGCTTTGGTGGGCGCGGGGGCGGTGGTCACGCGCGACGTTCCGCCGTGGGCCATCGTCACCGGCAACCCGGCGCGCATCGCCGGGTACGTGGGCGCGGAGCGTCATCAGCGGCCTCAGCCGCAACCGGGCGTCGATGCCTCCCGCGTGAAGGGTGTCTCGATTTACCGCTTGCCCCTGGTCGAGGATTTGCGCGGATACCTGACGGCGGCGGAGAATCTGCCTTTCGGGATCAAGCGGTTCTTTCTGGTCTTCGACGTCCCTTCGCGTGAGGTTCGCGGCGAACACGCCCATCGCACTTGCCACCAGTTCCTGGTGTGCGTGCATGGCGAGTGCCGCGTCATCGCCGACGACGCAAGGGAGCGCGAGGAGATTGTGCTCGATTCACCCAGCATCGGCCTGCACATCCCGCCGATGATTTGGGCGACGCAATACCGCTATTCGCCCGATGCAGTTCTGCTGGTTCTGGCGTCCGATGTCTACAAACCCGAAGACTATATCCGCGATTACGGCGAGTTCTGTGCGCTCAGGAGTTAGGCAGGGTTACTGCCACACGTAACAGGCGTCGCCTTTTTCATCCGCCAGATCCGGACGCACCGCGATCGCCAAGCCGCTGTTGGGACCCTCATAAACGATCTTCAATCCCTGTTGGACAATGAAATCCCGCTCAAAATTCCTCTCCAGCACGTACATCTGATGGCCGGTAGTGTGCGGAGTGGTGCTGGAAAACGGCGGGTAGGTTTCACGCCCCGACATCAGCCGTGCAAACAGCAAGCCTCCGTGATACTCCCAGCTCGACTCGACGTCCTGAATGTTCTTCTCGTGGTTGTAGCACGCGATCACTTTGTAGGCGTCTTTCAAATCCTGCTGATAGTCCCATTCCTGAAAGTAGGTGAGGCGCATGCAGCCGAAGTAGAACACGCTGAGCGCGCATAGCGACCCGGCCAAGGCATTGCGGCTCCATGCCGAGCCGCGCGAGTAAGCCGGAATGGCCGCGGCGATTCCAATCGCCAGTGTAACCAGCGGCAACAGGAACAACGCGGTGCGGCTCACCGGCATCAGCAGCCGGGTCAATCGATAGGCGAGGCGATGTTCGCCGACGGCCAGCACCGCGGTTGAGATCACGATCAAACCGAGCGCGCTGAGCCAGGCCGCATGCGCGTTTCCGCGTCTCCACGCCCGGTCCAGCAAGATCCAAGCCAGCCGCGTCAGCGCGAGCAGGCCCACTACCGGCAGCAGATACTTGTACAAAAGATCGAACACCGGCCATAGCAGCGGATTGATTATGTATGGGCTCGGCCGGTATCGCGAGGCATCCACCAGCGACATGAGCATCTCGCGCAGGCTCTTGGTTCCCGCCACGACTTCATGCTGGGGAAAGTGCGAGATGGTCCAAGACGAAATCAGCAGCACCACGGTGAGCCCCGGGATCAGCGCCGCCGCCACAAGCTTTTGGAGCGCCGCGGCTCGCGCCCGGATGGCCCACACTAATAGCAATAGCATCGTGGTCGCGCCGGTAAACGCGAGTGAGAAGTTCGCCGTGAAGGCCATCCCAATGCAGCCGGATGAGATTGCAGTTGCAGCAATCAGCTCACGTCCGCCGCCTGAGCCGAATTTCTCCCGCCATAAGTGCCACGAAGCCGAGGCCGCGACCCCGGATATCAGGAACGCATTCGCGATCCCATAGCCGCGCGCCGCTACGAAAAAATCAAAGATGAACGGGTTGTAGACCAGGCACACGAATACCGGAATCCGAACCTTCCATTCCTCGCTAATCGCCTGGCACAGCCGGTACACAACAAATATGTAGAGTGCCGCGCCGCACAATGTGGGAATCCGCACGGTCAACGCGGAAAGTCCGAAGATCGGCGTGAGCACGCGCTCGGCGAGGGAATTGAGCATGTGGTTGTTCGCCGCGGGAATCCAATGCGAAGGATCGTTGCGCGAGGCGTAGAACAGAAAATTCTGCGCCTCATCGCCGGTCACGGCCTGCACGCACGCCCGAGCTACGGCCCACGCCATCGCGAACCAGGCAAGCGCGAGATAGATCGCGCGGCCGATCGTGCGCGAGGTAACGTGTTTCAGCCACACCTTTGCATCGTACCGTCTTCAGCCCACGATTTTCGAAGGCTTGAACACGGTCACAGGCGATCCCTCCGCGAAGACAGCGGAATCCGGTTTGCCCGCCAGGACTTGCGCGAACTTCGCGCCATACTGATGAGCAGCTTCCCCGGAGAAGCTGGCGTTCCGTGCGCTCAGTATCGGCCAAGGTGGATGCTGGACTTCGTATTCGAGGCATCCGCCACCGGGTTGCGCCGCGTAGCCCCAGTAATGCTCGGCGATGAACTGGTTCAAAGAGCCGTCGACGGGAAGGAAGGCCTCACCTTCGGTTTCGATGCGCATGACGCAGCGGTTGGCGCCACGGTCCCAGGCGTATTCGGCCGCGATCTCGCCGCCATCGTTCAGCGCATCGAGGCGGTGGGACATGGGCACGCACGAGTAGTTTTCGTTGTAGGCCAGGCGCGCGATAGTCGCGACGGCGCGCTTAGGGACCAATTCCTTGATAAAGACCACGCCTCGCTTTGACTCTCGACGGACGTAGAAGCGCAAGTTCACTTCCTCGAAGGATTGATGAAAGGGAACGGCCCGGCCGAGCAAGCGCGTGCGGTTGAACTCGAAGCCAACCAAACTGAGGTAGGTTTTGTCGCCGCAAAAATCGAGCTCCACACCGCGAGGAACGAATGGGCGCAACAGCGCCGGATCGACGGCGTAGTTCAGCATCACGAGGTTTTTCCACTCCGCAGTCAGGAACTCGCGAGCCTGTTTCATCTCGCTCCCCTGCTGAGCTTGGTCCAGCATCTGACCAGCGTCTCCCGATCGCCGAAGTCACCGGCCTTGGTGACGACGGGTAAGCGGCGGGCGTCGTCGGTCACCAGGATCGGAACGCCGGTTTCGACTTCGCCGGCAACGCGCAAAGCAGCGACGCCGAGGGCGCGAAGAACGGCCCGGGCGGTATCGCCTCCGGTGAGCACCAGAGCCCCGACGCACTGGCGAGCGGCGATTTCGCGCGCGAGAGACTCGGATTCGCCAATGAACAGCGTCTCCGCATCGACACCGGATTCGCGCACAGCCTCGGCCTGCTCGCGGGAGCGTTGGGATTGGCTGCCGACAGCGAAGAGGATCGGACCGCCGATTTCTGGAAGTGCGGGCGGACGCTGTTTGGGCGATTCGTGCATTAGAGCGGACATCAGTGCTGCCGAGCCGGCCCAGAGAATGTCGCGACCGGCATGGCGGCGAACGAGCGCCTGGAGGTCTTCATCACGCTCGGCGTCGCAAAGCGCCAATCCGGTGCTCTCTATTTCAACGCCGCGAACGTAATGACGGCCATCCCTGGTAATTCGGCCCATCGCCGGAAACGCCGGAGCGACGACAGCGATGGCGTCGGGATGCCCAAGGCTGCGGTACGCTTCCAGCGCGGCGGCGACCTCCGTCCGCACATGCCCGCGCAGACTAGAATCGATCTTCTTGTACACGAGCTCAGCGGGATACGTTTGGACGATGCGGGCGGTTTCCACCGCCGCGCGCCCGGCGTCCATCCGGCGAGTGTCAGCATCGATCGCGACGACTTCCGCAGCGGGAATTCCGCGGGAATCGTCCAACACCACCACGGCATTGAGGCCGCTCGCCGCCGCGCAATCCGCCGCGCCCGTCAAATCGTCCGCGACAACCAGGACTTTCCGCAAGTTCCATCCTACGCGCATTCCCGGATTTGAGTAGAATGTGTGTCCAATGGGGCAAGAGCTGGAGCCGGGGAGCAAGAAGGCCGCGCAGGAGCAGGCCGACCGCCTTCGCATTTTTCGCGAAGAGCTGGAGGCGCTCTCGGGTGAAGGTGTGCTCTCGCTCACTCCGGAACAGCGCGCGGCGGTCGATACGCATGTGGACCGAAGCCTGGCCGGGCTGAAAACCCAGTTCGATGTCGACGCCAGCGAGAGCCAGAAGCAACTTTCGCTCGGCATGCGGGTGGTTTCGGCGCTGGGCGGACTGGCGCTGTGTGCCGGCGTATTTCTGCTGTTCTATCGAATCTGGGGAGTTCTCTCGACGCCCGCGCAGGTGAGCATTCTGGTGGCGGCGCCGTTGCTGGGGTTGGCCGCGATGCATTTCGTATCGCGGCGGGAACGCACGCTCTACTTCACGGCGCTGGTCGGCCTGGTGACTGTCGCCTGCTTTGTGCTGGATCTGTACATGCTCGGGCAGATCTTCAACATCACTCCTTCGCCCAATGCCTTTTTGGCGTGGGGCGTTTTCGCGCTCGCGCTCGCGTATACCTACCAGCTGCGGCTGCCGCTGGCGGCGGGATTGATTTCCTTGATGGTGTTCAGCGCGGCCACTCTGATGAGCGCGACGGGAGTCTGGTGGAGCGGATTCTGGGGGAAGCCCGAAACCGTTCTCATTCCGGCGCTGCTGGTGGTTTTGGCCCCGCTGGCCAAGCCGTTTGTTGGGAGCGACGAATTCCGGGGAACGTTCCGCCTGACCGGTTTGCTGGCGGTATTCGCCGCGATCCTGTCATTGTGGTTCGACGGCAACGGGAGCTGGTTACCTTTTTCCGCCAGCACAGTGGAGCGGTTCTATCAGCTTGCGGCGTTCCTGGGCGCTTCCGCCGTGATCTGGGCGGGGATTCGTTTCCATTTGCGCGGAATGGTCAATCTGGGCGCTTCGTTTTTCGTCGTCTGCCTGTACCTCAAACTGGTGGATTGGTGGTGGGACTGGATGCCCAAATACGCCTTCTTCTTCCTGGTGGGCGCCATCGCCCTGGCTCTGCTAGCCGCATTCCGGAGACTGCGGGAGCATACCGCATGAGAGGGCGGGGCTTGATCGCCGGCGCGGCGGTGGTGATTGCTTCGAACGCGATCGCGCTGTTGGACGTTGAGTGGAACCGCGCTTCCCAAGGGCAAATCATCGAGCTGACCGACCGCGAGCTTCAACAGGATTATCAGTACGAAGAGAATTCCGGAATCGATCTTCGGCTCACCGCCACTTATCCGTTTTACCCGCCTAAGGAAGAACCGCCCGATACAAGTTGGTTGGATGCGCCGAAGCTACGAGAGTTGGGCTTCAGCGCCGAGGACCTCGACATCTCGGGTCGAAGGGCGGAATGGCCGGTGCGCGCGGCCTACGTCGCGTTCGAATACGACGGCCCGGCCTGGCAGGCCATCGCGGACCTGCAGCGCACCCAGCCATATCCACCGGCCGCCTACATCGAGCATGAATCCCGGCTGGCTCCCGTGGACGCAGCGGCGTCGCCCGAACCGCTGCTCGCCAAGTACGGACGCGACGGCAAACACATCGTCCTGCGCGCGACTGTGCAACCCCAGCGTATCCCGAGGCGGAGCGATTCGATCATACAGGGACAGGTCGTCGAGATCCTGAGCTCGGCGATTCACGTTCCCGTTCCCGAGGCGACGGTGCTGCGGAACCTGCCGGCGGCAACTCCAACGGGAACCGAACAGTCACGTTACCGGGTGCGTCTCGCGTACGGCGCGCGTTTCGAGCCTTGGATTGTCTCGATTGAAAGGTAAGGCCGGGCAGTTATTCTAGGCCGAACGCGATCAAAGCCCGTCCCGCCGCCAGCGCGATGTACTGTTTGCCGTCGAGCTCATAGCTGATGGGGTTGGAGGTGACGGTCGCGCCGGTTTGGAAATCCCACAGAGGTTTGCCAGTTGAGGAGTCGAGCGCGAAGACGTTGCCCTCGGCAGTGCCGCCGAAAACCAGGCCGCCCGCGGTGGAGAGCACTCCGGACCATGGCGGCGAATGCAGCGGAAACTCCCAGCGAACTTCACCCGTATGCGGATCGAGGGCCTTGATCGCACCGGACGGTTCCACTCCTGAGACGCCGCGGTTACCACCCGCAACGTAATAGGTACCGACCGTATATTCGGGAGTCGCGCGATAGTAGGAGGTCGGCTCCTGGCGCGCGGAGACGTAGAACAGACCGGTTTCCGGGCTGTACGAAGGGCTCATGTAATTGGTGCCGCCGTGGACGCCCGGATACATGAGCACGCCTTCGGGAGTGGGCCTGGTGCCCGGAATCACCATGGGCCGGCCGTGCGCGTCGAGCTCCGTAGCCCAGATCTCTTTGGCGAACGGCTTGCCGACCAGAAACTCGCCGGTTCCGCGGTCCAGCACGTAGAAGAAGCCGTTGCGATTCGCCGCCGCGACCAGTTTGCGGGCCCGGCCTTGAAACTGAGTGTCGATCAAAACAGGAGTGAGCGTCGAATCCCAGTCATGCGTGTCATTGGGCGTGAACTGGAAATGCCATTTGAGCTTTCCAGTGTAGGCGTCGAGAGCGAGCAGCGAATCGGAGTACAGATCGTCGCCTTTGCGAATGTCTCCGTCGTAATCCGGGCCGGGGTTGCCGGTGCCCCAATAGACCAGGTTGAGATTCGGGTCGTAAGAGCCGGTGACCCAGGTTGCGGCGGAACCGGTTTTCCAAGAATCGCCGGCCCAGGTTTCATGGCCGGGCTCGCCGGGACCGGGAACGGTCCAGAAGCGCCAGAGCCGGGCGCCGGTTTTGGGATCGTAAGCGTCCAGGAAACCGCGCACGCCGTACTCGCCGCCCGACATTCCAATAATGATTCTGTCCTTGAGCGCAAGCGGCGCGACGGTGATGGAATAGCCGGTCTTGTAATCGGCAACCGCGGTGTCCCATAGAACATGGCCGGTTTTCGCGTCCAGCGCGATCAGGTGCGCGTCAAGAGTGCCGAGGTACACCGTATCGCCGAGCAGCGCGACTCCGCGATTCACCTGGCCGCAGCAGACGTGGATATCGGAAGGCAGGGTGCGCCGATACATCCACAGCGGACGTCCCGTGTGGAGATCGAGCGCGGCTGCATTGCTGGGCGGCTCGGAGATGTACATGACGCCTCCGGAGACGATGGGCGTTACCTCGAACTGGTTCAGATCGTTGGTCTGGTACATCCACTTGGGCCGCAGCTTGGAGACGTTGGTGCGATCGATTTGCTTGAGCGTGGAGTGGCGCTGGCCGGTGAAGTCGCCGGAATAGGTGACCCACTCGGTTTGCGCCAGAGCAGCGGCGACGGTAAATCCAACGATAAAGAACTTCCTCATGGAGCACCTGTCAGCGAACTGAGATATGCGATCAGATCCGTCAGCTCCGCCTCAGATAGTCTGTTGCGGAAGCTGGGCATGGGAGACTTGCCCCAATCCTCGTGCAGCTCCTTCAACTGATCCTTACGGAAGGAGTAAATGCGGGAGGCGTCGTCGCGAATCTGAATGGTGAAGGTGTCTTCGTCGACGCGCGCGCCGGCAATCTGCTTTCCGTCCGCGGTCACCACCCGGACGCGCAGGTAGTTGTCCGGCATGTAGATAACCTTGCGGTATTGGGCGAAATTGTCGGGCGTCTCGGCCTCGGGATCGAGAACGGATTGGCGCAAGTTGGGGGCGCCGCGGCGCTCGCCGATGTTGGTGAGATCGGGGCCGATTCTGCCTCCGCGCGGGCCGACGTTGTGGCACTGCCCGCAACCGCCCTTGCCCCAAAAAATCGCCTCGCCTTTGGCGCGGTCGCCGCTTTGCGCGGTTTCGACGGAAGCCGCTTTCCCCAGGCTGCGGACGTAGGCGATGACCGCGGCTCGCTCCGGATCGGTCATGCGCGTGACGGGCATCTCGGTGCCCGGAATACCTTGGGATATGAGTGAGCCGAGCGTGGCGTCATCGGGAGCGCGGGGGAGCTTGGGTTGCGCGAGCTTGGCTCCGCGGCCGCCCTCGCCGTGCGCCCCGTGACATGGCGCGCAGTGCTGGCGAAACAGCGTCTCGCCGGCGTCTTCCGCGAGGGCGGCGGAAGCGAATAAGACGATCGTCGCGAGCAAGACGGGCATCGCGAGGCCGCGGCGCATATCGTCCCTCATTAGATCACAAGCGCGGTGCGATGTTTACCGCGCCGGCTGCTCCGACTCGGAAACCGGCGGAGCACCGCTCATTGCTCCCTCACCCCACCTCGATTTTTCCTGCATTTGCCATCGCTTACCGTGCCGGCGGGCGAGGCCACGGTAGGCCGCCTCCTTAGTTTTAAGCCGGAGACAGCCCGTGCCGAAACATTACCCCGAACTCGATCCGTTGGCTCATCACGCTCCTGACGCGGGCGATTTTATCCGTCACCCTTCGCACGCCAAACCGGGAGTGCATGTCCTTCCCGACAAGCTGTACGTGCTGACCATGCTCGAGAATCCCCTGCGCTTTCGCGCGCGGTATCGCAACTACTGGCGCTTTCAGGACCACATGGAGCAAGGCGGGGCAGTTCTGTTCACGGCGGAGATTGCACTGGGCGCGCGGCGCTTCGAGGTGACCGAACCGGACAATCCCCGGCATCTGCAACTCCGCACGCAGTGCGAATTCTGGCATAAGGAGAACGCATTGAACCTGCTGGCAGAGAGGCTTCCGCGCGATTGCCGGTATATCGCCGTGTTCGACGCGGATATCCAGTTCGCGCGGCCGGATTGGGCGCAGGAGATCCTGCATCGGCTGCAGCACTACGACGTGATCCAGCCGTTCTCCGACGCGCAGGATCTTGGCCCGGACGATGAGCCGCTGCCAGGTCACCTTTCGAAATCGTTCCTGTATCGCTGGTGCGAGCAAGGCGTTCCGCCGCACGATCCGGCGTTTCTGGATCAGCCGGAGTTGCGCTGGACCGTAAACGGGGTCGAGCAGAAGAGGTCCCGTCCGTACGTTGCGGGAGCGGAGGGCTGGCATCCGGGGCTCGCGTGGTGTTATCGCAGAAGCGCCTGGGATCAATTGGGAGGAATGATGGATTGGCTCCCGACCGGCTCCGGCGATTGGCACATGGCGAATGCGCTGATCGGCAACTTGAGCGCCTCCGTGGATCCGCGCCACACGCCCGGCTATTTGAGGAACTGCCAGATTTGGGAGGATCGCGCCATCGCGATTCGCGACAATCCCAATGGAGGCCTGGGTTATATGCCCGGCTTGCTGCTGCACAGCTTTCATGGATCGAAAGGCAACCGGCAGTATGCGCACCGGCACAGATTCGTGATTAACGTGGGGTTCGATCCGGACTACGATTTGAAGCGCGATTCGCAAGGGCTATGGCAATTGACCGGACGGAATCCGAAGCTGCGCGACGGGCTGCGCCAGTATGCGCGGATGCGCAACGAGGATTCACGCTAACTTGAAGCAGTGGATCTGCGCGGATGGGATCAGCGTTATCGGGCGCGGCGTGAAATCGGGCCGCCGTCGCCGCTGTTGGTGAAGGTCGCGGAGGGGTCGAAGCCAGGCATTTTGAAACAACGCCGCGCGCTGGACTTGGCCTGCGGCTCCGGCCGCAACGCACTGTGGCTCGCGGATCACGGCTGGCAGGTGACGGCGGTGGACGGATCGCAGGCCGCGATCGAGTTGCTTCACGCGAAGAACCCGAGTGTGGATGCGCGCGTGGCCGATCTGGAGAAGCACGAATACGCCATCGAACCGGATTCGTGGGATCTGATCGCGATGTCTTATTACCTCCAGCGCGATCTATTTGAACCGGCCAAGCGCGGCGTGGTTCCCGGCGGGGTGGTGCTGGCGATCGTGCACATTCCCGGACCGGGCGAAGGCCTCACGCCATTCCGGCTGAACCCCGGCGAGCTCGCGTCTTACTTTCAGAATTTCGAGATTCTCCATTCCTACGAAGGCCCGCCTTCCGATCCGGAGCACCACCAGTGGGTCGCGGAGATTGCCGCGCGGCGCGTGATATCCTGACGCCATCGCGTTGACAGACCACTCCAGCTTCGATGCGCTTCGCACGCGGCGGAGAGTGACTCGCCGGCTGATGCCGTTCCTCTTCCTGCTATACGTGGTCGCCTACATCGACCGCATCAATATCAGCTTCGCGGGATTGCAGATGACAGGTGAGCTGGGCTTCTCCGACAAAGTCTTCGGCCTGGGCTCCGGCATTTTTTTTATTGGCTACGTCGCGCTGGGCATTCCAGGAGCGCTGCTGGTGGAGCGCTGGAGCGCGCGGCGCGTGATCGCGCTGACCATGCTGGTGTGGGGCTGCGTGGCGTCGGCCACCGGATTGATTCACACCGCGGCGCAGTTCTACACGATGCGCGTGCTGCTGGGCGTCACCGAAGCGGGATTTTTCCCCGGCGTCATTACCTACCTTGGACACTGGTATCGCGCGGGGGATCGAGCCAAGGGCGTGGCGATGTTCATGATCGCGATTCCGGCGTCGCAAGTGATCGCGTCGCCTCTGTCGGCGGCGCTGCTCAACGTACATTGGCTGGGATTGGGCGGATGGCGCTGGCTGCTTTTGCTGGAAGGAGCGCCGGCGATTGCGTGTGGAATCGCCAGCTGGTTGTACTTGACCGACCGGCCCAAGCAGGCGCATTGGCTGGACCCGGAAGAGCGGGAGCAGTTGGAGATGGAATTGGCGCGCGAACGCGAACAGGCGCAATCCGCCGCGCCGGTCTCCCCGCTGCGGGCCTTGTTCCATCGCGATGTGCTGTTGTGCGCGGGCGCGTATTTCGGAGGCACGGCGGGGAACTACGGCTTGAGTCTTTGGCTGCCGAAGATTCTGCAACGCCTGGAAAGTCTGTCCACCACCGAGACCACGCTGCTATCGGCGATTCCGGCGATCGTCGCGATTCCGGTGATGCTGGCCACCGGATGGCATTCGGATCGCCGGGGCGAAAGGCGCTGGCACGCCGCGATGCCGCGCATCATTGCCGGCGTGGCTCTGGGTTTGCTCGCCATTCAATCCGCGGGGGTTGCCGTGGCGTTGGTTTTGTTTTCGATCGCGTTTTCGGGCATTGTAGCGGCCTATCCTCCGCTATGGGCAATTCCCAGCACGTTGCTGAGCGCCTCAGCCGCTGCGGCGAGCATCGGCCTCATCAACTCCATTGGGAACCTGGGCGGCTTCGTGGGGCCGGACCTGGTTGGTCTCTTCAGCGACCGCACGGGGAGCTACCTGGGAGGGCTATGGGTGATGGTCGCGGCGCTTCTGTTTTCGGCGCTGTGCTCCGTGCTGGTCCGCAAGCCGGCTGTGACTTAGGAGCCCGGCGCGAGGAAGTCGAAATCGCAACCTGCATTGGCTTGCGTCACGTGATCGAGAAACAAGCGTCCATAACCGCGCTGGTAATGCGGCTGCGGCGGAACGAACGCGCTGAGCCGCCGGGCCAGCTCATCCTCTGAGATTGCTAGCTCCAGCTTCCGGTTCGCGACGTCCAGCACGATTTCATCGCCGGTCTCGACCACCGCCAACGGCCCGCCAATCGCCGATTCGGGCGCGACATGCAGAACGACGGTCCCGAAAGATGTCCCGCTCATGCGCGCGTCGGAGATGCGGACCATATCGGTGACTCCCTGAGTCAGGAGCTTCCGCGGAATGGGAATGTGGCCCCATTCGGGCATGCCGGGACCGCCCTTGGGTCCGCAGTTGCGCATGACCAGCACGGTATCGCGCTCCACGGGAAGGTCATCGCGATCGATCCAGGCATTCATTTCATCGCGATTCTCGAAAACGTGCGCCCGCCCGCGATGCTGCATCAAATGAGGCGAGGCCGCGGTTTGTTTGATAACGGCGCCGTCCGGGCGCGAGGTTCCCGTGAAGGATGGCGATGCCGCCTTCGGCGAACAGGGGATTGTCGCGGGTGCGAATCACCGCGTCGCTCTCGACTCGCGCGGTGGCGATGTTTTCGCCGATCGTTTTGCCGTTCACCGTGACGCAATCCCGATGCAGCAAGTCGCTGATGCGTTGCATGACCGCGGGCACGCCACCCGCGTGAAACAAATCTTCCATCAAATGTTTACCGGATGGTTTTACATCGGCGAGGCAAGGCGTGCGGCGTGAGATGCTGTCGAAGTCGCGGGCGCCCAGCTGGATACCCAGCCTTCCCGCGATCGCCGTCAGATGAATCACGGCGTTGGTAGACCCTCCCAACGCCATCAGCATCGTGATTGCGTTCTCGAAAGCCGCGCGCGTCATGATGCGGCGAAGGAGTTAATCCGGCCTCGATCAGCTCCACGGCGGCGCGGCCGCTTAGCTCCGCGATGGCCAGCCGGCGCGAATCCGGCGCCGGAATGTTGGCGCAACCCGGGCAGAGTCATGCCTAGCGCCTCGGCCAGGCTGGTCATGGTGGACGCGGTTCCCATCACCGTGCAATGGCCGGAGGTTCGCGCGATGCAGCTCTTCCACTTCGCTCCACTCTTCTTCATTGAGCCTACCGGTGCGGTAGAGGTCGAATAACCTGCGCCCATCCGTGCCGGAGCCGAGCTTCTGACCGCGAAATGTTCCGGCCAGCATAGGGCCTCCGGGAACCATAATCGCGGGAATATTCGCGCTGGCCGCGCCCATCAGTTGCGCGGGCGTGGTTTTGTCGCAGCCGCATAGCAGCACCACCGCATCCATTGGATTCGCGCGGATCGATTCTTCCACGTCCATCGCCATCAGATTGCGATACATCATGGTGGTCGGCTGCATGAACATCTCGCCCAGGGAGATGGTGGGGAACTCCAGCGCAATGCCCCCGGCCGCGATCACGCCGCGCTTCACCGCCGCGGCCACCTCGCGCAGATGCGCGTTGCAGTTGGTGAGCTCGCTCCAGGAGTTGCAGATGCCGACCACGGGCTTCCCGTCGAAGACGTCGGACGGAAAGCCTTCGGAGCGTAGCCAGGCCCGCCGGGCCATGCCGTGATAGCCAGGGGTTTGAAACCATTCATTACTGCGTTTGTTTTTCATGGGTGCGTATTTGGGTGCGGATAGCGGGACTCGTCCGTAATGTCGTCAAGATATAGGTCGCCCATGCGGCTTTCGGATCAAAGTTTATCCCAATCGTCTGGATCGACGTGACCCTGGCTCAGAATGCTGCGCAGCGTGCCTACGGGTACCTCATGCTTCCGGGGACGATCGCCGTATCGACGATCGCGCCCGACCGGCGGACGAATTTAACGTGGCTGCCCTTCTGGCTGCTCTCGATGAAGCCCGCGGCTTCAAGACGGCGCTTGATTTCGCGAAACGGCAGCGGCTTAGGCCGCGCCAACCTCGACCTCGATCACGCGAACCTCGGGTGGCCGGGTCGCGTGCGGCTCCTCGAAATGGAGTTCAAGAGCCTCTTTGAGGTTGGCCAGAGCCTCGTCCTCGGTTTCGCCCTGGCTGGCGACGTCTACCTCCAGACATTGCGAGACGTACCAGTTTCCTTCCCGCCAAACGGTCGCGGTGAACGGACGCTTCATGCCATCATTCTAGCCGCGCGGGATCATGCAGCGCTGGTGGCTATCCACGCCGCCGATGGTCATGTTGCGCGGAGGGCGCTGGTAAGAACCATCGCCGTTGAGCAGGTAGGAATTGACCGTATCGGCCAGATAGACTTCGAGAATGTCGTCTCGCAGGCGAGAGATCAGCTTCAGGTCCTTCACCGGGAACAACACTTCCACGCGCCGATTGAGATTGCGAGGCATCAAGTCCGCGCTGCCCAGGTAGACCTCCTCACGCCCGCCGTTACGGAAATAGTAGATGCGAGCGTGTTCCAGGAAACGGCCGATCACGCTGCGCACCGTGATGTTTTCGCTGACCCCGGGAATGCCGGGACGGAGGCAGCACAAACCGCGCACCAACAGGTCAACGCGGATGCCCGCTTGCGAGGCCCGGTATAGCAGCTTGATCATATCCGGGTCCTCCAGCGCGTTCATCTTGAAAATGAGGTGACCTTTCTTGCCGGTGCGGGTCAACTCGATTTCGCGCTCAATCAAAGCATCCAGGCCTTTGCGCATGCTGACCGGCGCCACCAGCAGTTTACGCAACTCGGTCTTGGCGGAATAGCCGGTGAGGTAGTTGAACAGGTCGGTCGCGTCCGCGCCGATCTGATCGTCGCAGGTGAACATGCTCAAGTCGGTGTACAGGCGCGCGGTTTGGGGATTGTAGTTGCCGGTGCCCAGGTGCACGTAACGGCGCATCACGTCGCCTTCGCGGCGAACCACCAGGGCGATCTTGGAATGCACCTTCAATCCCACCAATCCGTAGATGACGTGGACGCCTTCACGCTCCAGCGCGCGGGCCCATTCGATGTTGCTCTCTTCGTCGAAGCGGGCTTTCAATTCCAGCAGGACGGAAACCTGCTTGCCCTCCTCGATGCCTTCCAGTAGAGCCTGTACGATGGGTGAATTGCGGCCCACGCGATACAAAGTCATCTTGATGGCCAGCACGTCGGGATCGTGCGCGGCGCTTGCGAATGAACTCCACCACCGGCTGGAACGATTCAAAAGGATGGTGCAGCAATACGTCTTCGCGCCGGATCACCGAAAAGATGTCTTCCTTGGAGCGAGGCTGAAGTTCCGGGGGAGTGTACGGGGAAAACGGCTTGTACTTGAGATCCGGCCGGTCGAGCGAGTAAAGCTGCCGCAGCCGGCTTAAATAAAGTGGCCCATCCACGCGATAGACGGCGCGCTCCGGAACTTCAAGCTCTTCAGCCAGCAGCTTGACGATGGCGTCGGGAGCGTCGCGGTTCACCTGAAGCCGGATCACGGCGCGGAAACGCCTGCGCCACACGGCCTCTTCAATGGTCTCCAGCAGGTCGTCACTTTCCAATTCTTGAATGGCGACTTCCGCGTCGCGGGTCACGTGGAACGGATGAGCTTCCACGATTTCCAAGCCCGGGAACAGCGCCTGCAGGTTCGCCGCGATCAACTGCTCCAGCCAGACGAACTGCTGCGGCGAGACCGGAACCAGCTGCGGCAGAGTATTCGGGATTTTGACGCGAGCGAAGTGCTCCGCCCGGTGCGCGTCGCGGACCACCACGCCGAGATTCAAACTCAGGTTGGAAATGTGCGGGAAGGGACGCCCGGTATCGAACGCCAGCGGGGTGAGCACGGGAAAGACGGTGCGCTGGAAATAGTCGTTGAGCTTGGCGCGAGCCCGTTCATCCAGCTCCGCGTAGTCGCTGATGCGGATGCCGGCTTCGGCCAAAGCGGGCTTGAGTTGATCGCGCAGGCAGGCGTAGGCGTCCTGCTCCAGGTCCGCCACATCGGAATGAATCTCTTCCAGCAATTCCGTGCCGGTGAGGCCGTCCACGCGAGGCTCTTCCGCGCCGGACTTGACGCGCTGCTTCAGCACCGCCACGCGGACTTGGAAGAATTCGTCGATATTAGAGCCGAAAATGGAGAGAAAAATCATCCGCTCCAGAAGCGGATTGGCGCCATCTTGCGCCTCCCGGAGCACGCGCTTCTGAAAATCGAGCAGGCTCAGCTCACGGTTCGTAAATAACTGCGGATCGGCCAGATCCTGCGCCAACTCTACGGATTCCATACTTTTGCCAGTGTTACACAATCGTATTACGAATCGGCTACGCCACGCCAGCGCTTTACCCAACTGAAGCAATCCCGCGCGACAATGGAGGATTCGCGCTCATGGCCCGCGCTGCCGCAGAACGTCCGACGCTTCCGATCCGGGTGCCTTCGCTCCGGTTCTTGAGATACCGGCTGCTGCTGCTGCTCAGCATCCTGGGACCCGGGTTCATCACCGCGAATGTCGACAACGATCCTGGCGGGATCCTCACCTATTCGCAAGCGGGCGCGAAATTCGGTTACGCGCTGCTATGGACGCTGATTCCCATCACCATCGCGTTGATCGTGGTGCAGGAGATGGCCGCGCGGATGGGAGTGGTGACCGGCAAGGGGCTCTCCGACCTGATTCGCGAGGAGTTCGGGCTGCGAGCGGCTGCGCTAACGATGTTTATTCTCGGAATGGCAGATTTCTGCAATATCATAGCGGAGTTTGCTGGCGTGGCCTCCGGCATGGCGATCTTTGGGGTTACCAAGTATATCGCCGTGCCGATTGCCGCGGTGATCGTGTGGACCGTGATCGTGCGCGGAAGCTACAAACCAGTGGAGCGGATCCTAATTCTGTTCTCGCTGGTCTACTTCAGCTATCCGGTGTCCGCGTTTCTGGCGCACCCGGATTGGGGACTCGCGCTGCACGACACCTTCATTCCGCAGTGGCAGAACAACTCAGACTATTTTGTTATCTTCGTGGGCTTGATCGGAACTACGATCACGCCATGGATGCAGTTTTATTTGCAGGCGTCGGTGGTGGAGAAGGGCATTGACAAAAGGCAGTACGCGCTAACGCGCTGGGACGTGATCCTGGGTTGCATTGTCACCGATGTGATCGCGTTCTTTATCGTGGTGGCCTGCGCGGCGACGTTGTATAAATCGGGGAATGGCGATATTAAAGACGCCGCTCAGGCCGCTCTCGCCCTAAAGCCCTTCGCCGGGAAATTTGCCTCTGCTCTATTTGCCATAGGGCTGATCAACGCATCCATGCTCTCTGCCGCGATCCTGCCTCTGGCCACGGCTTACAACGTTTGCGAAGGCGTGGGGTTCGAGTCCGGAATCGACCGGAAGTTTTCTGAGGCGCCGATTTTTTATGGATTGTATACGTTCTTGATTGCGGGTGCAGCGGGCGTGGTGCTGATCCCGCATCTGCCCTTATTCAAGATCATTCTGCTTTCGCAGGTGGCCAACGGTGTGCTGCTGCCCTTCGTGCTGATCTTCATGCTGATTTTAATCAACCGCACCCGCATCATGGGCGAGTACAAGAATCGTCTCCTGGGCAATGCGATCGCGTGGTCGACCGCGGTTGTGGTCCTGATTCTCACGGCGGCCATGGTATGGACCAGCGTCGTCTCGTGACGATGCCTCAGGCTATTTGAGGTAAGCGCGCAGGGCCGAAACAAGATCGTCGGCGGCGTCAGTTTGCTCATCCGTCGCGCCCTTGTCGAGAATGTGGAACCGGATGTGTCCTTCGATCACCTCCGCCATCAGGGCGTCCATCGCGCCCCGGCAGGCCGAGATGTTATGAAGAACATCCGAGCATTCCGATCCCTGGTCCAGCGCCTTCTCGATCGCGGCGACTTGTCCCATGATGCGGCGGACGCGATTCAGTAGCCGCTTCTTCTCTTCGATGGTGTGAGCCATGTCACCACACTTTCACAAAAAATAAGCGTAAACCTACTTTACAAGGATACCCCGGCGGGTATATTCTGTCTATGCGAGATTCCCGCCAGAAGCCGCCCGTCATGAAATTCAGAATCCATATTTGCGGCGCACCCGCGCGGCTTGCGCTGCTGGCTATGCTGGTGACTGGCCTGTGCGCGCAAGCTCCTGATCCCGATAATTTGGGTCAGATTGACTTAGCTGGGCAACTGTCTTTCCCGGCCGAAGAACGCTGGAACATCTCCTGGCAAGCAACTTCTATCGGTCAGGCTCACGACAATTTTTATGCCCTGTATTCGGGACCTGAAAGCCTGAACCATCACGCGGAAGCGGAAGCATCGTTGACGACGACACTGTTTACGGCCTTGCGGCTGGCGCGCTACACGGCACTGTATTTCGATCCCGAGATCGCCGGCGGCAAAGGCTTCAGCAATGTGGATGGTCTGGCGAACGCGTCCAATGGCGAATTGCCGCGTGTAGCCAGCGCCACACCAAAGCCGTACATCGCGCGATTGTTCATCGCCCAGGATTTCGGCTTCGGCGACGAACAAGAGCCGGTCGAATCGGATCAGGATCAACTAGGGGGTTCACGGCCGATGACACGCTATAGCATTTACGCCGGCCGTTTCACCCTCAGCGATTTCTTCGACGATAACGCCTATTCGCACGATCCTCGCAGCCAGTTCATGGGCTGGGGCGTGATGTACAACGGCGCCTGGGATTATGCGGCCGATACGCGCGGCTACACCTGGGGTTGGGTGCATGAGTTTCACACCCGCAACTGGAGTTTCCGCTACGGCAGCGCGGCTGAGCCCAAGGTTGCCAATGGCGAGCAGTTCGACCGCCGCCTGTTCCGGGACCGCGGCGACGACTTCGAAGGGGAACGGCGCTATCGTCCGCATGGACACGCAGGGGCGGCGCGCCTCCTGATGTATCTGGAGCACGCCGATGCGGGGAGCTATGGCGAAGCCTTGCAACTGGCCGCGGCAACGCACACCGCGCCAAGCGTCATCGACACGCGCGAGATTGGGCGTTTGAAGTATGGCTTCGGTTTGAGCGTGGACCAGGAGATCGTCAAAGACATTGGTGTATTCGGCCGCCTGGGATGGAACGACGGAAAGACCGAGAGCTTCGCGTTCACGGCGATCGATCGCCTGGCGACCGCTGGCGTGTCCCTGAAAGGGTCCCGGTGGGGACGGAAGAACGATACGGTGGCGACGGAGCTGACCGTGAGCGGGTTATCGAGGGTACATGCTGACTATCTGGCGGCAGGCGGACTCGATTTTCTGATCGGCGACGGCGCTCTGCGCTATGGGCCCGAGACCGTTTGGGAGACCTACTACAGCGCTCAGGTGAATCGCGCGGTCACCACTTCTGTGGACGCGCAATATGCGGTGAATCCGGCATATAACCGCGACCGCGGTCCGGTGTGGGTCGGCTCCCTCAGGGTTCACGTGGAGATCGGGAAGAAGACGTTCGCGAAGCAGCCGTGAAGGAGTTATTTCGCGGCCGCGGCCGGAGCAGCGGTCCCTGCGGTGGCGGGTGCGGAGGCGCTAATGCCGCTGGCGTACACCTTCGAGAAGCTGGTCCAGGAAAGCTGCCCTCCGATATACACCAGAGCCAGGCAAAGCGCGAAGCGCAGCTTGGTCGATTGCACGCGCGTAGCCAGCGAGGTTCCGCTCAGTGCGCCCACCACGCCTCCGATCAGCAGCTTCCATAACACGGCGGTGTTTACGTCGCCCAGCCCGGCGTGAATAAACCCTCCCACGGCGGACAGCGCGAGTCCGAAAGTCAAATTCGTGCCCACGATCGCGGTGGTGGAGAGCGTCGTCAGGCTCATCATAGCCAGGGCTCCGATGGCTCCGGCGCCCGCCGAGGAAAAGCCCATTTCGAGGCCGATCAACAGCCCCAACGGACCGAGCCAGCGCGTGCGGTCGTGCTGGACCACGTGAGCAAAACGAAACAGGTTCACCAGCGTGATGCTGACGATGGTGAGTCCCACGCACCCCATGACCAGATCGCTAGGCAGGTGCTTCATGAGGAACGCGCCGGCTACCACTCCCGGCAATCCCGCCGCGGTGAGGTACGTGAACACCCGCCAGTTCACTTGTCCGCGCGCCATGTAGCTGGGCACGGTGACCACCTTCACCACGGTCGCGAAGATGAGCGCCGTTCCCACGCACTCCTTGGCAGGAAGCCCCACCAGCAAAAACAGCAAGGGAGTGGTCAACGACCCCGCGCCGACGCCAGTCAGCGCGATGAAGACGGAGATGACAAAACCGAGCGCGATTTCCATGGACTATTCAGCCTGAATGTGGATGCCGCACTCCAATTTGCCCTGGCCCTGCCAGCGGCCGGAGCGCAGATCCTCGGCGCTCACCGGTAGGGCGGTACAAGGTTTGCACCCGATGCTGGTGTAGCCCTGATCGTATAAAGAAAGATGTTCGATGCCGTGGCGATGCAGGTAGCCCCAGACTTCCTTTACGCTCCAGGACGCCAGAGGGCTGATCTTTTTGAGGACCTTGCCGCTGGGCAGCTTGAAGGACTCAACTTCCTGGAGATTGGCGCGCGTAGGCGATTGTTCCCGGCGTAGCGCCGTGAACCATAGATCGTAATTGGCCAAACCGGCAAATAGCGGCTCGACTTTGCGCAACTTGCAGCACCTGTCCGGAGCCGTTCGATTGAGGATGCCGAACTGCGCCTCCTGCTCCGCGACGCTCTGCTTGGCTTCAAGATTAACCAGGTTGAGATTCCACTCCGCGGCAATCTTATCCCGATACGCCAGCGTCTCCGGGAAGTGATACCCGGTTTCCAGAAACAGCACCGGTATGCCAGGGCGCTGCTGAACGATCATATGCACCAGCGCGACACACTCATGCTGGAAGCTGGAAGTGACGGCGGCTCCGCCACCATTGGCTAAGAGCGTCGCAATGAGTTCCTGGGCTTGTTCCGTCTTCAGATCACTCATCCCAGACTCCTTCGAGACGCCGGCGCAGCTCCGCAACCGCCTGGGCTTCGTCAGTGGGCAGATTCAGCAGCGCATCCGAAGGAACGAAGCTGCGAATTAACCGGGCCAAGCGGTCTCCAGCGTTCTCGCGGGTATCCTCGGCGCGGGACAGGATCATGCCCGCCGCGGCCGTTGCGTTGGTTTCGCGGTCGATCAGGATGAAGCTTCCGGTGATGCGATTTTCGGTATAAGGATCGAAAAAGAGATTGCGCGAAGTAGCGATGCGCACCACGCCGACCTCATTCATGGAGAGGCCGTTCTGCGCCGGCTCATCTTCCAGCGAGGCGACATTGATGCGATGCTTCACCGCTTCCACATGTGCGGGCGCGACATGCGATGTATGCTTCACCAGATAGTGCCGCGCGGGGTCGAGAGGCCGCCCGTCGAACCAGACCATGGTGGCGTCGAAGGTGCGGCCGCGCTGCGGATCTGAACCGGAGGAGATCATGTCGCCGCGCCCGATGTCGATTTCGTCGTCCAGCGTGAGCGTGACCGACAGCGGAGCGTGAGCGGCCTTGAGGTCGCCGTCAAAAGTCGCGATCCGGCGGACGCGCGAGCGGCGTCCGGAGGGCAGCGCCAGGATTTCGTCGCCCGGGCGAATCACGCCTGAGGCGATCTGTCCGGTGTAGCCCCGGAAATTCTGATCCGGCCGAAGCACGCCTTGCACGGCCATACGGAATGACGCGGCCAGCGTGCGATTGCGCGTCTCCACCGATTCCAAATGATCCAGCAGGCTGGGGCCGTTGAACCATGGCATGTTCCGGCTGCGGTCCACCACGTTATCGCCTTTGAGCGCGCTCAGCGGCAGGAAGTAACACTCCGCCGCATGAATCTTCTTGAGGAACGGCTCAAACTCGGCGCGAATCTGGTTGAAGACGGCTTCGTCATAGCCAACCAGATCCATTTTGTTGACCGCGATCACGAAGTGCGGAATGCCGAGCAAAGCGGCGATATAGGCGTGCCGCCGCGATTGAGTGGTTAGGCCGCGAGCCGCGTCGCACAGAATGATAGCCAGCTCCGCCGTGGACGCTCCGGTAGCCATATTGCGCGTGTACTGCTCATGACCGGGCGTGTCGGCGAGAATGAATTTGCGCTTGGGCGTCGCGAAGTAACGGTAGGCGACGTTGATCGTGATGCCCTGCTCACGCTCCGCGCGCAGGCCGTCGGTGAGTAGCGCGAAGTCGATCTGGCCGCCGCGGCTGGCGTTCTTGAGCTGGTCTTCATAAGCGCCGCGGGCATCGTGCAGCATGCGGCCGATCAATGTCGACTTGCCGTCATCCACGCTACCGGCGGTGGTTAGACGCAACAAGTCCTTCGACTGCTCCGTCTCCATAAACCGGTGGATATCGAAATGCCCGTTCGTCTCAACAGCGAGGGTCATGTTGTTCAGCGGCACAGGGCCGGCGCACCCTCCAATGTGGCTAGGACCATCGCGCCATTCCGGTGCGCCAGGCTCCGTTGTGCCGCAGTAATCATTAGAAATAGCCCTCGCGTTTCTTTAGCTCCATCGAGCCTTCGCGGTCGTGATCGATCACGCGATTTTCGCGCTCGGAATTACGCACCGCCACCAGCTCCGCGATGATCTTGGGAACCGAATCGGCATCGGAGCGAATCGCGCCCGTGCACGGCGAGCAGCCCAGCGACCGCATCCGGCACCGCACCGTTTCCCATTTATCTCCCGGCTGGGGCTGCACAAAGTCCAGCTCAGGCAGGATCAGGGAGTGGCCGCGCACCAGCATCTGGCGCTCTTTGGCGAAGTACAGCGGCACAATCGGAATTCGCTCCACGTGAATGTACTGCCAGACATCGAGCTCGGTCCAGTTGGACAGCGGAAAGACCCGGATGCTCTCGCCCGGCTCGACTCGGCCGTTAAAAATGTTCCACAATTCAGGCCGCTGGTTCTTGGGATCCCACTGCCCCAGGCGGTCGCGGAAGGAGAAGATGCGCTCCTTGGCGCGGGATTTCTCCTCGTCGCGCCGCGCTCCTCCGAAGGCAGCGTCGTAGTTACCCTCGCGCAGCGCATCGAGGAGAGACTGGGTCTTGAGCAGTCCGCAGCAGCGCTCGGTGCCCAGCCGGAACGGGTTGGCGCCCGCCTCCAGCGCTGCGGTGTTGGAATGGACAATCAGGTTGAGCCCTAGCTCAGCCGCGAAGTTATCGCGGAACGTGATCATTTCCTTGAACTTATAGGTGGTGTCAACGTGCAGGAGAGGAAACGGGATGGGCCCCGGGTGGAACGCCTTCTGCGCCAGGCGAACCATCACCGAGGAATCCTTGCCAATGCTGTACAGCATCACCGGGCGCTGGAATTCGGCGGCAACCTCGCGGATGATGTGAATGCTCTCCGCCTCCAGCGCTTGCAAGTGGCTGATTTCCCAAGCCATGCTTCATTCTACCATGCCCATCACCATATTGTCTATCTGGAACTGGGCATTCGCATTCCACAGGTTTTCCACGGTTCCACTACGTATAGATTAAAGCTATTGACACACTCTACATCTTGGGGCATGATTGCCAACATGCGGCTCTAGCCGCTAGTTCGCCGGAAGGAGATCGGGGACCATGGGACAATTAGGAGTAGGTGTCGCAATGAAGATGGAAGCGCGCCGGCCGGTGCCGGTTGTAGATCGTACGGGGGTCGCTTTTCCCCGGTACTTCACCTCCAAGCTGGAGACCGGAAAAACTCCTTACGACGAGGTCGCCTGGGAGTATCGCAACGCCTCCATCGGCAACGATAAAGGCGCGGTCATTTTCGAGCAGCGCGATGTGGAAGTCCCGGTTGACTGGTCCCAGACGGCGACAAACATCGTTGTCAGTAAATACTTCTACGGCAAGGCGGGCTCGCCGGAACGCGAAACCAGCGTGCGGCAGCTTATCGGCCGCGTGGTCGACACCATCACCGATTGGGGCGTGCACCAGCGCTACTTCCGCACGGTGCAGGACGCCGCTAATTTCCGCGACGAACTGACCCACCTGATGCTGACGCAGAAAGCGTGCTTCAACTCGCCCGTGTGGTTCAACGTGGGCGTGAAGGAGCCGCGCGGTTACGGCTACTATTACGACGACGCAACCGACGCAATAAAGAAGCTGGGCGAAGGCGAGCGCCGGCCGCAGTGCTCGGCATGCTTCATCAATTCAGTGGGCGATACGCTGGAGTCGATTCTGGAGCTCGCCAAAACCGAAGGCATGCTCTTCAAGTGGGGGTCCGGCACCGGAACCAATCTTTCCACCCTGCGTGAAGAAGATGGTTTGCTTTCGAGCGGCGGCAAGGCCTCCGGCCCATTGAGCTTCATGAAGGGCTTCGACGCCTTCGCGGGCGTGATTAAGAGCGGCGGAAAAACCCGCCGTGCCGCCAAGATGGTGATCCTGAACGCGGACCACCCCGATATCGGGAAATTCATCTGGTGCAAGGCGAAGGAAGAGAAGAAGGCGCACACGCTGATCGACGCGGGCTACGATTCCTCGCTCGACGGCGACGCCTATAGCTCGATCTTCTTCCAAAACGCCAACAACAGCGTCCGCGCGACGGATGAGTTCATGGAAGCCGTGGCGCGCGATGACGATTGGTGGACCAAGTCCCGGCCCTCCGGTCAGGCCGTAGCCCGTTTCAAGGCTCGCGACCTGATGCGGGAGATCGCGGAGGCGACGCATCAGTGCGGCGATCCCGGCATGCAGTTCGACACCACTATCAACCGCTGGCACACGTCGAAGAACACGGCCCGCATCAATGCGTCGAATCCGTGTTCGGAATACATGTTCCTGGACGACTCAGCCTGCAACCTGGCCAGCTTGAACCTGATGAAGTTCGTGGGCGCGGACGGGCACTTCGACGTAACCGCGTATCGCCATGCGGTGGACACCGTCATTCTGGCGCAGGAAATCATGGTGGACAACGCGGCTTATCCCACCGAGAAGATCGCGAAGAATTCGCACGATTTCCGCCCCCTGGGATTGGGCTACGCGAACCTGGGCGCGCTGCTGATGTCGATGGGCATTCCCTACGATTCCGACCAGGGCCGGAGCTGGGCAGCGGCGCTGACGGCCATCATGTGCGGTCAGGCGTATTTGACCAGCGCCCGCATCTCGGGCGAGGCCACCGGCCCCTGCGCGGGTTACGCGATCAATGAGGAGCCGTTCCTGGGTGTCATCCGGATGCATCGCGACGCAACCCTGGATATCGATAGCAAGCTGGTGCCCAGCGAGGTTTATGAGAACGCCAAGGCCTGCTGGGAAGAGGCCCTGACGCAGGGGCGCAAAGCGGGGTACCGCAACGCGCAGACCACGGTGATCGCACCCACCGGAACCATCGGATTCATGATGGATTGCGACACCACCGGAATCGAGCCCGATCTGGCGCTGGTGAAGTACAAGAAGCTGGTGGGCGGCGGCGTCATTAAGATCGTCAACAACACGGTTCCGAGCGCGCTGATCAAACTCGGCTACACCGCTGACCAGGTCAACGCCATCGTGGACCACGTGGATGCAACCGGCACCATCGAGGGAGCTCCGGGGCTGAAAGAGGAGCACCTGCCGGTGTTCGATTGCAGCTTCCGTCCGCAGAACGGCACGCGGTCGATTCCTTATATGGGCCACGTGATGATGATGGCGGCGGTTCAGCCGTTCATCTCCGGCGCGATTTCCAAAACCATCAACATGCCTGAGGAATCGACCGTCGATGACATCATGAATGCGTACATCGAGAGCTGGAAGCTGGGCCTGAAGGCAGTGGCGATTTACCGCGATAACTCCAAGCGCGTGCAGCCGCTGAGCTCGGGCTCAGCCAAGGGCGCCAAAGCGGCTACGAGCTCGACCGCGCTGGCTCCGGTGACCATCGAAAAAGTTGTCGAGAAGATCGTCTACCAGCCGGTCCGCCGCAAGCTGCCGCCTGAGCGCGCCTCGATCACGCACAAGTTCTCCATCGGCGGCCATGAAGGCTACATGACGGTGGGTCTGTACGAAGACGGGACTCCGGGCGAGCTGTTCGTGACCATGGCCAAGGAAGGCTCGACTATTTCCGGCCTGATGGACAGCTTCGCCACGGCTGTCAGCTACGCGTTGCAGTACGGCGTGCCGCTGAAGTTCTTCGTCGACAAGTTCAGCCACGTGCGTTTTGAGCCCAGCGGCTGGACCGGCAATCAAACCGTGCCGTACGCGAAGTCGATCATGGATTACATCTTCCGCTGGTTGGGCGCACGGTTCCTGGGTCCGGAGTACGCCGCGGGAGAAGCGGGCGAAACTCCTATACTCAGGCCCACCGAACCCGAGCCCCAGCAATCCCTGCCCTTCGCCCTGGCCGTCGCCGATGCCCCTATCTGCGCCGAGTGCGGCGGCGTCATGACCCGCAACGGTAGCTGCTACAAGTGCGGTAACTGCGGCGGGACCAGCGGGTGTAGTTAGAGGGGAGAGTTGCGATGTCCTCGAAGCAGATTCAGAGAATTGAGACCTATGCAGGTGAGTGCAGGCTGGGCCTTTCCAACGGTCCGGCGAGGCTGCGCTGTGTTCTTCGCGTTTGGCAGCACCTTGTAGGCGCGACTCCCACCCTAAGGGAAGCTGAAGGCGGGCTCAAGGATCTTCCGCACTGAGATGCAGCATTTGCGATGATGGAGCGCAAACCGCTGGAATTGGAGCTGGAGGACGGCCGCAAATGGAGTGTCTTTATCACTGATCTCCAGGGCTCTTTTACGGGTCGGCCTCTCTGAAAACGGACGCGAAGCACCTCATCGCTCTACACGTTCGGCAAGCTGCTTGCGCGCTTCCTGCCACGGGATTAGTAGCACGGCGCTGGAGTCAATTTCCGCCAGACGGCGGTCCGCGCCATCATCGACTTCCATGTCGAGGCCTTCCAGCAGCGAATCGGCGAACGCTGGCGCGCGCTGGAGGCCTCTCCAGCGAGGTTAATGATCCGATCATCAATCATCTTTTGAACAAGCTACGTAAGACCTCGATAGAAGGCGGAGGGCCGTTTGTCGGGTGATCCGTTCGCTGGGGATCATTCTCTACCTCTCAGGATCGCGGCCATAACGCGGGGGTTGCGACGCCCGTGCATCACTGCGACCACCCACAGAGGCCTTTCGTCGGGCGCGTAGGCGATCAGGTACTCGCGCAACACAATGAAGCGCAATGGGCGAGAGGTGAGGTTGGGACGCCGGTGACCCGTATGAGGAAAAGGCACCAGCTCACGAATTGCGTCAAAAATCTCCGCTATGACGCGGTCGGCCGCTTCTGGGTTTTCCTGCGCGATGTAGTAGCGGATGTCGTCGAGGTCGGCGTAAGCTTCCGGGTGGAGCGCGTAACCGCTGCTCATACTCGACGCTTGCGCTGCACCTCAGTGTTTGCGTTCAAGCGGGCAAAGGCTTCCTCGCCGTCGATGGCAATCACCGCGCCACTCTTGAGAGTGTCGTAACGGCTGTCCAGCATTTCGCGTGCCTGGCTGAGTTCGGCCACATATCCGGCCATGGCGTCCGCAACAAGTTCGGCGGGAGTGAGGCCGGTCTCGATAACCAGTTCGTCAAGCTTGGCCTGCAGGTCGGGAGCGAAATGGACTTCCATCGCCTTCAGAGTAAGGGAAAGCCCCGCCTGGAGCAAGTGGTCCGCGCCTTAAGCGGTTGTGAGCCCTGGAGTCGGCATCGCCGATGCGCCCCCGGATGTCAACCGTGAGAACGAGGATCACCGCTTCAGGTGAGCTTCAAGCCGCTTGCGTGCATCGGGCCATGGAATGAGATCGACTGCGCCGCTATCTATTTCGGTAAGCCGGCGTCGGATTTCCAAGCGCCACGCCTCTTCCGCATTCTCGTCGACCTCAGTGTCGAGGCTCTCCAGGAGGGAATCAGCAAGAGCGGCCCGGGATTCTTCGGGCAGGTGAAGCGCTCGCGCCAAAATCTCCGCAGCTTCCTTCTCCATGGCCGGATTATACCGTGTGGTCGGTAAGCTCGGCGGCCACTTGCAAGGCCTCCTGGAGGGCTTCCGGGGTAACGCCGCCTCTCAAAGGTCGTGCGGATCGCCGCTTATCTGGACGACGGGGCGGCAGTGATCGTCAAGGCCACGGCCGGAGGCCTTCAACCAAACCGGGATTTGCGTACAATCGAACTGAGGTCACCTATGGCTGAGTACGGTTACACAACGGTCTTCGAACCTCTGCAGGAGGGTGGCTTCAGCGTTCTGATCCCGGCGATCCCCGAAATCTGCACCTACGGCGAAACGCTAGAAGAAGCGCGTGAAATGGCCCGGGACGCGATCCGTTGCTATTTGGAAAGCGTCATCAAAACGGGGGAGCCGATCCCTTCCGACGTGGCGCCTGTTATGACCGAGCTGGTCGCCGTCGAAATCCCCTGAGGGATGGCGAAGCTTCCGGTCCTCAAGCCGCGTCAGGTAATCGCCGCTTTGGAGCGCGCGGGATTCTATGTCCACCACCAGCGTGGAAGTCACGCACGCCCGTTGCACCGCACCCCGGCCGAACTACGCGTCACGATCCCTATTCACGGCAAGGACGTTCCGCCGTCATTGCTCAAGCAACGAATCCTAAGACAGGCGCAGCTAACCGAGGACCAGTTCCTTGCCCTGCTGTGACCCTCCTATAGCGACTTCAAATACGCCAGCACCGCCTCCGCATCCTCCCTAGTCATGCGGAACGGCGGCATGGGAGCGTTCGGCGGACGGCCCGTACGCGAAATGCCCGTGGTCAACAACCGGACGATCTCCTCATCCGTGCCTGGAGGCGAGCCGGCGATGCGCGGCTCTCGTTGCGCCCAAGCCGGGTCGGAATAAGACGGGCGATAGTTGACCGGCCCGCCCATCAGCCAATGCGCCCGGTCCGGAGTCCCGTGTTCGTCGCGCTGCGTGTGGCATTGCTCACACATCGCGACGTCCTCAACAATGTAGCGGCCGCGGTCAATCTGCGTCTGAGCCGCCACGGCCTTACCGGCTGGCTTGGGCTGAGCCTTCGACGGCGCCCATGTTCCGGCCGCAAATAGCATTACCAGCAGCGAAAGTTGAATCGACCTCATGCAGAGGTGATGCTTCCGCGCCGCCTAATGTGTCATCGCGTAGATAATGTAGTTCACACCCGTACGGATGCCCAAGGCCGAGTATTTCTCCGGGTAGGTAGGATCGTCGGCCCACTCCCAGGAATCGCCGGTGTCGTGATTGAACAGCACCGTCAGAGTGATCCGGTTCTTGTCATCGTAAATCGCGCGCCAATGCGGGTCGGAGCCGCCGTTGAGGTACGGCAGGCCGTATAGCGACCATTGGCCCGAAACTTGATAGCGCTGATCCAGATCGAAAACGGAGTGAAAAATCGCGTCCGCATTGGGAATCTCCACAATGGGACGGCCGGGAAACAGGTGCGCCATGTTGCGCTCGAAATACGCCCAATCGCTCAGGCCCCAAAAATCGTCGCCTAAAATGAACCCTCCGCGAGCCAGATACTCCCGAATCTTGGCGTACTGATCGTCGGTGAAGTTCCACTGGTCCGGACCGGCGCAATACAGGAACGGCCAGTTAAAGATTTCATCGCCATCCAAGGGATCCACAGCCTGCTCGACAGAGCGCACGTCGAGGCGTGTCAGCCGGCGCAGGGCCAGTACGAAGTGACGGTCGGAGCGGGGATAATCGTTGGTCCAGGCGCTGTTGCCCTCCTTGTAATTGAAGCGCCACAGGCGGCCGAAGATGCCCCAACTCCCCTGCGGATACATCATGCGGGCAAAGACGAAGTCGGTTTTGTCCTGATAGTCAGAAGGCTTGGGAAAGTTGTTGTAGCCTTCCTCGCTGTAATATTCGCGAAACGGTTTCTGAAACGCGTACAGCGCTCCAACGCAGAGGAAGCCCAGCGCCGCCGCGTAAATCCGCTTCACGCGTTCATGTTAACATCGGCCATCCCGCCCGCTTCAGGGCCGCCCCAAGGAGCACAGCGGGTCGCCGATCACGATGTTCTGCCAGCTCAAGTGCGAGATTGCCAGATAGTAGCTTTCGGCCAGATTGCGGCCCTTATAGTATGCGGGCAGCAGAAGATCGGGGTGTGGAGTCATGCCCAGGTACGGCTCATAGACGTGGCCGGACGCGCCGGTGGCGCCTTCGTGGATGTAGTCCGCGGTCAGGGTCTGCGGCGAACCCACGAACCACAGTTGGGGCGAGTTCCAGTCGCTGATATTCCACGAGTCGGGCGGGCGCACAAAGGTGCGGCCGTTGCTCGAAACATACTCCGTCATGATCGCGCCGGGCAGCCATTCGAAATGAGTGAAGCGGTCATGCCGGTTCTTGTCATTGGAGCCCCAACTGGCATATCCGATCACGTTGGTCTCGTGATAAAGAACCTTGCCCGATTCATCCAGCACCACCCGATCGGCCGGTAACTGCTTGGCGGCGTTGCGGAGCCACTCCTCGCCGTCAGGGTTGCCTCCGCCGGCCAGGTCGATCACGAACTTCCCGCGATTGGCGGCCATAAGCGACCGGTCGATCACCCCTTTGACCTCCTCGAAGTTGTAGGCCGCCAGCCGGGTGACCAGGTAGATGGGAAAGGCCGGGTGTGAGAACTTATCGTTCACTCTCCCAAAGAACGGGTTGGGAAGCGATCCCGCAATCGGGTGCGCACCCCGCGTGATGTCGGAATAGAGCAGGGTGAGCTCACTATCGACCGAGGAAGCATCGCCCGCCATGCCGCCGCTGCCGGGGATCTTAAGGGGCACGCCCAGGGTGGTGACAATATACAGGACGCTCTGCACTAATCCGTTTTTTACCAAGCAGTTGGCGACGGGATGCTGGATCTCAAGCGGAAACTTATGGCGATCGATCTCTTCCTCGGTGGTGGTCCGGATATGGCAGATGTTGCGCAACGGAACCGATCGGCGGAGCGCGTAATACTCGCCTATGGAGCGGGAAACCGGGGAATTGTCATTGACGACAATCAGCACGTTCGCCGGAGTTTGCGCCAGCAGCGCGGCGCAGCCCAGGAGCAAGCCGGCGAAGACCTTACAGAGGCGTCCCCACATGCCGGTTTCAGTCTAGCAGGTGAAGCAGGGGCTCCGATGAAATGGACGATGAGTTCCAAGCTCCGATGAACTCCAAAAGATGCGATGCTAAGATGTAGGTCCGAGTAGACTCAGCATGGATCTGGATCAGCTCCATACATTCCTGGAGATTGTCCGCCTCAAAAGCTTCTCCAAGGCGGCGCAGTCCTGTTTCCGCACCCAGCCTGCGGTCAGCGCGCAGGTGCGGCAACTGGAGCAGGATCTGGGTGCGCCTCTGTTTGAGCGGTTGGGAACCAAAATCGCGCTGACGCCCGCCGGCCGCATCTTCGCCGACTATGCCGAACAGATCCTGGAGCTGCGCAAACGCGCCCAGGACACCATCAGTGAATTGGAACGCACGCCGCGCGGCGAACTGGTGATCGCGGCCAATGAGGCGACCTGCATCTACGTCCTGCCCCGCGTTTTCTACGAGTACAAGAAGCTGTTCCCCAACGTCGAAATTGTGGTCGACCGGTCATACGGCGCACGCGTGGTGGAAGCCGTGGTGGATAACCAGGCCGATTTCGGGCTCACCCAAATGCCAGTGAAGGAAAAGCGGCTGCAGGTGGTGAAGATCCACTCCGACGAGATCAAGTTGATTGTGCCTCCCAGCCATCCCTTCGCTCGCAAGAAGGAAGTGCTGGCCACGGAACTGATCGGGGAGCCGCTGCTTCTGCCTAAGACCGGCACCACGCGCAATCGCCTCTCGGCGTGGCTCGAGACAGTCGAGGACGAAATCAACGTTTCCATGGAGCTGGATTCCACCGAGATGATCAAGCGCTTCGTGATGGCCGGCTTGGGCGCGAGCTTCGTAGCCGCCACGCACTGCGCGGAGGAAGTGGCGGCGGGTAAGCTGGCGGCGGTTTCACTGGGACCCGATCCAATCGTCCGCCAGGTTGCATTAATCTATAGAAGGGACAAGGCTCTGTCCAAGGCCGCGCTGGGATTCATCGAAGTGGTTTCCGAGTACGCCTTGGGTGGAAGCCGTCGCCCCGCGGCGTCGGGCGAAGGAACGCCCTAGGCGCGTGAGCGAGGGGAGTATGCAGCGCGTGACCGTGAAAACGTCCACGATCTTTATCGCCAAGGGCGGCAAAACGCGCGTGTACCATTCCGTCAACGACGTGCCCCCGCTGCTGCGCAAACAACTGGAAGATTCCACCAACAGTTTCAACTCCCGCACGATTCTGATCGCCGATCGCCGCGGGCGCGAAGAGATCATGCGCGCGCTCAATGGAATGCCGTCGGGCCTGCGCTCGCGCTTGGCCTACTCGCTCAGTTCGCCCTCTAATCCAAACGAGATCCCGGAGCGGGAAGCTCCCGCCGTAGTGCGATTCTTGCAACGCAACTGGGCGGAGATCCTGCTACCCACTGCCGTCGGCGTGATCGTTTGGCTGGCGTTTCATTACCGCTAGGTAAGCCTCATACTCCTTAGGCTACTCACACTGTTTCTCCACCGTCCGATGAGGAACGCATGGAAAGACGTTGAGAGCTGCGCGTTGAGGCGAATGAACCTGTGGTGGTCACTGAATTGGGAGGGCACAGGCGCGCCCGCATGGGCGGTATGCTGCTGGACATGTCGGGGGGCGGCCTCCTGGTTAAGCTGCCCCGGTCGATCAAGTGCGGCGCGGCAGTCCGGGTGGAGGCAAGCAACATGCTGGCGCTCGGCGATGTCGTGCGCTGCGAGCCGGATGCCGATCAATTCCGCGTCGCCATTGTGATTCATCACTCCTTGAGGGAATTGCAGGACTTGGAGAATCTGAATCGCGCCCTCATCGGCGAGGAGCGAGCCAGCCGTGAGACCCCGGCCTTCCCGCCTTCGGCCCCTATAATGAAAGTGTGAAAAAAGTCGCGGTTTTCGGGGGTGCGGGACAGCTTGGCACGGAATTGCGCGCCGAGTTTGCCTCGCGAGGGTATCGGGTCGAAAGCTTCGACCGTTCCAATGCTATTATCACCGATGCCTCTAACGTAGAACACGTGCTGGCTGGATTCGACCCTGACATCGTGATCAACGCCGCCGCGTATAACCAAGTGGACGTAGCCGAGAAGGAGCCCGCTGCGGCCTTCGAAGTGAACGGTCTCGCCGTACGCAATCTGGCTGTCGCCTGCCGTCAAATTGACGCCTTGCTGGTCCACTTCTCGACCGACTATGTATTCGACGGGATGGCCGGCCGCGCCTATCGGGAAGACGATGAACCCCATCCGTTGGGCGCCTACGCAGTTTCCAAATTGGCGGGTGAACTGTACGCTCGCGCGTATCTGGACCGCCCGTTAATCATCCGCACCTCCGGTGTTTTCGGGCCCGCGGGTCTGGAGACGGCGCGCGGCAACTTCGTCGAAATGATGTTGCGGCTGGCCGCCAAGAATCAGCCCATCCGCGTGGTGGAGGATCATATCGCCTCACCTACATTCGCGCCGGCGCTGGCTGCGCGCGCGGCGGACCTGGTGGAGCGCGGCGCATACGGGATCTTCCACTTAGGCGGCGGTGCACCGATTTCCTGGTACGACTGGGCGGCGAAAATCTTCGCCGCGGCCGGGTTGAATCCGCCCCTCAAGCCGACCAATGAGCGCGAATTTCGCACGGCCGCGCGGCGGCCCAGGTATTCGGCGCTGTCGAACGCTAAAGCGGAGGGGTTGGGCATCGCGCCCATGCCATCGCTCGACCAGGCGATCCGCACATATCTGGAGGTTCGCGCCGGAAGACTGGCAGCGAAGTAACGACGGTCCTATGACTGCCCTGGATGGCGCCGCATTAACAGCAAGGTGCATCGCCACGCCCATAACCCCGCAAAAGCAGATCATCGCGGACATGGGAAACGCCGTGGTGCTGTTGATGGCGCCTAGAACCAGCGTCGCCACACCGGCCATGCTGAACTGAAGCGTGCCCAGTAGCGCTGACGCCATCCCCGCGATCCTCCCATGATTCGCCAGCGCTAAGGCAACCGCGTTGGGAAAGACGAAGCCAATGGTACACATGTAAATGAACAGGGGCGCCGCAATGCTTACCAGCGACTTTGCGCCCGCGCGCCCACGCCGCCATCAGCAGCAGGCCAGCCGCCGCCTGCACCATTGCCGCGTAGCGCATCACCTTTTCCGGGTCGTGGCCGTGCAAGACGCGTCCGTTCACTTGCGCTCCGATCACCACCGCGGCTGCGTTTAAGCCGAAGAACCAACTGAAATGATCCGGCCGGACGCCGTAGAGGTTAATGAAGACGAACGGCGCCCCCGCAATGTACGCGAACATTCCGGCGGAGCTGAACCCGGTGGCTAGCGTCGCGCCAAGAAAAAAGCGATCCTTGAGTAGCGCGCCATACGTGGCGAAGACGTGTCCGAAGGAAAGCGGCTGCGCCGCGGGGAGAGTCTCCGGCAATCGAAAAAACATCGCGATCGTGGCCAGCGCGCCCACGATCATCACCGATAGAAAGATCGCCTGCCAGCCCAGCCAGAGCAGCATGTAAGCGCCGAACAGCGGCGCCAGCAACGGCGAAACGCCCATCACCAGAATCAGCGCGGAGTAGACCCGCCGCGTTTCTTCGGGCGGGAACAGGTCCCGCACCATGGCTCGCGAAATCACGGAGCCTGCGCACGCGCCCAGCGATTGCAGCAAGCGCAACGCGGTAAGCGCTCCCACCGATGCCGCCAAGGCGCACGCGCCGGAGGATATCGTGTACACGACCATCCCAATGTACAGAGGGGGCTTGCGGCCGAACCGGTCCGTCAGCGGACCATAGAGCGTTTGGCCCAGCGAAAATCCCACGATAAACATCGCCAGCGTGAGCTGGACCGCGCCCTCAGTCGCCTTGAAATAGGTTTCCAGCGCCGGTAGAGCCGGCAGATACATGTCGATGCTGAGCGGCGCGAACGCCGTAAGCACGCCCAACAGCACTACCAGCTCCAGCCGGCGAGAGGCCGTCAACGGAGGACTGGTAGTGGCCGCGGTTCCCACTTACACGGCGTGCCGGCGGGTATGGCTCAGCCGTTCGGCCGCGTGCTGGATCGCCTTGGATTCGGCCTCTTCACGCGTGGCGCCTCTGGTCCGGACCAGGTTCGCTCCGGGCGAGACGTTATCGGCGGTGCAATGGAACGTATCGCCGATGCGGTAACTGGTCAGGTGAACGGGCCATCCTTCGATCTCAAGCTGGCGCTCGCTGTGCTCTTCGACGCGCATGCTTACGCTTTCGCCGCGTGCGGAGCCGCACCTCGTTCGACCGGAGCGCCCACCAGGTTGCCCCACTCCGTCCAGGACCCGTCGTAGTTGCGGACGTGATCGAAGCCCAGCAGGTAGCGGAGAACGAACCAGGTGTGGCTGGACCGCTCCCCGATGCGGCAGTAAGCGATGGTTGGCTTGGAGCCGTCGACCCCTTCACCGCCATAGAGAGCCTTGAGATCGTCGTAGGACTTGAAGGTGCCGTCTTCGTTGCAGGCTTTGCCCCACGGGATGCTGCGTGCGCCGGGAATATGCCCGCCGCGCTGGCAGGTTTCGGGAAGGCCTGGAGGCGCAAGAATCTCGCCGGTAAACTCCGCTGGACTGCGAACGTCCACCAGCGCTGTGCGTGCACCCTGCACCGCGGCTTGCACCTGATCCAGGAACGCGCGCAAGGCGTTGTCGGGTCCGGACGCGGTATAGCTCGCGGGCGCGACCGTGGGAATATCGGTCGAAACCTCACGGCCTTCGGCCAGCCATTTCTTGCGTCCGCCGTTCATCAGGCGGACGTCCTTGTGGCCGTACATCTTCATCTGCCACACAGCCCACGCGGCGAACCAATTGTTGTTGTCGCCGTACAGGATCACCGTGGTGTCGTTGGCGATGCCGGATTCGGCCATCAATTTCTCAAAATGCGACTTCGAAAGAATATCGCGGCGGACCGTGTCGCAGAGCTGGGTGGTCCAGTTCCATCCGATGGCTCCGGGCACGTGGGCCTTGGAGTATTCGGACGTGTCGACATCGACTTCGGCGACCCGAACCTTGGGGTCGCTGGCGTGCTGGGCGACCCACTCTGTCGAGACCAGCGCTTCGGGGTGTGCGTATTCTGCCATGATGTTTGTATTCTCCGTCTGGCTTCTATTAGATCACTTGAGGGGGTGTTGGTTGCAAATGAAGCGAGTCGCGCTCGCGGTATTGGTTTTAGCGGCGTTGCTGGGAGCGCAGTCATCCAGCGCACCGCGCTATAGCAAAGACGGAAAGTTGCTGCTGCCGGCGGATTATCGTGAGTGGATCTTCCTCAGCTCCGGAATCGGCATGCGGTACTCGACCGGCGGCGCTGCTGCCCCGAACCCTCCTTTCGACAATGTCTTCGTGAACCCGGATGCGTATCGCGCGTTCCTGAAAACCGGAACGTGGCCGGACAAGACCGTCCTGGTTTTAGAGGTGCGCTCTTCCGCGTCTCAAGCATCGATCAACAAGGACGGACGGGTTCAAACCACTTCTGGCGGCGTGGCGGAGATCCACGTGAAGGACTCCTCCCGCGGCGGCTGGGCCTTCTACGAATTTCCCAAGGATGCTTCCGAGGGCGATCTAGTCCCCAAGGACCGCGACTGCTATTCCTGCCATGAGAAAAACGGCGCCGTCGATACGACGTTCGTGCAGTTCTATCCCACGCTGATCGAGACCGCGAAGACGAAGGGGACGTTCAAGGACGCTCGCCAGTAGATATGGTGTATGGGAAACGGTAACGCCAAGAGCGATAAGCTGACCCCGGAAGAGCAGCAGAGGATGCTGCGGATCTTAAAGGAATACGCGAAAACGCCGAAAGAGGGATCGCCAGCCGATCGGGAACGCGAGCAGCGGGAGCTCCGTGAATCCCGACGCAAGGGATGGCGTCCCGGCGCTCGGTAGCCGGGGATGATCCTAAACCCCGCCGATATCCCCGGCCTGCGGCTGGTGCGGCCGTAAACCCTACGCCAGATCGAATTTCTCGTTGTGCAGCAACGGATCGCTCTTCACCAGCACCGGCCGGCGAAGGATCTCCTCCAATTCCTCCAGGTACTTGTTCTGGTGCGACTTTAGCACCTTGGCCACATCCGGATGCGCGCGCAGCACCACCTCTTTGCCCTCGACGCTCGACGCCATCTTGCGAGCCTCTGTCAGAATCTCCCCGACCACTGTGGTCACACTCTTGATGTAACCGCCGCCGTCGCAATGCGGGCAGGGCGAACATAGCGTGCGCTCCAGCGACTGCTTCACGCGCTTACGGGTAATCGCCACCAATCCAAAATCATTGAACTGGAGAATCTTGTAGGGCGCACGGTCGGCACGCATGGCCTCTTCCAGCGCCTGCATCACCTTCTGGCGATTCTTGCGCTCATCCATGTCGATGAAGTCGATCACGATGATGCCGCCCAGATCGCGCAACCGGACCTGGCGCACAATCTCTTTGATGGCTTCCGTATTGGTCTTGACGATGGTGTCTTCCAGCCGGTTGGATTTGCCGACATACTTGCCGGTGTTCACATCGATCGCCACCAGCGCCTCGGTCTGATTGATGACGATGTAACCCCCCGATTTCAGCCAAACCTTGGGCCGCAACGCTTTTTCGAGTTCTTGAGTGATGCCGAAGGCGTCGAAGATCGGCGCCTCGCGAGTATACAGCTTCACTTTGCCCACCAGCGCCGGCTGGAAGCGCTGTACGAAGGAGACCACGTTTTCGTACAGCTCTTCATTGTCGATCCAGATGGACTTGAAGCTATCGGTCAACTGATCGCGCAGCACGCGCTGGACGATATCCAGATCGTGATGCAGCAGCAGTGGAGCGGGCTTACGCTCGGCCTTGGCCTTGATATCCTGCCACAGCTTATACAGGAACTCCATGTCGGCCGCGATCTCTTCTTCGGTACGGCCTTCGGCGGCGGTGCGGGTGATGAATCCGCCTCCCGTGCCAGGACGGCGGCCTTGCAGAATGCGCTTCAATCGCAACCGCTCTTCATCGCTGGCGATCTTGCGTGAAACGCCCATGTGCTCGAGCGTCGGCATGTACACCACGTAGCGCCCCGGCAGCGCGATGTGCGAAGTAATGCGCGCGCCTTTTTGACCCAGAGGCTCCTTGGCTATCTGGACGATGATCTCTTGCCCCTCTTTCAACAGGTCGCTGATCGAGGGTTGGCCTTGATTGCCGGAGGAGGGTCGCGCCACATGCCGAGATTCCTGGGGCCGCGCTGGCGCTTCGCCAGATTCCGGACGCTCTGCGGCGCGGTCGCGGCCCTCGGACGGTCCGCCACGGCCGCCACGGCGACGCATGCGGCGCGACATACGATGCGGATAGCGGCCTCCGCGCTCGCGCACTTCGGCCGTTCCGCTTTCGGCCTCTGCAGGAGCGGCTTCGGCACCCGGCTCGGCAGAAGCAGGCGTGGCGTCTTCCGCCTCCGCTTGCCCGTCTTCATCCAGCCCCTCCACCTCGCCCAGAATCATGGCTTGGATGTCGCGGTCCTCGTCCTCGTCGAAGCCCGGGGCGATTGCGGGACCTGAGCTTGCCTCGACCTCCTGTTCGCCCGCCTGCTCATCTTCCGCACTCTCTTCCGACGCTGGTTCCAGGCTGAGTGAAATACGCTCCGCGGCCTGGCGAATCAAGTGAGCCGGAGGCTCTCCTTCCACGCCGGGTGTATCCGCAACTATTTCAACTTCCACCGGCGCTGCCGTGGCCGGATGATGGACCGGCGCGTCCGGCAGGGTATTGTCTGGCGGATAGTGGATCGGTTCGTCATATTCGCCTTCGCCGTTTTCGCTCTCGCCAGTTCCCGCCTCGTCAGCAGGCGCCACCTGTGCTTCCGGCGCTCCACGGTACTTGCGGAGCGACTCACCGGGAAGAACCAATGGAGCTTCGCCGGAAGCCGCTCGGCTCAGGCTCCGCGGCGGGCTCCGTTTCCGGTTCGGGTTCCGTGGCGGCGGCGGGTTCGGTAGAGGCGGACGCATCCGCATACTTCGCGTCCGGGAAACCCCGCCCGCGATGACGGCGCCGGCGGGAACGTCTGCCGCGGCGGTCGCCGTCGCGTTCACCTTGTTCGGAAGGCCTGCCAGCCTCGGTTGAACGGCCAGAAGCCGGCGCTGGCGCCGAACCCGCTGGCGCCGAACTTAAAGGAGCCGCGGACGATTCGGCCGCGGGCGCACCTTCGTCCGTTGCGCTCCCCGCTTGCGCCGCGGATAACGCTGCTGGCTGATTCTGCTGCGGGCGATCCCGGTCGCGGTCCCTTCGGCCCTCTCTACCTCCGCCCTCTCTACCTCCGCGATCCCGTCCCAAGCGCTCGTCCCCGGTTACGCGGTCGATTTCCTCGCCATCTTCCAGGAAGTCCGATACGTAGAGGAAAGTGTCGCGCTCCAGGCCGAGGTCCACGAACGCGGACTGCATGCCAGGCAGCACGCGAGTGACGCGGCCCTTATGGATACTGGCGGCTAGCGAATATTCGTTGGCGCGCTGGAAGTGCACCTCCACCAACTGGTCGTCTTCCAGAAGCGCGACGCGGGTCTCGTGCCGGCTGGCCGAGATCACCATCTCCTTGCTCATGTTTTCCTCCTCGCCGCGTGCCTTCAAGCACACGGGCCAGGCCCGGAAACAGGATCGCGTAGCAAGGCGGGAAACCTAGAACAAGGCAGTTCGGCGCTAAGGGCCTGCGGAGGTCCTGCACCGGGATGGAGTTATCCCGTTGGAAGTGATCCAACCATCCAGCGCCTATTCAGCGCTGCACTCCAGCCGGTGCTTTTCGATCTTCCGGCAAGCGCCACAGAACCCGCCGCGCGGAGGGCCAAGTTGGAAGATCGCTCCCACCAACTCCGCCGGCCGGTCCAAAAACTTGAATACCGAACTCGCCCCGCTTTCCCGCACGATTCACCGCGCAGCCTGTCCGCGGGCTCAAATCTTCACTTTACGCCCGGCGCGGCAAGGCGCCGGAAAATCCTCAACTCCAAAACCCATTCAGCGAACTTAACTGACAAACCGCCGGAGCCGGACGTTGTTCACCAGCCCCAGCATCATGAAAACCGAGATCATATTTGAGCCGCCCGCACTCATGAGCGGCAGCGGAATTCCGGACACGGGCACACTGCCCACTACCATTCCCACGTTCACCAGAATATGGAACAACAACAAAGTCGCCACTCCCATGCAGATGAACACCCCGGCCCGGTCCGGGGCCGTTTGCGCATTCTGAATGATCTGCATGAGCAACAAGAAGTACAACCCCAGCGCGGCCACCACCATCACGAAACCGTGTTCCTCCGCGAAGGAGGCGAAGATAAAGTCCGTATGCGGCAGGGGTAGAAACCGAAGCTGCGTTTGGGTGCCGTGCGTGACGCCGCGGCCCCACATGCCGCCGTCTCCCACGGCGATTTTGGATTGAATCACGTGGTACCCGCGGCCTTGCGGATCGTGCGACGGATCCAGAAATGTCAGCAGGCGCTGCTTCTGGAAGTCCTGCATGACGAACCAGCCGATCGGCGCCACAAGGACGCAAAGCAGCGTGATCACGGCCACGTGACGCCATTGAATCCCGGCCAATAGGACCCCCACAACCAGCACCGGTATATAGGTGGCCCCCGTGCTAAAGTCCGGCTGGGCCATTACCAGGGCGGCTGGGATCCCGACCAACCCTCCTAACTTGAACAAATCCCGCGCGCTTAACTCTTCGCGTTTCAGCTCCGATAGGTATCGCGCTAGGACTAATATTATCACCAATTTTACAAACTCCGAGACCTGGAGATGGAACAGCCAGCGGCGCCCTCCCGCTACGCGCTTACCCAGCAGGAACGTCGTCAGCAGCGCGACCACCGAAAGCGCGTAGAGAATCGGGGTCTGCGCCATCAAGGTGTGGTAGTCGACGGAAGCCACCAGCCACATCACCGCCAGCGCCACCAGGATGTACAGAATCTGCTTCCACCAGGCATCGCGGTAGTCGTGCGTGGCGGTGCGGTAATCGTGGGTGTCTGAGTAGATCTGCAGCACTCCCAGGGCGCAGATGATGAGCGCGATGATCAGCAGAGGCCAATCGAAATCGCGGAAACTGCGGTACGGCGCCATCTAGCCTAGTGTATCTGACCTGTGTCCCCGGCCCGCCGGAACCAGGCGATCTCCCGCGGCTTAGGCTGCCCCTGGCGGGCTTTCTTATCGAAGTATGTCTTGATCACGTCCCGCACGATGGGCGCCGCCAGCATCCCGTGCTCGCCGCCTTCCCACAACGCGGCCACCACAATCTCCGGTTGCTGGCACGGTGAAAATCCCACGAACCAGCTATTATCCCTTAGCTCATTCGCCAGAGCCCGGTTGGCCTTGGCGAGTTTGTTCGAAATTCGCTGGGCGCTCCCGGTCTTGCCGCAGACTTCAATGCCCGGAATGCGCGCGGAAAACCCGGTACCCCCTTCCTCTTCCACCACGCCGCGCATGGCCGAGACGATGGTCGCGATGTTTTCCGCATGCAGGTCCCCGCGTCTCGGCTCGCTGGCGGCCGAGGGGTCCCGCACCAGGTGTGGCCGGTACCACACGCCGCCCATCGCCAGTCCGCCGACAGCCACAGCCAGTTGAATCGGGGTCACCACCACTTGCCCCTGTCCGATGGCGACGGAGATGGTTTCGCCCGCATACCAGCGCCTGTTCTGGGTGCGCAGCTTCCACTGCGTGGACGGCATGATCCCCTCGGCCTCGGCGGGGAGATCGATGAGGGTTCTTTTGCCGAGCCCGGCCAACCCCGCGTATTGCGCGATGGTGTCGATGCTGAGCCGGCTGCCGACATTGTAAAAATACACGTCGCAGGATTTGACGATGGCCTGGTGCAAGTTGACGGTGCCGTGCACCGCATCGCACTTGTGCGTGTCGCCGTAAAAGGTGGCGTAGCCGGGGCAATAGTACGTGGTGCTGGGTTCCAGCGCGCCGGTCTCCAGGCCCGCCAGCGCCACAAACGGCTTGAACGTCGATCCCGGCGCGAACTGCGCCTGAATCGCACGATTGAGCAGCGGGCTGTCGGGGTTATCGTTCAGCTCCTTCCACTCCTGTGCACTGTGATGCCCTTCGAAGAACGACGGGTCGAAGGTCGGCCGGCTCACCATCGCCAGCACCTCGCCGTTACGGGGATCCAGCGCGACCACGGCGCCGTTGCGTCCCTCCATGCCGATCTCCGCGGCCGCCTGCAAGTCGATGTCGAGAGTGGTCTGTAGACTCCGCCCCGGCGTCGCCTCGATCTTGTCAAAGGCCTGGCGGGGATGGCCAAGATTGTCCACCACTTCCCGCTTCTGCCCGTCCACGCCCATCAGGATGTCGTTGTATTGCTGCTCCAGCCCGCTCTTCCCCACAATCTGCCCGGGCGAGTACCTGGCGAATTCCGGCGAGTTCAAGTTCGCCTCACTCACCTCACCCACGTATCCCAGAACGTGCGCGGCCAGGCCGTCCTGCGGGTATAGCCGCGCGCTCGAATCTTCCTCAACTTCGAGCTCCGGGAAAGTGTGGGCGTCGGAATGCGATTCGATGAACGCCAGCTCGCCGCGCGTCAGCTCCGTTTTAATCGGGACTGCCTCGTATGTGGGCCGGGAGCTGTAGCGCTTCACGCGGCTCTGCAGCTCATCCAGGTCCAGATGCAACCCCTCGGCGATGGCCGCCAGATGATCTTTGTTCAGATTCTCGCGCGAGAGCAGCGCGTGGAAGGAGGGGCGATTGTCCACGATCACGCGTCCCTCGCGGTCCAGGATCTTCCCGCGCGGAGCCACAATAGGATCGGTCCGAATGCGATTACGTTCCGCCAGCTCGCTGTTGACCTCGTGATCCCTCACCTGGAGCACCCAGAAGCCGCCGATTAGGAACAGGAACACGGCTACAGTGGCGTATTGAAAAATGGCGATGCGGCCGAGCGCGAAACGGGTGTCGTCGCGCAGCAGCCGGTTGGACGGCTCCTGCGGGCGCCCGTGCTCGGGATGAAGGGGGGACAAGCGCCTTACTCCGTGACCTTCAGTCTATCCAATGCGCAGTCTATCCAATGCGCAGTTTATCCAACACATGATACAGCGGAACCGCGACCAGGGCGTTCAGAACGGCCATCACCAGGGTTTGCCCGAGCGCGAAATCGACGCGATCCGCCAAGAGGGCGCTGCGGAGAAACCAATAGAAAAACTGGTGAAAGAAAAAAAAGAAGAAGGCCAGCAGCAGGCGCACCGTGGAATTCTCCACTTCAAATCGCTGACTCACGGTGCCGGCGAAGTATCCCACCAGCGTCTTGGCGATGCCGAACATCCCTAGCGGATGCGGCGACAGCGAATCCTGAGCCAAGCCGATACCCGCGCCGAACAGCACCCCCGCCACGGGAGACCGGCGCACCAAAGAGAAATACACCGTGACCAGCAAGGGGAGCTCGAGGTAAGAAAGATACGGGATAAAACGCGGAACGACCACTTGAAACAGAATCGCCGCAAGCGGGATGCCGGCAATTGACATCCAGTTGAACTTGGAGACGCGCGTCTTGTGCACGTCGTGGAACCCAACGGGAGCCTCCTTCATGGATGCGGGGTTGGCGAGGGCGCGGCCGCCGCGGCGCCCGGAGGCGCCGGATTGTGCGCTTGGCCCGCGGCTCGCGTCCGTTCCACGGCGCGATCCATGTCGGTGAGATGCGCTCCGCTCTCCGCCGGGACATCGGCTTCGGAAGACGTCTCGTCCTGGGCCGGCGGCGCAAGCATGTGAACCGCCTGGTCCTCGGCCGGAGCGGCGGGAATCGCGCCATGGATCCCGTCGATGACGATCAAGACATCGTCCAACCCGTTCTGGAGGCCGCTGGGCGTGAGGTAAATCTCCTTATTAGCACGCCCGTCGCGCACCACGCTGACTGGTCCCGCCGGCGTGCCCTTGGGAAAGATCAGATCGTCGCCCGAAGCGAAAAACATCTCGCCCTGCTCCACCGTGTCTTCGTTCTCGACATGATCGACAATCACCGATCCGCTGCCCGTCCCCTTCAGCGTTCCGTGGACGTGATGTTTCTGTGAAACCACGAAAGCCGCGAAGCTGGGGTCGGTGATCAGCAGCACGTCGGAGACGGTCGGGAGGACTTCGATAACCTTGCCGACGATCCCACCCGCGGTGATGACCGCCTGACCCTTTTGAACCCCATCGAGCGAGCCCCGGTCCACGTAGATCACCTGCGCGCTGGCATCGGTGGTGCGGCCGATGTTGTGCGCCGCCAGCGTCTTGGAGCGGGATTCCGACTTGAAGATGGAAAGCGCCCGCGCATTGTCGGCGGTTTCAAGCTGTGAGCGGAGATACTGGTTATCTATCTGCAACCGCTCATTCTCCGCCTTCACCCTGCGATTTTCGTCCCGGACTCCAACCAGGTCCACGTAGTTGTGAAAGAAACCGGTGGTCGCGTTGTGGCCGGCCTCCAGAAGGCGCGCCAAGGGAGTCACAGCGCCCACCGCCCAGACGCGAATCAGGCGAACGTCCTGGCTGCTTTTGACCTGGTAGGCCAGCAACAGCAACTGCGCAAGAATCGCCGCCAGCAGCACCGACAAGTTCCGGTAGCGATTCAGAAACTCCATACCACCCTCAATCAATCGATGGCGATGCGCCGCAGCAGCTTAAATTCCGTCAACATTTTGCCGGTGCCGAGAACCACCGACGCCAACGGGTCTTCGGCAATCGACACCGGCACGCCGGTTTCCTGGCGAATGCGTTTATCCAAACCTTTCAACTGTGCTCCGCCGCCGGTCAAAACAATTCCCCGGTCGCTGATGTCCGCGGAGAGCTCCGGAGGAGTGCGCTCCAGCGCAACGCGTATGCCGTTCATGATCGTGGCGACGCTTTCCGCCAGGGCCTCGCGTATCTCGCTATCGTCTACCGTGATGGTTCGCGGAAGGCCTTCCAAAACGTTGTGACCCTTGATCTCCATGCTCAATGGCTTGTCCAAGGGGAACGCCGAACCGATCTGAATCTTGATTTGCTCCGCCGTGCGCTCGCCTACCAGCAGATTGTACTTGCGCTTCAGATATTGAGTGATCGCGTCGTCCATGGCGTTGCCCGCCACACGCACGGACCGCGAATACACGATTCCGGATAGCGAAATCACCGCCACGTCCGTGGTGCCTCCGCCGATATCCACCACCATGTTGCCGGAAGGCTCCGTAATCGGCAGGCCCGCGCCGATCGCCGCCACCATGGCCTGCTCCACCAAATAAACTTCGCTAGCTTTGGCGTGATACGCCGAGTCGATAACCGCGCGTTTTTCCACCTGCGTGATCTCGCTGGGAACCCCGATGATGATGCGCGGATGCACCAACATCTTACGGCCGTGCGCTTTCTGGATGAAGTAGTTCAGCATGCGCTCGGTCACCTTGAAGTCGGCGATGACGCCGTCCTTCATGGGCCGGATGGCGACGATGTTGCCCGGTGTGCGGCCCACCATCTCCTTGGCCTCTCTGCCCACCGCTTCCACCTCGCCGGTGTTCTTGTTGATCGCGACGATGGAGGGTTCGTTCACGATAATCCCCTTGCCCTTGGCGAACACCAGAGTGTTGGCGGTGCCAAGATCGATGGCCAGATCGGAGGAAAAGAGACTAAACAGCGACCGCAGATTCATCATAAGGAAGATTTGGCCGGAAGAAAACGCCGAAAGAACCAACCCGGCAGGCACATCCCCGCGCTCCATCTGAAGGTAGCACAGGCCCAACGCGCGGGCAACGTTCTGTTTTATTTTCAGTGGTTTATTCCAAGTAAGTTACACTGAAGGAGTTGCTGTCCCGTCGCGCTTTTCTCACTACTCCCGCGCTGGCCGCCTGCTCCCGGCGCTCGAGTGGCGGCTATCGTGGCTACGCCTTCGTCGCCAACCAGGACGGCCAGTCCCTCGCGGTCATCGATCTGGAAGTAATGGCTGTGGCGAGCCACATCAAAATCGACGGCTCGCCCACCCAGGTCCTTGCCGCCGCCATGCGGCCCACCGTCTACGCACTGAGCTCGGAAACCGGCGCTGTGCACGAGATCCAATTCTACAGATTGAGCGTCTCGCGCAAGCTGGCCGCCGCCTCAGCGGCTGTTTCGATGGCTCTCGCGCCGGACGAGAAAACACTCTTTGTGTTGGCGCGCCAGCCTCGGGCGCTCATCGCCGTAGATACGGAAAGCTTCCAGCCCGCCTGGAACATGCCCCTTCCGGAAACACCCGGCGATTTCGTTCTCTCCGCCGATGGAAAGAGCGCGGCCATCACTGCGGAGGCCGGCATCTGGCTGGTGGACATCCAGGCCCGGCGTCTGCGCGGCCCGGTATTGCAAGGCGAGTTTGGCGCTTCCGTCTTTCGCGCCGACGGCAACCTGCTGATCGCCGCCAACCGCGGCGCCCGCATGCTATCGCTGATCGATCCGGCCAGCGGTGGGGTGATGGTACATTTGCCGCTGCCTGTCCGGCCGGATTATCTCTGCGTGACGAACGATCCGGTCCATGGCGACGGCCAACTGTTTGTCACCGGCGACGGCATGGACGGAGTGGTGATCGTGTATCCGTACCAGACGGAGATCGCCAAAACGGTGTTGGCCGGGCACGCTCCGGGCGCGATGGCGGTTTCGGATACATTGCTGTTCGTTGCCAGCGCACAGTCCGGCGACGTGAACATCCTGGAGATCGACTCAGGCAAGGTGATCGCCGTGGTGCCCGTGGGAGCCGATCCCGGAGCCGTCCTGGTCACCCCCGACAACCGCTACGCACTGGTCCTGGACCGCAAGTCGGGAGACGTCGCCGTGCTCCGCGCTTCCACGGCGGCGACGAAGCGCTTCCGCTGGACTCTGCTCACGTTGATTCCCGTGGGCGAACGGCCGGTGAGCGCGGCGGTCCGCGGTGTATGACGGTGTATAACCAGCGTTTGCGTTGCTCGCGCATTTCCCGGTACATTGTGGATGAACCCATGCAAGTTAAGCCGCTTGTGGCGTCCATCGGAATCTTGTTCTTGGCTGCCTCGCTGGGCGGTTGCAACCACGCCGATTCAGGACCGGTAGAGCATCCCATGGGCGAAAAAGTCACGCTCGGACCCCTCACCTATAATGTCATCGAGAACAGTTGGTACAGCCAGTTGGGCGAGGGCTTCAAGGTTCGCGCACCCCAGCAGCGCTTCCTCTCAATTAGCCTCTCCGTTACCAATGGCGGGTCCGCGGACGTTCCGGTGCCGCTGTTGACGCTGGAAAACTCCGATGGACAGAACTTTGTCGAACTGGACAAGGGAGACGGTCTCGAAAACTGGCTCGGGCTGCTGCGCAACGTTGGTCCCGCTCAAACGATGGAGGGAAGAATTCTCTTCGACGTTCCCTTGGCGTCCTACAAGCTGCGCTTGACGGATGGCGGCGGAGCGGGGGCGGAAAAATACGGTTGGGTCTCGATTCCTTTGCGCATGGACGTCGATACGGGCGTGCAAACGCCCACTCCCGGTAACGTCGGCAAGTAGCTTATCGCCAGCCGAACATCTCTTAGCTCTTAGCGCCAGCGGAACGTCTTCAACGCCAGCGCGAAGCAGCCAACCATCCACCCTCCCAGAATCGCCATCTGCAGCGCCAGATGCGATAGCGGTTCGCCTTGCAGCATATATGCTCGCAGACTGTCGATCAGCGCCGTCAGCGGCAGCGCCTTGATGACCGGCTGCACCACCGCGGGAAAGCGCTGCGCCGAAAAGAACACGCCCGAGACAATCCACATCGGCATCATCACCAAGTTGGTCAAGCCGGAAGCCGCTTCGATCGTTTGCACTCGCGCGGAAATCAAGAGCCCGATCGCGCTGAAGGAAATCGAACCGATCACGCACACGGCAAACAATCCCAGCCAGGAACCGCGCATCGGAACGTGGAACACCAGCACGCCGAACCCGGCGAGCAGAACCACCTCCACCACCAACATCAGCAATCGTGAAAACAGAAACGAGAGCAGGTAATAGGAGCGTGGCATCGGCGTCGCGATCAGGCGTTTCATCAACTTCTTGCGCCGCGCATCGACGATGGTGAACACCAGTCCCCAAATCCCGCTGCCCATCAGATTCATGCCCAGGAGTCCCGGCACCAGGAAGTCGATGTAGCGCGACCCCGGCTCCTGCATCAGCCGGTCGGAGGAATGAACCGGATCGATCCGCCCGGAAGCCGTCTGCACTGCTTCATCCGAAAGCATGCGCGCCGTGCGCCCGTCGGGATTGGTCTGGTCGTAATAGTAGGCGACCTGTCCGGGCGGGTCGGCTTTCGCCAGCAACGCGATCTTACCCGTGCGGAGAGCTTGCTCGCCATCTTCGGCCGAATACCCGGTCACGTCCAGCAGCTTCTCCCGCGCCAGCGAGTCCCTCAACTGCGCACCCACCGCGCCGATCTTCAGCACCTCGGGCGGCCGGTTGCGGAACGCGATCCCTAACCCCGCGGCCAAAACGAGAGGGAAGATAAAAACCCACAGGATCGCCTCCGGCTCGCGCAGGAATTCGCGGAAGCGCACCAGCGTCAATTGAACCAGCGCGTTGTCTCGGCTGCGTAGGCTACTCATCGCGCAAATGCCGTCCCGTCAAGGTGACGAAGACGTCCTCCAAGGTCGCCGAATGCGTGCGCAGTTCCGTCAGCGCAATGCTTTGCCGGTCGAGCTCCGCCAGCAACGCCGGCACCGCGCGATGCAGCTCCGTCACCTGTAACTGCACACTGCCGTTTTCCCGCCGAATGTCCCGCACCCCCTCGATTCTCTGCAAGGGACCGGCGTCAAACCCTGCCGCCGAAAACTCGACAATATGTTCCACGCCAATCGACGCAATCAACTCCTTGGGCGAGGCCAGCGCGATCACCTTTCCGTGATCCATGATGGCTACGCGGTCGCACAGCCGCTCCGCCTCATCCATGTAGTGGGTGGTAATCAGGATGGTCCGGCCTTCCGCCTTGAACTGCTCGATCAAATCCCATAGCTGCCGCCGGGCCTGTGGATCGAGGCCGGTCGTCGGCTCATCCAGGAACAGAAACTCCGGATCGCCCACCAACGCGCACCCCAGCGCCAGCCTCTGCTTCTGCCCGCCGGATAATCCTCCGACGCGCGCGTCGCGCTTTTCGGTGAGCTGCGCCTGCGCAATCACTTCGTCGACCGCCGGCCCCTGGTGAAAAAAGCTGGCGAACAAGCGCACCGTCTCCTTCACCGTGAGTTTTTCGGAAAGCTGCGTCTCTTGAAGCTGGATCCCCAGCTTCTGCCGCAGCATCTTCGCGTCCGTTTCCCAGCGCATGCCCAACAGCTCCACTTCGCCCGAATCGGCAGGAGTCAAGCCTTCGCAGATTTCGATAGTGGTGGTCTTGCCCGCGCCGTTCGGCCCGAGCAGGCCGAAACACTCGCCTCGCTGAACTTCCAGATCGAGCCCGTTAACCGCCACCACGTCCTTATACGTCTTGCGCAGATTGCGCAGACGCAGTGCGGGCCCGGACTGGGGCGTGGGGGACATACGGCTATAGTGACAAAAAAGATAGTAGGATGTCCAAGGAGGTTGCCTCATGCTGAAACGCCTCTGGATCCCCATCGCGGCGGTTGCGGTCGCCGGATTGTTTGTGGGTGCGCTGGTCGTCTTTATGGGTGGCCCGGCGCACGCGCAGCGCTACGTCAGTCCCGAGGAGAACGTCTCGGCCACCATCGCCGGCAAGAAAATCAGCGTCGATTATTACGCGCCTTCCATGCACGGCCGCAAAATCATGGGCGGAATTGTCCCGTTCAATGAAGTGTGGTGCACCGGCGCCAACTACGCTACCGCGATTACCTCGGAGGCCGACCTCGAATTCGGCAACATCAAAGTTCCCAAGGGCCGCTTCAGCATCTGGACCCTCCCCACCGCTCAGGATTGGACCCTGATCCTGAACAAGCAAACCGGCCAGAGTCACCTGTTTTACGATGAAACCCGCGATATCGGCCGCACCAGGATGAATGTGAAGGCGCTGCTCCGCCCGGTGGAGACCTTCCGCATCGAGCTTCGCCCCAGTGAAGGCAATCAAGGCACTCTCGCTTTGATCTGGGAACAAACCGAGGCCTCGATTCCGTTCACAGTGGGTAAATGACAGGACTCAAATCATGAATCGAAGAGATGCAACCAAGCTGGCTGTATCGGGTCTGGCCTTTCAGGCCGGAGCATCGGCGCAGCAACGCACGGCATCCGCCCAGCAGCAAGCAGCCGGCGCTCCGCCCGAAAGCCTCGATGTTCGAAACTTCGGCGCCAAGGGCGATGGCAAAACCCTCGACACCGCTGCAATCAACCGCGCCATCGACGCCGCGGCAGCCGCCGGCGGAGGCACTGTCGTTTTCCCGGCAGGAACCTACGCCAGCTACTCCATTCACCTCAAGAGCAAGGTCTCGCTCTACCTTGGCCCCGGTGCGACCATTCTCGCCGCAGATAGCACCTCGACCACCGGCTACGACGCGGCCGAACCCATGGAGCTGGACAAATATCAGGATTACGGCCACAGCCATTTCCACAACAGCCTCATCTGGGGTGAGGACCTCACCGATATCGGCATCCTGGGCCCCGGCCTCATCTACGGCAAGGGATTGTCCAAGGGCAACGGACCCGGCCTGCGCGCCGAAGATCCGCACGTGGGCAACAAATCCATCAGCTTGAAGAATTGCCGCAACGTGGTGTTACGCGATTTCGGCATCTTGCAAGGCGGCCACTTCGGCATCCTGGCCACCGGCGTGGATAATTTCACCATTGACAACCTGCGCATCGACACCAATCGCGACGGCATGGATATAGATTGCTGCCGCAACGTGCGCGTCTCCAATTGCAGCGTCAATTCGCCCTGGGACGACGCTATCTGCCTCAAGAGCTCCTTCGGCCTCGGTCATGCTCGCGCCACGGACATGGTTACAATCGCCAATTGCCTGGTGAGCGGCAGCTTCGCATTGGGCTCCTTGCTCGACGGCACTTTCAAGCCCATCCCCGCGGACCCGGGCATCCATCGCACCGGCCGCATTAAATTCGGCACCGAATCCAACGGCGGCTTCAAGAACGTCACCATCACCAACTGCACCTTCGATGGCTGCCAGGGTCTCGCGCTCGAAACCGTGGATGGCGGCCTGCTGGAAGACGTGACCATCTCCAACATCACCATGCGCAACGTCATCAGCGCGCCCATCTTCATGCGCCTGGGCGCCCGTATGCGCGGACCCGCGGGAGTGCCCGCCGGTGTCCTGCGCCGCGTGATCGTCAGCAATATAGTCGTCTCGAATTGCGCCTCGTATCTCGGCTCCATCATCAGCGGAATTCCGGGTCACCCCATCGAGAACATCAAGATCAGCGACGTCTATGTGCAGCACCAGGGTGGAGGAACCAGGGAGCAAGCCGCGCGCATGCCCGCCGAAATGGAGACCGCTTATCCCGAGCCTGGCATGTTCGGCAACATGCCCTCCCACGGCTTCTTCATCCGCCACGCCAAGGGAGTCGAGCTCAGCAACATCGAAATCGAAACGCTCAAGGAAGACCAGCGCCCGTTCCTGGTCATGAATGATGTCGAGAACGCTGACCTGTTCCGCATCAAGTCTCCTAAAGTGGCCGGCGTCCCCGCTGCCGCGCTCGACAATGTCCGCAACTTCAGTGTGTCCGCCAGCAAGCCCTTGTTCGCCGACACGCAACTCGACAAGGCCGCCAGCTCGAAGCTTTAATCCCGCGTCGTCCGCGCCTGCCCGGCATTTTGTTATCCTAGGTACGGATGTTGCTCCTGCCTCCGCGCCCGCGGAAGTCCTGCTCGGCCATTACGCCCCTGCCTGCCCATCTTCAATGAGAACCGGCTTGTCTCGAAACCTTCTCGAATGAAATCCAGTGTACAGATCAGCCGTGGGATCGAGTCCCTGTTCGGGACCCGTGACGAGAATATCCGGCTGATTGAAAGCGGATTGAACGTTCGCACGCGGCTGCTGAACGACGCACTCGAGATCGAAGGCGAGGACGATAGCGTGGCTCGCGCGGCCGGCATTCTCACCGACTACGCTTCCCTCACGCGCGAAGGACACGTCTTCAACAACGGCGATTTGAACAGTTTTCTACGCGTGGTTACCGCGGACTCTGAAACCACTCTGCGCGGCTTGGTGGAGAGCGGGCGGCAGCGGAGCTTCGGCAAGAAGACCATCGCTCCGAAAACGATCACGCAGCGCAGATACGTCGACGCGATCGAGCACCACGATCTGGTGTTCGGAATCGGGCCGGCGGGCACCGGAAAGACGTACCTGGCCGTGGCCATGGCAGTCGCGGCCCTGCTCAGCAAGCGCGTCAGCCGGATCGTTTTGACCAGGCCGGCGGTGGAAGCGGGGGAGCGCTTGGGATTTCTTCCCGGAACGCTGCAAGAGAAGATCGATCCGTATCTGCGGCCTCTGTATGACGCTCTGTACGAAATGATTGAAGCGGAAAAGGTGGAGAAGTTGCTGGAGCGCAACACCATTGAGATCGCTCCGCTGGCGTTCATGCGCGGGCGCACGCTGAATGACAGCTTCATCATCATGGACGAGGCGCAGAACGCCACGCCGGAGCAGATGAAAATGATTCTGACGCGGCAGGGCTTCAACTCCAAAATGGTGGTGACCGGCGACCCTACGCAGGTGGATTTGCCCGGCATGCAGCGCAGCGGACTGATCGAAGTCATCGAGGTGTTGCGTGGCGTGGAGGGCATCCGCTTCGTGCAATTCGACGACCGCGACGTGGTGCGTCACAACCTGGTGCAGAAAATTGTGAAGGCGTACGAGCGTTACAACGAAGCCATCGGGGCCAATCGGCAGATGTCGTTCAAATTAACAGAGCCCGCCGAGCCGGCCGGCTCCTCTCCGGCCGAAACCCCCGTCGCCTGAGGCGCGGTTATGTCAAGCGAAGGTGTATCCGTGCTATTTCGCATTCCTTCCCGCGGGGCGTTTCGATCCGTCCGGCGAAAGGACCTCGCCGGGTTTCTGAAGTCCGCCGCGGCCCGCGTGACGCCCGGTTGCCCGGTCACTTGCCTGATCGCGGACGACCAGGAATTGCAGACACTGAATCGGACCTTCCGAAAAAAAAATGCGCCTACGGATGTGCTCTCCTTCCCGCGGCCGGATGGAGCTTCCGGGGGCGAGATCGCAATCTCGCTGGACCGCGCCGCGGCGCAAGCTGCGGAGTTCGGCCATGGGGTGGAAGATGAGCTGCGCATTCTGATGTTGCATGGCTTGCTGCACTTGGCCGGGATGGATCACGAAACCGATCGAGGCGAGATGGCGCGCGCGGAAGACTTGTGGCGGCGGCGGCTCAAACTGCCGCTGGGTCTGGTGGAGCGAAGTTTAGTGGAGAGAAGCTCAGTGGAGCGGGCTCGGGCATGATCTCTCTGCTGATTTTTGCGGCTTGCGCGATTGCGGCCATCGTGGTCGCGGTCACCTGCGTTCAAGTGCTCTACCTGGAAGCCCTGCGGATCCACGCCCGGGAGTTGCCGTCGCTGGAGTTCTTTAAGCAGACGCTGGAACCGAAGATAGGGCTATCCACGGAACGCGGCGCGCTGACGTTTTCCATCGTCAAACATGTCGGCTTGGCCGTGACCGGCTGCTTGGTCCTCGCCATTACTCTGGATCTGGAAGGGACATCCTTGACCGAGGCGGTTCTGGCGGCTTGCGTGCTGGCGGGTGCGTTCACCATCGTGGGCACGTACATCATTCCACAGATCATCTATCGCAGAAGCAACGCAGGGGGATTGTTGCCTCTGGCGCCGGTGCTGCGCGCCGTCGCGCTGGTGGCGCGTCCATTGATATGGTCGCTGGAGTTTCTCCAATCGCTGTTCGAATTGGGTCCCGCGGATCATCCCGAGGAAACGGCTCGGCCGGAGGAGCATATTGACGCGCTGATCACCGCGGGCCGTGAGGAAGGCATCATCGAAGAGGGCGATCGGGAGCTGATCCAATCCGTGATGGCCTTCGGCGACAAGACGGTGCGCGAGGTGATGACGCCCCGGCCGAAAATCGTGGCCATCGGCCAGGATGCCAGCCTGGAGGAATTGCGGCAGTTGGTGATTCATGAGCAGTTCTCGCGCATTCCCGTTTACGAGAACGATATCGACTCCATCTGCGGTTTCGTGCACGTGCGCGACATGTTCGAGGTGGACGAAGCGGAACGGGCCACGCGCAAGGTCCGCGACATCATGCGTCCGATTCGCGCGGTGCCGGAGACCAAGCCGGTGAACGATCTTTTGCGGGAGATGCAGGAAGAGGGCGCCCACATGGCGGTTGTCGTGGACGAATACGGCTCGACCGCCGGGATTGTCACGCTCGAGGACATGGTGGAGGAAATCGTCGGCGAAATCCACGATGAGCACGAACCGGAGCGCGATTTCCGCCAGGACCCGGACGGGAGTTACGTGGTCTCCGGCAGCTTCGATGTCGACCGGCTGTCGGATCTGCTGGACTATCATCCGCAGGACGAAACCGAATCGACTACTATCGGCGGTTTGGTTACGGAATGGCTGGGCCACGTTCCGGTGGTGGGCGAAGAGACGGGGCGCGATGGGATTTTGATTAAAGTGCTGGCCGCCAACGACCGGCGCGTGGATCAGGTGCGCGTGGCAAAAGCGGTCGCCAAATGATCGCCATCCCATGAGCAAGCACCGCGCGGGGTTCGTCTCCATTTTGGGCCGCCCGAACGCCGGAAAGTCGACGTTGTTAAATGCGCTGGTGGGGCAGAAGCTGGCCATCGTCGCGCCGCGGCCGCAGACCACCCGGACTTCCATTCAGGGCGTGCTGACGTTGCCCGAGGCGCAAATTGTGTTCCTGGATACTCCGGGAATTCACAAGTCGGACACCCTGCTCAACAGGCACATGATGAATACGGTCCGCGCGACCATGGAGGCGGACGTGGTGCTGTTTGTCGCCGACGCGCTGGCGCCGTTCACCCAGGATGACGCGCAAGCGGTGGATTTGGTCAAGAAGATCGGCGCGCCGGTTTTGGCGGTGTTCAACAAAGTGGATCAGCTTGCGGAGAAGCCCCGGATTCTCGCATTGATCGAGCGGTACCGGGAACTGCACGATTTTGCCGAGTACATCCCGGTCTCCGCGCTGAAGGGCACGGGGCTTGACGACCTCCGCGCCGAGATCGTCAAACGCCTGCCGGAGGGTCCGGCGCTGTTCCCCGAGGGTCATGTCACCGATCAGCCGGAACGCTTCCTGGCCGCCGAGATTTTGCGCGAGAAAATACTCCACTTGACCTGGCAGGAGGTCCCGCACGCCGTCGCGGTGATGATCGAAAGCTTTGACGACACCGCAACTCTGCTGCGCATCGAAGCGTCTATTTATGTCGAGCGCGCCGGTCAAAAGACGATTCTGATCGGGGCCGGCGGAGCGTTGCTCAAGAAGATCGGAACGCGGGCGCGTGAGGAAATGGAGCGGCTGTTCGGGAAGAAAGTGTTTTTGCGGACTTTTGTCAAAGTTCGCACGCGCTGGCGCGAAGACCCGGAGTTTCTGGCGGCCTCGGATTGGCGCCGCATGATTGGAAATTAGCGATGATTGGAAACTAGCGTATGCCTTCCCGCGCTATTGTAGGAAATGGAGCCTTATGCGCCTACTCTCACTCCTGCTGATATTCGTTCTGGTGACGCCGTTGCTGGTCGCGCAGGGTAATTCAGACGGCCGGATTCATGACGAAGTCCTGGCCAAACTCGCCAACGATACGGATGTTCGCGGCGGCGGATTCGACGTAACCGTGAAGGACGGCAAGGTGACGCTCAAGGGGCAGGTGCGCACGCCGAAAGCCAAGGAAAAAGCCGAAAAGATCACGAAAAAAATCAAGGGCGTCGTGAGCGTGGATAATCAGCTCACCATCTTCGGAAGCGATTAATCGCCTTTAGCCGATCGCCTTAGCCGAACAGCCGGTCACAGGCCGCGCTGACCTTATTGCGGATTTCAGCCAGCTCGGTCAAGGGAATCGGCGTCCATCTCCGCAACAGCACCGTGAGCGTTTCCCGCTGGGCCTCGGATTTCGGAAGCTTGGCTTCGGCATGGCCCGTGATCACGCGCAGGCCGTGATCCAAGGCGCGGTAAAAGGTTGCGGCGTCCAGCAGGAATTGCGCTCCCGCGCGGTCCAGATCGCCCATGCTCTCCAGCACCTCGATCCGCAGCGGGGTATTGAGCACCCGAAAGAACACGCCCGCGCTTCGGAGGCGCAGATACATCAGGAAAAAGTCGATGTCGTAGTATCCGCCGCGCCCGGCCTTGAGCGGGTGCAAAGACCCTTGCTCTTTTTCGAGCTTTAACCGCATCTGGCGCAGGTCCGAACGCGAGCGTCCGCTCTGGCCGTAACGGCGCCAATCGACCTCCTGGAGTTGGTGCAGGAAGGCCTCCGCGCGCGCCGGGTCGCCCGCGATGGCCCGCGATTTCATGTACGTGATGCCTTCCCACGCCTCCGCCTTCTTCGCGAAGTAATCGGTCACCGCGCCCTCGGTGTGCACCAACGGGCCGCTGCTGCCGTTGGGCCGCAACCGGTTATCGACCGTAAACAAGGTTCCGCCTCCGGTGTATGCGGCGACCATATCCACCAGACGCTCCGCCACGCGAGTCCAGAATTGAAGCTCGTTTGCGTCGCTATCGGCCAGCACAAAGACCAGGTCGGCGTCCGAGGCAAGGTCGAACTCGCGCGTGCCCAGGCGGCCCAGCGCGATCACCCACATCTGATGGCGAGGCTCGTAGGAGCCGCTTTGCGGAGGGTGCGCGCGCAACGTTTCCGCTATGGCGATTTCATAAGCGCGGGCGACGATGGCGTCGGCCAGCTCCGAGGTCCGGTTCAGAGTATCGAAGATGGGATGCGACAAACAGACGCTCTCCGTTTGGATGCGGACCATCGCGCGGCGAAACCATCGGCGGAGATCGGAAAGCTCATGCGGCGCCGGCTCCTCCGCGATCAGCGGGAACCTCGCGCGCGCCACATCGTCCACCAGCTCGGGGGAACGAATCAATTCCTCGGCAAAATAGGGGCTGTGCTCGAACAGGTCCAAGGTGCGCTCGGCCAGATCCGGGTCGGAATTCAGCGCGTCCAGCCGCCTGGCGTCCCCGGAGAGGCGTTCCAGGAAGTGTTCGAACCCGCGATATCCGCGTTGCAGGTCCGCGCGAGCCAAAGCAGCGGATAGAGCCGGCGCACGCTGATCCAAAGCCAGTACTACACTGCTGGCGCGAGGGCCGGCGGCGCCGCGCACCGGGTGCGGCTCGTCTTCGTCCAAACCGTCCGGCGAAATGGTTTGTGCGCCAACCACTCGGGTGTAGATATCCGTCACGCGTCTCAGGTGGCCGCGCAGCTCCGCCATCAGCCACTCCGGGGACCCGCCTCCGCCAGGCATGCGTTGCGCCAGGAGATCCAGCTCTTCGGGACCGTTAGGTAAAGTGTGCGTCTGCAAGTCATCCTCGAATTGGAGGCGATGCTCCAGGTGACGCAGGAATTGATACGCGGACGCGAGCCGGCCGTACTCGGCGCCAGAGAGGAAACCTTTGTCCTGCAGCCGGGCCAGGGCGAGCATCGTGCCGCCGTGGCGCACCCACGGCTCCATGCCGCCATAGAGGCGCTGCAGGCACTGGACCAAAAATTCAATATCGCGAATGCCGCCACGCTCCAGCTTCACGTCGATGGTTGCGCGCTCGCGGATGCGGGTCGCCAACCCCCACTTCGCTTTTCGTGCGGCTAGCTTCTCGTTAAGCCGCTCCCGGGTCTGCGAGAGCTGCTCCACGGCGGAGAAGTCCAGAGTGGTGGAGTAAATGAGAGGCTCGACGAATTCCAGGAGAGCTTGGCCGGTGGAATCGTCGCCTGCCGCGACGCGAGCTTTGATCAACATCTGCAGCTCCCAGTCGCGCGCGCGCTCGGCATAATACTTGCGCGCGCCGTCCAGGGAAACGCACACCTCACCCAGGCTGCCATCGGGCCGGAGGCGCAGATCCACGCGGTAACACACACCCTCCGCCGTATAAGTACACAGCAGCTCCGTGAGCCGGTTGGCCGCGAGTTTGAAAAACTCCTTGTTGGTGATGCGCTCCGGACCGTCCGTGAAGCCGGGTTCGGAGTAAGCGAACATGAGGTCGATATCGGAGCTGTAGTTTAGCTCCTTGCCCCCCAACTTGCCCAGCGCGATCACCGCAAACTTCGCTTCGCTGCCGTTGTCCGCGCGCGGCACGCCGTAGCGCTTCACCAGGTCCCGATGAATCCGCTGGTACGCGAAGCCCACCAAGGCGTCGGCGAGATCCGAAAGCTCCGCCGTAATTTCGGGGAGCGTTCCGAGTCCCAGAACGTCGCGCACCAGAATGCGCAGCGTCTGACGCCGCCGGAACTTCGCAAGTAGCAGCGGGTCGGGCACCCCGGAGGCGCGCTCCAGTTCCAATTGCTCGCATAAGGAATCGGCCGTGACCGCCTCCGTCAAGGCGCTCTCAGCGAGAAGTTGTTCGGCCCATTCGGGGCGCTCCAGAATCTCCTCGGATAGAAAGCGGCTGTGGGCGAAGACTGCGACCAAGTAGCGCAGGCCGGAGGTAGAACGAGTCAAGCGCTCGAAAGCCGCGGGCTTGCGCTCCCGGAGACGCACGAAATACTGCAAGCCTCGCTCCGGCGAGGGCGAGGCGGTTAACAGAACATCGAAGCTCTCGCGTACGGCGACGGGGAGGCTGCGGGATAGATCCGCGATTTCGCGTAGCGCACGCGACCGGTCGCGGTAGGAAAGGGTCAGCAGATGCTGCATTGCCCGGGCTTCACGCTTTGATGATAAGAAGTTTATAAACTCTGACGCAATTGCCCGGCGGCATCGCCTGGCTCTGGCCCTGGCCTGGCGCTTGCGTCGGCACGAACCTAATTTTCATTAGCGTCCCTGGAAGGAACGTGCTATAAGAAGACCCTATGCGCAAAATCGGAGTTCTAATTGCCTTTTCCGCCGTTGCTGCGTTTGCCCAAAATGCGCCGACTGTTACCTCGGTGTACAACCAGTATTCCTACAGCACCACGCTATGCCCCGGCCTGCTGGCGATCGTCGCCGGGACCGGTTTTGGGGCCGACGCCTCGAAGGTGACCGTGACGGTGGGCGGCAAGCCGGCGTATATTTTCGGACCCGCTTTTTACTTCACTTCCACTGCGTTCTCCGTCGAGATCCCGTTTGAGGTTGCCACGGGTCCGGCGAACGTCGTTGTTACAGTTTCGGGGGTCCAATCCCAAGCATTTTCGGTTACCATCGCGGCGGTGTCTCCGGCGTTCCAGGCTCCGGGTGGCGCGGCCACCGGACCGGCGGTCGTCGTTGACGCCAAGACCTTCGCGCAGATAACCTACGCGGCGCCCGCGACGGCCAACCAGCTTTTGACCGTCTTCGCGATCGGATTAGGGGCCACCACTCCCGCAACACAGGATGGAATACCCGCCAGCGGCCAGACGTTTCCACTGAACCCGGTTTCGCCGACGCCAAAAGTTACCGTGGGCGGCGTCAACGCCTCTGTCACCTTCGCGGCAAGCTCGCAGTACGGGGGCGGCACGTATCAGATCAACTTCATGGTTCCGGCCACTGTGCAAGGTACGGCGCCGCTGGTCATAACCCTACAGGGCGTCAGCAGTTCCAACATGATCACGCTTCCGGTGGCGGGCCTCGGGGCGGTGACGGTGAACGGGTCGTTCGCGAGCCCCGGAACCATCGCTCCCGGATCCATTGCGAGCGTATTCGCCAACAGTCTTGGCGCTTCCACGCTAAACATTAGCGAGTTCCCGAATACGTCGTCGGAAGGCGTACAAGTGACGTTCAATGGGACACCCGCGCCCATGTTCCATTTGATCCCGGCCGGCGCGCCCGCTGCGGCCGGAGCGGTAGGCAGCTCGGGGCAGATCGACCTTTTGGTTCCGGACACCCTTCCGACGACCGGGACGGTCAATGTGCAACTCACCACCTCGACGGCCAACTTTGCCAACTACACACTCAATATGGTTCCAGCGCTTCCCAGCATGTTCCGGTTCACCGACCCCAAGACGAGCAACGCCTACGCGATCGTGCAGTTTCTGAACTCTGCTTGGGTCGTGCTGCCGACGGTGGCGGCGACCGATATCGGATTCCCGGTGTGCGCGGCGTCGACCAGCGCGCTAACCGAATGCGGCGAGCCCGCCAATATCGGCGACTATTTGACCATCTATCTAACCGGCCTCGGCTTGGCGACGGTCGGCGGCAGCCCGACGGGGGCGACGTTGCCTACGGGCCAAGTCGCTCCGGCCAGCGGCAATCCTTTGTATGAGACGCCGACCATGCCGACGGTGACCATTGGAGGGATCACGGCGAGTGTGCTGTTCAGCGGGCTTTCTCCGGGGGTGTCGGGCGAATACCAGCTAGACGTGCAGGTGCCCACCGGAGTAGCCAGCGGAGATAGCGTTCCAGTTGTGGTAACGATGATGGGCCAGAGCGACACGGCGAATATCTCGATCCAGCCCAGCCGGGTTCCCCCGCTCAATCAGTAGCAAGCCTAAGTGACTTTGGCCCGGAACTCGCCTTTGGCGACGCGCACGCGGAGGCCGGAGCCTTTGGGGGCGTCCTCGGGAGCTTTGACCAGTTTGCCCGCGTGCTCGTCGTCTCTGGTAACGATGGCGTAGCCGCGGTCGAGAATCTTTAGCGGGCTCAATTGAGCCAGGTGGGCTTCGAGCGGCGCGAGCGTGGCGCTGGCCCGATTCAGCTCCAGGCGCATCCGCTGGCGGAGCCGCGATTCCGACCCTTCCAAGCGCCTCCGCGCGTCGACTAAGCGCAATCGTACATCCAGGCGCCGCAACCGCGAGATCAGGCCGTCCAGCGCTTTCTTGCGACGCTCGATCGCGCCACGGCCCGCGTCTCTCAAGCGATAGTCGAGCTCATCGGCGCGCTGGATACGGCGTCCGATCGCCCGATGGAGGCGTGCCGGATCCATCGATTGATGCGCCAAACGCCGGCCCAATAACGCCAGCGTCAGACGGACTGCTTGGCGTAGCTTTGCTTCTCCGCCTTCCAGACGGTCCATTAGGCTGGCCCGCGTGGCGATGACCAGTTCGGCGGCGGCCGAGGGAGTGGGGGCGCGCAGATCAGCGACGAAATCGGCGATGGTGAAGTCGGTTTCGTGACCTACCGCGGAGATCACCGGCGCCGAGCAACCCGCGATAGCGCGCGCGACGCGCTCCTCGTTGAACGCCCACAGGTCCTCAAGCGATCCGCCGCCGCGCGCGACAATCACCACTTGGGCCCAACCGGTCTGGCTGAAATAATCGATTCCCGTGGCGATCTGTTCGGCCGCGCCTTCGCCCTGAACTTGCGCCGGGAAGAGTCGAATATGGCGGCCCGGGCAGCGGCGCTCCAGAATCTCCAGGATGTCCCGGATAACGGCGCCGGAGGGTGAGGTTACTACTCCGATGCGCTCCGGCAGAGGGGGTAATGCGCGTTTCCGCGCGGCGTCGAACAAGCCTTCCAGGGCCAGCTTCTGCTTGAGCTGTTCAAAGGCGAACTGCAAAGCGCCGTGGCCCTGGGGCTCCAACGTCTCCACTACAAGCTGAAGCTCTCCGCGCGCGTCGTACAGATCCAGGCGGCCGCGAGCCAGAACCGCCACGCCATCCTGCGGTTTGAACTTGAGGTACCGGGCGGTCATCTTATAGCAGACCGAACGGATCTGGGCGGCTTGATCCTTCAAGGTGAAATAGTAGTGGCCGCTGGCAGCGAGCTTGGTTCCGGAGATCTCGCCGGAGACCCAGATATCGGTGAAGCGTTCCAGCAGAAGATCCCGTAGTTCACCGGTCAGTTCGCTGACGGAGTAAGCGCGCCGGACGGGTTCCCAATTGAGCACGATCTGTTCCATGCTACCTGTAACTCATTGAAGCAAAATGGCTAACCTCATGAAAGGTCTTTTATGTCGATCGGCCCAATAAAAACAATCTATTGGAATAACCGATGGAACGCCGCTATCCTGTATCCCAAGCCCCGTTAGCTTTCCTTTAGCCAGCCCTGTCTCGCTGTCCAATCCAAAAAATCGAGGTCTCCCATGGCTGATACCAACGCACCCCAAATGCAGGCAACCCTAGGGCTAACAGGGTTGACTATGAACGCGATGGCGCTGATTGCTCCCGGCGCCTTCCTTTGGCTCACTTTCGCAATCCAAGGCGCCACCGGAACGACCGCCCCGGCAATGTGGTTTGGCATCATGATCGCCTTACTGCTCTGTCTGGCGACCGCCGTTTGCTACGCCGAAATGGCGAAGCTGTATCCCGGCACCGGCAGTTCGTATTATTTCGCTGAGCAGTCTTTCCTCAATCACGATAAAGCCTGGAAGTACGCCCGCCTGTCGAAGTTCATCGTCGGTTGGGGCTCTCACCTATACTACTGGATCTATCCGGGCGTGATGGTCGGCGTGACGGGCGTCTTTACCGGGTTCGTGGTCGGAACCTTGTGGCCCAACTTCATGAGCGCCACTAACCCCGGTCCCATGTTTATGATGGCCGTGGCGATCCTGTTCTCCTTCGGTGTGGCCTACATCGCCTATCGCGGCGTCAACGGCTCGACTTCGGTAAACATCGCCATCAACGTCATTCAGATCAGTGCATTGATCGTCTTCTCGGTATTGGCCCTGGGATACCGGATGAACCATCCTCCGGGAACGGTCGCCTTCAACTGGGATGCATCCTCCAGTGCCACGTACCCCTATGAGTTCGCCACCGAAAAGCAGACCACGAATGGAACCACCACCGACGTTGTTTCGCGCAACGCCGACGGCACGCCTAAGCCCATGCTCGACGCGAGCGGCAAGCCCGTGGCCTTCAAGATCGACTATCCCGCCAAGGACGATCATGGCGTCTTCCAGAGCCATCCGGATGCGGGCTCCGTGGTTGGAGTTCACGGTTGGGGTAACGCCTTCGTGCAAGCCACCGTCGCGATTCTGATTCTGGTCGGATTCGAATCCGTTACTGCGATGGGCGGCGAGGCTAAAAACGCCAAGCGCGATGTTCCCATCGCCGTCATCACCTCGCTGCTGGTGCAAGGAGCCTTCTGCTATCTCTTTGAATACTTCGCGGCGAACTACTTCTTAAATAGTGGATACCCCATGACCACCGCCTCGGGATCGTCGGCGCCCATCGGCGACATGATGGTCATCGTGGGCGACGCCGTCTTCGGAGCCGGCCACGGACGCATCTTCATGCTGATTGAAGCGGTCACCGTGTTCCTGGCGCTGATCGGCACCACGCTCTCCTGCATGAACACCGGCGCGCGCGTCACTTACGCCATGGGCAAGGACGAAGAAGTTCCGGAACATTTCGGCCTGCTCCATTCCGAGAATCTGACTCCCCATCGCGCCATTTGGACCTTGGCCGCCATCTCCGCAGTAATCGGCTGCATCGCGGTGGCGGTTCCTTTCGGCGACGCTCCGGCTCTCTCGGACGCCACCATCAAGGCATTGCCGCAAGGCTTCTGGTCCAGCTTCGGCTATATGGGCCACGACGCCATGGCGGCTCTCCCCAATTCGCTGCTGACGATTACGCTGGCTTCGAATTTCGGCACCTTCCTGCTGTATATGCTGAGTTGCGTGACGTGCATCGTGTGTTACCACAACCACCCCATGTTCAAGATGGTGCAGTCACCTGCTGATCCCCATCTTCGGCTTGCTGGCCAACTTGGCCTGCATGGTGTTCTACTTGATCGGACCGTTCATGGGCTTCGGCACACCCAAGGAACCCTTGCTCGCGCTGGGAATCGCCGCTTGTTGGGCGATCTACGGCGGCATTTTCTTCATGAGTTCCAGCAAGAAGTCCGGCCGCACGACCTTGGTGGAGGGCCGCCGGGGCGGGGCGACCACGGCGTAGTTCCCTGGATTGGTTAGGATCGTTTTAGAATGATCCCGCGGGCCAGGGCGGTTGAAACTGGCCCGCGCAATTTTTTGAGGGACGACGCGTCATGGCCCCTTATCATCGAGAGCCCGCTGCGGCTCCAGCAACCCGGGCGGTCGAAGCACCTGTTTCCGCGGGATTAGGCCTGGAGTTTGTCTTGCGATCCGATCCGGGCCGGAAGCGCGGCCACAACGAAGACTTTCTGGGTTATTCCGCACCGGAAACCTCACTGGAAATGCGTGGCCGCGGCTGGCTGTTCGCTGTCGCGGACGGGGTGGGCGGGCAGGATTTGGGAGAGGTAGCTTCGCGAACGGCGGTCGAGACGCTGATCGCGGGGTTCCGGGCATCCGCTTTGGGCGAGGCGCATTCGACTTTACTGCCTCGCTTGGTCCAAGCCGCGAATATCAAAGTTTACGAGACCGGCCGCGCTACCGGGCCGGGCGGCACCGCGATGGCGACTACGCTGGTCTCCTGCGCGTTGCGTTATGACCGGGCTGTAGTGGCTCACGTAGGCGATTCGCGCTGCTATTTGATCCGGCGCGGGCACGCCATGTCGCTCACGCGCGACCACACGGTGGTGAATGACCAGGTCCGCCTGGGCGTGATGAGCGCGCGCGAAGCGGCCAAGGCGGAGACGCGCCATATCCTCAGCCGTTCCCTGGGGCTGGATCTGTTCGTCAGCGTGGATGCCAGCGAGCATCAGGTGCTCGCCGGGGATGTGCTGCTGCTCTGCTCGGACGGATTGCACGGGGCGGTTTCTGGAGCGGAGATCGCCCGCACGGCCTCTTCCGGTGACCTTCAAGATGCTGCCGGAACCCTGATCGAGCTTGCCAATGAACATGATGGCAGCGATAATGTCAGTGTCCTCCTCATCCGCGTGAAGACTGTAGAACGGGTGGGAATGTATCGCGGCCGGCCGTACCGGCTGCGATGAAACGCCGGCTCGCCGGCCCCGCGGATTCGCCCTGGAGGCGCCGCCCGGAAAGGGCCGCCAGGCTCCGTTTTGCGGGCGGATATCAACAAGCGTGACCCCGGTCAAAAACGGCGACATCCTGGATCACTACCGCATCGAGAATGTCGTGGCGCGTAGCGGCATGGCGTCGATTTTTCGCGCCATCGATCTCAATGACGGCAAACAGGTGGCCGTCAAAGTCCCTCATCCCGAGATGGAATGCGAGCCGGTGCTGTTCGAGCGCTTCCAGCGCGAGGGCGAGATCGGCAAGATGATGAACCATCCCGGCGTGATGAAGGTCTACGACACCGAAAAGCGCAGCCGGGTCTACATGGTGATGGAGTGGGTGGAAGGCCGCCTGCTGCGGAACATCATGAGTGAGCAGCGGCCGATGCCGGAGGAGCGCGCGATCAAGATCGCCATCAACATCCTGCACGCCCTGCAGCATATCCACAGCCGCGGCGTGGCGCATCGCGATCTCAAGCCGGAAAACGTGATGGTGGGCGACGACGATAACATCAAGCTGATCGACTTCGGCATTGCGTCCAAGGCCGATGCCCGCAGGCTGACTTTTGGCAAGCTGTCGCAGGTGATGGGTACGCCCGACTATATCTCGCCGGAGCAGGTGAAGGGCAAGCGCGGCGACGCCCGCAGCGACCTGTATTCGCTCGGAATCATACTCTATGAGATGCTGACGGGCAAGCTTCCTTTCGCGGGAGAGAATCCGTTCGCGATTATGAATGAGCGGGTGCTCAACAATCCCATCCCCCCTCGCGCGGTCAATTCACAGATCAGCCCGGAGTTGCAGGAGATCCTGTATCGCGCGCTGGAACGTGAGCCGGCCAACCGCTACAAGAGCGCGGACGAATTCATCTGGGACCTGGAGCATCCGGAGCAGGTGGGCGTCGCGGAACGGCAGGAACTGATCAACTGGAAGCAGCGCAAGGATCCAATGGCGCGGCGGATCGCGTTTTATGTGGCGATGGCTTTGATCCCGATCGTGGTGCTGGGGTTGCTGTTCTTCGTTGCCAAACGGTTGTAATCGGCATGCTGTGATACTTTGAGGAATCCATGAAACTGGCGGGATTTCTGCTGCTACCGGCTGGCTGGATTATCGTGCTCACCGCTGTGGTTGTGCTTCCCGCGGCGCCGGCGCGGGCCGGGTTTGTATTTGCCGGAATCGCCATTGAGCTTCTGGGTTTGGTTTTGGTCACGCGGGCGCACTTGCCGGAAACCGAGGAACGCGAGGAACGCCGCTAAGGAGATCGCCGCTAAGCAGGATGCCTCTCGCAAACATGGCCTTTTCCAATGTGGTTCCATCCAACTTGCCTCCCACCACAGCCGCTTTCTGCGGACTTCTTATCTTGCTGATTCCGTTAGCCTATGCGGGCTTGGCTCTGATGAACTCCGGGCTGGGACGGTCGCGCAGCGCGGTGCACTCCATGATGTCGTCATTGACTGTGATCGGCGTGGCGGCCGTGGTCTACGTGATATGCGGATTTGCCTGGCAAGGGATTCCGGGAGGGGCCGGCTTCGCTCTGACCGCCGGGGGCCATGCGTGGAATTGGATCGGCGCAGGAAAGCTGTTTTTTGCCCGGATCGATCCTGAAAGTCCGGCTGCGTTGATGGCTTGCTTCGGCATGTTTGCCTGCGCGCTCGCGGCAATCATTCCACTGGGAGCCGGCGCGGAGCGTTGGCGCTTGGGCGCCGCGGCGCTATCTACCGCCGTGCTGGCCGCCTGGACCTTCCCTCTTTTTGCTCACTGGAGCTGGGGCGGCGGATGGCTGGCCGCCTTGGGGAGTTCCTTCGGTATCGGAGGGGGATTTGTGGACGCGGGAGGCGCAGGAACGATTCAAACGGTGGGAGGGTTATCCGCTCTCTCGATCGCCTGGATCGCCGGACCGCGCCGCGCAAAATTCTCGCAGGAAGGGATGCCCATGGCGCTTCCCGGGCACAATGCCGTTTTTACCACCTTCGGGTGCTTCTTGGCGCTGGTGGGATGGTTCGGCCTCAACTCCTCCGCTTCGATCCTTTTCTACGGCGCCACGCCCAGCCGCATCCCCATGATTGCGGTCAACACCACGCTAACCGCGGCTTCCGCTTTGCTGGCCGCGGCCCTGGTGACGCGGACACGCTTCAGCAAACCAGACGCGTCTTTGAGCGCGAACGGCTGGATCGCCGGTTTGGCCGCATCCAGCGCGGGAGCAGCTTTTCAGGTTCCCGCCGAGGCCATGATGGTTGGATTAGTCGCCGGCGCCGTGGTGACGTTCTCGGTCGAATGGCTGGAGCTGCACCTGAAGATCGACGACCCCAGCGGATCGATCTCCGTGCACGGCGTGGGCGGATTGTGGGGCGTGATCGCGGCGGGCTTTCTGGTCCGGTTTCCGGGAGTCTACAACGAAGGCCAGTGGCTGGCGCAAGTGATCGGCGCTGCAACCCTTGTGGGTTTTGTCTTTCCGATGATCTACGGAACCAATTGGGCTTTGAGCCGCCTGGTGGTTTATCGCGTGGCGCCGGACGGCGAGCGCCAGGGCATAGACCTGCATGAGCTGGGAGCGAACGCCTATCCCGAGATGGTCAGCCACCTGGAAGACTTCCAGCAGCGCTAGCGCGTCACATCCGCGCGGCGCGCCCTTCGGGAACTTCGTCGCAGCCGTGTTCCTCCCGGTGATCGTGGATCGCCTGTTCGGCTTCCAGGGCCGCATTCCAAGCGCCCATGGTCGCAGGCCGTTCCCCGGCGTTGAAGTCGGCATGGGCCGCTTCCTTCCATTCAGCAATCGCTCTCAGATGATTCGCGACTAGACGTTTTCTTTCGGTGCAGACCATAGCTCACCTCAGGAATAGGAGTGTGCCACCGATCTACGGGGGGTAGCCTTATAAGAGTATATATCTTTTCTAAGAGAAAGCTAAAAAAGTTCTAAAAATATCAAAGCTGCGTCTTCGAGCGTTGGGACAACTCCTTTTCTGCTGAAAGAAATGGCGAAGACTGAAGAAACTTCGATACCTTGTATTCAAATTTTGAATCTGAAAAAGACATAAAAAAGTTATGAAAGATGCCCTGCCAGTGATACGATGTCACTAATCTCTTCCCACGGCGCCACGTTGCCTCGCCGACTGAACGCTTAAGCCAAAAAGACACAGTCTCGCGGTCTAGGGAGCGCGGCGTCTAGCTTGAGTTCTGCCTGCTCGCCCGTACCGCAAATAGAACATCCATAAGGGGTTATCTCTCACCATGTTCGTAAAACGATCATTTCTTGCATGCTTTCTCTTCCCGGTGCTGCCAATGTTGGCTCAGGCGCCGGCAACACCTGCAACCGCCGCGGCGACCACGCCCGCAGCTAGCACCCCTGCGGCTCCGGCCGCACCCATGCCTCTTTCGACGCCGGCGATCACCGGTCCGTTATCGAATTTGCCGCCAGCGATGTTCAACGCCGGACCCTTCGGCAACATCGCCGTGAATGGGTTCTTAAGCGGGATGGGAATGGTTCAGACCAACCATATTCCCGGGGACAACACGCAGCAGGCGGCTTTGAGCAACGGGCAGGTCTTCATCCAGAAAACCGATGGATGGTTCCAATTCTTCCTCGAAGCGGGCGGCTACAACATCCCGGCCCTGGCCACCCCTTACTTGGATACACAAAAGACCATCAGCGACCTCTGGGGTCCGCTGCCGGTAGCGTTTCTGAAATTCCAGGCGGGGAAGAACACCTCGATCGAAATCGGCTCCCTACCGACGCTGATCGGCGCCGAGTACACCTTCACTTTCGAGAACATGAACGTCGAACGCGGCCTGCTGTGGAATCAAGAAAACGCGATTAACCGCGGCATTCAGGTGAATCAGGCCATGGGCAAGTTCTCCGCGTCACTGAGCTGGAACGACGGTTTCTACTCCAACCGGTACACTTGGCTCTCCGGATCGCTGGCTTACACGAATGGTCCCAACGCGCTCTCCTTTGTGGCGGGCGGAAACCTGGGCCAGACCAAGTTTGCGAGCCTGGCCACGCCGGTGCAGAATGACGGATCGATCTACAACGTGATCTATACGTTCACCAAGGGCCCCTGGATCGTGCAGCCGTATTTCCAATACACCGACGTGCCGACCAACGCCAACATCGGGATTGTGAAGGGCGCGTCGACTAGCGGCGGCGCGATCCTGCTGAGCTACGCGTTCAAGCACGGCTTCTCCCTGCCGTTGCGCTACGAGTACATTTCGAGCTCCGGCAGCGTGGCGCAGGACACGGTCAACCTGATGTTCGGACCGGGAAGCACGGGCACGTCCTTCACGGCGACGCCTACCTTCCAAAAGGGTGGCTTCTTCGTGCGCGGCGATATCGGATGGGCGCACGCAGGCAGCTATACCCCGGGCGACGTATTCGGCATGCTGGGAACCAAGAATAACCAGCTCCGGACCATGGCCGAAGTCGGCTTCGTGTTCGGCGACAACATCGAAAAGAAGTAGCCCGGGGAGAAGAAGCCGGGCGGCCGGCTACGGCTCGTAGTATCCGCTACGGGCGTGGATGTAAACCTTCGGCACGGAGGTGGTCACATGAATCCGGTGGGACTTTCCGGCAGTTCCAGAATCGGGGGGCTGATACCCGATGACGTACTGGCTGCGGAGAGCCTCACCGGTTTTCAGCATGGCTTGTTCAGCCTCGGCTTGGTTGCGGGCGCGGAAGTGCAAGCCGCCGGTTTTATCGGCGAGGGCTTCCAGGAGATCCGGTCCTTGCGTCTCCGCTCCGCGATCTCCCGGCTTCGCGATCATGCTGGGGCGGAACGGGGCGCCGCCGCCCGCCGTGCCTCCGGGGGTGGTCGGCAGCAAAATAGTGTAGATCTGAACGTCGGCTTCGAGAGCGGCCCGCAACAATTGATTCCGCGAGTACTTGCTGTGGTTGTCCATGCCGTCGGAGAACACAACCAAGGCTCGCCGGGGATGGCTGGCGTTACGCATTTGCGTGAGCCCCAGATAGACGGTATCGATCAGAGCGGTCATCCCTCCCGGTTTGGTGAAGGCGATGTCCTGCGCAACTCCGGCGGCATCGCCGCTGAAAGATCCGCTGAGAGAAGTTGCGGCGCCGGGCTGGGTCGATACGGTCAACAGAAGGAATTCGTCGCTGGGGTTGGCGTCGCGGACGAAAGCTTGCGCTCCAGCCTTGGCCAGACCGAGCGAATTCCGCATGCTGCCGCTTACGTCCAAAACCAAGCCGATCGACGAAGGAACGTCTTCCCTGGAGAACGAGATGATGGACTGCGGTTTCTGGTCGTCGAAGATCTTGAAATCGCCAGCACCCAGGCCCAAGATCGTCTTGCCGGAGTTATCGGTAACGCTTACCGGGACCAGAACCAGCCGGGAGCTGGCCTCAAAGGTTCCGGGAGGCAGAAATCGTTGGGGGCGCGGGGCTTGTGCGCGAGTTGCGACGGAAGCCAAGGCCAGCAAAAGAGCGCCAGCAAGCCAACGCAACCCGATTCGCCAGACCATGCCCCAGTCTGGATTCCAGTCAATGAAAAAGTCATAAATACAGCCATCGCCTTATTTGATGGGCTCCATAAGCGGCTGTACGATCAAGGCGGCTGATGTCAAGGGGGAAGTATCTCTCATGGGCCAGAACAAAGAACGGCTTGATATGATTGGCGATCTGTTCTTCTGGTTGGGGGTGCTGTTTGCGGTAGCGGCGTTTACCGTCGTGGGAGCGAGCAACACAGAGGCGATCAGCCGGCTGGAACACGGGACGGTTCCTCTATCCTGGCTCCTGGCTGGGCTGGCGATTGTGGCGTTGATGATCGCGGAGTATTTCAAGTGCGCGGCGATGAACGAATCCAGCGACGCCGCGCCAGCGCGAGAACCGCAGACGTCGGAGACGGCTGAATCCGGCGCCCGCATCGACATCGAAACGCGAGCCGTTCACCATACCCACTGAGTCCCCAGAACCACTAAGTAGGCTTGGTGCCCGGGGTGGGACTTGAACCCACACTCTCCTTGCGGAAAAAGGGATTTTAAGTCCCTTGCGTCTGCCGATTTCGCCACCCGGGCATATTCAAAACAAGTTACGCTGCCGCACTAACTGGGCGCATCGGCGGTATGCCCGTCCCGGGCAACTTCTTCTCCTCCAGCGCCTGCGAGACGGTCACGGTGCGGTGACCCATGAGTTCATTATAGTGAAGCCGTCCGTGGCCACCTTAATGGCGCTGGATGAACGGACAGCGCTAGATGAACGCGGCGGGAGAGACGTGGAAGAAGGCCCCGAGCCGCTTGGCCCGTTCCTTGCTCACGCCCCGCTTACCTGAAAGGATCTCAGATACGTGACCTTTCGAGCCGAGGACCGCCCATAGCGCACCTGCGGTGAGTCCCCGTTGCTCCAGCAAGAACGCGATCAGTTCAGCCGGTGAGGCCTGCTGTTGCGGATAGACGCGGGTTTCATAGCTCTCAACCAAGCGCGTAAGCAATTCGAGCAAAGCATCCTCTTCGGGCGTGAGTTCACCCTCGCCTTTCGCCATAAGCTTCTCGGTTTCGGCCAAGAGACGTTCGTTCTCTTCTTCGGTCTGAACTACAGTAGGCGCGGTCCGAGCCAGCAGGCGTCCGTATTTGTGCCGGTCGATCTTGGGAATTGCTGGGACTGAGATCACAGTGGACGACTCCTCATGCTCCCATAAAGGGAAGCATGAGTCGAGGTCCGAAATCGGGCTACGATGTTCCCATGAGCAATGCCGAAGGGCAGGGCGACGCCTTCCAAGCCATTATCCGAATCGTCAAAGACCAGAAGGCGCTGGAGAAACACCAGCGGGCGAAGAAAGCGTCGGTCAGCACGATCCAGGATTCGATGGTGTATGCCTATGACAAGATCGTTGAAGTGCTTCAGCCTTACATGGACGACGAACCGTAGGGCACGGGCTTATCTGACCGTCACTGTCAAACCGGTGGGCGGGGACGGGAGCTGGGTGTTCTTGATCGTAATCGAGCCTGCCGAACCGTTCCAGTAGTAGTTCTTCGACCAGTCCGAACTGAACACGCCGATGTCGACCGAGTAAGTGCCTAGAGCCAAACTCGACGGCGAATTCCAGGTATAGGAAAAGGGCAGCGTTTGTCCCGCCGCGAAGTTCTGTCCGGTCCAATACGTCGTCATTACCGCGGTTCCAGAGGTGTTGAAAACCTGCAACTCGACGATGGAATTGGAGAGCGCACCGGCGCCGGTATCCGTTACCGAGACCGCGATATTTGTGGTCGCTCCCGGCGCGAACGATGACGGGACCGGCGTCGCGGACGACTTGAACGTCAGGTTCGAGTTCACCGTGATCGTGGCCGCCGCCGAATTCAAACCCCAGCTTTGCCCAGTCGAGCTGAATACGCCAATCTCGACGGTGTAGGCGCCCGCCAGGGAAGGAACAAGGCTAACCGAGTAGGGGATGGTCTGGCCCGCCGCAAACGTCTGGTTGGTGAAGCTCTGGATGAGCGCGGTTGCGCCCGTGGGATCGAGAATCGTGATCTGCACGATTCCGTTCGACAGCGTGTTCGCCGTGTCCTTTACCGAAGCACTGATAGTGGTGGAGACTCCTTGGGTGACCGGATTGGGGCTTGCACTGGCTGAGGAAATGAACGCAGGCGGCACGAGTGGGACCGCCGCGATTTGCGCCGAGTTGGGGCTGGCTCCGGCGGAGTTCGATCCCGAAACGACGTAGTAGTAGGTGGTTCCGTTGGTGAGGCCGGTGTCCGTATAGCTGGTGGGCGAACTTCCCAGCGTAGCGATGGTGGTGTACGGCCCGCCGTTAGTGGCGCTGCGCTTGACGGCGTAGGCCGTTGCGCCGCCGGCTGCGTTCCACGTCAGCGTCACGGTGCCGCTGCCTACGGTAGCGGAAAGTCCCGCCGGTGCGCTGGGCGGCGACAGGATAGCTGCCCGCGGGGATGATGAAGAGCGTGATGCTTTGCGAGGGCACGGTGGTCGAAATGGAATTGGCGGTAACGCTCACGTCCGCCAGCCGGGCGATCGAAGTTTGCGAAGCGGAGTTGATTTGCCAGGCTTGGGCGGCGCCTGATGTCGAGAAATTCGCCAGGCTAACCATGACCGGCGTACTGCCCTGTTGCTTGTTGATCACCATCACGGTAAGCGCGCCGTCAGAGCTGCGCACCGCGGCGAATGACGAGAGATTGTCGGGATTGGCCACGCTGGCCTGAACGCTGGTATCGCCGAACGTGGAGCTATTGCCGTCGTAGTTCCGGTAGATTTGGCTCGCCAGATACGTCGGGTAGTAGGTTGCCGGAGTCGTGCTGGTGTTCGTGGCGACCGTCCAACGAGTGGCCAAATCGAAGCCCTCACGGCCGTAAATCCCCAGCACGTCGGCTTGCGTGGTCGCGCCGTTGAGGTTCGGCTCGTCGCCCCAATTGTATTCCGTGCATCCGATTTGAAGGCCGGGAAAGTACTGGTTCACCATCGCCCGCATGGTTGGAATCCAGTTGATGACGCGTCCGTTGATGCCGATATCGCCGTACCAGGAAGGATCTTGATAGTTCGGGTCCCACAAGATGCGAGTTTCCTGGTTGCGATATTGCTGTCCGGAAATCGAATCGTCGCTCGAATCCGGAGCACCGTTGTAGCAATGCACCGTCAGGACGTCCAGAAGCTGGACGCCCGTTTGCTGCTTGTAGGCGTAGAGTTGTTGCAGCAACCAGGGGTAGTAATACGTCTGGTGATGCGTGTTGTAGTCCGAGTTCGCCGCGCTGGACCCGTTCGCCTGATCGAATCCGCTATCGTACATGGCCCACCAACTCCACTCTTCTGGACCGATGATCTTGGCGGCTGGATCGGCGGCCCGGATGGTGCCCGCATAGGCGACGATCTTGTTGTACATCTCCTGGTAGTTGGCGGGAGTGGGATGCACGTCGCGGTGAGTTTGATACCACAAGGACGGTTCGTTATCGAGGATGTAGTATTTGATTCCGGTTGGCGTGCTCGCCGAGCCGTAGGTGGAAAGGAAGTGTTGCAGCCAGCCCTGTTGAATGCTGGTGCTGTTTGAAACCCCGGTGTCGAGAGGATTGTTGCCCGTAATGTTCTGACCGGTGGCGGCGCTGACGCCATTACCGGCGTCTGAGTTATAAGGGTCCGTGGCCGTTTGTGCGCCGTACTTCTTGACGGAAAACCCCTCCAGTGTGCTCCGGTTCGGGCCGAGGTTGGCGAGATAATCGATCATCGGGATCGTGAACAACGGCTCTGAGCCCGGGTGCGATCTGGTGGTGGCGACATAGGCGTCGGCCGAACCCGCGGGCGTGCCGCTGCCATCCGAATAGGTCTCGAAATACCAATCCGCGGCGGCCGAGTGTGCATCGATCTGCCAGTTGTAGCGCGTGGTCGAGTTTCCGCCCCAACGGTTCAAGGGTGCGTTCAGGGTAGCCATATCATGCGAATCCCCGTACGCCACGCCGTAAATATTAGGATTGATGGGACGCTGGTTCGCATTTGCGTCGACATTCACGGTTGTAGCCGGGTTCTGCGCCAGCCCAGGTAGCGAAAACAAGAGGAGGGTGACGGAACGCCCTGTTTGATTCCAGAGCATGTTACTGGAACGATACTAGTTCTAGTCCCTGCTCGATTCAATAGAACCAAATACCGAGATTTGAGTGGGGGGATTCGACTTAAGCCCCTGTTGCGGGCGCAGCCCAAGCCAATACGCGTCAGTACGGGCCAGACGCCGAACTTGACTGAGAAGTTGACTGAGGAGACGACTGAAAAGACGACTGGTCGGTGTACTCAGCAGGTTGTACGACCGTTGAGGACTCGGCTTGACTCACACGCTCCTTCAGCAGCGCGTGCTCGTAAAGCAGAGAGCGCATGGCCAGGTAAAAGCGCAGCGCCAAGTCCTGCTTGTCCCCGGTTTCATACGACCGTCTCGCGGCCAGTATGTCGCTTCTCACGCCTTCCAAAGCGGGGTCATCAGGCACTTCGTCCGACAACTCTCCAATCAAGGCGCCCACCAGGCTGCTTAGGGTCGCTCCCGCCGGGCGATTTCCCGGCGCACCGCCATCCGCAAGGCGGCGCATCGCATCGTGTACACGGCTCATAGGTGTCCTCCGTTCGGCACCTTTCGATTCTAAGCTAAGAAGGCGCCCGGCGGGGGAGGGCCCGCGCTGCATCCCCGCGATACATCAAAGACCAGCGGAACTCTACGCGCTGTAAAGGCGGGGAAGGCTCAACTCGCGGAGAACGTTCTTCGGATTCTGGCGCGAGTGGTCTTCCACAACCTGGTTCAGGTCTCCGGTCTCGCTCCAGTAAAGAATCCGGAAGCCGATCTCCGTGCCTTCGGCCCCCGGCAAGGAGTGAGAGACCCTGCCCAGCATTCGGTCGCGGCTGGTAAGAATGCGGTAGAAATCGCCGACGGCTGGCTCGCTGCCCGCGGGCCCCGTCACGCGAACCTTGACGCCGCGCTGCGACACGTTCAAGACTTGGCCTTGCAGGCCCGGCTCAACCGATCCCAGCGGCGTCAGCGCCACCTCGGTAACCACGTCAATTCTTGCTTCTCGCCTGCGTTCGTCCATACTGTGTCCTGTCCGGTTGTGTCCTGCCCTGCTGTGCCGTGTCTTGCTGTCGAACCCAGTGTGAGCGAACCGGAGCGAAACGAAAACTGTACGTTCGTTTCATTCCTGTTAGGACGAAGCCCTTAACGGCCCTGCGTTGAATCCTCTGAAAACCCTTCGATCAGCGGCCTAAGGGAACGTCCCGAACCCAAGCGGCGCGCCGGGCCAGGAAGCGGTGCTGGCACGCCTCGCAGCGGTACGGGTGTACGATGCGAGGCAGGATTCTCTCGGTCATTTTAGGCCACGAAGGGCGGATGCGGCCGGAGCGGCACAGCGGACAAAGGGAAGGTTCGCCACGTCTCCAGGCAAACAGCAGGACACACGACCAAATCATCAATACGATGGCCAGCGCCGCAAAGGCCATGTAGCGGATATGCATGAATCTGTCGCCGCGGGACTAAGGATCTCCTCATTATTCTTCACCGGCCCCCCGAAGGCAACCCCATTTTGGTATACCCCACCTTGGTATATCCTTTAGTAGGAACGTGTCGCCATACATTCGATACCCAGGGTTGATGCTGCTGCTGGCTGGAGCGGTGCCTCTCTGCGCCCAGGGCGATGTCGCCGCGCAAAGGGCCATGCTCGACCAGTATTGCGTGGTCTGCCACAACGAGAAGGCCAAGACCGCCGGGCTCATGCTCGACAAAATGGACGTGAACCACGTCGCGGATGGCGCACAAACCTGGGAAAAGGTGATTGTGAAGTTGCGCGGCGGGATGATGCCCCCGCAGGGCCGGCCGAGACCCGCTTCCGCGCAAGTCGATGCTTTCTTGAATTGGCTGGAGACCACCCTCGACAACGCGCCTGGGGCCCGGACCGAACCCGGCCGATCCTCCTTGCACCGGCTCAATCGCACCGAATATGGGAACGCCATCCATGACCTGCTGGGTTTGGATATTAACGTAGCGGATCTGCTGCCTGCCGATGACGAGGCTGACGGCTTCGACAACATCGCGGATGTGCTCAAGGTTTCTCCGTCCCTGCTGGAGCAGTACCTGGCGGCTTCAACCAAGATCGCCGCGGTTGCCGTGGGCGACCCGTCCATCGTTCCCGTCAGCCAGGTGTATCCGGTGCCGCCGGACTTGGCTCAAGAAGGCCATATCGACGGACTGCCGCTGGGCACTCGCGGCGGGATTCTAATTCGTAACAATTTCCCGCTGGATGCCGACTACGATTTCAGCGTCTCCTTGCTGCAAAACATTGTCGGATACGTTACCGGCCTGGAATACGCGCACCAGTTGGAAATCAGCATCGATGGCGCGCGTGTGTTTCTGGCGCCGGTCGGCGGTGAGGAAGACAACAAGATGTCCGACGCCAACCTCGGCATCGCCAAGGACACCTTGGATGCCAGGCTGAAGACCCGGGTGCATGTGACCGCGGGCCCGCACTCTGTCGCGGTTGCGTTCTTGCGGAAGAACTCCTCTGAATCGGATGAGCCTTTGCAGCCTTTCACCCGCGATCTGGATCTGCAAAACATGAACGGCATTCCATTAATCGATCACGTGCAGATCACCGGGCCGTTCGACTCCAAAGGCCCCGGCGACACGCCCAGCCGGCGGCGCATTTTGTCGTGCAAACCGGCTACGGCCGCGCAGGAGACTCCCTGCGCCAAGCAGATTCTCTCCGGCCTCGCGCGCCGCGCCTACCGCGGTCCGGTGTCGGATAAGGATCTGGAGACGCTGTTGAGCTTCTATCAATCCGGCCGCAATCATTCCAATTTCGAATACGGCGTTGAGAACGCGCTGCGTCTGATTCTGGCGAGTCCCCGGTTCATCTTCCGCGCTTCGCCGGACCCGGCGGGAACCGCGCCCGGCTCTGTGTACCGGATCAGCGACCTGGAACTGGCTTCGCGGCTCTCGTTCTTCCTGTGGAGCAGCGTCCCTGACGCTCAGCTTTTGGATTCGGCCTCGCAGGGCAAATTGAGAGATCCGGCCGTCCTGGAGCAACAGGTCAAGCGTATGCTGGCCGATCCGAAGTCGCAAGCTCTGGTTTCCAACTTCGCCGGGCAGTGGCTGTACCTGCGCAATGTACAGAGCATATCGCCGAACCAGGACGATTTTCCCAACTTCGACGATAACCTCCGCCAGGCCATGCGCAAGGAAACCGAGTTGTTCTTCCAGAGCATCCTGCGGGAAGACCGCAATGTGCTGGACCTGCTCAACGCGGATTACACCTTTGTCAATGACCGCTTGGCCAGGCACTACGGCATTCCCAACGTTTACGGCAGCCAGTTCCGTCGCGTGACCATCACCGATGAGAATCGCAAGGGCCTGCTGGGGCAAGCCAGCATTTTGACCGTGACCTCGCAACCGAACCGCACCTCTCCGGTTCTGCGCGGCAAGTGGATCATGGAGAATCTGATGGGCACCCCACCGCCCGCGCCGCCTCCCAACGTTCCGCCGCTCAAGGAAAACGACGAGGGCGCCAAGGCGCAGTCGGTGCGTGCGTTGCTGGAAGCGCATCGCAAGAACCCGCCCTGCTCCACGTGCCACGCCGTGCTGGACCCCCTCGGATTTTCTCTCGAGAATTTCGACGCGATCGGTGAATGGCGCGTGAGGGACTCGAGCGGCCCAATCGACTCCTCCGGCCAGCTTGCCGACGGCACGCCAGTCAGCGGTCCGGTGGCTCTGCGCAAGGTCCTGATGAAGCACCCCGAGCAGTTCGTCCGCACCTTGACCAGCAAGCTGATGACCTACGGCCTCGGGCGCGAGCTGGAGTATTACGACATGCCCTCGGTCCGCACCATCGAGCGTGAAGCCTCCGCCAACAACTACCGCTTCTCCGCGCTGATTCTGGGAATCGTCAAAAGCGAGGAATTCCAGATGAAGAAGGCCCAGCCGGCTCCCGGGGCTCTCGCGCAAGCCCGGTAACCGGTAGTCCCATTCGTCCATCCGGTAAACCCGAATGTATGATAAGTAATATGAGGCGTACTACTTTGATCCTCCATGACAGAAGGCTGAGCGAACTGAAAAGGGTCGCGGCTGAACGCGGCCAGACGGTCTCGGCCGTGGTGGATGAGTTCCTTGCGGAAGGAATACGGCGCGCTCAGTTACCCAAGCGCAGGGCTACCGTGCTGCCGTCGTTCGACATGGGTGAGGCGCTGGTGAATGTCGCCGACCGCGACGAGCTAACGGAAGCCATGGAGCGCGAGTGAGGTTTCTGGTCGATACCAACATCCTGTTGCACGCCGCTAACCGCTCAAGTCCGGACCACCGCGCGGCAAGGAGCTTTCTTGATGGTCACCTGCGAGCCCGAACCGCCTGGTGCACAACCTGGCCCATTCTTTACGAATTCCTTCGGGTCTCGACCCACCGGCGTGTCTTTCCCCAGCCGCTGAAGGCCGGGCAGGCCCTGCAATTCATCGCGAGCTTCACGGCGCTGGAGGAGGTCGCAATCCTCGGGCCAACCGAGAGGCACATGGCCACCCTGCAGAAGGTGACGAGCGACTTAGGACGGCCCGCGGGGAACCTGTTCCATGACATCCATACCGCCGTCCTGATGATGGAGCATGGGGTTCCCGAAATCGTGACCGCCGATACGGACTTTTTTCAGTTCCGTTTCCTCAAAGTCGCCAACCCGCTTCAGGCATCGGCCTAGCCCACGTTCAACATAATCTTGCCGATGTGCTGGCTCGACGCCATCCGCTGGTGCGCTGACGCCGCGTCGGCCAGCGAATAAACGCTGTCGATCACCGGCTTGATCTTGCCTGCCTCGATCAGCGGCCAGACGCACGATTCCAGATTCCGCGCGATCTCGCCTTTGCGCTCGATGCTCTGGGGCCGCAGGCCGGAGCCGGTCAACCTAAGTTGCCGGCCCATGATGACGGAAAGATCGATCTCGGCCTTGGCCGACTCCATGAAGTTGATGTACACCAGCCGGCCGAATCGCGCCAGGATTCGCAGATTCCTGGCCGTGTAGGAACCGCCCACCATATCCAGGATCACGTCCATTTCCAGATGGGCGTCGCGCAGTTCCTGCTCAAAATCCGCCGTGCGATAGTTGATCGCCACGTCCGCGCCCAGCTTGCGGCACGCCTCGCATTTGTCATCCGAGCCCGCCGTGACGAACACGCGCGAGCCCAACGCCTTGGCAAGTTGAATCGCGGTGATGCCGATGCCGCTCGAGCCGCCGTGTATCAGAAGAGACTCCCCCGGCTTGAGCGCGCCGATATCGAATACGTCCAGCCACACCGTGAAAAACGTTTCCGGCAGGGAAGCGGCTTGCACCGAATCCAGGCCCGGTGGAACCGGCAGGCATTGTACGGCGGGAGCCACGGCGTACTCGGCATACCCTCCGCCGGTGAGCAAAGCGCAGACTTGGTCGCCGGTTTTCCATCGCTGTACGCCGGCGCCGGCCGCCTCAATGGAGCCCGCGACCTCCAGGCCCGGTATCGGCGAAACACCGGGACGCAGGGCGTACCGTCCGGCGGCCTGGAGAACATCCGCGCGATTGACGCCCGCCGCCGCTACTTTAACTAAGACTTCGCCGGCGCCAGGAGCCGGAATCTCCGCCTCGGTCACCTTGAGTTCGCCCGAGTGAATTTCGACTTGACGCATCTTTCTTAGCCCAGCATGCCCGGCCTAACCCGCCATGGCCGAAACCCGGCCCTTATCCCGCGCGCCCCAGCGATCGAAATGAATCAGGTTCTCGATGGGTTCCCGGGTCTCCCATCCCCGCCGCTCCAACTCCGGTCCCTCGCCAAATGCGGACACGTAGCCGAGACACAGATACGCCACCGGGATCACTTGCGCTGGAATGCCCAACGCGCAGCGTAACTGATCGAGATCCAGAATGCTGACCCAGCCGGCTCCCAGCCCCTCGGCTCGAGCCGCCAGCCACAGATTCTGCACCGCGCAGACCGTCGAATACACCGCTGTTTCCGGAATCGACTGCCGTCCGAGGCCGTTCCCCTTCTGGCGCCGCGGGTCACAGGTGATGCACAAATTCACGGGAGCATCCAGAATCGCCGCCAGCTTCAGGCTGTCATAAAGCGCCCGCCGATCATCGGCATATGCGGCCCCGGCACGTGCGTTCGCCGCCTCGAAATTCCCTTGCACCGCGCGCCGGACATCCTCATCGCGAATCACGATGAAATCCCAGGGCTGCATGAATCCGACCGAAGGTGCGTGGTGCGCCGCGTCTAACACCCGCGCCAGCACGCAATCCGGCACTGGATCGGGAAGGAAATGCGAGCGGACATCGCGCCGCTCGTGAATCGCCCGGTAGACTCCGCGTTGCTCCTCGCTCGAAAAATCGGGTTGCGCCGGTGCGGACAAAGTTACTTCAGCTCCGCCATCATGCGATCCAGGCCACCGGCGTTCAAGGTACCCCATCCGAAATCCGATTGGAGCATCTTGGAGATGTCATCGCGGCTTTTGTTCTGGCGAGCCATATCCCGCACCCGCGTCTCCATGGTCAGGAACCCGTCTCGAAATTTCTCCAGGTCCGCGCGTTTCATCAGCGCTCCATGACCTGGAATCACGGTGTCGAAATCCAGCTTCAAAATCCCGTCCAGAGTCTTGGGCCATTCCACCGCGCTCGCGCCATTGGCGTAATCGAGAATCGGCGCCACGGCGCCGGCTCCCGCGCTGGTGGTGAACAGATCGCCGGTGTGGACTACCCGCAGCGCGGGGAAATAGATCGCGACGTTGCCGTTGGTGTGCCCGCGGCCGTTGTAATACGCGTCCACTTCCTTGCCCCCCAGTGTCACCTGCAACTGATCGGCGTAGGCGATTTGCGGGACGCCGGGCTGCTTGCCTTTGAGCATGTTGGCCCGTGCGTTCTTGTGGATGAAGATTTCGACGCCGTTGGCGATCATCTTGGCGTTGCTGCCGGTGTGGTCGCCGTGCTGATGCGTGTTCAGCACGTATTTCACGGGCTTATCGGAAAGCTTTTTGACGTTCGCCATGATCTCGTCGTAGTTCTGCTCGAACTTATCGTCCACCAGAATCACGCCGTCGTTGGTGAGATAGATCGCGACGTTGCCGTTGCCGTTCTGTTCCAGCTCATACAGATCGTCCGCGATCTTATTGAGCTTCATCGGCTGTGGAGCCTGCTTGTTGTTCTGCTGGGTGAATGCGGCCCACGCGCCGGCCAGCACAGCCGCGCCCGCTATGAGGCGAACGGCGAAAGCTCTCCGCATGTGGGGACTATAGCAGATTGGAGCGCGGCCCGTGCGCTATTTCGGAGCGGGCCCGCGACCGCCTCGGCCTTTGGCCTGGGCTCCCGTGAGTTTCGAAATCTCCGCTTGCGCGGCCTTCACGTTGTCGTTGAACGGATAATCGTGGACAAACTGCCTCAGTGTCTCCAGAGCTTCTTTTTTGTGCCCGCCCAGATCCAGAGCCCGTCCCTTTTGATACAGCGCATCTTGCGACTGGTTGATGCCCGGATAGTTGTCGATCACCTTTTGGAATGCCTCCGCGGCGCTCTCATAGTCCTTTACGTGATTGAGATAGATCATCCCAATCTGATAGCCCGCGGTCGGCGCAAAGGCATCCATGGGCCAGTAGTTGATGTAGCTGGCCAACTCCTTCAAGGCCTGCTCATCGTTGCTGGAGAGAATATCGCTCTGCGCGGCTTGCTGCAACCCGAGCTTGTTCACGCCGGGGGGCACGCCATTCCCAGCGGCGCCATCGGGCGGCGGCGGAGCCGCGGGGGCGGGGGCGTTCAAGAGGCTAACCTTATCGTTGATCGCACCCAGCTCCTTGTCGAGCTTGGTGATGCGATCGCTCATCGCGGCGAAGCTGGTATTGAGCTGATCGACGGTGGTCGAAAGCCCGTCGATGCGCGAGCCGAGGGGAACCGTGATGCTCTGCGACATCTTGGCTTGCTGGTCGGCTAAAGCCGCGTTCACCGAGTTGGTCAGCGCCGTCTTCAGTGCTTCCATGTCTTGCGAAGTCTTCGCCGCGGCCGCCGCGGCCTGCTGCACCAGCGCCCTCAAATCCTCGATTTCTTTCACCTGCGCAGCCTGAGCCTTCTGGAGATTGCTGACCTTCTCGCTCACGTCGGCGACGTCGCGCTGGATCTCCAGCAACTGATCGTCGCGCTTATCGGCGGGCGCCAAGGCGGCGCCTGCTAGCAGCGCCAATACTATTACGCTGAGAGTCTTTCGCATTCGTCTTGACCTCCTTCGAGCGAAGCCGCGGTCTCTCGCAGCCCTTGCGTAGTTACTGCGCCGGAGCCAGATGCGCCCGGCGGTTACGCTGATAACAATCTTCGGTCGCGTCCGTGCACACCGGGCGCTCCTTGCCGTAACTGATAATCCGGATCTTGGCTTCCGGCAAACCCAGGCTCACCAGGAAATCCTTGGCGGAAGTCGCCCGGCGATCGCCCAAACCCAGGTTATATTCGGCCGAGCCGCGCTCGTCGCAATGTCCTTCGATCACCACGCTGAAGGTGGGATCGGCCGCGAAGACCTGCTTCAATAGATCGGCGTCGCGCATCAGGGCCTGGCGGGCGTCATCCCGAACATCGCTCTTGTCATAATCGAAATAGGCATCCTGAGCGTCCCGGCTCAGCATCTCCGCTCCGGAGATTCGGGGCGCGGGCGGAGGCGGCGGCGGAGGAGGCGCGGGGGCCGTTACGTTCACCGTTACCGATCGCATGTCCATGCCGCCGGCGCTGCGCGCGGTTAAGGAATAGGTGGTCGTGTTGGCCGGGAACACTTGACGAGTCCCGTTCGCCGCCACGGCGCCCACTCCCTGATCGATCGAGATATCGGTGGCGTTCGCCACGGACCAGCTCAGGGTCGCCGGTTGGCCACGCTGTATGGTTTGCGGTTCGACCGTGAAGCTATCGATGCGGGCGGCTTGCGGCTTCGGAGGAGGCGGAGGAGGGGGCGGGAGAGTCTCCTTAGCCGGCGCGGGTGGGGGCGGCGGCGGAGCAACGGGAGCCTTCTTGCTGGCATCCAGCCGTGATCGCCAACAACATCGCGCAGAACACTGCCGAATTCAGTGCTCTCTGATTCATTCGCATTCTTGGTCCTGCCTCCTCAAGTGTTCGACTGCTGGAAACTAGTTTATCCCTTTCGTCCACACGGGTTCGAGATTATTTCCTTGCGTGGTCAGTTGTTGCACGTGCGTCCCGTTCGCCAGCATGGTGAAAATCTGGATGACCCGGTTGCGCTTGGATGAGTACGCCAGATGCAGCCCGTCCGGCGCCCACGTGGGATTCTCGTTATCGCCCGTATCGTGGGTGAGTTGGTCCCATTTCCCCGTAACCAGATTCATCACAAAGATGTTGTACTGGCCGTACGTGTATCCGCGAGTCCAGGAGAAGGCCACCCACTGCCCGTCCGGCCGCCAGCTCGGCTGGGCCACGTCGCCGGTGCCGTCGGTCAGCATGTGCGCGCCGCTGCCGTCGATGTTCATCTCCCAAAGCTGGGGATGGCCGGTCCGGCCGGAGATAAAGACCACCTCGGCGCCGGTTTTCGGATTCACCTTCGGTTCTTCCTCAATGGCGGAAACGTGCGAAATCGCAGTCAGTTCGCCGCCCTGAAGATTCGACATGTAGATTTTCTCGTCCTTGTCGGCGCCGATTTTCGTTCCAAACAGGATGTGCTTGCCGTCGGGTGTGAACTCCGGCGTGGCCACCACGGACGATACCGGGTTGAAGAAGGCCAGCTTGCGATCCGCTTCCACCGAGTGAATCATGATGATGGAGTTGCTGTCCACCAGATGCCCGTTGCGTTCATTCTGCGCAAGGATCGCGAAGGCAAACATCTTTCCGTCCGCCGAAACCGCCGGCATCGAAGAAAGGCCCTTGTAGAAAGTCAACTGGCGTTGATTCGATCCGTCGTAATCCATCCACCAGATCTCCTTCACGCCGACCTTCATGCCGTCGCCCATGGTGCGTGGCCCGGTGCGGTCGGAGACGAAAAAGATCTTCGTCCCGGCCAGGCTCTTTGCCGCCGAACTGCGCCAGAATGTCGGCGGCGTACTGGTGCGCCACGTCCCGGGCGCCGTTCTCATCCAGTGATCCCGACGTACTGCTTGGAGAACAAGCTCGCCTGCGCCGCGCTCTGCTGCTTCAAGTTATAGAGATTGCCCATCAAGAGGAAACGGCCGTTCTGCTCCGCCGCGTAGCCGAACGCCAGGTTGTTGGCTTCCACGGGAGGCGCGGACCAGTCCGTAAGCTTGCTTTGGCCCGCGGGCGGCATGAAATCCGCCGGTTGCTGCGGCGCCATCAGCGGGTACAGGCTCTTGCCGACCAGCGTAACCACTCCGGAGCCATCGATCTCGTTCCACAAGGTGTCATTGAAAACCTGCATGAACTTCTGCGTCTGGCCCGTCCCGCGGAAATCGGGAATCGCCAGTTTGAGGTTCTCACCCTCTTTGATGACGCCGTTGAAATTCGCGTTCTGCGCGGTCATCACCACCACGCCGGCCGCGAGCGACAGACTGAGGAGCACCATGATTGTTTTTGGTTTCATCGTTTCAACTCAAACCAGAATTCCACGGAAGCCGTGTTGTGCGGAAAATTCGGAGGCAGCGGAGGCAGAGGACTGGAATCGCGGATCGCTCGCTCCACGCTTGCGTCCAAGGGAAGAATGCCGCTGCCTTGCAGGATGTGCAAATTTTGAATCGAACCGTCGCGGTTCAGATCGAACGTCGCAATCACCGTCGGCGCGGTGCGAATGCTCTGGTCCACCGTGTCGGTGTGCCAGTGCGAAGCTACCAGTTGCTGGATCTGCGTTCCGTACGCCGAAAAATTATCGCCGAACGTGTTGTGCGCTCCCGGGCTGATGCGGCCTGAGCCGGTCACCGCGAATTCAGGACTCGAAACCGCAGGCGCGTTCTTGCTGGTCAACTGGTACGGATCCAGTTTGTTGAACTTGGTGATGTGGCTGCGCTCGCTGGCCACGTCGGCCAAGGTCTTCTTGGGCGTTTTGGACTTCAGAGGAACGGCGTCCGGCGGAGGGATCTCTTTCTTGGCCCGCTCCACTGGTTTGGTCGGCGTCTGCGGAGTCTCGGAATCCGTGTCGGTCGCCAGCCGGTTCTCCGGGCCATGCGCCTGGAGCGGAATCGTATTCACCGCTTCAATGCCCACCGCTTGCCCGCCCGCGTCTTTAGACCCGAAGGTCTCCGTGTGCCCCGCCAGCCAGTTGGAGAGCACGAATCCGCCGATCAGCACAGCGTGCAGCGCAAGCGCCACAATAAACGCCCGCCCTACGCGCTCCGGCTGTATCAGGATTTCTCCGGGAGCGGTCACGGCTTGGAGATCTCCATTTCCTGCACTACCACTTGAATGCCCAGATGGGAGTCGCGCAGCGCCGCCATCACCTGCACCGGGATGTCCCACTGCGCGCGCTTGTCGGCCTCCAGATAGACGTTCTTCTGCGTGCCGAAACGCTTGGCGATCTCCCCGCTGAGCTCATTGATGTTGACCGGCTTGTCGTTCAGGTACAACTTTCCGCTGCGCGTCACTTGCACGATAGGGAGATCTTCGACCGTCTCCTTCACTTGCTTTACCTGAGGAACCTGAATATCCAGGCCGGATTGCATGGCCTGCGCCGTGACCATGAAGATGATCAGTAGTACTAAGACGACGTCCACCAGCGGGACCACGTTCATCTCGGAGAGAGTGCCGACGGCTACGGAGCGCCGCCCGCGCGGCCTGGCGCCGCCATTGCCGTTGGCCATGGAAAAAGCCATACCCTTCGGTCCCCTCCCTCTCAACTAGATGCCTACTCTTCGAGATTCCGTTCCGTCAGGTTGAGGAATTCCAATGAAAAGTCGTCCATTCGAGCGCCTATCTCGCGAATCCGGTTCCCGAACAGATTGTAGAAGATGCTCGCCGGAATCGCCGCGAACAGGCCCATCGCCGTCGCCAGTAGTGCACCTGCAATTCCAGGGCCGACCGCGCGGAGACTGGTATTACCGGTTACGCCTAATCCCTGAAAGGCGTCGATGATTCCGGTCACCGTTCCGAACAACCCTATGAAGGGGCTTACGCTGGCGATGGTCGCCAGCCAGTTCATGTTCCGCTCCAGCCGTGAAATTTCCTCGCTGATGCCGAGCTGTAATGTTCGCTCCAGCGACGCCTGATTCATGATCCGCGATTTCGCCGCCATCTGCCGGCACACCTCGCTATAGCCGAAATCGAACACGCCCACCAGCGGAGCGGCGCGATACTGTTCGCTGGCCGCCGCCACCGCATCCAGGCGTGTCGCCTTGCGGAACGCGCGCAAGAAACGCCGGTTGGATTTTTGCGCGCCGCGCAATGTCACCCACTTGGAAAGAATCACGGTCCAGGATAAAAGCGATGCTCCCGCCAGAAGCCCCATCACGGCATTCGGAATGATGCCCGAGGTTTTGACGAGTTCAAAAAAATCTACGTCCAGCCAGAGTGCCGATAGATGTGGCGCTACCATCCCCGTCTCCATTGTAGACGAGAGTCTTCCTAAACAGAAGGGGCCAGAAATGCTTTATGCGGAAATGTTTTAAGCCATCCGGGCCGCCGGTTTCTTATAATCGTTCCAATCGTGCTTGTCGAGCTGATGGTGGAAAACTACGCCGTGATCGAGCGGGTGCGAGTCCGCTTTCATCCGGGGCTGAATCTCCTGACCGGCGAAACCGGCAGCGGAAAATCCATCGTGGTCGACGCCCTCGGCCTGCTGTTCGGCGGCCGCGCCTCCGCCGAAATCGTGCGCGCGGGAGCGGAGCGCGCTCGCGTGTCCGGCATCTTCGAGATCAGCTCCACGCCCGCTCTGGTAAAGCTTCTGGACGATGCGGGCATCCAAACCGAGAACGGTGAGCTGATCGTGGAGCGCGAGGTCCAGGCCGGCGGAAAGTCGCGCGCGCTGGCCGGAAACCGCCCCGTCACCGCGGCTCTGTTAAAAGAGCTCGCCCCGTTCCTCGGCGACATTCACGGCCAGCACGATCAGCAGCAGCTCTTCTCTCCCCTGGTGCAGTGCGAGATGCTGGACGATTTCGCCGGCGTCGAAGAATTGGCGGATACAGTCCGCACGGTATACGCCGGCTGGCGCGCCGCCTCCGCGGAATTGGAGGAAATCGGCCGCGCGGCCCAGGAGCAGCTTCGCTTGGCCGATTTGTGGAGTTTTCAACAGCGGGAGATCGAAGCTGTTGCGCCTCAGCCGGGTGAGGATTCGAAACTCGAAGCCGAACGCCGCGTACTTCGCAACGTGGTCAAACTCCAGGAACTGGCCGGCGCCGCCTACGCCGCCTTGTATGAGGATTCCCACAGCGCCATCTCTCAATTGCGCATCGCGGCCAAGCGCCTGGAGGAACTCGCCAAGATCGATGAAAGCATCGCCCCAGTGGCTCAGGCGCTCCAGCCCGCATCGATTGCAGCCGAGGAGGCTTCCCACGGGCTGCGCCACTACTTGGGCGCTCTGGAGGCCGATCCGGCGCGCTTGGAGGAAGTTGAAACGCGCCTGGCCGCCATCGAGAAACTCAAGCGCAAATATGGCGCGGCCATGGAGGAGATCGCGGCGTTTCTCGCCCAGGTGAAAGCAGGTCTGGATGCTCTCGAAACTTCCGGAGAGCGCAAGGCCGCGCTCGAAAAAGACGCCGCCCGATACGCAACCGAATATGAGAAGGCTGCCGCCAAGCTCACTGCGGCAAGACGGGACGCCGCCAAGCGCCTCAGCCAGCGTGTGGCCAAGGAACTCGGCGCGCTGGCCATGGAAAAGGCTCGCGTGGAGATCGCCGTCGAACCCGCTCCCTGGTCGGAACACGGAGCGGATACGGTCCGATTCCTGATCTCGCCCAATCCGGGCGAGGAGCCCAAGCCCCTCGAAAAGATCGCCTCCGGCGGAGAACTCTCGCGCGTCGCTCTGGCGCTGAAAAGTTGCATTGGCGCGCGAAGCGCCCACAGCGCACCGCTCACGCTGGTCTTCGACGAAGTGGACGCGGGCGTCGGCGGCAGCGCGGCGGAAGCGGTGGGCCGGAGGCTGAAAGGGCTGGCGCGGTCCAGCCAAGTGATCTGCGTGACGCACCTGCCGCAAATCGCCGGTTTCGCCGATCATCATTATTCCGTCGAGAAGCACACCGTGAAAGGCCGGACCATTGCCGCAGTGGAGGAGCTGACGCCGGAGGCGCGCACGCGCGAAATCGGCAGGATGCTCTCCGGCGAAAAAGTGACCGCGGAGGCCTTGAGGCACGCCGAGCAATTGATCAAGCTGGCGGCCGATGGCTCCCGGTAAGATAATCGCTATGCGGCGCGTTGTCGCCCGACTGCTCATCCTCGCGCTGCCGCTTGCCTCCCTGCCGCTACAGGCGTGGAACGCCACGGGGCATCGTATCGTCGCCGCGATCGCCTATGACCGGCTCAATGCCCAAGCCAAGGCCCGCGTGGATGAGCTTCTGAAGCAACATCCCGATTTCGCCAACCTGCCCTCACGCGAAGCGTTCTTGGCCGCGGCAGTGTGGCCGGACACCATCAAAGGCGATCCCCGCTTCTACGACGATACCGCCAAGGACCCCAAACCAACGCCTCTTCTGGCTGGATTTCCCAGCATGGCCAGGCACACGAACTGGCACTACGTCGATTTTCCCTTTTCGCCGGACGGGACCAAACTGGAGCCCCCGAAGAGGCCCAACGCGCTGATCGAGCTTCGAAGAATTCTGCGCGAGCCGGATCTGACCGCGTACGATCTCCCCTGGCTGATCCATCTCACTGGCGACGTTCACCAGCCTTTGCACTGCACCAGCCGGTTCACAAAATCCCAGCCGCACGGCGACCAGGGCGGTAACACAGTGTATGTTACACCCGGGCGAAATCTTCATAGCCTATGGGACGGACTGCCCGGGTACGACACCGCCGAAGCCTATATCGACCGTCAGGCGCAGGCCATGGCTGCGGAACTAACCCGGAAGCTGGGTCCGCATCCCCGGCTTTCGAAGGACCCGAAAGTATGGGTGCAAGAGGGTTTTGCGATGGCAAAGCGCGACGTTTACACGTTCGGAGACTTGACCGGTACTAGGGACAATCCCATTGCGCTTCCCGAGAGTTACGAGTACCGCGCCCGTCAGATTTCGCGGATTCAATTGGCCACGGCCGGCTTCCGTCTGGCGGAGGTCTTGAACGCCAAAATCGGGCACTTAAGTACGCCTGGGTCGAAATAAAACAAAACAAACCCCCTTGTACTGGAGCCGGCGCATCGTGGTTCTGAGTGGCCAGTTCCTAAGGGATCATTTTGGCGTCTAAATCCGCATCGGCACTGTACATGAGCCAGGTGCAGTGATACTATAAAGGCGTCCAGTTGTGGAACCTACCAAGGTTCAACGCGTCTCTTTCTCTTAAGGGGAGTGACTTGCCGACTGCCCGGTGGGTCTCCCTTCAAGTTCGGCGCGCTACGACCTAGCGGTGGTGGTGAGCCGGCCGGTGAGTATCTTCCTCCGAGTACTCACCGGCTTTTTTATTCCGGTGAATTACTCTCCATTTATACTGGCAGTTGAATGCAAAGCTTTGACATGATCGTGCTCGGCTCTGGTCCCGCGGGCCAGCGAGCCGCGATACAAGCCGCAAAATCCGGGCACCGGGTCGCCGTGATTGAAAAGCGTGAAGTGGTGGGGGGGACCTCGGTCAACACCGGGACCATTCCTTCCAAGACCATGCGGGAAGCCGTGCTGCACCTTTCCGGCTACGGGTACGAGGGCATCTACGGCATCAATTACCGCGTCAAAGAAAAGATCACCATGGCGGACCTCGCCTTCCGGGTCCAGCACGTCATCAAAACCGAAATCGACGTCACCCAGGCCCAGCTTTCGCGCAACAACATCGAGTTGCATTTCGGTTGCGCCACCTTTGTAGATGCTCACACCATTCGCGTCCAAACCAGCAGCGGATCGTCCGCGGATTACTCGGCCGAATTCATCGTCATCGCCACCGGAACCAAGCCTGCCGTTTCGCCCAAAGTGCCGGTGAACGGCAAAACCATCCTCAACAGCGATCAGGTCCTGCAGATGCCGGAAGTGCCCAAGACGCTCATCGTGGTGGGCGGCGGCGTGATCGGGGTCGAATACACCTGCATGTTCGCGACACTGGGCGTGCGCGTGATTTTAGTGGAGAGAAGACCACGCCTGCTCGAGTTCGCCGACCAGGAAATGGTGGAGGCTCTCTCTTATCACCTGCGCGACTCTCGCGTCACCATGCGGCTCAATGAAGAAGTCGCCAGCGTGGAGGAGGCAGCGGAGTCTTCTTGCGTCGTCGCCAATCTGCAAAGCAAAAAGAAAATCACTGGCGACGCTCTGCTCTACGCCGTCGGCCGCCAAGGCAACGTGGAGGAACTGAATCTCGCCGCCGCCGGCCTCGAAGCCGACTCGCGCGGGCGTATTCAGGTGGATGCGGATTATCGCACCAAACAGCCGCATATCTTCGCGGTCGGCGACGTGATCGGGTTTCCCAGCCTGGCTTCCGTTTCCATGGAGCAGGGGCGTATTGCCGCAGCCCGCGCGTTTCACATCAACGCACAGTCCAATCCCGCGACTTACCCCTACGGCATTTACACGATCCCCGAGATCTCCTTCATCGGAAAGACCGAAGAGCAGTTAACCGAAGAAGATGTTCCTTACGAGGTCGGAGTCGCCTATTACCGCGAAATAGCGCGGGGACAGATTCGCGGGGACACGACCGGCCGGCTCAAGCTGATTTTTCATCGCGAAACCCACGACTTGCTGGGCGTTCATATCATCGGCGAGGGAGCAGCGGAACTGCTGCACATCGGCCAAGCCGTCATGATCCTCAAAGGCAAGATCGACTATTTCGTCGACACTGTGTTCAACTACCCGACATTGGCGGAATGTTACAAAGCCGCCGCATTTAACGGCCTGAACAAGCTTTCGCGCATCTAAGAGTTGGGAGGCGCGAAGGAGATGGGACGTTCAATCGGTCTGCTGGTAACCGAACATATCGCCGCCGGTGTTGTGGACAGCGGCGTCGCCGGTGGTGTTACTGGGAAGACTCGTCGTATCGGCGAAGAGGATAGCGCCGATCCCATCCGGGCTATGCCTGTCGACCAATTGGTCCAGCTCCTGGCCAGGGAAGCGGTCTCCTGCGCCGAGGAGAAGCCCGTGGAGGCGATTGGTGTCGCGTTTCCCGGCATCGTCCGCGGCGGCGTGATCGAAGAATCGCCGAATCTTCATCAGCTCAAGGGCTTTCCCGCGGAGGCCGCGCTGCAAGAAGCGCTCCACGGCCGCGGAATCGGCGCCCGGGTCAAGATTTCCAACGACGCCGACGCTGTCGCCACCGGCTTGGCCGGAACTCGCAGCGCCATGGACAAGTTGATTCGTGTTTGGACCCTCGGAGACGGAATCGGCTTCGGACACTATCCTGCCGCCGAAGGAGTTTGGGAGGGCGGCCACACAGTCGTCTCCCTCGATCCCAATGAAAACTTCTGCGCCTGTGGAGGCCGCGGGCACCTGGAAGGGATCATGGGCCACCGGGCGATGCGCCTCCGCTTCCTCGACCGGGAGCCGGAGGAAATCTTCGCCGCCGCCAAGTCTCAGCCGGATTCGACCCCCGATCCGCGCTGCGTGGAATTCGTCCTGCTCTGGCACCGCGCCCTGGCAGCCGCCACGGCCACCAGCATTCACCTCGAAGGTCCCGGCAAGTTCTACCTCACCGGCCCCAACGCCCGCTTTGTCAACGTCGGCTTCCTCAACCGCTGCGTGCAGGAAATGGTCAAGCTGAGTCCGTTACAGAGCTATGTCTTTGAAGTCGTCCCGCCTGACGATGAGTTGGGCGTCCTGGGCGCGGCACTGAACGCGCTCCGCGCCTAGGCTGTTCCTCTTACCCGCCAACTCCTGTCCAACCCCAAGCAGGAGGATAGCGTGAAACTATCGGCTAAGCTGTTTCTGGTTGTTGCCGTGCCCGCGTTGGCTGGCTCCAACGCATACATTCAACACAACTTAATCGCGGATACCGCCGGTGTCGCCGACCTGACCGACCCCAATCTGATAAATCCCTGGGGCATCTCCGAATCCGGCACCAGCCCTTTCTGGATCAGCGATAACGGCACTGGACTCGCCACGGTTTACTCGACCGCCAGCGTCACAACGACGATCAGCATCGCGTCTCTCAAAGTCTCCATTCCGCCCGGCGCCAGCGATAGCGGATCCACCTTCGGACCCATCAGCGGCCAGCTCTTCAATTCCACTACGGCCTTCGTGATCGGCGCCACGAAAGCCAGCTTCCTGTTTTGCACCGAGGATGGAACCATCTCGGGTTGGAACGGCGGCGCGGCAGCAACCATCAAGGTCGACAACTCCTCGAAAGGAGCCGTGTACAAGGGTATTGTGCTGGGCGGAACCGCGACCGCCCCACAAATCTATGTCGCCAATTTCCACGCCGCAACCGTCGAGGTCTACGACGGCAATTTCGCTCCCGTAAGTCTCGCCGCCGGCGCTTTCACCGACTCTCAGATTCCCAAAGGCTTCGCGCCCTTTAACATTGTCAACTTCAACGGTAGCCTCTACGTTGCCTATGCCAAGCAAGACGCCGCGGGAATGGACGATTCACCTGGACCCGGCAACGGCTACGTCGACGTCTTCGATATGAGCGGCAACCTCACCACTCGTCTCGTCGCCGGCGGGGCGCTCAATTCGCCCTGGGGCATGGCGATCGCTCCCGCGAATTTCGGAACCTTCGCCAACATGCTACTGGTCGGCAATTTCGGCGACGGTCACGTCAACGTCTACGATCCCAAGGCCGGCGCCTCGCTGGGCGCGCTCCAGAGCACCAGCGGATCTCCCATCGCCATCTCCGGATTGTGGGCTCTGCAAGCCGGCAACGGGAAAAGCGGTGGCGACGCCAACGCCGTCTACTTCACCGCCGGCCCGGGTGGAGAGGCCCACGGCCTCTTTGGCAGCCTGCAAGCCGCGCCCGTGCTCGAGACGACCAACGCAGTGGTCAACGGCGCGAGTTTCCTTCCCGGAATTTCGGAATACAGTTGGATTACCATCCTGGGGGCGAACCTCTCTTCGACCACCCGGCCATGGAACCCCGCTACGGACTTCGTGAACGGCGCGTTGCCCACTTCGCTGGACGGCGTCAGCGTTACGGTCGACGGAAAATCCGCTTACGTCTATTACATCAGCCCGGTTCAGATCAATGCGCTGGTCCCGGCGGACCCCAGCCTGGGAACGATTCAAGTCGCCACCACGAATCAGACCCTGCCTAGCAACAGCGTCCCCGCGACCATGCAGGCCGTGGCCCCAGCGTTCTTCACCTTATCCGGAGGCAACGTCGCGGCCTTGCACGCCAATAACACAGTCGTCGGGCCCACCACGCTATTCGCGAACAACTCCACTCCGGCCTCGCCTGGCGAGACCATCCAGTTGTACGCCACCGGCTTCGGTCCGGGAAATACGCCGATTCCGAATGGCCAGGTCATCACGACTCCCATCCCCATCACCGGCGTCACAGTGACCATCGGAGGCGCTCAGGCGACGGTGACTTACTCCGGGCTGGTGCAGGCCGGCGTGTATCAGATCAACGTCACGGTTCCTTCCACGACGCCCAGCGGTAACGCCGGGATTTCCGCCAGCATCGGGGGCCAGACGACCCAAACGGGGGTAATTTTAGACGTGAATTAGGGCGCCGGTTTACAGGGGCGTTGCTAGAGAGGCGCTGCCACGCAGCGCGCGGCTGGCGCTTCGAAGCGTATGGTGTTGATCAACGCCCGTCCCAGGCCCTCGAATTCGACCTCCACCCGCTCGCCCTCGCCGGCCTCGAGATCCGCGCCGTGCGTGAACACTCGCTCGCCGAGAAAGTGCACGTGCACGTCGCCGGGGCGCCGAAAATCGGCCGATTCGAAATGATCCGGCTCAATCGACGCCAGAGCCAGTTGCACGGGAACTTCAGCCAGCAGCGTCTGCGAGCGCGGCTTCTGGCTGTGGCCCACGCGCGCCGAGCCTTTCAATACCGGCAACTCCGGTTCGAGAATTAGCTCCGGTCCCAGCGAGCTCGCGCGCCCGCGATTTCCCTGCGTGATGCCGGCCCGGCGCGGCAGACCGTCGGGCGCAATCAGATAGATCGCGGCCAGATCGGGAGAGGCGCCTGCGGGAAGGGAATCGCCGTGCCCGCGCAAGCTCGCGCCGGAAGCGATATACCTCCACGGCGGCCCAGCCGAGGAAACCAGGCACCGGCCTGGCTCCCGCGGATGATCGAAGCACGCCAGAAACCGCCACTTGGTCTCCAACCGGTATACCTCGCCGTAGTCGAGCACAATGCCGGACAGATCCGTGCTCAACAGATCCCGCAGCGGTACCTCCGCGTCCACCGCCGCTTGCGCGAACGCGTAAAGCGAGCGGTACGTCGCCAGCAGATGGAGTTCGTTTTTGTGAACCAGCGCGGCGCGCCGGCCTTCGTCAGGGTGTGTCAACTGCACCAGACGAGTAGAGCTGCCCGAAAACAACAGTACCAGCCTAGCACTACCCTGCGCACAACTCCAGACTGGGGTAGGCTAGGGAGATGGGAGCCATAACGGAGTCAAATATAGACATTGATTTTTCTTCCGCCGCCGCGACGCCTCCCTCGAATCTCGATTTGAGTCCGGACCGGTTGGAGTTCGGGCGCTTGACCGCTCCGCTGTGGTTTCGCGCCTGGTATCGCAACGGCGCTTGGGAACGAGGCAAGGTGGAAGCCTGGAGCACCATCGATCTTCATCCCGCGGCGATTGTTCTGCACTATGCTCAATGCATTTTTGAAGGCCTGAAAGCCTACAAGATGCCGGATGGTTCCGTGGCCCTGTTCCGGCCCGGCATGAACGCCCGGCGCATGAATCATTCGGCCGCGCGCATGGCGATGCCGGAGATCCCCGAGCATCTTTTCCTGGACGGCATTCGAACCCTGGTAGATTGCCAGCGCAAATGGATTCCGGACCCTCCCGGCTCACTCTACATTCGCCCCACCATGATCGGCACCGAGCCTTGTATCGGCGTGCGGGCCAGTAGCGAATATCTCTTCTTCGTCATCGTCCTGCCCTCCGGAAGCTATTTTCCACAGGTCCTGAGCGGCTCGACAGGAACCGTCCGCGTTTTCGTCTCCGAAAGCGTGGGCCGGTCGGCTCGCGGCGGCACCGGTGACGCCAAAGCGGGAGCCAATTATTCGGTGACCCTTCAGATCATCGGCGTGGCGAAGAAAAAAGGCTGCGCTCAGGTGATGTTCCTGGACTCGCATGGCGAACGCACCGTGGAAGAGATGGGCGGCATGAACGTCTTCTTCCTGCGCGGCGACACCTGGGTCACGCCTCCCCTAACCGGCACGCTGCTCTCAGGCATTACTCGCGACAGTCTCCTGAAGCTCGCGCCCAAGCTCGGCATCAAGATGCGCGAAGAGCGGATCGTCTGGGATGAGCTGCTCGCGCAAGTCAGATCCGGGGAGGTTAGCGAGGCCTTCGCTTGTGGAACCGCCGCCGTCGTCACCGGTATCGAGTCGTTTGTACTGGAAAATGGTACAGAGGTCAAAGTCGGTAACGGCCAATGCGGCCCGGTCACCCACAAGCTGTTCGATGCCCTGCGCAACATCCAGTACGGGACCGCGAAAGATCCGTTCGGCTGGATGGTCCCGGTTTAGCGCGAACCTGCCCCGGCTCACGCGGTCTGGGCATGTATCCGGTGGGAACTCAATCTCTTCTTACAACGTACACACTAGAAGCGCCCCTCGGGCGCGGAGGAAATAAAGTTACGCTCATGCGACGCCTATATGCTCTTTTGCCAGTTTGTATGTGCCTGCTGGCCGCTCCGGCTCCCGCGGAAAACGAAATACGAATCGATCCGGCGAAAGGCGGCTGGCTGACGCGCCCGTACCGGCAAAGACTGGTTCCACAGATCGATCTGAACAACTCCCCGCGGCTCGATTCTCTGATCCGCGCGGGCAATCTATATCTGACCGCGCAGGATGTCGTTGCCCTGGCGATCGAAAACAACCTCGATGTCGAAGTGCAGCGCTATGGGCCGCTGATGGCCAAGGAAGTCCTGCTGCGCGCGCAGTCCGGCGGCGTCCTGCGCAGCGTCGGCTTGGGCGTCGCCGCGGGCCCGCAGAGCGTGAGCCTTCAGGGCGTCAGCGTGAACACCGGCGGAATCGCGGCCAGCACCGCCGGCAACGGCGTCAGTTCCGGCGGCGGCATCGTGACCCAGTTGGGCCCTTCGATCCCCACCCTCGATCCCACCGTTACCCTCTTCGCCAACTTCGGCCACACCACCAGCCCGGAGAGCAACACCTTTCTGGTCGGCGTCGACTCCCTGGTGCTGGGCACCCGCTCCTTCCAGGCGCAGTATCAGCAGAACTGGGTTTTCGGCTTGAGCGCGCAATTGACTTACGCCAGCACGCGCACCAGCGTCAACAGCAACAACTTCTCGCTCAATCCCTATACCTCCGGCGACCTGGATCTTCAGATCACGCAAAATCTTCTGCAAGGCTTTGGGGCCTCCGTCAACGGCCGCAACATCCTGGTCCAGAAAAACAACCTCAAGGTGATGGATCTGCAATTCAAGCAGCAGTTGATCACCACCGTCTCCGCCGTGCTCAATCTCTACTGGGATCTGGTGAGTTTCCGCCAGGACGTGCAAGCGCGCCAGCGCGAGCTCGACGCCGCGCAGCAGTTGCTCAACGACAACAAGAGGCAGGTGGAATTGGGCGCGCTGGCCGAGATCGAAATCACGCGCGCGGAGGCGCAGGTTTATTCCAGTCAGCAGGATCTGACCGTTTCTCAGACCAATCTCCTGCAGCAGGAGACCATCGTCAAGAACGCCCTGGTTCGCGACGGTATTCAGCGCGCCAACCTCTCTAACGTTCGCGTCGTTCCGCTGGATCGCATCGAAATCCCGCCCTCGGATAACCTGCAACCTCTCGATCGACTGGTTCAGCAGGCCACCGATAAGCGCACCGAAGTGGAGACCGACAAGATCGACATCGATAGCAACCAGAAGAACCTGGTGGGCATCAAGAATTCCCTCAAGCCGAGCCTGCAGGCTTTCGCGGAGCTCACCAACAACGCGCTCGCTGGTCAGGCCACTACGATTGCCGCTGAGGCGCTTGCCTTCTCCGGCGGCTACGGAAACTTCCTTTCGCAAATCTTCGAACGCCATTACCCCAACTACTCTGCCGGCGTCTCGTTGAATATCACGCTTCGCAATCGCGCCGCCCAGGCCGACTACACCACCAGTCAACTGGAGCTTCGCCAGAATGAACTGAATCTCCGCAAAGCCGTCAATCAAGTCCGGGTCGACGTGGAGAACGCCGTGATTGGATTGCAGCAGGCCCGCGCGCGCTACAACTCGGCGGCGAAAGCGCGCCAGTTGCAGCAGCAAACCCTGGACGCCGATCAGGAAAAATACCGCCTGGGAGCCTCCACTTCTTATCAAGTGGTCCAGGACCAGCGCGACTTGGCCAGCGCCGTCAGCACCGAAGTCCAGGCCCTGGCCAACTACACCCACTCGCGCATCGCCTTCGATCAGGCCATGGGAACCACGCTCGAGGCCAACAACGTTGCGATTGAGGAAGCCAAGGATGGGAAAATCTCCCGCCCCTCTGTGCTGCCCCAGAACCTTCCCCCCGCTGAGCCGGTAACTCCGCCTGCTCCGCCGGAAGGAGGTGCGAAATGAGATCGCTGTCCAGCGTTCGCGCCTCGCTCGCGCTGCTCTGTGCACTTCTCACTGTCTCTTTGCAGGCGCAGCAGGCCGCCAGCGAGCCGGAAATCGCTCCCGTCCGGCCTCAAAACTCGATCTTCGTCCGCCCGTATCTCGCCCCCGCCGTTCCTCCCGTGCGCCTGGGCAACTCCGGCCGCATCGCCGGATTGATTCGCGCCGGCGTGCTCTATCTGACCGCGCAGGACGCCATCGCGCTGGCCCTCGAAAACAACATCGACCTCGAGGTCGACCGCTACAACCCGATCATCTCCGAATGGAATCTGGAACGGTCTCAAGCCGGCGGAGCCCTCCCCGGCGTCCCCAGCGCGGCGGGCCAGGCCGGTTCGGTTGCAAACGGTCAGGGCGTCGCCGGCAGCCAGGCCGCGGCCGGCCTAAGCAATGGAGGAGCCGGCGCTGGCGGTGGAGGCGGGAACGCCAGCATCTCCCAAATCGGCCCGGTAACGCAGACTCTCGATCCGATCATTCAGGAGACCAGCGTCTTCAGTCACACCACAGCTCCACAGCCCAACGCCACCCAGAGCATCACGTCCGTGCTCGTGGACGCCACTCACGTGAACAATGTCTCTATTCAATACGGCTTGGTCAGCGGCGGTAGCGTCTCGCTCAGTTACAGCGATCACTACCTGAAGGAAAACGCCGCAACCGATCAATTAAACCCCACCTCCGCGCCGAACCTATCCTTGTCCGTTCAATACAACCTGCTGCGCGGCTTCGGTCAGAAAGTCGGCTCGCGCACCATCGAGGTGAACAAAATTAACCTGCGGGTCTCCGATCTCAACTTCCGTAACCAGTTGATCGGCACGGTGGTCACCGTGCTGAATCAATATTACGCGCTGGCGGCGGACTACGAAGATCTCCGCGCCAAGCAGAGCGCGCTCGATACGGCCCAGCAGTTCGATCGGGATACGCGGCGGCAGGAAGACCTTGGCGCGCTATCTTCGGTCGATGTGATCACCGCGGATTCGCAAGTGGCCACCGCGCAGAACGATTTGGCCTCCTCGCGCGCCACTCTGCTTGAGGACGAACTGACGCTCAAGAACACTTTGAGCCGCACCGGCGCGATGGACCCGGCGCTCTCGGCGGCGCGCATCGTTACTCTCGATCGCATCACCGTGCCGGACGCGGACAATCTGCCTCCGCTGAATTCTCTGGTCGAACAGGCGCTGAGTAACCGGCCCGACCTGGAGGCCCTGAGAGCCAACGTGGACTCGGCACAAATCGCCGCGCTGGGCACCAAGAACGGAGTCCTTCCCGCAGCCGTCGCAATCGGCGGAGCCTCTAACGCCGGGTTGGCGGGCCCTTCGCCTGTTCCCGTGAAAGGCGATCCCTTTGTGGGCGGCATCGGCCGCGCCCTGGGACAAGTTCTCGACCGCGATTTCCCCACCGAGCGCATCGGCGCCTTCGTCCAGGTCCCCATCAACAACCGGCAAGCGCAGTCCGATTACGGTGTCGAGCAGTTGCAGCTCCGCCAGACCCAGCTCACCACACAAAAATCGCTGAATCAGGTGATCGTGGATATTTCCAACAACGTGATCGCCGTCCAGCAGGCGCGGGTGCGTTATACCGCGGCCGTCAAGAATCGGGAGTTGCAGCAGCAGTTGCTCGATGCCGAACAGAGGAAGTTCCTGCTGGGCGCGTCTACGCCCTACAACGTCACCCAGCAACAGCGCGACCTCGCCACGGCCAACGCAACCCTGCTCTCCGCGCTCAGCGGATATAGCACCGCCCGTGTCGCTCTCGATCAGGCCACGGGAACCACGCTTGAATCGAATCACGTTTCGGTGGAAGAAGCCCGCGAGGGGAAAGTGGCGCGCCAGCCGGTGTTGCCGGATCCGCTCCCACCCAATGAGCCGGACTTGAAGTAGGCGCAGAGCCGAAGTAGGTGATGGAACTGAAGTAGGTTTACGCCACCGGCACCGGCGCGCGCTTCGGTGCTGGCCGCGCCGGAGTCTGCAGCTTCTTCACCAGCCGGTACGCCAGCAACACGCCCAGGATCGCGCCGTACATTACCGGCAAACGAATATCCGACTTCACCAGCAGATAGTAGTGGGTCACGCCCAGCGCGCCGCACGCATACACCGTGCGATGCAGCTTCTGCCAGCGCTTATACCCCAGCCGTCTGACCCATCCCGCCGTCGATGTCACGGCCAAAGGAATCATTCCCAGCAGCGCCGCCATGCCTACCGTGATGTACCAGCGCTTCAAAATGTCCTTCCACATCTCGGAAGGATCGAAGGCTTTATCCAGCCACGCCCACACCGACAGGTGCGCCACGGCGTAAAAGAACGCGAACAACCCCAGCATGCGCCGGAACCGCGTTAACTGGGGACGGTTCAGCAGATTTCGCAACGGCGTCACCGTGAGCGTGATCAGCAGAAACCGCAGGGTCCAGTCGCCGGTGTAATGGGTGATGAACTCGATCGGGTTCGGGCCCAGATCCAGGACGAAGGGGTGATTCGGCAGCGCCATCGTCCACGCATCCGGCAGCACCATCAACGCCGCCAGCACCGGCAGCAGAATCCGCACGAACGGAATCAGGCACAGCACAAACAACCCGGCCTTGGTCCATTTGCTGGACAGAAACTTCGTCATGAGTTACTTCGATATGAGCTACTTCGATTTTAGTAGTTCTTGCGCAGGTCCATAAAGGCGTACATGCCCGCGACCTGATCGCCGTAGCCGTTGAACTTGATCGTCTTGCGCCGGGCGAGCTCGCCCAGCCGCTCCTCCGTCGCCTGGCTCCAGCGCGGGTGATCCACTTCCGGGTTCACGTTCGAATAGAATCCATACTCGCGCGCGTTGGCGATATTCCACGTGGTGGGCGGCATGCTCTCCACGAAGCTAATTTTATTGATCGACTTGATGCTCTTGAAGCCGTACTTCCACGGCACCACCAGCCGCAACGGAGCTCCATTCTGGTTGGGCAGCGTCTCGCCGAACACACCCACGGCCAGCATTGCCAGCGGATGCATCGCCTCGTCCAGCCGCAACCCCTCCACATAAGGGAGTCCAATCCCGGCTTCGCGCTGCGACAACATCGCCTTGGGATCGTAGTAGCTCTGGAACGCGACGTATTTCGCTTTGCTGTTCGGCGCGGCTGCCTTCACCAGGTTGCTCAACGAGAATCCCACCCACGGCACCACAATCGACCACGCCTCCACGCAGCGATGCCGGTAAATGCGTTCCTCCAGCGGCGCCAGCTTCATGATCGCATCCAGGTCCAGCGTCTGCGGCTTGCCCGCGCCCGGCCCCTCGATGCGCACCTGCCACGGAGCGGGCACTTTCCAGCGTGGCGCGTTGCGCGCCGGCTCGTCCTTGCCGGTGCCGAACTCATAGAAGTTGTTGTAGCCCTCGATCGCCGCCACCGCCGAGATCTTGTCCGTAGCGATAAATTGCGGCTGCCCCTTCACAAAGTTCAGCTTCGTGTTCGCGGAGGCCGTGGACGGCGCGGTCAGCACTCCAGCGGCTGCGGCTGCGGCGCCCGCCGAGGTCGCCAGAAACCGCCGCCGATTCAAATACACCTGCTTCGGCGTCACGTCGGAATAGCGTAGATCGGGCTGTTTGCGGATGATCATCTCGGATTCCCTCACTTATTACTCTACCTCCGAAATACCGCCCTCGCAGATCCAGCCTCGACGGGACCCCGAGGGCGCCGTGCCAATATACTCAAGGCCAATATAATCGAGCAATGTCGCGGGTGAAGCTGACAGTCCCCGAGTTCTCCCTGGTTCTGCTGGTGGGTCCGGCGGGCTCCGGAAAGTCAACCCTCGCAAGCAAGCATTTCAAGCCAACCGAGGTCGTTTCGTCCGACTTTTGCCGCGCCCTGGTCTCGGATGACGAGGCCGATCAATCCGCGAGTGCTGCCGCCTTCCAGTTGCTTCACTTCATCGCCGCCAAGCGCCTCGCCGCCAAACGGCTCACCGTCATCGACGCCACAAACGTACAAAAGAAAGCCCGCGCATCCCTGCTCGCCCTCGCGCGGCGCTACCGTGCACCCGCTGTGGCCATTGTTTTGAACCTGCCGGAGAAAGTCTGCATCCAGCAAGACCGTGCGCGTCCCAGCCGCCGTGTCGGGCCGGCGGTGATTCGCAAACAGGCCCAGGACCTGCGCCGTTCTCTTCCGCAACTGGAGCAGGAGGGCTTCTGGGGCGTCTACACTCTGAAGACCGCGGATGAGGTGTCCGCCGCAACCGTCCACCGCCAGCGTCGTGGCACCGCCGCGCTAGCATAAGAAGCATGACCGAACTGGTCTTCGAGGTCACGCAGGAATCCGACGGCGGCTACTGCGCCGAGTGTCTGACGTCCGACATCTTCACCCAGGCCGATTCCTGGGACGAACTGCGCACCAACGTCCGCGAAGCCGTCCGAGCCTACTACTTCGACAGCCCCGCCCCTGAGCGTATTCGCCTGCACTCCACGGCATAGCGAGCCGAGGCCATCGATGGCAATTGACGACCATCCGTTCGATGCGCTGGACAAGCAGTTCCAGATGGAGGACACCTTTACCTCTCCATTTACGAGGACCTTGCTGGCGTTCTTGTCCGCCATCCCGCTTCCGCTACCCTTCGACAAGATCGTCACGCTGCTTAAGGAACACATGGGAGCGGACTCGGCCGAGCGGATGCGCATCATGGTAGAGACCTGCATGGACGAGGTCCGCAAACACGCTGAGCACCTCGAACGCATCGAAGAAAAGCTCAGCGCCGATGAGTCCCGCAAGCGCACGGAGACGCTACGCGATCTTATGATCGATGCGGCCCGAAAGGCCGAACGGACGAGGGCGAAGGAGCGTGTTCGAAGAATCGGATTGATTCTCGGGGGTGCCGCTCTGCACACGAGACCCGATGAGGACGACATCGAGGAGATGATGCGCGTGGCGATGGATCTTAGCGACGGCGATTTGCAATACCTCTACGAACTAATCCGGATTGAGGGACACCTCCTAAGAGGGCGTGAGCACATTCCCAGGTACGACGGTTACAATTCGTGGGAGAACGGCCCCTGGGGGGACAAAACTGACCCAGACATCGACAGCGCATTCAGCAAGCTTGAGAGCTATGGGCTGGTCGCGCGGATCGCGCCGCCAAACAACCTCAATATCATGGCCGACTTCCAGAATAGGTACGTACTGCTCCCAAAAGGGCTGCGGTTTCACGACGCGGTGGTAGGACAGCAATAGGGCGCGGTGAAGGGCTCCGCCCCTTGCGCTCGACTCAGCGCCGCCGGGTTCGCGCCTGAGGCAGGCTCCGAGCCGCAACGGACAGCAAGCCGCGGAGGGCGTCGTTCACTGACTTCGAGTCCGGAAACGCCTCGACCAACTCCGGGTCGAGCAGCACCACGTTCGTTCCACGACCGTACTGTTCCACATACTTGCCCCGGACACCACCAGTAAAGTCGTACTCCCGCCTCATCTCACCCGGCTTCGCCTTCGGTCGAGGTTTCTTCGTACCTGTGCTTTTCATGGTTGGTCGCGGCGCGCGCGCTGATGAGCCGCACCCGTTCCTGCATAATAGTATGGACTACAATAAGGACTCTGCGCCGGTCCGACATTCCAGCAATGACGAAACGATCTTCCTCGTCGGAATGGTCCGGGTCAGAAATGGTCAGAGACAGAGGATCGCCGAAAACAGTACTGGCTTCCCTGAACCAGACCCCGTGCTTGCGAAAGTTCGCCAGCTCCTTCGATCGGTCCCATTCAAAGATCAACTTCCGCGCCTCCGATCCGAATCCTTATACCGACGTCGGCAACGTCAAGAACGTCCGCCATAACGTATCCACCATCGCATGGCACCCCGCCGACGCCATCAGGCTCCGGTGCTTCCGGTACGCGAGTCCGTAAGACCACCCCGCGATGGTCGCCAGCACGACGTATCGCCAATTCGGCGCCGGAGCATGCTGGATGTGGCTGAAGCCGAACGCCACCGAGACCATCGCTTGCGACACCTGCCGCGACCCCAGCGAACCCTCCAGCAGATTCTGCAGCAACCCGCGGAAAAACAACTCCTCCGCAATCGCCACGAATAAGAAAATGGTCACGTAGTCCACCAGAAACTGGGGCAATCCTCGCCACTCCGGATTCCACGCCAGGAATCGCATCGCGAATCCCAGAGGCAGGGCAAAAACCGTGAACCCCGCCAGCGACACCGCGGCATCCCGCACCAGCACCCTGGAAACGGCGAAGTCGTAACCCGCATCGTCCACCCCGCGCACGATCAGGAACGCCCACGCGCCCACCCCCACGATGTACAGCCGAGCCATGAAATCCAGATTCACCGGCTCATTCCAGATCCCCGAAGTCAGGTGCAACTGCACCGGTACGTACAGCCACAACAGCGCCACTCCGTCCTGCCAGTTCAGCCTCCGCGGTTGCGCCACGGGAGCAAGCGCGAACAGCCCTATCGGCGCAACCGCCATCGTCACCAGCTTCCCCAACGCCAGCCAGCGAAAGTCGCCCGTTCCCGCCGCATAGATCGCATACGGCGCCAGAAACAGGCCCGCCGCGATGCCCGCGCGAACGTGTTTCAATCGCGGGCGCAGGGCCGGGAATCCGGGCGCCAGATACAAGCCAACCAGCAAGAGGAAGCAAATGTAGATGGCCCCGCCCGCAACCGGCGCAACGCGGTACCGCTCCACTTCGATACCCGCGTACCAGCCAAAGAAGGCGGCGATCGCGGCGTACACCATCAGGAAGGAGCCCATGGGAGATAAAGCTCATTCTACGAAGTCGGCTGGGGCCAAGTTGAAATATGAAGAGACGATAATTGAAGAAGCATGCCTGCAATCGGACTCGCGCAACACGCGCACGTGAACTACCTCTGGGATGACGCCGCCGCGGCCAAGCTCTCACCCGCCGGACAATTGATCTATCGCTCCAACCTGCTCGGTTCGGATCGACGCATCACCAACACCGGCGGCGGCAACACTTCGGCCAAGCTGATGGAGCGCGATCCGCTCACCGGCGCCGAAGTCGAGGTCCTCTGGGTGAAGGGTTCGGGCGGCGATCTTCGCACCAGCATTCTCGCCAACTTCGCCTCTCTATATCAGGAAAAGCTGCTCGCCCTCCAACCCGTCTACGCGGCATCGGGCGAGCGCGGCCCCAAAACTCCCGCCGAGGACCGCATGGTCGGCCTCTATCCCCATTGCACCTTCAACCTCAATCCGCGCGCCGCGTCCATCGATACGCCTTTGCACTCCTTCGTCCCGTCGAAGCATGTGGACCACATGCACCCCAACGCGGTCATCGCCGTCGCGGCATCGCGCCGTTCGGAGCAGCTTACTCGCGAAATCTTCGGCGATGAAGTCGGCTGGACTCCCTGGCTGCGCCCTGGCTTCGAGCTTGGCCTCGAAATCCAGCACCGCACTCGGCAGCATCCTCGGCTGAAAGGCCTCATCCTCGGGCAGCACGGCTTGATCAATTGGGCCGATGACGGCAAAGATTGTTACGACCTCACCCTCGCCCTGATCGAGAAAGCCGCGCTCTACATCGACGCCCGCGATAAAGGCGATCGCACCTTCGGCGGCGCCCGTTACCAGCCTCTCGCCGAGCGCGAACGCAACGCCGCTTTATTCGAGCTACTTCCCTGGCTCCGGGGCCAGATCTCCACCTCCAAGCGCTTCATCGCCACCATCCAGCACGACGCGGCTATTCAGCGTTTCGTTAACAGCAACGACGCGCCTCGCCTGGCTGAACTCGGCACCTCCTGCCCGGATCATTTCCTGCGCACCAAGATCAAACCTCTGTATGTCGATTGGAACCCGCGCACCGCAAACATCGCGGCTTTAAGGACGGCACTGCTCGCCGGCCTCGAGCAATATCGCAAGGACTACGCGGCGTATTACGAATCCTGCAAGCGCTCCGATTCCCCCGCCATGCGCGATCCTAACCCCACCGTCATCCTCATCCCCGGCATCGGCATGATCGCCTGGGGCAAGGATAAGAGCGAATCGCGCGTCACAGCCGAGTTCTATAACTGCGCCGTCGAAGTGATGCGCGGCGCGGAAGCCATCGACGAGTACATCGCCCTTCCGCAGCAGGAAGCCTTCGACATCGAATACTGGCTTCTCGAAGAAGCCAAGCTGCGCCGGATGCCTCCCGAAAAGGAGCTTGCCCGCAACGTCGTGCTGGTTGCTGGAGCAGGCCACGGCATCGGCAAAGCCGTCGCGCACCGCCTCGCCAAAGAGGGCGCGCACGTCGTTTGCGCGGACCTTATCCTGGACGCCGCCAAATCCACCGAAGCCGAATTGACCAAAGCTCACGGAGCGGGCATCGGCGTCGCTGGCAGCGGCGTCTCTTCCTGTGGCCCGGCCATCGCCGAAACCTGCGATGTGACCGATCGCGCGAGCGTGCGCAAAGCACTGGAGCAAACCGTGCTCGCTTATGGCGGCCTCGATAACATCGTCGTCACCGCCGGCGTGTTTCCGTCTCCCGATCGCGAGGGCCGAGTCTCGGACGAACAGTGGTCCGCCGCGTTCGACGTAAACGTAATCGGCGCACACACCATGGTCGATGAAGCTCGCGCCATCTTCACGCGCCAGGGATTAGCCGGCAGCGTGGTGCTCACCACCAGCGTCAATGCCGTGGTGGCAAAGAAAGGCTCGCTAGCGTACGATGCCTCCAAAGCCGCCGCCAATCATCTGACGCGCGGCCTCGCCGTCGAATTGGCTCCGCTGGTCCGCGTGAATGCCGTCGCGCCGGCCACCGTAGTCGAAGGATCCACAATGTTCCCTCGCGACCGCGTTATCGCTTCCTTGGTCAAGTATGGCATCGCGTTTGACGAAGCCGAGACCACCGAGATGCTGCGCAACCGGCTCGCCACGTTCTACGCGAATCGTACGCTCACCAAGTCGCCCGTCACTCCCGCCGATCAAGCCGAGGCCGTATTCTTCTTGATCTCGGAACGGTCCTCCAAAACCACCGGCCAAATCCTTTCCGTCGACGGCGGCCTGGTGGACGCATTCCTGCGGTGACTCGCGCCTATCTTGCGATCGACCTGGGCGCCGAAAGCGGCCGGGCGTTGCTGGGCCACCTGCGCGGCGGCGCGCTCACGGTCGAAGAAGTGCACCGCTTCCCCAATGAGCCGATCCGTGAAGCCGGAGCCCTCCGCTGGAACGTGCGCGGCTTGTGGAACGAAATCCAGGAATCGTTGGCTCTGGTGAGCTCGGTCAAGCTCGATGGCATCGGCGTGGATGCCTGGGGCGTGGACTACGCTCTGCTCGACGAACGCGGCGAATTGCTTGAAAACCCCTATCACTATCGCGACACCCGCACCAACGGCGTCATGGAAGAAGTTTTCCGCATCGTCCCCCGCGAAGAAATCTACGCCTCCACCGGCATCCAATTCATGCCGATCAACACGCTGTTCCAGCTCTATGCCCACCAGCGTGACGATCCGGCCACGCTCGCAAAAGCTCGCACCCTGCTGACCATCCCTGACCTGTGTCATTTCTGGCTCACCGGACGCGCGGCCTGCGAGTACACCAACGCCACCACAACGCAATTGGTTAACGCGTCCACGCGCGCCTGGGATACGAGTCTCATCACGCGCCTCAACCTGCCTTCCGGCCTTTTTCCGGAATTGCTCGAGCCCGGCGCGATTCTCGGGCATCACCAAGGAACTCCCGTCATCGCGCCCGCATCCCATGACACCGCATCCGCCGTTGCCGCAATCTCTCTCGAAGAAGACACGGCTTTCTTAAGTTCCGGCACGTGGTCTCTGGTCGGAGCCGAATTGAACGCTCCCATCATCAGCCCTGAAACTCTTGCCTCGAACTTCACCAATGAAGGCGGCGCGAACGGAACCACCATGCTGCTGAAAAACGTCATGGGCTTATGGATGCTGCAAGGCTGCCGCAAAGCTTGGACCGCTGAAGGCAAAACTTCCGACTACTCAGACCTCATGGAAGCCGCCGCGCAAGCGCCCGCCTTCGCCAGTTTGGTCAACCCGGACCATCCTGGCTTTCTGAACCCTCCCGATATGCCCGCGGCGATTTCCACGTTCTGCCGCGCCACCGGCCAGCCCGCGCCCGCCAATCCCGCGGCGTTCGCCCGATGCGTGCTCGAAAGCCTCGCGCTCAAATATGCGCTGGTGATTCGCGATCTAGAGCAAATCACGAAGCAAAAGATTTCGCGAATTCGCGTGATCGGCGGCGGTTCCAAGAATCGCCTGCTGAACCAGTTCACCGCCAACGCAACCGGCAAACCGGTGATTGCCGGACCCGCCGAAGCAACTTCATTAGGAAATGTCGCCGTGCAGATGACCGCAACCGGCGCGGCGTCATCGCTTTCCGATGCGCGAGCGATGATAGAGCGAATGTTTCACATGGAACATTTCGAGCCGCGCGAGACCGATCGCTGGAGCCGCTACTTCACCGTCATGATGACCGATCCGATGTGGCGCTCCCATTCGAGCTGAAGCTTCACTTTGCCCGCGCCCTGATCGGTCCTGCCTTGATCCGTCCTGCCTTGATCCGTCCTGCCTTGATCCGTCAAGGTGTACTTCATTAATTCGATCAATGCCGGTTTTACTTCGCGACGTTCTCAATGGGACTCGAACAGGTTCCCGCGGCCCAGAAGCCATTGCGGATCGAAGCGCCGCTTCACCGCGCGCATGGCTTCGATGTGCTCGGGCGCATATTGAATCCGGAGCAGGTGCGCTTTGCGTTTTCCAAGACCGTGCTCCGCGCCAACCGTGCCGCCGAGCGCAACAACCGGTTTCGCCAAATCGTCCAGAACGGCCTTCGCGCGCGCGTGCTCTTCTTTCGTTGCGGGAAAAGTGTTGATGTGTAGATGCGCGTCGCCAATGTGCCCGTACATTACGTAAGGTATGCCTAGATCGCGATCCAATGTCGTCCGGTAAATTTCGATCACCTCGCGGCATTTGTCGCGAGGCGCCGCGTAATCGGTTCCCAATTTCATGAATCCGCCGCGGTGAATGCGCGCCTGCACGGCTTCGGCGAGGCCGTGGCGGAAGCGCCGGAAGCGCTCGCGATCCGAGGCCGAGGTTCCGAACCAGGAAACGTCTTCGAGCGCCCCGGCCATGTCGAGGTCGATTTCGCCCTCCTGCTCCACCATGACGGCCGCGGCTTGCGGGGCATCCTTGATTTGAACCTCCATGATTTCGAGCGAACCGCGATCCAGATACTCGAGCATGCGCAAGCCGGGCACGGGACGCCAGCGCTCCACCGCATCGAGCGCGGCTTCTTCGCCGGGAAAGAAAACCACGCCGCCCATAATCTCCTTGGGCGCGGGCAGCAGTTGCAGTTCGGCTTGGGTAACCAGGCCGAGGGTTCCTTCGCTGCCGATGAAGAGGTCAACGAAATCCATGCCGGGAGCCAAACGGTAGCCAGCCGAATGTTTGCTGGTGCGCGGCAGGGGAATTTGCGGAACGTCGAAATCCACAGTTTGGCCACGGCGATATTCGTGGACGCTTCCGTCCATGAGCACCACGCGCAAAGCCAGAACATGAGCTCGCGTTGCCCCGTAACGAAAGCTGTGCGAGCCGCTGGCGTTAGCCGCGATGTTGCCGCCGATGGAAGAGGTGTTTTCGGTGGGGTCGGGCGCGTAGAACTGCGCGGAGGCGAGAGCTGCAGTCTGCACCTCGCGCAGGAGCACGCCGGCGCCGGCCGTTGCCTTGCCTGAGGCGATTTCCAAGTGGCGGAAATTGGTCATCGAAACGCCCCATCCGCCTTGCGGCGAAGCCCCGCCGGCGAGACCGGTCATCGCGCCCATTACCGTGACCGGAACGTTTTCTTTCGATGCTTTCGCGAGTATTGCGGCCAGCTCCTCTTCGCTACGCGGCGAAAAAACCTGATCCGCGTGGCCGGGATAACTGGAGGCGTCGGAAATGTCCACGCCTTGAGTCTAGCAACACTTGCCGCGGCGCAGTAGATGGACTAGACTTAGTCTAGTCATGCACGTGACCAATATTCACGAGGCCAAAACCCACCTTTCCCGGCTTGTAGAGCGGGCCGCTGCGGGCGAAGAGATCGTCATCGCCAAGGCCGGGAAGCCGGTGGCGCGGCTGGTCAAGTATCAGCCGGCCGCTAAACCAGTTCGGCGCCCCGGGAGCATGAAGGGGAAAATCAAAATACTGCCGGGCTTCGATGAGCCGGATCGGGAGCTAGAAGCACTCTTCTATGGCGACACTATGGACGCCGCAAGCGTCAAGACTGCTGCTGGACACAAACGTTCTGCTGTGGTGGCTCGGCGGAAGTAGCCGGCTGCCGCCAGCCGCGCGCCGGACCATCGGGGAAGCTGAGATGGTCTACGTGAGCGCAGCGACCGCTTGGGAGATCGCCACAAAGGTGCGTCAGGGAAAACTGCAATTTCGCGGTGATCTCGCCGATTTGATCCCCGAGGGATTCCAGCCTCTGCCGATTCGAATCGACCACGCGATTGCTTCCGCTAACTTGCCGATGCACCACCGCGATCCCTTCGATCGAATGTTGATCGCTCAGGCCCGCATTGAATCGCTCGACCTCCTGACCGGCGACGCCGGCCTCGGAGCCTACGGCCCATCAGTGCTGCTGGTTTGACGTGGCTCACACCTCTAGGATCACCGGCATGATCAGCGGCCGGCGGGAGGTTTGTTTGGTGAGATAGCGCTTCAGGTCGGCGCGGATTTTTTCCTGGATCACGCCGAGGTCGCTACGCTCCTCGCTGCTCGAATTATCGAGCGTCTTCATCACCACCTGGCGGGCGTTTTGCAGCACCTCGGAGCTGTCCTCCATCGACATGAAGCCGCGGCTGACGATTTCGGGCAGGCCTTCACAGCGGCCGGTCTGCTTGTCGATGGCGATGATGGGCAGCACGAAGCCGTCTTCGGACAGATGGCGGCGGTCGCGAATGACCAGATCCTCCACTACTTCGTCCAGAGTGCCGGAATCGATGCAGACGCGGCCGACCGGAACGGGCGCGCCCTTGCGCGCACCGGCCTGATCGATCTCCAGCGTTTGGCCTGATTCCAAGAGAAATGTTTCCTTGAGACCGAGGTGACTCAAATGCTGGGCGAGCTGGGCGTGTTTGGCCATCTGCCGGTATTCGCCGTGAATCGGGACGAAATACTTGGGACGGACCAGATTCAGCACCAGGCGCAACTCCTCCGCGCTGCCGTGACCGGAAACGTGGATCGGCGGGTTCATGGTGCCGTAGACCACATCCGCTCCACGGCGGCACATGTGGTTGATCATGCGGTAAATCGCTTTTTCGTTGCCGGGGATGATGCGGGCGCTAAGCGCGACAATGTCACCCGGTTCCACAGAAAGATGCTTGTGGTTATCGACGGCGACGCGGGAGAGAGCGGACATGGGCTCGCCCTGGGTGCCGGAGACCACGGCGACCATCTTGCTGGGTGCGATCTGCATGGCGTCCTGAGGGCGGAGCAGCACGCCGTTGGGGATGGAGAGCAGGCCGAGCTCGTGCGCGGTCTCCGTGGTGTTCATCATGCTGCGGCCGAAGAAGCAGACCTTGCGGCCGTGCTCGACGGCGAGATCGAGAATCTGCTGCAGGCGGTGAATGGAGGAGCTGAAGCAGGAGATGACCAGGCGGCGGGGGGCGCGGACGAACAGGTCTTCCAGGCGCGGGCCGACGGCGCGCTCGCTTTCGGTATAGCCGGGGCGGTCCACGTTGGTGGAATCGGAGAGCAGGAGCAGCACGCCGCGCTTGCCGTACTCGGCCAGGGTGTGGAGGTCGAAGAGGTTGTTGTCGGTGGGAGTGGGATCGACCTTGAAATCGCCGGTATGAATAATGACGCCCAGCGGGGTGGTGATGGCGAGGGCGACGGAGCTGACGATGGAATGGGTGACGTGGATGAATTCGATGGAGAAGGGGCCGAGTTCCAGGCGGTCACCGGGTTTGATGGTTTTGAGATCGGCCTCATCCAGCATTTCGTGCTCTTCGAGACGGCGCTCGACCAGAGCGAGAGTGAAGGCGGTGCCGTAAACCGGGACGGAGATTTGATTGAGGAGAAAAGGCACGCCGCCGATGTGGTCCTCGTGGCCGTGGGTAAGGACCAGGCCGCGGACGTGCTTGGCGTTTTCCTCCAGGTAGCTGAAATCGGGGGTGACAATGTCCACCCCCATTAGCTCGGTGTCCGGGAACATCATCCCGGCGTCCACCACGATGATGTCATCGCCGTAACGGATGGCCATGGAGTTCATCCCGAACTCGCCGAGCCCTCCTAAGGGGATGACCTGGAGATTCTTGCCGGACATTATGTTGAAACATCAAGAGTAGCAGGCTTCATGCGATCCCCGGAGTTTGTGTCTAAAAGGCTACGATGAAACGAGGGGGGTAAAACAGCATGGCGAGCCTCGATTGGTCACAATGCCCCGCGGTCGAGAGCATCCCCGGCAAGGTTAGCGGCGCGTGGGTTTTTCGCGGCACTCGCGTTCCCGTCGCGGCGATTTTCGAGAACTTGAAGACGTCGCCTTTGGAAGAGGTTCTAGAAAACTTTCACGTCACGCGCGAGCAGGTTCAGACCGTGCTCGACTTCGCCGCCAAAAGCGCACACACACCGCTCGAAACCTTGCGCGCCGGATGAGGATTATTCTCGATGAAAGCGTTCCGCAAAAACTGCGCTTGCTCATCGAGGGCCATACGGTGGTGACAGCGTGGTATCAAGGGTGGTCCGGTCTGCAGAACGGAGCGTTGCTGGACGCGGCGGAACAAGTGGGCTTTGAGCTGTTCATTACAGCGGATCAGGAGTTGAGGTATCAGCAAAATCTGGCCGGCAGGAAACTGGCGCTGATGGTGCTGAGCACGAATAACTGGGATTTCATCAAGGCAGCGATTGCCAAGATTACGGCCGTGATCGACGCGGTGACGCCGGGCAGCTATGCCGAGGTAGAGATACCCGAATAGCCCCGCCCGTGTTTCTCGCGGCGAAGCCGCGCCGCTGCAGCGTCTCGGGCCTCTCCTTCCGCTTTACTCGGTCGTTTATATTTGTGGTATGCAATGGTTTGTTGGCGTCTGTGGATCTGTAATCGCCGCGCTTCTACTTCACTCAGCGTGGCGTTGGTGGTCGTACAAGCGCGCGTGCGACCTGCTCGTTGGTGCTTGGACGATGCACGACTATGAAGGCTCAGTGCTTTCAAAGTCGCCGCACCCATTAGCTACCCTTACGGTGATCGAAGCGCCATCATTACTGGCGGTCTTGTCTTCAACGGGCGTAGTGGAGTTGGTTGTGCGAGCCGAGGACGAGACGATTGGCGGGCCGAAGCCACATTTGGGTGTTGTGGTTTTCGATCCTGCGAATGTGCGGACCGTCACTCGGATTCTGAAATACCGTGGTACCGACCAAGTGATTACCCAGACTGTCACCGTAAGCGATGACGGCGACACCCTCTACGTTGGCGCTACAGCGGACGGGAATAAACATGCCCTTAGAAAAGTGCACTTACCTCCCGGCCACATTCTTTCGGCGACGATTCGACGATTCCTAGACTTCCTGTCTGACATGCTTACCCGTTGCCCAGCGTATGAAACGTCCTTCCGGATCAAAAGGGAGTGGTCGAAATGTTCTTGACAGCTCTCGCGCTTCGGGCGACCGGGATGCGCCACGTCGTGGATGCCCCCCAGTCGCCGTCGTCGTGACTCTCTACACGGTTACTCGAAAGCCTTCGATTCTGGAGGGGACCTGAGGATAGCTGTATACTCCAGTGTTCCTGTAACTCTTGGAGGCCGTCACGTTATCGAACTCCCGATAGAAATCTGTTTTGCTCATCTGGAACACGCCTGCCGGCGTGATGACGCGAAATTCATCGTGGGGCTTTAACGGCTCGATTTCATCGCGTCTGAACGTGACCCGCGTAGCTTCGTAAGCTACTATTGGTTGGGCTGTTCTGGCCGCCTGGGATGCTTGCGTCCGTAGCGTCTCGCGGTTCTGCATGGCCCGATTGCAGATCGCATCCAAGGCAGTTTGGTCCTCGGCCGGAAGTTGTGCTCGGTATGCATTCAACCCTCGCTCAACGATAATTGCGGGCGAAAGCTGCAATAGCGTCGTTAGGGCGTCGAGGAGGATCTTGCCTTGAGGAGATACAGCGAGATTAGATGTCATAGGAAAATGATATCTAATTATCATGATCCCGGTCAAGAGCGTTCCGACGAGCCTATTGAGTCTCGCATAATACAGTGACAGAATACTCAAAGAGAAAGGCCGGCGTGTCGGAGGAAAGAAAACGGTAGTCGGCGGGTATGGCCTACGCGACGAAGGCCGCGGCGGAAGGCGTCGGTGGCTTCCGCCATCAGCTCCGGACAGAGATTGGCCATTTCGCGGCCCTTGATATTGCTCCAGACACCTTCGGTGGGATTGAGGTCGGGCGCATAGCCGGGGAGCCACTCGATCTGTAACCAGTCTCGCTGAATCCAGAGGAACTGGGACATGTCGCGGCTCCGGTGAGCGGGCAGGTGATCCCAGATGAGGATCACGCGCTGGCCGCGAACGAAGCGTTTGAGTTGCTTGAGAAAATCGATGAGGCTGGCAGTGTTGAAGCTGTCCTTCTTGGTGCGGGCAAAGAGGCGGGTTTTCTGCCCATCCCAGCGAAACCCCAGCGCCGCTGCTACCGAAGTCTTATCCCAATGGTTGCCTCGCGCCTTTAGGACCGGTGTTTGACCCCGCGGGGCCCAGGTGGTGCGGACCGAAGGCTGTTGGGTGAAACCAGATTCGTCCTGGAAGTAGATCCAGGCTTGTCGGCGCCAAGCGTTTTTTTTACAGCCGGCCAGCGCACCGCCACCCAGTATTGGACCTTCTCTTCGCTCCGCTCCCTGGCCTGCCGTGCAGGCTTCTGCACGCTCCAATCCAAGGAACCCAGAAGCTTCCAGACGTGTCCCGGATGGAACTTCTCTCCGGTGATCCGTTCAATCACCGTGGCTACCCGCGGCAGAGTCCACAGATCTGCGCTGAAGCCATGCTGACGAGCGCCTTGACGCAAGGCAGCGTCCACTTGCCTCCACTGGCTGGCGCTGAGCCGTGGCTTGCGCCCCGCCCGGCCCGCTGCTCGCAGACCCGCCATACCTTCAGATTTCCACTGCCGGTGCCAGCGGCTGACACTTTGCCGGCTGGCCTTCAATTGGCGAGCTACCGAGCCTTGCGTCTCCCCCTTGGCGAACAAGCGCGCCGCTTGCCTGCGTCTGTTCGCCAGACCCGCGAAATCACGCAGGTGTTTCCTTTGCGCCACCATGGCCTAGCATGACATAGTCTTGCTCCAATGTCACTGTATTATGCGAGACTCAATAGGAGGCTTCCCCACCTCAACCTGAACGCTCGGTCATGTCTAAATGTTCAATGGCCGAACGGCCTCGTCCCGCTGAGGAGATGAACGGGTATGAATTGTACAAGGCAGCAGCATGATGCGCTCATGGCCGCTGTTTGGGGACTGCTTCGGCAGCGCCCTGGGCGGCGTGGGGAGCGTGGAGCCTACCCTGCTCCCCGCCCTGAGGGGGGTAACGTTACCGCGCGCATTCCGTCACGGAATTCTTGGTTAGCGTGTTCGCTCGACGCTTTGCCGGGGTGCGGCTTTAGCTCTTAACGACCGACGTTCCTGCTGACCAGATCCCCTCGTAAACCGCCCTGTGCGCTGATGGGCTGCCCAGCTCGATTACGTACGTCGGCTTCTTCACCGCCGCATCTTTGATCGATTGGCCGATCACCCATCCGCGGTGGTCTATGAAAACGTGCCTGTCGTGGGTATCCTTGCTCGTGCGTAGCTCGAACCGCCCACGCTTTGCGAACTTTTCAGGCACCACTTGAACAGTTCCTCGAAGTTGATCAGTCAGAATGCGGATCTCCGCGCGTGGCTGTACTTGCTCCATGTAGAGATCGAACAGCTGAGCGTCCAAGTAATTGTCGATGATGAACAGTGACGTTACGGCCTTCCCGACGATGTTTTTCAAATCCCGGTAGAACTCGTAATCATCGCCGGGCAGGTATGCCCCCTTGATCTCCGCTTGCGGTATCGATAGTTCCAGCTCTTGGATTATCGATTTGAGCAGTATTTCCATCGCGGCGCAGCGAGCGTTGAATGAAATCTGATGCTCCCCGAGGGAGGGGCCGAAAGATGGTCGTCCGTATGGCTGACGCCGGACAACTCGGTCCCCAGCGCGTCGGGCGTTCTCAAACTTCCATTGGTTCGTACTGTTAGGTCCCCAAGCCCGCTCAATGATTACGTTTGTGAGGTGTTGCCACTGCTTTTTCGCGTCCAGCACTTCAGGGCCGAAGTGTTGTGTCTTGAGCGTTTCTAGCTCCTGGAGCTTCCCCTGAAGTAGATAACGAGATCGTTCAGGCTGGTCGAGCGGGACGAACACCGGGACTGGCTTGGGCGGCATACTTACATGATTGCAAAAGCAATTGCCTTTAACGTGCTGCCGAAGCTACGGCGTTCCCGCTTAGAACGACGTGCCCCGGGTTGGCATGAGAAGGCGTCGTTTCTGTCAGCGCCATCCGCGGGATGCGACGGAAATCGGTTGTTGCGCCGCCAACCTTTGCGGATGGAGTCCGCCAGGTGATCCGGTGGCGACCGGCACTCGCGAGGCGCCCGCCAGGAGCAACGCGATATTAGGATCTGCCCCGGGTGTCTACCCCCGGAAGACCCCGACGAAACCGCGGTGTATACTGCCTAGAAGCTAATATCGAGGGTCTATTGCGAGGGTTATGAAGTCCACTACGCGCCTGTTACTTGCTGCGGCAGCTCTGGCTGGTTCCGTGTTCGGCCAGATCACCGGATGGAGCGTCATTTATCTGCACGGGCGGGTGACCATGGAGGACGGGTCACCACCTCCGAAGATGGCGGTGGTCGAGCGCCAGTGTTCGGACGGCAACGGCGACGGAAACGTAGCCTTCACGGACAAGCAGGGCCTGTATAATTGGCGGCTGGAGTACGACAACACCTCTGACCGCCGGTGCAATATCAAGGCGGTTCTGCAGGGGTACCAATCCAGCAGCTATACGGTTCCCGATTTCAACGTCTTCAGCGATCCTAACCTGCCGGTGCTGACGCTGACGCAGAAGGGGTCGAATTCGGAGATCGAGGTTTTGGCGGAAACAGACTCCAAAATCCCTCTGGCCGTCCTGCCGGTTTGGAACAAAGCGCAGAAGGCGATCCGGGAAAACCGTTTGCCGGAAGCGGAGCGGCTGCTGAATAGCGCGCTCAAAACCCTCCCGAAGTTCGGCGAAGGGTGGGACGCGCTGGCGATTGTGCTGGAGCGCGAGAACAAGCCGGCCGACGCTTTCCAGGATTACCGGAAAGCCATCGAGCTCGATCCCAAACTGAACGGTGCTTACCTATCGCTGGGGCGGTTGAGCATCGCGATCAAGGATTGGCAGACGGCGGACCAGGCCACCGGCACTTTGATCAAGCGGGATACGCAGGCAAGGTATCCGGAGGCCCGGTTGATTCAAGCCATGGCTCGCTACCAGCTCAAGAACTTTGACGGCGCCATTGCGAGCGCGACAGAGACGATCCGGCTGGATGGCGAGCGGCACCGCTATGCGTCGGCTGAATACGTGCTGGCGCTCGCGCTGGCTTCCAAGCAGGATTATACCGGCGGGCAGGAGCACATGAAGCGTTACCTGGCGCTGCTTCCCCCGTCGTCGCCCAACGCCAACAGCATTCGCGAGTTGATCGCGGACATGGACAAGACGATATCGGGCGGGGCCGCGCTGGCGGTGGCGCCTCCGCCGGAAGTGATGACGCAGACGCTCGAACTGCAAAGCCAGGGCGTGCCGGGCGAGGCGTGGGTTCCGGGCGGAAGGAAGGCTCTGGCCGAGGTGGTCGGCCTGAAGGACGCGTCGAATTATCAGGATTTCTTTACGGAGTATTGCCGGGCCCTGGCTCGCGAAATGACCATCGGGACCTCGCGAGGCATTCCGCAATACCTGACCACCGTGCGGACCTACATGTCCACGGTGACGGATCTGCTGCCGCTAGGCCAGCGCGATGGGGACATCACCAAGTTCACGCTTTCTTTAGCCACCGATCCGCAACGCAAGATGGCGGAGCGGGTGCTGGCGCTGCTGGGCTGGAAGATGGTTTCGAAGGACGGGGTGTACTCGGTTGAACCGGGCGATCAACCCGCGGACGGCCCTCGCCAGCAGTACCCCAAACTGTTCGGGATCGATGAGATCGCCATGCAGAAGGCGCTGGAATCCGGGAAGACATTTGAGTTTACAGTTCCCACGGAAAACGCCCGGCTGGTGGGCGGGAACGATTGGGCGCCGATGCTGAAGCAGCTTCCGACCATCCCTGGCAGCATTGCGGCGGCGTTCACGCAGGATGTGCGCGTCGCGCGGGCGTATGCAGGGTTAGGCGCGATGAGCCCGGATGCGGCTTCAGCGGTGCTGCGGTCGGTCGGCGTGTCCGATCTGGTGCTGAAGTATGCCGACGTTCTGGCGCGCTACGGCGAGGCGATGGTGGTTTCGGCGGACGGAGCCAAACAAACGGTCACGCTGCCGGGAGGAGCGGCGGCGGAGGCTTCGTGGAGGAAAGTGGTGGGGGCCAATCCGCACGACCCTCCCGCGTTCTTTCGCGCGCTGATCGAAAAGGGCGACGGCCGGTTGCTGGCCTTCTACCACGCGGTGTGGAGTGCGGATGAGGCACACCAAAAATATCTGACCGCGAACGAAGGGCGGACGGATAAGTTCTACGCCTGGTATCGCGATTCGGAAGAGTTCAAGTACGGCCTGACGCGGCACGTGGACGGATGGGCCACGGAGCTTATGTGGAGGCTTCCGCTGGATGGGGAGAACGTCAAGTTCCCTGGCGGGCGCAAGGCATGGACCCAGTCCAACGGATCGGACGACGAGGTTTTATTAAGCATCAAGACCCTGGAGGCGCTGGCGCCGGTAGCGCAATTGGAACAGAAACGCAAAGCCGCGCTGGATGAGGCCTCAGTGAGCCTGCTGGCCGCGCACTATGGGGAGTGGAAGAGCCTGTTCCCTTACTTTGAGAAGCTCCCGGCTTTAGGGCACGACGACTTTGCCGCGTTGCAGACCTTCGCCAACGCAGTCGCCAAGCAACCGCAGCCCCGTCAGAACCAGGTGATGGGCGAGTGGTATTCGCTGGTGGATTTGGTGGCGCGAGGATATCAGGCGGGCTCGCTGGACGGGCCGGCCAGCGCGGCGGCTTTTCGGAAAACCTGCGGTGGGCTTGCGGGTGACGATCATGCCGCCAAGGCTTTAGCGACGATCCGCGAGGTTGCGCCGGGACCGAATCTGACGGAGGCGGTGGCGAATTTGTTGAGGCTGAATCCGGAGCGCAGGGCTGCATTCCAAAAGGTTTTAGAGTTACAGAACGTGCCTAAGGTGGATTTGAGCGCCGCGACGCCGGATCCATCAAAGGTGGTGGCGGCTCTGAGCGGATACGTGTATGCGGCTTCGGTGGATCCGGATGCGTTGCTGATCAGCGAGGATCCGCGTTTATTGAGCCGGCACCAATTCGTAGCGGCGGATGCGGCGGGAAAGCCCTCGTTCGTGTTCACCTCCGCGGCGCTGGTGGGGTCGAATACGCCGCCGGGTTCGTTCCTGAAGGGCGGCTTTGGCAATTTCGACGACATCGCGCATGAGCTTGCCAACGGCGGGAGAAGCGTGCCGCCGATCGTGGTCAAAACGGACACGGCCGGGAAAGCCGGGCCGGATCAATCGCTGCCGCTGGCCAGCACGGAGATCGCGGGTGGCGACCTCGTGTTCCGGGCCAATGGGCGGCTGGTGGAAGCGTACGCGACGGTAACGGATGCGCGTGGGCGTTATGTGGACGACCTGACTGAGGATCAGTTCACGCTTACCGACGGACAGCAGGTGAGGAGCTTTAGCGGGTTCGAATCGCATGCGCAGCCGGTTTCGGTGGCGCTGTTGCTAGATACAACGGGAAGCATGAGCCTGGCTCTTCCAGCGTTGAAAAATGCCGCCTTGAAGCTGATCGGAGAGCTACGGCCGGTGGATTCCGTGGCGGTGTATAGCTTCAGCAAATCCGTAACCGAGCTTCAGCCGTTCACCACCGATATGGATTCCGCCAAGCGCGCGGTATTGAGCACGGAGGCGCTGGGCGAAACGGCGCTGTACGACGCGCTGGCTCGCGTGGCGCGGGATCTCTCCGGGCGGTCAGGCAAGAAGGTGATCGTGGTGTTCACCGACGGCGATGACAACTCCAGCACGCTGACGACAGATACGGCGATTTTGCGGGCCAAGGCCACGGGCGTACCGTTGTTCACCATCGCGGAAGGCGAGGCGCTGGAAAACAGGAATTACCTGGCTCAGCTCGCGGATCTTTCCAAGGCGACCGGCGGGGAGTCCTTCGCGATTAAGGATTCGAGCGAAATCGGCGCGGTGTTCGAGAAGGTGTCTGAAGATCTGGCGCATGGGTATCTATTGGAATTTGAGCCCCCGGCCAGCGACGATCACGCGTGGCATTCGATCTCGATTCAGGTGAAGGTCGCGCGGGGACAAAGTGGTCCGTGCACGCGAAGGGTACTATCCGCAGTAGGGCGCGGGCTGCTTAGTTCAGACCGCGATTTCGGAGCAAAGCGTCTGCAGCGGTTGAGCGGGATGCGCGAGCATCTCTCTGACCTGGACGCCGGGTACGACGGGCCGCCGGTAGGTCAGAAGATGGGCCGGCGCATAGTAAGGGTTGGCTTGGGAGAGCGCTTCGTTTATGTAGACGAAGCGGTGTGAACACAAACCCCATTGCACGACGTCCGTGGGTAACGCGTCGGCGTGGTACTGGCAAACGCCGGCGAGGGCCGGTTGTTTTTCAAATAGGCGCTCCAGCGCGTATTCATATTCCAGCAGCTTGGCGAAATTCTTTTCGTCTCCGAACTCCCAGCCCATGTCCCCGGTGGCCCAAAGACCCGCGTAACCTTCGCGGAGCGCCTGGTTGACGGCATCCGTAACCATACTGAGCATTCGATCGACATCGAAGCGGCCATCGTGAAGATGGCTCTGGTCCGAAGAAAGTACCAGAGCGCCATGCTCAACTTCCTGCGCGACGGCTACCCCAGCTTGCCCAAGATGGACGCGCATGTCCGCGATCATTCGCGGGCTATTGAGGTATAGGCAGCGCCAGTTTTCGCGGAGTCTCTCCTTGGCGACGGCCGCGAGCCCGGGCATGTGCTCAGCCGGAGAGCCGGTGTAAATCATGCATTGATGGTTCGGCGCGGTATGCACTTATGTATGAGAGTGTAGTGCAACGGGAGAGCGGCTGACAAGGGGGAAAAACCTTAAAGTTTAGAGGCCGTATTCCCGCGAATGCGATTCATTTGCGCCAACTAAGCCCAGGTGTTTAGCGGGCGGCCCGTTTCAATGATATACTTCCAGTTGCGTTTTTGCTCAGCAAGGAGGCTAACGTGCGTCATCTCAATCTGAAATCCGCCAGCTTGAAATATCTGGTGCTCTTGAGCGCCGCTTTGAGCGCCTTGGTTTGCAGCTCCCTGGCTCAGGATCCGGCCGCGCAGGGCGGCGGTGGGGGAAAAGGAAAAGGCGGAGGACAATTCAAGGGTAAGGGCGGACCGCCGCGTCCGGTGCTGGTTTTCAAAGAGGAGTGGAAGAACTCGACTGGCGCGGAGCACCCGTTTGCCGCTGAGGACGTTTCGAACCAAAGCCTCGATTTCAAGGTTTATGGCGTGAAGACCACGGATGTTCTGGTCACGGGGAGCGGGCGCGACGGCGATCCGATCCACCTATGGACCGGGCTGTGCCCCGGCGCCTGCGCGGTGACGCTGAAGGACAAGAGCAACTACATCGACCTGACGGGGCTGGCGCGCATACGCTGGGTCAGCAAGATTTCGGGGTTCCACGAGGTGCGGCCGGTGGTCAAGCTGGCTGACGGAACCTTGCTGGTGGGCAGCCATGTGGACGATGCGCGCGCGGACTACATGATCTCCGAATTCGGCATTAACGAAGTGCGCTGGATCAGGCTCGATCCAGAAAAGGTCCAGACCAAGGGGGATTTCGTCGCGAATCCGGATTTGAGCAAAGTGGACGAGGTCGGCTTCGCGGACCTGACTCCGGGCAGCGGCCACGGCGCTGGCGGCTGGATCGACATAGGCGAGATGGAGGTCTACGGCAAAGCGGTACCACGCACCTAGCGCTTCTTAGCGCTGGGTCCTGTCCAGCCAGCCGGAGATCAGCTTGGCGATCTCCGCATTATTCTTTTCGAGCATCATCATGTGCCCGTTGCCGTGAATGCCGGCGTCGGCGAGCTTGATCCACGTCGTGTGGACGCCTGCCTGCTCCAGGTATTTGACCGTGCAGTGATCGTAAGGTGCGTGGTAGGAGGCTTCGGAGGTCACCACCAGAATCGGCACCTTGGCGAGATTGGGGAGCTGGCGCGCGGGCGATTCCTGCAACCAGCATCGATTCAGATTCGGTGCGTCGGCGGAGGTTTGCTCGACGATGCGTAGGTCTGAAGGGCTGGAGGCGAGTGGGGAGTAAGTCAGCCGCTCGGCTGTAATGCCCCAAGGCCGGGATTTGGCCGTGGTGTAGCGCGACCAGTCCGGCGCGGCGAGAGTCGTGTTGGGACTGCTCTCGATGTCGAAGAAGGGCGGTCCGTTGGGCTCGACGGCGATGATGGCTTTAACCAGATCGGGGCGGGAATCCGCGACGGGCCAGCCATAGGCCCCGGATTGCGAATGGGTCAAAAGGGCCGCCGGGCCGATTTTTTCGAGGAGCGCGAGAATCGCCGAACGATTCAACTGTTGCTGCACGGAGAAGTCCTGGATAGACGGCAACTGCGAGGAGAAGAACTGGTCGAAGACCGGGTCGCCAGGAGCGCCTTTACCGGGCCATTGCGTGTGTAGATGCGCTTGCGGCCATAGCTTATAGTTTTCGGGCGCGACGAAGAAGCGGATGGTGTTCTCCAGATTCGGCCGCCGGACGGGACCATAGGCATCGGCATCGTAAGGCGCGCGTCCGCGTCCCGGCTGATCGACCACGTAGACCGTGTAGCCCTGGCGCAGGAAGAATTGCGCCCAGCCTTCGCGGCCATCGGGAGTTCCGGTGAAGTTCGTGCCGCTCTGGTATCCGCCATGGATCATGACGATGGGCCAGGGCTTGGTGCGCTTGGCCGGGACCTGAAACTCGGCGTAGATTTGGCCGGTCATGACTTGCTGGCCGTTCACGGCGGTCAATTTTCCGCCGGCGAAACTGTAGCCTTGGCGGGCGATCGAGAGGGGCTCGATTGGGGCCGCGGTCTGCGCGATGAGTCCGGCGGCCGCTGCCAGCGGCAAAGCCGCGATGCATGGTGAGAGTCGTCGTAACACTTTGTTGCCTTCGCTCAGGTTGCTCCGCTCTGGAGTCCGTTTATAACACAACTGCCACGCCCGCAGGCGCGGCAGTCACGAAGCTGAGCCTGCAAGTAAATCCTGTTCACCGTTCAGTTTCCGCTCCAGAAGAAGACCTTTTCACGCCGCACTCCGGCTAATCCAGCGTTTTGAGAAGGCGGGACCGGGAAAGGTGGGTGGACGTTGTGGATCGAAATCGATGGATTTGGGCAGCGAGTTTCTTTGCGATTGCAAGTGGGATGCGGCCGGCAAGAGCGCAGGGCGCGGCGGCCGGGGCTCCCCTGACAGTTTCGTTTTCGCCGGAGCCGCAAGACACCAAGAACACAGTGCAGGGATATCTAAGCGGGGATCCGGCAGCTCTGGCTCTGGTGAAGGCGGTGTACGTCGAAGTGCTGGAGGGGGACCAAAGCGTTGAGACGGACTCGGCCGGTTACACTTCGCCAAATAACAGCTTCAGCGCAACCACGAAGAGCAGGCTGATTGAGGGTCAGGCGGTGTACGTTCACGTTTGCATGGCGGGGCCTTCTTTCAAGGGCAGTATAACGAGCGGCATGGCCAGGATCGCTGGTGTCTCCGTCGCGGAATCAAGTCCGTCGCCTGCCGCCGGCGACACGGTATTTGGCCAAGGGATTCCCGCGAACGCCAAAATCACAGATGTCAGCGCAGACGGTGCGACGATCACAATCAATGCGAACGCAGCGGCAACGGCCACAGGAGTGGCGCTGCAGTTCGTCTCGAGCGAGTACCCGAACGCTTGCATCGAAGAGACGCAAACCGCCGGAAACCTGGTCGAGATGGATGCCAACAGCGCGACCGTCATGGTGAGTTCCGCGTATGATTTGGGGCGCGTGAAGGCGTACTTCAGCACTGGGGCTGAATTCAAGGCGACCGGCGGCGCGCTGGGAAGTCCGGCGGGATTCTTCGGGGTGAATGTCGATTACAACTGGCTCAAATTCGGACCAGACCGGGGGCCAGCGTGCTTTTCCAAGCGCGACAGCCCCGCATTTGTCCACTTGGCAAGTCCGGCCGAAGGTGGCAAAAGTTGCGGCAAGCAGCCCCGGTACATTCTGGTCAGCTCTTACTTTGAAGGGGATTTGACGCAAATTCCGTTTTCCTCCGGCACAACGGCTTTGAACATTTCCTCGGCGCAGGGAGAATTTCTGGAAGGCGGGATTTACGCACCCATCATTCCGGGGAAAGCGCAATGGAGATGGCGAGGGCAGGCCAACGGCTTCTTCTTCAGTCCGCTGGCAAAATACACGCTGCTGGCGCCCGGCGGCGCGAACTTGTCCACCGGTTTCAACGCGTACCGGGCCTACAGCGGCGGATTCCGGCTGGGGCATTTCCGGATGCCGGCGCATCTCGACCGGCACTCTCCCGAATTACTCAGCTACCTGGACGTTACGGTGGGGAGGTGGGAGAACTTCCGGGAAATGAACGGCGCCCGGGGCGTGCGGGTAGACGCGACGGGGAAGTACAAGATCCCGTACACGGTGTTTTACGTCGGGTTCGAGGTGAACGCCGGCCCCGGCGGCAGCGAGTACCAAACGTTCGTGGGAACGCGTATCGACCCAAGCTCGATCCTGGGCAAGATTCTGCCGTCAACGAATTGAGGCCAACGCGCGGTTCCAACGCAACCCGGCCTACTCCCGGCAGGAGAAACTCCTGGCGTCGTTGGGATCTCCCTGGCCGGAGTATTGCGCGTGCTGTGGGTAGGGGCAAAGGGGGCGGCTGCGGCCAGGGAAAGCCCGGCCGGTGGCGGCAATTCCGTCGGGGGCCTGGTCCTTTTCCACCCAATTGACGATGGCGGTGAGCATGTCGAAACGGTCGAGCGTGGCGCTGCCGCCCTGGCAGTGGCCCATGCCGGGGACTAAATAGAGACGGCTCCACGATTCGACCTTGCTCTGGCCCGCGGTGTCCTTCGCCATTTGCTGGTAATAGCGGATGGTTTCGAGCGGGGAGAACCAGGGATCGCTGAGGCCGTGATAGAAGAGCAGCTTGCCGCCGTGTCCGGCGAAGGTGCTCAGGTTGGTCCAGGTGCTGTCGCCGGTGAGGGCGCCGGGATTGGAGGCGACGCGGACGGCTTCCCGGTCCGTATCCCAATCGCCTCCTGTGGCCGCGCCGGTTTGCACGGGAATGCGAGGGCCAAGGAGCAGTCCGGGCAAGCCGCCCTGATCCGCCATGCCGGCATCGAAGGGAAAGCCGGGATAGACTTGATCGCCATGCATGGTTTTGGGGCCGGCGAAGGCTTTCTTCAGCGCGGCCACTTGCGCGGAGGAGAGGCACTGATCGGTCTTCGCGCCGGCGCAAGTAAGCGAGGCCGGATCGAAGTTGCAATCGCGGCTGTCGAAGATCATGCCGTCCTTGAGGCCGTCCTTGGCGTCACAGGTGGCGAGCAGCGAATTGACGACCAGCTTGCGTTCGGGATCGGTGAGAAGGTCGGCGGCATTTCCCTTGCCTGACGCGTCCTTGGGCGAGGCTTCGGCCATTACGGCTCCGATGAAGCCGAGGGCGAGGTTGGAGTATCCGGTGCGGATAGCGGGATCGCCGGAGACGATGCCGTCGAAATAAGACGGATAGCGTTGCGACATGATCATCGCCTCGCGCCCGCCGGTAGAGCAGCCGTCGTAATAGGAATGGGCCGCCGGACGGCCGTAATACCACGCGACCATTTCCTTGGCGACCACGGCGACGCGGCCGATGGCTTCGTAATAGAAATCCAGGCTGGCTTGTTGGTCGGCGAAGAAGCTGCCGTCGAAGCCGCCTCCGCCGGTGTGGCCGGTGTCCGTGGTGACAACGGCGAAGCCTCGCGCGAGAGCAGGCGTGTCTCCCGCGGCTTGCTGGCCGAGCGGGAAGGCGACATTGCCGTTCAATCCGCCGCCGCCTTGCATCAGAAAATCGCCATTCCAAGGATCGGGAAGAGCGATGGCGAAGCCAATGGCGTAGGATTTCCCGTCGACGCCCTTGCGTGGATCGATGACGCCGTCAAACCGGCAGAACGCGGGAACGGCGGAGGCTACGGTTCCGGGACCGGCTCCAGTTTTGAGAGTTCCGGGGGCGGAGGCCGGCGTTTGCTGAGATCTGGTTAACGTGACACCGGGCGACTTGAATGACGCCGCGTCGGCGCACTTTAGAGGGGCTTGGCCGAAAGCGGGGATGGAGAGCGCCAGCGCGGCGAGTGCGACGCGCCTAAACGCCAGCAAGGTCGTTGAATTGTCCACTGCTATCGCCGAGCTTTTCGGTAGGCACGCCAAGCTTGTTCAGAAGAGTCAGCTGAAGGTTCGTGAGCGGCGTGTGTTCCGGATAGACCAGATGGCGGCCGCCTTTCAGCGTTCCCGCGCCTCCGCCGACCAGGAACGTGGGCAGCGGGCCGTGCGTATGCCGGTCGCTGTTGCTGATTCCCGAGCCGAACAGAAGGATGACGTGATCGAGCAGCGAGCCGTCGCCATCCGGAGTATTGCGCAGCTTTTCCAGATACTCGGCGAACAGCATGATGTGATAGCGCTGAATCTTGGCGCACTTGTCCATCTTCACCGGGTCGTTCTGGTGGTGCGTGAGTGGATGGTGCGGCTCGGGCACGCCGATCTGCGGATAGGGCCGGCCGGTCTGCTCGCGGCCGTACATAAAGGTGATCACGCGGGTCAGGTCGGATTGGTAGGCCAGCAGCTGCAGGTCATACAGCAACCGGACGTGATCCTCAAAGTTTTCCGGAATGCCGGCGGGCTGGGCAACGTCGGGCAATTGCTTGGAGCTCTGCTCTTCGGCTTTCTGAATCCGCCGCTCTACGTCTCGGAGCGATGCGAGATAGTCGTTCACCTTGCGATTGTCGGACGCGCCGAGCTTGCGCTGAAGCTGATTCACGCGATCGGTGACGGAATCGAGAAGGCTTCGGTCCTGCTGGAGGCGCGCGGCGCGCACTCGGCGTCGGTGCTGTCGCTGGAGCCGAACATCCGCTCGAACAGCACGCGCGGATTGTTTTCGGCCATCAGCGGCAGCGTCGGCGTGAGCCAGGAGAGCGTGCTGCTATAGGCGCAGCTGTAGCCCAGATCGCAGGAGCCCAGCAGGCTGTTTTCGTCGGCGGTCATCTGCAGCGAGGAGAGCTGCGTTTCGCGCTCGAATGCCTTGGCCACGATCTGGTCCATGGAGACGGCATTCTCGACAACTGGCTGTCCGACTTCTTCACGTGCACGCCGGTGAGATAGCTGCCGCAAGCGCGGGAGTGGTCGCCGCCGCCGTCGCCGTTCGCCTCGGCCTGATCGCTGAACAGGCCCGTGACGACGATCAGTTTGTCCTTGAAAGGGTTCGAGGCCTTTGAGCGTGGGGGAGAGCTCGAAGTCGGTGCCGACGCCCTTCGGCAGCCATTGATCGTAGATGACGCCGTTGGGATGGTAGACGACGCCGAAGCGGCGCACCGGATTCGGTGGCAGCCGCCGGCGCGAAGGCGGGGATCATGGCGTCGAGCAACGGCAAGGCGACGGCGGTCCCGGCTCCGCGGAGGACGGTGCGGCGCGAAATGGCTTTCTTCGTTACGAACATGATGGCGTCACCTCATTGAGCGGATTTCACCGCGGAAGTCTTGGCGGTGCGGTTCTCATCTGAAATGGCGCGCTCTTCACGATTCCCAGAATCAAGGACGACCAGCGGTAGTCGTCGGCGGCCGCGGCGCGATCAATCGCGCGGACGGCGGGAGCGTCGTAATATTCGAGCCCACGGCCCAGAGCGTAGGTCAGCAGTTTCTCGGTCACGGCTTTGACGAATTGCGTTTTCTGCGCCACCAGGGCCTGCCGCAGCGCCTCGCGGCCCGTTGACCTTGGTGCCGTCCAGCAGCACGCCGGAGGCGTCGATGGCATGGCCGGCGTCGGTGGTGCGCCACTGCCCGATGGCGTCGAAATTCTCCAGGCTCAACCCCAGCGGGTCCATGCGCGCGTGGCAGCTCGCGCAAGTCGGATTGGCGCGATGCATCTCCAGCATTTCGCGGACGGAGAACGGCTTGCCCTCCTTGTTGCTCGTCTCGAGCGCGGGAACATTGGGCGGAGGCGCGGGCAGGCGGCGCGGCCAGGATATTTTCCAGCAGCCACTTGCCGCGGATGGTGGGCGAAGTGCGCGTGGTGTAGGAAGTGACGGCGAGCACGCTGGCCTTGCCCAGCAGGCCAAAGCGGTTTTCATCGGTGAGCTTTACGCGCCGGAAGTGGCTGCCGTAGACGCCGGAGATGCCGTAATGGCGCGCCAGCTGCTCATTGAGAAATGTCTCGTTCGACGTCAGCAGGTCGACGACGCTGTGGTCCTCTTTCAGTTGAGCGTCGAGAAACAGCTCGGTCTCGGTGACGAACGCGGAGCGGAGATTGTCGTCGAACCAGGGAAACTTGGTGCTGTCCGGATTCAGCAGCCAGACATTGCGGGTCTGCAGCCAGTCCTCGAAGAAATTCTGCGACCAGCGAGGTACGCGCGCGCGGATCGGCGAACATGCGCGAGACTTGTTGCTTCCAGGACCGCCGGCTCATGCAATTTGCCGCGGATGGCGAGGTCGAGAAGAGTGTCGTCCGGAATGCTGCTCCACAGGAAGAACGACAAGCGCGAGGCCAGCTCGACATCGGAGACGCGATAGACGGAGCCCGGAGCCGCGCCCGCGGGATCGGCCTCGATGCGGAACAGAAAATCGGGGCTGACCAGCACGCGTTCGAGCGCGGAGCGAATCCCGTCGTCGAAGTTTCCGGCGGCGCGGCCGCGTTTGTAGAAGCCGAGCAGCGTTGCACGTCGTCATCGGTAGCGGCACGGCGATACGCCCGGCGCGCCAGCGTGGACAGAATCTTCGTCGCGCACGGAGTTTCGTCCGCGCCGTTGGCGGGACGGCACACGTAGAGAAGCGGCGGCTGGGCGAATCGGCGGGCACCTTGCCTCCATAAGGACCGCCGATCAGCAACGCGGCAATGGCGATGGGCGAGTTTGCGTTATCGGAGTTGCGGCTGTAAAGCGAGAAGGCGGTCCGGGCCCGCGCCTTCGGGCTCGGCATCGTCGGTCTTGAGCATGGTCGCCGACAACCTGGTGCAAGCCGGCCTTCACCGGCACGCGCGCCTGCAGCGACGTCGTCGCCGTCGTAGATGAAGGTCTTGGTGGGCGCTTTGCCTCCGCCCAGCGTGAATTGCGCGACGCGCTTTCCGTCCACGCGGATTTCGAACTGATTCGGCACGTTCAGGCCGCGGATGATGCTGTCCCAGGCGCGCTGCAGGCGAATCTTGAAGACGTATTCGCCGTCCACGGGGAAATAGTGGCGCGCGGCGACGCCGCCTTTGGATCCCAGCGGGAAAGTCTTCGCCCAGACGCTCCGTCTGGCGAAGATAAGTCTGATCGTTGGCGTTGTCCTTGATCGCGCCGTAGCGCACGAACGCCGGCAGGAATGGTCGGATCGCCGATGGCCCGGCGCGCAATGGCCGCCGCCGCGGATACGTATCGATCCAGCAAGGCGGGCTGCATGGAGAGCGCTTCGGCGTTGTTCTCGAATCCGAACGCCTGCTCATCCGGCGGCAGCATCGCCTGGGCGTCCACTTCCACCGCGATCAGGTCGCGCACCGCGTTGGCGTATTCGGCGCGATTGAGGCGATGCAGGCTGGCGGTGCGGCCCGGGATTCACGTGAGCCGCGGCCGCGCGGTCGATTTCCGATTCCAGCCAGGCGGCGACGTTATCGTACGTGGCGTTATCCGGGCGCGCGCATTCCCGGCGGCGGCATCGCGCGGCTGCGCAGTTTCACGATGACCTTTTCCCACGTCTCCGCGCGAGTTGGCGACGTGCTCGGCATCGGCGCGATCCAGCGCGAGATTCGCGGTCTTCAGCTTCTGGTTGTGGCAGGAGACGCAGTAGTTGGTCGACCAGTTGCGCGCGCGGGAGTGGCGGCGGCGGCTTGGAAGCCGAAGGCTGGTGCGATGAAACCAGCGAAGCACGCGACGCTTGATTAGATGACGTGTCATGTTCGTCTCACTGCTCCGCGCGGCACTTGTTCTGGGCCTCGCAGGGGTGGCCCAGCTTGGGATCGGCGCCATGCTTCAGCAGCAGGTCCGCGCCCTCCTTGTTATAGAGGACGCCGCCGAGCCGGTCGCCTTGACCGTTGGCCGCGAGACAGGGCGTTACGCCGGCCTTGCTGACCGCATTCACGTTCACGCCCAGATCGATCAATTGCGCCAGCAGCGTGTTCCAGCCGCGATAAGCCGGGCCGAACAAAGCGTTCTCGCCGAAAGTGGTCTCGCCCTTCGGCGTCGACGCCGAGATCCGAGCAGAAACTTTACGGCGGCCTTGGCCTGCGCCTCGTGATCGGATTCTCTCCGATGCCATGGTTCAGGCCCGTCGCCGCCATGATGGCAGTGGCATTGGTGGCGGTGAGGATTTTCGGATCGGCGCCGGCGTCGAGAAGAATGCGCATCATCTCGATATCGTCGGCGGAGGCGGCGAGCAGGAAGGGCGTCGCTCCGACGGCGTCCGGGTAGCCGCCGGCGAAGCTCGGCTGCGGCTTCGTCATGCGCGCGTTCACGTTCGCGCCGTGGGCCAGAGAGCCTTCACCAACCGCAGCTTGGCCTGGCGATCCGGAATGCCGGACATGGGGTCTTCAAAACCGTACACCGGATTCGAGGTGAAGCTTTCCCATGTGGTCGAGGCCCAGTGCAGCGGCGTAAAGCCGGCCGCGCCGATGTTGGGGTCGGCGCCATGATCGAGCAGATAGAGAGCGAGATCCACCTGGGCTCGCATGACGGCGACCAGCAGGGGAGTGTATCCGGAGGCGGACGTCTGCGCCTCTGACCCGTTGCTTGAGGTCCATCGGCCTGGGTCAGAGTGTTCACGTCCACTCCCGGCGGCCAGCAACAGCTTGACGCTTTCCAGGTCGCCGACCCGCGCCGCAAAGTGGATCGCAGTGAATCCCTGCTTGGTATGGGCCTTGAGATCCGCATGCGCGTCGATGAGCGCCTTGACCACGTCCGGGTGACGCTCGGCGGCAGCCCACATCAGCGCGGTCTGGTTCTGCGCTGGCTCCTTCGCGTTGACCGCCGCGCCATACTCGATCAGCATGCGGACGGCGTCCACGCTGCCGGTTCTTCGCGCAGGTCATCAGCGGAGTCTCGCCGGTGGCGATCGGCGTGTTTGGATTTGCGCCGGATTTGAGAAGCAGCCGCACCAGCGCGGCGCTTCCGTTGGTGCAGGCTTCGGATAGCGGCGTCGTGCGAAAATCGTTGGCCGGTTCGCGTCGGCGCCGGCCTTCAACAGCAGATCGGCAGTATCGGCATCGTTCCAATGCGCCGCCCAGAGCAGCGCGGTTGAGCCGTCGCTTGAACGGGCATTGACGTCGACCTTTTGATTGAGCAGCGTGCGAACGGCAGCCTGGTCCTGCTGCCGGGCGGCATCGACCAAAGGCGGCTCGCCGATTGCGGCCGCGAACCCTGACGCGGCCAGCATCGTCAGGCTCAGGATTCGTAAGGCGTTCTGCACGCGGCCATTATATGAGATTTAACGCCCGGCGCGAAGGGGATGGGAGGGATCCGGACGGGCGGGTATACTTGTCTGGAACGAAGCGGACATGAACGCGTTCCTGATCTGGCTTGAAGCGACCGGGCTGAGCACCTGGGTGCGCGAGTCGCCGTCTCTGCTGGCGTTTCCCGGCATTCTGTCGCTGCACGCGCTGGGGATGGGGTTGGTGGCGGGGTTGAGCGCGGCGATCTGTTTGCGAATTTTGGGAGTCGCGAACCAGGTGCCCTTCGGGGAGATGAAACGGTTCGTCCCGGTGATGTGGTTCGGATTCTGGATGAATGCGGTGTCGGGTGTCCTCCTGTTGATCGGCTACCCGACCAAGGCGCTGACGAATCCGGTGTTCTATGTGAAGTTGCTGTTCATTGCGTTGGCCGTGACGGGCGCGGTGAAGGCCATAGGCGCGGCGAGCCGGTCGTCTTCCACTTCGGCTCGCTGGGCGTGGCTCACGCTCGCCGGATGGGCGGGTGCGATCACGGCTGGACGGCTGCTGGCGTACACCTATAAGCGCCTGATGGCGACGGGAGGTTGAAACGATGACCGCGGCCTCCATGCATGCGTTCCAGTATTGGCTGTTCCTCAAGCTGCGTGGCATCACCGTAACTACGGCTTTCATGCACTCTAAGTGGGGCTGGCCCATGGCGCAGATCATTCACTTCGTCGGCTTGTCGCTTCTGATCGGGACCATCTTCATGTTCGACCTGCGGATGCTGGGGATGGCGAAGGGCATCCCGATTGCGGCTCTGCACAAGCTGGTGCCGTGGGGCGTCAGCGGATTTGCGATGAACGTAATTACGGGATTCATGTTCCTGACGGCGACGCCGGATCAGTATGTGTACAACTCGGCATTTCAGTGGAAGATGATTTTCATGGCGCTGGCGGGGCTCAATATTTCGATCTTCTATTTGTTCACCTTCGGGAAGGCCAAGCTGGCAGGGGCGGGAGGAGGCGCCCCGGCGATGGCGAAGCTGGCGGCCGCGGCATCGCTGGTTTTGTGGACAGGGATTATCGTGTTCGGCAGGATGATCGCATTTCACCGGCCGTATGTTTGCGCTCCACACAGCGCGGTGAGTTTTTTGGCGGACTGCTTTATCAAATGATTGGTCTCCGCTCGCTCGGGTTGCAATTGGTGAGACGGGTGAACGACAATTCTCAAACAGAAGGAGCAAGTCCAATGAGTCACAAGGTGGCGAGTTACAGGGTTGTGTTGGCTGCGGCCAGTCTGGTGGCTGCGTCCGCTGTTTACGGGCAGAGCGGTCTGGCGGGAAAGTGGCAGACCGATAATGTTCCGGCGGCGCTGGAGGCGCAAAAGAACGCCCCGCCAGCCGAAGAGGGAGGCGGGCGTGGCAGGGGCGGCGGAGGTCAGGCGATCATGCTCGATTTGCAGGTGGATGCGTCGGGCAAGATTAGCGGGACGGTGACCGAGATCGGAAATCCGCCAGTGTTGAATATTGAAAGCGGCATGATCACGGGCAAGACGATTAGCTGGGTCACCCAGCCTCGGGGAGTCACCTGGAATCTGGAAATGACCGACGATAACACGCTCACGCTTACCGGCCGCGTGCTTGGGGCGCGGGGCGGTGGTGGCGCTCCCGGCGGAGGTGGAGGTGCTCCCGGAGGAGGTGGAGGCGCTCCCGGCGGAGGAGGTGGTGGCGGCGGCAATGGCGGAGGCGCTAAAGGCACCGGCGGCGGACGCGGCTTCGGCCGAGGGCCTCAACAGCCGATCATTCTCCACCGCGCGAAGTAGTCCAGCCCGTTCACGGGAGGAACGCTGCTTTGTCTAATCCGGAGCTGCGCTCCGTTGTCCGGTCGGGAGCTTCGCGCCGTTGTCCGGTCCGGAGCTGCGCTCCTTGTCTGCTAAGGTGTGGGAGAAATGACTCCCCCATCCGATTCTGAGCTGCCGATTCTGCGCCACCCGGTGGATGAGCCTTCGGCGTTTACTCCGGAGGGCCTCATCGCCGATGTCCGGCGGACGCGAGGCGTTCCGGCCGGCACGGCGCCGCCGCTGTGCTTTCTGGAATTCGATGGTGACCTCACGGACTGGCTGGTCGAGCGAGGAATCGCCAAGCCGTTCGAGGCTTGGGCGTGCTTTCACACCAGAATGTATGTTTTACTGCTCGAAGGAGTGGCGTGCGGCATCATTGCACGCACGATTGGCGGACCCTTTGCCGTACTGATCGCGGAACAGTTGCAGGCGTCAGGAACCCGGCTCATTGTTGGACTGACATCCGCCGGGCGGGTTTCTCCCGAACTGCCGCTGCCTTGTTTGGTGGTGGCGACCAGCGCGGTTCGCGACGAGGGCGCTTCGTTTCATTACCTGCCTCCGGGCAAGGAAGTGTCTTGTCCTGGCGAGGTCCCGGCTATCATCGCGAAGGAGCTAACCGGCGCGAAGGAGCTAACCGGCATCGGCTGGAGCGTGAGGACGGGGAAGGTCTGGACCACGGACGCCCCTTACCGGGAAACGGCGGGCCAGCTAGCGTCGTGGGCGAGGCAGGGCGTGCTTGCGGTCGAGATGCAGGCGGCGTCATTGTTCGCCTTTGGCGTGGCGCGAGGGGTTTCGGTGGCCGCAGTGGCGATTGTCAGCAATGCGGCGGATTACCACGGAGACCAGTTCGACACGGGCTCGCAAGAGACTGGTTTGGGGATACTGAAAGCCATTGCAAGGGCTGCGCGGGACCTATTGTGAGGCGTCCGTTTGTGACGTTTCCGGCTTAGAGCCGGCGGACGGCGACGACGGTGATATCGTCGGCGGCGGGTGCGCCCTCGGTGAAGGCGCCGACGGCATCGTTGACGGCTTCGACGATTTCCGCGGCGGGACCGTCGCGGAGGGAGGCAGGTCCGATTGAGGGCTTAATTTTGCAGCAGACATCTGCAACGTGCCAGGCCCTGTGTTTACGGGCCTCCCGGCGATATTGCAAAACTTACTCTTACTTGAAACAAGAGGTACTTTGCCCGCCGCGTTGCGATTGTTTTCTGGAGGGTTGCAGTTTACTGTTGACCCGATGACGTTGTGTCCGTAGTATTATCGTGCAGACTCACCAATATGCGCTGGTTGTTGTATCTCCTGCTAGCCGTCGCCCTGTTCGGGGCCGGGTTTGGGTCAGGGTACTTTTGGGCCAACCAAGCCCGCACGGGCGAAAGCAGCAGTACTTCCTGCTTGGACGTGAGCGAGGTTCGATTGCAGCGACCCGATTTTAATAGTCCGATTATCCCCTGTAGCGTCGCTCCTTGCATTGTCGGGGTCGTTCACAACAATTGCGACAAACGATTTCCTTCTGTCGCGCTGGTCTTTAATTTGTACGATGCTGCGGGCGTTCAGATCGGGAGCGAGTCAGCGACCGTTTCGAATTTAGACGCGCGAGGTAAGGCGCGCTTCGGAGCGGTGACGCTTGGTCAGAAAATCCGGCAGCTCAAGTTAGACCACATAGAAGCCACGCCGGCACGTTAGCTTTGTAGAGTGCGGCTTCAGACGCTAACGCTCATCGTCGGCAGTTTGAGAGGTTCTATCCAAGAGGACCTGACGTATTCCTTCCGCTTATCGTCGAAATCCACCCCGTATTCGGATTTTCCGGGGCAATGTTCGCGAACGGTACCGGCTCGGCGCCTGAAAGAAGCTGGGCCACCTTCTTTTCCGATTACTCGGTCTCCAAAGCGAAATTTGGGGCTTCGCGGCATGGGGGGCTTTCTCCCTTTAGACAACGGTATCATGTATCGAACGTTTGTTGCGCCTTCGCGGAGCCTTCTGTGTCGCTCAAAGGACCCTTTGTGCAACGTCGCGTCATTCACTTTGGCGCAGAACCCCTATCGGATGATCTGATTCGACGCGGGCAAAGGTCGAACCCTGCGCAGTTAGCCCTAACCGTCAGTTGATCCAGTCTTACAATCGGCGGACGGCGACGACAGTGATATCGTCGGCGGCGGGTGCGCCCTCGGTGAAGGCGCCGACGGCGTCATTGACGGCTTCGACGATTTCCGCGGCGGGACGGTGGCGGAGGGATGCGACGAGCTCGGCCAAACGGGCCTCGCCGAACTCCTCGCCACGCGGATCGGAAGCTTCGGTGACGCCATCGCTGAACAGCAGCAGAATATCGCCGGGATCCAACTGCGCGCGGGCGTCTTGGTAGGAAGCTTTGGGAAGAATGCCGAGGATCATGCCTCCACCGGCGAGAGTTTCGAAGCCTCCCGCGGCACGGATCAGCAGCGGGGGGTTGTGGCCTGCGTTGCTGTAGACCAGCTCACCGGTGCTTGGATCGGCGACGGTCATGAAGAAGGTGATGAAGCGGTTGTCGGGGCAGTTCTGGCACGTGGACTTGTTGAGCCGCGTCATCTTTTGCGCCAGATCGTCGCCGTCTTCGAATAGCACGTGCACGCGGGCATGGAGGCTGGACATCATCAGGCTGGCGGGCATCCCTTTGCCGGCCACGTCGCCCACCAGCAGGCCGACGCGCCCATCCGGGAACGGAAGGAAATCGTAATAATCGCCGCCGACGGTGCGGCAGGCGGTGGTTTTGCCGGCAATGTCCATGCCGGGGATGGAGGGAGCGCTGCCGGGCAGCAGGCTGTTCTGGATCACCGCGGCCTGTTGCATGTCCTTGGCCATGGCCCGTTCGGCTTCCTCGACTTCGCTTAAGCGGACATGCTCGATGCGGATGGCGGCGACGTTGGCCATGACGGTGAGGAGATTGAGATCCTCGCGGGTGAACTCGCGGATGAGGTTGGGCGAGTCCACATAGATTAGGCCGATGACCTTATCGTTGGTCTGCAAGGGCACGGCGAGCATGCTGCGGACCTTGCCCTCCACGATGCTCATCTGCCCCTTGAGGCTTTGGTCGAGCTGGGCGTCGCGGACCAGCAACGATTCTTTGTTGTGGAGAACGCGGTCGCGAACGGTCTTGGAGATTTTGAAGCCTTCGCCGCGGGCGGCGCGGACTTTGAGATCGGAACCCTCCAGCGTCATCAACACACCGCGGCCGGCCATGACGGCTTCGACCGAGAGAGCCATAATCACTTCGAACAGCTCAGAGAGCGGGCGGTGTTCGGAAAGCTCCCGGCCGGCGCGAATCAGCGCCCGCATCTGCGGTGTTCCCTGCATGACGGCGGTCTGATTGTGATCGCTGGCGGACGGGCCGAGGACCGCGTCGAGGTTGGCCACGACGGTGGTGGCTGTGTTAGAAAAACTTTCCTCATTGGGGACGAAGACCACGGTTTCGGGAACGTGGGCGACGTTGGCGAATTCGATGGTGAGATGGCCCGCGGTGACGCGGTCGCCGGGGCGGAAGGGAGTGGGCGCGTCGAGGTGTTGGCCGTTGAGGAGAGTGCCGTTCTTGCTCCCCAGATCCTGCGCTTGCCAGCCGTCCGCGGTGCGGGTGAAGGCCATGTGCTGGCGGGAGAGGCCGGAGTCGTCGGGATAACACAGCTCGCAGGCGCTGGAGCGGCCCAGGCTGATGCGATCGCGGTCGAGAGGGATGACGACAGTTTTGCCCTCAAGGTCGCGGACAACCAGCTCACGCATGGCGTTTTGGAGGGTGGGAGCCAAGTAGCTAGCTTAGCACCGGGTCGAAGAGCTGTGACTCACCCGTGAGTGCTAGTACGCGGTGGCGTGGACGGTGGTAAGACGGGGTTTCGGGTCGCCCCGCAGCCAGACATAAAGGGCGGCATCGGGCGTGGGCGGGGCTGAGAGCTGCACCTGGAGCTTTTGACGCCGCCCGTCTCCCAGAGGCTGAGGAAGATCGGATACCGAAGCCGCCTGGTTGGGGCTCCAGCCGGTCTTCTCGATGGTTTCGAGATTCTGCCCGATCAGCGTGGCGCTAACCTGGCCGGAGGAGGCGCCGGCGGCCAGATTGAAGTCGTCCACGGACGGAAGCTCCACCACGCGTGCGATATGCCGCGGAGCCGAATCGCCCACCGGACTGGTGATGGTGGCCTGCATGCGGCATCCGCTGCTCCAGGCTCCGGTATTGAAGGTGAGGAACAACTGATTGGAGGTGAGTTGCTCCAGCTTCGCGACGTTAGATTGCTGCCCGGGATGGAGGGTGGCGCTTCCGGCGGAGCCTTGCTCGCACTCCAGCTTGAGGCCGCTCTGCGGAGGGAGATTCGTGACTTGCAGCATGGCGGTCAGAGTGAGGCCTCCGGGGAGTTCTCCGGCGTCCAAGTGGACGCCTTGCTGCGGGAGTTGGGAGATGGTCACGCTGGTGATGGAAGGGCGGGGCGGGACCACCCGCACGGCGTCATCGACCGTTAGTGGGGCGGCCCGGCCGGCAACGTTGGCCTGAAGGGAAAGATCGTCGCCCGCGGTCACCCCGGAGGGGAGTTTGAAGGTCACGGTGCGGAGCGTTCCGTCGCCCGAAGCCGCGCTCAGAGTCGCGGTCCCCTTCGATAGCTTTAAGGCTTGCAGCAATTGGAGGCCGGTTCCTTTTAGATCGACGTTGAGCGATGAGACGCCCTGATTCACGTTGACGGGAAGATTGGAGATGACAGGGAGAGCGGGAAGGACCGTCACCGGCACGTCGTGCGGCTTGGCGTCGACTTGAGACACGATCAGTTTGTATGCGCCGGTGTCCATGCCTCCGGTGTCGGCCTGGATGTCGACGTGCTCCTGCGGGCCCGCGCGCAGGCCTTTGGGTAGCACGAAGGGAACGGCGCTCGACGTAGCGAATTCGTCGTTGAGTTTCTTGATTTCTACTTTGGTGACGAACTCGAAGTCGGCGCCCTGGAGCGTGAGTGTGACCTTGCCCGTGTTGGTGACAAAGCTGTCTTGCGCGGAGGGGGTCAGTTTCGCCGCAGCGAAATCGGAGAGCGGCCGAACGTCGAATTGCCCGCCGATCTGGAACTGATCCCAATCCCAATTGGCGGACAAGCTGTAATGGCCGGGTTTCAATTCCTTGCCCAGGTCGAGTTCAATGCTTTTCGTATTGGCTAGCACCTGAACCTTGACCGGGATAGGTTTGCCCTCGGCCGGCTGAAGCACCCAATTGCGCGCGCGGTTGAGATATTTCCAGTCATCATCGGAAGCGGTCAGCGGAAGCGGGGATTTGGTTGGATCGGAAGCGATCAGCGCCGGGGACTTGAGGGCGGGGGCTGCGACGGCGGTGAGGGGCAGCGGCGATTTGACGGAAGCCGGGAGGGAGTTCTCCTTGCCGACGGTGAACCGCGGCTGCGCGGCGTCGGGAACTCGCGCGGCCCAAATGTAGGCGACCCGGGTGTGTGCCGCGGAGGCGCCGGTTCTTCCGCAGAGCCCCAGCGCGTCATCCGGCATCTCCTGGGTAAAGGCTGAGCGGAATTCGGAGCGGGGAAAGGCGAGCGCGCCGACATCCAGCAGCATCGCGGTGCCGCCGGCGGCGAGTCCCACGGGGCTTCCGAAAAACATTTCGGCAGCCAACGTCGCCAGACCGGCGGTCTGTCCGACGGGTTGCGAGCTTTGCGGCGCAAGAGGGTCCAGCGCGGCGATGCTTGGGTTAAGCGTTTGAAACATGGCGGACGCTTGCTGATTCAGGGGTGTGTCCTTCGAAATTTGTGCGGCGGCGCCGAATTTCGAAGAGAAGCCCTGCAAGGCGGCGTTGACGGTAGCGGCCGAACTACCGGGCGTGGTGAGGGCCGCGATCAGCGCCTCCGTCTTTTCGGTCTTGTCGGCATAGTCGGCCAGTTGGCCCACCAACTCATCGTCACTATCCAGGAATGCCTCCACCTTTTTGACGTTCAATCCGGAAGGCCCGTAGACGAAAGCGACCAGAGAAGTGCGCCACGGCACGGTCCACTCCGTGGCGTGCGCGGCGGGCCGGGGCTCAAAGATTTTGAGATTTTCGCGTGCCGCTTTTTTGTTGGCGGGGATCAGGACCAGCGTGATGTCGCCCTTGCGCTCCTCGTGCGGACGAAGCACCGGTTTGTAGCGAATCGTATCGCCCTCCTCCACCAGATTCATGGTGCGGAGAGGCAAGGGCTGGTTCTGGTGGCGCTGGGACGGGGAAGTGACGCGCAGGTCGACGGTCGCGATTGCGCCGCCGGAGGCGCAAATGAGAGGCGGCACGGAAGCCGCGAAAAGCGCCTGCGAAACGAGCGCGGCAAGAGCGAGAACAATCCTTCGCGGGGTCAACGCAGCCATTTTAACGCCGCACGCCGCCAGGGGAAAGCCACGGGCTCATAGGCCGTTTGGGCAGGTTCCCTCCTAACCGAAACGATTCTGACCGGCTCGACCGTGCGGGCTCGCAAAAAATACCGTGTTCCTTTGACGTTCGGCTTCCGAAGCGCCTGATTCAGAACGCCAATCCGATTGCGGCATGCGAGGTGCTGTTCTCCTGAATGAGTTCGAGGCGTGGGGCATCGCGCCCGGCAGTCTCGGGCGAGCCAGGAAAGGAGTATCTTTTCATGAAGTCACACTTTCGGATTAAAGCAGGAATTGTTACTGCAGTTGCCGGCGTGGTGGTGATGGCGGGGCTGGCCGCCTTCCGGGCGCAAGCGGATGAGTGGGACAAGATGACGCTGCTCACCGTGAGCGAACCGACCCAGGTGATGAACACATATCTGGAGCCCGGCACGTACATGTTCAAGCTTGCCAATACGGACCGGCACATCGTGCAGATCTTCACTTCGGACCGAAGTCATCTGATCAATACGATAATCGCGATTCCCAACTATCGCGTGGAGGTTTCGTCCAGACCGACCTTCACGTTCTGGGAGACGCCTCCCGGAAGCGCGAAGGCGGTGCGCGCCTGGTTTTATCCGGGCGATCACTATGGGCAGGAGTTCACGTATCCGACCGAGTTGAGACAGGTTGCGGCCTTGACGCCGCCTTCGATCCCGGCGCCGGCGCCTCCGGAGCCAGCGGTGATCCCGCCTCCGCCGCCTCCGCCTCCGGCTCCTGAACCCCAGGCTGAGGAAGTAGCGCCGCCGCAGGAGCAGGCTCCGGTTGAGATTGCACAGAACCAGCCGCCTCCTCCAGCTCCCGAACCGGCTCCTCAGGCCGCTCCGCAGCCGGATCAGAGCCAGAACAATGAGCCGCAAGCACTGCCTCAGACCGGTAGCCCCTACCCGATGATTGGATTGGGCGGGCTGATCGCGTTTGGACTGTATCTCGGACTCAAAGTCAAACAATTCAGGTAAGCTGGATGTGAAGAAGGAGTTCGGCCATGAACCGGCGTTCGGCAGTTCGTCTGATGATGGCGGCCGGCGCCGGTTCTGCTTTTTCGCAGGTATTGGCAGACACGCCGAGCCCGGACGATCCGGCCAGCAACTTCATCATCCGCAGCGAAGCCAGGCTGGTGCTGCTGGATGTGAGCGTGGAGAATCGCGAGGGTGGGTCCGTTTCCGGGCTGTCTCGCGAAAATTTCAAGGTATTCGAGAACAACCGGCCGCAGGAAATTACGGTTTTCGCCCACAACGATCTTCCGGTGACGATCGGGATCCTGGTGGATGAGAGCCGGAGCATGAGCCCGAAACGCCCGGCTGTGTTGACAGCGGCGCTGACCTTCATTGACGAAAGCAATCCCGCGGACCAAGTGTTTGTGCTGAACTTCAACGAAAGGGTTACGCCCGGGTTACCCCCTCCGCAGCTCTTTTCGGACAATCGCGAAGAGCTGCGCACGGCGCTGTTAAAAGGACTCGCGGAGGGGCGGACGGCTCTGTACGACGCGGTGCTAGACGGGTTGAAGCAGCTGGATTTGGGGCAGCGCGATAAGAAAGCTCTGGTGTTGATCAGCGATGGCGGCGACAACGCCAGCCTGCACACACGCCACGAAATGATAAGCCGGATTGAGAGCAGCATTGCCACGATCTACACGGTGGGCATCTTCGATATGGAAGATTCGGATCGCGATCCCGGCATTCTGCGCCAGGTCGCGCGGCTCAGTGGCGGCCGGGTTTACTTCCCCGCCGACGTAAAGGAAATGATCCCGGTGTGCCAGCGCATCGCGCACGATATTCGCGAGCGCTACACGCTGGGCTACCTTCCGCCGCCCGAGAAAAATGGGAACGCATTGCGCAGCATTCGCGTGGACGCTTCCGCTCCCGGGCATTCCAATCTGATTACGAGAACCCGAACCAGTTACCGCTATGACGCCGCCGAAAAAGCGAAATCCCCCGAAAAAGCGAAATAGGGCCGCGGTGTGGCTGGAGCGGTTACTGCTCACAGCAGGGATCGTGTGCGTCGGCATATGGGCGGCGTCGAAGCTGGTTCCGGAGTTCTGGCAGGCGTGGGCAAACCGGGTCTTCGACCTCGCCGTGCGCAACGCGCCTCCGTCCGGTGCGCCCGCGGCGCCGCTCGAAACCGGGCATCTGATCGGGCGCCTCTCCATACCGCGCCTGCATGTTAGCTCGATTGTCCGCGAGGGCGACGATGACACCACGCTGAGCCTCGCGCTGGGGCACATTCCCGGCACGGCCCTTCCGGGACAGGCGGGGAACGTCGGCGTGGCGGGGCATCGAGACACCATTTTTCGCGCGCTAAAGGGGATTCAAAAGGACGATGTGATCCGCTTCGAGACCGTGTCCGGGACCCGTATGTATCAAGTGGACTCGACGCGGATCGTCAAGCCGAGCGACGTTGACGTTCTGGCTTCCCATGGAGGTTCCGCGCTGACATTGGTAACCTGCTACCCCTTCTACTACGTTGGATCCGCGCCGGACCGGTTCATTGTGAGCGCGCATGAGTTGAGCAAACGGGAGATGCAGGCCGCGACGAATAGGTTGGACGCGAAGAGCCAAGCGCCGGAGGCTGCTGCTGCGATGCCAGTCCGGCCGGCTGCGCTACATTCTTCGGTGCTACATCCGGCGGAAGAGCGCGATAGGCCTGGCGGGTCCACGAACGTAATCTTCGACGTTCTAAAGGGGCACGGTGAAGAGATTGCGCCTGGAATCTCCCTGGGCGTGACGGACACCGATCCATTGCGCGGCCGCGTGTACGGGTGGGTGTGGCTGGCGGCGGACCATCGCTCCGTTATGCTCCGAGCGCAGCCGGCGGGCGAGCCGGTGGTGTTCTATGAGGACGGCCATCGCCGGGAACTGCGTTTCACGGCGGTTTCCGATGGCTCGGCCAGAGGGACTCTTTCGGCGCCGGCTGAATAAGCATCAAACGCGACTGTTTGAGGCTGGCTCCGGCTGTGCGGCCGGCGGTTTGCGCACGTACTCGACACTGGCTTGAGTAGGCAGGGCGAGAGCTGTTCCGGCCGCCGCGACGGCATCCAGGATCTTCAACAAAAGCTCCTGCTGGATCTTCAGGAATTCGTCGCCGTCTTCGGTCCGCACGTAGACGAAAATCTCGATGTCGAGGGAATATTGTCCTACTCCGATGAACCGCACTGGAATCGCTCCCGGTTCGATTTCCGGGTCCTTGAGAATCTCCTGGACATCGTGCAGCACCTGGCGAACCTGATCCGGGGTGGTGTCGCGCCGCAAGTTCAGCTTGATGTGGAACAGCATTTTGTCTTTGCGGGAGAAGTTTTCCAAGGTCATGGAGGAGAATTGCCCATTGGGGACGGTTACCAGCGTCCGGTCCAGCGTGCGGATTCGGGTAGAACGCAATCCGATGTCCTCTACGGTCCCCAGGCTGTCGCCGAATTTACAGAAGTCGCCGACCACTACCGGACGGTCGCTGACAACCGCGACGCTGCCAAAGAGGTTTTCGATGGTCTTCTGGGCGGCCAGCGCGATGGCGACGCCGCCGAGGCCCAGCCCGGCCACAAGGGTAGTGGTGTTGTATCCCCAACTGCTCAGCACGCCGGCCACTCCCAGGGCAAGAATCACGACTTTCAAGACTCGTGAGGCGAGCGGGAGCGCGGAGCGGGTAATGGCGGACCGCGAGCCCAAACTCTGCGACTTGTCCAAAGCCGTTTGCAGCCGGGCAACGCCCAAGTCCAGGAGGCGGGCCGACAGCCATACCAAGCCCAGGACGGTCAGCAACCCGAGCGCGCGCCGCAAATACAGGCGCAGCACGGCGGACGGGTCAACCCATTCCATCCCCGCGCCGAAAAGCGCCGCGCATAAGAGTAACTGCACCGGGCCGAGCAGAGAGTGGAACCACTTCCAGTCGACGCGTGGGGCGATGCGGGAGAGAAGCGGCGTGAGGCCGGATAGAATGGCGCGCGAGAACATCCGCGACAACGATCCCACCGCGATCGTCAGGATGCCGAGCGCAAGCCAGCGCCACACGGGCGTGTCGAGGAGGGTATAGTTCACCAACGGTGCGGGGAGATGCCGTTCGATGGGCGATTCGCTGCTCGCGGCCGCCAATTGCGGAATCAGGGCGAGGCTGTCTGGGGCTACGCGCCACACTTGGATTCCGCTGCGCAGAGTTTTGCGCGCGAGCTCCAACTGGACGGTCTTGCCGCCCAATTCGGGCGTAGCCAATGGGTCACGGTCAGCCGCAAGCTGATCATTCACGTCACCTTCCGGGTCATGGCTGAGCGAGGCTACGTCGAACTGCGCATCGCGATTGAGCACCTGCTCCAACTCTTGCGAAAGCTGGACGCCCTGCCTCATTCGATCGGCAGGAGGAATCTGGCTCAGATCCAGATAATGGAGCGCCCGCTGGTAATCCTTCGAGTGGCAGGCGTCCAAAAACGACAAAACGGAACTCTGCGGTGAGCTCCGGTTTAAGGGGTCGGCGGGTTTTTGTCCGGCTTGGGTGTTCGACGCATTTGCGGCCGCGGGAACAGAAGGTGTCTGCCCCGCGGCCGTCAGAGCCGTCGCGATCAACGCGATCCTGAGTGACATTACTCCAGATTACGAGCCGGCCTCCAGATTACAAACCGGCCTCCAGATTACAAGTCCCTGGACTAGTGGGTCTGAACTGGAGCGTAGCGATTCAATTCCGCGTAGAGCCCGTCCGCGGCCGGGGGCGGCGTCACTTTGCCGTGCAAAATCTCGCCCTGCGTAACCGGAGAGCCATACAGTTTCGCATTGTCGTCATTGTCGGGACGGAGGGTGGCTCCATCCAGGGTCACGCCGGCGAAGACTCCGTGGGAGCGCGAATAGGACAGGATCTCGGCGCGCATCATCGCGTCGGTTTGTGCCGCGGTTTCGCGCCCGATGGGACCAGCCATGCCGCTGGCGTCTGCTCCGATGGTGAATTTATCTTTCATCAGGTCATCTTCGCCCTTCCGGTCCATCACAACGAAGATCAGATCCGTTTCCCCCAGGCCGATCTGCAGTCCGATGTTGCCGCCCTCGATCCGGATCGTGGAAGGCGCGCTCCATCCGGTGCTGTTCTCTTCGCGGCAAGTAATCACGCCCTTGCCGTATTTGGCGCCGACGATGAATCCGACCCGCTTCAGGCTGGGCACGATTCCGACGCAATGGGCCTTTTGCAGCAGATCGCGCGGGATGGAGCGGTCCTTTGCGTCCATGATCTCGTGCAGCACTCCAGAAGACTCGTGGATTCTCTTGGTTTGTTCTTCATGTCCTTCCGTAGCCGCCGCAAAGGACCCTCCGGCGAGCAGCAACGTGGCGAAGAAAGCAGTGATTTTCATAAGGCCATTAACCTCCGCCTGCTTCTGTTGCATGTTGCGGACCAAAAGGCGAAGTTCCGGCAAATAAAAGGTTCCTGAATACCTCCGCAGGCATTTTCTACACACTTGTGCTCTTGTTACGCAGGGCTCTTCCCCAGAATCATTTCCTGGGGGGAATTCGTCGATGAGATGGTTACTCGGATGCACCGCCGCCTCAGCCGTTCTGTATGCGTCGCAACCGCTTCCTATATTCGACTACATCAGGCAAGCGTGGAGAGAGCTGACGCGCTCCAACCCTAACCTTGCGGAATCCGCGCCGGATCCGAAGTTTCCGGCTCCTGAGAGCGGGGCGTGGCCGGTGTACATCGCGGCGGACGAAAATTTTGCCGCCATCGAGAGCAGCCTGCGCGGCGAGATGCCGCCCGCCGATTTCAAAAAAATCGACCTTCGACGGCTTCCGTCCGATGGGGAGAATCTCGGTGAACCGGGCTTGCTGTACCTGCCCTACCCTTATGTGGTCCCGGGCGGCCGATTTAACGAGATGTACGGATGGGACAGCTTTTTCATCCAGATGGGGCTGCTGCGCGACGGTGACCTCGGCCTTGCCAAGGATATGGCGGACGATGCGCTCTACGAGGTTCGCGAATACGGGAAGGTGTTGAACGCCAACCGTACTTATTATCTGAGCCGGTCCCAGCCTCCGTTCCTCACGCAGATGGTGCTAGCCGTTTACCGGCGCACCGAAGACCGGCGATGGCTGGAAGCGGCGCTGCCGGAAATCGAGCGCTACTACCGGTATTGGACCACGCCTCCGCATCTGACGCCCGAGACAGGACTGTCGCGATACTACGATCCGGGCGAGGGTCCTTCGCCCGAAGTTGTCGCCTCCGAACACGACTCCAGCGGCGAAAACGACTACGATCTTATTCGCGACTACTTCCGGACGCATCACGTGGCCGATTACGATGTCTCTCAATACTACGACGCCAAAACGAATCGCCTGACGCCGCTGTTTTACACCGGCGACCGCTCCATGCGCGAATCCGGCTTCGATCCATCCAGCCGTTTCGGCCCTTTCAGCATCGACATCATCCACTACAATCCGGTGTGCCTGAACACGCTGCTCTACTCAATGGAGGATCAAACGGCGGAAATTCTCGGAATTCTGGATCGCCCCGTTGAGGCTGCTAGCTGGCGCTCCCGGGCGCACCAGCGCGCCCAGCGAATCAACCAGCTCCTGTGGGATCCGCATGACGGGCTGTATTACGATTACGACTTCGTTCACCGTAGAATCCGGCGCTATCCGTTCCTGACCACGTTCTATCCGCTCTGGGCCGGAATCGCGAGCACGGAGCAGGCGCAGCGAGTCGAGCAGAAACTGCACAGGTTCGAGGAGCCGGGCGGGCTTCAAACCAGCTCACGCAAAACTGGAGACCAGTGGGACGCGCCGTTTGGGTGGGCTCCGCTCCAGTGGATCGCAGTGCAAGGGCTTCGCCGCTACGGCTATTCGTCCGATGCGGACCGGATTTCTGAAAAATTTCTCTCCATGGTGCAAAAGGAATATTTGAAGTCCGGGAACCTGGAGGAAAAATACGATGTAGTCCGGCGCCAGGACGACGTGAGCCAGAGCCTGCGCTTCGGCTACCGGACGAATGAGGCTGGTTTCGGATGGACCAACGCCGTGTTTACGGCGCTACTGGACGAATTATCGCCAGACCGGCAACGGCGGGTGCTCGGCGGCTCGTAAGAGAAAATTTGGGTGTTTTTTTAGTCACGGAATGCATCTCCAAAGCAGAGGGAGACAGTCATATGCAACCGTCGATTCCGCTCGAACAAGATTCGGCCCAGCTAGCCGAGCTGATTGCCAAGGTGAAGCGCGCCGGAGAGAATGAGTTGCTGATCGAGCATCTGCAAGCCGCGCACGCATACTTGCAGGGAGCGATGCCGCAAGAGTGCGCGCACAATCTGGAGATGGCCAGCCGGGCGTTAGATGAGATCTCCTCGAAACTTTTGGGAAACGAAGTGAAGCATACCGTCGCGGCGTTATTGCACGATCTTCATCCAGCGCCCCACGACCATTGGCGGCATCGCGGGAGTCCGGAGACGCGGCCGCGGCGGGCCACGGCCAAAGGATTGGACGAATTCTTTCGCGGGGCGGATGTGAGCCTAGGTATTTTCTATCCGAAGAAACACGTGGTTGCGCTTTTCCCATCGTTTCAGGCGGCGGAATTGGCGCAGGAGCTTCTCTTCGCCTCGGGCTTCCGTATGTGGGAGGTGATCGCGCTCCCGGGCTATGAAGTAGACGCGTTCTTCGGCGAGCTGCGTAAGCACCATTCTTTGTGGGCCGATTTCATGATGCATTTTTCACGGCTGCTGGACACCGAGGCGGGCTTGGTGGATCGTTACCGGCGGTGGGCGCGGCGAGGAGCCGCGTTTCTGATTGCCTATAGTCCGACGCAGGCCCAGGCGGAAGGCATCTTCAATCTGCTGCAGCCACTCGACCCGATCGCCGTGCACTGGTTCGGCGCGGGGTACATCCGGCACCTGGCCTAGCGCAGGGCCCCTAAACGTGCTTAGACACTCACCACCGGGCAAGGCGACCGCTGGATGATGGCGTAGGCGTGAGTGCGCAGCCGTCCCATCGGCGACTGCAGAGCGCCACGGCCGATGACGATCAGGTCCGCTCCTTCCTGGCGGGCTTCCTCGGTGACGGTGTCCGCAATCTGGCCGACCGCGACTCTGGCCGAAGTGTCCGCCAATCCGGCAGAGGCGAGCTGAGCCTGGACCTTGTCCCGCCCAGTTTCGCGCGCTTGCTCCTGCAGGTCCCGCTCCGATGGCAGCGACAGCCAGTCACTGAGCGGAGGCACCACATGCAGCACCTTGAGGGAAGCTCCCATGCGCTTGCTATAGTCTGCCGCCCACTGCGCCAGCGCCGGAGTTTTCTCCTTTCCGTCGACGGCGCATAAGACGATCTTCGGCGTGTCGCGCGACCGTTGCTCCTCGGCATGCGTTGCGGTCCAGACCGGGCACTTGGCGTCGTGCAGCACCTTCGCCGTTACGGAACCGATCAAGAGGCTGCGGAAAACTCCGAAGCCGTGGGTCGGCATCATGATGAGGTCCGCCGCATGAGCCTCCGCGTATTCCACGATCTTGAGGCCCGGATCTCCAGCTTCGATCGCCCGTTCGACCGGCACGCCGGCGAGCTCCGCGCTCAGCGCCGTTGCCAGCCGCGCTTGCATCCCCTGCTCCCGCGCTTCGGTATTCACCGCCGCCATGGGAGGCATGCCCAAGGGAGGAGGAACGTCCCAGACCGGCGGAACGACGCCTAACAAGGTAACGCGCGCGCCGAAGCGCTCCGCGGTGGTTCGCACGAAGCGCGATGCTAGCACGCCGGGCGTGGAAAAATCGAAGGGGAAAAGAATATGCTTGATCGCTGTCATTAAGCCTTCTATCTTACTTGGGGCAACAGGCGGATTACAGGCCGAGTACGCCGTGGAGCGCGCCATCCTCAATGTACTCGAGCTGAAACCCGAGGCCACGGCAGACTTCGATCATCGGGCGGTTGCCTGCGAGAATCTCCACGGTGACGCGTTCCAGCTTTTCCTCGCGCGCAATGTCGATCAGACGGCGCGCCAGCTCAGAGCCCAAACCGCGGCTCTGATATTCGTCAACGATCAAGAAGGCCAGCTCCGCCTCGTTCCCTCGATGCGCCTTGCTCAAGCGGCCGACGGCGACCAACTCCGCTTGACCGCTCGCGGCCTGATGTTCGGCGGCCTGGTGTTCGGCTACTAGGGCGATTTCGCGGTCATAATCGCCGAAGCAGACGCGAACCAACCGTTCGTGCGAGGTCCGCTGATCCAGCGTCATCAGATGGAAGTAGCGCTGGTAGATGCTTTGTTCGCTCAGCTTGGCATGGAACGCCACCATGAGGCGCTCGTCTTCCGGACGAATGGGACGGATGGTCACTTCCACGCCGTCGTCGAAGCGCCACGGCTGAACATATTGCGTTGGGTAAGGCCGGATTGCGGTTCGGGGAGGGTCAGTGACGCTCAATGGATACAACACCACGCGGGCATCCAGCGCCAGCAATCCCTCCGGCGAGGCAAGCAGCGGGTTGATGTCGATTTCTTTGATCCAGCGCTGTTCGGCAACCAGATAACTGAACCGGACCAATAACTGCTCCAGAGCCGTCAGGTCGACCGGCTTGCGGCCGCGGACGCCGCCAAGCGCCTTGAAGATCTTGGTCCGTCTCCATGAGTCTTAGCGCCAGGGTGGTGTTCAGCGGGGGCAAGGCCGATGGCGCTGTCTTTGTAGACTTCGACCAGTTGCCCGCCGCTTCCGAACAGCAGGACCGGCCCGAACTGCGGATCGACGCTGGCGCCCAGGATCAGCTCGTAGCTCCCTTCGGGAGTGGCGGCCATGGGCTGAACCGTCACGCCGAGAAAATGTTGGTGTCCGGCGGCGCGCGTGACCGATTCTTCAATTTCACGGTATGCGTTCCGGACTGCCTGCTCATCGCGGAGATTCAGCCGCACGCCGCCCACGTCGGTCTTGTGGGTGATGGTCTCCGAGTGCAGCTTCAGCACCACGGGATACCCGATCTTCGATGCGGTCTCTACGGCCGCCTCCACGCTTGCGGCGATCTCCGTGGCGACGGTGGGAATGCCGTAAGCGGCCAGCAGCTTTTTCGATTCGGCCTCGGTCAGCAGCGTGCGGTTCCTGGTCCGGGCACGCCTCAACGATTTCCGTGGCTTTGGCTGCGCCTTCCGGGTGTTGCGGGTCAATCGGCTGCGGAGTTTCGTAGAGAGCCTTGAGATTCGCGCTGTAGCTCCACATCAGGTTGAACACGCGTGCGGCTGAGTCCGGATAACCGTAAGTAGGGATACCTGCCTGGCTCAGGATTTGTTCGCCTTTAGCGATATCTTGCCCGCCCATCCAACTGGCGATTACCGGCTTCCCTTCCAGTTTGGAGAAGCGTTTCACCTGTTCCGCGACCGCGGTGGGATCGCTGAGTCCGGTTGGCGCCAGAATCACCAGCAGGCCGTCGGTCGCGGGATCCTTGGCCGCGATCTCGACCGCCTTGGCGTAGCGGTCCGCGCCGGCGTCGCCGATGATGTCGATCGGATTCTGATGGCTCCAGTGGCGCGGGCAGGCATTGGTTGAGTTGCGCGATGGTATCGGAGGAAAGCTCGGTCAGTTTTCCGCCGTCGCCCAGCAAAGCGTCCGTGGCCAGGACGGCGGGTCCGCCTGCATTGGTCACGATGGTCAGGTTCGGCCCGCTTGGGACGAGGTTGCTTGTCCAGCGCCTCAGAGAGATTGAACAGCTCCGCGATGGTGTTGACACGCACCACGCCGCACCGGCGGAAGGCCGCGTCGAGCACGTCGTCCTGGCCGGTAAGGGCGCCGGTGTGCGACGCGGCGGCTTTGGCGGCGGCCTCCGTGCGTCCGGGCTTGATGACGATGATCGGCTTGGCCAACGCCACTTCCCGGGCCGCGGAAAGGAACGACCGCGCGTCACCCACCGATTCCATATAGATCACGATGCTGCGGGTGTGCGGATCGTCCCCCAGATACTGGATCAAATCGCCCCAACCGACATCCAGCATGGAACCCACGGAGACGAAGGCGCTGAAGCCGACCATCTCGCGATGGCTCCAGTCCAGGATGGCGGTGCACAGCGCGCCACTCTGACTGATGAATCCAAGATGGCCGGGCCGCGCCATGGAGTTGGCGAAGGTGGCATTCAAGCCGGATTGCGGGCACATGATGCCCAAGCAGTTCGGCCCGACGACGCGCATGCGGCTCTTGCGGGCCTCGCGCAGGATCTCCTGCTCCAGCGCGGCGCCGGAGTGGTCCGACTTCTTTGAATCCGGCGGAGATGATGATGGCGCCCGCGACGCCGGCAGCGGAGCACTCGGCGATAAGGCCGGGAACGGTGCGCGCGGGGGTCACGATGACCGCCAGGTCCACTTTTGCCGGAACGGAGGCGACATTGGGGAAGCAGGGGAGGTCCAGCACGGCAGACCGCTTGGGATTGACGGGGAAAACTTGCCCGCCGAAGGAGGATTGCTTCAGATTCGCGACGACGGAGTGGCCGACGCTCGAAAGCTCTTCCGTCGCGCCAATCACAGCGACGTTGCGAGGGTGGAAAAAGACGTCCAAGGGCGCCCTGGGCTCGGAGTTGGTTGGCAAGGTCACTATCGCTATTTTCGCCGGTTCAGGACCGCGGGGCATTGTTTTGTCCGCGTTTCGTCTCCCTACTAGGGAAATTTCCGTAGTTCCCTTGCTCCACCGTGTCGATCTTATACGCTAGGCTGCGTTAGCGTGGAACGGCCCGTTCGCGCAAATGTGGTGAGTTCCGCACACGGAGAAGATAGAGGGTTCGTATTGGGAGGGTGTCTAGCTGGCGCTAGAAGCGGTCTTATAAACCGTACTTCCGGGCATTGGGGTCTGCCCTCCCGCCGTCATTCTATCCGACAATGGCTAGCTCTCATGCATGCTTACGTTTGGCCGCTTCCGAGCGGAACGCTTCGCGCGCTTGGACCTCGATAATCGAAATCACCATTAGTGGCGGCTTACCTGCTGGGTGCCCCCTTCTGGGATGTTTTTGGCTTTATCAACTTATCCAAGAGCATTAGAAACGGGCTGGCCAGCACGAGATGCGGTGAAGAAAATAACAGGAATCTGACCGTGTGACTCATCACCTGTTCCTTAATATCCGTCAACTTTTCCTTCGCATCTCTTCCTTTAACCTGCGCCAAAATTGAACCCAGGGAAGGGTCGGCCGGACGAAAGCCGATATAGCGTTTAAACAGAATGAACGTGGCTAACCGGGTGACGCCGATGAGGTGCGAGAATCCGAATCATGCTATTGATGTACGCACGAAGGGCTACATAGGCAGGATCAGTAAAGGCAACTGTTCCATTGCGCGCTAGATCGAATAGTTCATCTCGAACTGAAAACAATTTCTGTCGATAACGTTCCTGGCACGACCATCTCCAGGGCCCGGTCGATACGAACCACAAAACAAGAGCGCTAACGACAATATGAACCAGGCGAACAGACTGTTCAAATGGCGTCATCGGTCTTCCTCTCGCGGCATCCCAGTTGGATCCAAATGGCGAGAACTTCTGTTCGGGTCGATCGCCCGCTCAAGCTCGCCCATTCGCGCGAGCCTGGTGGCCATGTCACGGTTTGTTCGCCCTTTCTTGTATGCGATTCCACCGCAGACGGCGGCAATGGCCCATGCAAGACCTTCACTGAATATCGATGCTACCAAGAAACTTGATGCCGATATCGGCGGTGGTCTGTCTGCCAGCCAAATCGTGGACCATGCTGGCGAAGAAGTACGCGATCCCCAAAGCGCAACCGAACACCAGACCGGTGCGCACTGTCTTTGCAATTTCCTCAACGACCTTTGCTCTTGCGAAAGGTGACAGGTCAATGTCCCGCGCCGATGCTGCCGTTGAACGGTCTACCATATTGAAAGCATCACACTCTTGCTAAAGTCTTCTTGCGCATGTGACTGACGCATTTCTGAAATCATCGGATGTGCGATCCACAACTTTATACCACAAAACAGAGCGCAAAACTGAGATGGTTTTGCAGCCCATGAGGGCCGTAATGCGTAGACGGTCCTGAACTGATCGCTCGTTAATCCCCGAAGTTTTTCGGTTTTCTCGCCTCGCGCCCGGATCCGGCCAAGCCCTTCTTCGGCTCCGGTACCGCCTTTCCGGCGTGTCTGGCGGCTGGGTGGTCCAAAGCATTCTCAGAGGCCCACGCCTTCAGGTCAGCACAGTTGTATGGCCCCGCCTTCGCGCGGCCTAGGGCAGTGTGAACGCGATCAGCGACCCTCCGCCGCCGACCAATAGAACCTGCTTGCCGTCGAGTTCGTAGGTGATGGGGGCGTTGCCCATCCTGCCGATGTTCTGATGCCACAGCGTGGTTCCGTCGCTGGTGCGGAAAGCCATCAGGTTTCCGGGGACGTCGCCGCTGAAGGTGAGGCCGGTGTCGGTGGTGAGTACGCCGGCGGATCCGGCGCCGTCGCCAATGGGATGGTTCCAGACGATCTTGCCGGTTTTGTAATCGATGGCTCGGAGGAACGCGCGGCCGGCGACTCCGTAATCTGCGCCGGCCCATCCGTAGGCTCCGTGCTCGGGCTGATAGAAGTAGATGCCGTAGCCATCCTGCGCGCTCACGATGAAGAGCCCGGATTTTGGATCGAAGCTGGGCGTGCGAAAGTTGGTGGCTCCGCTCTCGTTGGGCGCCACCAGGATTCCGTCCTTGGAGGGCTGCTTGGCGGGGTCGGGGATGGGGCGCCCCTGCGCATCGATGCCTTTGGCCCAATTCACGGTGGCGAAGGGGACGGTGAGCAGGCTCTTGCCGTTGGTGCGATCGAGCACGAAGAAGTAACCGTTGCGCGAGGCCTGCATCAGAAGCTTGCGCGGCTGGCCATTGAATTCGGCATCGGCGAGGACGGGGACCTCAGCGGCATCCCAATCATGCGTGTCATGCGGCGAGGCTTGGAATCCCCAGGCGAGTTTTCCGGTATCCGGATTGATGGCGACGATGCTGCATGTCCAGGGATTGTCTCCGGGGCGGGTGGCGCCGTTCAGCACTGGGGTCGGGTTGCCGGTGCCGACGAAGACCAGATTGAGGTCCGGGTCGTAGGTGCCGGTGTTCCACATCTGGCCTCCGGTGGCTCCGCCGCTCAACGGCTCCGTGCCGCCGGGGGGAGGGGTGCTGTAGAAGATCCACTGCGTTTTGCCCGTATCGGCATCGACGGATTTCAATTGGCCGGGGAGATTATCGAAGTCGCCGGAGACGCCGACCATCACGTGATTGCGGACGATGAGCGGGGCGTTGGTGGACCAGTAACCTTTGGCGGAATCGGCGATGACGACGTTCCACTTCACGGTTCCGTCCTTGGCGTTGAAGGCGATCAAGTGGCAATCCGGGGTGGTCAGATAGACCGTGTCCTTATACACGGCAGCGCCGCGATGGCCGATGTGAAACGCGCTGTTGGGCGGGTTCTGATAATGCCAGAGCTGTTTGCCGGTGCGGGAGTCGATGGCCCAGAGATGGTCGGGCGCGGTGACGTAAAGGACGCCGTCGACCAGAATCGGCGATGCTTTGATCTGTGAGTTGGGCGCGGTCTGAAAGCGCCAGGCTTCTTTCAACTGCCCGACATTTTGAGGAGTGATCTGAGAGAGGGCGCTGTGCCTCCGGCCGGAGTAATCGCCATGGAAATTGAGCCAGGAATCCGCCGGGGGATGAAGGAGCTTGTTGGCGTCCACGCCCTGTGCCGATGCCAGTGCTGCGAAGACCGCGGAGAGAACCAGTGAGTAGCGCATCTATTTCAAGGTGTCCGGTTCAAGGTGTCCAGATAGGCGTAGACATTGTGCATGTCCGCGTCCGTGTAATTGCGCAAGTTGATCGAAGTGGGCCGACATGGGATCGTCGATCTTGTATTTGACGGAGCTCTTCTGGTAGGTCTGGCGGTTGGCCGGAGTGTCGCCGACAGCGATGGTGAACTCGTCTTCCGTGGCGAGCGGACCGGTGACCGTTTCGCCATTCGCGAGTGTTACGGTTACTTTCGGCTTGGGTGGCGCGGGACGTCCGGCCGTTGGATAGAGCATGCGCTGGATCAGCGCCAATCCTCGATAGCGAGTGGCGATGCCGGCCAGGTCGCCGGTTGCGGAATGGCACGCGGAACAGCCGCCTGCGCCGTTGAAATAGCGCTGGCCGGCGGCGGCGTCTCCGGTGAGGAGAAGCTCGGGATCGACGGTGCGGCGTCCTCCGCCGAACGATTCGGACTTGGTTTTTTGGTCGTGGACGAAGGCGACGATGGCGTTCACATCCGCGTCGCTCAGATCGGTGAATGGCTGCATGGCGCCGCGCCCGGTCCGGATCAATGGGGCGATCTTATCGCCGCGCAGGTCCTGGGCGACCAGCTCGGAGCGAGTCAGATCGGGCCCTCCCTCGCCGCCGGCAGCGTCGCGGCCGTGACAAAAGCCGCACTGTGCGCTGAAGCGCTGCTCGCCGGCTTGAATCTGTTCGGCGGGATAAGTCTGCGGCGTCACCGTCTGCGGTCCGGGCTGTGAAGCGGGGCTCTGAGCGGGATTACGCGGGGCTCCACGGCCCCTGCCCTTCGCGTTGGTCCCCTTCGCGTTCTTCGTCTGACCGTTGCCCCGTTTGGACGGGCTTGGGCCATTGCCCGGACCGACGGGCTGATCCGCGGGGCCCTGCGCCAGACCGATTCCTATGGCGATGGCGGCGGCTAGCGAGATCCAGGCGATTTGCTTCATCTCTCAGCAATGCTCGCGAAATCCGTCGGCAAATGCAACCCGTGAAAAAGTTCTTTCCTTGCATATGCCATTTGGTATATACTCGTCCGGTCCGTCAAGTCAGTTCCACGGAGGCTATACGATGACAGGTGTAAGAATTGCGAAGGCTGCGGTGTTGGTAGCCGCAGCTGGATTCATTTTTGTCGGCGTGCACGGAACCAAAGCGCGCGCCGACGAGCACGGATTTGGCCAAGGGCAAGGACCAGGACAAGGGCAAGGTCAGGGACAAGATAACGACCAAGCCCTGTCGGTCATCGGGCTTAGAATCGCGCCGGACTTCATCAAGTTGAACGGAAAGGACCCGACGCTAGTTGGATTGGGAAGCTTCATTGTCAACGCGCAAGCGGATTGCAACGGCTGCCATACCTCGGACCCGGCAAATGAGTTTCTCCCCTCCAACAATCCGTTCTGGCTCCCGCCCAACAACTATCCGCGTAAGTTTAACCCGGCTACGTACCTGGCCGGCGGTCAGAATTTCGGACCGGTTGGACCGGGAGTTGTCAGCAATACCAGTAGTCCGCTTTACGCCGGCCCTGGCCTGGGCCCGAACATCATCACGCGCAACCTCACGCCAGACCATACCGGCAATCCCGAGGGCGGCAACGACCTGGGAACCTTCATGACGATTATGCGGACGGGTCATGACTTCGACAAACTGCACCTCAATTGCGGAGGAAGCGTTGTCGACAATTGTTACAACGCGCCGGTCAATGGCGCAGTGCTCCAGGTGATGCCGTGGCCCGCATTCCAGAACATGACGGATTATCAGCTCACCGCCATTTGGACCTATCTGAGCGCGGTTCCCTGCAACGCCCACAACGACGCGGCTGGAACCGCTTTCCCGTGGCTGAAGAACGTTTGTCCCTGATCCGTTGAATGAGTGATCCGCCAAAGAAGCGGCACAGACCCTTTTCTCTAGAGCGGCCGACCCGGCGTCGATTGGGGACGGCCGCTTTTTTCATCAGGAACGCCGGGGCTGAATGCAACTCGCGTCCGGCAGTGATAGTTTAGATTGGTGTTCGCTGAGATTTAAGGAGGCTCCTCGAATGAAGCGCTACCTTCTGATGTCCCCGATTCTGGCCGCGGCGCTGCTAGCCGCACCGGCATTCGCGCAAACCAAGGCCAAGGCGACCAATGTGCCCGAGATCGGGTACGAGTCGGTTCCGAACTACCTCAAGCTTCCCGCCGGGCTGTATCTGGGCGAGGCGATGGGAGTGGCGACCAACTCCAAGGGGCACGTATTCGTCTTCACGCGCAGCGCCAACACGCGCCTGTTCGAGTTCGATCAGAACGGCGTCTTCGTGCGCGAGTGGGGCGAGGGCAACTACGGATTCGAGTTTGCACACTCGGTGCGAGTCGATCCGCAGGATAACGTCTGGGCCGTGGATGAAGGCACCAACATGGTGATCAAGTTCAATCCGGCGGGAAAGATCGTGATGGTGATCGGGCACCGGCCGGACGTGGTGGCGGGCCTGTCCGCAACCACCAATGCGCCTCCGCCGCCCGCGCAGAAATATACGCTCGGCGCGCCCCACCGATGTCGCGTGGGACCCGCAGGGCAACATCTTCGTCTCCGACGGATACACCAACCATCGCGTGGTGAAGTACGACAAGGACGGGCATTTCGTCAAACAAGTGGGCAGCGAGAAAGCGGGGTCCGAGCCAAGCCAGTTCAATACGCCGCACGGGATCGCGGTGGACTTGCAAGGCAACGTGTATGTATCCGATCGCGCCAATCACCGCATTCAGGTGTTCGACAACAACCTGGAGCGTAAGGCGATCTACGACAACATCGGCGATTCCTGGACCGTCTGCATTTCGCCCGGTCCGCATCAGTATTTGTTCACCTCGAACTCCAATCCCAACGGGAACGCGCCAGGCTCCTGGGACATTACGGGCGAGATTTACAAGATGGAGCTGGACGGCACAATTTTAGGAAGGTTCGGCCATGCCAGCAAGGATTTCGGCGGCTTCCAGGTGGTGCACATGATGGATTGCCGCAACCCGAATCAGATCATCGTGGCGGAGATTGAATCGTGGCGCGTGCAGAAGCTGTTATTGAAGCCGCAGGGGATCAAATAGGAAGGAGCGTCTCCCATGAAATACCTTTTGTCTACGTCCATTGCCGCAACGATGCTGGCGCTTCCGGCGGCGGCGCAGTCTTCGGCGCCCGAGATTCGCTTCGATTCGACTGAGATCTCTGAAGCTCCCGGACAACATCTACTTGGGCGAGGTCGCCGGAGTGGCGACAAATTCCAAGGGAGATATTTTTGTCTACACGCGGACCGGCCATCCCACGATTTCGCTGGGGACTTCGCGGCCATTCGCGCATGGAGGCTCGCGCCTGTTCCAGTTCGACAAGACCGGGAAATTCGTGCGCGAGATCGGCAAAGACTCTTATGCCATGGAGGTCGCCGAACAGGTTCGCGTCGATCCGCAGGACAACGTGTGGATGGTGGATCAGATGTCGAGCATGATCATCAAGTTCGATTCCAACGCGCAGGTGCAATTGCTGCTGGGGCGGAAGTCGGAATCGGAGCGCATTGGCGGCGCGGCTCCGGCTGCTCCTGCTGGAGGAGGCGGCAGAGGAGCTGGCGCGGAGGGTCCGGCGCGAGGAGGAAGAGGACGCGGGCTGCCGGGTGCGGGCCAGCAGCAAGATGTGTTCAATCGCCCCACCGACGTCGCATGGGACGCCGCAGGAGATATCTACATTTCGGACGGCTTCGGCAATTCGCGCGTCGCGAAGTTCGACAAGCATGGCAAGTTCATCAAGAGCTGGGGCTCGCGAGGCAGTGAGCAGGGGCAGTTCAATACGCCGCAGGGCATCGCGCTGGACGCACAGGGCAACGTGTACGTGGCGGACCAGGGCAATAAGCGGATTCAGGTGTTCGACGGCGACGGCAACTTCAAGAGCCAGATCACGAATATCGGCGCTCCGGCCGCGATTTGCATTACGCCGGGCGCGCATCAATACTTGTACAGCTCGAATTCCAATCCCGTGGACGATATCGACGTGGCCGGCGAGATCTACAAGCTGGAGTTGGACGGCAAGGTGCTCGGCAAGTTCGGTAAGGCCGGCAAGTTGGCGAAGGAGTTTGGGACAGTGAACGCGATCGATTGCCGCGGGGGGAACGATCTACTGATCGGCGAGCTGGGCAACTGGAGGGTGCAGAAGATCACGCTGCATCCGTAATTACTTGCCCGCGTTACTTTCCGACCAGGTGCTTGGTGTCGACGTTGTTTTCGTTGCAGACGTACTCGAGCAGTTCGGTGTCCGGCATGTACGTGATGGGGTAGGAGACGGTCCACGGCTTCGTGTAGGCTATGGGATCGTCGATGGTGATCTGGAGATTGATGTGGCCGAAGTCGGTACGGGTGAAGCGCTCGGTTACATGGAGCGCGTCGCTGTGCGGGCGGCCTCCCGTGTCGAGCCAGGTTTTGTCGTTGAACCCCGCCGTATCCACCACCAGAGTGTCGCCGTCCCAGTGCCCCACTGAGTAGCCCATCCAGGTCGGATTGGGATCCTTGGGCAGTTCACGGCCATCGGTGAAGATCTGACGATAGATGTGGAAGGCCTCGTACAGAATCACGATCATGCCCGGGGCGTTCATGATTTTGTACGGGTAGGGGACGGCCTCCATCTGCGGCACGCCAGGAAAGTTGCAGTAGCCGACGGGATCATCCTTGCTGATGTTGTCCTGGCGCTGCTTGAATAGAGCTTCCGCCCAAGGCTGGAAGGAAACCGAGCCCTTGGGTAGATCCGCGGCGAGATCCACAGTGTACTTTACGCCGTTGGGCTGGCGCCAGATGCCGGAAAGATCGGGTTTACCGTCCGGTGTGCGAGGAGTGGGAGCGGTGAGATTGGGCTTGCCGTCGGGGGTGCGAGGGATGCCGGCAGTAGGAAACTTGATCCACTGGGCATTGCCCGGGTTCGGCGCGAGCGCCGCCAACGCCAAGATGAATAGCGAAGATCCGGTTGCTTTCACTTTCCTCCTAAATGCGGCAGGTCCTTCTCGTTGTCCAGGCAGATGTCCTCGAGTAGTTCCGTGTCGATCATGATGTATTGATTCAGCGTCACGGTCCAGGGCTTGGTGTAGGCTTTGGGATCGTCGACCGTGACTTCAATCTGCATGTTGCCGTAGTTGATGCGATGGAAGCGCTCGGTGACTTTGGCGGCGTCCGTGAGGGGGCTGCCGCTTCGGTCGAGCCACACTCCGTCGTGCAGGCCGTTGGTGCGAACCACGAGCGTATCGCCATCCCAGGTCCCGACGGAGTAGCCGCTCCAGGCGGGTTGTTGCGGGTCGTCAGAGAGCGTGCGGCCGTCCAAAAAGATTTGCCGGAAGCCGGTGGTGCTCTCATCCAGGATTAGCAGGAGTTCGGGAGTCTGCACGTATTTGCGGGGCCAGGTGAGCGCGTGGATGCGCGGCACGCCGGGAGGAAGACAACGAGTGGTGGTGTCGCCTGCGCCGTCGGCTGCCCGGCGCTGCTCCATGAGTGCGCGGGCCCAGGGCTGATAGGGAAGGCCATCCTTGAGACTGGCGCCGAAGTTCACGAAATCTTCGCTGCTGCGCATGTCGGGGCAGCCATCTTTGGGGCAAGGGCGGTAGTTGGCTGCCTCCCAGATGCCGGATAGATCGGGCTTGCCATCGGGTGTGCGGGGAGCGGGCGCGCCGAGGTTAATTGTCCCGCTGGGAGTCTTGGGAACGTGCGCGGTGGGATAGCCGGCCCACTGAGCTTCGATGGAAGCTGGCGCCGCCGCCAGCATGACCGCGAGTCCGGCAAGCGCCGTCCGGCTAAGGATCGATGATGTGCCGGACATCGCGCTCATTCTCATTGCAGTTGAACTCGAGCAGCTCCGTATCCGCGAGCAACTGGGGGTGTTCGGTAGCCGTCCAGGGAGCGGTGTACATTTGCGGATCGTCGATGGTGACGGTGATGTCCATGTGCCCGAAATCCTTGCGGTGGAAACGCTCGGTAACGTGGAGCGATTCGCTTGCCGGATGGCCGGCTTGATCGATCCAGGCCTTGCCGTTGAAGCCGCGGCTTTCCACCACCAGCGTGTCGCCCTCCCAGTGCCCGACGGAATAACCGAGCCAGGTTGGGTTCGGATCTACCGGCAAGGCGCGGCCGTCGGTGAAGATTTCGCGGAAGAGATTGAAGGCCTCGTACAGGATCATGACCTCGCCCTTGCCTTGAACCAGCTTCCAGGGAACCGGCGCGGCGTCGATTTTGGGCACGCCTTGAGGCAGGCAATTGGCGTCCGGTTCCTCCTTGGCTTTGCCGCCGTCTTTGCGCTGGTTAAAGATGGCCAGCGCTTCCGGGCGCATCGGCACTTCCTTCAAATCCTTGCCGAGGTTGACCAAGTAACTGCGGTCGGCGTCCCAGAGCCCGGAAAGGTCAGGCTTGCCGTCAGCGGTCTTGGGCGCAGGCGCGGTGAGGTTTGGTTTGCCATCCGGAGTTCGCGGAATTCCGGCAGTTTTGTACCCGATCCATTGGGCGTGAAGCGACGCCGCAGCTAAAACTATCCCCGTTAGCAGCGCTCTCATGGGGACTGATTGTATCACTGCACGCTCGGATATTTAGAGGGTTGATGCGGGCCGAAGCCGAGGCGGCCGCTGTCGCGGTCGAGATTATTTTCGTCGCAGGCGAACTCCATGATCTCCTGGCCCGCGGGCATGGCGTTGAAGACGCGGTGGAACGTCCAGGGCTTGGTGTAGAACTTGGGATCCTCCACCCAGACTGTGTGATCCAGATGATCCGCGTCGATGCGGCGCCAGCGCTCGATCACGTGCATTTGGTCGCTGTGGGGATGGGCGTCGTCGTCGATCCAACTCAAGCGGTCTTTGAATCCGATGGAATCGATGACGAATGTGTCGCCATCCCAACTGCCGATGCCGTTGCCGAAATAGGACGGCTCGATGCGCTTGGGGTGGGAGCGGCCGTCGACGGGGATGGTCCGCCAGGTGCTCATGAGCTCATAGAGGAATGCGACGCGGTTCGCATTCTGCACAATTTCGAAAGGCACTCCGCTGATGCTCGCGCGGGGTATGCCGGCGAAGAGGCACAGGCCTTCGGGATTGATGGATTCCTTGAGGTTGTACTGATACGCTTTCTCGCCTTCCGGCGTGAAAGGAGGACCGCCGACGCTCTCAAAAAAATTCCGCATCAGGGGGCCTTGCCAGAATCCGGAGAGGTCGGGCTTGCCGTCGGGCGTGCGCGGAGCCGGTTTGGGTTTGGCGGGCGTGGAAGCCGGAGCTTGGGCATGGGCGGCGGTTCCCAAGAGGAGAAAAATCAGGCTCAATCCGTATCCCCAATTTAATTTTCTCATAGATCTACCTTAATGCTTTTGGGGTTAGGGCGCACCGGGGTGCGCTACGATAGCCGCGTGACAATACAGAACCCGATTCCTTCCCGAACTTCTTTGATGGTGGCGGCCGGCAGGGCGCTAGGAGCCCGCGAGGCTGATCCAGCCATGCGCAATCCGGATACGCTGGCGGAAAAACTGTTGGGGCCGGAAGAGGCGGCGCTGATCGAAGAGCATCCTATCGGCGCGGCGCTGCTCCAGCCACCGGGCTCGACTCCCGCGTATGAGGCGATGGGCACCGCGGCGTTAATGCTGATCCGGACCAAATTCATCGACGAAAAACTGCTGCAGGCGATTGAGGATGGCGTAGCTCAATACGTGATTCTGGGGGCGGGGTTCGACACGCGCGCTTACCGTTTTGCCGATGTTCTAAAAGATGTGCGGGTCTTTGAGGTGGATGGTCCGCCGACGCAGCAATACAAGCGGAGGAGGATTGAGGCCGTGGCCGGTCCTCCGCCGGCGAACCTCACGTATGTGGCCATCGATTTCAACCACGACAAACTTGCGGACGTTCTGCGCCAAGCGGGCTACGATCCGGCGAAGAAGACGTTCTTCACGTGGGAGGGCGTATCGATGTATGTGGTGGATGCGGGTGTGCGGGAGACGCTGCGAGCGATCGCGGCCGCGGCTCCGGGAAGCACGCTGGTGATGGATTACACCACGGAGGCAGTGCTCGATTTCATGAGGAAGTTTCCGGAATATGGCCCGGCGAAGTTCCTGGATAAATGGGGCGAGCCGTGGGTGTTCGGATTGCCGGACGGAAGGGAGCAGGGATTCTTCCAGGAACTGGGACTGGAGGTGCGCGAAAAGTTTCCGGTGTTCGGGCAGGAGTCCATGAAGCGGTACCTGACGCGCCCGGATGGAACCCCTTTGGTAGCGCCGCCTTCCATGACTCAGCGGCCCCAGTTGCCGCCCGAGGCGCAGAACATGGCAAGCGTCATGGCCAAGAACGGTTCCTCGTTTTACTCTCTGGTGGAACTGGCCGTGCCGGAACGCGCCAAATAGTGTGAATGTTATGATCGAGCGTCGGATCAATCCTTATGAGCGCACCTACCCATCGCCCCTTCGTTCCTGAAAGCGCCAAGCTCAAGGAGTTCTCGATCGGCGCCCTGATGCTGGGGCTCGTGATGTGCGTCATCCTCGGCGCAGCCAATGCTTATCTGGGGTTGCGCGCCGGCATGACCATCGCGGCGACCTATCCGGCGGCGGTGATCAGCATGGCCGTGGTGCGGATGTGGAGGGGAACGCTACTGGAGGAAAACATCGCGCGAACCGCCGGGTCGATCGGCGAGTCGGTGGCGGCGGGAGCCGTATTTACGCTTCCGGCGTTTCTGATTGCGGGATCGTGGACGTCGTTCGATCCGGCGCACGCCTACTGGAAATCGACGGCACTGATGGTGGTGGGCAGCGTGTTGGGCGTGTTGTTTGTATCGCTGGTGCGGAGGGTGCTGGTGGAGGATCCGACGCTGCCATTTCCCGAATCGGTAGCGGCTTCAGAGATTCACAAGGCGGGGCAGCAGGGTGCGCAGGCGGCGAAGTACTTGTTCTGGAATCTCGGGCTGGGCGCATTGGTGCAGCTTCTGGGCGAGATGCAGCTTTATGCCGTGGACAAAAGCTTCTTCGTGAAGATCGGCGAGATGGGCAGAAGCTTCGTGCGGCTCGGACCGTTGGGCAGCGCGAACCGCATCGCCACCGGCGCGATTACTTCGGTGGATGCACCGACAATAAGCCCGGCGTACATGGGGGTGGGGTACGTGATCGGTCCGTCGCTGGCGGCGCTCAATTTCTCCGGTGGCGTGTTGGCGTGGGGCGTGCTGGTGCCGCTGTTCATGTACTTCCTGGGCCCGGATCTGCAGAGGTTCATGCCCGCGGGCGCGAGCGCCGATGACTGGGCGGGCCAGTCCGCGGCGGTGTGGCGCTACATCGTACGGCCCATTGCGGTAGGAGGAATGCTGGTAGGATCCGCATACACGCTGATCCGGATGGGCAAGAATCTGACCTCGAGCCTGGGCCGCGCGCTGAGCGAGGTTCGGCACGGGGCTCCGCCGATGGAATCGATGAAGCGGACCGAGAGATACATGGGATCGAAGACGGTATTCGGGCTGATCTTCATCGTGTTCCTGCTGATGAATGCGCTGTACATCTACATCTCCGGGCGAGTGCTGGCCGGTGTTGTCGCCGCGCTGGTGATGCTGCTGGTGGGATTCTTCTTCGCGACGGTTTCGGGAAACCTTGTCGGCATGATCGGGTCGTCCAACAACCCGATTTCGGGGTTGACGCTTTCGACGCTGATTATCGCGGCGCTGCTGATGGTGGCGCTGGGAGTTTCGGGAACCGGCGGCGTCGCGGTGGTGCTGGGAGTGGCGGCGGTGGTGTGCGTGTCGTCGGCGGTGGCAGGGGAATTGTTGCAGGATTTCAAAGCCGGGTACATCTTAGGTGGAACTCCCCGCACGATTCAGATTGTGGAACTGATCGCGGTGGTGGTGGCAAGTGTCGTGATGTACTACCCGCTTTACGTCTTGCAGGTGGCGAATATAAAGAGCGGCGGAATCGGATTCGGCGACAAGGAGCTGTCCGCGCCACAGGCCGGGTTGATGGCGGCACTGGCGCAGGGAATCGTGGGCGGCGAGATGGCTTGGCCCCTGGTATTCACCGGGGCGCTGTTCGGTGTGGCGCTGATTTTGCTGAAAGTTCGGAGTCCGATGCTGGTGGCCGTCGGGATGTATCTGCCCTTGCCGACCAGCTTCGCGATCTTCCTGGGAGGGTCGCTGCGCGGGGTGCAGGATTGGCTGTCGAATCGCGCCGGAAATAACGAAGCGCAGAAGGCTCGCGTGGAGAATACGGGGATTTTGATCGCGAGCGGTTTGATCGCGGGCGAGGCATTGGCGGGGCTGGTGATCGGGACGTTCAAGTTCAACGGATGGCCGATTCATCACTTCTTTCCCGATCCGTCCTACGCGGTGGGATTGTTGGTGCTGGCCGCATTGGGCGCCGTGCTGGTGAAGCTGCCGTTGACGAAAGCGGGAAGGCCGGAGGATCCGGCGCCGCCCGCGGCCATGATGTAGGGGGCTGCTACACTACAGAATTGTCTAGAGTCAGTTCTTCTCCCATGCCTCCGGTCCTGGGGCGTGAAGTGCCCTGGACCCAGCTTTACATTGGGCTGAGTTTCACCACGCTGGCGACCCTAATTCTGGAGTTGTCGCTGACCCGCATCTTTTCGGTAGTTTTCTACTACCACTTTGCGTTCCTGGCGATCTCCATCGCGCTATTTGGGCTGGGCGCGGGAGGGGTGTACTCCTACATCGTCGCGGCGAAGCCGGGGAATCTTTACGCCAAGCTGGGAGTACTGGGGCTGAGCGCGGCGGCGGCGGTGATGGCGGCGCTGCTGATCATTCTGTTTGCGCCGGGCGACCTTGGCTACGTGCATTTGACCATCGTGTATCTGGCCAGCGCGATGCCATTTTTCTTCGCCGGGACGGTGGTTTCACTGGCGATTGGCGAGGCGATGGAGCGCGTGGATCGCGCCTACTTCTTCGACCTTGCGGGCGCGGCGGCGGGTTGCTTGCTGTTGATTCCCTTCCTGCATTTGTTCGGCGGTCCGAATACGGTGATTGCCGCGGCGGTGCTTTATCTGGTGTCCGCGGCGATCTGGTTTCATCAGGCGGCAACCAACCGGGCCGGAGGAACGCGAAGGCGCGCGGCGTCGGTACTGGTGGCATTGCTGTTGGTGATCCTGATGGCGGTGAACGGAAAGACTCGGATCATCGACGTGCGCACATCTAAGGGACAGTCGCTGCCGCATGAGACCTTCACCGCGTGGAACAGTTTTTCGCGGATCGGCGTCACCGGATCGCCGGGAGGGTACACGGTGGTGATCGACGGCGATGCGACCACGGGTATCGCGTCGTTCGATTGGCAGAGCGGGTTGAGCAATGAGGATCGTTTCAAGTTGTTGCACGAAGGACAAGGTTTTCCCTACATCCTGCGTCCGGGGGCGAAGACGCTGGTGATTGGCGCCGGAGGCGGATACGACGTTGCCCGCGCGCTGGCCGGTGGCAGCCATGATGTGACGGCCGTGGAGATCAATCCGATCATCGCGGACACGATCATGCGCAACCGCTTCGCCGCGGACAGCCATCGCATTTACTTCCAGCCCGGCGTCCGCGTGGAGGAGGAAGACGGACGGTCGTTCGTGCGGCGCAGTCCAGAGAAATACCAGGTGATTCAGGCGACGCTGGTGGACACATGGGCGTCCACGGCGGCGGGCGCGTTCGCGCTATCGGAAAATAATCTGTACACCGCGGACGCGTTCTACGATTACTTTTCGCATCTGACTCCGGACGGTCTGCTGAGTTTCACGCGCTGGGGCTTCGATCCTCCGCGCGAATCGCTGAGGCTGGTGTCGCTGGCTATGGACGCTTTCGCCCGGCTGGGGGAAGGCGATCCGGCCAGCCACGTGATCGCGGTGCGGGCCAATTCGGCCAACTTGCGGGGGTGGGGCGCGCTGGACACGGTGCTGATTTCGAGGAAACCGTTCACCACCGCGGATGGGGACGCGATTCGGAAGGCGGTATCGGACGCGCACATGGATTTGGTCTACATCCCCGGCCAGGGCCCTGTGAACGCGTTCGGAGGGTTGCTGACGGCGGCCGACCCGCAGCAGTTCTTGCGCGATTATCCCTATAACGTTGCGCCCGTGAACGACGATCAGCCGTTCTTTTTCTACACGGTTCAGCCGCGCGACCTGTGGGACTTCTTCCGGCACGCCAGCACGCTGAGCGCCGACTACAAAGTGAATCGGGCGGTGCCGCTGCTGTTCGGTGTGGTGGGAATCAGCCTGACGGCGACGGCTCTGGTGTTGCTGTTGCCAAGGTGGCTGTTGGGGGCGCGGCTGCCGAAGCAGCGCGGCGTGGTGGATTTTCTGTGGTACTTCCTGTGCCTGGGCGCGGGTTACATTTTGATTCAAGTCGCGTTGATCCAGCGCTTCATTCTGTTGTTGGGGCACCCCGAGTATGCGCTAACGGTGATCGTCTTCTCCATGCTGGTGGCGAGCGGATTGGGCAGCTATGCGAGCAAGACGGTGGTAGCGGGCGATGATGGAAAACTGGTGCGGGTGCTGGCGTTCATCGCGGTACTGGTTGCGGCGCTGGCGGCCGGTGAAGGACCGCTGGTGACGGCGGCAGCGACCTGGCCTTTGGCGGCGAAGATCGGCGTGACGGCGTTGTCGATTGCTCCGGCGGCATTCCTGATGGGGATGCCGTTCCCCAGCGGACTGCGGCGTCTGGAGCAACGGCATGCGCCTTCGGTGCGCTGGGCGTGGTCCCTGAACGCGGCGTCGAGCGTGCTGGGCTCGGCGGGAGCGATTTTCCTGGCGATTTATTTGGGCCTGCGAGCGACGCTGCTGATTGGCGGTGCGTTATATTTGTGCGCCATGATGGTGATCCTGGCGACGGGCCGGCGGACTGCTTCGGACTGAGGGCTTATAAGACGCGTAGGGCTCCGGCTTCGCTCAAGCCGTCGGCGGTGAGGCCGCCGATTCTCACGTCGACGATGCGGTTTTCGTCGCGCTGAGAAGCCAGAGCGATCTTCAGATAGTTTTCGCTGAGCGCGGTGAGGCCGTCTTCGATGGTCACGGCGGAGAGCGTTTGGCCGGCCATCGATGCGCGGAACTCGCGATTCTTGCGGGCGGCCAGATCGCGGAGAATGTGCGTGCGCCGCTTGCGGGTTTCCATGGGGACCTGATCCGCCGACTGCGCGGCGGGAGTGCCGGGACGCTCGGAGTAAGTGAACACGTGGAGATACGTAAACGGCAGGCTGTCGATGAAGGCGCGCGATTCCTCGAATTCCTGCTCGGTCTCGCCGGGGAAGCCGGTCATGACGTCCGCGCCGACAGCGCAGTCCGGCATCAGCGCCCGCGCCTTTTCGATTCTTCCGGCGTAGTGGCGGGGCCGGTATTTGCGATGCATGCGGCGCAGCACCCGGTCGGAGCCGGATTGCAGCGGCGCATGAACATGACGTGCGATGCGGCCGCTGTGCGCCATCGCATCCAGCAACTCGTCGGAGAAATCCATGGGCTCGACCGAGCTCAGACGCAGCCGCTCGACCGATGTTTCGTCGAGCAAGCGGCGAACCAGGTGAACCAGGCGGAGTTTCGAATCGAGATCGCGGCCCCAACGGCCGAGGTTAATGCCGCTGAGGACGATCTCTTTGTACTTGGACGAAAGCCTCCGCACCTGCTCGATCACTCGATCCGCGGGGGCGCTACGGCTGCGTCCACGCACGTAGGGAATGATGCAGAAGGAGCAGCGATTGCCGCAGCCATCCTGGATCTTGAGATTGGGCCGCGTGCGGCCGCCCAGCGCTTCCTCTACCGGGGCAGCAAGAAAATCGCGCTGCTCGAAGATATCGCCGATGTGCACCTGCCCGTGATAGGGTGCGGAGCCGGCGACGAGATCGGGGATTTGCGTCTTGTGCGAATTGCCGGCAACCAGCCAGACGCCTGGAAGGGCGGCAATCTCTTCGGGCGCACGCTGCGCGTAGCAGCCGGTAACCAGAATGCGCGCTTCAGGAGCCTCGCGGTGGATGCGGCGGACGGTCTGGCGAAGCTCGTCATCGGCAGTCGCGGTGACGGTGCAAGTGTTCAAGACCACCAGGCCGGCTTCGGCGACGCTCGAAGTCTGCGCCAAGCCCTGGGCCGCGAGAGCGGACTCAAGAGCTGCGCCATCGGCTTGAGACGCTCGGCAACCGAAGGTTTTGAGGAAGAAGCGCTTTGACGTAAAATCGTCCAAGTCCTCATTTTATCCTTCCGATGACACTTCTTCGAAAGCAGATGTTCCGGCTCAGCCGAATTATGGGGGCGCTGCTGCTTGCGGCTTTCTTCTACGCCTTCCAGAAACGAGTTCTTAAGGCGCACTTCGGCCCGGACGAGATGATGAACATCTATGGCGTCTGGTGGCCGCCGTTGTGGAAGGTGATCCTGGCAGACTTCGCGTTCTGGAGCAAGTTCGTGCGTCCCATGGCAGGTCTGTACTACCTGCCGCTATTTCACTTCTTCAAGCTCAACCCGGTTCCTTACAGCGTGGTGCGCATTGCCATGCTGGGGGTGAACACAATCCTGTTCTATAAGCTGGCGAGGGCAATAACGGCGTCGTGGTGGGTGGCGGTGCTGGCGTCGTTTCCCGTCGCGTATCAGGCGAACCTCGGCAATCTGGCGTTTGACGGAGCGTTCATCTACGACGTGTTATGCGGCGGCTTCTTCTTCGCGGCGCTGCTTTACTACGTCCACGTGCGGCGGGGGCGGGAACATCTGAGTGTCCGGCAGACCTGCATTTTCCTGGCGTTGTGCATTTGCGCGCTGGACTCGAAGGAAATGGCGGTGTCGCTGGCGGTGCTGGCCTTTGCTTACGAGTTGCTGATGGAGAGGCATCCGGCGGGATGGCGGAGCAAGGAAGATCGCCGCCGGTGGGGCATGCAGCTTTGGCCTACGCTCGCGGCGGGAGGGATCACGGGAATCTTTATTCTCGGGAAGACAACCGGGAAAGGCAGCCTCACCAACATTGACGTTTATACTCCCACGCTGACTTGGGCCCGCTTCACCGAATCCACCGTGCGCTTCATGAACACCATGTTCTACGCGGACGGATTTACGATGGAGCACGCTATCGCCCTATGGGCGGCGCTGCTGATTGCGGGGGTGGTGGGTCTGCTGCGCAGCAGACGCAATCCACGATGGATGTTTGTGTGGATCTGGGTGATGGTGACGCCGCTGCCGATTGCATTCCTGCCGGGGCGGGGAGCGGCTCTGCTGTATATCGTGGCGGCTGGATGGGGGCTGGCCGCGGCGATGATGCTGCGCGCGGTCTCCTGGCTGCTGGCGCGGAACTTATTCTTGGGCCGATTGGGGCGGTTTGCGACGATGCTGGCGTGCCTGCTGTATTGCGCCCTGCAATATGAAACCGAAACCAGGCGCGTGCACCGGTATGACGTTTACGGGTACCTCTTGACCGGGGAGACCACGATGGAGTGGATTCACGATCTGCAACAGATGGGCCTGCAGCCGCGGCACAAGAGCAGCGTCATCTTCCTGCACGATCCGGCGCCGGCCACTTACGACATGACGTTCATCGCGGACCTGGTGTGGCGGGATCATTCCCTCGATATCTGGCAGCAGGAACAGGCGCATCTGACGCCGGAGCGGATTGCGAGCATGGACTATATCATCGATTGCTCCGGCGGCGTGTTCAAGCTGGTGAAATCGCCGTAGATCGGCCGATGGAGGTATGGCTCAGTCCGCACGACTCAGTTCGCACTTGGCGGCTCGATATGATCCACCAGTAGAGTCTTGACTGTTCCCTTGTGCATTTCCAACCTGAGCCCGAGTTGCTGCGGCAGAGCTGTCTCGAGGTCGGGATCCTCAAACACTTGATCGCCTCCTGGCGGCTGGATCGAGAATTTGAGGGCGATCTTGTACCTTCCTTCGAGTCCCGTCTTATCTATCACCGGCTGATGTAACCGAATAAAAGTCAGGAAATCAGCCAATTCCTGCATCGTGTCGCCGGTTGGTCCGGGTGCTCCGGAGCTTGCCACCTGCCGTCCATTAATTGTGACCGCGAATCCTCTCCCTGTGTCCGTACCCGACGCCTTCTGCATTTTCGGACCTCCCCGAGCGACAACCAGATCGTTTACCTCCGCTTCCTTTGACTCCCAGTGGACAGCGAGCTTGAAACGGTCCGCCAGCAGCGCCTGCATGGCCGCTTTGCATTGAGATTCTGTCAACCGGCGTTCAGACTCGGCCTGAATGTCGTAGGCCAAGGTCGATGCGTTACCGCCTTCCGGGAACATCCAGTTCGGCAGCCGCTGCTGCATATCGCGAAACTGGTCTTGGTTAAGATCGTACGCCCACCGGATGATCGCGACGAGCGGAGAACCAATCGACGCGAATCGCCCGTTGGAGCAGCTGTAGGGTTCATAGCCCGATCCGAAAACATGTAGTTTTACAGACGCGACATCGAATTCCCCAGAGGCGACCTCAAGCGCAGGTCCGGATTCGGTGGTCCGAGGGGGCTGCTGTGCAACTGCCCGCGTCACCGTGGTTAACAGGACCAAACCGATCCGGGTCGTCAACTTGCCATGCAGTTGGTCTTTTCTCATCGCGAGCTCCTTCACCCTGTGCCGGACACGTACGGCACAGTTCCGAAGTGCATACTATCATATTAGTACTAAGGTCCGCGAGTCCAGCCCTCTCGGATTGATCCGAATCCTCGCCGGCGCCGCGCCTGCCGATGGTGGAGCATGGCAGGCGACCGGGTTCTTAGCCAGGAAGAGATCGACAGTGTATTTAAGAAGATGCGCGAGAGCGCGCCGGAAACCTCCGGGCAGAAGGCGCAGCCCTACGATTTCCGCCGGCCGGACCGGATCGCCAAGGATCAACTCCGCGCCATCCACCTGCTGCACGAAAACTTTGCGCGCAGTCTGGCCGCCAGTCTCTCCGCTTATCTCCGGGCGTACGTTGCGGTGAATCTGGTCAGCGTGGAGCAACTCTCCTTCATGGAGTTCACGCAATGCCTGCCGTCGCCCACCAGCATGATCGCGCTGGGTATGAAGCCGTACGACGGCAACGCGGTGCTGGAGATCAATCCCTCCCTGGTTTTCCCGATTCTCGAAATGCTGCTGGGAGGGTCGGGGAAGATGGCCGTGCGGATGACGCGCGAGATTACTGAAATCGAACAGAGCATTCTGGACGGCCTGTTGCGTATCATCCTCCAGGATTTGCGATCGGCATGGCAGGCGGTTACGGCGCTGGAGTTTTCGATCGAGAGCCATGAGACGGAGCCGCAACTGCTCCAGATACTGGCGCCGAATGAGGCGGTGGTCGCGATCAGCCTGGAGGTACGCATCGGCGAAACGGCGGGGATGATGAACATCGGCATCCCGTCCATCATCGTCAAGATGCTGCGGCAGAAGTTCGACCAGCAGTGGAGCGTGCGCAAGACCAAGGCCACGGAGGAAGAACATTCGCGCGTGATGCGGTTGATTCGCCCGGCCGTGATTCATCTTGACGCGCGGTTGCAGGGGCCCACGCTAACCGTCGGCACTTTGCTGGAACTTTGCGAAGGCGACGTGCTGGCGTTCGACTATCCCGTCGGAAGACCCGTCGACGTGACTGTGAACGGCAAGCTGAAGTATCGCGGCGAGATCGTCACCGCCGGGCGCAAGCGCGCGTTCGAGGTGCAGGAGTTCGTCACGGAGCCCTAAGTAACTCGCCCACACAACGGAGCCTGGCGCGGCGGAACGGGCGATTTTCCTGGTTGTTTGGAGAGCCGCGCCGGCCCTGTGCGGGCTGGTTAGGGCTTGCGCTCAAGGTCGTCGGAGGTATCGGAGGCGATCAGCCGCGCGCCGCGGTCGAAGGTCAGGTACTGAAATCCCCAGCGGATGAAAACCAGCAACCGGTTACGGAATTGCGCCAGATACATCAGGTGCACCGTCAGCCAGAGTGCCCACGCGGGCCAGCCGTGGACGCGCAGCTTCCCGAAGTCGGCTACGGCGGAGGCTCGTCCTATCACAGCCAGGTTGCCCTTGTTGAGATAGTGGAATTCTTCTACGGTCCGGCCGCGGAGGCGTTCAAGGATCACAGCGGCGGCATAGCGGCCCTGCTGCATGGCTACGGGAGCGACGCCTGGCAGGGGGCTTCCCTTCCACTCGAGGTTGGCCGCATCGCCGATGACGAAGATTTCCGGATGACCGGGTACGGTCAGATCGCGATTCACCAGAATCCGGCCCATGCGATCCTGCGGCGCTCCGGTGGCGCGGGCGACCACACCGGTAAAGTCCGAGACGGTAACACCCGCAGCCCAAATGACGGTACGCGCGGCAATGCGTTCATTGCCCGTGGCCGTCTGGATGGTCACGCCTTCCTGGTCGACTTGAGTGACGCGGACTCCGGTGCGCAGCTGCACACCCAAGTGAATCAAAGATCGTGCGGCTGCTTCGGAGAGGACCTCCGGGAAGGGCGGGAGGACGCGTGGGGCGCCGTCGAGCAGCAGGATGCGCGATTCATCGGGACGGATGGAGCGAAAGTCGCCGCGCAGTGTGTCGCGCGCGATCTCCGCCAGGGCCCCGGCCAGCTCGACTCCGGTGGCGCCGGCGCCAACGATAACAAACGTCAGCCAGGCGCGGCGCAGTTCGGCGACGGGCTCCCGTTCGGCGGCCTCAAAGGCGTACAGAATGCGGCTGCGAATGTGGGTAGCATCTTCAATCGACTTCAAGCCGGGCGCATTGTGCTGCCAGTCATCGTGCCCGAAATAGTAGTTGCGGGCGCCGGTCGAGACGATCAGGGAATCGTAAGGGATGGGTCCGTCGGCCAGAATCAGCCGGCGCTCCGCGGCGTCGAGCCCGGTCGCCTGACCCAATAGCACCCGCGTGTTTTTCTGACCGCGGAGCAGGGAGCGCAAAGGCGCGGCAATCTCGCCGGGGGAGAGCGAACCGGTAGCGACCTGATACAGGAGAGGCTGAAACAGATGGAAGTTGCGGCGGTCGACCAGCGCAACTTCGACCGGCGCGCCGCGCAGAGCTTTGGCGGCGTAGAGGCCGCCGAATCCACCTCCGGCGATCACCACGCGATGCACTGGAGCGTTTTCCGCGGGCATTCCCTTCTCCCTAACTCAGAATCGCACGGCTGGGATATACTCAACTGCGTGATGAGGCGCATGATTTGGCTGGCATCGTTATCGGCGGGCTGGTTATTCGCGAGCGTGTTATTCACGAACTTTGCGGCGGCGCAGGATTTGGGTTACACGGACACGCCGATGCTGCCGAATTCGCCGTATCACGTTCACGACCCGGCTCGCCCGCATCCGGCGGTGGTGACACCCGCGGCCCAGGGGGGAGGCGCGCCTTCCGACGCGATCGTACTCTTCGATGCGCGTGATCTTTCTCACAACAATCTTTCGGCGTGGACTTCCGCAAGGCTGGGAACCGGAGATTTCGCCGCAAGCTCGAATCCCGCCGGCTGGAAGGTCGCGGATGGGTACTTTGAGGTGGCGCCGCGCACGGGGGACATCGCCACCAAAGAAAAATTCGGCGACGTGCAGTTGCATGTGGAGTGGGCTGCGCCGGCCGAAGTCCGCGGCAGCAGCCAGGGCCGTGGCAATAGCGGCATCTTCCTGCAGGGCCGCTACGAGGTGCAGGTGCTGGACGCCTACCAGAATCCTACTTACGCGGACGGGCAGGCGGGCGCCATTTATGGCCAATGGCCACCGCTGGCGAATCCGGCGCGCAAACCGGGCGAATGGCAAGCCTATGACATTGTCTTCGAAGCGCCGCATTTTGACGGCGGCAAACTGACCAAGCCGGCGTATCTCACCGTGTTTCTGAACGGAGTGTTGTTGCACAATCGCCAGGAGGCGATGGGCCCGACGGTGCACCGGGCGCTGGCAAAGTACGTTCCGCAACCGGCCGAGGATTCTCTAGTGCTTCAGGATCACGGCAATCCGGTGCGCTACCGCAACATCTGGGTTCGCCGCCTGCGCGGTTACGATCAATCCGGCAAATAGCGCGGTTGTGATACGTTTGACGTAGATGATCGAACGCTGGCTGGGCGCATTGGCGCTGGCTCCCTTGCTCGGAATGCAGCTCGCCGCACAACGCGGCCCTGGCGTTCAGCAGCCTCCCTTCAAGAACGATTTGCTGGACAATCTGGTCGGATTGTGGAGGTTTCAGGCAGCTCCGGGCAGTCCTCCGGTTCGCGGCGGAGCGGATGCGGTGTGGGAGCTGGGCCACCTGTGGCTGCGCCTGCACCAGCAAGAAGTAGATGGGCCGGAATCGGTGACCTACATCGGTTTCGATAACTACGACCGCCGCCTGGTGGCGATTCGCGTGGACAGCATCAGCGGGGCTCGCGGCGCCGAGACGAACGGCTACGGGCTTCAGGACGGGAACAACATCGTATTCACGTTCGACTATTCGACCACTCAAGTCCGGCAGACCTACACGTGGGATCCGCAGTCCAAGACGTGGCAGTTTCTGGTGGAGACGAAAGCCCGGAGAGCCACCACCTGGAACGCGATTTCCCTTCTGACCCTGCGGCGGGTGGGCGGCCCGCGAGGCGGACCGCTAGGCACCAGAACGCCTGGCTCTCCTCCACCTGGTCCTCCTGGGCCGCAGTGAGCTCTCCCCGATCTTCTGTCCTTCAACTCCGCAAAGCTGTCGAGGGAGATGTTTCCCTCATCGCGGATTTCATCCGGAAGCTCGCCGAGTACGAACGGCTCTCGCACAAGTTAGTCTCGACTGAAGAGAGTTTGCGAGACGCTCTGTTCGGGCCGCGCCCAGTGATCGAGACAATTCTGGCCTATTATGGCGGGGAACCGGCTGGCTTCGCCCTGTACTTTGAAACTTACTCGACCTTCCGCGGCTGCCGCGGCATCTTCCTCGAGGATCTCTTCGTCGAGCCGGAGTATCGCGGCAAGGGCATTGGAGCCAGTCTTCTGGCCACGGTCGCGACGGAGGCGCATCAGCGCGGAGGGTGGCTGCAATGGCTGGTTCTTGAGTGGAATCAGCCAGCCATTGAGTTCTACAAACGCTTGGGCGCGGAGTCCGTGGAAGAGTGGAACTCCTACCGGCTGGATGGCGAGGCGCTGGCTCGCTTGGCCGATCGGTGATCGCCTCAGTTCACTTTGCCCGCGAATTTGCGATACACCACGATTGAGTAGACCGCTACCAGCAGCATTCCCGGAATCCACCACGCCAGTGCGACATGGAGCGCGTACGGTGAGGCGGCCGTGTTGTAGACGGTGAGACCCAAGCCGGGCGATGGCACGGAAGGCAACACGTAAGGAAATACGCCGAAGGCCGCGCTGGTGAGCATGCCCACCAGGTAAGCACAGGAGCTCAAGAAAGCCGCGAGTTCGCCACGCAGCCGCATTCCCGCGAATCCGGCGATGGCCAGCATGGGAAAAATCACGCCCCACGGATAGACCCGAAAGTTGTCAGAGATTTGGCGCTGAAGATCGAAGCTCGCGGCGGTGGCCAGCAGAGTCAGCAGGCCGAGAACCCACCACAGGCGGCCTGCCGCGGCTCCGGCCCGCGCGTTGAGCTCGCTGGAGGTCTTATAGCGAACCCAAAGCGCACCGTGTACGGCAAGAGCGGCAAGCGCGAGCAGACCGATCAGGATCGTATACCAATCGAGCACGCCGGGCCGCGCGCCGGGTGCGAAATCGGTCCACAGCGGAAGAAAAAAATCGCCGGATGCGGCGAGTGGAACACCACGGACCACGTTGCCGAGCGCGGCGCCGAAGAATACAGCGAGCAGGATGCTCGAAATGCAGAAGCCGCCATCCCATAATGGCGTCCAAACGGGAGAATCGAGCCGGTTGCGGAACTCGATGGAGACGCCGCGCAGGATCAGCAGCCACAACACGATCATCAACGGTAAATAGAATCCGCTGAAGCTGGCGGCGTAGAGCGCGGGGAAGGCCATGAACAAAGTCCCTCCGCCGGCCAGCAGCCACACTTCGTTGCCATCCCAGACGGGGCCTATGCTGTGCAGCACCAGTTTGCGCTCCGCGGCGTCGCGCGCAACGAACAGATGGATCGCGCCGGCTCCGAGATCGAAGCCGTCCAGGACTACATATCCGGCGATCATGATCGCGGTGAAGCAAAACCAAACGATCTGGATCATCGTTAGTACTCCGCTTTGGCCTGATCGCCGGGGCCGCGTTCGATTTCGCGATACACCAAGAACAGCCACAGCATGCCGAGAATCATATAGACGCCCAGGAAGCCCACCAAAGTGAAGAGCGCATTTCCTGCCGAGACTACCGGCGATGATCCGGCAGCGGTGCGCATGATGCCGTAGATCGCCCAGGGCTGGCGGCCCAGCTCGGCGGTCATCCAGCCAGCGGTGTTCGCGATGTAGGGGAATGGCGCCGCCAGCATCAAGATCCACAGGAGCGGCCTCGAGGAGAAGAGTTTTCCCCGAATCAGCCAGATGCCGCAAAGCAGGGCGATGGCGATAAAGATGGTGCCCAAGCCGACCATGATGTGGAAGACGTAATACAGCAGCGAGGTATTATCCGGCCACAGGTCGCGAGAATATTCGTTCAGGCCTTTGACCTCCGCCGCCCAGTGCCGGTAAGTAAGGAAACTGAGCACGTTTGGGATAAGCAGGGGGTTGTCCAGGCGTCCCGTTTCGGCGTCGGGCTGGCCAAGAATCGCGATCGGAGCGCCTTGAGCCGTGTTGAACAATCCCTCCTCGGCGGCGAGTGTTACCGGTTGAAATGCAGCGACGTTGCGCCCCTGGCCGTCGCCGGTGGCTAACAGAAACAAGCTGGCGAAGAGCGCCGCAACTACCCCGTTAGCGACGAAGATTCGCCCGTATTTCGCCTGCCGTCGCGACAGAAGATAAAATGCGCCGACTGAGGCCATCGCGAAGGAGCCCGTCGTCACCGCACCAAGCATGACATGGGCGTATTGCCACACGCCCCAGGGATTGAAGAGCAACGCCGCGAAGTTCGACAACTGAATCTGTCCGCTTGCGTCCACCGTGTAACCAACCGGATGCTGCATCCACGCGTTAGTCGTGACGATAAAGAATCCGGAAAGCCAGGAGCCGAGCCAAACCAACACCGCTGAGACCCAATGCCCCACCGGTCCGAGCATTTTTTCTCCGTAAAGAAACAGGCCCAGAAAGCTGGATTCGATGAAGAAGGAGAACACCCCTTCCATGGCCAGTGTCTGACCGATGACGCCTCCGGCAGACCGGGAAAATCTCGACCAGTTGGTGCCGAACTGGAATTCCATGGGAATGCCCGTCGCCACGCCTACCGCAAAGTTGATCGCGAAAATTTTGGCCCAGAAGCGCGCGGCTTGATCGTAGTGTTCGTCGCCGGTGCGCAGCGCCAACGTCTTCAGCCAGACGATCAGCACCGCTAATCCCATGGTCAACTGCGGGAACAGATAGTGGAACATCGCCGTGAAGGCAAAGTGCAGACGGTCCACCGTTAGGGCATCCATTGGCTCGGCACCCTCCTCTTCTAGAATGTGCTTTTCTGTTAGATTTTTCTTGGGTCGATTTTCAGTCTTCCGGGACGGTCCATTTTTCGCCACACCGAAAGACGTGGAAGCGCTGCTCCGGACGATGCCCCAGCAGGTGCGCGATGAAGCCGCTTTCGCGGTCTTCCTCGCCCTCGCTTGCGAATGTCTGGTAGTGCATGGGCGCGACCCAGGTTGCGCCGATATCGGCGGCGAGTTGCGCGGCCTCGCTCACGGAAAAGTTCTTGCCGCCGATGGGCAGCAGAGCGACGTTGACGTTGAACGGCTGGAGACGCGCGGCCAGGCCGGGATAGGAAGCGCAGTCGCCCGCATGATAAATGGTCCAGCGGCCAAAACGGATCAGGTAGCCGAGGTAAGGATAGCCACCCGCGGAGGTCCAATCCAGTTGGGGATGCGCGGAAGGAACCGCGTAGATGCGGCCATACAAATTTTCTTTGAAATATTCGATGCGCAGGGCGTTGTCGGTGGGCACGATGCGCTGGTAAGGAATGCCGGAGGCGCGGGCGTGCTCCTGGGCGCCGCGGGGAAGTACAACCTTGGCGTGAGGCGACGATTCGAGCATCGGTGACAGCGTGCCCGGATCGAGGTGCCCCGGGTGCGCGTGCGTGGCCAGGATCATGTCGGCGTGACGAACCATTGCACCCGAGAGCGGCGCGGCGACCCTGCGTTGTTTGCCCGGGGGATCGGAAAAGCAGGGGTCGACATAGAACGTGATGTTGGCGAAGCGCACGATGAAGCCGGCGTGCCCCAGCCACCAAAGCGTCGGCGTGACGCTCAGCATTTGATCCACTTCGCGGATGAGATCCGGACCGCTGAGGAGGGGTTCCTGCACTTATCTGGGTATTCTAGCGTGCGTCCGGAGCCTTCGCGGCGGCGCGGCGGAGGCGGTCGTGAATCGCGGCCCAGGCGGGAGTGTCCGGAGGCGATTCGACAGCGATCCAGGGCAGGTTCTCGCGATCGAGTTCGTGAAGGACGGCGTATAAACGCGCGGCGTAGGCCTCCGGCGCCGCGGGCATGTGTACGCTGCGGCCCACCAGTCCCGACTTCTTGCGCCAGACATATGCTCCCGTGCGTCCTGGCAGAGACTTCGGGCCATCCACTAGCAGCAACGGCGTCCGTGGACTGTAATGGCGGGGCTGCATGCCCGGCGAGGGATCGCTGGCGCCTGCTTGCACGCCGCCGCTCTCCAGTTCGCCCAGAGAAATCATTCCCGGCCGCAGCAATTTTAGAGCGCCGTGATCGATGGCGACCACGGTCGATTCGATGCCAACTTTGCAGGATCCGCCATCAATCACCTCGACCGCGTCTCCAAATGCCTCACGAACGTGCGAGGCGGTGGTAGGCGAAAGCTCACCGAAGCGATTGGCGCTGGGCGCGGCGACCGGCACGCCGGCCTTTTCGATCAGTTCCAGCGCGACCGGATGGTTGGGCATGCGGATGCCGACCGTATCCAGTCCCGCGGTGACAATATCCGGAATCGCAGGTTTTTTCGGAAGCACCAGCGTGAGCGGTCCGGGCCACCACTTGGAGGCGAGTGCTTCGGCGATGGGCGGCCACTCCCGGGCGATCTGGCGCGCCATCTCAAGAGAAGCCACGTGAACGATCAAGGGACTTGTGGGCGGGCGGCCCTTTAGTTCGTAGATTTTTGCGATGGCCACGGGGTCGAGGGCGTTGGCTCCCAGGCCATAGACGGTTTCGGTGGGGAAGGCGACGATTCCACCGCGCCGGATGATTTCGGCTGCCTCACTAATCGAGACCATCGTCCTTATCGGAGGTCGAGGCGGCGGTTTTCCCCGTCTTCTTGAAAACCAGAAACGCGTGGATCAGCGATTCCAGATCGCCGTCCAGGACCCGGTCCACATCGCCGATGGAAAGCTTAGTCCGATGATCCTTCACCATGCGGTAAGGCGCGAGCACGTAGCTGCGGATCTGGCTCCCGAAATTGATTTCGAGCTTGGTGTCCTCTAGCTTGCGCTCCTCGACGCGCTTCTTGTCCATCTCAAATTCGTACAGCTTGGCGCGGAGCTGCTTCATGGCGCTGGCTCGATTCTTGTGCTGGCTGCGCTCATTCTGGCACTGGACCACAAGGCCGGTGGGCAGATGGGTCATGCGGATGGCCGAGTCCGTGCGGTTGACGTGCTGGCCTCCAGCGCCGGAGGCCCGGAAGGTGTCGACACGCAGATCTTCGGGGCGGATGTCGATTTTAATCTCGTCGTCAATCTGCGGATAGACGAACACCGATGCGAATGACGTATGCCGGCGCGCGTTGGCGTCGAAGGGAGAAATGCGCACCAGCCGGTGCACGCCGACCTCGCTCTGCAGTAGACCGTACGCGTTTTCGCCGTTCACTTCAAAGGTGGCGGATTTTATGCCCGCGCCTTCGCCTTCCAGCCGATCCGTAATCACGGTTTCCATGCGATTGCGCTCTGCCCAGCGCAGGTACATGCGCAGCAGCATCTCCGCCCAATCCTGGCTTTCGGTGCCGCCGGCGCCAGGATGGATGGTCACAATGGCGCTGCGGGCGTCGTTGTCGCCGGAAAGAAGCATCCGCGTCTCCAGCGTTTCCAGATAGGTGGAGAGCCCGCGCATTTCGCGCTCCAGATCGCCATTGACGTTTTCGCCCTCCTGCGCGAGTTCGAAGAGAGTGTCGAGATCCGAAGTCAGGCCGGAGATGCGCGAGTCCTGGGCAATCTGCTCCTCCAGGCGCTTGCGCTCCTGCATGGTCTTCTGGCTCTTTTCGGGGTTGGACCAGAAGTCCGGGGCGTTGATCTGTTCTTCGAGCTTGGCTAACTGAGCTTTTCGAGTGGAGGCGTCAAAGATAGCTCCGCACAGCGTCGGCCTGCTGGCGGAGCGGGGTGTATTCGCGTTGGAGTTCGTCGAAGGTCATTCGATACGATTTTAACAAGGAACCCGCACGCCGCCAAGAGCGGCGCTCTGAAATCGTGGCGGCTTGGCGCAACCCGTAGTAGTATGGATCGGCATGGCAAACATCGGGGCGCGCCTGATTCTCGCGATGTCTCTCTGCGCGGCCCTTCCTGCATTGGCCGAGATCGACCTGTCGGGCTCCTGGGCCGCGATCAACGATGAGGACGCGATGGAGCGCGGGGCCGGGCCGAATCCCGACGACTGGGCCGGAGTCCCGTTCAACGCATCTGGAAAGGCCAAGGCGCTGAGTTACGAACAGTCGATGATCTCCATGCCAGAGCGTATCTGCTGGCTGCAAACTCCGTGGTATCTGGGAGGCGGTCCTTTTGGGCTGAGGATCTGGGCTCAGCCCGATCCTTTGACGGGGCGGGTGCAGGCTTGGATTATCGGAGCGTGGGAGGATCGCGCGCCTCTGATCATCTGGATGGATGGGCGTCCGCACCCGTCGAAGAATGCTCCGCACGATCAGACCGGCTTTACCACGGGGGTGTGGAACGGCAATGAGCTGATCGCGACGGTGACGCACATGAAGACCGGCTACCTCCGGCGCAACGGCGCGCCGATCAGCGATGAGGCCACGCTGACCATCCATTTCCGGCGGCACGGAGACTTGATGACACTCGCATTGTTCATGGACGACCCGGTTTATTTGACCGAGCCTTACATGCTGACCAAGTCCTACAATCTTTCCGAGAATCCGGTTGCCATCGGCGGCCCTCCTTGCATCGTCGGCGATGAGGGCGTGGAAGAGGGGCGGGTTCCGCACTACCTGCCCGGACAGAACCCATTGACCGGCCAGATGTTCAAGCTCTACGGCATTCCCGAGGAAGCCGCGATGGGCGGCGCCGAGACGATGTATCCGGAGTTCCGCGACAAAATCAAGGACAAGTTCGTTCTTCCACCGAAGTGTCCGGGGACCTGCGGAGTCCGCCCGCCCAACTGACCGCATCTCCGCGAAAACAGCCGCGAAAAAACACTTGCAGTCTACAGCATTGTGTAGTAGATTGAGTCTGCGATGGCATTGCCCAAGCTGACCCGATTAGAGCTTCGAATCATGGAGACGCTGTGGAGCAAGGGGCAGTCGTCCATTCGCGAGCTGCTGGAGGCATTTCCCGAAGACGAGCGGCTCGCGTACACGACGGTTCAGACGGTGGTTTATCGCCTCGAAGCCAAGAAAGCCGTACGGCGTACAAGCAAGTTCGGCAACGCGCATGTTTTCGAAGCGGTGGTTTCCCGCGATTCCGCGCAGCATCGGATGATCGACGACCTGGTGGCCCTGTTCGGCGGCCGGCGATTGCCGATTGTGACGCACCTCATCGAGTCGGGGAAGCTGACGCCGGAGGAGCTGCGCGAGGCCCGGGCCGCGCTTCGAAAAGCGACGAAGCAGGAGAAACCGGAATGATTCCAAGCGCCTTGCTGCCCATCGCCAATCACCTATGGCAATCGACGCTGTTTGCCATCGTCGCCGGTCTTCTGACGCTGGGCTTAAGAAAGAACCGGGCGCATGCTCGATACTGCCTGTGGCTGGCGGCATCGGCCAAGTTTCTCGTCCCTTTTTCGCTGCTTGTGTTCGCCGGAAGCCACCTCGGGCGGCATACCGCCGCAGCGCCCGCATCCTCCCGAATTCCAGTCCTGATCGAGCAGGTGAATGAGCCGTTTGTGGCGGAAGACGCAATCAGACCGATGCCCCATGCGCCGCAATCCGCGATGTGGATGGTTCCCATCGCGATTGCCGTGTGGGCCATTGGATGCGGGTTTTTGGCATTCTCGTGGTGGCTTCGGTGGCGAAGAATACGCGCCGCAATTCGCGTGGCATCACCGGTGGCTCTCGACATCGGCGTTCCCGTGCTCTCCTCCGCATCGTTCATGGAGCCGGGCGTATTCGGCGTATTTCACTCGGTGATGCTGTTACCGGACGGCATTGCAGACTCAGCTTGCGCCAGCGGAACTCCAGGCGATTTTGGCTCACGAATTTTGCCACGTCCGGCGTCGCGACAATCTGGCCACGGTGATGCACATGGTGGTCGAGGCTGTGTTCTGGTTTCATCCTCTGGTTTGGTGGCTGGGAGCGCGGCTGATGGAGGAGCGCGAGCGCGCCTGCGACGAAGAAGTGGTGCGAATGGGCAGTGCACCGGAGGCCTACGCGGAAGGAATCCTCAAGGTCTGCGAGCTGTACCTGCAATCTCCGCTGAAGTGCGTGGCAGGCGTAACGGGAGCGAACCTTAAGAAACGAATCGAGGCGATTATGAATAACCGTTCGACGCTGGCGTTGAACTTTGCAAAGAAGGCGGGATTGGCGATTGCCGGAGTCATTGCCGTTGCGATTCCAGTGATCCTTGGCGTTACGAATGCACCCCTGCTGCGGGCGCAAGCGGACCCTAATTTGGGTACTAGTATACTTGACAGACCAAGCGTAAACGGTTATAATTGAAGCATGGACGGACCAAGGACGCTTCAAGAAGCCATTGTCTTCTACAACGACTACGCCAACTGCTATCGGTTCATGGTGTCCGTCCGCTGGCCGGATGGGAAGGTGTGCTGCCCACGTTGCGCCTCCGATCACGTTGTCTACTTGGAGAAAGCCCGAGTCTGGAAGTGCTACGGCAAGCACGACCACGCCAAGTTTTCATTGAAAACTGGAACGATCTTTGAGGACTCTCCGATTGGCTTGGACAAGTGGCTCACAGCGGTTTGGATGATTACCAGCGCCAAGAACGGCGTTAGTTCCTACGAAATTCATCGCTCCATCGGCGTCACCCATAAAACCGCATGGTTCATGCTCCAGCGCATCCGGCTGGCGATGCAGGACGGGACGTTTGCAAAAGCCCAAGGCAAGGTCGAAGTTGACGAAACCTTTATCGGCGGCAAGGCTCGCAACATGCACAAGCACATCCGGGCACGAAAGGTGACCGGAACTGGCGGGAAGGACAAGACAGCCGTGATCGGAGTCTTGGAGCGTGGAGGAAAAATCCGAGTGAAGGTGATCGACTCACGCAGAAAGAAGCCGCTCCAATCCCACGTCAAAGAGCATGTCCATCCCGGCGCTGAAGTTTTTACGGACGCTTTGAAATCCTATGAGGGACTGGACGAAGAATACGTCCACCAGATCATTGACCACGCTGTAGCCTACGTGGAAGGGCAAATCCATACCAATGGACTGGAGAACTTCTGGAGCCTCTTGAAGCGCACCCTGAAGGGCACGTACACCTTCGTAGAGCCGTATCACCTGTTTCGCTACCTGGACGAACAGGCGTTCCGGTTCAATGAGCGGAAGGATTTGGATGGGGACTTTGGACGGTTCCGACAGGTCATGACGAATGCTTGCGAACGGCGGTTGACCTATGCGGAATTGACTGGGAAGATTACTGAAGCGGATTAGGCTTGCTTTTCAAAGTCGAGATCCTTCTGATAGTTACCACCTGGAGCCTTCGGAGCCACCTTCAGGGCGTCAAAGACCACTGGCAATTCCAGTCTCTTACTGCCTTCGATAATGTCACGGACAGTGACAATCTGAACACGGTCATATACCCGGCCAGTGAATGGATGGGTATAAGAACCTGTGGTCTTCACGGCGGATCGCATGTCTTTGGTTGGCTCCTCCAATGTGATTAGGATTGCCAGAGCGGCATTTGCTGTCTGTCTATCGCCATTGAGTTTCGGGATGTCTCCACGCCCAACGTGTCCAGACTTGACTTGAAACACCATTTTATCGGTCTCGGTCGGAGATGTTAGAAACGGTACAACACCGTCGATACCCCCATCTGCACCTTTCTTATCGTTGATCGCAGCACGGTTCATCGTGTATGCGAGAACGGCCCATTTCTCAAACTCTTTGCGGACACGATCATCTTTCTTGTGCGCCAGCGCTATTGCGGATTCCATGTCTCGTGGAACGCCACTAAGACAGACAGCCTCCGCCACATCTTTGCCACAAATATCCTGAAGCCGTTTCATGATTACCGATATGGCTTGGAAGGTAATGTCCATACCGATCCACCGGCGTCCAAGATGCTGCGCTGCCGCAACCGTCGTTCCGCAACCACAATAAGCATCGAGTACTAAGTCACCCTCGTTGCTGGATGCCTTGATAATCCGCTCCATGAGGGCCAATGGCTTTTGGGTCGGGTAGTCCATACGTTCGGCTGCGGCTGCCTGAATTGAATTGATATCCGTCCACCAATCTTCGGGGATCTTGCCCTCATCCAGATAGTAACGATAGAGCTTCTTTTTGCCAGTGCCCCATTTCTCTGTGTACTCCCTGCCGTCTTCATCGACGCCCATGCGTCCGCCATAATTCTTACCAGAGGCATCTTGTTTATGTGGCGTAAGAGGCAGGCGTATATCATCGCCGTTAAAGCAATGTTCGCTGCTTTTGGAATACAAGAAGATAACGTCATGCTTCCGTCCAAAGTGTTTTTTGCCTTTTCCGCCCGTGCTATAGCACCAAATGATTTCATTCTGAAAGTCCCCACCCTGTGAACAAAACACTCCATCTAACACGAGTTTGAGGTAGTGGCTTGACGTTGGATCGCAATGTAGATAGAAGCTTCCGGTGGGTTTAAGCACACGATGAATCTCTAGGATTCGTCGTGTCATACTGACAAGATAGGCAAGCAGGGGACCCTCTTTCAGAATTTCACGCAGTCCCTTTAGGAGCGCCATCGTTTGTGCCATGCAGAGACCCTTCTCATTAAGAAGGATTTCCTGGAGACCATCCCTCGCTTGCTCGTCCCACTCCCACGTATCGACGAACGCCTGTGCTTGCGCCCGATCCTCTTTGCCGATATTGTTATAGATTTGATTGTAGGTTCGTTTTGAATTGAAGGGCGGGTCGATATAGCACAAATCTACGGTCTCATCCTTGACATATTTTCGGAGGCTGTCCAGGTTGTCGCCGTAGTACAGTGTGTTCATAGTGCCGATGGGTTGCTTGTCTGCTACGTTGTTTTGCAAAAAGTCAAATGAATCACGGTTCCAGCGTATGGGCATACGCTGGTATATAGAACTACGTAGCTGGCTAGGATTTACTTCGGCAGAAGGATGTGTGGTGAAGTGGTCCTGGTTTTCTGGACAGAAAAAAGGGTCTTTCTTAGATAGAGGGGCGGCATTGAAAATGAAGGAGAGTCAATGCCCAAAACCCGTAAGAGTCACCCACCGAGCCTGAAGGCCAAGGTGGCCGTGGAGGCCATCAAGGCGCACAAGACAGCGGCGCAGATCGCGCAGATGTTCGGGGTCCACCCGACCCAAGTCGGAGGCTGGAAGAAGCAGGCGCTGGCCGGCTTGCCCGACATCTTCGGCAACGGCCGCGAGCAAATGCGCCAGCAGGCCGACACCGAGAAGGACGAGCTCTACAAACAGATCGGCCAACTGAAAGTGGAGTTGGACTTTCTCAAAAAAAGAGCTGGGCTCATCGACTGAGGACAAGCGCCCATGGATCGATCCCGCCCATCCGCGCCTGAGCGTTCAACAGCAGTGCGAACTGCTGGGCGTGCCGCGCTCGACCTACTATTACCAGCCACAGCCGGAAAGCGCGGAGAACCTGCGCCTGATGCGAAAGCTGGACCAGTTGTACATGAGGCTCCCGTTTTTCGGCAGCCGCAAGATGGCCGTCGAGTTAGGCGTGGGCCGCCATCGCGCCCGGCGGCTGATGCGTATTCTGGGAATCGAAGCGCATTACCCCAAACTGCATCTGAGTCGTCCGGCTCCGGGCCACCAGATCTATCCTTACCTGCTACGCGGTGTTCCGGTGGAGCGCCCCAACCACGTCTGGAGCACCGATATTACTTACATTCCCATGCGTGGCGGCTTCTTGTACCTGGTGGCAGTGATGGACTGGTTCAGCCGGTTCGTGCTGAGTTGGGAACTGTCCAACACCATGGAGACCGGCTTCTGCCTGGCCGCACTCGACGCGGCGTTCCGCTTCGGCCAGCCCGAAATCTGGAACTCCGACCAGGGCTCGCAGTTCACCGCGGCCGACTTCCTGGCTCCGCTCAAACAGCGCGGCATCCTGATCAGCATGGATGGCCGTGGTCGCGCGCTCGACAACGTTTTCATCGAACGGCTGTGGCGCTCGCTCAAGTACGAACTGATCTATCCCGGCGACTTCGCCAGCGGCCTCGATCTGTTCCCGGCGCTGGAGAACTACTTCCACTTCTACAACCACCAGCGGCCGCACCAGGCGCTCGGCTATCAGACGCCGGCCGACCTGTTCCCGCACAAGTCCAAAAGGAAAAAGGCACCCTCTTCATGGGGGACGCCGTCCCCCAAACCCCCTGGGATTTAGCGCTTTTGTTTTCCAGAATGGACGTTTTTCGCTTTACTCGAATCGGCGCCTGCCGTACAATCGATTTGCTTGCTAGGAGGATAGGGCAACGCAGGGATGCGACCCGAGCGCCGATGCAAGTCCGGAATGGATGGCGGCCTTACGGCCGCCTTCTTGGTCAGCAGCCCGCCGCTCTATCTAAGAACGGCCGTTTTTTTGTCCAACCAACCAGGACCACCTCAGTGGAAGCATTAGGCAGCGGTAAATGCGAATCTGTGGCGGGGCACCGTCCACGGTAGAATATGAATGTTCTGATGAGCGACGAAAAGAAGTCCGAGTCCAAACAGCCGTCTGAAGAGTACGTCCAGATCGAAGCAGCGATGCGAAGCGAACAGACAGTAGAAGGGAACACGTCTGTGGATCGATCTCAAATAGAACAAGGCGCTCGCCGCAATTTCAGACCATTTATCTGGGTTCACACAGAAGACGGAGCGCACTTCTTCCTCACGGCGCTTGGAGAACGACAGGTCAAAGTACTTTGGTTTTCTGAAGGGTTTGAGTGCCTGCCCACCGAAGATCAGTTAGCGAAAGTTAAAGGTCGGGTTCAGGAACATTATCAAAGTACGGGCGGTAAATACGTGGGGTTCGGTGTCATCCTCCGCTATCAGTTTGCTGATAGCTTCGATACCAGCATGGTGCTTGACACGGCAGGAAATATTATCGAGAAGACCGGGCAGTTCTTGCTCCCCGAAGTGTACATGGAGTTGAAATGAAATGAGAGAAGAGAAACGAAACGATTTGTCGGAGGGGGAATCCGAGGAGTTCAAAAAGTTCAAATCGGCGATGGTGAAAATCGTCTCTGTGCGAAAAGAAGACATCGTAGAACGCTTGCCAAAAATGTTTCAAGAACGAGTAGCCGACACACGGAAGAAGCGTAAGAAGAAGGCGCTTCGGACTGCGGCCAGACCACCGGAGTAGCCTTCTATTGAAATCAGCTACTTACGTGTGCTTGGTCTATCAAGTATACTAGTACCCTAATTTGAGATTCGAAGTCGCCTCGGTTCGGCGCGTCGAGATTCCAAATAATGGCAGGGGAGTCCCCATGTTCCCCTCTACCGGCGGCGTCGGCACTTCGGACCCCACCCGCATCGCGTGGCACGGCTTATGGCTGGATAATCTGATTTCGGAAGCTTTTGGGGTCCAGCCAAGATACATTGTCGGACTAGGGCCGGTCGCCATGGAACGCTACGACTTTGTCGCCAACATCCCCGAGGGCGCGACGAAAGAACAGTACGCCGTGATGCTTGGGAATCTATTGCGTGATCGCTTCCATCTGCGTTTCCATATGGAGTCGAAGGTCCTCCCCGTCTACGCGCTGCGCGTGGGGAAAAACGGACCTAAATTCAAAGAAACCGCGCGCCGCGCGGGCGAGCCAACGGCTCACGGCCGCGGAGGCATCGACGAGCAGGGCTTCCCAATCCTGCCGCCGGAATTCAAAGGCATTATGGCCATGCCCCGTCCCGGCGAGATCTTTAAGGCGGCTCAAGACGTCACCATGGCGGAGCTTGCGCCATCGCTTGAGAGCCCGGTGGTGGGACGGCCCATCGTCGACGAAACCGGTCTCACCGGCCACTACGATTTCAAGATTCACTATCATTGGGCCGGCCGCCCGACGGACGCTGGGGTCGCTTCTGATCCCGCGCCGAGCGTATTCGCCGCCGTTGAGGAGCAACTCGGCTTGAAGCTCGAATCCTCGACCGCACCCTTCCCTCAGTTCATCATCGACTCCATCGACCGCGAGCCGACGGAGAACTGACCAATCACGTCAGCGTCCGGCTGGCGGCGCTCCCCGGCCGGGAGGGCGAGTGACGCCGTAGTGGTCCGCGAGCTCATCCGCGTAGCCAAGGGGGCTGGTGTTGACGCCGTTCATGTCCGGAAGCATGGTCGCGTCCCAGGCCTGGTAATCTTTCACCATTCGCTGAAACACCTCAGGCTGGCGATTCTTGAGATTCGCGCGCTCCAGGGGATCGTCCACCACGTTGAACAAAAATTCGTTGCCGGCGATGCGGAGATACTTCATGTCTCCGTCCCGCATCGCTCGCTGGGAATTGTAGTGGTAACGCCAGTAGAGTTTGCGAGACACCGGCGCGGCACCCTGAACGAGCATCGGCAGCAGATTCATTCCATCCAATGGATATGCCGGATCGGCTTCAGCGCCCGCGGCGAAGAGAAGCGTGGCCATCCAGTCCATGGAGATCGCGACCTGGTTCGTGGTGGCTCCATTGTTAGTCGCTGCGGGGCGAATGCGGGAGGGCCAACGAATCAGCGCCGGGATGCGCAGACCGCCTTCCAGCAACTCAGTCTTCTTGCCGGTGAAAGGCCAGGTGTCGGAGAAACGCTCCCCGCCGTTGTCGCTGGTGAAGATGACGATGGTATTCTGCGCGATCCCGGCGTCATCCAGAGCTTTCAGCACGCGGCCCACTTGCGCGTCGAGCTCCGTGACCATGGCCGCGTAGGTCTTCATGGATCCGCCGTCGCGATCCATCAAGCTACGGATGCGTTGCGATTCGCCCTCGTCGTTGGGGCCTTCCCAGGGCCAGTGCGGGGCGTTGAAGTGGAGGCTCAACAGGAAAGGCTGCGATGACCTGGCGTTAGCGGCGATGGTCTTCACTGCCTGGTCGCCCATCAGGGTGGTGAGGTATCCCACTTGGTGGATCTTGACATCGTCGTCCCACAGGTCTTCGGTGTCGCTATCGGGCGCACCGGTCTTGTGCGTGAAGTAATCCAGCCCTCCGCCACGGAACCCCCAGAAGTGATCGTAGCCGCTTTTGAGCGGTCCGAAATCCGGCAGATACCCGAGGTGCCACTTGCCAATCAACGTGGTCCCGTATCCGGCTTTTTTGAGCAGCGACGGCATCGTGGGATGTTCCGGCGGCAAGCCCTGCTTGCTGGCGAAACCGAGAGGCTCCTCCAGACCGACGCGCAATCGATATTGGTAGCGGCCGGTGATCAGCGCGGTGCGCGTGGCGGAGCAGACGGCGGAGTTGGCGTAGGCCTGCAGGAAGCGGACGCCGGCGGCGCCGATCCTGTCGATGTTCGCGGTTTTATATTCGCGGCGGCCGTAGCAGGAGAGATCCGCGTAACCCATGTCGTCGGCGAGGATGAAGACGATGTTTGGCTTCGCTGCAGCGCCGCGATTATTTTGCGCTCGAGAGGTCAGCGCGAGCGGCGCAGCCGCAGCCGCGGCGAGGACTTTGCGGCGGGTGAGCGAACCTGGTGCTTGTCGCCTTCATCGTAACCTGGAAGTATATCAAGGGACGACGACTACTAAATCCGCGCCGGCCCGTTTGGCGCGTTGGACCAACTTCTGGTCAAAGGACACAAACCGGGCACCTGCCGGACGACTGCATAGGTGAAGCGCATCAGCGAGGCTGACGCCCTGTTCCGTCAACGCGAAGGCGGCCACGACGGCCGCTTGGTCCTCGATGGTTGCGCCCTCCCATCCGAGTAAGGCCGCGAGCGCAACGCGGAGCGCCGCTTCACCGTACCCGTAATAGCTGCGGAGCACCCACGCGGTCTCGAGCAGCACAGTCTTGGCGATCCAGATCGGCCCCGACGCCATGATGGACTTCGCGGCGGACGCCTGCTGGGGATCGTCCGCCGTCAGAACCCTGACCAGGACGTTAGTGTCGACCGCGGTCATGACGCCGTTTCACTTCTCGGGCAATGGCAGCATCCATGTCCTCTAAAGTGGCGGGCTTTCCTTTGTATTTCAAGCAGCCGGCGATGTCATCGAGAGAGGTTCGAGGAAAGGGCCGCGCGGGCCGCAGCAAGACCCCATCTTTGGTCTCCTCCACGGTGAACTCAGTGCCCGCCTTCCAAGACCGGGCGTCCCGAATGCTCTTGGGGAGGATGACTTGTCCCTTAGTCGAGAGTCGCGTCGTTTCCATGCCGGTAAGATTTCAGTAAGATTATCGCAGATTCACACTTCCAGCAGAAAACCCTTCTTGCCGACGTTCATCGCCCGGGTCGAGCCCATCTGCACCACCACGCCCTCCGCTTCGTGGATGTGGCCGCAGAAAAAGTGTGCCGGCTGGACGCGTTCGATGAACTCGCGAATGGCCCGGCTTCCGGCATGCAAGCCTTCGTGAATGCGGTCGAGTGGAGTGTCAAGCGGCGGCGCATGGCAGACCATCACTTGCGGCTTGAACTGGTCGAACTTAGCGAGCTGGGCGGCCATCTCTTCTTCGGTGTACTCGCCGGGCGTATCGAAGGGAGTGGGGCTGGAGTAGCCGAGGCCGGCGATGCGGACTCCCGCGATCTCCAGCGTTCCTCCGTGAAAATCGATGAATCCGTGGCGGGCGCAGAAGGCCGCGATATCGGCGCCGGATTCGTGATTGCCGGGTAATACGTAGACGCAGTTCCGCGCGAGCCTGCATGATCTCACCCATCTTGTCCAGACCCGCGTCCCCAGTTCACCAGATCGCCGGCCGCGAAGTAAAAATCGGCCTCGATGGCCATCAGGCGTTCGAGCGCCCGTGCGTCGTTGTGAATATCGGAAAAGACAAGCAGGCGAGCCACTTTCGTATCATAGTAGGTAGCCCACACGTGTGCTCCATGCAGGACCCCCATCAGCCCGACATCAATAGCTGGCTCGAAGACGAGCTGCTCCAGCAGTATCAACACGACCGCCAAGCCGTCGACACCATCCTGGACCCAGGTTTTCGAAGGCAACGGCCACACCGCGGTAGCGGAGGCGCCTCCGCCCGCGCCGCAGCCCGCGGCCTCGCATCCTTCGCCGGCGCCGCTCCATGCGGCCGCGCCCGCCGTTCCGATCTCCCAAGGCGACCAACTGGTTCCCTTGCGCGGACCGGCGTTGCGCATCGCCGAAAACATGACGGCCAGCCTGAGCATGCCGGTCGCCACCAGCCAGCGCGTGATGCCGGTAAAGGTGATGGATGAGAACCGGCGGTTGATCAATCAACATCGGATCGCTGCAGCACAGGCCAGAGCAAGATCTCCTATACGCATTTGGTGGCGTGGGCCATCGTGCGAGCGATCGAGTCGGTTCCGGCGATCAATCAGGCGTATTCGGAGACAGGAGAAGGCTCCTTCCGGGTTACGCGCAATCACGTGAATCTGGGGCTGGCGGTGGACGTGGAAGGGCAAAGAGGGTTCGCGCTCGCTCAAAGTTCCGTCGGTGAAGAATGCGCAGGCGATGAACTTCGCCCAATTCCTGGAAGCCTACGACGATCTGGTCAAGCGGGCGCGCACCAACAAGCTGACCGTGGCCGATTTCGAAGGCACTACGATTTCGCTGACGAATCCCGGCACGGTGGGCACGGTGGGCTCGATCCCGCGGCTGATGCCAGGGCAGGGCGCGATCATCGCCACGGGAGCTATCGACTATCCGCCGGAGTATCGAGGTGTACCGGAAGAAGTCCGCACTTCGCTGGGATTGAGCAAGGTGATGACGGTCACCTGCACCTACGATCATCGCGTGATCCAGGGCGCGGAATCCGGCATGTTCCTAGGCGCGCCTGCAAGCGCTGCTGGAAGGCGAAGACGGTTTCTACGACGGGATCTTCTCCGATCTCGCGATCCCCATTCGAGCGCTTCGCTGGGAGCCGGATCAAGCCGCCGCGCCGGTTGTGAATGCCGATCCCGTGAAGCAAGCCGGCGTCGCGCGGCTGATCCAAGCCTGGCGGGAGCGAGGGCACCTGATTGCGGATATCGATCCGCTCGGCGGCCAGCGCCCGGTGTATCCGGAGTCTGGAGCCGGCCGCGCATGGCTTGACGATCTGGGATCTGGACCGCGCGTTCCACGCGGGATCTTTTGGCGTGACCACGCTGCGCGTCTTGATCGACCGCCTGCGCCTGACCTACGCGGGCAAGATGGGCGTGCAGTACATGCATATCGATTCGATGGAGGAGCGGGCCTGGCTGCAACAGCGCATGGAGCCGGCGGCGAATCAGTGGTCCATCGATTCGGCGGCCAAGAAGAGGGCGCTACAAGCGATCGTGCTGGCGGCGGGTTTTGAGGCGTTCCTGGACAATCGATTTAAAGGCCACAAGCGGTTCTCGCTGGAAGGCGGCGAAACCATGATCGCCATCATTGAGGAGATGCTGGAGCGCGCGGCCACGGTCAACGTGCGCGAAGTGTTCGTCGGAATGGCGCATCGGGGCCGGCTGACGCTGCTGGCCAACATCGTCGGCAAAGGCATCGCGCAGATGTTCTCCGAGTTCGAGGGCGACGTGGACCCGGAAGTGAACGACGGGCAAGGCGACGTCAAATATCACCTGGGCGCGAGCAGCACGCGAACCATGTCCAACGGCAAGCAGATGACGGTTTCGGTCGCGGCCAATCCGAGCCATCTGGAGGCCGTAAATCCGGTGGTGGAGGGAATTGTCCGGCCCAAGCAGGACCGCTTGGGCGATCTCACGCGGGAGCGGGTGGTTCCGCTATTGATCCATGGTGACGCGGCAATGGCAGGGCAAGGAATCGTCGCGGAGACGCTGAATTTTTCGCAAGATCGAGGGGTACGACACCGGCGGCACGGTCCATTTGGTGATCAATAACCAGATCGGATTTACCACGGGACCGGAATTGGCGCGCTCCTCACCCTATTGCACCGACGTCGCGTTGATGGTCCAGGCGCCCGTGTTTCACGTCAACGGAGACGATCCTGGAAGCGTGCTTGCGCGTGGTTCAGTTGGCGTTCGACTACCGCCAGCGCTTCCATCGGGACGTGGTGATCGACATGGTGTGCTACCGCAAGCACGGCCACAATGAGGGTGACGACGCCAGCTTCACTCAGCCGATCATGGCGCGGCGGATTCAAGAGCATACGCCGGCTCCAGCGGCCTACGAGCAGAAGCTGACCCGTGAAGGGGTGGTGACCGCAGGAAGAAGTCGCGGGCTGGCGGGAGGCGCAGAAGAAGCGCCTGTATGAGATTTACGATCAGACGGTCAAGCAGAAGGAAGAGTATGAGCTGCTGGAGATGAGCCCGGTGGCTCCGGAAGCGATGCCGCACGACCTTCCTCCCACTGCGGTGGGCCGGGCGGTGATCGGACGCATTCTGGATGGGATTACGGCGTTCCCGGCCGATTTCAAGCTGCATCCGAAGCTGGAACGCGTGGTGGAGCGGCGGCATGAGGCTCGCAACGGCGGACCGCTGATCGATTGGGCTTTAGCGGAGACGCTGGCGTTTGGGAGCCTGGTGTTGGAAGGCACGCCGGTCCGCTTAAGCGGCCAGGATTCCGGCCGGGGCACCTTCAGCCAGCGCCATGCCGAGTATCACGACCTGGAGACCGGTCGCGTCTATATTCCGCTGCAGCACCTGGCGCCGAATCAAGCGCGCTTTGAGGCGTACAACAGCCCCCTGAGCGAGTACGGCGTGGTCGGATTCGAGTTCGGCTATAGCATGGCCGATCCCTTTGCGTTGGTGCTTTGGGAAGCGCAGTATGGGGATTTTTCGAACGGCGCGCAGATTATCATCGATCAGTTCATCTCCTCGGCCGAATCCAAGTGGGGCCAGCCGAGCGGCATGGTGATGCTGCTTCCGCATGGCCAGGAAGGCGGCGGACCGGAGCATTCCAGCGCCCGCCTGGAACGCTATTTGCAGCTCTGCGCGGATAAGAACATGCAAGTGGCGTACTGCACCGAGCCGGCGCAATATTTCCACCTGCTGCGGCGCCAGATGCGCGGAGGAGCCGGACCGGCGCGGCTTGCGCAAACCTCTGATCGTGATGACGCCCAAGAGCCTGCTGCGCCATCCCAAGGTGGTCTCCACCATCGACGATCTAGCGAGCGGCGTATTCCGTCCCGTGTTGGACGACGCGACGATTCCCGATTCAAGCGCCATCAAGCGGATTCTGGTTTGCAGCGGAAAGATCTACTATGAGCTGCTGGCGGCTCGCGAGGCGCGCAAGGCGAGCGATGTGGCGATCGTGCGCATCGAGCAGCTTTATCCGTTCCCGGAAGCCGAATTTGCCGCCGTCCTGAAGCGCTACGCCGAACGCGACCAATGTGATCTGGGCCCAAGAGGAGCCTCGCAACATGGGTGCGTGGGCGTTTGCCCGCGGCTACATCACGCCGATGTTGTCGTCGCGGCACGTGATCGGTTACGCGGGGAGGCCGGAGAGCGCCAGCCCGGCTCCCGGATTGCTCAAGCAGCATAATCGCGAACAGGCGGATTTGCTGGAGCAGGCGTTTGCTCCGGCTACCGTCGCGCGGCGGCTGCGGAAAAAGCTGGTGCGGCGAAAGAAGCGCGCGCCGCAACCCACTGCCTAGCCCGTGAAGGGCGCGCGGGCGTGCCCGATACAGGTAAGCAAGTAGCCCGCGCGCTCCGTTTTGCGGGCTGTTGCTTAGAAGCCCGCACAGGGCCGGCGCGGCCCCCAAAATGTATCAAGGAACGCAGCCATTTCCGACGCGCCAGGCTCCGTTGTGCGGGCGAGTTCCTCAGAAGACCGACGCCGTTGCGGCGCTGGTGAAAAGATTCACGATGTCTTGAGTCGGGCGAACCCGGCCGAAGACCCAGGCGAAGGCAAGCAGAGCGGATTCGTGCAGCTCCACGCTCATGTCGGTGCACGCGTCCCGGGCCACGACGACGCGAAAGCCGCGGTCAGCGGTCTCGCGGGCGGTTTGCGTGACGCACACCGCGGTGGTCAGCCCGCAAACCACCAGCGAGTTCACGCCGAGATTGTGCAACGTCTGGTCCAGCTTGGTGGAAGCCAGCGGGCCGCTGGACGTTTTGTTCAGCATCATCTCTCCGGCGATCGGGGCGACGGCATCGTCAATCTGCCAACTGGGATGGTTCACCGGCGGATGCACCCGCTCACCCACCAGGGCCAAGCCCAATTGATCGAAGTCTCGCACCCAGGTGGGGAGATCGCGGCCTTCCTCCATGCAGCAGCCGACGCCCAAGTAGATCACGGGCAGCTTGCGCGAGCGGAACGCGGCCAGCAGGCGCTGCACATTGCCGAGCACGGTCGAGTTGACGCGCGCGAAGTAACCGGCCGTCACGCCCGGCATTACTTTCTCGATGGTTTGAGCGAAGGGGTATTCGGGCCGGACGAAATAACGCTGCATGTCGACGACAATCAGCGCCGATTTGGCGGGATCGAGGGGCAGCGGCGCTTGATCCTTGATCCGCACCACGGCTTGGACTTTTTCGTGCTCGGTCATGCCCTATATTATGGAGCGAATGCATTATCTGTTGTTCTACGAGGGCGCCGGCGATTATCTGGAGCGCCGCGGAGCGTTTCGCGAGCAGCATCTAAGTCTGGCCTGGCAAGCAGTGGAGCGGGGAGAGTTGGTGCTGGGAGGAGCGTTCGCGAATCCGGTGGATGGCGCGGTGTTGTTGTTCCAGGGCGACTCGTCCGAGGCCGCGGAACGCTTCGCGCGCGCCGATCCTTATGTAGCGAACGGCTTAGTGAAGCGCTGGTACGTGCGGGAATGGTCCACGGTGGCGGGAGAACTCGCGGCGACTCCGGTCCGGCCCACATCGCTACGGGGAGGCTGACGCTTTGCCAGTCCGCTTCACCAGTCCCATTGGACGCGGTAGGTCCAGTTTTCGCGCGGGCTTGGGATGATCCACAAAAGTTCTTCGGAATCCTTGCCGGTCATACTCATGCTGAAACCCTCCGAACTGGGCGCCTCCGAGCTGGTGTCATTCGGATAGGTCAAGAACTTCGGGTTTTGATAGCGGAGGGTGAGGGGAAAAATGATGCGGACGCTCGCGGTATTAAGGTGCGTCGCGAACTTCACGCCAACCCACCAATTCTCTTTCGACTTGAACCCGTCCACCGACTGCGCCTGAATTCCGAGAATGAAGGGCTGATTGAGCGGCTTGCGGGATACGTCGACGCCCAGATTCCAGGGCTTGAGGAGTTTCCCGCCATTGATTTCCCGCGCCTCTGGAGTGGTGCGGAGAGAGACCAGTAGATCCGAATTGAGACACCAAGCGATCAGATCGCTTCCCGAGGTCTCGAAGTGATACTGGTAGGCGGTCGCATTTCCTTCCTGCCGGGTCATTGTGGTTTGGCGCGTCAAAAGGGATTTTCCGTGGACTTCTCCGGTGTGGGTGTCACGCACCAGACGGCGGAGATCCCAGACCCTGTCATCCTGAGTCAACGAGAATCCTTCATTGGTTGGGTCTTCCAGAGTATCGACGACGGTTGGCTGCAGAGTTTGATCGGGAACTTGCCATTCCGGCGCGGGGCGGTTAATTGCTTCCCAGCGCGTCAAGTTCGCATAAGTTACGAATTTGTCGCGCACTTTTGGCGCTGCGATCCAGGCCAGGCCGATCAAGGCCAGCACCAACGCGCAATGAACCCAAGTGATCCAGTCGGCGCGATTGACCAACCGCATCTTGCGCCGCGCGCCACCGATCAAATGGCGGGATCGCGCGGCGGCCGTTTGCTTGCTAAAGCGGAACACCGGGGGATTGGAGCCCTCGATTCCAAGAACCCGCTGGGAGCGAAAGTAGCCGTGACGCATTAGTTCCTCGGCTTCAATCGCGCTGAACGCGTCGAGATCGGTCCGGATGCCCTCCAGGCATTGCTGGATGGACTTTGGCGCGGCGCCGGGAAGCTCCTCGCAATCGGAGATGGATGCTACGAAGGTCTTCCCCGCGTGAGCCTCTTTGCTGCCGGCAAGAGCGAGTTCGCGGATGCGGAACATCATCAGGTCGGCGGCCCTCAGAGCGGTTCTTACCAGGCCGAAGGCGAAGGCGTCGCGCAACATGAAGGACTGGCCGGCGTCGCTGATCAGGAGCGCGCCCTCCCCGGGTCCGGGGTATTCGAAGGGGCGGAGGCCGAGATTGTCGGAAACTCCAGCGTCGGTAAAGAATTCCTTGCCGAAGCGGTGAGACCTCTTGGCTCCCACGTCTTCGCCGGTGAAGCTCAACGGAGGAAACAGCGCCGGATACGCCGAAGAGGCCGCGACCGCTGAGGCCAAGGGCGTCAGCGCGGCGTCGATTTCAACCACCGGCTCCGCCGGGCTGGACGGGAAGTGTACGACTTGCTTCTGGCCAAAGGAGGTCAGGCAGCCTTTCGTCAGATTCGTAGCCAAGAGATGCAAGCGCGGAGTATCCGGTAGTTCGTGGAGGGTGACGTCGCCGAAGAGTTTCCGGTAGTAGGTGCGGAGCATCCAGGTGGGCGCGGCCTGAGAGGCGCCTAGAAACAGCGCCAAGATGCGCCGCCTCCAAAACAGCCACCAAGGGAGCATGAGCCGGCGGACGATGCGGCCGCGAATGTCGAGGGAGGTGAAATTCACCAGTTCATTCCTGGCGGATGCAAAATCCTCGGCTGTCCCGTTATAACGATCCCAATTTAAAACCAAGTGAGCGGCGCAGATGCTTCCGCCGGAGACTGAAGATATTTCTTCCACCCCGCTTAAGACGCCCGCATCGCGCAAGTGTTCAATCACGCCCAAATGAAATAGCGTGGCGCGGAATCCGCCTCCGGAAAGCGCCAGGCGTGTGATGATGGGCCGGCTTTCGGACGAAGACATCCAGTTATCCCAAGAAACGAGTTATCCCAAGAAGCTGTCGCAGGTCGACTGATCTCACGCGATTGTACTACTTTGCGTATATTCCTAGATCGAATGAGTTGGGCGGCTATGTCACCGGGATGAAATAGAACTGGAAAAACGCAGGCAGTGCGCGCAGCGGGCTACCGTGATACGCTCTGGATCATGCGATTTCCCAAGACCATTGCCGCGATCACCTTCGGTCTAACTTTCCTCGCGACGCTCGGGTACACACAGACGCCCGCGGCGAAGTCCGGCGCCGCGCCCGCGAACTTCAGCCTCACGGGCGACCGCTTTGCGCCGCTCGCCTGGGACTCCATGACGCCGGAGCAGAAGACCATGGTCCAGCACATCTTCGCTAGCGGACGCACCAGCCTGGGAGGGCCGTTCAACGTAATGCTGCGCAGTCCGGAGATGGGCGATCCGGCGCAGACCCTCGGGGCGCAGATCCGCTTTCACTCGTCGCTCCCGCCTCGGCTGAATGAGCTGGCGATCATCATCACGGCGCGTTTCTGGATGGTGCAGTTCGAATGGAACGCTCACCGCCGCGCCGCGGCTCAAGCCGGTGTGAGCGACGACACCATTCAAGCCATCGCGGCGGGAAAACGCCCAGCCAAGATGCCTGCCGACGAGACCGCCGTGTTCAATTTCGCCTCGGAATTGCTGAAGACGCACGCGGTGAGTGATGCTACCTTTGCGGCTGCCAAAAACACGGTGGGGGAAAAGGGTATCGTCGACATGATCGCCGCTGTGGGTTATTACCAGATGGTGGCCATGCTGCTGAATGTGGACCGCTATCCGATGCCCGCGGGAGTCGCGTCGGAGTTGAAGCCGGTGAACCTGGCGACGATTTACTGACTTCGCTAGGACGCCTAATTCTCGGTTGGCGTTTTTTCAACGTGATCGATGACCAGCACATCGACGGGTCCCCTCCTCTGCGTTAGCCTCAGACCGAGCTGCTCCTGCACAGCAGTGAGTAAGCTGAGGGCGTCCTGGTCACCTGCGGGCGTTGTCGCCGCCGGTCCTGCCGCCAGGCCCTCTGGTGAAAACTCAAGAGTGTAGTCATAAGGGCCCGCAAGTCCCGTTTTGTCCAGTACGGGGCGACCCAGCTGATTTGCCAACATCTCGGCCAGCCGCGAAATAGGAAGCTTGCTCGCCGCGATGCGAACTCGTCCGTTGACCGTCGTGGCGACGAAATGTCCGGGCTGCACAACGGGAAACCCATCCTTTCCCATCGAAGGAGGAGCGCCAGGCACCTGCTGTGGGATGGGCTGTTCGTTCGGCGGGTCCCGCCAGGATTTCAGTTTAGGTCCACTCTTAGCGACCCCCAACTCATACAGAGGTAAGTCTTTCGTCTCGTGATGAAGGCTTATTTTGAACCGCTCCACCAGAAGGTCTTGCAGCATTAGCGGGAATTGCTCTTTAGGTGCGCCAGGGGGAATTTTGGCGATAACGTCGTACCTCTCGGTCTCCAGCCATTCGGGCCCGGCGATTTGATAGCCCTTTACGCCGTACGCGGTTAGGAGGAGATCCTTCAGCCGCAGATTGGTGTAAGCAACCTGACTCGGGTCAGCCGTTCCTGGCCCGCCGCGCGCCGTGTCACGCACTCCGGTACCGACCTGCGGAGGAGCAGCTCGCCTGACTGACGCCACTTCGAACTTGGGGGTGGTGGGCTGCGCCGATAGCTGGCCAACGGCGTAAATCAACAGGCCCGCCGTGAGAACTGGTCCGCCTACGGTTCTTTTGGGTGGTAGCATGCGAAGCGCTCCTTGGCTTCTATCGAATACCGAGGCGCATGGCTCCGGTTACAGAACGAATGCGGCTTTGCGATCGATCCCTCACCCTGCGTCGGCTCGAGGGTGGTCGTTGCGCGCGGAATTCGGCAAACTCGTAGAGAGCCGCCGGCGGCCCTTGCAGGGTGCTACTCGCCGTCGAGGGCGAGCACGTCGAGATCGAAAGCGCGCAGAAGCTCCTCGCGTTTGGTGTAGGGGCCCGGCGTATAGGCGCGAGAGGAGATCCCGGCTTGGGAAAGCTCCGCGATGCGCCAGTCCTGGCGGTTGATGAGGTCCCAGAAGCTGGAGGCATCGTCGGCGTGGAAATCCGGCCTGGCCATTTCATCGGGATGGAAGTGGAGCTCACAGACGATGACCGTGCGATCCGCGGCCATGGGCCACAGAGTGTGAGTAAGTAAATAATCCGGATGCGGCGCCAACAGCAGGTTGGGATACAAAGCGTAGAACGCGGCCCAGTTGTGCTGCTCCTCAGTTAAGCCGGGCAGGTAGGCGCGGCCGTTGCGATTTCCGCCGAAGCTCATGGTCTCGGCTCCGTTGCGCAGGAACATCACTCCGCCGATATAGGCTGGGTTGGGCTCTTCGTTGTCCGCGCCGAGATAATCGGTGAGGGGGTTTAGTTCGGGATGCACGAAGGGGCAGTGCAGACACTCGTTGTAATTCAGGACGATCAGCTTCCAGTTGGCCTTGATGTCGTAGACGATGCGGCGATGGGTGCGAAGTTCGCTCATCTTCCAGTTGGCAAATTTTTTCGCGACCGGTCCGAACAAATCCGTTACCGCTTGTTCAGGCGTTCCAAAGTGCAGGAAGACGTTGCCCTCCCAGGTTTCGGTGTGCACGGACTTGAGAGGGTAGTCGGCGCGGGAGAAGCCGGGGCGCTCGGCGTGCGGGGCTCCGAGCAGAGCGCCGTCGAGACCATAGGACCAAGCATGGTAGGGACAGGTGATGCGCTTGCCGGGTAGCGAACCTCGCTCCTCCGTGCACATGCGCGAGCCGCGATGCCGGCAGACGTTGTAGAACGCGCTAATCTCCCCGGAATTTCCGCGCGTGACGATAACGCTTTCGCCAGCCAGCTCGCACAGGAAATAATCGCCCGGGTTGGGGATGGAGTTGGCGCGCCCGGCGCAGATCCAGCGATTGAAGTAGAAGCGTTCCAGCTCTTTACGGAAGATCTCCGGATCGGTGTAGTACCGGGCCGGGAGGGTCATCGGTAGAGCAGCCGTCATAGACTCGATTGTAGAAGATCGGGCGCCCGCGATTCTAGTAGACAATCTCCTAGAGGTCTGGTAGAGTGTCTCCTAGAGGCGGTTCACCGATGGCGGATTCGGACAAAATTCAATTGCTGCAGGGGACGCTCGATTTGCTGGTGCTGCAGACGCTGGTGTTCGGGCCCAACCACGGCCATGGGATCGCGACTGCGATTCAACGCACATCCGATGACGTTTTGCTGGTGGATCACGGCTCCTTGTACCCGGCTCTTCAGAGGCTGGAAAGAGCCGGGTTGATTGCGTCCGAATGGGGCACCTCGGATAACAACCGGCGGGCGCGATTCTACAAGCTGACACGCGCCGGCCGGGCGCGGCTTACCGCCGAGACCAGCAAGTGGGAGACCATGGTGCGCGCGGTGACTCGCGTTCTGAAACCGGAGGGAGCTGCATGAAAATGCCGCGATGGCTTCGCTGGCGTTCGCGCGACGAACTGGACGAAGAGATCCGCGCGCACTTGGACTTCGCGATCCAGGCTGGAATCGACCGCGGGCTCTCGCCGGAAGAGGCTCGTTATGGGGCGCTGCGCGAGATGGGCAATGTGACTCGCGTGAAGGAGCGAGCTCGCGAGCGTGACCCGCTCTTCTATTTCGAGCTAGCCGCCAAGGACGTGCGTTACGCTCTGCGCAATTTGCGGCGTAATCCGAGCTTCACACTGGCCGCGACTTTATCGTTGGCCCTGGGCGTCGGCGTCAATTGCGCGATCTTCAGTCTCGCCGATGGGCTCATGCTGCGGCCCTTGGATGTGCGGCATCCGGAGCAAATCGTCCATGTGGGCGCGGCGGTTCCACGCGGCCCGGGCCGTCTCTCCTATCGCGAGTACGCGGCCTACCGGGACCGCACCCGGACGCTCGCGGGCCTGGAGGCGGAGCGCTTGGATCTCTTCGCGCTCCAGGCTACCGATGCGGAGCAAGCCCGCATCGCCTTCGGAGATTTCGTCAGCGGGAACTATTTTTCGGTGTTCGGCGTCCAGCCCGGGCTGGGAAGAGCGTTCCTCCCGGAAGAGGATTCGCCCGCGGCAAAAGACATTGCCGGGCTGCTGAGTTATTCGAGCTGGCAGAACCGCTTCCAATCCGATCCGCATATCGTGGGCCGGCGCATCAAAGTGAACGGCCAGCCAGTAACCGTCATCGGCGTGCTGCCGGAGAAGTTCATCGGAACCAACTATTTCCTGCACACCGAGATCTACCTTCCCCTCGCCGCGGGTACCAGGGTGCTCGCGCGGAACCGCTATTTGACGGATCCCGACCCCGCGAATCTGGGAGTGTACGGCCGGCTCAAGCCGGGCGTGAGTGCGAAGTCCGCGCAGGCGGAATTTGCGGTGCTCGCGAAGCAGATGCTGGAGAAATTTCCGGACCTCGACCGCCAGCGGACTGCGATGATCGAGCCGGAGATAGCGGCGCGCCTGGAAGCGGATCCGGACGATGCGCAATTGGTCTATGTATTTCTGGCGATTGCTGGCGCCGTGCTGCTGGTGGCGTGCCTCAATGTCGCCAACCTGCTGCTGGGCCGGTCGAGCGCGCGCGTGAAAGAAATCACCATCCGGCAATCGGTGGGCGCGAGCCGTGGGAGATTGATCGCGCAGATGCTGACCGAGGGCGCGGTCCTGGGCGCTCTGGGCGCCGGCGGAGGCCTGCTGCTGGCTTCCTGGGCGATTCACTTTCTCGCCGCGATCCAGATTTCGCCCGATTTCCCCAGCAGTTTTCCGGCTCGCCTGGATGGAAGAGTCGTGATGGTTGCGCTGGGCGCCGCGGCGTTCGCTGTTCTCATCTCCAGCCTGTGGCCCGCGATCCGCGCCACCCGGGTGGATTTAAACTCGCCTCTAAAGAGCGGTCCGGACGCGAGGCACGCGCTGCGCGGGCGCAGCGTGGCGGTCACTGTGCAGACCGCGCTGGCTACCATGCTGCTGGTCGCGGCAGCGCTGTTCGTAAAGAGCTTCGTGCTGACCAGCCGCGCCAATCCTGGATTCCGCGTGGACAACGTTTTAGTCGTCTCGTTCGACCCGGCGCTCGGAGGGTACACCAACGCGAAAGCGCAGGCGTTCTACCAGGCCGTGGAGGATCGCGTCAACCATCTGCCGGGCGTGGCCTCGGCCGCGATGGGCAGCCATCTTCCCATGGGGGACAACTCGCAGTTCAATGCTGTCGCGGCGAAGGACGGCGATCAGACGCCGGTCTCCATGATGTTTGATCGCGTGGAGCCCGGCTACTTCGCCACCATGGCGGTCCCTCTTCTGGAAGGGCGGCCCTTCGAAGATAGTGACAAACCGTCCACGCCCGGAGTCGCCATCGTGAATCAGGCGCTGGCGGAGCGCTTTTGGCCGAACGGAGGCGCAGTTGGGAAGACGGTGCGGTTCGGAGACGGTCCGCGGGCCAGGGTGCTGGACGTGGTGGGCGTGGCCGGCAACGGCAAATATCAATCCTCGATTGACGCGTTTGAGCCGTACCTCTACGTCTTGAACCGGCAGTTCATGAATCCGCAGATGACGCTGTTCGTGCACACCGCCGGCGACCCGGCGGCGATGACCTCGGCGATTCGCGACGCGGTGAAAGCCGTCGCGCCGGATGTTCCGGTCTACGACGTCCACACCATGCGGGAAGTTTTCGACGGCCACGGCCTGCTGCCCGCCCGGCTGATGGCGTTGACGGTAGGCACGGTCGGCGCCATCGGGCTCCTCCTGGGAGTGCTGGGCTTATACGCCGTGATCGCGTTCGCGGTGGCCCGGCGCACGCGCGAAATCGGAATCCGCATGGCTCTCGGCGCGACCGCGAAATCCATTCTCCAGCGCGTCCTTGCTTCCGGATTGATTGTGACCGGGAGCGGCGTCGCCATCGGCCTGGCAGGGGCTTTCGCCCTGACGCGATACCTGGCGCAGTTTTTGGATCGCGTGAGCACGCACGATCCGGCCGCCTTCGCGGGCGTTCCGGCTCTGCTTGTGGCCGCTGCGCTGGCCGCGTGCTGGGCCCCCGCGCGGCGGGCGGCGAAGGTCGATCCCGCGGTGACGCTCAAGTACGAATAGAGGAACGCTCATGAGACTTCCACGCTGGCTTCGCTGGCGCTCGCCGCTGGAACTGGACGATGAGATCGCCGCGCATTTGGAGGCGGAAATGCGCGCGGGCGTCGAGCGTGGATTGACGCCGGAAGAAGCCCGTTACGAGGCCCTGCGCCGGATGGGCAATGTAACCCGCGTGCGCGAGCGGGCTCGCGAGGGCGATCCGCTGTTCTGGCTCGAATCGATCGCCAAAGACGCGCGCTACGCGATCCGCGGCCTCGCGCGAAACCGGAGCTTCACAATCGCAGCCGTGCTCTCGCTGGGACTGGGTATTGGAGCCAACAGCGCGATCTTCAGCTTGGTGGACGCCATCGCTTTGCGGCCACTCCCGGTGACGCGGCCGTCGGAAATCGTGCGCGTCTTCGCAAGCACCCCGCAGCACCGCCTGGAGTTTCTTTCCTACCGCGAATACACCACGCTAAGCGGCCAGAACCAGACCCTAGGCCCCTTGACCGCGGAACAGGACGGCTTCCTGGCCGTCCAAAGCAGCCCGAATGAATTGGCCCGCTTCGCCTACGCCGATTTCGTCAGCGGCAATTACTTCGCGGTGCTCGGCGTTCCAGCAGCGCTGGGCCGGACCTTCACCGCCCAGGAAGATACGCCCTCGATGGGCGATCTCCCCGTGGTGTTGAGCCACCAGGCGTGGGAAGGGAAATTTCACTCCGATCCGGACATTATCGGATCCGAGGTTCGCCTCAACGCGCGGATGGCCACCGTGGTAGGCGTGCTGAAAGAGGATTTCGCGGGCACGCTGCGCGGGGCCAACCCGGAGATCTATTTGCCGCTCCACGCAATGCCGCGCGTCGATCCGGGCAGCACCTCGCTTTCGAATCCGTTGAACCGGCCGTTCAGTCTGCTAGGCCGGTTGAAGCCGGGGCAGAAACTGGCAGCCGCTCAGACCGAGTTTGCCAATCTCGGCCGCGGTCTGGAGCGCGCTTACCCGGACTCGGAGCGGGAGCGGAACTTCGCGGTGCTCACGGATATCGACGGCCGTTTCCAGTTGTCTCCGGGTTACGAGCCGGGCACGATCATGCTGCTGCTGATGGCGTTCATCATCCTGTGGATGGCCTGCATCAACGTCGCCAATCTGCTGCTGGGCCGGGCCAGTGGACGCGCCAAGGAGATCACCATCCGGCTTTCCGTTGGGGCATCGCGCGGCCGCGTGATCGCACAGTTGCTGACCGAGAGCCTGTTGCTGGCCGCGCTGGGCACAGGTGCGGGATTGCTGCTAGGGAGTTGGGCCATTCATTTTTTCGCGTCCATTCGGGTGCCGTCTGGCATTCCGGTTTCGGTGGCGGCCCGGATGGATGAGCGGGTGCTGCTGTACAGTTTCGCCGCGATGATGGTCTCGGTGCTTTTGTTCGGGCTCACGCCCGCGTTTCGCGCGACCAAAGTGGACCTGGTTTCGCCGATTAAGGAGGGGGGCGGAAGAGCGCCCCGGCGTCTGCTGGTCTCCGTGCAAGCCGCTCTCTCCGTACTGACTCTGATACTGGCTGGACTCTTCGCGAAAAATTCTCTCGCGGCCGCGGATGCTGATCCTGGTTTCCGCATCAAGAATGTACTGCTGATGACCTTCGATCCCTCGATGACCGGGCACACGCGCGCGCAGACCGAGAACTTCTACCGTCAAATTCAGGAGCGGGTGCGGGCATTGCCCGGCGTTCGCCAAGTGGCGCTGGGGAGCCATGTTCAGCTCGGCGAGAGCTATGACGCCGCGGTATTTTCTCGCGACGGCGAGAATCTCGGCGACATCGCTTTCACCAGGGTGGAGCCCGGTTACTTCGAGACCATGTCAACCCCGATCGTCCGCGGCCGCGCGATCGAAGACTTCGACACAGAGAAGTCGCCGCGCGTGGTGGTCGTGAATGAGACCCTGGCCAACCGCTTCTTCCCCGGCGGCGACGCGCTGGGACGCCACATTCGCATGGACACTGACAAGGGCCCGGAAATGCAGATTGTGGGCATCGCGCACGACGCCAAATATACCGATTTGTCGGAACCGCCAACGCCTTACGTCTACTTGCCCTTCGCGCAGAATTTCCAGCCGCGCATGACCTTGTTTGTCGTCACGGCGCAAGATCCAGCCGCGATGGCCGCGCCGGTTCGGGAACAAGTGAAGGCCATCTCGCCCGATGCAGTGACGTTCGATGTTCGCAGCATGCAAAATGTTTTCGATAGTTTCGGCTTGATTCGAATTCGCCTCACGGCGCAGATGACCGGAGCCATGGGGCTGATGGGACTGGCTCTGACGGTGCTTGGGTTGTACGCCGTGATGACCTTCCTGGTGGGCCGCAAGACCCGGGAAATCGGGATCCGCTTGGCGCTGGGAGCCACCCGGGGCGAAGCGCAGGCACTGGTGTTGAGAGCCGGGTTGCTTTCCACCCTGACCGGAGTCGCGGCTGGCGTGGGAGCTTCCTTCGCGGCCACCTACTATCTGGCGCCAATCCTCAGGCACATCAGTCCGCGAGATCCAGAAGTTTTCCTCGGCGTGCCCATCCTCCTGCTCTTGGTGGCGCTGGCGGCGTGCTGGGCCCCCGCGCGACGGGCCGCCAAGATCGATCCGGCTGTGACGCTTAAGTACGATTGAACTGAGCCGGGCCGTCATCCTCCACTTGGGCAAAAAATATCTTGAAAACCCCAGGGACTGCGGATATTCTTTAACGCATGCGGAAATGCACAATCGCTGCCTTTCTTGCGACTGCCGCGCTAGGGGTTGCTCAACAAACCACGAAGTTCAGCGGAAACATCTCACTGTCGGGATTTACGGACGTCAAGGGATTAGTTACCACGTCCGCGGGAGCCGGGGCGATGCTGCCGCTGGGTTTTCCCACCATGGAGGCACAGATCATCCAAAGCGTGGATGCAAACTTTTATCCCACCGGTCCCGCGCAGGTCAACTTGACACTGATATTCAACACGTTCGACACCACCTACAACCAGTTCGACACGATCTCGTTGTCGGCGAATCTGGCAAACCCGGGCGCCGCCAGCGGGACCGCGACAGTCACCGGCGGAACCGGGGCTTACGCCGGCGCGTCCGGATCGCTCACCCTCAACGCGCACTTTACCTCCGCCAGCAACAACGACGTATTGACGTTTAACTACGGCTTCGGCGGCTCCGGAACCATCACGATTGGGGGCGCCCCCGTGAACCTCGAGATCGGGAATTTCATTCTTCCCGCGGAGCAAGTGGTGCCGACGGAAGTGATCTCGGCGTCGGGCAACGGTCATCTAAATCCGCTGGGCCAGGTGAACCTGAGTCTGAATGGGCAGGATCTGGGCGGGAACAACGACTTGCGCCAGCTCACCGCGACCATTTCGATGAACGGCACCGATAGTTTCAACATTTTTATGAATTTCAATGGGTCTAGTTTTGTTCCCGTGGACCCAGGCACGATCACCGGAGGAACCGGGGCGTTCAGCGGGGCAAGCGGGACAGCCAACGTTACGCTTTCCTCCGATAGGAGCACCCTCACGCTCAGCGGAACGGTTACGCAGCCGGCCGCAGGGACGCCGATCATTACCTCAGTCAAGACGGCGTGGGGCCCTGACGCGATCGCGCCGAACGGCTGGATCGAAATCCACGGCCAGAACCTCGTGCCGGCGAACACTCCGGCGGGGGGCGTGTTCTGGAGCAATGCTCCAGATTTCGCCCAGGGGAAAATGCCGACGCAGTTGGGCGGGATCAGCGCCACCGTCACGGGCCAAGCCGCCTACGTGTACTGGTTTTGCAGCGCCGCCACCACACCCTCCTGCGCCGACGATCAGATCAACGTGCTGACCCCGCTTAACGACCCGCTCAATAATTTCATGGGCGGAGGCGCACTGTATTCGGCTCAGGTTCCCGTGGTGGTGTCCAGCGGAGGCGTCTCCAGCGCGCCATTCATGGTGACCATGCGCCCGATTGTTCCCACCTTCCTGATGTTCGATGCGATGGGCGACACAGTCGCGACCCACGCGGATGGCAGCCTGCTTGGCCCCGCCACGCTGTTTCCGGGAGCCTCCACGCCTGCACAATACGGAGAAACGATAACCCTGTGGGGCGTGGGCTGGGGTCCGTCCAGCGCGGCGAATGTGGAGGGCTCCTCGACGCAGAGCGGGCAACTGTTCCAGAGAGTGCTGTGCGAGGTCGGCGGCATAGTTCATATCCCGGCACAGGGATATTTGGTGAGTCCAGGCCTGTATCAGTTCAATATCACCATGCCGACCATCCCTTTTACGGGGAACGAGCCGGTCATTTGCCGCTACGCGCCCGGTCAGACCTCCGCCGGCGTCACGTATGGAGAGACCTTAATCGATTTAGAGTAACGTCCTTCGCAGGACTCGCCAGGCGAGCACCAGTGAAGTGATGCTCAGCCATGCTCCTCCAGCCAACAGCGCGAGAATCGCGAGGTCCCAGGCCGGGCGGTGCGCGTAGAGCCACGGGAAATCGAGCGAATGGAGGCCGTGGTACAACCAGCGGTTCCAGCGCGAAGCGGAGTCGTAGGCTTCGACGATGCGGGCGGCTGCGGGGTCGATGTAGAACATCGAATCGCTGGGATCATTCAACCTCACGAACAGCGCCGGCAGCGGATGCTGGCCGTGGCGATCCAGATAATAGGCCTCGTATTGCGTCACGCTGCGCATCTCCACGATCGAGTTGGGCGCAACCGCGTTGCGGACTGCGCTGAGAATGGCGCTGGGGTCGCCGGCCAGAGCGTTCAAGTCGATGTATCCTGCACCACTAGGCAAGTTCGCCGGAGCCTTGAAGCCGCCTGGAGCCTTCAACACGCCATGATGCAGCGCTCGCTCGATGCGCGCCGCGAGCCGCTCCGGCCCGGCGCTGAAGGCGAATGGTTCCATAGACAGCATCCCGCTGAACGCCCAGGTGCACGCGAAGAGGCCGAAGATCAAGCCGAGGATGGCGTGCCAGCGCTTCTGACCAGCGTAGGGGATGCGCTGGGAGGGCAGCATGATCCATAGGCCGATAGCGAGACCGAGAGCGGCCGTCACCGCCCCGATTCCCGAGGACCAGATCACGATCCGGCTCCACAGGCGGCCGTTCTGGCGCAAGGGAGTGAAATAGAGCCAATGCGGAATCGCGCCAAACCAGGCTCCCAGGCGCGAGGTTCGCGTGGTTGACTGGACCACGTCGCCGGTAACTTCGGAGACATAGACTTGGTCGCCGTTGGGCCAGGAATATTTGTCGAGCGGCCGCAGCGCCGCGAATTCTCCGCTGACGGTCCACTGATCCGGCGAATCCAGGACCGTCAGCGCCGCGCCATCCGGCGCCTGCGAAGCCCAAGCCGAAGCCAGCCGGCGGGTCAACTCCGGAGGGAACTCGCGCTCGGGCTCGCCCGTATCGGCAAACACCAGCGCATCGTCAAAACGATACGCCGGGCGGCCATCGAACGTTGTCAGAACGGCCGATGAGGGAGGTCCACCCAGTTGGAGGACCGCGTAGGCTTGCTCCGGAGTAAAACGAATGCGGGAGAGATCGACCGGCTGCGCGTGGGATAAGCGGTCGCGATCCGTCACCACCGGGTAATCCCAGTACGCCAGCACCATCCCGGAGAGAAACCACATGGCGAAAAGCACGCAGAAACAGGTTCCCAGCCAGCGATGCACCACGATCAGCAGCTTGCGGAGGCCGGGCATGAATACAGCATGATAGCTCCGTGTCGGATTACTCGCGATAGACTAGAGGTTCAATGCCCGCTTTGGCAGAATCCGTCTCCGATCTGGCCCGCACCGCGGGAGTGCGGGCATGTTTGGAATGGTTCCGCAAGGAGCGCGGCTGGATTAACGAACAACATCTGAAGCTGTGCCGGATTCCCGCGCCGACCTTTCTCGAGGCCAAGCGCGCCGAGTACATGGCGGACCGATTCCGGTCGCTGGGCTGGGAGTCGAAGTTGGACCGGGCGGGAAATGTGATCGCCTGGTTGCCCGGCCGGGAAGGCCCGTGCGTCGCCGTGACCGCTCACTTGGATACGGTGCTGGCTCCGCGCATCCCGGAAGATATCAAAGTCGCGGACGATGGACGCTTTCTGGGGCCGGGGGTGTCGGATAACGGCGCTGGTCTGACGGCCCTGCTGGCGTTGGCGGCGGCGTGGACGGCGCAGCCACCTGTGGAAGATCCAGCTCTGGCTCCCCTGCTGGTGGCGAACGTGGGAGAAGAGGGCGAAGGCAATCTATGCGGGATGCGGTATTTATGCCGAGCCGCCGCTGCCGAACGCTATCGAGCCTTTCTGGTTCTGGACGGGCCGAACACGGACCATATCACGTGCAAGGCGCTGGCCAGCCGGAGATTCGACGTCACCTTCACCGGCCCTGGAGGGCATAGCTGGAGCGATCATGGCGTGGGAAACCCGGTGCATGCGCTGAGCCGCACCATCACCCGATTCCTGGATGAGGCCTCCGTGTCTGAGGGCGGGGGCGAGCCGCGCTGCTCCTACAACTTCGGGGTGATCGAAGGTGGCACCAGCATCAACGCGATTCCCAGCGACGCCCGCGCGAAGGTGGATTTGCGCTCGGAAAGCCCGCGGCGGATGGATGAGATGGCGGCTCTGCTGGAATCGGCCATGCATCGGACTCTGGAGGATGAGAATGGGCGCGCCTCCGGCGGGCGATTGTCGGCCCGGATGAAAGAGATCGGATCGCGCCCGGGCGGAGGGTTGCGGGCCGGGTCGCCGATTCTCGAAACTCTTTTGGCAGTGGATACTTACCTTGGTATTCGAGGGTCTCTCGATTGCGCCTCCACCGACGCCAACGTTCCCCTTTCCCTGGGACTGCCGGCGGTCTCGATTGGGGCGGGCGGACAAGGCGGGGGCGCGCATACCGCAGCCGAGTGGTTTTCGGCGGAAGGCCGCGAACTGGGATTGCGCCGCATCCTGCTGGCGCTGTGCCTTTTACTGGGCGATGCCGCGTAGGATGTATATTATAATTGAGGTGTTCGTGCTCCAAACGGGAAGGAACCGCTTATGAATTTGTTTGACAAAATGCGCCAGCAGAAGCTGATGTCCATGGCTTTGATGATCTTCACTTTGTCGGTGGGGATCCTGATTGGGACGCTGATCAATACGCAGGTGAACGCCGCCAAGGGCCAGGCCGTGGCGCCGGATGCGACGCCTCTGGTGGTTCCGAAAGCTGTGGAAATCGGCAGCGACTTCACCAAACTCGCCAAGAAGCTGCAGCCCAGCGTGGTCAACATCGTGGTGGAGATTCCGGCGCAGCATTCGAGCGCCCGTTCCCGTAGCGGCCGGCCCGATCCCGAAGATCAGGGCGGCGGCGACGATCCGTTTGAGGGCCTGCAACGCTTCTTTGGAGGCGGCGGCGGACAGGCCGGTCCGCAGATCGTTCCCCAGGGGCCCGAACCCAAGCACGAACAGTCGGGTACCGGATTTATTGTCGACAAGAACGGCTACATCGTGACCAATGAGCACGTGGTCAAGGGCGGCGACAAGATCATGGTGAAGCTGCAAAGCGATTCGACCGAGTATCGCGCCCGCGTGATCGGCACGGATCCGGAGACGGACCTGGCGGTGCTCAAGATCGATGCGCATAAGCCGCTGGATCCCGTGAGCATCGGCAACTCCGACGCGGTGCAGGTGGGGGATTGGGCGGTAGCGATCGGTTCTCCGTTTACGCTGGAAGAATCGGTGACGGCCGGCATCGTCAGCGCACTGGGACGCGATATCGACAACAGCACCTTCAAGCGCTTTATCCAGACCGACGCGGCGATCAATCCCGGCAACAGCGGCGGTCCGCTGGTGAATATCCGCGGAGAGGTGATCGGCGTCAACACCATGATCGCCACCAACCACGGCGGATCCGAAGGCGTTGGTTTCGCGCTGCCCAGCAACGTGGTGGTGCGCGTGTATAACGACATCATCCGCGATGGCGTCGTCTCTCGCGGTTCTATCGGAATCCGTTTCGACCCCAATACCAAGCCGGAAACGCTGGAAGCTCTGGGCGTAAGCCACGGCGTGATCGTCAGCGAACTCTATCCGTCGGACGGACCGTCCGCGAAGGCCGGCCTGAAGCCGAACGACATCATCACTGCCATCAACGGCCAAACCATCAAGAACGGCGACGATCTTCTGGCGCACGTGGCGGACGCTGCGGTAGGAAGCACGCTCTCGCTCAGCGTGGACCGGGATTCCAAGAAGATGGAGTTAAAGGTGGTCACGCAGGATCGCAAGCTCCTCTTCAAAGATGACAAGGACATTGTCGGCGAGAATTTCAGCACCGACGACTCGACCAAGGTTGAACCGGTCGCCTCCGGCGTGAAATTCGGCATCAAGCCGCGGGAGCTGACCGACGGGGAACGCAACCTGACTCCCGACAAGCACGGCGTTTACGTGTCCACGGTTGAAGAAGGCTCCTTTGCCGAAGACGTTGAGTTGCAACCGGGAGATATCATCATCTCCATCAACCGGCACGCGATTACTTCGGTGGACGATCTGCGCAAGATCGCTGGCTCGCTCAAGTCCGGTGACGCCGTCGCCTTCCAGGTGGTGACTCCGCCGGTCGATGCTGCGCCGGTGCAAGCCAAGGGGGTGCGCCGTGCGTCGAGCGCGGTTGCTCCGGCCTCCTCTCCGAACGCCCTCGCGCCCAGATATCTATCCGGCCGGCTCCCGTAAGCGCGCCGGATGTGACCCTCGGATGTGACCCTGGCCCGTCCAGCCGGGCCGGGATAGCCGGTTGGTTACCTTCCTGATATCCTGGGAGCACCGTGCGCACGCTACTCGTTGGTTTTATTACCGCTTGCTCGCTTTCGCCCTACGCGATGGCGCAGAGCCCTCTGACCAAAATCCTGGTGGATGAGCTCACCCGTAACTTTACGATCTTGAAGCAGCAGGCGGACCCTCCGCCGTACTTCATGGGTTACGCGGTGACCGACACGGAGAACGACGTGATCGAGTCCAGCGGCGGGTCAGTGGATTCGGAAAACCACGGGCATGAGCGCGAGCTGGATGTCACGGTGCGCACGGGAGATCCCAGCTTTGACAATTTCCGCAGGGTAGGCAACAACCCGCCGCGCGGAAGTACCTCGGGCTTAGTGGTGTTAGATGATAATCCCACCGCAATCAAGCGTGTTCTATGGCTGAACACGGATAAGGCCTATCGGAACGCGGCGCAGAGATTGATCCAATTGAAGTCGGATGAGAAATTGCGCGCGGCTCCGCAGGACGCCTCGGGCGATTTTTCGCCCGCGCCGGTGCAGGTGAGTTATACCTCCGCGCCGAAGTTCAAGTTCAATACGGCGGAATGGGAGGCGCGCCTCAAAAAGCTCTCAGCCGAGTTCAATAAATATCCAGGCGCTCTGAACGCTGAAGTTACCGTGGAGGCGCAGCGTGTATCCAAGACGCTGGTGACCACGGAGGGAACCCAGATCGAGCAGGGCCGCCTGTTCTCGCGCCTGATGATCACCGCGAACGGTAAGGCGTCCGATGGAATGGATCTCTCAACACTGGAAACTTTCGAAGCGGACGACCCCGCCAAGCTGCCCAAGGACGCGCAGATTCTGGCCGCGGTGCAGAAATCCGGCGCGCTGCTGGAGGACTTGTTGAAAGCCCAGCCGGCCGATCCTTTTGTCGGCCCCGCGATTCTGTCCGGCCGCGCGGCCGGCGTGTTCTTCCATGAAATTTTCGGGCATCGCGTGGAGGGTCACCGGCAGAAGGACGAAAACGAGGGGCAAACTTTCACCAAGAGCGTCAACATGCCGGTGTTGCCGGACTTTCTCTCGGTGGTTTTCGACCCGACCGTCAAGGAATACGAGGGCAAGCCGCTCAACGGCTCTTACGAATTCGACGACGAGGGCGTGAAGGCGCAGAGGCTCACGCTGGTGGACAAAGGGATTCTCAAAACGTTCCTGATGTCACGCTCCCCGATCGCGGGTTTCCCGCAATCCAACGGGCATGGCCGCCGCCAGCCAGGCTACGAGATTGTGTCACGCCAATCGAACCTGTTCGTGGAGTCGACCAACAAAGTGAGCGACGCGCAATTGCGCCAGATGTTGATCGAAGAGATCAAGCGGCAAGGCAAACCCTACGGTCTGTACTTCGATCAAGTGACCTCCGGTTACACCACCACGCAGCGCGCGGGGCTACAGGCGTTCACCGTGGTTCCACTGACCGTGTACAAGGTGTATCCGGATGGCCGCCCGGACGAGTTGATTCGCGGCGTGGACATCGTGGGAACGCCGCTGGCGAGTTTCGCCAAGATCATGGCGACTTCGGACAAGAGCGACGTATTCAACGGCTATTGCGGCGCTGAATCCGGCTATGTGCCGGTGGCTGCCATCTCGCCGGCGCTGCTGGTGCGGGAGATCGAGGTGCAACGCAAGGAGCGTTCGCAGGACCGCCCGCCCTACCTATCCAGACCGTCGATTGACGTTCGGGCTGGGGCAAAACTCGCTGGAGAAAATCAGTGACCCGGCGGGTGTTGTTGCTGCGTGGCGGGAAAGCCGCCGGCGCGCTGCTGCTGATTTCGCGCTCCGGCTTCGGTCAAAACGCCGCTTTCACGCTGGCGCAGATCGATGACGACCCGATTTTGAAGGCCATGCGGGATGAAATGGACCGTTCCCGCCAGTTGCGCATCACCGCGCCTGACGACGCGCCGTACTTCTTCAGCTACGACTTCACCGACTCCGAGGATTTCCACACCATCGCCACTCTGGGATCCACCATTACGGAGACTCGCCAGCACTCGCGCACTCCCGGCGCGGAAGTGCGGGTCGGCAGTTATCAATTCGACAACACGGGGCACGTTTTTTCCGGCCGCTACAGCGGCTCCCGCTATGACGGAGACTGGCCGCTGGATGACAACTACGAGGCGCTTCGGGAGGGTTTCTGGCTGCTGACCGACCACACCTTCAAGGCCGCGGTGGAATCGATGGGCCGCAAACGTGCGTCGCTCAAGAACGCCGCGGCGCAGACCGGGGAGCAGATCGCGGACTTTTCCAAGGCGGATACAGTCGTCAGCCTGCCCAAGGTCTCTCACAAGAAGATCGATGAGACCGCGCTGACGGAGCGTGTAGCGAAGCTCTCGGGCGCGTTCAGCGCTTACCCCGACGTGGTCTCCTCCAGCGTGGAGTTTCAGGTGATCGACGGCATCACTTACCTGCTGAACTCCGAGGGCTCCGCGATCCGCTATGCCGACCGCGTGAACTGGATGATCGCGCGGGCGGAAGGCCAGGCGCAGGACGGAATGATGCTTCGTGACGCCGGCTCGGTGCAAACGCTGGATATCGATAAGCTGCCCTCGGACGCGGAACTGCGGCAGCGCATCACCGAGGTGGGGGATCATGTGAGGGATCTGGTGAAGGCTCCCGCCGGTGAGGGCTACACAGGTCCGGTGCTGTTTGAGCCGTCCGCCGCGGCGCAACTCTTGGCGCAGTTGGTGGGCGACAATCTGCATATTCCGCGCAAACCGCTGTCGGACCCCGGGCGCCCGGTCAACTTCGTTCCCAGCGAATTTGAGACCAGGATCGGCTCGCGGGTGCTGCCGGAGTGGTTGGACGTCACCGACGATCCATCCCAGATGACTTGGAACGGCAAGACGCTGGCCGGGTATTATCAGTTCGACTTGGAGGGCGTGCCGCCCAAGCCGGTCGCGGTGATCGAGAAAGGGATTCTGAAGAACTTCCTGATGACCCGCCAGCCGGTGAAAGGATTCTCGACTTCCAACGGGCACGCGCGCTTGCTGGGCAGCTACGGGGCCAGTACCGCGGCGATCGGCAATCTGTTTGTGAAGGCCAGCCAGGGTATGCCGCTGGCCGATCTGAAGAAGCGAGCGATTCAAATGGCTACGGATCGGGGCAAGCCCTACGCCATGCTGGTGCGGAAATTGAATTACCCGTACACGGGACCGGTCAGCGAGTTGCAGGCTTTGATGCAAGCCAGCGCCCAGTCAGGCGGCTCAGCCCGGCCGCTGAGCCCCCCCGTGTTGATCTATCGCATTTATACGGATGGACGGGAGGAACTGGTGCGCGGCTTGCGGTTCCGCGGCGTGTCCAGCCGGACGCTGCGCGACATCGAAGCGGCGTCTCAAGAGACGGCTCTGTTCGATTTTGTCAACAACTCCGCGCCATTGGCGCTACTGGGCCAAGGCGGGTACATCGCCGCTTCGGCCGTGATCTCGCCGGGACTGCTGTTTGAAGAACTAGAACTGGAGCTTCCGCAGGAGCAGTTGCAGAAGCGCCCCCTCGTGCCGCCGCCGGCGGCATAACTTCCAGAGCTGTCTCGATGCGCCTTTTAAGCCGCACCATCTTCCGGGAAAATTTTTACGGCGCCGTTCTGGGATGCGTGCTCTTCACCTCCGTGCTGTTCCTGCCGCTGGCCAAGAGCCTGTTCGAGTACCTGGTGCGCAGTTCCAACTCGCCGCGCGAGGTGCTGTATCTGTTTGCGCTGGTGTTGCCGGAGGCGTTGCCGTTCGCGATTCCGCTGGGCATGCTGACGGGGACATTGCTCACGCTGAGCCGCATGTCGGCGGACGGCGAGGTCACGGCGATGCGCGCCGCGGGAGTTCCGGGACGCCGCGTCGCGCCGCCGATTCTGACCGTCGGATTCCTCGCGATGCTGGTTACCGCGGCGGCTTCTCTGTGGCTGACGCCGTGGTCGGTTGGCGAACGCTTCCGGGTCGCCGCGCGCCTCACCGCGAGCCAGCTCACCGCGGACGTGCAGCCTCGCGTCTTCGCCGAACAGTTTCCGGATCAAATCCTGTACACGGCGGACGTCAACAACCCGGGCGGAGGTCCGGTAAGTCTGTGGAAGCGAGTGTTCATCGCGGATATTACTCCGCTCGATAAGCGGCAAGCGGGCCAAACCGACCGGGGCGATACCCCGCTCATCATGCTAGCGCCCGAGGCCAGAGCCGTAGCTGTGGTGGCGGATAATCGCATTCTGCTCGATCTGAAAGACGTCAATCAATATCAATTGGGGAAAGCGGAAACGGAGAAGTACAACATCGACACATCTCCTGACCGGGTAATGAGCTTGCAGGCGCAAAGGCCGGAAGAGAAAACCAACTCCCGGCCGATGACCGAAATGCCGACGGTGCCCTTGTACCGGGTGGCGTACCGCAAACCAGGGCAAGACCCAGCCGACGTTCGCGAAGCGAGAGTTGAGCTGAATCAGCGCCTGGCTCTCCCTCTGGCCTGCCTTCTGCTCACGCTGGCCGGTATTCCACTGGGCATCACTTCACGGCGCGGCGGCAAATCCTCCGCGGTAGTTTTCACCATGGCCATCGCGATCGTCTACTACATCGCCATGGGCGGGCTGAATAAGATGGCGCGCCAGGGGACGATTGGGCCGGAGTTGGCGGTATGGGCGCCGGATCTGGCGTTCATGCTCCTGGGATTGGTGATGATGGCGCGGTTGGAATTTCCGGGTGAGCGCGATTACGTCGCCCGATTCCTGGCTGCAATCCGCCCGGCGAGACGAACCGCGCAACAGCGCGCCCGCCGCGCGATCGAGAAGTCGAAATCCCGCAACTGGAGCTTCGGCGTGCCGGTGCTCACGCAAGTAATCGACCTCTACATTCTTTCGGGATTCGTGTTCTTTTTTGTGTTGTGGCTGGTGAGCTTTGTACTGATGTACCACTTCTTCCAGTTCTTCACTTTGCTGAGCGACATGATCAAGAACAACGTTCCGATGAGCCACATGCTCAGTTACCTGTTCTTTCTGACGCCTCGCCTGGTGTACACCTTCGCGGCCGTGGCCGTGCTTGCTGCGGTTCTGGTGGTGTTTGGAGTGATGTCGAAGAACAACGAAGTCACCGCGTTCAAGGCTTGCGGCGTGAGCAGCTACCGGCTGGCCGCGCCGGTGCTGCTGGCGGGACTGGTGCTGAGCGGATCGTTATTCGCATTCGACCACTACTGGCTGCCGACGGCCGACCGGAAGCAGGATCAGCTCTACAACGAGATTAAGAACAAGCCTCCCCAAACCTATTTGCAACCCGACCACAAATGGGTCTACGGCCTGCACGACCGTGTTTACTACTACAAATACTTCCAGGATCAGGCCATGCTGGGCGTGAATGTCTATGAGATCGACCCCGCCCACTGGCGGCTGACTCGCCTGATTTCAGCGGACCGCGCGAGATGGGAGCCGAGCCTGAATAAATGGGTCTTTGAAAACGGCTGGAGCCGCGATTTCAATGCCGGCAAGGTTGCGCGCTACGATTCTTTCCCCGGGGCCACCAGAACCTTCGCCGAGCTGGAAGAGAAGCCGGACTATTTTATGAAGGAAAAGACCCAGCCGCTGCAAATGAATTTTTACGAACTGCGGGATGAAATCGCGGAGTTGAAGCAGAGCGGCTTTGCCGACACGGCAGCTCTCGAGGTTCAGTTGCAGAAAAAGTTCGCCGCGCCGCTGGCTGCTCTGATTCTGGCGTTGGTCTCCGTGCCGTTCGCCTTTTCCGCCGGCAATCGCGGGGGGATGGCCGGATTCGGGATCAGTGTCATCATTTTCATGGCCTACTGGGGCCTGGACCGCTTGCTTGAGGAAGTGGGAAACCAGAGCCAGTTATCGCCGCAAATCGCCGCGTGGTCGCCCGATATCGTGTTTTCGCTGGTGGGGCTGTACTTTGTCGCCCGCATGCGAACCTGAAACGATGCCGGCCTGAGACGATGGGGATGCTTACGCCAGTTGTCCCGCTAGAATGGAAATATGGTGCGTCCTGAAAGACGCGTTGTTCTAGCGGATAAGAGATCCGTCCGGGTAAGCGCCGGAGCGCCCGGTAGCAGGCCCCAGTCTGGAGGAGAGATCCGACAGGCCAGAGCGGGGCGTCAAAAGCCTGTGCAAGAGCAGGGAGCAAGGAAGCGGGCCGCAACATTAAGTGAACGCTGCAGCCACGTCATATTTTCAGCCGAAAGGTGTTTGAAAGGGCCGAGCCGGTCATATCGCGGCGAAGGCAACAGACAGCAGTCCGGACCGGAACGACTGCTGGACCTTTCCGGGGTAGAGGGCGGTGGCACGTTTCCAGAGAAGAACGCGGAACAGGAGAGACCCTACCTGGCAGTCGAGTCGGACAAAGACCGTGGGTATAAGGCCGGAAGGCAGAAAGCGCACGGAGCCGGGAGGGAGTCCGAGGGGTTCGTAGTACCGGAGAAGGCGTGCAAGACAACGCGCCGGAGGGAAGGGGCCCTGCTTTGATCGAGCCTGGAAGGGGGTAAGTGCGAGGGCATGCTGGAAACAGCCAAAAACCCCAATGAAAAAGTACGACAACTCCAACGCAGGCTATGGGTGTGTGCCAAGTCGAGTAGGACACGGCGGTTCCATGCGCTGTACGACCGGATCTACAGGAGTGACGTTCTGTGGGAAGCGTGGAAGCGAGTGCGCAGCAATAAAGGAGCGGCGGGCGTGGATGAAATCACGCTGCGATCCATCGAGGAACAAGGAGTGACACAGTTTCTCGAAGGGATACAGGCCGAACTCAAAGCAGGCCAATATCGTCCTTCCCCGGTGAAGCGGCGATGGATACCGAAAGCCGATGGGAAGCAGCGGCCACTGGGGATACCGACGGTACGAGACCGGGTGATCCAAATGGCGGCGAAGCTGGTGATCGAGCCGATCTTCGAGGCGGACTTTCAACCGTGCAGTTATGGGTTCCGCCCGAGGAAGAGCGCGACGCAAGCTCTGGAAGCGATCCGCGAGGCGGGCAACCGGGGCTGCAATTTCGTCGTGGATGCGGACATTCAGGGTTACTTCGACGGCATCGATCGAAACACATTGATGGATTTGGTGAAGGAGCGAATCTCGGATCGAAGGGTACTGAAGTTAATCCGACAGTGGCTGGAAGCCGGAGTGATGGAGGACGGCACGGTGAGGGAAACGCTGGCGGGAACACCGCAGGGCGGAGTGATCTCGCCGTTGCTGGCCAACATCTACCTGAACAAACTGGATCGGATCTGGGCGGCGCGCTGTTCATCGCTCGGGATACTGGTCCGGTATGCCGATGATTTCGTGGCGATGTGCCGGACGGAATCGCAGGCCAGGGAAGCGCTACGGCGAATCGGGCTGGTGATGGACCGGCTTGGTTTGAAACTGCATCCGGAGAAGACGCGGACGGTGGACTTGAGACGCGGCAAGGAGAGCTTTGTATTTTTGGGCTGCACGATTCGCAAGAAGCGGAGCATCCAACGGAACCCGCGCGCGCACTTTGTGCAGCGGTGGCCGTCGCCCAAGGCGACGAAGCGCATCCGGGAACGCGTGCATGAGTTGACCGAGGCGCGGCACAGCGGGAAAGACGTGAAGCAGATCATCGCGACATTGAATCCCGTTCTTCGAGGCTGGGGCAACTACTTCCGGACGGGGAACGCCGAACGGAAGTTCAATCAGCTCGACAGTTATGTGTACGCTCGGTTGACGCGCTGGATGTACCGGCGCGGCGGTCAGCGGGCGGGTCGGGCTGAGAAGTGGTCTCATGACCGGTTCGTCGGTATGGGTTTGTACCGGTTGCGCGGCACCGTGAAGTACCCGACGCAAGCCACATCAGTAAGATCATCGTTAAGCCGTGTGCAGGAAAACTGCACGCACGGTTTGAAAGGGGTTCTTAGAAACGGGCCGGCGTAAGCCGGTACCGCGCTAAAATCTACCAATGCACCGTTTCCTGCTGTACAACGGCGAGATTCGCGACACCTCTGAGCGTTTTCTTTCACCCGGCCAGACCGGCCTGGTGAACGGCTGGGGTGTGTTCTCGACTCTGCGCATTTACGATGGAGTTCCCTTCGCTTGGGAGCGGCACTGGCCCCGCATGCGGCACGATGCAACACGGATGCGAGTTCCCATGCCCGCGAATGCGGATGAAGTCGCGGCCCAAATGCAACGGCTCATCGAAGCCAACGGAGCCTTAAACGCCGTGCTGCGCTTGATGGTGGTGCGCAATCGCGGAGGCATGTTCGAGGGACCGGCGGTTACCAAGGATTTCGACCTGATCGGATTTACAACCGATGTTCCGCCTTGGGGCACGTCGATGAAGCTGGGCGTAGTTCCCAATGGCCGCCACGCGGCTAGCGAGTTCGCGGGCGCAAAGATCCTTTCCTGGTCGGAGAACCTGACGCGGTATGAGCGGGCTCGCGAGCAGGGTTTGGACGAAGTCGTGTTGTTGAATGAGCGTGGCGAGGTTTGCGAATGCACCTCGGCCAACCTCTTCGCCGTTCACGGCGGGAGAGTGCTGACGCCCCCCTTGAGTTCGGGCTGCCTGCCGGGCGTTACGCGAGCCGTGCTGCTGGAGGAAATTCACCTGTCCGGGCTTACCGTTCAAGAGCGAGTGTTGCTCCCAGCCGATCTCGAATCGGCCGATGAGGTGTTCCTGGCCTCGACCACGCGCGAATTGCTCCCCGTGGTATCGATCGAAGGGCTGCGCATCCGGTCCAGCCGGGCCGTTCGCGACCGCCTCCAGGAGGCTTTCAGCGCTTATGTCGAAGCCTACGTCGAGGCCCGCGCGGAAGCATCTAGAAAGTAATAGTACTCGCTTAACTCGTTCGTTATAATAGGGGCTGCCACGGACCCTGATCGGAGGGGCTCGCCGGCTGGGGTTGGGAAATGCAGCTCACTTGCCCGAAATGCGGGACTCGCGAAATACGGGTGTCTCATCGACAGACGGTCACCGAGGTACTGCGAAGTCTGCTGGGCATTTATCCTCTGCGCTGCCGCCGCTGCCGGTATCGCTGGGACACCAGCGTATGGCGAAGTGGGGCTTGGCGATTCGCCCGTTGCCCGCAGTGTTACCGGCAGGAACTGACCACCTGGAGCGAGCAGTATTATCATCCGCGCCGCTGGACCGTGTTCCTGCTGCGTCTCGGGGCCACGCCGTACCGCTGCGCCGCCTGCCGCTGCAACTTCGCCAGCTTCCGCAAGTGCAAGGAGCGTTTTACCTGGCGTCACAAAACGCGGGCGGACGCCGCTTCGAGCCAGGGCGGCGCGCAGGAGTCGAACCAGCAGCCGGGTTAGGCGGTGCGCCAAATGGGGAAGTGTTATGCTTCACGTGAGGATCGTGGCCATGAGATTCCGAATTGCTATCTGGGCAAGCGCGGGCTTTCTGGTTGCGGGTTGCTGGGGACTTTATTTCGCGAATGCCGACAAGGCCAAGCCGATCGAACCGCTGGTGTCCACTCTTGCCCGTCTGACTCAGCCCATTGGCGCGCTAGCTGTCTCCTATATTCACGCCCCGATTGGCCTCAATTGGTTTCTGGTTGTGAATGCCGCCACGTATGCGCTGGCCGGTTTGATCGTGGAAACACTGCGGCCAAAGCTGCACGATTTTATCGCACCACCCCTTATCCCACCACCCCAGGGTTAGCCGCCGTGCAGGCGTGGTAAACTCCGTCTAGATGTCCCGGAGAGGCCTAGCGTGTTTGGCCGCAATCGCCAGCGCCGTTGTTGCGAGCGGGCTCTTCGTGAAACCGGCTCCGGCGCAGACTCCGGAAGCGCCCGCCGAAGCCAGCTTCAAATCCAGCACCAACCTGGTGGTCATCCCGGTCTCGGTGACAGATTCGGCAAACCGGTTCGTGCTCGGCCTCCAGAAGGAAGATTTCCAAGTGTTCGATGACGGCGTGGAGCAGACCGTCGCCCATTTTTCGGGCGAGGACGCTCCGCTCTCCATCGGTTTGGCGTTCGACGAGAGCGGCAGCATGGATCTGAAGCTGCGCCGCTCGCGCGACGCTGCCGCGCAGTTCCTCAAGACCATGACGGGGGACGACGAAGCCTTCCTGGTGGAGTTCAACGAGAAGGCGAAGGTCTCGGTTCCCTTCACGTCTAAGCCGCAGGAGATTGAAACCGCGTTGACTAACTCCCAGCCGGGAGGGCTGACCGCGATGATGGACGCCATCGAATCGGCGTTACGCGAGATGAAGAAGGCCAAGAATCCGCGCAAGGCCATCGTGGTGGTTTCCGATGGCGGGGACAACAGCAGCCACTACACCGCCAGCCAGATTGAAGCGCTGGTTCGGGAAGCCGACGTCGAAGTTTACGCCATGGGCGTGTTCGAGCCCGTGTTCGGCCTGGGTTTGAGCACCGAAGAGGTTTCCGGACCGAAGCTGCTTTCCGAAATCGCCACGCAGACCGGCGGCCGGGCTTTCGCGGCGACGCTTTCCAGCGATCTTCCGGCGGTCGCCGCACGCATCGCCATCGAGCTGCGCAATCAGTACGTGCTGGCGTATTATCCGAAGGACCAAGTGCGGGACGGGAAATACCACAAGGTGGAAGTGAAGCTATCGCAGCCTAAGGCGATTTCGCCGTTAAAGGCGCACTGGCGCACCGGATACTACGCGCCGATGGAATAGCGGCGCGGTTACTTGTGACCGCCGATGCGGGGAGCCACCGGCGCCCGTACCGCGGGAGCCGTTGGCCGCACCACCACTGGAGTCGCGGGGCGAACGGTTGAATATCCAGCCGAGTATGGATTATAACCGGCGCCGGTGCGGGGCCCGACAATCGTGGCGCCGGTGCGCGGCGCGACAATCGTGGTTCCGGGGCGGGTAGTCGCGGTGTAGGGGGAATAAATCCTCGGATTGCGGATCGCCATGGGCGATACCAGCAGGAACGCGGGCCGGAAAGTGTACCCCGGAAGATACAACGAGTAGAAGCCTGGCTGGTAAGGATACAGGGAGCTGTACAGGGGGCTCACCGGCGATAGCCCGATCATCGGGAACTGAGTGAAGCCAGGCTGCGGCGGATACACCAATCCGGCGGCGACCATGGCCGGGTCGTACGCCCCCGAAGCCGATGCGCTGGCCGAATCTTGGTTGGCTGGGTCCTGGATATTCGCGGCGATCTGATTGTCCGCGGCGATGGAGTCCTCGCGTCCGCGGCTCCAATTGTCGAAAGCATCGCGCGGTTCGTCGGCGGAGGGGGCCGATCCCTGCGCTAGAGCCTCTTCGCCCAGGGGCAGGCTCATCCCGCGTTCCACCGGCACCGGATTGCTGCCAATACCGGCCACCTGCGCCTCTCCCTCGCGCACTTCCACGCGAGCCGGGGCTGAATCCAACCGGTACAAACCGGCTTGCGGGAAGGTGATTTGGCGGCCCTGCTCGATGAGTGTCAGTCCGGTTCCCGGAGCTGCTTCGCCCGCGTCGAGCATCGCCGAACCTGCGAGTAATTCCACTCGCGTATTCTCCAGTGAGTTGGAAAGCATCCGGATGGCGCTGTTCTGATCCACGCGCAACACTGTTCCCGGAGTCAGCAGCACTTCCGCGCGGCCCTGTTCGGTCCGCAATTCGGCGCCGTCCGCCATGTTAGCGAACTTGCCCAGGCGCGATTCGAGCGGCTGCCCGCTCAAGTACACTTTGCCCTCAAAGTAATGAACCACTCCGGAGCGGGTGGAGATGACCGCCTGCGCGCTTGCGCAAACAGCGGCCGAAACCAGCATCGCAGCCAAAGCGGAAGCACGGGAGGGCATAGCAGGAACCTCAGAAACAGTATCGGGCTCTTGGCAGGCCGCGGTCAAGTGCATTGTTTGACGGGGCAGTGCCTGACAGTGCAGTGTTTGACAGTGCAGTGCTAGCGTGCAGTTCTTGGCGGCGTCCTAATGGGTCATCGATTTACATGACGCCCTAATGCGTCATCGATCTACATGACGCCCTAATGCGTCATTGCGTACATGATGTAATTGATGCCGTAGCGATACGCCAGCGTGGTCATCGCGGCGGGATACTCCGGCGCGTCGGCATACTCCCAGGCATCGCCTATATCCGTGTTGTAGTTGACGGCCACCACCATGCGCCCCTTGTCATCGTCGATCGCATCCCATTGCGGAGAGGTTCCGGCGGGTTGATACACTTGGCCGTTATAGCCCAAATGGCGAGTGCCGGGGATGAACGTCAGGTCTTTTTGTTCTATGTCGTAGAGAACGTGCATCACCGAATCGCTCAACTGGATCTTCACGATGGGATGGCCGGGCAGCACCCGCTGCATGGTCTGTTCGAACACTTCCCACTCGTCCTGACCGGGGCCCCAGAAGTCGTCCACCATGATAAAGCCGCCACGGTCCAGATACTCGCGAAGCTGTTTGCACTCGGCGTCGCTCAAGTCCCAGTAACCGGTTTGCGTGGCGTAGATCCACGGATAATCGAAGAGGCGCGCGTCGGTGAGCGCAACATGCACCGGTTCACCGACTTGCAAGCGAGTCAGGCGCTGGATGCCGAAAGAAAAGTGGTTGTCGGCGTCGGGCCAATCTTGCGCCCACCAGCCACTGGCGCGGCCGGTCCGGGAGACGAAGCGATTGAACCCGCGGCCGCGATAGGGAAGGTCGGTGTATTCGGTGCGGATGAAGTGAAACTCGCCGTTTTTGGGGAAGTCGGGGACGAAGCTTTCGCCGCGTCCGAAATCGCCTCCAAATCCGCCACCGAACCCTCCGCCGCGACGGCCCCTCTGCGCCAGCAGAGTAACAGCACTCGCCAGCACCACGGCCGCCACTAACCCGGTCCGCGTTCTTGGGCCCAAGCGCAACTTCATCGCAGTCATCATTATAAGTCGCTAGATTGTACGACGCGCAAAGGCAGCGGAGGGTTTGCCTGTCATTTGCCTCTTATCGGGAGATTTCTTCCAGCGTCAGGCTGCGGGTCCGAGGGCCGAACCCGCCGATGGTCAACGTCATCACCAGCATGGCCGCGGCGATGAACACCGCTACAGCGGGAGCTCCTCCGCGCACCAGCAGGAAATTGATCATAAGGCTGGCGAAGGCCGCGCTCACCCGGCTCCAGCTATAAACGAAGCCCACCGCGCGGGCGCGAACCCGCGTGGGGAACAGCTCGCCCTGATAGTTGTGGAAGGCGAAGGACATCCAGTTATTCGATAGCGTCACGGCCACGCCGAACGCGATGATGAGACCCTGATTGGCTTGATTCGCGAACAGGGTCGCAAACACGGCAATGGATACGCCTGCCGAAACGATTTGCCACTTGCGCTCCATGCGGTCGGCAACCAGCATTCCCAGCAGCGGTCCGATGGGATTCGCGATGGCGATGATAAAGGCGTACATTTGGCTGGTGGTGACCAGGATGCCTTTGGCGATGAGCAGCGTCGGCACCCAGGAGCCGAATCCGTAGAACGCCACGGTCTGCATCAGATTGAAGACCGAGAGCACGAGGGTGCGGCGCAAATAGGGAGGGCGAAGCAACTCTCCGAAGCTGCCTGGGTTGCTCAATGCGCTGCTCAATGCGTTGCTCACTTGGTTGCTCACTTGGTCGCTAACTTCGGGCGGACCGATAGCGGGGTCTGGAAGGGATCGGCCCGTATCGCGAACCGCGCGGGCCTCCAGCTGCTTCACCACCCGGTCGGCCTCGTCTTGCCGTTCATGCGCCGCGAGCCAACGGGGGCTCTCCGGAATCCCGCGACGCAACCACCAGACCACGATCGCCCCTAGCGACCCCACCAACGCCACCCACCGCCATCCCTCCAATCCCAGCGGATGAAGGGGAACCAGAAGCCAGCCCAGCAACGCCACAATGGGCACGGCGCAAAACTCGACGAATTGATAAAACGCGAAGGCCTTGCCGCGAGCTTGCGGCGGGACGATTTCGGGCAGGAACGTATCGATGGTGACTTGTTCTAGACCTACTCCGACACCTGCGATGAAGCGCCACAGGTCGACGCCGGCGGCCGAGCTTTGGAACGCCATAATTGCGGTGCAGACCGAGTACCACAGAAGTGAGAAGACAAAGATGGACCGGCGGCCCAGCCGGTCAGCGACGTAGCCGAAAGCGACGCAGCCCAGGAACATACCCGCGAAGTTGCAGGAGATAAAGAAGCCGACCGAATCCGGTGCGAAGAAGCTCGCGGTCTTGGTGGTGAACATCCCACTGGCGGTGAGGCCGGGAGTGATGTAGGTGCTGAGGAAGATGTCGTAGAGCTCGAAGGCGCCGCCGAGCGAGATCAGCACTACCAGATTCCACAGGCCGCGCGAGAGCGGCAGGCGGTCCAGCCGCGCGGCAATCTCGCTCTGCGAGCCGGGCATCGGCTTAGTGTATTTGATCGCGAATGGCCCTGGCTACCCGTTCTCCCATTTCCTCCGTGCCGATGCGAGTCGCGCCGGGTTCGAAAATGTCCGGCGTGCGATAGCCTGCACGGAGGACGCTTCGGACCGCCTGCTCGATGCGAGCGGCTTGGTCTGGAAGATCGAGAGAATCCCGCAGCATCATCGCCACCGAAAGGATCGACGCCAGCGGATTGGCGAGGTCCTTGCCGGCGATATCCGGCGCCGAGCCATGCACCGGCTCATACAATCCCTTCTTGCCGGCCCCCAGAGACGACGAGGGCAACATGCCGATGGAGCCGGTCAGCATGGCGGCTTCGTCAGAGAGAATATCGCCGAAGGTGTTCTCCATCACCATCACGTCGAACTGAAGCGGCGCGCGCACCAGAGCCATCGCCGCGGCATCGACCAGAAGATGGCGCAGTTCGACATCGGGATATTCGCGGCCGACGCGCGTGATCACCTGGCGCCACAGAGCGCTGGTTTCGAGGACGTTGGATTTATCCACGGAACAGACTTTCTTGCGCCGTTTACGCGCGCACTGGAATGCCGCGTGGCCGATGCGCTCGATCTCCGGCTCCGTGTAAACCATGGTGTTGAAGCCGCGGCGCACGTGAGCATCGTTGGGCTCGATACCGCGCGGCGTGCCGTAATACAGGCCGCCGTTCAACTCGCGCACGATCATCAGGTCCAGGCCCTCGACGAATTCACGCTTGAGGCTAGACGCGCCGATGAGCTCAGGAAATAGGAATGCTGGCCGGAAGTTGGCGAACAATTCCAAATCCTGGCGCAGGCGCAGCAGCGCAAAGCCGGCCTGGCGCTGGGGCGGGCGGTGCTCGTCTTCGGGAACGCCCGAAGCTCCATGGAGGATCGCGTCCGATGCGCGGCAGAGCTTCAGCGTTTCTGGCGGCAGCGAATCGCCCGCAGCCCGGTAGCCCGCGCCTCCAATGGGGGCTTCGACTAACTCACAGGGCCTCGAATCGCCCAGCACGGCCTTCAGCGCCTTGACTCCTTGCGCAGTTACTTCCTTACCGATCCCGTCACCGGGCAGAATCGCGATTTTCATGGGGAGGAGTCATGATAGCTCACGCGGGAGGGATGGCCTCCTGTGGAGGCTTCTAAAAGGACCTTGGTGAGGCGCTCATAGTCTGGTGTGGCCAAGCGGCGATGATATCAAAGCTGGAAGCCCGTTATGCCAGCAGTATGATGAACCCCTCTTGCGCGAAATGACGATCGTTGGTCAGAACCTCGCCGATCCCCAGGCGGCGCATGGTGGTCATCGATACGCAATCCACCAGACTGTAGCCTTTGTCGGCGCGTTGCTCGTACAGCCGGAGCCCAGTTAGGAACGATTCGTGCGACTGTCGCTGAACGGTGACCCGCTCGTCCTCCAGTATCGTTCGTACCGCACGGGCTCCCGCTGCCCGTAGGCTCGCGCCTCGCTGGGCCAAGCGGTCGAGAAGCTACGCCAATGCTTCTTCGGTTGTAACCAGGTGAACGTCGCCTAGCGCACTGCGAGCCCGTATCGCCTTGGCTCGATATTGATCGCGGGGATGAAGCACCGCGCCCCAATAGAGCGTGTCCGCAAAGACGCTGTTCACGCTTTCGTGGGTGATCCGTGAAGGTAGCGGTCGAGATCGCCGAAGTAATCAGCCGGTGGCTTTGCCCAGTCCTTTGCAGGCGCCGACTTTCCGATCCTCGCAAGGTCGGCTTCCAGAGATCCGGAGGGAAACTCCGCAGGGATGCGTCGGCGCGCGTTAGTTGGCTTGACGGCGGGTTTGACGCGCGAGCGTTGTTTCGCGGTACGCGGCATGAGCTTAGTATAGTCGATCTCCTTGGTAAAAACACGATGACAATGCCCTGTTTTATGCACAGCGATTGCACAGTTGTTTCTCCTTAAGCCATTGATTACACAAAACATAAATTCCTGTTAGAAACGCAAATTTCATATTGACCCAAAGACGGTCTGGGTGCATGATGAGGACGGTTCCAAGAGGTTCGAGGAACAGGGAGCCTGACGGGAAGTAGCGGATCTGGAACGACGATCCGTTTCGCGCTGAGTATTAAAACTATTTACGCGAGGCGGGGAGCGAAGGAAGATCGGGCGACTCGTAAGGGCAAGCCTCCCCGGTTGGCGCCGGGCTGAAGCTACGATCCCGAAGGATCGAGAGGTCCTGGAGGGGAGCGGCGGCTCGGAAACAGGCGGGGAACCTGTAAGTTGATCGTGGCAACGGATTTCGTGCGTCGATCGGATCCCGCGGCGGCAAGAAAAAGGCCCCACGGGAACGGGAGCGCGGAGTCGAACGGGTCAAGGATCGGCTTCGGGAGCGTTTCGAAGATGCAGGCCGGGAGTGTTGACCCGGAGGCGGGAACGGGCCGAAAGGCCAGCCCTCGCCGCCGGAGAATGAAAGGCCGCATCGAGAGACGGGCTTCTATTGGAAGGGGTTGCGGGCGCGCACCAGAGCGGCGATCCGTAGCCGGTCGAAAACCGGTTACGGGGAGCAAAGGGCCTACGCCACTCCGCTTCCAAATGCCATGTTCCGGCCGTGCATGCCGGCCGGGGAACGATCTGTTTCGAAGGTCACTTGGGACCATTTTTCTTTGCGCGGAACTTCCCGCTCAGCGCGACCGTACCTTACGGGCATGAAGCCGATTCTGCTGACCGCGCTGAGTGCCGGGCTGGTCCTCGCGCAATCGCCTGCCCGTCTCGAATTTGAGGTGGCTTCCGTTCGGCCCGCGCCGCCGTTCGGGCAAGACCGGGTTGCCGTCGGGTTACATTTGGATGGCGCCCAGGTGCGGATCACATCGCTGACCATGCGCGATTACGTCGCGATGGCCTACCGGGTCAGGCAGTATCAGATCCAGGGCCCGGACTGGTTCCTCACGGACAAGTTCGACCTGAGCGCAAAACTGCCTTCGGGTTCGAATTCGGACCAGATCCCCGAAATGCTGGTGTCCTTGCTGGCGGACAGGTTTCGGCTAAAGGCGCATCATGAGACCAAGGAACTGCCCGTCTACGCGCTGGTTCTTGGAAAGGCTCCGCTGGGTCTCAAGGAGTCCGCGCCCGATGCGCCGGGCACCCCGCCCAGGGCTCCTGCCACGAACATCACGGGCGGCGGCAGCGCCGCAGGCGTCTCGGTCGACCTTGGAAACGGCTCCTACTATACCTTCGCAGACAATAAATTCGAGATCCGTAAGGTGAGCATGGACATGCTGGTCCGTGTTCTGGAACGATACGTGGACCGTCCCCTGACCGACCAGACGGGGCTGAAAGGCACTTACGATTTCGACCTCCCGGTGACGCCGGAAGACTACCAAACGATGCTTATCCGAGCCGCGGTGAACTCTGGAGTCGTGCTGCCGCCTCAGGCGCTGCAGCTTCTGGACAATAGCTCCATCGCATCCCTGACCGATGGACTGGAGAGGTTGGGTCTTAAGATGGACGCGAGGAAATCGCCGCTGGATTTGATCGTGGTGGATCAGGTCTCCAAGACGCCGACGGAGAACTAATTTACGTTCTGATGCGAAACAGCCGCTCACCGGCGTGTGGGACCACGAACCACCCTTGGCGAGCCCACGCCTCCGGATCCACTGTCCGTGGATCGCGGTAGCCCAGATTGATTTCCCGGCAAATCTCCTCCGGAATGCCGGTGGCGAGCGTGACGTTGATCCGGGGAACTTCCGCACCCGTAACAGGATCGTAGGTCCCTTTGCCCCGGAGATGCGTGGAGTGCGCCAGGATGCCTCCGGGATATTGCTTGAATCGGTCCCATTGCGCCAGGAAATAATCGCGGCAATGGTAGCCGATCTCACGAATCAATCGCCCGTGCACGTAGCTGATCTCGCGAATGTGCGGTGCGTACAGGACGACTTCGCCGCCGTCGGCGACGATCGGCTCGGTCTTGTACATGCCCTTCGCGCCCGTCCACAGATCGTCGTACATGTGCGGAACGATCGAGAGTACGCGTTGCACGGGGCGGTCGAGCCAGGCGATGTGGCGGCGCGAGGAAAGCGCTGCGGCCTCAGCCCAGGTTTCGACGGTAGGCCCGCAGAACAACCCGGCGAGCCCGTCGCTGACCACCACCGGCGCCAGCAGGGAATGCGGCGTGGGAATCAGCTCCGCTGCCCGATGGATCACGGTTCGAACCAGAGTTTCCTGCGTGCCGATGATGTCGTAGCTGGTCAGGAGAGCGCCCAGCCAGTGAGTAAGGTTGATCAGCTCCCAGCCGCCGATGCCGGGGAAGAAATACTTCGCTCCTCCCGAGAAGCCCGCCACTTCGTGGGGGAAAACCGGGCCGCAGATCAGGATGTGATCGTAATCCAGAATCAGCCGGTTCAGCTTGACGGGAACCGATTCACGCAGCCTTCCTCCGGTCAACGCGGCGATCTCCTCGGCGGAGATTTCCCCCAGGAGGGCGAACGTGTCGGGCCGTTCCCAGTGGTGATTGAGGACGCGATGCTTGCCGCAGCGCTCCTCGGCGACCGGCCGGCCTATGAGCTGCGAGAGGTGCGCATCGGTCATCGCCGAATGCGTGCCCAGAGCGACCAGATAGTCCAGCGCGCGCACGCGCTGCCCCAGTTCTTGCTCGATAATTTCGAAGAGAAGCGGCATCGGCATGGTCCGGGTGCCGTCGGGGATCAGGACCAGGACCCGGGCGCCATCGACCGGAAGCTGGGCGAGACCGCTTGCTGCGATATCGCGAATCTGTTCCTCGGTGAGGCAGCCCTCATCGAGGGCCTTCCCGACAACAGTCAACGGAGGTGAGCCTATGGCCGCCACGTCCGCATTCACTATAACAGCCGGCACTATCACAGGCGAGAATCTCAAGAAAATTGCACGCGGCGGGTGCCCAGAACGTCAAAACGTTACGGAGGAAAGCATGCCCGGATTCAGCCGAGCTGTATTCATTGTCCCGCTCATCGCCGGTTTTTCCTACGGTCAGGACGCCCAGGCTCCGCAGTGGCCGCCGCCTCTCCCGACCAAGTTAGAGGCCTTCCAGCCAACCCCCGGAGCCGTGTTCTCGGTGGGCCACGAGAACCTGGGTAATGTGGGAGGCGTGATTGTGGAAGTGCGGGAAATGCGCGATTCCAAAAGCAAACCGGTACGCGGACTGATCGTGACGATCAACATGGAACGATCCTTTGTCGATGCGGATGAACTGGCGGGCTTGTTGCGCGGCTGCGATGCCTTGTTGGAGGTCACCTCGAATCCGACGGCTTTCAAGGGCTATGAGGCTCGTTACACGACGAAGGGCAGCCTGGAGTTAGCCGCAGAGACGAGCGAAGACCGCGGTGTGACGTACAGCGTGAAGGTGGGGCGCTTCCGCACCGCGGCCAGCGGGCAGTTGTCGCCGGCGCAGATGGCGCAGCTCCGTGAGATATTCGCGACGGCTGTGGAGAAGATTTCGGCGTTGCCGGACTAGCGTGGCCGGCTCCGGCATGGGCGACGTGGCCCGGCTGACTGCCGACATTGTTGGGCCGGGCGGCCGCGTCTCTGGGCGCCCGCCTGGGGTAGTGGTATCTTATAAACGACATCTGTATTAGATACCATACAAGCCCGGAGTGTGATCTTATGAGAATAGGAGCGACCACCATGAAGCAAAGCACCACTTGGATCGTCTTTCTGGGTTGCGCGGCAGTAGCCTGCGCAGCGCCCTTCCCGGCGCCAACCGTCGACGCGCCGAAGTCGGCGGGCAAGATGCAGACGGCGGTACTGGCCGGCGGCTGCTTTTGGGGCGTCGAGGCGGTTTTCGACTCTGTCGTGGGTGTGAAGGACGCGGTCTCCGGCTACGCCGGCGGCGCGGCGAACACCGCTCATTACGAGATGGTCAGCAGCGGCACGACGGGGCACGCGGAGGCGGTCGAGATCACGTACGATCCCTCGAAGATCAGCTACGGGCAACTGCTGGAGATTTACTTCTCGGTGGCGCATGACCCAACCGAGCTGAACCGGCAGGGACCGGATACGGGGACGAATTATCGCTCGACCATTTTCTACTCCAACGACGAGCAGAAGAAGATTGCCGAGGCCTACATCGCCCAGCTCACCCAGGCGAAGGTCTTCTCCAAACCGATCGTGACCACGCTGGAGCCGCTGAAGGCGTTCTACAGGGCGGAAGACTACCATCAGGACTTCATGAAGAAGAATCCAAGCTATCCCTACATCGTGATCAACGACGCGCCCAAGGTGAAGCATCTGAAGGAGCAGTATCCGCAGTTGGTGGGGGGGAACTCGAAATGAAACGGGATCGCCGGACATTCTTAGGACTGACGGCTGGCGCCGCGGCTCTGGCGCCGTTGGTGCGAGCGGCGACGGCTCCCAAGACCGTGAAGATCGCTCAGATTGACGCTGCGGGAAATAACAAGGGCGTCACCGAGGTCCCCAAGATCGTCAAAACGGAAGCTGAGTGGCGCAAGCAGCTTTCGCCGCAGCAGTTCGATATCGCGCGCGACGCCGAAACGGAGCGCCCGTTTAGCGGCAAGTACGACGAATTCCATCAGGACGGGATTTATTCGTGCATCTGCTGCCAGACCGCGCTGTACGATTCCAAGACCAAGTTCGACTCCGGCACGGGCTGGCCGAGCTTCTGGGCGCCCATCGCCAAAGAAAATGTCTCGATCAAGCACGACTTGAGCCACGGGATGGACCGGACTGAGGTGCTCTGCACACGGTGCGACGCGCATCTGGGCCATGTGTTCGATGACGGTCCGCCTCCGACGGGTAAGCGCTACTGCATGAACTCGGTCGCCATGAATTTCACGCCAAGGATGAAAGGGTTGAAGATGAAGCGAGTTGGGCTGGTTTGCGCGGGCCTGATGCTGGGAGCGGCAATTGTTACCGTGATTCCGATCTCCGCGCAGCAGATGTCGGACATCAAGAAGACGGATAAGAACACCAAGAAGGCCGCCAAGAAATCCGGCGGAGCCAAGAGCACCGGCGCGAAGAGCACCGGGAAGTAGACCTAGCCGAAAGCGCCCTAGCCGAAGGTGCCCTAGCCGAAAGTGCCCTAGCCGAAAGTAAACGAATAGGCCTGGACGCCCGGATCGAGAAACTCGATTTGGATGGTCCGGTCCTGAATTGGTCCGGGCTGGCGGATGAGCTGATACAGGCGCTGTTCCTTCACAACTCCGTTTCCAGCCGAATCGACGTCGACCCCGTGGGAATCGCCCACGGGTTGCCCATCCAGCGTCACGCGGAATCGAACCGGCTTCCCTCCCGCGGCAGGACCAAGCACCAGATGCACATCGCGGGCGTGGAAGCGGAAGATTATGGAGCCTGGCGCACGATCGAGCGTCCCCTGCTCCGCGCCGATGGTCCAGCGGCCCACCAGCGCCCAATCGTTCAGGTCGAACGAATCGGGCCGGGTGTAATTGGCGGGTTTGTCCTGCGCGACATCCTCCGGTGACATGAGGTTGTCCTGGCGGTCGTATCCGACGTAGGTTTCGGGAGATTTGACGTCAGCCAGCGCGGCGGGAGCTTCGATTCCGGTGCCCACGGCGGTGGTTCCGGCATCGAACAGTTTGCCGTTACGCTCGGCCAGGAGGCGCTGGATGATCTTTTCGGAACCATCGTAGTCGCCTTCGCCGTAGTGATGCGCGCGAATATGGCCGCGGATGTCGATGAAGTAATGCGCGGGCCAGTAGTGATTGCCGAAAGCTTGCCAGATGACTCGATTGGCGTCGTTGGCGACGGGGTAATGAATGTTGAAATCGTGGACGGCCTGCTCGACGTTGGATTCCGTCCGTTCGAAGGCGAACTCCGGAGAATGGACTCCGATGACTACTAGCCCGCTGTCGCCGTACTTCTGGGCCCAACTTTGAACGTAAGGCAGCGAACGGAGGCAGTTGATGCAGGAGTAGGTCCAGAAGTCGATCACGACCACCTTGCCAAGAAGGGACTCCCGGGTTAGCGGGGGGGAGTTGATCCACGCGACGGCGCCGGAGAGCTCGGGCATGGGCCCGTCATCGGCAAGCGCTTCCCCGGCAGAGCCGGTCTCGGCTGACGACGCGCCAAGCTTCGCCATGATGGCCTGTTCCAGTCGCATAGGGCCGCTCCCGAGGGAGAGGCGGGTAAGGACGCCGCGGTCCCAACCGAAGGCAATCGCCGCTGCGCCCAGCAGCACGGCGACGCCAAGGGCCCGGCGAATCCACTCCTCGGCCCCCAGCGACCGTTTCATCGCTTGGAAGACCTTGCCTCCCACCAGAAGCGCCAGGGCGAGCGGGCAGGCCGCGCCGACGGCGAAGACCAGCAACAGCGGCCAGGAATGCAGTCCGGAGCCTTCGGCGGCTGCGCCAGTAAGGAGCAAGCCGAGGATCGGGCCGGCGCAGGGCGTCCAGAGCAGGCCGGTCGCGATACCCAGAACGAGTGAGCCGCCGAAGCCTGAGCCCGGATTCACCCCTTGCTGGAGCCGGTTGCCGAGATTGACGAAGGGACGGGCGAGCAGAGTGGCGAGGCTCGGGAAGAGGAGCGACGCGCCCAGCAGGCCGACGATGACGATGGCGAGGATGCGGCCAACCTCGTTCAGGTGCACCACCCAGCTTCCTCCGACGGCGGCCAGGGCGGCCACGATAGAGAAGGTAAACCCCATGCCGAGCAGCATGGGCAGGCCGCTTTTGCGGAAGGACGTTCCGGTTTGTGCGAAAACGAACGGCAGGACGGGGAGAACGCAGGGGCTGAAGATAGTCAGGACGCCGCCGAGGTAGGCCAGAAGGTAGAGCATAGTCCGAAGGCTTCCCTCAAAAGGATAGACGATCTGGGCTCTCCTGAATGGAGTAAGGTATTTAGAGGAGAACCGAACCACCATGAAGAAATTTTTTTCCGCAGGTGCAGTCATTCTGGCGTTCACCGCAGGCATGGCGCTTTCTCAGGACAAGGGCGGCAAGGGCGGCCCTAAGGCTCCGGCGGGACCCGGGCTGACGTTGACCTCGCCGGACATCGAGGACGGAGCGGTCATTCCTGAGAAATTCAGCAATCGGGCCAACGGGACCTCGCCCAAGCTGGAATGGACCCATGTTCCTGCGGGGACGCAAAGCTTCGTTGTGCTGTTCCACGATCCGGACGTGGCGATGGGGAAGAAACTGGACAACGTCACGCACTGGCTGATCTTCAACATTCCCGGTACGGCCACGGGGCTGCCCGCCGGCGTTCCCGCTGAGGCGAAACTGGCCGACGGCAGCATCCAGATCAAGAACACGGGCAACCGGGTGGGCTATATGGGCCCGGGGATGGGCCCCCAGGGTCCGTATCACCACTACACTTTCGAGTTACTCGCGCTGGACACCAAGCTGGACTTAGGCGAGAACGCTACCCGGGCTGACGTGATGAAGGCGGCCGATGGACACATTCTGGCCAAGGGCATTCTGGCGGGCCGGTATCACCAGTAAGACGTTCGGCGCGATATTCCGAAGATGGGGGCGCACACGCCCCCTCACATCACCTTACGTCAAACCGACACAGTGGGTGTGTATTTACTTCACGGGACGGATGTCTTGCGAGTGGTCTTCCGTGCGCTTGGGTGAAGAAGAAACCATCTCGAAAAACAGCGAAACAATCAGTAATCCTGCGATGCCTGCTCCGATTAACATGTGACCCTCTTTTTCTTTTCTCTGCCTGCCTTACAATTGCTGGTGCACGTTGACTTCCAACTCTGTAGTGGCGGTTCCGTGAGCATCGTTACACATCTACGCGCATCTGATGTTCAAACGAGATCATCAGACTCGCCGGTCGACGGGGTAGACTGTAAGGTGCATGCCGAAACAATACAGCGCCGCTCCGTCCATGGTCATCGACCCCAATAAGAAATACACCGCCACGTTCAAAACCTCTCGCGGCGAAATCGTAATTGAGCTGTTCGCCCAGGAAAAGCCAGCCACGGTGAACAACTTCGTATTCCTGGCTAAGGACGGCTTCTATGACGGAACTACGTTCCATCGCGTGATTTCAGATTTTATGATCCAGGGCGGGTGCCCGCAGGGTACTGGTTACGGCGGGCCGGGGTACAAGTTCGCCGATGAGATCGCGGGCAAGACCAACAAACATAAGCCCGGGTCCCTCTCTATGGCTAACGCCGGACCGAACACCAACGGCAGCCAATTCTTCATCACCCACAAGAACAGCCAGACCGGCTACTTGGACCCCAAACACACGGTGTTCGGGCAGGTGACGAAAGGCCAGGACGTGGTTGAATCGGTGAAGCAGGGCGATAAGCTGGAGAGTCTGAGCATTACAGAAGCTTAACGTTCTAAGTTCAACCCTCACCCGTGAAAACCAAGATCCTGGCGATCGGTCCCCATCCCGACGACATCGAGTTCGGGTGTGCTCCCGTATTGATACAGGAGATTCAGAAGGGGAACCAAGTCAGGATTCTTGTGCTGACCAAGGGCGAGGCGTCGACGGCCGGGACTCCGGAGGAGCGGGTAGAGGAGGCTCGGGCAGCGGCCAAGCTGATGGGCGCCGAAATCGAGTTTCTGGAGATGGGAGGGGACTGTCATCTGCGCCAGGACATCCAGAGCGCCGTCACGCATTGCGCGGGAGATTCGCCGGTTTGAACCGGAAATCGTGCTGGCCCCCCAGGGGGATCCGAACCAGCATCCCGACCACGTGGCGGCGTCGGGAATCGTACGGGACGCCGCCCGGCTGGCCCGGTATGGAGGCGTCGCGGAGCTTCGGGATCTGCCCAGGCATGCCATTGGGCACCTTTATTTCTACTCGATTACCCAGACTTTTCTGCCAACTCCGGACATCGTAATCGACGTGAGCGGCATCGAATCCGAATGGGAGGCGGCGATCGCCTGCCACCAATCGCAGATGAAGACGAAAACTTACCTGAAGCTGGTGCAGACCCGCGCGCGGGCGCTGGGCGCCACCATCGGCGTGAACTCCGCCGTGGGTTTGTGGGCCAACGATCCCATCCGGCTGCGGCATTTGAGCGATTTGACGCTGTCCTCCCGAAACTACTGACATGAAGAAACTTGCGATTGGGATCACGTGTTATCCCACGGTTGGCGGCAGCGGCATCGTGGCGTCGCAATTGGGAAGCGAACTGGCAAAGCTGGGACACCGGATTCATTTCATCAGCTATGACCCGCCGTTCCGCCTGGATCTGGGCCAGCCCAACGTGTTCTTCCACAAGGTGGAGATTAACGAATATCAATTGTTCAAATATCCGGACTACACTTTGCCGCTGGCGGTGAAGATGGTGGCGGTGGCGCAGAAACATAAGCTGGATCTGTTGCACATGCACTATGCGGTGCCCCACGCGACGGCGGCGCTGCTGGCGACCAGTATCTTGAAGGCCCAGTGCCGGCGCGCGCCCCACGTAGTCACCACTTTGCACGGGACGGACATTACGTTGCTGGCGCGGGATCCGAACCTTGGGCCGATCGTCAAGTACTCGATCGAGAGTTCCTGCGGCGTCACGGCGGTATCGGAGAGCTTGCGGGAGGAAACCGTCAAGGTACTAAGGACCAAAAAGCCGATCCAGGTAGTGCATAATTTCTATCGCGCGGCGGAGCCGAGCCGGCAGCGGGCTGAGGTGCGGAAGTCTCTGAGGCTCCGGGGGAGCGATTTTGTACTGGTTCACATGTCGAACCTTCGACCCGTGAAGCGCTTTCTCGACACGCTGAGGGTGCTGGCGCAGTTGAAGGACATGCCTCGCGTGAAGCTTCTCATCCTCGCCGGAGGAGGCTTCGATGAGTTCAGGCCGGCGGCGAAGGAACTGGGGCTCACGGACAGGCTGGTGGTTCGCCGCGACGTGGTGGATATCGAGAATTACGTTCACGCCGCCGATGCAGGGCTCTACACATCCGAAAAAGAAAGCTTCGGAATGGGCGTGCTGGAGACCATGAGCTTCGGCAAACCGGTGGTGGCCACGGGGGTGGGCGGTGTGCCGGAAATCGTGATCGACGGGAAGACCGGGTTCCTGGCGAAGCTGGGCGATGTGCGGGGGATGGCCAAGCATGTGCGCAGACTCGCGGGCGATCCGAAGCTGGCCGCGGAAATGGGCGCGGCGGCGAAAGCTCGCGCGGAGCAGAGCTTCTCGGCCGAAAGAAGTGTCGGACGGTATCTGGAGTATTACCAGAAGGTGATGACCGACTGTCCCGGCGCCGAAAAGACACTCGCCGTGGCGGGTGGGTAACGAGTCCCCATCGCGAGCCGTCTAGCGAGCCTTCCGAACGTAAAACAGCGGGTGTATACTCAACTACTGCCGGGAGGTCGATATGAAACGAGGAGTCCTCGCCGCATTTGCGGCGGGTTTAGTTGCACTGGGCACTGTGCCCGCGTGGGCGCATCATTCCTTTTCCGCGACGTACGATACGAACCAGCCGATCACGGTACACGGCGTGATCACCGAGGTTCTGCTGCGTAATCCGCATTCCTGGTTCCGCTTACAGGTGAAGGATGCGAACGGCAAGACGGAGGAGTGGTCCTTCGAAGCTGGCACGCCAAGCGGCATGATTCGCAATGGCTTTAAGCAATCCGAGATCAAGGCGGGAACCGAGGTCACCATCAAGGGATTCCGCGGGCGCGACCTGTCTCAGTATCGTGGCATGCTGCGGGAGCTGACCACTGCCGACGGGAAGACGTACGAGATGTTCGGGCCGAAGGAGGGGCCGGACACAAAGTGAAACGCGGGATGCTGGCGGCGGCGATCGCGAGCATCGCGATGTGGGGTATAACGGCACGGGCACAAGCGCCGGCGAACGCGGCTTCGAAGAGCGCAGTACCGCGGACGGCGGATGGTCATCCCGATCTTTCCGGAGTTTGGTGGCGAGGCGCGGACGTTGGCGGGCGCGCGGCTCCGGGAACTCCGGCGGCCGGACGTGGTGGAGCGGCCGGAAGGGGCGGCGGACGCGGCGCGGCGCCGCAAACCTTCGCGGGCCTCTACAACCCAGCGGCTCAGGCCAAGGCGAAGACGCTGGCGGATAAAGACGATCCGACGCTGGCGTGTCAACCCACGGCGTTCGGAACCTTGAACGTGAGAATGTTTGACGTGGGCGCGGTGGCTCAGATTGTGCAATCGCCCAAGTTCGTGGTGATGCTGACGGAAACGTTCCACGGCTTCCAGATCATTCCGATCGACGGAAGAACGCATCCCGACACCCAGCCGCCTTCATTCCGCGGCGATTCCATAGGTCACTGGGAAGGCGACACGCTGGTGGTGGATACGAATAACTTCACCGATAACACGTGGATCTCGGCGGAGGGGCGCGTTTCCTTCCACTCCGACGCCCTGCACGTCATCGAGCGCTACACCCGCGTGAACGCCAACACCATGGAGATCGAGGCGACTCTCGAAGATCCCAAAGTCCTGACGCAGCCTTGGGTGGTTCCCAAGCAGACGCTGGTGCTGGCGCCGTTCGATCAGATCCTAAACCTGGATTGCTACACCGCGGCGAGCGAGGATCAAACGGAAGCCGCTGCGAAGCAGGCTCCCGGATCGAAGTAAGCTGCGAATCGGCGGATTCGGGCTCAATGAATCTGCCGGGTCAGATTGAAGCCCACGAACATCTCCTTGAAAAGATCCCCGCGAGGATTGTTCAGGAAGCTTGCGTCGGTGCCCGCCCTCTGTGAAACCGTCACGCCGGGGCTGTTGGTGAAGCCAAACGTGAACGCGTGGCGGTAAATCTTTTTTTGAATGCCGAAGGAAAAGGCCGGGCCGTGGATGCCGAGCTGATCGCCGTTCATTAAGGTCGGGATGACCTCGGCGACCAAAGCCACTGTGGGACGAATATCCAAGGCCCCGCCGATTCCGAGGGAGAAGGTGTTGATCCCCGGGGTATCCGGGATCGCGCCATCGATCAGGCCGCCCTGCTCCACGCGGCGGGCGTTGAAGGACATGGTGGGAACGAAGTAAATCTGCGCCCGATGAGTGAGGCTTCGGGAGACGATGGCCTCGAGATTCTCCGTGTAGTTCTTGCGGAAATTATTCTGGCCTTCGACGGATGCTCGCACACTGAGGTTAAACGGCGCAGACTTTTGCTCGTCCAAGATGCTGTAGCCGGCCATGAGTTGAATCGGGCGTCCGATGAAGGTGGGCGAACGGAACGCGTCCACGAAGAGCCTGTCGGTAACGCCGTAGCGGAAGCCGAAGGAGGGCAGGGCGGATTCATCGAGTCCGAAGAGCACACCGTCGCGGTTGGTACCTTGAAAGGCGGGATCGTAGGGGAAGCGGTGGCTGAAGTTGACGATCGTCGCGCCTTTATCCATGGGGCGTCCAGTAGGCAAGCTGAACAGGACGTCATCGCCTGGCTTGTAGACGCCGGGTTTGCCCTCCGGACGGGGAGAGCCCGATGCGCCCAGACTGCTGACGTACTGCGAAATTGCCGCGATTTCGGTATCCGACAAGCGGCCGGTGAATGACGGCATCTTGCCCGGCCGGCCACTCCGGATCGTGTCCGCAGCATGCTTCCGATCCATGCCTACGCTCACAAAATCCGGAGTTCCGATGGAGGGGATGCCCTTGCCGTCCGGGCCGTGGCATCGGGCGCAATTGGCTTGAAAGAGCGCTTCACCCGAGGGCTGTGCCGCGACTTGAGCGGCTGGCAGCGCGGCTGGTGGAGGGACCGGCTGCTGCGCGGCGACGGGGATGAAGACGTTGGACACAGGTGCGGCGGCGGTCTCCGCTGCACCGACCTCGGTGATGCTGCGGGTAGCGACGTCGATCCTGTAGCGGTGTCCGCTATGTTCCAGAAACATAACCGGCGAAGAATCGCCCGCGAAAGAGATCTTGAGCGCCCGAACCAGCTGTTGGACGTCATTCGATTGGGCGTTAATTGATTGGGCGGCGGTTGACGCCGGATCAGGCTCCGGTGGGGCCGCAGTGAGGCGCAGGGCGCTGCCGGCAGTGAAAAGAAGTATGGCTAGACTGGATTGAAGGACGCGCATAAGTGTCTAGCCCCCACTCTACGGACCCCCGCGGGGAAAAGCGTCGCCAAAACGTAAAATTACTGTGAAATCGTGACCGTCAGGGCGGCCGGAGACACCAGCGTATCCCCGCGGCGCCATTCGATTTGTCCCATCAGCCGGGCGTTCGCGAAGCGATCGACGAAGACCTGCGTAATGGCGGCGGAAGCAAGGCGAAGAAGCGAGGCTCCGGGGCAGGCATGGTCGCCGTGACCTAACGCCAGATGCCCAGAACAGCGGCGCGCAGGCTCATAATCGTTGGCGTTGCAGAATTGCTGTGGGTCGCGATTAGCCGAGGCGAGTTTCAGAATCACAGCATCGCCGACGGCGACGCGAGCTTCCGCGATCTCCACATCGAAGACGGCGCGGCGGGCCAGGGAGTGCACCAGTCCTGCGTAGCGTAGCAACTCCTCGATCGCGGAAGGGATGGCCTCGGGATGATCGCGCAGGCAGACCATCTGGGCCGGATGGCGGAGCAGGCTCAGCCACGCATTCGCGAGAAAGCCGGGGAGGGTTTCCGAGATACCGATGAAGATCGATTTTTCCGCGGCACGATCGCGAAAGAAGAATCGGTATCGTGCGGCGGCCAAGGCGCGGCGTGAGCCGAAGGGGCCACTTGACGCAGCGCGCTGGCGGAGGATCCGGCGCAGGCGCTGTTTGCGAGCCGGGCGGACAGGTAGGGCAAGGATCGCGGCTTCCTGGGTCCACGGCTCAATGAACTCGCGAACCAGATCGATGGGGCGATGCGTGGGAAGCGCCGCGCACATCTCGCGAGCCAGAGGCTCGATTTGCTTCTGCCACTCCGCGAGCCTCGCGGCAGAGAGCGCGGCGAGCACTTCCGCGCGCGTATTGCCTTCCTTGCGCTTGCCATGTTTATGCTCTTGCTGTAGGGCTGGCTCACGCAATGCGGCCTTAACATCCGCGTAGCGGGTAACGATCCAGGCTCGAGCTTCACGATCGAAATAGACCGGTTGAGGCGGAGGCGAATGCGGGTCCATTGAGTTTTAGACATGCTCATCGGGGAAACGGGAACTGGTAGTATCGAGGGCATCGCGAACCGGCTGCCAAATTTTTTCGTGGTGGGCGCGCCTAAGGCGGGCACGACGTCTTTGTATCGCTACCTGCGCCAGCATCCTCGAAATCTACATGAGCCCGGTCAAAGAGCCGAACTATTTCGCTTCCGAAGTCCGGCCGGAAGCGTTTTGTAAGGAGTTCCGGGGTGCGGCGGCAAAGGCAGCGCAGTGGGTCAGGCGATTCCTGGAGAACCCCGGCGCGGGCACGGCGCCGCCTCAAGGAATCGTGAGCGAATGGGAGGACTATCTTAAGCTGTTCCGCAACGCGAAGGATGAAGTGGCCGTAGGCGAAGCCAGCGTGTGTTACTTGTGGTCCGCGACCGCCGCGGCGAACATTCGCGCGAAGGCGCCGGAGGCCAGAATTATCATGATTCTGCGAGATCCCACCGAACGGGCCTTTTCGCAATACCTGAACAATGCCGCCGATGGCGTGGTGAGCGGGTCCTTCCGGCAGCAGATTGAGCGGGCGGTTAGAAACACCAAACGCGAGTTTCAGCCGCTCTATCCTTTCCTTGAAAACGGTCTGTACTACGAGCAGGTGAAGCGTTACCTAGATTTATTTCCACGGGAGCAAGTGCGGATCTTTCTCTATGAAGAAGCCTGGCAGGACGCCACGCGGTTGCTTGCGGAAGTGTTCGAGTTTTTGGGCGCCGATGCGGAGTTCAAGCCGGATTTCGGGATGAAGGAACTGGAGAGGAGACAGCCGCGCTCCTTGGGCGCGCATTTACCTGCTGAATCGATCGGGCGCGGCGGCGGGTTTGCGGACGATTTTGCCGGCCGGGTTGCGGTCCCGAGCGCGGTCCGTTTTATTCAAGCCACGCAGCTCGATTGCGATGGAGGCTGCGGATCGCCGGTATCTGCGGGATTATTATCGTGACGATGTGAAGCGGCTGGAACAACTGTTGGGGCGCGATCTCCGGCCTTGGCTCGATTCCCCCAGTTGATCGAGCACACGCATTTCTGGCAGACCGGATCGCGCACGATATTCAGAGACTCGCGAAAGGCCGTTGCTTCGGGTCCGTTTAGAATCTGTTCCAGCGTCTGCCCGGAGTGGATGTTTCCGATGGGGCGATGGAAGAAGCACGGGCGCACCGCGCCATCCGCTTCCACAACCGCTGAGGTCCACGGTGCATTGCAGACCGGCGATACCGGCGCCACTTCCTTCAGGTGGGCGCGGAAGTGACGTGCAATACGGCGGAGCTTGCCGGGGGATTCGAGGACGAAGTTGCGGCACTCCCCGCGAGCGATCAGCAATTCGATTTCACCTTCGAGAGCGGAGACATCCTGCGGACCGAGGCCGACCTGCGTTTGCTTGTCGAGCGGCCAGGCTTGAGGACGGTTGAACGCGGAGGATTCGAGGTCCGCGGCAAGAAAGGAGATGGAGTTGAGGCGGAGGGCGCGGGCCGCGTCCATGGTTGCCCCCAAATGGCGAAAATTTCCGCGCTGAACCGTGCATCGGGCCGAAATGGCGAACCCTGCGCGCAGCGCCCGGATTTGTTCGACGCCGGCGGCCAGCAGATCGAACGCGCCGGGAACGCCGCGGATGGCGTCGTGAATTTCACGAGGACCGTCGAGGGAGACGATCACGTCATTCAGGTGCTCCACGATTGCCGCGGCGTTTCGCCCCAGCAACAGACCGGAGCTGAGCAGAGTGATGCGGATATTCGTTCTCGCCCGCAGAAGGTGGCACAGCCGCCACAGATTCGAGTGCATCATCGGCTCACCGCCGGAGAGCACCACCCATTCAACACGCAGGCGACGGATGCTCTCGAGTTGCCGCTCTACATCCGATTCCGTCAGCTCCCGCGCTTCGGTGGTTTTCCAGATGTCGCACATGACGCAGCGGCAGTTGCAGCGGCTGTGCGGAGTCAAAACCAACACGGGCAAGCGGTCGATTTTCACAGCGACACTCGTTTCCCCGCCAAGCGGTACTCCGGGCCGAGCACTCGCAGGGTTTCCTGGTGAAGCGCCGGCACGTCCACGCTGGTGAACCAGCGGCCCCGGCCTTCCAGGGCCACGGAGTGCGAAGCGCTGCGATGGGGTTTGATGGGGTGATCTAGATTGACGCGCTCACGCAAGGGCGGCGAAATCAAGCGGATTACGCCTCCGACGATCACCATCTCCGGCGTCATCGCTTCAAGCGCTTCGGCTGGGGTCTGACCGCGATCCCGGACGGCGACCAAGTCGGCAACGCCGTTCTCTCCGATCTCGCCTTGGCCGTCGCGAAGCCGAAGAAGCCGGGCTGGACGGGTGGTGACCATTTCGTACACGCCGGCGCGGCCCAGGTCTGAAACCCGCCGCGCCATCGCTATTTCGTCGATCAGATCGGTCTGCGCGGTCATGGCCGAGTCGGTTCCGAGCCCGATATTCAAGCCTGAATGCAGCGCGGAGGCGGAGAGGGTGCGTCCATAGATCGAGAGATTCGAAGTGGGGCACCACACGATTCCGCTGTTGCGCCGCTTCACCAACTCCAGTCCAGGATGATCCAGGCCGATGGCGTGAATCAGCACAGTTCTTTCGCAAAGGACGCCCAGCAAATCCAGTTGCGCGATCTCGGACGTGGCGCGTTCGTCGACGCCTTCCGCGGCATGCACCACGAACGGCCAGTCTTCGGGAGTCGCGCGAAAGCGCTCCAGCACGTCCGCGCCGAAGTCGAGAGAATGCGCCCAGCCGAACTGCCTGACGACATGCACGGGAAAATCCGCATTCAGAAATGGATCGTCGACAGGGTTGTGGTGCGCCACGGTGGTGACGCCGGAGAGGAGATTCTTGAGGCCACCCCACATGAGCCGGGCGCGTTTCGAGAGCGAAAGATGCTCACGCACCGGAGAATCGTGCGGCCGATAAATATCGCCGGCCCAGGATTTGGCGTTGGGATAGAACGCCGATCCGAGGCGCGGAAACAAATTGAACTCGAGGTGATCGTGCGCGTTGACCAGACCCGGCAGGAGCAAGAAGCCACTGAGATCCAGCTCCGGTTCCTCGCGGTCAGGTGTCCTTTCTAGCGAGATGCGACCTTCGCGGATGGTAAGATCCCGATGCCCGGATCGGTTTGCGTCGACGGCAACGCGAGCGCCCGTGATCCTCATGGGCGGGTCCAGCAGGAAATCAGGATCGCGGGAATGTCTCGTGCGGACTCGAATGCGGCGCTTTTGCCGGCTTGCTGGAAGATGCCCCGTTCCGGTTCGCCGAAGTGCGCCTCAGTCTGCCAGGCGGGTTTGAGTCTGGCGGCCTTGGCGGCGTGGTGCAGAGCTGCGCGCGTATGAAGGTGGCTGGATACCCGGAACTGTTCGTCGCCCGCGCGAAAGGATCGCATCCAGCCCGCCTTGACAGCATCCGGGTGCAGATCGCTAACAATGACGGTGCGCGACACGCGAGCCATTTCGCGAAACACCACTTCCGGCGACGCTACATATCCAAGCGCGAAGGAACAGATAGCGACGGTCGCGGAATCGCGAGGGAGAGGAAGCGCGTCAATCGTCGCCTGAACCAGAAGGCCGGCCATTCCCTTGCGGGCTGCCTGGGCCAGCATCTCCGCTGAAAGATCGAGTCCGATTCCCTTTGCCCCTTGCGCCAGAGCGTACTCAAGCCAACGCCCGGTCCCGGTGGCCAAATCCAACACTACGGTGTAGGGAGACAAGCGCAAACGCTCGCGCAGAACGCGATGCTCCAAAGCCAAAAGGGGATTGGGATTGGCATCGTACGTAGCGGACCAAAGGCGGTACGCCGCGGTGGATTCCAGCACCGTCATAGGCTTTCCCAACGCGGCTTCCGCAGCGAAACGAATTTACCGGCCCAGGCCAGCTCCACCGGAAAATCGTAGAACCCGGCGGCATAACGCCAACTGCTCAACGACTGGAGCAGGACTCGTCCCCAACGCGGAAGGCGAATATCCTGCACGGTGGGCCAGCGCGAATTGATCACCAGCTCGAAGTTATCGATGCGGCGTTTGACCCTGCGGGGCAGCCAGGGGAGGTGAGGATCCTGGCGAATGGTGAAATTGAACCATCGTTCCGTCGCCCACTCGTCTGGTGTGCGGGGAAACTCGATCTTCCCTTCAATAGCGCCGTACATGCCGTCGGGGTGGGGCGTGGGGATGTAGTGCTGGACGATGATCTCTGCGTCAGGATTGAGGCGCTTGATGCGGCGGACGAAGCGAATGGTGTCGCGAGTGTCTTCGGCGGGTGTGCTCGGGTTGCCGACGACGAAAGAAAACTCGGGGATGATCCCGAAGTTGCGAATACGCGCAGCCAGTTCCAGGGTCTGCTCCGCGGTGATGCGCTTGTTCATCTGCGCGAGCACCTCATTCGATCCGGATTCCGCGCCGAAGAAAATCATGGTCGCGCCGGAGCGCCGGATTTCCCGCAGCGCGGCGTCGGAGTAACGGAGGAATGTATCGATGCGGCCTTCGGCCCACCAGCGGAGGTTTAGTGGGATCAATAATTCGGCTTGCCGGCGCGCATGAGTCTCATTGAGGAAGAAGTTATTGTCGTAAAACTGGACGGCGTCCATTCCGAAATTGCGCTTCAGCATGCCCAGAACTTCGGCGGTGCGCTCCGGAGCCTCAGTCTTCTGCCGGCCGTCGAAGATGGGAACCACGCCGCAGAACTGGCAGCGGAAAGGGCAGCCGATGCTGGCATGATGGACGCCTGTGCGTCGGCCCAGAAAGGTCGGCAACAGATACCGCTCCAACGGGCCGAGGCGGTGATAGGGCAGTACGGGAAAATCGTTGGGCGAGCGGAGGGGGCGCTCGGGGTTATGGACGTGGAGGCCGAACGCGTCCTTGAAGGAGAGTCCGCGAATGTCCGCGAGACGGCGCGGGCCTCGAAGAGCCTGGAGCAGTTCGACGATGGTCTCTTCGCCTTGCCCGCGAATGACGAAATCCACGTAGCCGGCGTTGAGCGTGGTGTCCGCGTAGAGGGACGGAAAGTAGCCGCCCCAAACGATGGGCACCTTCGGATGTTTCTCCCGGAACTCCCGGCAGAGCTGGATGGCCGAGACCATCTGCGGGCCGGGCATGACCGAGACGGCCAGCAGCTCGATGGCATTATCTTGGGCGATGCGGTCCATGGTTTCGCCGGGAGTGGGGTCGAGGTTGCCGTCGACGATCTGGTATTCCTCGATTCCTTCCAAAACCGCGGCGATAGACAAAATCGCCAACGGAAACCTGCGGTTGTGCGGTTTGACGGCCTTGGGGTGGAGCAGGATTATCATTGACCAGAGATCATCGAGCAAAAATGAGTAGACGGTGGTCGGCCACGTTGCGACCCAGGACTGACTCCGCAATTCGAGAGTCGCACCAAGCGAATCCGCGCAGCATCCGGTTGGGCAGGTTCGTGACATAGGACGGTGGAACAGCGATCCCAATGCCTCGATCGCGACTGAGGCAGAACTCGGGCGATAAGGCGTGTTGAATGCTTCGCACGGATGGATAGAAAACGCGCAACCCGGAGGACGCTTCTGATGTGCCGGGCCATCGCCGGAAAGCCTTCTTGAATTGGCCGCGAGCGACGTAATAGGCGGTCTCCCAAAGGCAGAAGCGATTGATCAAACAGATCGCCAGAGCGCCTCCAGGGCGAAGCAATCGCGCGAACGGCTCGCGAAGCGACGCCAAATCCTGGACGCAATTGACCGCGCCGAAGTTCGATAGGACCAAATCGTAGCTTCCTGACAGCCTGCGGATTTGTTCGATCGGCATCACATGGGCATTCACGCCCCTGCGGCGCGCGGCCTCGACCATTTTGGGCGATGCGTCGATTGCGTCGACTGCTGCGCCCAACTCGGCCAAGTGCGCGGCATCTTCGCCCGTCCCGCACCCGAGATCCAGCACACGATCCCCCGGCTTCACGATGCGATCCAATTCCTTCCACACGGCGTCGCGTTGCAAGCGGCCAATAGGAGAGTTGGTCCACGATTGGTCATAGCGGCCAGCCAAGCCATCGAAGAATGAGGCAGCAGCCGAGCTCATGCTTCTACCTCATGGCTGGTGGCGGCCAGGGCCTGGCGGGCCGCTTGAATCGCCGCGGCGTTCGGCTGCGGAGCCATCTCATTTCGCAGTAATTCATCGGCATGGCGATAGAAGGCGCGGGAGTGCCGCCCGGCGATGGCGAAATTGCGATCGCTCGATTGCGCCCACGGTTCGATGGACACCAGGCGGTCGCGCACCTTTTCGAAATACGGGGTGCCTTTGATGGGATAGGAAACGGTGGTGAAGAAAATGTCCGGACGGCAGGCTTTGACGTGGTCGACCGTAGCTTCGATGTCGGAGATCTCTTCGCCATCGTATCCCCACATGAGAAACATTCCGGTCTCGATACCGTTGCATTGCGCCAGCGCAATCGCTTGGCGGACCTGCTTGACGGTGACGCCGCGCTCCATTGCATCCAGGATTCGCTGCGAACCGCTTTCTGAGCCGATCCAGACGCGCATGCATCCCAGCTCGGCCAGCAGGGCGGAGGCGCGCGCGTTCAGACGGTCAGCGCGGGTGATGCATTCGAAGGGAATGCGAATGCGGCGGCGTTGCATCTCGGCCGCGTATTCGGCCAGCCACCCATGGTGGATGGTGAACACGTCGTCGGCGATCCACAGCATCTCGGGACGATAGCGGTTGAGCGCCCATTCGATTTCATCGACGACGGATTTCGGCGTGCGGCGGCGGTGCGTGTGGCCATAGACGGAGTGACTGCACCAATTGCAGCGGTAAGGGCAGCCTCGCGCGGTAATGATGGAGATGGAACCCATGCCGTGGCGGGAGCGCCAGACGTCGAGGTATCGAGGGATGTCCACGCGTTCCCGATCCGGCCACGGCTGCGCGTCAAGATCGTGAAGAAGCTGTGCGGGGCCGGTCGCAATCGGCATGCCATCGGGACCAGCGAAGATCAAGCCGGGAATGGAACACCACGCCGATCGATCGAAGTTCGGTCGCAGCAAGCGCTCTACGGCAAGCTCGCCCTCACCGGTCACGATGAGGTCCGCGCCGGCTGCCAGATACTCCGGAGCGTAGTTGGCCGGTTCGGGACCGCCCAGCATCACCAGCCATCCGGCCTCTCGCGCGTGCGCTACGATGGCCAGCGCGTTGGCGCGCGTCATCAAGTTCACGTACAGCCCGAGCACGCCGGCGGGGCCGTCATCCAGAAGCCGGAAAAGTTCCTCGCGCGTACCGAATGTGGAGTCGTAGATATCGCAGTCGAATCCCTGGTTGCGCAGGTGCGAGGAAAGATAAAGAATCCCCATGGGCGGATAGGGCTTCATGATCTTCTGCTCCTTCGCGTCCTCCGCGAGGAAGTAGGCGTGGGTGAGCAGCAGCCGCATCATACCCCCGCCAATTCAGGCGTCGCCTCGTTCTGCCCGGCTGCACGGAGTTCGCCGACCAATCGCCAGGCCGCGGCGGTGTCGCCCGTACCGCGAACCTCGGCATGAATCGCATCGGCGAGCGCGCGGTAGAAATCCGTGGAAAACTCGCCGCGGAAAATCATGGCGAGATCCGCGCTATCCCGCCAGTTGGATTTCGCGCCGATTTCTCCTGCCACGATTCGATGAAACTTGGTGCCGGGAAGTGGATAGGAGACGGAGATGCCGACGTCATCCGGCGCGGTTTCGCGAACCATGCGAACAGTGGCTTCGACATCGGACCACGTCTCGCAAGGGTATCCAAACTGGAGAAAAAAGCACGCGCGGATTCCGTTCGCGCGGAGGTTGGCGCGGGCTGCGTAAATTTCCTCCACTTGGAGGTCCTTATCCATGGCGTCGAGCACGCGCTGTGAGCCAGACTCGGCTCCCATCCAGACCTCTTCGCAGCCGGCGCGACGCAGTGCGGCGACCGCGGGACGAGTCATAAGGTCGCAGCGCGATTGCATCTTGAAGGGGATTTGCGCGCCCATACGCTCCACGGCCGTGGCGAATTCGTGAGTCCAGCGCGGAGATAGGGCGAAGATGTCATCCGCAAACCAGAGGCGATCGGGCTGGAAACGCCGCTTCAGCTCCGACATTTCCTGGGCAACGCGCTCCGGTGAGTGCACGCGATAGCGATTGCCGTGGATCGGCTTGGCGCACCAGTTACAGCGGTACGGGCATCCGCGGCTGGAGGCGAGATTCAAACGGAAGTAGCCGTGCGAGGCGATCCACGCATCGCGATACCGGTCCATATCGATTAAGTGCCAGGCCGGCAACGGCAGCTCGTCTAAATGCTGACGTACGGCGCGCGGAGCGTTGTAATGCAGTCCTTGCTCGCAGCGAGAGGCGATACCGGCAATCTGGGCATGAGGGAGCCTTTGGGCGAGTTCCAGCAGAGTTGTCTCCGGCTCACCGGTTACGACTGCGTTGAATCCCGCGCTCAGATAGGACAGCGTGTGATCTGAGGCGTCAGACCCGTGCACCACAGTCTCTACGCCTGAGTCTGCGGCGGTGCGAGCCATCCAAAACGCAAACTCGCGGTTTCGTGCCAGGCACATCTTGGAGAGAAAATTGAAATCGTCCTCGCAAACAATAACCAGGCGGGGACTGTGGCGCTTCAACGCTTGCTCGAAGCCTTGCTCCGGCGAGTCGACGAGGGCGGGATCGAAGAGAGCGGTGCTGATTCCGGCTTGTTCCAGCACAGCCGCCGCCAGAAGCGTCTGGAGCGGAGGATAGGGCTGCATCTTCGCGACCTGCTTGGGGTCCGAATAGACGTGGTTACTGTGGGTCAACAGAACTTCAGCCATGGTTACGCTTCCCCACTCAATTCGCGGCTCAGAGGCTGTCCGGTGAGAAGAGATCGCCGCACCACCAGCCACTTTTGCGCCATGGACAGCCATAGCTCCCAAGGCAAGGCAAAGAAGTTGTGACGCAAGCGCCAATGCAAGGGCCGCCGAAGCAGGGAGACGACGCGTCGCGACACGGCCGAGCGGGTCTGCCAGCCGGCCTTATTCAGTTCGTTGGCGAGCAAGAAGTAAGAGATGCCACGTTTGAGTTGCGCAAAGGAGGATCCTCGCAGCCAGGGCAGCCTGCTCGCTCCGAGATCGATATCCGCCCATTCATCCAAACTCTGGGGCTCGCGCAAGCCGCGCTCGATCAGCTCCGGCCAAATGGGGATACCGGGGTAAGGAGTGAACACGTTCGGCGAGAAGGTGACATTGCTATGCTGACGCGCGATATCGCCCATCACGCGCAGAGTTTCGCGGCGGTCCTGTTCCCGCTCGCCAGGGTAGGCGAAGATCAGGTTCAAAGTGACGCGGATGCCGGCGCGCGCGCACTTGCGAGCCGCCTCAGAGATGTCCTCTATGCGCTGGTGGCGCTTGTTCATTCGCTCCAGAACTTCGGGCGATGCCGACTCCGTTCCAAACCCGATGTGGCAAACTCCGCTCTGAGCGAGCAATTCGACTTGCTCATCGCGGAGACGGCATAACAGGTCCGTCGAGGCCTGGAAAGACCAGCGAACGCGCATCCCACGGCGGACGATGCCTTCCGCGATGGCGGCCGCGCGGTGCACGTCCACCAGGAAGTTGGAATCGACCAAGGCTACTTCGTTGAGGCGATAACGCTCGGTTAGACAGGCGAGTTCGTCAACCACGTGGTCCGCATCGTAGGCGTTGAAGCGGCGATTGTAGAACACCATATCGGTGCAGTAATTACACGCGTAGGGGCACCCTATGCTGGTGGCGTAAGGCAGCTTACGCTGGCCGCTGGACCGCTCATAAGCGTCGAAATCCGCCAGATCGTAAGCGGGTGGGGGCAAGTCCGGGAGCGGAACAGCCGGCCGGTCCGGATTCATATGGATTTGACCGTGCCGTTTGAACCAGCAGCCGCTGACCAGATCGAATTCGCGCCCGGCTTCGATGCGCTGGAGGATCTCCACCAGAGTTCGCTCGCCTTGGTGGCGGACCACGGCGTCGACGAAATCCTCGCGTAATGTTTCGGCGCTGCGGAGACTGGGATGCCAGCCGCCGAATACGATGGGAACGTCCGGCCGGAGGGCGCGGAAATATTTGCTCGCGGTAATCGCGTCGCGAATCATCGGGCCGGTCAGCAAAGAAACGCCGAAGCACAGACAATCGGAAGCCTGCTCGAAGATGCGATTCAGGTATTGGCGGTCGAGCGCGCCATCGATGATCACCGGAGTGTAGCCCGCTTCTCGCACGGATCCCGCCAGGCTGAGCAGGCCAAGCGGCGGACCCAGGACCCTCCCGGCGTACGGCGGAAGAAACAAAATGACCCGTTTCGATTGCGCGGCCGTTAGCATGTGACCGCCTCGGCTTCCAAGCGGTGCGCATCGACCTTGGCCTTAGGTGGCTCCACCCAACGGTTCACAGTGTCCTTCAGCCACAACTCGAAGGGGAAAGAGTACACATCGTGGTCCAAGCGCCAGCGCGCGGGAACTCCGATCATTTCGTGAACGGCTCGCTGGAGCAGGTTCTTGCGTCGAATGCCGATGGGCACCCGATTGAATGCCACGCGTAAATACTCGCGCATGGTCTGGACGTTCGCGTGCGTGCGCCCCTTCAGCCACGGAAGAACGGTGTAGCGCGGGAAGAAATCGACCCAGCCTTCCAGGCTTTTAGGAACATCAATACCGAGTTCGAAGGCGCGCTTCATGATCGGCGAACCGGGATAGGGAGTGAAGATGTTGGTCCAAAACTCCGCGCCGGGATAGTGGCGGCAGATGTCCATGATGAGCCGGATGGATTCACGCCTCTCCGCCTCGCCTTCGCCGGGGTAACCGAAAATCATGTTGAAGGAAGGACGAATGCCAGCCTCGGTGAGCTTCGCCGCCGCCTCGTGGATGGTCTCCAGTTTCTGGAAGGTCTTGTCCATCAGCTTCATCACCTTGAGCGAACCGGAATCCGCGCCCTGCGAGACTTGAGAAAGGCCGGCGCGCTTCAGCAGCTTGAGCTCCGCCACGCTGAAGCGGCACACCAGATTCGTGGAGGATTGAATGCTCCAATCGAACTTGACGCCGCTCGCGGACCAGACCTTCGGCGATCCCAATCGCGCGTTCACGATCCACCAAAAAGTTGTCGTCGACGATCCACAAGAGCTGCAGTCCGTAGCGCGAGACCAAATCGGTGGTCTCCTCGACCACCTGCTCCGGATCGAGCGCGTTCCACTTTCGCCCGTAAACTCCGTCGTTGGTGCAGTAGCCGCAGTTGTAGGGGCACGCCAGGCTGGACGTGTACATGGCCCACCGGCGCCCGCAGACGCGCTGATAGGCGTCGAAATCGGCGAGATGGTAGGCCTTCGGAGGAAGCTCGCGAATGGGTTTCAGCGCTCGGGGAGGGTTGAAGACCAGGCGTCCGTCTTCCTTATAGCCCACGCCCTCGACGCCGCGCAGAGACTCGCCCGCGGCGATGCGCTCGACGATTTCGAGCATGGCGTCTTCGCCTTGACCTTTGACGACAACGTCGACGTATTCCGCGGCGAGCGTTTGATCCGGTAAAAGAGATGGATGCCAACCGCCGAGAATCACGGGTTTGCCGGGAAACATGCGCTTGGCCTCGCGCGCGATTTGCACCGTCTCCTTGATCATCGGCCCGGTGACGAGAGAGACGGCCAGGCACAACGCGTCCTCCAGTTCCTCGATCACCCGCTTGCGAAAGTTCGGCGTGATGGTGGAGTCGACGATGCGTATCTCATAGCCGGCGCGAAGCAGCGGCGTGGACACCGCCAGGATTCCCAATGGCGCGGTCGCTTCCTGGCTGGAAAACGCGGGAAAAAAGAAAACAACTTTTCTGGACGGCCTTGACTTCAGCGGCATCGTGGGTGCACCACCGCATTGTTTAGACGGCTCTCGACTTAGCTTGGAACAGGACGGTTATGAAGGCGTTCCCGATTGCGAAAGGCGCCGGTCTAAGCGTGTGAACCGGGTCGACCGCTATCAATCGTGACACCAGCAGCTGAACATGTTCTGGCGCTGAAACGCGCGGATAAGCCCCAGCCGCAACCGCTGGGTTGGGTCTACCGGATGGAGCCGGTGGTCGCAGCCGCCGCGCTCGTGATGGCTGGGCCGTTGTTGCTGTTGGTCTGCGGCGTGATCGTTGTGTTGGCGCGGAGAACCCCATTGGTCAGACACATTCGAGTGGGACGGTTCGGGGAAGAACTGCCCATGCTCAAGCTGCGTACTATGTGGGAACCGAGGCAGCCGTGGGGCCCGCTGTTCATGATCGAAGATGTTTCCAATGCGATACCAGCCGACAAGTGCGAGGGCGATGATCGAGTCACCAGCAGGTTTGCGGCCTGGTGCCGGCGCTACTCCATTGACGAGATTCCGCAGCTTTACCACGTGCTTCGAGGGCAGATGTCGCTGGTGGGCCCTAGGCCGATCACGCGAGCCGAGTTGGAGGAGCACTATGGATCGTGCGCGGAGGACGTGCTCGCACTGCGCCCGGGATTGACCGGTTTGTGGCAAACCGGTGGCCGCAGCCGGCTCAGTTACGCGCAGCGGAGGCGGCTGGACTTATGGCTGGCCAGCCACGCTTCGCCCGGGTTATATCTGCGAATCTTGTGGCGGTCGATTCCCACCGTGTTGAAGGGGTCCGATGCCTTCTAAACCACGCGTCGCTCTGGTGCACTTCTGGCTGCTGGGTTCGCGCGGCGGAGAAAAGGTGCTGGAGGCGCTTTGCCGCATCTTCCCCGAAGCGGATATCTTCACGCTGTTCTATGAACCTGAATCGGTCTCGCCGCTCATCCGGTCGAAGCGGGTCACCGCGTCGTTCCTCAACCCGTTGCGGCGCATCTATCGTTCCTTGCTGCCGTTGATGCCGCTTGCGCTAGAGAGCTTTGACCTGCGCGGCTACGACTTGGTCATCAGCAGCGAATCCGGGCCAGCGAAAGGCGTGATTGTTTCCTCGGCAACGCGGCACCTCTGTTATTGCCACACTCCCATGCGTTACCTGTGGGAGCTTTACCCAGCCTACCGGCAGGAGTTTTGCGGCAGCGCCATCGAGCGCGCACTATTCGCTCCGATTTCCAACTACCTGCGAACTTGGGATTATTCGACCGCCGCAAGGGTCGACCGCTTCGTTGCAAACAGCCGCAACATCCGGCGGCGCATCTGGAAGACGTACCGGCGCAAATCGGCCATGGTTTATCCGCCGGTGGCAGTCGACTCGTTTCATCATGCGTCTTCAGACGGGTATTTTCTGGCCGTATCGGAGATGGTCCCTTACAAGCGGCTGGACTACCCCGTGCGAGTGTTTGCGCGAAATGGCCGCAAACTCAAGATTGTTGGCGATGGGCCTGGATATCGCGAGCTGAGGCGCATGGCTGCTACGAACGTCGAATTCTGCGGACGTGTGCCGGACGAACAACTGCGGGATTTGTACGCGCACGCGGAGGCGTTCCTCATGCCCGGCGAGGAAGACTTCGGTATCGCAATGGTGGAGGCGCTGGCCAGTGGAAAACCAGTGATCGCGTTGGGGCGGGGAGGGGCTGCCGAGATTGTAGCCGAAGCTTGCGGCGTCCTCTACGAGGAGCCTTCGGAAGCGGCGCTGGAGCAGGCCTTGCGAAAGTTCGACCGGCAGTCACATTTGTTCGACCCACTTGAGCTCCAGAGGCGCGCCAGCGAGTTTTCGGAAGCGGCGTTCGAGCGCGGTTTCAACGCCGTCTTAAACGGCAACGTCTTAAAGAGAAACGCGGCGAAGCGAGAGCAGGAGGCTTATGGCGTCTGCGCCGTGTCTTGAAGCGCGGCCAGCGGCTCGCCGAGCATCCGGTTTTCTGACCGACACGCTGACGCTGAGCGTCATCGCCGGGGTCGCTAAGGCTGCTGGCGCCGCCAAGTCGATTGCGATCGCGCACGTCTTCGGATCGGGACCGGAACTCGACAGCTACTTGCTCGCGTTCCTGATTCCATCGGTGCTTGCCGACACGTTTTGTGGCGCGCTGGTTCCGGTGACGGTGCCCAGGCTAATCGAGTTGGAGCACCGCTCGGGCCGCGGCGCGGCGCAAGCTCTGTACGGCAGGTTGTTAGCGCAGAGCGTGCGTTTCTCAATGCTGGGCGCCGCGGCGGTCGCGATGGCGATCGCCGGATACCTTCTACTGGGAGCCGCGGCTGCTCCCGCGAAGTGGCGGATGGTGGGTCTGCTGGCGCTGCTGATGCTGCCGGTGATTCCCTTTAACGCTGTCGCGAACGTGTGGCGGGCGGTATTGAACTCGCGCAGCAGCTTCGCCGCTCCCGCAGCAACGGTTCTCTTTACTCCAGCGGCGATCACGTTGGCGGTGGTATTGGCCGGTTCCGGCAGCCCGGCTTGGCTATTAGCGGCGGCGACTACAACCGGCGCGGCGGGCGAACTGATCCTTTTGGGGCTCGCGATGCGCGGCAGCGGCTATCCGATCCTGCCGCTTCGCTGGACCCCCAGACGTTCGTCGGAACTCCCGTGGCGTGGTTTGCGAATGGACGCTTTCCGAAAGGAGTACGGATACCTTGCCGCGAGCGGCGCCGTGAGCGGCGGGACCGTCGCCATTGGACAGGTGATGGCGGCGTGGCTGGGGCCGGGAAGCGTGTCGGTTTTGAACTACGGGACACGGCTTTCCACCGTGCTGATGTCGATCGGCCCCGCGGCCTTGGGAGTCGCGGTGCTGCCGCATCTTTCGCGCGTCGCCGCGCAGCAGGACTGGAGCAGCGTGAGGCAATCGCTGCGGCCGCTGTTATACGGCTCTTCCCTCGCAAGCGTGGCGGCAGCAGGCGTATTCATCCTGTTTTCCGCGCCAATCGTGCGCCTGACGCTCCAGCACGGAGCGTTTACTTCGGCCGATACAGGAGCCGTGGCGGCCGTACAAATCTGGTCTCTGCTCCAAATGCCGTTTGTGGTAGGAATCTCCATCCTGATGCGAGTCTTTTCGGTTATGAAGGCCAACCGCGTACTGCTGCCTCTTTCGGTTGGCTCGCTGATCGTGAGCGTGGCGTTGAACTATGCATTGATGGGCCGCTACGGCGTAGCCGGGATTTCAATGGCTGCCTCCATCGCGCAAGCCTTGCTATTCGGCGCAATGACGTGGCTGGTTTTCGGATCGCGCGAGAAACTGATTTTGCAGGGGAGCGTGTAATGCAGCCTGCGTTGGGACCTCGCCATCACGATCCGCTGCGGTTCACTCAGCCTCTTCCCATCGAAACGGAATTCTACCCGATGGGATTCCCGCTGCGAATCGCGACCAATCACGAAGCAGCGTTAGCCGCGGCGAGGCATACGTGGTCGCGCTGTCCCAAGCTGTTCGATCCTCCCCCGATCCGCATCGCCATCACCGTCGACGATGACTCCCGCGGGGAAGCGCCTCAGGATGCGCCCATTCTTCGCGGACAAGGGAATCTGCTGACCATCGTTGCGAGCCGCGACAACTTCGCCGCCGCCGACCTGAATGGGGGCTTCGGACATATTTGCGTCTCGCGTGCCGTCGCTTCAGACGCCGCGTACTTTCGTTACCACTTTCTGGAGCCTTTGGCGTACGTATTGATCTCGTCCCGCCATGCCGCTTTCGTTCACGCTTCGTGTGTAGCGCTGGACGGGCATGCGGTAATCTTGAGCGGAGCTTCCGGTTCGGGGAAGACTTGTCTGGCGTATGAGTGCGCGCGGCGCGGGTGGGCGTTTCTTTCCGGGGATGCCGTTGCGGTGTTAACCGGGAGACGCGACAACCGGATTGTGGGCCGTCCTCACGAAATCCGCTTCCGTCGAACGGCGGCCCGGTTGTTTCCGGAACTCGCAGAGTTCCCGAGAGTGCTGCGTCCCAGCGGCAAGACGGATATTGAGGCCGACCCTGCGGATCTGAACTTGAGATCGGCGGTCGAAGGCGCGGCCAGTCATCTTGTGTTTCTCAACCGTGTTGACGCTGCAGACCGGTGCATCGCTCGACCCGCTCTCTTCGCAACAAGCCCGGCTCGAATTGGAAGAGGGTATCTGCTTTGGCGACCACTCTGTTCGTGAGCGCCACGGGCTTACTCTAGACCGTTTGGCTCAGTTGCCCGCGTTCCGGCTGCGTTACTCGGATTTGGCTCGCGCGGAGCGCGCCCTGCGCGCATTGGTCATGCGAGGTGCAAAGGGATGAACGGTCTCATGTCGGTGTTGCGCAGCCTGAGCTTCACAGGCGCGCAGACGGAAGACCTGCGCAGAATAGCCGATTCGGAATGGCGTAAGCTGCTTCGACTCACGGACCGATCCCAACTCACCTTGCCCCTGGGAGTCCGTTGCCGCGAACATTTGCCGGGGCGGGTCCGCGCCCGCATCGACCGGGATTTGGCGAATAACGCCATCCGCCAGCAGCGCATCGGGGAAACGTATCAGACCATCGCTGCAGCCCTGGCTGGGCGCGGAATCGAGTTCGCCGTGCTGAAGGGGTTTTCGCACTACCCGCTGTACTGTGCCGATTTGCGCCATCGCCCGCAGTACGATTTGGACTTGTACTGTCCGCCGGATCAAATCGAACCTGCGTATGCGGCGATCCAAGGACTCGGTTACGAACCGTTCGGCCGCACGGGAAGAAGCGTGCTCGATCACCTGCCGCCGCTGATTCTCAAGACTGGCTGGCGGCCCAAGGACGATTATTACGATCCCGATATCCCCATAACCATCGAACTGCATTTCCGCTTCTGGGACGCAGCCACGGAGCGGCTTAACGTCTCCGGCGCGTGCCGGTTTTGGGAACGGAGAGAAATCCGGCGCTCGGGTGCGCTGCTGTTTCAGGCCTTGCACCCGGCCGACGCGTTTTCTTACGCGGCATGGCACCTGGTGAGGCATCTGCTCCGTGGCGACGCCCGCGCATACCACGTCTATGAACTGGCGCACTTCTTGCATCACACCGAAGAGCACGTCGCGTTCTGGCGCGACTGGCGCAATGCCCGGCCGGCGCCGCTGGTGGAAACCGTCGCGTGCCGCTTGGCGGTGGAATGGTTCGGATGCCGGGTGAACCCGGTGATGCGGGAATGCCTGAATATGCTCCCGGCGGAGGTCGAACGCTGGTTCGGCATGTTCGGGTTTTCGCCGCTTGCGGCTTTAGAGCGGCCCAACAAGGATGAACTATTCCTGCATCTGTCTCTTGTGAACGGATTCGAAGACCGGCTTCAGATCGTCAATCGGCGGCTGTTTCCCCGGCGGCTCAATCCTTATATTGCCGACGTACATGTGCCTTCGCCGGATCTGAAACTGCGCCTGAAACGCCGTGTGGTGGGAGCGGCCTTTCTGGCCAAGCGGTTGCTGCACCACTCGCGAAGCTGGCCGCGCCTGGTTTGGAACGGGTTGCGTTGGCGGCGAGCGCTGGCCGGCTTGCCGCAGCCTCCAGCCGGTCGCACACTTCACGTTGAAACCGCTCCACGGTGAAGCGGGCGCTCCATTCCCCGCGTCCGTTTTCAGCCAGCCTTATTCGCAGGGAAGGATCGTTGGCCAGGATCTGAATCGCGCTAACCAGCGCGGCCGGATTGGACGCCTGAGTCACAATTCCGGTCCGCCCATTGCGGATCAGTTCGGGTAGGCCCCCCGAGGGGTACGCAACCACGCAGGTGCCGGCTGAGAACGCCTCCATCACAACTCGCGTGCTCGCCTCGGGGGCAGCGGAAGGCACGGTGAGGATGTCCAAGCCGTGCAAAATACCGGCAACGTCATCTGTCCAGCCGTGCACTTCAACTCCCGCAGCCGCACCGCGCGACCTCACGGTGCATTCATAACTGTGGTCAGAAAAGAGCGCGGCGCCGATGATCGAGAAGCGGAGGCGGCCGCCCGCGAGACGCTGCGCGGCTTCAATGAAATCAAGATGACCTTTTTCTGGAGAGATGCGCCCCAAGAGTCCGACGCGGATCGGGCGGGGCTCTGTTGAACGCGGCTGTGTTAAACCGGGCTGAAACCCGCAATCGGCGACACCGTTGTAAACAACATGAACCCCTTGAGGGCCGATGGCGGCGCGGACGGGAGCCGCGGCAAACTCCGAACAGGCCAGCGCGGTAGCCCTGGTGCGGCGAAGCGCCCATGACGCGATCGCTCGAAAGGGGGGTGCAGTCAAGACGCTGTGAGCATGAAAAACGACCGGTAGATCCGCGAAGGCGGCCGCGGGCAGGATTCGAGGGCCATTCACGTAAATCAGATCCGGCCTCCGCATTGCGGAGACTTGGCGGATAGCGCGAGCGCACCGGACCATCCCTGCGCCAAAGCGAAGGAAATCCTTCGAAGCTCCTTTACCGCTCGCATATTCCGCCAGGGGAAGGGAATTCGCCGAGAGACCATGGTCGCGGGCGAATTCGAGAAGCGGGCCGCGGCCGGGAGCCATCAGTTCCGCCTCCCATCCTCTGCGGCGAGCCTCCAGTAGAACATCCCGCAGGCACAACTGGGCCCCGCCGAAGTCGCTGAATTGGTCCAGAACCAGAATCCTCACGCCTGGTCCCGCGCTTCCTCGCTTGCGTGGCGCGCCGCTGCGCCGAGCACCCAGAAATAGACCGGCAACACTCGCCAGTAGGTGATGAGGTCGCCCGAGAACATCTGTACCAACTGACCGCACCAGAAACAAAAAATCCACTCGCCCAGAAAAGTAGTGGTTGAATTGGGCGAAACGAGCGCACGCCAACCGGTGCGTAAGATTGCTGCATTCAACACGAGGAAAACGGCCAGTCCCACGACGCCGGTCTCGACCAGGAGATCGAGGTACGTGTTGTCGGCCACAGTCGCGGCTCCGGTGAAGTTTGAATACGGCAAGGTCTTGTATCCGATACCGAGGATGGCATGCCATGGTTCACGAGCGAGGAAGCCAAGCAACGCCTCCCAATGGCCCAACCGGCCCGAGAGCACGGCATCCGGCGACTGCCAGAAAAAGCTGAATGAGCCCAGCAGGCGCCCCCAGTAGTTGGATGAGAACGATGGCAAGAGCAAATTTACTGCACAGCCGGCCGCCATGGCCGCGGCCAGAATCCACAGGAAGGAGTGGCGAAAGCGGCGTAGCCGTATGCATGCCAGAACGGAAAGCGCCACTGCCAGGTTAAAGACGGAGGCGCGGGAGTAGGAGAACATCATCGCCGCGGCCAATGGAAGCCCGCCTAACAGCAGTAGCATCCTGGGTACCGGCGATTGCTCGCGTTTTCGGGATAACGCCACCGCGATCATCACCAGGAAGAACACGCACATGTTGCCGAGCGTGCTCGCCTCATAGAACAGCCCCTGCGCGCGGCGCAGCACGCCTTCGTCCAGCCAGACGAATTGGTCGCTGTACCCGGCGGGGGCAGGGAGCTGGAAGTAAAAATCGGCGCACGCGAAAATGGCTCCGGCGGCGCCCAGCCAGAACAGCAATCGTACGATGCGGAGGTCATCGCCGGCGCTCTGGCCAGGGCCCGCGAAAGAGTAAAAGAACACGTACACGCTTATGGCGAACAGGAGCACCCGCACGAAGCTGCCGAGGCCTATCGTCCAACCCGAATAAAACGCCGCGAGAGCGGACGACTCGAACAGCACGGCTAGAAGCGCGGCGAAAGCTAGTGACAGGGGGTGAACGAAGGACCGCCAACGGGCGAAAATCAACCCGGCCAGGACTCCGAATCCCGCGATAACCGGCGCCAAGTGTACGCCGGAATCGCCCAGCGCAATGGGTAACGGAGGAGTCAACAAGAGGCAGCAGAAAAATAGCGAAACCCACCGTGAGGGCCGCTGCACCAGCCACCATAGAAGCGCCGCGAGCAAAGGCGGCGCCGCCAAAGCGAGCTTCGCGGCCGCTCCCGGCACAAGGGCAACCGCCGCGGCCCAGGTCCCTAGAATTATGGGGCCGAGCGCAGTCCTCGCGAATTGCTTCGCGTTGGGACTGGTTAAGCTCGGCGTCACGACGCGCTACCGCAGGCTATAAACAGGATCGGCATGCGTCCGGCGGAGACGCGCGTAACCGAAGCGCACCGCCAGAAAGCCGATGCTCGCAACCAGGGACAACATTAAGGCGACGGCCAGATTTAATGGCGTATTCGGAAAGCTAGCGCGTTGCGGAACCACGCCAGGGTCCAGCACTTTAAGACGCACGCCACGGAACGCGGAGGACGCCTGCACATCGCCGAGCTTGGACTGTGCGCTCTCCTCGGCGGTGCGCGCGGCCTCCAGCTCCGCCTCGAGTGAATCGCGCGTGTGCACCAGGCTGTCGAGCGCGAGTTCCTTTTGATTCAGGAGATCGCGCAACTGCTTGTCCTGCGCCTGCAACTCCAGCACGCGGGCCCGCGTCGCGGCCGCCTCAATCTGAGTCCATGCCGGCTGGTTATCCGCTGCCGCCACGGACGGAGCCTGTTGCCGGGCCAAATCCTCCGCCAATTCAGCTCTGCCGCGCGCCAGTTGAGTTTCCACGTCCTTGCGCACTTCTTCATCGGCGGCTGCTTCCCTCGAAAGGTTCTCCACAGAGGTGGTCCGGGCGAATACTTCGGCCGCTTTTTCGGCGCGTGCACGCCGCCGGGCCGCTTCGTTATAAATCCGCTCCGGCTCCCGAAGGACGTCCCGATTCGATTGCTCATCGAGTTGCGCGTTCAACTCGACGGTATGCTCCGCGATGTATTGCGCCAAGGCTTGAGCCTGGCGCGGATCGTCCAGCGTGGCGCTGATTTCCAGAATGCTGGTGTTGGTCGGTTTATTGAGAGAGAGAATGCGCCGCTTGAGCGACTCGATGCCGGCGCCGGGGTACTTGCTTCGTATGTGTAACTCGTCGAGGGCTCGGGCGAAAAGACTGTCGCTGGAGGCGAGCAGTTCGTAAGTCTTGAGCGATTCGAGATACACGGGGCTCACGGCCGTCGCGGCGCGGGGATCGTTCCCGCCTGGCGGCTCGATCAGCACGCTGGCGGTTGCCGTATAGCGTGGAGGCAGCAGCGCGCTGGCAATGCCCGTGATTGCAAGGGCGATGGCAGCCGTCGCAGCCACCGTCACTCGATGGCGCCACAAATAGTCCAAAAACTCTAAACCATCCAGCGGCGCGTACATGGATTGTCCTACCGTCTTTGACCGCTCCGCCGGGCTCTCTGGAACTCGTACTGCCGCTGGAACTTGCACGGCCGCTGGAACTTGCACCGGGCTGGAACGTTCCTCGCTCATCCGGATGGCAGTCTTAAAACAAGAATGGGTTTGCTTGCCGCCGCGCCGGTGTTTCTGATTCCGCTGGTCCTGACGCCGCATCTGCTGTTCTATTACGACATTACGCCTAAGGTGGTGTTGCTGATGCTCACGGCGGTGGCGGGGCTTGCCGCCCTTTGCTGGCAGTTGCCTTCCTGGACGGAGTTCGTCAGAGGCCGATGGAGCCGCTGGTATTCGATCGCCGTAGCCTGCTCCTTGTCAATCACAAGTATTGCGGCGCTCCGATCAGCCGAGCGCGCCCTCTCCTGGTATGGGTCGAATTGGCGACGGATGGGAACGCTTACGGAGTGGGCCACGGTCATCGGGGCCGTGTGGGTGGCGCACTGGGCGGTCCGGTCGCAGCAGAATCTTCTGGTGCTGCTACGCACCATCTGCGCCGCGGGAATTCTCGCGTCGCTCTATGGCATCACGCAGTACTTGGGCTGGGACCCGATACTGCCTCACGATGCTTACTCGGTCGGCGAAGGGGTATATCGAATCGTGCGTCCTCCAGGAACGCTGGGTCACAGCGATTACTTCGCGGCGTTCCTGCTGTGGCCGGTGTTCGCCGCCTGGGCGCTATGCGGTATGGAGCGGGTGTCCGCATGGCGTTGGCTGGCGCGGGGCACGGCCATGACCGGATCCATCGCCATCCTGCTCACTGGATCGCGCGGAGCGCTGCTCGGGCTGGCCTGCGGCGTTGGGGTTCGGCTCTTGCTGAAGCGCCCGATGGTTGAAAGAGCCTTGGCGATCTCCCTGATTGGTGTGGTTGCAGTCGCGGGATTCTACCTTTCCCCGGCAGGCGAGCGGCTCCGCGCTCGCGTTCACTGGGTGGAAGAGGATCCGGTGGGTGGAGCGCGATTGCTCTTATGGCGCGACTCCTTGCACATGTTCGCGAAGCGGCCTGTGACCGGTTACGGACCGGAAACCTTTTCCGCGGAGTTCCCCAAGTTCGAATCTGCCGCTCTTGCCCGCGCCTATCCCGATTTCTTCCACGAATCTCCACACAACCTGCCGCTGGATGTGCTCACCAGCGAAGGCGCGCTAGGATTGCTGGCGTTGCTTGGGGTTGCGGGCGTCGCCCTCGCGGGAGGGCTGGCAGCGCGGCGCTCGATGGCGGCGCTGGCCTTCCTGCCGGGACTCGCCGCGACCCTCACGGCGCACCAGTTCGCGGTTTGGATTGCTCCGTCGGCATTCTATTTCTACCTGGCCGCGGGCGTGCTCGCGGGAGCGGGCAACAGACCGGGAACGGTCCCACAGGTCGCGGCCCTCACTACAGCCAGCATTGGTCTGGCGCGGCGCCGCACTGCTCGCCGGAGTCGCAGGCGCGCTCTTTTTGACGATCGCGGCATACAGGCTGACGGCTCAAGACTGGATGCTTGGCTCGGTAGAGAGGCGGCTCGATGGCGGTGATACGAGCAGCGCGGTAAGAGCGTATCAAGCGGCTCTGGCTCGTCCGGCGGAGGGCGTCACCGCGGACCTGTACTTATCGCGCCGCTGGTCGAAGCTGGCGATGGAATCTACCGGAATCATGCCGAAAATTTACTACAGCCAGGTCGCCGCCGGAGCCGCCAGCCGCGCTACGCGGCAGCCGGAGCAGCTTGCGAACGCCTGGTACAACCTCTCGATCCTTACGGCTGCCCACAACGATGCGCCGGGAACCGAGTACGCGTTACGGGCAGCGTTGTCCGCGGCGCCCAACTGGTATAAACCGCACTGGACCCTGGCACGCCTTTTGGCCAATGAAGGCCGGCCGGCGGAGGCTGGCTCGGAGGCTGCCCTGGCCATCGATCTCAATGGCGGCAAGGACCCTGAAGTCGCCTCCACGCTGGCGCAGGATTTGCGTTCCAGCAGACTCCAGTCCTCAGTCTCAACCAAGCGGGAGTGCTTATTGTGCGTTTCACAACCGTAACGTCCATCGCCTTAATATTCACCGCCTGTCTGGTTGCGCAGCCAGCCGTCTTCAACGGCGGCGTCATCAATGGCGCGAGCTATGTGCCGGGCCAGCCTGTCGCGCCGGGAAGTTTAGTCGCCATTTATGGCTCCAACCTGTCCACTGCCACGGTGCCGGGCGATACCGTTCCTCTGTCCATGGCCATAAACAACACTTCGGTTACGTTCAACGGCATCCAGGCGCCGCTGCTGTTCGTCTCGGGCGGCCAGATCAATGCGCAAATGCCGTGGGAGACGCTAAGCGCGAATGCCACTACGGGCACAGTGAATGTGGTTGTCATGAATGGCTCTACGTCGTCGGCGCCGATTGCCGTGCAATTGCAGCCTATCGCTCCGGGAATCTACAGCATTCCCACCGGCGCTGGCTACGCCGTCGCCGTGAACAATGCGGACAGTTCCCTGGCCGCTCCGGCGGGCGCGATTCCGGGTGTCTTCAGCCACCCCGCCAATGTCGGCGACGCGATCATCCTCTACGCAAACGGGCTGGGACCGCTGGATACGCCGGACGCCGACGGAGCCGCTTCAGGCGACCAGGTTCGCCACACCGTGACCACGCCGACTCTGTTGCTGGGCGGCGTGCAGGCCAACGTCTTCTTCTCGGGCCTTGCGCCCCAGTTTCCGGGCGTGAATCAGGTCAACTTCTTCGTGCCCCAGGTCTCCGCCGGCAATTCCATCCCGCTCCAATTACAGGCCGGTGGAATCACCACCACCGATCAAGTGGTAATGGCAGTCCAATAGGCCGGTTACTCGCCTGTCACTCGCTCCGCAAGGCGATCACCGGGTCGACCTTCAGCGCTCTTCGCGCGGGTACGTAGCAGGCGAGCAACCCGACGGCCGCCATCAGGCCAAGCACCGCAGTAAAGGTGAGAGGGTCGGTTGCGGTGACGCCCCAGAGGAAGCTCCGGATCAGCCGCGTCAGCGCTAGCGACACCGCTAACCCCAACGCGAGACCGGCGCCAATCAGCGTCACACCGCGGATCAGCACATCGATGAGTACAGCTCCGTTGGGCGCCCCCAGCGCCCGCCGGATTCCGATTTCATGCGTGCGCTGGCTGATGAGGTGCGCCAAGGCTCCGAATAACCCGGCCACCGAAAGCAGCACCGAGATGCCCGCAAAAATACCCAGCATCGTGGCGTAGTTCCGCAGGTCTTGAAGCTGTCCGGCGGCGTATTGTTCCACGGTTTGAACGTTGGTGACGGCAAGGCTGGGGTCGACGGTGGCTACAGACTTACGGAAGGCCGAAACCAGCGAGGTGGAATTTTCCGCGCTGCGTACAATAAACGTCGCGTTGAGAACCTCGAAGCTGAGCGTCATGTCCATTTGCACCGGAACCTGATCCCGGGGAACGTAGATTTGCGGTCGCAGACCATATTCATGCCGGTTCTGCCGGACATCGCCGGCAACGCCAACAATCTCCCGCGCAGGGTCGCCGAGCATGCCCGTCTGGATTCGCTGGCCAAGCGGGTTCTCGCCGGGGAAAAATCGATCCGCCAAAGTCCGGCTGACGATAGCCACAGGCTGGGACGCCGCTGTATCTTCGTCGCCGAATTCCCTGCCATTCCGCACTGGGAGCTTCAGCGTACGGAAGTATGCGGCGCTCACGGGATACCACTCAGCAGTCCAGGCCTCTTGTTCGGAATCGGAGACGGGCTCACCCGGTCTGGCGAAGTTGAACGTGCGGGGTTCGCCCCCGAGCGGCGGTGTCATGGCCGCCGCAGCCGATTCGACTCCGGGAGCGGATGCGAGTTGCTCCCGAATCTGCTCCGCAAGCTGGTTGTAACGCGGGTCCATCTGCACCAGCAACCCTCCCGCAGATGTATTGCCGATCTGCCGCTCATAACTATAAGGAAAGTGAACCTGGAATGTGGTGACGCCGTTCGGGTCGAATCCCGGCTGGACCAGGTTGAGACGAAGCAGGCTGCGCGTCAACAGTCCCGCGCTGGTCAATAACACTAGCGCAAGCGCGACTTGCATAATTACGAAGGCGCTGCGCAACCGTTGCGGCGCGCCGCCGGAAGTATTGCTGCGGGAGGACTCGCACAACATCTCGATAAGATTGGGCCGGGAGATTTGCATCGCCGGAATCCCGCCGAAAACGAGTCCCGTCCCTAGCGATAGAAGGAACGTGAAGCCGAGCACGGATGTGTCAATACCGATCGCATCGGCTTCCGGCACAAAGGCGGACACAGCGCCGCGGATAGTCGCCAACCCGATCCACGCCAGTCCTGCTCCCGCAAGTCCTCCGAAAATCGACAGCAGCGTGCTTTCGGCCAGGAGCTGCCGTACCACCCGTCCGCGGCTGGAGCCCAGCGCGGCGCGAACCGCCAGTTCCTTCTGCCGGATTGAGGCCTGCGTCAAAAGCAAGCCAGCCACGTTCGCGCAAGCGATCAACAAGAGGAACAGCACCGCGCCTTGCAGGATGAGAAGGGGCTGCCGGAACCGCCCGAAGTAGGCTTCGCGCAGCGTTTCCACCTTGATGCCCCATTCGCGATTCATCTCGTATTCTTGGCCCAGAGGCCCGGCCAGCGCGTTCATATCCGCCTGCGCCTGCGGAACTGTGACTCCAGGCTTCAAACGCGCGAATGCGTAAAACACGCGATTTGGACTGCGGCGGGCGCGAGCCAAGTCCGGGTCGTCCTGAAATCGCCAGAACTGGATATCCGGGTTGAGCGTTTGGAATCCCTTCGGCATCACGCCCGTGATAATCGACGTCCCTCGCTGATCGAAGCGCAACTTCTTCCCCACCACGTCCGGCGATCCGCCATAGAGCCGCTGCCACAGGCCGTAACTCAGAACCACCTTCCCGTATCCATCGGGGTTTTGCTCGAACCAGCGGCCCATGACCGGCTGGACCCCAAAGACATCTTGCAGGCCGGGCGAAACCCACCCGTCTTGAACCCACTCGCGATTTAAAGCATCGCCGCCATCGTTGGCGACGCTATTGCCCACAATCCGCACCGCACCCATGTGCTCGAAAGAGCGGTTGTGCTCGCGCAGAAAGAAGTAGCTTCCGGCGTTGGAGCCGAACCGCTGGTCCGGATGGCCGGGCGGCGTGAACCGGACCATCACCAGCCGTTCGGCGTCCGGGTACGGCAAGGCCCGCAGCAGGATCCCGTTTACCAGGCTGAAAATGAGCGTGTTGGCGCCGATGCCGAGCGCCAGGCAAATCAGCGCCGTGAGCGTGAACGCCGGGCTGCGCAGGAAGGCCCGCAGGGCATGGCGCAGGTCCGCGCAAAGATCCTCGAACCACTGGAAATGCCACGCGGCTCGTGTGTCTTCGCGCACTCGCGCGGAAGGACCGAACTCCTTGCGCGCCTTTGCCACGGCGTCGATGTGCGATAGCCCGGCCTGTTCCAGCTCCTCCACGCGAGAGGCGATATGAAATCCGATCTCGTCATCCAGTTCGTGATCGAACTTCCCGCGCCGGCCCAGGTAGGCGATGCGCCGCAAGCGTTCTTTCCACATACTCATGACGCCTCCCTAAGCTGTCCGCAAGACGAACTGGATAGAGCGCACCATCCGTTCAAACGCCTCAGTTTCCTTGGCCAATTGCTTGCGTCCTTCCGGAGTCAACCGGTAGAACCTGGCCTTGCGGTTGTTCTCGGATGTGCCCCACTCGGCCTTGAGCCACCCCTTCACCAGCATGCGGTTCAGCGCCGGGTACAGCGATCCGTCCTCGATTTCCAAGCCGCCTTGCGAGGATTCCTTGATGCGCTTAGCAATCGCGTAGCCATGCAGGGGGCCGTTCGAGAGCGTGCGGAGAACCATCATGTACAGCGTGCCCGGAAGAAGATCGGGTTGTTCCATAGTCTAGACTATATATAGTCCAGACAGGGGAGCGTGTCAAGGCTGATTTACCGGCCTCTGGCCTTATCGCAGGAAGTCTTCCAACTGCACCCGAGCGTCCGTCTTGCTGTCGCGATACTTTACGATCACCGGAGTGTATAAGGAGATCCCCCACTCCTTCCCGACTCCCTGCGTTACCGCACGCGAGCCGGCCACCACCACCGCCTCTTCCGGAATCACCAGCGGTTCGTCATCCGTCGCGCGGTACACTTCGCCGCGCACGATGTCATATACCGGAGTGGACCGCGTCAGGATGGTCCCGCTTCCCAGCACCGCGCGCCGCTTCACCACCGTGCCTTCGTAGACGCCGCAGTTGCCCCCCACCACCGCTTCCTCTTCGACGATCACCGGAAGCAGCCCCACTGGTTCCAGCACTCCGCCGATCTGAGCGGCCGCGGAGATGTGGCAGTGGTTGCCGATCTGGGCACAGCTCCCGATCAGCGCATGCGAATCGACCACGGTGCCGTCGCCCACCCAGCTCCCAGCGTTGATGTACATCGGCGGCATGCAGATCACGCCCTTGCCGATGTAGCATCCATCGCGAATGCTGGACCCTCCCGGGACCATTCGCACCCCATCCGCCGGCGCCAGACGCTTGGTGGGGAATGTCGCCTTGTCGAACATCGGCAGACGCACTGGATCGGGCGACATGCTGACCATGGTTCCCATCCGCAACCCGGCGAGGATTCCCTTCTTGACCCACGTGTTCACGCGCCAACCGCTTTTCGCGGACGCATCGCGTTCCGCCGAACGTATCATGCCTGAGTTCAGCTCAGCTTTGAATCGAGCAAATAATTCAAAATCGGATTCTGTAAATGTGCCTGCTTTCTTCTCGAACAATTGCTCGATCTCAGTCTGCATGCGTGCTCCGCGTAACGCTGAGGAGACCGCACGACTTCAAAACCGCCTCGATTCTGGCGCGGCTCGCTTCGGAGGGCGGTGTCAGAGGCAGGCGCCAGGATGGTTCCAGCAAGCCCATCATCGCCATGGCTGCCTTCACGGGAATCGGATTCGATTCAACGAAGTTGACTTCCATCAGCGGCAGCCAGCGCCTTTGGACCGCCCGTGCTCCCGCGAAATCGCCCGCCATCGCCAGCTGCACCAGCTTGGTCATCTCCGCCGGAATCTGGTTCGAAACCACCGAAATCACGCCCCGCCCGCCCAAGGAGATTAAGGGAATCGTGATCGCATCGTCGCCGGACAAAATATTGATGCGCTCCGGAACCTGATGCGCCATCTGCGCCATCTGCCCGATATTGCCCGACGCCTCCTTTATCGCCACGATATTCTCGATCTCGGCCAGGCGCTTCATGGTGGCGGGCTCTACGTTGCATCCCGTGCGTCCCTGCACGCTGTAAACGATGATCGGCAGAGGCACAGCCGCGGCGATTGCTTTGTAATGTTGATACAAGCCCTCCTGCGTCGGTTTGTTGTAGTACGGGGTCACCGACAGGATGCCGTCCACGTCCAGCCGTAGCAATTCGTGCGCAAGCTCGATTACTTCCGCGGTGTCGTAACCGCCCGCGCCTGCCGCTACCGGCGCCTTTCCCTTGGCCTCTTCGAGCGTGATCTCGACCACGCGCAGATGTTCCGCACGCTTCAGCGTGGGGCTCTCACCCGTGGTTCCGCACGGAGCCAAAAAGTTGATCCCGGCGTCGATTTGCCGCTTGACCAGCTTTCGTAGCGCCGGCTCATCCACAGACCCGTCTCTACGAAACGGAGTAACCAACGCAGTACCGCAACCCGTGAACATGATCCTTACTCCTTACTCACTGTTCTTGCCCGGACTTTCCTGCTCTTGCCCAAAGAGGGCATCCTCGAATTTGAAGACCCCAAACTTGCCGGGAATCCATTGCGCGGCCTTCAAAGCTCCGCGCGCAAACCCCTCGCGGTTCCGCGCCGTGTGCCGCAGCGTGATGGTGTCCGCAGTCGAATCGAAGCCGATCTCATGCGTCCCCGGATGCGCCCCCGCGCGGTTCGCACTGGTGTCGACGCGGTGCGAGTAACCCGCGTGCTCCATCTCCGCCACCAGCTTCAGCAGAGTGCCGGAGGGCGCGTCCTTCTTGGTGTGATGATGAATCTCCCACGCCCACGCTCCGTATTGCGGCTCGCTTTCCATTAGCCTCGCGGCTTCCCGCACCACACGAAAAAAGATGTTGACGCCGATGGAAAAATTCGGACTCCACACCACGCCGATCCGGTATCTCTGCGCAGCGGCTTGCACACGGTCCATTTGATCCGGCCATCCGGTGGTCCCCACCACCACAGGTACCCCCAGCGCCGCCAGCGTCTCTACATTGCGAGCCACGGACGCCGGTTCGGAAAACTCCACGGCCACATCCGCCCCTCCGGCGTCTCGCAGATCGTCCTTGACATCCAATCGCGCGTGGACCGTGAACCCATATTCCGGCGCAAGCTGCTCGATCAGCCGTCCCATCTTTCCGTAACCGACAATGGCAAGCTTCAAGAAAAGAACTCCCGGTGCAGAAATTCTACCGCGGGAATCAAGTCCCGTGCCGCAACCACCAGGCTGATGTTTAGTTGGGACGCCCCTTGCGAAACCATGCGGGTCTTGATGCCGCCCAGCGCCCGGAAGACCCGTTCTGAGACATGCGGGCAACCGCGGATGTTTTCCCCTACCAGACAAACGATGGCGTGATCTTTTTCCACGGCGACCTCGGCGAATTCTTCGATCTCCTCGCGAATCTTGTCCAGCGCCCGCGTGTTGTCGACCGTCAGCGACACGCTGACCTCGGAGGTCGCCAGCATGTCCACAGAGGTTTCATGCCGGTCAAAGACCTCGAAAATACGCCGTAAAAATCCATGCGCCATCAACATTCGCGAGCTCACGATGTTCACCAGCGTGATGTTGCGCTTGCACGCGATGGAGCGAATCGGCTGATTCGATGCGGGCGGATGGGAGACGATCAGTGTCCCCTCCGCTTCCGGCCTGCGCGAATTTAAAATGCGCACGGGAATGTTCTTTTCGATTGCGGGAAGCACCGTCGCCGGATGCAGCACCTTCGCGCCGAAATACGCTAGCTCCGCTGCTTCGGCGAAGGAACAGGTCTCCACGCGACGCCCGCCGGGGAGGATGGTTGGATCGGCCGTCAGCATTCCGTCCACATCGGTCCAGATCTGGATCTCCTCCGCGCCGATGCCCGCGCCGACGATTGACGCGGTGTAATCCGACCCTCCGCGGCCCAGCGTTGTCGTTGCGCCATCCACGGTCGAGCCGATGAATCCGCCCATCACCGGCACATGAGTCTGCGCGAGCGACGGAATTACGGCCATAAGTTTGGCATTCGTCTCCGCAAATAGAGGCGCTGCCTGCATGTGGCGCGGGTCGGTCACGATCACCGCGCGCGCGTCCACGTGCGCGGCGTTGATTTCACGGCTCTGGAAATGCGCGGTGACAATCAAACTGGATAACCGCTCTCCAAAGGCGGATAGTGCGTCTGTCGCGCGCGGCGTCAGATCTCCCATGACCGCCAGGCCCTTGACCAAGTCGGCGAGTTGCTCGAAGTGAGTCCGGATCTCGCCCTCGATGCCGCAATTCGCGGCCTCCCGCAGATGAAATTCCCGCAACTCGGTCAATTGATTCAGAGCGGGCTTCAGTTCCCCACTGGCCGCCCTGACTCCAATCGCCAGCAGCTTGTTGGTGGTCTTGCCCATTGCAGACACGACGACAACGGGACGCTGCGCCAACCGGTCTCGAACGATACCGGCGACTCTGCGGATCGCCTCGGCCGATTCGACGGAAGATCCGCCGAACTTCATCACGATCATCGGTCGAGGTACCCCTCCGCCTTCATCACCTCCGCATTCAGAACCGCTGCACCCGCCGCTCCGCGAACCGTGTTGTGCCCCAGCGCGACGAATTTGTAATCCAACACCGGACACTTACGCAACCGGCCCACGAATACCGCCATTCCGTTTTCGCGCTCGACATCGCGCCTGGGCTGCGGACGATCCTTCTCGTGCATGTAGATCACGGGGCAGGGAGGTGCGCTCGGCAATCCTTTCCGCTGTGGCTCCCCGCGCCATGCCCGCCACGCTGCGAGCATCTCGGCCTCCGATGCCTTCTTCTCCAGTTCCACCGAAACGGTGATCGTGTGCCCGTCCACTACCGGCACGCGATTGCAATGTGCGCTCACCTTAGCGGCCAGCGGCTCCACCACGCCGTCCGTAAAGTCCCCCAGGATCTTCTGCGTCTCCTGCTGCATCTTCTCTTCTTCGCCACCGATGAACGGAACCACATTGGCGTTGATGTCCATAGAAGCCACGCCGGGATATCCCGCACCGGAAATCGCCTGCATCGTGGTCACGATCACGCGCTTGATCCCGAACGGCTTCAGCGCCGCCAGGGCCATCACCAGCACCACGGTGGAGCAGTTCGGATTCGTTACGATCTGCCCCTTCCATCCGCGCTGCTGCCGTTGGATCCTAATCAAACGCAGATGATCCGCGTTGATCTCCGGCACCAGCAGCGGCACATCCGCATCCATGCGATGATTGCGCGAATTGGAAACGATAACGTGACCCGCCGCAGCGAACGCTTGCTCGATTTCGGTCGCCACGGAAGCGTCCATCGCGGAGAAAACCAGCTGCGGCGCGCCAGTCGGCTTCGATTCCGAGACGACGATGTCGCGCACGTACGCCGGAATCTCGCCACCCAGCCGCCATACGGTCGCCTCATGATACGGCTTGCCGGAAGAGCGGTCGCTCGCGCCGAGCCACGTCAAATCGAACCACGGATGGTCTTTCAAAAAGCTGACAAACTCCTGGCCCACCATTCCGGTGGCGCCCAGAATTCCAACAGGGATACGTTCGTTGCTCATTACTGAATCAATTTCCTCGCTAAGTTCTTGTAAATCTCAATCGCCTCGATCAATTCCTTCTTCGGCACGCGCTCTTCATCGGTATGCGCAAAATGAATGCTCCCGGGCCCAATCAAAAACGGACGGCCCCATGCGCCGCCGAATGCGGGAATATCGGTGGTGTAGGAAACCACGGTAGTCTGGAATCCTTCCAACGCTCCCAAATGCAGGGCGGGAATGCACAAAACCTCCCGCGCTTCCGCCAAGCCCTCCGCGGCTTGCGCGACATCACGGCGGAACGAATCTCCCGAATCCACCAGGCGAATGAAGATCTCGGCCGACGCATGATCGGGAATCACGTTCGGGGCGCGGCCCCCTTGAATGGTGCCGATATTGAGCGTGCTCGCGCCGAGGACTGGATCCTTGGGCAGTGGAATCCGCCGGATCTTTTCCAGAGACGTCCAACAGCTTTTCGATTGCGGATTCTCCCAAATGCGGATACGCCGAATGCGCCATGCGCCCCTTGGCGGCGATCTCAAACCGTAACGCGCCTTTCGATCCCACCGCGAGCTTGTTTTCCGTGGGCTCACCGTTGATGATGTAGCGGCTGCCGCGATTATCTTTCGCGGCCGCCAGCGCACCCGCGCTGTTGCGCTCCTCTCCAACTACAAACAGGAGAGCGATCCCGCGCAATCCTTCCGCTAGAAGCGCTTCCACCGCAAAAATCATCGACGCGATGATGCCCTTCGTGTCACAAGCGCCCCGGCCCCAGATCCACTGATCGTCCTCTTTTGACGCGTAGTATGGAGGAACCGTGTCCATGTGGGTTGATAGGGTGACCACTGGTTCCCCCCACGTCGCCAGGACGTTATAGCGATGCGGTTCAACCTCGATCCTCTCCACTTTGCCGTTCGTCCGGCTCGCCAGCGCGGACAAATGCCCGGCCAGATACACGCCGACCCTCTCCTCGTTCGGCGTGACCGAATCGATATCCACCAGCGCCCGCGTCAATTCAAAGACGTTCATGCGTTACCAAATCTTAGAGGGATGGAGAACTCCGTCCTTATATTAAGGACGGCCAGGGAGGGCCGAAGCTTCCCGATAGCGCTCCATCCGATCCACTCTGGATCGAATGACAGTGAAGAGGTGTTAGCCGTCTTTCACCAACCGGATTGCCGCGCAAGCTCGTGCGCCGGTTTCGGCGAGGCTGCCCCTTTCTCCCAGCGCTCCGTGCCTGCCGGAACCGCGCACCAGGCTACTTTTGGCCCTCGCTCCTCTACCAGAACCCCTTTAGAATACCATGAGTGCGCCAAAACACGACGCCAAGCCGCAATAATGGAAGTGGCTGATGGTCGCGCACGCCCACTTTCGCGTTCACTTAATGGAGGACAGTTTCTGGGTGCGTTTGTGGCGCATGCTGCGCTCCGCGGCCCACGGCGCATATCTGCACAACTGTTTCGGAATCGCCAAAGGAGTTGCCTACTCCGGGCTGTTATCGTTCTTTCCCGTACTCACAACCATCGCCGCCCTTTTGGTCCAAGCGAAAACGGAATCCGTCGCGCATACCATCTCGTCTTTCCTCTATGAAGTGGTGCCGCCGGGAACCGAGGACGTAGTGCGCGACCTGTTTGTGGTACACGGCCAGCGCCCTAATTCATTATTGGTCGCCGCCGTGATCCTGGCTGCCTTCGCCGCTTCCGGCGCGATGATCAGTCTGATGGAAGGCTTCAACGCCACGTATCAGATTCCTGACACCCGCACTTTTCTGCACGAACGCGGTGTGGCCCTCCTGTTGGTGTTCACGACAGTCCTTCCTATGTGGGGCGCTTCCTCTCTGATCGTCTTCGGCGAGCGCGCGGAGCGAGCCGCGATTGCTGGCCTGCGCCTGATCCCGCAGGGCGCCGACCTCACTGGATGGGTTTTGCTGGCAGGCGAAGCTCTGCGCTACCTGATCGCATTCGCCACCGTGGTGCTGGTGACGGCTCTGGTGTATTTCCTCGGCCCGAATCGCAAGCTAACGTTTGGAATGGTGCTGCCCGGCGCGGTTCTGGCGACGTTTCTCTGGTTGCTGGCCACGACAGGGTTTGCCTGGTACGTGCGGCACCTGGTCAATTACAACGTGCTCTACGGCGGCGTCGGCGCCGGGCTCGCGCTGCTGGTTTGGATGTACGTCCTCGCGGTGATCAACCTGTTCGGCTGCGAATTCAACGCCGCCTGGGAGCGTGAGCCTCAAGGCGCCTGAGGTGCGCTCCCCACTCAGACCAAACGAAGCCGTCTCCGGAGGAAGCTAGCGTCAGACTGACGCTGGGATGACGCGAAGGCCAGTTTCGTTTTCGATTTTGAATTGATCGTCCTCACATCAGGCCCTCATATTCGGGAGTCCAACCAGGGAGTGCTGTCCATCTGATCCGCGTTACTTGCGCGTCCAATTTGCGTTTGTTTCGCGTCGGGCTGCGCGTCTCGGCCTAGAAGAGCTTCGGGCGCGCCTATCAAAAGCCCGTGGTCCCGCGCGATGTCCTGCCACGATGTAAATTGAAGAGGCTAGGGCGCAAGCCAACCGGCGGCATTTACAGTTCAGGTTTAAATCGCACCACCGTGTGTGCTGACGGAGGACACTGTAATGCCCGACAAGACCATTAACACGTAAATCATCCGTGTTGGGCTTGAACGCCAGGCCCAGCAGCCCGATGGTTCGGCCACGACACTTCCACGACGAGAAATGTAAAGTTTTCTGTGGCCTTGGAAAAACTGACTGCCTTCACAGCAAGCACAACGATACCGTCAACAACTTAGCCGCGGAATCCGGCTTGCTAGTCTCCTGTCCCAGAAATAAGTAAACGAAGTCGGGCGGGGTGCGTCTATGATTTTAGGAGATCGTAGATGCGTACTGGGCGACCAAAGAAGTCATTGATGCTTACCGAGGAGGAGCGAGGGCGACTGGAATCGCTGGCGCATCGGGCACGCAGTCAGGCGCTTCTGGCGCGGCGAGCGCGGGTGGTATTGGCGTGTGCGGAAGGGTTGGAAAATAAGACGGTGGCCCGAAAGTTGCGCTGCTCGGTGGGCATGGTGGGCAAGTGGCGCGCGCGGTTTTTGAAAGGTGGGTTGGAAGCGCTGTATGACGAACCGCGGCCTGGAACGCCGCGCACCGTGAGCGACGCACAAGTAGAGCAGGTCGTGATCCAGACACTGGAGAGCACACCGCGCGGAGAAACGCACTGGTCAACGCGCGGCTTGGCCGAGGCCACCGGACTGAGCCGCATGACGATCAGCCGGATCTGGCACGCTTTCGGCTTGCAACCGCATCGCACCGATACGTTCAAGCTGTCGCCGGACCCGCAGTTGATCGACAAAGTCCGCGACATCGTAGGCCTCTATATGAACCCTCCGGAACACGCGCTGGTGTTGTGCGTGGATGAAAAGAGCCAGATTCAAGCGCTCGACCGCACGCAGCCGCTACTGCCTCTGCAACCGGGCCAGGTGGAACGAGGCACGCATGACTACAAGCGCAACGGCACGACCTCGCTGTTTGCTGCGCTGGAGTTGAAGACCAACAAAGTGATCGGCCAACTGCATCGCCGCCATCGCTCGGTGGAGTTCCGCAAGTTCCTGGACGTGATCGAATCTCAAGTGCCGGTCGGGTTAGATGTCCACCTCATCGTAGACAACTACGCCACGCACAAGACCGCCATCATCCGCAAATGGTTCGCCAAGCGCCCTAGATTTCACGTTCACTTCACGCCTACTTATGGTTCGTGGATCAACCTGGTCGAACGCTGGTTTGCCGAACTCACCAACAAACGGATTCGGCGGGGCGTGTTTCGCAGCGTGAAGGATCTGGAAACAGCCATCCGCGATTTTATCCAGGTCCACAACGAAGATCCCACCCCCTTCGTTTGGACCAAGACAGCAGACCAGATTCTAGCCAGCATCGCTCGCTTTGCTCAACGCACCCACGCCGCACACTCACCAGGACTTATCGCACGAACCATTGGGACAGGAGACTAGGTACGCCTGCAACATCCCGGCAAATGAAGCCATGCCTTCGCGATGGCCGGTCCTGCTGTGTCTGTGAACTTTCTGCGGCCATCCATTGGTAAAGATCAAGGACGACTATTCTCGTCGGCGCTGAATTCACTTAGTACCTAAGGAGGGAAGGTCTATTCGCCGATGCCTGTCTCAGTACTGCTTAGTTCGAAGTACTGCTGGTCGGGCTGAATTACCCGGATCAGCCTTAGGATGAACCCGAAACTGGCGAGGAGAAGCGATCTCCGTGGAACCGACTTATAGCGTCCGTCACTGGAACAGGAAGCGCGCCACCTTATTGGCCGGTCTGCTAACGATTTCCATTGCTGCCGGGGCGCAGATCAACCCGTGTGACTTAAACAGCGACGGAGTTGTTAACGCGGCCGACGTTACTCTCGCTGTCAACATGGCGATTGGAGTTATGACATGCACCGCCAACGTCGAAAACCCTGCGACGTGCACTGCAATAACCGTCCAGCGTATTATCAACGCTTCGTTGGGACAGGTTTGCCTCACCTACGATCTACCGGTGATCAGCAGCGCGACCACGGCCAGCGGGACAGTAGGAACGGCCTTTAGCTATCAGATTACGGCCACCAACTCGCCGACCAGTTACAGCGCCACGGGCCTGCCGGCCGGCTTGTCGGTGAATACTTCCATCGGGCTTGATCTCCGGGACACCCACTGCAGCGGGAAGTTCCACGGTGACTCTGGGGGCGACCAACGGCGGCGGAACCGGAAATGCGACGCTGACTCTGACCATCGTGGTTGCGCCGCCCTCGATCACGAGCGCGACCACGGCCAGCGGGGCAGTGGGAACAGCATTCAGCTATCAGATCACGGCCACCAACTCACCGACCAGTTACAGCGCCACGGGACTTCCGGCCGGCTTGTCGGTCAACACCTCCACAGGCTTGATCTCCGGAACACCGACCGCGGCGGGAAGCTCCACAGTGACTCTGGGGGCGACCAACGGCGGCGGAACCGGTCATGCCACGCTGACGCTGACCATCGCGGTTGCGCCGCCCTCCATCACCAGCGCGACCACGGCTAGCGGGACAGTGGGAACGGCGTTCAGCTATCAGATCACGGCCAGCAACTCGCCGACCAGCTACAGCGCCACGGGGCTGCCGGCCGGCTTGTCGGTGAACACTTCATCGGGCTTGATCTCCGGAACACCCACTGCGGCGGGCAGCTCCACCGTGACGCTGGGAGCGACCAACGGTGGCGGAACCGGTCATGCCACGCTGACTCTGACCATCGCGGTTGCGCCGCCCTCGATCACCAGCGCGACCACGGCCAGCGGGACGGTGGGAACGGCCTTCAGCTATCAGATCACGGCGACCAACTCGCCGACCAGTTACAGCGCCACGGGCCTGCCGGCCGGCTTGTCGGTGAACACTTCATCGGGCTTGATCTCCGGAACACCCACTGCGGCGGGCAGCTCCACGGTGACTCTGGGAGCGACCAACGGCGGCGGAACCGGTAATGCCACGCTGACTCTGACCATCGCGGTTGCGCCGCCCTCCATCACCAGCGCGACCACGGCTAGCGGGACGGTGGGAACGGCGTTCAGCTATCAGATTACGGCGACCAACTCGCCGACCAGCTACAGCGCCACGGGACTGCCGGCCGGCTTGTCGGTGAACACTTCATCGGGCTTGATCTCCGGGACACCGACGGCGGCGGGCAGCTCCACCGTGACGCTGGGGGCGACCAACGGCGGCGGAACCGGAAATGCCACGCTGACTCTGACCATCGCGGTTGCGCCGCCCTCGATCACCAGCGCGACCACGGCCAGCGGGACGGTGGGAACGGCCTTCAGCTATCAGATCACCGCCAGCAACTCGCCGACCAGTTACAGCGCCACGGGCCTGCCGGCCGGCTTGTCGGTGAACACTTCCACAGGTTTGATCTCCGGGACACCGACTGCGGCGGGAAGCTCCACGGTGACTCTGGGGGCGACCAACGGCGGCGGAACCGGTAATGCCACGCTGACGCTGACCATCGCGGTTGCGCCGCCCTCGATCACCAGCGCGACCACGGCCAGCGGGACGGTGGGAACGGCATTCAGCTATCAGATCACCGCGACCAACTCGCCGACCAGCTACAGCGCCACGGGCCTGCCGGCCGGCTTGTCGGTGAACACTTCATCGGGTGTGATCTCCGGGACACCCACTGCAGCGGGCAGCTCCACCGTGACTCTGGGGGCGACCAACGGCGGCGGAACCGGTCATGCGACGCTGACTCTGACCATCGCGGTTGCGCCTCCCTCCATCACCAGCGCGACCACGGCCAGCGGGACAGTGGGAACGGCATTCAGCTATCAGATTACGGCGACCAACTCGCCGACCAGCTACAGCGCCACGGGCCTTCCGGCGGGCTTGTCGGTCAACACCTCCACGGGCTTGATCTCCGGAACACCCACCGCGGCGGGAAGCTCCACCGTGACTCTGGGGGCGACCAACGGCGGCGGAACCGGTCATGCCACGCTGACCCTGACCATCGCGGTTGCGCCGCCCTCGATCACCAGCGCGACCACGGCCAGCGGGACGGTGGGAACAGCATTCAGCTATCAGATCACTGCCACCAACTCCCCGACCAGCTACAGCGCCACGGGCCTGCCGGCCGGCTTGTCGGTGAACACCTCCATCGGGCTTGATCTCCGGGACACCCACTGCGGCGGGCAGTTCCACGGTGACTCTGGGGGCGACCAACAGCGGCGGAACCGGTAATGCCACGCTGACCCTGACCATCGCCGTTGCGCCTCCCTCCATCACCAGCGCCACCACCGCCAGCGGGACCGTGGGAACGGCGTTCAGCTATCAGATTACGGCGACCAACTCGCCGACCAGCTACAGCGCCACGGGTCTTCCGGCGGGCTTGTCGGTCAACACCTCCACGGGCTTGATCTCCGGAACACCCACCGCGGCGGGAAGTTCCACCGTGACTCTGGGGGCGACCAACGGCGGCGGAACCGGTCACGCCACGCTGACCCTGACCATCGCGGTTGCGCCTCCCTCCATCACCAGCGCGACCACGGCCAGCGGGACGGTGGGAACGGCGTTCAGCTATCAGATCACCGCCACCAACTCGCCGACCAGTTACAGCGCCACGGGTCTGCCGGCCGGCTTGTCGGTGAACACTTCGATCGGGCTTGATCTCCGGGACACCTACCGCGGCGGGAAGCTCCACGGTGACTCTGGGAGCGACCAACAGCGGCGGCACCGGAAATGCCACGCTGACGCTGACCATCGCCGTTGCGCCGCCCTCGATCACCAGCTCGACCACGGCCAGCGGGACGGTGGGAACGGCGTTCAGCTATCAGATCACCGCGACCAACTCGCCGACCAGTTACAGCGCCACAGGCCTGCCGGCCGGCTTGTCGGTGAACACCTCGTCGGGCTTGATCTCCGGGACGCCTACCGCGGCAGGAAGCTCCACGGTGACTCTGGGAGCGACCAACAGCGGCGGCACCGGAAATGCCACGCTGACTCTGACCATCTCCGTTGCGCCGCCCTCGATCACCAGCTCGACCACCGCCAGCGGGACGGTGGGAACGGCGTTCAGTTATCAGATCACCGCGACCAACTCGCCGACCAGTTACAGCGCCACAGGCCTGCCGGCCGGCTTGTCGGTGAACACTTCGTCGGGCTTGATCTCCGGGACGCCTACCTCGGCAGGAAGCTCCACGGTGACTCTGGGAGCGACCAATGCCGGCGGAACCGGTCACGCCACGCTGACCCTGACCATCGCCGTTGCGCCTCCCTCCATCACCAGCGCCCCCACGGCCAACGGGACCGTGGGGGTGGCATTCAGCTATCAGATTACGGCCACCAACTCACCGACCAGTTACAGCGCCACGGACCTGCCAGCCGGCTTGTCGGTGAACACTTCATCGGGCTTGATCTCCGGAACACCCACCGCGGCGGGAAGTTCCACGGTGACGCTGGGGGCGATCAACAGCGGAGGTAGTGGTAACTCCACGCTGACGCTGACAGTGAGTAGCGCTGTCAGCCACAGCGCCACGCTGACCTGGGCGGCGAGCACATCACAAAACATCGCTGGCTATAACGTTTATCGAGGGACAACTTCGGGTGGGCCATACGGCACCAAACTGAACTCTGCTCTTATCACTGTGTTGACTTACACCGACACCTTGGTTCAAGCGGGTCAGACCTATTACTATGTTGGAACGGCGGTGGATGTCAGCGGTAACGAGAGCGGTTATTCGACTCAGGCTACTGCGGTAATCCCATCTCCCTGATCCATCAGTTGCAGGTCCTTTGAAGCTCAGATTTTCCGGACGTAGCCGCCAGCCCCAACTCGCTGGTGATTCAGGTGCCCAGCCTTGGCGGTTGGCCACATGAGCGCGGCCCGTGGCGAGCACCGCCCACAACAAAGTTATCGCTGCATCGCTCGCCCGTATTCCGTCTGAACTCTCACCCTCAAGAGAGTCGAGTTAGCTCTCGGAATAACGCCAAATAACGCGGAACGCGGCTCAAGGACCGATCTCAGCGAAGACTTGCAAGGTTAAAGAAATCTACTGGTTTCCGACGAAACCCCAGCTCTTCGATTCATTCACCCCGCAATGCCCAGGACGCGGAAGCCCGCGCGAGTCGAACTCCCATGGTTGAGTACGTTGCGTCCATCCAGCACCACGGAAGAGCGCATAGACTTGGCGACCGCCTCCCAATCAAGCTCCCTGTATTCCGGCCACTCTGTCACCAGTACTGCGGCATCTGCGCCTTCAGCTGCTTCCTCGGGCGTCTTACAACCCCGGACCTCTGAGGCAGGGATTCTCCTTGCGGAAGCGATCCATGGCGACCGGATCGTGGGCCTTTCACGCGCGCGCCCCGCTCGATCAGCCGTTATGTGCAATGTCTATCGCGGGCGCGTCACGTAAATCGTCAGTGTTGGGCTTGAATGCTAAGCCCAGCAGCCCGATGGTTCGGCCCTTGAGGATCTTCTGAAGCTCCGCTCTACTAGCTTGTCGACGACGCGCTCGCGCTGGCGCTTGTTAATCTCGCGGGCGGCCTTCACGATCGGCATGTCCAGGCCGTATTCGTCTGGCCGCGGCGGACAAGAGCGGCGGTATCCTTGCCGAAGCAAGATCCGCCCCAGCCGATTCCGGCCTGCAAGAATCGCGTGCCGATCCGGGCGTCCAGGCCGATGCCTTTGGCGACTTGGGTTATGTCCGTGCCGACTTTTCGGCGAGTTGCCCGATCTCGTCGATGTAACTGATCTTGAGCGACAGAAACGCGTTGGCGGCGATAATTGACGATTCTGCCGAAGCCAGATCCGCTGAAATCAAGGGAACGCGCTCCCATGCATCGGGACGCGGCAGGTAAGCCAGGCAGCGGAAGGAGCTGTTCGAATATGGGCCGGTACAGGGTATACAGCGCCTCGGCGGTTTGCGGGTTCGTCGGCGCCTAACGACGACGCGGTCCGGATAGAGCGCTATCGACCAAGAGCCCGAGCCTTCGCGTAGGAACTCCGGATTCGAGGCGACGGCAAAGTTGCCGCCGGGTGCTGACCCTTGCGCCGTCTCGAACGCGTCCCGGACCAGCGAATCCACCGAAGCTCCCGCCGCTTCCAATGGGTACCGTGGATTTATTTATGATCACCGTGAAATGATCACCCAGGTTCTCGCCGACTCCGCGGGCTGCCGCTTGGAGATAGCTCAGATCCGGAGCCCCACCCACTCCAGGTGGCGTGCCCACGGCGATAAAAATCACATGCGCGTTGGGGATTGCGCGGGCGTACTCGGTGGTCAACGACAAATTGGGGCGGGCGTCCGCTGTAACTTCATCCAAGTGCGGTTCAAAGAACGGCATGTCGCCGCGCTCCAAAGCTTGAATTTTCGCCCGGATCGACATCCACGCAGTGGACCTCTGTGCCCCAGGTAGGCCAAGCACGCGCCCGTGGTCAATCCGACATATCCGGTTCCTAAAATCGCAACGTTCATAAACGTCTCGACTCCCGCCCACGTCCCCCTTTGCTCGCGCTTGGCACCTTTCGGGCATGAGAACGGATCTTTGGACCTGACTTTTTTAGTCCAGTTAGACTTAGGTTAGGGTTCGCCGCTATAAGAGAGCGACCTACGGAATATGAAGAATGGTCGCAACCACGACATCA
>CAWFVG010000005.1:0-1512038 GCA_963819185.1 Bryobacterales bacterium | reverse complement strand
TTCCGCGGCTGGATCGAACCGCCAGTCTGTCCCGCCTTCTCGAGAGCATCCAGACGGGCAGAAAGCTCGTCAATCAGTCTTTCCTTGTCGTCCAGTTTCGCCTTCAGGACTTTCCGGTCGCTGTCGACTGTGTCAAGTTCTCCGCGTAAACGGGTTAGCTCGTTGCGGGCGTCAGTGGCCTCCAGTGCAGTTGGGCTGGCACGCCCGCTCAACTGCGCCTCAATAACCCGGTTGCATTCCTCCATGTGCCTGTTGTATTTCTGGATCGCCGTCTCAGCCAACGCGCGCGCGTACTGTGCATCGTTCCACACGTCGTTAAGAATTTCGGCGGCGCGCCAGAGTTTCCGTTTCTCGTCCATGACGCGGACACCGTAAGCCAACATCAGCACCATCAGCAGACCCGTGGTCAGAGCACTGTACCAGAAGAAGGGGTTCGCGGCGCTCGCGTCGAGAAACGCTTGCCGCCGCCGTTCGATCATCGCTCCATAATCGAGGTCGTTCTTGTTGACCAGCTTGGTCGATGCCGTGAAGAAATCATCCTTCTGCTCGTGCGGGCGCGTAGCTGCCTGGCGCTGATAAAGCCCCGCCGCCGGCTGCTTCTCGTCCGCTTTGTGCGCCGGGCTTGACCCAGTCTGGCCATCGACCATCACCGTGCAGGCGACAATCATGCACACAACTTGCACCTTCATTTGCGGAAACCTCCTATTTGCCGACTGGGAACCCGGTACTTCCGCGCCAGATCCGGGTCCTTGAACCTGAGGTTGGCGCCGCTCGATTCCGCGCGCGAGTGCAGCATCCGTGGATAGAGCGCCGGCTGGAAGCCCGGGATTGCGACTTCCTCCGGCGGTCGAACTTGCAGCAAGGAGTGCAGTGTGCCGCGAGTATCATCCGACATCAGGATTTCCATTTGGCCCTTGGGCAGGTTCTTAATGGACTCGTCCTGCGAGCGCGTCTCGCGATTCTCGCTTTCGGTGGCACGTCCGGTTTCTTCGTACTTCCCCCACCCGAAGAGACCTCGTTCCTTTTGGACGCTGCGCCGTGTAACGACTTGTTCGGCCGACGCCTTGATGAAGTACTCGGCGGTTTCTTCGTCCCGCGTGCGGAGCGTGATGGTCGTGTTCGGCGCTGAAGTAACCTCTTCCTTGAAGCCGCGGCCGACCTGCATCAATTGCGGGAGGCTTTGCATCGAGAACAGGAACGCCGTGTTTGTGCCTCGCGCAGTCTGAAGGATCTGCGCGAAGTTGCGATAACCAAACGGCGCGAACTCGTCCAGTACGACCGAGAAGATGGGGCGATTCTGACGCCGGCGGTCCGCCTTGTCCTCGTAACGTTTGCCGACCGTGAGCTGGATGTTTTGAAGCAGCATCTTCCCGAGCGACCGCACCGGCTCGATGTTCTTGTTTGAGTTCAGGCTCACGAACAGGATCAGTTCCTGGTCGATCACGTCTTCGATCGACAACAAGTCGTCGTACTGCCCCGTTACCGCCGACAGTTCGTCGTCCAGGAACGTCATGCACTCGTTAATTAGGCCTTGGATTTTGGGCACACGCTCCCGGTCCTCAAGCGACTGCATCAGGTTCTTCACGCTCATCTCGAAGTTCAACCGCTGCTGGGCGGTGACATTGCTGTCGCGATCGAGGCGGTGGACAGCCTTGTCGATTTGTTCCTTCAGTACGTCCTGGTCGAGCAGCATGACAATCACGTCGTAGAAGTTGTAGTGGGCGCCGGTATAGAACAGGACGCGCACAATGTCGCCGAGGTAGTTCAGCTGGTGCTTGGCGAAGAACTCGTCGTGCAGGTTGAAGCTGCCGAAGATCATGTTCACCTGCGCCATATAGTTGTCGTCACGTGTGAAGAACGGGTTGTAAAGGGCCGAGAACTCGGGACGCGATGGATTGAGCAAACGCAGTTGGTGCAACCGTCCGGCGCGGTGAATGTGTGGCAGCAGTTGCTCGAAGAATTCGAGGTCGCCCTTGCCGTCGAAAATGACCATCGGGATGTGGTGACGATCCTCCGGTGGCCCAACGAAACGCGCAATGTCCTGAGTGATGATGTTCTTGAGCAGAGTGGTCTTCCCCGATCCGGTCATGCCGAGCACGATGCCTTGCATCACGCGCACTTCATCCGGCCAAAGCCAGGGCGTTTCGTCCATGTCGTAGCCGAGCAGCACGGCATTTTGGTTCCAGGCGGATTCGATTGCACGCTCATCTTTGCGCGCCGGGATGACAAACGGCGGACGTTTGTTCCGCTTGCCCCTCGTGGTGAATTTCCGCAAGACCGGCGCAATTACCGCCGCGGCAATGACGAAGAGGTAGAGGCCAGCTTCGACCAACTGTTCTTTGCGGATGTGGTAGCGGTCGACTGCAAGGTACAGCAGCAGGGCGATAAGCCCGAAACCGAGCACCGCGCCAACGACGCCAGCCTCGGCATTGGTCATCTCACGCCGGGAGTTTTCAGAGTGTTGGATCATATATGCACCTCACGCACGGCCCAGGACCGCGCCGCTAGTGGCCGCCCTACATCGGCGCGAGATAGATTTCGAGCACCTTGCCACAGCCCATGACGGCGACCAGACTGGCGGCCGTCATGAGCATCTTCCATTTCCGCTGTCCTTGTAAGGCGCACCAAACCGCATGTCCGAGAGATCCGACGACACCGATCGGCGCCAGAGGCAATATCAGCCACGGAGGTGTGGTGATGCCCCACGGATCGTTCGCCGGCGCGGGGTAAGGTCCGGGATGGGTGAGCCACCACTGAATCAGGTATGCGCCGACGATGGCCAGAAGAAAGATGGTTGTCCAGTAACACACCGAACTGGCCAGTGCTGAGAACAAAACGTCCTGAAGCTGAACATCAGGCTGCCGTTCCTCCCCCGCGCCTTCCGGTTCGTTTGCCATTTTGGTTGCGCTTGACGCCATACCGCTCAGCTCCTCTTGTGCATCTCGTTCCGGTTCCATCTATGTCGCGTGATGGAGGCTGAAATAGAGAAAAATTAGTGCCAGGACGAGTACGAGGATGAGGGTGATGGAGACAACCGATTTAGGCCGTCGTTTGCTTGCAGGTTCGAACGGGTTCCGCGGCTCCAAGACAGCATCTGTCACGGCGAGGCGGAATCCCGTGTCGTTGCGTTGACGAATCATCAACCGCAGACGCTCGTACATCTGCCCAACTGTCTGGTACTCGGATTCCATGGCTTCGACTCCGTAGAATCTACAGCACCAGTGTGGCGGTCAGATTTCCTGAGCGATCGATCGGAAACAGAATCTTTAGTACGGTGGGCTGGGTCTTCTTCGCGTCTGGATTCACAGCCGGAAGCTGCAGCGCGATCAGGCCAATGCGCGTTCCGCCTGGACCCACTTCCGCAACTCCTGGGTCGCATTGTCTGATCTTGACTGGAATCGGTGCGTCGTAAGTCTTCAAACGGCTGTCGTATTCCATCCCCAACTGCGCGTTCTGGAAGGTCCACAGCGACCGATCAAACTTCAGGCCGGTTAGGGATACGACCGCCGGAGCGCCCGTGCGTAGCGTCTGGGTTGAGTGGTTCTCGATTGAATAACGGACAAAGACCTCATCCTGCCTGCGATAGACGTCCCGGATCAGCACACCCAGGTTGGCTTTCGGAGCCGCTGCTCCGCCCACAAGTCGCACCGGCGTGCTGCTCAGGAGCATTTCGCTTGGCACGGTGGACACGACGGCCACCGGTTCTGGCGGTTTTGGTTTCGTCACCTGTGCTTGCGGCTGCGGTTGGCGGTAATCGATGGCGAAGTCCATTTGCGCGGCGTCGCTGACGGCTGGTACCAGTTCGTAGCTCAGGCGGCTTGAAACGGTCCAGATGAAAAGGTTCGTGGCGACGTTCTCTTGAAGTGGTTGGATGAACACCTTGTTCTCGCGTCGCTCAACCTTGAAAGCCTGGGGAGAGCCGACGGCAACGGTGGTTACTGGCTCCGCTACTTCGATTACGGTCAGATGGTTCATAGCCGTTTGGACCCGTACCACGCGCTCGCGTGACGGGGTTTCGGTTTCGATTTTCTGCGCCGGCAGCGGGGGGAACGTCAGTGTCAGCGCGAGAGTTCCTATCAGAAGGCGTCTCATATTCTTGATCTCCTGTCCTTTGTTCAAATAGCCCAGCGGCCGCTCTTTCGAGCGGCCCCGGGTGCTTGTTTACTGCTCTACTCGCGCTCCCTGAAACGGCCGGGATTCCCAAGGGCGAACCGGCGCATGTTCGAGGAACGTTTGCTTCTTGGCATCGGTGTCGAGTTGCCGGATGCTCGCTGGATCGCCGTCCACGAACACCGAAAAGCTCGAACCGAGGGTTTTTTCGCAGGTTGCCAGAAACTCGCGCCGCTCCTCGCGACTGCGCAGAACTCTGGCCTTGCGGGTGCGAACGGCGGGGTGCTGCGGCAGATTCGAGAACGTCACCATGCCATTCCGGATCTCTCCAGATCCTTCCTGGATGGCGAACGGTTGTACCGAATCCACGCGCACTCCGTCGAGAATGATGTTTCCGTGCTCCGTGATCTGGAACAGGAAAATACGCCGCTCCTGGATCTGCCCGCCTTCGAGCCGGATTCGCTCCACCCGGTACACATTCCCCGAGTTGTCGAACACAATCTCTCCATCAGGCAATTCAGGCAAATGAAGTTGAACGGGACGTCCGCCGGTCTCTTCGAGCAGCTTGTCGAGAGCTTCCTGCGGGAAGGCGTGAAAGACGATGGCGCCGGTGGCCTTGCCCTCTTGCGCGCTTCGTGTACTCGTCGCGATCGAGTGCAAAGCCTGACACCAGCCTCTCCGGTTCTCCCGCTTGCCGTTTCCCCAATCGGCGAGGAAACGGTGAAAGTTTCGCATCTCTTCCCGGCAGCGCTCTTCGTTGTTACGCAGAGCAGCCTTAGCCCGATAGAGTGCCTTCGAAGCCTTCTTGCGAACGTCGGCGTTCTTGTGGTCTCTCACGGCTTCGAACTTCGCTTGCGCTTCGGCAACAGCAGCCTCGCACTTCTCAGTTCGTTTCCGGAGTTCGCCTACCAGGGTGCCGAAGGTCTTGTTGATCTTCCGGCATTCCTCGTATATCTTCCGGTCGAATGTCTCTCCCCGGATCATTCCGCCGAAGTCGCGCAGCGGAAGAACATCCTGGAAGAGAATGCCGATCTCTTTGCGGGCGTGGTTATAAAGCTGCCCAACGATATCCGAGTTGCTAATGGCTACTTCCATCGGCATGTCGGAAATGCGTCTGGCCTCTTTTGTCGCCAGCCATGGTGCCTTGGGGACTTCAGTGCGGATCCGCTTGATCACGTCCTGATCCACCTGGACGTTGTGCTTCAGCGAGTCCAGTGCGTTTTGCAACTGATCCACCAGTTCGTAAGCGTTGTCGCTCCGCCCGGCCGCGATACAGTCACTGATCAGGTTCGTAATCCTGCCGATTTGATTGCCACGAGCCTTCATGGCAACGTCCGCCAGGTTCCACCAAGGGGATTTGGTCTTGGTCTTCTTATCCTTCTTCTTCTGAAAGCCCTCGCGCATGTCGAAACGGCTTTGCACAAAGCGGGGGAAATCAGAGTCTTGAAGGACGGCAACCAGGTCGAAGTCGAAATCGCCGCCATTGCGTTCCGCGGTCTTCGAGTGCAGTGAGAAGGTACCGGGAAGCCGAAGCTGGCGCTCGACCAAGTCGGGAATCTGCGCCGAATCCATCCTGCAGCCGGTTCCACGGAGAACCTGCTCCAGGAGGCGAGCGGTATCTTCGAACGACAGCATCTGGACGGGCAACAGGTCTTCCTTCATCCGGATGGGATAGCGAATCACCAGTCCCCGCTTGGTTGAAAGCGAGCTGATGCTCCAGTCCTCCGGAATCCAGTCCGACCCAGCGAATACCTGTCCGTTGTGGCTGAACAGATATCCGTCGTCTGCCAGGGCAAATGCCGGCATCCGAAAGCCACCGCCGGTCGATACCTTGAAGGCCCACTTCGCCAGCAACTGTTGCAACTTGTTGTTGATGAAGGGGTGTTTGAACAGCATGCCGCTGCCGTCCGCTTTCAGTACGGCTTCGACAATGCTGTTCTCATAGGAAGTGAACTCCTCGTCTTCGGAGTCCTCCACCTTTGGCTGCGCCGGAGACGTCCCAATTGCTTCGAGAAGCTTCTGGTAGTCGCCGGTCAGGGCAGAGGAGACCACGCTGCGGACTTCCTCAAGAGCGCGAGGGATGATCTCGGTCCTGAGAGAGTCGAGCGGCGCGTGTTCGGTCAGGGTGTAGCTCGACTTGAACTGCAGCTCGCGAGAGTAGTCCCGAATCCCCAGAACAATGGGAGACCGAAATCGCATCCCCTGGATCCCGCTCGTGAGCCCCGTAAACCACTTCTGGCACTCATCGAGGAAACCCAGCTCGAGCTTTGGTTTGACCGAGCTTTCCGGAAGAATGATGTCGGCTTTCAAGAAATCAGCAACGTCGTCTTGCATGAGCTTGAAAGAGCCTTTTGCCTGCGTCCGGTCGAAGGCGAGGCGGAACTGATAGAAGCGATGATCGGGCAAGTTGAGCTTTCCGAACAGCCTCTCCGAGATCCACCCGCGGCAGTCGTTGGTTCCCAGCGCATGATCTTCGACCACCAACACGTTGACGTCCGGCTCCTGGATCACGACCTTGCAGTCGGAAACCAGAATGCCGAAGTACGTGATGGCAGCCTGCGGCCACTTCTGGAACCGTTCGGCGATCAGTTTCTCGTGTTGGGCATCGACGGCATAAAACTTTCCGTCTTTGGCCGAACCGCTGGCGCCGATGAGACAATACTCCCGGCCCTCGTAGCGCACGCGCATCAGGACCTGGCTGATCCTGGCCTGCTCGTACGCGTCCAAAAGGCCGCCCGGTACTTGCATCGAGAGGACGCAGATCTCCGGATGAATCGCGAACAGCAGCGTATTTTTCAGCTGCCCTTCCGCGTCGATCCGGGGGAATCTCTTCGTCACGTTGCCGTCCTCATCGATTGCGATCTGTTTCACGCGCAGAATATCTGTCGCGTGGTTCATGTTAGGCATCTCAAGTTCTCCTTTTTTCTGATCTGGTTGGTTATGACAGAACAGAGAAAGGAGCCGCGCTCCTCTTCTGCCCTGCCGAAAACGTTGAAGTTCCCGGCCTGGCCCCGAAGAGCCCGACCACTTGCTGATGCGATTCAGTTGTCTACCTGGTGAGGATGGATCGCTCGACACGAACCAACTTCGCCAAGCTCATCACTGCCCTAAGAGGCCCTAACGGTTGTTACGCCTCCGCGGTACTCCCGAACCGAAGGCCGTCTCTGTACGAACGAGAACAGCTTCCGGATACACTCGAAGACCGCTGGCTGGTTCTGCAGTGTCCACAGCAGAACGACTCCAGCGACTATCTTCAGTGCCGTGATCCGATCGACGAACGCTCCGAGAAAGAGCGCCACGATCAAGACCACGACAATCTGGTTCTTCTCTGACATCGGCTTCTCCTTTTTGACTGCAAGTGAAGTTGTGCTGCCCCTAACGGAACAGCAGAATCCCAGAAAGTCTGGGTGCTTCCAGGAGACCGAAGTCTCCTCTATTTAAGAAGCCGGATTATTCTTCTTCAACGTCTCCTTCCTTAAAATCGGTTCCCCGGACCGGCCGATATCGGCACGGGTTTGAAACTCGGTAACTCTATAGAGGTTCACCTTCTCGCGAAACGCTTCGATGATGGCTTCCGCCTCGGTGGCACACTCGCGGCCCAAGGTCGGCACGTCTCCGTTGCGATTCGCGCTGGCCAAGAAGAAACGCTCTTCTCCGTTTGTCTTGGAGCTCTCTTGCCGGTCGCGCCGGCGTCGTGTTGCCGCACCTCGCCCGACGGCCGGTTTAGCGTCCTTTGCTGCCCGCACGCTCCTTCCTTCGCTCGCGACGGGTTGAGAAGTCTTCGAATCTGCAATCGTTTCTGGTCCGTTCACTGGCATCGCTCAACCGTTTCCTTTCTTGCGATCTCCTGTTTTTCGCCGGCATCCATGTGCGATCTCCCATCGTGGGTTTCGGCTTGTCCGATCCTTCCTGCGCCTTTCGATGAACTGGACGGCGCGCGGCTTCAGCAGGATTCCCGCCGCAAACAGGATGAGCGGCAAGATACCCACGGTGCCTTCCGACAAGCCTGCATGTCGCAATAACCCAGACACACTGCTGTAAATTACGATCACGGTGAGAATCATGAGAACGTCGTACCTGTCGAACCATTTCGCTTTCGCATTGGTTGAACCCTCGGGTCCTTCCTTTGCCTGCGAGCGCGCCTGAATTCGTAGCCGCGCCCGCGCGGCGAGGGCGCATCCGATGAAGAATAACCCCAATAGGATTTCCAGTAGAATGATGCCGACTCGTGGAATCACCAGGATTAAAGCGGCGCTGACAAATGTGCTGCAGCCGGCGCTCATCAGCACATCCGCCCGGTCATAGGTAGAAGGAAACAACGAACGCATTTTTGCCTCTCTATTCTTCGTGAGTGTCTTTTCCCCGATCTCGGCGGCTTTGGACCACTTCGGTAATCTTCCGGCGCGCTTTATAGCCGAACACCATCAGCAGGAACGGAGATACCCATTCCAGGAACCAATCGGGTAGATCCAGAACATGGTGTTGCTTGGCAACAGTTCCGAGGAGAACGGACACCACGATCATCAGCCAGTCCAGTCGATCGAGACCTCCAAATCTGGCAAATCCCAACGGGTCCGTGTTCTCACGCTTCTGGTTTGCGTCTGAATCAAGCATTGCGTCGTACCCCCTTCGCTACCATCGCTCTTTGCACTAGTCCTTTTTCCGCGTCGCCTCGCGCGATAGCTCGTCCGCTTGTGAAAGACCGGTGTTCTTGTCCCCGACCATCTGTTGCTCCCAATAATCCGCCACCAACAGTCCACTGGGGTTGTACTCCGTTCGCCGGTCCAGCGCCAGCCGCACGTTGTACCGGCCAACAATCTGATCCGTCGTCTCTTGCTTATTCCTCAGCCGGTGAATCTCCTTGACCCCGAACGCGGTGAAGGTCAGCGGCGAACCCTGGACTGCGCTGATGGTACGGACCGTGAAATTTGTGATGATCTGGTCGTCCTGAATTTTGTTGACGGTGTCGTCTTCCCGCAGGCGGCTGAGGACGAGCGCTTTGAAGTTGCCGGTCATCATGTTCAGAGCGTCGGCCATCTGGCGGTCAACCGTCGCCGGCGTGTAGTTCAAATAGCGGTCGAGAAAGCGACGTACTATAGCCTTTGCCTCCACATCTGTGGGGGCGGCATCGGCAGCCGACGCCGCGAACGTCAGCCCGCGAGTATGTCCGGGAGCTGGAGTGCCGCCGACAATCGCTGCTTCACCCTCGCTGTCCACCCGGATCACGGTCGGCGGCTGCAGGCGTACGTAGACTGCGAACGCGAAGGAGCTTAAGGCGATAACGCCAAACACCATCGCGAGCACCATCGAGCGGTTCGCATACGCTCGCAACATGCCATCGTGTTCGTAATAGCGCGTGTAGCCAACTTTCTCCGGCGCATTCTGCCCATCGTTGCCATTCTTCATTTCCGCCTCCAGCGTGCCTCCGTCTTCTTCACGCGGCGGCGGCCGCGCCGCCGCCTCCACCGCCCCCACTGTTTCCTCCGCCACCGCCACCGCCTCCGCCACCACCGCCACCACCTCCGCCGCCCTTGAACAGCGAGCCGACGCCTCTGGCTGCAACCACGGTCGTGCTGACCACAGTGCCGATGGTCTGTCCAACGTCTCCCTCCACAACTCGTTTGGCGAGATAGGGGATAAGCGCGATGCAGAGCGACAACAGGATGCTGGCCAGGCCAAGGAGCAGCGATCCCGTTACGCCGTTGAAAGCGCCAACAAAGTTCCCGCTATTGAGTACGGTGTTCACCGAGTTCATGTTGATCGCGGCCATCAGCGCTCCGAAAATCGAGTACAACAGCCCCCAGGCGTTGAAGATCATCAGGTTCACCAGATATTTTCTTGCCATCACGCCAAAACCGAATGCGGGATACAGCGCCAGCACGAATGGTCCGACCACGTACAGGATCGAGCCGTAGAGCGTATAAAACAGTGAGAACAGCGCGTACGTAATCGGGAAGAGGATGTATCCAACCAGAAGCAAGAGTGATTCGAGCACTCCGGAAAAAGCGCCGGTGATCAGCCCCCACAATGCCTGAATGCCGTTATTGTTGTTCCAGTAGTTGGATAAATCTGTCATCCACTGACCAAAGACATCGCCCCCACCTGCGGTACTGGTGTTGATGAAGTTCGCCACGTTGTTGAACATGCCGTTGACATCCCGGAAAGCCGTGCTGTAGTTGAGCATCACGAGGCCCACCGCAAAGAAGCGAACCGCCGTCGCTCCGAGGAAGTGTGTGTCTCCGCCACGCGCCCAGGCCTCGTAGATGCCGAACAGCAGACTAGCCAATAGAATGTACTGCGCAACCTGAACAGCACCGGAGGTCGCGCCGCCTGAGTCGATTCCGTTCATCGCGGTATTGAAAAGCTGCTGAAAGTAGAACATAGCTATTTGTGTTGCAGCGTTGTCGTTATGTTCTGTTGGGTCGAAACCGCCCACCCGCTTCCGAGCTTCAAGTTGGCGCCATTGTTAGCGAGGTCGATTGCCCTCACTCTCATCAGATCCGCCAAGGCAGACTGCGTGTAGGCGTTTGCTCTGACCAGCCACGCGTCAGCCTGAGCTTCAATGATCGGGGCCGTGCCAGGAGCTGCGCTCTGTACGTTCGCGTTAATTTGGTCGGCGGCGGAGAGTTCCTGGTCCGCTATAGCGTCGATGGCAATTGCACGTTCCATGGCGTCCTGTGCCACCGCGTCGGTCATGTCGATCAGATCGCGGACAGCGGGAGACGCGTTTTGAGGCGTGGGCACTACGTTGTAGACGCTCGCGTAGCCTCCGGTCGTGCTTCCGATCTGGCCAGGATTCCGCGACAGTAGAATGCTCTCAAGCTGCCTCGGATTTGGCAGCGTCGCGGTGGCGATCGGGATCTGCAGAATGGCGCGAATCTGCGCGTAGAATCCCTGGATCTGGCCCGCCATCCCGAGAGCTTGCGCGATGGCTTGCGGTGGCCACACCGTCGTCTGTAAGAAATTATTGGTGTTTGTCAGAATGACGTTGATTGCCCCAAGACCGGCGGCAATCACGCTGCCGAGCGTGACGTTGATTGTTCCCAGACCCTCCGCCAACAGTGCACAACAAGGGCTTGGCAGCTGTCCTTGTACCTTCCTGGGCGCAACGAGGGTGCTCAACAACAACGCCAATGCCAGCAGCACCGTATGGCGACGGCTCCATCGGCATATATTGGCGCCTCCGGCTTTCGCTCCACTCATCCATTTGTTGAATCGCTCTCGCATTTCCTTCCCCTTTCACCTGTGTTGGAGAACGTTAGTCATGTCCGTTTGCAGTTGTCCTGCGTAGGCGGCATTGCGTTTTCGGATGGCGTTGTCGTGTGCGACGCGTGCCGCTTCTTGCCGCAACATGGCTGCCAGCATCTTCTGCGTCACCGCTTGGCTCTGGATCTCGCCGGCTACGGCTGCCGCCGTAATCAGCGACGACGACCCCGGGGCCGAGATGTTGATGTCTGGGGTTCCCCACCAGGCTCTCGATCTGATTGGCCAACTGCAACTGAAGGTCTTGTGCCTGGTCGGATTCCTTCAACATCATCAGGTTGTCCTGCGCCATCGCATCGTCCATGTCGGTCAGGTCGCGGTCCTGGGGCGCGATGTTGCCGGCTTGAGGGACCGCCCGGAACGTGTTCACGTAGGCCGGCGGCACGGAAGAAAGGTCAGCCGCACTCCGATCGCGAATGACGCTCTCAAGCGCAATGGGGTGAGGCAGCGTGGCGGTGTGAGGGTTGATCGACATGATCGACTGAATCACACCAAGGAACTGCGCGATGATCGACTGAATCTGCGACTTCGCGAGGTTGATCTTTGCGAGCGGCCATACTGTCTGCGTGAAGAGCGAGAAGAGCTTTCCCAGTACGACGTTAATGCTGGTCAGCCAGCCGCCGATCGTCACCGTGATGGTGTTGAGCACAGCCTGAATGACGCATGGCAGGCAGAAGGGGAGCTGTGCCTGCGCCGGCGGGGGCGATATTCCGAGAATCGCGATACAGCCAATCAGCAAGACTGCGACCGTGCGGCGCCGGCTCTCGACGCTCAGGAGCATCAGACCACCGAACAGTGCTGTTACGAGCAACATAAGCGCCTCCTAAACGCGGACGGACCCTGGTGCGGTCACCGCGGCAGACAATTCTTCCGGTAACTGCGGAAGTCCGGCCAGGCCCTCTGGGAACTTCCGTGCCAGCTCCTCGTAGCATTCAAGCAGCGGCTGCTCTGGTTTCTGCTTTAAGTACCAGGCTCGATAAGCACGCTCGCGCGGATAGGTTGTACAGACCCAGTAATCGACAGGCGTGGGAACGAGTCGAATGACCTGGGTCGTCTCCGCCTTCTCTCCGATGACAAGCAGCATCTCCGCGTAGCGCCCCTTTTGCGGCGAGCTGAAGCGTTTGATGGCCGCAAGGGTGACCTCATTCAGATGGAGCTGGTTCTCCAACACGCTCATGTCTCCGGGTTGCTGACCGATCAGCTTCGTGTTCGCGTTTTTCACGATACCCGGCCCATGCAGACGCGGCTGGTGCGAAGTTCCTACAAAATCTTCGAGCGTCTGCGAGATGCCCCAGACGCTCGAATTCCGTTTGCGCGCCGTTCGGAACAATTGAACGACCTCTGGCGCCAGGACTGGCGAATCAAGCAAAGACCAGCACTCATCGAGTACGGTGATGCTCGGCTGTCCGGACCTGCCCGAGGCACGCTCCGCCATCGCATTCGCGATCAGCATGCTCATCGCGGTTTCGAGATGTGCATCCGAGCCGAGCCCCTCCACATTGAAAAACAACCAGCTATCTTCGGTACGGATGTTCGTGCGACGGTCGAACAGGCGGCTATAGATGCCTTTTTCAGTCCACGTTCGCAGTTTGATCGCCGCAAGCTTCGCTTCGTCGACCGCGCGCTGCATCTTTTCCTCGTCTTGCCATTGGGCGAGTTCGTCCCGGAGGTCCGAGAAGGTCGGCACTGGATTGGCGTAGCGAAGTCCGACCCGTTTGTAGGTCCGCGCAATCGCCTCGCTGATGACGTTATCGACGAGCGTGGTATCGGAGCCCGGCGCGTCGCCGATCATGTGCCGAGTGAGGTTCTTCAAGAACGCGACCTTCTCCTTCGATGGCGTCTTTTCCCCTTGAGGGAGATCCCAGGGATTCAGAGTTTCGTTACCGTCGAGATTTACTTCGATCACTCGGCCGCCCATGAGCTCCACAAGGGGCCGGTAGGAATCGCCGCGCTCCAGGATAGAGATCTGCGCGCCCGTCCGGCCCAGCATGAGCAGCAGCAGCTGAGCCATGAAGGTCTTACCTCCACCGCTTTTCGCCATGATCAGCATGTTGGCATCGCCCAAGCTTGCATCGAACGGCGAGAAGGGCACCATCTGGCGGGAGGGGGTTTCGAGCAGGATCGCCGCTGAGGTCAATCCCTGCCAGGGGACTTCAGCCGGCAACAAGTCGGCCGCGTGCAGAGTAAGGCACTCCTGCTCCCGCTTGGTCTCTTCTGCCATCCCCGGAAGCGTCCCGACATAAATCCGCTTTTGGGCGAGCGTCTCCGGTATACCGCGTGCGCCATTCATTCGAGCCACCGCGTGGAGGATGCGCTGACGGCGGTCTGCAAGAATACGCTCGGCCTCTCTCCGCTCCTTTGCGTTGCGGATCGGGTTGGACGTTCGCAAGCCAACAAGCAAACTGAGTTGACACACCTTCAACGAACTGGACACGACATCCTGCAGAGTCTGGATCAGTTGTTCCTGGGCGATCTGTGCCTCGACATTGATCTTGAAACCACCATGGATGTCTCTCTGTGCCGCCTGCATACGGAGAAGACGTCGCTTGTATGACCGCATGATCTTGCTTTGATCCGGAATCGCGATCTCCGCGCTGATCACGAGCGGAAACTCCTGCGCGACCAGCTCGCGCGTGATGCCGGGAAATGTTGCATCCGGCATTTCCTTGACGCTGACCCAGGAGTACAGAAGACCGCCGACCTTCAGGTGGTCGTCCTGTTCGTCCTCGATGTTGACATTCGCGATTTGCGCCCGCGCGCTCTCGTAGGCCAGGCCCTGCTTATAGGGCCGCGTATCCTTGGCGAGCGGATTCAGTGCCCGCTTGACTTCGAGGAACATCTCCTGATCGGTCATGCGTCGCGGTTGCATTCCCGTAGCCTCGAGCGTGGCTTGTGCGCCCGCCATCAAGCTCTCAAACTCCGATAAGAAGTCCTCATGTTCGCGCAGCGTTCGCTGGATGCATTTGTTCGCCGAGAGGCTCCACTTGTTCGCTTTCTTGCGTGTCTTTCGCCACTCAAAATCCGAGCTGTCGTGGTGGACGTCAGGGTTCCAGATGAAGTACACGTGAAATCGTCGCTGCAGGTAGTGTCCCTCCTGCTCGCGCAGGTTCCACAATCGGAGGCGCTCCCGATCGAGGGCCTGAAGAACGGCGTTCTCGACTCGCTGTTCTTTGACGTAACGCTCGGTCAGGTCGCCATGGCCGTCCGTCACTTCATATCGAACCTGCATCCGCATCGATCTTTCGGGCAAAGAGCGAACCAGCGCCTCCAGCACTTCTTTGGTTCGATTACGCGTCTCATCCGCATGAAAGAATGTGTTCAGTCCACTTGCTTCATAGCCGGCTACGAAGCAACCGTTTGTGCGGATGATGCAGCCGTCCAGATAGTCTCGAACCGGCAGGAGTTCGCAAAGCGCCGGCTGGCGCAGAGAATCTTCCCATTGGCGAAGGGTCACAGGCATTTATGACTCCTCCGCCGTCAGGTATTCCACGCGCTGTTCTGAGTCCGGCTCCAGGGCGCAATACACATGCGGCTTCATATGAAACATCAGCCAGTCCTGCAGGTATCCGCGCGGTTTCCCATACTTGAATAGGATGAGCGCCGGAATACTCAGCACCGGAACCACGTATTGCAGGAAAATATTCATGGGGATACCGAACATCTCCCGCTGCAAGAATCGGCCGAACATGTTCATCACGACTGCCAGGCCGAGGATCACGAACAAATCCTCGAACTCCATGTACAGAAAAGTCACTTTCGTCGCGAGATTTCTTGGGACTGGTGTCACCGTAACTGCCATAAATCCTTCCCCCTTGTTGTTTCGACAACTCGCATCGAGGTAATTCCTTTCACCTAACGCCTGCCGTGCCTCTTGTCACGAAGAATTCGCCGAGCCGGAGCAGGCCCGAGACCATGAGACACAGGATGGCTCCCAGGAAGTGCCGCGTGTGGCTGAACTGGTGGTGGACCTGCTGCTCGAACAGCCCTCCAAACTTTAATGCCCCCACGGCCACGTGCATTCCGGCGTAGACGGGCAGAATGACATTCGCGAACCAATCCACAAGGTTCAATAGCGAGTTCCAGTAGAGATCCGGGTTATTCCATCCGAGCTGACCCGTAAACTTCTCGAACATGCGTAAGAGGCCGGAGACCATCAGGCACATTAGACCTCCGTAGGCCCAAGCCGAGTACAGATGGTGATAACCTCGTGCGAACTGGATTACCGCGAACGCGATGAAAAGCGCTCCCAGCGTCGGCATGATCACGTTGCCGGCCCAGTTGGTCAGGTTCAGGAGTCCGTTGTAGAAAGACATATTTCTTGCCTGTTACATCATTGTCGTGATCAGCTTCCAGATGGACGAGACTGTCAGCAGTCCCAGAGTTGCGCCGACCATTGGCAGTCACCGGCCTGTCGTGACACGAAGTTCCAGATCGCTCCGATCACGGCCAGCCCAGCGGCGATGGGGCAGAGCGTCCCTGCGAGATAATTCCATAAGCTATCGAGCACATCCGCGGTGGCGGTTGACGCGCCGCTGTTGTATCTGTTAATCAGGTTCAGCGTTGTTTGAATCGCGAGCAGGAACATTGCGCCGAGAATCGAAGGAAGCGGATGCCCGCCCTGAACGGTGTCGAGTATGGCTCGCAGGACGAAGAATGCCGCGAAGGAGGTCGCGAGCCTGGTCAGCACGAAATTCTGCACAAAGTTCGCGAGGCCGCTTTGGAGGTTCGCCATCCACCCGGTACCGATGCCTCCACTGGGCAAAGACGCAGGTACTCCGAACGAAGGGAACCAACTGATGAGCTGTGGCAGAGTGAGAAACACGATCGCCCAGAACATCCACTTCGCAAAGTTCCCCCCAACCAAGGCGTCAGGGACGGAGCCCTGCCGCAGGCCGAGACCCGCCAGCACCAGGCAGATGATGGCGGCCGAGGGCGCAAGCAGCAGCATCAATCTCATGAAATCCGTAATCAGTTGTGGAGGGGCCATAGTCGTTACCTTTCAAAGAGAAACAGGCAGACGCCGCCGGGTCTCCTCAGCCGCGCCTGCCTGAGCGTAGGTTTAAGTGACTCCGGCGGTGCCTTGGGCAATCCAGTATTCGAGCAGTCGGGTCACGCCTGAGACCATCAGGAGTCCGATTGCCGTGAACACCCATTTGCCGAATCCGCGGCCCATGGCGAACGAACCGATCGCCATGAGCGCAGCTCCACCGGCGCCGACGGGCGCGATTACATTGCCGATCCAGTTGATCAGGTTCAGGAAGGTACCTTCGGGTTGCGTACCTTGTTGACCCTGGACGGCCACGTTGACCTGAGGGGCCGTTCCCAGATTCTGGGCCATCAAACCCGCTTGAACCACCAGGACGAACGCCGCAAGCGCGATCGCGACACTGGACTTCCGCCACCGAGAATTTTGCGTCATCGGGATTATTTGCTCCTTTCTTCCCCGCTTGGGGATGAAGGAAAAATAGCCCGATTCGAAAACTCGCGCAAACGAATCCTGCCTGGCGCAACTATGCTGGATGCCAACGGAAAGAATCGTAAAGTGGGCGAGAGAATACCGCCGGGCGGCGAGCCTCGCTTGGTTCACCTAACCTGGAAGACCCTCAATTACTTGCGGGTGAAGAAATAGTGGAAGATAGCCACGTTCTTGATGAAAGGCCAGAGCTTTTCCTGTCGCGGGGCGCGATTCTCAAGTCCACCGGAACCAGCATCAAGAGCGGGGAATCGGGAGCCCAGAAGGAGGATTCGCAGTGTCGCAATGATCCAAACGAGCGTCGATATCAGGATCAGAAAACCTTCCGCCTTGTTTCGGTTCTCGAAGTCCACGGACGGCATCCACCTCCAGAATGGATTCCATTTCAAGAGGTATAAGAAGCCGGAGTAGAGGAAAAACGCCATCGCGACGCGGCAGGCTTTTTGAACCCAGGATGGTTTCTTCGCTGCCGGCCCCTTCAGGATGAGCCACATCGCAACCGCAGCAGCGAACAGCGCAGGCCAAGAAGACATACAGCTCTCCTCAGCACTACTTTAACCCGATCCGGAGGATCCGCCAAATGAGCCGGTGGCGCCGTTCCGCCTCCAATGTGAACCTACTGCTGGTCAGGTGGGGTCTGCGCGATTTGGGTCTTCTGTTGCTGCTGATACATCTGCGTTAGCTCCTGCTTCAGTTCCAGCAGCTCCCGCAGTTCCTGCGCACTCGGGGTGGAGGCGTTAGCGTAGCTCGGATTACCGCCGGATTCTGGAGGGAACCTGACCGCCTGGCGACGCGCCAGCGCTCCCGCTGCTGGCGGGCTTCGCCAGTACGATAAAGAAGCGTGTGTTGCCTGGCACCGTCACGACGATGTTCTGGCGATAGGCTAGTTCGTTCAGTTGCTGTTGTCCCGCGTTCGCCACATTGTTTGCGACCTGCCCCCGCAGCAGAACGTTATTCGAGAACGCGTCAGTGACCCCGGTTCCGGTTTGAACCCCGACTGTTGCGGCCAGAATTGTGCCCACGCCCGTCAGGCTTCGAACCAGAAATTTCTTGCCCGTATTACGGCCGGTAACCTCGCCCCGGAGCGGCTGATACTGCAATCCGACCGCGTGCCCCTCAATTTTCTGCGTGGTTTCATCTGGCAACTGGATCGAATGGAACTGGATTCCGACGTAGCCTTGCTCGTTAACCTGGCTAAGCTCTCCAAATGCCTTTGATCCCGCCGGAATCACAGTCTCGCCGTCGCGCTCATAGTTGTATTCGATGGCGGCAACGACGGGTGTCTTGACCGCGGAACTCACTGGCGTCTGCAACCGAGCGACAAGCCGAGTCCCAGCCGGAAGTGCCATAAACTCCGAGTTCCGTTCAAGCACTGCTGGTTGGACATTGCTCACCGCGGGAGCAGATCCGCGCGTCCCCGACGTCGCGCTGACGAACACCAGCGACGCCTTTGTGAGCTTCTCGGTATTCGGAACTGGTGGAGGTGGTGTCTGTTCTGGAGTCTCCGAAGGAAACTGAATCCTGTTCAAAGCGTAATCTTTCGGCTCCGGACGGGGAACCTCGGGCGGCGGCTCCGGAGGAGTTCCAAAAGAAGGACTTGCCTGCGCTAACATGCGCTGCTTCGCCGTATTGCGGATGTCCTCCGGACTCAGGCTACCGGCGTTGTCGTCCGGGCGCCGAGTGTCGGCGCTCAGTAGAGGCGTCACCGAGTGGCTTGTATCCGGGTTCTCTGCGCCTCGCCCGCGGCCGAGATTGGGATGGTCCGCCCTGCCGATGTCCTTTCGGCTGTTCGGTGTCGAGAACATTGCAAAGAACGCGAGTGAAAGCACGACCGTCAGCCCGGCCAGCAATAGAAAGCTCTTCGTTCGGTCTTCTTTGAGCTGTTGCCGTTTGACGTTAGTCTTGGCCTCCCCCTGCGTAGACCGCTGCATGATTTGACGAAGCTGCGCCGCCCATCCGGTTGGCTGTGGCTCATGCACCTCTGCCGCCTCAGTTTCAACCTCGTGCTCGACGTGGATATTATCGTCGCGGTCCTCTGCCGGTTCGATTCGCCTGGTTGTGTCATCGGACTTCATGCGCTGAACCTCCTCGAAAACTGCTGATTCCGAAACCGATGGGCGCGAGCGCCGGAAGATCAACCGCGCCCGAATCGGCGACTTGCAAGAAGAGCGTCTCGTTCGATTCCTTGAAACTTGGCCTTTCAAAAACCACAACTCCATCCGCCCGCTGTCCGGCGCCCAAACGCCTCGTGCTCAATCGGAAATCGATTACGCGCAACTGCTCCGCCGTTGTCCACTTTTTCTTGACCTTGCCTCCAAGCTGAACTTGTGGCGGCAGAATCTCGATCGCATGGTTCGCCGGGTTCACTACGGAAAACAGAACAACGACATCCTGTCCCTGGTCGAGCACCTCGCTGACGCCCGCTTTGATTCGCGGTCCGGCATCGATCTCGCCTGGATGCTGCGCATACAAGACCGGAAGCGACGCCCGTTTCTGGCGGTCGAGTAATTTGTCCAATACCGCGCCTGATTTCTCGTCGACAGCGCTCGAAGTATCGACAGACGCTGCCTTTATCAGCCCTGCTAGTGACGTCACCTGTGGACCAATCGACGCCAACTCGGGCGGCTTGCCTGAGACATCAAGCTTCTGCGTTTCAGCGACCAGTGATGCAGAAAGAGGACTCTCCTCGACGAGGAAGCTTCCTCCCGTGGGCTTGCCGTACTTCAACAACACATCTACCGTCTGCGTTCCGCCGCTCTGCTGACCGGAGCTGATCAGCAAGAGATTCAGTTGGTGCCCCAGAGTCGTCGTGATCAACAGGTTCGTCTGCGCCGGTGCGGCGGAAACTGGCTTTACGGTCACGAGTTCCGGCTCATGTTCCGAATGCTCAGCCTGGAAGCGTTCTGGATCCCCAATGACAACCGAATTAACGGGCTCTGGCATCCGAATCGAGGTAGCTACTCGCGGACTCAGCCGAAGCGTGATCACCTTCTCATCAAGGCTGGCGCGCGTTAGGGTTACCGGATCAAGCTTTGCCCCGCTGCCTACGGGCGCGATGACTACCGCTGGTGTTGGCCTCGTCGGACTCTGCTTCGTTTGTCCCGAAGCGCTTCCCAGCAAGATCAACATGCAGATGCAGGCCGTTAGATGGCGCATACTATTTCCCTCCTGTGCGCCTCAATTCGGCGCGATACTGTTGTCCGATCCGTTGAACGTAGGTGTAAACCTCTTCCGACGAATAGTCGAGCCCCCGCGCGAGGACTGGCCGCTCGCCGGCAGCATAGGCAGCTATGACCAGACGAAGGTCGCCATGGAACAACTCCTGAAGCTCTGCCAGGTAGGCGACCCCGCCGCGAACGTTTTCGTGAATATAGAACGGATGGGTCACGCCAAAGTGCTGCGCAGTCGCAGGCATCAGTTGCATCAGGCCCATCGCGCCCTTCGAGGACACGACTCCTGGTTGCCACGCGGATTCGACTTGAATGATCGCTCGAACGAGGGCTGGCGAAACTCCATACTGGCGTGCGTAGTAGCTCGCGCACCGCTCCTCGTATTCGCGCACGCTGAGCGGCTCGCCCGCAAATGCGGGGCTCAATGTGATGACAATGCCTAGAAACGCCGTCGCTCTGCGCATACCTGTTCCTCTTGTCCACGCTCTGCCTCGTCGAAATCTCTGCTGTAATGCTGTGTATCGTAGACGAGGCTCTCGAACCCATCCCTCAGCAACAGCCGCTTGCGATCATTCTGTGTCTTCGCAATGAGGGGTAACAACACGTCTCGCAAATCGGCGCTAATTTCGTGAACGCCCAGGATTTTCAGTGCTTCTGCCAGATCCAGCATCTCTGCGATCGAGGGCGGCTTCTCGAGCGTGTAGCCCCGAAGCGCGTGAGCGAACCCGGCAAGCTGTCCATGCAAATCCATGTGGGTTCCGGCCGTCCGCTTTTCCAGGATTCGGGTCTCCCGCTCGATCGAGGGATGCTCGAACCGAAGGTACAGGCTGCGGCGCCGCAGTGGATCGCCAATCCGGCGAACCTCGTTCGAGGTCAGCACAACAAAAGGCCGGCTCCTCGCTTTGATCGTGCCGATCTTGGGGATGGAGATTTGCCAGTCACTCAGGATTTCAAGGAGCTCCGCCTCGAATTCCTCGCCCACTTTGTCGATTTCGTCGATCAGCAGGACACACGGTTTCTCGCACAGAAGCGCCCGCAGCAGTGGTCCTTCCTGGAAGAACTCGAGCGTATGGAGGTCGCGGCGCAGGGACGCCCATTCCGTACCTGAAGCGGCGCCCTGTGTATTCAGGTAGAGACGCTGCAGCGATTCATCGAACTTGCCAATTGCCTTATCTTCATTGATACCCTCGTAGCACTGAAGACGTTCGATAGTGGTGTCTGCTGCGAGAGCAACTACTTTGGCGAGCTCTGTTTTCCCAGAGCCGGGCGGTCCTTCCGCGAGGACCGGCTTTTGCATTTGCGCCGCTAGATAGATCACCTTCAGCGTCACGGGATCGGTGACGTACTTGGCGGCCTCTAGCTTCTCGGACAACTCTTGGATCGAGGAGAACACTCGTCGGGGCTCCTTGAAGCCTCATACTAAGGCAGAATCATTCTGCGGGCTCCTCAACTTTTCGGTCTCTCGCGAAACCCACCCCGTCCCGGGCTCTTCGGGATACCTTCCAATTCAGCGACGAAGAATGATCCCAGCACATTTTATTTGCAGGAACCACTTTTACTCATTCCTCTCGGTTCAGACCCGCGTCCAGGAAACCAGGAGGTCAGGGCCGCCGGAGAGTCGCCGTACTCTTTCTCGACGGAACCACTTTTCCTCATTCCTTCCCGGCGAGACCGGCGCCCAGGGAGCCAGGAGATCAGGCTCGCCGGGATGCACTGCACTTTTTTTCGAGGGAACCAGTTTTCCTCATTCCTTCCGGCTCGGACCGCAGCCCTGGAAGCCAAGAGATCGGGCTCGCCGGGATGCACCGCACTTTTTTTCAAGGGAACCACTTTTCCTCATTCCTTCCGGCTCGGACCGCAGCCCTGGAAGCCAGGAGATCGGGCTCGCCGGGATGCACTGCACTTTTTTTCAAGGGAACCACTTTTCCTCATTCCCTTTGTTTCACGGACGCCGTTGGCCGCACCAGACTTTCTCCAGCAGTTCTTCCTCTAGCTCTTCGCCGCAAAGAGATAGCGGAATTCTGGCAGTACGGAAAACGGGCGCGTCGGTGCTCCGACTCCTTCCGCCAACATCCTGATACGGTCCTCGCGAAGGTTGCCGAAGAAATGGCACCCCTCAGAGAGATGCCGAACTCGTAGCGGATCAAACCCCATCAGCCGTGCGCAGGTCGCGTCTGCCGCGACAGGATCATCGGCAAGCACGATCTTTCCCAGTTGGCGAGCGCTTCCTTGAAGAGGTCCATTGCCTTCCATTGCAGTAATACCATCTGCGATCACGAAGTGAATCGGAACCGTCGCGCAGATGTCGAGGATGCTTTCGTGAATTCCACTCCAGTGCAGTAGATTCTTCGGCCAGCCATACTTCATTCCCGGCACGATACCGAACATATTCTTCAGGCTGAGGGTGACCCCTGCCCAGTGATGCGTCTTCACCTTGGGCATTGAGACAACGAAGTCGGCATCGAGAACCGAGCGCGGCAGCCACAGCTCTCCGAGGCCGCTGTAATTGGCTTTCAGCTTCACTTTCCTGAGCTCGTCGCGGTTCAGATCCACGAACTCGATCTGCCGTTCGCTGAGATGCGGCTTCAGACCCGCGGCCTGCACTACGAGTTCAGTGTCGCGTTGATGTCCCGGGCCTTCGCCGATCACAACACGGGCGGCGCCGAGACGAAGGAACGATCGTGCCGCCGCTCCGACAAGAGTTGCGCTCGTGTTTACGGGTCCCGGCAAATCTTCCACCAGATTTGGTTTGAGAAGAATCGACCGGCCCAGCACGTTCAGCCGGAACAACCGCAATCCATCCAGAAGGAGCGCCTCGATCTTCTCTGAGTACTCGTCCGCATTCAGCACCGCTACAGCCGAACGAGGTCTCCGATACGAGACGGAGTGCTTCGGCCAAGCCCATTCGGCCGTCATCCCCACTGTCGCGGCCACACCCACTGAAGAGCCAAGGAATCGTCGCCGATCGAGCTTCATCGCAGCACCACGAACGGATGAATCATCTCGCCACACTTCAGCGCGAGAAGCGCGGTGGCGAGAGTTGCATTGTTCCGGATGTCGCGGCCGTCTCCCATGATCGTCGCCAGCCTGTTCTTCAGCGGCTCAACGGACTCTTGGTACACGAACAAGCTGAGAATGCACCAGGCAAGGCTGGAAACAGAATCGACGCGGGCTGCCTCTCTGTCTGAGCCACGCCAGGCTTCTTTGAATCACCTCACTTCGCCGCTCGTCCTGCAGCGCCAACAGCGCGATCGCTGTCGCCTCAACATGAGGGCGCAGCGGCACTCCGTAAACGACGCTGTTTCCTGAGTTCCACCCTCCGTCGACGCACGCGCGATCCAGAAGCATCTCGACGCCCAGATGGATTCGTTTCTCCGACGCCTCGGAGCGATTGCAGACGGTGAATTGCTTGATGGCGATGATGCTGAAGGCTGTGGGGATGACCCAGCTTGCGGAGCCCGAAATCCAGGGCCAACCGTACTTGTCGGGATCGAATTGAACGTTGCGATCAGCTGTTTTGAATTTCCATCGCCAGAACCAGTGGCCCTCTCGGCCCTTGGCTCTCAGAAGCCAGGATTCACCTCGTTCTCGGGCTTTTGACGGATCGTTGACTGAATTCAATGCGCAGACGGCAAGGGCCGTTGTCCACGAAGATTCCCGGTCACCAACGAAGGATGGCCAACTGCCGTCTGCGAGTTGCACGTCTGACAAAAGCTTGCCCAGCCGCTGCGCCTCAGAAGGCCTCTCCGCCAGCAGGCAGAGGATTGCTAAAGATGTAGCTTCCAAACTGACCTGCCGTGAGCCAAAGAAACCCCAGCCTCCGCCGCGCAGTTCCCGAACGCGCAGTTCCTCAAGAAGATCAGAGTTGCCCATGTCGCAATTCTGCCGAAGGGTTCTTTAGCGATCAAACCAACGGCCCCTTCCGGAAGGCCAGAACGGCGGACGTGAGGGAATGAACCTCCAGACTTTCGAGATGGATCGAGAAAACGGGTACGAAGACTGCCCGTCTTCATTTACGACGATCTTGTCCGGGCTGGGAATGGGAAGTGATTGCGTCTAAAACGATTGCACTGCTCGGCTTGCATGATCGTGCGGCGCCGTCTCAGGTCTGTTTGAAAAAAATCAGAGTAAGCCATATAAGAGGGTATGAATTCCGAGAGCCTCCCCCTCAAATCGAGCAGCGGGGGCGGACAATCCGCCTTTGCCATTGCTGACGAAATCCCGTTGACTGTTCGGCAAGCAGCGGTCTTCCTTGGCGTCAGCCCTCAAACGGTGTATCTTTGGGTTGAGCGAAAGCAGATTCCCCACCTCCGCGTGATGGGTCGCAACATCCGGTTTTTGAAATCGGAACTCGGGCCCTTCCGCGCAACTTTCAGTCACGAGGTGGGCTATGGCAAGACCTAGTAAACATGATGGTGCTGTATTCAAACGCAACGACGGAAAGATTCTTTGGATTACCTACCGAAATCGGGAAGGTAAGCGCATCCGGGAATCGACCTTTACCGAAGACTGGCAGGAAGCTCAGCGCAAACTCCGCGAGCGGCTTCAGGCCAGAGACGACAAGCTTCTCGAGATCGTCCGGAAGGGAGAACAACTTCAATTTTCAACGTGGGTGGATTTTTTCCTGGAAAACTATTCCCAGCCGCCCCTCCGCGCCGAGAAAACACACGAGGCCAATTTGCGCGCCGGTCTGCATTTAAAGAAAGCCTTCGGGGCTCGCAAGCTCGGGGAAGTCTCAGCGGACGACATCGAGTTGTATCTGCTCCGGCGGCTCCAGGATCGAGTCCGGATAAAAACCGGCGCCGGTGTTGTCCTGCGAGAGAAACTGAAACCAGCCACGGTTCATCAGGAGCTTCGGATCTTACGCCGGATTCTGAATGTGGCCGTGCGAAAGAAGTTGCTGCCTTCGAATCCGTGTGCCGGGGTTGAGTTCCCGGTCGCGGTGAAGGGTCTTTTCCGGCCGCATTACATGGGCTGGGCCGAGCAGCAGCAGATTGAGTTCCAGGCTCCGGAGTACCTTCGAAATATCATCCGGATCATCACCGAGACCGGCCTTCGGGTCTACAAGGAGTTGATGCCGATGAAGAAGGATCAGGTGAACCTGGAAAACGCGGTCGTGTGGATTCCGGACTCGAAGACTGAAAACGGGGTCGCCGAGGTTCCGCTGACCGAGATCGCCGTCAAGGCGTTTCGGGATCAGTGGGCTCTCGCTGGAAAGAGTCCGTGGTTGTTTCCAAGTGATGAGAACCCGAGCGGACACCAGAAGACTCTGAAGACAGTGTGGCATGCCGCTTTGCGGAGAGCGAAGGTGCCATACTTCCGCATCTACGACCTCCGTTCCACGTACGCGACGCGCCTGAGCGCCGGCGGCGTGGCGGACGAGTGGGTGACTCAACTGCTCCGGCAGGGAGACGCCAAGGTGTTCAAGAAGTACTCACAGATGAAGCTGCAGATGAAACGGGAGGCGCTGCAGAAGCTGAACCGGCAGGCGAATGAGAGCGGCCGGAGTTTTGACACGGAGAGGCCCAACTGATGGGGTTTTGTCACGGTTTTGCCACGGTCGGGCCTGTTTTGGGTAGTTTTTGTCCTCGTCGCGGAGTGCGGCGAGTCAAGAAGTGTTTTAGAATGAAGAGAGCAGCAAATGTCGGGGCGTAGCGCAGCCTGGTAGCGCACCTGCCTTGGGCGCAGGGGGTCGGGCGTTCAAATCGCCCCGCCCCGACCATAGTTCAACAACTTAGGAGACCTCCTGTTGAACCTTGAGGAAACTATAGCTACAACTTCGACTGCAATTGCCTCAAACGCAACGCGCCCGGTTTCGGAAACTGCTGTTGCGTAAAGCAGAACGAGGGGGAGTAGCTGGTTTAGCGCGCCTGCTACTGCGGCAGGGGCGCGTCGGCCATGAATCGCACGGGGCCAGTCGGCGGAAACGTGGTTTGAACTAAGCCCGAGCCGGCCTGGCTGCAAGTCCGGGCTTAAAGGCTAGCCTGCAACGTCTCATTAAAGCAAAGAACCGCGGATTCGGCCGGGTGGGCTCAGGGTAGAATGGTCGCATGGTCCAGCGTGGAAGCAGTTCACGAAAATGGCTTGTTGCGCCCCTTGGAGCCGCTAGATTTAATGGATTGCCAACGAGTGAGAATCACGGTGACCACCCCTGAACTTGGTCGCAGCAAGCGCGACATGAAGTTGCTCGAACAAGTCAGAGCGGAAGTTGCCGCAATGACGGAAATCCCCTCCCTAGAGGAGGTCCAGCGAATGCTGTCGGCAATTCCTGGTTCACTTACTGAGGACTTCGTCGGGGAGCGCGAGGATCGGTAGTTGGCCAACTACTTTCTGGACACGAGTGCGTTTGCCAAGCGTTACCATCCCGGGGTTGGCACGCCAGCCGTGATGGCGATCTTCACCGAATCCCAGCGCACCGTTCGCACCTCTGCCCTCACTCTTTTGGAGGTGCAGTCCGTGTTCGCCATGAAAGTCCGAAGCGGCGTCATCACTCGCGCGCAGGTTGGAGGACTCCGCGCGCGATGCTTTTAGACATGGCCGCGGACGAGTTCCAGGTTTTCGATTTATCCGGGGACCACTTCGGTGGCGCAGAACGCCTGTTGGGCCGGTATAGTTTCGCGCATCGCCTGCGCACACTCGATGCGCTCCAACTCGCGGTCGCCCTGGACCTCCACGAACAGGGCTACCTGGATCACTTCGTCGTTTCGGACAAGGCGCTTGCTGAAGTCGCAACGGCGGAAGGTCTGGCTGTTCGAGATCCTGAAGTTCCATAGAGCTGGAACAAAACTTCCGTCATGGCGGACCAACGCGATCTTCAAGCGAGATTGGCCGCAGCCCTGGCAGACCGGCAGCGGTTGCAAGATGAAGTCCACCGGCTGAAGGAAATTCTCGCAGAGCACGCAATTCTTCTGCCGGATGCGACGAGTAATCAGCCCGAAAGACAGCGCCGGCTACCCACGGCGAGTGAGGTCGCCCAGGTTGGAACCTTGAAGGACAACCAGGCCAAGATTACGTTGCTCCGATCGCTATTCCGTGGGCGCGAAGATGTCTACGCAGAGCGCTGGCGGACGAAAGATGGGACGTGGGCGTATCGGCCGGCCGGTCAAAGGAACTGGTCGGCTGTACTTGCGAGCCGACCAGAGGATCACAAAAAGGTCGACCGGGAGACGCGTACTTTGTACCCGATCACGGACGAGGTGGTTCGACAACATCTCACCGGTAAGATAACGGTCGGCATCTATCCTCTGCTGGTGGATGAAGCTTGTTGGCTCCTTGCCGCTGACTTTGACAAAACCACTTGGCAGGAAGATTCGCTGGCTTTCATCGCGACCTGCCAGGGCGCGGGAGTGCCAGCATATTTGGAAAGATCACGATCCGGGAATGGCGGTCACGTTTGGATTTTCTTCGAGCGACCCATTCCGGCTGTCCTCGCCCGCAAAATGGGTTGCGCCCTCCTGACGCGAACGATGGAGAGCCGCCACCATGTCGGACTCGATTCATACGACCGCTTCTTCCCAAACCAGGACACGCTGCCCAAGGGAGGATTCGGCAACCTGATTGCGCTACCGCTTCAATGGATGCCCAGACAAAACGGGAACAGCCTATTTGTGGACGACGACCTTCACGCCTACCCGGACCAATGGCAGCTTTTGCTTTCAATCCGGCGTGTGGGGGCCGATCAAGTGGAATGGATCGTTAACGACGCAATGCGTCGTGGTCAGGTCATGGGCGTCAAGATCTCGATGGCAGATGACGATGCCGAGGGCGCGCCCTGGACTTTGCTCCCCTCGAAAAGGAAGAGCGAGAAATCCATCCCGGGGCCTTTTCCGGAATCAGTTGAGATCGTACGAAGCAATCTCGTGTTCGTTCCAAAGGCAGACCTTCCCGAGGCGATGCTCGACCGGATCATCCGGATTGCGGCGTTTCAGAATCCGGATTTCTACAAGACCCAAGCGATGCGCCTCCCCACGTGGGATAAACCACGTGTTGTCTCCTGCAGCGAAGAGTTCGCTCGACATCTCGCGCTACCACGAGGATGCCTGCAGGAGGTAAGCGAGCTATTGAAGGAACACGGCATTCGCGTGTTAACTCGCGACGAACGTTATGCGGGCAAGGCCATCCAGGTGACGTTTCATGGAGATCTTCGTGACGATCAGGCTGAGGCCATACGTCAGACGCTTCGGCACGATGACGGCGTCCGGTGTGCGCCAACAGCATTTGGTAAAACCGTGGTTGCTGCCAAATTAATTGCCGACCGGGCAGTCACTACTTTGATCCTGGTCCATCGTCAGCAGTTGCTCGAACAATGGCGCGCACGGCTTGCGGTGTTTCTGGATCTTCCGGCGAATGCCATCGGTCAGGTCGTTGGGGGCAAGGACGCTCGAACCGGATTCATCGACGTAGCTTTGCTTCAAAGTCTGCAGCGGAAAGGCGAAGTGAAGGACTGTGTTGCCGCATACGGTCATGTGATCGCCGACGAGTGTCACCATCTGACGGCGTTCAGCTTCGAGCAGGTCATGCGTCAGGTCAAAGCGAAATTCGTTGTTGGGTTGACCGCGACACCGGTTCGAAAGGATGGCCATCATCCCATCATCTTTATGCAGTGTGGTCCTATCCGATTCAGCCTCAGCGCACGTGAGGCAGCCGCTCGCTCCCCATTTCGGCACTTGGTGTTGCCGAGGCATACGGACTTCCAGGCACCGGCGGATTCCGCGGACTTCACCATCCACGAGGCCTATGCCGCGCTGGTAACCAACGTGAGACGTAACCAGCAGATCGTCTCCGACATCGTGGAAGTGGTCAACCAGGGTCGAACACCGCTCGTGCTCACCAATCGGACCGATCATCTTGAACGTCTGAAGGAAGGGCTGGCGGGCATCGACAACGTGTTCATTCTGAAAGGCAGCTTGGGTAAGAAGCAGCGGCAAGCCGTCACTGATAAACTGACCTCGATTCCCGACGGAGTCCCGCGGATATTACTTGCCACGGGGAGCTACATCGGCGAGGGCTTCGACGATCCCCGGCTCGATACTTTGTTCCTCGCGATGCCGATTTCGTGGCATGGGACGTTGCAGCAGTACGTCGGGCGCCTGCATCGCATTCACCATGGCAAGAAGGTCGTCCGCGTCTTTGATTACGTTGATGCGCAGGTACCGATGCTCGCCCGCATGTTCGAGAAGAGACTGAGGGGCTATCGGGCCATCGGATACGAACTCGAAGCGGAACTCCGAATTACGAACTGAAAGAATAGCTGAGAACCCGTCAGGCCGAGCGCGTATGTAGACGATTTGTAGCTGCCGAAAGCCTAAATCTCCACAGAGTTCAACAGGCTTCAACAAGACCTCGGCAACAGACTGAAACAGAAGCGCTTAAACATGAGTGCTTTCCGCGAGGGCCGAAATCCGCCTTGGGCGCAGGGGGTCGGGCGTTCAAATCGCCCCGCCCAATGAATGCAAAGGCCTTGTTTGCAGCGCCCGATCCGAAGGCCTTACACGGGATCATCTGCGGACAAACGACGAACGGGTCAAGGGCGCTGCCGCGTGTGTCGCCGGCTTCGGGCCTACTTCTTCGGCCAGACGACGCCCTGATCTTTCTTCGTCACAGCGGCCAGGCCCTTGTACATGAATCTTTGCACGCGCTGGCCGCGATAGGTTTCCGTGGTGTAGATATTGCCCTTGGAATCGGTGGCGATGCTATGTACCGCGTAGAATTGGCCAGGCTGACGGCCGCCGTCGCCAAAGCTGGTGAGCACCTCCAGCGTCTCCCGCAGCAGGATATAGATCTTTTCGTTCGAGCCGTCCACCAGGTAGATGTATTTCTGCTGCGGGTCTTTGGAAAATGCGATGTCCCAGGCCGAGCCGTCGCCCAAGGTATTGGGAGCGAAGAACTGCTCCTTGATGAAGGTCCCATCCGGCTTGAACACCTGAATGCGGTCGTTGCGGCGGTCGCAGACATACAGCATGTCGTCGTGCGAGAGTTCGGCGCAATGTACGGGATTGCGGAACTGCTGCGCGGGCGGCTGGCCGGGACGGTAGGGGCCCAAATTGACGTCGTCGGGACGGTGCCCGTACGCGCCCCAGTAGCGCTTGAATTGCCCGGTCTCGGCGTCGTACACAATGACGCGATGGTTGCCGTAGCCGTCGGCGACGTACAGTTCGTTGGTTTTGGGGTCAACGAAGGTCTTGGCCGGCAGTCCTAGATTGGCGGTGTCGTTGCTGCCCTGGCTCGCACCGGCCTTGCCGATGGCCATCAGGAATTTTCCGTCCTGGGTGAACTTGAGCACCATGCTGTCGTGATACAGGGGTGGGCCGCCCGGTCCGCGGGCAGGGGCGGTTCCTTGGCTTGTTCGGCCTGCTTGGTATTGGCCGCCGGGCCGCGAGCCGGACCGTTACCGGCTTCTTCCGGACCGTTAGCCGCGCGGGTGCGTCCGTTACCGCCGATCCAGACGTTGCCCTTGTAGTCGACCGTAATGCCGTGATTGGACGCCGGCCATTCGTAACCCGGACCGTCCTGGCCGCCCCAGTGCCCGATGAGGTTGCCCTCTTGATCGAACTCCAGCACAGGCGGGGCGGAGGAGCAGCACTCAGCGGCGGGCGGATCCGCCGCGGCGTAGGTCTCCATGCGCTCCAGCGAGCCGCCGCGATGGATGATCCAGACGTGATCTTGCGCGTCCACCGACACGCCGATGGTCTGGCCGATGATCCAGTGATTGGGCAGCGGCTTCGGCCACATGGGATCCACCTCAAAGCGCGGGGCCTGGACCGCCGCCGCCTCGACCGGCTTGCCGTGGTCGAGCACGATAGACGCGACTCCCAGGGCCGCCGCCGTGGTAGCGAACATCGATCCCACGCGAAGTTTTCGATTCATCGCTCCTGCCTCCTTATTTCTTCACGTACTTCTTAAGATCCTTGGGGCCGACCTCGGCGCCGTACACGTTACCCTGGCTGTCTGCCGAGACGCCTTCCGCGGTGCTGGTGGCTCCTTTGGGGTCGGGGTCCGGAATGAATGCGGTCACCTTGCCGTCCTTGATGCTGCCAATGCGGATGCCGCGCATGACGCCCGGGTCATACCCGTAGGTTCCTTCGCGGTCGTTCGATTCCGAATCGGACACATATAGAATGTCGTTGCGGTCGATGAACAGGCCGCTCGGCCGGCCGAACTGTTTCCATTCGGCGAGGAATTTGCCTTCCTGATCGAAGATCTGGATGCGATTGTTGGTGCGGTCGGCGACGAACAGCCGGCCTTGCGAGTCCATCGCCAGCGAATGCGGTCCCATGAACTGGCCGGGGCCCGATCCCGGACTGCCCCACTGTTTGAGGAACTTTCCATTCTTGTCGAATTTGACGATCCGGGCGTCGCCGTAGGATGGCGTGTGGCCGGACGCAACGAAAATATCGCCGTTGGGCGCGACCAGAACGGCAGTAGGCTGATTGAAAGTGTCCGGACCCGTGCCCGCGACACCTGCCTTGCCCAGCGTCAGCAGCACTTTCCCTTCGGGGCTGAACTTGAAAACCTGATGCCCCTTGTTGCCCTGGCCCTGAGCGTCCGTCACCCACACGTTTCCGTCTTTGTCTACGAAAAGTCCGTGCGGTTGGACAAACAGGCCGGCCCCGAAGTGGCGGATCAGCTTCCCCGAGGCGTCGAACTCGAGGATCGGATCGAGGTTCGAATCCGCACAACTATTGGCCCCGCAGCGGTCGTAGGCCCAGATGTTCCCGTCCGGCGCAGCGTAGACGCCCGCCGTGGAGCCCCACTTGCGGCCGTCGGGCAATTTGGTCCATCCCGTTACAGCGGTGTAGGGATTGGGAAGGTTGTTGGCGGGAGCGTAACTCGGCTGGGCCTGGGTGTTCTGCAGCAGCAGGAGGGTCGCCGAAGCCAGCGTCGCCGAAGCAAGCAGAGAAGCACGCATGTTCGTCGCTAATCTTAGTATGAAACTCTCAGCTTGGGAAGCCCCATCTATCGCCTCATCTAGCGGCCGGTAAGCTCCTGTTCCGGAGCCGGACGCTCGCGAACCCCCCTGCGCCGCATAAAGTCGTGCAGGAACCAGAGGCAGCCGGCGAGCACGACAATCGCGATCGACCATCTCAGGATCACGACGGCAATCGCAGGATCGAATTGAGGCCACGCGAACGGGAATCGCGCCAATGTAGCCCCGCGGTCGAGCATCCAGTGCCAGCCGGTGTGAGCGACGAACGCGGACAGGATGATGGTGCCCATGCGTTCCTCAACCACGAAGCGGAACAGTAATTCGAGCACGGGGACGAACAGGCACAACACCAGCAACTGCCCCAGCTCGACGCCGGCATTGAAAGACAGGAGCGAAGTAAGCAGGTGCGACCCGGCGAACTGGAGCGTTTGTTTCAGTCCGAAGGAGAATCCGAATCCGTGGACCAGGCCGAATCCGAACGCGATCATCCAGCGGCGGTGCACATTGGCCTTGCCCACGATGTTTTCGAGCGCCATGTAAACGATGGAGGCGGCAATTAGAGTCTCGATTAAAGGAGGGAACCACAACCCCTCCGGCGCGAGGTTGTACGCGGAAGCAATCAGTGTAATCGAATGCGCGGCGGTGAAAGCCGTGATAATCGGGATGAGCGAACGAAAACGGCGGAAGGGAATCACCAGGCAGAACAGGAACAGAAGATGATCGGCCCCGGTCAGGATGTGCTCGAATCCTCCCCGGACAAAACGCGCCGCGGCTTGATACCAGTGCGGATCTAAGCGCAGCATGCCGGGGTCGCCGGTGAATTCGAAGGCCCGGATCGGCTGAGCGGACCCGCCGGCCGGCGGGAGAAAGCGCAGGGCAGTGACGACGCGCAGGCCAAGGGTATCGAGAGAGGAACGAATGGAGAAATCCGATCTCTCCGAATCGATCGGGTATTCGAGAAGGACGTCCAGCAAGGTCTGATTCCAGACCACCGCCGTGGCATTGGTGAGCTTCGGTCCCATCAGGTGCGCCAAAGCCTGCTCATAGGTGGCAAAGGACCTGTCGGACGCGAGCGATGCCCGCACTTCCACTATGGAGGGTTCGGGTAACCGTCGAGCGCCCTCATACACCTGAATGAGACCCGCGATCCATTCTTTTGCGGCGTCGCGGAACACTTGCTCGGAGTGATCGAAGTCCAGGTAGTTCGGTCCCTGACTGCCGGGAGCCCACTCCGGAAACTCGACGTTGCGCATCGCCGCCATGGGAACACGAATCAGAAGCCGCGCACGGTTTCCCTCAGGTTTGAAGAATTCCTGAATGGTGATGTCGCTGGGAATTTCGTGGGCGGCCAGGCCGCAAGCCATGGCCAGCAGCGGCGCTATTAGTCTGCCTGACACTCGTGGTGAGGCTCGCATTCCTGGTAGGAATGATATCGCAACAGTGTCCAATTAGGTCACTCAACGGCGGTATTCATCCGAGCTCCTACCGGACCTAGACTAAAGGCGGAAGGAGGCACTAACACCATGAGACATCCGTTAAGAGCCGTCACGTGGACTTCGGCCGTTTTGTGGGCAGCATGTATGTTGCTGGTTGGGCTGGTGAATCTGGCCGATCCACGCTACGGCGGGGAATTTCTGCGCATGATGAGCTCCATCTATCCGGGCGCAGACACCACCCGCACGCTGGGAAGCGTGCTGCTGGGAACGGTCTACGGTTTCGTGGACGGCGCCATCGTCGGATGGCTGTTCGGACTGTTGGCCTGGGCCTTCGGGCAGGACCATACAGCACACATAGGGTCGGCTCATTAGAGTCAGCTAGGAAGCAGGGAGGTAAGTTACGATGCGATTTTCTATCTTGACATTTACACTCGCGGGAGCAATGTGCACGGCGCCGATTCAGTCATCGACAATGATCGCCGCCTCGCGGGCGCGAGATCAGCACTGCTGGCACGAACCTCAGACAACATACTCGTGGAACGGCTCGTGGAACAGGGCGGCATTGTTCTGCCGCCCTGCGAAATGGTTCTAACTACCAGCGGCGCTGGCGGCCTCCACCATTGCTACGGCTCCCGCCGTCAGTTTTGGGACGCGCTTCGTTGACGTTCAGCGTTCTGCCATCGATGTCCCGCCCATTTAAGGCATTCATCGCCTGCTCGGCTTCATTGTCGCTCGTCATTTCAACGAAACCAAAGCCTCTTGGCTGCCCCGTATCGCGATCCCGAGCAATGTTTACTCGATCCACGGTTCCGTGTGCCTCGAACAAGGAGCGTACAGTCTCCTCCGAGGTGGCAAAGCTAAGGTTGCCTACATAAATATTTTTCATTTTTCTCTTTCTGAGTTTGCAGAGTAGCGAATTGGGGCAGGATCGAACGCGGGTAAGTAACCAAACGAAGCGAAGAGCCTAAATCGGCACGACTGTCAAAGACACTAGCAGTGTAGCACAGATGAGACGCAAATCATCCTTAAATTGTGTTCTCTGTGGAACTTTTCCAAGGGCAGCGTCGCTTAAGGCTGCGGAGCACGCCACGCCGCTCCGAGATTCGCGCCAGCAGGTTTGCGGGGAGGCTTCCTCATCGCCGCTGCCTCGCGGGCTAGTGCGCAATCCCTGGCCCGAAGCTGCATGTCATCTTCGCTGAAGATTAGCGCGCGCTTCTCCACATTCTCGTCACACTTGTCCAGAAGATCGCGGCACAACAAAGGCAGTTCCTGGACCCGTATGCCGTATTTCCGAACCAGGCCAAGATCAGCCCGAACTGTGAACAGCGCCCGTGTCCGGTCCGCGTTGACCCTTTCAAACGCGAACACGCGGAACCCCAGATCCTGCGTGAATCCGGTTAGAATAAACGACATTTTGCTCTTCCTCTCCATCTTTCTTACCTCACACAAACGACGCCCCCACCGTGCGCGGGATGCCTCGTTCAGACGCGTCCTGAAGTGCGATCATGGTGCAAGTAGCGCATTTTGCTCGCCTGATCCGCGGTAAATCGCAAGCGCTCCACCAACTTCTTGCCGAGGCACAACTCCGGAGGATTGTCTTTGTATCCCGGCATTTTCGGATCAATGAATTCTCTGCGGAATAACTGGTCCGAAGCTAGAGTGGTCAACAGCACCAACTCCTGGATGCTGAGCTTCACGGTAATGCGGGTCATATGGTCCTTCTGTGTTCCTCGGGAAAACGGCTGGGTGCCGAGCCCTAGGCGAGCTACCTGATCAGTTGGGGTTCCCACAACGATGGGTCACTTCGCGACCGCCTTCCGCGGCGCAATGGCGGGCATTGTCAGCCGAGATTTTTTCCAGCTGGTCCAGGCCATAACCTCCAGGTTGTCGGCGGTGGCTAAGAAGGAGAAATCAGATCAACTGACTTAGTTCAGATGAACTGCGAGTGGGCAGGATTGCTCAGGCATCTACAAGTATCCGTTAAGCAAGCTTGCTTTGTCAATGCGCGGCCAAGCCAAGCGCGGCCAAGCCGGGCCGGCGGGTCGAGAGCAAATCAAGCCGGCGCCGCGAGCCCGCTGAGCGCCAGCCGAGTGGCGTCCTCACCGGCCGAAATCATTCGCTCGATCGCCACAGGACTGGGGAGATAACCGGCAAGAGGTACACTGGGAGCGATAAGCAGATCGGTGTTACGAACAGCCGAGGAATAATGCGACGGGTAAGCGCGGTTTGCCCGCGGGTGATCAGGATCGATGCCGAATCCGCGCAGTATAGAGCTGAATTCCCACACATCGGAGCCGACGACGAAGTCCGCGCCCATGGCGCGGCAGGCCTCCGACGGCAGAACGCACGCAATACCGCCGTCCTTCAGCCGCTTGCCTTCGCGTGTGACCGGCCGCCGGACCCCGCGCAGTGCGCAACTGGCGCTGATCGCAGACGCAAGCTCGCCGTTCGTAATCGTCACCGCTTGCTTCGCCGGATACTCGGTCGTGATGGCTGCGAAAGGTATTTTCAGGCCGGCGAAGGTGGCAGGCAGGTGCTCGGCACAGAAGCGCTCCAGCGACTTACCGTGCAGGAGCTTGGGCCAGAATGTCTTGCGCGCCAGTGACGCGATTTCGCTCCATTCCAGGCCCGCCGCGAACATCGCGCCAACCAGGCTGCCCGCGCTGGTTCCGGTGATGACGGCCGGCCGGATGCCAGCTTCGGATAAAGCCTTAAAGACACCGATGTGGGCTAGCCCTCGCACGGAGCCGCCGCTAAGAGCCAATCCGACCCGGCGGGAGCGAAACTGATGCAACCAACGCATCAAGATCCATTGTACCCGGGGCCGCCAAATCCGCCCACCTCTGAGCGGCCCAAAGACCTTGCGGCGGAACTGGTCCGGCTGAGTACACTGCGCCACCGCTCGCGCAGGATTTCCTCCACGGTGTTTCACAAAATCGGAAGGAACCGCCTCACCCGTGCGGTCGATCGCACGCTCGATTTCATCCGGCGGCGCTTGCCGCCGATCCATTGGGTCGCCATAAGGTTCCTGGCTTTGTTGTTGTATGGATATGTGCGCGCGGTTCGCGCGACGGCGGAAATGGTGATCGTCGGCCGTTACCCTTGGCCGGATTTCCCCGGCGGCTCGGTGCTTGCTATCTGGCATGGCAGTGCCCCGTCGTTGTTGGTGGCATTTAGCGCGCGAAGACCCAGCATGCCCGTGAAGCTCCTGGTTTCCACCGACGCGAGAGGCGATTGTGTCGCGGTGTTCTGCCGATGGCTGGGCTTCGAGATTGTCCGCGGGGATGCGCAGGGCGGCGGCTGGAAGGCTCTGACTGAGATGGTGAACCAAGTACACCACGGCGCCGGAGCTTTGATCACTCCCGACGGCGGCGGTCCGCCCTTCTTTGCGAGGGTTGGTGCGGCGGCGCTGGCGTCGGCAGCCGGCAGGCCTCTCATACCGGTTGGCGCGGATTGCCGTCCCTCCGTCTTCGAGCGGCACAAGTGGGACAAACCAAGAAATCCCCTGCCGTGGGGGCGAATTGCCGTGGCTTGCGGTGAACCGCTGACGTTCCCACGCTTTGAAGACGCTGTTGCGCTCGAAGGGGCCCGGCAGCAACTGCAGGAGGCTCTGGCCCGCGCCGCAGTCGAGGCGCGAGGCGCGCTGGGCTTTAAAGCGCCCTAAGCGGCAGGTCAATCATTTGGTTTGGTTGCGATGCCCATGATGTGGGCGCTCGCTCCCATCAACGTGACCTCGTTCTCAAGCGCCCTCACGGTGGCTATAAGTTGCTCCCGCTGCTCAGCGCTCGCCGATTCTGGCGGCGTCCAGAGCGGGCCCTCTATCGCGCACAGCTTCGCATTGGGAAATCCTCCTTCGATCAACTCCCTCTTCAATTCGTCAGGATGATGAAGGAAGGCGGTGGTGAAATAGTTGAGATTCCCGGTATCGTTGCGGTGCTGCCCGGTTTTCAGATCCTGTTCCATGATCCGGACAAAAACGGGATCGCGGATCAATCCGCGGGCGATACCGTCCAACGCCGAGGCGAAACGCGAGATTGCTACCGCCAGCAGAACTCCCCCAGAACGCAAAACCCGGCGCGCTTCGCGGATCGCTTTGAGGCGCTCGTTGTAATCGGTCAGGTGGTACAGTGGCCCGAAAAACAGCACGGCATCGGCTGCCCCGTTGTCACAGGGAATTGCACGGGCATCACCGACTTGAAAGGTTCGCGGCGCGCACCCGCCCATGGCGGCTCTCTGTTTTGCCTGCTCGATATGCAAAGGAACCGGATCGACGAGATCGACTACGTAGCCCCTTTCCGCCAAGGGAAAAGCATACGCACCCGCGGCGCCACCAACGTCCAGGATTAGTGCTGGCGCGCTTGGCAGAAGGCGATCCAAAAGATCCAAAGTTCGCACTTTCTCCCAGCGAGAGAATGGGCTCTCCAGCCGTTCGGCTTCCTGGCCGCCTTCATAATACCGAAGAATTTGTTGTTCCAAGGAAGACCGCGGTGCGGGCATCCCTCTATTTTGTACCGTCATAACCGCACGCTGCGGTAATGCGGCTCCGCGCGCGACTATCGAGCTTCGCCGATGGCCCGCCACTCTTTCGCGGCGTCCCGGGCGGCCTCCCAGGCTCCACGAAGATCACTTTGACCGACCAGCGCCAGCACTTCCTCAATGGCAAACATGGTCTGCCGCGCCTGCTGCCGCAGGGTGCTGGCCGCATCCAAGTCGGAGTTCAAAATCATGTTCAGATCGGCCTGAACACGCAGCGCCAGGGTCTGGGCTGGATTGGCGTTACCGCGGCTCAGTTGAACGATGAGTTCGCGGGTGTCGGCCGCGATGGTCGCGGTCTTAGTTAAGTTCGGCTCTTGTTTCAAATCCACCTCTACTGGGGGGCTCCTTCTGCCTGAAAGAGGAGAAATGCCCCGCACTGTTGAGGTGGCACTTTTCGCGGGTTGAGGCTCATTCAGTATGACACGGTTTCGTCAGGCACTGCGTCTGCTTCGCGACCGGAACCTGCTGCGAGCCGCCACTGGTTGGGTCTGCGTGTGCCGAAACGGACTGGGGTTCCCTTTGGGATGGCCGTGCGCGGCCGGATGAGGCGTCAGCTTCTCCTCGCGAGGCAATTCACCCAAGGTTACTTCTATCGGCGTGAGGGGGGTCTTCATGGCCGCTTCGATCTTGCGAATATCGCCGCGTTCTCCGCGCGTAGCGAAGGTGGATGCGGTTCCACGGGCCCCGGCGCGGCCGGTGCGGCCCACCCGGTGAATGAAGTCCTCGGGAACTTGCGGAAGGTCGTAGTTCACCACATGCGCGATGTCGTCCACGTGAATGCCGCGAGCAGCCACGTCGGTTGCCACCAGAACCCGGTAGTCGCCCTTCTTGAATCCAGCCAGCGCCAGATTGCGTTGGCCCTGCGTGCGGTCCCCGTGGATGCGCGCGGCGTCAAAACCGGAAGCGCTCAGGCGCCGGGCCAGACGGTCTGTTCCGTGCTTAGTGCGGGCGAATACCAGGAACGAGCCCGCTTCCTGCCGCAGCAATTTCTGGAGGAGACTGAGTTTGCGGTCCTGCTCCACTTCGTAGACGTGGAGATCGATGCCGTCCATCGGCTTGGTGGTGGCGCCGATCGCCACGCGGACCGGGTCCTTCACGTGGGCGCCGATCAAGTGGGCCACGGACGTTCTCGATGGTGGCGGAGAACAGAAGAGTCTGCCGGCGTTCGGGAATGCGCTTGAGGATCTGCTTGATTGCCGGCAGGAAACCCATGTCAAGCATGCGATCCGCTTCATCCAGAACCACTACGGCCACGTTGCCCAACTCGATTAGTTTCCGGTCGAGAAAGTCACACAGGCGTCCCGGCGTCGCGATCACGATCCGTGCGCCCTGGTGGAGACCGCGCAACTGGGCATTTTCATTCATGCCGCCCACCACGGCAGCCGAGGGGAGTTTCATCCCTTGCGTCAGCTTGAGCGCACTTTCGTGAGTCTGTAGTGCGAGTTCGCGGGTAGGGGCAAGAATTAGGGCTCGGATGCCCGAAGCCGGCTTGGTCAAGGCTTCCGGCTTGATCAAGGATTGAATCAGGGGTAATAGAAAAGCCAGCGTCTTGCCGGTTCCGGTTTGTGCCGTGGCCACGACGTTGCGGCCAGCCAAGGCGGGAGGAATGGCTTCACTTTGCACGGGTGTCGGCTGGACAAATCCATGCTTCATCAAGTTGCTCTGCAGCAGAGCGCAAAGCGGGAATTCAGAAAATTTACTCATTTAGATTTCGGACAACGGTTGTCGGGGAGAAAGGCGCTAGGCGCTGGGATAATGATCCTCAAGCCATTTTTCGACTTGTTCTCGTTGGGAAGCGAGCACCATACGCTGCCATTTCACGGAACCTGTTCGTTCGCTGTATTCAGCCATCACGTAGGAGTTCTCATTGAGCACTTCGATGATGCCTGGCGTTCTCGCACGCTGGAAACGGTAGATGCTGATCGCCGTCTTGTACTTCTTGGCGGCCGGCGCTTTTTCTGGAACTGGCCGCTCCGGACTAGCTGCGTTGGAACCTGCCGGCAACCCGGCACGGGACTTCTTTGGCTCCGCGCGCACAGAATTGGGTTGTCTCTTGTCTCCCAGAGAGCCCCTGCGGGGTTTCACGATGGTTGGACTTCCCTTTGCTCGGCCGGGGGCTCAGGAGTTGTTTCCGCCTGGCGTTTGCGTTCGAGCCTCTTCGCCATCTTCTCCTGTTGTTTTTCCTTGCGTTGCTGTTCCTTCTGCCGCTTTTGAAACGACTGAGGGCCGCGATTCCCCATAACGACTCCTTAAATTGGTCAGTTCGGACGTCTCACCATTGCGGCGAGAACTAACAAGTTTTCACCAGCGGCCGCGGCCGCCGCCGCCGCCTTTCCGCGGTCCGCCGAAGCCGCCGCGTCCGCCACCGCCAGCAGGTTTCGGACGAGCTTCGTTCACGTTCATCGCGCGGCCGTGCAACTCCGCGCCGTTCAATTGGGAAATGGCGTTCTGCGCTTCGCTGGCGTTCGTCATTTCGACGAAGGCGAAGCCGCGCGGCTGACCCGAATCGCGATCCGTAACGACGTTGACACGCTCGACGCTCCCAAATTGAGCGAAGCTTGCATGTAGATCTTCCTGCGTCGTTGAATAACTGAGATTGCCAACAAAAATGTTCGTCATGTAAGGCCTCCTAGCCAAACTGTCTCTGTCAGATTTGCGCTGAAGGCCGCGGAACGGGATTAGCCAGTGGCAAGCACTGCGGCGAGATTAGGCAAAGACGCCCCAATGATAGCACACTCCGTCGCTCGCGAATGAGGTAGGTGGCCCGCGATATAACTCGCCAAGCCCAGACCATACAGGGATGCTCGAAGGGAACTCGAATGTTCCTCGCCATGTCCATTGTCGCTTGCGCTGTCCCCGTCACAATCTGATGAAACTCAATCTTCACCTCGTTGGCCATCTTCGGACGTTACACTGTACGAGAATGCGCGCAAGCATTTCCGGCCCTTGGCTGATTGCCTTGCTGGGCGGAACAGTTTTTCTTCGAGGGCAGAGCCAGCCGCCTAGCGATCAGCCGATCTCGACCGACCGGCCGTCGGTTGCGAACTCCAGCGTGGTAGTTCCCCAAGGCAGTCTCCAATTCGAGAACGGATTTGTGGTCACCAGTAACGAGGGGCAGCACAGCTTCGATGGTCCCGAAACTTCGATCCGCTTCGGCGTGGCGAGCAATACCGAAGTGCGCCTTTCCGCTCCCGACTATTATTACGATGTCCCGATGGGAGCCGGAGCCGTCTCGGGCTTTGGGGACATCGCGCTCGGCATGAAACAGCAACTGGGCCCGACACCAGGCGGTTTTGATCTGTCGGTCATCCTCTTTTTGAGCCTTCCCACTGGAGCAAATGCGTTGAGCAGCCACGGCTATGACCCGGGGGTACAACTGCCTTGGTCGCGAAAACTCTCCGCCAATTGGACCGCCGCCGGGCAGTTGGCCGTGTATTGGCCGACTGAGGTCAACGCACGCAACGTTACCGGAGAGTCGACGTTCCTACTGGATCGGCAACTCACCGAACCGTTGGATGCCTTCGTCGAATATGCCGGTGACTTTCCCGAGCTTGGTGGGCCGCGGCACCTGTTGCATTTCGGCGCGTCGTATAAGATCGCGCCTCGACAACAACTGGACATCCATTACGGAATCGGCCTCTCCTCCGCGGCGGTCGACCGTTTCATAGGGATTGGTTACTCGTTTCGATTTCAGGTGATTCGCCGCTGATGCTACAACTGCGTAACTGGAGCTGATTTGAGCATCGACCAGCCGCCACAAGCCTCACGCATAATGGTTATCTATGTCGCTGGGCGATCTGTTATTCGGCAAACCTCTCGCCACGCACGAGGACAGCGAACAATGCCTCGGCCCTACGGCGGGCGTCGGAGTGTTCGGTCTAGACGCGCTCAGTTCCGCGGCGTATGGCCCGGAAGCTGCGCTCACTTTGCTGATCCCTCTGGGCGCTCTGAGCATTCGATACGTCGTCCCCATCAGCTTCAGCATTATTGCGCTCCTGGTGATCGTCTTCATCTCCTACCTTCAGACCATCTCTGCCTATCCGGGAGGAGGCGGCTCCTACACGGTTGCGCGGGAGAATCTCGGACAGAATGTCGCACTGCTCGCCGCCGCGGCGCTTATTATCGACTACATCCTGGTGGTGGCGGTCGGCATCTCAGCCGGCGTCGGCGCACTGGTCTCGGCAGTGCCCAGCTTGCAACCCCACACGCTGGTCATTTGCCTGGGCATTCTGGCCGCCATCACGCTGGTGAATCTTCGAGGCGTGCGCGAAACGGGGAATCTTTTCATGGTTCCCACCTATCTGTTCATCGGCTGCCTTCTGGGCGCAGTTGGCGTTGGCTTGGTCAAGGCTTTGCTCAGCGGCGGAAATCCCACCCCGGTGGTTCCACCGCATCCACTGCAAGGCGCCGCCACCACCGCCGGCCTTTGGCTGATTCTTCAGGCCTTCTCAAGCGGCTGCACGGCCATGACCGGGGTGGAGGCGGTCAGCAACGGCGTAAAAGCATTTCGCCCGCCCGCCGTCAAAACGGCGCGCCGCACGCTTTCGCTCATCATCGGCATACTGATCCTGATGCTGGCCGGCATCGCATGGCTCGCCCAGGCTTATCACGTGGGCGCCACCGACCCCGGCCTGCCTGGCTACGACAGCCTGCTGTCTCAGCTCATCGCAGCAGTGGCTGGAAAGGGCTTTTTCTACTACCTCTCCATGGGCTCGATTCTGGCCGTGCTGGCGCTTTCCGCCAATACTGCTTTCGCGGATTTCCCGCGTCTCTGCCAGATCGTGGCCGAAGACGGTTATCTCCCCCATGCATTCAGCTCGCGCGGCCGCCGGCTGGTGTTCTCTCACGGCATCTACGTGCTGGTGTTTCTGTCTGGCCTGTTGCTGATCGTATTTGGCGGGATTACGGATCGGCTGATCCCTCTGTTCGCCGTGGGAGCGTTCCTCGCCTTCACGCTCTCCCAGGCCGGGATGGTGGTGCATTGGAAACGCCTGGGGGGCCCTGGGGCGTGGCGCAGCATGCTCATCAACGGCCTCGGCGCAACCGCCACGGCGGTCACGGTAGTTGTGGTCCTGGCCGCCAAGTTCATCGCAGGGGCGTGGATGACCGTGCTGCTGATACCGTCTCTACTGCTCTTCATGATCTATGTGAACCGTCACTATCGGGCCGTCGCCAGCGAAGTGGCTCTGGACACCCCGCTGGATTTGACTCACCTCAAGCCGCCGATCGTTATCATTCCCCTTCAGCACTGGAACAAGATCGCTGAGAAGGGGCTCCGCTTCGCCATCAATTTGTCCACCGACGTGCATGTCTTGCAAGTGAAAATCAGTGATACCAGCGACGATCTTACCAGCCGTTGGTGCCATCTGGTGGAGCAACCGGCTATGGAGCTTGGCGTGCCCGCTCCCAAACTCACCGTGGTCGAATCGCCCTACCGGCTGGTGTTCCGTCCCATTCTCGACTTCGTCAATGATCTCGCGCTGGAGCATCCGGACCGTCACATCGCCGTCCTGATTCCAGAGATGGTGGAGCGTCACTGGTTTCACTATTTCCTGCATAACCAGCGAGCGGCCGTTTTGAAGGGACTCTTGCTGGTGAAAGGCAACCAGCGAATCAACGTGATCAACGTGCCTTGGTATATCTTTGCTTGATCGCAAACCGGGCTTGATCGCAAACCGGGCCTGATCGCAAACGGGTCCTGATCGCAAAAAAAGACCCGCTGGATTGAAGTCAAATTGACACAATCTCAAAGGACAAAGTTGTTACCCTGGTAGGACCTCTGGCGCTTCTCACTTGACCGACGACGCGAAGAGGATGGATTTGCCGGTCCGCCGCATGCTTCTGTTGGCCTGCTTAGCTCCGGTCACCACAGCGGAGAAGAATAACGATGATCACATTTCCCAATAGAGTTTTGTTCGTAGGTTTTGGAGCGGTAGCGCGCTGCACGCTGCCCATCTTGGTCAAGCACCTGAGCGTCGATCCCAAGCGCATCACCATCATGGACTTTGATCCAAACGACGCCGCCCTGAAGCCCTGGATCGAGCAGGGCATGACTTTCATCAAGGATCGCGTGACGCCGGAGAACCTGGGGAGCCTGCTGGGCCGGCATCTCTCGGACGGAGATCTCCTCATCGACCTGGCGTGGAACATCGATTGCTTGCGAAATTGTGCAATGGTGCCACGACCGCGGGGTGCTGTATGTGAACACGTCGGTAGAGCTTTGGGATCCTTACGCGGGCGCCGACAACAAGCACCCCACCGAGCGAACCCTCTACTGGCGCCACATGAACCTGCGGCGGATGATCGCCACGTGGAGCGAGCCCGGACCGACGGCGGTGATCGAGCACGGAGCGAACCCCGGCCTGATCAGCCATTTCACCAAGCACGCGTTGCTGGAGATCGCGCAGCGATCCCTCGCGGAAAAGAAATTCAGCGAGGCGCAGTCGGAGACCATCGCGCACCACGCCAAGGCGCAGAACTTCAACCACCTGGCCCAGCAACTCGGCGTCAAAGTCATTCACTGCAGTGAGCGCGACACGCAGATCACGGATCAACCCAAACAGGTGAATGAGTTCGTCAATACCTGGAGTGTCGAGGGCTTCCGCGAAGAGGGGACGACCACCGCCGAGATGGGCTGGGGCACCCATGAAAAAGAGCTGCCCGCCTACGCCTACGAGCACGCGGAAGGCCCCAAGAGCCAGATTTGTCTGGCGCGGATGGGCATCAACACTTTTGTAGCGACCTGGGTGCCTCCGAATCACGACATCATCGGCATGATCGTGCGCCACGGCGAGGCGTTCACCATTACCGAGAAGCTCACCGTTTGGGAAGGCGGCAAGGCGATCTACCGCCCCACGGTCCACTACGCTTACTGCCCGTGCGACTCCGCCATTGCCTCGCTCCACGAGCTGCGCGGATACGACTACCGGCTGCAGCCGAAAATCCGCATCATGACCGACGAAATCACCAAGGGAGAGGACATTCTGGGCGCCCTGGTGATGGGGCATCCTTACCAATCGTGGTGGTGCGGAACCGATCTCGAAATCGAGGAGTCGCGCCGCCTGGTGCCGCACCAGAACGCGACCACGATGCAGGTGGCCATCTCGGTTGTCGCCGCCTGCATGTGGATGGTCGAGAATCCGCGGCGGGGGCTGTGCGTGCCGGACGACTTGCCGCATGAGTATGTGCTGGGCGTCAGCAAGCCCTACCTGGGCAAGTTCGTTTCCGTGGCGTCCGATTGGAACCCGCTGAAGCACTACTCCAACGCATTCAGCGGATATAACAAGCCGCAGTTCGACCTGACCGACCCGTGGCAGTTCAAGAACTTTCTGATCACGGAAGGCGACGGCATTTGAGCGACGGAATTTGAGCTTCAGAGCGACGCTCAAAGCACATGAGCTATGGACCATAAGAGACTGCTTCAACTGGCCAAGAAACACGGCACGCCGCTGGTGGTCGTGGACCATAAGGTGCTGCGGGAAAACTACGAACAATTCCGCAAGTACCTGCCGCGCGTGCAGGTCTATTACGCGGTCAAAGCCAACAGCGACCCCGCGATCGTGCAGACGTTCTACGACGCCGGAGCCAGTTTCGACGTCGCCAGCGTGGCTGAGTTCTTGAACGTTCACGACAAGATCAAACATCTTCCGGCGAAACAGCGGCAGGATTTCATCTGGGATCGCATCATTTACGCGAATCCCGATCAAGGCGATTGAAACGCTGCAACGCTTGGATCCATACAAGCCGCTGGTCACCTACGATAACCACGAAGAAGTGATCAAGATCGCCCGCTATGCGCCGCACTCGGGCCTGGTGCTGCGGTTGCGCGTCCCCAACACGGGATCGATGGTGGAGCTGTCGAGCAAGTTCGGCGCCTTGCCCGGCGAGGCCGTGGACCTGATCGCCTTCGCTCACAATAACAAGCTGGTGGTCGAAGGGCTGAGCTTCCATGTCGGCAGCCAGTGCACGAACCCGCAGAACTACAGCCAGGCGTTGCACCTGGCCGCCGGCATCTTCGCGGAGGCCAAGATCGCGTGGCTTCGATCTGAAGCTCCTCGACATCGGCGGCGGTTTTCCTGCCCACTACGACGACACGGTCCCTCCCTTCCGGAGGCTCGCCAAAATGATCAACGCCGAGTTGGACCGTCTCTTTCCCGAACCGATCGAAATCCTCGCTGAGCCGGGGCGTTTCCTGGTCGCCTCCGCCGCCACCGCCGTCGCCCAGATCATCGGCAAGGCCGTGCGCGGCGGCAAGCTCTGTTACTACCTCAACGACGGCGTCTATCACACCTTATAGCGGCGTGATCTTTGACCACGCCCAGTACCCCCTGACAAGTTTCAAGAAAGGTCCCACGCAGATCTGCTCCGTCTTCGGCCCCACGTGCGACGCCCTCGATACCATCAGCCTGGCCGAGCAGCTCCCGGACCTGGAGATGGGCGAACTGGTTTACTCCGAAAACATGGGCGCCTATTCCGCCGCCAGCAGCACGTCCTTCAACGGCTTCCCGCCGGCCAAGGTCGTGCATGTGAACCAATAACGCTGCTGCAACACATATCAGCCGCGAATGAACGCAAATAAGCTGGAATTAAAGCAAAAGGTTTTATGCTCGTGCATTCGCGTCCATTCGCGTCTAAAACGTTTTCTATGCGGGAACCTTCAGCTTCTTCACCAGAACTTTCGAGTTTCGTCCGCTGTGGTCGTATTTCTCGCGGCGGTCCGGCGGAAGGTCGTCGGGCGTGCCTTCGGCAAAACCGCCCTTCGACTGGAAGTAAGTAAACGTCTGCGTCGATAGCGCGATCAATTCCGTCAGGCCGATTTCGCGAGCTTTATTTTCGACGAATTGAATCAGCTTTCGGCCGATGCCCTGATTTTCGTGCGACGGATCGACATAAAGACTAGCTAGTTCGCCCTGTTTTTCGTTGCTTTGCGGGATAAACGTGCAACGCCACGCACGCGACCGGGTTCTTGTCGATTTCAAAGATGTAGTAATCCGCCAGGTTCTTCTCAATCTCGGCGCGCGTCCGCCGGACCAATTCTTCGGCTTCCACTGCCTTCTTGGTCAACAGCTGGATTGCCCGGATATCTTTCTTCTTGGCCGGCCGGATCTGTTCGTATTCGTTGGCGTAAATCAGCGTGCCGATGCCCTCGTTGGAGAACACTTCAGCGAGCAGCCCTTCGTCCTCGCGGCCGTTGACAATGTGGACGCGCTGCACGCCCGCGGCGCAGGCGGCAGCCGCGTGGTCGAGCCTTGGAAACCATTTCCGGGGCAAATCCGCCAGCCGCGGACTGTACAAGTTTCTGCAAGTCCCCCACCAGCATCTGGCGAATGAGTTGACCGTTGTACCGCAACCCGTCCTGCGAGGTAATGAAAATCAGCTTTGTCGCCTTCAAGGCTTCGGCCACCGCGACCGCGATGCTGTCGGAGTTGGCGCGGTACGTCTTACCGTCGCCATCAAAGCCGAGCGGCGGAACGACCGGAACAATACCCTGGTTCAACAGCGTTTGAAGAAGTTCGATATCGACGCGCTCCACCTTCCCGGTAAACAGGTGGTCGACGCCATGGATGATCCCCAGCGGATGCGCAATGATGGCATTCGTGCAGGCGGCGCGGAGGTCGTTGGCCGAAAGGCCTTCAAGGATCTCGTGCGTGAGACGGTTCGCGGCGTCTATGGCAAGCTGCAAGGTCGCGGCATCGGTCACGCCGGTGCCATCGAGGTTGGACGCCTGGACTCCCTGCTTCTCGGCGAGAGCCTTAATTTGCTCCGCCGCCCCGTGCACCAGCACCACGCGGATGTTCAAGGAACGCAGCACGGCCACGTCCAGGAGGATGTTGGCGAAGTTTTCCTCCGTGACGATGACTCCGTCCACGGCAATAATGAAGGTCTTTTCCCGGAATTGGGGAATGTATTGAAGAATCCCGCGCAGGTCGGTTAGCTTCACGTTGGCCCTGGATTGGCTGGTGGCTGGTCGTCAAAACTATCCGGCGCTGTGGTTGCCGCCGGCGATTCGAAAGCTGATCCAATCGTTCACAGGATGTTGGCAGCCCTTCTTTTCGATTATGGCGGTCGCCAGATTGAGATCGGACTTGATTGCGGCGTCGATTGCTTCGTCGAGCGTCGAATACTGTCCCAGCGTCTCGATACGATCCGCGCGCGAGGAATCCGCGTTGCAAGCTTTGGCTAACGCCCTGAGGGGTGTCTTCAAGAAGAACATGGGGGGAGGACCTCTGGAGGTCCCACTATATCGCTGAACGGCGTCACGATTCAAATTGGCCTCCTGAGTGCAGGCCCCGGTAGGATTGAGCTAGCGGGTAGGATTGAAGCATATGGAGGCTCCAAAACTGGCCGATCGATTCAGCATCCCCAATCGCCTTGGTTTTGAACAAGGGCCGGCGGGATTGGTCCGTGCCGTTATTTCAACACCGGCGGCGGAGGCGGAGCTGAATTTGCAAGGCGCTCACATCACTCGTTGGACGCCCCGCGGACAGCGGCCGGTCCTCTTTCTCAGTCCCAAGAGTCTGTTCGCTCCAGGAAAAGCGATTCGCGGTGGCGTTCCCGTCATCTTCCCCTGGTTCGGCGATCGCAAGGGCGGCCTGCCCGGTCCCGCCCATGGCTTTGCGCGCACCACGACGTGGGATGTCGAGGGAACAGAGTTACTGGACGGTGGAAATGTGGAAATCACGCTCGGGCTCACGTCTCTCGCTCTCGCATCTGGCGCCGTGACACGCAGCTTCTTTGACTCCGCCTTTCAACTGCGCTATCGCGTGACGGTCGGCCCCGAATTGAAGCTGGAGTTGACGGCTCGCAACGAAGGCAACGAAGCTTTTACTTTCGAAGAGGCGCTGCACAGTTATTTCGCGGTCGGCGATGTTCATGAAGCTTCGGTTTCCGGGTTGGAGGGCACCACCTTTCTTGACAAGACCGATCTTGACGAGACCGGCGGCTTCAAACGCAAGCAACTCGGTAGCGAGCCGTTCCGGATTGCCAAGGAAACCGACTATGTGTTCGTCAACACCAAGGCTACCTGCGTGATTCACGACCCGGTCTGGAACCGCCGCATCGTCGTCGCGAAGAGCGGCTCGGACAGCACCGTGGTGTGGAATCCGTGGATCGGCAAGACCATGGGGATGCATGACATGGATGCCGACGGCTGGAAGGGGATGCTGTGCATTGAAACCGCGAATGCTGCTGACAATGCCGTCCGCCTGTCCCCCGGCGAGTCGCACACACTCGCGGCTGTGATACGCGTGGAGTGACACGCGTGGAGTAACTTTGGGGTCCGGAGCCTGGATGGTTTTGCGGGATCGCGGCTGGCACAGGCACTTGGATTGGTTCGCGATGCAGCCCGGTCTCAAGCCGACGATGGACGGGGCAGGCTTCCATCATTGATCGCGGGATTGACCTGGCCGTGGTCTGAATACGAGGATTAAGGAAATATGCGAGTCGGACACATCGAGATGGCAGTCTAACCATGGACCCACAACTCTTCGAAACAGCCGAGAAGCCGGCGGGCGATCCGGGCGACCCGTGCGCCATGGTGATTTTTGGCGCGTCGGGCGACCTCACCAAGCGCAAGCTCATCCCCGCGCTGTACAACCTGGCAAAGGAGAATCTTCTCTCCAGAGAATTCGCCCTGATCGGGTTTGCGCGGCCGGAAATGAGCCATGAGCAGTTTCGCGACAAGTGCGGCGAAGAACTCCAGCAGTTCGCGACCGGCCAGGTGGACCCCGATCTGTGGCATTGGTTCGCTCGCCGGCTGTATTACGTTTCCGGGGACTTCGCCGATCCGGCGGCCTTCCAGCGGCTAAAGGCCGTGCTGGCGGAGGCCGACCAAGAGCATGGCACGCGGGGCAATTATTTCTACTACCTGGCGACCGCGCCCGGATTCTTTTCCACCTGCATCGAGCAGATAGGCGGGGCCGGGCTGGTGAATGAAGAGGATGGCCGGTGGCGGCGGGTGATCATCGAAAAGCCCTTCGGACGCGACTTCGACTCCGCTCGCTCGCTTAATTTGAACATAAAGAGGGTTCTGGAAGAACACCAGATCTACCGCATCGATCATTACCTGGGGAAGGAATGCGGTGGTCCCCTGGGCTGAGACAAACAATTAAGACACTGTTGACCGTTCGCTGTAAATTCATTGTGGCCGATCCCGGAACGGATTTAGGATGGGCGTGCCGGTGAAGCGGAGGCGGGCTCTGCTGGCGAGCAACCCGCTGAGGAATAGCCGGTCGGAACTCGTCGCGACGATGAGTAGGGCGTAGAACTTCCGGTGCGTCCTTAACAGTCTGGGCCGACCCCGTCCGGAATGCGGTACTTCGGTCCAGGCTTTTGAAGCAGGAACACATCGGCCGGCAGATTCCGCCATGCCTGAGAAAACGCACGGTCGATTTCATGCCTGTGCTCCCGCAGCCGCCCGGAGCTTGTCTTCGAACTCCGCCGGCGGTAAGTAGCCGAGAGCCGAGTGAAGACGCTTTTGATTGTAGACCTTTTCCAGAAACGTGCCGATTTCGCTCCGTGCTTCGGCCAGATCCCGGTATTCGTTTCGGTGAACCTCCTCATATTTCAGAGTTTTCATGAATGATTCGCACGCTGCGTTATCCCACGGATTGCCCTTGCGCGACATGCTGATCTGAACACCGTTCTGTTTGAGAAGTCCAGTGTAGTCGCCGCTGGCGTATTGCGACCCGCGATCGGAATGATGCACCAGCAGCCCTGGTTCGACTACCCGCCGGGACAAGGCCATGCGCAGAGCGCTCAGCGTCAGTTCATCTTCCAGCGCCCGGTCCAGCGCCCAGCCGATCACGCGGCGTGAGTAAGCATCCAGAACGACAGCCAGAAACACGAACTCTTCGCGAAGCCGGATGTAGGTAATATCAGCCCGCCAGAGCTGATCGACATCGGTCAGCACCATCTGTCGCGCCAGGTTCGGGTAGACCTTCCGCCCATGGCTGGAATCGGTCGTCACCACGAACTTCCGCTTCCGCACACACAGCAGATTGTCCTCACGCATCAGACGGTAGACTCGTTTCCAGTTCACCGCCCAACCGCGGCGGTGCAGCTCTCGGGTGATTCGCCGCCGTCCGTAACTGGGCCATTCCAGCGCCACCCGCTGGATCGCGTCACGCAGATCCATGTCGGAATCAACGCCTGATTCCGCGTTCTCGTCGAAACGATAGTAGCTGGCCCGGCTCACCTGCGCCAGCTTCACCATCCGCCCGATCGTCAGTCCCCGGCCGGCCCTCACTTCTTCTTTGACCTTCCGGAAGACCGCGGATTCCCAGTCAGTGCCTGCAACATCCGCTGTTCCTCGATGTGCTGCAAGCACCCCTTCAAAAAATCGATCTCCAGCGCCTGCTGGCCGACCTTTCGTTCCAGTTCCGCCACCCGGCCTTCGGACCAGCGCTGCTTCCCGTTGCCGGGAAATGCGTTGCCCGGACCCTGGCGGAACTCCCGGCGCCATCGGTGCAGCACGTTCGGGTTCACTTCCAGCCCGCGCGCCACCTCGGCAATCGATACCCCTTGTTCCAGCCGCCGGACGGCGGCCAGCTTAAACTCCTGCGTGAACTGCCTGCGTGACAATCCCATGACTCAATTCTCCATTCAATGAAAAATGAGTCCTAACTGTTTGTTTCAAAAATGGGGACCAGTCCAGAAACGGTCCAGAACATCTTGGCGTTCCGTTTCTCCAACGGCATCTTCGAGCCTGTCTGGAACCGCAATTACATCGATCACATTCAGATCACCGCGGCGGAAACGGTTGGCGTGGAGCAACGCGGAGGATACTACGACACCGCGGGGGCGCTGCGCGACATGATCCCGAACCATTTGTTCCAGTTGGTATGCCTGACCGCGATGGAGCCCCCGGTCTCCTTCGACGCCAATGTGGTTCGCGACGAACAATCCAAGATCCTGAAGGCGCTTCAGCCCTTCCACGATAGAGACGTACTGACGCGGGCCGTGCGCGGCCAGTACGGGCCGAACCATAAAAGCATGGCCGGATACCGTCAGGAGCCCATGGTCGCGCCGGCGTCGCGCACCGAAACCTATGTAGCGCTGAAGCTGTTTATCGACAATTGGCGCTGGGCGGATGTTCCCTTCTACCTCCGCACCGGCAAACGCATGTGCCGGAGAGTTACGGAGATCGTGGTCCAATTCAAACGTGCTCCGTTCGTTTTGTTTCGCGGGACCGCCGTCGACAAACTGGAGCCCAACCGGCTGGTTCTGCATCTCCAGCCGGACGAAGGAATCTCCCTGACATTTGGCGCGAAGATTCCGGGCCCGGTGGTGCGGCTGGGCGGCGTCGACATGGCCTTCAACTACGCCGACTATTTCAAAGCGACGCCGCAGACCGGTTATGAACGCCTCATGTACGACTGTACCCTCGGCGACGCGACCCTGTTCCAGCGGTCCGACATGGTGGAAGCCGCGTGGAACGTCGTCGCGCCGGTTCAGAACGTATGGGGGGCGCTGGAGCCGCGCGAGTTTCCGAATTATGCGGCCGGGACCTGGGGTCCGGAAGAAGCCGATGAGCTCCTGGCCAGGGACGGCCGCCGCTGGTTCAATTCACCGGTCCTGCGCGCAGATCCGGCCGCGAAAACTGCCGAAACGTAGTCCCCAGTTCGGCCTGTACAAGCATCGGCATTCCCAAGGACAGCATCCCCTGTTACGAACGGGGCCCTGAAGGCGTGGCGTCGTGGCGCTGTGAGCCTTCCATCGCAGCCGAGCCCGCACGTTTAACATGCAGCCATCGACGACCTGTCCTTTTGCGCTGAGCTGGGTTGACATGGGGCTGAGCTGGGGCTTGACGGAGAATTTTCAAGGGTGTAGACTGCCGCTAATCGTTTTGGAGTTCCATCGCAGACCGGTAGCAGTTCCAGCGCCGACCGGCTGGCTCGAAGCTGTGGGAGGGGTATGACATGCGTTCTGCAAAGTTAGCGATAGTTGTGCTGTGTTTCGCCTATGCCGCATTTGGGCAGACGGGCGGCACGATCACCGGTGTTATTTCGGACCCGACGGGAGCCGTGGTTGCGAACGCTCCGATCGAAGCTAAAAACGCGGCAACCGGTGTCGTCTTGCCGGCCGCGACCAGCGCCACGGGCAATTACGAGCTCGGCGATCTTCCCGCTGGTACGTATGAAATAGCCGTGACCGTCCCCGGATTCAAAAAGTACGTCCGGACGGGGATCACGGTCCAGGAACTGCAGACCACGCGCGTCGACGTCACCCTTCAAGTCGGTGCGGCCACGGATGCGGTCACGGTTGTCGATGTCGCGCCGCTCCTCAAAACGGAGACCGGGGAAATAAGCCACAACGTCACTACCACCACAGTCGACGATCTTCCCGTGGGTTCGATCGGCACCATACGCGTGACCACCCTGGTGGTGCAAATGCTTCCCGGCGTTAACGCGAATAGCACCACCTCGCTTGTGATCAATGGCTCGCCGGCCGGCACCGAACAGATCCGCATCGACGGCCTGGACGCAACCTACAGCTTGGGGAACACCTACTACTCGTTCGGAGCGCCCAGCGTGGATTCGGTCCAGGAGGTCGCGATACAAACCAGTAACTATGCGGCCGAATACGGTCAGTCGTCCGGCGCGATGTTAAACTTCACCATGCGGTCGGGCACCAACCAGTTCCATGGAAGCGCCTACGACTACTTTGTGAACGAAGACCTCAACGCCGCCGGCGCGTACTCCCACACCGACCCTAAACTTCGAAAGAACGACTTCGGCGGCACCTTCGGCGGACCCGTCTGGATTCCCAAGGTCTACAACGGAAAAAACAAAACCTTTTTCTTCTTCACTTACGAGTCCCTTCCGACTACCGCCACCACCACCACCACCCTGCTCACTGTTCCCACGGCGCAATACCAGATCGGGAATTTTGGCGCAGCCGAAGCGGCAACCGGCAACAAGGTTTTGGGAACGGATCCGCTGGGCCGGCCCATCATTCAAAACTCGATTTACGATCCTCTTACGCAGCGGCCGGTATCCTCCGCCGATTCACGGCTTATCCGGGATCCGTTTCTGAATAACGCGATTCCGTTGACGCGGCTGGATCCCGTCGCTTTGAGAGTTCAGGCCTTGGTCCCGCAACCGCAGGGACCCTTCGCGACCCAGTTGATCAATAACTACAACAAACCATATACGATCCATTCCTCGGACTACATTCCTTCGATTAAGATCGACCACTCGCTGAGTTCCAAGATTAAGCTGAGCGGTTTCTGGGGGTATACCCACATAGCCGTCCCCGGGCCGCCCACCAATCCCACTGAGGATGGTTTTCCAACACTGATTTCCGATTTGCTCCCCACGCATTGGGTCACCACCAGCTACCGCCTCAACTACGACCAGACCATCACGCCGACTCTGCTCCTGCACTTGGGGGGCGGATACGTGTCCAGTTCGCTGTCCATGCCCTCCGCGGTCACGGGTTACAATGCGACCACGGGAATCGGATTAACTGGGCCATTTACGCCGTTGGCCTTTCCGATCTTCTCAGGGCTGGCGGGGGCTAACAGTACCGGCGGATCGAGTACCCTGGGGGCGAGCGGCTTTGGGGGAACAGTGGACACGTTGGAAGAAAAGACCAACTTCGTGGCCAGCGTTACCTGGGTCAAGGACAACCACACTTACAAATTCGGCGGGGAAACACGCATCGAAGGATACCCCAATTCCAATATCATAAACACCAACGGTAACTTTGCCTTCAGCGCAGCGGAAACAGGCCTCCCCTACCTGAACGCGACCGGCCCCGCGGGCACCAACGGCACCATCGGACTTCCCTATGCCAGCTTCCTGCTGGGCCTTGTCGATAACTACAACGTTGCGCAACCGGCAATCGCCAAGCTCGGGAAACACTCCTTGGCATTTTACGCTCAGGACAGTTGGAAGGTCACGCACAAGCTTACGCTGGAGTACGGACTGCGCTACGATTACGCTACCGCTCAGACAGAGCAGTATGGCCGTTTTGGGACCTTCGACCCCACGGTGCCTAATACGCAAGATGGCGGACGTCTCGGGGGCGTCACCTATGGGGCGACCTGCGATTGCGAACTTTGCCAACAACTATCCCTTTGGCTTCGGGCCGCGTCTGGGAATCGCCTATCAGTTGAATTCGAAAACCGTGTTCCGCGGAGGAGCAGCCATCCTTTACAACGGTACGCCCGACAACAACGTACTCACACGCGCAGTCACATCGGTGAATGATGTATTTTCAACTGCTTTCGCCCAGGCGCCCATGACCTTGGCCACTGGCGTTCCGCTGACAGCGACCCAGATTGCGTACCCCAACTTTAGTGCGAGCCACTACCCTGTTGTGCCCATTCAGGGAACGCCCGGAGCCCCTCCAACGTACTGGACCGATTCGAACGGCGGGCGGCCGGCCAGGTCGTATCAATGGAGCGTCGGTTTTCAGCGTGAGATCGCCCGGAATCTGGTGGTGGACACCAGCTTCGTGGGGAACCGCGGGATCTGGTTCTCGTCCTACTCTCCGTTCGCTTTCACCCCGGCGGTCAATTACAACGCGAACACCCCGCAGGCCCTGTTAGCCGACGGGCTCGACATCACCACCGCGTCGGCCCAGAAGCCATCCTGGCCGCTCCGATCGGCAGTGCGGCTGCCGGCCCGTTCCTTGACAAGCTGCCGTACGCGGGTTTCCCGCTGACCGCGACGGTAGCGCAGTCACTGCGGCCGTTCCCACAGTTCACTCAGGCGCCGATACCGCTGTGGGCCCCGTTGGGAGATAACTGGTACGACTCCTTGCAGGTCAGGGTGACGAAACGGTTATCCCACGGTCTGGATGCCAGCTATAACTTTACCTGGTCGAAGTCACTCACCAACGGCATCGAGGGAGTAGAAAACGATCCTTTCAACCGGGGTCAAGACAAGTTCCTCTCACAATATGACCGGCCACTGGTCAGCAATATCAATATCACCTACGTGGTGCCCGTGGCTCCGTGGACTAACAACCAGATCCTGAAGTACGTTCTGAGCGGCTGGCAAATCGGAGCCCTCGCTACTTACGCCAGCGGGATGCCGATCCAGGTTCCTGCCGGGGCAAATCTGCTAGCGACGGATACGTTCGAAACTAATTCGTTCCTGAATCGCGTCCCTGGACAACCGCTATTTCTTCAGAATCTCAACTGCCACTGCTTCAATCCGACCAAGACTCTGGTGCTGAATCCGGCCGCGTGGGCGGATCCGGCTCCTGGCACGTGGGGTGCCTCCCCGGCGTATTACAACGACTACCGGCAGGAGCGGCATCCCGTGGAGAACTTCAATTTTGGACGCACGTTCAAGATCCGCGAGGCGATGAGCCTCAGCATTCGGGCGGAGTTCGTGAACATCTTTAACCGCACCGTACTTCCGGCCCCAAGTTCGACGGCTCCCCTGACGCCGGCGACGTGCTTCCTGAACGGCATCAGCGGCCCCACCGGCACCTGCAACTCCGGCGCTACGGTCGCGTCCGGCTTCGGCTTTATGCAAACCGCCAACATCGTCGGCGGGACGCGAACAGGCCAGATCGTCGCCCGGTTCCGTTTCTAGGGCGGGAGGGCGAGTGCTCGGCAGAGCGCGCCGAGAGCGGCAGGCAACAAGACGGACTGACCCTATGGTCCGTATCTTCCGCCTCCACGGTATCCTTTGGATGTATGCCACTGCCGGTTGACGAGGCTCAGTTAGACGCGTTTTGCCGGCAATGGAAAATCACAAAACTCGAACTGTTTGGATCCATGCTCGTCGATCCGTCGCGCGCTCGGGATATCGACCTCCTGGTGACTTTCTCTCCCGAGGCGCGGTGGGGGTTGTTCGAGCACGAGCGCAATGCGCCAGTCTGGACACGTTTCGAACTTCTGCTACCCGATTGGCCTTATGACCGAACCCAGGGTCGCTCATTGTTTTGATCTCGATCTGTGCCAACTGCTGGCCCGTATCCATGCCAGGTGGACACGTCTCGAACTCAGGGCTGCCGTCCCTCCGACAGAGGCGGGGGCGACTTAAGAGAAATTGCGGGGTATACGTTGACGTTGCCGCGCGGCAACGTGTTAAAGTCCTTCGTAGGAGCCTGCCCGGCCGGCGGTTCGGGTCTACGGTAAACATGTCAACAATGACGAGAAGCGAGCAAGAAGCCGTTTCGAAGGCAGCCAAGCTCTTCATCCGGCTTGGAGCTTCCGAGGTGTTCGTGTTTGGATCCGCCGTAAAGGGCCAGCTTCGACCCAATTCCGATATTGATATTGCCGTCTCCGGCTTACCGGCGTTCGTGTATTTCTCGGCCATCAGTCAGGTGTCCGACCTCATCGGACGACCGGTGGACCTTGTGGATTTGGACGACGATTCCGGGCTGGCGCGGTACCTCCGTAGTAGTGGAGAACTCGTCCGTGTCGCCTAATCTCCCCGAGAAGATCCAATTGGGACTCGATGAACTCGCTGTAATCAGAGGCATGATGTCTCCGCTGATCGTACGCACAGGAGAGCGGGGAGTTGCCCGTGATCGAAACGGCAGCAGCCTGCACCATGCTGCATTCGTTTTATACCGAGATGGAGAAACTTCTTAAACTCATCGCGTTGGACCTCGACAAGAAGATCCCTTCGTCCGAGCCCTGGCATCGCGATTTGCTAAGCCAGATGGCAACGGCGACTGAGGCTCGGCCGGCGGTTATCACGACCGACCTCGTGAAGCGCCTGGCCGAACTGCTGGCATTTCGACACCTGTTTCGGGGTGCTTCGATTGCCCTGATGCGCTGGGATACTCTCCGCTCGTAGCTAATGTGGATGGCGTGTATCAAGAAACCGTATGAGAACTTAACCAATTTCAACGTTTTCTTCGCCTGGGTCCAACCGATCCCGACAAATAGGCCAGTAACAGTACTCAGTTTTCGAATCCGGCCTGGGGTTTTGATATTGGGCTCCCAGTCTGGACACGTTTCGAACTTTTGCGGGCCAACTGGCACTGTGATCGAACCTGTCAACGTCCAACGTTTTCAGAATGATCGGCGTGGTCCGCATCCGCCCGTCCATGCCGGGCACCCAGATTGGACACGTCTCGAACTCGCTCCCAGTCGGACGGCATGAGCTTTCCTCAAGGCCACCTCAATCTCAAGCGCCCTCAGCGAAAATATGTCATATTGGACATAGACGATGAATGGCTAACCCAGGGGACAAGCCGCTGGTTTGGTTAAAGGGCGAAGTGAAGACCCCTCCGTTCAGTGATCAAGCCCGCTTGGGAGCTGGGCTGCTCCTTAGGCGGCTCCAGCGAGGGCAAGGGTTGAGTCTGCCCCATTCGCGACCAATGCCCGCAATCGGTCGCCAGTGCCACGAACTACGAATCAGCGATCGTGACCAAACATGGCGAATCATTTACCACGTCGCGCCGGACGCGATCGTTGTTCTCGAGGTCTTCAGCAAGAAGACCCAGGCTACACCGGTCCAGGTCGTGGAAGTCTGCAAGAAACGCCTGACTGCCTACTCGCGAGCGATTTCGGAAAGGGAGTGCACATGAAACGTATCAAGAAGCAACGTTTGGAAAGTGTTGGCTGGGTGGTTGCCGACAGCGCCCAGTTCCTGCAACTGAGCGCGGAAGAGAATCGCTTTATCGAATTGAAGCTGGCGCTCGCCACTGGAGTCCGCGAACTTCGCGAACGAAGGGGGTTGACGCAGGCCGCGTTGGCGCTTCGGCTGGGATCGAGTCAGTCGCGCGTGGCGAAGATGGAAGTAGCCGACAGCTCGGTGTCGCTCGACTTGATCATGCGGTCGCTCCTGACCATCGGAGCTACCGCAACCGACATTGCCAAGTGGATCAAACGTGCCGAAACCGCGCGAGCTGCCTAGAGATGCGGTGCACACGAGGTGAACGGTGACGCAGGCACACAATCTACCGCTCCTGAAGTACTCGTGCGAGGCTTGACTTACGCGGGGTTAGTACTCGTAGCGTACCAACTTGTCAAAACCATGATCGTGGGCCCCATTAGGCTGTTCTATGAGGACACCTCGTTCGGGCCCGGAATGCCGTTCAAGACCTATGATGAGGACGTTCGCGCTCGCCATAAGAGTGAACTCCACGCTTGCCTTCTCTATCTTCGGGATTTCATGCAAGCCATCGATGACGCTGATTTCAATGCGATCCAGGCTCTCAGAGAACATCGCGACGACCTAGCGCATAACCTGGTGCAGAGACTCCCGATCCCTTCGGAAGAACATCAGTTACTTTGGGAGAGAGCGGATCGCGCAATCTTCAAGCTCAGCAACCACCGCGCTTTCATGGAAATCGGAGCGGACCCGGAGTTTCAGGGACTTGGAATCGATTGGGAGACCACGGAGGGAGGCGAGTACGTGCTTTTTCGGAAAGCTGTTGAGAGTGTCAGGCTATTGAATGAAAAAGCCGGAGCCGCAGGTGAGCATTGAGGGTCCGGCACGTCGCGGACTTCAATTTGAAATCGCCTCCCGACTGATGCGCGCCTCGACTCGTCACGAAGATGTGGACGGAGTTCGAATCCACCCTGCAGTTTGAGAATCTGGCTCCCCACACTGGACACCTTTCGAACTTTTGCGGCATAAAATGACGTGGACTCGAACCAAAGAAACCCTTGGCGAATCAAAAGTATAGTGTCGGTCGACGTGCTGTTGTCCACGCTGGGTGCCCAGTGTGGACGCCTCTGGAACCGGGCGCTGTTTTGTGAAGCGTCGGAGGGAACGTCCGATTGCGAGAGAGGCGGACAATATCGAGGTCAAGCTGCCTGAACAGCTGAAGGGCTCTGGAGTTGCCGCAGCAGGGTGAAGAGATCGAACTGCATCCAATGATCAACAATCCGCCCGCTCGCAATCGCGTAGATGACTATCAGACCTGCGGAAACAGACTTGCCGGTAGGCTCGATGCCGGCAAACGGACCACGGTGGATGCCCCGGAATTCGCCGCGGACCACCACTTTGTCGCCTTCGGCCAGCAAATCCTCAATGAGGATCTCGTAACTTGGGAAGGCTGCCTCGATCTCGGCTATGTGCTTGGCCAGGCGCTCATCCGCGACGTAGCGCCGAACCAGATTCGGCGGCTTCGGCTGGCCGCTCAGCGTGCGAAGATAGTCGGTGATTAGAGTCTTGGGTTCAGTCATACGTGCAGCTTAGGGCAACTCGGGCACAAAGTCCCAATGATGGAAAAGGAAATTCCAAAGAAAAATCAAAGGACTGCTGGGATCTCCTACCGGTTCGGCGAGTTCGAACTGAACCAGGGCGAACGGATCTTGCTGCGCGACGGTGAACCCGTCGCCCTAGCCCCGAAATCGTTCGATGCGCTTCTCTATTTGGTACGGAATGCGGAACATCTGGTCACCAAGAGCGACTTGATGGAAACACTCTGGCCGTCCACGTTCGTGAGCGAGGCGAACCTGACGAACACGATCGTAAGTCTCAGAAAAGTATTGGGGCAGGACGCGATTCGGACCGTCTCCAAACACGGCTATCGGTTTGTGATGCCGGTCCAGGGCGAGCCCGGCATCGCGCGGGAGACCTACGAGAAATTCGCGCGCGCGAAAGAACTGACGGTGCAGCGGTCCCTGGAGTCGACGACCCGCGCGCGGGAATTGTACTGGCTGTGCCTTGCGGAGGACCCAACCTTTGCACTCGCATGGGCTTGGCTCGGCAGATGCTGCTGGTTTCTCGGGAAGTTCAATGCCAACGCTTCGGGCGACGTTGAACTCTCGGATGCCGCTTTCAGGCGAGCGTTCCTGATCGATCCCGATCTGGCCAGCGCTCATCAATTCTATACTCCCGTGGAGACGGATCTGGGTGAGTCGCGCCGCGCATTGGCGAGACTGCTCAAGAGGATCGAGCGACGTCCCGCGGAGCCGGAGAGCTTCACAGGCCTTGTGCAGGTGTTCCGCTTTTGCGGGCTACTTCGGGAGTCTATCGCGGCGCACAAACGGGCGGCGAGCCTCGATCCAACCGTTGTGACGAGCGTTCCGCATACACTTTTTCTTGCTGGAGATTACGCGGGCACCATAGAGACCTATAGTGGACGAGCCAGCTATTATCTAGATGCCGCAGCCTGGGCCGCACTGGGAGATAGGGAGCGCGCCGCTCTGCTCCTCCGTGAACGGCTTGCCCGAATGTCCCTCTCCGAACTCATGCAGGGTCTGATGGGATCCTTGCTGGCATTGCTCGAAGAGAGATTTGGCGACGCATGCCATTGCATGGAGGCGATGAGAATTCCTCATGAGCCGGAGGTCTTAATCTACCTGGCACGGCACTATTCGTTTATGGGGTCACCCGACCTGGCGATTAGCGCATTGAAGCGTGCAGCACAATTGGGATTTGTATGCGCTCCGGATACACTGCGGTGTGATGAGTGGTTGAAGGCAGCACGTACTCACGCGGGGTTTGGATCCGTGCTGACTGAGGCCGAAAGCCTCATGGATCAAGCACACTCGATCCTGCAACGGAGCAGCGTCAGGATCATAACACCGTAGGCTCGGGAGCCGTTTGGAGGCGGTATACGTTGTTTGCGGGCCGGTAGGGTTAGACTCCGTGAATATTGACGAATTGTGTAAAACCGCGACGGAGGACGTGCCCGCGCTTGGCTGAGGTCGAATCCCATCTGGGGTTTGAGAATTTGGCTCCCCGGCGTGGACTCGAACCACGATCTAACCTGATTTTGGATAATCTGCAAGCGGGATGCAACCGGGCGCGCTGTCCGCTCGGGATCGGTCATTTGTCGGTTATCAGGTTTCAAAGGTGCGGCGGGCAGATTGTACTTCATCTTCGTCCTGAGGTGGTCCTGGTTGGTTGGACAAAAAAACGGCCGTTCTTAGATAGAGCGGCGGGCTGCTGACCAAGAAGGCGGCCGTAAGGCCGCCATCCATTCCGGACTTGCATCGGCGCTCGGGTCGCATCCCTGCGTTGCCCTATCCTCCTAGCAAGCAAATCGATTGTACGGCAGGCGCCGATTCGAGTAAAGCGAAAAACGTCCATTCTGGAAAACAAAAGCGCTAAATCCCAGGGGGTTTGGGGGACGGCGTCCCCCATGAAGAGGGTGCCTTTTTCCTTTTGGACTTGTGCGGGAACAGGTCGGCCGGCGTCTGATAGCCGAGCGCCTGGTGCGGCCGCTGGTGGTTGTAGAAGTGGAAGTAGTTCTCCAGCGCCGGGAACAGATCGAGGCCGCTGGCGAAGTCGCCGGGATAGATCAGTTCGTACTTGAGCGAGCGCCACAGCCGTTCGATGAAAACGTTGTCGAGCGCGCGACCACGGCCATCCATGCTGATCAGGATGCCGCGCTGTTTGAGCGGAGCCAGGAAGTCGGCCGCGGTGAACTGCGAGCCCTGGTCGGAGTTCCAGATTTCGGGCTGGCCGAAGCGGAACGCCGCGTCGAGTGCGGCCAGGCAGAAGCCGGTCTCCATGGTGTTGGACAGTTCCCAACTCAGCACGAACCGGCTGAACCAGTCCATCACTGCCACCAGGTACAAGAAGCCGCCACGCATGGGAATGTAAGTAATATCGGTGCTCCAGACGTGGTTGGGGCGCTCCACCGGAACACCGCGTAGCAGGTAAGGATAGATCTGGTGGCCCGGAGCCGGACGACTCAGATGCAGTTTGGGGTAATGCGCTTCCAGAATACTCACTCCACCCGCTGAGGTGCTTTTCGATCATGTACCATTTTGCCAAATACAACGGTTCTTGGCGCTGAGCGCTTCCCTGAAGAGCCGGTGTCGCTGAGAAGATCTGAAGCCGGCCAGCCCCGGTGTTCCCAAACGCGGGCCAGCGAGGATTCGAACCTGAAAACAAGCGATTTAGTTCTTTGGCGCGTCCGAGCGCTCAATGGAATGAACGCGATGCGCATTGGCTCCCCGGCGTGGACTCGAACCACGATCTAACCTGATTTTGGATAATCTGCAAGCGGGATGCAACCGGGCGCGCTGTCCGCTCGGGATCAGTCATTTGTCGGTTATCAGGTTTCAAAGGTGCGGCGGGCAGATTGTACTTCATCTTCGTCCTTCCCAAGATCGCAAGCGGCACGTCCAGTGCGATGCTGCACCGTCGCGGACAATAATGTCCGCCTGGCTATCGCTTCCGGTACCAACCCACGGCATCGTGATTGTATTGCACGTCGGTCAAGCCAGCCTGCCGCATCGACCCGCCGGGAACCTCAGGCAGCGCATCGTTGGTCAGCAAGAGACCTCCGGGTTTCAGCATGGCGCCGGCGTTCTCGAGCGCCAGCGACCGCTCGAACGCGTCGTAATAGATAAAGATGTTGGTGGCCACCATTAGGTCGAATCGGTCCGCCTCGGGCAGATTGATGCGTTCGAGAACGATATTGAGGTCCACCGGTTCACAAGCGAGCACCACGTCCGGACGGATTCGCACCGCCCGCGTTTCCAGGCCCTGAAACATTTCCGGCGGCCGGATCGGCGCAACCTCGGTTCCCACCCGGTCGCCTAGCGAACGCCAATAAGCGATGAGATCGGCCGGCCACGGATGGCGCGACCTGGCGCGGCAACTGGATGACATAACCGGTGTTCGGCGTGCGGTCATTCGAACGGGCGCGTTCGCGAGCGCGCTGGATATGGTCGATCACTCTGGAGCTGATGTCGAAAATCGACATGGATACGGCGTTGGCTCTCGCCAGCCCCAGCCGGACGAGCGAATCGTACAACGCAAAGGGTTGCAGAGTCTGCTGGGGATAATAGTCGTAGCTGGATTCCTCGTTCTTGTCGCTAAAGTCGAGGCCTGGCCCGATCACGGCCACGCGAGCCACCTGGCCTTCGCGCAGCACACCGCGATTCTTCAGATCGCGCAAGGCCTGTTCGATGGAGAAATTGGGGAAAATGCCGGTATCGAGCGAAACCCCACGATCGCGGAACAGCCCCGGCCGCCAGTTGAAAATCGCCGATGGATCGGGAGCCCCATTCGGTTGCGTAAGGAGCTTGGCTTCTTCGCCGCGCTTCGCCAAGATCTCCATCTCCTGAATGACTCGCTGGAGATTGTTGTAGATGAACACGCCTGTCTCGCCAGGGGCGCTCGGATCGATTCCCTCACTTCGAAGAAGGCCACTCAAAAAAACGAGACGCTCGTTGTCTCCTGGATTCCGCAGACCCGCAACCAAATCATCCACCCGGGCCCGTAGGGTCCCGGCTTTCGAAGCCTCGGTGAGGGCTTCGACCTTGATCCGCGGCTGCCTCGTGAAGGAGGTCCCATACAACAGAAGATTCACCATGGAGTCCAGATCGCCCTGCTGAAGACGCGCTCGAATGGCCTTGTCCTGCCGTTGGCTCCAGGCGATCCACTTGGCCTCATTTGGGTTTCTAAGCTCAGCAGGCAGCAGGTCGCCCGGCTGATCCAAAACCGGTTTCACGCTCGCATAGGAGGTAAAGGCCCGGTCGGCCGCGAGCACGCTCAGAGCGACGCCGCAGACGAGCGGAAGGATTAACCGAATACAAGAGTGCGGCATTTCAAATCGCCCTAAGGGTCATTTGGGCGGCGCCACAGGCGCGCCAAGAGCTTCCAGCCTCGTTTGCGCCTCCCGTATTCCCTGTTCGGCGGCCCGCTGGAACCACGCTTCTGCCTCGGCCTCATTCTTCAGCACTCCCCGGCCGTCGGCCAGCATGCGCCCCAAATCGTACTCCGCGGGTGCATAGCCCTGCGCGGCGGCCTTCCGATACCAATACACCGCTTCCGCTTCGATCTTCACGCTTCCCAGGCCGTTCTCGTAGGTCATCCCGAGCACATGTTGAGCCGCCGGGAACCCCGTAAGGGCTACGGTCCTCAGCGCGTCCTGAGCCTGGGGCACCCCCCCTTCGGCCGCTTTGCGATACCACTCCACCGCCTGCTCCAAATCGCGAGGCACGCCGCTCCCCTCCGCGTAAAGCACCCCCATGTTGAATTCCGCCGGAGGGTATTCCTGGTCCGCGGATTTCCGGAACCAAGTCAGCGCCTGCGCGGGGTCCTTGGGAACGCCCTGGCCATCCGCATACATCAAACCGATGGTGAACTGCGCCGCCGAGTATTCCCGATCGGCCGCTTTGCGGAACCAAGCCAGCGCCTCCTGGAAGTCCTGCGCGACACCTTGCCCGTCGCGATAGGACACACCCAGGTTGTACTGCGCTTCCACGAATCCCTGATCCGCGGCCTTGCGGAACCATTTCACCGCTTCCTCGTAATCCTTAGCAACGCCTTGACCGAAAACGTACATCGTTCCCAGGTTTTGCTGCGCTAGCACGACACCCTGTTCGGCCGCCTTGCGATACCAGTTCGCTGCCTCGGTATCGTCTTGCTTAATGCCCTGACCGATGGCCAGCATCTGTCCCAGACGATACTGAGCTTCGGCGTATCCCCGCTCCGCGGCTTTGCGAAACCAGTTGGCGGCCTCCACGTAATCCTGCGGAACCCCGCGCCCATACCAATACTCCACGCCCCGGTTGTACTGAGCTTGGGGATCATCCTCCGCTGGCTGCGCGGACACTATGCAGCAACTCAACAGAATTACGAGGGCTACGCAGAAACGCGCGACCATGGCGCCGCGCGCATACCTGTCGAGGAGGTTTGGCAAACCGCGCGGATCATCGAATGCGTTCCTTCGTTCCATGATGCGGGGCTTCCTTTCTTCAGGTATCTTCAGGCCAAGATATCACGTCGGCGGCTTTTGCTTGGACAAGCTGCCAGGCCCCGAGCCCCATCGGAGACGGCAGGACCGCTCACGCTTGCGTTACCGCTCTCTTCCCTGATTCCCGCTGCCAAACGCGACTTATCAATGCGATACACGTGAGGCCGCAACCTCCTCAGACGGGATTTGGCGTCTGGGCCGAAACGCTTCCCGAAACACTTAGCAACGCCCAGGAGTCCTTCCACCGAGAGTGTTCGTAGAGGCTTTAACAGGGGCGCATGATAAGGCCGGTCTTGCCGAAAGGCATGGACGCGAGCGCGCGGTCATTGAGAGAGTCCGTCCCGCCGTTGACTCCGGACGTTTTGCGGTCAAGCGCATCTTGGGCGACGTTGTTTCTGTCGAGGCCGATGTGTTCGCCGATGGACATGACGAGCTGTGGTGCCGCCTTCTGTACCGTCATCAGGATGATTGTCACCAAGGTGGCGCCGAATGGTCTGCGGCGCCGATGGGGCCGGCCGGCAACGACCTGTGGCGCGGCGAGTTCCGAGTCACCAGACTGGGCAAGTATCGATTCTCGGTCGAAAGCGGGGTGGATCCGTTCCGTACCTGGTATCGCGACCTCCGTAAAAGGATTCAGGCAGGGGAAAACCTTACGATGGAACTGGCCGCCGGAGCAGCCTTGATTCGTGCGGCGGCGGAACGCGCCGGCGCCGAGCAGGCCACGGACGATGCCGAGCGCATCACCCAATGGGCCCGCGCCATCGAAGAGGGCGATCCTGAAACCAGCCCGCTCGATGACGGCTTGGCGGCGCTCGCGGCAAGCTACCCGGACCGGAGCCTGGCAACCCGATATCCGGACGAATTGACAGTGGTTGTGGATCGCGCTCGAGCCCGGTTCTCCACCTGGTACGAAGTCTTCCCGCGATCCTGTTCGCCCCAGCAAGGCCGGCACGGGACACTGCGGGATTGCGAGAACTGGCTGCCTTACATTGCCGGAATGAATTTTGACGTCGTGTATCTGCCGCCGGTTCATCCCATCGGACGCAGGTTCCGCAAAGGCAAGAATAACAGCGCCGTTGCGGAAGCGGATGATGTCGGCAGTCCGTGGGCGATCGGCGGCGCCGAAGGCGGGCACACCTCGATCCACCCGCAGCTCGGAACGTTGGACGATTTCCGCCATTTTGTGGAAGCGGCAAAGGGTCACGGCTTGGAGGTCGCGCTCGATATCGCCTTTCAAGCGACTCCGGATCATCCCTACGTCCGCGAACATCCATCCTGGTTTCGCAAGCGGCCGGATGGAAGCATTCAATATGCGGAAAACCCTCCGAAAAAGTATCAGGACATTTTCCCGCTCGACTTCGAAACCCAGGACTGGAAGGCGTTATGGGAGGAGCTGCGGCAGGTTTTCGAATTCTGGATCGCCCAGGGCGTTCGCATCTTTCGCGTGGACAATCCCCACACCAAGGCCTTTCCCTTCTGGGAATGGGTGATCGATGAGATTAAGCAGAAGGCTCCGGACGTGCTTTTCCTGGCGGAAGCGTTCACGCGTCCCCACGTGATGTATCGCCTGGCCAAGCTTGGGTTTTCCCAATCCTACACGTATTTCGCGTGGCGTAATACCAAGCAGGAGATCACCGATTATTTCACCGAAGTGACGCGGACGGAGGCCGCTGAGTATTTCCGTCCCAATCTCTGGCCGAACACTCCGGACATCCTACCGGAATTTCTTCAGACCGGAGGACGCCCGGCCTTCATGCTGCGGCTGATCCTTGCCGCGACTCTGGGAGCCAGCTATGGCATCTACGGTCCCGCCTTTGAACTGTGTGAGAACACCCCGCGCGAGCCCGGCTCTGAAGAATATTTGAACGCCGAAAAGTACGAGTTGAAACATCGCGACCTTAACTCGCCTGCCAGCCTCAAAAGTTTGATTGCCCGCATCAATCGCATCCGGCGCGAAAATCCCGCTCTGCAGGGCAATGACACGCTACGATTCCACGAATCGGACAATCCCTTTATCATTTGTTTCAGCAAGGCGAGTCCGGATTTATCCAACGTGATCGTCGTGGCGCTGAACCTGGATGCCTTTCACGCCCAGAAGAGCTGGCTGGATCTGGATCTGGCGGCTCTCGGAATTCCCGCGGACCGGCCCTTTCAGGCGCACGACTTGTTGAGCGAAGCTCGCTTCCTGTGGCACGGCTCCCGCAATTACGTCGAACTGGCGCCGGAGAGCCTTCCGGCCCATATCCTGCTGGTGCGAAAACGGGTCCGATCGGAGAGAGATTTTGACTACTACCTTTGACTACTCCTCTAAGAACGGAGGCCTCCGCTGAGCGCCGCGCTTCTTAGCGATTTCGACTTGCACCTGCTTGCCGAGGGCGAGCATTACCGCTCCTTCGACACATGACGAGGTGGTCTATGGCAAGGGTTCGATGATCGGCAAGATGCCGGGAGACGATTGGCGCAAGTTCGCGAATCTGCGGCTACTATACGGCTTTATGTTCGGCCACCCGGGGAAGAAGCTCCTGTTCATGGGAGCCGAGTTTGGCCAGTGGTCGGAATGGAATCACGATAAGAGCCTGGACTGGCACTTGCTAGCCGGCACAGGGCCGGCGCTGCCCTTGACACGGGACGCAACCCGCCATGGCCCCGACGCGCCAGGCTCCGTTGTGCCGGCGAGTTCCTCAGTGGCGTCCCCGCTCCATTCCGGCCTGCTCCGCTGGGTGCGGGACTTGAATACGGTCTATCGGGGCCAGCCCGCCCTGTTCGAGCTGGATTTCGTCTCCGAAGGCTTTGAATGGGTGGATTGTAACGACTTCCAGCGCAGCGTTATCAGCTTTATCAGGCGCGGGAAGGACCGCGACCACATGTTGCTATTCGTGTGTAACTTCACACCGGTCCCACGGGCGAATTACCGCGTAGGCGCACCCGTCGAAGGCCGCTGGAAGGAAATCTTGAATAGCGACGCGCCGTTGTACGGCGGCAGCGGTCAGGGAAATGAAGGCGGCTTGGAGACCGTTCCGCTGCCAATTCACGGCAGGCCTTTTTCCTTGAACATGACGCTTCCTCCGCTCGGCGTAGTGGTGTTCCAACCGGAGGATTGCCTTGGTCCCGGGAACTGAAGCAACCATCGTTACATCCAAAAAGTCGGGCAGCGCCCCGGATGATCCGCTGTGGTACAAGGACGCCGTCATCTACGAACTGCACATTCGCGCATTTCACGACAGCAATAACGACGGCATTGGCGATCTTCCCGGGCTGACGCAGAAGCTCGGGTACCTGCGGGATCTGGGGGTGTCCTGCTTGTGGCTGCTGCCGTTTTTCCCCTCGCCGTTGAAGGACGACGGCTACGACATCGCGGACTACATGAACGTCCACCCCATGTACGGCACCATGGACGATTTCAAAACGTTCCTGGATGCGGCGCACGAACGTGACTTCCAAGTGCTGATCGAGCTGGTCATCAACCACACCTCGGACCAGCATGCGTGGTTCCAGCGCGCCCGGCTGGCTCCTCCCGGTTCTCCGGAGCGCGATTTCTACGTCTGGAGCGACACCGATCAGCAGTTTCGGGACGTTCGCATTATTTTCAGCGACACCGAGAAATCGAATTGGACCTGGGATCCGGTGGCGCGGGCCTATTACTGGCACCGGTTCTTCTCGCACCAGCCAGATTTGAACTATGACAATCCGAAGGTGCTGGAAGAGGTTTTAAGGGTCCTGCGGTATTGGCTGGATTTGGGTGTCGATGGGCTGCGCGTGGATGCGATTCCTTATCTGGTGGAACGCGAGGGCACCAGTTGTGAAAATTTGCCGGAGACCCACGCGGTCATCAAAAAACTGCGCGCCGAAATCGACGCCCAATACTCCAGCCGTCTGCTGCTGGCGGAGGCCAACCAATGGCCCACCGATGTCCGCCCCTACTTCGGCGACGGCGACGAGTGCCACATGGCGTTCCACTTTCCCCTGATGCCGCGCATTTACATGGCCCTGCGCCAGGAAGACCGCCTGCCGATCACCGACATCATGGAGCAGACGCCGGCCATTCCTGAGACCTGCCAGTGGGCGTTGTTTCTGCGCAATCACGACGAACTGACGCTGGAAATGGTGACCAATGACGAGCGCGATTACATGTATCTGGCCTATAGCGCCGATCCGCGGATGCGCTTGAATCTGGGGATTCGCCGGCGGCTGGCGCCCCTGATGGACAATAATCGCCGGCGTATCGAGCTGCTCCACAGTTTGCTGTTTTCCTTCCCCGGCACTCCCGTCATTTATTACGGCGATGAAATCGGCATGGGAGACAATATTTACCTCGGCGACCGCAACGGCGTCCGGACTCCGATGCAGTGGAATAGCGACCGCAACGCCGGTTTTTCGCGAGCGACGCCCGCCAAGCTCTATAGCCCGGTGGTGCTCGATCCCGTCTGGGGTTACGAAGCCGTCAACGTCGAAGCGCAACAAGCCGATCCATCCTCGCTCCTGAACTGGATGCGCAACATGATTGCGCTGCGCAAAATCTTTCAGGTGTTTGGCCGGGGCTCGCTCGAGTTCTTGAGTCCGGCGAACCGCAAGGTGCTCGCCTATGTGCGGAAGTACGATGGTGAGCAGGTCTTGTGCGTGGCGAATCTCTCGCGCTTTGCCCAGCCTGCGGATTTAGATCTTTCCGCGCTGGATGGCATGACGCCGGTTGAGATGCTGGGCTACACCGAGTTTCCTCCCATCACGCGCCAGCCTTACCGGTTGACGCTGGCTCCCTACGAGTTCCTGTGGCTGGAATTGCATCCCAGCTCGGAGCCGGCCACCTCTGCCGAAGCTGAGGAGCCGGAGTTTCCCATACGCGTACGGGAAGGATGGTCAGGCGTGCTGGACGGTTCTGGACTACGCCGGGTTGAACAAGCGCTACCGGCGTTTCTGGCCAAGCAGCGCTGGTTCGGAGCCAAAACCCGGCAGATAGAGCAGGTTCATGTCGTGGATTGGGCCACGCTCGATTCGGCAAACTCTGCGGCCAGTGCGGCAGTGGTTGTGCTCGACGTGAGTTACGCCTCGGGAGCTCCAGAGACCTACTGCGTCCCGCTGGGAATGACTTTCGGCGATGACGCGGCCGCCCTGCGGCAGGCTTCTCCTAATGCCGTCGTGATTTCCGCGCTGTCGCCAGACGGTACCGCCGGCGTGCTGCACGACGCGGTTTTTGACGATGCCGCTTGCTCCAAGATTCTTTCGATCCTCGAAGAGTCGCGTGAACTCCCAGCCCAGCACGGTGTCATTCGAGGCGTGCCTGCACCGGCGTTCGAGACCGCTCGCGGTAATGCGGCGGAGGCGTTGCCGCCGAAGCGCTCCTCGGCCGAGCAGAGCAATACTTCGATCCTGTATGGGTCCAGATTGATTCTGAAGTTGTTCCGGCGGCTGCAAACCGGTCCGAACATGGATTGCGAGATCGGAGACTATCTGACCAACGCGGCGCATTTCACGGGCGTCCCGCCGTTTGCCGGATCGATTGAGTATGCGCCCACGGGCGGTGAACCGTCCACGCTGGCGATGTTGCAAGGTTTGGTGGAGAATGCCGGCGACGCCTGGAAATGGACCCTGGAGGAACTGCAGCGCTACTACGAAACCTGTGCGTCCCTTACGTTCCCGGAAGATTTAGCGGCACAGCGCACAAATTCCGCGGCTTCCGCAGGGCAAGAGATCTCCCCAGCCGCTCGCGATCACGTCGGCATTTATCTCGAATCTGCGGCCGGGCTGGGACGGGCGACCGCGCAGATGCATCTGGCGCTTGCCATGCCGAGTACCGATGCCAGATTCGCCCCGGAGCCGCTTACCAACCAGGACGTCCAGGATCTAGTGGAGGACTTGCGGCGAAAAACCGCGACGGTCTTCGAACTCCTCCGCGACCGTTTAGCGAAATTACCCGATGAGTTTGTCGACCGGGCGGCATTCATCTTGAGCCGCCGCCGCCGCATGCTCGACCGGTTTCGGGATTTGGAACAGGAAAGCGTGGAAGGCGAGCGCACTCGGATCCACGGGGACTATCATCTGGGGCAAGTATTGCGCGTGCGCACCAATTACGTGATTCTGGATTTCGAAGGCGAACCGGCGCGCCTACTCGCGGAAAGCCGCGCGAAGCAATCGCCGCTCAAAGACGTTGCAGGAATGCTGCGTTCCTTCAGTTACGCGGCGTATTCGGCGCTGCTCAGTTACACGGCGCGCCATCCGGAGGATTTCGACAAGCTGGAGCCATGGGCCTGGCTCTGGGAGCGTTCCACGACGTCCGAATTTCTGCGGGCTTATCTGGAGACTGCCGCAGGCGCTTCTTTTCTACCGGCCCACGGCGAGAACTTCCAGCACCTGCTGGATGCCTACGTTCTGGATAAAGCATTGTATGAGTTGCTGTATGAATTGGACAACCGTCCCGCCTGGGTTGGCATTCCCTTAATAGGGATCTCCGCGTTGATATAGACAGGACCGATTATTGGAAGAGACAACCCCACGCCACGCGCAGGATCAACTTGAGGAGATCGGCGCCGCGGATTTACTGGTTGGCATTCTGGACGCCCGTACGCAACATGCCGCAGGGCGGGAAAGTTCCTCTACAGCGGAGACCACCAGGGGTGCAGCCATGCTTCAAGAAGCGGTTGGAAAGCTTCGGGGGCCCCCGCGCACGGTGGTCGTCGATAGTTCGCTGGCCGATCGCGCGTTTCCCGGCGCCGCCGCGCCCAACGGGTCTGAAAACGGCAGTGTCGCGCCCGCCGGCAGATCCTTCACGGTCTTACCCGCTTCCGTGCTGGGCTCCGACCCGAACTCTTCTGCGCAAGGAATTTCGGCCACCTACCGCAGAATCTTCGCGCTCGGCCAACAATTGGAGGCGAAAGCTTGTTGCATCGTTGCATCGAATCTCGATACGGTAACCCCGCGCTGGTTTTACTGGCTCACGCGGCCGGTGCTGGAGTTTGGCTACGACCTGGTGACGCCGTGCTACGTGCATGGTCCTTTCGAAGGCCTGCTCAATGCCAGCATCATCAGTCCGCTGCATTGCGCGCTCTACGGCCACAATCTCCAGAACCCCATGGGACCCGACGTGGGCCTTTCCAGCCAAGCCGTGCAGCGTATCAGCTCGAATCCCAAGGCGGCGGAGTTCCCGCTGGTTTCTCTGGTGCCGGGAGTGACTGGAGCAGGGCTCAAGGTATGCCAGGCCTACGTAGGCCGCCGCCTTTATCCTCCCACGGACTGGTCCGCGCTGAGTTCCTTGCTTCCTCCTATTCTCTCACCCGTCTTTGCCGAGATCGAACGCAATGCGGCGATCTGGCAGCGCGTTCGCGGCGTGCGGCCGGTGAACGCGTTCGGTGACGTTGAGGAATCCGGGATCGAAATGGAGCCGGTGGACACCTCGCGGATGATCGAGTCGTTTCAACTCGGCATTCGGGATTTGCGCGAAATCTGGAGCCTGGTTCTGCCTCCCTCCACGCTGCTGGAACTGACCAAGCTGGCGCGCCTCGGCCCGGAGCAGTTCCGCATGCCGGACCCGCTGTGGGCCCGCATTATTTACGACTTCGCGGCCAGTTATCGCCTTCGCACGCTCAATCGCGATCACTTGTTGCAGGCGCTCACGCCTCTGTATCTGGGCTGGGTTGCGTCGTATGCCTTGGAATTGCAGGCCGGCGGGTCCGAAGCGCCGGCGGGCGCGAGGGAAGTCCAGGTGAGGCCGGGTTCAGGCCCCTCGCCTCTCGCGCGCCTAGCCTCCGCCTTCGAGGCCGTCAAACCATACTTTGTTTCCCGGTGGCGATGGCCGGACCGGTTTAACCCATGAACAGCCGCTTAGCGGCCGAGTCTTCGATAGGAGCAAGCGTATGTGGGAACAAGCGGAGCGGGCGTTAAATCAATCGACGACCAGGATGGTGACCGAACTGGCAGGCCTGTTGCCGGGACTGGGAGCCTTCATCGTCGCGGTGTTGATCTCGGTGCTGTTCGGCGCGGTCTTGGCGGCCATCGTGCGGGGAATACTGGCCGCGCTCCGGTTCGACGACCGATTTGCGAGATCCGGTCTGGCCGGAGTTAAAGAATGGTCGCCCTCGCACAGCCCCGCACTCTTGGTATCGCGAACCGTGGGGTGGATCGTAATCCTGGCCGGCGTCCTGGTCGGTATAAGCGCGTTTGACGCCGCCTGGGCGACGAACTTCCTCAGCAGCCTGACGGCCTACTTCCCCAATTTGTTTGGAGCGGCCTTGGTGCTGATCGTTGGAAACCTCGCCGCTCGCTTTCTGGCGAGAAGCGTGCTGATCGGCGCGGTCAATCTGAACCTCCAGTACGCGCGCATTTTGAGCCTGGGTGTAAAGTGGCTGGTTCTGGTTCTCAGCGTCGCGATGGCTCTGGAGCATCTCCGCCTTGGAGCCGGCATCGTACAACTGGCGTTCGGCATTCTCTTTGGTGGAATTGTCTTCGCCCTCGCACTAGCGGTCGGCCTGGGCTCGAAGGAAATGGTGTCGCGCTCTCTCGAGCGGGAAACACCGGCGCCGGCCAATCCGCCCCCACCAGTGGAGGAGCCTTTCCACCACGTGTAGGCTAGGTCAGGTCGACCTCCCCACGCCGGACGCACTCGGCCGCAAACAGGTACATCCCCGCCGACCAGGCTTGGTCCTGCGCGCCCATCGGTTCGCCGCTTTCGCCGTGGTGCCACTCGTTGAACTGTCCTGCCGCGTTCAACCGCGCCAGATTCTCCAAAGCCGCTTCGGCGGCGTCTCGCCGTCCGGCCTTTACTAATGCCGCCACGTAAAAGCCGCCCAGGAAGGGCCAGACGCCGCCGTTGTGGTAATGATGCGGAGCATTCAGTGAGCCGTAATAGTCCCGCCAATCCGGGTCGCCGCGCTGGACCGCCGGGGTGAGACTGGCCAGAGGCCAGCGGTCCATCGAGTGCCGGGCGATGAAATCGAGAATCATCGCCGTGCGCTGCTCATCCGCGACACCGGCCAGAATAGCCAGAAGATGTCCGAAAGAATCGAACCACTCCCCGCAACTGCGAAATCCCAAGTAGGGCAAATAATATTGTTCCTGAATCAGATACTTTTTTTCAGGAAGCTCGCGCCGTCGCCCCAGGGAATCGAATAGCGCGAGGTTCTCCGTGCTGAAGGTATGGACGTAGTGGCGCAGCATGTCGCCATCCCCGCAGTACCAGAAATGTGCGTTCACGCGCTCAGCAACCTGCGCCGCTTTCTTGCGAAGGCGTTCCGCTTCGTCAGACTCGAATAATCGGGCCGCGATGCGCAACGCCAAAACGTACAGGCAGTTGAGATACAGACCTTTGCCCCGGGTACAAAACAGGTCTTGCCAGTCGGAGCCCTCCTGCATGCTGAGCAGACCGCTGTGATCCACATCCTGGTGTTCGTACCAGGAAAGAATCTCGCGCACAGCCAGGGCATCCGGCGCCGGAAGGGGGCTTTCCAGCAACGAACTGCCGATCGTCCACCACAAACCGCCGTCGGCGTAGGCTCGGAAGTTGGGCCGCAGGGTCACAGGATCGACGTTGTTGGGGATCAGGCCGAGCTCCGTACGGTGGTCTTTCAATAGGCGAATGCTATTTTGCAGGGCTTGGTGGATCTCTTCGTCCTGCACGAAACGAGCGCCTAAGAGCGCGATCATGCTGTCGCGGGCCCAGATCTGGTGATGCCCGGCGGCCTGTCCGGACCCTTTCAATCCGTGTTGCGAACAGCAGGCGCGCAGCGATTCGCGAGCGGCGGCCGCCCTCTGTTCAAGAGAGGACCGGTGAAGAAAATCCACGCCACATCTTACCCCGTTTTCGGTTGCTGCCTGGGCCGTACAGCCGCAAACAAAGTCTCTAATGCGTAACACGCGGATGCCGTGGGACATCGTGAATCTGTGGAGGCGCTTACGGCCTGTAACAGGCCCGTCATGAGATTGGGCTACCATGCGGATTAAGCATGCGGATTAAAGAGGGCTTGCCCCATCCGCTGGGGGCCGCGTGGGATGGAAAGGGAACCAATTTTGCCGTCTTTTCCGCCAACGCAACCAAGGTGGAGGTGTGCATCTTCGAGGAGAACGGAGAGCGGGAGCTTCACCGCATCGCCCTTCCTGAATACACCAATCAAATCTGGCATGGCTACCTGACGGATGTTCGGCCTGGTACTCCCTATGGATTTCGCGTCCATGGCCCGTACGAGCCGGACGCCGGCCACCGCTTCAATCCCAACAAGCTCCTGCTCGACCCCTACGCGACTGCTTATATCCGGGAGCTGATCTGGGATCCGAGCCTGTTCGGGTACCAAGTGGAATCGGCAGATGATCTGACGTTCGACGAGCGCGATAGTGCGCCCTATATGCCCAAGTGCACTGTGGTTGACCCGCGCTTCGACTGGTCCGGGTCACGCACTCGTAAAAGTCTAACGTGGGACGACACGATTATCTATGAACTGCACGTCCGGGGCTTCACCAAGTTACACCCGGCCATTCCTGAAGCGCGACGCGGGACCTACGAAGCTCTTGCCTCCAAAGAAGTGCTCGATTACATCCGCTCCTTGGGCGTCACCGCCGTGGAGCTCATGCCGATTCACATGTTCATCAACGACAACCATCTCTTGGAGAAGGGACTAACGAACTATTGGGGCTACAACAGCATCGGTTTCTTCGCCCCCGCGCCCCTCTACGCAGCCAACCCCCGCGACAGCTTGCACGAGTTTAAGGAAATGGTGGCTCGCTTTCACGATGCCGGGCTGGAGGTCATTCTGGATGTGGTTTACAACCACTCCGCCGAGGGGAATGAACGCGGCCCCACTCTGTCCTTCAAAGGCATCGATAATGCAGCCTATTATCGATTGAATCCCGACCAGAAGCGCTACTACATCAATGACACCGGAACCGGCAACACCCTCAACCTCAGCCACGCGCGTGTCATCCAGATGGTGACGGACAGCCTGCGGTATTGGGTTGAGTTGACGCGAATCGACGGTTTCCGGTTCGATTTGGGCACGATTCTCGCTCGCGAACCTGAAGGATTCGACAGTGAGAGCGCGTTCCTCAAAGCGTGCATCCAGGACCCGGTGCTCGGCACGGTGAAACTGATCGCGGAGCCATGGGATTGCGGGCCGGGAGGATATCAAGTGGGCGGATTTCCGCCCGGCTGGGCGGAGTGGAACGACCGCTTTCGCGACGGCGTGAGAGATTTCTGGCGAGGAGAACTTCCGGCGTCCGCGCTCATGGAACGTCTCTGCGCGTCTGCCCCGCTTTTCAACCGTCAGGGCCGAAGGCCTTGGGCTTGTATAAATTTTGTGTGTGCGCATGATGGATTCACTTTGCAGGACGTTGTGAGCTACAACGAGAAACACAACCAAGCCAACGGCGACGAGAATCGGGACGGAACCAACGAGAACCACTCCTGGAACTGCGGGGCGGAGGGACCAACCGAAGACGCCGCCGTCATTGCGTTGCGTGAGCGTCAGACGCGGAATATCCTGACCACCCTTCTGCTTGCCCAGGGCACACCGATGCTGCTGGCGGGCGATGAATTCGGACGGACGCAAAAGGGAAACAACAACGCGTACTGCCAGGACAACGAAATTAGTTGGGTGGATTGGAGCCTCGAACAGAAGAACGCATCTCTGGTCTCGTTTATGCGCAAGTTGACCGAGCTTCGCCACCAGTACCCGATTCTTCGCCGCAATCTATTTCTGGATGGACAGTACATCGAAGAACTCGGCGTCCGCGACGTAACCTGGATCAACACATTCGGACAGCAGATGACGGAGGAGCAGCTTAGCGACCCGCACACTCGATGCTTCGGCATGCTGTTGGACGGAAGGGCGCAGACCACCGGCATCCGGCAGCGAGGGAAAGAGGCCACCTTGCTGATCGTGTTTAACGGACATTTCGAAGTGGTGGATTTCCAACTCCCGGACTGCGAAGGAGGAATTGAGTGGCGCCTGCTCATCGACACCACTTGCTTCGATCACCCTGGACCTGAGAACTTCGCCATCGGTTCCCACTACCCGGTCACAGACCGATCCGTTCTGCTGTTCATATTGGAGCGGAAACAGACTCGCCGCTGGTTGAGCACTCGGGCGCGGCTGGGCGCTCGGCGAAAAGTCTGACCGTCAGCCGAAACACACGCAACTCTTCAGCGATCTCACACGTGCGGGCGCTCCGCTAAGGCTGGAGTCCGTGCGAATCGCTTATGACTCCGCCGCTACCCACTTACCGGTTGGAACTACACGCCGGATTCGGCTTCGACGCGGCCTCAGAAGTGCTGGATGGGATGAATTGGCGACCCATGGCGCGTTAGGGCAAACTGAAATGTATGTCCCCGCCGCCATTGGAAGAACTGCTTGAATTTGCGCTCGCCCTGTCCCGGGCCGCTGGCGAATACATTCTCCCGCTCTGGAAAAACGTCGCGACGGAGCACAAAGCGGATGGATCTGAAGTGACGGAGGCCGACCGGGGCGCCGAGCTGTTGTTGCGCCAGCTTATCGCGGAGCGCTACCCCTCCCACGCCATTCTAGGAGAGGAGTTCGGCGGTGAGCGCAACCCCACGGCCGAGCATCTGTGGCTCATCGATCCCGTGGATGGCACCGCGTCATTCGCTCTCGGGCTTCCGCTGTTTGGAACGCTCATCGGGTATGTGTGGCGCGGCCAATCCTGCGTAGGCGTGATCGGAGCGCACGCGCTGGGCGAGACGACCTTCGCCGCCACGGGCCAAGGTTGCTGGCGCCTAAAGAACGGCGGGGTCCCCGAACGCGTTTCAACCTCCCGGGTCGACCGGCTGAAAGACGCTTTCGTGATTTGCACCGCTCCGGAAAACACGGACATGGAGCCCTGCGAGCCAAAGCCCTCTATTGCTCTTTCTCAGGTGTACCGCAAGGCGCGCCGATTTCGGTGGTCGGGCGACTGCATCAACTATGCGCTGCTGTGCCAGGGCCGCATTGACGTCGCCATCGACCCCCGCATGAACCCCTGGGACATCGCCGCACTTGCGCCATGCGTCAGAGAAGCTGGTGGGGTAATCACAGCTTGTGACGGCAATGAGGATGTAATTTGGCAGCCTAACCTGTTGGCGTCCTCCAGCCAGTCTCTCCATAGCGAAGTGCTGGAATCGCTCCGTCTGGTCCCGCAGAAACCGGAAAGCGAAGGCTTGCGCGAAAAGACATCATGATGACATCCCTGTCATCGAAACGTAGCACTACGGGGTTTCATGACAGAAAAGAAGTTCGCGAGATGTACGTCTACTTACACCGCCATCCCTGCTCGACAGGAACGCTTCCTGAGCGCGTGTCAGAGCAAGGCCTGCAATATTCCAGCGTGATGGCCGGAAGCGCTTCCGAATTAGTGGGCACATCAAGTGAGAGCTAGGGGTGGGACGTTACGGCCAGACTGGTCGGCCTTCGCCGCTTGCTTATTGCGGGCCTTTTCCTGATACATCGCCGCATCCGCGCGCCCGACCAACTCAGCCACCGTATCGGTCGCGAGCAGCGACGCCACCCCCACCGATGCCCGAGCTTGCACCTTGCGCGGCTGGCCGGCGCTGTGGATCGTATATTCCCCGTCTACCCATTTCCTGACCGGCCCGATCCGGTCGGGGGCCTCTTGAGAGGTGCAATGCATGATTACGAGGAACTCGTCCCCTCCCCACCGGCTTACCAGATCCGTCGACCCGAAGGCTCCCCGCAGCTCCGTCGCGAATTGCGCCAGTAGCTCGTCCCCGGCGGGGTGTCCATACCCGTCGTTAATTTGCTTGAAATTGTCTAGATCGAAAATCGCCACCGACAGTCTCGGGTTGGCTTCCGTGCGGCAACGCTCGACGCGGAATTGGAGCTGCCTCTCCGCCTGGTACCGGCTCGCGACGCCGGTAGCCGGATCCCGCGTCGCTACCCGCTCCGCTTCATCCAGCCGGTTTTGGTACATCGACAGTTCCGCGCGCAACTTCGAGATCGATTTCTGCCCGTCTTCCACCAACCGCTCGACGTATGATTTCAATTGCAGTGCGCTTCTGCCCAGCGACTGCCGGATCTTGGCCAGATCATCCAGGCTGCCGATGGCGGCCAGTTGTTCGGCGAACTCGTCGAACTGCCGTGCATAGCGCTGGTCCCGTTCCGCCACCGTCTGCGCCGCGTCGGCCATGATCAGCATCAGCTCCTTCACCTGGTGCGCGGTCTGCTGCAGATATTCGGAAGCGTTCTGGCCCCACTGTGCGATCTCATCTTCGATCCGCTTGCCGGTCTCCGCCATCGCCTCCGGCGCAGCCTCCAGACCCAGCCCGTCCCGCAACCGCAGCAGATCGCGCTGAAAATCTTCGCCCAGGTGAGGACAAATCTGCGTCGCACCCACCCCGACCGCCGTTAACGAAGCCCGGTAGGATTCGCTCAGCACCCGTGCCGACTCCTGCGCGCTGCCTTCAATATACTTCTTGAGTGAGATCATGTTCGCCAACCCGGACCCCTCCGGACGAGATCGTAAGGCCCGGTTGCTACTTATCGACGGGGTGAGCGGCCGCTATAGGATAAATTTCGTGTTTTTGGAGAAGGGCGGGAGGCTACTTCGCCCGTTTTTATGACAGGAGAGCCCTGCCTGAGCAGCTTTTTTGCCGCCGGCTGGCTGGCGCTAACTCGCTAGAGCTCAAGCGCATAGGCAATCCGGATTCTAAAGAATCGTCTGGGTTACGTCGATCAAGAAAGGGTCCACGAAAGCCGTGGTATGGAACGTCGAGAGCCCCGGAGCTGGCCGATGAAATTGAGCCTCTGCATGATCGTGAAGAATGAAGAACGCGTTCTTCGGCGCTGCCTGGACTCCATAGCCCATCTCGCGAACGAGATCATCGTTGTGGACACCGGCTCAACCGACGGCACGCGAAACATCGCCGCGCGTTACGGCGCCCAGGTTATGTCCTTCGATTTTGCGCGCGTCGATTTTGCCGCCGCGCGGAACCAAGGCCTGGGGGCTGCCAGCGGCCGATGGATCGTGACTCTCGATGCGGATGAGGTCCTCCATCCCTCCAGCCTTCCCCTCCTTCGGGAGACAGTTGCCGGCGAGGACAACGCCGGCTATTTTTTTGAACGCGTCAATCACAGCTCCAATGGAGCAAAGCCTACTCGCGATCACGTCGTTCGCTTGTTCCCCAATCGGCCCGCTCACCGCTACCGCGGACGGGTCCACGAAACCATCGACGCCTCGCTCCTCGCGGGAGGTATTCGGCTTGTCCTGACCCAGATCCGCATCGACCATGATTTCGCTCCCGCGCCCGAAGCAAGGCGGCAGAGGAACCACCGCTACATTCGCATTCTCACTGAGGAAATCGCCGCCGATCCCAGCGACACTTCCCGCCTCGATTTTCTGGCCGCGGAGTATCATCAGCTTGGAATGTTCGATACTGCCGCGGAAATCACCGAGCGGCTCGTTTCCTTGCGTCCTCTGGATCCGCAAGCCCGGTTGCGCGCGGGTATCTATCATCTGATTTTTCATAAGGACCATGAGCGCGCCCGCAGGGATTTTGTGGAAGTGCTGAGGCTCCAGCCAAATCATGCGGAGGCGCTGTCTTGGTTGCAAACCCTCGATCAGCAGCAGGCTCCGTCGAAACCGTAACGGAGCGCTCCACAGCTCAACGTCGCGAAGCTTAACGAAAATTAACGAATCTTCGACTAGAAAATGTTCGCCGCTCAGCGATATGAAACAGCAATTAAGCGATAGTTCACCGGGCGCGGCTATGCTAGAGGCCGCGCCCACCTCCGAACTTCGCCGCGAACTCCATTTTTTTACTCTGTGCCGGGCCGGCCGGATGCTTAGCGAAGCATGGCGTCCGTCGCTTTCCACTCAAACGCGAAACGCTCGGATAGCCGGTTCTGGTTAATTTCGAAACCCTCGAACTCAATGGCGGGAGCGATGTCAGCAGTAAGTTTGGGTGGTTCAACTGACATGCCTAGCCCCTTGATCAGAAGATCGGCCTGGTGCAGGGCCCGGCTCAAAGAGACTCGGGTTGGCCGCACGCCGGCCGATGGCGCCGCCGAGTCGGGGTCGTGGTGCAGGGCAACCGCCGCTTGAACCGATTCCGGCAAACCCCAGCGCTCCAAGGCCATCGCCGATAATTCCGCGTGGTTCGTCTCCAGCACGGCAGTTTCGCAGGCAACCAACGGGTCCCCGCTCACAGCCACGACCTCCAAAACTTTTTTGTACTGATCCGGCATAGCAATCGCGATCAGTAATTTGCCCACGTCGTGTAGAAGACCGCATAGAAAAGCCGCGTCCCGTTCCTCCAGGGGCACTTCATCAGCGAGTAGTTCCATCAGCGTGCCCACTGCAACCGAATGCAGGTTGAAGCGGGTCAGGGAGAAAACGGATGAACGGGAGGGACGTGAAAAAAGATTGGAAATCGTCCGCGAAAGTGCAAACCTGCGGACGGAACTGAGTCCAACCATCACGACGGCATGCCGCACGGACTCAACTTGTTGGAGACGCTGGAATGCGGCTGAGTTAGCCGACCGCACGACCTGAGCGGAAAGGACGGGATCCTTCTCGATCAGCCCCGTTACGTGGGATATATCGCAATCCCTTCGGGCAAGCCGCCCCAGCAGGCGACTGGCTGATGCGGTCATGACCGGCAATTCCTTGAGGCTGTCCAAGGCCTTGCGCCGGGAGACGCTGCCACGGGAATTGACCAACAATCGGGTTACCACGCCTCGTGCTTATCGATGAACCGAGCCTTCCAGTCGAGGAAATCTTCTCCCAGCCCACAACAATTGCTCTATTTTTCTTCATTCGTATCGATATGCCAACACGCATCGCTGTCCTCGATCGGTGCTTTCGGTGTCCGCACCTTAAATGGATGAAGACCGCGAGCGGCATCTTCTACTTCTTTGAGTCCTTGCGCCAGCCGGTGCCGCTCGCAAAATCGAGACCGATGACGTATCTGCCGCGAGAGAAGTTGGAGTAACGGACGATTCCGCATCCGCCGACCTTGGACTTGGCGTCACGACACATCACGCTAGCCCGCACCGGCACCCTTTCGGCGACGCTCAATTGCATCCCGGTTTCAGAAATGTTGTGAATACGTGCCGTGATGTTGTGTATCTGCCCACTTCCGTCATCCCACTGGATGCACAACGATCCCGCGAGGGGATGACGGGTTTTCGAGCGAGTATCCCTCTTCCGGCTGCTGCTCAGGACCGCCTGCGATGTCCAGAACGTCGAGTCCGCATAAGAACGGCGCACATCGTCCGGATTCAGCTTCAGACGATCTGTTCCGTACTTCACGGCTTCCCAGTGCCCCTCTTCATAGTCCCGGATCAGCCGGTAGATCATCCCCAGAGGATTGTCGGCTCCGGCCCGGTCCATCAGGACATCGACGGTCGGCGGACTCAGTCCCACCAAAGCAAGGGCCTCCTCGAGCGGCAGGTCGAGCATGGCGTCGAGATGCGACAGCAATCCAACCAGAAAGGCGGCGCCGTTGGCGGGCATCCCCACCAGAGCCGACAGCCGGTCGCTAAATTGAGCCCGCACTAGCGCCTTTACCGTCAATTCACCGGCTTTGTCCCTGGACAATGCCGGAAGAGCGGCCACTGCCGCCCATTGGCGCAACCCGGACGATCCCAACAGAACCACGGCGTGATCAATCGACTCGATTCCTTTCCGATGGCTGAACAGCGCGGAATTCACGTAACGAAGGAGCTTGAAGCTGAATCCCACATCGGTCTTGATCAGCGCCGCGGTTCTCTTACAGTCAATCTCCGGCTCGCACACCTCGCGCAGCAACTGCAGGCACGTGAGCTTTACGGGCGCGATATCCCGGCCCGTGATGATTTCCGGCTTCTCAAAGAAATGGCCTTGGAACAAGTCGTAGCCCACCTGACGAACCCATTCGTACTCCTCGCGAGTCTCAACTTTTTCGGCAAGGAGCAGGCAGTTGTTGGGAAAGGTCCGCTGAAGAAGGGATCGCTGCTCACATTGAGACGTAGCGCGAACGTCGACCTTTATGATCCGGGCGAAGGGAACCAAGGCTTCGGCGGTACTGCCTGGGACGAAATCGTCAAGCGCAAGGAAGAACCCGGCTTGGTGAAGTTTCGCGCAAGCGCCAATAACCGCGTCGTCAACTTCTGTCGATTCCAGGATCTCAAAGACGACCTTATCCGGAGCGAAGGAAAGGTAAGGGTTATCGTTCAACGTCGTGTGATCGATATTCAAGAAAGCGCGCTTGCCGCACAGGACTTTTTCCGCGCCGATCGAGATGATCGTATTGGCGACAACTTGCTTGGTTGCCTCGGGTCCGTCGCCACCTGGAAACCTGCCCTGATCCGCAGCGGAACGGAAGAGCAACTCATATCCGTAGACCGCCCTGCGCCGATCAAAAATGGGCTGACGGGCGACAAAAGTGTCCATCCTCTTTAATTCGGTCAGGGCCGCGGAAAACTACAGCGCAGGCAGGCCCACTATCTGGGCGAGACCGGCCTGGCGCCGGGCCCGGCCGCTGGGCCGCGGTGCCTGGAAACTGACCGCACCGAGCGCAAGCGGTGGATGTAGGCCAGGACTTCGGCTACCGCGCGATAGAGATGCGGCGGGATTTCGCTGCCGACTTCCACGGATTTATACAAAGCTTGCGCGAGCGGAGGGTTTTCGACCAAGGCCACGCCACTTTCGACGGCGATTTGGCGAATCCGCAGCGCCAAATAGTTCTTGCCCTTGGCCACCACGACCGGTGTTGCCATGGATTCCTGCGCGTAGCGCAGGGCGACGGCGTAGTGGGTGGGATTTACGATGACGGCGGTCGCCGTGGGAACGGCTTTCATCATTCGCCGGCGAGCCAGATCGCGCCGCAGGCGTTTAATTTTGCCACGGACATGGGGGTTGCCTTCCATCTCCTTGACTTCATCCTTGACATCCTGCTTGCTCATCCGCAGCCCTTGCAGGTACCGGCGGCGCTGGCGTATCCAATCGATGACTCCGAACACGACAAAAACCGCCGTGGCCTTCCACAGCAGCTCCTGAAGCGACTGCCCTATTTTGGACAGACCGACCTGGAGACTGGCGAACGGAAGCGCGAGGAAGATTCCAGCGTTTTCCCGAGCGATCGCGTAGATCGTGCCCACGAAGACTGCCAGCATGCCCACTGCTTGCAACGCGGAAACAGGAGCCTGAGTCGCTATCTGGCGGATCTTGTTCGCGGGGTTAAAGCGGCTAAAATCCGGCTGAAACTTCTTCAAACTGAACCCGAGGCCGGTCACACCGAGGTGAATCGCAAATGGCGCCAGCAGAGCGGCCGCGGCGACTCCGGCAAGCGGAAGAAAGACCCGCTGAATGAACGCGTGCGCTAGTCCCGGGATTTTGGCGAGGTCCAGATCCGCGTGGACCGCGGAACCAAGCGCCTCGCGCAGCATCGCCTCCATTCCTGCCAGCCACGCTGGAAACCAGGTGCCTAACAAAATTACGAATGCCAGAATCTGCGCCGCTGAGGTCATGTCACGCGAGGCTACAAACTGACCCGCCTGGCGCGCACGCTCCAGTTTACGTGCAGAAGGTTTTTCGGTTTTACTGGAATCCGCCATCCGTCCGCCTTAGGAGGAGAGCAGGCCTTGCATGACCTTCAGGAAGCCTCCGGAAGACTGCTCGAACACTCGCGGGAATACGGAAAGCAGCCACGCCAGAAGGACCAGCGCGAGCAGCATCTTCAGCGGGAAGGTGAGCATTATGAGGTGAAGCTGAGAGTTTAGCCGCGCCAGAAGCGCCACGGAAATCTCGACCATCAAAAGCAGCCCCAGCACGGGTAGGATCAGGCGAAGTCCTGTCGAGAAGATCGAGCTACCGAGCTGGATTAATGCATTGACCATCGGCTGGGGTAGGTCGAAATGCCCTGGCGGCCGCGTGGAGAGGCTGTGCGCGAAACCCAGCAACACCTGCCGGTCCAGGCCGGTGGCGAAGAACAACAGGCCAGCGGCGATCTGCGAGATGGTGAGCAGAATTGGGGAGTCCGCACCTGAGTTCGGATCGATGGTGCTGGCGAAGCTATAGCCGGCTTGCAGACTGATCATCTGGGCGCCCATTTGGAAGCCCTCGGTAAAGAACGCGACTGCCAATCCAACGGCGATTCCGATACCGGCCTCCGCCAGGATCCATCCCACCAGTACACCGAGCGTGACTTGTGAACCGTCCACGGCGGGCCAGCTCGGATACAGCGTAAGGGTTACGCTAACCGCCAAAACCAGCCGAGCAATGTCCGGTCCCACGCGGATGCCGGGCAGCGGGAGAAACACAAATACTCCGGAAACACGGATGAGAACCAGAAGGAACGCGTACAGCGTTCCGGTGCTGAGCGCCAGCTCAGTGCCCATACCTGGCGATCTGTCCGCAAATATCGATGGTATACGCCATCCACTGCTTCAGCATCCAGGGCAACAAGGCGCTGAAACCCACCAGGAACGCCGCCAGGCGTGGCAGAGTGCTGAAGGCGTTGTCCTGAAGGGACGTCGCGATCTGCACGATATTCATAACGATAGCGACGGAGAGTCCGATGCCTAACAGGGGCGCGCTCATGGAAAATGCCGCCATCAGTGCGCCGTGAACCAGTTGAACTACGTATTCGGGGGTCATAGGGAAGCACTTTCTCAGTAAAAAGATTTCACCAACGATCCCACCACTAGATTCCAGCCATCGACGAGGACGAATAACAGAATCTTGAAGGGTGCGGATAACATCACAGGCGGTAATTGAACCATGCCAATGGACAAGGTGATGGAGGCCACCACCAAGTCAATCACCAGGAACGGAAGGAACAGCATTGCGCCGATCTGGAATCCAGTTTTGAGTTCGGACAGTATGTAGGCCGGCACAAGCACGTCCAGTCCCAAATCCGAAGCGTTTTGAGGTGCGGGAGCCTTCGTGATATCTAGAAACAGCCTGAGGTCTTTCTCCCGAGTGAAGCGAGAGAGGAACGCTTTCATCGGTTTGGCGCCCTCGTCGAAAGCTTGGCTCATTGTAAGCTGGCCCTGATCCATGGGCTGCCAGGCGTGCTGGTAAATATCGGTAACCACCGGCTGCATTATGAGCAACGAAAGGAACAAAGCTAACCCGATCAATACTTGATTCGAAGGCGTGGTTTGTGTGCCGAGCGCCTGGCGCAGAAAATGAAGCGCAATGGTGATCCGGAGGAACGGCGTGACCGACATGATCACCGCCGGCAGCAGAACCATCAGCGTCAGCGAGATGGCGATCTGCATCGGAAGACTGATGCTCGATGCAGTGATGTTCAGCCCGGAAGAGGCAGATGGGGATGCGGAGGCTCGGGCGGCCCAGGTGAGCGCACTGGAAGCGGAGGCAAGAAGGAGAATTCGGAACATAGCAGTTAGCGGTTGTCTCCGGCCGGGAGGACGCTGGACGCAGGCGCTGTGTCAAGGACGCTGCAACCGCTGGGCGACAGCCCGACAAGAAGAATCCGGTCGGCCAGCCGGATCAAATGAACGGAGTGCTGGGGCGTCAGGGCCAGTCGCCCCACGATTTCAAGCTGAGCCTGGCCCTCGCGTGAAGTTTGAACCCGCCCGCGCGCCCACCCCTTGCGCTTCAGCAGCCACACCATGGTCAGTAGAGCTCCCAGCACTAAGGCGACTGCTAGCAGTTGCTGAAGAGTTTCCACCGGTCAGACGCTCCCCCGCGTGTTTACGCTGAGGACTCGAACCGCCGGAGCGTTTGCGGCGCGGATAGCTTCTCCGGTAGCGAAAAACGTGTCCCCGACCAACACCCGGATCGGGGACCGCGACGGTACAGGCAAACGGATCACACTGCCGGGGCCGAGCGCCAGAACTTCGCGCAACGGCAGCATTAGTGTTCCCAGTTCGGACTCCACAACAAAAGGGAGTTCGGCGTAAGGCTGCGCCTGCTCAGGTGTGATCATCATCCCTCGCTTACGGATTAATGGCGAGCAGCGTCTGCTCCATCTGGTTGACCGTGCTGATCACCTTCGAATTCGCGTCGTAGCCCTGCTGGTACACGATCAGATCGGTGAACTGAGCGGCCATGTTGACGTTGGATTCTTCGAGCGACTGGCTGATCAGGTTCCCGCGGCCACCCGTTCCCGCCGCGCCGACCGCCGGCGTGATGGTCTGCAGTCCGACCTGATAGTTGTTGCCGCTAGTTCCAACCAGCGTGTCCGGGTTGGCGATGCCTGCGACTGCGACTTGCGCCAGCGTCGATTGCGAGCCATTCGAATAAGTCGCCACCAGATCGCCGCCGTTCTGGAGGGAAATCCCGGTGACCGTTCCCGCGGCAGCGCCGTCCTGGGTAGTTCCGGACACCGCGGAAGACTCCGCGTATCCGGACAGGTTGGGCGTGCCTGATGCGCTATAGAGATTCCAATTGAGCTGTAGCGCAGCCGCACCGTCGGCCAGTGCCGGGCTGGTGATGGAAACCGGAGCGCCAGCGGCTGGAGTGGTCAGAACACCACTCGAGCTGAAGCTGACGGTGCCCTTGGCAAGGGAGGTCGTCGTGCCGGTGCCGCCGGTAACATCCGCGCTGGGAATATTAACGGAATAGTTCCACGCGCCGGGTGCTGTGTTGGTGAACTGGACACTCAAGGTGTGGACGTTGCCCAATGAATCGTATACCTGCACCGGCGCCGAAAACGTGTCGCCGACGGCGGCGCTCGCGTTCAGATTCGCGGCGACGGACATGTTTTGGGTGGCGCTGGGCGGAAGAGAGCTGAGCAGCGGCACCGTAATGCCCGACGTGGCGCCGGAAGGATTCACCGTGCCATTGGCCGCCATCCAACCCTGGACCAGATCTCCACTCGCTGTCACCAACTGCCCCTGCGAGTTGAGATTGAAGGTGCCATCACGGGTATAAAGGGTTTGCCCGGACGAAGGATCCTGAACCACGAAGAAGCCGTTCCCTTGGATGGCCATGTCCAGCGGCTGGCTGGTGTTTTCGATGTTGCCCTGGGCGAAGTCCCGGCTTGTGATGGTGCTGCCGACTCCTCCGCCGACTTGAAGCGTGGCGGAAGCTTCGTTCATCGCGTCCTCGAAGGTGACGTTATTCTCTTGAAAGCCTTGGGTGTTGATGTTAGCCAGATTGTTGCCGACCACGTCGAGAGCATTGGTTTCGGCGGTCAGGCCCGAAAGTGCGGTAAAAAAAGAACCCATCTTATTTCTCCTTTCCTAAATCTCAAGATCTGCTGGCCCCATTCGCCTTAAGAGCCGGACGTAGCTGCCGGCGCGGTTGTGGACGCAGCGGCGGTTGGATCCAATTGCGAAACATCCTGGCGGATTCCGATCAGTTGTTCCAGTTGGCTGAACTCGGCCAATTGCGATAGGAACGTGTTGCTATCGACCGGCTGCGTCGGATCCTGGTTCTTGATCTGAGCAACCAGCAATTGCAGAAAAGTGTTCTCGTTGCCCAGCGTGTTTGTGGCGCTGATCGCGGCGTTGGTCGAGGCCGCTGAGGACGCCGCCGTGTTGGCGGCAGCGCTGGAGGGCATGGACGTGAGTGGGGTAACGGGTGAGGTCATACGTTTTGCTCCTTGCTGAGTTGGTGTGACTGGGACGGGCCGGAGGAGATTTGTTCCACTGCCTCCATCCAGCGGGACTGGTTCGAATTCTGCGGGTTCCGTTGCTGATTGCGGGACTCACTTTGATTCCGTCCGGAACCTCTCCGGTCCGCTGATGGATCGTGGGAATCGCTTTGGCTCTTGGACTGACTGGCGGCGGCCGCGTCGCTGGCGTGTGGCGTCGAAACCTCCGCCCGAATCCCGGCGTGCTGCAATCTGGAAACGAGGTCGTTCAAGCCCCCCCGCAGCTCTTGCGCGACCTCCGGATTCGGGGTGCGGACCAAAAGATGGACGTCGCCGCCGCGATCGACGAAGCGCAAGTCGATGCCAGAGTCGGTTGCCGTGCCAGGAACTCGCACGGTGATAGAGTGCGGCGTAGCCTGGGGCCCAGGGGGCTGATCGATTACCGTCTGCATTCGAGTTGCAACGGGCGCTTCGGTGGAAGCGCCGGAATTCGCCGGCTCAGGCCGATAGTGAGCGCTTGCGAGGACGGGAGCCGGTGCAAGAGGCGCCAGAAACTCCGCTTCGATCTTCGCGGAGGAGGCCGTAGGGAGTGACGCATCCGTTTCGCTGGAAGACCAGGCAGAAGCCTGTCTGGTGGCAGGCGGCTGCTCCACCGGCGGCTGAACCTGCAGCGCCGCGTTACCTGCGGGTGAGGTGGAAGCGGGAACCATTGAGAGCTTGGCTTCGAAGGCGATCGTGTCCGGTGCGGGCGGTGCACCGGCGTTGGCGGCCTCGAGCCGGAGGTCTTCGGACGCCGGGCTGGCCGCGGCGCCGTTACTGTTTGGTGGCGAGGATTCTCCAGCAGGCTGGCTTGACGCCGGCGCTGGAGCATCCTCAGAATCGAGGCCCGAGGTCAATGTCAGAAGGCCGGGGATGACGGTGCCCGTCGAGTCCTGAACTACCGGTTGTGCGGCGAGGGCCGGGCCCGAGGCTGTTTTGGGTGCGGCGAGCCCGGGTGCGCGAGGATTGGCGGTGCCATTCTCGGTGTTGGGCGTTCGTTCGAGCGAAGATGCGGATGGGGCAACACTGGTGAAGTTTGGTAGCAAGCCGGGAGCTCCGGATGTGACCGCGTGAGTTGAACCGCTTGAGATCAGCCCGAGGGAGTTCCACGCCATCGTAAGGTTGACGGGGACCAGGCGCATCGATTGTGGACTGTCCGGCGTCACGTCCGAATCGTTTTGCGGATGCTGTTGTTCCGCTTGCGGCTCTGCAGACTGATCCGTAGTGGTTTGCTCCGCCGCCGATCTTTGTTCAAGTGCCGGTGCGGGTCTTTGTTCCGGCCGAGAGCCGGCGCCCGCGAGAGCCGATTCGTTGTTCTGATGCTGACGCCGCGTCACAGGGCTGCTCATCTGGTGGTGTGCGACGGAGTGGTGTGCGGCGGAGTGAAGCAAAGGAACCTGTGGCTTTGCCGCTTGGGGGGAGATCTCTTCCTGAGCGGAGTTCCGGCCGCTGCTGGCGGCGTCTGATCCGCCGTCGTCCTCTCCGGTTACGGAATGAGTCTCCATCACAGAGTGGAAGGCCTCGGCGGCGGTTGACCCTTGGCCGGGTGAAAGCGACGCGGAGGCGCGCGCCGTCCCGGAACTAAACGCAGTCAATTCGGGCGAAGGGCCCGCAGTGCGCAATGAAGCCTTCATGTTCTGAAGCCCGCATCTGTGCACGTAGCGTGCCACCCAAATCAATTCGATTTTTCAATGTTTCGGAGTTCCGGCGATGTCAAAGATCCACCGCATTTGGCGGGTTTCCGACGATCAAACAAAATTCGAGCGTGTGTGTCATATCGCAGATCTGCAAGAAAAGTCTAGGAAGAAATGTTTGGTCAGGTTTGGCCGCAAGCTTGCATTCCCACTCGCGCACCTTTATGGACCAAGTTGCTGCATTAGCCGCGGGAGGTTTGCGGGCGCGCATGCAGGCGCTCGATATGCTCGCGAACAACCTCGCCAACTCGAACACCAGTGGCTTCAAGCTGGATCGCGAATTCTACAGTCTGTTTAGCGGCGACGCCGGCGGAGTCAGCGGAGAAGAGCCTGCGCAGGTGCCGGACATCAAAAGCCAGTGGACGGACTTCTCGCAAGCCACGCTGACGCCCACCAAGAACCCTCTGGATCTGGCCCTGACCGGGCCGGGCTTCTTCGTCGTGAACGGGCCGTCGGGACCTTTATATACGCGGAATGGCGCGTTCCAGTTGTCGAGTTCCGGCGTGATCACAACCTCGGAGGGCTATCCGGTACTCGGAGCCGGCGGCCAGCAGATTCAGGCGCAGCCGCAGGGAGACATCGTGGTTGAGCCGGACGGGACGGTTCAGCAAGGTGAGGAAACGATCGGCCAATTGCAGATCGCCACTTTTGACGACCCCGCGGGTGCTCGACTAAAAGGGGCAATAGCTATTTCGTGAACTCGAATCCCGCGGTAAAGCCCGCCGCTTCAGACGCTGTCGTCACGCAAGGACGCCTGGAGAGTTCGAACGTCTCCCCGGCTGAGTTGTCGGTGGGTCTTGTGGATGTGATGCGGCAGTTCGAAATGTTGCAGAAGGCCATCATGGTGACCTCGGATATGGGCAAGCAGGCGCTGCAAGAGGTGGCTCGCGTAGGCGGAAGCAGCTAACTGGGAATCGACGGGACGAAATGAGGAGGAGTGAAATCTAATGATCCGGGCTCTTTATAGCGCGGCGAGCGGAATGACTGCGCAGCAGTTGAACGTGGACAACATTGCCAATAACCTGGCCAACTCGAATACCGCAGGGTACAAAACTCGGCGCGCGCAATTTCAGGATTTGCTGTATCAGAACATGATTCAGCCTGGCGCCGCCGCGGGCCAGCAGACGGTGGTTCCCACCGGGCTGCAGCTCGGTCTCGGCACACGCGCGTCCTCCAACGAGATCATCTTCACCCAGGGCGACTTTTCCCAAACCAATAATCCGTTGGACGTGGTCATTCAGGGAAACGGATTCTTCCAGATTCTTCAGCCCAGCGGCACGATCGCCTACACGCGATCCGGGCAGTTCCAGATGAACCAAACCGGAAACTTGGTGGACGGCAACGGCAATCTGTTGCAGCCGAGCGTCACCCTGCCCATAAACGCGCAGGGGATCACTATCGCCACCGACGGCACCATCAGCTATACGCTCCCCAACCAGACCGCGGCTCAAACGGCGGGGCAGATTCAGCTCGCCACATTCGCGAATCCGGCGGGATTGAACAGCCTCGGCCAGAATTATTACCAAGCGACCACAGCCTCGGGCGAACCCATCCTGGGGGTTCCGGGCGGGCAGGAAGGGCTCGGGACACTGCTGCAAGGGTACACCGAGCAATCCAACGTTAGCGTGGTCGACGAATTTGTGAACCTGATCGTCAGCCAGCGGGCCTATGAAGCGAATTCAAAGGTGGTCAAGGCCGCGGACGAGATGTATCAGGAAATGAATAACCTCACGCGATGACGTTTCTGGCTTCTTTTCTCCTCGGGGCGGGAATCATCCCAGCGGTGGGGGATGCTCCCGCCTGCCTCCCGATCGACAGCGAGTCGGTGGCCGCGCGCGATATTGCTCCTCTCGCGCCCGGGTTCGAGCGGTTACCCGGGGATTTTTTGATCGGATTCGTAGAGTCCTCAGGCGCACCAAGAATGTTCCACTCCGCGGACCTGGAGCGCATCGCCAAGAACCGTGGGGTCGAGTTGCAAGGGCTTAACGATGTATGCGTTCAACGGCGGACTTTTGTACCCACTGCGGGACAAATCGCCGATCAAATACGCGCGTCGCTCGGTAGAGCCGACGCCAAGATCGAGATTTCAGCATCGAGTCAGCAGCCGGTGCCGACCGGTGAAGTGGTCTTTCCTCGCAGCGGCGTGCAGGCTACCAGCGGTCCGGAAGTCATGTGGCGCGGGTACGTACAGGCCCGCAGCCAGGCGAAGTATCCCGTGTGGGCGCGAGTGCGGATTACCGTTCCCGTGCAGCGGATCGTCGCGGCATCGAATCTCACCGTGGGCAAGCCGATTCAGAGCAGTGAGATCACTGCGGAGGCGGTCGAGGCATCTCCCTTCGAGGACGGCTTTTTAGACAGCGTCAGCCAGGCCAGCGGCATGCTGCCGCGAGTGGCGATTCCCAAGGGATCCGCAATTCGGAGAGCGCAGGTCGCGGCGCCCATGGATGTTTCCCGGGGAGATACCGTGCGCGTGGAGGTGTACGCGGGCAACGCTCACCTGAGTTTGGAAGCTCGCGCGGAGACCGCCGGCATGAAGGGGGCCGTGATCACCGTAAGAAATCTGGGGAGTGGCACGGCCTTTCAGGCAACAGTGGAGGGAAAAGATCAGGCGAGAGTAGGAGGGCAGGCGGAATGAGGCGGGTCATCGCCGCGATGCTGATTTGCTGCTGCACGCTGTTGGCGCAGGACCAGGGAAAGGGCAAGAAGAAGCAACAGAAGGAGAAACCTCCTTCGCCGCTGGATCAGTACATAAAGGAGGCCTCCGTGCCGCAGGCGTCGAACGGGCAAGTTCCCGCGAATGGCTCAATCTGGTTCCCGGCAGCGCGGCTTTCGAACCTTGCCTCCGACCTGCGCTCTCGCAATGTCGACGACGTCGTCACAATCCTGGTGCAGGAAAGCGCCTCGGCGGTGAGCACCGGGCAATCGAAAACCTCCCGCGCGTCCGCCGCACAGGCCGCGGTCACCTCTATTGCCGGTCCCAAAAGCCCCACGGGCGCCCTGGCGAACCTCTTGAATTCGAACACCAACACTTCCCTTGACGGCGAAGGCACGACCTCCCGGCAAACCACATTGACGGCGACTATTTCGGCTCGCGTCACGCATGTTCTTGTCAACGGGAATCTGGTGATCGAGGGCACGCGCAACCTGAACGTGAACTCGGAAAATCAGGTCATCACGATTCGCGGCGTGATTCGTCCGATCGATCTTGATACCACCAACTCCGTTTCCTCCGCACGGCTGGCGGACATGGAACTTCAGGTAAACGGCAAGGGCATCGTGAACGACGCCGTAAAACGGCCCAATATCCTGTACCGGTTGATCCTCGGTTTGCTGCCTTTCTGAAAAAATGAAAACAAAAACGGGCCTGTTTATTCTCTCCATCTGCGGAGCGCTGGCCAGCGCTCAGGACGCTGCGCGGGAGACCGCCACGGCGCGGCTGAAGGAACTGGTCTCGATTGAGGGCATGCGCGACAATCAACTGATCGGCTACGGCCTGGTGGTCGGACTCAACAGCACGGGAGACCATCAGACCACCTACTTTTCCGCGCAGAGCCTGGCGAACATGCTTCAGCAGATGGGTGTTTCCGTCAATCCCACGCAACTGCTGGTGAAGGATACGGCCGCGGTGATGGTCACGGCCACACTGCCCGCCTTTTCCCAGCCAGGCATGCACATCGACGCTACGGCATCGGCCATCGGCGATGCCCAGAATCTACAGGGAGGAACGCTCCTGCTGACCAGCCTGAAGGGCGTTGACGGCCAGGTTTACGCGCTGGCGCAAGGCGCAGTGGTTACGGGCGGGTTCGGCGCGGGCAGGGCGGGAAACACTGCAGTGGTGAATCACCCGACGGTCGGACGGATTCCGGGAGGAGCAAACGTGGAGCGCCCAGCGCCTTCCATTCCTCCCAAAGGCGCGATCAAACTGCAATTGCGCGAGCCGGATTTCATGACCGCCCTGCGCATCAGCCGGGTTGTCAACGCCAAATTTGCCGAAGGGAGCAAGCCGCTGGCTGAGCCGGAAACGTCGGCAACCATTGGAATCACGATTCCGCAAGATTATTCCTCGCGTGTGGTGGAGTTTATCGCCGACCTGGAGGCTCTGGAGGTGGAGGCCGACCGTCCCGCTAGAGTGGTGATCAATGAGCGCACCGGGACCATCGTGATGGGCAAGCAGGTGCGCGTGTCTCCCGTTGCGATCATGCACGGCAAGTTGACGGTGGAAATCCAGACCACGCCCTTGGTCTCGCAGCCCAACCCCCTATCGCAGGGACAGACGGAAGTGGTTCCTCAAACCACCGTCAATGCGAAGGAGGAGAAGTCGCGCAGCCTGGTTCTCCAGCAGGGAGCGACGGTGGAGGAACTGGTACGTGCGCTGGGAGCGATTGGATCCACCCCCCGTGACGTAATCGCGATTCTGGAAAGTCTGCGCGCCGCGGGCGCGCTCGAAGCCGATATCGAGGTGATTTGACGTGAGTGCTATCAGCCCGGTTTTATCGTCCGGCCTTTTGCTCGACGGGACTGGCGCCTCGGCGGGGTCCAAGGATCCTGCAAAGATCCGCGATGCGGCAAGCCAATTCGAGAGTCTCCTCATAGGCCAGGTCTTCAAGACCGTTCATGAGGATGAGGAGGGCTGGCTGGGAACCGGTGAAGACCAGGCGGGCAGTTCAGCGCTTGGGCTTGCGGACGAATATCTCGCTCAGTCCATCTCGAAGCACGGGGGACTTGGCTTGGCTCAAATGATCGAGCGCCAACTCGGTTCGTCCGGCGCCGGCACAGTCTCAGCGGATGACGCCGGCTAGCAACTCCAGTTTCGGGCAGCAGGCGTCTCCGAATCCGGCTGGTAGACCGAGTACCTTCCGAGGAACGGCTCGGGTTGTACAGGCGCGCCAGCAATCTCCGCAGCGGACTCACTTGCCTCGCATTCCTTAGCCTTGATCTCTTGCCAGGCGACGGCAAGCGTCGACAGCACCGAGAGCGCTTCCCGGAATGCCTGTTCGGACTGCGTGGCATGCCCCTCAATCATGCGATTGAGGCAATAGCGATACAGCGCGGACAGAGTATGGGTGAACGGCGCCTGGGAGGAATGATCAAGCGCAACCAGTAGCTCGTGAACTGCCTGTTCGGCCCGGCTGATTTCCCGCGAGCGGGCAAGACGATCTCCGGACTGCAAGTGCTCAATCGCCGCCTTCAGCGAATCAATGGCCACGTCGTAGAGCATGGTCACAATCTCGATGGGGGGGGCCGACCGAATCCGGTTTTCCAGATATTCGCGCCGGAGTCGTTCAAGGGTAGCGGAGTCCATGGTTCGGCTATGCATATCGAGAAAGGTGGCGCATTGATAGAACCCATTTTTTGACAAAGTTTTGAGAAAAAGTGGGAAATTCCGACACGCTGGCTAAAGTGCCTAGTACCACCGCCGATCATGGGTATAAGCACTTACACACTATGCCAATCGACCAAGGAGGGTGGCCGATCCGGGAGAAAAGATGCACAAGATCCTATGGCTACGGCCGTTGCGCCCTAGCTCAGAAGAAGTTGAGTCAATTGAGAAACTTACAAATGCTGAGGTAATTGTTTGTAGCGGGACACCCGCTGCTTCCGCCTGGAAACATCTGATCAGATCGGTCCAGCTAATCCTGGTCGATCTGCCGCTTCCGCCCGAGATTGTCCAAGAGGCGCTGATTGCGGGCCACGAAAGCTCGATTGCGCCGCCAGTGGTCCTTTATGACCCCGATTCGTCTTTGGATGAAGAGTTGATCTGCGCGCCCATCACGGCATTTTCGCACATAACCGAACGAATGCCCCTAAGCCAGTTAGCCGCTGTGGTTGGCCTGAAGTTGAAGGAGGCCGCGGAAGCCGCGGATCGGGCGTCCCGGGTGAAGGAACCGTGGCGCCGCTTGTTGGTTGGCGAGAGCCGGCCGATTAAGATCCTGCGTTCGCTGATCCGGCTGGCGGCGCCGCGGCGGTCCACCATATTGATCACCGGCGAATCGGGAACCGGCAAAGAGATGGTCGCGCGGGCGATCCATATGGCCAGCAGTCGAGCCGGAGGCAACCTGGTCGCCGTGAACTGTGCCGCTATACCAGACAGCCTGGTGGAGAGTGAGTTGTTCGGTCACGTCAAGGGCGCCTTTACCGGCGCCATTAGCGACCGGCCCGGCCGGTTTGAGCAGGCGCATCGCGGAACCATCTTCCTAGACGAAATTGGTGAGGTTCCCCTTGAGATGCAGCCCAAGCTGCTACGAGTATTGCAAGACCGCGAAATCCAGCGGATTGGGGGTTCTGCTCCCATTCAGATTGACGCGCGCGTGATCGCCGCGTCCAACCAGGATCTGGGACAAGCGGCGGCCGAAAAGCGCTTCCGCGAGGACCTACTGTATCGCCTGAATGTGGTGTCGATCGTGGTTCCGCCCCTGCGCGAGCGCGCCAGCGATATTCCGGTGCTGGCCGAACATTTCATCGAAAAAGCGTGCATTCGTGAAGGCCTGGGCGTGAAGAACCTGTCGGCCGACGCGGTGCGGCGCCTGACCAGCTATGATTGGCCGGGCAACGTTCGTCAACTGGAACACGCCATTGAGATGGCAGTCACTTTATCCGGCGAACGGACTCGCCTGTACGCCGGCGACATGCAACTGTCCGCGCTGGGTCAGAACAAGACCCCTCGCAGCCCCGGCTTGGCCTTGAACGGCAGCGGCCTGGCATCGAACGGCAGCGGCTCGGCATCGAACGGCAGCCTCAATCTGGAGCAGACCGTGGGCCGCGTGGAGCAGTTCCTGATCCAGGAGGCGTTACAGTATCACGGCGGCAACAAGAAGAAAGCCGCCTCGGCTTTGGGAATTCCCCGAACGACACTGCTGTACAAATTGCGCAACGCCGCGGTTTGCGCGTAAGGGATCTCCTTGGCGCAAACATCCACAGCCGCTGCCACGACCAACACAGGCTCCTTGCCTGCGACGCTCACTTGGACCGAGTACGCTGTCCCGGTCGCGGTCATCGGAATCATTGTGGCATTGATCACGCCGATGCCTGGCGTGTTGCTGGACTTTCTGATTGTCCTCGACATCATGCTTTCGGTCATCGTCATGATGGCCGCGGTTTACATACGGCGGCCAGTGGATTTCAGCGTATTCCCCACTGTTCTTCTGCTGCTAACGCTATACCGGCTGGCGCTGAATATTTCTTCCGCCCGGCTGATTCTGCTGAACGGTAACACCGGAACGGCAGCCGCGGGCAATGTGATTGAAGCCTTCGGGAATTTCGTGGTCGGCGGCAACTACATCATTGGGACCGTCATCTTCCTGGTGTTGATCGCGATTCAATATGTCGTTATCAACCACGGCGCGGTTCGCATTTCGGAGGTGACGGCGCGCTTCACTCTGGACGCTTTGCCTGGCAAGCAGATGTCAATCGACGCGGACCTGAACTCGGGTCTCATCGATGAGACGGAGGCACGTTCCAGGCGAAAACAACTCGCCGCCGAGGCGGAGTTCTACGGAGCGATGGACGGCGCCTCGCGTTTCACGCAACGCGACGCGGTGGCAAGCATCTTGGTGACCGGCATCAATATCATTGCCGGTTTTCTGATCGGAGTTCTGGAGCATGGCATGGAGTTGCGCCACGCGCTCGAGACGTACACCGTGCTGACCATCGGCGATGGCCTGGTAACCGTAATTCCGGCGTTGATGATCTCCGTGTCTGGCGGATTGATTGTGACGCGTACCGGATCCGAGGACAGTCTGGGGACCGAAGTCCAGAAGCAACTGTTGAAATCCGCCCAGCCTTTGTTGCTCGCCGGCGGTTTGCTGGTGGTACTGGCGACTTTCCCAGGGTTACCGACCCTTCCTTTTCTAATATGCGGAGCGGGCTTAGGGACGGCAGGTTGGCGGATGCGTCGGAAATCTGACACCGCGCAGGCAGCCGCCAAGCCCGCCGCCAGGGCCAAAGAGGATCTGGAAGAGCTTCTAAAAGTGGAGCCGCTCACGATCGAAATCGGTCTGGGGCTGGTGCATTTGGTGGAGCGCGGACCGGATTCGTCGCTCTTGCAGCGCGTACTCGAAGTGCGAAAGCAACTGGCGAAAAAGATCGGTTATCTGATGCCGCCGGTGAAGGTGAAAGACAATATCGCGCTGCGTTCGCGCGAGTACGTGATCCGCATGCACGGCAACGAAATCGGCCGCTTTGAGCTGCTTCAAGGCTATGAATTGGCGATTCCGAATGGAAACCCCGACCGGTCGTTACAAGGCAAGCCGGCGCACGATCCGGCGTTCGGATTGCCTGCGTTGTGGGTGCGGCAAGATCAGACCGATCGCGCGCGCGCGGGCGGGTATACGGTGGTGGATGCCGTGAGCGTGATCGGCACGCATCTGGCCGAGCTGGCGCGCCGCTATGCTCCGGAGTTATTCAGCCGGCAGGATGCCAAGAATCTCTGCGACCGCGTAGCCAAGGACAATCCCAAGGTCATTGAGGATTTGGTTCCAAAATTGCTTCAGTTGGCAACCGTGCAACGCGTGATTCAAAACTTGTTGCGGGAACAGGTCTCGATTCGCGAGTCTGTCAAGATTCTCGAAGCTCTAAGCGAGGCGGCGCAAAGCAGCAAGAATCCGGTTCTTTTGACGGAGTACGTGCGCCAGTCCATCCGCCGGGGGATCGTACAGCCTCTCATGAACGCACAGGGTGAGCTGGCGGCTTACCTGCTGGATCCCTCGTTGGAGCGTTCCATCGAAACCGCTGTCGAACATGGGGAATTGAACAGCAGCTTGAGTCTGCCGCCGGACGCGATTCGCGACATTCTTTTGCGGTTTACGAGAAAGATCGAGAAGTCGGAGTCCGCGGTGGCCATCGCCAGCGCCGGATCACGCTATTTTGTGCGGCAGATTCTCGAAACCTCGCTGCCCAACGTGACCGTGCTGTCGAACAATGAAATTCCTCCTCAGGTCAATGTCAGATCCAGAGGATTGGTCGAATAATCCGGTGAAAGTGCGCATCAAGTCATATTTCGTTAAATCGATAGCCGAAGCGCTCGGCAAGGCACGCACCGAGCTGGGTGACGAGGCGTTGCTGTTGAGCTCGCGAAGAGTAGAGGCGCATACCGATACTCCCGGGCAATTTGAAATTGTCTTCGGAACTCCGGGAAGCGTGGAATCCGAGGGAGAACCTGGCGAAGCGGCTGTGGCCAAGCCTTGGACAATTGAGACTCCGCCGGAACGAAGCAACCGCCTGGTTGAGTTGCCTAACCGGGATGAGCCGGGAAACAACCTGCAACACGTTCACGCGCAGATCCTGGAAATTTACGGGTTGCTCTCCTCTGAGGAGACGGCGGCGAACGGCCGGCGTCTTCCCGCGATGTCGGCGGTCTATTCCAACCTGTGCGAAGCAGGTTTCGATGCGGAGCTCGCGGGCCAAATCGTCGCCGGCATGGAAACCGCAATGTCCGCCGCCAAACCCGAAGAAAAGGGGCTCATCTCGATCGCACGCAAGTCCGGCCGCGCTGAAGTGCACGAGTTGCTGCGCCAGGAGCTGGCGGCACGGGTGAAGATCGACGGCAGAGTTGGAGTCGAAGGCAGCGGGAGCATCGTGGTGGCGCTGGTTGGGCCGGCCGGAGTGGGGAAAACGACCATGCTTATGAAGCTGGCCGCGTTTCAAGGCGCGCCCACAAGACCGGTGCGCTTGCTTACGCTGGACAGCTCAGGACTGGGCGACCGCGTCCAATTGCAATTCTTCGCGCGGCAGACTGGAATCACCTTCACTTCGCTCGACTCGCCCGAAGCTCTTCCCGCGGCGGTTCATGAGGCCCGCCGCACGGAAATTGTGCTGATCGATACGCCCAGTCATCTCGCTCCGGCGGACCGCGAGAGACTTGCCGGTGCTCTGGCCGATTGCGGGCATGTCGACGTTCATCTTGCCGTGCCGGGCTATATGGCCGCGAGCTCGGTTCGCGAGGCGATCCGCACCTTTCGGATTTTCCAGCCCACGAAGCTGGCGCTTACAAAAATCGACGAGACCACCGCCTTCGGCTCCCCAGTATCGGAAGCGGTGCGAGCAGGCCTGAGTCTGTCGTTCATCTCGAACGGCGCGTCGGTCCCAGCGGATCTGCACACAGTGTCGGTGGAGACTTTGATGTCGATGGCGCTACCCGGCCTGGCCAGGGTGGCAAGCGCATGAGGAACGAATGACATCCGCAAGCCCGCTGGCCTACTCTGAACATCGTCCAAACCCAGGCGCCGAACGGGAGCAGTTGATCCTGGACCACTTGCCTCAGGTTCGCTGGATCGCGGCAAGGATTCATGAGAAGCTGCCTGACAATACTTTATTGGACGATCTCATCTCGGCCGGGATCATCGGACTAATCAACGCGATCGACAGCTTCGATCCGTCGCACAATGTGTTGCTGAAGACTTACGCTGAATTCCGTATCCGCGGCGCGATTCTGGACAGCATCCGCGGCATGGACGGAATCGCGCCTCACAAACGCAAGCGGATCAAGGATGTGCAGGCCGCCATCGGGACGTTGGAGCAGGCTTTGCAGCGCCCGCCGGAAGAAGACGAAATCGCGGCGAAGCTCCAGATGAGCCTGGCGGACTATCAGGACTTGCTGGTGGACCTCCGCGGAGTCTCCATCGGCAGTCTCGATGCCCCCACGCATGAAGGCGATTCGCGCACGCTCATGCATTACGTGGCGGACCGGGAAGACAACTCCCCGGCGAACGTGCTGGAGCGCTCAGAGCTGGAAAAGCTGATCCAGGATGGTCTCACCAAGATGCCGCGCGCCGAGCGCATCGTCCTGGACTTGTACTACCGCCAAGGTTGCAATATGCGTGAGATCGCCCCCGTGCTGGACCTGCACATCACCCGAATTTCGCAGCTCAAAGCGCAAGGCATTTTGCGCCTGAGGCAATTTATCGAGCGTCAATGGCCGACTTCTAAAGGATTGTACTGATGAGCGACTGGAACGAATCGTTATCGAACCGGGGGGGCTCTCGACCTACGCTGGCGGGCCGCAGCCCCACGGATCTGCTGATGAGCGTGGAGGTCCCGGTCAGTATTTCCTTGGGCCGGACCCAGATGCGAATGAAGGATCTGCTCACGTTGAATCCGGGATCGGTGGTGGAACTGGACGAATCGCTAGGAGACGAAGTCGAGATTCTGGTCAACAAGCGCGTGCTGGCACACGGGGAGGTGGTGGCGGTCGACGGGAATTATGGCGTCCGGATCACCCGGATGGCCGGGGAATCGGCTCCGCCTGCGATAGCTGCCGAGAGGTCCCAAGCCGAAGAAAACAAAGACGAGGATCGCGGGGAATAAGACAATTAACTTAGTTCCACAAAATTTTGGTTATAAAAACTGCGGGTTTCTACGATATAGGAGGCTGACCGCTTGAGGATAACGGAGCAGGATACAGTGAACACAATCTCCAAACCACAGACGGACAGAGTCTTCGACGCTCCGAAGACTCCCGGTAGCGGCACTTTCACATCTCCGGGCGGGGATACTTCCTCAGATGGAGTCGACCTTGGAAGCCAGAGCAATCTCCTAGCTCAAACCCAAGCCGCCGGAGCGGATGGCCGCGCCGCGCGCATCGAGCAATTGCGGGCTCTGGTCCAATCCGGGCAGTACCAGGTGGATCCAGTGGCTCTCAGCAAATCCATCGTGGACGCGGCCTTGAGTGGCGATTGAGGGAGCAGCCCATGACCCCACACCAATGCTGTGAATCCGCCGAGTTCGGCCTCAGCCGGGTGCAGCAAGAATTGCTCCACCCGTCACCCAACGCGCTAGATGAATCCCTCCAAACTCTGATAGAGGCCGCCGAATCGCTTCGGGCGCTGGGAGCCGGGGGTTCTGGAGAGTTGGACGACTCAGTCCGGCAGGCGCTTCAACGCGTTCAAACCAGCGCCCGGAATCTGAGGATTCAAATCGACCACGGGTCGAACCTGGTCCGCGGCTGGATGCAGCTTAAGTTCGGCTCCGGTTACGCGCGCAACGGATCGCCGGAGTTTGCCCCGCCCGTAGCCGGACAGTCGCTCGAAGCCTAAACCTTATGGGCTCCCTTTTCGGCGCATTGAACAGCAGCCTGAGCGCGATCGAGGCGTACCAGAACGCGCTCGAACGTCGCGCAGAATAACGTCAGCAACGCATCCACCCCCGGGTACGCCAGCCAGACCGCAACCCTCCAAGCAGATCCCTTGAACCTATCCGCGGGGCTGGATGGCGGCGTCAGGTCCGGTCCAACCCAAAGCACGGATAATCACTACGCCGATCAAGCTGTCCAGACACAAATGTCCGCGCAGGGAAACTACGCCGCCCAATCATCCGCGCTGTCTTCGATTCAGTCCTTGTTCGACGTCACCGGCCAAACCGGCGTCCTGGGCGCTTTGAATGGCTTGTTTCAAAGCTTCTCCGCCTGGGCGGCAACGCCGGATTCCGGCGCGGACCAGCAAAATGTGATCTCCCAAGCAACCACGCTGGCACAGCAGTTTCAGGCCGCCGCGTCGTCGCTTTCGCAGAGCACGAATCAACTGGATGAGCAAATCGGATCCACCGTAAAACAGATCAACACGCTGACGGCGCAGATCGCCGCAGATAACACGGCGCTGGCGCAAAGCAATTCACTCGACGCCGGTGTCCACGCCAACCTCGAAGCCTCGCTGGAAAGCCTGTCGCAGCTTACCAACGTCAGCGTAAGCTTTGCCGCCAACGGAACCGCTACCGTGCTGTTGGACGGACAGACCGCATTGGTGATCGGCGCCGAGCAATATTCGATTCAAGCCAATTTCTCCAGTCCGGGCACCGGCGCCTATCCGGGCGCCGTTCCCGACGTTCAGATCCTGGACTCAAGCGGCAATAACATCAGCGGCCAGGTTTCGCAGGGATCGTTGGGCGGCGAGCTTTACGTCCGCAATACAGTGTTGCCTTCGCTCCAGGGTGATGGTTCGCAGCAAGGTGCGCTGAACATCCTGGCACAGCAGGTCGCAGACCGGGTCAACACGATTCTGACGTCGGCGACGACAACTACGGGGTCGCCTGGCACGGCCTTGTTTACGTACAGCGCCGCCAGCGCTACCGATATCGCCGCGACGCTGGCGGTGAACCCATCGATCACACCCGCGGATCTGGCGCCTGCCAATGCAAACGGCGGAAATGCAGCGGCCCTGGAGCTGTCGAACCTGGGCAACTCAACTGCGCCTTCCGACGAAATCGACGGGCAGACGATCGTGGCGTACGCCGCTTCCGTCGCGACGCAGGTGGGCCGGCAAGCCTCCAGTGCGCAGACCGGCCAGACACTGGCCACGCAGTTACTCTCCCAGGCGCAAGCCGTACAAACACAGGCCTCGGGAGTTTCCCTGAATGCGGAAGCGGCGCTGATGATACAACTTCAGCAAGGTTACGACGCCGCTGGGAAAATGGTCACCGTCATCGATTCACTGGCGACTACGCTGATCAATATGATCCCGGCTACCGGCTAAGGACAGTCATGATTCAAGGACTTGGCGCCATTACTCAGGAGTTCCTGGCCAACCTGCAAAATCTCACCCAGGAAACGCAGGCAACGCAGGAACAGGTTTCCTCCGGACGCAGCATCAACCGGCCTTCAGACAATCCGGCGGAACTCGGGGACGTTGTACAACTCGAGTTCGAGTTAGGAAATGTCAACCAGGTATCGCAGAACCTCAGCAATGTCACCAGCGAGGTGAACACTGCCGAATCGGCGCTGGAAACCTCAACGCAACTGTTGGACCAGGTGAATACTCTCGGTGAGCAGGGGGCGAACGTGACTGCCACTCCAGCCCAGCGAAGCGCGCTGTCGCAACAGGTGGAACAGGTGCTGTCACAACTGGTGTCGCTCAGCCAGACTCAATACGACGGGCAGTATGTGTTTAGCGGGGATGACGCGACACAGCCGATGTACCAGCTCGACCTGGGCAGCCCTACCGGCGTCGATCGACTGGTCGCCGCGCCCTCAACGCGAGTGATCCAGGACGCTAGCGGCGTAACGTTTGCCGTGTCCCAGACAGCGCAGCAAATCTTCGGCGACCTCAATCCGGACGGCACGCCTGCCCCGGGCAACGTGTTCGGGGCCGTGAACAGCCTCCGCATTGCCCTAGCCAATAATGATCAGACTGGCATCACCAACGCGCTCAGTTCCCTGCAACTGGCGCAGACTCATCTCTCGGAGTCGTTGCAGTTTTACGGTGGCGTGCAGGATCAGCTCAGCAACGCAACCAGCGTCGCTCAGAAGTTTCAGGTCCAGTATCAAACGTCGCTCACGCAGGTGACCAGCACCAACATGGCGACGGCCGCAGTGACGCTGACGCAGGAAGAAACGGCCATGCAGGCGTCGATTCAGTCTGAAGCCTCCATGCCAAAAACGACGCTTTTCGACCTGCTCCAGGGCGGGTAGGCCGGCGCTACTTCTTGTCTTTGTCCTTCGGTTTTCGGGCGAGGGTGCTGGCGATAACCACGTCGACGCGCCGGTTCTTGGCTCTCCCCTCGGGCGTATCGTCGGACGCCTCGGGCTGATTGGCCGCGAAACCCACGATTCCCATCCGGGACTCATCCACGCCAAACCGCTTCACCAGAACGTTCATCATGGCGATGGATCGCGCGGCGGAAAGTTCCCAATTGCTCTGGAAGCGCGCGGTGTGAACCGGTTTCGAGTCGGTGTGGCCTTCAATTCTGACGGGATTCGCCACGGCGTTCAGGGCCGACGCCAGTTTCTCGATAGTCGGGTAGGTGGCGGGGTCGATGGCATCGTTACCGGAGGGAAAGAAGGCGGCCTGCTTAAGGCTGACTACCAGGCCGCGCGGCTCCAAGCTTACTTCCACCTTGCCGTCTTTAATCTCTTCCTCCAGTTTTGCGCTGAGTAATTTGAGGGATGGCGCAAGCTCGACGACATCGTCCGGCGGCGCTTCCTTAGCCGCCCTCTGCGCGCCACCTGGGCCCCTCATCTGCGCGTTTCCCTGACCCTTGTCGTCGATCGTGCCGCCCAAAATCTTGGCGACGGCTGGAGGCACACCGACGGATTTGCCATCGGCCAGCGCCTTCTCCACTGCCTCGGATATCTGCTTAGCCCGCGACTTGTCGGTCTGCGAAGAGGCGAACATCACCACAAAGAACGCGAACAGCAGCGTAATAAAATCGGCGTAGGAAACCAGCCAACGCTCGTGGTTCTCGTGCGAGGGTTGAGAGTGGCGCCGGGCCATATTATCCCCGGGCTTCGGCGGGAGCCGCGGCGCCGCCCTTTTCGGGCGCGGGAGCGGCCTTTTTCCCGCTCTCGTGGGCGAATGCTTCCAGCTTGGTGCGGATCAGTTTAGGATTCATGCCCTCGAGAATGGCGCTGACACCTTCCAGCAGCAGTTCCTTGAGATGAATGTCGTTCTGGCCGCGCGCCTTGAGCTTATTGGCGGCGGGCAGAAAGAAGAGGTTGGCGGCGGCCACGCCATAGATCGTTGCGACGAACGCGACGGCAATGCCCTTACCCACCTCGTCGATGTTCTCCAAATGCTTCATTACCTGAATTAGACCCATGACGGCCCCGATGATCCCAATGGTGGGCGAATAGCCTCCAGCGGCCTCGAATACTTTGGCCTGGCTCTCAGACCGCTTTTCCGCCTGGGCTAAATCGAGATCGATCATCTTGCGAAGTTCCTGAAGGTCGGTGCCGTCTACCGCCAGCGTCAGCATTTTTTTGAGGAAGGGATCCTCAATTTTTTCCAAATCCTCTTCCAGCGAGATCAGGCTGCTTTTGCGGGCCTTGGTGGCGTAGCCGACAATCTCTTCAATCGCAGCGTCAGGGTGGATCACGTCCTCGAAGAAAACCTTCTTGAGGCCGGCGGCCGCGGCGATCACGGAGGAAAGCGGCGAGGTTATCATCACCGCGCCGAGCGTGCCGCCCAGAACGATGATTGCGGCTGTGATCTGCGTGACGTCGGAGACCTTTCCTCCGTCCAGCACCAAGCCGCCCAAGAGCGACCCGATCGCCACAGCCACTCCGGCGATACTGGCGATATCAAGACGGCTGGAGCGTAGCTTTGCCTTGGCCTGCTCCTGGTCAGCCATGCGTTAGGTCTCGGTGTTCAGGACTTGCTGACGCAAGGGAAGGGGGACACAGTATGGACTTGCGGAAATCCAGGATCTTCTCGCACACTTCTGCCGGAGTCTCCGCCACCAGGAACTTCGGCCCCGACGTGAGCGTAATTACCGTGTCGGGAGTCGCATCGATATGTTCGATCAAATCCGAGTTCAGATATAGGGGGACGCCGTTGAGTCTAGTCAGCCTGATCACAAGGGGCTCCTCAAGCGGTTTCTGTATCGATGAGAAACGCAGAATGTTTAACCCCCTTTTGCCTAAGTGCGCCTAAGATAAACCACCGAGTGGATCTATAGGCATCTCCGGGCTCTGACGATACTAGTCTTAAAGAAGATGAATGCACTGAGCGCAGGACGGCAAGGACCTCGGCTCCAGGAGCGGCTGCTGCGTGGCGCCCACGAGAATTTCGCGGAGATGCTGTCGTCCTCGCTTTCCGCGTTTCTCCAGAGCGAGATCTCCGCACGGCTGGAAACGGTTGCGTTTCTGAGCGAGGGCGAGTTTCGGCAGTCCCTTCAGGCTCCGTCGGCGGTCATTCGATTTTTACTGGAGCCGCGAGCGGAACACGCAATTCTCTACCTGGATTGCCCGACTGTATTCAGTCTGTTGGAGTTACTTCTCGGGGGAAGTCTCGGCTCAGAATTGGACCAAAATCGCGCCCTGACCGAAATCGAATGGACGCTGCTGGAAGAAGTGGTCCGGGTGATGGTTGGTTCTCTCGGGCAGGCCTGGAAGGCGTTTCACGCGGTTGAATTCAAAGTGTTGGCGCTGGAAAGCGATCCTGAACTCCTGCCGGTCAGTCCGGCGCTCCCCACCGTACAGCTAGGGTTCTCGCTGCGCCTGGGCGAGCAGGACGCCAGCTTCCAGGTTGCTGTTCCGCAAACGTTCTTTGAAACTGCCCCGCAACCTTCAGACGTGATTGAGGACGGCCTCACGGCCGAGGAAACGCAGCGCAACCTAAATTTATTGGCCGAAGCGAAGGTCCAGCTGGAAGTGCTGCTGGAGGGGCCAACCATGGAGCTGCGGGATATCGCGGAACTGAAGATAGGACAAGTGGTCCGCTTCGACTACGCGCTTCAAAAACCACTGCGGGCAATGGTAAACGACACCGTGTCCATACCCTGCCAGGTGGTCAGCGCCGGCCGCAAGCGTGCGTTTCAGATCGAACAACTGCCTTGAAACGTTGGTCTGGCCAGGTGCCGCAGCAATTGCAGCGAAGCTTCAACGGCTGGTCCGGTTTGTCCTCTTTCGCCCCACTGCCGCAGCACGGAGGCGGCCTCGCGGACAATCTCCATTCGCTCTTCGTCAAAGAGTGAGGCCGGTTCCGCTATTTCTGCCTGCTCGGCGGCCTTTCTGATCTGGTTGTAATCGGTGCTGCTCCACGCCGCCAGCAAGGATCTGGCGGAGCGCTTTGAGGCTGTAAGGGGTTCCATACGCCGCAGCGTATCGAACACGGGAATGCAAAATTAGAAGGTTTTCGGAAAAATGTCAAAAAAACTGAAATGCGCGCAAAAAGTATCGACAAGGAATCTGCCGCTGAGAGCAACCAAGGTCGAGGCGGTCCGGCGTGACGCCGCTAACACTTTTGAGAAGGATGTGAAGCATGTCTCTTTCGTTTCAAACCAACATTACTTCACTGGAAGCGCAACAAAGCCTCCAAGTGAATACCAACGCGCTGGACAATGCCATTCAGCAGTTAACCTCCGGTTATCGCATCAACAACTCGGGGGATGACGCGGCCGGTCTCGCGGTGGCCAACGGATTAAGGTCAAATATCACGGAGTTGCAGCAGGGTGTTCGCAACGCCAACGACGGTTCGGCGATTCTGCAGACCATCGACGGCGGGTTGAACAACATTTCCAACATTCTGGGCCAGCTCCAGCAGCTTGCGACGCAGTCGGCGTCGGGCACGTTCTCGGGCGACCGCGCCACGTTGAACCAGGAGTTTCAGACGCTGGTAGGTGAAATCAACCGGCAGGCGGCGAACATCGGCTTGGCCAGCGGCGGCGGCGGCACGGCGTCCTCGCAGTACAACAACAGCCTGGACGTGTTCATTGGCGGCGGAAGCTCGCTGGGCAATTCACAGGTCACTATTGCTTTGTCCGGATCGGCGAATATTGTCGATTCCACCGGTCTGGGCCTGACCACCGCCGCGGTAGACACGATTGGGAACGCGCAGACCGCGATCGGCAGCATTACCGCCGCGGTCCAGTCACTGGGCCTGGTTCAAGGCACGGTCGGCGATGGCGAAAACGACCTGAACTACGCGGTCGGGCTGGCGAACTCCCAGATCACCAATGAGTCCGCTGCCGAATCTAACATCCGCGACGCCAACGTCGCAAAAGAAGCCGCCGCTCTTACTCAAGGGCAGGTGCTGCAGCAATCCTCGGTCGCGTCTCTGGCTCAGGCCAACGCCGAACCGGAAGCTTTGTTGAAATTGTTGCCGTAATCGGCAGCCCGCACTGTAACGTTCCCGGAGCATTGGGCCGATCTTCCCTGGAAGACCGGTCCAACTCCGTTTTTTGAGGAGGATTTAAATGGGAACGACCTCTAACGCACTAACCTTCGCCAACCCGGCGGTAGCAAGTTTCAACGGCACCAGCCAGTACGCCGGCGACTTGCAACAAGCCATCAATCACGCGGTTACGATCGCGTCCATTCCTCTAAGCGAGTTGCAAGACAATGTTGCGACGCTTCAGTCGCAATCGTCGGAGCTGACCACCCTCACCAACGATTTCACCGGCATACAGACAGCAATCCAGCAACTTTCTAAGGCTGCCGGCAGCAGTTCGCTGGCGGCGACCGTCTCCGACAACACGGTTGCGTCAGTTTCCCTGGACGCTTCGGCGGCCACAACACCGGGGACCTATTCTTTGAACGTCATCTCGGCCGGAGCTCCCACCACCACCATCAGCAGCGCCGGTCTGGCCGTAGTGAGCGACCCAGGAGAGAGTTCCATCAGTTCCTCCGGCACTTTCACACTGACGGTCAATGGCGACACCTACACCATCACTCCCGCAACCAACACGTTAAACGCCCTGGCGGAAGCAATCGACTCCGGGAATTACGGTGTTTCCGCGACCATCGTCAACACTGGACCGCCTTCCGCGCCGGATTACCGGCTTTCTCTCCAAAGCTCGTCTTTGGGGAATCAGACGATCCAATTGAATGACGGGACCCAGAACCTGTTGAGCGTCCTGGCGGCGGGGACGCCAGCGCAGTATCAGGTGGACGGACAGCCGTCTACTCCGATTTCCTCCGACAGCAGCACCGTCACAATCGCTCCAGGCGTCACCGTGGACCTGCTGCAAACTGGCGAAACGACCGTTACCGTGGCCGCGGATTCTACCGCGGCTTCAAGCGCGCTTTCCGCGTTTGTCACAGCTTACAACTCCGCGGTCACTGAATTGAACAACAATCACGGAACCACTGGCGGGGCCCTCACCGGCCAGAGCATCATTACGCAACTGGAACAGTCGCTTCAGGAAGCGATTGGGTACACCGGCGGCAGCGGCAGCGTGCAAAACCTGAGTGATCTGGGCTTGACCTTCAATTCGTCAGGCCAGTTGAGCTTCGACCAGTCCACCTTCCAGAGCGTTGCGTCCAGCGACCCGAATGACGTGTCCAACTTTCTCGGGTCTGCCACGGGCGGAGGCTTCCTGGAGAACGCCACGAATGTCTTGAATGGGCTCGAAAACACTGGTACGGGCTTGTTCGCTTCCGTGCAGAACTCCTTCACCAAGCAAATCGATTCGGACAACCAAGACATTACGGACACGCAGGCGCGCATCGCGACCATGCAAAACACGTTGACGGCGCAGATGTCGGCGGCGGATTCGCAGATTGCCGCTCTGGAATCGCAGGTCTCGTATTTCCAAAATCTGTTTCAGGACACGCAGAATGATATCAAAAACGCCTGAGTGCCGCGCCGCGATCATCGCCGGTAATTACGCGGCGGCGCAGCGGCTTCTGGGCCAGCTCCGCAACGAAGTGGAAAACGCCTGGCCGGGGGCAACTCCGGAGGATCGGCGCTCCATTGCCAGCCAGGTATTGGAGTTGCTTTCCTGGGCCCGGCAAACGGTCGTGGCAAGACGGTCCCATACCCAGCGAAGGCTGCTCCAGTTCGCGCGTCACAATGCGTACTCGACCGCGTCGTCGTCCAGGGCTGGGCTCGTAGAAGTAGACGGATAACCCTTTCCTGCGTCGGAGACTGAACGCAACTGTTCAAATCTCCGACGGCGGTCTGCAACCGCATTCAAAAGAATCAACAGCCTGCGTTGGCACTCCGGGTGCATTGGCGGCAGCATCATGTTCGAAGGCTTGGCCGCCAATTACGAGCGGTACATGACACTGTTGAGCGAACGGCAAAAGCTGGTCGCCTCCAACATTGCCAATGCCGACACGCCCGGCTATCGCACTAAGGACATCGATTTCCGCGCGGAGTTTGAAAACGCGACCGCTGGGGAAGCTCCCACGGTGATCGAGCCCGCCAGCCTGGCCACCAAGGCCGACGGGAACAACGTCGATCTTGACCGGGAAGCACGCCTTCTGGCGGAGAACACGCTGCGGTTCCAGATCGCAACGGACTTCGCCCGCGGCGACATAGCCGATATCAAGCTAGCCCTTCAGGACGGCAAATAGCACATGAATTTACTCTCGGCTTTGTCAGTGAGTGCTTCAGGGATGTCGGCGCAGCGCCAACGGACGGAGCTGCTGGTCGAAAATCTGGCCAATTCGGATACCACGCGCACTCCCGAAGGCGGTCCTTACCGGCGCAAGGACGTCGTTTTTGCAGCCGATCCGTCCGCGGCCCAATTCTCATCATTGTTCGAAGACGAGATGAACGGCGGGGCCGAGGGCGTCCGGGTCGCCCAGGTGGTGACCGACACACGCGAGCCCGAGAAGCGCTATCTTCCCGGCCACCCCGACGCCGATGCGGACGGTTACGTTGCCTACCCGCGCGTAAATCCGGCGGAAGACATGGTGGATCTGTTGGGGGCGTCGCGAAGCTACCAAGCCAACATCTCGGCGATTTCGGCGGTGAAGGATATGATCCAGAAATCCATGGATTTATTCAAATAGAAGAGCTATTCAAATAGAACATGTCTCTGAAAATCTCACTGCCGGCTATCGCACCGCTCGACGCAACCACCGCAACAACCGCGGCTCCGGCTGCGCCCGCGGCAGGCGCGGCAGGATCGCCTTTCAAAGACGTTCTGAGCAGTGCGCTAGGGGAAGTCGAAGGCGCCCGCGCGAACGCCAACCAGAGCATTAACCAGTTTCTGTCGGGCGAGGGAGAGGATTTGCATTCGACGATCCTGGCGTCACAGCGAGCGGATCTTGAGTTTCAAATGTTCCTGCAGGTCCGCAACAAAGTGGTCTCCGCTTACCAGGAGATCATGAAAATGCAAATGTAGCGTCGTGCGATCATGCCTAACAACCAACTCATCCGGCTCTTGCGAACTCTTACCGTCCGGCAGCGCTGGACCATCGGCGTCGTTTCCGCTTTCTTCCTGGCGGGAATTTTCGGATTTCTCCGCTGGGAGCGCGAGGCTGGTTTCCGGCCTCTGTTCACCGAACTTGCTCCGGAAGACGCGGGACCCATTGTCCAGAAGCTAAAGGAGGAAGGGGCTGCGTACCGGATCTCGGAGAACGGCGCGACCGTCTCGGTTCCAGAAGACCGGGTCGCGGAACTGCGCCTGGAAATGGCTGGTGCGGGTTTGCCGAAGAGCGGCCGCCTGGGATTCGAAATCTTCGACAAAACCAACTTCGGAATTACGGAGTTCACGGAGCATGTCAATTACCGGCGAGCTCTCGAAGGGGAACTGGAACGGTCGGTCATGTCGGTGGCCGAGATCGAGCAGGCCCGCGTGCACATATCTCTGCCCCAGGAATCTGTGTTCCTGGAGGCGCGCCAGCCCGCCAAGGCCAGTGTCCTCATTAAGATTCGCCGCGGGACGGTTCTGCCCGATTCCGCCGTTCCCGCGATCACCAATCTGGTGGCGAGCGCAGTGGAAGGGTTGGCCCCGGAAAACGTCGCTGTCCTCGATATGCGCGGCAACTTGCTGAATCGGCCGAAGCGGCCCGACGCGACCGACGATTCTTCCATCGCAGCGCTCGACTACCGCCAAAAGGTGGAACACGATTTGGCGGCGAAGCTTGATTCCACGCTCGAACCGCTGCTTGGCGCAGGACGCTTTCGCGCCGCCGTCTCAGCCGACACCGAGATGCGGAGCGGAGAGCAGAGCGAAGAGACTTTCGATCCGGACCACTCCGTGATGGTCAGCTCACAAACGACGGAAGATATCTCGACGCAGACGCATCCCACGCAAGGGGTTCCCGGAACCGCGTCGAACCTTCCGGACACTACTCCGAAGGCTTCCAGTTCCGGCACGTCAACTTCCCGAAAGACAGAGAGCGTCAATTATCAAACCTCGCACACGGTGAAGCGCATGACGCTGCCGCAGGGCGCAATCCAACGGCTCTCCATCTCTGTATTGCTGGATTATGACGTTCAATGGCAGGGGTCGAGGCGCGTTGCCAGTCCGCCCAATCCGGATCGTGTGAAGGTGATTCATGACGTGGTCGCGGCAGCGGTGGGCTTGAATCCGGAGCGCGGCGATCAATTGATCGTGGAGAGCCTGCCGTTTGAGTCTACGCTGAGCCTGAATGAGCCGGAATCGGCTGAGCCGGTGAGTGCGCCCGTGGCAAAGCTGACGCCGATTCAACAATTCAAGAAGGACCCCAAGCTCATGATCGGCGTGGCGGGTCTGTTAGTACTCGTGTTGGGCGGCAGTGTCTTCGCCATTTCTAAAATGAAGGGCAGCAGGCAAGCCGCGGTGGAAGTCCGCGCGCCCCATCAACTGCCGCCGACCGCCGAAGTCGCGGTAAGCGCCGCCGCCGAGGCTCCCGCCGGTAAGAGCGCCACCGTTGCATCCTCAATCCCATCGTTGGGGCCCGGGCGCGTCGAGGTCTTGACCGCGCAGGTTCGGGCTGCCGCGCAAAAGAACGGCGAGATTTGCGCGGGCGTGTTGCGGGGCTGGTTGAAGGAGGAACAGGCTTAGTATGGCTAGCTCCATCGCCGCTCCGGCTCTTACCGGGGCTTTTAAGACCGCGGCTTTGCTGGTCGCACTCGGGGATGAAGCCTCCGCCCAGCTTCTGAAACACTTCAGCGATGAGGAGATTGACCGGGTCGGCGCGGCCATTGCCAATCTCCCGCCGATTCCCTTGGAGCAGTCCGAGGCCATTCTCGCGGAATTTCACAACGCGGTGGGCGGCGCATTGCAGTTGGGCCGCGGTGGTCCGGAGTATGCGCGACGATTGCTCACCAGCGCGTTTGGCCCCGATGGCAGCAAGAAACACATCGAGCGGCTGCCGCAATCCGGAGGCCAATCTCCGTTTCATCAGGAACTCCAGCGAGTGGAGCCGCAAACGCTGGCGCGCTTCGTTCGCAGTGAGCATCCGCAAACCGTGGCCTTAATCCTCTCGCGGCTCACTCCGGCGCAATCCGCTTCCGTACTGTCGTTGATGGACCCGGCAACGCGGCGGGACGTGGCGGTCCGGGTTGCGCGCCTGGAGCGAATATCCAATGCGGTGGTCGAGAAACTCGCCAAAACTCTGGGAATGAAACTCAAACCGCTGAGCGAGGTCCGGCGCGAAACCTCGGATGGCGCGCGGACGATCGCCACCATCTGCAACCGGATGGATGCGAGCCAGCGCGAGGAGCTTTTGCAACAGATCGCGGAAGATCAGCCCGAGCTCGCCGAGCAGATTCGGCGGAAGATGTTCGTTTTCGAAGATTTGCTGAGCATCGACGCAAATGGTGTTCGCGAGCTTCTTTCCCGTGCCGATCGCCGCCAACTGGTGGTTGCGCTGAAGGGCGCAAGCGAGGATGTCCGCAAGCACCTGCTAACGGGTCTATCCCAGCGCGGTGCAGCCATGCTGCTCGAAGACATGGAGGTGTTGGGCGCCCTTAAGGTCCGCGAGGTCGAAGAAGCCCAACAGCAAATCATTGCCGTAGTCCGGTTACTGGAGACGGAGGGCGTGATCAGCAGAGATCCGGAGCAAGCCAAGAGTGAGTAGCACATCTAAAATTCTTTCTCGCGGGGATCTTGCCGCGGTGAGTCCGATCTGGTGGCGAGACACCTTACAGCCCGGGCAGGCGTCGCCTCCGACTCCACGCGCGCCGGGGAGCGCAAGCACCGCAAGCGATCGGGAGCGGATGGAACGCGATGCGTTCAACCGAGGGTTCTCGGAAGGGAAGAACTTGGGCAAAGAACAGGCCTCCGCGGAACTGCAACCGGTGCTGGAACGGCTGAGCCGCGGTCTGGCGGAGATGTCCGCCTTGCGGCCGCGGATGCGGCGCGACGCTGAAAAGGACTTGGTGAAACTCGCGATCGCCATCTCCCGGCGAGTGCTCCATCGCGAGCTCACGCTGGACCCGGAGTCGATCGAGGGACTGATTCGGGTCGCGTTGGACCGGCTGGAATCGCGCGAGCTTTGCAAGGTTCGCGTCCACCCGGACCAGGAGGATACGATTCGTCAACTACTAGACCGTTTTTCCGGTTCCCGAAAGATCGAGATCATTCCGGATAAGTCCCTGCGCCTGGGAGATGTAGTCCTGGAAACCGAACATGGGTCGATCGACGCGTCGGTCGACGCGCAACTCAACGAAATCGAGCGCGGCTTTGCGGACCGCCTACAAAGATGACGGTGGAACAGGACTCCTTATCGCTGGCGCCCGTACCTCCAGCAACTCGACCAAATCGAGCTTCTGCCGTGGTGTGGCGAAGTGACCGCCACCGTGGGATCGCTGGTCGAGTCAATTGGGCCGGCCGTGGCGATCGGAGACTTCTGCGAAATGGACACGGGCGGCGGACGCCGGATCCGGACGCAGGTGATCGGCTTCCGCAACGGCCGCGTCCTGGCGATGCCGCTGGACGAGCCGGAGGGCCTGACACTCGGCGCTAAGGTTATCGCACGAGCTCAGGACGCGCTTCTTCCGGTGGGGCCTGGCTTGCTGGGCCGCGTCCTGGACGGGTTTGGCAATCCTCTCGATGGCGCGCCTCCGATCGAAGCCACCGGTTCCTATCCGCTTTATGCTTCGCCGCCGAATCCGCTGACGCGGCGCCACATCACGGACCGCTTGGTCACCGGTATCCGCGCCATCGACAGTCTATTGACCTGCGGCAAGGGCCAGCGAATCGGCTTGTTCGGCGGAAGCGGGGTGGGTAAGAGCACCTTGTTAGGGGCAATGTCGCGGAAGAACTCGGCGCAGGTCAGCGTTGTCGCACTGATCGGCGAGCGAAACCGCGAAGTCAAAGATTTTCTCGAAAATGAACTCGGACCCGAGGGAATGAAACGTTCCGTCGTGGTGGTCGCGACCTCCGACCGTCCCGCACCCCTGCGAATTCGTGCGGCGTTTGTGGCGCTAGCCGCGGCTGAATATTTTCGCGATCAAGGCGCCGATGTTCTGCTGGTGATGGATTCGGTGACGCGCCTGGCTATGGCGCAGCGCGAGATCGGCCTGGCGGCGGGAGAGCCGCCGAGTCAAAAGGGATATACGCCATCCGTTTTCACCCTGCTTCCTAAGGTTTTCGAACGCGCCGGAAACTTCGAGAAGGGATCGATTACGGGATTCTTTACGGTGCTGGTGGAAGGCGACGATTTCAACGAACCGATCTGCGACGCGGCACGCGGGATTCTGGACGGGCACCTGATCCTGTCGCGCGAACTAGCTTCCGCCGGACACTATCCCGCGATCGACGTTCTCTCGTCCGTCAGCCGCCTGGCGACCAAAGTGGTGCCTAAAGAAGAAACACAGGCGGCGCAAAGAGTCCGCGAGGCGCTGGCCTTGTACCAGCAGTCGGCGGATCTGATTCAACTGGGCGCGCACGTTCAAGGTGCGAACCAGAAATTAGACCAGAGTATTCGCCTTCGTCCCCAAATCATGGATTTTCTCCGTCAGGAGTCGACCGCTCATGCGGGGCTGGATGAAACCACGAAAGGCCTGTTCGCATTGTCGAGGCAGTTATGAAAGCCTTCCGTTTTCCGCTGGAGAAGGTCCTCGGGTGGCGGCACCTGCAAATGCGGGCGGAAGAAGAAAAGCTCGCCGTGCTCCAACAGCAGTTGGAAGTGATCAACCGTCGGGCCGAGGCGCTCGCATCGGCCGAACTCAACTCCAAGTGGCGGCTGGTGAAGATGGCGTCAGTTCCGGGCGAGGAGCTTCACGCACTCGCCTCCTTTCAAGAGCGGCTGAGGCGCGAGAAGGCTGCGCTTTCGGTCGAAGGGACTCAACTGGAACGGCGGATCGATCAGCAACGCCTTCGGCTACTCAAGGCGCGTAAGGATTACTGCGCCATCGAGAAGCTTCGGGAGCGGCGTATGAAGGCGTGGACCTACGCCTACAATCGGGAACTCGAAAACAACGCTGCGGAAGCGCATCTTTCGCGATTGAGTCGAGGTGAGGCATGAACATTTTCCTGCTCACCGAAACGCACAGCGGATGCTACAAATGGCGAGGGGCGATTCCGGCCAAATACCTGCGGCGGAGAGGCCACCAGGTGCAGATTCTCTCCAGCGACTCCGCCGGTTGCGAAGCGCCGGACGTGATGGTCTTCTACCGCGCGCATTTTCAGGAAGGCGTCAAAATGATGGACTGGTGCAAGCGTAACGGCATCCGCGTGGTTTTCGACACCGACGATGCGCTCGATCTGGTTCCGCCGGAAAACTTGAATTATGGAGCCATCCGTCAGCGGCTCGATCTTTATGGAACGCTTCTGTGTACCGCGGACGTTGTAACCACCACGACAGAAACGCTCGCCGCTCATCTTCGAAAGACCAACCCCAATGTAGTCGTGGTGCCGAACAGCGTCGATCCCGAAGAATGGGCCGTTCAACCTCCGGCGAGGAACGGACCGGTAAGGATCGGTTGGACCGGCAGCCCCACGCATTTCGCAGACCTGATGGTGGTTCTAGACGCGGTGCGCGAGCTTCAGCGGAAGTACGATTTCCAATTTGTGCTTCAGGGATTGTGCATGGAACGGACCATCGAGGAACTGTATGAAAACCTTCTGGCCCAGGTCGGCAAGAAGTTTTTTGAAACCGCGCTCGGACGGGTTATCAAACACTTCATCGCGAAGCTGTCGGGCATCCGCTACGAATTTCATCCCAACGTTCCCGTAGAGTCCCACGCCAGAAAGGTATGCGAGCTTGCGCTCGATATCGGCATCGCTCCGTTGCTCGACAATTCGTTTAACCGGCATAAGAGCTGCATTAAATACTATGAATACGCGATGGCCGGGGCGGTGACCGTGGCGTCCCACACCGTGCCTTATTCGGAAGAGGTTCCGATCACGGCGAAGAACAATCGTGACTCCTGGAAGCAAAAGTTGGAGCTGGTGCTGGACGGCGACCGCGATTCGATGTGGCGCGAACAACGCGACTGGGTGCTCGCTCACCGTAATATCGAAACCACCGTGGAATCGTGGGAGCGCGTGTTAGGCGGCGTCGACGGCAAGTACGCGGCTGAACTGCAGGAGGCGATTCGAGCATGAGCGCGGCGCCTTTGAAAATCGAGGCGATGGTCAAGCCGCTCACTTCCGGCACTGCCGCAACCGCAGTCCGGAGACGGACTGATGGCCGGAAACGGACTGATAGCCAGAAACGGACTGATAGCCAGAAACGGACTGATAGAAAATGGATGATAGGGGGAATTCTGCTGACCTTCGCGGCATTGGTCGCGGGAATTCGGGTCACCGGAATCCCGGCTGCCTATTTCCTCCAACCCTCCGGCGTACTCATCGTCATCGGAGGCACGCTGGGCGCTACTCTGGTCACGACGCCGAAGCGCGCGTTACTTCACGCGGCGCAGACCGCAGCGGGCCTCTGGTCCGATCCGCTGGACCGCCGCACAGAACTGGCCAAGGAGATTATGTCTTACGTTCGCGCCGCGCGAACGAAGGGGCTCCTGGGACTTGAACCCTATATTCGGGATTGCAAGCACGAATTCCTGAGGGAATGTCTCACCTTGGCTCTGGATGTCGAAAAAGGCGAATTGCAAGCAACGATCCGCACCAAAAGCCAGTTACGGGAGCGCCGGGCGGACGCGGACGCCAGAACGCTCGAGATCGCGGGCGGATTTGCGCCGACCATTGGCGTGCTCGGGACGGTCATTGGTTTGATCGATGCGTTGCGCCGATTCTCGGATCTGGGAGCCGTAGCCGGCGGCGTAGGTATGGCGTTCACGTCAACACTGTACGGCCTTGGCCTCGCCAATCTGCTGGTGTTGCCGTTGGCCCACCGGATTCGCGCGGCTGCCGCGGCGAGTTTGGAAACTGAGGAGATGGTGATCGAGGGGATCGCCTGCATTTTGGACGGTGTTCACCCGACACTTGCCCGGGAGCGTTTGAAGGCGTTCTTGGAAGAGAAACCGGCGGAGGCTTCGCAAATATCGTGAAGCAGGCGGTATATCAAGGCGCAAATCATCGTGACCGCTGGATGGTCAGCTATCTGGATATGATCACCATCCTGCTGGTGTTCTTTGTCGCGGCGGCCGCCAAGTCATTCGCACCGAAGACACAGGCCACAGTTCCTCCGGCTCCGCCCGTTGCAACCGCTGCCCCTAAGCCGCCGGCCGAACCGGACGATATCCTCCAAAAGTTGGAAAAGGCCGGAGTCGAGGTGCGGCGCGAACCGCGCGGCCTGGTGGTGAGCCTTCCCCAGCCGATTCGTTTTCCCCCTGGAGACGATCGCATCACCAGCGGCGCGGTTCCGATCATCGGCCGTGTGGCGGAAGTTCTCCAAACGGTCCCGAATCGCGTGATCGTGGTCGGCCACGCGGATTCGATTCCGATTCACAACAACCGCTTTAGAAGCAATTGGGACTTATCGGTGGCGCGCGGTATGCGAATGCTGGAACTGCTCAGCCGCAACTACCAGATCGCGGAGGATCGGCTTTCCGTCTCCGGCGACGGTTCGAATCATCCTGCCGGCACGAACGAGACGCCCGAAGGACGCGCCGTCAACCGCCGCGTGGAATTGGTGATTCTGGATGAGCCCGCAGCCGCTCACTAGGGCCCTTGGGCTGTTACGAAAGGCGTGGCAGCAGCCGATGGATTGAGTTATGTGGTGGATTACGCTTTTTCTGATGCAGGACGTTGCTTCTCAGGCGGACCGGGTACGAGACGCCATGTCCGCGTCCATCGAGAGGCAACGCGAGTCGATTAAGAAACAGCAAGCGGCCGTGCGAACGACCCCGGCAGGTCTTCACGCCGCCGGCTGGACGCCTCCCACCGCGAGTTTTGCCTGCGATCCGATTCCGCAACCGGAGCTAACGCAAATGATCGGCGAGACTGCTCAAAGAGTGGGCATCGATGGGGGTATTGTCCGCGAAGTTGCGCGCCAGGAATCAGGATTTCGTCCCTGCGCCGTGTCTCCGAAAGGCGCCGAAGGACTGATGCAGCTCATGCCCGCAACCCAAGCGCAGTTCGCAGTCAGCAATCCGTTCGATCCGAAGGAGAGCCTGGAGGCTGGAAGTAAGCTGTTGAAGCAGCTTCTAGATCGATACCAAGGGAATCTTTCCCTCGCGCTCAGCGCCTATAACGCGGGGGCCGCGTGCGTCGACCAGTCCGGAGGCGTTCCCAACATCCAGGAAACCAGGAACTATGTTTTCGACATTCTCAGCCGGTTCAGCGGGTTTCAGTATCCTTCCGCCTCCGCGCCTTTGCTGAGAAAAGATCCACTGACGCCGGGCGGCGGCTGCCAACCGGCGCCGGCACAGATTGATAACAGCGGGAATGAGCCCTGAGCAGGGGAAGCCCGTTATGCAGCCCGGCATGGACCGTACTTGGAAAATGGACCAACGGACCAGTCCCCGGTATCAGGTTACGGTGCCCGCCATCATGCGGGTCAACGGCGTGCCGGGGCCGTATTTGGTGAGAATCCTGGACGTCTCCACGTCGGGCGTTCGAGTAACTTCACCGATCGCCCTTTCCCCTGGCGCTAAAATCAGCCTGCGATGTGCGGGCGTGGGGATAGCCGGCGCGGGCCTGGAGATAACTGGTGAGGTCCGGTATTCCCGGCCAGTCGAGCGCGGCGAGTTCCACGTCGGGGTCCTGGCGGAAACGGTGTCAGGGGATGAGAAGGATCTGGTTCGGTTGCTCGCCAGTCCCAAATAGCTGTTTCAGATCCATCCAGTTATTTCGCCGGTCAAACCCGGAGACCGTAGTAGTCGGCTGACGATCCGATTGCTGGACCGTGCTCGTTCCGCGCCAGCGTCAATAAGTCCAGTGAGCGGGCCCGGCTGAGGTCGACGCCGATAGAGCCCGGGTTCTGGAGGTGCCGCAAACGGCCGGAATCGACCAGGTAGTGTCTGCCGTCGCCTCCGCTGAATACATCCCCCTCACTCGCGTTGACTTCGGCGATCAGCCGTTCAAAGGATTTTCCGTATCCGTCCTGGATGCCGGTATCGAAGCCCTGGAAGGCGCTGTTGTGAGGCATTTGGTTGCGGTGGATCCGCCACAACAATTCCTCCCGCGCGGCGACTGCGCCTTCCCAGGTAAGGCTTTCGGCCATGGCGCGTCCATTGCGCGCCAGCCTTGCTCGAACCTCCGGTCTGCGCACCAATGCGTCCAGCGCCGCTACAAAGTCGGCGATAACTCGCGGCCGCACCACGATCGCGGTATGCCCGTCGATCGCGTAATCCTCCGTGCCGTAGCGCGTGGTTACCACGGCCGTCCCGCAGGCCATGGCCTCGATGGGAGGTAGCGGAAAGCTCTCGTACCAGGAAGGACAAAGGACGATATCGCTCTCCGCATACAGACGGCTCAGCTCATCGTGGCCTAGCGCCCCATGGAATTTGTACGGCGCGACGGTATTGTCCGGCCCGATGGGATGAGCAAATCCGTACACGTGCCATTCGATTTTCCCGGGATGCCTTTTTATCAATTCGCCAATTGCCGGGACTGCATCCTGGAACCCTTTCCATTTCTCGGGCCGGGAATACGTGACGATGCGAATGACTCCGTCTTTGGCGCTGAGCTTGGGCGACTCATGGAAACGCGTGGTGTCGATTCCGTGGGTGACGACGGGGACCTGTTCGCCGAAGCGCTTGCGTAACTCGCCCGCGAGCCAAGTCGAGTTCGCAATGCGGTAGACGGGCATCTGGAAGGCATTACGGCAGAGCATCTTGATCAATGGATTGCCCTGCAGAGATACTCCGGCGGCTCCGTCAAGGGTGAAAAAAACCTCGTCGTAGTGCTGCGGGAAATGAACCGGTTTGCCTTTGCCGGATTGCCATGCGGGAATGATCGCCTCCCAGTTCGCCGCAATAATCACATCGGAACGAGGAATAGCCGGCGTGAGTAGGTTGAGGTACGCGGTGAAGAAATTCAACTCACCCAGCCAGTCGCGCGGCGACTTGTTGACCAGTTGAAACGGCAGGGAGTTTGGACCGGACTTTTGGTCGTAATAAATCGGTACGGAAAAATCGAGGCCGGGAAACGGCTCACTTCCAGGCCATAGGAACTTCGGCCAGGTGGCGATGGAAACCTGGTGTCCGCGTTGCTGAAATCGCCGGACATATTCGAGAATGCACGCAGCCCCTCCAGTGCGCGTATTTCCCGTGGGACCAAGCAAAAAAGTCATGGAGAGCTGTCTCCGGGCCGGTTGCGCCACCGATGTTTTGGAAACAAGCGCGGGAGCGGCCTGTTTCTCCACCCGGATCACAACGGCAAACCCATTGCCGACTTTGTCGTCGGCATCCTGCACCGCTACGACCGGCCAACCCAGCCACTGAATCAGTTCGACGAAATCCTGGGTGATCCACACAGAGCAGTGGGCGGCGTCGGGATCGGGGCCAATCCCTGTCTTGTGACGCTCGATTAACTCGGCCAGAGTCGTGCGATCCCGGTCCTTATCGAACGTCCGCTCCTTATGGGGAGCGACGACGTAGATATAACCTCCCGGGCGCACCACGCGGCGCCACTCCTTGAGCGCTTTGATCGGATCTGGAAAATGCTCGATCACGTGCGAGCTGATGACAAAATCCACGCTGCTGTCGTCGAGCGGCAACTGATCGCCGGGAGAGGCGATATCCACCGGCATCGCCTCGCCGCACAAGCGGATCTCCTCCTGCTTGAATACCGTGATTTCCTTGGTGAAATCGACGTTGCGGGTCCTCAAGCCCCAACTGTTATGGGCCGACCCTCCAATCTCGATCCCTTCGAGGCCATCCAGCAACTTGTGAGCTAACGCACTTTCTTTAAATTTCATGGTGAGAGTTTCCTTCGTTCACACTGCCGGCGATTTTTGAACCAGCAGAATCCATCGGTCCGCGATTCTTTCCACGCGTCCGATTTCGGCGCGATGTAGCGCCATCATTGAGTTGAGGGCGGCGGTTACCTCAGGGAGATCGCCGCCGTAATCGTGAAATCCTGCCCATCCTCCGGGCGCAAGGCGTTTCCAAACCAGTTGGAAATCGCTCTTTACCCACTCCGGGCTGTGGTTGCCATCCGTGAAAGCGAAGGAGAAGCGCAGACGGTCAGGCAGGCTTGCCTTCATGGAATCCACCTTCAAAACGTGAATCGAGCCGGACCACGGCGCCGTCACTTGCCGGAAAATTTCTTCCTGCGTGCGCCCGCACAGCATACTGCGATACAAATCCGCCATGCGATTTCCGGCGAGGTTCCGCGTGAGGTCGAAGGAGGGGTCGAAAACGTCGATCACCCACACCGACTTGCTTACCATGGCCGCTACTTTGGCGAGTTTGGCTGTCCCCCCGCCCAGAAAGCAGCCGATCTCCAGAAAATCTCCTGGCATTCGGTCCAGACCCTCGCGGCGGATCAGATCGATCAAAACTTCGTAACCTGTGAGATCCACCGCTTGCTCGATAGCGGCGGGCAGGGGTTCGTCCGGCACATAGTTTGCGAACTGGAGCAGAGAACGGCTTTCAAACATGGACGTTTATGCTGCCTCCCATTCGGCGTACGGGAAGGGGTTGTAGCGTTGATTCACCAGGTCCGGACGGGAGAGAGTGGGCTCCGCCCGGCCGTAAAGAATGTGATCGACCACTTCAACGCCTTGCATGAAGGAGTGGTCCTGGTTGCTGACTTCGTATTTCCAGGCGCCGAAGCGTCCCCGTGAATAGATGCGCTTTGATTCAAGGTCTGGCAATACGCCCGATAAGACCGCGTTGCGGCCGAGGGACGGCGTGGGATACCCAAACGGCAGAACCTTGTGCCAGCGGCTGACAACAGAGCTTGGGTCGGGGATAAGGCCAATGGCAGCCATTTCCTCGACTACTTGCGCGACCAGGTTTCCGCAGTCCCGATCGACGAAGTCGCTCTGGGAGACCTCGGCCATCAGAGACCACGTCGAACCTGGAGAGGGGACGTTGTAGGGACTGTAATTGCTGAAAACAGTCACGCGATAGAAACTCGATTCCGGTCCTGGGAAGTACATCCAACACATCTTTCGAATCGATTCCGGAGGTTCTCCGGTTAAACCGATTCCGATGACATGCACGGTGGAGTACTTCAATTGATTTAAGGCAGACGCCATCCTTGAGTCGCCCAAAATAGACGCTAGCCCGGTGAGTGGAGCGGTATTTATTAACGAGTCGTATTTCAGCTTATATTGGCCGGCTTTCAAGATTCGTGCTTCTGCGTCAATTGCGTTCACTTTGGTCGAAAGTAGTAAATTGTGCTGAGGAATGCGGTTCGCCAAGGATCGCCAGATCGCCCCCGTGCCGCCGCGAAGAGGAAAGCGAAAACGGCGATTCGGCCCCCACGATACCTGGTCCTCAATGAGGCAGATGGATTTCAAGGCCTGCTCGAGCGACGGAACGGCAACCCGTTCACCCACCCAGCGAAAATCCATCGAATCGAGGGGATGGGCCCACACCTTGCGGTTGTAGGGAAAGAGAAATAGTTCCGCGATCCCTGAGCCGAACGTGGATAGAATCCACTGTTCGAAATTTTCGGGCGCCGTGTGCCGGGAGGCGGCTGCCAGCAAGCCTTGGACGGCGCGCCAGCGAGCCGGTGGGTCCAAGCGGTGAAGGTTATTTTGAAATGGATAGGGAATAAAGCGATCTTTCAGCCAGATCCAGCTTTCCCGTTCATGCCATAACCAGCCATCCGGGGGAAAGGCGAGGTCCATGTACTCATCGAACTTCCGATAGTGCGAAAACTGGACGTGCCCCCCGAGGTCCCAGGTGAATCCTTGGCCGTCGACGCACGAGGACGCCAACCCCCCGGGCGTGTCGCCAGCGTCGATTAATCGAAAATTCGTTTGACCTAGCTCGAGCAGGCGCAGAGCCACACCGATTCCGGTGGGCCCGGCTCCAATGATCGCCACCTCGGTTTGGTCCACGTATGCTCCTGATGATTCAGCCGCTTTATCGCTTCAGGCATGTGATGAACCATTCCAAGTGCCTGAATCTACAAGGTCCGCGCTCAGTGCTGCGTTAAGGAATCGCCGCTCTGCGTCGGTTCTTCGACGATCTCTTCTGGAAACATCCTGGCTGGAGTTGTTTACGCATTCCGCGATGCCGGGCGGCGTGATCCAGATTTATTCTACGGGCCTGGGGGCCATGACCAATCCTCCGGCAATTCCTCAGATACTCAAGGGCCCCGGCACGCGGTCGACGCCAAGTCCGATCCATGCAGTCCCTTACGCTCCCGGCGGCCTGACCGGGCAGGGTATAGTGCGCTTTGATACGGCAGGAGACGGCGGAGTATTCATCAATAGGGGACGCCGTCGGCTTGCCCATGCAGTCACGCCGCCGAGGCCAGCTATGCCTCGAAACCGATCATCGGATATGATCCCACATCGGTGAAATCGCGATTATCGGAGGCATGTGTTGAGACTCTCACGGCTGGACCCGACTTCGGCGAAAATCACTCTTAAGACAAGGAACAGGGGAGAGAGGGCCGCGGGGACGGCGGGGCCTACCTTGCGCGTCTGTCAGTCGCGTCAATGAGACATCGAATCACATCTGCAACCGCGACAGCTTTCGTCGGCCGATTATCTTTCCTTGCGGGTCCATCGTCACAAGCACATCACGCATTTTGCGCGAATCCCCTTAACTCGTCAAATCATGAGGTGAACTCAAAAGCGAGGATTCCGGCCCGTGCCTAGTTGTTTTGCCCGAGCGCATTGATTTGCGCTTCCAACTCTCGCAGCTTTTTAAGGATTGCAGTGAATTGCGGACGTTCGCCAAACAACATAACCCGCATCTCTTGATAGTCGCGTTCCAGGTCTACGATTTGTTCTGGTCGGACGGGCAGCAGTTTGAGCGTGCCTGGAGTCGCCAAATCGTAGCGGGCCCACGCAGATGGATAGAACCGCTTCTTGAATTCCACTACGTCTTGAAGCAGGCTGCCTTGCGCGAGAGCCGTGTTACGAATCGGGCTCACGGCGAGTTTGTACAGATCGTAGTAGTGACGGGAATAGCGGGGGGGAATGAGGTCCGATCGGTGCGCTTGCTGGTGAAGAATCGTCGCTTTTTCCCAGAACGTGCGTTCGGCTGCGATCGCCACCACCTCACACGTAGGGTCCTCAAAAACGTTTGGAAGCACGTCGTAAGCGTAGGGCTTGATTAGATGGCGGGCTGATGGCACCCAGGAAGCAAGTGGACCGATTTCGAGTCGAACCTCAGGGCGGATATACGCCTCGGAGAACGCCGCTGGATAGCGGATGTTCACCACATCGGGGGTGCCTGCATCCACTGTTGCGAGGAGCCCAATCCCTTCGTTCTGGACAAGCCGGTCTAGCTGGGGGCACAAGGTCTTAGCAATGTAGCCCGCGGCGAGACGGTTCATCTCTTTGTTGAACTTGTCTTGCTTCGACCTCGAGTCGAAGTTCGGCATGGGATCGTTTAGTCCTTTACCGAACCCCAGGAGCTTCCAGTCCAGAACAAGATCGATATCTTCCGAGAATCGTTCTATTAATCTATGTGCCTTCGAGAGCGATGTTCCGCCTTTGAAGACGAGGGATTGCCCAAGGGACGACTTCATGAATAGCAACTTCAGCGTGAAGCAGACCCAGAAGTCCTTCTCGATAATGGTCGGCCTGATCCCGAGCTTCGCAGCCGCTTCGGCGAAAACATCCTGGCGGTCCGGCACCGACAATCGAGCCACTCTATCCACGGGGACGCTCCCTGGTGATCTCCTGGATCGCGGCATAGACCCACCCGGTAGCAGTCTTGGTGTCTAGAAGTATCCTGTGACGAAGCCCTGGTTCGATCTTCTTGCGGACCGACGTAATGATTTTTGGCGTGATGTGGCCTTCGCCATAGGCCTTCAGAGCCTGGACAATCAGGCGGCTTTCGGGGAGTTTGAAGCCGGCCTCCTTGAGCGCACTGTGCTCAAAGAGGACGGTGGTTTGTCCTACCTTGTAGGAGCGGGTCGGACCGTCGGACAGATAGAGAACATGCGCCGGCACTTGCGTCGAAAGCCCCAAAAGATTCTGCGCAGTCGCGCCATCGGGTTGAATTCTCCAGCCGAATTTGCGAGCCAGCGCATGCGCGACTTGATTTATGTCAGGAGCGACGCTTTTCCCCAGGATCTTGCTGTAGCGAGGGTAATCGTAGATCCCGCGAATGACACGGCGGATCAGCCCCTCTTTTCCACGGCGGTGGAGCGCCAGATCGATAGCAGACCGGCTTCCCAAATCGGCAAAATCCACCTGGGAGAAGGCCCACCCCCTGCCGTTTCCATAAATTCTGCTAACCACCTTTTGTTCAATGGATTTCCGCATAGGTCAACGCCCTTCTCTGTAAGAAAAAATAGCACACTTTTCTTACAGACCACCATATGCTTTGACCCGTCTTGAGCGTAGGTATATATACCTACGCTCAAGACGGGTCAAGTGGTGGTGGGGGCGGACCAAGTGGCAATGCGCGGATACGGGAAGTTACATTGGTATATATACCAATGTAACTTCCCGTATCCGCGCTTCATGCCAGTCATTCGCATCAAAGAGATCCACGAGCCTGATCAAGCAGCCCTGGCCACAAGTGCCGTCGCCAACACCCTTGACCGCCTGGGTAAACGCGTGCTTACCAAGCAGGAGCTGCTTCGCCTGATTGAAAGGCACCGAGCAGAGTGGCGCATCCTCCATCAAGTAACTCCGAAGAAGATCATCGATTATCTCCTCACCGCTTTCCCGTTAAGAAAGGTCGTTCTCGACGGACCTAACCACTCACAGGAATTCAATCGATATCTCTGGCGAGAAGCTGACCCTCTCGAAGTGGCCGCCTCTGTGCGCACCCCCAACTCTTACCTCTGCCACTCAAGTGCGCTTTTCATGCACAGCCTCCTAGAGAACCTTCCCGAAGCACTCTGCGTAAATTACGAGCAAACCCCAAAGTCAAAACCTCCGGGCGACCTCACTCAAGCTTCGTTGGATCGCGCGTTCCAAGGGAAGCAACGTCAAACCGCCTTCACCTTCCGCTACAAAAGACATGCGATCGTTGTACTCAGTGGAAAAAATACTGGTGGGTTAGAAGTCCAGAGTCTTCCAATCGCCACAGGCGCCAAGGTGCGAGTAACGGGCCTCGAACGCACCTTGATCGATATCACGGTGCGGCCAGCATATGCCGGCGGAGTCGAAACTGTACTCAATGCCTTTCGACGCGCGCAGGGTCACGTCTCAATCGACAAGATCATCACAACGCTTCAGCATCTTGACTACGTCTACCCCTACCATCAAGCGATCGGTTTCTACATGGAGCGCGCGAATTATCCCAAGCATCACCTCGCGCGCCTAAAAGGCCTTGGCATGCATCTCGATTTCTACCTTGCGCACGGCATGCGAACGGTGGCCTACGACAAAAGCTGGAGGCTCCATTATCCTCGCAACCTTTAGCACGATCCGCGCGAACCTCAAGTCTCAAACTGGACTGGTCCCCATTTTTGAAACAAACAGTTAGGACTCATTTTTCATTGAATGGAGAATTGAGTCATGGGATTGTCACGCAGGCAGTTCACGCAGGAGTTTAAGCTGGCCGCCGTCCGGCGGCTGGAACAAGGGGTATCGATTGCCGAGGTGGCGCGCGGGCTGGAAGTGAACCCGAACGTGCTGCACCGATGGCGCCGGGAGTTCCGCCAGGGTCCGGGCAACGCATTTCCCGGCAACGGGAAGCAGCGCTGGTCCGAAGGCCGGGTGGCGGAACTGGAACGAAAGGTCGGCCAGCAGGCGCTGGAGATCGATTTTTTGAAGGGGTGCTTGCAGCACATCGAGGAACAGCGGATGTTGCAGGCACTGACTGGGAATCCGCGGTCTTCCGGAAGGTCAAAGAAGAAGTGAGGGCCGGCCGGGGACTGACGATCGGGCGGATGGTGAAGCTGGCGCAGGTGAGCCGGGCCAGCTACTATCGTTTCGACGAGAACGCGGAATCAGGCGTTGATTCCGACATGGATCTGCGTGACGCGATCCAGCGGGTGGCGCTGGAATGGCCCAGTTACGGACGGCGGCGAATCACCCGAGAGCTGCACCGCCGCGGTTGGGCGGTGAACTGGAAACGAGTCTACCGTCTGATGCGTGAGGACAATCTGCTGTGTGTGCGGAAGCGGAAGTTCGTGGTGACGACCGATTCCAGCCATGGGCGGAAGGTCTACCCGAACCTGGCGCGACAGATGGTGCTGACCGATGTCGATCAGCTCTGGCGGGCTGATATTACCTACATCCGGCTTCGCGAAGAGTTCGTGTTTCTGGCTGTCGTTCTGGATGCTTACTCACGCCGCGTGATCGGCTGGGCGCTGGACCGGGCGCTGGAAGATGAACTGACGCTGAGCGCTCTGCGCATGGCCTTGTCCCGGCGGGTAGTCGAACCAGGGCTGCTGGTGCATCATTCCGATCGCGGGTCGCAATACGCCAGCGGCGACTACACTGGACTTCTCAAACAGAACGGTGTTCAGATCAGCATGTCGCGCAAGGGCAATCCGTGGGATAACGCAGCGTGCGAATCATTCATGAAAACTCTGAAATATGAGGAGGTTCACCGAAACGAATACCGGGATCTGGCCGAAGCACGGAGCGAAATCGGCACGTTTCTGGAAAAGGTCTACAATCAAAAGCGTCTTCACTCGGCTCTCGGCTACTTACCGCCGGCGGAGTTCGAAGACAAGCTCCGGGCGGCTGCGGGAGCACAGGCATGAAATCGACCGTGCGTTTTCTCAGGCATGGCGGAATCTGCCGGCCGATGTGTTCCTGCTTCAAAAGCCTGGACCGAAGTACCGCATTCCGGACGGGGTCGGCCCAGACTGTTAAGGACGCACCGGAAGTTCTACGCCCTACTCATCGTCGCGACGAGTTCCGACCGGCTATTCCTCAGCGGGTTGCTCGCCAGCAGAGCCCGCCTCCGCTTCACCGGCACGCCCATCCTAAATCCGTTCCGGGATCGGCCACAATGAATTTACAGCGAACGGTCAACAGTGTCTTAATTGTTTGTCTCAGCCCAGGGGACCACCGCAAACTGTAACTACTCGCGGCCTAACGAACGTCACTCCCAAGAACCGTCTCGTTTTCGATCAAGCAAGTTCGATCCCGCTATCCACCTTGCGGTAACCTTTCCTTCGGTCGGCAAGTTGGGGCTGGAGGGTTCAGTGGCTCTGGGTGTGTGCCCCCATTACGGTGATTCCGATACCGACCTTGCGTACGCTGTGATTGTAGCGGGGCTAACATGTCTCCGGACAAGTTGGGGCGGTAACAAACCTGACCACTGGCATGAGGATCTCTGAAATCTTCGGCCTGAAGTGGGATGACCTGCTGTCCAAGGAGGAGTTGATTGCCGTGCGGGCCATGCTGAAGGGTGGCAAGGTCCGACACGTTCCCATGCCGCAGGAGCTCGCGACGGAGTTCCGGCGGTTTCCCGCCGTGATTGGTGAAGACCGGATTTTTCCGCCGAAGCCGGGTGCGACGAGCGGACGGCAGCGTGTGGAGGGAAGTTTTGACGACCTCCTCGAAAGAGCCGGGATCAAGGACTTCCGCTTCCACGATCTCCGTCACACGTTTGCGTCCTGGTTCATGATGAACGGCGGCGATCTTTATGAGATCGCTAAGATCCTCGGCCACTCGAATATCAAGATGACCGAACGCTATGCCAAGCTGGGACGGCAGCACATTGCCCGGACCGGCAGCACGGCGCGGGAAATCTGGAAACTGATGGAAGCCAAGAATGCCGGACAGGCGAACGCCGTTTGAGGGATGTTCGCGTTATTCCTCGGTTGACTGAAACCTGCACGTTTTTAGTCGCCGCCAAGTGCTTTAGAATGTGGTGGCCAGGGACGGAATTGAACCGCCGACGCCAGCCTTTTCAGGGCTGCGCTCTACCAACTGAGCTACCTGGCCGGGAGGGACCTGCTGAAACCATACTATTTTAACATCGCGAAGCCGGATGCCGCGCGGCGCCACAGGAACGTCAGTGCGATTCCGATCAGGATCAGGCCGGCCGAGAGACCCGTCCACAGCCCAGACGCACCCCACCCTTTCGTGAAACACAGCCAAACGCCGAGCGGCAGACCGACCATCCAGTATCCGAAAAAATGGCACAGCATGGGAGTGCGCGTATCGCCCGCGCCGCGCAGAGCGCCGGTGGTGACCACCTGCAATCCGTCGAACAGTTGAAAGAACGCGGCGATGCGCAACAAGCTGGCGGCTCCGGCGATCACTTCAATCTCCGGCGTAAACAGGCGTGCGATGGCGCGCGGGATAGTGAGCAGAACTACGGCCGCGACGGACATGATGGCGCCTCCTAAACCGACCGCGGTCCAACCCGATCGGGACGCGGAAGGGCCATCGCCCCGGCCCAATCCCTGTCCCACGCGCACTGCTGCGGCCGAGCTAAAACCGAGGGGAAGCATGTAGGTCGTATATACGGTGCTCAGGGCGATCTGGTGCGCCGCCAGGGCGGTCGCGTTGAGCCGGCTGATCAGAATCGTCGTCAAAGTGAAGACGCCGTACTCCACGCCAACCTGGCCGGCGGCGGGGAGGCCAAGATGAAATAGGTCCCGGATGCCGCGAAGCTCGGGCCGCCAGCGCCCGCCCGCCGTTAAACGGCGAACCGCCGGATCGCGCCGCCAGAGAATGATAAGCAGCGCTGCCGCCATATAGACTCTGGATATAAGAGTGGCCCAAGCCGCGCCGACCGCGCCCAGCGCCGGAAGACCGAAATGACCGAAATCCAGGATCCAATTTCCGGCCAAGTTCACCAGGTTTGCGGTGAGCAGCACCCACATCACCGGCCGCACCACTCCCAGAGCCTGCAAATAGCGGCGCAGACAAAAGTAGAGTACCAGTGGCGGCGCGCTCCAGTTCAGCGTGCGGAGGTACGGGCGGGTTCCTAGGAGTACTAAGGAATCGACACCGAATTTCGGCAGTAACGGTTCGAAACCGGTTACAATCCCCATAACGGCGGGAATAAGAATGAGCGAAACCCACAAGGCTTGGACCAACGAATGGCGGGCGCGGTCCAGATCCTTCGCACCGAACGCTTGCGAAACCAGGGTATCCATCCCCAGCAGAACACTGCTGGCGCACATGGCCACGGTATAGAACACGGTGGTTCCTAAACTCACGGCGGCGATGGCGTCACCGCCCACGCGGCCCACTGCCATCACGTCCACGTTGCCCATGGCGATCCAGCCCAGCTCAGCCAGCACGATCGGACCGGCCAGACGCAGGGTGCCCCGCAGTTCGCTTTCAGCCACGCGGCCTTTCCGCCGCGTGTTTCCAGATTAGAGAAACGAGGAACATGAACTCAGGATACAGGGCCATGCTTGCTGTATTGGCGCTTGCCGGCGCGGCAAGGGCGCAAGTCACCAACACCTCAGCGTTGTTCGGAAAGTACTTCTTTCGAGAGGTCGCGCTTCAGACCAGCAGCGCCAGCGTCACTCAAACGCTCAGCGCGGAGGGCGTCTTGATGTTCGACGGCGTGGGCGGCTATATCGTGACGGGCCAGCAGCTCAGCGGCGCCAGCCCGGCCACCGCTCTCTCCGGGCAAGGAACTTACAACGTAAACGCTGGAGGCTTCGTGACCATGTCGAATCCGCTGCTGTCCGGCGTCACGATGAACCTGCGGCTCGGCGCGGAGGGGTTGCTTGGCTCGTCGACGGAGGCTGGGGCGAATGTCTCCGATCTGTTGATCGCGATTCATGCCTCCACGGAGGCGGTGAGCAACCGCGCCCTGCTTGGTCCCTATTGGGTTTCGAGCTTGGAATTTCCGAACGGCGGACTGGCCGAACGTCCGGGAGACGAATTTCACGCTCACCGCGAACGGGCTGGGAAGCTTCGCTGAGAACACAGTCTCCGGCCAGGCGAACAACCTCGGAAACACGCCGATGACACAGACCGTGGGGCCGATGACTTACTTGCTCAATACGGATGGAAGCGGCACGCTGAGCTTTCCCGCGGCTTCCGGGCTGGACATCACTACGCAGTTGATAGAAGGGTCCAAAGACGTATACGTCTCCGCGGACAGTAACTGTTTCATTGCGGGCTCCAGCGCCGCAGGCGGGCCCGGGATTATTATCGGCATCAAGCAATTCGGGGGGCAGTCTTCGAACAGCGCCAGCAACGCCAGTTGGACCGGACTCTATTTCGGGGCGGGCCTGAGTTACAACGTCGCCTCGAATGCGCTCACCACCGTTGTCGGTTCCGTGAACCCAACCAGTCAGGGCGCGGTGTGGGAGAGGCGCACGCACACCTCCGGCGGCTCACTCACCGACGCCACTTTGCTGCTCCCGTACTCGCTGAACCCCGATGGGTCCGGCACATATTCGACTACGCAGGAACGGCTCGCGCTTTCTTCCAACACGGTGGTGTTTTCCACCAGCGGCGCGGAGGGACAAGGCCCGGTAACCTACGAGCTGTTCGCGGGGACCAGCGTGCTTTCGCAGTCCGGCGTCGGGCCTCTGCCATTCTTGAATCCGCTGGGAGTTTTCAACGCCGCCAGTTATGTCCCGCCTGGGGCTCCCGTGTCGCCAGGCGGATTTGTGGCCCTGTTCGGGACCGGACTAGCGACCGGTCCGCAGCAGTCAAGCATTCCTTTCACGGCCGTTCTCGGCCAAACCTTGCTGACGGTTAACGGCATTCCGGCGCCGATCTACGCGGTCACTCCCACGCAGATCAACGCGGTGGTGCCGTATGAAGTGACCGGGACCACGGCCACGTTCCTGGCCACGTCAAGCGGAGCGCAGACCAATCCGGTGACGGTTCCGCTAGCGCCTACGGCTCCGGGAGTCTTCAGTTTGAGCTCCAATGGGCTCGGCGAAGGGGCCATTACGCACGCCGATAACACCGTGGTGACTCAAGCGAGTCCGGCGAAGCCGAATGAGGTCGTGCAAGTGTATTTGACCGGCCTGGGAGCGGTGAATCCCAGTGTGTCCGACGGGGCCGCGGCTCCAACCCAGCCTTTGTCAAAGGCCTCGGCTCCGGTGACGGTTTCGGTGGGAGGCATTCCGGTTACCGGTATCCAGTTTGAGGGACTGTCGCCGGGGTTGGCCAGCTTGTATCAACTCAACATCCAAATTCCCTCAAATACGCCGTCCGGCCAGCAGATGCTGAGCGTCGCCACGGCCGACGGGAGCACGGACATTGTGAGCGTATGGGTCGGGAACTAAGGTGACGGCGGTGGTACTTTCCTTGGCTGGGGTCTAATTCCATGAACCGCAGCGTCCGATTAAGAGAGGGTGGGGTTGCCATTCCTGATCGCGTTCGCCGCGGGCAGTGCGATTGCGCATTCACCCGGCGCTTTGAAGGCCGCTAACGCCGCTCCGCCCGCGGTGACTTTCAAGATGACCCACATGGAAGGCGAGCCGATGGTGGTCCGCATCCTGTATCTGGACGACGGCACCCGCGAGATCATTGTTCCCCCATTGCCGATTCGCAGTCCGGACGCCGGGCCGGCGCCGGAACAGACGCAACCTGACGCCGCGCAAGTTATCGTAATCTCCAATACGGACCAAGGCGTGCAGGGCGTAGTTCTTGAGCCGTAGGCTTCTGCCGATACAACCATATCCGCCCGGCCAACGCAGGTCAGTTTGATCTGGGCCAAGCCGGGCGCCACACGCAGTGTCGCCGCCAAGGTGCCGAAGGCGTGTAAACGTCGACGAATTCGCGTGCTTTTGCCGGGCGGAAACGCTGTGGTTGCAGGGGGCGGGACTCCAAATGGAAAGCGAGCTTGGCAAAATCAATACCATGGCGTTTGCTCCCCCCGATAGCGCAAAGCCGCGATGGGAACTAGCCCAGTCGCTTTCATGGTTCGACGGCAGAGCGCGCACGGCCCACTTAATGCATCCGCAGCCGGCCACGGACGTAAAGCCTGAGGAGAGTAGAATCGGTGAGCCCTTGCTCTGGCCGGAGCACCTACCGGTTCCGAACGAGATGGCTTCGGTTGTCCATCTTAATAGACAGGACTTTCCTGCGGTTCCGTTCCCAGGCGAGGCCGAAGTTCTCCAGGTAATCTGGCGGCCCGGCAATGATCCAGTCGCCACTGCGTATTGGCGGACGCCCGGAGAGATAGAGTCCATGAGGCCGGTCTCGTCGAGTGCGATCAGCGTGCCCGGTTGGACGCTGCATCCAGCACGTCTTCTTCCCGAACCGGTGATCGAGTACCCGTCGTGGTTCTCGCTCCCGCGGAAGATACAGCGTGGCTACGACGCCTGGTTTTCGAAACACCCAGATGACGCACTCGGGCCACCCAGCTACGAGTATGAATTCGGCCCCTCACCTTCAAGCAAGGTGGGCGGTTACGCCCACTGGATTTGGAACGACGACACCCCAACGTGCGAATGCGGCAGCGTCATGGAGCACTTGTTCAGTCTGGCGAGTACAGAGTTCCTTGATAGCGGCGGGCGTTGGGGCTGGGTCGCTTCGAATACCAGGGGCGAAGCGCGGAAGGAGGCTACGGGACTGAACATACCCAAGTCTGGAATCGCTTATTTCCACGCCTGCATGAATTGCGGTGAGACACCATTGCGTGTGCTGACGCAGAGCCTCTGATTGACCAAGAGGTTCGGACAAAGGTGCGAGTCAGCGCGGCATGAGCCTGTTTGCGTTGCGGCTGGAGCCGTCGCATCCGGTGGGCGTATTGAAAAAATACGTCCTGCGGGCGCGCGCCGTGATCGGGGCCACCGGCGAGCCATACAACCTCAGGCTACTTGCCGATACAGAATGTCGAGAAGATGCGGTTAAGAATGTCGTCGGCCGTGGTCGCCCCGGTGATCGCGTCGATGGGGCGCAGCGCGGCGTAGAGATCCAGCAGCAGCATCTCATGCGGGATGCCGTTTTCCGTGGCGCGGCGGGCTTGCTCCAGAGCTTCGCGCGATTCTTTGAGCAACTGCTCATGACGCAGGCTGGTGATGAATCCGCCTTCCTGTTCCAGCATTCCGCGCGGGGCGAGAGTTTGGATGACGGCGCTGCGGAGGGAAGGGATGCCTTCGCCAATGAGCGCTGAGACGGCGATCGCGTTTTCTACTTCCGCGCGGCAGGGGAGATCCGACTTGTTGGCGGCGAGGAGGAACCGGCCTTGCTCCCGCGCGCGGCGGATGATCTCGATGTCTCCGGCTTCAAGAGGAGCGGAAGCGTCGATCACGACCAGCGTCAGGTCGGCGTCGGCCATGGCTTGATAGCTGCGCTCAATGCCCAGCGATTCGACGCGGTCGCCGCCGGAACGAATACCGGCGGTATCGAGGAAGCGCACCGGAATGCCTTCGATGGCCGCGGACTCCGATACCAGGTCCCGGGTCGTCCCCGGGATCTCCGTAACAATGGCGCGATCCTGCTCAAGCAGGCGGTTGAACAGGCTGCTCTTGCCGACGTTGGGACGTCCCACGATGGCCAAAGTGAATCCGTCGTGCACCAGCTTGCCGTAGGCGAAGCTCGAGATCAGCTTTGAAATGGCCGCCTGGACGGGTTCGATGCGGTGAAGAATTTCTTCCGCGGGAGCAACGTCGATGTCGTCCTCCGCAAAATCGATTCCGGCTTCGAGCAAAGCGATGAGTTGCAGGAGATACTCCTTCACCGGCTGGAGACGGCGCGATACGGAGCCTTCGGCCTGGCGGGCGGCGACGCGCGCTTGATATAACGTGGTGGCGTCGATGAGGTCGCGGACGGCCTCGGCTTGGGGAAGGTCGATGCGGCCGTGGATGTAAGCGCGCAGGGTGAATTCGCCGGGCTCGGCCAGGCGAGCGCCGCAGGCGCAGGCGCGTTCGAGCGCATAGCGAAGGACCGCGGGAGAACCATGACAGGAGATTTCGACGACGTCTTCGGCGGTGTAGGAATTCGGGGAAGCGAAAAAGGTTACGATGACGCGGTCGATGGCTTCGCCGGAATCGTCCGGAAGCTCGGCGAGCGATGCGCGCCAGGGCTTCAATTCCCGGTGGAGGCGCAGAATGTTGCCGGCAATCTCGCTCGCTCGCGCTCCGGAAATTCGAAGGACGCCGAGCCCGCCGCGTCCTGGTGGGGTGGAGACGGCGGCGATTGTATCCTTCAAGCGCACAGCGAAAACCGGAAATGAGTGTACTGCCTCTGGTTTTAGCGGCGGGGGCCGCGATCGCGTCCGCCGCGAGGGCCACCGCGTCCGGGGCCGCCACGGCGATCGCCTCCCCGGAATCCGCCGCGCCGGTCGCGATCCCTGGGACGGTCATCCTCAGGGCGTGGGCGCGGAGGACGGATGGGCTCCGGCAAAGTTTTCATGTCGGCGGGAACCACCACCACCTGACGAATCGGTCCTTCGCCGACGCTTTCGCTGCGCACTTCGGTTTCGCCGCGCAAAGACAGGTGCAGAATGCGCCGCTCCCGGCTGTTCATGGGGCTGAAGTGGAACGGCACGCGAGTCTTCTTCACGCGTTCCGCAGCGGCCTGCGCGCTCATGCGCAGCTCCTGGATGCGCAGCATGCGATGGTCGTTGGCGTCGAAGCAGATGCGCGAATGCTCTTCGGGCGCCATGCGCAGCGATTCCATGGTCAACTGCTCCAGCGCCAGCATCAGCTCGGCCTTATTGGCCAGAAGCAGACTCACATCTTCGCCGGTGAAGCGGACCACCAGATCGGGATTCTCAAAGTCGGGATGGAGCGTCTCCCCCTCGCTGACCTCAAAGTCCAGGTCAAACCCGCTCAAATCCAGCACCATGTCGAGAAAATCTTCGATGCGCGGCGCATCTTCGGAAAGCGTGAGCTTTTTTTCAGCCACCGTTTAGGTCCTACCCTTTTTCTTGGGAGCGGGCTTGACCTCAACCGGCGCGGGAGCCGGAGTGGCGCGGTTCAAGATCACTTGTTGCGCGATACCCACCAAGTTACTAGTCAAGTAGTATAATACCAACCCCGAAGACAAGAAATAGAAAATGTAACCCATCATCACCGGCATCAGCAACATCATCATGCGTTGTTGCGATGGGTCGACTCCGGGCTGCGGCGTCATCTTCGATTGCAGGTATTGGGTGATGATCAGAATCACCGGCAGCGCGCGGATGGCCAGTGTTTCGGGCTGCGACAGGTCATGGACCCACAACCAGGAAGCGCCGCGCAGCTCGATCATCACCGCGAGAACTTTGTAAAACGCCACCAGGATGGGCAGCTGGATCAGCATGGGCAGGCAGCCGCCGACCGGGTTGATCCCATGCTTCTTGTAAAGATCCATCATCTCCTGGTTCTTTTCGGCCTGGCGTGGATCCTTGAGCGGCAGGCTCTTGTACTTCTCGTTGAGCTGCTTGATCAGCGGCTGAATCGACTGCATTTTGCGCGACGACTTTAGCTGGGTCAGGCGCAGCGGGAACAGGACGGTATTGATGGCGATGGTGACCAGCACGATGGCCCAGCCGTAATTGTGCGTCAAGTGATCTGCGGTCCAGCTCAACATGACGAACAAAGGCTTGCCGAGGAACACCAGGTTGATACCGATATACTTCCAATCGATCAAGGCTTCCAGCGTGGGGTTGATGTTGCCGAGAAGGTTGTAATCCTTCGGACCGGCGAAGAACGTGAAGGTGTTGGAGCCTTCACCGCCCACCGCCGCGCCGACGCGTGCTTGATCTTTGCCGGCGGCGTCGGGAAGGTTATCGGAGAATTCGGTCAGCTCCACCAACGAATGGCCTTCGGGCAGGAAGACGCCGGCGAAATAATGATCCTCCAATCCGGCGAAAGAAAACTGCCCGGCCCAGGAAACCGGACCATCCTTGGCTTCCTTGGCCTGCTTCACGTTCAGCTTGGCATTGGCGGCGTCGTAATACAACGCGTGCTGATTGGTGATGGCGTTGTTTTCGGTTTCGTCGCCGAATCCGCCGCGCCAGCTTAACGCGTGCGGCATGGGCGCGCCGTTCTGGGTCACGCTGGAATCGACCGAGACCAGGTAACTGGCCTTCAGAAATTTGAAGGATTTCTTCACATCCATGCGCCCATCGGAGAACTCGAAGTTGACGGTGAGATCGTCGGGCTGCTGGACCCGGAACAGGCTCGTGTTGGCGTCCGCGGAGGGATGCTGGTCCTGCTTGAACTCCAGCGCGAACGGTGCGGCGACTTTGGAAAGCGCCGAAGCGTTCACCAGATCCACCGGAACCGGGGCCTTCGAGGCGAAATCGTGATCGCGATATTTCTTGAGCTGCCAACGGCGGACAACCGCGCCGCGATTTGAGAACTCCACGTGATAGTAGTCGGTGTCGATCGCGAAGATGTCTTCCTTCGGGGCCTCGATCGCACCGGGAACTTCAGCGGCAGCCGCGGCCGCAGCGGGAGCCGCAGCCGGCGCTGCGAGAGGAACCGGGATCGCGTTGGATTTTGGGGCGGCCGCGGGAGCTTTGGCGTTGGATTGAGGAGCGGCCGGCGGCTCTTTGTAAAAGTAGGGAGTGAGGAACAGGATCAACCCCACCAGCACGAACGCTAGCAGGAGGCGAACCTCCATCGACAGTTCTTTTTTCTCCATAGTGGAGCGGCCAGGTTCAGCGGACCGGGTCGAACCCTCCCTCATGGAACGGATGGCAGCGGGCCAGGCGCAACAGGCCCATGCCGATTCCGCGCCACGTTCCGTGCTTCTCGATAGCCTCCATCATGTACTCCGAGCAGGTGGGATGGTAACGGCAAGCCGAAGGCAACGCCGGGGAGATCCACCGCTTGTAGATACGAAGTATGGTCAGCGCGAGTTGCATTTTTCGATCAGTTTGGCGAGCTCCCGTTCGATGTCGCCGAAAGGCGCGTCCAGCGCGGCGCGGCGCGGGTTGAGCACGATGTCCCATTTTGCATCGAGCCCGGAGCGCTGCAACCGGAACGCCTCGCGCAGGCGGCGCTTGATGCGGTTGCGGACCACGGCGCCTCCCAAAGCGCGCGGGACGGTGAGGCCGATGCGAGGGCCCAGCGCGCCGCCATCGCGCGCCTTGCAGAAGGCGGCGAACAGAGGGCCGGAGACGCGAAATCCGTGATCATAGACATGCCGGAAATCGGCGGAGCGTAGAATCCGGGACGACCGGGGAAAGGAGCGCCCGCCGGTGGAATTATCCGGCGTGATGAGCGTAACGGACGGCTCGCTCGTCACTCACGGTCAGCTTGTGGCGGCCGCGAGCCCGCCGCCGCGCCAGCACCGCCCGGCCGTCCTTGCTCTCCATCCTGGCGCGAAATCCGTGCTTTTTGGCGCGCTTGCGATTATTCGGTTGAAACGTTCTTTTAGGCATGTTCGGGACTCTTTCGGGCTTTCAGGAATCAACGCGGCACGCAACGCATGGAAGCAGGCGCGCACCCGTAGTATCGGCAGCCAGCGTTAACGTTCTCAGTATACCAGAGGATGGCAGCCAGGCCGGATGCGGCTCCTTAACCCGATCGCTCAGCCCGGGACGGGATGGCGCGGGGAGAAACCGAGGAGTAACATAGTCGTCGTATGCGGCGATTTGGCAGAAGACAGTTCGCGACGGCGCTGGCGGCTGCTGTTCCGCTGCCGGGGCTCCTGCGGGCGCAGGACGCGGTCTTCTCCTGCCCCATGGACCCGGATGTCCGTTCGAATCAGCCGGGAGTGTGCAAGCGCTGCGGGATGAAGCTGGTTTCCGGCGTTCCGGACCAGGTGGAATATCATCTGGATCTCACCACCACGCCCCGGGCGCTGAAGGTAGGCTCGCCGGTGCGGCTGGAGTTCGCCGTACACGATCCTTATAAGGATCGCCAGGTAACCAATTTTCAGCTCGTGCACGAGAAGCTGTACCACATGTACGTGGTCAGCCAGGACATGCAGTTTTTCCTGCATGACCATCCGGTGTATCAGCCGGACGGAAGCTTCCAGTACAACATCCAGTTCCCCAAAGCTGGGATGTACCGCATTCTGAGCGATTTCTATCCCGACGGCGCGACGCCACAGTTGATCGCGAAGACGGTAATCGTTCCGGGTGCGCCCCCGCCGCCCTTGGAACTCTCCAAGGATTATTCGACCAAGCAAGCGGAGAATCTGCAGGTCCAGTTCTGGACTGACCCTCCGCAGCCGATCGCGGGTTTCACCACGCAGGTCTACTTCAAGCTCAGCCCGGCCGAAGGATTCGAGAAGTGGCTGGGCGCCTGGGGTCACATGCTGGTGGCCAGCGACGATCTGATCGACATGATCCACACCCATCCCTTCATCGCCGACGGAGGGCCGCAGGTGCAGTTCGACGTCACGTTCCCGCGCCCGCGCGGCTATCGCATCTGGGTGCAGTTCCAGCGCAGCGGCGTGGTCAACACCGCGCACTTCGATGTTCCTGTCAGTGAGCTGAAGTAGGCGTCTCCGGCGCTTTTTTGATCAGAGAAACGCTCGCTTCCTTTGGGACTCCTTGGATGATCGTGCCCTTAGGCAAGTCCAGCGGCGTGCGCAGCAGGAACGGATGCCCCCACGCGGTCTTGTAATCCTCAATCCACAGAAGCGGCTGAAGGCTGCCGTCGGGTAGCAGAGCGGTGATCTGGATGGAGGCTTTGTCGGGGACGTGCTGCGGCCAAAGACCGTCCAGCGTGAAGGGGCTCTTCACCATGAAATCCCCGCTGACGGCGATCGAGCCTTTGGAAGGAACAGCGGGCTCGGCCGCCTCGGCCTTGGGAGCGGGCGGCAGATCCTTTTCCTCGCCTTCCGGCACGCCGCCGTCGGCCCAACTGACAATGACTTCGAGCTGCTCCGGCGTCAGCGCCTGATCGTTCCGAAAATCGCCGAAGCCTTTCACGGCTCCCCAAGGCGGCATGCGGCGAGCCAGCACCTCTTCCTTGATCGCTTCCGCCCACGGCCGGGCATCCTTATATGTCATCAGTGAAAACGCCGATCCGCCCGGCTGATGGCAGGAGGCGCAACGCGAATTGACGATGCGGATGATTTCGCGATCGTAGGTGATGGGCGTCGTGATGATATCGTGACCCCACGCGTGCGTGCAGCCGAGCAAAACGGAGGCGAGCAAGATCCGTCGCATCGCTATTTGCAGTATAACTCCCGTTCGTTATCGCGCTGCCGCGCAGTTCATCGGGCTAATGGCGAGATTGGCGAAGCGGATGTAGGGGCCGGGAGGGCAGCCTCGCTCCCACAGAGTCTTGCGCCACAGATCCCCTTCGTTCAATCCGGTGTACTCCCAATGCGCCGGCCGAGTGGCGTAGAGCAGCCAGACGCGGCCGGAGTAGCCGCGCGGGATCTTGGAGCCGATGTCCGCGATCACCGCGCTGGCTGAGGAGGAGCCGGGAAGCGCGTCCTCGCCCCGGGCGCAACATGGCCAACCCGTGTTCCCGAAGAGAACCTTCGGAGGGTTCCAATGATCGAGCGTAGAGTAGAGTTCGAAGCCTTCCCTGCAGCAGGCGTGCACCAGGATCAAGTCGGATGCTGCGGCGTAGTGTTCGAGAAACGCGACCGCGCCATCGAAATCCTCCTCATAAGTGTTGGCCGGGGCGAGGAACTGTCCTGCGACGGCGAAGGCAGCCACGCCAAGTGTAAGAACGCTGGCGGTGATCTCTACCAGTCTGGGTGCGGCATAACGCCTCAGCAAATCTTCCGCCGTCATCATGGTGAGCAGGATGAAGCACGGCAGTACGAACAGACGGGTGCGATGGCTGACGGGATAGAATCCTGCGGCCGCGCCGGCGGCCAGGAGCAGGCACGGGAGCAGGCACAAGAAATAAGACCAGTCCCGGGAGGAAGGTTTTCCTCGCACGAAACGGAGGCACAGGCGAACCGCACAGAATCCGCAGAACAGCACAGCCACAGCCATGCTGGGGGTCATCTTGTCCCGGCCGTTCACCCAGAAGGCTCGCAACTCCGGCGCGACATTGGGCCGGATGAAGAACCAATAGACGGGCGCCAGCACCACCACAGTTATCCCCGCCAGCACGGCAGCGCGGCGCGGGCTCCGGACGGCGATCGCCAACGCAATTCCCGGAAGCAGGAAGACCGCGGAGTAGGCAAGCGGGATGGATATCGCCGTTGCCGCCAGCAGCCACGCGAAGCGCTTTCGACTGTGTTCCTGAAGACAGGCGAACGCGGCCGTGAGAAGCACCGAACTCGCGGCAAGCTCCGCGCTGTACGGCTTCAAGGTGTGCGAGTATTCGATCGCCGTTCCGTCGAAGACCACCAGGGCAGTTGCGAGCGCGGCCATCGTGGGTGTTAACACGCGCCGCGCGGCGGCCAGGGTGAACGCGGCCGCGGCTACCGCGAAACTCAGCGGAACGATTCGGAAATTCGCGTTCGATGCGCCAACCATTCCCACAACCGTGCGAACCAGCAGGAGAAACAAGGGCGGGGTAGTTTGCAGCCATCCCGGGTATTGAAACATGCCGTGAAGCGAAGGTTCGCGAATCGAATTGGCGACCCACGTCTCATCCAGCCACAAACTGCGCCGGATTCCCAGCAGCCCCAGGCCGAGCACCGCGAAGAGCAATACAGGCGCGGTGAGACGGGAGGCAAGCTTCACTTCCGTTTATGATAGTCGGATATGGGTGCGCGGATCGCGGTGGTGGGCGGGGGAATTGTCGGACTGGGTTCGGCGTTCCGCCTGCTGGAGCGGCTGCCGGATGCGCAACTCACCGTCCTTGAAAAAGAGCCCGGCGTCGGGCGGCATCAATCCAGCCACAACAGCGGCGTGCTCCACTGCGGTCTGTACTACCGGCCCGGTTCGAAGCGCGCGAAGCTGGCGGTCAGGGGCGTGCGGCAAATGGTGGAGTTTTGCCGGACGCATTCTATTCCGCACGAGGTGTGCGGCAAATTGGTGGTGGCGGTGAGCCCGGAGGAAGTCCCGCGCCTCCACACTTTGTTCGAGCGCGGCCAGCAGAACGGCTTGCAAGGCTTGCGTCTGCTGACGCCGGAACAGATTCGCGAGATTGAGCCGCACGCGGCAGGAGTGGCCGCGATCCGTGTTCCCGAGGAAGGTATCGCCGATTATCCCCGGGTGTGCGAGGTACTGGCGAAAGAGATCGGCTCGCGCGGGGGCTCCGTGATAACAAACGCGAGGGTAACGGAGATGCGGCGTGACGGGGGCGGCTGGAGGGTCGAGCACACCAAGGGAGACCTTGCTTGCGACTGGATCGTCACCTGTGGCGGATTGCATTCGGACCGCGTGGCGGCTTTGACCGGCCAGCCACGCACGGCGCGCATAGTGCCCTTTCGTGGCGAATACTACCTGATCCGGCCGGAGCGGCAATACCTGGCGCGGAACCTGATTTATCCGGTTCCCGACCCCAAATTTCCCTTTCTGGGCGTGCATTTCACGCGTATGATTCATGGCGGCGTGGAAGCCGGTCCCAACGCCGTGCTGGCGCTGGCGCGGGAAGGCTACCGGAAGACCGACGTAAATCTCCGCGATGTCTTCGACGCGCTGGCCTTCGGCGGATTGTGGCGATTCCTGGCGAAGTATCCCAGCGCGTGCTGGCAGGAACTGCGGCGGTCGTTCAGCAAGGAACTGTTTTGCCGGTCCCTCCAGCGGCTGGTTCCTGAAATCCAGATAAACGATTTGTTGCCCGGAGGCTCCGGAGTGCGCGCCCAGGCGATGTCGCCGGAGGGATCCTTAATCGACGATTTTAATTTCGTCGAAGGCGAGCGCGAGATTCACGTGGTTAACGCTCCTAGCCCGGCAGCGACCTCGTCCCTGGCGATCGGCGAGGAGATCGCGGGAATGGTTACAGCGCGGCTTTGACCACTACCGGTCTTTGCCCACTGCCGGTCTTTACCTACTACCGGTCTTTGACGACTACCGCTCATGGCTGAGCGCGTCGCGCAGCTTTTCCGAAAAGGGAGAGCTTGAGGCAGGCCGTTCAGCAGCAGGTTTTGAAGGCGCCGGCTGCGACGCCGCGGCCGGAGGAGAGGGATGCCCAGGGGCCGATCCCGGTTCCAAAAATTTACTCTTCTTAAGCGCGCTTCGCTCCAGGGCGGAACTATATCCGGTCCAAACGCCCTCCACCATCTGATCCCGCTCGATCAAAGCGCGCATGCACTCCATCTTTGAATCGAGATTGTCCAGCAGGTGCAATAGTAGAGCCTCCGGAAAAAGGGGAACCTTGGGTGAGCCGAAATCGAGCTGCCCGTGATGGCTCAGAATCATGTGCATCAGCAACTCGCGCAGCCGTGGAGGGAAATCCGGAAGCTGCGCGATCTTTTCGTCCACCATGCGCGCGCCCATCACGATGTGCCCCAGCAATTGGCCGGAGTCGGTGTAACCGAAGCTGCGGGAGTAGCTCAGCTCATGAATCTTGCCCAGGTCGTGCAGGATCACCCCCGCCAGTAAAAGGTCGAAGTCGATGCCTTGGTAATGAGCCGCGGTGAATTTTGCCAGTTGGCACAAGGACAGCACGTGCTCGATCAGGCCGCCAATCCAGTTATGATGCACGCTCTTGGCCGCCGGCGCGGTGCGGTAAGCGAGCGCGGTTTTCGAGTCCGAGAAAATCGATTGCAGCAGCGCTTTCAAGTGCGGATCGCTCATGCCCGCGATCCAGCCTTCCAGCTCCGCAAACATTTCAGCGCGGTCGCGCTTGGAAACCGGGAAAAAGTCGGACGAGTCGACCTCTGAATCCGGCACCGGCTGGATCTTATGGATAGTGAGCTGCGGGCGATTCTGAAATACCTGGAGCAATCCTTTGACGCGCACGAAACTATCCCGCTCAAAAGTGGCCAGGGCGTCGGCGGCGTTATCCCACATCTTCGCGTCCAAGTCTCCGGTGCGGTCGGAAAGCGTCAGGGACAGATAGGGCTCGCCGCTCTTTTTCTGGCGAACGTCTTTGTGCGAGACAAGAAACGTCGCGGTGACCGTCTGGTTGGGTTCCAACTCGTTAATGTAGGGCGACTTCATCCGCTGGGTTTGGCGTTACGCGCCCGGTGTTCAGGCACGGCTGTCAGCGCGAGGATGAAGTCCCGGTGCTCGCGGTCGAGGTGCCCGGAATGGGGATGCCGAGCAAGTGCTTGTGGTGCGTCTGCGCCAGATACTCTTCCTTCTTGATGGTCTCCGGCTTGAGCTGCGCCGGATCCACCCAACTGGTGTCCTTGTTGGGGATGGCGCCGGTGTCCGCGTATCCCGGCTTGATCTCCAGGAACGCGGTTTCACGCAGCTTATTGAGGTAGCCGCGATAGGCGGGCGTGTACCGCGGCTGGAACAGTTTCTGCTGCACTTCCTGCTGCACCTCTTCGAACGTCGCCAGGCCGGCCTTTTGATGCTCATCCACGCGCAGGATTTCGAAGCCGTCCTGAAACTTGATGGGGTCGGTGACGAAGCCTTTGTCCTTACTCCAGACCAAAGCCTCCAGCTCCGGCGGCATGTGATCGCCGGGCGTGCCGTTCTTGGTATACGGCGGCAGAGCGCCGCCCTGTTGCGCGTTGCTGGCTTTGTCGGAATTGGCGGCGGCTAACTCCGCGAAATTCTCTCCCTTGTTCGCGCGGGCCACCAGATCCTTGGCCTTCTTCTCGGCCGCGGCCACGCCGGCTGCGTCCTTGCCGAAGGTCGAGATAAAGATATCGCTCAACAGCACCTGCTCCTGGCGCATAAACTCGTTTTGGTGCGTGTTGTAGTAGGCCTCCAGTTCCTCGCGCTTGAACTGAATCTTGCGGCTGACCTCCTCGCCCACCACGCGCTCCCGCATCATGCCTGACTTGATCTGTGCGCGGTAATCTTCGTAGGGCATGCCGGTCTGCTCCTGCACGAAACCTTGGAATTTCTCCGGGTCCGTGATTTTAGACTGGCGCTGGAGGTCGGCCATTCGCTTGTTGAGGTCGGTGTCGACCTTGATATCCATCTCCTTGGCTTTTTGTTCCAGGAGAAGGTCGTCGATCATCGACCTTAGAAGGTTGGGCTCCTCGGCCTTGAGCTGCTCCTCCAGCTTCGATCCGGTCAGCCCGTTCTCCCGGAAATATTGCTCCATATCCTTGCGTTTTCGCTCCAACTCGCTGCGGGTGACGATGTCGCCGTTGACCTTGCAGACGATCTCATCCATGATCGTGATCTCGGCGTTCAGGGCGGCGGGCGCCATAATGCACGCCAGCGTGAGAAAAGCGCGTAGAGAGAACCGCATGTTGCAATTATATCTCCTGTTTGGACGCTCTCTGCTAGGGTCGAAGTCTACGACGCGCCGCGGCGGCGCACGGTTCCCATGTCGGGGAGGAAAACGGTCAGCAGGCCCAGCGCGGGAAGCACCGAGCAAACCCGGTAGACGAATTCAATGCTGGTGGAGTCGGCCAGTTGGCCCAGCACCGCGGCGCCCAGGCCCGCCAATCCGAACGCCAGTCCGAAGAACAATCCGGAAATGGTCCCGACCTTGCCCGGCACCAGTTCCTGAGCGTAAACCACGATGGCGGGGAAGGCCGACGCCAGCATCATCCCGATGATGACGGTGAGCGGTCCGGTCCAGAACAGGCTCGCATAGGGGAGCAGCAGAGTGAAGGGAAGAATGCCCAGAATGGAGCACCAGATCACCAGCTTTCTTCCAATACGGTCGCCGATGGGACCGCCAATCACAGTGCCCGCCGCGACCGCGCCCAGGAAAACGAACAAATGAATCTGCGCGTTCTGCACGGAGACATGAAAACGGCTGATGAGGAAAAAAGTGTAGTAGCTGCTCAGGCTGGCCATGTAGACAAATTTCGACAACATCAGCGAGCCCAGAACAGCCAGGGCGATAGCGATCCCCCGGGATGAGGGATGACCGTCCACCCCAGCCTTGCGAGCATGGGATTTACCGGTTCTGTGGCCGTTGTGTTTGTACCAGAGGCTGACGCGGCTCAGCACCACGATGGCGATCAAGGCTGCGGCGGAAAACCAGGCGATGCTGCGTTGCCCTTCCGGGAGAACGACGAATGCAGCCAGCAGCGGACCCAGCGACGTGCCGAAATTGCCGCCGACCTGAAAGAGGGATTGCGCCAGGCCGTGCCTTCCCCCGGAAGCCATGCGGGCGACGCGGCTCGACTCCGGATGGAATACCGATGAGCCGATCCCCACCATCCCGACCGCCAGCAGGATCGCATGATAGGTGGGCGCGGTGGAGAGCAGCAACAGCCCGACCAGGGTGAATCCCATGCCGACCGGCAGCGAGAATGGCGTCGGCCGGCGGTCGGTGAACATGCCGATCAACGGCTGCAGCAGCGACGCCGTGAGCTGGATGGTCAGCGTGATGAGTCCAATCTGGCCGAAGTCGAGATGGTAGGAAGTCTTCAGGATGGGATACACCGCCGGGATGACGGATTGCATCAGGTCGTTCAGCAAATGGCAGAAACTGATCGCCGCCAGGATGCGGAACGCCGTTTTTTCGACTTGTATGGCAGGAGGCGCAACAGAGTTTCCTGCCAGGCTCGAAGTTGTGGACACCTGTTGTTAGTGTAACTTGCACTTAGCAGGAGTCGCACAGACAGCCGCGGTGATCCGCCGCCCGAAGCCGAGGCTGAAGCCGAGGCTGGCCGAGGCTGGCCCTGAATGCTATAATCGCTACCGTTCGATAGGTTCGATCCGAAGTAGGAGGGAACCATGCGTAAGACTGATCGGCGTGCGTTCGGCGCTGTGCTCGCCGGGTTCGGCCTGGTTGGCGCCGCCACGGCAGCGGACCTCGCCAAGCCAGTGACGTTCGCCAAGGACGTCGCTCCGATACTCCAGGAAAAGTGCCAGAACTGTCATCGCGTGGGGCAGATTGCGCCGATGTCCCTGGTCACCTACGAAGAAACCAGGCCGTGGGCCAAGGCGATCAAAGAGCGCGTGGTCACTCGCAACATGCCTCCTTGGCACCTGGACAAGACCGTCGGCATTCAGAAATTCCAGAACGATTTTTCGCTCTCGGACGCGCAGATCGCGACCATCGCCGCCTGGGTGGACGCAGGCGCGCCGCTCGGCGATGTCAAGGATATGCCTCCGCCGAAGCAGTGGCCCAAGGACGATGGATGGCAGCTTGCCAAGGAGTTCGGCCGGGAGCCTGACCTGGTCCTGAAGTCCGATCCGTACACCATGCCGGCCAAGGGCCAGGACGTATGGTTCAAGCCGCTCACTCCGATTCCGATCGATGAGCCTCGCTGGGTGCGCGCCGTCGAGATGCGGCCCGCCAGTCTCGCCGGCCGCAAGATCACGCATCATGCGCTTGCCTATTTGCAACAGGAGGAACCCGGATCGAACACCGGCATCGCCTCGCAAGGCTTGCTGATGGAATGGGCGGTCAATAAGAACTACGATATTTACCGGCCGAACACCGGCAAGCTGCTGGTGCCTGGCGCGCGCATCTGGTGGGAGATGCACTATCACGCCGTGGGCGAGCAGATCACGGATCACGTCGAGCTGGCCGTTTATTTTTATCCCAAGGGCGAGGAGCCGAAGTACCGCACGTTCCTGACCGCGTTCCCGGCTACGCCGGGCAACGCCGGATTCGGACGGCTGGATATTCCCCCCAATTCAATCGCGGAAACCGAAGGCTACACGGTGTTGCGGCAGCCCGCACGGCTGGAGAACTTCCAGCCGCACATGCATCTGCGGGGGAAGGCCATGCTGCTGGAAGCGATTCTGCCCGACGGCACCAAACGCACCCTCAGCTACGTCGACCACTTCAACTTCAACTGGATGACGAACTACATCTACGCCGACGATGCCGCCCCGGTGCTTCCCAAGGGAACCATCATTCACGTGACGGCTTGGCACGACAATACGGCCAACAACAAGAACAATCCCGATCCGGACCAGTGGGTCGGGTGGGGCGATCGCACGGTGGATGAAATGGCTCACGCCTGGGTGAACGTGACTTACATTAGCGATGAGGATTATCAGGCTTGGCTGGCCAAGCACCCGTCCTCTCCGGCGTTGCGTGCTGCCGGGCCGGGCGCAAACTAGCAGCCGCATGCCGAGGCCGAATCTAGCGGCGGGCTTTGCAACTTTCGCGTTGGCCATTTTCACGTTCGCGATTTTCGCGTTCACGGCTTTGGCGCAGCAGCAATTGCCGATGGGGCCTCAGCACGATTCGGGGCAAAGCGTGACCGCCGCCTTCGAAGGATGGTTCCCCAACCCGGACGGTACGTTCAGCATCCTGTTCGGCTATCTGAATCGCAACGCGAAACAGGAGCTGGACATTCCCATTGGACCGGCCAACAACATCGAGCCGGGCGGACCCGACCGGGGCCAGCCGACGCATTTCCTCACCGGCCGGAATTGGGGCGTATTCACGGTCACTGTGCCGAAGGATTTCGGCTCCGCGAAGATCACCTGGACCATCACCGCGAATGGCGCAACCACGCAAGTTCCGGCCAGTCTCGCCACACTGTGGCAGCTTTCTCCGTTCAAGGACGCCAACGGAAACACGCCCCCGTTCATCGGATTCGAGCAAGCCGGTCCCTTTGTCAACGGCCCCGGCGGACAGAGCAAGACGCTGACGGCTACCGCCGGTACTCCTCTTCCGCTCCCGCTATGGGTTGCGGACGACGCGAGCGTAATCCCCGGCGCAACTCGCCCCAGAACGGCGCCGGTCACTCTGTCGTGGAGCAAATATAGGGGGCCGGGATCGGTGACGTTCGCCGGTGACAAACCGGCCGCGGAATCCGCGGAATTCGCCGCTCCTGCTCAGACGGTGTTTCATGGGAAGGCCACCACTACCGCGACGTTCAGCGAGCCCGGGGAGTACATTCTGCGAGTGCTGGCCAACGACTGGTCCGGCGAAGGCGGCCGTGGTTTCCAGTGCTGTTGGTCCAACGCACAAGTTAAGGTTTCCGTTAAATAGTCCGCACGGAGGTTATATGCGCGCACTGCCGGCCGTGGCGCTTTTTTCCTGTATCCTCGCTTCCGCGCAACAGCCATCCACCAAGAATGGCGAATGGCCGTACTACACCGCGGATTTGAAGGGCACCAAGTATTCGCCGCTGGATCAGATCGACGCGTCGAACTTCAGCCACATGGAAGTCGCCTGGCGGCTGAAGACGGATAATTTCGGGACGCATCCCGAATACAAGCTGGAGGGAACGCCTTTGATGATTAAGGGCGTGCTCTATACGACGGCGGGCACCCGCCGGTCGGTGGTCGCCATCGACGCGACGACAGGCGAGGTGATGTGGATATACGCGCTGCGCGAGGGCAATCGAGCCGCCATCGCTCCCCGTCAACTATCGGGCCGCGGCGTTTCTTTCTGGACCGATGGCAAAGGCGACGATCGCGTGGTCTTCGTCACCACCGGCTACCGGCTGATTGAGCTCAACGCGCATACCGGCCAGCCCATTGCGGGCTTCGGCAAGAGCGGCATCGTGGACCTGAAGGAAGGAATGGTGACGGGAACGGGACAGCAGATCGATCTCGAAACCGGAGAAGCAGGCCTGCATGCGACGCCGCTGGTGGTCAAGGACACCATCATCGTGGGTTCCTCCTTCAAAGAAGGCATGACCGTGGTCACCCACAACAACACCAAGGGTTTGGTGCGCGCCTTTGACGCCCGGACCGGAAAACCGCTCTGGACCTTCAACACCATTCCACGGCCGGGCGAGTCTGGGCAACGAAACTTGGGAGAACGGTTCCTGGGCCACCAATGGCAATACCGGAGTGTGGACGCAGATGACGGTGGATGAAGACCTCGGACTGGTTTACCTTCCGGTGGAATCGCCGACGTCGGATTACTATGGCGGGGAGCGGCCGGGCGACAATCTATTCGGCGAGAGCCTGGTATGCGTCGACCTGAAGACCGGCAAACGGAAGTGGCACTTTCAGATCGTGCATCATCCGATCTGGGATTACGATCTATCGTCGGCGCCCATTCTGGCGGACATCAACGTCGACGGGAAGATCGATCAAGGCCGTCGCGCTGCCCAGTCGAAGGAGTCTTTTCTCTACGTGTTTGACCGGGTGACCGGCGCATCCCGTGTGGCCGATTGAGGAACGGCCCGTGCCGCAATCCGACGTTCCCGGCGAGAAGACTTCGCCCACGCAGCCATTTCCCACCAAGCCGCCCGCCTATGCGCGGAATTTCTTCAATGTTCCGGACGATTTGATCGATTTCACGCCCGAGCTTAGGGCGGAGGCAAAGGATGTCGTGGCGCGCTATCAGGTCGGCCCCATGTTTCTTCCGCCCATGATCGGCAACAACAACACTCTGGGGTCGCTGACACTGGGCAAGGCCAATGGCGGCACGAACTGGCCAGGCGCGGGCTACGATCCGGAGACTCACATCGTCTACGCACAAGCCAACCAATCCGCGTTCTCGGTTCTTTCCTTGCGAACGCCGCCCCAGGGATTCTCCGACATTCGCTACGTGTTGGGTAGAAACGAGACCGATTTTCGGGTATCGGAGGGTCCGGGATTCGGCACGGCGGCGGATGCTCCCCAGGCCAGCGGACGAGGCAGAGGCGCCGGAAGAGGAGGCGCGGGTCCATCCTCTCCAACGGCCCCAGCGCCCGCAGTTCCCGCGCCTGCCAGGGCGGGCGTGTTGACGGTTCAGGGTCTGTCGATTTTGAAGCCGCCTTACGGCGTTATCTCCGCCATCGACCTGGATCGCGGGGAGCTGAAATGGCAGGTTCCCTACGGCGAGACGCCGGACGTGGTTCGCAATCAGCCCGGCGCTCAAGGGTCGGAATCTTCCCAACACCGGCCAAGGCGGAAGCGTAGGCCTACTGGTCACCAAGACGCTGGTGATTCTCGGCGACAGTCAGATTACCACTACGCCGCAGCATCCTCGGGGCGCGATGCTGCGCGCCTACGACAAAGCCACCGGCAAGGAAGTCGGCTCCGTGTTGATGCCGGCGCCGCAGAGCGGATCGCCGATGACCTATATGGCCGGGGGCAAGCAGTACATCGTTGTTGCCGTGAGCGGCGGAGCTTACTCGGGTGAATACATCGCGTTCGGCGTTCCTTCGAACTAGCCTGGTGGGCCCGTGGCTGGCCGCGGGCCTTCTGCTCGCGCAGACCGGGCGTTCCGTCTGGGACGGCGTTTATACCTCCGAACAAGCCCAACGCGGTTCAAGCCAATACGCGGCGCAATGCGCCTCCTGCCACGGCTCCGACCTTACTGGAGCGGACTCTGCTCCGCCCTTGCAAGGCGGCGAGTTTTCCTCCAACTGGAACGGCCTGACGCTGGGTGACCTGTTTGAGCGAATTAGAACCTCCATGCCGGCGAACAATCCAGGTAAGCTCGGCCGCGATCAATGCGCGGACATCGTTGCGTTCATTCTGAGCGTGAACCAATTCCCAGCCGGTAATTCCGAGCTCGCGCGGCAGACCGAGACTCTGAAGCAGATTCGATACGAAGCGACCAAGCCTTAGCTGCCGGCCCGTCACTTTGCGGCCTGTCTTGGTGCAAATGGTGCAAGATGCCGTGCGGGTCCAGTAAATCTTCCCGGAGAGCAGCAGCGCCGCAACTGTTTTTTGGGAGCGAATACCTATAGAAACAATCTCTTCTGTTGGCTGAGACGGATTGGATGACCGCGTGCCCCGCCGCAACAGCGAGGGTTTCTTGAGCATCCCCCATATCGCCATAGCGGAGGACCATTTTCCGGACGTACTAGCCTTCCGTGAGTCCTTGGCCCGCCGTGGAATCGCCTTCACCCTCGAACATTACTCTGACGGTGAGACTGCTGCAAAGGCCATCGCCGCGATGACGGCCCCCCCGGACCTATTGGTGGTGGATCTTAATCTTCCCCGCGTTGACGGCTTCGAAGTCCTGAACCAGATTCGCAATAATCCGGTGACCAGACACGTACCGGTGATGATTCTGACGTCCTCGAGCGCCCCAGCCGATCGGATCCGTGCACAGCAGTATGGTGCGGCGTTGTACCTGGTCAAGCCGGGTGAGTTTGGCGAGTTCTTGAAGAAAGTCGCCGCGGGAATCCAGAGCCTGCTCGCAGAAAGCGGCTCCGCTTTACCGGGCGAAGGTTCCGAAAAACAGGGCGGCGCTACAGCCTGAGATTCACGCCGCTTTCAGGCTGGCGCCGGTAAGCGTGGGCTTGGAGCCCAGGCCGGACCGCCTCCGCGGGGTCTGGATCTTGAGCCGTGCGCGAGCCGCGCGCCGGGCACGCATGAGGCGGATACGAATCGCCGTTTTAGATACTCCCTTATGGTTCGCAATTTCCTCGGTGGTGGCTCCCTGGATTTGCAACTCCAGCAAAGCCCGCTCCCGGCGGTGGCACCGCTTCAGGACGGTCGCTAGTTCGATCGGCGCCAAGTCGATTTCAAACTCGCAGTGGCGTTCGTGCAACGGCACCACGAATCGCTCTTTTCGCCAGCCACAACGGAAGGCATTTAGGGCGATGGTGTTAATCCAGGTCAACAACAGGCTCTCATCTCGCAGTTGATGCAACCGCTCCCACCCGCGGACCCAGGCTGCCTGCGCGGCCTCCGTAGCTCGATCGCCGCACGCGCCGCGAGAGATGAGAAAGCGAACCGTTCGGTCAAATCCGCGCTGATAAGCCTGCCCGTAGGCCTGTTCGGTCATGGAGACCCCGCAGCATCCTCAGGACCAAAGCCTGCCAATTGAAAACAAATCAGTTCTTCGTTCGATTTGGGTGCAAATCTTGCACTCGGAGGCGAAGCGGGGCTGGCAGCCCAGTTCGATTCGCGCAAATTTTGTGCCACCGCTGGCCATCGCTAGCTTGCGATCGACCCAAGGAGCGCAGAATCTGCAAAATTCGGTAATAAATACTGAACATTGCGGAGGCCGGCTTTGCCGTTCGGCTAATGCCGATCCGAGGAAGGCCATCGTGGGTGTCCGTCCTCGCGATTTTGCAAACTGGACCGATGGCTTGGACGCGATTCTTTCGGCAGAGGTTTGAACGCCAGGCGGATCGACATCGGGCGGTCATCTTATTTCGTGGGAGGGATGGGCCTCCTCGTGCACTTAGGCCAAATGGAGGATGCTTATCCAGCCAAAAGTGCAAGACTGGAACTCCACCGACGGGGATAAAATGGCGGCAGTGCCATTTCGTCCCTCAGAAACACCAGCGATCTTGGTGGTCGACGATGACGAACAAGACCGGGCCATGCTTGCCGGCATTGTGCGTTCGTTCGGCTACAAGGTCGAGACCGCCGCGGATGGTCTCGAGGCGCTTCAAAGACTCGACACCGCTCCGGTTTCGGCCATCGTAACGGACATGATGATGCCGCGGATGGACGGACCCGAACTATTGCGGACGCTCCTCGGCCGGGGCCAGTTTACGCCGGCGATCGTGCTCACCAGTTTTGGGGATACGGGACACGCGGTCACCGTCGTACATGATTTGCAGGCGTTCTGGTTTCTGGAAAAGCCCGCTCAGCCGGGGGTTCTTTCCACCCTTTTGGATCGCGCCATCAAGCATGGAGAACTGGTTCGAGGAACGGAGCGCCTGCAGCGTCAGTTGAGTCAACAGGGCATGCTGGGGGAGATGGTGGGAGCCTCGCGAGCCATGCAGCAAGTCTATAACTTGATTCAACGGGCCGCTCCGACTCAAGCCTCCGTGCTGATTACGGGCGAAAGCGGGACCGGCAAGGAGATGGCCGCGCGCGCGATTCACCGCTTAAGCCCGAGGAACGGCGGCCCCTTCGTGGCGATCAACTGCGCCGCGGTCCCTTCCGAACTCATCGAAAGCGAACTGTTCGGCCACGAAAAAGGGGCCTTCACCGGAGCCGTGGGCAGGCACGCGGGCTGTTTCGAGCAGGCGCACCGGGGCACGCTTCTGCTGGACGAAATTGGAGAGATGCCGCACACCATGCAGGCGCGCCTGCTACGGGCTCTGGAGGAATCGAAAGTGCGGCGCGTGGGGGGCTCCGAGGAGATTTCCGTCGATGTGCGGGTTGTGGCGGCGACGAATCGTCTAACCGGTACGGTAGCGTCCGAAACGCCCCTACGGATGGATCTGTTTTACCGTTTGAATGTCTTCCGCATTCACCTTCCCCCTCTGCGTGAACGTCCAGAGGATATTCCGCAGCTCTCGCAGACGATCGTCAATCAGCTGAACCAAAAACACAGCTGTTCCGTGACAGCACTGCACCGGGACACCCTGCAACGCCTCATGGCCCATTCCTGGCCCGGCAATGTCCGCGAGTTGCGTAATGTTCTGGAATGGTCCGTGATTACGGCAAAGGAGGGTTTGATCCGCCCCTCGCACCTGCCCAAGAGCCTGGCTGAACCCAAGAAAGCGGATCTGGCTCCGGCGCCGGTGCGCGCCGACGATGGCGTGGTGCGATTTGAAGTGGGCCGGACGCTGGAGGAAATCCGGAAGGAATACGTCGCGGCGACGCTAAAAAGCGTGAATCAAGACCGCCACCGGGCGGCGAGCCTGCTGGGCGTTAGCCTGAGAACTCTTTACAACTGGCTGGCCGAGTCGAAGTATGTCGCCAAGGCGGGGTCATGACGGTGGTTTCCGGCGGTGTGGAGCGCGTGCGTGTCCTGGAAAGCCGGCTTCGCGAGACTCAAGGGCAAACCGAGCAGTTCGCCTCGCACATCTGTCACGACGTGGAAGAGTCTCTGCGATCCGTAACAGCGCTCGCGCAGATGGTCGAAGGACGGCTTTCCGGAGACGAACGCGCCATTCTCGATCACGTACTGGCCACCAACAGCCGCGCGCGTCATCTGCTGCGCAGCTTTTTGTCCTATTGCCAGCTCGACCGGTGTGACCGCGCGAATCCGGGTCCGGTAGACTTGGGGCTCGCAGCCGCATCCGCGCAGCAGGCGTTGCGCGCGCGCATAGAGGAGACCGCCGCCGCCATACAATCCCAAGGACCTTTTCCGGTTGTAGCGGGCGATTTCTCCGAATGGCAGCGGGTTTTCGAGCAAATAATCTCGAACGCACTGGATTACCGCTGGCCCGGTTCACGTCCCTCCGTCGCCATCGCGGCCGGGCAAACCGGACCCGAGGAGTGGACCGTCAGCATCCAGGATGATGGGCCCGGCATCCCGCCTGAATACCAGACACTGGTCTTTCTTCCTTTCAAGCGCCTGCACGGCCGCGAGATTCCCGGCTCCGGCATGGGGCTGGCGATCGCCAAGCGCATCGTGGAAGCGCATGGAGGCCGGATCTGGGTCGAGTCCGGCGCCGAGTCTGGCAAAGTCCGTGGCGCCCGTTTCTGCATTGCCGTTCCATTCGCCGGTACCGCCGCCGGGCAAGCGCGGGACGTCAAGGAAACAGTCTAATTCTCAATCGGCCGGCGTGGAGAGGTCCAACAACTCGCCGACCTTGGTTCCTACCATTCGCAAAAACTCATGCAGGCCGGCGGGTTTGGAGATGAAAGCAAAGCGCCCCCAAACTGCGCATTCGCTCCTGTTCCGCCGGCTGCATGTAGGACGACAAGACGGCCTTGGGAGTCTCGGCCAAGAACGGATTGGCCGCCGCCGCTGCCAGGACGTCGCTGCCGTGTCCGGCCGGAAGGTTGACGTCGACCAGGATCAGATCCGGAACCGGGACATCCGCGCAGCCACAGCGGGCCACGGCCGCGATCGCATCCGCCGCCGTCGGATAATTATCGATCGCAACATTCAGGGACTGCCGCTTGAGCGCCTCCCGGATCAGCCACACATCGGCGGGGTTGTCCTCCGCCAGGAAAATGCGAACCGAAGGGTTCATGGTTTCGGCTCCCGTGGGAGGGCGAAGCGGAACAGCGTTCCTGGACCCTGGCTCTCGGCGATCCAAATGCGGCCGCCCAGCCGCTCCACCACGGCCTTGCAAATCGCCAACCCCATCCCCGTGCCCGCGGGTTGCGCCGCATCCAGCCGTTTGAAAACACCGAAAACGTAATCGCGGTACTTGGATTCGATTCCAGCGCCGTTGTCCCTGACCGAAAACGTCCAGGCTCCGCCGGAGGCTTCCGCCGTGATGGAAATCTTGGGAGGCGCCGCGGACCGGTGCTTGATGGCGTTACCGATGAGATTTTGAAACAACTGGACCAGCATAATCTCCGTGCCGCGCACCGTGGGAAGCGGCCCCTTGACGATGGTTGCGTTAGATTCTTCGATCGTGCCGCGCAGATTCGCGACCGCGACATCCAGGGCCGCCCCGCAGTTTACGGAGACCCAGTTCGTCTCTCCGGACTCCGCCACCTGGACGTATTGCTGCAAAGCTCCCAGCAGGCGGTGCAGCCGGGAGGCCTGCTGTTGAATAATATCCAACATCTGCCCTTCGCGAGGAGCCCGCGTTTCCTGGCTGACCTCGTCCAACCACTGCGAGTAGGAGAGGATAGTCCGGATGGGCTCCTGCAGATCGTGGCTCGCGGCCCAGGCGAACTGCCGCAAAGCGTCGTTGGAATAGGTGAGGGCGGCGGTGCGCTCAGCGACCCTCCGCTCCAGTTCTTGATTGATTTGCTGACTGCGGGCTTCGGCGCGCACCTGCTGGGTCGCGTCACGAATCGCCGTGGTGATGAAGCGCCCCTTGCGGGTGGTGAAGGGGCTGCACGTGATCTCGGCCGGGAACGACGAACCGTCCAAGCGCACGCCGGTCAAACGCCGTTCCTGGGCCGGCCCTCCCGCCACGGGCTCCCATTCCGGAATCAAGGACCGGATACCGGTCCGGGCCAGCAGGCTGCGGTCGTAGCCGAACAGTGCATCCACGCGGGAGTTTGTAAGCTCGATCGAACCGTCCTCCGAAGTGATTACCATCGCATCCGGAGCGGCCTCCAACACGGCGCGAAACTGTTCCTCGGTCTGCGCGATCTCCTCCGCCTGGCGGCGCAGGGTTTGCTCGCTGCGGCTCAGCTCCACAAAGACGGAAACTTTGCTCTGAAGCACTTCCGGCACAATCGGTTTGAACAAAAAATCGACCGCGCCCAGATCGTAACCGCGGAAGAGCTGCTCGTCGCTGCGATAAGCGGTCAGGAACAGGATCGGCGTATGGCGGGAACGTTTGCGGGAGCGGATCAATTCCGCGGTTTCGAAGCCGTCCATATCCGGCATGCGGACATCCAGGAGAATGGCCGCAATGTTGTGATCCAGGCACAGCCGCAGCGCGTCCTTGCCGCTTTCGGCCAGCATAAGGTGTTGGTTAAGCGGTTCGAGAATGGCCTGCAAAGCCAGCAGAGCGTCGCGGTCGTCATCCACCAGGAGGAGCTTGACGGGCTCCTGCGGCGCCAGCGGAGAAAGCCCTGATTGCGAGGGAAAGGCCACCGGCGTCATGCGTTCCGAATCCCGAACACTGAATTCCGCACCCCTGCCGCCGCCATCCGCAACTCACTTCCGCCGGAGCGGATCAGACAGACCCGCATAACCGAGAACAAATACTCCAGGTCTACCGGCTTGGTCACGTAATCCGTAGCGCCGGCTTGCAAGCACCTTTCACGATCCCCCTTCATGGCCTTGGCCGTCAGGGCGATGATCGGCAGAGACTCGGAGCCGGGAATGCGGCGGATGGTTCGCGTCGCCTCGAAGCCGTCCATCCCGGGCATCATGATGTCCATCAGGACCAGCTCCACGTCTTTGTTCTGTTCGAGGACGGCGATTCCGTCGTGCCCGGTCTCGGCGTGCAAAACCTCGATGTTGTGCTGCTCAAACACGCTGGTAAGGGCGAAGATATTGCGCAGGTCATCGTCTACCACCAGCACTTTCCGCCGCATCAGGACGGGATCCACTTGCCGGATATCCGCCAGTATATCTCTCTGCATCTGCGGAAGGGCGCTCTCGGGACGGCTCATGAGACGCACCGTTTCATCCAGAAGACGCTCCATGGACGGCGCGTAAGCGACGGCGCTCTGATGCGACAAACGGCGCAGCTCCGCGGCTCGCCGGAGGTCGATTTCCGGCGGCCCCAGCACGATCAGCGGCGGCACAAAGGGACGCAGCAGGGCTTGAATGCGCTCGATGAAAGCCGTTCCGCAGGTTTCGGAAACCACCCAATCGAGTACGATCCCGTCCATCGGCCAGCGTTCCAGAAGCGTCAGCGCTTCGGGCTCCGAATGCGCCGTGGCAAGCTCCAGATCGGGCGCAACCAGATAATCCCGGATGGCCCTTTTCATCGGTTCGGAGCCGGCGATAACCAGCAGTTTCTTGGTGCGTTCCAGGGCGGAGTTCTGCACTTCCGGAAACAGCCGGCTGAGCGGGTGGCTCTCCGGATTCTTGTCCGAGCAGGTCTTGGCGCCCAGGCTGTATCCCTCGCCGGAAGCATCCACTCCGGAAATGACGTGAACCGGGATATGCCGCGTTGCGGGGTCGTGCTTCAGGTAATCCAGCACGGTCCATCCGCTCATATCCGGAAGCCTCACGTCCAGTGTGATGGCGCTGGGCTTAAACTCCCGCGCCATGCCGATCGCCGTGCTGCCCTGAAGGGCGACCAGCGCTTTCATTCCGCGGCCGTGCGCGTTCTCCACCAGCACGCGGGCGAAAGTGGGATCGTCTTCCACCACCAGCACCACCGGATCCCCGGGCTGGATCACGGCGCGGTCATCGTCCAGCGTCGCCTCATGATCGTCCAGCCAGTTGGGCAGATGCGCGGCGCCATGTTCGAACCGGGTGTCGACGTCCCGCGCCACCCATACGCGCATGACGGAGAAAAGAAGGTCGAGGTCCACGGGCTTGGCTACATAGTCCGATGCACCGGCCCGCAGACACTTTTCGCGGTCGCCCTTCATCGCCTTAGCTGTCAAAGCGACGATCGGAAGGCTTCGAAATTCCGGGATCTTGCGGATGGCGCGCATGGTTTCATAGCCGTCCATCTCCGGCATCATGATGTCCATCAGCACGATATCCACGTCCGGCGTGCTTTTCAGCAGCTCGATGCCGGCGCGCCCGTTCTCCGCGTGGATGGTCTTCATTTCGCGATGCTCAAGAACGCTGGTGAGGGCGAAGATATTCCGCAAGTCGTCATCCACCACCAGCACCTTCCGCCCGGCCAGGATGGCGTCGGAACGGCGCACCTCGGCTAAGACGCTGGCCTGTTCTTCGGTAAGCGAGCTGGCGGGCCGGTGCAATAGTAGCACCGCTTCTTCGAAAAGCCGCTCGATCGAGGGCGCATAACGAACCGGACCGGTGCGGGTACAGCGATGGATGGCCGCAACCTGCTCGTCGGTAAGTTTATAGCTGCCGGAGACTACCACCGGCGGCACAGGCAGGCTGGAGCTGGCCTGAATCTTTTCGATGAATTCGATGCCCCCCGATTCCGGAAGGACCCAGTCAAGCACGACGGCGTCCAACTGCGTCGACTGCAACACCTCACTCGCGGCGTTCAAATCCGGAACGTCGATGATTTCAAGATCGCCGCCGGCCAGCAGGTTACGGATATCCGCGGACCGGACTTCATTTTCCGCGATCAACAGCAGCTTCTTCTTGCGCGCCTCCATGGAGCGCTCCACCGCCGCGAATGCCCCTTCCAGGGATTCCTGGCTGACGTCTTTGGGAACGCACGTCACCGCGCCTAGCGCGAATCCTCGCTTGTTGTTCTCATGGCCCGAGATGACATGCACCGGAATGTGCGCGGTGCGAGCGTCGTGTTTCAAGCTGTCCAACAGAGTCCAACCGCTCATGTCGGGAAGACGCAGGTCCAGAGTGATCGCTCCGGGTTGGAATTCGCGAGCCAGAGAGATCGCGGTGCTGCCTCGCAGCGCCACCAGAGCCTTCATCCCGCGGCTGCGCGCGAGATCCACCATGATCTTTGCAAAAGTCGCATCGTCCTCGACGATGAGCAGTACCCGGTCTGCCGGCTCAACCAGGTTGCGATCGTCGTCCACCGCCATTTCCTCGACCAACTCCGCCGGAACGGCGCCTACCGTCGGCGCCAGAATCAAATCCACCACGCCCGCGGGTCTTCCTTCCACGGCCTTAATGGCAGGAGCGGCATCGCTTGCGTCCGGCTTGGGAGCGGAAGAAATGTAGGCCTGGGGCAGGTACAACGTGAAAATGCTCCCGCGTCCCACGGCGCTCTGAAGACGGATTTCTCCGCCCAGCAAGCGCGCCAACTCGCGGCTGATGGAGAGGCCGAGCCCGGTGCCGCCGTACTTGCGGCTGGTGGTTCCGTCGGCTTGTTGGAAGGCTTCGAAGACGATACGCTGCTTCTCCGGCGCGATGCCGATTCCGGTATCGACCACGGAGAACGCGATCACGCTCTTGGAGCGATTCAAAATGGGGTGGGTCGGGCTCCAGCCGCTCGCCGCCCGTTCCATCTCCAGACGCACCGAACCCTGTTCGGTGAACTTGAGGGCGTTCGACAGCAGATTCTTGAGCACCTGCTGCAAGCGCTTGACGTCCGTGCGCAGCACCTCCGTGACAATCTGAGTGTCGATCTCGATCGCCAAGCCGATGCCCTTTCCGTCGGCCACGTGACGGAAGGCGCGCACGCAATAATCCTCGAGCTCCTGGAAGCGCACGTTGCCGACTTCCACGTCCATCTTCCCGGACTCGATCTTGGAGAGATCCAGAATGTCGTTGATCAGGGCCAGCAGATCGGTGCCGGAGGAGTGAATGGTCTCGGCGAACTTGATCTGCTTGGGGCTGAGGTTGCCTTCGGAGTTGTCGGCCAGCACGCGCGCCAGAATCAGGAGGTTGTTCAGCGGCGTGCGCAGCTCATGCGACATGTTCGCCAGGAACTCGCTCTTGTATTTGGAAGTCAAGGCCAACTGCTCGGCCTTTTCTTCCAGAGCGTGCTTGGCCTGCTCGATTTCGCGGTTCTTGGCTTCGACCTCGGTGTTCTGGTCGGCCAGCAACTGCGCTTTTTCCTGAAGCTCGGCGTTGGTTTTTTGAAGCTCCTCCGCCAGCGCCTGGCTTTGTTGCAGCAACTGCTCCGTTCGCATCGTCGCCGCGATGGTGTTCAGCACGATGCCGATGCTTTCGGTCAACTGATCCAGGAACGCAAGGTGAACCTCGGATAGCTGATGGAAGGAGGCAAGCTCCACCACGGCCTTCACTTCGCCTTCGAACAACACCGGCAGCACCACGATGGTCATCGGGGTTCCGGAGCCCAGGCTGGAGCGGATATGAATGTAGTCGCTCGGCACGTCGCGAACCAGAATGCGCTGCTTGGCGCTGGCGCACTCTCCCACCAGCCCCTGCCCAAATTGGAATTGGACGGGAGCGTCGCTGGTGTGGTCGAAGGCATAGCCGGCCATGTACTTGAGCGTCGCGCCCGTGTCTGACTGGTCGGTGATGTAAAAGGTTCCATGCTGTGCGCTGACCAGCGGAGCGAGCTCGCTGAGCAGCAGCCGGGCCACGGTCAGCAGGTCGCGCTGGCCCTGAATCATGCCCGTGAACTTGGCGATGTTGGTCTTGAGCCAATCCTGGTCGGTGTTTTTGCGCGTAGTCGCGGCCAGGTTCACGATCATCTCGTTGATGTTGTCCTTCAGCGCCGCGACTTCGCCTTGCGCGGCCACCGCGATAGAGCGCGTCAAATCGCCCTTGGTGACGGCCGTTGCGACTTCCGCGATGGCGCGCACCTGATTGGTGAGGTTCGCGGCGAGCTGATTGACGTTGTCGGTAAGATCGCGCCACAATCCCGCCGCACCCGGCACGCGCGCTTGCCCGCCCAACTTACCCTCGATGCCGACTTCGCGCGCGACCGACGTCACTTGATCGGCAAACGTGGCGAGCGTGTCGATCATGGCGTTGATGGTGTCCGCCAGCTCCGCGATTTCGCCCTTGGTCTCCAGCACCAGTTTGCGCTTCAGATCCCCGTTAGCGACCGCCGTCACCACCTTGGCGATGCCGCGGACCTGGGTGGTCAGGTTGGCCGCCATCAGGTTCACGTTGTCGGTCAGATCTTTCCACGTTCCCGCGACTCCGCGAACCTCCGCCTGCCCGCCCAGCTTCCCTTCCGTTCCGACTTCGCGGGCTACGCGCGTCACTTCGCTGGCGAAGGAGTTGAGCTGATCCACCATGGTGTTGATGGTGTTCTTCAGCTCCAGAATCTCGCCTTGAACGTCCACCGTGATTTTGCGCGACAGGTCCCCCATCGCGACCGCCGTGGTCACCTGCGCGATATTGCGAACCTGGTTGGTCAGGTTCGAGGCCATCGAGTTGACCGACTCCGTCAGGTCCTTCCAGGTTCCCGCGACGCCATACACATCGGCCTGTCCGCCCAAGCGCCCGTCGGTTCCCACCTCACGCGCCACGCGCGTCACTTCGCTGGCGAAGGAGCTGAGTTGATCCACCATGGTGTTGATGGTGTCCTTCAGTGCGAGAATCTCGCCGCGTGCGTCCACAGTAATCTTGCGGGACAGGTCGCCCTTGGCGACGGCCGTAGTCACGTCGGCGATGTTGCGGACTTGCGCCGTGAGATTGGAAGCCATCGAGTTGACCGATTCCGTGAGGTCTCTCCAGGTGCCGGCCACGCCGCGTACGTCCGCCTGCCCGCCCAGCTTGCCTTCCGTTCCGACTTCGCGCGCCACGCGGGTGACCTCGCTGGCGAATGCGTTGAGCTGGTCCACCATGGTGTTGATGGTGTTCTTGAGTTCCAGAATCTCGCCGCGAACGTCCACGGTGATCTTGGTAGTTAAATCTCCCTTGGCCACGGCCGTCGTGACTCCCGCGATGTTGCGAACCTGGTTGGTCAGGTTGGACGCCATGGAATTGACCGAATCGGTCAAATCCTTCCAGGTCCCCGCCACGCCGCGAACGTCGGCCTGTCCGCCCAGCTTGCCTTCCGTGCCCACTTCGCGCGCCACGCGCGTGACCTCGGATGCGAAGGAGCTCAGTTGATCCACCATGGTGTTGATCGTATTCTTGAGCTCCAGGATTTCCCCGCGCGCGTCGACCGTAATCTTGCGCGAGAGGTCGCCCCTGGCGACAGCAGTGGTGACTTCGGCGATGTTCCGGACTTGGTTGGTCAAGTTCGACGCCATCCAGTTCACCGATTCCGTCAGATCGCGCCACGTGCCGGCCACGCCGCGCACATCGGCCTGGCCTCCCAGGCGGCCTTCCGTTCCCACTTCGCGGGCGACGCGGGTGACTTCGCTAGCAAACCCATTGAGCTGATCCACCATGGTGTTGATGGTGTTCTTCAGCTCCAGAATTTCGCCGCGCACGTCTACCGTAATTTTTCGCGAAAGGTCGCCACGCGCGACGGCCGTGGTTACCTCCGCGATGTTGCGAACTTGCGCGGTCAGGTTCCCGCCCATGGAGTTCACCGACTCCGTCAGGTCGCGCCATGTTCCTGCGACGCCCTTCAACGTCCGCCTGACCACCAAGCTTGCCCTCCGTGCCGACTTCGCGCGCCACGCGAGTCACTTCGGAGGCAAACGAGCTCAACTGATCCACCATCGTGTTGATGGTGTTCTTGAGCTCCAGAATTTCGCCGCGCACTTCCACCGTGATAGTGCGGGAAAGATCGCCCTTGGCGACGGCTGTTGTCACCTCCGCGATATTGCGCACCTGGTTGGTCAAGTTCGACGCCATGGAGTTGACCGAATCGGTCAAATCTTTCCAGACGCCGCCGACGCCCTTCACTACAGCCTGCCCGCCCAGCTTGCCCTCGGTTCCCACCTCGCGGGCCACGCGCGTCACTTCGGAGGCGAACGAGCTCAATTGATCCACCATCGTGTTGATGGTGTTCTTGAGCTCCAGAATCTCGCCGCGAACGTCCACGGTGATCTTGCGCGACAGGTCGCCGTTGGCGACGGCCGTGGTTACTTCCGCGATGTTTCGCACCTGCGCGGTGAGGCTTCCGGCCATGGAGTTGACCGAATCGGTCAGGTCTTTCCACACGCCGCCGACACCTCGCACTTGCGCCTGCCCGCCGAGCGCGCCCTCGGTTCCGACCTCGCGCGCCACGCGCGTGACTTCGCTGGCGAACGCGTTGAGTTGGTCCACCATGGTGTTGATGGTGCTCTTGAGTTCGAGAATTTCGCCGCGCACATCCACGGTGATTTTTCGCGACAGGTCGCCATTGGCCACCGCCGTCGTGACCTCGGCGATATTTCGTACTTGCGCCGTGAGATTCCCGGCCATGGAATTAACCGAGTCCGTCAGATCCTTCCACACTCCGCCCACGCCTTTGACCTGCGCCTGACCGCCCAGCTCACCCTCGCTGCCGACCTCGCGGGCCACGCGCGTCACTTCGCTCGCGAAGGAGCTGAGCTGATCCACCATCGTGTTGATGGTGTTCTTGAGCTCCAGAATTTCGCCGCGCACGTCCACCGTGACCTTGCGCGAAAGATCTCCGTTGGCAACCGCCGTGGTGACTTCGGCAATGTTGCGGACTTGCGCGGTCAAATTGCCGGCCATGAAATTGACCGAGTCCGTCAGATCGTTCCAGACGCCGCTGACGCCCTTGACCACCGCCTGTCCGCCGAGTTTTCCATCGGTACCGACCTCGCGGGCTACGCGGGTAACTTCGCTAGCGAATGAACTGAGCTGATCCACCATCGTGTTGATGGTGTTCTTGAGCTCCAGAATCTCGCCCAGAACGTCCACCGTGATCTTGCGCGACAAGATCGCCGCGCGCCACGGCGGTGGTGACTTCCGCGATATTGCGAACTTGGGAAGTTAAGTTCGAGGCCATCGAGTTGACCGAATCCGTGAGATCCTTCCAGGTGCCCGCCACGCCGGTGACGACTGCCTGGCCGCCCAGTTTGCCCTCTGTGCCGACTTCACGCGCCACGCGCGTCACCTCGCTCGCGAAGGAGCCGAGCTGATCCACCATCGTGTTGATGGTGTTCTTTCAGCTCCAGAATCTCGCCCTGCACGCTGACGGTGATCTTGCGCGACAGGTCGCCTTTGGCGACGGCGGTGGTGACTTCCGCGATGTTGCGTACCTGGTTGGTCAGGTTGGAGGCCATGGAGTTGACCGAATCGGTCAAGTCCTTCCACGCGCCCGCGACGCCGGTCACCACCGCCTGTCCGCCCAGCTTGCCCTCGGTTCCCACTTCGCGCGCCACGCGGGTCACTTCGCTGGAGAACGAATTCAACTGGTCCACCATCGTGTTCACCACGCGGGCAGTACGGATGAACTCGCCCTGCAAGTGGCGGCCTTCCACTTCGAGCGACATTTTCTGCGAAAGATCCCCTTGCGCCACCGCGCCGATCACGCGGGCGATTTCGGTCGACGGCTGCACCAGGTCCGAAATCAGGCTGTTCACCGATTCCACGCAGGAGTTCCAACTGCCGGAACCGGTCAAGGAAGCCCGCTGGCTGATGCGCCCTTCCTTGCCCACGGCCGTGCTGACGCGAATCAGCTCATTGGCCATGTTTTCATTCAGCTCGAAGATGTCGTTCAAGACGTCGGCGATCTTGCCGGCTAGCCCAACCTGGTTCACCGGCAGCCGGACGGAGAAGTCGCCCTTCTTGAACGCGATCAGAGTCGCCAGGACCTGGTTTGCGTCCAGAATCTCCGCCAATGGAACTTTCCGCATGATTCCTCCCTAAGGCCCGCTGCTTTGAGCGGGTCCCGCCGAGTTGACAAAAAAACGGCTTGTTCCGTATGATGCCGGGGGAGAAATTGTATTTCGGAAAATTTCCCCTTCAGAAACAAGGAGATAGCGAGGGGCTCAGAACTTCTTCCGTACCGTGGTGATGGCCGCAAACAAAAGCAGCGCCGCGATGAAAATGCCCACGGCGGCGGCGCAGCCCCAAAGGACGATCCTCGCCATGAGCGGAGGCGCCAATAGTCGAGGCGCCAATAGTCGAGGCGCCACCAGTCGAGTCAATGCTGCGCGAAAGTGCGGCCAAGGTAAGGCAGCACCTGGACGAAGATCCATCACTCTGTACAAGACGGGGGGCATGCAATTTCGTCTTACGTCTACTGACTAGTCACTTAGACATTAGTAATTCGCGAAAGTCAAGAACGCTAAAACGCGTATTCGGAGCGGGAGCCGGGTGTGGCCCGGGGATTCTCAACGCCCGTACGGTCTTATGGGTAGCCTTGCAGCCTCGGCTCGCCGTGCTTCCATGGCGGAGGCAGCCCAAATCCGTCGTGATTCGGCATCTTCACCTTGGGCAGGCTCTGGGCGTCCATCACCTCGTCTTCTTTGACGACGTCGTTCTTGTACAGAATGTAAGCCGTGAGCGCGTATACCTCATCGGGCTTGAGCGAGCCTTCTTCGCCCAGTGGCATGCCGCGATTGATGTAATCCCAAATCGTCGTCGCGAACGGAGAGTGAACCGCCATGGCATTTGAGTTGTTCACACAAGGCGCCAGACAGGTCATCGCCATGGCCGGTTGACCGGGCTTGCTGCGGATCAGGGTGGGAGCAGGGCCTCCCGCGCCGGTTGCTCCATGGCAGCCGTTACAGCCCTTGTTGACGAACAGAGCCGCACCCTCCTTGGCCGTCCCATGCCCTTGCGGGAGCTCTTTTCCCGTCGGGCTGATGGCGATGTCCCAGGCGCGAATTTCTTCCGTGGTCGGACTCTTTCCCACGCCGTAGGTGGGCGATTGCGCCCAGGCACCCAGGCAGACGCCGAAGACCGCGGTAACCAGCGCGACGCTCGACCAACAAACTCTAGGCCAGCCCATTATGCACGCTCCCGTCGGCTGCCACTTTCCATGGCTGAACGCTGTTGTCCGCTCCCGGCACGCGGAAATCGCCGCTCAAGGGTTGGTTCCAGTATTTCGCGACCTCGGCTCGCGTAGGCTGCCGCGTGCCCAGCTCGTCCGTGCAGCGCGACATGAGCGTGCACTCTTTTCCGTTCCAGTTCCAGTGCAAGCCGAACCGGGTGTGCGCCATTGGCAAGGCCGGCGACCGCAGTTCCGCAACTTTCCAGCTCGTGCCTCCGTCTGTCGATATTTCCACGCTTTTGATCGCGGCGCCGCCGGACCACGCCAAGCCCGTGATCTCATAGAACCCCGGACCGGAAAGCTGCTGCCCTCCGGAAGGAAACGTGATCACCGACTTCGGACCGATCTCGTGGGTGAGCGCCGCCACCTTCGGATCCGGATTGATGTGCCCGTAGTCGTCATAGGTCATGTAGTAGCGGTCCACTACCTTGATGCGCCGGAGATACTTGATCTGGTAAATGCCCTCGAAGCCCGGCACCATGAGCCGGAGCGGAAAGCCTTGCTGCGGACGAAGCGGCTCGCCATTCATCGCGTAGGCCACCATGCAATCGTCCATCGCCTTCCCCAGCGGAATACTCGATGCGCCCTTCACTTCCTCCGCGCCTTCCGCGACGATCCACGACGCACTGCTTTGCACCCCCGCTTCCTTAAGTAGCAACGGCAGGGGTACCCCCGTCCATTCCGCGCAACCGGTCAATCCGTGCGTTTCTTGAACCGTCTTGTGGGTCGGCCTGGCGCGGTTTCCCAGACACTCGATAAAGTGAATCCGCGATACATAGGGGAGCCGCTTCAGCTCATCCATAGTGAAGATCAGCGGCCGGTCCACCATCCCGTGGATCATCAGCCGATGCTCCTTGGGGTCGATGTCGGGCACATAGGAGCCGCGATGTGTCGCCGTGTAGAACAGCGACGAGGGCGTGATGATCCCAAATTCATCCTGCAGTGGGGTCAAAACGTGGAACGTCAGCCCGAATTCATCCGGCGAATGCCTTTCGGCCACGGGCATCCGGATGGAGTTGACGAAACGCGAGCGATCCCCATAGGCAACCAGCTCGTCGACTTTCTTTTCCGGCGTCCCCGGAGTCTGGCTCTTCGCGACCTTCGCGCTCCCCGCCAGGCCGGCTAACGTCGCGCCACCCTTCAGGAATCCGCGCCGATTCGGTTTCTTCGAGTCCATGGGTCACTCCTTGACGGCGAAGCGTCTTAAATTCGCTCTCGCCCTTCCGGTTGGAAAAAGTATACACCCATTTGCGGTCCGTGGCTTTACATGTCACTGGCACGTACTGGTCAAGTTTGATTTTCACGCCGCTCTTTTCAACCTCCGCTCTCCGGCTTCGAGCATCTGCACCAAGTCCGACACTTCCCAAAGTCGATCAGTTACGCCAGCGGCCATTGCTGGCGTCATGCGCAGCGTGCGCTGAATCTTCACGAAGTTGTAGGCGAAATAGTAGAGCGCGACGGCAGCCGCTATTGTCAAGCTTGCGGCTGAAAGCGTTCGTCAGTCGGGTGTAGCGGCGGATGCCCATGCAACCGAGAGATTCTGGCGCTCCGCAAAGCTAGTGCGATGTGCTCTGGGTCGGGATTGTCGAGCACTTGTTTAGCCTTGCATCCGATGCACTCCGCAGGGCTGTACCGTGCTTCAGTAGCGCGTTCCGCGCCATACAGCTTAACCAACATGGCGTAGTCGATGTTCATCCCCGAGAAGGCATAATCGACGCCTTCCAGGTACGCCTTGTGTCCGTCACTGGTGAGTTGCACGCGGTTGCTGAGGCGTTGGCGAAGGTCATAGAGGAACTTGGAGGCAAACCAGCGTCAGCCCGCCAACATCAGGACGGCACCATCTTGGTATCAGCATCGATTGCGACCCACAGCCAGATATCGCCCGCGTCTGGATTCTTGGCTAGAATCTCGGGAGTCACATTGCCCTGCTTGGCCCCGATGAAAGCCCACATTTCATCGACCTGAATCCGCTGGCAAGTTAGGTTGCGAAACATTTCATCCTGAAACTTCGATGCAACGGCTCCAGCTTCGACCAAGAGCTTTGAGACAGTTGGCTTTGAAACGCCGGTCATTCGCCCGTTGAGCAATAGAGCAGCCTTCACTAAGGCCGAAATCCGGGATCTGCTGGAATCTATGGGGTTCATGTAGTCAAGTATAGCTCAAGCGCTTGAGCAGTGTCAATGGAAAACTGCACCAATGTAAAAAGTAGTTGCGCTGGGAAATGATCTAGGGTAATCTCTAAGGTGAGCGGCGGATTCGGTTTATGGTTGTGTGGCCTAGCCGAACCCGCCACGGAAAGCGAGGGTAGCTCTATGAGAGTCTGAGCGGGCCAACTCGACCCGCGCAGTGAAGGAAGGGGCGGAAAAACCGCCCCTTGCCCTCTAGTCCGCTTCCGTTTTGTTTATACCATAAGTATGTCTTTTGAGGAAGGAGAAAGTGCGCCGTGGCTCAAGAAACGTTCGATTATCCTGCAATGCTTGTGGATGCAAGGGCCAAGAGGGCTGCCCTCGATGCCTTCATTGTCTCGCTAGAGAATCTTCTAGCGGTCGGCCCGCTTGGGCAAGCTGGTGCTGCGAGTGTGACGGCTGGTGCCTTAGGATCAGTTCATGCCGCAGTCGAACTTCCTGTCGGCGCACTTCGCAATAAGAGCGTATCGAACGCGATCAAGTTGTATCTCGCGGCCTGCGTTAAGAAAAGACCGTGCGTGAGATCAGAAGGCTTGAAGAATGGAGTGTCGTGCCGACTTCCAGAAGACTTCGAAGGGTTCGTTTAAATACTCTTAGGTCTTAAAGAAGGCCGGGGTGGTGCGCATTACAGGACGGCTGGAGGCTAGCGGAACACGTTCCAGAGGCTATTCGCAGTCGCATGCGAGGAGGTAAACGATGAGGGGCATGCCGGAAACGGCGAAGCCTAACCACTTTGTAAAAGCGCGAATAACTCGCTCGTCTCCGGCTATCGGTGTGAGCCAAAGCTAGCTAGGGCTGAGCCTTGGCCTTTTTCTGGCCCCTGCCCAGCGGGATTCGGCGATACTCGCTTTTAGTGACAATCCGGAGTGACGCCCCGGAAGGTCGGCGTCTGCCCCCGTGTCAGGCCGGATGCAGCCAATCAATTGGAGATCACGGCTCGGGTTGGGCTTTTCGCCTTTTTCGGATCAGGTTTCTCTACTTGCTCCGTGGTGGATTGCTCCCCCAGGTGGTGCATCAATTCGTTCAGCCGTGTGTCTCTTGGCCTTGCTAACCGCATGGGCATACCCTAGTTTCCGACGGAGCGGGGTTGACCTCAAGCTAAACGGGTTTTCAAACTTGACCACTACCCACCGGCACGTTACTGTCTGCCATAATCTACCGGATATGAGCAGGCAGGGGCATCTGCGCTTCGGTAGATTCATCCTGCTCGCTTTATTTGGCATTTGTCTTTGGGCCCAAACCGGGGCCCAAACCGGGGCCCAAACCGCCCAGCTTTCGCTGGGTCCTCAGACCGTGCAACCGGACGGAACCGTTACCGTACCGGTGCTCCTGTCGACCTCGGGGCTTTCTGTGTCCGCGATTCAAGTGGACCTGCTCTCCAACAACTCAATTTTGTCGATCGCGGCGACGGCGGGCCAAAGCGCTTCCAACGCATCGAAGACCTTGTATGGAGCAACTGTTGCGAATTCGCAGCAACGGTTTGTCCTTTACGGCCTCAACCAGATCGGGATTACCGACGGCTCGATTATCAACCTGGTTCTGACGCCCGCGCAAACCTCCCTCCCTGGACCTTATGAGTTGACTTTGCTCAACGTTGTGGCGATTTCACCGGACGGCTCCAGCGCGTCCGCCTCTATTTTCCCTGGGGCAACACCTCCCGTGATCCCGCCAGCGGGTCTCGCGGTTGTGAATGGGGCGAGTCTTGCCCTCAGCGCAGTGGCTCCGGGGGAAATCGTAACGCTATTTGGATCGGGCTGGGGGTTGTCAGGCGCCTCCGGAATCGCCGTGACGTTCAACGGTGTTTCAGCTCCCGTGGTTTACGCCGGGGCGAATCAGATCAATGCCGTTGTCCCGTTCGAAATGGCGGGGCAAACCGGCGCGGCCGCCAGCGTGACCTACTTCGGCCGGCAGATAGGCGCGAGTATCGTGGGTCTGACTGCGGTGGCGCCCGCCGCGTTTACAATTGGCGACGGTGGCGCTGGGCAGGCCGCGGTCGTCAATCAGGACACAACTTTGAATTCCGCGTCTCAGCCTGCCGCGCGCGGGTCCACTGTCAGCGTCTACGCCACCGGCGTGGGCGCGATGAATCCACAGCTCCAGGACGGAGAGGTGGTTCCCGTGGGTGCGGCGTCTGCGCCCGTCGCCCCCATCGCGATAAATTTTTACAGCGGCGTCGCCGCTTCGGTGACGTACGCGGGACCGGCGCCGGGGCTGGTCGCTGGAGTCTTGCAAATCAATTTCGTCGTCCCTCCCGGCATTACACCAGGGCCCGCGGTTGCCTTCTCCCTAAGTGCAGGAGACGTTCAGAGTCCGCTGGTGACAATGGCTGTGAATTAGGCCGGCGGACTTCCGGGAGTCTTGCGGCAGACTGCTGGTTAGTAGGGGAAGAATCGTTTCATTCTAAGAAACGGCTGCTCCAGGTAGCGCCACGACAGCCGCGCTAGAATCCAAGACGCGGCCAAGCCCGCCGACAGCGATACCAGCGATCGGACAACACTGACGTGGGGAGCGGGAAAGATCCTCTTGCAAGCCAATGCGATCACGGACGCGATCAATAAATTGATCACGTAGATTCCGTAGCTGATCTCGCCGGCCCTGGTGAGGAACGCCCCTCTGAGGAACCTGACGACGCGCGCGCGGGAACCGGAGGATTCCACCAGCAGCGACACAATTACAAACCAAAACAAACCCAGGGAGGAATATCCCAGCCTGGTCATGGGTGCTGTCAAGAGGTCGGTACTCCCGGCCCACAGGCACGCGGCCGCAAACCCGCAGAACCCTAGCACCAGCGCCGGCCCGAACCACGGCCTGACCCGGCTTCTGATCTCGGGCAATCGGGCGAGCAGGGGAATGCATGCGCCATAGAGCAGCGGGTCCACCCGAAATGGAGTGAGCCGGTAGAGAAAGCCGGGATGCATCGCCTGCTGGACCTGAAAATAGGGAATGTTGCGCGAGAGAAAAGACAAGCCGATCGCCATCGCACAAATTTTCAGCAATCGCTTTTCGGGGGTGCGGTAGACCACCAGCGGCCACAGGAAATAGAACTGCTCCTCGATCGCCAGCGACCACAAATGCGACACCGGAGAGACCTCCAGATGCCCGAAGGCGGTCCGCCAATTCGAGACGTGCAGCCAATACCAGACCTGCTCTCCGAAGCCGGTGTTCATCCAGGATTGAGAATTCGTTGCATAGACGCCGCGCGCGACGGCCATGTGCGCCAGCGGCAGATAAATCCAGAAGAAGAACATTACGGCCGCATAGTACAGCGGAAGGATTCGCACCATGCGGCGGCCGTAAAAGCTTCGAAAAAAGCGCGGCGAATCGCGCGTGTCCAGCAGAATTCCGGTGATCAGGCAGCCCGAAAGAACGAAAAACAGATCCACGGCTGTCCAGCCCAAGCCGACCGTGACATTCCAGGCTCGTAAGAGTACGTTCTGCGGAGCGGGGCTGATGGACCCGAAGTGGTAGAAGACCACCATGAGGGCAGCGATACCGCGGATGCCATCGAGTTCGGGAATTCGTTTCGAGGAGACCGGGTTGACCTGGACAGGTTCGATTGGAAGCGTGGCAGTCATGTCAATTCACCAGAACCGGGTATCCCGCCGGCAGTGGGCTCTCCTGGAGTGGCTGTTGCTTGGCGTTTCGGTAGAGGTACACAAGGAGCGCCAACGCTCCGAAGAAGCGCAGCGACTGCAAGACATTCAGAACCGGGACGCCCGCGAAAACATTCATGGGGCTCCAGGCGTTACTGGTCAGGACGAAGGCGGCGCAAAGCAATGTCCTATTGCGTGTGCCGGCGAGAGACCCCGCCAGATAGGCGAAAATCGGAACCAGGATTCCGTAGTGGTGCTCCCAGGCGACTGGCGAAGCCACCGTGGCCGTGAGACCTAGGACGCAGTAATCGAGGACGTCCGACCGGTGCGCATGGTCGAAGGGAAACCATAAGGCCAACGCCACCAGACTGGCCGAGGTGATGGCCGTCGTCGCGTAAACGAAAGGCGAGTACGGAGCAAAGGATGCGGCCGTCCAGTGCAAGTTCGATCCATGAAACAGCAGGCGGTTCAGCAGGCCGTTCATGGATTCGTTGGGCCAGTAGGACTCGCCGTGCTGGGAGATGTAACGCAGCACGCGGACATAGGCGATCTGTTCCTTCCACCCAAATACCAACGACGCCGCGGAAAAGCCGGAAACCATAACGGCGGCCGCGGCGATCAAACCGCCGAGTTTCTTGCGCAAGGCAAACCAGATCAGAAATAGCGCGTACTGGGGTTTGATCAGGCACATGAAGCCCACCAGCAATCCGGACCATTTGTAATGGCGCTCCATCCACAAATAGAGCGAGCACGCGAACATCAGGGAGATGAAGGTTTGGGCCTGGCCTAGAACGTAATTCTTGAGCAGCGGGTAGAAACACAATCCACATAAGGTGGCAGCGATAGTGACGGCATAGAGCCGCCGGCCGGAAACCTCTTCCGCCAGGCCGTGACGCCGCGCGGCGAGGATCAGGATGCGGACACTGATGGCGATGGTCAACCAGAAAGCGATCCAGGTCAGCACGTTCATCAGCTTCAGAATTCCCGCGTCGCTCCAGTGCGCCTGCCGCAGCAGGTACATCGGAAGCAGCGAGGTAAGCGGATACTGAAACTTGTCGTGCAGGTCGAAAAAGATGGTCTGATACACCGGGAGGTGCGCTTCAAAGACATCCAACGCGTGGAGCATGGGTCTCCACGAATCGTCTCCCTGGCGGCCGCGGAACAGCCACAGCAACGCGGCAGAGACGCCGGTGCTGACAACCCCGCGTTCGAGCAAGCCCCAGTGCAGCGCGGCTAACGCGAGCAATCCCAGCAGGCCGTTGAGCACGACGCCGTTCCACACAGCGACACGGGTCAGCAGCGCCGCAAGCTGCAATTTGGGTTTCATATGTGCCTCCACAGGATCCATGCGCCGGACTCAGCGGCGATGCGGTAGTGCGCCCGCAATTCCGGCCCGGCGATGATCATCAGCGTTTGCGCGTCCACGTCATCGGGAACGTTCCTGGGCTGCATTACGACGTCGGCGTTCCCCAGAATCTGAGCCGGCTGGGGAGCGGCGGCGGGTGTGAAATTGACGCCATACGCCCAGAACGCGGATCCGCCGGTAGCAGGCGTGCGCAGCAGTGCGTACGAAAAAGGATTGGTGAACCACAGGCAGGCGATTCGTTCCTGGGGTAGCGATGCCGCACGCAGCAGCTCCAAACCTTGGTTGACTCGACTGACGTAGAGGGCGCCGTTATGCGCGGCGGGGTCGATCCCGGGTTCGTCGTGATTTTCGAGAATCAGCTTGGCCAAATGCGGCGCGTCGAAGGAAGCCGCGGTCGAGGCCGATTTCGCGAGGACGTTCGTCCGTAAGACCATGGCCCATCCGTTGGCAGTGGCGGAGAGCGTGGGCAGCAGACTAATCAGCGTGAGTAGAACGATGGAACGTAGCGGCGGTCCGCCAATGCGGCTGGCCACCAGAACGATCGCGGCCAATGCCAGCGGGAAGCCGGAGCGCTGGGTGTTGCACATCGCCAACAGCAGATCCGCGGCCAACACCAGTAAGGCGAACGCCAGTACGCCGCGGGATCTGCGCGGCGAAGCGTGGCCTCTTACCAAGTAGCTTCGGACCAAGAAGCTGAGACCCAGCAGCGCAACAATGCTCTCCACGTTACGAAGCAGACTGCGGAAAGGATCGTAGCCCTCGAAGAAGCGCGTTTTTCGGGCGGCCGCGGCGATGCGGAAGTCGTGCAGCATGGCGGAGAGGTTCCAGTTGAGATAAGCAAGCAGCGGTACGGCAACCAGAGCGAAGCCCAGCAGCATCGAACCGAAATGACGCCGCTTCTTGCCGGCCAGCAGATACCCGCCAGCAATCAGCGCGAGCGCCGCGGCAACGAAACTCACCTTGATGAATAAGAGCAGCGCGGTCGCGATGCCGGTGGAGATGCCCCCGAGATCGATTTGTCTGGAAACCCGTTTCAAGGGCGCGTAGACCTCCAGCAAAATCAGCGACACCAGAGCGTAGCCCAAGCGGTTGTACTGCATCGCGTAGCCGGTCATGTAGAATGATTCGCCCAGCGGGAACGGCGCGAGCCAGAGCGAGAGCATCAGGACCAGGAAGAGCAGACCGGCCCAGGCTTTCAAGCGATTCCGAACCAAGATCCAGCACCAGATACCGAGCACCAAACCGACGGCGGCAGTGGCGTTGACCATCCCCTCCACCCTGAGTTTCGCGGAGGCGAGTCCGGCCGCGGAGATCAGATAAGGCACCGGTCCGAAGGCGCTGTAGAAATCGACGTGCGGCTTCTGCCCGTGCAAGACCCGCCAGCCGCCATCGAGCTGAATAAATGTGTCGTGGCCGTAAATCGCCTGGTGCGGCATGCCGAGCCAAAGCACGGCGCCGCACGCAGCCAGGATCAGGCACACGGCGGCCGCTGCGATTCTCAATCCTCGGGAATCGGCCCGGAGCCAGCGGCTGGCGCGCAGCCCGAGCCGGGTTCGGTTGGTTTCCGGCCACTGAAGGAGGCTGGTGGGGCGGGTTGGTTCGGCGAGTTGCATGGGCGTTAGAGCGCGAGAGCGACGCAGCCGGCCACCAGCACGGCGACACAGCGGCTGGGACGGTCGCGAAAGGCGAAGACGATAGGGTCGTCGGTCAAGGCGCCGCGGTTCGCCAGCATCAGCACGCGGCTGATCCAATAAATCAGCAGCAGGCCGACAAACCACAACGCTTCGGGCCGGTGGTACAGCTTCCCGACGTCCGTACTGTTGATGTAGAGAGCCAGCACCAGCACGGAAAGATAGAGCGACGCACTGGCGAAGGAGCGGATCATCCCGATGTCGATCGGCAAGTAGGCCCGGCGCGCAACGCTGGTCCCGCGGTGGTTGCGAACTAGGCGCAATTCCGTGAGTCGTTTCACCAGCGCCAGGCCGAGGAATAAGAACAACGAAAACGCCAGCGTCCAGAGAGACACCGTGATGGCCGAGGCCGCGGCTCCATACAACAGACGCAACGTGTACATGCATGCCAGCACCAACACGTCGAGGAACATGACCCGCTTCAATTGCACCGAGTAGAGCAGGTTCACAAGTGCATAGAAGGCCAGCAGCCAGCGAGCCTGCGGAGGCAGCCAGAGATTCAGCAACACGATGGCGGGAACCAGACACGCCAGCAGGCGAAAGCCGTCCGGAATGCTGAGGGCGCCGCTGGCAAAAGGCCGCCGGCGCTTGCGCGGATGAACGCGGTCGGCTTCCAGATCCAACAGATCGTTGATCACGTAAAACGCCGAAGCGCACAGCGAGAAGGCGAAGAAGGCTACCGTTGCCGGCAGGACATGGGCGAAATTCACGGCGTGTCCCAGCAGCAGTGGCACGAACACCAGCACGTTCTTGCACCATTGATAGATGCGCAGCGCTTTCAGGGAAGCGAGCCCGCGGGAGGAACGGCCGGTGAATCCGGCAACGATCGGAATGTGCCCCCGCTTCAAGGCGGCAGTGACGGCGCGCGATGCTCCCACGGTGATCGCACCGGCCGATCCACTCCAGATGGGCAAGTCCGCGGCGGAGTCGCCCGCGTACAGGTAAGGCTGACCGAGCAGCTCTTCCTCGATGGCCCGGCGCTTGCGAGCGCCCTTGAGATTCGACCATTCATCGCTGGCCAGAACACCATCGAACAGCCCCAGATGATCCGCCACTTTCTGCGCCAGGCGCTGGTTCGAAGCGGTGGTTAAATACAATTTCGAGCCGGATTGTTTTTGAGCGCGCAGATAGTCGAGGAGGGGCTCATGATAAGGCAGCAATGCCGGATCGAGGCCGGCCGCCGCTGCCAGTTTCTGCTTCAGCGCCGCTTTGCCGCGCGCCAGCCAGAACGGCAGATAGAACAGCACCAGCGGGTTTTTGCGTACCGCCGACAACAGAGATTCCAGCAGCAGATCGGTGCGGACCAGGGTGCCGTCGAGGTCGACGCAGATCGGCGGAGCGGCGGCCGTCGGTGCGGCCGGTTTTTCCATAATTTGAGAAATCGATTCCATCGTTTTCATGCCTCCGTTAATTCCCGGTAAAGACTTTCCACTTGCCGCACCATCCGTCCGACGTTCGAATTGCTCGCGGGCGCGTTTGCGCGCCTCCCGGCCCATCGAGCGCCGCAGCAGCGTATCCTGCGCGAGCCTTTGAAGCGCGGCGGCCGCGCCAGCGGCATCACCCGGTTCCACCAGGAAGCCGGTCAGGCCGTCGGCTACCAGCTCCCTGCTGCCCGAAACATTCGTCGCGACAATTGGTTTGCCCATGGCCATCGCCTCGCAGGTGACATAGCCGAAGGATTCGTACCGCGAAGTGAGCGCGAAGATATCCAGAGCCGCCAGAAACGGGCGCAGGTCGGAGCATTGGCCCGCAAAACGCACGCGATCCCTAAGTCCCAGATGCATCGACAAGGACTCGGCTTCCTGGCGAAGTTCGCCGTCGCCCGCCCACGCGAAGTATGCCGGAACGTCCATCTTGCGCAGTTGCGCGGCGGCGCGCAGAAACGTGAACGGATCTTTCTGGCGCGAGATTCTTCCGGCTGAGCCGATCAGGATCGCTCCGGCCGGAACGCCGATCCACCGCCGGAACGCGCGGCCGTCGTGGGAGGACGAATACCCTGCAACATCGATCCCCGCCGTGACGAAGTGCAGCTTCGTCGAGGGCATCAGACGATACGCGATGAGCTCGTCGCGTTCCGACCGGCTTACGCCCAGCACGGCGTCGGTGAACCAGCCAGCCAGGCGCTCCAAATGGGCGTAGGCGGGGTTCAGGGAAATCGCGATGGCGTGCGGCGAATATACGGTGACCACTTTGTGCCGCGCCAACGTGCCGGCTATCTTCCCGGCAACTCGCGCGAGAAATCCCGCTTTGGAGCTGTGGCCATGAACCAGGTCGAAGCCCTGGCTGCGAATGAGCTGAAACAAGCTCCACAGCGCGCGGCCGTCGGCTCGCGGCTGGATGCTGCGGGACATCGGAATTTCGAAGGTCTGAATGCCGCGGGCCTGGATGGCGGCCAGGTCGCTCCAAAAGCGTCGATCGGCGCGGATCGGAGAGTAGGCGAAGGACACGTCGAACTCATCCGTATCGATACGCAGCAGCAGGTCGGCGACATAGCGTGCCGCACCGGCCGAAGTAGCTTCCAACACGTGGAGTACCTTGCGGCGAACAGCGCGCCGGCCTGCGATCGGCGGCTGCGGAATCGCGGGGTGCCTGACGGCAACGGGCGAGGTCATATGCGCACCTCTTGCCCCTGACGGCATAATTCCGATTCGAGGACGCCCCAGGTTCTGTTCGCGGTGGTGCTCCAGGAAAACTTGCGCGCGCGAGATAGCCCCCGCAAACGCAGGTTCGCGCGCAGATCGCGGTCCTGAGCCAGTTCGCGAATGCCGCGAGCGATCTGGCCGGCGTTCGTCGCATCCACCAAATACGCCGCGCTTCCGCAAACCTCGGGCAAGGAGGATGTGTCCGAAGTAAGCACCGGAGTTCCGCAAGCCATCGCCTCCAGTGGAGGAAATCCGAAGCCCTCCGCCAATGAGGGAAACAGAAACGTCTGCGCGCCGGCATAGAGGCCGGGCAGCAGAGCATCGGCAATGTAGCCGGTGAAGTGAACCCGCTCCGGCGCGCGCACAATACCCGCGGAACCAAACACGGCTGGATTGCCCTGCTTTCCGGCCAGCACCAGCCAGAGATCCCGCGGAAGGTCCGGCAGCGCGATTTCCCAGGCCTTCAGAATGCGGCCGAGGTTCTTGCGCGGCTCAAGCGAAGAGACGCTGAGCATATATTTCCGCGACGGCAGCCCGAGTTCTTCTGCGGCTCGCGTGGCGTGGCAGCCGTGGCACGGAGCGAACTGCGGGCCGATGCCGCTATGGATCACGACAGTCTTTGCTTCCGCTTCCGGCGCCGCGGCGAGGATCGATTGCCGGGTGAATTCGGATACAGCGATGACGCGCTGCACGCGGCGAATCAGCCGCGGCACGATCGCGCGAAAGGCGCGGACGAAGTTGGGTGTGAACCACTCGGGGTGGTCCAAAGGGAAAAGGTCATGAATTGTGACCACCTGGCGGTGAAGACCGATAGGACCGGTATTGCACGGACTCCAGAGCAGGCCGCGGCGAACGCGCGCCGGTAGCGACAACTGCTCCCAGGCCTGGCCAGCGAGGCCGGTCAACTTGGATCCCGGCTCCAGCACACGAAGATCGCCGTCCATGCGCGAGATCAATTCCTCGGCATAACGTTGCAGGCCGGTCATGCTGTGGACGCGAAATCGTCCGTTGACAAACACCGCTTCGTGCGGGACCGGGCTCGCCTGGCGGACGTTGAGTAACGCTTCGGTAAATTGCATAACGCCTCCTCAATACGCCCCTTTGCGGAACAGCACCGTGCCGACGGTGCGAAACAGAATGTACAGATCCAGCCAGACGGACCAGTTGCGGACGTAGTAGGCATCCAGGCCGACACGCTCCTCATAACTGGTGTCATTACGCCCGGAGACTTGCCACAGGCCGGTAATTCCTCCCGGCACGCGCGTATAGGCGCTGAACTGGTCGCCGTAGCGCGCAATCTCGGATTCCACAATCGGGCGCGGGCCCACCAGGCTCATCTCGCCTTTGAGCACGTTCCACAACTGCGGCAGTTCATCCAGGCTGGTTTTGCGCAGAAACGCGCCGGCCCGCGTGATGCGCGGATCGTGTTTCAGTTTCTGGGTCTGCTCCCATTCGAAGCGCACGGAGGGATTGCGCTTGAGCTCCTGTTGCAGAATCTCGCCGGCGTTGAGGACCATGGTCCGGAATTTCCAGGCATGGAAGGTCCTTCCGCCGCGGCCGATGCGCTGTTGCCGGAAGAACGCGGGACCGGGGGAATCGAGCTTGATCCAAATCGCGATCGCGGCGACCAGCGGCGACAGAACGGGCGCCAGCAACAACGCCAGCGTGAAGTCTGAGATCCGCTTCATCAGGTGTTTGTGCGGCAGCAGCGCCTGCTGGCACACTTCGATGCCCAGCAGTCCACCCATGGCTCGCGGCGTGGCCCACAGGTTCGCGATGCCGGGAAAGCTGGCGGAAATGGCGATGATTCGGGAGAAACGGTCCTTGGAGGATTCCAGCAGCGCGAGCGTATGCGCACCGGCATCAGAGGTCAGAACTGCATAGCTGTCCGGCTGAACCCCGATATCGCCGAGTTCCGCGCCGCTCACCACCGGCAGTCCGGCGACACGCAGCGGCGCGCCGGGTTGCGAATGCACAATGGCGACGGGTTTCAATCCTTGGCCGGGATTTTGACGCATGGTGGCAGCGAGGTCCGCTGCCGATTCCGGCGGGCCAAAAATAATCGCCGGGAAACCCCACCAGGCGCATGTTCCCAACCAGCCTCGAACCGCGGAGCGCAATAGTGGCACCAGCGCCGCGGCCAGGACGATCGCGCCGAACAGAGCCGGACGCAGGTAGGTGGTCGCGCTGCGCATCGAAACCGTGAGCGCGCTCAGGAATACGAACATCAGCGAGGAGCAGGCGATGGAACGGCGCGCTTCCTCAGGCGGCCCCAACGCCAGCCGGGAGTACAGACCCGCGGCGCCGTAGGCCGCGAGGAACGCGGGCAGGAAAATGGCTAACCGGACATAAATACCGAACTCGGTTTCTCCGGTAATCAGGGCCTTCACCGCGATACTGACGCCGACCGCCAAGGCCAGCGCCACGCTGTCCGCCGCCATCAGGCTCAGCAGCATTCGCTGCGGTTGGGGATGCGGGATCGCGACGGAAGGAGAGAAATACAACGGATGTTGCACTGCAGCATTCATAAACAAGTCCTTAGGAGTCAAATAATGTTCCGCAATTGCGGAGAAAGGAGAGAAGAAGTATTACGGGCGAGCTTTAGCTCGTCGCTGTTGGATGGCCAGAAGGAAACCGCTCAGCGCCAGGAAGCAGATTTGGGGAACAGCTCGGCCGCCGGCCCAATACAGTCCGCGAGGTACATCCAGGATTCCGAGATAGAGGACGGGATACAAACACAGGCCCCAGGCCGACCCGCGTTTAAATCCCCGGTAGATCGCGCCGCATACTACGCCGGTGACCAGCCAGTAAAGCACCGCTCCCATCGGTCCGAAGTCGACCAGGGGGCCGAACAGTCCGCCGCCGTTGTTGAATTCCGCGTTCGCACCGCTTTGAAGAAGGTCGAAGTAGTTGCGTGAGAGCTGAAAGGTGGGCCACATGGACTCCGTGAGGTCCTTCAAGAACGGAACGCGCCACAGAAATTCTGCGGTGAAGAACGGAACCCCCATGGGAGCGGCCAGGCGGCCGAATAAATAGGCTCCGTTATTGAACGCCGTGACATAGTAGCCGATTAAGCGGGACGCGGCGAACTCCCAAAAGGGGATGCCGTCGTCGGAGTAGAAGCTGGCCCAGGAGCGGAAGTACTCGAAGGCTGCGAATATCACGAAGAGCAGTGCGACTCCGGCGATTGGCGCGGCTTTAATACTCGCACGCAGCCAACGGCGCGAGCGGCTGAGCGGGACCAGAAACCGGGTCACCAGGATCACCGACATCGGCACGGCCATCTCCACGATGGAGAGGCGCTCCGTATTCAAGATGGCCCGTAGCACCGCGAGAACAAATAGGAGGAACAGCCATTTCCAGATTTTTCTCCATCCCAGTTGTGTTGCCGCCAGGGGACCGAGGACCGCCGCCGCAACCGCGAACTGCGTGCACGTGGTGATGCCCGGAATGTTCTCGAGATAATGCATGCGTATTCCGTACAACACCAGATGCTTTCCGGCCAGCACATCGGCCAGCACGGAAACATTCAGGCCCCGGGAGACCGCCGTAGCGATCCAAACCGCGTATCCGGCCAGGGACAACGCGACCGCCGTGCGAAACAGTAGCAGCAGTGTTCGCGGCGCCAGATCCGGTTCGGGTTCCTGGTTGTTGTCGCTCGCCCAGCCGCGGAAGCGCATGGCCGGGAGCACCACGCCGGCGCTAAACGCAACGATGGCGGTGAGTACGGCAATCATTCCCGGCGTGTCCAGAAACTTGGGCGTGAACCACAGGTCCTGATAAGTGGTTTCCGGAATGAGGAAAGCCGCCAGGCTCAATACTCCGGAAAGTCCGGCAAATATTAACAACGGATGCAGCCACCAGACTGTGAATGCCGGCTTCATTGTAGTTGCCCGATTTCAATCGCGGCCGGTTGCTTGGTGAACCGCGGGAATCCATCCCACAGGTTGGTGGAGGTAACCACTACGTGCACCAGGCTGATGCATACGAATAATTCCGAGGCCACCACGGAGGCCGCCATCCCCGTCGCACCGAACAGCGGAGCCAATAAGAACGAGGCCGCCAGATTGATTGCCCCGCCTCGCAGAATGACCCGGTTCACATCACTGTCGCGGCCCAGCGGCAGCAGCCACTGCAAACCCACCGAATAGGTGATGGAAAGTACAAAAGGTAGGGCGGCCAGTATCCGAAGCACCGGCACCGCGGGCGCAAATTCCGGCCCCCCTAGCACGCGAATCACCCAGGGAGCAAAGACCGCGACACCAAGCGCGAGCCCCCCGCCAGCCGCCGTCATAATCGCGATACCAACGCGGGCCAGCTTCGCGGCTTCCGCTTGCGCGGTAGCGGCCAGGTAACTCAATCGCGGGTAGAGAGCGTCGCGCACCGGGCTCAGCAGTCCGAATACGGCCTTGCTGATTTTCTCTGCCGCCGCGAAATATCCAACGATCGACGGAGCGGCGAACAAGCCCAGAAGGAACGAGTTCCCCACACCGTATAAACTTTCGGCGCTACGGAACACAAACATCGGCCAGCCCCGGCGCAGCGCACCACCGACCAAAGTGAACGTCGGCATCCGGCGCGTGAAGGAGTTCATCGCCAGCGCGATTCCGGAAACGGTAGAGACGGCCGCCGCGGCGGCTTGCAGGCTCACCACCTTCCAGGCGTCCTGGGGTGACTTGACGAAGCAGAAAACTCCCGCCAGCATGAGGCACTTCGCGGTCACCTCCAGCGCTGCCGCCAGGCGTAAACGCTCCAGCCCTTGAAAAAACCATAGAGGCGTGCAACCCTGCGCGACGGTGTATACCAACCCGCCTAGCAGGAGCTTGGGATTGTTTCGCAACAGCGCGATGTGCGGGGCAATCAGCAGCGCCAGCGCGACGCCTACGCACGCCAGTACTGCCTGAGCACCCAGCACTCCTGCCATCACGTCGCCGCAGGCGTCCTTCTGATTGCGCTTCTGAGAAATCTCGCGCGTTGCCGACAGGTTGAAACCGAACTCTACGATCAGCGCGACCAGTTCCGACAGCGAAAGCACGAAGGCAACCGTACCCCACCCGCCCACTTTCAAGGTCCGCGTAAGATACGGGATGGTGATGAGCGGAAACACTTTGCGGCCCACCTGCACTCCGTACAGTGCGGCCGAATTCCGCGCCACGGTGCTTCCGGCTAACTTCTCGAGTGTTTGGCGCAGTGATCGCATAAGAGATTTTCGTCCAGCGGAAAGCACACCAATGTTGCCTGGCTGGACAGAAACTCGATAGCCCTGGGTTGAGAATGGAGGTCCGAAGTCCTAGTACTTTCTGGGTGAATAATTACACGGCAGCCACTACCGGACTGTAGTACGATGCAATCTGACGGGCAGTTGTCCAGCCCCAATTCCTCCGGGCGATACACTCGCCAATGCCGACAGATGCCGTATTTACATATATCTACACGTGTGTTTAGGAGATCCTTTACGATGTTTCGATCCATATTCGCCCTAACCTTTTGTGCCGCCATGGCGTACTGCCAGGTCAGCGTTGTAACCCTTGGCGCGCACTCGGATGGGACGAATGCGTCTGCCACAACCGCGGCGTTCAACGCGGCCTTTACCACGTACCCATCGGGAGAAATCGTGGTCCCTTCAGGCGCCTACCTGATCGATAATTCCCGCGGTCCGCTGCTGATCAACAACTTCAGCGGCCAGCTTGTATTCCAGGGAAAAGCGATGCTGGTCTTCACCACCAACAGCATGGGCGGGTTGTTTTTCGAGGGTGGCAGCGGTGCACGCATCAGCGGGCTGCAAGCCACCTATGCTACGCCTCCCACAGTCCGGGCCAGCCCCAATGAGCAGATCAAGTTCAGCGACACCACCGATACCGTGCTCACCAACACCTTGGTTCAGAACAGCCCCGCGGCGGGTCTGCTGTTCTACAATTCCATTCGCCCGAAGGTGGTGAACGCCACCGTGATGAACTCGCTGGCGGACGGTCTGCATTTCGCCAACTGCCAGGATCCCCAGGTCACCAATCTCACTACCTTGAATACCGGCGACGACGCTCTCGCATTTCTCAATTACGCTCAATACCCAAATAATACGGGCGGCATGGCGGAGAATATTAAGATTACTAATTCGCACTCTCGCGGGATTTCGATTCTCGGCCAATCTAACGTGACCGTTTCCAACTTCCAGATTCAAACCACGTCCTCCAGCGGCGTTTTGGTCGCGCAAAACACGGCGTACAATACTCGGGTTCCGTCTGGGGTGCAGGTGCACGACGGCTCCATCACCAGCGCGGGGACGCTAGCCCCGCTGGCAGGAAATCAATATGGCGTCGAATATAACTCGCAGCTCGACGCGACCTTTTCCAACCTCACCATCATCGATTCGGGGAGCAACGGCTTCAGCGGAGCCGCGCCCAACGGCTCGGTCATCGCTCAAGGGATCAGGGTGCAGAGCCCCCGGAGCGGGGTCGGTTTCCTCTTCTATCTGACGGGAAGCGTCCAGGTCCAGAACTCGACCGCGCAAAACACTCCCAGCTACGGCTTCCTGTTCCTGCAGTCTCCGCAGATCGTCGCGCAGGGATTGACAGCCCTTAACGCCGCCATGTCCGACCCCTTGAGGCGGGCGATTTGGTTTGAGGATGGACATTCGATTCTGGCGACCGATCTCAAGGTGGTCTCCGCCGCCGGCGACGCGAACGTCGTGGGCGCCTATCAGGGTAGCGGCTACACCAACAGCGGCTCCATCCACGGAATCACCGCCTCGCTTACGGGGGCCTCTCTTTCCATCCAAAACAACTCGACCACGCTGATGATTACGCCGTGAGGCTCACGGCAGAAAGGCGAGCCCTATCATCCCGGCCGTGGTCCAGCGGACGTAGCGCTCCAATTTGCTGACGTTGTTCTGCGGGACCAGCAGCATGTCTCCCGGCCGGAGCACGGGGTCCTCGGCGATCTGGGACTTGTGAGACATCGCCTTCATATCCAGCACCGTCACCTCGGCCATATCCTTGTCGTATTTCCGGATCAAAAGCACCTGGGAGTGTTTCGAGGAGTCCTTGAAGCCGCCGCCGATGGCGATCGCCTCAAAGGCCGTCACGTCGCCGTGCATTTCGAACCGGCCGGGATGACCGACCTCGCCGGCAACCACAAAATACGGGTGCACGTAGTCTTTCAATAGGACCGCCACTTCGGGTTGGTTTAAACGCTCCGAGGCCTTTTCGGCGATGGCGCTCTGCGCCTCAGGAATGGTCAAACCCTGGAGCTTAATATCGCCGGCCATGGGTAGGTTGACGGAGCCGCCGGGCTGAATGACTGCCGTGGCGTTGTACTCCGGCGTGTAGCGGTATTGCACCTCTACTGTGTCGCCGGATTGCAGCCGGTAGGGCGGATTGCGATCGGAGAAGGTTGGCTGGGCCTGGAGCAAAGACGCGGCTCCGGCGAGGCCGCTGCACAAAAGCAAAAACTGAATTAGCGACATATGTTTATTTCCTGTTGGTTTATGTCTATCCTGTTGGTTTATGTCTATAAGGTTCGATAAAGAAATCCGGGTACCGGGTAAGTCCGTTGATTCAGGATGCAGCCGATAAACGGGCTGGCCGTGGCCAGGCTGAGCAGGCGGACGGCTTTCTGGATATCCGGCTTCAGCGTGCGTCCGGCCTGAACCACCAGGGCAATGCCGTCGACGCGCGGCGCGAGCGAAAGCACGTCGCCGGAGGTATCGAGCGCGCTGCAATCCAACAGCACGTAACGGAAGCGCGTGCGGAGCACTTTCCAGAGATCCTCCTCTACAGGCGCATCGCGTCCGGCCGGATTGGGCAGCTCCGGCGGGAGCGTCCACAGGCGTGGGTCGGTCTCGCGGCCGACGGCTTCGATCTGCTCCACGTCTAAAGCCCGCAGCCGGCGCAAGTGCGGAGGCGAAATGATCAGCACATCCGCGCCGCAGTAGGAGGCCAGGTGACGCCCCAGCGATCCCACCACGTGGCTCACGCCCTCGCCCCGGTGCGCGGAGGTAAACGCAAACACCTGGCCCTCGTTGAACTTCCCGCGCAGCGCCGCAAAGCTGTACACCGCTTCCAGTGGGAACTTCCGCTTGTCTGGCGGGATCGTGGCCGGCGGAAAGATTTGCGCCCGGGCCATGGTGGCGAGCGCGGTTCCAGGCTCCACCGCCGGGGCAGTTGAATCAAGATGAAGTTGGTTTGACATGTCGAATCTCCTAGGCTTCGACCGGCTGATTGCTGGCCGCTGCCGGCAGCACCTTCCGGTGGCGCTCCAGCGGGACGGTTCCGAGTACGGGCGCTCCGGCAATCCCCTCCAGTTCCCACGCGGTGAAAACGTACTTGCGCCTCGTTCCGGAGACAAATGCCGCGCCCATCACCAAAACAAGTCCGAGCACGCTAGCCGAAATTACGCTCGCGTTGATCCTGGCTTCGGGCACACCGCTCTGTGTGGGCGCTTCGGCCACTACCACATTGGCGATGCGCTGCCGGTCCATTTGTTCGTTCAGCCGGGCTTGCTCCATTTGCGTGGCGAGGGTCTGATAGCGCGTCTCGATGTCTTTGACGTTTCTCGCCAGGTCGTCATGTTGTCCTGTGATCTGCGCCATGCGGTCCAAATCCTGCCGCACGGCGGTCAATTGCGTGGCGACGGCGCCGGCGCGGGCGGTTACGCCGGCCAGACGGTTGCGCGACTGCAGCAACTCAGATTCGATGGTCTGCCGGATGGGATTAACGTCGGTGGCCTCCTCCTGGGCGACGGTGCCGCGCGTTTGATCGAGCGCGGAGAGCGTCTGCGCGATCTGCTGATCCACCTCTTGCACCATGCGGTCGTTGGGTTGAAACTTGGTCAGCAGTTCCGTGCGTTTGTTGCGTAATTCAGCCAGCATGGTATTCAAGCGCTCAGTCGAATATTGATTGGGAATCGCGCGGGACTGGGTGGTGATTCGCGCCGCCATTCCGGCCATTTGTTCCTCCAGAACGATGTTGCGCGCCTTGGCCTCATTCTGGGTTGCGGCAGCGTCGCGATACCCGGCCTGAAGGTCGGCCAGGCTCTTCACCTTTTGACTCTTTTGCTGTTCCAGCATCACGGTATTATTCCGCTGCTCAAACTCGGAGAGGGCCTTCTGTGCGGCGTCCAACTCCGCGGCCGCTCGCGTGGACTCCTCCCGGAAAAACACGAAACTGCCGGCGACTCTATGGATTTCGAGATGCCGGTCGAGGTACGCCGCGGCCAGCGTGTTCAGCACTTGTGCTGCCTGCTCCGGCGTGCCCGCGGAAAATTGAACCGAAATCACATTGGACTTGACTCCAGGGACCACGCGCAGCTTCTTGCGAAGCTTCTTAAGAGTCTTATCCATTGCTTCGCGGTTTTCCGATCCGCCCGGGGCCAAGCCATTCTTGACGATCACCGCCGAAAACAGCTCATCGCTGGTCAGTAATTCGACTTCGGTCGCCATCTGCGCTTCAACCAGATCGCGGCCGACATAGGCCGGACCTCCATTTGCGGCGCCAGGATCGGGTCGATCGTTCTTCACCAGCAGCAGCATCTCCGACCGGTATTGGCGTGGCGCCAACGTCAGGTAAGCGGCGGCTGCACCGGCCACCAGCGCCAAACTGGCGACAATCCGGAGTTTCTTGCGAAACAAGATATCGGCGACATCGGCGAGCGACAGAGACTCCCGCCGCTTGTAGATCGACTTGTAAGCCACCGGCTCCGTGCCCACCGCGTTCATGAGCGCCTCCCGCCGGGCAATGCCGGCGCAGCGTTGACGTATAGAGCGTCCCCATAGACCGATTCGACGCCCACCGGCAGGACCCAAGCGGCGTCAATGACGACAGCCACGGAGCGTTGGAGAAGGTTGATGGAAAGGACCAGTTCAAGTTCGTTGCGGGCTTCCACCAACGTGCCTTCGATGCCGCGCAACGGCCCCTCCCACACTCGCACGCGCGTTCCTTCGGCCAGGTAGGGCCGTGGAAGCACAGCCAGTCCGGAGTGGATCAGCGCCCGGATGGATTCGATCTCCGGCTCCGGCACTGCTTCCGGGACATGTGCGATACCGGCGAAGTAATGCACTCCCGGAATCGTTAAAACCGGCATGCGCTGTTCGGGGTCAATGCGGCAGAGCAGGTAGCCCGGGAACAAGGGAACGGTGCTGGTCTTCAGGCGGTCTGACCATCTGCGGCGCACGGTCATCAAGGGCAAGAACGCTTCGATATTCTTTGCGGTGAGTGCATCCGCAATCTGTTGCTCATAGCGTTCCCGCACTTTGACCGCAAACCAGCAGTGTTTTCCGCCCATGCTACCGCTATTGAAGTCCCATCTCTGCATTTCCTACCTCCCTTAACTTCGAGAACAGTATGCGGCAGAATATTGTATGAATCAACGCGCCTGGTACTAAAAACAGATGGGTCTGTTGTAGTGGAAACGACTGGCTATAACAGGTGAAATAGAGCGGACTACGTGCAAAATCCCGCTCAACTCTATGCTGCGCGAAATCGCTGGTCTATTGGGAAAGTTGGCGCAGTTGTGACGCGGCGGGCGTGACAGCTACGGTGATGTTGGCGATGTTGGAAGTTTGCGCATTACCGCTGATCGCAAGCGGATAAGTCCCCGGTGGGAGATTCGGAATGCGAATGCTGATCTGGCCCAGGCCCACGAACTCCGGCGTCAATCCGGCAAACAGGATTGGTGCATTTAACCCACCGATGGTCGCGGTGACGGTCTGTGTGAAGCGCGAAAGCGGCGCCGATGGCGCGGCTTGTCCGGTACCCACGGAGTTGTCGACGGCGCCTCCGCCGGTCATATAGACGGTCACGTAGTCCCCGGGCGCTGCGCCGTTTCCGGGGGCGGTGAGAGAGTAGTCCTGATTTTGCGCAACGGCCTGCGTCCCTCCCCACACAAAGATCCTAACGGCGGAGGGTGTCACTGTCGCAGTCTGAGACTGGCTTGTCACGTCGCGAACGGAAACGCTCACCGTTGCTTTTCCGGGCTGCGTCTCGTAGGGTACTTGGAAATTGATTTGATTCGGTCCCGCATAGAGGATCGGCGCGAGCACACCATTGATCGTGACCGTGAGACCGCCCAGAGCCAGCGGCAGCGGCGTCGCACTCGCGAAGAATTCCGCCTGAGTGAGATTGGCGCCGAACAGGGTGGCCAGAGATCCCGGGGCGACCGGAGCCGTGTAGCTCGCGGCGTTAACAACTCCGCCAAGGCTGACCTGCGGCGGCGGACTGGATTGCTGCGTCACTTGCAATAGATTTCCGGCGATCGAGAAGCTGCCCGTGCGCAGCGGACCGGGATTGGATTGAACGGTGTAGTTCACCGAGCCCGCGCCGCTGCCGGCCGCCGGCGCAAGGGTGATCCAATCTGCGTCTGTCGCGGCGCTCCATTGGCAGCCGCTGGCTGTCGTCACTTGAATGTTTCCCGCCATGCCTGCGGCCGGCGTGGGGATGTTCGGAGCAACGTTAACGGTCGCCGCGCAGCTTCCCGCAGGCGAACCGCTCAACGTCAGCTCGGCCCAGGAGGTCCAGTCTTGCGAATTCGGCCCCAGCGAATCGGAGATGAGCTCGATTAAAACATTTTGTCCCGCCCACGGCGAGAGATCCACCGTGCCGTATTGCCAGTGCGCGGGAAGATTTGCGTTGTACTGCCACAGCACCGTTCCATTCACGCGCACCGAGAGCAGGACGCCCTGGCTCGACGGCGTCGCGCCGTCGCTCAGGCCCACGCTGAAGGACAGATTGAGCTGGGCCGCGGATGGCAGTCGCAACGGCCAGGATAAGAGAAGCTGGCCATTCGACGGACTGTATCCGTACAGCGTGGTTGATTTGGTGACGCCTCCGGAGGTGGTGGCCCCTACGCTTCCTGCGTAGGCGATTTGCGAAGGCTCCGCAAGCTGGCCCGGCGCCGACTGAGACGCGACGAAGGGAAGATCCAGCAGGCTTTGGCCGGCGGATGCGGCCGTGGGCGGTGTAGTGAAGACCAGTAGCGTCTGATTCAGCGGAACCGCCGCCATCGACGCGACGCCGTTGTCGATGGTCACCGTTCCGCCCGCCGCTGCGATGGAAGACGATGCGATGGAAGACGGCGCGAGCGTCGCCGGCACGGCCATGGTCAAATCGACAGTGGCCGGTTTTTCGACCACGGAAAGGTGCAGGCCGCTCCATGCTCCCCAGGCATAGGCAGGGTCGCCGCTCGGGCCGGGACCGGTTTGGAAGCGGAGGCGCACGGTCTGGTTCAGGAACAGCGTCAGGTCGATCGATCCTGGCAGCCATTGTCCGGGAGCGGCGTTGTTCTCCCATGCCAGAACACCATTGACAAAGACCTGGAACGTCATCGGAGTGGTGCGCAGACCGAAGGAATCCGCGACGCCCACCGCGAAGTTCACTGCGGCGCTGTAGCCATCCGGCACGGGAACCGAATACTCGACGAAGGTTGCTCCGCCGGTGAGGCCCCCGAGATACGGCGGCTGCGCGAAAATAGCAGTCCGCGAATCGCCGCCCACGGTCACGGTTTGCGGGAGATTCTCGGCGCCGTTGCCCATGCCGAGATCGGATCCGTTGTAGGAAACGCCCATATTGGCCAGCCACAGGTTGGCGAAGAAATCAAAGCTGGATGCCGCGCCGGGCAGAAACTGGAAATAGGTGAAACCCGATGTGACCAGCGAACCGGTGCCCGTCGCCAGCCTCACGCCGTCGGGCAGGCTCAGGACGTGAACCAGGCTCGCATTGTTGGGCGTGGTATCGAGCCAATACTGACCCGCTGGGTCGAGGCCCATGGCCAATCCGGAATTGTAGGCGGGCCAAGCGGGAACGAAGAGACCGGTCTGAATCCGATCGGTTCCGTGCACGCGCTGGTACAGCATGGAGGATTGCGAGCCTTGCTGGAGCTGGAGCTGGAGCTGAATCGATGTCCCGTTGTCTGTCAAATCCGCCGTCGCGTTGTTGCCGCGATATTGAAGGATTGCGGAGCCCCAGTTCGCATCCCAATCCGGCGTCATCTGGTGTTGCTGGAACGCCTGCGTGACGTTCAACTGGCGGAGCATATCCGGGTCGCTGTAATTCAATTGATCCGGCGGCGCGAAGCCGAGCGAATAGGTGGGCAGCACCGCTTGCCTTTCGTATTGGATGAAGTAGGAAAGGAAGCCTGCCTCGTACGGATTGGGATAGCCGAGGTGCCCGTAAGGGACAACGTTCGGGAACACGTAGGCCGTTACCGGGATCGGCGGTGTGATAGCAGGATTGAAACCCGCCGGCCAAGGCTCCTGCTGGTCGAAAGACGCGAAGGGCGCGATGACATCGTTGGTTCCCTCACCGCCCAGGATCAATCCCGGGAATGCCGCCAGCAAATCCTGGTGGAGTTGCGCGGCGCCTTGCGCGAAGCTCATCCCGTTGATGGGACCGTTCCCGTCATTGGCCGGCCAGCCTGCAATGTTCAAATGCACCGCGTCGGCTCCCAGTGACTGAATCGCGGATTGGAGCCGGTTCACCAGCAGAGACCGGTACGCCGCCGCGGCCGGATCGATGTAGGCGTAGCGATTCGGCGTGGACGCGGGCAAGGACCAATTGAAGCCGAGTTGCTGGTGCCCGGCTTCATCCAACGCCTGATACTGGCTTACCGCGGCGAAATCCCGGTTGCCCGGCGACACCCCGATCATGCTTGCGTGCAGCATGATGTGGAAGCCGAGCGAGTGCGCGTATTGCGCCAGTGTTACCGCACCGGGCGCCGGCGTGTAGTCCGGATAGTTGGTGTCGAACGGTTCGTTCCGCCAGTCCGCCAAATAGAGGAGAGTTTGCGACGGGATCACTTCGGTGGCCAACTGGTCGAGCACGCTGGCATCGTAGGGCGCCACGTAATCGATCTTGACCACGGTCCGGATCTGCGCCGCCCAGGCGCGCGCGCCGGTGAGGGGAACCGGCGGCATCGCGGCGTTGTGCCAGTCGCGATACACCCGCGCACCGGCTTGCCATCCGCCTTGGTACGGCGCGATTCTCCATTCCACCGGACCGGCAGACTGCGCTTGCGTCCACGGCGCCGCTGCCGCCACGCCGAAAAATGCGTTCGCGGTCGACTGCTGATTTCCGGCCAGTACGAAATTCTTGTAGAGCGCTTGCGTATCGGTGGAGTAAACGGCCACCCCGCCCTGCGACGTTTGATACAAGGCGAGCGGCGCCTCCCAGTGAGCATAGGAATCCTCGACGCCGAAATAGTAGGAGGATTGTTGAGTCAATGCCGCGCCGCCCAGCGAAATTCCACCCAATGCCGGCAAAATGAAATTGCCCGCATTCATGTCGAAGCCGGTCATACCCCAGCTCAGCCGCTGCAGCCCGGCCTGACTGGAGGATCCAGAAAGATCCGCCACGATTTCCTGCGTCGCCGGATCGACGCTCACCGTAATGGTGATCGAGCCAACCGCACCGGAGGCTTGCAAGGTCGCGGCTGTTCCGCCCTTGTTCATGGACCAGGAGCCGGCCGTCAGTGCGCCTGCGGAACCCGAGGCCAGCAGGCCGGACAACATGACTGGCGCGGGCGCGCGCAGATAGCTCTCGCCGGTCAGACGGTTTACGATGGAGGTGACATCCGGCCCTTGAAAGGTAACTGTCGCGCTGGACGAAGTCACCGTGAGGCTGGGCCCAACCGTGGTAAGGGTCGCGGCCGCGAGCGAGGCGGGTAGCAGGGCCCCGGACACCCATAGAATGCCGGCTGCCATTCTGACTGCGGGTGGCAGTGAAGTACGCTCTCGAAGCATCATCACTTCGCTTATCGGCCAAGCTTGACGATTTTCCGGTGCGCTTTGGGCGTGGCTTTCCCTACTGAATCCTTTCGACAGGCCTGCGCAGAGCCGCCCCCGACAATTGAGGTCAGGCGCGCCGGCGTGCTATTCTGCTCTACGTAGCACGTTGCTGCTTCCCACCCGATGGGCCTGTGGCGCAGTTGGGAGCGCGCTTCCATGGCATGGAAGAGGTCAAGGGTTCGAATCCCTTCAGGTCCACCAAACTTTTCAAATGGTTACGGCGGATCCCGCCCGAGCCGTCGCGCCACATTCGTGCCACTTCCGAATTGGTTTGGGCTGTCTCATACCGTCACGGCGCCGCGTAGACCGCCGGTCGCGGAACGGCGGCCAGACGAAGAAATCCAAATCGAGATCCAGAATTGTGTGCAGAACTCGCCAACCTTCGCGGCCGGTGTCCGATGCCCGACCCGGAGCCTTCTGCTCGCGTCTTAAGTTTGAAACCGTCGCGAGCGCTTGGGCATTAACGGAGCCTACGCCGAACGCCGGATCGGTACAAAACGGATCTCGACCCGCTGATTCAACGCGCCCGCTATCCTGCGTAGCATCGCCAGGGAGTGGCCCTCATAATCGGCGTCCTCAAGGCGACAGATGACCGATGCGGTGGTGCCTATGAGTTTGGCAAGCTGAGTTTGGGTGAGGGCCGCCGCTGCCCTCAGTTCTTGGATTTTGCGGGCGATCTCTTCATTCGCTCGCGCCTCTTCGAGGTTCTTCAGCCGGGCCGGCTTGCCTTCGTAGAGCCGGCGGTGAAGGATCTCCACCGCATCCCTGGTCGGTTTCAGCGTCTTTACTTTGTTATCTGGCATGGTCAAGCCTCCTCATAAGTGTGCTTCGCCGGATTCGCCTCAAACCGATTCTTGCGTTCGACAGCGCGATCGATCTCTTTCGGCGGGACCACCCGCTTTTTCACAAGACCGCGAGAGACCACGGCCGCAATCGTGCCGTGGAAGAAGTACAGGATCCGGTGATGAACCCCTCCCAGGCTGACGCGCAGTTCGTAGATGCCGTCTCGCAGGAAGTCCGCTTCCGGCCGACGCAGTTCGTGGCCCATCTCGCGCAGGCGTTCCAACCGGAGGTAGCACTTGTCCTGCACTTTCGCCGGTAATTTGTCGAACCACTCGACGAACGGGCATGATCCGTCTTCCTCCCGGTAGAGGACAACTCTGGTCTCGGGCACTCGGTCCCAGTCTATTCGCAATATTGCGAAAACGCAAGTTTGCCTTGCGAAGTTTGCCTTGCGAAGCCCCGAAAGCGGCCACCGCTCCACGTGGGGATCATCCTTATGGAGAAATGATTTGTTGTCTGCTCAAGCAGACAACAATCACTACGGCTTGCAACCGCGCGGCGGGGGCTGCTCACCCTCTGCTGCGCGGAGGATGCCGGCGAAGGGCAGGGCGCAAAATGTTCTTCGCTTCATCGCGCCTCAATTTTAGCCGATAGCTTTTTTACAGATAGCCTAGCGAACTATTTGAAAATATCGAGTATGTCTTGAGGCAGTTCCGTTTGTGGCTTATCCCAGCCGGCCTCGAAGTACTTCTCCCAATCCTTGGCCCACGGACGGCCGTAGTAGTCCACGTAATTGGGATCCGCCGCGGTGAGCTGAGTCGGTCTGCCGTTGACGTCCTTGATATTGCTCAAACATTCGATATAGGTGTAGCGGCGGTTGGGATCCTCGGGAGTCGCGCGCCGGGCGAAGCGGTAGCTGGCGCGGACGGGAGCGACGAAGGCCAGCGGATCGTAGAAAATCGCCTCGTGATCCAGGCCGATGAACTTACCGCTCGCGTCATAGGCCGGCTTGAAGGTTTCCACCGTCTCCAGCTTGTCGCTGGTTTCGAACATGGAGTGGGTGAGTGTCCATCCTTGAATATGCGCGGTCCAGGTGACCAGCGTGGTTCCATCCCAAAACCCGATGGTCTCGCCATACCACTGCAGCACCTTCTGCACGTGCTGTTCTTTTCCTACCATCACCTGGCGCAGGAAATTATCCGCGATGCCGGAAATGAACTGGACGTTCCAGGTGGTCATGGTGAGCTGGAAGTTTCCTGCCTGCGAAGGCTGCGCCCACCAGCGGATGAATCCCTCCGGATAGCAGAACGACGCGTTCCATTGCGGAGCGTTCGTCACCGCTTCGTGATAAATCAATTGCACCATGCGCTTCTGATACTCCGGCGTCAGCACGGAGAGAACCGTCGGCGCCTGGCTCACGCCCCAGATCCATTCGGAGCCATGATCGGCCTGCGTGTCGCGCTGATAGTAGCCGTCCCAATCGGGCACGGTTGTCTTGGTGTAGACGGTCGGACCACCCTTGGCCTTCGCGGCCGCCAGCAGCGCTTCGTAATGCTCCTTCGCGGTCTTATAAGGATACGGACTCAGAATGCTTTCGCGCTTCAGATCGTCGTCGCAATTGCCCCAGGAAGCCGATGTGGGCGGATTCTTGCCCATACGCTGCTGGTTCCACATCTCCGAGAGAAGCCGCGGCGTGTTGCAGCGGTAATAGCGCTTGTCCATCCATAGATCTTTATCTTTGTAGAAATTCTTGGAGGTGAATAGGTCGTTCGGCAGCGGCTGGACTCCGGCCGGCGGACCGAGGATCACGGGAGCCCGCCGTCCACCTCCTCGTCCTTGGCCCTGCTGTTGGGGCCCACCTGCTTGGGGCCCGGCCGGTGGGGCTTGGCCCTGGCCCGATTTATCTTGAGCAAAGACCCTCTTGGGAACGGGCGTTAGCGTGAACGCAGCCAGCGCGGCAATGGTCGACAGAGCAACGGAAAGTGTGGTTTTCATGCGACTGGACTCCTTATTGCGAGTTGACCTTGCGGTCGGTCTTGGGCTTAACGTTGAAAGGCTGCGAGGGCAGGCCGCCCAGCGTGATCACCGTCTTGCCGTCGCCGCGTGTTAGGCCGGCGGCCCAGGCGTGCTTGGAGCCGTCCTTGGCCAGGAACGCCTGCACCGTAATCTCCTCGTGGGCGTCCTCCATGGATTTGTATACCTCCGTGCTGAAGCCGTTGCGTGAGAGAACATTCGGCGGAGGCAGTTCCACCGCCCAGCTTATGATTCTGCCCTTGTCGTTGGGCACCTCCATATAAATCCAGCCGTGAGGATTATCGGGCGAGACCTTCGTCACCTTGCCGGTCAACGTGACCGGCTTGGCGTCGTCATATTCGGCTTGAAAGGAGTGATGAGCGGATAGCGGAATCCACGCGCTGAGCAAGCACGCGCCCAGCAAGCAGGCGCCGAACAGGAACTTTAGTTTCTTCATGAGGAGCCCTCCAGACATTCTATTGCTCTTTTCTATTGCTCTTGGCTATTGCTCTTGTCTATTGCGATTCGCGGGCCACCCGGAAGCCGATGTCGCCGACTTTCAAATCGATGCCGTAATAGTAGTAGCGCGCGGAGACGCGCACAAAGGGGGCGAAATTATCCCACCCGCCTCCGCGAAAAACCGGGAGTCCTTCCGACCCGCCGCCATTGATCACCAGCCTGCCCTTGTCGTCGTAGCCCTTGGGTGGGCGAGGACCGGTGCCGCGGCCACGTCCGCCTCCTCCTCCACCACCTCCTCCACCGCCGCGGCCGGCCGGCGGTCCTTTGGGATCGATGCTCACTTCCGGCAGAGGCATGTAATCGTAGTAGGCCGCGCGATCGTCAACCCACTCCCGCACGTTGCCCAGCATGTCGTACAGGCCCCACGCGTTCGGCTTCTTCAGACCCACGGGATGCGATTCGTCGTCGGAGTTATCCGCGAACCAGGCGTAGTCGCCGAGCGAAGCCCTTGGCGGCTCAGGAGCGTTCGCACGCGCGGCGTATTCCCACTCCGCTTCCGTCGGCAGCCGGTATTTGTAGCCGTCGTTACGCGCATTCAGCTTTTCCAGGAACGCGTGGATATCGTCTTTGTCCACGCTATCCACAGGATTGTTGGGGCCCTTGGTCTGACTGGGGTTGGAGCCCGTAACCGCTTCCCACTGCGCCTGCGTGACCTCATACTTGCCCAGTTCGAAGCCCTTGGTCAGGCGCACTTTGTGGCGCGGGACCTCATCCTCCAGGCAATCCTTGTCGTCCGGGAGACAACCCATCATGAATTCGCCGGGAGCGATTTTGACGAATTCAATTTGAGTCTTCGCTCCGCTTGCCGCCACCTTGGAAGTATTTGGAGTTTGAGCGAGAGCAGTTAACGTCACTAGGAATCCGGCGCGGAATAGGATCATCGGGTTCTCCAGGGCATTGGGCAACCAAGACACTGGGGCAAGTATATTCCTATGGCGCGCCCGTTTGCCAGCGCAGCCGGGAGTCTTGTCAGCAGCCGGGAGTCTATCAACAGAATCGCGTGCGCCGCCACAAGAGCAGGCCGCCCGCAATCAGCGCGGCAATGGTTGCGGCTGCCAGGACTGCCATCCAAGGCAAATCCACAGCGATCGGCTGCCGACGCGCGTAAAACGCGGCCCACAGGAAAATGCCGGCGGCGGCGGCCGCAACCAGCCAATCCCAAGCGCTGCGCGTGGGGCTGCTTTGCGTCACAGCATCCTCGCCTTCGAGGCTTGCACTTAGCAGGCCGAGATCCAATCCATAGCGGCGGCTCTCACGTTCCATCGCGCGCTTCCATGCCGCGCGCTCTTCGTCGGCGGCCTCGGTCAGGCTCACCGCGGCTGCGCCCGCAATCATGAACACGGAGCCGCTGAGGATCAACCACCTCACGGTGGGGCTGGCAGCGGCGGTTTCGCCGAACACCAGCGCGCCCCATGCCAGGCCCCACAGTTGATTGGTGTTGGAGAGCGGAATGCCGCGCCCGATCCCGATATACTTCGCCGCAAACTGCTGGAACAGATCGCCCAGCACCCAGCATAGCCCGCCTAGAAACAGCCAGAACAGAGCGGGCCGCGCCAGAGTCAGGTTCGCCATCAGGCGATGCCATCCGCCGTCCAGCGCGAGCGTAAGGGAAAGCACCGCGCTCAGTTCGCCAAACGTGAAGATCGTGACGAACGATAAAGGGTTCATTCCGCTGATGTAGGCTTTGCGATAGGGGATGTACATCGTGCCCCAGAGCAATCCCGCTCCTAGAGCCGCGGCTACGCCGATCGATGCAACTTGAGAGCTTCCGGCGGAATGCGTCGATGCGTAGGCCAGCAAACAGGCGCCGGTGACAATGGCAGTCGCGCCGCCCAGCACTTTGGCCCATTGCTTCCCGCCGGCGCCGCGCAGCTCGCCAAAGAAAAGCCAGCCCCACAAAAGCCCCACCAGGCTGTTGGTGTTCCACAACGGAAAGGCGATCGACAGGCCGATATTCCGAATCGCGAAAACCGTGAGCGTATTCGCCACAGCCCACAATCCACCGGCTAGAATCGCCCACACGATCAGGTGCGGCTTGCGCCGGATGTCCTGGATCAGATATGCGCCGCCCTTGAGAATCATGGGCAGAGTCCAGCGCCCGAGAAAGACTCCGGCGACCATGCCCAGCGAGATCAGAAACGGGGAGAATCCGGCGCTGACCAATTTGGCCGGAACCTCGGCTGCGCCCAGCCACGCTCCGGCAGCGAGACCACAGGCGACACCCAGTCGATGCAGCGACCGCGTCTTCATGCTAGCCGTGTGCCCTTAAGCTCGCGCGACCAGAACCAGCAGCGCCACGCCCAGAATCAATACGGCAACCGGCAACCAGAATTGCTGGTCGGTTAGAATCGCTTTTGCAGGGAAGCGCATACCGGCAATAGTTGCACATATTCGAAGCGCCACGCGGTCCGGCCGCGTAACCTCGATCCCTTTTCGCATAACGGGGCCCAAAGGTTCGGCACGCACGCTGCTGGCTGAAGTAGAATCAACCGAGGAAGAAAACACCCATGACACTTCGTTCGTCCTCGCAGAAGTGGGCCGCGATTCTGTTCGCAGCCTCCGTGTCCTTCATCGCGTATGCGCAATCGAAGCTCCCAGCCGACCTCGATCCCCAATCGCGCGCCCGCCTGCCCTATCTGAAGAAGGCGGAGTTGGACGCGAAGGGCCAGAAGATTCTCGATACGTTTGGCAGCAAAGATGGCACGTTGACCGGCCCGCTTGCTTTCGCGGCTTATAACTCAGGCGTCGCGCAAGCTCTGCTGGATCTCCATAACGCGGCCGTGACGGGGGGAACGCTCGATCCACACACGCGTGAGCTCGCCATTCTGGTCGCCTGCCGCGCCACCAATTACAACCTCGAGTGGAACGGGCATGAGCCCAGCGGTCTCAAGGCCGGCATCGACGCCAAGGTGATCGACATCGTTCGCTTCAATCGCCCGCTGACTGGCTTGAATGAAAAGGACGCCGCCGTCATCCGCTTCGGCCGTCAGTTGCTTAACGACAAGAAAGTCGATTCCGCCACCTTCGCGAAGATCGTCGAGTTGTGGGGCAAGCGCGGAGCCATGGACATGGTGGCCGCCATGAACACCTACGCAGTCAGCGGCTTTTTTGCCATCGCTGTCGATGAGCACGCAGCCGAAGGCAAGCCCGAACTGCCGCCAGTCAAGTAAGGCCCGCTCTACGGCAGCGCGAATGCGACCACCGCGCCGCCGGAGACTCCAGCCACGTACTGCTTGCCGGATTTACCCAGGTAGGTCATCGGGTTTGCGTTCATGTTTGCGTCCAGTTTGACCGACCAGAGTTGCTTGCCCGTCTTCGAATCCAACGCGTGAAAGTAGCCGTCACTGGTTGGGGCGAACAGCAGGCCTCCGGCGGTGACCGTTGGTCCTGCGCCGCCGATCGCGCCCACCTTCTGCTTCTCTTTCGGCAACCGTTCGTTGATGCCGAGAACCACTTTCCACGCGATCTCCCCGGTGTTGGCGTTGATGGCGTAGAGACGTCCCCAGGGTGGGCGCTGGCACGGCATGCCCCCGGCGCTGAAGCTGCTGTAAGGGCCCGGTCCGGTGTAAGACCCGCGATCCATAGGCAGCGGGGAACCCTCCGTCAGATTGCCGTAGTTGCCGCCGGGAACCTTCTTTTCGATCCAGCCGGTGAGCGCTGAGTCATAAGTGCCGATGTAGACGTAACCGGTGGTCGGGTCGGCGGCCGTGCCGCCCCAGTTGGGGCTGCCGACTCCGGGGAACTGTAGGTAGCTCTTGGGCGGTGTGCCCGCTTCGTGGAATCCGAAGGGCGTAAACGGGCCCTCATTGATGAAGCCGCCCGCTTTGTCCCAAAGTTCTTCACAGGCTTTCACGTGCTCCGGCGTGGTGTCGGAAGCGCGGACGAAATCGTCCGCCTTGTTAAAGCTCATCCGCACTAGCGGTGGAGGTTTTACAGGGAAAGGCTGGGTAGGCGAATACCATTCGCCGGGGACGTCGCCCTTCGGCACCGCGCGTTCCTCCACGCCATGGATGGGTTCGCCGGTTTCCCGGTTCAGGATGAACATCAGTCCGTTCTTACTGATAACCGCAAGCGCCGGGATCGTCTTGCCGTCCTTCTTCACGTCAAACAGGCTCGGCGCGGCGGGCACGTCGGTGTCCCACAGGTCGTGATGGACCAGTTGGAAGTGCCACACGTATTTGCCGGTCGTGGCATTCACCGCGACGATCGAGTTCCCGTAAAGATTGTTGCCGGGGCGATCGCCTCCGTAATAGTTGCCGGCGGCCGAACCCACGGGCATGAAGATCAGGTCGCGCTGTTCGTCGACGCTGAAGTACCAACCCCAGACGTTGAGACCGGCTCGCGTCTGTTTCCACGAATCGTTTAACCACGCTCCCTCAAAGTTCTTGTCACCCGGTTGAACCATGGTTTTGAAGCGCCACAATTCGGAACCCGTCCGGGCATCGTAGACCTTGGTGTCCCCGGCGGGGCCGTCGCTGCGCTCGCCGTTGTTGTTGCCCATGATGATGAGGTTCTTGTAGACGTAGGGCGCGCCGCCCCAGCCGATTTCGATGTCCACGACGCCTTCCTTGCCGAATCCAGGATCGGTGGCGCCGGTAGCCGCGTTGAGGGCGAACATATTCGTCCCGACGGTGTAGAGGACTCGCGCAGGATTCGTGCCATCGCCCGGCCAGTACCCAATGCCGCGAGTCGCGACGTTGCCGCCGCGCCCTCCAGCAAGGCCGCGCCCTGCATCAAGATTGGTTCGGTGCGTCCAGATTTCCTTGCCGGTATCGGCATCCAGCGCCACCACCTGATTGCCGGCGGGGACATACATCACTCCGTTCACCACGATGGGCGTCGACTCAGCCACGACGGCGGGCGCTGCTGGACCTCTGCCTCTGCCCTCTCGCCCTTTGCGCCCCCGTCCTTTGTAGTGTCCGGAGCCGGCGCGGCCCCCGCCTGCCCTGGCGCCGGCGCTGGCGCAGCCGGGCGATAGCTCCACACCTTTTCCATTTTGCTTACGTTTGTGGTTGCGATCTGTTTGAGCGGAGAGTACCGCGAACTGGTGAGATCGCGGCTGTACATGGGCCAGTCGCCCGCCGGGATCGACGCGGGCGCCTTCGCGGGAGCTTGGGCCGTTGGCTTAGGCACGGCCTGCTGCTTAGGTGCGGTTGACTGAGCGAGCCCAACCTGCGCGAAAAACGCCGCGATCAGGGCTGCTCCAGCCATCGTTATCATGAGTGTCCTGGGCGTTGTCAAGAAAGTCTTTCGCATTCATGCCTCCCCGGGAAGTGGGTATGGGTTTCCGACCGAGTATAGCAGCCGGCCTCCCAACCGAGCTCAGTGCAGGTTTGCGCAAGAATCCCACGCGGCGAAGCGCCTGCAAGCATTCAGCCGGTCTTCCAGAGTTTAGTCGTATTCACGGCCTTGCGCGGCTCGCGCGATCCGCTTCCCTTCTGCCGGGGGCGCTGCCGCACTGGTGACCCAGAACGATCTCCCCAGCATGGGCAATTCTATTCGAACCGAGGAGCCCACGCCGGGCTCCGTCTCCAGCATCAGACGGCCACCCATTGCTTCTACCAGCCGCTTGGAGATCGATAAACCGATTTGGGCGCCGTGATAGCGCTGCCATAAGGTGCCGTCGGCCCTTACGAAGCGGCCGGCAATGCGTCTGCAAACGTGCGCCGGTATTCCGGGCCCGGTATCCTTCACCTGGAAGGCGACCTCGCCGGGGTACAGCCGCCGGCAACTCAATTCCACCGAACCGACATCCGTGAACCGGATGGCGTTGTGCGTTAGGCCCACCAGAACCTGCCGGATCTTCACGGCGTCTCCTCGGACAGACATAGGAGTCTCCCGTCCGATTTCGACGCGAAGGTCCAAGCCCTTGGATTCTGCCAGAGGCCAAAGCAGCACAGCTACTTCTTCCACCAGTGTGCTCGGTGAAAAGGGAGCCTCTTTGACTGCCCCCGCATCCAACTCGGCCATGGAAGCGTGCAGCAGTGGAATTTTCTTCAGCACTTCCTGACTATGTTCCGCCAGGCCGTGCACATAGCGTTGCTGCCTGCTGTCCAGGGAGGTTTGGGAAAGCAGTTCCGCAAGAACGGAAATGCCGTCTGTGCTGGTCCGTATCCCGTGCGCCACCGTGCCGGCGATCTCGGCCCCGGAGCGTTTTGCAATCTCGGCCCGCCGGGCCCGCGCGCGGATCGAATCCACCGTTCGAGCCGTTAGGCAGCAATACCAATTGAAGACGTAAAGCAAGCAGGGCTTGGCTACATACGTACTCCAGGCGACATCCTTGTGATACGGGGAAGCGGCCAGCAGGTATATCGCATACGACCCGACCATCAGGTGGTTGAACCATACGGTACGGCGGAAGCCTGCCGTCAGTTGATCGACGCAGCGCCCAGCCATCAGCAGGAACAGCCAGCTCTTCGGCCCCCCGCTAAGGTGGACGGCAAACAAAAGAACGACGATGTCGGCGGTCAGGAACAGGTCCCCCAGCGGAATCGTGCGGCAGCGCACGAAGAACGCCTTCAAGACGGCCCAGGACCCCAGACAGTAAAGAAGCGCGGCCAGCTCGAATGCTTCAACCGAGGTCCACTGCGGAGCTCCAAGAACAGCCGCGTTGTGGAGCGGCATCAAGGCGGCGACTACGGCGAGTCCAGCCAGTCTTGTGGCTGGGATGACCATCGTGTGCAGACGGGCCGCCCGCATAGAAGCTTCCCTTTGAATCATCCGAGGCCTAACCATCCGTATATCGGGTAGTTTTCGCTGAGGCTCCATGAGCCGGCAGACCCAACCGCGAGTCGGAGCTTCCCCTTAATCCAGCTCAAGGAGGCGCTGTACGAAAGGGTATGCCTAGGTTGCAGAGGCCGGTGCGGTGGTTAACCCCCTCCCCAGCGCGAGATCGCGCATATGGCTGCGTTGAATCGCGGACCGGATACAGTGGGTGCACGGCAAAGCCTTGTAATTCCGTGCAGCCTCCATCCGGCGCAAGTGGCTTTTGAATTGCTTCTTGGAGACCTCGCCGGGCGGCTTCGCCCGATCATCTGCGTCTGCACACGAAATTGGCGCGCTGAAAAAGGCGCAGGGGATTCGTACGCACTTATTAAGGAGAACAGCAAGAATGAAGCTTTGCTCTGGAAATCGCGCAAGCGCGCTCGTCATTGCGGGCGCGGCCTGCCTGGCGCGAATTGCGACGGCGGGTGACACGGGACAAACCGCGGGAGAGTTTTTCAAGAACGTGACCACCAGCACGCTCAAGGGGCTTACGCCCAGCGATTTTTTGGGCGCCATGGGGGTTATGACGGCGGCCGTCGGCTACGATTGCTCCAACTGCCATCCCGGCGCCGGGACTGACGCCATGGACTGGGTGAGCGACGCCAAGCCGGAGAAACGCATGGCGCGCAAGATGGTTGAAATGGTGGCGAACATCAACAAGGAGAACTTCGCCGGCGCGCAGATGGTGACGTGCTGGACGTGCCATCACCAAGCCGACCGTCCCACCACGTCGATCACGCTGGACCGGCTGTACAGCCCTCCGATCGACGAGCGGCAGGACGTAGTGCAACCTGGTGTGAACGAACCTAAGGCGGCGGAGATCCTGGATCGATATATTGAAGCCATGGGCGGCGCGAAGAAGCTGGCGGGGCTGAAGAGCTTCGTGGCCACGGGGCAAAGCATTGGCTTCTCGGGGCTGGGCGGAACGGCGGCGTTCCAGATTTTCGCGCAGGCTCCGGACCGGCGCGGCATGTGGATCCACTTCCCGGAGCATCCGGACCGCGGCGTCAGCGCCTGGACGTACGACGGCAAGGCGGGCTGGATCAGCGCCCCGCGCGGATTCCTGGGCGAGTATGAACTGACCGGGAGTGACCTGTTGGGCGCCAAGCTCGACGCGGTGGTTTCTTTCCCTGGCCAGATCAAGTCCGCGTTTCCCACCTGGCGCGTCGGCTTGGAGGATTCGATCGGAGATCGCGACGTATACGTGGTGCAGGGCAGCGCGCCGAACGGGATGCTGGGCACGTTCTATTTCGACAAAGAGACTCACCTGCTGTTGCGCTATGTGCGGCAGACTCCGTCGCCGGTGGGCCGCATCTCGATTCAACAGGACTTCGCCGATTATCGCGACGTGGACGGGATCAAGTTCCCCTTCAAGTACTCCTTCCTGTGGCTGGATGGGCGGTTCACGGCGACCATCCAAGATGTCAAGGTGAATGCTCCGGTGGAGGCGGCGAAGGTAGCCAAGCCGTAAGGGCTGCTCGATTTCGCCGAGTGTGGTTGCGGGGCCCGAGGAATCGGGCCCCGTTTTTCTGTGCAGTCTCGCTAGTTGTGCCAGCAGCCGGGAAGTCCGGCCCGCGACGCATCCACGGACTGACAAGGTCGACGCGTACGAATTTATCGCCGACTATTGCGCGGACTGCCATAAAACGACCATCCGCAACGGAGGGCTGGATCTTGAGTTGCAGGATCCTTCTGCAGTACACGAAATGCTCGGGCGGAAGTAACGGCGTCAGATCAGGGCGTTGATCTCTTCCGTACGACGCTCGTTCCTCAAATTGGCCGGGAACGATATATTTCGCAACCTTCATGTCTACCGGACGCAAACCGGACGCAAAGCGCTGCGAAGCCGGCGCGAGGGCGCTACAATAACGGCCAATATGCCCTTGGCCACGGGCGCGCGTCTGCAGCACTACGAGATCCTCGGTCCGCTCGGCGCGGGCGGCATGGGCGAAGTCTATCGCGCCGTCGATTCCAAGCTCCGGCGCGAGGTCGCCATCAAGGTTCTTCCGCCGGCGTTCTCGCGCGACGCCTCCCGGCTTGCTCGTTTCGAGCGCGAAGCCCACGTGCTCGCTTCGCTCAATCATCCTCATATTGCCGCGATCTACGGCCTGGAACACGCTGATGGCGTCCGCTTCCTCGTGCTGGAGCTGGTGGAGGGCCCCACTCTCGCGGACCGCCTGAAATCCGGTCCGATCGAGATCTCCGAAGCCCTGCGCATCGCCTCCGAGATCGCGGAAGCACTGGAGGCGGCGCACGAAAAGGGCGTCGTTCATCGCGATCTGAAACCAGCCAACATCAAGCTGACCACGGGCGGCAAAGTGAAGGTCCTCGATTTCGGCCTCGCCAAGGCCGTCGGCGACCCCGAGCCATCTTCTGACGCCTCCAACTCGCCCACGCTCACCATGCAGGAAACCAGCGCCGGAATCATTCTCGGCACCGCCGCCTACATGAGTCCGGAACAGGCCGAAGGCAAGCCCGTGGACAAGCGCGCCGACATTTGGAGCTTCGGCATCGTCCTCTATGAAATGCTCAGCGGCCGCCGCTGTTTCGACGGCAAGACCGTCTCGCACGTCCTGGTGCACGTGATCGAGCAGGAGCCGGATTGGTCCAAGCTCCCTGATTCCCTTCCCTCCGGCCTTCGCGATTTGCTGAAGCGCTGCCTCGAAAAAGATCCCTCGCGGCGTCTGCGCGATATCGGCGACGTGCGCCTGCTGCTCGAAGGAACGGCGGAGCAGACTCCGGCCACCGTCAAGTCGGCTCGGCCTTCCGCCGTGGCCGCGCCCAGTGGAATTCATCCGCGCTGGCTGTGGCTCGGCCTGATCCTGTTTTTCTTGAGCACGGCGGTTCTCGGAGCCCTGTACTTTCGCCCCAAACCCGCGCCGGCCGCCCAAGTGACGCGTTTCGAGATCCAGCAACCGGCGAATGTGACTTTCAGCAATAACTTCGCGCTCTCCCCGGACGGGCGGAAACTCGCGTTTATCGCCTCGGAACAGCCGCGGATTTGGATTCGCTCCATGGACGGCCTGGAGCCCAGGCCCCTTGCCGGGACAGAGGGAGCCACGGGTGCCCCGTTCTGGTCTCCCGACAGCCGCTACGTCGTTTTCTGGGCCGGGCGCAAACTCCAAAAAATTGAAGCCGCGGGTGGACCGGCCCAGACCATCTGCGATTCGCCGAATTCCATCATCGGAGGGTTCTGGACACCCGATGACAGGATCGTCTTTGCCGTCCAGCGAACCAGCGGCCTCCAGGAAGTTCCCTCCAGTGGCGGCACGCCCACCTCCGCTACTAAGTTCTTGGCAAACGAGCTGCGCCACGCCTACCCGTCACTACTGCCCGACGACCGGCATTTCGTCTATGCCAGGTTTTTGAGCGTGACGGAAGGAGGCATTTACCTGGGTTCGTTAGACGGGAAACCGGATGCAGCACCCAAGAAGCTCCTGCCCGATGCGTCGCCGGTGGTGTTCTCCGCAACCAGCCCGAACTTCGGCTACATTTTATTCGAGCGCTCCAGCACTTTGATGGCGCTGCCGTTGAACGTCAAACGGCTGGAGACGGCGGGCGAAGCGTTCCCCGTTGCTGAGCAAGTCAATGGCGTGGTCACGTCCAACAATTTTTCCGCCTCTGTGGGAGCGCTGGTTTACCGCGGCGGCGGCGGCTTGGAGCAGCAACTTACCTGGTTTGACCGGCAGGGGAAGTCTCTCGGTCCGGCCGGCGATCCATGGATCTTCTCGACGAACGCCGCGCCCGCGTTGTCACCGGACGGCAAGCACGTGGCCGTATCGCGCGTCGACGGCCAATCCTCCAACATCGACATCTGGTTGCTTGAGTTCGCCCGTGGAGTGAGCACCCGCTTTACCTTCGATTCAGGAGCGGATCAGAACCCCGTCTGGTCTCCCGATGGAAGCAAGATCGTATTCGCGGGTCTGCGCGGCGGTGAGTATGGAGTTTATTGGAAGGCCTCGAACCTGGTGGGCCCAGAGGAACTGGTGTACAAGTCCGGAAGTGTGAGCGCGATTCCCACTAGTTGGTCCAAGGACGGACGCTTTGTGTTGTACCAGTCTGGAGGAGCGGGCGTGTTTGCCCTCCCGATGGAAGGCGAGCACAAGCCGATCCCCGTTCTGCCCGCCGAGTTCGACAACCGTGGCGCGCGATTCTCTCCCGACGGCCGCTTCTATTCTTATCTCTCCAGCGAGTCAGGGAAGGACGAGGTCTATGTACGGAGCTTCGATCCCTCCTCGCCGTCCGGAGGAGGCAAGTGGCAGATCTCGAAAAACGGCGGCGCGGCCGCGCACTGGATCTCCAATGGAAAGGAGATCCTCTATATGGCGCCGGACCAGACTCTCATGTCCGTGGATATTTCCACCAATCCGGTTTTTCAGTCCGGGGCTCCCAAGCCGCTGTTCAGGTCCAACGCCCGGGCGCTTTACTGGGACACGCTGGACGGCCAGCGCATCCTCGCTCCGGTTCAGGCAGGCGCTAACGCAGCAGCGCCGTACACGGTCGTGCTGAACTGGACTTCGCTCCTGCCCAAGCCGCGTTAGGATCTAAGAAACTGTAGGTCCATCCGGGCAACGCCTGCCGGAGTAGGATTTCGTTCCAATTCGGAAACGCGTCATGTCACCTACAAACTCGACGTCGTCGGTGCAACTGCAAGATTCTTTGGACCACGGCCCATCGGCCCGTGAATTGCCCTTCCAGTGAACGATTATGTGGCGAAGTGTACTGGAAATCTGGTTTGCATGGTTTATTGTGGCGCTCTCCGCCGGCGTCGTCCTATTTGCCGGGGGCGCTTGGATGACGGGGCGTCTCGGGGAGCGCATGATCCGTCGAATCGCCCTATGGTCACGCATCGGGCTTAGCATTGCGTTCCTCTACGGCGGACTGGTCAAGCTGACCAATCCCTGGACCACCCTCGGGAGATCCATGGTCGAATTCCAAGTCGGAATTTCCGCGGATTCGCCTTGGGTGCATCCCTTGTCTGTGGCGATTCCCTGGATCGAGGTTGCGATCGCGGTTCTGCTGCTCTTTCCCCTGCGCTGGGTCGTACTCTCCACCAGTGTGATCCTGATGGCGTTTCTCGGGCTCGGGGTCACGGCCGCGTGGCGTGAGATGCAGGTCGTTTGCGGGTGCTGGGGCGGAACCATGCTGGTTGGACCGTTGTGGTTCGGTGAGCATGGCGGGATGTTCGTGATGGCGCTCACCGCTGACAGCGTACTTGCCAGGCGGCTCCTTGCACCTGCGTGGCAAGTTGACTGACGGGTACGGGCCGGCTCGCGGCCGTCCTTCGCGTGAATCGCCGCGGGCGCGGTGAGGCCCTCAGCCCTTCCCCCAAAGAGAACATAAATGAACCTTTCGAGGGTTTGCTTCGTCTAACCTCGCATGGCTTTTCTTAGCCAACGTCCGCTTCGGTCTTCGCACCATGGCGAACCATCGGACCACCACCGCTGTGGCGATTGTTGCCTTATCGCTGGGCCTGGGTGCGAACGCGACTGTGTTCTCCATCGCTAACGGGGCCCTGTTCCGGAACATGCCCTTTGTTGGCGACGACATCTTTTATCTCTCCAGCAGGGATTTGACGCATGGCCAGCAGCGCGAGGAAGTCTCGTATCCGGATTTTCTCGATTGGAAGACGTCGGCGAAGTCGCTCCGTTCGATGAGCGCGGGCCGCACGCAACCCATCAATCTGAACGATTCCGATGGCGTACCCGTACGCTGCAACCGCGCCGAGATTACCGCGAACACGTTCTCGATGATCGGCCAGAAACCGGTCATCGGCCGGGATTTCACACCGGAAGACGAAAGGCCGGGAGCGCCCGCTGTGGTGATTCTTGGAGATCAGATCTGGCACACCCGGTATGGCGGCGATCGCGGAATCCTGGGACGCGTCGATCCGGGTAAACGACGTGCCATCCACCGTGATCGGCGTGATGCGGCAGGATTTCCGCTTTCCCGATGACGCCGACGTCTGGATTGCGCTGATTCCTTCCGACGGCGACAAACGCCGGCAAAACCGCGATCTGGGAGTGTTCGCTCAACTTGCGCCGGGCGCCACCGAGAGATCGGCTAACGCGGAGATGCAGGGAATCGCCCGGAATCTGGAAAACGCGTATCCCGACACGAACCAAGGCGTCACCGCGATTGTGCAGAGCTACACGGAAGCGAACAAGGAGGACAGCGGCGAGATCCCGACGTTGCTGGCGGCATTGATGGGGGCAGTGATTTTCGTGCTGCTGATCGCGTGCGCCAATGTGGCCAACCTCATGCTTTCGCGTGCAGCAGAGCGTTCGCGCGAGATTTCGATCCGCATGGCGATCGGCGCCGGACGCTGGCATATCATCCGCCAGCTTCTGGTGGAGAGTGTGATGCTCTCTACGGCCGCAGGCTTTCTGGGCTGGTTGATCGCCGTCTGGGGTTTGCGCATTTTCGATACGGCCGTGCGCGCTCAGATTCCCGCTTGGATGAATTTCTGGCTGGATTACAAAGGATTTCTATATCTGGCGCTGATCTCACTCGGTTCGGGGCTATTGTTCGGACTCGCCCCGGCTTTGCAATTGGCGCGCATGGACGTGAATGCATCGTTGCGGGAAGGTGGCCGGGGGTCGACCGGCGGGCCCGGCAGGCACTATCTCTCCGGCGCCTTGGTGATCGCGGAGATGGCGTTGGCGGTGGTGCTGCTGGCCGGCGCTGGCCTGATGATCCGAAGCTTCGTGAAGATCTACAACACCGATACAGGCGTGAATCCGAAAAACATGCTGGTCATGCGGCTGCAACTGCCGGACGCGAAATACCCCCATCCCGAGGACAAGATCGCGTTCCATGACCGGCTCAAGGCTCGATTGGACGCGCTGCCCGGTGTGGTCGGCGCCACCATCGCCCTTACCATGCCCACCGGCGGCTCATGGACGTTCCCCTATGAGCTGGAGCATTCTGACCCGGTGGACGAGAAGAAGCGGCCGAACATGTCCGTAGAGATCGCTGGACCCGATTACTTTCGCGTGATGGGACTGCCGATCCTGCGCGGGCGCCCTTTCACCGATAGCGATACCGCTAAGTCGCCAAGGGTCGGCGTCGTGAACCAGCGCTTCGTGGAAAAACTGATTCTCAACGACGATCCGATCGGCAAACGCATCCGTTTGTATAGCGGCGGCAAACCGGAGGAATGGATCGCCATTGTCGGCGTGGCGCCGAACGTTTTGCAGAATGGCGTCACTGTCAAGGAGTTCGAGCCACTGGTCTACGTTCCGTATAGTCAGAGGACCGTGCCGGATATGGCGCTGATGGTTCGTACCAGCGTACCGCCGGCTTCGCTCGCCACAGCGTTCCGCCAAGCGACCCAAGCCGTGGATGCGGATATGCCTCTGTATAACCTGCGCACGCTGGAGGAGCGGCTGGCGCTGAATTACTGGGAGCAGGGAATCTTCGGCACCCTGTTTTCGATCTTCGCGGTGATTGCGTTGATATTGGCTTCGGTGGGTTTGTACGCGGTGATCGCGCAATCCGTCGGCCAGAGGACGCAAGAGATTGGCCTGCGCATGGCGCTGGGCGCATCGGCGGGGAACATTTTGCGAATGGTGTTCCGGCAAGGAATGCTACAACTGCTCATCGGGTTAATCGCGGGCATCGGCGGGGCAGTGGGTTTGACGCGCTTCTTGAACTCAATATTGGAGGTGTCGCCGACCGATCCGATGACATTCGGTCTTGTGGCCATCGTGCTCGGTGGTGCAGCGGCGTTAGGTTGCTGGATTCCCGCGTGGCGGGCGGCACGGGTCGATCCGTTGGTCGCTTTGCGTTACGAGTGACCCCCGTCAGCGTTTTCGGCATCGTCTAACATCGCTTCCCTTTGCCGAGGCTTGGTCCTCGACCGCGACCAGAATCAAAGGGCGAGGTATGCTTTACTGAGATCCACCTATGCCCGGTTGCCCGACTTGTACCGCTCAGCTTCCGCCCGCCAGCCGCTTCTGCTTGAAATGCGGCGCAGCAGTGAGCCCGGCCGATCCCGACGCCATGGAGACCATGGCCATGGAAATGGGGGCAATCCAAGCTCCGGCTCCGGCTCCGGCCAGGCCCGCGGCAACTGTCCGGCCCGCGTATACGCAGACCCCGCACTCCGGGAACTCCGGCATTCCCGCCTACCGCTTTGAACCTGGAACGCTGCTGGCTAGCCGCTACCGCATCATCTCGCGCGTGGGTAAGGGTGGCATGGGCGAGGTCTTTCGCGCCGATGACATCATGCTGGGCCAGCCCGTGGCGCTCAAGTTTCTGTCCGAATCCGCCACCGGCAACCTGAGCCTGCTGACGCGCTTCTACGACGAGGTCCGCATCGCCCGCCAGATCACGCACGCCAACGTTTGCCGCGTCTACGATATCGGCGAGGTGGATGGCCAGCCGTACCTTTCGATGGAATACATCGACGGCGAGGACCTCGGCGGCCTGCTGCGCCGCATCGGTCGTCTTCCCGCCGACAAGGCTACCGAATTTGCCCGCAAGATGTGCGCCGGACTCGCCGCCGCGCACAAGCAGGGTGTCCTGCACCGCGATCTCAAGCCCGCCAACATCATGATCGACGGGCGCGGCGAATTGCACATCATGGATTTTGGCCTCGCCGCCATCGCCACGCAGCTTCAGGGAGCTGAAGCGCGCAACGGCACGCCTGCGTACATGGCGCCGGAACAACTGGAAGGCCGCGAGGTTTCAGCGCAAAGCGACATCTATGCGCTGGGCCTTATCTTGTATGAGATGTTCACCGGCAAGCCGGCGCACCGCGCGGATACCGTGGCAGAAATTCTGGAGTTGCGGCGCGGCTCCGCCAGCGTCACCAATCCTTCGCAATTGGCGACGGACATCGATCCGGCGGTGGAGCGCGCCATCCTGCGCTGTCTTCAGGCCGACCCGAAGCTGCGCCCAACGTCGGCCCTCGCTCTGGCGGCATCTTTGCCCGGAGGCGATCCTTTGGCCGCCGCGCTCGCGGCCGGCGAGACGCCTTCCCCGGAAGTGGTGGCCGCCTCCGGTTCCACGGAAGGCTTGTCGCCCAAGGTCGCCATTCCAGCTTTGGCGGGAGTCGCCGTGGGCTTAATCGCCGCCTGCGTCCTCATGCCCAAGGTGCAGTTAGCTGCCTACGTCCCGCTGGAGGATCCGCCGGAAGCGCTCACGGTCAAGGCTCGCGAAATGGTGCGGAGTTGGGGGTACACCGATGCGCCCGCCGATACGGACAATGGTTTCTATTACGACGGCACACCGACGAGCGATGCCCGGGCCAAGGGACCTGCGGCGTGGCGCAAGCTTTTCGCGACGTTTCCCTCGCCGCTTCTATTCGGGTACCGGCAGAGTCCTTTGCCGATGGTTTCGAAGCAATATAACAGCTCCGGTACGATCACGGGCGATGACCCAGTCCCCAGTATTTCAGGCATGATCTTGCTCTCGCTTGACACCAGCGGACGGCTGGTCGCCTTCGATGCTATCCCTCCGCAGATGGAAAAGGCAGGCTCTTATCCCGCGCCCAATTGGGCTGCTCTGTTCGCCGCGGCGGGTTTCGATCTGAGCCAATTCAAATCTGACGATCCGCAGTGGACTCCTGTTGCCGCAACCGACGTGCGCGCCGCTTGGACGGGCAAATATCCTGGCAATTCGGATGTCCCCATCCGCGTCGAAGCGGCGGCCTTTCACGGCCGTCCTGTGCATTTCGAAATCGTATGGCCGTCGACCAAGCCCACGCGGATGGCGGAGAGTTCGCAGCCCTCCCTTGCCCAACGTCTGGCAGACCTGGGCGGTCCGCTGCTGGACACGCTGATCCTCGTAGTGGGAATATGGCTGGCTCGGTATAACTCGAAAGCCGGGCGAGGCGACCTGCACGGAGCCACGCGGCTGGGAATCTTCATGGCTTCGGTATCGCTGGTGAAGTGGCTCCTGTCCGCACACCAAGTTGCGGGACCGCCGGACGAGTATGATCTGCTCAGCATGGCCCTTGCCCGCGCCGCCTATGCCGGCATCCGTTTTTGGATTCTTTACCTGGCGCTGGAGCCGTGGGTGCGCCGCTATTGGCCCCAGAGTCTCGTGACTTGGACCCGGCTGCTGGCTGGCCGATGGCGCGATCCACTGGTAGGCCGCGACGTTCTCTTTGGCACTTTGCTGGGCTTGGTGTACTTGCTGCTCTTTCAGGGCTACTTCTTCGCAAACCTTTTCCACGGCGGCGGACCGGAGTCGCTACTCGACGCGACCAGTCTGAAAGGCGCGCGCTATTGGGCGTCCTCGCTCATCGGGCACCTGGACGGGTCCGTCGGCGGAGCGCTATTCTTCTTCCTCCTGTTGTTCGTTCTTCGAGCCATTCTCCGTAAGCAGTGGCTGGCAGGGCTGGTCTTCGTCCTGATGTTCGTGGGGATGCGCTGGGCGGGGCACGGTCCCTGGTACACTCCGCTGTTCTTATTGGCGATCTGGACCACGCTGGTGGTGGTGATGCTCCGCTTCGGCCTGTTCGCGACCATGTGCCTGGTCTACCTCATCGACACGCCGTTGCAGACGTTATTCACCACGGATTTCACGGCCTGGTACGGACAAAGCTCATGGGTCTTCGTGGCGATTGTCATCGCCGCGGCGGTGTGGGGCTTCCGCACTTCGCTCGGCGGGCGAACGTTGATTGCGGCGTCAAGCTCCTGACATGCCGAAGAACAGGTGAACTCTCAACTCTTGGGAATCGCCGCCGCGTTTGCGGAGCGCCGCCAGACAGCTAAACCCCAGTAAAGCAGGGCGAACGGGAGGAGGCCGAAGAGCCACCCCAGCGACGGATTGCGGTCGAGCGTAGCATCGTCGGGATCGGAGGGGTTGACGTAACAAGTTACGGTCGAGTCCGGCCGATAACGGCCGCTGATACGCCGGGCTGCCGCCCATCCGTTGTCTAGGTACTCAAAAAAACTGTAGCTATCGGAACGGTGCTCGTAGTCATCCACGGCGTACGAGTAGAAAATCTGCGGCGAATAGGCGTCGCTGCCCTTGGTGGTGGCATGCCGCCGGACTTCGCTGCGAAGGATTTTGCACTCCTGGGCGCGCCAGGAGCGCGCTGCGATGGCGTGGCGCACGGGACCCAGGAGAAACACCAGGGACAAGACCGAGCCGGTTAGAAGCAGCAATGCGGCCGCGAATCGGCGGCCGGCAACGGGGTTTGCTGGACGCCAGACGCGCGGCTTCGGCTGCACACGAAATACGACGCTGTAGAATCCAGCGGCCCCGATGAATACGAATAGCAGGGGGATCGGGAGGAAGAGCAGAAGCCCGAAGCCCGTGGCGTTCCGTTCGAGCAACGCGCCCGCCGGATCGCGAGGGTCGAGATAGCAGGTTGCGCGGGTGCCGGCCGGAAAGCGGCGCGTGAAGAGAACGGCCTCGCGATAGGTCCCAAACGTGCGGGAACTACGCAGGGACTCGCCCGTGGACCACGTGTAGCGGACATATGCAAACCAAGGAGACCGCTCGCTGGTTTCGCGCACGTCGCTTTGGACGATCTCGCACGGAACCGATTGCCAGGTGTAAGTGGCCGCGGATGCGACTGCCTGGCGGATCACCATCACCGTGAAAAAGAGACCCAACAGGAAGAAAGGCAAGAAGACGCAGCCGGCTGCCCGGGACGGAGTTTTTGGCTTGAAGGCTGGATCCACCCTTTCCACTCTAAGCGAGCTCTCAGGTTTTGAGCCGGGCGAACGCTGCAGCGGATTCGCTTGCAGCGCCGCGTGAGTTCAAATCCCGGCAGCCAGGCCTGCGCTCATCCAGTGGGCCGCTACCACCGCTTGTCCCAGGGACAGGCCGCCGTCATTGGGGGGAACGTGCCGATGGACCAACACTTCGAAGCCGCGAGAACGCAGCTCCGCAACCGAGTGCTCCAGCAACAGCAGGTTCTGGAACGTTCCGCCGCTTAAACATACACGATTGAGATGCTCCGGCTCCCTTATCCGGGCGCACGTGTCCGCGACCACCCGGCCTAGAGTGCGGTGAAAACGCGCAGCCACCACGGCCGCGGAGGTTCCCGCCAGCACCTCGTGCACGATGGCCTCGATCATGGGGCGCGTGTCGATCTCGATCGCTTCGCCTTCAGTCGCCTCGCGAGCCGCCAGGCCGAACGGATAGGTGGCTGCGTCTCCCGGAGCCGCCGCCAGCGCGGCAGCTTCGAGTTCAATAGCCGCCTGAGCTTCGTACGTGCTCTCATGACAGATCCCGAGGATGGACGCCACGGCGTCGAACAACCGCCCGCAGGAGGATGTCTCGATGGTTTGCACGCCTCGGTCGATCATCGTATCGACGAACTCGATGTGCTTTCGGGAGACTTGGCCGAATAGCGGGAGGGGCAGCGATAACGTTTGGGCCCCGAAGGTTTCGCGCAAGTGAGCCAGCGCACTGCGCCAGGGTTGCCGCACCGCGCTGTCGCCGCCAGGCAGCGGCATGTAACGAAGATGGGCGCGGCGGCGGAACCCGGCGAAATCGCACACCAGAAACTCCCCGCCCCAAATCTTGCCGTCCGTGCCGTAGCCGGTGCCATCCAGAGCCACGCCGATCACGGGGCCGCGGACTCCGTTGTCGGCCATGCAGCTAACGATATGAGCGTGATGATGCTGGACTCCAATGGTCTGCAACCCGGACTCCTCCAGCGCAAAACGCGTGCTGAGATAACGCGGGTGCAGGTCATAGGCCGCGGCGGCCGGCGAGACGCGGAAGAATCGCTGCAGATGGCGCAGCGTGTCGCGGAAATACTCCATCGTCTCGACGTTCTGCAGATCGCCGATGTGCGGACTGAGGATCGCGTAGTGATCTTTGGTGAGGCACAGCGTATTCTTGAGCTCGCCTCCGCAGCCCAGCACCTCGGCCAGCGGCCGGCCATCGGCGATGGCCCGAAGATCCACCGGCTCAGGCGCGTAGCCGCGGGAACGGCGAACCGGATACTCGCGGTCTTCAAAACTCGCAACCACGGAATCGTCCACGCGGGTTTGAATGCGCGCGATTGTGCAGGAGAAAATGATCGGCCATCGAGTGCAGCCGCGGCCAGGCGTCTTCATTGCGGCTGACAATTGGTTCCTCGCTGACATTCCCGCTGGTCATAACCAGGGCGTCGCACGCGTTTGGACCTTCGAAAAGAAGTTGGTGCAAAGGGGTGTATGGCACCATCACGCCAAGACGGGCGTTGCCGGGAGCCACTCCGTCCGCAATCGGTCCGCCGGGGCGGCGCGGCAACAGCACGATAGGCTTGCGTGGACTTTGAAGCAGAGCCCGTTCGAATGGGCCGATCTGACAGAGCTCCTCGGCGGCCGCGAGATCGCGGGTCATGATGGCGAAGGCCTTTCCGCTGCGGCGCTTGCGCTCCCGCAAAAGGTCTACCGCGCGCGTATTCGAGGCATCGCAGGCCAGATGAAATCCGCCCAAGCCCTTAATCGCAAGGATTTCTCCCTGCTTCAGGAGACCGCGAGCGCGCTCCAGAATCGCGCCAGCTTCTGCCCCGGACGCATACTCGGTGGGACAACCGGCTCCCAGGAGTTCGCCTGACGCCAGAGCCAGGCCGGGGCCGCATTCGGGGCAAGCGTTTGGCTCCGCATGAAAGCGGCGATTGGAGGGATCGCGGTACTCGGCTTCGCAGCGCGGGCACATGGGGAAATCCACCATCGTGGTGTTGGGACGGTCATAGGGAATATCGCAAATGATGGAGTAGCGCGGCCCGCAGTTGGTGCAATTGGTAAAGGGATAACCGAAGCGGCGGTTGGAAGGATCCTTGAGCTCCCGGCCGCAATCCCCGCAAGTGGCCACGTCGAAGGGAACCAGCGAGAACTTCCCGGCGTGCGGGACGCTCTCCTGGATGGTAAAGCTGTCCTCGCCCCGCGGTTCGATTTCGTCGATCGCCAGGGCGTCTATGCGAGCCAGCGGAGGCAGTTCCTGTTGGAGCGCGGCGACAAACTTGCCGATAGCTTCTTGGTCCGACTCGGCTTCGATGACCACACCGCCGGAGGAGTTGAGAACAAATCCACGAACCCCGAAGCGCTCCGCCACGCGGTAGACAAATGGCCGGAATCCGACTCCCTGAACGGTTCCTTGAATATGGATGCGCCGCCTTATTGCAATGGCGTTCACGGCTTGGCGGCCCAGGACTCCAGTTGTTCGAGCGTGGTGGCGGCCAAGCGATCCAGCGCTTCGCGCACCGGCGGCGTCAGATCGGCGCTCCAGTCAGTCGAAAGAGGCTGGACGCCCAGCACCACGATTTCTTCCGGGGCTCCTCCGATGAGCTGTAGCGCGGTCATCAGGTCGGCGAATCCCAGTTGGTGCACGGAGGGCTTCCCGGGAAGGCCGTTCAGCGCGGCGCCCTCGATCCGGACCACGGTCCCGGGCTCCTGGCCGACGTCGACCGCATCCACCACCAGCAAGCGGCGCAGGCCGGAAATGCGTGAGAGCAGGTTCAATCCGTGGGTCCCGCCATCAAGCAGCTCGACGCCTGAGGGAACGCGCGGGTCTTCCGACAGGCGGCCGATCAGGTGGACTCCAACGCCGTCGTCGGAGTGCACCAGGTTGCCGAGACCAAGGACCAGAGTGCCATTGGTCACGGTTGGGGTCATAATTGTCCGAGCTCGCGGAAGTGCTCCTCATCTTCCTTGAGGTCTTCTTCAGGAATCACTTTGTAGCCGATAAAGATGCTGTCCATCAGGCCCTTCTTCTCCTCGCGCGAAACCAGCATGGCCAGGTGCACGTGCAGGATGCCGAAGGCGATGAAGACCCACATCAGGCAGAAGTGAATCAGCCGGATGTTGCCGATGTTGATGAAGCGCGGAATCCAGCCCACCAGGAAGCCGAGAATCGCGCCGTGCCGCAGCACATTGTACATCACCATGCCAGTCACGATTTCAACCAACACCATCCCGTAAAGTCCGGCATAAGACATCGCCGCCAGCGCGTTGTGACCGATCTTCGAGACCGGCTTGGGCTTGATGAAAAGATAGAACTTGGCCATCTCCACCATTTCCAGGAACTGTTCTTTGCGGTAGGGCACGTAGTTGCGCCAGCGGACCCAGCGATTGCCGGCGAAGAACAGGTACACCCGCAAAACGAACAGCGCGGTGAAAATCATCGCGAAGCATTCGTGGACGAAGCGGAACTCGCCCATCAGGAAGGGATGGTTCACTTGCCCGACGATATAGGGATCGTGAATGTAATAGCCGGTGACGCTCAGCACGGCGATGGAGAGCACCAGGCCCCAGTGCACCAGGCGTAAAGGATACTGCCACACGTAGACGCCGACGGCGCGCCCCATGGGGCTGTCTGGGTGATGGGAGTCTGTGTGCGGTTCCGGAGGATGGCTTAGGGTTGCCATGGCTACCTCACATTCATAGAACGCGCACCGCGGGGTGCGCTGGCGGAAGCGTGTATTCCCGGCCGTTGGCGTCGATCACGTGCACTGCGCAGGCGATGCACGGATCGAAGGAGTGGATGGTGCGCAGGATCTCCAGAGGCCGGTTGGGGTCGGCAATGGGGGTGGTCAACAGAGCGGCCTCGTAAGCGCCGCGCTGGCCTTGGCCGTCGCGAGGCCCCGCGTTCCAGGTGCTGGGCACCACGGCTTGATAATTCTTGATCCCTCGGCCCTGGATTTCAACCCAGTGGCCCAGCGAACCGCGGGGAGCTTCATGCCATCCGTAGCCGGTGGCGTGATCGGGCCAGGTGCCGGGATCCCAGCGGATGGGATTGAAGGTGGCCACTTTGCCGTGAGACAGGTTGTCGTCGAGCGCATCCACCCAGGTTTCCAGGTGTTTGGCCATAATCTGCGACTCGAGCGCGCGGGCGGCGAGGCGGCCGAGGGTGGAGAAGAGCACCGACGGCTGGGCGTTCAACGCTTTCAGCGCGCCGCTGACCGCGGCTTTGATTTCGGGCTGGCCGGAGGCGAAGCCGACGATCATGCGGGCCAGCGGGCCAACTTCCACCGGCTTGCCGTCGTAGCGCGGCGATTTGAGCCACGAATATTTTTTGTCGACGTCCAGACTGCTGATAAGGAGGCTTGGGTCCGGTGTACTTGGGATTGGTCTCGCCCACCGAAGGGTGCTTCGGCGCGCCGTTGCCGGAATAATCGTACCAGGAGTGGTCGACTGCCTCGGTGATCTTGGCCGGGTCGATCGGCAGGACCTTGCTGATGTCGCGGTTCATGACGATACCGCGGGGGAACAGGAAGGTGGCCGGATCGTCGCTCGAGCCATAGTCGCCATAGCACAGGAAGTTGCCCAGGCCCTCGCCACGCGACAACCAGTCGCTGTAAAACGGGGCGACGGCCAGGACGTCGGGGATGTAGACCTGATCGACGAACTTGCGCGCGCTTTTGGCCAGATCGCGCAGGACGGTTATGGTATCGGGGTTGATGACGGCGGCGGGTTCGTTCGGGTCCATAGCGGTGGTCATGCCGCCCACCAGGAAGGATTGCGGGTGCGGATTCTTGCCGCCCAATATGGCGTGGATGCGGATGAAATCCTTCTGCCATTCCAGCGCTTCCAGATAATGCGCCACGGCGAGCAAGTTCACCTCCGGCGGCAGCTTGTAGGCCGGATGGCCCCAGTAGCCGCTGGCGAAGAGGCTCAACTGTCCGCTATCGACCACTCCCTTGACGCGCTGCTGGATGCCGCGGAAGTAGGTGGTGGAGGATTTTTCGTAGTCCGAGATGGACTGCGCGATCTGCGAAGTCTTGGCCGGGTCGGCTTTGAGGGCGTTGGCCACGTCGACCCAGTCCAGGGCGTGCAGGTGATAGAAATGGACCACGTGATCCTGCACCATCTGCGAGCCGGCGATCAGGTGCCGGACCAGGCGGGCGTTTTCGGGAACCTCGATCTGGAGCGCGTTCTCCACCGCGCGAACGCTGGCGATGGCGTGCACCATGGTGCAGACTCCGCAGATGCGCTGCGCCCAGATCCAGGCCTCGCGTGGATCGCGGCCTTGCAGAATCATTTCGATTCCGCGGAACATCGTGCCGGAGCTCCAGGCATCCGAGATTTTCCCGCCATCCACCTGCGCCTCGATGCGCAGGTGGCCTTCGATGCGGCTAACGGGATCGACCACCAAGCGTGCCATGTCAGTTCTCCTTGCCGCTTTCCACCGGCGCTTCCGGCTTGGGCGCCGGTTTAATCATCTTGATGAGTCCGTGCGCGGTCACGCCGGCGATGGTCGCCCCGACTAAACCTAAGCCGAGTTCGCCCGCGCTGACGTCGACGCCGAAGCCGGGCACGTTGGGCAGCCGGTTGTAGAACGGCGACATGTGATCCCAGAAGCGCGGCGAGGCGCAGGCGATGCAGCCGTGTCCGGCTCTGACCGGCCAACTGGTATGGTCGTTCCACTGCACCGAAGGACAGTTGAAGGTCGCCTCCGGGCCTTTGCAGCCCATTTTGTACAGGCACCAGCCTTTGCGCGCACCTTCGTCGCCCCATTCGGTGACGAAGCGGCCGGCGTCGAAGTGGGCGCGGCGCTCGCACTGATCGTGGATCACCCGGCCGTAGGCGAACAGCGGCCGGTTGTATTGATCCAGCGCGGGAAGATCGTTGAAGGTCAGATAGTGGACCAGGACCGCGGCGGTGTTGGCCAGGTTATGCGGGCAACCGGCCATGTTGATGACCTTGATGCCAGGCACCGCTTCTTGAACGCCCAGCGCGCCGGTGGGGTTGGGGCTGGAGCGGACCAGTCCGCCGTCAAAGGCGCAGGCGCCGACGGCTATGGTAGCTGCGGCGTTGCGGCAGACCGTGTCGGCGATCTCGGTAGCCGCGCGGCCGCCGATGGTGCAGTAGACGCCGTCATCGCCGGTGGGAATCGCGCCCTCCACCACCACCAGATACTTGCCCTTGTCCTCCTTGACGACGCGGTCAAGGACATCGGTGGCGGCGCTGCCCGCGCCCGCCATGATGACTTCGTGGTATTCCCAGGACAGCAGGTCGAGGACGACGTCGGCGACATCGGGATGGCTCGATCGCAGCATGGATTCCGAGCATCCGGTGCAGTCCTGGAATTGCAGCCAGACCAGCACTGGCTTCCTTGCCTTGGTGACCGCTGCCATGGTCTGGGCCAGATAGCGTTCCGGCAAGGCCAGCGTCGCCAGCAGTCGCGCTGCAATACTTCACCAGTTGGCGGCGCGTGATTCCTCGGCGCTTGAGCGCGGCGCCTACGTCAGTTTGCGCTGTGAGCATATTCAGTCTCCCGGACGGCCTCCCTCTTTTTTGGGCCCGCGCCGCGATCCAATTCAGCCACCGGTCGAAACCGGCGCCCGTGGTGCAGGATGTTTCGATAATTTCGATCCCCGGATGAACTTGCCGGGCGTTCTCGCACACCAGCTCCGGATTGAAGGGAACGTGCGGAAGCAGGTCCATCTTGTTCAGGATCATCAACTCCGCTTTGCGGAAGATGCCGGGATACTTCAGCGGCTTGTCCTCGCCCTCGGTCACGCTCGAAACCACGATTTTGGCGTCTTCGCCCAGGTCGTAGCTGGTGGGGCAAACCAGGTTGCCGACGTTCTCGATCAGCAGCAGTTCCAGTCCGTAAGAAAGCCAGCCATTCAGGTGATTCTCCACCATGCGCGCATCCAGGTGGCACGCTCCCGCGGTGGTGATCTGCTTCACCGGATACCCGTAGCGGCGCAGGCGGATGGCGTCGTTTTCGGTCTGAATGTCCCCCGTCAGAACGGCGGCGCGGGTGTGCCGGGGAAGCAGCTCCAGGGTGCGCTCCAGCAGCGCCGTCTTGCCCGCCCCCGGCGAACCTATAAAGTTGAGCGACAGCGTCGCGGCCCCACGCAGTGCCTCCCGCAGCCGGGCCGCGATCTCATCGTTCTCGCTTAGGATTTTCTTGGTAACCTCTACCCGATTCATACCGGCGCCTCCTGTCTTGCGTCGTCCAACTCCAGATAGGCCAACTCCAATTCCTCTCCCGTGCGGGTCCCGCCCTCCGGGCACCACTCGATCGCCAGCTCTAATGGTTCGAACTCGCTGCCCTTGACCAGCGCCTCGAAACAAAATGCCAGCGACTCGCGGTCCACGCCGGCGAATTCGCCAATCCGCACCCCCACCTTCGCTGCCCGGCTGCCCGGGTAAAGGTGCAGCTCCCGGTGAACCGCGTCAAGGATCGAACTGGCGATGCCCATCTCGTGCATAGACGCCCGCCTAACTTCAGCAAATCCGCGGCAACTGGTCTCCCGCCAGCAAGTCGACGATCCGGCTGGACCCAAATGCCGTCTTCATAGTCACTAACCCTGCACGCCCGTTTCCAACCGTTCCGATCACGCGGGCGTCCCTTCCGCGCGCGTTCCCGCGCATCGCCTCCAGAATGGAGCCGGCCGCGTCAGGCGCGACAATCGCCACCAACTTCCCTTCATTGGCCACATACAGAGGATCCAGCCCCAGCAGCTCGCAAGCTCCGCGAACCTGCTCCTGGATCGGGATCGAGGATTCGTCCAGTTCGATGCTCACTCCGGACTGGCCCGCAATTTCGTTCAGTGCGCTGGACAACCCACCCCGCGTGGGATCGCGCATGCACCGTATCTGGGGCGACGCGCCGAGCATGGCGGCAACCAGCTCGTGGAGCGGCGCAGAATCGCTCTGGATTTCGGTCTCGAATTCCAGCCCTTCACGCCTGGCCAGGATGGCGATGCCGTGGTCGCCAATCGGTCCGCTCAAGATCACGCGATCCCCCGGCTGGGCATTGCTGGCCGAGAGACGGATGCCGTTCTCAACCACCCCAATGCCGGTGGTGTTGATGAACAGCCCGTCGCCTTTGCCCTTTTCCACCACCTTGGTGTCGCCGGTGACGATGGCGACGCCGGCTGCCGCCGCAGCCCGCGCCATGGACGCCGCGATCCTACGCAGATCCTCGATCGGAAACCCTTCTTCCAGGATGTAGGCGGCGCTCAGAACCAGCGGGCGCGCCCCGCCCATCGCCAGGTCGTTCACCGTGCCGTGCACCGCCAGTGACCCGATATCTCCGCCCGGAAAGAACAACGGCTTGACCACAAATGAATCCGTGGTGAACGCGACGCGCCAGCCGCCGATCTCAAAGATCGCTTGATCCTCCAGGCGATCCAGCAGCGGGTTCGAAAACAGAGGCAGAAAAACATCCTTCAGCAATTCGGCGCTGAGTCTTCCGCCGCTGCCGTGACCGAGAACCACCTGGCTGCGCGATCCTAGCGGGGCAGGGCACTCAAAGCCCCGCTCTTCGGTGGAAACGGAATTTGGCTTGGTTTCAGTTGGTGGCATGGCTGGCATGGCGGCGGTATTGGTAGTAGGCCGCGCAAGCGCCTTCGGCCGACACCATCGGCGCGCCCAGAGGCGTCATCGGCGTGCAGCGTGAGCCGAAGGCGGGACAATCGGCCGGCTTTTTGAGCCCTTGCAGCACCAGCGCGCTGATGCACTCCTTGGGCTCCTCCGCGACCGTTTCCTCCAGATGAAACAAGCGCTCGGCGTCGAAGGCGGCAAACTCCTCCCGCAGCCGGTAACCGCTGGATTCGATCTCGCCGATGCCGCGCCATTTCCGGTCCGCCACTTCGAAGACGTCCCGCAGAATCTGCTGCGCCGGCCGGTTGCCCTCATAGCTCACCGAGCGCGCATACTGGTTTTCCATCTCCGCGCGGCCCTCCTCCAATTGCGAAACCAGCATATGGATGGCTTCCAGCAAATCCACCGGCTCAAATCCGCCCACCACGATCGGCACACGATATTGCCGGACCAACTCCTCATACTCGCTGTAGCCCATCACCGTGCAGACGTGTCCGGGAGCGATGAATCCCTGCACGCGGCTCGACGGAGAATCCAAAATCAGTCGCATGGCGGGAGGAACCAGCACATGCGAGACCAGCATCGAAAAATTACGCAAACCCTCACGGCGAGCCTGCCAGACCGCCATCGCGTTGGCGGGAGCCGTGGTCTCGAACCCCACCCCGAAAAAGACCACCTTGGACTCAGGATGCGCGCGGGCGATTGCTAGAGCGTCCAGCGGGGAATACACCACCCGGACATCCGCCCCGTTCGCCTTGGCCTGCAGCAAATCCCCGCTGGAGCCCGGCACCCGCAGCATGTCGCCGTAGGAAGCGAAAATGACTCCGGGAAGACAGGCGATTTTTATGGCGCGTTCCACCATTTCGAGCGGCGTCACGCACACCGGGCATCCCGGGCCGTGAACCAACTCAACGTCGGCGGGGATCAATTCGTCGATCCCGTAGCGCATCAGCGTGTGCGTCTGGCCTCCGCACACCTCCATCAACACCCAAGGGCGCGTCACTTTACGATGTATCTCCTGCGCCAGCGCGCGGGCGACGCCAGGATCGCGGTACTCGTCTACGTATTTCACGCGGCGCCTCCTTCTGCCGCCCGGATGTCAGGGATTCCCAGCCCTTCTTCTTGAAGCACGCCGATCTCTTGGAGATACGCGAAGGTCCGCGCGGCTTCTTCTTCGTCAACGCGAGTCAGCGCGAAACCGACGTGCACCAGCACGTAGTCGCCGACGCGGACCTCCGGAGTGAAGGCCAGACTGACGTTCTTCCGGATGCCGCAGAAGTCGACGCAGCCCGAGCGGAACGCTGGGTCGGCGTCTTCGACGCTCACCACTTTTCCCGGTACAGCCAGACACATACGAGGCCTCCCCAAAAAGGGCCCAGCAGCTTAACGGCGGAGTTGAGCCGTTTCACAGACGGTGCAATTTGCCCGCCACTATTCTCATGAGAATAGACGGTTAGACCACGACTCACAAGGGGAGCATTGCGCTATTCCCCGCAAATATGGGTGATATAACCCATAGCCTACGGCCCAGGCACTTTCCGAACGCTGAGATTTTGATTTGAGAAATCCGCCGCTTGCGTTATAACGGAGGTGATCATGCGTCGAATGTGGATTCTTCTCGCCCTGGGAGCGGGGCTTAACGCGGCGCCGATCGCGGCAGATTCGTCGCGCGGCGCTCATTTGTTTCAAACGCTGGACTGCGTCCAGTGTCACAGCATTAACGGGCAGGGTGGAAAGGCCGGACCCGACCTCGGCCGTGGCGTCGATCGCGGCTTCACGCCCGCGACCCTGGCCGCCACCATGTGGAACCACGCTCCAGCGATGTGGGGGGCCATGCTCCAGCGCGGCATTTCCGCGGGCAACGCCGCCGGCGAGCTGGATCAGCAGGGAGCCATGGACCTTTTCGCCTACTTCTACTCGGAGCACTTCTTCGACAAGCTGGGCGATGCCGGCCGGGGCAAGCAGGTTTTCTCGGCGGATCGTTGCGCGGATTGTCACGGGCTGACCGAGAAGATCGCCAACGCCCCGCAGGAAGCAAAACCAGTCTCGGAGTGGACCGCAACCGGAGATCCGGTCGAGCTGGTGGAAGCCATGTGGAACCACGCCGCCACCATGCGTCCGGACTTCGCCAAGCGGAAGCTGAAATGGCCTGAGCTGACCAGTCAGGATCTGACCGACCTTCTGGTCTATACGCGCAACTCACCGGCGGCGCACCCCACGCCGGTAAGAGCCGGTATCGAAATCACCTCCGGAGCAACCGGGGAGGCTCTGTTCACCTCCAAGGGCTGCGCCAGCTGCCATACCGGTGCGTCATCCCTAAACGGCAAGCTCAAGGGCATGACGCTGAACGATATCGCCGTGGCGATGTGGAATCACGCTCCGAAAATGGCGGCTGCCCAGCCAGAGCTTCAAACCGGCGAGATGCGCGAACTGGTGAGTTATCTCTGGGCCGGACAGTTCTTTGAGGATTCCGGCAAAGCCGCCGCGGGCGAGAAGGTGTTCGCCGCCAAGCACTGCGCCAGTTGTCATGCCGGCTCCTCCGCCACCGCTCCGAGCCTGGCCGGACGCACTTTCACCGGCGCAACCATGGTCTCCGCGTTGTGGCGCCACGGCCCCCAAATGTTGGAGCAGATGAAAGCCAAGGGCGTCGTCTGGCCGAGGTTTGACGGCGGCGATATGGCCAACCTGATCGCCTACCTGAACAAGCGGCAATAATCCAAACCGGCTCAGGACTTCTTTGCCAGCAGCGGATTCAACAACGCTGTAGAGCCGGTTTTGTCCGTGCCGCGGATGGAATGTCCGCCCACGCACACACCCGACATGGAACACTCCTCGCAGCGGCCCGAAGGCATGGTTTCGGGCGACAAGCGCGGCTCCGCGCCCAGCCAATACAATCCGTTGGCCATCACACAAAAGCCCGTGGCGGCAAACCAGACCATGGCTCCGCCCACGAATAGCGTAAAGGCGGACCACCACGCGCTCTCCGTCAGCACCAGCGCCGACGCCACGGAGATGTTAATCCCCACAAAGAGATAGATCCGGCGTTCCAGATACCAGCGGTCGGTTTGCATGAAGTACAAGTTCCAGCGGGACGGGGTCTTCGACCCCAGCATGGGCTCGAAGCCGAACAGTTGCAGGACATTGCCGACCGGGCAGAAACCGGTGAAGGCGACGTTGATGGAAACCATTCCCGTCGCGATCACTCCCCACATCCATAACCGGTCGACCAGCAGCGCCAGTGCTGTGCTCACCAGCAAGACAACGCCGGCGATAAGCCAGACAGTTCGCTCGATATACCATCGATTAGTAGGAACAATATAAACGCCGGATCGAAGTGTCATGGCACGGAATGCTATCACTCATTAGGACTCAAGGTCAATAGCGTAGCTTCAAAAAATCTTCAGTTAGACATCACCCGCCGCGACCAATTCCGCTGGCTGATGAACATGCCCCGGATTCCGGTCTTCTATAATCGCTCTGTTGGCGCGAATGAGGTCGCGTTGAGAGATACCGGCTCCGCGCAGGCTGTCTGTCGCATGCAGCACCAGATCGTCGATCGACAAGATCCCGGCAATCCGGCCCTCCTCATCGGTCACCGGAAGCCGCCGCACATTCTGAGCAATCATCGTTTTGACCGCGGTCTGGACATTATCGTCAGCCTTGCACGTAAACACCCTGGCAGGCGCCACGTCCCGCACCAACACCTCGCCGGCGCGAGCGTTCCGGGTGCCCAGGGCGATGCAGATATCGCGGTCAGTGATCATGCTGGTCACCACGCCGGAGTCGTTCACCACCGGCAGCACGCCGCACCGGCCCACCCACATCGTCTCGGTCGCCTTTCCCAGATTGTCGTCCGGTTTACACACGCTGACGCTTTTCACCATTACGTCACTTACGTTCATAGGAACCTCCCTAGTCGGTTGCGCTAGCCTGGCGTCTTACCCAGGGCACGTGGAATTCCAGGGGAAAGTCCCTACGCCTGATGTTTTTGCCGGGGATACTCGGTCTGCGGCCTGGGTGAAAGCACGCAAATGTGCGTCATTTCGTGATTTCTCCAATCGAAATTTTTTCTTCAATCCGGGTTGAAAACACGGCGCCCACGGCGAGCCGTTCAGGCTCCGACGATCTGTACGCTGATGCCTTCGGGATCCTTCACATGGAAGCCCGCATCCAGGTTGTCTTCCGGATTCACCCCGCGGGTCTTGAAGGCTTGCGTCACAGCGTCCCGGTTGAACTTTTCGACGCCGATCGCGAAGTGATCCACCACGCCTACCGGACTCTTGTGGTGTAGCGATACCAGAACCTTGCCGCCAGCCCCAAGCCGCACAATTTCGTTTGGCTTGTCCTCACTCACGGCCGTGAGCCCGAACATGGTCTGGTAAAAAGTAACGGAGCGGGGTAAATCGGTTACCTGAATACTCACGTGATCGATCCTGGCGCCCTGCGCGGCAGCGCCTTGTGCGCGAGCGATGGGCATGCTTTCACCCGCCGCCGCCAGCGCGGCCAGTCCTTGAACTAACTGCCTTCGCGTGAGCGCGCCCTTCTCGAAGCGGCTCAGCAAATTTGAAATCAGCGCTTCCATACGCCCTCCATAGAATTTCGATTCGCGTCTTCAAAACAACCTGCGGAAAGCATAGCGCATCGGGGTGGCCACGGTGCGCCGGGGCGTCCGTCGCTGGCGCGCGGCCGAGGGCTAGTACGGCTCGCGAAAGAATACTAGCCAATCGACGGCATCGTACCACCCGAGAATTACACCTCCAGACTATTCGCGAAAAACGCTCCGCTCTCTAGCATAAGGTCAAGTTCCGGTTCATTTTGGAGGACCGTAGATGAAAGTTCTTGGAGATTTTAGGGCAGCGCCCGCAGTTCGAGCGGCCTTCGCATTTTCGGCAATCGTGGCGGTGGCAGCCTTCGCGCCGGCCGCATCGGCATCGCCTGCGTTCGCGAATGATCTGCTGCTCTGCATCAGCGACACAGATTTTGGCTGCTTCGGTTCCTCGGCGGGGAACGCAGTTTCCCTGTATTGGAATGGATCAGGCTCCATTTCCACGGCGACAAACGGAAGCGGAACCATCACCTCGGATGGTCTGCTCACAGGAGACACCGGCATGACGGTGGACGCGTCGTTGGGCGCTTTCACGCTCAATGTGGCGACCGGGGCATACGACCCGAGTCCGGGCACGGCCATGGATCTGAACAGCATCGACATAACTTCCAGTGGTCCGGCCACGCTCTATCTCGTGTTCGGTGCAGATAACTACACCGGGAAAGGGCCCTACAGCGAACTGGGAAGCGTGACTCTGAATCCGGGTGTTGCGTCCGCGACCGACACTGCCTGCTATGAGCCCGGCAGCGGCGGTTTCTTCGCTTGCGGTCAAACTTCGGCGCCGCTGATCGGGTCGCGTACGGCCACAAGCACCGGCGCCCTCAGCTTCGGTTCGACGGTGCTGCCGCCATCGACCACGTTCGGCCTGGAAGAGGACGTCAAGGTCTCCTTCACTAGCGGCGGGACTTTTAGCGGCGATCTCTCTATGGTTTCGACTCCCGAACCCGCGACAACGGTGCTCATTGGCGCCGGGTTGCTGGGCTTGGGCCTACTGAAACGCAAGCGCGTTCCACCAGGAGAGAGGAAATAAAGAGATCCCCCCGGCTGGCCCAGGCGTCGTCCTGGTCGCGCGAGCCACTTCTGAGGCAATCATCATGAAGACATATTTAAGAGTGTGGAATGCGGCGCTGCTGTTGGCGTACGCCGGATGTTGGGTCTCTTCCGCTCACGCGGGTTCGATCACGATCCTTAGTGACAACTTCAGCGATGCCATGTTGGGCGAGAGTACGACCTCGGTGGACTCTAATTTTTATGTGCCGACTGGCGACGGTAATGTGGACGTGATCGGCAGCATCGTAAACCCTCCGCTTACCGGCGTTCCGTCCAATATCGTTCCCTTCGAGAGCATGTGTGCTCCATCCGGCCAGCATGCGAACTGCCTTGACCTCAACGGCACCTCCATCTCTCTGAACGGGGGCCCGCAAGCGACCCTGGAGTCGGACGCCCTGAATCTGACGGCTGGCACATACCTTTTTAGCTACGATTTGATGGGCGCCAGTGGTTTTGACACCAACGACGGTCCTTCAGGCACGGACCGTAACATCACTACCACCACCACGATCCTGTTCGGGAACAGCACTTGCATAATTTCCCATACCGGTTGCATCTACGACAGCACCATCTCCCTGGGACCCACCGACACCACCAGCGGCGATAAATCCAACATCTCGCTGACGGTTGGCTCCGGAACCGACTACATCGCCTTCATCAGCGACCAGTCAGGATTGATCGGCTCCGTGTTAGGCGACGTTTCACTGACCGAACACACGCCCACTCCGGAGCCCAGTTCCTTCCTTCTGCTTGGTTCCGTGCTCCTTGGCCTGGGTGGTTTGGGCCGCCGCCGATTTTTGCGTCCTGCTAGCGGCCGGCTCAAGACTTCGAAGAGCAACTCCGTCCGCTAGCGGATCAGCAGCACTTTTGCCGATCCGGGCCTAGGCCCGCTATCCAAAAACTGCACGTAGGAATAATTCGAGGGCGGGGGAGCGGCGCCCTGGTCGTGGAATTTGCCGGCTTCAACCGCGCTCGGGATTCCGAAGTGTCCTGCGATCCAGGGCCCATCCGTCTGCGCTCCGTCAAATTCGGCGGAACTCTGTTCCACGATGTACACTGAACCCGCGGCCGCAGTCTTGTCCTGAATCGCGATCCCTTGAAAAACGGCGCTGCCGGGGAGCGCGGTTACGACGTTGCCGCTCGAGTCGAACGTAACAGCCAGTCCCGCCGTTACCGGATTGGTTCCCGCAGGCAGCCGGATCAGCCGGCCCATTCCGCGGGTCATGACCACTGAATTCGACGGCGGCACGCTGCTCCAGCGCAATTCGCCCTGGTTATTGTAGATCTGCACTCCGGGTGCGGCGCCGTCTACAGGCGCCTTTACGTACCCGCCGGCGATCGAGTTTTCGTAGATCGTGCCGCTCTGAATGGATGCGAGATCCAGCACCACAGATCCCGGAGGTCCGGTCAGGTTGTTGTTGCAAATCCTCACATCCGCGGACGGGCCTTGCGCGGCGATACCGGCCGCGCCCGGCTGTAGCACGGTGTTGTTACAGAAAACGATCTTCGATCCGTTAAGAGCCACCATCGGCGCGCCGCCCGAGGCTCCGGACACGATGTTGCCGGTCGCCGTCGTATTCGAAGCCAGGTATAGCGCTGCTCCGGCGGAATTCCAGTTTTCAATAATATTCCCGGTTAGAGAGACCTCACTGCCGCCATTTGAGTTGATGCCGGTTTGTCCCGGAGCTCCGCCATTCAGCATCCGCAAGTGATTTCCGATGATGGACGCGCCGGAATACCGTCCCGTGGAGATCCAGGCGCACGAGGGCGTGGTTCCGCAGGCGTCTTCGAGCGTATTGCCGGAAATCAAAACGCCGCCGGTGTTGGGCGATCCCGGCCGCCCCACCTGAACGCCGATGCCCTGGTTGATATTGGCGGCTCCGGCTCCTTTCAGCAATCGGCAGGTGTTGTTGGTGATCGTGACGTAGCGGTCGAGGGAGACTCCCTGCTCGACCTCCGGATTGGCTCCGTCGGAAGGAATGGAGTCTACAATGATGCATTGCCGCGCGTAATTGACAATGGTGTTGCCGTCATACACGTCGCCGCTTGAATCCTCCTGCGGGACGGCCTTGTGCCCGTGAATGCCGTAACCGGAAACGCCCTCAATCCAGTTGTCGACGATCCGGTTATTGCCGGATTGAACATAAATTCCGTGCTGGAAGTTGTTCAAGCCGATATTCACGATTCGGTTCGCCCGCACCACCGCTCCCCCGGAATTGAGGACGATGGCGGAGCACCTCAAACAATCGTGGATGTAATTGCTTTCGATCAGAAGCTGCTGCGTATTCTCCGCCAGATCGGCGATGGCGTCCCCGGAGGCGTGCGAAAGCGCGAAGCGAGCCGTGAATGACGTCGGCGTCCGGGCCGTGACGATCACTTCTTCCCGATGTCCTTGCTCAAGGTGTCCCCCGATAATCAGCCGCTTGCCCACGTAGATGCCGGCCATCCCCGTCCCGGCCACGGGAGTAATTTCGTGGACGCCTGGGGAAATGACGGGGTCCATGGAGGTCTGAACCTGGGATGGGGAGCCCAGCGGAGCGTAGCTGGCAATGGCGGACCCTCCTGCCGTGTTGCCGCCGTAACCGCCGGCGAATTCGCAATCGCGAACCGTCGAGCCAAGCGCGCCAGGACGAATGGCTACCCAGGTCAGGAAAGAACTCCCGCTCAGGCTTGCCGCGTTAGCGAAGGTAATCCCCTCCACACCTTGTCCCGCTCCGGTGAGCGCGACTATATCGAGCTCGGAAGATAGCGCGGCGGCGCCCGTCAGTTTGAGGATCGATAGGCCCGCGCCCTCGCCCTTCAGCCAAATGTGATCCGCGGTCAGCTTGAGCAGCATTCCGGAGGGCGGCGCCGCAATCAGGCAGGTGCCGGCCGGAACGTACAAGGACCGTCCTAAGTGGTTAGCGGCCGAAACCGCCGCTGTAAAGTGTGCGGTATCGTCCGTCGTTCCGTCGCAGGTTACGCCAAAATCGCGAGCATTTATGCGGTCAGGAGCGGGCCGTGCGAGAGCAGGCAGCCCGGCCAGGATCGCGATGGCGGCAGCTTTCACGCTGGAATCATTATGCCCTGAGGCGTCTGCCGGAAGTACCGGCAAACAGCCTTAGCAGACGGGTAGATCCCTGCGCCTTCCAGGCACCTGGCTCCAGCACCCGGTACTTTCCTGGTCCAAGTACCAACCTAACTAAACCTGCAGAGCGGTTGAGCATCTTGCACCCCGCGCTTATGATCGGCTAACCCGATGAAAAAACAACTGCTTTCCATTCTGCTCCTGGCGTCTGCCATCATGCTTCCCGCCTCTGCGGGAGACAAGGACATCGATTCGACGGCCCTTTCTCCGCCGGGTTCGAGCGCGCGGGACGGGAAAGAACCCCTTCGCGGGTCTTTGACGGCGTGGAAGCTCAGCCTGGGGGCGCTGGCGGCGAGCCAGGCTTTCGATGCGTATAGCTCGCACGGACTCCGTGAAGAGAATTCGTTGCTTGCCAATTCGAGCGGTAGCTTCGGCGCCAAGGGGGATTTACTGAAGCTGGGGATTACCGGAGCGCTGGTGGGTATCGAATTTGTGGTGATTCGCGTCCACCCCGGTGCGGCCAAGGTCCTTTGGAAACTGAATCTGGCCAGCGCGGCGGTCACAGGCGGGGTGGCGGCGCACAATATGTCGCTCCACTAGTGGGCTGTACCTGAGACATCGCTACCTCTCCAGAATGTCTTGGGTAAACTGTCAGGCATGGAAGATTTCTACGCGAGAAGCGTGTTTTTCGTCAAAGAAGCTGAACGCTCGCTCGCTTTCTATACGGAGACCCTCGGTTTCACAGTGGATTGGAACCATCAGGTGGAGGACCGCGCATTTGTGTTTCAGGTCAGCTTGTTCGGGTTCCAGCTGATCCTGAATCAGGTTGAGGAATGGACCCAAAACCGCGCGGGACACGGCCGGGCTTTTGTCGGCCTTGACGGCGAGCAAGCGGCGGCGCTACTCCGGCATATCAGCGAAAAAGGCATTCAGGCGACGACCTTTCACTGGGGAGCGCCGACTCTGGTCCTGCGGGACTTGGACCAAAACGAATTGTTTTTCTGGTTGCCACAAGGGGAGTGGGAAAGCATGGAAGCGAAGCTGCAAGCCCGCGATGCCGCTAGCAGCGCGCTCCCCGCGCGGACTCAGGTCCAGGCCGAATGAGCCGCGTTTACCGCAGGGCATCGCGATAGCGAAAGCTCGGGAACAGCCCGCTAGTCCTATTTTCCCACCTCTTTCTAAGGTCTTTTTTCGTTTGAGCCGCGCCTATCCTCGCCATTATCATTGAGATGGATGAATACTCGGAGGAAAGGCGTAGGGAGGAGAGGCGTAGGTATGTCAAGCGGAATAAGATTAGTGGCTCTTGGATTGGCGGCGGGCCTGTCGGCCTGGGCGCAGTTTGAGGTGGGGACAGTGACTTCGTCCGCGCCTTTCCGGTTGCGTGGAGCAGCCATCACTCCCGGCGAAGGAGTACCGTCCTGGCCCGTGATGCCCGGCGACACGATTAAGGCTGGAGACGCAGTGACGATCGTCACGTTCACGGATGGCTCGGTTCTCTCGCTGGAGCCCGGCGCCGAAGGAAACTTCGATGCGGCCGGCGCGACGCCGTCCTTCCAGTTGGCGAGCGGAACGGTGGTATATTCGCTGAAGTCCAAGACATCGGTCCGTCTATTTTCCGGAGACAAGGCTGTTAATCCGCCCAATTTGACCGGCTCCTACTCGCGCAACGGGCAGCGGCCCAGCGGCGGCTTCTGGACCCCGGCACATACGGCAATTGTTGGGGGCGTGGCCGCGGGTGCGGCGACCGGAGTGGCGCTGGGCGTCGCCGAGAGCAACAGCTCCGGCTCACAGGTCAGTCCCACGCATTAATCCAACTTTCCTTCCTCCTTACCTCACTGCCGGCCTGCCGGTGGTGAGGTTTTTCATTGTTGGGGCAACGGTTTGCCGGGCTCTCGGCCGATCTTACTTAAGGAATGGCTTCGCGGGCGCTCTTCCCAACCCTGTCTCTATCGATCGCCGTGCTGGCGATCGCCACCGATTTCGCGAAACCCTCGCCATCGTCAACCGCATGCCGCTTGGGCCTGTGCCGTTTCGACCAGCTTTACTCCAGGGTCGACGCGGACGGAGCGAACCAGACTAACGTGGGAGATCTTCTGACCGAAGATCCCTCCAATCCGTCGGCGTGGTGCACTTATGCCGAATTGCTGGCGCGGCGTGGGGATGAGGCCGGCGCACAAGCCGCGTTCGCCAAGGCCGTAGCGCTTGGGCCCGGGATGTCGCCGGTGCTGATGCGGGCGGCGAATTATGCCTTCAGCCGCGGACGATGGGAAGATGTCTTCGCGCTCTCCCGGAGAGTTCTGGCGCAGACCGGCGCCTACGACCAAATCATTTTTTCCTATTTTCCGCGCTCCGGCAGTACGGTCCCGCGATTACTGGAATCGTCGATGCCGGCGGATCCGCGCGCAGCCGCCTCGTGGACGGACTGGCTGAAGGACAACGGAACCGATCAGGATCTTCTGGACACCTGGGACTGGATGCGGCGGCGCCGGCTATCCCAAGAAGAATCGGCGCTCAAGTTCACCTGGATGCTCTGGGACCGGCGGCGATTCACCCTGGCGCATCGAGTGTGGAGTGACTGGCTGGGGGATGCCTCCAAGGGAGAGCTGGCCGCCGAGCGAATCTTCAATCGAGACTTTCGCAGCCAGCCCAACCACAGTCCCTTCGACTGGACGCTGGCAGCTCCTGAATCCATCGAATTATCGCGGGACGCTGGCCTGGAAGTGCATTTTTCGGGAACCGGGAACGTAGCGTTTTCCGGAGTCCACCAGTTCGCGACGGTCAGCGCCGGCCGCTACCGCTTTTCAGCGGAAGTGGAGAGCCACGGTCTGAACACGGACCAAAGGCCGCTCTTTCACATCATCGACGCAGTACCAGCGCGTAAGCTTGACGTGGAGACGGCGCCGGTGGCGGAGAATGCAGTCCGGTCCTGGATCGTTCTCGACTTCACTGTCCCTCCCGGTATGGAGGCAGTCGAGGTGGAACTGGAACGGACCCGCCTCAGCAAGGTTCGACGGCCAGATCGCGGGGACGCTGCACGTCTATGAAGTGTCCCTAAAGCGGCTCTGAAAGACTCGGAGTTCAGCGCGCAAGCTTAGCGCGACGCCACGGGAGCAGCCGGCCGCCACCCCGGAGCCAGCACCAGCGCGGGAGCCTCGCGGTCGAGCAGGGGCCTGTCCGCGAAGGACTCGACCGCCGTGGCCAGGGCCGCCAAGGACGAGCCTTCCGCTCGCGCCTCGAGAGCCTGCTCAAGCAACTGCGCGCTGGGGTTGTAGTCGGGAATAGCCCCTTTCAATGCCAGAATGATCTGGCCGATATCGCGGCGCGCGCACAGCTCCTCGAATTGGCGCAAGGCGCGCTGGATCTGCTCGCGCGGAACTTGCAGTCCGCGGAAGATCTGGATCTTTTCGTGCGCCGTCGGCGCCATCGCCTCATCGGAGGAACTTAGCTCCTCGAATAATTTCTCCCCGGGACGAAGTCCGCTAAAGGCGATCTGGATGTCCTCATCCGGCCGCAGTCCGGAGAGGATGATCAGGTTGCGGGCCAGGTCCAGAATCTTCATCGGCTCGCCCATGTCGAGCACGAAGATCTCGCCGCCCGATCCCATCGCGGCGGCCTGCAGCACCAACTGCGCGGCTTCCGGAATGGTCATGAAGTACCGGTGCATGTCCGGGTGCGTCACGGTCACGGGGCCGCCCGCGGCAATCTGTTTCTGGAACAGCGGAATGACGCTGCCGTTGCTGCCCAGGACATTGCCGAATCGCACCGAAACGAACTTGGTGGATTGACCGGCGAAGGAATTAACGGCTAATTCCGCCAATCGCTTGGTGGCGCCCAGCATGCTGGTGGGTTTCACCGCCTTGTCGGTGGAGATCATCACGAAGGCTTCCAGGTTATGCACCGCGGAAATGCGCGCGACCGTGGCGGTGCCCAGCACATTGTTCTCCACCGCCTCAACCGCGTGGGCTTCCAGCAGCGGAACGTGCTTGTAAGCGGCCGCGTGGTAAACGATGGCGACTCCGTGCCTGGTGAGCACTTCCGAAAAGCGCCGGGCGTTCTGAATAGATCCGATTTGCGGGTAAAAAGGAACATCCGGGAAGCGCTCCCGCATCTCCAGATCCAAGTGGAACAGCGTATTCTCCGCATTGTCGTAGCCGACGATCGCCTGGGGCGAGAAGCGGGCCAGTTGACGGCACAGCTCGGAGCCAATCGATCCGCCTGCGCCGGTCACCAGTACCACCCGGCCCCTCAAGCTCTCCGAGATTTGCCGCTCATCCAGGTGGACCGGGCTGCGTCCCAGCAAATCCTCCACCGAGACCTTTCGAACGTTCTTGGCGATGCTCTGCCCTTGAAGCACTTCGGTCAAAGTGGGGACCGTCTTGTACGGAACTCTGGCGTCGGAGCAATGGCTGAGGACGGAAGTCATGGCCGCGCCGGTGGCCGACGGCATCGCGATCAGCACCTCCTCGATGTTGTGCTTCCGCACCAGCGCGGGGAGTTGCGCTCCCGGCCCGAGCACCGTCAGACCCTGGATGGAGCTGTGACGCTTGTTGGGATCGTCATCCACAAAGCCGCACACCCGGTAGAGATTCTTGGCGCCCACGCGGGCTTCCCGCGCCAGCATAACGCCCGCGCTTCCGGCGCCGTAAATGATCACGCGCTTGGCGGAGGCGTCGCGGGAGCCGCTGCCTACGGACTCAAACAGAAGCCGGAACGTAATCCGGATCCCGGCCGTAGCCAGGAAGCAGATCAGAAGGTCCAGAACGTAAATGGATCTGGGAAACGACGCGCCGGCGATCAAAAAGATCGGCCCCGCGCTCACCACCGACGCAGCCACGTTCACCAGACCCAGGTGCATCACCTCGAAGATGGAAACCAGGCTCCACCATCCCGAGTCGAGCTTTTCGCGGCGGAAAATCGCGGTTTTCACTACGATCCAGACGGCCAGGGCCATCGCCAGGTGTGCCGTTTCGCGCGGCGGCAGCGTATAGTCGAAGCGCAGCGCGAAAGCCAGCAGTCCCGAGAACACGAATATGCCGGCTTGCGTCAGCCAGACCAGCGGACGCCGGATCCGGCCGCGTCCCGCCAGATTATTCAGAATTTGTGCGACGTATTGTTGAAGCATTGAAGTGAGTGGTAGTAAAGCACGCTTGAAAGGTGCGCCACAAAATGGACAAGTCCAGCGACAGAGAGCGCCGGCGAAGGTACTCGTCGGCCAGATCCAGCTTGGCGGGAAGAACGACGGTGCGGTACTCCTGAAGAGGATCGGATGCAGCGGCGAGGACCTGTTCTTCGTTCTGAAATCGCAAGGAAGCCAAATCCGTGATGCCGGGACGGACCTCCAGGATTTCGCGGTAGCGCTGCCGGAACGCCTCGACGTATTCAGGCACTTCCGGACGCGGCCCCACCAGGCTCATGTCGCCCAGGAGAACATTCCAAAGTTGGGGAAGCTCATCGAGCTTCGTGGCTCGAAGCACCCGGCCCGCGCGTGTGATGCGAGAGTCGGTAGCCGCGGTGATCGAGGGACCGCGGCGGCCGGAATACATGGAACGAAACTTGTACAGCCGGAAGGGGCGGAAGCGGCGGCCCACGCGGATCTGCGAATAGAACACGGGTGTTCCGGAGTCGAGCACCTCGGCCAGCGCGATCACAGCCAGCACCGGCGCCAGCAGGATCAGCAGCGACGATGGAAACAGCGATATCGATGGTGCGCTTCAGCACGTTGGTTTGCAGAGCTACCGGCTCTACACAGCTACCGGCTCGGACTGTTCGACTACGGGCACGGCGGTCGCGCGATTGCGGCGCACCGTCTCCTTCACGGCTTCGATTACCCGATCCACTTCCGCGTCCGTCATGCGGGAGTAAATCGGCAAGGAAAGCATCCGCGGATACTGCGCCAGGGTATTCCGGCAGGCATCGCGCATGGGGACTGTCCGCTGATAAAACGGATGCAGCGGAATCGGGATGAAATGGACGCTGCATCCGATTCCCCGCCGCTTGAGCTCCGCCATGAACTCCGCCCGGTCGAGACGCAGCTTGTCCAGATTTAGCCGGAGCACGTAAAGGTGCCACGAATGGAACGAATCGGCCCGGTCCGGCGGCAACTCCAACTCCTCCAATTGCGAGAAGGCCTGACTATAGCGGCGCGCAATGTCCGCCCGTCGCGCGTTCATGGCGTCCAGGCGGCGAAGCTGCTGAATTCCGAGCGCGGCCTGGATGTCGCTCATGTTGTACTTGAAACCGCAATCCACCACTTCATAGGCCCAGGAGCCTTTCTCCGAGTAACGGTTCCAGGCATGGCGGTCGATCCCGTGCAGGCACAGGACGCGCATGCGCTCATCCAACTGGGCGGAGTTCGTCGTGACCATGCCGCCCTCACCGGTGGCGAGGTTCTTGGTGGCGTAGAAACTGAAGGCGGCGGCATCGCTCGATCCGCCGCCGATGGGAGTCCCTCGGTAGCGCGAGCCGGCCGCGTGCGCGGCGTCCTCGACCACCCGCAGGCCGTGCTTCCGCGCGATGCTCCAGATCGCGTTCATATCGCAGGGAAGGCCGCCCAAGTGCACCGGCATGATCGCGCGCGTGGAGGAAGTGATCGCGGATTGAACCGCTGCCGGATCCAGGTTTAGGTCTGGTCCGATGTCGGCCAGAACGGGTGTCGCTCCGCACTGCAAGATCACGTTGACGGTCGCGCAAAAAGTCAGAGGAGTGGTGATCACTTCATCGCCGGGTCCGATGCCCAGCGCCGCCAGCGCCAGGTGCAATCCCGCGGTTCCTGAGTTCAGCGCCAGAGCGTGACTGGCCGCAGCATACGCGGCGAAGTCCGCTTCAAATTCAGCCACGCGCGGGCCCGAGGTCAGCCAGCCGGATCGAAGCGTGCTGACAACCGCTTCAATCTCGGCTTCACCGATGTCGGGAAGCGCAAAGGGAATAAAGGAATTTTCGGTCATGATGGCGAGAAAAGATTATCTGGAAAGGGACGTAAAGGCTCGGGCCGCGCGGGGAGTTGTGGACGCTCCAAAGAAATGACGCGCCAGGTTCGCGGCAAACCCGATCCCATAAGAAAGGTGGTAAATGGCGAACACCACAGGAAGCAGCGGCAGCAAGCTCCATCCGTACTTTCGAGCCGATGGCAGAGACGCCGCAACACACGCTGCCCCGTAAACGGCAATTCCGGTGAGCCACAGGGTGACCAACGCGACTCCGCCGCGTTGATTCCCGGCGATCGCAGCCATGGCCGCCGTCAGCAGCAGCAGCGCGTTTCCAAGTACGAAGGCGGCAGGAACCAGATGCCGCCAGGAAGCCGGAATCCGATGCTTGCGAATCACCTCCACCTTCCAGAACCCGTATTGGCAGTACTGCCGGAAAAGTGTTCCGAGGGAGTTTCGCGGGCGATACCACGAGACGATTTTGGGCGATTGCCAGATCTTGCCGCCGGCGCGGATCAAGCGCAGATTCAGCTCATCGTCCTGATTGCGGACCAGCGCCTCGTCAAAAAGCCCGATCCGCTCCAGCGTGGATTTGCGCCAGCACCCGTATGGCACCGTATCGACGAAGCCTTCGTGGGATTCGTCATGGAAGCTCGCGCCGCCGGTGCTGAAGCGCGAATGATAGGCCGCTGCGATAGCGCGCTGTAGCATCCCGCTGGCTTTGGTCCGTGCGGGTCCGCCGGCGTTTTCCGCCCCGGAGGCGTCTAATTCCTGAACGCACCGGAGAACGTAGTCAGGTGCATATTCGGAATGCGCGTCCATGCGCAGGATGATGTCGCCCGACGCTTCACGGATCGCCTGATTTAGCCCCGTCGAAACGATTTTATGCACGTTGTCGATCACGTGGATGCGCGGATTCCGTCTGCTTCGCTCCGCCAGGACCTCTCGCGTGCCGTCGTCGCTCATTCCATCCGCGACGATGGCTTCCCATTCACCGGGCATGTGTTGGGTTTCCAGAGAATCCAGAAGGGGCCCGATGCGATCCCGCTCATTACGGCACGGAATGACGATCGAAATCATGCCGCAACCCCTTCCGTTTGGCGGCCGCTCTGGCCTCGATCCCGCGTGATTTCGAAGATCACGTCTCCCAGTAACGCGCGGCGTCTCAACGGTGGGAAATTGGTGAGAACTCGCTGGCGGCAGCGCATTCGATCCGCGTCCTGCGCGTTCGTAGCGGATACGATCGCCGCGGCCAGTTCCTGGGGATCGGCGCTCGAATAGATTCCGCAATCTCCCGCCACTTCCGGCAACGCTCCGTTTCTCGTCACCACCGGAATGCATCCGGCCAGCATCGCCTCGGCGACGGCCATCCCAAACCCCTCGTGCCGGGATGCCTGAACGTAAACCGAAGCGCGGGAGCAGTACTGGAGCAACTCATGGTCATCGATCCGGCCGGTGAACTCGACGTTGGGACCGGCAATCGCGCGAAGGTGGCCGATCGCGCCGTCTTTCCAATCGCCGATGACGACGAACTTCACTTGGGGCGCGAACTCGGCGGCCCTGACAAACGGCTCCAGGCCTTTGCGATAAAGGTTGGGCCGGTCGACGTTGCCGATGGTGATGGCCATCGCCTCGCGCGGCCCCTCCGGCAGCGTCCCGAAGGAGTCCGGAACGCCGTGATAGATCACGTTGATCGGGCGCTTGCCAATACCGGTATTGCTGCGCGCTTCGCTTTCGCTGTACTGCGAGTTGGTGACTAACGCGTTGGCCATCCGCATGGTGGCCCGGCTCACCGCCTTTTTCACACCTCCGCGTTGGTGACCGTAGCCGAGGGAAGGGAGATTCGCCAGGTCATATCCACCGATCACTAGCACGGAGGGTTTGCGTAAACAGCGAGCGAACAAGACGGGCAGGAAAGTGTGCCAGGACGCGAACCATCCGAAAACGACATCGTGCTCCGCAACGCTGCGCCACAGTCTGGCCGGGCGTACGCTGCGCGAGCGCAGGTGAAGCTCGGTCACCTGGTGCAACTCGCGCAGGCTCTCCAGATCCTGGCGGACGAAGCTGGACGGATGGTTATGCACGAACAGGATCTTCATGGTCAGCTCAGAGCAAGCACTTCCTCGAAGACTTGCTGCATCCCTTCGACGTGCCGCTCCAGCGAAAACTGCCGCTCTACGCGCTCTCTCGCTGCCAGTCCGAGCCTCCGGCGCAGCGGCGGGTTCTCGATGAGCGACAGCAGCGCCTGCGCCAGCTCGCCAGAGTTTGCGGTTCGCACCAGCAGGCCCTCACGGCCGTTAACCATGGCTTCGCACACTCCCTCGATGTCGAACGCGGCGATGGGCAGCCCAGCCGCCATCGCCTCCAGAAGAGACAACGGGCAGATGTCTTTTTCGACAGCGCAATACGCAAACACGTCCATGGCCGCGAAGACTCGATGCATATCTTGACGATGGCCGGCCAAAATCACGCGCTGTTGCAGGCCGGAATCCGAGACCTGCCGGCGCAGCCGGTGTTCATACTCCTGGTCGCCGAAGAGGCTTCCGCCGGCCAGGAGCAGGTACGCGCCTGGATTCGCCTCCAGTACGCTGCGAAACGCTTCGATCAAATGATGCTGGCCCTTCCACGGGGTCAGGCGAGCGGCGTTGCCGATCACCAACACGTTTGGCGGGATTCCCAGCTCGCGCCGCAGTCCGGCTCCTGCTTCGGCCGTTTCTAACGCAGTCAGTTCGAACTTGGCTGTATCGACCGGGTTGAACACCACTCTCGATTGCGGCCGCAGATTCTCGGGAAGTTGACGGATGATTTGCGGGCCGATGGCGGAGACTCGCGTCGGCACCACGGACGCCATGTAAGCAAATACGCTCCTGTAGATTCCGCAAAATCTTTCCGAGACCAGATCCTGGACGTACCATAGACATGGCTTGCCTGCCATGCGAGCGGCCAACCCACCGTAAAAATGGCACAGCAAGCCTTTGGTCAGGACCAGATCGGGCTGAAGTTCGGCGAGATATCCTGCCACCCGCCGAGACGCCGCGAAGATCATTCCAGCGTTCCAGATCCAGGCCAGGGGATTCGGGAGCTTGATCCGATTGCCCACCCAAAAACTGGTCGACCGTGATGGGTACATCGGCAGCATGCGAACGTCTACACCGGCGGACCGGCAGGCCCGCGATAGTTCGCCTTCCTCCGGACAGATTACGATCGGGTTCCAAGCGCTCCGGTCGAGGTGCGCCGCCAGGGCCAGCGTGGTGTGCTGAATGCCGCCCATCTTGGCGGACGACTCCAGAATCGCGACGGTCTTTGGATTCCCGGCCGGTTTAAGCTTTGGAGACGCCGGTTCTTGCAGAACGGTCATAAACTTTCAGCTCGTTGGCGCGGGGGCTGAGATCCGCGCCAAGCTCTTCCACTTCCCACAGCTTCGCCCGCGAAACGAACACGTAGATGCCCATGTAGGCGCAGTGGATGAAACCTCTCCAGCCATCGCGGAAGCCCTCCAGCCAGAGGTAGCGATACAGGAAAGCCGCCCAGGGCCGCAGCACCACGTCATGCCAGCGGAAACGGCAGCCCTTCTTCCGCAGCTCATCGGCTTCATAGCGGGTGTAGCGGTCGAGGTTCACGATGCGGCGCGCAATGGTGGGTGCGTCGTGATGGATCAAATCGTGGCGCAGCGTGCCGATTTTTCCGGCCACCTGGAAGTGCGCGTGCACCTCGCGGGTCTGCCAGGACCCTGCATCGCGCCGCAGGAACCGGACTTGATGGTCGGGATAGAATCCCCCGTAGCGCAGCCACTTGCCCAGAAAGTGATTGCGGCGCGGAATGCGGAACGCATCGATGCCGGGATCCGCCGTTGCCGCGGTTTCCTCCATTTCCTGCCATAACTCCGGGACCGCAATTTCGTCGCTATCGATCTGAAACACCCAGGGATGGGTGCACTGCGGCAGCGCCCAGTTTTTTTGCGTGGCGGAGTTCACGTATTCGTGTTGCACGATCCGGCACCCGTACTCCCGGCAGATTTCCAGCGTCCGGTCGGTGCTGAAAGAATCCACCACCAGGATTTCAGGCGCTTTCTTGACCGACTCGAGCGTATTCCGGATGGTAGTTTCGCAGTTGTAAGTAGGCAGCAGGACCGAAATCGGCACGCGCATTTTCATTTACCTCTTTGAGCGCCTTTCGCTGGCGAACGGCCACGGTGGCTAGCGCCCAGATCAGCCACACCGGACAGGCAAGTTGCGGCAGAACGCAAACCACTTGGGTCGACATAATTCCGCCCGCCGTGAAAAACGAGAGGAACAAGGCCATATAAAGCGGCCGGTCTCCGCGCTTGCGCTGGTTTGCCGCTTTCAGCAGTTTCCACAGAGTCCAGAGAAACCCTCCCGCGAAGATCAGGCCTGCCGCGACGCCCAAGTTCGCCGCCACCTGCACGAAATCGCAGTGCACCCAGCCCGAGCCCGTCCATCCCGTTCCCAGCGGGTAATCCACCACCGAGTTGACGGCGTCAGTCAGGCGATTCAAATGGTCCGCACCGCTGCTTTCGACCGGCGTTCCTTCCAGCGCCAGGATGAAAGACTGAGCACGTAACTGCGTCGCTTCCGGCAGCGCCGTATAGCTGCTAACGGCGACGGCGCAGGCGACGACGCCCAGGGCATAGCGACGGTTGAGCACCAGCCACAGAACGAACTGCCCGCCCGCGAACAGCCACAGCACTCGATAACCACTCTCGTAGACCGCGATGATCATCAGCGCCTGCGAAATCCACACGGCGAGCCCGTCCAATATGCCCCGGCCGCCACATCTTCATGATCGGAATGATCAGGGGAAGTGGCCAGCGCGCAACTGAACGTGGCCGCCTGGTGCCCCCAGAATGAGAACGGTGCGCGGGCGAACCCATCGTTGCCGACGTACGATTCCGTGGTGCTGACGAACTGCGGGAAAATACCGCGAATCCCCGGGTACACGACTTCCAGCAAGCCGAGCGCGGCGATAAACGTGGCCGTGCCATAAAAGACATAGACCACGGTTCTCCATTCGCGTTTATTTTGCAGCACCGTCGCGGCGACCACAAATAGCGGAATGAAGATGACGAAATTTTGGAGCTCCGACAGCATATCGTCCCACTGGAAGTCAGCCTCTTTTCCGACCATCCACCCCCAGTACCAGAAGGGGACCAAGGCCCATACCCATATCGGAACCCACCACCGGGTTGGGAGCTTTCCGGGAGGTGGTGAACACCAACCAGAGAAACAGCGCAACCAAGGCCACCGCTGATGGATGAATCTTGAAGCCATCCGTTAGCGGGAGCGTACGGTATCCGAGAGCCAGGGTGCAGATCCATGCGAGAAATCCCCAGCGGACCCCGGCGCGGCCCATAACGACGATGCAACTGGCCCCAATGGCCAGCGCCGAAATGATGACAAGCGTATAGTTCACTTAGGTTTCAGGAGACCGCCGCGGACAGCAACGGATCAGCCACGCCAACTTCAACGCCGCTGTCTTCAACTCCGCTGTTTTCGAGCACGGACTGGTACGCGCGGGTCATCCGAGCGAGAGCAAACTCCGGGAGCTTATACGGGCCGGCCGCAACGGGCATCGGCTCCGGCTCCAGTAATGCCCTCAGCATCGCCCTTTCCAAATCGAGCGAGTCCGGTTCAGCCCAGTAAACGGCGGGTGAGCCGCTCCGCGATTTCTTTACTGCCGCAACCACCTCGGGGAGCCCGCCGGCCCGGGTGATCACGGTGGGATGGCCGCAACACAGCGCCTCGACGGCCACGATTCCAAAAGGCTCCTGGCGCGATGGAATCACCGCCACGCGGCACCCGTTCAGCAGCCGCACGACCTCGGCGGGCTGCGCCGCGCCGTAGAACACGACTCGCCCGTCCAGGCCCAGTTCACGGCACATAGCCTTCAATTCGGGAGTTTGCTCACCCTCGCCCGCGAGGATGAGATCGAGACCGGATTCACGCTGAGCGACTCCCGCAAAAGCCTTCAGCAGTAAATCGAAGCCTTTCTTGCGAGTGTGCCGCCCATACGCGAGAAGATAGGGACGCGGATGAGAGTACGCTTCGTGGCTCTCGAAGCGTGAGAGGTCGATACCGTTGTGAATCACGTGAGCCTTGCCGCTCACGGACGGTTCCAGCTCGGCGGCGCGTTCAAGCAAGTACCGGGAGCAGGCGGTAACGCTATCCGCGCTCCGGAGAAACGCGCGCAGGTTATCCAGATCGCGTTGCCCTCGAGGCAAGGCTCCGGCCTGGCTCCATCGTTCGATATCGTCTCCATGAAGCGACACCACCAAACGGAAGGACCGCCGCGGCAGCGTGGCCATCAGGCTCACCACGCGCGGTTCCGGAAAGTGAACATTTACGACATCGGGCCGGAATTCGCCGATGAGCCGCGCCAGGCGTGAACGGGCGGCCGGGTTATACCAAAGCGAGGCGAGCGTCACATCCGCCCGCCGAAGCCGGTTCCCGCTGCCGGACGATCCCAGCATTAAGCGGCGCTCCACTGGGATTCCATCCAGCAGTTCCTGAGCCGGCAGTGAGCGGGGATGGCGGTTGGTGAAGACGCGAACCTGATGACCGCTCTCCTGCAGCGAGACGGCTACTTGGCGAGTCACGGTTTGCAGTCCGCCGAGAACCGGATGGTATGAGGAAGAAACGATCAGCACCCTCATTGGACCCTCCCGGTATAGCGGGCTCCGGTGGAAGCCTGCCGGTACACGCCGACCATCGCGTCGCGGACTGCCTCCGGCGTGTAGTTGGCGAGCACACGCTCCCGTCCGGCCGCCCCCAACCGCCGGCGGAGTCCGGCATCGGCCAGCAAACGGCAGATGGCTCCGGCTAGTTTTTTCGGATCGCCGGTGGGAACCGTCATCCCCACCTTTTCATCGATCACTTCCACTAAAGCCCCGGCTTGCGTGGACACTACCGGCGCCCCGAACGCCATCGCTTCCAAACAGGAGATGCCGAAGGTTTCGTAGAAAGAAGGCATGACGAAGACAGCCGCGCGGCGGTACAACTCCGCCAACTGGCGCTGGCTTTGCGGACCGGTCCAGGAGATTCGCTTGGCCAAGCCCGTCCGGTCCGCCCAGGCCTTTGTCGGGAACGGCATCTGCCAGGGTCCAGCCAGCACGAACTCCGCGGCGGGGAATTGTTTTAAGACTTCTTCGGCGGCCTCTAGAAGAATCGAGGTCCCTTTGACGGGCGCCAACCGTCCCGTGTAGAGAATCATCGGCGAGCTTTCGGATTGACTTGGCGCGCAGGGTTCGCTCGCCAGCGCAAGCATTTCCTGCGAGATCGCGTTGGGCACGACGGCGACATGTTTCTCCGGCCAGTTCATTTCGCGCGTTACTTCGGCGGCGTGAGAGCGGCTGGGAGCCGTGACTGCCGCGGCCTGATTCAAAGCGCTGCGCTGCAAGTTCCGGCTTAGCGCGCTTCCGGTTGTAACGGGCTGCCCAGTGTACTTCGAAAACGTGAACTCGGAGCCATGCAGCCGCGCGACCACTGGAACGGGGGCGTTGCGGCTAACCCACCAACTGCCCAGCTCCGTCACCTCCAATACGTCCATGGGGTCTTCGCGCATGGCCCGTTCCACCGAACGCCGGAATTCGAGCGACCACTCCAGTTCCCGCAGGGGAAGCGTGAAGAGATTCTTCGCCACCGGCACTTTCGACATGTACCAATGCGCATTCGGCAGCTTCACCGGCAGTGTCCGCACCGGACCGTCACGATGCTCGCGATCGCTCTCGGCGGCAGGCGCGATCAGAGTCACTCGATGTCCTGCGGAGAGCAACGCCGGAATCATCGCCCGCAAATAAGCCGCTACTCCGCAGCCTTTCGAGCCGTAGGGAGATTCAAAGGTGAGAAAGCCGATGTGCATTTCGATCAGGAGCGGGCGGCTTTACGGGCCACAAAGGCGAGTTGGCCGGCGAACTCGCGCGGAGCCCGCCGCGAAATCCATTCCATGCCGTGTCCCGAGCCGAGCCCCATTCGCAGGGCCGCCCACGAAGAGAAGAACCGGACCGCCGCCGGAGGCAGCAGAATTGCGGACACCAGCGGAAACGCCAAGCGTCCGGCCCACGGGCCGAGCATGCGGCGCAGCCATGTCCACGCCATCAAGCTGAACGCCGAAATGCCAGGGAGAATCCGGATGTCTTTGAACCCCTGCTGTTCCAGAAGCGTTTGCAACGCCAGTGGACCCATCCCCCAATAGGTCCGGCCGTGAACCGGCTCAAGAAACGAAACACTGCCGCAGAATACGCCGCCCGCCTCCAGCACGCGCGAAGCCTCGGCGACCACCCGTTGGGGCTCCGGGACGTATTCCATGATCTGCCACGCCACTACGGCGGCAGCGCTCGAAGATGCGAGGGGCAGGCTTTGGCAATCGGCGCGGAAGGAGCACCCCACCCCCACAGCCCCAGCGACGTCCGCGCCGTGCCACTGGTAACCCTTCTCCTCGATGAGAGCGCGGTGGCGGCCGTTGCCGCAGCCGGCATCGACGCACACTCCTCGTCCCAGCGGAAGGCATGTTTCGAGGCCACGCCAGGACAGGGTCCGGACGAACTCGAGGAAGTCGCTGGCTCGGGGCCGCGAGGGGTTGCGCTCGAACGGAGGTTCCGGAGGTACATCGGCGGCGTTCAATCGGATGGCTTCCGCCCTCGATAGCTCCCAATACCGTTCCACTGTTCCCCGAACCCCGCGTTGATGCGTGAACCGCTCGATTCGCCGGCGCAACTCGTCGCTCTCCCCGCCCAGGCCGGGCATTTGCGACTCATATTGGCGGATCGCGTCCACTTTTACTTGCGTCTCGATTTCAACCGTGCGCCAAAACCAGCCTGGCGCTGGTTTGGCGGAATAAGCCTCCGCGTAGGGCCAGTCCTCGTAAAACCGGACCCTGTGCCCAGCGGCGCGCAGCCGGACGCCGATGCCAAACAGAAGCCGGTGGTCGACGTGCCCGCCCAGCGACAAGGGCAGATAGAAGACCGCGGAAGAACTGGCTTGCTTGACGCAAACGTCGACGAAGGAATTCAGCGCGTGTGTCACCGATCCATCGCGAGCGGCGATCTCGCCGCACAATTCTTCGTAGGAGGCGTACAGCACGTTGCCGCCGGCGTCGACGCGCCAGGGAGCGTCAGGGAAGTTCCATTGTTCGATGTGCTCTACCCCTAAAGCTCGCAACGCGCGCAGGTCTTCCTCCTTGCGCTGCGCCCGCGCGCCCCACTTCTTCAGAAGATGCCGCGAGTAAGCCGATTCGCGGGGGCCGTTGGCGCCTGCAAACACGGTAATGACACGCACGTTCCTTCCCTTGCGGATCAACGAAGCCACAAACCCGCCGCAAGAAAGCACGCCGTCATCCGGGTGCGGCGAAAAGAAAATGTGCTCGCTGGCTTCCGTGGCGTGCAGATCCACCGGAGTAGCGCGCTCGTACAACTCCAGATTGCGCTCCACCTGTTGATCCACGTGGAATTGCTGCGCCCATTGCCGCGCCTGCCGCGAAAGGTTCTCACGCAATTCCGGATCCTGAAGCAACCGTGTGACCGCGCTCGCCAAAGCACGGGCGTCGCCGGGAGCCACTAGAAGGCCCGTCTTGCCATCGGCCACTACCTCGGGCAGGCTTCCGGCGGCCGCCGCGACCACCGGCACGCCGAACTTCATGGATTCAAGCGCGGACAGGCCGAACGTCTCGTAATAGGAAGGCACGACGGATACGGTGGCGCGCGAGTATAACTGCGCCAGGTCCTCATGCCGGATGTGGCCCAGAAACGTTACCACGCCACGAACCCCGAAGCGGTCGAGTAATTCTTCAATCTCCTCTTCCCGCATGGTGCTGTGACGCGCTCCGGCCAGCGCGACGCGGCAGCCCGGCACCAGTTGCCGGATCAGCTTGGCCGCTTCCAGAATGGTCGGGACGCCCTTGACCTTTTCGATCCGTCCCGCATACAGGACCAATGGCCCGGAGTCTTGGAGCAAAGCCCGGACCAGGGACGGACTCTGGCCGGGTACTCCAGGCTCTTGCCCCGCCGCAACGTTGTTGGGAATCACCTCAATCGGAGGATGCGCGCCGTGCAGCTCCGCGCTGATCTCGCGCAGATGACATTCGCTCGGCGAGATCAGGACTCGCGACCGGCGTAGCGCGATCCGCTGAATCACCCGGCTGAGCCGCAGGGCCAGCGTGACCCGCAAGCCCGGCGTGTACTTATGGAACGTGAAGGCGTCGCCGTGCAGCCGGATCACCAGCGGCACTTTGCGTTGCAGGGACACGTAAACCGAGCCGGTCTCGGTTCCTTCCAGCAGGTCTAGCGGCAGCTCTCTCTGGATCTTTCGCACCGCGGTCCACACCGCCTTCGAATACTCCACTTCGCGAATCGCCGTAACCAGCAGAGCGTTCATCCCCGGAATGCGCGAAAGATACCAATGCAGGTTGCCGGGAGAAACGCGATGTACGTCCACGCCGCCGTCCCGCGCGCGTTCCGGGGTTCCGCTTTCGCGCAGCGCCACCACGCTGACGCGATGCCCGGCCTCGACCAGGGCCTTGGCCAGCAAGCGGATTTGCGTGCCGACGCCGCCACCGGATTCGGCGGAAGGATAATCGAGAGCTAAGAATCCGAAGTGCACTGCAAGTCTCTTACAACGCGTCTGAAGACGCGACGCCTAACATCAGCAACAGGTGGGTTCGCAGGCGGCCTGCGCGGCGGGTCGCGTCCAATGCGAAATCGAAGGACTTGGCTTGGTCGCGGCGGCACAGCGCCGACACGGAGCGCAGGGAAAACAGAGCGATGCGCTTCACGTCGCGGTAGGCCTGCACGGCGCAATAGCCGCGGCTCTGGCTGCTGGCCCCGTCCAGGACCGGCTGCGAAGCGCCGTCCCAAAAAATCCTACGCCATAGCCACGACGGACGGACCCGATCCGGCTGAACGATGTGCCACACCGCCGCTTTCGCCGCGTAGTAAACGGAACCGCCCTGCTGCCGGATCGAAGACACCACCTGCGCCTCCTCGCCCGATAGAAGCTTGCTTCCCTTCCTTCCGAGATCGGTCGAAAACCCTCCCACCTTGGCGAGAGTTTCGCGGTCGAAAGCCATGTTGGCGCCCACCAGGTACTCGTTTTCGGAAAGCGGCCGGCTTTCGGTTCCGTAGTTCAGGTAGGACAGAAGCGACCAATAGTGAGAGGGCACACGTTGGGGAAGTCCTGCCCAGTTCAGGAACACCGGACCCGCCACGCACAACGGCGCCGGATGCGCGGCGTCGAACGCTCGAAGCAGCGCTTCCACCCATTGAGGCTCCGCGCAGGCGTCGTCGTCCAGATAAGCCACCAGCGGAGACTGAGCGGCGGAGAGTCCGGCATTGCGCGCCCAGCTTAAGCCAAGCCTGCCTTCGTAAACGTATCGAAGGTTGGACATCGAGCGGCTCATCTCCTCGACCGTTGCCTTGGTCCGATCGGTAGAGGCGTTGTCGACCACGATCACCTCGAAGCCGGCGGACGCAACCGTCTGCGCGGCCAGGCTCTTCAAAGCACTGGCGGTCAAGTCCGCACGGTTGTGCGTCGCGACGATTACAGAGATTCTTGGCATGTCTGGCGCGGTTCCAGGCCGCGGTACACCTCGAGCATCCGGCTGACGATGTGCTGCGTCCCGAACGCTTGTTCCACCCTCCGGCGGCCCTCCATCCCCATGCGCCGGCATTTTTCAGGATTATTCAGCAACTCGCAAATCGCGTCCGAGAACGCCTGGGGATCGCCGGGGGCGGCGAGAAGTCCGGTGCGCCCGTCTTCCACCAGTTCCGGAATTCCGCCGGTGCGCATGGCCACAACGGGGGTCCCGCAGGCCATGGCTTCCAGTACAACGTAAGGGCAGTTTTCCCACAGAGAAGGCACAATGCAAACGCCCGCCCTTCGATACTTCTCCGCTAATTGCTCTCGCGGCGCCTGCTCGAACGCGATCCGGGCGCGAAGCTCCTCGGGAGTCGCCGCAAGCATCCGCGCGCGCCAGGAGTGCCCTTGCTCATCGACGCCATCGTGGCCCAGCATGCGCACGCGCGCTTCGGGGCACCGGCGCAGGATCAGCGGCACCGCGTCGCACAGCATGGCCAGTCCCTTTCCTCGCTCAAACCTGCCCACGAACAAAACTTCCCTTTCGCGTGCGTTTCCATCGGGTACAAAGCCGTCCAGATCGATGGGGTTCGGCACAACTCGAACGGGCAATCCCGCGCCCACCCACGTGCGCGTCAACTCCGCTACGGCGGCGCTGGGAGCGGTGACGGTGTCGGCACGCACGATGGATTGCTTTTCCAGCCAATAGATCAGGCGCTTTTTAAGGTCGGGTTCGATGCGATTATTGCGGTCCACAAAGATCCAGGCCAGGTGCAGCCGGGTGACGATTCGGGGGCGCGGATGGGGAAGGACCCATTTGGGAAGCCAAGCCAGGAAAAACCCATCCGCGCGGCACTCCCCCGCCTCCACCGCATCCACCCGGTCGCGCCGATGAATCGAGCGCAAGCGCCGCATCGCGGCCCAAGCAAACCCCGGCCAAAACCGGTTCAGACGCCAGAGGCAGGGCATGCGGTCAAAGCGCGGCGCGAATCCAACACGGTGAACGGCGACACCGTTGTCGTCGCGAATCGACTCTTCTCCCTCCGCTCGCGCAATCACCGTTGCCCGATGACCCGCCGCGATCAGCGCGTGCGCCATGTCGTAGGTGTAGGAGCCAATCCCGCCCCAGCCCGTCTCCGGCGGGTACTCTTGCGAGAGGAAACAGATGTGCAAAGGATCAGGCACTTGCTTTGGTGCGCCCAGCCATCAGAAAGACCCCGTGGCGCGGCGAGGGTTGCGTGATCGGTTCAATGACGTAGTCGCCGGGAGTAATCTTCCACAAGCTTTGCGCCAGATGGTGGCCGTTCAGCGCTTCCTTCCCCAGCGCCCGCCGCAGCTTTTCCTCGATTCGGAAAGCCACGCTAAAGCGCATCTTCTTCTGAATGCCTTCCAACTCCGATAAGAGCTGTAGGTGACGCACATAAGCAGGCGACGGCGATTGGTGGAACCGGCCTTCAATCTCGAAATAACGGGCGAACGCGCTGTCGAATTCGGCGTAGCTCCACTCGCACAGATGATACGGGTTGGGCGTCGAGGATTTGCGTTCGAAGTCGCGATTCGGCGTGCTGCAAACAAAGAAGGCTCCCGGACGCAACAGACCGTGGACTTCGCGCAAGAGCATCTCCGGATTCGCCAGGTGCTCGATGGTCTCAAAGCTGACCGCCGCGTCGAACTGTTTGCCCAGGGTTCGGATGTTGGCGGCGTCGCACTGCACAAATTCCACCGCCGGATGCGCGAAGTGGGTGCGTGCGCACTCCAGCGCCTCGGCGGAAATATCCACTCCGGTCACGGACGCGGCGCCAAGCTGCGCCAGCAGCCGGCTTCCGTAGCCCGTCCCGCAGGCCAGATCGAGAATGCGCAGACCCTTGCAATGGGGCGCGAAGAACTCGTAGCGCTGCCGGTGCTCCTCCTCCAGCAATTCCCATTCCGCCGTTCCCGGCACGATGCGTTCCGGTATCATAATGCCACCGCCAATTCGCGCACCTCCGAAGTTCGCCAGATACAGCGCGGCCTCACCACGCCGGTCCATTCGCCGACATAATCGCTGCGCAGGGAAGCCTCATCGTGCACCTCAACCGTGACAGCCTGCACTGCTCGCGCCAGAACATGCCGCGTGTCCAGCACGATCATGGCGTCAACCAGGTACGTTCCACTGTTCAGCAGGTAGCCCGGGACGGTGCACTGCGCCACATAGGTTCCCGGTTCCTGGGTTTTGCGGCCCCACTGCGAATCCTCATAATTCGCGGTGGAAAAGACTAAAACGCCCCAGGCGTTCTTGACCGCGAACACGGGATTGAGCCGCGCGGCGCCCAGCACCGTGTACTCGATGGTTAGCACGATGGGCTGCGAAAGACTGATCGGCCCCAGGGCGCCCGCCATGGTCTCGGCGCGAATGCCGGTAATTCGAACGGTCGCATCTCCCGGGGCTTCCCCCAGCGTCCAGCGAACCTCCCGGCGGCTGGATCCCAGTCCGCTGAGATATTTTTCGATCACGGCTTTCGCCGGACCGGCCGCTTGCACGGTTCCCTGATCGAGCAGCACGGCCTTCTCGCACAAGACGGCGATGTTGGTGAGATCGTGACTCACGAAAACCACCGTTCTCCCGTCCTTGGCGGCGTCGTTCATCCGGCCCAGGCACTTTCGCTGAAACGCCGCATCGCCTACCGCCAGCACTTCGTCCACCAGGAGAATGTCCGTTTCCAGGTGCGCGGCGACAGAGAACGCCAAGCGCGTGTGCATGCCGGTGGAGTAACGCTTCACCGGAGTATCCAGAAATTGCTCCGTGCCGGCGAAGGACACGATCTGGTCGAATCGCCGGTCGATCTCCGTCCTCTTCATTCCCAACAGCGCGCCGTTGAAGTAAATGTTTTCCCGCCCGGTGAGCTCGGGGTGAAAACCGGTTCCTACTTCCAGGAGCGATCCCACGCGGCCCCGCACGCCCGCGCGGCCTTTGGTCGGCTCCGTGATGCGCGACAGGATTTTCAGCAGCGTGCTCTTGCCCGCCCCATTCGGCCCAATCAGCCCGACCGTGCTTCCGCGTTCGATTTCCAGGCAGACGTTGGACAGCGCCCACAGCTCTTTGACGCTGTTTTTCCGGGCTCTGCCAGAAAAGACTTCGCTCAGAGATTCGCGCGCGGTTTTGTAGCGCGCGCCCGCGCTTTCAATCTCGAAGCGCTTAAAAAGATTTTCGGCTTGGATGGCGATCATGTGTGGCTCGACTCTAGACCACGTCTGCTATACAACGTCGGCGAAGGACTTTTCCACGCGGCCGAAATAGAAGGCGCCGCTGAACAACAACAGCACCGCGATGGCGATCGAAGCCGGCAGCATGGGGCCCGGAGGCGCGCCGGCGCCGAACAGCGCCCAGCGCAAGCCCTCGATCGCTCCGGCCATGGGGTTCAACCCGTACAACGTGCGCCAGGGAGCGTGGAGCAAGCTGCTGGGATAGGCGACCGGAGTGGCGAACATCCACAGTTGCGTCAGGAAAGGAACCACGTACCGCACGTCGCGATACTGGACGTTTAGTGCGGCCAGCCACAATCCCGCTCCTGTTGCGGCTGCGGTCATCAGCGCGATGAATCCGGCTGCTTCCAGCAGGCGAGGCGCCCCGGTGCGATAGCACAGCATCGCCACGCCCAGTACGGCGAGAGAAAGGGCCAGATCGACAAAGCCCGCGAAGATGGCGCCCAAGGGGATCAGAATCCGCGGAAAATAGACTTTCTTGAGCAGGTTACTGCTGGCGATTAAGCTGCCCGAAGCCTGGGTCAGTCCATTGGCGAAGAACATCCACGGCACCACGCCGCTCAAGGAAAACAGCGGGTACGGGATTCCATCCGACGGCACTTTCGCGAGTTTTCCAAAAAAGAGGCTGAACACGATCATGGTCAGCAGCGGCTGAAGGATCACCCAGCCTGCGCCCAGCAACGTCTGTTTGTAGCGGATTTTGATTTCCCGCCAGACGATGAAGTACAGCAGCTCGCGGTATTCGAGAAGCTCACTAAGCTTGGGAAACGGCCATCCGCGGGACGGCTCGATCCAAGTCAGCGGAACTTGCGTCTCAAAATCGGAGGAGAGCGAAGGGCTCATATTACGCGGGTGACTAACTCGCCTTCTGCGTCTGGTACGACTTGTAGGCTTGATGGTAGCCGTAGGAATATCCGTAGTATCCATGCGGTGAATTCTTCGGATTCCAATAGTTGAGGATGGTGCCCAGCAGGTCGGTGCCGTCCTCAAACAGCCGCTGCCGCGCGGCGATGGCGGCGTCGCGCGTGGTCTTCCCGCTTCGCACCACCAAAATGACTCGATCCGCCATCCGGCCGATGACGCGAGCGTCCGGAATCTGAAGCATAGGCGGCGTGTCGATAATGATGGTTTCGAACTGGGAGCGCAGTTCCTTTAAGATTTCAGGCAGGCGCGCCGAATACAACAGACTGGTTGCCGCGGAGGTGACCGCGCCGCTGGTCATCACAAACAAATCCGGGACGGGAGTGGGCTGGATGAATTCGTTAATCTCCACCGATGCATCCCTGGAACGCAGGAGTTCGTTCAGGCCACGTTCGTTCTTGAGCTTGAAGATTTCGTGCAGGCGAGGCTTGCGCAGGTCCGCGTCGATCAATAGCACCCGCTGGTTCACTTCCGCAATCGCGACCCCGAGATTGCTCACGGTGGTCGACTTTCCTTCCGAGGGGCTGGCGCTGGTGATGACCAAAACCTTGGGGCGATCCTCTTTATCGCCCGAGAACATAATGGACACCAGCGTGGCGCGGAACGACTCCGCTACCATCGACGCTTTGCGGTGCCAGTTCACCACTTCCACGGAGCGCCGTAGCGCCGGCAAAGCCGATTTGCGCTCCCCGCTCTCGATCTGATCCTGTTTGCGGTTGCTGAAGCGCACGCGAACCAGCATTCCGGCGTGGTCCGCCGGAATGATCCCGAGCTCGGGAACACTCAGGTATGTGGGCGTCTCACCCGGAGCCTGAATGGTCCGGTCAGTGCGTTCCTGCATGATCACGAAGGCAGCGCCGACAAACAGGCCGCTGAGGAGCCCCAGGGTCGAGCTGATCGGAATATCGGGCCGATAGGGCCGTTTGGGCGCCGTAGCGGGATCGACGACCCGGATGTTCGAGGCGCGCAGAGCCGAGGCCAGCGTGGACTGCTTCAATTGTTGCAGCATCGCGTCGTAAAGCTGGCGATTGGACTCGACTTCCCGTTGCAGGATGTTGTACTGCACCGCTTTCTCGCCTTCGCCCGTCACTTCGGTCCGCTGTGCGGCGTATTGCGCCTCCAGCAGGCGCTCCCGCCGGGTCGCCTCGTCGTACTCATTCCGGATTCGATTCAAAATATCGGTGCGGGCCTTGACTTGTGCGGTTTGAAGCGCCGCGAGCTGCGCCACCACAGACCTGACCTTGGGGTGTTCGGCCGTGTACGGCACGCGCAATTCCGCCAGTTGCCGGTTCAGCTCCGTGATTTTGGCCTGGTAATCGCGAAGCGTCGGATCGTTGAGGACGTCAGGCAGGTCTTCCGGGGAACTGGCTTCGGCCATCTCCTGACGAGATTCCTTGGCGATGCGATCGGTTTGGGCGGCGGAGAGCGCTTCTTGAACCTGCCGCAGCTTTTCTTCGGAGACGTTGGTCTTGGAGTCCGCCGTGTACAGCAGACCCTCCTGCTTGGCGTAGGCCTGCAACTTGTCCTCGGAGCGTTCCAAATGCGCTCGCAGATCGTCCAACTGCCGGGAGAGCCACTCGCCGGTGCGCTGCGTGGTCTTCCAGCGCGACTCGATGTTCTGGTCGATAAACTCGTTGGTCAAAGTATTGGCGAACGCCGTGGCGGCAGCCGGGCTCGGGGAGTCCACCGTAACTTCGACGATCCGGGTCTGTCCCACCGACCGCACCTTGAGGTTCTTGCGGGCGTAGCTGAGCGCGTCATTGCCGGAATCGGCGACGGGCGCGGCGGGCAGATTCAAGAGCTTGCGCCAGGCCGCGCTGGGAGGAGGGGGCGCGGCCGGAAGGGGAGAGCCTTTCATCTTCTCAATTACCCGATCCAGCAGCGATTCGCTCTGCAGGATCTTGACCTGGGTCTGGATATCGGTGACGTCCGCCACGTTGCCACCCTCGTTCAGAGGATTGGACTCCTTGACGTTCAGGAAGTTCTGATTGAGTCCGACAATTTCCAAGGAAGTCCGCACCTGATAAATCGGCGTCTGCGGAATCGTTACCAGGAAACCGGTCAGGGTTCCCAGGCATGCGATCAGGGTGAGCGTACCCTTGCGGCGCCGCAGGATGTTCCAGTATTCGAGCAAGCTACCGGATTCTGTCTCCGCGCCTGGATCGCCGAACGCGGCGCTGGCGGGTATCTCAGTGTAGGTCGCGGGGATCGCGCCCGTCTTACGGACGGATGGAGCCACCATCGGGTGGCGATTCGTGGCTTCCGGCAGTCTCTGCATGTGGTTCCTCTCGTTGGTAATGCTTAGTGGTAAATAGCTAGGCCCGTCCCGATTTGCACGGCGGCTTCAAAGGTTCGCAAGGCCGCGTTCTTGGCCGCGCTGGTGGGGATGAACAAAATGTCGTCGGCCTTCAGCGGCACGTCCGCGCCTTTTCCAGCCAGGACCTTCTTGAGGTCCACGGGGATCTCGGCGCGATTGCTGGTCCCCTCTACCAGCCGCATGATTCTGGCGGATTGTGGCGAAGCCGCGCGGTCCAGTCCCTCGGCCAACGATAGTACCTGCAGGGCGCTTAGGGACGTGTTGTCGCCCATCACGAATCCGCCGGCCTTATGCACCGCCCCAATCACGTAGATGATGTCGGCGCGAGGCACGGAGACCACGTCGTTCGCCTTTATGAAGATGTTCTGCTGCGGGTTCTTACCCGCCATGATGTCTTTCACGTTGACCGAAGCCACCGAGAATTGACCGCTCTTATCCGGAGCGGCGTCGGGAAGGGGGATGGGGCCGGACTCCGTGCGGCGCGTGATCTTCACCACGTTTCCGGCGTCCGAGCGGAGGCCGCCCGCCATCGAGAGCACCTCAAACAGCGTCTTTTCGCCCTGAAGCTGTTGTACCCCCGGCATTTGCACGGAGCCCAGAACCGAAATCGGCTGGCTTTTGAGCTCCACCACGGCGATGGTGACGTCCGGCTGATTGAGGTACTTCTTGAGATGGTTCACGATGATGTCTTTGAGGTTCTCGATGGAGCGGCCTTCCGCGTGGATCTGGCCGATCAAGGGAAGATCGATGTCTCCGTTGGCGTCGACGCGAACCGGCTTGTCGTCGAATTCGGTCATGTCGACCACCCGGATTACCAGCTCGTCGGAGGCCCCGATGGTGTAAGCCTCCGTGGTGCGAACCTCGGTGGCCGCGTCGGCCGCCGCGGGAGCCGGCGCCGTGGCCTGGCACAAAAAGGTGAAGATCGGGATCGCTGCAAGAACAGTCATACCAGTGCTATTTCCTTCCGGGACTCTGGCGTCAGTTGGGCGCTACGCTGGCGCCGTCCACTTCAACGGCGACCGAACGCTGCAAAATGTCTACGGAGATAACCAGCCGCTGCTGCGCTTTGGACCGCATCAGCATGCCGCTGGCGCCTGCCATGGGCCCGTCCAAGATGCGGACCCGGTCCCCCGTTTTCAGGTAGGAGACCAGGGAGGCTCGCTCGGCTCTGGAAAATGCCTTCTGCAGGGAAACGATGACCTCGTCATCGATGGGCTCTGGGCCTGGAGTTCCGGCCAGATGCTGCACGCCTGGGGTGCTGAGGATGAAGGCTCGATCGCTCAGGTCGGTGCGGCAGAACAGGTAGCCCGGAAATGCGGCCACCTCCAGGCGCCGGACACGGTCCGAGTATGCCCGTCTCTCCTCCCAACAAGGCAGGAAGCAACTTACCTGCTTTGCCGCGAGCGCGTCGAGGGTTAATTGCTCCGCTCGCGCCCGGACCCGAAGGGCATACCAGGCAACCTTACTGACCATTCAGCCTCCGATTCCTCGCGGTTCGCTTTACCTGCGGGTATAGCTCCGCCATTTTCGTCACAGACTTGCGAGCCGCTTCTTTACGCTCTTGCGGCCTCTATGCTAAAGGTTTCGAACGCCTTCAAGTATCCCTGTAGGGTTCAGAGGGGCTATTTCCACCTTAGAAGGCACGCCCATTCGGCTCTAGTGTTTTTACTGATGTCAGTAACTTGGCCATACGGCAGTTCGCATACGACTTGCGGGTGGCCAACCCGGTTTCCATTTGGGCACTTTTGCCAAACTGGATCGAAGGTTCCGTGAAGCGGGACCTTGGTTCTACGCAATCAACGTAACCTTAGGGGGATAGACCGGGGTTTAGCAGGGGACAATAATAGGTGCATGATAAGGCTTTGCCCCGAATGCAAGAGTTCCTCACCGGCAACGTCCGCGCGCTGCCAAGCGTGCTACTACGACTTTAAAGGCGCCGTGGCGCCGGCGCCTTCGCGCTGGAGATACCACGTGGCCGCCGCCGCTGTCGGGCTGGCTGTTGCCGTCTGCCAGCACTTGCTGGGTTAACGCCCTGGGCTGGCTAAGGTTCGTCGGCCTCGAGGCTACCCGTGGCGTCGTCCACAGCCTGCGATTCGCCTGGTTAAGGCTGGATTTGAGAGCGTTGCTTCCGGTAGTTGTAAGATTCCAGGCGACTTTCTAAAAAAGCACACGGCAGGTTTTCTGTAAGGAATTTCCCCTAGGCTAAATTAAAACCAACGTATACTTTTCTTCTCAGCGTGACTCCGCCATGCTTCCTTACAGGAGGAAACAGACTGCATCCGGGGCCGGTGTCCCAGGAGCGGACTTAAACGGGAACCGTGGATGAACGAAGAAAAGATAGAAGGAATGAAGTTAGCACTCCGGCAGAGATGATTCCGCTGGCGGCTGTTGGCGCTCATTTGAACGGGCATGTCGTCAATGTCTCGGCACGGGGCGTGAAGATTCGCGTCGCGCAACAAATGACCGCCAAGCCGCGTATCGGCGATGTTTACAGGATTGTCAGCAACCACGATCGGATGCTGTGCGAGGTTACCCATTGGATTCCAAGTCCTGACGGTCTTGAAATTGGCTTCAAGATTGTCTACTGGGGCGATCAGGGTGACTTGAAACGCCTGACCGAGGCGAGTCCCCGCAAGGCTCCGGGCATCTGGCGCAATTTCGTCGCGTCGAGGCAGCACTAACTCGGACCGGTAACTCGGGTTCCCACCCGCTGGTCTGGTTATAACAGCCATCGAAATATTTGTCTTGCGCTGGGGGAGCTTCGCGGCCATAATCGTCAACGTGACGTCCGGGTACAGAGCAAGAAACGCGCGCGGGCTTATTTCGTTGCGCGTGTTCCTCCGCCTCACCGCCATGGATGTCTGCTGCGGCCCTCCCGCCATCCTCTCCTAAATCCCCTGTTCTAAAGAAGCTGACCCAACAAGTAAGGAGGCCGTATGTGTCTCTGGGAGGAGACCGTTCAGCCGGGGGCTACCTGGTCCCACGTGCTGAAGCGCGGCACTGCCCTCCGCATCGTCGATGTTCAAGGCGGAGCCAATGCCGGCGCGATTTTTTATAACTTCGAGTGTCCCACGGAGCGGTTCAACATGCCGGACACTCTCAAGGCGCAGCACATCGCTCGCCTGACCAAAGGCCGGGTACTCTACTCCGACATGGGGCGTATCCTTTGCTCCATCACGGAAGATACCGTTGGCTGGCACGATCCCTTGGGTGGCGCCTCCAATGCTGCCTTGGTCGAGTCCCGCTACGGGACGGCGCGTTATCAGGAATACCGGAATGAGTGCCAAAAAAATGCCCACGACAGTTTCCTGATCGAGCTCGCCAAGTGGGGCTTGGGGCCGCGCGACCTGGTGGCGAACGTCAATTTCTTCAGCCGCGTGGATGTGGCAGCCGGCGGCGCCATGACGTTTCATCCCGGCAACTCGAAGCCAGGCGGCTATGTTGAGCTCCGTGCCGAGATGAACGTGCTGACAATCGTTAATACCTGCCAGCACCCTCTGGATCCAGCTCCCGGCTACGCACCCAAACCGGTTCACCTCTCTCTCCGCAAAGTTTCTCCGGCCGCGCCTGACGATCCTTGCCGCATCTCCTGTCCCGAAAATGGCCGCGGCTTCACCCTCACCGAGAGGTACTTCTTATGACGGCGTCCACATCTATGACTCCCTCGACGCTCAACCCGGCTGACGCGATCTACAGCGCCGAGATCGCCGCCGGCGATCCCTGGATTCACGAAGTGCGCCAAGGGCAGACCCTGCGCATCGTGGATTTGCGCGGCAATCAGGCGGTGGACACGCTTTTCTACAATGCGCACGATTACTCCGACCGTTACAGCGCGCAAGACACCATTCGCAACCAGGGCAATCTGTACCTCACCACCGGAACGCAGCTCATCTCCTCCAGCGGCTCCGCGATGCTGACCATCGTCGCCGACACCTGCGGGCGCCACGACACTCTCGGCGGAGCCTGCTCCGTGGAGAGCAATATGGTTCGCTACGACATCGCTAAGCGCCACATGCACGCCTGCCGTCAAAGCTTCATGAAGGCGGTTCTCGAATGGGACCGCGGCATGTCCAAGCGTGACATCACCAGTAACATCAACTTCTTCATGAATGTCCCCGTCACGCCGGAAGGCGGGCTCACCTTCGAAGACGGCATCTCCGAGCCCGGAAAATACGTCGAGCTTCGCGCCGAAATGGACGTGCTGGTGCTCATCAGCAACTGCCCGCAGTTGAACAATCCCTGCAATGCGTACAACCCCACGCCGGTCCAGGTGTTGATCTGGGACCCGCTTACCAGCCCGCACAGGACCGGCGCGGCCCTCGAACAATGAGCATGTTCCGCCGGCCCACCGCGCCAGGTTCCGTTGTGCGGGCGACTCCAGGAGAAGGGGCATAGTCCGCTATGTTCAAAAAGGTCCTGATCGCCAACCGCGGCGTGATCGCATGCCGCATCATCCGGACGTTGCGCCGGATGGGCGTGGCGTCGGTGGCCGTGTACTCGGAGGCTGACCGGGGCTCCTTGCATGTAGCGCAGGCCGATGAGGCCATTTGCATCGGCCCCGCGCCCGCGGCCGAGAGCTACCTCGCGGTGGCTGCGATTGTGGCCGCTGCTCAAGAAACCGGTGCGCAGGCAATCCACCCGGGGTACGGTTTCCTCAGTGAGAATGCGGGTTTTGCCGAGGCATGCGAAGGGTCGGGACTCGCCTTCATCGGTCCTACGCCGGAGCAAATCTACGCCTTCGGCCTGAAGCACACCTCGCGCCAGCTTGCGGCGGAGGCGAAGATGCCGCTGCTTCCCGGCACGGGACTGCTGGCCGATGCCGCCGAGGCGCTGGAGTCTGCCGAAAACATCGGCTATCCGGTCATGCTCAAGAGCACGGCCGGAGGAGGCGGCATTGGCATGCGCCTGTGCGCCACTCCCGACGAACTGGAAAATTCCTTCGACGCCGTCTCCCGCCTGGGCAACGCGAATTTCGGCGATTCCGGCGTATTTATCGAGAAGGCTATCGCGCAGGCTCGCCATATCGAGGTGCAGGTTTTCGGCGATGGCCGCGGCTGCGTCGTCGCCCTTGGTGAGCGCGATTGCTCAGTGCAGCGGCGCAATCAAAAAGTCATCGAAGAGACGCCTGCCCCCGGTTTGAGTCCTGCCGTGCGCGCCCAGCTTCTGGATGCTGCCGTGCGTCTGGCAGAAACGGTGCGTTACCGGTCGGCCGGCACCGTCGAGTTCATCTACGACAACAGTACCGGCGAATTTTATTTCCTGGAGGTCAACACCCGCCTGCAGGTCGAGCACGGCGTCACCGAGGAAGTAACCGGCGTCGATCTGGTGGAGTGGATGGTGCGGCTGGCGGCCGGCGACTCCTCCTTTCTCGACGGATTTACGTCCGCTCCAAAGGGCGCGGCTATTGAAGCCCGCGCCGCTATTGAAGTTCGCATCTACGCCGAAGACCCCGCCAAGGAGTTTCAGCCTTGCGCGGGCAGGCTTTTTGAAGTGGCTTGGCCGGCCGATGCGCGCGTGGAAACTTGGGTCGAACCGGGTTCCGAGGTCACGCCATATTACGATCCGATGCTCGCCAAGATTATTGTGCGCGGCGCGGACCGCGCAGCGGCGCTCCAAAACTTGCGCGATGCGCTGGATCAATGCCGCGTCGCCGGAATCGAAACCAACATCCCCTATTTGCGGCAGGTGCTTCGCGATCCCTTATTCGCGGAGGGAGGAGTCACCACTTCGTTCCTGGCCAATTTCAACTACCTCCGCGAAGCCATCGAAGTCATCGCGCCCGGAACGCAGACCACCGTGCAGGACTATCCCGGCCGGTTGGGTTATTGGCACGTGGGTGTCCCGCCATCCGGACCCATGGACCACCTCGCATTTCGTCTGGCGAACCGGTTAGCCGGGAATCCGGAAGGCGCGGCGGGGCTGGAAATCGCGGTCTCCGGGCCGAGCCTCCGCTTCACCCGCACATCGGTGGTTGCTATTACCGGCGCTGACTTCGGAGCGAAGATGAACGGCGCCGCCGCGCCTCTGTGGTGTCCGTTTATCGTTCCTGAGGGAGCTACGCTCGAGTTCGGCGCTGCGCGTTCCACGGGAACCAGAGCGTACCTGGCGATTACCGGGGGCTTCGATGTTCCCGAATATCTGGGCAGCCGCAGCACGTTCATCCTGGGAAAATTCGGCGGGCATGCGGGCCGGACTCTGCGGGCCGGGGACGTTTTGCACCTGAGCGGGCATGGCGCCGGCGCAAGGCTCCGCGCCGCGCGTAAGCTTCCCATTCCGGTCTACAGCCGCCAATGGGAAATCGGCGTCCTCTACGGACCCCACGGCGCTCCGGATTTCTTCACGGATGCCGATATCGAAGTCTTCTTCTCTACCCACTGGAAGGTTCATCACAACTCCGACCGCACCGGCGTCCGCCTCATTGGTCCCAAGCCTTCCTGGGCCCGCAAGGACGGAGGCGAAGCCGGACTGCATCCCTCCAACATTCACGACAACGCCTACGCCGTCGGCGCGATCGACTTTACTGGCGACATGCCGGTGATTCTCGGTCCCGATGGACCTAGCCTGGGCGGTTTCGTATGCCCGGCCGTGATCGCCCAAGCCGAGCTCTGGAAAATCGGCCAGCTCCGGCCCGGCGACACGCTTCGCTTCGTTCCGCTCTCTCAAGCCGAGGCCGAGCAAATGGAGCAGGCTCTCGATTCAGCCATTCGGAATCTCGCCGGGCCTCTGCCGTCGCTTCCGCAAGAGCCGCAACCGGCCCTGCAGGACCCGATTCTTCGCGTCAGCCCGAACGTGAAGATCCGTGCCGACGGAGACAAATACCTTCTGATCGAGTACGGTCCGAATCTGCTGGACCTCAATCTGCGCTTCCGCGTCCACGCCCTCGAAACCAGCCTTCGCGCCCTCGCGCTGAAGGGCATCGTCGACATCACCCCTGGCGTGCGATCGCTCCAAATTCACTACGACAGCCGCGTGCTCCCGCGCGAAGCGCTGCTGGCGGCCTTGGACGCCTGCGAAGCCGCCATCCCCGATCTCGACGATATTCAAGTTCCCTCGAGAATCGTCCATCTGCCCCTGTCCTGGGACGATCCGCAAACTCAAGTGGCGATTCGACGGTATATGCAGACAGTGCGGCCCGACGCGCCGTGGTGTCCCAGCAATATCGAATTCATCCGCCGCATCAACGGTCTTTCTTCCATCGACGACGTCCACCGCATCGTTTTCGACGCCAGTTATCTCGTGCTGGGCCTCGGCGACGTTTATCTCGGAGCCCCGGTCGCCACGCCGCTCGATCCGCGTCACCGGCTGGTGACCACCAAATACAATCCCGCCCGCACCTGGACGCCGGAGAACGCCGTCGGCATCGGCGGAGCCTACCTCTGCGTCTACGGCATGGAAGGACCCGGCGGCTATCAGTTCGTCGGCCGCACGGTGCAGATGTGGAATACCTTCAAGACCACGCGCGAGTTTGAACCCGGCACTCCCTGGCTGCTGCGCTTCTTCGACCAGATCCGCTTCTATCCCGTCAGCGCTGACGAATTGCTGGAAGCGCGCGCGGCGTTTCCCTTGGGCCGCTATCCGCTTAAAATCGAGTCCACCGATTTCCGGCTGGCCGATTATCATTCCTTCCTCGGCTCCATCAAGCGCGAATCGGCTGCGTTCCGGAAGCGCCGCCAGGCTGCCTTTGAAGCCGAGCGTGAGCGCTGGGCTTCCAGTAGCCCCGTTCCTCCGCCGTCCGATTCCGCCGTTCCCGAATCCGTCACCAACAACGGCCTTCCCGACGGCTGCGAGTCCGTGCCTTCGCCCGTTACAGCCAGCGTTCGCAGCGTCGACGTTCAACCCGGGCAGTGGGTGAACGGCGGCCAGAAGCTGCTGGTGTTGGAGTCCATGAAGATGGAGATCGTGGTGACCGCTCCGCGAGCCGGCAGAGTGGAGTCGCTCTCTTGTCCGCCCGGCTCGGTTGTGTCCGCAGGCCAAAGTCTGGTCGCTTTGCGTCCCCAGGAGGCGCCATGAACATTGCATCGCTTCGCCGCGAATATGCCGCGGGCCGGAGGCCTTCGGAAATCGTGGAATCCATCTACGCCGAAATCGAAGAGGGCCCGCTTGGGCCAATCTGGATTTCCGTGGCCGCTCGCGAAACGGCGCTGGCCCGAGCCCGGGAGTTGGAACTCAATGGCGCCAGACGCAGCCTGCCGCTCTACGGGGTGCCCTTCGCCATCAAAGACAATATCGACGCCGCCGGAATGCCGACCACGGCGGGCTGCCCCGCGTACGCCTTCACGCCGGAAACATCCGCGACCGTCGTAAGCAAACTGCTGGATGCGGGCGCGATCCTCATCGGCAAAACCAACATGGACCAGTTCGCCACCGGTCTGGTGGGCACGCGCTCTCCCTATGGCGCCTGCTCCAGCGTCTTCGATTCACGCTACATCTCCGGCGGGTCGAGCTCAGGATCGGCGATCGCCGTCGCTCGCGGGCTGGCGGCATTCTCGTTGGGCACGGACACGGCAGGCTCCGGCCGGGTGCCCGCGGCGTTCAATAATTTGGTGGGACTCAAGCCCACGCGCGGCATCTTAAGCATGTGTGGCGTGGTGCCCGCCTGCCGCTCCCTCGATTGCGTTTCGATTTTTGCCTCTACCTGTTCCGACGCGCACGCCGTGTGGTGCGCCGCGCGCGGACCTGATTCGGGCGATCCGTATTCGCGCGAGCTTGAGCCGGGCGACGGCGCTTCTCCTTGGCTCGGCGGGCCGCTCCGCTTCGGAATTCCAGCCCCTGAGCAGTTGGAATTCTTCGGCGATCGCGAAGCCGAAAAACTCTATGAGGAAGCCATTCGCCGCCTCAGCAAGCTGGGCGGCACGCCGGCTGAAATTGATTTTTCTCTGTTTCGCGCCGTGGCGGATCTTCTCTACTCCGGGCCCTGGGTCGCGGAACGTACTGCCGCGGTCGGCGCCTTTTTGGAATCGAACGGTGACGAAATGGACCCGGTGGTGCGGCAGATCATTGCGGGAGGCGCACGCTATACCGCGGCCCGCGCCTTCCAAGCCGAGTATCGCCTCAAGGCGTTGCGCGCGGCCACGCGCAGCGAGTGGGAAAAGATGGACCTCATGTTGCTCCCCACCACCGGCACAACGTACACCATCGAAGCCATTCGCGCGGACCCGGTCGGGTTGAATACCAACCTCGGCTTCTACACCAATTTCGTGAATTTGCTGGATCTGGCCGCGGTCGCCGTTCCCGCGGGGTTTCGGCCGTCGGGATTGCCTTTCGGCGTCTCTTTTATTGGCGCGCCGTTTTCCGAAGAGGCTCTGCTTTGTATTGCGGACCGGTTTCACCGCAGCTACGGCGATATCCCTGGACCCGCTTTAACGCTGGGCTTATGTCCGCCGGGTTGTGTTCAGATCGCCGTGGTGGGCGCGCACCTCTCCGGCCAGCCGCTCAATCCTCAACTGCTGGAACGCCGCGCCCGTCTGCAACGAACCACCCGCACGGCGGCGCATTACCGGCTCTATTCGCTCGATGGAACCTCGCCTCCCAAGCCCGGACTGATTCGAGATGACGCCTATGCGGGACCCGGAATCGAAGTCGAGGTCTGGAACATGCCTGAGGAGCGCTTTGGAGGATTCGTCGCCGCGGTGCCCACCCCGCTCTCCATTGGCGACGTTCAACTGGAGGATGGGACCCGCGTCAAAGGCTTCCTATGTGAGCACGCCGCGTTATCCGGAGCGCGGGAAATCACCAGTTACGGGAGTTGGCGAGCGTTCCTGGCGGTGAAGAGAGGAATCGCATTAGCGTTATGAATCCAAAACATAGAAACTTCCGAAGTGCCCACGTAAGCCTGCGTGATACAATCGAGAAAACGTCAGCCGGTCGGCCCTGTAGCGCCACTGAGCATCATCTGCCCCGTACTCCGCGGATCCCTGGAGTCTCATGCGCCGGCTAATCTCTGCTCTCCTTCTGTTCGGGCTATCGGCTTTTGCTCAGAAGCCCACCTTCACCGTGGGTTGGTCCGTCTACGCGGGCTGGACGCCGTATTACTACATGGCCAAGTCCGGAATCCTGCACAAGTGGGCCGACAAGTACAACATCGCCATTAAGGTTCAGCGCTTCGATTACGCGCCGTCGCTGGACGCTTTCGTCGCCAAGAATATCGACGCCTGCACCATGACCAATATGGAGGCTTTGGATATGCCGGCCGCTTCCGGCGTGCCCACCACCAGCATCATCATTGGCGATTACTCCAACGGAAACGACGCTCTGCTGGTGCGAAACGGGCTGACGCTGAAGGACCTTCCCGGCAAGAAAATGCTGCTGGTGGAGAAGACCGTCTCGGAGTATCTGTTCGATCGCGCCCTGACCATCAACGGGCTCCGCGACGATCTGAAAAAAGTCCGGCTCATCAACACCTCCGATTCGGACATCGCAACCGCGTTCATCAGCGACACCAGCGCGTCGGCGGTGGTGACCTGGAAGCCGATGGTGTCTCAGATTGCGAAACAAAAGGGCATCGCCTCGTTGTTCAACTCCTCACAGATTCCCGGCGAGATTCTGGATTTGACCGTGGTGCGAACCGACGTTCTGGACCGCCCCGACGGCTCAGGCCAACGTTTCGCCAAGGCGCTGGCGGGTGCCTGGTACGAAATGATGACGCAGATGTCGGCGCAAGGCCCCGCGGCCGACAAAGTTCTATCTGAAATCGCGGAAGGCTCCAGCGACACTCTCGCTTCTTACAAGGAACAGCTCAGCACCACCAAGATGTTTTACACGCCGAAATCCGCGGCGGACTTCGGCGCATCGCCGGACTTGAAGACCAAGATGGCTCTAGTGCGCCAGTTCTGCTTCGACCACAACCTGCTTGGCAGCAATACGAAATCGGTCGATGACGTGGCCATCCGCTATCCCGATGGGTCGGTTCAGGGCAAGCCGGATCGCGTGCGGCTGAAGTTCGACCTGGCGTACATGCAAGCCGCCGCGCAAGGGAAGCTGTAGGGAGGAATGCGTGGCTGCCGGATTTCTCCTGATTCATTCCAAACCCACCCGGACCTGGTCTACGGCGCTTTCCTGGTTCTTGTTCGCCGCGGGAATCAGTCTCTACTTTTACACTGCGGCCGCGCGGCATCGCGATAATCCTGAAGACCGCGTTACGCCTACGCTCACCCAAATGGCGCAAGGCATGTACGCCGCCGCCCTCAAGCCCGCTGAAGAAGACGAGCAAACCGGCGATGCTCCCACCTCGCTTGCCGGGCGCTTTTTCGGAAGCATGCTGTGGAAGGACACTAAAGCTACCTCTCGCCGCTTCATTTTGAGCATGGTGCTACTGCTGCCCGCGGTGCTGCTGGGGCTGCATATGGGCTTGTTTCCTTACTTCGGGGCCTTCTTTCTTCGCTTCGTCCTGTTCTTCGATAAGATCGTGGCGCTTTCGCTGCTGCCGATCCTGTTCATCGCATTCGGAATCGATGAGCTTTCGAAAATCATGCTGATCGTGATCGGCGTCACGCCAACCATCATCCTGGACACCTTTAACTTGACCCGCGGCGTGCCGAATGAGCAGGTGGTGAAAGCGTTCACTCTCGGCGCTGGGGATTTCGATGTAGCCTACCGGGTGGTTCTGAAACAGGTCTGGCCGCGGGTACTCAATAGCATCCGCCTGAACCTGAAATCCGTGATGTTGTTCCTATTCGCCGGCGAAATGATCGCCTCGACCGACGGACTCGCTTATCGGATTGCGCTCCTCCGGCGGCACATGGGGATGGACGTCATCATCCCCTACGTTCTATGGGTCGCTCTGCTGCTGTTCCTGGTCGACCTCGGCATGCGTCTGCTCAACCGCTGGCTCCATCCATGGTTTAAAGAAGCCTGAGGGGTTTAAGGAAGCATGATCCAGATCGATAACATTTCGATGTGTTACGGTTCACCGGCGCGAACCGTATTGGACCGGATCGATCTGTATATCGAGGAGGGCGAATTCGTCTGTGTCCTGGGGCAGACCGGTTGCGGCAAGTCCACTTTGTTGCGCCTGATCCTCGGTTCGGAGCAGCCCAGCGCCGGCCGCATCCTGATCGATGGCCGGGAGCACAAGCAGCCCGACCGCACGCGCGGCTATGTGCCGCAGAAATATTCTCTGTTCCCCGACAAGACCGTGCTCGACAACATCACTTTCGGCGCGGAAGTGTGCGAATTCGGATTCCTCAACCGCTTCACCCCCCGCTGCCGCCGCCGCCGCAAGGAGTTCCGCGCGGAGGCATTCGAGTACCTGCGGCGCATTGGATTGCGGGAGGCGGACGCAAAGAAATATCCGGATCAGCTCTCCGGCGGCATGCAGCAAAGGGTCGCCATCGCGCAAGCGCTAATGACGCGCCCGCGCATTCTTCTCATGGACGAAGCCTTCAGCGCTCTCGATCCCGGAACCCGCCGGGGCATGCAGGAGTTGATCCGGGGTTTATGGGAGTCGACGGGAACAACCGTGCTGTTCGTCACCCACAACACCCAGGAGGCCGTGCATCTCGGCACGCGCGTCATCGTCCTGGCCAAGGATTCGCCCGAGGATGGCTCCCGCGTGAGATTGGATCTAAAGCTACCCGATCGCTGCCGTGAAGAGGACCTTCCCAGTCTGGTGCGTCACCTGGAAGAAGCTTCGCACAGTGCAGGGGAGTACGAGGACGTCGCGCAGGCGGCTTCTTAGCTCCGCTCCCTCACGGTCGCGGTTCCCTAAAAGAACCGCCACGCGTAAGCATGCGGATTTCGCTCAGCGGCCGGCGATGGGAGTAGGATCGTCGTCCGGTTCGGATTCGCTGTCGTCCGCCGGAGCGCTTTCGAGCCTCGCCACCGTTGACGAATCGAATTGGAGCTGCGGGTTTAGTAGATCTTTCGCGCTGAAGGAGGCTTTGGCGGCCCCGCTCTCTTCATGTTCCGTGGTCTTGGCCAGCACATGAAACAGTTCGTGCGCCACCACGCGTCCCATGGCCCGCCCGTACGCAATATCGCTTCGGCTGCCGAAGCTGGTCAAAGCCGGCATCAGTAGCCGCGACAGAGTATCGCACTCGACGTAATTAAAAGGAAGAACGTGGCCGTCTGAGACAGCCGTTGTCGCCAGGCTTGCCGGTTTGTCCAAAGGGGGCAACTGCGCGGTGGGTTCTGGAGCCTGACACAATCCCTTCAACTCCAGCACCACTACATGTGCGTTCCCGGCGACCATGCCCGGCTTCCCGATATCCTGCCACTTGAGGGTGTAACCCGCTTCCGCCAGGAGAGCCGCGGCTTCCTGCTTCATATCCTTCACGGGTTCAGTGCGTTGCCCAGGCGCGGTGCGCAGATACACCATCACCGGCTGAGGCCGCGGAGCAACGGGTTCCGCCGCGAAGACAAGGGCCGAAATCAGTGGGCAACACAAGGCTGCCAGAGAGCGCGCAAACATGGCGCAAGGCCACTGGCATTATATACGAATCCTGGGTGCCCCCGGGAGGCACAAAAATTACGCGCGAAAATTAACCCCTTACCACCTCCTGGCAGTCATAGTTGTTTGGCGTCGATTCGCCATACGTTGCCGTCGCGCAGATTCGATAACCAGACCGAGCCGTGTGCGACGCGGATGGAATCGCCGCCCGGGCCGAACCATTGCTTCACCACCGTGTTGGTGGCCGGGTCGATCTCGCTGATCGGAATCTCGAACACCGTCGCCCAAACGTGACCCTCGCCGAAAGCGATCTCGCCTCCCGTTCCCGGAACTCCGACTTCAATGTTCGCGACCAGCTTGCCGGTCTTCGCATCCACGCGCGATACGGTTCCGTCGCCCTGATTCAAGGTCCAAACCGAGCCGGCGCCGGCCGTGACGAACCGCGGTCCCGGACCCACCGGGACCGAATACATCACTTTATTCGTGGCCGGATCGACTCCCGTAAGCATATTCGCTTCCGGCGTGGTTACCCATATCAGCCCGTCGCCGAACGTGACGCCGGCTGAGTTGGGAGGAACCGCAACCTGCGCCGTCACCGCGTTGGTCGCCGGGTCGATTCTCGACAGCACTCCCTTGGCGTCGGTCACCAGCCACACTGCTTCTTTGCTGGCCGCGATTCCACCTTCGCTCGCCGACGGTGATGCCGCGATCGTCGCCACTACTTGATTGGTTTTGGTATCGATCCGCGATACCGTCTTATCGCCGCAGTTCGGCGCCCACACGCTTCCGAAACCGGCGGCCAATCCGGAGCAAGGCCGCATGCCGACCGGAATAACCGCGGTCACGGTGTTGGTCTTGAGATCCATCCGATGGACCGTGTTCTTGGGGGCGTTGGTGACCCACTCGGCGTCTTCGGTGGTGACTTGCCAATCCGGTGAACCCTCGGTTTTGAAGACGGCCACCGGCGTGATGCTGGACATCTCCTGGCGCACGCCGGGAGTCGAAACTCCAGGGCGGGGAGGCCGCTTGGCCCGCTGCTTCCTCGGAGCATCGCTCTTCGGAGTATCGCCCTTCGAAGGATCGGAGGCCGGGGCCTGAGAACCGTCCTGCGCCCATACCAGCACGCATCCAAGCGCTCCGCATACCGCCGCGAGAACAATTTCCTTTTTGCGCATTTCAAGGATCTCCGTTTGAAGTTATTCCGCCAGCGTCGCGATCGCGCGCTTCGGATCGATTCGCGACACGCTGCCCTTGCCGGCGTTAGAAAGCCAGATCGCGCCGGAGGTGACGGAAATCAGCCCTCCGCCATCGCCCCAGAACTGCTGCGCCACGCGCTCTTTGTCGGTGTCGGTCTCGATGCGGGTCAGGGGGAAGCCGGTTTGAGACACCCACAAGTAGCCTTCGCCGAACGCCAGGTTCCCGCCTGCATTGGGAACGCCGAGCTCGATGCTCTTCACCACCTTGTTGGTCTTGGGGTCGATGCGATCCACCTTACCGTCCTTCTCGCACAGCACCCACACCGAACCAGCCCCGAACGCCACCGCGCGGGCTCCGGCCGAGACCTCGATCCTCTTGTCCACCAGGTTGGTGTTGGGATCGATCCGCAGCAGACGCGGATAGGAGGGGCACGTCACCCATACAGATCCTTCCCCGAAGGCGACGCTGTCGCAGGCGGCGGGCAGGCGCAGTTGGTCGACCACCTTGTTTTGGTCCGGATCGATTCTCGAAAGCGTAGTTTTTGAGTCGGTAAGAGCCCACACGCTGTCGGGACTCGCCGCGAGCCCCATCATCACATCCGCGACACCGGCGGCAATCTGCGCCGTCACTTTTCCGGTCTTCGCATCCAAGCGTGCGAAACCCTGGTCGGCGCAACTCGGAATCCATAGACTCCCAAACGCCGTCAGGATTCCGGAGCAAGGCTGCTTGACCGCCGCTACCGGATCGAGAACCTTGTTGGTCTTCGTCTCGATCTTGACCAACGCGTCTTTGGTCCGGTTCTCGACGTAAATCGAGTCGCCGGCCATCACCCATCCCGGAGTATCCACCGGAATCTGGACTTCGGCTTTCAAGCTCTCGAAGGGAATCTGAATGCCCGGCGTCTTGATCCCTGCCTTGGGAGCGACGGGCGCGGGCGGAACTGACTTCGCATTTTTGGCGTCGGTTTTCGCGGCTGGTGGAGCAGCGGCAAGCACCACGGCAATGCAGCAGCCGGCGGATATGAGTGCGCGCATAGAAACGGCCTTTCGAGGATTTGAATTGCTGCGGCGAGGGAGCTTATGGATGGAGACGGGAAAGGATACTGCGGACGGAGCTCACTTCAGCGGCCAACGCGGCCTGCGGAAGAACCAGTATAAGGCCTCAGCAGCGCGTCGCGCCAGCGAAATCTGATCCGTATTATCCGCGTTAGAGGACTAGCCATAAGGCCACTTGACACACCCCTGGGGCGCACGGTATAAACGTCTTAGCTTCCGTTTTTCCCGTCTGGAAGCCCCCGTCCCGTAGTTGCCCCTCGCCAAGTAGGCCGTCCGGCGACCCCTTTTCAAACCTTCTCGTCTCTGGGTTTGCAGATTCGTGTGGTTACGCTAAAGGACACCAACAATGCGAGCATCTGCTCTCCTTTCCGTGGTTGCAATTGCTACGGCCGCTGTACAAGCCCAGACTTCCGATGCTTCTTCTCCGGATTTCTTCGAAAGCAAAATCAGGCCGATTCTAGCCAGCAACTGCTACGAGTGCCATACCACGTCGCAGTCCGGCGGTCTCCGGCTGGATAGCCCGGAAGACATTGCGAAAGGCGGAATGAGCGGGCCGGCGATCAAGCCGGGCGATCCCGACAAGAGCCTGCTGATCATCGCCGTCCGCCAGACTCAGGATTTGAAAATGCCGCTGGGCGGAAAGCTCAAAGACTCCGAGGTCGCCGACCTCGCTGCCTGGGTTAAAGCCGGAGCGGTGTGGCCCAAGAGCGCCGCGCCCTCGGTTGCAGCCGCCGCGCCCTCCGCCGACGGCAAGTACGTGATCCCGCCGGCGCGGAAGCAGTTCTGGTCCATGCTCCCCATTAAGGAACCGGCCGTGCCCACGGTGAAGGACCCGAAGTGGGCCAAAACGAGCATCGATAAATTTGTTCTCGCCAACCTGGAGAAGCAAGGTCTGAAACCCGTGGCGCAGGCGAGCAAGCACGACTTGATTCGCCGTGCGACTCTCGATCTAACCGGTCTGCCGCCAACGCCGGAAGAAACGGCGGCGTTCGAAAAAGACACTTCACCGGACGCATTCGCTAAAGTTGTCGAACGCCTGCTCGCCTCGCCGCACTACGGCGAGCGTTGGGGCAGGATCTGGCTCGACGTGGCTCGTTATGGCGAAGACGATTATCGCAGTCTGAACCCGAACCCGAAGGGCTATCGCCCGTATCCCAACGCCTACGTCTATCGCGACTGGGTGATTCAGGCTTTCAATGACGACATGCCTTACGATACCTTCGTGAAGGCTCAGTTGGCGGGCGACCTGATGCCGGCAGAGGAGCGTTACAAATATCTCCCCGCGACCGGTTTCCTGGGCTTGGGGCCCTGGTATTACGACAACGGGTCGAACGAAGTCACGCGCGCGGATGAGCGGCATGACCGCGTGGATGTGGTGACGCGAGGTTTTCTCGGACTGACCGTAGCCTGCGCCCGCTGCCACAACCACAAATACGATCCGATTCCGCAGACCGACTATTACGCTCTGGCCGGAGTTTTCTTCAACACGATTTACGAAGAGTACCCCACGGCGCCCAAGAAGATCGTGGATGAGTACACCAAGCTGGAGGAGGCCCTCGACGAAAAGCAGAAGATCCTTCAGGAAGAGAATCAAAACCTCTCCGGCGACCTTTCCCGCGCGCTGGTTTACCAGACGGCCAACTATCTCCAGGGTGTCTATGAGGTGACCGGAAGCCAAAAGAAGGACGTCGCGCAGGTGGTGGAACAGCGCAAGCTCGATTATGAGCTGCTGGAGCGCTGGATCAAGTACATGGGCAAGCCCACGGATAAATACAAGAACAAAGAAGCGTGGCAGGCCATGATGAAGCGCGGCGGATCGGCCGACGAAGCCAAGAAATTGGCTGAAAAGCTCCAGGAAGAGGCCGTGGAGGCGATGCTCGCCAAGAACGATATCGATGCGCAGAACAAGGTCATCGCCGATAAAGACATCGACGGCACCAAACCCAAGAAGCGCACCGACAAGCCGAGTAATTTCGTCTCCAACAAGGACTTCAACCCGGGATCCTGGTTGCGCTTGCTCAGTCTTCCGGAAGCCCAGAACAATTTCTACACGGAGATGTTCGTCCGGGAGTTGCGCGACGACGAAGACCCCAACGCCATGATGGCCGGCGGCGGGCGGCAGGGAAATGCGGGCGTGTTGGTGTTCCGCGGCTGGGGACTGCAAAGCCGTTTAGGAGCGGACGATCAGGCCCGTCTCAAAATCATGCAGGATGACGTGGACACGCTCAAGAAGAAGCTCGATCCGCATTATCCCTTCCTTCACGGCGTGAAGGATTCCGATAAACCCGTGAACATCCAGCTCGCGCTCCGCGGCAATCCTGAAAATCTGGGGCCCGAGGTTCAGCGCCATTTCCTGAGTGTTTTCTCGGATGGCGATCCGGTTCCCTTCAGCCAAGGCAGCGGCCGAATGGAGCTGGCCGACGACATCCTGAAGCAGCCGATTGCGATGCGCGTCATGGTGAATCGCGTCTGGAAAGGGCACTTCGATACGGGCATCGTGGACACGCCGAGCAATTTCGGGCAAATGGGCGAGCGTCCGGCCAATCCGGAACTGCTGGAGTATCTGACCAGCGAGTTCGTCAAGAACGGGATGTCGATCAAGAAGTTGACTCGCGAGATCATGCTGAGTTCCGTGTATCAGCTGGGCACCGAGAACGACGAAGCGGATTTCGCCAAGGACTCCGGCAACCGGATGTACTGGCGCTTCAATCGCCGCCGCATGGATGCGGAAGAGCTCCGGGATTCTGTCCTGAGCGTTTCGGGCAATCTTGACGATGCGGTCGGCGGGCCCTCGGACGACCTGACGCCGGCGAACAAGCGCCGGACTGTGTATGGGAAGGTGAGCCGGTACAAGCTCGACACGTACCTGCAAACTTTCGATTTTCCGCCTCCCAATATCAGCGCGGAGAAACGTTTCACTACTACGGTTCCGCTGCAACGGCTGTTCCTGATGAATAGCGACTTCATGCAGATTGAGGCCGAGGAGCTAGGTAAGAGGGTTGCCGCGGAGCCGGACAACCGCGCCAGAATCCGCAAGCTGTACCAGATTGCGTACTCGCGAAATCCGACGGAAGAAGAGATTCAGCTTGGAGTCGAATACCTGCACAGCGAGCCTCTGAAGGAATACGAAGAAGATAAGAACAAGCCGAAGGACCCTGCGGCCGGTGCTCAAGGTGGCCGGCGCAGAGGGGGTGGTGGCGGCAAAGCCGCTAAGGTGGATGGCGGTCCCAAAGCGGATGCTCCCAAAGCGGATGCTCCCAAAGCGGCCGACGCTCCCAAGGCGGCCGACGGTTCCAAAGCGGATGTTCCTAAAGATGGCGATGCGGCCAAGCCCGATAGCGGCGATAAGGCCACGCCGCAGGAGCAAAAAGACCCGCCCGATAAGCCGATCGACAAGCCCGCCGACAAACCGGCGCCCGCCTTTACCGGCGACGCTAAGCCTGCTGTTCCCGCTTCCGGTCTCGCGCAAGGCAGCGCACCCGACGTGCCTGTCGCGCCCGACGCAGCGGGCGGGGGCGGGGCCAACGCGATTGCCGATGCCGCGCCCGCGGCGCCAGCCGATCAGGACAACGCGGACATGGGCATGGGGATGATGACGGGCGTCCCGGGTATGGGCGGACGCCGGGGCAACGGCGCGCGTCCGGCTGCGGAGGTGAAGTATGAGCCTACCGCGTGGGGCCGGTACATCAAAGTCATTCTTAGCTCGTCTGAGTTCTTGTTCATCAATTAGAGGAATCCGAAAATGTTTGAACATAAATCTGGAAATCCGTTAACGCGCCGGGAGGCCTTGCGAAAGGTGGGCAATGGTTTCGGCATGATGGCCTTTGCCGGCATGGTGAATCAATCCATCCTGCGGGCCGGAGTGTCCACTCCCGACGGCGGCGTGATGACCGGGAAGCTGGACTATCCGCAACGCGCCAAGCGCGTAATCTTCCTGTTCATGAACGGCGGCTGCTCCACCATCGATTGTTTCGACCCCAAGCCCGCGCTGGAGAAATACGACGGCCAGCCGCTGCCCGGCGGCGACATCAAGACCGAGCGGCGCACCGGCGAATTGATGAAGTCGCCCTTCAAGTTCAAGAAGTATGGGCAGAGCGGCATGGACATTAGCGAGCTCTGGCCGCACTTGGGCGAGGTCGCGGACGATATTTGCTGGGTCCGCTCCGTGTATACCGAAATTCCCAACCATGAGCCCTCGTGCCTGATGGTCAACACCGGCGCGAACCAAGCCGGGCGGCCTTCCATGGGCGCGTGGGTCACTTACGGGTTGGGGACCGAGAACCAGAATCTTCCCGGCTACGTGGTGCTGTGCCCGGATATCCCCACCACCGTCGGGCCTCCGCTGTGGAGCAATGGGTTCCTGCCCGCGATCCATCAAGGGACTTATATTTCCAATAAAGTCCAGACCAATCCAAATGGCGACGACGATATGGCGGATGACGCCGTGCCGGCTGACGGCGCGATGGAGAAAGATAAAGACGGCAAGGAGAAACCCAAGAAGGTCACCATCGAGAAGAATTTCGATCCAAAGAAGCTGGTCAGTTATGTGAACAATCCGAAGTTCAGCCTGACGGAGCAGCGCCGCGAGCTGGACTTGCTTCAGAAACTGGAGGGCATCCGGGCGGAGGACGCCGGTTCGGATACGCAAGTCGAGGCGGTCATCAAGTCCATGGAAATCGCCTATCGCATGCAGACCGATGCACCCGAGGTGTTCGACGTGCGCAAGGAGTCGCAAGCGACGCTGGACCTATACGGTCCCGGCCCGGTCGCGCGCGGAGCGCTGACGGCTGTCCGGCTGGCCGAAAAAGGCGTGCGGATGGTTCAGGTGTATTACTCCAAGGGCGATCCATGGGATGCGCACGCCGACATCATGGCGCACAAGGTTAACGCCAAGAATTCCGACCAGGCGTTCGCCGCCGTCATCAAGGATCTGAAGTCGCGCGGCTTGTGGAACGACACCTTGGTGGTCTGCGGGTCAGAATTCGGACGCACTCCGGTTCGCGAGGTAGGCGGAGGCGGCGTCAAGCGCGGCCGCGACCATAACCCGTTTGGATTTACCATGTGGCTGGCCGGCGGAGCTGTGAAGGGCGGAACCATCTACGGCGCTACCGATGAGTTCGGATTTAAGGCGGTGGAAAAGCCGGTCCACGTACACGATATTCACGCGACCATCCTATATCTGTTGGGGATCGATCATAAGAAACTGACCTACCGCTACAGCGGCCGCGATTTCCGGCTCACCGACGTAGCCGGGAACGTGCTGCACGACTTAGTCGCCTAGATAGAGCGCGATAGCATTCTGCAGGTAATTCCTCCTCGCGGCGTGAATGGCGCGTTTATCGAGGCTAGGAAGCTTATGCATAATTGCGCCAACTAAAGCACTATCTAGCAGATTTATAGAAGCAATTCCCTTTTTTGATTTGACTCAGCCCTCTAGCGCCGCTAATCTTATGAATACAAGTACAAGGGTCTTTGAAGCCGTAAACCTCGTAGCTGGTTGCTCCTTGTATCCGCTCAAGTGTAGCCGTAACAGCCTCTCTGTTTTGAGACGGGACCCCGTATCATTCCTCAAGACGAAAATTAAGGAGATTTGTCACGCATGAAACGGCTCGCTCTAGCTGTATTTTTGTCTGTGCTCCCGCTGGCCGGCCAAACCAGCTCCCTGCAAGGCACCGTCACGGACCCTCAGGGTTCAGTAATTCCGGCCGCAATCGTAAATTTGACCAACACCGATACGTCGGCGGTGCGCCGCGCAGTGGCGAGCGAAACCGGCGTTTACGAGTTTCTTCAAATTCCTCCCGGCCCCTACAAGGTCGAGGTCCAGAAGCCCGGTTTCACTTCTTACGCGGCTCAAGTCGTCCTCCAGGTGAATACGCCGGGGACGCTCGACGTAAAAATGGAAGTCGGTCAGACCTCCACCACGGTAAGCGTCACCGCAGAGGCTACGGAAGTAAATACCGAGAATGCGACCGTTGGTAACCCATTTACTGAAGTTCAGGTGCAGCAGCTTCCCTTGCAGACGCGCAACGTGGTGGCGCTGCTGAGCGTCGAGCCCGGCGTCAGCGCCACCGGCCAGGTGCTGGGCGCGCGGCCCGACCAGAACAACGTGGTGCTCGACGGCACCGACGTCAACGACAATCGCGGTTCTACCGCTAACAACGGTTTCAACGCGGTGCTGCCGATTCCGCTCGATTCTGTTCAGGAGTTCCGCACCACCATCGCCGGGCAAGGCGCCGATATGGGCCATACCGCGGGCGGGCAGGTCGCCATCGTCACCAAGAGCGGCACCAACCAGTTTCACGGATCGGTGTATGAATACAATCGCAACACCGACTTCGAAGCCAATGACTGGTTCAGCAATCGCGCCGGTGTGGCGCGTCCGGCTTTGATCCGCAACCAATACGGCGCCTCGCTCGGCGGTCCGATTGTGAAAAACAAGCTGTTCTTCTTCTATAACTGGGAGGGCCGCAAGGACCGCAGCCAGCAGGCCAAGACCGACACCGTTCCCAGCAACACTTTCAGGCAAGGCGACGTTGGAGTTCTCCTGAAGGGCGGCCAGACGGTTATGCTGACTCCTTCTCAGGTCGCCCAGATCGACCCGCTAGGTATCGGCGAGAATCCTTACGCTTTAAACCTGATGCAGCAATATCCCTCCGGCAACGACCCGCTGGCGTCGCCCGATAAAGGTCTGAACTTTAACGACCTACTGTTTAACGCGCCCGCGCCGCTGAACAATCACGCGCAGGTGGGCAAGCTCGATTACAACCTGGACAGCGCCGGTCACCACACCATCTCGGTTCGCGGCACGCTCAACGGCGCAACGCAGGTTCCCACCTCGGGACTGGAACAATTCCCCGGGCAGTCGCCTATCTCGCTCCTGCAGGATAACTCGCGCGGCCTTGCGGTGCGGTACACGTATGTGATCAAGCCGAACCTGATCAACACTCTCAACTACGGCTACACGCGCTTGGGCAGCGCCACCACCGGCGACCTGAACGTGGTTCCCAGTTTCGGGTTTGCGACGCTTTCGCCCACGGTCCGCGGAAACTCGCGCATCGCGCCCACCACCAACATCAACGACGATCTGACCTGGGTCAAAGGATCCCACACCATTCAAGCCGGCGAAAACTTCCACCGCGCCCAGAACATCACCACCGCCGACAATAATGAGCCGAACTATCAGTTCAGCAGGGGCACGCTGCTCGGGTTGGGCAACGACATCACCTCGGACGTCGTCAGCTTTCTCGGTCAGACCATTCCGGGCGCGGCGCTCGCCTCCACGTCCAACGTAACCAATGCCTTCGGCGCGATCTTCGGCATGCTGAATGGTGGCTCGGCCACCTACAACTTCGGCATCAACGGGCAGGTGATCCCTTTCGGCACTCCCATCACTCGCAACTACATTTCGAATTCGCCTGAGGAATACATCCAGGATTCCTGGAAAGTGAAGCCGAACCTTACCATCACTTACGGTGTGCGCTATTCCATCTATGGTGTTCCGTATGAGGCCAACGGCGTTCAGGTGCAGCCAACCCTGCCGATTAACGATTACTTCGCGCAACGTTCCGGCGCCGCGTTGGCGGGTCTTCCCAACTATTCCGTGCCGGACGCCTACATTACCTACGCGGTCGCCGGACCGGTTAACAACGGACCGGGTTTTTATCCGACCGACTACAACAATTGGGCGCCGCGCGTCGGCCTTGCTTACTCCCCGAAAGGCGGGCTGATGGAGAAAATTATGGGCAAGGGCAGCGTGCTTCGCGCCGGCGGTTCCATCGTATATGACAACTACGGCAACGCCATCGCCTCCGCGCTCGCTTCCGGCGGTTCGCCCGGCTTGGCCACCGCGGTTCAGCAGGCCAACAACACCAACTTCACCAGCTCCCCGCGATACAACGGAACCAGCGCCACGCTGACTAACTTGAACCCGGCAAGCGGCGGAGCATTCCCCTTCACGCCGCCGCTCATCGTTGGCGGGTTCACCAACTTCACGGGCGTGTCGAACGACTTGAAGGCGCCGTACGAAGACATCATCAACGCTAACTATGCCCGGCCGCTACCCAAGAACATGACCATTGAAGTCGGATATGCCGGACGCTTGGCGCACCGCGCTCTGGTGGAGCAGGACTTTGGCCAGCCGCTCAGCAATTTCGTTGATGCGAAGTCGGGTCAATCCTGGGTGCAGGCCACACAAGCGATGTCCAACCTCTACTATTCCGGTCTCACGCCGGCTCAGGTAAAGGCCAACCCCAATCTGGTCCCGTTGCAGCCGTTCTTCCAGGACATGTTCCCAGGCGCGGCCAACCTATATATCCCCGGCAGCGCCTCGGCCAACCTCTTTTATGACGTTTGGGATGAGTACGCCGGAAGCTGGACAGACACGCTGAACAGCATGGATCGCATCCGGCAGAAAAATGGAACCTGCGTCTCCGTGTACGGCTGCAATACGTTCTTCCCGACGCAGGACTCCGGCGTGCTCACCTACACCAACGCCGGCCAGTCTTCGTTTAACGCGTTGACCGTCTCGCTGCGGCGCAGGGTCACCGCGGGTTGGGGCTACGACTTCAACTACACCTTCTCTCACGCCATCGACAATGGCTCCGGAGCCGAGGGTGGTTCCATGGCCACTGGCTACGGGATTACCAACCTGCAAAACGCGCTCGCTCCCAATGAGGCCCTGGGCCCAGCCGATTACGACGCACGCCACCAGATCACCGCCGATGCGGTCGTCGAATTGCCCGTCGGCAAAGGCAAGAAGCTGGTTGGCAACGCTCCCAAATGGCTGGACGAGATCATCGGTGGCTGGCAGGTCTCCACGCTGTACACCTTCCGCACCGCCCAACCCATGAACTGTTCGTCGAACGGCATGTTCAACACCAATTACTTGAGTTCCTCCTGGTGCATCCTGGCGCCTGGCGTGACCTCGCTGCCGGCGCCACATCTGACCTCCGATCAGTATGGCATCCCGAGCCTGTGGAGCAACACGGACGCCGGCAACGATTTCGTGCCGGGATACGCGGGTCAGGTGGGAACCCGCGGCATCATTCGCGGCCTGGACTTCTGGAATGACGATATGGCCATCAGCAAGTACTTCAGGCTGCCGAAGGAGAGCATGCGGCTCGAGTTCCGCGCGGAAGCGTACAACGTGTTCAACCACGAAAACTTCGCGAACCCGACGGGTAACTTCACCGTCGTGCAGCAACCCGGCGCCACCACGGCGGGCACCGCCTCCACGTTCGGGTACCAGACCTTCGGTGAGATTACCCAGACCAACTCGGCCAGTGCGCCGCGCGTGCTGCAGATGGCGCTTCGGTTAACGTTCTAGATCCGGGTTGGTAACCGATGGTTGCAGCGGAATCAGAGGTATCCATCCTGCACCAGGTCAGCGCGATCGTCAGCTCGAACCTCTCTCTGGATGAAATGCTGGGGAGTGTGATCGGGTTGACGATCCAAGCGACCGCGTGCGATGCGTGCTTAGTGTATTTGATCGACTGGGAAACCGACGAAGTAGTTTTGCGCGCCTCGCAGTTGCCCCACGCTTCGGCGCTAGGGAAGCTGCGGTTAAGAATCGGAGAGGGCGTGACGGGCTGGGTGGCGGAGCACAAAGCGGTGGTCGCGTTGGCGGCCGGCGCCTCCTCCGACACCCGGTTCAAGCAGTTTCCCGCGTTAGTGGAGGACACCTACGAAGCGTTCCTCTCCGTTCCCTTGGTGAGCGGAGGGGAACTCGTGGGTGTGGTGAACGTCCACCACAGAAACGCGCATGAGCATTCGGACATCGAGATCGAGACCGTGCGGTTTGTGGGGCAGCAGCTCGGAGTGGCGGTCGCTAAATCTTTGCTCGAAGAAGATAAGCGCCGGCTGCAGGAAGAGATGATGGAGATGCGGCTCGCGCTGGAGACCCGCAAGGTGGTGGAGCGCGCCAAAGGAATCCTGCAGAAGAATCACGGCCTTTCGGAAGAAGACGCGTACCTGCGCCTTCGCGATCAAAGCCGCAAGCTGCACCGGCCGATGAAGGAGCTGGCCGAGGCCATCGTGCTTGCGGAGGATTTGGGCCGGCACGTGAAGATACGAACGGGGGAGTAAATGCGAACTATTGCCGCGTGTGCGTTCATTGCCGGCATGGCTTGGGCCGCGGGCCCGGGCGGTGCCATGCTGCAAGCCGGTAAGCTGCCGGATGCCTGGATGACCGGAGGGCCGAACTGCGTCAGCGTCCCGGACTGGCAGGTCCACGAGTACAACGACGATTTCTACATTCTTCGCGAATCCGGCTGCATCAACTACGAGAAGCCCTTTTTGTATCTCATCTTCGGTGAGCAAAAGGCGCTTTTGGAAGACACCGGAGCAGGCGCCGTTCAAACCGCGCCGTTGGTCATGAGCCTGCTGGAGAAATGGGCCAAGAAAAAGAACCATGCGCCGGTTTCCCTGATCGTGATTCATTCCCACGGGCATGGGGATCATACCGCGGGGGACAAGCAGTTTCAGGCCATGCCGGAGGTGCAATTCATTGCGGCTACGCCTGCGGACATCCAGAAAGCGGCTGGAATCGCCACCTGGCCGACGGACCTGGGGAAAATCGACCTGGGTGGGCGCATCATCGACGTGATCCCGATTCCAGGCCACCAGGCGGCCAGCATCGCCTTGTACGACCGGCTCACGGGGAATCTGTTGACGGGCGACAGCCTTTATCCCGGGCGCCTATACACCAATGAGGCCGACGTGCCCACATACGCCGCCAGCGCGCAGCGGATGGTGGATTTTATCCGGGACCGTCCGGTCGCCCATGTTCTGGGAACGCACATCGAGCAGTCGCGCACTCCGTACGTGGACTATCCCAGGGGCACCACCTACCAACCGGAGGAACACGCGCTGGCGCTCGACCGGGCGCACGTCATTGAGCTTAACGACGCGCTTCAGGCGATTCGAGCCAAACCGGAGCCCGTGGCTCTGCCCGACTTCACGGTTTCCGTCCGGGTGGCGACCGCCGCCAAGCAATAGCGAAGCGGACGCTACTTTTTCTTGGGCGGCTTCCACGGCGTAAGCGTCGCCGGACCGGTGGGCTTGGCGAAGACGGCGTCGGGAAGATGCGGATCGATCAGCACGGATTCGGAAAAGATCTGGTTCCTCTTTTCGCCGTTGTGCTCCCGCGTGATGGTTTGCGGCCACTCAACGCCACTCTCTTCCCGGTAGACGCTATAACGGGTGATTTCCTCGTTGCGGTCGTGGGTTTTGGGGTCGTGCCACACCCACGTTTCTTTGACCGGCAAATGCGTGTCGATATTGAAGTTCACCGTGATCGTGCGGTTTTCCGAATCGGTAATGTCCACGATGTTGACCGGCTGGTTTTCGATTACGTCGGAGCCGCGCCAATCGAACAGCAGCCCCGGCTCATGCAAGCGCATGCGTAGAAAATAGAGGATGTCGTGTAGCGTGGTGCGACGGTAGTTGTCGACACGGTCCTGATCGATCTCGGCGGGCCCCCGGAAGGTCACCTCCCACGCGCCTTCTTCGCGAAACAGAACGTAGCCGAACTCTTCCTTCTTGCCGAAGACTTCGCGCTCCCGTACTCCTAACTCCTGGCCGGTCCTGTCCGCGGGCACATCGAAATATTGTGTGTAAATTGTGGCGATGGAGAGGCCGGAGATTTTGTCGCGGTAGAAAGAGTAAGCGCGTCCGCTTTCGACGCGGTCGTGCATCGAGAGGAATCTCGGCCCGCCCAGCGCGGCTACAGCATCCTCGACAGCTTTCTTTGCGCGCGGATCGTTGAGGCTCTGGGCCTGAGCCAGCCCCAGGCAGCAGGCGATCGCGGCGACGCTCGAAACCTTCATTGCCTCTTGCTTAAATCCTCGGCTTTGAGCCCAGTGTTCAACTGGTAGGCGGAGACAGTGCCGTCGCCGACTTTTCGTCCGCCCTGTTCCAGCGCGACTTTGAAGGGCATCTTGATTCCGCCGCCGGCGTCACGCCAGTCCGTCATGGTCTCCACTACTTGAGACGGCGCTCCGTTCTGCCCGGGTTCCTGGTAATTAAGCGTGGAAGGAAGGCCGGTGGCGGGGTCGAAGTCGACCTTGACGCTCAATCCGCCGCCGCTGATTTCGACGGTATTATCGCCGGCGGCGCTCACGGTCAGCGCGGAGTCGCGCGCAGCGAGCATGAGCGGCGGAAGCTGGCGAAAGAGATCGCCGCGGGCCTGGCGCAAAACCTCCGGGGGCATTCCCATTACGCCTTGCGGCGTGATCAAAAAGCCGGCCTTACCGTCGGTATAGGCGACGATCTTACCGACCGGCAGCGTCTGATCCATGCGGAGGTGTTCGCCGCCGGCGGAGCCCAACATGACCTGCGTGGTTTCCTTGATCGTGAAGCCGCCCGCGGTAGGATCCATGGCCATCTCGACCGTACGGGTCATATCCTTCACGCCGGCGAGCTTGTCCGCGCCGCCCATGGCCTGCTGCGCGCGGGCCAGGATCGCCGCGGCGCGTGACTTGCTTCCCTCGTCGACGGGAGCAGAGGCGGCTTGTTTCGGCTCAGGGATGGTCAGGTCGATCGGATTCACCTTGCCGAGCGTGGAAAGAGCCTTGCCGAAATCCTTCGGATTGCCGACGGCGACGATCGACAGATTCTCCGGCAGGAAATGAGCCTTGGCGACGCGAAGAACGTCGGCCTTGGTGACCGCCTCCACAGCCTTCTGGTACTGGAAGACGAAATCCTTGGGGTAGCCGAAGTAGGCGTAGCGCAGAGCGCGGTTGAGCGTCTTGGCGGGGCTGTCGAAATTGAACACGAACGCGTTGAGCACCCCGTCCTTGGCTTCCTTGAGTTCCTCATCCGTCACCTCTTGCGAGCGGATTTTTGCGAGCTCCGTATCGATGGCTTCGATGGTCTCCGTGGTGGTCATGGACTTGGTGCTGCCCACGATGCGGAAGCTACCCGGGTGATTGTAGTTGGCGGCCCATCCGGCCTGAATGTTGTACGCGTAGCCGAGCTTGGTGCGTACCTGCTTGAACAAACGGCTGCGGAACCCGCCGCCGAGAATGTCCGCGGCCACAGTGAGCGCCGCATAATCGGGATCGCGCAGCATTCCGCCAAGTTCCCCGATGGAGAAAAAGGTCTGCGTGACGTCGGCTTTTTCTGCTAAGTACACTCCGGGGGCGGGCTTCGCCGTGACGGGAGCGAAGGCCGGGACGGGCGGCTGCTCTACCTTCCATCCGCCGAACATTTTTTCGAGCTTATCCTTCATCTCCGGAATGCTGAAGTCACCGTACACCTCCAGCATGATGTTCTTGGGGAAATAGTAGCGGTGGTAGAAATTGAGGACGTCGTCGCGGTGAATGTTGTCCAGATCGGTGTACTCCACCTGCCAGCCGTACGGCGTGTCGCGTCCATAGATAATGCGGTTCAATTCGCGCTCCGGAATGCCATCGGCATCGTCGTTCCGGCGGGCGATGCCGCTGCGCGCCTGGGAGAGCAACAGGTCGATCTTGTCCTGGCGGAAGCCGGGATCGGTGAGCACGTCGTGGAAGATCTGAAGCGCGGTGTCCGAAGTTTCTTTGAGCGCGCTGAAACTGACGGTAGCGCTGGTTTCCGCCAAGCTGCTCTCCACCGAGGCCGCGATGTTTTCGAGCGCCTCATCCAACTGGTCGCCGGTCTTGGCGCTGGTTCCTCCGGAACGCAGGACGCCGGCGGTGACATCGCCCAGCCCCTTCTTGTCCGGAGGGTCGAAGAGGTTTCCGGTGTGGATCATGACCGAGCCGCTGACCAAGGGCAGCTCATGATCCTCCAGCAGAAAGACCCGCATTCCGTTCGAGAGGGTGAACTCCGTCGGCTCCGGGATTTTTACCTGGCCGAGCGTGGGGAACTTGAGGTCCTTGTAGTTGTAAGAAGGCGCCGGTTTGGACTGCGCGGCAGCCAGGGCGGCAAACAGGATCGCAAGAGCAAGGCGTTTCATTTCGCGCTCTCCTTGGAAGGAACGTCCTTGGAGGGAACGTCCTTGGCCGGAACGTACGTGTAGGCGACGGTCCGGGACTTTTCGGTCAGATAGGCGTTGGCCACGCGCAGGACATCGTCGGCGGTGACCTTGTTGTACTCGTCGAGTTCGGTGAACATTTTGCGCCAATCGCCGTAGTTGGCCTGATAGAAGCAAAGCTGTTGCGCCAGGCCGGCGTTGCTATCCAGCTGCCGGATCAGCGAGGCTCGCAGTTTGGTTTTTTCGCGCTGGAGCGATTCGGCGTCGACCTTGTTCTTTTTGAGATCGTCGACGATGGCATAGAGAGCCTTCTCGTTCTCGTCGTTGCTGTGCCCTTGGGACGGCGCGACGAAGAAGATGAACAGGTTGGGGTATTTCCCGCCGGGGAAGGACGCCTGGCTTTCGGCGCCCAAGGCGATTTTTTTATCGCGCACCATTTGTTTGTAGATGACGCCGGTGCGGCCGTCGGAGAGAATGTCGCTCAGCACGTCCAGAGGCACATCGTCTTTGGAGTATTGATCGGGACGCTTGTAGCCGATCAGCAGGAACGGCTGGGCGGCTGACGCGACGGCGACCCGCTTTTCCCCTGTCTGGGGCGGCTCAACCGTGCGCACCAAAGGAGGGGTGGGCCCGGCTTGCAAACGCCCGAAATACTTCTCGGCAAATTTTTTGGCTTCGGCCGGATTCACGTCGCCAGCGATGCCGATGGTCATGTTGCCGGGGATGTAGTAGCGCTTGTACAGCGCTTCGGCTTCGGTGCGGCGGAAGTTTTCGATATCGCTGCCCCAGCCGATGGGAGAAGTCTTGTAGGGATGGGCCGCGAAGGCGGTGGAGAGAAGCGCCTCAACCAGCTGACCCACGGGACTCGACTCCGTGCGCATGCGCCGCTCCTCGCGGACCACGTCGCGCTCTTTATAGAACTCGCGGAAAACGGGATGCAGGAAGCGCTCCGATTCGAGCAGGAACCAAAGCTCGATGCGATTGGAGGGGAAGTTGTAGAAGTAAGTGGTCTGGTCCTCGGCGGTGCCGGCGTTCAACCCCTCGCCGCCATTGGCTTCGACGATGCCCGGGTACTCATTCTCCTCGACGTAGCTATTGGCCTTGTCCATGGCGGTTTTGAGCTCGGCCTGGATGGCTGCGATCTTTTTGGGATCGGCGCGGAAGGCTTTATTGCGCTCGGCATCCAGGCGGTCGTAAATTTCTTCGACGGCGTCCAGCGCTTTCTTTTCCTCGGGCCAGTTCTTGGTGCCGATGTTTTCGGTGCCCTTGAAGGCCATGTGCTCGAACATGTGCGCCAGGCCGGTGCGGTTGGTGACGTCGTCGACCGATCCGACGTTGACGTAGGTATGGAAGGACACCACCGGCGCCTCATGCCGTTCGACGATCAGAAAGGTGAGGCCGTTGGGGAGGGTGAACTGAGTGACTTTTTTCTCGAAATCCTGGAGCGACTGGGCAGCCAGCACACCCGGGATCAGCAAGGCAAGGAAACGAAGCCGCATGCCTTTAAGTTTACAGGAGTGCAGGTTACCAGGAGTGCGAAAAGAACTGGGAAAAGCGCTTCCTTCCGATGCCGCTCAGAGGCCGATGCCGCTCAGAGGCCGAGGCCGCTCAGGGAGCCAGCGCCGCGTGCGCCGAGGTGGGAGACGAAGCTGTACCTGCGTCAATCCATTGCGCCAGCAGTTCAGTCATCTTGGCGTCCGGATGACCGTCGGACAGGCGGTAATTTCGATCCTTCAGCTCAGGCCGGTCACAGTCGATAAAGGCGATGCGGTGGGATGAGAGGAAGGCGCGGTAAACGGGACGGTCCTTGGGATCGAGGTCAAACAGGAGCACCGTGAACTTCGCTCCGGAGAGTTGGGCAAGGTGCTCCATTCGGATGAGGATGGCCTGCGTCACGGCGCGCTTATCGTGCACCCGCGTCCAGGCTTCGGCCATTTCGTAATACTCCTCCGCCATGGCCACGGTTCGCAACACGTAACTGAGGCGCCAGATGGCGTCGCCGTTGGTGCGGCGACCCTCCAGCGCACCGTCGTTCAGGACGGCGTAGGGGAAGAAGACGCCATTGCCGGGGTAGTGGCGAACGCGAATCCAGCTAGGGTCGGCAACGTTTCGCGATTCGTGAAAGCCGTTGAACAGGTAGTAGACGGATGCGCCCGCGCGGACGCCATCGAGGGCGCGCCCCATGGCGATGTACGACTGATAAGTGCCGTAATCCGGCGTACCGTAATTGGACACCTGCAGCTCGGGATGGTTCTGCTGCAAGCGCCAGGTGAAAGTGTCGGCGTCACCCAGGCCATAGCCGTAGGTGTAGGAGTCGCCGACGAAGATCATACTGGGGCGGGCGTCATCCGGCGCCGGTGGGTTATTCGAGGTCGCGCGGCGGCCTTGGGTCCAATTGGTGTAGCGGAAGGGCGAGCGGTCCGCCGCGGCCATGTCCCAAGCGCCGGTGCGATTGATCCAGCCTGTTTCGGGGTCCGCTTGATACTCCGACGCCGCGTCCCCCGCGTTGATCTGCTGGTTGCGCCACGGCGGGTACCCGAGCGTCCACAGCATCCCCTCGGAGAGCGCGATGGAGACAAACGCAGTGATGGTGCGGGCGAGGATCAGCACGCTCCGCTTGGGCGGCGGCTTTCGGGCCATTCAGTATTGAATCGGCCGGGCGGTGGATTTTGCTTAGGCTACGATTGGCGCTAACTCCATGATTTTCAGTATTTCGAGGGCCCCCGGACCGCTTGATAACCCTCCCGCGGACGAAAAGGCTCATCGAGGGATACGCAAAACACGGAGTAGGCTCGAGCACTCTTCCGCGTCCGGTGGTCTGGTTCCAATGAGGGATTGCCAGACTCCCGCTATGAGTCTCGGGCGGCGGTCCGCGGTCGAGACTGAGGTGAATCGCGAAGTGATTGAGAGGAGGGTGGAAATTCTTCAAGTGACCCGGCTTTGTGAGAATCTTGGCGCCGTTGCCGTACCATTGAATTATGGCGAAGATCGTGCGGGACCTGAAGAGGCTGCCAAAGCGACGGAAACGGATTCCGGGAGCGAAGCCGCCGGTAATATCCCTCCCCTTCGTGGATGATCCAGGGTCACCTGAGGAAGCGGATGAGTTCGTCCGCTTCATCCGGCAGCTGAGACGCCGGGGGATTCGGAGGCGGAGTCCCGCGAAGTGAATTTTGTACTGGTCGATACCAATGTGGTCTCGTTCCTATTTAAGCCCGACCACAGGCTCCACTCTAGCTGCGCAGCGGCGGTCTCGGGGCTGGAGTTGTGTGTATCATTCATGAGCCGCGCGGAACTCACTCTTTGGCCGGCTCAGAACCGGTGGGGAACGGACCGGATCTCTCGTCTCCGCAAACTGCTCAATTCACTCACCACTCTTTTTCCGGATGAGGAGACCTGCGATCTTTGGGCGGAAGTCACCTCTCGCGGAAACTCTATCGGGCGGCCGATCGCGTCTGCTGACGCATGGATCGCTGCGACCGCGCTTCAGTGGAAACTCCCGTTGATCACGACGGATCACCGGGACTTTGCTCACGTTCGTGGCCTCACGGTGGCGCCCGTTTCTTGATCGCTTGGGGCTCACATGCAGCGGCCATCACGGCACTGTTCAATCCAGAGGATGTCGATCTCGCTCAGTTCGCTGCGGTGGGCGTCGAGATAGGCCTGCACGATTTCCCCGCCCGAGGGATGATTCAGGTGTCCAAGCCCGTGAAGGGCGCACCACTGGCAGCCTTGGTGGTCGAGAGCGAGGATTTTCACCAAGGTCCGAAGAATGGCGTCGCCCATCAGTTTCCGGTCGTCCGTTAGAGCCCGATAGTCGCGACTTCGACTATAGCCGGTCTTCCAGTCGTCCTCGTAAAAGGTATTGAAGAGGATCGCGTCCCACCACATCGAGTAAAACGAATCTTTGACGTACTCGACGGTGCGATGCATCGCACCGTCTCTGAACGGTATGTACATGGATTCGATGGCGTCGGTTCTTAGGCTGATGTCGACTTGAGGGTCAAGACAAAATCGTTCACAACTTATGGCGACACCAAAGACCGCCCATAGGCCTTGGTTCAGTTGGTCGTCCGAATAGATCTTGGTCAGGTTCGCCCAGTCGCGGCACATGTCTCGGACGTGGGAGGCAACAGTGGCTGGATCGTACGCATAGAAATTGTCGATCCCCTTGCGAAATAGGTAGTATCGCTCGTCGGCGCTGCCGACGATGGGCCGGTCAAAGAAGTAGGCGAGGAACGCGGGATAGGTCAGCGACGATAGATCGAGCTCTTCCCACCATATCCACGCCACACTACCGGTAATCTTCCTGGAACTCTTCCAAAGCTCTTGCGCCGGGGCACAGGGTCTCGAAGGGGATGTGCGAGAGGGGAACCTCGGTCGAATTGCTGAGCTGGTGCATGTCCTCGGAGGATTCGTCGAGATAGAGCAGGCCGGTGACGACTTCGCCGGAGGCCATGTGGTCGTCCAGGAATTCGGTCACCTTGGCGCGGTCGGTGGGGTCGTAGCCCGCGGGAACGCGGGTGAAATTGATCTGGCTGCCGTCGTGCATGGTGACACGGGTTGTTCCCTTGGGGCCGATGTCGGCCAGGATCTCACGCGCGGGGGGAACGAAATCGGCTTCGGTCACCGGCATCAGGTGCTTGCGGGTTTGAATGTAGCTCTTGGTCGAGCCTTCATGATCGTTGAAGGTCACGCAGGGCGAGATCACATCCACCAGAGCGAAGCCGCGGTGGGCGATCCCGGCTTTAAGAATAGGGACCAACTGCTCCTTGTCGCCGGAGAAGCTGCGGGCGATGAAGGTCGCGCCCAGCGACAACCCCAACCGCACCGGATCGATGGGCTCCATGCGATTCGGCTCACCGCGCTTGCTCTTGCTGCCGACGTCGGCGGAGGCGGAGAACTGGCCCTTGGTGAGGCCGTAGACGCCGTTATTCTCGATCACGTACAGCATACGCACATTGCGGCGGATGGCGTGGACCATTTGGCCGATGCCGATGGAGAGCGAGTCGCCGTCGCCGGAGATGCCGATGTAAGTGAGGTCGCGGTTGGCGGCCGCTGCGCCGGTGGCGATGGAGGGCATGCGGCCATGAGCTGAGTTGAATCCGTGCGCGCCGCTAACGAAATAGGTCGGGGTCTTGGAGGAGCAGCCAATGCCGCTCAACTTGGCGATCATGTGCGGCGGCGTCGACAGCTCCCAGAAGGCGCGGACGATGGCGGCGGTGATGGAATCGTGCCCGCAGCCCGCGCAGAGCGTGGACATGGTCCCTTCGTAGTCGCGGATGGTGAGGCCCAGCTCATTTCGTTTCAGGCTGGGGTGGGTGGCGATGGGTTTGGTGATTGACGGCATGGTCAGTTAGATCCGGTCCAGGATTTCATCCACAACGCTCTTGGCGCTGAGCGGAAAACCTCCGTAGACCAGGATGGAGCGGAGCTTCTCCTTGGGCACGGAAGTTTCAAGCGTGAGCAACGCTTTCAGTTGGGCGTCGCGGTTCTGCTCCACCACGAAGGTGAATTCGTGGGAGTTGAGGAGCTCTTCAACGGAATCGGCAAAGGGGAATCCGCGCACACGCACGTAATCGGCGGGAACGCCGCGGGACTCCAGGATATCGAGGGCCTCACGCACGGCGGGATCGCAGCCTCCGCTCGAAAGCACGCCGAAACGGGCGCCATCGCGCTTCTGGATCACAGGTGAGGGGACGTGCTTCGCCGCGGCTTTATGCTTCAGCTTGAGGCGGTCCATCACTTCCTGATATTCGTCGGGGACTTCGGTGTAGCCGCCGAGTTTGTTGTGGCCGGAGCCGCGGATGAAATAGGAGCCTTTGGAATCGACGCCGGGAAGCGTCCTAGCGGCGACGTGATTCTCATCTTCGGGCGAGTAGCGGAAATATTGTGCGGCGGCTTGGAGATCCTCGGCCGAAAGCACTTTACCGCGGTCCGGACGGAAATTGTCGTCCCACTGGAGGCGCGGGATCACCCAGTCATTCATGCCGATGTCGAGATCGGAGAGCATCAGCACGGGGGTTTGGAATCGCTCCGCCAGATCGAAGGATTTGACGGCGAACTCGAAACACTCGGCGGGGCTGGACGGGAACAAAAGGATGTGGCGCGTGTCGCCGTGGGAGGCGTAAGCGCATAACAGTATGTCGCCCTGCTGGGTGCGCGTGGGCATACCGGTGGAGGGCCCGACGCGCTGCACGTCGATGATGACGGCGGGGATTTCGGCGTAGTAGGCCAGGCCGAGCAGCTCATTCATGAGCGAGATGCCGGGGCCGGCGGTGGAGGTGAAGGCTCGCGCGCCGTTCCAGTTGGCGCCCAGCACCATGCCGATGGCGGCCAACTCGTCTTCCGCTTGCAGGATGATGTAGTTGTTCTTGCCGGTGTCAGGATCGCGGCGGTATTGTTCGCACAGCGCCTTAAAGGCGTCCATGACGGAGGTGGCCGGAGTGATGGGATACCAGGCGGCCACCGTTGCGCCGGCGTAAAGGCAGCCCAAAGCGGTCGCGGTGTTGCCGTCGATCAGGATCTTGTCGCCGTTCGAGTCCATCTTACTTAGATGGAACGGGAGCGGGCAGGCGAAATTGTCCTTGGCGTAGTTGTAGCCGAGCTTCAGGGCCTTGTGATTGGAGTCCAGCAGCTTCGGTTTGCGGCCGTATTTCTCTCCCAGCAGGGTATCGACGACCTGCATGTCGATATCGAGCGCGGCGCACAAGGAGCCAGCGTAGGCGATGTTCTTCATCAGGATGCGCTCGCGCGGGTCATTGAAGCTTTCGTTGCACATCTTCGCCAGCGGAACGCCGAGAAAGGTAACGTCGTCGCGCAGTAGCTCGGGATCGAGCGGCCAAGTGGAGTCGTACATCAAGTAGCCGCCGGAGCGGACTTCGCGCACGTCGCGCGCGTAGGTCTGCGAGTTCATGGCGACCATCAGGTCGTAATCCAGGGCGCGGGCGCCGTAGCCGTCTTTATTGACGCGGATTTCGTACCAGGTGGGCAGGCCTTGGATATTGGAGGGGAAGAGATTCTTGCCGGTGACCGGGATGCCCATGCGGAAAATCGCCTGCATCAGCAGACCGTTGGCGCTGGCCGATCCGGTTCCGTTGACATTCGCCAGCTTCAGGGCGAAATCGTTTACGTCCGACTGTCTTGCAGTTGGGACGCGTAAGACGTCGTGCATGGAACCCTTTCTAGGGAGCCCGCCGGCACAACGGAGCCTGGCGCGGTGGACCCGGTCGAGCTTCCTTCCGGTCTTGAAGACCGCGCCGGCCCTGTGCCGGCTGCGTAGGGAATAAGAAGATCGAACTTTTGCATGTCCCAAGCTGCGGTGGGACACCGCTCGGCGCACAGGCCGCAGTGGACGCAGACATCCTCATCCTTCATCATCAGGCGTCCGGTTTGCGGCAACGGAGCCGAGGCATAGAGGGCCTGATCCAGATTAACTGCAGGCGCAGAGAGATGCTGGCGGACTTCCTCTTCCGGACCGTCCTTATAGATGGTCAGGCATTGGACGGGGCAGATGTCGATGCAGGCGTCGCATTCGATGCAGCGCTTGGCGGTGAAGACGGTTTGGATATCGCAGTTGAGGCAGCGCTGAACTTCGCGGGCGGTTTGCTCCGCGGTGAAGCCGAGCTCAACCTCGATGTTCAGCTTGGAGAAGCGCTCCACCAGATCGACGTGCTTCATCTTCTGGCGCTGAGCGGGGTTGTAATCGTTGTGGTAGCTCCATTCGCTCAGGCCCATTTTCTGGCTGACCAGATTGCTGCCATCCACGGGACGGTCCGTCACCGGAATGCCCTGGCAGTGGTTGTGAATCGAGATTGCCGCGCCGTGGCCGTGAGCGACGGCCCAGATGATGTTCTTAGGTCCCCAAGCCGCGTCACCGCCGAAGAAGACACCTGGGCGGGTGCATTCGAAGGTGGTCTCATTGACCACGGGCATGCCCCATTTGTCGAATTCGATGCCGAGGTCGCGCTCAATCCAGGGGAAGGCATTCTCCTGGCCGATGGCGAGAATCACATCGTTGGCGGGGAAGAACACAGTTTCAACCACGCGGGATTTCTTGGCGTCCGCGTCCCATTCCAGACGCTCAAACTCCATGCCGGTGAGCTTGCCGTTTTCGAGAACGAAGCGCTTGGGAGCATGATTGATGACGATGTCGATGCCCTCTTCCTCGGCATCGTCAAGTTCCCAGGGCGAAGCTCTGAAGTAACCGCGCGGACGGCGGGCCATTACTTTGATGTCCTTGCCGCCGAGGCGGCGCGAAGTCCGGCAGCAATCCATGGCCGTGTTGCCGACGCCGATAATCAGCACCTTCTCGCCAATGGAGTGGATGTGATCGAAGGCGACGGATTCCAGCCAGTCGATGCCGATGTGAATATTCGCCGCGGCTTCAGCACGGCCGGGGATTTCCAGATCCTTGCCTCGCGGCGCGCCGGTGCCCACGAACACCGCATCGTAGCCTTCCTTCAGCAGCGAGCGAAGACTCGAAACGGGCGAGCTGTAGCGGATGTCGACGCCCATGTCCAGGATGACGCCGACTTCTTCATCCAAAACATGCTCCGGAAGGCGAAACGACGGGATGTTGGTGCGCATCAAGCCGCCGGGCTTGTCCTGCTTCTCGAACAGCGTCACTTCATAGCCGAGCGGTCGAAGGTCATTTGCGACCGTAAGAGAGGCCGGGCCGGCTCCGATTAAGGCGACGCGCTTGCCGTTGGATTGCTTGGGAATTTTGGGAAGAAAATGCGAAATATCGCCGCGCAGGTCGGCGGCAACGCGCTTCAGGCGGCAGATGGCGACGGGTTTATGGTCTTCCTTTTGATCCACCCCTTGATCAACCCCCGCCACTCTTCCACGGCGGCAGGCTGGTTCACAGGGACGGTCGCAAGTGCGGCCAAGGATGGAGGGGAATACGTTGGATTCCCGGTTGACCATGTAGGCGTCGGTGTATCTGCCCTGTGCGATGAGACGGATATATTCGGGTACGTTGGTGTGGGCAGGGCACGCCCACTGGCAATCGACGACTTTGTGGAAGTACGCCGGATCACGAACATCGGTGGTCTTCACGGAGACGCTTTCCTCGAACAACCTCGAAGCAACTGGGAGGCTCTGAACATTATATCAAGGCGAGATTAAGAAAGGGGCCGCGAGCCTTAATCGGCTCCGCCGAGCCAAAACATTACCGCGCGATCTTGTCGAGGCAGATATCCTCGGCCAGCTTGCCCCCGGGGCGGAAAGAAAAGCTGCTGCTGACGGTGACCGGCTGTTTCGAGACGCCGGGATCTTCGATCACGGCCTCGTATTTCATATTGCCGGGGGCCGTGCGGGTGAACCTCTCGACTACGTGCAACTGCTCCGTGTGCGTATGTCCGGCGTCGTCAAGCCAGGTCTTATCGTTGAAACCGATCGAATCCACCACCAGCGTTTCACCTTCCCAGTGGCCGACGGAATCGCCCAGCCAATCCGGATTCGGCTCCTTGGGATGGGCGCGTCCGTCCATCCAGATTTGACGCCAGACGTGCGCGCCGCCTTCGAACAGCAACAGAATTCGCTCCGGCGTCTGCACGATTTCGAACGGACGGGCTTGAAGCATGATGCGCGGGACACCGGGCGGAAGGCAGCGCGCGGCCGGGTCGGCCTGCTTCGCCGAGGGAAGTGGAACCCGAGGAGCCGCATCCGCCACATGACGAGGCAGCCACACGCCGCCGCTGCCGAGATCTGGAGCCGCTTGTGCGTGAAGCGCGGCAGCCGCGGTTAGAACCAACAATAGCCTCATGGCTTTTTCGAATCCGGCGTGCCTACCATGTGCACTGAGCTCTTCTCATTCTCCTGGCAAATGGACTCGCCCAATTCCATTCCCGTGCGCCAACGGACGGTGTTGTAGACCGTCCATGGAGCCGAATAAGCGCCGGGATCGTCGATGGTAGCTTCGTATTTCAGCGCGAGCGAATCCGTGCGCGTATAGCGCTCAGTCAAGTGCAGCTTCTCCGTGGTCGCGTGGCCCGCCTGATCCAGCCATGCGAGTCCGTTGAAACCGGTCACGTCCACCACCAGCGTGTCGCCTTCGTAATGGCCCACGGCATCGCCGAGCCATGTTGGCTTCAGGTTCTTTGCATGCGACATTTTGGGATCGAGATTGACCACGCGCCAAAGGTAGTTGTCGCCTTCGAAGACGAAAATGACTTGATCGCGAGTCTGAACGATCTGGAAAGGATACGGATCGAACATGAAGCGCGGCACGCCGACCGGCAGGCATCGAGCTTCCGGATCTTCTTTCGAGAGCGTCTCCACGCGGTGATTAAACGTTTCGAGCGACCACGGCAGGAACGGGACATCGACGTGTTTGTCCGCGCTCTTGACACCTTTCCACATGGTCTCCGCGACATTGCCGTTGAAGCCGGGATACCATGCGCCCTTGCCGCCGAAGTCAGGGCGGCCGTCAGGTAAGTGAGGCGCGGGTCCGGCCACTTGTTTGGCGCCCCGGCCTCGTCCGCGTCCCGGCCCGCTCGGAGTTTCCGCGGATTGCTCCGGCGTGAGAAATGGCCCGGGATCTTTTGCCAGCGGCGGGTTTTGGGCGTAGGCAGAAACGAGCGCCAGCGTGAGTAGAATTCGCTTCACCTAAAAACCTCAACGCCCATGGCCGTGATGTACGCCTCACGGACCTCCCTTGGCTGGCCGAGCTGAAATGGATACCCTTCGGTCAACTGACGGCCGTGAATCGGATGCTTCAGCAACTCATCGCGAGTCATCCCTTCGGTCAAGAGCTTGCGCTCCGCAATCGGCAAGCCGACGCAGCGATTTACCTCCGGATCGCGAATCACTGCTTTGGGATCTTCGCCGCGAGCGATGGCTTCCAGATCGCTCAAGAATCGCTTCCGCAGCATCAGAATGCCGACATCGCTGGTCCCCAGGTGCTCCTGCGTGCGATCCGCGATGACGCCTTGACCCACCCACGCGACGAAATCCTGATTCATGACGTGGCTCGAAATCCAGCGGCCGGTCTCGGGTTCGACCACGGGACCATGCCACGCGGGAATCGCGCCCTGCACGTATGGCTCGCTCTCCTTGGGGACGCGGCTGAAGGCCCAGGTGACGCTCAGCGTATGCTGGTCATCCACCGGGACGCGCCATTCGAAGTGATCGCCGGTGAACAGGGCGTTCGGCCAGAGGCACACACGGCCCACGGTCCACATAGGATCGTCTTCGCGCATCCCCTCGCGAATGCGCCGGTAGACGAAGCCATAATCGAACTCCTCGAATGCAAGTTTCAAATGCCGCGGCGAGTAGGGGCCCATCTTGTCGTCGAGGCGGACGCTCCAGTTCATGTGCATCCATTCGAAATGCAGCGGGTCGATGGAGTTTTCCTGGCACTGAAGCCAGTTGCAGGGAACATCCGCGAAGACAATCTGGACGAAGCCGTTCTTCCATGTGAACGGTTCCCAGTTCGGAACCAGCGGCGCGGGCAGCGGACCCAGGTACGCCCAAAGCAATCCTGCGTGAGCCTCGACGGGATAAGCCTTGATGCGAACCTTGTCCTTGAAATGCGCCTCGGGAGTAGCGACGTCTTCGTAAGGCTGCTCCGTGCAGCGGCCGTCTTGGTCGAACAGCCAGCCATGGTAGTTGCAGCGCAGCCCGCACTGCTCGACGAATCCGTAGGACATGTCCGCGCGGCGGTGCGGGCAATGCCGGTCGACCAGCCCGTAGGCGCCGCCCAGGTCTTTATATAAGGTCAGGTCCTCGCCCAGCAGGCGCACTGGTTTGATCGATGCCGAGTCAAACTCGCTCACCGCCGCGATGGGCATCCAGTAACGGCGCAGCAACTGGCCCATTGGTGTACCAGGGCCGGTCTGCGTCAGGAGCTGGTTTTTCGCGGCATCGAGCATTTCACATCAATCCCAGTGGGTGACCTAATCCCAATACACGAATGCCATGGCGTTCCCCGTCCCGGCTTCGGTGCGGTAGCAGGGAACGTAGTCGACCAGGTGATATTTCAGCTTCGCCTGGTGCACCGCCGCAATCACCGGATACCAGTTCTTGATCTCCGCCGTTCCCACCTTGAAGACGTTCTCAGGAATCTTTTCCAAAGCCAGTTCGTCACTATCACCCATCGCCGCCAGGACCGTGCGGTCGAGCTCTTCATCCACCACGAAATGCGTCAGTCCGCCGCTCGCCATCACGGCCACGCGTTTAAAGCCGCTGAAGCTGCGGATCGCGCGAGCCAGAGCCGCGCCAAGATCCAAGCATCGCCGGTTCTTCGGAACGTTGTGCGGGAAGTGAACGTTCAGGATGATGGGCACGCTGGGCGGAGGCTGATCGCCGAGGATCGAGTGGTACAGAAACCCGTACGCGTGAGGAATGCCTCCGCGCGGAGCCGCCGTGGGCGTCTGATCCGATTGCGCCAGATCGAAATTCTCCGCGGCGAGCGAATCGAGAATGTGATCCGCCAAAGCGGTCGAGCCCGGATACATCGCGCCCTCGAACGGCGAATTTCCCGGCTCCGCGATGTTGATCCCAGGAGGGCCGTTTTCGGGCAGATGCTGCACGTTGCGGATCTCCGCGCCGCGGTACACGGTGATCGATGGCGTCAGGCCTTCGTCGAAGAATTCGCGCTGATCGTTGCCCACGATCACCACGGCATCCGGAGCCGCTTCCTTGAACTTGCGCGTCAGCACCTCCATGGCGCGATGGCACTGCGCGTGCCGATGCCGCCGTGACTCGACGGTCACCTCGGCCGCGAATCCGGGCGCGCGCTCCTTAAGCAGCGATTCGTAATCGTAAGCCTTCCCGCGATACCAATGCTTCTTGTTTTCGCGATCCGCTTGCGCGCGCAGATCCCATTTTTCAGGGGGTGTGGAAAGCAAGGGTCCGTGCGACGATCCGATACCGAGAACGATTTCCGCCATAGGGTCCAGTCTACTTGAAAGCGAGTTTCGCCTTGGCGTCCTCTTCGGCCTTCACGCCGGGCCCGAACAATTGCTCGAAGAAGTGTTCCTTCACCAGACGATCCACCACGCTGTTGTCGATGACTTTACGGAAGTCGTAAGCCTTCATCTGCGCCGCGATGTTGGCATCCGCCTGATGCTTGACAATGTAGTCGACTGCCGGAGCCAGCACGTAAGGCACCCGCTCATACGTGTTGGCCTTCTGGTCGTGATCGTAGATGCGCTCGATGTCGGCCGGGGTCTGCGTATCGTAGACGCCGTACGCCTTAATCGCCATGGCTTTGTCGTCGTAGTATCGCTTGATGGCTTCGGCTTGCGCCTTGATCATCAGCTCCGGAAGCTTGGGATTGGCCGCGAGCTCGCTCTTTTTGAAGACGTAAACCATGGGTGCGTAAAGATCCGCGTTGTCGGCCAGGTTGGCGATTTCTTTGAACCCCTGCGGCTCCAACTTAAAATAGGCCGGCGGAGGAACCATGGTCGCGTCGATCCGTCCGCCCGCCAGCGCCGCCACGCGTCCGTTGCCGTCGGTCCCCAGCGGCACCCAGGTCACATCGCGAGGGCCGATGCCGGCCTTGGCCAGAATTCCTTCCGCGAAGCTGTAGGGAGGATCGCCGATCTGGCTCACGCCGATGCGTTTGCCCTTCAACCCGGCCACGCTGTTGATGTCCTTGCGAGCCATCATGGCGAAGAGAGCGCGATTGAGCGGGCAGCCCATGATGACCAGCGACCCATCGCGCATCGCCGCTTGCATGGCCTGGTCCATCGGATAGTTGGTCATCAGCGCTTCGCCGCTCACCAGCATCGCGATGCCCGCCGGATGGACCGCGAACACCAGCTTGGCGTTGAGCCCGTACTTCTGGTAGTAACCGCCCTCCTTGGCCAGGAAGAGCGCCCAGTTCGCGGGAGCCTTGGCCGGGTAGTTGATGGTGATGTCGCGAGTCTGCGCGAAGGAGGGCAGAGCGGAGAGAACGGCGGCAAAGAGTAGAAGCTTCATGGCAAGCATGCGGGATTATATCGAGCCTGGAGGAGGGGGTAAAGCGCTGCGCTAAATCGTGTCGCGGCCAAGTGAAAAGTTCCTAATTGAGCCAAGTAGAAAGTTCCTATTGACAGCCGCAAGGCTGAAGGATGGAACGAATCGCGATGAGCCAAGAGGAACGGGACTGGCTGGACTGGTTGAAACGAGCCCGCGACGGAAAGATGACGCAGCGGGAAGCAGCGGAACGGATGGGAGTAACTGAGCGCTGGGTGCGCAAGCTGCTGCGGCGGATGAAGAAGCAGGGCGATGCCGTCGTGGTGCATGGGCTGCGGGGACGAGTCTCCAATCGCAAGCTGCCGGCTAAGACCCAGAAGCAAGCGCTGGTGATTCTGCGGGAGCCGGACTGGCACGATTTCGGGCCGACCTTTGCTGCCCAGCAGTTGGCCAAGCGCCATCAGATTCACGTCGGCAAGGAAACGTTGCGGGGCTGGATGATCCAAGCCGGAATGTGGCAGCCGGGGTCGCGCAAGATCCAGGAGGTGCACGGGTGGCGGCCACGGCGCAGCGGGTTCGGCGAGTTGGTGCAGTGGGACACCTCCGATCACGATTGGCTGGAAGGTCGCGGGCCGGTGCGCTATCTGGTGCGCATGATCGACGACGCCACCAGTTGGAGTTGGGGCCGTTTTGTGGAATCGCGATGCGACCCCGTTCAACATGGCGGTGCTGTGGGAGTACATCGAAAAGAATGGGCGCATGGTGGACGTCTACACGGATCGCGATTCGATGTTCACCCTGCCGCGGCGCAAGGGAGAAAGCCAGCAGGAGCGGCAAGCCGCGGATCGCTTAACGCAGTTGGGCCGCAGTCTGCGGGAGTTGGGAATCGGCTCGATTCTGGCCAACTCGCCGCAAGCCAAAGGCCGCGTGGAACGCAGTTTTCAGACCGCGCAGGATCGTCTGGTCAAACAACTGCGGCTGGCCAAGGTGTGCACCTTGGAGGCGGCCAATCTGTTTTTGGAAAAAGAGTATTGGCCGGAGTGGAACGAAGCGTTTCGCGCGCCCGGTGAAGGATTTCCCCAATCTCCATCGCCCCTTGACCGAAGCACTGGATCTGGGCGCCATCTTGTGTCACGCCGAGCAGCGTGTGATCGGCAACGACTACACCTTTTCCTTCTCTGGCCAGCGTTATCAGATCCAGCGGGAACACGTCCAAGCCGGCATGCGGCATCAGCGCTTGCGCGTGGAACTGCGGCTGGATGGGGAGTTGAAGGCTCGCTTTCAAGGCCGCTACCTGAGCATCGAAGAGTGCGGCACTCGCGTGTCTGCGCCCAGCCCGGCGGCCTCGCGCAGGCCGCCCCGCAAGGATCACAACGCTGGCGGCAAGAGCGCCTGGATGCAGGGCTTCTTTGACCGTCCCGCGCCTGCGTTGTGGAAGTCGATCGGCGACCCCAGGTAAATCAATTTGGAAGGCGCGCGTCTTCCTTATGCCCAAAGCCTCCGCTCCAGAGTTTCACCAGCAGCAGGTGTCGTCCAGGAAGGCCCTCCTCGGCGACCGGTTGAGACTACCCGGGTTTTAATCGCTGTCTGAAGGGCCTGCGCCGACTGCTTCCGGAGCCAACTCCGTCGCCTCGGCTTTGGGCAGCCCCGCCAGGCGCGACCCCGGTAAGGCTGTGCCAACATAACATGAGGGTCCTGAACTGACCCCGCCAATAGGAACTTTCTACTTGGCTGGGATTAGGAACTTTCTATTTGGCTCCGACAGCGCTGCGCTAAATCGTGTCAATGGAAGCCGGAGTCTCCGATCACGTCTGGAGCGTGCGCGAACTCCTAGGGAAGCAGTATGATCTCTCTCAGGGAATGTCGCGGCCAACGCTATCGAATCAGGGCGGCCCAGTGCAGGGGAGATTCTTCCGCCTGTGGATGGCGGCCACTATTTGCTGGGTCGTCTATATAGCTGTGGTTTCATCCGTGTCGCCATTTGGCTTTGGGGCCGTGGAGTTGCTACTCGCCGCCATATTGCCGGCCATCCTGTACCTTCTCATGTTTTTCTTGGTCCCGTGGATCATCACGCGGCTTCGCAAAAATTTCTAAGGGGACACAGGTTTAGCGCACACCAAAGCGTTCGATACTATCTTTCCCGAGCCCCTCGATGTACAATCTCCAACGTGCTCTTCAGGAGGATATCGATGAAGAAACTTCTGTATCTCGGATCGGGGTTGCTGATGGGTTCGGCCGCGTGGGGCGCGTCCTGTGGCGACCTCGCCAAGGTTTCGTTGCCGGACGCGAAGATCACGTCGGCTCAGGTGGTGGAGGCGGGAACGCTTCAGGCTCCGGGGAATCAAAGGGCCAAGGGCCCGAATCCCTACGCGAATCTTCCGGCGTTCTGCCGCGTGGCCGCGACGCTGACCCCTTCGAGCGATTCCGACATCAAGATCGAGGTCTGGCTGCCGGTGGCGAATTGGAACCAGAAGTTGCAATCGGTGGGCAATGGCGGATGGGCGGGCGTCATCAGCTACTCGGCGATGGCCGATGCGGTGCGCGAAGGATACGCGTCGGCATCGACGGATACCGGGCACGTGGGCGGAAGCGGGAGCTTCGCGCTGGGGCATCCCGAAAAACTGATCGACTTCGGCTGGCGCTCCGAGCATGAGATGACCGTGAAGGCCAAGGCGCTGGTCAAGGCGTTCTACGGAAACGGGCCGAAGTTGACGTATTGGAATGGCTGCTCCACCGGGGGCCGGCAGGGACTCAAGGAAGCGCAGATGTTCCCCAACGATTACGACGGCATTATCGCCGGCGCCCCTGCGAACCGCACTGCGATTTCGTTGTGGATCGCCTTCGCGGTGCTGAAGGACAAGGACACCTACATTCCTCCGGAGAAGTATCCGGCGATTCATGCGGCCGCTCTGGCCGCGTGCGACGCCAAGGACGGGCTAAAGGATGGCTTGATCGGCGATCCCACTAAGTGCAATTTCGATCCCAAGAGCATGCTGTGCAAGGGTGCGGACGATTCAAGTCTGCCTGACCGCTCCGCAAGCCGAAGCCGCGAAGAAAATTTATTCGCCCGGCAAGAATCCGCGCACGGGGCACGGAGTTGTTCCCGTCGCTGGTTCCAGGCAGCGAACTCGGTTGGGGGATTCAAGCAAAAGGACCCAATCCTTCGCAGAACATCTACGACCAGTATCTTTACGTTGTCTATAAGGACACCAATTGGGATTGGCGCAGCTTCGATTTCGACAAAGGGATTGCCGAGAGCGAGAAGCCGGAGAACATCGTCATGAACGCCACCGATCCGAACTTGAAGGCGTTCTTCGGGCATGACGGAAAGCTGCTGCTATACCACGGATGGAGCGATCCGAACGTATCGCCGCTGAACACCATCAAGTACTACAAGAGCGTGGCGGACACGATGGGCGGCGCGGCGAAGGTATCGAACAACGTCCACCTGTTCATGGAGCCTGGAATGGGGCACTGCGGCGGCGGCGAGGGTCCCAATACCTTCGACAAAGTCAGCGCGCTGGAGAATTGGGTGGAGCAGAAGAAAGCTCCGGACGCGATCGTCGCCTCGCACAGCACGGCGGGCAAAGTGGATCGGACGCGGCCGCTGTGCGCTTATCCGGAAGTGGCGAAGTACAAGGGCAGCGGGAGCATCGACGAGGCCGCGAACTTTTCTTGTGTGATGCCGTAGGAGCTACTGCGCCGCTGCGAGGTTCGCGGCGTCTCTTGCCGGGCCCGTGAGCCGAAGGATGTGCATGCCGGTGTTGGCTCGATCGACAGCGTAGATATACCCGCGCTCGTCGATCTCCACGTTGTTGGTTTGGATCGCGACTTTGCACTGCTGAGCGGCACCCTGGCCGGAGCAGCGTTGGTCTGTAATCTGCGTGATCGCCGGAATGTAGTAACCGATTTCCTTCGGATGGAAGGGGTCGCGAATATCCACGGCCCGCACGCCTGCGTTGAAGTGCGCGATGAACAGCACGCGGTTATAGTAGATCGGCGCGAAGCTCTCGTTGGAGGAGTGGGTGCCGAAGCGCCCACCGGCGGAGCAGAAGTTGCCGCTCGCTTCCGGCACCGTCCAAGTGGAGACCGGCGTCGGCTTGGTCTCGTCGGTGATGTCGACGATTCGCAACATCTGACGGTACTCCTGACAGTCGTTCGCGGTGGTTTCTCCCACCACCGCGACAAAATTCTTCACTCCGCCGCTCTTCTGCTTGGCGAACTCCGGGAGGTGCATCTGAAGCAGGGGGAAGGCGGTGTGAACGCCGACGTCCTCGGGGAACTCGAGCCGTGAGACTACGGGATAACGCAGATTGTCGTCGGTTGGGTCTTTGGGGCCGTTGAGCAACTTCTCGCGGTCGACAATCTCCAGCACGCCATCTCGCGCATTGCCGAACGCGAAGTACACGCGGTTGCCTTTCGGACCGGTGGAAATTGGGCCGTGCAGGCTTTCCGGAGTTGGTCCGCGCGCGCCGGGTTGCTGGCCCGGAAGGCCGAAATTGCGAATGAACTTGGGGCTCGCTGGATTGCTCAGATCGTAGATCAGGGCCATGCGCGGCACGCGCCAGCCAATTACGCCGCCCACCAGGTACGCGATGCCGGTGTCGCACTCCCACCAGCTTTTGTGCGTGTCGCGCAGGCCACTGACAATGACGTTCAGGCGGCTGGGCTTGGCCGGGTCGGTCACATCCCACATTTCGTGGGCGCTGTTGCCGAAGCTGCGCAGCAGGTAGAACTTGTTCTTGTCGGCGCGCGGAAGCTCGGCGCCGGGACAGACGCGGACCATCAAGGCTCCTCCGCCTTCTCCCGCGGCGTTGGTCGCCTCACCGGGAATGTGTGCGAGGTAGCGAGGCTTGGCCGGATCGGTAACGTCGACGACGGAGGTGCCGTTCGGCTCCAGCTTGCCGGTTAGCGGATTCATCGCGACGCCGGCATGGTGCCCGATGTACGCGATCCACCGGTCGCCCTGTTTCTGAATCACGGGCTGATACGCGCTGCGGGCTTGGAGATCGTTGTATCCCGCGAGCTCCATGTTGCTGCGCCGGGCCTGATCCTGCCCTGACTGATTTTGCGCAGACACGCATGTCGCCAGTAGAATCGCCAGGGCGGCTTCGGGGACGCAGCGGCGGAGTAGCATGCGACCTAGCTTGGCGAGCCGCCGCGCAGCTTCGCGATGGTCTGATCCAGCGCTTGGAGCTTGGCGGCGAAACTATCGCGCACTTCGCGCGTGGTCTGATCCCGCCAGGCTTCCAGCCGCTGCTTCTCTTTATCGGAGAGGTTGTGGTACATCAGCCGGATCTCGACGATCAGGTCGCGCAGCGTCTCTTCGTGCCGCCGCACGGCTTCGTAAGTTTCGAGCAGCGTCTTCATGTCGACTGCGGGAGCTGGCGAAATGGGGGCAGGCGCTGGAGCGAGCGGGGCGGGCGCCGCCGCAGCAGGCGCGGGCTGTGGCTTGGCCAACACCTGTGGCTGGGCCAACAAGGGATGAGCAAGGAGCGGATGCGGGCGCTCCTCCGGTGCAGATTGCGTTTCGTTTTCCAAAGGTGCATCTCCCAGGCGAGCGCCAAGTTTCAACAAGAGCGGTTTTGACATGGCAACTGGATTATACAACGGTCGTGATATGATCGACCAGGTTTTATCAATGAGAGCTATGACACCCAAATTCGTCTCTGCCTGGATTCTGGCTGCGTTGCCGCTGCTGGCGCAGCTTCCCGCTCCCAACAAAGCCGGGGTTTCCGCGGGTCACGACCTGCTGCGCGCGAAGGACCTGGACGCTTCCAACAAATTCTGGCAAGCGCTGGGCGGCAAGCCGGTCCAGTTCGCGGGGCGCCTGAACCTGACCGAGTATCCCGGCGTGCTGCTGTTGGTCCTCGGCCCGGGAGGCGGACGCGGCCGGGCGGGCGCGGCACCGAATCCGAATCCGGCTCCTCCGCCGGAGCTGGCCGGAACGGAAGGATCGTCCGTGGATTTCATCGGGTTCGCGGTGAAGGATCTCAAGGGATCGCTGGCGAAGTGGAAGGAAGCCGGGATTACGCCGCTGGCGGGAGGTTCCGCCAAAGAGGTTTTCCTGATGTCGCCGGACAAGGTCAAGGTGCGGGTCAAGGAAGACAAGTCGCTGGCGACGCCGGTGGCTTCGGACACCATCAAGATGATGGTGCCCAACGTGGCGGAGGCGAAGGCGTGGTACGCAAAAAACTTCGGCGCAGAGATGGTCCGGCACAACGGTGAGATGGTGGCGGATATTCCCGGGTCGAACCTTCTGTTTGAGCAGGCCAAGGGTGCGGTCGCGCCCACCATGGGCCGCGCGTTCGACCGGATTGGCCTCGAGGTGGTCGGGCTGGAGGCTTTCTGCAAGAAGCTGGAGGCCAACGGCGTCAAGCTGAACAACGAATACCGCAAGACCGAGGCGATGAACGCGGCCTTCGTGGTGCTTCAGGACCCTTACGGAACGCTCATTGAAATGAGCGAAGGGTTGAACGCCGTTAAGTAATCGGACGCTGCAAGCCGTAGCCGGTGGCGACTTCAAAAGCGTGGGCCAGTTGGAGAACGCTGAAATCGGCCTGGGCTCGGCCCACGATCTGCAAACCCAGCGGTAGGCCTTCTGACGTGAATCCCGCCGGCACCGACGCGGCCGGGATGCCGGCAGCGGAGATGTACCAACAGGATTTCATCCAGTCGATATACGAATCGAGCTTCACGCCGGCGATTTCGGTGGGAAATTCGATGGTGACGTTGAAGGGCGGAAGTTGCGCGGTGGGGAGGATGAAGTAGTCGTAGGTTTGGAGGAATGCCGCGAGGTTGCGGCGCAACTCCATGCGAGCCGATTCGGCGTGAGCGATTTCCGCGGGTGAAAGCGCGAGGCCCTGCTCGATCTCATTTTTCAAAGTGGCTTTGAGCGCGCCGGGGTGTGCCCGCAACAGCGGGCCGCGCAGAGTTGCCGCATCGCGAGCTCGCAAGACACGGAAGGCGGTTTCAGCAGGGCCGAAATCGGGCTCGGCTTCCTCGACGACGCAGCCGAGGGATTCGAAGGTGGCTCGATGACGGTTGACGGCGGCCACGACGCGCGGATCGAAAGGCACTCCGCCGAGATCTTTAAACCATGCAATGCGTGTGCCGCGAAGATCGCGATCGAGCGGCGCGAGGAATCCGGGGCCGGAGAGGACGCTGGTGGCGAGGGCGAGGTCGGCAATGGAGCGGGCCATGCAGCCTACCGTGCTGAGGGTATTCGACGACGGGCGCAAGCCGGCGACGTTGCAGTACGCCGCGGGGTTGCGCATCGAACCTCCGACATCGGTGCCGCTGGCCAGCGGCGCAAAACCGCACGCGAGAGCCACCGCCGAGCCTCCGGAAGATCCGCCGCAGGTCTTCGACAGATCGTAGGGATTCCGAGTCGCGCCGAAGACGGGATTAAATGTTTGCGAGCCCGCGCCGAATTCGGGCGTGTTGGTTTTGCCGATGGTGATGGCTCCGGCGCTGCGGAACGTCTCTACAAATGGATCGTCGACGGTGGGGATGTGGTCCTTATATAAAGTTGAGCCGAAGGTGGTCCGGAGGCCGCGAGTCTCGAAGAGATCCTTGTGGGCGATGGGCAGGCCGTGGAGTGGGCCCAATTCCTCGCCACGAGCCTGCTTTTCATCCGCTTCGGCTGCCTCTCGCGCGGCAGCTTCCGCACACACCGTAACGATTGCATTCACACGCGGATTCACGCGCTCGATTTGCTTCAAATGTTCGTCAAGAGCCTCGCGCGCAGAGATCTCCCTGGCACGGATCAGGCGGGATATTTCCACAGCGCTGGTGAAGCAGATCATTCACCGCTACGCGCGGGTCGCGACGCGCTTTCCGGCCAGCACCGTGGCGATGGGGAACAATCTCTGGTGTCCCGCACGCTTGTTCTCGAAGTTGTCGACAAACTCAAAGGAGCCCTCTCGAAGTTCCAGAACCGCAATGTCCGCCGGCGCGCCAACCTTCAACGTCCCGTGATTGCGGAAGATGGGGAAGGTTCGCGACGGATTGATGGTGGCGCAGGCGATTACCTGATCGAGCGGCATGCCCAGCATCAGAAACTTCGACATCACGTTGGGGAAGTCGATGATCTGCGAAGTGCGGCCCTCCGGAGTCCAATCGGTGGAAAAAGTGTCCGGCAGGAATCCCGCCTTGAGTACCTTGTCCGCGATGTCCCAACGCAAGTGTCCGGTGCGGCCGTTGCCCAGGTCGAAGATCACGCCGCGCTTACGGGCCGCGGTCACTTCCGGGAGAATGCGCCCGGCATCGTCGATGATGCTGTTGGGAGGCGGCGCGAACATGTGCGTCACGATGTCGCCGGGCTTGAGCAGGGGGAAGAGCTTGGACAAGGGCGAGATGGTCTGGCCCATGTGGATCATCACGGGAAGCTGGAACGCGGAGGCGGCTTCTTGAGCGCGCTTGAGCACCTCGAAGTCGTTTTCGCCGGCCACGTCGCGCGACAGACGCGCTTTCACCCCCACCACAATGTCGCGATTCTTGGCGATGGCATCCTTGGCGGCGTTCACGTCGGCAAGGCTCAAGTCCATGGTGTCGCCGGCGCCGAGGATCCCTTTCCGGCCGACGTTGACCAGAACCCGTAATGGCTGCGGCGCGGCTTTTGCTGCCGCGACCGCCTGCGCGATCCCGTCCGCGCCCTGGCTTCCCGCGTCGATCAATCCCGTGACGCCGTCCTCCAGGCACACCTGCGCGCCATCCTTCGATCGCGTCGCGTGGGTGTGGATGTCGATGAGTCCCGGCACCACCAGTTTCCCGTGAGCATCGATGGTTTCCGAACCTTCCGCGGCGATGGTAGCTTCCACTGCGGCGATGCGCCCGTTCGCAATCGCCACATCGCGCACGGCGTCGAGCTTGCGCGAAGGATCGATGACCCGTCCGCCCTTTAGAACCAGATCGTACTTGGGGGCGGCGAACGCCGGCGTCACGGCGGCCGCGAGCAGGAATGTGCGTCGGTTCATGCCTGTAAGAGCGGCCGGAGATTGCGCACGTTGGCGACGGATTCCAGGTTCAGGATGGTTTTGATAAGTTCGTTGCACTTGGGCTCTCCTAAGACAGGGGCCATCAGGTCATGGGACTTGGCGACGACTTCGTCGCGGGTCATGGGGTTTTCGGCAGAGCCGCGCACGGCTTCGACATGTTCGGTGAGCTTCGCGCCATCCGTGAGGGTGACTTCGACGATGGCTTCGCGTTGCGGCAGGCGGCGCTGCAGCTCCTCATCGGGGATGAGCTGCACTTTGGCTCGCTGGCGCAGGACGGCGGGGTCCTGCATGCGCGCCGTGTCGTGCGCGGCCTTGAACGTCGCCGTCTTATCCAGCAACATCACCGCGACCATGTGCTGCAGGCAGATATCCGGGATCTCGCGATTATTCACGATGGACGCTTCATTGGTGGCCACCCGCACCACCACGGAGCGAACCTGATCCGCATCGAAAGAGCGCTTTTTGAACATGATCTCCAGCGCGTCCAGCGTGGCCTGAATGGGCGAGCCCACGGTCCATTTCTTGATGCTGGTACGGGTAACTTCATAGCGCTCGCCCAGCTTTTCAATCAGCTTTTCGGGATCGGCCTTGGGCTGAAAGGCGAGGAAGAAATTGTCCGCGCCGGTGAAGATGTCGGCGATGCCGGTGCCGCCGGCCTGAATGAGAAGGGCCGCGGTGACGCCGCTGCGTGCGCCGAATCCGGCGAAGACCAGGCTCTTTTCGATGTGCTCCGTATCGCGCTGCCAGGCGGCGATGCCGGAGGCTTGCTGCGCGGCGTAATCCAGCACCCAGCGCATCTGCTGGGCATTGAGGCTGGCGGCGCAAGCGGCGGCCGCGGCGGCCCCGAATTCGGCCGAAATGGTGTGGGTGCTGCGGTGCGATTCGTCCATGTACTGGAGCGCGCCCAGCGTCATGGTCACGCGCGGGCCGATATCGTAGCCGAGAGCGACGGCTTGCAGGAAGTGCATTCCGCCGATGCCGAACTTCTCGCCGGCGGCGAGAGCGGCGGGGACTACGGCGCAGCCAGGGTGCGATTGCGAAGGCGCGTGCGTATCGTCGGTCTCATCGGAATGCGCCAGCATGCCGTTCGCCAGGGCGGCTTCCATGGGTCCGCACACCACATCGGAGCCGGCGACCGTCGAGATCGCGGGACCCGAGTTGGCGCGCGAGAAGGCGATGGCGAGCTTGCCGGGAGCCAGGCGCGAGCCGGAGACCATGGCGGCAAGCGTGTCCAAGATATGGTCCTTGGTTTTCTCGACGGCGTCGGGCGCGATGGCGCGGCCGGCCGCTTCGCTCATGTAAGAGCTGAGGCGAAGCATCACCGGGCCAGGCGAATCCGCGGCCCGCGCCCGAGGACCCAAGGCCGCGGCGGCGAGCATTCCACCGGCGCCGCGCAAAATTGTTCTTCGCGACGATTTCCGTTGCGGCATTGCGTACAGTAACATCGCGTACAGTATATAAAAGTTAAGTGCCAACCACACTCAAGCCAGTCGACGTTGCTGTTATCGGACTCGGAGCGGCGGGAGGCGTCGCCGTGTTGCCGCTGGCGCGAGCCGGTCTCAAGGTGGCGGGGATCGAGGCCGGCACGTGGATGGATCCGCATCGCGATTTCCATCCGGACGAGATCTACAACAACGTGCGGCGAATGGTCACCTCCAGCAACAAAGCTGAGGCCGAGTGTCCGACGCTACGGCAGCATCCTAACGAGACCGCGCAGCCCGCGCGCCCGCATCCGATGATGAACGCCATCGGCGGCACCAGCATCCACTATTGGGCGCAAAGCTGGCGCCTGAAGGCTTGGGATTTTCGCACCCGCTCAGCCGTGACCCAGCGCTATGGCTCGCGCTGGATTCCCGCCGGATCGACTCTGGAAGATTGGCCGATCTCCTACGACGATCTCGAACCTTACTATGAGCTGGTGGAGAAGGAGCTGGGGGTTTCCGGCAAGGCCGGTAATATTCAAGGCCGCATCGATCCCGCGGGCAACGTCTTCGAATCGCCGCGCCGCGCCGAATATCCCATGCCTCCGTTGCGCGGAAGTGGCTTCACGGACCGCATGGCGCAAGTGGCGAAACAACTCGGCTGGCATCCCTTCGCCCCACCGGCGGCCATCAATTCCGTGCCCTATAACGGGCGCGGGCCGTGCGCCTATCACGGTTATTGCGCGACCGGCGGGTGTCACGTTAGCGCCAAGAACTCGACTGCGGTCACGACCATTCCGGAGGCCGTCAAGACCAAACACTTGACCATCTTCGACCGGGCGCAGGTGACTCGCATCCTGGCCGATGCCAAGGGGCGAGTCAGCGGTGTCCACTATTTGCGCGACGGCAAGGAATTCATTCAGCCCGCGAAGGTGGTGTTGCTGGCGTCCTACACCTACGAGAATTCGCGCCTGCTGCTGCTCTCGAAGTCAGCCAAATTTCCCAACGGGCTGTCCAACAACCGCGGCCAGGTGGGCAAGCACTACTTCGGTCATTGGGTGGATAACGTGGGTGCGCTGTTCCCGTTCGACGTGAACATCTGGTACGGGCTCCCGGCGCAAGGCGCTTGCGTGGACGATTGGGCTGACGATCAGTACGATCACGCCGGCCACGATTTCATCGGCGGCACCAGCCTGCATGTACGTACGGAGCGCCATCCCATCGAGGCCGCGGATATGAGCACCTTCGGGCGTGCGCTGAACTGGGGCTCCGGATGGAAGGCGTTCGTGCATGACAACGCGGCCCGGTACGCGGTGACGTATCTCCAGACCAGCAGCTTTCCTTACGAAACGTCCTACCTGGATCTCGACCCGGAAGTGAAGGACCCGCTGGGCGATCCGGTCTGCCGCATCACCACGGGAGGCGCCAAGGGCAATGAGCAGCGCGCCGCTCTTTACGCGCAGACCAAGATGGAGGAGTGGTTCCGCGCGGCGGGCGCTACAGCGGTGTTGAAGAATCCGGTGAACGGGCCTGGGATTTCGACGCACGCGTTCGGCGGAACTCGCATGGGCGACAATCCGGAGGCCAACGTGGTCGACCGCTGGGGTTTTTCGCACGAAGTTCCCAACCTCGGCGTGCTGGGAGCGTCGGTTATGGGAACCAGCGGGGCTCGGAACCCGACGCTGACGGTGCAAGCTCTGGCGTGGAGGACGGCGGAGCGGTTGGCGAAGGCGTTTAAGTCGATTGCGGGGTAACGCCTCAGTCTAACCGCGGCGCCAGGAACAGGATGTAGACCATCATCGCGAGGCCGACCGCAAGCGGGAACAGTCCGGCCAGGTACACCGGCAAGTTCAGCACAACCAATTTCAGGTACCCGATCAGCGCGATGCCGATGGCGATTAGAATCAGGCTGGCGAGTTTCAGTCCTTCGCGGGATCGGCGCTGGGCACGGCGTTCTTCTTCGCGCATTATGGCGACCACTCCTTCTCCTCCCTGGCCCTGTGTCTCGGCGACTCGCTTCAGCATTTCATTCCGATAGAACTCCCGCATCACGGATGGAGTCGCCGTCCACACGCTCGGAGCGCCGGGCGGAGGCTGCAGCGCCTGTTTCAGCAGCTCCATCACTGCTTCCGGCGCGGTTCCTTGCATTTCGGCAAGCTTCTTGATGGCCTCACTGCGGTAGAAAGCCTCGCGTTCGCGCTGCTGCGCGGATACCCACGCGTGCACGCCCAGGTAAGAGAAAAATGCGATGGCGCATACACCCCAACCCAACGCAATCGCCAAGGCGTCTGACATAAACATTGCTCCTCTCGCTTGGGTCAGACTTGTGGGAACGCCGGAAGGTTGCATTTTCTCGGTTCCCATTTTTGGCGGCGGGAAAATGCAACCTGGGGCGGGGAATTCAGGTCGTACGGAAGGAATAGTGAGTCAAGACGCGGATCGGGCCGATATCGCCAGGGTTCTTGCGGGCGACGTGGATGCTTTCGAAAGCATCGTGCGCCGTTGGCAAGGGCCGCTGATCAATCTGGCCTACCGCTTTTGCAACGACCGAGGCAGGGCGGAGGATATGGCGCAGGAGGCGTTTTTGCGGGCGTACCGGGCGCTGAAACAGTGGCGGCAGGAATCGGCGTTTTCGACGTGGCTGTTCGCGCTGGCCATCAACCTGTACCGCTCCGAGCTGCGGCGGATTCCTCCGCGCACCACTTCGCTCGACGCCATTGCGGAGCCGGCCGACACTCGCGGGAGCGGCGGGCCGGATGCCGGGCGGTCGCGCGAGCAGATCGTGCGGCGGGCCGTGCAGTCGCTTCCCGAAAAATATCGCGACGCACTGACCCTTTACTATTTTCACGAACAGGACCTGGCGCAGGCGGCCAGCAGCCTGGCTGTGCCGGAGGGAACGTTGAAGGCCCGGCTGAACCGGGGCCGCGAGATGTTGCGTATGAAACTCCCGCGCCTGCTTCAGGAGTTAGACTGATGCCGGAGGAGTTAGACTGAAGGAGACGTTATGCAGCAAGACGAACTCGACCGGATCCTAGCGCCGGGGATCGTGCCGTCCGCCGGCTTCGTGAGCGGAGTAATGGAGGCAGTCCGCAGAGAGGCTGCCGCGCCGCCGCCGATTCCCTTTCCCTGGCTGCGCGCTCTGCCCGCGTTGCTGGCAGGCGTGGTGGCGATCGTGATCGCGATTGTGAAGAGCGGAAGTGAGCCGGTGAAGGCTGCACCAACCCACTCCGGCATCCTGACTGCGCTGGGGCATGCCTGGAGCGTCGCCTCCAATTACGGCGCGGGCTGGATCGCGATGTCGCTGCTGCTTACCCTGGTCTGCGGACTTTTATCGATTCGCCTGGCCAGTGGCGGCTGGCGAACGCTCTAGGAACCGGCCAGCGCAGAGCCGAGCGGAGATGCCGGTCACTCTAAGCGATCTTGCCAAGTACACGTTACTGGTGGTGGGCGCGCTGTTCCCGATTGTGAATCCCATCGGGAACACGCCCATCTTCCTGTCGCTTGACGCAAGGCCTGTCCAGCCAGGCGCGAACCAGCCTGGCCAAAGCGATCGCGCTGAACGGCCTGGCACTGATTCTGGTGTCGATCTTCATCGGCACGCATATACTGACGTTCTTCGGCATCTCCCTGCCGGTGGTGCAGGTGGGGGGCGGGCTGGTGGTGATCTCCACGGGTTGGAATCTGCTTCGCAAACCGAACGACGATCCGGGAGGCGAGAAAAGCCAGAGCCACGAACTGGATCAGGATCGCCTTGCCGCTCAAGCGTTCTATCCGCTGACGTTGCCTTTGACCGTCGGCCCCGGCTCCATCTCCGTCGCGATCACCGTCGGCGCGAACCGGCCCGAAGGCTCTGAGTGGCGCTGGCCGCTCATCGTCGGCATGCTGCTCGGTTCAATCCTCATCTCCGCGTCCATCTATCTGAGCTACCGCTTCGCGGAACGCATCGGCCGCACGCTGGGCGACTCCGCCATGAACATCATGATCCGGCTGTCCTCCTTCATCCTGGTGTGCATCGGTGTCCAGATCCTGTGGAACGGGCTGAGCGCGCTGCTTCGGACAGTGTTACGGTAGCGGATGCATGACGGCAACGTATATACAATAAAAGATATACATGAGCGATGCTCCGCAGTTCGATTGGGACCATGGCGAATAGGGTCCACGTCGCTCGTCACGGTGTTAGGCCAGCAGGAGTTGAGGAGGCATTTTTGAATAACCCTCTGGTCGTCATTGCCGGGCAAAAGCGGAAGGGTGAGGTTCGAGCCTTGTGCGCCGGACTGGCCAATGCGGGACGCGCCGTCCAGTTTGTTTACACGATGCGCGGTTCGAGAATCCGGGTGATTACCGCGCACACTGCGAAGCGGAAGGTGAGGAAGATGCTATGAAGCAAAAAAGCGCCAAACCCATTTCGGTAGACATGCCTGTCTTCCGGTCCGAGGCAGAAGAGGCCCGGTGGTGGGACAAGCACCAGGACCTCATTTCGGATCTGCTGCTGAAACACGGCCGGCGGGGGGCGGTGCCCACCAGGAGTGTGTCTGTGCGCCTGCCGGTGACGGATATCGAGCGGGCGCGGAAACTCGCTGCAAAGCGCGGCGTTGGGTATCAGACGGTAATCAAGAGTCTGCTGCATGAGGCGCTAAAGAAGGAATCGAAGATCGCGTGAACTACGCCTTGTGCTTTCGAAGTTCGCTTGGCAGGTCTATAAAGACCAGAAGGTCATTTGCTTGTCGTACGCCAAGAAAACCTTCCGCTCGGGTCCTCGCCGCCCTTGTTCCCGCTCCCCCTTTCAAGATATCCTCCTGAGATGCGGACCGCGCTGCTGATAACGCTGGCCATGGCCCTCCAAGCCGCGGACGATCCTTTCGCCGCCGAGGTCTTCGCCAAGCACTGCGCCTCCTGCCACCAGTCCGACGCTGGCGCAAAGGGACGCGTTCCGCAAATCGACGTCCTCCGCACCATGACGTCCACCGCCATTCAGAAGACGCTCGAAGTCGGCATCATGAAGGCGCAGGCCGCGCCGCTCTCCGCCGATGAGCGCCTCAAGGTCGCGACCTACCTCGGCATCACCACCACGCAGGAAAAACGCCGCGAGGAGATCGCCAACCCTTGTCCCACTCCACCCGGTTGGAAGAGCACAGCGGCGTACGGAAGCTGGGGTGGGGACCTGGCTAATTCCCGATTCCAAACCGCCGTTGCCGCCGGCCTCCGCGCCGAAGATGTACCGAAGCTGAAGCTGGCTTGGGCCTTCGCGTTTCCCGATACTTCGACGCTGCGCTCTCAGCCGGCCGTTTACCGCGGTACGGTATTTGCGGGCGCGCAGGATGGCGCCGTCTATGCGCTCGACGCCGCCACTGGCTGCGAGCATTGGGCTTCCAGCGTGCAATCGCAGGTGCGCTCCGGCATGACCGTCGGCGAGGTTAACGGCAGTCCGGTGCTCTTCTTCGGCGACTCCGCCGGCTATCTCTACGCCCTCGATGCAGGCACCGGCAAGCAGTTGTGGAAGATGCGTCCGGAGGATCATCCCTCCGCTACGCAAACCTCCACTCCGGTGTTCTACCAGGGCCGGCTGTATGTCGGCTCGGCCTCGCGCGAGGAATCGCTTTCGATCACGCCCAGCTATCTCTGCTGCACCTTCCGCGGCAGCGAATCGGCCATCGACGCAGCCACGGGAAAGATGGTGTGGAAGCGCTATATGATTCCGGAGGTTGCGAAAGAACACGCCAAGAGCCGTCGCGGCTCCCGCGTCGCCGGGCCATCCGGCGCAGGCATCTGGACCGCGGCAACCCTAGATCCCACGCACGACACAGTCTACGTGGTCACGGGCGATAATTACTCCGACCCTCCCACCTCGCTCAGCGATGCTGTGGTCGCTTTGAAAATGTCCACCGGCGACATTCTGTGGTCCAAGCAATTCACCCCGAAAGACGTTTACAACAGTTCCTGCCAGGTCTCCGACAAGATCAATTGCCCGGACGATGAGGGTCCCGATTTCGACTTCGCCGCTCCCGCGATTCTGGTTTCCTTGCCCAACGGCCGGCGGGCCCTGTTGCTCAGCCAGAAATCGGCTGTCGTATTCGCCGTCGATCCCGACCGCAAGGGCGCGGCGCTGTGGCAGACTCGCGTCGGCGAAGGCGGCGTGGTGGGCGGTATCGAATGGGGTTCGGCCAGCGACGGGCGCAATATCTACGTTGCCTTGTCGGATATCCGCTTCAAGGTGGATCGTAAACCCGGCAGCAACGATCGCACCTATCAGCTCGATCCGGATAAAGGCGGCGGGCTGTTCGCGCTCCGTGCGGATAATGGGGAGCGTATGTGGCAGACTCCTCCACCGGGTTGCAACGGCCGTCCTGGATGCAGTCCCGCGCAATCGGCCGCCATTACCGGAATTCCGGGCGTGGTGTGGTCGGGCTCCGAGGATGGTCATCTGCGGGCGTACTCGACCGGCGACGGGAAGATGGTCTGGGATTACGACACCGCGCACGAATATAAAACCGTCAACGGCATTCCCGGACACGGCGGCACCATCGATGTTGCCGGGCCCATCGTCGCCGATGGCATGCTGTTTTCCGTCTCCGGGTCTCCGTCGAGGGGCGGTATGTCAGGAAACGTTCTGCTCGCCTTCCACATGGAACCGTGAAGAGGTCGAGCCGTGAGGAATCATGAAATACTTTAGAAAATTCGCTAGCATCATTCTCCTGGGCGCCTGCGCCGCAGTGCCTCAGACCGCCGCGGGCCAGACGAAAGCCACGCCGCCAAAATCCGTGCGTCTTTACGTTTTCGATTGCGGCCGCTTGGATATTCCAGACACCTCCGCCTACCGCCTCAAGAAGGAGGAGTTGGCCAGCAGCGTCATGTCCGCGCCCTGCTTCCTGGTGACGCACCCCAAAGGCACGCTGATGTGGGATACCGGTCCCGTCGCTGACGGAACCTTCAAGAACGGAGTGGGCACGCTGCGCTACGCCACCACCACCAAGACCCTGACCTCGCAACTGGCGCAGGTCGGCTACGCGCCTTCCGATATCACTTATCTCGCTCTCTCGCACTTTCACTGGGACCATGTCGGCAATGCCAATCTTTTCGCAGGCTCCACTTGGCTGACGCCCAAAGCCGAGCGCGACTACATGTTCATGGACCCTCCCTCCACGCGTACCGAGCCTCAGAATTTCAGCGCGCTCAAGAACGCAAAAACCATCTACATCACGACAGCCGATTACGATGTCTTCGGCGACAAGAGCGTCATCATCAAGGCCGCTCCTGGGCACTCCCCCGGCCATCAGGTTCTGTACCTCAAGCTCGCCAAAACCGGGCCCCTGGTCGTGAGCGGCGATCTGTACCACTATCCCGAGGAGCGCGCACGCGGCCTGGTGCCCACTACCGAATTCAACGCCGACCAGACCGTTGCCTCGCGCGTGGTCATCGAAAAGTTCCTCAAGGACACCCACGCGCAGTTTTGGATCCAGCACGACATGATCGGCTACTCCAAGCTCAAGAAATCGCCAGCTTACTATGAGTAGAGGGCGACACCTTGAAAAGAAGTAGCGTGCGGAAAACTCTTCTGGCAATGGTCCTGCTGGTCCCGGCGTTAATTGCGGCCGAGAAGGATCGTGACTGGCAAATGGGACAGGTGGTCGCTTCGAAAACGGCAGACGCCCGCATCCACAACATCGCCGGCCCGGATAAGACCTATATCGTTCGCGGCGGGCCCGACTTGGCCGTCGGAGCTCCGGTGCGCTACGCGGTTATGGGCGCCACGATGTATGTGTCCATCTCCGGCAGCGAATACAAGCTGTCGATCATAGGGGCCACCGTCAGGCTTTCCGATACCCCCGCGCCTGCCGTCACGCCCAGACCCGCCGTCACGCCCACACCTGCGGTCACGCCCACGCCAGCTCAGCCGATAGCTTCGCCTCAACCCGTGGGCCAACCAGTGACGCCTTCAACCCCTGCCCCTGCGCCGAAGGCCGCTACGGGACCCACTCCTGCCGCGGCGTCCACGCCTGCCGCGGCTTCCACGCCTGTCGCGCCTGTCAAGCCAGGCGACGTCGTGCTGGATAACGATTCCGTGGTGAAGATGATTGCGGGCGGTCTTAAGCCCGACACTGTCGTCAGCGTGATTCAGGCTCGGCCGGGGAAATACGCGCTTACGCCGGACGCCCTGGCCGGATTGAAAGCCGCGGGCGTGCCGCAAATCGTCATCGACGCCATGTCGGCGAAGCGCGATGAGGGCGATGCGGCATTGATCCGCGGCGCTAACTACGCAAACTTCGGATGCCGCGTGTGCCACTCCGTGGCCTGCTCATAGGCGTGCGCTAATGCCAGGACCGCGGGCTCGGCCCACGGCGCGCCACCGATTTGGATGCCGATGGGAAGCCCCGCGCTGGTAAAGCCGCAGGGAATCGAAATCATCGGAATCCCGTAAACATCGAAGACCGACGTGTTTCGCGCGCTCACGTTGCGGGTCAGCCCGACCTCAATCTTGAAGGGCGGATCGGCCATGGTCGGCAGCACGAGAAGGTCCACCTTGGTGAACACCTCGCGAATATCCCGGCGAGCCTGCGCCAGCGACCGTAGCCCCAGCGCATACGGCTCGGCTTTGATATCGGCGCCCCTCTGCAAGGACGCGCGGACCGGAGGATCGTACAGCTCCGGAGTCTTGTCGATCCACTGCTTGTGATACGCGTACGCCTCCGCGCCCATCACGCTTCCGGCCGAGGCTGGAGGAAGCGTCACATCCGTGGCGCCGGCCGTCAATTTCGCTAGTACGGTGAGAGCCGCGGCCATCGCCTTGGCCACATCCGGATTGAGATCGTCGAAGAATGGCTTTTTCGGCAAGCCCAGGCGCAGCTTCGCCGTCGGATTCCGCAGCGCCTTCACGTAGTCCGGAACGGGAATGTCCACCGTGGTAGTGTCCTGGGGATCGTAACCGGCGATCGTGTTCAGCAGGATCGCCGTATCCTCCACGGTCTTACACATCGGGCCGGCGTGATCCAGCGACCAGGACAACGGAATGATGCCGCGAATGCTCACGCGCCCGTAGGTCGGCTTCAGCCCCACGATGCCGCAATAAGACGCCGGAATGCGGATCGACCCCGCCGTATCCGTGCCGATCGAGGCGAAACACATGTCCGCCGCGACCGCCGCCCCGGGACCTCCCGAAGATCCGCCCGGGGTCAACGCCGGGTCCCACGGATTGTGCACCGGTCCGAAATGCGTGACCGCCGAAGTCCCGCCGTAAGCGAACTCATGCAGGTTCAGCTTCCCCAGCAGAATCGCGCCGGCGTTCTTGAGCCGCCGGGCCACTTCAGCGTCCTCCGCCGGGACCCGGTTTTCGAACAACTGGCTGGCTCCGGTGGTGCGCACGCCCGCCGTATCGATGTTGTCCTTCAGCGCGATGGGCACGCCGTGGAACGGCCCGCGCCATTTACCGGCCTTGATCTCGGCATCGGCGGCGGCGGCGTCCTTCAGAGCCTGCTCGCCAGTTACGGTGATAAAGGCATTCAGAACCGGTTGCAGTTTTTCGATATGGCTCAGGCAGGCCCGCGTCAGCTCGACTGAGGAGACAGCCTTGGTGCGGATCAGCTCGGATGCCCGCTTCACCGTCATGCCGGTAAGATCCGGCGTTTCGGCAAATGCGAACCGGGGCGCGGCTGCCGCGCTCAGCCCCGCCATGACAAAGTCACGGCGATTCACGCCTGAGCCTCCAGACCCACCGGCTTCGGCTTCATCGATCGCAGAAACCGCCCGGATTCTTCCAACCCCTCCTTGGCCGTGCTCAGCACGGCGCGCATGGAGAAAAACCCGTGCAGCATGCCCGGATAGCGCGTGGCCGTCACTTTCACGCCGGCGTCCCGCAGCATCTCCGCATATGCCTCGCCTTCGTCGCGCAGCGGGTCGAACTCGGCCGTGATCACCAGCGCCGGAGGAAGACCGCTCAAGTCCGAGGCAAGTATGGGCGACACTTCCGGGTGATGCGCGTGCTCCGCCACAGCCAGATAGTGCCCCGCGAACCACTGCATCCCGGATCTGGTCAGGAAGTAGCCTTCACTCAATTCCCGATAAGAAGGAGTGTCGCAGGAGCTCATATCCGCGACCGGATACAGCAGCAGTTGCGCCGCCAGAGCTGGGCCCCCAGCATCGCGGCATCGCATCGCCACGGCTGTCGCCAGAGTTCCGCCCGCGCTGTCGCCGCCCACGGCGATTCTCGTCGCATCGACGCCCAGGCTTGCGGCATTCTTCGCCACCCACACCGTCGCTGCGTGGGCGTCATCCACTGCGGCTGGAAACTTGTGCTCCGGCGCCAGCCGGTAATCCACCGAGACAACCACGCAGCCCGACTCCTTCGCCAGTGCGCGGCACACCGCATCGTGCGTCTCCAGATTGCCCAGCACGTATCCGCCGCCGTGGAAATACACTAGCCCCGGATGAATTCCGCCGGGCTCGCTCGCATAAATGCGCACCGGAATCGCGCCGCCCGGCCCTGGGATCGTCCGGTCCTCCACGCGAGCCAGCGGTTCCGGCTCGCCGCCCAGCATCTTCATCGGCTCGATGCGGGCGATGCGCGCCTCGATCGGATCCTGCTGGTCCAGCGGAGGCGCGCCCTGCGCGTCCATCATCTCTAACAGCGCGCGCGCCTCCGGATGGAGTCTCTCGCTCCGGCGGATGGTCTGAGGCATGCTTAATTATCGACCGGCTTTTGCTCCACGTGGTCCACCACCAGCACCTGCGCCGTGCGTTTCTGCATCTCGAGCTTTAACCCCAACTGCTTGCTCAACGCGTCTTGAAGCGATAGCGCTCCATTCGGTTCCGGCGCCTTGCCATCAGGTCCGCGCCGGATAGAGTTGTTGTAGATATTGACGCCGCTGAAAGCGATGGTAAAGTCGAACGGATCCGCCAGTCCCGTGGAATCCACCACCTGCGTCTGCACGTAGCCCGAGACCCGGTTGGGCAGCAGCTCGGCGAACTGGGCCATGGTCATGTTGTGGCAGGTCATCAAGCGGTTGAGCATGGGATTCCCCACTCGGGGATCTTTCCCGTCGGCCCCGGGCCCCTCGACGCACTCAGTGCGGTTGGCGGGATCGGCCTTCTGGAGCTTGGGTTTCACGGCGCTCAATACATACGCCGGCACCTGCCGCTCCTCCATGTGCGTGGCGAGCTTGAAGCGTTCGATCAGAAGCCCGCGCAGCATCAGCAGCACCGTATCGTCGTCGATCTGAGAAGCGATCTTCGGATCGATGGAAGCCTTCGCCACGATGTCGAACTTGGCCGACTCAGCGAATTTCGGCACACCGGCGATCAAATCTTCGCTGTTGATGTCCCACGCCGCCTGGATCAGCTCCTTCAACGGCAGGGCTCGCACATCCAACCGGCCATTCTTGAAGTTGCCGCTCGGCATCTCGTCCGGAGTGCTGGGCCGGATCTCGGCGACCTCGAATTCCGCGGGCGGCGGAGGCGGAAGCTTGGCCGCGGTGTCCGGGGGATTCGGGGACGCATTCTGGTTCACGGAGTCCACCACCAGCACGGCAAGCGGAATCTTCTGCACCTCCAACTTCAACCCGAGCTGTTTGTCCACCGCGTCGGCCAGCAGAATTATGCCGCTGGCGCTTTCATCCAGTGCGCGCTGCCGCCGGGAGGTGAATTTGAAATCGAAATCCCACGCGCCCTGGAGCCCGGTTGAATCGACCACGGGAATGACCTGCAAGCTGCCGGAGATTTCCAACAGGCGCAAAGTGTCCGCCAATGACTGCATGGCCGCATTGCGGCAGGTCACGTGAAGGTACCCATCGTCACTGTTCTGCGACTGGCATCCCGATTGGCCTGCGCCCGCGCCCGATTCAGACGCCTCTTTGATCTTCGGCTTGCCTTTACCCACCGTCAGCGCGTAAGCCGGCAGCGGTAGATTATCGTTGTGCACGGCCAGCTTGAACCGGTCCGCCAGCAAGCTCTGCAGCATCAGGTTTACGTTGGCCTGTGTCGCCCCCTCCGGCGCCTTCGCGATAATGTCCCAGCGATCCGTACTCAGCCAGCTTGGCCCGCCCTGCACCCGGTCCGCTTGCACGCCGTAGGCCGTGGTAATCAGTTCCAGCATCGACGCGTCTTTCAGTTCGTAGCGGCCGCCGCGTACCGCTCCCCCATGCATCCCGGGATTGGTTACTTTGGCGCTCGCGTGGATATCCGCGGCTTCAAGCGCCTGTTTCGGTTGCGTGGTTTGACCGGGCGTGGTTTGGCCGAACGTTGCCACGCTCGATAGAACGGCCAGAAAGCCTGCCAAGCTTCTCGACATGGTTCACCTTCCTCCGGCATTTCTCGATCAGACGAAGTCTTCGCTAAAAAGACGCAATACTCGCCAAAAGGTTCCGCTCGACTTATAGTAGACCTATGCTTCTACCAGAAGGAAGGGTCCTGCCGTGAGCAAGGTATGGGTTCTACAACACACCCCGTGCGAAACCCTGGGCGCCATTGAGGACGCCATTCGTCAAGCCGGGTTTCAGTCCCATTACGTCCGTGGCTACGAGGGCGATCCCATCCCAACCGGTCCGGAAGGCGCGGCCGGGCTAGTGGTTATGGGAGGTCCGATGGGCGTCTACGAGCAGGATCGATTCCCCTTCCTGACGCATGAGCTGCGCTTGATCGAGCGCACGGTCGCCGCCGGTCTCCCTGTTCTCGGCGTCTGTCTCGGCAGTCAGCTTCTGGCGACCGCGCTCGGTGCAACCGTACGGAAAGGCAAGCGCAAGGAAATCGGCTGGTATCGAGTCTTTCTGGAATCCGGCGCTTCGGCCGATTCGCTTTTCCAAGCCGCGCCCGCCGAATTCGACGCCTTCCACTGGCACGGCGACATCTACGATGTTCCGCCCGGCGCCGTCAAGCTGGCCCGATCCTCCCTGACCGGGTGTCAGGCTTTCCGCCATGGAGCGAAAGTCTACGGCATCCTGTTCCACATGGAAGTGACCGCCGGCCTGGCGGCCTGCATGCGGGAGGCCTTCGGCGAGGAGCTGAGTCAGGAGAACATCGACTCCTCCAAATTCGCGCAGGAAACCGAAGCCAAACTTCCGGCCCTGCAACCCATCGGCGCGGGTGTTTTCAGCCAATGGGCGAAGATGCTGGGGGCCGCGAATGCGCGGACGGTTTGAGATACGGCGGTTTGAGATAAAGTGTTAATGACTATGCGCAAGCTCATTCCCAGTCTCCTGATTCTGGCCGCGTCAGCCTTGGCACAGGACAACCCCATGTCCACCTGGCTGCGCAACGCCTATACCAACAACCGGAACAACATCGTGCGCACCGCCGAGAAGATGCCGGAAGAGAATTACGGCATGCGCCCCGGAGATCAGCAGGAGGTCCGCACCTTCGGCCAGCAGGTGGCGCACGTGGCGACCTATAACTACCTGTGGTGCTCCCAAGCCAAGGGCGAAAAGAATCCCAGCCCCGGCAATCTCGAAAAACTCACTTCCAAGGCCGACATTCTCAAGGTCCTGAATGACGCGTTCACCTACTGCGACGGAGTCTACGCCGCTTTGACCGACGCTTCCGGCGCGCAGACCGTCGACATCACGCAGGAGAACGGCCGGCAGACGCGCAGTCTTCGCATGGGCCTGCTGACGCTGAACTACGGCCACAATAACGAGATTTACGGCAGCATGGTGGTGTATCTGCGGATGAAGAACCTCGTGCCGCCGGCCTCGGAGCCGCGGGGTCCCCAAGCCGGGAAGAAGTGAGCCAGTAGAGAGTCAGTTCTCCGAGGGCTTTTCCACACTGTCGATGACGAGGACCCGGATCGGGCCGTTGGTCCGTTCCAGCTTCAGCCCAAGCTGATCGCGCATGGCGTCCAGAAAGGTCGGCCCGGCCGGGTCAGGCTCCACCTCAAAGCCCGGGAGTGAGAGCCGAAGTCGCGCGGTTGCTAGACGAGAACATACTTTATCGTCTATCAAACCTTAATCACAACGCCAGCTTGACTCTGCGTCGGATGAAGTGATACTGTACTACAACAGAAGTACAGTGTGAGCGATGCTCATCAAGCTCTCAACTTCCGCCGGCCAGCCTCTATACCTCCAGTTGATGCAGCAAATTCGCCACGCCATTGAGAGCGGGGCCTTGCGCGACGGCGACCAGCTTCCAGGCATTCGGACGCTTGCCGAGGAACTGGTGGTCAGCCCCGGCACCGTTGCAAAGGCGTATTCGGAGCTAGAGCACGAAGGTGTCTTGGCACTCCATCACGGAGCGGGAGCATTCGTTTGCGTGAATCGGCGGACTCGACGTTTTGGCGACCGTGTTCAGGCAGCGCGGGAGCGCGTGGACAATCTGATCCTAAGACTGCGCGATGAGGGGTTGCTGGATGACGAAATCAGGAGGCTGTTCGAAGCCGGCCTGCTGCTGCCGAGGGTCGAGACCGTGGGGAAGCGATGACCTGTTCACCAGCGATCGAAACAGCCGGACTCTGCAAATCGTATGGGTCAACGCCCGCGGTCCGAGACCTCAACTTGACGGTACAGCCCAACGGCATCACAGCATTTCTCGGCTTGAATGGCGCGGGCAAGAGCACAACGATAAAGATGCTTCTGGGAATGGTAAAACCGACCTCTGGCAGCGGCACCGTCCTGGGCAAACGAATTGGCAATCCCGCGGATAGTGTGGCCATACGCCGGGCCGTGGCTTTCGTAAGCGAGGATAAGCGCCTTTATAGCTACATGACGGTGGAGCAGATCGTCAGGTTCACCAGCGGCTTTTTCCCCGGCTGGCGTTCTGATCTTGCCGCCGCTCTCATGCGGAAGTACGAGCTGCCGCCGGGCCGGAAGGTCCGGCATTTGTCTAAGGGGATGCGCACGAAGCTGGATTTGCTGCTGGCGGTTTCGCGGCACCCGGCTCTTTTAATACTCGACGAACCGAGCGAAGGCCTCGATCCCCTTGGCATCGAGCAATTGTTGGAAACCCTGGTCACTGAGTGCGCTGACGGCACCACTGTGTTTTTCTCTTCGCATCAGATTGCCGAAGTGGAGCGAATTTCGGATCAAGTGTGCGTCATCCATAAAGGCAGCCTGGTCATGGACGCATCTCTGGACGCTCTACGTCAGTCTTGGCGGCAGGTCGATATGGTGTTTCTCTCCATTCCCGACGCGGCCGATTTTCAGATGGCTGGAGTTGAGCGCATCCGCACGCGCGGCCAACAAATGAGCATCTTTGCGAGCCGTAACGTGGAAGCAATCGTGGATCGGGCCAGAGATTGTCAGGCGAGCGCCGTCGAGGTAACTCCGGTCGGTCTCCGGGAGATTTTTCTGCAGACGGTGGAGGAGAACTGAAATGCTCTGGTACAAAGCGTGGCTAGAGACGCGGACGCGGTTCCTGGTTGCTGTTGCGGGAATCACTGGACTTTGCTCGTACGTGGTCTACGAGCTCGGCCAGGATGTGACGCCAAGGTCGACGGTTGACTACTACTATTCCACGTTGCATTCAGGTCATCGGCTGATCGCCATCATGTGGCTTGTAGCGATGACCCTCCTGATGATGGGCGGATTGGTGCAGGAAAAGGCGGCTGGCGTTTCATCGTTCACGCTGGCGATACCGGTTAGCCGCGCCCGGCTGGTGGGCGTCCGCATCTGGGCGGGCCTGGCTCAGGCCGCCGTTCTGGCAGTCCTTCCGTGGATCGCTATATCAGCCGTGTTCAGCTTAGCCGGGTGGCCGATCTCGCTCTTCCAGGTCCGTTTTTACCTCCTTCTATTGGCCGGCGGCGGAATAGTATTTGCCGGCGTGGCGGTGCTGATCTCTTCGCTCGTCGATGGTCAGTACACAGCCCCGATGGTGGTGCTGGGCGTGCTTCTTGTTTGCGCAAATGCCCCCAGATCGCTGAATTCCGTAAATCCGCTGGTATTCATGTCCGGCCGAGACTACATGGCCCGCCCCGACATGCTGGCCGGCCCCATACCGTGGGCGCGCCTTGCGGCCAACGTATGCGCCGCGGCGCTTTTCATGTTCGCGTCCGTGAAGGTCGTGCAAAACCGAGACTTTTGAAAAACCTCTCCAGGAGAAAAAACCATGAGATCGGCGAATTCAGTGCAGATCATAGTTGGGATCTTAGGCGTAGCGTCCCCAAGTTTCTCCCAAGCGCCTCCCGCGGCGAAGCCATCGTTTGAAGTTGCGTCGATCAAGCCCAGCGCGCCTGGAACACGCACGCAACTCATGGTTCCACCGGGCGGGCGGTTCGCCGTCAATGGCGTCTCCTTGGTGCTGATGATCGCCGCGGCCTATCGCGTTCGAGACTATCAGATCATGGGCGCGCAAGGCTGGATGATGAAAGATCTGTGGAACATTGAAGCCAGGACCGCGTCGGGTACGGTCGATCCGCCTTCCACTACGCCTCCCTATTTGAACGTCCCAGACATGATGGCTGTCAGACTCCAGGCGCTGCTTGAGGATCGCTTCGGGCTAAAGAGCCATCGCGAGACAAGGGAGATGCAAGTGTATACATTAACCGTCGATAAGGGCGGCCCCAAACTCAAGCCTTTCGATCCGTCGACGGCCGCGCAGACATCTCCGTTGCCCCCAGGAACCCAGCCACCCATTGGGCCAGATGGAAAGCTGCCCCCAAACTTCGCGCCTCCTCCTGGTGCAGTCATCGCAGGCGGAGGAACTATCCTCGCGACGGGCGCACCCATTGATCAGCTTGTCACCCTTTTAGGGCGGCTAACGGACCGGCCGATCATCGACAGGACCAATCTGACAGGCCGCTTCAATGTCCGACTACAATTCGATCCGGAAACTGCGCCGCGGCCGCCACTGGGTACAACACCGGCGGGTCCATCGCCGTCTACGCCGGCGACACCCAGCGATCCGGCGGGTCCATCTCTATTCACGGCAATTCAAGAGCAGCTCGGGTTGAAATTGGAACCGAGGAGAGAGCCAGTTGAAGTTCTTATAATTGATTCGGCCGAGCGGGCTTCCGAGAATTGATATGGAGCGACCTGTCAAGTGCTTTCTTTAGCGCACCGAGGTGGAGCGCGAGATGATCCCGCCGGAGCCGCCCATCGCGTTCGCATGAGGCCGCAACGGCGTGGAGCTGGCAAGGGTCCCGTAAGGGAGCGAAGCGCACCCTTGCCGGCGAGCACCGGTGTGGCACTCGGGGTGAGTTGCGATGGGCGGCCCGGCGGGAGCGGAATCCCGTTGGTGAGCCTTGAGCACGTTGCATGGACAGCAGAGCCGAGAACAGCCGAGGAGCTAGCGCGACGGTTGATCATACTGATATACGCGGGTCGAAACCGCAGGAACATGATTCGTCGGGAGCTGCCTCGGACTGATGACGCGGGTTGGATCCGGAAACCGTACCGCACAATTCTCGTCGAGGGTTCTCCTTTTCGTGGGCCCTCGGCTGTCATCGGCGCTGCTGTCCAGCAAGAGTGCACAACGTTAAGCTGCCTTCTTCTGGATTTTGAATTGCGCTTCGGCGTGGAGAGCAATGGCCCACAGGAATCCCAGCAGTTCGCGGGCGAGCGCCGTCGTGACCTGATTCTTATGCTTGCCGCGAGCCATCATCGCGGTGTAGCGCTTATGCAATCGTTGTTGCGCTTTCCAGGCGATCCGCTTGGTTTCGTCGCTGAGCGTCAGCGCTTTTTGCCGCCTCAGCAGCCGGCCATTGACCGCGGGCCGATGCCGGTAAGCCCAGGCCGACTCCACCAGCACCCTTCGCAGATGCGCATTGCCGCTCTTGGTGATCGCGCCGCGCTGGGTGCGGTTGCCGCTGGAATGCTCGCGCGGAACCAAACCGGTGTAGCCCATCAGTTGGCGAGGATTTTCAAAGCGAGCCAGGCTGCCTACCTCCGCCACCACGGTCGCTGCGGTGATGGGCCCCACGCCGCGCAAGGCCTGCAAGGCCTCGATCACGGCACGGATCTCGGGAGGGGCTTGCGCCACCGCTGCTTCGATACAGTGCTCCAGTCTCAGAATTCGCTCGGCCGCGTGTTCGACCTCGTGCAGGTAATCGGCCAGCGTGGCCTCCAACGCCGGCTGCTCAAAGCGCACGTGAATCCTGATCCAGTTCAGATACTTCTCGGTCCATGGCGTCCCGGCGTCGATGGGACGCTTGCCGTGCCGCAGCAGAAATTTCCCCAGCTGATGGCGATGCCGCAGCTGATCCTGCTTGGCCGCTTCGCGCGCCCGCACCAGATCGCGCAGCGCTTCGTGGTTCTCGTCCGGGACCCATACCGCAGTCAATTCGCCGGCACGGTAACAACGCGCCAGCCGCTCGGCATCGCGGCGGTCGGTCTTCACCCGGTCTCCGGCCTTGGTGGGGATCAGCGACGGCGCGATCACCTCGCAGGCCACGCCCAACTGCGTCAGCTGCCAGTACAACACGTAACCCGTCGGCCCGGCCTCATAGCAGCACTTCAGCTTCCCGACAGGTCCCAGCTTGCCGATCATCTTCCGCACCGATTCCGGCCGGTTGGGGATTGTTCCCAAGCTGCGAACCTCGCCACTCCCCGCCTCGGCGACTGCTACCGCGATCGTCTCGGCATGGACATCCAACCCTACAAATCGTATTTTAGACATGAGCGACCAATTCCTTTCGTATGCGGCTCTGCGCCGCTGGATTTACCTCTTCGCAGCGTAACCCGCGTTACTGCGAATCGGTGGTTGGTCGCTCCATTTTGACTGATCTGGGCCGCCGATAATCCTAAGGATTCTGCGAACGCGTAGGCCGACCAACCAGGAGCGGCGGCAACGAAAGCGCCTGATTGCTTATAATTTCTCAAGCCCTTTTTTGTTTGGTGATTTCTGGCGGTAGCGCAGCGAGGTGAGGTTGGCGGAGCCACCGCCAAGAAGGCGAAGTGTGATATCGCCGGAGGGAAACCTCCACACCCGGATGAGGTTTTGGCCTTCGTCCTGTTTTCCGTAGGTGCCGTACTTGTCTGACAACAACTGTTGTAATCGTTGGAACACAGCGTTAGCCATCTGTGGCTGCGTCTCCAAAGAAGTCAGGGTAACGGCCCGCAGCTTGTCGGTGTCCGCTCCGAACTCGAAGTAGACCTCCAATTTCAGATTGCTGATCTGGACGTTGTGCATCACGAACTTTCGAAGTTCATCAAAATTTCGTACCGGGGGCGTAATAGCCTCTGCATCAGGGAAGTGACTTGCGATCTGCTGTGGGGTCATTCCCCATTTCGCGGTGGTCCAACCGTCCAAGTCTGAGCGCGACTGTTGAGCCGGGATGGAACGTAGCGCCACTAAGGGCAGAACCGCTAGCAAGAGCATCTTTCGCGGGTTCTCCATACGATCACTGTAGCCCAGCCGCATAAACGGATGTCGTCCGCTTCACCCGAACGCGCGACTTAACTCAGGTGTTCGAGACCCCATTTACGCAGGAAGTGCAGAGCCTCCGCGTTTCTAATTTGAACCAGATACACCCTCGGGGTCTTGGGCAGGAGCTTTCCGAGATTTGCTTTATGAAGCGAAACGGTGTGGACCTCAAAATAGCTGGGATAGCGTTGGCGGTAGTGTTCTCGCTCTTTCAAGCTGAAATCATCCTCCGACAGGTGGTGCCCGGAATATTGGATGCATTCCGTACCTGAAATCACATGTGCGGTCCGTGATGCGGTGCCCTTATGCTGACCGATGTTCGTTACCCGCGAAATCCCCAGCACAGCTCCGCCCCCCGCGCACGTTGAGTTGTAGTTGAAGAGAATGTCCCCATTTCGGAGCATCTTCATTATTTGCCAGCCCCCCCGGTTGCCACTCGGGGCGCATAGATACCCTCCCGTGAATTCCCGCTTAAAAGTCCTTCTCTGGTTGACTTGGTAGAAGCTCATCTTAAAAGTCCTCCAACGTTAACCCGGCTAGAGCCTCGGGTTTTCGGAAGTTGTCAAATCCCGATCTTGGCCACCTCAGAAAGGCTGATGTCATCGGTGCGCCGGTCGTACAGGCCGGTGGTTTTGGCGTTGGAGTGTCCGGCCATGCGCTGGGCCACTTCGATGCGCCCGCCGTTGGTCAGGTAATCGGTGAGGCCGGTGGCGCGGAAGGTGTGGCAGCCGATCGCCGTCTCAATGCCGGCGTCTTTGGCGCGGCGGCGCACCATGTGCCACACGTCGTTGCGCGAGAGCGGCAACGCGGTGAGCGTTTTGGTCTTGCCCAGGGCCGAGCGGAACAGCGGGCCTTTGCGGTCGCTAGCGATCGACGTCGCATCGATGTATTCATCGAGGTACACGGCTAGCTTGGGATGGCAGGGCATTTCGTTGACCTTGCCGTTTTTCTCATGCAGCTTGAGCCACCAGTGTTTTTTCTGCGGATAGTAATCCTCGACGGCCAGCGCGACGACCGCGCCGACGCGGGCGAAAGTGTAAGTCATCACGGCGATGATGGCGCGATCGCGCAGCCCGACCACGCTCGACACGTTCATGCCCTTTAACAGCTCGGTTGCCTCGGCGGAGGAAATAACTCGCGTGGACCCCTTGCTCACCGAATGACGCGGCCCCCGCACCGAGTGCGCGGGGTTGCTGGGGATGATCTGCCCGATCACCAGCCAGTCGAACAGCATGCGCAGACAAGCGAGGTGCTGTTTCACAGTAGGAGCGGCGTGCCGCCCTTGCAGCTCCTCGATGTAGGCGGCGACGTGCACCGGCTGGACATGGCGCAACTCGACTACCCCGGCGCGGGTTTCACACCAGCGGAGAAACACGGCGGCGGAGCGGGCATAGGCCGCGCGCGTGTTGGGGTTGCGGATATTGACGGTGAAGAATTCGGCAAAGCGGAGCGAAGCGGCCTTCCCCGCCCCGGCAATCATGGCCGGAAGCTCGGTTGTCGAATTCCGGTTGAAGACAGCCAGCTCGCTAGACATCTACTCGAAACCCTTCAATTTTGGACGGCAGTTGCGGATAGCTGTAGACACCCACGTTCTTGTAGCTCTTCGAGCCGACGACGTTCGGGAACTCGCGATGAAAATCGGCCTTGCTCATTTGGAACACTCCGACCGGCGTTATCATTCGAAACTCGTCTTGCGATTTCAGCCGCTCGATTTCATCCCGCTTAAAGGTGACCCGCGTCGCTTCGTAGGTGACGATGGGTTGTCCGTTTTTTCCTGTTTGCCGAGATGCTTGTGCTAACAGCGCTTCGCGCTTCTGCACCGCGCGGCCGCAGATGGCGTCTAGTGCCGCTCGATCTTCAGCGGGGAGTTGCTCCCGATAGGCATTCAGTCCTCGCTCAATGATGGTTGCAGGCGGAAGTTGCAGGAGCGCCGTCAAGGCGTCGAGCAAAATTTTGGCTTGGGGAGAAACGATCACCATGTTTGTCATACGAGATAATGATATCACATATCATTGTGATCGCAAGTAGAAACTTAGTCAAACATAACGTCCTTTATGTGCGGCTATCTGCTGTCGTGCCGTCCGATAGGATCGGACCAGAACACCCGATAAGGCGCGCCGCGCTCAAACCCATACTCGTCCACGTCTTCGCAAAATAAACGGTCAGGATCATAACCGAACTTCAGGAATGCTATTCCGCGAAAGAACCTGCTAAGCGATGCACTTGTGGGCCGCTTGAGGTGAACGTGTTTGGGCACGAGTACGATTCCCGCGCTCTGCGTGAAGTGGCGTCGTTCGACAGCGGCACGAAGGTTTCCGTGTTTGCCGTCATAGATGTGATCGTGTTGCCAATCTTGAAAGCGTCGGCCGCCCGCAATGCGATAAGCCGTGTGGACGGGACCGTTCCCTTCGCTTCGGTTCACGGCAGGAAGATGCTCCCGCCGCAACTTCTCAGCAAGTGCCGGCGGTATGGCATACTTCGCACGCTGCCTTCGGCAACCCTCCCACAGCAGTACGGCCTCCGTCGAGAAACGTGCTATTTGCTCAGCCGCTGCCAAGAGGCCGTCCACAATTGCTTGATCGGAAGCTGATGCCGATCCTCTGCGGGCCGTTCGGAACAGTTCCGCCAAGCTCCGATCCGGGGCGCTCCGGTTGCTAGATGAGAACATACTTTATCGTCTAATAAAAAGTCCGCCGCGCGGGAACCTGGCTTCTGACCGTCCGGCCCTGCCGTGCTGACCGAACGGCACGGAAGCGGTACACTTTCTGCATGCGACCCTACTGGGTACCGCTGTTAGGCGTGGCTCTGGCGGTCACTTCCGTGACGGTTAGCACCGCCCAGCTGATGCGGACCGAAAAGATACCGGCCGGGAAGATCAAGGCTTTCTATAACAAGGGAGCCGTCGAACTCACAGTGGAGATTCCTCACAGCACGGGTCCGGCGGAGACGGCCAATCGTGCGGGCGATTTTGACCTCGCTGACCTGGCGATCAGCGTCACCGACAGTCTCAACGAGCTTGAAACTGGCGTCGTCAAATTAAATTCCAGTCAGGTTGCGGCAGTCATCACCAATCTTCAGGAGATGGTGAATGAGTCGGCGAAGACATCCGACTATTTGGAGTACCATTTGGTCGAAAAGAAATTCCTCGTAAGTATGGAGGGCGGATCAAAAGGTCAGTTTGGCGTTAGTGCTGCCGGCGCGACTGCGGGCACTTACGGGCACACTGAAGCCGAGAATAGACAAATCCTGAAGGACTTCGTCGAGTTATTGAAGCAGGGGCAGGCGAGGATGCTGTCGGGGCTAGAGGGCAACTCGGAGGCGGCGAAGGGCTCGCCCGCCGCCGCAGCCGGATTGGCAAACGTCGGACGCGCGCTGACTCCGCAAGAGTTGGCTGATCTGGCGCAAGAAGGCCAAGCATCTACGTGCGCTATTGTCACCGTTCCACCTGGAGCCGGGGTCGAGATCGACGGGAACAAAGGCGGAGTGACACCGCTTGTTTTTTTTCTGCTAAAGCAAGGCGATACTCCACGCACTATCACGATCAGGATGGACGGCTACAAAACGGTCGAGAAGAAGGTGGTTCCAGATGGGAAGCCCATCACGATCGGGCTGACGCTCGAAAAGCAATAAGCCCGTCAGCGTCGGTGCGTGGGAGCCGGACCGTGTCTCGCAACCCGTGAGCCGAACGACCCTTTAGCGGGCGTTTGCCGGTTGACGTGTCTGTTCAAATTACTGCGACGCCACTTCTTTTGAGGCCCTCGGAGATATACGGCACTTGCTTTGCTTTTTCAAAATACACATTGTATCTTTGCTGTCCGTTGCCCGCTTTCTCGGCCTTCTCAATGCTCTTAAGTTGGCCTTCGGCACGCCGCTCTCTCTCTTTGTCCAACAATACGACCTTACATCCGGTGTTCAGTTGAGCCACGTCATTCTCGGAAAGTATGTAACCCCCGGCGAAGCCGGATGACGTCATCTCCTCGAATGTTTCGCCTGTACCCTTGAATTTGGAGTACGGAGCATTAAGAACCAAGGCCGCAGATTGTCGCGCTCTCGTCATCGCGTCTATCATAACGCGTAACGCGGCTGGGGCCGCGCGGTGCGCCCACTTCCGATAATCCTAAGGATTCTATCTGCAGTGGTTCCGGCGGATGGAGCTCCGAGGATGGGCAGGAAAGGGGCCGCCGGAACCATTGCGGATAGAATTGGATTGAAGTGAGCCGGAACGGGATGTATGGGGATTGAATGAATTTCTGGCTCTGGATGCGGGGTAACGAGCATCACCGAAAGCTACCCGCAAGCGGCGAATCTTGATTGCCGAGGGTGGACCGCGCGGCTGGAAAGTGATGTGTTCAGCCCAGCTCGGGGCTTCTGAGCACACATCCCCCTTAGCCCCGGCGAAGGCTGCTGGTTCGGCATCTCGCGCGAGAGAATTCATGGTGAGTGCTGATGCGGCGCTGGAATCGGGCGTGCGGGTGGGAACAGCCGGATCAGAATCATATGCCCGCTCTTGCAGACAGGGCATGGTTTGGGGTGCCGCTCCTCTGGCTTTCCATCCCGGTTAACGACCGCCGCGTCGCTCTTCGGAGCAGGCAGCGCGCTGAGTAAGGAGCGGCAGAGCGCCAGTTTCTTTCGCCGCGCCCGATTGGCCAGAAAACCAAACTGACGGATACGCACGAATCCTGCAGGCAGGATGTGGAGCAGGAAGCGGCGGATGAACTCCACCGCGTCCAGCGTCATGATCTTGGTCTTGTTCCCGTCCGCGTAGTCCTTCCACTCGAAGCTCACGCGGCCGTCTTCCATCGACAGCAATCGCCGATTGGAAATGGCTACGCGATGGGTGTAGCGGGCCAGGTACTTCAGGACCTGGTCCGGTCCACCGAACGGTGAGCTTGGTATAGACTACCCAGTTCTTCTTTTTTGCTTTGTGGCACAGCGCGGCGAATGCGGCCGGTTTGGCCAGACCGGCCAGTTCTCCGTGGAAGCGGAGCTGGCCTTCCTCAAACGCTTTTCTCAAGCAGAGCAGAAACACGTTTCGGAACCGGCAGCCCAGCACTTCATTGGGGAGAAGGAACGAGGGCTTTCGACAACCGATCCAACTTGCGCCGTCCGGCGCGATGCCGCCGCCGGGCACAACACAGTGCAGGTGTGGATGAAGATGAAGGTTCTGCCCCCAAGTGTGAAGAACGGCGAGGAACCCGATGGCCGCGCCCAGACGTTGGGGATCGCCTGCAATCGTGAGCAATGTTTCCGATACGGCTTGAAACAACAGCGTATAGATCACACGCGCATTCTGCAGCGCCAGTCCGCCGATCTGTTGCGGCAGCGTGAAGACGACGTGGAAATAGGGAACCGGCAGCACCTCGCGCTGCCGGGCCTCCAGCCACTTGGCGCGCGAGGACGCCTGACACTTGGGGCAGTGTCTGTCGCGGCAGGAGTTATACGAGATGACGAGATGGCCGCACGTATCGCACTGCTCCGCATACTCGGCGTGCCGGCCGAGGGCCGCGGTGCGGCAGTCGCGAATCGCTTGGAAGGCCTTTCTCTGCTGAGGACCGAGTACGTGTCCCCAGTGCGCGAAGAAATCCTTTTCGTACGTGCGAAAGATGTCGGCCACTTCGAGCCGACGTTCGTTCATCCGCGTGTCGGTGGAAGGTGTGGAGTGGCCTGCACCAGATCGAGCGAGTCGATTGTTTCGAGCGGGCTCTTGGTCGAGCGAATGGCGATATTGCTGACGTGCAGATAGAGAGCTGTGGTTCTTATGTCCGCATGTCCCAGCAGTTTTTGGATAATCACCAAGTTGGTGCCGTCCTCCAGCAGATGCGTGGCAAAGGCGTGGCGCAATGAGTGCGGGTGCACCTTCTTGGCGATGCCGGCGAGCCGGGCCGCCTTTCTGCAAGTGCAGAAAACGCTTCTGGGTGACAGCGGACAACCGGGCTTGTTTCCGGGGAAGAGCCAACTCGTGGGTCGCTTCCGCCGCCAGTAGGCGACCAGCACTTCGCGCAGCGGCTCAGAGAGCATCACTTGCCGGTCTTTGCGGCCTTTGCCGCCCCGCACCCAGATCACTCCAAGGCTGCGGTCCAAGTCCTGTACGTTGAGGTTAGTCGCCTCCGATACACGGAGCCCGGCGCCGTACAGGGTGGCCAGCATCGCCCGGTGTGCCAGGTTCTTGGGTGCGGTCAGCAGCGCTTTGACTTCTTCTCTGCTGAGAATGAGCGGAAGTCTCTTTTCGCGGCGGGGGAACGGAATCCGTTCAATGTCGATCTTGCGGTTCAGCGTGTGGGAATAGAAGAAGCGGAGTCCGCAGATGGCCTGAATATAGGTCGAAAGCTTGACCCGCTTCTCATCGAGCAGGAACAACTGCCACGAGCGAATCTCTTCCGGCCCGAGTTGATCCGGCGCTTTGTGGAAGTGCTTGGCGAACTCGGTGACGGAGCGAACGTAGCATTCCACGGTCGTCGGTGCGTAGTTGCGGATGCGGAGATCCTCCAGCATTCGCTGTTTGAGTAGAGTCATCGGTACAACCTCCTTCACCGATGAAACACCCAAATAACCCCGGCCGCGGGCGCGTTGTCGCCACTCGCAGAACAACGTCCGAACCTAACCGGAAAACCAATTCGCAGACGGCGACTCCGCAAAATGCCGCTTGCGGCTTAGTTCATTCCGGCGTTATGTTAAAGTGCCAAATCGGAGACCGGCCGGCCTGGCGCGCGGGGCGCTCACGTCCTTGCAGTAGTACAATCGGCACTCAGGAGGAACCCTCATGCGCGCGAAGCTCTTCCTGCTCGCAATTCCAGTCTTTGCGGCGGACCCCAGTCCGCTCGCCGCCGTCAACAGCGGCCAGCTTCGAGGCGTCCTCCTCGACTCCGGCGGAGCGGTCTTCAAAGGCATCCCGTATGCCCAGCCCCCGGTTGGCAATTTGCGCTGGCGCGAACCGCAGCGGGTCGAATCCTGGACTGGCGTGCGCGACGCCGTCTCCTTCGGCCCACCGTGCGCGCAGAATTCCGGCAACCGTCCCATGGCGAACAGTCAGGAAGATTGCCTGTTTCTGAACGTCTGGAATTCGGAGTGGCCGGCGAAAACAAAAAAGCCGGTGATGGTGTGGTTTCACGGCGGCGGCAATTATGGCGGCACCGCTTCGAGCGCAGCCTCCGATGGAGAAAGCCTGGCTCGGCACGGCGTGGTTCTGGTGAGCGTCAATTACCGGCTCAACATTTTCGGGTTCTTCGCACATCCTGAGCTGACCAAGGAATCGCCGCACCACGCCTCTGGGAATTACGGTTTGATGGACCAGGTGGCCGCGCTGAAGTGGGTCCACGACAATATCGCCAAATTCGGCGGAGACCCTGCGAACGTAACGATTTTCGGCCAGTCCGCCGGAGCGGTGGACGTGAATGTCCTGATGACCTCGCCGCTGGCCAAGGGCCTGTTTGAGCGTGTGATCGCCGAAAGCGGGACTGTCACCAGGAACCCGGATGAGGCCACGCTCGGCATGACCGCGCTCGGCGCCTTGATGAAGCTGAAGAGCGGGCCGGTTAGCTCTTCCGACGCTCCAACGCTGGCTGAAGCGGAGAAGACCGGCGAGCAACTCACCGCGGGCAAGAATCTGACAGACCTGCGCGCTCTGCCCATGGAGGAGCTGTTGAAGCTGGTGGCAGGACCGCGCCTAAGCATCGGACCGGCGAATGGAGTGGTGGCCGACGGCTGGGTTTTTCCCAAGCCGCCCGCACAGGTGTTCGCGTCGGGTGAGGAGCAGAAGGTTCCTTTGCTGATGGGAAGCAACTCGCGCGAGCGAACTCCGCCCGGAACGCCCGCGGATTTGGGCAAAGCGATGGTAGGCGCAATGAAAGACATGTACGGCCCGCTTGCCCCGCGCGCTTTTGCGCTGTACGCAATCAACGCTTCCGCCGCGCCTGAGCCCGATCCGCTCTACGGCGGCCAAGCTGCTCAGTGGACCGTAGACACAATGTACCGCTGCCCGGTTGTGGCCGAACTGCTCTGGCACGCCGCCGCAGGCAATGCCGCATACGAGTATCAGTTCGACCGCGCGGCGCCGGGGCGCGAGGCGGCGGGAGCGACGCATGGCGCGGAAGTTTCCTACGTCTTCGGAAGGCTGGGCGCGAATTACGCCCAAGCGGACCGCGATCTCTCCTCGGCGATCGAAGAGTATTGGACTAACTTCGCCAAGACTGGCAACCCCAATGGAGCGAGTCTCGCCGTGTGGCCCAAGTTCGACTCGACCGCGCGCGGCTATATAGAGTTCACCGACAATGGCCCGGTAGCGCGGGAGGGATTGCGGCGGCCCTTCTGCGATCTTTACGTGGAAAACGTTAAGCGCCTTCTGTCCCAGTAACGGCTCAGAAGAGTACGGCTGGCGTCCACCCCCTGCCAGGTGTATAGTGTTCTGGTCATCGCGCCCCGTACACCCTCAATCAAGGAGGACCTCGTGAAATATTCGCGCAGACATTTGAGTTTGATGCTGCCGGCCCTGGCCGCGGCGACGGCATCCGCACAGAACGCAAAGCAGGCGGAGCCTGTCGCTTCCGCCGACGGCGTGGAGAAGCTTCCGGTCATGAAGACGGAGGCGTTCCTATATAAGGAGCTGCCCGTGACCACCAACGGGCAGAACAGGAATCGCCGGATGTTTACCGCCAAGACGCATACCGGCTTCAAGATGGAGTCGCATCAAAGCGACATCGCCCCGGGAGAAGTGAATCACCCACCGCATCAGCACCTGCGGGAAGAGATGATGCTGGTCCGCCTGGGCACCATGGAGCTGACGATTTCGGGCAAACCGTACCGGCTGGGCCCCGGAGACGTGGGCCTGATCGGCTCCAACGAAATCCACAATGCCAAGAACGTTGGAACGACGCGAGCGGAGTACTTCATCGTCAATATCGGCCGTGATGACGTTTAAACCCATATGCCACGCCGACTGCCGTTCACGCTCGCACTTTTTGCCGTTGTAGCCTTCACCCAAACTACGCCGAAGACGCTGGACCCGAACAACAGCTGGCCTACGCCCTACCGCACCCTTCGCGAATGGGCGGAGCTTCCCCAAGGCATGACTTGGCCCGCCATCACCGGCGCGCAGGAAGGTCCGGACGGGAAGCTGTATGTGTTGGGGCGCTGCCACGAAAACTCCTGCACCGGCCGCAGCGAACCCGCGGTGCTGGTCTACGATATGTCCGGCAAGCTGGTCAACAGTTGGGGCGCGGGAATGTTCAATTTCCCGCACGGCTTCTGGATCGATCGCGAAGGCAACGTGTGGATCACGGATGCTCGCGCGGAAGGCGGGAAGGGGAATCAGGTGTTCAAGTTCACGCCCCAGGGAAAGCTGCTGATGACGCTGGGCAAGGCGGGCGTGACCGGTGACGGCCCGGACACCTTCGACCAGCCGGCGTCGGTGATCGTAGGAGCGAACGGCGATATTTTCGTCGGCGACGGCCACCGTCCCACCGGCGGCGGCAAAACTTCGCGCAACGACCGCATCGTCAAGTTTTCGAAAGACGGCAAATTTATCAAGTCCTGGGGCAAACGCGGCTCCGCGCCAGGCGAGCTTCGCGAGCCGCACAGCCTGGCTCTGGATTCGCAAGGCCGTTTGTTCGTGGCCGACCGCGAGAACAATCGCATCCAAATTTTCGATCAGGACGGGCGGTTCCTGGATCAATGGACGCAGTTCGGCCGCCCCAGTGGGCTGTTCATCACCAAGGACGACACCCTCTATGTGGCCGACTCCGAATCCTTCGGCATGGATCAGCCCGGGTGGAAAAAGGGCATTCGCGTAGGCAGCGCCAAGACCGGCAAAGTCACGGCGTTCATCGAAGACACGGAATCCACCACCGATGAACACAGCGGCGCCGAGGCCGTGGGAGCCGATTCGAAGGGCAACGTTTACGGCGGAGTGGTTCGCCGCAAGATGCTGGAGAAACACGTTCTGGTGAAATAAATACGATAGAACGATCGAAACGCCCTTTCTCGGCCGCGTGGGAGACACTCTGAGACGTTGTGCAGACAGAGGCTCGCAGCAGCCCACCTTTTCCCGTGACGATGGACAGCGTGCAGACGGGGTTGTTGGCTCCCCCCAGTTTCGATATCGGAGGCGTCCAGTAGGCTGTAGCGCTGTTCACCGACGGGATGACTTATGTGCTTCCACCCGGCGCCATCGCCAACGTTCCCTCAAGGCCCGCCGGCCTCGTCCATCGGCTACGAAGGGTTAGCTCCCGGTCATGTCGGGCTGTACCAGCTCAATGTGGCGGCGCCGTCAATCGCCGCCAGCGATTCCGTGCCGTTGAGCTTCACGCTGGGCGGTGTGAGTGGGACGCAGAAAGTCTTCCTCTCGGCCGGAAACTGAAACCACCGGCGCAAAAACACCATCCCATGGCTCACGGAACTCGGGATTTTCCGGGACACCAGAGGCGAAGAAATCAGGCTCCGGGCAATACAGACGGAGAAATATCCGTCGATCAAAAGAGGGTCGCGGCGAGAACTCACGATGCTTCGCCGCTCTCGAGAGCCATGAGACCATCCTATTCCCCGACCGGGAAAGAGCGATTCTTCGGTGAAGAAGAGATCATTGTCAGCAAGACGGATCTCAAGGGCATCGTCACTTACGCCAACCGGGTGTTCCTGAAAATCTCCGGTTATTCCGAAGAAGAACTTCTCGGCGAGAACCACAACATTATCCGCCATCCGGCCATGCCTCGCTGTGTGTTCAAGCTGCTTTGGGACACTCTCAAAGCCAAGCAGGAAGTGTTCGCTTACGTGGTCAACATGGCGAAGGGCGGAGATCACTATTGGGTCCACGCGCACGTCACTCCGACGGTAGGACCCGGCGGCAGTGTCGTGGGGTACCACTCCAACCGGCGTGTGCCGGAACGCGCCGCTGTGGCCGCGGCTACAGACCTCTACGCGGCCTTACTGGCGGAAGAGAAAGAACATTCCGATTGGCGCGCGGGAATGGCCGCCGGCGGCGGCATGTTGGGGAGTTTGCTGGCCTCAAAAAACGTGGAATATGACGAATTCTTCTTCTCTCTCTGACGCGGCCCTCGATCAAGAAAGCGCAGCGGAGCTGGACCGGCTCCGGGCTGAAGTCGCCATGTACCGGCACTGGTGCGAGCGTCTTTCGGAGGTTTGTGAGGACGCCGCACGAGGCAACCTGGAGGGCCGCGTACTGCACTGCCCGGAAGGCGATCTTGGCCGCTTGATCCAATCCGTGAATCACGCCTTCGATATCACTGACGCCTTCGTGCGTGAGGCTGGCGCGGCGCTGGATGCCGCGGCCAGGGGCAAATTCTTCCGCCGCGTCCTGCTGCGGGGGATGCCGGGCGCATTCCGGGAATCCGCGAAATTGATCAATGACGCATCAGCCCAAATGGCTGCTCAGGCAGCGGCGCTCAAGGACGCCGAGCAGCGCCGGCAACTCCTGGCCGACGAACTGGAGCATGCGATCCAGTCTGCCGCAACCACCGTCGCCGCGTCGTGCACCGAGATGCGCGCCACCGCGGGCGTTTTGGCCGAAACCGCCGCGCGCACCACGCACCAGACCGCGGCGCTGCAAGCCGCGTCGCGCGAAACCATCGCTACCGTTGAGATTGCCAGCGAGGCCGTCTCTAACCTGGAACGCTCCTTCGGCACCGTGGTCTCCGAAGTTACCCAGTCCAATGACGTCGCGCGGACCGCATCCCAGGAAGGAGCCCGGACCGGAGAGATTATGCAGGGGCTCACGCTGGCGTGCCGGCGGGTGGAGGGCGTGGTAAAGACGATTTCCCAGATCGCCAGCCAAACCAACCTCCTGGCCCTCAACGCGACCATTGAGGCCGCGCGCAGCGGTGAGGCCGGCAAGGGCTTCGCCGTGGTGGCCTCTGAGGTCAAAAACCTGGCGCGCAGCACTGCTGCCGCCACCGGTCAGATCACCTCCGATGTCTCGGCGATTCGCGAATCGTCGGGTCAAGCCGCCACGGCTCTAGCCACCATCGGGTCGGGGATCGAGTCGATCCACTCCGCTTCGCAAAGCGTGGCTGGCGCCATCGCCGAGCAAAGAGACGCAACGGGGAAGATCACCGACAGCGTCCGCTCCGTCGCCCAAAGCGCGGAGAATATTTCGGCCAGCATCGCCGAGGTCATGCAAGCGGCCACGGACACCAGCCGGAGCGCGGCGGATTTGCTGGCCGCGGCCGACGATGTATCCCGCATGGCCGAATCGCTCCAGAGCGAAGTCGCCAACTTCCTGTTTGAAATCCGCTCCGGATCCAGCCGCCGGTGAGGCCGGCGGCACTGAACCCATCAGCCTGTTCCTCCAAAAGCAAAGCGGTAGGCGTTCTCCTTGAGGGTTGCGATTTGCACCGCCGTGAAACCAAATTCTTGTTCAGCCAGAGCGTACTCCCCCCGCAGGGTGCACCCAAACAGGGCGGGATCGTCAGTGTTCAAAACAATCGGAACGCCTGAATCGAACAAGTTCTTTGCTGGATGTTCTTGAAGCGACGCCACGGAGCCGGTGCGAACATTGCTGCTGATGCAGACCTCCAGGGGAATGCCTCGATCCCGCAGATGGTCCATCAGCAGCGGATCTTCGATCGCGCGAATGCCATGCCCGATCCGTTCCGCGCCGATTTCCAGAGCCTGCCACACGCTCTCCGGTCCCGTGGTCTCGCCGGCATGCGCAATTAGCCGTAAGCCGCGGTCGCGAGCCTCGGCATAAAGATCGCGAAACCACAGCGCGGGGCCCTCCGCCTCAATCCCGCCGATGCCAATCGCCACCACTCCCTCTTGCCGCCGCTCCGCCGCGAACTTGAAAACCGGACGCGCCTTCTCCGCCCCCCACTGCCGGACGGCGTCCAAAATCCAACGGACGGTCACGCGGGTCCGGGCAGCCTCGCGCACCAGGGCGTCGAACACGGCTCCAAGATCCTGCTGCTTGAACAGCACCACACCGGCCGACAAAGTCACCTCTGCGTACCCGACGCCTTGCTCTTCCAGATGCTCGAACAGGCGCCGCGCGGCAATCGCATAATCGTCCGGAGATTTGAGCTTGCGGTTGACCCAGATGTAGGCGCGGATGAAGCCGGCAAAATCGGTGGAATGTGTTTCTTGAGCGATCTCTTCCAAGGTTAGCGTGGGATCGATTTCCCGCAGGGTCTCCGGCTGAATCGAGCCCTCCAAATGCAGGTGCAACTCGGCCAGAGCAGGTTCGGTGGCATCCATTCCTGTAATAATAACGACGATGCTCGAAGTTCAGATTGACCCGCAGGTGGAAGCAGTCGCCGCCGGCAAACATCGCGACCCATTTTCGTTCTTGGGGCCGCACGAAGAGACCGTCCGCGCTTGGCTGCCGCAAGCCCGCGAAGTGCAACTGGTCGACTGTGACGACAGCCTCGCTCCGATGCAGCAGGGTCCCACCGGATTCTTCTCCGTCACTTTGCCCGAGCCGTCTCGCGACTACCGCTTTCGCCTTATTCTCTACTCCGGTGAATCCGTGGATCTCGACGACCCCTACCGTTTCCCGCCGCTTCTCACCGCCTTCGACCTGCACCTTCACGGGGAAGGATCGAATTACGAAAGCTACCGCACCATGGGCGCTCACGTGGTGGAGTTCCAGGGTGTCACAGGTGTCCGCTTCGCCGTGTGGGCGCCGAACGCCGAAGTGGTCAGCGTCACCGGCGATTTCAACGGTTGGGACCGCACCCGCCATCCCATGCGGCTGCGCGATGGCGGCGTCTGGGAAATTTTTCTGCCCAACGCGGCCGCGGGAGCGCCCTACAAGTACTCGGTGCTCGCCAAGGATGGCTCCGTGCAGGATCACTGCGATCCCTACGGCTTTTTCGCTGAGGTCCCTCCCAAAAGCGCGTCCGTGGTATGGGCCGATTCCGCTTATGCCTGGGGCGACTGGGAATGGATGGAGCGCCGTGCGCGAACCAATATTCTTCGAGAGCCCGTCTCGATCTACGAAGTGCACTTGGGATCCTGGATGCGCGGCGCCGACAATTCACTGCTGTCCTACCGCGAGCTGGCGGAAAAACTTCCCGCCTATGCGCGCCGCATGGGATTCACCCACATCGAACTGATGCCCGTGGCCGAGCATCCTTTCTCCGGCTCCTGGGGCTATCAGATCACCGGCTACTACGCGCCCACGTCGCGCTTCGGCACGCCCGACGATTTCCGCTTTTTCGTCGACCGCTGCCATCAGGCCGGGATCGGAGTGCATCGTCGATTGGGTTCCCGCTCACTTCCCGCACGATCCTCACGGTCTTTATCGCTTCGACGGCACCGCTTTGTATGAGCACGCCGATCCGCGGCAGGGAGAGCATCGCGATTGGGGCACCGCCATCTTCAACCTCGGACGCAATGAGGTGCTGACGTTTCTGCTCTCGAACGCACTGTATTGGCTCAAGGAATTCCATATCGACGGACTGCGCGTGGACGCGGTCGCCTCCATGCTGTACTTGGATTATTCGCGCCGCGAAGGCGAATGGATTCCCAACCGCTACGGAGGCCGCGAGAACATCGAAGCCATCGACTTCCTTCGCCGCTTCAATGAACTCGCGCATCAGGTCCCCGGCGCCATGACCGTCGCGGAGGAATCGACCTCCTGGAGCGGCGTCTCCCGTCCGGTCTATTCCAACGGCCTGGGCTTCACCATGAAGTGGAACATGGGCTGGATGCATGACATGCTCGGGTATTTCTCCACGGATCCCGTCTTTCGCAGATTCCATCAGAACGACATCACCTTCAGCATGCTCTACGCATTCACGGAAAATTTCGTTCTGCCGGTCTCACACGATGAAGTCGTGCATGGCAAGGCCCATCTACTGGCGAAAATGCCCGGCGATGAATGGCAGCGCTTCGCCAACGCGCGGGCGTTTCTGGCGTATATGTTCGGGCATCCCGGCAAGAAGCTGATGTTCATGGGGTGCGAAATCGGGCAGACCTGGGAGTGGAATCACGACGAAGAGCTGCCCTGGTGGCTGCTGGAATATCAAGTGCACCGGACACTGCAGACTCTGGTGCGCGAGCTCAACGGATTGTACCGGTGCGAAGCTTCGCTTTACGAGGTCGATGACGATTACCGCGGCTTCGAATGGATCGACTTCCACGACGCCGACTCGAGCGTCATTAGTTTCGTCCGCTACGCCCGCAACCGCGACGACTTCATCGTCTTCGTCTGCAACTTCACTCCCATGCCCCGGCTGAATTATCGCGTCGGCGTTCCCAAAGAGGGCGCGTACCGCGAAATCCTCAATACGGACGCGGAAATGTTCGGAGGGTCGAACATGGGTAACGGAGGGTGGGCCGCGGCAACCAACGTAACCTCCCACGGCCGTCCCGCGAGCCTGGTGCTGACTCTGCCTCCGCTGGCCGTGCTTGCGTTCAAGCTGTAATCCGAACACCGAGAGCACGAACCGGCTGGTTTCGGGTGTATACTGACCGACACAGATTTGAGTAACGGAGGTGTGAGCATGAAACGGGCATGCACTCACTGGTTGATGTTTCTTGGACTGTCGGTTTCCGCGAGCCCGGCATTTAGCCAGACTACCGCGGGACAGCCGGCAATCACATCTGTCGCCAATGCCGCCAGCGGCGCGAACACCATTGAAAGCGGATCGTGGGTGTCGATCTATGGCACGAGCCTGTCCGCCACCACACGCTCCTGGCGTGCGTCGGACTTTTCCGGAACAGCATTGCCAACCGTCATCGACAATGTCACGGTCCTGATCGATGGCAAGAAAGCCGCGATCTCCTACGTAAGTCCTACACAACTGAACGTGCAGGCTCCAACCGACAGCGCGACCGGAACCGTGGCAGTGCAGGTGAATAGTCCCAATGGCGCCGCCAACGGAACCGCGACGCTGGCGAACTACTCCCCCGCATTTTTCACCATTCAGGGTGGCTACGCCGCCGCGCGGCACAATAGCGACGGTTCCGTGGTCGCGCCCGCCGGCGCTTTGGGGAGTACCATCTCCTCCCGCCCGGCGGTGCCCGGCGAAACGCTGCAGCTCTACGGCACCGGCTTCGGCTCGACCAAACCGGCCGTGACCTCCGGACAGATGGTCTCCACGCCCGCCCCTCTGGCGAATCTCTCGCAGTTGACGGTTACGATTGGCGGCCAGGCCGCCGTCGTCCAGTACGCCGGCGAGGTTTCGCCCGGCGAGTATCAGATCAATATCGTAGTTCCTCAACTGGCGGACGGCAATCAGTCGATTGCCGCTTCGATCGCGGGCGCCAGTTCCCAATCGAGCGTCACGATTCCGGTCAAGAACTCCGTCACCGGGACCATCTCCGTAACGCTCACGCCTTCCAACGGCTCGGTACGGATCGGCGGCACGTTGACTCTTAGCGCCAAGGTGAACAATACCTCCAACCAGATTGTGAGTTGGCTGGTAAACGGCGTAGCGGGGGGCAACGCCACCGTGGGAACGATCTCAGCAGCCGGAGTCTACACCGCGCCTGCTGCTCTGCCTACAACTCCAACGGTCACGGTGACAGCCGTCAGCCAGGAATCTTCCTCCGCGACAGCCAGCGCGACCGTCAATCTCGAGAACCCTCTCCCTGCGGTGACGTCAGTTACGCCCAATCCGGTCAACCCGGGCAATGCGACCGTAACGGTAACCGGCTCCGGCTTTGTCAACGGCGCCGTCATCTATTTCGCCGGCGCGGCCCTCCAAACCACCTTCGTCTCCTCGACGCAGTTGACGGCGGCCGCAACCGTCGCCATGCCGGTCGGACGGTTGGCGGCCGTAAAGGTGACCAATCCCAATCCTGGCTCCGCGACGTCGACCCCGCTCGCGGTGCCCGTGCGGGTGGCCAATGAGCAGATGCCCTACGCGGACGCCGTGCGGTTCCTCGAGATGACCACGTGGGGACCTGCGCCACAGGACGTGGTGAGTCTCCAGACGCTCGGTATGAACGCCTGGCTCGCCAATCAATTCAGCCAGACCGCCAGCACGTGGCCCGATCCCGACAACAGCACCGAAAATGTTACGCGCCTTCAGACGGCTTTCTTTAACGTAGCGCTCAGCGGTAATGATCAATTGCGCCAGCGTGTGGCTTTCGCGTTGGCTCAAATCCTGGTGGTCTCCGCGGTGAAGGACATGACCTTCGAACAGATGGTCTCCTACCAGCGCACGATGGGCAATTACGCGTTTGACACGTATCGCAATGCTGTCAGCGCCGTGACCTTGAATCCCGCCATGGGCGATTTCCTCGACATGGTGAACAACGTCAAGGCCAATCCGGCCGCCGACACCGCGCCCAACGAGAACTACGCGCGTGAAGTCATGCAGCTGATGACCCTCGGCCTGGTGCAGCTTGACGGGCAGGGCCAGCCTCTGATTGTCAATGGCTCAACCGTCCCCGAGTACGATCAATCTACCGTTTCGCAGATGGCAAAAGTTCTGACCGGCTGGACCTACGGACAAACACCCGGGTTCGCTTCGGTGTGGCCGAACATGCCGTATTACTTCTCGCCCATGATCGCCTTTGAGAACTACCACGACACGACGGAGAAGGATCTCGATTTGCCGGTTCCATGCGTCATTCCGGCGGGCGGCACTGCGGAGAACGATCTGAGCGCGGCGCTGGATTGCATTTTCCAACAGGCCAACGTGGCGCCGTTTGTTGCCTACCGGTTGATTCAGAGATTGGTGATGAGCAGCCCGTCTCCGGCATACGTGGGCAGAGTGGCAAGCGCGTTTCAGTCCTCTAACGGCAGCCTCCAGAACGTGATCACCGCCGTGCTTACCGATCCGGAGGCGCAGACCGAGGGCACGGGCAAGCTCGCCGAACCGATACTTTACGCCACCGGCCTCCTGCGCGCGCTCAACGCCACCATCACCGCTCCCGACGCTCTAACCACCCAAGCCGCGGCGATGGGCGAGACGCCGCTGACGCCCGCCAGCGTGTTTAGCTTCTTCTCTCCGTTCTACGCCATCCCCAGGTTGACGCCTCATACGGTTGCTCCCGAATTCCAGGCGATGAACTCCGCCACTGCCTTGGCGCGCGCCAATTTCGCCTATAAAGTGGCCACCAACGGAATCTCCAGCGGAATCACGATCAATTTCGCCAATCTGCAGGATCTGGCGAACAATCCACCCGACCTGGTGGAAGCGCTCAACCAGGCGTTGTTTCGCGGCGAGATGAGTTCTCCCGTCCACGATACGCTGTTAACCGCCGCCAGCGCATCCACCAGCACGGCGGCTCGGGTGCGCAGCGCGCTATACGCCGCGGCAGCAGCGCCGCAGTTCGAGGTCGAACAGTAAGAGCCCGCCAACAAGGAGAGAAGCTATGACGATCCCGTTACCTCGATCCCGCCGCGAGTTCCTGAAAACGGGTTGCCGCACGCTGTCGTCGCTCGGAGCCGCTGCGGCGCTCGGCAGAGCCGGCTTGGTGACCGCCCGCGCGCAAAGTGCTGGCTCCAGCGACTATAAGGCCCTGGTCTGCATCTTCCTATTCGGTGGGAACGACTCCAATAATCTCCTGGTCCCCAATGATTCGGTGGGCTACGCGAACTACCAGAAGATCCGCCAGAATCTGGCGCTGACGCAGGGCTCATTGATCGGCATTCACGATTCCGCCACTGGCGCGAGCTACGGCTTGCACCCCAGCTTCGCTCCCATCGCGCCGCTATACAACACCAGCAAGCGTCTGGCTCTGCTGATGAACGTGGGTACGCTGCTGCAACCGGTGCCGCGCGGATCGAACGGATTGCCGCAATTGAGCGCCGTACCGTTGCCGGTGAATCTCTACTCGCATGCCGACCAGCAGAGCGAGTGGCAGAACGGGATGCCGCAGGGCGGCGCGACTTCAGGCTGGTCCGGCCGCCTGGCTGACAAGATGGTCGCCTTTTCCTCTGGGGTCGTGCCGATGGCGCTAACCACCGGCCGGAAACACCTTTCAGTTGGTCGGGGAGGCGACGCAACCCTCCGCCGCCAGCACCAGCAATTTTGGACTGGTCGCGCCTCCCACTGACCCGGGCTCCGCGGCGCTGCAAACTCTGCTGAACCTCTCGAGCGGCGTCACTCTAGTCCAAGCCGCACAGGCCTCTCTGAATGACGGCATTCAGGTCGCTCAGGCGGTCAATGCTGCGCTGAGCGGCAGCACCAGCTTGGGAATTAATTTCCCGAACACGGATATCGGCACGCAACTCGGGCAGGTGGCCAAGCTCATTCAGGTGCGCGGCTCTCTCGGCGCCAGCCGCCAGATCTTCTTTTGCAGCCAAGGCGGCTATGATACGCACTCGAACCAGGTGATGCAGCAAGTGACCCTGTACAGCAATCTCGCCAATGCGCTCAACTTGTTCGATCAGGCCATGACAGCTTTGAACGTGCAGAACAGCGTGACGGCTTTCACCGAGTCCGATTTCGGCCGCACCTTCCAACCCAACGGGAACGCTGGAACGGATCACGGCTGGGGTAGTCACGCTCTCATCATGGGTGGCGCCGTCAATGGAGGCAATCTCTACGGCACGTATCCAACGCTGACGCTAAGCGGCCCGGACGACTCCGGCGGCCGCGGAACCTGGGTGCCCAGCACCTCAGAGGATCAGTACGCCTCCGCGCTGGCAAAATGGTTCGGCTTGGCACAGGCGGATATGGACTACGTCTTCCCGAACTTGAATTCGTTCAACTACCAGTCTCCGGCATTCATTTAGGATTTTCGCTACCGCCCCGCGCCCCTAGCCGGCGCCGCAGGCTGACTTGCGAACGCCGCGCTATCCTTCGCGGCTTTTGTTTCCACACCCGGTTTCTGTAGGAACCCTAAGTCGCGAAACCAGTCGATGAAGCGGTACTGCCACGTGCCATACGGAGTGCCGTTGCGATCCGTCAAACCGCCTGACATTGTGCTTCCATCGGGCATCCGGTCGCCCGGATGCCGTCCGTTCGCGTAAATGTGCATTTCGATGTTGGGCGCATGAAACGCCAGCATCGCGGAGAAATAATCGTTGGCCCACACCGCGTGCTGCTGATCGTCCGATCCCGCGCAAGCGATAAACGCCGGCGGCACGCTCCGCGGAATCGGCGGAGCCTCGCGTCCTCGCGCAAATGGCGTCGGTCCCGGATAAATCAGCGCCACGAAGTCCGGCCGCGACGAAATCCCCGCCAGTGGATCGCTGGGATCGCTGTTCTTCTTATCGAAATCCTCGTACAGAACGGCGGCCGGGGCCGCCAACTCCGCGCCCGCCGAGAATCCCATGATCCCGATTTTGTTCGGGTCGATATTCAATTCCTTTGCGTGCGCCCGCACCATCCGGATTGCCTGCTGCGCGTCGTACACTTCATCGGTCTGCGGATTGTACCCATCGCGCCGCAGCCGGTTTCGCAGAATGACGGTATTGACTCCGTAGTTGTAAAAAAAGGGGACAAAGTCGGCCGCCTCGGAGCCCACGTTCAGTGTATTGTGCCCCCCGCCCGCCGCCAGAATCACCGCCGCTCCGGTATTGATCCCCCGCTCCACAGTATGAATCTCGATCGACGGATTGTGAATGCTGACGATGCTGCTCACCCGCCCGGGCGAAGCCTGGCTCATGTTGTACACTTCCGGCTCCCGCACTTTATCCGCCTTCAAATACGGCGAGCCCGCCGGAAACAGAGTAACTACGATGCCGCCCGGCAAAATCGCCTGCGGCGCGTAGGGACGGTCCGTCATCGGTCCAGGCCTCGGCACAGCCTGCGCAGCGGGCAACGGAGCCAGCGGCGTCTGCGCCTGAACAACCGCAACGGCCAGCGAAAGGAGCAGGGCAATGCGAGGAATCATGGAGAGTACCGTTCGGTCTCTCATCATACTCCGCTCGCTACCGCCTCACTCTCACGCTTCTCCGTAACCCCTCCGGCAACGGCAAGCTGTAGCCAATCAAACAAAACTGATCCAAGGCAAACAACACCACACTCTCGAAGCCCTGCCCCACCGCGCTGTGCGCCTCTCTCACCCACGCCGTCGTCGGATCCCCGATTCCTACCAAATGACTGCGCTGCGACGCCGGGAATCCATGCGAATCTGCAATGGCGGTCTCAGCCGCATCCAGCGTTCGTCCTAACGTGAATCCAAACCCCTCGGTCTTCAACACGTTCAAAATCGACGGCGTCCACGCCGCCGCCGGATAGTTGATCGCTTGATTAAACGCCGTCTGGTTTACGTCCACTGGGTACAGAACCTCGAACCGGCACGATGGCTGGCTAGCCTGCACGTACGCAATAATCGCGTTGGTGAAATTCCCAATCAGCCCCGGCAAAAACGCCGACTCATTTGGATAACTCGCCGGATTAACCGTATTCGTGGTAATCGTCGCCATCGCTGTCCCGTACGCCGCAAAAAATTGGCTCTGCGTCCAGTCGTCGTAGAAAGGCATTCCGCCGTAGTCGACCAACCCTCCGCCCGCCGGCAGCCCATTGTTCGGAAAATACCACCACTGCACCTCGCCGAATTGCAGAAACGGCGTGAGCCCCACGCTCGCTTGAATTCCTGCGATCTCCGCGTAAGCCTCCTGCCAGAACGCTAAACTGGTCGGCGAAAAATTCGTCTGCAACGATGGCGTCGGCAACAGCACCGGCGCTCCCGGCGCACCCCCTCCCGGACTCGGACCCCTCTGCGCGATTCCCGCCGCCACACTTGGATCGCCATTCCCCAGTTCCATGCTCAACGATCCCGTGGTGTCGATCCCATACCCCTTCAGCGCCGCGAAAAAGCTAGCCGTCCAATCCCTCGCCGCCCGGTTCAACCGCGGCAACGCCGTCAAGTCCGTCAGCCAGGTCCCATCTGTTCCGCCCGCGAACGTCGTGCCGCTCGCGGTGAGCGTCCACGTGGACGGATCCGACGACGACACCGACAGCGTGTTCGCGCTCCCCGCCAATCCCAGCACTCTTGCAGTAATGGTAAGAACGTTCCCCGACGCGCTCGCCCAAAAGCTCATGTACCCGTTGTTGAGTTCGTTCGCATATGCAATCGCCAGGGTGTCGGCTGTATCGCCCATATGGACCAACTTGGTCAAAGCCACTCCGGCTACGGTCACTGTTACCGAGTCCGTCACCGCCGGATTCGTATCCGGCCCACCGGCAAACGTCACCGTCCCCGTCGCATAAGCGTTCCCGGAATTCACCAGTTCATAGAACCACAGCGCCCCCGCGTAATGATTCGATCGCGCTGTGAACCCCAGCGTATCCATCAGCCACGCCGTCCGCTCCGGAGCCAGCGCCTGCGAATGCAGCGTGTCCCAGTCCGTCGCCAGCGTCATCTTGGGCGTATTGGCGAACGTTGGCAGAGTCGTCGTCGGCGCCGCCGCCTCCACAAAATCGAAATAAAACGACTGTCCGGGGGCCCCACTGTTAGTCAAAGTGACGACATGGCTCCCCGCCGCGTACCCTCCCACCGGATACCGCACCAGCACGTCCTCGCCCGCCAGTTCCAGATTCAACGTGCCCACCGAAGTCCCATCCACCGCGATCGACACTTGCGATCCGTTGTCCAGGTACCTCGTGCCTAAATACAACGTATGCGCGAAAGCACAGGCGTACGTGCACTGAACCGCGTCGCCCGCCGTCGTCGATAGATGAATCGTCCCACCCGAATAATTCCCGATCGAAAGCCCGCTCGTCAGCGACCACGCCCCGGAGTAAATCATCGCATCCGAGAAATCGTCGACCCGCACGCTCCCCGGTCCCGCCACCGAATACTCGATTCCCGTTCCGCTCACCGTCCATCCGCTCACCGCGACCGCAAACTCGCTCCGCGCGAACTCGCCCGCCTGCAGGTCCGCCGCATAGGTCCAACGAATCTTCCGAACTTGATTCGGATTTACTATCGGATGGAGCGTGGTGTAATCCGGATCGATGTACCCCGAAAGCGACGCAAACGGTATCGTCACCTGCCACTGCGTTGGCGACGTCCCTCCGCTCAGCGTCTGCGCCGCCGAATCCCAACTCAGTGTCGACGCCCCTCCCGTCGCCGAACACGCGAACGAATACACCGCGAATCGATTCCCATTCGCCCCCGTTGTCGGACTCGCCGTCAGGTCCACTCCGCCCGTATAGTAGACCGTCAAGGTGTCTCCCGATCGCGTGGCGCGTAAGAACGGATCGGTCGCATACGCCGCCACGATCTGATCCAGCACCCCTCCCACCGACCCCTCCCAACCGCCTACCTGATACGTAATCGAATTCTCCAGGTACGCGATCCCCACGAAATCCCCCGCCGTCAGTGTCCCTGACAACGTGAAGTTCGCTGACGCGCACGTGTAGCTCCCCGCCGCCGGAGTCGCGTAACTGGCGATGGGTACCTGATACACCTGCTCCGTCCCCGTCGCGTCCGGAGCCCACACCCTCAGGAACGGCCAGCTATTGGTTCGGAATAAATCGGAGTCCAGAAGAATGCAATTCGTCCGGCTTTCCAAATAACTCAGCGTGATTCCGCTCAAATCTCCATCGGGAAGATTCCGCAGCGCCGGATGCTCGAATACGTTGTCGCGATTCCACTCGATCACCGCCCAGTCGAACTGTTGCCGCCATGTCCCGGAGAGAGTGAAGCCGCTCGCCGACGTGCTGCTCAGCGCCGCAATCGCTGAGGGCTGAAAAAAGTAGCACTGCAAATCATGATTGGGACTTAGCTTCTGCAGCGTCATTTATAGTTATTCGCGTCCATTTGCGGCTAAAGTCTGATCGTGACCGTCAGATCCTGCCCCGGCAGCGTCCCCGTCCCCGTCGGCACGCTCAGGATATCCAGCAGCAACTGCGCCTCCGCAGCCAGCGCCGGCAGCCCGAACCCGTCCACCACGTTCGAGAGCGTCGCCCCATCCGCTATCGTCAGGGAACACCACACCGTGCTCCCCTGTCTCAACTGCAGCGTAACCGGCCCGCCGCTCGGCGCCGCGTTCAACACCGCAAAAATATCTCGAGCCGCCAGCCCCTGGTCCACCACCAGCGGCGGCGCCGCATCCGTTTGTACCGCCAGGTATCCTTCCACCTGAATCGACATCTGCCCGCCAGCCAAGGTCCGCAGTCCCTCATCCGTCGTTGCCCCGAACGAAATCCCCGTCACTGGCGAGTTTCCGAAATCGTTAGTTACAAAGAATTCCGCCGCTCCCACTCGCACATCCGGCAAAAAGATCGACTGGCTGTAACTCCCGCTCGCCGGACTCCCAAAAAATCCATCCACGAACGGCACAATTGCTGCGGTCAGGCTCAAGTGATAGACCGGCGCTCCCAGCGCGTACGCCGCGGCCAAGCTCCCGTGCGTTTTTCGCGTCACGGTGTACACCGTCCCACCGCTTGCTGTGCCTGTCACCACCAGAATCTCCGCGTCGATTTGAATCACGGATCCCGCTACCGCCGGCCCAGCCGAGTTCAACGTGATCGTCGTATCCGTCGTTGCTGCCGCCGCCGCCAGCGAGAAAGTCGTCGGACTGTTCAACTCATTCCACGCAAACAGTGACAAAGTCCCCGCGGAAATCGTGTGTGTATTCGTGAGCGTGGTGAACCCCACTCCCACCAGTTCGACGTTCCCCTGCCCTGCCACAGCCAACCCAAACACGGGCGCTGGCGCAGTCCCAGTGTCGGCTCCCCCTCCGCTTGCCACCTCCCATCGCGTGAGCGGGTTCAGCTCATACGCGCTCTCTTCGTTCAACGCATTCGCCGGCCGTCCCGAAATCTCCATCGTCGCGCCCGGCTGATACGGAACCGTGATCGTCGCCGGACTCGTCGCCGTCAACCCCGCGAAGTTCCACGTTGCCTGCGCCACTACAAAGTAACTCGTCGTATCCGGAGTCACCGCCCACTTGGGCGTCACGGTCAGCACAGTCGAAGTGTTGCTCGCCACCGATCGTTCCTGCCCCGCGCCCGTCCCTCGGGTAATCCTCACCAGCGCGTTCTGAAAATCGTTGGTCAGCATCCCCAGCGTGCTATTGCCGATCGTCGTCGCCGACTCTAAATTCACCCCCGTCTCAGGTTGCAGCTCCAGCCGCCAGTAAAAATTCGCGTGGTCGTAATTGGGATCCGGCGGACCTTCCAGCGTCGCCGCGACCCCCGTATCGGCGTACGACGATGCCACCGTCACATTGTTTGCGATTAGCAACAGTGAATACGGATTCAGACCACGATACACGTCGAATCCCGCCGTCGCGGATGAGAAGCTCAGGCCAGTCAAACTGACCGAGTTTGTATTCCCCCCCGAAGGAATCACCGCCATGATCACGAACGACAACCCGCTCTCCGCGCCCGTCCCGTCCAGCGCGCTCACCGCGTAATACAGCGTCTGTCCTCCCGCAATCGTCCCTCCCGTCGTGCTCACCGACGGACTCACGCTCACCAGCGGAATGTTCGCTCCCGACGCCGCAGGCTTCGCCGGCGGATCGAAAGACACCGTCAGCGTCGCCGTGAACCCTCCGCCCGAAAGCGGCGTGTCCGTTTCCGTAATCCCGAACTGCTCGATTCCATTCGAGTCCAGCACGCTTCCCACCAGCGGCCTCGGCAGTCCCATTCCCGCCGCGCCCACCGGAGCCCCGCCCGCCGTCCCCGCCGCTCCCGTTGTGTACCAGTTGTCGTCGTGCCACTGCGCCGTCACTTCCGCCGTCTGGTAATTCTGCCCCGGCGCGAGCTTCACCACTCGGAACGGCTGCCTCTCCAGCCCTTCCTTTAGATACGTGATCGTGATCAGATCGCCCACCGCCAATCCAATCCCTTTCACCGTCGTCCGAAACTCCACGAATACGTTCCCGTCAACCGATTTCGATAACTGCAGTTGCAGCATCCGCGTCGCTTGATCGAAATTCGGTAGCCCGATCCCCTGAAACGGAGCCGTCACCGTCCGCCCCGTCAACAGCCAGTCGGTTTGATCCGTCAGCGTCAGGCTGTCCTGGCCGTATCCGTTGAACTCGTCCTGAAACTCTACAGTCAACTGATTGGGCACATCCGCGCCGCTCTTCGAAAACAATCGGACCGCCGGTTCGCCATTCGGTTTCCGCAAGATCCCCGAAAACGCCGCCGACCCGTCGCTGAATTCGTACGCCGGCCATCCCCCGTTCAGTTGCTCCGTGCTATTGGTCCCATCCGGCGGGTTCGGCTGTTGCAGAGCAAGTGTGTTTTCCACCTGCACAGAGAGCAGCCCTCCCGCCTCTGACGCCAGAATCAGCGACGACCCCAGCCTGATCCCCTTCACCACTTCCCCGGCGCTCTTCCGGCTGTCCAGCACCAGGTTGCATTCGAAACGCGGCGTCAGTACAGCGTTTCCATACAGGTCCGTCGTTTCGATCGTCTCAGCGCAATACTCCGCGGCCGTGGCAAAGCTGACTAAGTCCAAGAACCCCGTCGTCCAACCGCTCCGCCTCAACACGTCCAATAGCACCCACGCCGGATTGTTGGTATACGACGCGCCCAGCGAAGCTCCCGTGACCTCGAACTGCTCGATCTCCAGGCCCTGCACCAGCACCTGAACTCTCGCCAGCGTCGCCCCATCGCTGATCCGGTTTGGAACCACGACATCCAGGTACGCCATGCTCCCGTACGGATCGCCCAAAGGATTACCCGAGCTGTCCGTGAAATCCAAATCGAACGCTCCGTTTCGCGCGCCCTGGCTCACCACCGTGTACCACCCCGTCGCGCTCATGTCTGCGCCCGTCTGCGCCAGTGGTATCACTATCTGATTCACCAGCACCGTTACCACGCCTTGAATCGGACCCATTCCCAGCAGCACTTCCATGTGCGTCAGGTTCCCGTCATTGCGCGCGAACACCACCGGTGGCTGGCGCCACACCGTCCCGTACACCAACGGAACGTAATCGTTGTACAGCGCCAAATTATCGACTTCCGGGGACAAATGCGTCCCGTGCTCGCCGAAGGTCCGCACTAGAATCTGCGGCGGCACGAACTCCATCCCTCCGAATCGCGCCGTGGCATTCCCGGATCCATCCGTGCTGAACATCCCTCGCGCCACGCAGTTCGCCCGCGTGTAATCGCAACTGGTATACGGAGCCCCGCCGTTCAAATTCCCCACTCCGCCGGTTTGGTCCGGCGAATACCCGCATCGGTAAAGGTTCGAATAGATCCCCTTCGGCCCGCCTGTCAGCGCCTCCGCCCTCTGAGCGGACGTTTCCGGAAACATCCACGGGCAGTACCGTTGAATCCGTACTTCCGGCAGCACGATCCGCGAAAGATTCAGCCGGTTGGTGAACGTCACCTGGAGACCGGACTCGGTGATCGCATCCGCCGTGTTCCCTGTCCCCTGAAAAATCACGCGGGCCTCGGACGCCGCCGCGTTCGCGGTCAAATCGTAAAACAGGAATGTAATGGTGAGCTGCGACCCGCGAAATCCCGTCTCTCTCTCAATCTCCGAAAAATACGAGTCGGCATTCGCGAGCGTAATCGTCGTGTCAGCCGCCGCTTGCAGCGCAAACGCATTGTGCTTCAGCAGCCGCGCCGCGTACGCGTTCCCGTCGAACGTCACCGCGTGCGTGCTCCACCGCTCGGTCGATCCGCTCGACAATAGGCAATCGAACAGGAACAACGGAGTCGGCGGCGTCGCCTGCTCTTTTAAAGTGTCGATGGTCGCCATGCAAGTTTATTCGCGTCCATTCGCGGCTTTAATTTCCTGGCGCGAGGATCCTGATCGTCGCGTCATACACATCGGCGCTCTCCGCCACCACTGTCAACGAATCCGACGCGAACCGCGCGTTCGCGTAGACCCCTCCATTAAGCCCCGTCATCTTGTAGTCCGACCGCGCCAATTGAGCCTCCACCTGCATACCGAACAGGTCCACCGTGGCTCCGGCGGCAAGCTGCGCGCTAAATGTCACGCTCGTCGTCGCCTGCCCTAAATTCACCGGCATCGAAATCTGCTGCCAGCTCGTGGTCAGCGCGAATGTCTCCGCCGCGTTCGCGCCCGCCGTCGCCGCGGTCAGCGTCACACTCGACCCTCCCGTCGTCTTCGCCCACGTGCTCACGCAGTATCGGTAGTTCCCCGGCACATTCAGCGTCTGCCCCACCGATTCCGCCGCGATTCCTCCGTTCACCACCCTCGTCGCCCTCGTCGTACCCAGCGGATCGCCAATCCCCGGCGTCAGCGTGATCAACGCTCCGTTGACCCACGAACCTGCGCTCAACAGCTCGCTGTTGGCGAACAAATTCCCCGCCGGATCCAGCAACGTAAACGTTTGCCACTGCCCCGCGACAGCGTCAAACAAAGCCTCAATCGCGCCCCACTCCGCCGCGGTCATGCCCTTCGCCTGCAACTCCCACATCGTCTGCGCCGCATCCGGATCGCTATACACCACCGTGCTCCCGTCTGGCAGCGTGTTCACTACCGTTCGCAGCACGCTCTGCCTCGTCACCGGATACAGCGCCACAGCCCCCGTCGCCAGTTGTGGAAACACCAGCATTTACCGGTTCTCCCTCACCACCACCTGTGTCCCGCCGTTCTGCGGACCCTGAAAAGCCAGCGACAACGTGTCGCTCGTGAAGCTGCAATTGGGATAAACAGTGCTGGTCCACGGATCGGTGAAGGAAAAGGTCCCCGCCCGCCCTTCTTCGCTCAGGAAGAACTCCCGCAGCGTTTCCAGCTCTCCTTCATCCAGCAAATCCAGCTTGATCGTCCACTGTTGCAGCACCGCCGGAAACCCCGGGAACCTTTGCTCGCTGCCATCCAGAAATCGATACGCTTGTGTCGAAAACTGCGGCGTCCGGCTCGCCGGATACTGCATCACAGCGCCTGTCTTCAGCGCCGGAAAGCTCGCCATTCTACACCTCCCGGATCACGTCGTTCAGCACGCTCGATTGGAGCATCGCTTGCCGCACCGCCTGCGCGATGTCCTGGCTGTGATCCAGAAACGATTGGCTGTCCATCGCCTGGACTTGCACCGTAATCTGCGCCGATCCTGATGAGCCAGCCGCTGATCCCCGCGGTGCCCCGCCCGCCGCGTAGTCCACCGCGAACGGACTCGTCGGCGCGGCCTCGTTAATTCCCGCGTTCACATTCACCGAAGGCGGCATCAGAAAGGGCGCCGGCACGCTCTGCTGACTCCCGCCCCCGCCGAATAGCCCTCCAAACAAATCCCCCAGTCCCTCAATCAACGGACTCAATCCCAGCCCGGCTCCCAACACACTCTCGATCGCGCTTCCCGCCTGCCCCGCGGCCGAGCTTCCTCCGCCCCTCTGTCCCAACTGCGTCGTATTCTGGTTGATCGCCTGCGTATTCGCCTCGACCGTCTCCGTCTCTGCCTGAGCGATCGATTGCAGTTGCTGCAACTGCTGCGCCAATTGCTGCGTCGCATCCGAGCTCCCCGATCCTCCGCCCGCGTACGACCCCGCCACTACTTGCCCCACCGTGCTCGCTTGGCCGAACACCGTAGGGTCCAGCAATCGCGTCACATTTGAATTACTGCCCGCCATTGCTTTGCTCCGTTCGCCACTCCTGCTCCAGCGCCAAAAACGCCTCCGCCTCGCGAGCTGTCACGTCGTTCTCCCAATTTCCCGTACCCATCGCTTTCCACGCGAAATACTTCTCCAGCAGCTCCACGCTGACCGGCGTCACCAACGACGTTGGGCACTCCTCCGTCGCCACCCTCCCCCGGGCCCACACCACTCTTGCGGCCCCGCGCTTCTCCTCCGGCAAAAACCCGCATCGCCTTCGAGCCTCCAGTCCCTGCCGTCTGCACGGCTCGCATTTCCACCCGGCTCCCGAGCGCTCCCCGCGCAAAAAATGGAATGCGACGATTAGTTTTTTCTTTCGCTCTCGCTCAGCCCGCACTCGTTGCGAATGCGCCGCAGGATCTCCGCCGCCAAATTCGCCGGCCCTCTATCGATCAGCAGCTCCGGCGTCGCGGCCTCCCCATCGATCTCCAGCCCTTCGATCGTCTCCAACCCCCACTCCAGGTACACCCGGTCGATCTCGCCTTGCAGCACCGCCGCCTCGAGTTTCTCTCTCACGTCGCTCCCCGCTTCTAGAAACTCAATGCGCCGCCCCGCTTCCCGGATCCTCCGCGCCAGTTCGATCCTCCGCCCCAGAGACATCCTCGCGATCCTGTACCGCACCCCCGCTTGCGTCTCCGCTTCGAACCACGCGAAGCTCTGGTGCGAGGCAGAACCGCTAGCTTGAGCGTGCGGCTCACCCGAAGGCAACGTAGAGCTCATTGTCCACCGTCCCCTGCGCTAGGTCATTCTGAAATCTCCACTGCAGTCGCGTCTCGCTATCGTCGAACTGCGGAACTTCCGGCACCATCCCCGGCATGTACATTCCCAACAACTGCTGCTGCTGCTCGCCCAATTGCACCATCACCGAGATCGGCGATCTCTGCCTGGCCGCCTGATATAGCCCAGCGGTCTGCGTGTCCACACTCTCGAATAAACTGAAATTCAGCGTCACCTTCCGCGCCCCCGCCGTGATGCACCGCGGAAAATCGCTGCCGAATTCATGCAGCCGTAGCGCGATGTTATTCTCCAGCGTCAGATCCGCCTCGGTCAGCGTAAAGAACTCCGCCGGCGTCGCGCCCATCCACACCTGCCCTAAATTTCCCGGGATGATCGTGTAGTCGAACCCCGTCTGCGCAGGCTCGGCCGGAAACGCAGTCAGCCCTCCTTGCCCGCTCGTGAAACTGGTGCTATCCAGCAAATCCTGAGTCGGCCCGGAAAAATCGAACTCCTGGAAATCCCCGTTCACCTTGATGGTCATCTTGTCCACCGCAGCGCCGATCGGAATTCGGTCCACCGCCCCGCTCGGATCCCAGTAATCGAAAATGCTCAGGCTCGGGAGATCCTCCGCCAGGTTGTACGTCATGGTCGCCCCGATCGCCGCCCCCGCCGTCGGCGTTGTCGTGAACGGAGCATTAATAAACACCGTCGTGCTGTTCTCTACCGCCGCCACGAACCGGATGTCCGTCCCCGATGTGACCGCTTGCCCCGGCGAAAGCCCATGCGGAGCCGCAAACTGAATCTCCGTCTGCCCCGTCACGCTCGCCACCGTCCCTCCCGCGAACAGCACCGGAGCGGCTCCCAGCGCTGCCTGAAACAACGGCCCCTCGCTCGGCGCCGCCGTCTGGTTCACCCACTCCGTCATCAGCGTGTTCAGCGAAAAACTCGTGGTCCGCCGGATCGTGTTGGGCAATCCGACAAACGTCCGGCTTCCTGTTTTGTCTTTCCGTCCCGTCACCACCGGAACTTGCTTCGCCCCCAGCTTCAGCAGCGGGATGCGATTCCCCGCCGTAATCGCCGGAACTTCTCCGTACGACGGCTCCAGCGCCACGTAAACCCGCTCATTGTTGGACGATACATAGCACCCCATAGATAATGCCGCCCGTTCCCCTTCTTATTCCGAAAAATCCACCTCGAAACTCACCTTCGCGGTTTGCAAGACCCCCTGCCCGCCCGTCTGCACAGCGTCGAAGCTCACCTCATACCCGCCGGCGTAGAATGCCCCTTGCCCCCAGCTACCCCGGTTCGCGTCCAGTACCTGCGTCACTGCGTCCACGTATAACCGAAGCTGGTCCTCCAGCCCCTCGATCCGGTCCTGCGACACTCTGACTTCCGTTACCGTCCGCACCTTCCCGGAAAAATTCCGAAACTTCTCCGTCAGCAGGTTCCGAACCCGGTCCGCGTACACATACATCGCCGGATACTTCGCCGCGGCCGCTTTCTCCGCTAACGCGACGGGGACGTTCTGGTTCACCACCTGCCCCGGAGGCACCGTCGCCAGTGTTACGCCCGTATCGTTCGCCAACTGCCCTACGGCGGAGTTGACGCCAACGTTGGAATCCGTCAGGAACTCCACCATCTTTTGCACCGCAACGCTGGACGTCACCGCCATTTGTTATCCTCGCCTCAACAGGTTTCCGCCCAGGATGTAGATGTCCGGAACCTGCCCGCATCCCGGCGCCCTGCCCGTCGCCAGTCCCGATGCCGGCAGCGTGAAGCTCTGCCCCACCATCGCCGGCGTCGCAGTCTGCAACGTCGCCGTCTCGGCGCTCAGTCCCATGTACACGTTGAACCCCGTCGCCACCGATGGTGGACTCACCGGCGTCACCACCGGCAAACTCCCCGCCGGCGAATCGTAAGTCGTCTGCTCGCTCGCCTCCCCCTCCTGCCCGTTCGCCGATACCCAGCTCACCTGCACGTAATAAATGGTCTCCGGGATCAGCCCCGCCACGAAGCTGAACGTCGGCTGTTGTGCCCTCGGGATCGGAGCCAGCGCCAGTCCGATCCCGAACTGATAGGCCTTGTCCCGGGCCTCCTCCGCAAGCGCCCGATATTCCTCGAACTTCGCCTCATACCTGCTATTCAGTTGATTGTTGAAAGCGTCCCGGTAGAACACCTCCAAGCGTTCGCAGCGCATGCCAGCGTTTCATCGGCGCCGTCACCACCACGTCCGACACTCCGATCGTCCGCCGCGTCGTCGCCATCGGATCCGCGGGCGATGAGTGATCCAGCAGCACGTCCAGCACGTCCTCCGAGATCTCCTCCAGCGCCAGACACAACTTCGCCTTAAGCGGAATCGTCTCGGTGTTCGACACCGTCAGGATCCCCGATTCGTAAACTTGCAGCGCCACGTCGTCGTTCGGGATGCCGTCGGTCAGGAGCATGATCTATTGCCTCTTGCCCGGTGTTTTGACGCCGCGCGCCGCCCTCGGAACTGGACCCGCCATCGTCTCCAGCTCTGCGATTTCCTCGCGCCGCTTCTCCGTTTCTGCCCGGAACTCGGCCGCCTCCTCGGCGCTCGCCAGCGCCGCTTGGTCCTCCACGATCAATTTCGCCGCCAGCGCTCGAGGCACTTCCGTTCTCACTCCCGGCTTCCCCCCGTCCGGCGTTTCACGGCTTACAACCACTACATACGGCTCCGCCAGTTCCGCTTCAATTCGGCGAATTTTCTGAAAATAGACCCGCAAATCCATGTGGTTCTGAATGGCACGGGTCCTCGGTCAGAACCCGTGCCTTTCTCCTCTTAGCTGTTGACCTGGACTCCGAACAAGTTCTGCAACACCCCCACGCCGTACAGCACGTCCACGGTGAACTGCTGCGCCAGCGTGTTCGGCTGGTAGCTCATCGTCACTCGCATGCCGAAGCTGCCCAGTTCTGCATACTCCGCGATCGCGCCCGTCCCCGGCAAAGGTTGCGGTAACCGCCGCACCACCAGCCCGATCCCGTCGCGCGTGAAAGCCAGGTTGTGCGTCGCCACCGGACTGCTTCCTGTGTGCGCCACGAATTGCGAGCGGAAGATGTAAAAGTCCTTCATCTTCCCCACCGATCCGTCTATGATCGCCCGCAGCCCCGCTTCTCCCGCCGTGTTGAATTCGCTGAATCGCGGAATCTGCCGCAGCGCGGAGTAGGTGTTCGAATCCACCACCAGGTACTTGTTCATACTCGGCGGCGCTTTCGCGGAAAATAGGGCCGTCTCGGCCGCATCCACCGTTTCCTCCACGATCGTCGTGCCCGAAGTCCCCACCGGGGCGTTCGACGTGAACGAAGCGTACAAACCCAGCAAATTGGTCTCGATGCTCTCCGCAATCGCCACCACCGCCGGCTGCATGTACAGTTTCAGCAGGTCCGGCACCGCCAGCACCTTCGTCACGTCCGGAATCAGGAACGACGCCTCCGCGTGAGTGTTCAGCACAATTTGCGCATTCCCCAGATTCGGGTTTTGCAGCGTGACCGTCCCGCCGTCCGCGATGTTGTTTGCCACCATCGCAGGCGGAATCGGCACGTTGATCGTATCCCCTGCATTGGCCAGCGCTGGCTCATAATCGCGATTGACCAGGTTCCCCATCACCAGGTTCCCCATCAACGCCGGCAGGGCGTCCGCCGCCACCAGCTTGACAATCGCAGTCGCTACGTTAGTTGATGTAATAGCTCCCATGTCTTCTCCTCTTGCTTAGTTCCTCTCTCGACTTCACTACCCGCGCAGCGTCTGCGACGCCACTCTTGCGATCTCCTGCCTCACTCGCTCTCGCTCCTCCGCACTCATCCCTGGCCGGATCTGATCCAGCTCTACTCCTCCGCTCGCCGCCCTCTGCCCCGATACCGCGCCCGACCCTCCTGCCAGCCTGGCCGGCAACAGTTCCGGGTTCTCTCCCACGAACCGCGCCAAATAGTCCCTCGCGTCGGATCCATCCGCGGCCACCAGCCTTCCGTCCTCTCCGCGGCGAATCTCGTCCTTCACAGCCCGGTACGCCAGCTCGACCTTGGCCACGCCCAGCTTCTGCAGCTCCGCCCGAACGGCTGCGCACCGCTCCGCCTCGTCCGCCTTCGCTCGCGACCGTTCGTTCTCCGCCACTAGCTCATTCACGCGCTGCTCCAGGTTCTCTCGCCGCCGCCGCTCCTCGATCAGTTCCGCCTTATGCGCCGGTTCCGCTCTGCTCTGCTCCGCCTTCACGAACTCCTGAATCACGCTCTGCACCAGGCCCCGCATATCCTCGTTCTGTTCTGCCATTGCCTCAGACCCCCTCTATCTCAGCCGCAATTCGGTCTTTGATTTCCTGCCGCGAATCGCTTAAAAACTTCAGCGCCAGTTTCTTGAAAATTTCCCTTTTCAACGTCGGCGAATCCATCCCCAACGCCAGCAGCTCCTTCGCGTCCGCCAGCTCCGTTGAAAAATCGGAGATGTCGAACTCGTCCATCCCCGTCACGTCGATCTCCAGCTCGTCCTCCCGAGCCCCCCCAATCGCCCGCAGCACCCTCCGCACCTGGTCCTTCACCGCGTCCCCGTACGCCAGCAGCACCTCTTGCGTGATGGCGAAATCCATCTGCTTCGCCAGCCCGGATTGAAAAATTCCCTTGTCCAGCGATTTCCCCGCCTGCGGCAAGTAACACACCCGGTAAATCTCTTCTTGCAACTGCGTCAGATTGTCCGCCGCAATCTGGTAAACCTTTCCCTCCGGCTCGGTCCATCCGAACTTGTCCCCCGGCGCGAGTTGAATGTAATAACTCTCGCCCACCATCTGGCTCCACTCCCGGTCCGAATAAACCACCGGCATCGCGAACAACCCCATCGTCAGCGCCCACGCCAGCGCGTTCGACTTGTTGAAGTGCTCCAGTTGCAACGACCCCGCCCGGTTCAACAGCCACAACCCTTCCGGCATCCGCAGCGCGAACAACGGCACCTGCCCCAGCTTCGCCAGCCCGTGCTTCCCTTCGTCCACCAGCCGCACGGAGCTCGCCAACCCCGTCTCTTGCGTGCTGATGTAGACCCGGAAATTCTGCTTGTCGTAGTACGACCACCGCGTCTCGATTCGCCAGTCGCCATCCTCCACGCGGTCCTTCTTGATCAACTGCGTCCGCAGCACCACCCACTCGAAATTCCCGTGCTCGTCCAGGCTCCAATTGATAACGTCGTCCGCCGCGTAGTCGATCAGATAGGCTCTCGACGCTCCCAGCGCGTCCTCTTCGCCTCTCGTCTCCGCCGGCACTCCGACTCTCGGAAAATCCACCAGCACGTAGCCGCCGCCCGTAATCAGGCTCTCGATGAACACTTTCCGGAAAAAGTCATTCAATTGCGTGCTTTTCCGGTCAACGTCCTCCACAAACTCGGAAAAAAACTTCCTTCCGCCTTCATTCGACCCCTGAAACGTCAACACCGGCTCCTGCTGGAACAAGGTCGCCGTATACCAGTCCACAATCGAGCCGATGTAGTTCTGGTAAAAGACCCGCAGCAGCCGCTCTGAGTAAACGTCGCCCGGCTCCCTTTGCCTCCGCACCAGGTAATCCTGCGCGTGAAGCCGGAAGTGTTCGCCGCCTAGGTACAGGTCGCGATACCGGCGCCACATCGCGCGCCGCATCGCGTATTCCGGATGCTCACGGTTTATGTCAAACACATTCGCCCTCGCCTCATATGAGCCTCTGATTGCGCCACAAACTCCCGTCCTTGGCGTGAAATTCCTGCCACATCAAATATCCCAGGGCGTCGGATAAATGCGTCCGTCTCGGGTCGCTCTCCTTATCGATCACCTGGCTGCCTTCCTTGTAAGCCACCTGTTCGAAGTCCTTCATCAACTCCACGCACCGCGGATGCACCGTCAAGCACCGCTTCCCATCCGCCGAGGCCAGCTTGCCGTTCATCAGCAGCACCCGCTCCCGCACCGCCGGATTCGCCGCCGGAATCTTGAACGTCGCCACTCCGTATGCCCCCGTGCGGAAGAACTGCTTCAGCACCGCCAGGTCGCTCGACCCCGCCGTCTGCTGTCGCGCCCCGGTCGCATCCGCGTATACCACCACCCCCGCCGCGTGCTTCGGATACCGCCTCTCGAACTCCTCGCAAGCCTGCATCGTCGTCGCCTTCTGCAGCACGATCTCGTCCAGGACCCTCACCGCTTCCCCATCCCGCTGCGCCACAACCGAGCTCATGGGATCGAAGTTAAAGTCCAACGCCCACAGCAGCGGCCGCTTCCGGTCCAACTTCGCTTCTTCCACGTTTCCGCTCCGCTCGAACGCGTCGTACACCCGCCCCGCGTGCCGATTCACGTACTGGCCCAACGCCTCTTGCTGGAAGAACCGGGCGTCGTAGCTACCCCGCAGCCGCTCGTAATAGTCCGGCACCTTCTGGAGCAAATGCCGGTTCTCGAACGGAGCCGCCATCACCGTCTCGTACCCCTCGATCTTCCGCGCCACGAACCTCTCGTACACCCAGTCGTAACCCCTCGGCGTCCACACCGCGAACCCGGCCAGCCGCGACGCCTTCGGATCCCTCAGCCTTCCCTCCAGCCGCAGCCACGCCTGCTCCGCCGTGTACGTCAGCTCGTCCAATCCGAACCACGCCAGGTTGCTCCCGCGCAACCTCTCGAACTCTTCCACCGCCCGGAACAAAATCCGCGACTTTGTCTCCCGAATCAGCACGAAGTTCTCGGCCCGGTTCACTTCGTGCGGAATTCGATTTCTCTCCAGAACCTCCAGCAGCGCCGCCGCCGTGGCGTCCCTCAACATCGGATACGTCGGAGCTCCTATCAACCCCGTCCTTCCCGGATTCAAGTAACTCAGCTTGATCGCCTCGTGGCACAGCGCCTGGCTTTTCCCCGATCCGATCGGCCCTGAAAACCCTTTGAACCGCGCCGCCGAATCGTGAAATCTTCTCTGCGACGGCAACGGCGCGTACGCTATTCCTCGCTCTCTTCCCGAGGCGCCTCCGGATCCACCCACCTCACCCTGATCTCCTCCGGTGGCTCCGTCTCTTCCAGTTCCTTCTGAAGCTGCACCAGCCGGATGTAATCGCCCAGCGTCGCCTTGATCTCCCCTTCTCCGATCTTCTGCTCCACTCGCTCGAGGATTTCTTTCACCACCTCGGCGTTTTTTTTTGTGTTCCCTTCACGTCTGAAAAGGTAAGCTCCGCCCGTGCCGCGCGTTTCGATCGGGCGCAGTTAACCGGATAATTTGGAAGGAGTTATTTTTTTACGCGCTTCGGTGACCGCATACAGAACCGCTCGCCGTAAGGGAGCGGCGCTCTAAGAAATCCTCAGATAGCGGATGCCGGCTCGACCACCGCGCTCATTGAGCCCTTCGACTTCGCCATCCGCGGATCAGCGCCGTACGCATGAATCTGATCGCGCCCGAACTCCGCCTGCTCCCGCTCGCACGTGATCACGATGGTTCGCCCGGTCGTGTCCACTTCTACCGCGCGCTGAAACGCCGCCTCCGCCGACAGGCAAAAGACCTTCGTCAGCATCTCCACCACGTAGTCGTAGGTGTGCTCGTCGTCGTCCAGCAGCACAACGTGGAACAACGGCGCACGCTCATCGTCCTGCCGCGAACCAGTCTCGGGACTCCTGCTTGGCGAAGACCTGCTGGGCCGTACCGTGGTCGGTAAGGAAGGCATCTTCAGACTTCGATGGTAAACTGAAGTGGAAAGGGGGCGCAACGGATTCGACGGGATTGCATCCGTCGTGGGAAGTCGTGCCGGGTTCCGAGCTCCCGTAAAACGATCGGAAAAACAAAACTGCCAATAACACGCAGTTTGCATACGCCGCCTAGTCTCTAGGTAGCGCGCCCTGATCCGATGGGCCTGCACTCGGGTCGTGGGCGTCATTTTGCAGGATAGGCCTAAAGCTTCTGTCCGGAGCCTCCAGCCGAATCCAATCGGGCTAAGCCGCCGCTTCTTGCCGGTCTCCTATGTGGCGGTCGAAAACCACCGAACCGGAAACGCACGTAGTCTTTCTGCGATTGACTTTCTCGGACGCGGGTTCAACTCCCGCCGCCTCCACCAATTTCTATGAAGATTCACGCCATCGTGCACAGAGCCGAAGAGGGCGGGTTCTGGGCCGAGGTTCCGTCCATCCCAGGCTGCGCCACGCAGGCAGAGACGATGGATGAGCTTCGCATCAATCTGCGGGAGGCCATCGAAGGATGCCTCTCCGTTCCAGTGCAAGTCCCGTCAACGCACGCCGGCGACCAGATGATTGAACTGGCATTGTGAAAGCACCTTCCTGCAAGGAGTTCGCTCGCATGCTGGAATCACATGGATGGTCGTTGCGGCGCATCAACGGCAGCCATCATATCTGCGCCAAGGCGGGCGGCACGGTCCGAATTTCCATTCCAATCCATGGCAATGAATCGCTCAAGGCCGGGCTTCAGCGCCACCTTCTGAAGTTGGCTGGTCTGCTACCGCAGGAGATCCTCATCGCCGAACGGAGAACGCAGCCGCCCCCAGTAGGTCCTGCTATCATTGACCCGCATGGAAATCCGGCACCTGCGCTACTTCTGCGTGCTCGCCGAACAACTTCACTTCACCAAAGCCGCGCTGCTGTTGAACGTCGCGCAGCCCGCGCTCAGCCATCAGATCAAGCAGCTTGAGGAGGAACTGGGCACCCAACTGGTGGAGCGCAGCAACCGGCGCGTCCGTTTGACCCCGGCCGGCGAGGTTTTCCGCGATCGCGCGGCGCGCATCCTGGAGCAACTCGACCAAGCCGCTCGCGAAACGGCGCGCGTGGGGCAAGGCGAAGCAGGCTCTCTTGTCGTCGGAGTGGTCAGCACCGCGGTTTGCAGCATCTTGCCTGAAATCCTGCGAGGCATTCGCCGGGAAGCCCCCAACATCTCCATCGACATTCGCGAAATGGAGCCGGCCGAGCAAGTAGAAGCCCTGCGCCGCGAAACCATCGACATCGGCCTGCTGTTCCTCGCCATTCAGGATCCGGCATTCGATTCCCTGGTGGTTTCGAGGGAGCGCTTGATCGTCGCTCTTCCCACCGGGCACCCGGCCGCAACCGCGGAAAAGGTCCGTCTCGGCGATCTGGAAGCAGAGACGTTTCTCATCCCCCGGCAACAGCCGGTCCCCGGGTTTCATGAAGTGGTTCTCGAAACGCTCCGTTCGCGCGGCATTCCCGCGCCCCGCTTGCAGCCCACCCGATTGCTGCAAACCGCGGTGTTTTTGGTTGCAGGACACTTGGGTGTCGCGCTGGTGCCCGAGTCTTTCCGCAACCACCTGCGCGTGCGCGGCTGCATCTATCGCGATATCGCCGGAGCTCCCGCCCACGCCGATCTCATCGGGTTGTGGCGGACGGGCAGCGTGCAACCTGTCTTGGGAAGGTTCATCCGGCAGCTTCGGCAAGTCCAGGCAACCTGATAGCAGGCAAACCTGATAAAGGCCCGCATCCGTGCGGATTGCATTGAGCCTCTTTATTTGCCTGCCCTGGCGAGATAGTTCAGGCCGTCATGGGCATCATGATTATTGGGATCGAGTCGCAGGGCTTGATTGAACTCCCGGACAGCCTCGTCTTTCTGGCCGGCGCCTAGCAGAGCGAGGCCCAGGTTCCCATGCGCGGCAGCGAAATTCGGCCTAATGCGAATGGCCATCTGATCCTGGACGATTGCCTGGCGTACGTTGCCCTCACGCATAAGGCATCGCGCCAGAGCCAAGTGGGCTTCCGGGTAGTTGGGCTCAATCCGTAGCGCATTTTCCAGGTGAGGAATCGCTTCGCGGGCGCGGCCTTGAAGATAGAGAGCCACGCCCACGCCGTCTTCTGCAATTTCATTGTCTTTCGTCACGTCCAGGGCATGCGACCAAATCGAGAAACTGTCCTGCCAGTAGCCGGCCTGCCGCCAAGCCGCGAAACCCATCACCACGACCGCGCCAACCGCGATAGCCGGGGCCATCTTCGATAGCGAAAAAGCCTGAAGCGCGTCAAAGCCGCCCCACGAAATGATGATCGCCAAGCCGATCAGCGGAACATACATGTAGCGGTCAGCCCAGGCTTGGCTGCCAACCTGAATCAGTCCGATCGTAGGCACAAGCGTTCCCAGAAACCAAAGCCAGCCGACGGCAAGGTAGGGACGTTCCCGGCCGGCTCTTAGGAGCAGCGCGCTGAGGCCCGCGAGCCCCGCGGCACTTGCCAAAACCACCCACAAGGGCAATGGGCCGTAGTGGTAGAAAGGCGCTAGATCCGCCGGCCAGAAGGTCTTGCCGATATAGATCACATACGCAACGGCTGCGTGGGTGAACCGCTCCCCGATTCCGACAGTGCGGAGCGTGGCGACAGATCCCTGCCCCTTTTGCGCAAGGAACGTGACCACCGAAGACGCCGCGCTCAGCGCAAGGAGCGGCAATTTTTCCACCACTAGCCGGCCCACAGAGACCTTCGTCCCATCGGCGGCCACGGTGCGTCTCAACGGCCAAAAGTCCAGCAGCAAGAGAGTAAACGGAAGCGTCACCACCATCGGCTTCGACATCAGCCCGCAGGCGAACAGTGCGGCGACTGCTGCATACCTGGCCTTGCTCGGCTGCCGTGTGTACCAAGCGTAGGCGTAAAGCGTGGACATCCAGAAAAAGGCGCTGAGCACATCCTTACGCTCAGCGGCCCACGCCACGGATTCGACGTGCAGCGGATGCGCGGCAAACAGCGCCGCAACGAAGGCGCTTCGGCCAAGCGCACCGGTCATGCGAAGTAGAGCGGCAAACAACAATAGAGTTGTGAGCGCATGTAGCAGGACGCTAACGGCGTGGTGCGCTCCCGGATTCATTAACCCCAGCAGTTGCACGTCAAGCATGTGCGAAAGCCAGGTCAGCGGATGCCAGTTGGCCGCATACGCCGACCGGAATGCCCATATCACGGAGTCCCAACTCAGGCCCGACATTACATGCGGGTTCTGATAGATGTACTCGGCATCGTCAAGATCGATGAACTCATGTTGAGTGACTCCTGAGTAAATCGCCAGATTCAGCACGCATAGGGAGACCGCGATCCAAACAGCGGGCTTCCAGCCGGGCGCCTGGATCGCGATAGAAGGTTTATCGAGCCTGGCCCCGGCCCGTTCCCGCAACCGCCTCGCCTTACGCTCGCGCATTCGTAAAAACCCCGACAGGAAAGGGAACAAGCAAGGGCGCTTCTGGGCCTGTCATGTATTCTTTATAGCGCACGCTCCAGCGCCGGCTACAGGTCCATAGGACAGGGTATATTGGGACTCGCGGATTTAGATTGACACGTGTAAGCAAAGGCAGCTTCAAGCGGCGTAAGGCAGGGGCGTCTCCGCAGCCGCAGACTAGCCCTCCCATTGCGGCAGGGCCGAACTCTAATGGAGCGCCGAACCCTGTTGTGGCGCGGTTCCGGCCGTGGATGGCGTTGGTCCTGGTGATCGTGGCAACCGGGCTGCTTCGTTGGCGGCTGGCGGGTGTACCGCTGGAGCGCGACGAAGGCGAGTATGCCTATATGGGCCAATTGATGCTCCACGGTGTTGCACCATACGGAGACTCCGCGAATATGAAGCTGCCGGGCACCTATGCAGCCTACGCGTTGCTGATGCTGATTTTTGGGCAGACTTCCACGGGAATTCATTGGGGATTTATTTGCGTTAACGCAGCCAATACGGCGTTGATCTATTTCTTGGGCAGGCGGCTTTTGGGGCCGGCCCAAGGCGTAGCGGCGGCCGCGGCATACTCGCTGTTCTCCGTGGCTCCCGGCGTGCTCGGCACGCAAGCTCATGCTACCCATTTCGTATTATTACCGGCGCTTGCCGGACTGTTGCTGCTGCTACGCCACGCCCGCCCCTGGCGGGCATCGGCGTTATGGTGCAGCGGGCTGCTGTTCGGCTTGGCCTTCCTGATGAAGCAGCAGGGCGTCGTCTTTGGGGTGTTCGGAGCGGTGTATGTCGCGGCGCGATGTTGGAAGGCGCGGCGAGAATTAGTCAGCAACCTCGCGGCGCTGCTCGGCGGAGCGGTAACGCCGATCGCGTTCGCCTGCCTGCTGCTATGGCGGGCAGGAGTTTTTTCAAAGTTCTGGTTCTGGACAGTCACCTATGCTCGCGCATACGAAGCGGAGAGCTCCCTGCAGGACGGGCTTCGGGCGCTTGGCATAAACACCAATCGCCTCCTCTCGGACAACGGACCGCTATGGTTTTTGGCTGCCGTGGGGCTGGCTTTTGTGTGGTGGAAACCGGAACGGCGGCGAGTAGCTTGGTTCCTCACGGCGTTTCTCGTATTCGCTTTCCTTGGCGTCTGTCCTGGCCTTTACTTCCGCCCGCACTATTTCGTGTTGCTGCTTCCGGCCGTAGCTTTACTTGCCGGGGCGGTGCTTACGAATCGAACCATGTACTGGGTGTTCGGCGCTGCGCTGGTGTTTTGTTTGGGCATGCGTTACGACTTTTACTTCCAGTTCAGCCCCTCTCAGGTACTCAGTACGCTCTATCCCGGAGTTCCCTTTGCGGAAATGGTTCCAATCGGCGAATACCTCCGGACCCGCTCGCCCAAGAATGCGCGCGTAGCGGTGCTGGGCTCGGAGCCTGAGATCTATTTCTATTCGCAGAGACGTTCCGCCACTTCGTATTTGTATATGTACCCGCTGATGGAGACCCAGCCATACGCCTTGAAGATGCAGCAGGACCTCGAGCGGGAGGTGGAGACCGTGGCGCCCGAGTACATAGTATTCGCGGCGTTCGAAGACTCTTGGGCACAGACCAGGCAATCTTCCACGATGATTTTCAAATGGTGGGAGAAGTATAGGGCGGCCAATTACCACTTAGTGGGAGTCGCGGACCTCATTTCCGCCAGCCAGACTATATACCGATGGGATGAGGCCGCCGCGGATTATCATCGGCAGTCGCCGTATTACGTAACAGTATTCCGGCGGAACGCGAGTCCGTGACTCGTTGCGCTTAGAGCGCAATCTCCATCGGCAACCCGACGTAGTTCTCCGCCAGGCTGGTCAACGCGGCTTTGGAACTGGTGATGTAATCCAGATCCGTCAACTGCCGCTTATGGTCGAACGGACTCTCTTCCGGCGACCGGTGCAGAGTCTGCGTCATCCACCACGAGAATCGCTGCGATCTCCACACCCGTTTCAGCGCCGTGTCAGAGTACTGCCCCAGCAATTCCGTCTTGCCGGTGCTGTAGAACGCGTCGATCGCGCGGCTCAATAGAAGCACGTCGGCCGCGGCGAGATTCAATCCCTTCGCACCTGTGGGAGGCACGATGTGAGCCGCGTCTCCCGCCAGATAAAGTCTTCCGGCGGACATCGGCTCCGTGACGAAACTACGCATCGCCGTCACGTTCTTGTTCAGGATCGGGCCCACGTTCGGCTTCCATCCATCGCAGGTTGTCATGCGCTTCAGCATCTCCTCCCAAATCGCTTCGTCGGACCACTTGGCGATGTCTTCGTCAGGGGGCACTTGGAAATACAGCCGTGTGATCGTGGGGGAACGCATGCTGAACAGCGCGAAGCCGCGCTCATGGTAGGTGTAGACCAGCGCCTCGGACGACGGCGGCGCTTCGGCCAGAATGCCCAGCCAGCCGAACGGATACGTCTTATCGTAGAACCTGACCGCTTCTCCCAGCGCCGGCCGGCAAATGCCATGGAAGCCGTCGCAGCCGGCGATGAAATCGCAGGTCAGTTCTTCCTGCTTGCCGTCGGCCTCATAGCGAATCAGCGGGCTTCGCCGAATCGATTCCGTGCACCGAAACATTCCGCACTTCGTAATGCAGCGGACGGCCGGTGGCGATCCTGGCCTCCATCAGGTCCTCCACCACTTTGTTCTGGCCGTAGACGTAAATCGCCTTGCCGCGGGTCAGTTCCGCCAGCGGAATGTGATTGCGCCGGCCGGAGAAGCTGATATACAGACTTTCGTGGCGCATCCCTTCGCGTTCGAGGCGCGCTCCCACGCCCATTTGAGTCATTAGGTCCGCGGTGAATTGCTCCAGCACGCCGGCCCGCACCCGGTCGATCACATAATCGCCTTTTCGGGTTTCGAGAATCACCGAATCGATTCCCTTCAAATGCAATAAGTGCCCCAGCAACAAACCTGCGGGACCTGCTCCGATAATTCCAACTTGCGTATGCATCTGAAACCATTCTCTACTGCTTCAGATGTAGCGAATTTGCGGTGTCTGGAACAAGAACTAATTCTTCTGGAACCATACCGATTCGTTATTGGAGCCGGCCGCCCGTCCTGCTATACAATCGTGCTGCTGTACAATCGCCGCTGAGGTGCGTCCCATGCTTCAAAGACCGCGAGTGAAGACGATCCGGGTGCTGGGGTTAGCCGTGCTGGTTGCCGCCACCCTGACAAGCGTCCAGGCCCAACGCGGCGGGGGCAATGCGCCGCAAGGCGCTCCACCCGCGGGACGCGGGGCATTCGCCGCGCCGCCTCCCATAGGCTCCACTCCCAAGCCCGCCGTCCCGAACGCCAAGCCCGTGCGCTCTTGCGAAAGCCTGGCGATGGTCGCGCTGCCGAACACGGCCATTGAATCGGCATTGGTGGATCCCAACAATTCCGGCATCTGCCGGGTCACCGCGATCGCCACCCACCCGCCGGCGGGGGACAAGGTCACTATCTGGGTCGCGATCCCAACGTCGAACTGGAACGGCCGGTTTTTGGGTAATGGGGGCGGCGGCTTCACCGGCGGAAGCGCGGCAGGCGTAAATGCGGGCGTGGCTCTTGGTTACGCTTCCGGCTCGACCGATACGGGACATGCGGGCGGCAGCGGCAGTTTCGCTCTCGACGCCAACGGCCATCTGAATTGGCAATCCATCCGGGACAACGCTCACGTCGGCGTTCACGACATGACCGTCACCGGTAAGGCGCTCACGGAGGCGATGTACGGCGTGGCGCCAAAGTATTCTTACTGGTACGGTTGCTCCACCGGCGGGCGGCAAGGCCTGAGCGAAGCGGAGCGGTATCCGCAGGATTACAACGGTATCGTCGCGGGAGCGCCCGCGATCAATTGGCCCAAGCTCATCATGCAGTCGGTTTGGGGCACGGTGCAGGAGATTGCCGCCGGTGATGCTGTTCCTCCGTGCAAACTGGCGGCCGCCACGCAAGCCGCCGTCGCCGCCTGCGACGCCATCGATGGCGTCAAGGACGGAGTCATCGAAGATCCCGATCGCTGCCATTACGATCCCAAGGAGCTGATTGGCACCTCCGCGGGAGAATGCGGGATGTTCACCCAAGCCGACGCCGACATTATTCGCAAAATCTGGGACGGTCCGCGCCGTCTGGATGGCAGCGCGCTCTGGTATGGGCAGACTCGCGGCGCCGACCTGAATGCTATGGTCTCCAGTCGCGGCAATCCTCCCAAGGAGCAGGTGTTCGCCTTCACCAACGACTGGTTGAAGTACTGGATTACCGAGGACCCGAAGTTCGATGCTTCCACTCTCACGCCCGAAGCCTACCAGCGCTACTGGGATCAATCGGTGGAAGAGTTCGGCACCGTGATCGGTACCGACAATCCGGATCTCAGTGCGTTCCGCGATCACGGCGGCAAGGTGCTGTGGTGGCACGGCGGTGCGGATCAGTTGATTACGCCGGAGGGCTCTATCGATTTCTACAAGCGGGTTCTCGCCCAGATGGGCGGCGCGCAGAAGACAGGCGAGTTCTTGCGCTTCTTCCTTGCGCCCGGCGTCGCCCACTGCGGCGGCGGAGCGGGGCCCAGTCCCTCCGGCCAGTTGGACGCGCTGGTCTCTTGGGTGGAAAACGGCAAGGCTCCGGCAACCCTTACGGCAACCCGCCGCGATCAGTCGGGGGCGACTCGCACGCGTCCGCTGTGCCAGTATCCGCAGGTAGCCAAGTACAAAGGCTCCGGGAGCACCGACGACGCGGCGAATTTCGTTTGCAGCGCAGGATTTTAAGTTCAGCTCCACCAGGGCGTCAAGTGCGCTTTCAAAATGGGCCGCTATCGTGCTCGCTTGAGTGGCCCGGATGCGTTAAAATCTTCATGACCGTGGATCGAACGGGGCTCCTGCGCCGGCGGAAGGCCGCTTGCGTTTTGGCTTCAACCCAGCGGCCACGTCAAGGGGAATTTTAGATTGCACAATCGATTGATCCGCATGGTCATAACAGCGGCAGCCGTCCTCGCCGCAAGCGCCGCGCAAGCGCAAAAGCTCGACCACCCGGCGAGAATTTCCGGCCATCCGGACTTCAACGGCATCTGGCAGGTCCTGAACAGCGCCAATTGGAACCTGGAGGGCCATTCGGTCGAGCCGTTCAGTAAGGACAACACCAAATTCTGGCAGCTCGGTGCGATGGCCGTGATCCCGGCCGGCCAGAGCGTTCTCAAAGGCGGCGGCACCATCCCGTACCTCCCGGATGCTCTGAAGCAGCGGGATGACAATCGTGCACACTGGCCGGAGTCCGATCCGGAGGCCAAGTGCTACATGCTGGGAGTGCCCCGCGCGACCTACCAGAACCTGCCGTTCCAGATTTTTCAGGGCGATGGCGATCTCCTGATGGTCTACCCCTTCGCGGCCACCAACCGCATCATCCATATGAAGGACCATACCGATCTGCCGGTCGATTCGTGGATGGGCAAGTCCAACGGAGATTGGGAAGGCGACACTCTGGTTGTCACCACCACCTCGCAAAACGGCAAGTCCTGGCTGGACCGGGCGGGCAACTTCGCCACTAACCAGTTGAAAGTCACGGAGCGTTTCAAGCTGCTCGATGTAAACCACATCTGGTATGAGGCGACCCTCGAAGATCCGAAGACATTTTCCAAGCCCTGGACCATCGAAATGCCCCTGTACCGGCTGATCGACAACAACCTGCAACTGCTGGAGCACAAATGCGTGCCCTATGCGGACATGGTGCTGTACCACGATTTACTTTTGCCGAAGTAAGCCGGGTACGCCAAAAATTGCATGCAATAATGTTATTGGATAAGGAGTCAGGCAAATGCAGACCAGATTGCTGAGCGTAGTGGCGGGCGCGGCCCTGGCGGTTGCGGCGGCATTGCCGGTGGCGGCGCATCATTCTTTTAACGCGGAGTTCGACGGGAGCAAACCGATCACGCTGGAGGGCAAGGTAGTCGAGATGGAGTGGGTGAACCCCCATTCCTGGCTGACCATCGACGTGACCAAAGCGGACGGCAAAGTGGAGCGTTGGAAGATCGAAGGCGGATCGCCGTCCGTGCTGCTGCGTCTGGGCTGGAACCGGAATTCGCTGCCTCCCGGAACCAAGATCAAGGTCGTCGCGTTCCAGGCAAAAGACGGCTCACTGCGCGGAAGCTCGCGGGACATCGAGTTCCCGGATGGGCGCAAGATGGATCTGGGCGGCTCGGGCAATAGCAAAGACGGCGAGAAATAGCTCTTAGCACTCAGTTAGCAGCAGTCTGTGAGAGGACCAGCAGCAGTTTTAGGGAGGAAGAGCCTAATGGCGCGTAATGTCGTTAGATGGATCTTATTCTCAGGCGCGCTCCTCGCGCCGGCCGCCGGGTTCGCGCAGGTCGCCTGCACACGGCCTGGCATCCAAGCCGCCACGGACCTCTACATCGCCGCACAAACCAAGGGCGACCCCTCCGGCATGCCTCTGGCGATGGGGCTGGCGTATATGGAGAATCAGCAGGGCGCCGATATCAAAACGGGCATCCTTCAAAAACCACTGAAGATCGACTTTCACCGCACTCTGATCGATCCAAGCACCTGCCAATCCTTCACTGAGATCATCGTCACGGATAAGACCCATCCCTATGTGCTGGGCACTCGCCTCCGCGTCAATCATGACAAGATCGTGGAAATCGAATCGATGGTGACCCAGGAAGGCGACTGGCTGTTCAACGCCGACAATTACATGAAATGGTCGCCCAATGAGGATTGGGGCGCCATCCCGGCCGGCAAGCGCGATACGCGCGATACTCTGGTGGCCGCGGCGAACGCATACCTCGACGCGTTTTTGGAAAAGAAAACCGAACTGGTGCCGTGGGGTTCCCCATGCTACCGCACTGAGGGCGGCATGCACACCGAAACAGGCACCTGCGAAACCGGTGTACCGGCCGGCGTCAATATCGTCGCGCGGCGCTTCGTGGTGGACGAAACCATCGGAGCGGTGGTCGCGTTTTGCACCTTCGGTGTCGGCGGATTGCCCGATACCCATCTCTTCCGCGTCGAGCAAGGCAAGCTGCGTTTCGTACACACCATCACTCACGTGCCACCTGGCCGGCAGGTCCCGCGCGGTCCGCAGGGCGGCGCAGCGCGTGGGGGCCAAGGCCGGGGAGCTGCTCCTGATAACCAGAAATGAACCGGCATGCCCGCACCGGCATCGGCGCGGCTCTGATCCTGCTTGCTGGTAGTGCTCTCGCCGCGGATCAGACCTTCGAAGTAGCCTCCGTCCGCACTCGCACCGACGGCACTGGTGAGATTTGGACGCTGAAGCCCTTTCGCTTCGACTTTTCCGGACCCAGTCTGCTCATCGAGAATTTTCGCCTCAGCGACCTGATCACCTACGCCTACGACATCAAAGATTACCAAGTCACCGGAGAGCCGCATTGGGCCGAAATCGATCGTTACGATATTACGGCCAAAGCCAGCCAGGGCACCGAGCTAACCCGAGCTCTTGGCCGGCCCATGATGCAAGCCTTGCTGGCCAATCGATTTCAATTGAAGGTCCATTCAGAAACAAGGGAAATGCCGGTGTATGCTCTGGTGGTCGCCAAGGGTGGCCCCAAGTTTAAGGAAAGCCCCGCGGACGCCAAGCAACTGTTGACCTTGGCATCGAAAGGCAAGGCTGCGGTGATGACCGTGACAAAAGGGGACATGGCGCAACTCGCCGGCCAATTCTCTAAGCGCAACAACGTCGACCGCCCGGTGGTCGATCGAACCGGCCTCACCGGAACCTACGACTACAAGCTTGAATGGGGCGACGATGCCGCTGTCGCCGCGAACAGCGATGTGGTTTCCATCTTCACCGCGATGCAGGAACAGCTTGGACTCAAGCTGGAGCCAGCCAAAGCCCCCATTCCGGTCGTGGTGGTGGACCACGCCGAAAAGCCTTCGGATAACTGAGGATCTTCAGCGGACGCCGGTCGAGCCCGCTGGGCCCCATACTCCACAGACCCGAGACGCCTGCCGCGTCCGTCCAGGTCCCCTCCAGTCTTCCCAGCGGAGTCAGATCGAGTTGTAGCGTGCCGTGGCTGCTGTCTCGTCCGTTTTTCCAATTTAAAGTCGCGCGCAGCGTCGTGCCGTCAAAGGCGCCTTGGATGGTTCCGGTGAGCGCCGGCACCATGGGATCGGAGTAGGTTCCGGTAATCGCGTTGCCTTTCTGCACAATTCGGCTGATGGCGCCGACCTGGTTGACCCAGTCGCCTGTCAGCACTGCCCTTGTCCCGGCAGACGACGCCGTCGCAGAAGCAGCCGGTTGCGAGGGAGAAGCCTGAGGAGAAGGTGCGGGAGCCGCACGCGCAGCCGAGGAAGGTCTCGCCGCGGGGGCGGGCGCGGACAAAGAACCGGCGGAAACCAGCGCGGGAGCCGAGGGAGCGGCTGCCGCAGGAGGAGGCGGCGGAGCCTCCGCGCGCGTCACCGTTTTCAGCGCCGACAAACAACACGAGCTGGGGTCGGAGGCCGTGATCTGGCTCTTCAGGTCGCACATCGCGGCCGGGTTCCCGTTGCCCGCCGGATAATACGTGTACCCCTGGCAGGCGCTGTTCTGTTTGCATTGCGCCTGGCAGGCTTGCGCGGCTTGAGCTAACGGAAGCCCCGCGCTGGCCGTGCCGGCCGCGAACGAACCCAGCGACACTCCGCTCAGCGTGGTCTCCGGCACGTCTTTGAACCCGATCTCAGCCCGCTCTGGCGCGATCTTGATGGTGCAGTAAGACGGCGGCTGCAACGCGTTTCCGTTTTGATCGTAAGACCACAGCGTGACGTACAGGGTCTCTCCCGCCGGAAGACCGGCAAGCTGCGCCTGGAGCCCCGAAACAACTGAGGTGTCCCCGTCGCGGCTGCTGCCGGCTGTTGGACCGACAAGCAGCCGGTAATTCGAAGCGTTGGCTCCCTTGCTCCACGTAAACGTGGCGGGGTCCTGCCGGATGACCTGATTCGCCGGAGGGCAAGCCAGCGTCCCTGCCGCGGAATTCGATGCTTGCTGGGCAGCCGCGCAGGACACGAGTCCTAAAAATAAACTCACCCTGCTCAGCATCGCCTGTAGCCCCTCCCTAGCCTTTCGGCGCTTGCGCCCTCCGAGAGCCCTGCGGAAGCCGCTCGACCAGCGCCTACTTCTGTTTCGGGTGCGCCCGCTCGAAGCGCGAGGTCTCAATGTACCCGCGGATGGCGTTGTTGCCTTCATGGCAGGCGTACTCGTACATTTCGTACTTGTTGTCCAGCTTCATCGGATAGGCGACGGTAAATGGGTGGACCAGCACCACTGGGTCTTCCACGCGCATTTCGAAATCGATCGTGTCATCGGCGGTCCGCGTGAAGCGCTCCACGATGTGTTCGCTGGTCGAGGCCGGTGTCAGGGGCGGATTCCCCACCGCGCCAGAGTTGGTCAGGTCGCTCTTGCCGTTGAAGTTTGTGGTCACCACGACCAGCGTGTTGCCTTCCCAGTGGCCGCGCGATTCGCCCAGCCACTCCTTGATGGATGGATCGAGGGCGGGGCGTCCGTCGGTAGGAATAATACGAACCTCGTGCGCCATTTCGAGAAGGATCTCAACATAGCCGGGAGACTGCATAATGCGGATACCGTTGTTATAGTTCCGCGGCTCCATGGAAACCGGCATTCCGCGGGTGATGCAGCGGTCCCAGCTATCGAAGTCATTGGGTGTGTCGAAAACCGTCTGGCCCGGCTTGTAACTGCCGTGCATGTTCGCGTACATCTCCTTGCCTTTTGGGTGAGGGCGGGGAATCGTCCGTCAGGCGGATCCACCAGCAGGGACGTTTGCCGCATTACAAAGGTGCCGGAGTCGGCCTGCGGAATCGCGCCGGATTCGAAGCGCTTGTTGCGGGAGTCGGCCTGCTTCTGCGCGGCGGCGTATTCTTCGTCGGTCATGTACAGGCGATTGCCGTACTTCGGGTTCCGCTGCAAGCCTGTGGCGATCAAATGATTCAGCGGCCAGATACCCTGCAGATCCGGCTCGCCCCATGGAGTTTTCGGGGGCTTGTAGTTCTTGTTGGGCGGAGGCTGCTTCGCGTCGGCACGCAAAAAGCCGTCGGCATCGACGTACACCACGTCGTTCTTGGGCGCGGGTTGTTGGGCCGCCGCTGGCCCCGCCGCGAAGCCCAAGTACAGGCCTAGGCCAATGCTGATTCCAACCAATGCCAGATTCTGTTTGGTCATCCGAACACTCCTCGCCGTCCGACTCGCATCATATCATGTAATGATGGTTTCCAGCCGCTCCAGGAGGGTTATGAGAATCGCGCTTGGCCTGCTACTGGCCGTCTTCACCGTGATGGCGCAAGACACTCCCGATGCGCACATCGCCGCGGCCAAAGCCGCTGCCGGCGACGATTTCCAGAATCTGTTCAACTTTCAATGCTATGGGCCTGGACCCGGAGGCCAGCGCACGCCTCCAGGAGTAGCCGCCGCGGCTCCAGCGGGCAGGGGCGGCACAGGCAAGGGCCCAGGCGGTGGCGGAGCCCCGGGCGCTGCGCGCGGCGGAGGAAGAGGAGGCGCGCCGGACCGTTCCACCTGGCACATGGAGCCCGTTAAAGTTTTCGATAACCTTTACTTTTTCGGCCAGACCGAATACGCCGTGTGGGCCATCACCACCTCCCAAGGCATCATCGTCCTGGACACGATCTTCGATTATTCGGTCGAAGATGAAGTGGTTGACGGAATGAAGAAGATGGGACTCGATCCCGCCAACATCAAGTACGCCGTGGTCAGCCACGCCCATCCGGATCACGACGGCGGGGCGTTGTATCTTCAGGAACATTACGGCACGCGAGTCCTCATGTCTCCGGCGGATTGGGATGTGCTCGATAAGCGCACCAACGGGACCAAGCCGAAGCGCGATATCGAAGCCACCGACGGCCAGAAACTCACGCTCGGCGACACCACCATTACGCTATACATCACGCCCGGCCACACCCCCGGCACCATCTCCACCATCTTCCCCGTGAAGGACCACGGGACCACGCACATCGCGGCGCTTTGGGGTGGAGTCGGGTTGAATACGGACCGGCAAGCGGTGGAGACCTACATCAAGTCCGACCAGCGGTTCAGCACTATCGTGAGGCAAGCCGGAGCCGATATCATCCTGGCCAATCACACCGATTGGGACCGGTCCAAAATCAATCTGCCACTTCTGACCAAGGGACCGGTAAATCCCAATCCGTATATTGTGGGGAACGCCAAGGCGCTGAATTTCCTGAAGGTCGCCGAAGAGTGTGCGACGGCTCGCCTGGGCGACGCAAAATAGAAAGCCGCGATTGGCCTCAGAAACTGGCTTGCGGAAGGAAATCCGCCAGGAGCTTATTGAATTCCGCCGGTTTTTCCAGCATCACGAAGTGGCCGGTGCCGGGGACTTCCACCGTGGTTCCCTTCGGAAAGATCTTCTTGAAATACGCCGGATCGTCTGACGTGGAGTGATCCGCGTAAATGCCCAATGCCGGTACAGCAAACGAGTCCTCAACCCAATTGGAAGCGGCAAACGTGGCTGTCATCGCCTGATAAGCCGTGGTTTCCGGAGCGGCCAGCATCATTTTCAAAATGTGTTCCTGGATTGGCGGCGTCGCCGATGGACCGAACATCCCGCGGATCATTGTTTCGCGATTCTTCAATCCATCGGGCCCCTTCATGCGCTCCGGGTTGGGTGCATTCGGGCTTCCCGACAAATGCAGGACTCCATCGACCGGCACTAACGCAGCCACATTCGACGGGTATAGGCGCGCGTATTGGCGGATTACCGGCGTGCCCATACTGTGACCCACCAGCACGATCTTCCCCGCCTTGGCTTCGGCGCGCACCGCTTCGATCGACTTGGCGAACAGTTCCATCGTCAGCGGGCCGTTCGCCGGCGAGCCGCTCTTGCCATGGCCAGGTAGGTCCAAGGTAATGACGCGGTAGTTCTTCTTAAAGAACCGGACCTGTTCGCGCCAGGAAGACTCATCGCACGTCCACCCGTGAACGAAAACGATGGTCTTGGGTCCGCGGCCACGCACGGTCGAATGGATCGCGATGCCGTCTACCGACGCAGCCGGAGCCAGCAGGGCAAAGGCGAGCACAAGGGAAAGCAGGATAGGGCGCATGAACCGCATTATATGCCGTTGGAACCCTTTGACTTCGGGCCAGTTGACTGCACCCTTGATTCGAGATCTGGGCCTTAGTTCTGGTCGGGAAGCTTCTCTATGTGATCGATCACCGTGACTGGCATTGGCATTTTGCGAGCCTCCAATTTGAGGCCCAGTTGTTTCTCTATCGCCTCAAAAACCGTGAGACCGCCCTGATCGATGTTGGCCCTTCCCACCCAGTACAGCCTGAAATCGTACCGGTCTTCGAGCCCGGTCTGGTTCACCACCATCCGGTCGATATACGCTCCCGCCATCTCCGGCAGCATGTCCGCGAGGTTCGAGAGCGTCATGTTCACGCACAAGGACCCCGCCTCAATTGACGACAGTCCCTTCGCATCGGGATCGCCGCTGCCCCCCACGATCCTCTTGCAGTTCCGCTCCCCTTGCCCGGTCGACTTCTGTAGCTTGGGCCCGCTCTTGGCGGCGACCAGCGCGTACACATCGGTGGGTCTTCGTTCCTCATGGTCCGCGATCTTGAATTCCTGCTCCAGAAAACGCCGCAACATCTCCGCCAGCCTCGTGTCGGGATAACAATATCCCGAGAAGAAGCACTGCCGCGCCGGTATATCCGGCGGAGCCTTGCCGACCACGTCGAAGCGATCCGTATCCACCCAGGCCGGCGCTCCCACGATTAGGTCGCCGCGGAATTTCTGGTTGCCGGGATAAAAAGCGAAGCCCAGCAAGGTCCTCAAGGGCTGGTTGCGCATCGCGAACTGCCCGCCAACCAGAGCGCTACCCTGCGCGTCGCCCGGCGCTCGCGGCGCGTCGGGCTCGGCCTTGTTCTGCCGGACCGTGGCCACCTCGAACTCCAGCTTCGGAACCGGCGTGGATTGCGCAATCGCCGGTATTTGCGGAATTGCAGTGATGGCCAGCGCCAATTTCCACGCGACTTCGACGGTGCGTCGCATACGCTGCCCTCCTTGTCGGGTATTATTTCACAAGCTGTTCTTCACGTCGACGGATCTGTGTTTCAACCTCGCACCAGGTTGCGGAAGGCTACCGCGCGATGGATGAGCGCCGCGCTATCAAGGCACTGCTGCGTCCGTAATGTGAGCAAATGACCAAGGGAGGACACATGGAGATCAAACGAGTTGGCTCGCAGGCTTCTGCCAAGGGACCGGCGGATTGGTTCACTGGTACGGTTCGCATAGATCCGCTTTTTCAAGCACCGGAGCCCGCGCTGGTTCAAGGTGCAAGCGTCACATTCGAGCCGGGTGCGCGAACGGCCTGGCACACGCATCCGCTTGGGCAGACGCTCATCGTGACTGCGGGCTGCGGTTGGGTCCAGCGTAGCGGCGGCCCCGTCGAAGAGATCCGGCCCGGTGACGTTGTCTGGTTCTCGCCCGACGAGAAGCACTGGCATGGCGCCGCGCCCACCACGGCGATGACGCACATCGCGATTCAGGAAAAGCTCGACGGTAAAGTCGTCGACTGGATGGAAAAGGTCACCGAAGAGCAGTATATGATGCGTAAATAGTGCAGATCGAAACACCTCGGTTGCGGCTGCGCCCCTGGATCGACGATGACTTCGAGCCGTTGGCGGCAATGTGCGCCGATCCCCGCGTCATGGAATTCTTTCCTTCCATCTTTTCGCGGGAGGAAACCGAGGCCCTGTGGCGACGCATCGATGAGCACCACAAGCAATACGGCTTCGGTCCGTGGGCGATGGAGGTGGAGGGAAACTTTGCGGGCTCGCTGGGGCTCAATTGGGTCCCATTTGAGACGCACTTTACCCCATGCGTCGAGATCGGCTACCGGTTGCGGACTGAATTCTGGGGTCGAGGCCTTGCAACCGAGGCAGGGCAGGCAGCGTTGCAGTACGGCTTCGAATGCCTGGATCTTCGGGAAATCGTCGCGTTTACCACGCTTGCCAATAAGAGATCGCGCCGTGTGATGGAGAAGATCGGCCTGGTTTTCTCGGAGGAGTTCGATCATCCGCTTATCGCACAGGGTCACCCTTTGCGGCGGCACGTGCTTTATCGAACCTCACGGAGTGCTTGGGAAATTGGACATCGGGTGACCAGCGATTGACGGAAACTGAGTTCGATTGAGATAGAATCGTTCAAACGCCATGGCTATCTCTGCTGGGACACGTCTGGGGCCTTATGAAATCCTCACGCCCATCGGCGAAGGCGGAATGGGTCAGGTGTGGAAGGCTCGCGACACGCGCCTGAACCGGTACGTGGCGATCAAGACTAGCCAGAAACGCTTTAGCGAACGTTTCGAGCGCGAGGCGCAAGCTATCGCCGCACTGAATCACCCCAACATCTGCTCACTCTACGACTTCGCCACATCGCCTGATGGTTTTGGGTACCTGGTGATGGAGTACGTGGAGGGCAAGCCGATTCAGGGCCCCTTGCCCCTGCCGCAAGCATTGCAATACGCCGGCCAGATCCTCGAGGCGCTGGACGCCGCGCATCGCAAAGGCATCACCCATCGCGATCTCAAGCCCGGCAACATCATGCTGGGCCAGAACGGCGTCAAGGTGCTCGACTTCGGTCTCGCCAAGATTGAACATGCGCCCGCACCCGGCGGCGGTACGTCGGCGGCAACCCAGACCATGCCTCTCACTGGTGAAGGTTCCATCCTCGGCACGCTCCAATACATGTCGCCCGAGCAGATTGAAGGACAGGAAGCCGACGCACGCAGCGACATCTTTGCCTTCGGGCTGGTGTTCTATGAGCTGATAACCGGCAAGCGTCCCTTTACCGGCAAGAGCCAGGCTAGCCTCATCGCGTCGATCCTCAAGGAGCAGCCGGCTCCGCTCCACGAGTTGCAGCCCTTGACGCCGCCTGGTCTCGAGAACGTGCTCCGAACCTGCCTCGAAAAAGACCCCGACAAACGTTGGCAATCGGCGCGCGAAGTCAAGCACGCGCTGGAGTGGATGACCCAGAATGCCGCGCCCGCCGTGGGACAGACCCCTGCGCCGCCGGCCAAGAGCTCCAAGCTTGCCTGGGCCGCAGCGGTGGTGGCTGTTTTAATCGCCCTCGGCTTGGCGGGCTGGATGGTTTGGTCCAAAGCTCAGCCGTCGGCCCAAACCAGCCGCTTCGAGGTTGCCATTCCCGAAAACGTGACCTTTGCCCAATACGTGTCCGTATCCCCCGACGGCCGCAAGCTGGCTTTCAACGCCACCGGAGAAAAAGGCGGATTGTGGATTCGCGATCTGGACGCGCTCGAATGGCGGCAGTTGCCCGGCACCGAAAACGCAGTCAGCCCCTTCTGGTCCCCGGACAGCAAGTACTTGGGATTCGGCGTGCAAAGCCAACTCAAGAAAATCGACGTCGCCGGCGGCCCCGCCCAGACCCTTTGCGAGGTGCCGGCGATCGGCGTAGGATCCGGAGCATGGAACCGGGATGGCGTCATTATCTTCGGCGGCCGCGGCGCGGGCCCCTTATGGAAAGTCTCGCAGGCCGGCGGGGTCGCCACACAGGTTACTTCCGTGGACGCGGCGCGGGGTGAAGCCTTCCATGCGCTCCCGACATTCCTGCCCGACGGTAAGCATTTTCTCTATCTGCGCAATGGATCCGCGGAGGTGATCGGCATATACGCCGGATCGCTGGATGCCAAGCCCGCCGAGCAATCGGGGGGACGGATTCTGGCCACTTCGTTCGCGGCGTCTTACGTGAACGGCTACCTCTTCTTCATGCGCGACAACACGCTGATGGCGCAACCGTTCGATGCCGGCAAACTGCAATTGACCGGCGAGCCCGCTCCCGTGGCGGAGCACGTCGGCACCACGCAAGCTATCGGTGTCTTTTCTGTTTCTCCCAGCGGCACTCTGGCCTATCGCGCGGGAGCCGGCACCGGCAGTTATCAGCTCACCTGGTTCGACCGGGAAGGGAAGCTGCTGAGCACCTTTGGACAGGTCCGTCCGGATCAGAATATCTACCTTTCGCCGGACGGAACGCGCGGCGTGGTCCGCGACGCCAGCACGGCCTCAGCCGGCGATCTGTGGACCCTCGACTTTGCGCGCGGCGTGCGCACCCGTTTCACGTTTCGCCAAAGCCCCGGCTCTTGGGGCGTCTGGTCCCCGGACGGCAGCAGCATCGCCTTCCCCGCGGGCAATCTCCTGGACACGATCTACGAAAAGGCTGCTTCTGGAGCGGGCGAGGAGAAGGAACTATTGAAGGAGCCTGGCAAGATTCACGTTCCCACCAGTTGGTCGCGCGACGGCCGGTTCTTACTCTACGAGATCGCAAACGGAGCCAAGACCGGCGACGATCTGTGGGTGTTGCCGCTCCAGGGCGATCGTAAACCAACGCTGCTGCTGGGCACCGAATTTAACGAATTCGCGGCGAGCTTCTCGCCGGACATGCGCTGGGTCGCCTACACTTCTACCGAGTCCGGCCGGGACGAAGTCTATGTCCGTCCGTTTGTCGCTTCAGGGCCCGGCGGCGTGCCTGCGTTTGGCGAGGGCAAATGGCAGGTCTCCAAAGACGGCGGAAGCGAGCCAAAATGGCGCGCGGACCGCAAGGAGATTATCTTCCAGGCTCCTCCCAACGGAACCAGGAAGATGGCTGTGGATGTGAAGGAGAATGGACCCGCGCTAGAGATCGGGATTCCCCAACTCCTGTTCCTGGGCCCCATCGACTACGGCTGGGATGTCACCTCCGACGGCAAGCGCTTCCTGATGGCGGTGCTGCCGCAAGGCCAGCAGGCCGCCCAAGTCCCCATCACCGTGGTGCTCAACTGGCCCGCGCAGTTGAAGAAGTAGACGCCGCGGCAATCACAGGGTCAGCGTACCCTTCATGAGTGGCGTGACAGCTCCGCCTACCTCGATTCCGTCGCATGCCCCGGAACCTGGCATACGGACTCGAAGCAAACTCCGGCGGCCCATTTTTGTGCCCTGTTCACTTGTGAATTCCGTTCGGGAGATGAGACCGTTGCGGAGCAGATACGCCGCGAGCGGTCCTGTCGCGCTCCCAGTAGCGGGGTCTTCCGCGACCCCGAGCTCCGGCGCGAACATCCGCGAGTATACTCCGTCCGCTGTCAGCGCAAAGATGAACACACAAAATGGCTGCTCGGCCGAGCCACGCAGTTGCCTAGCGGAGCCCAGATCCAAGGACGCGCGATCAATACTTTCCTTGCTGGCGAGCCCAATAAAAAGCGTCGGATTGCCCGCGCCGAGCAATTGAGGGGTAACGTCCAGCAGTTCGGCGCGGCGCAAGCCAAGGGCCTGTGCGCATCGATCCTGCTCAAAACGCGCACCGTCTTGAATCGGCGGAGTCCTGAGCCAGATCAAGAGCCGCGGGTTGCGCTCAACTCGAACCATAACCGGGCCGATTTTCTCGTCCAACGTGAACTCGCTGCACGCGGCCGCCACGGCGCCTTCGTCAATCAGCACGAAGCTGGCCCCCACGGTCGGGTGTCCGGCGAAGAGCATCTCTTTTTTCGGCGTGAAAATCCGTACCGTCGCCGCGAATTGTTCGCTTGCCGGAGGCAGCACAAAGGCGGTTTCGGACAGATTGAACTCCGCGGCGATTTTCTGCATGGTGCGCTGGTCCAGGCCGCGGGCGTCGGGAAACACCGCCAAGGGATTGCCCGCCAGGGGTTCCTCGGAGAAGACATCGACGACCCGATAGCGATAGAAAGGCATGGTATTTGTAGCATACTTCGTTCATTGGCGAAGTGACGATATGACTCTTGTCTCATACAAGATGAGCCCGAAACGGCGACCGGATTCTCACACAAGATGAGCCTGAAGGGGGCGAGGATCGGGATGCTGGGAGTTGGACATCAGCATGGACGATTCAGAGGCAGTGAACCTGGAGCAGATCCGGGATTTTCTGGCAGGGAGCGGCGAGGTCCGGTTTACCGGGCTGCGGCGGGCCAAGGTGTACAACTGGGTGGAGCGACCGCTACCGCGATCGTCTCGGCATGGACATCTAATCCTACAAAGCGTACTTTGGACATAAGCGACCAACTCCTTTCGTAGCATCGCGGGTTACGCTACAAAGAGGTGAATCTGGCGGCGCAGAGCCGCATACGATTCGGTGGTTGGTCGCCCCATTGTGACTAACTGAGGTAGGTCTCAATCCGAGGCATCCACCATGGCGCGTTGCCGAGCCATGCGTTGCTCCCGATCTTGCGCGAAACGCTGAACGCCTGCAAAAATCGAGCCGGGGTCCAAATGCGCTTCGGCGATCACTTCTGGTTCCAGTCCCCCAGTGAGCCATTGGTTATCCCAGTCGGAAGTGAGTGAGTAGGCGTCCGTGAGCGGTCCCACGCCGCGGATTGGCCATACGCGCCGCGTACCGGTGCTGACGATCATGAGGTCGTAGTAAGCCTTCGGGGGCAACACAGCGTGGCGATATTCCTCCGGCTGCCGGTCGAACAACTCTTCGCTAATCGCGGCAATTACTTTTACGTTGATCCCGGCTTGCTCCAGGCGTGGCAACACGCTGATCAGATTGACCGTGCAGCTAGACCCCTGCGCGATAACATAGCCGTGCTTGGGTTTTCCAGGCGCGAAATCGCGAATCACGTACAGTCCTTTCGCGGCGGCTTTGAGGTCGCTATCGGCGAATTTGCTTCGGTCGGCGACCGGAAAATCGGGACGAGACACTTCCAGCGTGATGATGCCCACCTTAGGATCGCGAGCCGCGATCTCGGCGGCGGCAAAGTAGCCGGGCGCAACGTCGTTGTAATCCCAGAAATTCAAGTTGATGATCTGACCGCGCGGAAATAGCTTCCACACCTGGGGCGCAAAAATACCGAAGTGAGTGCGCCCATCCGCGGCTGTCTCCGGCCCGGAGTGAGCCACCAAGATATGCAAGACACCCATCCGAAACCGGCTGTCCTGATTTTGCTGACTCCACACGCGGGCAGGCGTATACATCAAAGGCGTAAACGCGCCGTACGTCCCGCTGAGAGCCCACACCCCGGCAAACTTCGTGGGATCGACGGACGCGCTCTGACTCACCAGTCCGATCGCGGTCGAGACGTTGCCGGCTTCCTGGATGGCAGCTTTGATGCGCGTACCAAGAGGATTGAACTCAGGATCATAGTGCCCCCACAAGCTTCCGTGCTCCACATTGATGGATTCGGAGAGGTCGGCAGCCAAGGTAAAGAAGCGGTTGCCGGTGACGTAGTTCAACCACTTAATGATTTCCGAAACTCCGCGCCGCGCCCCGGCCATCTCGCCAGGCTTGCGGAAAAGGGTAACGCTGAGTTGCCTTTCCGCTCCCGAGGGAGGATTGGTAGCCGTAAGGCTCTGCGGTTCCACGGGAAGATTTGCCACGCGCAGGCGGTCATCCAAAAATGGGTCATTGCGTACGTCCACACGCACGGTCGCGTCGTCCTTGACCATGTCGCCAAGCGCCACCAACCGGTCCGCCAGCCAGTCACCGAGGCCGTTCCGGTCAAGAACCGACATCACCAGGTCGATATTGGTTTTGAACTGGATCAGCCGCTCGCGCGGATCGCTCACCGGTCCGTTGCGAATCCCGGCGAACTGAACGCCGTAATGCTCCTCGAACGTCCGCGCCAGGGCGACGAAATATTCCGAGTTCATTTTCATCGCGTAGGGATGGCTGCGATAACTTATCACCTGATCGCCGTAACCCGGAATCTTCCCGCCGACGGCGCCGGGCCAATATCCCTTCGTGGTCTCGCCAATGGCGATCATCGGCCGGCGATCGCTGGGATCCCAATCCTCCATGCTCTTGAGGGCTGCCACGATCTGGCGGTAGTCGTTCCCATCCTTAATGGTGAAGACATTCCAACCGTAGGAGGTCCACTGATCGGCCAAGCGGTAGGCGTCATACTTCCGCGCGATGACGCCGCCCAGAAGCGCGTCGTCGATGCCCGCGTTGTTATCGGAAAGAAGGATGCGCAAGCGCTTCCCGACTTGCAGGGCCAAGGCCTGCGTCTTCAGTTCCTGTGCGTGCCCCTCAGTCATGGCGAATTCGCCTTCAATCGCGATGATCTTGGGGTATTTTCCGGCGCCGATGATATCCCAGAATGCGGCTTTGCCGGCGGCCGTGGTGACGCCAACTCCCGACGGGCCTCCATTAACGTCGTTGGTGAGGTCCGTACTCTCCGCGTGACCGGCCAAAGCGCGGATGCCGCGACCCTTTGCCTGGGCAAACAGGGGATCGTTCTCCAGGCCGTGATCCTGCAGCAGGGTGCGCATGGCTTCGGCGCCGCGCCTGAATCCCAGCGCATCGACCGGCAAGACCGCGACTTTCGGATCGACATAGTAGCGCCGGTCGCTGGTTCTCTCATATCTGCGCGCCAGGGCTTGGCCCATGATCATCCACAGCGCGTAGCAGGTGGGAACAGTATGACCGCCGGCGAGCATGAATTTGTCGCCATGAGGATGCTTCGGCCGCCGATAGTCATAGCGCATTGCGCCCAACTCGGGCCCCGCCAGGTGTACCGCAACGTTGTAGGGTGTACAGGCCAAGGGCCCCCCAAAATGACCCGTTTGGGCATAATTTCCGAGCAGCACCAGGGTCATGCACGTCATGTACCCGATGTCTTCCATGCCCGCTTGTTCGACAAGTATGTCCTGCAAGCCAACCGATGACCGTTCTCCGTGCGCGCTCACAATCACCTCCTAAAGACATGCGGTGGGTCAATTCTACTCCAACCGAGCGACCAACTCCTGCGAGACGCGCAAACGGACACCCCAGCGTCCGTGGGTACTCGCGTCCGAGCTGCGCTGCGGGACGGCGTCCCCCGGCAAAGATCTCCTTGCCACTGCACTCAGTCCAGAAGTTCATGAGGCCACCCTGGTCGCGGCGCTCGTTCGGCGGCTTAAGCCAAGCGAGGCATTTGAGATACTCCAAGCGATTACTCCGATAATAACCCGTAGTCGTAAATACAGCGAATAAACCGATAATCATTATCCGTACTTTCTAATAATGGTTGCGTCCATCACGACGGCCAACAAATTGCTTTGAGAGACGAAGCGAGAGAAAGGATGGCGGACGAGGTTGCATATAGGGCAACGCGATGCCAAGCCAACGTTCGAAAGCGGTTGGCGCTTGGCGGCCATGTGAACAATGAAGAATACTTCCGGTTCTCGATTAGCACTACAGCGCTTGACAGCCCTAGGGCTGACCGCGTGCCTGTGCGCCCCAGTGTGGGGTCAGAGCAACGTTCCCGCCGATCTGACTGAAGCCACCTTGGAGGAATTGGCGAACATCCAGGTCACTTCGGTTTCCGAAAAGGAACAGTCCCTTTCCAAAGCGGGAGCTGCGGTGTTCGTGATCACGCAGGAAGACATCCGCCGGTCGGGCATGATGAATATCCCTGATCTGTTGCGCATGGCGCCCGGCGTAAACGTTGCCCGGCTGGACGCAAATTCCTGGGCCATTACCATACGCGGGTTCAACGACGTCTTATCGAACAAAGTCCTGGTGCTTATCGATGGGCGTTCCGTCTACAGCGAAATCTTTTCGGGCGTGTATTGGGATCAGCAAAATGTCCCCCTGGAGGACATCGATCGCATCGAGGTCATCCGCGGACCGGGCGGTACGGTGTGGGGCGCGAATGCCGTTAACGGCGTGATCAACATCATCACCAAGAGCTCCAAGGATACCAAGGGCGGTTTGGTTACCGCCCAGACAGGTTCGGCCGAAAACCTGGGAGGCTTGCTTCAATACGGAGGCGAGATCGGCGGCAAAGGCACGTATCGCGTGTTCGGCAATGATTTCAATGTCGAGTCTGCTCCTCTGGGTCCCGGAGTGAATGGTGCGGACGGATGGCACGGATCCCAAGGGGGCTTCCGCTCCGACTGGGATCTGTCGGCCAAGGATACGCTGACGGTTCAAGGGAGTCTCTTCCAAACTGGCGAGGGGCAGACGGCGACCGGAGTTGTCGCGAATCAACTTCCTATGGTGGAGACTTTTAGCCCGCTGGTGACGGTCGGCGGCGGGGATGTGCAGGGCCAGTACGCTCACACCTTTTTGAATGGTTCCGATCTCACCGTGCTGGCGTACTTCGATCGCGTCCATCGGAACGAAACCGGAGATACGACCGAGCAAAAGAGCGACGCCGAGATGCGTTATCACTTTAAGATCGGCTCGCGGAACGATCTTATGGCCGGAGCCGGTTATCGTCTCACAGCGGATAGCGTCACCGACATAATACGCGGCTACTTCCAGCCCGACCACCGCGACGACAGCCTGTTCAGCGTGTTTGTGCGGGATGAAATCGAACTTGCCCGCAGCCTGACGCTTACGTTCGGATCGAAACTGGAGCACAACCCCTTTACCGGCTTTGAATACGAGCCCAGCGCTCAGTTGGTATGGACCCCCAAGGACCGGCAGAGCGTGTGGGTTTCCGTGGCCCGGGCGATTCGGCAACCATCGTTGGAGGATTCGGACCTCCACGTCGACGCTTCGATTGTTCCCTTGGGGAACGGCAATTTCGGCGTGGTGGAGATTTCAGGAAACCCTGCGTTGAAGGCGGAGAGAATGCTCGACTATGAGCTGGGCTACCGGAATCAGGTGAGCCGGAAGATGTACCTCGATGTCAGCACGTTCTTCAGCGACTACAGGAACCTTAGGACATCGGAGCCGGGCGTGCCCTTCTTCACGGCCGACCAAGGGCCCCCTCACGAAGTGATTCCAATTATGTGGGGGAATCTGGCTCATGCACTCGATTATGGCGTTGAGGTGTCCGCAACTTGGGACGTGACCAGCCGGTGGCGGCTGAGTCCCGGTTTCAGCCTTCTCCATATGGACGTCATTCCCGACGCCTCGAGCGGCGATACCACGGTCGCCGCAACCGGAGGCTATTCGCCGAGGCATCAGGCCCAGTTGCGCTCTTCTGTTAGACTGGGCCGTCGCGTGGAATGGGACACCTCGGCATATTTCGTTGGGGCGTTGAGCAACGGTCCCGTGCCGGCCTATACGCGCCTGGACACCCGCATGGGTTGGAGCATGGCTGAGTCGTTATATATCAGCGTTGGCGGGCAGAATCTTCTCACTCCGCTTCACTTCGAGTTTCTGAACGGAAGTCAGGTCCTACCGACCCAAGTCGAGCGGAGCATCGTGGCAAAGATGACGTGGCGCTTCTAAAGACCATCGCAAAGGCCGAGTTCGCGCTGGTGGTTGCTGTTGGGGCGATGGGTCCAAGTAGCGCCACGGGACAGACGGCCGATGAGTACCAGGTGAAGGCCGCATTCATGTATAACTTCGCCAAGTTTGTAGACTGGCCTGCGGGGACCCTCGGCGCTCCGGCGCAGCCGATTACCTTCTGCGTGCTGGGTCAGACTCCACTCAGCCAGGCTTTGCGCGATACGCTATCCGGAAAGGTCGTGGATCAGAGACCGCTGGCATTTAGGCAGATTTCCGAGACTAAGCAGGCCCGCGAGTGCCAAGTGTTGTTCATGAGTCTGACGGATAAGAAGCAGATGCGGCAGGCTCTGGACGAAGTTAAGTCTCTCCCCATCTTGACCGTGGGAGAGGTCGATGGCTTCACCGGTGAAGGCGGAGTCGTCCGTTTCCTGCTGGATGCGGGCAGGGTGCGGCTGGAATTCAATCTCGACGCGGCGGATGGCGCGAAGCTGCATATTAGCGCCAAACTCTTAGGGCTGGCCAAAACCGTGCGGAGGGCGGACAAGTGAGACCTTCGATTCGCGACAGGCTCCGGCTGACGGTGATGCGCTCCGTTAGCGGCGGCGATGCTCGCAGCGACCGAACTGCGAGAGGGTTGCGCTGTGCTTCGCGCAAGTCTTTAGCAGGTATACTTGCGTTACGGAGGTGAATGGTGCGGCTTCAGATCATGGCTCTGCGGTCGCTGGTTTTCGGGCTGTTGCTCTGCCCACTGTCCGGACAATGGCTAAGTTATCCCACCGCGGGTGTTCCTCGAACGTCAGATGGCAAGCCGAACCTTGCAGCGGCCTGCCCTCGCACCGCCGACGGTAAGCCGGACCTTTCGGGCCTGTGGATCATGCCGACCAAACGCCCCGGCAACCCCGACTTTCCCGGCTGCGCGCCGGTTACCGACGAGTTTATCAATATCGCTGCCAGCCTTCAAGGGCGGTTTGCCGTATCAGGCCTGGGCAGCGGACCTGGTAAAGGCGCGCCGGTCCGAGCAGCGCGTGAACGATCCGATGTCGCGCTGTCTTCCGATCGGCCCAATTCGTTTGCATACCTGGAACGGACCCAAAAAACTGGCGCAGACGCCCGGACTGCTTATCATTATGAATGAGCTCGATAGCAGCTACCGGCAAATCTTCACCGATGGACGCCCTTTGCCGGTGGATCCGAATCCGTCGTGGAACGGCTACTCCACTGGTAAATGGGAAGGCGATACGTTAGTTGTGCAGACCAGCGGTTTCCGCGACGGCATATGGCTCGATGCAACGGGCAATCCCATGACGGATGCAGCCAAGATCACTGAGCGGTTCCGGCGCATCAACTTCGGACAGATGGATATTGAGATTACCGTCGACGATCCCAAAGCCTACACGAAACCGTGGACGGTGACGCTGCACCAGGTGATCCAGCTCGACACCGATCTGCTGGATTTTATTTGCGCCGATAACGAGAAAGACGCCTCTCACCTGTCCAGTAAATAGACAGGTCCAACGTTAGCGGTCGATCGATAGCGCCAGGGCATTGGCTGCCCAGCCTGTAGCCATGGTCGAGATCCACTGATCGTGCCCGTAGGGGAACCCGCTCTCGAAATATTGCTGAAACTTCGTAGCGCGGCTGGCAACGTGCCAGGACCCATCCGCGCTCTGAGTGCCGAGCAGGAACTTCACGCCCTTGGCATCCGGACGCATCACGCCGAGCTTCATTCAGAGCCCACAGCGTCATGCCTGTAGCATATGCATCGCTCGGAAATCCTTGGCGTTGCGCCCAACCGCCGTCCGGGCGCTGCAGCGCCAGAATCGGCTCGGCCAGTTTGCGAAGTTCGGCCGCACTCGCACCTGCGACGGCAACTCCGGCCAGGCGCATATCCATATCCTCCAGGATCACGGGATCGGCATGCATCAGCCACTGCTTGCCGCGTTCGATGCGCTGTTTCATTTCGTTCGCGCGCCCGGGAGGGCCGTAGGTCTTTAAGGCACGCATGGCCATCGCCGTGCGCGAGAAATCGCTGTCCTGCAACGGAGATCGCGAATACCCGGGAAGATGCCATCCGCCGTCGCCGCCCTGAGACGCAGCCAGGTTCGCTGCAAGGAAATCCGTAATGCGATTGTGAGGATACCCGCCACGCACCAGTGCTTCGACGGCGTACAAATTGTTGTCCGCGCCGCCGAGTGCGGCTGCTCCCTCCAGGGCGGCCGAGGTTGATCGTCGAAGTGATCTGCAGAACGCGCTGGTGCGATACTTTCTCATCCACTGGAATACCCTTTGCGCGCGCCGCGGCCGCGGCAAATTCGGCCGGTGGCTGTTCATGGCAGGCGAAGCATGAACTCTTGTGGAAGAACTGATCGGTTGTGCTGTCCAGCAACCGCATACTGCGTGCGACTGCCGTGGGGGCATCGGGCATTTCGTCCGGCAAACGCACCGGCTTGGCGAGATCCTTCGGGCTCCCACCCAAGGAACGGATCACTTCCTGGTCTCCGAATTTATAGGCCCAATCCAGCGCGGTTTCTCCGTCGTGATTGGTGGGACGAAGGTCGGCTCCGCGAGACAGCAACAAGTTCACACGTCCGGCGGTCATAACGGTCCGTACCGGCCGCCAGCATTAACGGCGTGAAGCCCCGGTAATCCTGGGCATCGATCTGCGCACCGGCATCCAGCAGCGTTTTGACCGCTTCCGGCGGCCCGAACGCGGCGGCCATAAGCAGAGGAGTCCATCCGCCAAATTGAACCGTGCCCGTTTGAATCTTCGGCAAGCCTTCCGTCTTGGATACGGCGTTCACCTTGGCGCCCTTGGCCAACAGCAGCTTCACCGCCTCGACATTTCGGTTCCCTGCCGCGTTCATCAGCGGCGTCAAGCCGATGAAGGTGTCTGGAGTTTCGATATCGGCGCCGGCGTCCAGCAGCAGCCGGACTGTCGCCGTATCGTTTCCAAACGTCGCCGCATTCAAAGGCGTTACATGCCGCGAATCCATCACCGCCACCTTCGCGCCCTTGGCCAGCAGGAGCCGTACAACCTCCGCGGACGGGTTCGTGAACGCCGCGATGATCAGCGCGGTCCGGCCGCTCTTGGCGGCTGCGTTCACTTGTGCGCCGTGATCCAGCAGGAGGCGCACCTTGGCTGGATCCGAAACCGACCACATCAGCGCCGTGGAACCGAACGCATTCTGCGCATTGATGTCCGCTCCCCGATCGACTAACAAGCGCATGGCCTCCACTGAGCCGATCTCGGCGGCATACATCAAGGGCGTAACTTCACGATCGTCCGCAAGGTTCCCGTTGCCCTTTTGATCGAGCAAGGCCTTCAATTGTGTAAGGTTGTTTTCCCGGATGGCGGAATAGAATTGGTCCGGGTCCTGGGCCATCGCCGCCACGGCAATTATCGCGAGCATGCACGCTTTCCGCATGCCGGAATTATATCCGACTCGTCCGTGCTTAGGCGAAGACGGGCTGCTGGCAACCGGTTCACGTAGTTCGAAGGAAGCAACCTCCGATTGCACGGTCGAATTTCACGCTCGATTGTGGAGACTTCAGGAGTAAAGATCGTTGAAAAAGCGGGGCAGGACCAAGTCATTCGGCATACATGCGCGGGTGCAACCATTAGGCCCGCTCGATTCCTTCCGGAATCTAACTGTTCCGTCATCGACCAAAACATGCTGTTGGCACAGCAGAGGCGGAGCCGACACGATCATCCTCAGTGGACCAGCCTCGAACCAGAGCTCCACCGCTGTATCGCAGGCAGTCGCTGGCGCGACCTACAACTTCAAGCGATAGAAGCGCGACTCCGACCATTCCGGCGCGAGCGGGCGTCAGCGCGGGCGATGCTCTGCTTCCTGGGAAGTCGCCTTCGGGGTATTAGAGCCTATAAAGAAAAATTTGCATGTTTTGACTTCACAAGACTTCAGGCTCCTGGTATACTATCGGTGAGTCCGCTTGCGAAACGAACGGGTTTCCGGCGCTGTTAACCGGGACCCTGTTTGCATCCCACCTTTAGCTCCCTGACGGAGCCGCAAAAGAAAACTAGATTTCGTCGTTGAGCGCAATTTTAAATTGCAGCGCTGCCTTGTAGCTGCGTCTCGACGCGACATTTTCAATTCGATTTATCGAAGTGAGGAGCCCTGGTGGCGCAAACGGCAAAAGTGTATCTCGACGCGGAGCTCGAACCGCTCGAACTTCCGCTTCTGGGAAGCGAGCTGGTCTGCGTGATCGCGCCTGTGGAGCCGCGGCCCCTTCTTCGAACGAAGGCCGAGCCGCACCCGCTGATTCCGCAACGCTTACCGGAAGCCGGCGAGCAGTACCGCTTTCACTTCGACATGACCAAGTGCATCGGTTGCAAGTGCTGCGTAGTGGCGTGCAATGAGCAGAACGGGAATCCTGCCGCCATCAACTGGCGGCGCGTTGGTGAGGTGGAAGGCGGGCATTACCCGAATGCCCAGCGCTATCACCTTTCCATGGGCTGCAATCATTGCCTGGAACCGAGCTGTTTGATCGGGTGTCCGGTGGAGGCCTACACCAAGGACCCCTCGACGGGTGTGGTGGTTCACAGCGCGGAGGCATGCATTGGCTGCCAGTACTGCACCTGGAACTGTTCTTACGGCGTGCCGCAATACAATCCTGAACGCGGCGTGGTCGGCAAATGCGACTTGTGCCACAATCGCCTCGCCGACGGGATGGCTCCGGCCTGCGCCGCTGCTTGCCCGGAAGGCGCGATCGCAATCGAAATCGTGAACGTTGCAGAATGGCGCAGCGATTACTTGAGCGCGAACGCGCCGGGATTGCCGTCGGCGGCTGACAGCGTATCTACTACGCGCATCACGCTGCCGGATCGACTGCCGCCCGACACCGGCCGCGTAGACACGCAGAGGATCGCCCCGGAACCTCCGCATTGGCCGCTGGTGTTCATGCTGGTTTTGACGCAGCTAGCGGCTGGGGCGTTCGCAGCGCTGTGGGTGATGGGCCTGCTGGGCTGGATGGCGAGCCTGGCGGCTGTGCTGGGATCGGCTGGCCCTGGCCGGCATCAGTCTGAACGCCGCAACTTTGCACCTGGGCCGTCCGATCTACGCTTGGCGCGCGTTGAAAGGCTTGAGGCGGTCGTGGCTGAGCCGCGAGGTTTTGGGCTTGTCGCTCTTCGCCGGCGCGGCAGCGGCATACGCGGCGACTTTGTTGCTGCATCTGCCTGGCAGCGTCGTGATCGGATTCCTCACCGTGGTGTGCGCGTGCGGAGGAATCACCTGCTCCGCGCGAATATATATGGTTCCCGCCCGGCCGGCGTGGAACAGCCGGTTACACCATCGCTGATTTTTTCGCGACCGCCGCTGTGCTCGGCCCGATGTTCGTTTGGGCAGCGAACGCAGGCGGCGATTCGAAGTGGCTCACACGCGCGGTCATCGGCGGCGCAACGGCGCAACTGCTGGTAACCGCGCTCAAGTTCCTGTGGCTATCGCGGTCGGAGCAGTTTGAGTTGCGCGCCTCCGCGCTGCTGCTTTCGGGCCGGCTCAAGAACGCGCTTCTGATCCGTGTGGCATTGTTGATCGGCGCGGGAATCGTGCTTCCGCTGGTCGCCGAATCTCCCGCTGGCGCAACGGCGGCCGTGGTGTTGGCGCTGACCGGAGAACTCGCCGGACGCTGGCTGTTCTTCGTGAGCGTGGTGCCGAAGAGTATCGCCGCAGCGTTTCTAGCTTCAGAAGGGTCCTCATGAACTGGCGACGCACGGTTGGGCTCGACACACTCCAGGAAGAGTATGCCTACTCGCGCAGCGACGCGACGGGATACACCTCGGCAAGGAAGATTCCGGAGAAGTGGGTAGCCACCACGTGCGGATACTGCTCGGTTGGATGCGGGATCGAAGTGGGCGTGAAGGACGGAAAAGCAGTCGCGGCACGGCCACTGGCCTCGCATCCGGTGAATCGCGGCAAGCTCTGCCCCAAGGGGCTTTCCGAGCACTATATTTTAGACGCCGACAACCGCGCGCAATTATCCGCTTCTGCGCAAGGGCGGCAAACTGGTCCGGGTCGGATGGGATGAAGCGATCGGGACCATGGTCGAGCGTTTCCGTTCCACGCAGGCCAACTACGGCTCCGATTCGCTGGGAGTCCTGAGCACCGGCCAGTTGGTGACCGAAGAGTTCTACACGCTGGGCAAGCTGGTACAGCTTGGATTCGGCACCAAGAACTACGACGGCAACACGACGCTGTGCATGGCCAGCGCGGTGTCGGGTTACAAACTCTCCTTCGGCAGCGATGGCCCTCCGGGCGCCTATGAGGATCTTGGAGAAGGCCGATGTGATTCTGTTGATCGGCGCCAATATCGCGGACAACCATCCGATCCTGTGCCAATACCTGGAAGCGAATCAACGCAAGACCGTGATCGTGGCCGACCCAAGAGTATCGAAGACGGCGATGATGGCGGATTTGCATCTGCCGTTGAAGCCACGCTCGGATCTGGCTCTGGCCAACGGCATCGCGCACATTCTGATTCGTCATGGACTGATCGATCGCGATTACATCGCGCAACATACCAGCGGGTTCGACGAACTGGAGCGGTTTCTCGACAGCTATACCCCGGCTCGCGTTGCCGAGATCACCGGCTTGAGCGAAGAACTGCTGTACAAGACCGCGTTCCTGTACGGCCGCGCCAGGGCCGGATTTATCGGCTGGACCATGGGCGTGAATCACAGCACGCTGGGCGCGGTGACCGTGAGCGCGCTGTGCAACCTCGCGCTGCTCACCGGCAATATCGGGAAGCGCCGGCGCGGCGCCGTTTTCGATCACCGGCCAGTGCAACGCGATGGGGACCCGCGAAGCCGGGTTCTGCTCCAGCATGCCGGGCTACCGCAAGTTCGAATGTGCGGAGAGACCGGAAGGAACTGGCCGCGCTGTGGAATATCGATGAATCGCGGTTTCCGCTGAAGCGTGGCCTTGCGTACCCCGATATTGTCGAGGCGGCGGTGGGCAAGAAGATTCGCGCACTGTGGATCATCGCGACCAATCCGCTGGTTTCCTTCCCGAATCAGGACGTGCTGCGGCATGCGCTGTCGAATCTCGATTTCCTGGTGGTGCAGGACGGCTATCCATCCGACGCCGACGACGGAGCTAGCTGACTTGGTGCTGCCCGCGGCGATCTGGGGTGAGAAGGAGGGCACGTACACGAACTCCGAACGGCGCGTCAGCAAAGTGAACAAGGCAGTGAACCCTCCGGGCGAAGCTCGCTCGGATTTCGACATATTTCTTGCCGTTGCGGAGAAGCTCGGGTGCAGGGAAGAGCTGTTCCGCGGCTGGAGACGCGTCGAAGACGCCTTCAATGAATGGGGCCGTGTCTCAAAGGGGCGCTTATGCGATTACTCCGGGATCACCTACCAATCGCTCACCGGGCAAGGGCGCCACGCAATGGCCGTGCCGCGAGGGTGAATCGTCTTCGAAACGTCTCTATGCCGACGGAAAGTTCTCCACATCGGACGGCCGGGCCAACTTGATTCGTGCGGATTGGCAGCCGTTTCCGGAACAGCCTACAGCGTCGCATCCCTTCGTACTCAATACCGGACGTACGGTAGAGCATTGGCACACACGAACCAAGACCCGCGAGGTGCCGATTCTGGAGCGGCTCTCGCCGCGGGCCTGGCTCGAAATGAATCCGCGCGACGCGCAGCGCTTGGGACTGCGCAGTCATGACCGCGTGGATGTGGTCTCGCAGCGCGGCCGCGTCGAGGCGTGGAACTGCGGCTGACCGAAATCATCGCTCCGGGACAGGTGTTCATGCCGTTCCATTTTTCCGAGACCAATGTGAATGAAGTCACCCAGAGTGCGTTCGATCCGATTTCGCGCGAGCCGAATTACAAACAGTGCGCCGTTCGCGTCGTGCACAGCGCGCGGAACGGCCGGGGAAGGAGATGAAGTGAGATGACGCTATATGAAAGGATCGGGGGTGAGCCCGCCACGCGCGCCGCGGTGGATCGATTCTATGTGCGCGTGCTGGCGGATCCTTTGCTGGCGCCCTTCTTCGAGAAGACGGACATCGGACGGCTCAAGTCGCACCAATTCGCATTCCTCAGCCAGGCCATGGGCGGACCGCGGCAATACAGCGGCGCATCCATGCGCCAGGCGCATGCTCATCTGCGAATTGAGGAGCGCCACTTCAATGCTGTCGCCGGGCACTTGGTAGAGACCTTGCGAAGTTTGGGAGTGAGTCAAGAAATCATCGGCGAAGTGGTTGCGGCTGTGACCCCGCTGGCTCCCCAGATCGTCAACACGGAAGCGGCTGGGGCCTGAGCACTATGAAGCAGCTGGTAGTAATCGGAAATGGGATGGCGGGGGTGGCCTGCGTCGAGCAGATCCTGAAGCGAAAGCACGATTTCGAGATCACCATTTTCGGAGATGAGCCGCACGTCAACTACAACCGGATTCTGTTGTCGTCGGTGCTTGCGGGAGAAAAGTCGGCCGACGACATCGTGCTCAACGACATCGACTGGTACCGGGACAACGGCATCCGCGCGCGCCTGGGAGTCCGGGTCACCGCCATCGACCGCGGACGCCCGTGCGGTCATGGATGACGAAGGCCGCGCCACACATTTCGACAAATTGATTCTGGCCACCGGCAGCAGCGCGTTTATCCCTCCCATTCCAGGCGTCGACAAGAAAAACGTGCATGTGTTCCGCACGCTGGACGACACGCGAGCTCTGCTGGAGAAATCGCACGCGGGGTGCAAGGCGGTTGTCATCGGCGGAGGGCTGCTGGGTCTGGAAGCCGCGCGTGGACTGCAACTGCGCGGTTGCGACGTCAGCGTCGTGCATCTGGTCGAGACCTTGATGGAACGGCAGCTGGATCGCGACGGGGGCCTCTATCTTCAACGCAAGATCGAGAACCTGGGCATCCGCGTAATGCTTCCGAAGCAGACGCAGGCGCTGCTCGGCAACGGACGCGTGGAAGGTTTGCGATTTTCAGACGGGGAGGAACTGGAAGCGGATCTGGTGGTGATCGCCGCGGGGATCAAGCCCAACGCGGAATTGGCTCGCAAAGCCGCACTCGAAGTCCGCCGGGGTATCGTGGTCAACGATTTCATGGAAACGTCCGACCCGCATATCCACGCGGTCGGGGAATGCACGGAGCATCGCGGGCAGACCTTCGGTTTGGTCGCGCCGCTGATGGAGCAGGCCAAAGTGCTGGCGTCGGCAATCACGGGGAGCCGCGCGGCCGCCTTCACGCGGCGCCAGCTCGGCGGCGAAGCTGAAGATCATGGGCGTCGAGATTTTCTCCGCCGGATCGATCGACGAATCGGAGCCGGGCGTGGAAACCATCCGATACGAAGATCCGTCGCTGGGCATTTACAAGCGGCTGTTTCGTGAAGAACAATCGTCTGCGCGGCGTCATCCTGGTCGGCGATACTTCCGACGAACGGCGCTATATCGGAGTGGCTGCGCGACGAGACGGATCTGGGCTCGCAGCGGCGTCACCTTCTGTTTCCTGCCACCAGTGGCCGATCCAGGCCTCGAAGTCGCCGCCATGCCGGACAGCGAAATCGTCTGCGGCTGCAACGGCGTCAGCAAAGGCGCCATCATCGAGTGCGATTCATGAACATGGCATCACCACGCTGAGCGAGCTCAAGAGCTGCACGCGAGCCTCCACCAGTTGCGGAAGCTGCACCGGCCTGTGCGAGCAATTGCTGCGCGCGGTGGCGCCGGATTTCCAGGAGGAGACGCGAACGACACTGTGCTCCTGCGTTCCGTTTTCCTATGAGCAGCTCCGCGACATCGTCAAAGGACAGCAACTGAAATCGGTGCAGGAAGTATTGAACGTGTACGGCAATCGCAAAGGCTGCGAGATCTGCAAGCCCGCGCTCAGCTACATGCTGGACATGCTGTGGTGCGGCGAGCATGAAGAAGACCGCTCCGCGCGATTCATCAACGATCGCGTCCACGCCAACATTCAAAAGGACGGGACGTTCTCGGTTGTGCCGCGCATGCGCGGCGGGGTGACCACGCCCGATGAGCTGCGGCGCATCGCCGACGTCGCCGAGAAGTACAACGTGCGCATGGTGAAGGTGACGGGTAGCCAGCGTCTGGACCTGCTTGGCGTCAAGAAGGCCGATCTGCCGAAAGTCTGGGCCGATCTCGGAATGCCGTCGGGTCAGGCCTACACCAAGGGCGTCCGCATGGTGAAGACCTGCGTGGGGACTGAGTTTTGCCGCTTCGGCGTACAGGATTCGACCAACGCGGGGATCGAGCTGGAACGGCGGCTCGAAAATCTGTTCACGCCGCACAAAGTGAAGATGGGCGTGGTCGGTTGCCCGCGCAATTGCGCCGAAGCGACTGTGAAAGATATCGGCATGGTGGGCCAGGAGGGAAGCTGGCAGGTGGTGGTGGGAGGGGCGGCCGGCAAATCGGTCCGGAAAGCGGATCTGCTGATGACGGTCGAGACCACAGCGCAGGCTCTCGAGGCGTGCGAGCTTTTCTTCCAGTACTACCGCGAGAACGCGAATTATCTGGAGCGCACCTACGATTTCGTGGAGCGACTGGGAATCGAGAAGATTCGCAAAGAGACCGTTTACGCGGCGGAGGCCGAGAAGCACGCAGCTGCTCGACCGGCTGCAACGGTCCAAAGCGATTTCCAAGGACGCGTGGCTGGAGCGGGATGCGCCGGCGCATCCCACGCAATTCGTGCAGATCGAACCTCTGGAGAAGTCACTCGTATGAACCACGAACACAACTGGATACGCGTTACGCGCGCGGAGAATATTCCTCCCCTGGAGGGTCGCTCGGTGACGCTTGGGGACGTCGATCTCGCCATTTTTAATCTGAAGGACCGCTTCGTCACGATTGAGAATCGCTGCCCGCATAAAGGCGGCCCATTGTGCGACGGTATCGTCTCCGGCACGGCGGTGGTTTGTCCGCTCCACGGCTGGAGGTTCGATCTGGACAGCGGCGCGGCCATTCGAGCCTCGCTGCCGGCTTGTGTGGCTACGTTTCCAACCCGTGTGGAAGACGGCATCGTCCTGGTGGACGCCGGGGCGCAGCGTGTTGATGCGTCCGCGGAGGAAGCCGTTGCGTAAGCGGCCGTAAGAGAGCAGTGCCGCCTCAGCGTCGAGGCAAAACCATCATCGGCTTTGCGGATGCGAACGGGTATCCCGGGCATTGAACGTGTCTCCAAGTACGAGCCCGCGTCAAAGACGAAAACTCGAGGAGACGACTCTGATGAATCTTCGCAACAAAGCAACCCGCATCCGTTTAACGGATTTTTCGAGCGCGCCCATGCGCGCCTTTCACATGGCGTGGCTCGCGTTCTTTCTCTGCTTCTTCAGCTGGTTCGGTGTAGCCCCACTGATGCCGGTAATTCGGGATGAGCTGCACCTGACTAAAGCGCAGACCGGCAACTCGATTATCGCGTCAGTCGCGCTGGCGGTATTCGGACGCCTGCTGATGGGCTGGCTATGCGACCGCATCGGTCCACGCAAGACGCACGCCTGGCTGCTGATGCTGGGGGCTCTGCCGGTGATGGGAATCGGCTTGGCGCACGACTACACCACGTTCCTGATCTTCCGTCTGACGATCGGGATTATCGGATCGTCATTCGTGGTGACGCAGTATCACACCTCTGTGATGTTCGCGCCGAACGTGGTCGGCACGGCCAACGCCGCGGCGGCTGGATGGGGGAATCTCGGCGGCGGAGTCACCCAATTCGTGATGCCGCTGCTGTTCAGCGCCTTCCTCAGCCTGGGAGTGGGCGCGTGGTGGGGCTGGCGCATGGCGATGTTCGGTTCCCGGTATAGCGATGTTCGTGTGCGGCATCGCGTACCTGGCGCTCACGCAAGACACCCCGGATGGGAGCTTAACCGAGATGCGGGCTCGCGGTGAAGTCGCGCCGCGTACTCGTAGCGGAGGATTCAAGGAGGCCGCGGCTGACCCGCGCGTATGGGCCCTTTTCGCCATCTACGCGTGCTGCTTCGGAATGGAGCTGACCATCGACAACATCGCGGCGCTGTATTTCGCCGACTATTTTCACCTTGCGCTGACCGCGGCCGGATTCGTCGCCGCTTCGTTCGGCATGATGAACCTGTTCGCGCGAGCCCTGGGCGGCATCCTCAGCGACCGCTGCCATCGGAACTGGGGTCTGCGAGGGCGCGTGAAGCTACTCGGCTGCACCTTGTTTGCCGAGGGTCTGGCGCTGATCCTGTTCTCGCGAATGCGTGTGCTTCCGCTTGCCGTCGGCTCTATGATGCTGGCCGGGCTGTTCGTGAAGATGTCGAACGGAGCCACCTATTCGGTGGTGCCCTTCGTCAACAAGCGAGCCCTGGGCGCGGTGGCCGGCATCGTGGGCGCGGGAGGTAACGTCGGTGCGGTCCTGGCGGGATTCCTGTTCCGGACCGCGAGCATTACCTGGCCTCAAGCGCTCCTGATCCTGGGCGTGATCGTGGCGTCCGTTTCGTCCCTGACGCTTTTGGTGCGGTTCTCGGAAAGCGATGAGCGATCCGCACGCGAAGAGATTGAGGCGCGATCGGGCGGACTCGTTCCGGCTGCGGCCGCAGCGGGAGACTGACTATGAAAACCATCTTCCTCTCCGCTGGCATCCTTCTCACCGCGGCTGTGGGCTGGGCCGAGACCGCGCCGGATCCGGATAGTTCTACCCCGGCAGCCGCGGCGTCGCCGGCTCCCGCGCCCACGGTGGGCTCGCCGGATTCGCTCAAAATCGGTGATATCGTCATCAGCGGTTCGTTGCGATCCCGGCTCTACGTCTGGAACTGGTTCCAGCCCACCACCGGCCAAAATCAATATGAATACTCAGGCAACCTTCTTCGCGTGGGTCTCTCCGAGCAGCTCCAGAGCTGGGATTGGAACGCGGAGTTTGCGGTTCCTTTTCTGCTCGGTTTGCCCACGGGCGCGACCGGCGCGGCGCCGCAAGGAGCGCTGGGGCTGGGCTCGAACTATTACGGTGCGAACGGCAATGACCGTAACACGGCGATGATTTTCCCTAAGCAGCTCTACGTCCGGTTCAAGAAGGTGGGCGGACTCGAAGGGAGTAACCTGCAAGTGGGCCGCTTCCTATTTCTCGACGGCAGTGAACTCGCGCCCAAGAACACCACTCTGGCAACCCTAAAGCGCGACCGCGTCAGCCAGCGCTTGCTGGGCGATTTCGGATGGTCCGATGTGGGCCGCAGCTTCGACGGAGTGCATTACTCGCTTTCCGGGTCGTCGGACGATTTCACTTTCGTCTCCGCGACTCCAACCCGTGGCGTGTTTCAAACCGACGGATGGGGCTGGAACAAGGTCGGCTTCGGCTATGCTGCTTACACGCACGAATGGGGCAAGGGCCGGCATTCGGCGGACACGCGAATCTTCGATCTGGAATACGATGACTGGCGGCACATCCTGAAGACCGACAATCGTCCGGCGGCGGTTCGCAAAACCGATACCGAAAACATCGTCATCAACACCTTCGGCGGACATACATTGCACGCAGTGGCCACCGCAGCAGGCACTCTGGATGCGCTGGCGTGGGGCGCCATACAAACCGGACGCTGGGGAACGCAGCAGCAGCTCGCCTACGCGTTCGACCTCGAGGGCGGATTTCAACCGGACATCCTCCCGCAAGTGAAACCGTGGATTCGCGGCGGATTCACGGAGGGCTCGGGCGACGGCAATCCGAACGACAAAATGCATGAGACCTTCTTCCAAGTCCTGCCCGACGCCGCGCCCCTATGCGCGATTCCCGTTCTTCAACATGATGAATACCGAAGACGGTTTCGGCAGCCTGATCCTGCGGCCGCACCCGAAGGTCACCGTCTCCAGCGAATTTCATTCGCTACGCCTCACCAATCCGGAGGATCTATGGTACAGCGGCGGTGGCGTATACCAACCCTGGACCTTCGGTTATGCCGGACGCTCGACTTCGGGCCGGCGATCGCTCGGCAATCTGTACGACACCAGCGTCGAATACCGGCCAACCCGCAAGATCACGGTGACGGAATACTTCGGCTACACGCAAGGCCTCGCGGCGATGGAAGAGATCTACGCGAAAGGAAAGGACGGAGAATTTGGCTACGTGGAGTTCATGTACCGTTTCTGAGGTTGTTCCTGTGCTACTCGTTTAGGAGGAGAGCTATTTCGTAGATGTCCTTCGCCGGACTTCGCGTGTTGAGTTTGGAGAGCCGCCGGGCAAAGGAGATGGAAGGGATGATTCTCCGGCTCGGCGGCAATGCTATTGTTGCGCCTTCCGTTCAGGAGCGGGCGCTCGACGATCACGGCGAAGCGCTCCGCTTCATCGACCGCTTGGAATCCGGCGAATTCGATCTGCTCATCTGTATGACCGGCGCGGGGCTTGCATTCTTGCGCGATCTTGCCGCGGCCCATATGCCGGTAGAACGGTTGGCGGCTGCACTGCGGCGCGTGACCATCGTTTCGCGAGGACCTAAACCCGTTCCGCTTCTGCGCGCACTGAACGTGCCCGTCGCCGTGGTGGTGCCTGAGCCGAATACCTGGAAGGAAATCGTGGACGCTGTCGCGGCCAGGCCGGAGCGGCGCGTCGCTGTGCAGGAATACGGCCGCCCGAATTTCGAAATGAACGCAGCTCTTGAAGACTTGGGCGCTCAGGTCACGCCGATCGCGATTTATCGCTGGGAGCTTCCCCAGGACATTGAGCCCTTGCGCGAAGCCGCGCGGCGGCTTGCCGCCGGGGAAATCGATGTGGCCATCTTCACTTCATCGATTCAGTTGGACCACTTGCTTGAGATCGCCCGCGGTATGCGCGTTGAGTCGCAGGTTCTGGAAGCCTTGCGAAGAGATGTGGCGATCGCCTCCGTGGGTCCCGTGATGACGGCTACGCTCGAATCGCACGGTCTTACCGCTGATATCGTGCCCAATCACCCAAAGATGGGGTCACTCCTGAAGGCCGCGGCGGAGTCGGCGGCCGCGGTTCTCGCGGGAAAACGCTCGGTGTTAAGGAGCGGGGCCAAGGAGCCGTAGCGTTGGAGGCGTTTGCGATCTCCTGTCTCTTGGGACAGGCGCTCTCGTGCCTTTCTCCAAGAACACAACGCCGCAATTTCGATATGAGTGTGACCATAGGGCTGAAGGTGTGAATCCCGGCTCAAATGGATTTCTTCGGTGGTTGCACTGCCATCCGGTGTGCTCGCTGCCGCCTTGGGCTTGCGAATCGACTCGGTTTCGATGCTTCGGGCGAAACAATACTCGCGGGGCCGATCGGCCGAACATCGGCTTCTGGACAAACTCCCATATGATGTTTGCCGCAGCAGATCATCCCACCGCCCGCCTCATTGGCTCGCGCGAGCCGTTGGAAATGGATTTCGACCGCGTTCTCCAGGCAGCACTCAAGGCAAACATCGCTTTGGAGATCAACGGCTCAATGTACCGGCTCGACCTGAATGACTCCATGGCAAGAGCCGCGCAAGATGCCGGTGCTCTTCTCGCCATCGGGTCAGATGCGCACAGCACCGCGCAACTCGATCAGATCCGGTACGGAGTCTTCCAGGCGCGTCGAGGATGGGTTCAGGCACGGTCTGTGGTTAACGCGTGGCCCTGGCTCAAACTGGGCCATTGGCTGCGCGCACGGACACCTTCTCTGCGTCAGGTGGCGCAGAAGCTCGCCGGCGGCTAGACGTTCTGTCTTCCTGCCGAGGCGAGGCGCCAGTAAACCGAGCGCGGCCCCCGCGGCGAAGGCAATTGCCAGGGATCGGACCGGATTGCGCTTGATCTGATGAACCGCTTCCTCGACGCCATCCTCAACCACGTAACGGCCATGCTTTACAAGCCGCTCCGCGGCGATCTTGCCGTCTGCAAGCGTTTCTGAAACGGCTTCCTTCGCTTTATGGACGCGCTTTTCAACCCGACTGGCCGCGTCCCTCAGTTCGCTGCCGAGGCAGGTTCCAGCACAGGTGGACTCCGGGCCTCTGGTGACATTAGACTCATCCAAAACCGTTGTCATGGTATCTCCCTTCAGGAGTCATTCATGCAATAAAGAGACCAATGCAGAGACCAAATGGCTGATTCCCGCGTTGGGCGGCCACTTGGATGAGAGTTGGCCATATGTTTGCACCGAACCAGTTGCGCGGAGGGCGCCTGTGATTCTATTCGCCTCTGAAGTATACGGCTCCATGGCTGCCGCCATGGAGAAAAGCGTCGGCCTCCTACCCGGGAAATTTTGTGCGAAGCGCTTCGAGAATGGGGAGCTGCACGTCGAGATCGGGACTCAGGTTGCCGGAGAACACTGTCTGATCCTCGGCTCGATCGCTCCGCCGGACGGCCAGATACTTTCGACTTTTCTTCTGGCGCACACGCTTAAGAAAGAAGGCGCCAAGCGGGTGACAGCAATTCTTCCTTATCTGGCATACGCAAGACACGACAAAAACAAACCCGGCGAAAGTCTGGCGACGGCTTGGATTGCCGAGCTGGCGCGCGCTTCCGGGATTGACCAGGTGATCGCCGTCGACGCGCACAGTGAAAGAGCCAGAGCGCTGTTTTCGATACCGGTGACCTCGCTGTCTCCGGCGGAGATCTTTGCCGAGGCTTTAGCCGGATGCGGGCTGACAGGAGCGACGATCGTTGCGCCGGACGAAGGCGCAATCGCCCGCTGCCAGGCCGTCCGGGCCGCGCTGCGACTGGCAGCCGCCGAAATTCCGTATTACCAAAAGCATCGCACCGCAACCGGAATTACGCACGCCGGGCTCATCGGTAGAGTCGCCCGCCAAGTGGTGATCGTCGACGACATCTTAGACACCGGAGGCACGTTGCTGTCGGCTTGCGAGAAGCTCGTGGAAGCCGGAGTTGACGACATCAGCATCATGGTTACGCATGGGCTGTTCACCGGGGACCGATGGAAGAAGCTGTGGCAACTTGGGGTGAGGCGGATTCTCTGCAGCGACACCGTGCCGCTTCCGGCAGACGTGGATGCAAGCAGCATCGTAATGCTCTCCGTTGTTCCGTTGATTGAAAGAGAGCTACGTGCCCTCGCCGAAATCTGATTGCACGGCGACGATTCCCAGTCTGACTTGATAGTGATCGGCCGCGGCGTCCTCCAACAGAAGTTGGGGCGGTTGCAAACGCAGGCGTACTCGATCGTTCGGGAATCGCCTGGTCCCGTGCTCAGCGTTTGAAGACACCCTTGCTTACAGAACTGCGCAGAGCCATTCCTTCCTTGACTCACAGCCTTGCTTCGAAGCCCAACGGGATCGCGAGATCTGAGTAGATTCAGGTCAGTATAAGTGTTAGCCTGAATCTCGCGTGATCCCGCCTGGCCCTGCGCTTAGGACGACTCCGCTGAACAACATCCACCGCCAGATGGGCGCGAAGATGGTCGACTTCGGCGGATGGGACATGCCGGTGCAGTATTCAGGGGTGCTCGAAGAACATCGCGCCGTGCGCGAGTCGGTGGGGCTATTCGATGTCAGCCACATGGGCGAAGTCGAAATTCGCGGTCCGGAAGCCCTGAAGCTAGTCAATTGGGTTACTTCCAACGATGCTTCGAAACTCAGCCCCGGCCAGGCCCAGTACTCCGCTCTGCTCTACCGTCAGGGCGGTTTCGTCGACGACATTTTGGTACACAAGATCGCCGTCGATCATTTCTTCTTGTGTGTCAACGCCGCTAATCAGGACGGCGATTACCAGCATATCGCCGCAAACAACCCATTCGATGCGCGAGTGGAGAACGCGGGCGGCCGTTATGCGCAACTCGCCGTGCAAGGTCCCCGCGCTCTGGAAACGCTTCAGCAGTTGACGCCGGTGGAACTTGCGGCCATCCGTTATTACCACTTTGTGGATGGCGCCGTTGCGGGGGTTGCGGCTCGTATTGCTCGCACCGGGTACACCGGCGAAGACGGTTTCGAGATTTACTTTCGGCCCTCTGAGGCGATCCTGTTGTGGGAGGAAATCCTCGCGGCCGGCGCCGGGTTCGGGATCAAACCTTGCGGCTTGGGGGCGCGCAACACGCTGCGGATGGAAGCCGGTTTAGCGCTGTACGGACACGAAATCGACGCAAGTATTACGCCTTGGGAAGCCAGGTTGGGCTGGATCGTGAAACCAGACAAGGGTGATTTCCTCGGGCGCGAAGCCCTGCTCGAGCAGAAGGAACGAGGCATCCCGCGCCAACTGATAGGATTTGAAATGACCGGACGCGGGATCGGCCGTGACGGCTACGAAGTGTACGTGGATGGCGCTCCCGCCGGATGGGTGACCAGCGGAGCGCCGTCGCCAACCCTGAATAAGAACATCGGATTCTGTTACCTGCCGTCCGCCCTTGCGCAAACTGGGCGTACGGTTCATATAATGGTGCGCGGCGCCCCGGTTCCCGCGATCACGGTTCCAACGCCGTTCTTCAGCCGCCATAAAGCTCGATCCAAATGACGAACACATATCCCGAAAACTTTCGCTACACAAAAGAGCACGAATGGGTGCGGGTGGAAGGGGACACCGGCACCATCGGCATCACCTTCCACGCTCAAAAGGAGCTTGGAGATATCGTTTACGTGGACCTGCCCAAGCTGGGTACCATCCTTGAACAAGGAAAAGCCCTCGGCGCGGTGGAATCGGTGAAGGCCGCGAGCGATCTTTACTCTCCGGTCTCGGGGGAAGTCATCGGAGTTAATGACATCTTGGTGACCTCGCCCGAGAAACTCAACGCCGATCCGCACGGCGAAGCCTGGCTGGTCAAGGTTAGAATGACCGCGCCTGGCGAAACCGCCAAGCTTCTTTCGGCCGCGGAATACCAAGCCTACGTGGACGCCGAGTAATCCGCGTGCGCTATCTCCCGAAGTCCGATTCAGAGCGCCGCCAGATGCTGGATACGCTGGGTCTGTCAAACCTTGAGGAGCTCTACGCCTACCTTCCGCAGGACGTGCTGCTAAATCGCCCTCTGCACCTTCCCGCGGGCAAGAGCGAGTACGAGATCGCCGATTATTTTCGCGCGCGGGGTGAGAGAAACGCCAACGGCTTCGCCAGCTTTCTAGGCGCAGGCGTGTATTCTCATTACCGGCCGGTCCTGGTGGACACCGTAGTTTCCCGCGGCGAGTTCCTTACTTCTTACACGCCGTATCAAGCGGAAATCTCCCAGGGCACGCTGACCAGCATTTTCGAGTTCCAAACCATGCTTTGCCAGTTGACCGGAATGGACGCGGCCAACGCCTCGATGTATGACGGCTCTTCGGCTACGCCGGAGGCCGCGCTGATGGCTCGCCGGATTACCGGCCGGAATCGCATCCTGGTGGCGCGCAGCGTGCATCCGGAATACCGCGAAGTGTTGCGCACCTATACGCAATTCGAGCGTATCGAAGTGGAGGAGGTGGACTACGATCGGGAATCCGGAGCCGTAGATTTGAACCAGCTCAAAAGCAAGATCAACGAGGCCACTGCGGCGGTGTTGATACAGTCTCCCAATTTCTTCGGCATCGTGGAGAACGTCCCCCAGGCAGCGGAGATCGCTCATGCCAAGGGCGCGCTGCTGGTGTCTCTGTTCACTGAAGCCGTGTCGCTGGGATTGCTGGAACCACCTCGCGATGCCGACATCGTGGCGGGGGAGTTGCAGAGCTTCGCCATCCCTCCCAGCTACGGAGGCCCCTTCGTGGGAATCATGGCGACGAAAGAAAAGTTTATGCGCCAGTTGCCCGGCCGGCTGGTGGGCGAAACCAAGGACTCGAACGGCAACCGCGCCTTTTGCCTGACGCTATCCGCGCGCGAGCAGCACATCCGGCGGGAGAAGGCCACCTCGAATATTTGCACCAACCAGGCGCTGATCGCCCTGATGGCAACGGTTTTCATGACCGTTTACGGCAAGGCGGGACTGCGCGAGCTGGCGCTGCAGAACTTGTCCAAAGCCCACTATCTGGGGTCGAGAGTGAAGCGCCGTTTCACTGGGCTCTACTTCAACGAATTTGTCGCTGAGACGGGCGACCCTGAAGCGGTGAACCGCGACCTGGAGCAGAAGAAGATCATCGGCGGGCTGCCGCTGGAGCGCTTCTATCCGGAACTCAAGGGCTCAGTTCTGCTCTGCTGCACCGAGATGAGCCGCCGCGAACACATGGATCAGGTGGCAGGGGCGATGGCCGCCCCGGAGACAGTCAGATGATCACCCAGGTCCGTAGTCATCTCAGCCAGAATGAGCCGCTGCTGTTCGAGATCAGTTCACCGGGCAAACAGGGATACCAGTTACCCGCACTGGACGTGCCCGCTGTCGATCTCGCCGAGGTGCTCGGCGCCGGGAATGTGCGCCCCGAGATCGGAGGCTTTCCGGAAGTGAGCGAAGTGGATGCGATCCGCCACTTCACGCGCCTCTCCACTTGGAACTACGCGATCGACCTGGGAATGTACCCGCTCGGCTCCTGCACCATGAAGTACAACCCGCGCATCAACGAACTGGTCGCTCGCACGGAAGGCTTGAGTTGGATTCATCCGTACCAGTCTGAGTCGCTCTCGCAAGGCGCGATGGAAGTCCTCGCGGAGCTGGAGCGGGCGCTTCTTGAGATCACTGGTATGGATGCGGTGACCCTCCAACCCGCGGCGGGCGCGCATGGGGAACTGACCGGCATGCTGCTGGTCCGAGCCATGCTGGACGCCAGCGGAAATCCACGTCGAACCGTGATTGTGCCGGATTCCGCGCACGGCACCAACCCGGCGACGGTCCGAATGGCAGGATACGAGGTGGCCAACATCGCGTCGAACGATCTCGGCATGTTGGACGTTGGCGCGCTGGAGCGTATGGTGAACCAGGACACTGCCGCGTTGATGCTCACCAATCCCAATACCGTGGGCGTCTTCGAGATCCATATCCGTGAGATCGCGCGGATTCTACACGCCCAGGGCGCGCAGTTGTATATGGATGGCGCAAACATGAACGCCTTGGCGGGAATCGCCCGGCCGGCCGATTTTGGCGTCGATGTCATGCATCTGAATCTTCACAAGACCTTCTCGACTCCGCACGGCGGCGGCGGACCGGGATCGGGACCGGTGGCGGTCAAGCAGCATTTGGAGCCGTTCCTGCCCAAGCCGCGCCTGGCGGGGAGAAAAGCCGGAGGGAGATCGCTGGCGCTGGAATTACGACCGGCCTCAATCGATTGGCCGCGTGCGCGCGTTCTACGGAAATTTCGGTGTTCTGGTGCGTGCGCTGGCATACATCCAGGCTCACGGCGGCCCCGGTCTCAAGCTCGCCACGCTGGACGCGTTGCTCAACGCGAACTATCTTCGCAAATTGCTGGAGCCCCACTACCAGATTGCCTACGCCGCACCCAGCATGCACGAATGCGTGTTCAGCGACAGCCGCCAGGCCGAACGTGGGGTTTCCACCGCCGCGATCGCCAAGCGTCTGATCGATTACGGCTTCCATCCTTACACCGTCAGCTTTCCTTTGATCGTGCACGGGGCGCTGATGATCGAGCCGACAGAAACCGAGAGTAAGCGCGAGCTGGACATGTTCGCCGAAGCGCTGATCGCCATCTCTCGGGAAGTGGAACAAGACCCGGCCTTGGTGCTAAGCGCCCCCCATTCGACCCGTACCTCCAGGGTGGACGAAGCTGCAGCCGCACGGAAGCCGGTTCTGAGGTGGAGCGGCGGCGCGATGGATCTTGAATAACGGCCGCCTCCCGGCGGAGGTATCATACGGGCGAATGGAGGAACGACCATGATTGTTTGCGACCTGTGCGGCCGAGCGAAGGAGTGCGTGCAAAAGGAAATCGATGGCAAAGAATATGACATCTGCGCCGAGTGCTGGAGCCCGTTGGCGGAGAAGCTGAAGGGGAAAGGTCGAGCGAAGAAGGAACGGGAGATGGTGTTTTTGCCCTCCGTAGCCCCAGAGCCAAAACCTGAAGAACCGAAGCCCGTGCCGGGAGACCCGCCGAAAATTTGGGGTGAGGCGGGGAGGCCGCAGTAACGGCGAGCGGTTCTGCCGGGGGACCACGATCGTCACCAACTCTTTCCATCACCCAGTTCTGTCCGGTTGCGCCGTCATCAAGGACTTGGCCGCGTGTTTGGGCTAGAATCGGTCATCAGCCTATGCCACTAGGCGCTGGCGCTCGTTTGGCCAACTGCAAATTCGTTCGGCCGCTTCGGGACCCAGGAACGAGTCTGGGAGGAGGCGCGAGCCAAGATCGATGCCAAGCAGCGATCCGCTGGCGTCAGAGCGCCGGTGCACATCGCTGTGGGCCAGATTACGGATACCGTGACGGAGGGGCGAGGCACGAAGAGTGGACCTGATTCTGGCCGGGTACGGCTCGCTCCAGTCGTCTCTGGGGCGTCTGCGCAAGCACGCCTACGGGATCGTTCAAAGTCGCCTTGTCCGGTTTTGGGTGTATAGAAAGGGGCGCAATGAGCGAAGCTCGCCGACATGTCCTGATCTGGGTGACGCCAGAGTTCCTAAAATCCTCGGGGATGGTACAACTCTTCACAGAGGCCGGGATCTTTTTGCCTCCCGCAGAGGAGCTGGAAGAATACTTCCGGTCGGCGGAGGCGGCCGGGGGCTTCGCCATGACCGGCGTGCTGGCGGAGATCGGTCACGGCGCAGGCATCTGGATTTCTCCCGTCAATGTTCCAGGGCTGGAGCTGATGGTCCCCTGGCAATTTGTCAAGAGTGTCATCACGGCCGAGAGTCCGCAGGCCTCCAAGGTATTTGGGCTGATGACGGATGCGGGCGGGCTGCGTCACGGGAATGACGTGTATTAGCGCATGGCTAGCTATCAAATCGATCCGCAGCACGCCGGAGCGCACTTTAAAGTCCGGCATATGATGATTTCCAACGTAAAGGGCGAGTTCAGCCATGTGACTGGCTCGGTCGAGTTTGACCCGTCGAACCCGGCGGCCTGTCAGGTTGAGGCAAGCATCGACGCCGCGACGGTGAGCACCCGCGAACCCGATCGCGATAAGCACCTCAAGAGCGCCGATTTCCTTAACGTCAACAGATATCCGGCCATCACGTTCCGTTCGACGAAGGTTGTTTCCGCCGGAAAGGACGCTTACGAAGTTGCCGGGGAGCTAACGATTCGCGGTGTCACTTGCGAGGTGACGCTCCACGTGGATTCAGTCACGCCGGAAATCAAAGACTCCGACGGATTGCTGAGGCGCGGAGCCAGCGCCGCGACGCGGATCGAGCGCAAAGACTTCGGGCTCACCTGGAATGCCGTGCTTGAGAGCGGCGGGTTCGTGGTGGGTGACGAAGTGGAAATTACGATCGACGTGGAACTGGTGCGCAAGGCCGACTGAGGCGTGTGGTCATATCCTCCCTTTCGCGGAAGAAGCCGCTTGCCATGGTGGTGTCCAGCGCTGCCTTGCTTGCGGAAATCATCCCGGCGAAGCCGAACGCAGCTTCGGGATCGGCCTGAAACTGTTCGGCTTCATCCCGGAACCAGTGTTCACCTTGCCCCGGATTCCCCACGTAACATCCGAGGTAGGACGATCAGGGCGCCTCCGTAACAAAGAAGCGAGACAACCAAGGCAAGGTTGTGTTCATTGATGAAGTCCCGTACTACAAGCTTGTAGCCGCCGAGCGCCATGACTCCGTAGAGCAGCCACACCAACTCCCGCTTCCGCCAGTGCGTTCCGGCCCAGGCAAGCGCCAGCGATAGCCCTGTGAGAACTACCGTTCCCACAGTATCCGCTGGGACGCTGCTGTTCTTTTCGCCCGCTGCCCGCCATACCGTCAAGATGCCGTATACCGCCAGTCCCGCCGTAATCCAGACGATATGGGCCGCAAGCGCCAGCGAAGAGATCTGGTTGCGCCAAGGGCCGGACGCGCCGGCGGGAGCTCCCGTGATCGCCACCCAGGATACGGCCGCAGCCACAAGCACGGTTATGGATACCAGCCATTCCGGGGGCCAGCGCCGATTGCGAACAACACCGGCAAAGGCTGGCTTGTCGCACTCGCAGCCGCGGAGCCGAGCAACAGATAGACCGCGCCATGCAGACCCAGAGTGGGAAGAGCGAACAGCCTCGCTATGCAGCAGCAGGCCACGGCGCAGGCGCATGAGAGAATCCAGAATTCGGAACGGGAAAAGGGAAGATAGATCCCTGCCAACACGAGCAATAGACCGAAAGTGGACAAGGCACGGAAGTTCCATCTTGTTGTCACGCTCGAACAAGTAGGAAGGAGACTCCATAGAACGCAAGCCCGCCGACCAGGGCGGCGATCCCCAGGCCGAGCATTACCGCGCGATATTCGTTGAAAACCCAAACCGCTCCTCCGATTCCGATGAGAAGAGCGGCTCCCGTCTGCGCCATTTCCGCGAAGGCGAGAGTCCTGCGCCGCACCACCGACTGGGTCACGGCGGTTCCCAAATAGATCAGCGCCAGCGCGCATTGCAAGGTAAGCGCGGCGCGCGGTGACACGGGAACCCATGTCTCCGGCATCCCAAGCGGGCTCGACATCAGATAAGAGAACAGGAGAATGGCGAAGTCGGCCGCGAGGGCGGCGAAGGCGCGCGCGCCTGGCTTCAGACCGCGCCAAGCGGCGAATTCCATCGCGGCCGCGATGACCAGCAACGCCACTGTGAAAGGCACGATATCGTCGCGGGCCAGCAGCAGAGCGCATCGCCATGACGATCGAAGATACGCCTGCAATGGTCCCGATGATCCTGTGCTGCGTCCTCGACCCGAGCGCAAGTGCGACGAGAGCGAAGGCAGCGAGCACTGCGGAACTCGCTCCGGGCGGCATGACTTTGAAGCGGCTGGTTGCTTCCCATACCAACGGCGCCATGATGAGCACGGAAGTGGAACAACTCAGGGCGGCCGCGAATTTCGCTTCCACGGGCGAGCGCGCGGCTACCCACAGCCAGACCAGCGCGTAGACCAGACCGATGGCCACGCCGGCGGCTGCGGGCAGCACTCCCCAATCGGTCAAGGCGCGGAGAACGTAAGCCCCCGCGATCGCGACCAGCATCCTGCCGACCACGGGCACAACGTTTGGCGGCACATCGAGCCCTGCCGGAGGTGGGGACGCCGGGACAGACGCCTTCGGCGCCGGCGCCAGCGTGGCCCCCAGACGCTCTTCCAGGTTCGAAACTCGTTGCCGCAGGTCCTGAACCTGGAGGATCAATTCAGTCAAATCGCCCGATTCCAGGGCCGGATGCGAATTGGTGGATGGCGCCGGCATAGCGTCCAGGTAGCAGTCATCAGGCCTTCCGTTCCTCCCAGGGCGGAAGCAGCTTCACTAATCCCCAAAGAATCAGTAAGGGCAGGATCATGAGCGCTACAGCGGGCAGCAGCCCCTCGCGCGTCGCAAACCCCATCTTGTATGTCGTGTATCCAAGAAAGCTCTTGGAGAAAAGCTGGCCGCCAATCACAACGTTCCAGCGCATGGCAAAAATCCCCATAAGGGTCAGTAAGCCCGCCAGCGCGTACATTCGCCGGCGCGCTGTTTCACCCAGCTTATAGACTTGCGTGAGCCCAAGAATCGCGATTGGGGTGACAGTTCCCATCAAGATCTGGATTACCACCTGCGATGTCCACAGACGTGTGTGGACCATGAAATCCAGGCTGCGGAAGGACTCGTCGGCTTCATAAATGCGCTGAATCAGGTCCAGCATTTCCAAACTGAAATCGATGATAAACGTGTAGAACAGATAGCGCGCCACCGTGTCCAGGCAATGCATGTCCACCGCCGTCTTTCGGATGCGCGCAGTGAACTGGTACAGCAACATCACGGCGGCGATACCGGAGACCATAGCCGAAAACAGGAATACGATCGGCATCAGCGGCGAGGACCACCACGGGTTCGCCTTTACGGAGCCGAATATGAATCCGACATATCCGTGCAGCAAGAAAGCCGAGGGAATGCCAATCACAGTGATGATCCACCCGACTCGATCGTCGATGCGCAGGCTCCGCTCGCTGATATTCGACGATCCCAAGGTCAGTGCGCGGTAGATCCAACGCTTCCATACCGGTGAACTGGTTCGGGAGAAAGTCACGATGTCGCGCCGGTAATCCAGCCAGATCTCCAGCATCAGGACCACCATCAGGTACCAGAGATAAACGAAGCCGAACATCGCCATGGCAGAGGAGCGGTGCGGCGTTAGATACATTTCGAGCGATCGCTCCGGATGCCCCAAATGAAGTTGTAGAGGCAGCGGCGCCACTAGCAAGAAGGCGAGCGCGGTCAGCAACGCCAAGCGGTAGGTCGGTTTCACGGCGTCGACCTTGAACACGCGTTGGAGCGAAGCCAGGATGAATGCTCCCGCCACCAGGCCCGTGAGATAAGGGTAGAGGACGATGAGCACGCTCCACTGGAGCTCTGCCTCGTTGGGGTACATGAAGCCTTCAAGCGGAACCGGATTCATCGCTCCTCCTCTCTCACCGGCCTTTACCTCACCGAGCCGTCCAGGCCGTTGTAGAACGCTTTGGCCCCCGTGGCCAGATGGGGTTTGAGCACCTGCACGCTGTGCGTCTTGATGAACTCATGAATCGGATCCTTCGGGTTCTTGAGATCCACAAGCTGCCGGGCGCCGGTAGGACAGGCTTCGCAGCACGCGGTCGTCAGCCCTTTAGTGATGCGGTGATAACACAGCGTGCATTTCTGGGCCACATGCTTGGTCGGATGGAGGAAGCGGCAGCCGTAGGGGCAGGCTTGAATGCAGTAGCGGCAGCCCAGGCAGTATTTCTCATCGACCAGAACAACGCCGTCCGGGGTGACGAAGGTGGCGCCTACCGGGCACACCTGCGTGCACGGGGAATCCGCGCAGTGATTGCACATTTTAGGAACGAAGAAGTCCTTGCCTGGGTTTTGGGCTCCAGTGCTTTGAGCCACGGCCGGAAATCCGTGTTTGCCGCCGTCGGGCGACTCGACTACGGGATTTTCCAGGTGCCAGTCGTCCACATGGTAATGTTCCACCCAGGTCCGGAAGAATCCTTCCGGCACGTCGTTTTCCTGAGCGCAGGCGCGTACGCAGTTTCCGCTGCCGATGCACTTGGTGATATCGATCAGCATGCCCCACCAGTGGTCCGCCATTTTGTAGTTCGGAGACTGTTCCGGGGTCCCGGCCAGAAGGTACTCCCACGCGATGGCGGCCCCTCCCGTAAGAGTTAGGAAGTGGCGCCGAGTGGTTTCTTGAAAAGAGCCGCTCATTTTGAAGCTCCTCCAAAGCCGGGATTGTGAGGCCGGTGGCAGGTATCGCAAACCAATCCGCCGGAATGCTCCTTCGTGTCCACCTGCGGGAACCACTTCGGCTTGGCTGCACTGGCCTCATGACACTGCGGGCAGAGAATCGCCGGGTTTGGCAAGGGAGGGGTCAGAGCGACCGGGTCTTCCGCATGCTTGGCCTGCGGGCCATGGCAAGCTTCGCAAGCGACCCCCGCATGCTTGCCTTTGGTTTTCTCCTCCAAGACATCGGTGTGGCAGGTTTCACAAGTTTCGTGCCCGGCGTGGACAACGGGCTGCGCTGCGATCTCCGCAATCGCATCGCCCCGGTAATGTCCATACTCCCCAAAACTTCGCGGGACAAAGGATGCTCGAATGCCAAGGAACGCGAACAGTCCCACCACGAACAAGGCTGCGACGCGGAGCAGATGTTCGGCATCCTTCACGCCGCTACTAGGGCAATTTCGGGCCCAGTTATCTCGCCCTAACTATCCCCTGTGTTTCCAGCAAGCTCCTCCCAGTTTTCCGCGATTGACGGCGTGGGCTTGCCCCTGTTGCGTGAAATCGCTCAGCCGGGTTAGACCTGTAGTGCTCAATACGCCGACCCGCGATTAACAGCCGTCGGAGTCAAGGCCCAGCGGGTCGTTGTCGAACCACCCGGCGGCGCCCCTTGCATCATTAGCATTGGCTCGGACTATCCTCATTGGCTCGGACCGCCCTCGGGCCTTCTCCTCACTCATTTACGCCGATGGGGAAGTAGCTGCCACTGATGAGGGTTAGTCATCGCCGCGAGCTATCTCAGGAGATCATGAACCCAACCGCTGGAAATCGCGGGTTCGGCCGGTGGCGCATTGATGGCTTGCTCCACCGCCTCAGCCTGGGCCGCTCGCCGCGCCACGATGGCGTTCGGGAACAATCCGCCCAGCACCACAAACAGAGCGCCGGCGGTCAGTATCCAACGCTCGCGCGGCAGCGCGTCGGCCATGATGGTGAACCCTGTTTTCCGCTTTCCCAGGAAGAGCCGGGCGAACAACCGGAAAACGGTCACGGCATTCATCGCCGTGGCGATGGGAAGCAAGAGCCCGGTCTGGGGGTGCGAGACCAGTGTTCCGTGAATCAGCAGGTCCTGCGAGCAGAAGCTTAGCGTGCCGGGCAAACCCACCAGCGCGAGTCCAAAGAGGATGAAGAACACCGCCAGCCTGGGGGCGTGCGCGGCCAGGCCCAGGTGGCTACTGGCCGTCAGGTTCTCGCCGAAGCGGACCTCCAACAGCCGGAGAATCGCAAAGAGACCCATGGTGGACACGGTCACAACGTACCAGTGCACCAGCGCGCCCGTGACTCCTTCCACGGTCCGGCTCTCCAGCCCAGCCAAGATACACGCAGACTGGCTGAGCGCCAAATACGCGAGCAGCCGGCGAGGCGAGTTCTCCGTCAGCGCGCGGACGGCAATATAGAGCGCCGTCGCCAGCGCGAGGTACGAAAGCAGAGGGAATACATCTCGCGCCGTGTTCGGGAACAAGGGCACGATCAACCGGGCCGCCAGCATCGCTCCGAAGTGTCCGTTCAGCAGCAGCGCGGTGGGAATCGCCGGTCCGCCCTCGGCGGCATCGGCCACCCAGGCGTGAGCCGGACAGATCCCTTTGCGGAAGATCACGGCCGCCACCAGGAGCCCGAAAACGGTCATGCCTCCCGGGCTTTGCCTGCTCAGGGCGGCGATGGAAGTTGCATGGCTCCGCCAAGCGATCAGCACAACAGCCAGAGCCAGAACGAAGCTCGAAACCAACAGCGCCGCCTTGGGGCGCCAGCTTTGAGCCCCGCACCATCGCGCAGACAGAAAGGGGACCGCGGATGCGATCCAGGCAGCGAGCAGAACCCGCAGATCGTCCGTGGAGTAAGCCAGAAGCGTCGCTCCGAGCAAGAAGAGCATTCCGCTCATCGCGCCGGAAGTGCAATCGCGCCGCGCGAGCGCCAGCGTGGACCCAAGCGTCAGGCACGAATACAGGACCATCAGCGTTTCCTTGAGCGACTCATTGGCGGGAGCCCCGGGCAAGAGAAGCGCGCTCGCGATCACGGAGACCAGCGCCGCGGTAAAACCAATGGCGCGCAAGTGCCGGCGGATCGAGACGGCAAGAATCGCGCCGAGCCACGGAACCCCAACCGCCGCGGCCGTGAGGATTGCGCCGCGCGTCATCGAACACGCTCCTCAAGCGACGGTGAATTCGCCGATCCGAAGTTCACGGCGGCTGCGTCGCCGCTCCATTCCGATTCCATCCAGCCGGCCCAAAAGCCGGGAAAGCAGCGTCAGTGGGTGGATCACGAAGCGATCGAGGATCGTGTCCAGATGGCCGCGGTCCAGAGCCCATCGGTAGAGCCACAACTGCGCGCGCTCCGGCAGCACCTCCTCAAAACGCGTTCCGCCGGAGGAGCGCTCCCCGCCGATAGCCGAATGCATCTGGTGATAATCGTGAAGCATGGAGGGCGCGCGGAGGAACTGGAGCGTCCGAACGGTGGCGTGTCCCAGGATGTGGATCACGGCAATCCACTTCAAGCCGAGTCCAATCTCCACGAACACGATGCCCACCTGAGTAAGGGAGGCGAAGGCCAGCAAGGTTTTTGCGTCGGCGCTAGCGCGGCCGGTCAGGGTCCCGTAAATGGCGGTCGCCAAACCGATAGCCACGACCGCGGCGGAAGCCACGCTGGATTGCGAAAGCATCGGCTGCAGACGCAGCAGAAGATAGGCGCCCGCATGAATGGAGATTGCGCCGTAGAAGATCGCACTTGAGGGAGTCGGCCCTTCCATGGCGCGCGGCAGCCATCCGGAAAAAGGAACCTGGGCGGCTTTCCCAGCGGCTGCAATCAATAGAAGGAGGCAGATGATCGTCGCCAAACTTGTGCGTACGGTTGGGAATCCGCCGGCGAAGGAAGCCGTTCCCGCCCAATGATGCATCGCGAAGACGCCCACCAGCAAGCCGATGTCGCACGCGCGATAAACCGCGAAGACGCGAAGCGCGTTCTCAACCGGCGGAGTGCGCTGCTGAAAGAAGGCGATCAGCAGCACCGAAGTGATGCCCACGATCTCCCAGCCGGCGATCAGGAGATCGAACGAGCCCGCGGCGAACGCCAGCAGCGACCCAAACGCAAAAAGATGCAGTAGAAGAAAGAAACGGAAGAAGCCGGGCTCGCGATGCAGATAAGTCACCGAGAACCGTCCAATCAGTCCGGCGAGAACCACGGTCATTCCAAGAAACGCAACCGACAGCCGGTCCGCCAACAGCACCATGGGAAAGTGATAGTCGCCGACAGTGAACCAGTTGCCGAAGGTTACTGTGACCGCGCCCACAACCACCACCTTGCGGAGAACCGCCGCCAGCGCCAGAACAGCGATCGAAAATGTCGCGCCGGTAATCCCCGAGACTACACGCTCCTGCGGAGTCCAACCCAACAGCCACAGCAGCGCCAACGAAGCGAACACGACGCCGGGCGCGAGCACCACGAACACCAGCATGGCTTGCTCAAAATCCATCCCTACCGGCTTCCTCCGGGTTGAATCGAGGGCCCATCCTGAATCGAAGCCAGGTGGAGATGCTCGATTTTGCCGCGATACCATTCGGCTGACGATAGAGCCACGGGAAGGCGCTCCAGCGGCCGATCGAACTCTTCAAAGCCGGCGCTCCGCAGGACGTGAACACGGCCCGATTCCGGATCGATGGTAGCGATGCGGATCCAGCGGTTCTCCACCAACTGCTTCAGCGCCGCGTTCGCATGGACCACTTTCATCAGGCGCTGTGGCGTCGTCTCGATCACGAACAGGATTCGCACCGGCTCGTGGATCTCGACCATTTGCCACGGCAAGCCAGTCCGTAAGTCGCTGGCGTGACCGTCCATCACGCCAACCAGTCCGGTGACGTTGTGCGGAAGCTTGGTGCCGCACCCGTAGCGATCGTTATCGACGAAGGAGAAGTAGTATTCGAGACTGATGCCGGCGCAAACCGGCACGACCGCGCTTAACACTGCCGCAAGGCTCCGGTCATCGCGATCTTGCGAGGCGTCATAAGAGGCCAGAAACGCGCGGCGGTCCAGAAATAAGCCGCGAGTCAAGCTGCGCCGGCCGACGATACACACGGCGTTCGTGCAATGGCCGTACTCGGGCCGTGGTTCCGCCAGATGCTCGCTGCGCCCTTCCACGTGGCGCAGGGCGGCATCCGGCGAAGCGTGAGGCGCGCAGGATTCGAAACGGCGCGTCCGCTCCTGAGCATCGCGGCTCCTGGCTTCGTCGAGCGATGCCTGGATGAGGGTCAGGTCGGTCTGGTGCGTCTCGGGCACGGCATCGAGGTCATACAGCTCGACGGCATCGCTGCAAGTGTCATGGTAGCCACCAACAAACCAGGAATCGGCGGGAATATCGATGCCGCGCTGTCGCAGGCGTTCGCGGACTTCCGGCCGGTTGGCCATCGCGGCGAACAGCCGCGCGTTCGGCCCGCCGCGGCGGCCTCCACAAGCTCCGCAGTCGTGGGCCGATTCGTGAGGATTGTTCAGACTGGTTGACCCATGGCCCAGGATGACCACTAGCCTGGCGAAGCGGCGCGTCAAGCCGGCTGGCTCCAAAACGCTTGCCACGCGCTCGGCTTTCTCTGAAGCCGCGAATCCGGTCAACAGGCCCGTCACCGCGCTGTGCGACTCGGCCGTGTTGCGCATCAACGTCAGCTCGGTGCGTGGCTCGGGCAGGAATGCCTTGTTCATCCACTCGCGCAATTGAGCGTACCGCCGCGGCGCGAGCAAGTGGCCGATCAAGGGGATCGCGGAGAGCACCCCCAACGCGGCGGTCGAGAGCCAACCGCGCATCAGAGTCCGGGACGAGGTGAAGGAGCTGCGCGCAAACCTTCCCGCCAGCCGGCGGCGCCAGCGGCGCTTCTCGTGCAAATCCCGATCCTCCGCTTTCGGTTGTTCGCGCACCGCGTGCTCGGGCTTGATCACAACCGGACAATAGGACGCGCCGTGAGAATCGTCGATGCCTTTGTAGTCTACGGCGATACCGAAATAGCCGGCCGAGCTGAACGTCTCCACGCCCGGATCGGCTTCTTCGAGTGCGCGGCGCATGGATTCCTCGCGCTCGTCGATGCAGAAGAATACCTGCGCCGCGGGCCGGTCCGTGCGCCCGTGCAGCCCGCGGTAACGCCGATGGCTCGCCAGACCGTGCAGGATCTCCCGTTCATGCCAGCGCTCGTAAGCGAGATGGAAGAGGCGGCAGCGCTCCAGTCCGTTGCAGGCTCGCGCTTCGTTCACAAATGCCGGCCACTCAGCGTCCGAAAGGCGAGTGATCTCCGCGGCGGAAAGAGAAACCACACGCGCCGCATCATAGATCCGGGCCGCACGGCTCAACCGTCGCTTCTCTTGGCTCTTGAGGGGACTCTCTTCCGGAATCGTTTCGGCGGCGCCTTCACGCGAAGCAACGCGAGTCATGGTCAGCCGCACTGCCAGGAAATCCATCAGGGAGCAGGGCACGGCTTCATGCGGGGCAAGACCCGGGTCCTGCTCAAGTCTGCGCATCAGCCCCGCCCAGCCCGGCAGCGCGAGCAGCTCGGCCTGAAGGATCTCTTCCCATTCGGCCTCGGAAAACTTCTGGCTGTCAAGATAGTCCAGCACGGCGTCGGCGGCCGAAAACGACAAATCGCTCTGCCGCCTGAGCTCTTCATCCAGGCCGGTCAAGTACAGCGGGAAGATGCCACCGCGGCGCCCGAGCAGCGTCCGGACGCTCCGATAGAAACCTTGCTCGCGATGCGGCATCGGCCAGTAGGTCATGCCCTGATCCAGGAAGACGGAGCACAGACGGATCAGCCAGGGGTGAATGATTTCGTCGACCGGACGCGGCTCGGCATGCTCGACCTCGGGTGCGATGACGCGCGCAAGGCACGCGTCAAACAAAGCGCGTAGCGCCGGCTGGCGGAAATCTTTCGCCAAGTCGCCTTGTTCGGCCCGCCAGAGGATCGTCGCGGCATCGAATTCGCGCACGCCCGGAGTCATCATGGCCCGGCGCAGCGAATGCCGGCTGAGTCCCGCAAAAACTTCGGCATCGGGCTCGCCCGCGAGGATCGCGTCGATGTCTTCCAGGTGGATGCGTCCGCGCGACAGCTCCGTGCGGTAGGCCGCCTCGCTCATGTACGGTTCGGCGCCGAACAAATGCGAGGCTTCCATCACGGCCTGCTCGAACGGCAGATGTTCGAGGGCGTGCAGCGTGTTGTGATGAACGAAAACGCCGATCGGACCCTGCATCGGGAGCAGGTGCGCTGCGTGTTCAACGGCCTGGCGCAGTTTATCCAGTCGCGCTAGATGAGAGCGGCGATCAGAGCGGGCACTTTCCTTCAATAAACCGGCTTCCACTCCGCCCACCTAATTCCAGACAGTCCCGGGACTCATCTTTTTGCCGGTCCCGCCTGGCCAACTTCTTCCAGCATGCTTACCGTACTGCTGAGCTGAGAGTAAAAGTAGCGCCGCAGAATATCGAGGACTTTAATCAGCGCTGGATCGCGGATCGAATAAAAGACCTGGTTGCCAGCCTTCCGGTTGACAACGATGTGCTTAACCCGCAGGATTGCCAAGTGCTGTGAGGCGTTGGCCTGTTCGATGCCCAGCCTTTCAATCAGCTTCCCGGCGGACAGCTCGCCGTCGCGCAATGTTTCAACAATCGCGATTCGAGTCGGATGCCCGAGCGCCTGAAAGATCTCGCTCTTGAACCGCCGGAGAGCATCGCTCATCTAGATCTAGTATATTCGAATTATCGAGTATAGGCAAGCGCGAACTCTTAAAGGAGAACCTTTTATCCTCTATGTTCAAGTCCCCTATCAAAAAAAAAGCGCCACGCCGCTGCGATCCGTGAGCACACGTACCTTCCAAAAAGTGATCTGGGGGATCCTTTCGGAGGGTGCGCTTTGCGCTCGCCTGTCGAACCGAGCCTCTAGGCCGATAACAATCGTTCCGAGCAGAATTGTCTATCAATTCCTGCAACACGCTCGATCTCGGGCTGGATATGGAAAACTCTACGCTGCACCGTCACCGGCGGGTGATCGGTCCTGTTCAACGTGAGATTCGTGCTACCTATCACCTGGGGCCTAGTGATATGTTTCTTGAGGATGAGCCTAATTGCGCAACGGCGGGTCGCTCGCGCGCTCCGCGCTGGCGGTCCGGAGGTTATTGAGGTCGGCGTTGAGGAATTGGCCCCGCTGAAAGCCGGCGAGGCGCTCGTGCGCGTCGAGGCTGCTGGCCTTAACCACGCTGAAACGTTGATTCGTTCGGGCAACTACACCGTTCGCCTGCCTTTCCCACACGCGGTGGGCGGAGAGGGATCGGGCACCGTCGTGGCGACCGAATCAGGGGTGACGATGGCTGTGGGCACCCGGGTGTGCTGGGGAGCGGTTCTCGGATCGTGCGCGACTTTTGTCACAGCCCCAGCTTCCATGTTGGTGCCCATTCCTGACGGCCTCAGCTTTGAGGACGGTGCGTGCTTGGCGGTCGCCGGGCTCACTGCCGGGGGACTCGCTCGCGTCTGGCCGCTGAAGGGGCGCCCAGCCGTGGTGTGGGGTGCCGCTGGTGCGGTAGGTCGAATGCTCGTGGCCACCCTGGCCGATCAGGGAATCGATGTCATCGGCATTGCCAGCGGTAAGCGTGTGGACGCGGTTCGCGCTGCTGGGGCCAGCCACGTCATCGATCGGACTACCGAGGATGTGCGGGACGCCGTTAGGGCCTACACTGGAGGTCGCGGTGTCGCCGCTGTATTTGACCCGATAGGCGCTCCGACTTACGAGACCAGCCTTCAACTGCTCGCGCCGCGGGGTTGCCTGATCAACTACGGTGAGTTGTCGGGCCCCGCGCCCGCCATCAACCTACACCAACTCTTTCCGGGGTCCGTCTTCGTCACCAAGTACAACGGTATGCGTTGGATCGAAGGATTCCACGAGTTCGCTGGTCTCATTTCGGATGCACTGGCCTTGGCCGCGCAACGCCCCGCCGTGATCAGCGACATCGCTGGCCGCTTCCCACTCGACCACGTCGCAGACGCCTACCGGGTGCTGGAGTCCGGTTCTCACGGTAAGGTGCTCGTGCTCCCCAATGCCTAGTCGGTGTCTCTGAAGACCCACAGCAGAGTTTACGGGTACCCGCGCCAGAAAATTTGCAAAGTGACAGCCGAGCTACGGCTTCCCTTCTCTTCTCTGGTAACGCGGTAACGCTCATCCGATTGAAAAACAATGGTTGTTACCGTTGCCGCGTTATCCGGGCAAAAGTGGCGGCTTCCGTTTCCTTACCGCTTGCCTGCGCAGGACCCGTCCGCGCAGACCGCGTTCGTCTTTCGATGCAGGAGCGTCTCCATCAGCCCAACGGTCCAACACATAGGGCATCCTCGAAAGGACACCAGCGCTCCGGCGATTAGCGTCAAGGCCCACCATCCCAGTTTCGACGGGTACAACAGCGCGATGGCCAGCAACCCGAATCCGAGGGCCCCCCGAAACAGATGCAGCGCGACGCTGCGGCTCTTAAACATCGCTGTCCTCCTACACTATTCTTCGAGCGGCGACCGCGAGGAGTTACGCGTCCGCCGAAGACTTGCTACGGGCACTGGGGGAAAACTGGGGGTACCCCAGCGTCCATGGAATAGGAATTTCGGGTAAGGATGGGTAAATTGGCATTGATGATGCGAGCCGCAGGCCAACGTAAACCGCGACACGGGTAAGGCTTGCGTTGGAAATGAAGGGGTTAGGTTGGCTCCTCGGGTAGGATTCGAACCTACAACCCTTCGGTTAACAGCCGAATGCTCTACCGTTGAGCTACCGAGGAACGGTGTTCAGGTGGGCAGCTATCATTACATCAGAGGCCGCCTGCCAAGTCAATTCCTCGCGTGTGTAAGCGCGGTATCGTAAAAAGTAATGGACGATCAGTTATTCCGCAATCGCGCCGACGCGGCGTTGGACGATCTGTACAAGCGCCTCTCCCGGGCCTCGGACGATTACGGATTCGAAGCGGATTTCAACGCCGGAGCCATGGCGATCGAGTTCGACGATGCGCCGGCCAAGTTTGTGGTCAGCCCCAACGCCCCGGTGCACCAGATCTGGGTCTCCGCACACTCGAAAAGCTTCAAGCTGGAATGGGAGGACGCGCGGGGAGCTTTCGTGCTCCCTTCGACAAAACAAACTTTGGTGGAAATGATTGGGGAAGCGGTGGGCCAGCAGTTGGGCGAAACCGTGAGCTTGTAAGGATGGCGGGCGTTTATCTCTCCTATCCGTTTTGCGCGCAGAAGTGCACGTACTGCAACTTCGCTTCCGGGGTTCAACCGCGCGAGCTGGAAGCGCGTTATGTAAACGCTCTGCTGGATGAGTTGGCCGGCGAGCAGTGGCCGTGGACTCCGGAGACGGTTTATCTGGGCGGCGGAACACCAAGCCTGATCCAGCCGGCTACCCTGGAGAACCTTCTCAAGTCGATCCCCGGGCGCCCTTGGGTTGAAGCGACGATGGAGGCGGCGCCGGGCTCTCTTGCTCAAGAGAAGGTGCGAGCGTGGCGTGAGGCCGGTATCAATCGGGTCAGCCTGGGTGTGCAGTCTTTCGATCCACGGGAGCTGGCGCGGACCGGGCGAAAACACACAGCCGAGGTGGTCGAAAACGAGATCGCGATCCTGCGTGCGGAGGGCCTCGGCAACTTCAATATCGACCTGATTGCCGGATTGCCGGGACAAACGCGCGAATCGTGGGATCGATCCCTCGAATGGGTGGATCGTCTCAAAGCCCCGCATGTGTCGGTGTACATGCTGGAGATCGATGAGGACAGCCGCTTGGGCTCGGAGATTCTGGCGCTGGGCAAGCGATATGGTGCGCCGGAGATCCCCGGCGAGGACGCGATCGCCGGGTTCTATGAAACCGCGGTAGAGCGGCTGGGTGCGAAGGGTATTGCGCGCTATGAGATCTCGAACTTCGCCCGGCCGGGCTTCGAATCGCGGCATAACCTTAAATACTGGAAGCGCGAGCCCTACCTGGGCTTCGGCGCCGACGCGCATTCTTTCGACGGCGTCTCACGCTGGCAGAACTCCGAAACGGCCGCCGAATATGTCGCGCGTCACGCCAATGGCTTGCCATTCGCGATCGAGAAGTCCGCCGCACAACCAGGCGAAGAGTTCTTCCTGGGATTGCGCCTGGAGCAGGGAATGGAGGCCGAGTGGAGCGCGCACGAGGATGCGGTGCGGAGGTTCGAGCAAGACGGATTGGTGACGCGTGACGGGAACCGGGTGAGGCTGACGGCTCGCGGCGTTTTGTTATCGAACGAAGTTTTTGCGGAGTTTCTGTGATCGACCGGCACCCTATGATAGATCTCCGAAGCGACACGGTTACCAAGCCCACCCCAGCCATGCGCCGCGCGATGGCGGAAGCCGAAGTGGGCGACGATGTTTACGGCGAAGATCCCACGGTCAACCGGCTGGAGCGGAGAGCGGCGGAAATCCTGGGCAAAGAAGCCGCGCTGTTCGTGCCCACCGGCACGATGGGAAACACCATCGGCATCAAGGTGAACACCAATCACGGCGAGGAAGTGCTGTGCGACGACCGGGCCCACATTCTGGATTGGGAGCTGTCCATGACCGCGTGGTTTTCCGGCTGCCTGGTGCGCACCGTGCCGGCGGCGGACGGAATCCTGCGCTGGCGAGACATTGAGCCGGCCTTGCGGCGCGCCGGACCGCATAACGCGCCGACATCGCTGGTGCATCTGGAGCATCCGCACAACATGGGCGGCGGCACATTGTATCCGCTGGAAGAAATCGATTCGATTTGCGACGAAGCCCAGGCACGCGGGGTGCGAGTTCATATGGATGGCGCCCGGCTGTTCAATGCTGTCGCCGCTTCAGGCGTGGCGGCGGCGCGAATCGCTTCCAAAGTCGATACGGTGATGTTTTGTTTGTCCAAAGGATTGGGCGCGCCCGCGGGATCGATACTGGCTGGTCCAGCGGAGGCGATTGAGCGGGGGCGCTTGTATCGCAAACGGTTGGGCGGAGGTATGCGGCAGGCAGGGGTCCTCGCCGCAGCCGGATTGATAGCGCTGGAGGAAATGCCAAAACGGCTATGCGAGGATCATGCCAACGCGAAATTCCTGGCGGAGGCTCTGGCCGCGCTACCCGGAGTTGCGATCGATCCAGCCAAGATCGCCACCAACATTGTGATCTTCGATATCGCCGGATCGGGCATCGGCGTGGAGCAGTTTACAGCGCAAGCGAAGGCTCGCGGAGTGCTTCTTTCGGGCGTGGGCGGAACGCGGATTCGTCTGGTTACGCACCTGGACGTATCGCGGAAGGATTGCGAACGGGCTTTAGAAGTGCTTGGGGAGTTGCTTTAGCGCGCTGGCTCAGGCACGGTGTCGCGCGTGCGCCGCTTGCGGTTGCGCTTGCGCGCCAACGCGGACTTGATGCGCTTCTTCTCGCCGGGCTTCAAATAAAACGAGTGCCGCTTGGTTTCCTTAATGATGTCCTCTTGCAGGACCTTGCGCTTGAAACGGCGCAACGCGCTTTCGATGGTCTCGCCATCCACAATGTAAACTTCAGCCAACCGGAACTCTCCTTGTAACTGTGTAGAATTTCAGGATACCAATTTTGGGCGCGTTTTGAATCGCGCGGGCACATGCTCGCTTCCGGCCGGAATCCGGCGGGCAGCTACCAGCGAGGACCGCGACCCCCACCGCCTCCGCCCCCTCCGCGTCCACCGCGGCCCGCGCCCCCGAACGGACGTCCGCCGCCGCCGCCGGCGGGTTTCGGGCGCGCCTCATTGACGTTCATTGTCCGGCCGTTCAGCGTCGCGCCATTCAACTGGTTGATGGCGTTTTCGGCTTCCTGGCGGTCGGCCATTTCCACGAACGCGAAGCCGCGGGGCTGGCCGGTCTCGCGGTCGGTGACGATGTTGACGCGCTCCACCTGCCCGAATTGGGCGAAAGTCGCGTACAGCTCATCCTGCGTGGTCTGGAAATTGAGATTTCCAACGAAAATATTGGTCATTAATACCTCTACTCAGATACCTCTAGTCAGGTTTGTCTTTGGCAGACGGCGTTGCAAGGCAGACAGCAGGGAGCCCACGAACAGCGAGTACCAGGACCCCAGTGTACCACTCGGTAGAGTGGCGTAGCGGTGGCGTTATTTCACCAAATTGAGAAACCTGGTGCGCAGGGAGCGCGCGGTTTTCGAGTCGGGCGCCACCACCAGGACCGTATCGTCGCCGGCAATGGTTCCAGCGACTTCCGGCCAATCGGCACGGTCGAGGGCGGACGCTAGCGCGTTGGCGTGGCCGGGCGGCGTCCGCAGCACGAGTAGATTCTGGGCGAGGCGTACGTCGAGCAGGAACTCCCGAGCCACGCTATCGAAGGCGGGTGCAGCCGGCGCCGCGGGACCGGGCGTGGGCGAGTAGCCTTCCGCTGTTTTGACCAGGCCGAGTTCATGAATATCCCGCGAGAGCGTCACCTGAGTAGCGGAGATGCCTTGCGACCGGAGCGCGGAGGCCAACTCCTCCTGAGTGTGGATACGCCGCCCGCGGACCAGCTTCAGGATTTGGCCCTGGCGGTAGCTCTTGTTCATTCAAAGACGCCAGGATTGCAGGCGGTTCGCCGCGTCTTCCAGCGCCGCAGCGACGGAGGCGAGGCCTGTTCCGCCCTTGATCTCGCGCGTCTTCATTCCAGCCGTGGGATTCATGAGATCTATCATCTCGGGCGTGAACTCGGGCGCGAAAGCGGTGAGCTCGGCGGCGGTCCATTGAGAAGGCCGCTTGCCTTGGCGCACGCTTTCCAGCACCAGGCGGCCGACGATCTGATGGGCTTGATGGAACGGCGTGCCATTGCGCGCCAGCGCTTCGGCGAAATCGGTGGCGACCGCCCAGCTCTGTTCGGCCGCCGCGGCGGGGCGCGTGGCGTCGAGGCGCACGGAGTTGACCACGGCGGCCATCATTTCGAGCGAACCAGTCAGTTGATGGACTGCGTCGAACAACGGCGGCTTGTCTTCCTGCATGTCGCGATTGTAGGTGGAGGGAAGCCCCTTCAGGGTTACGAAAAGAGAGGTGAGATCGCCGAACACGCGTCCGGACTTGCCGCGAATGAGCTCCAGTGAATCGGGATTCTTTTTCTGCGGCATCAGGCTGGACCCGCTGGTGACATCGTCCGCCAATTCCAGCCATTCGAATTCTTCGCTGGAATAAAGAATCCAATCCTCCGCCAGGCGGCTTAGATGCAGCATGGTGGTGGAGGCCGCGTAGAGAAAATCGAGCGCGAAATCGCGGTCGGCGGAAACGTCCATGCTGTTGTTGGTGACGGAGGCGAAGCCGAGGTCGCGGGCTATGGCCTCGCGGTTAAACGGAAATCCGGAGCCGGCCAGAGCTCCGGAGCCAAGCGGCAGAACGTTCACGCGAGCGCGGGCTTGCTTGAGGCGCTCCAGTCGCGCGCAAACATTTCGAAATAAGAGAGCAGGTAGTGCGGCCATAGAACCGCTTGGGCGCGGCGAAGATGCGTATAGCCGGGAACCACCGCTTCCGGGTTGCGGCGCGCGCATTCGAGCAGCGCTTCGAGCAGGGCGAGCAACAGGATCGAGGCGCGGTCGATCTCCTCGCGGAGCCACAGCCGCAGGTCGAGCGAAACCTGCTCATTCCGGCTGCGGCCGGTGTGAATCTTGTCGGCCAGCGCGCCGACGCGGTCCTTCAGCTTGCGGATGACCAGCGTATGAACGTCTTCGTCGGTGGCGCCGTCGTAAAAATGGGCACTGCGGGCTTGCTGGCGGAGGGTTTCGAAGGCTTGCGACCAGCGTGGCCCGCTCGGGTTCAGTGAGGATGCCGACGCCCTCCAGCGCCCGGCAAAGGCGATGGAGCCGCGGATATCGGCGTCAATCAACCGTCGGTCGAAGTGCAGAGAACCGGAGAAACGTTCGAAGACCTCGGAGGGTCCGTCGGCGAAGCGGCCGCCCCAGAGCTTCATACCGAGGTCTTCCGCGATTGCTTCAGACCCGGTTGCTTCAAGGAAGCCCGGACCTGGACGGGCAGGCCGATCAGGTTGATGAAGCCGCGCGCGTCGCGCTGATCGTATTCGGCGCCCATGGTGAAGCTGGCGATGTCGAGCGAATAGAGCGAATACGGAGACTTGCGGCTGACCGGCTGGATGGTTCCTTTGTACAGACGGAGGGTGACCTCGCCCGTGCTCGATTCGCTGGCTTTTTCGAAGAACGCGTCCAGCGATTCGCGCAGAGGGGTGAACCATAGTCCGTTGTAGACCAGTTCGGCGTAATCGAGCGCGAGTTTTTGCTTTGTAGTGCGCGAGATCCTTGGGAAGCGTGAGCGCCTCCAGTTCCTTGTGAGCGGCCATAATGAGAGTGCCGCCAGGCGTTTCGTAGCAGCCCCGCGATTTCATGCCGACGAAGCGGTTTTCCACCAGATCGATGCGGCCGATGCCGTGCTCGGAGCCGATGCGGTTCAGTTCTTCGAGCAGCGCGACCGCGGAGCGACTTCTTGCCGTTGACCGAAACCGGGCGGCCCGGTTCGAAGCCGATGGTCACGTCGACGGATTTATCGGGTGCTTCTTTGGGGCTCTTCGTAAGCATCCAAATATCATCGGGAGCGGCATTGGCCGGATCTTCCAACGCTCCGCCTTCGTGGGAGATGTGCCAGATGTTGCGGTCGCGGCTGTAAATCTTGGTGGTGGACTGCGCGATCGGAACGTTGTGCTTGGCGGCGTAAGCGATGGCGTCTTCGCGCGAGACGATGTCCCATTCGCGCCACGGCGCAATGACCGCCAGATGCGGGGCCAGCGCTTTGTAGGTGATCTCGAAAGCGGACCTGATCGTTGCCTTTGCCGGTGCAGCCGTGCGCCAGCGCGTCGCAGCCGGTGGCGAGCGCTACTTCGACCTGCTTCTTGGCCAGCAGCGGACGGGCGATGGAGGTGCCCAGCAGATACTTGTGCTCGTACTCGCCGCCCGCGCGGACCACCCGCCAGAGATATTCCGAGACGAACTCCTCGCGCATGTCGGCGACGTGAACTTCGGAGGCGCCGGTGGCGCGAGCCTTGGCCTCCAGGCCCGTAAGCTCGTCGCCGCCCTGGCCGATATCGCCGCACACGGCGACGACTTCGCAGCCGTAGTTTTCTTTGAGCCACGGAATGATGATGGAAGTATCCAGGCCGCCCGAGTACGCAAGCGCAACCTTTTTGGGTTTGGTCATAGAATTCAAATTTTAACTCTTAGCCGGGGATCCGGTGACGACACGAATGAATATCGGAAGACAATGCTAGCTGAGGAGCATCAGCAGCAATGCTTTTTGAGCGTGCAGGCGATTTTCGGCTTGATCGAAGACCACGGAGCGGGGCGACTCGATCACCTCTTCGGTGACCTCCTCGCCGCGGTGCGCGGGCAGGCAGTGCATGAAAACCGCGTCCGGGCGGGCCTGGGCGAACATCGTTCATTCACCTGGATACGGCGCGAACGCAGACAGACGCGCGGCGGACTCAGACTCCTGCCCCATGCTGGCCCACACATCGGTGTAGACGGCGTCCGCTCCAGCTAGGGCTTCCAGACGGATCGTTGGTGACGGTGATGCGCCCGAGCCGCGCGGCTTGCTCCACAATCGCCGCATTAGGCTCGTAGCCCGCGGGAGTAGCGACTGCGACATGAACCCCCAAGCGCCCGGCGGTGAGCATCAAGCGAGTGCGCGACATTGTTTCCGTCGCCGATGAAAGCCAGCTTCAGACCTTCCAGTCGGCCGAAATGCTCCTGCAGGGTCTGCATGTCAGCCAGCGCCTGGCAGGGATGATACAGGTCGCTCAATGCGTTGATAACGGGCACGTGCGTCCAGGCAGCGATTTCTTCGATGGTCGAGTGAGAGAATACGCGCGCGACGACGCCCTGCGTCCAGCGGTCGAGATTGCGCGCGACGTCCTTGACGGGCTCGCGGCCGTCGATGGGCCCGGCATAGTTGACAGCGTCGCCGCCGAGCTGCTTGATGGCCAGCTCGAAAGTCAGGCGCGTTCGAAGCGAGGGCTTTTCGAACAGCAGAGCCAGGTAGCGCCCCGCGAGCGACTGGGTGTAGCGCAAAGGAGTCCGCTTGATCCGCCCGGCCAGTTCCAACAAGCGTTCGACGGAAGCGGTGGAGAGATCGAGATCGTTGAGCAGCCGCGTGGGCGCGGGCTCGGCCGTCTTCTGAGCGAAGGCGTCGACAAGGACGGGAGCGGTCATAGCATCCTCCACTAAGAATACTTATACATCAAAGTGAATAATAATACAAGACCGGCGGGGAACTATCCGGCGATAAGCCATGCTAACGCCGCGGGGCCGGAAATCGCGATGTAGCTACTTCGCCGGCGCAGGTGCGGGGGGCGCGGCTGGTGATTGGGGAGCTGGCGCCTCTGGGGCCGGGGCAGCAGGCGGCGGGGCCGCGGGCGGAGGGACGGAACGCAAGCTCTGGGCCCCCGGGCAGGGCGGCGCGGGAGGCTTGACGTTGAGCGAGGCGAACTGCTTCGGATCAGGAGTGGCGATTTCGAAGTGAGGGTCCACAGCCGGCGGCTTCATCTCCAGAAGCCGAATGGAGCAGACACCGGGCGGCGGGCTCACGGGCGCCTGGGCGAAAGCCAACGCCGCGGGAACCAGCAGAAGGACCTCGGTCAAGCGCACACTGTGCTCCCTTACTTCTTCGAGCCTACACCTTCGGAGCGGGCGGCGGAAGGTCGCGAGCCGGGCAGACCGATTCGAAGCCTTGGCGCCGGTGCGAGCCGTCGCAGAAGGGTTTGTTTTCGGAATGACCGCAGCGGCACAGGCCAATGGAGGTGCGGCCGGCGAGCCCGAAAGTTTTCCCCTCCACATCGGTGATGACAAACTCGCCTTCCACGCGGATGGAGCCGTTGGGGTTGATGGTGATCTTGGCTGGCATGTTCTTCGATGCTAACAGAACCTTGGTTGGGGTATCTATAATGAGGCCATGTAACTCGCGCGCGCCTGGGGTGAAGGGGAGCGTCGCGGCGGGGGAGGCAATTTTGAATCTGGAGAACCTGAATCAGTGATTCATTTATCGAGCGACGTCGGGGATCTGTTCGAGCAGTCCTTCCAGTTTTCGCAAAAGCAAATCCGGAAGCTGGTGGAGAAACATCCGGGATTTTATCCACTGTACACGCAGAATGGACGCTGGAAGCACGAGGGCCAGACCTGGACCCACTGGTGCGACGGCTTCCTTCCGGGCATGATGTGGATGTTCTACAAGCACAGCGAGCGCGAAGGCCCGGAGGGCAAGTTTTGGCTGGAGCACGCCGTCAAGTACACCAAGCAGCTGGAGCCCCGCAAGCTCGACCCTGAAGTTCACGATCTGGGTTTTTTGTTTTTCTCGACCTATTACCGCTGGCATCGCCTGACGCACGATCCGGCTTTGCGGGATGTGTTGATCGAGGCGGGCAAAACTCTGGCGCAGCGGTTTCAGGAAAAAGGCCAGTATCTGCGCTCGTTTGTGGGGCACAATTCGCTGTTCATCGACATCATGATGAACGTGGGGATGGTGTTCTTCGCGGCTCGCGAAACCGGAGACCGGCGGCTGCGCGACATCGCCATGCGCCATTCGCTGACCACGCGGAGAGTTTTGGTGCGCGGCGACGGCTCGACCGCGCATGAGGGGATTTTCGATACCGATACCGGCGAATTCCTGCGCCAGACCACGCATCAGGGTTACCGCGGAGACTCTTGCTGGTCGCGCGGTCTCACCTGGGCTCTGTACGGATTCACCACGGCGTATGAGTACAGCCGCGACCCACGGTTCCTGGAAACCGCGCAGTCCTGCGCCGACTTCTACATCATTCACAGCCCTACGGATGGCATTCCGCCGTGGGATTTCAACGCTCCGCCGGAGAACCGGACTTTGCTGGACACCTCCGCTGCGGCGATCTGCGCAGCCGGTTTGCTGCGGCTGTGCCGCCTGGTGCCGGATTCACTCAAAGGGCATCTTTACTGGTCGACCGCGGTGCGCATTTTGCGCGCGTTGTGCGAAAAACACGTGGTGCGGAATGACGGCAAGTGGGAGGGAATCCTGCGCGGCGGCGTGTACCACGTGCACAAGGGGCTGGGCGTGGACGAAAGCGTCGCGTGGGGCGAGTACTTCTTCTGTGAAGCCCTAGAACGGGTGCTCTGGCCTTAGGGGCATTGGTCACCATGGCGCGGACACGCCGCGGGGGATCAATTCCCCGAAGGCTTCTCGGCGTGATCGATCGCGAGCACTTCCACGGGACCTTTTGCCGATTCCAATCGTAGCCCCAGTTGCTCCTGGATCGCCGTGAAGAGACCCGGTTGATCGCCGTCGGGCGAGTTATCGGGAGACCACTTGAGGTTAATCTCGAAGCCGCCGGTTAATCCCGTGCGATCAACAACTGGCCGCCCGGCGCTTGACGAGAGGGAACGCGCCAAATCGGCGAGGGTCATCGTTCCCTTAACCATCCCCCTTCCGGCGCCAATGCCGCCGATTTTGGATTTATCCGCGGCTTCCTTCAGCTTCGATCCGCCCTTGGCCACGACCAACGCATAGATGGGGACTTCCTTGGTATCCCGGTGCGTCGCGAGTTGGAATTGCTCGTTCAAAAGCGTCTGGAGCATGAGTCGCATTTGATCAAGCGACGTTGGGCCTGCGGTTCTGCCGTCTATCTCGTACAGCTCGGTGCCGGCCCAGCCCGGTCCGCCGGAGACTTGATAGTCCTGGACGCCGTAAGCGGTCTGGATGAAGCTTCGTAAGGAGCCGACGCCGGAGTAACGGGTAGGAGAAAACGACGTGCCCGACAATACGCCGCCGCCGGGGGCATGAGGCTTCACGGTCGCGACCTCGAAGGCGGGTTTCTGAGCTTGAGCAAGAATCAGTGCTGAAGCGGCGAATAAAAGAACGGGCTTCATTTTTGACTGAGACCTCCATCCACTGCCAGTATCTGCCCGGTGATGTAATTCGTCGATGATAGGAAAAATACCACGCCGTCGGCGATCTCATCCGCGGTTCCGGCGCGCTGAGCTGGGGTTGCTGCGATCAAGCGCGCGATGCGATCGTCGTGTTCGCCGAAAGGGATCACGCCGGGGGCCACGGAGTTAACGGTGATCTTGGGCGCGAAGGCTTTGGCGAGCGCTCGGGTCAGCATGATGACTCCGGCTTTGGAAGCGCAGTAATGCGCGTACTCGGCCCAGGGGCGCATGCCGCCGATGTCACTGATGTTGACGATGCGGCCTCCCTCAGGATTCGCCAGCATGCGCTTGGCGGCCTGCTGGTTGCAAAAGAACGTGGCCTTGAGGTTCACCGAGTGGATGAAGTCCCAATCCGCCTCGGTGACTATCAAAGGATCGATCCGGGTGTACCGGGCGGCGCAGTTTACCAGGCCGTCAATGCGGCCGAAGTGCTTGGCGACTCGATCGAAGAGCTCTTCAATGGCAGCAACGTTTTCAAGATTGGCTTGGAAGATCGGGGCGTTATTGCACTCGGCTGCGGTCGCGCGAGCTTCCGCCTCTGAGCCTCCGTAGTGAATCGCCACACGGGCGCCTTCGCGCGCCAGACGCAGGGCAATCCCGCGGCCCACGCGCCTGGCTGCACCGGTAACCAGAATGACTCGCCCGGCTAAAGAATCCACGCTCCCATCCTTATTTCTAGGATGCTACACAGTCGGATCGCCGTGAACTTCCACTTCCTCCGGCTCAACCCCGGCGATGGCCGGTTCCGGCAGGCGCCCGGAGAAATTCGCCCAGCCCCAGAAGATGGCGGTGGTGGAACTGAGGACGCCGCTGACCGCGCCGATCAGGCGTGGGCTCACGTGATCCACCAGCAAACCGGTGATGCCCATGGATACGATCATGGTCATCCAGGTCCAGGTTTCGATGGTCGAGAAAACACGGCCGCGATAATCGTTCTGAACGTGGCGCAGGAGCTGAGTGGTGTTCAGCACGGAGCTTACGGCGACGGAGGCTCGGGAGAGCGCGATCCACAGGCACGCCCACGCGAAGGACGGCGCCTGACTAAACAAAACATAAGATCCGCCGTGAACCAGGTAGCAGATGGAGATGGTTCGTTTATAAGCCGCGAAACTCATGCGGCGGCCGAAGCGGTTTGCGAACAGGGCTCCGCACATCAGGCCGATTCCCGCGCAGCCCCAGATCACGCCGATGCCAGCCGCGCCCCGATTGAACACTTTTTCTCCGAAGAGGCTGAAGAGAATTTGCGCCGCGCCTCCACCCGTCGCCCAGCCCACCGCAACCAGGCCGATGCCCAGGATCAGAGGCGAAGCCTTCATGTAACGCAAGCCCTCGACGTATTCGTGCCACGGGCGAGTGACCTGATCTTCGCCGAGAGCGGTGCGTTCGGCTCGGAAGCCTCCCTCGAGATGCAGCCGGGAAATGCAGGCGGCTGAAAACAGAAACGAGAATGCGTTGAACAAGAACGCGATCTTGTAGCCGAATCCGCTCACCGAGGCTCCGCCCAGGAAGGAGCCAATGGTGACGGTGGTCCACTGGGTGAGCTGCGTGAGCGAATTCGCGGTGTGAAGCTCATCTTTAGTGGCGATCGAGGGCAAAATCGCCGTGCGTCCGCTGGTGAAGAACGGCGAGGCGAACATCAGCAGGCCGCTCAACAGAAACAGCAGCCAGGTGCGGCCCGGCGGGATGGCGAACAGAAACAGGATGGCGATCGCGGCGCGGGTGAGATCGCTGGCGATCATGATCTTCTTGCGGTCGAACCGGTCGAGCAGGACGCCCGCTACCGGCCCCGCGGGAAGAATCAAAAATCCGCGCGCCAGCAGGATTCCAGCGACCACCAGGCCTGAACCGGTGTTGGCCAGAGCGAGGCTAAACACGGCGATGTTGTTGAAGTTGTCGCCGACCTCGCTGACAATTTGCCCGCCCCAGGTGCAGCGATAGTTGCGGTTGGACTTGAGTAAGCCGAGAAAGCTCACGCCGGATTTGCCGGGGCTTTTTTCGCGTCATCCCCCGAAGTCCGCTTCGCGTCATCCGCTGAAGTCCGCTTCGCGTCCTGCCACAGCCGCTCCATTTCGTCGAGCGTCGCCTCTTTCAACGTCTTGCCGGCGCTTTCCAGGCCCTGCTCGACGTGCGCGAAGCGGGTGCGGAATTTCGAGTTGGTGGCGCGGAGGGCCTGCTCGGGGTCGACTTTCAGGAAGCGTGCCAGGTTGACGACGACGAAAAGAATGTCGCCGATCTCACCTTCGATTTCCTTGGATTGGGCCGCAGTGCGGGCGGCGTCCAACTCTGCGAGCTCTTCGCGGAGTTTGCCGAAGACCTGCTCGATGTCCGGCCAATCGAAGCCGGCGTCCGCGGCGCGTGAGGAGATCTGACGCGCCTCTACCAGGGCCGGTTGCGATGTCGGAACGCCCGCCAGCAGCCCCTTGGGCCGCGGCTTGGCTTTGCCGGCGTTTTCTTCACTCTTGATCTCGTCCCAGCGGCGCTTCACGTCGTCCGCGGTTTTGGCGTCGCCGGAGGCGAACACGTGCGGATGGCGGCGGATCAGCTTGTTGTTGATCGCGGTGAGGGAATCGGCGATGTCGAAGCGGCCTTCCTCGGAGGCCATCTGCGCGAAGAACACGGGCTGGAGCAACAGATCGCCCAGTTCTTCCGCCAATTCCTCAAAGTCTCTTGCGTCGATGGCGTCCATCACTTCGTAAGTCTCTTCCAGCAGATACGGTTTGATGGTGTCGAAGTTCTGCTCGCGGTCCCAGGGGCAGCCTCCGGGGGCGCGCAGGCGGGCCATGATCTCCACCAGTTTGGCGAAGGCTTCGCCTGGGGATGGTTTGGGCTGTGACGTGGAAGACACCGGAAACTTCAGATTATCACGCGGACCGCAGCGTCCCGAGCGCCGCGCGGAGTGCATCCACGCTGGCGTTTGCCAAAGCCGTGCCAACCTCTGTCGCGCGATCGTCCAGTTCGAAGGCCGGCGCCACCATGTGAATCAAGCCCCAAGCCGACGCATCGGCGGTGGAAAAGATGCGCCCGGTCAAGGCCAGCTCCAAAGCCCGCCTGCGGCCGACGGCTTCGGCGACCGCGTCGAAGACCGGCCCGCTCCAGCGGCCTTCACGAATATCGGTCAGGCCGAAGGTTGAGCCTTGCGCCGCGACCGCGATATGGGCGTTGGCGATCAACGCCAGTCCCGCCGAAACAGCCGCGCCCTGCACCGCGACCGCGATCGGCTTGACGCTGCGGCGGCCGATGGTGAACAGCTCCGGCGACGGCGGCGACGCGGGGTCCAATCCGCCGCAGAACATCGGGCCGTCCGCCTCGATCAGGATCGCTCCTGTGCCGGCGTCGCCGGCCGCGTCGTCGATCTCGCGCAGCAGAGCATCGGCGAGCTCCGCATCGAGCACATTCCGCCGTTCAGGCGCGGCCAGGGTGATGCGGCGCAAGCGGCGGTCTTGTTCGATGCGGAGGCTCACAACGTTTCCATCGTCAGATGTTCGCGATGGCCGTAGGCGGTCGCGGCTTCTAAGGCAAATTCCAGCATCCGGCGGGTCTCCAAAGGGTCCAGGACAGAATCCACATGGCCTCGGGCGGCGGCGTAGCGCGAATCCAGCCAACGCTCATAATCCGCGCGCGTTTGGGCGATTTGTGCGGCCAGATCCGCGGGGATGGCCTCGCCCGAGGCCTTCAGGCGCGCGAGTTCCGTGCCATGCACCGCTTGCACGGCGGCGTCGCCCTCCATGACCCCGATCCGCGCCGTGGGCCACGCGAAGGTAAAGGAGGGGTCGAAGCCCTGCGCGGCCATGGCGTAGTAGCCGGCGCCGCTGGCGTGATTCAGCGTCAGCACGATCTTCGGGACGGTGGCGCACGCCATGGATTCCACCATTTCGGCCCCCGCGCGGATAATGCCCGCGCTTTCCGCTTCCGCGCCCACCATGAATCCGGATACGTCCTGCAGGTAGAGCAGGGGGAGATTGAGCCGCTCCGCGGTCTCGACGAAGTACGCGACTTTGCGCGCGGATTCGGTGTAGACGATGCCTCCGATGCGGGGCCCCTCGGGAGTCTTGAGGAATCCGCGGCGGTTGGCAATCAAACCGATCGGCCTCCCGCCTAGCCGCGCGTTGGCGCACAGCATCTCCGGAGCGTGATGCGGCTGGAATTCGAGATAGTCCTCGGAATCGACCAGACGGGCGATCACCTCTTCCATGTTATACGGCAGGCGATGGTCTTCGGGCAGGATTTCATACAGACCCTCGGCCGATTTTGCGGGGGCTCCTGAATTGCGGTGCGCCGCCGGAGCCGGAAGCTCGCGGATTTTCTCGCGGATGAGTTCGAGGCAGTGTTCGTCGTTATCGGCGGCGTAGTGCGCGACACCACTTTTCTCGGTGTGCAGAGAGGCTCCGCCGAGGGATTCGGCGTCGATCACCTGGCCGACGGCGCCCTTCACCAGATTCGGCCCGCCGAGTCCCATGAAGCTCACGCCGCGCACCATGATAATGACGTCGGAAAGCGCGGGCAGATACGCTCCTCCGGCGATGCACATGCCCATGACCGCCGCAATCTGCGGGACCCTGAGTTTCCGGCGCATGAGCGAGTTGTAATAGAAGATCCGCGCGGCGCCGTATTGGCCTGGAAAAATGCCGTCCTGGTAGGGAAGATTGACGCCCGCCGAATCGACCAGGTAGACGATCGGAAGGCGGTTGCGCATGGCGATCTCCTGCGCGCGAAGAATCTTGTGGATGGTCTCCGGCCACCAGGCTCCGGCCTTGACGGTCGCGTCATTGGCCACGATCACGCTGGGCCGTCCTTCAATGCGCGCGACCGCGGTTACGACCCCTGCCGACGGCGCCTGCCCGTCATATTTGTCGTAAGCCACCAGCAGCCCGATCTCGATCGTCGGCGAGCCGTGATCGATCAGCTTCGCGACGCGCTCGCGCGCGGTGAGCTTGCCGGCCTGATGCTGTTTCTCGATGCGCCTTGGTCCGCCGCCGGAACGAAGTTTGTCTTCCAAGCTCTGGTAATCCTCAACCAGCGCGCGCATGCGGTCGGCGGGGTTGGGCACGAATACTATGGTAAACGGTGACTAGCGCGGAGCGGTGTTTTCCCCGGCTGGTCGCTTGGGGAACAGAGGAGTTTCCAACTTATCGAACAAGCCGGCCCCGATGATCGCGACATAAACCAGCAGGAACGCGGCGATGGAATAGCGGCGGGCTCCCGAGTACGGAGAATTGAAAAGCAGGAGGTTGAGGCACGCAATCAACAGTGCCAGGAGCGTCAGCCCGGATCGGAGCGGGTTGCGGCGGCGTCGCCTTCCTTTCAGCCAATCGGTGGTGGTGTAGGGTTCGGGCTGCCGGCGCCGCAAGACCATGTTGATGATGCTGGCCGCGAGCACGGGGGTCGCACCCACGAGCACCATGTTGGGGGCGGCTGCGAACAAGGCCCAAACCAGCACGAGGGTCCCCAAGATGTATAGGGCGACGGCTGCCTGGCGCATTTATTGCGACGCACCCAGCGACGCCACCGTCGGCCCCGAATCGCCGCGCGGAAGCAGGCTCGGACCGGAGCGGTGGAATAGCTTGGAGGCGTCGTCGTTGGCGCTGAAGATCAATCCGACGAAGGCGTTGCTCATCTCGTCCCAATTCTGCGGCCCCCACACGCACGTTCTTGGCCGGATCGGGATTGTACTTGTTGTTGGCGGAATTGTCGAAGTGCGAAATCGCGATCAGGCGAGTGCCCTTGGGCAGCGGAATAGGCTTGGCGAAATCGTAGCCGAGCTGCCAGTTGAAATCGAACACGCCCTTGAACAGCGTCTGCGTCTCGCCGGTGGGATAGATCGCACGCAGCTCCATATCCTTGCCGCGCAGGTGCATGTGCGGCTGCACGTAAACCAGCTTGGCGTCATCCAGGCCGACCGTCACTTCGCTGACCACCTCGGCGTTCGAATCGCCCGCGGGAATCATGAGGTTCAGAGCCGTGGGACCGCTCGAAAGGAAGTAGCGCGTCTGCGGCGGATGCTTGGCCAGCACCAGGCCGAGCTTGGCTCTGATCCGAGGTCGCTTTTCCGATGGCGGTGTAGTGCAACTCGAAGACCAGGTCGGAGCCCTTGGGGACGAATTTTGCCGAGCCATCGATAGCGAAGCTCTGCGCGCCCAGGCCGGGATTGAATTTGCCAAGAATGTCATTGCCGTCGGCGGCGTCATTACGGCCGGTTTCACGGCCTTCGTAAGGCATGCCAGGAGTGGCATCGGCCATCCACTTCGATCCGGGAGGCACCACCCACACTTTGCCGTGATGCAAGACAGCCGGATTGCTGGGGCGCATCTCCGCGGCGCTTACCCAAATGTCCTCAGGGAAGCTGCCCTTCACACGGATGTACTGATAGTTGATGGTGCCCGTGGCGGGGATCTGGAACGGGACCGGCATCTCGATCACCATGTCCGGCTTAATCTGCCAGCCGTCTTGAAACGCCACCGGAGCAGGCTTATCTTTCGCGTCGCCCTCCGGAGCTCCGTTGTCGGCCCACGCGGTCAGCGTGTCCACATCGGCTTGGCTCAAGCGCCGGTCGTTGGCGAAGTGGCCGTAGTTGGGATCGGCGAACCAAGGCGGCATCTTCTGCGTGGCCACGGCGTTCTTGATCGCCTTCGCCCACGGCCGCGCGTCCGTGTAGGTCAGAAGAGACATGGGCGCGATCTCGCCCGGACGATGGCAGCTCTGGCAATTCTTTTCGAGAATTGGCAGTACGTCGCGGTCGAAGGTCGGCGCCGCAGCGGCGGACACTACTACTGCCGTTACGGCGGCGGCGAACGGGATCAGGCAAACTCGCATGGTTTCCGTGCTCCTATCTTCTTCTATCTTGCCTCAAATCATAGTGGAAGCTCGCCATGAGCGCAAGGGTTTCGGCGCTATCCTAATAGCCATGCTTGGAATCGACCGGCGCGTGCTTCAGGGCGTGTGGACCGTGTTCCTGTTCGCGCTGGCGCTGGCGGCGGTCTATGCCATCCGGCGGACCATCGTGCTGTTGGCCCTGGCGGTGTTTCTGGCCCACCTGCTCGGTCCGGTGGTGGAGCGAGTCCATTGGCTGATTCCGCCCTCCGGCTCGCGCGGACCAGCCATTGCCCTCGTCTATCTGGTATTGATTGGGGTCCTGGTGGCGCTGGCGATCCCCATCGGGTCGAAGATCGGCGACGAGGCGGTGGCGCTGGCCGGAAGGCTGCCGTCGGCGATTCAGGCCGAGCCGTTGCAGCATCTGCCATTACCGTCCTGGTTGGAAGGCGAGCGGGATCAGGTGGACATGTTTCTTCGCGAGCGCATCCAGCAGTTGACTCAAAATATCGCTCCGTTGCTTAGCGCGGCCGGAGAGCAGGTGTTGTTGGGAGTCGACACCATTTTGCGGCTGCTCCTGGTCCCGATCCTCGGCTTCTTCGTGCTGAAGGACGGGCTGTATATCCGGCGGGCGCTGGTGGCGAGCTTCGATCCGGACTCTCAGGAACTGGTGGACGGCATACTTATGGATCTGCACCACGTGCTCGCGCACTACATGCGCGCGCTGCTGTTGCTGGCCGTGGCCACGTTTGTCGGTTTCGGTAGTTTCTTCGCGCTGATGAATGTGCCGTACGGGCTGCTACTGGCAGGGACTGCGGCGACGCTGGAAGTGATCCCGGTGATTGGCCCGCTGATCGCAGCCATTAGCATCTTGTTGGTGACGCTTTTGAGCGGATATGCTCACGTTTGGGTTCTGGTGATCTTCCTGGGGATTTATCGCCTGTTCCAGGATTATGTACTGAGTCCTTTCCTGATGAGCGAGGGTGTGGAACTGCACCCGCTGCTGGTCTTGCTGGCGGTGCTAGCTGGGGAGCAAATTGGAGGCGTCCCGGGGATGTTCTTCTCCGTGCCGGTGATGGCGGCGCTTCGCGTGATTCTGGCCCGGCTGCGGAAGCAGAGCCGTGTTGCGGCATAGGCTGCTCTGGCTCGGGCCATTCCTTGCCGCCGGCGCACAGGCGCACGTGGTCAGCATCAGCACCGGGGAGTTGCAGATGGATGGTCCGACCGCCGTCTTCGAACTGCGCATTCCCATTTACGAGGTCGCACAGGTGGAGCACCCGGAGACTACAGTGCTTCAACAATTTCGCTTCGGTGATGGGCATCTGACTCGTTCGAGCTGCCAGGAAGAGGAAGGTTCTTACGTCTGCCACGCGGAGTATGAGTTCCCAGGTCCGCATCCGGATTCGCTCCAAGTCGAGTGCACGCTGTATCGCGTGACAGTTCCCAACCACATCCACATTCTGACGGCCACGCAGGGAACCAATACCGATCAAGAGGTCTTCGATCAGCGGTTCTACCAAGGCCAAGTGCGATTTCACCCGCCGTCGCGCGCGGAGCGAATGGCTCGGGACGCCGTTCAGGGCGCGGCTCGCGCAGTCAGCGCCGCCAGCATTCTCGTGATCGCCGGGCTGGCGTTGGCGATGCGGAGTACGCGCGAAGGTTTCCTCTTCGGCGCAGTGTTCCTGATAGCCGAGGGAGCCGCGAGGCCGCTGGGTCCGTTGTTGCCTCTGGCTTTCGCCGCGCGCGTGATGGAAGCGGTGCTAGGTCTCCTGGTTGCTTACCTGGCGGTCGAGATTGTGCTTCTGCCGGAGGGACGCGCTCGCTGGACGGTGGTGGCGATTCTGGGATTGTGCCACGGCTTCTCCCTGGCCGGATTACCGGCGGCATATTTGATCGGAGCGTTTCCGGTACAAGCCGTGGCGTTGGCGGTGCTGGCTGCGGCCGCGCTCAAGATGCCGCGGGCGTGGCTCCGTCCGGCTGCGTGGTCGCTACTTGCCGCGGGGCTGGGATGGTTCGCGGTGCGGGTGTTGTAGAGGCGGGTGTCACGGGCCGGTCCTGGCTCCCGCCAGCCGCGACCTCACATCCGCGTCTGCAAGGATCCTGTCGAGTTCGGCTTCTTGAATAGGCCGCGGGAGCAGGAAGTCCCGATTTTGTTCCAGACGGCGGGCGAGTTCAGGATCCCATCCATCGGAAACCAGAATGAAGACCGGCGTATGCCCGCGCAAAGCCTCATAATATTCGGTCCACGCGCGGCCGCCGGGATGCAGCGACCAGAAGATGGCGTCGAAGCGCAGCCTCTGGGCCAGGTCCGCCGCCTCCTGCGGAGCCACCGGCACTCCACGATGGCTACGGGCGCTGAGCAGCGTAAGCAGCCCACGCTGCGAGCCCGGATCGGGGTCCACCAGCATGACCGTGAGAGACCTCGGGGGCTTGCGGTCCGCGGGGCTGAGAGGCTTTTCCGCTTCGCTAGGGGCTTGCGGCATTTCGATTTCGAAGCTCGCCAAGCCTCCCTTTCCGCGGAAGCGGATTTCGCCGCCGTGGCTGCGGACAATGCCCTGGCACACCGCTAAGCCTAGCGAGCCGCCTTCCAGCACGCTGGCCGCAGAAAAGGGATCGCCCGTGGTCTCCTGATCGGAGGTGGTGGAATACGCGATTTCGATCAGCACCTTGCGCGCGATCACGCTGCTTTGGATGGAGAGGGTCTTGGGCTGGGACCGCGCCGCGCGGTGCTCGCCGTGAACGATGAGATTGAGCAGGGCTTGTTCGATCTGGCTGCGGAAGCCCATCACGGGAGCGGGCTCATTCGGCAGCTTGTGCTGGGCGCGGAGCCCGAGGGACTTCCATTCGGGTTCGCGAAAGCGGATCAACTCTGAGGCCACTTCGTTAATATTGACGATCGCTCCGGAGGGAGGATCGTCCTCGCGTGCGAACGACACCAGGCGCGAGACGATTTCGGAGGCTCGCTGGGACTCGCTCGAAGAGCCGCAGAAGATCGGGAGCGGAGGGTGGGTCGCTGGCGTGCGCGGCTAGCGACGCGGCCAGGTTCACGATGTTTTCGATCGGAGTGCGCAGCTCGCTGGCGACTCCCGAGATCAACTGTCCGGTGGCCGCCAGTTTCTCGCTGTGGAACAACTGCTCCCGCATGGCTTGGCGGTCGTGCAGTTTCAGCGCGGCCGCCGCCTGATTGGCCAGGTGCTGGACGTTGGCTTGCTCTTCCGGCTTGAAGAAACCGGGCTTGCGCGAATTGCCGAGCTCTAAAACCCCCAGCACCTCCTGTTGGGAGAACAGCGGAACGAACATCGCGGAGCGGGGCAGGTTGATCTTCGCGCCCACTTTCACCAGAGGGTTCCGGCGCACGTCGGGAATCTGGAGCAGAGTGCGGTTGCGGAAACACACCACAGCCGCGTTGGCCAACCCCTCCGGCGGCTCATCGACGGAGGCGGCCATGGGTTCGGGCTCCGCGGTGGTGGGGATGCGCTCCAAACTGCGAGTGCGGCGCTGGTAGAGGAAGACGTTCACGGAAGTGGCCTGGGTGACCGTGGGCAGCACGGTGGCCAGCTTTTCGGCAATGGCGGCCGGGGTGGGCGCCGCAATCACGTCTTCCGCCAGAGAGTGCAGCTTGCGTTGATGAGCCTGCTCCGCGCTCATACGGCGTTCGCGCCGCCACCAAGCCAGCGCCATCAGAGTCACGGCGACCGCCGCGCCGGTCCACACCCGGACCGGGATCATCGCGTCGCTGGAAGCGGCCAGCATCATTGCACGCGTTGAGAGGCCAGCCACGCCTCCAGTTCAGGCTGAAGAAAATTCTTGACTGCGAAATCGACGCGATCGAGTGACGGTGCGTGGGTAAGGATGCCGACCACGCGCATGCCGGCGGCGCGGGCGGCGGCAATGCCGACGGTGGAATCCTCGAAAACGATGCAATTGCGCGGCGCAATACCAAGACGCCTCGCCGCCGTCAGGTAAACGTCCGGTGCGGGCTTCGCTCGCTCCACCTGGCTTCCGTCGACCACCACCGGGAACCGGTGCCGCAAGTGAACTCCCTCCAGCACGAACGCGACATTGGCGGGCTCGGCGTTGGTGGCCAAAGCCACGGGCAGGCCCGCGGTCCGGGAGAGAAATTGGGAGATCCCCGGCACGATTGCGGCCGCCAGATCGCTCCCCATCATTTCCCGGAACAATCGTTCTTTGGCCGCGCCATGCTCCAGAACTACTTCTCCGGCCAGGTCCGGGCCTAAAAACTCGCGGACAATTTCGTCATTGCGCCGGCCATGCATTTGATCGGCTACATCCCTCCGGGTGATTCCCAACCGTTCCAAATAACGCTGCCAAGCCAGCGTGTGGAGCGGCATCGAATCGACGACGACGCCGTCCAAATCGAAGATCAGAGCCAGGCCGCGCTCCAGCGAGAGCTCTGAAACACTCATTCTTTCTAAGCATATCAGGAATATCCAACTGTATTACCAGAACGGACAAAACTAGGGGGAACTTAATGGATTTCCTATAGGAAACTCGGTAAGATTACGGTTTATGAGAGCCGTTTTGTCACGCAGATACTTTGTCTCCGGCCAAGTTCAGGGCGTAGGGTACCGGTACTTCGCCCAACGCGTGGCGCGGGATCTAGGTCTGCGCGGATGGGCTCGCAATCTGGATGACGGCAGGGTGGAGGTGCTGGCGATGGGCGCCGGCCGGAAGCTGGAGGACTTCGAGGGCGAGTTGAGGGTGGGCCCACCACATGCCGTGGTGCGTGGTGTCGCGGTAGAGGAGGCCGAAGAGGTTCACGTCGAGGGCTTCGACATCCGCTGACACCACATCCGCTGAGCTTCGACTGGAAAGGAATGAGGATGTTAACATTGGGAGTCTTTATTCATGGACCGACTCAAAAGCCTCATTCGCGAAGTTCCGGACTTTCCCAAGCCCGGCATTAATTTCTTTGACATCACTACGCTGCTGAAGGACGCCGGCGGGCTGAAAGCCGTGATCGAAGGTCTGGCCGGCCATTACAGCGGCAAACGGATACAGACGGTGGCCGGGATCGAGGCGCGCGGGTTCATCTTCGCTCCGGCAGTCGCTCACGTTTTAGGCGCCGGGTTCGTGCCGATTCGCAAAGCCAAGAAGCTGCCCGCGGCGACGGAACGGGTTGAGTACGCGCTCGAATACGGCACCGACGTCGTGGAGATACACCGCGACGCCGTGTCGCCGGGCCAGAACGTGCTGATCGTCGACGACGTGTTGGCCACGGGAGGAACTGCGGCGGCGGCCGCGAGACTGATCGAGAAACTCGGCGCCCAGGTTGCGGGACTTGGATTCGTGATCGAACTGGACTTCCTGCACGGCATCGAAAAGCTGCCCGGCCGCGACGTGTATTCGTTGATCCACTATTAGGGCGCTTGCGATGGAACCGCGCCGTGCGACGCTGCGCTCGCTCGCCAAAATCAACTTGGACCTGCGGGTGCTGCACCAGAATCCGGATGGATATCATGAACTGCGCACGGTGTTCCAGACGATTTCCCTGGCAGATACGATCCAGGTCGAGTTCGAACCGGCCAACCGGCGCAAGGTCACCCTGGAAGACGCCCTGAACATTCCGGATAACCTGATCGTCCGCGCCGCCCACGCCGCTCTCGATGAGATGAAAATCTCCGCGCGGGTGCACTTCCGTTTGGAAAAGAAAATTCCCATGGGCGGCGGACTAGGCGGAGGGTCCAGCAATGCGGCCGCGGTGCTGCTGGCGCTTCCGGTGCTGGCGGGCCGGCCCATGACGCTCGACCGGCTGGCCTCGATCGGCCACAATCTCGGCAGCGACGTACCGTTTTTCCTTCACGGAGGGACGCAATTGGGCGTGGGAAGGGGGACCGAATTGTACCGTCAGCCCGACCCTCGCGGCCAGCCCCTTCTCTTGGTCCTGCCGAGCGTTCCCGTGCCCACCGGACCGGCCTATGGGGCCCTCAATCGTAGTTTGACTTTCACCGGATCGTCAAGTAGCATAAATGGTTTCCAGGCGTACGTGCGGGCGCTCGAGCAGGAGCGCAGCGCGTTGGCGGCGAGCGAGCTCAGCGCGAACGATTTCGAATCCGTCGTTTTCCAGCAGTTTCCCCAGCTCAGGAAGATCGCGGCACGGTTGCGAAGATTCAGCGGCGGTGTCCGGATGAGCGGGAGCGGATCGGCAATCTTTGCGCTTTTTGCGTCCCGCCAGGACCGGGAACGCGCCGTCCAAGGTTTGAGTGACGATCGAGCGATGGAGGGTTGCCGTCTGATCCAGGCGTCGCTGGTAGGCCGAGGCGGCTATCGGCGGCTGTGGCGGCGGCGGCTGGCAGAGCATCTGGTTCCCAAGGATCATTCATGGCCTCTCCGAAGCCGGTACGAGCAATGAGGTTCAACTACTTCAAGGTCTTCACGGGCAACGCCAATCCTGCCTTGGCGTCGGAAATCTGCTATGAGCTGGGTTGCCCGCTGGCCGCGGCCAATGTGCGGGCTTTTTCCGACGGCGAAGTCCACCTGCAAATCCAGGAAAACGTGCGTGGCGCGGACGTTTTCGTGATCCAGCCCACCTGTACTCCGGTGGACCGGAACCTGATGGAGTTGCTGCTGATGATGGACGCGCTCAAGCGCGCCTCGGCGGAACGCATCACGGCAGTGCTACCCTATTATGGGTATGCGCGGCAGGATCGCAAAGATCGCCCGCGCATGCCGATTTCGGCGCGCCTGGTGGCGAGCCTGATTGAGCGTGCGGGCGCGGACCGGATTCTGGCTGTCGATCTGCACGCGGCACAGATTCAAGGCTTTTTCGACGTACCGGTGGACCATCTGTTCGCGGCCCCGGTGATGGTGGATTATTTCGACGAACTGCGCGGGGACTACCTTACGGTGGTTTCGCCGGATGCGGGTGGAGTGGAGCGGGCGCGTAATTTCGCCAAGCGGCTGGAATCGCCGCTGGCGATCATCGATAAGCGCCGCTCGGATGTGAATGTGGCGGAAGTGATGCACATTATCGGCGACGTGGCCGGGCAGCATTGCCTGATCGTGGACGATTTGATCGACACGGCGGGAACGCTGGTGAAGGCCGCGGAGGCTCTGCTGGGACGCGGCGCCAAGAGCGTGCGCGCCTGCGCGACCCATGCCGTTCTATCGGGCCCGGCAGTGGAGCGGATCGAGCAGTCCGGCATCGAAGAGGTGATCGTCACCAATTCGATTCCCCTGCGCGAGGAAGCCGACAACTGCACGCGCATCAAGCCGCTTTCCGTGGCGCCCCTGTTAGCCAAGGCGATCCAGTCGATTCACGAGGACGGATCGGTCAGCACCTTATTCGTTTAAAGAAGGCAGACATATGAGAAAAGATATTACGGTAACGGCGGAAACGCGCACCGGGCGCGGGAAGAATGAGGCGCGGCGGCTGCGCGTCACCGGCTCCACGCCGGGCGTTCTCTACGGAGTTTCGGACACCTCCGTGCCGGTTGCGGTGAACCCCAAGGAGATCGGCCGCATCCTGAACAGCAAGACCGGCCAGAACACGATTTTTGACCTGGCGGTCACGGGCGGGGAGACCACTCCGGTGATGGTGGTGGACTGGCAGACTGACCCGGTGAAGAACCATCTGCTGCACGTGGATCTGAAGCGGATCGATCTGACTAAGCGGATCTCCGTCAAAATCCCCGTCCACTTCACTGGCGAGCCGGCCGGCGTGAAGCTGCAAGGCGGCTTGCATGAGTTGATCACCCGCGAAGTGGAAATCGAGTGCCTTCCCGACGAGATCCCGGAGCAGTTCACCGTGGATGTCAGCGAATTAATGATCGGCCAGAGCATCCGCGCCGGCGCGCTGCCGATGACCGGATCGATGAAGCTGGTCAGCACTTCGGAAGCGGTCATCTCGCACGTGGTGGCGATGAAGGCTGAGGTGGTGGAGACTCCGGTCGCGGGCGCCGAGGGCGCTGCCGCCGCCACTCCCGCCGAACCCGAGGTGATCAAGAAGGGCAAGAAGGAAGAGGAGGGCGCTGCTCCGGAGGAGAAGAAAAAGAAGTAGCCGCCCGCGGCGGGATCCGGGACGCCAGACCAATGCCAGAAGCCAGAAGAAATGCCAAGCGACGTTGAGTTTCTGGTGGTCGGTCTGGGCAATCCTGGAGAGGAATACCAGCACACGCCGCATAACGTTGGGTTTCAAGTGGTGGACCGGCTGGCGGAAGCACACGCGATCCGGGTGACCCGGAAGGAAAACGACGCGCGAGTGGGGCTGGGGACGATTCGCGGGAAGCGGGTCGCCGTGGCGAAGCCGCAGACGTACATGAATGAGAGCGGCCGTGCCGTGAAGGGGCTGCTCGGGCGGTACGAGTTGGAGCCGGACCGTTTGGTGGTGGTTTACGATGAGTTGGATTTACCGTGGGGTTCGCTGCGGATTCGCCCTCAGGGGTCGGCGGCGGGCCACAACGGGATGAAGAGCGTGATCGCTCATCTGGGAACGCAGAATTTCGCGCGCATCCGGGTGGGAGTGGATCGCGGGCGCGAGGGAGGCCGGGGCGCGGGTTACCTGCTCGGCCGGCTGAAGCGCTCGCAAAAGCAGGAAATGGAGGAGATGGCGGGCCGCGCGGCGGAGGCTGTCGAAACCATAATCGCGGAGGGCGTCGAAAAGTCCATGGCGATGTTCAATCGTCGCGCCCAAGGCTTACAGGAAGAGGAAGAATGAGAGTCTACGAAGAGTTGTTCATCGTCAAGCCGGGCACGCCGGAAGAGGAGATCGACGCCTACGTCGGGCAGATCAAGGATCTGATCGCGGCGGGGAAGGGAACCGTTGAAAAGGCCGACAAGTGGGGCACCCGCAAGCTGGCTTACCGGGTGCAGAAATTCAACGAAGGGTTTTACATCCTGATCCAGTTCACCGCTCCGGCGGATCTGGTGAAGGAAGTCGAGCGCCGCATGCGTAACACCGACACGGTGATCAAATTCATCACGGTGCGCGTGGACGAGCGGCTGAAGAAAATCGGCAAGCGCAAGCGTCACCGTGAGAAGCGCGCCGCGCGCAAGCCCCCGCCGTCCGTGGCCGCGCCCGCTGCTGCCGCGCCTGCCGCTCCGGCGATGCCGTCAGAGCCCGCGGCCATGCCCGGAGCACCCGCTCCTGGCTTACCCGCCGCGGCGCCCCCGCAGGCTGCGGTCGAGCCGAAGGCCGGCGAATAATCGAGCCCGTGGAATAACCCCCGTGGAATAACCAAGGAGAAACGAGAATATGGCGGAACAACGTAGCGGCGGAGGCAGGCCGATCAGCGCCTCCCAGCGGCCCACCGGCGGCGACAAGGCGACCGCGGGCAAGAAGCAATACTTCCGGCGCAAGAAAATGTGCCGGTTTTGTGTCGAAAAGATCGACGATATCAACTACAAAGACACGCGCATGCTGAGCGCGTTCATCAGTGAACGCGGCAAGATCACGCCGCGGCGCATCTCCGGCGTGTGCGCGCCGCATCAGCGGAGGCTGGCGGAAGCGATCAAGCAGGCTCGCAACATCGCGTTGCTGCCGTTCTCTACATCTTTGTAAGGCGGATTATTGAAGAAGGCAATTCCATGGAAATCATACTGAGAGAAGACGTTCGACAAGCTTGGCCATCGCGGCCAGGTGGTGAAAGTTGCTACGGGTTACGCGCGCAATTATTTGCTCCCGCAGAAGCTGGCCGTGACGGCCACCGAAGCCAATAAGAAGATCGTGGAGCAGGAGCGGCAAGCGCACCTGCGGCGGGAAGCCAAGGTGCAAGGCGACGCCCAGGACCTGGCCAAGCTGTTGGGCGGGGTCGAATTGACCATCGCGCAAAAGGCCGGCGAGAACGACCAGTTGTTCGGCTCCGTGACCACGGCGGATATCGCGGCGGCGTTCGAGAAACAAGGCTACACCATCGACCGCAAGCGAGTGATGCTGGATGAGCCGATCAAGACGCTGGGCGATTACAAGGTTTCCGTACGCCTGCACCGCGAGGTTAACATTGAGGTGCCGGTGCACGTTGTGAAGGAAGAGTAATGGCCGCCGGTTCGCCCGGGAACGGATGGCCCATCGCCGCTTTCGATCCCGGGCGCTACCAGGAAATCGCGGTGATTGAGCTGCTCCGCGCCGCCGCGCGCGGCTGGATCGGCGTCGATCGCCGCCTGGTCCAATCCATCCTGGATCGTGGTGAGGCCGGGATGGCGGATGTGCTCCGGTTTTCGGGCGAGCCACGCTCAGGCCAGCGCCTTTACATCGACCCTCTGCTGGTCGACCTGTTCCGCCAGAGCCCGCAGCCGGAGGCTCTCGGTTACCTCATCGATCTTGTCCGCGCCGATCCCCAGGAAGTCGACGATTCCCTGGTTCAAGCACTCTTGCCGCTGGGCGCGCAAGCCGTGGAGCCCCTGGTAAAGCTGTACGAGGAACTCGGCGAAGAGCAGGGAACCGACATCGCCTTCTTGCTGGCCGGCCTTCGTGTTCGCGACCAGCGCGTGCTGGATCTGCTGCTCGAACGGCTGGAATTCGATGCGGCTGACGGAGCCTTCTGCCTCGGCTTGTATGGCGACGCCGCGGCGCGCCCGGCACTGGAGAAGATTCTCGCGGAGCTTCCCGTCGAGTCGAAGCCGGAAGAGGCAAAATACGACGCGGAGCTGCGGCGCGAGATTTCGCACGCCATCGAGATGCTGGACGCGCCGGAGCCGCAGTATCAACCCGAACCGTTCGACATCCTCAAGGAGTATCCCAAACAGGATTTACCCGCGTTCGAAGTCCTGACCGAGGCTGAGCGGACGGAGCTGTTGGGATCGGCGGAAGTTGCCGTGCGCGCCGAAGCCGCATATAGCTTCTTCAATAGCGAAGTCAGTCCCAAGGTTCGCGCGAAGCTGCTGGAGATGGCCAGAAACGATTCGGATGCGAGCGCGCGAGGCCGGGCCTGGGCTTCGCTCGCCGATGCCGCCGAAGACAAATCCATCCGCGCGGAGATGATCGCGGTCCTCAACGACCCCACCCATCCAGAAGACGAGCGGGGAGGGGCCGCTGTTGGCTTGTACGGATTCGCCGACGAAGCCGAAGCGCAGCGCGGCATCGAAGCATTGTATGAGGAGGGCGGCAAGGCTCGCGCCAAGGCGTTGGAGGCGATGTGGCGGTCGCTATGGAAAGGCTACGCCAAATACTTCGCGCCGCATTTGGACGATAAAGATCCCGCGACCCTTCACCAGGCCCTGCGCGGAGCCGGTTACTTCCGGCTGACGGCGCATGCCGACAAAATTGCGCAGTATCTGGACGACGAAGATTTTCGCGAAGACGCGCTGTTCGCTTACGCGCTGGCGTTGCCCGGAGAGACAACGCGCGGCCGGGCTCGCGGAATTCTGCGCAAGATCGATAGCATTGCCATGTTGGACAGCAGCGAAGAGCGCCTGGTAAAGTTCGCTATCGATGAGCGGCTTCGGCTGCACGGCCTGGCGCCGGTGTTCGAAGCGGAAGAGGAACTTTCAGAGCGGCCAAATGGGCCAGAGGCCCCGCCGGCTGCGCCGCAGCAGGCCTCCGTGGGGCGGAACGACCCTTGCCCCTGCGGCAGCGGCAAGAAGTACAAGAAGTGTCACGGGAAGTAAGTTTTGAGCAGGATACAATCGGTAGGTTGAGCTCCTTTCTTGAACACGCCGGCTGCTGGTTTGTGCGCTCCGGAATTCAGGAGCCTAGCGGCGGCGTCGCCCGATACTATCGCTCCGACACCGGCAAAAACCTTGCGGTCTCGAACGAGATCACGGGCTACGCGGCCAGCACACTGGCCTGGTTGTATTCGGTTACCGGAGACACGCGGTTTCTCGATCCGGCCATCCGCGCCGCGCGGTTCCTGACCCGCGACGCGTGGGACTCCGCGGCCTCCGCATTTCCTTTTGAGCCGGGCTCGGACCGGAGTTATTTCTTCGACACCGGAATCATGGTCCGCGGCCTTCTTGCAGTTTGGCGCGCCACTGGCGAGGAGGAATTTCTTGCCGGGGCCCGAGACGCCGCGCTTTCTCTGGCGTTCGATTTTCTGGGTGACGGCGAATATCATCCGGTCATTTCCCTGCCTGACAAGCAGCCGTTGACCTATGAGCCGCGCTGGTCGCGCAATCCGGGGTGTTACCAGTTGAAATCGGCGCTGGCGTGGCGCGATATCGCACAGGCGAGCGCGGATGAGCACGCGAGGAAGCTTTATGAAGCGACGCTGGCTCAAATGCTCAGGACGCATGAGTCGTTTCTCGATGCCGAGCCGGATCGAGAGAAGCTGATGGACCGTCTACACGCGTACTGCTACTTCCTGGAGGGGCTGCTTTCCTCGGCGGATCGTAATGAAGTACGCGCCGCCTTGGCCGCCGGACTCACCAAAGCCTCCAGGCTGCGTCGCGAGATCTCGCCGCTGTTCGAACGCTCCGATGTGGCCGCCCAGCTTCTGCGGGTCCGGCTGATCGCGCACCACCTGGGGGCCGTGCCTTTGGATGATGCTGAAGCGGAAGAGGAGGCGGCTCGCGCGGCTTCGTTTCAGGCGCCGGGCGATCACCCGGACGCGCATTTACGCGGAGGGTTCTTTTTCGGAATCCGGCGTGGCGTAACCTTGCCGTTCTCCAATCCGGTTTCGACGGCCTTTTGCGCGCAGGCTCTGGAACTGTGGCGGCAGCATCGGGCCGGATGCTGGTCCTTCGATCTCCAGCAACTGATTTGAGCGGCATCAAACTTCTATTCGCCTCCGGCTCGGACGCGGTGGTCGCGCGAACGCTGCGCGAATTCTCGAAGATCTTCCCCGAACTCCCTCTGGTGGTGGTGTCCGAATTTCCGCCGCCGGAAGGCGAGTGGATCAAATATCACATCCGCCGTAAATGGAGCGACAATAACGCTCTAGTGCGGTCGCGGCTGGGCAGCCGATCCATTCGCGTCGGTGCGATTATTCTTGAACCGAACACGCCGCATTGGCCGATGCGTCTGCTAGGGATGGCTGTTGTGCCGTTTCGCCTGCTGGCGTTCACGGAAAACGGGCAGCACTTCCGCTTGCGCCCCGACAGTGCCCCGGTCATGCTGAGGCACCTGGTTTGGCGAGCCGGGAACTTCGTTCGCAGCCAGGTTCGTGAAGGCGGCTGGCTCCGCCGGAAGATCGATGTGCTGCGCGACCCGCAAAAAGTGACGCTATGGTTTTTGTATCGCCGGGCGCGGTTGCGTCCCCTGTTCCCACGAACTCCTCCTGCGCCGGCCCCTTGGGCTGAGCAGGAATTGACGCCCGGCATTTCCGTTGTCATTCCTTCGCGCAACGGCCGGGATCTTCTCACCCAATGTCTTCCGCGGCTCCAAGGCGCGGAAGAAATCGTCGTCGTCGATAATGGCTCCGATGACGGCACGGCGGAGTTCCTGCGCCGGGAGTACCCTCACATTATTGTCGAGAAAAGCGAACACAGTCTGTCCTTCGCCGACGCCGTCAATCGCGGCCTTCACCGTTCGCGCTTCTCGCACGTGTGCCTGCTCAACAATGACATGCTGGTGGAGGCCGGGTTGCTCGCGGCACTTCGCCGCGCTTTCGAAGAAGTGCCGGATCTTTTCTCCGCCACTGCCCAAATCTTTCTTCCCGAAGGCGCGCGCCGCGAGGAAACCGGCAAGACCGTGTGGAACCCCGCCATCGCCTCCACTGATTTTCCGGTTCGCTGCGAGGAGCCGCTCGACGGCGAAGATTCGAGCTACGTGCTCTATGGGAGCGGCGGCTGCACGCTGTATGATGCCGCTAAGCTCGCGACGCTTGGCGGATTCGACCCCGTCTATGAAACTGCCTATGTGGAAGACCTGGACATCGGAGTTCGTGCGTGGGAGCGTGGCTGGCCGAGCGTGTACTGCGCCGGGGCCCGCGTATTGCACCAGCATCGCGCCACCACTTCACGCTACTTCACCGCGGTACAGCTCGACGCGATGCTTGAATCGAATTTCGTGCGCTTTCTCGCTCGCATGGGCGGCGGCCCGTGGCGCGCGAATCTGGAACGCCTGCGAGCACAAGGTAAGAGAGAAGCTCTGCGAGTCGCCGCTACCACCCCAGTTGCTCCCGCCCAAGCACCCCACGATTTCCTCGCGCTTGTTTCCGGCGACGTTGCCGTGTTCCCGGGAAGCGCTCGCTCCGGCCGTCCGGTTATCCTCATCGCCAGCCCCTATCTTCCTTTTCCGCTATCTCACGGCGCCGCCGTAAGAATCTACAATCTGATGCGGCGCGCCGCGCGCGATTCCGATCTCGTCTTAGTGAGTTTTGTCGAGGAACTCGCGCCTGCGCCCGCTGAGCTGAAAGAAATATGCACAGAGATTGTCGCTGTGCGCCGCAGCGGCACGCATGCCATCGCCTCCACGCCTCGCCCGGATACTGTCGAGGAATTCGATTCACCGGCGTTTCATGCCGCTCTGCGTCAGACCATCGTCAAGTGGCGCCCCCGCGTGGCCCAACTCGAGTTCACACAGATGGCGCAGTACGCCCGGGATTGCCATCCTGCGCGCACCATTCTTGTCGAGCACGATATCACCTACGATCTGTACGCGCAGATGCTGGCTCAAAAAGAGGACTGGGAGAATCGCCGCCAATACCAACGCTGGCTGAGCTTCGAGAAACAAGCCTGGCGGGAAGTCGATTGCGTCGTAACCATGTCGGAGAAGGATCGCGCTGCGGTTCCGGGCTCGGTTGCGATCCCCAACGGGGTGGACCTCGACCGGTTTCGGCCGTCGCTCCAAGAGCCGGAGCCACGCCGCTTTCTGTTCATTGGCTCCTTCGCCCACCCGCCTAACGTGCTCGGCCTCGAGTTCTTTCTTCGCGAAGTGTTTCCGCGCTTATCCGGCGTCACACTGCACGTCATCGCCGGTCAACGGCATGAGCGCTTCTGGGATTTGCGGCATGACAATGTCGAAGTGGAAGGATTCGTCGCGGATGTGCGCCCTGCGTATCAGCGCGCCGCCGTGGTGATCGCGCCTCTGGTAGCCTCAGCCGGGACGAATATCAAGATTCTCGAAGCCATGGCGATGGGCAAGGCAATTGTCTCCACTGAGGCCGGAATCAACGGCTTGACCTTGGAACGGGGCGTTGACGTGATCGTCGCGAATTCCGCCGGGGAAATTGCCGGCGCCATTTCCAGCCTGCTCGACTCCCCCGAACAACGCCGCACGCTGGAGCGCCAAGCCCGAAAGACCGCCGAGGCGCTGTATGGCTGGGACGCAATCGCGGAGGCACAGAAGCGTTTGTACGTACGGCTAATGGAAGAACGGTCTACTTGATCTCGAAAGCGGCCGTTCGCTGAGCCGAATGACCAGCCGGGTCCGTCACGGTTGCTTCCACTCTATAAGACCCGGCCGCCAGCGTCGCAATCGGTACGTTGACTCCGAGCGGAATGACGGTCGTTCCGCCGGGTGAATCGAGCTTCGCCGCGCCACCATCCCACGCCGCCTCTCCCGTCTGCGCATTCAGGATGCGCATTTGAAGCGTAAAGGAGCCGGCGGGGCCGCCGTTTTCTCCGGCCGGATATACTTCGAAGTAACAGAAAGCTTGCTCGGACGTGGCGAACGAGTCTGCTCCCGTCGGAACCATCTCCACCCCGTTGATCTTCAGCGGCGTCCGGTCTTCAAACAAAGACGCGGCCCCAGGAGCCTCGCCCGATCCATTGCGCAGGAGATCTTTCCCCAACGCGAGCGCGCTCACGGCGAATTGGCCTGGCTGGTAAGGCTCAATCGTCAGAGGCTGCGCGATCTTCCCAAAGCTCTCGCCGCCGGCGCTGAAGACCACAGTCAGAGAGTACTGGCCGGGAGCGATCTTGAATTCTTTCTCGTAGTGCACCGGCTTCTGCTTCCAGCTTTGGTCCGCCTCGTCAAAATCCAGCGTTAAAGTATCGCTGAAGCGCGCGGCAACCTCTCCGCCCGCCGTAGAGGCAATCCCCAAAACGTTGACGTCCGCATGCGGGCCACTCTTCTTCTCTTCGAATTTGATCGCATCCGGCTGGATCTCAAGGACGGCGTTGACGCGCGCCGCTCCGTCGCTCGAGTAAAAGAAAGGCAGCCGCATCGATGCCGCGATGTTTCCGGGCTGTTGACGGGAAGCGCGCTTCGCTAAGCCGTTATCCGTCGCGTTGGCGGTGACCAACTCTTCCGCGTTTTCCGCACAGTAGCTGGAGCGCGCGCGAAGCGTCACACCCGTCCGCTCCACTTTCACGCGTAGCGCGTGGCAGCTACCCTCTTTTTCCTTGGGCGGCGTGAACCCCAGGGCGTAATGCGCCCCCTGCTCCTCTCCGACCCTCTGTAACCCGAAGGGCAATTCGCTCGCGTTGCGAATCACGAACCCGCCGGTGCCGCTGGCGAGCGCGAACAGAGCCTCCTGGCTCGCTCCCGTCGGATCGGCGGTCACTTCCGGGTCGGTATCTCCGCCATTGGCGGGCGCGCCTCTGGGGCGAGTCGTGGAGGTCAGAGTTCCCCCCATGAATCCCCCGCGCCCGCGTCCGGCAGTCGTGGCGCCGCTGGTGTCTCCTCCCGCTACAGACGGGTCCCGGACGTCGACGGGATACACAGCCACGTTGGCGCGATTGCAAGCCTCGATAGCCTCGTTGAGCGCGCCTTTTTGATCGGTGCCTGCCACCAGGCTCCCGGTCAGCAGAACGATGGTCTTTCTCCCGGGAGCGGCGGCGAGTTTGGCAGCCAGGTTCCTCAGCGCCACGAATCGGTCTCGCGATCCCAAGTCGGAGGACGCGCCGATGCCCGCCTTGGTGTTGTTGACCGAGATCGCCGCGGATTTGGCGCCCGCAATGGCGTCCTTCAGCCGGGCTGCATTACCGGTGAAGCTCTGCGCGATGGTCAGGCCCGCGTCGATGTTCGCCACAGCGATCTCCCGGCCCGGTTCCGCGTTGGCGTCGACGAAACTAGCGGCAGCCTGGCGGGCACGGATCTGATCCGCCGCGTCCATGCCGGAATAATCGAACGCCAGCACCAGATAGTCGGTTTGCCGTGCGGCCGTGTTCGCCGCACCGGCCGATTCCCCAACCTGTTCAAGCGAGAAGCTCTGGATCGCTTGCTCCCTGTTGTCCACCGAGAGCCGGAAATCTTTGGCGGTTAGATCTCGAACGTAAGCGCCTTTCTTGTCGGTGGCCACCACGTCTACGATCACCACCTTGGTTTCGCTCTTGATCACCGCCGGCGCCTGCGGCCAAGCCGCCGCGGCAAGGCAAAGCAGAGCAAACACGCGTGGTCTCATGGGATCTCCACGCCTTCATTCTTTGCCGACATGGAATGCCCCTCGGAGTCCCGCATCACCACGCGCACCACGTAGCGTCCGGGGGGCACGTCGAAAGTTTCCTTCACCGGCAAGCCCGCGGTCCGTCCCGCCTCCAGCGTCTGGTCGCGAAGCTGCATCTCCAGGGTCTTTTCCGTCCCCTTCAGATAGCGCCCGTTGTCGTCAAATAGTCCAATAACCACGGTCAAGTTGTCGCGGTTCCGGCCATCGGCTTTCTTGAACTTGAGCCCCTTCAAATCCACCCGGGCCTCCACCGTCAACTGCACCTTCACGTCACTTTGCCTGAAGAATTCGGTATGGATCTTGACCGGGATCTCCTGAATCTCGTCCCGCGAGAACACTGCGTCTTCAATGTCTTCCTTAGCTTGCTCCGCCGGATCGACGGCGTGGTTCGGCGCCCAGTAGCCGCGCCGCGCGTCGATTGTGAGTCCGGCTCCATTCTTCAGCGTCACCTTCAGCCGGTGATAGCCACCGTCGAATTTGAGGTTGTCGGGGGAAAAACCCAGCACATACAGATACTCGGGCCGCGCCGCCAATTCCTTTATTCCCTGCTCGATTCCATTGTCGAAATGAAAGAACCGGCCGCCGGTCGCCAGCGCGACCTCGGCCAGCAGATCTTGCGCTTGCGATGCCGCCGCGTTCTCGTACTGCATCATTTGCCCCAGCGCGCCCGAACTGTAGCCCTTGTCGCGGGCCTCGAATCCGGAAGGCGTGGCCACGCCACGGATGTCCAGAGTGTTGATGGTGACGCCGGCGTGGATGGCCTTGTCGAAAATATCGTTTTCGTTGAGGCGATGTTCCCATGCCAGCAGGAATCCCGGGGACACCATGACGATGGTCCGGTTGCCGGGCAGAGCCCCCATGCTTCGCACCAAGTCCCGCATCACGTCGAGGGACACCTTGGTCTCCTCCATGCCGTAGCGCAGCGCCTCCGCCGCCGCGTTGCGCACCTGTCCCAGGACTTGCTGAAGGTTGGTGGTGTGCAGACACGCCTCTGCCTCCTGAAAAACCGCGCTCAGCGCCGGATCGTTGTTTATCAGCCCCATCACCTGTTGATCGCTCAAGCCAGGGCTCAGGGAATGATCCTGATTAATGAGGAGGTCCGCCAGGTAATAACTGACGTAGGGACAGTCCTGCTGCTTGTCGGAGCGCCCCTCCCACGGCTGAATTCGATCGATTGCGGCGTGCAGTTTGTCCGCGTCCGCGCTGAAATCCTGCGTGGTTTGTCCGCTGGTGGTGAAAATGCCCACCCTCGTGCCCGGATCCAAGGTCCGATCCAGTTGCCGGTTCGCGGCTTGGCGGCCTTGCAACATGTCGCCGGGCTTCATGTGGACGTCGTCAAAGAGAAATGCGACGTAGCGTTGCGGCAGCGTCGGCTTGGTCTGCGCGTTCGCGTCCGCCGCTGCCCCCGGGTTCGGGCGCGAACCGTTAACCGCTGCGCCCGTTTCAACGCTGAACTTGGTGATGGTCTGCGCGCGGCCCTTGTCGGCTACGCCGAAATCTTCCTGGCGAAGATTTCCGACGGTGGCGCCATTCCGGTCGCGAACCACAACCGGTACCGAAACCAGATTGACGCGGCTGCTGAAAGCCGCCGGAGCTTCGTGGGAGACGACTTCGGGCTGATCTTGAGGCGGCGCGGGCGCCTGTGGCCAAAGACTGAGGCTTGAAGCAAGCCACAGCAACCCATTCGCCGTCCGGCTCATCGAACGTCGAAATCCGCCGTCCTGGTCGCCGTCTTATTCGCCGTGTCGGTCACCGTGAACTCGAACTTGTATGCGCCCGGAGCCAGCCCGGAGACCGGCAGCTTCCCGGCCATGGGAACCTTCGGGCTCCCCACCGGAGGCTGAGGTTCCAACGTTAGAAAGCCGGTGTCGGACTTCTGGTCGCCGCTCTTGCGATCCAGCACGCGCAGCCGGATGGCGAACTGCGGGGGCTTCTTCGGGTCGGCGGTGACCAGCAGCGGCTCATACATTTCCACGTAGAAAATCGCAAGGTCCGCTTTGCCGAAACTGGTGTTGCCGGTGGGGACAATCTGAAGTCCGCTGGCGATCAAAGGCGTCTTATCCTCCAGCATGGCCACGTCCAGCAGGCCGCCGAGTTCCGATACCTTGTGATACTGCCTGCTCAAGGCGACCCCGCTCACGCTCAGCGCATCCGCGGGGTTCACCGTCACGTCCAGCGGCGTCTCCAGCCTTCCGTAGTTGTCGCCGCCTTCGCTGTACACCACCTTTAGCGTGTATTTGCCCGGCGCGATGTCGAACTGGTTCTCATAATGCAGCGGCAAGCGCTTGGCGGCGTCGGCGTCGCCTTTATCCATGTAATCCAGATTGACTGTATCGCTAAAGCGTGCGGCGACGGTTCCCTGCGGCGTGTAAGCCACTCCCAGCAGATTCACTTCGGAGTGCAAATCGCCGCCCTTTCTCTTTTCGAATTTCAATTGATCGGTGGCGATGTCCATGGCCAGGTTCACTCTGGCCACGGCCGGCGAGGTGTAAAAGAAGGGAGCACTGATGCCGCCCGAAACCTTTCCGGGCTTCGAATCCGTCAGCTTGGCCTCCAGGCCCTTGGTCACGGGGCTGGTGGCGCTGAGAACGTCCAGCGGCTTGGCGCTGCAATATCCGGTGCGGGCGCGCACCTCGGTGCCTCCTCGGTCCACCTTCACTTTGATCTCATGGCAGGCGCCCGGCTTCGATTCGGGCGGAGTATACCCAAGAAGGTAGTACTGATTCTGCTCTTGGCCGATCTTGCCCAGCCCCGCCAGAATGTCGTTATCGTCGTGGATCACAAAACCGCCGGTTCCGTTGGCCAGCATGAACATCACCTGCTGATTGCCGACGGCGGAGGGAGGAATTTGGGGGACCAAAACCCGGTTCGCATTGCAGGGGTTGGTGGTAGAAAGAGGAGAGCCCATCGGGTTGGCGCCCATGCCACCGCACGGCGACGCCATGGCGCCGTTCGGAGTGCCGGTAGCGCCCCGGCCCCCGTTATTCGCGTTATTCGCGTTATTCGCGTTGTTCGCGTTGGTATTGGACGGACTTGCGCTGGCGGTGCGGGACGTGACGGAGTTGCTGCCGCTGCTGGTAGCAGTCGGCGCGGCCGAGGATCTACCCCCGCCGCCCGAGGCTCCGGCTCCTCCCGAGGGCGCCGCTCCGCCGCCGCTGGGAGCTGCTCCTCCTCTTTGCGGCAAGAACGGCATGCGCGGCACAAAGTCGACGGTCTGAAAAACTGAAGTCGACTGCGGCGCCAGCACCGGAGGTAGCTCCAGCCGGTTGCGCAGGGACGGCATTGGGGTCATCACGCCGCGCACGTCCACGGGATAGATCGCTACGTTGGCGCGATTGCAATCCGAAATGATCGCCGTCGCCTCGGCTAGTTCGTCGTCGTGGAGAAGAAATCCGGCGGTAATCCAGACCATGATCTTGCGGCCCGGCAGCGGGCCCATGCTCTTGGCCAGCGACCGGATGTTCTCCAGCGTGCTCTGGATCGCAAGATCGGCCGTCGCGCTCCGCTTGCCATCCGGCCCTGTGGTCGTAATTAAAGGGACTTGAAGGTTGTTGACGATATCCTTCAGCTTCGCCGGATCGGCCGTGAAATCCAGCGCCATGCTGCCCACGCCGTTAAAATTCGTCACCGTCATCATCCGCTCTGGACCGGCATTGTCGTCGATAAATTTAGCCGCCGCTTTGCGCGCCCGCATCTGATCCGCCTGGCTCATGCTGCCGTTGTCGAACACCAGTACCAGGTACTGCTTCCGGTCCGGAGCGCCGGAGGCCTTGTCAGCCTCGTAAGAGAAGCTCTTGATCGCCTGTTCCTTGCCGTCCTCGGTGACCTTAAAATCCTTGGCCTTGAGATCGGCGATGTACGCGCCCTTCTTGTCGGTCACCACCGCGTCCACCAGCACCAAATTTGTCTCGGTTTTAATCACCAGGCCGTTATCGGGGGTGGGCCCCGGCGGAGCCTGCTGAGCGCGGACTAAACCGGATAAAGCGATCGTCGCGAATACAGTTAAGCGGAATCTCATCACCGCACCTCCTACTTCAACCGGCTGCTGCAACCGGTCCTCTCGAGCTAAGGAATCTGCACGACTCCATTTTTGGCGGCCATCAGTTGCCCCAGGGCATCCCGCACGACAACACGAATCGTGTAGGCTCCGGGCGTCACATCGAAATCGGCGCGCACCGACATTCCGGTGGTTGTCAGCGCCGACAAAGTCTGATCGCGCAAGTTCATCTCCACCGTTCGCTGGGTTCCACTCACCAAGCTCCCATTGCGGTCGAAGAGACCCGCCACCAGCACCAAAGTGTCTTTGCTGCGATCCTGGTCCCTCTGGAAATGCAGGTTCTTGACGTTGACTTTGGAGATTACCGAAAGACGGGCGTTCGAAGGTGAAGACTTGAAGTACTGCAGGCGCATCTCGAGCGGAATGTCCTGAATCTCGTCACGCGAGAAAACCGCCTCCCGGATGTCCTCCCGTGCAGCCTCCTCCGGATCGTGCGGACGATTGGGTGCGTAATAGCCGCGCCGCGCCTGCAGTTTCAGGCCCGCCGGATTCTTCAGGGTCACCTTCAACGAATGATATTGGCCGTCGTACTTGAGATCGGCCGGGGAAAATCCCAAGAGGTAGATGAACTCCGGCTGCCTGGTGAGTTCCTCCAAGCCTTCGACAAGGCCGTTGTCGTCGTGAAAGAAGCTGCCCCCCGTGCCGTCGGCGAGTTCCTCCAAAATATCCTGGTTCGCCAGCGCCTCGGATTTCTCGAAGCTGGTTCGCAGCGTTACGGTGTTGCCGCTGGCGTTATTAAGGCTGCGGGTGCTCGCATCTCCGCCGGGAATCACGTTGAAGACGCCCTGTGCGTCCAGGGTGTTAATGGTGACGTTGCTGCGAATAGCCTGTTCCAGGAGCGTCATCATCTGGGGGCGGAGATCGTCGCCGGGGAGGATGAACCCTTGCGAGATCAAAACAATCATGCGGCTGCCAGGCATTTCCGACATACGCTTGGAGAGTCTGGAAATCTGGTCCATGGCGAACTTACTCTCGCCTTCGCCGATCGAAAGTGCGGAGATCGCCGCCACTCGCACCAGCGACTGGATATCGGTGGTGCTTAGCGTGCTCGCCGTAGCGGTGCAGGCCTGCGCATCGGCCGTCGCCAGGGCCTGCGCTTGAGGGTCCTGCTTATTAATGATCAGGTCCGCCTGGTACAGCGTGATGTAGGGGCAGTCGCTTGTAGAAGAAGGCGACCGCGTATAGGGCTTAATCGAACTGAGCGTCGCGTGAATCTTCGCGATGTCGTCGGTAAAGTCCAAGACCCCTGCTCCGGATGTCGTAACGATCGACACGCGCGTGACCGGGTCCAGGGATCTATCGATATGCTCCAAAACGGCCTTGCGCATTCGCAAAAGATCCTCGATCTTCAGGTGCACATCGTCGATCAGGTAAGCGATGAAGCGCTCCGGCACCGCGGGGCCTCCGCGCTGATTTCCTTCGTCAAACGGCGATACTACCGGTACGGCTGACGGCTCGTTGGTGACGCTCACCTGGGTCGCTCCCACCGCGGGTATGTACGGGACCCCGGCCTTTTCCACGATAAATTTCGTGATTAATTGCGGCTTGCCGCGATCGAAAAGGAAAAAATCGTCTTTGGTCAGGTTGCCCACTGGATGGCCCTGCTTATCGCGCACGACTACCGGAACCTGCACCAGATTCGACCGCGAAGTGAACGTCGCCGGGGAGTCGCGCTGCGTTATCTCCGCTTGCACGGACGGCGCCGCGGGAGCTGCGGGCGGCTGGCTCTGTCCCGGGCACAGGGCGGAAAAGCACACCAGGACAAGCGGAACCAGCCCTTGTCGCATATGCCGCCTATTCTACAACTTTCGGGCGAAGATGGCGTAGTCCATGCCCCCGAATAACACCTCGACCACCCCCGGCGGCAGTTCCCTCAGTGCCGGGATCGAATCCGACGCCGGAGCCAGGCGCTCGACCTCGACATGGCCAAACCCCGCCTCCTCCAAATAAAACCGCAACAGCGCCGGCGGAACCGGACGCGTATGCGTCGGGTCGATGTAAAAATAGGTGCCGAAAATCGCCAGGCATTCCGGGTTGGGAGTCTCGATCGCCACCAGCCCCCCCTGCCGCACTTTCGCCCCCATCAGCCGCACCAGCACGGGCAGCCGCTCCGGCGGCAAATGCTCCACCACCTGCGAGCAATAAATCCCGCCCAGGGAACGGTCCGGCGTCTCGCTGAGATGCGCAAACAAATCTGCCTGCTCGGCCGCCAGACCCTTTCCCCGGCACAGCGCCACGCACTCCTCGCTCAACTCGATTCCTCGCGCGTTCAAACCCGCCGCGCGAGCCGCCTCCAGAAACTCGCCCCGCCCGCAGCCCAGATCCAGGATCTCGTGGACGGTCCCGGCGAACCGCCGCACATGATGTTCCTGCCGTTCCCGCACCACCTCTTCCGGTCCGCGAAACGCCTCCGCGAAGCGCATCCAGTCGATCGGCGGTACGCCGCTTTGTGGCGCCGGCGCTGTGGCCACTGGGGCTGTTGTCACCGGGGTCGCGGCGGCGGTCGCGGGCAGGCGTCCCTGCTGCCGTAACAGGCGCAGCTCCGTCACGATCAGCGCCTCGATTTCACCGCGCATCTTCACCAAATCAGCCCACAGCCGAGCCTGCACGTCGGTGGTATTCGCCGCCAATGCCGCGTCGAAATCCGCGTGCTGCGCCTTTACCGATTCCCGGAAGCTTTGGTCCATCAGAGTTACCCGGTGCTGGAATGCGGACTGAAGTTCGGAGATGGTGCGCAGCATGTGAATCTCGCTCACGTTGCGCCGGTCCTCGAAACCTTGCCGCCACTCGGTCCAATGCTGGCGAACGTCCAGCAACTGCTGGATCAGCGGCCCGAAGTCCTCGCGGATCTTCTGCTCCCGAGCCAATGTGTCCGTCTGGAACTGCCGCTGATGCGCCGCCACGGCGGCCAGTGCCCGGCTCGCGTCGGTCAGGATTTCAAGGCTCGCCTGCACGCACGCCATCGCCGCGCGATTGAACTCCACTTGCTCCCGAACGTGCCAATCCAGCATTCGCGCGATCAGCCGCTTCGCCTTCTGGGCGATGGCGTTCTTAAGTCCCGGCGGCCGCGGATTCACCGTGCCGATCGCGGCGACCTTCGCCTCCGCGGCATCCCGCGCGTGGACCAAAGGCAAAAGATCCGGGGCGGGAATACCCTCCATGCCGATGGACCCGTTCGGCGCGGACGCCCGCGCGCGATCCTTCACCGCTTGAATTACCGCCGCCAGTTCTTCATCGCCCACGTTTGCGATTCCTCGAATATGTAGCAGTGATGGTGGTGGAGATTCCTCCGCGCGGCGCAAACTCGCCGGTCAGTTCCGCCGAAACCGGCCCTGCCGCCCGCACCACGTCCTGCAGCATCTTGTTCACCACGTTTTCTTGAAAAATCCCCAGATTCCGGTACGCCAGTGTGTACATTTTGAGCGACTTCAGCTCCAGGCACAAGCGATCCGGAACGTATCGCAGGGTCAGCGTCCCATGATCCGGCAAGCCGGTCTTGGGGCAGACCGAGGTGAACTCCGGCATCGAGATTACAATCTCGTAGCCTGTGCGGTATTGGTTCGGCCAGGTCTCGATCTCCGGCAACTCCGCGCCCACGCCCGCTTCAGCGTGTTCATCGGTGTACTGCCGCCTCATCGCGCAACGCCCATTTCGTGCCGGAGCGCCGCCGCCAGCAATCCCAGGAACTGGCCGACGTCGGTCACCACTCCCACCGCCTGACCCGTTCCCCGGTCGCTCACCTTGGTCACCACCGCCGGGTTGATGTCGACGCACACGATTCTGACCCAGCTCGGCAGCATGTTCCCGGTAGCGATCGAATGCAGCATGGAGCCCAAACACAGCACCAGCCCCGCACCCTTCAACTGCTCTGCATAGGCGTCCTGCGCGCGATTCATGTCCGTGATCGTATCGGGAAGGGGCCCGTCGTCGCGCAGGCTCCCCGCCAGCACGAAAGGCACGCCTGCCTTCACGCATTCATACATCACGCCCCGCTTCAGCTTCCCGGTTTCAACCGCCTTCGCGATCCCTCCCGCATGATAGATCGCGTTGATCGCCCGCATGTGGTTGCGATGCCCGTGCTCTTCCTGGCGCCCGTCGGTCTGCCGCACGCCCAGCGATGTTCCCAGCAACGCGTTCTCGATATCGTGAACTCCCAGGGCGTTCCCGGCGAGCAGCGAATTTATCCACCCTCCCCGGATCAACTCCGCCATCGCCGCGACGCCGCCGGTGTGCACTACCACCGGCCCCGCCACCATCACGATCTTCTTCCCCTCGGCTCGCACCTGCTCCATCAAGGTCGCCGTCTGGCGGACCGCGGTCTCCAGTTGCCGTTCCGAGGAAACGCCGTTGCTCATGAACGCGAACGCCAGCCGGTCGCGCTCCTTCGATTCCGGAATGACGCGGATGCCGTGCATACTCACCACCACACGGTCGCCCTTGCGAAGGTCGCGCAGCCGGCGGCACATCGCATGGCCGTTCTCCACCTTGATCATCGCGTCCATGCGCTGATTCTCGACCTCCACCCACTTGCCCGCGTGCCTTACCTCGGTGCGGTGGTTGGTGGTCGAATAAAAATCTTCGGGGGCGCAGCAATCCTGCTCTACCGTTTCCAGTTGCGCGTCACCGGTGTCGACCGGGGTGCAGCCAAGCCCCAGTAACTGGCTCAAGAGCTGCTGCATCTCCGGCGCCTGCGCGGTTTCCAGCTTCAAACGCAAATACGACGCTTCGGCATTGGTGCGCCCGATTCTAAACTGTTCTACTTCGAAACGGCCGTTATATTCGACCACCGTATCGAAAATCTGCTCCATTACGTGCGAATCGATCAGGTGGCCGGAGGCCTCGACGACTTCCTGCGGCATAGGGGTAAATATCAGGATAGCGTGGGGCGTGGCGAGGCCGCAGCATCGGCAAGGTCGCCAAGCCCTATTGAACGCGCGCGAAACTGCAGCTTCCTACATTGCCGAGCTGAATATTAAGTGCCGCGGATGAGGACGCGTCCGGCGCAATGAAGACCTGCGCGCGGAACGTCACAAATCCGAAGCTTCTGACCAGCAGGTCAAAGCGGTCGGTCAGGGCCTGCTTCGACGCAAATTCTCCAGAACGATCAGTGCTGAGTCGTTCAATCAATCCGCCACCCGGATCGACCAGAAGGATTTCAGCATCCGGAACGGCCGGACCCGCGGGATCGATAGGTACAGCACTATGGTTCAGCAGATCCCCGCCCTTCACGATGACGGCTCCGGCAGGCCCAACGACGGCCCCCGAAGCTGCCCGACGTGCAGTTCGGCCGGCGGGCATGGCGTCAGGTCAACATTACGTCAATCCACAATCCGTTGACCCAAGGTCGACCTCAAGACGATCCGACGGTGCATCAGGCCCCACAGAGACAGCGATCGGCCCGCCTATCGGATTGCCATCCTGGTGCAACGGGAAGGGCCCTATGTTCAGGAAGTAAATGCCGGGCGTGGTGATTCCAAAGTCGAAATCGCCGGCGGTGTTGGTCTGCGCAGACGCTGACTCTTGTCCGGAAACGCCCAACAGGAGGCTGAGCCTTAGCTCCGGGCCAGGCTAACCCGGGAACTCAGGATAACGTGCACGCCTCACGGCGCGCACAAGAACTGCAACGCTCGCCTCAGTTCACCTTCAAGGGGATTCCTCTATCGATCAATCTACGTTCTGGAACGAATTGACCAAATCCCGGCCGGACATCGGCTCAGGAAGGGGCTTGCCTTGTTCCTGGTAGAGAGCAACCGTCTCATCCACAATGACGCACAACTCGGAAAAGACCGCGCGGGCGTCGGAGCCATGGCAGCCGCCATAAAACAACTCTGGACAACTGCCGATGAAACACCCATCTTGGTCCGACCACGCCACGATCTTGACGTACCGATCCCCTTGACTCACCGCCTCGACTCCTCAATGGCGCCTTTCACAGCCCGCTCCTGGTAAGGGAGTGCGTCGTTCCCCAATCCGCCCGAGAGCGTGATCGTTCTTCGGACCTTCGGGTGCGCAAAATTTCGATGACTCCCCTTGCCGCCTCTGTCCACGAATCCAGCCTTCTTTAGCTCCTTTACAAGGTCACGAACCTTTCGCGGCAATCATCCTCCCGGACCTCATGCTAGCTGGCGGTATCAAACCCTAAAACGATCTTAGTCCACAGCTCGCTAGCCTGGCTATACGCCCAGCCTCTTCCGTCGAATAACAAGCAGTCCCGCCGCGAGTCCTCCTAGCAAGGCCAGCCCGCTAAGCCAACAGCACACCCTCCGCTCCGCGCCGCCATCGAAGACAAAATCGACCGAGCACGCCCCGTCGCAATCCGGATGAACCACGCTCAGCCCGATGGCGTCGCGAGTCACGGGCGCGGGTTTTCCATTAGCCGTCGCGATCCAGCCCTTGTCATACGTGCTCTGGATCGACAATACCTGTCCTGGAAGCAGCGTTGTCTCGATGTGCCCGTGATTGGGATCGGGCCATATCATCGCATCGGAGGGCAGGGAAGGATCGTCAAGCGCGGCAATGTAACCCTCCACCTCCGCGGTATCCAGCCCGTTGATCGGCTGCTCGTATGACGATCGCACTTTCGGGGACCACGTGCGCCAGCGACTTGGTCCGCTGCGGAATCGCGTAGATCGTGTCGTCCTCCTCATGCCACAGCACCGGTAACACGCCCGCGAATTTTTCGGGGTGGTTGAACGGCTTGTCCGCCAAGCGGCTCATGCGGCCCGGCACATAAATCGCGTGGCAACCATATGCCTTGAGCCACGCAATGCTGACCTCGGCATCGCGGTCACCGGCGTTCTGGCCCGAATAAATCGCATACACCGCGGCCTCCTCCACCCAGAAATTCGGATTAAACGGACTGTGCCCGGAGTGCATCTGCGGAGTGTCCACGAAAACGTTCAGCCACGTGCCTGCTTCCGCCGTGACAAACGCCCGCTGATCCGGCATATTGGTCTGGAACCATCGCGCGACCTTGTACTCGATGGTCCGCGTCACGTCGATTTTCTGGATAATCGCCCGGCCATAGCGCCGGTACGCCATCGTTTGGTGATAAGCGCCGAACAGGAGCAGCGCGACTGCCGCGGCCTTCACTCCCGCCGGCCAGGCCACGACCACTCTCCTCAACGCGAAGGGCAAAACCAGCGCGAGCCCCAACTCCATCTCCAGGCTGTATCGGTGCGGCTGTGGCAGCACAGAGACGTTGCCTACGGCGAACAGCGCCACGATTTCGAAAAACACGTACGTGAACATGGCGCTGAACCGGATCAAATAGCCATCCACCCGTTTGAGCGCGAAATAGAGGAACACAAACCCCGGCAGCATCAACGACTGCGTGGCGAACATGGTTCCGGTTTGCACTACTCCGTCGACGTACTGGGAATCCTGGCTGATCGTGCGCAACAGCGTGGGGGTCAGGAACGGACACGCCAGCAGGTACGCCGCCGTTCCCATCGCCAGCGTCAGGAGGCTGGCTTTCGGTATCTCTTTCGCCGGCAGCGCCAGGATCAGGCACGCCGCATCCCACTAACAGGTCCACCGCGCCGAACGCATTTATCAGAGTCACGAACGCCATCGCCGCCGTCGCCGCCGCGCACCATAGATACTTGCGCGTTGTCAGCGCCCGATAAGTCAGCAGCAGCACAATCGGAAGAAGCGCCAGCATGGTCACGTGCGGACCTTCGCCATAGAACACCAGCACCCGCATCCTCCACGGGTTCCACAGCCCCAGGTCCTTGCGGAGCAACGTAAACATCACGCTCGGTGAGAAGAGCGAATACAGCAGCGAGGCGAAGAAGCTGGTTTCGAGATACCCGGAGATCCTCCACCCGAACCAGAACAGGAAAACCGGTCCGAAAATGAAGAACCATCCGGTGACGAAGTTGAACGCCCGTCCGACCGAGGCTCCCGTAACCCACGCAAACGCCGCGTCCATCAGATGCAGCATCGGCGTGTAGCTGTTCTCGAACGGTTCGCCATTGAACCAATAAGGGAACCAGCCCAGATGCGGGAAATGAGTAAGAATGAACCGGCTGATCGCCATGAAGGAGCCGGCGTTGGTCTGCATGTTATTGGTGAACCCGGCCAGCAACAGATTCCCGGCAAAGTAGCAGTTCAACGCCACCAGAATCGCGATGTAGCAGGCTGCCCGCAGGTTGGGCTTCAGAGACACTCCACTGATTGTAGCCGTGGCCTAGCCTATTACACGAGGACTCAGACGTTGGGCAAATCCGGTCCCGGAAGCTCAGAACATTCCCACCCGATTCCGGTTTTTCCTGCTAGACTCGGAAGCAGGCTGTTTTATGCCGGCTGTTTTATGATTGTCCGGATCCAAATGGGAACCGGCCGTCGGGTCCAACGCAAGGGAGGCAAGAACCGGCGTCTTGCCTTGGCGGCCGGAGCCCTGTTAGCGCCAGTGGTTCTTATGGCCTACGTCCTGGCGTTTTGGCGGCTGGGCTCGGACATGGGGATCGTCGTGCCGTCTGGCGTGACCGGCCCGCTTTCCCATTGGCAGGTGTCCATGGCCGCGGCCGTGTGTCTGCACGCGGTCGCCTACGCCCTCAATCGCTACGGCCGCCAGGGCGAGTTCCAGTTGCCCTCCGTATTCAAGCTCCGCATGCTGCCCTTGCGCCCGGCCCAGCCCGAGCCCGAACCTCGCCGCCGCGCCCAGTCCGGCTGAGCTACTTGACCCGCAAAGCCTGAAATCTCGCGCGATATATTGGAAGCAGATGCGTGCCCCGCTTCTGCTCCTGGCAATAGCACCCGTATTCGCCCAATCTAACCCCTGCAACGGCACCCCCGCGTGGTCTTCCTGCGAATGGTCCTTCGACCTTGCGCCCAACGAAAGCCCGGAGACCTTTGAGCTCCACGCCGAATTCCGCTCCCCGGTCAAGCGTAAGACCTATCTGCTCCATGCCTATCGCGACGGAGACCGCCGCTTCACCATCCGCTTCGCGCCTACCGAAGAAGGAGCCTGGGATTACCGCCTCACCAGCAATCTCCCGCGCCTGGAAGCGCAAACCGGCAAGATCAATGCGAGCAGTTCGCCTTCTCCTGGTTTCGTCAGCGTCGCCAACGTTCACCACTTCGCTACCGCGGACGGCAAGCCGCACCTGTGGATGGCGACTGCGCTCGAAAACTTCCTGACCCTGCCGCAGGAGGACTTCGACCGCGCACTGGCCAAAGCCGCGGAGGACAAATTCAACCACGTCCGCATCACCATCCCCGCGGATGCCAACCTCAACGCCGCTGCCGATCGCATCCGCGACATCAACCGGCACGGCCTGGTCGCGGACCTGGTGCTCGCTTCCATCCCCGCCGACGCCGCAGCGCGCCGCAAATACATCCAAGACGTTGCCTCACGCTTCGCCGCATTGAACATCGCCTGGATGGGTTTTCCCGCCTTCGAAAGCGTCCCTGACTCGCGAGCGATTCTCAAGGATGCTGGGGCGATCCTCAAAGAGTACGATCCCTACGACCACCCTCGCGCCGCGCTGGCCGCATCGACTTCGGGAGCCTTCGGCAACGATCCGTGGACTTCGGTCCTGACTTATGGCACGGTCGATCCCAACATCGGCGCCGTGGAGCATCAGCTTTACGCCAGCCCGGCCATCAACACCGGCATCCGCTCCGCCAACGATCTCTGGACCGCTGTCATGAACGGCCAATATCCCGCTTCCGGCTCCGGCCCTTACATGACCGCTTGGTTCAACCTCATGTCCGCCGGCCGCTACTGGGAGCTGGAGCCCTACTTCGACATCGACGGTGGCCGCGCTGTTGCGCTCGAAGGCGTCGAATACATCGTGTACGTCGAAAAGCCCGGCCCCGTGGAGGTCACGCTCGAAAATCACGGCTACGATTTTCAATGGATCAATCCGGAGACCGGCGAGCGAACCAAACCCAAGACGTATCGCGGCGAGCATTTCACCGGGGAGCCTCCCGATAAATCTCATCCCTGGCTTCTCTATATCTATCGCGAAAGCGAAATCCAGAGCCGCAAGGCTTACTTCTTCGACTCGCGCGAGCACTCCATCCAACTCCAGCAGGTCGAGGTCGATCCCGAAAAAACTCCCTACGAAGTCGCGCCTCCCGATGGAGAGGTGGCCGCTTCCGCCCCGCCGGAGTACTCCCTCCGTATCACCCGCCCCGGCCGCGCCACGCGCACGTTACTCATCGAATGGACCGGCGAGATCACCGCCTCCGGACAGGGCTATCGCGTCATCGGCTCCGGCCGGGAAGGGAAGTTCCAGATCCCCGGCGCCCTTTGGCGCAACTCTCCCGCCAACATGCTGGTTCACGTGTTTGTGATGAACGCCAACGGCAAGGTCTACGAAATCGACAAAGTCTACGGGCTGCGTCCGTGAGGGCGCTGGCACGCCGGCTGCTTGCCATCGATACCACCTCGGAACATGGGAGCATCGCCCTTGCCGAAGGGGACCGCGTCGCTGAAGAAGTAGCCGTCGAATCGCCTGACGGCTTCGGCCACGTCCTCTTCGATGAAATCCTCCGCCTGCTCTCGCGCCATGGACTTGCCCTGAGGGATCTCGACGGTTTTGCCGCCGCTTCCGGTCCCGGCTCCTTCACCGGCGTCCGCGTCGGACTAACGGCCGCCAAAGGCCTCGCGGAGGCCAATAACAAGAAAGTGATTGCCGTCTCCAATCTCGAAGCCCTGGCTTCCTTCGGCTCGCGCCCCTTGCGAGCCCCTGTCATCGACGCCCGCCGCGGCGAGATCTACGGCGCGGTCTACGACGCCGGGCTCCAGCTCGTAAGCGATGAAGTTGTCATGCCCTTCGAAGCATGGTTCGCGGCATTGCCTCCGGGCGACCTCGAATTAATCACCTGCGGTTTCACCCCTACGCAGAACTCGTGGCCCCTGATTCAAGCCCCGCGAGCCCTCGCCGGAGCCATCGCCCGCATTGCAGCGCGCCGCTTCGATCTCGGCCTTGCCCAGGATCCTGCCGCCATCGACGCCAACTACGTTCGCCGCTCCGACGCGGAGTTGTTATGGCGCGAGCCGGGCAGTTAGCGCCCGTCTAATATTCGCAGGTAAAACTCCTCTGTCCGCCGAGCCGTCTCCTCCACCGAAAACCTGCGCGCCCGTTCCCGCGCCAGCAAACCCATTTCGCGCAGTCTCTCCCGATCCGCCGCGGCATTCTCAATCGCCTCCGCCAGCGCCCGCGCGTCTCCCGGAGGAACCAGCCAGCCCGTCTCCCCTGCGTCGACGATCTCCGCCAGGCCGCCGGTATTCGACGCAATCACTGGAAGCCCCGCCGCCATCGCCTCCAGCGCCGCCAGCCCCCAGCCCTCCGACCGCGACGGCATCACGAAAACGTCCAGCGCGGCCAGCAATTGCGACGCGTCTTCAATGTGCCCAGGCAAAGTCAATCCAGACGATGCTTCCAACTCCGCCCGCGCCGCGCCATCACCAGCCAAAATCATCCGCAGCCGGGGCATCCGCTCCCGCAACAGCCGCAATGCCTCCGCCGCTACGTCCTGGCCCTTCTCCTGGGTAAACGCCCCCAGATGTCCGGCCACGAAATCGTCATCGCTCTAATTTCCACGCCCGCCGGGCTTCGAGCCTGAGCTGCGCGCTGGGAAGCTCGCCGATCTCCACTCCGGTGGGGATCGTTTCAATCTTGCTCCCCGGAACGCCGGCGCTCATCGCCGCCCGCCGCGCGGCTTGCGATACTGCGATGATTCCGTCGCACAGGTAGCTGTATTTCATCCGGTGCACCAGAGGATGCCGGGGCTCAAACGCCACGTGCCGCGTCACGATCCGCTTCACCGCGAGCCCCACGGACGCAGTCCACGCCAGCGTCTGCCCCCGGCCGGTATGCGCGTGGACGATCTGCACCCGGTTCATCAACCCGCGCAGCCCAACTGAGGCCGGCGCGACCTCAAAACCCTCTGCGCGAGCCCTCCCCTCCATCTCGCTTCCCGGGGGAGCCGCGATTACCTGCGTGTGTTTGCGCGCCTTCAGGCCGCGGGCCAGGGTGAGGAGCGCCTGCTGCCCGCCGCGGAATCCCGTTTCCGTATCGATGTGAAGGATGGAAAGCGTATCCCGATTCTCTCATCTAAGGGCCTCTTCTAAGGTCTGGTCGCATACAGTCTGGGCGTGATGTATACTCCGAGGAAGATTCTAAGGAGGAGGGATCATCATGACCTACAGAATTTACAGTACTTGTGCGGCGATTTTCGCCTTTGCATTCCCGGCCGCGGCGCTCGCGGATGTGACCGGAACCCAGACTCTGACCTCAGGTCAGGAGTTGAACCTGACCGCCGGGACTGTTGGCAACTCCGGAGGAGATATTCAGTGGACGGGCAGCGCCATCAATTTTGTGGGCGGCGCCAAGGGCTTCGATCTTCCCGGCAACAGTTCCGCAGCTTTTGCGGGGCTTACTCAAAGCATCGTACAGTCGGAGGCGGTGGCCTTCTCTTCAAGTTCAATTCCGTCCAGCAGCCTGGTTATGGGCAACGTCTTCGTGCTGGAGACCGGCTCGGGCAGTTTTGCCAAGTTGATGGTAACCGCCAATAGCGGCGGCTCCATCACGCTCCAGTTCGACACCTTCGGCTCTGGCGGCGGCAATCCGGGCGGCGGAGGCGGCGGAAATTCGCCCAGCATCACCTCCGTCCTTGACGCCGGCAGCTACACTGTCAAGATCCCTCAAGGAGGTATCTTCGTCGTCAAGGGAACCAACATGAGTGCCAGCGGACTCACCTCGGCCATCTATCCATTGCAGACCTCCCTGAATAACGTGTCCATCAAGTTCGCGCCGCAGGGCGGCGGCAATGCCACGCAAGCCTACATGGTCTACGACTACAACGAAAGCGGCACCAATCAGCTCGCCGGACTCCTGCCATCCACCGTCCAGCCGGGGACCTACCAGGTGACCGTTACCAACGGAAGTTCCACCAGTTCGCCTGCCTCCGTGCAGGTGGTCGCAGTCAAACCGGGGCTGGTCACCCAGGATTCAACCGGGAGCGGCCTTGCCGTGGTCCAGAACTACAACACCTCGACTTCCGGCTACGACATTAATCGCTTCACCACCGGAGCGGTTAATGGCACCCCGATTTCCCCGAGCCATCCAAGTCAAGTTGAGGTCGCCTGGCTGACCGGCATGGGGGCGGTTTCTTTCGCCGATAACACCGCGCCCAACAACGGTCAAGGTTACGACTTCACCCAGCACGGCGTCACCGTCACCGCCTACGTCGGCGGTATGGCCATCCCCGCCGCTTACGGTGGACGCACCGGCTGCTGCGCCGGCGAAGATGAAATCGTCTTCACCCTCCCTGGCAATGTCCCTACAGGCTGCGTCGAAGAGTTTCACGTCACTGTGAATGGCACCGCGAGCCAGTCTACTTTTATTGCGGTTGCCCCCGCGGGCTCGGATGCCTGCGTTCTCCCGGGTTACACCACTTCGCAGTTGCAGGCCATCGACCAAGGGGCCACGGTTACCGCCGGAGCATTCGCCGTTACGCAGGAAATGGCAAACGTGCCTGGGCTCGGTAGTTTCAATTTCGCCGCGGTGGGCGGCGAGTTCTACCAATACTCAGGCTCCGAATTGGCCGGTGCAGCAGGGGGGGCGGCCAACTTCAGCGGTTTCCCCACCGGGTGCACCGAAACGCCTATCCCCGGGCCGGCGGCTAACCCCGTCGCCACGGGCACCGGCAGCCTGCTCGACGCCGGAAATATCACCGTCACGGGCCCTAACGGAAGCGGGCTCTCCAACACTTCACTTCCGGACACGCAGGGCGCTTACAGCTTGAACTTCGAAGGAATGGGAGCCACCATCAGCGGACAGTTCCTGCCTGGCACCTACACCCTATCCGGTGCCGGCGGTAAAGATGTGGGAGCTTTCCACGCGACCATGGTCATTCCGACCATCCTTAACGTGAGCAATATGCCTTCCTCGGTGACCCGAAGCAACGGTTTGCAGCTCAATTGGAGCGGTGGAAATTCCAGCGATCCTGTCCTCATCAGCGTGGAGGCGACCAACTCCGTCAACGGAGTTCAAACCGGCGGCGACATCCTTTGCTATACCACAGCAGGCGCGGGAGGCATCAACATTTCCGCTTCGCTTCTGAACCAGCTCCCCGCGGTGTCTTCATCCGCGATTTCTTCCAGCACCGGTGTAGGTGGAATTGATGTCATCTGGATCCCGGCTCAAAGCGGTTCCAATGGCTCCTTCACTGCTCCGTTGACCGCCGGCGGCTCCATTACAAACGGAAACTGGGGCGCCACCAGCATCACTACCGTCGCTATTCCGTTCCAGTAATCCGCTCTTCAGCCTCACGGGCGCGGTTGCGATTCCGCCGCGCCCCTCCATCGTGCGCCTGCTAACGAAAGCCCTCCGGCTTCGTCATGTTAAATTGGTAACGTCGTCATGAAAACCTGCATTCTTTTAGCGGCCTTCGCTGCCGCGAGCTACGCTCAATTGCTGCCCGGAGGTTTGCCCGCCCCGTCCAGCTCGGCTCCCGTCGGCGAGATCAAACCCGATACCGTAGTCGCCGTCATTGCGGGCGTTAGCGTCACCGCCGGTGACGTTGCCAAGTTGATGAAATACGCTTCGCCGAATCTGATTCAGATCTTCAAACAGAATCCGCAACAGGCTCTCAGCACCGCGTATCAGATGAAGTACCTTTCCGATGAGGCGAAGAAGGAGCATCTGGACGAACAGGAGCCGACCAAGGAAACGCTGGAAGCCGTCCTTGCCATGCAGACCGAGAACATCCTCGCCAACGCCATGGTCAATCAGATCAACAACGGTTTTCAGGTTACGGAGAGCCAAATCAAAGAGTTCTATAACACCCATCAGTCGCGCTGGGAGGAAGCCACCATCAAGATCATCCTGATCGGCTTCAAGCCCGCCCCGGTTGCCGGCGCGATCAAGGAGGGCCAGTCCGCCGACGAAGCGGTCAAACAAGCCGCTACCAGCGCCGTAAACGCTGAAAACGCTCTCAACCAGCGAAGCGAAGCCGAGGCAGAGAAGCTCGCCAACGATATCGTCAAGCAGCTTCGCGCTGGCGCGGATTTTGGGACCATGGTCGCCAAGTACTCCGATGACAAGGAATCCAAGGCCGCCGGCGGGGATTTCGGCGTGCCGTTCAAGGCCACCAGCAGCTTCGCCCCGGAGATCAAGAAAGTGGTCTTCGGCTTGAAACCGGGCGAAATCAGCGATCCACTTCGCCAGGGCAACTCGTTCTATATTATTCGCGCGGAAACCAGAACGGTGGAGCCGCTCAATGGCGATGTGACCGCGTCCATCGTCAAGGAGCTCCGCGATCAGCACATGAGCGATACGTTAACCGATCTGAACAAGCGCTTCACCCCGCAGGTCCTGCGGCCGGATTTCTTTATTCAGACGCAACAGCGCCTGAACGGCAATTAGTTCGCTTGGCCCGGACCTCCGCGCGGATCCCTGAGCTTTCCGGCCGTCCTATCCAGGTTCGTATCCGCCCATCCCTCGGGCCTCACTTGGCTTCCACCTTCATTCGCCGCCGCCTCATCCTGCTCGACGCGGAGGTGCTGGTTCAGCGCGGCGATTTTGAACGCATTCTGGTGCATGAGCTGTTTCATTTCGTGTGGGTCCGCCTCTCCAACGCGGTCCGCCGGGACTGGGGCCGAATCATCGAGCGAGAGATAAGAGCAAAAGCTCGCGGCGAGCTCGGTTGGAGCGCGGAGCGCCGCAAACTGAATCTGACGGCAAAAGATGCGCGGGCTCGAACGAAAGCTTGGCGCCTCTACGCCTGCGAAAGCTTTTGCGACACCTCCGCGTGGCTCTACGCGGGGCTGAAGTCCCACCCCGAATTTACGCTTCCCGCGGCTCATCGCCGCGCCCGCCGTCGCTGGTTTGAATCGACCATCGCCGGTTCGCTCCTGATATAGCCCGCTGCTGGTATGATCCGCTGCTGATATAATCGGGTCTGGAATGACTCGCGCCCAAGCCTTAAAGTGCCTGCTGCCGGCAGCGGTAATACTGGCTGCGGCATCCTGCGCCAAACAAAAGCCGGTGCTCGATTTCGCGTTGAAGGATTCCGCGGGGAAAACCGTCAAGCTTTCCGATTACCGGGGCAAAGTCGTGCTGCTCAACTTCTGGGCTACCTGGTGCGCTCCTTGTAAAATCGAGATCCCGTGGTTTGTCGAATTCCAGCAGCGCTTCCAGGGCCAGGAGTTCGAGGTGCTAGGCGTCTCCATGGATGAAGATGGCTGGGACTCCGTGCGGCCGTACATGGCGCAGCACAAACTCAACTATCCCGTGGTGGTCGGCGGCGACACCATTGAGCGGATGTTCGGCGGGGTCGACGATCTTCCCACTACGTTCCTCATGGACCGCAACGGCAGCATCGCCAAAAAACACATCGGCCTCATCAGCAAGAACACCTGGGAAGATGAGATCGCCACGCTGCTGAAAGGCCGCGTGCTGCGAGGCTCCGCCGGCGGTCCGCCCTCCGTGCTTGCTCTGATTGAGCCCGGCTCCCGCCGCTAACCTACTTTTTCATCCAGCTTGAGTCCACCGGCTTCGACGGATCCGCGGTAATTTCCAGGTCCGCGCAGTGGTGATAAAAATAACCGCCGTCTTTGTTCAATCCGTGCTCCGCCATGAACTCGATAATTTGCAGAGTGCAGTGCGCGCAACTGATGTTGGGGAGCTGGACGTCGGTCTCGAACGGCCCTGCCTGCCGCGTGGTGTGCACGAACAGGCCATCGGCCAGCACCGGCATCTTGGGCGGATTTTGAATCGCCGCCGACACCGACATCGGCCCCTTGTCCGAATCCCGCGAGGTAGTCTCCGGATCTGGCGGAAGGTCCGCGCGCGAGTTCACCGCCAGCGCCACGCGATAGTGGCCGGGATGGAACACCGTCTCCTGCAGCTTGATGTGCAGCTTCTGCCCGCCGGTCGCTTTATTCACGATGTTGCTGGGCATTCCAGGATTTCCGGTAACCCCTCCGCACGGTCCCGCTTTTTGGGGATCGCCCAAATTGCTTTCCACCAGCCAGGACTGCGGCTCCATCAAATGAAAATGCGCCCAAGCGAGCGGCGCCGATACCAGGATCGCGGCCGCGCCCGCCAGCCGCAGCACCAATTGTCTGGTCACAAGATTTCTCCTCCGTCTCTTAGACCGTCTCCAAGATGCACGTGGAATTCCGCGCTTCTTATTTGCCGATCTCCAGGATAGTGAACGAGCCCGGCACCAACGCGCCGCGCCCGCGTCCGAATCCGCCCCGGCCTCCGCCAGGTCCTTGGCCCGGTGCAGGAGCCGCGCCCGCGGGAGGCGCCGGCGGAGCCTGATACTCGGCCGCCATCACGTAGATTTTGTCGGTCTTGTTGTCCAGCGTCATGGTCTTGGCGCCGGTCATCGTTTTCAACGTTTCCTCCGCTGAGAAACTGGTGGGGCTATTCTCCTTGATCACCCACAGCGTCCCGTCCCCATGCGAGCTGAACGCTTCCATCGTCTTGGGATTGAACGCCGCGCCATCCGTTCCTTGGCCGATGGGAAGCGTGTCCAGAATTTTGCCGTCCTTCGCGCTCAGAATCACCATGTTTTGCGGATTCCGGCACGCCGCGAAAAGGATCTCGTTCTTGGCGTCCAGCGCCAGGCCCGCGCACTGCCCGCCCTTCCCCATCAGATCGTAATGATTCAGGACCATCATCGTCTTGGCATCCACCACCGCGATGTTGCCCTTGTCCTCAATGTCCACATAGATCTTGCCTTTGCCGTCGGTCGCGGCCTGCTCCGGCGCGCCGCCCAGGTCGATCGTCCCTAACACCGAGCCATCTTTGGCGTCGATCACCGTAGCGTTCGGCGCGCGATGGCTCAGAATGTAGACGCGATCGTTAAATGAGTCGTAGAGGATACCGTCGGGTGCGCCCTGCACGTCAATTTTCTTGATCGGCATCAGCGTCTTGCTATCCCACATCGCCACCGGATTGCTGGTGGCGAATCCATGCCCCGATTTAGTAGAGACCACCGCGCCCGCCGCGCTAGCATCGGGAATCTCTCCGATCGACTCCAGCGTTTCGAGGTTGTACACGGAAACATGCGGCGGATTACTCCGCCGCGGGATGTAGAGCTTCTTGCCATCGGCGTCGGCGTAGATGTAGTCGAATCCGCCCTCCCCGCCCACTTTTGCGGTCTTCAGTACCTTATAAGGACCGCTGCTGGACGCCTGCTGGGCCATCCCTGCCAGCGCGAACACGGCTACGCCGGCAGCCGCAAGAAAAGAAAAGTAGAGGTAGTGAATCTGACGCACGAGGTTTCTCCTTCCGCGCGGGATCCAGAGAGTTTCCGTGAATCTGGCTCCCGGCTCTCGCTAGTATATACCCCGCGCCGCTAAGCCATTATTCCGCCTACTGTATCGACCCTGCCCAAAATACCAGCCCCTGGGTGAGCCTCCGGCGTTCCTTCGTGCGTCCCATACAGTGGAGGTGGCATATGGAACCCACCCTGAGATCGGCTCTTCAAAGAGCGACCGCGATTCTGTGCGCCGGCTTGTTAGTCTCTCCCGGACTGTTAGTTTCTGTCGCTGCGGCGCAGACACCCGCCCCGTTGCCGCCCGCCCAGGCCCCGCAGCCGGGCGCGCCGCTAACGCCGGATCAATTAGACAGTCTCGTGGCGCCCGTGGCTCTATATCCCGATCCTCTACTCAGCCAAGTCTTGGCTGCCAGCACCTATCCCTTGGAAGTCGTCGAAGTCCAGCAGTGGTTGCAGCAAAACGGCAGCCTGAACGGCCAGCGATTGATCGACGCCGCCAAGCAGCGGAACTGGGACCCCAGCGTACAGGCTCTGGTGGCGCTCCCCGATGCCCTCAATCTCCTCGACCGAGACATCCGCTGGACCACCGATCTGGGCAACGCCTTTCTGGCCCAGCAGCCTGACGTAATGGCCGCGGTGCAACGTATGCGCGCTCGCGCCGAGGCCAATGGTAAACTCGCCACTACGCCGCAACAGGTCGTCAGCACCGATACCCAAGACGGCCAAAGCGCCATCGAGATTCAACCCGCCGATCCGCAGGTGGTCTACGTTCCAGTTTATTCGCCGCAATACATCTGGGGTCCGCCGGCTTGGGATGACTATCCCGACCTGTGGGGGTACGGGGGGCTTGGTTTTGGCTTCGGTTTCGGGCCCGGAATCTACCTTGGCGCGTTCTTCCCCGGCTGGGGTGGTTGGGGTGGATGGGGCTGGGGTTGCGGCTGGTTCGGTGGAGGTTTGTTTGTGAATGCCGGATTCTTCGGACGCTACGGCTTCCACGGCTATGGAGGTTACGGAGGCTTTGGCGGCTTCGGCGGACGCACTGCTTGGGCGCACGATCCCGCCCACCGCATGGGCGTGCCGTACCCGAATCGATCTGTCGCAACGAGGTTCAACTCGAACCGCTTCGTTGGCAGCGGCGGCGCGCGAACCGCGGGCGCCGGCTCATCCGGCGCCTGGCGAGGTGTTGGCAGCAGCGGTGGTGCGCGAACAGCAGGCGCCGGCTCCTCCGGTGCCTGGCGAGGCGTAGGCAGTGGCAACCCCTCGGGTTCCTACGCCGGCCGCTCGGGTTCGTACGCCAACCGCTCGGGTTCGTACGCTAACAGGGGCCCTGCTTCGAACGAGAGAGGAGGCGCAGCGACGCGCTCCGATCAATCATCCGCTCAATCCCGCGCGCAAAGCTACCGCAGTTCGCCTTCGGTTAACCGCTCCTATTCCGCGCCGCGGCAAAATTACTCTGCTCCACGGCAAAGTTACTCAGCTCCACGCCAAAGTTACTCCGCTCCGCGCCAAAGTTACTCCGCTCCGCGCCAAAGTTTCTCCGCTCCGCGCCAAAGCTTCTCTGCGCCGCGCTCTAGCGGATTTTCTGGTGGCGGCTCGCGTGGATTCTCTGGTGGTGGTGGTGGGCGCTCCTTCTCCGGCGGTGGCGGCGGACGCCGCCGCTAGCCGCCGTCAGTGCGTAGGAGGGAACACCAGCGTCGTGCTGGTGCCGCCCAGGTGGATGGCCCTAAGGGCGGTTCCGTCCATTTCGAGCGAGGTCCTCGAAAATTTCTTGTCGTTCTTTTCCACGTCGACCTGCACTTTCACAATCTGCTTCCCCCTGGTCAACACCGCTTCTTTGCCCTCTACCGACACTGTATAGTCGCCGGCTTTCAGCTTTGCTTCGCCCACCGTCAGGTCGTTCAGTAAGGTCACTTTGTAACTGGACGCAGCGTAGGCGCAAGCGCCCAGTACAAGCATGCCGAGTCCCAGGCGAAGTTTTTGGAAGTTCATCGCTATTTTCTACAGATGCGCACGGTGCGTGAAAGGTAACGAAGGAAAGCGCGCCACCGCCCTCGGAAAGCCCTGTGCCAATCGCCTTACTGCGAAACCAGCCGCAATTTGACCGCATGGCGGATGAGATCCGCCGTGGTCTTACAGCCTAGCGCTTGCATCATGTCGTACTTGTGCGACTCCGCTGTGCGCGGCGAAATGTTCAGCGCGGAGGCGATCTCCTTCATCGTCCGCCCCTCGCCGATCAACTGCAGCACCTCACGCTGCCGCGCCGTAAGCTGGGGCTCCTCGCTGCCGCTGCCCGCTTCCATCAGCACCGCGAATACATCCTTGGCGATCAGCGACGTTACATACGTGCGGCCCAACGTCACCTCGCGAATCGCCCTCTCCAACTCCTCTACTGCGGAGCTTTTCAGCACGTACCCGGATGCGCCTGCCTTCAATGCCTCGGCTACCAAGGTTGGCTCGGAATGCATGGTCAAGGCGATGACTTTTGTCATCGGCCGGAGCTTCTTGATCTGGCGGATTGCCTCTAAGCCGTTAAGCCCGGGCATAGAGATATCCGTGACCACCGCATCCGGCTTTAGTTCGCTTACCGCCGCCACAAGGGCCCGGCCGTCGCGAACGCTGCCGACCAAATCGAAACTCTCCTGGAGCAGGGCTTCCAGCCCTTGTGACACAATCGCGTGATCGTCCGCGAGCAGGACTCTAATCTTTGCCACTCCAAGTCTCCGCCGAACCGACTTAGTTACCCTAACGTATCACAGGCGCGCTTTCCGCTCTTCCATCTCCTCCAGCGTTCGAGGCCAATCTTCGCGCAACAATCTGCTCAGGGCCCGGTCCGCCAGAAGTTTGCCGTCCGTCTGGCAGGTGGCGCAATAGTTGGTTTCATTGTCCGCGTGACGAATACGCTGCACCTTCGATCCGCATGCGGGACACGGCTTCCCATAACGCCCGTGCACGGCCATTTCATCGCGAAATGCCGTTACGTGTTCGGGAAACTTGCCGCCGGCTTGCTCGCGCAAGCGCTCAATCCACTCGCCCATGGTTGCCTGCACGGCCTGCCGTAGCCGCGCGATCTCTTCCGCGCTCAATCGGCTGGTGAGCTTGACCGGTGACATCTTCGCGCGATGCAAAATCTCGTCCGAATAGGCGTTGCCGATGCCGGAGAGCAGCCGCGGATCCGTGAGCCCGCGCTTCAGCGTGTGATTCTCTGAGGTCAACGCCCGCGCGAATTCATCGAACGGGGCGTTCATCGCATCGATTCCTCCGGGATCCAGTTCTTTCAACGCCGCCTCACCCCGCACCACGTGCAGCGACGCCCGTTTGCGCGATCCTGCCTCGGTCAGAGTAAGGCAGCCCGAGTCGAACAGAAACGCCGCCAGCGTCCTTCTTCCGTCCGGCTTCTTCGCTTTCGCGCTCCAATGCAGCCTTCCCGCGATCATCAGATGCAGCACCAGCCAGACGCCGTGATCCAGGCCGATCGCGATGCGTTTGCCGATGCGCCGCAGTGCGGTCACGGCGTGGCCCTGCGTCTCCTCGATCGGAACGTCAGCCGTCCTCAGCAAGGACGGCCCGGCACTCTGCACCCGCTCCAGCGTTCGCCCCAGAATGCGCGCCTCCAACGCTTCGATGTACACCGTGATATCCGGAAGCTCAGGCATGCGTTATAAAGAATACATGACCGCCGCGGAAATTCGGACTCATATTCGCTACACCGGATGGGCCTCGCGCAAAGTGCTCGACGCCGCGCTGGCTTTGACGCCGGAGCAGCAGGCCAAGCCGATGGCCGTTTCCCACGAGAGCATTCTAGGAACCCTCGGCCATATTCACTTCGCTGACCGCATCTGGTACAAGCGCACGGTCGAGCCGGAACTGCCGATGCCTCCGGCGCCTGAGCTTTCCACCGTCGAAGCGCTGACTGGCGATTGGCAGGATCTCCTGAAACGCTGGGAAGCCTGGGCCGATTCTCTCGCCGACCGGGACCTCAACCGCACCGTCCAGTTCAAATCCCTCGCCGGAACTCCTGGTGAGGCTCCGCTGACCATGATCGTCCTGCATCTGGTCAACCACGGGACGCTCCATCGCGGTCAAGTGGTCGGCATGCTCCGCCAGCTTGGCGTGAAACCTCCCACCACGGATCTGATCGCCTACTTCCGCGAGCTCCAGGCCGCGCACGCCTGATTCGGAAGCTTCGCGGCTCGCTAGCTTGCGGACGTGGCCGCTACGCTCCCAAAATCTGCCACCCCGCGTCGACGAAGATCACGTTCCCCGTCACGCCTCGCCCCAGATCGCTGGCCAGAAAAACGGCCGTGTCGGCGACCTCGGCGGGGTCGCAATTCCTCCGCAGAGGCGCGCGCGACGGCGCCTTTTCGAGCATGCTTCCCAAATCCTTCACTGCGCGGGCCGACGCCGTCTTGACGGGTCCCGCGGAAATTGCGTTCACGCGGATGTTGGAGGGCCCCAAATCGTTCGCCAGATACCTTACCGAGGCTTCCAGAGCGGCTTTGGCCACGCCCATCACGTTGTAGTTGGGGACCACTCGCGTCGAGCCCAAATAGGTCAACGTCATCATCGAGCCACCTTGAGTCATTAGCGGGGCTGTGGCGCGCGCCACGGCGACCATCGAATACGCGCTGACGTCCTGCGCCAGCAAAAAACCTGCGCGCGAGGTCTCCACGAACGGCCGGTTCAAGTCCTCGCGATTCGCGAAGGCCACGCTGTGTACCACCACGTCCAGCTTCCCGAAGCTCGCCAGCTCCTCCGGCAAACGAGCCAGATCCTCGTCCTTAGTCACGTCGCATTCGAAAATCTTCGCCGCGCCCAACTCCGCGCCCAGTTCCTCCACCGGCTTCTTCAGGCGCTCGCCCTGATACGTCAGCACGACCGCCGCGCCCTCGCGCCGGAACGCTTGCGCGATGGCATAGGCAAGGCTCCACTTATTGGCGACGCCCAGAATCAGCGCCGTTTTTCCGTTCAGTAATTCAGGCATGAAACCAACTATTCTAAATCAAGGCACCCCCCTCGGACGCAGATTGGATCTCTCCACCCCACTCATGTATGTGAAAGGCGTAGGCCCCGCCCGCGCCGCGATGCTGGAAGCCAAGGGCCTCAAGACCGTCGAGGACCTGCTCACCTACGCGCCCTTCCGCTATGAGGATCGCAGCAACGTCAAGCCCGTCCGCCAGCTCTCGCCCGGCGAGATGGCCACCGTGCTCGCCGAGGTCCGCTCCGCCAAAGTCTCAGGTTTCCGCCGCCGTAATTTGGGACTCTTCGAAGCTTCCTTCACGGATTCCTCCGGCGGAGTGCTTCTCGGCAAGTGGTTCCACGGCGCTTATCTTGCCGACGTGCTCACCCCCGGGGTGAAGGTGTCCCTCTACGGCAAAGTCGAATGGGATTCCTATTCCGGCGGCTTGACCATGATGCATCCGGAGTACGAACTCCTGTCGGCCGACGACGATGCGGACGCCTCCATTCACACCGGCCGCGTGGTCCCCATCTACGAAGCGGCCGGCCGGGTAACCACTCGCCAACTGCGCAGCCTCCTGCATCGCATCCTCGAGTCGGTCGATTTTCTCCCCGACACGCTGCCTCCGCACATTCTCGCCGAGCTCAAGTTGCCCGATCGCTTCACCGCCATCCGCGCGCTCCATTTTCCTCCGCCCGATTCCGATCTCCGTCTGCTCAACTCCTTCCGGTCGCCCGCTCAATTCCGCCTGATCTTCGAGGAGTTCTTCTGGCTGGAATGCGGTCTGGAATTGAAGCGGGCCAAAGCCCGCCTGTATCCCGGCATCGCCTTCCAGCTCACCAGCCGGGTCCGCGAACGCATCCTCCAGATGCTGCCCTTCAAGCCCACCGGCGCGCAGAAACGCGTTCTTAAGGAAATCGCGGACGCGATGGCCGAACCGCATCCCATGTACCGCCTGTTGCAAGGCGACGTCGGCAGCGGCAAAACTCTGGTCGCCGCGGAAGCGGCGATCATCGCCATCGAAAACGGTTATCAGGCCGCCATCCTCGCGCCCACCGAAATCCTCGCCACGCAGCACTACCTTTATTTCAAGCGTCTGTTTCAAAGCCTCGATTACGTCGTACTCCTCCTCACCGGTTCGAACACCCCGCGCGAGAAAGTGCAGCTTCGCAAGGTGGTCGCGCACGGTCTCGCCAAGGTTATCGTCGGCACGCACGCGCTACTGGAGCCGGATGTCGAGTTCCGCAAACTCGGCCTGGCGATTATCGACGAGCAGCACCGCTTCGGCGTCGAGCAGCGCCAGAAGCTGATGGAGAAGGGCGACCACCCCGACGTTCTGGTGATGACTGCGACGCCTATTCCGCGCACGCTCGCGCTCACCGTCTACGGCGATCTCGACGTCAGCGTCATCGATGAGCTTCCTCCCGGCCGCAAGCCAATCGTGACCAAGCATGTGGAGGAGGCGCGCATCGAACAGGTTTACAGCTTCCTCCGCAAGCAAATCGACGCGGGGCGCCAGGCCTATGTGGTCTATCCGGTTATCGAAGAGTCCGAGACGCAGGCCATGAAAGCCGCCGCGAAGATGCACGATCATCTTTCCCGCATCGTCTTCCCGGATCTGAAGGTCGGCCTGCTGCACGGCAAGCTTTCTTCCGACGAAAAAGAAGACGCCATGGACCAGTTCCAGCGCGGCGAGACTCAGATTCTCGTTTCCACCACCGTGATCGAGGTTGGAGTCGACGTGCCCAACGCAACCGTAATGCTGATCGAGCAAGCCGAGCGCTTCGGTCTCGCTCAGCTCCATCAACTCCGCGGACGCGTCGGCCGCGGCGCGGAGCAAAGCTACTGCATCTTGGTCACCGAAAAATTAAACGCGGCCGCCAAGGAGCGCATCCGGACTCTGGTCGAATCGAACGACGGCTTCTACATCGCTGAAATGGATATGAAGTTGCGTGGTCCAGGCGAGTTCTTCGGCACCAAGCAATCCGGCCTTCCCGTTCTCGCCATCGGAAACATTCTTCGCGATGCCGACATCCTGGAAGTCGCGCGCAGTGAGGCGTCCACTTTTGTCGCGCACCCTCCCGCCCAGGAGGAATTGCGCCGAGCCGTCGCCTACCTGCGGGAGCACTGGCAGCGCCGTTATGGTCTGGTTTTAGTTGGTTGACATGCGCGTCATTGGTGGCGAATTCCGCAGCCGTCTGCTCAAGAGCGTTCCCGGACTCGACACCCGCCCCACACCGGACCGCCTGCGCGAAGCGCTGTTCAACATTCTGACGCCGCGCATCGAAGGCGCTGTCTTCGCCGACCTCTATGCCGGAACAGGAGCCGTGGGAATTGAGGCTCTGAGCCGCGGCGCGTCCCGGGCGATCTTCGTCGAACAGTCCCGTGAAGCCGTGCGCGTGATTCACCAGAATCTCGCGTCGCTGAACGTCACCGCGCGCGCGCAAGTCCGCCAGGGCCGTGTTCGGACCATCGTTCCCACTCTCCAAGCCGGTATCGTCTTCCTCGACCCTCCGTATGCGATGGAAGCAGAGTATTCTCCCATGCTGGCCATGCTCGGCGAGCATCCTCCAGGCCTGGTGATCGTCCAGCACGATGTGCGGCTGAAGCTGGATGAGTCGTATGGCGCGCTGAAGCGCGTACGCGTCCTAAAGCAAGGCGATAACAGCCTCGACTTCTTTGAACCTCACGACATGTGATGGCTCGGCGAGCCGGGTCCGAAGAACAGATACCACGCTGCCCACGCCACCACCGCGCCGATGAACACCAGAAGCGCAATCACGATCCAGCGCCCGGATAACCGCATCAGTTCGAAGAAGCAGACTGCAAGGAATTCGAAGCGCCCTTGGTGTTGGTCAGGACCGCGTTCACGGAAACGATGTCCTGGGCATTGCCCGAAACGGAGAACGGGATGGTCAGCGTGAACTGGCTCCCGTACTGATTCGAACTTGAGCTCGAATACCAGGAGCTGAAAGCCGAGCTCAATTGCACGGTGACTGGGGTCAGGATCGGCCCCGTCGATGTGAAGAACTGGAACTGCCCGCTCACCATCTCGCGCGTGGTCGAGTAGCCGATCACGTTCACCGTCAAGCCTCCGCTGCCGCTCGAAAACTTCACCGTCTCGATCACCGGCGCCGCGGGCGATATCGTGACGGTCTCCGTCGGAGCCGGGCTCGGCGTGATATCCGTTCCGCCGGCGTTCAGTGTAGCCGTAAGCGTGATGGTTCCCGCCACGGTTCCCGTCGCCAGCGCAGGGGAGTTGGAGAAAACCGCTGCTGTCGATCCCGCGGGAATGTTGAACGTCACTGAGGAGGTCAGCCCGCCGCCGGAGCTAACGAATCCAACCTCCGTCGGACTCCCGCCCACCGCCGATTGGAAGCTCGCCGTCAACGTCCCGGTAAGCGCGACCGGATACGGAGCGTTCAACGTCAATCCGGGCGATGCCTGTGTCGCGGCCGTGCCGCCAATGCTCTTGAGCGACGCCGGAGGCGCCGGCGGCAGCGTGACCGTAATCGTAATCGTCGCCGTCGCCGTCTGCTTCTGCGAATCGGTAACCGTCAGCGTGACGCTGGGCGTTCCCGCGGCGGTCGGTGTCCCGGTAATTGAGCTGCCCGTCACGCTCAAGCCGGCCGGCAATCCGGTCGCCGAAAATGTGTACGGTGGTGTTCCGCCCGTGGCCGTCAACGGCTCCGAGACCGCCGTTCCCACAGTTGCCGAAAAGCTAGTGGTGGTGATGGTCAACGGTGAGGTGGCCGCGTTGATGGCGAGGCTGAATTGCCCGTTCGCCGTCTGTCCACTCGAATCTGCCACCGTCACCGTGAATACGGTCGAGCCGGTCGCCGTCGGCGTGCCCGTGATGCCGCCGGAGGTGCTGTTCAAATTTAAACCTGGCGGCAGCGATCCTGACGTGACCGACCAGGTGTACGGTGTAATGCCTCCGCTAGCCGCAAGCGAGCCTGAGTAGGCCGACCCTTTGGTCCCCGCCGGAAGCGAGAGCGTGGTGATGGTCAACGTCAATGCAACGTTGACCGTGTATGCTTTTGTCACCGTCTGCACCGGGCTCGATGAATCTGTCACCTGAACCGTGAAGGTGCTGGCGCCCACCGAACCGTTAGGCGTTCCTGAAAGCACTCCGGTCGAAGGATTTATAGTCAGCCCCTGCGGGAAACCTCCCGCCGCCAGCCGCCAGGTGTACGGCGTCGCTCCGCCGGTCACCGCCACCGTTTGCGAATACGCTACGCCAAGTATGGCGGTGGGCAGCGAGTTGGTCGTGATGCTGAGATTCGCAACGCTGACCGCGATGCTTAATGCTTTGCTCGCGGTACGCTTTCCGCTGTCGGTCACCTGAACGGTGAAGGTGAACGTTCCGCCAGTGGTGGGCGTACCGCTGATGGTGCCTGCGGGCGAAAGAGACAGGCCCGGCGGCAGCGAGCCCGATTGCGCCACGATGATCCACGTGATAGGCGGCGTGCCGCCTCCGGCCTGCAGCGTCTGTGAGTAAGCCACGTTAAGGCTTCCGTTGGCTAAGGATGTGGTTAGCACGGTGAGCGGAGTCGCGACGAACAGACTGAGATTCACGGTGACGTTTTGTCCGGTGGCGTCGCTCAGCGTTACCGGCAGGAGAAAGCTGCCGGCGGAAACCGGAGTTCCCGTGATCGTTCCGCTGGGAGAAATCACCAGGCCGTCGTTACTCGTGTTGACGAAGACAAACTGATAAGGTGGTATACCGCCCGTCGCGCCCACCACTACCGCGCCCCCGCCGCTCGCTACATACGGCGAGCTTTGCACGGCGTTTGGCAGCGTCGGCTGTGGGATCGCCAGCGGCCCCATGGTCACATCGAGATTCAAATTGGTCGAGGCGTTGGGGTAGTTGGTCAGACTGGCAGTGAGCTGGAGCGGGTAGATTCCCACCGCGGTCGACGTCCCGCTGAATACGCCGGTGGCTGTGTTGAACGTTATGCCTGAGGGCAGCACGCCGCTCAATGCCCAGGTGACTCCCGTTGGGGTCACGGCAAGGGTCGCCGTGTAAGGTTTGCCTGAGGTCGCTTGCGGCAGCGACGTAGTCTGGATGTTGATCTGGCCCGCGTACACGGTCATCGAAAAATTCTTCGTGATCGCACACGTCGAACAGTTCGTGCCGGCGCTGGTGATCTGCGCGACGATCGTAAAATTGTAGGTGCCAGGAGTCGTCGGGTTTCCCGAAATCACGCCGTTGGTGCTCAAACTCAGCCCCGGCGGCGTGGGGTTGTCACTCAAGAACCATGTAATGCCGGCCGGAGTCGACGACCCCACCAGTGTGTCCGTGTAGAACTGCCCCATAAACGCGTTCGGCAGGGGCGAACTGGAGTTGATCGTGATGGTCGGCTGTTGGATCGTCAGCGAAAACTGCATGCTGGTGGTGAAGTTTCCCGCCTGCGCGAACACGGTGAATACGAACGGCGCCGCCTGCGCTGCGCTTGGGGTTCCCGATAACGTTCCATTGGGGCTTAACGTCAGCCCGGGCGGCAACGGCGGAGGTCCGGCGGTCGGCGACAAGGACCATGTAACCGTCAGGTTCATCGGCACCACCTGCGCCGTGAAGGTGTAGGTGTACGGAATCCCCGCATACCCCGTCGGAAGCGGCGAGGTGCTGGTGATTAGAACCTGCCCGAACAACGCTGAGGTTGCCAATAATAGTAAGAGGAGCAGCAGAACCGGGCGGCGCATTATCGCGTACCTCCCGTTCCCGGAGCCGAGCCGGTCGGCAATCCGCCTCCCGCCTCCCGGCCAACGGAGGGAATCGCGGTGACCGGTTGCGCCGTTACTCCTTGCGCGATGGGGATCTGGAACACGCTTCCGGTACGTGCATCGAATACACGGAAGACAGATCCGGTCAAACCCGTGATCCGGAAGATCGACCCTCCCATGCGAAGCACGCCCACCGGCGCGCAGCCACAAGCTGTACTGCTGGTTGAACCCGTGCTCGCGTCGATCGTGGAAACGTTGCCCTGTTGATCCGCCAGCACCAGCTTGGTATTGTCCGGAGTCACGCCCAACCCCACCGGGGACGGCGCGGCGGTCGAACCCGAAGGGGTATTTAGCGTCGCGACTGTCGCGCTTCCGCCCACATCCGTGATCGAATCGACCCCGAAAGTTCCCGCGACCGCGAGGTCCTCCCGTCCGGCGAAGAATGTCAGTGCTTGCCCGCGATATCCCGCGAGCAGACTGCGCACTTCTCCATTCGGCCCGAATCCCCAGACCCCGTCCGGCCACGCTCCCGCGGCCCAGGCTCCGTCATCGCTGACCGCCAACGTGGCCGGCGCGTCGCCCGAGCTGCCGGACAAGAAACTCGCGTTCACACTTCGCACCGCCGGTGAGGAAGGCAATCCCGAAAGGACCTCCATGATGTGCGTGGAAGCGAACCACAGCACCGCCGCGGAGCCCGATGGGCTCAACGTAATGCTGCTGGGAAACGCCGTTGCGCCTGCAACCGGCGTCACGGTTCCCGCAGGAACCGCGATGGCAACGGCTCCCGTGCTCAACGCTGACACCAGCGCGAAATCCTGGTGCGGGGAGACCGCCGCTTGCAGAAACTCACTGCTGAAATTCAGCGGCGCTCCAGCCGACGCGGACGCCGCGATGCCGTGTACCGGCAAGATGTGCCCGCCTTCCGGAAGATAACCGAGCAGTGGAGCTCCCACCTGCGCCCACGCGGCTCCCGGAAGCAACGCCACAATGGCAGCCTTAGCAACGAATTTCCCCCTCATTACGGCGCTCCTACAGTTGGCGTTCCGGCGTTGATGGCGGTTGGTGTGCCGGAAGAAGCTCCTGAGCTCGATGAACCTCCGCGCGTCGCCACAATGGCGCCCGCCGTGGCCCCGGCGGCCACAATTCCCACGATGATGAGCACCTTCACGGTCGTGCTCAGCCCCGCCGTTGCCGAAGCGCTACCCGCTGCGCCCACCACGTTGGTCTCTGTAATCGTGGCCGTGGCGGTCTGGCCGTTGGCGGTGGCTGTTACGCGAATCTGCATCTGGCCGGAGGCCCGGTTGAAGCGGATGCCCCTGGCCACCGCGCGCCCTTGCGCATCCGTGGTGACCGTCAGGGATCTGGTGCCGTCCGCGAAGGTCCCGCCGGGGCCCTGGTTGGGAAGGAAGAATACTACGGCGGCGCCAGCCACCGGTTTGTGGTTCTCGTCCTCCACTTGAATGATGGGCTCGCGGTTGACCCGCTCCTTAATGTTGTTAATCGCCCCCTCGCCCTCCACGATCACGATCTCCAGCTTGGGTTGCGCATCTTGCGCCCAGGCCGGAACAGTCCATAAATTGATCAGTAGTAGGCTAACAGCCGAGGCGCAACTGCACGCAGTTGGCTTCATCGCTCCTCCCCCGGAAAAACAACAGTACCATTATGCCTTGTGTTGGTATAGAAGCAAGAAGAAATCGGATGGTGCCGGGCCTTAGAGCGTTATTATTGAAAGATGTGGGCGCGTAGCTCAGGTGGATAGAGCATCAGCCTTCTAAGCTGAGGGTCGCTGGTTCGAGTCCAGCCGCGCCTACCATCCCCTCGCGGATGCCCCTCCGTCTCATGAAGCGCATCTTTTGGATCACCGTCGGCTCTCTCGCCGCGATCTCCGCGCTTGCCTTCCTAGCCGACTATTTGTCCCTCCGCTTCGGCATCCCCAAGCGAGATTCCTTCGACAGCGTCGAAGTTCGCCAATTCTATGCCGTCAAACTGAAGAACCGCCAGACCAGCTATAGTTTCTCCGATCCGCAGCCGGTGGAATGCGTCAATTCCGTGTTCCCTCATTATGGCGACAGCCCGTGCTGGTACACCAGACGGCACACCACCGTTGAGGTCGATATCGATTCCGGCCCCGCGCGGCCATTCATCGACACCCCATAGGGACTCTCCATAGGCCTGTGGCATGATATTAGCTTCCTGCTATGCCTGCCCAACGTTCGGCCGAGTTCCTGAGCGCCCTTCTGGAAGGATCTCCTCTTGGGATTGTCGCGATGGACCAAAAGGGCTGCGTCAGAATGTGGAGCCCCAGCGCGCAGCGTCTCCTCGGATGGACCGAGGAAGAAGTTCTAGGCCAGGTTGCTCCCAGCGGCCTCGAAAACTCCGCTCAATCGGTAGGCGAATCCGAGACGGTCCTCACCCGGCGCGACGGGACCCTGCTGGAAGCTGTCCTCCGCGTAGGGCCGTGGCGCGACTCCGAAGGAACCCCGCGCGGAACCCTGGTTTTCATCGACGATGTCAGCCGCCACCGCGCTATGGAGCGCCAGCTCGAACAATCCCGCGAACACGAGCGCCAAGTGCGCGGCCAGTTCGAAGTCGAACGCCGCTTCCGCCGGCTGCTTGAGGCCGCACCTGACGCCATCATCGAGGTCGACCGCAAGGGCCATATCCAACTGGTTAACCGCGTCGGCGAACAGATCTTCGGCTATGACCGCGAGGATCTCCTGGGCCAACCCGTGGAGCTTCTCATTCCCGAGGAGCTCCGCACCAAACACGTTCATCACCGCAGCCAGTATTGGAATCACCCGCTCACACGGCCCATGGGCACCGGCCTGGCTCTCGAAGGAAGGCGTAAGGACGGCTCCCGCTTCCCCGTCGAAATCAGCTTGAGTCCCGTCGAAGCCGGCGACACCTTCTACGTCACCGCCGTCATCCGCGACGTAACGGAACGTAAGCGCGTGGAAGAGCAGCTTCGCGCGGTGCAGGAAAGGTACAACCGCGAACTCGCCGCCGCCAACCGGGAATTAGGGCTGCGCAACGAGGAAATCGAGCGGGCCAACCGCCTCAAGAGCGAGTTCCTGGCCAGCATGAGTCATGAGCTGCGCACCCCTCTTCACACCGTCATCGGATTCTCCGAACTGCTGGCGGAAGAGCTGAAAGGTCCGCTCAACGCCGATCAAAGCCGCTTCGTCGGCCACATTCACCGCGACTCCATGCATCTGCTGGAGCTCATCAACGAAATCCTGGACCTCAGCAAGATCGAGGCCGGCCGTCTGGAGCTCAAGCTCGAGACCTTCGACTCCGGCGCCGCTATTGAGCAAGCCGTCGCCACCATCCGGCCGCAATGCGACGCCAAATCCATCCGGCTCGAAGCCGAGCTGGCGTCCGAAGTCCCGATCGACGCCGATGCCCTGAGGTTCAAACAAATCCTGCTGAACCTGTTAAGCAACGCCGTGAAGTTCACGCCGGAAGGCAGAAGCATCTCCGTCTGCTCGCGGCGAGTTGGCCATCTCCTGGAAATCTCGGTCACCGACACCGGTATCGGAATCGCCCCAGGCGATCACCAGTCCATCTTCGACAAGTTCCGCCAGGTCGGGCAAACCACCAAGGGCGTTCGCGAAGGCACCGGCCTTGGCTTGGCTATCACCAAGGAATTGGTGGAACAGCACGGAGGAGAGATTTCGGTCGAGAGCGCGCCTGCCAAAGGCAGCCGGTTTACGTTCACGATTCCCGTCGCCGGGGCTCAGGAAGCGTCCCTGAGTTGAGCGGTGAGATCCGGTGTCTCTTGCGAGACTTCACTCCGGGGCTCAGGCTTCCGAATCGCAAGAACATGGGCTGACCGGCGCAGCCGCGCGGACCAGACAAACCCTAGACTTTGCCTTACTTCACTTAGCTTTAGCGGTAAGGCAAGTGCGTGAAATGCCCCAGCGTCAGCCCACTCGGGCCAATTGACGACATCCGAAAAGCGATGGCAAGGAATCAGACGAGCGTGCGGAACGATCTCACGGGTTGCGACCAGAGCCTGCGTAGCGGTCAGTCCTAAGCTGCGGGGGTCGAACAGAATCGCAGCCACGTTCCGCATTGAACCCAATTGCCGCAGGTGAGTTAGATCCTCCGCGGCTTGAACGGTCCATCCAAATTCGCTGGCCAGCTCCTGTACCGCCGGTATGTGGACAGGAAGACCTCCAAGAAATACGACGGTCGCATTTGGCATGTGCCGAACGGTTCTGCACGCCAAGTGCCACTGGTACGCTCTGAGTTCCGCGGGCTGTTGGTGCCGCCGGCGCCGCCGTCGATGACGGAACGGTAAACTGAAAGCTGACCGCATGACTCCCATTCGTCACAATTGGACCCTCGCTGAGATTGAGTCGATCTATACCGCTCCTCTGCCCGATCTGGTCTTCCAGGCCCAGACCGTCCATCGCCAGCACCATCGCGCCGATCAAGTCCAAGGCTGCATGCTGCTCAGCATCAAAACCGGCGGCTGCCCGGAGGACTGCGCTTACTGCCCCCAATCCGCCCGCTACGACACCGGCGTCGATGTGCACAATTTACTTCCTGTGGAAGAAACTCTTGCAGCCGCCCGCGCCGCCCGCGAGCAGGGAGCCACACGCTTCTGCATGGGCGCGGCCTGGCGTGACGTGCCCCAGGATGCCCGATTCGCCCGAGTGCTGGAAATGGTTCGTGGCGTCCGCGCCCTTGGCATGGAGGCCTGTTGCACTCTCGGCATGCTTACCCAGAAACAAGCCGATGACCTGGCTGCCGCCGGCCTGACCGCATACAATCACAACCTCGACACCTCGCCCGATTTCTACGGCGAGATCATCACCACCCGCACGTACCAGGAACGGCTCGACACGTTGGCGCGTGTTCGCCGCTCCGGCGTGACGGTCTGCTCCGGAGGAATCATCGGCATGGGTGAGGATCGCGCCGCTCGCTACGGCCTCCTGCGCGAGCTCTCCAGCCTCAATCCGCACCCGGAAAGCGTTCCCATCAATCTGCTGGTACGCGTCGAAGGTACGCCATTGGGTGACGCCCCTGCGACAGATCCCCTCGAAATGGTCCGCATGATCGCTACCGCGCGCATTCTCATGCCCCGGTCGATGGTCCGTTTAAGCGCCGGCCGGTTGCCTCTTTCCGATGAAGCCCAGGCCTTGTGCCTCCTTGCCGGCGCCAACTCCGTGTTCCTTGGCGACCGCCTGCTGACCACCCCCAATCCCGAAGCCGATGCAGACCGCCGCCTCTTCGACAAGCTCGGCATGCACTTGCGCCCCGCCGAGGTTCCCGCGACCACCGGTGCCTGATAAGCTTCAGCACCGGATCGAGGCCAGTCTCGATGAACTCGATCGCGCGGGACTGCGGCGAAGCCTGCGGCCTCCCTCTGGCATCGATCTTTCGTCGAACGATTATTTGAGGCTCGCGACCCATCCCCTGCTGAAGCAGCGCATGGCCGAAGCGGTCTGCCGCGAAGGGGTGGGCAGCACGGGCTCGCGCCTGCTGCGCGGAGAGCGCGAGTGCTTCTCTCACATCGAAGATCGTTTCGCGCGATTCAAAGGCGTGGACCGCGCGCTGTATTTCTCCAGCGGCTACCTGGCGAACCTGGCTGTTCTTACGGCCTTTGTTCAACCCGGTGACGTGATCTTCTCCGATCGTCTTAACCACGCCAGCCTGATCGACGGCGTTCGGCTTTCTCCCGCCCAACGCGTGATCTTCCCCCACAACGGCGTCGCGGAACTGGCTCGCCTCTTGAAAGAAAATGCCGGCGCCGGACAGGCATTCGTTGTCGTCGAATCCCTCTTCAGCATGGAAGGCGACCGCGCGCCTCTAGCCGAATACGCCCGCCTCCGTGCCGAAACGGGCGCTGCCTTGATTGTCGACGAGGCCCACGCCACGGGAATCTACGGCGCCCGCGGCTCCGGCTTGATCGAAGAACTCGGCGTCGGCCGGGATGTGTTTCTCTCGGTCAACACCGCCGGTAAAGCCCTCGGCGTCGCCGGAGCTTTCGTCGCCGGACCATCGTGGGCCATCGAATATCTCGCCCAGCGCGCGCGCCCCTTCATTTTCTCCACTGCTCCTCCGCCCGCCGTCGCTGCTGCGTTAGACGCCAGTCTCGATATAATCCAAGCCGAGCCGGATCGCCGCGCCCGGCTCCGCGCGCTCGCGGCATATTTGCGCAGCCGCTTGCAGCTTTCCGGAGACTCGCACATCGTCCCGGTGATCCTCGGCTCTAACGAGCGCGCCGTATCCGCCGCTGCCAAGCTGCAAGACCGCGGCTTCGACGTCCGCGCCATTCGCCCGCCGACGGTTCCGGAAGGCTCCGCGCGCCTGCGCGTCTCCGTGAACGTGGACCTCACCGAAGCAATTCTCGACCAGTTCGTGGAACAACTGTGCGCGGCGTCTTCGTAACCGGAACCGACACCAACGTGGGGAAGACGGTGCTTTCCGCTGCGCTCCTGCTCCGCTATCCCGGCTCGCGCTACTGGAAACCCATCCAAACCGGCCCGGATGACGACACCTCCGAAGTCTTGCGCCTCTCCGGATCCCCCCGCTCCGCGGCCTATCATCACGGCGTGCGCCTTCCCGATCCCGTCTCCCCGCACTTGGCCGCGCAACGCGCCCGAACGCGAATCAACATCTCATCGTACGCTGGCTCGGTTAAGGAAATGGACGACAAATGGATCGTCGAGGGTGCCGGCGGCGTCCTGGTTCCCGTGAATGAGTCCGATCTCATAATTCACCTGATCGAACGGCTCGGTTTGCCGGTGGTGATCGCCACGCGCACCAGTCTCGGCACCATCAATCACACGCTGCTGACCATCGAAGCGCTGCGCTCGCGCCGCCTGGAGATCGCCGGGGTGGTCATGATCGGCGAACCCAACGCTGAAAGCCGGGCAGCGATTGAACACTACGGCTCCGTGTGCGTGCTGGGTGAAATGCCCAAGTTCGATCCGCTCACTCCGGGAACCCTCCGCGAGTGGGCCACGGCCTCACTCGATCCCTCCGGCCGGCTTCAGGAGCATTTTCAATGAGCCTGGCCGATCGGGACCGCGTCGTCCTGTGGCACCCGTACACGCAAATGATGACGGCGCCTCCGCCGCTCGCCATTGCGCGAGCGCAAGGCGTCTATCTCTATACCGAGGACGGCCGCAAAATCCTGGATGGCATCTCTTCCTGGTGGGTGAATATCCATGGCCATTCGCACCCGAAATTGAACGAAGCTCTTGCGGCGCAGGCGCGCGAACTGGAGCACGTTGTATTTGCCGGCTTCACCCATCGCCCCGCTGTGGAACTCGCTGAGCGCTTGCTCGAACTTCTGCCGCGCGGAATGGCGCGAGTCTTTTATTCCGATAACGGATCCACTGCTGTTGAAGTCGCCCTCAAACTCGCCTTCCAATACTGGCGCAACCTCGGACAGGACCGCCGCATTTTCATCGCCCTCGACCGCGCTTACCATGGCGATACCGTCGGCGCCATGTCCGTAAGCGCGAAGTCGCTGTTCACGGAGCCGTTTGAGCCGCTGCTGTTCTCCGTGACACGTGCTCACGCGCCCTATTGTTTTCGCTGTCCGGTTGGCTTGAAACGTTCCACGTGCAACATTGACTGCCTCGGAAGTTTGGAATCGCACCTCCAAAAACACGGCGGCAATGTTGCTGCGGTGCTGGTCGAGCCGATGCTGCAAGCCGCCGGCGGCATGATCGTTTGGCCGGCCGAGTTTCTTGCCGGCGTTCGCCGATTGTGCGACCGTTACGGCACGCTCCTGATCGCCGATGAAGTGCTCACCGGTTTCGGACGCACCGGCCGCATGTTCGCCTGTGAGCACGCGGACGTCTCTCCGGACATCATCTGCCTTTCGAAAGCTCTCACCGCCGGCTATCTGCCGATGGGGGCGACCGCGGTCACGGCTCCCATTTACGATGCGTTCCTGAGCGATGACCGCGCCAAAACTTTCTTCCACGGGCATTCCTACACGGCGAATCCGTTGGCGTGTGCGGTTGCGCTCGCCAGTCTTGATCTATTCCGGGAAGAGGCGACCCTTGCACGCATCGCTGCGCTGGAAGCCGCGCTTCGCGCCGGCCTGGAACCCCTGCGCGAGCTCGATTCCGTCGGAGATGTGCGGGTCATCGGAGGTGTCGGCATTGTTGAGATGCGTTCGGATCGGCCCGGATACCTGAACGATTTCGGGCCCCGGATTTCGGCCGCTTTGCTCGCTCGCGGGCTGTTCCTCCGGCCTCTTGGCAACGTACTTTACTTCATGCCGCCGTACGCGATTACGCCAGCCGAAACGGAACGGGCCATCGCCGAAATCCGCGCGGCAATCAGTACTGCGATATAAGACGACACACAAGACATCTGGGCTTGCTGCCAGTGGTCGGGCGTTGTATGATTCATGGGACCCCTGAGGGAGACCAGATGAGAGCGGAGACCAGATGAGAGCCAGAGTTCCTGTTCTGTTCGCACTGCTCAGCCTGAGCGCGCTCCTATGGATGTCGCCGAAGACACAGACCGTTTTCGCGCAGCAGCCGGCGCGTGGGCAAGGCGCGCAAGGCGGAGGCGGGCGCGGCGGCCGGGGCGGTGGCGGATTTGGCGGCGCTCCCGGCGGGGCGGGATTCGGGCGGGCGGGGACGCCGACGTTTGCGGGTCCGCCGGCCGGCATGGACCCGCTGCCGACCGATTTATTTTCCTCGAAAAACTTTTATAAAGATCAGAAAGATTGGTCCGACAAGCGCTATTTTCGCTGCAATACGCCAAGGCAATTAACCGATATTTGGACGTCGCATCGCATCGGCGACAAGCCGCCGCTCTCCGCCGCATGGGGCGATTGCAATGCGGATTATGCTCGCGACAAGATTGTCAGCCCGTATCCTTATAAGACGGCGAAGGAGCATTATGAAGCCCTGCTAGCCGCGGCGAAGGCCAAGGGCGGTCCGACTGTTTACACCAAGGCGACACTGCCGGACTGGGATGGCTACTATGCGCGGGATCAGCGCGCCGATCACGGCGCGGAGTGGATCTGGGGCACGGTGAATCAGACGCCGACGATTCTCTCGCTGTTGACGCCCGAGTATCAGAAGCGCATGGTGCAGATGAATTATCACGAGGCCGTGGATAACGCGCCGCAGTGGGAAGCCAGCTTCTGTTACCCGGAGGGTTTCATGCGCTGGTGGGCGCAAGCTTCCCAAGGCGGCAATTTCCAACTCACTATGACGCCGTGGAACGTGCAGTTTCTTTCGGGCATCGCGGCCAATTTCCTGCGGCAGGTGCTGATCGGCAAGGAGCACGTCCAGAAGGTGCCGCAGTGGTACGGTGAAACGGTCGGGTTTTGGGATGGCACGACGCTGGTGAGCTGGACGGCGAACGTGCAGGCGTGGACGCTCTCGCATTCGATGTTCGAGTACAGCGGCAAGATGGAGACGGTGGAGACGTTCAAACCGGTGATGGACGCGAACGGCAAGTTCACCGGTCTGGATCACGAAACGATCTTCTACGACCCGGAGGCCTTCGTGCAGCCGTTGCGTGGGACCTACCGCTACGTGCGGCGGGCGACGCCGGATAATCCGACCCAGCGTTACACCTACATCGAGTGCTTAAGCAATCTGCGGAATGTGGACGGCAGACCGTCGCAGTTGACCAAGTCCGATCCGCGTTACATCGACTATTACGGACGGCCATGGGCGCAGGATTGGGAGAAGTACTTCGAGGTTGGCTGGGACAAGCCGAACGAAACGCTGCCGCAAGATATTCTCGACCTATTTAAATGAGGAGAGTTATGAAGAAAATCCTGGTAATTTTATTGGCGGGTGCAACGTTCGCACTCGCTCATCATTCCTTCGCCATGTACGACCAGACCAAGACGCTGACGCTGACCGGCGTGGCGTATCAGTTTGTGGCGCAAGCGAACCACGCCGAAATCCACTTCTACCTGGTCGGGCCGGACGGCAAGCTGGTCAAAGACAAGGACGGCAAGAACCAGGACTGGGGCGTGGAGATGGCGGGCGCGGCGGCGGTGGCGCAGCAAGGCATCACGTCGGACTCGTTCCCGGTGGGGACGATTTTTAGTGTCAAGATGAATCCGCTGCGCGACGGCAGCAATTTCGGCTCGAGAGTCGGGGCGATCGCCAAGTGCCCGTGGAAGACGCCGCCGGAGCATGGCAAGACCTGCGACACAGTGCAGGGGAGCCAGCTTCTCGGCGGGACCACTTTTTAGCTAGGAACCGGTTTTAAGCTTTGAACCGATTCGCCGAGTGGTTGTCGACAACGGCTCCCAGCGTCTTCATCCAGAACCATAACGCGTGGGCGATTCCCGCGATTCAATCCATCCACATTGCGGGCATCGGAGTGGTGATGGGCTCCGTCTTCATGATCTACTTGCGCCTGCTGGGTTGGGCGGGAACGGATCAGACCTTGAAGGAAACGGTGAACCGGTTCGGACCGTGGCTGACGGGCGCGTTGTGGCTGATGCTTGCAACCGGAATTCTGATGGTGATTGGGGAGCCTGTGCGTGAGCTGGTCACACTTTCCTTCTGGCTCAAAATGTTCCTGGTGGCGGTGATGACGGGAGTTTCCGTCCGCTTCCGAAGGTCGCACCCCGAGGTTCTGCTGCAGCGGAGATTCGCCAAAGGAGTGGCGATTGCCACCTTCCTGATCTGGATCTGCATCATTATTCTGGGGCGCTTGATCGCCTACGACCACGTGTGGGGCAAGTGGTCACCGGCAACGAAGGCGTAAATGGAAGCATTTCTAAAATGGCTCGCGGGGACCGCGCTTGCCGGAGATATCCGGGATTCGCTGCTTCTGTTTCCGTTGCTCGAGTCGGCGCACGTGTTTTCTCTTGCCTTGGTGGTTGGAACGATTCTCGTAATCGACCTGCGTTTACTCGGAGTGGCTTCTGCGCGCCGGCCCTTCGAGCGCGTGGCTTCCGACATTTTTAAATGGACCTGGGGGGCTTTTGCGTTGACCGCCGCGACCGGCGCTTTGATGTTCACAACCAACGCTCCGGTCTACTATCACAATTTTTATTTCCGAGCCAAGATGGTCTTGTTGTTCGCTACGGGCCTGAACATGATGGTGTTCGAAATGAGCCGCCGGTCGGTGGAACGGGTGGGGAAGGCCGTCGCGATTGTTTCCCTCACGTTGTGGGTTGCCATCATCTTCGCGGGCCGCATGATCGGGTTCACGACCACCAGGGCGGCTCAAGTGAAACCGCCGCCCACGACGAATTTCGAGGATTTCTTGAAGTAGATCCAGTCTCATAAGCCGACTATGAGCGAGAAATTTAGAGTGAGGCTGGCGGCCAGAAACGAGGGCGTCGAATATCAGGACGAGACTGGCGTGTACCGATTTAATGTTGCATTGAAGGACCGGTGCTGGACCCTGTTTCTTCCCGGGAGCCGGGGAGCGTCGTATGAGACCCATATCATGGACGAGGCTGAACGAAGCAGAATCCTGCCGCGTGTGATTGCGTCGCTTGAACGTGTCAAGTGGTTTGGTCTGTTTCCCCGGTCGTATTCGGTTCGCATCGAAGAGCGGCCAGCCCCCTCCAGCACTCCTTGACGAGGAGTCCGGGCGCGCTCATGTGGACAGTGCAAATTCCATGCTCGGAGAATCTTGCGTACCGACTTCAGCCGGACGGTTCTCGAAATCCACCGTCAAACGGATGCCCGGCGGCTCGCAGTTAGCAACGGTTACCGTGCCGCCGAACAGGGAGAGGATGCGGGACGCGACTGGCGCGCTTAACCCCAGGTCCTCGCCCGGAGAAACTGCTTCACAGATCGAGAAGATATCGAAGAATTTCGCGACGAGGGCGTTCGGAATGGTCCGGCCATGACATTGGATGATGACGCGGAGGCGCTCCGGCTGTACCTCACTCGTCAGCCGGACAGTCCCGCCCTTTTCTGAAAATTTCGCCGCAGTCTCCAGCAGGGCGTGGAAGCATCTGACTAAGAGCTGCTCTTCGCCTGGAACCTGGCCTAAGCCGGCCGGCGCTGGTTGCAAGGTGACATTTCGCAGGCCGGCGAATATCCTCGCCCGTTCCCGCGCGCGATCGAGAACCGCATTCAGGGAAACCGGCGCGGAACTGAACTTCTGGCCGCTAACGTCAATCTGCGTCAGCAGGAGCGCGTCATCCAAAAGCGAGATCATCTTCTGGCGGGATCGCTCATACATAGCGCGAAGTTCGCTATCGTCCGAGAGCGACGGATCGTCCAAAACTATTTCGCCCACACCGAGCAATCCGTTGAGCGGCGTGCGCAACTCATGGGAAATGACCCGCAGAAAATCGTCCTTGGCCCGATCGAGAATGGTTAGCTTCGAATTGGCCTCGGCAAGTTCACGCGTGCGCGAAGCGACAATGTCCTCCAGAAGTTCATTCTGCAATTTCAGAGCCTCCAACAGGTGTTGCAGTTCCACGGCCTGGGCGGCAAATCGGCGATCGATCTGGGACGTCAGGATAGTCAAACCGAGGATCACCAAGGCGACGCTGCCGACGACGAAGGTGCCGAGCGAAGAGATCGCTACTGCGTGCGTAAGGTCCTGGGGTCCGGCCATCGGTACGAAGGTGACCGCGGCCATACCGGTGTAGTGCATGATGGGAATCGCCGCACCCATCAGCAGGGCGCTAGCCAGCTTGCGCGGGGTCGCCATCCGGGCCTCATCCCTGGAATGGAACGTCAGCCACAACGCCACCAACGAAATCACGATAGCCAGAATGACCGACAACGCAACCAGTCCTGGCGAATAGAGGCACATGGCGGGCAGGCGCATCGCCTCCATGCCGATATAGTGCATGCTGGCGATGCCGCAGCCCATGAGGACCGCCCCAACTACAGTGGGCATCAGCCTCATCCTCTGGCGGCTGACGGCAAACAACGCAACCCCCGACGCCAGCACGGCCGCCAGGAGAGACACCAGCACGGTGGGCCAATCGTACAGGACAGCAATTGGAAGGTCCCAGGCAAGCATGCCAACGTAATGCATTGCCCAAATGCCGAGCCCCATGGTCGCGGACCCGCCCGTCACCCAGAAAAATCGGAGGAGCCCTCGCGAGGCGGTCACTCTGCCGCCAACGTCAAGAGCGGCGTAGGAAGCGAACATCGCTATGACAACCGACAACGCGACCAGCCGGTAGTCGTACACACCCACCAAAGCGTTTGCTGAAGGGTCTATTGGCATGGCATGTGTTCCCCCGGTCGGCCTACTTCTTCTCCCTCTTCTACGCATCGGCTGCGGACTGAATTGTTTGAAAGCCGGGGATTGAGGCGGTGAGACGCGCGCGGGCGGCGTAAGTTTCTCTTTATGAGAGGGCTCCAGGCAATCGCTTATGGGTCAATTGGCGAGGTGGCGGCCAAATGACGTGGAGGCGACTTACCAGGACCGATCTTCCGCCGCCCGTGGATCCTCCGAGTAGCCAACCATTCGGGAGCTAACCGGTCAACTTTCTAAATGTGAGAGCGTTGTTCCGGGTTTTCTGCCGCTTCCAGCAAGTAATTTTATTTGCCCGTCGGCATGCGCCGGCGCAGCTCATCAGGGCGTGGACTTCGACGGAACCCTCCTTGCAACCAGTTACGAAACACTCTTCGGCAGATTCATCTTCATCGCCACGGCATCCCAGCGCGAGCTGGGATTCCATACCTGGGCGCATCGGAACAAGGCCCCGGCCTGGGCAAGGCGTTGCTCGATAAGGTTCTCAAGCCAATCCGCTGCTTGGTCCGGCTGCCTGCATAACAAATGGAAGTTAAGGAATCCGAGCGGAGCCCGATGTTCATCGCCATCTCGAAGCTTCTGGAGTAACTCCTCCGCCCGTCCGGCGTTTCCGCTGCGCTTGAGCATGCCTGCGAAGCAGCCCACACATCCGGCATACCAAGGCGCCAATGCATACGCTTTTTCCGCGTATTCGAGAGCCGCCACGAATTCCCCTCTTTGCTCCATCAAGACGGTCAACAGAGAATAAGCCAGGAAGAAATTGGAGTCGATCTCCAGAATCTGGCGGCATTCGGCCTCTGCATCCGCGAATCTCCTAGCCGCTGTAAGACAAATCGCTTGGCCAATTCGAAACTGGACATTGAGTGGGTCCTGTTGCAGCGCCCGCCGGTACGCCCCCACTGCCTCAAGTAGTTGGCCGGTCGGCAATAGGTAATACAGGGCGTACCCACGGAGAACCAGCGGCGGAACCGGTTCGCGAGCCAATGCCAACTGGAATCGCCGCGCAGCTTCTTTCCAGTCGTACTCGTAGACTGCCGCGATCATCCCCATCATTGCGTTCGCCTCTGGAAGCGTCGGATCGAGGTCCAGGCGCTTTTCGCGCTGCTTCGCGCGCCCGCGGCATGAGCTGGCGTGCCGAAAATCCGAAGCCGGCCTGGATGACAAAGTAATCGGCGTACCCAACGTGGGCCAACGCGAAATCCGGGTCGAGCGCGATCGCCCGTTCGTAATACTCCTTGGCTCGCGCGAGGTTTTCAGGCGTAACTTTCCACTGGTAGTAGCGAGCCTTAAGATAGGCTTCGTAGGCCGGAGGCTTGGGGTTGTGGTGCCGGGTCTCGGCCGATCTTATCGCAAGCTTGGTCTGGAGAACGCCGGAGATTGCCGTCGCCACTTCATCCTGTACCGCGAACACGTCTGTCATCTCCCGGTCATAGCGCTGGGACCAGAGATGACTGCCGTCGGCCGCGGCGATCAACTGCGCAGTAATCCGAACACGGCTTCCAGCGCGCCGCACGCTTCCTTCCAGGATTGTCGTCACACGCAACGTCTCGGCGATTTTGGTGATGTCCTGCTCTTTGCCGCGAAACGCGAAGGAGGATGTTCGCGCGATCACCTTCAGCCCCGGCATCTGCGCCAGCGCGTTGATGATCTCTTCGGCCAGTCCATCGCTGAAGTACTCCTGCTCCTTGTCTCCGCCCATGTTGGCGAATGGCAGCACTGCTATCGATGGCTGGGGCTCGGCCGATCTCGAACAGCCGATTTGTTCCAGCGCAAGGCGGAGTTCGGCCATGCTGGGAAAACGGTCACGTGGCTGTTTCGACAGGCACTTGCCGACGATGCGCTGAAGTTCGACGGGAGCCTGAAGCGGCGCAGGCTCGTCGCGCAATACGGCGCTCAGCACAGTTGGGATGGAGTTGCCGCGAAAGGCGCGGGCGCCCGAGAGCGCCTCATACAGCACCGCTCCGAAGCTGAACACATCCGAGCGTTCGTCAACCGGCTTGCCCTCGGCCTGTTCCGGAGCCATGTACGCCGCGGTTCCCAGGAGGGTGCCTTCGATAGTCTTCGTGGCGTCGACATCACTCTCGGTCATCGGTTTCGCCAGTCCAAAGTCGACAAGTTTGGCAGAACCTTTTACGGTCACCAGGATGTTTGCGGGTTTGAGATCGCGATGCAGAATGCCTTTGCTGTGCGCTTCCTCCATCGCACTGGCGATTTGTACGGCCAGCTTCAGGGCTTTTTCCACACCCAGAGGGCCGGATAAGGGCTTTCCCTCGACGTACTCCATGACCAGGTAATCTGGACCGATATCGTGGATCTGGCAGATGTTGGGATGATTGAGCGCCGCGATGGCGTGAGCTTCCTGCACAAAACGCGCCGTATGCTGGCCCTTCAGCCGCTTGATTGCGACGATTCGGTTGAGACGCGGATCACGGGCCTTCCAGACCTCTCCCATACCGCCCGCGCCGATGGGCGTGAGAATTTCATACGGGCCGAGTTTGTCGCCGGCAGCGAGCGGCATGTGAGTGATTTACCAAGTGTACTCGGTCAGGAAGGATAACGCCTGAGTGACGCGCTACTCGGAGCAAGCTCGCGGCCGGTCGCTACGGGCCGTCCCGAAACGGCAACGGGTTCCTCCTGGAAAACGCCGATCACGGAAAGCCACAGGAGCGAGAGTCGCCGACTCCCACTTGTCTGCCGGTCCGGCGTTACGCGACCTTGGCCGGGCCTGACCCAGTTAATCCAGCTCCCGGTGGCGGCTGACGTTGTCGCCGTCGCCGCGCTGCAACTCGCGGAAGATGACGGTAGAGAGCATCGTGAAGAGGCCGAGCATGAAAAACGCCTGATGGATGCCGTGGATCATTTCCGAGGGGTTGGAGTGCAGGCGCTCCGGGATGAAGACTTCCGTGGCGAGCGATGCCGAGGCGACGCCGAAACTCATCGACATCTGCTGCATGGTGCTGGCGATGGAGCTGGCGTTGCTGGTTTGGCGTTCGGCGATGTCGGCGTACACCAGCGTGTTCATGCTGGTAAATTGCAGCGAGCTGAAGAAGCCGAAGCAGAACACCTGCGCGACCACCAGCCATACCGGCGTCGAGACTCCGATGGTGGCGAACAGCAGAATCTGCAAGCCGATGATGAAGGTGTTGGAGATCAGGACGGCACGGTAGCCGAAGCGGGTGAGGATCTTCGGCATGGTCATCTTCAGGCTCATGGCGGCGATGGCTTGCGGCATCATCATTAGTCCGGATTGAATCGGCGTGAAGCCGAGGCCGACCTGGTAGAGCAGCGGGAATAAAAAAGGAATTCCTCCGATGCCGATGCGGGTGAAGAAACTTCCGCTGACGGCAGTGCGAAATGTCCGAAGGCGGAATAATTTCAGAGACAGCAGAGGATAGCGCTCGCGGGAGCCGTGCAAGCCGTAGCCGGCCAGCAGCGCGAAGGACAAGGCCAGCAGGCCGGTGATTTCGCCGGCGCTCAACGAGTGCTCGCCGAATACCTCCAGGACGTAGGAGAGCAGAGCGATGCCGGAGCCGAACAGAATCAGCCCGATCACGTCGAGGGGATGAGTGCGGCGCTCACGGTAGTCGGGCAGATGGAGATACACCAGAATCAGGCCGGCGAGGCCGATGGGAAGGTTGACGAAGAAGATGACTCGCCAGTGGAAGTAGGCGACGATAAGACCGCCGGCGATGGGCCCGAGCATGGGGCCGATGAGGCCGGGGATGGAGACGAAGGCCATAGCCCGGACGAGCTCGGATTTGGCGAAGGCTCGCACCAGGGTGAGGCGTCCGACGGGAACCATCATGGCCCCGCCGCAACCTTGAATAATGCGGCAGGCGACCAGAGCGTGAATGTTGGTGCTGAGCCCGCAGAGCACGGAACCGAGAGTGAACAAGCCGATGGCGCTCGAGAAGACGCGGCGCGTTCCGAAGCGGTCCGCCATCCAGCCGCTGATGGGGATGAAAACGGCGAGGCTCAGTGTGTAGCTGGCGAGCACGGACTTCATGCTGAGCGGCGCGACTTTCAGAGCTTCGGCGATGGTGGGGACCGCGGTGTTGAGAATGGTGGTGTCGAGCTGCTCCATGAAGAACGCGACGGCGACCAGCCAGGGAAGCAGGAGCTTAGTGGAGGAGCGGAGATCGGGGGCAGCGGTGAGGGGCGGGTTCACTTACACCACGCGGGCAAGCCAGTCGCGAATGACGCCGAAGACCTCGTGATTGTTTTTTTCGAGTGGCATGAGGTTCCCGTTCCCGTAGATGCCGGAATCGCGGAGGCGCAGCATTTCCGCGTTGCAGCCCACCTGTTTCAAGAATGCCACATTGGCGATGGGCGAGCCGCCTCCGCCGAATTCGCTGGTGACCCAGGATATCGGGATGTGCTGGAGGTTTTTCCATTTGTGCACCGGCTCGGCTTGCAGCTTGTAGGGTGAGGCGATGGGACGCGGGGAATCGGGCGGAGGTGTCTGGTCCACCAAAACAAATTGGGTGGGATTTGTCACGGGCGGATCGTAGGCGACGGGCGAAGCGGTCAGGCCCCAGCGAAGTTGTGCGGCGAAGGGATTGCCGTTGATTTCGATGGCGACGATGGCCTTGACGAGATTGGGACGGCGGTCGGCGACGCCCCAGCCGAAGAATCCACCGAAAGCGTGATCGAGGAGAATCGAGGGGCCCAGGCGATCGACCAGCTCGACGCCGCCGAACCACGCAAGATCGGAGTGGAAGCCTTCGTCGGTGACGTTGCCGGACTCGCAGGCCATGAACTGATCGATGAAAGGATCGTTCATGCCGCCCGGGCCGGGCCACTGCGCGGTGTTGAAGACGGCGGTGCTGGTGATGAGGCCTTCGAAGGGAGGCACATTGGGGAGATGGCTGGGGCCAAGGGCGTCCGGATGATAAGGCGAGCGGCCGTAGCTGGGACGATCCAACCAATACACGGCGTACCCGGCTTGGACGAAGTAGTGCACGAGGCCTGGACGCCGGCCGATGCCCATCATGTGCAGACCCTGGCCTCCGCCGCCGTGAGTCATGATCACCGGATAAGGATGCTTGCGGTCAGCCGGGATCATGTACTGCACGTACATCTGGCCCATGGGGATGGTCCCGTATTGCATCTTCTTGCGCTGGACGCCGACCCAGAAGCAGCCTTGATCGGCGAGCTTGAGCGCGGTGGATTCCGTGTTGGGATGCGGGTTAGGGGCAGGGGAGACCGCGGGGGCGGCGGCGGGCGAATTTTCGACGGAGGCTTGCATCCACTCCAGGACGGGCTGGAGCGCCTGGCGATTGTTGCGGCCCATCATGGCCATGGGCCCGCCGGGGACATTGAGGAAGGGAACGTTTAAAACGTTTCCCGTGTTCGTTGTTTCGAGCGCGGCGATGCCTTTTACCAGCTTGGGACGCTCCTCCGCGGCGAGCTGCGCGAAGGTGACTCCGTCACCGTGTGTGATGAGGATGGACGGGCCGATCTCGTCAAGTAATAACGCCCCGCGGGAGCGCCAGACGCCACGGGTGTTGGCGTTATTCGGCATGGGCTGTCCGAGAGACGCGGTGAGTTGGGCGACGGCGGGATCGTCTGGCTCGGCGGTGCCGGGCCAGTCGGGCGAAGCGACACGGCGGGCGGTGTCCTCAAAGGTGCGGGCCTGGCGGTCGAAATTGCCATGGATGAACGGCTGATATGGGCAGCGGCCCTGGCCAGGGCGGTCAAGCACGTAGACTTTATAGCCCTGTTCGAGAAGAAGCGAGGCCCAGCCTCGTCTTGGAGAACCGGGAGCGCCGCCGGGCGTGCTGATCCAGTCCGAACCTTGGCCGTAGCCGCCGTGAATGAGGATGACGGGGTAGGGATGCTTGACTTGCGCGGGAATCCAGTGCTCGACATAGATCTGCATTCCGTTGCAGACGGTGCCGCGGGCGAGGGTGGCGTGCTCGACGCCATACCAGTAGTAGCTCCAATCGGCGATATCGAGGACGGGGCCCGGTGAGACGGGTGTGGATTGCGGGCGCAATTGCGGGGCGGCGGCGATAGCGCCGCTCACAAGTGCTGCTAGCTGGCGGCGGGTGATTCCGGCGTTGGATGGCATGAGGCAATTTTACATCCGCGTTGGGATAGAATCGTGTCAATCCATGCCCCTAACCCCAGGTGAGCGTATCGGCGCTTACGAGATCCTTGCGCCGCTTGGCACGGGCGGCATGGGCGAGGTGTATCGCGCGCGCGACACGAAACTCGGCCGCGACGTTGCGATCAAGGTGCTGCCGTCGGCATTCGCCTCCGATGCTGCGCGCATGGCGCGCTTCGAGCGCGAGGCTCGTGTGCTGGCGTCGCTGAATCACCCGAACATCGCGCATATCTACGGGGTGGAAGAACGAGCCCTGGTGATGGAGCTGGTCGAGGGCGAGTCGCCGAAGGGGCCGATGCCGTTTGACGACGCGTGGAAGGTCGCGCTGCAAATTGCCGATGCGTTGGAGTACGCACACGAGAAGGGAGTGATTCATCGGGATCTGAAGCCCGCCAATGTCAAAGTCACTCCGGAAGGCGTGGTGAAGCTGCTCGATTTCGGACTGGCGAAGGCTTACAGCGATCAGCCCGACAGCGCCTCCGGCGATCCGGCTCTATCTCCAACCGTCACCCTGGGCGCGACGGTGGCGGGCACGATCATGGGAACCGCCGCTTACATGGCGCCCGAACAGGCCCGCGGCAAACAGGTCGACAAGCGCGCGGATATTTGGAGCGTGGGGCGTCGTTCTCTATGAGTTGTTGACCGGCGAACGGATGTTCCAAGGCGATGACGCTGCGGAAACTCTCGCGGCCGTGATCCACAAACAACCCGATCTGGGAAAAGTTCCTCCGCAGGTGCGCAAGCTGCTCTCGCGGTGTCTGGAAAAAGATCCCAAGAAGCGCCTGCGGGATATCGGCGATGCGCGGGCGATGCTCGGCGAGGGGAGTGCGGCAACAGGCGCGGAAACCGCTCCCTCACGGTCGCGGCTCTTCGTTGCGGCCATCGCGGGATTGTCGCTCCTGGCGGCGGGGTTGGGCTGGATCGCGTGGCGCGCCACGCGGCCGGTGGAACACCAGTTGGTTCGCCTGGACGTGGATCTGGGCTCCGATGTCTCCCTGTCGCCTCCGGATCCGGACGGAAGGACAGTCATTCTGTCGCCAGACGGCACCCGCTTGGTCTACTCGGCGAGTGTTGGTGGAGGCCAGCCTCGTTTGTTCACGCGGCGGCTGGACCAGCCCAGAGCCACCGACCTGCCCGGCACGGAAGGCGCGACGGCCGCCTTCTTTTCCCCGGACGGGCAGTGGATCGGATTTGCCGCGGCCGGCAAGGTCGCCAAGGTCTCGGTGGAGGGGGGCGCTGTCGTTCCATTGGCCGGCGTAAACATTTTCGGCGGCGCGAGCTGGGGCGAGGACGGAAACATCGTTATCAGCGAGCCGCTCGGGAGAGGCCTGCTGCGGGTTCCAGCGGGAGGGGGACCGGAAACCGCATTGGAGAGATTGGCCAAAGATGAGGCCGGCATGGGTTGGCCTCAGATCCTGCCGGGCGGCAAGGCAGTCTTGTTTGGCAGCGTTACAGCGGCAGCAACTAGCGCTGGTAACACAGTTCAGGTCTTTACCTTTGCGGACCAACGCCGCAAAACCGTGGCGGCCGGCGGAGCGTCCCCGCGTTACCTTCCGGTTTCCGATCATGACGGCTATCTGGTGTACACCAACAAGGCAATCATGTTTGCCGTGCCCTTCGATCTGAAGAAGCTGGAGGCGCATGGGACCGCGGTGCCCGTCCTGGATGACGTTGCCTACCGCACAAACCCAGAGGGAGGGCAGTTTGCCTACTCGCCCAGCGGCACTTTGATCTACCGTAAGGGCAGCGCTGGCACGGGACCGGCAACGTTTACCATTCAATGGGTCGACGCGGCAGGCAAGAGGCAGCCATTGTTAGCCAAGCCCGGCGGGTACGCCGACCCGAAGTTCTCGCCGGATGGCAAACGGCTGGCTCTGCGCGACGTTGAGGTAGGAGGGACGCCGGACATTTGGGCTTATGATCCACAGCGGGATAGGACCATCCGGCTGACCTTCGGAGGAGGGCTCTATGACTATCCGGCGTGGAGTCCCGACGGGAAGTATGCCGTCTTCTCTTTAGCCGGCGAGGGCGTGTGGTGGACCCGCGGCGACGGCGCGGGCCAGCCGCAGCCATTGATTCAGAGTAGTGGGTGTTTCATCGTAACCTCATTCGCTCCCGACGGCAAGCGAGTGGCGTGTTTCAACACTGCAAACTTGGGCGAGATCTGGACGGTTCCGATTGAAGAAGACAGCGCAGGGCTGAAAGCCGGCAAGCCCGAGCAATTCTTCAAGAATCAATTCGTCAACGTGTTGCCGATGTTTTCCCCCGATGGCCGTTGGCTGGCGTATGAATCCAACGCCTCAGGGAGTTTTGAAGTGTATGTGCGGCCGTTTCCGCCGCCCGCATCCGGCCAAGGCGGGCAATGGCAAATTTCAAGCGGTGGAGGAGCCAACTCTACACCGCTGGCGTGGTCGCGCACCGGCCACGAGCTGTATTATCAGTCCGGCGACCAGATCATGGCCGTCAGCTACACCGCGCAGGGCGACACCTTCGTGGCGGAGAAACCGCGAGTGTGGATCGCGAAAGTCGGCGGAACAGATTGGGATCTGGCGCCGGACGGCAAGCGCATTGCGGTGGTGACGCCGGTGGGCGAACCGGAGGCGCCCACGCAGGACCACACCGTCGTATTCCTTCAGAACTTTTTGGATTACCTGAAGCAGCGGGTGCCGCTGAAGTGACCGCCGGAACCAAGCTCGGGCCCTACGAGATTCTTGCCGCCCATCGGCGCGGGTGGGATGGGTCCTGGTAGACTCGCGGCTCGAAGGCATTCTGCATGCGCGTTCGGTTCTCGACGTGTTCGACGCCGTACCAGTAGTAGCTCCAATCGGCGATATCAGTAGCTCCAATCGGCGATATCGAGGACGGGGCCCGGTGAGACGGGTGCGGATTGCGCGCGCAATTGCGGAGCGGCGGCGATGACGCCGGCGGTAAGCGTAGAGAAATGACGGCGGGTGATGCCGGAAGAGGAATCGTCGGCCATGCGGTGATTTTACATCGGTCGCCCGTGCGGGTAACAACCACGCCGGCTTGAAGGGCATACGTCTCCAACTCGACCGAGGCCCGATCCCTCAAGGCAACGGCGTTTCGCGGGAGTCAGCGTGAGCTGCGAGAACGCGCCCCTGCGGACCGGAACTATCTCCGAAAAGTGGCGCGTAGTCCGCCCAGAGCCTGATTGTAGTCAATTCCCAAAACGCCGCTTTGAAGGTTCGGCTCGCGGAAGTGCTATTTGAGGGTTATGGTGCGTCCTGAAAGACGTATTGTTCTCGCGGGTGAAAGTCCCGTCCGGGTAAGCGCCGGAGCGCCCGGTAGCAGACTCCAGCCAAGCGGAGAGATCCGCTCGGGCCGAGCGGAGTGTCGGAAGCCCTTGAAAGAGAGGGGAGCAAACCAGCGGGCCGCAACAACAGGTGAACGCTGCAGCCACGTCATAGTATCAGCCGAAAGGCGTTTGAGAGGGCCGAAACGGTCATATCGCGGTGAAGGCAACAGACAGCATTCCAGACCGGAGGGAATGCTGGACCTCTCCGGGGTCTCAGGCGGCGGCACGTTGGGACAGAGCAATGCGGAACAGGAGAGACCCTCCCTGGCAGCCTTGTCAGGCAAAGACCGGGCGTATAAGGCTGGACAGCTGAAGTCGCGCGGAGCCAGGAGGGAGTCCGAGGGGTTCGTAGTACCTGGGAAGGCGCGCATTACAACGCGCTGGAGGGAAGGGACCCTGCTTTGGTCACGTCGGCGAGGAGGTAAGCGTGAGGGCATGCCGGAAACGGCTAACAACCTCTTTGTAAAAGCGCGACAACTCGCTCGTCCGGCTATCGGTGTGAGCCAAGTCTGGCCCCGCCCAGCGGGATTCGGCGAAGGTAGTGACAACCGGAGTGACGCCCCGGTGAAAGGCCGGATCGTGCCCGGGATCAGGCCGGACGCACGCCACATCAAGAAGATCATCGTTAAGCCGTGTGCGGGAAAACCGCAAGCACGGTTTGAAAGGGGGTTGATGGAAACGGGCCGGCGCTAAACGCTGGTACCGCGCCATAATCTACCAATGAAAACCGGGTTTGCCGGAAGTCCTCCGAGAGTCAGATCGAGGCGCATGATACCGCTCCCATTCGAGGCCTGTGGCAGCAGGACATTGACTTGGTCCAACCCGGGGAACGAATTCTTACAGCGGCTCCGCGTCGTTCTTACAATCGCTCCGCGTCCTGATCATGAAAAATCTCTTCGATGCGCAGACCGAAGAGCCGGGCGGCGCGGAAGGCGAGCGGCAGGCTCGGATCGAACTTGCCCGTCTCGATGGCGTTGATGGTCTGCCGGGACACATCCAGGGCGTCGGCCAACTGGGCCTGGGTCCAGTCGCGCTCGGCGCGCAGCACCTTGAGCCGATTCTTCATCGGTACCGCCGCGTGCCGTACAGGTTGGATGCGGCGAACGTCAGACTCATGAGAATCAGCAGGTACGCGATGTCCGCGTGGAAGGGAATCACGTGGTAGGCGTCCATCACCGAAAACGGGACGCCGGCGATCAGGGCGACTCCCAACGTGATTCCCATCGAGTTTAGTTGAACCTTCCGCTGGAGCTCATCCAGTTCCGCGATGTACTTTTTGTTGGCCAGGATCATGCCGACGCCCACGGCGAGGTCCAGGCCGACCGCCAGCAGCGTGAACACCAAGGCCTTATTCCAAAGAAATTTCGGCCCCAATGCCATCAGTAGCGTGGCCGCCCCCCACGCACCGGTCCAGCGGAAGATCCGTAAAACGTTGGTCCGGGTCCGCGACTGATAGCCATTCTCCGGTGGTTTCAGTTGATTCATAATGTCTCCCTTCGTTGTCTTTTTGTAAAGTGAAGCTGACAAAAAGAGTGTATTCCCAGCCGGGGAACGTGTCAAGTGATATTTACAAAAAGACCTATATTGTTGATTCAGAAGAGCCAGCCGAATCTGACAAACGCCTTTAGATGCCCGAGGGAATCGCTTCTGGACAACTCTTGGCCCTCAGCGTCCGACCCAATCAGCAGGACCAGTCTTATCCAGCACCAGTCTTATCAAGCAGGGGCTGGAGTCGAAGCATCATGGAGCGCTGGAGCAGCACCGGGTAGAGATGAACGACTACACCCGGCAACAGCATCCAGAGTGCGCCGCTCCATGCTTGCCTGCTGAAAGGGTGCCTGCTGAAGAGTGCGAGGACGGCCAAGAGTACGTGGATGGCAAAGCAGATTCCGTGGGCGCTGACATTGGCGCGCACGCCCTGTTCCAGGGAGGGTAAGCCGGCCCTCTTGCCCGAGAATCCCCGCATAGGTTCGGCCACAAGGCGATTCCATCCAGAGACATCGAGCAGCCAACCGAAAATTCCGACGCCGAGAATGCGGTGGAGTACGCGCTCGCCCGCAGGAACGCGGAACCATTGGCGAGGCACACGTCGCATAACGGGGGCGGCCACCGCGGGCCCGAGGGTGAATGTTGCCCCGACCACTCCTACCCCATACCACGGATTGCTCGGCCCGACGACGAACCAGACCACAGTTAGCTCCATGGCAAAGAACAGCAACATGAGCCGGTACCAGACGCTCTGAAAGAAGGCGTCCATGGGATTTGGTTTCGGTGACGGTTCAGCGCTCACAAGACGTTCCCGTGAACATAACTTATAGTCAGGCTGACCTGATTAGACTGACCTGGACAACAACCGATCCTGGTCGGCCGCCAGCCTGTTAACAATCAGGTTAATTCGCGTTTATTTGCGGCTAAAAGCTTAAGCTCGGGAAGGGTCCCGCCGCTCTGCGTCGAAACCCAGCTCCCCGACCGCCGCCGCCGCCGTCTGCGCGTCGAAGTTCCCCTCGCGGGCCAGAGCCGCCAAGGCCGCCTGCACCATCGCCTCTGCCGAGATTTCGAAGTGCCGCCGCAGGTACTCGCGGTTGTCGCTGCGCCCAAATCCATCCGTGCCGAGCGAGTGCAGCCTCGCTCCCAGCCACGGCGAAAGTTGATCCGGCACCGCCTTCATGTAATCCGAGGACGCGATGATCGGCCCCGGCTCATTCGCCATCACCGCCGCGACGTAAGGCGCTCGCGGAGCCTCGGCCGGATGCAACCGGTTCCACCGCTCCACCGCCAGTCCGTCGCGCCGCAGCTCATTGTAGCTGGTCACGCTCCACACATCCGTCGCAATTTGATACTTCTCCGCCAGCATCTGCTGCGCCCGCAGAGCCTCATTCAGCATCGGACCGCTGCCGAACAGTTGCGCCCGAGCTGGACCGTTCGCCGCTGCCCGATACTTGTAAAGCCCGCGCAGGATGCCCTCGCGAATTCCCTCGCGAATTCCCTCGCCTTCCGGCATCGGCGGCTGAACGTAGTTCTCGTTGTACACGGTCAGGTAATAAAACCGGTCCTCGCCTTCCTGATACATCCGCCGGATGCCATCCTGAACGATCACGGCGAGCTCATATCCGTAAGCCGGATCGTAGATCGCGCAGGTGGGAACCGTGCTGGCTGTTACTGGCGAATGTCCATCCTGGTGCTGCAAGCCTTCGCCCGAAAGCGTGCTGCGGCCCGCGGTGCCTCCCATCAGGAAGCCCTTGCCGCGCGAGTCCGCGAACGACCAGATCAGATCCCCCACGCGTTGGAATCCGAACATCGAATAATAAATGAAGAACGGAATCATCGGCACGCCGTAATTGGCGTACGAAGTGCCGGCGGCGATGCACGAAGCCATCGACCCCGCTTCCGTGATCCCTTCCTCCAGCACCTGCCCGGTCTGCGATTCCTTGTAATACAGCAGAATATTCGCGTCGACCGGTTTATATTTTTGCCCCTGACTCGCGTAAATTCCGTATTCGCGGAACAGGCTCTCCATGCCGAACGTGCGAGCCTCATCCGGCACGATGGGCACCACCAACTTGCCCAGCTCCGGATGCTTCAGCAGGCCCTTCAGCACGCTGACAAACGCCGCGGTGGTCGATGCCTCGCGTCCGCGCGACCCGGTCAGCGCATCCTTAAAGGTCTCGAGCGAAGGAGCCGTAATCTGAATCGGCTTCACGTTTCGAGCCGGCAGCGGCCCGCCCATCGCCTCATTCCGCTTGCGGATATACTGCATCTCCGGCGAATCCTCCGCCGGTTTATAGAAGCCCACGTTGTGCACGATTTCGTCCGAAATCGGAATGTCGAACAGCTTGCGGATCTTCATCAGATCCTCGTCGGTCAGCTTCTTCTGTTGGTGCGCCGTCATGCGCCCTTGCGCCGTTTCGCCCAGACCGTAACCCTTCACGGTCTTGGCCAGGATCACGGTCGGCTGGCCGGTGTGCTCCACCGCGCGCTTGTACGCGTTATATACCTTCACCGGATCGTGCCCGCCGCGCCGCAGAGCCCAGATCTCGTCGTCCGTCATGTGCTCCACCAGCTTGAGCAACTCCGGATACTTCCCGAAAAATTCCTTGCGGACGTAAGCGCCGTCGTGGGCGCGGAAACTCTGGTATTCGCCGTCCACGCATTCGTGCATGCGCTTCAGCAGCAGGCCGCTTGCATCCCGCGCGAACAAATCGTCCCAGCCGCCGCCCCAAATGCACTTGATGACGTTCCAGCCCGCGCCGCGGAACGCCGCTTCCAGCTCTTGAATGATGCTGCCGTTGCCGCGCACCGGCCCGTCGAGCCGTTGCAGGTTGCAGTTCACCACGAAGATCAGGTTGTCCAGCTTCTCGCGGGAAGCCAGCGTGAGCGCGCCCAGCGATTCCGGCTCGTCCGTTTCGCCGTCGCCCAAGAAACCCCAGACCTTGCGCGGCGTCTTCGCGATCACCCCGCGATTCTCCAGATACTTCATGAACCGAGCCTGGTAAATCGCGCTGATCGGCCCCAGCCCCATCGACACCGTGGGGAACTGCCAGAACGTGGGCATCAGCCAAGGGTGCGGATAGGACGACAATCCCGGATGATCGCGCAGCTCATGCCGGAAGTTTTGCAGATGCTCTTCGGTGAGCCGCCCTTCCAGAAACGCCCGCGCATACGGACCCGGCGAGGCGTGCCCCTGGAAATACACCAGGTCGCCCGCTTGGTCGCCCGTCTCCGTCTTAAAAGACCCGTGGAAGAAATGATTGTGCCCTACCTCCAGCAGCGTCGCCAGCGAAGCATACGTCGCCAGGTGCCCGCCAATGCCGGAGTCGTACTTGTTCGCGTGCACCACCATCGCCACCGCATTCCAGCGGATCAGGCTCTTGATGCGCCGCTCTATCGCCCGGTCGCCCGGATAGCCGGCCTCCTCTTCCGGAGGGATGGTGTTCATGTACGGCGTATTCCACCGCAACGGAACCTGAACGCCCAGATTCCCGGCGCGTTCCATCAGCCTTTCCAGAAGATAACTGGCCCGGTCGGGCCCAACTTCGTCGATGATTTCATCAAGGGCCTCAATCCATTCGGAGGTTTCCTGGGGATTGAGGTCGTCGGAGGCTTCCAGTTTGACCTTCAACATAGGGGTAAGTACCAAGTTACCATGACGGGCATGAACTGCTTCCGCGCCTTACTATTACTCGCCGCGGTTTCTGCCTGTGGAAAGCCTCTCGAAATCTACTTCATCGACGTGGAGGGCGGCCAATCCACTCTGGTGGTCTCCCCGTCCGGCCAAAGCCTGGTGATTGACGCCGGCTATCCTGGCTTCGGCGGCCGCGACGCGGAGCGTATCAAGACCGCCGCCAAATCCGCCGGCGTCGGCCACATCGACTATCTCCTCGTTACGCACTATCACAACGACCACGTGGGCGGCGTTCCGAATCTGCTCGAAGTCTTGAAGGTGTCCAACGTCCTCGACTACGGCCCCAGTGTCGATGCCGGAGGCAAATATCCCGATGAATACGCCGCGGCGATCTCCAAGATCCCATCGCACCATGTCGTAATGCCAGGTGAAAAGATCCCGATCAAAGGCCTCGATGTCACCGTCCTCACCGCCGCGGGTAAGCATATCGAAGGTCCCGGAATTCCGAATCAGTATTGCGCGGGTATTGAGAAGCGCCCAGAGGGCGCTGGTGACGAGACCGGCGAAAATCCGCAAGCCGTGGGCATCGTCATCGAGCTGGGAAAATTCCGCTTCGGCGACTTCAGCGACATCACCTGGAACAAGGAACTCGGCCTCTTGTGCCCGGAGAACAAAGCGGGCAAGCTGGACCTCTATCTCGCCACCCACCACGGCGGGGAGTCGTCCAAAGCCATCTACGGCCTCGCCCCGCGGGTGACCATTATCAACAACGGAGCCACCAAAGGCGCCGACCCCGCCGGCTGGAAAGTCCTCCGCGCCTCACCCGGCCTCGAAGAGATCTGGCAACTTCACTTCGCCCTCGCCGGAGGGTCCGACACCAACGCCAACGACGTTTTCATCGCCAACCCCGCCGAGGACCTGGGCGAATACCTCAAGGTCACCGCCGAGCCCACCGGCGCCTTCACCGTCCTGAACCACCGCAACAAATTCAGCCGGACGTACGCCGCGAAGTAAACACCGGCGCTTTTCTGTCAGCCCGCCAGATCGACTATCACGAGCAGATAGTGATCCTCATTTCGCAGGAGCCGCACGGCGTCGTTCCATTGGTCCAGCGCTGCACGGTCGTTCTTTTTCGCCTCGGCTCGGTAGCTGCGAACAAGATCCGCAATCTTGGCCTCGTACGCGTCGGAGTCATACTCTGCGTCGAACGCGTCATTTACTTCCGCCATGTCCGGCAGCGTCCAATAGGTCTCAGAGAAATAAAGCTCCTTTCGCTCCGTCTCGGAGAGTTCCACGCCGCGACGCCCAGCTTCCGCGGCAATCTTCCCGATGAGAAACTCTTTCGCCTCGCGCCCGCTGGAAAACCCCATGAAGATCAGCCTACACCGGCACTTCTACTTCGATCTCTCGCAGTTGAGAAGTGGCCGAGTGCTCCACACGCATGTGTTCCCAGTAAATTCGTATGGCCTCCTTGGCGCGCCCAGTCAGCTCTTCCATCGTGCGACCCGTCACCAAGATCGACGGGAGCTCAGGCACGTACGCGCTGTATCCCTTCGCGTCGCCCTCAATCACCAGCGAATACTTGCGCGTGGTCATTTCTCCGACTCCTCTCAAATCCAGTTTGCCTCAAGATCGCTCGGTGTGTGCCAGGTCGGACATCGTCGCCGGGTCTTCCCGAAACTACCGTGATTCGTCCCTCTGGGCCCTGGAAGACACGATGATCGCCAGAACGTCCGGACATGACGCCAACCCGCGTTCTCAAGCATGCGCACCACCTCGCGTACCTTGAGAGGCAAAGCGTCCTAATTCCCAATTGTCAAATACATCGTCTGCGGCAGCGCTACGCCGTTTTGCGTCACGTTGATCTGCACGTCTCCTGCCGGCAACCCCAAGGTACCACCGGAGCGTCCACCGTCCTCAACCGCCGCAACAGGTTCACCCGGACGTATCCGGCGAAGTAGGGAGACAAAGCAAAGACGTCATTGGATCGCGTGTGAGAAAATGTGCTCAGCCGAGCTTCAGCCATGACCTCGACACTCTCCATCCGAATCAACGTCGAGACGAAGAAGCGCCTCGATGCGCTCTCCAAGCGCTCCAAGCGGTCCAGGTCACTTCTCGCGGCGGAGGCCATCGCGACCTTCGTCGACTCCGAAGAGTGGCAGTTCGGCGAGATCCAGGCCGGCATTGATGATCTGGAATCCGGCCGGCAGGTTACTCACGATAAGGTATCCAAGTGGCTTGGAACCTGGGGAAAGACAGGCGAGACTAAAGCGCCACGATGAAGATCGTCTGGTCCCGCCGGGCGATCCGCCATCTGGTCCAGCTTCGCGAATACATCGCGAAGGACTCCGAGCAAAACGCAGTTCTAGTTGCGGAGCGCATCCTCAAGGCCGTGGGCTTGCTCCAGGCTCGGCCGGAGATCGGTCGCCCAGGGCGCCTTCCCGGAACCCGCGAACTTGTTGTCCCGGACACGCCCTTCATAATCCCCTATCGAATACGCAGAGATCGTCTGGAGCTCATCGCGGTCTTCCACGGCCGCCGCAAGTGGCCCTCAAAGCTGTAGCCCTAATTCCCAATCGTCAGATACATCGTCTGCGGCAGCGCCACCCCGTTTTGCGTCACGTTGATCTGCACATCCCCTGCCGGCAAGCCGGAAGGCACCGTGATGTAGAACTCATACAGCCCCACGAAATTCCCCGCCAGACCCGAATAAGACGTAGTCGCCGCGGTCGATCCGAAGGAAAATGTCACCGGGTTGTTGAGCATGTTCTGCTGTTGAACGATCGTGCCCGGCAGCGCCGCCGGCGTCACGTCGCCGAATCCGACCCCATAGGCCACGATCACGTCGCCCCCTTGCGCCGGGCGGCTGTTGATTCCCAGACCCGCGCCGGTGCTGGTGTTCAGCACGTAAGCCCCGTCCGGGGGGGCGAACGTCGCCACCATATACTGCTTGCCGCTGATGTTGAAAACCGACGGCGCCAGCAATCCCGGAGCCAGCGCCTGCTTGGCGAACACAAATGCCGAGTTCGCCGCCTTGCAATTGGTTAGCGCGATCAAGACATCCCCTGTCGCCGAATCCTCTGGCGCCTGCACGTTCACCTGCGTCGGGGAAATATAGTCAACGTAAGCCGGCTTTCCGTCGACGCTCACGCTAATCCCGTCCAGCGACGCCGGAGCGTTCACCCCGGTAAAATCCGTCCCCGCCCAGTTCCCGCCGTTGGTATAAATTCTCGGATCGTTCGGATCCGCCAAATTCGTGCCCTTGATCTCCAGCCACGATCCCGAAGCGAAATAAGAATACCCTCCGTACGCACTCGCCGAATTGACCGAGGTGATCAGCGGCGCCGCCGAGTTGGTGCAGGAATACGCGGCTCCGCCGAAAGCCGATTCAAGGTCGGTATACGCAAGCTGCATCACGTCTTCATGGCCCACCGTGGTCGGGTGCAGCCCATCCCAGAACACGTGGGTGTTCGGATTTACGCTCGCCTGCCCCTGCGCCCCCGACGTGATGTTCGTGTACCCGAACAGCGCCGGGTTCACCGCGATCGAAAGGAACAACGAATAGACGTCGACTCCCACAATCGTGATCCCCGGATGCGCCGCCTTGAGCTGGCTGATAGCGCTGCTCCAGGCCGTGTTATAGTCGACGGCCGCCGCATTGAAGATCGGGCTGTTGCTGGTGTTGTAGGCTTCCGGAATCAACCCCAGTGGCGGAAGGTCCACCCACACGAAATACTTCGCGCCCGCCGCAATCAGCGTGTTAATGTTCCCTTGAATGTTCGCAACCGCGGTGGTCGCCTGCGTGCCCGCTGTCGACGGGTTGTTCAGAATGTCGTTGCTCCCGCCCCAGAAAACGTAGAGTGCGCTCGACGGCGGACTCGGGTGCTGGTTAATGAACAGAGTCAGTTGATCCGTCACCGCCGGAATCTGCGTCAGCGATGTCGGCGTCCAGTTTGGGTTGTGTCCCGTCACTGCTCCGCCCACCGCATAGTTCAGCCCGCCCGTCAGCTTGGCGAACGGAACCGGCGCCGGCAAATTCATCCTCTTGGCGAGCTGCTCGATCCACAGCCCCAACGGCGAGGTTGTCGAGGGAACCGAGTCGGGACCATCTGTGAATTCGCCCTTGGTATACTGCGGCGGCGCCGGCGTCGGAAGGCCCAGCGCGCTGGTTCCGACGTACAAGTTGCCGTTATCGGAAAGGCTGTCGCCGAAGATCACGAATTCGTTGAAAGGCATCTGTGCCAGGAGCGGTGCCGAGAAAAGGAGGAAGAGGGCAGATCGACGCAACATTTCGCCATTGTATCGCGCGCCTTCGCCTCACAAGCGGGCGGCAATCTTATATGATGTCCACCATGCACCTGCACAGCTTTCTCAAAACCGCCGGCCTCGCTTTGGCGATGCTCGCCGGAGCCTTTGGGCAGGACCTCACCATCACCAACGCCCGGATCATCGGTCCCAACGCTTCGGTCATCGAACGCGGCTCCATCGTGGTGCGCGCGGGAAAGATTGTCTCCGTCGCGGCTGGCGCGCCGTCCTCCACCAGCGGAAAAATCGTCGACGCCAAGGGCATGACCGCCATGCCCGGCTTTATCGACGGCCATCGCCATATCAACACCGGCCCCAATGAGAAGCAGCAGATGCAGGCCCTGCTCGAAGCCGGCTACACCACCGTGCTTTCCGGAGGCGGACCCGCGCAGGGCAACATTACTCTCCGCGACCACATCGATAGCGGCATGATCAACGGCCCGCGCATCATTCCCTCCGGCGCCGTCCGCCTGGCCAACAATACTCCGGAGATGGCCCGCCAGCAGGTGCGCGACATGGCCAAGATGGGCATCAAGTTCACCGGCGAAATCGCCCTCACGCCCATCCCCGGTCCCAGCGCGCAGGAAATCGAAATTCTCAAAGCCGTGGTCGATGAATCCAAAAAAGCCGGCGTCATGGTGCAAGTGCATGCCGTCAGCTCCAAGGCTATGGTCGCCGCGGTCGACGCCGGCGTGCCTCTGCTGGTCCATCTTCCCAACAAAGATTGGGTGAGCAAGGAGGATGCGAAGAAAGTAGCCGCCGCGGGCACCAAGGTCCTCGGCACCGTCAGCTTCGGCTCGCCCGTCTTCGGCGTCTTCGCCGACGATAACAACCCTCGCTTCCGCGACGGCAAGCCCTGGCCCAGCGGCATCGTCGATGGCGTCCGCCTCGGCGAGGAAGCCGGATACATGCCGGTCAACGCCCGCACCATCTGGGACGCCGGCGCCATCCTCGGCTACTGCACCGACACCACCTACGATCCGCACGCCGGCCTCGATCACGAATTGAAGATGCTCAACGTGATGTTCTCCATGAAGGACCTGATCAAGATGATGGGCCCCAACACCGCATCTTATATTCAGATGGGCGATCAGCTCGGGACGCTGGAAGCCGGCAAACTCGCCGATGTTATTTTGCTCGACGGCGACCCTCTAGAAGGCTACTGGAATTTCCTGAAGACCAAAGTTGTGGTCAAGGGCGGCGTGGTTGTGGTCGACAAGCGCTAGCTTCATCTCCGAGACGCGCGGCGCAGCCCACTACGGGCGAACCGCCGGGCAGCGCGTCATCCGGTTGGAGTTCCGCTGATAAACTTGGGCGGTATGTCCGAGAACCATGTGAGACCCAAGGCGGTTCTCTTTGATCTCGATGGCACTCTATTCGATCGGGACGCCAGCTTTTTAGAACTGGTCCAGGATCAGTATGACTGCTTTGCCGGCGAATTGGAGCGCGTCCCGCGCGAATCCTTCGTCAGACGGGTTGTCGAGATGGACCAGCACGGCTACGTGGACAAGCACGTGGTTTATAGCGATTTGGCGCGAGAATTGGGTCTACCCGAAACTACGGCGGAACGTCTGACCACTCATTTCCGTGACGCCTACGCTTCGTATTCGCGATGTTTCCCCGAAGTGCCGTCCGCCCTCGCCGGCCTCCGAGCCGGTGGAATAAAGCTTGGGATCATCACGAATGGTTCAACACGGATGCAAGAACAGAAGATTCGTCAACTCGGCCTCACGGACCTGATGGATGACGTGCTCATCTCTGAACGGGAGGGGTTGAGGAAGCCGGACCGCAAGATTTTTGAACGTGCGCTGGAAAGACTCCGCGTTGCCCCGGCGGAAGCTTGGTATGTCGGCGATCACCCCTTGGTCGACGTGCAGGGGGCCTTTGAGGCTGGTCTCACGCCGGTATGGCGATACACGCCACACTGGCGGCGTCCGGAGGTTCCAGCTCATGAAATTCATGGCCTGGATGAACTCGTCCGGAGTCTGATCTGAACTCAAAGATCGGACGCTTGAAGGGTTCTCTCGCCGAACTATCGGTTAAGCGCCGCGTACTCTCTACGGACATCGTTCAGCAGGCGACTCTCTGGATTGGCGTCCTTTAATAGAGCCAACAAAGCTTCGTACGCTCTGGAGACTCGTGAAGCCAATTGCTGCCCGGATGGTCGAGAATCTTCTGAAACTCGGCGGCCGCCTCGGGACCCTCCTTCATTCCCAGGTAAACCAGACCGCGCAGATAATTGGCGAACGGGTACGCCCTTTCGTAGGGCGCGACGGCCTGTAGCTGCTCCAGCGTCGCCACCAGGTGTCCGAGTCCGAACTCCCCCGCCGCGCGCGTCCCGCTCGGTATCCGCGATTCCTAAAAGCCGCAGGTGAATTCTCGAGGCATCGATCCCCTGTGTGAGCGCTTTCTGGGCGATCGATTTCGCTTCAGCGGACCAATCCAGGCGGCGGTGCATCGTCATGACGTTCCGCGCCAACGCAATTTCTCACCTCCTCCCACGCTGCTGCGCGATTGATGGTACCCTTTCGCGCTCAGTGCCAGCGCAGCTCTGCGCGGTTTCCCTCAACAAATCCTGGGGCGCGGACGCTAAATTAGTGAAGGCTGAAGGACTCTGTTTGGAATCGCGGTTGCCTTATCCCTGGCATGAACCTGCTAACTGCCGAGTCCTACCAAACCCAGACACTCTACAGCGGCAACGGCGGCATCCGCCATCTCCTCGCTACTCTGGTTCCGGGCCATCACGGCGAAGTCATGCCCTCGTCCGGGTTGCTCGACTCGATCGCGGCCGGCGTCTATTTAGTCGATCGGGCAGGCAACTGCACGTTCGCCAACCAAGCAGGTGCTGGTCTATTCGGATACGATCACGCGGACCGGTTGGTGGGAAAGAATATCCACCTCCTTGCCCATCGGTTCCGGCCGGCCGGTACGGCTCCCACAATTGACGAATTTCGCATTCAGAGCGCCTGCCGCGAAGGCAAGACTATCGAGGCCGCGGAGGAGCTTTTTTGGCGCCCGGACGGTACCAGGCTTCCCGTGGAGTGTTCCGTCCATCCGATGACCTGGCCGGGTGAAGCGGCCGGCGCGGTGGTGACCGCCGTCGACCGCAGCGTTTGCAAGGGGCTCCAGCAGGAACTGCGGAAGCTCGCTTCCTTGGTCGATAGCAGCGAAGATCTGATCGGCATGGCGACGGAGGATTTGAAGGTGGCCTTCGTCAATAAAGGTGGAGCGAAGCTGTGCGGCCTCGCGGACCCGAGTCAGGCCCTCGGCAGGGGCATTCAGGAGTTCCTCACGCCTGCCTCCTACCAGCTTCTGGAGAAGGAAGTGACGCCGGCAGTCGCCAGCCGCGGCTCATGGAAGGGGGAGATGCAGGTGAAATCGAGCACCGGTGACATCCTCGATGTGCTCGCCAACATTTTTCTCGTCCACCATGCCGAAATGGCGAGGTCTTGGGTCAGGCCACTATCATGCGTGACATTACGGCGCGGAAATGTTCAGAGCGGGAACGGCACATGTTGGCTCTGCTGGTGGAATCCAGCAGCGATTTCATCGCGATCGCATCCCCGAATGGGCACATTAACTATTTGAACGATGGCGGCAGCAACCTGGTTGGCCTGGATGATCCAACCTCCGCCATCGGCCTCCACGTTTCTGCGTTTCATCCCCAACAGGCCTGGGAAAAGATTCAGGCCGAAGTGCTTCCCGCGGCTCTGAGCGACGGGCATTGGCGCGGTGAAACTCAGGTGGTTAACTTTAAGACCGGCGAGATCGTCGACGTTCTCCTCCAGGCCTTCATGCTGGAAACGCCCGATGACGCGCACACCCTGTCCTTGTGCGCCGTCATGCATGACATTAGCGATCGCAAGAAAATGGAGGACTCCCTGCGCCGCGCCAAGGAGGCGGCTGAGCTCGCCAACCGCCTCAAGAGCGAGTTTCTGGCCAACATGAGTCATGAGATTCGCACACCCATGAACGGAATCCTGGGAATGACGGATGTTCTTCTCGATACGGAGGTGACTGCCGAACAGCGGGAATATCTGTGCACCGTAAAGGAGTCCGCCGATTCCTTGCTCAGGGTGATCAACGACATTCTGGATTTTTCGAAGATCGAGGCCGGCAAATTGGATCTCTGTCCGTCGGAATTCGATCTCAGAGAGATGCTCGACGAGATTACCAAGCTGATGCTGCCGGGCGCCGGTCAGAAGGGCTTGCACCTGCGGTGCGGTGTTTCCAGCGAGCTGCCGCAGACTCTGTGGGGAGATTCCGTCCGGATCCGCCAGGTTATCGTCAATTTGATTGGGAATGCCGTGAAGTTTACCCAGCGCGGCGGGATCGATCTCTCCGCCCGGGTCGAATTCGAAGGCGGAGCCGAACTCTTGTTGTGCGTGGACGTCAAGGACACCGGCATCGGCATTCCCCCGGAAAAGCAGCTCCTCATCTTTAATGCCTTTACTCAGGCCGACGGCTCGATGACGCGCAAGTTCGGAGGGACCGGCCTCGGCCTCACCATTTCCACCAGACTGGTTGAGATGATGGGCGGGCGGATTTGGGTAGATAGCGTTCCTGGGCAGGGCAGCACTTTTCATTTCACCGCGCGCCTCCGCAGATCGGCCGACGTGCAACCTCCGGCTGCATAATCTACGCCAGCTTCACCCTCCGCACCTTCGCGACCCGGTCGAATTCGCGGTGGAACGTCGCGATCCATTCGGCCTCGTGATGCATCATCACCGCCGCGTGCAGCGCCCCACGCGCGGCTATAATGACGGCAGGAGCATTGAGATGTCCGCGGCACACGGCACGCTTCTGGAGCGCATCACGATTGATCCGAAGGTCCGTTTCGGTAAGCCGTGCATTCGGGGCCATCGCATCACCGTTCAGGAAATCCTGGAATGGCTCTCCAGTGGCGCGTCTCAACAGCAAATCCTCTCTGACTACCCGCAGCTCGAGCCTGAGGATTTCCTGGCGGTCTATGCCTACGCAGCGGAATTAGCCGCCGGTAGGAAAGCCTCCGAAGGATGAAGCTGCTCTTTGACGAGAGCCTTTCTCCTAAACTCGCCGATCTCCTCGGCGACCTCTTTCCTGAATCCGAAAGCGCACTCAAGAACGGATTGGCCGGCGCCGGCGATGCCAGAATTCTCGATTACGCCGCGAGTGGCGGCTTCATCCTGGTCTCGACGGACGCTGACTTCGAGCGGCTGAGTCGTACGTCACCTGGAGCGAAGATCGTCATCCTTCGCTCATGCAACTACCCAACAGGAGTTGCGGCCCAAGTCCTTCGCCGCAACGCGATCCGCATCGCGGAACTCGACACGTCAACCGGCGTCCTGCTCGCGCTCGAACGGTGAGGCCGCTCCCCTCACGCCAGCTTCACCCTCCGTACTCCCGCGGCTGGCGAAGCGCAGCGCCACAGCGGGCGAACCGTCGATTAGCGCCTCATCAGGTTGGGGTTCCGCGGGTACGAGCCGACTTCTCGGTCCAGATCCACGAATTTGGTCTACGCTGCGGCGTTAATCGTGAGTAGGTGCGTCACTTTCCCAGATCGCGACATCGCGCCCACGTCACGGTTACATCAGCGGGTAGAGCGTCGCCCGATCGGGTAGACCTGGGGCGCGATCTCACACGATTCTGGCCGCGGTATTGCCGGGCCCGAGTATTCGCTTTTTTTAATGTGGCGGCCCGATTGCTGAAAAGGGTGTATTCTTGAAATCGGCGGTTGGAGTGTCCAAGGGGGCTCCAACGGCTCAACTGGGGTCATTTGCAAAGGGCGATCCTATGGATAAGGTTGATCTCTACGTCGACGGCGCTGCCTTTTACTCGGGATCGACGGTAAAGGACCTTAAGAACGGATGGTGCAACCTCCGGGAGCTGGGTGCGAACCTAGCTGCGCGCGTGTTTGGCCCCTCCGTTGGTGTCGGGGCATTCTACTATGTCAACGGACCAACTCAACCCATCATAAAAGCTTCATACGACGAACCCGGCAGGAAGCAACTCTACATGAGCGCCCTTTGCCAGGAGGCTCGACCAATCATAATTCAGCATCCAGATGAAGCTGAAACGCCGCGCCCACAAGACGGCCCATGCGCGCTGGTCATTGCGGCGGGTCGAGATGAGTTGTCGCCGATCGAGGCTGCGGTGAGAGCCAGGTATGACACGGTGGCGCTCACGGTCCCCCCCGATCTTCCGGGCAGCGCGTTCGGGCGGCGAGATGAGCTATTGAAACATGACGATCTACAGTTGGCGCAACTTGGAGACGTGGTGCGCGGGCCGGAAGAACAGTACAGATGGAATGCATACACGGCGTCCAAGGAAGAGGCTGAATTGGTGTCCGCGTGTTACGAACCTGTCCAGAATGTAGTGCTAGGCTTCTTCGAAAACGAACTCAAGAAATGCCAAGGTGACAAACCGCCGTGGGAGGTAATGCGCAGGCTCCAGGAGCGTGTGGAGCGGGAACTTCGGGGTGCCGAGCTCGACAGTAGACTGGCGCGATCCTGTAGGAAGTTTGTAACTGAAAAGATGGTGGCCGTGACATTTGAACGACTCGCGGGCCTGGGAGAAGGCGTTCGGCTGCCACATGCGCGAGACGGGCAGTCAGGACAGCGTCCGCATCGGGTTGAGGTCACCGAGGGCTTTGAGAAGGATCTCCTGAGGTTGGAGGGTAGGGATCCAGCCATTGCAGAGCTTGCAAGGCAAAGGATCTCCGATTTCCGCGCGGGTTGGGGACAACCTGGACTCAGGCTTCACCGCATGGAGAGGGCGAAGGATCTGTGGTCTTTGTCTGTTAATCTTGACTTTCGAATAATCGCCCATCACGCTTCCGGCGTATTCACTCTGTGCTTTGTGGGAAACCACGTTAAGGCAGATCGCTGGCTGAAGCGGTGATAGTGGAACCGACGTGCGATGCTGAGCGTCCGGGAAACGAACCTGGGGGCATCTTGCCTGAAGACCTTACGAAGTTCCGTCACTGGCTTGATCGATGCGACGAATTGAGCCGTAATAGCGACGACCCAGACACGCGGGTTGGGTGCATTATCGTGGACCCAAGTGAGGAGGTCAGATCTGAGGGCTGGAATTCACTGCCCCGCAACGTCCGACCGGAGCCATCTCGGCTTCAGCGTCCTGCGAAGTACGCCTGGATCGAGCACGCGGAACGCAACGCGATATTCCTTGCAGCCAAAGCCGGCACGCCGCTCGACGGGTGCACTTTATATGTGCCATTGCTGCCATGTTCCGAATGTGCGAGGGGCATAATCCAAGCCGGGATTAGAGAGGTGGTTATCTCGGCCCGGAGAATGGACATGTACGCAGGAGAACGTTACCGCGAAGATCACGTCGTTGCGAACAAAATGTTATCTGAAGCGGGCGTCACGGTCTACAGCATCTAGCGCGCGGGTCAGACGCCACTACAGTGAATAGCTACAGGTGCGGCCCGCAGGGCTAACACTCTGCCGCCGCAGCGCCGTCAAGATCTCTGCCGGGAAGGCTCAAACCGGATCGCGTTGGTTGTTAACTCGATTTGCTGTAGTGCTGCATTTACGCTCATACCCTTTGCACTCGAATGATTTGTCGCCGACTCGTACACTGGCCCCAAAACGGCTTTCTGGAAATTGATCCTCTGTAGTCGCGCAGCGTTTACCAGCCCGCCCCTCAAGCCAGCTTCACTCTCCGCACCCCCGCGATCCGGTCGAATTCGCGGTTGAACGTCGCGATCCATTCGACCTCGTGATTCATCATCACCGCAGCGTGCAGAGCGCTGCGCGGCGAGAGGTTCGCCGTCTGCGAGATCAACTCTTTCGCCCGGTCCAAATCCGCCAGCGTGATGTCCAGCACCTCCGGGCAAGCCTCCACGAACAGATCGTATACGCGCCCTCCCAAATCCCGCCGCGCAAGCGCCGAATACCGGCACAGGATTTCCTGCAGCACCTCCGTGCTGGTGCAGGATTGAATCTCACGCTTCTCCACCCGCTCCAGAAACCGCCGCGCCGGCTCCCGATGCTCATGCTCGGCGCCCGCCACATACATCGGGATGTTGGAATCGATGTAGATTTTCACAGGGCCTCCGGTCAGCGCTGGCCGACCTCGATCTCGTGGAGCATCCGTTCGATTCCCGAAGTCGGGCCGTTCAAAACCGCTAACTGAGACACTGCGGAAGCTCCGGAACGGGTCTTGCCAACCTGCACGGACTCGCGTAAAGCGCGCCGAACCCACTCACCCTTCGAGATCCGGCTGCGTTTCGCGGCTTTCTGGATCTGCTCATCCAACTCCTCTGGAATCAGTACTTGGAGCCGATAACTCATGGGAGCATACTACCATACTCCTATACTCAGAGCGGCCTGCGGGCACTCTTGCTATCCTGAAACTTGTCGCTTTACACCTCCACCTATTTCATTTTCCTGGGAGCGCTGTTCGCGCTCTACTGGCCGCTGTCGCGCTGGCGCACCGTAACACTCTCTCTCCTCCTCTTCGCCAACTATTTCTTTTATGCCCGCTGGAGCCTCACCCTCCTTGCCCTGATCCCCGCCGCCTCCAGCATCGATTACGTTCTCGGCCTCGGCTTACAGTATTCGAAGAACCGCGCCGTCCGCCGGCTGCTGGTCACCGCCAGCGTGCTGATGAACCTGGGCATCCTGGCTTTCTTCAAGTACGTGCCGTTCTTCCTGGGTAACTGGGCCAACTGGACCGGCAAACCGCAGCCGGCATGGAATTGGGCCCTCCCTATCAGCCTCTCCTTCTATGTTTTCCAGGCCCTCACCTACACCATCGATCTGTACCGCCGCGATATCAAAGGCACGCGCAGTTACCTGGCGCATCTGGCCGCGGTTTCTTTTTTCCCCACCACGCTTGCCGGACCCATCACGCGCGTCGAGACCCTGCTCACGCAATTTGAGAAGCCCAAGCAGCTCGACGCCTCCGCGGGCGGCCGAGCCCTCTTCCTGATTGGCATCGGCCTGGTCAAGAAACTCATGATCGCGGACTATCTCGCCGGGAATCTGGTCAACCGCGTGTTCGATTTTCCGAAGCTGTATACCGGCGCCGAGACCCTCATCGCCGTCTACGCCTATACCTTCCAGCTGTATTACGACTTCTCCGGTTACACGGATATCGCGCTCGGCTCGGCCGCGCTGCTCGGCATCAAGCTACCCATCAACTTCAATCGTCCCTACGCCGCGGAGAACATCGCCGACTTCTGGCGCCGCTGGCACATCACTCTCTCCAATTGGCTGCGCGACTATCTCTATTTTTCCCTGCCGGGGCAAACGCATCAAGTTTTTCGCGTATCTGAATCTGGTGATCACCTTCGTTCTCGGCGGCCTGTGGCACGGCGCGAGCTGGAACTTCGTGATGTGGGGCGCGCTGCACGGCATCGGCCTCGCGGCGCTTCGCCTGTGGCAATCCTGGCGAGGCACGGCCAAAGCCGCCGGCTTCTGGCGCTATCTATACATCGTCCTCACCTTCCATTACGTCACTTTCGCGTGGATCTTTTTCCGCGCGCCGGATTTGGAAACCGTGGGCTCCATCCTGCAGCGCATCGGCTCGCTGACCGTCTCCTTCGCCAACATTTCCGGCGAGCTCGCCATCATCCTGGCGATCGCCATCCTGGCCCACTACATCCCGAAGAAGTGGTACGACTTCAGCGTCAACCTCTATATCCGCGCACCCTTCTATGCTCAGGCCGCCGCGCTGGCGGGCCTTGTTTTCGGTCTCCAATTCGTCGCCCGCACGGGAGCGGCGCCGTTCATCTACATCCGGTTTTAAGCAGATGATGCCCTGGAAGACCATCCTCACCGGCCTGCTGTTCGCCGCGGCGATGCTGATCTCCAAGCTTTTCGATCCGCAGACCATCCCCCAGCTCTGGCAGATGCCTCTTCCCAAGCCGCCGGTCCTCGAGGTTCCTCCGGTCAAGCATCTCACGATGCTCAAAATCGAAATCGAGCCCCTCGCGAGCCCCGCCTATTCCAACCTCTCCGATCCCATGCATGAGCTGGATCATTTCTACGCTGCCCTCGACAAGCGCAGCGCCGTGGTGCTGCATTACGGCGACTCTCCTACCACCGCCGATCTGATCACTGCCGACGCACGCGCCATGTTGCAGAAAGCAGTTCGGCGACGCCGGCTCCGGCTTCGTGCTGATCGCGCGGCCCTGGGCCTGGTACGGGCATCGCGGAGTGGAGATGGACTCCTCCAATTGGAAGATCGACGTCGCTGGCGTTCCCGGCGGATTGAAAGACGGTCTGCACGGACTCGGCGCCGCCAGCTTTCGGGGATCAAGCGGAGCCATGGCGCGCTGGACGCTCAAAGACACGCCCACTGCTGTCGAAGTCGCTTATCTCGCCCAGCCGGGCGGCGGCTCCTTCTCGCTCGAAGCCAAGGCCGGCGAGGAGGTCACTCCGATTGGCTCCGCCGAGACCGACGGAGACCTGGGTCCCGGTTACGCCTCGTTCGACCTTCCCGCAGGCGCTTCGCAGATCACTCTGCGCGTAACCAAAGGCACGGTGCGTCTGTTTGGCGCCGATTTCCGCAAGTCCGGTCCCGGCGTAGTCTATAGCAGCCTGGGAATCAACGGCGCCAACGTTACGCTGCTTTCCCGCGCCATGAACGGCCCGCACTGGACCGCGGAACTGCAGCACTACCATCCCAACCTGGTGGTGGTCGCCTTCGGAACCAATGAGAGCGGCTTCCCCTCTTTCGTCAACGGCACCTGGGGGCCCGAGCTGCGCGCCGCAGTGCGCCGCATTAAAGCCGCCGTCCCCGACGCCTCCATTCTGTTGATGAGTCCCATGGACCGCGGCGAGCGAAAACAGACCGGCGAAATCGGCACCATCGAAGCCCTGCCGCATCTGGTGGACATCGAATCGCAAGCCGCGTCGGAGCTCGGAGTGGCATTTTTCAACACCTTCGAGGCGATGGGCGGAGCCGGCACAATGGCCAAATGGTATAACGGCGAGCCGCGTTTAGTGGGCGCCGACTTCATCCATCCCATGCCGGCGGGAGCCAGGATCGTGGGGGAGCTACTGTACAATGCCCTCCGAGACGGGTATAACCAATATAAGCGCCGACAAATTAAAGAATTGGAGACCAGGGCGGAGGCAGGGTCTTCGGGAGATGAACCTGTGACTGGTGTGGCCTCGACTGGAATTGCTCCAAAACGATGAGAACCCTTCAGATTCTCGTGATCGCGCTGGCAGGCGCCGCCCTGGCTATTGCGATCACTCCAGCGACTCCCTCGAACCAGGCCAAGTCGACCACCAAGAAGAAAGCGTCCACCAAGGCGCCGGCGAAGAAGCGCTATCTGTCGAGTGCCCCCGTATCAACGGCTGGCAAGTCCACTGCAACTAAACCCACGGCATCCAAATCTGCGGTGTCTAAATCCACGGCATCCAAATCTACGGCCTATAAGGGCACGGCGTCTAAATCCGCGGCAGCTAAGTCAACCGCTGCGAAATCGACCGCGGCGACCGCCAAGGCCGCGCCGCTGTCTCCCGCGACGAAAGCTCCAGCGCCAGGGACGGCTTCGCCATCCGCGGCTCCGCCGACGGCAAGCGCCCCCAAACGTCCTGTTCCCGCCAAGCCGGCTGTTCCCGCCAAGGCCGTGGTTAAAGCCACACCCGTCGCCGCCAAACTTCGCGTCCAGGCTCACGACGCGGTGTTCGAATACGTCGCTAACGGCGCTGATATTCCGGTCGAGAACCCCGCGGCGCTGATTCCTTTCTTCGAGCAGCTCTACCGTCTTCAGCAAGGCAAGGCGGACGGCCCGGTCCGCATTCTTCACTACGGCGACTCGCACACCGCGGCCGATGAATGGACCGGCGAAATGCGCACGCTGCTGCAGGAAAAATTCGGCGACGGCGGCGCCGGTTACTCCTTCGCTGGCCGTCCCTATATCGGATACCGGCGCGAGGACGTGCGCAGCGGTTCGACCAGCGGTTGGCACACTGACGGGCTGGTGGGCCGCAGCCGGCGACGGCGTCTACGGGCTCGGCGGTATCAGCATGTCGGTGCGCTCGCCGCGCGAAGCCGTTTACGTCGAAGCCGACGCCAGCAACTTCGAGCTTTACTATTACCAGCAGCCCGGTGGCGGCGCGCTCCAGCTCTACGACAACGGCGTTCCGGCCGATCGCGTGTCCACTGACGGCGAGCCCAGCCCCGCTTACTACCACCTGGAGGCCATGCCCGGACCGCACAAACTCGAACTGGAGACACTCGACCACGCCCCGGTGCGCCTGTTCGGATGGGTCGCCGAAAAACCCGCCGGGGTGACTTACGAGACTCTGGGCATCAACGGTGCGCAAGCCAACATTATTCTCGATTGGAACGAAGAAACGTTGCGCTCCAATATCGAGCACCGCAATCCCGCGATGATCGTGCTCGCCTACGGAACCAATGAGGCGGGCCGCAAGGATTGGACCCTGGAGTCCTACCGAGACATGTTCTCGCAACTGATCCAGCGCTTTCGCGCCGCGGCGCCCGCCGCCACTATTCTGGTCATCGGCCCGCCGGACCGCGATCAGAAAGTCCGGAGGGTTTGGCAACCCATGGACCAGCTCGACATGATCGTGGAGGCGCAGCGCGAAGCGGCGCTCGCCAACGGATGCCCGTTCTGGGACATGCGCGCCAAGATGGGCGGCAAAGGCTCCATGCAAAAGTGGGTTGCGGCCGGGATGGCGCAGAGCGATCACGTTCACTTCGTGGGCATGGGGTATCACATGCTCGGGGACGCGGTGGTGCGCGATCTCATGAGCCAGTACGACATTTTCTTGAAGGCGCGCTCGGCGAACATTGCCGCGAAGCCCGCGGGGTCATCCACGGGCTCGGGATCAGGAACAGTCGCGCAAGCTACCTCGCCCAATACCGGGCCCAGTGCCGTGCCCGACGCCGTGCCCGAGCCCGCGCCAGCCACTCCGGGGGAGCCGTAAAGTCCCGGTGCCGGGTGCCCTTCATGCCAGAAAAACCGGCCATCGAGTTTTACTGTCCTCGCTGCGGCCAGTCCGTGCCCGATCCTTTGGCTTGCGGCGATTGCGGCTCGCTGATTTGCCGCCGCTGCGGTTCGCCGCTGGAGCGCATCGACGATCTCGGCATCGGCTAAGCGCGTCTGTTGTTCTGTGCGCTCTGCTCTGCGCCGCTCTGACGTTGTCCTCCTGCACTTCTTCCACTCCGCCTCCGAAGCCCTCTACCGGAGTCGCCTACGCAGGGCCCGCAGCCCTCATCCTGCGAAACGATCTGGGACCAAAGTCTCAAACCGTCGCCACCGTTAAGCACGGCGACAAGCTGGATGTGCTGGAGATGCGCAGGCGCTTCGTCAGAGTGCGCACGGCGTCGGGAACGGAAGGTTGGACCGACGCCAGCCAGCTCCTGAGCGACCGCCAGATGGCCGATCTCCGCCTGCTTGCCGCCAGCGCCGCCAAGCTCCCCTCGCAGGGCGCCGCGAAAGTGTACGAAGTTCTTAACATCCACGCCGAGCCGTACCGTCAATCTCCCAGCTTCTTCCAGATCCCCGAAGGTGGCACGGCGGAGGTGATCGGTCATCGTGTCAGCCCGCGCTCCGCGCCTCCTGTTCCGTCCAAGCCGGCCGTGGTGCATCGCGCCACCGCTTCAAAGAAAGGAAAATCGAAAGCCGGCTCCGGCGCCGCACCGTTGCGCCCTCCGCCCGCGCCTCCGCCTCCTCCATCGAATTGGATGACGGTATCGAAGCCGCATGCCCAACCCGCGGCTCCCGTTGCCGGAGCGCAGCCGCCCGGTGCGCCGCCGCCCGAAGACGATTGGGACCTGGTGCGCACGCGCAACGGCGACACCGGCTGGGGACTGGCGCGCATGCTGGTGATGAATGTTCCCGAGGAGGTCGCGCAGTACGCCGAAGGCCATCGCGTTACTGCCTATCTGCCGGTCGGCGACGTGCAGGATAAGGTCAAAGGCGAAACCAAGCAGAACTGGTTGTGGACCACGGCTTCCCCGGGGTTGCGACCCTACGATTTCGACAGCTTCCGCGTCTTCGTCTGGAGCTCTAAGCGCCACCACTACGAAACCGCGTACATCGAGCGCAACGTCAAAGGCTACTATCCGGTGGAGACCCAATCCGTCCCAGGCCAAGACGAGAAAGCTTTCTCCGTCGTGCTGGAAGATAAAGACGGCAAGCTGTACCAGCGCACTTTCGCCTTCAACGGTTATCACGTCCGCATGGTCTCGAAGACTCCCTACCAGCTTCCACCTGCTCTGCCTGAGGTCCACGCTTCCGGAGGTTTCGAGCCTGAGCCCGCGCCGGCCGCGCCTTCTTCCACCAGTTGGACCGCTGAACTCCACGATTGGTGGCGGCACGTTCGCGGAAGGTAAGCGGGTTAAAATCAAAGTTGATCGACATCCACAGCCATGTGCTGTACGGCCTGGACGACGGGGCCAGCACCATTGAGGAGTCCTTGGCTATGCTCCGCATGGCGGCCCAGCACGGAACCACGGCCATCGTCGCCACTCCCCACTCGAACCTTGAGTACACCTATGATCCGGAAGCGATCGCCGAGCGGGTCGATCGCCTCAAGCAGGAGTTGGACGGAGCGATTGAGATCCATACCGGCTGCGACTTCCATCTCAGCTACGAAAACATCCAGAATGCTATCGAAAATCCGCGCAAATACACCATCTGCCAAAAAGACTATTTGCTGGTGGAGTTCTCCGATCTCCTGATCTTCAACAACACGCAGGAAATCTTCTCGCGCCTGGCCGGCGCCGGCATGATTCCGGTCATCACGCATCCGGAGCGCAACGCCCTCCTCCGGCAGCGCCTGGATCAAATCGAGGCGTGGGTAGCGGAGGGCGCAACCGTTCAACTCACCGCGCAAAGCATCACCGGGGGATTCGGGCGCAAAGCGCAGGATTTCTGCCGCGAGCTGCTGGACCGCAATTTGGCGCACTTCACGGCCAGCGATGCGCACGATTGCGAGCACCGCCCTCCCCGCATGGACCTGGCTTACGATTGGCTGCGCAAGAATTACGGTGAATCGGTGGCGGAAGCTTTGTGCGTGACCAACCCCGGTGCCGCCGTTGCCGGAATTCCCTTAGAGCCTATAATCCAGGAAGTACCCCGCAATCCGCGGCGGTGGTACGAATTCTGGCGCTAGCCCGCTCGCCTCACTACCGGACTTCCGCCTGAGACAAATCCGGTTCATTCTCCACAAATCTAGCGGAGACGGATTTCCTTAAGAGGCCCCATGGGACCCACAATGCGCGAGCTTTGCCCCGAGACGGAAAAAGCACCTCCTGAAGGGGCGTGGTTCGCAGTGAACGTAAGATACCAGCACGAACGCATGGCCGCAGGGGCGATGAGCGCCCACGGCGTCGAAACCTTCCTTCCGCTGTATCGTGAGCGGCGACGCTGGTCGGATCGCGTCAAGCATCTCGACGCGCCGTTATTCCCCGGATACGTCTTCGGCCGGTTCCCGGTGGAGGATCGCGTTCGCGTCCTGCGCATTCCCGGTGTGGCGCGGATCGTCGGATTTGGCGGATCGCCAGCCCCGGTGCCGTTTCACGAAATCGACCGCGTCCGCGCGGCTCTAGCTTCCAAACTGCCGATCGGGCCATGGCCTTATCCCAAGATGGGAGACCGCGTGCGGATTGAGGACGGTCCCTTACGCGGTGTGGAAGGAACGCTGCTGCGCGACAAGGGCGCTCTGCGCCTGGTGCTGGCCATCGAGCTGTTGCAGCGCGCCTTGGCTATCGAAATCGACGCTGGAATGATCGCTCCGGTTCGTGAAGTTCCGCCGCCAAACCCACTGCCAAAGAGGATGTCCGCATGTTCCGGCTTTTGATGGTGGTGAGCGCGTGCACCGCTGTCCTGGCGCAGGTCTCGCCCGACTCCTCCACAAATCTGCCCGCCCGGCTCCTCGGGCCGGAGGACTTGGTCTCGGTCAATGTCTACGGCGCGCCGGAGTTGAGCCGCATGGTTCGGGTTTCGGCCGAGGGCTCGATCCGCCTGCCTATGCTCGACCGTCCCGTGACGGTCGCGGGCACGATGCCAGCCGAAGCCGAACAGCGCATCGCCGAGGCGCTGGCGAAGGGACACGTGCTGGTCGATCCGGCCGTGACGGTGACCATCGCCGAATATCACAGCCGTCCCGTCAGCGTTCTGGGCGCGGTGCGGCAGCCTCTGACCTTTCCGGTCAACTCCAGAATCACTTTACTCGAAGCTCTGGCGCGCGCCCAGGGCCTCAACGCGGATGCGGGCGGGGAAATCCTGGTCACTTTCCCCGCGTCGCGTCCCGGTGAGGCGCCCGAAATCCGGCGTGTTCCGGTGAAAGGATTGATCGACGCCGCGGACCCTTCGCTCAATCTCACGCTCGAAGGCGGCGAGGAGGTGCGCGTGCCGCAAGTCGGCCGCATCTTCGTGGTCGGGAACGTACGCAAGCCGGGAGGGTTTCCCGCTAGCGACGGCGTCCCGCTCACGGTCCTCAAGGCCCTGGCTCTGGCCGAGGGACTCGCGCCCTTTCCCAGAAAGCAGGCCTATATCTACCGCCGTCCGGAGAATTCTTCCTCGGCTGCTCCCCAGGAAATCGAGATCGAGCTGCGCAAGATCATGGACCGCAAAGCGCCTGACGTCGAGCTGGGCGTCAACGACATTCTTTACATCCCCGACAGCCGCGCCGCGCGCAACACCGCGAACGCTCTCGAAAAGGCCCTGGGCTTCGTCGCCGGCACCGCGTCGGGAGCATTAATCCTCAGCGTCAACCGATAGTGGTCCCCAACGAAAACATTCCGGCCGTAATGGAGCTCGCCAAGCTTCCTGCCTACGCCGCGCCCCCTTTGAGCGAAGGCTCCTGGGCCTGGGAGGACGAGCCCGAAGCCGCCAAGATCCCGCTTTCGCAATATTTCTGGATCCTCAAGCGCTACCGCTTCAGGATCGCGGGCTTTGTTACGGCGGCGGTAGTCATTACCTGGATCGTTTCCGCGCGGCTCACTCCCATTTACGAATCCACGGCCACCGTCGACATCGACCGTCAATCGCCGCCGGGGGTGGTCGGGGACGAAGCCTCCCGCACCATCCTGAACGACGCCGACCAGTTCCTGGCCACGCAGATCAAGCTGATCGAATCGGACTCGGTTCTGCGCCCGGTCGATCAGCGTTTTGGCCTGCGGGAAGCCGAGCATCGATCGTCGATCTCCAGTTCTGGCATCTCCAGTTCTGGCGTTTCCAGTTCCGGCCGGAACCTCGAGGCGCCGGTCACGCTCACGCGCCTCACCGTCACTCGCCCTCCCAACACTTATCTGCTGCAAATCAGCTATCGCTCCGAGAACCCCCAACTGGCAGCCGATGCCGCCAACTCGATCGCGCAGTCCTATCTGGAGCACACCTACGATATTCGCCTGCGCAGCTCAGCCAGTCTCTCGGCCTTCATGGAGAAACAACTCGAAGAGCTGAAGGCCAAAATGGAGCGGTCCGGCGAAGCGCTCGCCAAATTCGAGCGCGATCTCAGCGTCATCAATCCGGAGGAAAAAACCAACATTCTGGCTACGCGCCTGTTGCAACTCAACGCCGACTTTACCGCCGCCCAGGGCGACCGGATCAAGCAAGAAGCCGCGTATGACGCCGTCAAGGATGGCTCGCTGGAGGCAGCGCTGGCGTCGGCTCAAGGCGAGGCCCTTCGCAAGCTGGCCGACCATGTGAACGAAGCGCGCGAAAACCTCGCCGGAGTCCAGTCCTTCTACGGAACCAAGCATCCCGAATACCGGCGCGCGGAGGCCAAGCTCGAAGATGCGCAATCGGCTTTCGATTCCACCCGCGCCGAAGTTGTTCGCCGGGTTGCAGCCGAATTCAATCAGGCCAGGCAGCGCGAGGAGATGGCTCAGCAGGCCGTGGCCGGAGCCAAAGCCGAGTTCGACCAGGTCAACGCCCGCTCCTTTGAGTATCTGGCGGCCAAACGCGAAGCCGACGCCGACAAAACTCTCTACGAAGAGCTGATGCGGCGCATCAAGGAAGCCAGCATCAATTCCGGCTTCGAGAACTCCGCCATCCGGATTGCGGACATGGCGCGCCCATCGCTAAGCCCGGTGTTCCCCGACGTTCCCTTGAACCTGCTGCTGGCGTTCCTGTTCTCTGCTTTGCTGGCCGTGGGCGCCGCGGTAGTGAGTGACATGCTCGACAAAACCATCCGCGACCCGGAACAGGCCGCGCGCGCGTTGCGCACGGAGGTCATCGGCAGCCTGCCGCTGATGAAGTCCCGCCCGCCGGTTACTGCCGGAACCAGATTTTCGGCATCCGCCGCCAAGGAGGACGCCAGCGACGATCTCAGCGGCTTCCATGAGAGTGTTCGCACACTCCGCAACTCGATTCTGCTGGGCAGTTTCGACCGGCGTTACCGCTCTCTGCTGGTCACCAGCGCGGGTCCCGGCGAAGGCAAGACTACCACCGCCTCCAATCTTGCCGCGGCGCATGCCGAGCAAGGCAAGCGGACCCTCCTGATCGACGGCGACTTGCGCCGCCCCAGCGTGCACCGCAATTTCAATCTTTCTAGCGTCATCGGCCTATCCAACGCCCTGATGGGAGAACTTTCCTGGCGGGATGCCTGTATCCGGATTGAGCATGCGCCCAATCTCGATATTCTCCCCGCCGGCCCTCCTTCGCGCCGGGCCGCGGATCTGGTCGGACGGGGACTGACTGAGTTGCTGGAGCAAGCGGCCTTGGAATACGACCTGGTGGTGCTGGATGCGCCGCCGCTGCTCGGGTTCGCCGAGCCGTTGCAGATGGCGACCGCGGCCGACGGTGTGCTGGTGGTCGCGCGCGCCGGGCAGACCAGCCGCAAGGCCGTAGCCACGGTGCTGGCCACGTTAACGCGTCTGCGAGCCCGCGTGGTGGGCGTGGTGCTCAATGAGGTCCACAAAGAGCTGAGTGAGAGCTACTACTACTACGGCTACTATCGCTCCTACTATCGCCCCAAGGAAGACCACGATGCGAAACAAGACGCCAAGGAGCCGCAACAGGTATGAGCGCATTCCTGGGCATCCACGACGGTCACAACGCCTCAGCCGCGCTGCTGCGCGATGGACGGATCGAGTTTGCCGTGCAAGAAGAGCGGCTCACGCGGATCAAGAATCAGGGCGACGCTCCCGCGCGAGCCGCGGCGCTGGCCGGCGCTTCCGGAGACATCGCGCGGGTCGCGCTCAACGGCCGTTATACCAACTACGGGCAGTGGAGCCGCGAAACCATCGCCGCCGATTACGAAGCCTCCTCCGGCTGGATCTCGCACTGGAAACAGACGTTCAAGGGCACTGCGCTCGACCGAGCCTATCAGCGCCGCAAGGCGGCCCTTCGCCAGGAGCATTTGGAAGCTGGGGGCATCGCGGCGGGAGAGCCGGTGGAGCATCACTTAGCCCACGCCTCCGCCGCTTATTTCACCTCTCCTTGGGCTTCGCGCAGCTCCTCTGGCCGGGTCTTGGTCTTCACCTGCGACGGCTCCGGCGACCGGCTCTCGGCTACCGTCTCCATCGGCTCCCGCGGCGCTCTTACGCGCATCGCGGAGGTGAGCGAGCACGACTCCATCGGCCGTCTCTACTCCCTGGTCACGCTTCATCTTGCCCTGCACCCGCTGGAGCACGAATACAAGGTCATGGGCCTGGCGCCCTACGCCGCCGGCACGCCCGCGGCGGAGGCGATCGCGCAATCCCTGCTGGATCTGTTTGAGTTCGCCCCAGGAGGTCTCTCCTGGAAGCGCAAGCGTGGCGTGCCCTCGATGTACGCGGCCTGCGATTCGATCCGGCGCGGCATGGCGCGCGAGCGCTTCGACGCCGCGGCGGCCGGCGTCCAGACCTTCCTTGAGCGCATGCTCGCCCGGTGGGTTCGCTCGGCCATTCGCGAAACCGGCATCTCCAGAATCGCTTGCTCCGGCGGGGTCTTCATGAACGTAAAATCCAACCTGGCCGTGCTGGAGCTGCCGGAGGTGGAGCAGATGTACGTATTCCCCTCCTGCGGCGACGAATCCAACAGCATCGGCGCCGCGGCATTCCTGGCCGCCCGATCCGGCGAACGCATCCAGCCCCTCGGCCCCATCTATGCCGGCGAGACCATCGCGGACCACGAAGCGGAGGCCGCGCTGGAGCCCGCCGCCCGCTGCGGCAAGCTGCGCTACTCCCACCAGCCGGATATCGAGAAGTCCACCGCCGCGGCCCTGGCGCTCGGCTACATCGTCGCGCGAGCCTCCGGTCCGGCCGAGTTCGGCGCGCGGGCTCTAGGCAACCGCTCCATTCTGGCCCGAGCCGATGCCCCCTCGCTGGTACGCGTGTTGAATCAATCCGTCAAGGGCCGCGATTTTTGGATGCCCTTCGCACCCTCCGTTCTCGGGGAACGCTCGGGTGACTATTACGCGAAACCCAAGCCGGCCTCGTCGCCGTATATGATGTTCGCTTTTCGCTCCCGTCCGGAGCGGCGGGCTTCCTTCTGCGCCGCCCAGCATCCCCACGACTTCACCACTCGCCCGCACGAGGTTTTCGAGCATCACAACCCGGCGTATTACCGCCTGCTCCAGGAGTTCGCCGCGCGCACAGGCCACGGCATTCTGCTCAACACCTCGTTCAACCTGCACGGTGAGCCGATGGTCTATCGCGCCGCAGACGCGGTGGACGTGTTCCTGCGCAGCGGGCTGGAGCGGATGGCGCTGGGCAATTTTTGGGTGGAGAAAACGGCATGAGTGTGCTGGTCACCGGCGCGGCCGGATTCCTCGGCTTCCACGTTGCCCGGGGCCTGCTGGAGGCCGGCGTCCGGGTTACCGGCGTCGACAACATGAACCGTTACTACGATCCGCGCCTGAAGTCTGCGCGGCTGCGCCTGCTCGAACGGCATGCCCACTTCGAATTCCATCGCATCAACTTGGCCCGCCGGGCCGACGCGGAAGCCGTCTTCGCATCCCGCAAGTTCGACGCCGTGGTCCATTTCGCCGCGCAGGCCGGCGTGCGTTACTCCTTCGACCATCCCCACGCCTTCGCCGCCTCGAATTTGACCGGCTTCTTGAACGTCCTCGAAGGCGCGCGCCGCGCCCGTGTCCGGCACTTGCTGTACGCCTCCTCCAGTTCCGTCTACGGGGGCCTTACGGGGCCGTGTCCGACCAGCAGCCGGTGCGATACGCCGCGGTCCTTCTACGCGGCCACCAAGCGGGCCAATGAACTGATGGCCCATAGTTACACGCATCTCTACGGGATTCCCACCACCGGCCTGCGCTTTTTCACGGTCTACGGTCCGTGGGGCCGGCCCGACATGGCGCCCTACCGCTTCGCCGAGGCCATCGCGCAAGGCCGCGCCATCGACATCTATAACTACGGCCGCATGCGCCGCGACTTCACCTTCGTCAGCGATGCGGCCGAAAGCGTGTTGCGCCTGATCGAGCGCGGACCGGAAGGCTATCGCTTGTTCAACATCGGCGGCGGCTCGCCGGCCGGGCTCATGGATTTCGTCCACGCTCTGGAAGCCGCACTGGGGCGCCGCGCGCGCCGCCGCTTCCTGCCCATGCAGCCCGGCGATGTCTTCGAAACCCGCGCCGATGGCGAAGATCTGTTCGCCGCAACCGGCTTCCGGCCCTCCACCCCGCTCGATCAGGGCGTCGAGCAGTTGGTTGAATGGTGCCACCGCTGGTGGAGCAGCGCCCTTCGAACCCAAACCTCTGAACTGGAGTCTGTGGCGTGCCGCGCGGCGCTTTAGTTGTCATCAACACCCTTATCTTGCTGCTGCTGGCCGAGGGCGCCGCGCGCCTGGTCGAACGCATCCGTCCCCCCAGCGGCGAGATCTCTTTCTCTTACTCGCCTTATCGCATGCTCAAGATGTCTCGTGCGCCGTGGCCCCTCAACAAAGATGGGTTTCGAGCCCAGGAGCTCGACACGTATCACGACTCGTTCCTGGTGGAGTTCCTGGGAGGCTCAGTCTGTTTGGGAGTGGGCGATCATCCTGGCGAGCCCATCCCTGACCGCTTGGAAGACGCGCTCCATCGAGCCGGCATGGCGCGAGCCCGCGTACTGGACCTGTGCCAGGGCGGGGCTACCTCGGCGCAGGAATTGGCGATTCTGATCGAGTACGGCCTTCCCCTTCATCCGCAAGCCGTATTGAGCTTCGATGGAGCCAACGATGTGCTGCATCCTCGCCCCATCGGCGAGGATGACGCCGCCAATCTCCCCTACCAGAACGCCCAACTCGAAGCCCGCGTCGATGGACGCGATGCGCTCTCGCACTTGGCCCTGGTTCGCGTGGCCCTGCGGCTGGCCACTCGCGTCCGCGCAAGCGCTTCAGGCGAGCCCGTGCCGCTGGAGCAAATCCTCGATTCGTATCTGTATCACCTGGATCTGGCTCACGCGCTCGCAACTGGACAGAGCGCTTTCTACGCGGTGCTGCTCCAGCCCAGCTTGCATCTCGATAAACCCTGGAGCGCGGAGGAGTCCGCCATGTGGCGGCGGATCCGCCCACGCGATGCCGCGCCGCTCGGCAGCGTGATTCACATGCGCTATGCGCTGGCTCGCGAGCAAGCCTCGCATTGGGCGGAATCGAGCGGTGCGCATTTCTACGATCTGACGCGGGTCTTCGCGGACCACCCGGAAACGCTGTACTCCGATAGCGTGCACTTTCGCGGCGCTCTGGGGTACGAGATGCTCTTCGCCGCGCTGGAGCGCCAGGGCCTGATCGACCGCCTGCGCGCGCGATACCAGGCATGGGAGACCGGCCTATGAGCGCACCCGCATACGCCATCGAAGAGCAGGCCCTCGAACGCCAAGAATACTCCGCGCTGGCCCGCATCATGACGCTCTCCGGCCTGTGCGCCCTGGGAAGCGGCCTGCTGAGCGCGGGCTCCGTCAAAATCGTCGCCGCCCTCGCCGGACCGGCCGCCCTCGGCCTTCTGGCGACGCTCCAGCAGATCCGGGATACTGCTCTCAATGCCGCGACCCTCAACGGTCAGACCGCCTTGACCCAAGGCGCCAGCGCCCTCACGGGACCGTCGCGCGGCCACTACGTACGCGCGGTGTCGAAGCTAATCGCCGCCGCAACGGCCTGCACGGCCGCGGTGCTGATCTTCGCCCCTTCCGCCGTCGCTCGCGTCAGCGGTCTTACCTTGGTCAACCCCAGCACGCTCCGGTGGCTCGCGCTGGCGCTGATCTGTTCCAGCGTGTTCGTATTCTCCAGCGCACTGCTGAACGCGCTGGGCGCCTCACGCCCGCTCGCTCTCTTGCAACTTGCCGGACCCGGCGCGATGTTCGCGCTAGCCTGGCCGGCCGCGCGCCACTCGGCTTTTGGCATGTTGCTCGCCTTGGCTGCCGCCATCACTGCGGTCGCCGGAGTTTGCGGGCTCTATTCCCACCGCACCACACTTACAAGCTGCTTTAGAGGCCACGGCGGCACTCTGCCAGCGGCGCGTCACTTCTTTTCGATCTCCGGAGCCATGCTGCTTACCAGCTTGGCGGGCTCCGCCACGCTTCTCACCGTGCGAGCCAATATCGTCCGTCATCAAGGTCTCTCTGGCGCGGGCCAGTTCGACGCGGCCTGGAATATCAGCATGAACCAGGTCTCGCTGGTTCTGGCGTCGCTCCAAACTCACTACCTGCCCGCGCTGACCCGTTCGACCGCACGTGAGGCCTGCGCCAAAATCGCTCGCGTGCTCACGCTCGCCGCGCCCGCATCCGCGTTGATCATCGCGGCGATCGCCCTCTCCAAGCCTTTTTGGCTGGCGCTGTTTTACTCCGCGCAATTTCATCCGGCCGTCCAATACCTCCGCTGGACCCTCCTCGGCGACTACCTCAAAGTGACCGGCTGGATCCTCTCCATCCCCATGCTGGCGTGTGCCGACATGCGCGCATTCCTCCTGGCCGACCTTACCGCCTCCGCCGTGTTCCTTTTCGCGGCCTTATTCCTGGCACGGTGGTTCACGCCCGCCGAGGCCGCATCCATCGCCTTCCTCCTGATGCACCTGGCGCATCTGGCGATCGGCGCGATTTACGTTCGCCTCCGCTATGGCTTTCTCTGGCGGCCCGCAGCCCGTAGTTGGCTGGCGGGTCTGTCAACGATCCTTGCCGTCTCGATCTGGAAATGGAACGCCTGACCGTCTCCGTCGTCATCGCCACGTACAATCGCTCGGCCATGCTGCGTGAAGCGGTCCAGGCTGCCTTGGCGCAGAGCCGCCCGCCGGATGAAATGGTGGTTTTGGACGACGCCTCCACGGACTCTACGTGGGAAGAACTCAGCAAGCTGGCCGCGGCTTACTCCAAGCTCCACATCTACCGCCGTTCCGCCAATTCCGGCGGCATCCCCGCATGGAACGAGGCCGTGGGGAAAGCCCATTCGAGCGTCATCGCCATCTGCGCCGACGATGACCGCTTTCTGCGGGAGCACCTGGAAGCCTCGCTCGCCTATCTCGAAGCGCATCCCGAAACCGGTCTGGTCCACTCCGGCTTCATCGACGCGGTAGAGGCCGGCCTCGACGAACTATTCGAACCGCGGCCCTTCCGCTCCGCCAAGCCGCTGGCGGTCGATCGCCGCCGGCTGCTGGCGTACATGGCCCGTTATTACGATTGGCCCTTCCATCCTTCCACCTTGGTGATTCGGCGCCGCGTGTGGGTGGAGACCGGCGGCTTCGATCCGCAGTATGCGCTGGCCGACACCGATTGGTTCGCGCGCGCGGTGGAGCGCTTCCCCGCGGTTCTGCTGCCGCGCCACGGCGTCTACAACCGCCGCCATCCGGGCAATTGGAGCAACCGTTTGGGAAGCGCGCGCATGCAGCGCGAGATCTTCCTGATTGTCGAGGCGTTGATCGAGCGTTTGCATCGCAACGACGCTTTCGCCAAAGCCGCCTGGAAGGCCATCTGGCGCGCCGACGTGCGCCTGCATCTGCTTCTGACGTTGATCTCGCGGCTCAAGAGCGGTCACGCCGATGCGGCCTGCGCCGCCTGGCACGCCGCGCTGCAAGAGACCGGACGGCATTGTTCCAGGGCCCTGGAAAGCCTCGGCGAAACTTTGATTCACCTGATGTGCCACGGGCGCGAGCCGCGTTGCTCCGGCCCGCGCGAAAGCGTCAGCCCGCTTTAACTCCGACTTTAACTCCGATGTGCGGCATTGCAGGAATAGTTTCTGATACGGACGCGCCTGGAGCCAGCCGCGCCATGGCCGCCAGACTCGCTCATCGAGGTCCGGACGGGGAGGGCTTCTTTGACGCCGGGGCGCTCTCGCTGGCCCACCGCCGCCTGGCGGTTCTCGACCTCAGCCCTACTGGCGCTCAGCCGATGCACTCCCGCGACGGCCGCTTCACCATCGCGCTGAACGGCGAAATATTCAACTATCTCGAACTCCGGCGCGAACTTCGCAGCGAGCTTCGCCGCGAGCTTGGCAGTGAACTCGGCGGCCCGTTCGTCTCTTCCACCGACACCGAGGTCCTTTTGGAGGCTTGCTCGGCTTGGGGCGTCGAGCAGGCGCTCCACCGCGCCAACGGCATGTTCGCCTTTGCGCTATGGGATTCCCAAGAGCAGGAATTGATCTTGGCCCGCGACCGCTGCGGCGAAAAGCCGCTGGTCTACTTCTGGGACGGAAGAACCTTAGCTTTTTCGAGCGAACTGAAGGCCCTCGCCCCGTTCCACGGCGCGCGCCTGGACCCCGAAGCCGTCGACGCTTACCTGGCTCTGGGCTACGTCCCCGCGCCTCTGGCCATCTTCCGCGATTGCCGCAAGCTAGCTGCCGGCCACATGCTTCGCTTCCGCGCCGGCCAAATCCAAATCCGCCGGTGGTGGCGTCCCGAGGCGGCTATGCCGCTTTCTGGCTGCCGTGAGGAGCTCAATGAGGAATTGCGCGCGCTTCTCTCCGACGCCGTGCGCCTGCGCCTCCGCGCCGATGTGCCGGTGGCTCTAGCCTTGAGCGGCGGCGTCGACTCTTCCATCATCGCCGCGGAGTGCGCGGCTTCAAGAACATTCCCCGAAACCTTCACCGTAGTCTTCGACAGCGATGAAACCGAGCTCGCCTGCGCGCGACTTGTAGCTAGCCACTTGCGCCTCTCCCACCGCGTCATCCGCATCTCCACCAAATCGGCAGCAAGGCAACTCGCCCTCGCCGCTTCGCATTACGACGAACCGTTTGCCGATAGCTCGGTCGTTCCAGCCCTGGCGCTGGCTCGCGCCCTCGCCGCGCAAGGTATCAAAGCCGTTCTCACCGGCGACGGCGGCGACGAGGCTTTCGCCGGCTACCCACACTACGAAAACATCGCCTCTCAAGCAGCGTTTCAAAGCCGTGGCCGCCGCAGCCGGCCTTTGCGACGGCTCGGGCTCCTCCACGCGCGTCTACTTCGAATCCAAAACCACCTTCCGCCAGCGCGGCCGCGCCCTTTTGCTGAACGGCCATGGCCCTGCGGCTGGCGCGCTCTCACACCTGCTGGCGTCCGACGAATACTTGCGCCACGCCCCCGCCGGCCCTCTGCACCAAGCCATGTGGAGCGACCGGCACTTCTATCTGCCCAACGACCTCACCTTCAAAACGGACATCGCCCTGGCCGCCTACGGCATGGAGGGCCGCGCGCCGTTCCTGGACCACCGCATCCTCGAATGGTCGCAAGGCCTGGAGTCTCGAAACCTGGTCCGCGGCCGCGAAAAAAAAGTCCTGCTGCGCCAGGCCTACCGCGACCGGCTTCCGCCCGGTCTGCTGGACCGCCCCAAGCGCGGCTTCGGTGCGCCGATTCACGCCTGGCTCAGCGGTCCCCTCGATTCCGTCATCCGTCAACTGCTTCCTTGTCCGTTGCTCGACGCCCGCGCGCAGCAGCATCACTCCGGCCAGCGCCTGTGGACTCTGCTCAGCTTCGCCCAGTGGGCCCAAACCTGGGGCGCGCGATGGTAACCGTTCTCATGAGCGTGTGGAACACGCCTCCCCGGCTGTTGGCGCAATCCATCGCTTCCATCCTCAACCAAACTCTGCGCGAGTTCGAGTTCCTGATCCTGGACGACGGCAGTACGGACGCAGGCACTCTGACATCACTCACCCAAGCCGCCGCCCGCGACTCACGCATCCGACTCCGCTTCGAGCCTCATCGTGGCCTTACCGCGACGCTGAATTGCGGCTTGATGCTCGCCCGCGGCGATTTGATCGCCCGCCAGGACGCGGATGACTGGTCCGATCCCCGCCGTCTCGAGCTTCAATCCGCCTATCTCGACCAACATCCGGAAACCGCTCTCGCCGGCAGCGCGGCTTGGACTCATCAGGATGACGGCAACCCTCTGTGGCCGGTCGCCATGCCGCAAACTCACCAGCGTATTCTCGAGGCCTTCTGGCGCGGCAATCCCTTCGTGCACGGCTCCGTCATGTTCCGTTTGTCTGCGGCGCGGGACGTGGGAGGATATCGCGAGCAACTCCCCTTTGCGCAGGACTACGACTTCTTGTGGCGTCTGGCGCAAGCCTCCGGCGCTGCGAACTTGCCCGAGCCTCTCTACCACTACCGCTACTCCGCCCAATCCGTCAGCGCCTCGCGTGCCGGCGAGCAGGCCCGCGCTCGCCAAGCCGCGCGTTTTCTGGCTCAGGCTCGCTACCGCGGCGAGCCCGAGGACGTCGCCTCTGCCTTGGCCGCCGCGCAGGCGTCGCCGGACCTGCCTCATTCCGCCGCGCTCAAACAGGCCGACCATCTGATGCTGGCCGGCCGCTACCGCCGGGCAGCCCGCGAATACTGGCGCCTAGCCCGGTCCCGCCCGGCGAACTTACTGGCCTGGGCCAAGCTCGGGCGGCTGGCAGTGTTCTCTCTAGCCCCGCCCGCCCGGCGTTGGAGCTTTCGATGACCGATTCCCCCTTCCGCGTCCTCTTCGTAATCCCCGGCGATGGCCGGGCGAGTTCCATGATCTTCGCGCGGCGCGAGGCAGAAAACCTTTCGAGCGATGGAGTGGAAGCGGCCTGTTTCTACCTCAGCTCCCGCACCTCACCGTTCGCGCTAATTCGTGAGTTCTTCCGCCTGCGCACCTGGATCCGCACCTTGCGGCCGCACTTGCTCCACGCGCAGTTCGGGACCGTAACGGCGGCCTTCGCTGCCATGGCGGCGGGAACACGCCCGCTGGTCATCACCTATCGCGGTGGGGATCTGAATCCGGCTTCGCACTGCAGTCCGCGCGCCGTCTTGGGACACTGGCTCTCCCAACTCGCCGCAATTCGGGCCGTCCGCATCGTGTGCGTCAGCCGGGAACTGCGCGACCGCTTATGGTGGAGACGCTCCAGCGTCTCGATTCTGCCCTCCGGCGTAGACCCCGATCTCTTTCGGCCCGAGCCGCGCCAGCTCGCCCGCCTGCGCCTCAACTGGAACCCCGATCAACCCGTGGTTCTCTTCAACGCCGGCTACGACCCTCGCAACAAGCGCCTGGATTTGGCCGAGCAGTCCATCGCCGTAGCGCAGCGCTCTCTGAACCCTCTCCGCCTTGAAGTCCTCCTCGGCGGGACCGACCCCAGCCTCATCCCCTCCTACATGAACTCCAGCGACTGCCTGCTCATCGCCAGCGATTCCGAGGGATCTCCCACGGTGCTTGCCGAAGCTCTGGCCTGCGGTCTGCCAATAGTCAGCGTTGACGCCGGAGACGCCGCCGAACGCCTGCGCGGCGTCCATCCTTCGCGCCTGGTTCCGCGCGACCCCGAAGTCATTGGGCGCGCTCTGGCCGATATCGCCGCATCGGCCCGGCGCAGCAACGGCCCGGCTGCGATCCAAAGCTGCACCCTTTCTGGCCATGCCCAGGTTCTGGCGCGCCTGTACCGCGAAGCTCTTAACGCCAAATAACACTCATGGAATACTTCGCCCTACTGGGGATCTCCACCGTGCTCATCGTAGTGCTGGCCTGCGTTCTGTACCGCCATCACGGCGGTGTGGGGGTGCTGGTGGGAACAGCGGCTCTCTACTATTGGTCGCTGCTGGGGGCCTGGTCCATCGTCATCGACAAAACCGGAGGCTTCTCCGGCAAGCATTACTACTACCTCGAATACAAATTGTTCCCCATCGCACTCGACAGCCGCTACATGCTCACCCTCGGTCTCTATGCCGGCTTCATCGTCATCGCGCAGTTGACGCTCCTGGCCGCGCTCGCGCGCCGTCAGCGCCGGAGGCCGATCCCGCGCCTGATCCTGCGCCACGACCCAATTCTCATCGCCGGCTTCGCCGCCGCTCTGGCCAGCTACTTCCTCATTCGCGGCAAAATCAGCGCGGCCTGGGCTGTGAACACTTCGGCTTACTGGTACACGCGCAGCCAGACCGACCAGTGGTTCACCCTCCACCAGGTGCTCAACCGCGCAGCCATGCTTCCGCCCGCGATCGGTTTCGCGGCGCTGCTGGCGGGAAAACACTCGCGCTATTTCGTCAGCCTCCGCCGCCGCTACACCCTGCCTGCCTACCTGCTTCTGTTCGCCGCCATGGGCGCCTTCACCTTCGTCCTGGGCAACAAGAACGAAGTCCTTGAAGCGCTGGTCGCGGGTACTCTGGCCTATCTCGCCACCGCGCGCCGGCCCAATCTCCTCAAGGTCTCGCTTACCGTCGCCGCCGGCCTCTGGTTTCTTTACGCCATCGACTTTTTCCGCGCCGTCCCAATCGCCGGAATGCGCCTCGCGCTGACCCAGCGTCTGGATCAGGCCACCGGCGTCGCCAACTTCGTCAGCTCCTCCAACGAAGCCTTCGCGGCGCACTTCTCGCTCTACGGAGTCCTGGCCGCTTCGGTTCCTCCCAAGTTTGGTTACAGCTTCTATGCGCTGGCGTGCTCCGCGATCCCGCGCATCCTGTGGCCCAACCGCCCCCTCGATATTTACTTCTATTACAGCGACCAGGTGGGAGCCATCCAGAACCAGGGCTATTCCCTGCATCACGCCACCGGCTGGTATCTGAACTTCGGTATTCCCGGCGTGGCACTGGGGGGAGTCGTGCTCGGTCTGGTGTGGGCGTACTGCCTGAACGCGCACCAGCGCATCCGCCCCAACTCCGGGCTGGTGTTTCGCATCTTCGCCACCGTCGCGCCGTGGCTCTTCGCCGCCTATCTCCCTCAATTGGTCCGCGCCGGACCCGAAGGCTACAAAGGTTTCTTCATCGAAGGCGTGCTGATCCCCGCCGCGACCCTGGTGTTCGCCTGCCGGCCCGGCAAACTACAGCGCCGGCGAATCCTCTCCGCCGAAGCCCGTTGGCTGCTGGCGTCACCACAAATATAAACCCCACGCCACAAATATGAACCGCACGCCGTTTCTCTCGGTCATCGTCCCTTGCCGCGATGAGGCTGCCTATCTGGGCCCCTGTCTCGACTCCATCCTCAATTCCGGCTACCCACGCGAGCGCATGGAAATCCTGGTGGCCGACGGCCGCAGCCAGGACGGCACGCGCGAGCTGGCCCAATCCTACGCCGCCCGCCACACCCACATCCAGGTGATCGACAATCCCCGCCGCATCACACCCGCCGCGCTCAACCGCGCCCTCGATTGCGCCCGGGGCGAGATCGTCGCGCGCCTCGACGCCCATTCGACCATCTCCCCGGGCTACTTCACCCAAGCCGTCGAGTGCCTCAACTCCACCGGAGCCGCCAATGTCGGCGGGCGCATGCTCACCCTCACCCGCGACACGGGCCCTTTCGCTGAGCCGATCCGCATCGCGCTCACCTCCCGCTTCGGCGTCGGCAACTCGGCATTTCGCACCGGCGCGCGCGAGTCCGTTTTTGTCGACACCGTCTTCGGAGGTTGCTGGCCGCGCGAGGTCTTTTCCCGCATCGGCCGCTTCAACGAACGCCTGGAACGCAGCCAGGACATCGAGTTCAACCTGCGCCTGCGCCGCGCCGGCGGCCAAATCCTTCTCATACCTTCCATGGAGACCTGCTACTACACTCGGGCCACGCTTAAGTATTTCCTTCGCCATAACTGGGATAACGGAATCTGGGCCGTGCTGCCGTTCGCCTACGCGCGCGGCATTCCTGTGCGCTGGCGGCATCTCGCCCCCCTCGCTTTCGTCTGCACGATGATTGCCGCTCTGCTTCTTGCCCCATGGCTTCCCTGGGGGCCTGCGCTGGTGCTTGCTCCGTACCTTGCCGTGAGCCTCGCTGTCTCGGCCGCGTTTGCGTGGAAGCTTCGCCGCCCCAGCCTGCTGTTCCTCCAGCCCATCGCCTTTGCCAGCCTCCACCTCCCCTACGGCGTCGGCAGCTTCTACGGGGCGCTACGCGCCTTCTGCGTGCTCAGAAAAGGAGAAAACGATTGACGCCCACACTCCAGCGCGCGGTTCCCTTCTACGATTACCGTCATGACTTCCTCGCCGAAGAGGAGGAACTGGTCCGCATTTTCCGCGACACCGGCCGCCGCGGAGCCTTCATCCTCCAGGACGATCTCGCCCGTTTTGAGCGCTCGCTGGCCGGGTTCAACGGCGCCCGCTACGCCATCGGCGTCGCCAATGCCACCGATGCACTGCATCTGGCCCTCCGCGCCGGCGGCATCGGACCCGGGGACGAAGTCATTTTTTGCTCCCACACTATGGCCGCTACCGCCGCCGCCATCCACTTCGCCGGAGCCACGCCCATTCCGGTCGAATGCGGCCCGGACCACTTGATGGACCCGGTTTCCGCCGAAGCCGCGCTCACCCCGCGCACCCGCGCTCTCCTGCCCACCCAATTAAACGGCCGGACCTGCGAGATGGAACCGCTCACCGCGCTCGCCCGTCAGCACCGGCTGATCCTGATCGAGGACGCTGCCCAGGCGCTCGGCGCGCGTTACAGGGGTCAATCCGCCGGGACCTTCGGACTCGCCGGAGCCATCAGCTTCTACCCCGCCAAAATCCTCGGCTGCCTGGGCGACGGGGGAGCCGTGCTCACCAACTCCCCCCTGATGCACCGGCGCCTGCTCCAACTCCGCGACCATGGCCGCGGGCCCGAGGGCGAGATCGCCGGCTGGGGCCTGAACTCGCGGCTGGACAATCTGCAAGCGGCATTCTTGAACGCGCGCTTGGCGCGCCTCCCGTCGATCCTCGAACGCCGCCGCGCGTTGGCCGGTTTGTATCGCCAGCGCCTGGCCCTTCTAGAACTGACTTCGCTAAAATCAGTCGTCCTTCCGCCAGGACCGGACGATTCCCCCGATCGCTTCGATGTCTTCCAAAACTACGAGATCGAGGCCGCCCGGCGCGACGCCCTTCGCGAGTTTCTCCGCTCCCGTTCCATTGGCACCCTGCTTCCCTGGGGCGGCAAAGCGGTCCATCAATGGGAGGCCCTCGGGTTCCACAGAAGCCTCCCCTTTACCGAATCTCTCTTCGAGCGCATGCTGCTCCTCCCTCTCAACCCATCCCTTACCGATGACGACGTTCACTACGTCTGCGACACCATTCATCAGTTCTACCGAGACTCATCCGCTGCCTGACGGCCCCAATTGGTGGCTCGCGCGCTGGCGCACCATGTTCCTGATCCGCTCCGTCGAAGAAGCCATCGGAACCCTGGTTACCTCCGGCGAAGCGCGCTGCCCGTGCCACTTATGCATTGGCCAGGAAGCCGTGGCCGCCGGAGTCTGCGCCGCGCTGAATCGTGAAGACACGCTCTGGGGAGGCCATCGCTCCCATGGCCACTATCTCGCCAAAGGCGGCAGCCTGGAAGCTCTTTTTGCCGAAATCCTGGGCCGCGCAACCGGCTGCTCAGGAGGCCGCGGAGGCTCCATGCATCTGTTCTCCCTCGAACAGGGCATTCCCGGCGGCGTGCCCATCGTCGCCGCAACCGTCCCTCTGGCCGCCGGCGCGGCGCTGTCTTACAAACTGCGCGGACTCAGCCATACCGCCGTAGCCTTCTTCGGCGACGGCGCTCTCGAAGAGGGAGGCGTGCATGAGACCTTCAACCTCGCCGCGCTGTACCGCCTCCCACTGATCTTCGTCTGCGAGAACAATCTCTACGCCAGCCATCTCCACTGGACCGAACGCCGCCTCGCCAACAACCTCGACGAAGCCGGAGCGTTCCACTCCGTTCCCGGCGTCGGGGTCGACGGAAACGATGTCGAGGCAGTTTATCGGGCCGCATCGGAAGCCGTCGAGCGCGCCCGTTCCGGCGGCGGACCGACCCTGATCGAGTGCCGGACATTTCGATGGCGCGGGCACGTTGGCCCCAGCTTCGATCTCGACGTCGGCCTCAATCGCCGCGGCGAATTGGCCGAGTGGTTGCTCTCCGATCCTATACCGCGCGCCGAACAACGCCTGGCGGCCTTAGGGAAAGTCTCGCTGGCCTCAGAAAAAGACCAGATTCGTTTGGAGATCGCCCTGGCGCTCGCCGCTGCCCGCTTAGCGCCGGAGCCACCTCCCGAACGAGTCTTCGACCACGTCTGGGCCCCCACGCAGAGCGTCAGCATGCGCCAGCTAACCTAATGCGCCAGCTAACTTACGCCGCCGCCATCCGCGAAGCCCACGCGGAGCTTCTCGCCCGCGATCCGCGCGTCTTCCTGATCGGCCAGGGCCTGTGGAGCCCCTGGTACGCCGGAGAAAGCCTGGACCATCTCGACCGGGACTTCGGCCGCGGCCGTATCCTCGACTCGCCTGTCTCGGAAAACGCCGTCACCGGCATGGCCGTGGGCGCGGCGTTGGCCGGCATGCGCCCCATCGTGTTTCATCCCCGCATGGACTTCCTGCTGCTGGCCGCCGACCCCCTCATCAACCAAGCCGCCAACTGGTCCTACTTATTCGCCGGCCGCATCAGCGTTCCGCTGGTGGTTCGCGCCGTCATCAACCGCGGAGGCGAACAAGGCGCGCAGCACTCCCAAGCCATCCACTCGCTATTCATGCACATCCCCGGCCTGAAAGTGGTCATGCCCTCCACGCCCGCCGACGCCAAAGGCCTGCTCATCGCCGCGGTCGAAGACCCCAATCCCGTTCTCTATATCGATGACCGCTGGCTGTATGCGCAGTCAGGCCCCGTTCCCGAAACGGCGTCCCCCGTAAGCATCGGCTCCGCCGCGGTGCGCCGGTCCGGCCGCGACGTCTCCATCGTGGCCATCTCCTGGATGGCGCACCAGGCTCTCCTGGCCGCCCAACAGCTCGCTGAGGAAGGCATCGACGCCGAAGTCATCGACCTGCGCAGCCTCAAGCCCTGGGACCGCTCGACCGTTCTCGAAAGCGTACGCAAAACCGGAGCCGCCATAGTCGCCGATCCCGGATGGCGCACTGCCGGAGCCTCCGCCGAAATCGCCGCCACTATCGGCGAGGAAGCCTTCCAACGCCTGCGGGCCCCCATCGCCCGCGTGACTCTTCCCGATACCCCTGCTCCCTCCTGCCGCTCCGAGGAGCAGGCCTACTATCCCGGCGCGAACGATATCGTCACCGCCGCGCGGGCGCTGTGCCGGCCGCACAGAGCCCGTCTCGCCCACGCAAAGCCCGCCCACGCAAAGCCCGCCCACGCATGAAACGCGCACTCGACATTTCCGTATCCCTGATCGCCCTGGCTATCCTCGCGGTACCCATGGCTCTGATCGCAATCGCCGTGTGGCTGCAAGACCGCTCGTCTCCCTTTTATCGTGGCCCGCGCATCGGCATGGGCCAGAGACCCTTCGCCATGCTGAAGTTCCGCAGCATGCATCCCGGAGCCTCAAAAACCGGCGTCAACTCGACCGCCTCCAGCGACCCGCGCATCACCCGCACCGGCCGCGTGCTGCGCCGCTTCAAGCTGGATGAGCTGCCGCAGCTCTGGAACGTCCTCACCGGCGATATGAGTCTGGTGGGTCCGCGTCCGCAAGCTCCCGCGGACGCCGCGCTCTATACCCTGGAAGAGCGCAAGCTCTTCGACGTCCGCCCGGGCATCACGGATCTGGCGTCCATCGTCTTTTCGGACGAAGCCGAAATCCTGCGTGGCTCCGCCGACCCCGACCTGCTCTACAACCAGATCGTCCGTCCTTGGAAAAGCCGCCTGGCGCTGGCTTACCTCGAACACGCCGGCCTCTGGCTCGATCTTGACATCGTTCTTCTTACCGCGCTCTCCTTCTTCTCCCGCCGCAGAGCCCTGGACGCCATCGCCCGCCTGCTGGAATACTGGGACGCCGAGCCGCTGCTGATCCGCGCCGCCCGCCGCGAATCGCCGCCGCTGGCCTATTCCCCTCCCGGCGCGCGCGAAATCGTGTCTTGTTATCCCCAGCCGGCCTATCCTCATCAGGCTGCCTCCGGATCCGAAATCCGCATGGAGGACCTGCTCGGCCGCCGGCCCATCGAGTTCACCGCCGAGCCCTCCCGCCTGCGTGGCGCTACCGTGCTGGTTACCGGCGCGGGAGGCTCCATCGGCAGCGAACTGTGCCGCCAGATAGCGTTCCAGTCTCCCGCTGCGCTGATCGGCTTCGATCATTCCGAGAATGCACTCTATGAGCTGGACCGCGAGATCCGCGCGCTCCATCCCCGTCTCGCCTTTTATCCCGAGCTTGGAAGCGTGCGAAATTCGCGCCGTCTCGAAGAGTTGTTTGAGCGCCACGGCCCCGAAGCCGTGTACCACGCCGCAGCCTATAAGCATGTGCCTATGATGGAGTCCCAACTGTTCGAGGCGGTCGAAAACAATGTCTTCGGAACCCGTAACGCCGCCCGCGCCGCGGCGGCTTTCGGCGCGCGCGAGTTCGTGCTGATCAGCTCCGACAAAGCGGTCCGCCCCGCGAGCGTTATGGGAGCGACCAAGAGGCTAGCGGAGATGACGCTCCAATCTCTTGCTGCGCCATCCATGGCCGGACCGGCAAACCGCACCCGCTTCCTGGCCGTGCGCTTCGGGAACGTGCTCGGCTCCAGCGGCAGCGTGGTCCCCGCCTTCCGCGAGCAGATTGCCCGTGGCGGGCCGGTAAGGGTCACCCACCCGGACATGCAGCGCTTCTTTATGACGATTTCGGAAGCCGCTTCGCTGGTGCTCCAGGCGGCAGGCTTACCGTGCGGCGAGATCTTCGCGCTCGACATGGGCCCTCCTGTCCGCATCCTGGACTTGGCCCGCCGGATGATCCGGTTAAGCGGCCTCGAGCCCGGCCGCGATATCGCCATCGAGTTCACGGGCATCCGCCCCGGCGAGAAGCTGTACGAGGAGCTATCCGCCTGCGAAGAGTCGACCCTGCCGACGCCGCACCGGCACATCCGCGTTTTCTCCCCCGCGCCCACTCCCGCGCGCTTGCGGGCCCGCGCCCTGGACCGTCTGGAAACGGCCTGCGAAGAGCGCGACGCCGAAGCCGTCGTGCGGGTCATGGAGGATCTGGCGCCCGGTTATCGCCCCAGCACCCACCTGCTGCGCCGCGCGACGGAGGAGAAAGCGCGCGCGGCCTTTGCTTATTCGGCGGTCAACGAATGACCCAGTTGTGCGTCGCGAACCCCGTGGTCAGCGCCGCAGCGGACCAGTTGATCTTCGCCAGCGCTTTCGCCGCCCCCCCATGGTCCTTGACAAGACGAACCTTCACGATCAGATACTCCACGCCTATCGCCGCCGCTGTCACGCCGACTTTGAACATCACGGCTTTCATACCGAACTGCTGCTGCGGACCCGCCAGTAGCGGATTCAGCTCGCGCATCCCGTAAGAGCTGGCGATGTCCAGACCCTGGCTCCCTGCCAGCCCCGCCACGCTCCACTTCCAGCTCTGCGGGATCGGCGCGGGCTTCTGATACAACTCGTTTTGCAAAGGCCCTGCGCGCAAAGAATTGCCAGCCTCACCCACCGGGTCTGCCCCATACGCGGCCACCGCCGCCAAAGAAATTAAGACCGCCCCAACAGTGCTTCTCATAACTCCATTTCTCTCCCCAGTCTTTTTCACTACACGATGAGGGTAAATCCTGCTCATCAATTAAGCCAGAGTACGACTCTCACGTTACTCGCGATCCTGGTTACTATCACCACGTGGAATACGGACCCGCTCTTAGTCTGGAGCTGGGAATTTGTGGCCTACGGTCTGTGCGGATGGGTCGTGCTCACCCAACCCGGCCGGGCGCCTGCCGCGACGCTATCTCTGGGCGCTATCGCGCTGTGGGGCTTCGTGCAACTCGCTACGAATGCAACCGTGTACCGCTGGGCCACGCTTAATGCCGCGCTTCAAAACCTGGCCCTCGCCGCGGCTGCTCTTACGGCTTACTCGCTTTTCGGAAACCGCTCCAGCCGGGCTTTCTTCTTGACCGCCTTCTTGAGGTTCAGCCTTATTCTCAGCGTCCTCGCCGTACTATCCTATTGGACTTCGCACGGCAAAATCCTGTGGGTGTTTCCATCTGCATATCCCGACAACTGGGGCCCGTTCCCCAGCCGCAATAACTTCGCTCAATTTATCGAGCTCAGCTTTCCCCTAGCTCTCGCCCAACTGGGCCATCCCCACTCCCGCTGGACCGCTGCCATCCCTCCGGCGATCCTGCTTGCCGCCGGACTCGCCTCCGCCTCGCGCGCCGGAGCCATCCTGCTCCTCGCCGAGGCTGCCGTTGGACTCATCCTCCTGTATCGGCGCCGCCTGCTGCGCCGCCTGCACCGCCCCTTGCTGGCCTTCGCGCTGGCCTCGACGGCTCTCGCTTCCATTGCCGGAGCCAACGTTCTGCTGCATCGCTTCGCCGAGCCCAACCCGCTGGAGCTCCGGCGCCAAATCTTCCGCTCGGCGATGAATACGATCCGAACCCGCCCTTGGGGCGGCTACGGCCTGGGCTCCTTCTCCGCGGTCTATCCTCAATTCGCCTCCTTCGACATCGGGGCCACCGTCGAGCACGCCCATAACGACTGGCTGGAGTGGTCCGCTGAAGGCGGCTTCCTCTACGCCGCCGCATGGGCTACGCTTGCCCTTAGCATCATCCGCCCCGCCTTGCGCTCCATCTGGGGCCTGGGTATCATCGCCGTCTTTCTCCACGCCCTTGCCGACGACCCCTTCGCGCGGCCCGGAATCTCCCTATGGGTCTTCCTCCTCTGGGCCGCGCTGGTGCGCGAGCAGCAATTTGAGCCGCAATTCGAGCGGAATGTTCGGACGCGAGAGAAAAGTCGCGTTCTGCGGCCACTATGCGTAGGGAGTTTCGAAGAGACATAATGCTGCGGCTCGAAACTGTGCAATCCGTGGTTGCGTTTGGCTGCGTCATGAATCTTGGACTCGCGTTGCTGGGCGCCCCGCCCGTGATCGGAACGGCCGCTGCCCAGGGAAGCTTTCGCGTGGACGACGCCACAGTCGCGGGCAACGCGACGCTGTTTGAGGGCGCCACGGTCGAAACCCGCCAATCTTCCTCCTCCCTCGATCTGGCCTCGGGTCCGCGTGTACTTCTCGGCGCGGACTCGAAGGGCCGGATTTTCGGAGACCGCATGATCCTGGAACGCGGATCGGGAGAAATGCGCCACTCCGCTGGTTTCCGCATCGAAGCTCTCGGCCTCACCGTGCGCGCCGAAGCCGCCGCGCGCATTCGTCTCACCTCAGCTACGCCCACCGGCGCCGCGCGCGTGCAGGTGGCCGCTCTCGATGGGGGCCTGCGCGTGCTTAACTCCCGAGGCCTGCTGATCGCCGCGCTAAACCCCGGAACCGCTCTCGAATTTGAGCCGCAGTCTTCCTCTGGATCCCAGTCTGCAGCGGGTTCTTCGGCCGAGTTCGAGAGACTCAGCGGCTGTCTACGCGCCTCCAATGGCCATTTTCTGATGACCGACGAAGTCACCAACGTCACGGTCGAGGTCGCCGGCGCGGGGCTCGATAAAGAGAACGCTAACCGCGTGCAAGTCACCGGCCTCATGGATCCCGCTAAAGCTCCCGTCTCCGGCGCCTCCCAATTCCTGCGTGTCACTGGAGTCCGACGCCTCGCCAAAGGATGTCCCGCCAATACGGCTGCCGCTGCCGGACCGCCGGCAGCCCAAGCAGCCCCGCGAGGAAAAGCAGGCAACAACGGACCGGGGGACTCCGCCGGCGGTAACACCGGAAGCGCCGGAGGAACTGGAAAGGCCGGTGGAAATGGCGGCGCGGGGGGAAATGGAAGCCCCGGAGGAAGCAGTGGAGGAGGCCTGTCCGGAGGACTCTCCGGCACTCTCATCGCCGTGGTTGGCGGCGTAGCCGCGGCCGCGGTTATCGGCGGTTTGGCCGCCACCGGATCGTTCTCCTCCGGATCGTCTGCACCGTCTTCCGTCAGCCGCTAGACCTCGCCCCATGCGACCCGCCGGCTCCATGCGACCTGCTGGCTCCATGCGACCCGCCGCCCTTGCCTGCGCGTTCTGCATGGCCTCCGGCACGGCCCTGGTCTCGCGCTTGGCCTACGCCGAAGTGCTGGCGCGCCGTGATACAGTTCCCTCGCTTACGCGGGCCGCACAACTGGTCCACTTCGCTTCATCATCCGCATATTTCGAACGTCTGACCGAACTCGACCCCGAGCATTCCCTTCCATGGCTGGATGCCCAACTCCAGGCCAACCCGCGGCAAACCTCGGCCCGCATCGCCAGGGGCTTGGAGGAGGAGCGCACCGGCTCACTCGCTTCCGCGGAGAGCGATCTTCGTCAGGCCGCCTTCTTCGACCGTCAATATCTCCCGGCCTGGACCCTCGCCAACTTTTATTTCCGGCGAAACCGCCGCGCCGATTTTTGGCTCTGGGCGCGCCGCGCGGCCGATCTGACATACGACGACTATCGCCCATTGCTCGCCTTGGCTCACGCCGTTGAGCCTGATTCGCAGACCGCCGTCCGCAACCTCGGCGCCTCCGAAAAGCTTCTCTTCGCCGACCTCGATTACCTCATCCAGCAAAATCGCTTGGCCGATGCACAGCAGGTCGCACGGCTCTTGCTTCCCCGGAAATCGCCTTCCGCCGCGCCTCATCTTCTCGCGCTGGCGGACCGTCAATTGCACGCCGGCCGAATTCAAGACGCCCTGGAGCTGACGAACGCAGTGCGTGAGCGATGAGCCCGCTATGACACGTCTCGCCGAACCCGCCAAGTCCTGCCCGCGCTGCCGCTCCAGCCGCGTGCACCGTTCGCACCGGCGCGCCGCGCTGGACCGCTTGCTCCACGTGCTCGGCGCCGAAATCCGCCGCTGCCATGACTGCCGCTTCCGTCACGCCTCCTTCGCTACCTTCGCTGTCCCCTTGGGCGATCCGCAGAGCACCGCCCACCGGCGCACCGCGCTCCTCATCATGGGATCCGGCTTCCTCATTTGCCTGCTATTTGTCTGGTGGATCATTCGCCGCTTCACCGAGTTGTCCGGATGAAAAGCGTGTTTTTCTTCACTGAACCGTATAAGCCCCCACCCGGCGCCTTCGCTGCCAGTCTGTTCCTCCACCTCGCCGCTCTCACGGTGCTCTATTTGTTCCCGTTCCCCCGCAACCATCTCCACCCGCCCAGGCGCAATGCTATCCTTCTCGCGCCCTCAGCCGGACGCCTCAGGCTTTCTCCTCACGCTGCGCCTCACGCTGCTGCAGCGCCCCCGCGCAAATTCATCGCCCCGGTGCGCGGCCCGATTCAACCTTCCCCAAAACTGACGATACCGGTCTTTGTCTCACCGCCTCCCGACTTCCCGTCGCTCGACCCCCCATCGGCCCAATCTGTCCCTCTCGATCCGGGCTTCTTTGTGGCAGATCTCAACCCGGTAATCAAGCCCGTCACTCCGGCCCGGCCTCACGTGACCACGGGATCTTTCGGCTCCGCATCCGCTGCCACCGTGCCCTCGCGCCCCCACGCCGCCCCGAGAGCCACCGGATTCAGCGACGTTCAGGCCGCTTCGCCGGATGTCCCCGCTCGCACCCCCGTCGTCTCATCGAATTTCGGCGACGCCACCTTTGGCGACGCCAGAGCCGCCGCGCCCGATCGTCACTCCTCCGCAGCCCCGGTCCCCGTCAAGCCCGTCGAGATCCTGGAGAAACCCCGCCCGGCGTACACCGAGGAGGCGCGCCACCTCAACGTCCAAGGCGAGGTGGTGCTGGAGGTCTCCTTCGATGCCTCCGGCCAGCTTCGCGTCCTTCGCATTATTCGCGGTCTAGGCCACGGTCTGGACGAAACCGCCGTCGCGGCCGCGCGCCAGATCCGCTTCCGCCCCGCTCTGCGCGATGGCTCACCCGTCGATTCCACGGCCGTGATTCACATTGTTTTCCAGCTCGCGAACTGAAGAAACTCCCATGAAATTAAGCTCGATTCTATTGGTCACCGCACTCACCTGTTTCGCCCAGGCCCCCAGTTCCGCTCCTGCGGGCAACGCCGCCGTCGATAAACTCCTCGACCGCATCGTCCAGCAAGAGCACTCCTTCCTCGCGCGCATGAAGAACCGCACGCCCCTCATTGAAACCTACGTTCAAGAGTCTTCCGCTACCGCCCCGGACGCCGATTTCCGCCCCGACAAAGACCACTACTTCCTCGGCCGCTTCCACGTGGGCGAGTCCGTCGGATACGAGAGACTGATTGAGCACTCCGTCCCGGTCCCTCCAACCCCCTCTCGCCACGGCGCCAAGAGCCAGCCGGTAACTTTTCTCCCGCGAGGCTTCGCGCAGATGACTGTAATCGACCTCCACGACTTCAACCGTCTTACCTACCAATTCGACTTCGTACGCCGGGAGTTTCTCGGCGAAGTCCGCTGCCTGGTCTTCGACGTCTCTCCGCTTCATCCGAATGAACCCGGCCGTTTCACGGGCCGGGTCTGGTTCGAGGATCGCGACGACAATGTCGTCCGCTTCGACGGAATCTTTGTCCAGGGCCCCACTCCTAAAGGAGCCACTCCCGAACACTACTTCCACTTCGATAGCTGGCGCATCAACGTTGCTCCGGGCGAATGGGTTCCCGCGCAGATCTACGTCGAGGAGGAGGCCGAGGCTAGCGACCCCGCCCACTCGCCCCGTTTCAAAGCTCAATCGCGCATCTGGGATTACAACACCGCCGCGGCGAGCCGGCTGGATGAACTCACGGCAATCCTGGTCGACAGCCAATCCGGCGTAAACGATCAAGCTGCTTCACAGGATACGTCGCCGCTTGAGAGCCAGCGATCCTGGGAGCGGCAGGCCGAGGACAATATCCTCACCCGTCTGGAACGAGGCGGCCTGCTGGCGCCCGCGGGTCCGGTGGATGACGTGCTCAACACCGTGGTCAACAATCTGATCGGCTCCGCGGGTCTCAATATCGAGGCTCAGTGCCGCGTCCTGCTGACCACCCCCATCGAGACTTTTTCCATGGGCCACACCATCGTTATCAGCCGCGGCCTGATCGACGTGCTGCCCGACGAAGCCAGCCTGGCTCTGATGCTGGCAGCGGAACTTTCGCATATTGCGCTGGGCCATCCTACGCCCACCCAGTACGCCTTTCATAACCAGACCATGCTGAGCGACGCGGAGCTTCTTCAACGCTTCCACTTTGAGCGCACGCCTCAAGAGATGGCCGATGCGGCGAAGAAGACCATTGAGATCATGCGCGCCTCCCCGTATCAGAAAACCGGAAGCGCGGGACTGTTTCTGAAGGCTCTCGCCAGCCGCGCTCCGCTGCTGCCCCGGCTGCTGGCCGCGAATCTGGGCAACCAAATCGCGAATCCCGAAGCCCTCAGCCGTCTGGCTGAGTTCGCCGCAACCGCGCCGGAGCTGGACGAGAACAAAATCGACCAGATCGCCGCTCTACCGCTGGGATCGCGCGTGAAGCTCAACCCCTGGAACAATCGCATTGAACTGGTGAAGACCAAGCCTCTCGCTCTGCTCTCGCCGCGCGAGAAGATGCCCTTTGAGGTGACTCCCTTCGTTCTGCGCCTGACGCGTATCGACCAGCTTTCGAGCGTCGCGCCCGCGCAGCCCTGATCCCCGCGGGCTTGTAAACACTATGCCGTCAGGGAGGAGCAATCGGGATCAACAGTGCGTTTCTGAGCCGCGCGCGTCAGCAAGCGGTTTCCGGCCTTTTTCAGCAACCTGCTAACGGTTCAGTCCTGCCGAATCACTTGTTCCGTTGCACAGATTTCGCAGTCGCCGCCCCGGCCTGCTCGATGGCCGCACGGATATATTTCCGCAAATATCCGTGCTCCATGCCGTCCAAACAATCGAACCGGATGTGACGCATCTTTTTGCCCGTCCCCTTGAGTACACAATCCGGGTCAGCCAATTCGCCGCCCCGATGGAAGCCAAGGTTCACGTGACGGGAGTAAGCGGCCACATAGCAGAAAGCGCCTCCTTTGACTTTGGGGAGCTTGAAGACGATGACTTCGGCGTAGACGGAGTACAACAGTTCCTCGGCTTCAGGCGCCTCGGTCAACACCAGTTCGCGCAAGGCGAGTGCGAGCTGTGCCACGCCGGGGGTACAGTCCGTGAGGAGATCTAGGAGTTCCGGGCTCGGCCTTCTCATGTGAGTAAGACAATCGAGTCGCCTGGCCTCACGATACCAGGCTTGGCGACGGACGCGTAGAATCCACTCATTCCCCAAACCGGCGACGCGGTGTCGCCGGCTTGTACCCGCGCATCGTAGATCGCGGCTTGGATTCCAGCGCCATATACGCTCAACGTACCGCAGGGAACACGCACCTCGGTCAGTTCAATGACCGCTTCGCCAGCGTGAAATCGTTGACCGATCCGCAGGGAACGCCGATCCAGACCGCTGGTAGTGATGTTCTCCCCCAAGGCCCCACAGTAGATTGGGAAGCCTTGCGCCGCGAGCTCATCAATGCCCCGTGAAGTAATCAGCAGAATCGCGCGTTGGGAGGTGCCATGAAACGCAGGATACCGCCAGCCATCGCCGATGATGCCAGTCTCAGTGAGGCGCCCCTCGTCAATCGGTTGTTTCGGGACGCCTCCGGGCGAGATATTCACTTGCAAGACAACCCCGGTCATGACTTCTCTAGCTCGCTAACCCCCGCGACGTTCCCCTCAGTATCTTGGAAGTAGGCGACGGTGCAGATGGTGGGGATCCTGAACTTCGCCGTGACCATCTTGCCGCCGTTGCTCTCAATGGCACGAATGGTTTCATCCAAATCCTCGACCGTGATGGTGCATTCAAACCCGATCATTCTGCCGCCGGGAACCAATTCGCGCCGCTCCTGCAGCAGGCCGCCGAAACCGCTCACCGGCGCATCGCCGGTTTCGATCAAGTAGAAATTGGGGGGTCCCCATGGCTCAAACGTCCAACCGAAGACCTTTTGGTAGAACTCCCGCGCGCGCGGCACCTCGTCGGCATTGATTGCGAAACGTGAAACATAGTTGGGCATAGCGGCAGTATAGGGGAGGCGCCCCTGTCCCGGCTTGCGATATATTGACAACAAATGTCGGTCGCCCGCCAGACCTCGGCTCCGCCCGGCAGGCTCACATCGGAACAGGAACCGTTCCTCGCGGTCCGATCGCTAGCCACGAATTACGCGAGCGGCTATCGGATCGAACCTCATCGGCATCCCTGGCACCAGCTTCTGTTCGCCAGTTCTGGAGCGATGACGGTCACGACGTCACGAACCTCGTGGATGATTCCCACTGGCCGCGCCGTTTTCATCCCCGCCCGTGGCGTGCATGCGCTCCGAATGTGGGGCTTGGTGGAGATGCGGACGTTATACCTTTCACCGCCGCTCACAAGCTTCGAGAACAAAGCGTGCCGCGTGATGGATGTCGCGCCGCTCCTACGTGAGCTGATCTTGCGGACGGTCGAGCGCGCGGGGCTCGACTCCAGAGTCGCGCCCGATACGTGGATGATCAGATTGCTAGAAGCAGAGGTCAAGGCAGCGATTGCGGCGGCTGAGGATTCACCGCTCGTGCTTCCCATGCCCACGGACCAACGAGCGCTCGCCTTGGCCCACCATGTTCTGGCGCAACCGTTGAGCGTGGACGGTGAAAGCGTGGATGAACTCGCGCAACAGCATGGCGTGACCCGCCGGACTCTGGAGCGGCGCTTCCGCGACGAAACCGGCATGAGCTTCGGCATGTGGCGCCAGAAGGCCCGCCTGCTCAACTCGATTCGGTTGCTCGCAGAAGGCAAGTCCGTCACGGACGCCGCGTTGGACAGCGGATACTCAAGCGTGAGCGCCTTCATCGCGGCCTTCAAGAGCACCTTCGGGCATACACCAGGACGTTTATAACATGCGCTTTTGGCAGTTTTCTCCCGCCTAGCCGGCCAGCGCTTTACCAAGGCTGTCCGCCGCGGCCTGCCAAATCGAGTGGTAGTCGATTCCTTCCCTGCTCAATCGCCCTCATCAATGCGACCAACCACCGATTCGCAGTAACGCGGGTTACGCTGCGAAGAGGTAAATCCAGCGGCGCAGAGCCGCATACGAAAGGAATTGGTCGCTCATGTCTAAAATACGATTTGTAGGGTTGGATGTCCATGCCGAGACGATCGCGGTAGCAGTCGCCGAGGCGGGGAGTGGCGAGGTTCGCAGCTTGGGAACAATCCCCAACCGGCCGGAATCGGTGCGGAAGATGATCGGCAAGCTGGGACCTGTCGGGAAGCTGAAGTGCTGCTATGAGGCCGGGCCGACGGGTTACGTGTTGTACTGGCAGCTGACGCAGTTGGGCGTGGCCTGCGAGGTGATCGCGCCGTCGCTGATCCCCACCAAGGCCGGAGACCGGGTGAAGACCGACCGCCGCGATGCCGAGCGGCTGGCGCGTTGTTACCGTGCCGGCGAATTGACTGCGGTATGGGTCCCGGACGAGAACCACGAAGCGCTGCGCGATCTGGTGCGGGCGCGCGAAGCGGCCAAGCAGGATCAGCTGCGGCATCGCCATCAGCTGGGGAAATTTCTGCTGCGGCACGGCAAGCGTCCCATCGACGCCGGGACGCCATGGACCGAGAAGTATCTGAACTGGATCAGGATTCACGTGCGCTTTGAGCAGCCGGCGTTGGAGGCCACGCTGGCCGATTACCTGCACGAGGTCGAACACGCGGCCGAGCGAATTCTGAGACTGGAGCACTGTATCGAAGCAGCGGTGGCGCAAGCCCCTCCCGAGATCCGTGCCGTGATCGAGGCCTTGCAGGCCTTGCGCGGCGTGGGGCCCATCACCGCAGCGACCGTGGTGGCGGAGGTAGGCAGCCTGGCTCGCTTTGAAAATCCTCGCCAACTGATGGGCTACACCGGTTTGGTTCCGCGCGAGCATTCCAGCGGCAACCACACCCAGCGCGGCGCGATCACCAAGAGCGGCAATGCGCATCTGCGAAGGGTGCTGGTGGAGTCGGCCTGGGCTTACCGGCATCGGCCCGCGGTCAATGGCCGGCTGCTGAGGCGGCAAAAAGCGCTGACGCTCAGCGACGAAACCAAGCGGATCGCCTGGAAAGCGCAACAACGATTGCATAAGCGCTACACCGCGATGATGGCTCGCGGCAAGCATAAGAATCAGGTCACGACGGCGCTCGCCCGCGAACTGCTGGGATTCCTGTGGGCCATTGCTGTCCACGCCGAAGCGCAATTCAAAATCCAGAAGAAGGCAGCTTAACGTTGTGCACTCTTGCTGGACAGCAGCGCCGATGACAGCCGAGGGCCCACGAAAAGGAGAACCCTCGACGAGAATTGTGCGGTACGGTTTCCGGATCCAACCCGCGTCATCAGTCCGAGGCAGCTCCCGACGAATCATGTTCCTGCGGTTTCGACCCGCGTATATCAGTATGATCAACCGTCGCGCTAGCTCCTCGGCTGTTCTCGGCTCTGCTGTCCATGCAACGTGCTCAAGGCTCACCAACGGGATTCCGCTCCCGCCGGGCCGCCCATCGCAACTCACCCCGAGTGCCACACCGGTGCTCGCCGGCAAGGGTGCGCTTCGCTCCCTTACGGGACCCTTGCCAGCTCCACGCCGTTGCGGCCTCATGCGAACGCGATGGGCGGCTCCGGCGGGATCATCTCGCGCTCCACCTCGGTGCGCTAAAGAAAGCACTTGACAGGTCGCTCCATATCATTCACGCTGGGCGTCTTCTCCGCGTGGTCCACGACGACCACCTCAACCGGCGCCTTCCGGTTCTCCAGCTTCAGTCCTAATTGCTCCTCCAGGGCCTCCGGAAGCGCCGGTCCCGCCGGTATCTCGCCCGGTTTCGCTTCCGGGAACCAGTCCAGCGTCAGATCATAGAAACCTTTGAGCCCGGTCATATCGAGCATCGGCATATCGCTGCGCCCCGATAGAAACTCCGCGAACCTGGCCATACTCACCGCGCCGCCTTCGTAGTGATTGTTGTGGCTGTTGCTGTGCGAGGGACCCTCCGGCACTTGCTTGAACTTGATGCCGGACTTCTCCACAAAGAGCCCGTATACCGGAAACATCTTCTGTTCGCGATGGATCGCCAGTTTGAACCGGTCCTCCAGCATCTTCCGCATCATCGTTCCCATCGCCGCCGCATACTGCTCACGGTCGTGCGGCAGGTCCGGAGGAAACCTCGCCGAAATATCGAAACGTGCCGAGCCCAGCCAGTCCGGTCCCTCCACCTGGTAATCCTTGACTGCATAGGCCGTCAGGATCAGGCTTCGAAGAGTGAGGTTGGTCCCAGTGAGCAGGCCCTGATCGCTACGGCTGTGCGAATCGAAAGTTCCTGACGCATTCGGCCTGATCGAGACGGCCTCAAACTCCTGCCCAAACCCCGCCCCTGCGATGAGCAGGAGAGCGACAATGCTTCGCATACCGTTTAATACGCAGTACCCACTCCATGGTTACAGTTTTTCGCAAGGATCCGCGACCGGAAACTCCTCAAAAAACTCTTGCCACAGGACCACACGTGTAGTAGAGTCGTTTACATGAGTAAGGACATGAGTAAGGAGATAGGGTGGCGCTTCCGAAACTGAGCAAACTGGAGCTGACGATCATGGAGGCTCTGTGGACCAAGGGGCCATGCTCAATCCGGGAGATTCACGAGACGTTTCCAGCAAAAAAGAAGCTGGCGTACAGCACGGTGCAAACCATGGTCTACCGGCTGGAGGCGAAGAAGGCTCTGCGGAGGGTGAAGAAGATCGGCACGGCGTTTATCTTTGAGGCGGCGGTGTCACGGGAAGCGGCGCAAAGCAAGCTGATCGACGATCTGCTGGGTTTGTTTGGGGGAAGGAGCCGGCCGATCATTGCCCACCTGATCGAATCCGGCTCCTTCACGCGTGAAGACGTGCGGGATGCGGAGAAGCTGCTGGCGGAGCAGGAAGGAAAGGACGAATCGAAATGATACCCGAAGCATTATTTCCGATCGCGAATCACCTGTGGCAGTCCACGCTGTTTGCGTTTGCGGCGTGGCTGTTGACGCTGGCGTTGCGGAAGAATTCGGCTCGGGTGCGGCATTGGGTTTGGGTAGCGGCTTCGGTCAAATTCCTCGTGCCGTTTTCGCTGTTGATGACGTTGGGGAGTCACGTTCCGTGGCATGTGAAAAAAGCTCCGGCGCCGGCGAGTGTTTCGATCGCGCTGCATCAGGCGGCTCAGCCGTTTGCACCTACGGTGGATTTGTACCCGGTGGTCACCACGGCAGCAGCGCGAGCGAGCGTGCTTCCGGCGATCGTCTGGACCCTGTGGGTGTGCGGGTTCCTTGGCATTGGAGCATCATGGTTACTCCGCTGGAGGCGTGTCGCCGCGTTAGTTCGCGCGGGATCGCCGGCCAACATCGGTCTCGCGATTCGGGCGGTAACTTCTCCCGCGTTTATCGAACCGGGTATTTTCGGGGTCTTCCGGCCCGTTTTGCTCCTACCGGAAGGCATTACAGAGAGGCTGACACCGGAACAATGGAAAGCCGTCATCGCGCACGAGCTTTGCCATGTTCGACGCCGCGACAATTTCGTTGGCGTGCTTCAGATGTTCGTCGAGGCCGTGTTCTGGTTCCATCCGATGACGTGGTGGATCGGCAAGCGGATCTTTGAAGAGCGGGAGCGGGCGTGCGATGAAGAGGTGCTGGTACAGGGCAATGAGCCTCGCGTGTATGCACGGGGCATTCTCAAGGTCTGCGAGCTTTATCTGGAATCGCCGATGCCGTGCATGGCCGGAGTGTCCGGATCGAATCTGAGAATGAGGATCGAGGCGATCTTAAATCAGACGCTCGTGAAGAATCTGAATGGCGGCACGAAGGCGCTGCTGGCCGCCGCGGGATTGTTCGCCGTCGCAGCTACCCATTGTCGATCGGCTTGCTGGACGGAGTGACGCTGCGGGCGCAGACGGTGTCGCCGGATTTGAGATTTGAGGTTGCATCCGTCAGAGCGGCGTCGCCATCGAGGTCCATGCTTCGGTCGTCAGGAGTCCCTGGGCCTAACAACACGGACCCTGGGCGCTTCTCCGCGCAGCTACAGTACTGTTTAACCTTATTCTCACCGCCTACGACATTCCGCTTTACCGGCTGGCGCTGGATGATCGCGTCAATGTTCGTATTCGAAATCGAGGCCAAAATGCCAGTCGACACCACCAGGGAGCAGTTTAACGTGATGCTGCAGAATCTGCTGGCGGATCGGCTCGGTCTCAAGGTTCATTGGATCACCAAGGATATCGACACGTACGTGCTGACGGTGGCGAAAGGCGGGTCCGAAGTTGAGACTGGCCGCGCCGGATCCACCTCCAGGAAGCGGCGACGACTCGAAAAAGGGCGGGCCTCTTCCACGAAGGATAGGAGACGACGGTTTCCCCATCCCGCCGCCAGGAAATGGCCCGTGGATGGGAGGAGGGACGGATGGCAAGATAGGCATGCGTATGCACAATCAGACAGCGGCGGAGTTGGCCCACGAGATTGGCATGCGAACCCTGGACGGTCCGTTGACGGATGCCACCGGCCTCACGGGCAAGTACGACTACACGATCTTCTGGTCCAATCCGGCGACCAACGCTGCGATGGGAGCAATACTGGCCGTCGAGCCGGATGGCCCGAGCATATTCGATGCGGTTCAAGACCAGCTCGGGCTGAAGATCGAGAAGAAGAAGTCGCCGGCGCAGGTCTTGGTGGTGGATCACGTAGAGAAGAAGCCGACGGATAATTAACGGTCTTAGGACTTGGAAGCTGGAACCTGATGGTGCCGGTGCGGCACATGTCTGGAGATGCCGGGCTGGAATTAACGGAACACGTTGGTGAGTGTGTCGCCCACGCTCCCCCCGAACTTCTCCGCGATATCTCCGACGGTTCGGGAGCCGGGAGGGCAATACGCCGCGGGCCGGAGGGGCGAAGTCGCATTTGCCGCATTAGAAGAGGGACCTTGCGAGGTCTCAGGAGCAGCTTGACGGCCGCCGGGTGTCTTCGCGGGCGTGGCCTCCGGCGGCCCCGCCACCTGGGCGAACACGCCGGCCAGCGGCCACAACAGGACGTATAGAAAGAAAGTCCGCACGCGAATGCCCTCCCTAGCTCGATGGCCGCGTCCGCAAGAGTGTTTCAGCGGCTGTCGCGCCTGCACCGGAGCCTCCGGCGTACCCTAGAGAAATGAAACTTTCCGAACTCGCCGCGGCGCTTGGCTGCGAGCTTGCGGGTGACGTAGACGCCTCGCTCGAAGTTACCGGCGTTGCGGGAATGGAGCAGGCCGGACCCTCCGATCTCACCTTCCTGGCCAACCCCAAGTACGCCCACAAACTCAAACACACCCGCGCCGGAGCCGTGCTGGTGGCCGCGCCGGTGGACGGCCTCGCCGCCGCGCAGCTCATCTCCACCAATCCCTATCTCGATTTCGCCCGCGCCCTGGCCTTGTTTTATCAGCCTCCGCGCCCCAAGCCCGGCATCCATCCGCTGGCTTGCGTCGCGCCCTCCGCCACGCTTGGCGATCATCGCCTCCATCGGGCCATTTGCCGTAGTCGGTGAAAATGTAGTCATCGGGCATAACGCCGTGCTGCATTCGCACGTCGTTATCTACGAGGGAGCCAATATTGGTGACGATTTCTACGCTCACGCCCACGCCGTGGTGCGGGAGCATTGCCGCGTGGGAGACCGCGTCACCTTGCAGAATGGAGTTGTTGTCGGCGGCGACGGCTATGGCTTCGCCAAGCGCGCGGACGGAACCCATGCCAAAATCGTTCAAAGCGGCGTAACGGTGATTGAGGACGACGTGGAGATTCAGACGCTCACCTCGGTCGACCGCGCCTCGGTGGGAGAAACGCGGGTGAAACGGGGAGCCAAGATCGACAGCCTGGTGCAAATCGGCCACGGATGCGTGGTCGGCGAGGATAACATCATCTGCTCGCAAACCGGTCTCGCCGGCTCAACCATCCTCGGGAAGAGCGTGCTGCTCGCCGGGCAGGTCGGCGTCTCCGGCCATCTCACCATTCACGATAACTCGGTGGTTTACGCACAAAGCGGCGTCGGCCACGATGTTCCGCCCGGATCGGTTATCAGCGGCTCGCCGGCGTTTGAAGCGCGGGAATGGCTCCGCGCCATCACCGCTTTCCCGAAGTTGCCAGAAGTATTAAGGACCATGAGAGACCTGCAGAAGCGCCTTGACGCGCTAGAGAAAGCCTCCACGAATGAATGAGCGACAGCATCCCGAGGGCCGCCTGGCCTACCGCAACCAGGAGTTTCTGGATACACCCGACGCCCGCGCCCTGCGCATCTTGAGCGAATATCTTTACCCGCTCTCCCATTTCCGCAAGGAAAAAATTTACGACACCATCGTGTTTTTCGGCTCCGCCCGCACTTTCGAATCCAGTGCGGACGGCCGCTGGTATAAAGAAGCGCGGGAACTCGCCCGCCGCGTCACCGCTTGGTCCAATTCCTTGAACCACGCTACCCGCCGCTTCGCCATCTGCAGCGGCGGCGGGCCCGGCATCATGGAAGCTGCCAATCGCGGCGCGCAGGACGCAGGAGGCAAATCCATCGGCCTGAACATCGGTCTGCCTTTTGAGCAGCGCCCCAACCCCTTTATCACCCCCGAGCTCAGCTTCGAGTTCCACTACTTCTTCATGCGCAAGTTCTGGTTCGCCTACCTGGCGAAAGCCCTCGTGGTTTTCCCTGGCGGCTTCGGCACTCTGGACGAGCTCACCGAAATCCTCACCCTGGTCCAGACCCAGAAGCTCGAAAAGAAAATGGTGGTGGTCCTGTACGGCACGTCGTTCTGGAAAGAGGTGATCAACTTTGAGGCGCTGGTGCGCCATGGAATGATAGCGGAGGAGGACTTGGAGCTGTTCGAATTCGCCGACGACGTTGACATGGCCTTCCACCTTCTGGAGAGCGGTCTCACGAAATATTATCTCGAGCCGGAAAAGGAAGTGCCCGCGATCGCCAAATCGCGAGTCTAAACCACCCGTGCGCGAACGCCGCCACAAATTGCTGAGCTGGTTGGGACGCTCCGGCGTCGCCTTCCTGGCGTTCGCGGTGTTGTACCTCGGCGTAGCGATTCTCGCCCCGCGCAGCATATTGCGCCCCATCGCCTTCCTCGCCCTGCTCATTTCGGGAATGGTGATGGCGGTCAGTATTCTGCGCCGCATTCGCGGGCAGCTCATCTGGAGCCTACGCAACCGGCTGCTGGTCACTTACCTCTTCATCGCTGCGGTTCCCATCCTTTTGGTAGCGGCGCTGGCGTACTTGGGCGGCCGCGCGCTGATCAGCCAACTCGCGGTCTACATGGTCACCAGCCAGCTTGAGCGCCGCATCGACACTCTGTCCTCTTTCACCGACAGCGTGGTGCTCACCGATCCCGCCACGCGTCCCTTCCTGATGGAAAAATCGCTGGACCTGTTTTATGCGGACCGTTTTCCGGGAATCGAAATTCTGCTGCGCGAAGGCGATCTCGAAACCCGTTACCCGGAAGGCGTCACGAACCTTACGATTCCCGCACCTCGCCCCGGCTGGAAGAGAACTTCGGGCATCCTGGTGCGCGACGGCAAATTCTATCTGTGGAGCTACGATAAAACCCGCGCCGGAGACGTCACGGTAATGGCGCCTTTGACCGCCGATTTTCTAGCGCAGTTAGTCCCGCGCCTGGGGCGAGTCAACGTCACCGAAGAGCACTTCACCGATCGCGCCGATGTCGCCCGGGAGGTCGGCCAGATCACCGCCGGCCCGCCCCTCCCGCCTTCCCAGGGCCGCTTCGCTCGCTTCGACCGCGACCTTTCCTGGTACGCGATCCTCGACGCCGACGATTGGAACCATCCCGGTGTGAGAACCGGCGCGGAGATGTTGATCGCCGTGCGTTCCCGTGTTTCCCTGATCCTGTCCGAAATCTTCAGCCACAAGGACCCAGCGCAGAGCACCCTCGAAGTGTACTTGATCGGGGGCTTCGTCTTTTTTGTGATCGTCGAAATCATTTCCTTGATGATCGGCATCGGCGTAGCCCGCAGCATCCCCGGCGCGGTGCATCGCCTCTACGAGGGCACCCAACAGGTCATCGCCGGCGATTTCTCGCATCGCATTCAGGTCACCGGCAACGACCAACTCGCCGAACTCAGCAAATCCTTCAACCGCATGACGGAGCATCTGCAGGAACTGCTCATCGTCGCCAAAGAGAAGGAGCGCCTCGAATCCGAAATCGAAATCGCCCGCGAAGTACAGGATCAGCTCTTCCCGCGCGAGATCCCGCAGTTGCGCACGCTGCGCATTCAGGCCGTGTGCCAGCCCGCGCGCCTGGTCTCCGGAGATTACTACGACTTCGAAATGGTTGGTGAAGGCGAAGTCGCCTTGGCGATTGCCGACGTCGCGGGCAAAGGGATTTCCGCGGCGCTGCTGATGGCGGCGCTCCAAAGCTCGCTACGGGTTCAATTGCAAACGCCGGTGGAAGTGCTCGCGGGCGGAGGAGGCGATCGAGGCTCCGGCCTCTCCACCTCGCGCCTGGTTTCGAAACTCAATCGCCAGCTGTACTCGATGACCTCCGCCGAAAAATACGCGACGTTCTGTCTCGGCATCTATGACGAATCTTCCTCCACCTTCACTTACACCAACGCCGGCCATCTTTCGCCGATCCTGATCCGGGACGGCGCCTCCGAACTGCTGGACGTGAATGGCACCGTGGTCGGCGCCTTCGATTTCTCTCAATACGGCGAGAGCCACCTCGAGCTTCGCCCCGGCGATCTCCTGGTCTTTTACACCGACGGCGTTACCGAACCCGAAAACGAATATGGCGAAATGTTCGGCGAACAGCGCCTGATTGAGCTTCTGACCCGCAACGCCCATCGCCGTGAGGAGGACTTGATCTCGCTGGTTCTGGACAGCGTCAAGCAGTGGACCGCTTCTGAGGAGCTGCAAGACGACATGACGCTCCTTCTGGCCCGGCGCTTGTGAACGCCGCGAATAAGCCGCGCGTCCTCGACGTCGGTTGCGGCATTAACAAGCAACCGGGCGCCATCGGCCTCGACCGCAACCCCGCTTCCCGCGCCAACGTCATCGCCGACCTTGACCGCTTCCCTTATCCCTTCCGCGACTCCTCTTTCGACGCTCTCCAAGCCGTCCATGTCATCGAGCACGTCTCCGACGTCATCCGCGCGATGGAGGAGTTTCACCGCATCGTCCGCCCCGGTGGCGAGGTGTTCATCGTCACCCCGCATTACACCGACTTCAGTTCTTTTTGTGACCCCACCCACCGTTGGCATTTGAACAGCTACTCGCTGCGTTACTTCGGCGAAGATAACGCTGGCTATGGCTACTATTCCACCGCGAGATTTACGGAGAGTTCCGTGTACGTCAAGCTACTGTCTTTGTGGAGGGCTTTGGGGTTCGAGTGGCTGATCAATACCTTCCCGCGCTTGCGCCGCTGGTGGGAATACTATCTGTGCTACATCGTGCGCGGCAAAGTCATCGAATGGCGTCTGCGGGTTATTAAGGATGATTCTGCGCCTGCTCGACAACCTTCGTGACCGGAAGCGCCGCCAGATCTGGACCGCCACCGCCGCGGCCGGAAGGCGCGGCGAGGACCTGGCGCATCGCTACCTTCGGCGCCAAGGCTACGTGGTCGTCGCCCGGAATTACCGGCCCGCCTCGGGCGACGCCGAGGCCGATATCGTCGCCTGGGACCGCGACACTCTGGTCATCGTCGAAGTGAAATCCCGCGCCTCCGGCGACTACGGCCCTCCGGAACGCGCCATCTCGCCCGAAAAGCGCGCTCACATGTCCCGTGTCGCTCGCGAATTCGCTTCGCGTAATTCCACTCCCTGGGACCGGGTCCGCTTCGATATCGTCACGGTGCTGCTTACCAAGCCCCCGCAAATCGCCCTGCACCGGGGCCGCTGACCTCTCCGAACCCGGTATCATCGAAAGCGTGGAAGCGGAGAGGGTTCGCATCATTGAGGCTCAGCGCCGCGAGCAGCACTGGCGCCGCTGGGGTCCTTATCTTTCCGAACGCGCCTGGGGCACAGTCCGCGAGGATTACAGCGCCACTGGCGAAGCGTGGGAATATTTTCCTTTCGAACACGCGCATCTTCGCGTTTTTCGCTGGGGCGAGGATGGCATCGCCGGCATCTGCGATAACCATCAGCGCCTGTGTTTCGCAGTCACTCTCTGGAATGGCCGCGATCCCATCCTTAAGGAGCGCCTCTTCGGTCTCAGTGGCCGCCAAGGCAATCATGGCGAAGACGTCAAGGAAGTCTACTACTACCTCGACTCCACGCCCACGCACTCCTACATGAAGTGCCTCTACAAATATCCGCAGGCCGAGTTTCCCTACAACCTGTTGCGCGAAACCAACGCCGGACGTACCCGCGCCGACCAGGAATTCGAGCTGATCGACACCGGCGTTTTCGACAACGACCGCTACTTCGACGTATTCACCGAATACGCCAAAGCCGATCCGAACGACGTCCTCATTCGCATCACTGTGGTGAACCGCGCCTCGGAGCGAGCGGCGCTCCACTTGCTTCCCACGCTCTGGTTTCGAAACTCCTGGCTGTGGCGTCCGGACTACCACAAACCCTCTCTGCGCCGCTCCGGCAATATGATTCTGGCCGAGGAAGAAACGCTCGGCTCCTTCCAATTCACCTGGGACGGCGACCCGGAACTGCTGTTTACCGAAAACCAGACCAACACCCACGGCTTATGGAATTGGGGCGACGAAAACGCCTTCACCAAAGATGCGTTTCATCGCTACCTCATCCTTGGGCAGCAATCCGCCGTGAACCCGGAACAAACCGGAACCAAGGCGTGCGCGGTGTACCAGCTCGACCTGGCGCCCGGCGAGAGCCGCGTAATCCACCTGCGGCTCACTGGAACCTCGGAAGCCACGCGTGTGGTGCAGGACGTCGACGGATTGTTCGCGGAGCGTATTCTCGAAGCCGACGAATTCTACTCCTTCGCGCCCGCCACTCTTTCCGCGGATGCTCGTAGCGTACAGCGCCAGGCCTTCGCGGGCGTTCTTTGGTCCAAGCAGTTTTACCACTTCGTGGTCGAAACCTGGCTGAAGGGCGACCCCGGCCAGCCACCCCCTCCCGCCAGCCGCTGGTACGGCCGCAATTCGCAATGGCTCCATTTGTACAACAAAGACGTTGTTTCGATGCCCGATAAATGGGAATATCCGTGGTATGCGGCCTGGGACCTGGCGTTCCACACCATCCCGTTGGCGCTGGTTGACCCGGACTTCGCGAAATCGCAACTGAAGCTATTCCTTCGCGAATGGTATCTGCACCCCAACGGACAGGTTCCCGCGTACGAATGGGCCTTTGGCGACGTCAACCCTCCCGTCCATGCCTGGGCCTGCTGGCGCGTTTTTCAAATCGACCGCAAGCTGACGGATCGCGCCGACTATGCGTTTCTGGAAAGCGTGTTCCATAAGCTGTTGCTCAACTTCACCTGGTGGGTGAACCGCAAGGACGCTTCCGGTAGCAACATCTTTGAGGGCGGGTTCCTTGGCCTGGACAACATCGGAGTGTTCGACCGCTCCGCTCCGCTCCCTGGCGGAGGATATATGGAGCAGTCAGACGGAACCAGTTGGATGGCCATGTTCTGCTTGAACATGCTCAAGATCGCCCTGGAACTAGCCAGTAAAGTCGACCCCATTTACGAAGACATTGCGAGCAAATTCCTGGAACACTTTCTGTACATCGCTAACGCCATGAACGGCCTGGCTTCATGCGGCCTGTGGGACGATGACGACGGCTTCTTCTATGACCGCATCCGCCTTCCGGATCAACAATCCATTCCGCTTCGCGTTCGCTCCATCGTCGGCCTGATCCCGATATTCGCGGTCGACACCATTGAGCCCGGCGTCATGGATTGTCTCCCGGGATTCCGCAAGCGGCTGGAATGGTTTGTCCGGCACCGCCCGGACCTGTGCAGCAACATTGCGTCTCTCTCGCGCAAGGGAGTCGAATCGCGCCGCCTGATGAGCCTCATGCCTCGTGACCGCCTCGCGCGCGTCTTGGAAAGGATGCTGGATGAAAACGAGTTTCTCTCGCCACACGGTATCCGCGGCGTTTCCAAGTATCATCAGGAGCATCCCTTCGTTCTGCACCGTGACGGCCAGAACTATCGTGTCGATTATGAGCCTGCCGAATCCACCACCGGACTGTTCGGTGGCAACTCTAATTGGCGCGGCCCCATCTGGTTCCCGGTCAACTACCTGATGATCGAGTCCCTGCAGCGCTACAGCTATTACTACGGCGACGATTTTCAGATCGAATTCCCCACCGGGTCCGGCCGGCGCATGAACCTGGGCGAGGTGGCCTGCGAGCTATCCCGCCGGCTGGCGCGTATTTTTCTGCGCGATCAGGACGGCCGCCGCCCCGTGTTTGGAGGAACCGAAAAATTCCAGAACGATCCGCATTTCCGCGATTACGTCTGGTTCAACGAATACTTCCACGGAGACAACGGCGCGGGCATCGGAGCCTCCCATCAAACCGGATGGACCGCGCTGGTCGCCAAGCTGCTTCAGCAAAGCGGGGAGTAGCGCCGGTTCGCTATCCTAAAAAGTTGCAACCCACCGAACATCGCCATCAGACCGGGGCGCTGCTGATGGTTTTGTTGTGCACGGTGCTCAACGCCGTCTCCAATATTTTCCTCAAGCGCGGCTTGGCCACTTTGGGTGAGCATCCCACCATGGCCGCGGCCGCCGTGGCCATTTTCACCGTTCCCTTGCTGTTTTTCGGCTTCGTTCTGTTGGGCGCAAGCACGGTCCTTTTTGTGCTGGCTTTGCGCAAGGGGGACCTTTCGCTGCTGTTCCCGGTGTTCACCCTGAGTTACGTTTGGGTGGCGATTCTGTCGGTGGAAATTCTGCATGAAACCATGAACGGCCTGAAGGTCGCCGGCCTCGCCACGATCGTCGCCGGAGTCGCCGTCATGGGGAGGGCCTCGCGGCAATGAAGAACATCGTCGCCATCGCCTGGATCACCTTCGGCACTTTCATCGGCAGTTTCGGAGCGCTCTTCTTGAAAATCGGCGCCGGGCATTTGACCAGTCTGCTCTCCGTGTTCAAGAACTGGAGGCTGGCGTTGGGCGTCATCCTATACCTGCTCTCCTCCGTGTTCTATCTGGTTGGCCTCAGCAAGGGGGATTTGAGCGCGCTTCAGCCCATGGTGGCGATCGGCTCCGTCTGGACCCTCATGTGGTCGAAAATCATCCTCGGGGAGCCGATTACGCGGACCAAAATGGTGGCCGTCGCTATCATTCTGATCGGCTGCTTCGTGCTGGGGCTCGGCAGCGCCTGAGCCTTCTTGGCGATTCGTCCCGGCGATTCGTCTCCGTCATTCGCCCTCTTGTTTCCGCCGCTCGCCGGTTTTTCCGCGTGTTACCGAGCGGCACGCCCCTACAATAAGTCATGACCAGCGCGATTGAAGTCCGGGGCCTGCGCAAATCTTACGGCGATTTCGAAGCTGTTCGCGGTATCGACTTCGAAGTCGCCCCCGGCGAGGTCTTCGGACTGCTCGGTCCCAACGGTGCGGGAAAGACCACTACCGTCGAAATCCTGGAAGGTCTGCGGACGCGCACTTCGGGTGAGGCCAAGGTGCTGGGCTTCGATCCCGGCATCGAGGTTCGCGCGCTTAAAGACCGCATCGGCGTCTGCCTCCAGGCGACCAATCTTCCCGACAAAGTCACGGTTCGCGAAGCGTTGGAGTGGTTCGCGGCGTTTTATTCACGCCGCGCCGATAGCGATCGGTTGATTGACCGGTTGCAGCTCTCTGAAAAGCGCAACGCGCCCTACGCCAAGCTCTCCGGCGGCCAGAAACAGCGCGTCGCGCTGGCGCTCGCCTTGGTGAATGAGCCGGAGCTGGTATTTCTAGACGAGCCCACCACCGGCCTCGATCCTCAAGTCCGTCTCGAAATCCACGGTCTCATCAGCGAGCTGAAGGAATCCAAGCGAACCATCCTTATCACCACCCACTACATCGAGGAAGCCGAGCGCCTTTGCGACCGCGTGGCCATCGTCGATCAGGGCCGCGTCATCGCTCTCGGCACGCCGCGCGAAATCCAGGAGCGTACGCTCGGCCAATCGCGCATTGAGATCCGCACCTCGCAACCGGTCCCCGCCGAGGTGCCGGCCTTCGAAGATGCGGACCGGCCGGTGCTCGACCAGGATCGCAAGCTTCTCACGGTCCACTCCACGCGCCCCGCGCGCACGCTTCCGGACTTGATCAAGTGGATCGATCAGCAGGGTCTCGATCTGGAAGATATTCACTTGAAGCGCCCCACACTGGAAGACGTATTCATCGAGTTAACCGGAAAAAGGCTGAGGGACTGATACAAGGATCGATCTATGAAGGCCTACCTGGCGCAAATCCGCATGAACCTGGTGTTGACGCTCCGCGACCGGAGTGTTCTGTTCTTCAGTTACCTCTTCCCCCTCGGCTTTCTTTTCGCTTTCGGCGAAATTGGGCACGCGGCGCAGGGCGGGGCGGCGGGAATCGTCAACATGGTCCTGACCATCGGCGTGCTCGGCTCCGGTTTCTTCGGCGCCGCCATGCGCGCCATCGCGGACCGCGAACGCAATATCCTGCGTCGCTTCAAAGTGGCGCCCATCGACGCGGGCCCGATTCTGGTTTCCTCCATCGTCACGGGTGTCGCCACGTACCTGCCGTTAGTCGCTCTGGTGCTGGCGCTCGCTGTCGGGCTCTGGCACATGCCCATGCCGGCCAATCCCATTTCGCTGCTGGTATTTTTGGGCATTGGAGTGGTGGCCTTCCGCGCCATGGGAGGCATCATCGCCTCGGTTGCCAATTCCATGCAGGAGGGACAGGTGCTGGTGCAGCTTTTGTACACGCCGATGCTGCTCCTGGGCGGCGCCACCATCCCGCTTTCCATAATGCCGCAGTGGCTTCAGATTCTTTCGCAGTTCCTTCCGTCCACGCACTTCTCCACGGGCCTGGCCGGAATCCTGCTGCGCAACGAAACCCTCATGGACAATCTCCCCGCCGCTGGAGCGCTGCTTTTGACCGCCGTGGTCGCGACTTTCCTCGGCGCCAAATTGTTTCGCTGGGACAAAGACGAGAAGCTCCGTCCAGGGGCCAAGCTCTGGGTACTTGCGGTATTGGCGCCGTTTCTCGCCATGGGCTTGTGGCAGGCGCACGCCAAGACGAACATCGAAAAAGACAAAATCCTGGCGCGATCCCTCAACCGCAATCGCACGCTGCTCCTGCGCGATGTCCGTTTGTTTTTGGGCGACGGCCGAGTGATGGAGGACGCTTCCGTGCTCATCAGGAATGGAAAGATCGCGCAGGTTCTGGAAGGCTCGGCTCCGGAGATCACGGACAAGCAGGCCGAGGCGATCGAAGGCGCGGGGAAGACTCTGCTCCCCGGCCTGATCGATACGCGCGTGCACCTGGAAGCGCCCGGAGCATTTTCCGCGGCGCCCATGCCGGATTTTCAGCGTGAGCTGGCCGCCTATCTTTATTGCGGCGTAACCGCGGTCCGCGATGCTGGACAAGAAACAGACGGCCTGCGCAAGGCGGGCGCTTCGGTCGAGTCCGGCGAAATGATTGGGGCGCAATTGGTCCTCGGCCCCGCGGGCGGGCAGGGCGAGCCCGCGCTCATCCGCGCTGAATCCTTGACCGCGTTGCAGAGTGGCGACACCGCTCTGCTCGACCGGGCGTTGGTGCGGCAGGTGACGCCTAGGGATACGCTGGAGTTCACGCGCAAGGCTCTATCGTCTCCGATGCGCCAGTCTATTTCTTCGCTGGAAACTGCGGGAATGGTTGACGGTTCACGGCAGCGGCTGCTGGAGGCCTATCGCAACGGCGCAGTCCTCGCCATTGGAACGGACTCCGGCAATCCTCTGATCATCCACGGCCCGGCCATCCATCGCGAGCTCCAACTCTGGGTCGCGGCGGGCATCCCTCCCGCCGCCGCGCTTCAAGCCGCCACCTACAATGCCGCGCGCCTGCTGCACGCCGATCAGCGCATTGGCCTGGTGCGCGAAGGCTACGACGCGAATCTGCTGCTGATCGACGGAAATCCGTTACAGGACATCTCCTCGACCGAGCACATCTCCGCCGTCATCTTCCGCGGCGAGCGCATCGACCGCAGCGATCTCCTCAAGCAGGAGTGAATGCTCCCTTTCGTTTAACTCCACATTCGTCATTTAACTCCACATTCATCGGGGGCGAGTATGATTGGTGGAATGAAGGCTGCCCTCTGCTTCGTGACACTGTTTGGAACCGCGCTCGGCGTGCTGCTCGCGCAAGCTCCCGGCGGTTTGTTGAGCGAGCCTGGGCCAACCTTTCAGGTCGCCGGCGATCAACTCCCGGCGCCGCTCACGTTGATCGCGTACGGCGATCAACGCTTCACCGATCCTTCCAATACCAAGCAGACCAACCCGCGCATTCGCCAATGGCTGGTGGGCCAGATTGCGAAGGAGCGTCCCGCCGCGGTGATCATGAATGGCGACGTGCCGCTAGCGGGCGACGCCGCCAACGACTATACCGTCTTTCTATCCGAGACCAAGGCTTGGCGCGACCAGCGTCTGCACGTTTTCCCGTCCTTGGGCAATCACGAGTTCAAAGGCGACCCTCGCGTGGATCTGGAGAACTGGTGGAAGACGTTTCCGGAAATGCGCAACCGCCGCTGGTATTCGGTGCAACTGGGGTTGCGGATTTATGTTCTTGCGCTGGATAGCGACACATCGCTGTTGCCGGGCAGCGATCAGGCCCGCTGGATTGAAAAGCAAGTGGACGGTCTGCCCTCTTCGGCCGACTTCGTGATCGTCACCCTCCATCATCCTCCCGTGGCCGACATCCAGCAGCACATCGAAGTGGATCACAACCCTCGCCCCAATGAGATCGCACTGCGCGATTATCTGTCGAAGGCCGCTGCCAAATCCCACGCGCGTTTTTTGGTTAGCGCGGGTCACATCCACAACTACGAGCGCGCCGTGGTCGACGGCGTCACCTATCTGGTCTCCGGCGGGGGCGGCGCTCCGCCGTATTTCGTGGAGCGGACTCAGCAAGACCTGTACAAGAGCATCCTTTTCCCCAACTATCACTACGTCAAGATGACTCTTGAAAAGGATCGCCTGCACGCGGCCATGTACCGCGTGGCCGATCCCGAGGCGGAGCAGTTGAGCGTGGAGCTCAAGGACAGCTTCGATCTTGCAGTGAAACCCCGCTAAACATTTTCTAAGCAGGCGGCGCAGCCGCGTTATGATGGCGAGCGGCGCAGCCGCGCTATCATGGTTCGATGCACGTTGTGGGGAGGGTCGTGAGGGCGATCCTGTGTCTGGCGAGCCTGGTTGCGGGAGTGCGCGAGCTGCGCTCACAAACCGTCACCGATCCCCCTTTGTCCAACGGCGAGAAGTGGGAGTTCGGAACCGCGGAGACGTTTTACCCGCTCTCGTTTCTCGACCTGGGAGCTGCCGCGGCCTTCCGCCAGGAGCAAGATCAGTTTCCCAGCTTCGGCCAAGGTTTGTTCGGCTTCACCAAGCGCTTCGGCGTCGCCTTCGCCAACCACGCCGGTAGCGATTACATGACCGGCTCCGTATTCCCGATTCTGCTCAAAGAAGACCCGCGCTACTTCCGCAAAGGCGAGGGCGGATTCTTCCGCCGCTTCTTCTACGCCGCCAGCCGCATTCCGGTCACGCGCACGGATCGCGGCGCTAACGACTTCAATTTTTCCGAATTCCTCGGCAACGCCACGGCCGCGACGCTCTCCAACGTGTATCTCCCGCACGGTGACCGCACCACCAGCTACTCGGCCGAAACGTTCCTGCTGTTTCTGGGTTCCGACGCGTTAACCAACGTGGCGTATGAGTTCTGGCCGGACGTGAAGCGCTGGCTTTTGCACAAGCATGGAACCAAGCCCGTCCCCGCGCAATCGCTGGGGACTGCCTCGATCAAAACGCGCGGCGGTACCATCAAGTCGTGGGGAGTGGAATCGGACGGACGCTGATCGGGCTGGGCCTGCTGCTAATTGTGGCGGGCGTGCTGATCACGCTGGGGGAACGCCTGCCGCTGCGGCTGGGACGGTTGCCGGGCGATATCGTGATCCGCGGCAAAAACAGCGCATTCTATTTCCCCATCGTCACCTGCTTGATCGTTAGCGTGTTGTTGTCGGCCCTGATGTGGTTGATCGGCCGGCGCTAACGCGGCGCTTCTAATGCAGCAGGCCTAATGCAATAGACCCAGCCGGTCTAGCGGCCAATACACGAATACCGCTTTGCCGTAAACGTATTCGCGCTTGACCGTGCCCCAGTTGCGGCTGTCGTTCGAGGAGTTGCGGTGATCGCCCAGCACGTAATAGCGGTCCGGCTCCACGGTGACGCTTTCGTAGCTGCGCGGGTCGCGGTATTGTGCCTCGACGTAGGGCTCATCGAGAGGCTTGCCGTTGACGACGACCGTCCCGTGATCGACCACAATGACGTTGCCCGGCATGCCGACCACGCGTTTGATGTAAGATTTGCTCGGATCGCCCGGGAACTGGAAGACCACGGTATCTCCGCGCTTGATGTCGGAGAAGCGGTACACGAACTTGTTGATGAAGATGCGCTCCTGGTTGACCAGGCTGGGCATCATGCTGGTGCCCTCCACCTTGACCGGCTGGTACAGGAACAGGATCACCACGATGGCGATCACCACGCTGAGCGCCAGGTCGCGCAGCCAGGAGAAGGCGGCCTTGGCGGCCGAGGGCTGCGGGCTATTTTGAACGGGGCCCTGCGGCGCCGCTGCCTGCGGTTCGGGAGGCGCGGGCGGAACAACGGGATCGCCGGGGGCCATGCTTCTACTATAGAACGAACCTACGTTGACCTACGAACCGTTCTTGCGAGTATTGCGCTCGATATCCACCAAAAGCATAAGACACTCCGCCCACAGGTAGCCGAGGATGAGCGACGAGAAGCCGAGCGCCGCCAGATATACCAAAACCACGATACCGCCGATGAACCCGCTGGCTGTGGCCACCGTCGAGACAAACGGCACGCCGTTAAGTACATTCAGGGGCAGGTCCGGGCTCAACCACAAGAACAAACACGCGCCCAGGCCAAGCCCCGCCAGACCGGTGGCCGCCGCTTCGCCTCCCGCCCGGCTCAGGATGGAAAAGATCGTGATCACGGTATTGCGGGGGGAATGCTCCAGCGCGGCGACGGATCCGGACCGATACCAGTAAATCTGCCCCACGCAGGCTGCTGCCGCCAGAATTACGATCGCGAAAAGGATGCCTCCCAGTGCGGCCGTGCCGGTCCCGCGCAAAGAACTGGTCAGCACGGAGAGGGCCAGCAGCAACCCTCCCAACGCGACCAACACCGCCCCAATCTTCAGGCATAGGACCACGAACTTGCGAATCACCCTGCCATCGTTGAGGGCCTCCAGCACCGGGTAGAAAAAGAAGGCTCCATGGGACGTGGAACGCGCTGGCGAGGAACCCGGCGGCGGCGCCGAATACGGTTTAGGCGCGGGTTGAGGACTCGCTGGAGCCGGTTCGGGGCGAAACATCGGTTCGGGCCTGGGTGGGGCCGGTTCCGGGCGCGGCGGAGGAGCGGGCGCAGGCCGGGGCTTTACCGAGCCATAGGTGTGCCATTCGGTCAAACCGTCGCGCCAAACCAAGGTGTCATCCTGAACAAGTCCCTGCCGGACCAGGGCTTCTAAACCAGCGTCATCCACTGGGCCTTGGCGCTGCCCTTGGAGCAAGTAATACCACTGCATGGAGTCCCTCCCCCGCAGGCTTAGGCCCCGCGGCCATGAAATAGTGTACTCCGAAGTCGCTTCGGAAGCAGCCAAAAAAAGTGCGCAGCCTGACTGCGATGCGCAACTTAAGGTCGAACGCTGTAATTCAAGTGCACGACACCGTCCGGGAAGGAACGGGCGGAAATCAATTCGAGCGGGATATTCCGATGGTTGCTTTTCTGCGCCCGAAGCCAGGCCACGAATTCCGAAATGAGTCCCGAAACAAACTCGACGTGTGGAAGTGGATCTGAAGGGCGGTTGGCGGGAGACGGTCCTGATGGCAAAAAATAGGCCTCCGCTATCACCGCTCGGATGAGCGGATACGCGGAGGCCTTGTTGGTGCTCTGTGTAGGAGGAAACTTCGTTAGAGACGCGAAACCGCGTACTCAGTTATTGAGCGGCCGTGACGTGCACGCGGCGGTTGCGCTGCCAGCACGATTCGTTTTCATCGGAGCAGATCGGCCGGTCCTTGCCGTAGCTGATGAGGGTCAACTGGCCTTCGGAGATGCCCATGGATGCCAGGAAATCCTTGGCGGCCTGCGCCCGGCGATCGCCCAGCGCGAGATTATATTCTTCGGAACCGCGCTCATCGGCGTGCCCTTCGATCACCAGCTTCTGCGACGGGTAGGCGGCGAGAATGTCCCGGATCACGCCCACATCGTCCTTCAAAGCGGTGGTGGCGTCTGGCCGGATGGTGCTCTTGTCGTAGTCAAACAACGCGTCTTCCAGTTTTGCCAGCCGGTCATTCAGCGTCTGGCGAACCTGAGCCGGCATTTGTGCCGGCCGCGGAGTCTGAGCGACCTGCTGCGGAGCCCGTGCGGGAGCCGGCCGGGCGGCTAGAGGTTGGGAGGCCGGTGCGCGAGCCGGGGCGGCCGCAACGGGCGTTGTGTCCGGAGCCTTCGGCGCGGTTGCCACCGGGGCTTTCTTGGAGCACCCGGCCATAATCAAAGCAAAACTGCTCAAGAGCAGCAACGATGGTTTCATAAATTATCCCTTGCGTCTTTAAGTAAACCCTGACCGCCTCTATTCTATCAATCCTGTTGGGACGGTATCTCCCTGGCGGCGTGCGGGCGATAGACTTAGAGTTGGATGAATCTTCACCTTAGCGGACGCCGGCTTTTGCTGGCCGGATTCGGCGGACTGCTGCTGTTAATGCTGATCGCCGGCATTGATGCGCTGTGGGTGCTGCGACAGGTCCGGTCGAGCGACGCTCAGGAACGCGATCGCTACTTACGACGGACTATGGCGCTCGACGGGGTGCGGACGGGAATCTATAAGTCCGCGATCGCCATGCGGGCGTATCTGCTGGCCGGAAATGCCCGGGACGCGGGCACGCAACTGGGAGAATGGGCGGGTGTGCGGCAGGCCACGGACAAGGCTCTGGCTGAGTGCGCCAGCGTGCTGGACCCTGCCGACGGGCCGGAGTTGGCCAGCCTGCGCGGCGAGGTGCAGGATTATTGGAGATTGCTGGATTTTCTGGCGACGATTCCGGAGAAGGACCGGACGGTGCTGGGCGGCAACTATTTGAACCGCGAAGTAGTCCAACGGCGCGGCGCGACGCTGGATTTGGTGGATCGCATTGACGCCATGAACGCCAGGCAGATGAAAGCAGGCGACGCGGCGCTCAACCACACCTTCGACCTGCTGCGTTTGCGGCTGATTCTGATGCTGGCCGTGACCGTCGCCGTGGGTATGGCGCTGGCCGTATTTACCGCTCGCCGGACCTTACGGCTGGAGGAGGAACTGGAACAGCGCTATCAGGAGGGCGCGCGCACGCGGCGGGAGCTTCAGGAGCTATCGGCGAAATTGCTCTCGGCGCAAGAAGAAGAACGCCGGGCGATTTCGCGCGAGTTGCATGACGAGGTCGGCCAGTCGCTTTCGGCGCTGTTGATGGAGGCGGGCAACGCGGCCGCGCATGTGCCTCCCAACTCCGCCGACGTGCGCCGCCACGTGGATTCCATCAAGCGCCTGGCTGAGGCCAGCGTGAACGTCATTCGCAACATGACTCTGTTGCTGCGGCCGTCCATGCTGGACGATTTCGGATTGGTGCCTGCGCTCGAATGGCAGGCGCGCGAAGTCTCCAAACGCACCGGTCTGCGCGTCCAGGTGTCCGCCGACGATACCGCTGGCGAACTTCCGGACACGCTTAAGACCTGCATCTACCGGGTGGTGCAGGAGGCTCTGCATAATTGTGCCCGGCACGCGCATGCCCGCTCCGTACGAGTGGTGGTGGAGCAGGGGGAACGCAGGATTATGCTCACCGTGGAGGATGACGGCGCCGGATTCGATGCGCGGCGCGTGCGCGGCCTGGGTTTGGTCGGGATGGAGGAACGAGTGACACATTTGGGCGGGAGTTTTTCGGTGCGATCGGTTCCGGGTTCGGGAACTAAGGTTGCGGTGGAACTCCCCCTAGCGGGGTAATGAGATGACAGCTACGATGACCGCGACGCCCATTCGCATTTTATTGGCCGACGACCACACCGTCATGCGCAATGGCCTGCGTCTGCTATTGGAGAGGCAGCCGAATCTGAAAGTGATCGGCGAGGCCGCGGACGGCCGTGAAGCCGTTACGCTTGCCGCGGCGGAAGAACCCGACGTGGTGGTGATGGACATTGCCATGCCGCACTTGAACGGCGTCGAGGCTGCCCGCCAGATCGTGAGCCACAACTCGCGCGTCGCCGTCGTGATCCTGAGCATGCACAGCGATGAGAGCTACGTGATCCGGTCGCTTAAGGCAGGCGCTCGCGCCTATCTCTTGAAGGATTCAGCGGAGGCGGATTTGATCGAGGCGATCCACGCCATCTGCGGCGGAAAAAGCTTCTTCAGTCCTGCCGTGAGCCGCATTTTGAAGGAAGACTACGTCCGCCAGCTCGGCAAGATGGACGCCGAAGATACTTACGAGCTTCTGACCAATCGCGAGCGCGAGGTTCTGCAACTGGTGGCGGAAGGCAAGAGCAATAAAGAGGTCGCCAATCTGTTGAACCTTAGCCTGTACACGGTGGAGACGCACCGCACTCACATCCTCCAAAAACTGAACCTGCATAGCGTGCCGGAGTTGATTCTCTACGCCGTGCGCAAGGGAATCATCAGCTAAGCGGCCTCGGTCTCCTAGCGGGGTCGCCCTTCCGTATTTGGTAGCCTGAATACGGAGGAAGGCGTGGCTGCTTACTGCTCTCATTGCGGTACCGAACTGACGGGGAAATTTTGCGGCAAGTGCGGTGCGCCCGCGCCGAACGCGCCAACGCCGGAAACTCCACGGCCGGATGCGCCACCTCCGCCCCCTCCCCTGCGAGCCCCCTCCATGCCCGGGATCGAGGAGAATTTGGCCGCGGCCCTGTGCTATCTGATCCCGGTTCTCACCGGAATCCTGTTCCTGTTTATCGAGCCGCACAATCGCAACAAGAACGTCCGCTTTCATGCTTTCCAGGCGATCTTCTTCTGGGCCGGCGTCTTCATCGCCGACGCAGTGCTGGACATGATTTTCGGCGGCATTCTCGGTGGCCCCAATTCTTTTGAGTTGCTGCGTTTGATCTGGACCCTGTTCCGCTTATGCGTGCTGGGGTTGTGGCTGGTGCTGATGTACCGGGCGTATAGCCGGCAGCCCTGGGTGCTGCCAGTGGTCGGAGAAATGGCGCAAAAACTGGCGTGAGGCGAGTTCGGTGTAACGGGAATCCGATGGCCCGCGTTCCACAGAAGACGATGCGGAAACTTCTCGCGGCTGCCGCTGTTTTGGTTCTGCCAGTTCTGGCTCAAAGGCCCCCGGCGCAACCGCCCTCCGCTCTGCCTCCCAACGTCAGCCGCGGTCCGTCGATCGGGACGATCGATTACTACGGGCTTCGAAAAATCTCCTTGGCGACGGTTCAGAAGGCGTTGAATGTGCACGAAGGCGAACCGCTTCCGCTCGCCAAGGGAGACGTGGAGCAGAGGCTGGATAATATTTCCGGAGTGGTGGAGTCTCACCTGGAAGCGGTCTGCTGCCAGGGCGGGAAGGTCACGCTTTACGTAGGCATTGAGGAGCGCGGCGCCGGGCACTTTGAAATGCACGAGGTTCCTGACGGCGACCAGAAGCTTCCCCAGGAGGTCGACCTGGCTTACAAGCGATTCCTGGACGCCTCCGACAACGCTTCCCGCCAAGGTCTGACGGGCGAGGATCTGACCAAGGGCCACGCGCGCTCCGAGGACCAGTTCGTGCGGGCGATTCAGGATTCGTTTCCGTCGCTGGTCGCGACGTATCTGAACATGATACGGGCGGTGCTCCGGAATTCCGACGACGAAGGTGAGCGCGCTACCGCGGCTTACGTCATCGGGTACGCGCAGGACCCCAAGAGCGTGGTCAACGATCTGCAATACGCGCTGCGGGACGCCGATCAGGGAGTGCGGGGCAACGCCGCCCGCAGCCTGGTGGCTTTCGCTGTCGCCGGCGTCAAAGTGGAGCCGACCTGGTTCATCGAAATGCTCAACTCGCTTTCCTGGACCGATCGGATGAAGGCTCTGGGAGCTTTGCAGATTTTGACCGAATCGCGCGATCCGGCCGTTCTTGAGGAGATCCGCATGCGGTCTCTGGCGGCGGTGGAAGAAATGGCGCGCTGGAAGACCCTGGAACACGCCCTGCCGGCTTACATCCTGCTGGGCCGCGTCGCGGGCATTCCGGAGCAGCAGTTGCGCGACGAATGGTCGCGCGGCAATCGCGACGCCATGATCGCGCAGGCCGCTAAGACCCTTTCGAAGTAATCAATCCATCTTGCGCTGAAACTCGCACTGGCAGCAATCGCTGCATCGCTGGCATTTTTCGCAGCGATGGTTGGGACAGGCGTCCTTGGTGCAGTACACGCAGATCTCCGTGGCGGGCTCGCCGCAGATGCTGCATGCGAAGGTGGTGGTGCTTTCGGTCATCACTTCTATTGTGGCTTGGGCGGAGCGGGTTTGGGGGCGGCCGGCTTGGCGGGAGCGGGGCGCGCGGGTGTGCGGGTCACCGTTCCGCGGCAGCGCTGCGCTTCTTGGTCCGCCACGGCGAACTCCTGTTCGTTCTGCGCCGCCAGGTCGGTGATATGCTCCTGCAACAAATCGCGGTTGGCCGAGTTCTCACCCAGCACGGCCACCATCAAATCTCCCACCGCGGGATTCTGATAGCGGCGCACGCCCTCCACCAATGACGCCAGATCGGACGCCAGGCGCTGCCAGCGGAAATAGGTATCCAGAGCCAGCGTCAGCCGCTCCGGATCGTTCTCGAAGGATTTGGCGGATTGAGTGACGTAGTCCAGTTCCTTGCGGACTTCCTCCCACTGCGAAACGTAACCCTGAGGCGCGCCTTTGGAAACCCAATCCTTCGGTGTTAACTGATCCAGGATGGGTTTCAAGCGGCTAGCCTGGTTGGAGAAGGCGGCGACTACTTTTGAAGTGTCCCAGACTGGCGCGACGCTGGGTTCGGCCGGCGGCGGAGTCTGAGCGAGGGCAAGCCAAGGCAGGAAAAATATCGCAACATAAGTTCGCATACGGCTACCGCCAGTGTTGCATAAATCGGCTGACAGGGATGGCCCCGAGCTGCGGCTTCTGGCCTCGGTTTTTCCTAGTTGACCGGCGGTGGAGGAGGGGGCGGAGGCGGCAGATTCGTCGGCGGCGGGGGTGGAGCTGAGCCGCCGCAACCCGCTACGCCGGCCTTGCATCCATTCCCGAGACCTCCGCCGCCTCCGCCCGGAATACCGAGCTTGGGCGACCGCCCGCCGCCCATGGTCAGGGCGGCGTCGCGGAGGAACTGGAGGGCATACTTGAAGAACGTACCCTTGTCCAGACCGCTCGAAGCAATGGGGATGTTCTTGTAAACCTTGATCGATTCGCCCGTGTGCACCGTAGCCTCGTGGCTGCTGGGCAGGAGTTTATGCCCCACCACCACCGTGCCTTCTTCGACATCGACTTCAGTGGTTTCGTCGTCCTCATCCACGCTTACGTCGAAGGTGGTGCCCCGCACGGAGATCACCGCGGTGGGCGTCATGATCCGGTTGGGATTCGGCACCGTCCCGAAATGCTCGATGTGTACACGGATCCTGCCGATGATCAGGTCCAGCAAATCCTTCCAATCTCCAGTGTTTTTGCGGAACACCAGTTCGGAATTGGGATAGACTTCGATGGTGCTGCCATCGGTTACCTGTAAGGTCGCGTGGCCGTCGGGGCCGGCGATGATGGTCTGGGTCACCTGAATGGTGTCGCCACTGGAAAGCGCCACCAAGCGCGAATCCTTGTATAGCGAAATCTGCCCGGAGGCGGTCACCACATTCGCGGAGTAGCTTCCAGCGTTGGAGGGAATGTAGGGGTACTGGGCCAGGCACACTGAGCCTGTAACTGCCAGCAACAGCGACAGTTCAACCGACCGCGTGCTCCTAAGCCAACGCATGGCGAGACCTATACCTTCGATCCAACCTAAATATCGAACCTTAGTTGCAAAAACTTGTGGACCCAAACAGAAAAGCTCAGTCTAACACAGAAGAAGCAAAGCAATTGCATTTCCTTGGGAGAGTTCCTGGCCAAGGATTACTGGAATCAGCAGTTTCGGAGCAGGAATGCCGATAGATCAGGGTACAATGGACTCATTTGATGAGTAGGCTGGCCACAGTACTGTCGCACACTGTCTCAGTGGGAGTTTTGCTCACGGCCTCCGGCGCCGCATGGGCTCAAGCCGCGCCGGACTGGTACCACGTCGGAAACTCATTGGAGGATCTTTCTTTAGCAGGTTTGGCGACGGGCCCCGTGGATCGGGTGTGGTATTCCGCCGATGGCGCCACCTTGTACGCATCGGCTTCCGGTAAGACCTTCGAAACGAATGATTTCGACAGGTGGGTCGCATCCCAGGCCGAAGCGCCTCCAGCGGTGGATCTTTCGACCGAGGGAACGGCCCTGCCTGAGCCCGGTGCGAGACTGAAGGGCTTCAACGGCCAGCGCTCGACCATTTATGCGTTCGGAGCCTTTGTCTACCAATCGCAAAACGGGGGATCGAGTTGGGACAACCTGACGGCGTATCAAGGCCGATCGATTATCGGCGACGGCGTGCGAGACCTGGCGGTCTCCCCTCGCGACCCGAACGAAGTGACGGCGTCGACCTCCGCGGGCGTTTTCCGGTCCTTGGACGGCGGAAAATCGTGGTGCGGATTGAACGAGGGCTTGCCGAATCTTCCGGCGGTCCGGTTATGGGCACTGCCCGCGGGAGATCGGGGAGCGGAGATCGAGGTTCCCGGAAATCTTGCGCTGGAGTGGCAGCCGGGAGAAAAGCTAGCCTGGAAGCCCGCCGCGAATTCGCAGATGGTAGCAGAAGCGCAGCTGCGCCAGCGTCTCGGCGTGACCGCATTCGCCATGAGCGGCGCCACGATCTACGAAGGCACAGAGGATGGCCGGATTACGGTGACGGACTCCACGGGCGCGAGTTCCTCTTACTCAGTCCCCAACGGCGGCAAGGTGGAGCGGATCTGGGTTGACCCCGCGGATGCAAGATTCGCGGTTGCGGTGCTGGGGGCGCGCCCGGAAAACGCGCCGGCCGGATCGGCTTCGCCCCACGTGCTCCATACGGTCAACGGCGGGGCGAGTTGGGATGATATCACCAGGGACCTTCCCGACGCGGCAGTGCACGGCGTCGCGGTGTCGCTCCAAGGCGGTGCGATCTACGTGGCTAGCGACGCAGGCGTGTTTTACACGCGCACCGATCCGACCGTGCTGAGCTTTGCTACGCCGTGGCAGCGCGCAGCGGGATTGCCGCAAGCCCCGGTTACGGACGTCCGGTTGGATGGCAGCGACAACCAACTATGGGCCGCGGTCCGAGGTTACGGTGTTTATTCCACGCTGGCGCCGCACCGCCTGGGAGATCCGAGGGTAGTGAGCACGGCCGATTTGATCGCGCGCGCGGCCGCGCCGGGCTCGTTGATGAGCGTCCGGGGCGCGACACTCAATTCGGCGCAAGCCGGCGATAGCGCCGTGCCCGTGCTCGCCACCACCGCTGCCGAATCGCAGATTCAGATTCCGTTTGACGCCACCGGAAGTACCCTCCAGCTCTCTTTGCGGCCGATCATGGGGCGGGAATTCGATACGCTGATTCCGCTGGTTGACGCGTCGCCGGGCATTCTGGTTGCCCCCGATGGCACGCCGATGCTGGTGGATGCCGCGACGGAGACCATGCTGGATGCTTCGAATCCGGCGCATTCGCGGTCGCGCCTTCAGATTCTGGCTACCGGGCTGGGACGTGTGAATCCGGACTGGCCCACGGGCAAACCGGCTCCAGCGGATAATCCGCCGTCCGTAGTTGCCCCAGTCGCGGCGTTTCTGAACGGAACGCAGATCCCGGTCACGCGGCAGGTGCTCGCGCCGGGCTACACCGGCATCTACCTGGTTGAGGTGGAACTGCCCAAGCTGGTCAATTACGGGCCAGGGGAATTAAGCATCACGGCCGGCGGCCAAGCGAGTAATCCTGTGCGGGTATATATTGAACCCTAGATGCGCCTTCTCCTTGTGACCGCCTCAGCCGCGTTGGCCGCGTTGCTTGGCGGGGCTCTCGTGCAGGCTCAACAGAAAACCCAAGGATCGGGGGGTAAACCGGATGACAAGGGAGAAAAGCTCGCGCCCTACTTCCCGACGCCCGAGACGATCGTCGACAAGATGCTGAAGTTGGGCGAGCTCAAGGCCGGGGAGACCGTGTTCGACTTGGGTTCCGGCGATGGGCGAATCGTGATCGACGCGGCGCGTAAGTACAAGGCTCACGCCATTGGAGTTGAGCTGGACGATTCCTTGTACCAGCAGAGCATGAACCGTATCAAAACCCTGGGGCTCTCTAACACGGCGCGTATCATTCATGGCGACCTGCTCCAGCAGGATTATTCTTCGGCGGACCTGCTGACCGTGTACCTGCTTCCCGTGGCCACGGACATGGTGACGCCGATTCTCGAAAAACAGCTCCGGAAGGGCGCCCGCATCGTCGCCCACGATTTTCAGTTTGCTGCCTGGAAGCCCGAGCGAACCGTCGACATCGATGACGATGGCGAGGGACGGGCGCACGAATTGTACCTATACCGCCGGTGAAATGATTCCTTATCGGGGGCGGTTGAGCCTTCGGATTGCGCGCACGGTGCTTGCCGCGGCTTGCCTGGGTTGGTACGCGCTCACCGCAGGACTGCATGTAAATTGGCTGACCACGCTGCTGGCGGCTTACGCCGTCTATTCGCTGGGCGCCCTTGCCGAGGTGCGCTTCGACCAGGCGATGCGGTCTCCGATCGGCGTCCTGGCCGACACTCTGTACTTCGGACTGTGGAGCTGGGTGGCGCCGGGCGCGTGGATGCCGGCGATGGCCGCGGGTTACCTGCTGGCCTCGGTGTGCCTGTTGCAGGATCTGGTTCGCACGGCTTCGGTCGCGGCGGTAACGCTGATCCTGGCGTTTCTGCTCCCGTCTCCGGCCGTGCCTAGCCTGATCTGGACCGTGGCCGCGGCAGGCGCGGGCGCGGTAACGTTATCCCTTTATAAGAGCTATCTGGATGACCGCATGTCCCTGCTCCTGCGCAATAACCTGATCATCCGTTCTCAGGCGGAAGGCGCGCGCGAGGCCGAACGCCAGCGCATCGCCGCGGATTTTCACGACGGTCCGCTGCAGAGCTTTATCAGTTTTCAGATGAGGCTTGAGGTTATCAGGAAACTGATGGAGCGCAATCAGGCTGCCGCGGCAGAAGAGCTCCGCCAGCTTCAGGATCTGTGCCGGGGGCAGGTCGCCGACCTGCGCAGCTTTGTCCGCAGCATGCGTCCCGCGGATGAGGGAATGAGCCTGAGCGCGTCGCTTAGCCGCATGGTCGATTCTTTCCAGAGAGACGCCGGAATCTTCGCCACGTTCGCGGCGGAGGAGTTTCACGATCCCTCAGCGACGGAGGTCGCGCTGGAGGTTCTGCAGATCGTGCGGGAAACTCTCAACAATATCCAGAAGCATTCCGGCGCGACGCGCGTCGCGGTCACGGCGGGGAGGGTGAACCAGAAGCTGGAGGTCAAGGTGGAGGACAACGGCGCGGGATTCCCGTTCACCGGCAGATTCACCCTGGAGGAGCTGGACGCGTTGCGCTTGGGCCCCATCAGCATCAAGCGGCGGGTGCGCACACTGGGAGGGGAACTGGTGATTGAGTCCAAGCCCGGGGAAGGGTCCAAGCTGGAACTGCGACTGCCGGTGTGAAAAAGCTTTTGCCGCGAATAAACGGATATAAAATCAAATTCTTGGTTGCCTGCGTCGCGCTATCGGGCTGCGGGAGGTATGCGGACTTTACGTTGCCGCCTCCCGATGCGAACGGGCCGCATGCTCCGTTTGAATGGCGCGCCTCGCCGGAGCCGGTGCTAGTTCGAGGCCCGGAAGCTTGGGACGCGGTGGATGTGCTGAATCCCTCTGTGATTCGCTTCCGCGATGGGTACTTGAATTTGTACTCGGGCTTCGACGGGAAAGACTGGAGCACCGGCGTCGCGGCCTCCGCCGATGGCGCGAGCTGGAAGAAACTGGGTCGTGTGCTGCAGGGACAGGGCAGCGCCGGGCAAGGAAGTACCGGGCAAGGAAGTACCGGACAAGGAAGCAATGGATCGGCCCTGGCCGCCAACGGCGAGATTCTTTATTGGTACGTCGACGGCGATCCGCCGGGCATTGCTCTGGCTCGTTCGAAGGACGGGATCAAGGTTCGAGAAGCAAGCAAAGCTCGTGGTCCCCGTGGGGCCTCGTGGCAGTTTCGACGAACGCGGCGCGGCCGATCCCTACGTGATTCGCCGTGGAGAATATTTCTACCTCTTCTATCTCGGGCAGGATCGCGCGCGCCGGCAAACGCTGGGTGTCGCGCGGTCGCCTGATGGAATCGAGTGGGAGAAACTGCGCGCGAATCCCGTTCTGGAGTTAGGTGGGCGTGACGCGTTCGACGAAAACGGGTTGGGCGAGCCGGCGGTGTGGACCTCCGGAGGTTCCTATTGGATGCTGTATACCGGGCGCGACCGCGGCGAGCATCGCCGGCTGGGGCTGGCGCGATCGACCGACGGCGTGCACTGGGAGCGTGAGCCCAGTTTTACTCCCGTGGGCGGCGAGCAGGCCTGGGACAGCATGGTGGTTTGCGATCCCACCGTGCTGGTGGAAGGTAGCGCGATTCGCGTTTGGTTTGGAGGCGGGGATGTGCCGCACCCGGTAGCCAACATTCACGGCCAGATCGGCGTGGCGGAACTAAGGGGACAGCAGGTTCCTTAGTTCGGGGACGGTTTTTCGGCGCGGTCGATAACCAGCACCTCGACCCGCATGCGGCGCGATTTGAGCGTCAGGCCAAGCTGCTGTTGGATCGAGTTGAAAAGCTCTACGTCAGCATCGGGGGAAGCGCCGGTCCCCAGTTCGAGCGTATGCGGGCTGTCCGGATTCCACACCAATCGAAAGTCGAATGCGCCGGAGAGCCCGGTTCGATCGATCACTGGCAGGCCCAGTTCCCGAGAGAGCACTTCCGTGAACAGACCCATCGTTACGCTGGTGGCTTCCAGATGCCCGTGGCCGTTGTTCATCGAGCGCGGAGCATCCGCGGCCGGCTGAAGCTTCGGGCCCTGCTTGGCGATCTCCAGAACGAACCCCGGGAGGTTGCGCGTTTCGCGATGGAGCTTCAAACCGAAGCGCTCCGCGAGCAGACTTTGCAGCAGACGGTCCAGCGCTTCGCCGTGGACGGGCTGAGCGGCTCTGGCGGTGATCTGGTAACGGTCGGAGTCGATCCACTCGGGACCGCCAAGTATGCGATCCGGCACAAGGTCATAGGCTCCGACGATCGCGCGCTTGAGGGTAACGTTCGTGCATCGCACCAGTGCGGGATCGGTTTGGCAGCCGGAGGGACCCGCGAGGTCGTCCGGGCCGCTGGGGCGGATCGAGGCGGCCTCGAAACGTTGCACCGGGGATTGTGCGGCAAGCCACGCAGCGGCGCAAAAAAAAGAGGCCCAACGCACCATTCTGAAGGACATGACGAACGGCGCACCGCAAGCGTGCAGCGCGGCTGCACCGCGGCAAGCCCTAAGGTTTTCGCCCTATTTCGCACTGTCTTGAGCCCGGTCGCCCGGATTCCGCGCGGATTCTAGTGAAATGGGCGTTACACTGGGCATCAGGAGCAAGTTCTTATGAAGTCTGGGCTGATTTTGGCGATTCTCGGCGCATGCGCGGCCGCTGCGCAGGATACTTCGGGCTTGCACGCCCGCGAGCTTTTCTACACGCCGCCCCCGGATGCCGCACCTGCGGCTCCGCCGAAGACCCCGGCCAAACAGGCAACGGCTAAGCGGACCCCTCCGGTACAAGGCCAGGGATCTCCCGTGCAGACTCAGCCAGCCCCGGTGCAAGCTCAGCAAGCTCCGGCGCAGGCTCAGCAGGCTTCGGGGCAAGCTCAGCAAGCTTCGGCGGCGAAGGCCCAGGGAAACACCGCGGCTGCTTCGGCCGCCCCGGCTACCACCGCTCTTTCCGGTGCTCATCTGGTGACCGTCGCCGCGGTGCCTCTTGGTGTGCGTTACAGCGTGCTAAAGCGCGACGGGGCGGGTCAGTTCGTGGAGGTCGATCCGGACACCACCTTCCATTCCGGCGATCGCATCCGGATTCAGGTGAAGGCGAACACAACGGGTTTTCTATACGTGGTCGCGCAGGGATCAAGCGGAACCTGGCAAGTGCTGTTTCCTTCGTCAGACGTTGCGGGCGGAAGCAACCGGCTGGAGCCGGGAGACACGCGGCAGGTTCCTCCCGGTGACCGGGGCCAGTTCGTCTTCGACGACCAGGGCGGGACGGAAAAATTGTTCCTGGTGCTGACGCGTCAGGCGGAGCCGGATCTGGACAAGTTGATCTACTCGATGGGTGGCGGAACGCCCGCGGCAGCAGGAGCGTCGCGATCGCTAGTGGCCAGGGCTACCGTGACCAATGAAGTAATCGAGCGCTTGCGTTCGCAGGTTGCCAGCCGCGACCTGGTATTCGAGAAAGAACCGGAAGTGGACGGCAAGGTGGAGAATGCGGCTTACGTAGTGAACCCCAGTACCTCGCCGGACGCGCGTCTGGTGGTGGATGTGGCGCTTAAGCACCAGTAATTTATGCGCTACGTTTTCATTCTCGGCTGTGCGGCGGCTCTTTGGGGACAGGACCCTCAGCGGATTCACCTGAATGTCGACCGGCAGGACGGCGCTGCCTGGAAAGAAGTGAACTCGGCGACGGTGTTCGGCGTCGGGGATAAGGTTCGCTTCCGGGTCTCGGCGAACTTTTCCGGTTATCTGTACGTGATGAATCACGGAACCACCGGCGGATATGAGCTGCTGTTTCCCCGCTCCGACACAGGCGCGGACAATCGCATGGAGGCTGCAAAGGAGTATGTGGTGCCGGCGTCGCAAGGGTGGTTCAAGGTGAGCGGACCGGCCGGCCAGGACGTGATCTATTGGCTGGTGAGCCCGGTGGAGGTGTCCAACACATACCGCCCGCTGCCTCCGCCACCCACGCAGCCGGAGCCTCCCGGGTCGATGAAACCGCGCTGTGACGATTCGATCTTCAAGGCTCGGGGCGAATGTATCGACGATTCCGCGGGTGTGAAGCCGGTGAAACCGGGCGAGCCGCTGCCCTCGAATTTAGCGGGAATCGCGGGCGCCACGCCGCGCGAGTTACTCTTTATGCAGGAGAAGGGAGGCACGGTGCTCAGTTCGCCCGCGCCCCTGTCCGGACCGGTGGTGTATGAATTACGCCTATCGCATCGCTAGCTTCGCGCTGCTTGCGGCTGTCGCGGCCGCTCAGCCCAAACCAAATTCACGCGACCTCAAGTATGAGGAAAATACGCCCGCCAATGCGTCCGTTTCCGTTCCCCGCGGCTATGCGCTGGTGGTCGGCATTTCCAGCTATAAGAATCTGCCGGCGAAGTCCCAGCTCGAGTTTCCGGAGCGCGACGCGGACGCGATGTATTCGATCCTCATCAGTCCCGAGGGAGGAAACTTTCACGCCGAGAACGTGCACCGTTTGACCGGCGCGAAAGCGACTCTCGCGAATCTGAAGCAGGAGCTGGAAGTCTGGCTGCCTTCCGTGGCGAAGGAAGACGACCGTGTGGTGATTTATTTCGCGGGTCACGGATTCATTCAGGGCGGGCGGGCGTATCTGGCGCCGTACGATCTGGATCCGTCAAACATTCCCGGCACTGGTTATCCGATGGAGACTCTGGGCGCCGTGGCGGGGTCGAAGATTCAGGCCAGGAACAAGGTTCTGATCACGGATTCCTGCCATAGCGGGGCGATCACGCCGGATGCCGACGCGCAGGAATACAACAAGCGTTTGCTGGATCTATCGAAATCGATGTTTTCGCTGACCGCCAGCCGGGATCGGGAGCGGTCCTTCGAGAGCGCCAACTGGGGCGGAGGGCACGGCATCTTCACCTACTACGTGGTGAAGGGCCTGGAGGGCGAGGCCGACGAAAATGGCGATGGCATCGTCACCGCGGATGAGCTGGCGGATTACACCTATCGCAACGTGCGCGAAGCGACCAAGGGCCAGCAAAACCCGACCAGCGATCGCGGCAGCTTCGATCCCAACATGCTGCTGGCGTATCTGCCGGGCAGCCTGCGCGCGGCCAACGCGCCTCCCGCCAAAGAAGGAACGCTGATCTTCGAGACCAACATGGACGGCGTGGAAGTGTTCGTGGACGGAGTTTCGCGTGGCGTCGTCAACAAGTCCGCGCCTTTGCGTCTTCCCGGCCTGCGTCCCGGCGCTCATACCGTTCAGGGCATCAAGATGGGATACGAACCGGACGGTCCGCGCGATGAGACGGTGTACCCGGGGCAGGAGTCGACTGTCTCGATCAAGATTCTGATCGCCCGCCGGCGCAACAAAGCAGCCGTGGACGAGTTGAATGACGGCCTGGCGGCGTACAACAAAGGCTCGGCGGAAAACTATCGCAAAGCCGTGGAGCATTTCGAGAAGGCGCTCTCACTTGACCCCAATTACAGCCAGGCGGCGCTGTATCTGGGCCGCGCCTACAACTCGCTATTTGAGCAGGACAAGGCGCAGGCGGCGCTGAAGAAAGCCATCGACATCGATCCGGATTATTTGGAGGCTCGCGTCAGCTACGCGGGCGTGCTGCTCGACACGGGCGGGGTGGACGAAGCCATCCGCCAGTTGAACGTCGTGACGCAGCGCGACAAATCCGACGCCATGGCGCTGTATCTTCAGGCGCAAGCGTATCGCATGAAGGCGCTGTATCCGCAGGCCATCGAGTCCGCGAAGGCGGCCATCAAGCTCGCGCCGCAAGTGGCGGAGCCGCACATGTGGCTGGCCGATAGCCTGCGGCTGAGCGGAAAGTATCAGGATTCCACCACTGAGTACGTCGACTATCTGCGGCTGAGCAACTTCGACAGTAAACTCGCGGGCCAGATGAATTATTACGTGCTGGGGTATCTTTTCGGTGTCGGCCATAAGAAACGGGCGGCGCAAACCGATACCTGGCGCGATTTGCGCAGCCTGGCGTATTTCGGGCTGTGCGATTCGGAACGGAACCTGATGCAGTTTGAGCCGGCCGTCGCCTACTGCCAGAAGTCCCTGGCGTACGACAAGACCGATCCCTATACGCACTATGCGCTGGCCTTGTGCTACATGCATCAGGCGCAGGCCACGGGAAGCTACGAAACGCTGTCCGCGGCGCAGGAGCATTTCCGCAAGATGGTCGAGATCAATCCGGATCTGGAAGAGACGAAATTCGCCAAGGCGAATTTAAAGACCATCGACACCGTTCTGGCTCGTCCGTAACGGCTCGCGGACACGTAACGGCTCGCGGGCTTGACAGAAATCTCCGGCTGTTTGACCATAGTACGCATGAAAATCAGAAACGCTGCTTTGGCCTTGGCCGCTCCTTTTCTCTTCGGTGTCACCGCGCCTGTGTTTGCGCAGGAGCCCGTGGTGGGCGTCGCGAATCCGGATGCTTTGTTCCACAGCAAGGACAAGAAGCTGGATCGCAATCTCCAATCCGCCTATCACATCATGCTCGACTTGCTGGAGTGCAACCAGTGGGACGAGTCCGGCAAATGGCTCACTGAGGCATATCATCAGCACAATCCTTTAGCCGCTTCCGGGCGCGCGGGCGTCGTCGCCTTCTTTAAGGGACGCGGCGTGCAGCCGTCTCCGGTGCCGCCGAAGTTCGTCAAGACCAAGATCGTTTCGGTTGTTGCCGAGGGAGACTACGTGATTGTGGTGACGCCGCGCGGCCCCACGCCGGATCCGCGCGATCCCAGCAAGACCTACTACACTACCTGGTTCGACCAGTGGCGCTTCGTCGACGGCAAAGCGGATGAGCATTGGGATCCGCAAACCGTCCCTGCGCCGAATCCCAACGGCAAAGGCCGCTGAACCACTTTTAGCGCTTCACCTTTTAGCGCTTCACCAACTGAAGAGCGATGTCGCGGCCCGTGCTACCTTTGATCGCGAGCCAGATCCACAGCATCGCGAATGGCTCTAAAAGCCGCGCGTTAGAGAGCGGTCCCGCGTCGACCGGGTCGAAGCCGATGTCGTGAGCCAGCGTGGCCGCCGTCTGTTTGGCCTGCGGATCGTCGCCGCAGTAGAACATGGTCACGCGTTCTCCGCGGATCTTGGGATCGGCCATGATGTTAAAGCCGGCGGTGTTGAAAATCTTCACCACCTTCGAGCTGCGCGCCCACTGTGCGGCCATCTCCGCGGCGGAGGTGGTTGTGCCGATCTCCAGACCGGACAGATCCGGCTTCAGCGGATTGACGCAATCGAGCAGCGGCTTGTCGCCGAAATGCAGCGCTTCCAAAACCGCTCGGGTGGCCGGCCACGGCAGCGCGTTTACGATGACGTCGCTGGACGCCACGGCGTCCGCGGGGCTTTCGGCGCGCGCACGCGGCCCGCAGCGTTCCAGTAGCGCGTGCACCTCCGGTGAGCTTGGATTCCTGACTCCGAAGAAAACTTCATGGCCGTGGCGGGCCCATGCCTCGCCTAATGTTCCGCCGACATTGCCCGCGCCCAAGATGCCGATTCTCATGTGCGTTAACCTTTCCTCATTATTTTAGTGGTACGTGGAGCGCGATTTTAGTGAAGCATGGAGCGCGGCGGCCATTCGCGGTCCGCTAAAATGGATTGGATTTACATTCTCAAGGAGGTCTTTCTCAAGATGAATCGCTACATACTCATGACCGCCGCGCTGGCATGCTCGGTCTTTGGGCAAGGGGGCCGAGGAGGCCCGCAAACGATCGTTACCGCGGTCAAGGGCGCTTATGCGCAAATCAAGAACAACATCACCCAGGCAGCCGATCAAATGCCGGAATCGGGTTACGGGTTTATGCCGGAAGGCGAGCCGCGCAGTTTTGCCGGCTGGGTCGGTCACGTGGCCGACGCGCAGGGCAGATCGTGCAGCGGTCTGACGGGCGGGCAGTGGACCGCTAATGCCTCACAGATCACGACCAAGGCGGACCTGGTGGCCGCGGTTAAGAAGTCATTCGATGCCTGCGATGCGGCGTTTGACGCGCTCAGCGATGGCAACGCGATGGAGATGGTTAACGCCGGTTTCGGAGGCATGCAGCCCCGCGCGGCGGCTTTGTACGGCGTGGTGGTGCACTCCAATGAATGCTACGGCGCCATGGCCGTCTATATGCGTTTACAGAAGCTGACTCCTCCATCCAGCGCCGGCCGCGGCGGGCGCGGTGGTGGTGGCCGGAGAGGTCCGCAGCAGTAGTTATTCCCATTCAATTGTGGCGGGCGGTTTATTGGTGACATCGTAGAACACGCCCGCCACGCCTTCCAGTTCAGAGAGCTCCGCGGTGATGCGCTGTAGGAGTTCCTCCGGGGCCCGGACTACGCTGGCTGTCATTCCATCCACGGAATCGATCGGGCGCAGCACCACGGAATCGGGACGGTCCGCCGTTCCGAAGGGAACCAATACCACGGGGAACTGCCAGACCTGCCGGTCGAAGCCGGATTCGTGCGACAACCGCCGCACAATCGAGTCCGCGCGGCGGAGCCGGTCGAGCCGCACTGCAGTCAGCCGAGCGGCATGCGCGCGCATCTCCGTTAGCCTGGCAGCGGTTTGAATCGCCACCACCACGCGGTTCACGCCTTCGTTGCGATTCACCAGGTGCGCGGCCTCTTCCATGGTCGAGGGGAAATCTTCGATCGCCAGGACGGAGCGGTAGGTGCGCGAATCGCCCTGCACCCCCACCGACCGAATGGGCAGCACCCAGCCTTCGCTCGCCTTGACAGGCTCTCCCGGTCCCGCACTACACAGGCAACGAATGGCAAGGCCGGGCCCGGGGAAGGGATGGCGGTCGAGCAGAGCCGCGGAGATTCCGAGTTCGCGGCCGATCGCGCGCACTTCGTCCTTGTAAAAAGACGATAGCGGCTCAATCAAGCGTCCCTCCTCGATCATCTTCTGGATTCCGGCCACGCGGTTGTGATGGGTCTTGATGAGGTCCGCTTTAGCGGTCCCGCCGGACTCGATGGTGTCGGGATAGATGGTGCCCTGGCCCAAAATCCACTGGCCGTCAAGGAAGCGCTCGGATTCGAGCACGCGTTCCTGCACTCTTACGAATTCCTCGCCGATCACGTGGCGCTTCTGCTCCGGCTCCAGCGCCTGCTCCAGTGCGGGAAGAAACTGGGGCGCGGCGTCGACCACCTGGAAGCCGCTGGCGCCGAGCGCCGCAAAACTCGCGCGGACGAATTCGGTCTCGCCTTGCCGCATCAAGCCCGTATCGACATAAGCGCCGTGGACGCGCGACGGGCCCAGGCTCTTGAGGCAAAGCGTGTACGCGACCGTGGAGTCGACGCCGCCGCTCACGAAGAAGAACACGCTGCGCCCCGCGGCGGTTTCGCGAATCTGTGCTTCCAGAGACTCGATCTGGCCCGCGGGATTCCAGTCGCGGACACAGCCGCAAATCCCGAAGATGAAATTCGACAGGATCTCCCGGCCGGAGGGGGTGTGCACCACTTCCGGATGGAACTGCACTCCGTAGAGTCTCCGCTCCGGAGCGGACATCGCGGCGACGCGGCAGGTCTCCGTACTGGCCAATATCCGAAAGCCCGGAGGCGGCGCGGCGACCAGATCGCGATGGCTCATCCAGACTTGCTGGGTTCCCGCGATGCCGCGGAACAGGGAGTCCTCCGTTCGCAAATCGAGTTGCGCGAAGCCGTATTCGCCGCGCTCTCCCTTTTCGACCTGTCCACCCAGGAGATGCGCCATCAATTGCTGGCCGTAGCAGATGCCGAGCACGGGTGCGTGCCCTGCCAGTATCCTCGGATCGATCGCGGGGCTGCCCGGATCGTACACGCTGGATGGGCCCCCGGAGATGATGACGCCCTTGACCGATTCCAGTTGGGAGGCGGGCGTTTCGCTAGCGGCGACTTCCGCGAACACACCAAGATCGCGAACTTTTCTAGCGATCAGGTGGCAGTATTGGCCGCCTGCGTCAAGAACCGCAATTTGTGCTCGCAAATGCCGTGAACTGGGCTACTGAGCCGAAACCGGCTGCTGGGAAATCCGCTCCACCAGCAGCTTCTTGGCGTTGTCCAGCAGCTTCTTGGCGTTGGGCATGGAATCCATGGCCTTCAGCACGGCCGGATCCTGCTCGATCGCCACGCGCTGCGAATCCTCGTAGCTGAAGGCGGTGATGTACATCTCGCGTTTCAGCTCCCGCTTGACCCAGTCGCGGTCGGCGGTGAAATCCGCCTCGGAGAAATCGAACTTATTCTTCACGATGAAGTCGTGGAACTGCTGGACCACGGTGTCGTCCGGCTCCCAGCCTTTGGGAAGCGTCGCGTCGGCCTTCGGGCCGAAGTAGCTGACGGCGAAAGTGAAGAAACCGGACTTGCGGTAGACCTCGGTTTCGAATTTGTCCCACTTGGTGGCTGTGGAGCAATAGGGTGCGGTCGGATAGTCGAACGGGGTGCACTGGAAGTGTTCGTCCGGGGTAATCCCGCCGCCGCCGTAAACGGTGCGCCCGCCATCGGTCATCTTGACGTCGGCGCTATTACGCTGCTCCAGCTTGGAGTGGTTGTAGTAATCGAGGAACGAAATCGCCGAATAGTCGCGCTGGATGAAGCGGCCGCTGGGAGTCAGATACTGGGCGGTGGTCAGGGCCAAGCCGGTGTTGTCGCCCAGCGGGAACACGGTTTGCACCAGGCCCTTGCCGAAGGTGGGCTCGCCCAGAATCCAGGCGCGGTCATGATCCTGCAACGCTCCGCTAACGATTTCGGCCGCGGAGGCGGTGCGGCGATTGACCAGCACCACCACCGGATAATCTTTTCCGGTGCCTTCCATGCGTGTCCGGTATTCTTTATTCGATCCCTGAATACGGCCGTGATGGCTCACCACCATCTCATTCTTTTTAAGGAAGTGGCCCGCCACATCGATACCTTCGTTGAGCAGTCCGCCGGGATTCTCGCGCAAGTCCAGCACCAAGCCCTTTAGGTCTTTTTCGCCCAGCCTGCGCAGCTTCTCGTCGAAGTCTTTGCCGGTGTTCTCATTGAACGCGGTGATGGTGATGTAGGCGATGCCGTTCTTCAGCATCATGGCGTAGGGAACGCTGGAGCGCGGAATTTCGTCGCGGGTGATGTTGAAGGTGATCGGCTTGTCCTGCCCCTCGCGCCGCACCACCACTTGAACTTTGGTGCCGCGCGGTCCCTTCAGCAACTCCGCGACGTCGGACATCGCCAGCGTGTCGGTCTTCTTATCGTTGACCTCCATGATGGCGTCGCCGGGCCGCAGGCCAGACTTGAACGCGGGCGAGCCGGAGAACGGAAACTTCACGATGGTGCGCATGATGTCTTCGCCCTCGCCGCGCTTCTGCCCCACCATCATGCCGATGCCGTAATAACGGCCGCTCTGGTCTTCCCGCAACTTGCTGTACTCTTTCGGATCGAAGAAGTTCGAATGCGGGTCCAGCGTGTGCAGCATTCCTGGAATCGCGCCGTCGTAAATGGCCTTGTCGGGGTCGACCTTGTCGGCGAAGTTATCCTCCACCGCGCTGTACACCCGGGTAAAGGTCTTTACGCTTTGGTCCCGTGCCGTGTCCTCGGACGGATTCGCGGCGGAAACGGCGCCCTCGTTGAGAAATCCCGCAACGACCGCGCACACAAAGATGAATGTAGGTACGAGAAAATAAGAACGGCGACGAGACGGCATCGGTTAGCCTCCAGGCGTTTTCAGTATAGCAGCCGGGGACGGCGCCGGGAAGCGGTTTTCGTTCCCCTGGGACCAAGCTCCGCAGCCTGGTTAAAACGGCCGCAGGCTGCGCCCAGGTTCAACGCAGCCGCAGGCTGGGCCCAGGTTTACTGCAGCCGCAGGCTGCGCCCGGGTGGATCAGCCTACTCGGGCCCGGCGGACCTGAGGCGCGGCGATTCCCGGCTCCATGCGGGCGGGCTTGCGCTCCGTGTCGGAAAGCCGGCGGGCCTGGTCGCTCACGCAAACCAGGAACATCGGTTGCCGGGCGTTCTTCAGGATGTCAATGATGCGTTCGTGCTGATCCTCCAGGAAAATCGACTTGCCGTCGGTCACCAAGTGCAACTCTGACGACGGCTGCATCAGCTCCGCCAGCCGCTTGCCCATCTCACGCTGCAGGAAGCGCAGCACGCGGCGGATTTTTTGCAGCGAGAATCCTTTGCGCCGGAGCTCGGCGATCACGGTGATCTCAATCACCTCACCCCGGCCATACACCCGGCGGTGTCCCTCGTGACGCGGCGAGACGACCTTGCGCTCATCCCACCACTGCAACTGCCGCAGGCTCACACTGGCCACCTGCGCCACTTCACTGGAAGAAAAGGTCCGCTCAGGGGCCTGGTTTTCGGGGCGATTCTTCGTGCGCGCTTTAAACATGATCCGTGTTTTTCGTTTTTATCGAATTTGAACTGGACTTACCGATTGTACTCGACTGGAGGGCGGTGTCAATAGGGGGCCTTCCAGCTTGCGAAAAGCATCCACTTTAGACATCGTAGGTGGGCGGTACCACCCCTTTGTTGCGCAGATACATCTCGCCGTACCCGCGCGTGTGCGCCGTGTGGATCATAGCTTGATACAGGAGCTCGAGGCCGGTCACGGGCGCGCCTTTGCCGGCGGCGCCGAAGGCCATGGTCAAGTCGGCCGCGGTGAGCTGCCCGACCACGCTAATGGACCAGTCGTAGACATCGGTCAGATATTTGATCGTCGTGGGCTTGGTGATATCGTTCCGCGGCGCGGCGGGAGCGGGACCGCCCTTGCCCAAACGGCCGAGATAAAAGCTCTCGGCCTGGCCCAGGTGCTGCAGCTCCGCTCCAAAGGCGCGCGCTTCCGGGAAGGGCTTGTAGTCGTAGTTCTCGGCCGGCATCGCTTCGGCCATCTTCAGCGTCAGCGCCTTCGATTTCTTCCAGTGCTCCGTGAGGATTTCGATTTCCTTGTCGGCCGCCTTGGCCAAGGGGATGGTGGCGGCCGCGGCCGCTCCCACGAAGATCGATCCGACTACTTTGCGACGTTCCATTGATTCTGTCTCCCGGGTAGATTGACGCCGCGCGACTCACGGCGGCGGGTTAGACGATTCTAGCGCGAAAGCCGGGGGCTTGGGTTACCGGTCGTCAAGACGCCAGTCCGGCGGGGTGGCCAACACGATAGATGCGATACTTCCGCCAGACCGTCCTCGACCAACTGAGTCAAGGCGTCCACGACCTCCGCGCGGCTAATCGTCACGCCCGTTTGGCAGGAGTTTAGAACTTCCAGCCGGACATATTCACGCCGCGTCACAACCCTCCGCCGACGAACCACACCACTTCGATCTCGGCGCCGTTCTCCACGGGAGTCGCGCTCCACTCCTGCTTGCGCACGATGGCGCGGTTCAGCTCGACGGCGACCTTGGCGGGATCGATGGCCAGGAACTCGAGCAGTTGAGTTACGTGAAACCCCTTAGGGACGCGGCGATGCTCGCCGTTCACTACAACTTCAATCGTTTTTGTTTCAGCGGCTTCCACGGCCCCGTTTGACACCCCGTTTCGTGGATCATTATATTCAATACTTAAGCTTAAGACTCGAGCAAAGACTCGATCAACGCCCGAGCCGGCCAAATGCCCACTACATACCCCGAACTCTACTTCCCTGTCCTGGTTCAGATGGTGATCGCCGCGGCGCTCGCCGGGGGGCTGATTTTCGTCACCCTGGCTCTGGGCAAGCGCGCCCGCAGCCCCCTGAAGGACACGCCGTATGAATCCGGCATGGCGCCGGTAGGCACTGCCGCGGAGCGCTTCAGCGTCAAGTTCTATCTGGTGGGGATGATTTTCATCCTGTTCGATATCGAAGCTGTGTTCCTGTACCCCTGGGCCGTGGTGTACCGCCAGCTCAAGCTGTTCGGGTTTTTCGAGATGTTCATCTTTGTGTTCCTGATCCTGGTCGGCTTCTTCTATGTATGGAAGAAGGGCGCGCTGGATTGGGCGCCGCGCTCGAAATCGGATAAGCCGGAGGACGCATGACGCATCCCGCCATTGTGGAAACCATCGAGGCGTTCGGCGAAACCACGCTGATGGTAGAAGCGCCGCGCATCATCGAGTTGTGCCGGTTCCTCAAGCACGAGGAAAAGTTCGAGCGTCTCAGCGCAGTAACCGCGGTCGATTGGCACCCCGCGGAGCCCCGCTTCGAAGTGGTCTACCATCTCCATTCCGTGTCGCGGAACAAGCGGTTGCGCGTCAAGGTGCGCTTGAGCGGAAAGAATCCCGAGATCGATTCCGCGACCGCCGTATGGACTGGAGCGAACTGGTATGAGCGCGAGGTCTACGACATGTTCGGCATCATGTTCCGCAATCACCCCAATCTGGTTCGCATTCTGAATCCGACGGATTGGGAGGGTTACCCTCTGCGCAAGGATTACCCGGTCCACGGCTACAAATACGGTTACGGCAATGAGTAAGCATCCACTTTTCGAGGAGCACGTAGGCACCATTCCGGCGACGCAGGAAACGCCGGCCAGTCCCTCCGCGCCGCGCCGCATGACCCTGAACATGGGTCCGCAACACCCTTCCACGCACGGCGTGCTGCGGATCGTGCTGGAGCTGGAAGGCGAGACCATCATCTCGGCGGCGCCGGACATCGGGTTCCTGCACACCGGAATCGAGAAGGAGTGCGAACAGAAAAACTGGCAGCAGGTGGTGACGCTGACCGACCGCGTCGACTATCTTGCGAACCTGTCCAACAACCTGGTCTACGCGCTGACGGTGGAAAAGCTGCTGCAACTAGAGATCCCGCCCAGGGCGCAATGGATGCGCGTGATGATGGTGGAATTTTCGCGGCTCAACAGCCACCTGGTGTGGCTGGGAACGCACGCGCTCGACATCGGCGCCATGAGCATGTTCTTTTACTGCTTTCGGGAGCGCGAGGACATTCTCCGCATTCTGGAAATGTTCTCCGGCCAGCGCATGATGACCAGCTACATCCGCATCGGCGGATTGGCGCTGGAGCCTCCGCGCGGCTGGCAGAACGCGGTAGGCAAGTTCATTCGCGCGTTTCCCACCAAGGTGGATGAATACGAGGATTTGCTCGACTCCAATCCTATCTGGACGCGGCGAACCAAGGGCGTGGGCTTCATTTCGCTGGAAGACATGCTCGATCAGGGAGTGACCGGCCCTATGATCCGCGCCGCGGGCGTGCCGCTCGATTGCCGCAAGACCGAGCCGTATTCGAGCTACGACAAATTCAACTTCAAAGTGGCGACGCGCACCGAAAACGACGTCTACGCACGTTATCGTGTCCGTTTAGAAGAAATGCGCGAGAGCGCCAAGATCATTGTCCAGGCTCTGGAAGGCATGCCGGGGGGGCCCTGGCACGCGGACGCTCCGCACGTGGTTCTCCCCGACCGGGAGAAGATGAAGACCCAGATGGAAGCGCTGATCTATCACTTCAAAATCGTCACCGAAGGCTTCCGCGTGCCGGCCGGCGAAGTGTACCAGTGCATCGAATCGCCGAGGGGCGAAATCGGCTATTACATCGTGAGCGACGGCACCTCGAAGCCCTATCGGGTGCATATGCGCACGCCCAGCTTCGGCAACCTGCAAGCCCTGCCCACCATGCTCAAGGGCATCCTATTGGCGGATTCGATCGCGGCATTGGGCAGCATGGATTTCGTTCTGGGAGATACGGACCGATGAGCGGTGTCTGTAGTGGACAATGGAGCGCACAGCGGAGCGTTGTGCGCGGTGGAGAAAATCAATGACTTTCTCTCCTCAACTTGAAGAACGGTTCGCCAAAATGCTGGCCGCGTACCCCGAGGGCCGTAAGCGCTCCGCGATTGTCCCCATGCTGATCTACGCGCAGGATGAAACCGGCGCGGTCACGCCGGAACTGATTGCGGAGGTAGCCAAGCGCTGCGAAGTCGAACCGTTGCAGGTGGACGAAGTCGTGGGCTACTACTCCATGCTGCATCGCAAGCCTCTGGGCAAGTATCACGTTCAGGTTTGCACCAACATCAGTTGCCTGCTGGTGGGCGGCGAAGAGTTGTATGAGCACGCCAAGAAGAAGCTCGGCATCGGCCACAAGCAAGTCACCGCGGACGGGCAGTTTTCGCTCGAAGAGGTGGAATGCATGGGCGCGTGTTCCTGGGCGCCGGCGGTCGAGATCAATTACGATTTTCATCACTACGTAACAGCGGAGCGTTTGGATCAATTGATCGACGCTCTAAAAAGGGCCAACTAGATGCCGTCCAAGCTTTACAACGAACCCAGCCCGCTGGAGACCAAGGTTCTGAGCAAACGCTTCGGCCTGGAAAATTCGCATCGTCTGGATACCTACCTGGCCCACGACGGATTCAAAGCGTTCCTGAAAGCCCGCCAGATGACGCCGGAGCAGATCGTTGACGAAGTGAAGGCGTCGGCCCTGCGCGGGCGCGGCGGAGCGGGATTCCCGACGGGCCTGAAGTGGAGTTTCGTCCCACGCACTTCACCCAAGCCGAAATACATTGTCATCAACGCGGACGAAAGCGAGCCGGGCACCTGTAAAGACCGGCTGCTGATGGAGTACGACCCGCACCAGATGATCGAGGGCATTCTGATCGCCGGACTGGCGATGGATTCGCACAAAGGCTACCTATATATACGCGGCGAGTATCGTTACCTGATCGATCACATGGATCGGGCCATTGCGGAGGCGTACTCGAAAGGGTATCTGGGCAAGAACATCGCGGGCACGGGATTCGATTTCGATCTTTACACTCATTCCGGCGCCGGCGCTTATGAGTGCGGCGAAGAGACGGCTCTGCTGGATTCGCTGGAGGGTAAACGCGGCATTCCGAGGATGAAGCCTCCCTTCCCGGCAGTGGCGGGCGCGTGGGCGTCCCCGACCCTTCTTAATAACGTAGAAACTTTCAGTTCTGTCCCGGTGATCATTCGGGATGGCGGCGCGGCCTTCGCGGCGTTGGGAACTCCCAAGAACGGCGGTACCCGGTTGGTTTGCATCTCCGGGCATGTGAACAAGCCGGGCGTGTATGAGCTGCCTTTGGGGTACCCGATGCTGAAGGCGATTTATGAAGTCGCGGGCGGAATTCCGGGCGGGAAAAAGCTCAAGGCCGTGGTTCCGGGCGGATCGTCTTGCCCTCTGCTCAAGGCCGATGAGTGTGACCTCCCGATGGACTACGACACGCTGGCGAAGGTGGGCAGCATGCTGGGCTCGGGCGGCATGGTGGTGCTGGATGAGACCACGGACATGGTCAAGTTCGCCCTGCGCATCATGCGATTCTATGCTCACGAAAGCTGCGGTTGGTGCATCCCCTGCCGCGAAGGCACCACGTGGCTGCGGAAAATCCTGCAACGCTTCGATGACGGCGGCGGGCGCAAGGACGACATTTCGCTGCTCGGGGAGTTGTCCAAGAACATGCTCGGCCGGACGTTTTGTGCGCTGGGAGATGCGGCCGCGATGCCCACCATCTCCATCGTCGAGAAGTTCCGCGAGGATTTCGAGAAGAAACTGGCGGAATCGAATGCGAGCCAACTGGTGACGGTCTGAAGGGAACATGGCGGAAACAGTAAAGCTCACTATCAACGGAAAAGAGATCGAAGCCCAAAAGGGCGTGGTGCTGATTGAAGCCGCGCGGCAGAACGGGATTGAGATCCCTTCGTTCTGCTACTACGAGGGCTTGCCATCTGTCGCTGCCTGCCGCATGTGCCTGGTGGAAGTTGAGAAGACTCCCAAGCTGCAGGTCGGCTGTACCCTGCCGGTGGCCGAGGGCATGGTGGTGCACACCGAATCCGAGCTGGTCAAGACGGCCCGCAAGGGCACGCTCGAGTTCCTCCTGACCAACCATCCTTTGGATTGCCCGGTGTGCGACAAGGGCGGCGAGTGCGAACTCCAGGATATGGTGTTCCGCTACGGCGCCGGCGAGAGCCGCTTTACCGAGCGTAAGGTTCACGTCGACGAACAGCAGTGGTCGCCCGTGGTGTACTTCGATGCGCCGCGCTGCATCCTGTGTTACCGCTGCGTTCGCGTGTGCGATGAGGGGATGGGCGTGAATGCGCTGGGAATCGCCAACCGCGGCGTGATCGCCGAAATCGTGCCCAATCGTCACGATTACCTGGAATGCGACGAATGCGGCGCCTGCATCGACATCTGCCCGGTGGGCGCTCTGACTAGCGGCGCCTACCGCTATCAGACCCGGCCCTGGGAGATGCACCACGTCGGCACGATCTGTACGCACTGCGCCGACGGCTGCCGCACCACGCTGGGGGTTCGCAACGAGAAAATCATCCGCGGCAATAATCGCGACCGCAGCGGGATCAACGGCGAGTTTCTGTGCGTCAAGGGCCGGTACGGCTTCGATTTTACGGAGCATCCGGAGCGGCTGCAGACTCCCTTGATGCGCCTGGGGGGCAAGCTTGAGCCGGTCTCCTGGTCAACCGCCTTGGAGGCCGTGGCGCAGAAGTTCACCGAAGTAAAGACGCGGGGCGGGCATTTCGGAGTTATCGGGTCGAGCCATACCACCAACGAAGAAAACTTCTATCTCCAGAAGTTCGCACGCCAGGTTCTGGGCACCAAGAACATCGATCACCACCGCACCGGGGATCTGACCACTTTGTTCGATGCCTTGACCGATCGCGCCAATGTGCTTGCGACGGTGGAGGATCTCTACACCGCCAAGGCTGTGCTGGTGGTGGCCAGCGACCTTTCCCAGCAGCATCCCATGCTGGCTAACCAGATCCGCGCCAATGTCCGGCTGCACGGGGCCCACGTCTATGCGGTCACGCAAGGGCCGGTGCGGGAAGATAAGCAGGCTGCGGCCAGCGTACGCGTGGAGAAGGGCGGGGAACTAGCCGGCGTCGAATCCCTGCGCGACAAACTCAAGGCGGAAAGCGAGCTGGTGATCGTGTTCGGCGACGAGATTCAAGGCGACCATCTGCGGAAACTCATCGCGTTCGGCGATTCCTTGGGCATCCCCGTCAAATACGTCTGCCTGGTGGATTATTCCAATTCGCGCGGCGCCTACGACATGGGTCTGATCCCTCGCGACGGCGGACTTTCGCGCGAACACATGCTGACGCGCGATCTGGATGTGCTGTGGGTGGTGGGAGCCAACCCTCTGAAACTTCCGCTGCACGGCGAACTGAGAGCCTCCTTCCTGGTGGTGCAGGATCTTTTCCTGACGGAAACAGCCAGGCGCGCCAGCGTGGTCTTGCCCGCGGCCTCGGCCTACGAGAAGAGCGGTACGGTCACCAACGTTTGCGGTGAAGTGCAGAAACTGAAGACCGCGATCAAGGTGATGGGCGCCAAGACGGATCTCGAAATCTTCGGATTGATCGCCCGCGAGATGGGCTCCGCGGCAGTCAAAACGATGGGCGTGTGGACGCCCGACAAAGTGTTCGAAGAAATCCGCCAGACCGTTCATGGCTACGATGTTCCGATGCCGGTTGTCGCCACGGGCGGCGCCGCTCCCACCATGCCGTTGAACGGGCGCGTCGCGCCGCTGCCCGGTTCGGTTGCCTCCTCTGGCGACACCCTATTTACTTCGGGCACGCTGGGGCGCTATTCAAACGTGCTGAATTCGGTGTTGGAAGCACCCGGGGCTCTCTACGCCAAGAAGGAGCGCCACAGCTAACTCATGTCCTATATCGTTTTGAGCCTGATCAAGACGCTGATCGTGGTGTTGGTGCTGATGCATACGCTGGCGTACTTGCAATGGGTGGAGCGCAAAGTGATCGCGCACGTGCAATTGCGAGTGGGCCCGCGGCGCGTGGGACCGCACGGATTGCTGCAACCCTTGGCCGACGTCATCAAGCTGGTGACCAAGGAGGGCATGGTGCCCTCCCACGTCAACACGGCCTTCTATTTCCTGGCGCCGTTTCTGGCCGTGCTGTTCGCGCTGATTCCGATGTGCCTGATCCCCTATGGCGGCGATATCAACGTCTTCGGCATTCACACCACCATGCAGGTGACCGACGTAAGCATCGGAGTTCTGCTGGTGCTGGGCTTGTCGGGGATGGGCGTGTATGGCGTCGCGCTGGCGGGCTGGGCCTCCAACAACAAATATGCGCTCATGGGCGGACTGCGCAGCTCGGCCCAAATGATCAGCTACGAACTGCCCATGGCCTTGGCCATTGCCGCGCCCCTGCTGATGCTGAACACTCTCAGCTTTCGTCACATGGTGGACGCGCAGACCGGCTTCTACCTCGGATTCATTCCCAAGTGGTCCATCTTCCAGATGCCCTTTCCGCAGATCTTCAGCTTTATCCTCTTCTCGATTGCCGGTTTTGCGGAGACCAACCGCGTGCCCTTCGATCTTCCCGAAGCGGAGAACGAACTGGTGGCGGGGTTTCACACCGAGTACTCCAGCATGAGTTTCGCCGCATTTTTTATGGCGGAGTACGCCAACATGGTGACCGTCTCCTGCATGGCGACGCTTTTATTCCTGGGCGGTTGGCAGCCGTTATGGCCTGCTGCATATGGATCCAGCCTTTTGCCCTCGCTGATCTTCGGAATCAGCGCACTGATCTGCTTCTCGCACGCGGCTCGCCCGGCGCGGCCGTTCGACCGGATCACTTTGCCGGTCTTCGGGGTGATTTTCCTGATTATTGCCGGTGTGTTTCTGATTCCGCCGGTGCAGCAAATTCTGATCCCGCTGTTCTGGTTCGGAGCTAAAGCGGGCGGGATTCTCTTCGTCTTTATTTGGGTGCGCGCGACCCTGCCGCGCTTCCGCTACGACCAGTTGATGAGCTTCGCCTGGACGTTCATGTTTCCGCTGGCGCTGCTGAACCTGTTTATCACCGGCCTCCTCGTGGCCGTCAGTTAATATGGACGCCGTAAGTTAATATGGACACCATTCTATTTCTTGTCTTCGCGGCGATCGCGATCATTTGCGCCGTGAACCTGGTGGTGCAAACCCACGCCATCGCCAGCGCTCTCTCGCTCATCGGAGTGATGGGGTCGCTGGCCTTTGTGTACCTTCAACTCGGCGGGCAGTTCATCGCCGCCGCGCAGCTGGTGGTCTACGCCGGCGCCATCATGGTGCTGTTCGTATTCGTCATCATGCTTCTGAACGAAGGTAAGGAGCGCAAGGCGAAGCTCAAACTCTGGGTGCGCTGGGCCGGTCTTCCGCTGCTGGCATGTTTCGGCGCACTGATGGCCTTCATCGTCCAGGCGATTCTCCCGCCTCAAGAGAGCGTCCGTTTCGGAGCTTTCACCAAAGGGGATGCGCAGGCGATCGGAGTCAAACTCTTCACGGCGTATCTGCTGCCGTTCGAAATCACCAGCGTGCTCATTCTGATCGCGATTGTCGGCGCCATTGTCCTGGCGCGAAAGGAAATCGACTGATGCCGTTCCCTTATTGGATTACGGGGGTCCCCTTCTCCTGGTACCTGATCCTAAGCGCGGTGCTGTTCGCGCTGGGCGTGGCGGGTTTTCTGTTCCGCCGCAACGTGATCACCGTGTTCATGTCCATTGAGCTGATGCTGAACGGGGTCAACCTGAGCTTCGTGGCTTTTTCCTATAAACTCGGCCAGAACGACGGCCACATTTTCAGCTTCTTCGTCATGGTGGTGGCGGCGGCGGAGGCCGCGGTCGGCCTGGCCATCATTCTTACCGTATTCAAGAATCGCCAAACGCTGGAGATCGACGAGGTCAGTTCGCTCAAGAACTAGGGCCCACCCAAAACACACCATGCAACTTTGGCTCATTCCCATTCTGCCGCTCGCCGGATTCGCATTGAACGGCTTATTCGGACGGCGGCTATCGAAGGCGGCGATCAACCTGATCGCCGTCGGAAGCGTCTTATTGTCATTCCTGTGGGTTGTGAAAACGCTTAACGCGCTGGGTGCGTTCAGCGGCGGTTTAGAGAAGGCTTACCTGGAGCATTACTACACCTGGATTCAATCCGGACCGCTGAACATCAGCGTCGATTTCGCGGTTGACCGCCTGACAGCGGTATGGCTGATGATCGTGACCGGAGTCGGCCTGCTCATCCATATCTATGCGGTCGGCTACATGGCGCACGAAGGCGGATACTCCCGCTTCTTCGCCTTCCTCAACCTGTTCATGTTCTTCATGCTGGTGCTGGTGCTGGGCGCGAATTACCTGATGATGTTCGTGGGCTGGGAAGGCGTCGGCTTGTGCAGCTACCTGCTGGTCGGATTTTACTTCCTGGAGAAATTCGCGACCGATGCCGGCAACAAGGCGTTCATCGTGAACCGCATCGGCGACTATGGGTTCTCCCTGGCCGTGTTCCTGATCGTGGTTCACTTCGGCTCGCTCGACTTTGCCACCGTGTTCGAAAAAGTGAAGGCGATGCCGGTTGAACCCACCGCCGGCTGGATCACCGCGATTTGCCTGCTGCTGCTGCTTGGCGCCACCGGTAAGTCGGCGCAATTGCCGCTGTACGTGTGGCTGCCGGACGCCATGGCCGGCCCCACTCCGGTCAGCGCCCTGATCCACGCGGCGACCATGGTGACCGGCGGAATCTACATGATTGCACGCAGCTCTCCGCTGTTCCTGCATTCGACCTCCGCGCTCCAGATCGTCTCTTATATCGGCATCGCCACGGCGTTCTTCGCGGCGACCGTAGGCTTGGTGCAGAACGATATTAAGAAGGTCTTCGCCTATTCCACCATCTCTCAACTCGGGTACATGTTCGTGGGCCTCGGCGTCGGAGCCTTCTCCGCCGGCGTCTGGCACGTGATGACTCACGCCTTCTTCAAAGCCCTGCTCTTTTTGGGCGCGGGCAGCGTGATTCACGGGCTCTCCGGAGAGCAGGACTTGCGCAACATGGGCGGCCTCGCCAAAAAGATTCCGATTACATGCGTCACTCTGTTCTGCGCCGGAGTCGCCATTGCGGGCGTGCCTCCATTCTCAGGGCACTATAGTAAGGACGCGATTCTCGAAGCGGCCTATCTGCAGACTCCCTGGATTTATTGGGTGGGCGCGATCACCGCTGGCATGACCGCCTTCTACGTCTTCCGGGCCCTGTTCCTGTGCTTCTTCGGTGAATACCGCGGCAAGCTCGAGGCGGCGGCCCATGGCCACGGGCCTGACGATCATGGGCCTGACGCCCACAGTCACGGTCACACCCACGGCCACGGCATTCACGAATCTCCGGCTGTCATGTGGATCCCTCTGGCGATTCTCGCCGTGCTGAGCCTCACCGGCGGCGCCATTAATATCCCGAAATTCCTGGAGCCCATGTATCCGGCGGCGGAAGCCGAGGTCCCCGGATTTGTGGGCTACTTCTCCATCGCCATGGGGCTCGGCGGGATCGCGCTGGCCTTCCTGTTCTACGTCGTTTCGCCCGCGGTTCCCGAAGGCCTGGCCAAAGCCTTCAGCGGACCCTACCGCTGGCTGCTCAACAAGTATTACGTGGATGAGTTATACGACAGCGCGGTGGTGGAACCCGTTGTGGACGGCTCGCGCGAGCTGCTGTGGCAGGTCGCCGATGTGCGTGTGATCGATGGCGCGGTCAATGGAACCGGTTCCGTCGCGCAAGCCACTGGCGGCTTGTTGCGCCTGGCCCAGTCCGGCTATATCCGCAGTTACGCGGCGTGGGTAGTGGTTGGGTCGATTCTGGCCATCGCCTACATGGGCCTGAGGGGGAGCTTCTGATGACCACCCTCGACCTGGTTGTGTTCCTGCCGCTGATCGGCTTCCTGGTACTGCTGCTGGTTCCCAAGAGCAACCCCGGCGCCTCACGTATGGGCGCGCTGGTCATCTCTCTGGCGATCTTCGTCGTGTCACTGGCGCTGCTAGCACCGTACTGGAACGCGACTCCAACCGGTTACACGATCTCCACCAACGTTCCGTGGATCAACTACCCGCCCATCCGCTATCACGTGGGCATCGACGGCTTCAGTCTGTGGCTGGTGCTGCTCACCACGTTGCTGACGCCCATTTGTGTGCTGATCTCCTGGAAGTACATCGAGCGCCGGGTCAAAGAATACTTCGCGTTCTTGATCCTGCTCGAGTTCGGCATGATCGGCGTATTCGTCGCGCTCGATCTGTTTCTGTTTTTCACGTTCTGGGAAGTCTCGCTGGTGCCGATGTACTTTTTGATCGGTATCTGGGGGCACGACCGCCGTATCTACGCCGCGGTCAAATTCTTCCTCTACACCATGGCCGGTTCCGCGCTCATGCTGGTCGCGATCATCTATCTGTACAACAAGTCCGGCACGTTCGATTACGTCGACACTCTCGGTCAGATCCAATCCGGGCGCCTGACGCTTGACCCGCATACCGAATTGCTCCTGTTCCTGGCCTTCTTCATCGCGTTTGCCATCAAGGTCCCGATCTTCCCGCTGCATACGTGGCTGCCCGACGCCCACGTGGAGGCGCCAACCGCCGGTTCGGTCATGCTGGCCAGCGTGATGCTCAAGATGGGGACCTACGGATTGGTTCGTTACTGCTTGCCCTTATTCCCCGGCTCCGCACACGCCTCCGCTCCCTGGATCGCCGGTCTGGCAATCACCGGCATCATCTATGGAGCCTTGGTCGCTCTGGTGCAGCCCAACATGAAAAAGCTGGTGGCGTACTCCTCGGTCAGCCACTTGGGTTTCGTGGTGCTGGGGATTTTCTCCTTCACCCAGGCGGGCCTGGACGGCGCGGTTTACCAGATGCTCAACCACGGCGTCTCCACCGGAGCGCTCTTCATTCTGGTCGGGTATCTGTACGAACGGCGGCATTCGCTCGAAATCGCCGCGTATGGCGGGGTCGCCACGCCGGCGCCCAATCTCGCGGCCGTCTTTCTGATCACCACGCTCGCTTCGGTTGGCTTGCCGACGCTCAACAATTTTATCGGTGAGTATCTGGTGCTCCAGGGAGCCTCGCAAGCCAACTTCACCTGGACTGTTTTTGCGGCGCTGGGCGTGATTCTCTCCGCGTGCTACATGCTTTGGCTCTACCAGCGCGCGTTCTATGGGAAGGCTTCTGAATCGCTCAGCCATCACATGCCGGATTTGAGCGGACGTGAGTGGGCGGCGATCCTTCCGCTGTTGCTGCTAATGGTCTGGATGGGGACCTTCACGCAAACCTTCCTGCCCTCCATCAGCGCCGAAAACGCGCGAATTCTGGAGCAAGTTAAGCAGCCCGCGGCGCTCGCCGCGGGGTTCCGCGGCGTCGAGAAGGAAAGCGCCGGGATCCACGGCCTGCAGCCGGAAAGCAAGGTGAACCGCTAATGGACATCGCGAGCTTTCTGCCCTCGGCAGCCGACTACACCCGCGTTCTTCCCGAGATCATCCTCACTTTGGCGGGGGTGCTCATCATGTTCCTGGAAGCGGTGCTTAGCGACAAAAACAAGGGAATTTTCGCTCCGCTTTCGATTCTCGCGCTCATGGGAGCGGGTATCGGCGCAATCCTCGCTTACGGCCATCCCGGCCTGGCTTTCCAGAACATGCTGGTGATCGACGGATTTGCCACGTTTTTCCGCTTGCTGGTGATCGCCGTGGGCATTCTGGTGGTGTTCAGCTCGGTCGACTACCTGAAGCGCGAGCACGCCCCCGGAGGTGAATACTACGCGCTGGTGCTGTTCAGCATCGCCGGACAATCCGTGATGGCGTCGGCCAATGAGCTGATCATGATCTTCATCGGCCTGGAGATTTCCTCCATCGCGTCTTATATTCTGGCCGGATATCTGCGCGCCGATGCGCGGAACAATGAGAGCGCGCTCAAGTACTTCCTGCTGGGCTCGTTTGCCACGGCGTTTTTGTTGTATGGAGTAGCGTGGATTTACGGAACCACCGGTTCCACCAACCTGACCAGGATTCATGAGGCCTTGGCCGCCAGCAACGGTCCGATGGGTTTGGCCACCGCGGCGGCAGCGCTTATTTTCGTCGGATTCGCCTTCAAAATCTCTGCGGTTCCGTTCCAGTCCTGGGCTCCCGACGTTTACCAGGGAGCGCCCGCGCCCGTCTCGGCGTTCCTTTCCGTGGGCCCAAAAGCCGCCGCGTTCGCCGTTTTGCTGCGCGTGTTTTTGACCGCGTTCGGGCCGATCACCTCCGCCTGGATGCCTCTGGTGTGGGGTGTGGCCCTCGCAACCATGACGGTAGGAAACCTTGCGGCTATCCTACAGTCCAATGTCAAGCGATTGCTGGCCTATAGCTCCATCGCTCACGCCGGCTACGTGCTGGTGGCGGTGACCGCGCATTCTGGCGGCGGCTCCGCGGCTGCGATGTTCTACCTCGCGGCTTACGCTTTGACCAACGTCGGTGCGTTTGCGGTGGTGGCCTACTTTTCGCGCAAGGGCGAGCAATTCGTGGCTGTTGACGATTTCGCCGGCCTCGCCCAGCGCCAGCCCGCCATGGCCGCGATGCTGACCATTTTCCTGCTCAGCCTGATCGGGGTTCCGCTCACTGGCGGTTTCTTCGGCAAGTTTTATATCTTCAAGGCTGCGCTCGACGCGCACCTGGTGTGGCTGACGGCCCTTGGCCTCCTGAACAGCGCCGTTGCGGCGTATTATTACCTGCGCCTCCTGGTGGTCATGTATTTCAAGGAGCCCGGGGAATCGACCGAGAATCTTCCGGCTCCGGGCGCAGCCTTGCGCATCGCAGTCTACGCGTCGGCCCTGGGTGTCCTGCTGCTGGGGATCTTCCCCGGCTGGGTCCTGGATTTCGCCAGCAAAGCCGCCCTGCGCTAGCTCAGAAGAACTCGCTCAAGCCGGCGAAATTTTCGACTTCCAAGAACCGCGACCCCTCCGGCCGCCGTAATTCCTGACGCTCCAGGACCCAGGTGCGCGGATGAGGAACCAGCACCGCTCCCAGCCCGGCTTCCAGCGCGGGATTGATGTCGGATTTCGGAGAATTCCCGATCATCCAGGTCAGTTCCGGCTCCAGCTTTCGCTCCTCTACGATCTTGCGATAAGCCTCCGCGTCCTTTTCCTTGACGATCGCGGTGTGAGCGAAATAACGCGCCAGGCCGGACCGGTCCACCTTGAGCTTCTGCTCCTCGGGATGCCCCTTGGTGAATAAGCGTGAGATCGTGCCGTGAGGCGAGTTGCTCCAGCGTCTCCTCCACGCCTTCGATCAGCTCCATGGGCTGCTTCAGAATCCGCTCCGCCAGGGACATCACATGCTCCAGATCGCTCCGGCCGATTTCGCGCTCCGCCAGATGCTGGTAGGCCTGTTGAAGATTGCGGCCGAAGTTTCTGGCGCCATAGCCGTGAATGCGCGCGTTCACCAGCTCGATTTCATTCAACACATCGCGAATCTGCGCCGCGTTCAAGGAGGAATGATCCAGGAATTCCACGAAATCGTCGAACGCGCTCTCGAAATAGATGTTATTTTCCCAGAGTGTGTCGTCGGCGTCGATCAGCAGGTAACTCATTCGGGCGTGGACCCATCGGGGCTGCGTCCGTGCCCGTTGCGTGGCGCCAGATCCCGCACGCGCTGGATTCGCCGCTGCTTCTGGAGATACCCGGGAAAGAACCCCGCCAGGTGCCGCAGGCGTTCCGCCTCGCTTCTGGTGGATAGCAGCAACTGCCGCAGCGCCAGATCCGGCAGCGATTGAGCCAGGCGAAAACTCAATTGCGGATTGGCCGATTCGGTCTCGGGAAGACCCGCTTCCGAAAGCAGATTCTGCATTTCGTTGTACCCGTCCACGGCCAGCTTCAGGATCTCCGGCGAAGCCGGCTCAGACGCTTCGTCGTCGAAAAACTCCACCGCGCCGCGCAAAAATTGGCGCTCGTCGTTGAGCAGCAGGATTTCGAAGCGCCGGCGGCCGCGAGTCAGAATGTCCAGGCGCCCGTCCGGGTAGCGCCGCAACACCTTATCGATGGTTGCGGTGCAGCCGGTGTTGACCACCCCTTTTTCGCTTGCCAGCACCACGCCGAATTCCTGACGGTCCCGCAGCACTTCGCCGATCATTTCCTTGTAGCGCTCTTCGAAAATGTGCAGCGGCAGTTCCCCTCCGGGAAACAGAACCACCTGGAGCGGGAATAGCGGCAGCAGACCCTCGTGCATGTTACTATTATCACTTTCGCCAAGCTCCGTGATGGTCGCGGGCCCTAATGATTCTCAAGCTCAAACGCACTCCCGGCATCTATCTGGTTGGCTTCATGGGCAGCGGTAAGTCCACCATAGGACGCGTTCTTGCCGACGAGCTCGGTTGGGGCTTTCTGGATCTCGATGAGGAGATCGAGCGGGAGCAGGGAACCACCATTGCCTCCATTTTCGACCAGCAGGGCGAACCGGAATTCAGGCGAATCGAAACGGAGGCGCTGAGGCACTGCGTGCGCTCCGTTCAATGTGGCCGTCCGCGGGTGATTTCTCTGGGAGGAGGCGCGTTCCTCCACGGCGAGAATCTCGACTTAGTGTTGAACAACGGCGTCAGCGTCTGGCTGGATTGTCCGCTTCCGGTCATTGAGCGCCGCATTGCTGCGTTTAGCCACCGTCCGCTGGCGCGCGACCCTAATCATCTCCGGCATTTGTACGAAGTGCGCCGCGAGGGTTACTCCCGCGCCGATTATCGCATCGAGATCGATGACGACGAACCGGCCGTAACGGCGGCGCGCATCCTGGCTTTGCCGCTGTTCTAAATGTCCCGCCAGCGGCAGCATGCGCTCCAGATTTTTCGCGCCGCGCTTTACGCCGCGGACCCTTATCGAGCCGTGCTGTCTCACGTCTCCTCCGACGGGCGGGTTCTCAAGATCGGCGCCAAACGTTACCGGCTGGGCGATTTCGACAAGATCTGGGTGATTGGAGCAGGGAAGGCGAGCGCGGCCATGGCCCGCGCGATGGAACGCATTCTTGGCCGCCGCATCACCGGCGGTCTCATCAACATACCGGACGGCATCGAGACCCGTTTGCGCCGGATCGAACTTTGTCCTTGCGGCCATCCGATTCCCGATGAACGCGGCGCGCAGGGCGCGCGGAGGATGCTGGAGATCGCCCACGCGGCCGGATCGGGGGATTTGATCGTCGCGCTGATATCGGGAGGCGCTTCGGCCATGCTGCCGGCTCCCGCGCTTCCTCTCTCGCTTCAGGACAAGCAGCAGTTGACACGCAGGCTGCTGGCCTGTGGCGCGACCATCCATGAGATGAATACGGTCCGCAAGCACCTCAGCCTCATCAAGGGCGGCCAACTCGCGCAGGCGGCGTTTCCCGCGCATCTTCACACGCTGATGATTTCGGACGTGGTGGGCGACGATCCCGAAGTCATTGGCTCCGGTCCCACTGTGCCCGATCCGTCGACGGTTTTCGACGCTAAAAAGATTCTCAAGAAATATGGCATCGGCATAACTCCCGCGATGTCCCAAGCGCTGCATGAAACGCCGAAACCCGGCGATCCGGGTTTGGCGAAAGCGTCGCACCGGATTGTCGCCAGCAACAAACAGGCGGTCGCCGCCGCCGCGAAGTGCGCCCGGGAACTTGGCTATCGCACGCGAGTCCTGTCAACCACGGTTCAAGGCGAGACTCGCGATGCAGCCGCGCAGCAGATGGAATTCGTCAAGCGGATGCTACGGTCCAGCCGTTCGCTCCGCCGTCCCGCTTGCTTGCTGTCGGGCGGCGAAACCACCGTGACCGTGCATGGCGATGGCTTGGGCGGACGCAATCAGGAATTCGTCCTTGCGGCGATCCTTGAGCTAGGTGACGAGGGACCCGTAACCGTCCTCAGCGCCGGTACCGACGGTATCGATGGACCCACTGACTCCGCGGGGGCGATTGCGGATTCGACCACGCTGGTTCGCGCGGCCGCGCTGGGACTCGATGCGCGCCGTTTCCTCGACAACAACGATTCGTATCGTTTCTTCGAACCGTTGCATGCCCTGCTCAAGACCGGACCCACCGGAACCAATGTCGCGGACGTCCGGATTTTCTTGATTCCCGCCTGAAGGTTATTCTTCGATCTTCTTACTGAAGTTCTTCAAGCCTCTCGGCCCTCTCTGGTTGTTGCGTGGCGCGAAGGGAGGCTCATTCGGCGAAGCTTCGCGCACCACGATCTCCCCCCGGTCGGTCCGCACGGTCACGTCGGGACCGCCGTTGGATCCGCGCATGGACCCGCTGCGGCGCGTCTCTTGCACCGCCAGGGGCGGCCCAAATTCATTCACCACCGACCCCACGCCGGTCGAAGCCGACAGGGCGAATTTCGCGTCCTTGGGAAGCGCCAAAGTGATGTTCCCGGTCCGCGTATGCACATCCATTCGAGCCAGGGGCAGAGCGGGCTTCAATTCGATATCGCCATTGTCCACGGACACGTCCAATGAGTTGGTGAAATCGGAAATCTGCACGTCTCTTAACCTGGTCTGGACATGCACCGGGCCCACGATGTTGGAAGCATTGAAATTTCGCAGCGGCATGCGCACGTCGCCAGGAACACGCTCCGCGCTGAATTCGGTTTGCGGGCCCGTGACGTGGATGGAGCCGGCCAGGTTGTGAAACTCTACATTGCCGGTGTACGCCCCGCTGATCGTCACTGGGCCGCCGATCCCTTCCAGATCGATATCGGAACCGCTGCCCTTCAGGTCCAGCGAACCCTTGAGATTCACGGCGCGGACCATATCGCTCCGCGTCAGATCCAGGCGCGCCGATCCGCCCAGGTTCTCCAGACGCACGCCCGCACGCTCCGAGGTAATGTCGACGGCGCCGTCGATATCGTGGAGATCGAAATCGCCATTGCGTCCGTGCGCTTCAATCGACGCTCCGCGAGGCACCACGATCTCCATGTCTTCGGTGACGCGGCGCAGGCCCGAAGCCCGATTTTGATTGGTGCGGATCACGATGGCTCCCGCATCGCCGGTGAGTTCCAGAGGAGCTTCACGGTCCGCCCGGTCCGCGCCTTCCTGATCGATGCTGCGGATGGTTTTATGGCCGGTTACTTTAACGCTGTTCGAATCCGCGCCCGTGATTCGCGCGTTTCCGCGAAAACTCTCGATCACCACGCGCGGCGTTTTGGTGCTGGCGTGCTCACCATTCACCGGATAGTCGTAGCTCTCGCCGAACACGTCCAGTCCGCCGAACTCGATGGTTCCGGGAAACCATCCCGAGAAGTTGTGCACCGCGTGTAAGGTGGATCCGAACAGGCACAGGAACACTACCAGTGTCCATTCACCCGCTGAGACGCCGTGAGCCGGCAACGGCTGCTTGTTCGCGGCCCAAAACAAAATCTCGATGATGCGCAGCCCACCCCACAAAACCAGCAGGAGGGGCCAGAATTTGGCGAGATAATCCAGCAACCGCAGATCCGGATAGATGTTGCGCGCCAGGAAGATCGCTCCCAGGCCGATCAACAGCAGCGGCGCGAATAAGGAACCTCGTCTCATCGTTGTTGCGGGGGCGCGCCTTTCCACGCTGCGAAATCCAGCATCTTACATATCCCGAATACGATCAGCAGCACCGGCCAGGTTCGGCCAAAGTTAGCCGAGCCCATGTAGTCCATGGTCAGCAGAGTCCCCAAGGTGGCCAGCAGGATGGGTCCGGTAAGGGCCCGCATGAGCGAATTCATGGCGTTCTTACCCTCCTGACTGCTTGGAACCCGAATTACGGGAGATGGAGAACCGGTTCACCAGCATGTACACTCCCGCGGCGATCAGCAGCATGGGCCAGAAGCGCAGGATGCGCCGCAATTCCAGCAACTGCAGGTTGTCCAGCAGCAGCACCGTGCCCAGCACGATGAGAATCACGGGAATCGCCGGGAACTGAGAGCCGCGCATGGGAACCAGCCCGGACAGCTCGTCCACCGGCCGGCCCATCTGGCGGCTGCGCGCTGTGTGATACGCCTCGAACGGCATGTACGCCCAGAAGGCGGCGATCATCATACCCACCAGCGGTTCGAATCCGCCGGCCGCGTCGTTGTTGATGATGGAGAATCCCAGCGCGATCACAGCCACGTGTATGAAGCCCTTGGCGTATTGGCCGTTGTAGATCGCTCCCACACCGGGGATCAGACCCAGCCAAAATGCGGCGGGCGGGGAGATTCCCGCGGCCATCGGCGAGGCCGCACCCGAAGGAGGCGGGGCGTTGTACGGCGACGCCGAAGCGCCTTCCAGGGGAGCGTGCTCTTTGCAGTACAACGCCCCGTGCGCCCGATGCACCTCACTCTCCGTGAGCGATTTCCCGCAAGCGCGGCAGTAGCCGGCGATGGTGGCTTCGCTCATCTGGACTTACTCACTTCCCATCCTTGCCCACTGATCACTTCGAATCCTGCTGGGGCAAACCCTGATTCTGCGCCTCAGGGGCTTCCGCTTGCCATTCGTCTAACCGAGTCTGAATTTCATACACCAGGCGCATGTTCTGATACGACTTCATTCCGCGCTCCCACATCCGGTCTACATGATTTTCCGCGGACGTCCACACCTTCACCGGATCCAGATCGGACGGAGCCCACTGGCGCACCTGCGGCTCCAGCATGAAGAACGAGAGCGCCGCCGCGCCCATGCCCATCACCAGCCGGGGTTGCAGGATCGGCTCCAGCCACGCACCCAGCACCCTTCCGAATAACCTTCGCGCCCAGCTGGGGCGGATGGAGGGTACCTGGAACAGGATCTTCGTAACCAGCTCCGGTGGGACTTCCATAATCGCCGTCCGAGCCAGGAAGGTGACCGCGGCTGAGGCGTCCTGGGCCAGATCCCGGCAGTTCCCGCAGGAGCGCAGATGGTTCTCCACGGCTGACTTCGCTTCACCATGCAACGTCCCCTCGACGTATTCGGCGAGCAAAATCTCCACGTCGGAGCAATACATCGCGCTGCTGCCTTCGGGCTGCGTCGTCATATCGCGACCTTCTGCTTCCTCAAGATTCGGGCCAGTTCGGCGCGCCCGCGGTTGAGGCGGGATTTCACGGTGCCCTCCGGGACGTTCAGCACTTGCGCGATTTCTTTGTATTCCATTTCCTCCAGGTCGCGCAGAATTACCGTTTCGCGCAGCTCCGGCGAAAGCTTGCTGAGCCCGCCTTGCAGCACCTCGCTCGCTTCGCGCCCGGCCAGCAGGCCATCGGCCCGGGCGGACATCGCCTGGGTGTCCTCGATCATCGGAAGCTGCTCTTCGATGGAATCCGTCGCACGCTCTAATTTGCTCCGGCGGTAATTGTCGATCAGCAGGTTCCGCGTTAGCCTTGCCAGCCACACCATGAACGAACCCTCACCGGCGCGGAAACTCTTGAGCGACCGGAACACGCGCAGAAACACGTCCTGCGTAAGATCCTGCGCCTCTTGTTCGGATGACGTGAAACGGCAGCAAATGGCGTACACACGCCGGGTATGGATCTTCACCAGATCCTCCCAGGCGGCCTCCTCACCGCCCAGGCACCGCTCAATAAGCTGAGTGTCCTGGTCCAATCCCGGTCTTCGCCGCTCACCCATCCAGGCGGCTGCCGGCCCCGCCGTGGTAACCTGTGCAACTGTGGCAATGGCTGCCATGAAGTTTTCGTCCCCGTGTTTCTCTAGAAACGGCCCGCTTCCGGAACTTCCCGTTCCATTAGGGGGGACGAAAATCCTTCATGTGAAGTTCGATTTACATTCTATCCCGTCCAGCTGGAGAGACTGCGCCGGGGGGCCGAACCAATCTAAATGGCGATGGGGTTGAAATGGCGATGGGGTTTGGCGCTAGGGGTCGCGGCTGCCGCGGGCGCGCTCGCTCTGGTCCTGGTTCGCTGGCGCACCTCCGGTTTCTCTTGGAATGCGTTTGTCGACTCCCTTCGCTATGCCGATTGGAACTGGCTGGCCCTGGCGTTAGTGCTGATTCTGGGTACCTACGTTGGACGTGCTTTCCGCTGGGAGGTTTTGCTCCGGCCGTTGGTCAAACATGTCGATTTTCTCCGGCTGCTGAGCGCCACCTGTATCGGATTTACCGCCGTGGTCCTGTTCGGCCGCGCCGGGGAGCCGGTGCGCCCGTTTTTGATCGCGCGGAATGAAAAAGTATCGTTTTCCAGCCAGGTAGCGGCGTGGGTGGTCGAACGGATTCTCGATATCCTGATGATTCTTATAATCTTCGGAGTCGCCCTGACCCAGGTTTCGCACTCCGCGATCCGTTCCAGTCCCCGCGTCGCGGTGATCCTTCAGGCGGGAGGCGCGGCGGCGGGGATAACCGGAGCCGCGTGCCTTGCGCTGTTGATCGGGCTCCGGCAGTTCAAAGGCGGAGTGCAGCAGCGCCTCATGGAGGCGCTGGCTTTCCTTCCCGGCCCGGTGCACGCTCGCATCGCCGGTTACCTGGCGGCTTTCGGGGAAGGCATGCAGAGCACTCGAAGCTCTTCATTTACAATGCTTTTGGTGCTATACAGCTTGCTGGAGTGGCTGGTGATTGTAGCCTGTTTCTACTGCGTTTTCCGAGCTTTCCCGGCTACCGCCGGCTTGGGATTCGCCGACATCGTGATCGTCCTGGGGTTCATCACCTTCGGCAGCGTGGTGCAGATTCCGGGCGTGGGCGGGGGAATGCAGATCGTTACCGTCCTCGTGCTTACCGAGTTTTACGGCGTCGGACTGGAGGCAGCTTCGAGTGTAGCGTTGATCCTATGGCTGGTCAGCTTCGTCATGATCGTGCCGGTAGGATTGGCTTTGGCCTTTCATGAAGGAATTAAATGGCGTAGTCTAAGGAACATAGCTTCGGGAACGCCAACATGATCTGCCCCTTTTGCGGCCACAAAGAGGACCGCGTTATCGATTCTCGCGAAAGCAAGGAAGGCGACGTAGTCCGGCGGCGCCGGGAATGTCTCAAGTGTGCGAAGAGATTCACCACGTATGAGCGCAGCGACGAGATTCCCTACATGGTGGTGAAGCGGGACGGCCGCCGCGAGAAATTCGACCGCCAGAAGATCCTGGAGGGGCTGCTCAAAGCGTGTGAAAAGCGTCCCGTTCCCATGCCCAAGCTAGCCGAGGTGGTGGATGAAGTGGAATCCAAGCTGGCCGACAATCCGGAGCGGGAGATCCCGACTACGGAGATCGGGGAACTCCTCATGCGGCGCCTGCGTAGCCTCGATAAGATCGCCTACGTCCGGTTTGCCTCGGTCTATCGTGACTTCCAGGACGTGGAGGCGTTTCTGGTGGAACTAAAGGACCTGCTGCAGCGGCGAGGGTGAATTGTAGCTTCAAAACCTGTAACCACGCGTCTCCAAGAACATCCTTTGAAATAGAGACTTAACTTGAACGCGGAAGACTGATATACTAGGATCGGTCGGACTTTGGACGCCGCTAGGATACGCCCACGCAGGGTGCCGTATACGCTTGCAAAAGCTGTAAGTGTCAGTAGCAATTGGCGTTAGAGTGTCCGTTCCCGAGCGGTTTTTGTATAGGGCGGTTTTGTATAGCGGTTTTGGGATAGCGAAGTGCTCCCGCGCCGGCCTCCACTAAGTAGTGGACTTAACAGGCGGCGCCAAGGAGCGAGGTGAAACGCGGTGGATCATTTCGAAGACCAATTTCTGGGTGAGGGGCATGAGCCTCTAGGGCTTCCTTTCGACGAGGAAGCAAACTTCTTTCATCCCGAGGAAGTACATGATGGGGAAGAGTTTGCGCCCGCGCATCCAGTTGAAGAGTCGATCTACACCGACGATCCGGTCCGCGTGTATCTGCGGGAGATGGGCGCGGTTCCGCTGCTCACCCGTGAGGGCGAAGTTAACCTTGCGCGCCGCATGGAACGCGGAAAGCTGCGGATGCAGAAGGCCATCAGCCGGTCGCCCCTGGTGCAGATGCGGGCGGTCGAAATCGCCGACCAGGTGAAGGCGGAGACCGAGGAGTTGGACGCGTTTGTGGACCTCGGCGGCGATCTGGAAGAGGAAAGCGCCGCTTACGCCAAGCGCCGCAACGAGGTCAAGGGCAACCTGTTCGAGATCGCGATCCAGTACAAGAAGCTGGAGCAAGTTTCGGCCAAGCTGGAGACCGTTCCGCTGAGCAACAAGAAGCTGCGCCGCCGTTGGCGGGTTCGCGTCGCGCGGGCGCGGGTTGAAGTTTCTCAGGCGATTCGCAAGGTCTCGTTCTACATCTCCCAGTGGAAGCAGTTCAGCAAGGAGATTGAGCGTTGCGCCGAGGAGCTTTCGCACCTGGAGCAGGAGCTGCGCAAGCTGGAAGGCCGCTCCAGCCAGACCGCGCAGGCCAAAGCTCGCGAGCTGAAGCGTGAAGTTCGGAAGCGCGAGCAAACTGCCGGCGCCGGCTTGACCGATCTGCGGCACACGCTGGCCGTGATCCGGCACGGCGAAATCGAGGCCGAGCGGGCGAAGAAGGATCTGGTGGAAGCCAATCTTCGTCTGGTGGTCTCGGTTGCCAAGAAGTACGTCAATCGCGGGCTGCACTTGCTCGACCTGATTCAGGAGGGCAATATCGGCCTGATGCGCGCCGCGGACAAGTTCGAATACCGCCGCGGCTACAAGTTTTCGACGTATGCGACTTGGTGGATTCGCCAGGCGATCACCCGCGCCATCGCGGATCAATCGCGCACCATCCGCATTCCCGTTCACATGAACGAGAGCATGAACAAGTTCCTCCGCGCCACGCGCGAGTTGGAAAAGGAACTGGGCCGCGCGCCGACCAACGACGAAATCTCGCGCCGGATGGACATTCCGGTGGAGAAGGTCCAAAAGCTCAAGACCATTTCGCGCGACCCGGTGTCTCTGGAGACTCCCGTCGGCCGGGACGGCGAATCCGCGCTGGGCGATCTGATCGAAGACCGCTGGGTCGGCTCACCCGTCGACTCGGTGATCGACACCAACGTTCGCGACGAAACCGCCAACATCCTCAAGACGCTTTCTCCCAAGGAGGAGAAGGTGATCCGTCTGCGCTTCGGCATCGGCTGCGAGCGCGAACACACGCTCGAGGAGATCGGTCAGGAGTTCGACGTCACGCGCGAACGGATCCGGCAGATCGAAGCGAAGGCCTTGCGCCAGCTCCGCTCCCCCGAGCGCGCCCGGCACCTGCGGGCTTTACTCGCCGCGCGGTAAGAACGGGGCTTGCCGAGCCTCGCAATGACCAACCGTGAGATTCGGAGTTGGTATCTGCGGGAGGTTTCCAAAATCGCCTCACTAGATCGGGAGTGGCAGAATCGCGGAGACTCCTTAGACGTGCGTGCGCGTGAGGCTTGGCAGCGGCGACACAACCTCCGCTTGCGTGCACGGGAGATGATGGCGGATCCGGCTGAAGTGGAACTCTTGCGTACCCGCGATTTCAGGCTCTACGGGAACCCTGACGGCCCAACCCTTGATGACCTCGTACAGAGGCTTCGCTCCAGGGGGCTAAGCGAACGTGATGCTTACGAAGCAATCCTGCGGAGTGCCCTCTCCACCGACGAGAGCGTGAATAAACTGTTCGGCTTATGATGGAAGAAAGAGCAGCTTGCGAGATCCGATGAAAGCCCCTAGCGCCAGACAGCCGCAGCCGAACAGTTCCCGAGGAGAGAGTCTCAAGCGTAGCAGCGGCCTGAGGATTCAGTGGATCGCCACTGGGGACGAAATAGCCCCCTATCGAGCATTTGTCAACGGCGAGAAATGGGTAATCCGGATTAACGATTTCCCCGCCGAGCATCTGTATAGCCTGATCGTCGATGAGAGGGAAATGGAGCATTTCGACGATTGGCCGTCTTCTTGGTTGCGCCCCGAAAAGGGGGCAGCCAGGGATGCAGCTGCATCGGAGGACGATATTGCCCTCGCGGACTTGGTCAAATGCCTTCGTTCACTCCTGGTAGACTCACCGGAACGCCAGGCGCGGATTGAGGAAATTGCCCGGGCCTATGCACGAGGTGTTTATAGAGTCGCAGAGGAGAGAGCTGCGCGGATAATCGACGATGCAATTCACAAGAGTTGAAGCGGGACGTTGTGGTCACGGGAGGCGAGCCCGACACCTGCGGGCGTTGCTAGCGGCGCGCTAGGAGCGCTTGCGCGCTCGGGCTGCAGTATTGAGTTTGAGCTCGCCGTCGTCACGGCGGGGCCAGCAAATCAGGTGGTCTAGTTCACGACTAGCAGCTTCTTCAGTGGGGTCCGGTTGACGATTCCAGATCCGGTCCATCAGGGCCCGTCTGTGGTTCCGTCTGATCTTCCGGTACTGACGGCAAACCTCCGCCAGCCAAGCGTCGAATTCGTCCGGAGGCTGGGGCCTTACCCTCATTCGATTCGCTTGTCCTTGTGCCCGTTGCCCTCGCCGCGATGGAGGCTCCGAATCAGTAGCTGCAACTGCCGGTTAGTCTCCCGAATCTGCCTCTCGTTTTCCACGAGCATCTTCATTCCGGTTTGAACCAGCTTTCGTATCGCCGCGATCTCCCGGTCGTGCTTGTCGACTCTTTCCTTCAGCGTCGCCATGAAGTCCCAGTCTGCCACAGATTCATTTCTGCGACCAGAACGGTGCCGGCGCCTCTAATAACCAGGGAAACCGGCGATCCCCCTAATCTTGACGGAGATTGAGGGGAATTTCTAGAATGGTTAACAGCACATGGCACTTGCGGTTCCGAAGCTGAGGCACGTTCCTCTTTCCTCCTCGTTGCTGGATCAGGTGGGCAATACGCCCTTGCTCCGGCTCGCCAAGCTGGATGCCGAGTTCCCTGGCGTCGAGATTTATGCCAAGGCCGAGTTCTTCAACCCCGGTGGGTCCGTCAAAGACCGGGCAGCCTTGAACATGATCCTGGATGGCGAGAAGACCGGCCGATTTACCCACGAGCGCACGCTCCTCGATGCCACCAGCGGCAACACCGGCATCGCTTACGCGATGATCTGCGCGCTTAAGGGTTATAAAGTGAAGCTGTGCCTGCCCGCCAATGCCTCGCATGAGCGGAAGCAAATCCTGAAGGGCTTCGGCGCGGAGATGGTGTATTCGGATGCCGGCGAAGGCTCCGACGGTGCGATCCGGCTCTGCCGCGAGTTGTACGAAGCCGACCCCGATGCTTACTTCTATCCGGACCAGTACAACAATCCGGCCAACTGGAAGGCGCACTTCGACGGAACCGCGGTCGAGATCATTGAGCAAACCTCCGGCGGCGTTACGCACTTCGTCACCTGCATGGGCACCAGCGGAACTTTTACCGGCAACGCTCGAAGGCTGAAACGCGACGTACCCGGCGTTACCTGCATCTCCGCTCAGCCGAGCTCCGGTTTCCACGGTCTGGAAGGCTTGAAGCACATGCCAACCAACATCGTTCCCGGCATCTACGACCCGACTCTGGCCGACGACAATTTGTGGATTGAAACGGAAGACGCGTACCGCATGACTCGCTGGCTGGGCCGCAATGAAGGATTGCTGGTGGGCATGTCCTCGGGCGCCAACGTCCACGCTGCTCGAGAGGTTGCCAGGAGGCTGGTCCAGGAGGGCCGTAAGGGCCTGATCGTGACCATCCTCGCCGACGGCGCCACCAAATACTTAAGTGAGCCGTTCTGGGACGATTCGGACTGAACGATGCTCAAGATTAATCAAACGGCCTGGGACGTCATGGTGTCTCACGCTGAGTCGACGTTTCCGAATGAATGCTGCGGGGCAATGATCGGCGCCATCGACGGCGATGCCAAAAGCGTTACGCTGGCGGTGCCGCTCGAAAACGCGTATGAAGGCGCGCAGGGGGCGCGGTATGAGTTGCGCCCGGAAGATCTGCTGGCGGCCGACAAAAAAGCGCGCGCGGCAGGGCTGGATTTGATCGGCATCTTTCATTCGCACCCGGATTGCGACGCATATTTCTCGAAGACCGATCTGGAGAACTCCTGCCCTTGGTATTCGTTCGTCGTACTATCGGTGAAGAGCGGAAAGTTCGATCACGCAGCCAGTTTCCTGCCGAACCCGGACCAAACCGCCGCCGAGAAAGAAGAGTTGACATGGCCAAAATCCTGATTCCGACGCCTCTGCGTCAATATACGGAGAAGCACGACTCGGTCGAGCTGCAAGGCGGCAGCGTCGGTGAAGTGCTCACCGAGCTAGTGTCCCGCTTCCCCGACCTGCGCAAGCAAATCTTCAACGATGCGGGCAAGCTGCGCAGCTTCGTGAACGTGTACCTGAACGACGAAGACATCCGCTATCTCGAAAAGGAGGCCACCACGGTGGTCTCGAGCGACACGCTATCGATCGTCCCCTCGATCGCGGGAGGCGCGGGTGTTGCGGAAACACCCGCTAAGTCGCCGGAAGCGGCGACTCTATCGAAAGACGAAATCCTGCGTTACTCACGCCACCTCATCATGCCCGAGGTCGGCATGGAGGGTCAGCTCAAGCTCAAAAAAGCCAGCATCCTTCTGATCGGCACCGGAGGCCTGGGCGCGCCCTTAGGCCTGTATCTTTCCGCGGCCGGCATCGGGCGCATCGGTCTGGTCGATTTCGATGTGGTCGACTTCACCAATCTCCAGCGCCAGGTGATTCACGGGACCAAAGACGTCGGGCGCAAGAAGCTTGACTCGGCATTCGACAAGATGCGGGACATTAACCCGAACGTCCAGATCGACCGCTATGAAGTCGCGCTGGATAGCTCGAACGCTTTGGATATTCTGAAGCCGTACGATATCGTCATTGACGGCACCGATAATTTTCCGACGCGCTACCTGGTCAACGACGCCTGCGTGATTCTCAAGAAGCCGAACGTGTACGGCTCGATCTTCCGCTTCGAAGGGCAAGCTTCGATCTTTGGGTATCCTGGCGGGCCGTGCTACCGCTGCCTCTATCCCGAGCCGCCACCTCCCGGCCTTGTTCCCAGTTGCGCCGAAGGTGGAGTGCTCGGCATCCTACCCGGAACCATCGGATTGATTCAGGCGACGGAAGCCGTGAAGCTGATTCTCGGCATAGGCGAGCCCTTGATCGGGCGTCTGCTGCTCTACGATGCTCTGGCCATGCGATTCCGTGAGTTGAAGCTGCGGCGCAATCCGGAATGCCCGGTGTGCGGCGATCACCCGACCGTTACCAAGCTGATCGACTATCAACAGTTCTGCGGCATGCCGCACAGAGAGGAGGCTCCCGTGGCAGTATCTCAGGAAGGCGAGATCGACGTGATCGAGGTGAAGGCCAAGCTCGACCGCGGCGACGATTTTCTGCTGATCGACGTGCGCGAGGTGCACGAATACCAGATCTGCAATATCCCCACGGCCAAGCTGATCCCGCTCGGCGACCTGCCCAAGCGCGTCAACGAGCTCGATTCGAGCAAGGAGATTGTCGCGCATTGCAAGAGCGGCGTGCGCAGCGGCAAAGCGGTCGATTTCCTGCGCCAGGCCGGCTTCAAGGCTCGCAACATGAAGGGCGGCATCCTGGCATGGAGCGACAAGGTCGACCCGCGGGTCCCAAAGTACTGAGAAGTTACGTCTTCGCGCGCCTTGGTTCCTGCGGACCGCGTCGGCGTAGAACTCTATCTCGGTCAACCGATTCAGCCGCAACCCGTCTAGAATAGAAGAATTTATTCATCCACGTCCGGTGCCCCGGACTTGGGAAAGGGTCTTTTTGCGGCGTCTTACTTCCGTGCTGCTTCTGGCAGCTCTGCCTGGGGCGGCTCTCCTGTTCCTTGGCCCAACCGCGCTCAAGGCCGCGCAGGAGGTCGGCTACGTTCATGCGGCCGACCAGGTTGTCCCCGGCGCTACCGTGACCGCGCGGCAGGGCGACATGAAGGTGATCGCTTACACCGACGCGAACGGCCGGTACGCGCTGAATCTGGGGCCGGGCGTCTGGGACATTGAAGTGGAGATACTGGGGTTCACTCCCTCCCACCAGCAAGTGACCATTCCAGTGGACGCTCCCGCGGATCTGGCTTCGCGCAACGATTTTTCGATGGAGATGCCCAAGTATGGTCAGGCTCCAGCCGCTGCAGCGGGCTCAGCGGCGGCGCCGGGCACGGCGGCTCCGGGCACGGCTTCCAACACGACTCCGGGCCAGCCCGGAGCAGGGCGGCGCGGCGGGCAGGGGCGAGGATTCGGCGGTGGGCAAGGCCGCGGGTTCGGCCGCGGAGGGCAGGGTAATGGGCAAGGCAACGCGCAAGGTGGTCCGCAGGGGCGTGGCGGAACCCAGGCCGCTGCGCAAGGCCCCGGATTCCAGAGCGCTCAAGTGACAGCGACGCAAGATGGGCAAGATGCCCTGGCGGCTGCGGCCGCGGGAGCCGTGGCAGGCGAGGCGCTGGGGGCGCCCGACGATTCCGATCAGGCGTTTCTAGTGAATGGAAGCACCAGCGGAGGATTGGGAGCGGCTAGCGATGATAACGCCCGCCAGCAGCGGCAGGGAGGCGGCCGCGGTGGCGATTTTGCGGGCGGCGGAGCCGCGAATGCCGTGCTGGGATTGCCTCCCGGGATGAGCGCGCTCGATGCCGGCAATCTCGGTTTGGGCGGACTCGGCGCGGATGCCATTAACGGCGGATTCGGCGGAGGCCCCAACGGCGATGCGGGATTTGGAGCCGGCGCGGGAGGCGGCGGCGGTGGACGAGGCGGCGGTGGCGGATTCGGCGGAGGCGGGGGTGGCCGGGGCGGACGCGGCGGTGGCGGTGGTGGCCGAGGCGGGCGCGGTCGAGGGCCCAACAACGGCCAGTTCAACAGCTTCGGCAACCGGCGCAGAAATACGCGGCCTGCCTACACCGGCTCGATTGCCCTGACCATGACCAACTCGGCTTTGAACGCCGAGCCTTACTCGCTCAACGGAACGGCGGCCGCAAAGCCGCCTTCTTCTTCGGCGACCTACGTGGGCAATCTCGGCGGACCCGTAATCATTCCCAAGCTATTAAACTGGCAGCGGGCGCAGTTCCAGCTCAACTACCAGGGGCGGAACGCCAATAGCGGCAAGAGCTCCCTAAGCACAGTCCCGACTCCGCTGGAGCGCCAAGGCGATTTCGCCGGCCTGACCGTCGGAAGCGTTCCCACGACCATCTACGATCCTTTGAGTTACGCTCCGGGCGTCGGCGCGCAACCGTTCACCAACAACACCATTCCCACGACGCGCCTGGACCAGGCCGCGGTCGGATTGCTTCAGTATTTTCCGCAGCCAACGTACTCGACACCCGGGCTGGTGCAGAATTACCGCATCGTCGCCTCCGGGCCCACCAACAGCCAGAGCATGGGCGTCCGCTTGAATGCTCCTCTGAACAACAAGGACCGCCTCAATTTCAACGTTCAGACCCAAGACCGGAACTCCGCCAGCGAACAGCTATTCGGATTCCGCGACACCGGCACCGGCTACGGCACCAGCGAATCGGTTACCTGGAATCACAGCTTCGCGCCGCGTTTCAACAACGCCGCCGTTGTGTCCTACAGCCGCAATGTGAACCAAAGCAATCCGTTCTTCGCCAACGGAACCAATGTGGCGCAAGCGCTGGGAATCGCCGGGACATCGCAATTGCCCATTGACTACGGCCCTCCACAAATCTCGATCGCCAGCATGGGATCTTTGTCTGACGCGCTGTTCTCGCTGAGCCGCACGCAGACGCTGAGCTTCACCGACACCGTGACGTACGTGTGGAAGCGCAAGCACAACCTCTCTTTCGGCTATATGGTCCGAAGAATGGACAACGATCCTCGAAGCGAGCAGAACGCGCGCGGCCAGTTCAGTTTCGATGGCATTATGACCAGCCAGCTACAGCAGAGCCCCTTCACCGGAGCGTATTCGGCGGCTCCCGGTACCGGTTACGGGCTGGCGGACTTCCTTTTGGGCCAGCCGTACACGACTTCGATTCAACTGGGAAGCAATGACTATTTCCGAAGCTGGGCCACGTCAGGTTTCGCGCAGGACGATTATCGGCTCGGCCGTGGATTGACGCTGAATCTGGGGCTGCGCTACGAATATTTCGCGCCCTATACGGAAGAGTATGGGCGGCTCTCCAATATCGATTTGAGTCCGTATCTGACCTCGGCCGCGGTGGTGACGCCTGCGCAGACAAGCTGTCCCACGGGAGTCTCCTGTGGGAGCGGACCCTACGCAGGCTCACTCCCCAGCAGCCTCATTCGCCCTGAAAAAGCTATGTTTTCGCCCCGCCTGGGCATTGCCTGGCGGCCCTGGGCCAAGCACAGCACGGTGTTCCGCTCCGGCTATAGCATCTTTTATAGCGGCGGGGCCTACGGCGGCATCATTAGCAACCTGGCGGCGCAACCTCCCTTCACTGAGAACGCCATCTACACCAGCCCGCTCTACAATAGCGGGCTTGCGCCGCTGACGCTTGAAAATGGCTTCTCCAACCAGGGCGTCAACAGCATCACTAACACTTTCGCGATCAATCCCAATTACCGGCTCCCCTACGCGCAGAACTGGACCTTCGCGATTCAGCAGACCTTGCCGCACAATGTTCTGGTGGAACTGGAGTACATTGGGACCAAGGGCACCGATCTGGGCGTGACTGAAGCACCGAAGGTGACAGGAACCGGCGCGGCGTCGATTTCCACTACCGCGTTCGATTACTACACTTACGGGGCCAACTCGACCTACAATGCGGGTCAGGTGCGCATCACGCGGCGCTTTTCCACCGGCATGTCCGCGGTGGTTCTCTACACCTACTCAAAGGCTATCGACGATGCCACCAGCTATACCGGCGCGAGCGGCAGCCCGGTGGAATTTCCCAATGACTGGAATCTCGAGCGCGGTTTATCGACATTCGATCAGCGCCATAAGCTATCGCTGACCTACACGCTTTCTTCTCCCGTCGGCGTGCGCGGCTTCATGCGCAACGGCGGGTGGAAGACGCATGTTCTGGCGGGATGGACCATGCAGGGAACCTTTACCTTCGGCACCGGATTCCCGTTGACGGCCACCTTGAGCGGAGCCGACGCGAACCTCGGCGGATTGGGCGTAGTGGGCGGCGCATCGCGAGCCGAGGCGACGGGGATCTCGGTTGCACCTGTGGCTCCCGGCCAGTTCTTCAATCCGGCGGCATTCACCACGCCTCCTCCCGGTCAACTCGGCAACGCGGGCGTCGGCACCATCACCGGCCCCGACCAATTCTCCGAATCCGCTACTCTCAACCGCGCCTGGCGGATCTCGACCGAGCGGCGCGAGCAATTGCAGTTCCGTCTCAGCGCCAACAATCCCTTGAATCACGTCTACATTACCGGGTTTGGAACGGCGCTCGGTTCGCAGCAGTACGACGTCGCGACTGCCGCGTCCGCTACCCGCACGGTAACGGCGCTTTTTCGGTTCAGCTTCTAAGACGCCATGAGAAATCTTGTTGCATTGTTTGCTCCGGCCGTGATCGGAATCGCCTTATTCACAGTCCTCGTTTTAGATCCTTCTCATGCCCAACAACCGGCTCCGGCCCAACCACCCGGAGGGCCGACGAAGGCCAAGGCCGCGACGAAGGCGACACCGGCCAAGGAAGAAGAGAAACCCCTGACGTTCACCACGGGAGCCCGCCTAGTCATCGCGGACGTCACCGTGAAGGACAAGAACGGCAACACCATCAACGGGCTCAAGCAATCCGACTTCGCGATCTTCGAAGATAACGCCAAGCAGACGGTTTCCGTGTTTGAGCCGCAAGTGCTCGCCGCGGAGCCGGAGCCTCCGCCGGAACTGAAGTTGGACGATCAGCTCAAACTGCCAGAGATCCCCCAAACTACGATCACTTTCGAAGCTCCGGGCAAGGTGCAGTATCACGACAAACGGCTGATGGTATTCTTCTTCGATTTCTCGTCGATGGCCGTGAACGACCAGTTGCGCGCGCAGGACGCCGCACTGGAGTACCTCAGCAAGAAGATCACCAAGGCGGACGAAGTCGCCGTGATGCTGTACACCAGCACGATCAACATTCTGACCGACTTCACCAGCGATCGCGACATCTTGACAGACGTGATCAAGGGCATGCCGATTGGCGAGGCGACGGAACTGGCCGGCCTGGCCGACACCGGCAGTTGCACCGGCGAAGACACCGGCGCGGCGTTTGTCGCGGATGAAACCGAGTTCAACATACTCAACACCGATCAAAAGCTAGCCGCGCTGGAAACAGCCGCGAAGATGCTGGCCAATCTTCCGGAGAAAAAAGTGATGGTGTATTTCTCCGGTGGCGTCAGTAAAACCGGTGTGGATAATCAGGCGCAGATGGAAGCATCGGTGAATGCGCTGATGAAGGCCAACGTGGTGATGTATCCGCTGGATGTGCGCGGCCTGATGGCCGACCCTCCCGGCGGCGCGGCCAGCTCTGCGGCATCGCGGGGAACGGGCGCGTTCAATGGCTCCAGCTATAACAACCAGCGCTCCAGCATCAACGATTCGCAAGAGACGCTCACCACGCTGGCGGCGGACACGGGCGGGAAGGCTTTCCTCGACAGCAACGATCTGGCTTTGGGAATCCAGATGGCGCAGCAGGCGGTCAGCAGTTACTACATCCTCGGCTACTACACCAGCAACACCAAAGAGGACGGCAAGTATCGCAAAATCACGGTCAAGCTGGCCAACGGCAATACCTCGGCCCGGCTCGAATTCCGGCCCGGTTATTACGCCGATAAAGATTGGCACCGGATGAACGGCGAGGACAAAGAGCAGCAGTTGAAGGAGGCGATCGCGGCCGGCGATCCGATTACCGATATCCCTCTAGCTCTTCAAGTGGATTATTTCCGCATCAGTCCCACCAGTTACTTCGTGCCGGTTTCGGTGCGCGTTCCCGGTTCTGTGATCGGGCTGGCGGCCAAAGGCAGCGCCGCCACCACGCAATTGGACTTCCTGGGCCAGATCCAGGACGAGACCAGAAATACAGTGGGCAACGTTCGGGATTACATCAAGATTTCGCTGGATCAGGAGAACAAGGAGCGGGCCTCGAAACGCATCTATCAATACGACGCCGGATTCACGCTGGATCCGGGACGCTATAAGATGAAATTCCTGGTGCGCGAGAACGTGACCGGAAAGATGGGCACTTTCTTGTACGATTTCATCGTTCCGGATTTAAGCGCGGATACCTCCGGGCTGAAGCTGAGCACCATCGTGCTGAGCAATCAGCGCCAGGCTCTCAAGGCTGCGGTAGGGAGCGCCGCTCCGACGGACAAAAAGGATGTTGCGGCGAGTCCCCTGATCGACGGCGACCAGAAGATCATGCCCAACCTGACCAAGGTGTTCCGGCGAAGGCAGAACATGTTCGTGACCTTCGACGTGTACGACGCGAAACCCGATCCGAAGGACGCCTCGCTACGCCACGTCAAAGTCAGCATCAGCCTGTTCAACAAAGCCGGAGCCAAGGCCTTCGAAGTCGGCCCGCTGGAGATGACCCAGCTCGCGCCGACCCGTCCGGACACCGTGCCGGTGAAGCTGCAAATTCCTCTCAAAGATCTGGCTCCGGGCGAGTACCGCTGCCAGTTTAACGTGGTCGATGAAGTGGGACGCAAGTTCGCCTTTCCCAGTTCCGAAGTGGTGATCACCCAGTAGCGTTTTCCGCGCGTCATGAGGCTGTACGGGTTATTGTCGATCGCGGCGCTTTGCGGTGGAGTCGCGCTCGCGCAAGGGCCGCCGCCGGATGCCTCCGCGCGGCAGGCAATCCTGGCCGGCGTCCGGGGCGCCGCGCAGCGTTATCAAGACGAGCTTCCCGATTTCATTTGCACCCTGCTCACCAAGCGCTACGAAGATCACAGCGGCAATGGCAAAAAATTCAAGTTGCGCGACACGGACGAAGTCGAGTTCCGCTTGGTGGGCCGCGTTCCCCATCGCCAGGTTCTCAAGGTCAACAATAAGCCTGTGCACCAGGAGATCCTGACGGGGTTCCGCTCCGACAGTCTCCTGCCGATTGTCGGGTTTCTCCCGGATTGGCTGCTCGGACCGGACGCCAAGACCAAGTTTGACTGGGCCCGCTGGGACACGCAGGCGGGTCAGCGCGTGGCCGTGTTCCATCTCGATGTGCGCCCGTGGGATTCGGAGCTGACGTTGCGCAATAACCTGGGATCGACTACGGTGGGGCTGCACGGGTCCATGTTCGTCCGAACGGGGTTTGTCCAAACGGGGTATGCCGATCCGGCCGCCGGCAAGGTGCTTCGTCTGGAATTGCAATTAGAGGTTCCGCGCGACGGGCGTATGGACGTCGTCGAGAGCTCCTTCGATCTCGACTACGGCCCGGTGTCGATCGCAGGCCAGGAGTTCTTTCTGCCCGTCCGTACGGTGGCGCAGATTCGGACGCTTCAGGGCATTCTCTCCAAGAACGAGACGGAAGTGGTGCGGTATCAGAAATACGCCGCGGACTCCTCCGTCGAATTTGGAGATTCGGACCACTGACCCCTAGAATTGGAGCAGAGGCTCTCCTTTGCGAGTTTGTTCCGGATTATTGGCGGCGACGCTCGTGGTGTATGCACAGTCGGGTGTCCAACCCCTGCCGCAGGCAGATGCTCCGCCCGCCAATCCGCAGGGCATGTTGGCGCTGATCACGGGCAGCGCGCTGCGCTATCAGGGCGAAGTTCCGGACTTCACCTGCACGGAGTTGATCGAGCGCAGCCAGGCCTCCGCCAAGATTCCCGCCGGGAGCCAGCCGCACTGGAAAGTACGGGACAATCTGGAAGAAGTTCTGAGCTTCGTCGACGGCCAGGAGGATCACACGCTGATTCTGCTGAACGGCAAGCCGACGCATTATACCCACGAATCGCTGGACGGCATGCGCTCCGACGGGCTGCTGCAATTCGTGATGGTGCCCAATTGGATTTTCGGTCCGCTGTCGCAAACGCGCTTCGAATGGATCCGGTGGGATAAAGTGGAGGGGCGCCGCGTGGCGGTGTTTCTGTTTGAGACGCCGCGATCGATCTCAACTCATCCGCTGGTGAATGACGCCGAAGCGTTCATGGTCGGCTACCACGGACTGATCTGGGCCGATCCGGACACCGGCGAAATGACGCGCCTGGAAGCGCAGATGGACGCTCCCAAGGATTTCCCTTTTCAAGAGGACGATTTCGAGATCGACTACGGCAACGTGAACATCTCCGGCGAACAGTTTCTTTTGCCAGTGAAGGCCAAGGGACAAGTGCGCGACGGAAAGCTGCTGGCGAAAAACGAAATCCAGTTCGCCGAATACAGGAAGTACGAGGCTGCCGTCAATATCCGGTTCGGTGACCCCAGCCAGCCGTAGGTTGCTGAAAAAGGGGGACACCCTTCCCTGTCCACACGGTTAGAGCCACTAATTGGCAGCCGCTTACGGATGGGGACAGGGAAGGGTGTCCCCCTTTTTCAGCACACTGCCAAGCTCTCACCGGCTCCGTCTGGAGTTTACAAAGAGTTCACACAAAGCTCTCCCTCCCGCAGTACAATCTAGCGAGGAGGGTTACAGAGCATGAGCATTGCACAATCGATGTTGGGTGAGTTCGACTACGAGATGGCGAACACCCGCAAGACGCTGGAACGCATTCCGATCGGCAAGTCGGAATGGAAGCCGGATCCGAAATCGATGTCGCTGGGCCAACTGGCCGGGCACATCGTGGAGATGGTTGGCTGGGGCGCCATGACGCTGACCACGGAGGGGATGGACATGAATCCGGGAGATCACAAGCCCTACATCCCTTCCAGCCAGCAAGACCTTTTGAGCACGTTCGATAAGAATGTCGAAACGCTGCGCGCGACACTGGCCGGCACGCAGGATTCCGACATGATGAAGGAGTGGGCTCTGCGGATCGGCGGCCAGGTGCTGTTCGCCATGCCGAGGGTTGCCGTGATGCGCAGCATGATCATGAACCATATCATTCATCATCGCGCCCAGCTCACCGTGTACTACCGCCTCAACGGAGTGCCTGTTCCGGCGCTGTACGGACCTTCGGCCGACGAAGGCCAGATGTCGGCTTCGGCGTAAAATCCAGCTTCCAACCGTTCTGCTAGAATCTAGTCGGGAGGCGAGTATGAAGCTCCTGAGGATTTTGGCCTTGGTGGTGGCGGTGCCCTTGTTCCTGCTCGCGCGGGGCGGAGGCGGCGGGGGTGGCGGTCACGCGGGCGGCGGAGGTGGCGGCCACGCGGGTGGTGGAGGCGGTGGCCACGTTGGTGGTGGAGGTGGCGGCCGCGTCGGCGGCGGATTTAGCGGCGGTGCCCGAGTCGGTGGCGGAGTTTAGCGGCGGAGGGGCACGTGTCGGCGGCGGATTTGGTGGTGGAGTCGGCGGTGGAGTCCGCGGCGGCGGGTATGGCCGCGGCGGCTACGGTGGTTATGGCGGCTATGGCCGCAACGGCTACGGCGGGTATGGGCGCTACGGCTATGGCGGGTACGGCTATGGCGGTTTCGGGCTAGGGCTCGGATTCTGGGGTTGGCCGTATTACGGCTACTACCCATACGACTACGGCTATCCGTATTATTCCGATCCATACGCCTACGACACGGGCTATTATGATCCGGGCGCATATTCTTACGCTCCGGCTCAACCGAGCTATCAGCCGGCGCCGAATTATCAGCCTGCGCCGAGTTATCAACCTGCACCGAATTATCAGAATGTTCCGCCTCCGGCCGCAGCTCCTCAAGCGAGCACTCAAGCCGGAGCGGCTCCGAGTTACTACCTGATCGCGTTCACCGATCATTCCATCCGCGCTGCGATCGAGTATCACGTGGATGGCAACACGATTCGCTGGACGACTCGAGAGCATGAACAGATGGAGGCTCCGCTGTCGAGCGTCGATCGCATGTTCAGCCAGCAGATCAACCGGGACCGCGGCGTCGCGTTTCGGCTGCCGTAAGCGTTCGTATCGCGTTCGGATCGAGGGGGCTACGTTTCGCTCGGGAGAGCGCTGCTAAAATCGTAGTTCCCCCTCATGCTCAATAAGCCCAGTCTCCTGGATCGGCTCAAGGCCGGTATCCAAAAAACCCGCGCCGGGTTGATGGAGAAGATCGAAGACGCCGTCAGCGGCCGCAAGGAAATCGACGCTGCCGTTCTGGAAGAGCTGGAATATGCGCTCATCACCGCCGACATCGGCTCGCGTACCACCGCCGAAATCCTGGAGCGCATCCGCCAGCGCGTGGAGCGGCACTTGGTCTCTGACTCCGCGCAGTTGAAAACCCTCATCAAGGAACAATTGCTGGAAATCCTGGAAGCGACGGAGAGGCCCGTGCCAATCGTTGCCGAGCCCCCAGCCGTGATCATGGTGGTGGGCGTAAACGGGGCGGGGAAGACCACGTCGATTGGCAAACTGACGCGGCGGCTGCAGTCGGAGGGCAAGAGCGTGCTGATGTGCGCGGCGGATACCTTCCGGGCCGCGGCGATCGAGCAGCTCGAAGTATGGGCGCAGCGCACCGGCGCCGATATCATCCGGCAACAGCCGGGCTCGGACCCCAGCGCGGTGCTTTTCGACGCGCTGCAAGCCGCAAAAGCCCGCAAGATCGATGTTTTGATTGTCGATACCGCCGGCCGCCTGCACACGAAGGTCAACCTTATGGCAGAACTCGAGAAAATGCGACGCACCGCCGCGCGCGTCATTCCCGGCGCTCCGCATGAAGTTTTGCTGGTGCTGGAGGCAACCACGGGCCAGAACGGCCTGGAGCAGGCACGCAAGTTCACCGAATCGAGCGCGGTCACGGGTATCATACTCACCAAATTGGACGGCACCGCGAAAGGCGGGGTGGTGGTCGCGATTTCGCGCGAATTGAACCTGCCCATCCGTTACGTGGGCGTGGGTGAGCAGCTCGACGATCTGCTGCCGTTCGAGCCCCAGAATTTCGTAGACTCGTTGTTCGATTGACGCATGGACCGTTATCTCCAAGAGGCTCTCGATCTGGCCGCGCGAGGCATCGGGCAGACTTCGCCCAATCCGGCCGTGGGCGCGATTCTGGAGCGGGACGGCCAGGTGGTGGGGCGCGGTTTCCACACCTGGGCCGGAGTCAAACACGCGGAGGTTTTAGCGCTGGAGGAAGCGGGCGATCGAGCCAACGGCTCGACGCTGTACGTGTCGCTTGAGCCGTGCAGCCATCACGGCCGCACGCCGCCGTGCATCGACGCCATCCTGGCCGCGGGAATCCGGAAAGTGGTCGCGCCGATGAAGGACCCCAATCCGCTGGTTTCCGGGCGCGGCTTTACCAGGTTGCGCGATGCCGGGGTGGAGGTGGAGATCGATCCCAGCGCCGAGCCGCGCGCGGTCGAGATCAATGAAGCCTTCGTGCACTTCATGCGCACCGGCCGGCCGCTGGTCACCCTGAAAGGGGCGCTAACGCTGGACGGGAAGATCGCAGCGCCGGAGGACGAGAACACTCCGGGAGAGATCCCCTGGATCACCAGCGCCACGGCGCGCGGGCATGTGCAACTGCTGCGTCACGCTCACGACGCGATTCTGACCGGGATCGGCACCGTGCTGGCCGACGATTGCCGTCTGACCGACCGCACCGGGGAGCCGCGCAGCCGCCCGTTGCTGCGCATCGTGCTCGATTCGCTGCTGCGCCTGCCGGTCGATTCGGCTCTGGTAAGGTCGTGCGCCAACGATGTCATGGCGATAACCACTTCGGCCGCTTCTCCGGAACGCCGCAAGCGTCTGGAAGCCAAGGGCGTGCGCGTCGAGGTGAAAGAACGCAAGGACGGCCGTGCGAGCCTTCAAGGCGCAGTCGAGCTTCTGGCGCAGGAAAAATATCTTTCCTTGATGATCGAGGCGGGGAGTAAGGTGAATTGGTCCGCGCTGGAATCCGGGGTCGCGGACAAGATCTTCTTCTATTACGCGCCGAAGATTCTGGGAGGAATGCGCTCGCTTCCAGTGGCGGGCGGCGCGGGACGGCGCCGGCGCAATGACGCGATTCGAGTGCACGACGTGCGGCTCCATTCGATCGCGACGGATGAGTTCGCGGTAGAAGCGTGGTTGGAGAAAGAGGCGTAGTGTTCACCGGGATCATCGAGGAGCTGGGAACGGTGCTGGCTCTTGAGCCTCGCCCCGCCGGCGCGCGACTCCGCGTTCAGTGCTCTACCGTGTTGTCAGATCTGGTGGAAGGCGCGAGCATTGCGGTCAACGGCGTCTGCCTGACCGCGCTCGACATCACGATTGATTCCTTTTCCGCCGACCTCGCCCCGGAAACATTAGAGCGCAGCAACCTCGGCGACCTCGCCGCCGGCTCGCGCGTGAACCTGGAGCGGCCGGTGACACCCGCAACCCGCCTGTCCGGCCACATTGTGCAAGGCCACGTCGATGCGACCGGCGCGGTCGAGTCGCTGGAGGATTTGGGCGCGGGCAATTATTGGCTGAAGGTGCGGATTCCGAAAACGCTGGACCGTTACCTGGTGGAAAAAGGTTCGATCGCCATCGACGGCATCAGCCTGACCATCGCTTCGCTGGAGAATTCGGTTGTGGGAGTCACCGTCATCCCGCACACCATGACGCACACGACTCTGGGCTCAGCCAAGCCCGGCTCACGCGTGAACATCGAGGCCGACGTTCTGGCCAAGCATGTAGAGAAGTTGCTGGCCGCGCGTTAGCGTTTCAAATCCGCCTGCCAGTTGAGAACCACCGTGATGGGGGTCTGCGTGTTCTGGCTCTGGCCCGGTTCTACCGTTATCAGAAACCGCGCGCCGTCGGCGGTCACATCCCATCCAGTGCCGGCTTGAACGGCGAACAATTGCTTGGGAGTGCCCATCTGAAATGCCGGGCCGCTGCCATTCACGTCGACCGCCATCCTGGCGCCGTTGGGGCCCATGAAGAGGATCTCTTTGCCGTCGCCGCGCCACTTTGGTAACCCGGCTGCCCCGTCTTTGGACACCTGCCACTTGCCGTCGCCTAGCGATGGTCCAGAGGCAGCAAAGGGGCGCACGTAAATCTCGTTCCGGCCGGATTCGTTGGAAAGGTAGGCGATCCAGCGGCCGTCCGGCGAAAAGCTAGGGTATCCTTCCTGAAACGGAGTGCCCAACAGGAGCGTGGGTTTCGGGCTGCCTTCAAGCGATAGCACCCAAATGTCGGCCCCCGTCTTCGGCGTGCCCGTCGTGTAATACAGCAAGAACCGCCCATCGCGCGACCAACTGGTGGGGAACTTGGCTTCGCCGGGCGTTTTCAGTAATTCTTTTTCCTCGCCCGCGCCGCTGGCGGCTTTTTCGTAAAGCGTGTCCATCGGTGTGCTTCCGGCCGCAAAGACGATACGCGCGCCATCCGGAGACCACACCGGATACGATCCGCGCGACTGCCGGAAGGTGAGCCGGGTGCGGACGCCGCGGGCGAAATCCAGCAGCCAGATATCGCCGTTGGCTGTCGGAGCGGCGTCGCGCCCGGCCGCGTGCATGGCATCCGGCGACAGCCGCAATCCCCGGTCCTGACCGGGCTCCCCGAACGTGCCGGTCACCTTTCCCTGGCGGTCGAACCAGGTGGCCTGGAGCGCCCCCGCCGCATTGTTCGCTCCCGAGCGGTACGCCAGCACGCCCGACTTCGAAACCGAAAAAATGCCGATGGATCCCGTGGTCCCGACGTGCTCGGCAACGGGCACAGGCTCGCCGCGTAATTGGAGCTTTCCAGCGTCGAAAGGCTGCACCATTAAGGTGCCGTCGCGCATGAAGAACAGGTTCCCGTCCAGGTAACTTACGGCGAACGTCGTCGCCAAAATTCGTTCCTTGGATTGTTCGGCGGGTTTCGCGTCCACCGAGCCGGCGTAGATGCCGCTCACTTCAGTCGTGCCAAAGCCCAAGTATAAAAAATGCTTCCCGTCCGGAAGAAAGGCGGGCAAGTAATTGTATTGTAGCCTTTGATCCGGTTCCGTAAGCTCCGTTGGAACCCCGCCCGAGGACGAAACACGGCGGATCGGGCCGCTGACCTTGTAGGGTCCAAACAGAATGACGCCGTCCGGACTCCACGTACCCGTTCCCACCAGTTGCGAAATCGTGCATAAGGTTTGCGCGGGGCCACCGGCGATTTCGATCTTCTTTAGATCGTTCCCGGCGGCGTAACCCAGGAACCGGCTATCGGGGGACCAGAAGGGTGAGACAGCTCCCTCGGTGTCCGGCAGCTTACGCCATTCCAGCGTGTCGAGGTCGTGAATCCACAGTCCGCTCTGCGCCCCGGTCGCATTGAAGACCAGTTTGTGGCCGTCGGGAGAAACCGAGACGTACTCGCTGAAGTTCACGTTCTCCGGTAGCGTAACCTGAAATCTCGTGGCGCGAGCGGGACCGGCCTTGGGCCACAGCCACCACGTCGCGCCCGCTATCGCGATCAGCGCCGCGGCGATGGTCGGCCAGAGCCATCGCTTCCGGCGCGGAGGCGCCTGGACAGGGATCGGAATACTGGTGCTCGACGCGCTGGCTGGCGGCGCGTCCAGATCGATCAGCTCCAGCGCCGGCTTCAAGTCGCGCGCGGATTGCCACCGGTCGTCCGGTTTTTTCTCCAGGCATTTTCGGATCAGGCGCTCCAACGACCGCGGTGTGGCCGGCTGGCGCTGGCCGATGGCCGGCGGTTGGTCCTTGAGCAGCGAAGCGAGCACCGCGGCTTGCGTGTCGCCGGTGAAAGGACGCTCGCCGCTGATCATTTCATACAGCACCACGCCGAAAGAAAAGATGTCGGACCGTTCGTCGGCCTCCTTCCCTTCCACTTGCTCCGGCGGCATGTAGTACAGCGTTCCCAGGACCGCGCCGGCGCGAGTGATGGGCTCCGTCACGGTTTCGATGCCGGCGGCGGACTCCGCGCTGGGCTTCTCGGAACTGAGCTTCGCGAGTCCGAAGTCCAAAACCTTCACGCCGTTCTTGGTGACGATGATGTTGCCCGGCTTCAGGTCGCGATGGATCACGCCTTTGGCGTGCGCCGCAGCCAGCGCATCGACGATCTGCACGGCGTAGCTCAGAGCCTTGTCGAGCGGCAGCGGACCGCGCTCGATCATCTTCGAGAGCAGCTCGCCCTCGACCAGCTCCATCACCAGATAATTAGGGCCTACGTCGTAGAGCGTGCAGATGTTGGGATGATTCAGCGCGGAAATCGCGCGAGCCTCGCGTTCGAAACGGTCGCTGAATTCACGCGCGGAAACCTTGATGGCCACCGGCCGCCCGAGTCGCGTATCGGTTCCCCGATAGACTTCGCCCATTCCACCCTTGCCGATGGACGCGGCGATTTCATACGGGCCGAGCTTGTCTCCAGGAGTGAGCGGCATGATCTAGACCAATGTGGTTTAGATAAGTGTATCGCGGGATATCGTTGACCGGGGCGCCTACGGAAATACGGCCGTAACTGCCATGCCGTCTTTCAGCGTTTTGTCCGTAATCAGCGCAACCGCTTCGCCTTCGGCCAATCCATCGACGACCTGCGCGCGAGTCGTATTATCGATGCCCAGTTTGACCGGCCGCCACTGAAGCAAGTCGCCGTTCAACCGGTATACGCCTTCCTTGCCGTTCTCATTGCGCAGCGCTTCCTTGGGGAGCGTGAGCGCGCCCTCCGCGGATTCGGAACGAATCTCGGCGTTGATATTCGCGCCCGGCTTCAATTCGCCGCCGGGGTTTTCTATCAGACAGCTCACCTCGCCCACCTGCCGCGACCCCAATGCCACCACCTGCTCCGCCAGCTTGTCCACCAGCCCCTTCCAATCGCGGCCCGGGAGTCCGTCCCAAGTGATGCGAACAGGCATGCCGCGCTTGACGCGGCCCAGGTCCCGTTCGTCCACGTAGACCGTCACTTTCACGCGATCCAGGCGTCCGATGCTGGCCACTGGGTCGCCGGCGTTGAGATAGGCGCCTTGCTTCAGATCGAACTGGTATACCTGGCCGCCGATGGGCGATCTCACGATGCTTTGCGCGATGCGCTCCTCCGCCAGCTTTTGCGCGGCTTGCGCGCTTTGCAATCGCGCCTGCGCGGAGACTCGGTCGCTGGGCGTAGCTAATGCGTTCCTTTGTTCCTTCAGCCCCTTGATCTGTTGCTCCAGATCGTCGACGGTTTGTTTTCGCGCCGTGACTTCGGCAGGTGTGGCCGCCTGTTGCGATTCCAACCTCTGATATTTTGCCAGCTCTTCGCGAGCCTGATTGAGCTTGAGCTGCGCTTGCTCCATCTGGGAATTGAGCCTGGCCTGTTCCGTCGCCGGGCCGCCGGTCGAGAGCACCTGGAGTTCATTGCGAATCTGCGCAATGTCGGACTCGGCTCGCGCTTTCTCTGCCTCAATCTCGGAAGTGTCAAGGCGCACCAGTTCCTGGCCCTGGGTCACGCGATCGCCGTTCTTGATCATAATCTGCTGCACCGCGCCGGGGCGTTCGGCGTGAGCGACGGCGGACTCCACCGGCTCGACCTTTCCATTGGTGGGAACGGAACTGATGATGGTCTCTCGAATGACGCGCGCAAAGGGAATTTCGGGAGGGCGGCTTTTTGCGACTTGAGCACGCCAAATCGCCACGCCCGCGCCAACCAGCGCGGCCAGCAAAATCCAAACCCGCGCCTTCACTGAGCGGGCCTCGCGCAGAAGTCGAACAAAATCTGCCACTCCGCGCGCTGAATCTCTAAAGCCGCTTTTTCCTGGCTTGAGCCGGGCTGTTGACGCGCGCGATCGCAAAAGGAGAGGAACGCGAAGGGGTCCCAAACTCCCACCCGGAACTCCGCCTGGCGGTAGTTGGTTAGGATTTTGTCCGCGGCTTCGGTCAGGTCAGCAAAAGTCGGATGCGGCCGGGCCTTGCGGAACCAATACGCGGCGTTGCCAGAGTCGCCCTCCAGCCGGTGCAGAATCGCGTGCCAAAGATAGCCCTCCGCCGTGTTGCAATCGTTGGCGAGTTCGTGCGCTTCCTCAAAGCAGGAAAAGTAGAGCAACAATCCGGCCATGGCGGCGTCCGGCTCACCACCGCCAGGAAACAGATCCGATGGCTTTCGCGTAGTGAGAAACGTGCGGGCTTCTTCGCTGGTGCAGGGAACGCACTGGAGGGGCAGCAGCCGGTTCCCGTTCCCGTCCAACGCGAGAACGCGGGCCACCTCAGGTCCGTACTTAGTTGGATCGAAGTCCATGAAACGGGATACGCTTCTATTGTAATGCGCGCACTTGTTCTCTCCGGTGGCGGAATGTTCGGAGCCTGGCAGGCAGGGGCCTGGGCCGCATTGGCGCCATGTTTCCAGCCCGATCTGATTGTTGGAGCTTCGGTGGGCTCGCTCAACGGTTATGCCATCGCTTGCGGAGCGACTCCCCAAACGTTGCGCGAGATGTGGCTGGACCGGAAGATTGCCAGTTTCGAGGGGCTGGAAAGTAATCTCCAGAACATGGCGAACCAGTTCCGGCCACGCATCGATTACGCCGTGGTGGTGACGGATCTGCTGCGGATGAAGCCCGTGATTTATCGCGGCGGCGAGGTCACCTGGCGGCATCTGGCGGCGTCCTGTGCAGTGCCGCTGGTGCTGCCCCAGGTGCGCATCGACGGTCGCTGGTGCTCCGACGGTGGCCTGCTGAATCCGCTGCCGGTGTATGCGGCCGTTGAGTTGGGTGCGACGGAGATTCTCGGCTTGCAGGCGCTGCCGGAGATCCCTTCGCCCATCCTGAAGCCTTTTGTACGGACCTTCCGCGCAATCTTCGGAGTGCATCCACCGCTTCCGTCCAAGGTGAAGTTAAGGGTGATTGAGCCGGGGGGGAATCTGGGATCGCTGCGCGACGCCGTAAAGTTCAAGCGCGATAACATCGAGCGCTGGCTGGAGCAGGGTTTCCGCGATGCTCAGAAAACATTTCCCTTGTGAATTGCTTTGCGCGATAATGGTCCCTGATCGATATGGCTCACTATCGCATCCATCGTCTCAAAGACCATCTGCGGCAGGCCTTCCGCAACGCACCGCATGTCAGCGGAGCGGCTAGCGTGAAGCCTCGCGATTACTCACCCGGAGAGAGCGTGGAGGCCCAGACTCCCTACGCTGCCTATTTCGAGTTGCGGGGATCGGCCACGCCGATTGAACCGGGCGACCTGTTGGAATCCGAGGCCGGCGAGCTGAGGATTTACAAGTTCATCGGCTTCGAGGAAGCCCAGTGGGTTCTTCCAGAGAGTAAACCCGTGCTCCCTCCGCCTTCCACCGAGGCAGCATCGATTCCGGCCACAGTAGAATAAGGTGGTATAATTTTATCGGGTTAGGTTGGCGGTTCTGGTGGAAATGGACAGGCGGTCTCGATGAGTGAGTTGTGCGGCGGAGAAGCAGTCAACGCCCTCGCGCTAGTTGCATACATCCCTCAGCCTCTGGGAGGGTTCGTCGATCGAGTCCGGCGCGAGCTAGCTCCCGGCTGCCGCCTCCGCTCCCACATCACCATCCTTCCACCGCGGCAAGTAGCCTGCGCTCCGGCCGATGCGCAACGAACGCTTGAGAATGCAGTTTCCCACATGCGGGCTTTCCGAGTCGAAGTGAAGGAAGTAAACGTCTTTTCGGTCTCCGACGTGGTCTATCTTTCGATTGGGGCCGGTTGCCAGGAACTCCGCGACTTGCATGCCGAGGTAAACCGGGGACCGTGCCTGGCGTCAGAGGTCTGGAACTATGAGCCGCATTTGACCCTGGCTCAGGATCTTTCTTCCGACGCAGTCGCGCACATTCGGGGTTTGGCTGAACAGCAGTGGCGGAACTATGCCGGACCGCGCGAATTCACGCTGGACCGGCTGACCTTTGTGCAGAGCAGCCCGGAGGGGTGGGTGGATCTGGCAAGTTGGGAGTTGCTCTCACCGGTTTTGGCCTGACAGGTCCTCGGACCTTCGATTAATCGAACATCTTCAACTGGTCCTCGCCGGCGCGAGGCTTGGCTGGGCGGCGTTTCAAGGGACTTCCGATGACTCCCAAGACTTCCACACCGGTAAGCGCCGCACGCGGGATGAAGACGCGCTGGTTCTGATAACCCGGATCGGGCGGGATGGCGCTGAACCCGGCTGCATCGAACTGCAAGAGGTTGTTGGGGAGGAGGCCTTCCAGCCAATCACCGTCGCGAAAGCGGAAGCGGACCCATAGCCCGGCGGTCTTGGGGCGAGCAGCGAACGCCTGCTGTTCCCGCCAAGTCTCCCCGGTCTCGAAATCACGAACAAAACAAACCAACTTTGTTTCAGAAAAGGGTATCCGCGTTAGACTGCCGTCCGGACGCAGCAGCTCGATCGTGTCACCCTCCAGGCCGGCGGGGGTCTGCACGAACCCTGGGAGGCTCTCGCGGTCGAAGCGGACTAGCAGGACCTTCTTGTTAGAGGCGAGGGCCATGGTGGCGGACAAGTTTCGATTTTCTTTCAAACAATTTGGCAGTTATTGTATCATTGAAAAAATGCAGGCGAAGGCGCCGGTAGTCGCTGCCCTGTCGGGACCGGCCAGAGCCTTTCTCGACTTCTGCCGCGTCGAAAAGGGCTTGGCGGCTAATTCCATCTCATCGTATCGAACTGATCTTAAACGACTTACGTCGGAGCTCCCGGTTAGAATAGTCGAGGCGACCCCGGAGCACCTCAGCGCCTACGTTAAGTCCTTGTATAATGCCGGGATGTCAGCCCGCTCAATAGCCCGGCATGTCGCGACCCTGAGGAACTTCTACGCGTTCTTGACCAGGGAGGGGACCATCGACAAAGACCCGGCTGAGCTTCTGACGCCGCCCCGCCAATGGTCTACGCTTCCCAAGTATCTGAATCGAGAGGAGGTCGAGCGATTAATCGCGGCTCCGCCCGATTCCAAGCCGACCGGGGTGCGCGATCGGGCCATGCTGGAGCTGTTGTACGCCACCGGGCTTCGCGTGAGTGAGCTGTGCGTCTTGGAGCTGGCGGGCGTGGAGCGGCAGTTGGGAGTTTTGCGGGTCCTGGGGAAGGGCAACAAGCACCGCATGGTTCCGTTCGGCCAAAGCGCCGGAGAGGCGCTTGACCGGTATCTGCGGGAGGCGCGGGGGACGCTGCTGAAGGGGGCGGCCAGTCCCCACGTTTTCGTTACGGCGCGGGGCGGAGCCATGACGCGCCAGGCATTTTGGATTTTGCTCAAGGGCTATGGCCGGAAAGCGGGCATCGCGGCCCGCCTGACGCCGCACGTGGTCCGGCACAGTTTCGCCACGCACCTGGTGGAGGGGGGCGCAGACTTGCGTAGTGTTCAGGTAATGCTGGGGCACGCTGACATTTCCACAACGCAGGTCTACACACATGTAGCCCGGCGGCGGCTTCGCGAAGTCGTCGACCAACATCACCCGCGTGCTTGATGCGCGCCGCGGGACCGGAGGAAGGGTGAGGATCGAATGAGCGATTACATGTTCATGCTGGAGAGCCACCTCAGCGCGGACCAGTTCCGCGTGGTGGGCCAAATCCAGGGGCTGGCCGCGACGGCCGGCGTTGGGGTGTACCTTACCGGCGGCGCCATGCGCGACATGCTGGGCGGCTTTCCCGTGCGCGACCTCGATTTCACGGTGGAAGGCAGCGCGCTGAAACTGGCTCGCGCCGTGGAGAACAAGTTTGGCGCGTCCATCATTTCCACCGATGACCTGCGCAAGTCCGCCGAATTGCGTTTCCCGAGCGGCGTCACCGCCGAGATCGGCACGGCGCATTCGGAACGTTTCCCCAAATCGGGAGCTAAGCCGCAGATCACGCCGGCCACGATTCACGAAGACTTGCGCGCCCGGGACTTTACGGTGAACGCCATCGCACTGTCGCTGAACAAGGCTTCCTTGGGGCTGCTGATCGATCCGACCAACGGCGCCGGCGATATAGAACGCAAGGAGCTGCGCGCGATCCACAACTATGCTTTCTACGACGACCCTTCGCGCTTGCTGCGGATGGTCCGTTTTAAAGTGCGGCTGGGCTATACCATCGATGAGCGCACCAAACTTCAGGCGGAAAACGCGCGAGAGGCCGAAATGCTGACGCGTATTTCTCCGGAGGCCTTGGGCGCGGAGCTGCGGCACATGGCGAAGGAGCCGAACTCAGCGGATCTGGTTCACGCGCTTGAGGAAGAGAAGCTGCTGGAGTTGTATTCGCCCGCGCTCATCGGCGCTAAGTCGAATTCAGCGGGGCTGGCCAAGCTGCAAAAGGCTCGCCAGATGGCGCCTTTCGGCTGGGAGCTGCGCATGAATTGTTTGCCTCTGTTCCTGTGCGTGCTGCTGGAGAAGCTGAACCCCAAGGAAAGCCAGGCTTTCTATAAGGCTGCGGAACTGGAAAAAGCGGAGATGAGCTCCGCGCAGAAGCTGGAAGCGGCCGCCAAGAAGCTGGAGAAGGACCTGAAAAGCCCCAAGCTTCAGAAGGCCTCGCAATTGTATAAGGCGGTGGCCAAGAGCCCGGGCGAGCAGATTCTGTATCTGGCGGTGTATTCGGCGCAAAGGATCGTGCAGGATCGCATTCGAAATTTCTTCCAGAAGTACCTGCCGGCATCCACCGAAATCACCGATGAGATTGTGGCCGCAACGGGTGTTACGCCCGGCACTTCGAAATTCGCGAAGGCAAAAGAGGAGATGATCCTGAAGCGCCTGGACGCGCGTCCCAAAAAGCCCGAGCCAGTGCCCGAACCCGCGCCGCCTCCGCCCATGTCGAGTTTCGCGCGAGGACCGGGACCGCGCGCCCCGCGGCAGGCGTAGAGTTTTTGGGAGCCCGCAAAGGGCCGGTCGCGGCGCTTAATGCTCCACGCGGAGTCCCTGTAGCCGGGGCCGCGACCAGGCTCCGTTTTGCGGGCTGTAAATTTGGGGAGCCCGCAAAGGGCCGGCCGCGGCGCTTAATGCTCCGGGAGGAGTCCCTGTAGCCGGGGCCGCGACCAGGCTCCGTTTTGCGGGCTGTAAATTGGGGAGCCCGCAAAGGGCCGGTCGCGGCGCTCAATACTCCGGGAGGAGTCCCTGTAGCCGGGGCCGCGACCAGGCTCCGGTTTGCGGGCTGTAACTATTGTGCCGTCCAGCCGCCATCGATCAGAATGTCCGTGCCCGTGATGAAGCCCGCGTCGTCCGAGCACAGGAACCGCGCCAGCTTTCCGATCTCTTCCGGTTTTCCCCAACGTCCGGCGGGAATCTTGGTGAGGAATTGGCGATTCAACTCGGCGTCGTTGATCAGCGCGGTGTTCAGTTCCGTGGCGAACGGCCCCGGACTGATCCCGACCACCGTGATCCCCTCCGGAGCTAACTCCAGAGCCAGCGCCCGGGTGAATCCCAGCAAACCGGACTTGCTCGCCGAATAGACTGTCCGTCCCGGCAGGGAAACGTGGCTCATAATCGAGGTCAAGTTGATGATCCGTCCCCATCCTCGTCCCTGCATCAACGGAATAAAGGCGCGGCACATCAGGAAAACTGAGGTCAGGTTCGCGTCCATTACTCGCCGCCATTCTTCCAGAGTGAACTGGACTAACGGCTTGCGCAGGTTGATGCCGGCGTTGTTGATCAGGATATCGACGCGTCCGAACTGCCGAGTAACGGCTTCCTGGAGCGCGAGCACCTGCGATTCCACGGCGACGTTGGTGACGAAGACCGCGGCGCGGGCGCCCTTCTGCGACGCCTCCGCTGCGGTTTCGTCCAGCTTGGCGCGGTCGCGGCCGACCAGGATCACCGCCGCCCCGGCGGCCGCAAGCTCGACCGCCATCGCCTTGCCCAGTCCCCGGCTTGCGCCCGTGATCAACGCCACCTTGCCGTCCAGACGCATGGTACTGCCATTGTAGACGACCCCAAACCGGGGACTGCTTTTGCCGGGGGCTGCTTCTACTCCCCGTTGAGGGAAAACTCGAGCAGCACGTTCCCGGGCGTGCCGCCCCACTGCGAGTAACCGGAGTTCACCAGGACCATTCCGCCGGCTATGGCCGGGCCTGCTCCATCTAGAGATCCTCCATGAGCCGACTTGCCGTTGACGGTTTCGAACTCACGGGCAGTGTCGGCATCCCACAGCACTGCACCGGTCTCGGCTGAGTACGCGCGCAAGTGGCCATCCACGGAACCGGAGAACACCGCGCCGGGAATCGCCGTCACGGCAGCTGAATGCGGCGACGCGCAGCCTGCTGTTTCCGCGGGGCAGGAAATCGGTTTTGCGCTCCAAACCATGGCGCCCGTTGCCACGTCGATTGCATGTAACTCGCCGCCTTTGTTGGGATCCAGAACCAGGCGGAAGCCCGTCGGCAGCTTGGGATCGGCAACCCCACTGATCTGCGGATTCGAGATGCCGACGTACATTCTCTTTCCGTCCGAGGCCGAACCCCATTGGCTCCCGCCGAGCGGGCCTCCGGCTCCGGCTTGCGTCTTCCACAACAACGCGCCCTTCTTGTCCGGGTCCACTGCGTACGCCATCCCCGACTTCTGCCCGATCAGCAGCGCCCTGCGCCCACCGCCCAGCTGCACCAGAATCGGCGGCTGCCCGAAATCGAAATCCGGCCCCGCTTTCTCGGGGCAGTTCTGTTTCTCCGGCGTCAGGCAGCTATCGTTGAACGCATCGCCTTCCGTCAGTTGCCGCGACCACTTCAGCTCTCCCGTCTTCAGATCCATGGCGAGAATCGCGTCGCTGGTGGCCGTGGGAGGATCGGAATAATTGTCGCCGGTCGCCACGTAGAGCACACCGAGTTTCTCATCGATGGTCGGGGAAGACCAGACGCCCGCGCCGGATGGCCCGAGCTTTCGCTTGCCCGCCGCGCTCTTGCCGGTCGGCTGCGCCGCCGTGGGAATTGTGAATGTCTGCCACAGCGTCTTGCCGGTGGTTGCGTCGAGCGCCACCACGCTACCCCGGAACGTGCAGCATTCGACGTTAGGATCGCCCGCCAGAGCCTCTTCGATGGAGGAGAAGCCCGCGTACACGACGCCCTTGTAGACCCGAGGAGCGGCGGTCGCGATCGTGGCGTAGTGATCCACGGGCCGGACCTTCCAAAGCTGCTTGCCGGTGTTTGCATCGAGCGCGTAAACATTCGCGCCGCCATCGCTGAAGAACACTGCCGGCTTCCCGTTCACCTCCGCGATCGACACTGCGGAGCGCATGCCACCCGCCTTGAAGCCCCAGTACGTGCAGCCTGTCTGCGCGTCCAGCGAATACACGATGCCGGTCTCTGTGCCCACGAATACCCGACCCCCAACAATTACCGGCTGCGTGCGCGCGTTGGCCACGCCGCCGAGATTGAACGCCCATTTGAGCTTGAGCTTGGGCAGATCGGCGGCGGTAAGACCTGCGCCTGGGGCGTCCTGGAAGCGCGAGTTGGTCACGCTCGGGCTCCAACCGTTCCATTCGGCCGCGCCCGGTTTTGCTTCAAAGGGCCTGTCCGTCTTGCATGTCCGTTCCAGCGCGGCAGGAGACTCCTGGGTCCCGCCGGTTGGCGCGATGTAGCCCAGCAGCGCAAAAATCTGCGGGGTGGTCAGGCCCTGCGCCTGCGTCTTCATGGGGCCCGTGCTGAGCGCCACGTACACTGCTTCCCCGCTCATGGCCTTGATCGCGCTCAGCGATGGCACGCGGCCCTCCGGCATGTCGTGGCAGGAGGCGCAGCGCTCTTTGTAAATGGAGGCTCCATCCTGTGCGGATAGAACCGGAATCATCACAGCAAGCAGACACACGTATCGCATACGAATTCCTTTCTTTGTTTGTTAGGCCGGTTTTAAGAAGCCAGGCCGGTTTAAAAAGCGAGGACGGTGTTAAACCTAATACGACTAGACGAAATCCTGCTTTTTAGATTGCAGATAATAAGTAACTCCCAGAGTCAATCCGATCAACGCGATCTCACATGCCAGGAAGGCCAGCACGGACGAGTTCCACTCCGCTACTTTGCCATCTATGTTGTGCATCAGCGACGGGCTTTGCGTGATTAAGTACCATGTAATCCCATACGATGGATTGGCGATGATGTTCGCTGTCATATTCCATCCTTCCGTCTCACCCGCAAGAGTCATTCCCAGCACAAGGCAGAAGCCCACCAGCGGGAACAGGAGGAGAATGAACGCCATCGGTATCGCGCCGTTTGGCAACAGGTGCATGCCGAGAATCAGCCACATCGCCGCAATTCCCATCGTTAACCAAGCCCACACGAACATCCCCAGCGAAGAGAGAAGCTTCGCCGTCGCGTACTGGGCAGCCGACACCGGCAAACTCATGACAAAAGCGAGTGTCTGTTTCTTCCTTTCATTGAGAACGTTGGACGCCGCCAGCAAAGCACCCAAAATGATCAGAGCGATGAAGAAGCACACGCTGCCGAGCACCAGGGGGGTTTGCTGCTTCAGCAGCAGGGCCGCTAGCGACAATACGCAGGTCGCCATCGTCAGGAGGATCTGGGGGCGATGCAACTGCCAGTCCTTCAGAATCAGTTGTCGAACTACGTTTCCATTCATACTTCGACTGGTCATGCCTCTACCTCCTCCCGGCTCCGTTCCACGTTGGCCACAAAAATCTCTTCCAGCGTCATGATCTCCACGCGCTGAACCTTGACTCCGGCGCTCTCATACGCGCTCGCCAGCTCCGGCACGAACGCATTCGAGATCGCAATGGCGATCCTGCCGTCCTGCCGCACATCCACGATCCCGGGCAGGGAGGGCAATGGAATCCCGCCGGGAACCTCCAGACGCAGGCGCCGCCATTTATCCAGGTACATCTCCTTGTCCATCGAATCGATGATGCGGCCGCGATCGATGAAGGTGATCCGATCCGAGATCTGCTCCACGTCCTGAGTGTTGTGCGAGGAGAACAACACGCTGCGTCCCTCCTCTGTCATCACCGCGGTTAGCTCCCGCAGAGCCTCGCGCCGAGCGACTGGATCGAGGCCTGTGGTCGGCTCGTCCAGTACCAGCAACTTGGGTTTGCGCGCCAGCACCAGCAGCATCATGGCCTTCACGCGCTGGCCGTGCGACAGGCCCTTGATCTTCTGCTCCGGCCGCAGTCCGAAACGCTTCAGCAGCAGTTGCGCGTAGCTCTCGTCCCAACTCGCATAAATCGACCGGATAAACTGCATGTGCCAGCCCAGCGTCATCATCTCGTACAGCCGCATGTCTTCCGAAGCGAACCCGATGTCCCACTTGGCGGCAACCTGTTCGTCGGGCATCTTCCGGCCGAGCACTCGCACATCGCCACGGTCCTGCCGGATCAGGCCCATGATGATGCGGATGGTGGTGGACTTGCCCGCGCCGTTCGGTCCGATCAGGCCCATGATCTGCCCTTCCGGGACGGTCAAGTGAATGTCTTCGAGCGAGAAGAAGGGATACTTCTTTCCCACTCCCCGCAGCTCTATGGCGCAATCCGTCATACGTGCTCCTTCTCTCCGACGCGGTCGCCGGCTTCGCGCAACCGGTCTTCCAACTGGTCCGGGCTGTATGCCCAACTCGGCCGCTAGCCGGATGACTCGCTCAAGTTGTTGCTCCAGTTCCTTCTCGCGTAACTTGGCGGCGAGACCAGCGTTGGCCGCAACCTGTGAACCCTTGCCCTGCTGGGTGATAATCACACCTTCGCGTTCCAGCTCCAGATACGCGCGCTTCACGGTGATCACGCTAACTCGAAGATCCGCGGCAAGTTGCCGAATCGAAGGCATTTGCTGGCCCTCACTCCAGTCGCCTACCGCCACTTTTTGCCGTATCTGTTCCATGATCTGGAGGTACATGGGGCGCTTATCAGATTGAGAAATGAGGAATGCACCGCTCATGTGTGTATACTCAGTATACACAGTATGCGAGGCGCGTCAAGCGGAATCTCGAAAAATCCGCCCGATGCGGTAACGTGGTATCTTGACCCCAGCCCAAGTCGCCCGGTTGATCGATCATACTCTGCTGCGTCCCGAAGCCACGGCGGAAGACATCCGCCGGCTATGCGCAGAAGCTCGGCGTTATTGCTTTTTCAGCGCTTGCGTAAATCCGTATTGGGCGTCGCTGGCGGCGGCGGAATTGGCCGGCACGGAGGTCAAAGTCTGCGCCGTGGCAGGATTCCCGCTCGGCGCCAGTGCGACGCGCATCAAAGTAGCGGAGGCGGAGCACGCGGTGAACTCGGGCGCGCGGGAAATTGACATGGTTTTGAATATCGGGGAGTTGCGGGGCGGCAATCACGACGCAGTTCGCCATGATATTCAAGAAGTGGTTGCGTCCGCGCACCAGGGCGGAGCAATCGTGAAGGTCATTCTGGAGACCGCGCTTTTGAGCGACGAACAGAAGACAGCAGCGTGTACAATTGCTAAGCTGGCCGGTGCGGATTTCGTCAAGACCTCAACCGGTTTCTGCAGCGGCGGCGCGACCGTTCACGATGTCGAGCTCATGCGCAGGGCCGTCGGTCCGGAGATGGGCGTTAAGGCGTCCGGCGGCATTCGCACCTGGGAGGATTTGGAAAAGATGGTGGCCGCGGGAGCGACGCGCATCGGAGCCAGCTCCAGCGTTCAGATTGTCGAAGCGGCGCAAACACTAGAGCGATGACCCAACCTCGTCCAACTCAGACCCGTCCCTCGGCCAGCCGCAAGACCCAAGTGCGCTTCCACGAACGTGCGGAGTTGCTGGACTTCTTGCTGGAAGTCGCGCGGATTACCGGGGAAACGCTGGATCTGGACAAGCTGCTGGAAAACGTCGCGAGCATCGTCAAAGAGGTGGTCCCTTACGATCTTTTCGCCATCCTGTTGTGGAGCGAACGCCAGCAGGGGCTGACGATTCGATACTCCATCGGCCATCGAGAGGAAGTGGTGCGCACACTTTTGGTGGCTCTCAACGAGGGGATCACCGGAGCGGCGGCGGCCACCGGCTCGCCCATATTGGTGGAGGATGTCAGGCAAGATCCGCGGTATCTGAATGCGCTCGACGCGGTGCGCAGCGAACTGGCGGTGCCGATGATGGCGCACGGCCAATTGGTGGGCGTGATCGACTTGCAATCCACGCGTCTCAAGGCTTACACGGAACAGGATCGCAGCCTGATCCGGCTGATCGGGGCGCGTGTCGCGGCGTCCATCGAGAACGCGCGGCTGTACCGGAGGATTGACCGGCAGAATCGCACGCTGCGGACGCTGGCGCATCTCTCGCGCGAGTTCAGTTCGATTCTGGATCTCGACGAACTGTTGGGAAAAATCGCCAACGCGACGCGTGCTTTGATGAACTACGACGCCTTCGGTATTTTTCTGGTGGACGCAGAGCGGTCCGTGCTGAGGCACCGCTTCAGTGTCCGCTACGACGAACGCGTACATCTCGACAACCTGCCGATGGGGAAGGGCATCACCGGCGCGGCAGCGGAGGCTGGACAACCCGTTCGGGTGCCGGACACGTCCGCCGATCCGCGCTATGTCGATTTCCATCCGGGCATCCGTTCGGAGCTGGCCGTGCCGTTGATCGTGCAGGATCGCGTGGTGGGTGTTCTGGATGTCGAGAGTCTCCGGATGGGCTACTTCACGGAGGATCATCAAAGGACGCTATCCTTGCTGGCGGCGCAGATCGCCAGTTCGATTGAGAATGCCCGCCTGTATGAGGAGCTAGCGCAGCGCGAGCAGCGCATGGATCAGGATTTGAAGGCGGCGCGAAAGCTGCAGCGGGTGCTGATGCCGAGGTCCGCGCCCCAAATCGCCGGGTTGGAGGTGGGAATCCGCTCGCGGCCGGCGCGCGAGGTTACCGGTGATGTGTTCGATTTCTTCGAGCAAGGGCAGGATTATTCTTTGATTGCCTTCGGTGACGTGAGCGGCAAGGGCGCGGCTGCGGCGCTGTACGGAGCGCTGGTCAGCGGTTTGCTGCGCATCCTGGGCCCTCGGCGGTTGCATCCGGGTCGCCTGGTGCAAGGATTGAACGAATTACTGCTGGAGCGTAAGATCGACGCGCAATATGCCACGCTGCTGGTGGCGCAGTGGGAGCCCGAGTCGCGGCGTCTGCTGATGGCCAATGCCGGGGCCGAGCCTCCGCTGGTGTTCCGCCGCGGTGAAGTCTTCAAACCCACGCTGGAAGGCGTTCCCATCGGGTTATTGGACGATCGCGAGTACGATGAAGCCGTACTGACGTTGGAGCCCGGCGATACCGTGCTGTTCTACTCCGACGGGGTGGAGGATCAACTAAACGCGGAGGGTGGAGATTATTCCCGGGAGCGAGTGGTTGCCTTGCTCGCGCAACACGCCAACGACGCACCGCAAGCCATCGCGGATGCATTTTTTCAGGCTCTGGATGAATTCCGGGGCGCCACGCCCATCACCGACGATCAGACACTGGTGGTGATCCGGGTAACCGGATGAAGCCGGTAACGTATCAGCATGGCGCACTTGCCATGGATGGCGTGGAGTTGGCAACGGTCGCCGCGAGAGAGGGCACCCCGTGCTATGTCTACTCCGCGGCAGCGATCCGGGAGAACTTTTGCGCCTACGACTCTGCCTTTGGGAACTCGCCGCACACCATCTGTTATGCGGTGAAGGCCAACGGAAATCTGGCTTTGCTGCGGCTGCTGGCCCAGGCCGGCGCAGGTTTCGACATTGTCTCCGGGGGAGAGCTGTTTCGAGTGTTGAAAGCCGGCGGCGATCCCGCCAAGGTGGTCTTTTCTGGTGTGGGTAAGACTGCCGGTGAAATCGAAGAGGCGCTGGCGGCAGGAGTCGGGTTTTTCAATTGTGAATCAGAGCCGGAATTGGCGCTGATCGATTCCTTAGCGGCCAGGCTTGGTAAGAAAGCGCGCGTGGCGTTGCGCGTGAACCCTGACGTTGAGGCCGAGACGCACGCGCATATTTCTACGGGTCGCCTGCTGCATAAATTCGGTGTCGATATCGGCGAAGCGGAAGCGGTGTACCGGCGAGCCCGCGAACTCGAGAATCTCAGTCTCGAAGGCGTGAGCTGCCATATCGGCAGTAACCTGATGAAGCCGGAGTCGTTGATGGAGGCCGCTGACCGCGTTCTGGAACTGGTGACGAAGTTGCGCGCTCAGGGTTTCAACATCCGGCACGTCGATTTCGGCGGCGGCCTGGGCGTGCAGTATAAGCCGGAAGATCCGGCGCCTGCGATCGGAGAATTCGTCACGGCGCTACGCGGGCGGCTGGCCGGCAAGGATCTGCACGCAGCGGTCGAGCCGGGGCGGTCCATTGTCGGCGCGGCGGGTGTCTTGCTCACACGCGTTCTCTACCGCAAAAACACCGGCGGCAAGGAGTTTGTGATTGTCGATGCCGCCATGACCGATCTGATCCGGCCTGTGCTGTATGACGCCTATCATGAGATTCTTCCCCTACGCGAGAGCGGGCACGCGAAGGTGACGGTCGATGTGGTCGGTCCGGTGTGCGAGACCGGCGATTTCCTCGCCCAGGGGCGCGGCCTGCCGGAGGTTTTCCCCGGTGACCTGCTCGCCATCTGCACGGCGGGCGCGTACGGCTTCGTGCAGGCGTCCACCTACAACGGCCGCCCGCGCGTGGCCGAAGTGCTGGTGGAAAACGGCGCCTGGCGTGTGATTCGCAAGCGGGAAACGTATGCGGATCTGATTCGCGGCGAGGAGTAAGATGGTCTCCTTCGAAGAGTATCCGAGCCTCAAGATCGGGTCCTGCCGGAGGATCCACCGCTTACCGTAGACCTCACCGAGGTTTCTCCGGCATCGACGGCTTGTTTCCGCTCCCCCTTCCTCTCAGGCTGTTCCCATTCGCCGATAAGCGGCCTAGGAGGGACCGTGCTCAAGTTCACTGCAATCCTGACGCTAGGCGCTTGCGCGGCGTTTGCCACAACCAATGGAATTACCGCGACGCCCGCCGCGCTCACATTTTCGTATCAGATCGGAGCGGCAAATCTGCCAACCTCGCAAACGCTGCAAGTGCAAACGACGCCGGCTGGCGCCACTTTCACTGCTTCTATTTCGGGGTCGCCATTCAACGCCGCCTGGTTGCTGCTTTCGGCGAACTCAGGAGTGGGCCCGGCTTCCCTCAAAGTGGAGGTGAATCCAACCGGATTGCCGGCGGGTTCTTATTCCGGAACGATCACGCTCGCAGCCACCATCGCGGGAGCCCCCGTTACGCAAAATGTCGCGGTAACGTTGAACGTATCTACTGCTCCGCCCACGGTCACCGCCACTCCTTCGACGCTCAACTTCACCTACGTGACCGGCGGACCCATTCCCAGCCCCTCGCTCACCAGCGCGTTTGTTCTGTCAAGCAACGGCGCCGCGCTTCCGGCGACAGTAAGCGTCACCGGCGCTACGTGGCTCAGCGTTGCACCCACCGGAAACGTATCGTTGGTTGGACTTCTCAACACCATTACAGTCACGGTGAATCCTACCGGCCTTGCTCCTAAGACCTACACGGGCGTCATCACGATCGCCGCGCCGGGAGCCACGGATAAGACGCTCAGCGTCGCGGTGACGCTGACGGTCAACGCCGCGCTACCTACAATCTCCGCGACTTGGCCCACGGGTTTGATTCAAGGATCGAGCGCGTCGGAGGTCACCATTGACGGGAGTTCTTATTACTCCAACTCAACGGTGGCGGCTACGGGTTTCACCCCCGCCTCCACCATTACCGTTACCGATGGAACGAACACCACCAGCCAGACGTTTTACATCCCGGCCTACCAGAGCTCGTCCACTGCATTGTATCTGGCCGTAGGATCGCCGCTGCCCGCTGGAGTAGTTGGAACCGCTTACGCGCAGCCATTGGCTGCCGCGGGAGGGACATCGCCGTACGCATACGCGCTGAATGGTGGCGCGCTGCCGGCGGGACTGTCGATCTCAGGATCGAATCTTTCCGGCACGCCGACTGCGGCGGGAAGTTACCAGGCCTGGATTCAAGTAACGGACAGCTCGGCGACTCCGGTCTCCACCTCGGCATACATGCAGATCATGATCGCTCCCTCCGGGTCGGCTGCCCTCAGCCTAACCCCGCCGGCGCCGCTTGCGTTAGGAAGCGTGGGGACAGCTTATGGGCCGGTCACGCTCACGGCCTCCGGAGGCACCGGCGGCCCCTACACCTGGACCGCGACGGATTTGCCGACGGGCATGGCGTTAAGCGCGGCCGGCGTATTAAGCGGCACCCCTTCGACCGACGGCGCGCTGGGCCCCATCAAAGCAAGTACGGTCGGCAGCAGCGCGATTCTTGCCAATGTCCCCGCGGCGGACTTGGCCAACGCCGGCATGCTGCGAATGGCCGTAACCACTCCGGCGCCTGGAGGAGGCGCCTCGAACGAAGTCCAATTTCAGGTGTACGGTCCTGGCCCGCAGATTCTAGCGGTCACCAACTCGGCCAGTCTGACTCAGGGAACTATCGCACCCGGCGAACTGGTGGCGATTTTTGGCTTAGGCCTCGGACCGGCAACGCTGACGGTCTTCGATCCAGCCACGCCGCCGATTCCGACCGCTTTACCTGCCACGGCGCCGTCCACGTCTGTAACCATCAATGGGACGTCCGCGCCCCTGCTCTACACCAGCGCGACGCAGATCGGCGTGATCGTGCCGTATTCATTGGCGGGAACTTCAGCGCAAGTGATCGTGACCTACGGGACCCTGGCCTCGCAGCCATTTACGGTTGCGGTCGCCGCAGCCGATCCTGGCCTTTATTCCCTGGCCGCGTCGGGATCGGGCGCCGGCGCCATCTTGAATTTCGATTCGACCACCGGCAACTATACGATCAACACCAGCTCCAACCCCGCGCCACGAGGCTCGACCGCGATCCTTTATATGACCGGGGCGGGTGCGACGAACTCGGCTATATACAACCAGCTCATCCCAGCGAGTCCGGCGGTTATTCCTACGCTTGCTCCCACCGTGACCATCGGCGGCGCAGCGGCGACTGTGCTCGGAGCGCAGGACCCTCCCGGTTCCGTACCCGGGGTTATTCAGATCAACGTGACGGTGCCTGCGTCGATTTCCGTGGGCGCGGCACAACCCGTCATTGTCACGATGGGCGGCGTCTCCAGCCAAAGCGGCTTGACCATGGCCGTGAAGTGAAGTCAGACTTTCTGTAGTTCTTCTAGCCGCTCCCCGGTTTCTTTCTCGACATCGGCGTGCAGGCTGTTCCCGTGCGCGTCCATGGTGACGATGGCGACGAAGTCGTGGACGCTCAGATGCCACATGGCTTCGGGAATGCCAAACTCGAGCAGGTTCACGTCCAGCACTTTGTCGATTAACCGCGCGTAGAATTGCGCTGCGCCGCCAATCGCATTAAGGTACACGGCTCCGTGCGCCTTCAGCGCGGCGAGTGTCTTGGCTCCCATTCCGCCCTTGCCCATCACCACACGCACGCCGTAGTTCTTGATGATGTCGGCCTGATAAGGCTCCTCGCGGAAGCTGGTGGTGGGACCGGCGGCCGTGATCAGCCACTGATCGCCCCGTTTGAGGACCACGGGTCCGCAGTGGTACAAGACGGATCCGCGCAGGTCCACGGGAGGAGGATTCTTCATCAGGTGCGCGTGTACGGCGTCGCGGCCGGTGTACATCTCGCCCTGCACAAGCACCACGTCGCCGACCTTGAGCGCCCGCACCTGCTCCTCGCTGATAGGAGCTCGAAGCACGATTTCGCGGCCGGTGAGAGGGAATCCTTCAGACTGGGCCATGCGCTCCACCGGCCGGGAAGGATCGCGGTACAACCACTTGGTGATCGCGCCGGAGGAAGCATCCAGCATTACGCCCAGCCTTCGGTAAGCCCAGCAGTCGTACGCGACTGACACAAAAAAACTGGCCGGGAGCCGATGCGCCGCCATAATCTTGCACCCGATCAGCGATGATTTGCCGCCAAAGCCCATCGCGCCAACGCCGATGCGATTGGCCTCTTCCATAATTTCGGTTTCGAGTTTGGCCAGCTCCGGGACCGGATTGGTGTCATCCAGAGTCCGGAAGAGCTGATATTTGGCGAGCAGGTAGCCGTGCGCGCGGTCGCTGCCGATACACACGCCGAGAGCGCCCGGAGCGCAACCCTGGCCTTGCGCCTGCCAGACCGCGTGCAGGATGCACTTGCGCACGCCCTCTAGATTGCGGCCCGCGCTGCCTAGATGATCCAGCGTGCAGGGCAGGGAATACTGGATATTTTTGTTCTCGCACCCGCCGCCCTTCAGGATCAGCTTTACCTCGATCTGATCTTTCTCCCATTGCTCGAAGTGGATGATGGGTGTCTCTTCGCTCAGGTTGTCACCGGAATTCTTGCCGGTGAGGGAGTCGACCGAATTCGGGCGCAGCTTGCCTCGCTTGGTGGCCTCCGCCACCGCGGCGCGAATCGCTTTTCTCAGCTCGATTTGGTTAACGCCGACGGGAGTGTGCACGTCGAAGGTGGGCATGCCGGTGTCCTGGCAAATGGGGCCTTCGTCTTGGGCGGCCATGTCGATGTTCGTCGCGATGATGTGCAGCGCCTGGGAGGACTGGGTATGCGGCGTCTCTCCGCCGATGGCGACGCCCATCGCTTTTCGAACATCCGGCGGCAGGTTCGTGGATGTTTGGGTGATGAGCTCGATCAAACTCTCGTGAAGAAATTGCATGAGGGTCCCTTAATTTTATCGCCTTCCAAGCGCGCGCCGCGAAATGTGCGGCGGTGAATAATAGAGAGGTGGATCTTCTCACTTCGCCGCTGCTGAGCGAAATTCCCTGGCTGGAGCATGGCTTCGGGACGCGCCATGCCCCGCTCTCCCAAGACGGGATGGCGAGCTTAAAACAAATTCATTCAAACTTGTCGCGTGTGGCGGATCGGCCCCAGGGGTGTGTCGGGGAGGGCGACGCAATCGTTACGCGTGAAGCCGGCGTTTCGGTCTCGGTGCGGACGGCCGACTGTTACCCGATTCTGCTGGCCGACACTCGCTGTCGATCTGTCGCCGCGGTGCATGCCGGATGGCGGGGAACGGCAGAGGGAATCGTAGGCAGGACCCTGGAGAAAATGCGGATTGAATTCGGGACGGAGCCGGCCGGCGTGATCGCGGCGATCGGGCCGGGCATCGGTGCTTGCTGCTATGAAGTCGGGGAGGAAGTGGCCCGGCGTTTTGGGACGGAGGGGAAGAGCCGCCTAGATTTGGCGGCGGAGAATCTCCGGCAACTGACCGACTGCGGCGTACCGCGGGACCGGATCAGCCTTGCGCGCGCGTGCACCTTTTGCGATCCTGCACGTTTTTATTCATGGCGCAGAGACCGTGAGGGGGCCGGACGCATGATCTCCTTCATCGGTCTCATTTAGACCGGCTCCTTGGAACCAGTGGGAGGAAACACTAAGGGCGCGGTCGCCGGCCGTATGCGGCTGCTCTTGAAGAAGACCGGCGCGCGCCCTTGAGACTCGATCTGGGAGATTAAGCGGCGCTGACCAGCAACTCGTCGAAGCTCTCGGAGCCGTCGCCGGTCTGATTGCGGTCCGCCACTTCCTGGCAACGGATGCAAAACGCGGTCCACGGCACAGCCGCCAGCCGCTTCGGGCTGATGTCTTCTTCGCAGTGCAGGCACACGCCGAAGGCGCCTTCGTCGATGCGCCGAAGCGCCGCGCGCACGTTGCGCAGCAGGTTCGACTCACGGTCCAGATTACGGATGGCCAACTCACGCTCCGCCGCATGTTGTACTTCATCCAAGGCGTCAGGACTCTTCTCGATCGCGATGCCGTCGCGGTTGCGCACCAGTTGTTCCAGCTCTGCCTGCTTGGCCTCCAACACGTTTCTGAATTTGTTCAACTCACTCTTTGTCATTGCTGCCTCTCCTGTCTCTGTCTCTTTGTTTTTTCTTTTTTTAACTGCTCGTCTCTGTCTCTTAACTCTTTGTCTCTTACTCTGACGCTAGCGGATTAGACGCAGGAAACCGCGAAAAGGTTCAACTTCCACAAGGCCTCTCAGCGTGCCCAAACGGTCTTTCGAAACCGGTGCGCTTATGAGCCGGTTGGCCGCCGGGCCGCATAGCCCAACGGCAAAGGACGGCGCGAGCCGCCACGTGGTCAGCGATCCGCTCGAAGCTGACGGATTTAAGAACATAGCATACATTACGCACGGAACGCAAGCAATCCAATTGCCATTCGGCAGAGGCCTTTTCTTCGCCCCTCGCCAATCGATTCCCTCTTATCGGTTCCAACCAGCGAAAGCATTATCTTCCGCGCATACCTTCGCTCTTGAGGATCACGAAGAGGGCTCTCGAATCCTCTTCCCCGCGCCTCCCGGAGCCGAACAAGCCCTTGCCGTATACTGTTACCTTGGCCGGTAAAAACTCTCATACGATTCCTACCGCCTCGCCGGATCTTAAATCCATGGTGCTCGCCGGGCTCGCGAGTTTTATCTTTATTTTGTTGAGCCTGAACATGATATCGTATGCTGGAATCCAGGAGGATGAGGCGCTCTTCTCGATTCCCTTCTATTCGTCGCTACCCCGCGAATACAAGATCAGGACTTTGCACCACGACATTCCCCTGATGGTCATGAGCTACGTCGGGGCGCTGAAAACCTGGATCTATTGGCCGTTGATCCAATGGTTCGGCGCCGGCGTCTGGACCATCCGGCTGCCGGTAGTGCTGACTGGAGCAACAACTGTTTTTCTTTTCTATCACTTGATTCATAGCTCCGGGGGGCCGCGCGTAACCTTCGCCGCCCTCGCCGGCGCCCTCATGCTGGCGACGGATCCGGTCTTTCTTCTCACTAACACCTTTGACTGGGGTCCAGTTGCGTTCGAACACGTATTGCTGATGGCCGGGTGCTGTTTTCTGCTTGGCTTTTCGAAGAATCGCTCCCGGACCGGCTACTTGTCTTTGGGTTTCCTTTGTTTCGGGCTGGCTCTGTGGAATAAGGCTTTGTTCCTCTGGGCCTTGAGCGGACTGACCGTAGCAGCGGTTGTGACCTGCTGGAACGAGATCAAGCCGTGCTTGACGCCGCGCTTATTGGGAATCGCCGCGGGAAGTTTCCTGTTCGGCGCGCTTCCCTTCGTCATCTTCAACCTCCGGGCGAGCGATGCGACGGTAAGCGAGAACGCACATCTCGACCTCAGTCACCTGCCCGTGAAGTGGCTCCAATTGGAGCGGGCGGCCGACGGGAGTTCGCTTTGGGGATACATGGTCGAAGAGGAAATCGGCGACCCTCCGCTAAAAGCTCCGCCGTCATGGAGAGGCAGATTCGCGGAATGGGTCCGGCAGCACTTGGGTGAGCATCGCGAGACGGGTTTTTTCTATGTTTTCGGCATCATCGTGGCGCTAGGCCCCTTGTGGTGGCGGTCGCGCGCGGCGCGCTTCTCGCTTGTATTTTTGGTGGTGGCCTGGAGCATGATGGCGCTAACGAGGAACGCCGGAGGCGCGGCGCACCACGCGATCTTGCTTTGGCCGTTTCCGATTCTTTTTGCGGTGAGCGCGCTGGCGCGCATCCCATGGGGTTGGCTTGGAGCGTTCGCGGCGTCGGCGCTGGTGCTGATCAATCTGCTGGTGGTCAATCAGTACGTGGTGCAGTTTGAAGGCGCCGGCGCAGCCGAAAGTTTCACCGATGCCCTGTTTGCCCTGGACCGGGCGTTGCCTGAGAACCAGACCGTATACATAATCGACTGGGGCATGAACGCCACTTCTCAGTTGAGCCACCAGGGAAGGCTTCGCATTCATTACGCTCACAGCCCTGTGTCGAGCGATTCTCCCGGCCCGGAAGCGAGCGCGCAACTGCGGGCTATGCTTTCGGACGAAGATGCCGTGTGGGTGGATCACGTACCCGCCCGCGAGGCGTTTCCGGGATCGGGAGCAAATCTCCAAAAGTTTGCGGAGGGCGCCGGCTACCGGAGGGTCTTGCTCCAAACGGTAACGGATTCGAACGGCCGCCCGGTGTTCGAGATCTTCCGGTTTCGCGCCGGCTAATCTGTCCGACGTTTCCCAGAAACGGACGCGGCCGTGCCATTTTGTCGCACCCGAGTAAGTTTAGGCTTCCTGGCAGTGTGACGCGGTGTCTCAAGAGCGTGTCGAAGGTCCACAAAAAACCCTGTTACGGGCGATCTAAGTCTTTGACCTTAAAGACTTAACATTCGGTTGCAAACGTGCCAAGATGAAGCTGATTCCAGCCATGCGCTCGATTTGCATTGTGGCGGCCGCCGGTCTTGCGATTCTAGCAAGCGCGGGCGCCACCACTCTTCAAAAGCTCAGTCTGGACGACATGATCCGGCAGTCCACGGGAATCGTGCGAGCCAAGGTGGCTGGCTCGCGCAGCGCGCTACGGGGCCAGAACATTTACACCTACTACCGTTTGGACGTTTTGGAGACTGCCAAGCAGGATGCCGCGGTCCCCGGCCGTCAGATCGAGATCGCCGTGCCCGGCGGAGCGGTGAACGGAATGCGCCAGGTGGCGATCGGATCGCCTGAGTTGAGCGCCGGCGCCGAGTATGTGATGTTCCTGTGGACCGGCAAGTCCGGCTTGACCCAGATCATCGGGCTCTCGCAGGGCCTGTTCCAGGTAGCCGAGGACGCCGCGGGTAACGTCAATCTGACGCGTCCGGCCGCTCCGGATCTGATGATCGATCAGGATGGCCGTCCGGTTTCCGGAGAGCAGATGGGACTTCGGTGGAGCGATCTGCGAGCGCGCATTCAGCGGGAATTGACAAAGTCAGGGGAGCTGGCCAAATAAGATGGCAAGCTGGCGCCGGTTTTTGACCATTGCCGCCAGTTTGGCCGTAGTGTCCTCAGTAGCGTCGGGCTACGCTCATTGGGTCTTTTACGCGAGCCGCAGCGCTCCGTTTAATGGCGTTCCCGCGATCTTCAACCTCGGGAGCCTGCCTAATAATACGGTCTCCTACTTCATCTCCGATCAGACGCCGGCTTCTCTGGCGCCGGGTGACAGCGTGCCCAGCGTCGTCAGCCAGATTCAGGCCGCGGCCGCGGTGTGGAATACGGTTTCCAGCTCCATGATTCGTGTCGCCTTCGGTGGGTATGCTGCGATCGGCCAGCCGCAGACGGCGCCTCAGGGGACTCCCGGCATCGACGTGATTTTCGACGATGACGATGTTCCGCCGGGGCTGGCGGCGCTCACTCGCCTCACTTGGCTCCAATCCGACGTAAGCGCCGTGGCGAATGGCGCGGCCTTCGTTCCGATCCGGCGCTCTACCATCGCGCTGCGGCACGATCTGGGAAACGGCAACGGAGGCACGCTGGCCAGCTATGACGACGTGCTGTTCATGATCGTGACGCATGAATTCGGCCATGCGCTGGGCTTGCAGCACACACTGACCTCGGGAGTCATGGCCACGACCTACACCAGCGCGACCACCAAGGCGGCGCCCTTGTCGCCCGATGATGTCGCGGGGATCTCGCTCCTGTATCCCACCCAGAGTTATCTCCAAGGCACCGGCGCCATTTCCGGAAGCGTGCTGGTGGCCGGCCAGGGTGTGAACCTGGCGAATGTGGTAGCAGTATCGGCGAACGGCACGGCGATCAGCACGCTAAGCGATCCCGACGGAAACTATCAGATCCAGGGCGTTCCGCCGGGGCAGTATTACGTCTACGCGAGCCCTCTGCCGCCGCCGCAAAGTGGCGAATCTACTCCGGACAACATTGTGCCGCCGGAAGACGCGTCCGGCAATCCGTTCAATGCTCAAACCGGTTTCGACACCGAATTCTCACCTGGCACGCGGAACCTGAGTCAAGCCGCAATCGTGAACGTGAGTGCTGGAGGCGGCGTCACTCAAATTAATTGCAATCTGCAGCCGCGCCCCGGCCCGCAATTCACGTGGGTCGCAGTCTGGGGTTATGTCGGCCAAAACGCTGTGCCATCGCCTCCGTTGCTCACCGGGAGCCGGCAATACCTGGTGTTCGGAGGCCCCACCGGAGTCACTTCTTCCAATGGGCTGACGCCGGGCCTTAACGTGGCGGCGATCGGCGCGGCCTCCGTGGAGCAGGCAACGCTGGCCTATAACAGCCCAGGCTATGCCGAAGTTGTGGTGGACGCCGGCCAGGTGCAGGGTCCGGCGCAAGCGGCGCTGGTGTTGACCTCGCCCACCGACATGTACGTGCTGCCGTACGCCTTCTCCGTAGTGCCGTCGCCACCGCCGGCGATCACAGCCGTTTCAGGCTCGACGGATGCTTTTGGGAACACTACCGTCAATCTCCAAGGATCGAATTTGAGCCAGGCGGCCACCGTGGTTTTCGATGGTGCTCCCGCCCAAATCACTTCGCTGAACAGCGATGGCTCGCTGACGGTCCTGGCACCGCCGGCTTCCGCCGGATACACCGCCTATATCGAGGCCCTTTCGAGCGTAGGGCAGACTTCCTGGCAGGATCTGGCAACCACCGCGCCTAGGCCTTCTTATACCTACACGGTTCCGCAGAATCCCTCGATGGTCGTCCTCTACGCGCAACTGCTGCCGGGCGCCACCACAATGCTGGACATTATCGGCGCCAATACCTCCTTTGCGAGCTGCCCGGCCGTCTCGATTGGGACGGGTTCGAGCGATCTTTCCGTGGGCCAAGTATGGGTGCTGAATTCCGGGCTGCGGCTGCTGGCCAACGTGGTGGTCAGTCCGCAGGCGCAGGCGGGTCCCGTTGACCTGACGGTTACGTGCGGTTTGCAGACTCTGACGCTGCCCGGCGGTCTCCAGGTTCAGGCCGCTAATCCGAGTCAGATAAGCATGCTGACGCCCATCGTGAATCAGGCGACGGGATTGGCGGGCACTCCGGTGGGAGGAGTGGCCGTGATCGCCGGCACGGGCTTGCCGCAGAATCTCACCGGTTGGACGGTTCTGTTCGACTATCAATTTCCCTCCGTGATCCAATTGCGAAACGGGAATGTGATTTATGTCCCGGTGCCGGCCGGCGTTCCGGCAGGTGGAGCGGCGGTTGTGCAACTGATCCCGCCCGGCAACAGCAGTGTAATTCCCCTTGTGGTGATGCAGGTGGATGAACCCGATCCAGTCATCACCGCGGCGGTTACTTCCGCCGGCAATCCGGTCAGCTCCTCGAATCCGGTGAATATTGGCGGTACGGTGACCTTGACGGTGACCGGATTGACGCAATCCTTTACCGGAACCGGCCTCTCCAATTCACAAGTCACTGTAGGGGGACTGTCCGGGGGTGTGGTGGCAGCCCCGCTCACGATTACTCCCGCTTCACAGCCCGACTCGTATCAGATCACGTTCACGCTTGGCCCCAACGTTCCTTTCGGCCCCGCGGAACCGGTGCAAGTGGGGATCGGGACGCGCGTTTCCGCCCCGTTTAATCTGTTCATTCTGCCGGCGCTTCAGTAGCAAGCCGGCGAACGAACGCGATGTCGCCTTCCAAAAAATCGTAGCCGGGAAGCCGCTTGCGGCGCTCCCAGACGATCTGCTCGAAATCCAGGTTGCGGGGCTCGCCTTCGAACTGCGTTACCCGAAAGAACAACAGATGGGTCAGCGGTCCGTCCGGATAGCGGAAGTCATAGCGAGCCAGTTCCTCTCCGACCGCCGCTTGAATTGCGAGTTCCTCACGCAACTCCCTGGCAAGAGCGCCTTGGGCCGTCTCTCCCGGCTCAACCTTGCCTCCCGGAAATTCCCACTTCAGCGCGTGCCGCGATCCAAGTTTGCGCTGGCCAATAAGAATACGGCCATCCCGCTCGAGGACCGCGACAGCCACTGTGATCTCGCTGGTTCCGGGCACTAAGGGATAATTGAAGCACAGATGTACTCGGACCGTCTGCTGGAGCATTTCCGCAATCCCCGCAACGTGGGGCAGTTGGAATCGCCGGCAGTCGTGGTCGACGTAACCAATCCCGCTTGCGGCGATATACTGCGGCTTTCAGCCCGTTTCGAAGAGGGTCGTGTGGCGGAGGCGCGCTACCAGACGCGCGGCTGCACGGCCTCGATCGCCGCCGGCTCCGCCCTCACCGAATGGATGGCGGGAAAGTCGCGAGACGAATTGCGAATGCTGACGCCACAAGCCATCGAGGATCTGCTGGACGGCCTGGAGCCCGCCTCGAAGCATGCCGCGGTGCTGTGCGTGGACGCCGTAAAACGGTTGCTCTGAAGAGTCCTGGTTGGCTGAAGTATCCTTAGGCTGATGATGCCTTTCGATTTCCGCCCGCGCACGCGGGTCGTGTTCGGGCTGGGCGAGTTCAGCCGCTTGGGCGAAGTTGCTCGCGAAATGGGCGGCACGCGCTGCCTGCTGGTGGCGGACCCGGGTATGGTGGAAACCGGCTACGCCAAAGAGGCTACGCGCGCCCTGAAGGCTCGCCGGATGGAGGTGTTCGCGTTTCACGATTTCGCGCCCGACCCAACCACTACCATGGTCGAAGCGGGAGCCGCCGCGGCCGCGCCGGACCGGATCGATCTGATCGTCAGCGTGGGCGGCGGCAGTTCCATGGACTGCGCCAAGGGGATCAATTTTCTCCTTTCCAACGGGGGTCACATGCGCGACTACTGGGGTTACGGAAAATCCACCAAGCCGATGCTGCCCATGGTGGCCGTCCCGACTACGGCCGGCACCGGTAGTGAGGCGCAAAGCTACTGCATAGTGACCGATCCGGAAACTGGCGCGCGCATGGCCTGCGGCGACGCCAAGGCGACCTTCCGGGCGGCGATTCTGGATCCTAAACTGACGGTATCTCAGCCTCGGGCGCTGGCGGCGGCTACGGGTTATGACGCGCTCTCGCATGCGCTGGAGACGCTGGTCAGCACCCGGCGCACCGCGCTATCGGAGTGTTTTTCCCGCTCGGCATGGCGCTTGGTCAACTGCGGTTTTGCGCGCATGCTGAAGGATACCGAAGACCTGGAGGCCCGCGGCGCGATGCTGCTGGGGTCGCATTTCGGCGGTCTCGCGGTGGAGAATTCGATGCTAGGCGCCGCGCACGCTTGCGCTGCCCCGCTGACTGCGCAGTTCGATCTGCCGCATGGGGTTGCGGTGGCGCTGATGCTGCGCCACGCCGTGCGATGGAACCGTCCCGCGGCCGGGGCGCTCTACGACGAGCTGGGAGTGGGAGATCTGGAGCATCGTTTGTTGCGGATGGCGGAGCTGGCGGAATTGCCGCTTACTTTGCGCGACGCCGGTGTCGATGAGGCGGCCCTGCCCAGACTGGCCGAGGAAGCCGCATCGCAATGGCCGGGAAAGTTCAACCCGCGTCCGCTAGATGCCGCGGGAGCGCTGGAGATGTATCAGTGGGCCCTATGAAACTTCGAGGGATGCGATGAGCTTAGAGGACCGGTTCGAGCTGGGCGAGGTGCTGCGGGACGACGGCGTGCGCACCTTGGCCGCCCGCGAAAAACTCAGCGGACAAGAGCTATTGGTGCATTTTTTTGAGAATCCATCGGAGGCGCCCGAGTTGCTGGCGAGCTTGGACCGGCTGCCGGAACGGGAGCGGCAGAGGATCGTCGATCGCGGGGACCGGGCGGGCACTCCTTACGTGGTCACCGGCAGCCTCACGGGAAGCCAGGGATTTCGCGAATGGCTTAAGGCTAATGCGCGCGAGCCGCGCTCATTAGAGGCCGCCGGCGCGTGGAAGGTGATTCTCCCGGAAGGCAGTGTGGACGAGCAGTTTTTGAGTCTGTTCCAAACCGGGGATCGCGTGCAGCCGGCAAAGCCTCCGGAAACCGGAGCCGCAACCTCTTCTGCAAAGGAGCCTGCGGCAACAGAGCCGGTGGCAAAGCAGCCGGTGGCGACACAGCCTGCGGCCAAGGAGCCCGGCGAATTCACGCGCTTATTTCAGGCCCCTGCAACCCCTGTTCAGCAACCGGCGCTCGAAAAACAGGCGCAGCAACCAGGGGAATTTACGCGAATGTTTCAAGCCCAGCCCGCAGCGGCTCCGCCGCCGCAAAGACAGGAGGGAGCAGGGGAGTTCACGCGCTTCTTCGAAACGCAAAAACACGAGTCGCAAGCTCGTGTCCCGGAGGTTCCTCCGGTTCAGCCGATCTTGCCTTCCGCGAAACAGGGCGAGTTCACCAAGGTCTTCGGGCGCGGGGAGTTAAAAAGCCATCTCCCGCTCTCACCGGAGCTGCCGGCCGTGCCCCCGAGGCCTGAAGAACCTGCGTCCCCGCCGCCGAGCATTATCGCGCCCCAGCCCTCTTCCCACGCCGCGACTCCCAAGGGGCCGGGAGACTACACCCGGCAATTTTCAGCCGCGCCGGTTTTGACTCTGGGCCAGGGCCCCGCGGAAACACCCCGGCAACCTCTTGCATCTCCAGGTCGCGCGGCTACTTCCCGCGTGGTATCGACCGCACGCTGGCCGCTGATCTTGGGAATTGCAGCGGTAGTGGTACTGGTGGTGGTAGGCATTGTCTTCCTGGCCAGCCGCTCGAAGTAGTTTCGCAGCCGCCGTCAGCTCTGTCTTACCATGTAGGAAAGAACGGCAACTTGTGCAGCCGCTTGGTGTTAAGACCGGTATACTAGAGATATAACATGCGCTTTTCGGTTGACGCTCACTCAGTTGGCTGTCACCTGACGGGGAATGAAGTTTACATCCGCAACCTCCTCAATGAGTTTGCGCGGGTAGACCGGTCCAATCAGTTCATCGCGTACGTTTCCAAACCGGACGCCGATGCGAGCCTTCCCGCGAGCATAGAAACTCGCTGGGTTTCGGAGAATCCGTATAAGCGGCTGGGCGTCGATCTTCCGCGGCGCGTGCGCGAGGACCGGCCGGATCTTCTGCACGTGCAATACACTGGGCCGTTATTCACCAGCGTTCCCCTGGTGGTCACGGTTCACGACGTAAGCTTTCTGGAGTACCCGCAATACTTCACTCGTTATCGCGCTTCGCAGTTGAAGATTACCGCGCGGCGAACGGTGGAGCGCGCTGCTGCAATCCTGACGCCGAGCGAGTTCTCGCGCGCCGCGATCCTGCGTCACTACAATCTCAACGAGGAAAAAGTAGTGGTGGTGCACAACGCCGTGTCCAAGGAGTTCCGGCCCATCGACCGTCAGGTTGCGCAAGCCGCGGTGGAGCGGAAATTCGGCATACCGGGACCGTTCGTGTTGATGGTGGGCGATCTGCAGCCGCGCAAGAACCATTTGGGCTTGTTACAAGCCTTTGAGGAAGTCTTACGTACACATCCTCAGCTCCCCCATCGTCTTGTATTTGTGGGAAAAGAAACTTGGTATTCCAAGGATCTTCACCGCGCCGTGGTGAAATCCGGCGTTGCGGAGCGCGTGAATTTCACCGGATTTGTCGAAGACGCCGATCTGGTGCAGTTTTACGGGGCCTGCGACCTGTTTGTGTTTCCGTCGTTCTACGAGGGGTTTGGGCTGCCGATTCTGGAAGCGATGGCGTGCGGGCGCGCCGTGGCCTCGTCCAGCAGCACGGCCATGGCCGAGGTTGCGGACGGAGCGGGACTCCTGTTCGATCCGGATTCAATCGAACAAATGTCGCGCGCCATTCGCGATGTGCTGGTGGACCCGGACCTGCGCGTGCGGCTGGAGCGGCTGGGAGCGCAGCGCGCGGCGGGATTCAGTTGGGAGCGCGCGGCGGAGAGGACACTGGAAGTATACTCGCGCGTGGCCGGCGCGGAGAGAAAGGTAAAGGCCGCGGTCCAGGCGCGGGTCTCCTGAGGCTCTGTCATGAAGTATGGTGAGGCTCTCTCATGAAGTATGTAGTCTTGTGCGTTTTGGCGGTTAGTGCGCGTGCGGAGACCCTGCACTACGTGATTAACTGGCAGAGCGGTTTAAATCTGGGTGAAGCCACGCTCAGCTCCGGGCGGTCGACATGGGTGGTGAACGGAGTCGATACGCCGCGCTGGAATTTCGACCTGGATATCGATGCCGGTGTGCCCGGGTTCGCGGTCAGCGATCACTATACCTCGAGTGCGGGAACGGATATTTGCTCCGCCAAGCTCGAAAAGACGGTCCACCACGGAAGCCGCAAAAGCGACGAGACGGTCACCTTCGATCAGGAACAGCACACCGCGACGCGGGAAGGCCGGCCCTCGGTAATCGGCGCGAAGACAGAATTTTCGATGCCTTCCTGCGGACGCGACGCTCTCGCGTTCTTGCAGTTCGTCCGTCAGGAGTTGGCTCAGGGGCGCCTGGCCGCCCAGGGTCCCGTAATTCTCGGCGCGGAATATAACGTTCGCCTGGAGTTCGGCGGAACCGAACAGGTCAAAAGGCTCGGCAAAATGGTGGACGCGGACCGCATCCACGCCACCATCAAGGGTCCGGCCAGCGATCTGGGAGTGGATATTCTCTTCGGCAAGGATGAGGCACGGACGCCCTTGGCCGCGCGCATCCCTCTTGCGCTGGGCACCTTCAGCGTGGAGCTGGCGCACTGAGCACCCTGGAGAAACAGTGGCGGGTGGCGTTCTTTTCGCCACTTCCTCCCGTCAAGAGCGGCATTGCAGATTACTCAGCCGCGCTGGTCGAGCCGCTGGCTCGCATGGTGCACGTAGACAAGTTCGAGTTGCACCCGGAGGGCTTCGATCCCTGCTCCTACGACGCGGTAGTCTACCAACTGGGCAATAATCCGCACCACATATTCGTCTACGAGACGGCGCTGAAACATCCTGGCGTGGTGGTGTTGCATGAAGCCAATCTGCACCACCTGATTGCCGATGCGACTATCCGGCGCGGCGATTGGGATGCCTATTTGCGGGAGGTCGAGGTGGGGGCGGGAACGGAGGCGCTGGAGTTTGCCCGCAGGCACGTGCGGACGCTGGAGCGAGGCCCGCAGTATGAGCTGCCGCTGCTGCGAAATGTTCTGGACCGGTCCCGCGCTTTGATCGTGCATAGCGACGCCGTCGCAGGCATGGCGCGGGAGCACGGATTCCGCGGGCCGATCGCCAGGATTCCGCATGGCTCCTGGATTGTCGAGGCGGACCGGATGGCGTACCGCGCGCGGCTGGGCCTGAGCGAGCGCACTCCCTTGATCGGCATCTTCGGATTTCTGAAGCCGTACAAGCGCATCGCGGAGTCCTTGCGGGCCTTCCGGCGCCTGATTCGCCTGGTTCCCGAAGCCCGGCTGATTCTGGTGGGAGAGGCTCACCCGGAACTGCCGCTGGATTCGATGCTGCATTCGATGGATCTCACCGCGCACGCACGGCACATCGACTTTGCGCCCATCGAGGATTTTAACGGCTATATCGCTGCCTGCGATATTGTTCTGAATCTGCGCTATCCCACGGTGGGCGAAAGCTCAGGTACGCTGCAGCGCTCGCTGGGCATGGGCAAGGCCGTGATTGTCAGCGATGTGGGGTCGTTTCGCGAGTACCCGGATGAAGTGTGCCTCAAGGCTCCCGTGGATGCAAGCGAAGAGGATCATCTGTTCGAATACATGAATCTGCTAGTGTCGCGGCCGGAAGTCGCGCGGGAACTGGGCGCACGAGCGAGAGCCTGGGTCGCTACGGAGTGCAGTTGGGAAACCGTGGCCGAGCGTTACGCCGCTTTCCTGAAGGCCGTGGCTGAGGGCAGGGAATGGGAACCACCGCCGCCATCGCCTGTGCCTCCGGCGCAGCCTCAACCTGCGCGTGCCGAAGCCGTGAGCGGAATACATCGCTTCTTTTGCTCCCGTCGAGGATGGATCGCGCGCCTATGTGGAGAGCCATCTCACTCGGCTGGAGCAGACTCTTGCGATCACCCCGCCCGGAGGGCCCGGCAAACGCGTTCTCGAGATGGGCGCATATCTCCAGATCACGCCCGCTTTGAAGACTCGTTTGGGGTATGGCGAAGTTCGCGGCTGCTACTACGGTGCGTCCGGGCAGACCATCTATCGCTCCGTAACCAGCGAGTCCGGCGAATCGTTTGAGTGCGCCGTCGACCTGTTTGACGCAGAGAAAGACCCCTTTCCTTACGCCGATGCTTCCTTCGACACGGTACTGTGCTGCGAATTGCTGGAGCATCTCGCGTCACGATCCGCTGCACATGATGTCGGAGATCAACCGGATTTTGAAATCCGGCGGGCATCTGGTCTTGACCACACCCAATCTGGCGTCGCTGCGTTCGCTGGCCGGGCTGTTGCAGGGATTCCATCCCCAGCTCTTCAGCGCTTACATACGGCCCCGCAACGGGGTTGTGGATGCGCGCCACGCGCGGGAGTACACGCCTAAGGAGCTGGGCATGCTGCTGGAGGATGCGGGATTTGAAGTGACCCTGCTGGAGACCGGAGCGTTTCGCGAGGAACCCAAGCCGGAGTTTGCCTGGGTGGAGCATCTGCTGGAGCGCTACCTGCTTTCCAAAGAGCTCCGCGGAGACGGAATTTTCGCTGTCGGACGCAAGGCGCGACCCGTGCGCGAGCGTTATCCGGCTTGGTTGTACAGTTAATGATTGTATAGTTGATTTTCGGACTATGACGACATTTGAGGCCATTGAGGCGAGGCCGGCGGGAAGCTTCATCCGGGTACGCCTAAGGATGGATCGGCCTCGGGCGCTGGGGTGGCAGGTACTCGATCCTGACACCGGTGCGCTGCTTTCCGATGGCAAATGTTCAGAGCCGGCCGGACGCGAGGTAGATTTGCAGGTTGCGGTTCCTCCTGAAGATGGTCCTTATCGCGTACAACTTGCTCCAGAGGACGATCAGGACCGGTTGGTGCTGATCGACGCGTCCATGACGGCCGGGCGGTTGCGCGTCGAGCCCGCTCGGTCCGCGTCTCTGGGAGCCCTGCGCCGCGCGCGAGCGCTGCGGGCAATCCCTAAGGCGTTCATTTATCCGGTGCGCAGCGTGTGGACGAATCGCAAGCTGATCGCGTCCATGGTGCGGCGCGACATTCTGGCTCGCTCCCGTGGCAGCTTCGGCGGAGCGCTGTGGACCTTCCTGAATCCGCTATTGCTGATGGCGACGTATTTCTTCGTCTTCGGCGTGGTGCTGCAGACGAAGTTCGGCGCGGATTCCAGCCGCACGGGCTACGTGCTCTATTTCCTGGCCGGGATGCTGCCCTGGCTGCCCTTCGCCGAAGCCGTGGGCCGGTCGCCGTACATCGTCATCGAGCACCGCAATTTCGTCAAGAAGCTGGTGTTTCCGTTAGAGACGTTGCCGGTGAACCTGGTGCTGGCGGGGCTGGTGACCGAGGCGTTCGCGCTGGCGATCTTTTTTGTGAGCCTGCTGGCGATTCGTGGCGCGCCGCCGGCGAGCCTCCTTTGGCTGCCGGTATTGTTAGTGCCGCAACTTCTATTAGCCGCGGGCCTGTGCTGGTTCCTCTCGGCGCTGGGGGTATTCGTGCGCGACCTGGGGCAGATCATCGGCTTCCTGCTGACCGTGTGGTTCTTCATGACGCCGATCTGTTATGCGGAGTCGCAAGCGGTGCCGCACTGGGCCGCGCGGATTCTGGAGTTCAATCCGATTCTGGTTCTGGTGCGCGGCTACCGTGCGATTCTATTGGAAAACCATGCCCCCGCCGGCGGGCCGTTGGTGTGGCTGTGGCTGGCGGCGATCGTCGTTGCCGTGCTCGGCTACGCGTGGTTTCACCGCCTGCGCCGCAGCTTCGCGGACGTGATTTAATTCTCCGGAGCGTAATAGCCCTTGCGGGTCTGGACCTTGTTGTCCTTGCCGGCGACGCGAATCTCGATCTTGCGGAACGTGCCGTCGCGCTTGGAGTTGGTCGGGGTATACGAAATCGAGTACTGGCTGCGCATCTCGTCCTGGAGATCCTTAAAAACGTCGTCGAGCGTGTAGCTGCGGGAAACTCTGAATACGCGTCCCCCGGTGTCTCCCGACATGCGATGAAGCTCCGCTTCGCCGCCGCCTCCCCCGCCAAAAATCCCGCCGTAAGCGGCGATGTCCTGATAGAAGATGCTGTAGATGATCGAATCGGCTCGCTGTGACGCTTCAATCGACTTGTCGCGGCTGTACTGGCTGCCGGTGTCTACTCCATCGGTAATCACCACAATCGCCTTGCGGCCGACTTCCCCTTTCAGCTTCTCATCGGCGGCCAGATAAACCGCATCATAAAGAATCGTGCCCGCTACATTCTGCGTCGGCACCGGACCCGGATGCAGGCCCACGCTGGGAACGCTCAAGCGCAACTGATTGAGCCCGTCCTGGAGCACCCTCGCTGAATTGGTCGAATCCTGAAGCAATTCGGCTTCGGCGCCGAAGCTGATGAGGAACGCCTCATCCTTGGGGCGAAGAACCTTGCTGAAGAACTGGTAGGCGGCGCGCTTCTCGACGTCGATCAGGCGCTCCTGGCTTTCGCTGACGTCCACCAGCATGCCGATCGTGATAGGCACGTCGGTGTCGCGGGTGAAGTCTTTGATCTCCTGCTGCTTGCCGTCCTCAAAGACGGTGAAGTCGCGCTTCTCCAGGTTCCCCACCAGCCCGCCGTTTTTGTTGCGAACGGTGCACAACACGTTTACCAGGTTCACGTCCGACTTGAACGTCGGGGTCTGATCGGAGGATTGCTGCGCCGGAAGCGCCGCAACCAGGAGAAGAGCTGCCAGCAGCGAAACACAGATCTTGCGCATACTTGTATCTTATGATGCGGAAAGCGCGGTTGGTGGTTACGTCGAAAAGGCTATGAAGCGGGCGATCCAGCACCTGAAAAAGGCCGATCCGGTCTTGGGGGCGATCATGGAGCGCGTGGGGCCCTTTAAGATCCAATACCGGGAGCCCGTCTTTCAAACTCTGGTGCGATCCATCGTGTACCAGCAGTTAAATGGGAAGGCGGCGCTGACCATTTACAACCGGCTGGCGGAGGCGGCAAAAGCGGAACCGCTCACGCCCGAATCTATCCTCAAGCTACGGCCCCAGCGCATGCGCGCCCTGGGGCTTTCGAAGCAAAAGCTGACCTACATCCGCGAATTGGCTCGCCTGACCAAAGCCGGCGAGGTGAATTTCGAAACCTGCGCCACGCTGGAAGACGCTCACGTGATCGAGCACTTGACCAAAGTCAAGGGAGTGGGCGTGTGGACCGTTCACATGTTCTTGATCTTCGCCTTGCGGCGTCCGAATATCCTGCCGACCGGCGACTTGGGCGTCCGCGCGGCGATGAAGAAGGCGTACGGTCTCCCCGAAATGCCAAAGCCAGCGGAAATGGAACGCATCGCCGCGTCCTGGCATCCCTACTGTTCCGTGGCGAGCTGGTACTTGTGGCGCAGCCTCGAAAATCAGGGAGCAATGTAAGTCTTCGCAAAGGAGGATCGCGTGGAGTTTCGAAAGATTGGCTCGCTGGAAGTGAGCCTGGTTGGATTGGGCTGCAACAACTTTGGCTGGCGCATCGACGCTCAGGGGACGGCAGCCGTAGTGGACGCAGCCATCGACGCCGGCATCAACTTTTTCGACACCGCCGACATTTACGGCGGCGGTATGAGCGAGGAGTTCCTCGGTCAGGCGCTGGGGGCGAAACGCAGCAAGATCGTGCTGGCCACCAAGTTCGGCATGAAATTGGACGAGAAGCGCTTCGGGGCCAAGCCGGCCTACATCCGGCAAGCTGTCGAAGACAGCCTGCGCCGGATGGGCACGGATTACATCGACTTGTACCAACTGCATCAGCCGGACGCTGCGACGCCGATCGCCGACACGCTTGGTGCGCTCGACGATTTGGTGAAGGCAGGGAAAGTGCGGGAGATCGGATGCTCGAACTTCACCGCGGCACAGCTGCGCGAAGCTAAGGCGGCAGCGGGGCCGGGCAACGCTCGCTTCGTCAGCGTCCAGAATCACTACAGCATGATGCATCGTGAGCCGGAAGCCGAAGTTTTGCCGGAGTGCGAGCGCGAGGGTCTCGCGTTTCTGCCGTATTTTTCCCTGGCGAATGGCCTCCTGAGCGGGAAGTATCATCGCGGCGAGGCTCCGCCGAAGGGCAGCCGTGCAGCCGACGGATTCGGACCAAAAATGTTCACCGAAGAACATCTGGCCAAAGCCGAGGCTCTGGCCAAGTGCGCGAATTCTCAGGGTCACTCTCTGCTGGAATTGGCGTTCTGCTGGCTGGCGTCCCACGCGCCGGTTGCTTCTGTAATCGCGGGGGCGAAGACCACGGAGCAGGTGAAAGCCAACGCCGCCGCGGCCGATTGGAGGCTGTCGCAAGCCGAGCAGGAACAGGTGGCGCGGTTGCTGTAGAGTTTCAACGGACGTAGGGCGTGATGGACGGCGGTTGCTGATCCGGCTCCAGCAGCCATACGGTCCGGTCTGGATAGTAGTTCAACAATTGCTGGTTTTGATCGGGGCCCAGATCGCGCGCCCATACCACGTGAGAGCCATCGATGTCCGCGGCGTTGTACACCCATTCGTCTTGAAACTGGTGCCGGGGCGAATAGTGGACAATCACAAGCTGGTTGCCCGGAAGCTCCGCAAGAGCCTCATTCACGGCGATGCGGCGTTCCGGACTGGTGTGATCGATCACGTCCCAGGTCTCGTACGGGAACATGGCGTCGACTTCGAACAGATGCACGCCGTACCACAGCACGAAGTGGGCTCCGCATAAGGCGAGAATCATCCATGCGGCCTCGCGCGCCGTGGAAATACGCAAGCGGCACAACTCGCGGAGGCCCGTCACGCTGACCAGGATGAACAAACAGGTCAGCGCCGCGATGTAGTGGGGGTAAAAGAACGGGTAGAAATTGGCGCCGAGGGCGAATAGCAGGAGGGTCACGGCGATCCACACAAACTTGTATTCGCGCAGTGACAGGAGAAACAGCGGGAGCACGAGATAGAGAGCCGGCAGGAAGAAGAAGCGGTAATAGCGTACGCGATACTCCAGACGCAATAAATACGAGCGCAGCGATTCTCCGTGCGGGTCCCGATACGATTCCTGCGACCGGTACTCCACGGCCTGCTGCGGCGTAAGCTCCCGGTGCGGGACCGGCTGCGCCTGGAAGGTGAGTGATTCCGGCACGCCGTACTGCCACTGGCTGAGCTGATACGGGAGCGTGGTCCAGCTTCCGGTCACTTGCTTGTTCTGAAGAAGCATCAGGATGATAGCCGGAAGAACGGTCACGGCTGCGATGCCTAGAAGTCGCGGTTGGAGGCGCTTCCAGGGCGCAAGAAACAGCACCGCCGCGATCAGGAGAAAAATGGACTCGTACGGGCGCGTCAGCAAATGCAGCCCCAGGCCCGCGCCCAAGAGAATCGCGTCCTTTCTCTGCCAGCTTTCGCGGAGCCGTGGCAATGCCCCGAACACCAGACAACCTGCGCAAGCCGCGGCCGACCCTCCCCAGTACATATTGGTCCACTCGCTCAGCGGCCCGAATTCCACCACGGCAAGGACGCCTCCCATCAAGGCCCACAGCGGCGAGGTCCAGGCACGCAGCATCCAGTAGCACAGCGGACAGAACGCGGCCATTCCAAGCAGCACTCCGGCCCACGGCGTGCCGAAGATCGCGCGGCCGGCCGCCATCACCAAACCCGGCCCTAGCGGATAGATCGAGCTGTAAGACGGCTCTTGCAAAGTGAAGAAGGTTTCGAAGAATCGATGCAGCGGATGGGTTGGATTTGCGAGGCGGAAATGGCTCAGCGTATCGGCCACCAGCAGGTGCGCGAATTCATCGTAGATTTGTGGCGAGGGAGCCGGATGATGCGGGAGCAAAGCCAGGCGCAGGGCGATCGGCAGCACAGCCAGCACCAACATCGACCAGCGGGCGCTATCGGCCAGCCATCGCGCCCATGGTTCCAGGAACGATCGCGTGGTCCATGCCAGGACCATGAGTAGCGCGGCCAAGCCCAGCTCGATCCAATCCGCGCTGCTCCAGGTCATCCCGTTCAAGAACGATAATGATAGCGAGAATGAAAAGCTACCGCAAAGAACTGTGGTTTGAGATCCCGACGCGCCGCGCGTTCGTGAACATTACTCGCGAGGTGGAAACCTGCCTGCGCGAGAGCGGTGTCCAGGAGGGTCTGGTGCTGGTCAACGCGATGCACATCACCGCTTCCGTGTTTATCAACGATGACGAAAGCGGCCTGCATCAAGACTACGAGAAATGGCTGGAGAAGCTGGCGCCGCACGAGCCGGTGTCGCAGTATCAGCACAATCGCACCGGCGAAGACAACGCCGACGCGCATATGAAGCGGCAGGTAATGGGCCGCGAAGTGGTGGTGGCGATCACGAAAGGCAAGCTCGACTTCGGCCCGTGGGAGCAGATCTTCTACGGCGAGTTTGACGGCCGCCGGCGGAAGCGCGCGCTGGTGAAAATTATCGGCGAGTGAGCTCAGGCAGCCGCGATGTCGGTTCGAGCGAAATCTTTGCCGGTGTAAAGTAGCGGCAGACCCGCCACGGACGCGACCGCGTACGATACACAGTCTCCGAAATTTAACGCCGCGGGATGGCGGCCCTTCCCGTAACGCAGGAATGCGTCGATCGCTCTATGGTAGTGAGCCTCGGTGAACGGCGCCACCTGCAGGCCCAGCTCCCGTACCAAGCCCGCTACCAGCAGCCGCGAATCCCCGCCCGCCCGTCCGCTCAACACCATCGCGGCCTCCAACAGCGTGGGCGCGCCGATGAGGGCAACCTCGGCATCGGCTATCTTCGCCACAAGCGTCTCCCAGCCAGGCTCTCCCAAATGGATCGCGAGGAGAGCAGAGCTATCGACGATCACGCGCTAAACCCCGTGTGGGCCGTAGCCAAGAATCTTCTCGCGCTCGCGTTTGCTTATACGTTTTCCCAGGACATCTTTGGGGAGGTTTGGCCAGATCTCCCTCTGGAGGTACTCGATAATACGCTCCTTGGAACGCTTTCGGCCGCGCTCGGCGGAGAGCCTGGCAAGCCGCTGCTCGAGAGCTCGCCGAATGGCCTCAGTCTTCGTCTCCCGAGCCAACTGCGCCACCTCCGCTGCCAGGTTTTCGACCTCTGCGTTCTTAATATTCAGCGCCACGCTTTTACACCTTTCCTCCATAATTCTACCAAGGGTGTATCTACTTCGCGAAACCGATTCTGGGCTGTGAAACACCCGCCTAACTGCTAAAATTGAACTAATCGCCGGGTTTCGCCGGCACTCACCCGAGCACCCACAAGGAGCATCCGTTTGGCAGATCCCCAAGACCCGACAGTTCCGCCCGGAGGCGGTCAAATCCCCTTAGGCGGAGGAGACGGCGCGAACAAAAACCTCGTTCCGGTAAACATCGAAGACGAGATGCGGCGCAGCTACCTCGATTACGCCATGAGCGTGATCGTGGGCCGTGCCCTCCCCGATGTTCGCGACGGGTTGAAGCCGGTGCATCGCCGCATCCTCTATGGCATGCATGAGCTGGGGCTGCATTTCAACCGCCCGACTCGTAAGTGCGCCAAGATCACCGGCGACGTCATGGGCAAGTATCACCCTCACGGCGACGCTCCAGTCTATGACGCCTTGGTCCGCATGGCGCAAGATTTCTCGCTGCGCTACCCCTTGATCGACGGCCAGGGAAACTTCGGTTCGATTGACGGAGATCCACCCGCGGCACAGCGGTACACCGAAGCGCGCCTCTCGCGCATTGCCGCCACGCTGCTGGAGGATATCGACAAAGAAACAGTCGACTTCCGTCCTAACTACGACGACAGTGAGGTCGAGCCCGAAGTGCTCCCCGCGCGCGTCCCCAACCTGCTGATCAACGGTAGCGAAGGGATCGCGGTCGGCATGGCCAGCAAGATCCCGCCGCACAACATCAAGGAAATCGTCGAAGCTTGCATCGCGGTGGTGCAAAATCCAGCGATTACGCTGGCCAAGATCGCGGAGATGGTCCAGGGCCCGGATTTCCCCACCGGCGGAATCATTCTTGGCCGCACCGGAATTCACGATTACTTCTCTACCGGCCGGGGCTCGCTCAAAGTTCGCGCCAAAGCAGCCATCGAAAAGATGGGTAAGGACCGCGAAGCGATCATCGTCACGGAGGTTCCGTACCAGGTCAACAAAGCCAAGCTGGTGGCGCACATCGCCGAGTTGGTCAACGACAAAAAAATTGAAGGCATCTCTGACGTCCGCGATGAAAGCGACCGTGACGGGTACCGCGTGGTGATCGAGCTCAAGCGTGGCGAGCAGGCCGAGGTCATCCTCAACAACCTGTACAAGCACACCCAAATGCAGGTGAGTTTTGGCGTGATCCTGCTGGCCATCGTCAACGGCCAGCCGCGGGAGCTGGGCCTGCTGGACGCGATCAAGCGCTTCGTCGAGCATCGTCTCGATGTGGTGCGACGCCGCACGGACTACCTGCTGCGCAAGGCTCGGGAACGGGAGCATATTCTGCTCGGCTTCAAGAAAGCGCTGGACAATCTTGATGCCGTGATCCAGTTGATCCGGGCGGCTAAGAATCCGAAAGAAGCTCGCGACGGCTTGATTACCCGGTTCGAGTTCTCCGAGCGGCAAGCGCAGGCGATCATCGAGCTGCAACTCCAACGCCTGACCGGCATGGAGCAGCAGAAGATTCTGGAAGAGTTGGCCGAGATCCAAACCAAGATCGCCGAATACATGGAAATTCTCGGCTCCGAGAAAGTCCTGCGTGGCGTGGCCGTGAAGGAGCTGAAGGAAATCCAGAAGGACTTCGGCGACGACCGGCGCACTCAGATCGTCGAAGACACCGGCGAGATCACGCTGGAGGATTTGGTGCAGATGGAAGACGTCGCCGTCACGGTTACTCGCGGCGGCTATCTCAAGCGCACCGCGGTCGACACCTACCGGCGCCAGACGCGCGGAGGGAAGGGGCGCATCGGCATGTCCACGCGCGCCGAGGATGTGGTGGAGCACCTGATTATCGCCTCCACGCACGCCTATCTGCTCATCTTCACCAACAAGGGGCGCGTGTACTGGCTCAAGATCTATGAGATTCCGGACGCGGCCACCAGCGGCAAGGGCAAGCACTCCTCGGGCTTGATCAATCTCCAGCCGGACGAAACCGTCACGGCGTTTCTGGCGGTGAAGGAGTTCGTGGCCGGCAAGTTCATCCTGATGGTGAGCAAGCAGGGCGTGATCAAGAAGTCCGAACTTACAGAATTCGACAATCCTATGTCACGCGGCATCATTGCGGTGGCCCTGGATGAGGGCGATGAGCTGCTGGCCGCGCGCCTGACCTCGGGCCAGGATTACATTTTCCTCGGCTCGCACGAAGGCATGGCCTGCCGCTTCAATGAAGAGGACGTGCGCCCGATGGGCCGTCCGGCACGCGGGGTCCGCGGCATGGAATTGGACGAGGGCGACTATTTAGTCGGCGTCGAGGTGGTGGGCAAGGACGGCCTGATTCTTTCCATTTCCGAAAACGGCTACGGCAAGCGCACGCCGCTGGAAGATTACCGCTTGACCGCGCGCGGACGCAAGGGCGTGATCAACATGAAGACCACGCCGAGAATCGGCAAAGTGGTGGGGATTCTCTCGGTCAAAGAAGACAGCGACCTGATGATCATCACCAAGCAGGGGCAGATCATCCGCATCGACTCCGGCGAGATTCGCCAGGCCGGCCGGTCAACGCAAGGCGTGCGGCTGGTGAACGTGGAAGCGGGCGATCAGGTCGCCGCGGCGAGCCTGATTCCGGATACCGAAATCGTCAACGGCCAGGAAGACCTGCCGCTACAGTAGCTGAGCGCCGTCAACCTTCCCCAGGGCCCGATCGAACGTGCCTAAGGGGAGATGACCGGCCTTACGCGCCAGCGCCAGCATCAAACAATCCGAGAAGCCGAGGCTGGGCCGTTGACGGAACAGCCCCAGCGCTTCAGCCGCCGCATCGGCATCTTGAAAGAAGAGGTCGCGATGATTTAGGAGCATCTCGATCGCCTCGGCCAATCGCTCGGGATCGAACCCATAGATCCGCTTCAAAACCCACGCCGACTCAGCGAGCGCCACCAAAGATGCCCAAGCGCTCTGGCGGATGAAACTGTCGGCGGTTTCGGCCTGCTTTTCCTCGTCCCTGACGACAATGCGAACCAGGATATTAGTATCGACCGCGCGCATGTTGTTCGTCGATGTACGAGGCGATTCCTTCCTTAAGCTCCTTGAGCGATCGCCGCTTCGGCGGTCCATCCGGAAACAGAATCTTGTGAATCTCCTTGGACGTGTACTTGCGGGCTCGACGGACCACAATCTGACCGTCGGCTTCGTCCCACTCGATTGTGGCGCCGGGACCGACTCCCAACCTTTTGCGAATCTCCGCCGGAACCGAGATCTGGCCCTGAGAGGTGATTCTGGATTCGGCAATAGGCATACTTGATATTACCACGGTAATGCAATACCTACAGCGGATCGATCAACCCGCCGATTACTCCGCCGTGAAGTGCGAAAACTGCGGCGCGTCGATGGAGCTGAACTCGGACCGGGGCTGCTGGGTCTGCCGCTACTGCGACAGCGAGTGGGCTCCGGAAGCCAACATTGACGGAGTCCGGGTGCTGGACGTGTCCACGCTCGATTGCCCGCTGTGCACGATCAAGCTTTCTAAGGCCCGAATGATCGATTACGGCCTGTTTTACTGCCAGACGTGCCAGGGAATGCTGATCGAAATGGGCGACCTTGCCCCGCTCACGGATGATTTGCGGGTAAGCCGCGGAGCTCCGGCCTACGTCGGCCGTCCGCCGGACCCCAAGTCGCTCGATCGCCGGATCGCCTGCCCGCAGTGCCGCCAGACCATGGATACGCATCTTTACGGGGGACCCGGCAACGTGATCATCGACACCTGTGAGCCGTGTGAAGTCCACTGGCTCGACCGCGGGGAGCTGCGCCGCATCGCCCTCGCGCCCGACCATCACTACACCACTTAATTTTTAGGCGGCACAACGAAGCCTACAGCCCTGTGCCGCGACTAACCCTTATACTGAAAGAATGGAAGCCAAGCAACAGCGCTTATTGGAGGCGCTGGCGCGCATGGAAAGCGTGCTCGTGGCCTACTCCGGCGGCGCGGATTCAGCCTACCTGGCTTGGGCCGCCAAACAGGCCCTGGGTGATCGGGCGATTGCGGTCACCGCCGATTCGGCCTCCTTGCCGGAATCGCACAAGCGCGACGCCGAAGAGTTCGCGCGTACCTGGAATATCCGCCACGAATACATCGCTACTCGCGAGTTCGAGAATCCGGATTACGTCAAAAACGACGGAAACCGCTGCTTCCATTGCAAGGACGAATTGTTCACTCAATTAGGCGAGTTCGCCCGCGAGCGCGGCATTGCGCACGTCGTTTATGGAGTGAATGCCGACGATCTGGGAGATTATCGTCCCGGCCAGCGTGCCGCCAAGCTCCACAACGCCGAAGCGCCTTTGGTTGAGGCGGGCTTGACCAAGGCCGAGATTCGTGCACTCTCGCGCCGCGCCGGCCTTGCCACTTGGGACCGTCCGGCGTCGGCATGCCTGAGCTCGCGCATTCCCTACGGAACGCCGGTGACGATTCAGAACGTCAAGACCGTGGAGCGCGGAGAAGAAGAGATTCGCGCCCTCGGCTTCCGCCAGTTCCGGGTGCGCTTCCATGGCGACTTGGTGCGCATCGAGATCGAACCCGCGGAGTTGCCGCGAGCGCTGGCGCCTGAAATGGCCCGGCAGTTCACCGCGATCTTCAAGCCGCTGGGGTTCCACTACGTCACGCTGGATTTGGAAGGGTATCGCCAAGGCGCGCTGAATGAGGCGCTGCTGCAGGTTCGGTAGCCTGCCTCGCTAACGAGCCGGCTGGCGCGTTGACACTCCGCGACGGGGCTCGGCTCCCGCGCAGGGAGCTCCGTGGCGCAAAAGGGCCCGTCTTTTGATACAATCCGACGCCATAATGGCGCCCTACCGCAAGCGGCTGCATGACCTTTCCAAGGCTAGATACGAAGCGTCATTCAGTTCCCTACAGTTTGAGCTCGAACTGTTTTGGAAGCGCACCGGATTCTTCTGGCTTATTGTCGGTGCCACCTTCGTCGCGTCTTCTGCGAGCCAAAGTCCCAGAATTCAGACCGCAATCGCCAGCTTTGGATTCGTCTGCTCGATGGTATGGACATTGGGGAATCGCGGGAGTAAATACTGGTATCAGAATTGGGAGAACAAGCTGAAAGATGCGGAGAAGGGAGTTACCGGAACGCTGTACGGCGATCCAGAGAGCGAAGTCCCCGTTAGGTGGAGGTGGTCTCTAGGCGGGCTGGGGGAGTGGTGGTTCCAGGCCAAACGTTTCTCCCCCAGTAAGCTCTCCATCGCGCTCAGCGATTACGTCTTAGCCCTGTGGTTGTGTCTCCTTATTTCAAGGGTCGCTCTCCTCGTTCCGGAGACCGTGCGCTTCCGCCTGCGACCATTCTGGAGTCGGTTCCTCTCACGGGATGGACTTGCCGTGACCTTTGCCATCGGCTCGGTGATATATGCAGCGTCCCTGATTCTCCTCTGCAGAGGGGGCGACAATCACGAATGACCCACACCCGCCGAGCCCCTCCTCGGCACCGCCAGCGCCACCGTAATCACCACCACGCACCCGATCACGTTGTACCAGAGAAACGCGATGTGCGTGAACGCCGCTGCCGCAAAAATCGCCGCTTCGCCCGCCAGCACGCCCACGAACGCCGCCGTCCCTCCCACCCGCTTGACGAAGAACGCCAGGATGAACACTCCCAGCATTCCCCCGTAGAACAGAGAGCCGACCTGATTCACCGCGACGATCAGCGCGCCGATTCCCTTGGCCAGGCTCGCGAACGCCGTCGCATATACGCCCCAGAAGACGGTGGCGATGCGCGAGGCGGCCAGGTAGTGCGAATCGGCAGCATTCGGGCGGAGGTGCCGCCGGTACATGTCGATCACGGTTACCGTCGCCAGCGAATTGATTTCCCCGGAAATCGCCGACATCGCGGCGGTGAAGATGACGCCGATGGCCAGCCCCACAACGCCCACGGGAAGATAGTGAGTCACGAAAGAAAGAAAAATGTAATTCGTGTCATTGGCGCCGCCTGCCAGTTGCCCGGCTCTTTCGCGGGCCGAGTCCAGGGCGCCTTGCGCTTTCCTGAACTCTTCACCTGTTCGACCGTCATTCAGCAGGCGCCGCGCCGCGATCTGGCGAGCCGCGAAAGCCCCGTCGTACTCGGCTTGGATCGTCGCGTAGCCTGGCGCAGCTTGCGCTTGTTTCAACTCCACCGGCTGGAACAGGACGGGCGGCTTCTCAAAAACAAAAAACACATACACCATTGCGCCCAGGAACAAAATGAAGAACTGCACCGGGATCTTGCCAACCGCGTTGAACAGCAGGCTGAGCCGGCTCTGTGCGATGGATTTTCCCGTCAGGTAGCGCTGCACTTGGCTCTGATCGCAGCCGAAATACGCCAAAGCCAGAAACATCCCGCCGATCAAGCCGCTCCATAGGTTGTACTGATCGTTCCAATCGAAATGCAGATCCACGGCATTCAGCTTTCCCGCCGCTCCCGCGATCTTCACCGCGTCGAGGAACGAAACATCGTGCGGCAGGCGCAGGATCGCTACCACCAGAGCGATCGCCAGCGCGGCCATGATCGCGATCATCTGTTGCACGTCGGCCCAGGTCACGGCCTTGATTCCGCCCATGGTGGTGTAGAAGACCACAAGTCCACCCATCAGCAAAATCGTTACCCGGAACGGCCAGCCGAGCACTACAGACAAAACGATCGCCGGCGCCGAAAGCGCCAGTCCCGCCTGCAAGCCGCGCGAGATAAGGAACACCGCTGTGACCAGCGCCCGCGTCTTGGCGTCAAAGCGATGCTCCAGATATTCATAAGCCGTGTACACCTTCGCTCGATGAAAGATCGGTACGGCCGTGGCGGAGAGGATCACCATCGCCAGCGGCAAGCCGAAGTAAAACTGAACGAAACGCATGCCGTCCACGTAGGCTTGGCTGGTGGTGGAAATGAAGGTGATGGCGCTGGCCTGGGTCGCCATGATGGAAAGGCCCATGGCGTACCAGGGCATGGTCTTGCCGGCGAGCAGGAATTGATCCATATTGCCGGACCCGCGCCCGCGCCACAGTCCGTAAGAGACCAAAAAGATCAGCCAGCCGGTAAGGACCGCCCAGTCGATCCAACTCATGGAGCGAAGTGGACGGTGAACAAGTAGAACGCGCCGATCAGGCACGCCAAATAGACGATCACGAACACGTAGACCCGCCGCCAGGTTCCAAGAACGGGAGGCGGTTCGTCGGTCATTCGGTTGCCGTCACTGCTGCGTTTTCGCCGCGCTCAACATGTTTGCGAAAAGCCGGTAAGCGCCGGGTACTCCGCCGGGAAGCTCGCGGAACCAATCGTAGGCTGAAAAAATGTAGGCTCCCTTGCCATACTTCATGTACAGCTCTCCGCCGGGCAAAGGTTCGTCGCCAGGATCGTGCGATTCGAGCACGCTCAGGTAACGCGAGTCCCAGCGGTCGGAGAAATACAGGCCTCGCTCCTGGACCCAGCCGTCGAAATCCGCCTTGGTGATCTCGTTGGGGGCGTGCAGCAGCGCGAGCTGCGGATTGGGGAACGCGACCGGAGCCTCCTCCACGGTCACGCGGTCATTGCTCACGTGGATGGGATACGGACCCAAGTGTTCGAGGACACCGGTGGCTTCCACTTTATCTGTGTCGACCGGGCCGCGGAGAGCCGGCGGAGGTCCGGCTTGGGCGCCATTGGCAGGGGCTGCGCCGTTCGCAGCGGCTTGACCGCGACCGCCTCCCCGGCCACCGCGTCCTCCGCCGCGTCCACCATTTCCATCCGTTGCCGGCTGTCCCTGAGCGGGAGCAGCACCCTGCGCGCCTCGCCCGCCGCCGCCAGGACCGCCCTCAGGACGGCTATATTCGGCGATTACGGTGCCGCCGTTGAAGGCGTAGTCATACAGGCGCTGGTAATTGGCGCGCAAATCGGGGCGGGTATTCCACGCGCGAACTCCCGTCACGATGGCGTCGTAACGCGACAAATCGCCGTGACTCAAATCCTCGGCGGAGAGAAGCGTCACGTCGCAGCCGATCTGCCGCAGCGACGCGGGAACTTCGTCGCCCGCGCCCATCACGTATCCGATGTTCTTGGCCAGATTCTTGATATCGGCCCGCACCAGGGAGGCTTGCGCCGGCGGGAACAGAGTCTGCTCAGGGAAATGCGGATAATTGATCACTTCGGTGCCGGTAGCGATGCTGCGGCCGCCGACCGTTGCGATGGCGCGCACCAATCCCCTGGCATTCTCCGCCGGAGGCGTCAGCTCGAAAGCGACGGTGGTCTGCTCACCGGTTCCCGCGAGGTCGAAGTGCTGCGAGGCCGGCTCTACTTTCCATCCCGCCGGGACTTCCAGACGCGCTTCCCCGGACGGTTTCCCGGAATTGGACTTGATGGGCACTTCGATTTTGTGCGGCTTGGTGTCCGCAAACACCAGCGATTGCTCCGCGAAGTCCACGGCAACCGGAGGAACCACCGCCAGAGGCCGGACCAAGTCACCCCACACCTGATCCGTGTAGCGATTCTGCACCGGCCGCGTCAAGGTGAGGTCCGCACCGGCGATCTTCACGGCGAAATGCGCTTCCAGAACCGGCGGATTTTCCGGCAACCCGATTTCACGCGGGTCCTTGACGCTGTAAAGGTTCCCGTCCTTGGGTTCCTCCAGCCAGTACGGCTGGGAATATGGTTGGTTGTCCGGGACACGCACGTTCAGCGCGTAATTGCCGGGTAGATTGTCCCCGAGCACAACCGGTTCCGGATTCAGCGACGGCGCTCCCTCCATGCCCGTTAGTGTGACGCCAGTCAAGGTCACGGGCGCAGGCGAGCGGCGGATCGCCGTGATGTTCACGCGTAGCGTCGCCCCCGGAGTCACGGTCCCGCTAGCCGCTTGCGCCTCCAGCGAAAGACCGCTTGCCAGCGCCATCGCCTCATCGCACTCCGTGAGTTTGCGAATGGCCAGCGGATCTTTGGTGCTATTGGCCAGACCCGCGATCATGGAGCGAGCCTGAGCCAACGATGGCAGCAGCGCCTCGGGATGCGCGGGCACGAATGAATCCAGCGTCTTGGTCAGGAGCGCCCCGATCGGTGCGCCGCCCGGCAGGCGGTCCCAGGTGATATCGATGCCGTCGAACAAATCCTTGCTCGCTTTGTCGCCTTCGACGGTGATCAACGCCTGCTTCTGCGAGCCCATCCGTTGCGCCGTGCCTTGCCCCTGGCTGCGGTTGGTGCTGCGGCTGATGGCGCCGATCTCGCCGTAAGAATAACCCAGCTCCGGCGAATAGTCGCCCACATCGACGTCCAGCCGAGGCTCCTCTTCCTTGGCCTTTTCGCCGCCCTTTTGATTGTTCTGTTGCAGTGCGATGGGGCTCTGCATCAGGCGCTTGGCCTGCCATGCTTGAACGTAGGCAAGCTGCTCCGGAAACTTGGCGGGATCGGCGGCGGCCGCGAATGCTTCTTTACCCAACAGCGCGGAAACCTGATGATGGCCGTGGCCGTCGCGTGGCGTGCCCGTAAATACATCGATGATCACGTCCGGACGGAAACGGCGGATGTTATACACCACGTCGCCCAACACCTTGTCGCGTTGCCACTTTTGCAAACTCTCATCCGCGGTCTTGGAAAAACCGAAGTCGATGGCGCGGGTGAAATATTGTTCCGTACCTTCGATCTTGCGCGACGCTAATAGCTCCTGAGTGCGGATGATGCCCAGCTCATCGCCCTGCTCCGGACCGATCAGATTCTGCCCGCCCTCTCCGCGCGTAAGCGAAAGATACGCCGCGCGCACGTGCCGGCCGCGCGACAGGTACGCCAGCAGGACCTCGCGATCGTCATCCGGATGCGCGCCGATCATCAACACGCTGCCCAGAGTGTTGAGGCGCTCCAGGGCCTGCCGGATCTCAATCTCGCCGGGGAATATCCGCTGGGCCGGGGTGGGAACCACGATTGCGATCAGCGCGGCGCCGGCTAACAGGAACGGGAGAAAACGTTTCGGTCGCGTAGCCATATAAGCGTTGATCTATTATCCAACACTCCGCGGGAATCGGGGAAAAGTTCGCTGGTAGGGCGTGCGTGTCCTATAATCTCCGTTTGGAGGATAAGTTGAAACTACGGACGCTTTCCGCTGCCGCCGCCATTGCTGCGTTTTCCCTGTCCACGGCTTGCAGTGCGCTGCCTCATACGCAAGGTGAGAAGTACTACCTGATCGTTCCCAATACCAAGTCGCCTTATTTCGTGCAGGTGAACGCGGGGCTCGAACAGGCGGCTGGACAACTGCAAGTTCATGCCGCCATGATCGGGCCGGAATCCTACGATCCGGCGATGGAGAATTCGGAGTTCAATCGCATCGCCGCGTTGAAACCCGCGGGGATGATGGTCTCCGTGGCCGACGCCAAGTTGATGACCCCCAGCATCGATGCGGCGATCGCGGCCGGCATTCCGGTCATTACCGTGGATTCGGACGCCGCAGACAGCAAGCGATTGTTCTTCGTCGGCAGCGACAATTACGATGCCGGCCAGTTGGGCGGACGCCTGCTGGCCGACAAGCTCAAGGGTCAAGGCAACATCGCGGCGCTTTACACCAAGGGTCAACCGAATCTGGAACAGCGCATGGAAGGGTACAAGAGCATTATCGCCATGCATCCCGGCATGAAGCTGGTGGACGTGGGCGATCTGAAAGGAGATCCCGACAACGCATTCGACACCGCGGAGGCTTTACTCAAGAAGGACAACCCCAAGCTTGACGGCTTTATCGTGCTGGAGGCGCAAGCCGGCGCGCAGGTATCCGAGGTGCTGAAGCGCGACAACCGGAAGATTGTGTTCATCGCCATGGACGCGTTGCCGGGGATTCTGGACGGAATCGAATCCGGCTGGATCACCGCCAGCGTGGCGCAGAAGCCGTTCACCATGGGCTATACCGGGCTGCGCACGCTCGCGGATTTGTACCTGTACAAGCTGCCGTCGCTGACCGTCGATTTCACGCACGATTCGAAGTCGCTGCTGCCGCGTGCGGTCGATACCGGGGTGGGGATGGTGGATCAGTCGAATGTGAAGGCCTACCGCGACGCCGCGAAGTAGGTTTCCGGTCTGATGGCGCATTCGGCACTGCAGGGAGCGATGGGGATCTACTCGATCGCATCTTCTCATTGCTGAACTTTCTGAGCGCGCTCGGTGCCCTCCGTAGCCGGCATGCGCCGCGTTTTGTGAACTTGTGGACCGTCGGCCCGGGCGGATGCACGCCACTGCCGTGGTATTCGTCTTCCGGCCCCGGGAGACGAGATGACCGCATCCACTAGAATGGTCTTGTGCCGGAGTTAAGCCGGTTTTTTGGGATCGTCATTCGTATGTTTGCTGAACCAGGGTCGCCGCATCACAGGCCTCACTTCCACGCTTATTCGCAGGGCGATGCCGGGATTTTTAGCATAGACCCGGTCGAGTTGATCGCAGGCGGGTTAGAGAGAAAACCCTTGAGGCTTGTAGAGGCTTGGGCGGAACTTCACCAAGCTGAGTTGCTTGATGACTGGCGACGTCTGCAGGAAGGGCGCCTCCCCGCTCCCATCGAGCCTTTGAAGTGAGAACCTATGACTCATCCAATTCATCAAGTCAGCTCATTTGAGATTGTCGCCGCGTACACCCTGCGCGTTGCCTTTGAGGACGGAGTGGAGCACGTCATCGATTTCCTGCCGGTGCTTGCCGGGGAAATGTATGGACCGCTCCGGGACCAGAAACTCTTTGCCCAGGTCAGGATTGATCCGGAAGTCAAGACCCTCGTGTGGCCCAACGGTGCTGACTTCGACCCGGCAACATTGCATGACTGGCCCGCGAATGAAGCCGCGTTCAGGGAACTCGCGAGCCGATGGGAGAGTGTGAAGGCGTGAGGCTTTCTGGCCGCTGGGGCGTGGTGCTCCTGCTAGCTGTCCCAGCCTCATCCGAGCCGCTGCCGATCGAGTTCGTCAAGATTCAGCCGGGCGAGTTCCTGATGGGCTGCTTGCCCTCCGAATCGCCGTACATGCCCGACGGGAGCTACGAGGCTTGCCAGAAGCGAGCCTAACCGCGGCACCGCGTGCGCATCACTAAGGCATTCGAGATGGGCAAGTACGAGGTGACGCAGGCGCAGTGGGAAGCCGTGATGGGCGCGAATCCGAGTTACTTCAAGGGCGCGGACCGGCCGGTGGAACAGGTGAGTTGGGACGAAACGCAGGAGTTCCTGCTGCGCTTGAACGCGCGCAACGACGGCTATCGCTACCGTCTGCCGACGGAAGCGGAGTGGGAATATGCTGCGCGTGCCGGCGACACAACCGAGTTTCCGGATTCGCCACCTTTGCGAGAGTCTCGCATGGTTCGGCGAAGGCCGAGGCACGGTGACTACCAGCCCTGGCGGAACCCATCCCGTCGGAACTAAGCAGCCCAACGCTTGGGGACTTTATGATATGCGCGGCAATGTCGACGAGTGGGTCTCAGACTGGATCAGCACCGACTGGATGAACGACGACTACTCCCAGAGCACGCCGGAAGACCCGCAGGGACACGAAACCGGCACATACCATTTGACTCGCGGAGGGTCCTGGTTCAGCAACGCCATCATGCTGCGAGCCTCGAACCGCTATCCCTGCGCTTGCACATCGCGCCGCGATATCGGCTTCCGGGTGGTCCGCGTCGCTGAAGTAGCTCAGTGATCTCGCTCGGTCACCATTCCGGTAACCGCTAGCAAGGCCTTTTGATACGGCGACGGCGGGAACTCGCTCACGATGGCGCGGGCCTTCTCGGTAAACCGCTGCGCGCGCTGCTGCGCTCGCTCAATGCCGTCGTGCCTGCGGAGGATTTGCAGGATCTTGCCGAAGGGCACCTGGTCGTAATTGCCGTCGGCGAGCACCGTCTCCACCAGTTTTCGCTCCTCAGAATCGGCCGATTCCAGGGCGTAGATCAGCGGCAACGTGACCTTACCTTCGCGCAGGTCGTTGCCCACGGGCTTCCCGAGAATCTTTTCGCGCGAAGTGAAGTCCAGCACGTCGTCGATCAACTGAAACGCGATTCCCAGGTTCCAGGCGTATTCGCCGAGCCGTTGTTCCTCCCGCTCCGGCGCTCCTTGCGCCGCGGCGCCCAGCTTCGCGCAGGCAGAAAACAAGCTCGCGGTCTTGCGGTCGATCAGCTCCATGTAATCGGCCTCGCTCACGCCGATCTTGCCAATCCGGTCGAGCTGTAACAGCTCGCCTTCCACCATCATCTGCGTCAGGTTGATGAGCGTGTCCAGGATGGGGAAGCTGCGCTCGCGCAGGGCTACCTGGAACGCCTGCATGTACAGCCAATCCCCGGCCAGCACAGACGTGTGATTACCCCACACCACGTTGATCGACGGCCTTCCGCGCCGCGTCTTGGCCATGTCGATCACGTCGTCATGCACCAGCGTCGCGGTGTGAATCATCTCCACCACCGCCGCCATGCGCACCAAACCAGGATTGGATTCGCCGAACAAGCGCCCGCACAGCAGCACCAGGATGGGCCGCAATCGTTTGCCGCCGCCGGATTGCAGGTATTGGCCGATATAGGTGACGGCGTCGACCGAGGAGACCGACTCCAATCCGATCTCGCGCTCCACTTGCGCGAGCTCATGCCGCACCAAATCGAAAATCTCGACCGCCGTCAGCGTCTGGCTGATTTTCTCGAAAGCCATGAATTTACTGAGTGTAACAGAGCGCAGTCAGGCTACAGTGCCTTGGCCACCACGCGGTCGAAATTGGCGGATGTCGCCGCCGCGATCGCTTCAGGAGTTTCTCCACGCAGATCGGCTAACTTTCGGGCCGTCTCGACTACGAAGGCCGGCTCATTGCGCTTGCCGCGTTTCGGGACCGGCGCGAGATACGGAGCATCCGTTTCCACCAGCATGCGATCCGAGGGAACCATCTTCGCGGCCTGGTGCAGTTCCACGGCTTTCGGAAACGTGACGATTCCGCCGAAGCTCAGGTAGAAGCCCAAATCCAGACATCGCTGAGCCTCTGCCGGGCCGCCGGAAAAGCAGTGCATGATTCCGGGCAATCCCGAAGGCTTCCAATGCTGATCGAGCAGCGCGAGCGTGTCTTCCCATGCCTCTCTGGTGTGAATGACGATCGGCTTCTGCGCGTCCGCAGCCACCCGCATTTGTTCCACGAAGACGTCCTGCTGGACCGCGCGCGGCGAAAAGTCGTAGTGATAATCCAGCCCGATTTCGCCCAGCGCCAGGACTTTGGGATGCCTCAGCAGTTCGGCCAGGTTTCGATAAGTCTCGGACGTTGCCTTCGAAGCTTCGTGCGGATGGACACCGACCGTCGCGTAGATGGCGGCGTGCTTGTCGGCCAAGCGAATGCCGGCTTCGAGATCCGGTGGCCCGTTACCGGTCCCGATCGCTAGCATTCGCTCAACACCCGATTCAAGAGCCCGCTCGATCACGGCATCGCGGTCGGCATCGAACTGTTCATGATCGAGGTGACAATGCGAGTCGGTCAACATATGGAAGCTCGCCGCACAACGGAGCCTACGGCCCTGTGCGGCGACATATCACTTAAGCCGCTTACTTCAGGCGAGCCCCGACCGGCACATCTTCCAGAAAGCTGGCCAGCACGGGCAGTCCATCTCCAACCGACGCCGCCACGATCATACCCTGCGATTCCAGTCCGCGTAGTTTCCGGGGCGCCAGATTTGCCACGATTACCACTTTGCGTCCGACCAAGGCTTCCGGCTTGTACGCCAGCGCGATTCCCGCGACGATGCTGCGCGGCTGCTCTTCGCCAATGTCGACGCTCAAATGCAGCAGTTTATCCGCGCCCTTTACGGCCACGGCGGACTTAACCAAGCCGACGCGCAGATCGACCTTGGCGAAATCGTCAATCGAGATCTGCGCCGTTCCCGTCGCCCGCCGCTGCTGCCTTCGCGGCACCCTGCAGGCGGCGGAGCCACCTTGCCGAGCAGGGCCATCTGCCGGGCCAATTCCTCATTCTCCAGTTCTTTCATCCTCTCGATTGACGCCTTCGCCTCCGCGCGCGGGAAAACTCCTCCCACGCTGCGCAGCTTTTGCCCTGGCTCCAGGTGGCCCCAATGCAGGTCCGCGATTCGCACGCTGTCCGGGTGCTTTTCCATCCCCAGTTGCAGCCAGATCTTCGCGCAAGATTGCGGCATCACCGGGTACAGCAGCGCGGTGATGACCCGCAACGCTTCGGCCGCGGTGTAGAGCGTCGTGTCCAGCGCCTTAGCGGATTCCGCCCCGGCCTTGGCCTGCTTCCACGGAGCTTGCTCCACGATATATTTGTCGACCATCGCGATCAAGCCCCAGATCAGCTCGAGAGCCCTGGAAAACTCGAAGCGCTCGTATGCCTGGAGGGCCAGATCCACGGTGTTCTGCGCGTGCGCCGCGACGTGATTGTTGCTGTTGCCGTCGGGCACCACGGCGTCGCGATACTGATGGATCATCGCCATAGTGCGGCTGGCCAGATTTCCAAGACCATTCGCCAGGTCGGAGTTGTAGCGGCCCACCAGCGCGTCGTAACTGAAGCTGCCGTCCGAACCGAAGGAAACCTCGCGCAGCAGGAAGTAACGCAGCGCGTCGGTGCCCAGCACCTTATGAATCGGCGTCGCGCGCACGATGTTTCCGCGCGACTTGCTCATTTTGTCGTTTTCAAACAGCAGCCAGCCGTGAGCGAAGATGCGCTTGGGGAGTTCCAGTCCGGCGGCCCACAGGAACGCGGGCCAGTAGACGGCATGGAAACGCACGATCTCCTTGCCGATCAGATGAAGATCCGCGGGCCAGAGGTTTTCGCCAGCCACCGCGCTCATGTAGGTGCTCAAGGCGTCGAACCAGACGTAGAACACGTGCTTGGCGCCGCCTTCTTCCTCGCCCGGCACCGGAATGCCCCACTTGATCGTGGTGCGGCTGATGGAAAGATCCTTCAGGCCCTGGCGTACGAACGCCAGCACCTCATTCTTGCGGATCTCGGGCTGGATGAAATCCGGCTGATTCATGTAGAGATCCAACAATCGATCCTGAAATTCGGAGAGCTTGAAATAATAGTTCTCCTCAGTGACCGTCTCGGTCGTGCGGCCGCATTCCGGACAGGGATCGCCCGGCTTGGCATCGTTGACGTAGGCTTCATCGAACACGCAGTACTGTCCGGTGTAGTGCCCCTTGTAAACGTATCCATTGGCCTTGCAGCGCAGGAACAGATCCTGCACCACCTTGGCGTGCTTCTCGCTGGTGGTGCGTTCGAAGCGGTCGATGCCCAGGCCCAGTATCTGCCATTGCTCGCGGAATTCTTCCGCGATCATATCCGTGTACTGGATGGGGGTTTTGCCCGCAGCCAAGGCGGCGCGCTCCACCTTGACGCCGTGTTCATCGGTTCCGCTAGCCAGCACCACGTTGTAGCCGTGCATTTGTTTGAGCCGGCGGATGGTGTCAGCCGCAATGGTAGTGTAGGCATGCCCGATGTGCGGCGCAGCGTTTGTATAGTAAATGGGGGTCGTCAGATAGTAACTGGAATGAGATTTCATTTCGTTTTTGCGTATGCGTGGCGCGCCGCGTCCATTATCTGCGTCAACGGCGTTCCGGTCCGCTCCGCCACGGCCCTGCAATCTTCATACTCCGGCGTGAAGCTTCCTTCACCGGAGACCTTGCCGTGGATCTTGCCCCACCGCGTCTCCACTTCCACCACGCGTCTTTCCTCCACGCGCCGCTCCGCCGGATAAATGCGCAGTCCCAGCGTCGAGGTCTCAGCGAAAATCTCGCGCGCCAGCCGCTCCTGATCCTCCGGCTTGGCGATCACCCGCAGCAGGGAGCCGGGGCGGCTCTTCTTCATCTGAATCGGCGTGAGGGATACATCCAGCGCGCCAGCGGCCATCAATCGTTCCAGAGCGTAACCGAGTACCTGGGGGCTCGAATCGTCGATGTTGGCTTCGATGACGCTCACCACGGTAGCTTCGCGCGCGGAGAGCCGCTCTCCAATCAGCACTCGCAGCACGTTGGCTTGTTGCGGAAAATCCCGATCCCCCGCACCGTGACCGATCATCGCGATGCGCATGGCGGGAAGCGGCCCAAAAGTTTCTCCCAGAGTCGCGGCAATCGCCGCTCCGGTAGGCGTTGTCAGCTCCATCGCGGGGCCGCGCGCGTACACCGGCTTCCCCATCAACAATCGAGCGGTCGCTGGCGCGGGAACCGGCAGTGTGCCATGCTCGGTTTCCACCGTGCCGCTGCCCACGTTGATGGCGGATACATGTACCTCTTCGACGCCCAGGAGGTCCAGGGCAACGCAGGCCCCGACGATGTCGGCAATGGAATCCACCGCGCCGACTTCGTGAAAGTGAACCTTTTCAATCGGGATGCCGTGAACGTGCGCCTCGGCCCGGCCCAATGCTTCAAATACTGCGGTGGCATTGCTCTTAGCGCGAGTAGTCAGCGGAGCTTTGTCAATCAGCGTCAGGATGTGCGAAAGATGCCGATGCTTCTGCGGTGTTTCCTCGGGCAGGACCCGAAACTTGGAAGCGGCGATGCCGCCCCGGGCAGTCTTCTCCACTTCAAAGCGCGCGCCGGTGTCCAATCCGCGCAGAGCTTCCAAAAGGGGTTGCTGCGTAGCCCCAGCGTCCAACAAAGCGCCGACAGTCATATCGCCGCTGATTCCCGAAAACGCGTCCAAATAGCAGATTCTCATGCAAACAATTCCGGTAGGATCTCCGCAGCCGGTCCGCGCAGAGAATAATCCGCGCCCGCCGTAACCGGCGTCTCAGCAACGTTCACTTCCACGACAACCGCGCCTCTCGCCTTCGCCAGGGCCGCCAACCCGGCCACCGGATGCACCACCGCGGAGGTTCCAATTACCAGGAACACATCGGACTGCTGAACCGCGCGCACCGCGCTTTCCCAAACTTCCGTGGGCAACGCTTCCCCGAACCAGACTACTCCCGGCCGCTCCATCCCTCCGCAGGAGCATCGCGGTGGAATCTGGCTGAGCCGCGCGTTCTTTTCTTCCCGTTCCCGGCCGCATTGCGTACAACGCAGGGTCCAGATATCGCCGTGAACCTTCAAAACCCGGCGGCTTCCGGCCCGGTCATGCAAGCCGTCCACGTTCTGCGTGATCAGCGTAAACTCCGCGCTGCGTTGCTCCAACTCCGCTAAGGCCCGATGACCGGCGTTCGGTTGCACCTCCGCGATCACGCTGCGGCGATAGTCGTACCACTCCCATACAAACTTCGGATCGCGCGTGAATGCTTCTGGTGTGGCCAGATCTTCAGCTTTATAGGTGCGCCAGATTCCACCTGGACCCCGGAAGGTCGGGATGCCGCTTTCCGCCGATATTCCCGCGCCGGTCAGCACGGCGATACGCGAGGCTTCTTTCACCACGTCACGTGCAGTCCGCTGGTGGATGGAAACCATTCTTCATTATAGGGGTTAGCAACGAAGTTACTCTTCGCGCAGCGCCGTCATCGGATCGACCCGAACTGCGCGGAGCGCTGGGATTATGGTCGCTAACAGCGCTACCACCGTCAGAATCGCCGCCATGGAAGCGAACGTAACGGTGTCCGTGGCCTTTACCCCGAACAGGAGGCTCTGCATCGCCCCTGACAACAGCACAGCGCCCACCAGGCCAACCCCAACCCCTGTCACAGTTAGCTTCAATCCTTGCTCGACGACCATTGCTAAAATCGAGGCCGGCCTTGCCCCTAGCGCCATATACACTCCAATATCGTGCTTGCTCCGCGAAACCAGGTACGAAAAGACGCCGAACACGCCGATGGCGGCCAGCAGTACCGCAAACGCCGCAAACGCGCCTAGCACGGACGCGGAAAAGCGCGGCCGCGCCAGCGCATCCCGCCACCGGTCCCGCATCGTGCGAGCATCATACACAACCGCGTCCGCGTCCACCGCATGAATCTCTCGCTCGATGCCGCGCGTCAGCCCTGCGGCATCGCCGCTAAAGTTCGCTTTTTCGCGCACCACCAGATACGTGTCCTCCGTGTCATCTTGCTGATCGGAGATGTACATCGCGGGCTTTCCTTGAATATCGAGACCATCCTGCTTCACCGTTCCAACCACCCCGACAATTGTCATCGCCTTTTCGGGGACGGCGTCCCAGAGATGTTTGCCGATAGCATCGCCCCCAGGCCAGAACCGAGCCGCGAATCGCTCGTCCACAATAGCCACCATGCTGCTCCTGCCGATATCGCGATCGGTGAAGAAACGGCCCTTCAGCAAAGGGATGCCCATCGTGCTGAAATAGTCCGCGCTCACCGTGCGGTAATCGGTCTGGAACTCTTCTCCCGGTGGCGGCGTGTAGCCTTCGACATGAATCTGTCCCCAGCCAACAGTCCCCGTCAACGGCAGCGCGGAAACCATCCCCACATCCTTCACGCCGGGCAGATTCTTGATCCGGTCTGCGATCTCCCAATGGAACTGGCCGATCTTTTTCACAAAAAGTGGGATCTCCTGGCGCGATTGCGCGCCGTGAACCGATACCTTCATGGTCACAATCGGGTCGAGATTGAACCCGGCAGGCACCTCCTGGAGCCGCATCAGGCTGCGCACCAGCAATCCCGCGCCTGTCAGCAGCACCAGGGATAGCGCCAGTTCCGAGACCACCAACAGCCCGCGAAGCTGATTCCCCCGCAGCCGCAGACCCGAATCCCCGGAAGCGCCGCGTCCCCCGGCTTTGAGAGCCTCGCTCACGTCCACTTTTCTGGCTCGCCACGCGGGCGCAACGCCGAAGATAAGTCCGGTAAGAATCGAAACCGCAGCGGTAAACGCGAGGACCGCCAGGTTGATGTGGATCTCCTCAAGGCGCGGTATGTTGCCGGGATTGAGAGCCCGCAAAGCTCCCAGAGCCCATTGGGCCAGCAACCCGCCGGCCGCGCCGCCCATGACGCCCAGCAGCGCGCTCTCGGTCAGCAACTGGCGCACGATTCTCCAGCCGCCGACGCCCAGCGCCGCTCGAATGGCGATCTCCCTGCGCCGTGCTGCGGCCGACGCCAGCAACAGGTTCCCTACATTGGCGCACGCGATCAGCAGAACCAGCGCCACCGCGCCCAGCATTACCAGCAGCGTCCGGCGAACGTCCCCCACCACCTGATCCTGCAACCCTACCACGCTCATTCCGAACGTCCGGTCGCGATGATCTTTCTCGCGGATGCGGCTGGCGATGGCATCCACATCCGCCTGTGCCTGTTGCAGGCTGACGCCCGGTTTCAGCCGGGCCAGAACGTTATAGTTTTCGTCGTCGCGAAAGTTGGGCCGGCCGGGATCTATTGCCAGCGGCAGGAACACGTCCACTGTTCCCATCCTCATCTCCGCCGGCATGACTTCGGCGTTGACATGGAAGCTTTCGTCAAGCACTCCGGCGACGACCCTCGTTACGCCGTCGAGCACCACGCTCTTCCCCACGATCCCGGGGTCCGCCCCGAACAATCGTCTCCAGATTCCGAAGGTCAAAATCACCACCGGTGGCCTGCCAGGGTTGTCCTCGTCAGCGAGGAATAATCGCCCCAGCAAAGGTTTCCCGCCCAGCAGGCGAAACAGTGACGACGAAGCCTTCATTATGTCGATCCGTTGCGGCTGACCGTGGCCCGTCAGAGTTATCTTGTCAAGATTCGCGATAGCCATTTCGTCAAAGGAGTGATTTTCCTGCTGAAGGTCTTGATACTCGCCGGGAGACGGCCAGTCGCGATAAATCCCAATTCCCGGCGAATGCAGCCAGATATTGGCCAGCCGATCCGGTTGCGGATAAGGCAGGGGGCGCAGCAAAAGCGCGTCAACCACGCTGAAGACGGCGCTATTGGCGCCGATGCCGATGGCCAGGGACAGCACCACTACGAAGGTCAGTCCCCGGTTTTTGCGCATCATCCGGAGTGCGTAACGGACGTCCTGAAGAATTGTGTTCACCTTGCCTGTCCTGAGAAAAAGCTATTGCCACGCGGGCGCCGGGGACGTATACTATCGGTAACCGAGAACATGAATCGCTCATCCGCGGCCATTTGCTTTATTATCCTCGCTTCCAACGGGGCCTTCGCTCAAAGCGCTAAGTTTGAGGCTGCCGACGTGCACGTAAGCCCTCCGGCCACCAATCCCTACACGTTCGTCTCCGGCGGCGAACTCCGCGGCGAACGCTACGACATCCGCAAGGCAACCATGCTGGATTTGATCCGCATCGGGTACGGAGTCGACCCGGATCGCGTGATCGGCGGACCCAGTTGGTTGGAGCTGGACCGGTTCGACATCTCCGCGAAGGCGCCAGCGTCCACTTCTCCGGAAACCGTCAAGCTGATGCTGCAAGCTCTGCTGGCGGATCGCTTCAAGCTGGTGGTCCACAAAGATACCAGGCCGCTGCCGGCGTTCGCGCTCCGGGCGGGGAAGGGAAGGCCGAAGCTCAAGGATGCTTCCGGCGTGGGCGAACCGGCTTGCCAGTCGGTGCCGCAGCCGAATCCTGCACCCTCCTCTGCGATGGCGTGCCGCAATATGACCATGGCGGCGTTTGCACAAACCCTCCGAGGCATCGCGGGAGATTACTTGACCTATCGCGTTGTGGATTCGACCGGCCTCGAAGGCTCCTGGGATTTCGATTTCCGCTGGAACAGCCGGTCGCAGGTTCTGCCCGGCGGTGCGGCGCGAACGACGATCTTTAACGCCATGGATCAGCAACTCGGGCTGAGTCTGGACCTGAGCACCTTTCCCGAACCAGTCCTGGTAGTGGATCGAGTGAACGAAAAACCGTCCGAAAATCCGCCCGGTGTGGCGAAGCTCCTGCCGCCCCGGCTCACCGAATTCGACGTCGCGGATTTGAAGCCGAGCCGGCCGGACGAGATGCCGTTTTTTCGCCTTTACCCGAATGGCCGGTTCGAGATGCTCGGCTTTCCGCTGCGCATCCTCATTAGCACCGCCTGGGACGTTGACTGGGATCACATTGACGAAGTCTTGATCGGTGCGCCCAAGTGGATAGCGACAAGGCAGTTCGATATCGTGGCGAAAACAACAGCGGCTACGGAGAGCCCCAGTGGAACCGGCTTTATCGACGACGATGCGCGGCTCATGATTCGCGCGCTGCTGATCGACCGGTTTCAAATGAAGGTGCACCACGAAAACCGGCCAATACCCGCGTACTCTTTGGTCGCGGTCAAACCCAAGCTCAAGAAGGCCGACCCTGCGAATCGCTCCAGCTGCAAGCAGGCCCAAATTGTCGCTAACGATCCGCGCGACGCCAACCCGAGGCTTTCCCAGCTCCTCGATTGCCGCAACATGACGATGGCGCAGTTCGCCACTCGCCTCCAGGGAATCGCGCCCGATTACTTCGCCCACCCAGTCGAAGACGCGACCCACATGGAGGGTGCCTTCGACTTCACCGTCAACTTCACTCCCCGATGGATGCTGGGCAGCCCTGGCGACCCGGTCCAAGCCGCCGCCGGTGCGGCGTCAGACCCGAACGGCGCAATCTCGATTTTTGACGCCGTCAGCAAGCAGCTCGGCTTAAAGCTGGAGCAGCGCAAGCGCACGCTGCCGGTCATCGTGATCGATCACATGGAAGACAAGCCCACGGACAACTGATATGGGGGCGACCTGTCAAGACATTTTTCGCGCCTCAGTGATCTGAGTGATTCTCGCCGGAGCCGCCCATCGCGGTTGCTATTAGCCAGAACGGCGCGCAGCAGGCAAGGGTCCGGAAGGAGCGAAGCGTACCTTGCCGGCGAGCACCGTTCTGGCAATAGCCTGGTTTCGATGGGCGGCTTGGCGGGAACAGATTCCCGCTGGTGAGCTTTGAGCTTCTTTTTTGGACAACAGAGCCGATAACAGCCGGGAAGCAAGCGCGACGATTGATCACACTGATATACGCGGGTCGAAACCGCAGGAACATGATTCGTCGGGAGCTGCCTCGGACTGAAGACGCGGGTTGGGCCTGGCGGCCGTACCGCACAATTGTCGTCGAGGGTTCTCCTTTTCGTGGGCCCTCGGCTGTTATCGGCGCTGATGTCCAGAATGCCGTCACAGTGAATTAAGCTGCCTTGGCCGATTTGAACTGCGCTTCGATATGTACGGCAATGGCCCACAAGAAGCCCAGCATTTCACGGGCGAGCGCCGTCACAATCTGCCCCTTGTGTTTGCCGCGAGCCATCAGCGTGGTATAGCGCTTGTGCAGCCGCTGCTGCGCCTTCCAGGAGATGCGCCTGGCTTCTTCGCTGAGCGCCAGCGCTCGCTGCCTTCTCAGCAGGCGGCCGTTCACCGCAGGCCGATACTGGTAGGCCCAGGCCGCCTCCACCAGCACCCGGCGCAGATGTGCGTTGCCGGTTTTGGTGATCGCGCCGCGCTGGGTCCGATTGCCACTGGAATGTTCACGCGACACCGGACCGCTGTAGCCCATCAGTTGGCGCGGATTTTCAAAGCGCGTCAGACTGCCCAGCTCCGAGACCACCGTTGCAGCGGTCGTCAGCGCCACTCCGCGCAAGGCTTGCAATGCGTCGATCACGGCGCGAACTTCAGGAGCCGCGTGCGCCACTGCGTCTTCGATGCACTGCTCCAGCCGCACAATCCGTTCGGCCGCGTGCTCGACTTCCTGCAGGTAATCGGCGAGGGTGGCTTCCAGCGCGGGCTGATCGAAGCGTGCGTGTATCCGAATCCAGTTCAGATACTTCGCACTCCACGCCGGCCCCGCATCGACCGGCCGCTTGCCGTGACGCAGCAGAAACTTTCCCAACTGATGGCGATGCCGCAGCTGATCCTGCTTGGCCGCTTCGCGCGCCCGCACCAGATCGCGCAGCGCTTCATGCGCTTCGTCCGGAACCCACACCGGCGTCAGCTCTCCGGCGCGGTAACAGCGCGCCAGCCTTTCGGCGTCGCGCCGATCCGTCTTCACCCGGTCACCCGCTTTGGTGGGGATGAGCGACGGCGCGATCACTTCGCACTCCACTCCCAGTTGCGTGAGCTGCCAGTACAGAACGTAGCCCGTCGGACCGGCTTCGTAGCAGCACTTCAGCTTGGCGCCTTCTCCGATTTTGCGGATCAACTTCCGCACCGGTTCTGGGCGATTCGGGATGGTTCCCCAACTCCGGACCTCCGTGCTGCCTGCCTCGGCGACCGCTACCGCGATTGTCTCGGCGTGGACATCCATTCCAACAAAGCGTACTTTGGACATAAGCGACCAACTCCTTTCGTATGCGGCTCTGCGCCGCTAGATTCACCTCTTCGCAGCGTAACCCGCGATGCTACGATTTCGGTGGTTGGTCACCCCCATTGTGACTGAAACGCTCTTCCATTACACTGGAATTAACCACTGGTTCAAACCAGGAAGCATGCCCGCGGTTCAATCCATCACCGACGAAATCCTCGATCTCAAGCGCCAGCGGCGCGCCATGATCCTGGCGCATCATTACCAGGACACGGAAATCCAGGACATCGCCGACGCCATCGGCGACAGCCTGGAGCTTTCCCGCGCCGCGCAAGAATTCGAGGGCGACGTCATCGCCTTCTGCGGCGTGGTGTTCATGGCGGAAACGGCAAAGGTGCTGAATCCTTCGCGCATCGTGGTCCTGCCCGATCTCGACGCCGGATGCAGCTTGGTGGACGCGTGCCCGGCCCCGCAAGTGCGGGCCTTCCGGGAGCGTCATCCCGATCACGTCGTCGTCAGTTACATCAACACTTCGGTCGAGGTGAAAGCCGAAAGCGACATTCTCTGCACCTCGCGCAACGCGGTGAAGATCGTCAACTCGATTCCCGCGGACAAGCCGATTCTGTTCCTGCCGGATATCAACCTCGGCAATTACGTTAAGCAGCAGACCGGGCGCGAGAACATGAAGATCTGGCAGGGCTCCTGTATCGTCCACGCGACCTTTGCGGCGCGCAAGCTCACCTCCGCGCGAGCTGCGCACCCCAACGCGCTCGTCGCAGCTCATCCCGAATGTCCTCCCGACGTGCTGGCCATGGCGGATTTCATCGGATCAACCAGCGCCATCGTCGATTGGTGCGTCACCACCCCGCACGATGAATTCATCGTCATGACCGAAAGCGGCGTCGGCCATTCGCTGCGCCTGCGCGCTCCGGAGAAGACGTTCCATTTCGTCCCTAACGAAAACTGCAATTGCAGCGAGTGCCCCTACATGCGCCGCAACACTCTGGAGAAGCTGCGCGATTGCCTGGCCGATCTGACGCCGCGTATCGAGCTCGCACCGGAACTCATCGAGCGCGCTCGGCTGCCGATCGAGCGGATGCTCGCCGTCAAGTAGCTGCTCCCTGACAAAGCCAAGCAATGGACGTTTCTCATCCTGAGATCCTCGACGCCGTCCGGAGGGCGCTCTCTGAAGACATCGGCTCAGGCGACATCACGTCGAACCTGTGTGTTCCTGCCGGCGCCCAAGCCACCGGCCGCATGTTTGCGCGTCAAAACCTCACGCTGGCTGGAATTGAGCTGTTGCCGCTGATTTTCGCCGATTGTCGCGTCCAACTGCGCCACATCTCCGGCGACACACTAACCGCCGGCGACGAAGCCGCCACGGTCGTCGGGCCGGCGAGTTCGCTCCTCACCGGCGAGCGCACGGCGTTGAACTTCGTGCAGCGCCTGAGTGGCATAGCGACCCTTGCCAGCACCTACGTGAAGGCCGTGGAAGGGACGGGTTGCCGGATTCTCGACACCCGCAAGACCACTCCCGGCCTGCGGCGTCTTCGAGAAAATGGCCGCCGCCGCGGGGGGCGCAACCAACCATCGCATGGGGCTGTTCGACGCCGTCCTCCTCAAGAACAATCACATTTCCGCGGCGGGAGGGGTGCGGCAGGCGCTCGAACGGGTGCTCCAGGGCGGTTTACCGCCCGAGATCAACGTGGAGATCGAAGTCCGCACCCGCGCCGAACTCGAAGAAGCGCTCGCCTGCGGTGCGAAGCATCTGCTACTGGACAATCTCACTCCTAGCGAAGCCCGCGAATGGATCGTTCACATCCACGGACGCGCGCGAGTCGAGCTGTCAGGCGGCATCCGGCTGGACACCGTGCGGGCATTCGCCGAAACCGGCGCGGACTTCGTCTCGTGCGGATCGCTAACCCACTCCGCCCCGGCTGCCGATCTCAACTTCCGGCTGGAGCTGGATTGACGGCAAGGTGAATTTTTTCCGCTCCGCCGAAGAATCGCCCCTATACTGTACCTAAGTGCCAGTGAGGGTCGGGAATCTTTTCGGAGGGATTTACCAGCGTGCTGCCCCACGCCCAGGAGCGCCGGCGGTCTTGGCCCCGGACCGCGCCCCGCTCACCTTCGATGAACTTTGGTCCCAGATGGAGTCGTCCCCCGGCCCGGACGAGTCCGCCGCAATTACGGCGCTAATCCTGCCCGATGGCCCGGAGCTGCTCACCGCGCTGTTGAGCGTGATGCATCAGGGAGGCGCCGCCTGGCCCCTGAATCCGCACCTGACGGCCGCGGAAATCCAACGGCAACTGGATTTGTTGCGGCCGGATCGGGCGATTCTCGGTCCGGAAACCAGCCCCGCAATCGAAGACCTGCTGCAATCCAGGAGCGTTCCCATCTATCGGGCAAAATGGGAGCAGGCCGGGCCCGCGGGCGCGTTCGAGCTGCGCGAGCTTTCCCCCGAATCGGTATCTCCGGCGCCGTCGCGCGAACGCCTGCCCCCGGAGACGCGGCTGGTGCTGGTTAGCTCCGGGACCACGGGACTTCCCAAAATCGTGCCGCTCTCGATAGGCAATCTTGGGGCGATGCTGGCCAATAGCCGGCGATGCTATGAGCTGACTCCGGACGGACGCTACCTTGGGTTAACTCCGCTGTTCCATCTGCATGGAATCGTGAACGCACTGGCTCAATTGGCCGCGGGCGGAAGTGTAGTATGCCCTAGCGGATTCGATGCAGGCGCATTCCCGGTATGGCTTCGCGAATACCGTCCCACCTGGTACTCTGGCGGACCGGCGGTCCATCGTGCAGTCGCTTCCCTGGCGGGATCCGGGGCGAAACTGTGCACCGAATCGCTTCGCTTTGCGCGATCCTCAAGCGCACCCCTCGACTCGGGCACGCAAGAGGCTGTCGAGCGGGCGCTGGGAGTCCCTGTGATCGATAGCTACGGTCTCAGCGAGGGCGGCGGGATTACAGCAAATCCGCTGCCGCCGCGCCGCCGCAAGCCAGGCTCCTGCGGTGTCAGCGTCGGACCGGAAATCCTGATCGTCGATCTCGACCACCGTCCGCTTCCGGCCGGGACAGAGGGAGAGATTTTCGTCCGCGGCGCAAACGTTTTTGCGGGCTATTGGGGCGATCCGGCGGCGAACGAAGAAGCGTTCCGGGATGGCTGGCTTCGCACCGGCGATCTCGGCAGGTTAGATGAGGATGGCTATTTGTTCATCACCGGCCGGCGCAAGGACGTCATCAACCGCGGCGGGATGAAGCTGATGCCCGCCGAGATCGAGGCAGTGTTGCTTCAGCATCCTGGCGTGGCCCAGGCAGCGGTATTTGGCGTGCCGCATCCCGGGCTTGGCGAGGACCTGGACGCGGCGGTCGTGGCCCGCTCCGGCGTCCCGGTTACAGCGGCGCAACTCCGCGCTTACGCCGCCCAGCATCTGGCAGCCTTCAAAGTCCCGCGTCGAATTCACTTCATCCCGGAGATTCCCATAACGGCTACAGGCAAACCTTTGCGCGCCGAGCTCCGCCGCAGGTTTGAGCCGCTGCCGTTGCCGCGCCGCGGCCCGGAGCGTGCGCTCACTCCCATGGAATCGCACCTTGCGTCGATTTGGTCCCGCGTATTGAACCGGCCTGAAATTCGCCCTCAGGACGATCTTTTTGCTTTGGGCGGGGACTCGCTGGCAGCGGCGATCATCCTCGCTGAAGTGCAGAGCCAATACGCCCTGGCGCAGCCGCTGTTCCCGTTTTTCGAATGCCCTACGGTGGAGAACTTGGCGCGGCTGGTCTCCGAACGCCGTAAGGAATCGATGCGGCCAGCGGCCATCCACCTCTCCGGGGAGGGCCCTCGGACTCCGGTGTTCTGCGTCCCGGCTACCAACGGAGATCCTTATTATCTCCGCCATCTGGCCGCGCGATTGGACCGAGGGCGCCCGTTTTTCGCACTGGCGTCATTCGGCTCCGGCTCGCCGGCAAGCGTGGAGGAAATCGCGCGAAGCGCCGTGGCGGACATCCGCGCGGCCTATCCTTCCGGCCCGTACATTTTGGCGGGGCATTGTTTCGGGGGTGTCATCGCCTTCGAGGCGGCCCGCCGGCTGCGCGCCGAGGGCCACGCGGTGCGCTTAGTCTTGCTGCTCGATTCGCCGACCCCCGGTTATCCGAAGGTGCTGCGCCGCTGGAAACGCTACGCGCCCGCGGCCTGGGACCTGCTGCGTTCCGCCGGACCGCGGAAGTTCCTGCGCGAATCCTCGCGGCATGTTCGCAAGCTGGTTCAAAAGCGCCGGAACACCCAGTCTGCCGGCCCGCCGCTCCACAGCTACTCTCCCGAGCCGATTGACGTGCCCGTGGTCCAGGTCCTGTCCCAGGACACCCAGGCGAGCACGCGCGTACTGGAGGATGGGCGCCTGGGATGGCGCGACTTTTCCCGCGCCGGCTTCCGCGTGGTTCCCGCACCCGGCGATCACGATAGCTTCCTGCTGCCACCGCACGTCGATGAGGCAGTCCGCGGCGTACAAGCCGTGTTGGACGAGAGCGCCTGCTAGTTGTCACATAATAAGGGTTTCCCTTATTATGTGGACATGAATGTCACCCTCTCACTGGACGACCAGTTGGTCAAGAAGGTACGCAAAATCGCCGTCGATCGGGACACAACAATGACGGGGCTCATTCGGAGTTACCTGGAGTCCTTAGCGGCCGAGGATCTGTCCGGGGAGCGAAAGCGCCGCGAACTCGAGGCTCTTGAGCGGAGCTTCGAAACGCTTAAGGTGAACGTGGGAAAGCGAACTTGGACTCGCGCCGATCTCCATGAGCGGCGGTCCTGATTTCCTCGATACCAACGTCCTCGTCTACGCTTACGATACGAGCGAGCCGGCAAAACGACGCGTGGCGCGGGCGTTACTCGCGAGGGCGATTATCGGGGAGTTGGTTACCTCGACTCAAGTACTCGCGGAATTCGCCAGCACCATGCTCCACAAGCCAAAACACGCCGCCAGCCCAGAAAGGGTTCTCACAGCTCTGGACGCCCTTGGCCAAATTCGGCTCGTAGCGATGGGCTCCGGCATTGTTCGCCGCGCCGTTGAAGCCCACGCGAAGTACGGAGTGCACTTCTACGATGGGATGATCATCGCTGCGGCGGAGCAGGCCGAGTGCGGTCGCATCTGGTCGGAGGATCTCAATCCCGGTCAGAGCTACTTTGGGGTCACTGTCGAGAACCCGTTCCGCTAGACCAAAACCGATCCTGTCAGCGTTTCTGCCGATCGGCAGCTGCCATCTACTGCTTCAAGCCGCCAAAAACTCCCGCTCTGCCAGTATGGCGGGCACGCGCGCTTCGATCCTAGACTGGAGGTGGATCGTCAAAAAGTGCGACGGCACGGCACAGAGGGGGTGGTGCAAATGCTAGGACGGACGAAGCTTGTGGCGGGCGCAGCCATCGCGGCCTGCGGAATTTGGTTCGCGGCGTGGAGCCAGGAACCCCCGCCCGCTCCCTCCACCCCGCTGATGACTCCACAGCAGCTAGACGATCTGGTGGCGCCGATCGCGCTGTATCCCGATCCCCTGGTGAGCGAGGTGCTCGCCGCAGCCACCTACCCGCTGGAGATCTCCGAAGCCTATCAGTGGGTCCAGCAACATCCCAACTGGAAACCGTCCAAATTGATGGACGAAGCCAAAAAGCAGCCCTGGGATCCGAGCGTGCAGGGGCTGGTGGCCTTCCCGCAAGTGCTTCAACGGCTGGCCGGCGATATCAGCTGGACCACGCCGCTGGGGAACGCGTTCCTGGCCCAGCAGGCTGACGTCATGCAGGCGATTCAGCGCATGCGCTCGCAGGCGCAAGCCAATGGGAAATTGACGACCACACCCCAGGAGACCGTCAGTACCCAGAATCAGAACGGGCAGACGGCGATCGACATTGAGCCGGCCAATCCGGATGTTTGGTACGTGCCCGATTACAATCCCGAGTATGTATGGGGACCGCCGGTGTACGGATACTATCCGCCGCTGCTCTATCCGGGCATCGGTGTTGGTTTCGGTTGGGGCGCCGGCATCAATCTCGGGTTGTATTTTGGAGGCTGGGGTGGATGGGGATGGGGTGGCTGGGGCTGGACGCCAAATTGGTTCGGAGGCGGCATCTACATGGATCACTCCTTCTTCCACCGCTACGGATTCGGCCACTTTCACGATGATGGCGCGTTCGGCCGGTCGGCCTGGGTGCACGATCCCGCGCACCGGCTGGGCGTACCCTACGGAAATCGTGACGTAGCCGGGCGCTTCGGCGGCGGGGGCTCCAATCGTGGGGGCAATTTCAACCGGGGCGGCAATTTCCAAGGCGGCAACTCTAATCGAGGGGGCGCGTTCCAGGGCGGCCGTCAAGCGGCAGCTGCCCGTGCGCCGGCGCAGCGGATGGGCACGCAACAGTTCGAGCAGCGTTCCTGGACCGGCAACCACAGCGTGTTCGGAGGCTATCACAGCGGAACCGCCACGCGCATGCAGAGCGACCACGGATTTGGCAGCATGGGCGCCGGCCGTACATTTGGCGGAGGAGGAGGATTCCGCGGCGGCGGCGGCGGCGGGCGCGGCGGAGGAGGGAGGCGCTAAAATGCGAAACACGATTTTCTTCACGTATGCGGCGGTTCTCCTCGTCGCCGTTCCCTGCCTGGCGCAGGAGCATTTCGATTCCGCCGACGCGGCCGCGCAGGCCATCATCGACGGCGCGGAAAAGCACGATGCGGCGCGCCTGGCCGCGATCCTCGGGCCGCAAGGCAATTCGATCCTGACCTCGGGAAACGTTGCGCAGGACCGCGCCGAGCAGTCCGAATTCGCCCGCCTGGCGCGCACCAAGCATCAACTCATTCCCGATAAGCGCGACCCCAACCGGGTCCTGCTTTCCATCGGCGATGAGGACTGGCCCTTCCCTGTCCCCATCGTTCGCGCCAGCGGGAAGTGGAGCTTCAATCCTTCCGAAACCGGGGTCGAAATGCAAGCCCGGCGCGTCGGCACCGATGAGCTCGACGCCATCGAGATCTGCTCCGGCTATGTCGAAGCGCAGCTCCGGTATGCTTCCGAAGATCGCGACAAGGACGGCCTGCTGGAGTACGCCCCGCGCATGATGGCCAGCGCGGGCAAGCACGACGGATTGTATTGGGGAGACGGCGCGGATTCGCTGGTGCCGCTCGGATTGGCGAAGGCGACTTACGATCCGGCGAATACGGGTGTGAAGCCGTACCACGGATATTACTTCCGCATCCTTGTTGGCCAGGGTCCGAATGCTTCCGGCGGCGCGCACAACTACATGGTCAAGGGCAAGCTCATCGGCGGTTTCGGGCTGGTGGCATGGCCCGCGCAATACGGCGTCACCGGCATCCACACGTTCATGGTGAATCAGGACGGCGTGATCTATCAAAAAGACATCGCTCCTCCGCCGGCCGGCACGACTGCGCCCGCGATCACGCGCTACGATCCCGATCCCTCCTGGAGCCCAGCGGAATAACATTGCGGCTTCGGGCACGGGAGAGGACGGCACGAGCCGGAGACTGATGTAGAGCCCTAGTTCCTCGGGCCGCCGTACATGTGCTTCACGTCGCGATTGTTGTCCTGGCAGACGTACTCGTACAGATCGGCGTCCGGTTGCCAGTTGATGTACCAGCCTCCGGTCCACGGAGCAGTATACGCGCCGGGATCGTCGATGGTGGCTTCGTACTTCAGGGTGTTGTAATCGGTGCGCGTGAAGCGCTCAGTCAGGTGCAGGAACTCGGTTGAAGGAATGCCTTCGCGTGTCAGCCAGAACTTTTCGTTGAACCCGACCGTGTCCACCACCAGGCTGTCGCCATCCCATTTGCCCACGGCATGCCCGGAGAACGACGGATCCCAGTCCTTGGGATGCTCGCGCCCATCCATGTAAATGACGCGCCAGGTGTGCGGACCCCCGACGCCTACAATGAACACGCGTTTCATCTCCGGCTCATCGATGAACTCCATCCCATAAGGCGTGTGGAACATGCGCGGACCGCCGGAAGGCTTGCAACGCACATGCGGATCGTCTTTAGTCGTGTTCTTCTGCCGCTCCTCATACAACGCCCGAGCCCACGGCTGGAACGGAACATCCGCGATCTTGAGGTTGGCCGGCAGATACATCGACGGGTTGTCGAGGCCACCCGGAGGATTCGTCGCGAGCGTAGCTCCCGCGTTGCCCTCCCACAATCCCTTTTCGCCCGGCAGCGGACCTAGCATCACGTGCCCGTCAGGATAATGCGGAGTCGGCCGCGACGGCGGCCGATTCTTGCCGCGTCCGCGTCCACCGCCTTTACCGCCGCCTTTCGCACCCGGAGCACCATTGGGAGCGCCCGGAGGAGGAATCGGTGCGCCATTTTGCGCGCGGGTAGGAACGCTGAACGCCGCGATCATCGCCGCGCCCGCAACCAACGCTGGAAGGAACAGCCGTCTCATGGTCTATTGCTTGTTGTTGGTGAATTCGCTGGAGGCCGCGCCGAGCTTCTTGCCCGTTTCAGCCACAGTGACGCTCCGCGCATTGGCTTGCTTGCTGCCGTCCTTTGCAAGCGTCCCTTCGACGATCACCTCGGTACCGATCTGGATGGTGTTCTTGGTCCAGCCCGCGCGCTCCAACCCATTGGGCGGACCCATTTCCAGACCCCAGTTGGTGATGTCGCCTTTCTCATCCATGACGTCGATGTAGAAGTACACATGCGGGTTCATCCAATCCACTTTGGTGACCGTCCCGCGTAGCGTCACCGGTTTCTTGCTGTCGTACTCCGCCGAGAACGAGTGATGGGCCAGGACCGGCGTCACCGCCATCAGCGCCCCTGCCATCGCGGCCAAACCCAGCGTGCTACGCTTCATTTTCAAACCCTCCTACTTCGTCTCGAAATCCTGATTGTTGTCGTCGCAGAAATACTCTTCCATTTCCTGATCGGGAATCCACTGGAGCGTCCAGCCACCGGACCAGGTGCGCGTGTAGGCTCCCGGATCGTCCACCGTTACCTCGTATTTTAGCGTGTTGAAATCCGGGCGCGATAACTTCTCCACCAGCGTCATTTTCTCGGTATGGGGCAAGCCTCCATTGGTGAACCAGAAACGCTCATTGAAGCCGATGGTATGCAGCACGAGCGAGTCGCCTTCCCACTTGCCCAGCGAGTATCCGAAATACGTCGGGCTGGCGCTGTCCATATTCGGCAGTTCGCCGTCCATTTTGATTAAGCGCCAGTTGCGATTGCCGCCGCCCGACATAATGAACACGCGATTTCGCTCCGGCTGCTCCAGGATCTGCAAACCGTAGGGAACCTGGAATTGCCGCGGGCCGCCGGGAGGCAGACAACTCGCCATGGGATCGTCCTTGAGCAGATTCTTCTGCCGGTACTCGTACAGTCCCTTCGCCCAGGGCTGGAAGGGAGCTACTTTGCCGACATCCGCCAAATTGACCAGCAGCCCATCTCGATTCATTTTGACTTTGGGATCTTCGCTCAATCCCGGCGCGCTCGCGTTCGCCCAGTATCCGATTTCGCCCGGCCCGATGCCCAACCTGACGTGCCCATCCGGCCAACGCGGGGCCGGTTTGGACACAACCGCAGGTCTCGGCGTAAGCATCTGCGCCTCATTCGGCGACAGCAGCTTTTTTCCGGTGGCCAACGTGATTGACTTGCCTCCAGCCTTTTTCAAACCCTCCCGGGACGTGCCGGCTTCGATCGTCACCGCGTCACCGGGCTTGACCGAATCGGCCCGCCAACCGGCTCGCTTGAGCTCGATGCGGCTCTCCCATTCCGTCGCGTAGTTCACGATCTTCCCGCCCTCGGTAACATCCACGTAAACGAACACGTGCGGATTGGACCAATCGTACTTGGTAACCGTGCCGCGCAAGGTCACGGGCTTCTTTTCGTCGTAATCGGCCGCGAACGAATGATGCGCGAAGGCCGGCAGGGTTAAGGCCGCGACCGCAGCCGCCAGCGGGAGTCTCATTTGCCGTTAGGGTCTTTCGGGCCGTAGGTCTTGGTCAGGTAGTCCAGCACCAGTTTGAACTCCTCATCGGTCAGCGGCGCGCCTTCTTCGAGCATTCCTCTGATCTCACCCGCCCACTGGTCGCGCGTGAGCTGCTCGGTTGAGATGCGCGCGAACTCATGGCACAAGATGCACACGCTCTCCACCAGTTCCTTGCCGCGGTTCAGGTACTTCGTGCCGAGATACTCGGCGACGGCGTTGGCTTCCTCCGGCTTCAGATCCGCGCCCTTGGCCACCATGTTCTTCACAACCTGGCGCCATTCTTCCTTGGTCTTCTGCTTCTGAGTAACGGTGTCCAGGGAATGACAGGTGGAGCAGGCGGATTGAAACAGCTTGGCCGCCTCGGGAGTTCCCGTATTGGCGCTTCCTGTCTCGCCAGCCCACGTCACACCGGCAACCAGCAGGCCGAGCGCGCTAATCCCTTGTAATCTTGAAATCACCTTTGGTCGAGCCCTGCATCCACGTGCCCGTGATGGTCCGGTGGTACGATCCGATATTTTCCAGCTTCCCATCGATGACGATGTGCACTGCGGCGCCGCTCGGGTCCTTCCCGTCGCCTTCAAAATGCACTGTCCAGTTACTGGGGTCAAGGGAGGCGATCTTCAACGGAACCGCTCTAGCCCCCGGATTGAGCGTGGCGATGATGTTCTTGGAGTCCCACTTCATGAAGATGAACACCGGTGTCCGCTTTTCCGCTGACGCGCCCCAATCGCCATGCCAGGAGCCGCCGAGAGGATGGCCTTCCTGGGCCAGCGCCAGGCCCGCCAGCAGCGTCAAGCACACTCCCCATGCGCGAAACATATCAACCCCCAGGCATCATACCTCATCTGTCCAATTACCGCGAATGAGCATCCGGCCCGCCCGTCACAAACGCCCCCCGTGATACGAACTGATGCACGCGATGATGCTAAACTGTATCCGATGCCTTCCGCCACGCGGCGAACCACTCTGACCCTGCCTGACGAGGCTCTCCATCATGCCGAGCGCATCGCCCGCGCCAGGCACGTAAACCTGAGCACCGTCGTTGCCGAGGCTTTATCCGAAGGGCTGAAGCTCCAGGCCCAGGCTGAGCGAGCCCGACAAATCCTGGGCGCCTACCGTAAAGCTTTCACCGGTTTTTCGGCGGAGGAGTTGCTTCTGCTGGACGGAGTGGTTCTGGATCGTGCACGACCCCGTGGAAAACGCGGGTGACTGATCCCGCGTCCGGTCCCTTTCTCTTCGATACCAGTGCGGAAAGTTGGTTGGCGCGCTCCTCCGACCGCCGCGCCAAGGCCTGGTTTGCCGCCTATCTATCGCTTCATCCCGTGCATGTTTCCGCCATCACGGTAATGGAACGCATTCGCGGATATGCACTTCTGTCCAGAGCGGCCGCGCCGGAGCGTCGCGCCGGCGTTGAAGCGGCCCGCATCGCGTACCTCGCGTGCCTGGGCCGGGTCTGGCCGGTGGATGCCGCCATCGCGGTGGTCGCCGGAGAAATTACCGCCCTGCTGCCGCATCCTCCCACTCCGCCTCGCCGAGCCCATCGAATGTTGGAATCGCGCCAGGAACGCCTTGTCCGCTGGCGCTTCGACGCCGCCATCGCGTCAACGGCTCTAGTGGCTCAGATGACCCTAATCCATCGGAATCCCACCGACTTCGAAGCCATCCGGAGCGCCATCGAGTCTGCCCCTGAGCGGTTCCCCGGCCTCGGGCCGCTCGAGTTAGTGCGCTGCGATTCCCTGGCGTGATGCCAAGCGTCGCGTGTTATCGTATACTTTTAGCCTTTTTCCCCTTTACAACTCATGGCAACCCGCACCCCCATCACGGTCGCGCACGGCGACGGCATCGGCCCCGAAATCATGGCGGCCACTCTGCACATTTTGAAGGAAGCCGGCGCGCTTCTGGACATCGAAACCATTGAAGTCGGCGAGAAGGTGTATCTGTCCGGAAATTCCTCGGGCATCGAGCCCAGCTCCTGGGCGTCTCTGCGGCGCACCAAGGTCTTCCTCAAGGCCCCCATCACCACCCCGCAGGGGGGAGGGTACAAGAGCCTCAACGTGACCACGCGCAAGATGCTGGGCCTGTACGCCAACATCCGTCCGTGCGTCTCTTACCATCCCTTCGTCCGCACCAAGCATCCGGGGATGGACCTGGTGGTGGTTCGCGAGAACGAAGAGGATCTGTACGCGGGCATCGAGTATCAGAGCACTCCGGACGAGATGCTCGCGCTCAAGCTGATTACCCGGCCGGGGTCGGAGAAAATCGTTCGCTACGCCTTCGAATACGCCCGCCAGTACAAGCGCAAGAAGGTCACCTGCTTCACCAAAGACAACATCCTTAAGATGACCGACGGCCTGTTTCACAAGATCTTCGACGAGATCGGGCCGGAATATCCGGATATCGAAAAAGAGCATTGGATCGTGGATATCGGAGCGGCCAAGATGGCCGACACGCCGGAAGCCTTCGACGTAATCGTCATGCCGAACCTCTACGGCGACGTTTTGAGCGATGTCGCGGCGCAGATCGCGGGATCGGTGGGCTTGGCCGGTTCGTCCAACATCGGCGACCAGGCGGCGATGTTCGAGGCGATTCACGGCTCCGCGCCGCGCCGCGCTGGCCAGAACCTGGCAAACCCCTCCGGCTTGCTGCATGGCGCTTTGCTGATGCTGGTGCACATCGGTCAGCCCGAAGCCGGCGAGCGCATCCACAACGCATGGCTGCGCACCATGGAAGACGGCATCCACACGTACGACATCTACGAAGAGGGTAAGAGCAAGCAGAAGGTGGGAACGAAGGAGTTTGCCGAGGCCGTGGTCGCGCGGCTGGGTAAGAAGCCGGAGAAGTTGAAGGCGGTGGAGTACTCGACCACGCCCATGAAACCGATCAAGCCAAGCGCCGGCCGCGCGGCGCCCAAGATGGAGCTCGCCGGCGTCGACGTGTACATCGATTGGCCATCGAAGAAAGCGCCGGAATTGGCGGCCGTCATTGGCAAAGCATCCGGCGACGGCCTGAAGCTCGAAATGATCGCCAACCGTGGCGTCAAAGTCTGGCCCGATGGCGCCCCGGAAACGTTCTGCACCGATGCCTTCCGCTGCCGCTTCCTGGGGGATTCTCCGTCTCTCAAACAGATTGTCGCGCTGCTGGACCGCGTAGCGGGCCTGAATCTTCAGATCACCATGACGGTGAATCTGAGGAATTACGATGGTAAGGCCGGCTTCACTCTCGCGCAGGGGCAGTAAGTCGCCGATGGACGGCAAACCGCTGGTGGGCGTCATCATGGGAAGTAAGTCCGATTGGGACACTTTGCGCCACGCGGTCGAATTGCTGGATAACTTCGGCGTTCCTTACGAAAAAAAGATTGTTTCGGCGCATCGAACTCCGCGCTTGATGGCGGAGTACGCCTCCACGGCGGAGGAACGCGGCCTGGAGGCAATCATCGCCGGAGCAGGCGGCGCGGCGCACCTTCCCGGAATGGTCGCATCGCATACGACGCTGCCCGTTCTGGGCGTTCCGGTCGAGTCGCACGCGCTCAAAGGAATGGACTCGCTGCTCTCCATCGTGCAGATGCCCGGAGGCGTCCCTGTGGCGACCTTCGCGATCGGCAAGGCGGGTGCGACCAATGCAGCCTTGTTCGCAGTCTCGATTATCGCCGCCAAGCGTCCGGAGCTGCGCGCCAAGCTGAACGCGTGGCGCAAGGCGCAAACCGACCGCGTCCTGGGCGAGGCTCTTGAGTAAAGTGCCCGATTGATGATGATTCCTCCCATTCTTCCCGGAGCTGCTGTCGGTGTTCTGGGCAGCGGGCAGTTGGGGCGCATGTTCGCCATCGCCGCCCGGCGCATGGGGTACCGCGTCCATACTCTTTCACCCGACGAAGACACACCCACCGGGCAGGTTGCCGACCTCGAAATCCAGGCGCCTTATGACGATCTGGACGCCGTGCGCCGCTTCGCCTCGGGCGTGAGCGTGGTCACCTTCGAGTTCGAGAACGTTCCCGCCGCAACCGCACAGGCCGCGGCGGAGCATGCTCCGGTGCGTCCCGCCGGCTCCGTTCTTCACACCACGCAGCATCGGCTGCGCGAGAAGACTTTTTTGGAACGGGCCGGTTTCCCGGTCACGCCGTTCCGTAAGGTAGAGACCGCGGAAGAACTGGCGAAGGCGGTAACCGAACTCGGGTGCCCGGCGATCCTAAAGACCGCGGATTTTGGTTACGACGGCAAAGGTCAGGTGCGCGTCGAAAGGGCGGAGGCCGCGGAAGGCGCGTGGAACTCGATCGGCCGCGCGCCAGCCGTGCTGGAGCAATTCATCCAGTTCGAGCGCGAAGTATCGGTTGTGGCTGCGCGCGGCGCCGATGGAGCCAGCGCCGATTGGGGCGTGATCGAGAATCGTCACCGCAATCACATTCTGGACGTATCGCTGGCCCCGGCGCGTGTGTCCGCTCCGGTCGCGAAGAACGCTCAAGAGATCGCGCATCAGGTTCTCGAAGCGCTGGGCGTGATCGGCGTGTTGTGCGTCGAGTTCTTCGTTGAGCCCGGCGGGAAACTCCTGATCAATGAGCTGGCTCCGCGTCCGCACAACTCCGGGCACCTGACCGTGGACGCCAGCGCCACCAGCCAGTTCGAACAGCAGCTCCGCGCGGTGTGCGGGCTGCCCCTGGGATCTACCGAGTTGCTGCGGCCCGCCGCAATGGCGAACCTGCTGGGCGATTTATGGTCGAACGGCGAACCCGATTTTCCAGCCGCCCTGGCCTGTCCTCCAGTGAAACTTCATCTGTACGGAAAGCTGGAGCCCAGGCCCGGCCGCAAGATGGGCCATCTGGCGGCGCTGGCTCAGGATCCGGAAACCGCGCTGGAGACCGTACTTCGCGCCCGCGAAGCCCTCACTAAAGCCCGGCCGTAACCCGCCGATAGATACGTGAGGATTCGTCTCTTCCGGCCATGGCCACTACTGCGAGCGTCGTACCCCCCGCAACCATCCCCGGCGCCAAACCCACTCCCACACGTTGGATCATTTCGCAGCGCGAGGATTTGACCTGGTTCATCGGCTCCGCGCTGGCCGGATATGCGGCGCTTGCCTTGATGTGGGCCGGCTTCCCTCTGTTACCTCTCCAAGCGGTGTGGTTCTTTGGAATCGACGGGCCGCATGTGCTGGCGACCATAACCCGGACCTACGCGGATAAAGCCGAGCGCAAGAAGCTGGGGTGGTTTCTGTGGATCGTAGCTCCGTTGTTGCTGGTGGGTCCCGCGGCCGCAATGACCGGTCACGCCGGAGCGTTCTTCGTGGCGGCATTCGTTTGGCAGCAATTTCACGTGGTGAAGCAGCACTTCGGCTTCGTTATGATTTACAAAGCCAAGAATCGCGAGCGCAACGATCTGGATCGAAAGCTGGACCGCTGGTTCCTGTTGGGCTCCCTGTTTGCGCCCATGGCGCTGTTTCTGATGAAAACTCTGCATTTCATGGAAGGCAGCGTGTTGCCAGAAGCAGTAGTTGCGGCATGGACGGTTGTGTTGGCTGCGTGGCTGGTCCGGCAGGGCGTGAAGCTGCGTAAGGGCGAGCAGATGAACTGGCCGAAGATCGGCCTGTTAGCGGCGGTGGTGCCCTTGCAGTGGCTCGCGCTGGCGTATGGGGCGCAGTTCGGAACGAAGGGCGCGCTGCAAGCCTCGATCCCGCTTGGCTTGTTCCACGGGCTCCAATACCACCGGCTGTTGTGGTTCCACAACCGTAATCGGTATTCGCTGCCGGATGCGATCGAACGCAACGGACTGGCCGCGAAACTGGCCAAGAACGTCGCGACCTATCTGACCGTCGCCATTGGATTGCAGTTCCTGTTGACCTTCTTACCGCAGTTTCTATTCCCGGGCGAGGTGATGCAGGCAGCGGTGTGGGGCTTCGCCTTCACGCATTACCTGCTGGACGCTAAAATCTGGCGCGTGCGAAGCGATAAAGAGCTGGCTGTGGCTCTCCACCTCGCTTAGCCGCCCCTGCTCCCGGTGAGGCCCGCGAGAAACTGAGGGTCGCGCCAATCCCAGACCCGTTCCGGATATTGGTCAACGTTGGCTGGCGACACGTTCCATTGATAGACCGCGGGGGACCATCCTCCGCGAAGGTGAATCGCAAAACCGATGAGCGCCAGCGCAAGGAACGCCGCGCGTTGTGCGCGTCCATAAGCGGTCCAACGTTCAAAGTAGGGGATCAAGAACAGCACGAACACCGGAGTCAGGTCCGTGAAGACGCGCGGGCCATAGCTATGGCCGGCCCACCAATTCTGCACGAAAGCGGACACCGCCACCCAGTGCAGCAGGGTCAATCCCGCCAGCCACGGCGCCAGGCCCGTCTTCCACTTTCCGCGAATCATGCTCCATGCCGCAAACAGAAACACCGGTGTGAAAGTGAACAGCCCTCGCGACGGACTGATCAGATTCGCCGCCAGAGCTTCTCCGAACACTGGCCAATACGCCGGACGAAAACCCAGCACCACCATGCGATAGTACGGCGAGAGCAAAGCGTGATAAATGGAGAGGTTGTATGCCAGAAGCGCCGCCGCGACCGGCGTAGCCGCAAGCAGGTAGCGAACCAGGTATTGGCGGCGCCGCACTGCGACATACACGGTGCAAATCAAGACGAAGAGTCCGTCCGTAGGCCGCACCGTGTACGACAGTGCGACCGGAACTCCGGCCCAAGCGGCGAGATCCGGCCGATCCTCGGCGCGAAGCAGCAAATAAATCGCGATGGTCAGCAGCAGCATCGACGGCGTATGCTGCCACAGCGCCCTTCCGCCGACGCTGTAGGCGGACGTGGCCAGCGCGAAAAGCAAGGCCAGGAAGATTGCGCGCGGCGTGGACAGCGTGCGTTTGCCAATGAAGTAGATCAGAACGGCCGTCGCCGCCAGGAGGAATGACGCCACTTCCATCTCGATGACCGCATGCCCCAAGTCGAAATCGGCGCGCAAGAACCCCTCGACCACCGGACGGGAGGCATGAACATGGGCAAGGAGAGGCTGGAGAACGCGGAGTATCTCGACCACTCCAATGATGAGAGGCGCGGTGAGAGCCGGGCCGCCGATGGGAAAGTGGCTGTAGATGTGACCCTGGCAGGGCTCGATCGCTTTATCCCGGACGTGTCCGTCCGCGTCCACACATTGCAGGGCGTAATAGCCGCTCCCGCGAAGTGCGTCCGGATAATCGTCCAGATTCGTGTCGCCGTGACGCCACAGGCTCATGGCGGTGTAAACGGTCCAGCGCGAATCGAAGGACGTGCTCACCGGGCTCAACCCGGAGAACAGAAACACTCCGGCGAACAGCCATGCCGGAGCGCGGAGATTGGATGTTGCCAAGCTCTTTAGTCTAGTACGAGCTCAGTCCAATACAAGCTTGGCCCGTTGGAAGCGCGCCATCGCGGCCGCCACCAGCGCGATATCGATCAGCAATACGATCCCCGCTCCCAGCAGAATCAATTCGGTCAGGGACCATCCGAAAAGAACCTGCATCAGCCGGGCCTTCCATTCCGCCGGCAGCGCGCCGTAGCCGAAAATGGTCCCGAAGATTAACACCATAAGCCCGACCCCGAGGGTCTGCTGGGCCTGGCGTACGGTAGCCGCGTGCAGCGAGACGAACACGCCCGCGGAGGCCACTACCGCGCCCAGAAGCGGCGGTCCTAGGATCAATCCCAGCCAGCTCGGCACGTCGTGAAACATAAGTATCTGGCCATGCCAGTTGGTGACGTTCACCGTGACGATGCCCAGGATCTCGCAGGCGATGGCGATCAACCATCCGTATCCGACGCATGCTCCGAACTTGCCTAACAGGATGGCTTGATCCGAAAGGCGGCTGGCCAGCAGCGTCTCCAGCGTATGCCGCTCGCGCTCGCCCGCGAAGGCCTCAGCCACCACTGCGGAAATGGCGACCGCGGACAGGAACGACACGATCAAAGGTATTTGCAGACCGAAGAAACGGCTCGGTCCCATACGCAAGGGCACAAAGATGCCGATCACCGCGATTACGATCAGCGGCTGGCGCGCGCCCCCGCCTCCGGCGGAACGTTGCAGCAGGATCTCCTTCCATTCCTTCCAGAACACCGTTCTGATGTCTTCCGTCATGCGCGCTCCTCTTCCATCAACGTCAGGAACACCTCTTCCAGGCTGCCATGGCCGCTGCGGACCTCCTCTACCTCGCCGCCCTCGCGCACAATCAGATTGACCATCGGGGCGACGCTCGCGCCATCCTTCATGGTCAGAATCAGCCTGCCATTGTCCAGCACGGCTTGCGAAACACTAGCATTCCCGCGGAGCGCATTCAGCATCGCATCGGAAAATCCGCGTCCGGCGATTTCGGTGCGCTGCCCTCCGCCGCGCGCCCGCAACTCCGCCGGACTGCCTACCGCCAGTAACTTGCCCTGACGAATCACCGCCACCAGATTGCAGAGCTTCTCGGCTTCCGCCATGTTGTGCGTGGTGAGGAAGATCGTCGAGCCCTGGCGCGAGGCCATCGCAGCCAGATCGTCGCGGAGGCTGGCTGCGGCGACCGGATCGAGTCCTGCCGTCGGCTCGTCCAGAAACACCAGCCCTGGCCCGTGCAGTAGCGGTCGCGCGATCGCCAGCTTCTGCTTCATGCCGCGGCTCCACTTCACCACGGCGTCCTTGCGCCGGTCCCACAGCCCCAGATGTTTGAGCAATTCCTCGATACGCCGGTCCAATTCCGGTGTGGGCATGCGCGCCACGCGGCCGTAGAATCGCAGGTTGTCCTCCGCGCTCAAGCGCTCGTACAACCCGGAGTGCTCCAGCAGAGCTCCGCAGCGGGCGCGAATCTCATGACCCTGCGTCCGTGTATCGAAGCCCAATACCTCGGCGCTGCCGCTGCTCGGCTCGATCAAGCCCAGCAGCAGACGAATGGTCGTGGTCTTGCCCGCGCCATTGGGCCCCAGGAATCCGAAGACACAGCCCGCCGGAACCTCGACGTTGAGATCGTCCAGCGCCCGCACGGAGCCAAAGCTCCGCGATAGCCCGCGCGCCCGGATCGCAAAGCTGTTCGTCTTGGAGCCGTTCATCGCAAAACCGCGCGCGCGGAGACCGCCGCGCAAATAGTAGCCAGCGCGGCCCAGGTCCAGCGATTGCCGAAATTGAAGGTGTAGCCGATCCCGAAACGCTGGAGCACGAACAGCGCCGGGTCGGCCGGATTGAAGTAAAAGATGCCGAGCTTCCAGCAGGAGTTCGGTGTATGGTCGCTGGCGCGGGCCGGCAGACGCGGCCGGTTGCGAATCAGCACCGCATAATAGATTCCAGCGATGAGGAGCGCCGCGCCCGCCAACCAGGCTTCGATGGCGGGGGGCTGTAACAGAATGATCCAGGCCTGTGCCGCCGGCAGGCAGGCCAGCAGCAGAAAGATCTGGACGTTGATTCTCCGGAAGCGGCGCTGCTCCGCCGCTGCGCCCGCCGTGGCGGAAACGCGCCTCGACCAGTAGAAGATGCCCGCTGCAATGGAAACAAAAATCAAGCTGATCAGGGCGTCTTCAGCAAGCAGGCCGTAAACCCCGGCCGGCGTCCGAGACATCCAGCGATCCGCTCCGTGCGCGCCCCAATGCATTGGAAAGCGGGCGGGCAACCGCTCCCAATGCCGGGACACCCACCAAGCCAGCCCGGCCAGAAACGCAAGGGGTGCAAGCAGCGCCAGCGGCCCTCCGGGCAAAGATTCGTGCGGCGCCGCGAGATTCACCTCCACGGTCGAATCCCCGGGGATCGCGTACCTCAATGCTTGCCGGTGCGCCACACCCAAGGTGCAGTAGTATCCGGCGACCGAAAGCAGTACAGTCTCCTGCCGCCTTGTGATTAGGATCAGCGCCACGCTCAACACGGTAAAGCTCCATAGGACGATCCGGTACAGACGCGTGATTTGGCGGCCTTCGGTGGTATTGCGAAAGTCGGGGTCTACGGTGACCGCGAAGAATAAGCCGGGACGAGTTAAGCCGGGCAAAAAATGCAGAAAAACAGAAAACAGCAGCAGAACCGCGGCGAGCATCATGACCGTGCTCCTTCGAGCGTTTCCGCTAGCCGCCGCAGCTCACGAGCGATGCGCCCGCGCGGGAACCCATGCGCTTGTCCATCGGCAATCAGTTCCCGCAGACGGCGCTGGAACCCAGCCGCGGCTTCCGGATCGGCTCGCGGCGTCTTGCGATTTACCACCCGCGCCCCGCCCCGGCGGGCGATCTCCAGCCATCCCTCGGCGGCAAGAATGCGGTACGCCTCGGCGACGGTGTTGAAGTGAACGCCCAAATCCGTGCCCAGACGGCGGACGGGAGGCAGTTGCGTCCCCGGCGGCAGGTCTCCGTTGACCAAAAGGAGGCGTAAGCCGTCGACGATCTGGCGAACGGCTGGAACGGGAGAAGCGAGGTCGATGCGTAGAGTCACGGTTTCGAGCCCTGTACATATAGACGGTACAGAGAAGCGAGCCGTGAAGTCAAGGCCGGTTTGCCGCAAGCAGCCCTATTGTTTTCACATAGGCATAATGATATTGGTATCCGATGGCATGACGACCGAAAGCGTGAGCGAACAACGCGGATTTCGCGGACTTGAAAACTTGCTGCACGATGTTCGTTACGCATTCCGCGGGATGCGCCGCTCACCGGGTTTCACGGCAGTTGCCGTGACCACGCTGGCCGTCGGGATTGGAATCAACGCAGGCGTTTTCACCATCGCCGGCGCCGTGCTTTTGGGGGGTTACCCGGGAGTCGATCCGGACAATCATATTCTCTACACTTCCACCGGTCTTATTTCGAATCCCGAGTTTCAAGACTGGCAAGCGCAGACGAAGTCGTTTAGCGGAATTGCTGGGGTCGAGGACGGCGGGCTGCGTCTCGTTCTTCAGGACGATTCCGGCAATGCGGAGACCTGCGACACGACTCAACTGACCACCAATGCGTTCCAGGTACTCGGTCAGAAGCCGATCGTCGGAAGGGATTTTGCGCCCTCCGATGCAGTGCCGGGAGCCCCTTCCGTGGCCTTACTTAACTACGCCTTCTGGGAAAGGCGGTTCGGCAAGGACCCTTCGGTAATCGGAAAGTCATTCCGCCTTGCCGACAAGCCGGTTACCCTCATCGGGGTGATGCCGCCCGGGTTTACTTTCCCAACTCCCCGTGTGGATCTTTGGATTCAAATTGTTCCGGATACGGATCGGCCTATGCCCTTGTGGTTCGCCTTCGGCCGCTTGGCGAAAGGAGCGACTCGTAAAAGCGCCCGGGCAGAAATGGACATTATCAGAGGCCGGCTGGAAAGGTCTTATCCGACGATGAGCCGGGATGTCCGCCCCCGTCTGCGGAGTTTTGGAGAGCAGTTTTGGGGCGCGAACACAATGGCGCTTTATCGCGCAATCTGGGGTGCCGTCGGACTCGTGTTTTTGATCGGCTGCGTCAACCTTGCCAACCTTCTTTTGGCTCGCGCGACTGGCCGCTACCGCGAGATTTCTCTACGCATGGCTCTGGGGGCGACCCGGTGGCGGATCATCCGGCAACTGCTGATCGAAAGCCTGATGCTCTCGTCCATCGCAGCCGCACTGGGATGGTTTATCGCTCTGATCAGCGTGCGAATTTATGAGCGCATTGAATCTCCACCGGGTTCCTATACCCAATACCACTACGTCCTCGATTACCGCGTCCTTCTATACCTTGTCGCCATCTCGATTTTCGCGGGGCTTCTGTTTGGTCTGGCGCCCGCCTTTCGGCTCTCGAAACTCGATGTCAACAGCACTTTGAAGGATGGCGGCCGCGGCGCGGCCGGTGGCATGAGTGGCAAACGTTTGTCCGCGCTTTTGATCACGGCTGAAATCGCCGTCACGATCGTACTTCTCGCGGGAGCGGGGTTGATGGCGCGAAGCTTTCTCAAGATCTACACGGAAGACATCGGCGTCCACGCCTCCAATATCCTGGTGGCCTCGGTAGGGCTGCCGGCTACGCGTTATCCCGATGCTCAGTCCAAGATGGCCTTCTTTGACCGGCTTACTACGAAGCTGAAGAGTATCCCGGGCCTGGATTCCATGGCGCGAGCCGACCGGCTTCCGGGACTCAATGCCCCCCTTCTGCCTTACGAACTTGAGGGATTTCCTTCTGTCGATGAGCAGCGGCGTCCCATGTCGTTATCCATCACGATCACGCCGGATTATTTTCGAACCGTGGGCGCGGCTTTGATTGCCGGCCGGGATTTCAACGATTTCGATCGAGAGTCCGCAGCCGCCGGTCGCGCTGGTCAATGAGCGATTTGCACGCCAACAGTGGCCCGGCGTTAGCCCGCTGGGGAAGCGTCTTCGTCTCTTCGACTACTCCGGCCGGAATCCAGAGGCTTGGCGGACGGTAGTCGGCGTCACCTCGAACATTGTTCAGACAAACGGGGTTCCGACAAGCGGCTCTTCTGGTGGGATTGTGTATATCCCCTACCGGCAAAGCCCCTCTGCCACCGGCATGACTATTCTCGCGCTCACTCGTGTGCCTCCTGCTAGTCTCGCGGCAGCCGTCCGCCGTAAGATTCAGGCAATTGATTCAGGGCTGGACATCGGAGCAGGAGCAGGAGCAGGCGTACTCGAGGGACCGCTTCCTTTGAGTGAGAGCTTCAGGACTCGCTATTGGTCCAGAGCCGTAAATGCCGGCCTGTTTCTCACGTTTGCCGTGATCGCGCTGCTCCTCGCCGCCATTGGGCTCTACGCTGTAATCGCGCATTCGGTATCGAGGGCTACGCAGGAGATCGGCGTCCGCATCGCGCTGGGAGCCACGTCGCGTGATATCCGCTTCCTGGTTCTCCGGCAGGGAATGCTGCCGGTTGTAATGGGTTTGGGCCTGGGACTAGTGGCATCGCTGGCCTTTAATCGCCTTCTCCAGTCCCAACTCTTCTCGGTATCGTCGACGGACCCAGCCACCTACGCGGTGACTTCAATCGTCCTGATCGCGGTGGCGTTGCTTGCTTGCCTGATTCCGGCACGCCGGGCGATGCGCGTCGATCCCGTCGTTGCCCTTCGGCATGAGTGAGCGTCGCCTGAGCGGGCGGGGCCGCTAGTGGAAATAGACCGCCATGGCGTTGTTCTCTTCGCGGAACTCCGTCAGTAGCGTTTGCAGCTTCTCCTTGTCGAGGCCGAGGAGTTCCACCGCGGAGGCGTCCGCCGAATCTGTGTTGCGGACCAGAATCGAAATCCCGGTTGAGTTGGTATATTGGTTCGCCGCATCCACTACGTGGCTTAAGGGAATCAGTCCACCGGCGGATCCGGTGGGCGAGCTATGATGATCCCGCACGGCGATCTGGATCGGCTCCGGAAGTTTCCAGTATTTCAGCGCCTCCGCGGACAGCTCCGCATGCGTGAAGCCGAGCACTTCCTTCTCGCACTCGATCATCGTAGCGCCGGTAGCGTAACGATCCAGAATCCGCTCATACTCCTGCGGCAGCGCCATCGCGATCAGCAATCTCCCGGAGTCGTGCAGCAATCCGGCGACGAAAGCACCCTCGGGGTACTCCACTTGAACCCGCTGCGCCAAAAGATCGCTCAGAATCGCCACGGCGGCCGAGTGCATGTTGAAGCGCATCATGGACCAATTCGCGGGCATCTTTACCCTGTTCCACACGCGGGCAATCGACATTCCCAGCACCGCGTTGCGCAGCTTATTCACACCCAGCAAGGAAACCGCGTGGCGCACGGAACTGATGGTCCCGCGGCGCGCGTACAGGGCCGAATTCACCAGGTGCAGGATGTTCGCCGCCACAACCGTATCTTTTTCGATGAGATCGCCCAGCGCGGAAAAAGACACGTTCTCGGCCGCCAGCGTCGCCAGCAGCTTGGATAGAATCGGCGAAAACGGCGGCAAGGCGCTCAGAGAGCGCAGCGCTTTTTCCTTCAGTTTCGGAGGGGCAGGACTTTCCAGAACGGCGCCCGGTTTAGCTTCGCTTGACGGCACCACACTCGTATTATCGGCGGTTGCTAGCGCGACCTTAGGTTAGGATTAGACCTAGTACCAGGGCTATTGTCGCGGCGGCGCTGAGTGATACTCCCAGCGAAAACCGGCGTGGTTCGAACTGCAACGTCAACTCGTGTTCCCCCGCCGGCACAAATACCCCCATGAGAGCTTCGTCGACGGGAACAATCTCAGCAGCCGATCCGTTTACGGCGGCGGTCCAGCCGGGATAGTACGGAACCGCAACGCGGAGCAGGGAGCCGGACGACGCCGAGTATTTGATGCGATACCAATCGCCGGCATACGCCGTGACCGCGACGGAGTCCACGTGTTCTTGCACATTCCGCTCCGGACCCTCCACGACGGCCGACTGAGCTGGGTCAAGCATGGCCAGCGCCGCATTCGCCGCAGCCCGATCCTTCACGAAGACGATGCGCGCCGGAGCCGAAACGCGGCCCAGACTGGAGGGATTATCCACCCTCCGGTTTCGCCCAAACCAGAGATCCGTCACGCCAAGCCCATTCAGCAGCTTCGGATTCTTCTCCGCCGCGGACAGATAGGCCGAATAGCGATCCAACTGCGCCAGCCCGGCGCCATAGGTCACCTCCGTGCGCGTGATGAGCGGTCCATCCGCCGGAGTGCCCAGCGGCGGGTAAGGCGCCCAAGTTCGCGACAAAGGCCGCGGGGGAGGCTCAACCGAGGACTGGCCGTAAAGCTCGGTAAAGGGAGTGCGGGCAAACACCAGCGGGTTCTTATAGAGATTCCAGAACCACAGATCCACCGCGCTCAGCACCAGCAAGGCTGCCCAAACGTGCGGCCGTTCCATGCGTGTCTCGATCCAAATAACGCCGGAAGCCGCGGTCATCGCGAGGCCTAGCGCGGCTGGGAACCAGGAATCCCCGGGCGGTCTCAGCGCCGCGTCGAAAATGATTGTCGGAGCAATTATCGCCAGTAGCAACTGCCAGCGCTGCTTCCGCGCGAAGCCGGAGATCGCCAGAGGCGCCAACAGCAAACCCGAATAAAGATAGTATTCCCGTGGATCATCCGGGCCCGAGTAAAGGCCGTTGATGAGGTTGTAGTAGTCGGCTGAAATCAGCGTAGCGAGGGCGCCGAATTGGAATCGGGCGTTGCTTGCCGCCGGATGCGACTGCGAATGCAGATCGAGGGCGGGCACGAGTTGAATCCCGCCCAGCATCAGCGCCAGAACCGTTACGGAGGCCACCAGGATCGCGGCGCGCCGCCACTTTCCGGTAGTCAACGCAACACAAACCAGCGCCACACAAATTAGGGTGGCCAGGGATTCCAGCGCCGCCGGAAGGTCGCCGGCCAGTACTATCAATCCGCCGGTTAATGCCGTGAACGCTGTCCACCGCGTGCTTTCCGAATCGAGAGCGTTGAGAGTCCCCCACAGCAACCAGGGAAGCAACGCCGCGGCCTCGAACGCCCCCGGCACGGTGCTGTGCGCGGTAAAGAATCCGCCGAGGCCGTACAGCAGGGCTCCCAGCACTGCCGCGCCTCGCACTTCGAATAACCGCAGCGCCAGCAGGTATGCCCCAGCCATCGCCAGGAACGCGTGCAGCGCCAGTTCCCAGACCATCGTCCGCGGCGTAATGCCGATCAGATAGAACGGCCAGTGCAACGGATACCACGCGCCGGTGTGTGGATCGGCCAGGAAGGGAATTCCGGATAGGAGATACGGGGTCCAATGCGGCAATGTCCAGGAGCGCAACGACTCGGCGAAGAACCTCTGCGCCGGATACGCCACGTCTGCCAGATCCCAGTGAATTGTCGCGTTACGGCTGAACAGTGGAATCGAATAGAAAGCAATCGAAGCGAAGAGGAAAAACGGCCAAGGCAGCACCGCTGCGTGCCGCCGCAGGAAAGCGAGCATACTCTGTCATGTTAACGGACGCCAGATTCAGTCACCATGGAGCAGACACGCTGCTCCATATCAGTTCTCCGTCGGTCTTTGCTCAATGTGATCGATCACCAGCACCTGCGCGGGATGCTTCGCGATCTCCATTTTCAGGCCGAGCTGACGAGAGATGGCGTCGGCAAGTGAGACCGCGCCATTGGGATCGGCCGCCTTGGGTGTTGCCGCCGCGCCAGGCGCAAGCGGGCTCTGGCCGGAAGCGCCGCCGTTCTGAACCAGGCGGACCGAGCTAAAGCTTAACGTGAAATCGTAAGCGCCGGTCAGGCCGGTTGCATCCAGCACCGGGCTGTGAACGTAGCCGCTGGCCAGATAAGGAAGCTGCCCGGTAAATTCGGCGATGGTCATGTTGCGGCAGATCAGATAGTGCGACAGCACCGGCTTGGTGAACCGCGGGTCTTTTTCGCCGGCAGCGCCGGGAGCAGGTTCGTTGCAGCCCGTGCGTTCGGCCGGATCGGCCTTTTGGAGTTTGGGCTTGGCCGAGCGGAGGACGTATCCGGAAACCTCCCGCTGCTCGAAGTGGACCTTTAGCTTGAAGCGGTCCTCAAGCAAAGCACGCGTCATGCGAATGAGCGTGTCGGTATCGGTGGTGCGGGGATTCCCCGCCACGGGGTCCGTGAAGGCCTTCGCCGTAATGTCCCAGCGATCCGTATCGATGAATTTCGGCGCGCCGGCGATCATTTCCCGGGTCACGAAGTAGATCTCCTGGAGCATGTCGCTGAGCGTTGCACCGGCGATGGTGACCTGTCCGTTGGGCGAGCCGTCCAACTGCGTGCCTTGAAAGCCGGGGTTGGTCGGTTTGATAACCGCTACTTCGAATCGATCGGGCGGAGGAGCGGGAAGCAAAGCTGCGGTTCCGGCGGGATCTTCCACCGGCGTTCGATTCACGCTGTCGACCACGATCACCTGCTCCGGAATCTGTTGCTGCTCCAGCTTCAGCCCGAGCTGCTTGTCGAGCGCGCGGAAGAGCGTGATGGCGTCCGGCCCGGCGCGGCGTAGCTGGCCCCGCCGGGTCCATTCGAAATTGAAGTCCCAAGCGCCTTCGAGTCCGGTTTTGTTGAGCACTGGGCCGGTGAGATAGGACTCGCCGGCATCCCGCAGGTATTGCGCCAACTGATCCATGGTCTGGCCGCGGCACACTACCAGGTTGTTGGATGCGCCGCTGTCTTTGCGCTGCGCCTGGGTCTTGCAGCCAGGAGCGGCCGAAGAATCGGCCAGCTTCAACTTCGGCTTACCCTGGCCTAACGACAAGACGAACGCAGGCTTCGGCCGGGCGTCCCGGTGCAGCACCAGATGGAATCGCCCCTCCAGCAGGGCGCGCAGCATCAGCTTGGCGTTGGCGGGGGCGGTGCCCTCCGGGGCCTTGGCAAGAATATCGAAGCGATCGTCTTCCAGCCAGCTTGGTCCTCCCACGATATCGTCGTCGTCGATGTCCCAGGCGTTCGCGATCAGATCCACCATGGTGGCCCGGCTGATCTGGAAGCGGGTGCCGTAGAGATCCCCGCCGTTCACGAACTGGGCGCTATAGACGGCCTTGGGGGTCGGGTGAACATCGGCGGCTTCGAACTGGAGCGGCGGTGCAGAAGCACTGTTCTGCCCCCAGGCTGCGGCGGCGAGCAGCACGGCCCAGGTCAAGCGGTTCAAGATTCGCGCCGGGGTCCCCGGGGAAAACTCCATCCTGCTGCCGATTTTAGCGGGTTTGTGCTTCGCTCCAGCGGGTTAGTTCGCAGTCGGTCTCTCGGCCGATTCGATAACCAGCGCCTCTTGCGTGGTCCGGGACGGCTCCAACTTCAACCCGAGCTGCTCCTGCAATGCGGTAAACAGCGTCGGTGCGCTTCCGTCGATGGCCGCGGCGCTGTTGTCCGGGGCATAATCCAGCGTAAATCGATACCCGCCCGGGAGCCCGGTCTTGTCTACCACCGGCCGACCCGCGCCGAACGCGAGCTGCATTACCAGCCGGGCCATCGTCCCTTTGCTGGCCTCGAGATGAACGGCGCCCTGTCCGGCGCTGGCCGTCAATCCCGGCCGCGCCGCGGGATCGGTGTTCTGCTTGAACTTGGGACCGCCCTTCGCGACGACCAAATCGTAACAGGCCACCTCTCGCATCTGGCGCCGGATCTTCAACCGGAACCTGTCCGCGAGCATCGCCTGAAGCATCGGCCGCGCCCGTTCCATCGTCAGCGCGTCCCCACTCGCTTTGGCGTCGATGTCGAAGTGCTCCGTGGCGGCCCATCCCGGTCCGCCTGCAATCTGATTGTGCTGCAAGTTGTAGGCGTCTTCAATCACATCCACCAGCGTGATCGCCACGCCGCGGTAGGTTGTGCCGCGGGTCATATTCGACGCGAAGGTGATCGGCTCCGGGTGCGGCTTGATCGAGACGACCTCGAACTGCTCCGCGGACTGCCCCAGCGACAATCCAGCGGCCAGTAACAGGATTGGCAAGCGCATAGGCCCTCTTGTGGAACTATACTGCGCCGCCCGAGTTCGGTGTCAGTGTTTTCCGCTAAAAGCGAAATAGGCGGCCGCCGGAATCAGTACAATCGCCGCCGCCATGCCCGCCGCAATCAGAACGTGCCCGGTTACCAGACCCATGATGGGTTGCGATTGAATCCAGCGTAATGCTGATTGAAACCAGGGCGACGTTGCCCCGATGCAGGCGCCCAGCAGGCCGGTGGCGCAGGCGAAGGCGATCATTTGCACCAAAGTGATCGGCCGGCCAGCGGCCGCAATCGCTTCCCGGCGCGCACGCATCTGCGCCAGCCACCACACCCGGCCCGCATCCGGCAACGCGGCGGAGGCGCGCAGGTCCTCGCGCGAATCGTCAATCGCCGCCGCTACCAGAGCGGTCTCCGCGCAGATGGCGCAGGACGCCGCATGCTCCCGCAATTGTGCGTCCACTCGATCCGGCCAGCGGCCTTGCACAGCCGCCGCGAGCACTTCGGGTTCGAACTCGCAATCCAGCCGTCTCATTTTTTCACCCCCAACAGCGCAGCCAGCCGCCGCCTCGCCCGGAACAACAGCAGCTTCATGCTGGCCGGCCGGAGGCCCAATACGTCGGCGATTTCCTGATGCGAAGCTCCCTCCGCATACGCCAGCCACAGCATCGCCCGCTCCCGGGGATTGAGCCGTTCCATCGCTCGCGTGAAATCCGCCCGCCGCTCGGTCGCGCGAGTCTCATCGTGCGCCGCCACGCCCTCGATTGCATCAGCCCCGACACTAGCCAAAGGGTGCGTAAGCACCCTCCGCCGGGCATCCCGAGCCAGATTGGTCGCGATCCGGTACAGCGAATTGCGCCGGTGCGCCTCGTTTTCGTGCGTGGCGGCCGCGCGCAGGAAACGGTAGAAGGTCTCTTGCATCAGATCGTCCGCCATCTGACGGTCTCCGGTGATGCGAGTCAGATACGCCCACACTCCCCGCGCATTGCGATCGTAGAAGGCGCGGAATGCGTCTTCGTCCATCACGAAATCCGCACAGGCCTGATCGATCGCCTCGAGTTTGCTGACATCGGTGAAGGTCGCGTCACGAAACATGGTCACGAAGCCGTCCCTTGCTCAGGCGGATAGTCCAGCGGGATGTTCGGCCGAGCGGGTTTGTGTTCGATCAATCCCAGCCGGTGCGAGATCCCAAAGGAGATTATCGCCGAAATCACAAATCCGATTCCCAGCGCCATGGCCAGAACGCCCAGGGAGTGCAGGGGCTTTTGAACCGGGTAGGAGTTTTGCTGGCTGATGATTTCCAGGCCGATTCCAACCGCAATCACCACGATTCCGCCCTGCACGCTCCACAGAATCCGGCTGAGCGGCGCGGTGACGTTCCCACGCGGAGCCGGCTCCATCAGCATCGGTGAGGATTGCAAGAACTTCGATCCCGCGGGCGAATTAATGTACCTCAGCAGATCCTCGTTGCCGGAAAACCGGTCGAGCAGCTTGGTGTGCGCCTCGGTCTGCACCTTGGTCCAGCGGGCCCAGCGGCGCGTATCCATAAACATACGGATGAGGTATGCGATCAGGCTCATCGCCAGGATTCCGGCAACGGTCGCTTCCGCATCGGAAAACACGTTTTCCCAAACGTGAGCGATCCCCTCCTCAGCGTCCGGCGGACGCTGCTGCTCCGGCATGCCCACGTAATAAGCGGGACTCCGAGCGACCTCCGGGTGCGCGCTCAGAAACGCGGCCAATGCCGGATAGGTCGCCAGGTACGTCTGGTTGGTCATCAGCCCCGGGTCGTATTGCAGGACGCTGCGAAGCGAAGGAGGGTAGCGGCGAAGCAGGTCGGAGAGCTCGCGTTGCGTGCGCTGCGCGTCCGGCTCAAAGGCGCCGGCAGGAGGCACGGGCGGAAATGCCGGCGGCGCTGGCTGCGCGAATCCCACCCAAGCCATCAAAATTCCGATTCCAAGAAGCCGTCCCATTCGCCAATCGATCATCTTCGATTTCCCTTCACCCGATCCATACGCACGCCGCATCAGGAGGTTAACAGCGTAAGCTGTTAGAGCGCCTCTCCTCTTAGAGCGCCTCCCGATGAGTTCCCGGATTCTTCGCCTTCTTCCCCTGCTGGCGATCGCCGCCGCGTGCTGCGCTTTGCTGCTCCAGCAGGTCGACCTGACCAATTCGGACCTTGGCAGGCACTTGAGAAATGGCGAAGTCATTCTCCAGGGCTCTCGCCGCGCTGCTGGTCACTCTGGCGCTAGCGGCGTCCTATCTGGCCGCGCAGCGGGTCTCGAACCCATGGGTCGCCTCCGCTCTGGTCGCGCTGGCTATTCCTATCGTTGCCTTCCGAAGCCTGGTCCGGCCGGGGGCTTTACTTACCTGTTCACCGCGCTGTTCTACGGCATTCTGCTCGCCTGGCTGAGGGGGTGGATTCGGGATTGGTGGCTCGCCAGCCTGCCGATTTTGATGCTGCTGTGGATCAATCTCCACATTGGCTTCGTATTCGGGTTCCTTATTCTGGCGGTTTTCGCCTTACGCTTGTGGGCCGAGGGCGCCGAACCGCGCCGCTGGAACTTGTACCCAGCCTGGGCCTCGGCTTCGATCGCGGCGTCTTTGGTGAATCCCTCCGGCATACCGGCCCGGTGTTCAACGATTTTGATATCGGCGGGTATCTCCTCTACCATCGCTATCAGGTTTTCGTCGACGGTCGCGCGGAAGCCTATCCGCCCGGCTTCTTTCAGAACGGCTATATCCCCGCGCTATCGGACGATTCCGCCTGGCGGCGGCTGGATGATCGATACCACTTCAACGCCATCGTGATCTCCATGCAGGATGGCTTTCCTCCCATTGAGACCTTCATCCTCACGCGGGTGCGCGATGCCGAATGGGCGCCGGTTTACACCGATCCTTACTCGCTGATCTTCGTGCGCCGGACGGACCGGAACGACGCCGTGATCCGGGCCCATCTGATCCCGCGTTCGGCGTTCCGTTAGAGGTCGATTTAGAAGTTCCGTTAGCGCAGGATCTTTCTCCGCAAATAGTCCAGAGCCCCCTGGGTCGCGAACATTCGCACTCGCGTTCGATCTCCCGGCAGGTTGAAGCGTTTCGACTCAACTCCATCGGGACTCGCGAATCCCACGTAAACCGTGCCCACTGGCGCGCCGGTACTGCTCTCCGGCCCGGCTTCTCCCGTGGTTGAAACCGCGTAGGTGGCTCCAGACCGGTCACGAGCCCCCTGCGCCATCGCCTGCGCCACTTCCTCGCTCACGGCCGTGTGCCGCGCGATGAGCCCGGGGTCCACGCCCAAAGCGCGCTGCTTCATTTCGTCGCTATAAACCACAAATCCGCCGGCGAAATAGCCGGAGCTTCCCGGAACGGACGTGATCCGCTCCGCGACCATTCCCCCGGTACAACTTTCCGCCACGGCCACGGTTGCTCCACTCTTGCGCAGAAGCTCGCCGACAACGGCTTCCAACGAATCTCCGTTTCGCGAGAAGATCCGGTCGCCCAGCAGTTCTTCGATCTCTCCGCCGACAACCTCCAGTAACCTCTCGGCTTCTTCCGCCGTATCGCAGCGGGCGCGCAAGTGAATCTGGATGTCGCCGGGAGACGCCAGAATCGTGGTCGCCGGATTGGTGTACTTCGAATAGGCCGGTGCGATCAAATGATCCAGGTCGGATTCCGTCATACCGGTGACGCGGTACAACCTCGTGCGGATGATTTGCGCGGGAAGCAGTTCCGTCATACGCGGAATGCACTGTTCGGCGAACATCGGCTTGAGTTCGCCGGGAGGTCCCGGCAGCATCATGATCACCTTGGTTCCCTTGCGAATCCATTGCCCTACCGCTGTCCCATTCGGATTCGGCAGCACCTCCGCGCCCTCTACCACGTAGGCTTGCTTCTTATTGTTCTCCGCCATGCGGCGCTGCCGCCTGCGGAAGCGTTCTTCGATGGCGTCGACCAAGTCCTGGCGCATCACCAACTCCCGGCCCAGGGCCTGCGCCACGGATTCCCGCGTTAAGTCGTCTTCGGTTGGCCCCAAACCTCCCGTGACGATCACGATGTCGACGTGCGCCAGCGCATACTTCACCGCTGCCGCCAGAATGGCGCGGTCATCGCCGACAATCAGTTTGCGCCGCACCTCCACGCCGAGCGAGTTGAGGCGATCGGTAATGAACAGCGAATTGGTGTCCAGGCGCTGCGAGGTCAGCATCTCAGAGCCGACTGCGATGATTTCGGCGTCGCGCGGAGAGCCCTCAGGCATGCTTGGATTAGTGTGTGTCGCGGCCTTGAATGCCGGCGTTCACGCGGTACAGCGAACCCTCCGGTCCGCGCGAGGGGGTGGAATCGTTGGTGGCGACAATTAAGGCCTTCGAAGGCGTGAAAGCCAGACCGACGATGGAGGGGCCGGAAAGGAACAGCTCCGCTTCCGCCGCGGGCGTGATGCGCACGATTCCCCGCCGCCCACCCAGGGACGCCGCGATGTACAGGTTTCCGTCCGCGTCGAACGCCATGCCTTGCGGCCGCCCCAGTCCGCGATAAAACCGCTCCACTTGACCGGTGTGCGAAATGCGCGCGATCGAATCGAAGCTGGAAGTGGTCGGCCCGGTGACGTACAAATAATCGTCCGGACCGAAGGCCAAATGATACGCCGCCAGCGATGGCTCCAGCGTCGCGAACACGTAAATCTGCCGCTGCCGGCTGATCTTGAAAACGGTGCCGCTCCTGTCACCGACGTAAAGATTGCCTTCGCGATCGAACACGATGCCGGTCGCCACGCCCATTCCTTCCACGTACGTGGAGGTGTTCCCGGCTGGGGAAACCTGGTATACCATGCCGTCGCTGCGGCTGGATACGTAAAGCGTCTCCTCGTCGTCGAACGCGAGGCCAGTCGCGTTGACGATATCCGTTACCAAAGGCTTGGTTTCGAGGGCGGCATCGACCTTAAACACCGAAATCGGAGTCTTCATCCCGGCCCCGCCGCTGAAGGTGACGAAAACGTTTCCGGCGTGGTCCACCACGGGATTCGATACCGGATGTACTCCCGATGCAATCTGAACGCCCACGCGGCACGGCCAGCCGACGGAAGCTTCCGGCTCCGATCCCACCACCATCTCGCCGTGGGCCGCGCCGGGAGGAACCCGGACAATCACGTACTCGTCCGACCCCACTACAATGTGGGCCCGCGTCCGGCCGAACTGCACATGCGGCCGTCCGCCGTTGGACAAGCCCGAGCCGCGAATCTGAAAATCGCCTCCCGGAATGGCCGCGGCCGGCGACACCGTCGAAATATGCGGGCGGCTTTCGTTCGCCGAGGCTCGTGTACTGGGGGACTTGCGGAAGGCCATAAAAGAGGACGCTAATACAGATTGAACCATCCGGCGGCTGCTAATACAAGCGCGGCATATACGCCGGCCATCATGTCGTCGAGCACGATGCCCGCTCCTCCGGGCGCCCGTTCCAGTTGCCGGACCGGCGCCGGCTTCCATATGTCGAACGCCCGAAACAAAGCGAAGGCCGCCAGCCAGCTTCGCCAATTCAGATGCGCCGCGCCCGCTAGCGTTATCCACTGCCCCACTACTTCATCGACTACCACGATCTGGGGATCCTTGAGACCAGTTTCGCGGGCGGTTCGATCCGCGGCCCAAATCGCCGGACCGGTCAGCGCCAGGGCGAGAATCGCGAACCCCCAGGGTCCCACCGCCGCATACTCATGCAGCAGCCACGCGATGACCACGGCTGCCAGCGAGCCCGCCGTGCCCGGTCCCTTCGGCGCATAGCCACAGCCGAACCAAGTCGCCAGTAAGCGCGGCAAACGCGGCGTTGGGGCCGCGCGGTGATGCGAGAGTGGACTCACTCGTCCTCATGCTGGGGCAGGTCTTCACCCGGAACCACATATTTCTCCGAAGCCCAGTTGCCCAGGTCGATCAGGCGGCAGCGGTCGCTGCAAAACGGCAGGTTGGGATCGTCTGGTTTGACTGGTTTGCCGCAGATAGGGCAGGGAATCATCGATTATCCCGGATCGAGAAGGCCAGCGCCGGTTGAATCTGCACCAACGGACGCGTGGGATCGACCGCCGGGGCGGGTGCGTCCGTCAGTTCGCCCGTCAAATCGTAATCGTGGGCCTTGGTGATGCGCATGCGTCGGAATTCGCCCGCACGAAGCGGAGCCTCACCCGGATCGGAGATGTAGCAGACGCCGTCGATCGAAGGCGCTTGCGTCGCCAGCCGGGCCTGCCACACCAGTTCAGAATCTTGCGACGGCCCTTCCACCAGCACCGGGAACTCCCGGCCCACCAGCTCACGATTCCGGGCCTTCGAAATCTTGCGCTGGATCGCCATCAGATGGCGTTTGCGGTCGTAAATCGTCTTCGCGCCCACCTTGCCGTCCAGCGCGAAACTGGCGCTGGTGTCCTCGTCCGAATAAGAGAACACGCCCAGCCGCTCGAACCTCGCGGCTTTGACGAATTCGCACAGCGTCTCGAAATCCGCTTCGGTTTCACCGGGAAAGCCCGCGATCATGCTGGTGCGGATCGCGACACCCGGAATGGTGCGCCGGATGCGCTCGATCAGCTTCAGGAAAATGTCGCCATTGGCTCCGCGCTTCATCCGCTTCAGCACGTTCGCGCTGGCGTGCTGCAGAGGCATGTCGATGTACTTGACCAGCGCCGCATGTGCCGCAATGGTGTCCAGCAGCTTCTGCGTGACCTTGTTCGGGTAGCAGTACAGGAACCGGACCCATTTTTCGTGCGCGGTCTCGATTTGCGCCAGCCGCTCCAGCAGCAGCGCCAGACCGTCCTTGATACCCAGGTCCTCTCCGTAGCAGGTGGTGTCCTGGCCGATGAGGTTGATTTCGCGCACGCCTTGAGAAAATAGCCGCGTTGCTTCCGAGATCACGCTCTCGAACCGCCGGCTCCGGAACTTCCCGCGGTACTGCGGAATCACGCAGAATGTGCAGGGATGGTCGCAACCCTCGGCGATCTTGATATACGCATAATGCCGCGGCGTGGCCAGGACGCGCGGCGTGGTGTCCTGGTACAAGTACAACTTCAGCGGATCTTCCTGAGCAGGCTCTAACCCCTCGCAGGCGGCTACGATCGCTTCCAGTTCATTGGTTCCCACCAGGGCGTCCACTTCCGGCAGCTTTTCCTGAATCTCTCCGCGAAATCGTTCCACCAGGCATCCCGCCACAATCAACCGCTTGGCCCGTCCGATCTTCTTGTACTCCGCCATCTCCAAAATCGTGTCGATCGATTCCTGTTTGGCCGGGTCGATGAAGCTGCACGTGTTGACCACGATGACTTCGGCTTCGGCAGGGTGCGGAGTCAACTCATGCCCACCCGAGGTGAGTTGGCCCATCATCACTTCTGAGTCGACGAGGTTCTTGGGGCAGCCGAGACTAACGAATCCGATTTTCACGCTGTGCTTTTACAGATGGCAGTGCGCCAGACCGCGCTTTTCCAGGTACTGCTGGTGATACTCTTCGGCTTTCCAAAACGGCGGCGCGGGCTCAATCTGCGTGACAATCGGCCGCGGAAAGCGCTGCTGCGCTTCGTCACGCGAGGCTTTCGCTTCGGCCTCCTGCTCCGCCGAATGAAAGAAGATCGCTGACCGGTACTGCGTTCCGACGTCCGGCCCCTGGCGATTGAGCGTGGTCGGATTGTGATTGTTCCAGAACACGTCCAGCAGGTCACGGTAGCTGATGACCTTGGGATCATAGGTCACCTCGACCACTTCTGCATGACCGGTGCGGTCGGTGCACACCTGCTCGTAGCTGGGATGATCGAGTTTCCCGCCCGCGTAGCCAACCTGTGTGGACTTCACCCCGGCCAAGCGCCGGAACGCAGCCTCGACGCCCCAGAAGCAGCCCGCCCCGAAAGTGGCCTTTCCAAGAGCCGCGGGTTCGACGTTGTCCATACCTTGATTGTACCTTCCCGGCTCGCCGGGCTCCGTTGTGCGGGCGAGTTCCTGAATAGTAGGCTGAAGTCTTGACCAAACTTCGCGCGACCAATACGACACGCGGCACCGTCCTGGCCGATCGGGCCGATGTCGCCGACACCAGCGCCAAGCGCCGTCAGGGCCTGCTGAAGCACACTGGCTTGGCTCCCGGCGAGGGACTGTGGATCGTCCCCTGCGAAGGCGTCCACACCTTCTTCATGAAATTCCCCATCGATGTGGTGTTCTTGAGCAAGCAGCGCAAGGTTTTGAAGATTCGCCCCAACATGGGCCGCCGCCGTTTGGCCATGAGCCTGCGAGCCCACTCGGTTCTCGAACTCCCCGCGGGCCGGCTCGCCGAAACGGGAACGCAAAGAGGGGATCAATTAGAACTGGAGAAATACGCCGGTTGACCCCATGACCCATGGGGTCACAAGCGAGTCATGTCCAGCGCGGGCCGAGATCGTGGAGAGCACCGGGTGGCCGCGCCGCACGGCTTCGTGGAGCATTCTGGGCCGGGGCGGCGTTGGTGCCTCAGTTAACCCGGTGGGGGCTTCGCCGCGCTGCTCTTATACAGGTCCCGGTAGCACTGCAGGCAGGGTCTGCTAGGGCGGCAAAGCGGATTGCGGTATGGACATCTGCGGCGGAAGCGATGGGCAATATATGTGGCGGCCACAACCACGAGGACGAGTGCTGAGGCGGTGACGCTGGAGAACGGCAACCAGATGAGAGGTTCCCGCTTGAAGGAACGTTTCATCGAGCACGCCGCGAGCCGCGATTCACATCTTAAATACGCGGCCTTCGGCGGATCGGTCGCCAGCCAGGCCCCGGTTCTAGCCTAAGGGCGCCAATCCAGCGCTTCGCTCACGCTTAGCCGCGAGTTCAGATACACCGTCAGGTGAAAACTCACTTTGTTCGACTCGTTCTGGAACGCCAGCTTCCCTCCGCGAAGCTGCGCCGCATCGAGATCCACCGCCTTTGCGTATTTACCATCGCGCACCTCCAGCACGCCTCGCTCGGCGTTGCGGACCGCCGGTGAGTCGGCGTTCCATTCCACGGTCAAACCGCCGCTGGATTTCTTTGCCGCCAACGCCAGCGAGTATTCCGGCGCGATGTTCGCCGGAATCCTGGGGAACATCCCCAGCGCGGCCCAGTATCCCAGCGCCACGCCCAGCAGCAAAAATATGAACGACAGTGGGAACCACATCCATCCGCCCAAGCGCGACTGTCTTGGGAGAGTGGTCGCGTACGCATAACCCAGCGATTCGGCAGGCTCCGGCGCCACGGCGTCTTCCAGCGGCTGATCCCGCTCACGATGCTCGTCACGTTCACGAGGGTCCTCCCGGGCAGTTCGAGCGAGTCCCCGTCCGCGGCCACCCGCGCCCCGGTCGCTCAAGGGCCGGCGCGCCGGCGCCTCCTCGCCCAACAGTTCCCGGCGGCGGAACGGAAACTCCAGAGGCGTCGCCGCCTGAAACGATCCGAACTCGCGGAAAAAGAATCCCGCCGTGCTGGCTTTCGTGGCGAACGGCTTCACCAGCAGAGCAACCTGTGCGTCGCTAGGGAAACAACGGTCCAGCAGCTCGATATCCTCCGCGGTCAGCGCAAATCCGTCGCGCGTATGACTGCGAAAGTAGCCTACGGCATAGAGGCCTTCGCTGGTGTCCTGCCGCATTGCGTCCGCTGCACGTTCGAACGTTTCCCGTTCCTCGGGCGAAAGCAGGTACGAAGGCCCGCGTTTATAGCCGCACGGTAGAAGCTCAAAATCGTCCACACGCACCACCGTTTCGGCGCCGCGTTCGATCCCTCCCAGCAGCAGTCCACCCACCTCCGCGCCGCGCTTGGGAACGGCGCCGAATCCCCGCAGGATGTCCGCGCCCAGGCCGTCGATTACGTCCAGGCTGATGTGCACCTCGAAGGCTTTCCCTTCGGCTTCCCAGATGTAGTATCCTGCCTCGCCTTGTGCTGGCATCTCCATTTCAGTTAACGTTTCATCGTACTACGTGCCCGGAACGCTCTATCTCGTCGCGACTCCTATCGGCAACCTCGAGGACATCACTCTGCGCGCGCTGCGGGTGCTGCGCGAATGCGATCTCATTGCTTGCGAAGACACCCGGCAGACCCGTCATTTGCTCGATCATTTCGGCATCTCCCGGCCGGTGGTCAGCTACCACGAACACAACGAGGCCGCCCGCGCCGCGGAATTCGTCGTGAAACTGCAAGCCGGAGCCAATATCGCTCTGGTCACCGATGCCGGAACGCCCCTCATTTCCGATCCCGGCTATCGCGCAGCGTCGGCGGCGATTGCGTCGGGAATCCAAGTCGTGCCCGTTCCGGGAGCTTCAGCCGTTCTCGCGGCCTTGGCCGCTTCCGGTCTCGGCACCGACGAGTTTCGCTTCTGCGGATTTCTCCCGGCGCGCTCCGCCGCGCGGCGCAAGGCGCTGTCCTTGCTGGCTGACGCCGATTGCACGCTCATTTTCTACGACGCCCCGCGCCGCATCGTGGAGACACTGGGGGACATCGAGGCTGAGCTTGGATCCCGGCCGGTGGTAGTCGCCAGGGAGCTTACCAAGATCCACGAGGAGTTCCTCCGCGGTACGGCCGCCGAGGTGCGAGATCAGCTCCAGGCCAGACCGTCGGTGAAGGGCGAGATCACTCTTCTGGTGGGGCGCCCGCAGAAAGGCGCCGAGCCCGCGCTGGCTCAAACCACGCCTGAGGACGATGTCCGCGCGCTGGAGCTTCAGGGCCTGGCACGGATGGATGCGGTTAAACAGGTGGCTAAAGCCCGCGGCATCCCCAAACGCGAGCTATACCGCCGGATCATTTCGCCGCCGGCCTGACCGTTCGCATTGGCGCCGCGCAACACGCCGCATCGCAGGCCTTCGGTTCCTGCTCCAGCATCTCCGCGATCATCTCGATCATCGCCGGATGCGTCTCTACCGTGCGCGCCCGCACCATCCGGATTCCCAAATCCCCGGCTACCGCGCGAGCTTCCACATCCAGGTCGTAAATGATCTCCATGTGGTCGGACAGGAAGCCGATCGGCACGATCACCGTGTCTCTCCGGCTGTTACGCAGGTATTCGCAGATGTCGGGCTCCAGCCACGGCTGCGTGGGAGGCCCGCTGCGGCTCTGCCACGCGAAATCCCACTCGGGGTTCCCCACCCGCGAGGCGACCGCCGCCGAAGCCCGCCGCAGTTCCTCCACGTAGGGACTCGATTCCGCCATCGCCAGCGGCACGGAATGCGCCGTGAATACCAGCCGCCCGCCGGGTAGCTCCTCCAGCGCTGCGCGTACGCGGTCCGTCATGGCCTCGATAAACCTTGGATGCGAGGAAAACGGCGGGATCTTATCGATGGATGGCGCATTCTCTACCGCCGCGCGAGCTCTTTCAATGTTCTCGATATATTGCCGGCAGCCCGAATACGAGCCGAACGCCGAGGTCGCGAACGCCAGAGCCCGCTTGATCCCGTCCTGGCGCATTCGGCTTAGGGTGTCGGCGAGCATGGGGCGCCAGTTCCGGTTCCCCCAATACACCGGCACGTCCAGCTTCTGCTCCAGAGCCGTCTTTAGCGCGCGGTTCTGATCGTTGATGGGGCTCCGTCCGTCGAAGTGATAGTAGTGTTCCGCTACTTCCAGCATGCGTTCGCGCGGCACATTCCTCCCGCGTAGAACGTTTTCCAGAAACGGAATCACGTCTTCGCGTTTTTCTGGACCGCCGAAAGAAACGATTAGCAGGGCGTCGTAACGAGACACACTTCGATTGTAGGTGTCGCCGTGACTTCCGTGCCCGCCGGCTGAGACGCCGGACGGAGAAGCGCGGCTTTCAAGCCTTGTAAAGCTGGATTGGCCGGGGATGCATCCCAACCGGTTCCGTTTGCAAACTCAACTCCGATCTCGTAGGAGCCCCGGACCATCCGGCAGGAGCGAACGGTCCCTCGCCCGCTGATGTGCTTCTGGGAATAATTGAACATCAGCCACGCGCCCATGGGGATCGGTCTGAGGATACGGAACCGTGCGCCCTTAGCGGATACATTTAAAAGGTCGGCCCGGGCGAGTTGCTCCTCGTTCGGCTCGCTGCCCCACAGAATGGTGAGCGACGCGGAAAGTGCGTCGCGGCGCCCCCGCCGCCGGTCTTTGGTCGAACTTCCATAGGACGGCGTTCCATACATTGGGGTTAATTCCTTCCTCTAAGCGATTTTGGCAGTTGGAGAGGAGCAAAGCGATTAGGTACAGGCACCACCGAAGATCGGAAAATCCCCTAGGCCCAATAGTATTCTGGGACCAGGGCCCCAGCAGCTAAGTACCCGTGGGTCATGGGCCGACGCAGCTTTTCAGTCTGCCAAGGCGTTCGCCAAGAGCCGCGATATTAAGCGCAGCCCCTGACGTTCCGCTGTCCTGCCGGGCCGATAGAGGTTCGACGCTGTCCACTGCACCGTTGTTGTTGCGGCTGGCCTTCTGGCCCGGGACACCTACTCAGCTTCTAAGGTATTTTTGCCCGTCAGACATTCTCGCGGATGCCGACTATCTACATGAATGGCATCGAGGCTCTCAAGTACGCAGGCGGACAAGTTGTATTCCCGTAGCGCCGCTGAATTTGGACCCGCGATGGAACGCCTCGCCTCGGCTTATGAGGCCGATACGTCTTGCGCCAGGACCTCCTCCAGGAAATTCATGCCGCACTCTGGCGCAGCTTTCACACGTTCGACAACCGGTGCGCGTTGAAGACATGGGTTTACCGGGTCGCGCACAACACGGCAGCCTCACACGTGAGGGCTGCGATCCGACATGACTGGGTCAGCCTCGACGAGGCTCTGTTGTTGCCCTGCGCAGACGACCCGGATCGGCGATTGGTGCTCGAACGCCTGATGGCTCTGATCCATCAACTCCGCCCCCTCGATCGCCAAGTCATTCTGCTCTATCTCGAAGGTCAAGACGCGGCTTCCATTGCAGAAATCATCGGGATTTCCATCTCCAACGCGGCTACTAAGATCCACCGCGCCAAAAATGTCCTCAGACAGCGCTTCCATGAAGGAGAACAGACACATGCAACCCAACGAAATCCAAGCCGCCTGGCAATCTCAGCCGCCGCGGATCAACCCGGCGACATCCGAGCACCTGCGCCGGAAGTCGCGCCGGTTTAGGATGGAGCGGCTCGCAGCAAGCTTCATCAGCCCCTCCCCCTGGTGGTCTTTACGCTGGTGTTCCTTGCGGGCGCGATCTTCGGCGAGATCGCGGTATGCCGTATCGGCTGCGCCATGGTCGCCGCAAGCTTGGCCTACACCACCTATCGCATTCTCCGCAGCGACTGGGGTTTCGATCATGCTGCGGATTGCATCAGCCATTACCGGGCGCAGCTCATTCGGCGGCGTGACTTCCTGCGAACCTACCCGTATTGGGGTGGTCTCCCCACGGCTTCGGGTGCGGCGCTTGCAGCCCTGGGCTGGCTATTCGCCGAGCCCAGCCGCTGGTTCGACGCGACCACCGCGGGTCTCTTCGGCGTAGGGCTCCAACTTGTCATGTGGGCCAGCAATACACGCACCGCCGCCCAGCTACAGAAGGAGATTGATTTGATTGATGCCGCCTGATTGCTCGCTCCGGACTTCCGCTGATAATCCGGTGGCGTTGATCTGGAGTGCGAAACGGCAGGATGCTAGCTCAGACAAAACGCGCCGGGGCCGAGCGCTTCAGATAAGGCGGCATTGAACTGAAATCCGTCCCGTGCCCGCAGCCGCCAGGCGAAGGGCACTTAGTTCAACTGCCGTTAGATTGCGCCAAACACGCTCACCTCGGATAGGGATGGCCTGCCCGCATCGTCAGCGCCCGATAGACCTGCTCCGCAAGCACCACCCGAGCCAGTTCATGCGGCATGGTCATCGGCGAAAGTCCCAGCAACAGGTCGGCCTTGCTCCGCCACTGGGCCGGCAGCCCCCCCGCTCCGCCGATCAGGAACATCAAGTCGCGTTCGAATAAGCTCGCGAACTTTGCCGACTCCATCATCCGCCCCGCCGGGTCGAGCGCGATCTTGTACACGCCCGAGTGCTTCTCCCATGGATCGAACTTGCCCGGCCGCACCTCCCGCATCTCGCACGCGGCGAACCGGCCGGATCGCTTGATGTACTCCTCCGCCATGGCATTGGCGTGCGGGTCGCGCGCCTTGCCCACGTAGTACAGAAGGATCTTCAAGCGGCCTTGCGGTAGAACGGGATCCCGTTGCGCTCTTCGACGAAATCCACCGCGTCGCCGATTTGAACGCGCGCGCCCTCGATGCGGACCGTTCGCCGGCTGCCGTTCTCCAGCGTCACGATGGCCAGTTGATACGGCGCGTCGGCGGCAAACTGCTCCGGAGCCATGTGCACCACCGTCTCGGTATAGACCGTGCTCATGCCGCCCCCAGAATCGTAACCACCGCGGTCGCTCCGGACCCTCCCAGATTCTGCGCGAGTCCTAAGGAATGCCGGGCCACTTGCAGTTCACCGGCTTCGCCTCGAATCTGGCCGGCGACGTTGCAGATCTGGCCGGCTCCGGTGGCGCCCACCGGGTGTCCCTTCGATTTCAACCCTCCGCTCGCATTCACCGGCCGCTCGCCTTTGAGGCAGGTTCGCCCTTCCAGCGCGTATGGGCCGCCTTGCCCTTTGGCGACGAACCCGAGATCCTCAGTGGCCACAATCTCCGCGATGGTGAAACAGTCGTGCAACTCGGCGAACTCGATGTCGCGCGCGGTGACGCCGGCCATTTTATAGGCCCGCTCCGCGGCCATACGCACCGCCCGGAAAGTGGTGATGTCTTCTTTCGCATCCAGGGCTACCTTATCTGAGGTCTGCGCGATCCCCAAAATCTTTACCGGCTTCTGAGTAAATTCGCTGGCACGTTCCAGCGGTGCGATCACCACCGCCGCTGCGCCGTCGCTGATCAGCGAGCAATCGTACACCGTGAGCGGATCGGATACCGGCTTTCCGGCAAGAGCTTGCTCCATGGTGATGACCTTGCGCATGTGCGCCAGCGGATTCTTGGCGCCATTCGCGTGATTCTTCACCGCGACCGCCGCCAGCATCTCCCGCGTTGTGCCGTACTGATACATGTGCCGGCGGGCGATCATCGCGAATAGCGCGGGAAACGTCGCGCCGGCGCGAACCTCACCCTCCGCGTCGCCTGCCCCGGCCAGAATCTCCGCTGTTTTGGCCGTGGTCTGCGAGGTCATCTTTTCCACTCCGCAAACCAGCACCACGTCGTAAAGTCCGGCCGCGACCGCCGAAACTGCATGAAAAAATGCCGACCCGCTGGAAGCGCAGGCCGCCTCAAAACGCGTACACGGAACCGCGTCCAGCCCCAACGCTGAAGCCACGTACGGAGCCACGTGGTTTTGTCCCACAAATCCCGGCGCCGCGAAGTTGCCGAGATAAAAAGCCTCTATCTTTGAAGGACTTAGATGCGCGTCAGCGATCGCTTTCTGGCCTGCCTCAACGGCCAGTGACCGCAAATCGCGGTCCGGAAATGCCCCGAAAGGGGTCTTCCCCACGCCAACCACTGCGACTGCTTTCATGTAATCTTAGGATAGCGCCGCCGATAGAAGGACTGCACGTTTCGGTACTCCTACACGTCAGCCATGGTAGGAGACGTGTGATAGCGTGCTGGTGGCATTGAGACAGAGCATGAGTGAGGCTCCGCGGTCTACCCGATTTGACGACGCACCGCTTTCGTCGGAGCACGAGAGCCGGTTCGTAGCCGAGAACATGCGCCGCGTGTTCCTGCTGATCTACCGCATTGTCGGCAACGTCGCCGACGCGCAGGATCTCACCCAGGAGGCGTTCATCAAGGCGCTCCAGCGGCACGACCAGTTGAAGGATCTGGATAAAGCCGCACACTGGCTCTCCCGCATCGCCAGTAACACGGCGATCGATTTCTTGCGCCGCTCCGGCCGCGTCAATTTTTCCGACCTCGAAGATCTGCCGGAGCCCTTCATCAGCTCCCGTGAGGAGAGCGTGGAGCAACGCCTGTTACGCAATGAGCGGCGCGAAACGCTGGAAGCCGGACTCGAAGTTCTCACCAGCCGCGAGAGAGCGGCGCTTTTGCTGCGCGACGTTGAGGATCTGCCCGCGGAGGAAGTCGCTGCGCAGTTGAATTGCTCCAAGGCCACCGTCCGCTCTCATATCGCCAATGCGCGCGTGAAGCTGCGCCGGCATTTTGAGCGCAAGAAGAGTCAGGCATGATGGCGCTCTCCCGTCACATTCCGGAAGCCGACCTGGCGCTGTTCATTTCCGGCGATATCGGCATGTGGACCTACGTTCACGTGAATCTGCATGTGGCCCGGTGCGAGGCCTGCCGTTCCCGCATCGACGCCTACCGCTTGAGCCGTGAGCGCCTGAAAGAGGCCGCGGCGCAGATGCCGGAGGGCGCCGATTGGGACCGTCTGGCCGCGGAGATGACCGCCAATATTCGCGTCGGTCTGGCCGCTGGGGAGTGCGTCGCTCCGCGTCGCGGCCATGCTCTGAGTTGGAGATCCCGGCCGGCCTGGAAGGGTTCGCATTGGAGACCGGTGGTGGCCTGGACCGGGATCACCGCTGGTGCGGCTGTATTATTGAGCTCGGCGTTTCTGCTGAATCTTCCGTCGTCCGACAGCCAGTCGCTAGCGCGCTCGATGCATGCTTTGTTTCAGGGAAATGCCCGCACGGGCGGCTCCCGCGTGCTTCCCGAGGATCGGGAATCGGTGGTGGAAGCTTCCGCCAACGGCGTGGAGTTGAGAGAAAACGGCGTGGTGGTTTCCATTCCTCAAGCTGACTCGCGTCCGGTGGCGATCAGCGTGAGCGCTCCGGGGTCGGCCAGCGCGCGCTACGTCGATGACGATACCGGTCAAGTAACCATTTCGAGTGTTTATGTTCAATAGCAGTATCAAGCTTGGGTTGGCCTCGGCCGTGGTTTGCGGCTTCGGGTGCGCGCAGACGCTGCACACCAACATCGATTTGCCCAAGGACAACTCGCCGATCACATTGGTCCACTATGACGATGGCGATTCCAAAGTGACGCCGCGCGGCGGCGCCTACCTGGTGGACTTTCGTCCCAGCCTGTCGCTGCGCAACTCCAGCGCCAAGCGGATTCGCAGTGTGACGTTGCTGGTGCAAACCCAGGAAACGGGCGGCAAGGCCTCGGTCTCGGTTCCCAGCATCGACGTCGCGCCCGGCGATACTTTTCCGCTGCGCATCAACCAGACGTTGTTCGGCAGCAGCCCTTCAGTCGACGTGCAACTGGATGGCGTGCTGTTCGAAGATCTCAGCTTCTACGGTCCCGATAAGCTGCATATGCAGTACAACATGACCGTGTGGGAGCTGGAAGCACGGCAAGACCGCAAATATTTCAAGAATTTGCTGGAAGTCTCGGGAGCCAAGGCCCTGCAAAACGCGATGCTCGACAGCCTGGCGCGCCAGGCGGAGATCGCCCAGCCGAACGTGCAGATGGCTCGCGGCCGCTCGACCAACGCCGAAGCCGGACAGGACATGCAGTTTGCTTTCTTGCGGGTGCCCGACGCGCCGCTGGAGCTCGCCTCCGGGCAGGCGAAAGTCTCCGCCAACGTCGCCGACGGTCCCAGCTTCTCCGTCCACAACGTTTCCAAACGGCCGGTACGGCATCTGGAGATCGGCTGGATTCTGAAGGATCAGGCGGGCCGCGAGTTCCTGGCCGCTTCGCTCCCGGCCGATTTGAACCTGCCTCCGGGGCAGTCTGGACAGGTTGTCGAAGATGCCTCGCTGCGGCTTCAGAGGCAAGGCTCCATTCAGGGCATGAAAGGCTTTGTCGCCAGCGCTGAGTTCGCCGATGGCACCTATTGGATCCCTAGCCGCAAGCAGATGGAAGATCCGGAGCTGCGCGGGTTGATCGCGCCCTCGCCCGAGGAGCAGCGCCTTTCCTTGATCTACAAAAAGAAGGGGCCCGACGCGCTCATCGAGGAGCTTAAGAAGTTCTGACTCCGCTCCGGTGGGGCGTCCTCGGCACGGCTCGAACCGCGCGCAAGCGGATGCTTCCAGCCATCGTTTCTGCCGGCCAAACCGGCTCTAGCCACAGCATCGCAGCCATCGCCGGCCGCGACCCTGCCAAGCTCGCCCAATTCCAGCGCGACTTCGCCATTCCCGCGGTTTATACCGAGCTCGATTCGATCCTCCGCGATTCCTCCGTTGACGCCGTTTACATTCCGCTCCCTAACTCCATGCACGCCGAATGGACCGTAAAGGCTCTGGCAGCCGGCAAGCGTGTGCTGTGCGAGAAACCGCTGGCGCTGAACCTGGATCAAGCCGATCGCGTCATCGCCGCCGCGCGTCATGGAGTTCTCCTGGAGAACTTCTCCTACCGGGTTCCGCCCATCGCACAGCCTATCGCGGCCATCGATGTCCACTTCTCCTTCCAAGCCACGGAAGAGCATCGCCTGCGCTACGATCCTGCTCTTGGCGGAGGCAGCTTCCTCGACCTCGGCTGCTACGGCGTCGATTGCGCCCACCGGCTCTTGGATGGCGGCCTCGAAATCCTCGACGTGCGGGCCACTCGACGGATGGAGCGTGGGTTCGCCGACGAATCCTGCATCGTCCACGCGCGCTCTGCAAGCGGCGCCGGCGTCACCATCGAATCCAGCTTCGCCCAGCCGTCCTGCCAGGAGTTCATCCTTCGCTTTGCCGATGGCTCAGAGCAGTGCATCCAGCGTTCCGATGACCTGGCCGGCATGCTCCGGGCTTTTGCTCGAATGACCGTGTCCAATCCTTCTGACCTGGTGCGCTGGCGCCGCAACGCCGCCGTCTATCAAGAGGTCCTGGCGCGGATGCAATACTAGACTTACTGAATAACAACCTGAATACAAACCTGCTGAACACCAATCTGAATACCAGGGCGCCGGTTTACTTAGCCGCCGCAGCCGCAGTTGCGCCGGTTGTCTCCATTGTCGCCGCCGAAATCCTGATGGCGGGGGCTCTCTTGGCTTTAATCGCGGCCGGCGGCTTCAAGAAACCCCTGCCGGGCGTGACCTTTCCCATCGTTTGCTGGATCGGCTGGCTGCTGATTTCCCTGTTCGCCTCCGGCCACATCCGCGATGGTCTGCCGCAAGTGAAGAAACTCATCTGGTTCGCTATGGTCTTCGTGGTCTATTACGGGCTGAGCGAGCTGCGCCACATCCGCGCCACGGTGTTTGCTTGGACCGCCGCCGCGACGGCGTCCTCGCTTTGGGGCTTCGTGCAATTCGCGCGTAAATACCGTGCGGCGCGCGCGCTGCATCGCGATTTCTACACTTACTACGTGGGGAACCGCATCGTCGGCTTCATGAGCCACTGGATGACGCTCAGCGGCCATCTGATGATGGTTCTGATGCTGCTGGGCGGACTCCTTTTCCTGTCTCGCGACCGGAAGGGTAAGCCGTGGCTCATCCCCGCGGGCCTGATCGTCGCCGCGGCTCTGTTCATAGCCGAGACGCGCAGCATGTGGGCCGGCGCCGTCGCGGGAGCCGTGTACCTCATCTGGGTAAGCGGACGCCGCTGGATGCTGCTGGCGATTCCGATTGCCGCCGCCGCGCTTTACGTGGCGAATCCGTTCAGCGCGCGGGAGCGCATGATCTCCATCGTCCGCCCTCATGGCGATGTCGATTCGAACGAACACCGGGCCGTTCTCCGGATCATCGGCCGCCAGATCATCCGCGCTCACCCGCTGTTGGGAATCGGCCCGGACCAGGTGGCGAAGCAGTATCAGAACTATATTCCTCCCGATGTCCCACGGCCCCTGCCCACCGGGTACTACGGGCACCTCCACAACATCTACTATCACTACGCGGCCGAATTGGGCCTTCCCGCGCTGGCGATTCTGCTGTGGTTTTTGCTGGGCGCAATTTATCACTTCGCGCGCGCCCTGCGGCGGCTGCCATCGGATTCCGAAGCGCGCTGGATTCTGCACGCCTCGATTGCGGTCACCATCGCGGTCATGGTGGGCGGCTATGGCGAGGTGAACCTGGGCGATAGTGAGGTGCTGGGGATGTTCCTGGCCGTGATCGGTTGCGGCTACTCGGCGGCGGGCAGCGTTGCTTCGGCGAAAGCGTAGTCTCTCGTTTCTCTCGCCCTCGCCGATAAGCTTGACGTGGAAATACCAGCCGGCCAATACCTCACGTTTCGAGTCGCCCGGCACGACTTCGCCGTTGAGGCGTGCTTGATCCGCGGCATTCTTCCCGCGCACGACCTCCAGCCAATGGTGCCTTCATCCGAGTCTTACCGTCTGTTCGGACGGTGGACCTGCGGGTTTGCAACGCTGCGCGGCAAGGGGATCCCCGTAGTCGACCTGCGCGGCCTTCTGTCTCTTCCGCACGCCACCCACGGCCGGCATCCGTGCATCGTCGTCCTGGAAACCGGAACGCCGGAATGCCCGCGCCTGACGGGCTTTATCGCCGACCACGTTTCGCAATTGGTCTACGCGCGGGACCGCGATTTTTCCTTCGGAAAGCTATACCAGGGCAGGAAACCTCGCCGCGTGCTCGACCCGGCCCTTTTAGTCGCTTAGCCTTTGATCCCGTCGAAGGCCTGTTCGATTTCGCGCTGCTGCTCCGGCTTCAGGATTGTGAGCGGAAGCCGGGGAGGGCCGCCGTAGTAGCCGTTCAGGTCCATCGCGAATTTGAGCCCTGGGACTCCGTACTTGGTGGTCACCAATTGCGCAGCCTTGGCGATGCGATTCTGCCAATCCAGAGCCGCCTCAGGCTCGCGCGTGCGATGAGCCTCGCAGATGCTCAGCGTCGCGAACGGAGCGGCGTTGGCGAACGCCAGCACCGCGCCCACGCATCCAACCGCCAGATGCGGCGCCAGAGTGGGCGCGCTCCCGGTCAGCACCTGGAATCCGGCCTTGCACTCGCGGATCATCTGCATCACCTTTTCGAGGCTGCCCGAGCTTTCCTTGATCGCGATGATATTGGGATGCTCCGATAGCATCGCCACCGCCTCCGGCATGATGTCGACGCCGGTGGCCTGTGGCCAGTTGTAGATCATCACGGGGAGCTTGGATTGATCCGCCACGGCGCGAAAGTACAGCGCCTGCGCGTCGGGACGATTGATCAGATTCTTGTAGTAGTGCGGCGTCCGCACCATCGCCACTTTGTACCCGATTTCCGCCGCGCGATTGGTCAGGCACACCGTCTCCCGTACGCTCTCGACGCCGGTTCCTGCGATCAGTAGCTTGGAAGAGTTCGCATATTCGGCCACCCACTCCCACATCTGGACCTTTTCTTCCGTGGTCAGATGCACGCTCTCGCCGGTCGAGCCGCACACCGCGTAGCCCGCCAGCGCCGTCTTATTCCACTTCTCGAGGTTGAACTGGACCTTGACCTTGTACAGATCGCCCTTGTAATCGAAAGGAGTGACGATGGGAGGAAAAATGCCGTGGAGTTTCATGTCTTAAAGCGCACAGGCGAAGCCGTTGTGCGCGCATCTTGGACAGAAAAATTCAGAACGCACAGGCGAAGCCGTTGTGCGCGTAGCTTAGACAGCAAAATGGGGACAGAGTATCCTGTCCCCATTTTTATTTCAACTAACCCTTCAGGACAATAAACAGTGCGTAAATGGTCAGGGTCTCAATGAACACCAGACCCAGCATCAACGCGAACCGGATATTCCCGGATGCTCCCGGATTGCGAGCCATCGCCTCAGCGGCGCCGGCAACGGCCTTTCCTTGCCCGATACCGCACAGCCCGCCGGCAATTCCCAGTCCGATCATTCCGCCCAGGAACTTCACTTCTCCCGGGCCCATCCCGGAGCCGCCCGGAGTCTGCGCGAACATCGGGCAGGCCGCCAGGAGGAACAGGGCCAACAAAAACAACTTCGTCCTCTTTTGCATTTGGTATTTCCTTCTCGTATTAAAGTTGCGCCCAGGAGGTGGTTCCAATCCGAATCCTGGGGGACTGGCGGCTCACACTAGACGCGATCATGCCGGTATTAATGCTCTGTTGCGGTTCCCATGCTGACGTAGATCATCGCCAGCAGAGTAAAAACATAAGCCTGCAGGAAGGCGACAAAAACGTGCAGGCCCATGAAAAGTACAGGAAGGACGACGTAGGTTAGGCTGATGAAGACGTTGGTGACCTGCTCCCCTGCGAACATGTTGGCATAGAGACGGACGGTGAGCGACAGCATGCGCGCCACGTGCCCGATGATCTCGATCACGAACATCACCGGCGCCAGCCACAAAATTGCCCCGCCGAAGTGCGCCAGGTATTTGACCGGGCCCAACTCGCGCACGCCGGCCACGTGGTAATAGATCCAGGCGCAGATGGCCAGCGAGACAGGGACGTAATAGCGGCCGTCGGCGACTCAAACGCCGGAATGATCCCAATCAGGTTCATCGTCAGGATAAACATGAATACCGTTCCGAAGAAGTTGACGTACTTCTGGGGGTGATGAATCCCGACATCGTGCGCTTGCGTATCCAGAAAGTTGAGCAAGCTCTCGAAAATGTGCTGGAGCTTTCCCGGGCGCTCTACCGAAAGGCTGGAACGCACCAGAGCCACCAGTGCATCAGCCCCACGACCACCAGGATCTCCATCACCAGCCACGTTTGCCAGGGATGGGCAGGATCCTGCGCCTTCAGATTGACAAGCGCCCAGGACCGCATTGGCGAACCCGGCCAGATGGTCGTTGAAGATTGCAGTAAGCCAGTTTTCTTCCATTTTTGAGTTTCTTACAGATTGGCGCCCCCGCCGGCTAACTGGTAGAGAACTTCGAGCAGCACGGCTCCGAACGCGCTCAGAAATCCGGCCAGCACCACTACCGGCGCAAATCCAAGAAACTTAACTATAACATAGAGCGCTACGCCGATCAGCACATACCGGAGCGCGATCAGTGCGGCCGCGGCCGCTCCCGGTTTGCTTGCCCCCCCAATCGCGTAAGTGAGTCTTGAGATCCCCTCCAAATTCAGCATGGAGAGCACCCCGCCGATCAGGAATCCAGCGGCCGGCCGGGCCCCTTGCCACAGCAGAACCACGACCGCGCCCGCGATTCCAACCACGATGGTCAGGATGCGGAGGCGGCGCAGCAGGCTATCGCTGGAACTATCGCTCGAACCGTTGTTCGAACTCACTCACACATCCCGGCTCAGGATTCGGATCGTTTGTATCAGTGCGGACACGATCCCCAGCCCGGCGAACACATACCGCAGGATCATCGTCCCGAACGCCGCATCCAGCCCATAGCCGATAAAGTAGCCGGCCAGCACACCGCCTGGCACCAGCCCGAGGATCGGGGCGTAACGCGCCATCAGGCGAAGGAAGTCGTCTTTCATTACTTAGGCTTTGCGCACTGCTTCGATTTTAGGATCTCCCGAGCCCTCGCGCCGGCTTCATTCACCAGGAACCCCATCTTGGGGTGGGACGGCTCGAAATCCGGCTCGATTCCCAACTCGCGAAGAGTGCCGCTGGTAGAAGGCCCAACTGACGCGACAACAATTTTGCGCAGCGCGTCGCGCGCTTCCGCTGCTAGCCCCTCCTGCTCCGCGACCCGCAACAGATGCTCGACCTGCGCGGAGCTGGTGATCAGGATCACGTCGAACCCGCCTTGGACCAGCTTGTGCACTGCCTGCTTCAGCGGCTCCAGATCCAGCGGGAGAGCCCACTGATACACCGGCACGCTGGTCACGTCGGCTCCGCGGGTCCGGAACCCGTCCACCAACTCCTGGCTGGTCCGGCCGAACTCCTGTATGGCGATTCTGCGCTCCGGCCGGTTCTCGGTCGCCTTCAGCACCTCGCGCCACGTGTTCGGCTCCGGAACCGAAACGGCAATGGGCACGTCCCATTCACGCATCACGGCCGCGGGTTTCGACCCGCGGACGGCCACGGCAACGCGCCGCAACGCGTCTTGGAACTTTCCTGGAGGGTATCGGGTCTCGATGATTTGGTTCAGAAGGCGCGCCCCCACGCCCGTCAGGAACACGACCAAATCAAAATCGCCGCCCGGCATAAACAACCGGGCGGCGAAATCGAAGGCTTCTGGATTGTCCTCCAATGGGACTTCCCGCATGGAGGGCGCGAGGAACGGCACCCCGCCTTGGCTACGGATCAACCGCTCGATTTCCACCGCGCGGCGGCTTTCGAGCGATAGGACACGTAACCCGTCAAATGCCATTGGAAAGGCTCGCAACCGTCGCGGCGCTAGCCCTTATGACGCGAAATCGGCTTACTGCGCTGGGGCTGTCAGTGGTGTGGCCGATCCACGATGGCAGGTGTAGCACGTCACGTGCTCCTTACCGTCGCCGAATTGCTTGTTGATGTCCATCACCATCTGGATCATCATGCGAGCCTTAAGCTTCCGGGGGTTCGCATCGCTATCCTTGCCGGCGTTGGCGTCATGACAGAAGTTACAGTCCATTGCGCCCAGGGCCGCCACGTAAGTACGCATGAGCGCGCCGATATTCGGCGTGTCGGCAGGCAGGACCTTCAGATTCTTGGGCGGACCACCCTTCCCTCCCCTACCACCACCAGGAGGTGCTTGGGCGACGAGAGCGAATGTTCCGAGTGTGACCGCTGCAGCAATAAACAGGGGGACGAGTGTACGCATGGGTGAAATCATATCACGGCTTGAACGAGTTGCCTAGCCCAAAATTCACCAAACCCAGCGTCTGTACTGGTTCCGCCTGAGGCCTTGGTTCTGGTGCTTCCCGTCTGGCTAAGGGGCCTTGCGTGAAGAAGTTGGCTGCGTCGAGATTCCTGTATACAGAACCCGCCACGCCCGCCGCCGCCGGACCGCTCACCGCGCTTCCACCGGTCAGCAGCACCACCACCACCACCTTTTGTCCTGCTTCCTCCGTAAACGATCCGAACCATCCCAGATGAGTCGGCGTCCGCGTGTCGGTACAAGTGCCGGTCTTGCCATAGATAGGATCGTGCGGCTCCGCGCTAATCCGCCGCGCGGTCCCGTACTCCACCGCGCCCTCCATTCCCGGCTTGATCTCCGGAATCAGATCCCCGATCTCCAACCTTCGCTTCACTTGCGGCAGGAGGGCTTCCGCTTCCTCTTGGGTTTTCGGGTATTGGAGATAATACAGCGTCCCGCCGTTGGCGACCGCGCCCAGAAGACCCGCGAATTCCAGCGGGGTAAGAGTGATTCCGTCGCCGAAGCTGGTCATCATCCCCATTCCGCTCTTGGGTGTCTTGACCGGCAGGAGTCCCGGCTCTTCCGTCGTGGCATCGGCTCCAGCCGTTACATCCAACCCGGCTTTTTCGCCCAGCCCGAATAGCTTCGCATAGTAGCTCACCCGGTCGAAACCCAGTTTCTCTCCCAGGCTGGCGAAGTATTGGTTGCTGGATTTCGCTAGAGCCTCGGTCATGTTCATGCTGGTCTTGCCGTACAAGCGGATCTGCGTGTCGCGATTGACCACGCCCTCGCTCAACGCCGCCAAAGCCACGGGAACCTTAACGGTGGAACACGGTTGAAACCCACTCTTCAGCGCCAGCTTTTGATTCACCATGGCGAGAATCCGGCCGGTGCTGGCGTCCGAGATCACCACGGATCCATTCAACTTGCCGAGCGCCTGAATGGCCGCTTGGCGTGCGATCGGATCTTCCGCTAGGGCCACATCGCCTGCGGTGGAGTCGGCGTAGTTCGGGGCTTTCCAAGGACTTCGAGCGACCGGCTTGGCCGCGGCCTTCGCTGGCGCCTTTACCGGAGCTGCCGCCGGTTCGCCCGGCGAGGATTTCGCGGCCTTTGCGGCAAGCGCAACGTGTCTGACGCGTTTCTTTTTGGCGGGTGTCACTGCGTAGGCTAAGGAGCTTACCGTCCCTGCTACTACCAGCAACCGTACGAAGAATCGAGGATTTCCCAGCAAGGTTTCTCTTCCTGCTTTAGATTGGCCAAGCTAAGTCGAAAGAATCATTGTGCAGTATGCCCCACGCCGGAGTCAAGCGTCGATTTGGCAGGGGGACATAGCTTTCGGCCATCCGATCTTGACTATCGACGGCTTTTATCGGCGCCAGTATAGGCCGTTACCCATGCGATCCTATAGGCGAATCCTCATGCCCGTTCCCATCGGCATCGCCGGCGCCGGCCGTCTCGGACAAGCCCTGGGTAAATTACTCCGCGGCCTTGGACAACCGGTTGTGGCCATCGCCGGCCGCGATGTTTCTAGAACCTCCGGCGCGGCGAAGTTCATCGGATCAAGCGTGCGGCCCGTCTCCGTGTCTGAGCTTCCAAGCCTGGCTTCGCGCGTCCTGATTGCCGTCCCGGACGACGCGCTAACCTCGGTAGCCCAGGATCTTGCTTCCGCACCCCAATCCATCGCCGCTGCGCTGCATACCTGCGGCGCGCGCGGTCCCGAAGCTCTCGCGCCTCTCCAAGCCCGCGGAACATCGTGCGGGACGTTGCATCCGCTTCAAACCATCCCGGCTCCCGAACAAGGCGTGACCGATCTGCCGGGTTCCTACTTCGGCATCACCGCCTCGGGAGAATCCCTCGACTGGGCTCTCGAAATCTGCCGTCTCCTTGGAGGCCATCCGTTGTCGATTCCGCCGGAGCAGCGTCCGCTCTATCACGCGGCGGCCGTGATGGCCAGCAATTACGTGGTCGCCACGATTGATGCTGCCGTGGCTGTCCTCCAGGAGGCGGGAGTCGCCGAAGGCGACGCTCTCAAAGCGTTAGCGCCACTGATTCGCTCGAGCGTAGCCAATTCCCTCGCCGCCGGAACCGCTCAGGCCCTCACCGGTCCCATCGAGCGGGGCGACACCCAAACCGTCGCTTCGCATCTGCGCGCACTCGCGGCGGGGCCCGATTCAGTGCGAGACTTGTATCGGAGCGCCGGTCTGCATACCGTCGCTCTAGCCCGGCGCAAATCTCCGCAAGTGAATCGCCAGGCAATCGAAACTCTCCTAAAACAGGAGCAATACCATGAATGAAAACCGGTTGAACGAAATCAAATCCGCCGAGCCGAAGAAAATCTGGCCGCACCATCTTAAGGACATGAAGCAGCGCGGCGAAAAAATCGCCATGCTCACCGCTTACGACGCGCTCATGGCGCGCATGTTCGATCAAGCCGGTGTCGATGCGATTCTGGTTGGAGATTCGCTCGGCATGGTGCTTCTCGGCTACACCACCACTCTTCCCGTCACTCTCGATGAAATGGTCCATCACACACGGGCGGTCACTCGCGGAACGCGCCGCGCTCTGGTCGTCGCGGATATGCCATTTCTCACTTACCAGGTTTCAATCGAAGAGGCGGTCCGCAACGCCGGGCGTCTCATTCAAGAAGGCGGAGCCAACTCCGTCAAGCTGGAAGGAGGGCGCAGCGTGGCGGAAACGGTCGCACGCCTGGTGGAAATCGGCATTCCGGTGATGGGTCATCTGGGACTGAATCCGCAATCGGTGAATCAGACCGGGGGCTTCCGCCAGCAAGCCAAGTCGAAGGAAGACGCCCGCCATCTGATCGAGGACGCGCATGCACTGGAACAGGCCGGAGCCTACGCGATTGTGCTCGAATCCATCCCGGAGGATCTCGCCCGCGATGTCACTGCGGAGCTTCGCATTCCCACCATCGGCATCGGCGCTGGTCCGGATTGCGACGGCCAGGTGCTGGTCTGCTACGACGCGCTCGGCATGACCGGCGATGGCGCGCCGTCGTTCGCCAAGCGGTACGCGCAGCTCGGCTCGGAAATCGTTGCGGCTGCGAAACGTTATTCCGAGGAAGTGAAAGAAGGCGGCTTCCCGGCGCACAAGCGCGCGGCGTCTTGAAGGTAATCTCGACCATCCGCGAACTGCGCGAGCGGATCGCGATGGACACACCGGCGCTGGTTCCCACCATGGGAGCTCTGCATCCAGGCCACGCCCGCTTGATCGAGACGTGCGTTCGCCAAAATTCCACAACCGCCGTCAGCATCTTCGTCAACCCTTCGCAGTTCAACGATCCCTCGGATTTCGACAAGTATCCGCGCACACTGGATGCGGATCTCGCGCTGTGCGAATCGTTGGGGGTCGACATCGCGTTCACTCCGTCTCCGGAAGAGATGTACCCGCAGCCGCAGCAGGCCTTCGTCGATGTCGCGCGCGTCACGGAACACTTGGAGGGCAAATTCCGCCCCGGCCATTTCAGGGGCGTGGCCACCGTGGTGATGAAACTATTTCAAATCGTCGAGCCCACGCGAGCCTATTTCGGCGAAAAGGATTATCAGCAGCTCGCGATGATCCGGCGCATGGTGGAGGATTTGAACGTCCCGGTGGAGATCGCCGCCGTGCCCACGGTGCGCGAGACCGACGGCCTCGCTCTTAGTTCACGTAATCGTCTGCTCACCCCTGAGCATCGCCGCGCGGCGCCGCAGCTTTACCAAGCCCTTAAACTCGCGGCATCGAAAATCGCCGCTGGAGTTAACCATTCCGCTGCTGTGAAACAGGAAGCTCTCGCCGCGCTAAACCACCCGCTCATCAGCGTTGAGTACCTGGAAATCGTCGATCCGGTCTGGGTTGAGCCGGTCTCGTCCATCACCGGCTCCGTCCGCATCGCCATCGCCGCGCATCTCGGCGCGGTTCGTCTGATCGACAACGTCGCGGCCGAACCGGCCTAAACGCTTTACTGCGCCGCGTCCCGCTTGACCGGCTTTCCATAGACTTCGATCCAGCCGACGTTGGAGTAACCGCCCGTGCCGTGGCCGCTTCCCGGAGTCAGATCCGCAAACCCGACCGCGTCAACTTTGCTCAGGTCCACCTTGTCCAGCAGCGTTCCCTTAGTTTGGACTTTCTCGGGATCGAATTTCAGCCAATGCACCTCGGACAGGAAGAATTCGCTTTCCTTGTAGTCCACCGTGCTGTTGTCGACGTGATCGCCCACCAGATATGTTCCATCGGCGAGCTTCACCACCGGCCGCACCTCGTGAAAGCCGGAGACCTTGCTGTACCAGCGGATCTTCGCCTTTCCCGTCAAGTCCACGTAGTTGGTTTTGCTGCTGAGCGTGAGCGCGCAGGAGGTGGCGCAGAGCCCGGTCCAGATGTGCGGGACGCCGCCTTCATTGGTCACGCCGAAGTCTTCCTTGCCCGTGCCGTAAAGCTTCAATTGCAGGTCCGTGTTGGTCACGAAGTCCTGCGTCAACGGCACGTTGCCCGCTAAGTCCTTCCACCCTTCTTTGAAGAACAGAGGCGGAGGAGGCTGAGGCGCTGGTCCGCGGCCGCCGCCGCGTCCACCACGGCCGCCCGCCGGTTCTTGCGCGAACACACTCGCCGCCGCGCATAAGAAGATCAGAGGAAACATCCAACGCTTCATAAAGCCTCCATTCGATGTACACAATATCACGGAGCGATGCTGTTTCGTCAGGCCGCTCCCGTCAGGCTATCTTCTTTCGCGGGCGCTTCGGAACGAACGCCAGAAAACGCCGCGAATTGTCCACCATGATCTTGTGCAGGATGTCGTCGCTCACTCCCGCCGCTTTCAGTTTCGGGAGGAACACGGTCAGCGTCTTCGAGTATCCGCTGGATGCGTCCGCGGAAAACATCAGATGATCGGCGAATCCCGCCTCGATCAGGGCCAGGACCATCGGCGCCACTTGCGCATCGCCGCCCCCGCCCTGACGGTCGAACCCGACATATGCGCCGCGGCGGCAGATGGTCTTGTGGACGTAAACGTTCTGGTCCACCAGATTGCCCAGGTGCCCGATCACCACCCGGTCCGGCTTCACGCCGGCATCTTCCAAAATGTCGAGCTGCTCAATTGCCGCCTTCCCGGGAATCCCCGTATGCGTGAAGATCGGAATGTTGGTCGCGACGTGCGCCCGTCCCACCGCGCGAAAAACCTTGCGCTCATCCGCCGTCATTTCGTCCCAGGAACCGATCTCGCCGAACGCGCCCAGCGTGTCGTCATCCGCCTGCTTGATCAGCGCCTTCTCAATTTCTTCCTGGCTCATGGTCGAAATTTCTTTCGGATACCAGGGCTGCGTGTAGAATCCCCCACCCGCAACCACGGGCATGCCGGATTTCATCGAAACCTGACGAATAAAGTTGATGTCACGGCCGCTGTCGGGATGTCCCGCGTCGACAATGCAAGCCACGCCCGCGTCCTTAGCCTTGTTGACTTCGGCGACCATTAGGTCGACGTTGTGCATGATGTCGGGCGGGGGAGTGCCTCCGCCTCGATTGCCGCCTCCACCTCCGCCGCCGCGCGCGGGAGCCGGAGGCTGTCCATTCAAGGCTCGAACCGCGGCCGATGCCGCTGCGAATTTTGCGTTGAAATCGGGACCCAGTTGCAGATGCTCATGGAACAGCGTTGCGCCACCCGCCAATTCCTCCGGAGCGTAATCCTTGAGAACCGTGCGGATGATCGCGCCCTTCGGAAAAGTGACTTCCTGCGCGGATGAGCTGCCGGGAATCGCCGCGACTGCCGCACCGATCCCGAACACTTCCAGAGCCTGCCGTCGAGTCATGGACATAGTGGGTCCATTTTAGACCCAAAGCTCATTTAAATGCGAAGTCGAGGAACGGCGATGACCTACCGCAGCGTCAGCGTGGCCTTCCCCGCCGGGCCCTCGTAGATCAGTTCCATCGAACGGATCTTCTTGATGTCGCCGGAATAATCGAAGTACAGGAGGCCCGCTTGCGGAAGCGGCCGGTCCCCCTCACCCATCGACACTTTCATCACGCGTTGCTGCATGGCGCGGAGCATCTCGATCGGCATTTTGCTCAGATGCGGCAGATCCGAGTTCTGTCCGGTCGCGCCGCCGTTGACCACGGTAGTGCCCCCTTGCTTCTTCTCGGGCGGCTCCCAGTCCGGGTCTTTCAGTGAATGGAACACGGTGAGGTAGGGGGCTCCTGGCGTCGCCATCTTCTTACCATTGATGCGCAGGGAAAAATCCTGGTAGCTCATGGCCAGCCGCATCCCAGCCGGACCAAACAGCGCCGCTTCCACAATGACGTAGTCTTCGTCCGAGTACGGCCCGCCTTCTAGCGTAGGCACGCCATGGCCCATGAACTCGGCGGCGATGGTCACCTTGCCTGCCTGTACCCGGAACTGGTACTCGGCGGGGCTTGATCGAGGGGGAAGGCCCCCCGCTCGATTGATCGCCTCGTCGCCGGCCGTTTCCGCGGCGGGTTCTTTCGGCGCCGCCGGTGTCTGCCCCCACAGGCACACCCCAGCCAGCAGTGTCCCCAAACCTACAACGCCTGCTTTCATGGCTTTCTTTGAGGATACCACTCGACCCGTAGCCGCCCAAGCGCCCGGCGCGGTATTTCCACCCCGATTGAATTCCACACTCAATCGTGATATTCCATATCAAGGTCTAATTTTAGACCCCCTTAAGGAGGCTTCTCGATGAAACACTCGCGTCTGTTCACTGCTGGTTCTGTTCGCGACCCTGTGCTCCCTGGCCGTCGCTGCCCCTGCCACCACCGGAATGAACTCCGGCAAGGTGGACGTGAAGTCCGCCGGACCCCTGGCATTCGGGCCCAACGGGATTCTCTTTATCGGCGATTCGCTCGGCGCCCAAATCGTGGCCATCGACACCGGCGACACCAAGGCCGTAGCGACCGCTTCGCTCAACGTATCCGGAATCGACGGCAAGATCGCGTCCGCGCTCGGCACCAGCGTGGATCAGCTTTCCGCCCTCCACGTCGTGGCGAATCCGATTTCGAAGAACGTTTACATCTCCGTAAATCGCGGCCGTGGCGCGGACGCCAAGGCTGTGCTTCTTAAGCTCGACACCGCCGGTAAGCTTTCCGAAGTCAGCCTGGACAACGTTAAGTATGCCGTCGCCGCGCTGCCCAACCCTCCCGCGCAGAACAACCAGAAAACCAACACCATCACAAACGTCCGCTACATGGACGGCAAGGTGCTGGTCGCCGGGCTCTCCAATGAAGAGTTCCAGTCCAACATGAAGGTGATCGCGTTCCCGTTTGAGACCGCGGACAAGGGCTCGATGATCGAGATGTATCACGGGTCGCATGGAAGATATGAGACCAATTCTCCGATCCGCACTTTCGTGCCCTACACCATCGACAACCAGAAGTACATTCTCGCCGCTTACACCTGCACTCCTCTGGTGAAGATCCCGATGAGCCAGCTCAAGCCCGGTGCGAAGGTCGAGGGAACCACCATCGCCGAAATGGGCGCGGGCAACCAGCCCCTCGATATGGTCCCCTATAAGAAGAACGGGCACGACTACATCCTGATGGCCAACAGCACCCACGGGGTAACCAAGCTGGATGTGGCGCACCTCGACACCTACAAGCCCATCACCGCGCCTAGCGACGTCGCAGGCGTTCCCTACGAGAGCCTCGGCGACTGGAAAGACGTGAAGCACCTCCAGGCCTACGACGATAAGTCGGTCCTGGTGCTGAGCGGGAACTCCGGCTCGATGGATCTCAAGACCGTCGCGTTGCCGTAAGCGCACGCTTGTGCATTATAGGTAAGATCGCGCTCGCCGCGCTGCTCCTGTCTCAAACCGGAGCCGCGGCGAGCGTTTCTATTGAATACGGCGACGGCGCGTTCAAGGTTAAGGGCTGGAAGCCCGCTGCTGAACCGGCCGCGGGCTGGGTGTCCGTCTTTGCGGTAACTACCGCCGCGGACGCGCCACCGATGTTCGGCGCCTACTCGATCGAGAATGGCGAGCTAACCTTTCGCCCGCGCTATGCCCTCTCCGCCGGAGTTACTTACTTCGCCCATTTTCATTCCGGCGAAACCAGCGTGCAGGCGCGTATCGACGGACCCCCAAAACCCTCCGCGCCAGCGGCGCGGGTCGCGGCAATTTATCCGTCTTCGTCGGTTCTCCCGTCGAATGAACTGAAACTCTATCTCCTCTTCTCCGCGCCCATGCAGGGCGGCGATATCTTTTCCAAGATCCACTTGGTCGACTCGAACGGCAATGCCGCCTATCTTCCTTTCGTCTCGCAAGAGCTCTGGAATCGCGATTACACCCGTCTCACGCTCATCTTCGATCCCGGCCGGATCAAGCGTGGCGTCAAGCCCAATGTCGATATGGGCCCGGTCCTGGTGGAGGGCAAGCGCTACACCCTGATCCTCGATCGCGACTTGAAAGACGCCAACGGGAATCCGCTTTCTGAAACGTTTCGCCACGACTTCGCGGCCGGTCCCACGGAGCGTCGCGGCCTTGACCCGAGACAATGGAAGCTCTCTGACCTACAAGCGGGAACCATCGAGCCCCTGGCCGTTACCTTTGACCGTCCTCTGGATTACGCTCTTCTTGGCGATTCTTTGCAAGTCCAGAGCTCTGGGCAAGTCCAAAGCTCTGGGCAAGTGCAAGTCGTCTCCGGCAAAGCTACCGTTGGCTCGGGCGAAACGCGTTGGAGCTTTCAACCCGATCAGCCGTGGAAAGCAGGCGACTACAGTCTGGTCATCAGCACGGCCCTCGAAGACTTGGCGGGCAACCGCATCGGCCGCCCTTTCGATGTGGACGAGTTCTTGAGCCCCACTCCCCGTATCAGCAGCGAATCTACCTCCGTCCGTTTCAGAGTCCACCAGCCTTCTCTGAACTGACTTTAGTACCATCGTTTCACCTGCTGACTAGCGGTAAGAACCGATATCTCCCATGCTAGGGTGACCTTCTAACTGTCATCGGCGCTGAATCGGCTTAACATGGATCTATGGCGACCGTTCATGCACTCCGGAACTCGGCTCTCCGCGTAAAGATTTGGACCGATGCGATGCGCGCAGACCTAGCCGGTCAGGACCTGATTGAATACGCCTTGATGGCAGGATTTGTGGCTGTGACTAGTGGAGCTCTGATGCCGGGCGTGGCTTCCCACATCAGCAAGATCTTTTCCCAGATCGGCTCCATTATGACCAACTCCAAGAACCAGGGAAGCTAAGTTCGCGCAGGCGCAGTCACATTCGGTAGACTAAAAGATTGCCGGAGTTTGAACAGCGCCGCCGCGCCGCGTCCCAGCAGATCTCGTCGCAAAAAGCCCACGGGCATGAGATGGACGCTGTTATCGTCTCCTCGCCCGCCAACATCCGCTACCTTTCTGGATTCAGCGGCTCGAATGCTTTGATGTTGCTCGCGCCCGGAGATGCGCACTTCATCACCGATCCCCGTTACGCCCAGGACGCCTCTGCCACAATTACTTGCAAGGTGCACGTCGCCAAGGGCCCGCTGATCCAGGCCGCGGCTGCGATCGTCAAGCGCAAGCACTTCAAGAATATAGGGTTCGAGCCAGGATGGATGAACGTAGGGGAGCACGGCCGGCTCCACGCGGCTTTGCCTTCGCGGGCGGCGCTTTACCCCGTCTCAACGTTTCTCGAAGACCTGCGAGCGGTCAAATCGGCCGAGGAGATCGCCCTGATCCGGCGCAGCGTTCTCGCGAATTCCGAAGCTTACGCCCGCACGGTTAAGCGGGTTCGCATCGGTCTGCGGGAGCTGGAGATCGCGGCGGAGCTCGAATTCCAGATGAAAGTACTGGGCTGCGAAAAGCCTGCTTTCGACACCATCGTGGCGATGGGTGACCGCTCCGCTCTCCCGCACGCCCACCCCACTCTGCGCCGCCTCCAGGCAAATGAACTATTATTAATTGACATGGGGGCAACCCTGGACGGCTACACCAGTGACATGACGCGCATGCTCTTCACCGGCTCGCCTTCCAAGAAGATCCGCGACCTATACCGCGCCGTCCAAGAAGCGCAACAGGCTGGACTGGATGCCGTGAAGCCCGGCATCGGCGTCAGCAAAGTTGACGCGGCCGCGCGCAATGTGTTGAAGACTCACAAGCTGGACAAACAATTTGTCCATTCCACAGGCCATGGCCTGGGGTTGGAGATTCACGAGATACCGAAAATCGGCAAACCTCAGAAGACTGCTAAGAAGTCCAGGAACGGGAAGCCTTTGAAAGCTAAGAAGGACGAGGAGACTAAGCTGCGCGCCGGGATGGTTATCACCATCGAGCCCGGGGCCTATCTCCCTGGAGTAGGCGGGGTTCGCATCGAGGACACCGTTCTGGTGACCGAACGCGGCTATGAAGTGCTCACGCCGACCTCCAAGGAACTCGCGAGTCTCTCCTAAACAAACTTTCTCCAAAAATGAGCAACGAAGAGATCAAAGAACTGCTCCGCATATTCAATGAGAGCGGCGTTGGCGAGCTGGAAGTGCAGCGCGGCCGCGACCGGCTGCGGATTCGCAAGGCCGGGGAAACAGCGCCGTCGTTTGGCCACGCGGCCGCGCCATATGGTTACGAAGCCCCGGCTGCCGCTCCCGCGGCGTCCTCCCCCGCAAAGCCGCCCGAATCGGACTCCAATCATGTCCTGGTGAAATCGCCCATCGTGGGGACCTACTACGATGCGCCTTCGCCCGGCGCGCCGTCATTCGTCAAGGTCGGCGACAAGGTGGATGCGGGCCAGGTGCTGTGCATCATCGAGTCGATGAAGCTGATGAATGAAATCGAGGCGGAAACCGCCGGTATCATCGAGGCCAAGCTGGTAGAGAACGGACGCCCGGTGGAGTACGGCGAAGCTCTCTTCGCCATTCTGCCCAAATAGCCGTGTTCCAAAAAATTCTCATTGCCAATCGCGGGGAAATCGCTCTGCGCGTCATTTGCGCCTGCAAGGATCTGGGCATTCGCACCGTTGCGGTATATTCGGAAGCCGACCGGCATAGCTTGCACACGCGCTTCGCTGACGAAGCGATCTGCATCGGACCCGCCAAGAGCGCGCGATCGTACCTGGACATTCCCAGCGTCATCAGCGCCGCCGAGATCAGCAATGCCGACGCGGTTCATCCAGGTTACGGGTTCTTGAGCGAAAACGCCGACTTCGCCGAAGTGTGCGAAACCAGCGGTCTCAAGTTCATCGGCCCCACGCCGCAGGTGATCCGGCTGATGGGCCTGAAGCAGATGGCTCGCGCGGCGATGGAGGAGGCGGGTGTCCCGATTCTTCCCGGCTCCAAGGGCATCTTGCACAACGCCGAAGAAGCGGCGGAGCTCGCCAGACACATCGGCTACCCGGTGATGCTCAAAGCTTCCGCCGGAGGAGGCGGGCGCGGCATGCGCGTGGTGCGTTCCGAGGACGATCTTCAATCGCTGCTGGCGCAAGCGCAAGCCGAAGCCGCCGCGGCATTCTCCTGCGGCGACGTCTACATGGAAAAGCTGGTGGAGAATCCGCGCCACATCGAGTTTCAAGTGCTGGGCGATCAGCACGGCAACGTCGAGATTTTGGGTGAGCGCGAATGCTCTATCCAGCGGCGGCATCAGAAGCTGATTGAAGAAGCGCCTTCCACTGCCGTCGGTCCTGAGCTGCGCGAACGCATCTCCAGGAGTCTGCGCACGGCCTTCAAAGCCATCGGTTACTCCAACGCCGGAACCGTCGAATTCCTGATGGACTCGACTGGCGGCCTGCACTTCATCGAAGTCAACGCGCGCATCCAGGTTGAGCACCCGGTGACCGAGATGGTGACCGGCCTGGACCTGGTAACCGCGCAAATCCGTATCGCGGCGGGCGAGCGGCTGGAAGACATTCTTCCGCGCCAGCCGCGCCTGTGCGGCCACGCCATCGAGTGCCGCATCAACGCCGAGCATCCGGAAACCTTCGCGCCCTCGCCCGGCCGCATCACTGGATTGAACCTTCCCGGCGGCTCCGGCATCCGGGTCGATACCGCGGCCTATCATGACGGTGTGATCCCGCCCTATTACGATTCGCTGGTGGCGAAGCTGATCGCGTACGGCTCCGACCGGACCCAGGCGATCGCCCGCATGCGGCGAGCTCTGGATATGTTCGTGGTCGAGGGGATTTATACCTCGATTCCTCTGCACCGCCGCATCCTGGATCACCCGGACTTCATCGCGGGGAAGCTCGACACCGGCTTCCTGGCGCGGACGGGTTTGGCGGCAGAAAAGAAATAGTCATGCTTGCGAACTGCGACGTGATGGCGTTTGCACCCACCTGCGACCAAGGACGCGCGATCGAGTTCTACCGTGACAAGCTGGGCCTGAAGTTGACCAGCCAGGACGGTTTTGCGGCCGTGTTCGATGCCCATGGGATCGTGCTGCGAGTCTCCACCGTTCCGGCGCCTCTCACGCCGCAGCCATTTACAATCCTCGGCTGGAAGGTGCCGGACATCGCTCAGGCGGTGGGTTCGCTTGCGTCTTCCGGAGTGACGTTCGAGCGTTTCCCTCAGGTCCCGCAGGACGAACTTGGGATCTGGACCGCGCCGGGCGGCGCGAAAATCGCGTGGTTCAAAGATCCTGACGGCAACATCCTCAGCCTGACTCAATTCGCTAGTGTAGTGTCCAGGAATTAGCTGGACTTTCGTTTAGGGGTTTTACGAGCAGTGCAGCCGGGCTGGATCTGTTCGAGAGTTTGACGGCATCTGGCGAGTTTGGCGAGGATCGAGTCGACGGTGGCGGTCCAGACGAAGGGTTTGGGGCTTGCGTTCCAAGCAGCCAGGAAATCCTGGATCGCCGCAGTGAGATCAGCGACGCAAAGAAAGGAATCGCGGCGGATGCGCTTGTTGGTCAACTCGGCGAACCAACGCTCAATGAGGTTGAGCCAACTGCAACTGGTGGGAACGTAATGGATGACGAAGCGCGTATGCTTTTTGAGCCACGCTTTGACCTCGACCGTGCCGTGGGTACCGTAATTGTCAATCACTAGATGGAGCGGTGTGTTGCCCGGAAATTCCCGGTTGATGCGCCGCAGAAACTTCAAGAACTCTTGATGCCGGTGCCGCGTGCGACATTCCCCGATGACTTTCCCCTGCAGCACATCCAGAGCTGCGAACAGCGTGGTGGTTCCGTTTCGCTTGTAGTCGTGGGTCATCGTACCGCAACGTCCCTTTTTCAACGGCAGACCGGGCTGAGTGCGGTTTAAGGCTTGAATTTGGCTCTTTTCGTCGACACAGAGCACCATCGCTTGGTCGGGCGGATTCAAGTAAAGACCAATGACATCGGTGAGCTTTTCGAGGAACTTCGGGTCCCGCGACAACTTGAACTTTTTGGTGCGGTGCGGCTTGATGTTGTGACTGCGCCACAGATTACTTACTGTCGATTTGCTGATCCGCTGATTGGCCGCCATCAGACGGCAACTCCAGTGCGTCATCCCTTTCGGTTTGGATTGCAGTGTAGCGTCGATGACGGCCTTGATTCGCTCCGGATCGTAGGTGGCCTTGCGGCCCCGGCCCGGTGCGATCTCCCATAGACCCGACAGACCTTGCGCGACAAAACGCTCTCGCCACAGACGAACTGTTTTCCGATTGACATTCAACTCGGCAGCGATGGCAGCCTCCGATTTACCGCCGCCCGATGCGAGCACGATGCGGCCCCGAAGGGCCACCTGTTGCGGCGTTCCCAACGCCGTCAACCACTGCTGGATCTGCTCCCGCTGATCCTCAGACACGACCAGCACGGGGGTTGGGCGGGGCATGACCCAGTATGAACCAGTCTTATCTGAATGTCCAGCTATTTGTTGGACACTACACTAGTTGAGGCCGGCTTGCGCCAGAAACCCAGCCGCGATATCGGCCGGCTGGCGGTGACCTAGATCCACTTCGGCGCTCATTTTGCGGACCATTTCGGTCGTAAACTTTCCGGAAAGTTCGGCCAGGGCGCCGCGGAGCTTTGGCTCAGCGGTAAGCGCATCCTGCCGGGTGAGCAGGCAGGCCTGGTAGGGCGAAAAGGCGTGCCGGTCGTCGGCCAGAATACGGTAATCCGGCGAGGTGAGGCGCCCGTCGATCGAATCCGCGGTGATCATGTTGAGATCCCCTCGCTGGAGCATCGGAAACAGCTCGGTGGGCTCCACGCCGCGCAGTGGCTGGGCGGACGGCAGACGGTAACTGTTGAGCGCGGTTACCTCGTTCGCGCTCTGTTGAAATTCATAGCCCATTCCGATCTTCCATTTAGTAGCCGCTTGGGCGGCCTGACTTAGCGTGACGATCTTTAGCGGTTCGGCGTCGGCGGCTTTAATGACCATGGCAGGAGGGTTTTCGTACCCGAGCGGGTTGAAAAGCTCCATGTGGGAGACTCGGTTCATTTCTGAATGGGTCCGCTCCCAGACCACCGACGGATCGGGACTGGCCTGCTCTCTCAGGATTTCCGACTCAAGGGCTCCGGTGAAGGCCGGGTAGACCGAGATATGGCTGAGTTGCAACTCTTGGTAGACGATCGACTCACTGCCCAGGCCCAGTCGCCGTTGCACTTTGCGGCCCAGGCGATGTTCCAAATGCTGGGCTACGATTTCGCCGACCACGGCTTGGCCGGTAATACTCTGGGAGCCTACCGCAATGGGCATAGGCGCTTTGGCGCAACCGGCCAGAGCCGCGGCTGCCGCCAAGAGGAGGGTAGCGGGTAATTTGCGCAAGCTCCCAGCATAACGCGTACAATGGGGGCGCGGAGAGGTTTTTGGCCACGCGGCTACTGTCTTAAGGGAGCCGGGGGCTCCGTCTCAATGTCATTTCAGATCCACCCGATTAAGGAATTCCTGGTCCGTCCGGCGCTGCCCGAGCCTTTACGCAGGTTGCCCGAAATGGGGACTAACGTAATGTGGAGCTGGAATCACACCATCCGGTCGCTGTTCCGCCGGCTGGATCCGGCGACCTGGAAAAACTCAGGATACAATCCGGTAGTGCTGCTGGGGCGGGTTTCCCAGGAGCAGCTGCAGCGCGCCGCGACGGACCCTCGCTACCTGGCCCTTTACCGCCGGGCCTGTGAGCTGCACGACAGCTATTTGGCCTCGCGCGGCGCGGGTGAACCTGACCAGACTCAAGCGATGCTGATTGCCTACTTCTCGATGGAGTACGGGCTCATCGATTGCCTTCCGATTTATTCGGGCGGCTTGGGGGTTCTCTCCGGCGATCATCTGCGCGCCGCCAGCGACGCGCACGTGCCCCTGGTTGGCGTCGGCATGCTGTATCAGAGGGGTTTCCTTCAACAGACGCTCGATCCCGACGGCTGGCAACAGGAGCGCGCGCCGGTGAACGACTTCCACGCGCTGCCGATCACGCCTCTGACCGATCCGCAGGGGCAGGACTTGACCGTCACGGTGGTGCTAGAGGGGGTGCCCGTACACCTCAAGCTCTGGCGCATCGACGTAGGCCGGGTGAGGTTGTATCTGCTCGATTCCAACATCGCTCAGAATGCCGACCCGGCGCACCGCGATATCACCGGTCAACTGTACGCCGGGGATCAGCACAAGCGCATTCGCCAGGAGATCGTCTTGGGGATTGGCGGGCTGCGGGCGCTGGAGACTCTGGGATTGCGTCCCAGCGTTTACCACATGAATGAGGGGCACTCGGCGTTCCTCGCGCTGGAGCGGATCCGCGTCTTAATGGCACGGGAGGGGCTGAGTTTCGAGGAAGCGCAGGCAGCTACTCGAGTGAACAATGTCTTCACCACCCACACCTCAGTGCCGGCGGGGATCGATTTATTCGAGCCCAGCTTGATGTACGAGTACTTCCAGGACTACTGCGAGACCACCGGAATCCGCTTCGAGGATCTGCTGGCGCTGGGCCGCAGCCGTCCCCAAGATCCTCAGGAGCCGTTTTCGATGGCCATCGCTGCGTTTAAGACTTCCTCTTACCGCAACGCGGTCAGCCGGTTGCACCGGCATGTGTCGCAGCAGATGTGGCAGGATTTGTGGCCCAAGTTGCCGGTATGGGAGATCCCGATCACTTCCATCACCAACGGCGTGCATTTGCCAACCTGGATCAACGGCGACCTGGCGGCGTTGTACGATCAAAACCTTCGGCCGGATTGGCCGGAGGATCATTCGGATCCGGAGATCTGGACTCAGGTTTCCGACATCCCCAGCGCGGAGTTATGGGAGGGGCACCGGCGCCGCAAGCGCCGCTTAATTGCCTTTGTGCGGGAACGCGCCGTCGCCAACGCCGTGGCCCGTAAGGCTCCTGCGCCGGAAGTCAGACGGCTCCAGGAGGTTTTGAACCACGAGGCTCTGACGATCGGATTCGCGCGCCGCTTTGCCACCTATAAACGCGCCACGCTGCTGTTCCGGGACATGGCCCGGCTCACGCGGATCCTGACCAATCCGCTGCGGCCGGTGCAGATTGTGATCGCAGGCAAGGCCCATCCGTCGGATGTTCCCGGAAAGACGCTGATTCGCGAAATCGTCCAGCACTCGCGCAATCCGGAACTGGCCGGCCATATCGTGTTCGTGGAGGACTACGGCATTCAGGTGGCGCGGGAGCTGGTGGGCGGCGTGGATGTATGGTTGAATACGCCTCGCCGGGGGGAGGAAGCCTGCGGCACCAGCGGCATGAAGGCGGGCATCAACGGGGTCCTGAATCTTAGCATCTTGGACGGGTGGTTCGACGAAGCCGGGGAGCTAACCGGCGGATGGGCGATTGGAGATCGCGAGCCATATTCGCCCGAACGCGACGATGCCCACGCGGCCGGATTGTATTCGATTCTCGAGGACGAGATTGTACCCATGTATTACGAGAATCGGGAACAGGGCGTACCGGTCGAATGGATGAAGCGCGTCAAACAATCGCTGGCCTACGTGAGCGAGCATTTTAATTGCGACCGGATGATACGGGAGTACCGCAAGGAGTTGTATGAGCCGGCGCATCTGGGCTTCGCCCGCGCCAGCGCGGACGGATTCAAGGAGCCTCGCGAACAGGCCCGTTGGGTCCAATGGATGGCCGAACGGTGGCCCATGGTGCAGATCGCCGACTGCGGAATTGGGGATGAAACGGCCGTGCTGACCGGCTCCGCTGTACCCGTGCGGGCCACTGTGGAGCTGGCAGGATTGGCGCCGGGTGACGTGCGGGTGGAGGCGGTGGTCGGCAGGATCGGTCCCGAGGGAGCGTTAGCCGACACCCAAGTACTAGCGTTGGAGCCACTCGGCGAACATGGTACCCAGTTCTTGTTTGGGCGCGATTTTACCCCTCTGGCGACCGGACGGCTGGGCTGCGCCGTGCGGATCAGCCCAAACCATTTTGACGATCCTTTGAATCGGCCATGTAACGCCCCGTTAAAGTGGGCCGGCGAAGCATAACGGGCTAGTGAACGGAAGGCTCGCGGACTAACGATGGAAGGTTGTGACTATCGCAAAACGGCGTCGCCGCCGATTATTGCGTCAGAACGAAAGATTTTACTGGATTCCGCGCGCGGTTCGTGGTACATAGTGGTTTAGACGTTACGCGGGCAACCCAATCCAACCGTTCCCCGTCGAGGATGCGCCCGCTAGTCTCCCAATTCCGAAATCTCGATTTGCCTTGAAACTACTTTCCCGACAAAACCAGACGTAAACAACCAAAGGAGAGCCAACCAGCACTTTATGGAAGGCGACCGCAAGTACAGGCAGCACGGCTACCAGGATTCCGGCCGTGACTCTTCTCATTCCGGGCCGAAGCGTGAGGATCGGCCCCGCCCGCAAGGCCCCCGCCCCCCCTTGGATGTCACCGGTCCGCGCTTGCCGCGGCTGGTCCAATCCGTGGCCGCGTCGCGTTGCTACAACTGTTCCGCGATGCTGGGGCCGGGAATCGATTTCCGGGGCAATTGTCCTAAGTGCGGCAAGGCGCTGCACTGCTGCAAACAGTGCGCGCATTTTGAGCCATCCACGCGTTTCCAGTGCCTCAAGCCGATCCCCGTACGAATCCCGGTCAAGGACCAGGCTAACGAGTGCGAACTGTTCAAGGCCCGCGTGACCGTGGCGCGCGATGCAGCTCACGGAGGCGGATTCGCTGGCGTTGGCGGCTCACCGCTGGACGCTCCTCCCCATGGCAACCGTCCCGCTGACGTCACCGTGCCACGCAGCGCCAATGATGCGCGTGCCGCGTTCGACAATCTGTTCCGCAAGACGGAATAGAAGCGCAAGAATAGTACTAGCGGGCCAGTCTGAAGCGAGGGCAACGCATTTCGACAGGTGGGCGACTCTTCGAGCTGGAGTTCAGGGATTGCCCGCGACCGCCGGCCGGGAACGATCGTCTGCGACGAAGATGCGCTCCGCCAGAGCGGCGCTCACGCGGAGGGGCGCCTTCCGGGCGTGTATCCTGACAACCAGCGAGCCTGCGGCCCCTCTCTGTTGTACCGTCAATGTCGTGCCCGGTGTCAACCCCAAGCGGTCTAATTCCCGAAGGGCGGCCGAACTTCGGTCGGACACGCTGCTGACAATGGCGGCGGTCTGGAGCGGCCATTGTGTCAAGGGCGCTTCCTCGCGATAGACGCCGTTCTCGCATTTTGCGGGTATGACGTGTCCGTGCGGGTCGATCTGGGGATCGCCGAGAATCGCCGCTACGCGATCCTCAAATCGCTCGGAAATGAAATGTTCCAGCCGCTCGGCTTCCTCGTGAACCTCATCCCAGGAGTATTTGAGCACGTCGTGCAGGAAAAGCTCCAAAAGACGGTGATGCCGAACCAGTTCCCAGGCTCTCCGCTTTCCCGCGGCGGTCAAGCGCGCGCCGCGATGCTTTTCGTAAAGCACTAGCGCGGGCCTCTGAACGGCAAGCTTCTGAAGCATGCCCGTGACCGAAGGCGTTCGCACGCCCAGTCTCTCAGCGAGCGCATTTGTGGTGACGCGAGCGTCCTCGGCTCCTCCCAGTTCGAGGATCGCCTTCAGGTAATCATCCACCGATTCCGATGTCGCGCTGTTCAGAGCCGGAGCCACTACCCCATCTTACGCATTTGACGCGCAGTTCGCCTATCGTGTAGCGTTTTAGGTGTGACTAATTTAGGTCCGCCTATATTCGCATGGATGTTGATTCCGGGCTTGTTGCTCGCTCAGGGCGAAACCACCACCGCGATCCTGGGGTCTGTCGCCGATCCCAGCGGAGCCCCCATTGCCGGCGCACTTGTCACCGCCACCGATGCCGAGACCGGATCGAAGCGCCAGATACAGACGGACGCATCGGGCCGCTTCAATATCCCGCAATTGAAGCCGGGCTCCTTTGCCGTGACCGCCGAGGCCCAGGGCTTCGAGGCGCAGACCAATCCGCAAGTCTTCGCCGGTCTGGGCCAAAGGCAGAACGTCAACTTCGTCCTCAAGCTGCCGACCTCTCATGGGGAAGTCGTTGTGACAGCCGAGTCCTTGCTGGTGAACCCGGAGAACCCGAATACGTCTACCACCATGAACGCCACCGCGCTCGAAAACCTGCCGAATCCCGGAGCGGACCTGACCTACCCGTTGCAGTTCGCACCCGGCGCGCTCATGAACACGGCTGGCAGCGGCAACGATTTTCTCGGCAGCAGTAACGGCTATGGAAACGTTCAGTTTAACGGTCTGCCGGCTCTTGCTAACGGTTACATCGTCGATGGCCTCGAAACCAACGACCCGCTTACCAATCTGAACAGCGGCCTCTCCACCAATCTGGTTCTTGGCCTCAACTCGATCGCCGAAGTGACCGTGAACACGCTTTCCTACGCGGTCGACCAAGGGCGCTACGGAGCTTCGCAGGTCAACTACGTCACCAAATCCGGCGCCAATCGATTGCATGGAAATTTGTATGAGCTCTGGAACGGCTCCAAGCTCAACGCCGCCGATTTTTTCACCAATTCGACGCCCGGCAATCGGAAGCCGCGATCGAACGTCAACCACTTCGGAGGAAGCGTGGGAGGGCCCATCCGGCGCAACAAGCTGTTCTTCTTCTTCGATGCGGAATGGGTGCGGATCGCTTTGCCCATTGTTTCCACCGTCGCCGTTCCAACGGCGGCGTTTCAGAGCTACGTCCTCAGGCAGCTTCCTTTGGGTGGCGTCGACGCAGTGACGGGATCGGTTTATGCGCCCCAGCCTCAAATGGTCCCGTTCTACGAAAAAATGTTCAGCCTGTTCCAAAACACCTCCGGTACGCCACTGGCGGTTCTCGGCTGCCCACTCGATAGCGGCGGGAGCGCTGCCGGCGGAGCTCCGCCGAATGGAAACGGGTGCGCCAATCGCCAGACCGTTTCTCATTCCAGTGACGATCACGAGCAGGTTCAGACCGCGCGCATCGACGATAACATCGACCAGAGGAACGCTCGCCTGGTACCGGTTTCAAGCGGATACAGGCTTGCAGGCGGCCTACACGGACCCTATCAATCCACTCTTCAATTCGGTCTCCCCGCAGCCGCTGTATTCTTTCGCGATTGGTTACACGCACGTCTTCTCCCCGCACGTGGTGAATTACTTCAATCCGGCGTTCTCCTGGTATGAGAGTCTGTTTGCGCCGTCTGATTTTCAGAAAACCCTGGCGGCCTTCCCGATCGTGCTGGAAGGGGTGGGCGCGAACGCTCCTTTCGCGCCCATCGGCGGGCTCGATAATACCTGGGTGCAGGGGCGCCGCGCCGCGCGCTTCTTCATCAACGACAACCTGGCCTGGACGTTCGGCGCGCATGAGTTGCGCTTCGGAACCAACACCAGGATTTTTCGCCTCAACGATTACGACTTCGGCGAGGGCGCCGTCCCCCTGGTTACCTACACGGCTTTGCCGCAGTTCATCCACGGGGAAGCCTCGACAGCTTCCGAAACATTCCCGGCCGCCGATTCTCAGCCGTACAACTTCCTCAACGTCGATCTCTACGCCCAGGACACCTGGAAGGTCACTTCAAAGCTGACCTGGACGTTCGGCCTGCGCGCCACTCACAATTCCAATCCCCTGAGTCCTCACGATGAAGTCGCACGCCTTACGGGCTCCTTCGATTCGATCCTGCACGATGTGAACCAACCGCTGAACGCGGCGATACAGACTGGTCTCCGAAATGTTTTCCAATCGACGCCGCTCGAAATCTTGCAACCCAGAACTGCTATTGCCTGGCAGATCGCCCCCCATACGGTCCTGCGGGGCGGATTCGGCCTGTTCAGCGATCTATTGCCGGGAAGCGTTGTCGATCTTGTCGGCGTCAATCCTCCGTATTCGCGAACCTTCGAAGGTGGTCTGCTCGGAACCATCGGAGGAACGGCGGTCGCCCCCGGAGTCCCTGATAGCGCCATCGATGCGGCTGTCGCGGCGAACCAAACCTTCGGCCAGGGTTTTGCCGCCGGAGAACTATCTTGCGCATCGCCCCTTTCGAATCCGGGCGCATGCTTGCAACCGGTCAGTATCGCTGCGGCGCCTGACGGAAAGCTGCGTGCGCCCTATTTCATGCAGTGGAGCTTTGCCCTTGAGCATCAGATTGGGAGCACCATCCACTTACGCACGCAGTACGTCGGCACGCGGGCTGTGAATCAACCCTACACTACGCAAGTGAACGGATACCAGACCGTCTGCCCGGGTTGCTTCGGGCCGTTCCCTTACGGTTCACCGGTCGATCCGCGATTCGCTGCCGTCACCCAACTCGCCACCGGCGCCAACAGTCATTACAACGGACTGCAAAACACCATTGAGAAACGGCTCGGCCATGGACTCCAGCTTCAAGCCAACTATACCTGGAGTCATTGCATTGACGAGGTCTCCAACGGCGGCTTTCTGCCATTCTCCACGGCAGGAATCCTTTCGCCGCTCCCTGGCGATTTAGCGCGCGACCGGGGCCCCTGCGATTACGACGTCCGGCACAACGTCACGGCCTCTTATGTTTATGAGCTGCCGGTCAAGATGCGCGGCTTCGGCGGCTACGCGCTCGATGGATGGCAGGTGTCCGGGTCGGCGTTCTGGCGGAGCGGCCTGCCTTTCTCCGTCTTGAGCGCTCCTTATTCGGCCAATGGCAACGGCATCATAAATGGAAGCGGACCCCAGTTCGCCAGCGTGGTTCCGGGGGCGCCCCTGTATGACCATAATGCGATTCCCGGGGTTACACAGCCGGGAACGATCCAGTGGCTTAATCCCAACGCCTTCTCATCGGCGGTCGACCCCAGCACCGGCGCTTGTGCCGGCGGCGACAGCCCGGCGAACTGCCAGTTCGGGAACCTCGGCCGCAACGCGCTTCGCGGCCCCGATTTCACGTGGTTCGATTTGTATCTGACGAAGTGGTTTGCGCTGACTGAGCGGATGAAGCTGCGTATCGACCTTCAGTTCTTCAATCTCTTCAATCATCCAAATTTCGGACTTCCTTCGGTCGTCTACGCTGGCATTCCCGGCAAGCCGGCCACGCAAACGGGGTTCGGCGCGCTTACCTATGCCGCTTCTCCTCCCACCGGATTGCTAGGTGTGGGACTGGGCGGAGACAGCTCGCCCAGAATGATTGCCGCTCAGGCGCGAATCGAGTTTTGAGCGCCAGTCTTTCCAAATCCGTCGAGACGTATAACACCACCCGAAGGATTACAATACAGGCGTAGGCGCTAAAATGGAGGTCACGATGCCTCATCGCTTGCCCCTGCTCTCGATTCTGTTTGCTGCTGCCGCGATGCCCGCCTTGACCGCGGACTACACCGGTCCCAAGCCCGCCAAGCCGGATATGGTCTACCTGGTTCATGCCGACAATCTGGTTCCCACCGAGGCCAGCGACGCCAAGGAAGAGGGTAAGAACGCCAACAGCTACACCATTGCAGGACCAGCCTCGACCGCGCGCACGCCGCTAGCCGAACCGATCTTCATCCTCCAAAGCGACAAGATCACGGCCGACAGCCTGGAACTGTACAAGCTGGACGTCAAGGGCGGTCACCGCGAGCTTTCGCTCGGTAGGGGGCGCAACTCCAAGGCTCTGCACTTGGCGGTGACGCGTCTGGGGCAGGGCTTGTACCGGGTGGAAGTGGACGAGGAGTTGGACAATGGCGAATACGTGCTTACGCCCATGGGCTCCAGCCGTGTATTCTGCTTCCAGATCTATTGATTCTTAGCCGCTGCCGGTGATTCTTAGCCGCTGCCGGTAATTGTTAGCCATTGCCGGAAACGGCGCCCTGGGACGAACTGTTAAAATCAGCCTATGTTCGCTGGAGTGGAGCACATCGCCATTGCGAGTTCGAGTCCCGGAACCCTGGCGCAATGGTACGTGGAGCACCTGGCGTTCAAGGCCATCGCCCGTGACGGCGGCACGCATTTCGTGAAAGCTCCCAATGGGGTGGTACTCGAGATCATCACGGCCAAAGGAGAACGGACCGGGCAGGAAATGCACCATCCGGGTTTGCGGCACATGGCCATTGCCGTTTCGGACTTCGACCAAGCCCTGGCTGCTCTCCGCGGGCGCGGCGTCAGCTTTCTGGGAGAACCTTACGCCTCGCCGCAAGGCAACCGCGTGGTTTTCTTCACCGATTGCGAAGGTAATATTCTGCATTTGATCCAGCGCGTTCATCCTCTTCCGGAATAAGCCACTCCTCTTGTTCACACGCGTATTCAAAGCCCTCAGCTATCGCGACTTTCGCCTCATGTGGCTGGGGGCATGCACCTCCACAATCGGGACCTTCGTACAGCAGTTCGCGCAGAGTTGGCTGGTCCTGGAAATGACCAAGGACCCGTTTTACCTGGGACTGGATCTGTTCCTGGGAATGACCCCGATCATGCTGTTTTCATTAATCGGAGGCGTTTTCGCCGACCGTATCGACCGGCGCAAGCTACTGCTGACCTCGCAGTATATCCAGATGACCTGCGCTTTCATTTTGACGACGCTGTTCTTCACCCATACCGTCCATGTGTGGCACATCCTGACGCTGTCGTTCATTGTCGGATGCGGCCAATCCATCGGGGGCCCGGCTTATTCCGCGCTATTGCCATCGCTGGTCAATCCCGAGGATCTCTCTAACGCGATCGCCATGAACTCCATCCAATTCAACCTGGCGCGCATCGTGGGGCCGACCATCGGCGGCCTCGCCTACACCGCCCTGGGCGCAACCTGGTGCTTCGCGCTGAACGGGGTTTCCTTCATTGCCGTGATCGTTTCGCTCTACTTAATCCACGTGAAGTACGTTCCGGCAAAGAGCAGCGTAAAGATCTGGACCAGCATGAAAGAAGGATTCCAATTTATTCGCCAGAGGGACGGCATGAGCGCGCTGGTGGTGCTGGCGTTCCTGATGACGCTGCTGGGATTCTCCATGGTCGGATTTCTGCCGGTGTTCGTGCAGCAGGTGTTTAACCAAGGGCCAAAAACCTATCAGCTACTGCTGATTTGTTCGGGAGCGGGGTCGCTGACCGGCGGCGCAATCGTGGCCTGGCTGGGCAAACTGAAACATCAGGGCCTGGTGGCCTTGCTGCTGATGACCGGGTTGGGCGTAGCCATCGCGAGCTTCGCCCTGTCGCACTGGCTGCTGCTGTCGTGCGTGTTACTCTTCACGGCGGGGATGGCGACCATGGGCTCCGCGTCGCTGCTGCTGACGACAGTGCAACTAGTGGTGAGCGACGAGATGCGCGGGCGCGTAATGAGCGTCTACAACGTCGCGTTCCGGAGCGGGATGCCGCTGGGCAACCTGATGATGGGGTCGGTGCTGATTCCGTTGTTCGGAATCTCGCCCGCCGTGGCCGCAGCGGGAGCGGCGCTGGCCGTTCTGGCGATCTATTTCTTGGTGGTGAAACGCCAGGTTTTCGCGCTGTAAGATTTCAAGCACGGCTGTTATACTCGGAGTTTCGCATGGCATTATCGCCTTTGAAGCGGCTCTGGGACGCCATAAAGCCGCCCCCTCCCGTCCCTCGCCGGGCCTCCGAGCACGCTTCCATCGATCGCCCTTCTTGGATTAAGAGGCTCTGGCGCACGCTTAAACCTCCGCCCGCGGCGGGAACGGTTGAGCAGGGAATCTCCCCGGAAGTGAAGCTCCATCGCCGCAGAATATTGGTCCGAACGGCGCTGGTAATCGTCGCCGGGGCCGCCGGGTGGGAGGGGTACGTGTACGTTTCCTCCGCGCCGGCCCGGGCCGAGAAGGTGTATCAGGAAGGCATGCTGCTGATGGGCAAGAGCGACTTCAATGCCGCGGAGCAGAAATTCACCCGTGCGGTCGACATCTGGCCGCAGTTGGCCTCGGCCTATCTGGAACGCGGGCTGGCGCGCCGTGATCAGCAAAAGATCGACGAAGCGATGCAGGACTTCGACCACGCCCTCAGTCTGGATTCGAACCTGGCGCAGGCGCACACGGAATTGGGCGTGATCTATAAAGAACGCGGCGACCTGCAACGAGCCGTGAGTGAGTTCACGCAATCCATCGCTTTGGCGTCTAACACCGACGCTTTATATCAACGCGGGCAACTGTATGCCGCGCTCGGCCAGCACGACAAGGCGCTCGCCGATTACGACGCCGCCATCCAGGAGCAAACCGACGCTCCTTTCGTGTATCGGGCGCGAGCCATGTCTCGTGACGCCTTGGGCGACCACGACGGCGCGGAAGAAGATCGTACGCGCGCCAGCCAGATCGAGCATCGCTGAGATAAGAGGCGCGAGAGGGCGTCGCCACTGTAAGGAACTATGGGTCAAGCCTCGGTGTCTATTCATCGGGGCATGCGAAAAGCCTGAGATTCTTGAATTTCATCATCGCGTCTTGCGCCTTAGCCTCGGCCGGCTACCCTCAAGCTTCGACCGCTGAAATGGAATTCGCGGCCGGAATGGCAGCAGTTGCGAAAGGCGACGACGCAAAGGGCGCACTGGCGCACCTGCAACAGGCTGTCACCCTCGATCCAAAAATGACGAAGGCGTATTTTGCCATTGGATCAATCGCCGAAATTTGGTGCGGCGCCGACGATGGCGATCCGCTGTGTCAAGAAGCGATCGACGCGTACGAAAAGCTGGTCGAGATCGAACCCTCGCGGGAGGAGGCGTGGAAGAGGCTCGCCTATGTTTCCTACAGGATGGATCGGATCGATCGAGCGGAGATTGATTATCGCCGGGCCCTCTCCTTGGACGCGAGCGATCCGGAGGTGCTCGGCGGGCTTGCACTACTTGATCTCCGGGCAGCCAATCGCAACGTGTTCCTGGCGAGAGCCGAACATGAGGCCGTGACAGCGAGGGAATGGATCGGCTCACCATTTTGCGCACAAGTTCGCGAAGGGAACCTGGCTCGCGTCGACGAGGGGATAGCATTTGTGACGAAAGGGCGCGAGGTCAAGAAGAGGAACGTGGATCTCATGAGTATCCTCGGTGCGCTCTACGCAAGCCGGGCGCAGCTTCAGTGCGGCGATCTCAAGAGCTTCAAGAGCGACATGGACGCCGCCTCCAAACAGTGGAAGCACCTGAGAAGGAAAATGCGCCAGGAGGGGGACCAGTACTTGCAGTACATTCCTGCCGCGCCGCCTCCGCCTCCTCCCGCGCGTCACTGGTGGAATCCTCGGCCCGCGCTGCCGTAATTCCTGATACTGCACGAGCTCGGATGGTGCTGGCGGAGTAGGGGCAATCTTCCGCCGTGAGGGAGGCGGCCCCGGCGAGCCCTGTCGTACAATAATGGCCGGCTGACCGCGATGTTCGTTCCGCTTACCCCACTCAGATTCTTGCACCGGGCCATGGATGTGTTCGGCTCCAAGATCGGCGTCGTGTCGGGCGACCGCTCTTTTACCTACGCTCAATTCGGCGAGCGGGTGGAAAAGCTGGCCGATGGGTTGACTCGGCGCGGAATCGAACCCGGCGACCGGGTTGCCTATCTGAGTTTCAACAATAACGAGCTTTTGGAAGGCTACTACGGCGTGATCCAGGCCCGCGCCATCGTGATGCCTCTCAACGTCCGGCTGGCGGAGGGCGAGCTGGCTTCCATCTTGGCCCACTCCGGCGCGAAGATGGTGATCTTCGAAACGGACTTCGCAGCGAGTGGTCGAACGATTGAAGCCGCGGCTTCCCGACGCCAGACATTGGATCGAGATTGGCGCGCCGTACGAAGAGATGGTCGACAGCGGGCGCGCCCGGCGTGCGGATATTTTCACCTACGACGAAATGTCCATCGCCGAGCTCTTCTACACCAGCGGCAGCACCGGCACGCCCAAGGGCGCGACGCTCTCACACCGGACCATTTACCTGCACGGGATGACGGTCGCGCTGCAATGTCACCGGCCGGAGACCATCGTGGATCTGCACACGATTCCCCTGTTTCACGCCAACGGCTGGGGAAGGCCGCAGGCCTCCACGCTGCTGGGCAATCAGCAGGTGATGGTGCGAAGGTTTGAGCCGGAGACCGTGTTCCGGCTGATTCAACAGCATCGCGCGACGGATATGAGCCTGGTGCCGACCATGGCGAACGCCTTGCTGAATTCGCCGGCTCGGGAAAAGTACGATCTGTCGAGCCTGCGCCGCATGATGACCGGCGGTGCGGCCAGCTCGCCGGCGCTTGTGGAACGGTGGGAAAAGGCGTTCCCTGGCTGCGAGTGCTGTGCCGGCTACGGCCTGACCGAAACTTCTCCCGTGATCACCACCGCGCTGTTCAAGGGTCTCGATTACGGATCCGATGAAGAGCGCTGGAGACGCCAGGCGATGGCCGGATGGGCCGTGCCGGGCGCCGACGTGCGGGTAGTCGACGCCGAGATGCGCGACGTGCCCCGCGACGGAAAGACGGTCGGCGAGATCGTGGTTCAGGGCGATCAGGTGATGGACGGTTACTATGGCGATCCGGAAGGTACTCGCGCGGCGATGACCGGGACGTGGTTGCACACGGGCGACATGGCGGTCTGGGATGAAGAGAGCTACGTTAACATCGTCGACCGCAAGAAGGAGATCATCATCTCCGGCGGCGAAAACATTTCGTCGATCGAAGTAGAAGCTGCGATTCAGGCGCACCCGGCGGTGCTGGAGTGCGCCGTGGTCGCCGCTCCCGACCCCAAATGGGGAGAAGTGCCCGCGGCTATTGTCGTCCGCAAAGCGGGGCTCGCTCTCAGCGAAGATGAATTGCGCAAGTTTCTGGAAGCGAGGCTGAGCAAGTTCAAACATCCGCGTATCTTCGAATTTCGCGAGGAAGCATTGCCTAAGACCGGCACCGGCAAAATTCGAAAGATGATCTTGAAGGAAGCATTCTGGGCGGGGAAGCAAACCCGGGTGCAGGGCTGATGTATCGGGTGCAGGGCTGATGTATTGGTACGGCTGGAGCCGGAGCCGGACCAGTACGACGATCTGGTGGCGGAATTGTGGGAAGGCGGCACAGCCGGAATCAATGAGGGCCACGGATATCTGATTGCATTCTTCGAGAACGAAGCCGACGCCCGCGCATTCGGTGAGCCGCAGAAGGAGCCCGAAGTCGATTGGGTGAAACAAACCGAGGACGCATGGCCTCCGATTGAAGTCGGCGAGCGATTCTTCGTGGTGGCTCCGTGGCGTGAAGAGCCCACGCCGCCGGGGCGCATCCGGCTCGAAATCAATCCCGGGATGCAGTGCGGGACAGGACAGCATCCTTGCACACGGCTGTGCCTGGAGGCGATGGAGCGGATCATCCGGCCCGGCGATTCGGTGCTCGACGTTGGCAGCGGATCGGGCATTTTATCGATTGCGGCGAAGCTCCTGGGAGCAACTCGCGTGGTCGCGTGCGACATCGATCCGGAAGCCGCCAAGCCGGTTCCGTTCTTTGTGGGCAGCGTGGACGCGGTGAAGACCGGCGCGTTCGATGTAGTCGTGGCGAATATCAACGAAGACGTGATCGGAGACCTGCGGCCCGAGTTCGATCGCGTGGCTCGTACGGCGATTCTTTCGGGGTTTCAAGACGAGCGCGGCGAGTGGACTTGTGTCGTGCTCGCGCCCGGCAAGTGAACTTCAACAAATACGTTACGCCGTGCGGCGTGCGTCGCCGGCCGAAACCGCTCCGAAGCGGCGTTCCCGCGAGTGGAACTCAGCAACGGCTTGAGCCAAGTCTGCCGCGGTGAAATCCGGCCACAGGCGAGGAGTAAAAACCAGCTCCGCGTAGGCGCACTCCCACAGCAAGAAATCGCTCAGACGCTGCTCCCCGCTGGTGCGAATCAAGAGATCGACGTTCGGGACCGATGAGCGCGGAAAATTTATCTTCCGTCGCGTCGCGCCCCAGCCGCCGCGCGGCGTCGATAATGCTCTGCCGCGAGGAGTAATCCAAGGCCAGACGCAAGTGCAGGCGTGAACCGCCGGCCGTTTTGCGTTCAGTCTCTTCCAGCAGCGCGACCAGAGGGGCAGGGAGGCGGTCCCGGCGGCCGATCGCCTGAAGCCTCACTCCGTTGGCGATGCAGCGCGCGGTTTCTTGCGTGAGGTAGCGGCCCAGCAGTTTCATCAGCGCGGAAACTTCGCGCACCGGCCGGCTCCAGTTGTCTTCGGAAAAGGCGTACAACGTCAGGGTGGAGATGCCCAGATCGGGCGCGGCTTCGATGGTGCGCCGGACCGCGGCGGCGCCAGCGCGATGACCGGCGGCGCGGGGAAGCCCGCGGCGGTTGGCCCAGCGGCCGTTGCCGTCCATGATGATGGCCGCGTGAATGGAGGGAGCGTCCATTTACTTAGCGTGCATTTACTTCTTCATCGCCTGAATCAGCGCTTCCATATGATTTAGATACTTTTCGAGCGCCTTGCGCCCGGTATCGGTGAGCGCGTATTCGGTCTTGGGCATGCGGCCCTCGAAGCTCTTCGCGCAGGAAACATAACCCGCCTCCTCCAATTTGCGGGCGTGCACGCTCAAGTTACCATCGGTGGTCCGCAGAAGTTTTTTTAGGTCATTAAAGGTGAGCGAAGGGTTCGCCGCCAGAGCGCTTACGATGCCCAGCCGCATCCGTTCATGAATGAGGCGGTCAAGATCGGTTGCCGGAGCGGGAGCAACGCCCGCTTTCTTGATGGCAGGGGTTTTTGAGACCGCTGCGCTTCTAGCCGCCATACTTCCTCTAGCCGCCATACTTCCTCGCAATAATCGCACCGAAGATAATGTGAAGCGCACCGAAACCGAAGCCCAGCCAAAAGTCCGACCACGCGGCCGGAGTGAAGATCGCGGCGGCGCCGGTCGCCAGGAAGCACGCGCCCATCACCGGGACCACGGGAGTGGAAAAGGCTCCGCCCGCGATCACGCCGGTTCCATACAACATCAGCCAGACGCCCGGGATGGCGCTCCACGCGCCCAGCCGCCATAGAGCCAAGGTGAGTGCGGCTCCCGCGATCAAAGGCGGCACAAAACTGAAAACAAATTTGCGCGCCGGCGGATTCCATAACGGCAATCCCGCGGCGCGAGCCTTGCGCGACATCGCTACCATTCCGGCGGCAACGGCGATCGCGCCTTCGGCCAGCCAGGATACCATCCATATTTCCCGCGATGACGCATGCGACGCCAGACCCGCGGCGGCCAGAGCGGTGGCGCCCATGGCGACCCCGCCCCAACCGGGCACGGCCGTGAAGTAGCCCGCGCGCTCCATGGTTTCGCGGATGTAACGCAGGTTGTCGATGGCGTGGTCGTGGATCGCGTCGGGCTGGTTGGCGCGCTTGCGAATGGGTTCGATCTGAGCCATCCGTTTCAGGATATCCGGGCCGCTGGGCCTTTGTCAAGTACTTTGTGAAGAAAAGCAGAATCGCTGTTGTTGTATCGCTGTCGTTGTATCAATGTTGTCGTATCAATGTTGTTGTATGCTGGGCCCGATGCCGCATCCGTTACGCTCTGGTTACTTCGTTTTTGCAATCGTTAGTTTGCTCCTGGTGCTAAGTCCGTTGCCGGCTCAGTGGATCAGATACCCCACCGCAGGAGTGCCACGAAAGGCCGATGGCAACGTGGACCTGTCCGCTCCCGCCCCACGGCTGGCCGATGGCAAACCCGACTTTTCCGGCATCTGGACCAGCGACCAGGTCGACGCGCGCCGTCCCGGAGTCTCGCCGAACCCCCGCGACGCCATTGCATCGCGGCAAATGGTGAACCTCGGCGTCGATCTTCCCGGAGGCTTGCCTTATCAACCCTGGCTCGCGGCGCTGGTGAAGCAGCGCACGGCTAACCTGGCGAAGGACGATCCGCACATCCGGTGCCTGCCGGACAATTTCCTCCGCGCCTACGGAATGCCGCATTTGTTGAAGTTCGTCCATACGCCGAGCCTGTTGGTGGTGCTGGATGAAATGAACGCGGAGTACCGCCAGGTGTTCACCGACGCCCGTCCGCTGCCCGGCGATCCGACGCCCTCCTGGCAAGGTTATTCTTCGGCGAAATGGTCGGACGACACCCTGGTCATCGACACCATCGGGATCCGCAACGATACTTGGATCGATTGGAATGGAAGCGAGTTGACCGAGATGGCCAAGGTGCGGGAGGAGATGCGGCGTCCGGACTTCGGGCACCTCCAAATCCAGGTTACCGTCGATGATCCCAAGGCTTACACCAAGCCGTGGTCCGTGACGATCAAGCAACGCATCGTGGTGGATGCGGAGTTGATCGACGAAATCTGCCTGGAAAACGAGCAGTCCCTCAAGCACATGAAGTGATCCTCGCCCCGTGCAGTCGCGTCGCGCAAACGGTACCATGAAACATAAAGATGCAAAAGCTGTTGGAGGGGCTCGCGCCAGACGACGCGGATTATGAACTGGCGCGTGCAATCGACTCCGATCGTCTGCCCGCGCACATCGCCATCATCATGGACGGCAACGGCCGCTGGGCGAAGAATCGGCATCTTCCGCGCGTTTCCGGCCATCGAGCGGGGGTGCAAACGGTCCGGTCGACGGTAGAAACCTGCGCGCAACTGGACATCCAGGCGCTGACTCTCTATGCATTTTCTGTAGAGAACTGGAAGCGCCCGCGAGCCGAAGTGGAAACATTGTGGCGCCTGCTGCGGCATTATCTCAGCGCGGAATTGCCTACCATGATGAAACACGGCATCCGGTTCTCCGCCATCGGCCGGGTGGAGGAATTGCCGGCCTTGGTGCGCGGAGAACTGGACGAAGTGATCCGCCGCACGGAACAGAATCCAGGGTTGCGGCTGAACCTGGCCATCAACTACGGCGGACGGGCGGAGATCGTCGATGCGGTGAAGGCATTGGTGCAACAGGCTCGCACGTCCAACGTCGAGATTGACGAAGCCGCAATTTCGGCGCGTTTGTACACCGCCGGAATGCCCGATCCCGACCTGCTGATTCGCACCTCCGGCGAAATGCGAGTGAGCAACTTCCTGCTGTGGCAGATCGCGTATGCGGAGTTATACGTCACGCACACGCTGTGGCCGGATTTCACCCGCACCGAGCTGCTGGAGGCGATTCTCGACTACCAGCGGCGCGACCGGCGCTTCGGCGGGCTCGGGCGTCCCAAGGCCGAGAGTCTCACGGATGAATCTCTGATGGAGCCCGCGGGCGTTCGAGCTCCATGAAGCGGGTCGCGACGGCGCTGGTCCTCATTCCCATCGTGGTGTGGATCGTGCTCGCCGCGCCGTACTGGGCGTTTGCGGCCGTTCTTTCGATCGTCGGATTGCTCGCATTTCACGAGTACGATCGGATCGCCGCCGCCCAAGGCTCGGCGCGCGCGAGCTGGCCGGGGATGGCCGCGGGCCTGGCGCTGCTTTTTGCCCCCGATCCCTTCCTGGCAACCGCGCTGGTGGCGCTGGTAGCGATGACGCTGGCATTGCGCATAAACGATCTTTCGAGCGCACTCCCCAGCGCCGCGGCGTTCCTGTTGGGCGTGATCTACATCTTTGGCGCGTGGCGCTGCGCGATTGGCCTGCGCCAGATCAACCCGCACTGGCTCATGATCGCGTTACTGGTGAGCTGGGCGGGTGACACCGCGGCGCTGTATGTGGGGCGGGCCTTCGGCAAACATAAGCTGGCGCCGCGCGTCAGTCCCGGCAAGACTTGGGAAGGCTCGGCCGGCTCCGTGGCGGGAGCGGTGATCGCCGCCGGCGTCTACGCGCATTTTCTGCTTCCCGATGAGCCGGTGGCGTGGGTGCTCGCGCTCGGCGCGGTCGCCAACATCGCGGGACAATTCGGCGATCTGTGCGAGTCTGCATTCAAGCGCGGCGCGGATATGAAGGACAGCGGAAGCATGCTCCCCGGGCACGGCGGATGGCTGGACCGCATCGATTCGACCCTCTTCACGGTGCCGGTGGTCTACGCCGCGCAGTTGTCTATGATGAGTCATGCCCACGTTTAGAGGGTTGCTGGCTACCCAGGCCGACGGAAAATTTGCCGCGCGAGTGGAGCAGATTCCGAAAGACGCCCTGCCGCCCGGCGACGTGCTGGTCCGCGTGCGCTACTCCAGCCTCAACTATAAAGACGGTCTGGCCGTTACCGGACGCCCCGGCGTGATTCGCAAGTTCCCCATGATTCCGGGCATCGATTTTGCGGGCACCGTGGAAGAATCGGCCTCGCCGGAGTTCCGCCCGGGCGATCCCGTTGTGCTCACCGGGGCGGGCGCGGGCGAGACGGCGTGGGGAGGGTACGCCGAACTGGCCCGGTGGAATGCGGTGGATTTGATCAAGCTGTCGTCCGGAATCTCGCTCCAGCAGTCCATGGCCATCGGCACCGCGGGATTCACCGCGATGCAGTGCGTGATCGCGCTCGAAAAGCATGGCGCCAGGGCGCTCGCCATAGACCAGGGCCGCGAGATTTTGGTGACCGGCGCGGGTGGCGGGGTGGGCAGCGTGACCATCGCGATTCTGGCGAAATTAGGATACAAGGTCGCCGCATCCACGGGGCGCGCGGAGCTGGGCGAGTATTTGCGGGGTCTAGGCGCTGTTGAAATTGTTCCGCGCGAATCGTTGACTTCGGCGTCATCAAAAGGGCTGGAGCGCGAGCGCTGGGGCGGGGCAGTGGACACCGTGGGCGGCGCAACGCTCGCCGGGATTCTCCCCTGCATGGCCAATAACGCGAGCGTGGCGTCCTGCGGGCTCGCCGGAGGAGCCGCCTTCTCGACCACCGTGCTTCCCTTCATCCTGCGCGGCGTGAATCTGCTGGGAATAAATTCGGTTCGCGTGACTCCCCAGGAGCGCGCTGAAGTGTGGTCCAGGCTCGCACAAGATCTTCCGCTCGATCGGCTGGATTCCATGACCGAGGTCGCTCCGTTGGAACGCGTGTTCGAGCTCGGGGAACAGATCCTGGCAGGCAAGATTCGCGGCCGCGTGGTGATCCGGATCTGATTCTGTTATCGTGACCGAAGTATGGAGACGCCGCACAATTATTCCCAAACGGTCCGCTTCCTCTATGAGGCGTTCCAGCGCCGCGACGCGGACCGGCTCGTGCAACTGCTGGACCCGCAGATCGAGTGGACGTTGGCGGAGAATTTCATTTATGCCGACCACAGCCCCTACGTCGGCATCCAGGCCGTGGCGCGGTTGCTCTTCGGAAGAGTGCTGGTGGACTGGGGTGAATTCGAGATGCTTCCGGTGGAGATCCTCGGCAGCGGTGAAATCGTTATCGCCAACGGGCGCTTCCGCGGCGTGTACCGGGCCAATGGGGCTCGCGTGAACGCGCAGTTCGTGCAGGTGTTTCAGTTCAGGGACGGCAAAGTCTCCAAATGCCAGATGTACACGGACACGGCGCAGTTCCGCGACGCAATTAATGCGATCCGGCAGACCGGCGCATAGCGAGCAGCAGTTACCGGCCGAATCTTTCCGCGGCTCGCGCTCGCGCCTTGGCGGCTTCCTCTTCGCGACTCTTCGGCGCGGCATCGGTTTCGAGCGAGGAAAGCAGGCGCAGCGACACAGCCGCAATTTCATCCACCGCGGCCTGGAAGGATCGCTCGTTCACCTTGGACGGCTTATTGTAGCCGCTAATCTTGCGCACGAACTGGAGCGAGGCTGCGCGGACTTCTTCGCCGGTGACCGGCGGATCGAAATTGAAAAGGGGTCTGATATTGCGGCACATGGATGCCCTCAAGGTAGCAAAGACCGCGTCGCGCCGGCATGTACAATGTTGTTCGTGATCGACCCACGTGAACGTTGGCCGCCCGAGGGCGCTCCGGAAGGAACGGTGTGGTTCGGGGGGCCGGTGGACCGGTTCAACATAACCCTTCGTGTTTCCGGGGAGGATCTCGATCCGGATCGTGTTTCAACGTTGCTTGGTTGCGAGCCGTCGGATTCGGCGCGGAGAGGCAGCCCGTTTCCCAGGCGAGGGCGATGGCGCTTGGAGATCGACTCGAAAGATTGTGGCGAGGAGGTCGATGTCGAGAACGCGGTCAAGTTACTGTTGGACCGCTTGCCGTCCGATCCGGAGGTGTGGGCGTCTCTGAGGCGCGATTATAAAGTGGACGTGTTCTGCGGGATCTTTCTCGACAGAGAAAACCAGGGATTCGGAATTTCACCCGAGATATCGAGGATGCTGGCGGAGCGAGGGCTGGAGATCGGATTCGACGTTTATGCGCCGGAGACCGATGGGGTCAAATCCGCACGCGCTTCAGCCGCAGGCTGTTGGCAACCACGCTCACCGAGCTCGCGGCCATGGCGGCGCTGGCGAGCACCGGACTCAGGAACCCGAGTGCGGCGGCGGGAATCGCGACTACGTTGTAGCCGAGAGCCCACGCCAGGTTCTGGCGAATGATCCTCCATGCCGCCCGCGAAAGCGAAATCGCCTCCCCGACCGCGCGGAGATCGCTGCGCAGCAAAGTGACCGCTCCCGCCTCCATGGCAACGTCCGTGCCCGAGCCCATGGCGAATCCCGCGTCGGCTTGCGCAAGAGCGGGCGCGTCATTGATGCCGTCGCCAACCATCGCGACAAAACATCCTTCGTTCTGCAACCGGCGAATCTCGGCGGCTTTTCCATCGGGTAGAACTTCGGCGATTACCTCCGCGATGCCGGCCTGAGCCGCGATGGCTTGCGCGGGCTCGCGCCGGTCGCCGGTGAGCAGCACCACGCGAAGGCCAAGGCGATTGAGCTGCTCGACCGCTTCCCTGGTGGTTGCGCGGATCGGATCGGCGACAACGATCGACCCAGCGAAGACGCCGTTGATCGCGACCAAAATTCCCTGATCCGTCGTAGGAATCAGGTTCTGCTTCAGGAACGCCGCGTTACCCACCAGGACAGACCGGCGGTCGACGCGCGCCTGGATACCCAGACCCGCCGTGGCGCGGAAGTTTTCCGCATCGGCCAGCAAGAGCCCGCGCGCACGCGCGAAATCGACAATGGCTTTGGCCAGAGGATGCTCCGAGCGTGCCTCGGCCGAAGCCGCCAGGCGCAGGGCCACTTCCGAAAGATTAGCTTCGATCACGCGTGGCTTGCCTTCCGTGACTGTGCCGGTCTTATCCAGAACGACGGTGTCCACTCGCCGAAGTCGCTCGAGAACCTCACCGCCCTTGATCAACAGATCCCATGCGCGCCCCGCGCCCGGTAGCCACCATGACGGCCGTCGGCACGGCGAGTCCCATTGCACAAGGGCAGGCGATGATCAGCACCGCGACCGCGGCCACAGCCGCTTGCGTGATGTCGTGATGCGTGGCCAGCCAGCCAGCCAAAGTGATGGCGGCAATGGTGCAAACCGCCGGAACAAAAACGCGCGAGATCCGATCCGCGAGCCGCTCGATGGGCGCGCGCGAGGCCTGCGCTTGTCTCATCAGCGCCACGATTCGCGCTAGGACGCTCGATTCGCCAAGCGTAGTCGCGCGGTAGCGGAAGCTGCCTGTCGCGTTAACCGTTCCGCCGGTCACAGTGCTGCCCGCGAGCTTCTCCACTGGAGCTGGCTCACCCGTAAGCATCGATTCATCCACAAAACTCGAGCCGTCTTCAATGACACCGTCCACCGGAAGTTTTTCACCGGGACGTACCACCACCAGATCGCCCCGCTGGACCTGCGCCACCGGAATCTCGGATTCGAGTCCCTTCGCGCAAAACGCGAGCCGTCGGCGCTTGGAGGCCGATCAGAGCCCGGAGGGCCCCGGTGGTTTGATGCTTGGCTCGTGCCTCCAGGGCCTTGCCCGTGACGACGAAGGCGATGATCAGCGTCGCTGCTTCGAAGTAAGTGTGGGCCGCGATGCCGTGCGCTTGGAAGAATCCGGGCGCGACGGTGACTGCCGCGGAGTAAAGAACAGCCGTGCCGGACCCTAATGCAATCAGCGTGTCCATGCCGGAGGAGCCATGCAGCGCTGCGGTAACAGCTCCCGCGAAGATATTCCCGCCCGCCCAAGCCATCACGAACAGCGTCACGGCGAGCAAAGGCCAGTTGAAGCGTGCATCATCCGGGAACTGCATCGAGACGCCCATGGCAACGGCGCCGAGCGCCAGGCTGACCACGGCTTTCCTCGAGAGACTGCGCGCTTCGGCCAGCTCAAACCTCTCGCGTTCTTCCTGTTCCTGGAACGCAGACTGGCCCGGAGCAGGGAGCGTGGCGTCGTACCCGGTCTCTCTTATCGCACTGAGCAGCGCAGGCGCGGCGACTGTCTGGGGGTCGAAGATCACGGTCGCCTCATTGGTCATAAGGCTCACGGCTGCCTTCTCTACGCCGGGCACCTCTTCAAGCGCATGCTGCACGTGCGCCTGGCATGCCGCGCACGTCATGCCGCCTACGTTTATGTGAACCGTCTCCGTCATTGACGCGAACCGTCTCCGTCATTCCACCTTGCGCGCCGGATATCCGGCTTTGGCGACGGCATCCAGCACAGCCTGTTCCCGCGCGGGATCGGTGGCGACGACGGCGGAGCCCACATCGACCTTCTGGGCCTCCGCACCGGCGACCGTGGAAATCGCTTTTTCCACCCGCCGGACACACGCCTGGCAGTGCATTCCTTCGATAGCGAGCTTCATGTTTATAGGATGCACGAACCCGGCGCAAGGAAGCGCGCGGTTAGATCGTGATCTTGCGATTGGCCCACTGGTTATTCTCCCAGCGGGTTTTCTTCATCGTGATGAAGGGATCGTCGGGAGCCGGCTGCACGCGGCCTTTGGCGTCGGTGGCCCTAGAAGATACGGTGTGATCGCCGGGCGTGGCGCCGGTCCAATCGTAGCTCCAGAAGCTCCACGTGAAGTTGTTGCCGCCATTGCCTTCGAGCTTCGCGGGCTTCCACGGGCCGTCGTCGATCTTGACCTCGACGGACTTGAGTGGAGCCCCGTCGCTCCATGCCGCGCCTTCCACGCGCAGGTTGCCCGCGGGCGATTTGAGCACGCGCGCCGGAACGGATTTCACGTTCATCCGCCCCACCAGAGTCTCGCGCCACACGATATCGTCGCCATGTTTTTCGCCGCGCAGCGTGACGTAGTCGCGAGCCATGAACCGGTTCTGATACGGACGATCCAGCACTTCGATCTTGGTCAGATACTTGACCCACGCGACCCCGTACCATCCCGGAACCACCAGCCGTAGAGGTGCTCCGTGATGATCCGGAAGCGGCTCACCATTCATGTTGTAGGCCAGGATCACGTCGTCGCGGAGTGCATCGGCCATGGTCAGATCGCGGCCGAAGTTCATTTTATATTCGGCGTTGCCCAGCTTCTCGGTGCCGGTGTCCCAGCCGAAGAAAGCCACGTCGGTGACTCCGGATTTCAGGCCGGCTTCCTTGAGCAGAGGCGCCAGCGGCGTTCCGGTCCATTTTCCGTTGCCGATGAGTCCGCCTGTAGCCGGGTTTCCAGAACATTCCAACAAAATCGTGTAGTCCTTCTTGGGCCGCGCCTTGATCGCGTCGAGCGTCAGCGACACCGGCTTCTCCACCAGGCCTCCGATGTCCAGCTTCCACGCGGCCATGTCCACGGTCGGGTAGTCGTAGTGCTTGACGAAGAAGAACTGGTCGATTGGCGTCATTGTGGCCAGACGATCCCAGGGAAGATTAGGAGCCGCGGGGTTGAACGGCCGCGCGTCGGTGAATGCGATCACCTGATCGTCGGCGGCTTGACCGAGTTCGGTCATCGCTAGAAATCCCAGGGACATCGCGCCCAGGAATTCACGGCGCCCGGAAATGGGTTCGAAGGTCGCAGGCTTAAGCATGCGCCTATGATACATCGCCGGAGTGTGAGTTGCCTCCCCTGATATCCAATCCCTCGATGGGTGTCCGCGGCCGCGCGAGTCTGGCTCCGCAGAACACGCAACCGAACAGAATTGCCTGCGCAACCGCTGTCGTCGCTAGCGACTCCAAATAGCGGCTGTCCCGGACGGTGTCGAAGCTAAGGTGCAGCAGCCAGGGGACGTCGAGGGGGAGCAGGGGGTCGAAACTTCGCAGGCTCAGAGTTACGGCGAAAATCGACGCCGAAAGCAGAGCGCGCTCCCGGCGCAGTCTTCCTGCAACCCAGCCGGCGGCAGAGAGGGCGCAGCAATCGAGAATCACCCGGGCCGTTGGAAACCACTCGGGACCCAGCAGCGGGGCTTCGCGCAGCAGCACAGCCTGCGCCAGGTACGCCAGCGCGAGAAGTGTCAGCCAGGCAAGTCCGACCGCGTACACAAACGCGCGAATAAACACGAATCGGTTCATTCGCGGCTAGCTGTTAATCCAGATAGTCGTACGCTACCAGCGTCAGAAACTCCGGAAACTCCGCGCTGGTCATCATCTGCTCAAACAGCCGGCCGGCCTCGGCGAAGCGACTCCCCGGACCTTTGGCCTTGAGCATTTCGAGTTCGTGTTCCGTGATGTTGCGGACCAGTTCCGCAGTCACCGGGCGGCCATCGTCGAGCTTGGCTCCATGCTTGACCCATTGCCAAACTTGCGCGCGGCAGATCTCCGCGGTGGCCGCGTCTTCCATCAGATTGTAAATCGGCACACAGCCGATGCCGCGCAGCCAAGCTTCCAGATACTGAAGTCCCACGTCGATATTGCGCCGCAGACCGTCTTCGGTGATGGTCCCCTTGGGGACTTCCAGCAGATCCTTGGCGGTAACATGCACCTCCTCCCGCTTGACCGAGATCTGGTTGGGGGTCTTCATGTACTCATCGAAAACCGCCTTGGCGATGGGAACCAACCCCGGGTGCGCGACCCAAGTGCCGTCGTGCCCGGCCTTCACTTCGCGCAGCTTGTCGGCGCGGACTTTGTCGAGCGCCTGCTGATTCGCCACCGGGTCATTCTTGATCGGCACTTGCGCTGCCATCCCGCCCATGGCGTGAATTTCGCGGCGATGGCAGGTCTGGATCAACAGGTCCACGTACGACTTCATGAAGTGCCGCTCCATGGTGACTTCCCCGCGGTTGGGCAGCATGAAATTGGGGAAATTGCGGAATTTCTTGATGAAGCTGAACATGTAGTCCCACCGGCCGCAATTCAAGCCGGCGGAATGGTCGCGCAGTTCGTAGAGGATCTCGTCCATCTCGAATGCGCCGAAAATCGTCTCAATCAGCACCGTCGCGCGGATGGTGCCGCGCGGCACGCCCAGCGCATCTTGCGCGGCATTGAAAACGTCGTTCCAAAGACGCGCTTCCAAGTGGCTCTCCAACTTGGGCAGATAGAAGTACGGTCCCGTGACCCGGGCCTTCAGGTTCTTGGCGTTATGGAAGAAGTACAGAGCGAAATCGAAGATCGATCCGGACACCGGCCGGCCGTCGAGCCAGGCATGCTTTTCGTTGAGGTGCCATCCGCGCGGGCGAACCAAAAGAGTCGCGGTCTTTTCGTTGAGCTTGTATGCCCTGCCTTCCGGGCTGGTGTAATCGATGACCCGGTTCACTGCGTCGCGCAGATTATATTGTCCGTCGACGTTGTTCAGCCACGAAGGGGAATTGGCGTCCTCCAGATCCGCCATGAACATGTTCGAGCCCGAATTGAGCGCGTTGATGATCATCTTGCGATCCACCGGTCCGGTGATCTCCACGCGCCGGTCCATCAAATCCGCGGGGATGGGCGCAACCACCCAGGAGGCCTTGCGGATTTCCGCGGTTTCTGGGAGAAAATCGGGGAACTTGCCTGCGTCGATCTCGGCCTGCCGGACCTTGCGGCGCGCCAGCAGTTCCTGGCGGCGCGACTCGAATTGGCCGGCCAGCCCAGCAACGAAGCGCAGAGCCTCCGGAGTCAGGATTTCCGCTTGGGTTGCGGTCAGCGGCGCCTTGATTTCAATCCCCGCCGCGCCCGCTTGGGTGCTAGATGGCATCCCAACAGTATATTGAAGTCGGCCCAGCGATCAAAACAAGCTTACCCCCAACAAGCTCACCCCAAAAATCCGATATTCGAGCTCGAGAAGTTGGTTAGGTTCGGGAAAATCGTGGCGAAGGCGGAGGACGGAATCCCGAACCAGGTACACAGCGTGGCGCCGTACTGGTCGATGGAAGTGGTCGGAATCCAGCGCCCTCGCACGTCGGTATCGTTTGGCCCGCCGAGCACGAATTCGGGGAAAGAACCGTAGATCTGGCCGCCTTGGACTGCTCCGCCCATCACCAGATGATGGCTGCCCCAGGCGTGGTCGCTGCCGTCGGTGGTGGTGGGTTGGAAGGTGCGGCTGAAGTCGGATTCGGTAAAGGTGGTCACATTCTGCGCCACTCCGAGTTCCTGAGTGGCGGCGTAGAACGCGGAGAGCGCCCCATCCACCTGCGGATAGAGATTATTGTGCGTCTCCAGTTCCCCGGCGTGCGTGTCGAATCCGCCCAGCGAGCAGAAGAAAATCTGCCGCGTCATTCCCAGGTAGGACTGTACCTGGATGATCTGCGCTACCTGTTGCAACTGCGCTCCCAGGCTAGTGGTGGGGAACTGGGTCTTGAGCGGTGTTGCCTTGGCCAGCGCGGCCGTCAGCGCGTTGGCGTCGGACATGCTGTTGGCCAGTGTGTCATCGGTAGCCTGCACCAGCGAAATGCTGCTGCCGTCGGCGATCATGCTCGTGAGCGCGTTCAAGCGCGCTTGGCTCGCGGAGGAGCTGTTGAATCCCGCCAGTTGCAGGGACTGTCCCGGACCCAGCGCGACCGGCTGCGTGGAGGCGCCGGCGCCCTCAATCACATTGCCGGCTACAGAGAAGAAGGAGGGGAACTTGGACGAGTTGACGCCCGCCTGCGCCAGGTAATCCGCGACGCGGCCGGCCCATCCCGTCGGGCTGTGGCCTTGCGCCATGGCGGTCTGCCAGGCGATCTGCTGATCGGGATGCGAGAAGAGATTCAGGGGAATGTCGATGCCGTTTTGCGGATTCTGATATTGCGCTTGGGTCAATGGCGCCACCAGCGGGCCGACGTTCGCCACCACCGCCAGTTCCTTGCTCCCGTACATGCTTGCGACGTTGGGGAGTTTTCCGTGGAAGGAGATCGGAGGTCCTTTGATGCTGGAGACCGGAGCGGTGAGCTCAGAGGAACTCAGCGCCAGGCTGCCACGGATGGACGTGTACTGCGCGAAGCTGGAATCCTGCGGCACTACCGTGTTATTGGAATCGTTGCCTCCGAACAGGAACACGCACACCAGAGCTTGATAGTTGGGACCATTCTGGGCAAGTGCGGGAAGCAGACCGAACGGGCGCAGGGCCATGGAGCCCACCGCGGCGGATCCGACTTTAATGAAATTCCGGCGTGTAAACATGAGGGCTCTCCTTACTGAATCACTTGATACTCGGCCAACGTCAGCACCACATACAGTGCGGCCTGGATCTTGGCGGTGGTTCCCGGCGCTGCGTCAACGGCCGCGGCGGCCGCGCTCTGCAACCGCGGCGACATGGAGCTGCGCAGGAAGATCCGCGCGATGTAGTCGAGCAGGGTGGTGGTGTCTCCGGCGTACGGAACGAAGGGCTGAAGATCGACTTTGACGCCCGGCAAAGTCCCGTACAGCAGCGTATTGACGGTGTCGGCGCGATTCACCGCGGTCTGCGTGGTGTAGATCTGAAACTCCGGTCCATACAAGCCGTGCTCCGTGCGGGATTGCGGAGAGAAATAGCTGAAGACGCTGGCCTCGTAGAACAGCTCCTGGCCCATGTTCGTGGCGGCGTTGTTGACTCCGTTAGTCGCCTGCACGGTCCCGTTCAGCCCGCGCAGAACGTTCGACATGAATAGAATCGGCTCGCGAAGATGGCCGAAGTTGGCGGTGATGGCGGAGGGTCCCGAATCGCCCGCGCGCGCCTCCGGATCCGTCAGAATCGCCGTGATCACGGCTTGCAGATTGCCGCGCGTGCCGGCGCCGTCGTTCTCGAAAACTTGCGAGATCCGTTGAACGTAGTCGGAGCTGGGGTTGCTGGTGACCATGTGCTCAATCAACTGCTGCGAAATGAACGGCGCCATGGTCGGCTGCGCCATCAGGGCATCCAGCAGCGAATCCAGATCCTCCTCCGCGGTCTGCCCTGCCGGGATCGTGACGTTGTTGAAGATAGTCTTCTGGGAAGTGTCGTGCTCCGCTTCCACCGCGAACATCTGGCCAATGAAATACTCTGGATTGTTGATCTTCGCCGTCGCACCCGGAGCCGTCGGGTAGGTCCAGCCGGTGAGCACCTTCGCCATATTGATGACCACGGCCTGGTTATAGGTAGGCGCCGGATTGTTGTTGGAATCGAGCACCGGCGTTCCGTTCAGATTCAACTGCGTCAGCCCCAGCGTGAATAACTGCATCAGCTCCCGTCCATAATTCTCATTGGCTGCCGTGTTCTTCGCCGGATTGCCCTTGTTGTTGTTGGCCATGTTCAGATAGCGGCCCATGCCCGGGCTGAGACTGACGGCTTTGATCAAATCGCGATAGTTGCCGAAAGCGCCATTTTGAAAAATGCTGTAGTAGGGCGGATAAGCGTATGCCTGAGGAACGCCAGTGGTAGCCGAAATCACCCAGATCTGGCTCAGGATAAAGGCCACGCGCTGCCGAAGCTGGTCGCCGCCGGTCACGGTGTTCCGAAAGAAGGCCGCCTGAACCGGCCCGAGATTATTGTTGGACTTTCCTTGCGCGTTAAGAATCGACTGGCTGGGAAGCGTCGAGGTGTTCAGCGCGAATTGCGAAGCCAGCCACGCGTCGATACCCATCTCTTGAAGCTGGGCGATGGATCCGGGGGTCGATCCCCATGTCGCTTGATCCAGGAAGCGGGCGGCCGCGCGGGCCGACAGAGACTGGCCGAATCCCGGCGGCACAGTCAGGGCTGCGCTGATGGCAAGGAAAAGAAAAGGTTTCATAAGAGTTACCTCATCTGGCGAACCCGGGAGGCGGGTTTCATAGGTTGTTGAACCCGGCCTCTCCGAAAAAGTATCAAGAAAAATCGAAATTTGCCCGCAAGCCGCTTTTGCTCACAACCGCAACCGGCTCGCCGATATGGGTTTTGAGCGGCTCGCGGCGTATGCTGCGGCGGCCGGAAAAAGCTCGGGGAGGTGTCTGGTGGCGGTTGACATAATGATCGTGGACGATTCGGCAGCGATCCGGAAGATCCTGCAAAGAGTGCTGGTGCAGGCTGGCGTTCCCGTGGGCGCGGTGCATGAAGCCAACGACGGCAACCAGGCTCTCGAGGTGCTGAAGACCAATAAGGTGGGGCTCATTCTCTCCGATATCAACATGCCCAACATGGATGGTATCGAACTGCTCAGCCGGCTGAAAGCCGACGCGGAGTATAAGAAGGTCCCGATCGTGATGGTGACCACCGAGGGCAGTCAGGCTCGTGTAATGCAAGCGCTGGAACTCGGTGCGGCGGGCTATGTTCGCAAGCCCTTCACCGCCGAACAGATCAAAGAAAAATTGGTTGGGGTGATTTGAGCCGCCATGGAAAAGCTTCGATCCGATGAAATCGTAGACATGGTGGTGAAGGCAACCACCGAAGTTTTCGGCACCATGCTCAACCTCCCGCTCGACCCTGCGCAGGCGCACTTGGAGCCGGTGCATCCGGCAACTTACGACGGCGTAGTGGCGCTAATCGGTTTGGCGGGGCCGTGGACCGGAACCGGCCGCATCTCCTGCTCGCCGGAATTCGCGTGCGCTATGGCGGGCGGACTGCTGATGAGTGAGTTCGAAAGTGTCGATGAAGATGTTATGGACGCCGTGGCCGAGGTTGCCAACATGGTGGTGGGCAACGTAAAGACTCTCTTGGAGGAGCGCGTAGGGCCGTTGGGGTTGAGCATTCCCACCGTGATCTTCGGGCGCAGCTACAAAACCCGATCGGCGGGCGTCATGGAATGGACCCTAGTCCCCTTCCGCTGCGGCTCCGAAGTCATGGAAGTGCGCTTCAATCTGATCGAGACGCCGCGGGTGAACTATCCCATGATGCGGCCCGAGTTCTTCCACGTCTGACGCATCACGAGCGCCTGTCACCGGTCAAGGTAGACGAAGGCCCCTAATGCGGGGCTGGGGTTAATCGGCGATTCGGGCCCTCCAAAGCTGTGGTACAGCGAAAATCCCACCGTGCACAGGGGAGCTTGATTGGGCGGACAAGAAAACGAAGTTCCCGGAGCGGTCAGCGCGGCGGGCGCTTGCAGGTTCACCTGCAGAACGGACGGCGTCAGCAGCTCAAAGCTGGTGACCGTCCATCCCTCACTAGCCGAAATCTGTAGTGGGGAGTTGATCACCCCCGGCTCAGGCGCCAGTCCATTCACAAAGACCGAAATGACCGATCCCAATTGCGCCGGATTCGTAGGCGAATTGAGAGAACCGTCGCCATTCTCCGCGAAGGCCACAAATCCCGGCGAGTTGCCGGTAACCGGCAGGCTGAGCGAGTAGTTCAGGAAGAGATTAGGGTCGGCATCCGTTAGCGGCACAGCACGGGAAGCGGAAACAGCTCCCGCGACCGCAACCTCCAGCGGAAACAAATCGGTGCTTCGCGACTCCAGAGCTGGCACCGCGAGGTTGATCTGGTTGGAGGAAACGTAGAAGAGCGGAGCGGGAGTGCCTCCAATAGTTACTTCAACGCCGCCCAGCGTGGTAGTGGAATTATCGGTAGCACTCACTCCGGTTGACGGACCCAGGTCGGTACCGAAAATCGTCAAGAGCTGAAGTTGCGCTGCCGGTCCCACCGCCGCCAGATCCGCTCCATCCAGCACGCAATAAAGCTGCGGTGTCCCGGCGGCCGGCTGCGGTTGCGAAAAATCCACCGCGCCCAGGTATGCGCCCGCTCCGAACGGGCCCGGGTAGATGGCGAAATCCAGCGTGAGCGCATTAGGCGCAAACGGAACGCCCGCATCGTTCGTCGCTCCCGCCACCCACAGCACGGACCCCGATAGGGCGACGCCCGAAATGGTCAGCGTGTCACCGCCGATAAGCTGCGTGCTGATCACGTCTCCCGAACTCCCGTCCACTTGCGCGGCATACGCCGAGTTCGCACTCAGTAATTGGTTGGGAAGGCAGGCAGAGGGGACCGCGGCCAGGGCCGGCAGGTTGGTGTACATCACAACACCGTTGACCGGTGACGTACCGAACCCGCCCGCGACATAGACCGCTCCTGAGGCATCCACTCCCACGCCCGTGCCGCCCACTGGCACGGAAAACAGCAAGTGCTGGCCCGAGGCATCCAGCTTGGAGACGAACGGCAGCGCTTCGATGACTCCGCCACCGGAGGCGGACAGCGGCGGCGGGGCGATCGACGGCGGAGTTACGGTATAAGGATATCCTGACCCTGCATAACCGGTGACGTAAGCGTTGCCCGACGCGTCCACCGCGAGCCCCATATTTAGCGTCGATCCGGTGCCGGTCAGAGCGGTCGAGTAAATCAATTTGGAACCTGTTGGATCGATCTTGGTCACATATTGGTTCGTGCCCTGAGATGCGAATTGGCCCAGGAATGAACTAACCAAAAAGGCCGGGAACGTAGTTTGGTACGCGCCCGGCGTGGTCGGATAGTTGAGCAGAATCGTCGATCCCGCAACATAGATATTTCCGGCCGAATCGAGCGCGATGGCGTCGCCGCCGATCCCAGTCGCCGAAAAAATGGTCTGCGTTCCGGTGGAATCGAGCTCCACAAGATACGGCTGGTTGGTGGTGTTCGAGATCGAGTACGCACCCGCGGTGGATGGAAACGCTGCGCCGATGCTCCCTCCGCTCACCAGAATCTGCCCCTGGGCCGTCAGCGCGATGGCGAACGCATTGCTCTCGGTCGAACCGCCGATTGGGGTCGAGGACAAAATATTGCCGTTCGGATCGAGTTTGGCGACGAAAGACTGTTGCGTGGCTTCGCCGTTCGCATTCGTCCCTGCGACATAGGCGTTGCCGGCAGCATCCACTGCGATCGCATTCACCACCTGATTGAGCTGCCCGTTCAAAATGCTTTGATACAGATATTGGCCGGTCTGCGGGTTCAGCTTAACTACGAACCCGGCCTTCCCATGGGTAACCGGATCGATGACCGCGCTCCCGGCCAGATAGATGTTTCCCGATGAATCGGTGGCGATCGCACTTGGAGTGAAGCCGTCGCGCAGATAGGTCGAGTACGTTAGGACCGGAGCGGTGGCCGCGACTGCAATCCCGGTCCATCCGCAGAGAGCGAGCGCGCGAATGAGCATGAGATTTCTCCTCGGTGGACGCGGGAGGCTACAGTCAGTAATACCAGAGAGAAGCGCGCGGCCGCTCTACCCGCAGAACTGATCGAATGCGTCGGTGAGGAGCCGGGCAATCTGCGAAGGATCGCGGCGCTCGATGTCGGCGCGATGGATCATGTACACCGGCTTGCCGTCGCGGAACAGAGCCATCGAGGGAGAGGAGGGCGGATAGTCCGACAGAATCTGCCGCAAGTGCGCGACCGCGGCGTCATCGCCGCCCGCGAACACCGTCGCGATTTTCGCCGGCTTGGTCTGGTGCTTCAGCGCCATCCCCACCGCCGGCCGGGCCCGGCCCGCGGCGCAGCCGCACACCGAGTTCACCACCATCAACACGGTCCCAGTGCCAGGCGCCAGCATTTGGTCCACTTCCGCCGGAGTTCTCGCCTCCTCCACTCCGTGTTGGGTCAAATCGGCGCGCATGGGCGCAATGAATTGTTCTGGATATGCCACGCTTTGATTTTAGTACGGGTTCAGAGGCCGCTTCCATCGGCTTCCGCCACGTCCACGGCGACGCTGATCACCTGCTCGCCGCCTCCCAGCGCCACACCCTTGACCGGCGTCACGTCCGAATAATCCCGGCCCCACGCCACCGTCATGTGTTGGTCGTGCGGCATGGTGTTGTTGGTGGGATCGAAATCCTGCCAGCCGAGCACCGGGCACCACACCGACACCCAGGCGTGCGACGCTTCGCCGCCGACGAATTCGTGGTCCGTACGCACGTAGCCGCTGACGTAGCGCGCGGGCAGCTGGAGAGAACGCAGGCAGGCGATCATGAGGTGCGCGAAATCCTGGCAAACTCCTCTCTTGGATTCGAGCACTTCGTGAACCGGCGTGGTAACGGTGGTTGCCCGCTGGTCGTACTTGAACTCCTTGTAGATTCGTCCCGACAGATGATTCACGCCATCCAGAAAATGCCTCCCGGGAGCGAAGGATTCCCGGGCGTACTCGGCGAACGGGTGCCCGATCTGAATCTTCGGCGATTCGAAGATAAACTGGCACGCCTCGAACGCTTCCGGACCCTCGCGCCGCGCCGCTTCGCCGCGCACGTTCTCCCAGGACGGGGAAAGCTCCAGGTTCGGCGGAGGGGCCGGCGTCAACTCCACTACGCTGTGCGAAGTCACCACCAGCTCCCGGTGCGGCTCATGAATCGAAAAGAAGGTCGCCGGATTTCCGAAATAATCTTCGCGCGGATAGGTCGTTTCCGGAGCCGGTGTCACCCTCAGATCGTGCCCCAGCACCGTCTGGCCCTTGCGCGTGCGCGGCGCTAGATACACCTCCGTATGGCACAGCGACACCGGTTCGCTATACCAGTACCGCGTGATGTGGGTCGCTTTGAGTTTCATCGCAGATTCCTAAGACGCAGCCAGTTGCCGCGATTGCGCGGCGTGGCTGAAGTACGCCCGGGAGATGGTTTCGGAAAGCCCAATCAGATCGGCCCTCAATTTTTCCAGCAGCGCCTCCCGCGCCGCCGCCGCTCCCGGCCCATCTGTCCGCCCCAGCTCGCGCACATCGGCCAATTGGACGCTGGTCAGTATCGCCAGAGCCTGCCGGGCCTCCAGCGGCCGGCGTATCGAAATGTGGCTCTCCGGGAGCAGATCCACATGCTCCTTCAGCCGCGCCAATTGAAACGCGATGGAGCGCGGATTGGCTTCGTCCACCAGCAACAAATCCAGCACCAGATCCGTTTGCAGCGAGGTCAAATACCGCGAACGATAGGTGATGGAGCTGTCAGCCATCTCCAGAATCGCCTCCAGCACGCCCACGCCCGGCGAATCCGACTCCAAGCCGTGACGCAGCAGAGCGGTCATTTGGAGCGCGCGTTCCAGGCGGCGTCCGATGTCCAGGAAGCGCCAGCCGTCGCCGCGGGTCATGCTCTCCATCGCCAATCCGGAAAACGCGGATAGCGTGATGATCACGTGATTCAGCCGGTCCTGCGCGGCGCTCACGCGAAACGCCTCCGCCGGCGCCGCCGCCGAAAACTGCTGATCCAGCTGGTTCAGAATCAGCCACGCGTCCACCGAAATACGGTCCCGCAGCAGCCACGCAACGCCGCGCACCTGATGAATCCCCGCCACCAGCCCGTTGGGCGCGCCCGGGTCGTAGATCATCGCCAGCACTTCGCGTTCGGCCAAGGCCATTCGTTCACGTTCGTTGGTCTCCGCGCGGTCGCGGTCCTCCAGATGTCCCAACGCTGCCAGGATATCCAGGCCAGCCTTGAGCCCCGCTGCACGCACCGCGTCGCCTTCTTGAATCCGCGCCAAAGCGGCGCGCGTGATCCGGACCATCGCCTCAATGCGATCGGTGTAACGGCCCAGCCAGAACAAGTTGTCGGCCAGGCGGCTGGGCAAGTCGAAGGTGGCGCGGCTCACCTCCAGCGGATGCTTGGCCGGACGCAGCAGCGTGAACGGAGGCGCGGGCGCGTCGCCCAGCACCCAGGTATCCTTGCTGCCGCCGCCCCGCTGCATCGACACCACCATGCTGTCCAGCGAGCTCGAAATTCGGGTCAGCCCTCCCGGCATCACCACGTAGCTTCCGCCCGCCGGAACCGCGTATAAGCGAATGACAAGATGCCGCGGCTCCAGCCGGTTTTCCTCCCACACCGGCACGGTGGACAAAGCCACCCGCTCTTGCGCCACCCACCGGTCGGGATCGGCCCGCACCTTGTCCAGAAGCTTTTTCTTTTGCTCGCCGCTCAAATTCGCGCCGAAGATCGGCTCGCTTCGCGCGCCTGGGAAGGTCGCCTTCAGCACCAGGCTTTGCAGATGATCCATGACGTACTGCAGCGGACCCTCCTGCCCGCACCACCACGTCGCTACCGTGGGAATCTTCAGCTCTTCGCCGAACAGCAGTTTGCACAAGCCCGGCAGGAATGCCTCATACGCCGGCGATTCCGCCAGGCCGGAGCCCAGCGCGTTGGCGATCGCCACGTTGCCCGCGCGCACCGCCTGCATCAAGCCCGGCGACGCCCAGCATGGAATCGCCCCGCAGTTCCAGGGATCGCAGAAATGATCGTCCTGCCGGCGAACAATCACGTCCACCGGCAGCAATCCGCCCAGCGTCTTCAGGAACACCCGGCAATCCCGCACCGTCAGATCGCCGCCCTCGACCAGCGTGTAGCCCAGGTACCGGGCCAGGAATGCGTGCTCGAAATAGGTCTCGTTGTACGGCCCCGGCGTCAGCAGAACGATGCGCGGATTTTCGCGTTGCGCCGGGACCAGCCGCTGAAGCGCGTCACGATACGCCTGAAAGAACGGCGCCAGCCTGCGCACATGCGCGCTGCGGAAAACGTCCGGCAGCACTCGCGTGGTCACCAGCCGGTTCTCCAGGGCGTAGCCCGCGCCCGACGGCGTCTGGGTGCGATCCGACAACACCCACCAGTGCCCGTCCGGCGACCGCGCCAGATCAGCCGAGTACATGTGCAAGAACGTTCCGCCGGGTGGCTCGATGCCCCAGCACGGGCGCAGGAACGCCGGATTCGGAAACACCAGCTCGGCCGGCAGTTTGTGCTCGCGCAACAGCTCTTGCGGGCCGTACAAATCCGCCAGCATCGCGTTGAACAGCATCGCGCGCTGGATGATGGCGGCCTCGATGTGCTTCCACTCACTCGGTTCCATCACCAGAGGAACCGGATCCAGCGGCCACGGGCGCGCGGTGCTTTGCGGATCGCTATAGACGTTGTAAGTGATCCCGTTGTCGTGGATCATGCGCTGGCCCTGCTGCCAGCGCTTTGCCAGGCCCGCGTGCCCCATCTGCGACAAGGCTTCCGTCAACGCCAGCCAGTGCGGGCGCACCGGTTTGGAGGCGTCCAGAACCTCGTCATAGAAGCCCGGGTTGGCCTGATATTGCCAAGCCGGATCCAGCAGGGTCTCGGTGGATGTCCCGTCGCTCTTCATCCGCTGCACCTGAGGGTATCTCTATAGTCTGTCACAACCAGGCCGGTGGCCAATAGGAGAGCCATTCCGGCAACCCCGCTGGTTTCCAAAGGTGCTTCTGCAGGCCGGCGCCTGCGCCACACAATCGTCGGTCCACCCCTTGCTTACCGAGAGGAGCAGGGGTATAATCGACTTACCCTTAGGTAACCGAGATGAGCCGTCCCACAGATTTGATCCAAGGCACGCTGGACGTGCTGATCTTGAAGATCCTCGCGCTGGAGCCGTTGCACGGCTGGGCGATTAGCGAGCGGTTGAAGCAAGTCTCCGGCGAAGTGCTGCAAGTGAGCGACGGATCGCTGTATCCGGCGCTTCACAAACTGGAGCAGGAGGGATGGATCCGCTCCGAATGGAAGCCGAGCGAGAACAATCGCAAGGCCAAGTTCTATTCGTTGACTCGCCCGGGGCGCCGGAAGCTCAACCAGGAAGCCAGCGACTGGGACAGGCTCTCCAGCGCGATTTCGCAGGTGCTGCGATTGAAGGAGGGTTGAGCTCGTGCGCTTTTTCTATAAGCTGCCAATGAGCCTGGACTTTTAGTGCAGCCGCTTTTTCGTCCGAAAGCTCAATGTTCAGATTCATGTCTCTTTTCGGATTAACCCGGATGCGGCCCCTGTTAGCGCCCCGCCTTCTTCTCCACATGCTTGTCGATCCAGGCCAGAATCAAATCCGCGAGCTGGAGATTGTTCTTATCCTGCATCAGCATGTGGCTGTTGCCCTTGATGCCCAGCTTCGGCAGCGACATCATCTCCGCGTCCCCGCCCGCATCGTTCACCTGCTTGACGAACGTGTTGCAGGAATCGAAGGACATCGGCCACGTGTTGAAGCCCTGGACGTCGCCAAGGTGATCTCCGAACATGATGAGCGTCGGAATCTTCGCCAGCGTCTTGATCTGCGCCGGCGTCAAATTGGTCGTGCACCCCATCTCGATGGAGATGATTCCGCGCACGCCTGAGGGATCGATCAGCGCGGCTTGTTCGGGGAAGAAGCCGGACTCCGAATGCCCCATTAGAACCGCGCCCTTCAACTTCACCGCCAGAGCCGCCATGTTGGTCAAGGTCGGATTCGGATTCGGCAGCGTTGAATTCAGATCCGGGATCATCTGCTTGTACAACTCGTCCGCAGCGCTCACCGGAAACTGCTCGTCGTCGAACGCCTTGCCGTAGGTTGGCCCGAAACGGAAGATGGTCCAGGCCGCTTGATGGCTCGCGTCCAACACCGCCGGGAGCTGATTGGGAGGCAGCGTTCCCGCGCGCACCGCGGCGAACGTCGATGGATCGAAGCCCGACCGCGCCCGTGACACTTGGTCCGCCAAGTACACCGGACGATCCTTGCGCACGAAGTACTCATTCCATCCCATGCGCCCGTCCGGCGTGGTCTCCCAAGTTTTGCTGCTCAAGCAGCAGCCGTGAACCATCACCACCGGCACATGCCGGTTCCCGTTGGGCGGAATCTGATACTGCACGTACATCTGGTTGACGGTGATGTCGCCGCCGGGCAGCACTGGTCCGCCGCGTCCCTTGGGAGCGCCCGCTGGAGGTGGAGGAGGCGCGGGAAGCGCCTTCGTCTCCCCGCCGACGAAAAAGCTGCCCTGATCTTCGATCACCAGAGGCTTCGGTTGTTTCTGTGCGGCCGCTGTGGCGGCAAGAAGGAGCGCGAGAATCCCGTACCGAGTTTTCATGTCGCTACAATATCAAATTCGCCGATCAAACTTGCACTAATCCCAGCCGGATTCCGCGCATCACCGCCTCCGTCCTCGTTCCCGCTCCCAGCTTCGCCAGAATCGCGTTCACGTGAAACTTCGCCGTGTGTGTGGATATATTCAGCCGGTAGGCGATCATTTTGTTGCTCAGTCCTTCCGCCAGCATCTCCAGCACCTCCAGCTCGCGAGGCGTCAGCGCCTCGGAAGGACGCGCGGTCTCGGTCGAGGGAAGCACCGCCGCTAGCTCCTCTGCGGGAACGGCAGCTAGCCCCGCCGCAGCCGCGTGGATCGCCGCGACAATCTGCACCGGAGTCGCGGAGGAGGGCAGCACCGCTCGAGCTCCGGTTCGCAACGCATCCCGCACGCCCTCGTCGGTTAATAGAACTACGGGAGCCGCGCTGCCAGCCTGAAAGCCGTTTCGCAAGAGGACGTCAGCATCGCTCTCGCAATCCACTACCTCGATCTCCGGTTGCTCCCGCAGCAGCGCCTCCAACCCCGCCTTCGCGACGGCCGAAGCAGTTTCGATGTGAACCCGGATCATTCTTTGCTGGGACGTTCACCCACGGTCAATTCGAGATCCATCGCCTTTCCGCCGCGTAGTATCCGCGCCTTCAACTTCGCCCCGATCGATTGCGAATCGAGCAGCGCGTGCACGTGCTCCGGCACTTGTGTCACCCGCCCTTCCAGCTCCAGCAAAACATCGCCGATCACGATTCCCGCCTTTCCGGCTGGCGTCTCTGCTCCCACGCTGATCACGATCAAAGCCGTCCCCGCCGGGCGCTTCAACTCTTTTATGAGATGCTCCGGCAGCGCGATTGGTTGTAACCCCACGCCCAGGTACCCGCGCGGAATCCGGCCATGCGCGACCAACTGCCTGGCTACCCGGTCTACGGTGACGGGTGGGATCGCGAACACCGACACGCGCGAAAGCGCTGCCGTCGCGATGCCGATCAGCTTGCCTTCGGCATCTACCACCGCGCCGCCCGAAGCGCCTGGATGCAGTTCCATATCCAGCCTCAGCACTTGATCCAGCCTTCCCCCGCGCCAGGTCTGCGATTCCGGAGAAGTGCTGCTGAGCAAACCCAGCGCCGCGATCGCGCTATCTTTCGATCGTCCCACCGCCGCCACCAGAGCTCCCGGCTGGGCCTTGAAACCCACGACTTGCGCCGCGACCGAAGCATCCAGCCCCTCCACCTTCAGCACTGCCAGATCCGTTCCCGGATCGCGCCCAGCCAGCTCTGCGTTCAACGTCGCGCCGTTTGGCGTCGTGATCCTGATATCTTCCTCGCGCCGGATGGTGTGATCCGCGGTCACGATCACCCCCGGCATCCAATGCACTCCGCTCGACGCGAAGCGATGCCGCGCGTGCACCGCCACCACGGATTTGCCCACCTCGCCCACCAGCGCCGTCAAATGTTCCGAAAATGCTGTTAACGGATTCGTCATATTGCTACCTCTGTCACCAGAGTGCCGCGTGACGTATCGGCCCCGCATACGTAGAACAGGTAGGAGCAGCCTGCCCGATCGGGCAGGACCCATTGCCGTATATACGCGGAAAACGATAAACTCAAGTCCGCCATAGATCGAGTTCGCGAAAGGATGACTATGCGATTGCGCCCCTCTTTTCTCGCTCTTCTAATCGCCCCCTGTCTAGCGCCGGCTGGTTTCGCGCAAGACACGGCGCGCATGGATCAATTGGTTCAGAGCCAGGTCTCCCAGCAACAGTTCATGGGTACGGTGCTGGTCGCCCGTGGCAACAACGTCTTGTTCAGCAAGGGCTACGGCTCGGCCAATCTCGAATGGAATGTGCCCAACACGCCCGATACGAAGTTCCGCCTGGGTTCCCTCACCAAGCAATTCACCGCGGCCTGCATCCTGCTGCTGGAAGAGCGCGGAAAGCTTAGCGTCAACGATCCCGTCAAGAAGTACATGCCGGATGCGCCGGCGGCCTGGGACAAGATGACCATCTATAACGTCCTGACCCACACGGCCGGGATTCCCAATTTCACGTCGTTTCCGGACTATCCCAAGCTGATGCCGCTTCCCGCCACGCCGGAACAGTTAGTGGCTCGGTTTCGCGATAAACCTCTGGATTTTGAACCGGGCGAGAAATGGAACTATAGCAACTCGGGATATGTGCTGCTGGGCTACCTGATCGAAAAGATTAGTGGCGGGACGTATCAAAAATTCCTGACCGAGAATATCTTCACTCCGCTCGGAATGAAGGACTCCGGCTACGATTCCAACATCCCGGTCATCGCCCATCGAGCTTCCGGCTACGCCCGCACGCCCAACGGTATCGAGAACGCCACCTTTATTGACATGACCGTCCCGTTCTCGGCTGGCGCGCTCTACTCCACCACAGGCGATCTCCTGAAATGGGAGCAGGGCCTCTTCGGCGGCAAGCTGCTCAAGCCGGAGTCGCTGGCGAAGATGACCACGCCTTTCAAGAATGACTACGCCTTCGGCTTGCAAGTGACCATGCCCGGCGGCCGCAAAATGATCGACCACGCTGGCGGCGTGAACGGATTCACCACGGAGCTCGCCTACTATCCGGATGACAAGCTCACCGTGGTGGTTCTCAATAATCTGGGGACGCCTGCCGCAACGCAGCTTGCAACGCAGCTCGCCGCGATCGCTCACGGCCAGAACGTCACCTTGCAGACTGAGCGCAAGGAGATCACCGTCGATCCGAAGATTCTCGCCCGCTACGTCGGCGCTTATCGCCTCGCCCCCGGGGCCGATTTTCTGATCACTCTCGATGGCACGCAGCTCAACTCCAAACTGGGGAACCAGGGCGTCGTCCCGGTTTATCCCCAATCCGAGACTTTGTTCTTCGCCAAAGTGGTTGACGCCCAGATCGAGTTTACCAAGATGGACCCCCAAGGCGTTCCCGCCGAGCTGATCCTCCATCAAAACGGACGCGATCAGCCCGCGCCCCGTTTGAGCGACGCCGAGTTCAAGCAGCTCTCCGACTCCGCCGCGGCCGCGGCAAAGCGCTTCAAGGATCAGACCGCCGACCCCCGCAGCGAGGCCGCGGTACGGCGGCTGATTGAAGAGTCGCGCACCGGCCAGATCGATTATGACCGCATGAGCGCGCCACTCGCCGCGGCCACACGCCAGCAATTGCCGATGTTGCAGTCCAGCGTTCAACAACTCGGTAAGGTTGTCTCGGTGAGCTTCACGGGTGTCGGTCCCGGGGGCGCGGACATCTATGCGGTCAAGTTCGAAAACGGCTCACTGGAATACCGGATCATGATGGCCACGGACGGTAAGGTAGATGGGGTGGGCGCGCGCCCGCTCCCTTAATTAGAGATTCATCCGAGCTACCGGCGCCCTCCGCAAGTCGAGTGTCAGCGGGAAATCCGGATTGTCTTCCAGCATCGGTGTCGCCATCGGACCCGGTGTATGCCCAAACGCGAAGAATCGTGCACCGCGCCGGGCCTCCGCTTCGTTAGCGTTCACCGGGAAGGTCGCGTGACTGCGGCCTCCCTGGTGCGCCACATGATACGAGCACCCTCCCACGCTGCGCCCGGCCCACAGATCCACCACATCGAACACCAGCGGCGTGTGCACCGGAATCGTCGGGTGCAGGCATGACGGCGGCTGCCAGGCGCGATACCGCACCCCCGCCACCCACTCCCCCTGCTTGCCGGTCGGATGCAGCGGCACGCGCCGTCCATTGCAAGTGATGGCGTAACGGCTGCCTTCCAACCCCTCTACGCGCACCTGCACCCGCTCTACCGATGAGTCCACGTAACGAGCCGTCCCTCCCGCCGTCGCCTCTTCGCCCAGCACGTACCACGGCTCGGTCGCCTGCCGCAGCTCGATCGTCACTCCCGCATGTTGCGCCCGCCCGAACACCGGATAGCGAAACTCGAAGTGTGGCGCAAACCAATCGCTCTCGAAGCCGTAGCCGAACCGGTTCAAATCGTCCAGCACTTCGCGGAAATCCTGCGCGACGAAATACGGCAGCATAAACTGATCGTGCAGACGCGTGCCCCAGTGAATCGGCCTCGCACGATACGGCTGGTTCCAGAACCACGCGATCAACCCTCGCACCAGCAGTTGCTGCGTCAGGCTCATGCGCGCGTGCGGAGGCATCTCGAACCCGCGCATCTCCACCAGCCCCAGCCGCCCAGTCGAGGAATCCGGCGAATACAACTTGTCGATGCAAAACTCCGTGCGATGCGTGTTGCCGGTCACGTCCACCAGGATGTGGCGGAAGATGCGATCCACCAGCCACGGCGGAACCGCCCACTCCCCTGGATTCGGAATCTGCCCGAAGGCGATCTCCAGCTCGTACAAACTATCCTGCCGCGTCTCATCCACTCGCGGAGCTTGGCTGGTTGGCCCGATGAACATTCCCGAAAACGCGTACGAAAGCGACGGATGATTCAGCCAATACCCCAGCATGCTGCGCAGCAAGTCCGGCCGGCGCAGGAACGGACTGTCCGCCGCCGTCGGCCCTCCGAACACAAAATGATTGCCTCCTCCGGTCCCGCTATGCCGTCCGTCCAGCATGAACTTTTCGGTGCCCAGGCGCGATTGCCGCGCGTCTTCATACAAGTTGGTGATGATCTCCACCAACTCCGGCCAGTTTCCAGCCGGTTGAATATTCACTTCAATCACTCCTGGATCGGGCGTGACCTTTATCTGCTTCACGCGCGGATCTTGCGGAGGCGGGTAGCCCTCCACCACCACGGTCATTTTCAGATGCGCAGCCGTGTCCTCGATCGCTGTCAACAGATCCAGATAATCTTCCACGCTGGCCAGCGGCGGCATGAAGACATGCAGCCGTCCCTCGCGAGGCTCCACGCACAGAGCCGTCCGCACCACCCACGGCGCCGATTCTCCGGTCTTGGGCTTCCTGTCACGCTCCGCCTGTTCAATTTTCGAAGACTTCCGCGCTTGCAGCACCGGCGCCTCCGGTATCGGCACATGCCTGGGCCGCGGCAGCGGCCCGCGATTCACCATCGGGTCCACTTCCACAATCGGCCGCGCCTCGTCCGGAGCCACCCAGGGCAGGCTCGCCAACGGCAATCGCAACCCCACTGGCGAATCGCCCGGAACCAGAACCACCTTTTGCCCGCGCAGCATCCACAAGCCGGTCTGCCACTGCGGCACCGTTCTTGCCCCACCCGCGCTCGATCGGCAGGATCATCCCCGTCGGCTGGTTCAACCCCCGCTCGAACACGCGCCGCAGCCGTTCGCGTTCCTGCGGGTCCTCCAGTTTGTTCTCCGCCGGATCCACGTTCACCGGCAGCATTCGCTCGCGCTGCAAATAATACAGCGGATCCTCGAACGCCTCACCCACGTACTCCGGATCCACTCCCAAACGCACCGCCAGCGTCTCGGCAAACCGCTGGGCGTCCAAGGGGCCGTAATCCGTGCGATCCCCTTCGCGCGCCAGCAACTCGCGATCGTGCCACAGTGGAATCCCGTCCGCGCGCCAATAACAAGTCAGCGCCCAGCGAGGCAGAGGCTCGCCCGGATACCATTTGCCTTGTCCAAAGTGCAGCAGACCGCCCGGAGCAAAACGATCCCGCAGCTGATCGATCAGCCGTTCCGCGAGTTTGCGTTTGTTCGGTCCCATCGCCGCGATGTTCCATTCCGCTCCATCCATGTCGTCGATGGAAACGAAGGTCGGCTCGCCGCCCATGGTCAGCCGGATGTCGTTCGCGGCGATGTCGACGTCGACCCTCCGCCCCAGCGCCTCAATCGCGCTCCACTGCCGGTCGCGTGTATGGCAGCGTTACGCGAGGGTCTTCGTGAATCCGCGTCACGCGCATCTCGTGCACGAACTTCACTTCGCATTCGTCCACCCCGCCGCTCACCGGAGCCGCGGACGCCGGCTCGGGACGTCGCCGAAAGAGGAATGTGCCCCTCGCCCGCCAGCAATCCCGAAGTCGGATCCAGGCCGATCCATCCCGCGCCGGGCAGATAAACCTCCGTCCACGCATGCAGGTCCGTGAAATCCTGTGCCGCGCCGGACGGCCCATCCAGCGACTTCACATCCGGCTTCAACTGAATCAAATACCCGGAAACAAACCGCGCCGCCAGGCCGAGGTTCCGCAGAATCTCCACCTCCAGCCAGGCCGAATCCCGGCAAGAGCCGCTGTTCAGCTTCAGAGTTTCTTCGCTGGATTGAACCCCCGGCTCCATGCGGATCAAATACCCGATCTGGTGCTGCAAGTGCTGGTTCAAATCCACCAGGAAATCGATGGTCCGCCGTTCCTGCCGTCCGATGGTTCGCATATACGCTTCCAGCCTCGGCCCCGGAGCGGCGCTCTTCAGGAAAGGCGCCAGCTCGCTCGACAGCGCCTCGTCATACTCGAACGGAAATGTTTCCGCGTACGGCTCCAGAAAAAAGTCGAACGGATTGATCACCGTCAGCTCCGCGACCAAATCCACTTCCACGGAGAAATGATTTACCCGCTCCGGAAACACCACCCGCGCCAGATAATTGCTCTGCGGGTCCTGCTGCCAGTTCAGGAAATGCGGCTTCGGTTCGACCTTCAGCGAGTACGCCGTAATGGGCGTGCGGCAATGCGGAGCGGGACGAAGCCGGATCACTTGCGGTGAAAGCCGCACTAGCCGGTCGTAGTGATAAAGAGTTCGATGATGCAGCGCCACGCGAATCGCCATGTTGCGACTGATTATAGCCCGCCGCAGCGCGCTTCTCCGCACAGCCGAACCTATTGGCTCGATAGAAAGTTTTGATTGGATCGGGCCCCGCGCGAAGTCTTACGCTGAAGCGTGACTCCTGAGCCAGAGCCACGTGGCACTTACATCACTTTTTTACGCCGCGTTAGCAGAATTGTAAATTCGGAATTATCGCTCGACGAAATGCTGGGTCAGATCGTCGGCTTAACCGTCCAGGTTTCCGCCTGCGACGCCTGTCTGGTTTACCTGCTGGAGCCCGGCGGGCAAGAGCTGGCGTTGCGCGCCTCGCAGCTTCCTCACGCGGCAACTGTCGGCAACTTCCGCATGAAGGTGGGCGAAGGCATTACCGGATGGGTGGCCGTGAACAAGACCGTCGTCGCTCTGAGTACCCACGCCTCAGCCGACCCGCGCTTCAAATCCGTCCCCGGCCTGATTGAGGATACCTACGAAGCCTTTCTTTGCGTTCCCCTGCTCAACAAAGGCGAAGTCATCGGAGCCGTGAACGTCCATCATCGCGACCAGCACGTCCACACCTTCGACGAAATCTCCGCCATCTCCTTCATCGGCGAACTGATGGCGAGCGCCATCGCCAAGAGCCTTTTGGAAGAGGAAAACGCGCGCTTGGCCCAGCATGACCGGGAGCTCCAGCGGCACAAGGATTTGCTCGAAGAAGCCATCGCCGTGCGCACCCTGGAGCTGAGGCGCGCCAACCAGGAGTTGCGCGACGCCAAGGAAAAGGCCGAAGAGATGGCCCGCTTGAAGAGCGCTTTCCTCGCCAACATGAGCCACGAGATCCGCACGCCCATGAACGCGATCCTGGGCATGACCGGACTGGTGCTGGACACCGACCTCACTCCGGAGCAGCGCGACTTCCTGGCAACCGCCAAGGATTCCGCCGACTCCTTGCTCACCATCATCGACGGAATCCTCGATTTCGCCCGCCTGGATTCGGGCAGTGTCAAGCTCGATTCGCACACCTTTGCCCTGGTCGAGACCATCGAAGAAGCCATTCATTCCTTGGAACCTCAGGCCGCGAAAAAGAAGCTCAAGCTTACATACTGCATCGCGCCTGACGTTCCGCAGGCGGCGGTGGGCGATGCGCGCGCCCTCCATAAGGTACTGACCCATCTGATTGGGAACGCGATCAAGTTCACCGAAGAGGGGAAAATATCCGTCAAGGTGGGCGTCCAATCGACGTCCGCGGATGGCGTCGTGCTTCACGTCGAAGTGGCCGACACCGGCATTGGCATCCCCGTCAGCCGGCACACCAGCATCTTCGATCCCTTCGTCCAAGCCGACGGGTCCAGCACCCGCCGCTACGGCGGCACCGGCTTGGGTCTCGCGATTTGTGCCGAGTTGGTCGCGTTGATGGACGGCCGCATCTGGGTGGAGAGTGAGCCGGGGAAGGGCAGCGCCTTCAACTTCACCGCGCGCTACGGCCGCGACTGATTCGACCGCACGCACACCTGAATCGCGCGCACACCCGCCTCAAGCAGCAACGCAGCCGCTTCCAGGTCCGCCGCGACCGCACCCGTTACCACGCCCCGAGCTTCCGCGCACAGCGCCAGTCCTGCCTCCGCTGCGTGAGCCGCCTTCAAGGGAACTTCGCTCCGCCGCTGCTCCGCACCGGCGACGATGTCTTCGTCAGCCGCTTCCGCCAGCATCAAAGATTCAACGCGCGCCGCCTCGATCATTTTCCGCAACCTCTCCCGATCGCCCCCGAAGTTCTTGCGCCGGCCGGCGACCTCCAAGACCTTGATCAGCAGAGCCAGCCCCATCCGCGCACTCACCGCCGCAGCCGTCACTGCGGCCGGCGCGGGCGCCGGTTCCGCCAAGTCACGGTAAAGCGACTCGAGCGGCTGATTCCAGATAGACTGCTTCATGACATCGCCCCTTGCGCAACCCGATTCCGCCGCCGCTCTAACGCCTCCAGAACGACTGCCAGCGCCACCATGCCTGCGGCAACGTACGTCAGCGCGCCGATCCTGAACGCGATCAGTGAATAAGCCGCTTCGATGGCAGCCAGCGTCCAACACGCCGCCGCCGTTGCGCTGGCGAACACCTGCTTGGCGATCGGCAGTCCCTTGCGCCACAAGACCGCGGCTGCTGCCACCATTACCGCCACTCGCGCCGCCGCCCAAGGAGTCGTCGCCGGAACATCGATGATCGCATGCGCGATGATCCCCGGGACCAGCGATCGAGTCCACGCAAACACGATTCCGATCCCGATCGCGGAAAGGAATAATCCTACGATCATTCCCGCGTTATAAAGATTCGGGATCTGATATTGGTAATGCGACAGCGTGAACAGGCACGCGCCGCCCACGATGGCTGGCCCGTCGCCCCAATCCTCGGCCAATCTCCGCTGGCAGTAGCCGCGGTAAAAAAGCTCCTCCACTACCGGGATCACCGCGTAACTCGCCGCACCCGCAAACAGCCAGAATTGCCACCGCATCCAGGACATGCTGAAAAACGCCTGCCGCCACGCTAGGGTTTGGCTGGGGTGGATCGAGTTGATCAAGTCGACGGTCATCACCGGCCACATGGAAAGCGCGCATGCGGCCAGCCCAATTCCGATCAGGGAGGTCCAGGAACGTCCCGCCCTGGTCAGGCCGTAATCCGCGGCGCGCCGCCCCCGGTGCCAGAAGTTGATGGGAGCAATCAGCAGAAAGTCCCCGGCGTAGATGTACATCAGAAGAGCGAACATCTGCCAGGCCGCCGTCACCAGTCCGGCGTTCCCTATATCGGCGCTGAGGCTCCCCAGCGGGTTCGCGCCGTGCGCTCCAGTCAGCTTCGCCAGCCCATCGGTCACCAAACCTCCGGCAAGAAATACCCCGAAGACCTCCAGCAGCGCTGCTGCTCGCCGCCATTTTAGATCGGTCTTCATTCGCGTCGATTCGCGGCCCGGTCTCTTAAGACAGTCCGATGATCCGCCCAGTCTCCACGTCCAGGTCGATCTCGTAATAGCCCGGCCGCGTCGACAAACCCGGCATCGTGCTCATCGTGCCCAGCAGCGGATATAGGAAGCCCGCTCCTACGCTGGCGCGAACATCTCGCACCGGCACGGTAAATCCAGTAGGGGCGCCCTTCAGATTCGGATCGTGACTCAAGCTCAGATGTGTCTTGGCCATGCAGATCGGCAGCTTGTCGAAGCCCTGCCGGGTGTAGCGCTCGATCTTCCGCTCCGCCTCCTCCGAATACTCCACGCCGGAGCCGCCATACATCTCGCGCACGATGGTCTCGATCTTCTGCTTGATGGTCGCCTCCAGCGGATACAGGAATCGGAAGTGCCGCGGCTTCTCGCACGCCGCCACCACCGCTTTGGCCAGCTCCACAGCGCCCGCTCCGCCCTGCGCCCAATGATCCGACATCACCGCGCTCTCCGCGCCCGCCGCCACGGCGATCTTCCCAACCAGCTCGATCTCCGCCGCAGTATCGGTCTTGAACTTGTTTACCGCCACCACCACGGGAATTCCATACATCTTCGCGTTGGCGATCATCCTCACCAGGTTGCTGCAGCCCTTATCCAGCAGCTCCAGATTCTCCTCCAGATAAGCGTGCGCCAGCGGCTGGCCGGCGACTACCTTCGGGCCGCCCCCGTGCATCTTGAGCGCGCGAATGGTGGCCACCAGCACCACGCAATCCGGCGTCAATCCGCTATAGCGGCACTTGATGTTGAAAAACTTCTCCATCCCCATATCCGCGCCGAACCCCGCCTCGGTCAGCACGTAACCCGTCCTTGCCCGCCAGCTTCAACGCGACTTGATCCGCCACAATCGAGGTGTTCCCGTGCGCGATATTGGCGAACGGCCCCGCGTGCACGAATGCCGGCGTCCCCTCGATGGTCTGCATCAGGTTCGGCATGATCGTGTCCTTCATCAGCACGGTGAGCGCCCCGCCCACGCCGAGATCGTCCGCCGTGATCGGCTCACCGGCGCGACTGCTCCCGATCACCATGCGCCCCAATCGCTCGCGCATGTCGCCGAGCGAAGTGGTTAGCGCCAGCACCGCCATGATCTCGCTGGCCACGGCCATGTCGAAGCCGGTGACCCGCTCCGCGCCCTTTTCCTCCGGACCTTGGCCGATCGTGATCTGCCGCAGCATGCGATCGTTCGTGTCCACCACGCGCCGCCACGTAATGCTGTCCGGATCGATGTCCAGCCGCGCAAAACGGCTGCGCTCCTCCGGCGTCAGCGTATTGGGATCGGTTTTGTCGATGCCCAGCTTGCGCAGCCGCCGCAGCATGACCGACGTGAATCGCCGGCTCCCGTCCTTCGCTGCCGGGCAGAGCCGGTCGAACAGCACCTCGTCCTTCACCCCGCGCTCATGGAACATGCGCGTGTCGATCGCCGCGGCCAGCAAATTGTTCGCCGCGATGATGGCATGAATGTCGCCGGTCAGATGGAGATTGAACTCCTCCATCGGGATGATCTGGCTGTAGCCGCCGCCCGCCGCGCCGCCCTTAATGCCGAACGTCGGTCCCTGGCTGGGCTGGCGAATGTTGGTGAAAACCTTCTTGCCCAGATGCGCGCCCAGCGCCTGGCTCAATCCGACTGTCGTCGTCGTCTTGCCTTCGCCGAGAGGCGTGGGCGTGATCGCGGTTACCACCACGTACTTGCCGTTAGGCTGATCTTTTAAACGATCTCGAATCGTCAGATGGACTTTGGCCTTGTTCTTTCCGTACAACTCCAGCTCATCCGGAAGAATTCCGGCTTCCGCCGCGATGCGGTCAATCGGCAGCGGCGTGGCCGCCTGTGCGATCTCAAGATCGCTGGGGACAGGGTTCAAAAGGTTTGATAACTTGTGGGGCATTGTTTTGTGAGGATACTTACCTACTCTGAACGAGCGTACCGTCGCCGGTCAAGGCCGGCGGTCAAGGTGGCGGGTCAAGGTGGCCGGTCAAGTTCGACGCCGTTCCCCGGATTTCCGCAACGATGCTAGTCTGAATATGTGAGCAGTCCGGTTGCGCGCTTTGCCCCCTCTCGCCGTTACCTCTACATGGGGATCGCCGCCTCGATTGGGTCCGCGCTTTCGATTTGGTCGGCTCTGCGTTGGTCTCCGGTGCGTTTCGATTCCCTGACCATCCCGGCCATCTTCAACCCGACTGTCTTCAGCCCTTCGGTCTTCCATACGTCACTGAACTTGTCCTGGATCGCGGCCGCGCTATTCGCGATTCCCGCGGCGGTGCTGCTCCTGCTGGCCTTCCGTCCCGCGATTGAAATTCACGACTCGCACCTCAACACCGGCTCCCTCCAGATCCCCTGGAATCGCGTCCGTAAGGTGGATCAAACCGGCTGGAACGTTCCCTTGCTGGTGTATCTCACGCTCGACGACGATAGCCGCGTCGCCTTGCTCCATCCCGGCGACGTTGATTCTTCCGCCGGCCTCTTGCGTCACCTTCGCCGGTCTGCGCGCGAAGCCCTGCTGGATGGCGTTCCGCATAAGCTGTTCTGGGGTGAGCCGCCTGCGTCCGGCGCGCCTGCGCGTATCGCTCCGTTACGCTATCCGCTCCTGCGTCCTGAAGATGAGCAGGAAGTGGAGCGCCTGTTTCAGCGCCTTAAGTCCGTCGGGCATCTGGAACAGCAGCATCGCGACGCCGATCAAGAGTAGCCCCTCCGGTGAAACGGTTTCTGCGCGCCGCCCTGCTGGGCTTGGTCGTCTTGTTCGTCCTCGGGTATTTGTTTCGCGCTCCCATCCTTACCGCGCTCGGCCGTTACCTGGATCGATCCGGGCCGCCTCAGCCGGCGGACGCGATCTTTGTGCTGGCCGGCGACGCCAGCGGCAACCGGATACTCAAGGGCGCCGAACTAGCGCGCCAAGGCTTCGCCCCGCGCGTCGTTGTCAGCGGGCCGGAAGGCGACTACGGCTACTATGAATGCGATCTTGCCATTCCCTTCGCCGTTCACGCCGGTTATTCGGAAAGTTACTTTGTGCCCTTCCCCAACCACGCGCTCTCTACCGAGGATGAAGCCGCCGCCGCGGCAGCCGAGCTACGTGCCCTGGGCGCGCACCGCGTCATCCTGGTAACCAGCCTCTATCACACCCGCCGGGCCTCTGCCGATTTTCGCGCCGCCGCGCCTGACCTGACGTTTTTCATGGTTGCCGCGCCCGACAAATACTTCACTCCCGACGGCTGGTGGCGTAACCGGCAGGCCCGCAAGACCTTTGCCATCGAGTACCTCAAAACCGCCGCGACCCTGTTTCACCTCTGATCGTTTTGATGATCGTGGTGAACCGCTCCCACCCCGATTTCGTAACATAAAGCATGACGCAAGCCATCCTGAAGGCCGCCGTTGCCGCTCTCGCTGTCCTTCCTTGGAGCATCCCCGCCGCCGCTGCCGGCGTCGACCCGGCTCTTCTCGCGCTGGCCGCGCCCGACTCGCGAACCCTCGCAGGCATTCAGGTCGGTCAGGCCCAGTCGACGCCCCTTGGCCAAAGCCTGATGGGGCAAATTCAGCTCGACCCGAATGCCACCCGTGCCCTGGCCGAGGCCGGTTTCGACCTGCGCCGCGACCTGCGCGAAATTCTGGTCAGCGTCACGGGAACCAACTCGGGGGACGCTACTGTGTTGGGCCGCGGCTCCTTCCATCCCGATAAAATCGCTGCCGCCGCCCACTCCGCTGGAGCCTCCCTCTCCACCTATCGCGGCGTCCAATTGATCGAAGCCCGCGGGATCGGGCAGGGCGGGGCCGGACAAGGCGGGGTTGGGCAAGGAAGAGCAGCGTCGCTCTCCGGTTCGCTGGCTTTCCTCGATTCATCCACCATGCTGGCCGGCGACACTACGGCCGTCAAAGCCGCCATCGACCGGCATGCTGCTAACGCGGCGTTCAACGGCCCCCTTGCCGATCGCGCCCGCCAGTTCGCCGCCGCCAATGACCTGTGGCTGGTGACCCTCCCGCTTACGCAAGCCGCCGCGCCGTCTGCCTCCGCCGCCCAATTCGGTCCGCTAGGCAATATTTTGTCGGCGGCCGTGCAGCTCTCCGCCGGAATCAAGATCACCGCCGCTCAAGTCACTCTGTCCGCCGACGTCCTCGCGCGCACGCCGCAAGACGCGCAGTCATTCGCCGATATACTCAAGTTCGCGGTTCAGATGATGCAGGCGAATCGCCCTGACGGATCGCCCGCGCCGCAAGGCCCCTCCCTCGCCGACGCGGCTAAGATTTCGGTCGCCGGCTCTACCATGCACCTGATCCTCTCCGTGCCGGAGAAGCAATTGGAGCCGCTATTTGCTTCGCCCGGCCCGCCCAAGAGGCTTGCCCAGAGATAGGTTTTAGAAGATAGGTTCTATTGCACGCCCAGCCGCGTTTCCAGGACTTTCAAACTCCGCTCCAGTTGCAAGATGCGGTCTGCCTGCGCGGAATTTTCGCTTTTCAGTTTGTTCACCTGGGCCTGTAGCGCATCGCGCTCCTGCTCCAGAGCCTTGATCTTATCGTCGTCGGCCGGCTTGACCGGCGCGGGGCTCAGAAACGTCGTGGTCTTCGAATCGGTCCTGTCTCCGCCCGAGTTCTCCACGCTCATTCGTACTTCAACATCGTCCGAAGTGCGTTGATAGGAATAGCTGCCGCGCGCCAACTCCTCCTGTGTCAAAGGAAACGTATGCGGTACCTGTCCATCGGTCACGATCAGTTGTCCGCGCACGGCGGAGCTGAGGGGCTTGGCGGTGTTGTTCCACGAGATCTGAAGCTGCCCGTTGCGCTCCAGCACCGAAAGATCCAGCGGCGTCTCCGCGGCCGGCGTCAGCACGAAATAGCGAACCGCCAGCCCTACGATCGCGAACACAGCCACTGCCCACGCCAGTAGCCAAGGCCATTTCGATCGCGGCGGCGGAGCCGGCAGAAGCTGCGGTCCCGGCAACTGCGCTGGAACCTGTGGCGGAGCCCGCCGCGCCGGCACTGCTCCGCTCTCGCGGTAATATACGGTGTGCCCGCGCGTTGCCGCCGGCCTTTCCGCGGGCCTCTCCGCTCGTGCAGGACGATCCAACACCCCCGCCAGCCGGTCTGGGAAATTGAATTCCTGATAACTCGCTTCGCTCCGCACGGTGCCGTCGGCTTCGCGCACGAAAAAACCGGCTCGCATACTGCCGCCGCGTCCCGGCCGGATGACCAGCGTTATCTGCCACGGCGCTCCGAAGTACGATGCATAGATTTCCTGGTCACCCTCGTTCAGCATGATCTCGCTGCGAGTGTGCGACACGAACCAGCCCAGGCAGGTGAGGTCCGCCAGGCGCGGGTCTTCCGCGCTTTGCTCGAGCTGCTGTTCCAGGCCCTGTTTGTCGGCATCGGAAAGCTGAAACGCTGGCCCCAGCGCGTGCTCGCACGAGATGGGACGCATCGCCAGAATCCGCACCGTGCGGCCATCGCGCGCGCCATAGAGAACGCCGCCCACCTCCACGCCCCCGCGCGACAGCTTTTGAAACCCTTCGGAAACTTCATGGCGAATCTCCTCAATCACCACCAAGGAGTACTCGATGGTGACCGGGCTCTCCGCCGCGCTCCAGGATACAAACCGCGCCTCGCTCATCGTGGATTCCTCATTCTACTCCCCATTTTCGCCCAGTGCGTTATCGATGAGGGGCGCTATAATCGCTCCCAATCGTGCCTATTTCGACCGAATCGACGCGGCGGCCGCGCACTGCCTGGCTGCTGGCTGCGGTCCTGCTTCCTGCGCTCATCGCACTGGGTAACTTGCCCTTGCTGACCGGCCACGCGAACCCCAAGTGGGACGCAGCCGATTTGTTTGAACCGTCCTTCGCCTTGGCTGGAGACGCCGCGCGCGCGGGCCAGTTGGTCAAATGGGATCCCTGGTCGGGCGCGGGAGCCCCGGATTGGACTCAACCCGAGTTCGGATTGACATCTCCCATCCTCCTGGCGTTCAGCTTCGCTTTCACCAACCCCTCCGCCGGTTACATCGCTTACTGGCTTTGCACTTGGGTCTTCGGCGGACTCGGCATGCTCTTCTTGGCGAAGCACGCCGGTTGCCCCGCTCCTGGAGGCTTTATCGTGGCGTGCGGATTCGCCGCTTCCGGATTTTTCACCGGGCATGCCGAACACATGTCGTCGATTTACTCCGTTTCGTTCCTGCCCTGGATACTGTGGCGCTTCGACGCCGCGCTCCTCCGCAGCGACTGGCGATGCGGCGTGGAGGCCGGCCTGCTTTACGGCCTGTCGGCATTGGGTGGCTACCCGGAGTTCACCATCCTTACTCCCGGATTCCTCGCCCTCTGGGCGCTGGCGAGGGTGCTTACGGGAACCGCGGAAGCCTTCGAGCCCACTCCTCGGCGTTGTGCCCCCGGCCTGGCCCTCGCTGTATGGACCGCTTGTCTATCCATCGGCTTCCTCATCTTCAGCCTTCCTTACGCCGGCCTTGTGTGGGGCACGCGTGGTTATACCGACTACATCGGCCCGCGCGCTCGCGATGCCGCCGTCTCCAGCAACCTCCTGCCTGCCGGCGCACTTTCCACCTTCGCCAGCCCGTATCTGCCGAATCTGAATCTTCCTCCACACCCGCTTTGGCCTCAGACCGATATCTCGATGACCAGCGTCTACGCCGGTGCGGCCAGCCTGGTCCTCGCCGCCTTCGCCCTGCGCCGCATCCGGCAGCGCTGGTGGCTGGCGGCTATCGGAGCATTCTTTCTATGCTGCGCGCTAGGGAGTCAACTCCCCATTCGGGGCTGGCTATACGATCTCCTGCCCCCCACTCGCTACTTCCGGAACCCTTCCCTGTTTCGGGCCTACGTGATTTTGGTGATCGGTTTCCTCGCTGCGCTGGGCGCCCGGGACCTCCACGAGGCTTCCGCCCTCCATCGCCTTTACTTCCGCCGCCTCGCGATCGCGTCGGCCTGCGCCGCGGCTATCTGTTTCGCTGTGGTCCTCAGGTTTGCGGACAGCCCCGCGCCGGACCTCCGCGCTGGCGTAGCACATCTCCTCCTGGCATGGTTCGGCTTCGCCGCCTTGAGTCTGCTGTTCAAAGCTCCTCGCCGCTTCCTCTCGTTCGCCGCCGTATTGGCCTGTCTTGACGCATGGGGAGCGCTTTATTTATCTCGCCCAACCCTCTGGGACCCTCCCCAGCCGTGGTTCCAGCAAGCCAACGCGGCTCACATCGGCTCGATCGATCTCACTTCCTCCGGACTTAACCGCGACCTCCTTCCCCTTCCGGCTTTCGGCCAGCCGATCAATAACCGCGATCTCCTGATCAAGCGAGCCGTTTTCGATGACTACACCAGCCACCAGATCTTTCGTAACCGGTTTCAGCGTCAGATTCTAGCCGACCCTTTGCTAAATCGCATGGCGAGTGGATCCGGCCGCATTTGGTTTTCGCCTTCCGCTCGCATGCTCCCGCCCAGCGATGCGGCCTTTCTTCTTTTCTCGCGCCGCGTCCATGAGTTGGATGGTCAGCCCGTTCTTCTGCTTCACTCGCCGGCGCAAATGCTTTCTCTACCTTCGGAAAGCTCCCAGCCCCTGGTCTCCGCTGAATCGGACGTAGCTGGTTTGCCCGCCTGTCTGCCGGCCGCCGTCACCGGACTAAACTATCAGCCCGCTCTGCTTTCGTTTCGCTACGACGCTCCCGAGTCCGGGTATTTGCTGGTGACAGACCGTTGGGCCGATGGCTGGGAGGCCACTGTTAATGGCGAGCCTCGCCCGGTCTTGGGTGCCGATTTCATCTATCGCGCGGTTCAGGTCGGTGCTGGACCCAATCTGGTCCGCTTTGTTTATGACCCTGCCTTATTTCACCCCTTGCTCGCGCTAAGTTGGGGCGCGATATTCGCGATTGCGCCTTTCCTTCTGAGCCCCAGGTCGGCAGCGAAAGGAAGGAGAAAGTACTAAGCTGGCGGCATATGCCACGGCCTCCCCGCAAATGGGGATGGGTACCGCCAAGTCGCACTAAGACAATGCCTTAGGTGGCCGTCCAAAAAAGTATTACCCCCCTGTTTTGCCTTGACAGGCATACAGTCATGTCCGTATCATTGTCCTATCCGTTCTAGTCAGAATGACGATAGGCCTAGGGCGCTAGGTCTATCTTTGTGTCCTTTTACAGCAGCGGGACGAACCCGCTCGGAGGTGTTGTTTTATGAAGTTGTATCACAAGGGACTTGCCACCGGCGCGGTGCTGCTGGCGGCCGCGTTATGCGTTACTCCCGCCAGCGCGGGGCCCATTACGGTCACGATCCTGAACGATAACTTTAGCACCACTGCGGTCGGTGAGAGCCAGACCACGCTGGACTCAACGTTCAGCACCATCGACTCCACCAACGTCGACGTGATCGGCAACATCGGAAGCATTCCCGATATCCTGCCTAACGATGACCTGATCCCCTTCGAGGGAATTTGTGCCGCGGCGGATGCGCCCGCGAACTGCATTGACTTGGATGGCACCTCGACCACCGGGACCAATCCGCAAGGTCAACTCGAATCGACCGCGCTTTCGCTGTCAGCGGGCACTTACACCCTGAATTACTATCTGCTGGGGACCAGCGGTTTCCTGTCAACCTCGGCCTCGGGGCGTAACGTCACAACCAGCACCACCGTCCTGTTCGGGAATGCTACGTGTATTGCGACCCAGACCGGCTGCATCTATGACCACATGGTTACGCTCGGCGCCACTGACACCACCGACGGCAACATCCTGAGCGCCCCCTTGACCGTGACCGCGGGCGCCGATTACATCGCTTTCATCAGTGACACCAGCGGCTTCATGGGGTCGTTGCTGGATAGCGTAACCCTGACCGACGATACGCCCGCTCCTGAGCCGTCTACCATGATTTTGCTGGGCTCCGCTCTCTTAGGTTTGGGTGCAGTGGGCCGCAGAGCGCGGAAGCGTTAGCTTTCAGTCTTTCCGATTCTCCACCCACAAGCCGCCGAGGCCCTTCGGCGGCTCGTTTCTTTTTCATGCCCACAAGGGGTCGTTCACCCTTAAATCTTTCGGATTCTACCAAGCATCCATCCGGCTCCGCGCCCTAATCGCTTGATTAGTCGTTCCCGCCGCAGCGCGGTGAGATAATTGCACTTTGCCCGATGCCTCATCTTGAACGAGTTTGGGACGAGCGCAACCGTACCCCTGTCTTATTGCTGAGTGGAGCGATTATGCTCGCCGTCGCGGTGGTCGACTGGTGGACGATGCCCTACGTCTCCCTGGGATTTCTCTATTTATTTCCGATCATGCTGGTGGCCGGCTTTCTTCCTCTTTGGGCCGTAGCGCTACTGGGAGCCGTCTGTGCCGTTCTGGCGGAGTTATTCAGCTCTCTGCCCCGTTCTCCCATTCGCTTTTCTTTTGAAGCACTTGCATTGGCCGGATGTGGAATGTTCGTCGCGGAGCTGAGCCGTAACCGGCGCTTGAGCCTGGACGCGCACCGTATCACGTTGGCTGCCCAGGAAAGGCTGCGCGCCCTGGTGGAAACTAGCTCCGCGGCGATCGTCACGGTTGACGAGCACGGCTCGATCGAGCTTGCCAACCAAGCCGCGCTGGAACTTCTCGCTCCCCGGGACGGCAAGCTGGTTGGCAGCCCGATCGCGGCTTTCCTTCCGGAGCTACATCACGCTTTGCGTTGGGAAGAGGCGCCGCAATTCCGCGCTTCGATGCAGTGCCGCGGGCATCGGGACAACGGGGAAATCTTTGTCGCCGACGTATGGTTTTCCACATATAAAGAGGGTGCAGGTCCAAAGCTCGCCGCCATCATCGCCGACGTTACTGAAGACACCGATCAGGCGCCGCCCAATGGCTCGCACACACCTCCCGCAGAACAGGTCCCGCTCAGCCCGCGCGAAATGGATGTGCTGCGCTATCTGGTTCAGGGTCTCGCCAACAAGGAAATCGCCGCGCGCATGAACCTTTCCGAAAGCGGCGTGAAGAACACGCTTCAGCAATTGTTCACCAAGACCGGCGTTCGAACCCGCAGTCAGTTGGTGCGCGTCGCGCTGGAGCAGTACCGGAGTCTTTTATGAATCGTGAAAGACGTGTAATCCAAAGATTAACCGCTTGGCGCTGGCGCGTTTGACGCTCCCATCTTCCGATTATTCCTCCCGCAGCCATTCTTCTTCTGCCGCGCCGCGTATCGTCCCTCAGTCGTAAGATACGTGGAATAGTCTGCTGGGAGAGGCTAGAGTGCGGTTTACGTGATCCGCAAACTCGTCGACTTCGCCTTAAATAACCGTCTCCTGGTCATCGCCACCGCTATCATGCTCTTCGCCTGGGGTGCGTATTCCTTCCACAACCTTCCCGTGGAAGCCTATCCGGATGTCGCCAACAACTATGTGGAGATCATCACCCAATGGCCAGGTATCTCCGCGGAGCAAATAGAGCAACAGGTCACCATTCCTCTGGAGATTTCGATGAACGGCGTGCCGCACATTACGCACCTTCGATCGTTTTCTCTGTTCGGCCTCTCCGATCTCAAACTAATCTTCGATGACGAAGAAGAGAACGCCTGGAATCGCGAGCGGGTCCTGGAACGGCTCTCGCAGGTGACTCTCCCGCCGGGAGTGCAGCCGCAGATGGGTACCGACTGGAGCCCCGTCGGACAGATCTACTTCTTCACTCTCCAGAGCACCAATCCCGAATACGATGCGATGGAGCTGAAGTCGCTCGAAGACTGGGTCATCGAGAAGAACTTCAAGGCGGTCCAGAACGTGGTGGATGTCGCCAGCTTCGGCGGTCCCACGCGGGAGTATCAGGTTCGTGTCGATCCCAACAAGCTCATCGCCTACGGCCTGAGCCTGGCGCAGGTCGAGCAGCAACTTAGCAACAACAACGCCAACGCCGGAGGCAGCTTCATTGAAGCCGGACTCCAGCAAATCAATGTATCCGAAGTCGGCTTGGTCAAAACCGTCGACGACATCCGCAACACCGTTCTCATGACCAAGACCGGCACGCCGCTCAAGGTCAAGGACATTGCCGTAGTCGACCAAGGGCCCAAGATCCGCCTCGGCCAGTTCGCCCGCGCCATCCGCCATGAAAACGGCATGATCGTCGACAACGACGACGTGGTTTCCGGTATCGTACTGCTGCGCAAAGGCGCCAACGCCGACGCCTGCCTGCGCGGCATCCAGGCCAAAGTGAAGGAGCTCAACGACGTCATTCTTCCACGCGGCGTCAAAGTGGTTCCCTTCATCGACCGCAGCGACCTGGTACATTTGACCACCCACACCGTTCTGCGCAACCTGACCGAAGGCATTAGCCTGGTGATCCTGGTTCTGTTTCTCTTTCTGGGCAACGTTCGCGGCGCCATCATCGTGGCCCTGACCATCCCCTTTTCGCTGTTGTTTGCCGCGAGCTGTCTCAGTCTCAAGGGCATCCCGGCTAATCTGCTCTCCCTTGGCGCGCTGGATTTCGGCATGGTGGTGGACGGCGCGGTGGTTATGGTCGAAAATATCATCCGCCATCTTGGCCACCAGCGCGACTCCGATCCGCGAACTCCCAAGGAGAAGATTTTCGAGGCGACGCACGAGGTCCAGCGCCCGGTCTTCTACGCCATCGGCATCATCATCACCGCCTACCTGCCCATCTTCACCCTGCAACAGGTGGAGGGCCGCTTGTTCAAGCCCATGGCGTGGACCGTCGCGTTCGCGCTGTTGGGCGCGCTGATCTTCTCCATGCTGGTGGCGCCGGTGTTGGCCAGCCTGTTCTTCCCAAAGGGCACCCGGGAATGGCGCAATCCGGTGATGACGTGGCTGACCAAGGGCTACCGGCGGGCCGTCCGGATGGCCATCCAACGGCGCGCGCTGACGGCCGCGGCCGGAATTGCCGGCGTCGCCCTGGCGCTGTTTCTATGGAAAGGCGGCCTTATCGGCTCGGAATTCTTGCCGCACCTGGACGAAGGCTCGCTGTGGGTGCGCGGCATGCTTGCGCCGAGCACCGGGCCCACCGAGGGCGTCCGTCTCGCCGACCAGTCGCGCATCGTGCTGTGTTCTTTCCCGGAAGTGATTCAGTGCACCAGCCAGACCGGGCGTCCCGACGACGGCACCGACGCCACCAGCTTCTTCAACAGCGAATATTTCGTCGACCTAAAACCGAAGGAAGAATGGCGTCCCGGATTTCAGGAAGACAAGAACCAGTTGATCGCTGCGATGGATCATGAGCTGGAGAAGATTCCCGGCGTGGTCTGGAATTTCTCGCAACCCATCGCCGACAACATGGAGGAGGCGGTCAGCGGGGTCAAGGGCCAGCTTGCCACCAAGCTGTACGGCGACGATCTACATGTGCTGGAAGCGAAAGCCAACGAGGCCGTGGCGATCATGCGCAAGATTCCCGGCATAGCCGATCTCGGCGTCTTCCAGGTGCTCGGCCAGCCCAACGACTATTTCCAGGTCGACCGAGCCGCCGCGGCCCGTTACCAGATTAACGTCGCCGACGTGCAGGACGCGATTCAAACGGCTGTCGGCGGAAATACATTGAGCGAGGTTCTCGGCCCCAAGGACGAGATGCCGGGCGCGGGCGAGGCCCGCTACGATCTGGTGCTGCGGTACCTGCCGCAGTTCCGCACGACGCAGGAGGCCATCGAAAATATCCGGCTGCTCTCGCCCTCCGGAGAGCGAGTGTCGCTGGCGCAGCTAACGGCCATGCAGCAGCGCGACGGAGCTTCCGAGATTTATCGCGAAGGCAACCCGGATAAGGGCAAAGCGACGCAGCGCTACGTCGCGATTAAGTACAGCGTGCGGGGGCGCGACCTGGGCAGCGCAGTGCACGAGGCCCAGGAGAAGATCGACCCGGTGCTGTTCCCCAAAACCGCACAGATCCAGTTGCCGCACGGCTATCAGTGGGGCTGGGAGGGCGAGTACGAAAGCGAGCAGCGCGCCGAGGCCCGGCTCTTCTTAATCGTTCCGCTGACGATCCTGCTGATCTTCGTGATTCTCTACGCTATGTTCCGCTCATTCAAGTGGGCCGCGTTGATCTTGATCAATATTGTGCTGGCGCCCCTGGGAGGCATGCTGGCGCTGCTGTTCGCGCATACCAACTTCAGCGTCTCCTCCGGCGTCGGATTCCTGGCGCTGTTCGGCGTCTCCGTCCAGACCGGCGTCATCATGCTCGAATACATCAACCAGCTCCGCGCCCGCGGTCACACCGTGGTCGAATCCGCGGTGGAGGGCGCGGTTTTGAGACTCCGCCCCATCATGATGACCATGCTGGTGGCGACGCTCGGCTTACTGCCTGCCGCCATGTCGCACGAAATCGGCTCCGACTCGCAGCGGCCGTTCGCCATCGTCATCGTCGGCGGACTGATCTGCGATCTGGTGATGAGCGTCTTTCTGCTGCCGACGCTGTACGTCTGGATGGCCCGCGACGACGACGTGCTGCCGGTGGTCGACATCAACGAAGAGGTGTAGAACGCAAAGGAGCGAGTCCCGATGAACATTCTCGTCAGCACCGCCGCTCTGGCCCTGGGCATATTCATTGCTTCGGCGCCCGCGCAAGCCGCGCGGCTGTGGAGCGCGGGACGCCTGGAAACGCTGGCTCCGAACCGTAGAGTCTGGTTCTTGCGCGCCTATCGCGCCCTGGGAGTGATGCTCAGCCTCGCCGGAGTCCTCTTCGCTCTCGACAGCCTCCCCAGGCTGTAATGCTGGGTTAGCGATACACCAAACATCCGCGCGCTTCGAGATCCCCGAGCCAGTTGGGCGCCTTCAGCGTCTCCACCCAGCGCAGATCAATCTTCTCGATGCTCGGCAGTTGCGCCATCCCCGCCGGCAGCGACTTCAGCCGCGTTCCCCGTAGGTCGATCTGCCGCAGCCGGGTCAATTTCGCCATTGCCTCCGGCAGCGCCGCGATCCTGGTATTGCGCAGGTGCAGCTCACGGAGGGACGCAAGTTGCCCGATCGAGTCCGGCAAGCCTTCCAGCGGATTGTCCGACGCCCGAAGTTCAATCAGGCTCTCCATGCCGCAAACACATTCCGGCAACTGTTCGAAGGCGTTCTCGCTGACGTTCAGATAGCGCAGTCGCTTCAGCCGGACCAACGATGAGGGAAGGGAAGTCAGCCGGTTATCGTGCAGGTATAAAAAATCGGACAGCCCCTCCAGCTCACCCAACCCCTCGGGAAGATGAGTCAGAGCGTTGTGCCCAAGGTCCAGCGTGCGTAGCCGCTTCAGACCGCGAACGTCCTCGGAAAGTTCCGTTAAGCCGTTGTCCGCCAGCACCAGCGTCTCGAGTTCAACCTGCGCCCACACCTCCTCCGGCACTTGCCCGAGTTGGTGTTTCCACAAGTTCAGATGGAGAGCCATTGGCCGGCGCCCAATTCGCGCGGCTTGATCCAGCGCAGCCTGAGCGCTACGCCGCCGCCGCGCCCGCCGCGGCCTTCGCCGCCGCCAGAGCCGCTTCGTAGTTGGGGTGGTCGCCCACTTCCTTCACGTACTCCACGTAGCGCAGCTTATTGTGCGGATCGACCACGAAAATCGCCCGGCTCAGGATGCGCAGGTCCTTAATGAGCGTCCCGTAAGCCTTCCCGAAGGACCCATCGCGGTGATCCGAGACCATCTTCACATGATCCACTCCGTACGCCCCGCACCATCGCTTCTGCGCGAACGGCAGATCCATGCTGATCGTGTAGATGCTCAGGTTGGGCAGCTTGCCAGCCTCTTCCTCGAAGCGTTTGGTCTGTGCGTCGCACACCGGCGTATCCAGCGACGGAACCACGCTGAAAATGCGCACCCCGTGTCCCGTCGCGGCCAGATCCACCGCCTTCAGCGAACTGTCCACCGCCTGAAAATCGGGCGCCGCCTCGCCAGCCTTCAGCTCCGGCCCGAGCACCGTCAGCGGATTTCCCTTTAATGTTGTTGCACCGATTCTTTCCATAAGTACTATTGTAGAAGCTTCGCAAGAGAAACTGTTTCCGTGACGGGCAACTGGCACGCGTAGTTCTCACAAACGTAAACTGTCGGCTTCCCTTCCATCGCCGGCATCGCTACCGGCGACTCTTCCGCGCGCATCGTCACTGCATTGGGCAGGAATCTCGCGTGAATCGCGGCCCGCATGTCTTCGCTCGGCGGCCCCGCGAGCACGATTTCCAGCGGCTTCCCTGCCGCGAACATCTGCGCTACCAGCATCTGCGGAGCCGCCGTCGGAGCTCCGCGCAATCGCCCCCCAAACGCCTGCAAGACACGCTCCCCGCTCAATCGAAAATCTTCCCGCCCCGTGATCCGCGCCAGGCGCAGCAGCGCCAGCGCGACGCCCGAATTACCCGACGGCTCTGCGCCGTCGTAATCGTCCTTCAGCCGCAGCACCAGATCCGCCTGAGCATCTTTGGTCGAAAAAAATCCACCTTGCTCACGATCCTCGAACAACGTCATCGCCCGCTCGGCGAGCCGTTCCGCCCAACGCAGGTCACGTGGATCGAAAGTCGTCTCGTACATATCGATCGCCGCCATAGCCACGAAGGCGTAATCGTCCAGGAACCCCTCGATCGCCGCATCGCCCCCGCGGTACCGCCGGAACAGGATGGCGTCCTCTTCCCGCCACAACTTCGCCCGCAGAAAATCCAGCGCCCGCCGCGCCGCCGCTTCATACCGCGGCTCCTTCAAAATCCGCGCGCCTTTGGCGAACGCCGAGATCATCATTCCATTCCAACTCGCCAGAACCTTGTCGTCCAGGTGCGGCCTGGGCCTCCGCGAGCGAATTTCCGTGAGCTTCCGCCGCGCCCCTTCGATTACCGCGGCCGCATTTACTTTATGAGCCTGATACAAAATATTTCGACCCGTGAACTCTCCGTGCGGATCCTCATCCACGTTGCCGGATTCCAGCACCCCGAAGCGCCGGGCGAAAATCGCGGCGTCGTGCTCACCCAGAGCTTCCACCAATTCCCCGTGCGACCACAGATAAAATGCGCCCTCGCTCTTCTTCTCCGGCTCCGCGGCATCCGGCGCGCTATCGGCATCCTCAGCGGAGTAAAACCCTCCTTCCGGAGCGGCAAGATCCCGCAGCACGTACTCGAATACGCTGCCCGCGACATGGGCAAACTCGCGCTCGCCCGTGATCTGAAAAGCCTCCAGATAGGACACGGCGAGCTGCGCCTGGTCGTACAGCATCTTCTCGAAGTGCGGCACGAACCAGCGGTCGTCCACCGAATAGCGATGAAACCCTCCACCCAACTGATCGTTCATTCCGCCTTTGGCCATCTCGCGCAGCGTCACCAGAGTCATCTCCAGTGCGTCCTCATCGCGAGACTGCGCATAGTACCGGAGCAAGAAATTCAGCACGCTCGGCCGAGGAAATTTGGGAGCCCCTCCGAACCCTCCATGCTGCGCATCGAAGCTGCGCCGGAACTGCCCGAAAGTAACCTCTTGAAGGTCGCTTCCAGCGACCCGCGCACCGTCGGGATCGGTCGCAACCGAGTACTCCTTCAACTGCTCGACTACGCGCGCGCCCGATTCCTCCACGCGAGCCCGGTCGCTCCGCCACGCCTGCGCCAGGCTCTGCAGTAGCGCTCCGAACCCCGGCCGCCCGTAGCGATTATCCGGCGGAAAATACGTCCCGCCGAAGAACGGTTTCCGTTCCGGCGTGAGGAACACGGTCATGGGCCAGCCCCCGCTGCCCGTGGCCGCCTGCACGAACAGCATGTAGATCCGGTCCACGTCCGGCCGCTCTTCCCGATCCACCTTGATCGAAACGAAGTCGCGATTCAGCAGCTCCGCGATACGCGGATTCTCAAACGATTCATGCTCCATGACGTGGCACCAGTGGCACGTCGAATACCCCACCGACAAAAACACCGGCTTGTCTTCTTTACGGGCCTTTTCGAAGGCTTCCTCGCCCCACGGATACCAGTCCACGGGATTGTTGGCGTGCTGGAGCAGGTAGGGACTTTTTTCGTTAGCGAGCCGATTCATTCTGAAGCCGGTACCCCTTTTCCGCCACACGGCAACAGATGATTTCGGAAGCCCGTCCGTGCTTGCGGAAAATGGAGCGTACGTGTTCGCACACCGCTTCGTGCCCGCGCTCATGGAACACCAGAATCGACGGCCCGGCGCCACTCAAGGCGCATCCCAGCAATCCCGGGGCCCGCAGCGCGCAGATCTCCTCCAGCCCAGGCACCAGCGCGTAGCGATACGGCTGATGCAGCCGGTCCTCCAGCGCCGCTGGAAACGCATCCGTCACGCCTCGCGTCAGAGCCGCGATCAAGAGCGCGCTTCTTTGCACGTTGAAAATAGTATCCTCGCGCGAGTATTTTTCGGGCAGCACTCGCCGGGCCTCGGTGGTCGGCAGCACGAAGTCCGGAGTCACCACCGCGACCCCGTAATTGGGATGAATCTCCATCCGCACGGCCCGCGCGATTCCTTCGGAGTCAATAGCGCTCGCCACGATCGAACCCAGCGCGCACGCCGCTACGTTATCCGGATGCCCTTCGATGTAGGCGGCCTCGTGCAGCACCCGGTCGGCGTCCCAACCCAGGTCCAACACCTCGCTGGCGATCACTACACCCGCGGTCAGCGCCGCCGCGCTCGAACCGAGCCCCTTCCCGATGGGGATGTCGTTTCGGATTTGCAGCTCTATCGCCGGCATGCTCTGCGCGGTGTCGGAGGCTACCCGTAAAGCTGTCTGCCAAATGAAGTTATCCTCTTCATCCGAAATCAATTCCGCATCCCGTCCGCTAACCTCGATGGCTAGGTCCGCAGCCGGCCGGAAGCGGCATTCCAAGTAGATATCCAGAGCCAGCCCGAGAGCATCGAACCCCGGACCTAAATTGGCGCTGGACGCCGGCACGCGCAGGATTTTCCAGCCGTCGGGCATGAACACCCATTCTGCCATGAAAAGTTAGCGCTCCACCGAATCTTCCGCGCCTGGTATCGGGAATTAGAGTTACGAGTTAAAATGAAGCTATGAGCAGCACCACCGCGAATCCCCTAAGCTCTTCCGTGGCCATGCCCGCCTGGAAGACCGTGGCCAGTCACGTGGCGGCGGCCTTTGTCGCGATTCTCTTCATCGGCGCGGGGCTTTACAAGGCAATCGATCCGTTCCATTGGTCCCGGCTTCTTGAGGAGCTGCTGTTTCCGCCGGCCTACAGCCTGCCTTTCACGGTATTGTTATCGATCGGCGAAATTTTCGGCGGCGTCATGATCGCGATTCCCCGCTACCGCCGCATCGGCGCTGCGATCACTTCGCTGATGCTGCTCGGCTTCATGGGCTACATCGGCATTCATTACTCGCAATTGATCGGCAAAGATTGCAGTTGCTTCCCGTGGGTGAAGCGCACGGTAGGCCCGGGCTTCTTCGCCGGCGATATGGCATTCTTCGTCGCAGCGGGTGTGGCCGGTATCTGGGCCAAACCGGCGCTGCCCTATATGCGTGTGAAACTCGGCCCCGTGTTTGCGGTCTTGGCCCTGGCGGTCGCCTCGGCCGGAGGCGGCTATGCCTACGCGGCCTCCCAACAGACCGGCGCCAAAGCGCCCGAGTCGATCCTGGTCGACGGCAAGCCCATCTCGCTCCAGCACGGCCGCTTCTTCGTCTTCTTCTTCGATCCCGAGTGCAGCCATTGTAATGACGCCGGCCGCCACATGGGAACGTATCATTGGAAGAGCGACGTGACCTTCGTCGGCGTGCCCACCCGCATGGCCCGCTTCGGCCCCGGCTTCATGCAGGACAACAAGCTCAACGGCCTGGTCACTGACGATCTGGCTAAGCTCAAGGCCGCCTTCCCGCTCCCCGGAGACCCTCCCTATGGAGTCGAAATCGAAAACGGCCGCCAGGTCGGCGCCGTGCAGCACTACGACGACGAGGACACCGGCGCAGAGCCGCATGCCACGCTGAAGCAGCTCGGCCTGATCGACTAGATCTCAGAGCGTATGGACAAGACCATCCGCAAATTCGACAGCATCGCCGATCTGGATCGGCTTAAGGCCGAGGAGTACCGCTACTGGCAAAGCCGGCCCGCGCACGAGCGGACCGATGCCGTTTCCGAGCTCACCCAGGCCTTGTATGCGATGAAGGGCGCGGCCCCGGATGTACCCAGACTTCAAAGAACTCTTGTCCGTTTTGAACGCGTACCAGGTTAAGTACCTCGTCGTCGGGGCCTATGCCGTGTCCATTCATGCGCAGCCACGCGCCACGAAAGACCTCGACATCCTTGTTAAAGCAGACGCCGCCAACGCTAACGCCGTTTATGCTGCTCTGAAGGAATTCGGCGCACCGCTTGAAGGACTGACCTTGTCCGATTTTTCGGAGCAAGGACCGTTTTTCCACATGGGGCGCGAGCCGATTGCGGTGGACATTCTCACCGAGATCCCCGGAGTTGAATTTGATGCCGCATGGGAGCGCCGTGTAGAACACACCGTCGACCCGAGAACAGGGCTAAAGGCTACCTTCATTTCCCGCGTCGATCTGATTGCGGCGAAAGTGGCCGCGGCTCGCCCGCAAGACCTCGCCGACGTAGACGCCATGCGCAAGGCCGAGGAGGGCTGGGACCCAAGCACTGGGTAAGACTGGTAACCTATCCCAGTGGCTGTCAATGATCCAGGCGTTGTCGATATCATCAGTATCGATCCTCTCGGTAATGTCGTTCTGACAATCTCAGATCACCTCGATTGGGCCCATACGATTCCGCATCAGTTGATACTTCAAGAAAAGCTCAATCGGTATCTCGCTTTCGTCGAATCGGGCGAGATTCTCGAAAGTTACCCAAAGGCCGAAGGAAGGCCCGTCATACTTAGGGTCGTTACGCTTTTTGAGCCCGACGCCAGCGGCATCGCATTCTTCGAACGCGCCACGAAAGGTGTTGAGAAAGCAGGATTCGCGTTTCGGTACGGCCCCTCTGAATCAGGGACGCATACTTGATGCTCTAGAGGCGGCGCGCGCGCCTCGGCAGCCATATATAATCAATATTCGAGTGGACATCTACGACGAAATCGTCCGCCTCCGCAAGCTCGGCCAAAAGTGCGCCCTCGCTACCATCGTCCAGAAGCGAGGCTCCATCCCCAGCTTCGAATCCGCCAAGCTCCTGGTCCGCGAGGACGGCTCCATGATGGGCACCGTCGGCGGAGGCTGCGTGGAGGCCGAGGTCTGGAACGCCGCCCGCGAAGTCATCGACACCGAAAAGCCCAAGAACCTGTCCTTCAGCCTGGGCCAGGACGCCGCCTATGACGAAGGCCTCATCTGCGGAGGTCAATTGAACATTTTTGTCGAGCCCGTCGTGCCCCAGCCCCACGCCTACATCTTCGGCGGCGGCCACGTGTCGAAGAGCCTTTCCAAGGTCGCCTCCATGGCCGGATTCGCCACCGTCATCGTCGATAACCGCGAGGCTTTCGCCAACCCGGACCGCTTCCCTGAAGCCGAAGCCACGCACGCCGAAGAGTACGAGGACGTCTTTCCGAAGCTCGGCATCACGTCGTCGGACTTCATCATTATCGTTACTCGCGGCCATCGCGACGATATGCGCGTGCTGCGCTGGGCCGTCAACACCAACGCCCGTTACGTCGCCATGATCGGCAGTAAGCGCAAGACCATCTCCGTGGTGCATGAGCTCGAAAAGGAAGGCATCCCGCGTGACGCCTTTGAGCGCGTCTTCGCTCCCATGGGCCTTGAAATCGGCGCCGAGAGCCCCGAGGAGATCGCTGTCTCCGTGGTCGCCGAGATGATCGCCGTCCGCCGCTCCCCCGACGCCGACTGGCGTTCCCTTTCCAAATCGATCTTCGCCAGCGAGCGTCTCAAGGCCCTTTTGAAGTAAGGCCCTCTTGAGAAGTAAGGCCATGTTGAAGTGATCGCTTCGATTATTCTCGCCGCGGGAGCCTCCACTCGCATGGGATCTCCCAAGGCCCTGCTCGATTACCGCGGCGAAACGTTTCTGGATCGCCTCATCCGCGTCATGGCTGCCGTAACCGATCCTGTCATCGTCGTCCTCGGCTACCACGCCGATCGGATCCGCGCAGCGCTTCACAACCCGGCGGCGTTGGTCATCAATCCCGATCCAGCCCGCGGACAGTTGAGCTCGCTCCAAACCGGGCTCGCGGCCCTCCCGCCCGATTCGCAAGGCTTCGCCTTCATCCCCATGGACTGCCCTGCGGTTCGGGAGGATACCGTCGAGCTTCTCGCCAAAGCCTTCGGGAAGCGCGATCCCGCAACACTCTTTGTCATACCCCGCACGCAAGGAAAGCGCGGACATCCCGTCTTCGCCGCCCGATCTATCGCCGAAGAGCTTCTCGATCTCCCCGCTGACGGCAAGGCAAGTGATGTGGTCCATCGTCACGTCCCCCGCACCCAGTACATCGACGTCGACGATCCCGGCATCCTTACCGATATCGACGATCGCGAAGGGTATCGCAAATTGCTGGAGACTCTGGCGTGACCACCAAGCGCGCCATCAAGCTGATTCTCGTGCTGCTGGCCGTCGCCGTTGCGGCGCAGTATCTGCCACTCCCCTTTCTGCGCGCGCCGGTCCAGCGAGCCCTGGAGCGCGGCCTCGGCCGCCAGGTCGATATCGGCGAAGTGCACCTCGACCTCTTCGGCACTCCCGGCCTCACCCTCGACGACGTCCACATCCACGAAGATCCGCGTGCGGGCATCGAGCCTTTCGCCTATGTCACCTCCATGGATGCGCGCCTCCGCTGGCTGAGCCTTCTTCAACGCCATCTTGAAGTCACTTACCTCAACCTGGGAGACGCGACGCTGAACCTGGTCAAGACTACCGCCGGCCCCTGGAACTTTCAATTTCTCCTCGATACCGCTAACGAAGGCCGAGCGTCTGTCCCCGCCATCCGCATGCGCGCCGGCCGCGTCAATTTCAAATTCGGCGACATCAAGTCCATCTTCTACTTCAACCAAGCCGACCTCGACGTAGCCCCTTCCGGCTCCGGCTCCGTTGAATTGCGCTTTGAAGGCAGCCCTTCGCAGACGGACCGCGCCCAGCAGGACTTCGGCCGTTTCTTTCTAGACGGCAATTGGAACCCCTCCCGCGCGCCGCGCCTCAACCTGAACGTCGATCTGGAGCGTAGCTCGCTGGCCGAAGTCGCCCGGCTCATCGACCCTCGCGGCTTCGGCTTGCACGGCACCGTGGCGCTGCAGGCCCAGTTGAGCGGTGACCCCTCCGCATTGGATGTGTCCGGCCAACTGCAAGTCGACGATGTGCATCGTTGGGATCTGGTGCCGCAGGGCGGGGGATGGAAGCTTCCCCTTAAGGGCTCGCTTGACCTGCATGGCGAAACCCTCCAACTCGCCAGCGACCCCACCGCGCCCGTTGTTCTTTCCTTCCGGGCCTCAAGCTTTCTTACCCGCACGCAATGGGAAGCCGGCGTGCAATTGAATCAGGTGCCTCTTGCCAGCCTTGCCGAGGTCGCGCGCCACATGGGCGCACCGTTGCCTCAAGGTGTGGTTGCCGAAGGCGGCGTCTCCGGTGCTCTTAACTACGACCAGGAGGGTTTCACCGGGCAAGTTCAACTCGCCGACGCTTCTCTCACCCTCCCCGATGTCGCGCCGCTGCGGGCCAAGTCCGCCGCTCTCGATATCGCCGCAAGTACGGTGACCTTGGAAAAATCCATCATTGAAATTGGCGAAAAGGAAAGCGCCGAAGTGCAAGGAAGCTACAGCTTCCTCCAGCCCTCCAGTCTCGACCTCCGCATCTCCACCCGCGGCATGAACGTCGCCGCCATGCGCTCTTTCGGTCTCGCTGCCATTCCTGTGCTGGATCAAACCCGCCAGGGCGCCTGGCGCGGCTGGGCCCGCTATCAAAGCGATGGCGCGACCACACCCACGGGCCGTTCACCTGCGTGGTCAGGCGAGTATGACCTGCTCAACGCCCGCATCCCCGTTGACGGCCTCGCCGAGCCCCTGCGCATCCAATCTGCTTCGGTCAAACTCGACGGAGCCCGGGTCTCCGTCACCAAGCTCCGCGCCCAAGCCGGCGATATCGCCTTCACCGGCGAATACCGCTGGGAACCCAATGCCGTGCATCCGCACAAATTCAACATCGCCATCCCGGAGGCCGATGTAGCCGAGCTGGCCCGCCTTCTCGCGCCCACCCTTTCGCGCGAGCGCGGTTTCCTCGCCCGCACCCTCCGCCTCGGCTCCGCTCCCATGCCGGATTGGCTCAAGCTGCGCCGCGCCGACGGCATCCTCTCCATCGGGACTCTTACCCTGGGCGACTTTAGCCTGAGCGTTAACCAGGCTCGCCTCTTGTGGGACGCCGGAATCGTTCGTCTGGCGGGCGTTGACGCCACCTGGCTCAGCCCCAACCTCGCCGGTGCGTCCCTGGTTGGCGATCTCCAAGCGAATGTGCGCGAAGCCCTCCCCAGTTACCGTTTCGACGGCAAGTTCAACGATGTCCCCTACAAAGGCGGCAAGCTCGATTTCGACGGTAGCTTGGACACCGCCGGTGAGGGGCTCGCGCTGCTTGAGTCCCTCCACGCCGAAGGCCACCTCCGCGCCCGCTCCATCGCCTTCTCCGCTGACGCCGATTTCCCCACCGCCTCGGCTTGCTTCGATCTGCAAGGTACGCGTTGGAAATTGGGCAGCGTCGAGGTCACCCAGGCAGGCGAAACTTACTACGGCGCCGGCTCCTCCCAGCCCGATGGCAAGCTCGTCCTGGATCTGGTCAAAGGCTCCCGCTCGGTTCACTTTTCCGGACCTGTTCTCGCCTCCGCCCCCTGATCTGCGATTTCGCCAAGGCACGGGCGCCAGTTTTCAACCCGTGGGAGGAATAAGGCGGGCGGCGCTGCGCGCGGCGAAGCTCCGCCGAGCGGGTTACGGTAAGTCCTGCGCAATTCGCCAAACTACGCCGGCCGGGTCGAACAAGACAAAGTCGCGCATATTCCAGGATCGATCCGCAGGCGGCTCCGCTCGCACCCCGAACTTCTCGCAGAGCTGTGCGTTCTCGACGTGCTTCCACCAGGCATCAGTTTGATTCGGGCGGTCAGTTGATGTTAAACGGAGTTCCGGTTCCGCATAGCAACTTCTTAAGAGTCAATCTTCGATCTGCCTTCGCTAGCGACCAAGAGCTTATCGTTCCGATCAAGTCTAAGGACAGCGCGCTTCATGTCCTCAATGTTGTTCCGGTAGGCAATTGACGGCCCCGCCGTCAAACGGACCCACTACTTCCGGTACCATGAAACAGCAGTCCGGAGTTGCACACTGTGTCTCTGCCGGGATGCGTCCACGTATTGATTTCGAGGAGGATTTGTCCTAGTACCTGGATTTCAGGCGTCCCGGGCATTCGGAAAGCTAACAGACTGAAACGACACAGGTTAGTTCCTAATGCGCAATAACCTCATAGCGTGTAACGCAATGACCCCAAAGAAGATAAGTGAAAATTGTGATTCCTTTTCAGGTGTCTACGCGTCATACTGAGTGGGAGACCACAGTGTTAGGTTTCAGAGCGCCGTGGTTTGGTTCTCGGAACCGGAGAGGAGGACCTGTGCAGTACTCTGCTAATGACATCGCCGCATACATCATCAATGCTCGGAGTCAAGCCGACGACCGAATCACGCAACTGAAACTTCAAAAGTTGCTGTATTTCTGTCAGGCATGGCATTTAGCATTCGAGGATATCCCTCTGTTCTCCGATCCCATCGAGGCTTGGGTGCATGGTCCTGTGGTTTATAACGTATATCGCCGCTATAGCAACCGGCGCTGGTCTCCTTTGCCGATGCCGGAATCCGTGCCTGCTCTCTCTGAAGACGCTCGCGGGACAATCGACATGGTATTAGCCAACTACGGGACGCTAGGCGCTTACGAGCTTGAAAGAATGTCTCACGACGATCCGCCTTGGCAAAATAGCCGGGAGGGGCTTTCTGCGCACGAGTCATCGTCGAACACCATTGATCTTGGTGTTCTGAAGGCCCACTACAAACAATTCGTGGAATGAGCCGCGCCCGCAGGCGGGAGTTGAAGAAAGAAAAACTCAGCGCCCAATTCAAGGCGGAACTGCAAGCTTCATCCGCTAGGGAGGATCGGCAAGGCTCCAATGAACCATTGCTGACCTTCTCATTTCAATTTCTTCAGCCAGACCACCAGAGTTTCCAGGTTTCGAACTGCTCCGTTGAGTTTTTGCGTCATCTAGTTGGAACTATCGCGGAATACAGTCGCGGCACCGTCAGCGACTTCAAAGTGGTTGACATGGAAATCCACCATCGGCATATGATCGACTTCAGCCAGACGTTCCAGCCCGAGGGTTTCGGTCTAGACCCCATGCAGGTTGGGTCCGACGAGCCATGGCAATTCGGATTATGCAATCCAGACATGGGAAGTGACGGCGCGTGGCGTGTCCATGGATTCTTTCGCGGAAACGTCTTCTTTGTCGTGTGGCTGGACTACCACCACGCTCTGACGAGCAACGCGGGTTACTATAATCGTGGAAGGAAGCCAAAGAAGAATGAGGCCTAGGACAAAGGTCGAGATGCCGAACCGTCCGCGAGTGAATTTGAGAACTTCCTACGAGCTTTCGCCGACGCCGCTGAAAGGCCGTTTCGACCACTACTCGCCCCGGGCTTGGCCTGCCTTTTCACGCTGAAGCGGTGGCGGCGCCTTCAGGTGCCGCAGGGGTGAGCCGCGCTATCGGCTCCTTCTAGGGCCTTAGGCCAGCGCTTCGCAGTCTAAGGTCCTATTGGCACCCTCGGCGATTTGTGAAATACTGTGTGAAAGACGGCCGGGTGGCCGTTCCCCAGTCTAAAGTTGAATCGCTGTTCATTGGGAGGAAATGACAATGCGCAAACTAATTCTGCTCACCGCTCTTATTGCGTCCGTGGCGTCGGCGCAAACCAAGAAGCGAGTTGCGGTGATGAACTTCGACTACGGCACCGTCACCACCGCCGTGGCCGAAATCTTCGGCAGTAACCAGGACGTCGGCAAGGGCATCGCCGACATGCTGGTGGACCGCTTGGTCAACGACGGCAAATACTCGGTCATTGAGCGCAAAGCTCTCGACAAGTTGATTACCGAGCAGAATTTCTCCAATAGCGACCGCGCCGATCCATCCAGCGCCGCCAAGATCGGCAAGCTGTTGGGCGTCGACGCGATCATCATCGGCAGTGTCACCCAATTCGGCCGCGACGATTCGAGCAAGGGCGTCGGCGCCGGCGCCTTCGGCGGCGGTAAATTCGGCATCGGCGGCATCGGCAAGAAAGAGGCCAAGGCCGTAGTGCAGATCACCGCTCGGATGGTGAATGTCGAAACCGGTGAGATTCTCGCTTCCGTGCAAGGCAAAGGTATGTCCAAGCGCAGCGGCCTCAATTTGGGCGGCGGGGGCGCGGGCGGAGGCGGAGGAGGAGGCGGCGGCTTAAGCATGAGCAGCTCCAACTTCGGCGCCACCATCATCGGCGAAGCCACCAATGACGCTGTCACCCAGGCCGCCACGGGGCTCGACGAAAAGGCCGACAGCCTGCCTGCTCGCGTGATCTCGGTCGATGGTCTGGTTGCCGATGTCGACGGGTCGCACCTGGTCCTCAACGTCGGAACCACCACCGGCCTTAAGGTCGGCGATACGCTCAAAGTTTCGCACCTCGGCCGCGAGATCAAGGATCCGGCTACGGGCAAGGTTTTGCGCCGCACCGAGACGGAGATCGGCAGCGTGACCATCACGCAGGCCGACACCAGCTCCTCTGAGGGCACTTACAGCGGCCAGGCCGGCGTCAAGGTCGGCGACCAGGTTAAGAAATAGTTTTTCGCTATCGCGGGTCTTTTTCTTTTGAGAAGCGAGCCGCGGCCGTTCCGCCCGCTTAAAACGGAGGATTGTATGAATGTCGGCGAACGCGTCGGAGATTACGAAATAGTTGAAGTCCTGGGCGCCGGCGGCATGGGCCAGGTCTATAAGGTCCGCAATACGCTGTCGGAGCGGATGGAGGCAATGAAGGTCCTCCTGCCGAACCTCGAAAGCGATCCCGGCCTGGCCGATCGCTTCCTGCGCGAAATCAAAGTGCAGGCGGCTCTCGACCACCCCAACATCGCCAAGCTCCACACCGCCATGCGCGCCGGCAACCAGTTATTGATGTTCATGGAGCTGGTCGACGGCGTCCCGGTTTCCAAGCAGCTTGAAAGCGGACCCATGGCTCCCGCCGAAGCGGCCGGCGTCGCCGCGCAGGTTCTCGACGCCCTGGCCTACGCGCACGCCCAGGGCGTGGTTCACCGCGACATCAAGCCCGCCAACATCATGTTGACCGCCTCCGGCGGCGTGAAGCTGATGGATTTTGGAATTGCCCGCATGCAGGCCGATAAGCGCCTCACACAAACCGGCGGCGCCGTGGGCTCGCTCTTCTACATGTCTCCGGAACAGATTCGCGGCGCTGAGCCGGACCCTCGTTCCGATGTGTATTCCCTGGGCATCACGTTGTATGAAATAGTGACCGGCCGGCGTCCCTTTTTGGGCGACAGCGATTACCAGATCATGTCCGCGCATCTTCAGCAAATTCCCCAACCGCCGACGGAGCTCGAGCCCGGAGTCCCGCGCGATCTCAGTGAAATCATCCTCACGGCGATCGCCAAGGACCCTGCGGCTAGGTTCCAATCAGCCGCGGCGTTCAGGGCCGCGCTGGCCACTGTGTTGCCTGACGCCGCCGCGGGGCCTGCTGCGCGCGCGGCCGTTCCGCCGCCGGTTCCTGTTCCCCGGGTGGCCGCCATTCCGCCCAATCCACCGTCTGCCATCCCAGCGCCTCCGATGCCAGCGCCTCCGATCCCGGCCCCGATTCCTCCGCCGGTTGCCGCCGCGCCCCCTCCTATGCCCCGTCCCGTCGCGCCTCCGCCTATGCCTGCGCCTCCTCCGCCCGTTCATGCGGCGGCTCAGAAGTCGAACCGGGGGCTGTATATGGCATTGGGGTCCATCGCAACTCTTGCTGTCCTGGTAGCAGCGGTGATCGAGGGGCCCAAGCTGCTTCACGGCGGATCCAGTGCGGCCTCGGACGCTTCCACTCCGGCCGCCAGCGCGCCCGCGCCCCCGACGGCATCGGGTGACTCAGCTTCGCCGGCTTCACCCGCGCCATCGAGTCCAGTGGCTCCCGCGCCGGCTCCCTCGCCAGCTCCGTCGAATGCTCAGCCCAATTGGACCCCTGTCGGCGGTTCGCCCGCTGTGGCGGTCTCGCCTGCGCCGGCTAAGTCCCCTGTTCCGCCGGTCAATGCTTCGCCGGCGCCCCAGCCCGCCCCGCAACAGCAAGCTCCGGCTCCGCAGCCAGTCCAGCAAACCGCTCAGCCCGCCCCGCCACCGCCCCCTTCAACACCGGCGGCTCCCGCACCCGTCAATCGCGAATACGCTCAACTGCGCGAACAGTTCAATGAGCTTTCGATCCGCGCCAACACGGCTAGCGCCGGTTTACGGTCCTTTGAACAGCAGCAGTCGCGCCAAGGCCTCGGCCTGCGCGCCGATATCCGGGAAGCCAAGACCCGCCTCGATTATCAGCTTCAGGAAGCTATGACGCAACTCCAGAGCGGAGATTACGACGCTGCCCGGCAGAGCATGCGCTACGCCCAAAGCGCCGTCGAGACCATTGAAAAGTTCCTGGGCCGCTGAGCATCTGGGCCGCTGAGCATCTAAGACCAAGGACCGCCTAAAACAAATCGCTCCATGTTTGTTGTGGGACCATGGTGAAATGCGAGCGGATGGTGAGACAATAGATCGTGTGTAAGAGGGCCGTCTCGACTGGCGCTCTGCTGGCCGCCGCAGGTCTCGCCGGAGTCCTTTGCGTCCGGGCTTCCTCTGACCCTCTCGCCGATCTTAAGGCCTCCGCCACAGCCCTGGACGCCAGGAACTACTCCGCGGCTTTTTCTTCATCCACCGATCTCGCCAAACGTCTGCCCAAACTCGCCGATTACGCCGCCTGGCTCATCGCGTCTGCGCAGTTCGGGTTGAAGGAATTCGCCAAGGTTCCCGGTTCCCTCGATCCCGTCTGGAAGCAAACCCCGGCGTCGCCTCTCGCCGCGAAGTCGTACTTGCTGGCCGCTCAGGCGCTGATCCAAAACTCGATGCCGAAGGAATCGGCGGAATTGCTGCGCAAGAACTACGCGGCTCTTTTCCAGCCTCAAGGCGACCTCATTCTCGCCCAAGCCTTCGGCGCGTCCGGCGACCAGGTCAGCGCCGCCATCTACAACCAGCGCGTCTACTACGGCTACCCTGCTTCCGCCGAAGCGGCTACAGCGGGTGCGGAGATCACGCGGCTCCGCGGCGTCATGGGCGCGAATTACCCGCCTGCGCTGCCCAACGCTATGCTGTCGCGAGCTCTGAAGCTGCTCGATTCCGGCGACGCCAAGAAAGCCCGCGCGGAGTTGGAGGCTCTGGTCCCGGAGCTCGGCGGGGCTGACCGCGATCTAGCCCGCGTGCGCATCGGCGTGGCCGATTACAATGCCAACGATACGCCGGCTGCGCGCCGCGAGCTCGCCTCGCTCGAATCTCTTGCCCCCGATGCCGATGCCGAGCGTCTGTATTATCTCCTCCAGTGCGCCCGCCGCCTCAACAACCAGGACGAGGTCGAGCAAACCCTGGATCGTCTGGGCCGCCTCTACCCCAACTCGCCCTGGCGTTTGCAAGCTCTGCTGGCAGCCGCCAACCGTTATCTGACCGCGAACCAGATGGATGCTTACGAGCCCCTCTACCGGGCATGTTACGAAAGCTTCCCCAAGGCGGCCGAAGCCGCCACCTGCCATTGGCATGTGGTCTGGAGCCACTACATTCGCCGCCGTCCGGACTCCGCCGATCTGCTTCGGGCACACCTGCGCCTGTTCCCCGCCGCTGAATCCGCCTCCGCCGCGCTTTACTTCCTGGGCAGGCTCGCCGAAGATGCACGCGACCTAAGCGGAGCCCGGACCTACTTCAGCGAGATCGCAGGCCAGTATCCCAACCAGTATTACGCCGTGCTCGCGCGCGAGCGGCTGTTGAAGGCCAGCCCGGCCGCCGCCTCCGCTGCCGTGAACGAGTTCCTCCACGCCATCGCCTTCACGGAGCGGGCCCGCATCAAGGACTTCAAACCCGGTCCCGCCGCTTCGGCCCGCATCGAGCGCGCCAAACTCCTCCAGCAAGCCGGCCTTAAGGATTGGGCTGAGCAGGAGTTGCGATTCGCCGCCAGGACCGCAACCAATGACGACGGCCAGCCTTACGTCATGGCTCTTCAGCTTGCCTCGCTTCTGTCGGCCAACCCGGACCAGTCTCTCCACGTCATCAAGTCCTACGCGGGCGGCTACCTTTTTCTGCCCCTCGATTCCGCTCCGCCCCAGTTCTGGAACTTCGCGTTTCCGCTGCCGTTCCGGACAGAACTGGAAACGCTAGCCAAACAAAATGGCCTCGATCCGTTCTTAGTCGCCGCGCTGGTCCGCCAGGAGTCCGAGTTCAATCCCAAGGCCGTGTCCCCAACCGGCGCCCGGGGTCTCGCGCAGATTCAGCCGTCCACCGGCCGCGAGCTCAGCCGCCGCCTCAAGCTCACCGCCTATTCCTCCGCCGCGCTGTTTCAGCCGCGCTTGAACCTGCAACTGGGAACGTATTATTTGAAATCCCTGCTGGGGTCGGTTGGCGGCCGTGAAGACGCGGCCCTTGCCGCTTACGACGCCGGCTTGACTCACTCGCGCGCTTGGCTCACTTGGGCCGACTTCCGCGAACCGGCCGAATTCATCGAGACCATCCCCTTCACCGAGACCCACTCCTACGTGCAAGGCGTGCTGCGAAACGCCGACATTTACCGGCGGCTCTATGGCGCCGAGTCTGCGGTAGAGCGCGCCTCCGCGCACTGACCGTGCGAGAATAAAGTCAAGCGCAGGCCACTCTCTAATGGTGACGAACCAGCAACTTTATCTGGCAATCGGCGTCCCGATGCTTTTCAACGTGGTGCTCATCGGAGTTGTTGTGGCGCACTTCAACACCCGCTTCGACGACTTGAAATCGCACCTGAATACTAGAATCGACGATCTTCGCGAACTGTGGCGTTCAGAGTTGCACCGCGTGGAGGCCATTCTGGACGCACGGCTCCAGCACCTTGAGGAGCGGCGTTAGCCTGGGGTTGGAAACGTCTTCGAGATGTGGTCGTGCCAGGTGAGACTTTCTTCATCCACCAGCGCCCACACCACTCCAAGACCCGCGGCCGCCAAGCTCAATAAGCTGGCGAGCTGCCGCAAGCCCCTCTGTTCCCGGTCCGGCCGCCGGCCATCGAAATCCACCAGCCGCAGCCCGGCGAAGCACATCCCCGGTGTGTCCGTGTTCGCGAAATACCAGATTGAGCGGTAAAACAGCCCCACGATCACACCCACCGCAATTAGAAACGGAGCCGTCTGCCGGCTGATGACCAGGTCCGCGCCTACCAGGTCCGCGCCCAGAAAAGCGGTTAGAGCGAACAGCCCAACCCCAATCAGAATCCACGCCGTGTCCACCGCGGCCGACAGCGCCCGATGCCCCGGCAAGGCCACTGGAGCCTCGCAGAAGATGACTTCCCCGGCCGGCGCCGATCCTATCCCCTCTGCTTCAGGGAATTGCAAGGCTTGTTGCGAGTTCGCATCGCGCCGGGGCCGTGGCGCTGGCCGGGGCGAAACCCGCCTGATGGGCTGCGTTTCCCGCGTTTGCGGCCGCAAAGGCGTAAGCGTCGGGATCGGAATCACCTTGGGAGCGCCAACCCCCTCGCGAAACAGCGAGGGTTGATAGTTGATATTTACTTGAGGCGGCGCGGCTTCTTCCGGCGCGTGCAGGTCGGGAGCGGCAGCCGGGAATTTTTCCAGTGCCCGTGCGGTCGCGGCAGCCGTCATAGGGGAAGATGCGGACGAAGAAACCAGAGGATAAATCTCAGGGCGGGCTTGTGGGGCGGCTAGATGCAGCCTGCGGCCACAGCGGGAGCAGCGATGGTCCTCCGCATCGTTGCTCGCCCGGCAATACCGGCATTGAACGTCCATTCGAGATCCTATCTGGCTTGACTGCGTCTTCCAGGGTCTGCTACCGTGCTCGGTTGAGTCCCCAGTTCTCCGTACCCAGAGCGAAAGTACCAGCCCACCCTATCCTTCCTACCATATTTGGAGGGCTTTGTCACGAACTTTCTTCGGTTCGGCTGTTCATCTTCTTCTCCCTGGTCATAAGGTTAGGAGCCCAAACTTATACCCCCTCTTTACCTCCTCCGGCTCCTTCCGCGACCGCGGTCCAACCCAGCCCCAACCCGAACCTCGCCGTGCGCCTCCCACGCCCGGACGCGCCTGCCGCGGAGTTCGTCAGCACCGATTCGCTCTGCACGACTGAGCCAGTTTGCACGCAGCAAGAAGAGGGCGATTGGGTCTACCTCCGCGGCCGCCACAAGATCGACACCAGCGATTCGGAACTGCGCGCCGATGAGCTCGACTACAACAAAGAAACCGGCTATGTGGAGGCTCGCGGCAAGGTCGAATATCAGAATTTCGTAACCCAGGAAAAGCTCTACGCCGACAAGGTCGAATATTACGCCCATCAGGACGAGGAAACCGGCGAATTCTACAACGTCTCCGGCTCCGCCCCTTTCCGCGTCGATACCCGTCCCGGTCTTCTTACCACCACCAATCCCTTTTATTTCCAAGCCAAATGGGCGGAAAAGATCCAGGGCGAATACGTTCTGCACGAAGGCTTCATCACCGATTGCGTGCTTCCCAACCCCTGGTGGACGCTGCGCGGCAATCTTTTCGAAATCTACCCTCGCGATCACGCCATCGCTCACCGCTCCTGGTTCTATGTCCGCAGGATTCCATTGTTTTATCTGCCCATCTTCCGCAAGCGGCTGGAGAAACACCCTCGTCACAGCGGCATTCTGCTGCCCAGCGGGGGCACCAACTCGCTCAAAGGCTACTACCTCGACGCCGGCTATTACTGGGCCATCAGCCGCAGCTACGATTTCACGTACGAAGGCACCTATTACTCCGATGTGGGGCTCCAGCACAACGCGGAATTCCGCGGAAAAGTCAATGACAATACGGGCTTCGACATCACGATTAATGGTCTGGCCAACAACAGCACCAACCCCTCCATCGACGCCAGCGGCTTTTACCTGCTTGCCGACGGGAAGTCCTTGCTGGGAGACGGCTGGGAAGTTCACGGCCACCTGGATCTGCTCTCTTCCTTCGCCTACCGCTCCCAGTTCTCCTTGAACATCAATGAGGCTGTCTACACCCAGACCGAATCGGTAGGTTTCATCGACAAGCACTGGTCCGACTACGGCATCACTTTCGCCGCTGCCCGCGACGTCAATTTCTTGAGCGCCACGCTGGGAGATTCGGTCGAGATCCGCAGTGTGCCCGAAGCGGACTTCGTGGTCCGGGAGCACCAGCTTTTAGGGTTGCCCTTGTGGTTTTCGCTCGACTCCTCCAGCGGCGCCTTTTACCGCACGGAACCCGATTATCAAACCCGCCAATTCGTTCCCCGCACCAATCTGGTTCCCGCCGTGAACACTTCTTTCCACTTCGGAGGCGTCTATATCGAACCCAGTCTGGCGATTCATGAGACCTTTTACGGTTCCAGCTTCATCCCCGGGAGTGTAGCCACGGGAACCGACGTTGTCACCGGAGCCAATCTTGTGCGCAGCGCCCGCGACGTCGGTATCGACCTTGTGTTCCCTTCTCTCGAACGCATCTACGAGCACGTTCCTTCGTGGATGGGTGAAAAGGTCAAGCACGTGATCGAGCCACGCGTCACCTATCGTTACGTCAGCGGCGTCGACAATTTCAATGACATCGTGCGCTTCGATCAAACCGAACTGCTCTCGGACACCAATCAGGTCGAATTTTCTGTCGCCAACCGTCTTTTGGCCAAAGACAAGAACGGCACGGTCACTGACCTGTTGAGTTGGCAGCTCTTCTACGACCGTTACTTCAATCCAACCTTCGGCGGCGCCGTTCTGCCCGGCCAGCCGAACATCGTCGAAAGCATCGCCGATCTCACCGGCTATACTTTCTTAGTCGGCCCGCGCCATCAATCTCCGGTGGTCAGCGCTTTGCGCCTCCAGACCAAGGTTAGCGTGGACTATCGCACGGAATGGGATCCGGTGCGCCATGAATTCATCGACATGGGCGTTAACGTCGGTTATCGCCTTCAGAATCTAGGCTTCTCCATTGGGGAAACGCGCGTCCGCACCGACCCAATCCTGCTGGCCAACACCGACCAGCTTCGCGCCCAGGTCACTTACGGGAATCAGAACAAGCGCGGCTTCAATGTCGGCGCCAGCATGTTTTACGATGTCAATCTTGGCGTGCTGGAGTATATGTCGACCCAGGTCAGCTATAACACCGATTGTTGCGGCCTCACCGTGCAGTACCGCCGCTTCGCCTTCGGCACGCGCGATGAGCATCAGACGCTCTTTAGCTTCAGCATCTCCAACATTGGCTCGGTGGGGACTCTGAACCGCCAGGAGCGCATGTTCTAAAAAGCTACGCCTTCGTTTTGGTGGGCTTCTCGCTCTTCGCCGGCTTGCTGTCCGTCTTCGATTCGGACTTGGATTCGGATTTGCTCTCGGTCTTCGACTCGGTCTTGGATTCAGTCTTCGTTTCGGACTTCCCGTCTGAGGAGCTTGCCTCAGCCGATGTAGCCTTCGCCGGCGCCTCTTTGCTATAACCCTGCGCGTACCAGCCTCCGCCTTTGAGCTGGAAACTGGACGCGGAAACCAAGCGTTCCACGGAGCCCCCGCAGTCCTGATGCTTCCTCAGGGGCTTGTCCGAAAACTTTTGCAGTACTTCGAAGGTCTTGCCACACTTGTGGCAGCGGTATTCGTAGAGCGGCACCTAATTGACGGCGGTGGCCTTCTTGACCACCTCTTCACCCTTTTGCAGAATCAGGTCCGGACCGTTCGCCGGAGCGGGCGGCGTGGTGTCAACGTCGTCGACGTCGATGTCCGGCTCAATCTCCGCTTGAAGCTGCGGTGTGGACGGCATCACCGCGGTGTCTTGGATCGCCTTTCCGTCGGGACCGTAATACTTGGCCACCGACAGGATCACCGCGCTGCCGTCATCCAGGTTCACGGCCTTGCGAACCGCCGCGTCCCCATAGGTGCGCTCACCCACCACTTCGGCGCGCTTGGATTCGAGCAACGCCGCCGCGGCTACTTCCGCACCGCTCGCCGTGGCCCGATTGGTCAACACCACCAGAGGCTTCTTGGTGATCTCACGCGCTGCGACCGCCTGGAAATCCTGACGAGGCATCTTCTGCCCTAGCGTGTATCCGATCAGCCCCTTATCCATGAACAAATTCGCCAGCGTCACGCCGTCCTCCGGAGTCCCCTCCGCCGACCGGCGCAAGTCCAGAATGAAACGCTTCGCGCCCTGGCGGTCCAGGTCTTGGACCTTCTGCGTGATCTCCTTCACGCTGGCCGCGTTGACGATTACCGTGGAAACCAGCCCGATCGGTTCACCTTGATCGGTGATCATTCGCGCGGAAACCGCCGGAATCTGAACCGCAGCGCGGGTAAGAGTGAGCTTTTGGGGATCGGAGCGCACCGTGCGCAACACGCTCAACTCTACCGTCGAGCCGGGATCTCCTTGCAGCAGGATCTCGGCGAACGCCAGCGGCATCAGCCGCGTGGCCACGTTGTTGATGGATTCGATGATGTCGCCGGTGGTCAGCCCCGCCTTATCCGCGGGCGAACCCGGAACCGCGTCCACGATCGCAACGGAATCGTAACGCTTGGACAGAATCAGCCCCACGCTGGCCGCGCTCTTGTTTTTCGACGCCATGTACTGCTGATACTGTTCCTTGTCCAGGTAGCTGGCGTAGGGGTCGATGGACTCCAGCATCCCGGTGATGCCGCCCAGAGTCACCGCCTTCATGTCCGGCGCTTCCACGTATTGGGATTGAATGCGCGACAAGACTTCCGAATACACTCCGATGTGCGTGATGGAGGAATCGTTGGTCCCTCCGCCGTGCACCGCGCCCGCCAAAAGAAGGGCTACAACAGCGGTCGAAAACGCCACTACCCCAATCTGAAAACGACGATTCATAGGTCTGCTTCCTACCTGCGTCCAGAATAGCAGAACCGTTTCGATCAGGACACAGCTCGCCGCGCCCCGCCGCTATCCGCCGATTTCAGATACCACCCGCCTCCCGCTCACCGCCATGATATCCTCGAAGGTTAGTTCCCTGAAGATCTCTTCTGGAACGGAGATATCCCTATGTCCGGCCATTCAAAGTGGGCGACCATCAAGCATAAGAAAGGCGCGCTCGACGCCAAGCGCGGCAAAATATTCACCCGTGTGATCAAGGAAATCATGATTGCCGCGCGCAGCGGCGGCGATCCTTCCATGAATCCGCGTTTACGCACGGCGGTTACCGCGGCCAAAGCCGTCAGCATGCCGGCCGATAACATCAAGCGCGCCATCATGCGCGGCACCGGCGAGCTGGAAGGCGGCCAGATCGACGAAATCATGTTCGAAGGCTACGGACCCGGCGGCGCGGCCGTGCTGGTCAACGTAGCCACCGACAATCGCAACCGCACCGTCAGCGAGATCCGCCACACCTTCTCCAAAAACGGCGGCAACCTGGGCGAGCAGGGAAGCGTCGCCTGGATGTTCGAGCGCAAGAGCCAGGTCATCATCGAGGGCGATAAAGCCACCGAAGACCAGTTGATGGAACTTCTGCTCGAAGCCGGCGCCGACGACATTCGCGATGACGGCGGCAACTGGGAAGTCCTCTCCGCGCCGGAAAATCACGAAGCCGTCCTCGCCGCGCTTGAAAAAGCCAAAATCCCCACCGTGGAAGCCCAAATCGCCATGGTGCCGAAGAACCTCGTGAAGCTGGAGGGCAAGAACGCCGGCGCCATGCTCCGCCTGAGTGAAGCGCTCGAAGAGCACGATGACGTTCAGAACGTCTACTCCAACTTCGATATCGATGAGAAAGAACTGGAAGCCCTCGCTTCCTAAAGTAAAGCGGTGCCCGGCCTGCGCATCCTCGGAATCGATTGCGGAACGGAGCGCACCGGCTGGGGCGTTATCTTGAGCGACGGCCGCAGTCATCGCGTCCTGGCCCACGGCGTCATCCGCACCTCATCCAAGGAGCCCTTGGAAAACCGGCTCCGCGACATCGCCGGCGCCCTTCGCTCCATCCTTACGGAGCATCAGCCCGAAGCCGCCGCCGTCGAAGAGGTGTTCTATTCGCAGAACGTCCGTACCGCTTTGCGTCTCGCGCACGTCAGAGGAGTGGCGCTGCTCGCCATTGCCGAGGCTCGCGTGACCCTGGGCGAATATTCGCCGCTCGAAGTCAAGAACAGCGTGGTCGGCTATGGCCGCGCGGAAAAGCAGCAGGTGGGTCGAATGGTCCGCGTCTTGACCGGATTGCAGCAGGAGATGGAGACCGAGGACGTCTCCGACGCCATCGCCGTCGCCATCTGTCACGCGACCTCGCTCAAGTCTTCGACACGCGCTGCGGCAGGAGAGATGCGCTAATGCGGTTGACCACGACCATGCTCGCTATGGTAGGGCTCGCCGCCGCAACTGCGTTCGCGCAGGATTCTTCCCCCAGCGCCGCCGCGCCCGCTGGCCCTCGCGTAACCTACACCAAAACTTTCCCCGGTTCCGATCCCGACTACGTCTCCATTACCGTCAGCCGCAGCGGGCAGGTTTCCTACAAAGAAATGGCCGACGACGATTCACCGGACACCTTCCAACTGGAGCCGCAATTCACGGACACCATCTTCCAGCTTGCCGCCAAGCTGGATCATTTCAAGAAGAACCTGGAAAGCGGAATGAAGGTGGCCAATATGGGCGCCAAAACATTCCGCTGGGAAGACGGCAACGACGCGGGTCAAGTCACCTTCAATTACTCCACCGATCAAAGCGCCCAGCAGCTCTGGACCTGCTTCGAAACCATGACCGAGAGCCAGCGCGCCTTCCTCGAGCTGAATCGCGCCGTGCGCCACGACAAGCTCGGCGTCAACGATGCCTTGAACCGCATCACCGACCTGTGGACTGCGCAAAAGCTGGTCGGTACGCCCGAATTTCTCCCGCTATTCGACCGCGTCGCCAAGGACGACTCTTATATCCACCTCGCCCGCGAGCGCGCCGCGGAATTGGCCGAAGCCGTCCGGGCGTGGAGTAAGAATTAAGACAAAAAGAACGAGAATGCGCTTCGCGGCTTTGATTGCAGCAGCGGCACTGGCATGGGCTCAAAACGCGGCGCCCCCCGCGCCACAACCTCCTCCTGTCTCGTCGCAGCCGGCCCCTCCCTCTGACACCGAGCAAAACGACCTGATGCACGCGGTGAACGAAGGCGCCAACTCCACTGTCGATCTGGTGCGCGTCTTCGAGGCGTTTCTCAAGAAATATCCCAACACCAATTACCGCCCCGATATCGAGCTCAACCTCACCAAAGCCTCCATTCAGAATCGCGATTATCCACGCATCGTTCAATATGGCGAGCTCGTCCTGGCGCACACTCCCGACGATGTCGTCACCCTCGACGCCGTCTCTCAGGCTCTGGTCGAAATCGGCGGCCCAGATAGCGTAAGGCCAGATAGCGTAAGGAAGGAGAACGCCGAAAAAGCCCAGAAATACGCCCGCACCTTCGAGGATCTGATCGAAGGCATGGCGCCTCCCGCCGGTTCCGGCGCACCGCAGGTCCAGGAGGAGCGCGATAGAGCCGATGCCCGCGCGCTTATGACGCAGGGCCGCGCGCGCGTCATCCTCGGCGACAACGAAGAGAGCCTGCGCATGATGCTGCGCGCCTATTCCATTTATCCCGCCGAAGAAACCGCCCGCGCCACGGCCGACGCTCTTCTGCGCCTGGGCCGCGATTCCGAAGCCATCGACCGGCTGTCTGAAGCCTTCATCATCCCCGACGCTCATGCTAAGGACACCGATCTCATGTCCGATCGGCTGCGCCTGGGCCAGCTTTGGAAGATGACCCACGATTCTGAAAAAGGCCTCGGCGATGAGATCCTCGCTGCCTATGACCGCGCCTCTTCCGCTGTCGAGCTGCGTCGAACGAAGCTCCTCGCTCTCGACCCCAACGGCGCGGCCAAGAGCGTTTCCGAGTTCACCATCACCGGACTGGATGGGCAGAAGCTGCAAATGTCGAGTTTCAAGGGCAAGGTTCTGGTGCTGGATTTCTGGGCCACCTGGTGCATTCCGTGCCGCGACCAGCACCCCATCTATGACGAAGTCATGGCTCGCTACGCGAAACGCAAGGACGTTGCGTTCCTTCCGCTCTCCACCGATGACGACCATTCCGTGGTCCAGCCGTTTCTTGAATCGCAGATGTGGGACGCCAAGGGAGTCTATTTCGACGACGGCTTGCAGCGCCTGCTGGGCGTTTCGCAAATCCCCACCACCATCATTCTGGATAAGAACGGCCAGGTCTCCAGCCGCATGAACGGATTCGCGCCGGATCGTTTTAAGGACGATCTGATTGAGCGTATCGACTCCGCGCTCGCCGGACCGGACACTCCCAAACCGTGAGCTTTCGCCGCGTCATCTGGGTTGTGCTCGACAGCGTCGGCATCGGCGAGATGCCCGACGCGGCAGCCTATGGCGACGTGGGCAGCGATACGCTCGGCAACATGGCGCGCGAGCTCGCCCAGCGCGGCAAGCCTTTGAAGCTTCCCGATCTCTGCCGCCTCGGCCTGGCGAATATTAAGCCCCTCACGGGCCTCACTCCTGATCCCTCGCCCATCGGATCTTTCGGCAAGTCCGCTCTGGCTTCGCCCGGCAAGGACACCACCACTGGCCATTGGGAAATGGCCGGCATTCACCTCGAAAAGCCGTTCCCGTTATTCCCGCATGGCTTTCCGCCCGAAGTGATGCAGCCCTTCGAGAGCCGTATCGGACGCAACACGCTGGGCAACAAAGCCGCCTCCGGCACGGAGATCATCAAGGAGTTGGGCGAAGAGCACGTCCGCACCGGCTCGCCCATTGTCTACACCTCCGCCGACAGCGTTTTTCAGGTGGCCGCGCACGAAGAAGTGATCCCGCTCTTCGAGCTCTACAAAATCTGCGAAACCGCGCGCGATATCCTTCGCGGCCCCTATGAAGTCGGCCGCGTCATCGCCCGCCCCTTCACCGGCGAGCCCGGCCATTTCACCCGCACGCCCAATCGCCACGACTATGCCGTGCCTCCGCCCAAAGGCATGCTGCTCGATAAATTGGCCGAGCGGCGGCGTCGAAATCTACGCCGTCGGCAAAATATTCGACGTATATCTGGGGCGGGGAATTCGCGAAACCGAGTCGACCAAAAGCAACGCCGACGGCATGGCCAAAATTCTGAAAGCGATGGACGAGCTGGATTCCGGCCTGATTTTCGCCAATCTGGTCGATTTCGACATGCTCTACGGCCATCGCAATGACGTCGAAGGCTACGGCCGCGCGCTGGAAGAGGTCGACGCCTGGCTCCCTTCGCTCGAAGCCAAAACGACTCCCGAAGATCTGGTCATCATCACCGCCGACCACGGCTGCGACCCGACCACCCCTTCCACCGACCACAGCCGCGAATACGTCCCCGTCCTGACCTATGGCAAGAACGCTCGCCCCGGCGTCAACCTCGGCACCCGAGCTACTCTTTCCGACCTCGGCCAAACCGTCGCGGAAAACTTCGGAACAAGGATTGTCAAAGGCGAGAGTTTCCTGGCGGCGCTCTGACGTGGTGCTACCCTGAACTCATGGCGGACTGGCCAGATATTATCGTTACCTCTTCGGATTCACCAGAGATCCTTCTGGCCGTTGGAGTGAAATCTGGTGGAGCTGTCTCATCGGCCGAGCAAGGGATGAAAGCCTATATGAGCGGCCGGCGGTGCCCGGCTGGAATCGTCGTGACGCCCGAGGAGACGTTGATCCTGAGGAATCGTTACACCAGCGATGAGCCGGAGTCTGTTCAAGTTGTCGGCAGGTGCCCCACCGTAGAGCTGCTGGGCGCGATTCCCAGGGGAGGTCCCGCCATCGAAGCGGATTTGGCGCGTCGGATTCAGGATTGGCTCGAAAACCTTCGCATATCGAGCCGTCAGTCCTGGCCGCCCGCGATCCGCGAAGCGATCGAGTGGGATGTCATCCCAGCGGTTCTGAGCGGGGTCGTAGGATCCACAGGCTTGCGCTATCGTCGAACCGGCTGATGAGATGCGCCATGTGTTGGTCGAGACCAACTGGGTTTGGGGCTACGCCGCGCCGGCGCATCACAAGGACCTAAAAGCCGTTGATCTGCTGCGGCGGGCGGCCGTTGGCGAATTGCAAATGCATTTGCCCGCGCCATGCCTGACGGAGGCGCGGTACTCTATTCTGGCCAGGTGCCAGCCCCGGCGCGAGGCCGGCGCCCTCCGCAGTTTCCTTGCACGCGTGGTTGTTGAGCGAACCCTTTCGACCGAACATCAGCGCGTCACAAGGGAGGTGCTCGACAGGTTTGAGGCGCAGATTCACGCCGAACTCGGACAGGTTGAGAACATTCTCTCCTCGCTCGTGAGCGCCGCCGGTCTTCAGGTGTTTCCGCTAAACCAACGCATGCTAGACCGGGCTGTTGCCCTATCGGTGATGGACCTTGATCTTAAGCCCTTCGACCAGGCAGTCCTCGCCGCGGTTCTGGTGAAAGCCGAGGAATTGCGGGAGGCTGGCGAAGCGGACCTTTGCTTCTGCGAACTGGATTGGGACCTGCGACCCTGGGATAAGCACGGCGATACCAAGCATCCGTTGGCCAGCCTATACGACAAGGCCGCAGTGTGGGTCTACGGTGATTTCGAGCTTCAGGCTCCACAGAAGCCGGAAGGCTGGCCGGGCTGACCCCTTTCGAGCGGGGAACTCCTGCGATAGGATGGTTCGCTAGTGAGGTCAGACGCATGAGACATCGCCAACATATTCCGTTCGTGATCATTTTTACGGCGGCAACCGCACTCGCCCAGTCCGCGCCATCTGAGGCGAAGGGGCCGGCTGGAACTGGCGATTCATCGTGGCAAGGTGACCTCACCGGCACTTGGCAAGGCCCCTACACTCCCGACCTCACCCGCAACACCACCGCCAAGCTCACCGCCTGGGGACAGACCGCGTTCGATAAATTCAGCGGCACCACGGATCCCTGCCTCCCCGTGGGCGTGACCCGCCAGGCCAACGCGCCCGACCCCGTCCAGATTGTCCAGACCAAGGACCGCGTGGTGATCCTCTATGAATCCTGGGCCGTCTTCCGCTCCATCCCCACCGATGGCCGCGACCACCCCAAGAACCTCGATCCCACCTGGCTGGGCAACTCCGTCGGCCACTGGGACGGGGACACGCTCGTTGTCGATATAACCGGCATGAACGACAAGACCGCGCTCGACACCAACGGCCATCCCCATAGCGACCAGATCCACCTGATCGAAAAGTTCCGCCGCACCGGCCCCAAGACCATGTCCTATCAGGTAACCGTCGACGATCCCATCGCCTACACCGCTCCTTGGACCCAGACCCGCGTCTTCCAACTCAAGCCCGGTTGGGAATTGATGGAATACGTCTGCCTCGAAAACGAAAAAGACCGCCAGCACCTCGTTGGAATTAAATAGGGCCATTAAGTAAACGTCTTCCCGGTCACCAAATTGCTCACTGGATAGCAGGAGGCATCTATGATCGCCACTGAGCTGTTGGAAAAAATGCGCGAGTCGCTTGGCTCCTCCGCCACCGTGAAGACCGTTTTCGGCCAGCCGATCCACGCGGAAGGCAAGACGGTTGTTCCGGTTGCGAAGGTCGCCTACGGTTTCGGGGCAGGCGGCGGCCACGGGCACGGCAAGCATGACAAGGCCGGCGAAGGCGAAACCGAGGGTGGCGGCGGCGGAGGTGGAGTGCGCACTTTCCCCGCCGGAGCGCTCGAAATCACCCAGTCAGGCACGCGATTTATTCCCTACACCGACATCGGACGGATGGCGGGTGTCTTCGCGGCTGGCGCGCTGCTCGGTGGTCTGCTCCTGTGGCGAAGGCGTTAGGCCGCCTCGCTTACCAAACTTCGCTCGCTAAACTCGCTCACCAACTCACTCCAACAGGAGCATAATGGGTTGCGGAGGACTTTCCAGACCTTGGAGTCACGCGACCCGTTTCTTACTCGCCGCAATTTTCTCTCCGCGACCGCCGGCGGCATCTTGCTGTCAGGATGTCAGACTAAGCAAGCGCAAGCCCCCGAATCCGCCCCGCAAGGCCCCGCCGATGTAACCCTGCACATCGGCTCTGTTCTCGCCGACCTCGCCAAGGACCACACCATCAGCACCATCGGTTATAACGGGTCCGTTCCCGGCCCGCTCATCCGTTTCAAGGAAGGCGTTCCGGCCATCGTCGATATCTTCAATGACACGGACACGCCCGAATTCGTGCACTGGCACGGCATGATCGTGCCCACCGACGTTGACGGCGCGGAGGAAGAGCACAGCCTGGTGGTGCCCGCCCGCGGCCATCTCCGTTACAGCCTCACGCCCAATCCCGCCGGCTCGCGCTTCGTTCACTCCCATGTCATGTGCCTGGGCGACTTGAATCGCGGCACCTATAGCGGGCAGTTCGCCTTCGTCTACGTCGAGCCCAAAAACAATCCCGGCGCCTACGATCAGGAAGTCTTCCTTGCCACCAAGGAATGGGAGCCGTTCTTCACCACCGAAGAGGAGGAAGAAGAGGATCCCGGCATCGGCGCGCCGCCTCCCGACCTCGTTAAAGATCCCAAGCCCAACGGCTGGGAGATCGGGTATCAGAAATTCACCATCAACGGCAAAGTGTGGGGCTACGGCGAACCCGTGCGCGTCAAACAAGGCCAGCGCGTTCTGTTTCACATCCTAAACGGCAGCGCCACCGAAAACATCAAGCTCGCCCTGCCCGGGCACAAGCTTCAAGTAGTCGGCATGGACGGCAACCCCGTGCCGCATCCGGCCATGGTCGATGTCCTGGAGCTCGGCACAGCCGAGCGCATCGACGTCGTCGTCGAAATGAACAACCCCGGCGTCTGGATCTTCGGCACGCCCAAGGACGACGATCGCCGCGACGGTCTCGGCATTGTGGTCGAGTACGCGGGGAAATCCGGCAAGCCGCAGTGGATCAAGCCCCCCAAGCAGACCTGGGACTACACCATGTTTGGCAACAGCGCGGCCGCGCCCATGCCCGATGAAACCATCCCGCTGGTCTTCGGCAAAATCAACGGCGGTACCGGTGAGTTCAACCACTGGACTCTCAACGGCAAAGAGTACAGCGAAAAGGACCCTCCCCGCGTTCTCCAAAAAGGTAAGCGCTACCGTCTGGCTTTCGAAAATCGCACCGACGACGCCCATCCCGTCCACCTGCACCGCAATACTTTCGAGCTAACCAACGTCCACGGCAAGCCCACCTCGGGGGTCAGGAAGGATGTCGTGGTGGTCAAGGGCTACCGCAAAATCGATGTCGACTTCACGCCGGAGATGTCCGGTCTGACGCTCTTCCACTGCCACCAGCAGCTTCACATGGATTACGGCTTCAAGACTGTCTTTAACGTGAGCTGATGCGGCCGGCGCTCGTCAGTACGCTCATCAGTACGCTGCTCATGTGCGGGGCGGGGCTATTGCCTGCTCAGGCGATCAAGGAAGGCTACGCGAACGTTCCCGGTGCACGCATCTTCTATCGTGACACCGGCGGCAGCGGAATCCCGGTCGTGCTTCTGCATCCCAACACTGGCAGCAGCCGCGTATGGGAATACCAGATCCCGGCGTTCACCGCCAAGGGCTATCGCCTCATCATGTACGATCGCCGCGGTTGGGGCCGCACCCAGATCGACTCCTCCGGCCCGCAGCCCGGAACCGGCGCGGACGACCTACTCGCCCTGCTCGACCAACTGAAACTGGATCGAGTCCATCTCGTCGCCTCTGCGGGCGGAGCCTTCGTGGGACTCGACTTCGCCCTTTCGTTTCCGCAGCGCGTGCGCGGCCTGGTGATGGCTAACAGCATCGGCGCGGTTCAGGACCAGGACTTCGTAGCGTTGGGCCGAAGACTGAGGCCTCCAACGTTCGATGCGCTTCCTCCGGAAATCCGCGAAGTCGGGCCATCTTATCGAGCCGCCAATCCCGAAGGCGCCCAGCGTTGGGTCGATCTCGAAAAGCTCAGCCGTCCGCCCGGCGCTGCCGCGCCCGCTCAGCCCACGCGCAACCGCATCACCTTCGCGATGCTTGAAACCCTTCGCCCGCCAGTGCTTCTCATCACCGGCGGCGCCGATATGTACGCCCCTCCGCCTATTCTGAAAATGTTCGCGGACCACATCAAGGGAGCCCAAACCCTGATCGTCCCCGAAGCCGGCCACTCCACTTACTGGGAGCAACCGGAAGTCTTCAACCGCGCCGTGCTCGACTTTATCAGCCGCAAATGAATCATTTGCCCGCATTCGCGGCCAAATTCATTATTTCGGCGCGGCGGCCTTCACCGAAGGCCCGGTCAGATGCTCCAGATCCTGGTTGTTCTCGATGCACTCGTACTCGCGCGGCCGCTCGCCCTCTTTCAGCCGCGTGAACGTCATGCGCTGCGTGTACGGCTTGTCCATCAGCGGCGGATCCATGATCTGCGCTTCGTACGAAATCGTGTCGCCGTTCAGCGTGTACCGTTCCACCACGTGAAGCTGCTCATCCGTGAAATGGCCCGCGCCATCCAGCCAGATCTTGCCATTGAATCCCACCACGTCCACCACCAGCGTGTCGCCATCCCAGGACGCGATCGAATCGCCCAGGAACGACGGGTCGGGATCTCCGTGCGACCCGCCAAAGGGAATCAACCGCCATCCGTGGAACGATTCGAATAACACCGCGACCTGCTTCGGCGTCTGTACGATTTCAAACGGCATCGGCATGCCGTAGATGCGCGGGATTCCGGGGAGCAGGCACTTCACCGTAGGATCGTCCTTATACGTGGTCCCCCGCGCCGCCTGCACCTTCGCTTCCGCCTCGGGCTTGTAGGTCAGGCGCTCTCCGCGTCCCCCGCCCGCGCCGCGTCCACCACCCCCGCCTCCGCGAGCCGCCTGCGGAATCGCAGCCGTCGCCCTGGTGTTTCCCTCGCTTTCGCCGTACAGGCTGACGCCGCCGCCTTGCCACGCCCCTGTGAAATCGGGTTTCCCGTCCGCCGTGCGAGGGATGGCCTTAGGCGCCTGCGCCAGCGCAAACGCAGCCGAAAGAACAATGCCGAACGCTAGAGTCTTCATGGATTTCTCCGTGCCTTACTGGGCCGCCGCCGGCCCGAAGTTGTATTTCTTCCCGTCCGACGTGGTCACTTCGCGCGCCGCCGCCCGCGCCGCGTTGTCGCGCGCCCTGTAACCCGTGATCGTGATCGTGTCTCCCTCGCTCACAACGTGCCGAGTGAACCCCGTCCGCGTCAGCGTGTTCGGAGGATAACCCTCCATTCCCCAGGTCGTGACCTTGCCGCTCTCGTCCTTCACGTCCACATAAATATAGGCGTGCGGATTGGTCCACTCAACCTTGCTGACCACCCCTTTCAGCGTCACCAGCGCCTGCGCGTCATATTCGGCGGCGAAAGAGTGATGAGCGGTCAGCGGAATGGCGGCGAGCAGCGCGACCATCAGAGTAGCGGACCCGGCCAGGAAAAATCTCGATTTCATGCGGAAAACCTCCATCGTTTTACGGCTTGCATACAACTTACCGCGCCCCGGCCCAAGTGTCAACGCTTCGGGCCGAACCCGGTATAATCGAAGGGCCCATGCTCGAAGCCTTCGGCGCGTCCGATCCAGGGTGTGTCCGCGCCAACAACGAAGACTATTATTTGCTCGCTCCGTCCATCGGCCTTTATGTGGTTGCCGACGGGATGGGCGGCGCGCAAGCCGGCGAACACGCCTCTAAACTCGCCACGGAGACCTTGTGGGAGCACGTCCACCACAATGGCCCCGACAGTGGCGCCGCGGCACTGGTCGAGGCCTTCCGCGATGCGAACCAAAAGGTAATGGAGGCATCCGCTTCAGATCCCGCGTTGGAAGGGATGGGAACCACCATGGTGGCCGTGCTCGCCAAGAACGGCGAGCTGTGGATCGCCAGCGTCGGCGATAGCCGCGCCTACCTCTTCGACCAGGGCCAACTGAAGGTCATCACGGAGGACCAAACCTGGGTGAATGAGGTGGGCCGCCGCCTGGGGATCGAAGAGGAGATCCTGAAGAACCACCCCATGCGGCACGTGCTGACCATGGCCATCGGCGTCTCGGATCAGCTGCGCGTGCTCACCTATCTGGTCAAGCCGGCTCCGGGAACGCTTCTGCTCTTGTGCAGTGACGGACTGCACGGCGTCGCGCCTGAGGAAGAAATGCGGCGGGTGCTCGCCAACGGCGATTCGCTCGAAGACAAGTGCGCCTCTCTGATCGCGTCAGCCAAGGAGCACGGCGGCCCCGACAACATCACCGTGGTGTTGTTGAAGGCGCTTTAGCGCTATTTTTCGAGCGTGATGTAGCTCGCCCGGAAACTGCTTTTGCCGAGATCGAGGCCGGTGGCGAGGATGTAGTCGCCTTTCCTTAACGCGGCGGCGGAACACTCGTCGCACTTGGTGCGGTTGTCTAGGAACACCGTGACGCGGCCGTATCGATCCTCCTTGACCACGATGCGATCCGGCTTGACCGAGACAATCTTGCCCTCGGTTTTGGCGACGTTGGCCTCGACGTAATCGGCAATCAGTTCGCCGCCGGGATAAGAGACCACGACGCGGGAGTCGACCTCGTCGCCGATTTTGAGGGCGTTGGTGTCGTGGTACGTCTCGCCACGCCAGATGTCGATTCCCGGTGGGACCTGCACGGTGCAGAGTCCCTGGTCATTCCTGACGGTCAGCGACTGTGCGTCTTTGCCGATCAGGTGCCCTATGCAGACCCGAATCTCGCGAATGTGATGCGGCTCAAGGTCGGCGCCGCTATCCTTTTGAACCGCAGCGAGGATCGTGGCGATGGGCGTGCCGTCGGGTGCGGGCTTGTCCGCGCAGTGGACATAGACGTTGTCGCCGATGACGAGTTCGGTTGCACTCTTCAGATCCACCCCGCGTCGCCAAATCTCCGTCTCCGCGGTCACCAGTAACCGTATGATCTTGTCATTGAACTTGACGATGATGGAGTCGGGCTGAGTGGAGAGCAGCCTATCCGCCAAACAGTCCTGGGAATTGACCGTCTGCCCCGTCGCTGCGCCCGCCAACGCAAACAGCGCAAGGCTGACTAATTTCATAGTCTGAGTATAGCGGTTTGCATCTCTCCCGTAACCCGCGCGCTGTGTTCATCCACAAAAACGTTTACTTCGCTACGGATGCCGAACTTCGGCAGATAAATTCCCGGCTCGATCGAGAAACACGTCCACGGAATCACCCGCCGCTCGTCATGCGTTTCCAGGTTGTCCATGTTCGCTCCCGTCCCGTGTACTTCCTCGCCGATCGAATGGCCCGTGCGATGGAAGAAATATTCGGCGTAGCCGGCGTCGCGGATGTAATTCCGGGCGGCGTCATCCACTTGATACCCTCGCAGATCGCGCTTGTTCGCCACGCCCTCCGTAACGCACTGAATGGCCTTGTCCCGCGCATCGCGAACGATGCCGAAAATGTTCTCGATGTCCGAGGGCGGATTTGCGCCGCAATACCCGGTCCACGTAATGTCGTAATACACCGCTCCCGGCCGATCGAGCTTCGCCCACATATCCATCAGCACCAGGTCGCCGGAATGAATCTCGGAGCAAGCGTCCTGCTTTGGATCGTAGTGCGGATTGGATGCATTGGCGTTGATCGCCACGTCCGGCCCGTGATCCGTCACCAGCCCCTCCTCGCGGAACCGGTTCAAGATGAACTGCTGCATCTCCCACTCCGTCACGCGCCTTCCCGCTCGCACGGCGTCCGAAACTCGCGCGAAAGCTTCCCCCCGAATTCGATCCACCCTGCGCCCGGCTTCCAGATGCGATTCCAGTTGCGCCGAATTCCACCGCGATTCAAAATGCTGAATCAAATTCGCCGCCGTCACCACCTCTACGCCCAGTGACCGGATCGACTCCACCGTTCCCGCGTCCACCATCGCCACATAAGGAACCTCGCAATGCGGCGAATACTGCATCGCCACGCGCTTGGCTCCCAGCAGCATCGCGCGGAGTCCATCCGTCAGTTCCCTCCACCCCGCATAGAGCGAATGTTTCCCCGGCAGTTCCGCCAACGTCTGCGCCTCGATTTTGTGCGCCAGCCCTCGCGGCTCTCCCTGCGCCGGAATGAAATAGAACCAGCGCCGCGTAACCATCGAACCGGGAGTGAACCGGAGCACGCGGTAGGCCAGCGGATCCCGATGATGATGATCGAAGAACAACCAGCCGTCGAGATGTTCGTCCCGCAGCGCCGCCTGAATTTCAGGTATTCGAGTGCTCATACTCCACTTTGCGCCACGCAACTTTGGTCTTGAAATTCGCGAGGCCGGCCACGTCGCGCGAATCTGCCACCGTGAACGACAGCGCGTCGTCGAGCCAATCCTGGCTGTAACCCTCCGTGTACTGCGTGGCCACCGTCAGCGTGTAATCTTGCCGCGTCAGCAGGCAGTCGAAGGTGAACTCGACCTCGAAGGTTTCGCCCGCCGCCACCGGGCCCAGATCCACTCCCTCAATGCGCGTGTTCGTTCCAAAAACGTCAATGCCTAGCCGGTTGCGGATCAGCACCCCCACCACCGGATTTTCTAGATCCTTCACAGCGCGAGCCCGCACGTAGATCGTGACCGCCGCGCCCGGCTCGAGTCCTCGCACCGATGCTCCGCGCGCGTCGCGCAAATCCGCTTCCAGCACCCGGCTCGCCCCATCGCCATGCCGGAACGTCCCTCCCGGCGTGGCTTCCACTTTTTCGCCCTGCCCCTGCCGCTCCAGCACCAGCCCCACGTACCGGTTCACCACTTCGCTGGGCGACCCATACGCGGCCACCCGTCCATCCAACATCAACGCCGCGCGGTCCGAAAGCCTCTTCACCAGCCCCAAATCGTGCGAGACGAACAGCACCGTAATGTTGCGCGCCTTCAATTCCTCGAACTTCTTGATGCAGCGGTTGGCGAAAATCGCGTCGCCCACGGCCAGCGCCTCGTCCACAATCAGAATCTCCGGGTCGACGTGGATCGCCGTCGAAAACGCCAGCCGCACGTACATGCCGCTCGAGTATTCCTTCACCGGCCGCTCCATGAAGGACCCGATCTCGGCAAACCGCTCGATCGCTGGAAAAACGCGTTCCATTTCCCGCCGCGAAATGCCCAGAATCTCGCCGTTCAAGAAAACGTTTTCGCGCCCCGTGAACTCCGGATTGAACCCCGCTCCCAGCTCGAGCAGCGCCGCGATGCGCCCCTTCGCAATCACCCTCCCCCGAGTTGGCGCCAGAATCCCGCTCACAATTTGCAGCAGCGTACTCTTCCCCGAGCCGTTCGGTCCCACCACCCCCAACACCTCGCCCGGTTCGACCGTCAGATTCACATCCCGCAGCGCCCAGAACTCGGTCGGTGGATGGTGTTTGACAAACGGCAACAGCTCCGTGAGCCGGTCCGCCGGCCGGCGGTACAAACGATATAGCTTGGAAACGTTTTGGACGTGCAGCATGGGGAACTGCGGCGATTCTTAGTGTACCAGCCGTTATATAAGCTCGGGCCACGCCAGTTCCGCCTCGAAGTTGTATCCTGGTGCCTGGAGTATCCTTGGCTGTGAATCTGCAATCGGAAATCGCGAAACAGGTAGAGAAACTGCCCCCATCTGCACAGGAGCAGGTGCTCCGTTTCGCGACATCGCTTACTTCTGAGCTGCCTCGCGGCGATAAAGGCGCTAACCTGCTCGCTTTCTCGGGCAGCCTCGATCCGGAATCGGCGCGGGAAATGACCGAGGCGATCGAAAAAGAGTGCGAGCGAATCGACCCGAGTGAGTGGTAGATTCCTGCTGGATACAAACATCGTCATCGCCCTGATGTCAGGCGAAAGAGCGGCGCTCTCGCACCTGGAAAATGCGGAGGAGGTCCTCCTGCCCGCTACGGCTCTTGGCGAATTGTTCTACGGAGCGGCCAAATCACGCCGCCCCGCCGAGAACCTTGCAGTGGTCGAAAAGTTTGCATCCGGGAGGGCTATCGTTGCTTGCGACCTCGGCGTCGCTCGCGAGTATGGTCTGTTGAAACAGCAACTGAGAGGGAGGGGTCGCCCGATTCCCGAGAACGACCTTTGGATCGCCGCAGCCGCCAAACGGCACGGCGTGACGCTCGTATCTCGCGACAGCCATTTTGCAGATATCGATGGAATCGAGATCGCAAGCTGGACTAGCGGGTAACGCTCCGCGAGCCAACGCTAGCGCGCCTTCGTCGACATCCCCTCTTCCCACGTACTCCACCCGGAGATCATTCCGTAAGGAACTTGTTCCAGATCCGCCTCCACCTGGTGGATCTTCCCCTTTTCGATCTTGAACAGCTCGGCTATTTCCCACGTCCACGGCCGCGTGGGACCGTTCGAGACCTCTTTCCCGTCGGCCATTTTGTACGTCCTATACTTTCCTGTTGGATGGTCGAAGAAGGCGAAGCTGAACACCAGCCCGCGCTCCGGATCGACCACGGCAAAACGCCGGTCGCGAATCCTCGTGACGAAGTGAAAATAGCCCGACGCGAACTGCGCCTTGCAGCCCAGCGCTGCCGGATTGAACGCATTCGGATCCGGCGGAGGCTCGGCCTGTTTTGGAGCGCCGCGTCCTCCGCGGCCGCCTCCCGCCGCCGCCTGTCCAGCCGCCGGGCCCGTTACCTGGAAATTCGGATTATTCGTGGTCTTCAGTCCGTCCTCTAAACGATCGCAATCGTCCGCGAAGAAGCTGTAATCGCCCTTGCCGTCATTATTCTGAAGCGCGCTGAAATACAGATTGGCCGTCTTGACCAAATCCGCGCGCGACGCACGCTCCGCCGGGGGAATCGTCGCCAGAAATGCCGGATTCGGACTCCCCAACTTCTCCAACTCCGCCGCGCCCGTCCCGCTTCCCAACCCGGTCCGCACCACAAACAGTTCGATCTCCGTGATCTGCCGGTTGTCGATTTTCAAGCGAAACGCCACCGGTTCCGCCAGAGCCTGCGGCCCCGTCGCCTCTGTCATCGTGGTCATCAGCGCGACCTCGCCCGCGGCCACATCGTCCACGAACAAACGGTACTTGCCTTTCCCCGATGCGCTACGCCAATAGCCGTCGCCTGGTTCCAGCCGCTGGCCGTTCTCCGTGTTCTTTAGTTTGGGTGAAAGCGGCAGCCGTTTCGGATCGTGCGCGATCAGCGCATCCATATATTGATCCGCGAAGGATTCCAAACAAGCCCGGTCGCACGGCCCGGATTTAGTCTGCCCGAACGCACCCGCGCCCCAAGCCGCAATCGCGATAACGGCCGCGAGTCTCATTGCTTGGTCACGTCCCTTCCGCGGTCCGACAACCCGTCCTCCCAATTGCTCCAGCCCGACGGCAACCCGTACGGAACCCGCTCCATGATCGCCTCGATCTGGTGAATCTGGCTCTTGCGGAGCTGGAACAGCTCGGCGATCTGCCAGGTCCACAACTGCGCCGGGCCCGCCGTGACCGTGCGGCCGTCGGGAACCTGGAAGGTGCGTGTATCGCCTGCGGAATGATCGAAAAACGTGAAACTGAACACCAGCCCACGCTCCGGATCTACGGCGACGAATCGCCGGTCGCGAATGCGCGTCACAAAGTGAATCAGTCCGGATTCGAATTGCTCCCGGCAGCTCCACTGTCCGGAGTAACCAGTAGCCGTTTTCGGATCGGGGCGCTTCTGTCCTGGCGGAGTCGGCTGGTTGGTGCTGAAACTTCCGTTCTCAATGCGATTGCAGTCGTCCGCGAACGGATAAACGCCCTTGCCGTCGTTCTTCTCCATCCCGGAAAAGTACATGTTGGCCGTCTTGATCAGCTCCTCGCGCGACATCCGCTCCGCCGCCGGCACCTCCTCTGTCCACTTGTAGCCGATACGCTCGAACCCCTGCGCCGAAGACGGACTGCGCTGAATGAACGTCTCAATCTCCGCAATCTGCCGGTTCGCGATTTTCAGCCGCAGAGCGATCATGGCCGGCGCCTTTTCCTCGCTGATGCTGCCCAGGAACGCCACCTGCTGCGCTTCCACGTCGGTCACGAAAAGGCGATACGCGCCCTTGCCGTCCATCGTGTTCCACAGTCCGTCGCCCAGCTCCAGCCGCTGTCCGTTCTCGGTGAACTTCGCGCCCTTCGCGATGGGAGCCTTCGAAGGATCGTGCGCGATCACCGCATCCAGATACCGGTCGACGTACGATTCCAGGCACGCCCGGTCGCACGCCGGCGCTTTGGTCTGCGCGGCCAGCGTGGCCGCTGAGGCCAGCGCTACCGCGATGAAATGGAGTCGCATCAGGGCCTCCTTTCGTGAGAAACGATTCTATCAGGTCTGCGATAATGCTTACACCATGAGGGTCGTCTCCCTGCTGGCGAGCGGCACCGAAATCGTCTGCGCCCTCGGCATGGGTGAGGCGCTTGTGGGCAGGTCGCATGAGTGCGACAACCCCGGCTGGGTGACCTCGCTTCCCGCCTGCAGCGAACCCGCCTTCGACGTATCCGGGTCCAGCCACGATATCGATGCCGAGGTCAGCCGTAGAATCCGTTCCGGTGAGCCTCTCTACCGCATCCACACCGATCTGATCCGCCAACTCGAGCCCGATCTCGTCATCGCCCAAGAGCACTGCGACGTCTGCGCCGTAACGCCGGGAACCATGGAGCAAAGCGGCTGGGAGACGTCCTCGTCCTGCGTCACGCCCGCATCCTCGGTGCTGGCCCTCACCGCCGGGTCCCTGGCCGGAATTTTTGACGGCATCATCAATATTGCCCGAGCGCTGGGTTGCGAAGATCGCGGCCGGGCTCTGGTCTCCTGCGAACAGCGGCGCCTCGACGCCGTGCGCGAAAAAACCGCCGGTCTGCGCACGCCATCCCTGGTGATGCTCGAATGGATCGATCCTCTCTTCGCCATGGGAAACTGGGGCCCGGAGTTGGTCGAGATCGCCAATGGCGAGCTGCTCCTCGGCCGCAAAGGCGAATATTCCACTACCATTCCCTTTGAGCATATCGAGCAAGCCGATCCCGAGTTTCTTATCGTCGCGCCCTGCGGCTTCGACCTTCAGCGCACGCTCAAAGAACGCGACGTCCTTGAGCGGCATCCCGCCTGGAACTCTCTCCGATCCGTCAGGGAAGGTAAGGTCGCATTCGCCGATGGCAATCGCTTCTTCAATCGCTCCGGCATGACCGTCTCGCAGACCGCCGAAATCATCGCGGAGATCCTGCATGGCGTCGCCCGACCGGCGCCAGTGCGAGCCGTGCAAGGAGGGTCCGAAGGTCACGTGACCCAGCGCGCCCTTCAGTGATGTGCAAGAGTGTCTAAGTCCGGAAGCTCGCGTCCATCTTCTTCTGACCCAGCCACGCGCGCCCCAGCGCGTATAGCCGTTCGGCATCCGGGCCACGCAATCCCGGCATGTTGGTCTTCACCGGGAACCCCAGGCCCGCCTGCAAATACGCCAGGTGCTGATACCCCACCGGATAGCGCTGCAAAATCTCCGGATTCAGCTTCAGCTTCGCGGAAGGATCTACCGGATCGACCCGGTCCTTCTCATAGAAAAGCCGCCGCAGCACGATGCCCCACTTCCCCTTCCGCTTTTCCAGGAAATCGTAGAATCGCCCCACGCACACCACATCGCACAACACGCCTTCCACCGGAGCCCTCTGCGCGATGCTCATCTTGGTCTGCGCGATCGCCCGGTTTCGCGCAATGTCGATAGTGCACCCGCCCAGAAAATGGAGGATGTTCACGCCCTTCTCCATCCCCGCCTTGCTGATGGCGGCGAACTCTTCGTGAGTGCCTTGAAACCACGTCGCCATCATGTAGCCGTCCTCGTGCCATACCGTGCGGAAGCGTTCCCAGTCTCCAGCGTCCCGATACAGGACCCAGTTCTCGATCGTCTCGCGGATCGCAAGCTTATCCAGCAGATTTTTGGGAAGCGCCGCAGGCACGTTATTTCCCCACAAAATGCCCGACGTCGCGATTGTTTTCCTCGCAGATGTATTCGATCAGCTCGTCATCGGGCTGCAAGGTGGGATTCTCATGCACCGTCCACGGCTTCGTGTACGCTCCTGGATCGTCGATGGTGATCGCCAGATCCATGTGCCCGAAATCCTTGCGCTGGAAGCGCTCGGTCACCTTCAATTTGTCGGTGACCGGATGGCCGTTCGTATCCAGCCAGCCTCTTCCGTTGGTGCCGTTGGTTTCCACCACCAGCGTGTCGCCCTCCCAATGGCCGACCGAATAGCCTTGCCACGTGGGATTCGGGTCCACCGGCAGCTTGCGGCCGTCGGTGAAGATCTGCCGGAAAATGGTCCGCGATTCGTACAGAATCACGATCAATCCCTTCTCTTGAATGATCTTCCACGGCGACGTCACCGCATCCTTCTCCGGAATGACCGAGGGCAGGCAGAAGTTGTTCGGATCGTCCTTGCCCTGATTCTCGCGGCGCTTGTCGTACTCGGCTTTCGCCCACGGCTGGAATGGAACCTCGTTTGGCTTCAGATCCGCCGCGATATTGATCAGATACTTCAGCCCGGGCACCAGCCAGATCCCCGTCAGATCCGGCGTTCCATCGGCCATCTTCGGCGCCGGTGCGGATAGATTCGGCTTACCGTCAGGCGTACGCGGAATGCCCGCCGTCGGATAATGCAGCCACTGGGAAAACGCCGCCGGCGCGGCGAGTAGAAGAATCGCAACAAATCGCATGGGGTTTCTCTCGCGGACATGATATCGCAAAGCCGGCTCATCCGCCGTTTTTGACGCTTCGTCGGAAAGCTTGGCGGATGGTCGGAAACCTCATGGTTTCCCGTGCGGCAGCGGGTAATCTCGGGATCATGAAACGAAACCACCTCGCGATAGTGATCCTTGCGTCGGCGCCAGTGTTTGCTCAACCCCAGTCGGCCGCTTCAGAATTTGACGCTGCGGTCGTGAAAGTCAACAAATCGGGCGAGACCCGCGCGCAAGGCTCCCGCGTTCGCGGCGGCCAGCTCACCTGGATCAACCTGACCATGTCGGCGATCCTTTACCTGTCTTACAGCCACGATCCGGCAGGTGGACCGGCCAACCCCAACGAAGCTCCGATAGGAGGTCCCGGTTGGCTGGACTCGGACCGCTTCGATCTGGTGGTCAAATCGCCGGGCGACACTCCCGTGGAGACCGTGCGCCTCATGTTGCGGAACTTGCTCGCGGACCGCTTCAAGCTGGCCGTGCACCCGGAGGAGAGAATGACGGACGTGTATGCGTTGACCGTCGGAAAGCAAGGGGCGAAAGTTCGGGAGTCGACCGGCTCAGGGACAGGAACCTGTACACCCGGTGAGGGAATTCAAGGATTGTTTCACCGCTCATGCACCAACATGACGATGGCCGCTCTGGCGGAGGCCCTGCCGTGGCTGGCCCGCGGGTATGTCGATCGGCAGGTGGTGGATCGGACCGGCCTTCAAGGGCGCTATGATTTCAAACTGGACTGGACGCCGCGTCCCTCGGATAAATCGGACGTCGCGGCGGGCGCGACCATGTTCGACGCCATAGAGAAGCTTGGACTAAAGTTAGAGAGTCTCAAACAACCAATGCCCATTTTGGTGATCGACCATGTGGAGCGGGTTCCGCGGGAAGACTAATGCGCAGACTCGGGCTGATCGTCATCGTCAACACCGCCGCCGGAGTGATTCCTGCCGCGATCATTTGGGCTGTCGTGGGCGGCGGGGCGCATGTTTTCTGGGCCGTGCTGTTCAACAGCATGGTCTTCTCGTATTCCATCGGCACGCTGATTTTTGCCGCGATGCAGTATCTCGGGCCGCGGTATGACAAGCTGCCCACCGGTCCGCACTGGCTGGCGGAGATCCTCACGTTTGTGGCCCTGGGAATTGTGGGCACGCTGATAGCGGCCGGGATTTTGACGCATATCCCGGGGTCTGCCGGTGGCGCGAGAGGGCTCCCCTTCGAGTTGGTTTTTCGCCGATCGGTGCTGGTGGCTCTGGTGATGACGCTTGCCATCGGCTTGCTGGTGTCCTATCTGCTGATGCAGTTTGGACTCCTCCGCTCGGCGACGCTGGATCTGCGGACGCGGCAGCTCGAGGAGGAACGCGCCCGCAAGCTCGCCACCGAGGCTCGGCTCGCCTCGCTCGAATCGCGCATCCATCCCCATTTTCTGTTCAATTCCCTAAACTCGATCGCCGCGCTGATCCGCGAAGATCCCGCCGCGGCGGAACAAATGACGGAGAGGCTCGCAGGATTGTTGCGTCAAACCCTCGAAGCGAACACTTCCGCGCTCGTCCCGCTCGATCAAGAGCTCCGCCTGCTGCGCGATTATCTGGAGATCGAAAAGACGCGCTTCGGAGATCGCCTGCAATTCTCCATCGACGCCCCCGCGCAGCTTGCGGATCTGAAAGTCCCCCTGCTGGGGCTCCAAACGTTGGTCGAGAACAGCGTCAAATATGCCGTCGCGCCTCGTCGCGAAGGCGGGGAGATCCAGATCGTCGCCCGCACCGAAGGCGACCTCGCCATACTCGAAGTCAGCGACAACGGTCCCGGCTTCGAGGCCAGCTCTATCAAACCGGACCACGGGCTGCACAATCTTCAGCAACGCTTGTCCGCCCTGTTTCAGGGACTCGCCCGTCTCGACATTGCCCGGACCGGCGGACGCACTGTCGTCTCTATTCGGGTTCCGCAGCGGAAGGCCTCCGCTTGATGCGCGCCTTCGTTCTCGACGATGAACCCTTCGCCGTCAAACGCCTGGTGCGCCTGCTGAAAGAAACCGGCCGCGTGCAAATCGCGGGAACCAGCACCGATCCCGAGACGGCTCTCGCGGCCTTGAAGAAGTCCCCCGTTGACGTGCTCTTCCTCGACATTCAAATGCCGGGCATGACCGGCTTTGAAATGCTGCACAAGCTCGAATCGCAACCCTTCGTGATCTTTACCACCGCATACGATCAATACGCCCTGCGCGCTTTCGAGGTCAACTCGGTCGACTATCTGCTGAAGCCGATTGAAGCGGCCAAGCTCGCACGCGCCCTCGATAAGTTGGAAACCAGATCCGCGCCGGACTGGCGGCGGATGCTGGAACACCTCAAGACCGCTCTCGGCCAGACTCCCCAGCACCCTCCGCGCATCGCCTCGCGCCTTGGCGAGCGCGCCCAAATCCTCGACGTGTCCACCATCACCCACTTCTTCGCGCGCGATAAACTGACCTACGCCGTTGCCGGCGGCAGATCGCACGTCGTGGATCAGTCCATCGCGGAACTGGAGCAGAAACTCGACCCCCGCCAATTCTTCCGCATTCACCGTTCCACGCTTCTGAATCTTGCCTGGGTCAAAGAGGTCGATGCGTGGTTCGGTGGGCGATTGCTGGTTCGCCTGCGCGATGCCTCGAAGACGGAGTTACAAGTCGCCCGCGACCGGGCGGCCGAACTCAAGGCTCGCTTGGGGATTTAGCGGCGAGGAACTTATCCGCGATGGCCAGAAACTCCGCCGTCGATTCCTGGTCCGGATAATGCCCCAGCCCCGGCATCACCACGATCTGGACGCCTGGGATAGCGCTCTTCAGCTTCTCCTGCGTCTCCGGTGGAACGATCCGGCTGGCTCCACCCAGAATGTAGATCGTCGGGCACTTGATCTTGTCCACGTATTCCCACAGCTCGGTCGGAACAAAGCCCTTCGCCAGATTCGGATCGCGCTTCCACACGATGCGCCCGTCTTCCCGCTGCTTGCTCGCGAAGTGCGCATATGCGCGCAGAATAGGTTCGGGTGTTTTCGCGTTCCCGCGCTTCAACGACGCCACCAATTCCTCTTCGGACGCCCAGCCGTTCGCCTCCTGCTGCACCTGCCGCGTGAACGCCGACGCAATCTCGTTCGTCCGCTCGGGACCCACGTCCTCCGAAATCAGCCGCGCCACCCGCTCCGGATGCAACCCCGCGTAAACCTGCACCACTCGCCCGCCCGTCGAGTTTCCCAGCAGTGTCAAACCCTGCAAATTGAGCCGCTCGACGAATGCCTCCAGATCCTTCACGTAGTCCTGCACCAGGTACGCGCCCTCCGGCGACCAATCCGAATCGCCATGCCCGCGCATATCGATCGCCATCACGTGATACTTCTCGCGGTAGTGCGGCGCGATGTGATCGAACTGATGCGCCACGCGCGAAATTCCATGCAGCATAATGAACGGCGGCTTGTCCGGATTACCCCAATCGAGATAATGCAGCCGCAGAGCGTTCACTTGGATGTAACGGTCTGTGTAAGCGGCGCTTGCCGCATCTCCGCCCCATAGAGCCGTCGCGCCGCACACAGCCCCCACGGCGCAAATAAACCGGATGCGAGCGATCATGGGGACCCTCCTTGTTTCAAGAAGTTTATTGCTCAGGCGTGTAAGAGTCAACGCTTCGCGTCAACACGCTTCGCGTCGCCCGGCGGTCGGAGGGAGCGTTCGGAGCCAGCGTGGGCCCAAAGAGGCGCCCAGTACGCGGCTGTGTTGACCACGAGTTTACTTCGGATGCGGAACGACGTCGCGGATCACGTAGGTGTCCTTGGCGATCGTGAAGTAAAATCGCCAGTCCTTGTTCACGCGTGCTTGCCAAATGTCGCGGCCCTCGTCGTACTTCTTGGATCGGAGCGAAGGATGGTGCAGGTCGCGTTCCAAGAAGGCAAGCTGCTTCGAGAAGGCTTTCCGGACCGCCCGCGGAGCGTCGGCGATCGCAATCGAAGCGCGATCGGAAAGGACGATCTTCATCCGCGCGAACGCTTGGTTCTCTTGCCCGCTCGCGCTTTGGCGAGCCGCTCCAAGAATTCGCCGGCTTCTTTAGCCGTGAAGGGACCATGAACGCGGCCGGCCTTGACGTCTTCCTCGGCCTTCGCGAGGCCCGCGTCAATCACGCGCCGCTGGGCGGGGGTATACTCGTCAGCGGCCATAGGCGCCTTAGGAAGAATGCTGATGACGCGGCCGGAGACCTTGAACTCGACTGCGTCTCCGTTCTTGATGCCCGCTTTGCGGCGCACACTCTTCGGCACCACCAGTTCACCCTTTGATGTGATTACGACGGTCATGACCCGCACCTCCAGCGTAACAAGTATCCTGTAACTTAGGAACTTTTCCCCGGTAGCTCCGTCTAAGGCACAAAGGACGCGCCATGACCACCACCTGGCAGGACATCGTCTACGGCTACCGCATGCTGCTCAAGAAGCCCGGGTTCACGGCCATCGCCGCGCTCTCCCTCGCCCTCGGCATCGGCGCGAACACGGTCATCTTCAGCCTCATCGACACCACCCTTCTGCGCCCGCTTCCTTTCGCCCAACCTGACCGTCTGGTCTCCATCTTCTCCGTCCCCCTCGACCATCCAGACCAGCGCAACGGGCCCACCGCCTACAACCTGCTCGCCTTCCAGCAGCATGCCAAATCTTTCGAAGCGATGGGCGGCATCCGCACCCAAGTCTGCAACATCGGCTCCGACTCTCACGGCCAGCCCCCGGAGCGCGTCGATTGCGAAAACTACATGCCCTCCGTCTTCACCACCCTCGGCGTGAAGCCCATCCTCGGCCGCGTCCTGAATGAAGACGAAAATCCCGTCGACGTCACCCCCCGCGTCCTGCTCATCAGCGAACGCTTCTGGGAGCGCCATTTCAATCGCGATCCCAACGTCATCGGCCAGGTCCTTCACGTCGACGGCCTCGACAAAACCGTCATCGGCGTCATGCCGAAGAACTTCTACGCTCTCGATGAACAAGCCGATTTCTTCACCGCCATGAACTGGACCCGCACGGAGATGGCCAGCACCCAGTACGGCTTTGAGCTCATTGCCCGGCTGAAGCCTGGCGTAACGATGAAGCAGGCGCAGGCGGAGATGGACGCGCTCGCCGCGCAGCAGTTAGTCGCCGAACCCGTCCGCGACAAGAACCTGGGAGCCCGCGTCGTCGCTCTGACGGAGTCTCTCTACGGCGACCTCCGCTCGCCGCTTCTGCTTCTTCAAGGCGCAGTGGCTCTGGTCTTGCTCATCGGCTGTGCCAACGTCGCTGGCCTCCTGCTCGCCCGAGCGGCTTCCCGCCGCACCGAAATCGCCGTGCGCACCGCCATCGGCGCAGGCCGCTGGCGAATCATCCGCCAACTGGTCACGGAAAGCGTGCCGCTGTCTCTCCTCGGCGGCGCGCTGGGAATTCTTCTCGCGTGGGGTGGTCTGAAGCTCTTCATCGCCGCCGCCCCTCCCGGATTCCCCCGTCTTAATGAACTCGGCCTTGACTGGACGGTCCTCGGATTCACACTCGCCGTCGCGATCCTCACCTCCGTGGTCTTCGGCGTCGTCCCCGCCATCCAGGCGTCCAACCCCGACCTGGTCGGCTCCCTCAAGGAAAGCGGCCGCAGCGGAACCGAAGGCGTAGCCCGGCAGCACCTGCGTAGCGTCCTGGTGACCCTGCAGATTGCCATGGCGCTGGTGCTCCTGATCGGCGCGGGACTGATGATCAACAGCTTCATCCGCATTCAGAGCAACGCTCTCGGCGCCGATCCCAAAAATCTCCTCACCTTCGATTTCCGCTTCGCCCGCGACGAAGCCATCAAGCCTGTCGCGCGCTACCGCAACCAGGGATTGTGGGAAGTGAACCCGCTCACCACCGTTATGTTCCAGCGCGTGCTGGAGCGTCTTGAAAACCTGCCCGGGATCGCTTCCGTGGCGCTTGCCACTACCCCGCCCATCGCCGGAGCCCTCGGCATGGGTTTTCTCATCGAGGGCCGCCCCAACCAGCCCGGCCCCAATGGCGAAGCCGCGCAAACCGCTGGTTACATCGCCGTTTCACCCAGCTATTTCTCCACCATCAAGGCGCACCTCCTGCAGGGCCGCGACTTCAGTGACCGCGACACCGCCGCCTCTCCCTTCGTCGTGGTGATCAACCAGACCCTGGCCAAGCGCTTCTGGCCTACGGAGAGCCCCATCGGCAAACAGCTTCGCATGGACTATGTCCCCGATGAGCCTCTTCGTGAAATCGTGGGCGTCGTCGCCGATATCCGCTTGAACCAGCAGCAGCGGCAGATTCCTCCCATGGTCTACGTGCCCTACCTTCAGCAAACTCCCCGCTGGATGGGAGCCGGCTACGCCGCGCGCGCCGGAATGTATTTCATCTTGAAGACTCCCGGCAATCCCATGGCGATCGCCGAAGGCGTCCGCCGCGCCGTCGCGGAAGTCGATCCGAACCGCCCCGTCGCCAACATACGCACGGTCGAGCAAAACCTCAGCCAGCAAGTGCAATACGTCCGCCTTTACGTCCTGCTGCTCGGCATCTTCGGCGCCATCGCCGCCGTGCTCGCCGCCATCGGCATCTACGGAGTCATGGCCTACTCCGTCGCAGAGCGCACACGCGAAATCGGAATCCGCATGGCCCTCGGCGCCAGCGCCCGGGACATTTTCCGGCTGGTTGTACTCCACGCCCTAGTCCTGCTCGCCATCGGTCTCACCCTCGGCCTGGCCGGATCTTTCGCCCTCACCCGCTATCTCGGATCGGCTCTCTATGAGGTCAAGGCCACGGATCCATCCACCTTCGCCCTCGTCTCGCTCTTACTGGCAGTGGTGGCCATCGTCGCGTGCTTTATTCCCACCCGCCGCGCCGTTTCCGTCAATCCGACCGTCGCCCTGCGCTACGAGTGACGGACCAGGCTGAACCTTCGGAGCGCCTAGAGCTTTCGCAGCGCGAGACAGGTCATATCGTCGTGCTGCCTGGTGAGGCCGGCAAAGGCGTCCACCGAATTCATCAAGCGCTGCAGCACCTCGCCAGCCGTCGCCCCATCGAACTCTCCCAAGGATCGCAGCATCCTCGCTTCGCCGTACTCCGCTTCCCGGCTATCTTCGGCTTCGACAACTCCGTCGGTAAAAATGAACAACAGGTCGCCGCTTGCCAGTTTCGTCGTGCCGGTTTGGTAAGGACGAAGTTTAGTGATTCCGAGAGGCAGACCGCCGGCTTCCAGCCTTTCGATACCTCCAGAGGCCCGGCGAAGCACGGGCCAATTGTGGCCGGCGTTGACGTAGGTGAGAACACCGGTGGCCGGTTGGAGCTCCGCGAGAAAGGCGGTGGTGAATCGCGTTCCTCCGACGCTTTGATCGCAGGCGTAGCGATTCACCCGTTCGACTAACTCCTGTAACGAGCCTGGCAGGGCCGCCAGAGTCCTCAGGCTGGCTTGCAGCGTGGCCGTCAGCAGCGCGGCCGGAACGCTCTTGCCGGCCACGTCCGCAACAACAATCAGCAACTGCTGGTCGCCTCTGAAGAAGACATCGTAGTAATCGCCGGCAACGGTGTTGGCGGGGCGTGTCCGAAAGGCGATATCGGCGCCGGCAACCTGCGGCGGAGTCGAAGGCATCAGCCAGTCCTGAATATCGCGCGCGATTTCAAGATCGCGCTTCATGGTGACTCGGTCGGCCAGCTCAAGCGCGAGAAGAACGAACAGAATCGGTACCGCCCAGAGGCGCAGGCCATTGGTGTCTATGAAGAGGTTGACACTCCTGATCCGGAAGCCCGGCACAAACGTCAGCAACGCCGCGACCAAAAGCAACACCCGGCGCGCGGGAGACAGCTTCATGAGCATTGCCCAGAAGATTCCGCGTAACATCCGCCAGGGACGCATCAACCTCGACTGGCCTGCGGCCGGTGCGGACTCCACATCTTTCGAATACAGCTGATAGGAAGCGCGCGCGTCCGCCTGAACCTGAAGCCACATTTGATGGATCTCGATGCCTTCGCTAACCTGCTGCCAAAATTGACGAATACGGCTGGCCATTGGTGCTCAGTATACGTCCGCCAGGTAGGAAGCCGGGCTAAAACAACCAGCAGCGCAGCCATTCCCGGCGCCGCTGGTTTCCTTCCCGCGGCCCGCGGCGCTTGAACCCTTGACCGAAAAACTCCTCTCGCCTTGACTATTTCGCGATCCAAATGCTAGCGTCAAGAATTCAGGCGGTATGAAACTCACAGACAAATTAATCCTGGGCGCGATCGCCGCGGCTCTACTGGTTGCCGCGCCTCTGGCCGCACACCATTCCTTCGCGGCCGAGTACGATTCTCAGAAGCCCATCACACTCACCGGCAAGTTCACCAAAATGGACTGGGTCAATCCCCACTCCTGGATCCACATGGAAGCGGTCAATCCCGCCACCGGCAAGGTCGAGACCTGGGACATCGAAACCGGTCCGCCCAACACGCTCTATCGCAACGGCTGGCGCAAGGACATGATGAAGGAGGGTTCGGAGATCGTGGTCACCGGAACCCTCGCCAAGAACGGCTCCAACACCGTGAACGCCCGTAGCGTCAAGACGGCGGATGGCCGGACTCTGCTCGCCGGATCCTCCGAAGGCAACAACGCCGGCCAATCTGGCCCCCAGACGAAGCAGTAGATGACCAAACAGTAAATGAAAATCTGGATCACGCTGTTGTTCGCGGCCGCTGCCGTCAGTGCGCCCGCATTCGCGCAAGGCAAACAATCCTACGCCGTCCCTCGCCTTGCCGACGGCAAGCCCGACCTGAACGGCATCTGGCAGGTGCAAGGCAATGCTGACGCCGATATCGAAGGCAAAATCGGCGGCAAGAACATCATCGTCGATCCGCCGGACGGCAAAATCCCCTACAAGCCCGAAGCCCTCGCGCAGCGTAAGAGCAACGCGCAGTCGAAAGCAACCGCCGATCCGCTAAGCAAGTGCTGGATGCCCGGTGTTCCTCGCTTGATGTACATCCCCTATCCGTATCAAATTGTCCAATCTTCGAATCAGCCGGTCATCCCCGTCCTCTCTCAATACGCCCACGTCATCCGCAACATCCACATGCAGGGCGAACCTCTTGACGGCCTGGAAAACTGGCTGGGCGATTCGCGCGGCAAATGGGACGGCGACACGCTGGTGGTCGATGTAACCAATTTCAACGATCAAACCTGGTATGACGCTTCCGGCAACTACCACAGTGGGGATCTCCACGTGGTCGAACGCTTCACCCGCACCGGTCCCAATACCATCGCTTACGAAGCCACCATGACCGATTCGAAAGTGCTCACCAAGCCCTTCAAAATCGCCCTGACACTGGCTCGCAACACCGCCAAGAACGCGCAGATCATGGAGCACGAATGCTACGCGAACAAGGAAGGCCCAACCTTCACCGTGGGAGACAAGAAGCAATGAGGCTGCTCAGTATCCTAGCGATTTCGGCGGCCTGCTGCGTCATCGCGCTGGCTCAAGGCGGTCGTGGGCGCGGCCCCGTCGATCCCTTGCTGAACGGCAATCCCTACGTGTCGCCGCAGGAGGTCAAGGGTGGACCCATCGTCCGCCTGCCCGGCGGCAAGCCGGACTTGCAGGGCGCCTGGTCCCAGCGCACCATCGGCAACTCCATGTCGATGTTCTCGATCGAAAAAACAGCCGGCCATCCTAAAACCAGCATCCCCCCCACTGCCGGTATCGTCATCGACCCTCCCGATGGCGTGATCCCTTACAAGCCCGAAGCCCGCCAGAAGCAGATCGACCTTGGCGAGAACCACATGACGGAGGAGTCCGACGCGCACTGCTTCCTCGGAGGCGTCCCGCATCAGATGTACACTCCCTTCGGCATGCGCATCCTGCAGCCGCCCGGCTACGTCGTCTTTACCTGGGAGTTCATGCACGCCTACCGCATCGTGCCCCTGGACGGCCGCCCGCATATCGACCCCAGCATCCATCTTTGGGAAGGCGATTCACGCGGCAAATGGGACGGCGACACGCTGGTCATCGATGTGACCAACCAAGTGGGCCGGACTTGGATCGATCAATCCGCCAACTTCCATAGCGACGCCATCCACGTGGTCGAGCGCATCACCCCGATCGACTCCAACAACCTCCAGTACGAAGCCACCATCGACGATCCCAAGGTCTACACCCGCCCCTGGACCATCCGCTACTTCTACAGCCGCATTCTCGACCCCAAGTTCGAGCACCTCGAATTCGCCTGCATCGAAGGCGAAGTGGATCAATCCAAGCACTGACCCGCGCAATTCTCAGTATCTGCTGATACCATTACCGGAACGCTGAATGTGCTGGGTTCCCCGGTCGCGGCTCTTTGTCGCGGCGATGCTGCCGCTTGCCTTGGAGATTTGTGCTCACGCTCAGAACTGCGTTCCCTCTGAGCTGCGCGTGTTCGTCAACGATTCTCAAAGGGCTCCCGTGGTTCAGGCCGAAGTGCGTCTCGCCTCCACTGGAACTTCCCTGGCGCCTCGCGAAACAGATACCGAAGGCTTCACCGACTTCACCAGAGTGGCCTGCGGAACCTGGGAGGTTACAGCGTCCAAGGAAGGTTTCGAAACCACCGCGGTCGCCATCGTTATGCCCGGCGGCGCCGGCCAGGAAGTCACGCTGATTCTCGAGCCCAAGCGCCAATCCACTTCGGTTGACGTGACCGAAACCGAGCCGCCCGTCGAGCAAAGCGCCGCGCAAAACAACCAGATGCACCCTGCCGAGGTCCAAAACCTCCCTACCAATCCCGCCACCATTGACGATACTTTGCCGCTTGAGCCCGGAGTCGTCCGCACTCCCGATGGCCAATTGCAAATCGATGGCGCGGGGCAGGAGCGAAGTTCCATGGTGGTGAACCAGAGCGACATCACGGACCCCGCCACCGGAAAATTCGTCCAGCCCGTGCCGGTGGACGCCATCGAAACCGTGAACGTCCTCAACGCGCCATTCCTGGCGCAGTACGGACGGTTCACGCAGAGCGTGGTCGCCGTGGAAACCCGCCGGGGAGGTGAAAAGTGGCACGTGGCCCTGAACGACCCCTTCCCCGATTTCCGCATCCGCAGCGATCGCATGGTGGGTATCCGCAACGAAACCCCGCGCTTCGTCCTGGGCGGTCCGCTCATCCCCAGACGCTTCTACTTCATCAGTTCGCTGCAATACATTCTCGATAAAGTTCCCGGCCGCACCCTTTACTTCCCCCAGAACGTATCCAAGCAGCAGACCAAAAACTCCTTCACTCAGCTGGATTACATTCTTTCCGGCAAACAAATCCTCAGCGCTACGTTCCATTGGACCCCGCAGCAGATCAACTACGTCAATCCCAACTACTTCAATCCCCAGCCCGTCTCGCCCAGTTACACGCAGCAGAATTATTCCGGCACGCTGACAGACCACTTCGCGTTTCTCAACGGATTGATCGATAGCAGCGTGTCTCTTCAGCGCTACAACGCCACTGTGGGCGCGCAAGGCCCGGCGGATATGATCCTCATGCCGCAAGGCGCTCTGGGTAACTACTTCGGCACGCAGACTCGCAGTGCCCGGCGCACGGAGTGGATCGAGACTTGGTCGCTCGCGCCCTTCCATCTGGCGGGCACGCACCTGATTAAGATGGGCTCCTCGGTCACCGGCGTCGGCGATCGCGGGCAGTACGATTTCCGTCCCATCGATATCGAAGACCCGGCTGGCCTGTTGGAGCAGCGAATCACCTTCACCAATTTAGCCCCGTTCAATCGCACCGATCTTGAGGTCACCGCCTACGCCCAGGATCACTGGTCTCCCAACTCGCGGCTTTCGATCGACTATGGGGCGCGGATTGAGCATCAGAGGCTCGCCGAGAGCCTCCGCATCGCCCCGCGCGTGGGTCTCGCCTGGAGCCCCTTTTCTTCTCAGAAAACCGTCTTTCGCGCCGGCTACGGAACGTTTTACGACCACCTTCCGCTGGACATTTACGTCTTCGGCCGTTACCCCCTCCGCACCATCACCAGTTACGCACCGGACGGCAGCATCGTTGGATCTCCGGTTGACTATGAGAACGTCATCGGCAGCATCAACGGCCCCCGCTCTTTCCTGGTCCACGGCGAAGCTGTCGCCGGAGCCTTCTCCCCTCGCGGCGCGACCCTGAACCTGCAGCTCGAGCACAGCTTCACCTCTTACTTCCGCGCCCGCGCCGTCTACACCGATAATCGAGCGCTGGGATTGGTCGTGCTCGACCCCGATCCGCAAGTGGCTCGAATTGTTTTAAACGGCGACGGCCAGTCCCGCTATCGCCAGTTGGAAGTCTCGGGCAAGTTCGCCTTCAAGTCCGGCCAGCAGTTGAATCTCACTTACACGCATAGCCGCTCCGAAGGAAGCCTCAACACCTTCGATTCCTTCCTCGGCAACTTTCCCGCGACTCTGATCCGCGACGATGTCTACGGCAATCTGCCTGCCGATGTGCCCAACCGCTTGCTGGTCTGGGGCCGGCTGAAGGCGCATGTGTGGGATCTGTACGTGATGCCCTTGGTGGAGTTCCGCACCGGCTTCCCCTACGCCACGCTGGACGCTCTCCAGAATTACGCCGGCATTCCTTACAGCGACAGAACCCGTTTCCCGGATTTCTTCTCCGCCGACACGCGCGTCATGAAGGACATCAAAGTCACTGCTAAATACACTTTCCGCGTCTCGCTGACCGGCTTCAACCTCGGTAATCACTTCAACGCGATTGCGGTGCACAATAACATCGCCGACCCGCAATACGAAATCTTCTTCGGCAATTACCAGCGCCACTACCGCTTCGATTTTGAAGTCTTGTTCTGAGAAGCCCTGTTCTGAGTCCTTACGGCAGCGTGTATGTCACACCCGTGGTGAACTGGAACGAATTCTTCTTGAAGCCAGGAGGCGGATCGTTCAGAAAAGTGTCCAGTGTGCTGACGTTCAGGCTCAGCCGTTTGTATAGCGCCATGGTGATCCCCGCGCCTCCGTTGGCCGAATACGCATTCGTGTTGTTCCATGCGGGGATCAACGTAACCTGCTCGTCGAACACGATCCCCAGCGGCAGCTTGCGGTGATACGTCTCGTTAAAAGTGGAACCGATCAAGTTCTGGCTGCTGGCGCTGGTCTCGAAACGCTGCGAGATATAGCTGGCCGTCGCCTTCACATCGAATGTCTGCGAGTCGGATTTGATCAACGTCCAGCCGGCGCCGCCGCTATAGGTTTGCTGCAAGCTCAAGCCTTGAGAAAAGTTGTGATCGAAGGCAGCCTGCCCTAGGAAGTAGCCGCGGCTCGAAAAATATTCGTCCCGCTCACCGTCGAAATGTACCAGGTCGGTTTTGATCTCCGGCGTGTTCGGTTGATCCACTTTCCCGTACGAGGTGGTGAAATTGAACAGTGTCCGGTTTCGTGCCGAAAGCCAGTCTTGAGCGGGGATCGCGCGGATCAAGTGTACCGCCGCCGTAAACGTCTCGCTCTTCTGCGTGGCCTCGATCAGTGAAACTCCGCCCGTCAGCGCGCCTTTCCAATCCTGGAAAAAGTTCGGGTTTTTCAGCGCCGCCTCGAACTCGCCCTCCGCGACCACGTAGCCGGTCGAATCCACCGTGAAGCTCTGAGGCGCCTGCCCCGCCGCTGCGGTCACTTGAATCTTTTGATCCGCCACGCTCAACGTTCCCTGTGGAATCTGCCCATCCTTCTCGTGCCGTTTGAACTGGAATCCTTTGGGGATCACTGCGTAACGGCCGGAGGTCGTTAGTTCCTTCACCTTGGCCCACGGCACCGTTACATCGCCCACCACGTCGCTATGAAACACCACTGAGCCGCCAGTTGCTCGCACCAGCTTGCCTGTCAGCTTCTCGCCATCGGCCAGGGTCAGTGAGTCGGGAGGATCCGCGCCAAACGCCGCAACACTAAAGGAAGCCGCAAGCAGAAGGATGGAGAACAACGAGGTTCGCGAAAGTGACATTACCCGCCATAGTACCATTCGTCCCAGCGCTGCTTTCCGGCGCCAGGTCAGTACTGCTTCCGGTCGGCTTTGGCTATCCAAGCACGGAAACACTCCAGAGCTTCTTCCCTCAGAATCGAAGAAAACGGAATCCTGCGAGCCTCCGGCGGCGTCTCCAACTGTCGGTAGATCGACGCATCGTCGAAACCGGCCTCCGCGGCGTCCTCCGCCGTCGCTCCAAAAAACACGCGAGCTGGCCGAGCCCAATAAATCGCTCCCAGGCACATCGGGCACGGCTCGCAAGTGGCGTATACATCGCAGCCTTCTAGCTGAAACGATCCCAAAGCGGCGCACGCCTGCCGGATCGCCACGATCTCCGCATGCGCCGTCGGATCGTTAGAGCTGGTAACCAGGTTCGTGCCGGACCCAATCACCCGTCCCTCTTTCACCACTAGAGCCGCGAACGGTCCCCCGCGTCCGGAATTGACGTTTTCCACAGCCATCTCAATGGCCTGGCGCATAAAATGCTGAGTCACGTTTAGCCGGTACTATTCTATCCTCGCAAGAAGCGTTACAATGAGAGCGTACGTGAACCCCCGCATTGACCCCTCGCAGTCCTCTTATAACGCAGGTTATAACGCCGGGTTGCACCGCTACGCGGTGGCTTTAGCTGTCTGCACCTTACTATTAGTTGTCGCTGGAGCCTCCGTTACCAGCAACCAAGCCGGCCTCTCCGTCCCCGACTGGCCCCTTTCCTATGGCCAAGTTATGCCGCAAATGACCGGCGGGGTCCTGTTCGAGCACGGGCATCGTATGGTAGCGACTTTTGTCGGGATGCTTACAATCGGCCTCGCGATCTGGCTCACTCTCGCCGAGCGCCGCGCATGGATGAAGACTCTGGGATGGATCGCGCTCGGTGCGGTTGTCGTGCAAGGAATGTTGGGCGGCTTGACTGTCCTGTTGCTGCTTCCGCCCGCCGTCAGCGTCTCTCACGCCTGCCTCGCGCAGCTATTCTTTTCGACCACCGTCGCCATCGCCATCTTTACTTCGCGAAGCTGGCAGGATGGTCCGGATTTTGTTCGCGATTACGGCACGCCTTCGTTGCGCTCGCTGGCCATTATGGTTCCCGTGCTGCTCCTGGCGCAAGTGGCCCTCGGTGCGGCCTTCCGTCACGGCGCGATGACCGTGATGGCTCACGTGATCGGCGCCATGGTGGTGACTCCCGCGGTACTCATCGTATGCGCCTTCGTGCTGCACCAATTTCCGGAGCATCGCTCGCTGCGCCGCGCCGCCATCGCTCTGCTGTCGATTACTCTCGCGCAAGTCGTGCTGGGCATCGGCGCCTATTTCACCCGCTCGAATGTGGATAAGAATCCGCTGCTGATGGTTATCGTCACTGTAGCCCACGTGGCGACCGGAGCGTTGACGCTGGCTTCCAGCGTCGTGCTGGCGATTCAGGTTCGCCGTAATGTAACCGCTCCTGTGCATGAGGCGGTGGCGGCATGAAAGCCCGGATCTCCAGCTTCGCCGAGCTCACCAAGCCGCGCATCACCAGCTTCATCCTGATGAGCTCCGCCATCGGCTTTCTCTTCGGTTCCCGCATCGCCGCCGCCTGGAATTGGTTCGCGCTGGCGAACATGCTGATTGGAACCGGACTCCTCGCCAGCGGAACCGCCGCGTTGAACCAGTGGTACGAAAACGAAGGCGACGCGTTGATGCGCCGCACTCGCGGCCGTCCCATCCCCACCGGCCGCGTGACCGCGCGCGAAGGCTTGTGCTTCGGTATCGCTCTTTCGGTTCTTGGCTTCGCCGATCTGTGCCTCGGCGTCAACGTGCTCACCGGCTTTTTGGGCCTGTTCACCTTGGTGACGTATCTTTTTATCTACACGCCGCTCAAGCGTGTCTCCCCGGTCTCGACCACCATCGGCGCAATCCCCGGCGCCATGCCTCCGCTCATCGGCTACGCCGCCGCCAGCGGACGCTTGAATTTCGAAGCGGGAATCCTTTACGCCATCTTGTTCCTGTGGCAGTTCCCCCACTTCTACGCCATCGCATGGATGTACCGCGAAGATTACGCCCGCGCCGGCATCCGCATGCTTCCCGTGGTCGAGCCGGATGGCGACTCCACCGGCCGCCGCATCCTGCTCTTTTCTCTGGCTCTGGTTCCCATGAGCCTCGCGCCGGCGTTCTTCGCCATGGCCGGCAACGTCTATCTTTACGGAGCGCTGGTTTTGGGCGCGCTAGTAGTTGTGGCCGGATTTCGCGCGGCTTCGCAGCACTCGATCCTGCGCGCTCGTCAGGTGCTGCTCGCCAGCATCGTCTACCTTCCCTTGTTGTATGGGCTCCTGGTCATTGACGGCAAGCGGGTTTAGTCTCGCGTTGGCGCTCGTGTCTCTCGCACTAAGCGGCTGCGCCGCGCACGCCAAGTTGCCCTCCTATGGCTCCGTCCCGGATTTCTTTCTGACGGATCAATCCGGAGCCAGGTTCGACAGCGGCTCCACGCTCGACGGCCACGTCTGGGTAGCCGACTTCATGTTCACCTCATGCCCCGGACCATGCCCACGAATGAGCAAGCAGATGAGTGAGGTGCAGGCCGCCCTTCAGGGCACCGACGCCCGCATGATTTCGCTCACCGTCGATCCGCAGCACGACACTCCGCCGGTGCTTCAGGAATATGCCCGCTTCTATCACGCCAGTCCCGGCGTATGGTTCTTCCTCACCGGTGACGTCGATACGCTGCGGCATCTGGATCGCGATGTTTTCAAGCTGGGCGATATTGACGGCACCCTGGATCACTCCACCCGTTTCGTTCTGGTGGACCGCAATTCTGAGGTCCGCGGCTTCTACCTCACCTCGGATGCGGACGCGATCCCTCGTGTCATCGCCGATGCCAAGGCCCTTCTAAAGGAAAAGCCGGTTCCCCGGGAAAAATTGTGACTGTCGCCCAACTCCCCGCGTTGAACGCGGTGCTCAACGGGACCGCCGCGGTGTTGCTGGTCACCGCCTACATCCTTATCCGCAAGGGTCAGCGCGATGCCCACAGGCGTGTCATGATTGCCGCCTTCACGGTTTCGACCCTGTTTCTGATCTCCTACCTCACCTATCATTTTTTGGCCGGCGTAGTTTATTTCCCGGGAACCGGCTTGATCCGGATCGTCTACCTGACCATCCTCACCACCCATACCGCTTTGGCCGCGGCCGTTCCGGTGCTGGCGATCATCACGCTGAGGCGAGGACTGAAAGGATGGTTCGTGCGCCATCGCAAGCTGGCGCGATGGACGCTGCCCATCTGGCTTTACGTCAGCGTGACCGGCGTGGTGGTCTATTTGATGCTATACCAGATGTAGGGAGGGTCTCTTATGAGGCTCCTGATCGTAGTTGCATTGGCCGTCACGCCGGCGATGTTCGGGCAGGCAAGAGGCGGCGCAAGAACCGGCGGTCCCGCGCGAAGAACGGTGGGGGGCACTCCGCAGGTTGCCGCTCCCAGGGCGCCCATGCGTGCTATTGGAGGTGTCGTCCCAGGCGCATATTTGCCCGGCTACTATCCGAATTTTCTTTATTACGGAGGCGGCTACGTGGATCCCTCCGTCTACGCCAACGGTTACGCCCCGCCCGCTCCTCCGCCGGATGGAGGCCCGGCCGGTGGGCCGCCGCCGGCCTACTATGGCGCCGATCCCGGAGGACAAGGTTATCCGTCCGTGTTGATCAACCCGAACTATGTTCCGGAAACCGCTCAGCCGCTGATGCGCGATTATTCTTACTTGCCTCCAACCCAGGGCGATACCGCGGCGCAGCCGTCTCCGCAGGCTTCGGTTTTTTTCCTGATCGCGATGAAGGATCACACCATATATCCGGCGGTGGCGTATTGGGTGGAAAACGATACGCTCAACTATATCAGCCAGCAGGGAGTGCGCAATCAGGTTCCCCTTGGGCAGGTAGATCGCGACTTTTCGGTTCAACTCAACAAAGAGCGGAACATCGACTTCGCACTGCCCAATCCCAAAACAAATTGAAACGGAACTGAAAAAAGGCGGCGCAGGCTGGGAGCTGACAGCATATAGCCTGCGCCGCAGTTAAATCCAACGCAGCATCAACTTACCCTCGTACGCGGAACTTGCGGGTTAACCCGAAGCACAGCAAGCCGGTGCCGATCAGAAGAGTGGTCGCGGGCTCCGGTGTTGCCGTCGATACCGCCCCTTCCGTGAAGAGGTTGGTGAAGTTCTCCTGATTCGCAGTCCCAACCTGGCCTTGAAGCGAAATGGAGTCCTGCACGGTGAACGCAGAGGTGCCCGGAATGGAGACTACCGGCCCTGAAACCAATGAGGGGTACGTGAAATCGGCCAAACCGTTGTTCGCCGAGGATGTATACACGGTGCCCCCGGTGCTGACGTTCTTCACCGCGGATACGTTCCCCGTGCCCGTAACGCCGATGTTGGATGTCATCTGTATGTCAATGACCGGATTGGGATCGGGCGTGACGATAAAGTTGAAACTGTAGCCGAAGTTCTCGCCAGCGCCTACTCCTAACTCGGTCGGCCCCGGGTTGCTTGAGGGGAGACTCTGGTAACTGAACACCAGTTCGTCGACGCCGCCCGCGACTTCGGGCGTAATCAGGATGTCGGCCTCAGGGAGGGTTAATCCCACGGTGCCGCTGATGCTCAGCGCGCTGAAATTGCTGAACGTCTCATCTCCCACGGTGCAGCCGCCGGACATACCTGCATAGGTCGCGTAGCTTGCGGTGCCGCAAGCACTACCCCAAGCTGCCGTAGCCATCGCGGCCCCTAATATAGTCATCTTCAGCCAAAAACGCATTTTGTTTTCTCCTTAAGATGCTTTGATTTGGTGGAACATCCCGCGCAGGCAGTTTTCAGGCGTGCGCGCGCACACCTCTCCCGGCGCAAAATAGAACGAACTCAAACTGTTCTAGGCCAGCCTACGGAAGACTAACTGTGCGGAAGCGGTAGCGGACGATGACTGCGAAATGCGTAAAAGCGCTGCTGGCATACCCGGCAGCGGTACGGAGCTAACAATAAAATGCGGGCTGTCACGTCGGTGATCGAACGGCAAGCCGAGTGGCGAACCCGTTTGGCGCCACAACGCCAGCAGTTCGGCAAGGCCTGGTATCGGAGCACGGCTTGAAGGAAGGCCAACCCGCAAACGATCAGGAATGCCAGAGCGATAACGATGACTGTAAAATAACGCAGACTAGAAAACATACCAATCCTCTACGAGGGATTGCCTCACCTTGGTCCGGCGACCGTATTTAACTTGTAACTCGGCGCGCCCACTTTGGGTGGGCCTTAATAATCCCTCGTCTTTTGAAAAAAATACTCCGGTACCTCTATGGCAAGAACCCTGCCAAACAAGTACTAGCACCAACGTGATCGTAGTAACACCTAGATTCGTTGGGTGTTGGAGTCCAGCGAGTGGCAGTAACTTCTACCGGGAATTTAGCGGAATTCGGAAAGGAGGAGGGTATACACCGCGCAAAGTTTTCTCAGGCAGTCATTCACCGTCCGCTTTCAGCACTTTAGGTGGTTGTATACCGGCTGCAAAAACTTCCACCTAAACTTTGGTGTAAAGGCAGCCGTCGTAAGGCCATTGGCATATTTATGCGTACTGGCCGAGTTGCATAGTGGCCGGCTGTCACGGCCAAAGTAGCTGTGCCGACCGAAGCGATTCGTTACAGTATGCGATCGCGGCTCAGTCGTGCGCGGTCCAGCCTTTGGCCGCCTCTTCCTTCTTGAGCTTCTCGCGCTGCTCTTTGAGGATCGCCTTGCGGCTGAGCTTAGCAATAAAATCGGCAGCTTTCTGCGGTTCTGACGCACGTCAGCCGCGAGGGCGGATCAGGAGAGAGACCAGGTACTCCTGGGCGATGTTCGCCTGCCGGATAATGCTCCAAAACGCAAACGCGTCACTTGCGCGATTCACCTCCTCAAGGGCCTCCACTTCGGTCCAGACCGTCCCGTTATCATAGTCGGCCACGTGCCGCTTATCCTGCAATTGTGCGAAAGAGTCAGCAACAAGTCGTAAGGTGGAGACGACGGCCTGATCTTGATTGGCGAAGGGCGTCTGCCTGGGGTCTGCGATGCGCTCCGAGACTTTTTTCATCAATCCGTGATCAAACATTCGCCCCAGCGCATTCCGAGAACTGTCACGGTTCCAGTTCATCGTCGTCTCGCTAACAAGCATATGGAACACGGCGTAGTAAGCAGTTGAGACAGCTCGCCGGAGATCCGCTTGCGTGGCGTCCGCGCGCTTGTTGACCAACTCAAACGCTAGCTGCAGCAGGTCGTCGTGGTAAGCCATGAGGACTCACTGCCATTTGGGATCGTTGAGTTGGTCCTGTTCGGACTTACTGCGGAAGCTGGTGTGCGGAAATAGCCCCCAAAGTTCCTGCGGCCGGAGCTGCTCACGAAAAGCGAGCCTCACGCGCTGAGCAGCCTTGAAAAGCGTATCTCTGTTGCTCGCCACCGAATCGGCCAAGATAATGCGGAGGTACAGCGCCGGATCGCCGGTCCAATCTTCGCCGATGTTGTAGCGCACGCGCACCACCTCCGGCCCGAGCGTCTTGATGAAGGCGTCGACGGCCCTCTCGACCTCGACCGTATCGATGTAGCGAGTGGGGATGTACACGACTCTATTGTCGCGCGATCAGCCCTTGGCGGCTTCTTCCTTCTTGAGCTTGTCGCGCTGCTCCTTCAGGATCGCCTTGCGGCTGAGCTTGATCTTGTTGCCCTCCAGCGCCAGAACCTTCACCAGGATCTGATCGCCTTCGTTCAACTCATCGCGCACCTGCTTGATGCGGCTCTCCGAGATTTCGGAGATGTGCAGCAGGCCGTCGGTGCCGGGGAAGATCTCGACGAACGCGCCGAAATCGACGATGCGCACCACCTTGCCTAGATACGTCTTGCCCACTTCCGCAACCGCGCAAATATCGGTCACCATCTGGATGCAGCGGTCCGCCGCGGCGCCGTCGGAGGAGAAAATCTTCACGCTGCCGTCGTCCTCGACGTCGATCTTGCAGCCGGTAGCCTCCACGATTCCGCGGATCACCTTGCCTCCCGGCCCGATCAGCTCGCGAATCTTGTCGGTCGGAATCTGCATGGTGAAGATGCGCGGCGCGTAGGCGGAGAGAGTTTCGCGCGGCTTATCGATCACCGCCGTCATCTTGTCCAGGATGAAGAGCCGGGCTTTGCGAGCCTGCTCCAACGCCTCGGTCAGGATCGCGTGCGTAACGTTCGGCACCTTGATATCCATCTGCAGCGCGGTGATGCCGGACTTGGTGCCGGCGACCTTAAAGTCCATATCGCCATAATGATCTTCCGCGCCGGCGATATCGGTGAGGACGGCGTAAGCGTCGCCTTCCTTGACCAGACCCATCGCGATGCCGGCGACCGGCGCGCTGATGGGCACTCCGGCATCCATCAGAGAAAGCGTCGCGCCGCAGACCGAGGCCATCGAGCTGGAGCCATTGGACTCCAGAATGTCGCTGACGATGCGCATGGTGTAGGGAAAGGCTTTGTCGTCGGGAATGACGGCGGAGATGGCGCGTTCGGCCAAAGCTCCGTGCCCGATCTCACGGCGGCCCGCGCCGCGCATGAAACCAACTTCTCCGACGCTAAATGGCGGGAAGTTGTAATGCAGCATGAAGCGTTTGGAGGTTTCCGAGGAATCCAGCAGCTCAATGCGCTGTTCGTCGTCCTTGGTGCCGAGCGTGGCGGTGACCAGAGATTGGGTCTCGCCGCGCGTGAACAGAGACGAGCCGTGGGTGCGCGGCAGCACGCCGACTTCGACGTCGATCTTGCGGACCTGGTCGAAGGCGCGGCCATCCGGACGGCGGCGTTCCTTGAGCATCTCGTCGCGGAAGATCTTCTCTTTGAGGGCATCAAAAAGCTTCTTGGCCTCGGCTTTTTGCTCCTCCGGAAGCGGGTCGATGACCTTGTGCTTGCACGCGTCAACTCGGGCGTAGCTTTCCAGCTTCTCGTACTTCTGGGTGTTCAGCGCGTCCTTGAGTTCGGCCTGTGCGGCGGCGGCGATTTGATTGTTGAGCTCCTGATTGATGGGAGCGGGGGCGTACACGGCTTTCTTCTTGCCGCACTTGGCGGCCAGTTCGCGGATGCCCTTCGCGATCTTCTTGCAGCAGCCGTGGCCGAACTCGATGGCGGCGAGCACTTCGGCTTCAGAAGCCTGCTGCGCGCCGGATTCGACCATGACGATGCCTTCTTCGGTGCCGGCCACCACGATGTTGATCTTGGCGCCCTTGCTTTCCTCGTAGGTGGGATTGACGGTCAGCTTACCGTCCACCATACCGACGCGGACGGCGGCCAGAACGTGATGGAAGGGGATATCGGAAATGGCCAGCGACGCGCCCGCGCCAATGATGGCGAGGGTAGAGGGGTCGCGGATGGGATCGGCCGAGAGCACCATACCGATGACCTGGGTCTCGTGGGAATAACCTTCGGGGAACAGCGGACGGATGGGACGGTCGATCAGGCGGCTGGTGAGCACCTCCTTTTCGGTGGGGCGCCCTTCGCGCTTGATGAAGCCTCCGGGAAAACGCCCGGCGGAGTAAGTGTACTCGCGGTAATCCACCGTGAGGGGGAAGAAGTTCGCGCCAACCTTGGGCTCGGGCGCGGTACACGCGGTCACCAGGACCACGGATTCACCGGAACGGACAATCACGGCGCCATTCGCCTGTTTGGCCATCTTCCCGGTCTCGATAGTGACCAGCCGGCCACCGCCGAGATCTACTTCAACCGAATTGAGCATTTTTCAAAGTCCTTTTAATCTAGGCGCGCCGGGCTTCGGGCCCGGAAGGCCTGCTTTGATTAAGAGGAGACTGAAGGAATCGGGGGAGATCGCGCCTAGCGGCGGATGCCCAAGCTCTGGATCAGAGACTTGTAGCGCTCCGGGTTGCGGCTGCGCAAGTAATCCAGCAGACGGCGCCGCCGCGCGACCATTTGAAGCAGTCCCCTGCGGGAGTGATGGTCCTTCGCGTGCGATTTAAAATGCGCCATCAGTTCATTGATACGCTGGCTCAGGATTGCGACCTGCACTTCTGGCGAACCCGTATCCGTTTTGTGGATCCGGAACTGCTGGATGGTCTTTATCTTAGCTGCGCTCGCCAGTGCCATGCGGGAAATCTATACTCCTCGTCTATTCTTAACCGTTTTAATTCAGTTACAAGAATAACACAGCAAGGCCGGGGTGGTGTGTCCCAACTGCGCTGGAACGGTAGCGCACCCGGAAACACAAAAGCTCCGTTTGGAATCTTACTGCCATGCGCGAAGCGGCGCCTGTTTCCACCGGCAAGCCCCCCTGCGACTCCAACCCGCTGTGCGAATGGGTGGACGGTTCCAGCACGTTTGCTCTCCACCTCATTCCCAGTCTGATGGCTCGGTTGGGAATCGAATCTTGGATGGCGTTCAAGCAAGTTCCCCACCGGGGATTGGAAATCGGTGGAATCCTTCTCGGCCGTACGGAAGCGCGGGAGAACGGTGTTGAGGTTTGGGTTAACGGTTACCGTACCATCGAGTCGGAACATCGAGCCGGGCCCTCCTACCTTCTTTCCGATAAGGATTTCGAGCGTCTGCGGGAAGAATTGCAAAAGAGCGGAACGGAGGCGATCGGGCTCTTTCGCACGCACACTCGCTCTGAGGAACCTGCCGTGGAGCCTGCGGATTCGGAGATGCTCGTGCAGTCCTTCGACCGGGGCATGGCGGTGTTTCTACTTCTGGCGCCGGCTGCCGGGAAGGCGGCGTTTTTCGCTCGGGCACAAGGTGACCTCAAGCGCGTCTACGAATGCGCCTTGTCTTCCTCGCTTTCGTCGATCCTGACGCTTCGCCAGGAGCGGCCCGCGGGTGAAGAACTGCGCGCCGCAGGAGAGCATCGAATCGCCAAGGCTGCCGCGCCACACCAGCCAGAATCGCACCCGGCGGTCGTAGCGGCAGCCGAATTGCAGCCGAGGCTGCCTCCTCCCCTTCCTCCCGCAATTCCGCCGCCTCCGCCGTCAACTGGCAAGAACAAAAAGTGGATGGCCGGAGCCGCCTTCGCGCTGTTGTTTCTTTTGGCGATTGCGGGCGGCGTCCTATTTTCTTCGCGTCGAACCGCGCCGGAGCCTTTCACGCCGCCGTTCCTGCGCTTGACGGTGCAGCCGGCGGGATCGTCGCTTCGTTTGAATTGGGATCCGAGCGCGCCAGTCTTGCAGGGCGCCGTTTATGCCATTCTGCATATCGACGATGGCGGCCAAAAAAACGAACGCTCCCTGAACGCAGCCGAATTGATGAGGGGAGCGGCCAGTTATCAGCCGCGCAGCAGCAATGTGACGTTCCGGCTGGATATATATCCAGCGGAGCCTAAGGCGACCGGACTGGTACAGGTTTTCAACCTCGGCCCGGTCCCCAATCAGCCAGCGGTCCAACCAGCCCAGCCGCAGCCCGCGTCTCCCTCGCCCGCATCTCCTTTGATAGACGAGCTCCAGGCAATAGATGAGGGCCAAGCTAAAGAAGACGACGCGCCAAAGTATCCGTCGAAAGCGGATCCGGACTCCCGCACCAAGCCCAAGCCGCAAGCGGTCGCGACCAGCCTTCGCGGCATTTCCGCGGAGCCTCTGTCGGCGGGATTGAGAAACCGCTTCCGTGTTCCCTCGGGCGCTTCCGGCGTCGTGGTCACCGGCGTCGGACCCTCCACCCCAGCCTTCGAGGCTGTGCTGGAGGAGGGCGACATTATTCAAGAAGTGAACCGCCACCCGATCGCCGGAGTCGCGGAATTTGAGCAGGCCATGAATAGGGCAGGGAACACCGCAATATTGCTATCCGTTTCACGAGCGGGCGTCCTCAGTTATCACGCGATCCCTGCGCCCTGAGGGACGTATGGTCCGCGCCCCGATTGAAGGTCCGGATCAGATCAGAAACCAGTGGATATAGCCGCACTTCGTGCAAATGAAGTTGGTGGCTTTCTTGTCGGCCCACGCGAAACCCAAAAATTCGCCACTCCGGGAATTCAATAGCGACCCACGCTCGCGATAGCGATCGTTGCCGCATGCGGCGCAGACCAAGGGCTTGCCGTCGACAGCGACGGCGATGGAGCCGTCGTCCAGTTGCCTCTCCTGCAGGGCCATTGCGGTCAAGTGTAGCAGCTTACGCCGATTCGCTATTAGTCGAGTAATTTACGAAACGGTAGACTAGCGCAGGTTGCGCACGTCGACTGGATAGACGGCAACGTTGGCGTTGATGAGGGCGGTCAGAGTGGAGCGCAGATCGGGTGCCTGGGCGGGGGACGGAATCCCTGTCGAGAAGTACAGCATGGCTTTCTTCTGTGGCAGGTTTTCCAAAACCATGGCCGCTGCTTGAATCGCCTGCAACCTGGCCGAGGCGTCCGTGTTCACGGCTTGCTGCGGTACGATCGCCCGCAACGCGCCGACCAGCTTGTCGCGATCGTTGGTGAAATCCTGGAGCACGGTGAACTTCGAACCGAAGGTCATCACGGCAACTTGGTCCAGATCCGTGGCTTGCTCCCGGACGAACTTGACGGCCTGTTCCTGCGCGGTCATCAGATCCGCGGGGCTGAGAGCGTTCAGGTCCAGATAGAGGCATAGCATCCGGGGCGGGGCGCCGGGAACGCTGGTGGGAAGCTGAGCAATGCCGTCAGAGAAAGCGAAGCGAACGCCAGAAGAGTAGTTAGCTTCATGCCTTATACTAACGCCCTTTCCGGCATGCGGGATTACAAACCCGCATACAAATCCGCCTCCCCCGGTGGCCGTGTTTTCCAGCGGCGGTGAACCCACAACCATTGATCCGGGTATCGCCGGATCACGGATTCAAGGAACGAATGCACCCGCTGCGTGTCTTCGGCGACGTCACCGCTCATTTCTATCTCCGGATAAAAGCGCAGAACGTAGCGCGATTCGCGTTCCTCCCACAACGCGAAGCCTGGGATCACCGGAGCCCCCGTACGATGCGCGAACTTCACGAATGCCGTTCCCGTACACGCTTTCCTGCCAAAAAAATCGACGAACACGCCCTCCGCGGGAACCACATTCTGATCGATGAGAATGCCCACCGCGCCGCCCGCGTGCAGAGCCTTGAGAATCGCTCGCGCGGCTTCCTTTTTATAGATGATGCGATTGCCGGACAGTCCGCGCCGCTTCTCAACCCAGGCATCCAAACGCGGATTGTCAAAAGGCCGGACCACGACGTGCATCGGCTCCGTCATGTAAGCGTGCGCGAAGGCGCTCAACTCCCAGTTGCCTAGATGTGCGGTGGGGATCAAGACGCCGCGGCCCCTGGCCTTCGCGGCGCTGTAGTTTTCCAGGCCTTCATAGCGGATGAGCTCGCCGACGTTCGCCGAGTTCAGCTTGGGAAAACGCGCCACGCTGGCAATCACGCGGCCGAGAGACCGGAAAACGCCGTCGGCGATTTCGCCGGGATTCGCGAATCCGGCCAGCTCAAGATTGCGCAGCGCGATGCGGCGCAGGCGCGGTACGGCGAGGTCGAGCGCGTTCGCGGCGAGAGGCTCGATAATGCTCACTCAATCCGGCTCACTCAATCCGGCTCTCTCAATCCAACCCCCTCCCAGGACGAGATCCCCAGAGTAGAAAACCGCGCCCTGGCCGGGCGTGAGCGCGCGTTGCGGCTCATCGAAGCGGACTTCCACGCGGGCGTCCCCTCCGGGGACGAGCGTTGCTGCCGCCGCCGCGTGCTTGTTGCGGACCTTCACTTCCGCCCGCACCGGTTCCTTCAGAGGCGCAATCGAGATCCAGTTGACTTGCCCGGCGTGCATCGAAGAGCGCAGCAGTTCATCGTTCCTGCCGATGACCACCCGCCGCGTAGCGGGCTCGGTCGAGATCACGTAAAGCGGCTCGCCCGCTGCGACCCGCAATCCCCGCCGCTGCCCGATGGTGAAATGATGCACGCCGGCGTGCTCGCCGACAACCTTGCCGTCGGTGGTCACCAGTTCGCCGGCCAACTCGTCCTGCGCCGAGCCCTGCTCGCGAAAATAGGCATCGATAAACGCCGCGTAATCGCCGTTGGGGACGAAGCAGATCTCCTGGCTATCCGGCTTGTCCGCGGTCGGAATGCCGAGCTGCCGGGCCAACTCCCGAACCTGAGACTTGCGCATCCCGCCCAGCGGGAACATCGTCCGCGCGAGCTGCTCCTGCGTCAAGCCGAACAGAAAATAGGTCTGATCCTTGGTCGAATCCGCGCTGCGCTGCAGTTGCCAACGTCCGGTTGTATCATCGAACCCGATCCGGGCGTAGTGACCCGTGGCGACCCGGGACGCGCCGACGCCTTCGGCCATTTCCAGAAACTGATCGAACTTGATGAAGTTGTTGCACAGCGTGCAAGGGATGGGCGTGCGGCCGGCGAGGTATTCGCCGATGAACGGCTTGACCACTTGCTCCTCGAAGCGCTGCTCGAAATTGACGACGTAATAAGGGATGCCCAGATGCTGCGCCACGTAACGGGCGTCGTAGACGTCTTCGATGGAGCAGCAGCGGCCCGTCGCCCTTTCGCCCGCGAGCTCCGGCAAGCGCCGCTGGTTCCAGAGCTGCATCGTCAGTCCGATGACATTGTCGCCGCGCCGGTGCAGCATGCCGGCGACGACGGAGCTGTCGACGCCCCCAGACATTGCGACAGCCGTTGTCTCAGGCATAAGCAGGCGCCAACTTTCTCAGATGCGCCACGCACTCCACCAGCGCATCCGCGAGCGCGTCCACTTGCTCCGCGTCGTTCGACCGCCCGAGTGAAACGCGAATGCTGGAGCGAGCCTGCTCCTTGGTCAACCCGATGGCTTGCAACACATGCGAGGGCTCCGCCGCGCCGCTCGAGCAGGCTGCGCCGCTGGAGACGGCAAAGCCACGCAGATCGAGCGCGATCAATAAAGGCTCCGAGTCGATGCCGTCAAAGCGCAGGTTGGAGGTATTCGGCACGCGCGGAGCTCCGGCCCCGTTTATATGCGTGCCGGGGATGCGATCGAGGACGGATTGCTCGAGGTGGTCGCGAAGCCGCTGCAGGCGGGCGGAATCGTCCGGTAACTTCACCGCAGCGGCCAGACCCAGTGCGCCGGCCACGTTCTCCGTTCCAGCGCGCCGGCGCTTGCCCTTATCGAACAGCACTCCCACTCCCTTGGGGCCGTAGATTTTGTGCGCGGCTCCCGAATACAGATCCACGCCAAGCTCACGGACATTCACTGCGATCTTCCCCGCCGCCTGCACGCCGTCGGAATGAAACAGGACGCCTGCCTCGCGCGCCACGCGGGAAATTTCCTCGATAGGTTGAATCACGCCGAGCTCATTGTTGGCGTGCATCACGCTGATCATCGTCACCCCGGGTTTCAGCGCCCTGCGGATATCGTCCGGGTCCACCACGCCGCGCGAATCCACGGGAACAAAAATCGCTTCCGGATTCTGCCGAGCGGCGTCGAGCACCGCGGGGTGCTCCACGGTTGTCGTCAGAGACGCGATGGCCGCTGAGCGCCAACTGATCCGACTCCGTGCCGCCGCTGGTAAACACGATCTCCGCTGGCTTCGCGCCCAGAAACGCCGCGACTTCTCTCCGTGCCTGGTCGAGTCTTTGCCGCGCGACTTGCCCAAAATGATGCAGGCTGGATGCGTTCCCATACACTTCGGTCAGCGCCGGCATCATCGCGTCCAGAACCTCCGGAGCGATGGGCGTGGTGGCGTTGTGATCGAAATAATACCGCGGAAGCATCGATTCAATACAATCTTAGCAAGGCCTTTCAATCCAGCCATGCTGATCACCCTAACCACGGATTTCGGAACGTCAGATTATTTCGTCGGCGCCATGAAGGGCGTGATTCTGAGCATCGCGCCGAAAGTCCGGATCGTGGACATCACTCACGGGATCACTCCGTTCCAAATTAACGAGGCTGCGTTTACTATCGGCGAAGCCGCGCGCTGGTTCCCCAAGGGGACCATTCACGTCCTGGTTGTCGATCCCGGAGTTGGGACCACGCGCCGGCCCATTCTGGTGGAGGCCGCGGGACAGCGCTTCATCGGGCCGGATAACGGCGTGTTCACCATGATCTATAACGCCGGTCCGCATAAAGTTCGCGAGATCACAAATGCGAAAATGATGCTGAAGACGGTGAGCCGCACATTTCACGGGCGTGACGTGTTCGCTCCCGCGGCGGCACATCTTGCTAAAGGCGGAACCGCTGCGAAATTCGGCAGGCTGATTCACGATTTTGTCCATAGCTCCACCGTCAAGCCCGCTCCCACGAAGAGACATCGATGGCTGGGAAGCGTTCTGAAGGTCGACCACTTTGGAAACCTGATCACCAACTTCGACATGCGGGAGTTTGGCGAGCTGCGAACACGCGCCTTCGAGATTCTGGTAGGCTCGCAGATCGTCCGGCGCTTGGCGCTCACCTACGCCGAGACCGGGATCGGCGAGGTGGTGGCGATCGAAGGAAGCTCGGGATATCTGGAGATTTCGGCGAATCAGGTTTCGGCGGCGAAGCATCTGGGTTGCGGCGTGGGCGCTCCGGTGGAGTTGGAGATTTTTTAGCCGCGAATTCTATTGAACCCGCAACGCATCGCTGGGCTGGACGTGGCTGATGCGGCGGGCCGCGGAAAACGCGGCGATGGCGCACGCCAGAGTAAGCGCCCCGCCCGCGATGGCAAAAGCTCGTGCATCCGGTGCGCCGGTTCCCGTGACAGATGCGCGCAGCAGGCGCACACCCCACAGGGCGGGAAGGAGGCCCAAGCACGCTCCGCCGAGGCCGATCCACAAGCCGCGTGACGCAAACGATCGGATCACGCGGCCAGGCTGCGCGCCGATGGCAAGCCGGATGGCGATTTCCTTCTTCTGTTGCGCGATGCGATAGGCGCAGGCGGCAAACATCCCCGCCAAGGCGAGCAAGATGCCAAGGACGCTCACGGCTCCAGTAGCTTGCGCCGCGGTTTCCATGGGTTTGAGGCCGGATTCGGCTTGCTGGTCCAGGGTGAGGATATCGGCGAGCGAGGCCTCCGGGGCAAGCCTTGCGGCAATCTGTCGCAGAGAGCCTGTGAAGCGCAGCGGCGGGCCTGCGGTGCGGACGTGAATTTCGAAATTGGTTGTGGTGCTCGTTTGTAGCAGTGGTAGGAAGACGCAAGGCTGGTCGGCTTCGGCGACGCCGAGGGGACGGAATCGCGAATCCTGCACCATACCGGCAACCTCGCGATCCGCGGACTCGCCTCGGATTCGGATTTTATGTCCGATGGGGTTCTCGCCGGGCCACAACATTTTTGCTGCGGACTGGTTTACGACGGCGATGGGCAGGGAGCGGCGGTCGTCTGTATCAAGGATTGGCCGGCCGCTGAGGATCGGCGTCCGCAGCAGTTCGAAGTATCCGCCGGAGACCCAATTGTAGGCCAGCGGCGTCCAGGTCTGACCGGCGGTGCTTACGTCAAGCGACGTGCGCATGGTGGTGGGAAGCGCGGCGGAGGCGAGCGCCGCCTCGGGGGCTTGCGAGCGAAGCTCAGTGAGTAAGCCGCGCGCCAAACGGTCCATTTGGTCCGTAGTGGTGAATCCTCCGCTGATCGCGTCGAGGGAGCCGAGCAGGACTCCACTCGATTGGTAGCCCAAATCGGCATGGCTGAGATTGCGGAGATTTTCGGCGAGCAACGCCGCCGGAACCAGGATGGTCATCGCGCAGGCCACTTGCGCGGCGATGAACAGATCGCGCGAGAACGCGCGCCTGGCGTGAACCGGTTTCAAATCGCCTCGCGAGGCTTTCCACGCGGGGACAACTCCAGCGGCGATTGCCGAGCCGAGACCGGCGGCCATCCCCAGCACCAGCGCGCGCCAGTCGGGACTGAGATTCAGCGCCAAGCTGAACCCGGCGGTGATGGGAGCGTCCTCGCAGCCAGTAAGCGGCGGCGATCGCGACCGGGATGGAAAGCGCGCAAGCACACAGCGCGACGGCCGCGTTTTCGACGACAAGTTGCTGGACGATGCGCCAGCGGCTGGCGCCGATGGCGAGCCTCGCGGCGATTTCGCGTTCGCGCGAAGCCGCACGGGACAACAGTAGGCTAGCCAGGTTGAAGCAGGCGATAGCGACGGTCACGGCCGAAACTGCAAGCAGCATCCATAAGAAACGGAGCGTTCCGGCGCGGTACGCGGGAAAGAAACGCGCCTCCGCCGATGGCAGAGCCAGGAAGCGGTAATCGGGCCGCGCGGCCACGCGAGGAGCCATCACGTCCAGGGCGGCCTGCAACTTCGCGATGCTCACACCCGGCCGCATCCTCGCCAGCATCATGAACATGGGGATGTCGCGGCGGCTCTGGTAATCCGGCGCGGTGTTGGTGGGGAAAAAGCGGTTGAAGTGCGCCAGCGGAGCCCAAACCTGGGGGTTCGGGTACCAATCGAGCAGCATGCCCTGATAGCCGCGCGGCATCACGCCGATAATCGTGAACGGGATGCGATTGATCCAAACGATGGAGCCGAGTGCCGATGGATTGCGGGTGTAGCGCGTTTCCCAGAGCTGGTAGCTTATGAGCGCGACCGGCGGCGCACCGGGTCGATCGTCGTCCGGCGTGAGCGCGCGGCCGAGAGCCGGAATTATTTCGGCCGTGCGGAAATAATCGCCGGTGACGAGCTCGGTGTTGATTCTCTCCGCGCCTTCGCCGAACCGGACGCTGAAGGCCCCTCGGACATACGCCGCGGCGGAATCGACGACATCCGGCAACGCGGCGATATCGAGGAAGTCGGGATAAGAATCGGAAAGGTATCGACTCTGCGTGCGTGAGAACGTGTACACCGCGGCGAGCCGGTCAGGATCCTTGACGCCCGTCGGCCGGAATAAAACGGCGTCGCTCAAGGTAAGGACGGAGGCGATGCAGCCGATCGCCAACGCCAGCGGCAAAACGGCGCCTGCGGCAAAACCGGGATTCCGCTTGAGCTGCCGCGCGGCGTAGCGGAGGTCGTGCCAGAGCCGTTCGGCAAAACCCCAGCCGCGCATAGTCGTTAGTCCTCCGCCCGGATGATAACACCTCACGATGTCTTCGTCCTCAAACGGGCGCGCGCGTTACGCTTGGCCGCCGTGCGCGCGGGCGGTGCGCTCATTCAGATCGCGCAGCACGCTGAGTTCGACCTCGGTTGGCGCGGCGGTGGTGGTCAGGTGCGGCGAAACCTTGAGCGGCCAACCGGTCGACTCCATCACCTTTTCCAGAGTCACGCCGGGATGGAGATTGGTGAGCGTGAGTTCCTTGGTCTCCGGGTCGGGCGTCATGATGCAGAGATCGGTGATCACGGCGACGGGTCCCTTGCCGGGAAGGCCCATGCGTTTTCGTGCGTCTCCGCCGTCAAAGTGCCCTCCGGAAGTCACGAAATCCAGCTTGTTCACAAAAGCCCGCTTGTTCTGGCGCAGCGTGATCAGCACTTCTTTCGAGGAAGCCGCGATCTCCGGAGCGCCGCCTGCGCCAGGCAGACGCGTCGCCGGCTTGCGATAATCGCCGATCACGGTGGTGTTGATGTTGGCGAAGCGGTCGATCTGCGCGGCGCCGAGGAAACCGAAATCGATGCGCCCGCCTTGCAGCCAGTAAGCGAACATTTCGGGGATGGAGACGACGGTCTCCGCGGTTTCGGCGAGATCACCGTCGCCGATCGAAAGCGGCAGGATGTTCGGCTTGGCGGCGATGGGGCCGGATTCGTAGATCAGGACAATGTCGGGAGCATGCGTAAGGCGGGCGACATTCGCCGCCGCGCTGGGCAGTCCGATGCCCACGAAGCATACGGCTCCGTTGCGCAGCATGCGCGCCGCGGCGATGGTCATCATTTCATCGGCGGTGTAGTGTTGCTCAGACATGAGCGCCTCCTTCCACGGCCGCGCGGAACTCCTCAAAATCCTTCACGCCGAAAACATAGCGATCGATCCAGTCCTGAAAGGTGTCGCGTTCCCGGGCGATGGGGTCCCATGCCTTGTAAAACGCGTTGTTGCGCGCGTAGTAGCCTTGCGCGTAAGAAGGAAACGCGCCGCCTTTAACTTCGCAAACCGCGCTGACCACCCAGGAGGGCAGCACGACGGCGTTGGGCGGAGCGTCCAATTTGTCGACGATTTCCTCCACGGTGACGATGGCGTGTTTCGCGGCCAGCACGGCTTCCTTCTGCACGCCCACCACGCCCCACAACAGCACGTTGCCGCGATGATCCGCCTTCTGTGCGTGAATGATGGCGACGTCGGGCCGGATGGCGGGAATGGCCGCGAGACGCTCCCCGGTGAATGGGCATTCGATGAATTTGACCTGAGGATTATGCTTGGGCAGATCCGAGCCCAGGTAGCCGCGGAGCATCCCGAATGGCAACCCGGAGGCTCCGGCTGCGTAGGCCGCGGCCATGCCCGCGTGCGAATGCTCGAGGATTTCGAGCGGCGCGGGCCAGCCGTTTTCCACCGCGTCGCGGAAGCGGTGCAAGGAGCCGACGCCGGGATTTCCGCCCCAGGAAAACTGGAGGCGCGAGACGCAGCCCGCGCCGATCATCTGGTCGTAAATCAGATCCGGAGTCATGCGGATTACGGTGAGATTGCGGCGCTTTTGGCGGATGATCTCGTGTCCGGCGGCGAAGGGAATCAGATGCGTAAAGCCTTCCAGCGCCAGCGTCGCGCCGTCATGTACGTATTCCCGAATCGCTTCTTTGAGGGAAAGTAGAGTGGCCAACAACTCTATTTTCCCATGCTCTTCCGGTTAGCGCGCACACGCCTTGTTACTATCGTGAGGTGGATGGAGTGATCGTAGTCGATAAACCGGCCGAATGGACCTCGCACGATGTGGTGAACAAGATGCGCCGCATCGCGGGCACGCGGAAGGTGGGGCATTTGGGAACTCTGGACCCGGCCGCGACCGGGGTGCTGCCGCTGGTGATCGGCAGGGCCACCAGGCTCGCGCAATTTTATACGCGGAACGACAAGGTGTACGAGGGCACGATTCACTTCGGCCACTCGACCGATAGCTACGACGCGGACGGTGTCCGCACGTCGGAGGAGGTCGCGGTGTCGTTGGACCGCGCGGATCTGGAGCCGGTGCTCGATCGCTTCCGCGGGTCTTTTGAGCAAGTGCCTCCGCCGGTTTCGGCGAAGAAAATCTCCGGGCGTCCGGCGTATGAACTGGCGCGAAAGAATCAAGAAGTGGAGCTGGCGCCTGCGCCGGTCGAAGTGTACTCGCTGGATCTTTTGCGAGTGAAGGGATGCGAGGCGCAAGTGAGGGTGCACTGTTCGGCCGGGACGTATTTGCGCAGCATCGCGCATGAGGCGGGAAAGGCGCTGGGCTGCGGCGCGTTTTTGAAGTCGCTGCGGCGGATGGCGTCGGGCGATTTCAAGATCGAATCGTCGCGGACTCTGGAGGAGCTGGCTGCGCTGGGTAAAGAGGACCGCCTGGGCGAAGCGCTGATTCCCGCCGCGCAATTGTTGCCGGAGTTTCCGTCGGAGACGGTGGACCAGATCACGGCGGGGCAGATTCGCAATGGACGCGATTTCCGCGTGTCTCCGTTTCAGGTGCGGCACGGGGCGCGGTATGTGAAGGCGGTGAACTCGCATGGGGATTTGATCGCCATCGGCGAGGCGAGACTTCCCCACGTTTATCACCCTGTACTGGTTCTTTGAGGTGTTGGTTCTCTAAAAATTCTCGAAAGCGCTTTCGTCCACCCCCCTTGGCCCCGTGGTGGAAGAGGCGCCGCCGCAATCTCGACGGCCAGACGCACCTGTTTGGACGCCGCGCCGGTCAAGGCGCCGCGGGGGGACTCGAGTACTCTCCGCGTTTGGCGTGGTCCGGAACCGATGAGCGTTCCGAACTGCCTCCACGATAAGCAGGGGAGGGAGATGTGGGTAGAGAGAAAAAGCGCGAAGTGACGCAAACAGGCGAGATCGAGTTTTTGTTCTACAAAAACACCGGGCGGATGTGGCGCTCAAAGAGGTTTTCGGTGACGTTTTTGGAGATGGTGGGCTCGCACTGCTCCACCATACGGAGGTAACGGGGGCCCATCTTGGCGGCGATCTTGAAGCCGACGTGGAGCAATTGGCGGAGGCTGGGGTTGAAGCGGGGATTCTTGGGGTCGTGACGGAGGGCGGAGGTGTAATCGTCCGAATGCCATGCCGCGACCGTGGAAGGGGGAGGCAGCTTGGCTGCCTCGATATCGATCACTGCCGTGTAGGGGGCGCAGAGCTCCTCGCGATGGGCGAAGGATTCCGCGTAGATTTCTTTGGCGAGGGCGAGTCCTTCGCCGCCGGCTTCGGCCAGGCCGATCAGCTCTTCGAGCCAGGTGGTTCCGGCGGTTTTCAGATGCACGCCCGCACCCGTTTTACGGAGGGCGGCTTTGATGGCGGGATAAATCGAGAATTTGTCGCTGCCCGAATGCACGCTCAACTTGAGGTTTTTCGGTAAGCCGTAGCGCTCGACGGCGCAGGCGATGGCTCCGATGTCCTCTTCGAACTCCTTGGCGAATTGGGCAAGGTCGCCCACGTAATCGACGCCCTTGTTGAAGCGGCCGGTGAATTTGGGAGCGATGGTCTGGATGGGGATTGTTTCGTCGGCGATTAGGGCGAGGATGGTGGTGAGCTCGGGCGGAGTTTGCGGGGCGTCGGTTTCATCCATGGAAACCTCGGCGATGAAGTTAGCGGCGCCCTTAGTGGACGCGATCTTGCGATAGATGCGGCCGGCTTGCTTCACCGCGGCGTGGTATTTGCCCGCGATTTCGTCAGCGGAGGGTCCGGCGAGCTCGGAGTGGCGCTTCAGGAACGCCGCGACTTTACTGGAATCCGCGGGCTGACCAATGAATGCCGCGACGTCGATGGTGAAGAAATCGCAGGGGGCGAGGTAGCGATCGACGGTTTCGAGCGTGATGTGGTCCGCGTCAACGTGATAGGGGCGAGACCATCCCAGTGCCTTGACAGCAGCATCGGCGGCCAGGCGGACGGAACTCGGTTCCGAGCCGATGATCGTGTGCTCGCGGTTGGATTTGTTCCAAACGGGGATGATGTCCGCACCCGACTGTGCGGCGAGAATGCAGGCTTGCAACTGAGCCTTGGCCTGGTGCGCGAAGCGGTCACCAACGCCGATGGAATATTTTTCGAGTGTCAGCATTAGATTTCGAATCCAAAGTAATCGCGGGCGTTGCCATAGCAGAGATTGCGGATCATCGGCTCCAACAGCGAATCGTCATTGGGGATCTCGCCATTTTCGATGTCTTTGCCCAGCATGTTGCACAAGACGCGGCGAAAATATTCGTGACGCGGGTAGGACATGAAGGAGCGGGAATCGGTAAGCATGCCGACGAACCGCGAGAGCAGGCCCGCGTTGGAGAGCGCGTTGAGTTGCCACTCCATGCCTTCTTTCTGATCCATGAACCACCAGGCTCCGCCGAATTGCATCTTGGGGAAATTACCGGCCATGGTCGAGAAGGCGTAGTTATCCGCGGGGTTGACGTTGTAGAGGATCACGCGGGGCAGGGCGTTTTCGGCGTCCAGGGCGTCGAGGTACGCGCCAAGCAAATCGATTTGCGGCGCGTCGTTCATGGAGTCGTAGCCGCAGTTTTCGCCCATTTCTTTCAAACGGCGGGAGCTGGCATTGCGAAACGCCCCCAGGTGAAGCTGTTTGGTCCAGCCCTTCTCGGCGTCCCAACGGCCGAAGAGCAGCATCATGTGGGAGGCGAAGTGCTCGTGCTCTTCTGGTGGCGCGGCGCGGCCGTGGCGGGCACGATCGAAGATCGCGGCTGCGACGTGCTCGCTACAGAAATTTGCCGGACAGCGGTCCAGGCCGTGATCGCTCAGGCGAGCGCCGAGGGAATGAAAATCGTCGTGGCGTTTTTTGAGTGCATCGGTGAAGGAGTTCAGGTTGCGGATCTCGATGTTGCTGGCCGATTCCAATCGTGCGACCCATTCGTTGAATCGTTCCGGCAGATGCACTTGCAGGGCGCGGTCCGGGCGGAAAGCGGGCAGCACCCGGGTCTTGCACGCGGATGAACGGAGCGCCCGATGGCAAGCGAGATCGTCGGCTGGATCGTCGGTGGTGCAGAGGAGCTTAACGTGGAACTTGTCCAAAATTCCCTGCGCGGAGAGCGCGGGAGTGGCGAGCTTTTCGTTGGCCCGATCCCAGATGGAGCGGGCGGTGGATTCATTCAACAACTCCTCGATGCCGAAGTAGCGCTTCAGTTCGAGATGCGTCCAGTGATAGAGGGGATTGCGCAGGGTGTGGGGAACAGTTCGAGCCCAGGCCTTGAATTTTTCGAAGGGATCGGCGTCGCCGGTGCAGAATCTCTCATCGACCCCGTTGGCTCGCATGGCGCGCCATTTATAGTGGTCGCCCTCCAGCCAGATTTCGGTGAGGTTGCGGAACTGGCGGTTGTGCGCGAGCTCAGTGACGGGCAGGTGGCAGTGGTAATCGAGAATGGGTTCGGCCTCGGCGAAGGTATGGTACAGATGCCGGGCGGTTTCGCCGTGTAGAAGGAAATCCTCGTGTATGAAGGCCATGTCAGATTAATTTGCGTGCCTTGTCTAAGTCCGGGACAAGGAGTTGGATCACGCCCAGCGCGACCAGATACAAGACACCGGCGAAGACGAAGAGCACGCCGTAAGCGTCGTTAGACCATTTGAGCCAGTAGCCGATGGCGGGCGCAGCAAGCAGACCGCCGACCGCGCCGCCCATTCCGCCGAGTCCGATGACGGAGGCGACGGCTTCGCGCGGGAATACGTCGACGGGGACGTTATAAATGTTAGCCGACCAGCCCTGGTGCGCGGCGGCGGCGATGCTGACCAGGGTGACGGTGAGCCAGAGGTTGCCGCCGGTCCAGTAAATAAGGATGGCGGAGGTGACGGCAGTGGCGCAGATGAGCATGGCGGTCTTGCGGGCCCGATTGACCGTCCAGCCGTGCTTGATGAGCGATGAAGAGATCCAGCCTCCGCCCACGGAGCCGATCATCGACGCGGTGTAGATGATGATTAGCGGCAGGCTCAGGTCCGATAGATCGAGCTTGTAAGTGCTGCTCAGGAATCCGGGCAGCCAGAACAGATAGAACCACCAGACGGGATCGGTGAGGAACTTGCCGATGAGGAACGCCCAGGCGGCGCGGTGGCCCAGGAGCTCGAGATACGGGACCTGTTTGGAGGGCAGGGGAGCTTCTGCATCCGATTGGATCCAGGCGAGCTCGGCGGCACTCAGATTCGGGTGCCAGGCGGGCTCGCGATAGAACCAGAACCAAATTGCGCCCCACAAGAAGCCGAGCAGGCCGGTGAAGATGAAGGAGGATCGCCATCCGAAGTGCGCGACAAGGAGGGCGACCACGGGAGGGGTGACGAGTGCGCCGATGTTCGCGCCGCTGTTAAAGATTCCGGTGGCGAGGGCGCGTTCCTTGCGGGGGAACCAATTGGAGACGGTTTTGAGCGCGGCGGGGAAGTTGGCGGATTCGCCAAAGCCGAGCGCGAATCTCGCCATGCCGAAGCCGAGGGCGCTAGAGGCGAGCGAGTGCGAGATCGCGGCGATGCTCCAAAGCGCGATCGAGACCAGATAGCCGAGCCGGGTTCCGAGATAATCGACCACGCGGCCTGCGAGCGGCATGGTGAGGGCGTAGGCGAGCTGGAAGGCGAAAACGATCCAGCCGTAGGTGGCTTCGCTCCAGCCGAGGTCTGTTTCCAGTGTGGGCTTGAGCAAGCTCATCACCTGGCGGTCGACGTAGTTGATGGTGGTGGCGAAGAAGAGCAGGCCGCAAATGTACCAGCGCAGGTGCGGGATGATCCGGCCTCGCGGTGCGGCCGGCGCCGATGGAACTGGCGGGCGCGGCGCGGCTGCCACTCCGCTACTGGGACGGGCCCCACTACTGGGAAGGGAAGGGGACAAATTTTTCCTCGCAGGCGGGGATGGGGCCGGAATTGGCGGCGTTGCCGGTGATGACGACGTCGTCGCCCTCAGGACGGAGGTTCACCGCGCCCGGGCCGATATGGATCGCGGCGTGGGCGGCGACGATTTGGATTGGTGTGGTGAGGCTGACGTTGACGTTGTCGAAGCTCAGACCAAGGCGGCGGTCCGAGTCGTAACCGTCGAAAGTAATCTTGCCGCTCCCTGCTCCCGATGGGCCGATCCAGACGTTACGCAAGACGATATCGCGGAAATCGGGAATGCGATCGCCGGTCTCGACGTATCCGTTGCCGGAATAATGGGTGTCGAACAGGAGCGGGTTCTTGGAGCCGCGGATGCATACGTCTTCATAAACGATGTCGCGGACCAGGCCGCCCCGGGCGGAGTTGGATTTGATGCGGATGCCGTTATCGGCGCCGTCGATGGAAAGATCGGAGACGCGGATGGCGCTGGCGCCTCCGTTGGTTTCGCTGCCGATGGACATGCCGTGCCCGTAATAGAAATGGTTGTGGGCGATGGTCATGTGCGTGGTGGGCAGGCCGGCGCCGGCTTTGATGGCGATGTTATCGTCGCCGGCGCGGATGAAGCTGTGCGTAATGGTGACGTTGGTGGAGTTGCCGGGATCGATGCCGTCGGTGTTGCGGGCGTTTTTGGGCGCGTCGATGATGACGCCCCACGCGGTGAATCCGTTGCCGCTGGTATAGGAGACATGGAAGTTGGGCGAATCCTTGAGATGAATGCGGTAGAGGGTGAAGTTATCGCAGCGGTTCAGCACCAGGATGCGGAAATTATTCTGGATGCCGCCTTTGCGGGCCTGCTCGGCGAGATCCCACCACGTTACGTTCTGGGTTCCGTCCCGATCGAGCAGCTTTTCGCCGCCGCGGCCGTCGATGGTTCCCGCGCCCATCACGCCAGCGCCGGACACCTGATTGCCATTGAGCAGCGCCCGGCAGGCGCGGGCTCCACTGCGCGAGACCGTGCCGCAGACGCCAGCCGAGTTCCAGGAGCCATGTCGAAGACACGAGGGTCGCGAGAGGCGAACAGCGTGACGCCTTCGTCCACCTCAAGCGTGACGCCAGCGCGGAGATCGATTGGGCCGGATAAGAAGGCATTGCGGCTCGCGTCCGCTTTCAACTCAACCGAATGCCCAGCGGGGCAGCTGTCGAGAGCCTTTTGGATGCGGGCGGTGTCGAGTTTGCGCTCGTCCTCTTGTTGGAGTTTGCCGTGCTGGGAAGTCAATTCGGCGGAGAGGGTTACGCAGGCGCCCGGGATCACCGGCTCGGTGACATTGCGCTGGTCTTGCGCCCAAGCGCAGCACAGCGAAACGACGGCGAGACACAGCATCCTTCTCATGCCACTCCGAACTATAAAGATCGCAGGAGCGGTAGTCAAATTGCGGATTCCTGAACGATTTGTTTAGTGCGTCTCAATGGCCTTTGGCAAGGGCGGCCGGCTTCCCAAGAGCGGTCTCAATGAGATCGGCAACCCCCAGCGTGAGGGCGCGGGGGTATCCGCTCTGGCTCATGGCGAGCGCCTGTTGACGGACGAGGCGGCGGCCCTGCACGCGCAGCTTCTGGAAGCGGCGGCCACGTCCACCCAAAGCGTACTGCGGCAGGATGGAGTAGCCGAAGCCGGCCTCGACCATGCGTTTGATGGCTTCGACGTTGTCGGCTTCCATGGTGACGCGCGGGGAGATCCCGAGTTCGTCAAAGAAGCGGTCGATCATGCCGCGCATGTTGCTCTCTTTGGGGAACAGCAGGAAGCGGGCGCGCGCGAGTTCCTCGGGGTGAACGGTGGAGACGCTGCCATCGGCGCGGCCGTCGTGCGAGGGGCGAATCACCAGCAGTTCTTCTTCGAACAGAGGAGCGATCTTGAGCGTGGGCTGATTGACGGGCAGCGAGACCAGGCCGAGGTCGAAACGGTGATAGAGCAGGCCATCGACAATTTTCTCGGTGGGGCCGACGGTGACATGGACGTTGGCTTGGGGGAAACGGCGGCGGAGGGTGCGCAGCGCGCCGCCCAGGCGATAGATGAGCGTGGTGGCTCCGCAGGCGAAGTGGAAGGGGCGCTGGTCGGCGGCGGCGGAATCGGCGAAATCCTGCTCGATCTCGCGAATCTTTTTCATCACTTCGCGGGCGTGCTGGGCGAAGCGGTGGGCCTGCGGCGTGGGCACGATGCGGCGGCCGTCGCGCACGAACAGGTCCGTGCGGAGCTCATGGGCCAGACTCTGAAGCTGAAGGCTGACGGCTCCGGGGGTTACGTTTAGCCGCTGCGCGGTCTGGGTGACCGTCGCGTTCTCCATAACGGCCAGGAAAACCTCGATTTGGCGCAGGTCCATGTGCGTTCTGGATTGTATCAGACCGTTGAGTGGAACTAAATGATGGACGGTTACCAGTAGGGCTGGATGAAGCCCTTGTCCAGCAAGAAGCGGGGCTGGGGGCCAAGATGGGCGGCGGGGGCTCCGGCGTGATAGAGCAGCGAGTGCATCAGGATCACGTCGCCGGCCTGGGCGGTGTTTTCGACGACCTGGAGCGGGATTCCATCGACCTCTTCGACGCGATCATGGAAGCGGGCGATGCGGTCTTGAGGGTCGCCGGGAGTGCAAAGATCGCGGAGGTAGGGGTGCCGCTCCAGAGATTTGCGGAACTGCGCGCCGCGAGTTCCCGGTGGCTGGGGGTGTTCGGAAAACCACTTGTGCACCAGGCGATGCGATCCGCTGAGGATGTTGACGCCTCCACAACGCGGGCCGACGTTGGTCAGCATCGCGTGGACCTTGACGCCGCAGGCGGGCGAAAGGCGGCCCAAGTAGTTACCGTCGAGGTGCCAACCGGCGCTCGGGACGTCGCACTCCCGGCCAGTGGGGAATTGAAGGAAGAAGGCTCCCCAATCGCGCGGCCGTTCCCACGGTTGGCCTTCCGTAACTTCCTCGATCGCCGCGAGAGTGCGCTCGGTGCCGATCGCTTGGAAGACGGGGTCGCTCTTCAGATGTTGAAGATGTTCGGGGCGGGCGGTAGTCCAGGTGGATGGATCGTCGCGATGGATTCCAGCCTTGGCCAGCGCGGCCCAGATGACGTTGCACATGGCGGCCGCGTCCGCGGCGCTGAAGGCAGAGGGGATGCGGACCCAGCCATAAGTTCGGAAGTGTTCCAGCGTGGACAGGTGCATGTACGGGGCGTTTTTCCGGATGGGGCTACTGGGCATCACCGATAAGCCTCCTTGCGGTCGAGCACGCGATCGATTTCGATGAATTCGCCCCTGTCGCGGAAGAAGACGCGGTGGTTCTGAGCGCGGAGGCGAATCAGAGGCGCGGTAACGCCCTTGAGCTGCTTAGTACTGCCTTCGCCCGATAGCAGGTAGCGGCCGAGGGTCTTAAGAATCTGAAGGGCAACCGGCTGCTCGATGCCGCGGATGTCGGCCTTGCCCTGGCCGGTCCAGACGATGCGCTTGGCCACTACGGCTCACGGCTCATCTTTTCCCAGTCGGCCATGGTCAGTCCGTACTCCGCGAGAACCTCCTCATGCGCGATTGGCCGGTTGTGCTTGAGCCACTCGTCAGCCTCGGCAATGGCTTTTGCTTCGGCGGGACTGAGGGTATCGCTGTCTTCCTCGGGCGAAACCTTGTCAGGCGCAACCATCGTTTCGAGCAGGTGAACGACGGCGGCGAGCTGGCCGGGGCCCAGGCGCTCTAGCAGTTCCGCAGCGTGCTGTCTATCGTTCATCGTCCGTTCTCCTGACGACTCAGCGGCGACACACCCTTCAGCATCAGGTCCAGGCTCCTAAGCACGTTGGTTTGCACATGCAAGGGCAGCGCCTCGATCCGCTCCAAGCGTCGCAGCACGCGGCGGTTGGGCTTCTTGGCCGGCTTCGCGCTACCGGCGGGCTGCAAGAGGTCGTCGGTGGTAACTTCCAAGGCTGTGGCAAGGCGCAGAATCGTGTCCGCGTTCAGGCGCAGCTTGCCGCGCTCGTAATCGGAGATCAGCGCCTGAATGAGCCCGGTCTTTTCGCCGAGTTCTTTCTGTGTATATCCACGTTCTTTGCGAAGCCGCGCCAGACGTTCGCCCAGAGACTCGCTCCCTTGGCGGGCCGAAGCCGGCGTGAGTCTGGAGGCGCGGTCCATGGCGACGACAGTGTAGCGCTCAGTTTGCATAGTGGAGCCCGTAAACAGTATGTTACTGTATTTTCAAGTGGTGTGGTTTACCGGGTTCCCGAAGAACAAAATGACCTTCGGCGAGGTAATTCCCGAGCTCAATCGAACGGTTCCTGAGTTCAAGCCGGACGAGGCGGAGGCCAGTCAGGCATCGCTTACCTTGGTGCTTAATGAGCTTGTTCGGTTTGTTTTCGAGCTAGATCCTTTGTCGAATGGCGGTCTGGTTCAGCGGGTCTTTGCCTTTCTAGACCATCTGTGTGGGAGTGCCGACCGTGAGGTTCAGATGCTCGCACGAGACGTGGCGTGGGCGATTGCCGAGTAGCCTGAACTCCACCGCTTCAAACCCTTCATCGGGAAACTGCTTCGAAAATATATCCGTGAATCCCCCGCTGGGCTTCGCTGAGCTGCGGGGCTGGCGCAGTGCCGGGTCACGGGATCAGGCGGCCCGCCAGCTCCGTGGCGCGGCCCTGCTTCAAGAGCTTCGCCGCGAACTTCCACAGCCACCGGCCCCGAAGGTTGGTCTTCATGGCTTCGGCGAACTGGTCTGGGGTCAGCAGCTTCAAGAGTTCGGTGCGCTGATCCCATTTTCTATCGTCCCAAGCGGCGATGCGCAGGTTGATTTTGTGAGCCAGTTGCAAGTCCGCGCCGAAGCGCTTGCGCCATTGCCGCTCAAAGGGTTGCAAAGCGGTGCGCGAGACGTCGCCCTTGCCGAGCGCTTTAGCGGCGACCTCGCCGGCCATCCTTCCGGCGTGGATGGCCCAGCGGATGCCTTCGCCCAGCAGCGACGATGCGTTGCCCACGGCGTCACCGATACCGAGGATGCCGTGGCCGGCGAAGCGTTCGACGAACTGCTCCGAGGGGATCAGGCAGGTGTGGTGTTCGAGGGGCTGGGCCCCGCGCAGATTTATTCCAAAACGTCCGGCCGAGGCCACCAGGGCGTCCAAATAATCTTCGGGTCTGGCGCGCGAATCCGGATGGATCACTCCCACGCCCACGCGCACTCTTCCGCGGCCCCAGGGAAAGACCCAGGCGTAGCCCGAAGGGGCGATTTCGCCGCCAACCAGCAGCACCGCCTCATTCTGATCGCAGTGGGGCGCGAGCAGATCGTACTCCGAACCCACTCCGAAGCGGCGAAATCCAGGATCCAGCCCGGCTTGCTTCAGAAGCGAGGAACGATAGCCGGTGGCGTCGATCACCAATTTCGAGCGAAACTCGCCCGCGCTGGTACGAACTCCGCAAACCACGCCGTGTTCGACAATGGGCGCGCCGGCCCGGGTTCCCAGACGCAACGCCGCTCCGGCTTCGATGGCGCGCTGTGCAAGATATTGAAAAGTTCCGCGGACGTCCAGGACGCAGAAGCGGGGGACGGGATACTCGAAGACCGCGGAGTTGCGCGGGGCAACGAATCGGACTCGCGAAATCGGATGGTAAAGGAGCGCGGGAATGCCGAGGGATTCCAGTTCCTCGATGAAGCTTCCGCCACTGGTGCGGATGGGCGAGCCGATCTCGTGATTCTGCTCCACAACCGTGACGCTGCGGCCTGCCTGGGCCAGCGCGGCCGCGGCGGAAAGGCCCGCGGGACCGCCTCCTGCGACGATAACGTCGTGTTCCATCGAAAAGTCCATCATCGCAAGGTTCGTAGCTCGCTGGCGACCTGGCTGAACCATCACTGTCAAACCATCACTCGCCGTTTTCCCCATATTTCGTAACACCTTTCCAAGACGGGAACTAAGGCTACCCTACCTACGAAATAAGTGAACTCATATCGCAATCCATAGGGGCCGATGAATTGTAGTGAGTACTAGAACCGCTTAGAATCGGGACGTGAGACGAAACGGTACTTGTAACTGTCAAGTCCGCCTCGTCGGACAGAGGAGCCTATGAGTCTTATGGCAGCGCCGATTAATGGAAGCCTCGAACATTCCGAGGACAATTCTGAAAGCAGCCTCGGAGGAGGCGATAGCGCCGAAAAGAAGCGCACTACCGTGCGCATCGTCATCGCCGACGACCACCCGATCGTGCGCGATGGATTGAAGAAGCTGCTCCAGTTAGAGGACGATTTCGAAGTCGTTGGCGAAGCCGGCGACGGACGGGAGGTGCTGGACAAGGTGCGCGCGCTGGATCCCGACGTGCTGCTGCTGGACCTCCGCATGCCCAATCTCGACGGGTTGTCGGCGCTTCAGGCGCTGCAGCAAACCAACAAGCGGACGCGCGTGATCGTGCTGACGGCTTCGGAGGACAAGAACGAATTCGTGCAGGCGATGAAGCTGGGATGCAGCGGCATCGTGCTGAAGCAGACCGCTCCGGATCTGATCGTCAAGAGCATTCGCAAGGTCAACTCCGGCGAAATCTGGCTGGATTCCCACACCACCGCGGCGGTGATGCGGCAGTTCTCGACGGGTCTCGAAGGCTCCGGCGGTTCCGGAAGCGGCAAGGGCCGTGAGCGCAGCCCGCTATCGACGCGTGAGCGCGAAATCGTGGCGCTGGTGGCGCAAGGCTACAAGAACAAAGAGATGGCCGAGAAGATGTTCATCAGTGAGCAGACGGTGAAGAATCACCTGCACAACATCTTCGACAAGCTGGGCGTGTCCGACCGGCTGGAGCTGGCGCTGTACGCGATTCACAAGGGCCTGCACCTGAGCGGCGAAGCGGCTCCGCGGGCGTAACTCGCTGGTTTAGGGTTTCGGTCCGGTTTTATCTTTCGCGTAGCACAGCGAGTTCAACTGGCAGTCTCGCGCATTTGGGGTTGCGCGCCACGCACAGGGCGCGCCCGTGGATGAATGATCTGGTGCGAGAAGATCATCCATTTCTGCTGGGGGATCGCCTTCATCAAATCCTGCTCGATTTTGCCCGGATCCGTTATGCTTGGTCAGATCCAGCCGGTGGGCGATGCGCTGGACATGGGTATCGACCACCACGCCTGACGCGATCCCAAACGCGGTGCCCAGCACCACGTTGGCGGTCTTGCGAGCCGCGCCCGGAACGGTCAGCAGTTGGTCCATCTCGCGCGGCACTTCGCCGCCGAACTCGCCCAGGATTTTGCGCGCCGCGCCGATCACGGATTTCGCCTTGTTGTTGAAGAATCCGGTGGAGCGGATGTCCTGCGCCAGTTCCTCCTGCTTGGCCGCCGCGAAATCCTGGATGGTGGGATATTTCGCGAACAGCCCCGGCGTGACCATGTTCACGCGCTTGTCGGTGCACTGGGCGGAGAGAATGGTGGCCACCAGAAGCTCCCAGGGGCTCGAGTGATGCAATGCGCAAGAGGCACCCGGGTACATATGGTCGAGCGCGGCCAGAATCCTCTTGACGCGCTCCTGCCGCTCCGCGGCGGTCTTGGGCCGGCGAATGGTGGATGGCAAAGTCAGTCGAAGTCGATATCCCGTTTGGGCGGCGGTTCGTTAGGGTTCTCTTTGGCGAGGCGCAGCATTTCGTCGAACTTCTTGTTCAACACATCGGAGTGAGACTTGTGCTGCTCGACGGACTTCTTGAAGGCGTCCTCGCGGCGGTTTGCCTCGCCTTTGAAGCGCTGAACGGCGGCCTCCATGTCGGCCAGCGAGGGCGGCTTGACGTGTTCCTTGTAGCGGATCACCGCGTGGGTGACCGGGTCGATAAACAACTCCGCTTCACAACAGGGGCAAGTGACCTTGATTAACTCAGGAGCTTTCGCCACTTGCGCCAGCCAGCTTAGTTGCCGTCGTCGGGCCGCCGCTTGAGCGTTGGCCGGTCATCGTCGCTGCCGGTGTTACCCGAGTTGCCGTCGGCCGAACCGGCGGAGCCCGATCCGGGCTTGCGGTTCAGATGCGGCTTATTCGGATCCATCTTTTCGTCGGGACGCCGGTCATGCATGGCCAGCAGTTTCGCCTTAACCTCGTTGAACTCCGAGGTGGTGACGACATACTCCGGCCGCTGCTTCAAATGATCCTGGATCTCCTTCTGGACAGCCACCACGCGCGCGCCCGTGGGTGGATGGTCCGAGAACACCTTGGCCATCGTGCCCTGCTTTTTCTTCTCCAATGCTTGCAGCTTTTCGAAGAAGTCGACGAAGGCATTGGGGTCGTAACCGGCCTTGTACATGTACTGGAGGCCCAGATTGTCAGCCTCACTCTCATAGGCTTTGGAGAATTGCAGGAAGGTCACCGGAATCGCCACGCTGGCGAGAGAGCGCACGCCGAACCCAGTCCAGCCGCCGTAGAAGATCAGAGGGATGGTGGCCAACTGAGCCAGCTCGCCCTTGGTCGCTTGCCGCGTTCCATGCCGGGCCGCCACGTGAGCGATCTCATGCGCCATCACGCCGGCCAGCTCCGCTTCGGTATCGGCCTTCATGATCAGACCGGAGTTGACGTAGAAGAAACCGCCGGGAAGCGCGAAGGCGTTGACTTCCTCGGTGTCGATTACTTTGATGGTGAAGGGAACCTTGGCGTCCGAATTGCGCACCAGGTTTTGGCCCAGGCGGTTGACGTATTCGGCGATCTGCGGCTCATCGATGATCTTGGCTTGACGCTCCACCTGCTGCGAGAGCTGCTTGCCGAGCCCGATCTCCTTTTCGATGGAGTACAGGTTGGTACCGCCATCCACCTTGCGGTTCCCGATGTAATCGGGATCGTCCATTTTGTTATCGCCGGCGCCGAGGGGGAGAGACAAGAGAGCGACGGCAGCCGCTCCGGTCGCGATCCGCAGAAAAGATGGCAGACGCATGGGACCCTTTCCTTTCACCTACCCAGTATAGACCTACTTTCGCTTAGACGCGCCATCCTTTTGCGAAGGTACAAAAACAGCTACTCTAGCGCTGGACCCTGCGCAGGCGGTACAAATCCGGTTGCATGGCCTTGTCCTTCAGTTTCTTCCAGTCGTCGTGAACGTTCAGCACCCGCCCGGACACGTGGTTGGAGTGCTCCGAGGCCAAAAACAGCACCAGCTCGATCTGCTTTTCCGCCGGGACTCCGCCGGTCATGCGGACCTGACGCGCCTCCTCGATCTCCTCCCAGCCTGCCCGGTCCCCGGCGGCCAGGATTTGGTCGGTCATGTGGGTGTAAGTGCCTCCTGGGGTGAGGCAATTCACCTGTACGTTGCGCTCACTCACCTCTTCGGCGAGCGTCTCGACGAAGCGGATCAGGGCGTGCTTGGTGGCTTCGTGAAGGGCGAAGTTGGGCCGCGCCGGCGTCGAGCCCCCTCCGGCCAGGATGACGATCTTGCCGCTGCGGTGTTCCAGCATATGGGGAAGCACCGCGCGGCACGCATTCAGCGTACCCGTGAAGTTGGTGTCGATCACCTCCGGCCAGTGCTTAGGATTCGACTCCGCGAAGGGGCCGATGGGGCCCAGCACGGCTGCCGCGCAAACCAGCACCTTGGGATGAGCGCCGAACTGCACCCGCATGCGCTCCACCGCGGCCGCGACCTGTTCATAATCGCTGGTATCCGCGCGCAGGCGCAGCGCTGAGCCGCCCTGGTGCTCGATTTCCAGGTGGCACAAATCCAGCTCCGCCTTGCTTCGCGCCAGGAGTCCCACCCGCGCGCCGCGCGTTGCAAAACCGATCGCCAACCGCTTCCCGATCCCACGCCCAGCGCCGGTGACGAACACTGGCACCGCCTTGAAGGAATCCACCTCCCTCACACTAATACAATTTGGGCTCTACGGGGGGTTTTTTTTGAGGAAGTTTCGCGAGCAGGCGTTAGGAAGCCGAGCGCTATGAGGCCGAGCGCTCCGGCCCCGCCAGGCAGGTTTCATCCAACAGGCGGACTTCCACGGCCACAGTCACGACCGCGCCGCCCTCGGCCTGATATTGCCCTGCGATCCAAGGAAGGATTTGCTCGGCCCGCTGACGAGCCGTTTTCTCGCTGCCCCGGAACAGCACCAGAAACTGCCGGTTACTCCAACGCGCGATCAGGTCGTAATAGCGGAATTGCGACCCCAGCCGCGCCGCCACCTGGCGGGCCACCTCATCCGACAGGCTCTCCCGGCAATCGAACCGCAAGAGAACCGGTTTTTCAGTGCCGGGCTTCATCGCGGCCATGACGCGCTGTATCTCCTGCCGGTTCAGCAGCCCTGTGGCGCGGTCGGTGATCTCGGCCGCGGCGAGCCGCGTCTCTACCTGGGCCATTTCGTCACGCATCCTCTTTAGCAGCGATTCCGATTCATGGCTCATGCTCTCGACGCAGCTTAACAGTGCGGCTACGCTCGATCCGGTGGGTTGCTCGGGGTCTTCTTTCTCCATCTGGGCGGCGAGGCGGCGCAGCCGGTTTCCGTAGAAGTCCTGACGCTGCGCCAGTGTGCGGGCGATTTCTTCGAGCGCCGCGATGGCCCCTCTCAGCTCGCCACGCTGATGATCCACGTAACCCGACGCTTTTTCCGCGTAGGCCATCAGCTCCCGCGCGGCTACCGCGCAGCTTTGCTCGATTTTGTCGGGAGCCGAGTCGAACGCCAGGCGCGCGCGTAAGCGGCTCATGCGCTGCCCATACGGCCGGCCCACGGGCGGACAGGCCTCCGCCACGGCAATGGCCGTCGTCTCCAGCGTGCTCAAGTAGGAGTTGACTACGGTGTGCAGCGCGTTAAGAAGCTCGTCCGCTGACATAAACGGGTAGGTACCCACGTACTTATCGGACCGGCGGGATTTTTTAATTAGCGCTGTGATTCGGCCGCAGGCGCTTCACCGGGCCACAGGCGCTTTATTTGGCCGCGTTGGGGAATCTATCCCGCAGAATTTGCTGCTCTTCGGAGGAGAAGTTCTGCTCGAACTCAGGGCTGTGGAGATATTCACGCCGCTCCTGGAAAGACATGCCTTGGACGCGCTGCGCTTGTTGATTTACGGCCTGCCGGCGCGCCGGCACGAGCTTGTCGGTGGGCCTTACGACATTTGAGGAAGCAGCGGGGAAGCGTTCGCGGATGATCTGCTGTTCCTCGGGCGAGTATTGCTTGGCGAACTCCGGGCTGTTGAGATACTGGCGCTGATCGGCGATGGACGTTCCGTTCATGCCTTGAATCTGTCTGGTGACGGCCTGCTGGCGCGCCGGAGGCAGCTTCTCCAGTTGACGCAAACGGTCCAGAGTTTGCTGGCGCTGCGCGGGACTCTGGCGGTCCAGGTTATCCAGCCGGTTTTGAAGTTGCTTCTGCTGTGGCGGAGGAAGCTTGGAGAGCGCCTTCTGGCGTTCCTCCGGGCTCATGTTGAGGAGTTTCTCGACCTGGTCTGCCGGAACCTGTCTGTTAGCCCCGGCTTTATTGCCGCCCTTGTTACCGCCGCCTTGTACCTTGGCGGGAGGCTTAGGAGGGGGCGGGGGAGGTTTGGTTTTCGGTTGCCCCGCTTCCACGGCTGCCCGGAAAGCCAGCAGCAACGCCAGCGCGCCGAGCGCGACTACACCGCGATTGAAGGGGACGCGCACCTGATTCCTCTAGTTGATCCGACGCTTTTCGCAAGCCTCGGATTACAGCGGGCTGGGCGCCTGCGTCAGGGGCGCGACAACGTCGAGATCGTCGAGCGCCTGCTGGACCTGTTGGAGATCGATATCGCCGGGGTTGGCCGCGCCCGTGGGAGAAGCCGCGGACGGGACAGGCGCGGAGGACGTAGTGGCGTGCGCCACCGAGGTTTTGTGCGCGGCCGGAGCCATCTGCTGTTCCGGCATCCGCACCAGTAGAGCGAGCGACACGATGGCTCCCGCCGCTGCCAGCGACACCATCGGCTTCCACCAGGAGTACGGTGTTGCGGGCTGGGTTAGGCGTGACCACCACCGGCGCCAGACGGGCAAGCCTTGCTCTCCCGCGATGCGCGCATACAAGCGCGAATCGAAGTCGCGCGAGGCCTCCACCGGAGTCCAGGTGTCCAGCATGTCCCATACCGTGCGCTGCGCCTCGACCAGTGACTTACACTCCGCGCATTGCTTGATATGGGCGTCGATTTCAGCGGCAACGCTCGGGTCCGCGGCGCCGGCGCAGTAGTCCGTCAGGATCTCCACGCCTTGCTTATTGTTCTTAATGCATTCCATGTTTCCCTCATGCTCACTTCACTACCGCGGCACAACGTGCCGCCTCATGCCAAATGCGCCAAACGCGAACGTAGCGTCTCGTAGGCGCGGAACAACAATGATTTCACGGCGGACTCGCTGCAGCTCAGGGCTCCCGCTATTTGAGAATAATCCAGACCCTGATATTTATGCATCAAGACCGCTGCCCGCTGCTTCTCTGGCAGCGCTTCGATCGCCTTACGTACCTCTTGCGTCTTCACTTCCTGAATTAACGCCTGCTCCACGCTGGGCTGCCGGTCGGCCACCTGCCGTTCCGCGCCTTCGATCAACTCCTCACTCAGGCTCTCGTTGTGCTTTTCCTTCTTGCCATCCCGAATCCAATTCAGAGCCAAGTGGGTAGCAATCCGGAACAACCAGGTGGTGAACTTGGCTGTCGGCTCATACGTTTCCCGGCTGCGGTAGACCCGCAAGAAAACCTCCTGCGCCAGCTCTTCCGATACGGCGCGGTTCTGCACCATCCGGTGCAGGAAGTTCACCACCGGGTTCCGATGCCGCTCCAACAGCAGAGCGAAACTGATCTCGTCGCCCTCGCGCACGCGCAACATGAGCTGGGCGTCGCGTTCCAGGGCTGCTACCGCCTCCATGTCTTTGTTAACACGGGATCCTGGAGAAGGTTGCGCAGACGGCAAGACTACTCCTCCTTGAGCGACCGTTCCATCAGATCGCCGATCGCTTCCCGGGGGCTCTTGGCCGCATGGAGTACCGCGTGCATCTGTTGAATAATCGGCAGTTCCACGTTGAACTTCTGCCCCAGCTCGACCGCCGCGCCACAGGTTTCGACGCCTTCCGCGACCATCCGCATGGAGCCGGTAATTTCGGCAATCCGGCGGCCCTTGGCTAACTCCAGGCCCACCTTGCGATTACGGCTTAGATCGCCGCTGCAGGTTAGTACCAGGTCGCCTAAGCCGGCCAAACCAGCCAGCGTCTCCCGTTTTCCTCCCATGGCTACCGCAAGCCGCGTGATCTCGGCCAATCCGCGGGTGATCAGCGCGGCCTGGACGTTGCTTCCCAGGCCGAGACCGTAACAAACCCCCGCCGCGATCGCTACGACGTTCTTCAGCGAGGCTGCTATTTCGACGCCGGTAGGGTCGGGGTTGGTGTACAGGCGGAAGGAGGGGCCGGAAAAGGCGGTCTGGACCCGTTTGGCCACGGCCGCGTCATCGGAGGCGACCACCACTGCGGCTGGTTCGCCTGAAGCGATCTCCCTGGCGAAGGTGGGGCCGGAGAGCACCGCGATGCGAGGCGCGAAACTTGGGCGGCAAACCTGCTCGATCACCTCCGACATGCGAAGTAGTGATCCCTTTTCCAGGCCCTTCGTTGCACTGACCAGTATGGAAGAAGGGTCGAGATGAGGCAGCGCGAGGGAGTACAGCTCACGGGCGTGCTGGCTGGGCATGACGCCGCAGACGATCCCGGCAGCGGAGAGCGTGGCGGCCAGATCGTTGCCGACCGAGACGTTTTCGGGCAGCCGGAAGCCGGGGAGGTAGTCCGAGGTCTCGCGGCTGGTTTGCATGCGGCGGGCGAGATCGGCCTCGTAGACCCATATCCGGACGGTTTGAAACCGTGGCGCCAACACCAGCGCCAGCGCGGTCCCCCAGCTTCCCCCTCCGATGATGGCTAGGTTCACGGCTTGTTCCAGCGAAAGGCGCTCTCGGTGCCCGCGCGGATGCGCTCCAGGTTGGCTCGATGGCGGACGACGATGAACACGCCGGCGATGACCGCAGCGAGCAGGACTTCGGGCTCGGGATGCAGAATCAGCCAGACCGCCAGCGGGAAGGTCCCGGCGGCGACAACCGATCCGGCGGAGATGTGCCTGGTTCCGGCGACTACCAGGATGAACAGCACCAGCACGGCGACTAGCGGCACGGGAGTCAGGTACAGGAAGGCTCCAAGGAAGCTGGCGACGGCTTTGCCGCCCTGGAAACGAAGAAAGACGGGATAGGAGTGACCGGCCATGACGGCGAGAGCGGCGGCGCTAGTCCACAGAGGCCGGGAGGCTGGGGTACCTGCGGTGAGCAGATCCGCGATCCAGACGGCAGCGAAGCCCTTGGCGATGTCCAGGATCAGGGTGAGCACGCCGGGAAGTTTTCCGGTGGTCCGCAACACGTTGGTGGCGCCGATGTTGCCGCTGCCGGAGGCGCGCACGTCCTTGCCGGTGGTCAGCTTCACCACCAGGTATCCGAAGGGGATCGCGCCGAGAAGATAGGCGATGGCGACTGCCAGGAGTCCATTCATGTTTTCAATCCGTTAAGGGAAACTCCTCCAATTTGGTGTAGCGTCCGGCGCGCGAGAGGTAGAGGATAAAGGACTCCGCCCGAAAAGCGCCGAAATCGGTTGCGGCGACACCGGCGACTTCGGCGCGCAGCTTTTCGATAGGCACCGGATCGCGTCTGCGGGCCAGAGTCAAGTGCGGGTGAAACTCGCGCACTTCGGAAACGACTCGCTCTTCCGAAACGATTCTGAGAGCCGCAGTGGCGCGGTCTGTGTCTCGCGCCAGGCTCATTAATTCTTCCCCGGCCTCGATTCCCGCCCAAAACACGCGCGGATTCCGCTCATTGGGAAACCAGCCGAGACCGTGAACCCCAATCGCGACAGGTCCGGTCCGGCTGACGCCGCGTAGGGCGCGCTTCATCTCCTCCAACCGCTGCTCCGGCCATTCGCCGATGAATTTGGTGGTGATGTGCAGGTTCTCGATCGGGCTCCAGGACAGTTTGGCCAGGGGTCTTAAACGGTCCGTCAACGCGCGCAGACTGGCCTTGATTCCACCAGGGATTTCAATCCCGCAAAACAGGCGCATAAACGAACCTTCTAGTGTACTGCCTGTACTCGCGATTCGGAAAAGGATGGTGTAGACTAATCCTCAACCATGAGAAAACTCTCGCTACGACTGCTCACTTTGCTCCTGTTCGCCGCCGGACTGGCCTTATGGGCCGCCGACATCTGGGTGGCCAAGCCTTACACAGACTGGACCGATAAAGATCTGGCGAAGATCATGGGCGATTCGCCCTTTGCCAAGAAGGTGTCCGTCTCCGGCATGGACATGGGATTCGGAGGCCGTGGGCCCGGCGGAGGGGGCGGAGGCGGCGGTCGCGGCGGCGGTAACTTCGGCGCCGATGCGGGCGGCGGCGATACCGGGGGCGGGGGTGGTGGACGCGGCGGTCGCGGCGGCGGTGGTGGGGGCGCGGATATTGCTCCGACCCCCGGCGGCGGAACGCCGGAAGTCGAGCTGGTGGTTCGCTGGCAGACGGCGCCGACAGTAATGGAGGCCGTGGCGAAGGCCCGCTTCGGCGCCGAGGCTGGAACTTCGCCGGACGCCAAGAAAATGCTCGAGCCGGATGACATGTATTACGTGATCTGGGTCTCGGGACTGCCAGGTTCTGCGCGGCCTCGCGACGAAGAGTCCAAGAAGGAGTTGCTGGCGCACACAACACTTGCGGCAAAAGACAAGGACGCAATTGTGGCCACCGACGTGGTGTTTCCCGAGGGAGGCCGCGGCCGGGGCGGGCCGACTACCGACGCGCATTTCCTGTTCCCGCGCAAGATCGCTTTCGCGGTGGAAGACAAAGAAGTCGATTTTGAAACCAAGTTCGGCAAGAGCAAGGTGGCGGCCAAGTTCCCATTGAAGGCCATGGTGGTGAACGGAAAGCTGGGGTTGTAAGGCGGCCGGGCGCACTGGATCGGTGCTGCCGCGGCGATTCTACGCGCGCCCTGCCATTGAGGTCGCGCGCGGCTTGCTGGGTAAGGTTTTGGCTCACGGAGAAACCTCCGCGCGGATTGTCGAAACGGAGGCGTATCTCGGCCTCGAGGACGCCGCGTCGCACGCGTTCCGCGGCCCGACCCCCCGGACGGAGGTGATCTTCGGCCCGCCCGGCCACGCCTACGTCTACCTGAGTTACGGTATCCATGACTGCCTCAACGTTGTCGCCGAGCCGGAAGGCAGCCCGGGCTGCGTTCTGATTCGCGCAGTGGAGCCCTTGACCGGAGTGTCGATCATGCGGCAAAGGCGGACGGCGGCCGCGCGGATCGAAGACGTTGCGAATGGCCCGGGCAAGCTGACACAAGCGCTGGGCGTCACGCTGCGGCACAACGGCGCCGACCTGACCCGCGGCCCGATCACTCTTCACGAGCCTTCCCGTGCGGCGGCATTCGAAATTGCAGTGTCCCCGCGCATCGGCATTACGCAGAATGCCGACTGGCCGCTGCGTTTCTTCATCGCGGGGAACGGTTTTGTAAGCCGCGGTGCTAATTTGAAGAGACATGCTGAAGCCGACCATTTTTCGTGAATACGATATCCGCGGCGTCGCGGAGACGGAGCTTTTGAGCCCGGACATCGCTGAACTGGGACGCGGGTTGGGGACGCTGTTACAGCGGCGCAGCGGCAAGTCGATCAACCTGGGCCGGGATTGCCGGCTGAGCTCGACGCGGTTGCGCGATGCGTTGCTGGAGGGCCTGGCTGGGTCGGGCTGCGAAGTCACCGATATCGGGGTGGCGCCGACGCCGCTGCTGTATTTCTCCGCCGTTCATCTGAAGGCCGACGGCGCAATCATGATCACCGGCAGCCACAATCCCAGCGAGTTCAACGGATTCAAAACCGTATGTGGAACGGGAACGCTGCACGGCGAAAGCATTCAGGAAGTGCTGGGTTTGATTCAGGCTGGCGATTTTGCGCAGGGGACCGGGGCGCATCGCGAGGTCGACGTTGCCGACGCGTATCTGGATGCCGTGGCTTCTCAATTTCAGTTGCCGGAGATTGAGAAAGGGCGAAAGCTGCGAGTGGTTCTGGACGCGGGCAATGGCACGGCAGGACCGGTCATGCACCGGCTGCTGGAACGGTTAAATGTCGAGCCGGTGGAACTGTTCTTCGAGATGGATGGACGTTTCCCCAATCATCATCCCGATCCAACGGTGCCCTCGAATTTGAGCCACTTGCAGGAAGCCGTCAAAGCCCGCAAGGCCGACCTCGGCATCGCGTTCGACGGTGATGCGGACCGCATTGGAGCGGTGGACGAGAACGGCGATGTGATTTACGGCGACATGCTCTTGCTGATCTTCGGCAGGGAGATCCTGACGCGCAAGCCGGGGGCGACGTTCATCGGCGAGGTGAAGTGTTCCCAGGTGCTGTATGACGAGCTGGAGCGCCTGGGCGGCCATCCGATCATGTACAAGACCGGCCATTCGCTGATCAAAGCCAAGATGAAGGAGACCCACGCGGAACTGGCCGGGGAGATGTCCGGGCATATGTTCTTCGGCGACCGCTATTACGGCTACGATGACGCTCTGTATGCCGCGTGCCGGCTGATGGAGATTGTGGCCAAGAGCGGCAAGCCGCTTTCGGCGCAGCTCGCCGGGATCCCCAAGTTGGTTTCGACGCCGGAGATCCGCGTGGATTGCCCGGATGAAACCAAGTTCGCCGTGGTGGGGCGGGTCGCCGGGCACTTCAAGCGGACGCATCCGGTGATTGGCGTGGACGGAGTGAGGGTGCTGTTTGAGAAGGGCTGGGGGCTGCTGCGGGCGTCGAACACTCAACCGGTGCTGGTGATGCGCTTCGAGGCCGCGAACGCGGAATTACTGGCGGCGTATCAGCGCGAGGTAGAGTCGGCGCTGGAGGCGGCCCAGAGCGCGTAAGGTGTCGCGTTAGGTTGCGGCCTCAGCCGATATAGCGTATGTTAGCGGTGTGAACGTCGATCAAAAGGCGCACGCGGCCGGCGTGGTCTCCGTGAACCTGGAAATCATGCACGGAACGCCCTGTTTCACGGGCACGCGAGTCCCGGTTCAGACTCTGTTGGACTATATCGAAGAGGGTGATACCCTCGACGGCTTCCTGGGCGATTTCCCGACTGTCACTCGGGAACAGGCGATCCAGTTCCTTGAACTGGGCAAAGCGCAACTGATCGAGTGCGTGTCCTCTTAGACGAGTGTGTCAACCCGCGACTGCGGGGCCTGCTGCCCGGCCATGAAGTTTTCAATGCTGCTGAGGCGGAATGTCGCTCTATCTCTGACAAAGACCTAATCCTCAAGGCAAACACCCGCTGCAACGTCCTGATCACCCTCGATCACGGGTTCGAGCACGAGCAGAATCTCAAGAGCCTGAAGTTCGGGATCGTCATCGTGCACGTCCGCAGAAATCGCATGGATTATTTCCTTCCGCTGGCTGCCCAACTGCTTGAAGCCCTCGAGCGGGTTCAGCCCGGGACCATCGAACACGTCGCCGCCAGGTGAGCGGAGCGCGTGCAGGATTAGAGTGGCGCCGGCTTACTTGAGGCCGAGGTTCTTTAGCAGTGCGTCCTTGAGCGCGTCGCCATCCAGGCGTGGGGGAGGGGCGTTGCGCTCTTCCATCTTCTTGCGGCGGACTTCGAGGCGCTGCTCGGATTCGGCCTTCAGCGAAGCCAGTTGTTCCGCGCGCGCCTTGAAGGCGGCGAATTGTTCCGCCTGAGCCTGCATGAACTTCTGTTGGCCGGCTTCGAGGACGCCCAAGTGCGCCTTCAAGTCCTGATGTTCCGCCGCGCCGGGGACGCCGCGCAGCATCTCGCAGAACCGTTCCAGGGCGGCAAACGCGGCGGTGAGATCGGCGGGCTCCGGGACGGATGCGGGGGCTTGCACCGGGGGCTCGGTTCGGGGAGCTTGGCCGGAGGAGGCCTGCACTTCGCTGAACGTCCAGACGTAGTCGCAGGAGGGGCAGCACACGTAATTCCAGGCGCGGGCGATGCAGCCCTCGCGAATGCAGCCGAGCAATGCGGCGGGCCGCAGCAGAACGGGCTTCTGGCACTTGGGACAGGCGATTTGGGCGGGGATCCCGGTGTGGCAGAACTCGCAAGGCGGCGCGGGCGCGGTGTCCGCGGAGATGCCGATGAGGACGCTGCCCAGGATTTCCGACGGCTGAGATAGGGGCTGCCACAGGCGGAGCATCTCGGCATGCGGGATCCGGCGGACCGCGCCTGAGCTAGCGTCGTTTAGAACCACGGTCTCATCATCGATGCCGGCGAGCACGGAGAAATGGCCGGTAGGGACATCGTCCCGCAGGCGATGGTTCAGAATGGCGGCGATGCCGCGTTCCTGGCACACGCTCAACAGATGCAATGGGTGCCGCGCCTGAATGGCGACGGCGCTGAAGCCTTGACCCAGTGCATGCAAGGTCATCAGATGGGTAGTCGAGGCCAGGCTTCCCAGCCGGTTTTGTTTGGCGATCAGCGGCCAGATCGCGCTCGCGGGAATATCCTTGCCCAGCGATTTATACACTGCGCTGAGGCACGCCGCGCCACAGGCGCGCTGCATCGGCTGATCCGGCGTTTTCCCGCCGGTTGACTGTGGCGTCATAGCAATCTTATCCGCCGATCAAAACCGTCGGACATCCCATGACGATGACGCCCCCGTGCGCGGTAGGGTCGCCGATGCGGGCCGCCATCAGGCCGCCAATGAGCACCGTGGTCGAGCCCATGGCTATCATATCCGGAGGGCCAGCGCAGATAGCCATGTCAGTGATACGGGCGGCGGGCATGCCGCCGATCAGCACCGTGGGGCAACATGGACCGGAAATCGGTCCGCCGACGTGCGGCGGCGGCATCACCACCGGGCAGACGTGCATGTCCATCAAACGAGCTGCGGGAGGTCCCATAGTATTATTCGTTCCTCATCTTGACATAACGGCTCACAGGAACCGGCCTTGGGCCACTTCCAGGCCCAGGTGGACATAAGATCCCTGCGTCTTGGCGATATTGACCGGATCGGCCTTGGTTGAGGCGAGCTTCACGGCCGTCGCCACGGCTGCAGCGAACGCATAAGGTTGAGGCGCTTGGGGCGGCATTCCCGGGGGTGCGACGCTGCCTCCGGATTGATGCGCGGCCCTCGCCAAGGTTCCCGCCACAGATGGCGGCGGAGCCGCCTCCGAGGGTGCTTTGGCCGCGGCGCGGTTTTCTTCGGTGGGGTTCATAACCCACTGGGCCGCAGCTCTGGCGGCGGCTTTGTCGGCTGGCAAGAGATTGCCGCCGGAGGCATGTTGCATGCACAGGCATCCCCACCAAACGCTCTCGCGCGGCGGCAGAGCATGCGCCAGGAACATGATCGCATCTACGTGCTTCTTCTGCTCGAGCAAAGCAGCCAGGAATTCGGCCGGCTTCATCCCCTCGCGCAGAAGCGGTTTGGCGTCCTTGGCGAGATCGAAACGCGCACAGACCTCTGCCGCCGTGGAGGCTTGGATCTTGGTTAGCGGTTGGTTGCTCATTCGCTAGCGTGCTAGTTGATCTGGATCAACGGGCCCTGAAGGACGATGCCGGCCGGCGTCAGCGTAATCGAGGCGGTTCCGCCCGCCACGGAAAGGGTGATCTCCTGGAGGCTGGTGAGCTCCAGAATCTGCGAACCCGCGCTGATGGTGATGCCGGTGTTGGCGAGCTCGATCATTTGGTCCGTGATTGGATAGTCCATGCCCCGCTGGAGCCAGATCTTTTGCGCGTCGCCCACCGCGATTTCGACGCCGTTGGTGTGGTCCGCGGACATATCGGGCATTAGGGGAGGACCTGCGGAGATGCGCACGCCCACTTCGGCGCGCGCTTCGATGGACGCTCCGGGGCCCTGGGAGAGCAGCGAAATGTCGGACTGCATCGGCTGGGTGGAGCCCATCCATTGGGTGGACATGAGATGGAGCTGGTTGCCGACAAAGGTGTGCAAGCCGTCGAAGAACTGGGTGCGCCCGCCAAGGGTACCCATGCCGGCGGCGCCGCCTCCGGAGCCTCCGCCGAAAGGCCCGGCCGGCACTGGCGGGGTCGAGGCTGCGTCCGGCCGGCGCGCGCGGCGGGTGCATCGATAAGGGCGTCGATTGCTCATAAGTCTCCCTTGGTCTCCTTAAGACGAGGAATCCTGCGTGTCTCCATCAAAATGGCCTTCTTCATTGGCGCTGATCACGGGCGGAATGATGGCCGCCGCCATGGCGGTGACGAAGGATAGTGCATTGGCGAAGCCGGCCAGCACTTCGGAGTGTTCGACGGAGCTTGCGTTGAACATGCCGCGGGTGCCATCCGTGGTTTTCTCGTCAATAGTTTTGTAGGACATGGTTTCGGTCATCAGGGCGGCGAGCAGCAGGTCGATGGTGGTCTGGAACACGATCACGGCGGTGGCGCGGTCGTCCTCATCGGGAATCAATCCATAGGCGATAGCGTAGGCCAGGCAGGCACAGCCGATGAGGGCGCAAAGAATCTTAGGAGCCGGCTTGGCGCTGGCGTCGACGTTGATCTGCTCCGGCCCCATGTTGAACTGGAATTGCCGTCCCCAGACGAAGTTGGCGCTGGAACCGATGGTGAACTGCATATTGCCGCCGAGTCCCGACCCCCACAGCGCGGAAAGAGTGGAGCTGCCGGGAACCTCCAGAAGATCGAACAGGACGCCGGGGTTCACGCACAACTGAAGATTGCTGCCCAAGGCGACCTGATGATTCAAGCCGGTGGTGAACTGTATATTCTCGCCGTACACCGATACGGCATTCAAGCCCGCTAGCGACTGCGGGTCTGGCTTGTCCCAGGGTTGATATGACATGGTCTTACCTCATTAACCTCCGCCGGGCACGCGCCCGACGGTCAACAAGGATGCTCCGGGAACGCGCTCGCCTTTGTGGCGGCCGACTTTGGCTCGCGTGTCGAATTCGGCGTGCAAGGTCATGTGCCGCTCCGAGTGCAAGGACAGATGCTCGTGACCTTTTTCATCGAAGAACACAATTCCATTGAAATTGTCGCTGGATGAGCCCTTGAGTGTCGCGGATTTGATGCCGCCGAGTTTCTTGCGCAGAGGCAGCTTGAAAGGAGGCATGTTCTCCGCATTGTAGACGCTGCCCACCACCAGAGGCTGATCGGGGTCGCCCTCTTCGAACGTCACCACCACTTCGTGGCCGATGCGGGGCCAAAAGAATCCGCCCCAGCCCTTGCCCGCCCACACCTGCGCGACGCGAATCCAGCAGGAGCTGTCGGCGTTCATCTTCCCTTCGCGATCCCAGTGGAACTGGACTTTGATGCGGCCGTATTTATCGACGAAGATTTCTTCGCCGGGAGGCCCGACCACCGTCGCCGTCTGGTTCCCGGCGATGACCGGCTTCGGCGTCACCATTTGCGGCCGGTAGCGAAGGGCCTTGGGAATGCAGTTGAACCGGTTGTTGTAAGTATATTCCGGCACATCTTCATGGTCGCTGCGGTACCAGTTATAGCGGGCATCGTGCTCCACGCGGGTCAACAGGTATTCGCCGTCCGCGTCCCAGTGCCGCTCCAGCGTGAACACGTGTCCGGGCGTGAACTGCCCGCAATCGCCGCTGCCTTGAATCTCGATTCCCTGGACTTCCTCCTGCTCCATGCGCAGGCGCACGGTTCTGGTGCGGTCGTCGAAGATGTGCTGGATGTCCGTAGGCCGGTCGCCGCCGCCAGGATCGATTCCGTCGAAGCGCTGCGCGTAGGCGCCGGGGAAATCGTACAGCTCCAAGGGATCGTTGGCGACGTTGAGCTTGTGCGAGACTTTGCCCACGCGAACGTCGCCGATGGTTTTCTCGGTGGCTTCCAGGTGATTGCCGGGGAGCTCAAAGGAGTGGTCCCAGAGGGTACACTTTCCGGAACGCAATTCCTGAATCTTCTCCCATCCAATGACGCGCATATCCTCGCGCACCTCGCCGATCACCTCTTCGTAGATGGCGCTGGACGTTCCCGGCACGTCGGGATGGGTGCTGACGATATCGCTGACCACCATTTGATGGTCGCCGTCGCTGTGTTTGAAGAAGTAGTAAATTCCCTCCTCCTCCATCAGACGGCTGGCGAAGGCGAAGTCGGATTCGCGGTACTGAACGCAGTAGTCCCGCTGATAGTAGGTTCCGGAGATTTCGTAGCTGACGCTCATTCCGGTTAGAACCTGCTTCAGAATGTCGGGCGCCGAGAGATGTTGAAATACCCGGCTCCGGACGGTCTTGGACAGAAGCCACAGCTTGGGAACCACTTCGGCGCGGTAGTGTACGAATTCCTCGTCTCGAACGCCTTGGCTGAAGCGTTTTACGATCCCGTTGAAGTACCGTTTAGACCCGTCGCGCAGGAGCATCTCCAGGGTCACGCTTTGACCGATGATCTGATCGAATTGAATCTTCTGCTTACGCTCGGCCAGCATTTCGGCCTCGAACCGGAACGGCTGGGAGATTTCCTCGTGGCCCTTCCAACCGGTAATGAGCAGGACATCCTGGCCCAGCGGAGTCGTGATCTTGAGCGGTCTGTCCGCCTGAGCGTACGCCATGCTTCAACTACCTCCTACAATGGATTCCGCGCAGATTGGCGGTTTGTAGGCTCAAGTATACAATCATCGCTGTTCGATATACTCGATTCGACGCCGCAGGAGCCCAACATGCACCGTTTCCCGATCCTCACCTTCACGATGGCCGGCCTCGTGCTGGCGCAGGCCCCGCGGCCGCAACCGCCTACGCGCGATCCGCACACGCCGGGGTACGTGGACGCGAAGGAGCTTCCGGACGGCGAGGTTCCGGCGGCCAGTGCTGACGGCAACTTTATTCTTGGCCCGACGCATATGCCGGCGCCGGAGATGACCGTTCACGAAGGGGTCCCGCAGGGAACCATCGTCAATTTCACGATGGACTCGGCCGACAGCAGGATCTACCCGGGCATCGCGCGCGACACCGGCGGCGGGCGGGGCGCGATCGCGAGCAAGCCGATGCCTTATATGCGCAAGGTCGCGGTGTACGTCCCCAAGCAGTATGTTCCGGGGACGGTAGCGCCGTTCATCGCCGGCGCGGACGGGCCGGATCAGGCGCTGTTCACCGCGCTGGACAGTTTGATTGCGGAGAAGAAAGTGCCGGTGATGATCGCGATTTCCATCGCCAACGGCGGCGGAGACGCCCAGGGCAGCGAGCGTGGCCTGGAATACGACACGATGTCCGGACTGTACGCCGAGTTCGTCGAGAAGGAAGTGCTGCCCCTGGTGGAGAAGAACGCCAACGTGAGATTGAGCAAAGATCCGGACGCACGGGCGACGATGGGCGGAAGCTCCGGGGGCTCGGCGGCACTGAGCATGGCGTGGTATCACCCGGAGTTGTACCATCGCGTGCTGACCTACTCGGGCACCTACGTGAATCAGCAGTGGCCGGTGAATGCGGAGACGCCGCATGGAGCGTGGGAATATCACGAGCACCTGATTCCGGAGTCGCCCGCCAAACCAATCCGGATCTGGATGGAGGTTGGCGACCGGGACAATCTGATCACTCGCGACAACCTGCACGATTGGGTGCTAGCCAACGAGAATATGGCGAGGGTGCTGGCGGCGAAGGGGTACCACTACCAGTTTGTGTTCGCTCGCAATGCAGGGCACACCGATCGGGCCACCAAGCAGCAAACGTTGCCGGAGGCGCTGGAGTATATCTGGCAAGGGTACCCGAAGAATTGAGCTAAAGATTAAGGAACGGGAGATCTGCGATGACCGGTCTTTCAAGCGGCGTGTCTTGCGTGGTGCTGGCGGGACTCGCGATGGGCGCCATGGCAATCGCCCAAGCGCCGCGGCCACAGCCGCCAACGCGCGATCCGCACACGGCGGGTTACGTCACCGCGAAAGAGCTTCCCGACGGCGAGAACGCGCCGGCGACCGCGGATGGCAACTTCATCCTTGGGCCCACGCACAATCCCGCTCCGGAGATGACGGTTCAAGAGAGCGTTCTGCAGGGGACCATCGTCAACTTCACCATGAGTTCGGCGGATAGCAAGATCTACCCGGGCATCGCTCGCGACGCCGGGACCTTTGGCGCCTCCGATCCCGGCGATCCCGCAAAGTTGATCGTCACCACCAGCCATCCCGCGGCTTACAACCGCCGCGTGGCGGTGTACGTTCCTAAGCAGTACGTGGCGGGGACGGCTGCGCCGTTCATCGTCGGCGCGGACGGGCCGGATCAGATTCTCTTCACCGTGCTCGACAATTTGATGGCGGAGAAGAAAGTGCCGGTGATGATCGCGATCTCGATCGCTAACGGCAGTGGCGACGCGCAGGGGAGCGAACGCGGCCTAGAGTACGACACGATGTCAGGCCGCTATGCGGAGTTCGTGGAGAGCGAAGTGTTGCCGCGCGTGGAGAAAGAGGCGAACGTAAAACTCAGCCAAGATCCGGATGCGCGGGCCACCATGGGCGGAAGCTCCGGGGGCTCCTGCGCGCTCAGCATGGCGTGGTATCACCCCGAGTGGTACCATCGCGTGCTGACTTACTCGGGCACGTATGTGAACCAGCAGTGGCCTCCCAATCCCGAAACTCCGCATGGGGCCTGGGAGTACCACGAGCACCTGATTCCGAACTCGCCGGTCAAGCCGATCCGTATTTGGATGGAAGTCGGAGACCGGGACCTGTTCAACCCCAACGTTATGCGGGACAACATGCATGACTGGGTGGTGGCGAACGAGAACATGGCTAAGGTTCTTGCGGCGAAGGGATACCACTATCAATTCGTGTTTGCGGAGAATGCCGGTCACACCGACGGCGCGGTGAAACGGCAAACCTTGCCGGAGGCGCTGGAGTATCTGTGGCAGGGGTTTACGGCGCCCAAGAATTGATACTGGCCCTGAAGGCCGTCCTCCGAGCCAGCCTTCAGGGCCTCAGGGAGGCTAGAACCTCTCCTGTGATTCAAGAGTGCCAGATCCTTTTGCGAAAACAAATATGCAACTTGGTTCAATACGAGACTAACCAAGAGTTCTAGAACTTACCCACGTTTTAAAACGGCGAGATATGCCACGGGTCAGCGTGGAGCAATCAACTGGTTGACTGTTTGGAACTGGAAACCGCGTTTTTTCAGAACCGGAATGACCCGCTTAACCGCTTCCAGCATCGGGCGGACGTCCGGCGAGGGGTGCAACTCGCGCCCGTCGTGCAGGCACAGAATCCCTCCGTTGGATGCGCCGCGAATCAAGCGCTCAAAGATGCCGTCGGCGGGCAGGATCCAATCCTGTCCGATGACCGTCCACATCACACCGGTTAGCCGCAGGCGCTCCTGCGCGCGGCGCATTCCGAACCAGCGCACTCCGTAGGGGGCCCGAAAGAAGATTGGCGTTACGCCGGTGTTCGCGTGGATCGCCTCCTGCGCCAGCGACATTTCCTGATAGATGAACTCAGCCGACTTGAAATCGAGGCGCGTATGACTGTCGGTATGATTGCCGATCTCGTGGCCGGCTTTTGCGACTTCAAGCGCCAGTTGCGGGCGCCGGCGGATATTCTGCCCGCACATGAAGAATGTTGCGCGGACCTGATGCGCGGCGAGAATATCGAGCAGCGCGGGGGTGGACTCGCTGGGGCCGTCGTCAAAGGTAAGCGCGAGCACCGGCCTGGACCGGTCGCCACGGTAGACGGAGGGTCCAAAGATGCTCGAGGAGCACCCTCGCACGGCGTAGGATGCAAGGCTGCCCGCGGCGGCAACGGCTCCCGTAGCGCCTATCACCTCCATCATCCCTCCCATCATACAATTCGAATGGGCAATTCGAATGGGCAATTCAACTGTGCAAGGGCGACCTGTGAAAGCCGACACTCTTAAAGCTGACGCGCGGATTATCGGATTTTTGAGCGGCACTGCGCCGGACGGCGAAGGGCGGCTGCTGGAAGAGATCCTGTCTTGGCCCGACGACCGGCTGGAGCAGGTTCACGACTTCATCCAGTGGCTGTTTCCGCTGGAGGAGCGGAGTCCGGTCAATCCCGGAGCTCCCGTGCTTGACGCGGTCACGATCGCCGAAATTCGCGGCAAACCGGAGCTTCAAGCCAGCGTGCGCCGGAGCTATGAACGGATGCGGCGCTTCTATTCGCATTCGCGGCATTGGATTACGCCGGGGAATCATAACCACCTGCGGATCACGCGGATTTTGAAATGCCTCAGGCTGGTGGGCTTGGAAGAGGAAGCGCGGGAGTTTTTCGCTTGGCTTTCGTCGACTTATGACGAAGAGCGCCGCAAGCCCCGGCCCGGCATCACCGCACGCAGTTTTGAGTTTTGGAGCAACGCCGTGGCTTTACGTTGATTGGGCGTTAAGTGGCGTTAGGCCCTGCCGAGATCGTGGAGAGCGCGGTCGGCGGCGGTGACGCCTCGATATTGGGCTTCCTCGAAGATGGAGAAGCCGCTGAGGTCGGAGTTCGCGTAGTAAATCGGCCCCGATCCTTCGGCAAACTTGTGCCGCACAGCCGAGCCGAGGAAGCCCGGAACCGGCCTGGCCATCGCGTGGCCCATGCGCATCACGTCGACCCTGGCGACGCATTGACGGATATCGGGGTGGGCGCGGCTCAGATCGTTGAGGATCGCCTCACGCCACCAGGCCCAATCCCGCTCCAGCAGCTTCCTGCGATTCTCCTCAGGAGTCCCTTCCGCCAGCGACCAGTAAAACGTCCACACGGTGCGGTCGATGAAGGACCGCAGGCTCATGTGGGTGGCGGAGACATAGCCAAGCGCGGGCGAATCGAAGATTACGTTGTCCCAGGCTGCTTCGATGCCGTGTTCGGCCGGCAAGCGATCCAGCGTGAGATTCGCGGTTAGCCACGGCGAGTAGACGAATCCGGCGGCCTCGGGCGCGCCCTCGATGATGTATTTAGCAAGGAAGGTTGGGGCGGCAAAGATGACACGCTCCGTGAGGTAGTCCACCTGCTCGGTACGCACGCGCACACGGGTCTTCTCGGGAGCGATTGAGTAGACCGGAGAATCGGTTCTCAGGAAGGGACGCACGCGATCGATCAACCTTCGCGCAATCCAGCCGTTGCCTTCCGGCCAGGTGAGCGGGCCTTTCTCTTCGGCCGCGCGTGAGGCGAAATAGTGAATCCCTGCCCAGGCGGAAGTGTCGCGGGCGAGGGCGCCGTAATCGTCGCGGCAAGCGTAGTTGGCGTACCAATCGAGATACGGCGAAGTGAACCGATTCTCGCGCAGCCATTGATCGAAAGAGAGGGAGTCGAGTTTGGCGTTTGCGCTACCCATTTTCGATCCGCGCTCCATCGGCGTTCCCCGCTCCATCGGAATGGTGAATTCGCCGGAGGCGCGAAACTCCGCCATGCGCGCCTGAAAGCGGCGGTAGTCGTCGCGATCTTTGGCGGAGGCTTCGGCTTCGGGCTCGATCCCTTCCTGCCAGCGGCCGTGGAGGTAGAGGCGCTCTTGCGGCTCAAAGCACAGCGCGCGCTCATCCCACTGGCCGTCTTTTAGCACGCCCAGCTCTTCAAAGAGCTCGCGCACCAGCGTCTGCCGGGCATCCGGGACGGGCACGTAATGCGCCGCCCAGGGATACGCGCTGATTTCGTTTTCGCCCCAGCGGGAATTGCCGCCCGCGGAGGGCTCCATTTCCAGAATCACGAAGTCCTGGAAGCCGTGTTTCTGGAGGCGCCAGGCTGCGCTCAGTCCGGCCATGCCCGCGCCAACGATGACGATGGCTTTCCGTTCCGTGCGGACGGAAGGTCGGAAGGGAGAGCGATCGCGCAGGCGATGGCCCAGTTGAAACGCGTCATTGACGAATTGTCCTTCCATGCGGCGATCCGCTTTCGCCGTCAGGCCGATCAGCGCCGGCGCGGCTTGGAGGAAGCGGCGCCGCGAGGTGCTCATGGAGTTTATTTGGGCGTGAACTTAAAGTCCGAAAGGCTGATCTCTTCGTTGCCCTGCAACAGGAAACCGAATTTGCCTTCGGAGAAGTTCCGGCCGGTCTCGGCCCACGAATCCAGATTGATCCAATCCCCGCCTACGAACATTTTATGCACCACATGTTCCGGCGTGATGTCGATCTGAATGGTGAACGATTTTTGCTTTTCCAGATCCTTGAGCTGCGTGTGGGTGCGCTCCAATGCTTTTCCGTTGGTGACCACCCTGGCCCAGAAGTTCTTGCTGTCCATTTCGTACAGAGCGTAATTCTTGGGGTCCATGTAATTCACCGCCCAACGGATGTGACCGCTGCGCAGGAACCCGCCCCCTTTCACCAGTTGAACGGTGAACGCGAACACGCCCTTGGGAGGCAGCTTGTAGGGCACGAAACCGGCGCCCTTATGCAGCCACACGCCGCCGTCTTCTTTCCATGCCGAGGGGTCCTCCCAATCCGCCATGGTCCCGGCTTGCGGAGGCGGAGGGGCCGAGGCTACCTCCTTCTTGGGCGGCGCCGGTGGCTCGACCTTCTTCGTGACTTGAGGCGGGGGCGGCGGGTTAGCGGTCAAGGCCGCGTCGGCGCCGCTGATCGAGACGGCATCGCCGGCTTTGAAGCTGCGCGGCAAACGGTGGCTCGCGTAGCCGTCCCGGCGAATCTCGATCATATGATCTCCGGGAGCCACGTTGGTGTCGGTAAGACTGCCATCCGGGCCGATGGTCCCGGCGTTCTGCTGATCGATCAAAACCTGAGCTCCGGGAGTTCCTCCGGTTACCTGAAGGGTGGCAAAACGCGGCACGGCGGTGAGCTTGAACTCGAGCCTGGTCTCCGCGCCTTTCTTTACCTCCGCCGTTTGCGCCGGCGGCGCGTTGAAACCGTCTTTGGCGACGCGCACATTTACCGGCCCGATGGTCTGGATGCGGATCTGGCCGCGCTGTGTGCGGCGGGGATATTCGCGGTTGTTCAGGAAGACTCGCACGTCGTCCTCGCCGGTGGACACAATCAGAGTTCCGGCGTTCAGATCGGATTTGAGGAACGCGGTCAGCATCGGCGCGGGGCCGAAGTTTTCTTTGACGCTGTGCTGATCCTTGCCTTCGCCCAGCACCAGCTCATCCACGCCCGCCTGAAAATTCTTTAAATCGACGCCGGAGGGGTTGGTATCGGCTTCCGGCTGGCCGTTGACGGCCAGCTTCGCGGGGCCCTGGCTGGTGAGCACATGCGCCTGGTTAGCCAGGCTCGCCACCACCACGGCGTCCAGATTGCGAGCCGTCACCGCGCCGGTGATCATCGGCAGTTTGGCGTCCGTGATGGTGAATGAAAAAGACGCTTCGCCGCTCTTGCCCGTCACCTTTACGGTGTGCGGACCGGGGACCACGCGGTCAAGGATGAACTGGCCCTCCTGCAGATCGGCCGGAGGGTCGCTATCCAGGGCGACCTTTCCGGAATCGAGGTCGGTGATGATGCGGAGGCTCTGGGCTTGCGGTTCCAGGGTCAGATTCACGTTGGTAGGCTGGCCCGGCGCGACGGCAATGCCGCTGGCGGCCGGTTCATAGCCATCCAGGAAAGCGGTGATCTGGTAGTTACCGGGGGCGAGGCCGACGGCGCAATTTGAGGTGCACTGCGGCTCCCCGTTAACGCGCACGGAGGCTCCCGGAGGGGTGGTGGCGATCTGAATCTGGATGACCGCGTTCGCGGCCGCTTCTTTCGCATTGCGTTTATGGATGGCGATAGCGGCCACGATGGCGATCACCAGCAGGGTTCCCACAACGGCGCCGATGGCAACCGGCCGCTTCCAGTTCGAAGGCGGCCCTTGCTGCTTCGAGGCGGGTTTCACCGGAGGCTTGGACTCCGGCTTCGCGCCAGGCCTGGGCGGGATCGGCATTGGCCGCGTCTCGATGGCGGCAGAAGGACCCATGGATGGTGGAATCGGCGCAGACGGCGGCGCATACGCGGGCGGAGTGCTTTCGGTGGTCGCCCAGGGGCCTTGCGGCAGCGCCTCGGGAGGCTTCACCGGCGGAGGGACGGGGATGGACGCGGTCGGCATCGAAGGGGGAGCAGACGTTGGGAAGGCCGAAGGAATCGCAGGCGCGCCGAATGAAGTTGGCGGCGGAGGTGCGGCGGCCACTGGAGGCGGCGCCGGCGGCGGTGGCGCCGGGACGGGGGCCGGTGGGGCGGGGGCGGGTGGCGGTGGTACCGGTACGGAAGCCATCGGAGGCGGCGCCTGGGCCGGGTACGGCGCGGTGGGAACCGCGACCGGCTTCATCTCCTTCAGCTTGGTCCCGCGATTCACCAGGTGCTGCTTGATGTCGCCGACCGCGAGCTGCACGTCGAAGTCGTTAACGTTAGCCTTGGCGATCTCCTCCAGCCGAAAGAAGATCGGCTTGAGCCCGCCCAGCTCCAGCACATGCTCGATCTGCTGATCCAGGCTCTTCAACTCATCCAGCGGTTTCAGGTTGTCTGTGCCCACGATGCTATCCTACACTTTTGAGTTTTGAGTTGCTAAGGAGTTACTTGCTGCGCTCTGACCGGCGCTGGTAACCGCCTTGATTATCGCCCTCGACTCCACTCCGCTCACAATATCGACAGGAGGTGTCGCCCGCTACACCCTGGAATTGGCGCGCGCCCTCGCTTCCGAGTTCCCTCAGGACCAGTACTGGCTACTTTCGGACCAGATCGTTTCCCAGCCGGTTTCGTTACCGGGGAATCTGCATTTCGGCCAGGTTCCGGCGGGCGGGCTGGCGCGCCGCTGGTGGCTTTTCGGGCTGGACCAGGAGCTGGCCCGGCATCGCGCCGAACTGTTCCACGGCACCGACTTCGCCGTGCCCTATCTGAACCGGCGCCCTAGCGTAATGACCCTGCACGACCTTTCTCCCTGGACCTTTCACGATCCGGGCGCGCGGCGGGTGCGGCGGCGGACGCCGATTCTGCTGCGGCTGGGGCTGGCAACGATGGTGATTACGCCGAGCGAAGCGGTCCGCCGCGAGGCGATTTCGCGCTTCGGGCTGCTGCCTGACCGGGTGGTAGCCGTACCCCTGGCGGCCTCCGAAACATTTCAGCCCATTGATGTTACGGCCCCGGCGAAGCCGTATTTCCTGTTCGTAGGCACGCTGGAGCCGCGCAAGAACGTTCCCCGGCTGATCGAGGCTTGGCGGGAGGTACGGAAGGTGGTGGATGTGGGTCTGGTGCTGGCGGGAAGAGTTCCGGAGGGTTTCCCCGCGCCAGAACCGGAGCCGGGCTTGCGCGTTCTGGGAGCAGTCCCGGACGCCGATCTGCCCCGTCTGTATTCAGGCGCCGTGGCGGTGGTCTATCCATCTTTATACGAGGGTTTCGGGCTGCCGGTGTTGGAGGCGATGCAGTGCGGGGCGGTGGTGGTGACGTTGAAGGATCCGGCGATCATCGAGGTTACGGGAGGCGAGGCTGCGATTCATATAGACGCGTCCGACACTCGCGCGTTGGCTGAGGCTCTGCTGGCTGTGGCTCGCGCGCCCCGGAATTTCGATTCGCTGCGCACCCGGGCGATAGCGCGCGCTCGGGAATTTTCCTGGCGGCGCACGGCTCGATTGACCCACGACGTATATCTGGCCGCACAGCGGGCGTTCCATCATGGCTAGCGCCGTGTTTCTATCGCCCGAAGCTCCCGTGGCCGGCTCGGGTGGAGGAGGGTTGCGCTCGGCATCGCTGCTCGAGTATTTGCGGCAGCGCTATTCGGTCGAGGTGGTCGATTTCACGTTGCGGCATCACTCTAAGGCGCTCGCCGCCAAACTGTGGCGCAATTCGCGGAGGCTGGCGCGCGGCGTGCCGCCGCTGTTCGACCGGTACTCCGGATATGAGCAGCAATTGGCCGCAAAAATTGCCGGAAGGCAATTCGATCTGGGCGTGGTCGAGCATTTTTGGTGCGCCAGTTATGCACCTCTGCTGCGCCAGCATTGCCGGACGCTGGTGCTGGATCTGCACAACATCGAGAGCGATTTGGCCGAGACGCATGCGCGTGCGGCGCGTTGGCCGGCGAACTGGGCCTCGCGGAGATTTGCGGATGCCTACCGCTCGCTGGAGCGCGAGTGGATTCCGAAGTTCGACATGGTGCTGACGGCGTCAGAGGAAGATGCAAAGCGCATCGCTCATCCGTTGGTGATCGTTTATCCGAACGCGCTGCCGTCGATCGCGTGCCCGCAAGTGGAGGAAGAGAATTGCATCGTCTTTAGCGGGAATCTGGAATACCATCCGAATGTCGAGGCGGTGCGCTGGTTCCGCGCGGAGATCTGGCCGCGGGTGCGGGAGCGGGCGGCGCGGGAGCGGTCGCCCAATGTCGAGTGGCGCTTGATCGGGCGCAATCCCGAAGCCGTCGCGCGGTGGACCTCCGGAGATAATCGCATTCGTGCGATCGGGCCGGTGGAGGATGCGGTGACGGAAATCGCTCGCGCGAAGGTTGCCGTGGTTCCGTTGCTGTCCGGTTCAGGTACCAGGTTCAAGATTCTGGAGGCATGGGCAGCGGGGCGGGCGGTGGTGTCGACGGCGTTGGGCGCTGCGGGGCTCGGCGCGGTGGACGGAAAGCATCTCCTTGTCAGGGATGATCCCGGCGGGTTTGCGAGCGCAATTGCAGATCTGCTGGACGATGACGCACGCCGCAAAGCGCTGGGGGCAGCCGGCCGCGAGATGTATCTCGACCGCTTCATCTGGCCCGTGGCGTGGAAGAAGCTAGAAGGACACTTTTAGGCCCAGTTGGATCTGCCTCGGATTGAACCCGGCTGTCGATACGACCTTGCCGAACGTGGGCAAATTGATGTCCTGATCGCCGACGAAGAAGTTGGGGTGATTGAAAACGTTCAGGGCTTCCAGGTAGAGGCGCGTTTCCACGTGCTCGCCGATGCGGGTGGTCTTCTGGATCTTGGCGTCCATGTCGAAAATCGGTGGTCCGTCGAAGATGTCCTTCTGAAGGGTCCCGATTTGACCGGGCCCCGGATTGTAGAAGAGCTGGCCGGGTAACGGCGTTTGACCCGGAGGGGCGACGCCGCGCCCATCGGGTCCGATGGCAGAGGCCGGAACCATATAAGGCCCGTTGCCGGTCATGTGGAACGTAATCTCATTGCTGAGCTGGCTCATGGTCTGGAGGGCGATCGCCTCGTTGTCGTTGGAGAACGCCTCTCGTAGAAAAGTACCCAGACCGGAATAAATCGAGAAGGGAGGACCGGAGGTCCAGGTGATATTGCCGCTGGTCATCCATCCGCCAATGATTTTGTCCCAGAACCGGGAGTGAATCCGGTGGCCTTCGCCGAAGGGCAGATCGTAAGAGTAATTGCCCTTGAACTGATACGTCAGATCGACCGGCGTGCGCGATCTCTCGATCGCCGGATTGTTGTTGTCCATGAACTGGTCGAAGCGGAACTGGTCGGTGCCAGGCGCGTCGCTGAGCCACTTTTCCCACGTGAAGTTGCCTTGAAACTCGAGTCCATTGCCGTACCTGTGCCTCGCCTCCAGTTGCAATGAGTCGTAAATGGAGTTGCTGAAGTTGGTAACGTACAACGCGCTGAGAGCGTTCTGGTTGGGGAAGAAGGTCAACCCTGGGTCGTCGCTGTACAAGCCCACCAGTCCGTTCACTTGATAAAGGGCTCCCAGTTGCGCCACTTCGCCGTTTTGAATGTAGGATTGTACGGTTCCGTCCCCCAGGAAGCCGCCGCCGTCGATCATGGCGAACGCGGGCAGAGTTTTGCTCCCCTGAATGCCGGCGAATTGTAGGAGGGATCGAATACGCCGGTTAGTTTCTGCGCCAGGAATCCGTTCTGCCGGGCATTGAGGAAGTCCGTCAAGAACGCCGGCGGAATCGCCTCCTGGTTGTAGTCGAAACCGCGCAGCAGCTTGGTGGCGTGGTTGCCCACGTAGCGGGCCTCGAGGATGGTGTTCTTGATCTCGTGCTGGATGGTAACGTTCCACTCCTGCACGTACGGGGTTCGCAAATTCGGGTCGAGTAGAGCGTAGGCCACCTGCGGATTTTGGCTATAACCTTGATCGAAGGTCAGCGGCACTTGGAACGCCGGCTTGGCGAAGGTCGGGCGGTCCGTGTTCATGAATCCGGACAAATCGACCACGTCCACGAAGGTCTGTAATCCGGGATTGGTCCCGGTGAATCCTTGCGCCACATTCAGAGCTTCATCGTTGGCGTAGTGAATTCCATAACCCGCGCGAATCGATGTCTTCCCTTTGCCGAACGGGTCCCACGCCAGCCCCAAACTTGGGCCCCAGTCGGCAAGATCCTTGTGATAAAAAGGACGGCCGACCGAATTTCCAGTGAAGTTGAGTGAGCTGTCGTTTAGCAAAGTCTCCTGCGGGGTGCCAACCACCGAGGGCTGAAGCGCGAGGGAGTCCCGTTCATTCACGGGCGAGTAATAGTCCCAGCGCAGCGCTGCGGTCATGGTCAGACGCGGAGTGATCTTCCATTCATCCTGTCCGTAAAACGCGAGATTGCTATAGGTGAAGTGGCGCAGATAGGGCGATCCGGCCACGAACCCGGATTTCGGACTGGTGACGTTGAACGTCTGGTTGGCGTTATCCAACAGGCCGGCGAGCGACGCCAGCAGCAGATTTGCATTCTCCAACTCCAGCGGGCCGATCCCGGGGAGTTGTTGGCCGGTCAATAAGTATTGCGTCTGATTCTGGGAATTGATGCCGACATTGTCGAACGGGATGGTGCCGGAATAGTCGTACACGCGCGAGTAAACGCCTTGATAGAAAGTGCCGAACTTGACGGTGTGACGGCCGTGGGCCCACGTGGCGTTGTCCTGAACGCTGTAGGTTCGCGTGTTGCGGCCCTGCGGGAGAATGGACGAGTTTGCCGCCGGATCGGGAGAAGTGTAGTCCATACCGCCGATGAAATACGACGGCAGAGTGCCGCTGTAGCTGAAAGTGCCGGGAGCGATGTCGGCTCCGGCGCGAAGCTCGTTGGTCCAGTTCGGCTGCGGATTCACCCGCCACGCGGCAGACACAAGATTGCGTGCATCGTCGTTGTAGAACAAAGGCACCGTGCCGTAGCCGAGCCCGATGTCCGGACGGTCGACATGATCGCGATTCCACGCATAGGTTGCGGTAATAGAGTTTTTCGGGTTGATGTAGTAATCCAGCTTCCCGGTGACATTGTCGCGACTCTGGTTGGCGCGAACCAGGAAGCCGTAGCCTGCGGTGTTCAGCAGCATCCCTGGCAGGCTATCTCCCACGCGAGTGTTATTAATGAGGCTCGGGGAAGGGACCTGCGCGAGCAGCGCGCTCATCACCGGATCCGGGGGCAAACCGGCCAGCGTCAGAACGTTGCCCTGCTGAACCTGGCCGTTGGCTGTTGACGTACTTGAAGATGCCCTGCTGGGCGCTGGAGGTGAGAATTTGCTGATCCGCCTCCTCTTGGCTTTTGAGGCGGTACGCTTCGTACGTCGCGTAGAAGAATAACTTGTCGTGCAGGATCGGGCCGCCGATATTGGCGCCAACCTGATTCAGGTTTAGGCGGGGCAGGGGATTGCCGTCCTGATTGTCGAAAAAGTCGTTGGCCGCGAAATCGTTGTTGCGATTCTGCCAGAACGCCGCGCCGTGGATATTGATTGGTTCCGGAAGGCGTGGTGAAATTGACTTGCGATGCTCCGCCGGCCGAGGCCGCGCCCTGATTGGACGTGATCACCGTGAAATCCTGAATCTGGCTGAGCAGAGGCTCATTCGGGGTGTAATCCAGATCGCCGGTGCGAATGAAGTTGTCCTGAATGTTGATGCCGTCCAGCGTGACGTTGCTGAAGCTGGAACGCTGGCCGTTGATGTCGGTCTCATATCCGTTGGCGTTTCCCGGTGAAACACCCGCCTGCGTGCTGATGAAGGCCAGAGGATTGCGATCGCCCACCGGGAGCCGCTCAATCTGCTCCGCAGTTACGGTGGTCGAAAGCTCCGGGCTGGTGGTCTGCACCGTTTCCAATCCTGCTGTTACGCTGACGGAACTGGCAACCGTCGCCACAGCCAGCGTGATCTTGGGCAGATCCGTGGGACGGGAGGCGTCCACTTTCAGGTTGTCAAGTTTGTACTGTTGGAAACCCGGCGCGTCGATGGTCAGGTCGTAATACACGGGGCGCAGCGTTTCCAGCCGGAACAGACCCTGCGGAGTGGTGACCGTAGTGGCCACCGGTTTCGCGCCGCCGTGCAGCATCAGATTTACGGTCGCTTTGGGGACTGCGGCGCCGGTCTGATCAGTGACCGAGCCCGTGATCCATCCTGTGTCCTGTGCGTGAACGGCGAAACTGCCAGCGAGGAAAAACAACGCGAGAGACCCTGCTCGCATATATGTAGGCAGTCTAGCACTTGCTACGTTCGAGTTGACTTGGGACTACTGCGCGGCTACAGCGCCGTATTTTCGGGCTCCGGCGGCGGCTCGACAATCTTGAACTTGTCCGGAGTAAAGAGGATGGTCTTCACCTGTCCCCGTCCGCCCAAAGGCCCGATGTCCTTGCCGTTAAGCCGGACCTCGATGCCGCCGGCGTTGCCCACCTTCATCTCTGCCGCATCGGCCGCGGTCAGTGTTTTGGTTTGACTGGGCTGAAGCACGCCGGAGAAGATCTGCTTGCCTTCGCTATTGGTGATGGAGAGCCAAACTTGTTCGGTTGCCGCCAGGTTCAGAACCACATGGTTGGCGTCATTGGGATCCTGAGTCGCGGAAACCTCCACACGAGAGTTCGGGACATTCTGTTTCTGCGTGCTCGCCTGCGGCGGAGCTGTCCGCACCTGTTGCCGCGGCGGCTGCGTCCACCACTTATAAAATCCCGTGCATGCCAGCAGAGCGAGCGTCAGCACCACCACCGGCAAACCGATCTTGCGGTTTGAGAAATACCGGTTGGAAGCCTCCACCAAAGGGTCCAGTACTCGAATGGCGTTCCCCGGAGGAGGTGTCAGTTCTACCGCAGGGGTTTCCACAACCACCGGCTCCACTGTCTGAACTAGCGCTTCGATGCCAGGTTGAATTTTCTTAATCGGCACACCCAGGATCGCAGCGTACTGTTTCACGAAGCTCTTGTAAAAAAACGTGCCCGGAAGGTTGCTTAGATCGTCGCACTCCAGCGCGTGGAGATAGCGTTGCGTGATGCAGAGTTCCTCCGCGATCTCTGCCACGCCGCGGCCTTGAGTCTCTCGCGCGCTCCGAAGAATCTCACCTACGGAGGTCATAGAAGAGTAAGCCTTATCTACAAAAGTGATAAAGCCATCCGGAGTACCGCCCCGGACAGCCGTACTATCATACAACAACAGGTCAATGCCCGCCCCCGCCCCAGAACCGCCCCCGGTTATCAGCGTTGTGGTGGTCTCCTGGAACCGGCGGGAGCTGCTCCAGGCCTGCCTGGAATCGCTGGCGCGGCAAAACCACCGAAGTTTTGAAATCATCGTTGTGGATAACGGATCTAATGACGGGACAGCGGCGCTTGTGGAAAAGCTTGCCGAAAGCTACCCGGCGCCGTTGCGCCTGATCGTCAACTCCGCCAACCGGGGCTTTTGCGCGGCGAACAATCAGGGTTTCGCGGCGTCGCAGTCTGAGCTGGTCGCACTGCTCAACAACGATGCCGAGGCCGATCCGGGTGGCTCAAGGAGCTGGAAGCGTGTAATCCGCCTGTATGACGACGTGGGCATGGCGGCGTCGAAAATTGTGGTTTGGGAGGACCCGGGAAAGATCGATAAGTGCGGCCATCTGATTTATCCCGATGGCCAAAATCGGGGACGCGGCTCCGGCCAGCGCGACCAGGGACAGTTCGAACATTTAGAGGAAGTCTTGTGGCCGGACGGATGCGCGGCGATGTACCGCCGTGCGATGCTAGAAGACGTTGGCGGTTTTGACGAGGAGTTTTTCGCCTACGCCGACGACGCCGAGCTGGGGTTGCGAGGCCGCATCGCCGGCTGGCGTTGCTTCTACGCGCCGAAGGCGGTGGTTCGCCATCACCGCGGCGCGACGCTGGGAATCGGCTCCGCTCGCCGGATTACGTTGATCGAGCGGAACCGGGTGTTGCTGGTGATGAAGCTGTTTCCGTGGAACCTGCTTTGGGCGAACGGCGCATACTATCTGGCAAGGATCGCGGCGGGGCTGTGGGCGGCCCTGCGCAACCGGGGGGAACTGCGCCATCATCCGGGGGCAACGGGAAAAATGGCAGCGGCCGCGGCGCTGATCCGGGGAGGGTGGTCGGCCTTGCCGATGATTCCGTCGATGCTGCGCAAGCGGCGGGCGTTCCGGTCCAAGCGCCGCCTCAGCCCACGCCAGATCCGGGCGCTGTTGCTGCACTACCGGATCAGCCTCAAGGAACTCTCGGAACAAGCGACGTAGCAGGTGAGGCTTGCCCAGCTTGCTCCTCGACCGAAACCCGCGTTCTTTTCTCCGCCACGGACCGGCTGTACCGGACCACCTCAAAGGTCTTCCAGATCGTGGAATGCCGCCAGTGCCGGCTGATCCGTCTGCATCCCCAGCCGTCTCCCTCTGAACTGCGCGATTACTACCCTGCCGATTATTGGTTCGTTCCGGAGACCTCCGCCGCGGACCATTTGGAACAGGCCTACCGCCGCTTCGTGATGCACGACCACTTGAAATTCGTGGAGCGCGCGATACGGGAATCGGAGGAGCAGGGAATTGTTTTGGACGTGGGTTGCGGCGGGGGGCTGTTCCTGCAGATGCTGCAGCAGCGGCTGAAGACCCGCGTGGTGGGCTTGGATTTTTCGCTGGAGGCGGCAAATGTGGCGTGGCGGCGTTCCGGCGTTCCCGCTGTGTGCGCGACTCTTTCGCGCGCGCCGCTCGCCCCCGGTTCCTGCTCCGCCATTACGATGTTTCACGTGCTGGAGCACCTGTACGATCCGGGAAGTTATCTGGAAGCGGCTCATGTGTTGCTCAAGCCGGACGGACGCCTGATTGTTCAGGTTCCCAACGCGGCTTGCTGGCAGTTCCTGGTGTTCGGCCAGCGCTGGAACGGCATCGATGTTCCCCGCCACCTGATCGACTTTCGAAAATCGGATCTGGACGCGCTGCTCGATTCCTGCGGCTTCGAAGTTCTCCGCTACAAGCATTTTTCGCTGCGCGACAATCCCGCCGGCATGGCGTCGAGCATCGCTCCGGATCTGGATCCAATGGCCCGCCGGCTGCGGCGCATTGCAGAGACGCCGCGCCAGCGGATGTGGAAGGATCTGGCGTACCTGGCTCTCACGGCGATGTGTCTGCCCTTCGCGGTGCTGGAAGCCACCTGCCGCGCCGGTTCGACCATCATGGTCGAAGCCCGAAAAAAGTCGTAGATGTACCACGAAGCTTAGATGTACACCCAAGCCCGCTCCTTGCTCCCGCGCGGGCTGCGCCGGTACGTGCTGCATTTCGAGGCTGCCATCGAAGACGCGGTGCGCTCTTTCGCGGCCTCTCTTCCAGGCGGGGCGCTGGTTCTCGACGCCGGCGCCGGGGAGGGGAATTACCGCGGCTTTTTCGCCGCGCAACGCTACCTTGGCCTGGATCTTGCCGTCGGGGACCAGACCTGGGATTATTCGCGGCTGGATGTGGTCGGGGATCTCACGGCGCTGCCGTTTCGGGACGCGACCTTCGCCGCGTCCGTGAACATCGTCACGCTGGAGCACGTCACCGATCCCGCGCGCGTCCTGTGTGAGTTGGCGCGGACGCTGGCCGCGGGAGGACGATTGCTGCTGATCGTTCCGCACGAGTGGGAGGAGCACCAGCAGCCGCACGATTACTTTCGTTATACGCGCTTTGGCGTGGCGCATCTGCTGAAGCAAGCCGGGTTCGGCGAGATCGAAATTCGGCCGGTGGGCGGCTTCTTCCGGCTGCTTTCGCGGCGTCTGCTGAATGCGCTCCAATTCTTTCCCGGACCGCTGATGATTGTGGCGGCGATTTTCTTCGTTCCTCCCGCCTTGTTGTTGCCGCTGCTGGAGCCGCTAGACCGCCGCCAAAACTTTACACTGGGGTATATATGTATCGCGCGAAAATCCTGATTCTTGCGTTGGCCGTGCCGGCGTGCTTCGCGGCCGATTTCTCCGGGACCGCCGCATTCGACTTCGCCAAGGCTTCGGTCGACTTCGGGCCGCGGCCCGCGGGCTCAGACGCCAATCACAAGCTCCAGGCCTATATCCTCCAGCACGTCAAGGTCGCGGGCGCTCAGGTCACCGAAGACAACTTTACTGCGACGACTCCGCGCGGCGCGGTGGCGATGAAGAACATCATCGTCAAGTTTCCAGGCCGCAGCGGCAAGGCCATCGCGATCACGGGCCACTATGACACGAAACCTTTTCCGGGACGGAATTTCGTGGGAGCGAACGACGGAGCGTCCTCCACCGGCGTCTTGCTGGAACTCGCGCAGGCTTTAGCCGGTCAGCCGCGCGTCGACGATGTTTATCTGATCTTCTTCGATGGTGAAGAAGCCTTCGGAGACTGGACCGCCACGGATAGCGTCTACGGGAGCCGGCACCTGGCCGAGGTTTGGAGGAAGGACGGAACGTGGGTGCGCTTCAAGGCGCTCATCAATGTGGATATGATCGGCGACAAGGATCTGGATATTCTTGAGGAACGTCAACTCCAACGTCGGCCTGCGTAAGCTGGTCTGGGCCGCCGCAGCATCCCTCGGCTATCAGAAATATTTCACCAACATGAGCGAGCCCATGGATGACGATCACATGCCCTTCGTCCGTCTCGGCATCCCTTCGCTCGATGTGATCGACTTCGACTATGCGCCCTGGCACAAGGACACCGACACTCTGGATAAGATCTCACCCATGAGCTTGGAGGTTGTCGGCAAGGTGATGCTCGAATCGATTCGCCGTCTGCAGCAACAGTGACCGGGACAGGTGGCGCCTCGCGGTCTGAGCGGATCGCCATTGCCGGCTTTGCGCTGGCGCGAACGCTGCTGTGCGCGTACCGCGCCGCGCATCAATCCATCACGGTGGATGAAGCCACCACCTACCTGAATTACGTGAAGGGCCATTGGACTAATGTTTGGGGCCCGTACGACCCCAATAATCACGTGCTGTTTTCAATCCTGGCTCAGATCAGCGTTCGCCTGTTTCACATCTCCGAGTTGACGCTGCGCCTGCCAACTGTGATCGCCGGATTTTTCTTCGTTGTCGGATTTCATCGTGTGCTGGAGCTCACGGTTGAGTCCCGTGCGATTCGGTACGTGGCGACGGTAACGGTGAGCCTGGCTCCGCTGCTGCTGGATTTTTCGGTCGCCGCGCGGGGCTATGGCCTGGGGATCACGCTCTTGATTTGGGCGCTCTATTTTTCGATCCGTGGCCGCGATTTCTGGGCCGGGATTTTTGCCGGGCTCGCCATGTCGGCGACGTTCAATCTCGCTTTCTCGGCGATCGGGATCGTTCTTTGCCCGCTGATTCTGGGAGTGGGACGATGGCGGGCGCGGCTGCGGCGGGTTAACAGCGTGATCGAGCCCGCGGCGGTGGTGCTGCTCATCATCTGCTACCCGGTGATCCGGCAGGCGCAGACGTCTCAATTCTATATCGGCACTCCGGTGTTTAAGGATGCGCTCTACGATTTCGTGTCGCTTTCGGTACGCGCGGTTCCCGGCCACGGAGGCTGGCTCGGCTCTGGCGCCATGATCCGGGCCATCGAGCATTTTCTGCTTCCGGCGATTCTGCTGGTTATCGTGGCAACTTCCGTCCGCCTCTTCTTGCGCGAAAAATCATCCCAGCGATACCTGTTGCCCTCATTGGCTCTGATCGGTTTTCTGGGCGCGGTCGCGGCGTCGCACATTTTTCTGCACATGAACTACCCCGAGGATCGCCTCACGCTGCCGCTCTTCGTGCTGCTGGCTCTGGCTTGGGCGATTGCCGTATCACGGATCCCGAACCGTGCGTTTCGCATGGTCAACGGCTTGATCGCGGTGGTTCTCATCGTACAATTTATGTATCAATTTCACGTCAGCTACTTCACGGTGTGGCAGTTTGACGCCGGAATCCGGCCCGTCGCGCGCCGGCTGCGCGATGAACTGCGCGGCAAGCCGGCCCGCTCGGTCTCCGTCAGCGCGACCTGGTACAGTTCTCCGGCGCTGGAGTTTTACCGCGACATTTATAACATCGGCGCGCTCAATCCCGTGGAGCGAAATGACCCCGCCAAGCTCGACGGCTACGATTATTACGTCCTCAACGGAGACGACCGCGGGCGCAAAACCGCTCTTTCGGGCCCTCCCGTGTTCTACGACGAACTCTCCGGCGTCGAGCTCTTTAAATGAAGCAGCCTGCATTCTTCTGGCTCTGCCTATCGGCCGCCGTTGTCTTTTCCCGTCTCGCGGACGCACACATTCTCTGGGCCGATGAAGATTACCACCTGGCCGCAGCGATCCAAGTCCTTTTCGGAAAACTCCCCTACCGCGATTTTTGGTACGACAAGCCGCCGCTCAATCTCCTGTTCTATCTCTTGTTCGGAGCGCGCACCGGGATTGCTCTTCGTCTGGCTGATTCCGCGTGGGTGATCTTGTGCTGCGCGCTGGCGTATCGCTTCGCGGCCGCGATTTGGTCGCGCGTGGAGGGCTTTCTTGCGGCTGGAGTGCTCGCGTTCTTCTCGATCTTCTATCTCGCCCCAGGGGTGATCCCGGAGGAGCCGGATACGCTGATGCTGGCCCCGCACCTGGCCGCGGTCTATCTGGCGTTTCGGAAGCGGCCTCTGCTGGCGGGGCTCGCGGCAGGGGTCGCGTTCCAGTTAAGCGTGAAAGGGGCGATGGTACTGATCTCCGCGGCGTTCTTCCTGGAGCTGTCGGATCTAACCCTGCTGCTAACTGGTTTCCTCATTCCCAACGCGGCGGTGGCTCTGTGGCTGGCCTCAACCGGCGCGATGACGCCCTATATCGAACAGGTCTGGCGCTGGGGACTTCTGGACGCGGGTTCCATGGCCCAGGACTCCGGTGCGCGGGCGCTATTCGATTGGTTCGGATTCCACGCGGCGCTGTCGATTGCCGCCATCTGGTACTGGGCTCGAGAACGGAGTCTGGAGACACTCAAAACATTAGCCTGGTGTTCTGTTTCTTTCGCCGGAGCCGCCATCGGGTGGCGCTTTGCGCCGCGTTACTTCATGCAGCTTCTCCCTGCCTTGGTCATTCCCGCCGCACGAGGAGCGGTGTTGAGCCCCCGCGCGCTGCGCATCTTCATGGCCCTGGCGCTGCTGGTCCCGGCGATCCGCTTCAGCCACATCGCGCCGCAAGACACGGCCATGGACCGCGAATCGCAGGCTGCCGCGCAAATTGTGAACGCCAGGGCCCATTCCGGCGACACCATCCTCATCTGGGGTTATCGTCCTGGAATCGTCGCCTACACGCGCCTGCCGGTGGCCGGCCGCTTCTGGGACTCGCAGCCTCTCACCGGTGTTCCGGCGAGCCGCCATCTCTTTGACAGTCAGCCGGTCGATCCTGGTTGGGCCGCGCGAAATCGGAGCGACGTGGTCTTGTCCAAGCCAACTTTTCTGGTGGATGGCCTCAGCCTGTACAACCCGCAGCTCGATATTCACGGGTATCCGGACCTGGCCTCGTGGCTCGCAGGCTATTGCCCGGCCGGGCGAGCCGGGCTCACGATTGTTTACCGCGTGTGCGGTCCAGACTAGAAAGGCCGCTATTCGTCTGCTTCGTGCGCTTGGACAAAGGCGAGGATGTCGAAGCGCTTGATCTCGCGGCCGGGGAAGAAACTATTGACTGCGTCCTGCACTTCGGTGAACACCTCGAAGACGGTGTAGAGCTTGGTGAGCGCAAGAAGCTCGATGTTGCGCTTATTCGGATTCACCAGCTTCAGCGCGCCGCCTTGCCGCTTCAGCGACGTATAACAGATGACCATTCCGCCCAACCCGGTGGAATCCACATAGTCGACGTGGGTAAGGTCGAGGATGATGTTGAGGCGCTTGGCCGCGATTTCCTGATCTACTTTCTCGCGGATCGCGTTGGTCTCACCGGCGGTAATCCGTCCCTTTAAGGACAAAATGGTCACACCTTCGCGAACGCTTTCGCTAATATCCAGGCTCATGAGGATGTTTCCAGTGTAACGGATGGGACCGCGGCTGCCGTTCCGTTTGCGACTCCCGCATGGGCCGCGTCCATTTCGCGGGGCAGAAGAATCCGGAAGCGCGTTCCTTCGCCTACCGTGGAGGCGACCTCGATCCGCCCCTCATGCGCCTGGACGATCCAGGAAACGAAGCTTAACCCCAGGCCGAGGCCCAGAACATCGTTGGTCTGGGCATTGCGCACGCGGTAAAAGCGGTCGAAAATGTGCGGCAGATTTTCGGCCGGGATTCCCATGCCCGTGTCTTCAACTTCCAGCGAGACGAATGTGGGCGTTTCGGCCGGCCCCACGCGTACTTCCACCGAACCTCCGGCCGGCGTGTACTTCAACGCGTTGGAGAGGAGGTTGGCGAGCAGTCTTTCGATCTGCGTGCGGTCGGCGTGAATCGTGGAGCCGGGCGCGGTGCGCGCGCGTAACGCGATTTTCTTCTCCTGCGCCGGAATCTGGAACTGATCCACCACTTCCAGCGCGACCTCGCTTAGATCGAGCGGCCCTTTCTGCAGCGCCAATTGCCCCGATTCGGATTGCGACAACAGCAGCAGCGCGCGAACGATGCTGGAAAGCTGCTCCACGTCTTCGAGCGCATTCACCATTGCTTCGCGGTACTGTTCCGGAGTCTCCGCGGTGAACAGAGCCACCTCCAATTGCCCTCGGATCGCCGTCAGGGGCGTGCGGAGCTCATGCGAAACGTCGGTGGAGAAACGCCGCGTTTGCTCGAAGGATTCGTTCAGGCGCGCGGTCATCAGGTTGAAGCTGTGGATCAAATGGTCCAGCTCATCGCCGGCTCCGCGCAACGGGATTTGCAGCGATAAGTTCGATCCCGTGATGTTCTGCGCGGCTTGCGCCACGGAGTTCAACGGCTGAACCGCTCGTCCGGCTACCAGCCATCCAAATAGTATGGACAGAACGATCAGCACCGGGAAGGACAGTGAATACGCCTTGGTGAAGGAGGAGACCGTCCGGTAGTTGTCCTTCAAAGATCTTCCGAGGGCTAGAAAGTACCGCTGCTTGTGGTGTTCGTCCAGGACCCAGCCCGCCTCGACCAAATACGGTTCACCTTGCTTGCTGCGGCGCACGGAAGGAGTTTGGTGCGGCATGGGATCGGATACGATCTTCTCGATTTCCGCGGCGCTATAGCCGATCGAATCGTTGTCCTCGTTGTAGCCGAGCGCGTTGCCCTGGGCGTCCGCGATGAGGTAGACGCTCTTGAGTTGGCTGACGATTTCGGCGTCTTCCGGGTCCGTGCTCCAGACCGGCTCCTCCTGCTCGAATGTTGAAATATCCTTTGGCGGCCGGCCAAAGCTCCTGGAGAGCCGCCTCCTCCGTATTCAGTAGGCTTTGTTCCAACACTTGCCGGCAGAACAGCCCGATCACGATCACCAGCAGGGCGAACAGGAAGACATAGCTCAGCATTAGACGCGTGCGCAGGCCGCGCCACAGCCGCACCGGCAGTTCGCGCATTCCAAAAACGCGCGTGAACCGGGCCATTTGCTAAATCGTCCTCTCTACTTGCTTCTCCGGCGCCTCCAGCATGTAGCCGATGCCGCGCACGGTCTGAATCATCTTCTGCGGCCACTTGTCGTCGATTTTGCTGCGCAGGTGGCGGATGTAAACGTCGACGATATTGGTCAAGCCGTCGTAATCCATGTCCCAGACGTGTTCGACGATCATGGTGCGGGAGAGCGGCCGCCCGCGATTGCGCATCAGGTATTCGAGAATACTGAACTCTTTTGGCGCCAGCTCGATGTTCTCACCGGAGCGGATCACCTTGCGCCGGATGCAGTCGAGCGTGAGATCGCCCACCTGCAACCGTTCGGGCGTAGGCTGGCCGCGGCGGAGCAGCACTCGCACGCGCGCCAGCAGCTCGACGAACGCAAAAGGCTTCACTAAATAGTCGTCCGCGCCGCCTTCCAGGCCTTTCACCCGGTCATCGACGGCGTCGCGTGCGCTCAAGATCAGCACCGGCGGCGTCACCTTCCGGTTGCGGATTTTTTGCAGCACTGCCAGGCCGTCCATGTCAGGCAGCCCGAGATCCAGAATCACCAGATCGTATTCCGTGGTGTGGACCATATCGATGGCGTGAGACCCGGCGTTCGCTACATCCACCGCGTAACCGGCGCTCTCCAGCCCGCGCGATAGAAAATCGGCGATGCGCTTCTCGTCTTCCACCACCAGGATCCGCATACCAAGAGTGTACTAAGTCTGCCGATGTGGCCCGCGATCAAGGGAACAGCGGTCTTTCAGTCCCAGCCCGCAGTCGTTTGCAGGAGGTGTTCGACCCCCGCTCGCTCCAGGTCGGGATCCAGGTCGAGAGGAGACCCGGCAGCCTCGGCGGCATAGGCCGCGACCGCGTCACGCCGCGCTAGATCCGTCCGCGCCGGCGTTCGAGGCAGGCCTTTGCTCGACCCGCTCGACTTGCTGCGCGGGTCTTCTCTGCGGGACTTCTTCATCGCTCCCATCATACGATGAGCCATGGACTCAGCGACTGCGGAAAGGATCCGCCTCGATAAATGGCTGTGGGCCGCGCGGTTCTTTAAGACCCGGTCGCTTGCCGCGCGTGCGTGCGAGCTGGGCCGCGTCGAGTTTCGGGGCCAGCTTTCGAAGCCCGCACGGGAGATTCAGGCTGGCGACCTTCTCCGCGTCAAAAACGATAGCGGTGAATTCGAGATTGAGGTCCTGGCGCTTAGCGACATCCGCGGGTCCGCTCCCACAGCTCAGGCCCTCTACCGCGAAACCGAATCGAGCCGCGAGCAGCGCCAGAAACTGGCTGAGGAGCGCAAGGCGAACCCGCCTATCGAAAGCGCCCGCGAGGGCCGGCCTTCCAAGCGAGACCGCCGGCGTACCGACCGGCTGCGCGGGCGAGGCGGCTGACAGGCCGTCTACGGTAGACGGGGCTTATGCCCCCTCTTGATCAATAAAACTCTTCTGCGCGAAGCGCGGTTAACGCCCTGATCGCGCCAGCAACGTGGTAACCCCAGTGGGACCCAAAACCAAATCGCCAGTGCCAGACAGCGCTCTCGACGCAGTTCGGCTTGCCGCTATCAAAGGCCGAAAGACCCATTTTGACCTCTTGCCAAATGTCCGCGAGGTCGTCCGAGACGTAGCCGCAGATGGGATCAGTCTTCTTTTCTGCGAACGGCTCGAACACTCCCCAGTACTGGTCGTGCTCGATTCGTTCGGCGGTTCGCTCCCTGACGGCTTGCCATTCTTCGCCGGAAATGTGCTCAGGAATTTCAGGCTCATTTGGATCAACCCTCGGAAGCAGCAGTAGTCGGTGATACAGCCGGAGCAGAACGGTCAAGCACTCTTTCTCGAATCCTTTGGCCTCGCTGGCTTTCTCGCTCTCAACAAGCGCGCAAAAGGGACGTGCTTCGGCAACAAAATCGGCAACTTGATCGTTCACGTTAACATCATCGCAAAGAAGGAAAACGCGGTTTGCGGAGGTCACATGAACGCTCCGGTCCGGTTGCTAAAGCGGCTGGATTTTACGGCTCATCCCCCACCACCAGCACCGGCGCGGAGACTTCGTGCCGCACGCCGTTAATGGTGTTGCCGAAGATCAAATCCTTGACGCCGCGGTGCCCGTGCGCGCCCATCACAATCAGATCCGGATGAATCTCGCGAGCCAGCTTTACGATGGCGTCCTTGGGGCTGGTCCCGTGAGTCACGGTCAACTCGGCTTGCAGATTTTGCTTCTCCAGCGATTCGACGATCCCGTGGAAATACTCTTCGCCTTCGTGCACTTCTGCATCCGAGGCGATCGACCCAAACAGCCGGCTGGTGGCGCTCTCTTCCACGTGCACTAGATGCAAAACGGCCCCGTGCAGCCGTCCCAGATACGCCGCGTGCACGATCGCCGCGCGGTCGCGGGAGCTGTGGTCGAGCGGCACGAGAATCCGCCGGTACACCGGGGAGGGCAGATTCGCCGTGACCGTTCCCGCTGCCGCCACTGGTGGTTCGATTACGCGCGGTGCTCGTTCGCCCGCGAAGGTGATCCAGCCGAGGAGCACCAGCACTCCGGCAAGCAGCGGAGCCGTCGCGGCGAGGATCCACGGACGAGCCGAGGTCCAATCGCTCAACTGCTGCACCACCAGCCACAGGTTCAATCCAAGAATCACCGCGGCGGTCGCCCAAGCCAGCCACTTGACCCAGGCCGCATTCACGAATTCGCCCATGCGGTGGCGGTCATTGGTGAAGCGGATCAACGGAATCACGGCGAAGGGAAGCTGCATGCTGATGATCGCCTGGCTGACCAAGAGCAATCCGAGGGTTGCCTTATCTCCTGAAAGCTGGATCACCGTCACGGCGGGAATAATGGCGGCCGTACGCGTGATCAGCCTCCGCAACCACGGCCGCATGCGCAAATGGAGGAACCCCTCCATGACGATTTGGCCCGCGTAGGTGCCGGTCAGCGTCGACGATTGTCCGCTGGCCAGCAGCGCCACCGCGAACAGTCCGCTGGCCAGCGTGGTCCCCAGCAACGGCGAGAGAAGTTGATGCGCCTGCTCGATCTCCTCGACAATCTTATGCCGCGTGAAGAACACCGCCGCCGCCAGCACCAGGATCGAGGCGTTCACAATCAAGGCTCCGTTCAGCGCCACCACGGAATCCACCAGGTTGTAGCGGCACGCCTCGCGCTTTTCCGCGACAGTCTTGCCGATTCTTCGCGTCTGCACCAGCGCCGAATGCAGGTACAAGTTGTGCGGCATCACCGTGGCGCCGACGATGGTGACCGCCACGTACAGGCTGGTGCTGTCCAGCCTTGGCGCCAGACCCAAGAACATTTCATGTACCGCGGGATGAGCGAAGGCCAGTTCGACAATGAAGCAGCCGGTCATCACCGCGATCATGGAAAGAATCGCCGCCTCGATCACGCGAATTCCAAAGCGCGACAGCCACAGCACCAGGATGGTGTCGAGCGCGGTGATCAGCACGCCGCCCACCAGGGGAATATGGAACAGCAGCTTCAACCCGATGGCCGCGCCCAGCACTTCCGCGAGATCGCAGGCGGCAATCGCGATTTCGCACAAGATCCACAGCGCGTTGCACACCGGCTTCGGATAAGCTTCGCGGCAGGCCTGCGCCAGGTCGCGCCCGGCTACGATGCCAAGCCGCGCGGCCAGGGTTTGCAGCAGGATCGCCATCAGGTTCGACAGCACGATCACCCACAGCAGCTTGTAGCCGAACTGCGAGCCGCCCACCAGATCCGTGGCCCAGTTGCCCGGATCCATGTAGCCGACGCTGACCAGGTACGCGGGCCCGGCAAAGGCCAACATGCGCCGGATCACCGTCGGCCGCGCGGTGTGCACGGTCGAGTGCACCTCCGGCAGGGAGGCCGTCAGCGGCGGATTGGGTAAAGCCGGGTTGGTTTTCATCCCCTCTTTCAAATATAGATGGGATGCTTACGGGCCCGCAGCGCGAGCCCTTACTGCCGTCGCGACAAGCCCCGGTCCGGGCTGTCGATGCCCTGCCAATAATCGGTGGCGGACTCCTCGGATTGGGTCTTCGCCGCAGCCAGGTCGTTGGCGTCCAGCGTGACGGACTTCAGTAAGCCGGGAGCAGTGGAAAGAAACGCGCCGGTCCCCGGCGACGCACGGCTGTCTTGAATCAAGGCTCGCGTCACGCGGTCCAGCCGGATCACCGGCATTGTGGCGCTGACTTGATCCGTCTCCACCCGGTCCAATTCCGTCTCCGTGGAGTCGCGAATCAAGAACGTGGGACCCTCCGCGGCGTCGATCTTCACACCGTGCAGTTCCAGACCCTTGGTGTTGAACGCCTGCAAGCCGCGCTTGCCTGAGCCGACGATGTCGCGCAGGCGCAGCCCCGCGATGGGCATCTCCGGCAAGCCTTGAATATCCACCACCACCGGCGCGCCGCTCACCGTAACATTGCTGATGGAAATGTTGCGGAACACCGGCGTGCGTTCGCTCACCGGCTCTTCCGGAACGCGGGTGTAATAGTTGGTGACCAGGATTCCGTCTTTCAGCGGACTGTCGATCACCCAATTATCGAAGCGCAGATTCTCCACCACGCCTCCCCGAGTGCGCCCACTCTTGATGCGGATGCCGATCTCGGTACCCTTGGAAACGATGTTGCTGGCGGTGACGTTGCGCACGCCCCCCGCGGTCTCACTGCCCACCACCACGGCTCCGTGCGCTCTTCCGAAGGTGCAGTTAGTGATGGTGATGTCTTCCGACGGCTTACCCACGCGCCGGCCGTCGACTCCCTTGCCGGACTTGATCACGATCGCGTCGTCTCCGGTGTCGAAGTAAGAATCGGAAACGCGCACCTCACGGCTGGAATCGATATCGATTCCGTCTGGATTCGCTCCGGGGTAAGTCTCCACGATCACATTGCGCACCACTACGTTTTCGCAGTACAGCAGGTGGATGGTCCAGAAGGAGGAGCCCACCACGTGAATCCCTTCGATCAAAATATTCTTGCTATCCATGGGCCGGATCATCGCGGGGCGAAGGCTGAGGGCTGCAACACGGTAATCGCCCTCCGGAACCTGCTCCTTCTTTTCCAGCCGGTCCTGAATGCTGGTCCACATCTGGCGAGCCGCCGCATTTGAGTTCGCCTGCTTGACCCAAGCCGCGTTGTCCGCGGTCAGCGTGCCGTGGCCGGTGATGGCGATGTCGTGAAGATTGCGTCCGCCGATGAGCGGCGCGGGAGTCAGTCCCTCGGTGCCTTCAGACCGGCCGGGCACCAGCGGATACTCCGAAAGGTCGGAATGGAAGCGCAGGGTCGCGCCGGAGTCGATGTTGAGCGTGATGTTGCTGGCCAGTTCGATCGCTCCCGTAACGTAGGTGCCTGGAGGAAAGTAAACCGTGCCGCCGCCGGTTTTCGCGCAAGCTTGAATCGCGTCGCGAATGGCCTTGGTCGCCCGCGCGCTGCCGTCGTTCTTGGCGCCGTAGGCCGTCACGTCACAGACGCCGGCAGCGCTCACGGCAAGTGCACAAAACAAAAACGGGAGATAACGTTTCATTCGATTACTCCTCTTTCGGTATCCTTCCGGCCACGGACCCAGGGACCTCCATCACGCCGGCCAGGCGCGATTTCAAAGGAAAGCGAATCCCGCCGGAATCGGTATAGGTCCAGAAATCGCGAGTCTTTTCGAGAGTCGTGGCGCCATCCGGCGTCTTGGTGTCGTAGATCCACCACTCCCCGCCGAGCTGGATCGCATACGGATTCTCGAAGGATTTCTGCGTGAACGCATCTCTGGAGGGGGCCCAGGGACCCAGCGGACTCGCGCCAAACGCCACGCGCAGGTCCTGCATGGGGGTGGAGTTGTCATTATGCAGCAGAGCGAAGCGCTCGCCATCGTGCAGCAGCACGGCGTCTTTCACGCTGTAGTTCGGATCGAACAGAAGAGCCGGCTCGGAAAACGTTTCGAAATCCCGCGTCGTCGCGTAGAAGATGCGCGGATTGTTGTCGACCTCCTCCTGGAAAGATTGGATGGCGTTCTTGTCCATGGTCGAGCCCCAGGTTAGGATGAACTGCCCGCCGGCGGCGTCCCAGAACAGATGCGGCGAGACCACGTCCAGCGCGTTCTGCTTCGCCATGATCTCGATCCGCCGCGGAGCGCTCCACAAGCGAAGATCCTTCGAACTTGCGTACCAGAAGCTCTTGTCTCCGCGCTTGCCGCCGGACCAAACCAGATGAAAGATTCCGCCTGGAGCACGCACGACGGAAGCGTCTCGCATCTCCGTTTCTGGGAGCTTCGCATCGCCCGCGAGGAACCACTGGTATCCATCGTTGCTGCGGAAGAAATGCAGGCCGTCACCCGCAACCGCGGCCGCGAGGAGAACCGAGCCTCGGGCGAGCGGCGCGGGCTTGACTTTCCCCGGGTCATCGAGCTCTGAGGCTTCCAGCACGGTCACAGCGTGCTGAGCCGCTCCTGTCCGCGGATCCCATCCGTCCACTCCACCCAAAACATTGTCGATCGAGTATGCCGACGCTTCCGCTTCGGTCAACTGCCGGGCCCAGCCAACGCGAGCGTTTGCATCCGCTCCTGGCCCGGTGCTCCCGTACTCGGCATAGCGCGCCGTCTTTTCCTTGGCAGGATCGTTCCAATTGTTCCAGCCGGCGGGCCGCACACTGGAGGACATCTCGGTATCCAGGAACGCCGTCGCGGCGTAGGCTCGCCAGGGCCGCCCGAGATAGGTGAGCGCATTCGGCTCACCGGTGATCTTCGAGTGGGAGAACACGTAGCCGTACTTCTGGTCCTTGGGAGTGTTGGCCGCGGTGATGTAGCCATTCGCGGTGACGTGAATTTCGCAATGATCGAAGAACGCGGCCGAGCCTCCGAAGATGAAATCGGTCGCGCCCTGAATGTAGCAATGATCGAAATACTGCCGTCCGGCTTGCGCCAGAAGAGTGTCCTGAAAGCCCAGAAACCGGCAGCGGCGAAAGACTCCCCGGTCGCTCATAATCGTCAGTGCCAGAGCCTGCCCTTGCCTTCCAGCGGAGTTTTCGAAGGTGATGTCGTCTGCCTCGAAATCGTTCGCCTGGATGAAGACGGTGGGAGTATCGAAGGTGATCAGCGGCCGGCCGCCGTTGGGATTCGGACCCGGGTGAACGTCGAACGTGATGATCGTGGTATTGGCGTCATCTCCACGGAAGGTGAGAAATGTTTTCTCCGGTGGGACGGTGACGCGCTCTTTATATACGCCCGGTTTGATGTGGATGATGAATCGCTGGCGGGAATGCGAAGGCGCGTGATCCACCGCCGCCTGCACGGTTTTGAAGTTGCCCGTCCCATCGGTCGCCACCGTCACTTCCCGGGACTGACCGGCAGCGCCCGCGGCGAGCAGGATCGCTCCGACGCCAATAAAAAGAAGCCGCACGCACCCTTGATTTTACCCGCTTCAGGGATTCTACTCGGACTCAAGGGAACGTGCGGCCAGGCGAACGATCGGAGGCAGGTCGCGCGGCATTGCGAAGGCGTCGCCGCGCGGGGCCCTGGGGTTAGTGCTTCGCCTTATAGATGGCCCGGCTCGCGCCGTTCTGCGCGTGGTTGATCTGCTGCTTCTGCTGGCCGTTCAGCTTGCCGCCGTTGGCCTGCCGATCCGCGTGGACCTGTTGGTTGATGCCCTGCTCGCGATTCTCCAGGTGGGCGGTTTGCCCGGCCTTGAGCGAGCCGCTACGCACGCCCTGCGCGATGCGGTCCTGCTGAAGCTGGCGGCGCGCGCCCACTTCATTGTTCCCGTAGTGCGCGGTGTTGGCGTTGTGCTTGTCCTGATAGATCTGGTTGCTCAGGTGGTTCTGCTGCTGGTTCACCTGCTGCTTTTCCGCGGAGGTCAGCTTGCCGCCGTCGGCGGATCTATCGTCGTGAATCTCGCGATTCAGATTGGCTTCCTGACCCTCCACGTTCTTGGTCTCTCCGGCGGTCAACTGTCCGGATTGGATGCCGTTAGCGATGCGGTCCTGTTGGTTTTCGCGGCGCTGATTGACGGTGGCCGGATCGTTCTGCGCGAACGCCGCCGCGCAGCCGAACAGGCCTCCGATGAGAACGATTTGACTGAGTTGCATGGCTGGTTTCTCCTTCTTTCTTTTCTCCGGCTGCCCGGTTCACCTGTAAGAAAACGGCCCCGCGCGAAAAGTTGCGCCAGAGTTGCGCGGACCTGAATTGGTACTATGGGCATGCGATGGCTAATGCTGCTCCGGAACCCGCGCCCGTATCCGAGGCCGTCACCCGTAATATTCGCGTGGAAGTAATGTCGCGTTATTCCGCGGACAACTCCAAGCCGCTCGAGGACGATTGGGTGTTTCAATACACCGTCCGCATCACCAACGAGGGGCAGGAGACCGTGCAACTGGTGACCCGGCACTGGTTCATCACTGACGGCGTGGGCCACGTGGAGCAGGTGAAGGGCCCCGGCGTAGTGGGCGAGCAACCGGTGCTGAAGCCGGGAGCATCGTTCCAATACTCCTCCTGGTGCCGGCTCAAGACTCCCACCGGGACGATGCACGGCACCTATCAAATGCAGCCGGACGCAGGCGATCAGTTCGATGTCGAGATCGCGCAGTTCGGTTTGCGGGCGCGCTACACGGTGCAGTAAGCGCCGATGGTCAATCCGCTGAATGAATCGCCCTTAGCCTTCCCGCTTCTTGAATACTTTCACATCCTGGGTTTCATTTGCGGCGTGGGGACCATCGCGCTGGTAAACTTCCGCCTGTTGGGCTTCGGACTCACGGGCAAAAGCGCGGCCGAGTTGTGGAGCGGCACGATGCTGTGGACCGCGGCCGGCCTGACGCTGGTAATTTCTTCGGGGCTCCTGCTGTTTTCCATCAATCCCGATGTTTACTACCTGAACTACACGTTTCTATTGAAAATGTCGGTGCTGCTGGCGGCCATCCTGTTCTATTACACGGCGGTGCGCAAAGCCGCCGTAAAGCGCGCCAATCGCGCGCCGGTAGTGGCTTCGGTTTCGCTCGCGCTATGGGTGCTGGTGCTGTTCGGAGGAATCTTTATCGGGTTGTCCGCGACGCGTCCGCCTGCCTCTTCCGGGCCTGCTCCAGGCCTCGACTTCGATCAGTTCCTGAACGGGTTGGAAAAGTGATCGCGTCTTACGCCTACCTCGCGATACTTGCGCTCCACGTAACGGCGCTGGCGCTATTCGGCGGCATGGTGGTGGTGACGGATCTGCGCTTGCTCAGCCTGGGGATGAGCGGTTATTCGGTCGAGGAATTGATGGATGGTTTACGCTTACCGAAGCGTGTTGGCCTGGCTGTGGTGGCGATTACCGGAGGGCTGCTGTTCGCGGCGCACCCGGCGGAGTCCGCGAACAATCCCTGGTTCTGGGCGAAGATCGCGTTACTGGGTTTGCTGGCTGCGAATGGCCTGATGTTCCGGCGCAAGCTCGAGCGGCCGAAGCTGGCTGGAGCGCTTTCACTTTTGCTGTGGACCCTGGTGGTTGGCGTCGCACGGGCGCCGGCGACCATCAAGGATGTCATGCACTCCATGATCGATCCCAATGGCGACCAGGTGTTCGAGTCGGTCCAGCAGATCAGCGATGAGCATGGATCTTACCAGCAAGCCCCGCGCACGGATGCGGAATGGGCGGAGCTGCGCGAACGATTGGCTGTCTTGCAAGCGGTTCCAGAGCTGGTGGAAGGCCGCAGAGCGGCGCGGCTGCGGGACCGTTCGAAAAACCCGCAGAGCGAAAGCCAGCCGGAGGAGATCGAACGTGCCGTTGACGCCGACCGCGCGAGCCTCCAGCGGCGGGCACGCAAGCTCCAGGCGGCGGCCACCATCGCGATCCAAGCGGTGGACGCGAGGGACACGCCGGCTCTATTGCGCGCGATCGACTCGATCGACAAGGCCTGCGAGAATTGCCACCTGCATTACTGGTACCCGAACGATAAGCGTGCTCAGCAGGCCGCGAAAGAAGACGGCGTAACCGACGATTGATACGGAGTTAATTGCCGGAGCCCGGGACCCAATCGTGGGTCAGTTTCCCGGCGTCTTCAATCTGGCGCGCCGACATCTTCGCGGCCAGTTCGCTGAGCATCTGGGTACACTTCTTCTGCTCGTCACCGCTGGACCGGGCGGCCGCCAGACTGATCCACATGTGCGCGAGCACGTAATTCTGCGGAATTCCTTGGCCGTAATAATAGAGCAATCCCAAATTGTATTGCGCGGCCGCGTAACTCCGGTCCGCCGCCTTCCGGTACCAGCGCATGGCTTCGGTGAAATCCAGCGGCACGCCGCGAGCCTTGTCAAACATCACTCCCAGGTTGTACTCGGCGGGAGCGTAGTCCTGCGCGGCGGCCTTCTGATACCAGCTCACGGCGGTTTCAAGATTGGGCTGAACTCCGCGGCCCTTTTCATACATCACGCCGATGTTGAACTGCGCATCCGGGCTGTTTTGATCGGCCGCCATACGGAACCAGCGCATGGCTTCGGCATAATCCTGCGGCACGCCCTGGCCTTCGTGATACCGCACGCCGAGATCGAACTGCGCGGCGGCGTCACCGGATTCGGCTCGAAGCTTGAGACCGGCGAGGCTGTCAGGCGCACCCGAGTCCGGCGGATTGATTTCGACGAGCGGGGCCTGAGCCAGAGCGATCGCGGCCAAGACGACGCCCGCGAGCCCGGCGGCCGTAAGCTGAAACATCCCTGCGGCCATTCTTGCATAAGAGACGGCGCGCGGCAGGGTCCGGTTGCGCCGAGCCTCAATCTCCGCCCGAAGGTTCCAGCAGAGAGTCCAGCAAAGGATGGCGCGCGGATGCAAACGGGTTGGCGATGGTGATTCCCCGCCAGTTGAATCCGTCCTGGAGATCCTCGGATAGTAGCAGGCGGCATCCCGATTCCGCCGCAGCCGAGATCACCACAGCGTCCCAGATCGAGAGTCCGTGCGCTGAGGCTAAATCGGTCGCGCCGAGCAACACTTCGGCGGAAGTACCGGCGAGGGGATAAGCATCACGCCAAGCCAACACAACCTCTTTCGCCCTTGCCGGCTTTTGCTTCCCTTTCCTAACCAGTACGCTAAAGAGCTCACCTAGCACTTGGACCGGTAGGACTACCGAGTCCGGGGGCAGTTCAGCGAGGAGATCGAGGGCTCTTTTCTGCATGTCCGTCCCATTGGCGCCCTCCGCGTAGACTAGGACGTTGGTGTCGATTCCAACCCGCACGGCTCAGTCAGTCGTACAGCTCATCGCGCGTCCAGCGTCCGACTTTCACGGGGCGCTGCTTTTTGAGCCTGGCAAACAGAGCTGCGCGGGCCTTCTCCCTGGATCTGTCCTCGTCAGTGATTGGCACGATCCTGGCAACCGGCCTGCCGTGACTGGTCACCAGCACACTGGCGCCACCCTTAACGGTTCGCAAGACTTCCGAGAACCGTCGATTGGCGTCGGCTGCCGAAATAGTCGTATCCATCGGACGCTCCCAGTAGTAGTGATATTCACTACTATAGCGCCATTGCCGCACGCCGGCAGGAGCTGGCTGTTTTGGCCCTACCAGCTCCGCGTGTACCCGATCGACGTTGTGGTGTACCAAGGAATGGAGACGATCTTGTTATAGCTCTCCTGAATCCAGATGGAATGGTGGTCGTTGAAGTGAACGATCGCCCCCAGGGATTCGCCATCGTAAAAGCGGTTGGCGACGCTCGGGCTTCCGGTCAGGCTGGTGATCCCGCCCTGAATCCAGGTGTACCCGGTGATTCGCTTGGTTCCGGGGATCGGGAAATTTTTCATCAGCCCCAGCGACTCTGTGTGGGACCCGAAGTCAGTATGGAGGAACCCGTGAGAACCGGCGTTTTCGTAGGTGTAGGCGAAAGTGATTTCGTCCCCGATGGGGTTTTTGTTGAGAAACTTGAAGGTGTGTCCGAGGCCGATATTGTCGTTGGCTTTCGGCTCCAGGCCCGGCCGCACAAAGTCCGACCCGAACATGATGAACAGGTCGTTGGACGTGCCGGTGTCCTCGGCCGCAGCCGGAGCGGCGGAGGCGTCTTGTGTGGCCTGCGCAAACATGGCGGGAGAGGCGAGTAGAAGCGCGGCGAAACAAATGTGTGTTTTCATGTGATCCACTATAGGGGCGGCGGCCGCGTGTGTCTGGCAATAAGTGGACCTGAATCCGGCGAAAGTTCAGTGCCTCCGATGGCTCATTTTCAACGACTTTGGTTTGCCGTTTTATAGAATTTTTACCCGGCCGGTTCCTAACACGACAGATGAAGTGCGGCGTAAGCCCGCCAGGGCCGCCACGCTTCCGAAAGACGCCGCAACTTGCGGGCGGCTCCGGGAAGCGGAAATGCGTCAGGCTCGCCCAGAGCCCGCATGGCGATGTAGTGCGCCGCAGCCTGGGAAATGCCGCGAATGGCCGCAATCTGTGAAATTGCCCGGTCCAGGTTTGCGGCGCCGTGGAAAGTGAGATCCCCATTACACACGGCGCGGGCGAGGAGGGTGAGCGTGGCCGCGCGTTCCCCCTGAATCCCGGCCGCGGAGAGGTCAGCGCTCAGCAGGTCCTCGGCTTTCGGGAACACATGAGTGAGGCCGTGCGCGGGATTCTGCAGGGGCTTTCCGAAGGTTTCAGCAAGCCTGCGAAGCATGGCGATTGAACCGTGGTTGGTCAATCGTTCGCCGAGAACGGCGCGCACGGCGAGCTCGAAACCATCCCAAGCGCCGGGAACGCGGAGCCCGGGCCGCCGGTCCAGCAGCGGTTTCATACGCGGATCGCGCGACAGGTCTTCGACGATGCGAAGCGGGTCGGCCCCCAAATCGAAGATGCGCCTTACGCACTCGGCCACTTTCATCAGATGTTGGTATCCGGGCAGGTCGATCGACACCGTGAGGAACGGCTCGGTGTTGTCTGGGCGGACGGCGATCGTGCCGGTGTACTCATCGATGTCGATCGTACGCCGGTAGACCTCGTAGCTGATCGTCTCCACTCCGGGGATGGCTCTTGGCTTCAGAAAGTCGATGAGAGCGGTCCAATCGAAAGGAGGCCGGTACCGGAGCCGGATCGCCAAGCCTCCCTGAGGAAGCCGGGATTTCCCGCCCGCCGCGCGGCGAAGGCCGGTGGGGGACTGTCCGCAAACGGCTCGCACGGCGTGATTGAACTGGCGGATGCTTCGAAAGCCGGAGGACAACGCGATCTGGGTAATCGGAAGGGTTGTCTCCTCGATCAGGTTGCGGGCGAAATGAACCCGGTGCGTGATGGCGATCTTCAGAGGAGACGCGCCCAGGTGTTCGCCAAACAGGCGCCGGATTTGCCGCGTTCCCACGCCGAGACGTTCGGCCAGGTCCTCAACTCCGCCTGCGTCGAGAACGCCTTCCGAGATGAGCCGCAGCGCGCGGGAAACGACAGCCGACGTGCCTCCCCAGGCCGGGGTTCCCGGAGCGGTTTCCGGACGGCATCGCCGGCAGGGGCGAAATCCCGCGGCTTCGGCGGCGGCGGCGCAGGCGAACCAAACCAGATTGTTGGGCTTGGCGAAGGGAACCGGGCAGATGGGGCGGCAGTAGATTCCTGTCGTGGAGGCTCCGATGAAGAACCGGCCGTCGAAGCGCTCATCGCGGCTATAAAGAGCCTCCCACCAGGCGGACGGTTGCGGCGCCGGGGCGTTTTCAGGTTTCGTTTGCTCGAAGAACGCTCGTGGAGCGCCCAGCGCGGGCAGATCGGGGTTCCATCGCTTTGTTGGAGCGAGCATCGCAACGCGTTCTTACTTCAGTGGCGGTATTCGGACATCTCTCGGAGATAACCTCCTCCCATGATAGAGGCAGCTTTCTCCGGTGACTAGCAAGTTTCGGACTTGATGGCGAGGGAGGGACCTGGCGCCTGCAGCGTTAGGCTCATCGAACTGCCCGTCATGAGCCCCAGGAATTTCGCGACATCGGAGTTCCGAAACCTCTCGCAGGGTGTGCGCCGTCTCCGGTCAGGCCTCCTAGGCGCTGACGATGGTCGTAAACTGGCCGCAATTGCTGAAGCGTGGCCCTCGGCACCCGGCTCTGTAGGGAAGGGAATTGAAGTAATCATCGGAGTCCGAGTTAAGATGGTGGTAGCAAAGCAGGAGGCCAACCGAGGGAACCTGTCACCATGGCAAGTGTTATCAAAATTCCAGAGGATCTTGCCCTGGAACTCGACCGGCTAGCCGGCGCCGAGCACCGGCCACGCACCGATTACGTTGTCGATGTTCTGTGGCGGGACGTGCGGCGCAACAAGCAGCGCGAAGCCCTAAAGGCGTCGTCGGGAGCTTGGAAGTCCGAAGACCACCCAGAGCTGGCCCAGGGCGGTGGCGCCCACGTCGAGCAAATCCGTTCGGAACGGGATGAACGGTTCGAGAATGCCATCGACCGTTGATGGCCACCGTCCTTCTCGACACGTCCGTCATCTTCGACCATCTGAACGGGCGGTTCGGCCGCACCGAGTTCCTTGACCAGCTCCTGGAGCAAGGGCATGTCCTCGCGTGCTGTCCTGTCAATATCACCGAGATTTATGCCGGCATCCGTCCCGGGGAGGAGGCCGCCACCGAGGCGTTCATCGATAGCTTGATATGCCTGCTGATAACCCCGGCCGTCGCGCGGCAGGCGGGTCTGTTGCGCCGGGATTGGCGAGCCAGAGGGCTAACCCTGTCGTACACCGACGCTACGATCGCCGCGGTTGCCCTCGCCAACCAAGTTCCCCTTCTCACCGACAACCGGAGGCATTTTCCGGAAGAGGGGCTGGATCTGTGGCCGCTGCCGGAAACTCATTGATAGAAGTAGGCATGACGAAGGTCACCACGCAGTCTCGATGCGGCGCAGGCCCCGTGCGTGTGTTAGTTCGCCCGCTGGGTCGGCTTCCCGAACTTCGCGTCGTCCACTGGGGCATTAGCTTGGATACTCGTCAGCTCATACTGCTCCTGGCCGCTGATCCAGGAGAAGGTCCACTTGTACGGCATCATGACCCCGTTGACCATGCGGTAGTCGGAATAATCGACCTGGGTGGGCACGCGGCCCATGGTCGAGTTCGCGTAGCGCACCATGCGATCCAGCAGGCCGGTCTGCTTATCGAAATAGAACGTGGCCAGCAGGCCGCTGGGCAGCGATCCCTGAACCACGTACACCGGCTTGCCGGCCACCACGCTCGGATAAGTTACGCGCCAGTTGGTGAAGAATTGCTTCAAGCCGCCGGGGAAAGCCATCTGCGCGTCCAGCCTGGCGCCATCGTAGGCGCTCGCGTTAGCGGATACTGTCCCACCACGGTCAGGGGCAGCATCACCCACGCCTCGCGGCCGTTGAAGGTGCGAGCCACGTCGCCCTCATCCTGATGCACCACCGTGGCGAGCAGATTGGGGGCTTTCGCGGAGATCTCGGTAGCGTCGTTCTTCACCTCTCCGAACAAGTGGCTGTTGCCCTTGGCGGTGTAGCTGGTGATGCTGGCCAGAGCCTGCGCTCCACCCAGAGCCGTGATGTACTTGTCGAGAATCTGATCGGCGGGAGGAGTTCCGGCGGTTGCGATGTTGGCAACCGGCAGCACATCGGTCGGCGTGAAGACGGAGTCGCCGTAGACCGTATCCATGGGAGGCGTAATCGCGGGCGAAGGGCTGCCGCGATGGCAGGTCCAGCAGGTCACCACCTGGCGTCCGTTGAAATTCTCTTTGTTGATATTGGCCACCATTTGCGCCATGCGGCGCGCGGTCACCTTCCGAGGCGGATCGTCCTCCCATTTGGGATTCGCCGTTCCCGCGCCGGTGTGGCAGTCTTTGCAGCAGAAGCTCAGCGCCGCGGAGAACAGGCCCATGGTGCCCATGAATTCATCCACCGGAATCCCCTTGAGCACGGTGATGTTCTTGAAGTGCTGCTCAGAGGTTTCGCCCGGCACGGCGGTCTTCGGAGCGGCCGTCTTAGGCGGGTTCGCCTTGGGGGCTTGCGCGTACGCAGCGCCTTCGTGATCGAAGTAGCCGAAGGAAGTCAGGAAGGCTCCGGCGGTGAGAACAACCAAGAATTTCTTTTTCAAGGGATGGTACCTGTGGATGAATTTACTTGCGTGGAATCAACCTCAAAATAACGGACGGCGGCTCAGGGCAACGATAGCTCCGCCTACTCGGTTTCGTTTCCCCGGGCCGCCGTCAAATCCTAAACTTAAGAGAAGCGGTCTAGTCGAACGTGCCGCCCCAAGACCAGCCATCGGACGGGCGCTTAATGCTCAGCATCCGGAGACGATGCGCGTCCGGATCGCGGCCGGGCTCGCCCACTACGATGACGTGATCGCCGGGACGCAGCGTCTCGCGCTGCACGCCCTGGCTGCCCAACTGGCCGCCGCCGCCCCATTCTACTGCCCAGGTGATCTCCTGGCCGGTCTTGGCGTCCTTGGTGGTCAATTGCAAGAACGAATGCGGATTGCGATAGAGGAACTGGACCACGTCCGCCTCCACCGTCATCTTTTCGCCTTCGTTATAGGTGGCGGCGAAGGAATGATGCGCCTAGGCGGCGACGCCCAGCACCGCTGACTCCCGCCAGAGTTAAAGTGAACAGTTTTGCTTTTCAAGCTGCCTCCTGCTTACACAAATAGAAATCTTAAACCCGCCCGTCAATTTCCTCCGCGCCCGCCGCCGCAATTACGCTCGCACTTGGCCGGAAGAACAAACTTATCCTTGATCTTATCGCGATACTCGGGATACATGGTTTCCGCTCCACCCGCTTCGGCGTCCCACGGAATGCCGTAGAGCTTGGTCATCTCGTTGGTCAGAGGATTCTTTCCCGGAAGATAATGGGGAACTCGGCCTTCCTCCACACCCTCGTCGCCCTGGATGCACGGCGGACCGCCGATCGAAACCGGGTTGGTGGCGAGGTTATAGGAACGGGTCAGAACATAAGGCTCGGTCAAGTACACCGGATCGTTCATGAACAGCGCGACGGTCAGCAGGTCGCCGTGGCGGCGGAAGTGGGTGACGATGGTCGCCTCATCGCTGCTGGGCGCGCCGTTGCGGCGGATGTAACCGGTCTTCAGATGTGTCGTGGTGGCGATCAGCTCATTGCCGTTCCACACGCCGGTGGTGAAACCGGTCTGGTCATGCGGAGCGTTGGCTGAAGGGTGCGGACGGCCATCCATCCAGATGGTCATGGGAGCTCGCGTTTCCCACGCGCCGACCATCCACGCCAGAACCCGGCCCGTCAGCGGATCAGGCACGGCCCACATCCTCAGGCTGAACGGCCCCGCGGCGATGTGCCACTGGGTCTGGAACCAGCAAATTCGCTCCGGCATGGAGATTACCGATTGCTCGTAGGCCATGGCCTTTGCCCTGCCCGCCTCATTCAGCGGCAGACCGGCCGAAGTCGTCGGGATTCGGCCCGGCACCGCGCTCCATGGAGTCTTCGTCGTTGATCGACGCCCAGGAACCGGACAAGTCGATCTCGGCCAGGGCAGGCAGGGCCATGCCCAGCGCCAGCGACATGCACAGGATCTTGTTGAGAGTCATCTTAAGATCTCCTTTCGTTCCTACCAGATGGCCGAGCAATCCGTCGGCTTCCACTTCGGATCCGTGTCGCCGGGCTCTTTCTTGAACTGCGAACTGATGACGAAAGCCCTTGTGAGATAAGTCGGATCTGTGGTGGAAATGGTTACCACGAACATCTGCTCCCCGGTGGGTTCCTTCATCAGGTCAAAGTACTCGGTGAGGGAGGTTTTATCGCTGTAGGGAACGCCGTTCTTGCGCAGGAAGCCGCCCGTCAGATTGGTGGTTACCACCTTAAGCGAGGCATCCGAAGGCTCATTGCTCGGTGCTGCCGCGCGGGCGCCACCGCGGCCTCCCCCTCCGCGACCGCCCCGGCCACCCCCCATGTTCTCCCAGTCGGCAACCGAATCGCCCTGAAGACTCGGGGCGCTGGTGCCCTTCCAATCGCCGAAGTGGAACAGGCGGACCTGCTTGCCGGCGTCGCTCTCCATCTTGAGAGTGTTATCGTCCTCCCAGGTGATGTGCAGCCGGGTAGGTTGCCGCAAAAGCGCCGGAGCTCCGTAGGACTTGCATGCGCCGCCCGACGACTGTTCCTTGTTCGGATCCCAGGCGTCGGCGACCATGCGAGCCGCCGGTGTCATGGGCACGCCCTGGAAATCGCCCTTAGAGGGCGTCACCATGCGATACCGCCAGTCTTCGGTGATCACCGAAACCCAGTAGCCGGTGAGATCGATGGGCGCCATGGCTTTCGCACTGGGAGGCGTTGCCGCCGCTCCACCGCGTCCGCCGCCCGCGCCTCGCCCGCCTCCGCGGCCACCGCCGCCGCCTTGTGCTTGTGCATACAGCCCGCCTGGCAGCATCAGCAATGCAGCCGCGAACAGCGTGATCTTGGGTTGGAAAAGTTGGTGCCTCATGAGTGCGCTGCCGTTCCTTATAGATTGATCGTCTACTTCTTGGCCGTCAGGCTCTTGTAGATCGACTCGACGAATGCGTTGGTGACTCCGGGCTCGCGGCCATAGCGGGTCTCGTAAGCCAGCGCCGGATGGGCGGCCTGAATCTGATCCAGCGTCTTGCCCTGCTTGATCAGGTCGGCGACGTTATCGCGGATGGTCACCACCATGTCGCGGTAGTCCACCACTTCCATCTGCTCGCACAGGCGGCCGTGGCCGGGAATGACGTAGGTGCCGACGTCCTTGTAAATATAGGGAATCGGCGCGATGGTCAGTTCGATCACGCGGTTTAGCGCGTCGACTTCGCCGTTAATGCTGCCGCCGTTGGCCACCTCGATCACGGGAAACCGGGTGGTGTCCATGATGTCGCCGACCGCGACCACGTCGGATTTGCGGAACAGCACCGCGCTATCGGTGTTGTTGTGGCCGTTCGCCAGCTTGAAGATCTCGATGCCCTGGTCGTTCATGCGAACGGCATGGCGGCCCACCGTGAACGCGTCGTTGGGCCAGGCGTCGCCGGGATAAGAAGGGTTGGCATTGCGCGCGCTCATCTTGGTGAGGATGCTTTCATGCGCCACGATCTCCGCCAGGTTCGATCCGGTGCGGACGGCCAATCCGGCGCGAGCGATCTTCGCATTGCCGCCGACGAAATCCGGGCCGCCGTCGGTGTTGATGATCATGCGGACGGGCAGGTCGCTCAGCTTCTTGACCTCGGCCAGGACCCGGTCGCTGGAGGCCTCATTTCCGGCATTGGTCAGCACCACGCCGTCCGAGCCGATGTTGACACCGATATTGCCGCCGGCTCCGGCGATCATGTAAAAATCCGGACGGATCTTTACCACGTCAAGGCCGCCGCTATCCAGTTCCGCGCCGCGGCTGGAGAAGCTTGCGCATGTGGTTGCCAGAAGGGCGGCCGCGCTCCAGTACGCGGCCCGGCTGATGAGATTTCGCTTCACGGTTTTGAACTCCACCTGTTCCTGTCTTTTGCCTGCAGCCGCGATTGCGCAGACCTAGCCAAATTGACGGAATGGTACCACACGGCCCTGCGCCGTGCAAGCGGTTTTGCTGCATGCAATTAAAAGCCACTGATGTTGTGGCAAGGGGCGCGGTATCATGCTTTTGTGATACGGCGACTGTACGTCCACAACTTCCGGTGCTTGGAGAATTTCGAGCTGAAGCTCGACGGGATGCCGTCGGTATTGTTGATTGGAAAGAACGGTGTCGGCGAAAAGCACAACAGCGCGCGCGCTGGAAATCCTGCAGAGGATCGCGCGAGGCACGAATCGGGTCGGAGATCTAGTAAAGCCCAAGGATGTGTCTCGCGGGAGGACAGGCGTGCCGATGCGATTTTTGATAGAAGCTGAAATCGCCGGATCTAGTTTCGAGTACACACTCGCTCTCGAGCTTCCGGACGGGTTCAAGGAGATGAGGGTACTTGAGGAAGCGGACGGGTGGACTAAGGCGGTAGCGAAGCTAAAAAGCGCCCACTTTCCGGCGATGCAATTCGACCAGAACAGGTTCGTCGTCTTGTTGATTGACTGCGATGGAAAGCCGGAGCGTCTCGACGACGTTAGAGCGGAGGTGCCTTCCAGCCTAGCTGACAGGGTCTTTGTTCTCGGCGCCCGGACGAAGCCGGAAAAGCTCCGTGTCGGCGACAAAGAGCGCTTCGGAGGGTTGTTAGCGGAGGATTGCCGCGCCGGCACCTCGAAAGCCTGGGGCCACGAGTTGCTCAAGCACAATTCCGCCGAGGTTGACCGCATGCGCCAGATCGTCGGCCCGATGCTGTTCTAACTCATGCGAGACCTAGCCCATCGCTACTACACCGCCGCAGTGCTGCCGTTCGACGACGTGGGCCGAATCGATGACGCGGCGTACCGCAATCTAATCCGCTACTTCCTTCAGCCTCGCTTTCGTGAAGTCGGCGGGATCATCGCCAACCCGGAGGCTGGCGAGATCTACTACCTCACCCGGGATGAAAAGCGCCGGGTGGTGGAGCTTGCCATCGAAGAGGCCGCAGGGAGAATGCCCGTGTTCGCCGGGGTCTTCGATCTCACCACAGACGGCTGCGTCGAATGCGCCCTCGACGCCAAGGCCGCCGGCGCCGATGGGCTCTTTCTACTTCCTCCCGCCGGATGCATCGACCTGGTCGGCGCCTGGAATTCCGAGAAATATCCGGAGTATTGGCTGGACCAGATTCGCGCCATCGACGCCGCTGTAAACCTGCCGATCATCACCCACCCGGTGAGCGGCTCATCGACGCCGCTGTGGGGCTTGGGAGTGCCGGGTCCAACCGCCAAGCTGATCTGTGAAGCGGTGCCCAACATCATCGGCTGGAAGATGATCTACAACTACGAGGGCCAGCGCAAGATGTGGAAAGTGCTGCGCGGGCTGGAGAGACCGGTCTCAATTCTGGCCGCGGGCGGCGGACTGTTCCACGAGTTTCTCGCGCACGATATGCTCGACGGCACGGCGTCCGGGTCGTGGAACTACGCGCTGGAAAGAATGTTGGATCATATCGACGCGTGGCGCGCCGGAGACATCGTCAAGGCGCGGAGGCTGTGGGTCGAGGGCGGCCTGCGCGACCTGCACGAGTACATTTACTCCGACTATTCGCGCCTGCACGTGCGGTATAAAATCGCGGCTTGGCTGCGCGGGTTGATTCCGAACTGCCGCATGCGCCCTCCGATGCCGCAGGCGAAGCCGGAAGAGATTCAGGCTTTAAGGAGACTGATCGATAGAGCAGCTGAAAAGAACGGAATCAGTCTGCCGTCTTGAGTTTCATCGTACTGTAGCCGTGCTGTTGCGTGGTTTACACATCCGCCTGCTATCGTTACCCCTTTGGATTCCAATCTAGAGGGAACGGAACGAGACAGAACAGCGTGCTGCTTGCGATGGCTGTAGCTCCTGTAGGTGCGCGACCGCTACCATTGTCCCTTTTTGCTCCCTCCATTAGAAACCCAGCCGCCAGCCTTTTAAAGGGAGGATCATCCTGTATGAGAAAAGTCGTATCGATCGCAGCATTGATTGCCACATCTCTCGTTGCCCAAGCCGGAGTCATCACCGCCTGGACGTTTGAGAACGACGCGATAGCGGTTAACAACAGCCCGGCCCCCTCAACCGGAACAGGGACTGCCAGCTCGATTGGCATGGACAAGTATGCAACCCCGAATATTGGAGTGACCACCGACGATATTATCGTCGGCGCTACCGGAGACACTGGCACGAACAACAATGCGGATCTCACGAATATCTGGCGCATCCGGGCCCAGGCCGGCGCCGCTGGGGCGGCGAATGGCTGGTCCAGCGCCGCGCCTATCGGATCGCAGGGCGCGGTGTTCGCCGCCAGCACCGTGGGATACAGCAGCCCCATCACCGTCAGCTTCGACTGGTATGCGACGACTCAGGGTGAGGCGAACCTGCAACTCGAATACACCACGGATGGCAGCACGTGGAAGAATGTGCCGATCACACTCTCCGCAGCCGATACCGGATTGGCTGCAATGACCAACACCACCTCCTCGAATACGGTGATGGGGGCATATGTTGCGATCACCGGTGGCGGCGGCCAAAATTGGTTCCCCGGATTGAGTGCGACCATCACCGATCCGGCTGCGGCCAACAATCCGAAGTTCGCCATTGAGCTGGTAAACGCCTCGACCGGCGCCGACAATATGGCCGCTGCGGGAAAGCCATTGAATAACAGCTCGGGCAACTGGCGCTTTGACAACATCTCGATTTCGGGCGCGCCTCCCGCCTTCACCGGCTTCAGCTCCGGGAATCTGGTTCTCGTGCGGAGCGTTTATACGGGCGATGCCAGCACCGTGGTGGTGGGACAAGGCCTGCCGCCGGTTTGCCCGGCATCCGCCAACGCGGCAGGCCAGACGTGCGATAACGCGGCGGTGAGTAACGGCCAGGCTCCCAACACCTCCAACAGCAACAATGTTTGGAACAACGACTCCGCGGACGGAAGCTTCGGAGTCAGTGCGCCCATCTTTTTGGATCAGCTTTCTCCGTCGGGCTCGCTGGTCAGCACCCTCGATGTCCCGGCCAACATGGTCGTGACCAGCTTCAGTTCCAAATCCGAGCTGGACCTCAATCTCTCGACCGACGGGAGCGTCCTCACGTTCGTGGGCTACGTCGGCGCTCCGCCCAACACCATTGACGTTTCCAGTTCCAACACTCCGATGAATTACGATCCCACCGATCCCTCCGGTGAATCCTACTTCCGCGGCGTCGTGCAGGTGGGCGGAAACGGAGCGATTCAGGTCACGCCGACCAACGCGTATAGCGGCGACAATGGCCGCGCCGCGATTCTCGGCGGTAATGGTCTGTATTACATGGTCGGCAACTCCGACAATGGAGCCGGCCCAGGAAAGGGCACACCGGCCCTCGTGACGTTGACAACCGGAGTTGAAGTCGCAACACCGGGGCAATCCCAGACCACGATACCTCAACAGGTCGGCAACTTCGTCTTCTCGTCGTCAGATAAGCCCGGGAAGGACAACAATTTCCGCGGTATAACCATCTTCAACAACACGCTTTACGTAACTAAGGGCAGCGGCGGCAACGGAATCGATACGGTGTATCAGGTCGGAACGGCGGGCACGCTGCCGACTCTGGCCAACGCGGCCTCCGCGACTATCGCTCCTCTCCCGGGATTCCCAACCACCTCGGCCAAATCAGCGAGTGTTTCCACGGTCTATCCCTTCGGGATCTGGTTCGCCAACGCGACCACGCTGTATGTATGCGATGAGGGTGACCAGACCTTAGCCGACGCCTCCACCACCAAGCTCGCGGGCCTGCAGAAGTGGACTTTCGCAAACGGCACGTGGACCATGGCGTACGTGCTTCAGAACGGATTGAATCTGGGTCAGCAGTATTCGGTCGCGAACTACCCCACAGCGCTCAATCCTGCCACCACCGGCCTCCGCCATCTTGCCGGCAAAGTGAATGGTGACGGAACCGTGACCATCTGGGCCACCACTGCAACGCTAAGCGCCAACCCGGATGCAGGCGCGGACCCCAATATGCTGGTCAGCATCAACGACACGCTGGCCAACACCTCCGCCGCCACCGCCGCGAATGAGAAATTCACCATCCTGCGCACCGCCAATGCCGGCGAAGTTTATCGCGGAATTTCCTTCGCCCCGAGTTCCACCACCATGCCCAACGTTCCCCTGATTCTCTCGCGCAGGCAGCCCGGGTGTGCCGCGCTTGCGCAAGGCGGAATTGCATTCGCCATGGGACAGAACATGGCGCCGGAAGCCGACGAAATCGTTGGGCCGTTTCCGACCGACTTCGATGGCACCACGGTCCACGATCACAGACTCCAAGGGAGCCATCACGCTCGCGCCCTTGGCGTTTGTATCGCCGAACCAAATCACCTTCCAGGTTCCCGCCAGCGTGGCCACTGGATCGGCCACGGTGACGATCAATGCTCCTGGGTCGACCCAGACCGCGACCAATGTTCAGATCGCGGCCGTCTCGCCCGCAGTGTTCACTATCGACGGATTGGGAGTCGCGGCCGCGTACGCGACGCGCGTCACCTTAAGCGGGACCCAGACGATCGAGCCGGCCTTCGTGCTGAATCAGCAAGGGTACTACTCACCCACCCCCATTAACATGGGGGCCGCGACGGACAACGTTTATCTGGCGTTCTACACCACCGGCGCGGCAGCGGCGGGCATGGCGAACATCACTGTTACTGTGAACGGAGTCAACTGCCCGGTTCTGTACGCCGGCGCGAGTGGATACACCGGCATCGATCAGATCGACTGCCAAATGCCCCATTCGCTCGCTGGATCGGGAACGGTTCCGCTGCAGGTTACTGCCGGCACGATCGTGGCGAACACCGGCGAGATCGTAATTCAGTAGGAAACAGAGTCAGCCCCAGACCTTGCGCGCAACCTCGACCACCAGGTCAAGTTTGCGCCATTGGTCGTCGATCGATAAGAGATTCCCTGCGGCAACGGACGCAAAGCCGCACTGGGGGCTTACCGCGAGACGCTCCATCGGGAAACACTTCGCGGCCTGCATCGATTCGGCGGCGCAAATCGTCCTTCGATTCCAGGCGCGGCTCCTTGGTGGTGATCAGTCCCAGCACCACGCTTTTGTCTCGCGGAATGCGCCGCAGCGGCTCAAAGCTCCCTGAGCGCTCCGTGTCGTACTCCAGCAGGAACCGGTCTACGTCCATCGACTCGAACAATTTCTCCGCGATCAGATCGTAGCCGCCCTCCGTGAACCAGCGGCTGCGGCTGTTGCCGCGGCAAACGTGCATCGCCACCGTGACGCCCTCGCGAGCAATGCCTTCGAGCACGCTGTTGTCGGCCGCGATCCCGTCGGCCAGTTCAGCGTCCGGATCGCGCCTGTCGGCGATAATCTGCTCACGGTGTTGCGGGTCCAGATAATGCGAGTAATACGGCGCGTCGAGCTGAATGTACAATGCGCCCTCCGCCACCAGCCACTGAATCTCCTCGTTCACGATTCGAGCCACATCCTGGAGTAACGCGGCTCGGGAAGCATAGAAGCGGTCCGTCAACCCAGGCTTGTAGCTGGACACCATGAAGTTGGAGGGCGCGGGCAAAGTGATCTTAAACGGCGCGCGAGCCTCTGCTTGAAGCAAGGGCAATTCATGCGCGGTCAGCTTGCGATGCTGCCGCAGTCTCTCGCCGACGGCGTTGGCTGTGCTCGCCTCCGCTCCGCCGCCTGGGCCCTTCCAATCCAGCACCACGCGATCGGGAACAAAGCCCTCCACTGCATCCGCCATATCGGTGAGCCAGGAGCCGCGGCGGAGTTCGCCGTCGGTAAGAATGTCGAGGCCGATGTCGCGCTGCCGCTGAAGAATTTGCCGGATAGCGTGGTCCTCGATGCCGCGCAATTTCTCCTCGGGAATGGCGTTTTTCGCAAAAGCGGCGCGGGCTTCCAGCAGCTCCGAAGGGCGCAGCAGACTGCCAACGTGGTCAGCGCGGTAGCGGGTTTTCATGAGCGGATTCGGCTCCCAGTATATCCCGCGAGCTTTGTATACCCCGCGAGCCCGAGTCGTTTGGCACGCGGCCTGCAGCTCAAAAGCTGTAGAGGTCCTGATGTCGCGAGGCGGAAGGTCGTTTGCGCTGTTGTTGTTAGCCTTTGGAGCGGCGGCCGCTGCCGATTTGAATCCGCAGACGGAGCAGGCCTGGAACGGCTATGTTGCGTCCGTTCGCGCACGGATGGACGCGCGATTAGGCCCAACCGCTTGCTTCCTGTGGGCCGAGGAAGACGCCGGACGGCTTCAGCGCCTGCGCGCAGGCGACATTCTGGTCGCACCAGCCGACCCGACGCCGCGGCGTGTTCCGGGAGGATTGATTCATCATTGGCTGGGAGCGGTCTTCATCCCCGGCGTGACGCTGGATGAAGTTCTATCGACGTTGCGCAACTACAGCCGTTATCCGCAGTATTACCCCAGCGTGGTCAGCTCGAAACTGCTTGCGCGCGACGGTCCAACCGATTGGTTCACCAGTATGGAGCGGCACCAGGCGATGTTCTCTAGAATCGCACTCGACGCCAGCTTCACTTCCACCTACACGGATGCCGGGGCAAAGCGCGCGTATAGCACCTCCTCGACCACGCGCCTGCAACAGATTCAGAACTACGGCGGACGCGAGCAGCATGAGCTGGCGCCGGATGCGGCGAAAGCCTACATGTGGCGTCTGAGCACCATCAGCCGTTATCTGGAACGCGACGGCGGCGTGTACGTGGAACTCGAAGGCATGGTCTTGAGCCGCGACATTCCTGCCTCCTTGCGTTGGCTGGTGGAGCACTTCGTGCGCGAAGCCGCGGCCAACACCATGGCGGGTTCCCTGCGCCAGACTCGCGATGCCGTGTTGGCGGACCACGGTAGCGCAACCGTCTCCCTCCGGAAGCCGTAGCTCGGCTACTTCCCGGTCCAAGGCAAAATTACTCGCGCGACGGGATGGCCCGCACCGGCTCGATGGCCCTAACGTGAAGTCGGAAGGAAGGGCCCCATGAAGTATCGGAATCTAGCAATGGTTGGTTTGGGAATCGCCGCAATGGCGGGTCTGGGAACGGCTGCCCCCGTGACGCAAGCCGCGCAAGACCAGATTGAGGTGGCTGGCCACATCGCCATCGGCAACAGCCCCGTAACTCGCCTGATGGCCACCCAACACTACGGGCGCTATTACCTTGACGCCGAATACGCCTGAGACAAGAGCGTGACGTTGATCGACGTGGATTCTCCAGCAGCACCTGGCGGAAGATCCCGCCATGGTCGAGGCGTACAACAACTACGTGCTGTACAACCGGTGACGCGAGTTCATTCCGCCCGAAGAGCAGCGATTGGATCGACCTTCGATGCGCGGCGCGCAGGCAAGTAGCTGGCCAGGAGGCCGACAGTTGCAAGCACGGCCGCGACGGCCGCGTAACTGAAAACATCGGTCCCCTTGACGCCGAACAAAAGCGTGGCGAGGGCTCGCGAGAGCAGTAGCCCGCCCGCGAGACCGGCGGCCAAGCCGATGGCGACCGTCGCCATGCCCTGCCGCAACACTAGCCGAAGCACCTGGGCCGCGCTTGCGCCTAAAGCCATGCGCGTGCCGATCTCCTTGGTCCGGCCGGCGACGGAGAAGGATAGCAATCCGTAGATGCCGACGGCGGCCAGCAGCAGCGCGAGGCCGGCAAACGTTCCGAAAATCCACGCGTCGAAGCGCGAATCGGAAGTGGAGGATGTAACGATCTCCTCCATGGGCCGGATGGCTGCGATGCGTTGGCGGGGATCGATCTCCTGAATAGCCTGCCGCAACTGCTGCGCGAAGCTGTCCGAGAACGTTCCGCGAAGCACCCAGGTCATTCCTCCCGGCCAATCCATCTGCGAGGGCGACAAATACACCGTCGGGCGGAAGGCTTCTTTCAGATTCAGCCGTTTCGTATCTCCCACCACGCCGGCCACCTGGAAGGAGCCTTCACCGATGACTACGTGCTCGCCAACCGGATCGCGGCCAGGCCACCAAAGGGCCGCAAGGGACTCGCTGATCAGACTGACCAGCGGCGCGTTGGCAGTGTCGCGATCGGTGAGAGTGCGGCCGCGGAGCACCGGGATCGCCATGGCCTCAAAGTAACCGGGCGTCACCGCGCGAACTTCGGTTCCGCCGATGCGTTGCTCGGGGTGGCCAAGGGGCTGCGCGGGAAAATTATTGCGGCCAACCAGCGGCAGATAATTGATGCCGCCGGCGGCGCGATATCCGGGCATGGTCCGCGATCGATCCAGAACGGCGGCTTCAAATCGCCGTAGTTCCTCCGGTTTTCCGCGCCGTTCGAGCGAAAGCGGCGTCGAGAAAGTCATGACACCTTGCGGCGCAAAGCCGAGTTTTTCCCGGTGGAGATGGTACAGGCTTTGAATCAGCAGAGCTGCCGGGATCAGCAGGGCCGAAGAGAGCGCGACCTCGCAGGCCACCAGGAACGCACGCGCGGGCTGGCGCGGGGACGCAGCCGGGCCGCCGGACTTGAGGCCGCTGGAGACATCGACTCGGGCCGAGGTAAAAAGCGGCGCGACGCCGCACAACAGATTTGTCCCTAGCGTAGCGATCAACGCAAACAGCAGCACTGCTGTGTTCACGCCAACCGGGGACGATGCGATCACAGGAAACGGGATGAGCGCGAGCAGAGCGTCCAGGAGCCACGCCGCGGCCAGGACTCCGGCGCATCCGCCCGCCAGGCTGACGATCGCGTTCTCCAGCAGGTATTGGCGCACCAATCGGGCTGCGCCGCTGCCCAATGCCAGGCGAACCGCGATCTCCTTGCGGCGCGCAGCCAGCCTCGCCATCAGCAATCCCACCAGGTTCGAACAAACGATCAGCAATAGCAGCAGGACTGCGCCGAAAAGCAGCATCAAGTTGGTCCGGGTATCGCCGGCAATCACGGTCTGGAGGGACTGCGGCGTCAAGCCGCGATAATCGCGCGGCAAGTTCGGCGCGCCGCTTTCAGTGTAGCTTCGCGCCAACGGTCCGGCTTCCGCGCCAGCCTCGCGCAGGCCGATGCCTGGCTTGAGCCTCCCGATCACGGCCGTGTTGGTGCCCATGTCCCGGCCGAGAAGCGGCACAAAAGCGTCGGCTGGTGACGGGAACCAGAAGCCGGGAGGAAGCACGCCGGCGACGGTGTAGCTTGCTCCATCCAGCTTGACCGTCTGGTTGAGAACGTCCGCCCTGCGCCCGAAGGCCTGACGCCACAGGGCATCGGTCAAGACGATCGAGCGTGGCGCGTTGGGCGCAACGTCCTGGGGCAGGAACTCACGGCCTAGGCCCGGCTGGACGCCGAGCGTCTGAAAGAAAGCCGGACTGATTGCGATGGTTTGAATCCATTGAGAGTCTGTGCCGGTATCCAGGCTCTGTGGAGTTGGGTAGCGATGAGAGGCGACCGAGGAATAAGCTGCGGCATGGTCTTTCCAGAATTCGAATTCGGACGTTGTAACATCGATCCGGTCCGCGCGAACCAGGCGGACGATCCTGCCGGGTTGCGGGTACGGGAGCGGACGTAGCAGCAGCGCATAGACAACGCTGAAGATGGTCGTTGTGGCAGCGATGCCGAGAGTCACCAGGAGCACGGCGGCGGCCGTATAGCCGCGGCTTTTTCGCAGGCTGCGGGAAGCATAGCGCAGGTCCTGCCAGAACGCGTCAGCCCAGATCCGGTTCATGGCAAGGAGCTTGGGCAATTTGCTCGCCAATTCGAAAAACCAAGGAATTCAACGCGAGATCGAATGGGAAAGGGCGGCGCCGCTGTCCGCCCATGGCGGCGAGGTGTCCGAAAACGGGCAGCATAAGCTACGCTCTTACGAGGCGCGGCTCCCACAGAAGACATCAGCCACAATGAACGTATGCGGCAGGTCCTGATCTATCGCGGGGAAGACGGATTCTGGGTGGCTGAATGCACCAGCCTCGCCGGGTGTGTTTCCCTGGGTGAAACCGAGGAGTCGGCGCTCGCTAACATCCAGGAAGCCATCCAGGCTTACTTGAGCGCGCTCGAGGCCGACCACCTGCCGGTTCCGGAGGACCGCTTCGACGCCCGCCTCGTGACGGTGTGACGCACCTTCCGGTTGTCTCCGGCAACGGCCTTCGACGGCGGCGCCGTGGGCCTATGCCGAGAAGACATCTTCGACGGCCTGCTCGATGGAGGCGTCGTGCTCGCTCAGGCGCATGACTTCAAGGCGCAGAGCGTCGACGAGTGCGAACCAGCTTGCCTCGATGACGTTCTCGGAGACGCCGACCGTGGCCCAGCTCTTGCTTGTGGTCGGTCCACTCGACCAACACGCGGACGCGGGCCGCGGTGCCTTTCTTGAAGTCCAGCACGCGGACTTTGTAGTCGGTGAGCCGGACGCTGGCGATCGACGGATAGAGCTTCGACAGGCACTGCCGCAGCGCCAGATCCAGCGCGTTCACGGGACCGTTGCCGCTGGCGGTGGCCGAATGGACACCGTCCGCTGTCTTAAGCGTAACCGTCGCCGAAGAACCGGTGGATTTCGTCGTGGTCTCGTAACTCGACCACTTCGAAAGGCTGCGCATCCGGGCTGCAGAGCTTCGCCGCACCAGCAATTCGAAAGTCCCCTCGGCCGCTTCGAGCTCGTAGCCTTGAATTCGAGCTGCTTGATGCGATCCAGCAGCTCGCGCCGCGCCGCATCGTCCAGCCGATCTTCCAGGCCATGCTGCTTCAGCTTATACAGGACGTTGCCGCGGCCCGAGAGATCGCTCAACAGCACTCGCTGCCGATTGCCGACCACGTTGGGATTGATGTGTTCGTAAGTCGAAGATTCCTTCAAGACCGCGCTAACGTGTACGCCGCCCTTGTGCGCGAAGGCGCGAGTGCCCCACATAGGGCTGATCGTTGCGCATGGGCAAGATTGGCCAGCTCGGCGATGAAGCGCGCGGCAGCGGTGAGAGTGGCCAGCCGCTCCTTGCCGATGGTGGTGTGACCCATCTTCAGTTCCAGGTTGGCGATGATCGAGATCAGGTTCGCGTTGCCGCAGCGCTCGCCGTAGCCGTTGATGCAGCCTTGCACGTGCGCGAATCCCTGGTCGATCGCGGCCAGCGCATTGGCGACGCCCAAATCCGAATCGTTGTGGGTATGGATGCCCAGGACGCCATCGAAGTGCTTGCGCACATCCGCGCAAACCTCCGCGAGCTTGCTGGTCAGCATGCCGCCGTTGGTGTCGCACAGGCACAGCACGTCTGCGCCGGCGGCTCTTCGCGGCTTCCAGCGTTCGCAAGGCGAAATCGCGATTGCGGGTGTAGCCGTCGAAGAAGTGCTCGGCATCGTAGACGACTTCTTTGCCGTGAGCCTTGAGGTACTTCACGGTGTCCGAGATCAGCTGCGAGATTTTCCTCTTCGGTGATGCCGAGGGCGCGATGGACGTGCAGGTCCCAGCTCTTGCCGAAGATGCGAGACCACCGGCGTCCCGGCCTCGATCAGCGCGTTAACGCTCGCGTCCTCTTCGCACTGTGTTCCGAGCCAAGCGCGTCGCGCCGAAGGCCACCAGCCGGGCATGCTTCAGCTTGTCCGTCGCTTGGCGCGGGCGAAGAACTCCTTGTCCTTGGGATTCGAGCCCGGGCCAGCCGCCTTCGATGTAGTCGATGCCCAGCTCGTCCAGCTTGTGAAGGACCAGCACCTTGTCGTCGGCCGAGAAGCTGACGGCCTCGCCCTGGGTGCCGTCGCGCAGCGTGGTGTCGAAGGTGAAGATTCGCATACGATCTTTTACGTAGGCGGCGGGTACGCCGACCTCCTTCTTCTTCTTGAGGAACGTCATCATCTTGCGCAGCTCCGCGCCCACCTTTTCGATGGGCTGATTCTGCGCCGCTTCGCGCATGGCCAGGAACTTCTTGCGGCCGGTCTTGTTCTCGTTGATCCAATCCCTGGCGAATTGGCCGGATTGAATCTCGCCCAGGATCTTCTTCATTTCCGCGCGCGTCTGTTCATTGATGATGCGCGGGCCGCGAGTGTAATCGCCGTACTCGGCCGTATCCGAAACGGAGTAGCGCATGTAGCTGAGGCCGCCTTCATAAATAAGATCGACAATCAGCTTCAATTCGTGCAGGCACTCGAAGTAGGCGATTTCCGGGGCGTATCCGGCTTCCACCAGCGTTTCGAATCCGGCGCGGATCAGTTCGCTGACGCCCCGCCGCACAGCACCGCTTGCTCGCCAAACAGATCGCTCTCGGTTTCTTCCTTGAACGTCGTTTCGATCACGCCGGCCTTCAGGCATCCGAGGCGCCATGGCGTAAGCCAGAGCGTTCGCGATGCGCCTTGCCGCGACGCGTCCTGATGCACCGCGACCAGCGCCGGGAACGCCCACGCCTTCGGTGAACAGCTCCCGCACGCGATGCCCGGGAGCCTTGGGCGCGATCATCGAAACATCCACGTCCGGCGGGCGGCTTGATCTGCCCGAAGTGAATGTTGAAGCCGTGCGCGAACATCAGCGTCTTGCCGGGCGGTGAGATGCGGCGCGATGTCGCTCTTAGTACAAGTCGCCCTGGATGTGATCCGGAACCAGGATCATCATGGTGTCGGCTGCTTTGGCGGCATCCGCCATCGACAGCACTTTCAGCCCGGCCGCTTCGGCTTTGGCTCGGCTCTTGCTGCATCCAGGCCAGGCCGACGATCACATCGCAGGCCGGAATCGCGCAGATTCAGCGCGTGCGCGTGCCCCTGGCTGCCGTAGCCGATAATCGCGATGGTCTTGCCCTTTGAGGCGGTCAAGATTGCCGTCCTGTTCGTAAAAACGTTTTGCCATTTATTTGAGAACTCCGTCTGATTTTGAGTTCAACTTCCAGGTGATCTTTCTTCACTGGCGGAGCCAGCTTGAGCTTCTTCGCTTCGAGCGATACCGCGACCAGCCCGGAGCGGGTCACCTCGATCTCGCCGTAGCTCTGCATCACTTCGATGAACTCGTCCAGCTTTTCCGGATCGCCGGTGGCTTCGAGCGCGAAGCCTTCGACGGAACTGTCCACCGGCCGCGCGCCGAAGATTTCGGCTTCCTTGAGGATGGCCGCGCGATTCTGCATGCGTGGCGCGCACGCGGATCAGCACCAGTTCCCGCCGTACCGCCGGACCTTCGGTCAGATCCGTCGCCTGCAGCACGTTGATCAGCTTGTTCATCTGCTTGATCACCTGGGCGCGCTGGGAAGGTTCGACATCGACCACGATGCTCATCCGCGAAAGCTCCGGATCGAGCGTGCGGGCGACGGTCAGGCTTTCGATGTTGTAGCCGCGGGCCGAGAGCAGCCCGGTGACGCGCATCAGAGCGCCGGGCTTGTTCTCGACCAGGAGCGAAATCAATTGCAGCATGATTTTCGAGACTCTTTACGCTTCCACCGGCTGCGGCGGAGCCAGCACCATTTCGTTGATCGCGCCGCCGGCGGGAACCATCGGATAGACGTTCTCGAACGGCGTGACCTGTACGTTCAACAGGTACGGACCCGGCTCACGCACCGCGGCTTCGAGCGCGGCGCGCAGCTCGCGCGGGCTTTCGACCGTGCTGCCCTTGAATCCGTAAGCTCCCGCCAGCTTTTCCGGATCGGGGAAGCGAATCGAGCTGCACCGAGCTCAGGCGGTTGTTATAGAACAGCTCCTGCCATTGCCGGACCATGCCCAGGTAGCCGTTGTTCATGACGATGATCTTCACCGGCAGAGCGTGATTGGCGATGGTGGCCAGCTCCGGAATCGACATCTGGAATCCGCCGTCGCCGACAAGCGCGAACACCAGCTTGTCGGGGCGGGCGAATTGCGCGCCGATGGCCGCCGGCAAGCCGAAGCCCATCGAGCCCAGACCGCCGGAGTTGATCCACAGCCGGGGATGGTTGAAGCGGATGAACTGCGCCGCCCACATCTGATGCTGGCCCACGTCGCTGCGCAGACGATCGCTTCGCCGCCCGAGAGGCGGTCGATCTCGGCCATCAGATGCTGCGGCTTGATTTCGTCGGTCGGAGATTTCCGGCTCCAGCGGATGCTCGCGCTCCAGTCTTTGACGCGCGCCCGCCAAGCGGCGCGCGCGCGGCGTTCTTGCGCTCCTTTTGCTCGGCGCCGTGTCGCGCAGCTCCTGGTTCAGTTTTTCCAGCACTCGCTTCACGTCGCCCACGATGGGCACATCCGCGGCGCGATTCTTGCCGATTTCGGCCGGGTCGATGTCGACGTGGATCACTTTCGCGTGCGGCGCGAAAGCCGCCAGCCGTCCGGTGACGCGATCGTCGAAGCGCACGCCCAGCGCGATGATCAGATCCGTTTCGGTCATCGCCATGTTGGCGGCGTAGCTGCCGTGCATGCCCGGCATGCTGATGAAATTCGGATGGGTGGCTGGGCATGGCTGCCAAGGCCCATCAGCGTGCAGACCGCGGGAGCGTCGACGCGCTCCACCAACTCGCGCAGCTCGTTCCGCGGCGCTCCGCGGCGACGATGCCTCCGCCGGCGTAAACGATCGGCCGCTTGGCTTCCCAGATCATTTGCGCGGCGCGGCGGATCTGGCCGGCGTGGCCTTCGGTGTAAACCTTGTAGCCCGGCAGATGAATGGGCGACACCGGCGTGTAGTGCGCCGTGAGCCTGGAACACGTCCTTGGGAATATCCACCAGCACCGGCCCGGGGCGGCCGGTGGAGGCGATGTGAAACGCTTCGTGGACGGCCTGCGGAAGGTCCGCCAGCTTCTTCACCAGGAAATTGTGCTTGGTGCAGGAGCGCGTGATGCCGAAGGTATCGGCTTCCTGAAACGCGTCGCTGCCGATCAGCTTGGTGGACACCTGACCGGTGATCGCCACGACGGGGATCGAATCCATCATGGCGTCGACCAGCGCCGGTAACCAGATTGGTCGCGCCGGGACCCGACGTCGCGCAGCACACGCCGACTTTGCCGGTGGCGCGCGCGTATCCCTCGGCCGCGAAGCAGGCGTTCTGCTCGTGCCGGACCAGGACGTGCTTCATGGGGTGATCGTATAGGGCGTCATATAGAGGCAGCGTGACGCCGCCCGGATACCCGAAGATGCACGTCCACCTTTTCCCGCGTCAGGCATTCCAGCAGCACTCTCGCTCCGCTCATTAAGCCGGAAGTCTTCGCTCCGCTCATCTGTTTGCAGACATCGCATCCTCTCCCATAAATCTCCCAAGCTGCGCATAAAATCGAAAAGCCACTGTCGGAGGGTTTGTTGCCCCCGCCCAGTGGCCAAGATATCTTACGAAATCGGGCCGTTCAGGCGGGGCCGGTTACACCGACCCCAATAATCAGAACGAGCCCGACTACAATAATTGCGGTGGAGAGTCCGATAGAGCTGGTGCGGAGGGCCTGGTTGGGTTCCGAGCGAGTCATCGTGGTCTCTCAAGGAGAGGATAACCTAGAAGGTCGGCAAATGCAAGAGCGGATATGGATTAAATATATTAATGCAAGGATTCGGGGCGTTGGGCGACCGGGGGCGCGCGTTAGGATGGACGTGAAGGGTTATGGCGGTCCTGGATTGGTCACAATGCGATGCGGTGGAAAGCGTCCCCGGCAAGATGAGTGGCGCGTGGGTTCTCAAGGGCACACGTATGCCAGTCTCCGCGATCTTCGAGAACTTGGAGGCTGGGGCCAGCATTGACGACATCATGGAGTGGTTCGAGGGACTAGATCGCCAGCAGGTGAAGGCCGTGATCGAGTTCGCGGCCCGGAGCTTAGACCGGCCACCTGCCCTGACGCCTCAGCGGTAGTGGTCGATGCGGATCTTGTTCGATCAGGCTACGCCGGTGCCGATTCGCGGATACCTGGGCGGCCATGAAGTCCGCACTGCGGCGCAGGAGGGATGGGACCGGCTCCGCAATGGAGACCTCTTGGCGGCTGCTGAGTCCGCTGGCTTCGAGGTCTTTCTTACGACGGACAAGAACATTCGATATCAGCAGACGCTGGAGGGCCGCCGGATCGCGATTGTGGTGCTCGGGGTTCAGCAATGGCCGGCGCTGCAGCCGTTCGTGGACCGCGTTGTGGAGGCGGTGGAGCGGGCGACGCCGGGTGGCTACGTTGAGGTCGAGATACCGAGGACTTAGGCACAGACGGGGAACCGCCTCACCTAGCGGCCCGATCCGGATTGGGAAGGGGTGCCGCGCCTACTGATACCCCACCTCGATCTCCACCACCGAACTTAAGGCAACCTCGCCCAGGTCCATCCCCGGCGCTGTGAACGCTTGGGTGGACGTGGATGCCACTTCCAGCACAGGGCTCCCCGGCGTTCCCGGCACTGCTGCTTGCGCCGGCAGAGCGCCCAGTATCGAAGCCGGGATAGTGAACTGGCCGGTCGAAACCGGCGCAGTGCACTGGAAGGTTGCGCCGATTTGTTCCCCGTTCGAGACCGGCAGTTGGGAGTGCCCGACGATGGCCAAGTAGCCGCTCGTATTTCCGCCGGACCACTGGAGCGTCAGGGGCTGGCTCCGGTCGATGCCGCCGGCGATCGCGCTGGCGTTCGACAACATCAGCAGGGGAGGGAAGTTGACCTTGGTCTGGAACGCTCCGATATCCGGTCCGCCCGAGCCGTTGTTGATTGTAAAGGCTCCCCCGCCGTTGGGAATCACCATCTGGCCGGTGCTCAGCGACAAGGGCCCGCTATAGTCGCCCGTCTGTCCCGGCCGCACGGGCAAAGCAGAGAATCCATTCGGTCCGTAGAAATTCAGAGCGGGACCCGCATTCAACAGCGCCGGCAGCGTAGCGGGCTGGATTATCGGCGGAGGCGCGACCGGCACCTCGTAGCCATATACGGTACAGCTCCCCACGCTGGGGAACGCAGTGGCCCCGCCTATCTCAACGGTGGCGCCTGGCGGCACTGTTAGTTGCTGGAAGTAGCCGGAGCCTGAGTCGAACATGGTTTGAAGAACGCCGGTGCCGGAGGCTTGAATCGTCTCTAGGGAGACAAGCGCGAGGTTGCCAATGGTGAGGCTGCCGCTTGTCGAGGGGGCCGACAAGCCTGGGATCCCGTCGGCTGGATCCGAGCAGGTCCGGCCGCTGGCCGCGACCGGAATCAGCACGGAATTGCTCAAATAGCTGCCTGAGCGCGCTGTGACACTCACGTTGCAGCCGGTTGGTCCCGGCGGCACCACTACGTTGAATTGATCCAGACCCGGGTACGTCGAGCGGCCGTGATAAGTCACCGTGGCGCTCACCCCACCGATATCGATCTCCAGAGGAATATTGGACAGGTTCTCCGGAGTCTGCGCGACCGATTCGTCATCCGTAACCGGACCCGCGCCCGTCCCGTAAAACGTCAGCGTTTCGCCGGGATTCGCCGCATAAATGCCAGGCAGCAGTTGATGCGATCCGTCCATGGCCCACGCGGGCGCCAATGGACCGATAACTACAGTTAGAATCCCCACCGCGCTTTGAACCACCGTCACTGGCGCGGAGCCGCTCTGGCCCCCGCTGGTCACCGTAACGGTTCCCGTGCCCACCGGCGTAGCCGATGGCAGGATCCCGCCTATCTGACCCGGAGTGACGTAATACAGCAGTGCTTCCGTCGTTGTCCCCTGCACGCTGAACTGCACTGTGACGCCGTTCAACGTCGTCTGCAACGGGACGCTCTGGAGTCCCGAGGGCGTCTGCGTCAAATTCGTCCCGAAAATCGCAAAGATTGAACCCTGCGCGATTCCGTAGCTAGGCAGCCCCGCAGGGATGTAGCTGTAATTGTTTTCGATTACGTTAACGACCGGCTGCGCCGCCAGCGGCAGCGCGAGCAATATTCCTGAAACAGCATACGCGCGGAATCGATTCACGGACACCTCGCAGCCTGAGTATAAGTTCTTTTTCCGCCGTTTGGCGCATTTGATGCCTCTCAGTCTATGGCTGCTCCCGCGATGCGAGAATACCAGGACGGCGGTATTTCGTAGCGTCCCGCGTGAGTAGCCGCAGCTACCGCCCCGTGATTCGCTGATTCATCCGGTTCTGCTGCCTCTGCGCTGCCGTGCGAGGCGCGGGCAGGAAAAAATCCAGAAACTGGTTTAGCTGCGGGCGAAAAATGTTGCTGTGATCCGGCACAATCGCCACTGGAATCTTGGCGACCCAATAGGGCGTGTGATTCCAGTACGGCTCGAGCGGCAGCGGAGCCACCGGCTTTTGTAGCGGCACCTGGCAGAAGTGATAACCCACCGGGTGGTCCAGAGCCAGTTGCTCCTCCGTTTCGCCGTTCGCGCACATGTCCTTTTCGGTGCGCACGATGTGGCTGTTCAGCGCCGGTATATTCGCGGTACTGTGCGAAAAATAAGTTCCTTGGTTGGGGATCTCCGGCGGATCCGCCGCAATATTCCCATACGCGTTGTAATCGCGAGTCCGCATGCCAATATGCGCTAGAGTCTGGCCGAGGGGAAGGGCAACCGAGGTGGCCGAGTCACCCTCCGAGGTGATGGATAAGAACAGCGGATAGCTCGCGTCCGGGTGGTTGGGAAAATCGCGACGATACGCGATCGAATGGCATCGCAGGAACTCCAAAAACTGCTTGGCATCGGTTGCGGGAGCAGCTTCATTCAACAGCACTGTGAGATCGGGCGCAGGATCGGGCAGAGTCCACCGGTTCTGGTCCTTGGTGTCCGGAGCCGAGGCGCTGGCCGGCTTGGCCAGGCAATCGTGGTCGCCGTCGTGCGCCAGAAGGGTGTTCTCCCAATAGGAGGTCATCGCGCGCTCCATGACGCGCCCGCCAAAGGAATGCCCGATCAGAATCACCGTATGCGGCGACTCCGTCGATACCACCACATCCGTACCCCTGACGCCCTCACGTGGCGGGCCCGGCGCAGGCGGTGGCGGAGGGGGCGGCGGTGGCGGAGCCTTGACCGTCCGGATGATCCGGTACAGCGCCTCTTCCAGATGCGGCCCGGCGACACGCAGAGTTGCTTCCGAGCGAGTCAAGAACGTCAAATCCTGCGCGACGGTCCACTCTTCGCCACGCCAACCCACGTAGATGCCCATCAGCGGCTGCGCTGACCCACGGTCGGCGTATGACCGGTAAATGTCATTCAAAAAACAGCGGAAGCCGGCCACGTTCGATGTATTGTCTGCATTGTTTTTCCAGCCGTGAATGAACAGCACCACACGAATGCCACCCGGGGACGCGTTCTGCAGCTTCTTGATCGCGGCGATGGTCTGGTCAAGCTCCGGCCGGATCATGAGCTGCGTCTGGTTTCCGTCCGCCGTCTTTCCCACCACCGGTTTGTCGTACATCTCGCCGTTGTCGTCGAATTCGACGTACGCAAGCGTGATGCTCTCCGCGGGCAGCGCGCGATTGGTGTGATAGCCCGACGTTTGTGGGCAGCCGTCCTCTTCAGCCGAAGGCAACGTCAGCACGGGTTGATCCAGATGGTAAGCTCTCACGGGTGTGCAGCCGGTCTCACAGGCGGCGGCTGCTATCGCTGTCAGAAACAGGAAGGTTCTCATTTGAGTTTTGGCGAAAACCACTTGCTCAGCAATCGGAAAATATCCGGCTCGAACTCGTAGAACTCGGCGTAGGCCAAGGACCCAAGTAACGACTGGCCTCCTCGCACCAAAGCGTCTGAGACCGAATTACTCCCCGTCGGATACCACGCCATCCCCGAGAATCCGCTGGCGGCCGCACCCAGCAGCGTCGCGGGTGCAAAGCGGACCGTCTTGCCGTGATGGTCCGCGAACAACGACGATCCGGCGTCCCAGATCCGAGCCCCATAATTTTTGTGCTTTGACCGGTACGGCCGCGGGTCCTGGTGCGCGATCCACGCCGCGACGTATTCGCCGGTCGCTTTGGCCATCCCTGCTGCGTAACGCGACCCGTAACTGATCGCCAAGCCTTGCGGCCCGCGGCCCCACTGAGCCGGATCCGTCTTGAACAATTGCGCGTAGGCCGCTCCGGCTCCCGCGCCGAAGATCGCCGAATCCGTGAGCAGATTGCTGAGCCAGGTGCAGGTTCGCTGCCGCCCGTTCAACGGATAATCGTACTGTAGCCGGTAGCTGTTGCAGGCGGGAATTCGGGGCGCAAGCGGGAATCCATACCCGCTGGGTGGCGGAGTCTCCGGCGCGGGAGGCTGGACTTGAGCGGCTTCCGCCGCAGGCTGCGCCTCTGCCACTTCCAACGCCTGTCGTGGCGGAAGTAACGCAATCGACAACAATGAGACCGCGGAATACCAGATCACTATGGTCCTCCTGCCACTGATTTCTGGTCAGGTCGAGTATACCGCGGGGACTGCCGTTTCGCGCCCCAAAATTTCACCCTACCACCGCGCCCAAAACCACACTTTCAAGATGATATGATTTTTGAACCGTCCTCTTTATGGGTCCGGGAACCTCTCAGGCGAGCTATCCGCTCTCGGTGTTGTATTCGCAGGCGGCCCAGGCCGCCCGGGCTGGCGCGCGCAGTTTCTTCTTCGCCACCAAATTCTTTCCGCCTGACCTGGCTCGTTCGGCTCACGCCGTCTACTGGTATTGCGAATACACCCGCCACTTGGCGCGCGAAGCCGAATCCGCCGCGCAAGGCTACCTGAGTCTGGACCGCTGGGCCACCATGGTCACCGCCGGTCTACGCGGACACCTGGCCCGCCATCCGGTCCTCGACGTTTTCTTAGACACCGCGGCCCGCTGCGAAATTCCCGCGGATCAGCCTCTGGAACTGATTGAGGGCTACCGCATGGAGCTGACGCACACCCGCTATGACAGCTTCAGCCAGCTCGCCGGGCATTGCCGCCGCACGGGCGGAATGGTCAGCTTGATGATGGCTCGCGTGGTCGGCTATCGCGACCCCGCGCCGGATTACATGGCGGACCTGGGAGTTGCGGTAGACCTCACCACCAATCTGCGCGATCTCGGCCAGCACCTTTCGCGCGGCTACATCACCATTCCGCTGGAAGAGATGCGCGCCTTCGGTTACAGCGAGGCCGACCTCGAAGCCCGCCTCCGCAACGCGGCCTTCGACAACCTGATGCGTTACCAGGCCGCGCGCATCCACGAGTATTACCACAAGGCCGAGCCAGGCCTGGCTCTGCTGGATTCACGGGGGCGCTTCGCCGTGCGCGTCGCCTTCGATCTGTACCGCCAGACGCTGCGCCGCATCGAAGCCTCCGGATTCGACGTTTTCCGCAAGCCTGCCGCCGTTCCCGCGATGTCCCGCTATTGGATTACGGCGCGGTCCATGGCGGGTCCCATCACGCGCCGGTTGTGGAAAGGCAGGAGTGCCTGAGGCGAGCCTGCTGTTTGCCCAGCCCAGCCTCTGGTCCGCTGCCGCGCTTACTTTCGTTCTTGCGTACCGGTTCCGCGCCGCCCGGCGGCGTCTTGAATCTCTGCCCCAGATGGCGCCGGTCACCCGCCCCGCGAACGCTCCGCTGACGGACTGCATGGTGGTGATTCCAGCGCGCAACGAAGAAGCCATGATCGGACGCGCGGTACGCAGCCTTCCTCACGATACTGTCATCGTGGTTGACGACTACTCCACCGATCGCACCGCCGAAGTCGCGCGTGAAGCCGGCGCCGGTGTTCTCACCGCTCCGGATCTTCCGCGCAACGGGGTAGGGAAGCCCAACGCGTGCGCCTACGGCGCTTCCGCGCTCACCTCGGAGTGGGTCCTGTTCACCGACGCCGACACCCGGTTCGAGCCCGGCTTCCTGGACGCCGCCGTGGCATGCGCGGAGTCGAGCGGCGTGTCGCTGCTCTCCATCTACCTCGATCCCGAATACAAGGGCATCGCGGAAAACATTCTGGCGCCCTACGCGCGCGCCATCGCCTTCGCGGGTTTCAGCGTGTCCAAGGATTCGCGCGGCATGTTTCGCGGGCAGTGCCTGCTGGTTCGGCGCGAACCCTACGCATTCATGGGCGGGCACCGCTCCGTGATGACCCAGATTTCCGAGGACCTCAAGTTCACCCTTCTGGCGGAGCGGCACCGCATGAAGACCGCCATTGTCCGCGCGCCGGGACTCGGCCACGTACGCTTATATGCGGGTTACCGCGGCATTCGTAGCGGGATTCAGCGCCAGGCCTTCCGGTTCATGGCGCTCAGCCCGGCCATCGGCATTACCATTTTGCTGTTCGCTCTCGCCGCGGCCCTATGGCTGCCGTTGCTTCTCTGGATGGTCTGGAGCGGCCAACGGACCACAGCTTGGATTTTCGGGTTCGCACCCACGGCGTTGCTTCTGCCCTGGTATACCCGCCGCTACTGCGCTTTGTTCGCCCCATTGGCCATCTACTGGATTCTGCCCTCGCTCGCCGCCGGCTTCTTCTCCGCGTTCTTCGGCCGGTCCATCCAATGGAAGGGGCGAACCGTCAGAGCGGTATCATGAACTGAAACGTGCCGGACGCCACCCAAGAAATCCTGGCGGATATCGCCATCCTGGATGACGATCTCGACTTCCGCAATTACCTGGAGGATTTTCTCAAGGATGAGGGCGCCTATGCCGTCCGCGCCTTCGCCAGTCCGCAGGAATTGTTCGAAGGCTGCGAGGAGCGCCTTCCGCAAATCGTTCTGTTGGATATGAAAATGGGTGACGTCACCGGGGACCGCGTGCTGGAGCAGTTGCTGACTCGCTGGCCCGGCCTGTGCGTCATCATCATTACCGGCTACCCCTCGCTCGAGGACATGCGCGCAACCTTCAAGCTCAAGGTCTTCGATTACCTGGCCAAGCCGTTTTCGCTCGCGCAACTTCGCCAGGTGTTGAAGAACGCCGTGGGGGCCTTCGGCCTCGGCCGCACCGCGCAAGACCGCCTCCGAGAGCGCCTGGGCCACTCCATCAAAATGCTGCGCGTGGCGCGCGACTGGTCATTAAAGGATCTCGCCACGCAGACGCGCCTGAGCGTCTCCCAGATCAGCGCCATCGAACGGGGGGCCAATCTGCCGAGCATCGAGAGCTTCCTCGCCATCGCCAAGGCGTTCGACAAGAAACCGTCGGAAATCCTGGCCTCGATCGACTTTTGAAGGGTGAGGTGGTTCAGGGTGACGTGGTTCAATAGGCCTGCCCGCGATTCTCGATCGCGAGCACGTGAATTACTCCGCCCGGAACCCGCTTGAATCGCACGCGCCAATCTCCTACTCGCAGTCGATGAGTACCAGTGAATCCCCCCCTCAAGAGCCTTCACGTCACCTTCACCCGTCTTGGCGTAGCGCGTCAGGGCGAGAAGGATTCGCATGGCTGTGTCGCGGTCCGCGCGTCGAAGCTCAATCCTTGCACTCGTCGTCCAGACGAAGCTGAGCTTCACAGCCCGAATTCTCGCACCACTTCCTCGTGCGCGATGCCTTCGCCTCGAGCGATGGAGGCCTCGGCCTCCGAGTCATGCTGACGCTGTTCATCCGTGTAGGGCTCGTCATCGGGAGGAGCAGTTAGCAGAGAGAGCAGCATCGGATCGGCCGAAAGATAGCTCAAGTAACCCAGTGCAGAACGGACCTGCTCGGGCGGCAGGCTGTCGATCAATTGATGGAGTTGCCAGCGTTCCGCGCTGATGTCCGTTGCCATGGTGTTCCCCCAACGACCATCTTATCCTCAGACCTAGCGAAAGAAATGCAAGGAGGGAACCTTCGTGCCCTCTAGCTCCTCCAACTCACGGTCTGAAGTCCATCCCGGCCCGTAGCGATGGGCGGTCGCTAAAAAGCATCGGTCACCCAGCGAGACGCCCGGGCTCACGTACCGCGCCGAGCCTGCCGCCATTCCCGCGTCGAACGGGACGACTTCCAGGTGAAGCGCGCCGAGCACTGCCTCCGCCTGCCTCACCGGCGTTCCTCTGGATACAAGCCTCGCCAACACCTCCGCGGCGTTCACCGCGCCGACCACCGCCTCGGCCTGAAGTTGCGATAGCTTTTGGCTCCCCGGCTCGTCCTGGAGCGGCGCCAGGACGGCGGAAGCATCGAATACCGGCCTATCTGCTCTTCTTTCGCTCACCCGCTGCCTCCGCACGCCTATCTGCGATCAGCTCCCGGGAGAGGCTTACGCCTTTCGGAACGTACCTCCTCACCAGAGCTCGTGCGCGCCGCAGCCCTTGTTCCCTGGTCTCCAGAACCAAACCACCGTCCTCGATCACGGCGACGCACAACTCCGAGGACCTTTTCGCAGCCTTCTTCTTACGTCTCATCTTCATTTAGGATATCGAGCGGTTAACCACGATGCGCCAATCAAGCCCCTCCCAGAGGCCCGGAGTATAATGGCCTCGTTGCCGTTGCCTACGGTTCACCCAAGGAGACCATCTGTGCGCGCTTCACGATCTGCTTCCTACTCCGCCGCCGCCCTCGCTGCCGGACTCTTCATCGGCGCCATCGGCCTGTGGGCCTTTCAGGACGCTCCTCCGCCCGCTTCGCCGGCGCCCGCGACGAAGGCCACCAAGGCTCCTTCTCCCACACAACTCGCCTCTGAAGCGGATCGCCAGGCGATGCTGGATCAACTGCACATCGACAAGCTGCGCCGCGGCGCCGATGGCAACAACAAAGACTCGCCCTACTACGCCAATTACGACGAATCGAAGGCCAACCCTTATCCCAACTATCCCGATCCGCTGACGCTCAAGAACGGCAAAAAAGTCACCAGCGCCAAGGCGTGGTGGAATCAGCGCCGCCCTGAAATTGTCGAGGATTTCGATCGCGAAATCTACGGTCGCGTTCCCAAGAACGTCCCCAAAGTCAAATGGGAAGTAATGAGCACCACCGAGGGCAAGAACGGCGATTCCGACATCGTCACCAAACAGCTCATCGGGCATGTCGACAACTCCTCCTATCCGCAGGTCACCGTCGATATTCAGGCCACGCTCACTCTGCCCGCGCACGCCGCCGGACCCGTGCCGGTCATGATCCTCTTCGGCGGCGGAGCACCCATCGGAGGACGCGCTCGCGGCCCAGCCCCCGGCGCGAACCCGGCCCTCCCCGCCCAGGCAAAGGAAGGCCCCGGAAGGGGCCCTGCTCGGGGTCCAAGTGCCCAGCAGCAACTGCTCACCAAAGGCTGGGGCTACGCCAATCTCTCCACCGGCAGCATCCAGGCCGACAACGGAGCCGGTCTGAACGAAGGCATCATCGGTCTCTCGCTCAAAGGCCAGCCGCGCAAGCCCGACGATTGGGGCGTCCTGCGAGCCTGGGCCTGGGGTGCCAGCCGTCTGCTCGATTATCTCGAAACCGATAAAGCCGTCAACGCCAAGGAAGTCGGCCTGGAGGGCCACTCCCGCTGGGGTAAAGCCACCATCGTCGCCATGGCCTACGATCAGCGCTTCGCCATCGCCTACGTCAGCTCCTCCGGCGAGGGCGGAGCCAAGATGCATCGCCGCAACTGGGGCGAGATGGTGGAGAACGTCGCCGCCACCAGCGAGTATCACTGGATGGCCGGCAACTTCCTGAAGTACGCCGGGCCGCTTCACTGGGACGACCTTCCCGTCGATTCGCATGAGTTGGTGGCCATGTGCGCTCCTCGCCCAATCTTCCTGAGCGCCGGAGCCACCGAGGGCGATGGCTGGGTGGACGCCAAGGGGACCTTCCTCGCCGCCGCGTACGCTGGCCCCGTCTACAAGCTGCTCGGCAAGAAGGATATGGGGACGACGGAGTTCCCGCCCATCGAGACTGCGCTGATCGACGGCGACGTGGCGTTTCGCCAGCACAGCGGCGGCCATACGGATCAGCCCAACTGGCCGACGTTTTTGACCTTCGCTGAGAGGTACATCAAAGCTCCGGGCACGGCGGTCGCGAAGCGGTAGACCTCCGTGAAGCTGCGGCTGACGGCAACGCTCGCGCTAGTGATCGGCCTCAGTGGCGCGGCGTTCTCGCTGGCGACCCATTCGATCCCGCCGGCGGATCTCGCCAAGCGCGTTCCGCTAACCAACCTCGCTGACTTCACGAAACCAGGCGACACAAGGGTCCACACGACCGACTTCGACGTGTCGCGCGACGAGGACTACTCCGTGATCGCTGGCGGTCGCGACCGATCTGGTAAGCCATGGCAATTGCAGCTATCTGCGGCGACCCACGATCTGTGGGTGACGAAGGAGAGTTCCAATCGCACCTACTTCTTCGCCGGCTACACCGGCGGAGCGGGCATGGGCACCCCAGTGTTTCTCGTAGCGCTATCTTTCGATTCGCAACGAACACCCGTACCGTTTTGTGTGCTCAGTTGGGCGCATTACGGTGACGATGGAATCGAAGATCTCGTCAACCTGGACGGAACCGGCCCTGAATTACTGCAGCAGGGATGGGTGGAGACGCACGACGTGCCCGACACGCGATCCGGCTACTACGTGACCACGCTCTATCAGCAGCGCGGCGTCTATTGGTATCGCATGGACGGTCGCCACGGAACCAAGACGTTTCCGCTGTTCGAGAGATGGCTGATGCTGCCCGACCGCGACCCGGAGGAGGTTCCCGCGCCGCCCGAGTCGAACGCCTGGGTACACAACTACGGCAATGATCCTCGATCCGGCGGGACGTGGACCTGCGAACCCTGGGTGAACCTAGAGCGCTAGCCCCGCGCCCGCTTCCTCGCCGGACGAGCCTCCTCGGCCGCCACAGGCTCCGCCGTCGTTGCCGACGCCGCGGGCTTCTTGACATTCGCCAGGCTCGCCTTCAGCGCCTCCAGAATATCCACGACTTTCGCCTGCTGCGGCTCCGGAGTGGCCACCACCTCGTGACCCTGCTTCTTCGCCTCGATCATCTGCAGCAGGTTCTCGCGGTAGGCGTCCTTATACTTGTCCGGCTCGAACTCCCCGGCCAGAGCCTCCACCAAACTGGTCGCCAGCGCCAGCTCTTTTTCCTTCACCAGGTTCAGGTCTGTCCGAAATTCGTCCACTTTGCGGATCTCGTGGCTGTAGTACATGGTGTGCAGCAGCACGCCGTTCTTGCCCGGCCGCAGCAGCACGATGTGCTCCCGGTTGTGCATCGCGATCTTGGCCACGCCCATGAATCCCGTCTTGCGCAGAGCCTCGAACAACAGCGCATACGGCTTTTCGCCCGCCTCATCCGGGGCCAGATAGTACGAAGTCTCGTAGTAGATGGGATCCACCTGATCCGCCTTCACGAATTCCAGGATCTCCATCACCTTCGCCGTTTGCGGCGCGACTTTCTTGACCTCTTCGTCCTCAATCACCACGTAGCGATCTTTTTCGTACTCGTATCCCTTGACGATTTCGCTGCGCGGGATGGGTTTGTCTTCAGCCGCGCAAAACAGCACCTGCTTCACCCGCGAGCCGTCGGCCTTGTGAAGCTGGTTGAAGCTGATGCTCTCGCTCCGCGCCGCACTGTACAATTTGATGGGAAACGACACCAGCCCGAACGTCAGATGCCCTTTCCATACCGTAGACGCCATGACCTCGACCTCCTCCGCTGTGGACGTTCTCTTATCCTAGCCCAAACATTTTACACGAGTCTTGTCGACTGCCCGCCCGCAACGGGCCGCAGGCTCCGTTTTGCGCGCTGAGAATATGGCCCTGGAAAAATACACAGAGAAGCGTAAGTTCGACCGCACCCCTGAGCCGCGCGGCCGGCAGCATCAACCCTCCGCCTCGCTCCAGTTCTGCGTCCAGCGCCATCACGCCAGCCATCTTCATTATGACCTTCGCCTCGAAGTCGACGGCGTCCTGAAATCCTGGGCCGTCCCCAAAGGCCCCACCCTCGATCCTGGCAGCAAGCGTCTTGCCATGATGGTCGAGGACCATCCTATCGAATACGGCAGCTTCGAAGGCGTCATTCCCAAGGGGAATTACGGAGCCGGAAGCGTCATGCTGTGGGATCGCGGAACGTATGATCTGCTGGGTGAACTGCCTGTAGAACAACAGCTTGCCAAGGGAGATTTCAAGTTTCACCTGACCGGCAAAAAGCTGCGCGGGGACTTCGCTCTGGTCAGAATTAAGAACCCGAAAAGCAAAGGCAACGAATGGCTGCTGCTCAAGAAAAAGGACGCCTTTGCGCAACCCGGCTGGGACCCCGAGGACCACTCCCGCAGCGTGGCTTCCGGAAGGACCCAGGAAGAGATTGCCCAAGGTCTCGATGCCGCAGACGACCCTCCCGCGTCCTCCACGCAGGCAAAGACGTCGCTGAAAGCACTCAAAGGAGCACAGAGTGCTCCGATGCCGAAATCCATCGAGCCCATGCTCGCTCAGCTCGGCAAGGACCCGCCGCCCGACTCCGACTCCTGGCTCTACGAGCTCAAATGGGACGGCGTCCGCGCCATCTGCTACCTCGACCATGGCGATCTCCGCATGCTCACGCGCAACGGCAACCGCATGGATCGTCAATATCCTGAGCTGTCCATCCTCCCGCATCACATCAAGGCGAGCCAGGCGATTCTCGACGGCGAAATCGCCTCGCTCGATTCCCGCGGCGTCCCCAGCTTTGAGCAGCTTCAGAAGCGCATCACCGTCTCCGAAGCTTCCGCCATCGCGACCCTCGCCCGCCACCACCCCGTCGTCCTGTTCCTCTTCGACCTTCTCTATCTCGACGGCTACGACCTTCGCGGCGTGCCTTTGGTCGAGCGCAAGCGCCTGTTGAAAGAAATACTTGAGCCGTCGGATATCATCCGTTACTCTGACCACTTCACCGGTAATGGCGCCGAGCTTCTCGCCGCCGTCAAGCAGCAGGGCATGGAAGGCATCGTCGGCAAGCGAGCGTCCAGCTTCTATGAATCGCGCCGCACCAGTGACTGGGTCAAATATAAGGTGACCAACTCCGATTCCTTCATCCTCTGCGGCTTCACCAAAGGCGAGCGCGAGCTCTTTGGCGCTCTGGTCCTCGGCATCTATGACGCAGGCGAACTGGTCTGGGCAGGCAATGTCGGCACCGGGTTCGATCGCAAGCTCATGCAGGCGATCCATGAAAGGTTGGTCCCGCTCGCCACGGAAAAGTGTCCGCTCAAACCCGCCAAGGAACTTCCCAAAGATAACGCGGTCACCTGGACTAGGCCTGAGCTGGTCTGCGAAGTCAAATTCGCCAATTGGACCGACGACGGGCGATTGCGCGCTCCGGTTTTCATGGGCCTGCGGCCGGATATCGACCCTTCTGACTGCGTCCGCGCCGCGAGTTCCGCGCCCTCGCGGACGCCCTCCGCTTCTCGATTCGTCTCTCAAAGAAGCCAACCTGGTCATCGACGGGCATCGCCTCAAGTTCACCAATCTCGATAAAACCTTCTATCCCGCCGACGGCATCGTCAAGCGCGATCTCCTCAACTACTACGACGCTGTGGCCCCGCTGATCCTGCCGCACCTCAAGGACCGCCCGCTCTCGCTCAAGCGCTACCCCAACGGCATCGACGAGCCCTTCTTCTTCCAGAAAGAAGTCGCCGAAAGTTTCCCCAAGTGGCTCCGCACGGCGATGGCCGACGATATTCGCCACGTCATCGGTGAGGATCGCGCCACGCTCCTGTTCCTGGTCAACCTCGGCTGCATCGACCACAACCCATGGATGAGCCGCGTCGGCTCGCTGTCCCACCCCGATTACCTACTGATCGACCTGGACCCTCAAGACTGCCCTTATTCGAAAATCGTCGAAGCCGCCCTTCTGATCCGCGCCAAGCTAGAAAAGGCGGGCCTCGAAAGCTATCCCAAAACCACCGGCGGCGACGGCATGCACCTCTTCGTTCCCTTGGAGCCGCATTACACCTACGAACAGGTCCGATCCTTCGCCGAACTCCTCAGCGTGATGGCCGCGCACGAACGTCCGGACCTCTTTACCACCCCTCGCGCAGTTTCGCGCCGCGAAAAAGGGAAGGTCTACTTCGATTGGGCCCAAATCGCCGAAGGCAAGACCATCTCCGCGCCCTACGTCCTCCGCGCCTATGCCGGAGCCCCCGTGGCAACGCCCCTCGCCTGGCGCGAAGTCACGCCCCGCCTTGAACCGTCCCAATTTACGATCCGCAACGCCCTGGCTCGCTTCGATCGCGTCGGGGACCTCTTCGAGGGCGTCTTGAAAAAGCCCCAGAAACTGGAGCACGCGGTGGAGAAACTCTCCGGCGGCGTGTAATCCCGATAGTCACGGCCTGAACTTCGTCAGCGCCTTCACCCGGTCGAACCAGTTGAACACGATCGGGCAATAAGTCGCGCGATCGACCATATCCCACATCCGGCTCTCCAGCGACCCCGCGCCGCGCAGCAGATGCGGAAAGCGCTCGCAGTTGCCGGGCCGCGCTTCGTAGACCGTACACTCGTTCCCATCCAGAAATATGCAACCCGCCTCAGTCCGCCGCAGGATCGCCGAACCATCTTGATCGACTGCGGTGTAATCGTGCAGGAGCTGCTTCTGCGAAATCCCCAACGCGCGCGCCAGCTTTTCGACATCCCGCTCCACGATCTGCACCTCGGTTACGCGGCAGCATTCCGCGCACGCGCGGCAATCGATCCCCGCTTGCACTTCTTCGGCCGCTCTTCGGAACTGCCGCTCGACAAAGGTGTGCGATTTGATCCACTTCCGGAAGCGCAGGTTCTCGGGCCGCAGTTTTTCGCCTTCGCGGCGGATCTGAATCAGGTCGGTGACCACCTCCCAATGGTACATTTTGAGGATGCCGGACCGTCTGTATCTTTCCTGCTGGATTCGCGGATTCAACGGTACCAACATGACCCGGCATTTCGAAAAGATTCTTGCGCAGTTCCCTTTTTCGAAGCTCTCTCAGCGTGGCCCGATGCTGCGCGTCCGCGCCATTGAGATGGCCGAGCCGCCGCTGCTTGAAAAAGAGTTCCCCCTTGGTGCGCAGCCCGAGGAGCTAATGAAGCACGCGCGCGAATTCGCTCATCCAGACTGCTCGATTGAGGTCGAAACCGCCTGGGACCTCTGGCAGCACGAGGGCGATTGGAAACTCGCGCCGGCCACCGTCGGCCTGCTGTGCTTCGGCCCCGATTTCGATAACGAAACCGGCGATAACATCCGCATCGAATTCGGCCTCGACTCGCGCTTCCTCCCGGTCGAAGGAGTTGAAGGTTCCGCCCGCATGGGCCAATCCAACCTGCGGAGCCTGCTCCACCTGATCGGCGATATCGAGCGTTCCGTGCCCATTGCCCAACGCAACTTGTGGTCGGAGAGCGGGGTCAATTTCGCCGAGCTGCTTGCCGCCTCCGTCGCGAAGCTGGACGTAAACTAACCAAATTGAAGGTAGAGCGTCTACCATTCTTGAGCGATTGATGGTAGACTGTCTACCAACGATGCACAAAGACCCTCAAAATCGCGTCGAGCTCCTCCAAGGCACTCTCGACATGCTGATCCTTCGCACTCTGCTGCTGGGTCCCGCCCACGGCCATTCCATCGCCAAACACATCCAGCGGACCACCGATGACGTTCTGCAAGTCGAGCATGGCTCGCTCTACCCCGCGCTTCATCGACTGGAGCGCAAAGGTTGGCTCGGGTCTAAATGGGAGGCCAAGGACGGCAAGCGCGAATTGAAGTATTACCGGCTTACGCCCGCGGGCAAAAAGCAGCTCGCTGCGGAGGAGTCGAAATGGAAAAAATTGGCCGCAGCGATTGGCCGCGTGATGTGGCCGGCGGAGGGTTGAGGAGCCTAAGGAGGAGGCCGATATGTGGTGGCGGAAACAACGTGAGCGTGACCTCGAGCGCGAGCTGCGAGCGCACCTCGACCTCGAAGCTGAAGAGCGAGGCGACGTATACGCCGCCCGTCGCGCCCTCGGCAACATGGCCGTCATCAAGGAGGACGTGCGCCGGGCCTGGCGCTGGAATTCCCTCGCCGACTTCGCCCGGCATCTGCGCCAATCCCTGCGCGCCCTCGCCCGGCGGCCTTCTTTCGCTCTGGTCGCCATCCTCTCTCTTGCCGTCGCCATCGGAGCTAACACTGCGGTGTTCTCACTGGCCCGGGGCATCGTGCTGAAGACACTGCCCGCGCCAGGTGCGGACCGCTTCGTTCTCCTCCGCCAGCACAACACCTCTTTTCACCTCGACAATTGCTGCTTCTCCTATCCCTTCTTCCAGCAGCTTCGTTCCACCGATACCGATTTCGAGGACATGCTGGCCGTCACCTCGCTTGAAACTGTTTTCGAAGCTTCCGGGCAATCCGAGAAACTGAAGGCGGAAATGGTGAGCGGCAATTATTTCCGCATGCTGGACGTGCGGCCCGCGCTGGGCCGTCTGCTGGAGGACGCTGACGAAGCCTCCAACCGCTTCTGCGTGATCAGCTACGACATGTGGCAGGATCGCTTTGGGCGAAGCCCCGATGTACTCGGGCAACCGGTGACGTTAGGAGGAGAGCCGTTCCAGATCGTTGGGGTGACCCAGCAGGGCTTCTCCGGCGCAGGTCTGCACTCCCGCGCCGATCTTCAGGCGCCCGTCTGGATGGTCGACAAGCTGATTGGCCGGGGATCCGGCGCCCAAATCATCGGCCGGTTGAAACCCGGCGTCACCCGGCCGCGAGCCGAGTCGCGCCTCGACGCGATGGGCCGGCAGATCCTGCACGGACTCGGTTTTAGCGTCGCCACGCACGACGACTTATTCTTGCAGGACGGCAGCCAGGGCATCCTCTCCCAAAAGGAACAGTACGGCAAGCCTGTGATCGTCCTGTTCCTGTTGGTGGCCGTAGTGCTGCTGATCGCTTGCTCGAATCTCGCCGCGCTGCTGCTGGTCCGCTCGGTCGAGCGGAGCAGGGAAGCCGGCTTGCGGTTGGCGATCGGCGCATCGCGCGGCGCAATCGCCCGCCAGTTCCTTACCGAAAGCCTCATGCTTGCCGTTGCCGGAGGCGCGCTCGCCTGCGCCTTGGCGCTAGGAATGCAGCGCGTGTTGCTCTCGATGCTCGATTCCGCCGGAGCCGGGGTCGCGCGCCAATCCCGCCTCGATGCAGCAGTCTTCGTCTTCTGCGCCGGCGTCAGTCTTCTAGCCGGTCTTCTGTTCGGGCTTCTGCCTGCATGGCGAGCTTCCCGCGTCGATCCTCTGGCCGCCCTTCGCGGTTCCGCTAATGGCGCGGGAGGCCACCGGTCGATCCTGGCTCCGGCTCTGATTGCGGGCCAAATCGCCCTTTCGCTCGCGCTCTTATTCGGAGCCGGCCTCTTCACCCAAACCCTCCGCCATCTGCGCGCCATCGACCTGGGTTTCGATCCTGAAAATCTGATTCTCATCTCGCTAGATCACCAGATTCACCCGCAGTCGTCCGCCTCCTTCTTCCGCGAAGTGCTCCAGCGCGCTCGCGCTCTGCCCGGCGTCCGCGCGGCGAGTCTCACCGGCCATCCTCCTCTCATCAACAGCATGGGCGCCGTCACGATCCAGATTCCCGGCCTTCCCCCTCCCAGTCCGGGCAGCTACAACACGTCTGCCCTCACGGGCGTCAGCGACGGCTACCTCCGAACCCTGGGAGTGCCGCTGATCGCCGGCCGCGACTTCAACTCCGATGATCGCGACGACGGACCAGAGACGCCGGTGATCGTCGATCAGGAGTTCGCCCGGAAATTCTTCGGAGGCGACGCCCTGGGTAAGACATTCACCTACGCCGCGCGAAGAGCCGCGCGAGTGATCGGTGTGGGGCAGAACGCGAAATACCGGTTGTTGCGTGAAGACCCGTCGCCTGCAATGTACCTGGTCATGTCGCAGCGGTTTCAACCCAACCTCTACCTTCAGGTGCGCGCTTCGGGCGATCCCTCAATCATGATTCAGCGCCTCCGCTCCCTGGTCCAGTCGCTCGATTCGAGCGTCGCCATCTCGAGCGTCTCCACGATGGAGATGCAGATCGACCAGAGCCTCTCCCGGGAGCGCATGCTCGCGTTTCTCTCTACGCTCCTGGGTGCGGTGTCCGTTGCTTTGGCTGCGATCGGCCTCTACGGCGTGCTCGCTTTTTCGGTTTCGCGGCGCACGCGCGAAATCGGCATTCGCATGGCCGTGGGCGCGGACCGCGGCGGCATCCTGGCGATGGTTCTGCGCGAGAGCATGTGGATGGTCGCGGCCGGAATCGCCGCGGGCGTTCCGCTGGCTCTCGCTTGCGGCCGGTTTGCTTCCGCGATGCTGTACGGTTTGAAGCCGCAGGATGCGCTGACCGCCGTCGCTGCGACTCTGCTTTTGGCCGCGGCTGCCATCGTCGCATCCCTGCTTCCGGCTTGGCGAGCCTCGCGAGTCGATCCGATGAGCAGCGCTAAGGAGCGAATGATGTGGTGGCGATAAACAGCGTGAGCGCGATCTAGAGAAGGAGCTACGAGCGCACCTCGATCTCGAAGCTGAAGACCAGGGCGACGCTTACGTCGCCCGCCGCGCTCTCGGCAACACGACCAGCATCAAGGAACAAACCCGCGAGGCCTGGGGATGGATGTGGCTGGAACGCCTATGGCAGGATGTTCGCTACGCGGCCGTATCTTGCGGAAGAATCCTGGGTTCACGGCGGTCGCCGTTCTCTCCCTCGCGCTAGGCATCGGCGCGAACACGGCCCTGTTCAGCGTGGCCGATGCGGTGATGCTGAAGACGCTGCCGGTGCGCGATCCGCAACAGCTACGCGTAGTGAATTGGGTCAGCATCGAGGGATCGAAGAAGCCGATCCATAGCGAGGACGGCTACCGGCTTGAGCGAAATGGCTTTTCGCTGAGTGGTTCGTTCTCCTATGCGGCATACCAGGCGTTTCGGGAGCATGTGCCGCAGTTCTCCGATCTGATCGCGTACGCAGGAAGCCAACTGACCGTAACAGCCCACGCTTCGAGCGAGGTTGCCATCGGCTGGTTCGTATCTGGCAACTATTTCGACGGCCTTGGCGTGCGGCCTCTTGCCGGACGCGCGATTCAACCCGACGACGACGCGCCAGGCCGGCCCGCGGTTGCCGTGCTCGGCTACCGGTATTGGCAGAAGCGCTTCGGGCTGGACGGGCGCGTGGTGGGTTCGGACATCTGGATCAATCAAAAACCCGCCACAGTAATCGGCATTCTACCGCCGTCGTTCCAAGGTCTCGATCCGGGCTCGGAGACCGACATCTTCGTTCCCATCTCGCAGGTTCCCGCGTTGGCCCCGGCGGAGTATTCGTTGACGGAGCCGTTCACCTGGTGGGTGCAGATCTTCGGGCGATTACGCCCGGGAGCTTCGGACGCCGCCGCCGCGCAGGCGACTCAGGCGACGCTCGGCGCGCTCATCCAAAACTATGCGGGCTCGGGTTACGCCGTTCCGCGAGTCCGGCTCGAAGACGGAGCGCGCGGCGTCTCGTATCTGCGCGAATATGCGTCTTCCCGCCTGTATGTGCTGGAGGGAATCGTCGGGATGGTGCTGCTGATCGCGTGCGTGAATCTCGCGCACCTGCTGCTGGCTCGCTCCGCCGCCCGCGCCAGGGAAATCGCCGTGCGCCTCTCCATCGGCGCGAGCCGTGGGCGGCTGATCCGCCAACTTCTGACCGAGAGCGTGTTGCTGGCCCTTGCCGGCGGAGCGGTGGGATTGCTGTTGGCCCGGGCGCTCACGGCGCTGCTGGCTGAATCCGTTCTCGCGTCGAGGGGCTTTCTCATTCCGCAGGCGCGACTGGACGGGCGCGCCCTGCTTTTCATGTTTCTGGCGGCCTTCCTAACCGCCGCACTTTCCGGCTTTCTGCCTGCCTGGCAGGCCACACGCACCGCTCCCAATCCGATTCTCAAAGGCGGCCGAACGTCCGGACGCGGCTCGCGGCAGTACTCGAGCCGCCTCTTGATCGCCGGGCAGGTCGCTCTCTCGGTGCTGTTGCTGGCAGGCGCGGGGTTGTTCGTTCGCACGTTGCTCGGCCTCATGCGAGTGGATCTGGGATTCAATTCCGGAAACTTGCTCTCGTTCCAGACCGACGCAAGCCGGAGCGGATACAAGGGACAGAAACTGGCCGACGTGTATGCCCGAATGCGCGAGCGAATCGCGGCGATTCCAGGTGTGCTTTCGGTGGGGCTGTCCAACCGCAGCCTGATCGGCGGGGACGAAACCAGCGACGACGTGACGATGCTTGCCAACTCGCCGCGGCCCGGCGAGATGCTGAACGTGTTCTTCCTGGCCTGCTCGGACTCGCTTCTTTCGACCATGCGCATTCCCGTGATCCTCGGGCGCGGACTCGCGCCATCGGACGGACCGGGCAAGCCGCCTGTCGCGGTGGTCAATGAGACGTTCGTGAAAGACTACTTCCTGCCTGGGGTGGATCCCATCGGCCAAAAATTCGGCGGCGATGCGGGCACCGAAATCGTTGGAGTGGTCAAGGACGCTCACTACAGCAGCGTCCGCGCGGCCGTTCCACCCACAGCGTACGTACCTTACATGCAGAGCCTCAGCGGACTGGATCGCATGAGCTTTTCGATTCGGACCGCCGTGGCGCCACTCTCGATCGCCCCAGCGGTGCGGCGCGCCGTCGCCGAGGTCGATTCCTCCATTCCGGTGGACCGGTTGCGGACCATGCAAGATCAAGTCGACCTATCGCTCACCTCGGAGCGGACGCTCGCAGAGCTGGTGAGCGCGTTTGGACTGGCGGCCGCTCTGCTCGCGGCTATCGGGCTTTATGGCGTGATGGCGTACACTGTCGCGCGCCGGACCTCGGAGATCGGCATCCGCATCGCGTTAGGCGCCAATACGCGGAGCGTAGCGTGGCTGGTGGTTCGTGAGAGCGTCTGGATGATCGCCGCGGGGCTCGCCATCGGCATCCCTCTCGCGCTCCTGTTGGCTCGCGGCGTTCGCTCCATGCTGTACGGAATCGCGCCCAACGATCCGTGGAGCTTCGCCGCGGCCATCGTATTAATGTCCACCGTCGGGGCAATCGCCGCCTGGATTCCCGCCCGCCGGGCATCGAGGGTCGACCCCATGACTGCCCTCCGGGCGGACTAGCCCTTGAACTTGTTACGGCACTCCGCCGAGCAGAAATAGTAAGTCTTTCCGCCCACCGTCTTTTGAATCGCGCTCGAAGGAGCCACGAAGGTTCCGCAAACGGGATCTTTCTGTAACGCTTCCGGTTGCGCAAGCGGGGTGGAGCGAGGCCGTTGCGGCCCCGCCGCGCTCGAAGCCGCGCCGAAGAAATCCGAAATTCCTTTGAGTACGACCCCGATCACCGATCTCAGGACTGCCAGAATCAGCACTCCCGCGATCAGGTACAGGATCGTTTCGGTCACTTCTTTTTCTTAGCGCCGGGCTGCTCAAAGGAGGTCTGCACGGCCGATCCCAGCGCAGCCAGCATCGCTTTGGCGCCCTCGGCATCGGGCCCATTCGGCGACAGCTCCAGGTACTTCTGGAATGCCTGGATGGTGCCGTCCGGAGCCGTGATTTTTCCGTCGGGTGCTGTGGCGGCTTTGCCCATCATCACCAGACCGTATTGATAGTAGGCCTGCGTGTAATTGGCGTCCATAGCTTTCTTGAAGGCGTCGGCAGCGGCGTCATTCTGGTTGATATTGGCGTAAGCGGCGCCTAGATTGTAATAGTACTTTCCGGCTGCACCAGGGTCGAGCTCAGCCGCCTTGGCCAGCTCCGCTTTGGCTTCGTCAAGCTTCTTTTCCCGCACCAGGATCAACGCGTAGTTGTTGTGGTAAGTGGGTTCTCGCGGCTCCAGTTCGATCGCCTTCTGGTAGTCCTCGGCGCCCTTGGCCAAGTCGGCCTGCTTGGCGTCGTTGGCTTCAGACCCGCCCGCGCGGCCGGCGTAGGCGTCAGCCAGGTGGCTCCAGATCACGTGCTGCACCGGAGCAAGCTGCACGCCCTTTTCGAACTGCTCGATGGCGGCGTCCCACTGCTTGGCATCGACGGCCTGCATGCCGGCATTGAAGGCGTCGTTCAACTCCTTGTTCTTGGCGATGGCCGCCTCGTTTTCCTTCTTTTGCTTTTCGAAAGCTGCCTTTTGCGCGGGTGTCATGCTTCGCTCATCTGGGGCGGGCGCTGCGGGCGCGGCGCCGGCTTTGGCGGCGGCGGCTCTGGCAGCCGCGGCCTTGAGGTCGAAATTCACTTCGCCGCTCGCGGCGCCCGGCTTGACGCCGCTCATACCGTCCACCTGTTTGCCGCCAACCTCGACGGTGACGTTATAGGTTCCGTTGATGCCCAGACCGCCATAAAAGTAGTGGCCCTTCTTGTCGGTCTTGGTGCTCCAGTTCTGCTTAATGTCGGTACGTTCGATCTTGATCACCGCGCCCTGGACCGGTTTGCCGTCCTCACCCTTGACGTCGCCTTGAAGGGCGACGGATTGAGCGGCACAAAGCGTGGAAAGGAGGAGCGAAGCTGGCAGAGTGAGCCAAAGTTTACGCGCACGTGCTGACGAGGGACCTGATTGCATGACTTTAGAAGCCTCCTTGGGGACTTGCGGAAAGCCGTACTAACCCACAAGCATACAACAGGCGCGTCTGAGTGTGAAGATGTTACACCATCCTTCTCGCTTTGTTCCCCCTCCGCGAAGATGGCTACCGGCTCCGTTCTACACCTTAAAACTAGGCCTGCGTAGTACTGGTTGTTTCCCGCTTTCTTTAAGATTACACTTGACTTGCGCGCCTCTTGATGCTAGTTTTGAGGAGTAACTTAACAGGTCAATCGGAGGGTCCCTGCTCGATTGAGTGGGGCCGAAACAGAAGAACAGAATAGATGTCGAAGAACATAATCGGAGCGGAGGGTCTTAGTTCGGTCGCAGTCGCGTTCGCGATGCTTGCCATGCCCTGCGTCTCCTGGGCCAGCAACGCCGCCTGTTCCACCACCGCCACAATCGGCTCGTTCGGTGCGCAGGCAACGAATGTCGGCTGCTGGGAGACGGACCAGACCTTCAGCAATTTCAGCATTCCCGCGGGATCATCCGGCTCGCAAAGCACCAGCACGGTCGACATCACCGGCAGCGAAACGGGAACCTATCCCGCGGTTAGCCCGGGATGGACTGTGAACGCACAATTTGCCGGAACCTCAACTTGGACTGAGACGGGCAACGGTGGAGCGACTTTTTCTGGTGGCGCCGACTACCTCGCCAACTTGGGCCAAAGCCAAATGGCGATCGGCAGCGGATACGTTGCTCCGACTGGGAGCGACTTTTTCACATACTTGAGCGCTTCGCTTGACGCTTCCGGCTCGACCGGCAACAATGCCGCCGATACGATGAGCGTCACTGAGGAAATCTGCATCGGTAACTCGACTTGCACCGCGACCAACTCCGTCACGCTCACCGCTACCTGGAGTGGAAGCGGCGTGACCACGGCCACTTTGGGGTGCAGTGTCGGCAGCGGCGTCACAGCCGATTTTGCTTGCTCTGGCTCGACGGCTAATTTTAAAGTGGCTGTTCCGACGCTGACCGTCGACAACAGTTTCAACATGGTGGTTCACGGCAGCGGCGGCGGCACGACCTCGACCGATTCGTTGGCCAGTTTCACGGACGCGTTTATCGATCAGCAGGCGCCCGCTCCGGAACCCTCGACTTTCGTGTTGCTTGGATCGGCTCTGGTGGGACTCGGCTTAGCCTTCCGCCGCAAGAGCCACGTGCTTTAGTGGACTGACCCGCTTCGCTTCTCCCACTTCGTTCACCCTTCCTCGTTAACCCGGCGTCGCTAACCCGGCGTTGCTATCCCCGCGGAAACAGTATAATTTTGGGTAGAAAGCCAATGATCCGGCTGGGTGCAGTTTTTGCTTTCGCGGCCGCGCTCCAAAGTGGCCTTGACGCCGCTAACATCCCGGGCGTCGATCGCGCCCGCGACCTCTACCAACGCACCGAATACCAAGCCTCCTTGAATGTGCTGCTTCCCGTGGCGAAGTCCGACGCGGCGGCGCTGCAGTTGATCGGCCAGGACTACTTCATGCTGGGTGAGTACAAAAAGGCGACAGAAGCTTTCGATCGAGCCCTGGTTTTAGGCCAAGGCACACAGTCCCTTTACGTGTGGGCTGGCCGGGCGTATGGCCGGCGCGCCGAGACATCGGGACCGTTTACGGCTCCCGGCCTCGCCACCAAGACGCACAAGTTTTTCGAGACCGCGGTGCAGATGAACATCATGGATCAAGAAGCAACCGGCGATCTGTTCGACTACTATGTAGGCGCACCGGGCTTCCTGGGCGGCGGAATCGACCGCGCGCGGGAGCTGGCGCAGAGAGTGATCGCCGCCGATCCGGCCGACGGGCACCACTTGCTGGCGTTGCTCGCCGAACGCGACAAAGACTACGTCGGCGCTGAGCGGCATCTGCGCCAAGCCATCGAATTCGCGCCGCACGAGGCCGCCCGAGTCATGGAGTTGGCTCGATTCCTAGCCAAGCGCGGCCGCGTCAAGGAAAGCGACGAAACGTTCGAACAAGCGCTGCGCATGGCCCCGCAGGATCGCCGCATTCAGTTCTATCGCGCGGAGACCTATATCGAAGGGAAACGCAACCTGAGCGATGCACGCGCGCTTCTGGAGTCTTACCTGGGCGCGCCCCTCACGCCCGACGATCCGCCGCGGCAGAAGGCCCAGGAGCTGCTGAGCAAGACCCGGTAGCGCTTCCCTGACTCGTGACAATATGAAGTAGGAATGTCTCACGGGGAAGCTCTGCGCGCCAGCTTTGAAGCCTTGCGCGCTAATAAATTCCGCACCCTGCTCACCGCCCTCGGCCTGGTGATCGGCAACGCCAGCGTGATTCTGGTGGTGACCATCTCCTTCACCAGCAAAGACTACATCATCAATCAAATCGAACGCGTGGGCTCCAACATGATCCACGCCCAGTTCGACGGAGGAAACAATCCGGCGGTGGGCACCTCCGACGCGGACTACATCAAGACCGCCGACGTGGACGCCATCCGCGCGCAATTGGGCTCGCGCATCATCGGAGCCACGGGCGTGATGGACAACTTCGATCGCATGGTGATCGAAGGCCGGGAGGAAGACGTGGCCATCATTGGCGCCGACGCCGATTATCCACGCGTGCGCAATCTGGCGCTCCTGGCCGGCCGCTTTGTCGACAGCAATGACGTCGAGCGCGGCGAGCGCGTCGCCATGCTCACGGAGCGCCTGGCCAAACGCCTCTTCGGCGGCCAACAGCAGGCCGTAGGCAAGATCATCAAGATTCACGGCCTTCAGTTCACGGTGATCGGAGCTTTCAAGGAGCGGACGGACACCTTCGGCTTAAGCGAGCTTTCCGGCTCGGGGGAAAACGTGCTGGTTCCGGTCACCGTGCTGCGCCTCTTCACGCCCATCGAACGCATCGATCCGCTGTACGTGCAGGCCAAGACCCCGGAGGAGGTCCCCGCGCTCACCAGCGTGGTCCAGCAGATTCTGCAGAGCCGCCATCGCGCCGGAGCGAAATACCTGGTGGACAACCTGGGCAGCATTCTCGAAACCGCGCGCAACATCGCCGACGCTTTAACCATCGTGCTGGTGCTGGTCTCGACCATCGCGCTGGTTATTTCCGGAATCGGAATCATGAATATCATGATGGTGACGGTGACGGAACGCACACGTGAAATCGGCCTCCGCATGGCCGTAGGAGCGGCGCGGCGCGACGTGCTGGAGCAATTCCTGGCGGAGGCCATGATCATCGGCGTGGCCGGCGGCGCGGCGGGGATACTGCTCGGTTTAGCGATCCCCTTGAGTGTCCAGTTTTTCGTCGACGGTGTTTCCATTCCCATCTCCTGGGTTTCGGTGGCGGTGGCGTTCACCGTGTCGCTGGCGGTGGGTCTGATCTTCGGCATCCTGCCCGCCAGCCGCGCGGCCCGATTGAATCCCACGGAAGCTCTGCGGTACGAATAGGGGAATGAAGATCCCCGCCGCTCTGTTGTTGAGCGCACTGCTGTGCGCCGGTGAAACCAGAACTCTGACGCTCAAGCAGGCGCTCGAGCTCGCCTTGAAACAAAACCCTGACCTGATCATCAGCCGCCTGGACGCAGAAAGAGCTCGCCAGCAGATCAACGTCAATAAGGATCCGTTTTCACCCAAGGTCGGCGTAGGCAGCGGAGCGGCCTGGACCTACGGCTTCCCCACCAGCATCGACGGCAGCGCGCCCTCCATCTTCCAGGAGCGGACCACCATGGCGCTATACAATAAACCGCAAAGCTACCTGGTGCAAGAAGCGAAAGAGGCGCAACGCGGAGCGGGTTTCGCCGTGGACCAGAAGCAGTCCGATGTGATATTCCGCGTTGCCTCCGCGTATATCGATGCCGAAAATGAAGCGGAAGCCCTCGACGCCGCTAAACAAGAGGACGCCGGACTTCTGCGCGTCAAGCAGCTTACCCAAACTCGCGTAGACGCAGGCCAGGAACTGCCGCATGAAGCGACGAAGGCCAACCTAGCGGAGCTGGAAGCCAAGCATCGCGTCACGCAGTTGGACGGCGCTTTGGCGAAAGCGGAGCGGTCGCTGGCGATGGTCCTCGGCCTCGCGCCGGGCGATCAAGTCCACCCCGCGGACGATCAGATTCCCACGCTCGAGCCGCCGGTTTCGGAAGCCGACGCCATCTCGGCCGCGCTTACCAACAGCCCGGAACTGAAGAAGCTCGAATCCGATCTCCAGGCCAAGGCTCTCGAACTCAAGAGCTACAAGGCTTATCGCCAACCCACGGTGGATCTGGTCGCGCAGTACGCGCTGCTGGCCCCCATTAACAACTACAAACAGTACTTTCAGCGTTTCCAGTACAACAACCTGGAAATCGGAGCCTCCATCTCCATCCCGCTGCTTGCCGGCCGGTCCGCTAAAGCGTACATCGCCACCAGCGAAATCGACGCGGACAAGATTCGAACCCAGATCGCGCAAGTCCGCGCGCGTATTCAAAGCGACATTCAGGACGCCTTCGACGATTTTCGCGCCGCCGATGAGGGGCGCAGGCTGGCGTTTGAAGATCTCAACCTGACTCGCGAAACCACGGGGCTCGATCTCGCCCGAATGGGCGAAGGGCAGGTGCTCGAAGCGCAAATTGAGCAGGATCGCGCCGAGGAGCAGCAAAAATGGCGCGCCTATTACGACGCCCTCGCCGCGGCTCAACACGCCCGGCTGAGTTTGCTGCGAGTCACCGGGACCTTGCAGGAAGCGCTTAAATAGCTGTTGTTAAGGGGTCGCTTGTGACACTCCCGCGCTTGTAAAAGTCGCCATCTCGCGATACAGTTTGACCGATGCTTCGACAATGGCAATGGCGAGCGCGGCTCCCGTGCCTTCGCCTAGACGCATGTCGAGATCCAGCAGCGGCCGCGCGCCCAGAGCCTCCAGCATCTTGGCATGACCTCGCTCCGCCGAACGGTGAGCGAAGAGCACGCACTCCATCGCCTCCGGCCGCATCGCTCTCGCCACCAGCGCCGCCGAGCAAGAGATGAACCCGTCCAACACCACGATTCTTCGATGCTCTGCCGCGCCGAGGATCAATCCCACAATCGCTGCGATCTCGCGACCTCCCAGCGCCGCAAGAACGCCAAGCGGATCGTTCGCATCGGGTTTATGCAGCGCCAGCCCCCGGCGGATCGCATCGATCTTCCGGTTCAATCCCGCATCGTCGAGCCCCGTCCCGCGCCCGGCCGCTTCCTCCGGATCGATTCCCGCGAATGCGCACAATAGCGCGGCCGCCGCGGTCGAGTTCGCGATGCCCATCTCGCCCGCGCCGACAATGTCCGCCCCCTGGGCATGCCGGCGTCCCGTCTCCATTGCGTCGAGAGCCTCATCCCGCGTCATCGCCGGCTCGCGCGTGAAGTTGCGCGTGGGATGATCCACGCCCACATCCACAATCACCGGCTCGATTCCAAAATTACGGCACAACACGTTGATCGCCGCGCCGCCGGCCTGAAAATTCGCCACCATCTGGCGAGTCACTTCCGCCGGATACGCGCTCACCCCCTCCTCGGCCACGCCATGATTGGCGCAAAAAATCACCATGGCCTTGCTGCCGATGCGGGGCAAGCTCGTGTTCTGAATTAGACCCACACGAAGGGCGAGTTCCTCCAAGCGTCCGAGACTTCCCGGAGGTTTCGTGAGCGAATTGAGATGTTGCCGAATCTCGTCTGCCAGCATTACGCTCACCAAGTGCACTTCTGGCAGGCGAACAGCCCCAGGATGAAAATCTCGATCAACTGCTCCGTTGCACCCAGGCAATCCCCGTTCACTCCGCCCAGCCGCGAGTAGAAATAAGCCTGGGCGCAGCGCGCAATTAATACGGTTCCCGCAATCATGGCGACCGCCGCAAGTCCCCCGCACAACACTGCGGCCAGCAACCCTTGCGCGATCGCCGCCACCGCCGCCGGAGTCGACAGCGTCGACGCTAACGCGTAACCCAGCCCCTCGCCCACCGGCCGCGAAAACCACGCCAGTCCGACAATAGCCGCGCGCGGAACCGTTTGCGCGGCCACGCACACCGCCAGCACGCCCGAGTTATTAAAAGAAGTCGCGGTGAAATATTGCAGCGCCTGCCATCGCGCTAACACGCTCAGGATCAAGGCCACCGCTCCGAACGTCCCGATGCGGCTGTCCTTCAAGATCGCGAGCATCGTCTCGCGGGAGCGTCCCGCGCGGACCGCATCAGCCACGTCGGCGAGTCCATCCTCGTGCAGCACTCCGCTCGCCGCGCTCCAAAAAGCCACGCACGCCAGCGCCGCCAACGATGCCGGGAATAAGTGAGCCACGGCGATATACACCGTCGCCCCTCCGGCTCCCAACGCCGCGCCCACCAGCGGAAACCACGCCGCCGCCGCTCCCGGCGCCACGGGCTGGCCCGAAACTGGGATCACGGTGAGGAATTGAACTGCGCCCGCCAGGCTTCTCATTTCATTTCACTTTTAGCGGCTGCCCGAAGACCATCCAGTATACTTCCGACGCGGCCTCCGCCATCCTTTGATTCAAGATCCCCGCGCGATCCCGGAACTCGCGAGCTAGCGCATTATCCGGCACGATCCCGCATCCCACTTCATTCGTCACCATGATCACGCAGGCCTTACTCAACTGCGCCGCGTCCTCCAATTCGCGCGTCGCGGCGTCGACGTCTCTGATCGAGAATGTTGGCGAGCCAAAGCGTCAGGCAATCGACCACGATCGCATCCGTCTTCGCCGCACGAATCGCCGCGGCCAACTCAAGCGGAGCCTCGATCGTCTCAAACTCGCTCCCCCGATCCGCCCGGTGCCTCTCAATCCGCGTTCGCATCTCTTTGTCGCGAGCCTCAGCCGTCGCGATGAACAAGAGTCTCGTGCCTTCGCGGCGGGCACGTTCGAGCGCAAAGCGGCTCTTGCCGCTTCTCGCGCCGCCGCCGATGAGGACTACGGGCATAGCATTAGAGCCACAAGCTCCTCCGCTTGGTGCGCAGCAGCCACAGGAAGAACGGTCCGCCGCACAGCGCTGTGACCACGCCCACCGGAATCTCCGACGGCGCAATCGCCACGCGTGAGATCACGTCGCACACCCCCAGAAAAGCTCCTCCGGTCAAGAACGCGCACGGCAGCAGCACCCGGTGATCCGCTCCTAGCTTCAACCGCAGCGCATGCGGAACGATCAGCCCCACAAACCCGATCGGTCCCGCCAGCGTGGTCACCAGACCCACCAGGATTGACCCGGCCACGTACCCCAAAATCGTCAACCGGCTCGCGTGTGCGCCGCGCGAGGTCGCCCAATCTTCACCCACCGCCAGCAGGTTCCATTCCGGCGCCCGAGAGGTCACCAGCGCGCAAATAAGAATGACGGGTCCGGCCATCCACGCCAGCGTGGAATACTCCACTGCGTCGAGCTGCCCCATCAGCCAGCGCGAGATCTCGAAGGATTGCGAAAAACTCGCGATGCTATGCAGGAACAAAATAATCGCGAACGAAATGCTGTTCATCGTCACCCCGGTCAGCAGCAGCGTAAACGAACTCAACCTCCGTCCCTCCATCGCCATCCCCAGCACGATCAGCAGCACCGCCGCCGCGCCCAGAATCGCCGGGAGCACGGAAAGCCTCCATCCCAGGCTGATTGCGATCACCGTGCCCACGGAGCTGCCGCTGGAAACTCCCAACGTATACGGCTCCGCTAAGGGGTCGCGCAGCATGCATTGAAACAGCGTTCCCGTCACCGACAGTGCCGCGCCCGCGATCAGCGCCAGCAACACCCGCGGCAGGCGGGCGTAGAAAAAGATCTCGTGATCCGGCGACACGCCGTGCAGCGCGCTTATCAAGCTTATATGCGTGCTGCCAATCAACGGAGCCCCCAGCAGGACCGCGATCAGCGCCATTGCGGACAACGCCACGCTTCTCTTCACGGGTTACGCTTCATAGCTCAAGTGGGGCGGATGCCCGGAATGAACCTGCGCGTGTACGCCGAAAACCTTTTCGATACGCTCGGCTGTCAGCACCCCCGCCGTTTCGCCGTCGCCCGCTAACCGGCCCGCATCCAGAATCAGCATGTGCGTCGAGAACCGCAGCGCCAGATTTAAGTCGTGCGTCACCGTCACCACCAGCAGTTTCTCGGCCAGTTCCGCCAGCAGCCGGTACATCGAAAGCTGATGCTTCAGATCGAGAAAGGTCGTCGGCTCATCCAGCAGCAGCGTCTCCGGCTCCTGCGCCAGCGCCGAAGCGAGAATCACCCGCTGCCGTTCGCCTCCGGAGAGCGTGCGGAAATCGCGACCGCGGAAAGCGACCGCGTCGGTGACTTGCATGGCGTGTTCGACCGCGGCGTGATCCTTATCTGATTCGAGCCAGCCCCGTGCATACGGCGTCCGCCCCATCATCACCACTTCTTCCACCGTGAACGGAAACTCGATTTTCACCGCCTGCGGCAGAAACGCCACGCGCCGCGCGAAATCCCTCCGCTTCCATGCCGAGACCTCGACGCCCCGGTAGCTGCACGAGCCTCGATACGGCGTTCGCAACCCCGCCATCACTCCCAGCAGTGTCGATTTTCCTGCGCCGTTCGGCCCCGCGACCGCGATCAGTCCGCGCTCCGGCAGCTCGAAAGAGACATGGTCGAGTCCATAAGCAAAACCCAGCGACGCCGCGCGGAAGCTCATTTCTTATTGCTCAGATGTGGCACGCTCTCGGGATGCAGCATGCTGAAAAACTCTTTCGCTGCAATGCTGATGCGGGGTCCGGGGACGACATAAATATCGGACGCCACGGCAAAAACGCGATGCTGCTTCACGGCGGTGAGCGAGCCCATGCGCTGCCACAGGCCGACCACCTGGCGCTGATGCTCCGGCGTCACATTGACCGTATCGGCCATGTCGCCCATGTCGACAATGACTTCCGGGTTGCGCGCCAGCACTTCTTCCAGCGAGACATTGGGGTATTGAGACGGCGCGTCGCGGAAAACATTTTCGCCTCCCGCGATTTCGATGATCTCGTTCAAGTAACTCGCTTTGCCGACAACTACCAGTCCGTCCAGGCGATTGGGCGTGCGTCCGATGACGAACATGACGCGAGTCGGTTTGACCAGCGCGGCCTTCGCGCGTATCTGCATGAGATTGGCACGAGTCTGGCCGACCAACTGCGCGGCTTGCGCCGCTGTGCCGGTGGCCGCGCCGACCACGCGAATGGAGTTGTAGAGCGCGGCAATATCGTCCTGATTGATTTCGAGTGTGGTTAGTTTCAGCGCGTGCAGGCGATCGGCGAGCTTTACGGGATTAGTCTGGATGATCACCAGATCCGGTTTCAACGCCGCGATGGCTTCCAGATTCGGCGACGTATAATCGCCGATTTTCGGCTTCAGTTTCGCCTCCGGCGGGTAGTGGCAATAATTGGTGACCCCCACCACGCGATCGCCCAAACCCAGCGCGTACAAAAGCTCCGTGATGCTGGGCGCGGTCGAGACAATGCGCTGCGGTGCGGCGCCGGCGGCCAGCGTGGCTGCCGCAAGCGCCAGCAGAACCGATCTTCTTACCACGTGATCCTCATTCCCACGCTACCGTTTCTTGAGAGCGCCTGGTATCCCAGCACCTCTTGATAATCCGCGTTCAGCAGATTATTCACGCGGAAAAACGGCTCCAGATGCTTGGTCATCTTCCACGATCCGTCCACGAAAACGTAAGTGTAGCCCGGATTCCGCGTGATGGCGAAGAACACGAAGTCCTGTTCCTCCCGCTCGCCCACCCAGCGCGCGCCAGCCGCGAAAGTCCATTTTCGCGGAGTCAGCGCCAGTGAGAGAGACCCGGAATTCTTCGGCCTTCGCACCAGCGGCAACCCGATCTGCGTAGGATCGGCGTCGTTCACCACGCGAGTATCCAGCAGCGTGTACGCCGCATGAATCGACACGAAGCCGGCAATTCGCCCGGACCCCGAAAACTCCGCGCCGCGCGCCCATGCCTTGTCGATGTTGATCCACGTCCCCGGATTCACCGCCGAATCGAATTCGATCAGATCGCTGAACGAATCGCGGAACCAGGAAACCTCCGTCCGCAGCCGCCGCGAGAACCATTCGCGAAACAGTCCGGCCTCAAAACTGTCCGTCGTCTCCGGCTTCAGGTTTGGATTACCCACGTAGAACGTTGTGTTGGCGAAGTTGTCGATCAGCTCCGGCTCCTTGATGCCGCGCCCTCCACTGACGCGGAAAAAAGTATCCGTCGGCAGGCGAAAGGTGACCGCGCCGCGCGGCGTGAACTCCGTTCCAAATGTGCTCGATTGCTGCAGGCGAGCACCCGCGTTGACGAAGATGCGCGACGTTAACGAATACTGCTCATTCACAAATACGCCGTTGTCATACCGCGCCACGTCGATATCGGAGATATTGCCCGCCTGTCTCTCGAATTCGTAGCCGAAGCTCAGCGCGCCGTGCGCGTGGGTCAGCGCGCCCTGATACTCCATGTTCTCCCGAGCCGTCAGCTCCAGGCTGGAGGATGGAAAGAACTCGTAGGAGCTGCCGGCGAAGAACGTTCCCGGCGGCGCCGTCGGATTATTCGGATTCGCCAGTGAGACCAGGTATGTGTTGCCGGCGGCGTTGGTTCCTCTCCCGGAGGGATCTGTTCTGAGAATCGCCGCCACGTTATCGGTCTGCGTGCTGTTGTCCATGAAAATATCGCGATAGCGATGATAACCAGCCTGTACGTGCTGCACGAAGTGCCGTCCGCGCTGGTCGTCCAGCCGCACGCCGAGCGTGGAATCCCGCACTCGTTCGTTCGCCAGATAATCCACCAATCCGTAAGCCACCTGCCCCGGATCGCCCGTGTAGGCGTCGAATTCGCGGAATATCGCGTGAAGCTGAGTGCGATCGGAGATCCGGTACCCGATGTTTCCCGTGCCCGAAGTCAGCCGGTGGGCGCTATTGGAAAACTCGCCCGTCGACCGGAATTGATCGCCAGTAAACGCATAGTCGAATCTCCTCAGCCAACCCCCGTCAATCGTCCCCGTGAAATGATCCGCCGAAAACGACCCACGCTCATACGTCAGCGACCCATGCGGGGTATTCGATTCCGCATCGCCCTGCTTCGAGAAGAGCTGAATCACTCCGCTCGATGCCTCCGCGCCGAATAGAGCGCTCTCCGGCCCGCGGACCACTTCCATCCGGTCGATCCCCGCGGAGCTGAGGTTCGAAAAATCGATAGACCCTCCCGGCTCCGTGATCGGCACGCCGTCCAGCAGAACCAATGTCGCGTCGGAATCCCCGCCACGCACGAACAGGTTCGTCAAGCCGCCGCTGACCCCCGTCTGGACGACGTTCAGCCCGGGAACGTCGCGCAGCAGATCTTCTATGAACGGCGTGTGGGGCGGTTCGAAATCCTGCGCAGTGAAAACGTCGGCAGCCACGCCCGCCTCATCGAGACTTACCGGAGATCCCGTCGCGGTTACCACCACGCGGTCGCTGGTGGGCGCCAGCGCCAGAGTGATCCGATTCGTTTCGGCCAGAGAGACCTTCGCGGTTGCGAATCCCTCCTTGGAAATCGTGGCTTCGCAGGCGTCCGGCAGCTCAAAGGCTCCGGCGGCATCGGTGGTTTGAATCTGAGACGCTTGGGTTTGGGTTCCACAGGCGACGGTTGCGCCAGGAACCGGCCGGCCGGTGGGGTCGGAAACCACCCCCCTGACCGTGAAAAGGAACAGCCAAAAAACGGCAGTCGCCATTTGCAGACGTCCTCCCTCGAGACGTGTAACAACAGTTCGAGGAACCGGTCTCCTGACTTCCGGCTTGGCGACTAGTGTTGGTTCCAGTCTTCCCGCTTGCGCAGTGACTTGGAACCGCCAATATCAGCGGCACAACGGAGCCTTTCGGCCCTGTGCCGCCAAAAATTACATGCCGGTTACAGTTGCGGGGCAGTGGCGGATTTTCACCGCCTTCCCGAGCATCCCTCGAAATACTACTTCTCTGACTCTTCAGAGCGTAGGGCGGGGAACTGGCTTTGTCAACAAAAATGTGCTATCTCATTCATGCGAAAGGATTTCAACAGGTTGCCGTTCGCTGTCCCGCAAGCGCCGTTGAATGCATCTAATGGCACTTCGCTTCATTCGTCTGGCCTGCCTGGAATAGGCCCCATATACTGTATCTTCGTACTGCTACAAGTACTTTCTAACTAGGGAGAGCCACTTTGCACAAACCCATCAAGCATGTGGAAAAAGCCATTGCCCTCGGGGCCAACGCCGCCTGGTTCGTTTTCGACAAGCTGAACTCGATTAACCGCAACCCCGGATTCGCCCCCAAATGGTCCGATAAGCCCTTGCTGAAGAGCTGGGAAAAGCAGAAGCCGACGCTGGGATGGCCCCGCGAAACCGATTCCCTTTGCCCCAGATGCGTCCCGGAAGTCCGCCAGCAGATTCTCGACGGCAAACTGCCCGTCGAAATCCTGAAGAACGAAAAGATCGGCGAGATCAAGGCTCAAATCATCGAGCGTGACGGCAAGATCATGATGGTGAAGGAGTGCCCGATGCACGGCAAGTTCGAGGACATCATGTCCATCGATCCGGCCTTCTCCCAGCACCTGGAAGACGTCTTCCCCGGCCGCGACATGCGCGCCCACAACGACGAAAAACTGCACGATCACGGAACCTCCACCATCACCCATGGCCGCGGCTGCGTGCTGACCGTCGACCTGACCAACCGCTGCAACATGATGTGCGATCCGTGTTTCATGGACGCCAATCAGGTCGGTTTCGTGCATGAGCTGAGCTGGGAAGACATCAAGACCCTGCTCGATAACGCCATCTCCATCAAGCCGCGCCGCCAGCTTTCGGTGCAGTTCTCGGGCGGCGAGCCGACCCTTTCGCCCTACTTCCTCGACGCCATCCGCTACTGCCGCAAGCTGGGCTACCAGAGCGTGCAGGCTGCGACCAACGGCATCGAGTTCGCCAAGCGTCCGGAATTCGCCAAGGAAGCGGCCGACGCCGGCCTGCGTTACGCCTACCTCCAATTCGACGGCATCGGCAACGCCGCCAATTCGCATCGCGCGGTCGGCAATCTGTTCGATGTAAAATTGCGCGCCATCGAGAATCTGTACGCCGCGGGCGTCGATATCGTCCCGGTCATCACCATCGTCAACGGCATCAACAATGAGCAGGTGGGCGCGGTGGTGCGGTTCGCGCTCGACAATCCCAAGAAGATTCCGTTCCTGAGCTTCCAGCCGGTCTCTTTCACCGGCCGCGACGAGGCGGTGACGGATGAGCGTCAGCAAAGCCCAGCGCTACACCCTTTCGCACCTGGCTCACGACGTGAAGAATCAAACCGGTCTGGGCGAGCCCACTCGCGACTGGTTCCCGATCTCCTTCATGAGCACCTTCTCCGACTTCGCCGATCTGGTCCACGGGCCGGACGCGCAGTGGGGCCAGCTCTCCTGCGGTTGCCATCCCAACTGCGGCACCGGCATGGCCATCATGTGCGACAAGGAGACCAAGGAATACCGGCCGGTGACGGCGTTCCTGAACGCCGACCAGTTGGCCAAGGACGTCGCCCGCATCAACGACGCCGCACGAGCAAGAAGCTGTCGGTTTTGGGCGTGTCGCTGGCGCTGCTGCGCAACTACAATCCCTACGAAGCTCCCACGCACTTCCGCTTGAGCGATCTGATCGCAGAAGTTCGACAAATGCTTCGGCATGACCAAGAAGAAGTACGGCAAGGTCACCGGCGACCGCACCATGGCCGACATCGAGCAGCGCCGCGGCGACCGCTGGAACTTCCTGTTCATCGCCGGCATGTGGTTCCAGGATCTGTTCAACTACGATTTCCGCCGCACCGAGCAGTGCATCATTCCCTACGCCACGCAGGAAGGCGAGATCTCCTTCTGCGCGTACAACACCGGCGTCGGCTGGCGCAACATCATCGAGAAGATGCACATGACCGCGACGCTCACCAAGTGGTATGAGGAGCACGGCCGGCACGAAATCATCGCCGGCGGCAAGGCGGTCAACCTGCCCACCCGGGACCACACCCTGGTCCTGCGCGACGAGCGATGTCAACCACGGCCTCCAGCACGATCTCGACGACAAGGGCATCGCCAAGACGGCCCGCGAAGAAAAGAAGCGCGCCCGCGACGCTCAAGCTCCAAGAGGAAGAGAACGCCCGCATGATGAAGCTGTATCGCGAGCAGATCCTCAAGGAAGCGCCGGGTCCTGAATTGGTCAAGATTGCCGGAATTCAGCCTGCGCCTGAAAAAGCCAAGGCCGAAGAAGTCGGCTCCTTCGGCGATTAACTCGCTACGACAGATCTGATCCCAGAACGGCCTCCCGCGAGCGCATCGGGAGGCCGTGGTGTTTGTGGGTGGGGGGGCGTGCGCAATAATGCCTAGGAGCATGGGGGCACTACGAGGTGCAGGATTTTGAGAAGCTTTTGGAACTGCTACGGGCTGGCCTACGGTCGCGCCGCGGGCAGGTAGGTTCCTGACCGAATCGACTCCTGTTCCCTTCTTCCAGACGTGCGGACCGTCTGCCTGGGCAGGGCGTACAATTGAAGTAAAGAATGGCGAAGGAGTACATTGAACAGCGCGACGGCGGCTACTACGTTGCCAGTACCCGTGTGTCTTTGGACTCGATTGTCCACGCGTTCCGGCGGGGCGAGTCGCCCGAGACCATTTGCCAGAATTTCGATACGCTGCGGCTGGAAGAGGTCTACGGCGCCATCGCGTATTATCTGGCAAACGAAACGAGCATTGACGCCTACCTTACTCGGCAAGACCGGAAATGGGAGGAGCGAAGGCGGGGCGCCGAGCCGCTCCCCAATGAAATGCGGAATCGGCTGCGGCAGGCGCGCCGTGAGCTGAACCCGGCGCTCCCGGCGTGAAAGTCCGCTTTCTGGCGGATGCTGATTTAAACGGCGCAATCCTCACGGGCGCTCTGAGGCGCGAACCCACGATCGACTTTCTGACGGCGCAAGCGGCCGGATTGCGTGGCCTAAGCGACACCCAGGTGTTGGCGCTCGCAGCGGATCAGGGGCGTATGCTTCTTTCACATGGCGTCAATACCTTGCCTGTTCACTTCCGAGCGTTCCGCGGGACCGGAAGGACGAGTCCTAGTGTGTTGTTGATCCCTCAAAGCCTGGCGGTGGGAGTCGCGATCGAGGAGTTACTGCTGGTATGGTTCGCCTCCGATTCGTCGGAATGGGAGAATCGGCTGGGCTGGTTGCCTCTTTCCGTTTAGGGGAGCGAGAAGTCCGCGCGGCGTGACCTCGACGAGAAGGGCATCGCCAAGACCGCCCGCGAAGAAAAGAAGCGCGCCCGCGACCTCAAGCTCCAAGAGGAAGAGAACGCCCGCATGATGAAGCTGTATCGCGAGCAGATCCTCAAGGAAGCGCCGGCTCCTGAATTGGTCAAGATTGCCGGAATTCAGCCTGCGCCTGAAAAAGCCAAGGCCGAAGAAGTCGGCTCCTTCGGCGACTAAGACCGCGCCCCTAAGCGCGGCTGGCGTTCGAGCCCCAATCGGTGTAGTCTGCCTGAAAGGAGGCCTTGGCGATGAACCCTGCCCGGACCGGCTTCTTATTGCTGATCTTCGCTACCGCGGTTTACCGTGCCTCGGCGCAGGATTTCACCCTCGACTGGGTCGGCCGCCCGAACATCGACAATGGCGGCCTCACCATGCCCGACGCCCTCGACAAGCAACTTGGGCTCAAGCTGGAGGGCCGCAAGATTACTCTTCCGGTACTGGTCATCGATCACCTAGAAAGGCCGTCTGAAAATTGACTCGCGCGCTGGCGGCATTCCTATTGGTTGCGGGGCTCTGCGCCGCCGCCCCGCCTAATCTCCAGATCAAGGTCTATACTTCCGGGGCTCGCGGCTTCGCGGTCAACTCCACGCTGGTCTACGGCGATAAGGACGCGATCCTCATTGACACCCAGTTCCTCACCAACGAGGCTCACGACCTCGCGGAGCTTATCAAGGAAACCAATCGCAACCTGACCACGGTCTACATCACCCACGGCCATCCCGACCATTATTTCGGTCTCGCCGTGATCCAAGCGGAGTTCCCCAACGCCAAGATCCTCGCGCTTCCCGCGACCATCGCCGGCATCAAGAATGGCTGGGATGCGCGCCGCACCTTCTGGACACCCGAATTCGGCAACGACCTGCCTCCTGCCGGAGCGATTCTTCCGGAGCCACTCGAAGGCGGCAAGCTGATGCTTGAGGGCGCCGAGCTGCAAATCGCCGGCGGCCTCATGGGAGACGCGCCCAACAACTCCTACGTCTGGATTCCCTCCATTCGGACGGTGGTCGCGGGAGACATCGTATTCAGCGAGTCTCATTTCACCGTTCCGAAAAACCATGACGAGTGGTTCAAGACGCTCGACCAAATCGCCGCACTCAAGCCGAAGGCCATCGTCCCCGGCCACCAGATGGCCGGAGCCAAGAACGATCTTTCCGCCATCAGCTTCATGAAGAAATACATGTTGGATTGGGACAAAGCGCTGGCCTCCTCTCACAGCGCCGCGGAGCTCAAGGCGAAGATGAAGAAGGAGCATCCGGGCCTGGCGCTGGAGCGCCTGCTCAATGCCGCCGCCGACGCGGCTTTTCCAGCTCCCAATTTCCCGGCCCCCCAGAAGTAGCCCGCTCCCGCGGCTATAATCACCTCAGGGGGTTCCCGTGACCCGAAACCTTCGACTGGTTCTCGTTGCGCTGCTCGCCGCCGCAGCAGCATCGGCACAGATCATCATTGGCGCACCCGGAGGTGGTTATCCCGGTGGTGGTTACCCTGGTGGTGGATACCCCGGCGGCGGTTATCCTCCGGGACAGTACCCTCCCGGTCAATACCCACCTGGCCAATATCCGCCGGGGCAATACCCTCCCGGACAATATCCGCCTGGGCAGTATCCGCCGGGTCAATATCCGCCGAATTCGGTCCCGGTCCCACAGAAAAAGACCAGCGAAAAGAACAGCGACACCAAACTCAACCTGCGCGCCGCCGAAGGAACCCTCCGCGAGCTTAACGAAAACGCCCTCTATCTGGAACTCTCCAATCATAAGATCCTCAAGTTCCGGATGCTGTCCCGGACCCAGTTTCACGATAAAAAAGGCGAGCAAATTCGGGACTCTCTCCTGAAGCCCGGCGATCAAATCACCGTCCAGGTGGGCTCTGACGATCCGGAGACCGCGCTGCGAGTCATCTTCAACCGCGCGGGCGCCGACCCGGAGCGCACCGCTGCCTCGCGTCCCTTCGATCACGACTCTGTCAAGATCCCGACCGCATCGGACACGCATTCCGCCGGCAGCATTTCCGTCGAGGAAGCAAACGGCGAATCATCCGGATCCTCGCGCGACGCCGCGTCTGCGAACTCTTCGGATGACGACTCGCGTCCCACGCTCAAGCGGCCAACCGGCGGAGAGCAGACGGCATCGGTGGATCCGGCTCCGGCCTCGAAACCTGAGGACGATGATTCACGCCCCACGCTGGCGCGGATTCCGGGCGATCCCGGCCCCGCACCGGCGCCTTCTCCTGCGCCAGCGCCCGCGCGGCCAAACACGCCTCCGCCCGCGCCATCGCCGGCTCCCGCCCCACCGGTTCAGCAGGCGTCGTCCGTTACTCCGCCGCGGCCTGGCACTCCACCCTCGCCAGGCACTCCGCCGCAGCCTAAAGTAGCGCCACGATCCATCGCGCCCGCCGACGACATCATTGATGCCGCCCGCGATGCGGCCGACAAGCTTAACGCCGGTCTGCCCAATTTCATCGTTCAGCAGAACACGACGCGTTACTACAGCACCACTTTCCCGGCTCGCTGGCGAGCCCAGGACGTGGTCACGGCGGAAGTGGTCAGCGTCAGCGGCAAGGAAGATTACCGCAACATTCAGATCAATGGCAAACCTTCAACCCGTCCCGTCGAAAAGACCGGCGCCTGGTCTACCGGCGAGTTTCAGTTAACCCTGGAAGACATCCTGTCGCCGTACACGGCGGCGAACTTCCGCAAAACCGTCGACGACACTTTCGCTGGCCGCCCCGCATTCACCTACACCTTCGTGGTCCGTCAGGAGAATTCGAACTGGGATATCGTGGCGCCGGACGGCTCTAAAGCCGCGCCTTCCTATTCGGGCACCATCTGGATCGATAAGGCGACTCACAACATCATGCGCATCGAGGAGGAGAGCGGACCGATGCCCTCCGATTTCGTCTTCGATAAGGCCGAATCCACGCTGGAATACGGCTTCGTCAAGATCGAGGGCAAGGAGTACGTGCTGCCGGTTCACAGCGAGGTGCTCACCTGCCAGCGCGATTCGACTGCCTGCACCAAGAACGAGATCAACTTCCAGAACTATCGCAAGTTCGCGGCTGACTCCACCATTACGTTCGATAAATAGCGGGTGTCTAAGGGCATTCACCCTTCCCTTCAGAACCGAAATGGGTTATAGTCGGGCCAAAGGGGATTTCATGAGCCTGAAACTTTGGAAATCCGCTGTGGGGATGGGTGCCCTTACGGCGGGTGTGTTCTTTTGTCTTCCCATAGCTGCTTTCGCCGGCGGCGACCCTCCCTCAGTTGGCCTCCAGGCTTATAAGAAGGGCGATTACGTCACCGCGTACCGCATCTTCAAGGCTGCCTCCGACAAAGGCGACCTGGATGCAACCTACAATCTTGGGGTGCTGTACTTCAAAGGCCTGGGGACCGACAAGGATCAGGACGAAGCATTCCGGTTATTCCGCGTCGCCGCCGATCAAGGCCACATCGCCGCGGAGTTTCGCGTAGGCGAGATGCGCGAGAAAGGCTGGGGCATGGCGCCCAGTTTCGCCGACGCGCAGCGCTGGTACCAAATGGCTGCCGCAGGAGGCGACCCCAATGCGGAGGTCGGCCTGGGTCAGCTCTACGAGGAAGGGTATGGCGTAGACAAGGATCTAAAGAGGGCCGTGCAGTGGTATCGCGAAGCCGCCGAAAAAGGCATGCCCGCCGCCGAATTCCGGCTCGCGTTCTTGACCGAGCGGGGACAGGGCGTCGCCAAGGACGAAATGGAAGCGGTGAAATGGTACTTTGCCGCTGCCGATCAAGGCTACGCACCCGCGGAAGCCCGCGTCGGAGCGCTTTACGTCGACGGAAAACTCCTTCCGCAGGATAACCAGAAAGCCTATTTCTGGCTAACGCTGGCCACCAAGCAGAATCTGCGTGTCGCCGAACGCCAGCGCAATGAATTGATCAAGAAGCTCAGCAAGGACGACATCACTAAGCTCGAGGTGCAAGCCGCGGCGTGGAAATCGAAGGCGCTGGCGCCGCGCAACCCGAACATTATCGAGTAAGCCGCGCGCTATCTGGCGAAGAGTCCGCTCAACACCGGATACGCTTGTTGCGCCAGCGTAAGCGCGGCTTTGGTGGTCGCCTCATCCGGCTGGCCTGAGTTCCACACCACCACGCGCACCAACGATGTGTCCGTGCGGTGTTGTTTCAAACGGTCCGCGATGACCCACCACTTCGCTGCCCACTCGCTGGCGATCACGCGTGACTGCGTCTGATACCAGTACAGCACCACCACTTTCTCCGGGCCCAGATTCGCGATGTACCGGTTCACCGCAACTCGTCCGCCTGGCGTGTCCATCGCCACGCGATCCGATACTGTCGCCGTCCACCCCGCGGCGGGCAAGCACACCTGCGGCGAATGCGGCTGGCTCGCTCCCCCGCGCTGAGATTGGAACCACGCCACGAACAAGCTCCCCACCCAGGCGCCGTTCCTTTGGGCATAAATCGAGCTCAGCGTGCGATCCGCCCGGAGCACCGCTTGCGTGTCCGGCGATACCGGATCGTCGCCGGTTTTCTGCCAATCCCCAAGCGTCGTGGGGAAGCGCGAAAACTGCGGCGGCGCGGGAGGCTGCTCGCCGCTGGCGGCCCAATACGCGAGCCCGGTCTGCGCCGCCAGGAACACGGGAACGATCATGGAAACGCGGCTAAGCATGCCGCCTCGCGAAGGCGGCGTACAGCGCATTCAGCGCGCCGCGCAACGGCAGCAGCAGCGCGAGAGACGCCGCGAAGATAGCCCAACCCAACATCTGATGCGGCGTTCCCGAATCGAACGCGGGCGCCCACGCCGAGGCAGCCACTCGAAGCGCGTTGGCGATAATCGCCAAAGGAACCGTCGCGGCCAGCACGGCTACTCGCATCCACGGCTTGGGGTCGGCCAGATACGCGAACAGCACCGCGACGAATCCCAGCGGCAGGAGGTAACGGATTCCGTTGCACGCCTCCGCGACCGCCACCCGATGACCGTTGACATCCAGAATATTTCCGTCGCGGATCACTCCGATTCCCGCCGTGGTAAGCATCCCGGCCGCCAATTTGCTGGCGGCCAGTTGCATCGGCAGGGTCACCTGGTTGTACACAATCGCCAGCTTCGGCAGCATGAACAAGGCCAACAAAAAGGGAAACGTCCAGGAGCGAAGCAGCTGGAATCCGCCGAAGCACACCACGACTCCCGCGACGCTAATCAAAAATGCGACAGAGCTCGCGAACAAGCCGACGCCTAGCGTTCCCGCCAGGTGCATGGCCGCGCCAAGGGCCAGCAGCGGAATGCCCCACGCGCTTGGTTCGAGCGTGAGTTTCTGCCAGCGCTTCCGCTCCCGCCACACGATCCACAGCACCACCAGGGGAACCACCGCGCCGTGGCCCATATCCTCATCGCTCATCCACTGCTGAAACATCCCATGCAGCGTGGACGCATAGCAGATCAGCAGAATGAGGACGGCCGAGGCCGCCAGCGCAGTTCGCTTATCCGGTGTCGCCATGCTCCGTTATTTGCCATGGTAGCAGGGCCAGCCGGTTTCTAAGCTGCGTCCTTCGAGGTCACGGTCAGCCGGAATCCGAGACTCTTCAGCACCGCCCCGAGGCTGCGCAGGCTGGGATTTCCACGTTTCGACAGCATGCGATAGAGGCTTTCCCGGTTCAGCTTGCTGCGGGCCGCGACCTTGGCGACGCCTCTCGCCATGGCCACATTCCGCAGCGCCTGGAGAAACAGGCGCGGGTCAGGGTCCTCGATGGCCGCCTTCAGGTAAGCTTCGGCCAGCCTGGGATCGCGGAGCGACTCCGATAAATATTCGTCGCAGGGCACACTTTTAGGCATTGCTTCTGCTCCTATAGTCCTGCCAGTAGGTCTTCGCTTTGGCGATGTCCTTCCGCTGGGAGGATTTCGTTCCACCGGTGAAGAGAATAACTAGGGTCCGCCCGTCTTGAGCGAAATAAACGCGATATCCCGGTCCCGTGTCAAATGCGCAACTCATGAATTCCCTCGCCGACAGCTTTGCAATCCCCGAGCAGGGCCAGCCTGAGCCGGTCAACACGAGGTAACACTTGCGCCCGGACCCTGACATCCCTGAGCCTTGCCATCCAATCGGCGAATGGCCGCACGCCGTCGAAAGACTCGTAGATTTCGACGATACGCGGCACGGCCTGCAACCTAGACCGATTGTAGCTTATCGGCTACACTCGGGCAAACGCTCTACCGCAACTGCCCCGTCGTGTATTGCAGCACCGCGTACTGCGTGGCGTAGTCGTACTTCGCGTTGAGGTTGGCGATCTGGGCCTCGGTGGCGGTCAATTGGGACGTTGTGAGTTCGACGATGGAGGCGAGTTGCAGTTGGTAGCGGCCGTTGGCCAGGTCGAGGGCCTGGTCGGCGGCGCGCTGGAACTGGGCCGTGACGTCGATCAGCTGATACACGGTGATGGCTCCGGCCCAGGTTTGGCGGACGTCGCGGAAGATGCGCTCCTGCTCATCGCGCAATTTCTGATCGGATTCCAGGGCGCGCTCCTGCGCGGCTACTCTTCGGGCAGCGAACAAGTGGCCGTTGAAAATCGGGATGCTCAAGTTGGCGGCGATGCCTTCGTATTCGGCGGGAATCGGCGTGCTGCCCTCCGTCTTGATGGCCGGAATGAACCCGCCGACGGCCACCGCGCTGAGTGTCGGCTTGGATAAATCCCTTTCCGCTTCGGCGAACTTCTTGGCCGCGTCGCTGCTGAAGCGGAGACTGGCGAGTTCGGGCCGGTTCGCGGTGGCCTGCATCAGAAGGGCGTCCACGGTGGCGGGGGGGCTGGGCGGCAGAGGCACATCGGCGAGCTGGTTGTCGACAGGTTGGTCGGTGCCCAGCGCGCGGCCCAATTCGGCCTGCGCTTCCTGCACCTCCTGCTGCGCTGCCAGCAGCAGTTGTTTGGCTTGTAGCACGGTGACGTTGGCTTCGGCGACGTCCAGTTGCGAGCGAAGTTGGTTGCGAGCCATTTCCGTGATCTGTTTGTCCAGAGTTTGGCGTGTCTCCACCGTTTTTTCCGCGACCTTCACCACCTCCTGTGCGCGCAAGACGCCGTAGTAGGCGCGGTTGACCGCGAGAAGCACATCATAGCGGGAGGTCTGGACGTCCTGTTGGCTGGCTTGGGCTTGAAGCTTGGCGCTGGCGACCAAGCTGGGCGTGCGGCCAGAATCGGTGATGAGCTGTTGCGCCACTATGCCGGGAGCAATCCTGTCGAAAAGACGCGAGGCCGCGAGGGTGCCGGCTCCGATGCGCGCGTCGTTATTGCCCTGCGATCCGGTGGCGTCCCCGGTGATCTGCGGATAATAAGCCGCACGGTTGACCGTGACCTGCTGGTTGGAATAGTTGGCCTCATGCTGGGCGGCTTGAATCTGCGGATGATTGGCGAGCGCCATCTGCTCGGCCTGCTGCAGCGTGAGCATGGGCGCGTTCTGCGCGTTCAGAGCAAGAGCTACGATGAATCCAAGAGCGACGCTACGGATGCTGCGGCGCGGGCGCCGGGGTGTTCGGTGTCGGAGCATGGTTCTTCTTCCTTCCATAAACCAAAAGGTAGGCGGCGGGGACGATGAAGATGGTCAGCAGGACCGACGAGGTCAGGCCGCCGATAATGGCGCGGGCCATCGGAGTATACTGCTCACCGCCCTCGCCCAGCTTAAGCGCCATGGGCGCTAGTCCGATGATGGTCGCCAGCGACGTCATCAGAATGGGGCGCAGCCGCACCCGGCACGCCGTGATTACCGCGTCCGCGACCGAGTGTCCCTGCTCTTCCAGCTTGTGCGCAAAATCGACAATCAAGATGCTGTTGGAATCCGCAATGCCGATCAGCATGAGCACGCCCACCAGCGACATGACGTTCAGAGTGGTATGGGTGAGCGGCAGGATGATCAGGACTCCGATGAAGCCCATGGGGATGGCGAGCATGATAAGCACCGGATCGATCCAGGAGCGGAATTGGGCCACTAGAATCAGGAACAGCAGCACGAAGGAAAGGCTGAAGCCGATGCCGAAGCTCTTGAACGATTGATTCATGCCGTTGACCATGCCGCGCAGGGTCACGCGAATGTTTCCTGGCACGGTGGCCGCGTCGCCGGAGGTGAGCCGCGAGAGCGCTTCCTGGTGACAGGACGCGTCCGGCCCGCACAGGTCCGCGACGGAATTCTGGATGGCGCTGGTCAGCTTGGCCAAATCCTCACCCACGGGGGTGACGTAGACGTTGGCGACACGCTGAATCTGATAGTGGTCGACTTCGGTGGGAGACTGAAGCTGCACCAGCTTCACGACGGCGTCGAGAGTGGTGGGTTCCTTGATGCTGGGGGCGCGCAGCGGAATCTGCTTGAGATCCGTGAGGTCGTGAATGGAACCCTTGCCTTGTTCCGCATACTGCACGGAGAGGAAGTAATCGTTGCCGCTGGTGTAGTCCACCCAATAGTTGGGCGCGATCATGACGTTCGAGTTGAGGGCCGTAATCACGTTATCGACCACGTCCTGTTGCGACAGGCCCAGTTCCGCCGCGTGAATGCGGTCGACGTCCAAGCGCACCGAAGGATAATTCATGTCCTGCGGGATGTAGATCTGGCCGACGCCGGGGAGCTGTCGGATGCGCGCGGCGAGTTGCTGTGCGGCGGAGTAGGTGAGGTTGAGGTCGCGCGTGTTGACCTGGATGTCGATGGGAGCGGGCATGCCGGAGTTAAGGATGGCGTCCTGAAGCGAGCCGCTGGAAAAGAAAGCGCGGACATCCGGGAAATCGGCATTCATGCGCTCGCGGACGCGATCCATGTATTCGAGGCTGCCGAGCTTGTGTTCGTCGGTCAGGGCGACCTGGATGGTGGCGGTATATTCGCCGGAATTGGTGGTGTAAAGCGAGGAGATGTCGTTGACCACACCGAGGTTTGAGAGAATCATCTTCACGTCCTGAGGGGGAATCACAGAGCGGATCATGTTCTCGATGCGCGCGACGTAATCATTGGTGACTTCCAGGCGGGTGCCGGTGGGGACTTTGAGGTTGATGGTGAACTGGCCGGCGTCAGTCTGGGGGAAGAAAGCGCGGCCGACGAAGGGATAGATCAGGAGGCTGGCGGCGAACAGGCCCAGGATGCCGGCGACGGTGAGGGCGGGAACGCGGAGAGCGCGGCGCACCAGGAACTCGTAGCCGTCCAGCATGCGGTTGAAGCCGCGATTGAAACCGTTGTTGAGGGCGTGGCCGATGCGGCCCAGCCAGGATCGCGGCTGCTCAGCGTGTTCGGCCGATTCGCCCGCGCCGTGACCGCCGTGACCGGGGACGGCCTTGAGGAAGCGCGAGCAATACAGCGGGATCACGGTCATGGCGACCACATAGGAGGCGAGCATCGCCAAGACGAACGAAAGGGCGAGGGCGGAGAAGAGAAACTTGCTGACGCCGAACAGCAGCGTGACCGGGAAGAAGTCGACCACGTCGACCAGGGTGGCGGCAAGCACCGCCATATTTACCTCCGCGCCGCCGGCCGCGGCGGCCACTGCGGGAGCCGAACCCATCTCCAGGTGACGGTAGATGTTCTCGAGCGAGATGACGGAGTTATCGATGACGCGCGAGAACGCCAGCGCCAGACCGGCCAGGATCATGGTGTTAATGTTGCTGCCCAGCAGCGACAGGACCACGAAGGTTGCCATGGTGGAGATGGGTACGGAGAGCAGGACGGCGAAGGTGGCCCGTCCGCTGCCCAGGAAGATGACGATGATGAGTCCGATCAGGATAAGGCCGGTGGCGCCTTCATGGAGAACGGTGTTGATGGCTTCCTTGACGAAAACGGATTGATCGAAGACGATGTCGTGGGTCAGTTCCTTGGGCAGGCCGAAGAGGTGGTCGGTGAGGTTGCGGACATCATTCACCACCTGAATGGTGTTGCTATCGCCGCCCGATTTCATGATGGGGATATAGGCGGATTTCTGGCCATCGATGCGGACGATGTTGTATTGAAGCTGGCTGGAGTCCTTGGCTTCGCCGACGTCGCCAACAGAGACCCAGCTGGATCCGACGGTTTTGATGGGAAGAGTGTTGAGATCGGAGACGTTCTGGACCAGGCTGTTGGAGTAGACGTAGAAATCGGTGGGGCCGATCTTTACATCGCCGGCCGGCAGAATGAGATTGCCGTCATTAACCGCGCCGACTACGTCCATCACGCTCAATTGGCGGGACAGCAGCTTGTAGGGGTCGACGTACACTTCGGCCTGGCGGTACTTGCCGCCGAACACAGCGGGGATCTCGGCTCCGTTGACGATGGCGATCTGGTTGCGGATCTGGAATTGGGCGAGGTCGTGAAGCTGGGTCTCGGTCAGGCCCTCGCCTTTGACGGTGACCAGGGCGACGGGCAGGCTGGAAGCATCGAACTTCATCACCAGCGGCGGGAGGGTGCCGGGCGGGAGACGCTTCAGGTCGGCCATGGCCAGGTTGGACAACTGGGTCATGTCGGCATCGGCATTGGTGCCGGGCTGGAAGACAGCCTTAATGATGCTGACGCCCAACAGCGAGCGGGATTCGGTGTGATCCAGGCCGCTGGCCTGTGTGAAGAAGCGCTCCAGCGGGTTGGTGATATCGGTCTCGATATCCACGGGCGGCATGCCGCTATAGAAGGTGGCCACCACGATGACCGGGATGTTGATCGGCGGAAACAGATCCACCGGCATGCGCGCGATGGCCGTCCCGCCCAGCACCAGGAGCGCCAGGCACAACACCACGATGAAGTAAGGATTACGGATGGAAAAGCTAGACATGGCTGGGCGCTACCTTCTTTCCATAGACCCATAAATAAGCGGCGGGGACAATAAAGATGGTCAGCAGAACCGACGAGGTCAGGCCGCCGATGATGGCGCGAGCCATCGGAGTGTACTGCTCGCCGCCCTCACCCAGCTTAAGCGCCATGGGCGCCAGGCCGAAGATGGTGGCTAGCGACGTCATCAAAATGGGCCGCAGGCGCACGCGGCAGGAAGTGATGACGGCGTCGGCGACGGAGAGCCCCTGTTCTTCCAGTTTGTGGGCGAAGTCGACAATCAGAATGCTGTTGGAACCCGCGATGCCGATCAGCATCAGCACGCCCACCAGCGACATGACGTTGAGCGTAGTGTGGGTGAGTGGGAGAATGATCAGGACTCCGATGAAGCCCATGGGGATGGCCAGCATGATGAGGATTGGATCCACCCAGGTGCGGAACTGCGCCACCAGAATCAGGAACAGCAGCACGAAGGCGAGTCCAAATCCGGTGCCGAAGCTGTTGAACGATTTATTCATGCCGTTGACCATGCCGCGCAGGGTCACGCGAATGTTTCCGGGCACGGTCGCCGCGTCTCCGGAGGTGAGCCGCGAGAGCGCTTGCTGGTGGCAGGACGCGTCCGGCCCGCAGAGGTCCGCGACGGAATTCCGGATGGCGCTGGTCAGCTTGGCCAGGTCCTCACCCACGGGGGTGACGTACACGTCGGCGACACGCTGGATCTGATAGTGATCGACCTCCGTAGGAGACTGGAGCTGCACCAGCTTCACGACCGCGTCGAGTGTGGTGGGTTGCTTCAAATTCGGCGCGCGTAGCGGAATCTGCTTCAGATCGGTGAGGTCGTGAATGGAACCCTTGCCTTGCTCCGGGTACTGAACGGAGAGGAAATAGTCGTTGCCGGTTTGATAGTCCACCCAGTAGTTGGGCGCGATCATGACGTTCGAGTTCAGCGCCGTGATCACGTTGTCGATTACGACCTTTTGCGAGAGGCCCAGCTCCGCGGCGTGGACCCGGTCAATGTCCAGCCGCATGGAAGGGTAATTCATGTCCTGGGGTATGTAGATTTGTCCCGCGCCGGGGAGCCGGCGGATGCGCGCGGCGAGATCCTGAGCCGTGCGATAGGTGAGATCGAGATCGCGCGTGTTCACCTGCACGTCAATGGGCGCCGGCATTCCGGAGTTCAGAATTGCGTCTTGCAGAGATCCGCTCTGAAAGAAAGAGCGGATCGTGGGGAAATCCGCGGTGAGCCGGCTCCTCACGCGCTCCATATACTCCTGGCTGCCGGAGGAGCGGTTATCGCTCAGAGCCACTTGGATGGTAGCGGTGTACTCGCCCTGGTTGGTGGTGTACAGCGAGCTGATGTCGTTGACGACGCCGATGTTGGAGAGAATCATCTTGAGATCCGCGGGGGGGATTTCTTTGCGAATCATATCCTCGATCCGCGCGACGTAATCGTTGGTCAGCTCCAAGCGCGTGCCGGTGGGGGCCTTGATGTTGATCGTGAACTGGCCGGCGTCGGTTTGCGGAAAGAAGGCGCGGCCGACGAAAGGATAAATCAGCAGGCTGGCCGCGAACAGACCCAGAATCGCGACCACGGTGAGCCGGGGGACGCGGAGCGCCCGGCGAACCAGGTACTCATAACCGTCCAGCATGCGGTTGAAGGCGCGGTTGAAGCGGGTGTGAATCGATTTGGCGAAGCGGATCACGGCGGAGCCGGATGCGGCTTGACTTTCTTCTTCCGGCGCTCCGGCCGCATGCGCGCCGTGGCCCGGAACGGCCTTCAGATATCGTGCGCAGAACAAGGGAATCACCGTCATCGCCACCACGTAGGAGACCAGCATGGCGAGGGCGAACGACAGGGCTAGCGCGGCAAACAGAAATTTGCTGACTCCGAACAGCAGCGTGACGGGGAAGAAGTCGACCACGCCCACCAGAGTCGCGGCCAGCACGGCCATATTCACCTCCGCGCCGCCGGCCGCCGCGGCCAAGGCGGGGGACGATCCCATCTCGAGGTGACGGTAGATGTTCTCGACGGAAATGACGGAATTATCGATGACGCGCGAGAACGCCAGCGCCAGGCCGGCCAGGATCATGGTGTTGATGTTGCTGCCCAGCAGCGACAAGACCACGAAGGTCGCCATGGTCGAGATCGGAATCGACAGCAGCACGGCGCCGGTTGCCGAGCCACTGCCCAGGAACAGCAGGATGATCAGGCCGATCAACACCAGGCCGGTGGCGCCTTCGTGCCACACTGTGCTGATCGCCTGCTTCACGAACACCGACTGATCGAAAACCAGGTCGGTGACCAACTGCTTGGGCAAGCCGAACAAATGCTTCCGCAGCGTGTCGACATCGTTGACCACCTGGATGGTGTTGCTATCGCCGCCCGACTTCATGATCGGGATGTAGGCCGATTTCTGCCCGTCGATGCGCACAATGTTGTATTGAAGCTGGCTGGAATCCTTGGCTTCGCCGATATCGCCCACCGAAACCCAGCTTGCGCCGTCGGTTTTCACCGGCAGGTTGTTGAGGTCGGAGACATTCTGCACCAGGCTGTTGGAATACACGTAGAAGTCCGTCCGGCCGACCTTGACGTCGCCCGCGGGCAGAATCAGATTGCCTTTGTTGACGGCTTTCACCACGTCCATCAGACTGAGTTGGCGCGAAAGCAGCTTGTAAGGATCGACGTACACCTCCGCCTGGCGGTACTTTCCGCCGAACACGGCGGGGATCTCGGCCCCATTGACGACGGCGATCTGGTTGCGGATCTGAAACTGGGCCAGATCGTGAAGCTGGGTCTCGGTCATTCTTTCACCCTTCACGGTGACCAGAGCCACGGGCTGGCTGGAGGCGTCGAACTTCATCACCAAAGGCGGCAGGGTGCCGGGCGGGAGACGCTTCAGGTCGGCCATGGCGAGGTTGGATAACTGGGTCATGTCGGCGTCGGCGTTGGTGCCGGGTTGAAAGACTGCTTTGATGATGCTGACGCCGAGCAGGGATCGGGACTCGGTGTGATCCAGGCCGCTGGCTTGGGTGAAGAAGCGCTCCAACGGGTTGGTGATATCGGTCTCGATATCCTTGGGTGGCATGCCGCTGTAGAAGGTCGCCACCACCACCACCGGAATATTGATGGGCGGAAAGAGATCGACGGGCATGCGCGCGATGGCCGTCCCGCCGAGCACAACGATGGCCAGGCATAACACCACGATGAAGTAAGGATTGCGGATGGAAAAGCTGGGCATGCGGGGCTACGGCTGGCTGGGGTTCATCTCGCGCGGCTTCGGCGTGACTGTGTCGCCCCCCTTCAGGCCGCTGCGGTCCCCCACCACGACCATCTCGCCCTCCTTCAGGCCGGAGAGAACTTCCAGGCTGTCCGCAGTCTCGATGCCCGTGGATATGGGCCGGATCTCGATGCGGTTCGAATCCCCCACCACATCCACCGTGATCTTTTCCCCCTGGCGGTCCGCGGCCTCCAGGGGAATCGCCAGCGCGTTGTTTTTGCGGGCGAGCTGGATGGTGGCGTTGACGTACATGCCGGCTTTGAGCGAGCGAGCGGCGTCGTTGGCCACCTGCACCTCAGTGTGCATGGTGCGCGTGGAAGACGCAACTTCGTTGGAAAAACGCGCGATCTTGCCCGGGAAGGTCCGGCTTAGGGAAGGGATTTCGACCGTGACCGGATCGCCTATGTGAATGTAAGGCACGTAGGATTCCTCTACCGGAATCACCAGGCGGAACTGGTCGTCCTCCGACAGCCGCACCAACGGCAGAACGTTGGTGCTGGAGCTGGTGCCGCCCTGTATCAAAGTGCCGTAATTGGCGTAGCGCTGCGTGACCACGCCCTCGAACTCGGCTTTGATGTTACGGTAATCGTACAGCACTTGGTCGCGCATGAGTTTGGCTTCGGCCTGCTCTTGCTGGCTCATGGCCTCTTGCACGCGGGATTCGGCGGCGTCCACATCGGCTTGCGCCGTAAGAGCCTTGCCCTGCGCGTCGTCGACCTCCTGCTGCACCACCAGGCCGGGGTTTTGCTTGGAGACGGTATCCATGCGTTTGTAATAGGCCTGCAACGGAACCAAGCGCGCTTTCACGCTGTCGACCAGCTTGCTGAGCCCGCTGACCTGTTCCCGGGCGGCATTGATGGCGGCCTTATCGGCATTTATCGTCTGTTCCATCTCCGGGATTTCGAGCACCGCCATGATGTCGCCGGCCTTGACGTGCGTGCCGTAGTCCACGTTCAACTTCTTCACGAAGCCGGATTCCTTGGCAAAGACGTTGATCTCCTGTAGCGGCACCAATTCGGACGAAACGGTCAGGTGCTGGTCCAGGGTCTTACGGCTGACCTTCGCGACGGCGGCCGAAACGGGGCTGACCGCCGTGGCCGAGCTGGTGGCGTTGACCTGCCTGCCGCCTCCGCACGATACCAGCATTACACCGGCAAGAAAAATGAGCAAACCTAGTCTAAATCGCGGCATGATCCGGTTCCTCCACTATATCCAGACGCCGCCCTCACTTGCCCTACCTGAATTCCGGTATTTTTGCCCCGATTCCCCGGTAGCGGCGCTCTAAAGGCCATTTTCTCAGCTAGTCTGGAATACGTGGGGGAACGCTTCCGCAGCCGTTCTGCGCTGATTGTCGGATTGGGCAGCCTGCTCGCCATTATGGCCGTAGCGGGCGTCGGAGCCCTGCGCGTGCTGGAGAATGTGCGCAGCAAGGACGAGATCATCCGCAGCCAGTTCCTCTCTCGCAATCATGTGCTCAACGACATTCGGTCTCAAGTGTACCTCTCCGGAACCTTCGTCCGGGACTACCTGCTGGAACCCGAGCCGGCTAGCGCCGAAACGTATCGTTCCAAGCTGGAGGAGATTCGCCGTCAAATGGACGCGGCGCTGGAAACTTACGGCCGTCAGATCAGCCCTGAGGCGGCGTCTAATTTCGCCGCTCTGCGCACCGAACTCGCCGGATACTGGGACACGCTGGCGCCGGTGTTCGAATGGAACACCGATCAACGCGGCCGCCTCGGCTATCCGTTTCTGCGCGACGAGGTGTATCCGCGCCGTCAGAACATGTTGGACATCGCGGGCCGCATCGCCGATATCAATGAGCAGCAGTTGAACGCCGGGAACGCCCAGGTGGCTGGACTGCTGGCCGGATTCCAGGACCGCCTTGGTATCACGCTGCTCGCCGCGCTGGCGCTCGGCCTTGGCATGACCGCCTTCAGCATTCATCAAATCTTAAAACTGGAAGGCCGGGAGCGCGCCCGCTTCGAAGAGGTCGCGGGCGCCCGCGCGCAACTCACCGACCTTTCCGCCAAGCTGGTGCAGGCCCAGGAGACTGAGCGGCGCGCACTCTCGCGCGAGCTCCACGATGAGGTCGGCCAATCCCTCTCTGCCGTTCTGGTGGAGCTGCGCAATCTCTCCGCCGGCCTCGGCGCCAGAAGCGCGGAGGAGTCGCGCGCCCAGGTCGAAGAGATCAAGAGCCTGGTCGAAAGCACTGTGCGTGTGGTCCGCAATATGGCCTTGTTGCTGCGGCCCTCCATGCTGGACGATCTGGGCCTGATCCCGGCGCTGCGCTGGCAGGCTCGCGAAATTTCGAAGCGCACCTCGATGGATGTAATCGTCGCCGCCGAGCTCAGCGCCGACGATTTTCCCGACGATTACAAAACCTGCATCTACCGGGTGGTGCAGGAGGCGCTGCACAACTGCGCCCGTCACTCCCACGCCAGAACCGTCCGCGTCCGCGTGCAGCAGACCGGGGGCCGAATCGCGCTCTCCATTCAGGATGACGGCCTCGGCTTCGACGCCTCGCAGATGAAAGGCTTGGGGCTCCTCGGAATCCAGGAGCGCGTAAACCGCTTGGGGGGAACCTGCCGGGTGCATTCCTCGCCCGGTCACGGAACCCTCCTGTCTGTCGAGCTTCCGCTTCCTCCAGGCGCGTCTGGCCCTCAACCAGGAACAGCCGGTCCCCAACCGCAGGTGGTCCATACGTGAGCCGGGTTCGAATCCTATTGGCCGACGATCATACCGTGATGCGCCGCGGGCTGCGCTTTCTGCTCGAAAGCCAGCCCGATTTCACCGTGGTCGCGGAAGCCTCCGACGGCCGTGAGGCCGTGCAGCAGGCCGAGTCCGCCCATCCCGACGTCGCCGTACTGGACGTCGCCATGCCCAACTTGAGCGGTATCGAAGCGGCCCAGCGCATCGCGGCGCAAATGCCCAACATCGCTATCGTCATCTTGAGCATGCACTCCGACGAAGGCTACGTCCTTCGCGCCCTCAAGGCCGGCGCCCGAGGCTATCTTCTCAAAGACGCCGCCGAGGGCGATCTGATCGAAGCCATCCGCGCCGTCAGCCAGGGCAAAACGTTTTTCAGCTCCGAAATCAGCAAGATGCTGGTGGAGGATTACATTCGCGAAATTCGCACCCGCGGCGTGGAAGACAGCTATGAACTGCTGACTTCGCGGGAGCGCGAAATCCTGCAGTTACTGGTGGAAGGCAATTCCAACAAGGACATCGCCAACCGTCTGAACGTCAGCCCCCACACTGTCGAAACCCACCGCCGTAATCTACAGGACAAACTCAATCTTCACAGCTTTGCCGAGCTTATCCTCTACGCCGTCCGCAAAAGAATCATTTCGTAAAGGAGGGAGCAACAGGCGGGCGCTGTCTGTGCGAGGGATTTGAGGGATCCCGCCTGTTGCTGTGGGGTCTTACTTGATCACAGTATAGGGCGCTACTGCTCCTGGGCCCATACCGTGTGCTTGGTAATTCACGCGCCGTCGGTCTGGTAGGGGGGCGCTCGCTACCGCCCGCCGCACGCCGAAAATGCCGAGATCCGGGTATGGTGTCCTCCACCCGTCCAAACCTACACTTGGGCATGGAACCGCGGATACTGTGGGATCTGGTGTGGGGCATTGGAGCCGGCTTCTATGTCGTTGGATCTCTGGTGAACGGGCTGCTCAATCCGGTGTTGGGCTGCCTTCTGGTCGCCATCGGAGGCGTCAGGGTGATGCTCGGCCTGTGGAGCCGCTACCGGTCGTAGCCTGGCTGCCGTTGGCCTAGCGCGGTTATGGCCGCGGCCAGGGTAGGTCGCAAGCCGCGCTCACGGACTGAATACGTTCCGCCAACTCTTGCAAGGAAAACTCCGGCGAGCGGCAGAACGCGATCAGCTCCCGCTCTCCCTCAAGCAGTTTGGCGGCTTCGGCGGGAATGGTTGCGGCGATCGAGGCCGGGATGGCCAGCACACCATGCCGGTCGCCATGCAGCAAGTCGCCCGACGCAATCTTCAGGCCGCCGATCTCCACCGGTTCCCCAAATTCAACCACATGCGCGTAGGAGTGCGAAACCGAGACGCCGCCGGCGAATAGTGGAAAGGCCAACCGCTCGATAGCCGCCAGGTCGCGGACGGCGCCGTTGGTGACGCAACCTACGCACTTGAGGGCCTGCGCGATAGTAGCGTGGATCTCTCCTACCAGCGCTCCAAACCCCGGATGGGGGTCGATGTCCTGCAAAACCAGGATTCTGGGCTCCGGAACAGTGGCCACATAGCTCCACCAGTCCATGCGGTCGTAATAGCAACGATGAGCCATGGGAGGCGAGGCGGTCCGAATCCGTGCGGTCGCCGCGTAGCCGGCCATGGGCGGCAGGTGAGGAAACTGGCAATGGACAGTGCCGGAAATGAAGCCTTCGTTACGCAAGCGCACGCCTTGGCACTCTATGGCGTTAGAGATAGTGCAAGTGTCCAGCGCACGTAGCTTTTCCAGGTCGAGTGGAACAGCATTCCTATGAGTCATCCCGTTTAATGTTTTCACAAAATTTGAGTCGTTGCCGAAGTCCCTTATCCGGCTTGGTTCACCGTGGCGCGGTTTTCTGTGCCCGCCGACTCGCTGCGCCAGTAAGACAGCGCCAGCGCCAGCACCTTAGAAACTTCAGCGGTTCGCAGGGGCTTGCGCAGAATATCGAATCCGCCGATCCGGAACAGCTCATTCCACAGGTATTCGTCGGCGACGCGCGAGATGAGAATGACCATCGGCCGGTGCGGCAGAGCCGAGAGAATTCCTACCGCCTCGCGCCACTCTGTTTCCTGAATGTCTCGGTCGTATAGAATCACCGGCGCATGCAGCCGGTCCGCGATGTGCCAGGCCTCCTCGCAGTTTTGCGCCACCTGGAGGCTCCATTGCGCGCCCTCCGCCGCTTGGCTTAACATTGCGCGGTCTGGGTACGCGTCCGGGCCGCTGGTAAGCGCCGCGACCAAGGGAAGCCCAGGCGAAAGTCCATGCGGCTGTGCGGCTTTAGTCCTCCGCAACACTTTCGCGAGTCCCCGGACGAGCGTCATCATAATGGAATCTTCCGCCCCTACGCTTGAGCTTATGACGCCGGCGTCGCCGCGGGAATACCAGAGACCCGGTATTCAGCGGTCTAGCGTTCGGGTAGCGTCACAGAAACGCCAGCCCTCTACCCTTACGCCGATTCGGGAATTACTGCAAAACCTGTATAGCTCGCCTCACGAGATTCGCCCTATGCTAGAGACCATGAGATCGCGCGAAGGTCAGTGGACGGAACCGGCTGCCGCAAGATGCGCCGTGATCCTGGCCGGTGGCAGTGGCAAGCGCCTCCAGTCATTCACCCGCAGGCTCTTCGGTGACGGCGTCATGGGGGAGGGCCGCCCCAAACAGTTCTGCGTCTTGTTCGGGGGAGCCACTTTGTTGTCCCACACACGAGCCAGAGTCGCTCCCGTAGTTCCGCCGGAGCGTACGGCATACGTCGTGGTTAAGCCGCATGCGCCGTATTACAGCGAGTCTTTGGGTGATGTTCCCCGTGATCTGGTCTTCGCCCAACCCGTGGACCGGGGAACCACCGCCGCCGTCGCTCTTTCTCTGGCCCGCGTCGCGTCTCTGCATCCGCAAGGCGCGGAAGCCATTGCCGGATTTTTCCCCGCCGACCACTACATCGCCGACGAGAACGCCTTCGCGCAGACCCTCGACGCCGCCTATCGCCTGGCGGCGGCTCACCCGAATACCATCCTGCTGCTGGGTGCGCAGCCGGAGCATCCTGAAGTCGAATACGGCTGGATTGAGCCGGGTCAGGAAATCCAGGACGGCCAATCTCTCTTCCGCGTAACCCGCTTTTGGGAGAAACCCTCCGCGGACTTGGCCTCCGGTTTATTGCACCGGGGCTGTCTTTGGAACACGTTCGTCATGGTTGGCCGCGTCCGGACCTTTTTGGACGCACTGAAGGAATCCGTCCCCGATGTGTTTCACGCATTCCTGCCCCTGGTCGAAGCGGGTGGCGAAGTTCCGGCGGACTCGCTTGGACAGATTTACAGCAACCTTCGCCCCGGAGATTTTTCCAAACAGGTTCTCGCGGCACTCCCGGATCGCTTGGCGGTTCTACGACTGGACAACGTGGGATGGAGCGATCTGGGAACGCCGGAGCGGGTGATGGAGGCTTGGTCGCGATCCGGCGTCAAGCCTTTGGCCGCCGCTCTGGCGCGCTGACTACTTCTTCTTGTTGTACTGCTCCAGGCTCTTGTTGTACTGCTCAAGAATGATGTCGAGGTGCTTGGAGTCTCTTTCATTCTCCGTGCACACGTACTCCATCAAGTCATAGTTCATCAGCGGAGTCATCTCCGTCACCGACCACGGCTTGGTATACATCACCGGATCCTCAATGGTGATATCCCATTTCAGCGTCCCGTAATCCGGCCGCGAGTAGCGCTCCGTCACATGCAACTGGTCCGACGAAGGATGCCCCGCCAGGTCCAGCCAGGTCAGCCCGTTGAATCCAACTGTGTCCACCACCAGCGTGTCGTTGTTCTCCCAGTGTCCAATCGAGTCTCCCCACCAGCTCGGGTTCAGGTCCTTGGGATGCTCCTTGCGGTCCAGAAAAATCTGGCGGAAGCTGTGCAAGTTGCCCTCAAACAGAATCACCACCACGTTCGGCGTCTGAATAATTTTGGAAGGATACGGATCGCGCCGAGGTACGCCTGTGGGCAGGCACCGCGCCTCGGGATCTTCCACTCCCTCGTTGGCCTGCCGCTCCTTGAACAGCTTCTCGCCTAGCGCCGTAAACGGCACCGGATGGTCCGGCTCATAATCTTTCGCCAGATCGGAGGTGTAATTCGCGTAACCCCACACGCCGGTCAGATCCACTTTGCCGTCCGCGGTCCGCGGCACCGGCCCGGAAGGCCCCATCTTGATCTTCTTGCTCTTCCGGTCCTTCTTCGGAATGGTGCTCTCGGCGGGGAACTGGCCCCTGGCGGGAACAAACAGTAGAAAGCCAGTGAGGAGCCCGGCAGCGGGCAATAAAGCGCTCAGGAAGTGTTTTCGCATGCGGCCTCCCGGAGGGAGTCGTCGGTTCCAAACCAGTCTAACGCGGAAACGGTCTCGACAGATCACCAGCCAATATGGTATGCTTTCGTCTGAATTGGCATGCTTCCCGCCATCCAACTCGAGTCCCGCGCCGATACGCCTATCTATCGGCAATTGCACGACAAAATCAAGGCTTCGATCCTGTCGGGGGAGCTTGGGCGGGGCGAGAAGCTTCCGCCAACTCGGGAATTGGCTGGCCTTCTTGGACTGAACCGCACGACCATCTCTGCCGCATATGAACTCCTCGAATCCGAAGGCTTGATCCGCGGCCATGTTGGCCGGGGCAGCTATGTCGAAGGTCCAGCCGCCGCGCCGGTGCATGATCCCCTCAATTGGAGCTCATTCCTTCCACCCAGCGAACCCGCCGCGCCGAATCCGTCCGCGGCCGCCTTCAGCTTCGCTTCTTCGCGTCCTTCGGAAGCCCTATTTCCGCTGGACGAATTTCGCGCCACCTGCCGGGAGGTTCTCGATTCGGACGCCGCCGCGCAGATCCTTCAGCTCGGCCCCGCCGCGGGCTACGCGCCTTTGCGCCGTTATTTGCTGGATCAGGCTCGTGCCCGCGGCATCGCTTCCCCGGACGACGACATCCTGATCACCAGCGGTTGCCAGCAAGCCTTCGATCTGTTGCAGCGCGTGCTGGCCTCTCATGGCGAGGCCGTGCTTCTCGAGGACCCCGTCTATCCCGGCCTGCGCAACGTCCTGCTCCGCGGAGGCGCTCGCGTGATCGGAATCCCCGTGGGCGATCACGGCATCGACGTCACGGCCGCCACTCGCGCCATCGAAAGCGAACGTCCGCGGTTGATGGTCGTCACGCCCAATTTCCAAAACCCCACCGGCACAACCATTCCCGAGGCTTCCCGTCGTGCTCTGCTTTCGGCTGCCCGCCGCTCCGGCGTCATCGTGATTGAAAACGATCTCTACGGCCAACTGCGCTATCGCGGCGCGGAGCTTCCTTCGCTCAAAAGCCTGGACAATTCCGGCGGCACGATTTATCTGTCCAGCTTCTCGAAGATCGCTTTTCCAGGGCTGCGCGTGGGCTGGGTGATCGGATCGCGCCAAGTCATCGCTCGCTTGATCGAGGCCAAGCAGCTCAGCGATCTCCATTCCGACCAGCTTTCGCAAGCGGTGCTGCTGCGCTTTGCCGTATCCGGCCGCCTCGCGGCGCATCACGAACGAATGCTGGCCCATGGCCGGGAGCGCCTGGACGCGACTCTCGCAGCTTGCGCCGCGGAACTGCCGCCGGGCAGCCGCTTCACCCATCCCGAAGGCGGCATGAACGTGTGGATTCGTCTGCCGGAGTCGCACGATGCCGCCGAGGTAGCCGCTCGCGCCGCTCGCGAGGGCGTGAGCTTCGTCGCCGGAAACCATTTTGCGGTTTCGCGTCCCCAAGCCCACGCGCTACGCCTGAGCTTTGCCGGCCTCGAACCGGAGCAGATCCGCTCCGGCCTGGCCATCGTGGGCCGCATCGCCCGCAAACAAAAGGATCACGCCCAAGAAAGAAACGGAGATACACATGTACTTGTCTGACGAATTTCGACTGAAGACCGGACTGGCGGAAATGCTCAAGGGCGGCGTCATCATGGACGTCACCAACGTTGAGCAAGCCAGGATCGCCGAAAAGGCCGGCGCCACTTCCGTAATGGCCCTGGAGCGCGTTCCCTCCGACATTCGCAAGGACGGCGGCGTCGCCCGTATGGCCTCCATTCGCGTTATCCGCGAGATCATGGGCGCGGTCTCTATTCCCGTCATGGCCAAGGCGCGCATCGGCCACTTTACCGAAGCCCGCGTGCTGGAAGCGCTGGGCGTCGATTACATCGACGAAAGCGAAGTCCTGACGCCCGCCGATGAGGAACATCACATCGACAAGAAAACCTTCAAGGTCCCCTTCGTCTGCGGCGCCCGCAATCTCGGTGAAGCTCTACGCCGCATCGCCGAGGGCGCGGCCATGATCCGCACCAAGGGCGAAGCCGGCTCGGGCAACATTGTCGAAGCGGTCCGCCACATTCGCACCATCGTCAAGGAGATGAAGCAGCTCACCGTCCTCGGTAAGGAGGAACTGGTGCACGAAGCCAAGAACCTGGGCGCGCCGCTCGAATTAGTCGAATGGGTCGCCGAGCACGGTAAGCTCCCCGTTCCCAACTTCTCCGCCGGAGGCATCGCCACTCCCGCCGATGCCGCGCTGGTGATGCAGCTCGGGGCCGAAGCCGTCTTCGTCGGCAGTGGCATCTTCAAGAGCGAGGACCCCGAGACCCGCGCCCGCGCTATCGTCAAAGCCGCGACTTATTACAAGGATCCGCAGAAGCTGCTCGAAGCCAGCGAAGAGCTCGGCGAAGCCATGCGCGGTCTGGACGTCTCCAAGCTCCCCGAGTCCGAGCTGATGCAAACTCGCGGCTGGTAAGTCAAGGAACCGCGACCGTAAGGGACGTATGAGCAAGACCGTCGGCGTGCTTGCGCTTCAGGGCGACTTCGAGGCGCATCGCAGATCTATACAGCAGGCGGGCGCTCGCGCCGTGGAAGTTCGCACCGCGGAGCAGATGCATTCCTGCGACGGCCTGATCCTACCCGGCGGCGAAAGCACCACCATGCTCAAGCTGCTGCATCTGGAAAACCTGCTCGAGCCTTTGCGCCAGTTCGGCGCTGCTAAGCCCATCTTCGGCACCTGCGCGGGCGCGATTCTCCTGGCCCGCGAGGTTTCGCACCCCCAACAGGAGAGCCTCGGCCTCCTCGACATCGCGGTCGAGCGCAACGCGTACGGCCGCCAGATCGACAGCCACATCGCCAAGATCGACCTCGACGCCGTTACCCGGATGGAAGCCGTCTTCATCCGCGCTCCCATCATCCGCCGCGTCGGCGACGCCGCGCGCGTCCTCGCGCGCCACAACGGCGACCCCGTCTGGGTGGAGCAGGGCCGCCACATGGTGACAACGTTCCACCCGGAGCTCACTGCCGATCCGCTGGTGCATCGTCACTTTGTAGAAAAGCTGGGTGAACGTTAGTTCTCTTTGACGACCTTGGTTCCGGGCGGCGTATGCAGCTCGAATTCGGAATCCGGCAGCGGAGGATTCAATTGCAGGTTGGAGAACGTAGCCAGCCGGTAGTCGCCGTTCGGCTCGGTACCCTTTTGCTGCACGGCGTTGCCATTCGCATTGATCCACAGGTCAATGCTTTTCACATATTGTTGCCGCGCCTCGGCCGATTTCGGCACCAGTAGGATATGGGAGACCTGCATTCCTGCGATCGTCTCCGTCCCCACCAGCTTCGCGTCGTAATCCCGCTTGATCTCGTCGCGCGTGATCGCGAATCCCAGCAGCAACATCTGATCGATGGTCGACACGTACTTCTTGAATTCCCATTTCTGCACCGTGTTTGCCTTGGGCAGATAAATTTCGAAAATTGGCCCGTCGAAATAGTCCACCGTGTGGTCCGGACCGGCGGTTGTGTCCATGATCCCCACGACTTTGTTTTTGGTCCGCTTGATGCGCATGGAGCCGCTCGAATCGTCGTAGGTATCGAGAGTCTTCCCGTAATCCACCCGCTTCACTGTCGCCGAGTAGGATTGAAACTGCCGGGCGGCCATGTCCACGCGCGCCAGCACGTCATCGATGGTTTCAGCTCGCGCCGCGGCAAGAGACAACGCGCCTAGAATCGCGATCGCGTAACGCGAGGTCATGGCTGAGTATACGCGATGTAGCCCGTGACGTCCTCGTCCTCGTCCTGCAAAGGCTCCACGCGGGTGACCGTTTTGCGGGTCTTGAATCGCGAGTTGACCAGCTTCGCTGCTTCCGTCAGTTTTTCCGCGGAAGGAACATCGGTCAACAGTTGCGGCGCGATCCAGTACAAGCCCGAGCCTGGAGCAGCCGGCAGCATCACTACGTTAGCGGCGCGAGGCTGATCGCGAAACAGCTCGCGAGGCGTGAGGAAAATGAACGCCAGAATGAGGACGCACATCACGTCGTACTGCCAACTGGCCCGTGGAAAATCCCACAGCACAAAGCGGCCCAAGGTGCTCATGCATCTTTAGTCTACAACGCGAGTCGACACGTGAGTCTACAACGCGGAATCTACACCGGTCTTGCAGCCAGCGCGAGAAACTCATCGCGGGTTGCCTTGTTCCGGCGGAATTCTCCCAGCATGGTGCTGGTCACGGTACCCGAGTGCTGTTTTTCCACGCCGCGCATCATCATGCAGAAGTGCCGGGCCTCCGCCATTACAGCCACGCCGCGCGGGGAGATCGCCGTCTCTACCGCTTCCGCCACCTGCTGCGTCAGCCGTTCCTGCAATTGCAAACGCCGCGCAAACATATTGACGATCCTGGGAATCTTGCTTAGCCCGATCACTTTGTCCTTGGGCAGGTACGCCACGTGGATTTTCCCGAAAAACGGCAGCAGATGATGCTCGCACATGCTGAAAAACTCGATATCCTTGACGATCACCATCTCGTCGCAGGTGACATGGTAGAGCGCCCCGTTCACGATTTCTTCCAATTTCTCATCGTATCCGCGCGTAAGGAACCGCATCGCCTTCTCATAGCGTTCCGGCGTGTGCACCAAACCTTCGCGATTCACATCCTCGCCCAGCATGTCCAGGACTTCCTTCATGCGCGAGGCCACCGTTGGCCCCACCGGCGTCAGCACCTTCACCGCCGCTTTACTCTTCACTTAAGAGACCTCCAATTCAAACGTATTCCGCCCTGTTTCGATGATTCTGATCCGCTCCAGCCGCGGGGCGAGGCTCCAGCCTTGAAGCAAGCGCCGCTCTATGAAAGACGCCAAATTCTCCGTGGTGGGAACAGCGCCCTCCATCTCCGGAACGTCCAGATTCAAATTCTTGTGATCCACCAGGCGAAGCACCCGCCGCTCCACTAACTCATCCAGAGCCTGACGATTCACAATCTGCCCGTCGGCCTGCGCCGGACCCTGCACCGAAATCTCCAGCGTGTAGTCGTGCCCGTGGCCGTACGGGTAGTTGCACTTTCCGTACAGTCTGCGATTCTCTTCCTCGCTCAGGGCCGGCGAAGCCAGCCGGTGCGAAGCCGCGAAATGATAGCGCCGGGTCAAGCGTGGCATCGGTTCAGCCTAGTCCACGCCCTGCACGTCTGCGCCCTGAACGTCGACGTAGAGATCGGCTGTCTCGTACAGCCTCACATTGCGCAGGCGGGCGTTCTCTCTGGTCACGCGCTCCTCCAGCCGCCGCCAGATCTCGGCCGCGATGTTTTCGGTAGTCGGTATCACGCGATCGAAGGGAGGCACTTCACGATTCAAGAAGCGGTGATCCATCGGCTCGACCACCTCTTCATTCAGGATCTCCTTGAGCTCACGTAAATCGAAGACCATTCCCGTTACAGAGTCGGGAACCCCCTCCAAGGTTGCTTCCACAACGTAATTGTGGCCGTGGCCGTTGGGATTGGCGTTGTTGCCGTACACCCGGAGGTTCTCCTCCGCGCTCCAGGCGGGATTCGCGCAGACGTGCGACGCCGAAAACTCCACCTTGCGGGTCAATAACATATAGCCGTCCCTGAAGATTGGATGCTCGCTAGCGCGCTCCCGATCCTCTAAAATAATAGCGTGAAGCGCACGGATATAATTCTGGCGGGCGCCGTGGCGGTTTTGGCGGGCCTCCTGGTGTGGGTGGTGTCAGGCACCCTGACTACGCCGGTTGTCAACGCCGGCGACAGAGCCCCCAAGTTCAAAGTGGTGACCGAAGATGGCAGAACCGTTACACCTACAGACTTCGGCGGAAAGCTTCTGGTGCTGAATTTCTGGGCCAGTTGGTGCGAGCCGTGCGTTGCCGAGACGCCTTCGCTCGAAGAGATGTCGCAACTGCTGGGCAAGAAGGGCGTGGTGGTTCTCGGCATCAGCGTGGACACCAACGAGAAAGCCTACAAGAGGTTCCTCGATCATTATGGAATCAGCTTCGAAACCTCCCGCGATCCCAGCGCCGACATCGCCACCAGCTACGGCACGCTCCAGTACCCCGACACCTACATCATTGACTCATCCGGCAAAGTGGTGGAGAAGGTCATCAACTGGCAGGATTGGATGAACCCGCAGGTGATCGATCGTCTCCAAAAGATGCTGTGACGGCCACACCATCTATTCAAGACCGCGTTCAGGCGATTGTCGGTCCGCGCGGCTATCTCTACAAATCTGAAGATCTGGCCAACTACGAATACGACGGAAGCATCGACAAAGCCCGTCCGGATCTGGTCGCCTTTCCGCAGACCACCGAAGAAGTAGTTGCGCTGGTGAAGCTGGCTCGCGATCTCCACATTCCGGTGACCGGCCGCGGCGCGGGAACGGGCTTGAGCGGCGGCGCGATTGCGCGAGCCGGCGGATTGATGATCTCCTTCGCGCGAATGAACCGGATTCTCGAAATCGACCTGGCCAATGAGCGCGCGGTGGTGCAGCCGGGCTTGGTAAATCTCGATCTCACTCTCGCGGTCGAGGCGGACGGTTATTTCTACGCCCCCGATCCCTCCAGCCAGCGAGCCTGCACCATCGGCGGCAACGTGAGTGAAAACTCGGGCGGCCCGCATACGCTGGCTTACGGCGTCACCACCAATCACGTGATTGAGCTCGAGGTGGTTCTGCCGGACGGCAGCGTCATCGACACCAGCCCTGCCGACGCGCCCGGCTACGATCTCACCGGGCTTCTTGTAGGTTCCGAGGGAACCATGGCGCTGGTGACGAAAATAACCGTCAGGCTGATGCGCAAGCCCGAAGCGGTGAAGACCATCCTGGCGGTCTTCGACAGTACCGAAGATGCCGGCAACACCGTCGCCGAGATCACCTCCCGTGCGATCACGCCGGTCGCCGTAGAAATGCTGGACGGTATCCTCATGCGCATGGTGGAAGAAGCGACCCACGCGGGTTATCCTCTGGACGCTGCCGCCGTTCTGCTGATCGAGTTGGAGGGCTTGAACGAAGCCGTGGAGGAGCAGGTGGAGGAGATTCGCGCCGCGTGCAACGCGTGCCGCGCCCGCGAATTCCGCGTGGCTCGCGACCAGCAGGAACGCGACCTGCTGTGGAAGGGCCGCAAAAACGCCTTCGGCGCGGTGGGCCGTTGCTCTCCGGATTACTACACCCAGGACGGCGTGGTGCCGCGCACGCAAACCGCGGCTACCCTGCGCTTCATTGAGGGCGTCAGCCAGCGCTATGGCCTGGTCATCAGCAACATCTTCCACGCGGGCGACGGCAACCTGCACCCCCTGATTCTGTTCGACCACCGCATCCCAGGGCAGCTTGAAAAAGTGAAGCAGGCCAGCGACGAGATTCTCCAGTTCTGCATCTCCGTTGGCGGTTCCATCACCGGGGAGCACGGCGTCGGCATGGAGAAGAACGAGATGATGGCGCACCAGTTCTCCTCGGATACGCTGGAGATGATTGCGCGCTTCAAGAAACTGTTCGACCCCGAATGCCGTCTTAACCCAGGAAAGGTTTTGCCCACCGGGCGGGGATGCATGGAAATTCGCCAAAAGCCAGGAGACCTCAGCCTATGAAATTCGCTTCCGTCTTCTTCTGCGCGCTCTTTTGCGTGCCGGCCGCGTTTGCGGCGGATCAGAAACAGCTTCCCAATCAGGCCGGCAATGACGGCATCGATTTGCAGGGAACCGTTCTGATCGGCGCGCCCGATATTCGTGAAGCTCTGGGCGGCAACGATCTTGCCGGGCCCGGCGTCGATCCCGGCATCATCGTCGTGCGCATCAAGGTGACTCCCAAGGCTCCCAAGCCGCCGCGCGTCGGGCCCGACGATTTCACTCTGCTTTCGCGCAAGAATGGCGACCGCAGTCCCGCGTTGACGCCGAACCAGGTCGCAGGCGGGGGTTCCGTGCTGGTGCTGAAGCCCGCCGCGGAGCAGCCTCGCGGGGATGGAACGGCCGCGGGCGGCCCTGTCTGGGCCGGCGCGACCAAGCGCAAGACCAGCTCCGGTGAGCCGGGGGATAGCCCCATCATCCCGGTGCTCGCCAAGTACCTGCTGCCGGATCAGGACGTCAAGGCGCCGGAAGAGGGGCTGCTGTACTTCTCCATCGAAAACAAGCAAAAGCTCAAGCCCAAGGACCTCTCTCTGATTTACAACGGGGAGGCGGGGAAGCTGGTCATCGACTTTAAGTAGCCGACAGTGGCCTTTCTGCCGCGAATGCTGACGGGAGTCTTTCTCGGACTCGCGATTTTATACGCCTGCCTCTGCGCAGGGTTGTATTTGTTTCAGCGTTCGCTCATCTACTTTCCGCCGCTCGATTCCGGTGGCTCGGACCGTCCGCAGATGGCTCTGAAAACGAGTGCCGGGGATGTGCTGGTGACCGCAGTGCCGAAAGACGGCCCAGGCGCGCTCCTCTACTTTGGTGGAAATGCGGAGGACGTCAGGTTAAGCGTGCCGGAATTGGAGCGCGCTTTTCCGGATCGCGCGCTCTACCTGCTTCACTACCGCGGCTATGGAGGAAGTGCGGGAAGCCCGTCGGAAGACGCTCTGTTCGCGGATGCCCAGGAGCTCTTTCGACAGGTTCATGCGGTGCACCCGCGAGTTATGGTGATGGGACGCAGCCTCGGGAGCGGCGTCGCCGTCCATTTGGCGGGTTTGAACGATGTCGAGCGGTTGGTTCTGGTGACGCCCTTTTACAGCCTCGCCGACGTTGCCGCGGCGCATTTTTCTTTCGTGCCGGTGCGGCTCTTGCTGCGCGACAAATACGAGTCCTGGAGATACGCGCCGAATGTGACAGCGCCCGTGCAACTCCTGGCTGCGGAGCTGGATGAAATCGTCCCTCGCGAAAGCACGGATCGACTGCGTGACTGCTTCCGGCGGACGCAGGTGAGTTACGCGACTGTCCCGGGAGCAGGGCACAACACGATTTCAGCGTCTCCGGCCTACGTAAGGCTGCTGCACGACGCTTCACATCTGCCGTGAGGTTGCTTCGCAACCACGTTTATACTGAGCGCGCTTATACTGAGCATGTGGCCGGGTACGACTTCAATCTTGTCTCCCCCACTGCGCTTTATCCGGTTTTTGCACGCGGCGAGTTCACCGATATTCCCTTCGCCAGGCAGATGCTGGATCGCTTGCGAACCGGTACTCCGTTTCCGCCCGACGCCTACCCTCACGAGGTGCTTCGCTCCTACGCGCCGTTTTTTGAGGCGCGCTTCAAATCGGTGAACCATATCCTGGTCAAGGAGAATGCCTCCCAGATTCTGGAGCTGGCCGCGGGGTTCTCTCCGCGCGGCATGGAGTGGAGCGGGCGAGGGACCCTCTACGTCGAAACCGATCTTGCGGACATGATGGAGCGCAAGCGCAGTCTCATCGAGGAGATTCTCGGCTCGGTTCCCGAAAATCTGAAGCTGTGCTCCGCCAGTGCTCTGGATCTGGACGAACTGGCCGCGGCGTGCGCATGTTTCCGCAACCAGCCCGTAGCCGTCACCACCGAGGGTCTGCTGCGCTACTTGACCTTTCCGGAAAAAACTCAGCTATTGAGTCTCGCATAATACAGTGACATTGGAGCAAGACTGTGTCATGCTGGGCCATGGTGGTGCACAGAAAACACCTACGTGATTTCGCGGGTCTGGCGAACAGACGCAAGCAGGCGGCGCGCTTGTTCGCCAAGGGGGAGACGCAAGGCTCGGTAGCTCGGCAACTGAAGGCCAGCCGACAAAGTGTCAGCCGCTGGCACCGGCAGTGGAAATCTGAGGGTATGGCGGGACTGCGAGCAGCGGGCCGGGCGGGGCGCAAGCCACGGCTCAGCCCCAGCCAGTGGAGGCGAGTGGACGCAGCCTTGCGTCAAGGTGCTCGTCAGCATGGCTTCAGCGCCGACCTGTGGACTTTGCCGCGGGTAGCCACGGTGATTGAACGGATCACCGGAGAGAAGTTCCATCCGGGACACGTCTGGAAGCTTCTGGGTTCCTTGGATTGGAGCGTGCAGAAGCCTGCACGGCAGGCCAGGGAACGGAGCGAAGAGAAGGTCCAATACTGGGTGGCGGTGCGTTGGCCGGCCGTAAAAAAAACGCTTGGCGGCGGCAAGCCTGGATCTACTTCCAGGACGAATCGGGTTTCACCCAACAGCCTTCGGTCCGGACCACCTGGGCTCCGCGGGGTCAAACACCGATCCTAAAGGCGCGAGGCAACCACTGGGATAAGACTTCGGTCGCAGCGGCGTTGGGATTTCGCTGGGATGGGCAGAAAACCCGCCTATTTGCCCGCACCAAGAAGGACAGTTTCAACACTTCCAGCCTCATCGATTTTCTCAAGCAACTCAAATGCTTCGTTCGCGGACAGCGTGTGATCCTCATCTGGGATCACCTGCCCGCTCACCGGAGCCGCGACATGTCGCAGTTCCTCTGGGCTCAGCGCGACTGGTTGCAGATCGAGTGGCTCCCCGGCTATGCGCCCGACCTCAATCCCACCGAAGGCATCTGGAACAATATCAAGGGCCGCGAAATGGCGAATCTCTGTCCGGAACTGATGACAGAAGCTACCGCCGCCTTCCGCCGCGGCCTTCGTCGCGTAGGCCATACCCGCCGACTGCCGTTTTCTTTCCTCCGACACGCCGGCCTTTCTCTTTGAGTATTCTGTCACTGTATTATGCGAGACTCAATAGCCGCCAATGTCAAAGCGATTCTCACGCGATACGGCGGCGTGTGGATCACTCCCGACATTCACCTCAAACAATGGGCGGCGCAACGCAGGGACCACGTTTTTCATGAGCGCGTGGAGTCGAAAATCGGCCGCGATCTCGACGCCAACTATTTTGACGACGTCGCGCACGCGCGATCCTTCTTCGAAAGTTGCGGGTTCACGGTGGAGGAACAGCCGCTGCTGGAAGGCATCGGCCATGAGATCGCCTCGCTGCCCTATGCGTCGCCGGCGATGCGGGAGCAGTTGGAGACGCGCAGCACGTTCGTCCTGCGGCTTTAAACCGCCACGACGCGCGCATCGCGCCACAGCCGTTCCAGATCGTAGTACGCGCGAGCTTTCTCGGAAAACACGTGTACCAGGTAGTCGCCGTAATCCATCAGCACCCACTCGCCGTGAGTGTAGCCTTCGATGCTGTTGGCGAGTTCGCCCTTCTTCTTCAGGCGCAGTTGGACCTCATCGGCGATGGCTTGAATCTGGCGCGAGTTGCTGCCGCTGCAAATGATGAAGAAATCCGCGAAGGAGCTCACGTCGCGCAAGTCCAAAACCCGGATTTCCTTGGCTTGTTTCGCGTCGGCCGCCTTTACGGCCTCCCGCCACATCGGTTCCGGTTCCGCCAGCTTCTTCGCGCGCGCCAGTCGAGTCTCCTTAAGCAGCCATGTTACTACAGCGGCGTCCCGCAGCGGACTTACAGTGCAAACGCTGTACAATCGAAAAATTATGTCCACGCTGCGCGTCTTGCTGCCTGCCGAGCGCCTTCATGCGCGCATTCAGGAACTGGCTGCCGACATCGATCGCGATTATCCGCAAGGGCCGGTTTACCTGGTGGCCATTCTCAAGGGCGCATGCTTCTTTCTGGCCGATCTGGCGCGGGCGATGAAGACTCCGGCGCGCATCGAGTTCGTGGGCATTTCCAGCTACGGCCGCGGCAAAAGCACTTCCGGCGAGGTCAAGCTCACCAAAGACCTGGATGTTTCCGTGGAAGGGCACGACGTGATCGTGGTGGAGGACATTGTCGATAGCGGGATCACGCTGAGCTATCTGGTGCAGGTGTTCCAGCAGCGGCGGCCGCGATCCTTGCGAATCGCCACGCTGCTCGACAAGCCGGAGCGCCGCCAGCGCCCGGTGCATGTCGATTATGTGGGTTTTCAGATTCCGGACGAATTCGTCGTGGGCTACGGCCTGGATTACGATGAGGATTATCGGAATCTTCCGGACGTCTGTGTGCTGAGTGAGTGAGCCGGGACTTGCCGCGCGGGCCCTCCCCAGTCCCCGCCCACTTCCGCGCGAGGGGCGTTCCCATCAAATTGACGCGGCGCCGATTTCATGGGAGTGGTTCCGATTAGCGACGGCACGGATCTTAGCGGACCTAAGCGCGTTTCTCGTTCCTGATCCCGTTCTGGGCGCTCAGCATCGGCTATTTCCGGGTTGCGCGTGACTCACCCGGAGTCGTGCAACGAGAACGCCGTTTTTGGAGAACTTCGCAGTCGATGACCACGGGATGCTGTTGGGCGTTGCTACCCGAAGACAATGACGATCGGATTCGCCCGCGGCTGGCTCTGCGGTGCGGTACGAAACAAAAAACCCCCGGCTCGCGCCGGGGGCTTTGTTCAGTTCGCGAATAAGGTGCTTATCGCCTTACCGTAATGCTGGTTTGAGTATCCGACGGGCCAAACTGATCCATGCCAATGCCCTTGGGGGCGGTCGGGATTACCAGTTTCACCCAGACGGCATCCGGACCCTTGAAATACGAAGTCTCGGTCGCCTTGCGCAGGGCGTCGATGCTGTCCTGCTGCTTCCCGGAGGTCGCGTTGGCGAAACCCGGCAGCTCGAACACGACCCATGAGTCTTTGGCCATTTCGCTCAAGCTGATAGCAACTTCCGGTCTTTCGGTCTTCACACGGATCTCGGTACCGGCGCGCACAGTGCTCTGATTGGCCGTGATCTTGAAGTCCTTGCCATTGCGGCTCAGGGTAATGGCGTTGAGCAGCCGCCCCCGCAGCCAGCCCCCCGCCGCAGCACCAGCACCCGCCCAGGAGCAGCCCCCCGCGCAGGCCAGCCGCCCGCGCAGGACCAGCCCCCCGCGCAGGCCCAGCTGACCGCAAAGCAACATCTTTCAGCGCAAGACCAACACCGCTTGTGGGTCCGCCCCTCCTGATGGCGAACTGAATGCGTCCGATATCCCCCGTGCACACCGAGGCGTTCCAGGTGGGATGAATCTCGCAGGTGTCGTCCGTGGCGACGCTGTCGTTCTCGCCGTCGTTGATCAGAACATAGGAATCAGGGATGCCGGTCGTCGAGCCGTCCAGATCGTGAATCGCCGCAGTCCGGTAGGCTGAACCACTCCGGTTGTCACTGTCGAACCTGGGGTCGATCTTCGGGAAATACACGGGCTTGGCATTGATGTATTTCGCACCCTTGACTGTGTTTTCGGTGGTAACCCCGGCGCCCGTATACAACAGCCAGGAAAGCGCGCCTGATCCGCGCTGCTTGTTGTCCTGGAAATTCACGAATGTCGTGTTGACCACGTCATGGCGATAGTCGTAGTACTCGTAGGCGTGGATCGGGTAATCCGGAATCAGGCGTTTCGGCAGGCTGCGGCCTTAGGCCTTTTCTTCTCCCACCAGAAGGGGCCTTTAGGGCTTACCAGCCGCCAAGCATCGCAAGCGTTTTGGAGCCGCCGACCTAAGAAATGATCGCTCTAGCTACTCGGCATACCACGTTTGGTCAGTCCTGTTAATTATTGCCCCGTATAGCCGTAGAGGACCCAGCCTCCACCTTCCGAGTACCCGTTCCCCCACGCATCCACCCACTCATCATACCCCTCGTCAAACCCGGGGTTCGTCCCATTATATGCCAGTTCCGACTGTGCAACCGCATAGTCGTCATATACCCCGCCCCCGGAGTACGTATTGGCCGATGCTTGGGCATACACCGCATAGAAGGGGGAACTCCAATAGGCGTAGGCACTCACAGGATAGTACCCATAGATGCTGTCGCCGTAATCGGAACAGCCTAAACTTTGAAAATAACCAAAGTAAAACCCAGTGTCGCAGGGTGGGCCCACGTCTATCCACTGGATCTGGCCAAAGGCGTGTCCGCTGAAGCAGAGCATCGCGAGGAACAGGAATAGGAGCTTGAAGCGGTAGTGTCTCATAGTGTCGTCCTCAGTTCTTCCAGGCTACGGTCTCACGGGAGTAAATCTTGTAGAGGCTGTCAAGCATGGTTTCAAATTCGGCGCGCCCTTTCGTAGTCAAAATGCTCTGCAAAAGGCGTGCCCGTGAAGTACGCTTCAAAAACGGTGCCATTTGATTCGGCAGTCCAAGCGGCGGCTCCGCTTGGATGACTGCCGCAATATTGGCTTGCACGTTTTGGTCGGGCTGCCCTGCCAGTCCCTTCAACTCCGAGAGGAAATCCATGATGTACGCGTGAGCGCTGGTCATCGCTGCAAACGATCCGGAGAGGTCGGGTCCTTGGAACTCGCCGTTGTCGAAGACACCTGCGTCTAACGACACGCGGATAGTTGGGGAACGCGCGATGCTATCGTACACCTGCATTTGGCCCGCATATCCCGCGCCCATCAGGCTTAACGTCTGGCCCACCTCGATGGCCTGTGTGAACCCACCAACCGGCGTGATCAATCGTACGCCCTGGGGGCCAAACGGAGAATTGGGGAAATCCCGAACAATTGTATCGGCCACGGCCTTTCCACCTGTGTTCACCCAGTCCCACCGAACCACAAACTTCACTGCGGAACGCGTACTGTTATTTTGCACGTAAACCGACATCGGCAAAACGGGCGATATGGCGGCGCGCCCATTCGAGTCCGGGACGGCAGCGGCAAAAAGATCGTCGCGCCCCCCGGTCGCGAAGATCTGAAATCCGGGGATGGAGCTGGGAGCAAATTCGATGGTCTGCCCAGCCAATGAACGGACCAATAATGTGGCTAATATCACGAAACGTCCGCTGCACTTCCGCATATATTACCTCCTGTCCCGCAAAAGACTACTATATCATCACTTTTCCTGTCAAGATATTTCTTGCGCTGGCGGGCGGGCGGACCGTCGGCGGGGGGCCTTCTGCGGAAGACCGGAATGCTGGTTAGGACCGTTAGGTGAACACAGACTGCTAAGGGAACTCGAGCGCAATCCCTTTTTGCCAACGCTAGAAAGCTAGGAAATAGAAGCCTGCCGTAGGTCTTGACGGCCTTGTCCGACTGACCTGCCTCGATCCTTACAGCCAGCGATAGCTGAGGATTTCAGGACCTCGGGCGTTCAGTTCGCGAATAAGATGCTTATCGCCTTACCGTAATGCTGGCTTGAGTATCCGACGGGCCAAACTGATCCATGCCGATGCCCTTGGGCGCGGTCGGGATTACCAGTTTGACCCAGACGGCGTCCGGACCCTTGAAATACGAAGTCTCGGTCGCCTTGCGCAGGGCGTCGATGCTGTCCTGCTGCTTCCCGGAGGTCGCATTGGCGAAACCCGGCAGCTCGAACACGACCCATGAGTCTTTGGCCATTTCGCTTAAGCTGATAGAAACTTCCGGTCTTTCGGTCTTCACACGGATCTCGGTACCGGCGCGCACTGTGCTCTGATTGGACGTGATCTTGAAGTCCTTGCCATTGCGGCTCAGGGTAATGGGTTGAGCCGCCGCCGCCGCTCCCCCAGGCGCAGCTCCCCGCCCAGCAGCCGCCCCGGCAGGTGCAGCCCCCCGCCCAGGTCCAGCCCCTCGTCCAGGACCAGCCGCCCCCGCAGGACCAGCTGACCGCAAAGCGACATCTTTCAGCGCAAGACCAAGACCGCTTGTGGCTCCGCCCCTCCTGATGCTGAACTGAATGCGTCCGATATCCCCCGCGCACACCGAGGCGTTCCAGGTTGGCTGGATCTTGCAGGTGTCGTCCGTGGCGACGCTGTCGTTCTCGCCGTCGTTGAGCAGAACATAGGAATCAGGGATGCCGGTCGTCGAGCCGTCCAGATCGTGGATCGCCGCGGTCCGGTAGGCCGAACCACTCCGGTTGTCACTGTCGAACCTGGAGTCGATCTTCGGGAAATACACGGGCTTGGCATTGATGTATTTCGCACTCTTGACGGTGTTTTCGGTGGTAACCCCGGCGCCCGTATACAACAGCCAGGAAAGCGCGCCTGATCCGCGCTGTTTGTTGTCCTGGAAATTCACGAATGTCGTGTTGACCACGTCATGGCGATAGTCGTAGTACTCGTAGGCGCGGATCGGGAAATCTGGAATCGAGCGTTTCGGCAGGCTGCGGCCGTAGGCCTTTTCTTCCGGCGTTACGGGGTTGCCGATGTTCTCGGTTTCGCCCACGAACAGCGAATCAACCACCAGTGAGGTAAATGTGTCAGCGCCGAAGGAACCCGTTGAACTCGTGAACCCAATGGCATTGTCCGCCGCCTTGAAGTTCTTGTAGACGTGCAGCTCGCCGCGGCTCCAGGCGCCGCCATTGCGGTTCTTGTAAGCGGTGAGATCCTGGAGGAGCGATTCCACGCTCTTGCTGTTGTCGTCAGCGGGGTTTTCCTTGGCAACGTGCGAGGGGCCGGCCAACCCGAAGACGCCTTCCCGATTGATGTTCCGGTCCAGCATGAATCCGTCGTAGTTGGAGTGGGCAACGTTGCCCCTGAATTCCGCCATCCTGGTTCGACGCGGCCAGGTGGTTTTGCTGATCTCCGTACCTTCGAACTTCCCTTGCGGGTGTTCCGGCAACGACCACCAGAAGCCATTCTCATCGGAACCCGCTGCCACGTTGTCGATGAAGACATTGTCCGGATTGGTGATCCAGTAAGCCGTCACCGTGTTGTCCGAAGGCAGCAGGGTGTCCTTGCCGGACATGCTGTCCGCCCTGTAGGTCGCGCGATTCAGCGAATTACTTCCCATGTTCTCTCCGTTTGCGGCGAGATTGGTCGGCGCGCAGGCCTTGGAGGTATGGCACTTGACCTGGATCGCCAGGTTGTGCACGAACTGGTTACCGTGCTCCGCGCCGTCTTCGAGGAAGAAGCAGTGACCGACGGTGTTGTAGGTCACGTTGTTCTCCACGTGCAGGAAGTTCGTGCCATGCACGGTCACGCAGCGGTTGTAGGTGTCGTGGATCGAGGCGTTGCTGATGTACTGCCCCTGTGCGTCGCCGACCAGATGCCAGTGGATCGGATAGCGGGCAAGAGTCATGTTCTGGCCCATTCGATTGAATTCGACGCCCTCGACAAACATCTTGCTTCCGACCATCGCCATGACGTGCCCGCCGTAGAAGGACTGTTCCGCGTCGGCCGAAGCCTGGAGTTTGATATTGCGCGTCAGCATGCCGACTTCGCCACGTTCATCCACGTCGAAGGTGATCTTGCCGAAGTGCATGTAGTCGAGCTTCTTGTCGAGCGTGATCGTGTTGCCCTTGATCGGCGGCGATCATGCGGCGCTCTGCCTGGCGCGGATCGAAATCCGTCGACGCGAGGACGATCTCCTCACCGGCCTTCCAGTCCGCGGCGCTCAGGACCTCGATCGAGGTGCTGCCGGCTTCGGCTGTCTTGGCCAATTTGGTCCAGGTGCTCTTCTCCGAACCGTGAAGGTTCAGGGTTCCGCCCATGAGCATGATGCCGCGGTCGACTCTGTCCGTCGTTCCACCGACTCCACTGATGTCTTCGTCTTTGACGTTGTCGGTCAGGGTGATGGTCGCCTTCTTCGTGTGGGGTTTGGCCTCGGTGCCGATTTCGAGTTCCCCGTGCACCATGATCCACTCGGTGGTCAGTTCGAGATCTTTGTCATCGGCGAAGCTCAACTTGCCTTCGATCGTCAAACCATGCAGCGGCATCGGGCTGACGTCCATGACGACGTTCATGTCCTTAGTAATGGTGACCAGGGCGTCTTTGGCCGGCACCTTCTTATCAGGCCACGTGGCCGCGTCTGACCAGCGCTTCGCGCCAGCCGCGGGAGAGCCTTTTTGTTGCCCCTGAACAACGGCATATCCGCCGAGGACCTAAAAAGGCTGGGACCAGCAACGAAAGGAGCAAGAAAGAACGTTTTTGCATCGTCAAATCTCCGTGATCGGTCGTGTTGCGCTACTTGCTCCCGCGAGGTCCGAAGGACGTGTAGCCAGGGACAATTTTACACCTATCCTTCGCTGAACGGCGGGCGCCTTCGGGGCACCGCGACGCTAGCGCGTCGCTCTCGGCTGGTGAACACAGACTGCTCCCCAGAGTGAACCGACTGTCCGCCGCACAAACAAGCTATACGATTTTCTGGACAACATTGGTGATCAGGTCCGTTATGAATGCGTCCGTCTGCAACTGGTCGATGACGACGGCATTGGGATGCGCCGCCGCGTTCCGCTTGCCGAGCGCCGCGTGCATGATGTTGTACATGTTTTTGGTCAGAATGCCTTCGTCACGGCAGATCGTCAGGACCTCGGATTCCTTCAGTTCCTCGTTGAAGTCGTCGAACACTTTTATTTCGAGCGTCTTTTTCTTGTGCATGCCCGGCATCGACAGCAGCCACCGGGCGTTGAATTCTGTGAGCTTGTTGGTCAGGACGTGCGTGCAGAGATGCGAGAACGCGACGTTCCACGTCATTACGACGGCGCCGCGCAGGGAGCCGTGCTTGTAGCAGATCAGAGCTTCCTGATAGTAGGTGCGCTCGGCCATATCCGGGATTGAGGCGGCGAGATGGGTCAGGAGCGACGTGACTTTGACCGTCACCGCCGGCGTGCCGTAGGTGGCGTCGAACTGCTCGCGGATTTTGTTCTCCAGCCGATAGCCGGAACCGTTCTTCAGCAGCTGCTTCCTGTCGGCGAGCTGGCCGATGTAGCCGCCGAACGATGACGGCTTCGAGAAATGGAGCGCGTCATAGCATTTGGCGATATCCGCGCCAGTAAACGTTCCCTGCGACTTGTGGACGTGCAGCCACCAGCCGAAGATCTTGACCTTATCGTAATGTGTTTTGTCAGCGAGGCCGGGGACGGCCTGCTTCAGCTCGGCCAGTTCCATATCTCATCTGGCCTTTACTTGCCCACAGTCTCAGCTGCTGGGACGCCGACACCAACCGTCAGCTTCCATTTGCCGCGCTCTGGATTTTCGTAATAACTTTTCTTCGATTTCATCTGCCGAAGCGGCTGGATCATGTCGACCTGCGTCGTCCAGTTCATGGCGCGGAAGCAGGTGAATAGATGGCCACCCGTGAACGGATCGGCACCGCCATGCGTCTGCGCCCACAGGCTCGCCACGAGAAACTTGTCCGTTTCGGTCTGTAGGTTCTTCTGGGTTGCGAAGTCCTTCCAGGACGGCGCACCGGCAGGCGTCAGGTTGAAGTCATTCATGAAGCTCTGCTTCGGGGCGAACGGCTTCTTGGGCTTGCCGTTCGTGGCAGGTGCAGGCGTCTCCTGCTCGGCTTCCATCGACTCGGGATCTTCGACAACATCTCCATGCTCGGCGTCGATGACGTGACCGTTTTGCGGGGCTGGCGGCAACTGCACCGCAGGGCGCTGCACGGTAACCCGTGGGTGATGGGTTACCTGTGACGGGCCGAGCGCAGCGATGGCACTGTTTACGGCGTCGAAACCCTTCTGCATGGATTCAGCGCCGCCCTTAAACTTGAAAACAACTACGGTCATTTCCTCCTGCTGCGGCTCGGGCGAGCCGAAGACAGGCTTTTTGTCACGCGCCATACAAATAACCTCTAAATCCGGGGGGAGAACCCCTATTATCTCACTGTTTCGGGTTGCGGAAAACATTTTCGCCCAAGGCTGGTTTGGGACGCGTCCTCCCGCTTGATTCTCCTTTTCTTCGCCATTCTAGCGTCTTAGGCACCGTCGTGCCAGAACGGCGTTCCTCAGGCGGCCTGCTTAGCCGCGTGCGGTTCGCCGATTGAAAGACGGACCGCCGTGTCCGCCAGCTTGTTGCGCAGCCGGTGGATCCGCGCGCGGATGGCACCCGGCGTCGAGGCGTTGTGGCCGGCGATTTCCCGGTCCGTGTATCCGAATGCCGCAGCCAGGAGAATCCTGTGGTCAGCGCGGCCGACGATGCTGCGAATCTTCGCGAGCATGATACTGGCCTCCGCAGCGGCTGACGTCGAGAGGGATTCACCGGGACGAAGCCATTTCTTCAGCGTCGCCGAACGGCTGCGGCGCAGGCGCGCGCCGGATGAGATCGCGCGGTTTATAGCTGCGTCAAGTACCGGGGCAGACGGTACGTCCCCGGCCGCAGTGACTTCAAGAAGGTAATCGAGAGCAGCCTCGATTCCCCAGGAGTAGTCGTTCGAATAGTGGGTGTTTCTGCTGCGCTCTTGGAGGTCGGCGTAACGCAGCCAGGCGTAATCGGTGTCAGACATTCATTCTTCTCCATCTTCTTTCCGGGCGTTCTGCCTGGGGAGTGCCACGAAAGTCCGTTGCTTCGGTGTTCCGGGTCCTTTATATGCCGCGCTGTGGGCAAATAAAGTTTTCCGGACCCTGGGCTGTTGCTCTGCGTGACGCTGTTGATAATAACACGTTCCTCGGCAAACTTGCTGACGGAGGCGTGTAAAAAGGGCGGCGTCGGCATGCCGCCCGATCCTTCGTCCGTCAATTCGTGAGCTGGATTCTATAGGTCTCCGACCAAGCCCGGCGGAACGAATCGAATATTTTAGGCGCGTCCGGGTTCTCGCGCGACATGACGCTCTGCGCCCTTGCCATGGAGAGCAAAAGCAGTTCAAGGGCAAAGACCGGCCCCTTGCTGGTCGGGACCAGGTGATCGGCAGGATGTTCACTGTCGACAGCTTCCTTGATTTCAAGCTCGCGCAGGGGTCTATACAACTGCGCAAAAAACGGGTGGGCGGTGTTGATCGTGAGGATCACCCTTCCGAACTTGTGCTCAACGTGATAGAAGGGCCAGTAGGGATCATCGCGAAACGTTATCAGGAATCGCGACGAGAGTACCCGCTGATAGGCTTCTTCGTCAGTTTCGCCGTCCCGTTTGAGCGCGACGGCGAGCCCCCGCAGGTTCGCTTCGATCTGCTGCTGTTCTTCGGGCTTGAGCGGGGCGTCCAGGGGTTCGGTCTGGAATGTGTCGGTTTCTGTTGCCCGCGCCTCGCTGGGCGTGGCCTTGGAACCAGTGCGCTCGCTCGCACGCTTGGCCTGAATCCGCCTGATTTCCTCGCGGACACCCGATATATCGCTGCCGATCTCTGATTGAATCAGGTCCGTGACATAGCCCTTGAGGCGGACGCCCTGTTTGTTGGACGCAACTCCGAAAGCTTCGTCCAGTTCGCCCGAGAAATCGACTTCCATTCGAAGCCAGTTCGTCTCGCTGTGCCGGTCGATGACGCCCGCCAGATATCCTGCGTAGACCTCGCGGTCGTTTCTGACGATCGAAACGACCTGGCCATCGAAAAGATGAAGTGTGCTGGTAAGCTCCTTACGGGTCAGATTCGACCAGTCTTCGATGGGAAGGGCGTAGACCTTGACATTGACGGGCGCGGTTTGTTTCGATCCGTCGCTGACGGGAACGTGGACGGTCTTGGCGACTACAAGGCGGCTGGTCTTCGTGGTGATCCCTTCAACACTAGCGTGCCGTGCGTTGGGCATCGCATAGGTGGGATCAACGGCCTGAACCAGCCGGTTATTGATATAAATTTTCAGCCCCCGAGCGATGTGGCGGCGGTAAACGCGGGCCATTTCCTTCATGCAGCTGTCGACCAGCTTGCGGTCGGTGGCGAACGTGAGGCGGTCGCAGCTCGGCATCATAACGATGGTTCCGTGCGGTCCGAGCTGCTCGTAGACTTCGGCAGTAGCGGGGGCAAGCAGTTGTTGCTCCGTGGCGTCTTTTGGAAATCCGACCGGACGCATGAAGATGTCCAGGACCGGCTCGGGAAGCACCGAATTAAAACTCGGTTCGGGAAGCTGAACGAGGTTGCTCCGGTCGCGACCGATCGCGTCCGTGTCCAGGGTCATATTGTAAAAGGCCTTCGGCTCCTGCCAGGAATAGAGGTCCATGACCGGGCTCATGCTGAGCGCTGCGGTCTTCATGCCCATGCCGAATCGCCCGATGCCTTTCCGGTTCCCGAAACTCATGGAGCCGCCGAAGGCCGTCGCCATTTTCAGGACGTTCGGCGGCATGCCCCTGCCATTGTCGTAAACGAGGATGTCGGTTTCGTATGCGCCGCGGCGCCCATTCTGACGGAAGTAGACGCGGATTGTGGTGGCCGCGGCCTCAATGGCGTTGTCGACGTGTTCGCAAAGCGCCGAGGTGGTGGTGTTGTATCCGACATCACGGAGCGACTGAACCAGGGTTTGCGCGAAAAACAACGGGACGGTTGCTGACTCCTTCAAGATTCGGGTCAGCACGGCCCGGCCGCCGCGCGGGGCGTCGGATGCCCAGTTGGGGTTTAAAGTTTCGTCGAGTTCGTCCGGGGTGTCGGGGGTATGCTCGACGGTGGCTGCATTGTCAATCTGGTCGGTATCCATTTTTTTGTCTCCAAGTTTTCTGACGCCGCTTTTAGCGTCGGATTGTTCTTACAACTTATAGGAGACGCCGCGCCGCGTTTGTTACGCCGCGTCAACCCGGGGCAGAAACCCGGGACAGCGCACTCAAACCTATTTCTCTCTTCGTTGAAATTTGCAATTGAGTTCAACGTTCTGATTTTTCTTTGGATCATTTTGTAGGCCCGGAAGTCGGACAAGAAAGTCAGCGTTGGCCGGCCGCAAATGGTGATTCGCGAACGCTCGGCCGGAACCAGACGCTAGTTAGGACTCACAGCTCGCCACATGTTCGCGAGTTGTGATGCAGCCCCTCCAGCCCATTCCATCTCAACGTCGCGAAAGCTCGATTCTGAGCGGACTATCCGCCGCACAAAAAAGCCCCCGGCTTGCCCCGAGCGCTTCGTTCCGTTCGCGAACCAGATCCTATCTGCTGACCGCTATACTGGCTTGCAGATCCGTTGGACGAACAATCGGCAACGGAGGCTTGGTCACGACCAGTTTGACCCAGAGGGCATCCCCGCCCCTGAAATAAGACGTCGCGTTCGCCTTGCGCAATGCGTCCATGCTGGGCTGTTCCGTTCCGGAGGCTGCTTTGGTGAAACCCGGCAGCTCAAACATGACCCATGACCCCTGGTCCATTTCGGCCAGACTGAGAGAGACTTGCTGTCTTTCGGTCTTCACCAGGATCTCGGTGCCGGCACGCACAGTGCTCTGGTTGCCGGTGATGTGAAATTCCTTGCCATTTCGAACAAGCGCGATGGGCGCCTGCGGAGCAGGACGAGCGGCCGGAGCAGGACGAGCCGCCGGAGCGGGACTAGCAGCTGGAGCGGGACGACCGGCAGGAGCGGCAGAGGCGGCTGGACGATTTCCACCGATCGAAGAGAGAAAAGCGAACCGGGCGGTCCGAGTTTCGATATTGACTGTGGCTGCAAGTTCTCCTCTACTGTCCGAGAGATTCAGGCGGCCGACATCACCCGTGCACACAGAGGCGTTCCAGGTGGGATGAATCGCACAGCTGTCGTCAGTGACGACGCTGTCGTTCTCGCCGTCGTTGAGCATGATGTGGGAATCGGGGATGCCGGTCACCGAACCGTCCAGGTCGTGGATGGACAGGGTCCGGTAGCCCACGCCACCCCGGTTGTCGTTATCGAATCTGGAATCGATTTTCGGAAAATACACCGGCTTGGCATTGACGAATTTCGCGCCGCTGACGCTGCTTCCGGTACTGACCCCCGAGCTCGCGAACAACAGCCAGGAAAGCGCTCCCGTTTTTCTCCGATCGTTGTCCTGGAAATTCACGAACGTCGTGTTCACCACATCATCGCGGTAATCATAGAATTCGTAACCGCGGATCGGGAAGTCAGGGATCAGCTTCTTGGGCAGGCTGCGGCCATAGGCAACTTCCTCGGGCGTCTTGGGATTGCCGCGATTGTCGGTCTCGCCCACGGCCAGCGAATCAACCAGCCGTGATTTAAACCGTGAGCTGCCGATGTCGCCGGCGGACGACGTCATGCCAATGGCATTGTCAGCGAGTTTCAAGTGGCTGAATATGTAGAGGTCGCCCCGGCTCCAGAGACCACCATTGCGGTTCTTGTAGCTGGTCAAGCTCTCCAAGTGCGTCTCCACCATTTCGCTATCCAGGTCAGCAGGATTTGTCAACGGCAGGAACGGGATGGTGGCCAGACCGAAGGTGTTGTCTTCGTAGATGTTCCGGTCGAACATGAACCCGTCGAAGTTGGAATGGGCCACATTGCCTCTGAATGCGCGCAGCGGCGTTCGGCGCGGCCAGATGGTCTTGCTGACTTCCGAATCCTTGAACTTCCCTTGCGGGTGTTCCGGCAGAGACAGCCAGAAACCGTTCTCGTCGGAACCGGCCGCTACATTGTCTATGAAGCTATTGTCCGGGTTGGTGATCCAGAAGGACGCCACTGTGTTGTCCGAAGGCAGCAGAACGTTCTTGCTGTGGAAGCTCATTTCCCTGTAGGCCTGACGATTCGCATAGTTGGCGTCTCTCTCTCCGTTGGCGGCGAGATTCGTGGGCACGCAGTCCAATGTCGGATGACATTTGGTCTGGATTGCCAGGTTCTTGATGAATTCGTTGCCGTGCTCGATGCCGTCTTCGAGGAAGAAGCAGTGGCCCACGGTGTTGTAGGTCACGTTGTTTTCGACGCGCAGGAAATTCGTGCCATGCACGGTCACGCAGCGGTTGTAGGTGTCATGGATCGCGGCGTTCCTGATGTACTGCCCCTGTGCGTCGCCGACCAGGTGCCAGTGGATTGGATACCGGGCAAGAGTCATGTTCTGGCCCATTCGATTGAACTCGACGCCCTCGACAAACATCTTGCTTCCGACCATCGCCATGACGTGCCCGCCGTAGAAGGACTGTTCCGCGTCGGCCGATGCCTGGAGTTTGATATTGCGCGTCAGCATGCCGACTTCGCCGCGTTCATCCACGTCGAAGGTGATCTTGCCGAAGTGCATGTAGTCGAGCTTCTTGTCGAGCGTGATCGTGTTTCCCGCTGATGGCGGCAATGTTGCGCCGCTCTGCCTGCCGGGGATCGAAATCCGTGGATGCGAGGACGATCTCCTCGCCGACCCGCCAGTCCGGCAGCGTTCAGGACCTCGATCGAGGTGGCTGCCGGCGTTCGGCTGTGCTTGGACAGCTTGGTCCAGGAGCTCTTTTCCGGTCACCGTGAAGATTCAGGGTTCCGCCCATGAGCATGATCCCGCGGTCCACGCGGTCCGTCGTTCCACCCACTCCACTGATGTCTTCGCCTTTGACGTTGTCGGTGAGGGTAATGGTCGCATTGCGCGTGTGGGGCTTGGCTTCCGTGCCAATCTCCAACTCCCCGTGCACCATGATCCACTCGGTGGTCAGTTCGAGGTCCTTATTATCCGCGAAGCTCAGTTTGCCGTTGATTGTCAAACCGTGCAGCGCCGGCGGAGTGACATCGAGGACTACGTCCATGTCCCTCCCGATGGTGACAAGGTCGTCTTTGGCTGGCACCTTTTTGTCAGGCCAAGTGGCTGGATCAGACCAGCGTTTCCCGCTGGTCGTCGAAGAAGTTTTTTGTTGAGCTTTAAGGGCGGCGTATCCGCCGAGGACTAAAAAGGCTGGAACCAGCAACGAAAGGATCAAATGTGTGTGTTTTCGCATCGTTAAGCCTCCATGCACGATCATGTTACGCTACTTTCTCCCGCGAGGATCGAACGAGGTATAGCCAGGGACAATTTTACACCCATCCTCAGCCGGACAAGATCCTCTGGTTTCAACGTATTCGGCCTGCGGATGGGTTTGCGGAGCACAGGACTGAAGGCATCTGAGCACGGCGGTTCGGACGCCAGAGCCGCCGGGTGCCAGTCACGATCTGGCGTGCCTTACAGACACCCTCCGAATCTTCTTGGATCAACGAGCTTTGTCCTGCGCTTCCGTTCACCCGCTCACCTGCACTTTGGACAGGTGTCTGCCAACTTCCTCCGACCCAACGTCTTGCCAACTTCCGAGTAGCGCGTTACACGGCCGGAGGTGGCGAACACTCTACACCTGGGGAGCAATCCGGCAACAATCAGGCTCAAGTTTTGGGACAAAGTCTTGAGACTGGACCGCAAACGCGACCGCTGGACCGCGAGTTCCGGATCAATTTCGGGACAGAGTTTTGAGACGCTGGAAGCCCTGATTTTGGGGCCTCCCGATTTCGTCTCGAAACTTACCCTTTGCGAGACATGGACAGCGGGGCCGTCCGTCGAGGTCACCTGTTAAAAGGTGCGGCTTTCAGAAGAGCTCCCTTGGCACGACTTGATCGAGTGGAGGTGGTTGCCGGATGTATACGTAGCATGAGGGGAAGGGAATAGACGGGTCTTCCTTTTCCTTGCCCATTTCTATGATTATCCTCACGGCCAAAAACATGGCAGTTGCTTGGAGTACCGGCACATGAGGGTGGTCGATTAGGAAACGCAACAGAAAGTCGGTATCCGCGTCGGGACCCAGCGTTCGAAGGTTTTCGAAATACTGATCGACCGCATCCGCCGAAATGAACAATCCGGTCTGCGCCTTGTCCGTGGTGACTGCGGTTACCAGAAGTATCTTCGGGTGGTTCACGATCAATTCTCTCCAGAAGTCCTCGCCTTCGTCCCCTTGAAGCCCGCCTTGAACTTGCGTTCTGAGCATGAGTTTAAACGCGAGGGCGTCAAAGAGTGCCCACAAGGCTTCTTTGGATGCTTCGTCATCTACCCCCAAAAAAACAGTTTGAGTGAAGTGGAATGTGTCTCCCATGTTTTGGCTCGCGTGACGTTAATTGCTACCGTTGGAGGTCATAGCGGCGGCTACTACGGAGGGCTTTCAGACGATGCCGGGGCCACGTTTGACGCTCCCGGCTGAGCGATAAGGTGTTTCTTTAGAGCGGCTATGTTCACCCGGCAGGCTTCGATCAGCACGGTTCCATTCTTTGATGGACCAGTCGAGCAAAAGAAGAACGGAATCTCCCGACCTTCGGGAAGGCAGATAGTGTGAGCAGCCGTTTGCCCGGCACCCTTTTTTCGAGACCAAGGGCCTCGTAGTCTCACCCCGGTATTCGATAGCTTTTCGGAGATGAACTCGTTTATGTAACCACTCTTAGAAGCGTTCGTCGCCGACCCTGCCGCGAGGATTAGCTTGCACTTCGGAGCGCTGCGGAGTGCTTCTATCCATATGCTGGCATCGGTTTGCAGCATCTTGACAAACAGCGCCCTCAACTCCCCCTTTCGACAGTTCGTCGCACGGGGCGACAGATCAACATGTGCGGCATCCGAAGTGTAGGACACCCCGAGTTCCGAGAGAACCGTCTCCCAAGGCTGGAACCACTCATGCGGGGTACGCCTAGAGTTGGTCCAGTAATTAACAAGCTCATCTGCAAGTGCGGCGTCGGTAACGCCAGACCAACTCCGTTGTTTGGTGAACTCGCCTGTGGACGGGTTCAGACCGAAGGTAATGACTTTGGCGCGCTCGATTGGGCCGAAGAAGGGCACCGGACGGCATTGTCGCTCGGGCATCAATGCCGAGTAATCGAGGGTCGTGTCCGCCGCGATTTGCAGGGCCATGCGAACCAACTTCTGTTCTGCTTCGCTCGCTTGTCGTTTCCCGGGGTGAGTGTTGAGAATGCTCGGCACCATAGTTTGTACCGTTACATGCGTGGGCAACGCGAGCTTAGAGCTTAACACCTCGTCGTACAGTGTAGTAACGCGTCGAACAACGGCGCTCCGCGCGGGGGGGATTGTCGTTGCACAAAGGACCCTTTTTGGGACGGTACGGAAGATCATGAATTACCCTCATGGGCTATAGTTGTCCATGCCCAACAATACATGTGAACACTGCGGCGGTTCACAACTCATCAGCGGTCTCATTGTTTCTGCTTCTGGTGGTCAGGGTGACGTACGTCCCGGCCTCCTCTGCAAAGAGAAAAAGAAGCGCTTTTTCGGATGGTCCCCCGAAAGGGACAAAAGGGAGACCCTTTTTGCTGACCTGTGCACCTCTTGCGGCACTGTAAAACGTTTATACGTGAAAGACCCAAAACGTGATTGGGTCGTATAACTTTCACGGTTTCAACCGGGACGGTCCCCGGCCCGATGGGCGCAAAGGACCCTTTGTGCAACGTCGCTTCGCCCACTTTGACGCATTACGCCCGACTCGCTGATCTGATTGTGCCAGCTTTGAGTGGACGGTCGGCGACTCGTACAAAGAGATGGCCGGGTTGGCCGGATTAGTCCCCAGAAGTCGGCTTGTGGCCGGCGATCCGGGCGGAGCCGAAATCCGGATGCCTCCCGTGCGGCGCGGTTGAGGGTCGGGCATCGATTGAGCCACGTGTTCGGGAACTTCCTCGGGTTTTGGCTTCCGTGCAGTTGTTATGCGCACGGGCGGGCGCAGCGCATCCACACGAGCGCGGCGGTCGAGAAGGCGCGCTGAATCAGCCCCGGATCAACCGCATGGCTTCGGTGAGCGCGGCGGCTTCCCTGGCCTCGCCTTTTTTCGCGCCGTTCTCTTCGATGGAATCGCCTTCGCCGGGCGCCAGGAAGAGATTTGCCTCCAGGCCGTGCTGGCGCGTATACAGATCCCAATAGCGGCCGCCGAGGGCGTAGAGCTGCTCATGCGTGCCGCGCTCCACGATGCGCCCGCCTTCCACCACCAGAATCTGATCCGCGCGGCGGATGGTCGAAAGCCGGTGCGCGATGACGAAGGTGGTGCGTCCCTTCATCAGGTACTTCAGCCCTTCTTGAATCAGCGCCTCCGATTCAGAATCGAGGCTGGATGTGGCCTCATCCAGAATCAGAATGCGCGGATCGGCCAGGATGGCGCGCGCGATCGAGACGCGCTGGCGCTGCCCGCCGGAGAGCTTCACGCCGCGCTCGCCCACGATGGTGCCGTACTTGTTCTCGAAGCTCTCGGCGAATTCATCCACGCGCGCGATGCGGCAGGCTTCCATCACCTGCTCATGCGTGGCGTTCGGCCGCGCGAAGGCGACATTCTCCTCGATCGATCCGTCGAATAGGAAGGTATCTTGCAGCACTACTCCCAACTGCGTGCGGAACGAGTCGAGACGCACCGTGGAAAGGTCCACTCCATCGACGGCGATGGTCCCTTCGCCGGGCGTGTGGAACGCCGAAACCAGGCTGATGATGGTGGATTTTCCGGAGCCGGATGGACCCACCAGAGCCGTCACCGTTCCCGGCTCCGCGCGGAAACTCACATCGTACAGGACCTGTTTCCCGGCTTCGTAAGAAAATCCCACGTGTGAAAACTCGACTTCGCCGCGGATGGTTCCCAGCGCCACCGCGCGGTTGGGGTCTTGATCCTCCGGGCGTTCGCGCAGCACTTCGCGCGTGCGTTCCAAACCGGCGAAGGCTTCGGAGAGCTGGGTGCCGATGTTCACCACCTGCATTACGGGCGCGATCAAAAAGGCCAGCAGAGCCACGAAGGTCATCAGGTCTTCGAGTTTCAGATGGTTTTCCAGAATCTGTGTCGCTCCCACGTACCACACCAACGCGCCGACGATGCCCATGAGGACGGTGGCGGAAAGACTCATCACCGACATCGCGGTCAGCGACTTCAGCACGTTGTTGAGTAGCCGCTGCACCCCGCCGGCGAAGACTTCGGCCTCACGGTCCTCGGCGTGATACCCCTTCACCACGCGCACTCCACCCAGGGATTCGGTCAGCCGTCCGGTGACTTCCGCGTTGATCTTGCCGCGCTCCCGGAAGATGGGGCGGATTTTTTGGAAAGCCTGCTTCAGGGTCAAGGAGAACGCGATCACGAACAGCGCCGTTAGCCCGGTCATCAGCGCGCTGATATGCAGCATGTAAACCAACGCGAAGACGGCCGTCAGCATTCCGCCGACGAAGTCGACCAAGCCGGTGCCTACCAGATTGCGCACGCCTTCCACGTCGCTCATGATGCGCGAAACCAGCATTCCGCTCTTGTTGGCGTCGTAGTAGGCGACGGGCAATTTGCCGACGTGCTTCTGGACTTTGGCTCGCAACTCGGCGATCAGGCGTTGACCCGCTTTGGAGAGCAATTGGGTGAGACAGAAGGAGGTGATGCCTTGAATCAGCGTCGCGGCCAGCACCGCGCCCACCAGCGGTCCCAGCAGATGCGCCTCGCGTCCGTTGATCACTCTGCCGATCAGCGGCTTGGTGGAGAGCGGCAGCACCAGTCCACACACCCGGTTAATGACCATCAGCAGAAAGCCGAGCGCGAAGATACCGCGCCGGGGGCGGATCATCTCTCTGATATCCGGCCACAGTTCGCGGAAGCGTTCGGAACCGCGTTGCTTGGAGGGTTTCGCTCCGCTCATTGGCCGCAGCGGTCCCGCTCGTCTTTCGCCATGACCCATTCCACCCATTGCTGCTGGTCCCATATTTTTAAGTGTAGCCCGCGCGGGGTGCGTGACTTGGTTCACCCGCCGCGCTGAGCGCGGACTCGGTGTAGCCTGCTAGGTATGGCAACCTTATACGCAGGAACCTCCGGCTTCGCTTACCCGGCCTGGAAGCCGGACTTCTATCCCGCCAAGCTGCCGCAGAAAGAGTTCCTGAAGCATTACGCCACTCGCCTCAACGCCGTGGAGATCAACTATACCTTCCGGCAGTTGCCGTCCGCATCGACGCTGGAAAATTGGATGAAGGCCACGCCGGAAGGATTCGTTTTTGCCTTAAAAGCTCACCAGCGTATTACCCACATCCTGCGTTTGAAAGAATCGGAGTTCAACCAGGTGTTCTTTAAAGCGATCGATCCACTGCGGGTGACGCGCCGGCTGGGGCCGGTTCTTTTCCAACTGCCGCCCAACTTCAAGGCCGAGCCGGCCACATTGGCGGCGTTCCTCGAAAAATTGCCCGGAGACATCCGTTGCGCGTTCGAGTTCCGCAACGCGTCGTGGCTGACCGAGGAGATCTACCAATTATTGGAGAAACATGGCGTAGCTTTGTGCCTGGCGGAGTCGGAAAAGTTCGAAGTGCCGAAGGTGCTCACTTCGGGCTTTGTCTACGTGCGGTTGCGGAAGCCGGACTATACGCCCGAGGACCGGGCGGAGATCGCACAGAGGGCTCGCCGGATGCTGGATTCCGGCCGCGACGTTTACGCCTTTTTCAAGCATGAGGAGACTCCCGCGGGCGCTCTCTACGCCGAAGAACTGCTGCGTCCCTAACTCCGGCAACCGGCTGCGGCTGGCCGCCGTCTATAATGAAGTTCGCGAATAGGGATTGCTTCAATTCAAGATGAGATTGTTCAAAGTCGTTCCCCTTCTGGCTTTCTTTATAGGAGCCGCGGCCGCACAGCCCACCGTCACCAACGTAATGAACGGCGCCAGCAACGTGCTGCAGGGCTTGCCCAACTCCGGCATCGCCCAAGGCTCTATTTTCATCGTCACGGGGACCAGCCTGGGGCCGACTCCACTGGTCACGGCGGCCAGCCCGTTTCAGAGCTCGACTCTGTCCGACACCAGTATCGCGATCACTGTGGGCAGCATCACTGTGAATGCATTGATGTATTACACCTCCGCGGCGCAACTCGGCGCCCTTCTGCCCTCTTCCACGCCCACGGGTGCGGGCACCCTGATCGTGACTTACCAGGGAACCCCCAGCACGGCATTCGCGGTCCAAGTAGTGGCGAATAACGTGGGAGTCTTTACCGTGTCAGAGGATGGGCGAGGCGTGGCGATCGCCACCTACCCGGATTACGGCTTAGTCTCGGCGGTTCCAGGGACAGGAGCGCTTGCCGATACGTGCACCTCGGCCGGCCAGGTTTGTGCCGATACCTACGCGGGCGCGGCGCATCCCGGCGACGTGGTCACTCTATGGGCCACCGGCCTGGGACCGGTCAGCGGCGGCGACGGAACAGGCTCGCTGGGGCAGACCAGTCCGGTGGCCATGACCCTCTTGATCGGCGGCGTCTCCGTGCCGATCACCTACCAGGGGCGTTCCGGCTGCTGCATCGGCGAGGATCAGATCAACTTTGTGGTCCCCAGCAACGTGGGTGAGTCCGGTGGGGTCCCAACCGGCTGCGCGGTGCCGGTGATGCTTCAGATCGGCAGTTTGGTCAGCAACACCACCGAGATGCCTATAGCTGCTGCCGGCCGTTCCTGCACCCCCAGGAACACCGGTCTGAGCAGCGCCAACGTCCAGGCGCTCACCACCGCTACGGGAACGATTAACTTTGCCTCCGCCCAATTGGGCCGGCAACTTTTCTCGGCATCGTCGAGCGGCGCCTTTTATGACGATTTTGCGCAGGTCACCTTCGCGCAGTTGTCGGTCAGTTATAACAATCAGCCGACGCAGGCGCAGGTACTCACCTCTCTCGATTCGCCGCCCCCGGGAACGTGCGTCGCTTACGTGGCTGGATCCGGCGGGAGCACACCGCTCATGACGAATACCGGAGGCGCCGACCCTGGCGCTGTCACGATCAGCACCCCGCTGTTCGGGTCTCTTCCCCTGACCAATCACGGTGGCACGCCGACTGTTTACGGGTCGGTTTTGAGCGGACAAGGCACGTATTTTTCACTGGGGACTTACACCCTTGCGGGCGCCGGCGGCAGGGATATCGGCAAGTTTTCGACCTCCTTTACGATCACGCAGACGCCCACGTGGACAGGTACGGATCAGAGCCGGCTTATTACGGCGGGGGTGACTCGCACCCAGGGGATGACGATTAATTGGATCAACGGATCGCCGGCTTATGACGTTGCGATTGTTGGCGCCAGCTACACCGACGGCACCGGGCAAACGGGCGCTACGTTCGCTTGCGTTGTCCCCTCCAGCCTCAACACCTTCACCGTCCCGTCCTCGGTGCTGTTGGCGCTGCCCGCGGGGCCATTTAGCGAAGTCGATTTCCGGCCGGCTTTGCCCCCGCAAAGTTTTACTGCCAGCGGCCTGGGCGTCGGGATTCTAAACTTCAACTACCAGACCTCCGCCTTTCCGGCGTTTAACTGACGCCGGCCCGATAGCACGCGTGTGACGCTGAAGACGCTGATTGCCGACGACGAGCCCATTGCGCGCCAGATCCTGCGCGAGGAACTCGAATCCATCCCCGGCGTCGAAATCCTGGCGGAGGCGGACAACGGCAGCGCCGCCCTGGCTTCCATTCTGGAGCATCGCCCGGATTTGGTCCTGCTGGATTTGGAGATGCCGCTGATGGGTGGATTGGACGTAGTCCGCAACTTGAAACAGGGCTCGCATATGCCGGTGATCGTGATTGTCACCGCGTATGACAACTACGCCATCCAGGCGTTCGAAGCCGGAGCGGTGGATTATCTTCTCAAACCGGTATCCCAGGCTCGCTTGGCGCAGGCGGTGGAACGCGCGCGCCGCGTCCATCCTAAAGACGCCGCAGAGAAGCTGGCGCAGCTTCAGGAAATCGCCGCTTCGCCCGCGGAGGCGCCTCCGCGTAAGGTGGTCGGCAAGATCGGTGAGGAATATTTCCTGTTGAATGCTTCCGAGATCTCCGCGTTTCAAGCCGAGGGCGACATTGTCTGGATCTTCGCCAATAAGCACAAATACATGGCGACCCAGACGCTAAAAGCCTTGGAAGAGCGTTTGGGCCCGGCGCCGTTCCGGCGTATCCACCGCAACGCGCTGGTGAACCTGGATCACATCCGGAAGATCAGCGCGTTAAGCAGCCAGCGCTGGCTGATCACCTTGAGCAATGCCCAGGAGTTTGTCGCCAGCAAGCGGCAGGCCCGGTCCGTGCGGGAAATCCTGAAGTGGTGAAGCTGAGTCCGCTCATCTTCAATTTGAGGCCGCTTGCCGCCAATACCTTTCCGCCTGTCGCATTGTACTAGGGGTGTTTGCAAACCCGGCCCACAATTGTAAAATGTGGATCTTTGCTCGCAAGGCTCTGTCCGGGGCAGTACTGGCTTTCCTTGCGCTCGTTCTTTCTCTATCGCTCAGCTTCTCACTCAGCGCGCAGTCGACCGGCGCCAACACCGGGAGTATCAAGGGCTCCGTGCTGGACCCCTCCGGCGCGGCGATCCCGGGCGCCACTGTGGAGATTCGCAATCCGGTAACCGGATACTCGCAAAAAGCCCAGACCAACGCGACGGGCGCGTTCGAGTTCGATAATATTCCGATCAATCCGTACCACGTCCGCGTGACGGCCAACGGATTCCAGGCCAGCGAAAGCGATGCCGAGGTGAAGGCCACGGTTCCGGTGCAACTCGCGCCGATTACTCTGCAGATCGGCGCGGCGAAGGAAACCGTAGATGTGGTGGAAGCCGGCGATCTTATCGAAACCAGTCCGTCGACGCACACCGACGTTGACCGGGCGCTGTTCGATAAGCTGCCGATGGAGAGCTCCAGCTCATCGCTAAGCTCATTGGTTACGCTGGCGTCTCCTGGGGTCGCGGCGGATTCCAACGGTCTGTTTCACGGCCTGGGCGATCACGCCTCCAATTCCTTCTCGGTCGACGGCGAGCCGATCACGGATCAACAGAGCAAGGTCTTTTCGAACCAGCTTCCCTCCGACGCGGTTCAATCCATGGAAGTAATCGAAGGCGCGCCGCCGGCCGAATACGGTGACAAGACCAGCCTGGTAATCGTGGTCACGACGCGCTCCGGCCTGGGCGCGACGGAGCCGCACGGCGATTTCACCAGCAGCTTCGGCAACTTCAACAGCTACAACGAAGCCGCAGACCTGACCTATGGCGGAAAAACATGGGGGAACTTTATTTCCGTGAACGGCATGGACACCAGCCGTTTTCTGGACACTCCCGAGTTCACCGTGATGCACGATCACGGTAATCAGGAGAATCTATTCGATCGCTTCGATTACAAGCCGACGGTGGCCGACAGCCTGACGCTGAATTTCGGGTACACGCGGTCATGGTTTCAGACGCCCAATTCTTTCGACGCGCAAGACGCGACCGCGTGGTCGGGGCCGGTGTGCATGAACTACGTGTACTACTCGACCACTTGCAATGGGCTGGGCCCCAACGGACAACCGGTCGGCCCGCAGGATCAGCGGTCGCAGATCCGTACGTTCAACATCTCGCCGAGCTATACCCGCTTGCTCAATACGTATACCGTGTTCACGTTCGGAGCGTACGCGCGGCAGGATCAGTACAACTACTATCCCAGCCGCGATCCGTTCTCCGATCTGACGCCGGACCTTCAGCTCCAAACAGTGGGCCAGAACCGGCGCTTGACCGACCTCGGGCTGCGCAGCGACGTCTCCTATGTAAAAGGCGCGCACAACATCAAGATCGGCGCCAATTATTCGGACACGATCCTTACCGAGAACGACACTCTGGGAATCGTCGATCCAGCGCTGAACGCGGTGTGCCTGAACTCCAACGGAACCGCGAATCTGAATCCGCTGCTGACGAGTCCGGCGGCTTGCACCGGCGCGCTGCAGCCCAATCCGGCGTTTAATCCCCTGCTGGCGTGCTATGACTTGACGCGCACGGCTACGCTGCCTGCTTCCGACGGCTGCCCTGGTGCGGCCAGCGGCGAGTACACGTTCAACGGGCACGCCAACATCCGCGAGGTTGCTCTCTACATACAGGACACGATCACCCTGCACAACTGGACCTTCAATCTCGGCCTGCGCGGCGATATCTACCGCGGAATAACCAAAGCCAACCAGGCCGAGCCGAGGCTGGGGATCTCCTATAATGTGAAGCCCACGCACACGGTTTTGCGGGTTTCCTACGCCCGTTCGCTGGAGACTCCGTTCAATGAGAACCTGGCGCTTTCGAGCGAAGGCTGCGCGAATCCGGTGATTAACGCGATCATGTCTTCGACGGTGAGTCCGTGCCTGACTACTGCGCCGCTGACCGCCGGCACGCGCAACGAATTCCACGCCGGTCTGGAGCAGGCTTTTGGAAGATTTTTCGTTCTGGACGCCGAATACATCTGGAAATATACGCATGAGGCGTATGACTTCAGCGTGCTGGGCAACACGCCCATCACGTTTCCGATCGAGTGGGCGCGGTCCAAGATTCCCGGCTTCGCGATTCGCGGAACGATGCCGAACTATAAGGGCCTGACGGCGTACGTGGTGATGTCCAGCGTGGCGGCTCGATTCTTTGAGCCGCAGATCTCCGGCATCGGCGCGACGCCGACCGGCAGCGAGGTGTTCCGCATCGACCATGATGAGCGGTTCAACCAGACCGCGCACGCGCAGTATCAGCCGTGGAAGAACGGTCCCTGGCTCAGCGTCAACTGGCGCTACGACAGCGGCATGGTGGCGGGAGCGGCGCCGTGCGCGGGCGGCAATTGCGCCAATGGGCCCCTGGGGTCGTTATCGATGGTGGACGCGTCGATGCTGACTCCGGATCAACAGTACCAAGCGGGGCTCTCCTGCGGAGGGATTTACGCGACGCCGGCCTCGCCGATCAGTCCCAGCAGCGTTTGCCCGGCGTCGATGTACGGGTCGAAGTATCTCAGCATCCCGGCGCCGGGAACGCAGAACGACGATCACAACCCCAACCGTATCGCGCAGCGTAGTCTGTTCGACCTCGGCGTCGGCGACGACAATCTGTTTCACGGCGATAAGCGCAAGTGGAGCGCGCGGATCACGGTGGTGAATCTGACCGACAACGAAGCGCTGTACAACTTCCTATCGACCTTCAGCGGGACGCATTATGTGACGCCGCGGACGTATACGGGGACGATCGGGTTCCACTTCTAGAACCAAACCTCACCTCTTCGGGGAGGCATTATCTTCCTGCTGGTCCAGGAATGCGAACAGCGACCGGCCTGCCGCACCGACCTCTTCGTCGGGAAGCGGCCCTGAGTCAAACGGAAGCTCCCGCGTGCGGCGAAGCACCTCTACTGCGAAGGCCTGTTTGTCGTCGGGCTGCAGGGCTTCGAAGGCCTCCAGGAGTTCGACTGCGCGTTTGCTCATACCTTCAAGCTAACTACGGTTTGTCCTGACAGCAAGCCCCAGCCGCGTCAGTCCGATGGTTGCTCGGCGCGATCGATTACAAGGAATTCGACGGCGGCCCTCCGCGATTCCAACCTGAGGCCTAATTGCTCTCTAAGAGCCGTGAAGATCGAAGCACCGTCGACCGGCGCCGCTTGTCCCTTATCTCCCTGCACACCGAGGTCTGCGTCGGGTGTCCAATCCAGATTCAGGTCGAACCTTCCAGGCACGCCGGTTTCATCCAGGACCGGACGGCCGACCTGAGCCGCAAGAGGAGAGGCGAGGTTCTGCAAAGTAACCCTCTTGCCTCCGAGGTGGCCGCGCAAGCTGTGAAAGGCGCCGCACGGAGTCCAGAGCGCCGATTTGATTTGGGCCGGTGTGGGAGGAGGCTCGACCGTACAATCGCCTGCCCCGGCCTCATGCGGGTTCGGGCCGTACTTGCCGGTAGTGGCCAGAAGCAGCGCATAAGTTAGAAGGTCCCTCGATTCGTGGCGGATTGCCAGTTTGAACCGGTCTTCTAACAAGGACTGAAGCATAAGCGGCAATAAGTCTGTGTCCTCACTACCCTGGGCGACTATGTCGAATCTCGTACGACCGAGCCAACCCGGACCTCCCGAGATGTTCATGTCTTGAACGCCGTAGGCCATGTTGATCAGGAACCTCAGCGTGACGCCCGTCGCCGTTACTCTGCCGCCTGGGTAGCGGTGCATGTTGATTGTTTCCCGAGACGCTGGATCAACCGGCCGTACCGAAGCCACCTCGAACTGTGGCCGTGCCTTAGGAGTAGATTGGGCTGAACTCGCGGGCAGGTTCGCCAAGCCGCTCACACCCAGCACCCAAACAGAGTTGTACACGATCCGTGATTTTGCGAAGCCGGGCATTGGCGTCCTCCTTGGCCAATCTCAATGACCCCGGCGAGACGCAAGAAGTTCCCCAGGGCACTCAGTTTTCAGAGGGCCGTTCCATGCGGTCGATCACCAGGACCTCGGCGGGGCCCTTCTTCGACTCCAACTTCAGGCCGAGTTGATCTTGCACGGCGGTGAAGAGGCTGGGGCGGGAGTCGCCGGCGGCGCCGGGAGCTTGAGGGACCCTGGGGTCGGTGAATTCGAGTTTGAAATTGTAGAGTCCCTTTTGTCCGGTGTTGTCGATCACAGGGCTGCTTAAGACTGCGGACAAAACGTTGATCAAACCGAGCATGTTGGCCTGGACGAACTCGACCTGGCCGGATCCGGTCCAATTGATGTAATTCCTGGTTCCCTCTTTGGCTTCTTCCATCTTCGAGCCGCCCTTACCGATGGTCAGCGTGTAAGCCTGTATTTCCTGGGTTTCCTTGTGCGCCACCAGTTTGAAGCGGTCAGCCAGCAACGCCTGGAGCATCGTTTGGACCTGCTGCGGCCCGGCGTCCTGTTGATCGGATCGCGCGTCAAAGTCGTACAGGTCGGAATCGATCCAGGATGGTCCGCCGCGAACTTGCGGGGTCAAGACTCCGTAGGCCCAGGCAATGACGCCGCGGACCCAGCCATTGGTTGCTTTGAATCGTCCGTGGGTGACGGTCCAGGGGCCGCCGCCGGAAGGATAAGGCGGTAGCACCTGGCGGACGGAGGCGACATCGAAGGCAGGCGCAGCAGTTTGACCGTCCATCCGCGCCGCGATGAGGGCGCACGCCACCAGAGCCAGATGCGCCATGCGAGCCATAGGCTCATGATATTCTAAGAGTCACTCCCCGCGGTTCCCTATGAAGCCCGAAACATATACAACGCCCAGCGGCATTGCCGTCGAGCGCACGCATTCCAAGATCCCCTTTAGCCGGGGTTTGGATACGCTGCTGCGCAAGCTCGATTCGCAACGCGGCATCTATCTTTCCTCCGGTTATGAATTTCCAGGGCGGTATTCGCGTTGGGACATCGCGGCGCTGGCGCCTCCGCTGGAGATTTCGGCGCGCGACCGGGAAGTCGTGTTTACGCCGCTGAATCCTCGCGGCGAGATCCTCAACCGGCTGCTGGAGCCGGTGCTGGCAACCATCCGCACTGGGATTCGTTCGGCAATGATAACGGCGCTCTGAAGGGCACCCTGAAACCTTTGCCGGCGCTGTTTCCAGAGGAGCAGCGCAGCAAGCAGCCGTCGGCTTTTTCGATCATCCGGGCGCTGATCGCGGAGTTTAATCATCCTTTGGCGGACCGCTTGTCGCTGGTGGGGGCCTTCGGATTCGATCTTCTGTTCCGCTTCGATCCGATCAAGCTGAAGCTGCCGCGCACCAATGTGCATGACCTGCGCCTGTTCCTGTGCGACGACATCTATTTCATGGATCGCAAGAAGGAGCAGATCGACCGCTATGCTTATGACTTTTCGCGAGCCGGTGACTTCTCCCGAGCCGGCGATTTTTCGAGCGCCAGCGAAACCACGCGCGGTGTAAAGCGCACGGCGGCGCGGGTTCCCAAGCCGAAGAAGCTGCCTCCCGCCCCCATCACCAGCGACCATGAGCCGGAAGAGTACATGGCCAACGTCGAGAAGGTGCGCGAGGGGATGCGCCGCGGCGATTACTACGAAGTGGTGTTGCGGCAAACGTTCTCGGCTCCTTACTCCGGCAGTCACGCGGAGCTGTTCACGCGCATCCAGAAGGCCAGCCCCAGCCCGTACGAATTCTTCCTTCAGTTCGGCGATGAGCAGCTTATCGGGGCCTCGCCGGAGATGTTCGTGCGGGCGGAGGGCAAACGGATCCGCAGTTGTCCGATCTCCGGCACGGCGCGCCGCACCGGTGACGCGATGCGCGATGCGGCCAACATCAGGGAGCTGCTCAATTCGCTCAAAGAAGAGTCCGAACTGACCATGTGCACGGACGTTGACCGCAACGACAAGTCGCGCGTCTGCGTGCCGGGATCGGTGCGCGTGCTGGACCGGCGGCTGATCGAGTCCTACGCCGGGGTGTTCCATACCGTGGATCACGTCGAGGGCATGCTGGCCGACGGCTTCGATTCGCTGGACGCGTTCCTCACGCACATGTGGTCCGTGACGATGATCGGTGCGCCGAAGAAATGGGCAGCGCAAGCCATCGAGGATCTGGAAAAGACCGCGCGCGGCTGGTACGCGGGCTCGGTCGGCATGATTTCGATGGACGGCGACCTCAATACCGGCATCACCATCCGCACCATTTTCCTGCGCGACGGCATGGCTCGGTATAGCGCTGGTGCGACGCTGCTGTACGATTCGATTCCCGAGGCCGAGGAGAAGGAAACCCGGATGAAGGCGACCGCTTTCTTCCGCGCCATGCGGGCAGAGCCGGAAGCTCCCGCGGCCTATGCGCCCAAGTCCGAGGATGGCCGCGGCGTGCGGCTGCTGCTGGTGGATAACGAAGACTGCTTCATCCACACACTCGCGAATTATGTGCGGCAGACCGGAGCCGAAGTAATGACCTATCGCGCCGGCTTCTCGCTGGATATGATCGAGAGCCTGGCGCCCTCTCTGATCCTGGTTTCGCCGGGACCCGGACGGCCCTCCGATTTCGGCGTGCCGGATTTGATTCGCCGCGCGGCGAAGCTCGAAATCCCGGTGTTTGGGGTGTGCCTGGGTTTGCAGGGGATGGTGGAGGCGTTCGGCGGCGAGCTCGGCGTGCTGGATTACCCCATGCACGGCAAGCCGTCAACCGTCCGGCACATCGGCGTGGGTGTGTTTGAGGGATTGCCAGCGAGCTTCCGTGTCGGGCGGTATCACTCCTTGTACGCTATCCGCGAAAGCCTTCCCAGTTGCCTCGAAATCACGGCGGAAAGCGACGACGGCGTCATCATGGGTGTCCGTCATCGCGATCTGCCGATGGAGGCGGTCCAGTTTCATCCCGAGTCCATCCTCACGCTGGACGGCCAGTGCGGCTTGATGCTGATGGAAAATGTGGTCAAGACCCTTGGACATATGCCGGCAGGTACGGGAGCGCATAGAACTTGCTGATTGCACTTCGTTTCCTGCATACTAGAGATGCCCATGGAACTCCAACCGACCGACGTACTATTCATCGCCTTTGTGCTCTGGCTTGCGTGGCAGGCTTTTGATGGCGACGATGGCGGCGGCGGAGGGCGCCGGCGCGGGCGCGTGCCTGCCGCTGCCTAAGTTCTGGTGCAAGTTGTCATTATCGGCGGCGGATTGGCCGGACTCTCCGCGGCGGCCGCTCTAGGCGGCGAAGGTTACAAAGTCCGGGTCCTTGAATCGCGTCCCTTCGTGGGCGGCCGGGCCACCTCTTACCAAGCTGGATCTGAAACCATCGACAATTGCCAGCACGTTCTGATGCGGTGCTGCGTCAACCTGCTCGATTTCTACAAGCGGTTGGGCGTGGCGGGCGACATCGTCTTTTATCGGGAGTTTTACTTTCTCGAGCCCGGCGGACGCGTCAGCGTCATGCGCCGGAGCCTCAGCTCCTTCCTGGGCCTCCGATTCTTGAACTTTTCCGAAAAGCTAGCCGTCGTACGGGCGCTGCTGGCGATCCGGCGCGAGTATTCCACCCGCTCCGATCTGGACCGCATCACTATGTTTCAGTGGCTGCAAGAGAAGCGCCAGCCTGCGCGCGCCATCGACCGCTTCTGGCGCCAGGTTTTGGTGAGCGCAGTCAATGAGGACCTGGAGCGAATGGCTGCATGCCACGCCTTTCAGGTGTTCCAAGTCGGGCTTTCTGTCCAACCCGGAGTCCTATCACATGGGCGTGCCCGCAGTGCCGCTGGCCCGGCTTTATTCCACGGACGCATGGCAAACTCTCGGCAATGTCGAGATTCTGCCGCGAACGCCGGTCGAGCGGGTGGCGATCGAGGGTGGGAAGGTTCGGGCGGTCCTGACGCCGGGCGGCGAGATCGAAGGCGACTTTTATGTTAGCGCTGTGCCGTTCGAACGCGTCGCACCGATCGCGCCAGAGATCGCGAACCAGCTTGACTTGTCGGAGTTCGAGCACTCACCCATCACCGGCATCCACTTGTGGTTCGACCGTCCCATCACGGACCTTCCGCATGCGACCTTACTCGATCGAACGATTCAATGGATGTTTAACAAGAGCGGCGGCCGCTATATCGAGCTGGTGGTAAGCGCGTCGCGAGGATTGGTGGAGACCAAGCGCGAGGACGTGATTGCGCTTGCCCTGCGCGAGCTGGCGGAGTATTTTCCGGCAGTCAAGCAGGCGGTTCTCGAAAAATCCCACGTGGTCAAGGAGGTCCGCGCGACATTCTCCGCCAAGCCAGGATTGGAGGCGCATCGCCCGGTGAGCCGGACTTCCATCCCGAACCTGTTCCTGGCCGGCGATTGGACCCGATCCGGGTGGCCCGCGACCATGGAAGGCGCCGTACGCAGCGGATACCTGGCGGCGGAGGCGCTGACTGCGGCTGCCGGGTCGCCACGGGCGTTCTTGCGGCCCGATGGGGCGTAGATCATAATTGAGGCATGCAAAAACTGGCGGTACTGGTTTGCGGGTTGGGTCTGGGGATCGGGGCTCTTTCTTTACCCGCGGCCGATGAGACTCGCATTCACATCCACGTGACCAATGATTTGGGCAAACCTGTCGGGAACGCCGAAGTCGTTGTCCGGTTTCTGGAGAGCCGTTTTTTGCGCACCAAAAAGAAGGTGGAGTGGGAGCTGCGGACCACCTCGGAAGGCACCGTGAGCACGCCTGGCTTGCCGCAGGGCAAGATCCTGATCCAGGTCAGCGGCAGCAATTATCAGACTTTCGGTCAGACCTTCGATATCTATGAACCGGAGAAGACGGTGGAGATTCAATTGAAGCCTCCGCAACCGCAGTACAGCTCCGAACCGGATCAGCCCAAAAAGTAGCTCCCCGATTTCCGGTCAGCCGACCTCAGCGATACAGTCGATTTCTATGCGAAAATCTCGCGGTAGGCGGGCCACTTCCACCGTAGCGCGGGCAGGGGGTTTGTTCGGGAAAAAACGGGCGTAGACCTCGTTCATGCGCGCAAACTCGCCTATATCCTTCAGGTAGACGGTGGTCTTCACTACGCGGCCGAGAGATGAGCCGCACGCCTCCAGCACGGCTTTGAGGTTCTCCAACACTCGTTCGGTTTGCGCGGCGATGTCGCCTTCCACCAACTGGCCCGTGGCGGGATCGATGGGAATCTGCCCGCTCAAGAATGCGAATCCATTCGAAACGACAGCCTGCGAATAGGCCCCGATGGCGGCGGGAGCGCCGGGCGTGGAAATAATGGTCATAGTTTCAGAGTACCCACGAGATCCGCGGCGCGCTGGACCTTCTCCTGCTCCAGGAATCGCTCCAGCTCCTGGGCGATGCGCGCCGGAGCCTTAGGGTCCCAGAAGTTCGCCGTACCCACTTCGACAGCGGAGGCGCCGGCGATCAGAAATTCCGCGGCATCCTCTCCACTGGCGATGCCCCCAAGCCCGATTACCGGGATGGTCACGGCGCGGGCAGCCTCGTAAACCATGCGCAAAGCCAGCGGTTTGATCCCGGGTCCGGATAAGCCTCCGAAGCCGGCGCCTAAGCGAGCCCGGCGCGTATGCGGATCGATGGCCAGGGCGACTAAGGTATTGATCAGCGAAATCGCGTCCGCTCCGGAGTCGGCCGCCGCGCGAGCCAACGGCTCCACGCGGGCGATGTTGGGAGAGAGCTTGACGATCAGCGGACGGCGGGTGACCACGCTTTTCGCCGCTGAGACCACCTCGGCCAGGAGTGCCGGGTCGCTCGAAAAGTACATGCCGCCATGCTTGGTGTTCGGGCATGAAACGTTGAGCTCGTAACCGGCAAGGCCTTCGGCGTCTTCCAGCACCCGTGCGACCTCCACGTAATCCTCCACCGCGTAGCCGAAGATATTGGCGAAGACGGTCACTCCCAGTTCGCGCAGTTCAGGCAATTTGTCGCGCACGAAGGCGCGAACGCCGATGTTTTGAAGGCCGATGGAGTTGAGCATGCCGGACGGCGTCTCATACAAACGCGGTGGGGGGTTGCCGTCCATGGGCTCGCGCGAGAGGCCCTTTACGATTACCCCGCCCAGGGACTTAAGGTCGACCAGCTCACGAAACTCGACCCCGTACCCGTAGGTGCCGGATGCCGCCAGTACCGGCGTCTTCAAAGTAACGCCGCACAGGGAGGTTTCCAGCCGGGAAGGCACTTTCTAAAGCATAAGGCATGCCGTTTGGAAAAGCATGCTGTCTGGATATGGCGCGGCGTGTCCGCGCCATGGTGAGAGCGCTCTGCCGGCCCTTACGCCGCCGACCTTAGTTTTCGTATCGCAATCGCCGCGCGTTTAGGGTGTCTTACCGATGGTTTCCTAAGCTGAAACATCCGACCATAGATATGTGGAAGTGAACCCAACCCCAAAGCTTCGCACGCTTTCCTCGAAGTTCTCCATTTTTACGGGCGTTCTGCTGCTGTGGGTTGCGGCGTTTACAGTTTATTGGGACATCCTTCACGGAACTTTCAGTTGGGAGAAGGGGGTGGTCCTATGCGCCTTAGTGCTGGTGATCGCATTTGCGATTTCCCGCTTCACCATCCGCGCGCTGGCGCGGCCCTTGAAGTTGCTGCAAGCTGGCATCACCTCGGTTGGCGAAGGCCAACTGCGCACCATTCAGGTCAGCCCCACGGGCGACGAGATCCAATACCTGGGCGAGAGTTTCAACCGCATGATTCAGGCGCTGGCTTCCTCGCGCGAGGAGATCCGCCAGCATCAGGAATTGCTGGAGCAGCGCATCCATGAGCGCACCAGCGAACTGGAGATCGCCAAGGACGCGGCGCTGGCGGCGAGCCAGGCCAAGAGCGAGTTCCTGGCGAATATGTCGCATGAGCTGCGGACTCCCATGAACGGCCTGCTGGGAATGCTGGAGCTGACGCTGGATAGCCAGCTGGACAAGGAGCAACGCGATCAACTGGAAACCGCGCAGCGCTGCGCCTATTCTCTACTGGCGCTGCTCAACGACATTCTGGATCTGTCCAAGATCGAAGCCGGGAAAATGATGCTGGAACAGGTACCGTTCAACCTGCGGTCGGTGATTGAGGATTGCTTGAAATCTCATGCGGTGAAGGCCGCGCAGAAGGGCATCGCTTTGAAGCTGGATGCCGCGGAGGCGCATCAAACGGGAGTTTTCGGCGATCCGCTGCGGGTGCGCCAGATTGTCACCAACCTGCTGTCCAACGCCGTAAAGTTCACCGACAACGGATCGGTGAAGGTGCGGCTGTCGACCGAACTTCGCGACGGGAAAGTCGAGACCTGCATCCAGGTTTCCGATACCGGCGCGGGCATTCCCAAGCAGAAGCTGGGAGACATCTTCGAGAAATTCACTCAGGCCGATTCCAGCATCACGCGTAAGTACGGCGGCACCGGCCTGGGGCTGGCCATCACGCGCCGGCTGGTGGAGATTCACGGCGGCCAAATCTGGGTGGAGAGTGAGGAGGGCAAGGGGAGTTCCTTCTTCGTCACGATTCCTTTCGAACCTGCCCCGCTTGCCGAACCAGCGCCCCGTGTGGAAGCGCGTCCCGAGGCGCCCGCCAGCTCGAGCGGCGTGCGCCTGCTGCTGGTGGAAGATAATCTGGTCAACCAGAAGGTGGTGCTGGCGATGCTGCGCAAACGCGGTTACCAGATCGAGATCGCTAATGACGGACGCGAAGCTCTGGAAAAGCTGGAGTCCGCCAGCCGGCCGTATGACCTGGTTCTAATGGATGTGCAGATGCCCGTGCTGGATGGTCTCGAAACCACCCGAGTGCTGCGGCGTGACCCGCGCTGGACGAACCTGCCGGTGGTGGCCATGACCGCGCATGCGATGACCGGCGACCGGGAAAAGTGCATCGAGGCGGGCATGAACGGATATATCTCCAAGCCGGTTCAGCCGGCGCACTTGATCACGACGCTGGAGCGCCACTTGGCGGGGGGCGCCGTCGAGGCCCGGGCAAACTAGGCCGGCACGTTCGACCGGATCAAATCCCAAGCCGCCTGCAGGTCCGCGTCCGAAGTAGCGATGTTTCCGATGGCCAGGCGCAGGACGAATTTCCCGCCCAGCGTGGTTCCGGACAACAGCGCCTCACCGGTCGAGTTGACCCGCTCCAGCAATTCACGATTGGCCTCATCGGAGCCGCGCCAACGGAAGCAGACTAACGAAAACAATACGGGGGCGGCCAATTCAAATCGCCCATCCGCGCCCACGCGCTGAGCGAATTCGCGAGCCATACGCATGTGCCCGCGCAGGATCTCCGCGATTCCCTGGCGGCCGTAATAGCGCAGAACGAACCACAGTTTCAGGGAGCGGAAACGGCGCCCCAGTGCGACGCTGTAATCGGACAGGTTGACGGCCTTCGAGCCTTCCCCGGCCTGCAAATAAGCCGGAGCCTGATCGAGCGAAAGCGCCTGCCGGAACGCTTCCGGGCGCCGCGTGTACAGCGCGCTTAAGTCCACGGGCGTGAACAACCACTTGTGCGGATTGACCACCAGAGAATCGGCCAGCTCCGCCCCGGCTAAAATGTGGCGATATTCCTCTAGCACGGCGGCGGGGCCGGCGTAGGCGGCGTCGACATGCAGCCAGAGGTTGTAGCGCTTGGCGATAGCCGCAATCTCGGGCAAGGGATCGAGGCTGGAGGACGACGTGGTGCCCAAAGTCGGGACGACGCAGAAGGGCTTCCGCCCCGCCGCCAGATCCGCCTCGATGGCAGCGCTCAAAGCGTCAGGCCGCATGCGGAATTCCGGGTCGACGGGGATGTGGCGAATGTTGCCGCGGCCGATGCCCGCCCCCAAAGCCGCGCGATCGATCGACAGATTGGCGTGTTCGGAAGTGTAGAGGATCAGAGGCGCGGCCGTGGGACCCGCAGCTTCCCGCGCCGCGATGACCGCGTGGAGGCCAGCCGTGGAAGCGGTGTCATGAATCATCCCGAAGAACTGCTCAGGAAGTCCCAGCCACTGGCGAAGCCAGCCGAGCGAGATTTGCTCGAGCTCCGTCGCGGAGGGCCCGGTCTTCCACAGCATGTGGTTCACGTTGAGCGCAGCGGCAAGCATCTCGGCGAGAATACCGGGGCCGGATGCGGAGATGGAAAAATAACCGAAAAAGCGCGGATGGTTCCAGTGTGTGACGCCGGGAACGATCAAATCGCGGAAATCCGCGAGGATTTTCTCGATCGGTTCGCCCAGTTCGGGTCCCTGCTTCGGAAGCCGCGCGATGAGATCGCCGGGCTGGACCCGTGGGGTGACTGGATACTGGCGGACGTCGCGGAGGTAGTCGGCGATCCAGTCCACGGTCTGATGCGCCGCGGCCCGGAACTCCTCGGGAGACATTTGCGTCGGCATAGCTTCTTAAAGGTTACCCCGGGGACGTGCGCCGGCAGGTCAAGATTAGGGTTCACACGTAATCGCATAGGGCGTGCGTTAGCAGTACGATAGAGCAAGCGGACTCCGGTGGGCGTGGAACGGACAACAGCGGCGCAAATGGTTGCCGTGATCTCGGCAGCGGTGCTATCCGCTCAACCGCAGCAGGGACAAGGTCCCGCGACATTTCAAACCGGCACACGATTGGTGGAAGTGGAAGTGGTGGTCCGCAATCAGCGCGTCCGTCCGCCGATGGGTACGGGCGGGTGGTTCGCATGGGTGCTCGATTCGGGGCCTCCGTTCGGGCCGGCCGGAACCATTCACAGCGGTCTGACCAAGTACGATTTTGTTCTGCTGGACGAAGGCAAGCCTCAACAGCTCGCCGTGTTTCACGCCAACGGGGATTTTTTGAACGGCGACTCTCCCATGCAGGTGCCGCTGGGCGCTGTTTCCAACCGTGGCGACGCGCAAGGCCAACCGGTCAAAGGTGCCACGGCGATCCTGATCGACTTTCTCAATACCGACTTCGGATGCCTGGGCTACGAACGGCTCGGCATGAACGAGTTGGTGCGGTCTTTCGGGGAGGAAAGCGGCCGGGTCGCGCTTTACACGCTGGGGGAAAATCTCCACGTGTTGCACGATTTCGCTGGCGATTCGCAGGAGTTGCGTGACGCGGCGGCGCGATTGGACCGGCCCCACGGCAAGCTCCCTCGTGAATATGCCGCTGCCGTTCATGACTACGGGGATCTACTGGACCTGGGGCGGCAAGAGGTGCACAGCCAGATGACGATGAAGGCTCTGCGGATGATTCTGCAGCATCTGGGTGGTGTGCCCGGACGCAAGAACCTGGTGTGGTTGATGCACCACGCTTACAACGTTCCTCCGTCCGTGGTGATGATGGCGCAGCGGCTCAATGTAGTGTTGTACCCGGTGCTGGTGCGCGCTACCGGAGGGGAGTTGTGCGAGGGCGAACCCCTCGGCCCCGCGCAGGATCTGGCTAGGGCGACCGGAGCTCGTGCGTTTTTCGATTCCAAGGATCTGGTTTCCGCGGTGCAGACCACGGAAGAAGACTCGAGATCGGCCTACGTGCTCGGATACTACCCTTCTGCGGAGACCCTGGACGGGAAATACCACACCATCACCGTCAAGCTGCGTGGCAAGGAGCTGCGGGATCTGGAAATTCATTACCGGCCGGGATATCTGGCGACCAAAACCGCGCCTCCGCCACCTCCGCCTTCGCCGCAGGAGCTGTTCGAAGGCCCGGTGGACTTCACCGGTGTCGGCCTGGCGGCGCAGTCCGAGCCCAACAAAGAACATCCCGGGCTGTTCGACGTGAAGGTGACGGTGGACCTGCACGACATCCACGTGGAAAACAAAGACGGCCACTTCACCGGGGCGTTCGACGTTTCCGTTCCCAACCCGGCCGAAGCTCACAGCGTCCAGACGGGGACCGTTACCCTATACATGAACAACCAGCAATTTGCGGCCGCGATGGAAAAGGGATTCCCGATTTCAATTGCTGGGGCCGGAGCAGTCGCGGGCGAGATTCGCGTAGTGGTGCGGGACCACTCCACGGGCGCCGCGGGATCGATTCGCATTCCGGTGGCGACGCCATAGCCACGCCGTAGCTACGCCAGCTTGAAGCAGTCGTCCGCAGGGATGGAGCTGGGGATGTCGCCCAGGTCCTTGAGCTGGCCGATGAGCGTTTCCCAGCGTCGTTTGCTCATAGTTCCCAAACCGTCGCGGCGCGTATCGTCGTCTTCGATGAGAGGCTTCTGCGCCTCGGCGACTTCGGCAAAGGTTGCGGGGTCCATGGACGGGTTCAGCTCATGCATTTTGGCGTTGGCGGGCTTGGGATCGTCGAGATACATGCGCCATCCTTCGCGCACGGCCTCCACCATGGATTTCACCATTTCCGGATTCTTCTTCAACACGTCTTCGCTGGTGGCGAGGACGTTGGTGTAGGGATTGTAGCCGATGTCGGAGACAGGAAATACTTTCACCGCGATGCCCTTTTTGCGGGCGGCCAAAGGCTCCGAGGTGACGAAGCACTGCATGGCGAATTTCGGGTCGGCCTGAAACGCCGTGAGGTCGCCGCCGGGTGAGGGGACGACGTGGACGTGTTGCAAGCGGTACATTTTTTCGAGCAGCATCACGAAGGGAAGGCCTTGCTGCACGGCCAGGGTGCCGTCTTTCAAGATGTCGGCGACGGAGTTCGCGCTGCGCTCGGCATGCACCATGATTCCGAGAGGCGAGCTTTGATACACCGCGAATAACGCGACCACCGGATTGCCCTTGGAACGGGCCAGCACCAATTCGTCAGCTTCGACGATGCCGAATTCGGCTGAACCTGCGCCGACCATCTGCACCGTGGGCGTGCCGGCGCCGCCGGGAAGGATCTCGAACGTCGAGCCCGTGCTTGGAATACGGCGCGGCATAGAAGCCTCCGAATTCCGGCTCGGGCTTCCAGTTCAGAGCCAGCCGGATCTTGGACGATTTTCCACAGGCGGCAAGCAGGCTAAGGGCCGGCGCGACATATATGAAGTCTCTGCGACGCATCTTTCGATATTACTCGCGAAGCGACTGGCGATCTTACTCGCGATGTTACTCGGCTTGCTCCGAGGCGTGCCAGCGGCGGAGGGTCAGCGCGCTCATGAGGTTGATGAAACCGAAGAGGGCCAGGCCGAGCACGGAGGCCAGAAGCACTGCGGCGAAGACTAAATCGATACGCTGTTGAGTGCGCGCAGAATCTACAACGGAGCCCAAGCCTCCTCCGCCGATGAACTCGCCGACGATGGCTCCGATGACGGCGAGGCCGGAGGCGATGCGCAATCCGGTGAGGATTTGCGGGAGGGCGGCCGGAAACCGGAGCTTGAACAGAGTGACGGCGGGCGAGGCTCCGTATAAGCGGAAGAGATCGCGCAGAGCCGGGTCGGTGGAGAGAATGCCGGTGAGGGTGTTGGCGATGACGGGGAAAATCGACACGACGAAGGCGGAGGCAATTACGGTTTGCATGCCATAGCCGAACCAGATGACGAGCAATGGCGCGATGGCGATGATCGGGACGGTTTGGAAGAAGACCGCGTAAGGATAAAAGGCTCGCTCAATCCAGCGCGACGAAGAGAGAGCCACGGCGACGGCGACGCCGATGAGGGTGCTGAGCAGGAAGCCGATGACGGCGCTCAGGGAGGTTTTCAGCATGGCCGCAAACAATTCTTCCCGGTTTTGCAAGATGGCGAGAAAGACGGCGGAGGGTGCGGGTAGGAGATAGGCGCGGACCATTCCGCCGCGGACCAGGAATTCGATGGCGGCGGTGATCAAGACGAAGGGAATGAGCGGAGGGAGGATGGCTTTAAATGTCCTCATTCCTCGATCGCTCCTAGTAAAGCTTTCATCTCTTGGCCGAGGCGTGGGTCGGCGCGAAGCTCATTGGTTCGTTCTTCGGGCAGGTTCATCCTGCGATCCAGGGTGATGTTGCCGCCGCGCTTGCCGAGGACCACCGCCCGATCGGCAAGGAACGCCGCTTCGGAGATGGAATGGGTGACGAATACGACGGTCATTCTGCGCTCGCGCCACAGCTCGCGGAGCTGGACGTCGAGATGAAAGCGGGTGATCTCATCCAGCGCCGCAAAAGGTTCGTCGAGGAGGAGGAGTTGGGGCTCGGTCACCAGCGCGCGAGCCAGAGATACGCGCATGCGCATGCCGCCGGAGAGCTGCGCGGGGTACTTCGCGACGGCCTCAAGGAGGCCGACTCTTTCAAGAGCCGTTTGAGCTTTGGCCCGGCGGGCTTCGCGATCCACGCCCATGAGCTCCAAGGGGCAGCGCGGCGTTGTCGAGCACGTTTCGCCAGGGCAGGAGGTGTGCGTCTTGAAAGACGAAGGCTCGCTGGAAGCGGCCGCCTTCGGGATGGGTGACGATGCTGCCGGAATTGGGGGTGTCGAGGCCGGCGATCATGCGCAGGAGGGTCGATTTGCCGCAGCCGGAGGGTCCCAGGATGGCGAGAAATTCGCCGGTGGCGATGTGCAGGTCCATCTTTGCGATGACGACGTGCTGCTCAAAGGCGCGGCGCACGCCGTCCAGCGTGACGGAGACTCCCGCGGTCACAGCAGAGCCGGCCAAAGATGTAATTCCGTGACGCAGGCGCGAGGCGGCATTTTGGCGACGGCCAGCACCGCTTCGGCAACGTCGATGGGTTGCATGGCCTTGGCCATCATTTCGGGCGTGGGCCTTACCGGCCGCTTGATCAGGATGTCGGTCTCGACCAGGCCGGGGCAGACCACGCTGGTGCGGATGCCGTTTTCTTTTTCCTCATAGCGCACGGCGTGGGCGAGACCGAGCAGGCCTCGCTTGGCGGCTTGATAGGCCGCGCCGGAGGGATCGGGCCAGAGGGCGGAGACGGAGGCAATGTAAATTAAGTGTCCGGAGCGCCGCTCGCGCATCTTGGGCAAGACGGCGTGGGTGGCGTAATAGGCTCCGTTGAGATTGACCGCGAGCATGGCGTCCCAAACGGCCGGCGTGAGGCGCGGCAGGTGACGGTCCGGAGTATTGTCGCCGGTGGCATAGACCAGCACGTCGACTTCGCCCTGCTTTTCACGGGTCGCGGCCATCAGCGCGTCCATGTCCGCGACTTTGGTGGAATCGGCGGGGTGAATCGCGATGGCGCATCCGGCCGAGGCCATCTCCATGGAGAGGTCCCGGAGGCGGGCCTCGCGGCGGGCGGAGGCCATGACTTTCGCGCCTTCGCGGGCGAAGAGCACGGCGGTCTGGCGGCCGATGCCGCTCGAAGCGCCGATTACCACGACTACGCGATCACGGAGAGATTCGGACATAGGCTACCCTGCGGTTGGCTAAGCTGCCGTTAAGCCTCCATCGATGGTCGGGCAGGCGCCGGTGACAAACTCGGCTTCCTTGGAGCAAAGGTACAGCACCATATAGGCGACCTCGTGGGGCATGCCCATGCGGCCGACCAGTTGGCGCGCGTGCAGCTCGGCTCGGGTTTTTTCGATTTCGTGCGCGTGGAATTTCTTGAGGTATGCGTCGACGAAGGGTGTGTCGATGGTGCCGGGGCAGACCGCGTTGACGCGGATGCGTCCGGCGTAATCGACCGCCATCTGTTTGGTGAGAGCCACTACGGCTCCTTTGGTGGCGCAGTAGGCGAAACGGCGCTTCAAGCCGACCAGTCCGGCAACGGAGCCAAGGTTGACGATGCAGCCTTTCGATTCGAGCAGCTTGGGCATGGCGGCTTTGGTGACCAGGTAAAGACCCTCCACATTGACGCGGAAGAGGCGCTGGAAATCTTCATGCGCGGTTTCCTCGATGTTGCCGACTAATCCGATTCCGGCGTTGTTCACCAGAATGTCGAGCTTGGGGATGGCGGCGAAGGCTCGATTGACGGCGGCTGCATCAGTGATGTCGACGACAGTTACGGAGGAGCCGGGGAGCTTGAGGGAAAGCGCTTCGGCACGCGGCTGGTCGATATCGGCGATGATCACCGAGGCTCCCGCCGCGGCGAGGACTTTACACGTTTCTTCTCCGATTCCGCTTGCGCCGCCGGTCACTAAAGCGCGCATGCCGTCCAAACGAAAGGGCGTGGTCATGAATTCGCATTTTACGCCATCGGGGTTTATTGACGCCCGCGGGTCCTATCGGCGCCGATTAGGAAACGTATAGCGGACCACTTTGCGTGGGTCGGTGGAGGGATCGACCAGGACGCCGAACCAGGCGACCATCATCTCCTCCCAGGTTTGATCGCCCCAGCCAGCGTCTTTGCCGGGGTTCGGATTGAATTTGTTGTTGGCGGAGTTGTCGAAATGCGCCACGGCCAGGAGGCGGGTTCCTTTACGCACTGGGATGGGGGTTGCGGCGTCGTAGGCGAGCTGCCAGTTGAAGTTGTAGTTGGGGACTCGGAGAAGGATTTGGCTGGCGGTGTGAGGCGGCTCCAGCGTGTAGGTCATGTCTTTGCCGCGCAGGTGCATGTGCGGGAGGAACCAGACGATTTCGGCGTCGTGCAAGAATTCGACCTCAGTGCCCGCCTGCCAATTGGGATCGCCGGCGGGGATGCGGAATGAGGCGGGGTCGCGAGGAGCGGCGGGGGAAAGGGTGACGAAGCGGCGCGCGGGAGGGTCCTTGGAGAGGGTGAAGCCGACGGCGGTTTGGTCTTCGACGTCTTCGCCACAGGCGGTGTAGTGGATCTGGAGCACGAGATCGTAACCCGCGGGGATCAGCTTCGCGGCGTGGAGAGGCCGGAAATCCATGGGCGGAGTGCCGGGGAGAAAGACCGCTTCGAGGTCCGTGAAAGTGTCGGGGCCCGGAGCGGGTTTGCTGAGTTGATCGCCATTGGCGTCGCGCAGGATGACGGGAGTGTTGGGCTGGCCGTAGGGGATTTTAGGATCGTGCGGGCGGAAGGAGATGGCGACGTGATGCACGACTTGTGCGTTGCCCGGCCGGACTTCGATCGATGTGATCCAGGTGTCTTTGCTCAGGCCGGTGGGAAGGGTGATGGTGGTGATCTCGATCGGGCCCTTGGCGGGGACGTGGAACGGATGGGGCATGCGGATAACGAGATCGGGAGGGATGGTCCAGCCGTGGGGCCACTCGGAGGCAGGGGGTCGATCGCGCGGGTCGCCCTCGGGGGCGCCGTTGTCGGCCCATGCGGCGAGTGTTTGCCTTTCTGCGGACGTGAGGTGGGGCGCGTTGGACCAGTGGCCGTAAGCGGGATCGGCGAACCAGGGAGGCATCTTGCCGGTGAGCACGGCGGCTTTGATCGCCTTGGCGTAGGGGCGGACGTCCGCGTAGGTCAGGAAGGGCATGGGGGCGATCTGGCCGGGGCGGTGACAGGTCTGGCAGTTGCTCTGGAGGATGGGGAGGACGTCCTTATTAAAGGTGACGGAGGGAGTGGTGATGGTGGCGGCGATTGCCGGGACTGCCGTTGCCGCGACGATCAGGGCCGAGGCGTGAGCCAACCGCATCACCTGTACTTGAGAGGATTTCACTGCCGTAACCACTACTGTACTGGTATTAAGCCCAAAAGGTAGACGATTGAAGCTTCCCAAGTGCTTCGTGCGCGGGGCGCTAAGCGCGCTGTGCCTGTTTGCCCCCGCTGCGCGGGCAGACTTGGTTTATAATCTGACGTTCGTCGATTGTTGGAGAACATGCGACCCGGACCCGATCGTAGTGGGGACGGTGGATCTTCATCAAGTCGACGCCGACGAGGTCCAGGTCAGCGTGACGCTCACCGGCAGCGAGAAGCAGGGAGCTGTTTCGGATGACGAGTGGTACGATCCGATTCAGTTCGGCCTCAATTCGTTTCAATTCAACATCGGCGGCGCCGCCCCCGTCAGCATTTCGAACCTGCCCCCCGGTTTCGCGGCTGTGCGAAATCCCAGCCTCAGCGGAAGCCTCGGCGGAAGCCTCAGCGGAAGGGAGCTTGGCGGCTTCGACGATTCGATCGACTCCACTGACGGCTCGACGGAATGGTTCCGGCGCCATCCCTTGACGTCCTCGCTGGTCTTCGATGTCACCGCCGCGGGCGGGCTCTCGATGAACGACTTCGTTGCCAACAAGAATGGCTTCTACTTTGCGGCGGGGATTGCTGACCCCTGGGGTGAACCTGAGTATTTCGCTGTCAGCACTGGATCGGGCGATTCACCGGCGGCGGAGCCTTCGGGCATGGTTCTACTCCCAGGTGCGCTCGGCGGGCTGTGGTTCGCGCGGCGGCGCAGGCGTAACAAAACGAGGTTAGCAATCTTTGCCAATTGTGATAGAGTGGGTTTCACGCGATGCCCACCCGCAACGTCAACTTGACGAAAGAACTGGACCGCTTCGTCTTGGCTAAGGTCGAGAGCGGGCGCTATGAGAACGCAAGCGAGGTGATTCGCGCCGCCTTGCGTAACCTCGAGCGGGAAGAGCAGGAGTTTCAGGCCAAGCTCGACAAGCTCCGGTCTGCCATTGACGCCGGCGAATCCAGCGGCGTAGCGCGCGGGGATGCCTTCGCAGGGGCCCGTCGAGCGCTAAAGTCTCGCCCAGTGCGGCAGCGTGGTCCAAAGCACGACTCACCGGGGACAAACGCGACGCCGGATAGAACTTCGGTATAGAATCGTTGAAGTTCTGTTCCGGGAGGGAAAGAATGGCCGGGAAAGCCTTATACACAGCTTCGATCACCCTGTTGGGGATCGCCGCGTCCGCCGCGTTTGTGTCCGCGCAGACGGTTCACGTAGTGGACGACGCTTCGCTTCGCAACGCCGCCAAGAATGGCGCGGAGTGGACCACCTATGGATTCACGCAGGGCGAGACGCGCTACAGTCCGCTGAACCAGATCAACACGGCCAACGTCGGAAAGCTGGGTCTGGCCTGGACCTACGACATCGGGCGAGGGGGCGGCAATCAGGAGGGCACGCCGCTGTTCTTCAACGGCACGCTGTACAGCATCACCAATTGGAGCGTGGTCTATGCGGTGGACGCGCGGACCGGCAAAGAGAAGTGGCGCTGGGACCCGGAGGTCAATCAGGATAAGACACGGCCGTTTATTTGCTGCGGCGTAGTGCAGCGCGGCATCGCGCTGTATCAGAATCTGGTGATCGCGCCGATCATCGACGGCAGACTGGTCGCGCTGGACATCAATACCGGGCATCCGGTCTGGGAGTCGCGCATTTCGTATTCGCAGGACGGCTACACGGTGACGATGGCGCCGCGCATCGCCAAGGGAAAGGTGATTATCGGCGTGGCGGGATCGGAGCTGCCGATTCGCGGCTTCTTCGACGCGTACGATGCGCGGACCGGACAACGGGCGTGGCGCTTCTATACGGTTCCGGGCGATCCCTCGAAGCCTTTCGAGAATCCCGCGCTCAAGAAAGCCGCGGAGACGTGGTCGGGCGATTATTGGAAGTTGGGCGGCGGAGGGTCGCTGTGGGATGCGATCTCGTACGATCCGGAAGCCGATCTGCTTTACGTCGGCACGGGCAATGGCGGGCCGTGGCCGGAGGAGTTGCGCCATTCGAAGGGCAAAGACAATCTGTATGTGGCGTCGATTTTGGCGGTGAAGCCGGATACGGGCGAGCTCAAGTGGTACTTCCAGCCGGTCCCCGGCGATTCGTGGGATTTCGATAGCGTCCAGCAGTTGTTGCTGGCCGACATTACCATCAAGGGCCAGCCGCGCAAGGTGCTGATGCAGGCCAACAAGGACGGTTTCTATTACGTGATCGACCGCGTGACGGGGCAATTCATTTCGGGCGAGCCGTTTGCCAAGGTGACCTGGGCTCGCGGTTTGGATGAGCGCAGCGGACGGCCTTTCGTCAATCCGGAAGCGCATTACGGGAAGGACACGATCCAGATTTCGCCCGGTCCAGGAGGCGGGCATAACTGGTCGCCGATGTCGTTCAATCCGGCGACGGGATTGGTGTACATCCCCTCATCGCTATCCAGCAGCTCCGTCTTCGCTGTTGACGATAACTATGAGTGGAAGGCCGGCCGCAGCAATATCGGCGTTCGGCGCGGACCTCCGCCGGCGAATGGAATTGGCGTGGCGCCTCCACCCGCGGCGACTCTGCCGCCTCCGCCGGCGATCGGTCCGGAGGCTCCGCCGCAGGGAACGCCGAATGGGGTGCTGGTGGCGTGGGATCCGGCGACGCAGAAACAGCGCTGGCAGACTCCGGGCGGCGGATCGATTGGAGGCGGCACGGTGACCACCGCGGGGAACCTGGTGATTCAGGTGATTCCCGATGGACGATTGGTGGCGTACTCCGCCGATAAGGGCGAGAAGCTGCTGGACGTGAAGACGGGTCTGGGTGGTGGAATGGGACCGCCGATCACGTATGAGCTCGACGGCAAGCAGTACATCGCGCTGGCGGGAGGGCAGGGGATCGTGGTCGGGCGCAATGTGGAGCCCGGGGCTCCTCCGCCGCAGGCTGGGCCTACCACCATCTTTCCGAAGCTGATGGTTTTTGTTCTGGACGGCAAGCCTATCGCACAATAGAAGCATGCGTGCGCGTTTCCTTGTCGTGGTTTTGGGGTGGTGTGCTTTCGCGAGTGCCCAGTGGATCGATTATCCGACTCCGGGCATTCCTCGCACGGCTGATGGCAAGCCGAATCTGACGGCGCCCACGCCTAAGATGCCTGACGGCAAGCCCAACTTGCAGGGCATCTGGACCACAAACTCGGATTACTTCAAGGATCTCGCCACGAACATTGAGCCGGACGGCGTTCCGATGCTTCCGGCAGCCAAGGCCCTGGTGAATGAGCGCGAGAACAACGACCACAAAGGCGACGCGATGGCGCATTGCATGCCACCCGGCGTGCCGCGGATCGATACGTCGAATTCCGGCGACGCGCTGCACCCGTTCAAGATCGTCCAGACGCCTTCGCTGGTGGTGCTGCTCTACGAGACGTCGTCGAATTCGATCTTCCGCCAGGTTTTTCTGGACGGGCGGCCGCTGCCCAAGGATCCGCAGCCCAGTTGGCTAGGCTATTCGGTGGGGAAATGGGACGGCAACACGCTGGTGGTGGATACGATCGGGTTCAATGGGCGGGCGTGGCTCGATACGTTCAAGGGCCATCCACAGAGCGAGGATGGGCACGTGACGGAGCGCTTCACGCGGCGCGACTTCGGCCACATGGACGTTCAGATAACGATTGAGGATCCGAAAATGTATGCGCGCCCCTGGACGGTGACGCTGCCCTACGCGCTGCTGGCGGACACCGAGCTGATCGAGACGGTCTGCGAGAACGAGAAGGACACGACGCACGCGGAGAAGTAAAAAGCAATTGAGATCTTGCCGGCGTGGTGGCCAAGTGCGGTAGACTATCTCCCATTATGCGGGGATGGATGCTCACGGCAGTCTTTTTTGTTGCGGCTCTGGGCGCCGGAATTGCGATCTTCCACCGGCCTAAGACGGTGCGGGCGCAGAGTCAGCAACTCCAAGTTGCCTCAATCTCGGTGGGGCCGGATCAGACCTTAACATATCCAAGCGCGAATGCCTTTCCGGACGAGCACCAAACTTTCATCCCACCTGCGACCGGCTCCGGGCCGTATTTGATGTTCACGGCCGGAGCTTTATCCAATGCGCAAATGGGTGCGGTCGTACTCCAATCGACGGACTTGAAGACGTTCACGCTGGGCACCGGTCTCGGTTACCAGTCGCCTGTATTGAAGTCCCCCCTGCCAAGCAACCAGTGCAACGCGACCTATGGCGGGGAATTTGACGAAAACTACTCGGCTCCCGGATCGGTGCTCCAGGACCCGACTCTGCCCGCGGGAAATCTCATTATGGTCTTCGAAGCTGAGTCGTGGTGCCCGACTCCAACATTCGCACCTGACGGAACGGAGTACCAGACCACGGCGATAACCAGGTCCGCGGATAATGGCAAGACTTGGCCCACTGTGGCAGGTGCGAGCCGTTACCCGGTGATTCAGCCGCCGACTCCGCTTTCGCAGTGGAATACGGGGAAGAGTATCGGAACGGGAACGGCGAGCGGCTTCATCGATAAGAGCGCGGATGGCAACTACTACCTTTATGCGACGTACGCAGCCTTCGGATTCACGGTCGATGGAAAGGTGCACCTGGCGCGAGCGCAACTGGGACAGCCCGATCCGCTCAGTTTTCAGAAGTGGTACAACGGCTCCTTCAGCCAGCCGGGCATTAACGGCTTGGAAACCGGGCCTACCGGGACCTGCGGAGGGTATGAATCGTTAGGACAGATCAGTTATCTGGACGATCTCGGATTGTATCTGATGACGTTCGTTTGCGCGGTAAACTCAGGATCTTCTCCGTCGGCGTCCTGGTATTGGTCTACGGCGACCAGCCTGGATCTGCAAGATTGGACGTCCCCCAAGATGATCGTGGGTTCGCAGTTTCCTTTGAGCACTTGCGGTAGCGGATCGTTTTCCGGCGGACTGTTCATGTTCGACGGATGGTATCCCTCCTTTATGTCGCCGGGTACGCCGACCAACCACCTGAAATTGAGCGGCAATGTCTTTTTCTTGAATGGGTGTCAGGTAGGAACTCGCACGTGGAATTCGCGAACGTTCACTATCCTCACGCAGCCCCAGCCGGCGCCGGTGCTGACCGCAGGCTCGCTGGCCAACGGAGCGACGTATCTGGCCGGAGGTCTGGTGCCGGGCTCCTGGGCGCAGGTGCAGGGCACGGGCTTGAGCAACGTGACCCGTATCTGGACCGGCTTCGATTTTCTGAATCTCGGCAGCAGTTTGCCAACCGGCCTAAGCGGAGTGCAGGTGATGGTGAACAACACGCCTGCCCCGGTGTATTATGTTTCCCCGACGCAGGTCGACTTTCAAGTGCCGAACGGGATCAGCGGGACAGCGTCGGTCCAAGTGATTGTCAACGGCTCGGCCAGCAACACCATCACCGCGCCGGCGTCATCCAGTTCGCCGGGGCTATTTCCGAACACGGTGAATGGTGTGACGTATCCGGCAGCTTACTACTCCATCAGCGGCGGGTTTGTCGGGCCGAACAACGTTTCGGGCTATCGTAACGCAGGACCCGGGAACTACATTTCGCTGTTCGCCACGGGTCTCATGCCGGAGCCGGCAGGGGTCATTCCGGCTGCACAGACAATCGACGGAGTGACCGTGACCATCGGCAATGTCACCATACCCGCGACGTTTGCCGGGCAAACCCCGTATGTGGGCGAGTTCCAGATCAACTTTCAGGTGCCGCAGCAGTTCGCGACGATGCCGGCGGGGAACTATCCGATTTCGATCTCACTGAACGGCGTATCTTCGCCTACCGCTATTAACTCCAGCCCAGCCGGGCAGATCGTACTGCCGGTTCAGCCTTAAAATCCGCATCTTTGCGCAGGGTAGTTCCTTGTGCCCGCAGATCAGTTGACAATTCCCATAGACTACTATACGATTATCTCTATCGAGATTGTATAGTATTCGGAAGGCAATCTCTAACTTAAACAAATCAGGGGTCTAAATGATCATTAAGAGATTGCTCGCGGTTGCCGCGCTCTCCCTTACGGGCTTGGCGCAAGACCCGGCTCCCTCGGCTGTGGATTCGCAGATTCAGCAACTGGAGCAGCGTGTGGAGACGCTCGAAAAAGAGGTTAAGGCGGAGCAGGTCACCGATAACGGGCAGAATGCGGCATCGACGACCGCGGACACTACCGGGTTCACCATCCGGTCGCGGGACGGCAATTTCGTGCTGCATATCGGCGCCGACGTTCAAGTGGACAACCGGACGTATTACGGCGCGGGTTCGTCTTCGGAGACCGACACGATCGTTTTGCGCCGCGTTCGGCCGACTCTGTATGGGACGGTCTACAAGTATGTCGATTTTTTCATCCGGCCGGACTTCGGCTTGGGCACAACGGCGATTTACGACGCGTATCTGCAACTGAACTATCTGCCGTGGGCGCAGGTGCGGGTGGGGAAGTTCAAGCCTCCGGTGGGCCTGGAAAGGCTGCAGTCCGATGATGACACCACCTTCGCCGAGCGCGGTTTGCCAACGGTGCTGGTCCCGCAGCGCGATCTCGGCTTCCAGATCGGGGCGGATTTATGGCAAAGGCGCGTCTCTTATCAGGTGGGCGTGTTCAACGGCGTGCCGGACAGCTCGATTGGCACGGATACCGCCGTCAGCAGTCACCGCGATTACGCGGGCCGGATTTTCCTGACGCCTTTCCAGCCGAATGAGAAGAGCTTGCTCCAGGGACTCGGCCTGGGGTTTGCAGCAACCGGAGGCAATACCGACGGGGAAGCGTTGCCGTCGTATAAGACCTTCGGGCAGCAAAGCTTCTTTCAGGCGAGCGTGGTGACGTTTGCTTCGGGAGTGGAGCCGGCTGGGCACAGAACACGCCTGGCTCCCCAAGGCTACTACTACTTGGGACCGTTCGGTTTGTTGACGGAGTACGGCTTGAACGAAGAAGGGTTCCAAAAAGGTTTGCTCCGCCGGAGCATCGCCTTCCGGGCGTATCAGGTTCAGCTCAGCTACATCCTCACCGGCGAGAAGAAGAGTTTTGTCTCCCCCACGCCGAAGCGGTCGTTCGATCCGCTGCACAAATCCGGAGGAGGTTGGGGAGCGGTGGAGCTAGCGGTGCGCGTCTCGGACTTCGAGGCCGAGAACGGCATTTACACGTATGGACTGGTGAATCCAGCGGCTGCTCCCCGCCACCTGCACGAATGGGTGGGCGGGGTGAATTGGTACTTGAACCGGCTGGTGCGTATTACGGGCGATTACGGCAACACGGCTTTCGGCGGAGGCGCGCCGGCCTCGGCGGGAGGCAACAAACTGCCGGAGAAGGTCTTCAATCTGCGCTTTCAAATCAACTTCACTTAGAACAAACTTTGCGTAAATCATTCGCTCGCCAAGGCGTCTGAAGTAACATAGAGAAAGAGTTCTTTCTATGCGCTTCGGCCGATGGCTGATTTTGGCGGCCATTCTCGGGATCACCGGTTTCGTCGGCGACACCTATTGGAAGCATCGCAGCACGTTCTTTAGGGATGCCTTGGCCGCTCCCAGGGCGTTGAACCCCGACACCTCGGCCACTTCCAACTCCTGGTGCGATACGGAGACTGACGGAGCCAAGGAAACCTTCAAAATCTGCGCCACCGACGCGCGCGAGTTGAAGGACCCTCCACGCACCGAATTGGAGCACTTGAAGCTCTGGCTGTATCACAAGAACGACACCGAGTACGACCTGATCGAGAGCGAAAAGGGCGAGTACGACAGCACCGCCAAGTCGCTTTATACGGATGCCCCGGTCGACATTACGATGGGCGTGACGGCGGAGGGTCCGCAGCACGGGCGCATCCTCAAGATCCACACCTCCGGCGTCCATTTCGATAAGGAAAGCGGTCACGCCAGTACAGACCGCCCCGCACAGTTCGAGTTCGATCAGGGAACGGGCTCGGCTACCGGCGCGGACTACGATCCCAACTCGCGGCAATTGCATTTGCGTAGCCAGGCGGTGCTCGATTGGAATGGCAAGACCGAAGATTCGAAGCCGATGCATATTGAGGCGGGTGAAGCGTACTACTTCGAACGGGAATCGAAGGTGGTGCTGCTGCAGTGGTCCAAAATGTCGCGCGAAGGGTTGAAGATGGATGCGGGCGAATCCGAAGTCCTGATGGATCACAACTCGATCAAGCGAGTCGACTCGAAAAATGGGCAAGGGGTCGAGGATAAGGACGGCCGGGTGGTCGATTTTTCGGCCGATCACCTCGGCTTGGATTTTGGCGACCACATGTTGATCCGGCACATCGAAGGTTCGCCGAATGCGAAGCTGGTCTCGACGTCAGCTTCGGGAAAGACCACGGCGACGGGAACCCGCATGGACATGGAGTTCGATATCGCCAACGGCGACAGCACGCTCACCGGCACGGTTACCAGCGGCAATAGTGTGGCCGAATCGGATCCTGCCCCGGCGCCAGGATCGTCGGCGGAGACGCGGGTATTGCGCAGCGAGACGATCCGGATGAAGATGCAGCCGGGAGGGAAGGATATCGCCAGTGCGGAGACGGACGGTCCCGCGACGCTCGATTTTCTGCCGCTCCGTCCGGATCAGCCCAAGCGAGAGCTTAAGGGCGACCGGGTATGGATCGCGTACGGGCCGGACAATCGCATTCACACCCTCCATTCCATCAACGCCACGACGCGCACGGATAAACCGCCGACGCCGAAGGAGCCGATGCCGCCGCCGGCGATCACTTCCAGCAAGGATATTCTCGCGACCTTCGATCCCAAGACCAGCGAGCTGGCGCGGGTGGAGCAGAAGACGGATTTCCGCTATCAGGAGGGCGACCGGCAGGCGCGGGCGGATGCCGCGACGCTGGACCAGAAAGCGGACGTGATGACGCTGGATGGGAAGGCTCGCATGTCCGATCCCTCCGGTTCGACCAATGCAGACCGGATCGTGATCGATCAGAAATCGGGGGATTTTACAGCGGACGGCAACGTGGCGTCCTCGCGGCAGCCGGACAGCAACGGGAAATCGTCGGCTATGCTGGACACCAGTCAGGTGATGGAGGCGCAGGCGCAGAAGATGATCTCGACCGGGCACGGCGCGGATCAGAAGATTCACTATGAGGGCAAACCGGGAGCGCCGGCGCGGATGTGGCAGGGATCGAACCGGATCACGGCGGACCGGCTGGATATCGACCGTAAGCGGCATATTCTGGAAGCGCACGGCAACACGGTGAGCCAGTTCGTGGACAAGGACAAGGACGACAAAAGCAAGAACGGCGACGCGAAGGCGGCGTCTAAGAGTGCAACGGGGAGCCCAGCGGGGGGAGTAACGGGTTCGAAGCCGGGCGGACCGGTGTATACCTGGGTGAAGGCGCCGGACCTGGTGTATTCGGATGAAACTCGCTTGGCGGTGTATCAGGGCGGGGTCGTGTTGCAGCGTCCCGACATGAAGGTGACTTCGAAGGAACTGCACGCTTATCTGAAGGACTCCGATTCCAGTTCTTCGCTCGAAAAAGCGATTGCGGACGGCGACGTCAAAGTCTCCAGCGTTCAAGCCGCCATCGGCGGGAAATCCCCTAGAAACCGCACCAGCAGCAGTGAGCACGCCGAATACTACGTGGATGACGGAAGAGTGATTATTGAAGGGGGTAAACCGGAACTGGTCGATCTCATCAAGAAAGAAAAAACCACCGGCACGCAATTGACTTGGTTTGCGAATGATAATAACCTGATCGTCTTTGGGGCGCCAGACGACCCGGCCCAGAGCACCATCCGCAAGAGCAACAAAAAATAACCCGTGCGTACCCTTCAGACCATCGAAATCACCAAGTCGTATCGCGGACGCAAGGTAGTCGATAACGTATCGGTGTGGGTCAAGCAGGGCGAAGTGGTGGGGCTGCTGGGACCGAATGGAGCGGGCAAGACCACATCGTTTTACGTGATTGTGGGATTGATCTCGCCGGATTCCGGCCGCGTGATGCTGGACGATCTGGACATCACGCCGCTGGCCATGTATCAGCGCGCGCGTAAGGGAATCAGCTACCTGCCACAAGAAGCCTCGGTCTTTCGCAAGCTGTCGGTGGAAGACAACCTCATGGCGATTCTCCAGGCATCCCGGCGCGACTTGAACCGGCGGCAACGGCGCGAGCGGATGGATCAGCTGATTGCGCAGCTTGGGTTGGAACAAGTGCGCAAGAGCAAGGGCTACGTGCTCTCCGGTGGCGAGCGCCGCCGCACGGAAATCGCCCGCAGCCTAGTGATCGAGCCCAGTTTCCTGTTGCTGGACGAACCTTTCTCCGGCATCGATCCCATTCAGGTGCTGGAACTTCAGAAGATCATCTATGACCTGAAGCAGAGCGGCATCGGCATTCTGGTAACGGACCACAATGTGCGCGAAACGCTGGCGGTGACCGACCGCGCCTACATCATCAATGAAGGCCGCATCTTCCGTTCGGGATCGCCGGAGGCGCTAGGCTCGGATCCCGAGGTGCGGCGTGTCTACCTGGGAGAAAACTTCAACCTGGAGTGGCAGAGCGGACGGTGGCAGGTCCCAGCCGGCGAGGGGTCTTAAGCCGTGCTCGGGCGTACGATCACGCTTGCACTGTCTCTGCCCGTGCTGTTTGCCCCCGCCTTGTTTGCGCCCGCCTTGTTCGCCGAAGACGCCGCGCTTCGCAGCGCGGACGCCAAGATGGAGAAGTTATCCAATGAGCAGTACCGGCGCGGCGAAGTGGTGACGTTCTCTCCAGCCGAAATCGACGCCTGGGTTCGCGACGAAGTTCATAAAGAGGTTCCGGAAGGAATTCGCGAACCGAAGATCGAGCCTGGTCAGGACACTGCTCTCGCCACGGCTCTGGTGGATTTCGTGAAGATAGAGCGGTCACGAGGGAAGACGCCGGGGATGGTGGCGAAGATGTTCGAGGGCGAACGCCCGCTCAAGGTCGCATTACGGCTGGAATCGGCGGAAGGACGATGCACGGTGTTTCTGACTCGCGTGGACGTTGGGGGCGTGAGTCTGGAGGGCCGGCCGCTCGACTTGCTGCTATCGACCTTCTTTAAGCCGCTGTATCCCGACGCCAAGATCGGCGAGCCGTTCGAAGTGGGTTACAACATCGAACGCATTGAGCTTCGGCCCGCCGCAATTCGCGTCTACATCAAGAAGTGACAGCGGTCTTCGCTGCGTTTTTGGCGGCGGCGCGGCCCATGCGGATGCAATCCGGGATGCCGATGCCGGTGTAGCCGTTGCCCGCCAGGTACAGCCCGGGAATTGCCGCTGTGCGGGCTTGAATCTCCTTCCAGCGCGCCGCGTGGCCGACGGTGTATTGCGCCATGGAGCGCGGGCAGCGGGACGTCGAGGTGAACAAAGGCTCCGCGGTTAGACCCAGGATCACGCGAAGCTCCTCGCGAGCCAGATTGACCAGCGTCTCGTCGGATTCGTTGAGCACCGCCTCATCGCCCGCGCCTCCGAAAAAGCAGCGCAGGAGAACGCGATCCGCCGGCGCGCGATGATCGAACTTGGAGGCGACAAAGGTGCAGGCCAGCATGCGGGCGCGCTCCACACGGGGAATCAGAAAGCCGTGGCCGGCGTGCTTGCCGTCGAATTCGGCTGCATCGTAGGCCAGCGCCACGGTGGCTGAAGAAGTGTAAGGAATCGAACCGAGGAGCGCGCTCAAGGGGCCATCCAGCGTGGCGACGAGCCCCGCGGCGGACCATGCGGGGCAAGCGAGGATGACGCTGGAAGCCTCGATCCAATTGCCGTTGACGCGAACGCGGAAGGCGGCGCCTTGCCGCTCAACGACCTCGGCGCTTCCCCGACAGACCGTGACGCCCTGCGCCAGTTTGGCCGCCAGCTCTGCCATCCCGCCCTTCAATGTGAGGAAGAGGTGCTGGCCCTCTTTTTTCGGCCTGGTGGACTTTAAGGCGGCGCGGCCAAGGCTGCCGGATTTTTTTTCCATCTCGACAAACGTGGCCAGCACGCTATTCACGCTCAACTCATGCGAGTCGCCACCATAGACTCCCGCAAGCAAAGGCTCGGCGATATAGTCAAGCGCCTCGCGGCCGAAATGATCGATGAAGAAATCGGCAACCGAGCGGTCGGGGTGTTGTTCGGGGCTTCGAAGCAGTTCCAAGGCCATGCGGAACTTGGTTCCCCAACCCACCAGCGGCGATTTAAGCATCGGCCAGGCTCGCGTGGGGACGATCATGCGGAAGCCTTCGGGCAGGCGCACCAGCTTGCCGTGGCGCAGGATATAGGTGATGCGGGTCGCGTCGTTGGAGCCGATGACTTCGTGCTCCAGGCCGAGCTCCCGGATGAGCGCGAGCGCTTCGGGCTTTTGGGAGATGAAGCTGTCCGGTCCGCCTTCGATGACATAGCCGTCGCGAACGGTGGTTTGGATGATGCCGCCGAGGCACGGCGATTTTTCGATGAGCGTATAGGGAACGCCGGTCTTGGCAAGATCGTAAGCGGCGGAGAGACCGGCGATGCCTCCGCCCACGATAACGGCTTGTTCCACTGTTTCTACAGCTTAAACTCTCGGACGATCTCCACGCAGGCTTTAACGTTTTCGACTGGCGTCTCCGGGAGGATGCCGTGGCCCAGATTGAAGATGTGGCCGGGACGCGAGCCGGTGCGGCGCAGCAACTCATGCACGCGCATGCGCAACTCCGGGATCGGCGCGAACAGCGCGGCGGGGTCGAGGTTCCCCTGCACCGCGGAGCGATAACTGATGTCCATCCAGGCTTGATCGATGTTTACGCGCCAATCGACGCCCATAACATCGCCGCCGGCGGCGTGCAGTTCACGGAAGAAGCCGGCCGCGCCGGTCCCGAAGTGAATCACCGGAACGCCAGCGGAGCGAACACGCTCAATCAGCGCGCGCGAGTATGGCGCGACGAAGCGGACATAATCGTCGGGCCCAAGCGCGCCAACCCAGCTATCGAAGACTTGAATGATGCGTGCGCCCGCGGCCACCTGCAAGACGCCGAATGCGCCCAGCACGTCCACCAGTTTGCCCATGAGCCGGCGCCACAGCGTCTCATCGCGGTACATCATCTGCTTGGTGCGGATGAAATTGCGCGAAGGGCCGCCTTCGATCATGTAACTGGCCATGGTGAAGGGCGCGCCGACGAAGCCGATCACGGGCACGCGGCCCGCCAGAGCCTTGCTCACCAGTTGGATCGATTCGCCCACGTAACCCAAGTCGTCCGTATTAGAGATGGAGAGGCTGTCGATATCGCTGGAGGTTCGGACGGGGTTGTCGATGACGGGGCCTTCGCCCGCGGCGAAGCGGAGCTTCAAGCCCATGGGCTCGACCGGGAGCAGGAGGTCCGCGAAGATGATGGCCGCATCGACGTCGAGGATCTCGACGGGTTGAAGCGTGACTTGCGCGGCGAGATCGGGGCGTTTGCAGATCTCCAGGATGCCGTGCTTGGCGCGGATGTCGCGGTACTGTTTCATGTAGCGTCCGGCTTGACGCATGAACCAGACGGGCCGGACGTCGGTGGGGCGGCGCCGGCAGGCTTCAAGAAAGCGGCTGTTCATGGGAGCCACACGCATGTGAGTTCAATCTACTCCTGTGCTGGTTTTGAAATTGGGTTCGGGGCTTGAACCCCACCCCAGGGGTGCCTAAAACTCAAGTTAGCACAGCGGACCTATCCGGGGCCTCAGTTTTTTTGGGCTCGACGCGAGGATTTTTTAGGCCTTCGGCCGGCCGCGGCGGATTCGCTTTAAAACCTGGGGGCTTTGGCCGCCAACTCAGCCGGAAGGGCGGCTTCGAAGTGCAACTCGGGCATGCGGTGGAGATGGAGACGTTCGGATAACTGGTATTTTAAGAATGGTTTAGCGTGATCCAGGCCCTCCAGGGTGGCGGCTTGGTCGGAGGCCGGTCCAGTGAGAGTAAGGCGCACGTGGGCATGGCGAAAATCCGGTGAAACCAGGACTTCGGCAACGGAAGCGTTGCCAATGCGGGGGTCGGAAAGCTCGTAAGAGATGAGTTCGTCCAACTCCTCTCGAAGGTTCTCCGCGACGCGTTCCTTGCGATGGGCAGCCACATTTGTACAATAACAAACGTGAAGTTGACGCTCCGCGCGGCGGCTGTGGCGATTGCGGTTACGGCGGCCGCGGCCGCACGGGCGCAGCCACTGAGCGTTTATTCCGAGTTCGCCCGCATCGACGCCACCGGCAAAGTTACCGCGCCGGAGGAGCCGCGCGAGATTCTATCGCCCGCGCTGGTGCGCAACGGCTTCACGTCGTTTCAAGTGGTGATCGAGGCTCCGGCGGATGAGGAGTGGTGGCTGTTCGTGGGGCTGAACCCGGAGAATGCGGTGAAGGTGACGATGTACCGGGAGTCGGCGGAGAGCCTGGAAGCGGTGGAGATTCCGCGGCTGAGCTCGGGCACAGAGGTGCTGTGGATGGACGTGTGGACCGCGAGCGATGCGCCGGTGACGCGGGTCAAAATCGAGCCTGAGTTGCACATCGACGGGGATTGGGTGACGTATCCGATAGAGGGGCGGGTGATGGAGGCGAGGGTGCCGGAGCCTCGATTGCCGAACGGAAGCTACTTGTGTCCTTTGATTGCGTCCACGCCGCCGCTACCGATGGCTCGATTCCAGCTCAGGAATGGCGCGCAGGATTTCGGCCTGGCGGCGGGGTTGACGCAGGAGGATCGGAACAAGCTGGGCGAGTTGTGCGACCGGCCGGCTCCGGCGCGATGGTCGGAGGGTTATTTGAGGATTAGAGATTACTTGTTCCGGCTGCCTGCGCTAAACTGAGGACTGCACGCCCCAATGGGTGAGTGCGCGGTTCGTGGAAGCGCACGGCGGATGCGTTGTGCGCGGGTGATAGGAAGAGCGCACAGCGAAGCGTTGTGCGCGAGTTCGGAGCGCACAGCGAAGCGTTGTGCGCGGTTCAATGTGGAGAGGTGGCCGAGCGGCTGAAGGCGCACGCTTGGAAAGCGTGTTTAGGGGAAACTCTAACGAGGGTTCGAATCCCTCCCTCTCCGCCAGAATTTCTGGCGTAGCACAATTCCTCGTTTGGTAATCCAAGGTCAACGCATAGAAAACCCCGCCCTGCTTTCCCAGAGAGCGAATGAAAAAGCCGATTTCGCGCTAACAGCTCAAACCCGTCAATGGGCTTTTACCCCTCTTGTCCATCGTCGGTGACGAGAGTTTTTGATGGCTCAGCGTCGCGACCTTCAATAGAGAAAGAGGGGAAGCCGACCTTCCAGTTAGCACGGACGATCTTCTTGTTCCGAATAATCGCCGTCGTACCGAATACCCATAGCAAGAAGACAGCTGCGAAGATCATCATGTATTTCACTTCGTGGCTCCCTTCACTAAAGAAGCGAGCTCTTGTGCGAACTGGAGCTTGCCCTCGATCATCGCTCGCTGCCTATCAGCCTCTTTGGCCAGCTCGTCGAGTAGCTCCGGGATCTTCTCCAAACTTTTGGCACGCATCCACCGCGGCCCGTCTGCGAAAAACCATGCACCCGTTTCCTTGTTTGTAGCTGTTTTCGTGATGATCTGCTTAAGAGAGATTCCCCACCGGTTGTTCATCCTTTCGTAGCCAACCTGACGTAGGAAGTATTGACCATCTCAAGTCTCTTCTTGGAATTTAATCCAGATCGACACGCCAAGATTGAGTTTCTGCAAACATGCATCAATTTCCGCAATGGAAGCGGAAAGCTGGTCAGATGTCTTGTTGAGCGCTTTCGCGGATTCTGAAAGCTTCTGGAAGGAACGCTGGACCCTCTGCCCGAGGGGCACTTCTGGCTCTGTGAAAGGCACGTGGGCCCTCCCCGTAAAAATTAGCCCGCAGACAACGGGCATCCGGAGCTACCGGACAGTCAATCATATAACAATGCTCTGCCTTTTTCTAGCTCTTTTTTCCCCGAGTGTTTCTACGAGCCGCCCGGCGAGCCTTCATCCGTTACGGGTGGCTATCTTCTTGCGCCGGGCTCCACGCCCTTTTCTTTGGCGCGCCATCGGCTGAACTCTCTCCCCCGCCTTCGCAAGATTCTTCGCCGGACGGCCACGGCGTCTCACCGATCCCTGCAATGCCTCAATGGATCGATTGAGCCGCTCGCGCTCCTGAATCAGAAGTGCGATGATATGTTCTGTGGGCATCTAAGCCCGACGGTAGCACCAATACGGGATCTTGTGCGGTTAGAACCGTCAAACCCGGCCGACCCAGCAGGTCGTTTTTTCAATAAGTTACGCGCCATCAACACCGTGCAGGGGTCCGAATCCCTGCCTCTCCGCCAGAGTGCTCACCGCATCGGACCCCAAGCTGCCGAATTATTTCTGCAACCGGGGCGACGGGAATATCCGGAACCGCTTGCGGCCCTCTATTACGATACGTATTGAAGTCCGCATGATCGACCGTAAAGACTGTGCTTAGGCGCTCGCGTTTCGCGAGGTAAACCAGCGTCGCATCGGCAAAATCCATCGGGCGATCCCAATACCGCGACATCAGAGCCTCCACCTCGGACAGTTCCGAATCCTCTATGACTGCCAGTCTGACCGCGCCGGAGCGGATGAATTTCCAGGCGGCCGTCATCTCGTGACGGCTGTCGCCGACCAGATGGAATAGTTCGGTCAGCACTGCTTCCGAGGTCACCAGCGGCAGACGGAGTTGTCGAAAGGCGTCTACGCAAACCTTGTGCCAACGATCCGTCCTGTCCAGCAGGGCGAGGATCGCACCAGTGTCAATTAGAGCTTCGGCGGCCATACCGGCAGAGCGTCAGCGGCCATAGCGACGCCGCAGGCGGTCCGTCACGGACTTCGAAGCGGTCTCCGAACGGTGTGGATTCCCGCTCGCCAACGCTCCAAGCCACTTCGCCGCCGCCTTTTGGAGGCGGCGCTGCTCTCCGTCAGCTTCGTTTGACGCACCTCTCCGCCGTAGCCACTCTCGTGCTGCCGCATCGAGAGCGGCCGAGACGGATATCTTTCGACGGCGCGCTTCGCGCTCGAGGCTTGTCTTGACGTTGGACGATACTCGCCAGCTATACACCTCTGTCTTCATGTACTACAGTGTAGTGCACTCAGTGCTGTGAGTCTCATCTAGCGCCACTCGACTTCCCATCTGGGGCCGCGAAACCAGTGAGATACAATGTATCTCAGGAGCCCTTATGGCAACGACGATGGTGCACGTCCGGGTGGATGAGAAGACGAAGCGGAAGGCGGCGAAGACCCTTGAGGAAATGGGGATTTCGGTGTCCGACGCTGTTCGGATGCTGCTGGTTAGAGTGGCGTCGGAGAAGGCACTACCTTTTGAAGTCAAAGTTCCCAACCGTACTACCGCGAACGCCCTGCGGTCGGTTGAGGCGGGAAAGGGCAAACGGCTGCGATCGACGGCTGCGCTCTTCAAGGAACTGGGGATTTGAGCATTGCGGACGCCGGTCCTCTCCGCGCAATTCCGGCGGGACGTTAGACTTGCACGAAAGCGCGGCAAGGATATCGCGAAGCTACGTGAGATCCTTCGTTTGCTTGTCGAGGGCGATCGACTGCCGGCGAAGTACAGGGATCACCCACTCGGCGGCGAATGGAAACAGTATCGCGACTGTCACATCGAGCCGGATTGGCTGTTGATCTACAAGGTCGGCGGGGGCGACCTGTACCTTGTGCGGACGGGCACGCACGCGGACCTGTTTTAGCCGCCGAACTCAGAACAACGGGTGCAGAGTCCAGATGGTGAGGCTGTTGAGGTCGTCGTCCACGGCGGCGAAATCGACGGCGCCGGGGACGGTTGCGAGGGCGATGCCGAAGGCTCCGCCAGGGTTGCCGCTATCGACCTGATGAGTAGCGATGAGGAAGCCTTGAGGGGTGAACTCGACCAGATCGTTGGGTGTGCCTCCGGCATTTACTGCGTCGCCGTTGGCCGTGATGAGGTTGCCGCCCGGTTCGAGGACCAGGCCGAGGGGGCCGTGGAGGACCTTCTGGTTGTTGAAAACGATATAGCCGGTGCCGGCGCTGGTGGTACGGCCGCCGGCGTCGGAGATGGCGTAGATGGCGTTATCGGCGGTAGAAGCGACGTATAGAGTGTCGCGGAAGGAATCGTAGGCCAGGCCGGTGGGTCCGGCCACCACGGCGGCGGAGTTCGGCTCGGCCTTGAAACCCGATCCGATGCGGGTCTTCTTATTGACAGTGATGCCGCTCGCGCCGCCCACGGAAACATCCAGGCGCGTGACGGTTCCGCTGAGCACGTTGCTCACAAAGATTTTCGCGGTGGATCCCTGGTCAAGGATAGTGAGGTCCCAGGGACTGTCGAGGAAAGATGAGTCGGTGATGGTGGCGATGGGGCTGCCTCCGGCATGGCTGAAGATTTGGATAGCTCCGTTGCCGACGGTGCCCGCTGGGTAGGTTACTGGCAGATTGCCAACGATGACGAAGCCGTGCGAGAGCACGCCTAGCGCGGTGTCGAGTCCTGGAAGAGGCGAGGTTCCGAATAATGCTGTGCCGCTGGATGAGATGTTGACGATGGTGGTGCCGGTGCCCTGCTGATTCATGCTGTTGTTGAAATTCGCGACAAGCACGTTGCCCGCAGCGGTCGCGCCGCCGGCCGGGAAACCGGACGGGACGAATGCCACGCCATAGGGATTGAGGTCGCCGTTGGAAGGGACCGTGGTGGCGCTGACGCTTTGCAGCGAGTCCAACAGGGAGCCGGGGAAGAACACGGGTTGAGCCTGGCTTGCGCCATCGAATGAGGCCACGGCGGTGATGGCAACCACAAAGGTTCGGAGTGTCATGTCCAGTAGGACAAACTGGCGGGCGGCTCGTTTCCGGCTGAGATGTAAAATCATTGTAAAAAGCTATGAACCGCGCCGTTGTAACGTTTCGATTCGAAAACAAAATTGGTCCTTATGCCGAGGCGTTGCGAGGTGTGGGGGTTGAACCGGTGCTCGTCACGCCGGAGAGGTGGATTGAATCGTTGGGCGGGATGGGGTTGGTGCTGACCGGAGGCACCGATTTGGATCCCGCGCTATACGGAGCGACGGCGGACGTGGCGACGGAGAGCTGCGATCCAGAACGCGATGCAATGGAGCAGAGCCTGCTTCGGGAGGCGTTGGAGCGCGATTTGCCTGTGCTGGCGATCTGCCGGGGCATGCAGTTGTTCAACGTGACGCATGCTTGCGGGACGTTAGTGCAGCATATGGAGGGGCATCGTATCGCGGCGAATGGGACCCACGGAGTGACGATCGAGGCGGGGACGAGGCTCGGGAAGATTTTCGGGGCGGGAGCGCGGCAGGTAAACTCGCGGCATCATCAAGCCGTGGACGGCGTTGGGCAAGGGCTAGTGATTTCGGCTCGGGCGTGGGACGGAACGATCGAGGGATTGGAGCGGAGCGATTTGCGGTTCGCTGTTGCGGTGCAGTGGCACCCGGAGGATCTTTTCGCGCAGGAGCGTGCGCTATTCGAGGCTTTTGCTGAAGCGTTGTAGCGCAAAACCAAGACGCCGCGTCAAACGATTTCGATAAGGGGCCGTCTTAAAGCTGTGGAGGGCTGTCGTAGAGCCCCACAGGAGGACACGGCATGTGCGCTGGTCGAGAGTTCCTTCTCTTGCTGTCGTGCTTGGGGTCCGCCCTCGGCCAATCGGCGGGCCCATCGTCTTCTCTTGCGGCGGCTCGATTTACGGCGGTGACGATCAAGGCAGCGGCGCCGGATGAGTCCGCATCCGCCCGTTCCTTCTTTGGGAGGGCCTCCTGGTGGAGCGGGCGGTGCGAGGATTCCGGTCCTAAAAAGATCAGGTCCGTGCCGGACTCATTTGCGGCAAAATGCGCCGTCACCTTCGCTAACCTGCTGGGCCACGCCTACCGCCTCGATGCAGCCCAATTCACAGCGGACCCCTGGATGGAATCAACCTGGTTCCGAATCCAGGCGAAGGCTCCACCCGGCGCGACGGGGGATCAGTTCCGGATCATGGAACAAAATCTGCTCGCCGACCGTTTCAAGCTCTCCGCACATTTTGAGAAGCGAGAGGTGGTGAATTACGAGATGACAGTGATGCGGGGTGGCCCGAAGTTCCTTCCGGCCGCAAAGCAACCCTCCAACGGATTACGAGGCCTTACAGTCGGCTTTGGGATAGACGGCACCTCCGTGCTCATGGGCGACGCCGTCGCCATGGATCAGTTGACTTCTTTTCTTTCCTATTTTCTGGATTGGCCGGTGGTGGACGCCACGGGGCTCAGCGGATCCTACCGGATCAAACTAGATTTCGGCGCAGTACTTGCCGGGGCTCAGCCAGGGCTCTCCCAGGATCGAAGCCGTTCGCGACCAGCTCGGCCTCATTCTGGAGCGAACCAAAACCGTGATGGACGTGCTGGTCATCGATCACGTCGAGAAGAGACCGACACCACAATGAGCGTGCGCTATTCGAGGCTTTCGCTGAAGCTCTGTAGTTCCGCCAGGTCGAGACGGCCGGTGTAGAGGGCCATGCCGAGAGCGGCGTGGACGCTCATAGCGGCGAGGGCGCGAATGTCCTCCATGGTGGTGATGCCCCCGGCGGCGGTGATCTCGTGATTGGTTGCCGCGCGCAGGCGGCGAAACCAGTCGAGATCGGTGCCCTGCATCATGCCTTCTTTATCGACGTAGGTGCAGAGGAAGCCGGAGCAGTAGGGCTCCAGGCGGTTGATAACTTGCTCCGCGGTGAACTCGGTGGCCTCGCGCCAGCCTTTGACCACGATGCGGCCGTCCTTGGAGTCGAGGGCGATGATGAGGCGCTCCGGGGTTGCCTCCGCGGCAATCGCGTCAAGCGCAGGAGAAAAAGCCGCGGTGCCGACGATCACGCGATGCGCGCCTTGATCGAGCAGACGGCGGGCGCGAGCGGCGTCGCGAACGCCACCTCCGACGCGGCAGCGGGCACGCGACGTGAGGAGCTCGACCAGTGCGGAATTTTCTCCTTTTCCCATAGCTGCGTCAAGATCGATGACCTGAATTTCCGGAAAAGCGGAGAATTTACGCAGCATTTCCAGGGGCGCGTCGCCTTCCAGGGCTTTATCGCGGCCCTGGACAAGCTGGACCACCTTGCCGTCCATGAGATCGATGCAAGGGAGAATCATGACCGGACTGGAATGCCTCGTTCGGCGAGGAAGCGTTTGAGATCGGCGACGGTGTACGTGCCGTAGTGAAAGATGGACGCGGCGAGAGCGGCATCGGCTCCGGCGCCGTCTTCGCGCAGGACCTCGAAAAAGTCTTCGGGCTTACCGGCGCCTCCGGACGCGATGACAGGGATGCTGGTAGCGGAACGGACGGCTCGGGTGAGCGGGCAATCGAAGCCGGTTTGCACGCCGTCGGTATCCATGGAGGTGAGGAGGATTTCGCCGGCGCCCAATTCTTCGCCGCGGCGGGCCCATTCGACGGCGTCGATTCCCTCGTCGTGACGGCCTCCGCGGGTGAAGACGTTCCAGCCGCGTTGGTCGGGGCGGCGGCGGGCGTCGATGGCGAGGACAACGGCCTGGGCTCCGAATTCGGCGCTGAGCTCGGAGATCAATCCGGCGCGGTGGACGGCGGCGGTATTGACGCTAACCTTATCGGCTCCGGCATGGAGGATGCGGCGGGCGTCGTGGACCGAGCGGATGCCGCCGCCGACGGTTAAGGGGATAAAGACTTCGCGGGCGGTGCGGGCGACGACGTTGACCATGGTGTTGCGGTCGTCACTGGAGGCTGTGATGTCGAGAAACACCAGCTCATCGGCGCCTTGATCGTTATAGCGCGCGGCCAGTTCGACCGGATCTCCCGCGTCGCGGAGGTTGATGAAGTTGACGCCCTTGACCACGCGGCCGCCGGTGACGTTGAGGCAGGGAATGATGCGTCTAGCAAGCATGTTTTCAGGCCTCGATGAAGTTGCGCACGACGACCTGGCCGAGTGCGCCGGATTTTTCAGGATGAAACTGGACGCCGAAGACGTTGTCCTGTTCGAGGACTGCGGTGTACGGGACGATGTAGTCGCAAGTGGCCGCGGAGGCGGAGTTCACCGGGCAATAGTAGCTGTGCGCGAAGTAGAAATAGGGAGTGGGGCCGAGGCCGCGCAGCAGGCGCGAGGGCTTGCGAAGTTCCACTTGATCCCAACCCATGTGAGGAATTCGAACATCACTTTGGAAACTCTTAGACTGGAAGCGCGCGACGGTTCCTTCGAAGATTCCCAGGCCGCGCTCTTCGGGAGCCTCTTCGCTCGAAGTGAAGAGCGCTTGCAAGCCGAGGCAGATGCCGAGGAAGGGGACGCCGGAGCGAATGCGATCGAGGAGAGTTTCGCGGACGCTCAACTCGTCCAGGGCGCGCATGATCTGGCCGAAGTGGCCGACGCCGGGGAGGATGATTTTCGAGGCTCGGCGGAGACCTTCGTCGGAGCGAGTCAGATCGTACGACGCGCCGATGGCGTCCAGGGTGTTGCGGACGGATTGAAGGTTGCCGGCGCCGTAATCGAGAATCGCGATCATATTCAATCCCTCGCGCTCATAACAGGCCTTTGGTCGACGGCAGTTGCGACTTCAACCGGGCGTCCTTGGAGCAGGCGTAGCGCATGCCGCGGGCGAAACATTTAAACACCGCTTCGATTTTGTGGTGATTGGAGCGGCCGTAGAGCACTTTTACGTGCAGGTTTGCACCAGCGTGATTGACGAAGCCGCCGAAGAAGTCTTCGAGCAGCTCGGTTTGCAGATCGCCGACCAGGCGGGTCTTGACCAGGTCTTTATAGACCAGCGCGGGACGGCCGCCGAGGTCGACGGCGGTGACGGCGAGAGTTTCATCCATGGTCTGGACGAAGTATCCGGCTCGATTGATGCCGCGGCGGTCGCCGAGAGCTTGCGAGAAGAGTTGCCCCAGGACAATGCCGCAATCTTCCACGGTGTGGTGTTGATCGACGTCGAGATCGCCATGGGCCTGGAGGGTGAGGTCGAAGCCGCCGTGTTTGGTGAAGAGTTCCAGCATGTGATCCAGGAAACGGATTCCGGTGGAGATGTCGTATTTGCCACGGCCCTCAATGCGCAGGCTGCCCCGGATCTGGGTCTCTTTGGTATCACGCTGGAGTTTGGCGGTTCTCACGGGAGTTCCTTCAGGGCCGATTCGATCTGGTTGACGTTTTCGAAGACGGCGATGGCGTTTTCCTGGCGGAATAATTCGGCCAGCTCTGCGGCGCGGGAGTGACCCTTGGCGATGATGCCGATGAAGGGGACTTTGACGGCGCTGGCGGCGCGGGCATCGTCGACGGTATCGCCGACGTAAAAGAGTTTGCGGCCGGGCTTCCTGCGCTGGACGGCGAGGAGGCCGTCGGGCGCGGGCTTGGGGTTGGCGACGTGCTCGGCGCAGATGACGGGGTCGAAGCGAAGGCCGGCGGCAAAACGGGCGAGCGTAATGTCCAGCTCATATTGAAGCCGGCCGGTGAAGATGGCGAGATCGAAGCAGTCTTGCAGACGATTCAGGAAGCCGGGCTCGGGGATCCAGGTTTCGCGGTTGATGAGGCCGTCGCCATTACGGCCCAGGAAGATTTGATTGAAGTAATCGACCACGGTTCCGTATTCAACCTCGATGCCCAAATCGGACGCGATTTTTTGCGAAAGAGCCCAGTCATTATTCCAGCCGCCGGCGTTTTTGTACTCCTGCACCAGTTCATTCGTCACGCGGTGGCCGGTGAAGTGATCCACCGTCTCGATAATCGCCGCACGATAGGACGCGGTGACTTCGGCGAGGACGCCGTCCATGTCGAAGACTATGATTGAGTCCATAATCTCCACAATTCTGCGAGGAATCGCTCCGTTCCGGCGCGCGTTCCAAGAGTAACGCGAACGCAGCCGGCTATTTCGTAGCTGCGGTCACGAACCAGAACGCCGCGTTCGCGCAAGGCGTCGCGGACGGGGATCGCCCGATCGCCAAGTTTCATCAGAATAAAGTTTGCCTGGCTGGGAAAGTAGGGGATGCGCAGGCGATCCAGGCCGCGGTAAACCTTTTCGCGGGATTGCAACACTTCGGCGACGTATTGTTTGACATATTCCGTGTCTTTCACCGCCGCGCGGGCAGCGATGACGGCGAGTGAGTTCACGCTGTAGGGCGATTGCGCCTTGCGAATCCAGTGAATGTTTTCCGTGCGGGAGAAAAGACAGCCGCAGCGCATGGCGGCCATGCCGTAGACCTTGGAGAAGGTCCGGCTGACGAAGAGATTTCTGTAGTCGCGAATCCAGGGCAGGGCAGTGACGCCGAAGAAATCGAAGTAGGCCTCGTCGATAAGGATGGCGGCGTGCGGTGCGGCTTCCACGATGCGGCGGATCGCCGGGAGATCGATGGCTCCTCCGGTGGGATTATTGGGGTTGGAGATGAGGACCGCTTTGGTCGAAGGCGAGATGGCCGCGATGAATTGTTCCAGAGGAAATTGAAGATCCGCCGGGTAATCGATTTCGCGCACCGTCGCGCCGGCAAGCTGCGCGTAGAACTTGTACATGGCGTAGGACGGGTGCATGGTGAGTACCTCGCCCGCGCCGCCGGTGAAGGTATTGATCAGAAGCTGGATTCCCTCATCGGTGCCATTGGTAAGAGTGAATTCGTCCGGGAGAACCTCGAAAAATTCCGCGAGGTCCTGGAGCGCGGCGGCATATTCGGGGTAAATGGAAAGATGATCCGCGGTGAGGTATTGGCGCAGGGCTTCGATCACGGCGGGAGAACAGCCAACGGTGTTTTCGTTGAAGTCGAGGCGCAACTTTCCTTCGCGTCCGCCGGAGGGCGGAGAGTAGGGCGCCATGCGGCGCACGGCATCGCGAGGTTCGAGAGGGACGCTCATGACTGGCGCGATTCGACCGATCGCGCGTGGGCTTCGAGGCCTTCGGCGCGCGCCAGGGTAGCGATGGCGGGGGTGAGGCGCGCCAGCGCGTGAGGCTGCAATTCCTGAACCGAAATGACCTTGACGAAATCCGCGGAGGAAAGGCCGCCACGGAGGCGGGCCGCGCCAGAGGTCGGCAGAACGTGATTGGGGCCGGAGGCGTAATCGCCCGCGGCTTCCGGGCTCATGGGGCCTAGAAACACGGAGCCGGCGTTTTGAATCGAGGGAAGCAGGGCCGGATCATGCAGAGCGAGATGTTCCGGCGCGAGGGCGTTGGAGAACTCGACCGCTTGATCGAGGGACTCCATGAGGACGATGGCGCCGTTGGCGTCGATGGATGGACGGGCGACGGCAGCGGTGGTGAGGGTCGCGAGCTGGCGTTCGATTTCCGCGGCGACTGACTCGGCCAGAGTTCGCGAGGTGGTGAGAAGGATGGCGGAGGCGTCGAGGTCGTGCTCGGCTTGGGCGAGCATGTCGGCGGCGATCCATTTGGGATTGCCTTCGGCGGCGATGATGACGATTTCGGTCGGTCCGGCGACGAAGTCGATGCCGGTGTCTCCAGCGATCAGCTTCTTCGCGGCGGCGACGTAGATGTTGCCGGGTCCGACGATGCGATCGACGCGAGGGACGGTCTCGGTTCCGTAGGCGAACGCGGCGATGGCCTGGGCTCCGCCCATTTGAAAGAAGTGCGTGACGCCGAGCCAAGCGGCGAGGCCGAGAATCTCGGAACTCGGCTTGGGACAGGCTACGCAAGTGGTCTTGACTCCGGCGGCTTGCGCGGGGATCACGTTCATCAGGAGGGTGGAAGGGAGAGGATAGCGGCCGGCGGGCGTGTAGGCGCCCATGGAATCGAGAGGACGGACGATATGGCCGAGACGGCGGCCATCGGGATATTCGACGAAACGCTCCTGGGGAAGCTGGAAGCGGGCGTAGTCGCGGATGTTGGCGGCGGCGGTATGGACGGCGCGCTCGAATGCAGGATCGAGGCTGGCGCGCGGGATGATGCGGACGGAGTCGCCTTCGAAGCCGTCGAACTTGCGCGCGTATTCGAGCAAGGCGGCGTCGCCACGGGTGCGCACGGCTTCGAGGATGGGTGCGACAACGCGCTCGGCTTCGTGGAGGCGCTGGAACTTCTTGGTTAACAGCGGACTCGATTGGCTGTGATCTAGTACGCGAATCATTACATTACGATTTTGTTCAAGGGATATTCGACGATTCCCTGCGCGCCGGCGTCTTTGAGACGCGGAATGATGCTGCGGACGGTGGATTCGTCGAGGATAGTGTTGAGCGCGAGCCAATCGCCGTCGCTCAGCGGAGAAATAGTGGGCTTTTTCAAAGCCGGCAGCACGTTCAGCACGGCGTCGAGGTTTTTCTTTTCCACGTTGAGCATCAGACCGACTTTGCCCATGGCGGCGATGGCGCCTTCCAGCAGCATCTTGATGTCGCACAGTTTGCGATGCTTCCATGCCGAGCCCCAGGAGTCGAGGTTGGCGATCAACTGCGTGTTGGACTCGAGAACGGTTTCGACGATGCGGAGTTTATTGGCTCGAAGGGAGGAGCCGGTTTCGGTGACTTCAACGATGGCGTCGGCGAGAACGGGAGGTTTGACTTCGGTGGCTCCCCAACTGAACTCGACCTTGGCGGATACGCCGTTCGCGGCGAGATAGCGCTTGGTGGTGGCCACCAGTTCCGTAGCAATGATCTTGCCTTGGAGATCCTTGACGGATTGAAACGGCGAAGCCTCAGGCACCGCGAGCACCCAGCGCACCTTGCCGAAGCTCTGCTTGGCGTAGATCAGGTCGGCGACGGTTTGGACTTTGGCTGCGTTTTCCGCGACCCAATCGAGGCCGGTCAAACCGGCGTCGAGCACGCCGTCTTCAACGTAGCGGGCCATTTCCTGCGCGCGGATGAGCATGCACTCGATTTCCGGATCGTCGATGCCGGGGAAGTAGGAGCGGGAGCTGGTGACGATCTGGAAGCCGGCGCGGCGGAAGAGGTCGACGGTGGCGTTTTCGAGTGAGCCTTTGGGGATGCCGAGTTTGAGCTTGTTGGACATGATCAATTGCCGTAAACCGCGGCGGGGTCATAGGCGCGCGGCTCGGTCACTTTCCATTCGTTGTTTTCCAGGCGGCGGAAGAAGCAGCTCTGGTAGCCTTCGTGGCAGACGCCGGGGCCCAGGGCGTCGACCTTGAGAAGCACCGCGTCGCGGTCGCAATCGGTGGAGATTTCCTTGACCACCAGGCGATGGCCGGAGCTTTCGCCCTTCAGCCAAAGCTTATTGCGCGAGCGGCTGTAAAATGTGGCGTAGCCGGTCTCCACGGTTCTTCGGAAGGCTTCTTCGTTCATGAAGCCGACCATCAGGACGCGTCCGCTGGTTGCGTCCTGAATGACCGCGGCGATAAGGCCGTCGAGTTTGGTGAAGTCCAGGTCCATAAGTCTCCCGCAAAAAATAAAGCCCGCCGTTTCCGGCGGGCTGTCCAAGGTGCACAAAACTTGAGGGTGTGCTCGCGTCAGCCCGTCACGGCGTGGCCGTGATGCGGATGGCTATGATGGCGAGCAGCAAACATGAAATAACAGCATAGCACAGGACAGAGCAGTTGCTATCCTGTTTTTTTGTGAAGAAGGACGCCCGCTCGTTAAACAAAGCTGTGAAGAAGGAAGCCGGAGCCAAGAAGCCTCCTTCCCCCAGCGTCCCCTCCGCTCGGCCCAGCCTGCGCGATTTCGAGCTGGGCGCGTTGCTGCTCGGCCTCCTCCTGTTTGTCTACTTCCCTGCGCTGCAAGGCGGCCTCCTGTGGGACGACAACGCGCACATCCCGCGGCTGGCGCTGCAATCTTTTGCCGGCTTGGGCCAGATATTGTTCAAGGTCGGGACGACGGAGCAGTATTATCCGCTGGTGTTCTCGGCCTTCTGGTTCGAGCACGCGCTGTGGGGCGATTCGGTGTTAGGCTACCATCTCCTGAATCTCCTGCTGCACGCGACGGCGGCGTTTCTGTTGGTGGCGGTGCTTCGGAAGCTGGCGGCGCCAGGGGCGTGGTTGGCGGCATTCCTGTTCGCGCTGCATCCCGTACAAGTGGAGACGGTCGCCTGGATGTCGGAACAGAAGAACACGCTATCGACGGTCTTCTATCTGGCATCGGCGCTTATCTACCTGCGCTTCGATCGTGGGCGGGAGCGCCGGGATTACTGGATTGCTTTCGCGTTGTTCGTGGCGGCACTGGCGAGTAAGACGGTTACCGCGACATTGCCTGCTGCGCTGCTGGTGGTGCTGTGGTGGCAACGCGGGCGGTTGGACTGGAAGCGCGATATCAAGCCCCTTCTGTTATGGCTGGGCGCAGGCGTATCGGCGGGCCTGGGTACAGCGTACCTGGAACACAGCATGGTGGGAGCGGGTGGAAAAGGTTTCGCCCTGACTCTCGGAGAAAGATTTTTGCTCGCTGGCCATGTGATTTGTTTCTATGCGGCGAAGCTGGCGTGGCCGTCGAATCTAATCTTCATCTATCCGCACTGGACGGTGGATGCGCAGGACCCAGCGCAGTACTGGTTTCCGGTCGCAGTCGTGACGATCGCGGTGGTGCTTGTCTTCGTGGCGCTCAAGTATCGCGGGCCGCTCGCCGGATTTTTGTTCTTCGTCGGCACGCTGGTTCCGGTCCTCGGATTCTTGAACGTGTATCCGTTTCGGTTTTCCTACGTGGCGGACCATTTTCAATATGTGGCGTGCCTGGGGATTCTGGTTCCCGTCGCGGCGGGTCTGACGATAGCGGCCCGGCGTCTTTCCGGCTTCACGAAGGGAGTGGTTACTTGGGCGGGCCCGGCCTTCGTGGCCGTGTTGAGCTTCTTAACGTGGAACCAGAGTGATCTCTATATCAACGCCGAAACGCTCTATAAGGCCACTGTGGCGCGTAATCCCGATAGCTGGATGGCGCACAGCAATCTGGGCAGCGTGCTGATGCAGGAGGGCAGGAGTGCACCGGCAATGGCTCAGCTGGAGAGCGCACTCCAGCTTAACCCCGATTTGCCGGAAGCGCACAACAATGTCGGTCTGCTCTTATCCGATATTCCAGGTCAGGCTGCGAATTCCGAAAAGGAATATCGTGAAGCGCTGAAGCTCCGGCCCAATTATGCAGAAGCGCACAACGACCTGGGAAGCTTGCTTTCCGAGGACCCGAAGCGCGTGCCGGAAGCGATCGCCGAGTATAACGAAGCGCTGCGCATCAGCCCTGACTATGCGCAGGCGCACAACAATCTGGGCAGTGCCTACGCCGGTCTGGGTCGGCAGCAAGAGGCGATCGATGAATTTCAGACCGCCCTGCAGCTCGATCCGAATCTGGCAGAAGCGCACGCGAACTTAGGAGTCGCGCTGATGAAAATTCCCGGACGGATGCAAGAGGCGGTGTCTCATTTCCAGACCGCATTGCAAATCCGTCCGAATATGCAGCGCGTGAGCGAGATTCTCGATCAGATACGCGAGAATTCACCGGTGGTTGCGCCTACCCTGCCTCCGCGATGAAGCGAAGCTAGAGCGGACGCACCACCGGCGCAGGCGCACGATGCGAAATTATTGCCAGTGTCCGGGAATCCAACTGTAGCCGGCGCCGCTAGGCTCCCAGTGCGCCGCTACCCATACGGCAGCGGGCCGCGGGGTCTGCACCCAGGTGCCTTGCACCCACTGGTAGTGATCGCCCATCCAGTTGTAATAGCCGGCGACCCAAACATAGTCCGAGCCCGGGCTTGCTGGAACCACGGTCGTAGCAGGCGGCGCAGGGGTCTGGGGTATGGTTGTAACCACTACAGAGGCTGGCGCTGGTGCTGGTGTGGGAGCCGGGGGGCTCGCCGCCGATGCCGTGGTCGGCAGAACCACCACTTTCCCGCCTCCGCATGCGAGCAACGACAAGGCCGAGGCGGAAATGAGAACAACACTGAATTTCTTGATGGGATTCATCTTAAATTCCCCTGACCTTGAAGGTGCAATTGGCGCGCCAATCAATGATCTCAAAGGGAACTACGCGGGGGAGCGCGGGCGAGAACTGTAAATACTGGCTGTAAATACTACAGGATCGTGCGGCCGCGCCTATGCGAGGGCTTGCTCCAGATCGGAGACGATATCTTCGGCTGCCTCGATTCCGATGGAGAGGCGGATCAGATTGTCGTGGATGCCCAGGCGCTGGCGGTGCTTCGGCGTCAGCTCGCGATGCGAGGAGATAGCAGGATAAGACATCAGAGTCTGAACGTCACCGAGGGATGTTCCGCGCACAACCATGGTGAGCTTGTCCATGAAGGCGAACACCTCCTCTCGTCCCGCCCCCTTAATCTCAAAAGAGACCATCGCGCCGGTTTGATTCTTGGGGAACAGGCGGGTGATGGCGGGGGCGTCTGGATGGGCTGGATCGCCGGTGAAGTAGACGCGGCTAATACGAGGATGGGCGTTGAGCGCGGAAGCGACTTTGCAGGCGTTGGCGCATTGGCGCTCGATCCGGACCGCCAAAGTTTTCATGCCGCGCAGGGTGAGGTAGCACTCGAAGGGGCTCATCACCGGGCCGAGGGTTTGCGCGAGGGATCGCAGCGCATCGGCATGTTCCGGGCCGCAGACCACAGCGCCGCCCAGGACGTTGCCATGGCCGGCCAGGTATTTCGTGGCGCTGTGCACCACCATTCCGGCGCCCAGTTCCAAGGGACGAAGCAGCATCGGCGTGGCGAAAGTGCTGTCGACGATCAGCACGGCTCCGGATTTGCGCGCCACCGCCGCGATCTTGTCCATCTCGCCCACGCGCAGCAGAGGATTGGAGATGGTTTCCATCAACACTACGCCAGGCTTGGTTTCCTCGACGGCTGCTTGGACAGCGGCAAGGTTACAGATGTCGACGAAACTGGTCTCGACGCCAATGGGACCCAGGATGGTCATCAGCATGTTGGCGGTCGAGCCATAGATGGCGTCGGCGCACAGCACCCTGTGCGGACGGTCGATCAGCGCGGCGAGTAGAGCCAGGTGCAAAGCTGCCATGCCGGAGGCACAAGCGGCGCAGAACGCTCCGTCCTCCAATTCGCGGATCAGCTCTTCTACAGCGTCGCGCGTGGGATTGCCGAAGCGGGTGTAGGAGGGTCCCTCAATCTCGCGGCCCAGCACGCGGTCCAGCGTTTCCATGGAATCGTAGGAATAGCTAGTCGCGGTGTAGATGGGAGTGGTGACGGGCGTGAAGGCTCCGGAGAGGCGGCGGCGGTCGCCCCAATGAACGGTTTTGGATTCGCGTTTCATGGGCTGGTTACTGGCGCTTGAAGCGGACTCCTTCCTTAGTGTCTTCCAGGATGACACCCTGGGAGGAAAGTTGGGCCCGAATTTCGTCGGCGCGCGCGAAATTGCGGGCTTTCTTCGCAGCGGCGCGTTCGGCGATCAAGGCTTCGATTTCGGCGTCCGAAGGGCCGTGAGCCGCGTGTCCGGTGGGCTCCAGCACGTCGAAGATGGTGTCGAAACGCTCCAGAAACGCCAGCGCAGCGCCGCGATTGCCGGATAAGAATTCGCCCGAATCCATGGCGGCGTTGGTGTCGCGAACATACTCGAACATCGCCCCGAGTGCTTCCGCGGTGTTGAGATCGTCATCCAAGGCCTCGTCGAACGATTGAACGGCGGATCGAGCGCTGGCTTCGAGCGCGGCCTTGGTTCCTTCACCGAAGCGTTCGGTTTTCAGGCGCAATTTGAAGTTTCGCAGGCGCTCAATATTGGCGGCCGCATCGGCCAGGCCCTTGAAAGTGAAGTTGAGCTTGGTGCGGTAGGGGGCCGAAGCCAGGAGGTAACGCACGGATTCCGGCGAATAACCTTTGGCGGTGAGATCGCGGATGGTATAAAAATTCCCCAGCGACTTCGACATCTTCTGGCCGTCGACGCTCAGATGTTCGGCATGCAGCCAGTAGCGCGCGAAGGGCTTTCCGGTGAGGGCCTCGGCTTGCGCGATTTCGTTTTCATGATGGGGGAAAGTCAGATCGACGCCGCCGGTGTGGATGTCCAGCGTTTCACCCAGGTACTTCATGGCCATCACGGAACATTCGATGTGCCAGCCGGGGCGGCCTTTCCCGATGGGCTCATCCCAAGCCGGCTCGCCGTCTTTCTGCGCTTTCCACAGGACGAAGTCGCGGGCGTTGTCTTTGTCGTACTCGTCGACATCCACGCGCGCGCCGGAGCGGATGCCGCTGAAGTCGTTGTGCGAAAGCTTGCCGTAATCGGGGAAGCTGGCGATGCGGAAATACACGGAGCCGTCGCTGGTGTAGGTGAACCCCTTCTGCTCGAGCTGCTGAACCGCATGGGCCATGTCGTCGATGTGATCGGTGGCCTTGACTAGACGCTCAGGACGCTGGAGGCGAAGCGTGGCGCAGTCTTCGAGAAATCCTTTGGTGTAAGTTTCGGTGAACTCGAAGATGGTTTGATGCGCGGCGGCGGCGTCGCGAATGATCTTATCTTCGACATCGGTGATGTTCATCACGTGGTCCAGCGTGTAGCCTCGCGCCAGGAGCACCCGGCGGAGGATGTCCTGGAAGGTAAAGGTCCGCAGATTGCCGATGTGGACGTAGTTGTAGACGGTGGGTCCACAAGTGTACATTCGCACGACTTTGTCATAAAGCGGAGCGAAGACTTCCTTCTGCTGCGTGAGAGTGTTGTAGAACCTCAGGGCCATAGCGAGACTTCCTTCTATGGTAACGCGAGAATTTTAATCAGCCGGAGCTACAATAGTAATTAGCGGATGAACGATATCCAGATGCTGACTCTGGCGCTGACGGTGGTCGTGCCGTTCTTCGGCGTGATGCTGGGCGTGTTGCTCAACAATACCCGGCTTACGACGTGAACAATCGCATCCTCGATACAAAGGAGCTGCTGGGCGGCCGGATTGACTCGCTGGCCGCGGCCAGATGCGCGCCGAAAATGCGGAGTTGCGCGCAGAGAATGCGGGACTGCGCATCTCTCATCGAACGGCACCATAGCGAGATCATGGCGAAGCTGATCGAAATGGACAACCGCATCGTCAGGCTGGAATCCCAGCGCCTGATCCAGTAGCTCCTTGTTACAGTAGCTGAAGTGTTCCAGTTCGAGCTTCAGGCAGTTTGCCCTGAAACCGGCGCGCGGGCCGGGATTCTGCACACAGCACATGGCGACGTCGAGACGCCGGTATTTATGCCCGTGGGCACGCAGGCGGCGGTCAAGGGCGTGCTCAACCGCGACTTGCTGAATGATCTGGACGCGAAGATCATCCTGGGCAACACGTATCATCTTTTCCTTCGGCCGGGGCATGAGGCGATTCGCAGGCTGGGCGGATTGCACCGGTTCATGTCCTGGCCGAGGGCGATTCTAACCGACTCGGGTGGTTTCCAAGTATTCAGCCTGGATGGATTGCGGAAAGTCACGGAGGAGGGGGTGCTGTTTCGGTCGCACTTGAACGGCGATCCGCACATGTTCACGCCGGAATCGACCATTGATGTGCAGATGGCCTTGGGCAGCGACGTCATGATGGTGCTGGATGAATGCCTGGCGTACCCGGCAAGTCATGAGGCTGCTCGCGCGTCGACGGAGCGGACGGTGCGCTGGGCGCGCACGGCTTACCGGCATTATCGGCGGCATGGGACCGATCGCGGGCAAGCCTGCTTTCCGATCGTTCAAGGCGCCATGTTCCCCGATCTCCGCCGCGAGTGCGCGGAGCAGTTGCGTGAGCTGGATGCGGAGGGTTATGCGATCGGTGGGTTGTCGGTGGGGGAGCCGAGGGAGCTGAGCATGGAGATGACGGAGGTGGTGGCGCCGCTGCTGCCGCGGGAGAAGCCGCGTTACGTGATGGGCGTCGGAATGCCGGAGGAGCTTCCCGAATATGTGGCGCGCGGAATCGACATGATGGACTGTGTCTTGCCATCCCGGAATGCGCGAAACGGGTATCTTTTTACGCGCGGCGGACGAGTGGTCATCAAGCAGACGCAATATCGCGAAGATCCGCGCCCGGTGGATGAGGATTGCGCTTGTTATACCTGCCGGAACTATTCGCGCGCGTACCTGAGACATTTGTTCCTGGCGGGCGAGATGACTTTTTCCACGCTGGCTACGCTACATAACCTGAAGCGATACCTTGACATCATGCGGGACATGAGGCAGGCTATACTACTTGGGAAGTTTCCCGAATACCTGAAAGCGCGCCGCCAGAGCACCCCCTGATGCATCCCGTCTCCCTAATCCTCCTATTGCAAAGCAGCGCGCCCGCGGTTAGTCCTTCCAATCCAGCCTTGCAGTTGCTGCCGGTGATCCTGATTGGAGCCATCTTTTACTTTCTTGTGTTCCGGCCGATGCAGCGCCAGAAGAAGCAACAAGCGGATATGCTGGCGAGTCTACAGACGGGTAGCGAGGTAGTGACCACTGGCGGTATTGTAGGGACGGTGGTGAATATTTCCGGAGACATGTTAGTGATCCGGGTGAAGCCCGACAACATCAAGCTGCAAATCGCCCGCAGCGCGGTTTCCGGGATGGTAGGCGCCAGCCAGGCGGTGACGCCCGAAAAGAAATAAGGGAAGTCGAAGCAAGACCTGAAGTAACAATATGGACAACAACTTAAAATTCCGCATCCTGTCGATCGTCGCCGTGACCCTGTTGTGCGTGTTCTTTATCGTTGGCATACCCAAGTCCAAGGCCCAACTCATCGAGAACTGGAACAACAACATCCGCCTGGGCCTCGACCTGCGCGGCGGCACCGAACTGATTCTGCGCGTCAATGAGCAGGACGCGTTCAAGGCGACGGCCGACGGCATTATCGATAAGCTGCGCGATTCGATGCGTTCGGCGTCGATCGCTTACACCGATATCGACCGCAACGATCCCCAATCCATCGAGCAGGCCGATTCGATCCAGATCACGGTAAAAGGGGTTCCCGCGATCAAGGCCGCTGCGTTTCGCCAGATTTATCAGGACAACTTCACCGATGAGTGGAACCTCACGCCGGCAGGTCAGAGCGACTATATTCTGACCATGAAGCCGAGTGCGGCGCTTAAACTCAAGGACGACACGCTCACCTCCGCCATCAACATCATGAACAAAAAGGTGAACAGCCTGGGATTGTCGGAAACCAGCGTGCAGAAGCGTGGGCGCAGCAACGCGGATGCGGAGATCATGGTGCAGTTGCCGGGCCTGGACGATCCGGCGCGCGTCATGCAGTTCTTACAAACGCAGGCCGTGCTGGGGTTGTACGAAGTATTGGGCGGCCCTTACGCTTCCGTGGATCAGGCACGTCAGGACAAGGGCGGTGTGCTGCCGCTCAACTCCCAGATCTTCCCCAGCGAGACCAAGGGCGGTGCAGCGCAAGAATATTGGCTGGTGGCCAAGCGGCCGGAAGTGCGCGGCCAGGACATTCGCGACGCTCGCGCGCAGCAGAATCCGCAGAATAACGGATGGGAGACGGCGTTCGTGCTTTCTCAGGAAGCGGCGCGGAGCTTCGGGCGATTTACCGAAGCGCACGATAACGACCGCGGCCGGCTCGCCATCGTCCTCGATAGGCGCGTCCTGAGCGCGCCCAGCATCAAAAGCAAAATCACCGACAACGGCGTAATCGAGGGGCTCTCCGGGCAGGATGAGGCGGTCGATCTGGCGTTGAACTTGAAGGCCGGGTCGCTGCCGGCCAGCGTGGATTTCCTGGACAAGCGTGTAGTGGGCGCCTCGCTGGGCAACGATTCAATAAGGGAAGGGATAAGGAGTGGTCTGGCCGGGGTCGGCGTGGTGGTATTGCTAATGCTGATCTACTACAAACGCAGCGGAGTGAACGCGGTACTAGCACTGGTACTGAACGCCCTGATCCTTTTGGCGGTTTTGAGTTACTTCAACGCCGTGCTAACTTTGCCGGGCATCGCCGGCGTGATCCTGACGGTCGGTATGGCGGTGGATTCGAACGTGCTGATTTTTGAACGTATCCGTGAGGAACTGCGCGCCGGCAAAGCAGTTCCGGCGGCGGTGGAGGCGGGATTCAACAAGGCGTTCCTGACCATCGTCGACACCCACGTGACGACGGTGGTCTCCTGCGCCATGCTGTTCCTGTTCGGAACGGGGCCGGTGCAAGGTTTTGCGGTAACGCTGGTGATTGGCCTGGTGGCCAATGTTTTCACGGCTGTGTTCGTTTCCCGGACCATCTTCATGGTGGAGTTGGGCGGGCAGCAGCAGGTGTTATCGCTTAGTATTTGAGGGCTTTATAGCGAACGGCGCGCCCCGTTGGCGCGGCCTTTGAGGAACCCGGCGTTTTGTGATAACGTAGGTCACTGCGCTTTAGCCGGGTGCGGCGTGGGTAAGGAACTTTCCGGCGCGGGTTGGTGTCAAATTGGCTGGTGCGGAAGAACCAGCGGGATGAGAGCCAGCCAGCGGCGGCAGTACAGGCTCGATGGAATTATTTAAGAACACAAACTTTGACTTTCTAAGATGGAAGTGGCCATTCATCACGGCGTCGCTGGTTGTCACCGCAGCGGGGTTCATCAGTTGGGCGGTAAAGGGCGGCCTGCATTACGGCATCGACTTTCGGGGCGGAGCGGAGATGCGGTTGCGGTTCAGCCAGGAGCCGCCGATGGACAAGATCCGCAAGGCTCTGGACGAAAAGGCTCCCGGAGCTTCCCTGCAGCAGTTGACCGGCGCGCAGGAGATCGAGGTCACCACGCCGATCAAGGACGAGAAGGATCTCAACGCCAGCGCGCAGGCGATCGAGGATACGTTGCGCGGCATGTTTGCGGATTCCAGCGGCAAGCTGGATGTGAACAACTCCTCGGTGGATTCGCTATCGGGCGCGTTACGCCCGGCCTTGCTGGACGCAGGCGTGAGTCTCTCCGAGATGCAGTTGCAAGACGTGGTGCAGGGCATCGAGGATTTCCGCAACAAGGAACGGGGCGGGCTGCTCAAGAGCTTCGACGAACTTTCCGGGGTCAAGGGTGTAACTCCGCCGATCATCGACGCGTTAAAGAAAACATGTGTCTTGGGGCCGTTCACCATTCTTTCGGGGCCCGACGTGGTGGGTCCGAAGATCGGTGCGGACTTGCAGCACCAGGCCGTCGAGGCGACTTTGTACGCGCTGGCCGGGATGCTGGTGTACATTTGGTTCCGGTTCGAATGGATTTACGGGTTAGCTGCGGTAATCGCGGTGTTTCACGACACGCTGATCACGATCGGATTGTTCTCGCTGACCAACAAGGAGATTTCGCTCACGGTAGTGGCCGCGTTGCTGACTCTGGTCGGTTACTCCATGAACGACACTATCGTCACTTTCGACCGAATCCGCGAAAATCTGAAGATCCTACGGCGGGAAAAGTTGGAGACCTTGATCAACATCAGCGTCAATCAGACCTTGAGCCGGACGGTCTTGACCAGCGGCCTGACGCTGCTGACCGCGCTGTCTCTGTGGATGTTCGGAGGCGCGGTGCTGAACGGATTCTCCTTCGCGCTGGTGTGGGGGATCATCTTCGGAACGTATTCCTCCGTGTTTATCGCCAGCCCGATTTTGTTATTGGGGCACAACGTGGTGGAGCGCAGGAGGGGGCAAGTGAGCGCGGAACCCAGTCCGGCTCCCAGCAAGCCTCGTCCAGCCGCAACGACAGGTGTGAAGAAGGTGGAGCCGGCCTCGAAGCCCGGACAGGGATCGAAGCCGGGACCGGGAGCAAAGAAGCCGGTGGCGAAGGACGCCGCCGGGAAAGCCGTGCGTGGGTGAACGCAGGCCCGGTGTAAGACCGGTCGGTGTAAGAGTGGATAAAGGTGTAACAGTGGGTAAAAGGGGCTAGTGAGCAGGTAACGGGAAGGAGAAACGATGTTTGATCAAACCTTCGTGGATGGCGTAGGCAAGACCAATAAGAGTTGGACGGTCACGTTGTCCTTCGGGCTGGAGTTCGTCGCGATTGGCGTGATGGTCATTATTCCGCTGATTTGGACCGAGGTGCTGCCAAAGGCGTCGTTGGTGAACATGCTGACCGCGCCGGCGCCGCCTCCTCCACCGCCTCCTCCACCGCCCCCGCAGCAGGTGGTGAAGGTGGTGCACCTGGTGCCTCGCCAGTTCAACGGCCAGACGCTCCGGGCGCCGGTGAAGGTGCCGGATAAGATCGCGATGATTACGGAGACCGACTTGGCGCCGCTAGGCGCCACTGGCGGCGTGGTTGGCGGAATCGAGGGTGGAATTCCGGGTGGACTCGGCATAGCTCCCACGGCCGGCATTGGCATCGCTCCGCCGCCGCCGCCTCCTCCTCCCAAGGTTGAGGCTCCGAAGAAGCCGGAAGGTCCGATCCGCCAGAGCAGCGGCGTGCAGGCGGCCAAATGTGTGAACTGTGTCAAGCCGTCCTACCCGCCGATCGCGAAACAGGCGCGCATTCAGGGGGCGGTGGTGCTATCCGCGGTGATCGCCAAGGACGGAACGGTGGAGAAGCTGACGGTGATTTCGTCGGCTAACCCGCTGCTGACTCCGGCGGCGATGGACGCGGTCAAGAAGTGGGTATATATTCCCACCATCTTGAATAATGAACCGGTGGAGGTCGCCACCGAGATCACGGTGAATTTTACGTTGCAGTAAAGTCCGCGGCGGGGGTCTTCCAAGAGAGTTCCCGCCAACATTTCAACTTCGCAGGAGAAAAACATGGTTCTACAGTTGCAAGTTTGGGCGATGATGCTTCTTCAGGAGGCGTCATCCGGCCAGGCCGTCAGTTTCGATCCACGCGCGATGTGGGGGCAGATGGGATGGCTGGCGAGAATCGTCGTAATCGTTCTTTTCATCATGTCGGCGTGGTCCATCGGCGTGATGATCGACCGCGTGATCGCGTTTAACGGCGCGCGGCAGCAGAGCCGGCAGTTCGCCCCGGCGGTCGCGGGCGCATTGCGCGAAGGCAAGCTCGATGAGGCGATCAAGATTGCCGATCGTTTCAGCAAGAGCCACCTGGCCAAGGTTGTCGTCGCGGGATTGCAGGAGTTCCGGGCGCATCAAATGAGCTCGGAAATATCGGGTGAGGAGATCCAGGCCTCCAAGCGCGCCCTGGAACGCGCCGAAGCGATCGTGCATGCGGAGCTGAAGCGCGGCATCTCGACGCTGGCCACTATCGGTTCCACCGGTCCGTTCGTGGGACTGTTCGGCACGGTCGTCGGCATCATCCACGCGTTCGAGGGGATTTCGACCGAGAAGTCGACCGGTCTGGGCGCGGTCGCGGGCGGCATTTCGGAAGCGCTGGTCACCACCGCTATCGGCTTGTTCGTCGCCATCCCCGCGGTGTGGATGTACAACTACTTCACCAACCGCGTGGAGGCGTTCGACGTGGAGATGGGCAATTCCAGCTCTGAGCTGATCGACTACTTCCTGAAGCGCACCCAGAAGGTCGGCGCCGGCAAGTAATCTTCGTCAGTGAAGTTGAAATGGCGTGGACGCCCGGGGGGCCGGTTTCCTCGGGCGTTCGCGCGGACTGTCTCGATAGGTTAGCGCAGCAAGGATTAGGAGCCGTTTATGGAGAAGAAAAAAGCGCCGCCGGTGGTGGCCGATATCAACGTGACGCCCATGGTGGACGTGATGCTGGTGCTGCTGATCATCTTCATGGTCATCACCCCCATGTTGACCAAAGGCGCCCAAGTGGAAAAGGTGAAGGCCAAGAACGCCATCGCCATGCAGGCGGCCGACAAGGAAGACGCCATCATGGTTGCGGTCACGCGTAATGGCCAGTACTTCCTGAGCCCCGGAAACAAGCAGGTGGACGCGGGAGATATTCCCGACAAGGTTCGCGACCTGCTGACCAACCGGCTGGATAAGACCGTTTATATCAAGGCCGACAAACGCGCCAAGTATGAGGGAGTCGAGGACGTAATCGACAACCTGCGCGCGGCGGGCGTCAGCGATCTGGGGTTGCTGACGGAAGAGATTCCGAGAGGCGAGCAGCAGGCGCGTCCCACGGCGACCAAAGTCAATTGATCGTATTCGCAACGCAACTAACGTTGCGTTGGCCGGACGCCCGGCGGCTCGATCAGAGGCTGAAGGCGGGATGGGCTGAAAAGCGAGAGTTACGAGTTTTTAAGGAGATTGAATTATGGCAATGAATGTTGCTGGCGGCGGCGGCGCCGGCGCAAAATGCGACATGAACGTCACGCCGTTGATCGACGTGCTGCTGGTGCTGCTCATTATCTTCATGGTGATCACGCCTTTGACGCCCTACGGGTTGGAAGCCATCGCACCACAGCCTCCTCCGCCCAACGCTCCGCCTCCTCCTCCGAATCAGGACCCCACGGTGGTGATCCAGATCGACAAGGATCGCCATCTCAAGATCAACCAGGACCCGGTGGAGTTGTCCGCGTTGCAGAGCCGGCTGGAGCAGATTTTCAGCACTCGCGCGGAGCGCGTTGTTTTCATCCGCGGCGACAAGGATCTGGAATTTGAGCCCGTGGCGCAGGCGATTGACATTGCCAAGGGAGCGGGCATCGACAAAATCGGCCTGATGACGCCGAAAATCGAACAGGGACAGTAAATATGCGAACGTTTTTCCGCTTGAGCGTTGTCTTGGCAGGCAGCGCGGCGATGTTGACGCTGGCCGGGTGCGACAAACTCCGTTCCCGCGACCAGAGAAATCAGGGCGTGCACGATTTCGAGAACGCCAAGTATTCGGACGCCATCGAGCACTTCACCAAAGCTGTCGACCTCGACCCCACGGATCCGGTGAATCGCTCGTACCTGGCGACCTCCTACTTCGCGCAATGGATTCCCGGCGCAGAATCGGCGCAGAACAAGGAGTTCGCCGATCGAGCGCGGGAAGAGTTCAGGAAGGTGCTCGAACAGGACCCCAAAGATCTGACCGCGCTCCAATATCTGGCCTCGATGGCCTACAGCGAAGCGCAGCCCTTGCCCCAGGACCAGAAGATGGCCAAGCTGGACGAAGCGGCGGACTGGAACCACAAGGTTCTGGATGCGGATCCGAACAACAAGCAGGCGTATTACACTCTCGGCGTCATCACTTACAACAAGTGGCATCCCGCGCTGATGCTGGCCGAGCTTGACCAGCATATGAAGCCCGACGATCCCGGTCCCATCAAAGACAAGAAGGTCAAGGACGATCTCAAGACCAAATATCTCGCCTCCTTGGACGAGGGTATCGCCAATTTGCAGAAGGCCCTGGACATCGATAAAGACTATGCCGACGCGATGGCGTTTCAGCAGCTCATCATCCGCGAACGAGCCTATCTGGACGACGACCGTGCGGCTTACGACAAGGATCTCGAAAAGGCCACGGAACTGCTCAATAAGGCCCTCGAGACCAAGAAGGCCAATGCCGCCAAGGCCGCCAGCAGCGGAGCCGGCGGAATCGTGCAGGACTCGGACAAGAAGTAGAAAGTCTCGGTATATTTCCGACGCCGCTTCCGTTTAATCGGAGGCGGCGTTCGTGTTTTTTGTCAGCGCTTTGCGCGCGGCTGGTTCCTGCAAGCGCGTCGGCTACACTAGTAGCTAGGGATGTCTTCCGAATTACCCCAGACTACGGCGGTGCTTGTTCCACCGGCGGAGGAGCCAGCGCTTCCAGCCCCTGCCCCGGACCCGGTGGAGAGGCTGTATCAGGAGCTGCGGGACCGGGTTCACGAGCTTCGCCCCAAGGAAGATCTGGAGCCGCTGGACCGGGCCTACCGCTTCGCCAGCGAGCGTCACGGCTCGCAAAAACGGGAATCCGGCGAGCCCTACATGATCCATCCGCTGCACGTGGCGCGGATTCTGGCGGACATGAACATGGACATGGTCTGCCTCCAGACCGGGCTGCTGCATGACGTTGTGGAGGACACCAGCGCCAAGCTGGAGGAGGTGCGCAAAAATTTCGGCGACGAGGTGGCGCGATGCGTGGACGGCGTCACCAAGCTGAGCAAGCTGAAGCTGGCTTCGCGCGAGGAGCGCCAGGCCGAGAGCGTCCGCAAAATGTTGCTGGCGATGGTCGGGGATTTGCGCGTCGTCCTGGTCAAGCTGGCCGACCGTCTTCACAACATGCGCACGCTGAACTACCTTGCGCCGGAAAAGCAAGTTCGAATCGCGCAGGAGACCATCGATATCTATGCGCCCATCGCGCATCGCCTGGGCATGGGCAAGATTCGCGGAGAGCTGGAAGACCTGGCCTTCCGTTACCTGGAGCCCGAGGCTTCCACCGGTCTCCTCAAGGAATTCGAGGCCGCGCACGAGGCGAACGAGGCGTTCCTTAAGGAGATCAAACATACCGTCGAGCTCCATCTTGCGCGCGAAGGGATTCCGGCGCGGGTGGAAGGACGGGTCAAGCGGGCCTACTCGGTGTTCCTCAAACTCAAGCGGCAGAAGATCACGCTCGATCAGGTGTACGATTTGCTGGCTGTGCGGATCGTCACCGATTCGGTGAAGAACTGTTACGCCGCGCTGGGGGTGATCCACAATGAGTGGCACCCGATCCCGGGACGCATCAAGGATTTCATCGCCATTCCGCGTCCCAATTTGTACCAGTCCCTCCACACCTCCGTGATGGGACCGGGGGGCCGGCACTTCGAGGTGCAGATTCGCACGGAGGAGATGCATCGAGTGGCCGAGGAGGGCATCGCCGCGCACTGGAAGTACAAGGAGGGCCGCAAGGGCGCCGGCAACGACGACCAGCGCATCGCCTGGTTGCGCCAATTGGTGGAGTGGCAGAGCGACATGCACGATCCGGGCGAGTTCATGTCCACGCTCAAGGTGGATCTTTACCCGGAGGAGGTTTATACTTTCACGCCGCGCGGAAAAGTAATCGTGCTGCCGCGGGAAGCCACGCCGATCGACTTTGCCTACGCCATTCACTCCGACATCGGCAATCGCTGCGTGGGCGCGAAGGTCAACGGGCGCATCGTGCAACTGAAGTACGCGCTGCGCAACGGCGATGTGGTGGAGATTATGACCCAGGCGGGCCATCTTCCCAGCAAAGACTGGCTGGCTCTGGTCAAGACGCCGCGGGCGCGCAACAAAATCAGGCACGTCATCAACACCACGGAGCGCGTCAAGGCAATCGAAATCGGCGAAAAATATCTTGAGCGGGAAGCCCGCCGCCTGGGCGTGGCGCTGATGCGCATCGCCAAGTCGCAGTTCGAGGAAGTCGCCAGTGAATACGGCTGCTCCAAAATGGAGGACCTGTACGCCGCGCTCGGCTACGGCAAGTTTTCCGCGCGCCAGGTGCTGCAAAAACTCGCTCCGGCGCTGGTTCCGGCGGAGACCGCCCCGGAGCCGTCTTCGCCTCCCTCCGCAATTCCGCCGCGCGGTGTGCCGCTCTCGCCCGGCGACAAGGACCTGGTGGTCAAAGTCAAGGGCGTGGACGAACTGTTGATTTACCGCGCCAAGTGTTGCAATCCCATCCGCGGTGAGGCGATTGTCGGCTACGTGACTCGAGGGAAGGGAATTGCGGTGCATTCGGTCAACTGCACCAATGTCCAGAATCTGATGTACGAAGTGGAGCGCAAGATCGACGTGGAGTGGGCGCGCGGAGAGGCCGAGACGTTCCCGGTGAAGTTGATGGCTTATACGGAAGACCGTCCCGGCATGCTCAACCAACTGACCAGCGTGCTGGCTGCCGAGGGCACCAACATTCGCAGCCTGGAGGCTCGCGCGGACGATGGGCGGTCCGCGGACGGGGCCATCATCGACATGACGCTGGAGGTCAAAGATAAGCGCCAGTTGGAGCGCGTGGTCAGCGCGCTGCGCAGAATCGCCGGTGTGCGCGATATCGAAAGAGTGAACCCGGCATGACCCGGACGGTCAGCGCGGCGGAGCCCGAGCACATCGCGATCTCGAAATCGAAGGGCATCAAGATCGATTGGCGCGACCGCCATCGCAGCGAATACCCGCTGGGGCTTTTGCGCGATTCCTGCCCTTGCGCCAGTTGCACGGGCGCGCACGGTACGGAGCCGCAGAAGACCAACTACTCAGAGCCATCGAAAGAGTTGTTTCCGATGTACCAGCCCAAGCTGAAGATGCTCAATGTGGAACCAATTGGGGCGTACGCGATGCGCATCGATTGGAGCGACGGGCACAACACTGGGATCTACTCATTCGACTATCTTCGCCGGATTTGCCCGTGCGAGGAATGCCACAGGAATCAGACCGCGCTGGCCTAAGCCGCGTTAAGCCTTCCAGACAATCTAGGCCTTCCAGACGATTTCGCCGGCGACGATGGTCGCCACAGGTCCGCCCTTGAACGAATGCCCGTGGTAGGGCGAGTTGCGGCTCTTGGAGAAGGACTTGTTCACGTCGTACGTCCATTGGCGATCGGCGGAGAAGACGGTTACGTCGCCGGGCGAACCGGCGGCCAGCGTGCCGCGCCCGATCCCCAGTGCGCGCGCGGGACCAGTGGTGAAGAGGGCCACCATCCTGGGCAGCGTGATTTTGCCGGTATGCGCCAGCTTCTCAAGAGCGATGCCCAGCGCGGTTTCCAGACCCAAAATGCCGAACGGGCATTTTTCGAACTCCTGCATCTTTTCGCTGCCGGGGTGAGGCGCGTGGTCCGTGGCGATGGCGTCGACGGCTCCGCTCACGATGCCCTCGACAACCGCGCTCACGTCGCTTAACGAACGCAGAGGGGGCTTCATTTTGTAGTTGCTGTCGTAGGGGGGCATGTCCGAATCCGCAAGAGCCAAGTGGTGCGGCGTAGCCTCGGCCGTCACGCGCAATCCTCGGGCCTTGGCGAACGCCACCATCTCCACCGAATGCCGCGAAGAGATGTGCGCCACGTGATAACGCGCGCCGGTCAATTCGGACAAGAGAATATCCCGGGCCACCATCACGTCTTCGGAGCAGCCGGGGATGCCGCGCAGGCCCAGCCGGACCGACTCCAGGCCCTCATGCATGTCCCCGCCGGCGCTGAGGTGCAGATCTTCGCAGTGGTTGATCACGGGCAGGTTGAAGCTGCGCGCGAATTCCATCGCACGGCGCATCACGCGGGCGTTCATCACGGGGCGGCCGTCGTCCGAGATGGCGATGGCGCCTGCGTCCTTCATCGAGCCGATCTCTGCGAGCTCTTCGCCGTTGCTGCCTTTGGTGATGGCGCCGATGGGGAAGACGTTCACGATGGCATGGCGCCGGGCTTTCTCCCCGATGTAACTGGTCACCGTGGCGTTGTCGTTCACCGGCGACGTGTTGGGCATGGGACAGATCGAGGTGAACCCTCCCGCCGCGGCGGCGCGAGCACCGGTCTCAATGGTCTCGGCGTGTTCGAAGCCGGGTTCGCGAAGATGCACGTGCATGTCGATGAATCCGGGCGCGACGATCAGACCGCTCGCGTCGAACACCTGCGCGCCGGCCGGCGCGGCCAGGCCCGGCGCGACTCCGCGGATCTCGCCGTCCTCAATCCAAACGTCGGCGACGGCGTCGCGCCCCGATGCGGGATCGATCACGCGTCCGTTCTTAATGAGCAGAGCTGGCATTGATTGGGGCGCCATTGAGGACGCGTTCCAGCACCGCCATGCGTACGGCGATGCCATTCTCCACTTGGTTCAAGATCGCGGAGCGTTGCGAATCCGCAACTTCGGAGGAAATCTCCCGGCCGCGGTTGATCGGTCCGGGATGCATCACAATCACGTCCGGCTGAGCCAAACGTAGTTGCTCAGGCCGCAGACCGTAGAATTGAAAGTATTCGTTGGCGGGAAACGACGCATCGTCCTGCCGCTCCAACTGTACGCGCAGCATCATGATGACGCCCGCTTCCCGGATCGCTTCGTTCATATCGTTGGTCAGAGTGACTCCCGGCGCGATTTGGGCCAACTCCCGCGGCAGCAGGGACGCTGGACCGCACAGCACGATGCGCGCACCGAACCGGGATAAGAGATACACGTTGGAGCGCGCCACGCGGCTGTGGGCGATGTCGCCGATGATGGCGACTTTGAGATTCTCCAGATGCGCGCCGCGGTCGAGGATGGTGCGGGCGTCCAGTAAAGCCTGCGTGGGGTGCTCATGGGTGCCGTCTCCCGCGTTGATGATGGGGATTCCCAGGTGACGTTGCAGGAAGTGGGGCGCGCCCGAGGCCGCGTGGCGCATGATGATCGCGTCCGGACGCATCGCCGCCAGCGTATTCAGCGTGTCCACCAGGGATTCTCCTTTGGCTACGCTGGAGGCTTGCGCGGTGATCGAGACCGCGTCGGCTCCCAGACGGCGAGCCGCAATTTCGAAGCTGGTTCTGGTTCTGGTGGAAGTCTCAAAAAAGAGATTTACCACCATTTTACCTTTCAAATAATCGAATTTCCCGAAACTTTCACCGGGGCGCGGCTGAAAATCCTTGGCGCGGTCCAAAATGCTTTGGATTTCCTCGCGGGTTAAATTTTCGATGCCGAGCAAACCGGACCCGGTCAATCGCTGCGCCATCTCAGGCCCCTTGTGCTGCTCTTTCCACGAGCAGGACTTTCTCGATGCCGTCAATTTCCTGAAACTTCACCTCGATAATCTCCGCAGCCGAAGTTTGCACCATCCGCCCGGTGTATTGCGCCTCGATGGGCAGCTCACGATGACCGCGATCGATCAGCACAAGAAGCTGCACGCGCGCCGGACGGCCATGATCGAACAGGGCGTCGAGAGCTGCCCGTATGGTGCGGCCGGTGTAAAGAACGTCGTCCATCAGGATTACATCCTTGCCGGCGATGGGGAAGGGAATGTCGGTGGCGTTGACCACGGGCTGATGGCTGACAGTCGACAGATCGTCGCGGTACAAGTTAATGTCGAGAACGCCGACGGGCACAGTGCGCCGTTCGAGGCTGTTTATCTTTTGAGCGAGCCGTTGCGCCAAGGGAACTCCGCGGCGGCGGATGCCAATGAAAACCAGCTGGTCGAAATCGCGTGTTCGCTCCAGGATTTCGTGAGCCAGGCGGACCAGCGTCCGGTCGATCTCCGAAGCACTCATCAGTTGGGCTTTTTCCTGAGTCAAGGACATGGCGGGTAAACGCCCCAAGCGTAACATACTCGCGCGGGCGGGTAACAGCGCCTGAAGTCCGTCATAATAGATGTTCCTGGATGGAGACTTTACGCCCGGAGACCCCGGAGCAGATGGCCGAGTTGCTTCGCGCCGCAGCGTTGGGAAACCAGACCATCAGCTTGGGTGGAAAGTTTTCCAAAGACCGGCTGGGAGGCGATCCGCAGCCGGCTGAGACGATCGTTTCCACGTCCGCGCTGAACCGTTTGCTGCGGTACGATCCGCGCGACCTGACGGTCAGTGTACAAGCGGGGATGCGATTCGCGGAGCTGGAGCGTGTGCTGGGCGAGCACCGGCAGATGTTGCCCTTGGACCCCGGATGGGAGAACTCCACGGTGGGCGGGGTGGTCGCGGCCAACTTGAGCGGTCCGCGGCGGCGGTTGTACGGAACCGCGCGCGACATGATCATCGGGATGACGTTTGCGACGTTGGAAGGCAAGCTGATATCGAGCGGCGGGATGGTGGTGAAAAACGTCGCCGGGCTGGATATGGCAAAGCTGATGGTGGGGTCGTTCGGAACGCTCGCGGCGATTACACAGGTGAACTTCAAGGTGTTCCCGATTCCGCCGCAAACGCGGACGCTCGTGATGCGCTTTGAGACTGCGGGCGAGGCTTTCGCGGCGCGGGACCGGATTCTCCAAGGCGTTCTGCAACCGTCGGCGATCGATATCGTGAACTGGCCCTCCGGATTCCGGCTTTTGGTGCAAGCGGGAGGGAGCGAGCGTGTGCTGGAACGCTATGAACGGGAGCTGGCTGGCGCTGAAATGTGCGCCGAGTCCGTATGGGAAGAGATCCGCGCTTTCACTCCGCGCTTTCTTGCGGAACATCCGCAGGGATCCGTGCGGGCCATTCCCGCGAAACTCACCGGGATGCCCGCGCTGATTGAGAGACTGGGCGTGCCTGTGATCGCACGCGCGGGCTCGGGCGTCGTTTACGCTCATTATTCCGGCGCGGCGCCGGAGATCGAGCCGGGAAGCGGCTTTGCGATGATGACAAGAGTGAAGGAAATGTTCGATCCGAACCGCCTGCTGAACCGGGGGCGCTTACATGGCCGCCTCTGAGCTTCCCGTGGTTCGCCCGGCGGCCAGCGCCGACGCGCCCAAGGAACAGGATCTCCTTCGCTGCGTGCACTGCGGGTTGTGCCTGAACGCCTGTCCCACGTACCGGGATTTACGCGTGGAGATGGACTCGCCGCGCGGGCGCATTTATCAGATGTTGCAAGTGCACAACGGGGCGCCCATCAGCGACGCTTACCGGGAGCACATCGATCTGTGTCTGGCGTGCCGGGGTTGCGAAAGCGCGTGTCCTTCGGGTGTGGAATACGGCCGCCTGGTGGAGGCGGCGCGCGCCGACATCGAACAGAGAACGCACCGGCCCCTGGGGTCGCGGCTTCTGCGGTGGTTTATATTTGAGCGGCTATTGCCCTCGCGCGCGTTGCTGCGCATCGCCGGTTGGAAGATGCTTTTCTACCAGCAGTCCGGGCTGCAGAAGTTGGTGCGCGGCTCAGGACTGCTCAAGCTGATGGGCAAGCTGGGAGAGATCGAGCCGCTGGCGCCGGCGGTGGAGTGGCCATTCTTCTTTCGCGATATCGGTCGCGTGTTCCCCGCGCAGGGAGAGCGGAAGTATCGCGTGGCTTTTCTCGCGGGATGCATCGCAAACATTTCTTTCGCGAGGCTGAACGAGGCCACGGTGCGGGTGCTGCAGGCGAACGGCTGCGAGGTTACGATTCCTGAGTCGCAGACCTGCTGCGGCGCGTTGCATGTTCACGCGGGTTTGCGTGAGCCGGCGCGGAAGCTTGCCCGGCGGAATATCGATGCGGTGCTCGACGGCGCCTTCGACGCAGTTCTGACCAATGCGGGAGGGTGCGGCACCACGCTGAAGGAGTATGACGAGCTGTTGGAGCACGACCCGGCGTACGCGGAACGTGCGAAGCGCTTTGTCGCGTCGATGAAGGACGTGAACGAGTTTTTGGCTTCCATCGAGCTGAATCCGCGCCTGGGTGAGGTTCGCGCGACGGTAACGTATCAGGACTCCTGCCACTTGGCGCATGGGCAGAAGGTCCGCTCCGCCCCACGCCAGTTGCTGGCTCGGGTGCCGGGGTTAAAGCTGAAAGAGATGCGTCTCTCCGATCTGTGCTGCGGCAGCGCGGGAATCTATAACGTGATTCACACGGACATGTCGATGCGGCTGCTGGCCAACAAAATGGAGAACGTGAATACGACGGGAGCGGAGCGCATCGCGACGGCAAATCCGGGATGCATGTTACAACTTCGCGCTGGTGTCGAGCAGCACGGACACGGCCAGCGCGTCAGTCACGTGATCGAGATTTTGGACGAAGCGTATAGGGCGGCGAAATAACTAGACTCGTTCCAGCAGCATTGCCATGCCTTGACCGACGCCCACGCACATGGTCGCGATGGCGTACCTGGCTCTGGTGCGGCGCAACTGATGCGATGCGGTGAGCACCAGGCGGGCTCCGCTCATGCCGAGAGGGTGGCCGAGAGCAATTGCGCCGCCGTTGGGATTTACTTTTTCGCTGTCATCCGGAAGGCCGAAGGAGCGGGTTACCGCGAGGGCCTGGGCGGCGAAGGCTTCGTTGAGCTCCAGGATGCCGATTTCATCGATGGTCATGTTCACGCGAGCCAGAAGCTTCTGTATGGCGGGGATGGGGCCCAATCCCATGACACGAGGTTCGACTCCGGCGGCTGCGGTTGCGACGACGCGAGCGATCGGGGTCAAGCCGTGCCGCGCGGCGGCTTCCTCGGACGCGACGAACATGGCGCAAGCGCCGTCGTTGACTCCGGAGGCGTTTCCGGCGGTGACGGTGCCGTTCTTGCGGAAGGGCGTGGGCAGCTTGGCGAGGGCTTCAAGCGTCGTGTCCGCGCGGGGATGCTGGTCCAGGGAGACGGTTGTGACGGAGCCTTTCGGCCCAGGGATGCTTACGGGCTCGATTTCCTCGGCAAAGACTCCGGCGGCTTGAGCAGCCGCGCACTTCTGCTGCGAAGCAAAGGCGAAGCGATCCTGCGATTCGCGGGTGACTCCATGAGCCTCGGCGACGTTCTCGCCGGTCTCCGCCATGGAATCGGCGCCGTACATTTGTTCCATGAGCGGATTGACCAAGCGCCAGCCCAGGGTCGTGTCGTAGATTTCGGCGTTGCGCGAAAAGGCTGACGCCGCTTTGGGGATCACCATGGGAGCGCGGGTCATGCTTTCGACTCCTCCGGCGACCGCGAGGGAAATCTCGCCGATGCCGATGGAGCGCGCGGCGCTCGCGACGGCTTCCATTCCAGAAGCGCAGAGGCGATTCACCGTGACGCCGGGGACGCCGGAGGGGTAGCCGGCGAGGAGCAGAGCCATGCGAGCGACGTTGCGGTTGTCCTCGCCGGCTTGGTTAACGCAACCCAGCAGGACTTCGTCGACGCGCTCCCAGTCGAGTTGCGCGAAGGCGCGCTTCAGAGTGGCCAGAGGATGCGCCGCGAGGTCATCCGTGCGGACCATGGCCAGGGCCCCTCCATAGCGGCCAATGGGTGTTCGCACGCCTTGGCAAATATAGGCGTCAGGCATGAGCTTTCAGTTTAGCGGACGGCACCAACTGTACAATCAGTCAACCTTACAATCAAAAGGAGCCCTTATGCGCGCCGCTTGTTTGCTGTTGCTGTGTGCGACTCCTTCCTTTTCCGCGGACCTGGAGCTGCGGTATGGAGCGCTCGAAAGGCTGGTGGCGCAACAATTGTTCACGCAGGATGGCCGGCGTTATGTGAAGGGCACGCCTACCGCAAAGTGCCAATACGCGTATCTGGAGGCGCCGCATTTCTCGGCAGTGGACAAGGCCGAGGGCCGCTTGAAGATCAGCGCGAAGTTCAGCGGCCGGTCTTCGCTGGATGTCTTCGGACGATGCATGGGGATGGGAGATTCCTTCGATCTCGCGATTGAAGCTTCGCCGGTCGCCCGCAAAGGTGTGATCGCGATGGACAACGTGCAGGTCACGACGGTCAAGGACTCCTACTACATCCGGCGCGTGCGCCAGGCCTTGACCGACAGCTTCAGCAAGCAGTTCAAGATCGACGTGCGGGATCAAGCCAAGGCCCTGTTGGAGCAACCTCGCGAAAATTCCACGTATCAGCAGGAGCTGAGTTCCTTCGATCTGTCGGATGTGCGGGTGACGCCGGACGCGCTGGTGCTGGTGGTGGAATTCAAGTTAGTGGTGAAATAGCGCGCACAGGACGCCTCAGCGTTCCGTTGTGCGCGGGTTAAGAGAGTGCGCACAGGACGCCTCAGCGTTCCGTTGTGCGCGGGTTAAAGGAGTGCGCACAGGACGCCTCAGCGTTCCGTTGTGCGCGGGTTAAGGGAGTGCGCACAGGACGCCTGAGCGTTCCGTTGTGCGCGGGTTAAAGGAGTGCGCACAGGACGCCTCAACGTTCCGTTGTGCGCGGGTTAAAGGGGTGCGCACGGGACGCGTTAAATTAGAAGATCCACCTTATGCAGCCGGTTCAAGTAGGCATCATTGGTTTGGGCAACGTGGGCGCGGGCGCGCTCGACATATTGGCGGAGAACGCGCGCGATATCGCACTGAAGCTCGGGTTTCCGCTGGAAGTGCGCGCGGTGTGCAGCCGGGGCGTCGCGAGCAAGCAGATTCCGGCGGCGTTCGGCGCGGCGCTGAAGACTGCAAATTGGCGCGAAGTCGTCGAGCATCCCGAGATCGACATCGTGGCGGAGCTGGTGGGCGGAACGGGCGTGGCGCGCGAGATCGTGGAGACGGCGATCGCACGCGGCAAATCCGTGGTGACGGCGAATAAGGAGCTAATGGCTCTGGCCGGAGCGGAGTTGTGGGACCGGGCCATTGCCGCAGGCATCAATCTGGCGATGGAAGCGAGCGTCGCGGGAGGCCTGCCGATTCATGCGGTGCTGCGCGAGGGGATCTCCGGCGACCGCATCAACACGCTGTACGGAATCCTGAACGGCACGTGCAACTACATTCTTACGGAGATCGAAAGCCGGGGCGCCAGCTTTAACGACGTGCTGGTGGAGGCGCAGAAGGCGGGGTACGCCGAGGCTGACCCTTCGGCCGACGTTGATGGATTCGATGCGCGATCGAAGCTGGCGATTCTGGCGGCGCTGGCGTTTGGGGAACGGATCGTTCCGGCTGACATTTACACCGAGGGTATCCGGCGCATTACTCCGGTGGATTTCGAGTACGCGCACCAGTTGCATCACACCATTCGGCTGGTATGCGCGGCGCGGCAGACCCCGGATGGGTTGATTGTATCGGTACGGCCGTCGCTGATTCCGCAGTCGACCATTCTGGCCAGCGTTCGTGGGGCGTACAACGCGGTTTGGGTGCGCGGCAAATTCGGCGCGGACACGTTCTATTACGGCAAGGGCGCGGGTTCGCATCCCACGGGTGTCGCCGTGGTCAGCGATCTGATGCGTGTGGCGCGCGAGATCCGGTCCGGCAGCCCGGAACGTGTCTCGCCATTCGCGCATGCGCGCCTGGGCGAGTACAAGCCGATTCCGGTGACGCTGCACCGCTCCGCGTATTATTTGCGATTTCGCGTGGAGGACCGGCCGGGGATCATCGCGCAGTTGGCGACGGCGCTGGCGGCCGAGAATATTTCGATCGACGCAGTCTTGCAGCTTCCCAACGCGAACTGGCGCGATCTTCCCTTCGTGATCACAGTTGAGCCCGCAACGGAGGCCTCGGTCCGCGCGGCGATGGCCCGGATGGCGGAGCTCAACTTCTTCATCGAGCCTCCGTTGGCGCTTCCGATGGAATTGCCGCTGTAGCGTCTTTAGTGCGCAGGCGGCTTGAAGAAGTCGATGGGTGCGATGGAGGTCAAGGTCCACTTCTGTTTCTTTGCGTTCTTGCCCTGCTTCTCGATGGTGACGTTGATCAGGGCGCGGCGCAGAGGCTCAGAGTCGATATTGAGAGTCCAATCCAAGGCGAGCGCGCGCATTTGCAGGTCGCCCTTATCGCTCACGATCTCGATGGTGGAGATGACGTTGTCGCGCGCGGCGAGCCCTTCCAGATAGTAGTGCAGCATTTCGCGGTCCGGGGTCGCTCCGTCGACATGATCCAGGAAAGCTTGCGCGTCTTTATTTTGCACGGCCTCGGCCAGGGTGCGGATCAGGTCGCGAACCTCCTGCGGCGTCGAATCGGGCGGCAAAGCGGGGGGCTTCTGCCCGAACAACGCAAAGGAAATCGACAGCAGGCAAAATATCTTCACGTGCGGTAACTGGCGTTAATCCGAATATACTCCTCGGTCAGATCGCAGGTCCAGAAGCGAGTTTTGCCGCGGCCGCGCACGCGCAGGGTGAACTGAATGGAGCACTCCGGCTCATCCAGTTTCCGCTTCAGGGCCTCTTCGGAAAAATCGGCCGCGAGCCCGCTCCGGCACACGGCGATGCCTTGCATATCGATGTCGGCCTTGCGGGGATCGAAAGGCACGCCGGCGTTTCCGGCTGCGGAAAGGATGCGGCCCCAGTTGGGGTCGGAGCCGGCGATGGCGGTTTTCACCAGAGGCGAATTGGCGATGGACCGCGCGATTTTCTCCGCTGCCGCGTCGGAGGCTGCGCCGTTTACGTCGATGGTGATGAATTTGCGCGCTCCTTCGCCATCGCGGACAATCTGCTGGGCGAGCGATCCCAGCACCTCTGCCAGGGCCGCGGCAAGAGCTTTGGCGGGCGGGGCGATCTTGGAAGCTCCGTTGGCGAGGACGGCCACAGTGTCGTTGGTGGAAGTGTCGCCGTCGACGGAGATGCGGTTGAAGCTCCGCTCGATGGCGTGCTTCAACGCTGCGCGGAGAGCCGCCGGAGGGGCGACAGCATCGGTCAATACGAACGCCAGGGTGGTGGCCATGCGCGGGTGAATCATGCCGGAGCCCTTGGCCATTCCGGCCACGGCGATGCCGCCTTTGATGGCCGCGAAGGCGGTTTTGGGGCGAGTGTCGGTGGTGAGGATGGCGTCGGCCGCGGCGTCGAACGAGATCGGGCTCAGGGCCGCTTTCAAGAGAGGGAGGGCGTTCAGGATGAGGGCTGGGTCAAGCTCCACGCCGATGACTCCGGTAGAGGCCGGGAGCACCTGATGGGGTGCGACGCCCAGGAGGTTCGCGACCGCGCGGCAGGTTTCCGTCGCGACCTTTTCGGCCGTCGCCGTGGCGCAATTGGCGTTTCCGGCGTTGACGAGAATCGCGTTCATGCGGCCACGGGAGGAGCGCAGGTTGGCGTGAGCCACGGTCACCGGCCCGGCGACCACGCGGTTCTTGGTGAACACAGCAGCCGCGGACGCGGGCGTGTCGGAGACGATCAGAGCTAGGTCATCCTTGGCCACTTTGCGAATGCCGGCGTAAGTAGTGGCGTAGCGAAAGCCGAGGGGCAGTTTCCTCCCGTTCCCAGTCATTCAAAGACCTCGCCGGTTTGAACCGGTGATCCGTTCAGAAACGCCGCTGCATCCATTTTCTTCTTACCCTCCATTTGCATTTCCAGAATTTCGATTGAGCCATCCCCGCAACCCACGAAGAGGCTTCGCTTGCGTGCCTCTAAAGCGCCCGGCGGCAAATGCAGATCGGCCCCCCGGGCTTTCCAGATGTGGAATCTCATACCGCGCAGGAACCCGTAGCAGCCGGGCCAGGGCTGGAACCCTCGAACCCGATTCAGGATTTCGCGCTGGGGAAGATTCCAATTCACGTGCCCGTCCTCTTTCTTGAGGATGGGAGCATAGCTTGCCTGTGCGTCATCCTGCGGCTCCGGTCGAATGCGCGGCAATTCCTCCAGCGTGCGCGTCAGCAGATCCGCGCCGGCGGCCGCCAGGCGTTGGCCCAGTTCCACGGCAGTTTCTTCCGCGCCGATGGGGGTTTCCCATTTGAGCAGCATGTCGCCGGTGTCGAGGCCGGCGTCGATTCGCATGGTGGTCACGCCGGTGTGCGATTCTCCGCGCGCGATGGCCCATTGAAGCGGCGCGGCGCCCCGATACTTCGGGAGCAGGGAAGCGTGCACGTTGATGATGCCCAAGGGAGGGATGTCCAGAATCGCCTGCGGGATGATCTGGCCGTACCCTACCACCACCATCGCCTGCGGCGCCATGGCGCGCAGTTGCTCGATCACCTCAGGCTTGCGGATTCGCTCGGGCTGGCGCACGGGAAGGTTCAGGCGCAACGCGGCTTCCTTGACGGGCGGCATGGCTTCGCGTTGGCCACGGCCTTTCGGGCGATCGGGTTGGGTGAACACAGCCACGATACGATGTCCGGCCGCGGCAGTTCGTTCCAGCGATGGCACTGCAAACGCCGGCGTGCCTAGAAACACCAGGTCCATGGGGAGGTCTCAGCTCCACTCGTTGGCTTTTTGCAGTTTGCGGATTTTACGCCGGATCAGATCGCGCTTCAAGGGGCTGATGTGGCTGATATAGAGAGTGCCGTTGAGATGATCGGTCTCATGCTGGAAGGCGCGAGCCAGCAGATCCTCGCCGGTCATTTCGTACGCTTCGCCGTCGGCCTTGTAAGCGCGAATGGTGACTTTCTGCGCCCGCGTGACCGGTTCCCGGAAGGTGGGGATGCTGAGGCAGCCCTCCTCGCTGGTCAAGGCGCCCTGCTTGTCGAGGATCTCAGGGTTGATGAGCACCAGCTTTTGCGTGGGATCTTCGCCGCTCGAGACGTCGATCACGGCGATGCGTTTGCCGATGCCGATTTGCGGGGCGGCGAGTCCCACGCCCTTGGCGGCGTACATGGACTCGAACATGTCGTCCACCAAGGCGATCAACTCAGGAGTATTGAACTCGCTGACCGCCACGGCTTTCTTCTCCAGCACCGGCTGTCCGTATTTCACAATCGAATAAATCATTCAGAAATTCTTCACTTGATCCAGATAGTTTGCATAGTTGCGCTTCGTTTCGGGTAAGGAATCGCCGCCGAATTTCTCCAGCGCAGCGGACGCAAGCACCAGAGCCACCATCGCCTCTCCGATCACGCCGGCGGCGGGAACCACGGCGACGTCGCTGCGCTCATAAGCGGCTAGAGCGGGCTCGCGCGTTTCCAGATCCACGCTCTCCAGAGGGCGGCGCAGGGTGGAGATGGGCTTGAGGAATCCCCGCACCAGAACATCCTGGCCATTGGTCATGCCGCCTTCCAGGCCTCCGGCGCGGTTGGCGCCGCGGGTGAAGGTGTGGCTGTGGCGGTCGTAATGAATCGTGTCCTGCACCTTTGAGCCGAACGCCGCGGAGCCTTCCGCGGCCAATCCTACCTCCACGCCCTTTACTGCTTGCATCGAAACGATAGCTTGCGCCAGCCTTCCGTCCAGGCGCGTGTCCCAAGCGATATGCGAGCCCAAGCCCGGGGGCACTCCGTGCGCCACCACTTCAAAAACGCCGCCTACGGTATCGCCGGTGCGGTAGGCGTGATCGATGACCGCTTTCATGCGCTGCTCGGCGTCCGGATCGACGCAATTGAGCAGGACTTCATTGCGCTGGCTGAGTTCGACCAATTCATCCCAGGCCGCCCCGCGCTCCAGCCTCGCCTCGCCGACCTGAATCACGTGGCTCAGCACGCCGATGCCGAGCTCCTTGAGGAATGCCTTCGCCAGCGCGCCCACCGCGACGCGCGCCGTGGTTTCCCGCGCGCTGGCCCGCTCCAGAATGTAGCGCGCATCTTGAAAATTGTACTTGATCGCACCGGCTAAATCCGCATGGCCGGGCCGGGGCCGGGTGACGGGCTTCCTCTTGTCCTCGGAGCCTTCGCTATCTTCCACGGGCAGGGCTTCGGTCCAATTCTGCCAGTCTTTGTTCTGGATGAGGACGGCAATGGGCGAGCCGATGGTCATGGAATGCCGCACGCCGCTGACGATGTGCGCCCGGTCGGTTTCAATTTTCATTCGTCCGCCGCGGCCGAAACCCTGTTGCCGGCGCCACAACTCCCGGTCGATGGCTTCGAGGGAAATAGGGACTTGAGCGGGCAAGCCCGTCAAGGTGGCGACCAGGCATTCGCCGTGCGATTCGCCGGCCGTTTCAAAACGCAGCATGAGAGGAAAGTTTCATGATAACCACTTACGTCTTAAGATGGCCACCGCAGCGCCAAAAAAGACTAAGCAACGGGCTCGCCTGAAGCCGTCGACGGACCGACGCTTGAAGGATTATTCCCTGGCGGCGGCGGGTGTAGGCGCGCTGGCGTTTGCCCCTCCGATGCATGCCAGCATCACCTCCTCGACTCCTAATCTCACCATTCCGGTCAACAGTGGCTCGCCGCCTTTCGCGCCAATTCCTGGATTCACCCACGCGATTAAACTGGTGGAGTATTCCAATGAGTCGTCCTCGGGCGTTTACGTCTCGGGAGTCTCCGCGAGCCCGGCCTTCTTTGGCCGATCCGTCAGCGGAAGTATCGCTGGCGCTAGCGCCGGGGTACGCATACCGACCGGGACGTTAAGGTTCACAGGGGTTCAGCACCTGGTCTCCAGCAGCGAAAGCGGCGCGGACGGCGACTTTCTGGGCGCCAATGAGTATCTCGGGTTCTCGGTCGGCTCCGGGGCGAATATCCACTACGGATGGCTGAAATTCACCATCACTCAAACCAGGGGTGTTGGCTACACTGCCGTGCTGGATCAGTTGGCGATCGAGGAGTGCGCCAGCCAGCCCATTACCGTCGGCGCCACCGCCGGAGGGGCGACTTGCGCCGCGGCGCCCACCACCCCAGCGCCCAATTCGCTGTGGCTGATGTCGCTCGGCATCGCCGGACTAGCTGGGCTGGAATCGCTCCGCCGGCTTCGCAAAACCGGCTAAGCAGGCGCGTCGCAGAGCGGCATCGAAATCTTTCCCGTCGAACCATTTCCCATTGAAACATTTGTTGGACAAATTGTTTTGCTTCCTCTTGACACGCCCGATTCCATCAACTAACATTGGTTCTTCAATCCCAGGGAGGGCTCTATGCGCAACAAGAGTGGGATGCAGCGGCCTGCCAAGGCCAAGAAGCAAATTCGGTTGAGCCGGGCGATGGATAGCCGGCTGAAGGATTACTCGCTTGCCGCTGCGGGAGTGGGTGCCCTTGCGTTGGCTGCCCCAGCTCACGCGAGTATCTCCGCCACCGCGCCCAATCTGACGATTCCTCAAACCGGCGTGGCTACCTCTATTCCGGTCACGGGCTTCCCGACAGCGCTCGCGGCCAAGAACACTGACTTTGGGGACAGTTCCGCCAGTGTGAAGGTGATGGGGGGTATCGCCGGCGTCAAATTCTGGGGCTCCGGCTCGTCAAGCTCGTTTCCTTTTCCTGCGGACGTGGGAGTCACGGTGCCCACCGGCCTGTCGAGCTTTGGTTCGACCGCGCTGCTGGTGCTCTCGTCGAGTTCCGAGGACCGCAATTTTCTAGGCGCCGCGAAATATATCGGCTTCCAGATCGGAACGGGTGCGTCCGCGCATTATGGTTGGCTTGAGTTCACCATCACCCAAAACGGAAATTTCACTTACAACGTAACTGTCACGAACACAGCCATCGAGCAGTGCCCGGGCCAGCCAATCGTTGTAGGCGCCACCACCGGGGGGGCGACCTGCTCGGCGCCTCCCACGACTCCGGCGCCCAATTCGCTATGGCTGATGTCGCTCGGCATCGCAGGACTGGCTGGGCTGGAAGCGCTTCGCCGCTTGCGCAGAACCGCCTAGCAGGCGCCGCGTGGGCCAACGTCTCGCCAAACGCGTCCTGTTGATCGGTTGGGACGCGGCCGACTGGAAAATCATCAATCCTCTGCTCGACGCCGGTAAGATGCCCGCGCTCGAGTTTCTTATCAATCGAGGCGTCATGGGAAACATGGGCACCCTCCGTCCCATCCTCTCTCCCATGCTGTGGACGTCCATCGCCACCGGCAAGTATCCCGATAAACATGGCATTTGGGGGTTCACTGAGCCCGATCCGCATTCCGGCGGCGTCCGGCTGGTGAGCAGCACCTCGCGAAAAGTCAAGGCGATCTGGAATATTCTCACGCAGCAGGGCTTCAAAACGCACCAGGTTGGCTGGTTCGCCAGCCATCCGGCGGAGCCGATCAACGGGATCTCCGTGAGCGATGTCTTTGATGTCGCTACCGCTCCCATAGACCAGCCGTGGCCTATGGCGGCGGGGACAGTTCATCCGGAAGGCCTGGCAGAGACCTTCGGTAAGCTTCGCATGCATCCGGGGCAGGTGACGGCCGACATGGTGCAGCCGTTCATTCCGCACCTAAGGGAGATCGATCAGGAAAAGGACAGGCACCCGCAGATGGTCGCGAAGAATTTGGCGGAAACCGCCAGCGTCCATAATGCCGTCACCTGGATTCTGGAAAACCGGGAGTGGGATTTCCTGGCCGCTTTCTATATCGGGATCGACCACTTCAGCCACGGCTTCGCTAATTTTCATCCTCCCAAGATGGAAGGCATACCGGAGGACAAGTTCGAGCTGTATCGCGAGGTATTGGAAGGCGCGTACCGTTTTCACGACATGCTTCTGGCGCGCCTGCTGGAACTGGCCGGTCCGGAGACAACCTTCCTTCTGCTCTCCGATCACGGTTTTCATTCGGATCATCTGCGCCCGACTGCGATTCCCAAGGAGCCGGCGGGACCCACCGTCCAGCACCGGCCTACCGGCATCGTCGCGATGATGGGTCCGGGCGTTCGCCAGGACCAACGGATTTACGGCGCGAAGCTGCTGGATATCACGCCCACGATTCTCACGCTCTTCGGATTGCCCGTGGGTGAGGATATGGACGGCAAAGTTCTGCGGCAGGCTTTCGACGATCCGCCCGAGGTTGAAAAAATTCCGAGCTGGGAGCAGGTTCCCGGAGAATGCGGCATGCACCCGGAGGACATGCGCGTGGACGCGGAGACTTCCAAGGCCGTGCTGGATCAGTTCGTCGCGCTCGGCTACATCGAAGCCCCGAATGAGAACAAACAGAAAGCCGTCGCAAGTTCGTTACGCGAGCAGAGGTACAACCTGGGCCGGGCCTATCTGTACTCGCGCCGTCCGGGACAGGCGATCCCGTTATTGAAGGAGATCGCCGAAGCGAATCCGGAAGAGAAGCGCTACGCCTTACACCTGGCGCTGTGCTACAGCCAGTGCGGCCGCCACAAAGAAGCGCAGGCGGTACTGGATGGCTTGGCCAGCGCGAGGGAGGACCAGCAGGCCATGGCTGACTGGCTGCGCGGCGAATTCCATTTCGCCGAGAACGATCCCGAGGCTGCGCTGGCAGCCTTGGAACAGGCCGAGAAGCTGGAGCCGATGCTTCCCGATCTGCACATCCGCATCGGCCAGACGTATTTCCGCCGGCGCCGGATCGCGGAGGCTGAGCGCGCATTCGCCAAAGCCCTGGCCGCCGATCCGGATAGTCCTTTCGCCCACATGTGGATGGCTCGCGTGCGCTTGCAACAAAAGCGCAACGTCGAGGCTGCCGAGGAAGCGCTGGCTGCCGTCGGCCTGGAGCACGATCTCCCGGTTGGGCATTTTTGCCTGGGTATCGCCCTCGCGCGCCTGCGCCACTTTAAGCGCGCTATCCAGGCATTCGAGACTGCTCTCGCCCTGGCGCCCGGTTTTGAGCTGGCGCACCGCTGGCTGCTGCGGCTGCACTCGTTGCCGCGCGGCGATCGCGATCGCGCCCGCCAGCACGCGGCCTGGCTTGCGCAGTACGGCAAGCTTGACCAACCCGCCAAAGACGGCCGCAAGCTCGCCAGAGCGCAGGCTTCTTGATCACTGTCGTCAGCGGCCTTCCACGCTCCGGCACTTCGCTGATGATGCAGATGCTGACAGCCGGAGGGTTAACACCGCTGACTGACGGGCTTCGCGCTGCGGATCCCGATAATCCACGCGGCTACTTCGAGTGGGAGAGAATCAAGCAGCTTCCCTCCAACCCCGGGCTCATCGCCGAGGCGGAGGGGAAGGTTGTGAAAGTGATCTCATCCTTGCTGCTTTCGCTACCGGTGAATCACGAATACCGGATCGTGTTTTTGCGCCGCCCGATTGCCCAGATCGCCGCCTCGCAAGCGGAGATGATCCGGCGGCAGACGGGAAATGCGCCCAAGCTTCCTGCAGCCGCCATCGAAGCGGCTCTTGAAGCGCATTTGCGCTCCGTAGTCGCGTGGCTGAATGCGCGGGCCGCGATGCCGCTTCACTGGGTGGAGTATCCGAGTTTAATCCAGCAACCCCAGGAACACGCCCGCATCATCGCCCAGTTCCTGGGAGGAGCGACTGGATACCGCCGCCATGGCGGCGCAGGCGGACCGGTCGCTTCACCGGAACCGGTGATAGAATACCGGCATGACGAACCTCACCAAAGCCGCGCTTTGCTCCGCCGCCGCCTTTGCTGCCGTGGTGTCTCTCTCCGCGCAGTCGAAGACCGGAATCCTTCAGCCGCAAATGACCCCGGCAGCCGATGGAGGCACCTACGCCAAGCCAATGGGGACCCTGGGGGAGAAGCCCGACGCCGCGTGGAGCTCGACTACCGTGGGCGCCTCCGTGGATGGCAAGCCCAACAGCGGCTCCATCAAAACCGTGGTGGGCGAGATCGTCGATTTTTCGTGTTATCTGGAAGTCGGCAAGCACGGCGATAAGCACCGGGATTGCGCGCAGAAGTGCTTCCGCGCCGGCCAGCCGATCGGGCTGCTGACGCAGGACGGGTCGCTGTATATGCTGATGGAGGAGGAGCACGACCCGCGCCGCGACGGGATGGGCGCCTTCCGCGATGCCGCCATCCAGCATGCCGGGCACATCATGCAAGTTACCGGCACGACTTCCACAGTGAACGGCTTTACCGCTCTCTACGTCCGCGGCTACCTCAAAAAGGGCTAGGAGTCATTCGACGGATCGTGTAGACAGGAGTTGATAGTCGCCCCTGTCGAAGGCGAACCCCAAGCGGTAACGCTTGAGCGGCGGCGCGGCGCAGCCAGCGGGTCCCTTGCCGAGGCTTGCGGTCACTGAAATCGCCGGCGGCGTTCCATCCCGCCGGTAGTACCCAGGCTTGCGAGTGAGGAGAACGGTGCCGCCAAAGTTGTCGGCGTGGGTTTCGCAGCCTTCCATGGCGAGCACTGCGTCGTCGCTCTCAGCGGAAAGGAAATGCCCTCGCGTCGATCCGGCCGGCACAAACCGCGCTTAATAATGCCGCGTCATCGGCTTCCGCGCAATGAGCCGCAAATTAACACGGCCAAACGCAAATAGCTATTCTTTTTCATTTGCGTCCATCCGCGGCTAAAAACTTTTTTGCCTCTGTAAGGAAGATCTCAAGCTGATCGTGGTGCACCCAGTGGCCGGAGTGATCGACCTTTACCACCTGGCGGTTTGAAATCGCCGTGGCTTCCGGCGCGAGATCAGGGTCGAGCACGAAGCTTTGACGTCCCCAGAATAGTTGGACGGGGCAGGTGATCCGGCTGAAGACCGCGCAGGCTTCGCTCAGATTCATTCCATAGGGAGCGCTGATGCGGGCGAAGTTATCGAACTTCCAAATGATGGAGCCGTCGGCGTTCCAGTTGGTGCCGTGGAGGGTAAGGTGCTCCGCGACGGCCTCGGTGAGGAACGGGTTGGCCTCTTTCATGCGCTTGACCGCGGACGCGAGGTCGGGATAGGAGTGGGGCGAGCGGTTCTCCGCGCCACGAATGCGTTCGATCCAATCGCGGATGCGGTCCGCGGGAGGGCGCTCTTCCAATTTGCGCGCGGGGGGCAAGCCGACGCCTTCAATGGCGACGACTTGCTTGACGCGGTCGGGATAGACGCCGGCGTAGAGCAAAGTCACGACCGCGCCTAAGGAGTGCCCGATAATGGTCACGGGGAAGCCGCGCACGATATCGGCCAGCGCGGACAAATCGAGCACGTGCTCGGCAACGCTATACAGGGCTCCGGGAGCCCAGGCGCTGTTGCCGTGGCCGCGCAGGTCGAGCGCGTAGACGTGAAAATCGTGGATCAGCGCGCGAGCCACCCAGTCCCAGTTGCGAGCATGATCCAGGCCGCCGTGAACCAGAATCAGAACGGGTTTGCCAACCGTGCCCCAATCCCAAAACTGAAGTTTGAGGCGGTGGGAATAAAAGAAGTGCGAAACAGGCTCCAGGCTCATTGTTTTTTCAGAGTACACGCGATTCCGGCCGCCCGGTACGCCTGCAGCAAAGCCCCTTCGGCCGGACTGTGGAGCGGGGCAATGACGCGATTGCCTTCTTCCAGCTCGACCAGCATGCGGAAACGGGCCAGCAGTATGGGGCTCGAGAAGAGGCCGCCAGAGTAACTCACACTCGCCGGCTCGGATGGCGCGAATAACCGGCTGCGCACCACTCCCGCGATGGTGGCGAGAGCCTGCGCCGCGGCTTTGAGGAGCTCTTGGGCGACGGCATCGCCAGACTCGCCCGCGGCGTCGATTAAGGGCGCGATCGCCGCGATGCGGTCGCGCGGGAATTCGGGGGTGTAAAACCGGTGCAGCATTTGATTGGCGGTCGCGGAGCCGGTGGCTTCCAGCAGCATATCGCGCAGGGCAGTGGAAGGTCCCCAGCCTTCTTCCTGACGCAGCGCTGCACGGAGGGCGCCGCGGACCAGGTCGAAGGCGCCGCCTTCGTCACCAAAAATGTAGCCCCAGCCTCCAGCGCGAGCTTCCTCCCCAGCGGCGTTTCTGCCGAAGGCCATCGATCCGGTTCCGGCGATGACGATCACCCCAGGCGCTCTGTCGAGCGCGCCGGTTAAAGCAATCGACGCATCGTGCGTGAAGATGTATTGCTTTGCGGGGACGGATTGGCAGGCCATCGTTTCGGCTTCGGGCTGGCCTCCGCTCAATCCGAAGCAAGCGACCTCGAATGAGGTTCTAGCGAAACCTGCGGTCCGCACAGCTTCCTCGACGGCGCCGGGATGGCGGCAGGCCGGTCCGTGGCCGGTTCCGAGCACCTCGCCGGTTTCATCGCCGATGACTGCTTCGGTGCCCGATTGCCCTCCGTCGACTCCTAGAAACAGCCTCATTGTGGCGTTACCCTCATTGTGGCGTCAGTTTGTAGAGCCGGATGCCGTAGCCGGAAGCGGCGAGGGTCAGGCCCCAGGCCTGCGGATCGTCTTCGATATCGCCGGTGCCGGGATAATCGTCAGCGACCAGCAGATAATGGATGCCGCGAGCTTGCATCTCATAGGTCGCGGCGAGACGCAGGCTGTAATTGGTGCGGTCCGCGAGATTGGTCTTCGGGCTTTCGGCCAAGGTCAGCCATTGGCCGTTCGAATCCATGGCTTCGGCTTGAAGCTGCCGGACATAATAATCGGGTGACGTTTCCAGGTGAATTTCGTCGATGGCTTGTTCGCGGCCGAAGTCGACATCGATAAAGTCGCCCGGCTTGACGGTTTCCCAGCTTCGCCAACGCGTGGCCAGGGAGTTATCGAAAGCGAGCTGCACCTCCCAGGGGTTGGGCCAGGCTTGCAGGCGCCAATTGGGCTGGCGCGCGATTTCCACACCCTGATGGAAGAAGCGCAGCTCGGAGACGCTCCATTGGACATCGGGACGCTCCGCCCGCCCAGTTTGGAGGATGCGGAATCGGCGAGCGGTGTGTTCCGGGAACTGGAACGATACCACCAGCGTCGGCTGGTAATCGGGAATAAAGCCGGTGTTGATCCAGTCGAGCATGGTCTGGCTTTCGGCGCTTTGGTAGCTGACCAGAAAATCGCGGTTGCAGTAGGCGGTGGGCAGGCCCTTGGTGCCCAGGATCCATTCGCCCTGCGGGACCGCCGCCTCCACCAGTCGGGCGGCTGAATAATCCTGGCTCTTTTCGCGCAGATATCGATCCTGCGGTTCCAAGCGCAAGGCTTGCGTGAACAGAATGCGATCCAGCTTCCAGGCGTAGCGGCCTCCGTAACGGTGAATTTCCGATGGCCAGGAAAAGAACGCGTGCAGGATCATCAGGGTCGCCAGCAGCGCGGTGGAGCTTCCCAAAGCCAGTGCCATGGCGAGCGACACGAAGGGCAGCGGAGGGATCAGGAAGCGCGTGCCAATGTTGGCGTAGTAGGGCAAAGCCAGGAGCAGTCCGGCTGCAAGCAAGCGTCGGCCTTCTTGGTAGCGCAGGGCCAGGAGCGCGACGGGCGCCAGCAGGAAGGTCACGCCCAGCAGGCCCTGCGTCTTCTGGCCGCGGATGGTCACCTCCAAGGGCAGGGCTCGCTTGTTGGCGATTCCATAATCGCGCATGGCGGTGGATAATTCCTGTTCAAAGATGGGATGGAAATAGGGATTGCGGAAGATGGCGTTGCCGAAGGGCGCGATGGGGTTTTCCACAATGATCCAATTCTTAAGCATCCAGGGCGCAATCATAAGAGCGGCAAAGAGACAGACAGGAATAAGCGGGCGCATGCGGCGGGCGCGCCACAGCACGTAGCCGAGCGCGAAGGGCAGCATCACGAATGCCGTGTACTTGGCGGCGTAGGCGTAACCGGCCATCAAGCCGGCGGCAACCAGGACACGGTTGTCCCGGAGCTTGTCCCAGATCTCCAGCCAGTAGAAGGCGCTAAAGACCACCGCGGCGACGCCCAGATCGGTGTAGGCGCTGGAGCCGTCGATGCCGACCATGGGGCTCGCGTAGGTGAGAAGAGCGCCGGCCGCGCCGGCCCACGGCTTGCCGATCCGGCGACCGTAGGCGAACATCGCCAGAGCAAGCGCCGCGGTGAACGCCAGATGAACCAGAGCCGCGGCGGAGTGCTGGCCGATGGCGAAGGCCGGGACGAACAGCATCTCGATGCCGCCGCTGAAGGTGGCGAAGATGTCGGTGGTGACGGATTCGAAGCCGTGGGCTCGCAGGTAGCGGGCGACGTAACCGAGATGGTAGCCCGCGCCGTCGGGCGACATTTCGGGCGCCCAGGCATGGAAGAAGTACAGTATGGAAAACAGTCCAAACAAAACAATACAAATGCGTTTTAAGCTCTGAGACAGGGGCTTTCCCGGGTCGCCCTTCAGACGCCAGGAGCCTGTGGCGACGGCGCTGCCGGTCACGCTGAGCAACAGAGCGGCGAACACCGGCCAATAGGCGATCTGGCACGCGAGAATCACGAAAACCACAAGATGCAGGCAGGCGGCGCCGAGGGTAAAGGCCAGCGGCAAGCGCTCGAACCGGTACAGGCTGACGCCCAGGCGGTCGATGAGGATTGCTCCGGCGGCGTAACATGCCGCCACCGTCAGCGCAGCACCCAAAAGAGCCGACAAGGCCAGAATCATTCGGTTACTTTGTAGAGCTGTATGCCTTCGCCGGAGACAACCGGGGTCAAACCCCAGGCTTCGGGATCGTCCTGGAAATCCGAGGCTCCAGAAAAGTCTTCGCCGATCAGCAGGTAGTGGAGGCCGTGCTGCTTCATCTCATAGGTTGCAGCCAAGCGAAGGCTGTACTTGCTGTGATCGGAGGCGACGTAGTCCGGCGACTGGTTCAGCGTCCTCCATTGCCCGTTTGCATCCATCGCCTGCACTTCCAGGTGGGACGCCGTGCAATCGGCGGCGGTATCCAAGCGGATCTCGTCTACAGGCTCGTTCCGGCCGAAGTCGACATCGAGGTAATCCCCCGGCTTGACCGTCTCCCAGGTGCGCCAGCGAGTGGCCAGCGATCCGTCGAAGGCGTACTGGACATCCCAGGGGTTGGGCCAGGCACGCAAACGCCAATCGGACTGCCGGGGAATCTCGACTCCCTGATGAAAGAAGCGCATCTCATGAACGCCCCACTGGATCTCCTTGAAGTCCACGCTTCCCGTTTGTAGAAGCCGGAATCGCGTGGCGGTGTGCTCGGGGAACTTGAAGATTTCAATAACCGTCGGTTGAAAATCCAGCACCCATCCGATGTTCAGCATGTCGCTGAGGGTCTGATTCAGCGCGGCTTGGTAGCTGACCAAAAAATCTCTGTTGCAGTAGGCATAGGTCACGCCCGCAGTGCCGAGAATCCGCTCACCCTTGGGCACGTTTGCCTCCACCAGGCGGGCTGCGCGATAGCCCTCGCTCTTGTCACGCAAATAGTGATCCTGCGGCACGAGCCGAAGGGCTGCGAGCACCGGGGCGTCTTCGAGTGCCCAGACATACTGATCGGAGTAGCGATGGATTTCGGAGGGCCAGGAGGAGAAAGCGTGGAACAGCATTACTGCCGTCAGAAGCGCCGGCGATCCGATGGCGAGGGCCATGGCCATGGAGACGAAGGGTAGCGGAGGGATCAGGAAGCGGGTGCCGATGTTGGCATAAAACGGCAAACCCATGAACAGTCCCAGCAACAGCAACCGCCGGCCAGTGCGGAAACGTAGCGCCAGCAGGGCGATCGGCGACAGCAGAAACGTCAGCCCCAGGATGCCTTGAGTCTTCCCGCCGCGGATGGTCACCTCCAGCGGCAAGGTCCGCTTGTTCTGGACATCGTAATCGCGCATGACCTGCGAGTAATCCATCTCCGCGATGGGATGGAAGTAAGGGTTGCGGAAGATGGTGTTCCCGAACGGCGCAATGGGATTTTGAACCACCATCCAGTTCTTGAGCATCCACGGTGCAATCATCAGAGCCGAAAAGAGAACTACAGTAACAAGCGGTTTCAGACGGCGGGCTCGAATCGCCACGAAGCCGAGCGCGAATAGGACCAGGAGAAACGCCGTGTACTTGATCGCGTAACCGAAACCGGCAACCAGGCCCACCGGGATCAGGGCCATCTTGTCGCGATGCTCATCCCAAAGCTCCAGCCAATAGAAGGCGCTGAACGCCACGGCCGCGACGGCCAAATCGTTGTACGCACTGGAGCCGTCGACGCCCACAACGGGGCTCGCGTAGGTGAGAAACGCCGCGGCCGCGCCAGCCCACGGCTTGCCCAGCCGGCGTCCGAAGGCGAGCATCAGCAGGGCGAGATCGGCCGTGAAGGCCAGATGCACCAAAGCGGCGGCGGAATGCTGGCCGATGGCGAACGCGGGCATGAACAGCATCTCCATGCCCTGGCTGAGCACGGCGTACATGTCCGTTGTGACGCGCTCAAAGCCGTGGGCTCGCGTATAGGCGTTGACGTAGCCCAGATGGTAGGCGGAGCCGTCCGGGGAGATTTCGGGCGCCCAAGCATGCAAGAAATACCACAGGGAAAATGCCCCAAACAAAACAATACAAATGCGTTTTAGGTTCTGCCCGAGCGGTGCGTCGAGTTCTCCGCGAAGTTGCCAGGAGCCGGTGGCGAAGGCGCTGCCAATCACGCTGACCAGCAGCGCGACGAACACCGGCCAGTAGGCGATCTGCAAGGTCAGAATCAGAAAGACAGCCAGTTGCAGGCAGGCTGCGCCGAGGGTGAAAGCCAGCGGGAGGCGCTCCAGGCGTCGCAGCCGGAGGCTGGAGCAGAGGCCTAGGCGATCGATCAGCATCGCGCCCGCTCCGTAGCAGGCTGCGATCGTCAATCCCGCGCCCAGCAGTGCCGACAGCGACTGGATCATTACTGCGTAAGCCCGATCCGGGAGATGATGAACCCCAGCGGCTGGTGATCGGCTGGCGAATACCACAGCTTGTCGACCTCCGCGCCCAGGATGTTATCCTTTCCGGCTTGCACCCAATCCTCCGGCACGGCCTTTTCGAAATGCTTGCCGCCGACGGAATCGTAACGCTGCATGTCCAGAACATGGCCGTTGACGTTGAAGGAGAATTGCAAGGGGCCGGTGTCTTTGAAGGTGTCCTGCACGATGGAAAAGTCGATGATGTAGCGCAATCCTTTATTCGTGCGCATGATCACGCGGACTTCCGGGTGCTTGACGGCCCAGCGCCACGGACCCCTATCGCCCAGGATGTCCTTGACGAAGTGCTCGTTAGCGTCGCCATCGGCCATGTTGACGATGCGCGTGATGTGATAGGGCTCGAAGTGATCGAAAGGCTGGCGCTGCTCCGGCGGGGTATAGGGGGCGGGCATGTTCTGGCAGGCGGTGAGGAGCAGGCCTGCGGCCAGAAGGGTCGGGACGCGGAGGATCACCTTAATCAAACCGTAAGATCAACTATAGCGGATGTGGCGCGGCGGCTCGCAATGCCGAAAATCAGCGGGCCGGTCTCGTGCGCGTGGAGTAAGATCTAACCAGGAGTCCTTGTGTGGCGACCACTAGCCGGCTGATGACGTTCGAGGAGTTCGACAAGCTCCCCAACCCTTCTGGCGGCCGTTACGAACTGCGCCATGGAGAGTTGGTTCTTGTGGCCCCTCCCAAACACGACCATTACAAAATGCAACAGCGGCTGCTACGCCTGCTGATGCGAGCCGCCGGCGATGCGGGTGAGGTAGGCACCGAGATGGGGTTCCGGCCGCGGCCGGAACATGAGTACTGGTATGCCAACGTCGGTTTTCTTTCCCGCGCGCGGTGGGAGGCGACGCCGGACAAAGGGAATATCGAGAACTCGCCCGAGCTGGTGATCGAGATCCTGTCTCCGTCGAACAGCGCCACCGAGATGCGCGAGCGGCGGAAGCTGTGCCTCGAAACCGGCACGCGTGAATTCTGGATCGTGGACCTCGCTACGCGCGAAGTCGAAGTCTATACCGCCGACGGCCGTTTCAGCACGTATGAACCCGGGCAGGCGATTCCTCTGCTGTTTGGTGGAACCCTGTCCGTAGATGAGATCTTCAGCTAAGCGGCTCTCCGGCCGCGCCCCGGAACGGCCGGCCGCGGAACCGATGGCGGCAACCGTGAATTGACCTCCCGCGTCCATTGGAGGAGAGATGTCGAGAGGTGTGTTCCGTCTGGCTGTAATCGGTTTCGCCGCCGCGATGCTGGCTTCGCGAGCGGCTGCGTCGGAGGCGGATGCGCTCGCCATCGAGGCCAATATTCAGGCGCGGCATCTCCCTTTCGGAACCATTCTCGATCCGATTAACGCTTCAACCAGCAGCAACCAGATCGTTGGCTATACGCGCTGCGGAGATTCGGCCATCTGGACCGGGCATTACCTCGCCGCGGAGGCGTTCCGGTACAACGTGACTGGCGCGGCCGATGCCCTGAACAACGTGAAGCAGGCGGTATCGGCCATCAACACGCTGATTCAGGCGACTGCGTTCAACCTGCTGGCCCGATGCGTTGTGCCGCTCGCTTCGCCCTACGCCCAAGGGATTGAAAGCGAGGAAGCACCCAACGGGATTCACATCAATCAGTCCGCTGGGTATTTTTGGGTGGGCAATACTTCGCGCGACCAGTATCTGGGCGTCGCCTTCGGGCTCGCCGTGGCCTATGACCTGGTGAACGATGCGGGAGTGCAGAGTTCGATCAGCCAGGTCGCGTGGCTATTGATCGGATTCCTTACCGGGCACGATTGGAACATCGTGATGCCGGACGGCGCCATCAGCACCACATTTCTGATACGCCCGGATCAGATTCTGACGCTGCTGCAAATCGGCCGGCATCTCAATCCAGGCAAGTTTTCGACGGATTACGATATCGACAAAATCCTGCTGGCCGTGAGCGTGGTGGCGCCGATCAGCGTTGATGTCGCCAATAACGATTCGTACTTCAAGTTCAATCTGGATTACATCTCCTTCTACAATTTGGTCCGCCTGGAATCGAGCGACCTTAAGTCCATTTATATGGGCGCGTACGATGAGCTGCGCATCGCCACGCAGAGCCATCAGAACGCAATGTTCGACCTGATCGATCGTGCCTTGACGGGAGCCAACGCCGGGCGCGATGCGGAGACGGTCGCGCTGCTGAACGCGCGGCTTCAGCGGCCGGGCCGCGACAACTTCGTCAATCTGCAAACCGTGGTTCCGGTGTGCAGCGGCTCGGCGTGCAATCCAATTCCCGTGGTGCTCCGGCCGCCGGATGAGTATTTGTGGGAGGAGAGCCCGTTTCAGGTGAGCGGAGGCGGCGCCGGGCTGATTGAAGGCTCGGGTATCGATTATATTTTGCCGTATTGGATGGCGCGATATTACGGCGTCGTCCCTGCGGTCGATGTGCAATCGTCCGCGGCTCCGACCGGGGCCGTAGCGGCAAACTCGCTCGCATCCGTGTTCGGTTCGCAATATGAGCCGGCGCTGGCGGCCACGACCGAGGCCGCTTCCGGGTCGCCGCAAAATACTCTTGGCGGCGTAACGCTTACAGTGACGGATTCGGCGGGCACGGCGCGCGTTGCGCCGCTGGTATATGTCTCACCGGGACAAATCAATTTTGTGGTTCCCTCCGGGACGGCCGCGGGGGCGGCGGCGTTTTCCATCACGAACGGCAGTTCCACACCCGTGACTACGACGGGAATGATTCAATCCGTCGCGCCGGCGCTATTCAGTATGAGCGGCGACGGCAGAGGAGTGGCCGCGGCCCAGGCGATCCAGACTACAAACACGAGTCCGCCGGTCCAGACCAGCGTTCCCGTGTTTCAGTGCACCGCTGACTCCGGTTGCTCGGCCGTGCCGATTGCGCTGAGCTCGAACGGCACGATCTCAAATAACACGATGACGCTGGTGCTCTACGGCACAGGGCTCCGCAATCGAAGCGCGCTTTCGAACGTAACCGCGAATGTCGGCGGAAAGAATGTGCCAGTGGCATATGCCGGCGCGCAGCCGGACTACCCAGGGCTGGACCAGGTGAATCTCACTTTACCCGCGAGCCTAAGTGGGAGCGGAACTGTGAACGTAATACTGACGGTCGACGGACAGACGGCAAACGTGGTGACGATTGACATCCAGTAGACGCAGCGTGGTTGCATTGGCGCGGCGCGGCTGACGCGAAGTCTGCATTCCGCGCGTTCTCTGCATGTATAAAGTTCTCAGGACCTGAGGGTTTTTCTAAGGTGATCCCCTTACCGCTCTCTTCCCGCCTAGCGGCTGTGCCGACCGCGAGAAGGTGCTGCGGGACGAACCACTGTTTCGACCATCGCGACCCCGGGTCCAACCGAACGTCGGCATAGTAGCCCAGCGGTCCGTCTGCGTGGCAGGTTCGCACAGTTCCTCGCAAAGTGTACGAACTGCCGGAGATACTGATTTCCGAGCCGCGCCGCAGAGGGAGGTCCGTGAGGACCAAAGCACTGCGTTCTCCGATCGCCTCTAGATTGGCGGGGACGACCCCGGCTTGCTTGCCGGCGATCGACACCAATTCGGAGCACAAGTAGGGGTGGGAGCTACAGGGTTGGTACATGTGTACTAAGCAATTGCATGTAGGCTGCCAATCCTAGGGTCCGGGTAAGACCAGGGAGCGACCCTACCGGACGGAGCGCCGGTAAGGGTCGTCACCACCACTTGCTGCGGTCCAGAGGGGGGTGGTCAGATTGACTGGTTCGGAAAACTTGTCGTATACCTTTCGATTGGTATAGAAAATTGGAATGGCGTGCTAGACTAGCTTCCGCCAGCCGCCAAAGGAGCCTATGAAATCGACAGTCACAATCGCCATGATTTTCGCCGCGGCGCTGTTCGCCCAGGAGCAAAAGCTAACGCTGAAGGTTCACACCGGAAAGGGCCAGAGCGGCTACGACGTCAACTCGACCATGATCTCCGGCGAGAAGGACATGCTGGTCATCGATCCTCAGTTCAGCCTGAGCGAGGCGCACAAGCTCGCTGCGGAGATTCTGGAATCGAAGAAGAACCTGACGGCGATCTATGTCACGCACCCGCATCCCGACCACTTTTTCGGGTTAGCGGTCCTGCATCAGGCGTTTCCGGCAGCGAAAATGGTCGCGCTTCCGGCCACGGCGAACGCGATCAAAACCGCATGGCCGGCGCGGCAAAAGTTCTGGTTCCCCACCTATGGCGACAATATTCCCGGACCGGATCCGACGTTGCCCGAAGAACTCAACCAGCCCTACCTCACTCTCGAGGGCGAGCGATTTCCGGTTACCGGCCCGGTGCAAGGCGCCGATGGTCCCGGCAACAGCTTCGTGTACATCCCGTCTCTCAAAGCTGTGGTGACCGGCGATATCGTATTCGATCACGTTTATTTCGGCGTTCCTAAAGACGCCGCGCGCGAAAACTGGCTGAAGACCATCGATCAGGTAACAGCCCTGCAACCGGCCATCGTCATCCCAGGACACCAGGGTCCGGGCGCTAAGGACGACATGTCCGCGGTTGCCTTCATGAAGCAGTACATCGCAGACTGGGACAAGAACGTCTCGGCGTCCCATTCGGCGGCCGAGATGAAGACCAAGGTGCTGGCGCAGTATCCTAACTTAGGAATGGAATTCACTCTGAACGATCGAATCGCGACGTACTTCCCCGCCGCCAAGCAGGGGAACTAAAGTTGAAACAACGAAAGGCTCCTTGCACGCGTAACGTTCTTGCTCTCATTGCTCTGTTGGCGTTCGCCGGGCTCGCGCCGGCCCAGTGGTTGGGTTACCCCACTGCCGGCGTTCCCCGCACGCCGGATGGAAAACCGGATCTTAACGCGCCGGCGCCAAAGACGGCCGACGGCCATCCGGACTTCTCGGGTATGTGGGGATGGGTGACTCGGCCTCCCTGCGGAGCCCGCTGCGGCGACCTTCAGATCTCCCGCGAGTTCATGAACGTCGCCTCGACGCTCAAGGACGGCCTTCCTTATTCGGCTTGGGGCAAGGATGTGGCGAAGCAGCGCTCGGCAGAATCGGTGCTTGATCCGAATGTCCACTGCATGCCGCGTGGAGCTCCGCGAATTTGGACCGATGATTATTACAAGCGGATCTACATGACGCCGCAAGCCATGCTCATCTTGACGGAGCGCAACATTCAGTACCGCCAGATTTTCCTCGATGGACGTCCGCTTCCCGCCGATCCGAATCCCACCTGGAACGGATATTCCACAGCCAAATGGGACGGCGACACGCTGGTTGTCCAAACCATCGGCTTCCGGGACGATCTGTGGCTGGATGCATCCGGCAACCCGTTGACCAACTCCGGCAAAATGACCGAGCGAATTCGCCGGCCGAACTTCGGAAACTTGGAAGTCGAAATCACGATCGACGATCCCAAAGCCTACACCAAGCCGTGGACGGTCACGGTAAACCAGCCGCTGGTGCTGGACAGCGAGCTTCTGGACTACTACTGCCTGGAGAACGAGCGCGACGCGGCTCATATGTCCGGCAGGTAGGCTCTGTCGCGCGTACAAGGTCGATCAAGAGTCCCTAGGTGGCTTCAGACCGCGGCGCTATCGTCCCGCGGCCGCCACGCTGGCGCGGTTGACGCCGCCCGATCCGATTTGCTCGGCTTTCTTGAAGTCCTCATTAGCCGCGCTCTGGTTGCCGCACGCTCGCTCCGCGGCCCCGCGGTTTGTGTAGGCGTTGGCGTAACCGGGCCTGAGTTGAATCGCGGTGGTGAAGTCCTGAATCGCGGCTTGGCACTGGACCATTCGCAGGTAGACGTAGCCTCGGGCATTATAGGCCAAGGCATAACCGGGATCGAGCTGGATGGCCTGATTTAAGGCATCGAGGGCATTCGCAAACTGATTCGCCTGTGTGTATCCCTTAGCTTTCGTTCTCAGCTCCACGGCTTGACGAATCTGCGCGGGCGTAAGGGCTTGCGCGGAAGTCGGAGCCTGCGCGGGCTGCTTGGCTGAGGAGGCCGCTGCGGGCGTCGACAAACTGCTGAAAACCTGGGGGATTGGTAGGGACGCCGCACGGTCTGGAGGCGGTGCCGTTTTTGCAGGAGCTGGGGCGGGAGCCGGGGCTGGCACAGGGGAGGTCACCGGAGCAGCAGCGGCCGCCGTTGGAGGAGGGGTCGTTTGAGGAGCCGCCGTTGGAGGAGGCGCTGGTGGCGGCGGCGGCGCGGGGCCCGGCTGGGCTGAGTTTAGCTGGGGCGGGCTGGGCTGGGGTGAGTTCTTCGCCTGCTGACTCAACTTCTGTTCATTCAGCTTCTTGGCGGCATCATTTACATCCACCAATTCCCGCAGAGACGCCGTCAGCTTGGACGTCTCCGGCAGATCCGGTTGGAGCCGGATCGCCTCAGTCAAATCGTTAATCGCCTCTTGAAACTGGCCCTTGTGAATGAGAACCCTGGCCCGGCACGCAAAGGCTTCCGCGTCCATCCGGTCGAGCTTCACGGCTACGTAGCATTCGTTGACGGCCTCGTCCAGCTTGTTCAACGCTTCTAAAGCCTGGGCGCGCTTCACATGAATGGAGGCCGCCCCGTATTTGATTTTCAGAGCCCGGTCATAGGCGTTGATGGCGGTATCGAAGTTGCCCTTGTCTGCGTAGATTCCCCCCATCGCAACCAGAAGATCCGGATTCTCCGGATCTCTGGACATCGCCTCTTGGAGATCCGCCAGCGCCTGGCCGTAATCCTTCTTCTGCTGGTATATCTTGGCGCGGAACGCGTAGGCGCGCGAATCGTTCGGCTGCACCTTGATGGACTGATTCACGTCCGCCAGCGCCTCATCCATCTGGCCCAGCTCGAAATACGAGTAGGCCCGGTGGAGCAGCGCGGGATCGTTGCCGGGATCGAGGCGAATCGCCTTGGTAAAGGAGTCCACCGCGGCGCGGTAGTCCTTGGCGTCCTCCTGGCTCCTTCCCGCCTGGTAGGCCGGCTGAGCCGCGGCCGGATTTGGTTTGGCTCCCGGTTCCGGTCCGTTCGCCGATCCCTCGAGATTCCGGAGCCTTGCATCGAGATCCTTCACCCTTTGGCGGAGGTCCATCACAAGCGACTTAAGATCGGTTTTGTCCTTCGGGTAAACGCTTGCGGTGACGCCGAGGAGGGCCGTCCCGAGCGCCACGAGAATGGACCCTCGCAGGCGCGGCATGGGTTACAGGATAACACGTAATCTGAAACATGCCAGTGCTGGTAGTAACAGCCTGCTGTTGTCAGTGTCCTCAAACGCGGGCTATGGTGTAAGTATGACGGTTGAAGCGCTCAAAAACGAGATCGGCCACCTTTCGGAGCCGGAGCGAAAAGAGCTTCTCGACTGGCTTGAAGAGCTGGAAGAAGAAGCTTGGGATCGGGAAATGGAGCACGATTTTTCGCCCGGTGGACGCGGGGCGCACCTCGTCGACAAGGTCAATCGTGAGATCGACAAGGCAGTCGCGTCCGGCGCGGTGACTTCGCTCGACGAGGGGCTGCGGACGCGCCGAGACCGGCCTAGCCAGAAGTGAAGATTCAGTTCTCATCCCATCGGGGAGTTCTGGAAGTGTTACGACGCCCTTCCGGCCAACATTCAAGAACAAGCTGACAAGCAGTACGCGCTCTTTCAAGCCAATCCGTCCCACCCTTCGCTACGCTTCAAGGCCGTCGGTCCCTACTGGTCGGTGCGAGTCAGCCGCGGCTACCGCGCCCTGGCCGTCCGCCGAGAGAGTGATCTCTATTGGTTTTGGATCGGTCGTCACGATGAATATGAACGAATCCTCAAAGACTAAATCGAAGGCCGGCGAGGGTAGGCCGGGGTCGTCGACAGTGAAACGCGAGGCGCGTACCCAGGCGGCCGCGCATATCCGCGAAATGCGCCACGGCAACCGGTTGCCGGTAGGTGTAACGATCAAGGATCTCATTAACGAAGGCCGGGCTTGACCGCGCTCGTTCTGGACAGTTCTGTCACGATGCGATGGTGCTTCGAGGAACCTCGACGCCCTACGCGGAGGCAGTGCTTGATCAATTGCTTGTGGGCAATCAGGCTCACGTTCCGGTTCTGTGGCACGAGATGTGCCGGCTGGCCGCAGCAGAGTCATGGAGGCGCGGCGAAGCCGAGCACGCCCGCGTCATCGTCAAGGCCGGGCGCATGACGATGCGGCAATTTCTTCGTGAGCGTTTTGGGATCGTGACGGGCGCGCGCGAATACTGGCACCAGGAAAACTGGACGGCGGATCGCGCCGAACTTCAAGAGTTCCTTGGAGCGTTGCGGAATGCGAGGCGCGTAGCGTAATGCAAATCAAACTGCAAATCCAATTGGCCCCTTGGTCTTGGCATCGTCGACGCCCAGCAGCAAGGGCGAGTAAATCGGGCAATCCGCATAGTGCATCGGTGAAGCCAGACTCCAGGCCCAACGCCAATCGTGCGCTGTGGCCCCTTCTTCCGCAAGATTGCGGTGGGCAACATCGACATCGATCTCATCCGCGTGGCGCGAAAGGTTGGAGGCGAACCAGCCAAACCGGTCGAACGAAGCCTCCGGGCAAAAATTGAAGAAGTGTGATGGCTTTCCTTCGGGTCCCATAACCTGAGCGGCTTGCTCGCTCGTAACAGGCCACAGATCCGTGCGTTTCCATTTCTCAAGGAGCCGCTGATCCTCTTCAGGTTCCATCGACGTTGTCACACCGACCTCACCCAGCAGCGAAGTGCTCGCGTAGTAGCGCGGACACCGATGGACCGACGCAAACGGACAGCGTGGTGACAGGTTCTTTGAGGAGCTGATCTCCGTGTACCATTTCAAATCCGGCTGAATCGTGGTCATACGGCTTTCCTTATTGCTTACCCAGGTACTTGGCGAGAGCCTTCTCACCATCATCGGTATTAACGAGCGTGTATTTGTAATCGCCCACCGGCGAACTGGCCTTGAGGATCGTCACGTTGCTGATTGGTAGCCACAGCGAGGTATCAATGCGGTCAAGAGAATTGATCTCCCACATTGATCCATCTTCAAGGATGACGATGCCGCCATTATCGGCCTTGGACTTGATCCAGTGGCCGCTGCTGCTCCCAGCGTAGCTGACCGGCCCGGAACCGGACGGCTTGCCAGAATCCTGAGCGTACTGGAGGACCCGCACGGTGTAATCAGATAGCCACCGGTCGAGGGCAGCCCGCTGCGCGGGCGTCAGGCCATTGATGCCGGTGGTGCGCAGTTCTTCGCCGGTCATCACCTTGTCCATGGTTACCACTGGCGCTGACTGCGCGGACGCGGGACAAGCAAGAGCGACGCCAAGCAGCCCGGCACAGAATAGAGTCCGAGACTTCATCTGCCACACCTCCGACGACGGATGTTTTCGATCTTACCATCGGCAGTTCGCGCCTAGGAGCCTCGCTAATTTTCTTTAGCCTAGACCTATATAGGACCTGCATGAAGCGAATCGACCCAAAACTGTCCTTTCGGGCGTTCTTCGCATCTGACTGTATTTATGAGATTTAGGTGGTGAGCGCGGTAGGAATCGAACCTACAACCTACTGATTAAGAGTCAGTTGCTCTGCCAGTTGAGCTACGCGCCCGGAATCGAATAGATGTCGCGGCGGGGGATACTGCGACTCCGCCATTGTAGCGCGCCATCAGCACTTACACAAGCAGCGAAGAGATGTCGACCGAGGAGCGGGTGCCTTCGATCACCACGATGCCGGAGTCGGTGACGAAATACTTCTGGCGGTCGCGGTCCAGGTCGTAGCCGATCTCGGCATCCTCGGGGATGCGCACGTTCTTATCCAGAATGGCGCGGCGGACGCGCGCGCGGCGGCCGATATCGCAGTTGTCGAAGATGACCGAGTCCTCCACCGCGGCTCCGCTGTGAACGCGCACGAAGCGCCCCAGCACGGAGCCGCGCACCATGCCTCCGGAAAGAATCGCGCCGCCGGAGACGATCGAATCAAGAGCTTGGCCGCGGCGTCCCTGATCGTCAAAGATGAATTTGGCGGGAGGGTCGGGATAACCGGCGGTGCGCAGAGGCCACTGGCGATTGTACAGGTTCAGAGCGGGAGTCACGGCGCGAAGGTCCATGCTGGCGTCGTAATAGGCGTCGATGGTGCCCACGTCGCGCCAATAGGGTTGCTGCGATTGCGGGTCGCCGGGGATGCGGTTGGTTTGGAAATCGTAAGCGAACATGGGGGCGCGGCCTACCAGAGAGGGCAGGATATCGCGGCCGAAATCGTGCGAGCTGGAAGGGTTTTGCGCGTCGGCGTAGAGTTCCCGCAGCAGCAGGTTGGTGGAGAAAACGTAGTTGCCCATCGAAGCATGGACGCGATCCGGTTCGCCGGGCATGCTGGGCGCGTCTGCGTTCTTCTCATGAAAGCCGACGATGGAACCGTCGGCGGCGGTTTCCAGCACGCCGAATTCGGCGGCCTGATCCCGGGGCACTGGAATCGCCGCGATGGTCGCCTGCGAGCGTTTGTGCAGATGGTATTCCAGCATCTCCCGGATGTTCATGCGGTAAATGTGATCGGCGCCGAAGATGACCACGTAATGCGGATCGGCCTGCTCGATCAGGTTGATGTTCTGGTAGATGGCGTCGGCGGTGCCGCGGTACCAGTTCTCTTCCGGAGAGCGCATTTGCGCGGGCACGGGAATGATGAAATGCTCCTTCAGCAGGCCCGTGCTTTCCCAACCGTCGCGGAGGTGCTGCAGCAGGCTCTGGCTCTTGAATTGAATCAGAACGTAAGTCGAGTAGATGCCGGAGTTGATCAGGTTGCTGAGCACGAAGTCGAGGATGCGATAGCGGCCGCCGAACGGCACTGCGGGTTTGGCTCGCTCCTTGGTCAACGGAAAGAGCCGCGTTCCCTTACCGCCCGCCAAAACGAATGCCAGAACCCGAACCTGCATGCGGCCTATTCTGTCAGAGGCGGCTAACAGCTTGCAAACGAGGACGTTTACAATCGCTGCAACATTTTCACGGGATAATGGGAGCCACGCGCGCCGCGCGAACCAATGGAGAAAAGCGAAATCCTGGCGAGGCTGCGCGAAAGGATTGTGCGCTATGCGGCATCCCATTTGCAGGGGAGCCCAGGGGGCGCGGAGCTGGCTCAGGATCTGGCGCAGGAGGTCCTGCTGGTGTTGCACGAGAAATACGCGGAGCTCGACCGGGTTGAGGATTTGCTGCCGCTTTCGTTGGAGATCGCGCGGCTGAAGGTGTGGGCGGCGCGGAGGAAGAGCAGCCGCCGCGGCGAGGATCATCCGGTGAATTTGGATGACGTGGCTTTGCCGAGCCATGAGGAGGATCCGTTTGAGCAAACCGCCCGGCTGGAGACGGTCGCCCGGTTGGAGGCTGCCCTGGCTCAATTGGGCGATCGGTGCCGCGAGTTGTATCGCTTGAAACTGGAAGGGCACAGCTTCTCTGAGATTCAGGCTCGAATGAAAGTGGCGGCGATCAACACGCTTTATACTTGGGATTTCCGGTGCCGGAAGCAGTTGCTGGAGAAACTCGGCGGGTCGTGGGAAGGTTCTAAGAAGGGAAGGTTTTAGTAAGGTGACGCGCGACGAAATTCGAGGGTTGATCGGCGCATACGCCACCGGTTCACTCACCGAAGCCGAGCGCAAGATTTTGTTTGAGGCCGCGCTGGAAGACCAGGAACTATTTGACCAGCTTGCTCAGGAACAGGCGCTGAAGGAGGCGATCGAGACGCCGGGTGCGCGAGCGCGCCTTTTGTCCGCGCTGGAGCGGGCGCAGCCGAGAACGTGGTGGAAAGCCAGTTGGCTGTGGGCCACTGCGGCGGCGGCTAGCGTGGCGGTCATCGCAGGGATCGTGTTGTTGCGATCCAGCGTGAAGGTGGAGGAGGAAGCTCGGCTGGAGCCAACGGAGCTTCCCGCACCCGTTCCCCCTAGCATCGCTGCACCCGCACCTCAGGCTCCTGCGTTGCCTGCGCCAGTACAGCCGAGGGCTGCGCCTGAGCCAAAAGCGGCGGTTCCCAAGCAGGCAGAGGCCGAGCCGGAGTCTCAAGCAAAAGTGGCGGTTGCGGCCCAGGCTGCGATTACGGAGAAGGAGGAGGTTGCTGCTGCCACGGACAACCTCGCGGCGATCGCTCCGCGCCAAGTTCCCGCCGCCGCGGCACCGTCTCCCGTAACGCCACCAGTGGTGCAATCGTTCGCCGCGAATGGCATAGCGACGGGGACGGGGCCTCTCGTGTCGCCTGCCGCGCAAGCGCCTGTTCCCGCGGCGGTCGGCGCTGTGGGTGGAGGCGTAGGAGGCGGCGGTGGGGGCGGGGGTGGAGGAGGGCGAGGGCGTGGTGCGTTCGGCGGAGCGCGGGCGCTTGCACAAGTCCAAGCCGCCCCCATGCGGATTCCGTTTGCCTTCGACTATAGCGTTACGCCTGAGGGCGGGTTACGAATCACCGCGGCGTCCGATGGGTTCCTGAGTGTGTTCTCCCAGCACGACGCTGCCAGCGAGAATCTGTTCTACAACCGGAGATTGCAGGCAGGATCCTCGGCCGACATTCCGCTTCCCGCGAATGCGACTGCGGCAATGGTTATCTTCTCGGTGCGAGAAGTTCCCGAAGCCCCGCCGGCGGTGACCCCGCAGCCCGGCGCCTCCGCTGGACATATGTCCGATCCCAACGCAACTTCCGCTTCCAGCCTCGTGGTTCTTATTCCGCTAAAGCACTAACGTGAAGCACTAACGTGAAGCCCTAACGCCCGGCTGTTGCGGTCAGGGCTTCTTTTACCGGAACATCCGTGACGCGCGTGCTGAACCAGTTGGGATAGATCGGCGTGGGCGCGGTCATCTCATCCAATTCGCGGAGCTGTTGTTCGCTCAGGCGCACGTTCACGGCTCCGAGATTGTCTTCGAGCTGTGACATTTTATTGGCGCCAACCAGCACCGAACAAACCGCGCGCCTGGTGAGCAACCACGCCAGTGCGATTTGAGCGGGCGTGGCGTTGTGACTCTTGGCGAGGTCGCGCAGCTTGTCCACCACCTGGTGGCCCTTCTCGCGATCGTAAGGCAGCATGTCGAAACCGGTGAGACGGCCGCCATCGCCCTGCGGATTTTCGCGCGTGTACTTGCCGGTCAAGAAGCCGCCGGCCAGAGGGCTCCAGACCAGCACGCCGATGCCAGCGTGTTCCACCAAGGGGACCACTTCATGCTCCAGGTCGCGACCGACAAGAGAGTAATACATCTCCGCGGCGCGAAAACGCGCGAAGCCGTTTTTGTTCTGGATGCCCACAGCGGTTGCGGCGAACCACGCGGGCCAGTTGGAAAAGCCGACATAGCGGACTTTGCCCTGTTTGACCAGCGTGTCCAGAGCCTCCACGGTTTCCTCGACGGGCGTGTGCTGGTCGAAACGGTGGACCAGGTAGACATCGATGTAGTCCGTGCCGAGACGGCGCAGGCTGCCTTCGCAGGATTCCAGAATGTGATGGCGGGAGAGGCCCTGGTGGACCAAAGCGGGCGAGGAACGGAATCCGACCTTCGTTGCGATGACGACATCCTTGCGGCGCGAGCCAAGCGCTTTGCCCAGCATCTCTTCGGATTGGCCGGCGGTATAAACGTCGGCGGAGTTGAAGAAGTTGACGCCGGCGTCGATGGCCTTATTCACCAATTCATCGGCGAGCCCGGAGCCGACCTTGGAAACCGAAGCGAAGATTCCCGGGCTGGAGCCGAAGGTCATGGCTCCGAACGCCAAGCGGGAAACAATCAATCCTGTATCGCCCATCCGTGTATATTGCATGGTCCTAGTTTCGCAAACGAGAGTGCAGTCAGGAGCGCGCCGTAATTTTCCAAAGTCTATGCCAAAGTCTAGAATGGACGAATGGACTCCGTTGCGACCACCGCCGAAGCCGCTCCCGTCAGTTCTTCGGCGATCGAGTTAGAGAAGCAGTATCTGCTGCAGAATTATTCGCGATATCCGCTGGTGCTGACGCGTGGCAAGGGCTGCTACCTTTACGACACCGCTGGGAAGCGCTATCTGGATTTGATCGCCGGCATCGGCGTGAACGCGCTGGGGCACGCGCATCCGCGCTTGATGAAAGTGATTCGCGAGCAAGCCGCCCGGATGATCCACTGCTCCAATCTCTACTATCACGAGTATCAGGGTCCCTTGGCGGAACGCATCGCCAAGGCGAGCGGATTGGATCGCGTGTTCTTCTGCAACTCCGGAACCGAGGCGGTGGAGGGTGCGCTGAAAATGGTGCGCTCCCATGGGCACAAGGTCAGCGCGGAAAAGTTTGAAACCGTCGCGCTGTACGATTCGTTTCACGGGCGGACGTTCGGCGCTTTGTCGATCACGGGGCAGGAGAATTACCGTCGCGATTTTGAGCCGATGCTGCCGGGAGCGCGCTTCACGAAGCGCAACGATATCGCCGCTCTGGAGCAGGTTGTCGGACCGAACACCGCCGGCATCGTGCTGGAGTTGGTGCAAGGTGAGGGAGGAATTCATCCGCTGGATGTTGCCTTCGTGCGCAAGGCTCGCGAGCTGGCGGACCGGCACAACGCTCTGCTGGTGTTCGACGAGACGCAGTGCGGCGTGGGGCGGCCGGGCACGTACTTCTCGTATCAAATGAATGAGCCGGTGGTGATGCCGGACGTGATTGTGGCGGCGAAGCCGCTGGCATGCGGAATCCCGCTAGGCTTTGTCGCGTGTACGGAGCGCACCGCGGGGACCATCGCCCCAGGCATGCATGGGACCACCTTCGGAGGAGGACCGCTGGCGTGCCGGGTCGCGCTGGAGTTTTTCGACATTCTGGACACGCTGCTGCCCAGTATCACCCAGACCGGGAGCTATTTCCGGATGCGGCTGACGGAGCTGGCCAAGAAGTATTCGTTCATTAAGGACGTGCGCGGGTGCGGGCTCATGATCGGCATGGAGCTGGAGTTTTCCGGTAAGCAGACGGTGCTGGACGCGATGGCGGAGGGTCTGCTGATCAACTGCACGCATGATACGGTGCTGCGGGCTCTGCCGCCGTACATTTTGACCGAGCAGGATGTGGACCGGGCGGTGCGGGTACTGGACAAGGTGCTGAAGAAAGCCAAGCCGCCGGCTTAATGAAAAAGGGGGACACCCTACCCTGTCCCCATTCGTAAGCGGCTGCAAATCCGTGGCTCAACCGTGTGGACAGGGAAGGGTGTCCCCTTTTTCAGCACACCGTTATGTCGAGGGGTTAGGACGCCGGCTTCGGTTCGGATTCCGCGCTGATAAAGTTCTGGTAATCCAGTGGCGAAAGCAACTGTTCGATCTCCTCCGGCGCGGACATGCGGATCTTCAGCAGCCATGCCGTGCCGTAGGGATCGATGTTGAGATTTTCAGGCGCCGTGCCGAGCGTATCATTGATCTCGATAACCTCGCCCGAGACAGGCGAGAAGATTTCGCTGACGGCCTTGACGGATTCGATCGAGCCCATCGCGCGGCCGCGCTCGAGTATGGTGCCGGCCTTGGGCAGATCGACATAGACCACGTCCCCTAATTCTTTCTGTGCGTAAAAAGTGATGCCCACCGTGGCGATCCCGCCCTCCACGCGGGCCCACTGGTGCTCCTTGGTGTACCGCAGGTTCTCTGGGACCATTTGACCCACAAGCCTAACACAGGGAGGCCGCGCGCGGCTCCCTGACGAAAGTTTTCGTTGACAATGACGAAGCACTTCGTCATAATGGCGGCAGGATGCCAATTAAGACGCCACGTCCGACGGAAGCGGAGCTGGTGATTTTGCGAGTCCTGTGGCGGCACGGGCCGCTTTCGGTGCGCGAGATTCAGCGCGTGATGAATGAGACCAAGGCGACCGGTTACACCACGGCGTTGAAGCTGCTGCAGATCATGACCGAGAAGGGGCTGGTGGAGCGCGACGAGACTAACCGTCCGCAGATTTACCGGCCCCGGTATTCGCAGGAACACACGCAGCGGCAGTTGGTGCGCGACCTGCTGAACCGCGCGTTCGGAGGTTCGGTGCGGACGCTGGTGATGCAGGCGCTGGCGGCGAACAAATCCTCGCGTGAGGAGTTGGAAGCGATCGACAAACTGCTGAAGAAGTTTGAAGGAGGTTCGAAATGAAGGCGTTGATTCCGGCTCTCGATTCGGCCTTGTTGAATTTTGTGTGGCAGGGAGTGGCGGTAGCGTCGCTGCTCTGGCTGACGCTGGCGGCATTGCGGCGGACGCCGGCGAACGCGCGGTATCTGGCGAGTTGCGCGGCGCTGGGAGTGCTCGCGCTGATGCCGGTGGTGACCGCGTGGAGTGCTTGCGCGCGTCAGACGGCCTCGGGCGAGGCAGCCGTTACGTTTATCGACGTGACCGCTGCGCGCATCGCGGCGGTGCCCGTGTATGCCGGCTGGGCCGGCTGGTGGACGATCGTCCAGGCGTGGCTCGCGCCGGTGTGGGCTTGCGGCGTGCTGCTGCTGTCGATCCGCATGCTGTGGGGCTGCGCGAGAGTGTCGAGATTGAAGCGTGAAGGCGAAGTTGCGGATCGTGCGGTGGCCGCTTCGCTGGAGCGTCTGGCACAACGCTTGCGCGTGACGAAGCGGGTGCGGATGCTGATCTCATCGCTCGCCGAGGGGCCCAGCGTAGTTGGATGGATGAAACCGGTTGTACTGTTGCCGGCGGCGACGGTGCTGGGATTGAGCCAGGAACAACTCGAAGCGGTGCTGGCCCACGAGCTGGCGCACATACGCCGCTACGACTATCTGGTGAACTTGATCCAGATGCTGATCGAGACGCTGTTTTTCTACCATCCGGCGGTGTGGTGGATCTCGCGGCGGATTCGCGAGGAGCGCGAGCTGTGCTGCGACGATATCGCCGTGCGGACGTGCGGAGACGCGGTTTGTTACGCGCGCGCACTGACGGCGCTTGAAAAGATGCGGACGCCGGATCGGAGTCTGGCGCTGGGCGCTAAAGATGGGCCGCTGCGCTATCGGATCGAGCGCTTGCTGGGAATCGCGCGGCGGGAGCCGCTGCCGTCCCGTCTGCCGGGGATGATCGCAATATGCTTGGGCCTGGCGTGCCTTGCACCGGTCCCTCATGCGGTTAGAGCGCAAGCGCCGCCTCCAGCGGCCTCGGCTGCCCCGAAACCGGCGCCGGCTTCAGCGCCTCCAGCGGCGCGGGCGCAGGCAACTCCGCGTAACACGCCTCAATCGGATAGTTCAAATGTTGTGGCGGTTTACGTAACGGTCGACTCCAGCGGCGCGGTTGCAGACGCGAGAGTGTTGAACGGACCACTGGGGCTGAGGCGTCAAGCGCTCCAGGCGGCGCTGAATATGACCTTCCCGCGAGATGCGGCCGCTACCCGGAGGCTTATTGTACAGATCTCGCCGTCGCAGTTGAAGGACACACAGCGGCAGAAGGCCGAGGAATCGACGGACTTTCTCCGGAATCAGCTACTGGAGCTGCAGCGGGACGGAGCGGCGATGGCGGATGAATCAAGAATGCGCATTCAACAGATCCAGAATCAGATTCAAGTGATCGAGATGCAACTGGAACAGGTGCAGCGAAACGGCGCCGGAGCACAACCCGTGCGCTAGACTTGTCTGCATGAATCTAAGAAACACGGTTGCGCTGGTGACCGGCGGCAGCAGCGGAATTGGTTTTGGAATCGCAAAGATGCTCACCGAGGGCGGCGCGAAGGTTGCGATCACGGCTCGGGGCAAGGACCGGCTGATGCAAGCCGCGGCGGCGCTGGGCGCGCACCCCATAGTGGCGGACGTGAGCAAAGAAGCCGACGTTCGAGCGCACCTTCAAAGAAGTCATGGACAAGTTCGGCGACCTGGACATTCTGGTGAACAACGCAGGGCGCGGCGTATTCAAGCCGCTGATCGAGATGGATCTCAAGGGCTTCGAGGAAACGTTCGCCACCAACGTCACCGGAACGATGCTGATGACGCGCGCGGCGGCGAAACTTTTCATAGCGCGCAAGCGCGGCGACGTGGTGAACATTTCCTCGACGGCTTCGCTGCGCGGCGCTCCCGGCGGAACGGCGTACTACGCCAGTAAATTCGCGCTGCGCGGAATGACCGAATGCTGGCGCGGGGAGCTCCGCAAGCACAACATCCGCCTGTTTCTGGTGAATCCCAGCGAAGTGGTCACCAATTTCGGCGCGGCCTCCGGGTTCGATCAGAAAGACAATGCAACCAAACTGCGTCCGGAAGACATCGCCCACATGGTGAAGGCGGTGCTGGAGATGAACGATCGCGGGTTTACGCCGGAACTGTCGGTGTTTGCGACGAATCCGGTGGATTGACCGGGCTTAGCGCTTTTTCCTGGAGCGGACCGGATCGACCACTGAGAATTGGAGCTTCTTTTCCACGCCATCGACGCGGTCGAGGCGGACTCGGACGCTGTCGCCGATGGAGAATTGGCGGCGATTGCGCTCGCCGATGATCTTGCGGGTGTTTTCGTGGTAGGTGTAGCGGTCGCCCGGAAGCGTGTCCATGGGCACCAGGCCTTCGATGAACATTTCTTCCAGCTCCACGAAGAAGCCGAAACGGGTGGTGGAGATGATCAGGGCAGGGAACTCGTCCCCCACGCGGTTGATCATGAACTTGACCTTTTTCCACTCGACCAGTTCGCGCTCGGCTTCGGCCGCGCGGCGCTCGGTGTTAGAAGAGGATTCGGAGATGCGCGCGGAGGTCGGCATCGTAGGTCTTGCCGTCAAGATGCGCCGCAAGGATGCGATGCACGATGAGATCGGGATAGCGGCGAATGGGCGAAGTGAAGTGCGTGTAGCTGGGGGCGGCGAGTGCGAAGTGGCCCACGTTCTGGTCGCTGTAGCGGGCCTGTTTGAGCGAGCGCAGCATCAGGTAGCTCAAGATGCGCTCTTCGGGTTTGCCCTCGATTTTCTGAACCAGCTTCTGGTAGCTGCGCGAGGTGAGGTTTGGATTGTCCACGGCGAGGGCGATGGTCCCGGCGTTTTTCTCGCGTGCTCCGCGGTCGCGGAAGCGCTTCACCGGCGCGGCGTCCGGGCGCGAGCTGATAGCCGAAGTGGGAGGCGACTTCTTCGAACTCCAGAACCCGTTTAGGATCGGGCCGCTCATGGATGCGGAAGATGCAGGGGATTCCGGCGGTCTCCAAGTGCGAAGCGACGGCCTCATTCGCGGCGAGCATGAACTCCTCGATGAGGCGGTGCGCGATGTTGCGCGGGGCGCGCGTGACGCCGGTCATTTCGCCGAACTCGTCGAATTCGAGCAGAGGTTCGGGCAGATCGAAATCGATGGAGCCGCGGCGGACGCGCTTGCGATTGAGGATCAGCGCGAGCTCCTGCATGAGCTCGAAGCGTTCGAGCGAGCTTCGCGTAGCGCTCGAGCAATTGCAGGCTCGCCTTCGAGGACGCCATGAACCGCGGTGTAGGTCATGCGCTCCGCGCTAGCGGATCACGCCGCGGCTGAATTCCTGCGAGACCACGTCGCCGTGGGCGTCGATTTCAAGCAGGGCGCGACAGCACCAGGCGATCTTCGTGCGGACGCAGCGAGCATTGATCGGTGGATAGCTCCAACGGGCAGCATGGGAACGGCGCGGTCCGGGAAATAGACGCTGGTGCCGCGCAGAAGCGCTTCGCGATCGATGGGCGAGCCGGGACGGACGTAATGACTCACGTCGGCGATGTGGACTTGCAGGGCGAAGCGGCCGTTATCCAGGCGCTCCACCCAGACGGCGTCGTCGAAATCGCGCGCGGTTTCGCCGTCGATGGTGACGATATCGAGCGTGCGGAAATCGCGGCGGCGGGCAAATTCGGATTCCGGGATCGGTCCGGGAAGCGAGCGCGCCTGGGCGAGAACCTCGTCGGGGAAATGATGCGGGATGTGATGCGAGCGGATGAGGATTTCGACGTTGATGCCGAAATCGTCCGGGCGGCCGAGAATTTCGACGATGCGGCCGGCGGGGCGGTCGTGCGTCGTCCCCGAAATCGAGGATCTCCGCGGTGACGATCATGCCGTCCAGATCCTCCACGGATTTCACTTCAATGGGCCGGGCGCCGACGCGGTCAAGGCTGGCGGCGGAGGCGGGAAGGGGCATGTCTTCCGGGATCTCGATCCACTGGCGGATGCGGTCGTCGTGGGGGATGACGAAGTTGCCCGCGCGGCGGATGCGGAACTCGCCGACGACGGTGGGATGGGCGCGCTTAAGGACGCGCAGGATCTCGCCATGGGCGCGGCCGTCGGGCTCGATGCGGCCGACGTGGACCACCACGCGATCGCCATGCATGGCGCGGCCGGCGTTCTCCTTGGGAATGTAAATGTCGCCGCGGAGGCCGGGGATGGGAACGTCGGGAGTGACGAAGGCGAAACCGTCGCGATGGACGTTGAAGCGTCCGGCGGCGAACTCGCGGCTGGAACCCGTCGCGACATAATGACCGGGTCGGGTTTCCACGATCTCGCCGCGCGCGGCCAGGCGATCGAGCTCGGTTTCGATATCGGCGCGGGTTGCGCCCTGACGCGAAAGCTCGCGCAGCAGCTGTTTGAGAGTGGCCCGGCCGTGCGGGAGTTTGCGGATGTAAGGTAGGACCAAAACTTGATTATACGGGGCTCGATTATATTGAGAGGACATGGAACTCAAGGCGATTCGACTGGAAATTCCGGAGAACGGAAACATCATCCTGGGGCAGAGCCATTTCATCAAGACGGTGGAGGACTTGTATGAAGCCATCGTCAACACCGTTCCCGGAATGAAGTTCGGCATCGCGTTCAATGAAGCGTCGGGCGCGTGCCTGACGCGAGTGGACGGCAACGATATCGCGCTGATGGATAACGCTACGCGCAACGCCCAAGCGCTGGCGGCGGGGCATACGTTCGTGATCGCGATGCGGGACGGTTATCCCATCAACGTCCTCGGCCGGATTCGCGAGATTCCCGAAGTGTGTTCCATCTTCTGCGCCACGGCGAACCCGGTGGAGGTGATCGTGGCGGAAACGCGAGCAGGGGCGCGGCGTGCTGGGCGTGATCGACGGCAGCTTCACCCAAAGGAGTGGAAGGTGAGGCGGATCGCGAGTGGCGTCACGGGCTGCTGCGAAAAATCGGGTACAAACGATAGCGGCGCGGAAACCGGGCCGGCACAACAGCATGGCGTTTTAAGCGCCGTGGAGCGCGTGCGCGCGGGATTAACCTGCGGCCGCCATGCAACAGGAGGTCCGATTCGCACTGGTCATGTACGGCGGCGTGTCGCTGGCGGTGTACATGAACGGCGTCACGCAGGAGTTTTTTCACCTGGTGCGCGCCACTGCTCCCGGCTCGGGCGATGGGTTGAGCGGCGCCGAGGCCGTTTACCGGGAACTGGGGCGGATCGCGAATGCGCGCTTCGTCGTGGACATCGTATCGGGCAGTTCGGCCGGAGGAATTAATGCGATCTTTCTGGGGAAGGCGCTGGCGAATGGGCAGAGCCTGGACCATCTCAGCCGGTTGTGGATCGAGGAAGCGGATTTGCGGACGCTGTGGAACCGGTCGCTGCTTCCCAAGAGCCTGCTGAGCGGTCAAGCGATGTACGGGATGCTGCGGCGTGCGCTAGACGCGATGGACGGGATGGATCGGCGCCCCGGCTTGCGGCCGTTGCAACCGGAGATCGACGTGTTCCTCACTGCCACAGACATTCAGGGTTTGGAGTTGCCGCTAAGGCTGGCCGACGAAGAAGTGACGGAGCGGCGGCACAAGAACGTATTTCACTTTCGATTCGATACGGAGGGAACGAATGACTTTTCCCGCCGGGTGAATCCGTTTCTGGCGTTCGCCGGCCGCGCGACGTCGTCCTTCCCGGTCGCGTTTGAGCCGGCGCGGCTGGTGGATTATCCCGAAGCCTTGGATAGTAATGCCTGTCATGACGCGGACAAGTTCTTTCCCGACTACGTGGCGGCCAACGCTGACTATACCAGAACCGCGTTCGGCGACGGAGGCTACCTCAACAACAAGCCGTTCGATCATGCGGTCCACCAGATTCCGAGCCGCATCAGCGATCTGCCGGTGCGCCGGATACTGATGTACGTCGAGCCAACGCCGGAACGATCCAGCGGCAATGCGGCGCGGGGCGCACCGGGGCCCATCCGGAACTCGATCGAAGCTCTGATCACGCTGCATCAATACGAAACCATTCGCGAGGATTGGCGGCAGGTGCTGGAACGCAACGAACTGGTGGACCGCGTACGTGAGATCACCGCCCAGGTGGACCGCGACCTCGAGAAATGGCGGAGCGGTTGGGTTCCGCGGCTAAATGGCGATGAATACTCGCGGCGGACGCTATCCGAGGAGGTTCACGCACGGGGGCCGGGCTACGCCGGATATCACCGGCTAAAGGTTCGCGCCGTGACCGACGATTTGGCTCGGATGACGGGCATGCCGCGCCAAATGGTGGAGGAGTGGCGGTCAAAGACCTATCGGGAAGAGGATTCGGCCAGTAGCGAGAGCGGGTTTCTCCTGAATTTCGACCTGGGCTACCGGCAGAGGCGGCTGCGATTCTTGATTGCGAAGCTGGATGAGACCGGAGGGTCCCCGGAGCTGCGGACGGAGTTGAGCCGGATCGGCATTAGCCTCGCGACGCCCCGCTGGAATTCGGGAAGGCCCGGGCGCTGCGATTGGGAGGAAATTCGCACGATACTTCGCAGCGTTACCATTCCGGCGGCCGAACAAATAGAGCGATGTCTCGCGGGAAGTCCCTTGAAGCGCTACTTCGACCGTTTTGAAGACTACGATCAGGTGACGTTTCCGATCCTGTACGATACTGCTGTTGGCGAGACGGAGCCGGTAGAGATTTTTCGCGCCAGCCCCTTGGATTCGCGCAGTTTGATCGATGAAACTTCGCCGCTTGAGAAACGGCGGAAGCTGGCGGGAACCACGCTGTATAATTTCGGGGCGTTTCTTAAGAGAAGCTGGCGCGTGAATGACATGCTGTGGGGGCGGCTGGATGGGGCGGAACGGATCGTTCGTTGCGTGTTGCCAAAAGGATCGCCGGAGGCGGAGCGGCTGGTCCGGGAAGCTCATCTCGCTATCCTTCGAGAGCAGTTTGGAGAGGACGCAGATACCGTTTACCAGAAGATCAAGTCGTACTATGAGGTGGATCGGCGCATTGGCTGGGTCACTGCGGCCGGGACAGGGGTCCAGGCGCTATGCGTCTTATTTAAGATGGCGCTTTCAGCTTTGTCAAAAATGGCGCTTTCAGCTTTGATACAGTAACACTTTAGATGCGTAGACGCGGGCGTCGATGAACAGCCACGGTCGAGCGGGGTGCCGATGAAATATCTTTCCCGGGTGGTTTGGTCCGAGGGCATGTACCTGGGTCCACACCACTTTCAAGCTCAGAGCAGGTATTTCGAAGACTCCATCGAGTTCGCCACTTCTTCGCTGTGGTTTGAGCCGTGGGGATTATTGGATGCGCAGTTGGACGCGGAAGCGTTGAAGAACGGCACTGTGTCCCTGGTTCACGCCCGCGGCATTTTTCCGGACGGGCTGGTGTTTCACATGCCGGAGTGCGATCCTGCGCCGGAGCCGCTGGCCATCGGAGACTTGTTTCCTCCGGCTCGGGATTCGGTCACGGTGGCCCTTACGGTGTCGCCGAAGCGCGCCGGCGAAGCGCACTTAAACGGCGATTCACGCAGCGATGCGCGGTATCGCGCCGAGGTTCGCATGCTGTTTGACGAGACCACGGGCCGCGACGAGAAACCGGTGCAGGTGGGCCGGAAGAACGTCGCGCTGCGCCTGGATACCCAAGCCAGCGAGGGCGCGGTGACGTTGCCGCTGGCGCGCATCATGCGATCGGGCTCAGGCCAGTACATCTTCGATCCTTCCTTCATTCCTCCCTCGGTTCAAATCGGGGCCAGCGAACGGCTGATGGCGTTGCTGGGCCGGCTGATCGAGATTCTGGACGACAAGAGCTTGCGGTTTATGCGGTCCGCCTCGGGCGGGCGGGAGCGAAGCTGGGCCGAGTTTTCGACGCAGGAAATCGCCAACTTCTGGCTGCTGCACACGGTGAATTCGGCTCTTCCTACATTGCGGCATCAGTACCTGACCAAGCGCGGGCACCCGGAGGAGCTGTTTCGGGAGATGCTGCGGTTGGGCGGAGCGTTATGCACCTTCGCTTTCGAATCGCACCCGCGGGACCTGCCTCGCTACGATCACCGCAATCTGGAACAGAGCTTCGGAGAGCTGGACCGGCATATCCGGGAGCATCTGGAGACCATCGTCCCCACGCAGTACATCCCGATTCCGCTGGTCAAACGCGCCGATTATTTCTACGAGGGGAAAGTGACCGACCAGCGCGTGCTGGACCGGACCCGCTGGGTTTTTGCAATTCGCTCCCAGGCCAGTGAGCCGGAGGTAATCTCGAAGACGCCGCATTTGGTGAAGCTGTGCTCGAAGCAATTTCTACCTGAGTTGGTAAAGCGTGCTCTGCCCGGAATGCCATTGACGCATCTTCCGGCGCCGCCCTCGGCGATTCCCGCGCGGGCGGACCATCAATACTTTGGCGTGAGCCGGGGCGGGCCCTGCTGGGATCATATCGTGCAATCGCGGCAAATCGGGCTGTACGTGCCGGGGGATCTCCCCGACCCCTCGGTCGAGTTGCTGGCGATTTTGGAGGCTTAGATGTCCGAGAGCGGATACCGGCGAGCTGAAAACTTAGCCTTCGCGTTTCAGGAATTGCTGGTGGTGGGCGAGAGATTGCGCACCAACCGGCAACACGTGGACGATGCCGCATCCTTCCGGGCTCAATTGTGGGGCGGGGTCAGAATGGCGGAGGATGAATCCCGCCGCCGTGGCTATTCCTCCGAAGACGTTGAGCTGGCGGTGTTCGCGGTCGTCGCGTATCTGGACGCCAGCATCTTGAACCTGAATTTGCCGGTGTTCGCGGATTGGGCTCGCCAGCCGATGCAGGAGGAGCGCTACGGGCATCACGTGGCCGGCGAGATTTTCTTCCAGAACCTCCAGAAACTGGTGGTGCGCACGGACTCGCAGGAAGTCGCGGATGTGATCGAAGTTTATTTGCTGTGCCTGCTGTTGGGCTTCGAAGGGCGCTATAGCCTGGGTGGGCGCGGCGAATTGAGATCGATCACGGCGCAGGCCGGAGAGAAGGTGCAACGCATCCGGCGGACGGGGGCGCAATTCGCGCCGGAGGTGGGTTTGCCTGGCAATGAAGTCGCGCGTCAGGCGGGCGGCGATCCGTGGGTGACGCGCCTTACCATTGCGGCGGTGGTGTGCGCCGTGTTGCTGCTGGCCGCGTTCGGCGGATTCTATTTTCTGTTGAGCTCCGGCGTTGACGCCGTGCGCGCCGTGGCGGGGCAGGGACTATGACCACACAGTGGATGCTGATCGTGGGATTGATCGTGGCGCTGGCGCTGGGCGCGGTCGCCGTGATTCTGTACTTGAAGAGCCGGAAGAAGCCCACTGACACCGCCTCCGCGCCGGCTCCGGCCGGGGGCGCCTCTGAAGCCGATCACTGGATTCGCGAAGCCAATCAAAAGCTAGCTCAATCCAAGCGCGACACCAGCATCGCCAACTTGCCCATGATTTTCGTTGCGGGCGACCGTGGCACCGCCAAGACCAGCACCATTCTGAATTGCGGTATTGAGGCGGAATTGCTCGCCGGGCAGGTGTATCAGGGCGATCAGATGGGTGGGCCGGGGGCTGGAGTGGTGGTGCCAACGCGAGGCGCAAACCTGTTCCTGGCCCGCGATACGGTCTTCGTGGAAGCGGGCGGGGCGCTGCTTTCGCAACCGGGTAACTGGAAATCGCTGGTGGCGCGATTGCAGCCCGCGAAGCTGAAATCCCTGGCCGGGAGCGGGACGCAGGCGCCGCGAGGCGTCTTATTGTGCTTCGACGTTGAAGCTTTTACGCGCGCCGGCGCGGGTGAATCCGTCGCCAACGCGGCCCGCTATTTGCGGGATCGACTGGGCGAAATCTCGCAGGTGTTGGGCATCAGCTTCCCGGTGTACGTGTTGTTCACCCGGATGGACCGTGTGGCGCATTTTTCTGAGTTCGTGCGCAACCTTACGCCGGAGGAAGCGGGGCAAGCGCTGGGCGTTACCTTGCCGATGCCGGTAGCGTCGGCCGAAGCGGTTTACGCGGAAGCGGAGACCAACCGGCTGTCCGCGGCGTTCGATCTGCTGGCCCATTCGCTGTGCGACCAGCGTCCGCGTTTGCTGGCGCGTGAAATGGACGCGTCGATGACGCCGGCGGCGTACGAATTTCCACGCGAGTTCCGCAAGCTGCGCAATCTGCTGGTGCAGTTTTTGGTCGACCTGGGCCGCCCCAGCCAGCTTCGGGCCAGCCCTTTTCTGCGCGGGTTCTATTTTTCCGGAGTGCGTCCGGTTGAGGTCCGGGATCAAGCCCTCGAACGGCCCCAGGCGCGAGGAGCCGAGAAAAGCGCAGCGGAGTGGGGCGGGGCAACCGGGATGTTTCGCGCAGGCGTGGAAGCGCAGCGCCGCTCGGAGCAGGCCGGCATCACGCCGGGAGTTCCCGCGGCTGGCCCCGGAGTGCGGCGGGTTCCGCAGTGGCTGTTCCTGAGCCATCTTTTCAACGACGTGATCCTCGCGGATGGCGTGGCTCGCGCGGCGAGTGGATCGAGCGTGAAGACCAGCACGACGAAACGGGTGCTGCTGGCCTCCGCGGCGGGACTGTGCCTGCTGTATTCGCTGCTTTTGATGATTTCCTACTTCCACAATCGCGACCTGGAGAATACCGCGCTCGCTGCGGCGCAGGGGTTGTCCACCGTTTCGCGGACGGATGCGATTCCGGGTGAGGATTCGTTGCGCCGTCTGGACACGCTGCGGCAAACCCTGGCCCGCTTGACGGATTGGAGCGTCAACGGCGCTCCGCTGGGTCTGCGTTTCGGGCTCTATACCGGCAACGATCTGCGCCCGCTGGTGCGGCGGACTTATTACGCGAAGTTTCGCCAGCTTCTTTTCGGCTCCACTCAGGATTCCATGCTCGCCTACCTGCGTGGACGTTCTCAAACGCCGGGGCCGGGCGACGACTACGGCTATCCTTACGACACGCTCAAGGCGTACCTGCTGACGTCGTCTGAGTGGGCTCGGTCGAGCGACACCGGCCTGTCGGGATTCCTGGGGTCGCGATTATTGGCGCGATGGAGCAACAACCGCGATTCCGAGATCGGGCCGGCGCGAATGGATCTGGCCAGGCAACAATTCGACTTTTACGCTCGCGACCTCCACAACGGGAATCCCTACCCGCCAGCCGCGGATCCCACCGCAGTGGACCGGGATCGCTCGTATCTGTCCAAGTTCTCCGGTATCGAGCGCGTGTACCGCTCCTTGCTCGCGGACGCGGACAAGGGGCACGCGCAGACCTCCTTCAATCAAGCCTTCGCGGGGACGGCCGACGCCGTGGCCAGCACCGTGCCGGTGGACTGGGCGTTTACTCGCGACGGATGGAAGTTCGTGCAAGACCGGATCAAGAAGCAGGATTTTAGCGGCGAGCCTTGGGTGCTTGGCGCCTATCAGAGCCAGGCGGTTTCACCGTCCGATCTGGAGCGCGGCATTCGCGACCGCTATGCGCACGATTACATCGAGCAATGGCGGGCGGTGATGAACAATAGCCACGCCAGACCGTACGGGAGTCTTCAAGATGCTTCGGCCAAGCTCACCCGGCTCACACAGCCGGATGCTCCGCTGCTGCATTTGATCGCGTGGGTTTCCGATAACACGAATATCGACCTTCCCGGCGTTCCGGACGCCTTTCGCGCGGTGCAGGCCGCGGTTCCTCCGGGTTCGCCCACTTACATTCCGCAGCAGATGCAGGGCTACAACACTGGCCTGATCAACCTTCAGACAGCCGTCGACCGCGACGTTCGCAAGGAGCCTGACGCTGATCACGCCATGCGCGATAGCCAGGAAGCGGCGCGGGCAACCACTCGAGGTGTCGGCGCGGCGTTCCCGCCGGATGCGGAAGGGCATTTGGAGGCTCGCACGCTGGCGCTGATGCTGGAGCCGATAACCAATCTCGATAACGTCGGCCCCAGCCTGGCCGGTGACGGACGGCAATTCTGCACCGCCTTCAACGCCATTACCAACCGGTTTCCGTTCAACCCCACGGCGCAGCCCGAAGTGAGTCTGGATGAGTTGGGCGGGATTCTGCGCCCCAAGACCGGGAAGCTATGGGCGTTTTACGATTCGACGCTCAAGAACGCGATGCAATGCCAGAACGGGTCCTGTACAGCCAAAGGCAGCCCGCCGGTGAGTCCCGCGTTCGTCAGCTTCATCAGCCAACTGATGCGCTTCTCGATCGCGCTGTACGGCGATTCCGGGACCGATCCGGACATGTCCTACACGCTGCGGCCGCTGCCCACGGACCGCGTGAGCGAGTTCGCTATTACGGTGAACGGTGAGGTAGTGCGGCTCAAGGCCAACCAATCCCACACCTTCAAGTGGCCGGGGCCGGGAACGAAAAGCTTCACTCTGACCTTGAAGCTGGGCGGCGCGGATTTTCCCACCGGCGAAGAGTACACCGGCAACTGGGCGCTGTTCCGCTTCTTCGCGGACGCCGACCGCCAGCCCGCGCCGAACACCTTCCTGTTCGTGTTCCGCACCGGGCAGCAGAACAAATCGACGGGTTTGAATTATTCGTTTTCCGCGGATACCGGAGGCGGGCCGGCCGTGTTCAGCAAGGATTTTTTGTCTACACTGAAATCGTGCGTCCTTCCTGTTGGCCGGTGACGCGCTGATGGATCATCCTTCCCGAGTCGGAAAGTACGAGCTGGAGAAATTCCTGGGCGGCGGCATGTCGCACGTGTACCGAGCCAAGGACAGCGTCCTGGGAAGGCGCGTGGCCCTGAAGATTCTCACCCAAGCCGGCTCAGACGACGCGGAAGCGAAAGCGCGGTTCTTGCTGGAAGCGCGCATGGCCTCCAGCATCAGCCACGAAAACATTATCAGCGTTTACGATTTTGGCGAGGAACAGGGCCGTCCCTTCATCGTCATGGAGTTTCTGGAGGGCGAGAGCCTTCGGGACGCCATCAAGAACGGCCATCTGGGCAGTTTGCAGCGGCGCTTGCGCATCGCGCTTCAAGTGGCCCGCGCGCTCGATTACATTCACGCCCGCAAGATCATCCATCGCGACATCAAGCCGGAAAACATCCATCTCGATCCTTCCGCGCGCGTGAAACTGGTGGATTTCGGAATCGCCAAGACGGAGGGTATGCAGTTGACTGGCTCCGGGTTCACGCTGGGTACTCCGTATTACATGGCGCCGGAACAGGTGTTGGGCAAGCCTTTGACGCCGCAGGCGGACGTCTACGCCTTTGGAATTCTGCTGTTCGAGCTGATGACCGGAACCAAGCCGGTAACCGGCGATAGCGTGGAGAAAATCTTCCAGCAGATTTTGTATGAGCCGCTGAATTTGGATCCGCTGCGGCGGCTGGACACGCCGCCGCGCCTGATTGAGTTGATCGAAAGATGCACCGCCAAGCAACTGGCGCAGAGGCCGCACAACCTTTCCGCGGTTTCGGATGAGTTGGAAGTGATGCTGGACGCCGCGCGCGCCCCGCTCGCGCCTGTGCCGCCGGAGCCACCCCGGCAGGACCCATCGGCAGCCGCGGAGGCTCCCGCATTGCCCGGATTCTTGAATCGCCTGCCGCGGCCGCTGCGCGGGGCTGCCGGGTTGATCTTTCTCTCCGCGGGAGCCGTGCTGGCTGCGGCCGGGTTAGTCTATGCGGCGCTGGTTCTGGCGCACGTGATTTGAGATTCGGATGCAGCTTCCCTCCAACATCGGCAAATACGAATTAATCGAGTTCCTGGGCGGCGGCATGTCGCAGGTGTATCGCGCGCGGGACACGGTAATCGACCGCCCGGTGGTGGTGAAAATCCTGACGCTGGAGGGTTCGGCCGATCCGGAGGCGAAGGCCCGGTTCCTGCAAGAAGCTCGCGTGGCCGGCAATATCCAGCACGAAAACATCGTCAGCGTGTTCGACTTCGGTGAGCACGAGGGGCGGCCCTTCATCGTCATGGAGTATTTGAAGGGCGTGGACCTGCGCATCGCGCTGCGCGAAGGAACGCTGAAGGACGCGGGCAATGGCGGGCTGAAGGATTGCCTCAAAATCGCGCTTCAGATCGCGACTGCGCTCGAATACGTGCACCAGATGGGAGTGGTGCATCGCGACATCAAGCCGGAGAACGTCAACCTGGATCCATCCGGCAAGGCCAAACTGATGGATTTCGGAATCGCCAAGACCGCGGACCTTTCCCTCACCCGCACCGGCATGGCGATGGGCACGCCGTACTATATGGCTCCGGAGCAAGTTGCCGGGCGCCCGGCCGCGCCCGTCGTAGATATCTACGCGTGGGGCATGCTGGTTTTTGAGCTGCTCACCGGGGTGCGCGGCATCACCGGCGGCACCATGGAAAGCGTGTTCTACCAGATTTTGAACCAGCCGCTGGATGAATCGATCATGGAGAAGGCGGGAGTGCCACCCCAGATTTGCGCCTTGATCCTGCAAGCCACGGCCAAGGATCCCGCCGCACGGCCGCAAAGCTTTGCTCCGATTATCGCGGCGCTCAAGAGCTTTCTGAATGCTCCCGAGGGCGTCCCCGCGCCGCCCAGAGAAGCCGCGCCTGTGCCGGTTCCTGTTCCCCCCGCTCCTCCGCAAACGCGATCGAGAGAGCGCGAGTCGCCAGCCGGTCCGATCCTGCGCCTTTCCGTGGTCGTTTACGCAGCCGTAATCCTAACTACCCTAATCGCCGTCGGCACGTGGTTTTGGATGGGCCGGCCGGGCGCGTCGGGGAAAGTCGCTTCCGTCGCCGGCACGTCCTCCTTCGCCAAGGCGATGGCGCAAGGGATGGTCTACATCCCTGGGGGAATGTTCCTCGCCGGAGCTGACAAACATCCGGTGACGCTGAATCCCTATTACATCGACGCCACGGAAGTCACTGCTGGCGATTATTGCGATTTAATGCCTTGCGAAAAACCACCCGAGGACCGCGATCTGCCGATCGTCAACATCACCATCGCGCAGGCGCGTCTGTTCGCGATGCGCGTAGGCAAGCGCTTGCCGACTCCCGATGAATGGGAGCGCGCCGCGCGCGGCGTGAACGGGAACTTGTATCCCTGGGGTGACGCCGAAGATCCCACCTTGGCCAACGTGGCGGACAATCCCTCCTTCGGCGGCAAGCAGCTACTTGCGGTGAAATCGTTTCAAGCCTATCCCGAGTATCAAATGGTGGGCAACGCGTGGGAGATGGTGGAGGGCCCGCAGCCGCCCAGCGCGGAGGCGATCGCCCACTTCGCGCCATTGCTCTCTCCTCCGCCGACGGCAACGGAGCAGTGGATCTGGGTGCGCGGCGGTTCTTATGGGACGCCGCTGGAACCCAACATCGTGTGGGATCATCTTTCGATTCCCGCGCGTTATTCGGCGAAGGACATCGGCTTCCGCTGCGTCAAAGATCCATAACGGAAAGTGATCCATAGCGTAAAATCGGTTGAATGAAAGCCATCCTTCTTTTCGGGCTGAGTCTGGCGGTCTCGGCCGGCGCGGAGAACCTGATCGAGAACAGCTCTGAGGCGCGGTTCCAGCTCGACCTGGCGGTTCCTCAAGACGCCCTAGCGGCTTATTTCCCTCGTGGCTTTACCTCCAATGTCGCCACCCAGGGTGCAGCCAAGGATTGTAATCTGCGCGTGGTATTCATTGACCGGGTGAGCATCAACGGACCGGATGGCAAGCCGGTGGGCAAGGGGTCGAACCGGCTGGTGTATTTGGCCGCGCCGGTGAAGGATGCCAGCGGGGCGGTCGCCCAATTAGTGATTGGAGGCATCACCGAAGATCCGGCGGATGCTCCGGGACCTTTTGGAGTCTACTTGCTTGGCGCTACTCACACCATGCAGCGCACCCTCGCCAACACCACCGAATCGCAGGACTGGGTTTTTTCCGCCGCCAGCGGGGAGCACCTGGAGCTGCACATCAAGTTTGAGCGAGGAGTGGGCAATCGCACCAATCCCACCGATACCAGGTTTTATTCCGCCAAGATGCCGGACTTCTTTCAGATTTCGAAGCAGGAGCAGGTTTTGGATATCCTGCGCAACGTGACCACGGCTCCGCCTGACCGGGTGAAGGAGTTTTCGTTCAAAGCCTCGGGAGGGAGCTACGCCAAGCTGTTTCCGGGTGCGCCAAAGGTTTTGAGCTGGGACAACATTGTGTGGATCGACCGGTCCATCTCGCTTCCGTAACCGTTCTCTATGACTGTGGGGGTCGCCGCTACTTGAATCAGATCGAAGAGCTGGCCAGCGGGGCCGTCGCCCGCGCGCTGGAGCTGGGTGCTACGGGCGCTGAGTGCACCGTAATGGAAGGCGAGGAATTCTCCGCGGGAGTGCGCATGCGCCAGCTAGAGAGCCTCAAGCAGGCGGGCTCGCGCGGTGCGGGGATTCGTGTCCTGATTGGGCGCAATACCGGATCGTCGCGAACTTCGGACCTCACGCCCAAGGGAATGGAGGAGATGGTCCGATCCGCGCTGGATCTGGCGCGGCTGACCACCGAAGATCCGCACGCGGGACTTCCAGATCCTGGGGATCTGGGGATGCTTTCCCAACCGCTTTCGCTTTACGATGCGGAGATCGAGCGTTTGGACAGCGATTGGAAGATCGCGCAGGCACGGTCCGCCGAGGATACGGCGTTATCGATAGACCCGAGAATTCAGAATTCCGAGGGTGCGTCTTTTGAGTCCTACACCGGCGCCCGCGCCTTCGCCAATTCGACCGGGTTTTGCGGCTCCTATCGAACATCCAGCTGTGGCTTGAGCGTGGTCCCGGTGGCCAAAGACGAAAACGGCTCCATGGAGCGCGATTACTGGCATACTTCCTCACGCAGAGCGGCGGGTATCGAAAGCGCGGAGGAGGTCGGCCGGCGGGCCGCGGCTCGCGCCCTGCGCCGGTTGCACCCGCGCAAAGTTGCGACGCAGAAGGCTCCCGTAATCCTTGAACCGCGAACCGCGGTCTCTCTTCTCGGCGATTTGCTCGATGCGGTGAACGGCGGGGCGATTTACCGGCACGCTTCCTTTCTGTGCGGAAAGCTTGGAGAAAAAGTGGCCTCAGACGCTTTGACCATCGTCGATGACGCCACCATGCCGGGCTTGTTCGGCTCTTCGCCGTTTGACGATGAGGGCGTGAGGTCACGGCGGACCGTCGTGCTGGAGCGGGGCGTGTTGAAGAGCTACCTTCTCAACAGCTATTGCGCGCGCAAGCTGGGCCTGAAGACCACCGGCAACGCCGCGCGAGGGTTGAGCGGTAACGCGGGGGTGGGCAACGGGAACTTCTACATCGAATCCGGTGTCGTTACCGAGGGGGCAATGATCGCTCAGGTACGCCAGGGCTTTTACGTGACGGAATTGATCGGCGCCACGGGTAACATCGTCACGGGGGATTATTCGAGCGGCGCGGCGGGCTTATGGATTGAGAATGGCGAGCTGGCCTATCCTGTGTCGGAGATCACCATTGCCGGTAATCTGAAAGATATGCTCCAGGACGTAATCCAGGTGGCGTCCAATCTCGAGTTTCGCGGGTCCATCGCATCCCCTACAATCATGATTCAGGAGATGACCGTCAGTGGCCGTTGATCAAGCCGGGCTCGCTAAGCGTGGGGCGATCGGAATCCCGGTTTACATTGCCGGGGCGATTGCACTGGTGGGTGTAGTTGTGTTCGCATATCTCGAAATGCACCCGTCCGGCCCCCCTCCGGAGATCCCGTTGTCCGCTGAGGGGCGTGCCTACATCAAGAACCTCCAGTTAAGCGAGGTCACCATGAAGGACACGGGAAGCTACGCCGGGCAGGACCTGGTCGAAGTGGAGGGCAAGATCGCCAACACCGGCGACCGCGCGGTGGACGTGGTCGAGATCTATTGCGTGTTCCGCGACGCGACTGGGCAGATGGTCTATAAACCCCGGCTGCCGATTGTCAGCGTCAAGATGGGCGGCCTCAAGCCAGGGGAGACGAAAGCTTTCCGCCTGCCGTTCGACGAGATTCCGGATAGTTGGAATCAAGCGCTTCCGCAACTGGTGGTAGCGGGGGTGAAGTTCTCTTAGGCTGCCGGCTCCTCCGCCGGCTCGCCCGCAATCTGGACACTTTCCAGGTAGTTGGACAGGCGCATCAGTTGCATGTCGACGGCGTCTTTGTCCTGATGCTTGGCGGAGCGCTCCAGCGCAGCGCCGATCTCGGTGAGATCGGGGAATCCGTAAGAACGTCCGGTACCCTTCATGTTGTGGGCGCGCGACGAGATTTTCTCGAAGTCCGATGCGGCCAGAAGGGCCACCATTTCGGGCAACTCCTTGCGCCGCGCAGAGAGATATTTGGGCGCCAAGGCTTCCAGTCCCTCCGGCACCACGGCTGGGGGAATAGCGGACCTCGCTGAACCCGCCCGGCCTGAGACCGTCGTGTTTTGCGGCGCCGCATGATTTCCGGCTGACGCGGCCAGAAGATTGTCGAGGGCCCGCAGCAAAGAGGTTTTCGATACCGGCTTGGCCAGGTGTCCCGTACAACCCGCTTCCTCGCACTCCTGGATCGCCTCCTGGTGAGCGTTTGCGGTAAGCGCAAGAATCGGTATGGGACGGTGGCCAAGCTGCTTTTCGAGTTCGCGAATGGCGCGGGTCGCGCCCAGACCGTTCATGACCGGCATCTCCATGTCCATTAAGATCGCATCGAAACTGCCTTCCCGGAACTTCTGCACGGCCAATTGCCCGTCGGCGGCAAAACTCAAGACGTAGGGGGTGCCCTTGAGGTAAGCCTCGAGCAGAAACTGATTGTCGGGGGAATCTTCAGCAATCAGGATTCGCAACGTCCCGCGAGCTTGCTCTGGGATCCGTGCAACGGGTTCGCCAGCCGCGCGAGCAGAGTCCGGCTGTGCTTCGGCGGAGGCGGCGGCGCGGCCGAATTTCGCGGTGAAGTAAAAGGTGCTGCCATGGCCGGGCTCGCTCTCCACCCGCAAGACGCCGCCCATGGCCTCCACCAGGCGCTGGCAAATCGGCAATCCCAGGCCCGTCCCGCCGTATTTCCGGGCGGTGGAAGCGTCCACTTGCTGGAATGCCTCAAAAATCGCCTTCTGCTTGTCTTTTGGTATCCCGATGCCGGTGTCGGAGATGAGGAAGGTCAGTTCTTCGGGGGAGTCGCCCCGGCGGTTTTCCAAAGACAGCACCACTTCTCCTGAACTCGTGAATTTGATCGAGTTTCCTACCAGATTGACCAACACTTGGCGGAGCCGGCCCGCGTCGCCTATCACCCGGCCGGTCAATTCCGGCGCCAGGCGTGAGCGTAAGCCGATGCCCTTATCTTGAGCCCGGGGCGCGAGCAATTCGATCACGTCGGCCACCGTTGCCCTCACGTCGAATTCCGCTTTCTCCAGCTCCAAACGGCCGGATTCGATCTTGGAAAGGTCCAGGATGTCGTTGATGAGGTCCATCAGGCTCGCTCCGGCGCGGCGGAAGATCTCGACATAGTGGCGCTGGTCTTCGTCCAACTCGGTGTCCCAGAGCAGGTCCGCCATCCCCAGGATGGCGTTCATGGGCGTGCGAATCTCGTGGCTCATGGAGGCGAGGAAGCTGCTCTTGGCCTGGTTGGCTTCCTCGGCGCGCCTGCGCTGCTCTTCCACGAACTCCTGGTGACGCTTTCTTTCGGTGATATCGCGCGTGAGTATGGAGAAACCGCACAGATCGCCGGTGTCGTCGTGAATCGCGGTGACTAAGACATGCGCCCAGAAGGGCCTTCCCTCGCGCGTCATTTGCCAGCCGGATTCCTCAAACCGTCCTTCCTCGGCCGCCAGTTGCAGTGCCTCTTCCGGATGGCTGCGCTGGATCTCTTCCTCGGGCCACAAAATCGAAGAGTGCTTCCCGGAGAGATCTTCGGCGGTGTAGCCGAAGATGCGCTCGGCTCCCAAGTTCGAGCTCACCACACGGCCTTCGGTGTCCAGCAGCAAGAAGGCATAGTCTCGCAGACCTTCCACCATCAGCCGGAACCGGCGTTCGGATTCGATCAGTTCCTTGCTCTGAATGCGGATGCGCCGCTCCAGCTCTTCGTTGAGCTTTCGAACCGATGCCTCGCTCGACTGGAGCGCTGCCTCCACATTCTTCATCCGGGTGATGTCCAGGCTGATTCCACTCAGGCAAACCGGCTTGCCGCCGGCGTACTTCGAGACGCCGCACCGCGCCAGAATCCAATGCACGGAGCGGTCTGGCCATACCGCGCGGAACTCAAGATCGGCGGTCCCGCCCTGCTCCACCGCGCGGCGCGAGGCTTCGCGCAGCTTTTCGCGATCGTCGGGATGAATCGCGTGAACGAAGTCATCCAGGCTGTGCTCGGATGGCCCCGGGGGAAAGCCGAAGATTTCGTGAGCCCGGCCCTGGAAGGAAGCCTTATCGGAAACCAGATCGTAGCTCCAGGTTCCTACCTGCACATGGTCGAAGATCGCGTGGAGTTGCGCGGTGCGCTCCGTCACTTTGTCCCGCAAGTCCGTGTTAAGCACCTCGGCGCGGTCCAGACGCGCGCTGCTGCTGCGCCAAAGAAAAATGAAAATCCCCGCGATGAAAGCGCGCGTGATCCCGGTGAACAGCATCAGATCGGGCACCGCCTGGGGTGCGCCCATGTTGCGGTAATCCGTCTCAACCGCGAGCCAGGTTATGGTGGAAGTGCCCGCGACCAGTCCGGCCACCAGCAGGGTCAGCCACAGCGTCCGGTTCACCACTACGCGCCGCCATCCGGTGATGAACAGGCCCGCGCCCAGCAGCGCGAACGCCAGGGCTGTCGGAATCGCCATCTTCATCTGGGACGCCCAACCGTACGCGAGTTGGAGATGCAGTCCGTAGCCGGTCAAGGCTGAGCCGGCCACGATCAGAAGACCATAACCTCCGAACAGTGCGACCTTGCCGGAGATCCGCGGAAAGAACCCCGCGCACGTCAATGCGGCTCCCGCCAGCACGAAACACACCGCGGTGTTGAGAGCCATCCGTCCGGGGACTTCCGCCGCCAGCCATGGACGATGGATCAGCGAGTCAATGCCCAGATCGATCTTCAGACCGTACTCGGCCAAGGTAGCGGCGCCCAGCGCGAGGAGCAGGATTCCGCAAAACGCGGCAATCCTGGCGCGGCGCTCGACCAAGACTACGCCAATGCCGGCTAACGCCAACCCAATGGCGGTGTTGACGTGCAAGGCGGGGTAACCGTCCACGATGCGGAGCAGCGCGGGGGCGTGAAGAATCCAGCCCGACATGCCGGCCAATCCGATCAGGCAGACGCTTGCCCCTGATAGTGGCGCGAGCCGGTTTTCTAACCCCTCCAGTGTCGTTTTCACGCGAGTTTGCTAATGCTGAATGGGAAGCCGGGTGTAGAAATCGAGAGCAGCCAGCACCTGCGCTTTGGTGGCGGGCTTGGTCAAGTACCCCGAACAGCCGGCGTTAGCGCCTATACGCATTTGCCGCGCGGCGTCCTCGGCCGATAGCAACAGGATGGGCAGGTGCGCCCGGCCCTGTTCGGTTTCCCACTCGCGAATCAGCCGGGTTGCTGTATAGCCGTCCATTTGGGGCATCCTCACATCCATGACGATAAAGTCGAACTGCCCGGATTTCGCCATGTCGACCGCTTGGACGCCGTTCGTCGAGCGGGTGAGGCGATGCCCTTCCTTGGCCAAATACGCCTCCAGCAGGAAGTAGCTGTCGTCGGAATCCTCGGCGATCAACAGGTGCAGCGGATCTCTTGCCGGCGCCTCATGCTCCAGCGAGTCCCAGCTCCACTGTCCGGCAGCAGCATAGGGAACCGTCATGATCAGTCTGGCTTGGGCACCCTCGCTGAAGGTAGCGAGCTTTCCCCCCAGTTGATCCAGCCGCTTGCGCACGATACTCAAACCCAATGCGGGTCCCAGGCCATCCGCGGTGAGGAACTCCGGGTCAGACAGCATATCGCCCGCCGCCTGGGCGGATGTTTCCAGGACCAACCCCTCGGGGCGGGCCCTGACGTCCACGTGAATCTTACCGTGCGGCGCCAGGTACAGGGCGCTTTCCACCACTTTTCGCAACAAATCTTGCAACAAGTGCGCGTCCCCGGTCACAACCTCCGGGACAGTCTCGTCCAGACGCCAGCTAAACTCGGTGTCGCGGCGGTCCGCCATGTGGCGCAGCAGCCAGCCCATTTCCGCGATCACTCCTTCCACCCGAAAGGGCACAGTCGCGGGCGGAGGAAGCTCCGTGCGGGCAAGCTCGGCCAGGTCGTTGGCGGTGCACAAGAGCTGATCCGCGCTGGCGCGGCAGCGGGAGAGATAATGCCGCTGATGCTCGGACAGGGGCTCGTCCGACACCAGTTCCATGGCCCCCAACATCTGGTGCAGGCTTTCACGAACTTCGTCCCCCAACCGCCGCAGCAAAGCATCCATATTTATGTCCTCACTTACGTCCTGGGCCCCAGCGCCCGCCGTTGCATCCCCACTCCCATGCTGAAGAAGTCCAGGAGCTTCCGCGAGCCGCTCTCCTCCGCGGCGGGCTTCTCGGGGGCAGGCTGCTCCGACGGCGGCGCCATCCATCGCGCGATATTCTCGATCTGCGTCACCACCACGCCGCGCCCTTCCAGCGTGCTGGCGGCGCGCGTGGCCGCCGCGATCTCTTTGTACGCGTCGGCGACGCTGAAGCGCACCGGGAGGCCGAGGATCGCCTCGACGTCGCGCGCTGAGATCATGCTCAAGCCGCCGGCCCGGTTCACGATCACGGAGGTCTTGTCGTCCATCACCAGCCCGCGCAGCATTTGCGCTTTGCGCTGCGCCATGTGCATCACGCCGATGTCTGAATTGCACACCAGGAAGCAGCAGGTGGCGCGCCGCAACACGTCGATTTCGTACTCGCGCATTTCGCCCGGCAGGTCGATGATCACGGTCTCATAACGCTTGCGCGCGAAGCTCAGAAGCAGCGCGACGCGCTGCTCCAGGTTCGACTCCTGCAACTCTTGCGGCGCGGACCCCAAAATGTCGAGATGGCCGCAGCGGTTAATGAAGCTTTCCCAGCGCAGATCCAAGCGATCGATATCGTTCAGGGCGTCGATCACGGAATGCTCGCCCGGCAGTTTTAGAAGGAACGAAGTCATCCCCAAGCGGAAATCGAAATCCATCAGCAGCGTGGGCTTGCCGGACAAGCGCGCGGCGGCGGCTGCCGTGTGCACGGCCAGTGTGGTGGCTCCCGCGCCGGGCCTGGCCGGCAGGAATGCGAAAATCTTCCCGGCCCCTACCGGGTCATCCGCGGAGAAATCGGAACCCGGCTTGAGCTTGGCGTAAATCCCCAGCACCTCGTGGGTCGCCGGGGGGAGTCCGATCTGATGGTGTACTCCAATTCGCGCCAAATCCTCTTCGGCTCCACGCTCCTGCATCAGCGCAACCACCTTGAAAGGTTCCGGCAGCTTGCCGGCTTCCGTCGCAAGGGCTACGGCAGCGCGCGCGTTTGAAAAATCTAGAAACAGAATGCCGCCTGCCGAATCATCAATAGGAAGGTCCTTGAGCTGGCTGGGGTCCGGATAGGATAGCGACGACCACACCGACTCAACTTGACCGGTTTTCTCCAGCGCTGCGGCGATGAGCTCTTGAGCCTCTCGATTCGGTGATATAACGGCGACGACCATGAGATTGTCGGAGCGGCCCGCCACACAGGGACGGACTGTCGTCTTCCTTAAGGTCGGCACTTAGGAGTTTTTTCATTAGCCCCAGACTACGGCGTTCACCTTAAGGGATCTCCCGGATTCCCTGACCGCCGAAGGCTTTCGCGCCGTACGTTTCTATATGTGGTCCACATAACAAACACGCTTCAGAAACAATGCGTTCGGCACTGGTACTGCGGAAGCAGAAAACCATTTGAAGTCGCAACGAGGCATGGTACTATCGTGTTAGTTCGAGATTAGAGAGGGTTCGTAACCCCGCATGTATAACGCCTTTTTTGGTTTTTCGGAGAGCCCCTTCAGCCTCAGCCCGGATCCTTCGTTTTTCTATCGGAGCGAGCAACACGAAGAGGCCCTGGCGAACTTGGTCTACGGCGTCCAGGCGCGCAAAGGATTCATTGTCCTGAGCGGCGAGGTGGGCACCGGCAAGACCACCATGCTGGAGTGCCTGCGCGATTACCTCGAATCGCAATACATCGAATTCGCGTTCCTGTTCAACTCGCGCATCAACAGCGATCAGTTCTTCGAAATGATTGCCTACGATCTGAATCTGCCGTGCGCGCGGACCTCCAAAACCGAGGTGCTGTTCGCCCTGAATCAGATGCTGGTGGAGCAGGCTCAGGACGGCCGCACCGTGGTGCTGCTGGTGGATGAGGCGCACAATTTGGAATGGGAAGTTTTGGAGGAGATCCGCCTGCTGGGCAACCTCGAAAACCGGAACGGCAAATTGCTGCAGATCGTTCTTTCCGGACAACCGGAACTCGACCGCAAGCTGGACGCGCCGAATCTGCGTCAGCTAAAACAGCGCATCGTTCTGCGCTGCAACCTTCAGCCGTTCACGTTGCGCGACGCAGTGGAGTATATGGAGTCGCGCCTCGCGAAGGCGGGGATGCAGGAACAGACCGTGTTCTCCGAGGAACTGATGGCGGAGATCAACCTGCGCGCGCAGGGAATCCCCCGCGTCATTAATGCGCTGTGCGACAATCTGCTGCTGACCGCGTTTGCGCTGGAGCGCAAAACTTGCAGCGTCGATATGCTGGATGAGATTTGCCGCGACATGCGGCTGGAGTGGCCCGGCAGCCGCCGGTTGCGCGCCCGCGTTCCGGACGAAGCAGCGTTCGAGCGCGAGCGGACTCCTTACAAAGTTTAAGCTCAAGATCCCCAGCGGACCGGGAGGCTCGACGGAAATGGTCCGTTGTATTGCAATTCACCCGCCCGCCTGAGTCCCTGTTGCTTCAGCAAAGGTTTCAAGATCGCCGGAATCTGCACCCGGTTGATGTACTGACCGAAACAGGTGTGCATGCCGTAGCCGAAGTGAAGCGAGGCGTAGTCCGGGCGGCCGATGCGAAACTCGCTGGGCGATTCCACCATTCGTGGGTCGAACATAGCGGACTGCGTGGCTGCGGCAACCGTCAAGCCCGCGGCGATCTTGGTCGCGTGAGGCGCCGTTCTGGCCACCACGTAATCCTCGGCAGCGACGCGGAACAATGCCGGATTGTTGGGATTAAAACGGAGCGCCTCGAAGACGTACTGCGATAGCAGTGCGTCATTGCCCGATCGCGCGGCCTGCTGCGCCGCGGCCAGTTGGTCCGGACGTTGCAGCAACTGATCCAGCGCCTGGGAGCAGCACTTTGAGGTGGTCGGAATCTTCCCCACGATCAGCCCCAATAGATTGTCGCGAATCCCCACGTCGTCCATCCCCGGCGTTCCGATGCTTTGGAGCGTGAGGCACCGGCCCAGCACGTCGTCCGCTGGATTCGGTTTCGCCTTGCGCGCTGCGATGACGCCGTCCAGCCAGGCCCGCAGGTTCGCCGAGGCGTCTCCAGCCGCCTTTGCCAGCGTGGGATCGTTGTCGAGATCCGCAAAGAGGTATTGAAAGATGACCGTGGCCCAATTGGCGAGATCCTGCCCCGTGTCCGTCGGGCAACCGAAGTAGGCTCCTATCAAACCAACCGGGACCGCGCGGCTGAGTTCGACAACATCGATCTGGCCGCCGCACTTTGCCGTGAGATCTTCGGACATCTTCGCCACGAGCGGCGCCACCACGCCGGGCAAATCCTCGCGCCGGATGGCGGAACGCATATGCGCCGTGTCGCGTTCATACTCCCGCGAGTTCTGCATGCCCAGGAAGAAGTTCCCTCCCCCGGTCACGACTTCCATCTTTTGTCCGTAGGTCACCTGGAAGACCTGGTCGCGCGCGAGCACCTCCTGAACGTCTTCAAACCGGGTGACCAGTGCGTAATTCTTGACGATCAGGATCGGCTTTACGCTACGCAGGACGGCAAAAACCGGCTCCGGATCGCGGATCAGGTGTTGCTTGACGCCATCGAGAAACGCCGTCAGGTCGCCCTTCACCGCCGCCAAGGCGGTTTCGCCATCGCGCTCCAGCGTAAGCAACGCGTTTTTCAAATCTTCAAACATCAGCGCGGATCGACTTTCCCGGTGGCGATCAAGCGCAAGGCGGTGATGCTGGGAATGAAAAAGTAATCTCCGCCGCGCAGGTCGACAAAGCTGGGGAGGCCGGCGCATACGAAGGGAGGATTGGAGTCTTTGTCCTCTCCCTGGATCATGAACTTCCCGCGCCCTTCGTGATTGCCCAGCAAGGCGTCCTTGTCATTGCCCTGACCCGGGTCATTACCGTACTCGATCCACTGTTGCTGCACGAACTCGAACTGCCGGAACAGGCTGGCGTTCAGCGCCATGAAAACGATGCCCCGGTCGTCTTGGTCGCTCACCGGCTGATCCGGCGGCGCATAAGGACCGTAGGGTAAGCCGCGGCGCGAGATGCGGCGGCGATTGATCAAATCGCCGTTGAAGCCGAAAGCGTCGCGAGGGTTTGTCCGGCGCACATGCGCGCTCAAGGGGCATCTGGCGCCGGCCAGATCCTCGCCGAAGGTGAAATTGACGTTGCGCTTCTTGTCGGCGACGATGGCGGAATTCTCCCCGTCCGGCGATAACTCAATCGGAGTACCGTCCTGCCAGCGCCCCACGAATTTCGCGGCAAGTTTTTGCGGGCCGCCGGGATATTTGGCGCCTTGCGAGGCCAGGTAATCGCGGAAGGATTTCACGTTCTGGTGCAGCTTGCGATAGACCATGAACGTACCGTTGTCGCCCAGCAGATGCGGTACCGGCGCTACCGGCAGTTCGTCCGCTTCATCGGCGTGTCCCAGTAACAATTCGCCGGCGGCGAGCTCTGTCCATTGGGACCACGTGCCGTCCGGATTCATCTTGCCTTGCTTATTGATTTTGCCTTGGCCGGGCTGCTTATCGCGGTCGACGCCCACGTAATCCGGGTTGGCGAAGCCGTCGGTGTAGCCGAAATGCTCCTTCGCGGTCGGCTTCCCATCGATTACCAGCGCCGCGGCGTCCTGCTGGCCGATCGTCCGCCCGCCGCCGGTTTGCTCGACCAGCGCCAGAAGACCCTGGCAGGACGCCTCTAGCAAATCCGGGGACTTGCCGTAGACTGCCAGCCACACGTGAACCTTGCCGTCCAGCCAGAGCTTGTCCCAGTTTTCGGGTGCATTGCGGCCGGTGTCATTGAGGATATCGCTGCGCGCCCGCATTCCCTGAACGAACTCGACCGGAAAGCTCTGCAATGTCTCGAGCGGCAGGCTGAGCTTCGACAGGCCCCGGTAAGTGAACGCGATGTTCACCGTGGTGTCAGGTTTGGTCCCGGCCCATTTCTCCCCGGTCGTGATAAGCGGCGCCAGCGCGTCGATCAGATGCAAGGAGGCGTTTCCGCCGGCCAATTCCAGGAACAGGAAGCGAGCCACCGGGTAGGTGTATCCCCGCAACGCGAAGCCTTGAACGTCGGTCGCGTCAAGCAGCGCCATACTCTTTTGGCCTCATGAACTTGATAAAGGCGGCCTGTAACTCCGCGGGCGCCTTGCCCTGGTTCTGCTCGACGAACTCAGCCAGCTCCTGCTGCCTTCGCAGAGCATCCTGCGTTTGCTGGACAGTCTTGTTGTTGACGTCCGCGAAATAGAACGTGGTGGTGAGCTGACAGCGTTTCATGTATTCCTTGAACTTCCCCACGTCCTTCACTCCAGGAAAGTCCACGCAGTGACGCCAGATGGCGTCCACGTATTTCGGAATTTGCGCGAGCATCCGCTCCAAATACGGGTCCAAATCGCCGTCGAAGTTGGACTCGAACACCAGATACTGAGAGTGCAGGTGTTCCTCGCGCGCGGGATGGCCCACGAACACCACGTCGTCCATCACCACCAGCCGGCACATGTGCGTGCCGGGCACTTTCGCAAACGGACTGTCTTGATCCGTCGGTAGCTGCGCCAGGTATTTACGGATTTCGAGCGCAGGCGAATCCTCGCCCTTCTTTCTCTCGGCCTTGGTGTTTTGAAAAATCGGAGACAGCACCGTGAGACCGTAAACGCCGCCGTTTTGATTCGCCATGGTCCCTCTTGCTCCTAGGTGCCGACCGGCGCGGGTCCGGCGCTTCCCAGGTCGCCTTGCACCTGCACCAGGAATCTCCGGTAGGCTTGCGCGAAGGCTTCTGGAGAAAGCCCCGCGCTGGAGGCTGCGAACGCATCCAGCGCTGCGTTCACGCGGTGCGCCGCCTTGACGTTGTTGGCGGTGGAAAGAGGGTAGGAGATGTAGTAGTAGTCGGTATCGATTTGCACCCGGTTGATGTATTGCTTGAACGGCGTCACCGGAACCGATCCCGGAAATTTCTCGCTCCACATCCAGATCGCGTTCAACCCCGAGCTCAACACCGCCGAAAACGCATCGATGTACTGATCCCAGGTGCCGTTGAAATTGCTGAAGAAGATCAGATAGTCGTAATGCAGCCGCTCCGGATGCTGGCGGGAGCCCAAAAACGGGAATTTATCGCGCGGAACGATGACCCATCGCGCGAAGTGAATAAAGGAAAGATCGATCAAACCTTTTTGCAGAAAAGTTAAAATCCCCAAAGCAAAAAAAAGAAGCCGCAAGATCGGAGTCTTCCACGGCTGCATGGGAGTAATCGCGTTCATCGCGTAGGTTTTGCCGTTTATGTTGGTCATACGGCCCTGGGCGACACCTCCGAGTCTCATGTATTATGTGTTGGCTGACGCGAAAATACAAGGCTGGAGTTAAAAGAAAAACGTAGCGGTCAGAGGGAAAGGACCCCCGCTACAGCGCCAGGCGAGTGCCGTCCTCGACGTTCACCGGAGGATTGTAATACAAGATCCGTCCGCAGGACTCGCAGAACATCAGCGTATCGCCCCGGCGGAGATCCTGAAAGTATTGGGGACGCAGGACGATCTGGCACGCGGAACAGCGTCCGCCGATCGCCTCCGCCGCCACCACACCGCCGCGCTTCTTGTAAATGCGGTCGTAAGCCGCGGCCGTGCTGGTGGGGAGCTTCTTCGCGATTTCCGCGCGTTCCTTCTTGATTGTGTCCAGATCCGCCTGATCCGCGGCGGTGCGTTCGCGAGCCTTGGACTTCTCGCCTTCCACCACCTGCTTTTCCTGTTTCAGCGCGGCGTCGGCTTTCTTGACGTTCCCGTCCAGAGCCTCGGACTCCGTCATCAATTCCAGAATGCGATCCTCGTGCTTGCGGATCTCCTTTTCCAGATACTCGATTTCGTGTTGGAAAGCCCGGTACTGTTCGTTGGTTTTGGCGCCCAGCATCTGATCCCGGAGCTTGGAGATCTTCTGCTCGCTCATCTGAATCTCGCCTTCGGCTGCCTTGCGCTCCTTCTGATTGGCGGTCATCGCGGCCTTGTCGGCGTCCAGTTTGCGCAGGTGAGCCTCCAGCGCTTTTTCGATGACGGCGATGTGTTTGGGGAGCGCCGCGACTTCCTTTTCCAGGGCCGCCGCGCGTTGATCTAACGATTGGAGCTGAAGGACCAGATGAGTATCTGGATACATGGAACCTTGATTTTAGCACGCGCTAAGGGCCATCCTTGAAGCATGCATCGTTTCGATCAAATGCCGCCGGTGCCGCTGACGCTGGAAGGCGCCGGCGTGCTGCACCAGATGCTGCGAGTGCGCTGGGCCGCTTGGCGCGCGCTCGATCCCACCGTGCGGGTGGAAATCCTGGAGGAGGCCTCCGAATTCATCGAAGCCCTGGAGAAGCACCGCAGCGCACCCTACGCGCTGCTGGGTCACAAGGGCGACCTCATGCTGGTGCACTTCCGCGACGACTTCGACGGCCTGCTGGAGGCCCAGCACGGGCTCGCCGGCCTGCGCCTGTGGGATTACCTCGAACAGACCAGCTCGTATCTCTCCGTGGTGGAACTCGGATTGTACGAATCCACCGGCAAGGTTTACGCGTCTCTGGCCGAGAAAGGAATCGAGCCGCATTCGGAAGCCTGGAACGCGGCGATCGCGGAGACCATCGAGCGCCAGCGTGAGGCCATGCATCCGCGGCTTTATCCCGAAATCCCTCCCGCCAAGTTCATTTGCTTTTACCCCATGGACCGCCGGCGCGGCGAGCAAAAGAACTGGTATCAGGTCCCGTTTGAGGATCGCCAGCTCATGATGTCCGATCATGGCGCGATCGGCCGCCGCTACGCCGGCACGGTCAAACAGATCATCTCCGGTTCCATCGGATTCGACGATTGGGAATGGGGCGTGGACCTGTTCGCGGAGGACCCGCTGGTGTTCAAGCGGCTAATCTATGAAATGCGCTTCGATGAGGTCAGCGCGATTTACGCTCTGTTCGGCGCATTCTATGTCGGCCGGCGTATGGACTCCGAAGATCTGCGGGATCTTCTGACGCTTTAGGGCGGGCGTGAGGGATTTGCGTAGTCCTGCCGATAGCAGGACATGCGGCGTTGGACGGCTTATTGCCTGCTGACCATCTGCCTGAGCGCGGCGGTCCTGCTGCGCGGAGGGGTTTATCCGCAACAATGGCAATGGATCGCGCTGGGGATCTCCGTCGCGGCGTTGCTTTGTGCCGGGGGTAAGCCGGCTCCTGGAGACCGCTGGAGCTCGGTCGGCTTCGTGCTGTTGGGCTTACTGGTGGGATGGATGGCGCTCGCGATGCTGCCTCTGCCTCCCGCGCTGGTCCAGCACATCGCACCCGGACGATGGAGCGATTTAATCGCGGCCCGCGCGGCTGCCGGGCACGGCGCCGGGTCCTGGATGGCGCTCTCCTACGCTCCGGCCGCGACGATGGAGCGGCTCCTGGATATCCTGCCCGCCATCGCTGTTTTTGTCGCGGCTCGACAGATGGCCTGGTGGTGGCGCGACCGAGCCTGGATCGCGGCCGCCCCCATCATGGTTCTGGCCGCGGGCGAAAGCTTGCTGGGGCTGGCGCAATTTTCGTTATCGCGGCTGGCGGGCGGGGACGCCGCGGCGGCCACCGGCACCTACGTCAATCGCAATCATTTTGCGGGATTGTTGGAACTCGGTTTGCCGCTGGCTGTGATGTGGGCTATAAGTCTCTGGCGAAGAAATCCCGATGGCGCCGATCAGTCGATGGGCGCGGCCCTGCGCATCGCGGCGATACTGGGAATCGCGGTTTGCCTGCTGGCCGGTATCGTGGTCTCGCTTTCGCGCATGGGATTCCTGGCCGCGATCGGTTCGCTCCTGCTGATGGTCGTCCTGCTGCTGGTTCCGCGAGCGAATTGGCGGAAGTGGGCGCCGCTGCTGGCGATTCCACTGGCGCTGCTGATCCTGCTGCCGAGCAGGGAATTGAGGCAAAGGTTCTCCTTCACCATGACCACCTCCGAAGTGAGTTCCCAGACTCGCCTGGAAATCTGGAGCGATACGTTGCATTTTGTATCCGGCCATAAATGGCTCGGAAGTGGGTTAGGAGCCTATGAGCGCGGCCTGTACCTGTTCAAGACCGTGAAACCTACCAACACTCTGGATTTCGCCCACAACGACTATTTGCAGGTCTTGGCCGAGCTGGGCATCCCGGGAGTGCTGCTGTTCGCGGGACTGATTCTATGGCTAGTGCGGATTCCTTTGCGCGAGGCGTTTTCGCGCGGGTACTCCCGGAATCGTGAATTGTGTATCGGCCTGCTGGGGGCGTTGGGCGCCATCGCGCTCCACAGCTTGACCGACTTCAATCTCTACATCCCCGCTAACGCGCTGGCCGTGGCTTGGCTCGGCGGACTGGCAGTGAGCCCGGGACTCCGCGGGTCTATGTCTTCCGGACCTGGGTCTTCCAGATCTACGTCTTCCGGATCAGACCTATATAATGGGTCCGCAGAAGAGGGATCGTACATAGAACTTCTGCAAGCGTCCACGACCAGCCTGTAATCGCCCTTCCTGTAATCAGGCGCGCCAGCGGCGGCGCGAGCAGCACCGGGTCCAGGTCGATGCGGCAATCGGGAAACAGGCTCCGGATTCGGCTTGCTCCAATTCCCCGGACGTGCGGATTCCAGGGGTTATTGAATCGAAAATCGAACCACAAAATCGCGCCGCCGGGCTTGATCACCCGCAAGAGCTCCTTCGCCACAGCGCGCTCCATCTCCGGATTGAGGATGGAGGTGAAGACGGTGAATTGACTCACCAGGTCGAAGGAGGCGTCCGGCCAAGGGAGTTCGCCGGCGTTCCCGGTGCGAAGGTCGGCCTGCGGGAGGCGGCGTCTGGCCCGCTCGACCCGCTCTGGATTCAAATCGATGCCGGCAAGAGCCTCCGGGCTGGCGCCCCATTGGGTAAACTCCAGCAGCCAGGCTCCGTCGCCGCAGCCGATATCCGCCACGGCCTGGCCCCGCAGCGGAAATTTCCCGGCGCGGTCGAGCGCCGCGATGCACCCGCGGACCGTTTGCTGATGCATCAGGAGGTTGGCGGGACGGCTCCAAATATAGGAGTCGGCGGGGATCTCCTGCTCCCGCCGGATGTATTCGGCGGCGATTCGGTCGGTTTCCGGGATGCCGGCCATATTCTATCTATCGGCTGAAGCCGCGGCCGGGATTGACACCCGCTGCGGCCGGGTGATACGCTAGACCCCGGATTTAAGAAAACGTCGTGTTTTGTGTGTGCTACCAATGCACGACAGTGTAGTTTTTGGATGACAGCAAGCGTCTCTACAATCCTCTTTCCGGAGTTGATGCCATGGCTTACACCTTGACTGTGAACGGCAAGAAGTCCACCGTGGACGTTCCTGCCGACATGCCCTTGTTATGGGTCCTGCGGGACGTTCTCAAACTCCACGGCTCGAAGTTCGGCTGTGGAATCGGCCAATGCCGCGCCTGCACCGTTCACGTGGACGGAAAAGCCCAGCCCTCCTGCCAGTTGCAGATCTCGGCCGTAGGGAACAAATCGATTACCACTATTGAAGGTCTTTCGGCGGATGGAACCCATCCCGTCCAGAGAGCCTGGGAACAGGTCGACGTTCCGCAGTGCGGCTATTGCCAGGCCGGCCAGATCATGGCGGCCTCCGCGCTGTTGGCTGCTAAGCCCAAGCCGACCGACGCCGATATCGACACGGCCATGAGCCCCAACCTGTGCCGCTGCGGAACCTACGTCCGCATCCGCCAGGCGATCCATCTGGCAGCGACGATGGGGAACGGGGCGGCCCGCACCGGCGGGTCCGCAGCCCAGTAAGGATAAAGGAGAGAAACAATGGCTACCAAGAAGAATATCGATCGTCGTTCTTTCCTTCGCGTCACCGCCCTGGCTGGCGGAGGCGTTGCGTTCGGTCTCATCAATAAGGACGCCCTAGCTCAAGCCCCGCAGGGCCGCGGCGGAGCCGGCGGTGGACGTGGCGGAGCCGGTGGTGGCGGATTCGGCGGACCAGCCGCGCCTCCCAAAGTCGAAAACTATATCAAGATCACTCCCGACGGCAAGGTCACCATCATGGCCAAGAACCCCGAGGTCGGCCAGGGCGTGCGCACCATGCTGCCCATGCTGATCGCCGAGGAACTGGACGTCGATTGGAAAGACGTCACCATTGAGCAGACCGACGTTGACGCGTCCAAGTACGCGGGGCAAATCGCCGGCGGCAGCACCGCGACCCCGCAGAACTGGGTTCCGATGCGCCAGGTCGGCGCCAGCGCCCGCATGATGCTGGTGTCGGCGGCCGCCATGCAGTGGAACGTTCCGGAAGCCGACGCTCACCACCGCCTCCGGCAAGGTGTGGGACAAGGCCAACAACCGCTCCATCGGCTACGGCCAATTGATCGGCAAGCTGGCGAATATGACGCCGCCCGCCGCCGACCAGATCAAGTTCAAGGATCCCAAGGACTACAAGATCATCGGCAAGTTCACCGTTAACAGCGACATCAAGGCCATCGTCACCGGCAAATCGCTGTTCACCATCGACCAGGAGATCCCCGGCATGAAGTTCGCCGTGTATCAGAAGGGTCCGGTGTTCGGCGCCAAGGTCAAGAGCTTCAATCAGGCCGAGATCAAGAAGATGCCCGGCATCGTCGACGCTTTCGTGGTGGTCAAGGACCAGCCCGACACTCCGTTCGTCCAGGGCGGCGATTTGCAGGAAGGTATCGCCATCGTGGCGGATTCCTGGTGGTATGCCCAGTCCGCGCGCAAGAAGCTGCAAGTGGTGTGGGATGAAGGTCCCCGCGCCACGCCTGCGCACTCCAGCACTGCCTACGCCACCAAGGCGGTCGAAATCAGCAAGGGTGAACCGCAATTCAAGACTCGCGTGGACGGCGACACGGATGCAGCGCTCAAGAGCGCGGCGCACACTGTGGAAGCTGCCTACTCCTATCCGTTCATCTCCCACGCTCCGCTCGAGCCGCAGAACTGCACGGCCAACGTGAAGGACGGCAAGTGCGAGATCTGGTCTTCCAGTCAGATTCCCAGTGGCGCTTTAGGATTGATCCAGCAGAACGCCGGAATCGATCAGGCGAACATCACCGCGCACATGATCCGCGGTGGCGGCGGTTTCGGCCGGCGCCTGACCAACGATTATGCGGTTGAAGCCGCCATGATCTCCAAGCAGTCCGGCCATCCGGTGAAGCTGGTCTGGACGCGCGAAGACGACATCGCCAATGACTACTATCGTCCCGGCGGGTTCCACTTCCTCCGCGGCGGCGTCGACGCCAAGGGCGCGGTCACCGCCTGGCACGACCACTTCGTCACCTATGGCGATCCCAAGGGCGACAACGCTCAGCGATCGATTACCTCGGCCGCTTCCATCGGCGCGACCGAGTTCCCGCAACCGTTCATTCCGAACTACGTGCTGTTTACGTCGGCACAGCCGCTCGCGTTCCGCACCGGCTCGCTCCGCGCACCCACCAGCAACGCGCTGGCCTTCGTGGTGCAGAGCTTCATCGATGAGCTGGCCCACGCGGCCGGCAAGGATCCGGTGCAGTTCCGGCTGGATCTCATGGCTCAAACCAAGCCCGAGCCTCCGGCAGCCAATGGCCGTGGCGGGTTCGGCGGCGGCAACGCTTTCAGCGCCAGCCGCATGAGCGGCGTCACCCGCCTGGTTGCCGAGATGTCGGATTGGAACAACCGCAAAAAGTCCCTGCCCAAGGGCACGGGTCTCGGCATGGCGTTCCACTTCAGCCACTCCGGCTACTTCGCCGAAGTTGCCGAGGTTCACGTCGACGCCAACAAGAAGGTCAAGGTGAATAAGTTCTGGATCGCCTCTGACGTCGGCCGTCAGATCATCAACACCAGCATGGCCATCAACATGTGCCAGGGCGCGGTGGTCGACGGTATGAGCGCAATGATGGGCCAGGAGATCACGCTGGTCAACGGCCGGGTTCAGCAGACCAACTTCAACAACTATCCGCTGATCCGCATGAACCAGGCGGTTCCGGAAATCGACGTGAAGTTCCTGACCAGCGACAACAACCCCACCGGCTTGGGCGAACCGTCCATGCCGCCGGCGCTGCCGGCGGTGGCCAACGCGATCTTCGCGGCCACGGGGGAACGCGTGCGTTCGCTTCCACTGAAGAACAGCGGCTACAGCTGGGCGTAATCCCGGCGCAAAAGTAGGTAAAAAGGGCAGCGGAATTTCCGCTGCCTTTTTCATTTTTCAGACACGCACTTCTGGTTTATGATGGAGCGATGTCTCGTGCGGGCGTGTGCTTCGGTCTCGTCGTGTGTTTGGGTGCTGCGCAGGCTCGCGCCGATGTGACCGTCGCCACCGTCGGCGACAGCTTGGCCGACGCCATCTACCTGGGCCTCAAGCTCCAGCCCGATCTGCTCCGCAAAGACGGCCTGAACCTGGTGCGCTGGAGCCGCCCCAAAATCGGGCTAACCCGTGTCGATTATTTCGATTACACGTCCTGGCTGCGGGATACGGAGAGCCTGGGAAGCGCCGATTATTGCGTGACGGAGCTGGGCGCAAACGATCTCCAAAGCATCGATCTAGGTCAGAACAAGTGGGTCCGCGTCGGCAGCCAGGATTGGCAGCGGGCTTATACGGAGCGGGTGCGGGCGTTCGTCGATACCTTGAAATCGCGCTGTGGAAAACTTGTGTGGCTGCTGCAACCGCCCTATCAGAAGAATAAGTACCTGGCGCAATATCACGAAATGATGAACGCGGTGCAACTGGCGGGCGCGGCCCCCGGCGTTGCGGCGTTCGAAATCGAGGCGGATGAGAACGATTACAGCACCGATGGGGTCCACCCCAACAAGGATTTTTGCTTCAAACTAGCGCGCGCCGTGGCGAACCTGCTGGCTTCCTGGCGGCAGCCGTTCGCGGGCAGCGCCTGCGCGTCCTGCCACGCCGCTACCGGCCCCCAAGGCCCGCTCATCCCCTCGCTGCTGCGAGGCGTGGAGCCGCTGGTTTTGAAGCGTCCGGATTAGTCGCCGGGACACGTGCATGGGACAAATGCAAATGAACACGAAAACTGTCGGGTTTCTCCTGCTCGCTGGGCTTGGTGCGGCCATGGAGGCTCAGGCTGCGCCGGATCGCATCGCCGGTGCGGTAGATCCCGCTCGGATCTCGGTCTTGCGTGGGCAGGTTCACCCGCTGGCCCAATCCCGATACGACCAGGGATTGGCCGATCCGTCCCTGCAATTGCGCTCCGTCACGGTTTACTTGCAGCCTGCGCCCGGCCTGGAGGAATTCCTCGCGGGGAAACCTCCCGGCCGGTGGCTTCAGCCGGAGGAATTCGCCGGCCGCTTCGGGTTGAGCCAAAACGACCTCGGAAAGGTCACTGGATGGCTCACCTCGCAGGGCTTGCAGGTCGACATGGTCGCCAGGGGGCGGCATTGGATCGGCTTCAGCGGCACCGCGGAGCAGATCAGCCGCGCGCTGCATACCGAGATTCACCGTTACCTGGTGAACGGAAAAATGCATTTCGCCAACGCGACGGAACCTGCCATTCCGCAGGCGCTTCAGGGAGTGATCGCAGGCTTTCGTGGGCTGCACGATTTTCTTCCGTCTCCTCCTGCCCGGCCCGTGGCGAAGGCAACTCCGGATTTCAGCAGCGGGGGCTATCATTACCTGGCGCCCGGGGACTTAGCCACCATTTACGACCTCACTCCGCTTTACAACCAGAAGATCACCGGCACGGGGCAGACCATCGTTGTGGTTGGCCAGAGTGACCTGATGGCCTCGGATATCTCGCTCTACCGTGAGTTGTACTCGCTGCCCGCCACCGTTCCGCTCCAACTGTTGTCTGGACCCGATCCCGGAACGAACGCGGCTCTTATTGAAGCCGATCTGGACCTGGAGTTGGCCGGAGCGGTCGCGCCCGACGCGTCTCTTGTGTACGTAAACTCTTTTGATTTTCTCGACGCTTTGCAGTATGCGGTGGATCAGAATCTGGGACAGGTAATTAGCGTCAGTTATGGGTTCTGCGAAGCCTTAGCGTATTCGTACTTCCGTTCCGTGGTCCAGCAGGCGAACGCGCAAGGCATTACGGTCGTGGCCGCCGCGGGCGATGCGGGCGCGGCCCAATGCGACCGTGGCGATCCGACTCCGCAAGCCTCCACTGGCTACGCCGTAAGCTGGCCCGCAAGCCTCCCCGAGGTGACCGCCGTCGGTGGAACCGAGTTTAACGACAGCGGCGGGCTCTATTGGACGGTGCGCAATAACGCAAACGGCGGTTCCGCGCTGTCGTATATTCCCGAGACGCCATGGAACGATACCGCTGCTGTAAATCAGCTTGCGGCGGGAGGAGGCGGTCCCAGCGTTCTGTATCCCAAGCCAACCTGGCAAAACGGCCCGGGGGTGCCCAACGACAGCGCGCGCGACCTCCCGGACATTTCTTTTTCAGCGTCGGGTTATCACGATCCCTACCTTTTCGTCTTCGAGGGTCTATCGCTCGTGGAAGGCGGAACCTCGGCCTCCACGCCGGTTTTCGCGGGGATCGTCGCTCTGTTGAATCAGTATCAGTTTTCGCAGGGGACGATCGGGGTGCCGGGTTTGGGGAACATCAACGCTTCGTTATATGCCATGGCGCAAAGCACGCCGAATGCATTTCACGACGTGACCACCGGGAACACCGATGTGCCTTGCGCGCAGAGCACGCCAGGCTGCGTCAACGGGATGCTCGGGTTCAACGCCGGGCCTGGATACGATCTTGCCACCGGGCTGGGTTCCTTGGACGTATTCAACTTCGTGACGCAATGGACCGGCGGCAGCGCCCCGCAGGTCAGTCTCACGCTGTCTCCGGCTACTGCGGCTCCAACCGACACCGTCCAGTTAACGGCGACGGTAAAGGGCGCGGGAGCCACGCCAAGCGGATCCATCGCCTTCATGATTCAAGCTGGCGGCGGAATCGGCCCCTTGACCCTGGCGAACGTGAACCTGGCTGCGGGGACCACGGCCGGTACAGCTACGGCGACCCTCACTGCGACGGGGGCGCAACTGGGGATCGGTGGCGGAAGCGCTGTAGCGATGTACAGCGGGGACGCCGTTTATCAGGCTGCTCAGGCTTCGGCTTCCTTCACGCTGAAGCTTGGGACGGTAACAGGTTCGATGGCTCTTCCATTCGTCACGCCCAACCCGGTGCCGGAGAGCGGCGACGGAATCTGGCAGTATATGGTGGGATTGACGGAGGTGGCCGGCGTAGGCACCACCCTGACCGGTTTCACCATCAATGGCGTTAAGCAAAACCTAGCGTTTTGGACCGGCAGCTAACATTCCTGCCAATGGCACGGTTTACGCGCAGCTCGGGACTTCGGGCCTGACCGCGCCGCTCAACCGCGTCTTTGTATTTTCCGGCATGGATGCCGGTGGACAAACCTGGACCCAGCAGATTTCCGTTCCCTTCCTCAGCAACGCTACCGCCAACACGCCCAACATCAACCTGACCACCGCCACCCCCACCGTTCCGCAGACTTCCAGCACAAACTGCCCGTGGCCGATACAGTTGAGCGTCGAAGAGACGGGAGGTTACGAAGATCTGCTGCAAAACCTGCTCGTCAATGGGGCGAAGCTCAACTCCGAGATTCAAACCACCTTCGGAACCACGCGGCTGGCTCCTTATGGGCTGCTCCAAGGTAATCTATGTTTCACCGCGCCGGGCACGGTGACCATTGAATTGACCGGCGTGTCCGATAGCGGTGAGGTCGGTCGCTTGGTATTCGGTCTCGCCAACGCGACGCTTCAGCCGGCGCCCTCGGCGCCTCTGCCCCCCTGGACCGCGCCCGCCGCGGGAGCCTCCTATAGCTTCAATGCCGCCAATTCTTCCGCAACCCCAGCTCCCATTGCCATTCCGGTCAGCTTCAGCACGGGCTCCCCTGGCTGGACGATGTCCGCCGGGCCGGTAAACCCCGCCACCGGTTGGCTGACTGTGGCGCCGGTATCGGGAACCGGCGCCGGGTCGGTCACCGTTTCCGCGGCGCCGGCGGGACTCTCGCCGGGAGCTTATACCGCGGTCTTAACCTTCGCGTCCCTCGGAGCGTCGCCGCAAGTCGTCAACGTCACCGTGACGCTTACCGTGGGCGCGTCCAATAGCCTATCGATCGCCGGATTGGTCAACAACTTCTCCGGTGGACTGATGGCGGCGCCTGGAATGATGACCGGCGTATATGGATCGAACATGGCTCCCGCCGGTACATCTCTGACTGCGCCGGGGCTGCCCCTGCCCTTGACGCTCGGCGGAGTTTCGGCGACCGTCAACGGCGTCACCGCGCCCCTGTATTTCGTCTCGCCGGGCCAGATCGACCTTCAGATCCCCTACGAAACCAGCGCGGGCACGGCCGTGCTCGCGATCGACAATAATGGCCAAATCGCGACCTTCGCGTTCCAGGTTGCGGTGACGGCTCCCGGGCTGTTTCCCTCCGCGATCGACATCAGCACCGGCTTGACAACGCCCTCGGCGACGCTGGGGCAGACCCTGCTTCTGTTTATGACCGGCGACGGCGACGTGACACCCACTCTGGCCACCGGAGCCACGCCATTTCCCACCTCGAATCCCAACAATTACCCCCAGCCCCGGCTGCCTTTGACCGTCACCGTCGGCGGGGTTCCGGCTCAGGTTCTGTTTCAGGCGATTCCCTTTCGGCTCGCGGGCGCGACCCAGATCAATTTCACGATCCCCAGCGGCGCACCCTCCGGCGCGCAGCAAGTGGTGGTGACGGTGGGGGGTGTCGCGGCGCCTCCGGTGAACCTGACCATAGGAACACCCTAGACTCCTCCCAGGGTTTATCTGCCCCCTGTTGCCAGAACGCCCGCCCGGTTCTATACTGGCTTTTTTCGGATGCTTTCGGCACTGTTCGAAGAGATCGATCCGCAGGCGCCGCAGCGCGAAGCCGCACTGTTTTACGGCCTATTCCTGCGCGGTCACTCCGCGGAGACTCTGCGCCGGGATATCGACGTGCCCAAGCGCTTGCAGGACAAACTGTTGAAGCGGCATCGCAATGAACTGGCGGTGCAGGCTCGCCTCCAGCGGGCTTATACCTATCGCAAGCAGGTGTTGGCGATCTTCGATGAACTGGTGACGCGGGAGCGGGTGCGGGAACGGGTCCACTAAAGCCCGCTTGCACGCCTTCACCCCTTCGCTCGTCTAAGTAGAATAGAGCTATGAAACAGTTTCGTGCGCGCCGCGGGTTCACCCTGATTGAGCTTCTGATCGTGATGGCGATCATCCTGGTGATCGCGGCCATCGCGGTCCCGCAGTTGGGCAAGCAGCTCATGGCGGCGCACGAGAACGCGGCCGTCCAAACCATTCGCAACCTGCATGCCGATGAAGCGCAGTATTACGCCCAGTTCCAGACTTACGCCACAAGCCTGACGCAATTGGGTCCGCCGGCTAGCGGAACGGCCGGTCCGGCGGCAGCCGATCTCATTCCCAAGGAGCTCGCCGACGGCCACTCCAACGGATACCTCTACACCATAACCGGCACGCCGACGGGCTACTCCATCAACGCCGTTCCAGAGTCCTTTGGGAGAGATGGCAGCAAGACGTTCTATTCGGACCAAACCATGGTAATTCGCCAGAATTTTTCGCAGGAACCGGCCAACGTCAACAGTCCGGCAATTGGGTCGGCCACGAAGGCCGCTCCGGCTTCTGCTCCCGCGCCTGCCACTCCTGCACCCGCCAATTGAGCCGAATCTCTATGCTCCGGCCGCACGAGTAAGGCTCGCCGCCCGCTCCCGCAGCCACGCCGCTTCACGCTTGCGCCGGAGTTGATCCAGCAGCTCCGCGCGATACTCCAGGTTGGCGGCCAGCTCCGCGTTGCGATTGCCGCACTTCTCCCAAACCTTGCCAGCCCGGTCCAGTTCCCGCACGGCGTCGTGGAATCGGCCCGAGAACTCTTCGGACTGCGCCAGCAATTCGTAGGCAACCGCCAGGCGCGGCCCGCCCTTCCGCCTAAAGGTCCCGATGCACTCCAGCAAAAGCTCCCGCGCGCGCGGATAGTTGCCCCAACCCATATACAGGCTGGCCAGGCTGAACTGCATCTCGCCGACCTCGTCCATGTCGCCGCCCAGCAGCCGGTGCTTCAGTTCCATGACCCGCTCATATTCCCGCGCCGCTGCTTCGGTATCGCCGGATTCCTCCAGCGATCCGGCCAACTGGTGCAGGTCGCGAATGGCGCGCGGATCGTCCGAGCCGAACGTGCTCTGGTGATAGCGCAGAGCCCGGCGGAGGCAGCACTGCGCTTCCTGGTGCATCCCCTCCGCGCGATAAATCGCGCCCAGTTCGCTCAGCACGCGATTGGTCTCTTCGTGCTCCGTGCCGTAGGCTTGCTCGTGCAGGTCCAGTCCCTTCTGCAGCGCCGGAAGCGCGTCCGCGGAATTGCCTTCCTTGTAACGCGACATTCCCAGTTGGTGCAATCTCCGTCCCATCCGGACAGGATCGGGATGGGGCAGGGTGGATTCGATGCGCACTCCCTCCTGCGCGACCTTTTCCGAAGCGGCGTAATTCCCCTGCGCGAAGAAAACCTCGGCCAGCTCGTCCAGGCACAGCAAATAGCCCGCGCTGTCCGAAGTGCCCGCGGCCAGTTGAATGGCCTCGCGCAGGTTGGTTTCGGCCTCATCCAGTTTGCCTTGTTTGCGCTGCACATCGGCCAATTGGGCTCTTAACCGGACACGCTTGGCCGAGGACATAGAGTGCTGGTCGGCCTCGGCTACGGCTTCCACCAGGTATGGTTCTGCGTCCTCATACTGGTGAGCCTTAAGGAGCCTCTCGCCCTCGGCGCGGCTCCAATTGCGGTCTATGGTCCAACTCTCCACGGCGGGAGTTCGAACCGCGGACCACTTCAAAGATTTGAGAAAAGGCACCATCTGAGAAGTCCGCCTTACTCTTACCCCTGCCTTTCAGATCGGCAGCGTAAGGTACATCCTTTAGCTCTTACGCTGCCTTAGTACGAGGCCTAAGGGGTGAAAATCCCTATGACTAGCGGGCGCAGTTCACCGAAGCCAACCGTTCCAGGACCCGGCTCCTTGACCAAAACAGTTCCGAGTCCGTATGATGCAATTAGGGAGCCATGACACCGCGTAGCCGCGAGGTTTTGCACGAAATCGTGGAAGCGTATATCGCCACGGGCGAGCCGGTCGCCTCGCGCTCAGTAGCGCGGCGCTGGCACGATTCGCTGAGCGCGGCTTCTATCCGCAACGTAATGGCGGACTTGGATGAAGAAGGCTATCTCTCCCAGCCGCATACTTCCGCCGGACGGGTGCCCACCAAGAAGGCCTTCCAGGCATACGTCGAATCGCTTACGCTGCGGCGCATGGCGACCGCTGAAATCGAACGTCTGCGCTCCGAAATCGGCAGGTTCGACACCATGGAGCAACGGGTCGAGCACACCTCCCGCAAGCTCACTGAGTTGACCCACGGCGTCGGTATCGCCGCGGCGATCCCGCAGCGCAGCCCCGCGCTGGATCGCGTCGAGCTGGTGAGTCTGCCGGCGGGCCGCGTATTGATGGTGGTGATCACTCGCGACCAGCAGGTAAGCAATCGCGTGGTCACGCTGGATGAAAACCTGTCTGCCGAGGAACTCGCCTCCATTCGCGACTACATCAACCGCAGTTTCGCGGGATGGTCGCTTGAAGACGTCCGGCGGGACTTGGCCGCGCGCCTGGAGCACGCCTCCGCCACCTACGACGCAATTCTCCGGAAACTGACCATTCTGTATTCCAAGGGCCTGCTGGAGCTGGAAAATGAGCCGGAAGTCCATATGGACGGCGCCAGCAACCTGTTCTCCGTGGATCTGCACCTGACCAATGAGAAGATGCGGGAGCTATTCCGTACTTTGGAAGAAAAGAAGCGGATTCTGGAATTGCTCGACCGCTTTATGGAACAGCCGGCCGGCCAACTCGCCGTACACATGGGGCTGAGCGAGGTTCATCCCTCCATGCGCCAACTCGCGCTGATCGGCGTGCCCGTAGTCTTGCCCAACGGAATGTCGGCCGTAATCGCCGTGCTCGGACCCATGCGCATGAATTATGGGCGCGTGATTTCGGCGGTTCAGCACGTCGGCCAAGCGCTAGGCAGCGCTTAATTACGGCCGGACATTACGGGCGGGCCGAGCCGGGCCAGGGTCGACGCGAAGCGAATGTTAATCTAGAACTGTGAGCGCTGAACGTGTCAAGCACCGGCGGGACAACGCCGCCGAGGGTGGGGACCCCGAAATTCAAGATCAAACCGTCGCCATCGACGCCGTCGCCGCGCTGGCCGCGATGACGGAGGAGCGCGACAAGCTGGCCGCTGAAAACGCGGAGCTCCAGGACCGCAGTCTGCGCACCCAGGCGGAGTTCCAGAATCTTCGCCGCCGGGTGGAAAAAGAGCGGGTCGAGTTTCACGAATACGCCGCCACGGAGGCGGTTCGCGCCCTGCTCCCGATCCTGGACGATTTTCAGCGCGCCCTGAAAGTCGAGCACGCCAACTCCGAATACGCCAAGGGGATGGATCTAATCTACCAGAGGCTGGTCGACTCCCTGAAGAAACTCGGATTAGAGCCGATTGTATCGGTAGGACAGCCTTTCGATCCGCACGTTCATCATGCCGTCGATAAGCATGAGACGGCGGAGTCGCCCGAAGGCGTGGTGTTGGAGGATTATCAGCGCGGTTATAACTTCAAGGGACGGTTGCTGCGTCCGGCCATGGTGAAAGTGGCGGTCGCTCCAGCCGGCGCCTCAGCGGCCCATGGACACGAGCAAGCAGAACGTGGCTAAGCGCGATTACTACGAAGTCCTGGGTGTGTCCCGGGATGCCGACGATCAGACTATCAAGGGGGCTTACCGCAAGCTCGCGCTGCAGCACCATCCCGACCGCAACCCCGGCAACCACCAGGCCGAAGAGAGGTTCAAGGAGGCCGCCGAGGCCTACAGCGTGCTGTGCGATCCCCAGAAGCGCACCGCCTACGACCGCTTCGGTTTTCAGGGCGTCGCGGCGTCGTCTCAAGGCGGGGGCTTCGATGGCGCCGGTTTCCCCGACCTCGGCGACATTCTCAACGACGTATTCGGCTTCGGCGATGTCTTCGGCGGATCGCGCCAGCAGCGCCGGACGCGTGCGCAGCGCGGCGAGGACGTCCGCTACGACCTGGAGATCGGGTTCGAAGACTCGCTGCGCGGCCTGACTGCCGATATCCAGGTGCCCCGCCTGGAAGAATGCAGCCGTTGCAAAGGCAAAGGAGCCGAGCCCGACGACGGTCTGGTCACCTGCCCCACCTGCCGCGGTCGCGGAGAGGTGATCTATCAGCAGGCGTTTCTCTCCGTTCGCCGCACCTGCTCCCAATGCAGCGGGCGCGGCCAGATCATCCGCCGTCCGTGCAAGGAGTGCAAAGGCGAGGGCTACCTGCGCCGCGAACGCAAGCTGAAAGTCAACATCCCCGCCGGCGTCGGCGACGGGACGCAGATGCGTTTGTCCCAGGAAGGCCAGCCCGGCGCCAACGGCGGCCCTCCCGGCGATCTTTACGTGGTGCTCAAGGTCACGGAGCATCCCATCTTCGAGCGCAGCGAATTCGATCTCCACTGCACCGTGCCCATCAACCTGGCGCAAGCCGCCCTGGGCGCCAGCATCGACCTGCTGACCTTCGACGGCGTGCAGACCGTGAAGATTCCCGAAGGCGCGCAAGCCGGCTCTCGCTTGCGGCTTAAGGGACTCGGTGTGCCGCGCGTCACCGGCGGAGGCCGCGGCGACCTCTACGTGCACCTCGACGTCCGCGTGCCGCAAAAACTCACCCGGGAGCAGCGCCGCTTGTTCGAGCAGCTCCGCGAACAGCTTCCCGCCGAAAATGAGCCCCAGTCCAAAGGGATCTTCGAAAAGGTCAAGGACTACTTCTCTTAGTCGCTTCCCGCGCTGGCCTTTTTCCGACACAACTTCAAAGCCCTTGCCGCCCAAACGCCAGCGCCACGACGGAGGTACCCGATGACGGCCGACTACCGGACGGCGCGTCGTCCGGTAGCAATCCGGATAGAGCACGTATACGAGATGCCGACTACGCATCCGAGCGGAGAATCCCCCGTCCGGGGTCAAGGTCTCCGAACATCGGACCAATCGCTGCGCCATCGGGGTGGCTGTGGCTTCGGCTGGCTTTTCCCTCTTTTTTTTGATGTGCGCAGTTACGCTAGAATCGGTCTGAGGGTGAGTGGCGCATGCTCTGGTTGCTGGACTGCGTGAAGGCAAAACGGCGACTGCAAACCTCTGCGCGCCCGCTCGTGGATCTCGCATGGCAACACCAACTCGCATTTCGCACGGTCGCGAGAGTGCTTACAGATGCAACCGCTTCCGCCTCAGTCAAATGCCAAATTCTGTTATACCTGCCCTCTTTCAACAGATCAGCGTCCGAGACGGCAGCCGTTATTTCACTCTTGACCACAACGTTGAAAACCGACGGTAGCGAATGTGTACGGTCCGGTGCGGTCTTCGCGCTGTCCAGGTTTCGTGATCGGGGGACTATTCCGCTTTTCGTCGAGTTGTTGAGCGGCGACGCAAACCCTAAGATCAGGGCTCTGTCAGCCGAAGCTCTGGCTGAAGTTGGAGACAGAGAACTAATTGCGGTGGTCCCCTGGGCTGAGACAAACAATTAAGACACTGTTGACCGTTCGCTGTAAATTCATTGTGGCCGATCCCGGAACGGATTTAGGATGGGCGTGCCGGTGAAGCGGAGGCGGGCTCTGCTGGCGAGCAACCCGCTGAGGAATAGCCGGTCGGAACTCGTCGCGACGATGAGTAGGGCGTAGAACTTCCGGTGCGTCCTTAACAGTCTGGGCCGACCCCGTCCGGAATGCGGTACTTCGGTCCAGGCTTTTGAAGCAGGAACACATCGGCCGGCAGATTCCGCCATGCCTGAGAAAACGCACGGTCGATTTCATGCCTGTGCTCCCGCAGCCGCCCGGAGCTTGTCTTCGAACTCCGCCGGCGGTAAGTAGCCGAGAGCCGAGTGAAGACGCTTTTGATTGTAGACCTTTTCCAGAAACGTGCCGATTTCGCTCCGTGCTTCGGCCAGATCCCGGTATTCGTTTCGGTGAACCTCCTCATATTTCAGAGTTTTCATGAATGATTCGCACGCTGCGTTATCCCACGGATTGCCCTTGCGCGACATGCTGATCTGAACACCGTTCTGTTTGAGAAGTCCAGTGTAGTCGCCGCTGGCGTATTGCGACCCGCGATCGGAATGATGCACCAGCAGCCCTGGTTCGACTACCCGCCGGGACAAGGCCATGCGCAGAGCGCTCAGCGTCAGTTCATCTTCCAGCGCCCGGTCCAGCGCCCAGCCGATCACGCGGCGTGAGTAAGCATCCAGAACGACAGCCAGAAACACGAACTCTTCGCGAAGCCGGATGTAGGTAATATCAGCCCGCCAGAGCTGATCGACATCGGTCAGCACCATCTGTCGCGCCAGGTTCGGGTAGACCTTCCGCCCATGGCTGGAATCGGTCGTCACCACGAACTTCCGCTTCCGCACACACAGCAGATTGTCCTCACGCATCAGACGGTAGACTCGTTTCCAGTTCACCGCCCAACCGCGGCGGTGCAGCTCTCGGGTGATTCGCCGCCGTCCGTAACTGGGCCATTCCAGCGCCACCCGCTGGATCGCGTCACGCAGATCCATGTCGGAATCAACGCCTGATTCCGCGTTCTCGTCGAAACGATAGTAGCTGGCCCGGCTCACCTGCGCCAGCTTCACCATCCGCCCGATCGTCAGTCCCCGGCCGGCCCTCACTTCTTCTTTGACCTTCCGGAAGACCGCGGATTCCCAGTCAGTGCCTGCAACATCCGCTGTTCCTCGATGTGCTGCAAGCACCCCTTCAAAAAATCGATCTCCAGCGCCTGCTGGCCGACCTTTCGTTCCAGTTCCGCCACCCGGCCTTCGGACCAGCGCTGCTTCCCGTTGCCGGGAAATGCGTTGCCCGGACCCTGGCGGAACTCCCGGCGCCATCGGTGCAGCACGTTCGGGTTCACTTCCAGCCCGCGCGCCACCTCGGCAATCGATACCCCTTGTTCCAGCCGCCGGACGGCGGCCAGCTTAAACTCCTGCGTGAACTGCCTGCGTGACAATCCCATGACTCAATTCTCCATTCAATGAAAAATGAGTCCTAACTGTTTGTTTCAAAAATGGGGACCAGTCCAAATTGATCCTCTGGCTGCGGCACTCGACGATCCTCATGAAAAGGTCCGTCACGTCGCTCTCGGAGCTCTACTGGCCTTGGAGCCACTTCCGCAAAGCGTCTGGTTGAGGTCCCTTGGTGTCCCGGATGTGGTTGTCCGTAATGCCGCGGTTAGGTCGCTGCGGGCATCAGATGGGCTATCGGCTGATGACTCTGCCGAGGTCGGAAGGGTTGCCGCCGCTCTTGAGGAGGCCAATTTCAGGACGTGGCAGAACTCCGACTGCCCTCGTGACTGGGTGAACCGACACGACGGTAGGTGGACGCCAGACGATGAGAGGCGACTCATCGAGACCTTGTGGCCGATTAGATCCGATGACGTTAAGCGAACATTGGAAGAACTCAAGGAAAGACATGTGCCACACGCCGTGGAGTACATCGAAAAGTGGATCAGTTACATGGCCGCAGACTGCACCCCCGAATACCGAGACAATGAGTCCTACATTCCAGAAAACGCTTGGTCGGTATTGGAGTGCGGGAATCAGCGAGAACGCTATGAGCGCTTGGTGAAGGAGAAAGGCGACGTCCGCGCAATCCCCCACCTTTGCGAGGCACTGAGGAAATCGCCGTGGGGGCACGAGAAATCCTACTGGGTTGAGCCACGAGTCAAGGAAATTCTGCGTTACGTTGCGAGCAGTGCATTCTACTCATCAGACGCGAACATCCGTCACTCGGCGGCTCTCGCCCTTCGAAAAGCCCTCGACGTACTCCCCCGTGATCTCGTTGCCCTGCTGGAGCGCCTAGACAATCCCTCCATCAACGTGTAGTCGGGCGAAGCGGCAATGGCTTCGGTGCCCACAGCACATGGCATCACTTCGAACGTTGTGAATATTTACGTCCAGTCGCAGAATCGGCGCGTTCATGCATGAGTTACCGCCGTTTGGCAGGGAATTGGCGCCCACCTCGGGGAAAGTCGGAGGGGATTATGAGATCGCATGATGCCGACCGCGCGCGGCCCGCGAGCCATTGCGATATTTCTCGTCTAGTTTGCGGCGCCCGGAGAATTTCGAGCGACGTTACCAGGCTAAAGCACGACAGTAACCGTGACCGGCGCAATGCTCAAGTTGCCGAGAAACGCGCCATCCGCCGATGCGGCCCGCCATCTTTCCGAGCAGACGTTGGCAATGCGGGAGTCAGCCAGAAACGCCCACCGAGCCGCCCCGGCCATCCGGGAGCGACCCGGCACCGGTCACTGACAACCGCCGTCCTTCTTGATACCCTCTTCTGGAGGAGTCTCCACGATGAACCTTCGCCACTGCTGTGCCGCGGGCGCCTTAGCGTTCGCCGCTGCGTCGTTTTATTCAGAAGCCCTGTACTCGCAAGCTCCCGCGACGCCGCTTACGTGGGCGTTTCCCTTTGACCCGAACGCGCCCAAGCAAGCGCCTCCGCCCGATGACAAGGTGCTCCGTCACGTTCCCAATAGCAGCAAGGGCCTCACGCAGAAACAAATCCTGGACGGCTTCAATCCTCCGGACTGGCATCAGGACTTCTCGGCGTCGACGCCGCAGATCGTCGCCCACGGCCGTCCTCAAGATGTCCGCGCGTGCGGCTTCTGCCATCTTCCGAACGGGCAAGGCCGTCCCGAAAACGCGAGTCTTGCGGGCCTTCCCGCCGCCTATATTGAGGCGCAGGTGTCCGACTACCGCAACGGTCTCCGTAAAAGCTCTGAGCCCAACATGGGACCTCCCGCCGCCATGCTCAAGCTCGCGCAAGCTAGTAATGAGGCCGAAGTGAAGACCGCCGCGGACTACTTCTCCAAGCTGAAGTACAAACCGTGGATCAAAGTGGTCGAGTCCAAGACCGCTCCCAAGACCCGCGTCGCCACCGGCATGCTGGTCGCGATTGAAGGCGCCTCGGAGCCGTTGGGGCAGAGAATCGTGGAGACAGCGCAGAATCTGGAGGCGACCGAGAATCGTGACGACGCCTCTCCGTTCATCGCCTACGTGCCCATGGGCAGCATCAAGAAAGGCGAAGCTCTGGTGACCACGGGAGGCAATGGCAAGACCCTCCGCTGCTCCATCTGCCACGGCCAGGATTTGAAGGGGCTCGCCAACGTGCCGTTCCTCGCCGGCCGTTCTCCCAGTTACATCGTCCGCCAGCTTTTCGACATCAAGAGCGGCAACCGGCACGGCCCCTGGAGCCCGCTAATGAAAGAGGCTGTCGCGAATCTGACCACCGACGACATGATCGACATCGCGGCTTATATTTCGTCGCGGATGCCGTAGTGAAAAAGGGGGACAGTTTGAGCCACGGACGGGGACAGGGTAGGGTGTCCCCCCTTTTTCCCCTCATGATCTGTGATAGCGTGGCCCCATGCGCTGGCTCTGTTTCTTCGCGACCTTCGCGGCTTTCGTTTTCGCTCAGCTCCCCGCGCCCAACGGGGCTGGAGTTACGCCTGGACATCTCCACTTTGTGGTCCCCGATGCCGACGTCATGACCAAGGCCTGGGTAGACATGTTCGGCGCCGTGCCGACCAAATCCGGTACGCTCACTCCTCTCAAGATCCCCGGAATCTACGTCATCGTCAGCGGAGCCCGCGGAGGCCGCAATGGCGAGCCCGCGCCCAAACCCGCCGGAACCAAGGGCTCCGTGGTCGACCACATCGGTATCGAAGTGAAGGATTATGACGCCCTGAAGGCCAAGGCGATGGCCGCCGGCATGCCGTGGCAGGAGGTCACCCCTGGTACGCAGGCCTTCCTCACGATGCCGGACGACGTCATCATCGAGGTCATGGGCAACAAGGACCTGAAGACCCCGGTCCAGTTCCATCACATTCATATGGCCGTCGCCAGCGCTGACGCCGCCAAGGAGGCCCAGGCCTGGTACATGAAGGAATTCGGAGCCACGGCTGGGACTCGCCGCAATCTTCCCTCCGCCATATTCACGGTCGGCGAGGTCGATTTCCTCCCGGCTCGCGGCGGCCGCGACGGCGCTCCTCCAGCGGCGCCCGCGGGAACCAAGGGCCGCGCTCTGGACCACATCGGCTTCGACGTCGCCGACGAAGATGCCGCCTTCAAGAAGTTCGCCGACGACGGCGTTATGGTGAACATGGCCGCCCGCGACATGACCCAGCAGATCGGGCTGAAGATCGGCTTCGTCACCGATCCCTACGGCGCCTATATCGAAGTCACCCAGGGCCTCAAGAACCTCAACGATAAGTAGCACTTGCGCTGGAGAACCTGCCGCGACTTCCCTCCGGCCCCCCGCATCTGTTAACCTGACCCCTGACGAGCCCCGAAGCGCGCCTCATGGAATCGGCCTGTGTCCGCCATACCGACCTTCCCGGAACCACTAGGTTTTTTAGTGACTTCTGCTACGATTTCGCTCGTGTAGACCGCTTTTTTCAGCACGATCCGCATAACCCGGCTTCCTTCGCCGCAGCCGCCCGAGCCATCGATTACCCCGATTCGCGCCGCGCGGCCCTGGTCACCGCTCTCAGAGCCCAGAACGGCGATTCACCATCGCTCCGCAAGCTGGCCGAGCCCGGAACCGTCGCCGTCGTCACCGGCCAGCAGGTCGGCTTGTTCTGCGGCCCCTTGTACACCGCATACAAAGCTTTAACCGCCGTCCGCCTCGCCCGCGACCTGACCGCGCAAGGCATCCCCGCCGTTCCCGTCTTCTGGCTCGCCTCCGAGGACCACGATTTTCCCGAAGTCAACCACGCTTACGGTTTCAATTCTTCGAACCGGCCGGAGCGCTTTGAAATTGACCCTCCCGCGGACGCCGCCGGCCGCCCCATTCCCGTCGGCCGCCTCACTGTTGACGATGCTCCCGTCGATCAACTGCGCGAGTCTCTTGCCGGGTTTCCTCACGGGGAACAAATCGCCGCCGCCGTCGAGGCCGCCTACGCGCCCGGCGTCACCATGACCCAGGGTTTCCGCACCCTCCTTGGCGAGCTGCTCCCGGGAACCGGTCTCCTCACGCTGGACCCTCTCGATCCCGCGATTCGCAATCTCGCCGCACCCTTTCTTAAAGAGGCGCTGAACGCAGCTCCGGATCTAAAGGCCGCCCTGCTCGATCGTGGCCGCGAGCTCGCTGCCGCCGGTTACCACACCCAGGTCCTGGTCGAGCCCAAGAGCTCCCTCTTCTTCCTGCTTGAGAAGGGCGAGCGGATTACGCTCCGCCGCAAGGACTCCGAATTCGCCGAGTTCCAGGATCGAGCCGCCGACATTTCGCCCAACGCCCTCCTGCGGCCCGTGATGCAGGATTACCTGCTGCCCACCGCCGCCTTTATCGGAGGCCCTGGCGAGCTTGCGTATCTGGCCCAATCCCAGGTGATCTATGACCGCCTCCTCGGCCGCATGCCGGTTATGCTTGGCCGCGCCAGCTTCACGCTTCTCGACTCCCGCGCCGCCAAGATTCTCGCTCGCTATAAACTCACTCTTCCCGAAGCGCTGGTGCCGGAGGATGCCCTGCGGGAGCGCATCGCCTCCGCTCTGGTTCCCTCAAATCTCCAGCAGACGTTCGCGGATACGGCAGATGAGCTTGACCGCCAATTGAGCCGCCTAAACGCGGAACTGGAAGGCTTCGATCCCACGCTGGCCGCTTCGCTCACCAAGAGCCGCGCCAAGATCGCCTACCAGCTTGAAAAAGCGCGCCGCAAAACCGCTCGCGAGATCCTGCGCCGCGATGCCCGCGCCACCTCTGGCGCGCAACACCTAAGCGGCCTGCTGTTTCCTCACCGCCATTTGCAGGAGCGTTTCTATTCCATCCTGCCGTTCCTGGCCGCCCAGGGGCCGGCGCTGGTCGACCGGTTGCTCGAAAACGTAACGCTGGCTTGCCCGGACCACCGCGTCCTCACCCTGTAAAGAACCGCGACCGTGAGGGAGCGGAAAAAACAACATGCACGTCAATCATGTGAAAAAAGCCCTCAAGGAGGGCAAGCTCCAGCTCGGCTGTTCCTTCGCCCAATTGCGTTCTCCCGCCGTCGCCACCATCCTCGGCAAGGCCGGTCTCGACTGGTGCTATCTTGACGCCGAGCACGGCCCTTTCGATCTCGAAACGTTGCAGGATCTGTGCCGCGCGGCCATCGCCGCCGGCATGGCGCCCATCGTCCGCATCGCCGACATTCAATATCACCTGGTCGCGCGCACGCTGGATGCCGGCGCCATGGGCATCCTGCTGCCGCGCATCGAATCGCCCGAAGTTCTGGCCCGCGCCGTGAGCTGGACCTTTTTCCCTCCCAAGGGCATCCGCGGCTTCGGCTTCACCCAGCACAATGTCGACTACGAACCGGTCACCATCCCCCAGATCATCCAGCACAATAACGACAACATCATGCTGGTATTTCAGATCGAGACCCAAGCCGCTCTCGAGCGCCGCGATGAATTGATCTCCGTTCCCGGCGTCGACGCCGTGATGGTCGGCCCCGCCGATCTCTCCATCTCCCTCGGCATCCCCGGCGAGTTCGAAAACCCCAAGCTGATCGACGCCATCGGCAAAATCATCGAAAGCTGCAACAAATACGGCGTCGCCCCCGGCATCCACATGCGGCCCCTGCACCTCGCCAAGTTCTGGCGCGACCGCGGCATGCGCTTCCTAAGCACCGGGGGCGACGCGCTTTTCCTGTACGATAAGGCTTCGGAAGCGGTGAAGACTTTACGCGAATAGCCAGCGCTGCGTTCGCGCATAACCGGATCGCCGTGCCCTTTCGGGTGGCGTTATAGTGAAGGAAGGACGGGCGGCTCGCAATGACCATTGAAATTCATAAGCCGGAACTCGAAGCGCTCATCCAGGAGCGGATGAAGACAGGCGCTTTCCAAACGGTCGAGGACGTGTTGATCCAGGCACTCAAGTCCTCCGCACCGAGCGAGCAGCCAGCGCCTCAAGCCCGGAAGCCCAGAAAGAATTTCGCCCAATTCCTCCTTGAGTCCCCATTGCGCGGGTCCGGCCTGCGGCTGGATCGTCAAAAGGACTATCCACGGCCCGTTGACCTGTGAGCGGGTTTCTTGTCGACACGAACGTCATCTCCGAGTTCATCAAACCGCAGCCGGACGCACGCGTCATAGGCTGGCTCGAAGCCGCGGATCCTGATTCTCTCTTCGCCAGCGTGATCACGCTAGGCGAAATCAGGGTCGGGATCGAGGCCTTGCCCACCGGAAAGCGGCGCACGGAGTTAGAGGATTGGTTGGAGCACGGTTTGCCCGATTGGTTCGACACTCACCTCCTGCCGGTGACGAAGCCGATTGTTGACCGATGGGGACGGCTTACCATCCTTGCGAAGAGAAGGGGAGTAACAATCACGACAGCAGACGGCCTGATTGCCGCCACCGCCCTTGAACATGATCTGGCCATCGTGACGCGCAACACCAAGGACTTCGCCGAGACCGGAGCGGCAATCACGAACCCTTGGCTTATTCGGTGATTTCTTGGCAGCAGTCTTGTCAGCGTACGTCTTACGGCGGCGATGCGCTTTTCCTGTACGATAAAGCGGTAGAGGCCGTGAAGACTTTACGCGAATAATCCGCTCAAATCCGTGGACGCTTGTGCTCATTGCCGCCACGATGCCGGCCCAGCAGCCGCCCCGGACCTTTCGCAGCGGAACGCGGCTGGTGGAAGTCGACGTGGTGGTGCGCGACAAGGACGGTCCAGTCGCGAATCTCGACCAGGACGATTTCGCGCTGTACGATTGCTCCTCTGCGATTCGCAACTGCAAGGGCAAGCCGCAACGCCTCGATCTCTTCCGCGAAATCAACCTCTTGCCCGAAATCAAAACCGCGGCTCCGTCCGCTACCTCGCCGCCGCCTGCGCTAACCTCCGGCGAAATCTCCAATCGAACCCGCACCACTGGCGAGCCTGTCTCCAGCGCCACGGTGGTGCTGGTGGATCAGCTCAACACCCCGTTCGAGCTGAAGGCTTACCAGCGTACTCAGATCGTCGATTTCCTGAAATCTGTCGGCGATCGCAATCGCATCGCTGTATATTCGCTGGGGCAGGATCTGCATATCCTGCAGGACTTCACGGACGATCCCAAGAAGCTGATGGAGGCAGTGGCGCGCATCGACTCCGGCAATCAGGTTGGGTTCGCCCAAGACGACGGCTCGAATGCCGAGATCGGCCGCGCGGAAGCCGTCGCGCTGGCTGAATGGAAGTTTGAGATCACCTCCGGAGCGATCCAGGCGATCGTCCGCCACATGGAAGGTGTTTCCGGCCGCAAGAGCCTGGTGTGGGTGTCCCAAGGGTTTCCGCTTGCCCCGCCACTCGGACTTCCCGGCATGCGGTTCCTGTTGGGGCAGGCCAACATTGCGGTCTACCCGGTGATGGTTCGCAGCCTTGCCGGCAATCGCAACATCGCGACCCGTTACGGATTTCGGGGCGTGCCCCCGCCTCCGGGAGGCGTGGCGATCGCAACGCAAGAGGATATCCGCCGCCGCGGCGAATCGCTGGGTGGCGAGGGCTTCGGGGACGTCAAGGACGCTTTGGCGGCCGTCAGCAGAGCGGAGGAGGATTCAAGGAACTACTACGTCCTCGGCTTCTATCCCGCCGAAGCCGACCTTGATGGAGCCACCCATCAGTTGACCTTGGAAGTCTCCAAGCGCGTCTCCAAGCGCCCGAATCTGACTTTGCAGTACCGTCAGGTGTACTTGGCCGCGCAGCCGGGGAGCAAGCACGACACCGGCGAAGACAAACCATCCCTCTCCGATCTCGCGTTCAGCCCCTTGGACGCCACAGCCATCGGCCTGACCGCGGCTGTCGAGCCCGATCCGCAGCGCACTGGCGAGCGCCAGATCCGAGCCACCATCGATCTCAACGATCTTCAACTCAGGCACGATGGCGATCGTTGGACTGACTCGATTCAGGTGAGCATTCGTGATGAATCGAACACCGGCGCCGCACCGCTTACCAGGAAACTGGAGCTCAGCTTTTCCGACGCCGAGCTGAAGGCGCGCCAGACCTCAGGCTTAACCATCAGCTATCCACTGCCCGGCGAGATCCAAAGCGGCTCGGCCAGAATCGTAGTGCAGGATCTTTCCAACGGGACTGCCGGTTCGATCCGCGTCCCAATTTCCGCCCTGGCGAAGTAAACCTACTGATACCGCAGCGCGGTCGTCGGATCCACCCGCGTTGCCCGCCGCACCGGAATCACCGTGGCCAGCACTGCCACCGCGACTAGCCCCGCGGTGACGCTCGCGAAGGTCATCGCATCGGTCGGCGTGATCCCGAATAGATCGTTCGCCAGCAGCCGGGTCAGTCCGAACGCTCCGCCCAGCCCTAGCGCGATGCCGATCGAGATCAGCAAAACCGATTGCAGCAGCACCAGCCTCAAGATATCCGTTCGTCCGGCGCCCAGCGCCATCCGGATTCCGATTTCCTGTGTCCTCTGCGCAACCGCGTAAGAGATCACACCGAAGATACCGACCGCCGCCAGAATCGCCGCGATCCCGCCGAACGATCCCAACAGCACCATGTACAGCCGGTCTCCCAGCAGCCTCCGGTCCTCCGTCTGCTCCACCGTCTCAATCTCCGAGATTGGTTTGTCGGGATCGATCGACGCCACGGCCCGCCGCACGGCAGTCACCAGGCGCGTCGGATCGCCGCTGGTCTTGAGCAGAAAATACGCCGAGGCGCGGTAATTCCAGTAAGGCCCCTCCCACCGCGCAGACTGCTGCACGTGCGGAATATAAATGGTTGGCGCGGGCGTCTTCTCATAGGGGCTGACACGCGAGTCCGCCACCACCCCCACAATCTCACGCGCCAGCTCATCCGGAACAAAGTCCAGCGTGACGCGTTTGCCGACCGGATCGTCGCCCGAGAAAAACCGGCGGACGAACGCCTGATTGACGACGATCACTGGCGGCGCGGCCGGGGTGTCGTGATCGTTGAAATCGCGCCCTCGCACCAGCGGGATTCTCAAGGTCCCGAAATAATTCGGTGAGATCGCCATATAACGGGCCGATTGCGCCTGGCGTTCCGCATCCGTGGCAGGCCGCGGACGGCCCTCCAGCAGAAACGTCAGGCCCATGCTTCCGCCGCTCAGCGGCGCGGCCGCGGCCATGGCCGCCGATTGTACGCCGGGCAGCGCTCGCACCTGCTCCAGGATGCGGTCGTAGGTAGGCTCAACGGTCGGGAAAATCTCCCACAATCCCATTCCGCGAAACCGGCCCACCTGCTTCATCATCTGGTTCTGCGGAATGCGGAAGTTGAACGTCAAAATCCGCGTCGGGTCCAGGCCGAGTTCATTGTGCACCAGGTGCAGGAAGCTATTGATGGTCAGTCCCGCGCCGATCAGCAGGACCAGTGACAACGCAATCTGCGCCACCACCAGGGCCCCGCGGAAACGCAGCTTCGCGCGACCCGTCGATCCGCTTCTGCCACTTTCTTTCAGCGATACGGTAAGGTCCGCCTTCGAACTCTGTAACGCGGGTACAACTCCAAAGAAGACTCCCGTAAGGATCGAAATCGCCGCCGTGAACAGAAACACGCGCAGGTCGATGGTGGCGCGGTTGAGACCGCCGAAATTATCCGGAAGCGTCGCCACAAACATCTTGAGCGCAGCCGCGCCGATGAGAATCCCTGCGCATCCGCCGATCAGCGCGAGCAACACGCTCTCCGTCATCAACTGGCGCACCACTCGTCCTCGTCCTGCGCCCAGCGCAGTTCGGATCGCGACCTCCGTCTCCCGCGAAGAGGCCCGCGCCAGCAGAAGGTTGGCCACGTTCGCGCAGGCGATCAGCAGCACAAACAGAACCGCCCCCTCCAGGATCATTAGCGGGTTCTTCAAGCCGCCGTTCATGGCCTCTCGAACCGGCTGGACGGTCAATCCCCAGTCTTTGTCCCGCTCCGGGAAGGCCGCGGCATACTGGATGCCCAGCCGCTTGGTCTCCTCTTGCGCCGCGCGCCAATCGACCCCCGGCTTCAAGCGCGCCGCGACGACAATGAATCGTGCCGTCGAGTTGATCTGGGCGCTGGAAAAGCCGGCCGGAATGAAAATGTCCGTGTCGTCATTCAGAAAATCGAATCCTGGAGGCATCACGCCAATGATCGTCGTCGATTCCCCATCCACCTTCACGATCTTGCCGACCACCTGAGGATCGGAGTTGAAATGGCGTTGCCAGAAGCGGTCACTCAGGATCGCCACCGGCGCCGGAGCCGTGTCACGATCCTCATCGGCCGTGAACGGCCTCCCCAGACGCGGAGCGACTCCCAGAACCTGAAACATGCTGGACGTTAGCTGCTCGCAGGAGAGCCGTTCCGCGCCCTGGCCGTTCTCGCCCGCGCCGGCCGCCGTGGCGCTAAGACTGTGGGAGTTGGAGAACATCGCGCCCATAGATTCGAACGAGCGCGCCTGTGCGGCCAGCAGCCGGAGATCCGCGACCGTGACGCTGTTGCGGTTGTCTGGCCGCTGGTTCGGAACACCCCAAATCACGCCCAGCCGACCAGGATCGTGGTAGGGAATCGCCGCCAGAAGCGTGGCGTTCACCAGGCTGAAGATAGTGGTGTTCGCCCCGATCGCCAGAGCCAGCGACAGGGACGCAACGATGGTAAACGCCGGCTTCTTGATCAGAATCCGGAATCCGTAGACAAGGTCCTGCCAAAGGGTTGTCATCGCCGAGTCCTCCGGCCGCGGATACGCATGCTATGTATACGCGCATTCGGGCGTTTGGTTTCCTCGCCGGAGACTAAAATCCTCCGTTCTTCTTCCCCCAGTCCAGGACGCGACCGCTCTCTTTTGTACCACGCATGGTACACTGGTCTGTGTCGGAGAAACCGGCCAAGCGTATTCCGGCGATCTTTTTTCGGACCGAAGCTGGCGGAGAACCGGTGCGCGAATGGCTGAGGAGCCTGCCTTCGCGGGAAGACCGCAGGCTTATCGGCTATGACATCGAGACAGTCGAGTTCGGTTGGCCGGTCGGAATGCCGGTCTGTAGGGCGCTCCAAGGCGGAATCTATGAGGTTCGAACGAATCTTCCGCAGAACCGGATTGCGCGCGTCCTCTTCTACATCGACCGGCTGGGGCGGATGGTGCTGTTGCACGGTTTCGTCAAGAAATCCCGGCGTACCCCCAAGGAGGAACTGACTTTGGCGCGCACGAATAAGAAGAAGCATGAAAGAGGATTGTCATGAAGAAAGCACGGAGCATGGATCACAGCGGGTCGACCTTCGAAAGTTTCTTGGAGGAGGAGGGCATCCGGGAAGAGGTGGAGGCCGTGGCAATCAAGCGTGTCCTGGCGTGGCAGTTGTTGCAGGAAATGCGGCAGCAGAAGAAGACCAAGCTGGCGATGGCGCGGGAACTCCACACCAGCCGGTCGCAGTTAGATCGCCTGCTCGATCCGACCAACGTCTCTGTCTCGTTGGATACGATGACCCGAGCCGCGCAGGCGCTCGGCAAGAGCCTCATAATCCGCATCCACGACCGGAGATCGGCCCCGCTCCTCCGCGCCGCCGCAGGACCGAGCTCGAAGAAGCAGCGCAAGACCGCGTGAGGCGCCGCACAGGATCTGTACGTCAGAACGCTCCCTATCGGGCCTCGACCGAGTGGTGAGCGAGATTCCCAAGAGTAACCCCGCGGGGTAGCTCGATTGACGAGCGGAGCGTAGTCGTGAAACTGCTGCTGGATTGCGCATAAACGGTGGTCAATGAAATGGGCCTATCCGGGCCGCTCGACGTGCTGCATTTCGAATATACCCGCGACGATCTGGCCGCGGCGCCGTCGGACCCCGACGCAATCTCGATTTCCACCGCCTTGAACTAAGAACTTGGGTTGAAGCGGCGTGTCCGCGCGTGGGTGCTCAGGGACGAACTCCGCTACCCACCACGCACCGGGAGAAGGCATCTGCCACTATGGCAGAGGCAACCAGCGGATTGATCGCGGAGGGCGTCCTCCGGCCATGTGAGCCACACCACGAGGATTCCCTCGATGACCTCCCGAATCGATCGGCTGGCCGAAACGAGCAGCAGTCCAGGAGAAGAACTGGTGGCAATGAACTTCTTGAAATGAGCCGGCATCGTGTTCACATCGCGCGATACGAGGACCCGGCCAGCCTCCGACGCAATCCGCAGAACTGCCGAATCGGAAGTGCCATCGGGGATCACTCCCGCGGCTCCTCGAAAATCAATTGCAGGCTCCCGTCGGCGCAACCCACGGTGAATCTCCGGGTCCAAGTCGGCGTCAGCCTGAAACCGGAAGCTCATCCTCCCTTAATCGAGGGCTGTTTCCTGCCACGCTCGAAACGATCAATTAGTTCAGGAGGAAGTGGGTGTCGCCGCTTGATATCCTCGTAGCGGTCATCCTGGGCCTTTAGATAGTCCCCGATTTCCGCGGGATGTTCCAGAATAAATGTAATCGCGCCGTAGACCTTCGCGAGCGGTCCAATCGAAGGATACGCTTCGAGAATTGCCTCGGCCGACCTGCCATTTCGAAAATCGTGAATCAACACATCGAGGCCGACGCGGGTTCCCGCGACGTAGTAGCCGCCGTTGTGCAATTCAACGTACTGATTGACCGGGGTGTTTTTCTTCACAGCTAACAACTATCTTACTCAGCCTGCAAAAGCGCTACGCCTTCGCCCCCCGCCCCGCCAACTGCCGCAGCACGTACGGCAGAATCCCGCCGTTGCGATAATAGTCCGCTTCCACCGGCGTGTCGATCCGCGCCCGAGCCTCGAACTTCTTCCCGTCCGCGACCACGCGCACCCGAGTCTTGCCGCACGAATCGACCGCCGCCGGAATCCCTTCGATCGCGAAGGATTCGAACCCCGTCAAACCCAGCGACTCGCGATTCTGCCCGTCCACAAACTCCAAAGGCAGCACGCCCATGCCCACCAGATTCGACCGGTGAATCCTTTCGAAGCTCTCCGCGATCACCGCGCGTACACCCAGCAGCAGCACTCCTTTCGCCGCCCAGTCTCGTGACGATCCGCTGCCATACTCCTTGCCGGCGATGATCAGCAGCGGAGTCCCCGCCGCCCGGTACTTCACCGACGCGTCGTAGATGAACATCTTCTCTTTCGTCGGAACGTGGGTTGTCCATCCACCTTCGGTTCCCGGCGCCATCTGGTTCCGCAATCGGATATTCGCCAAGGTCCCGCGCGTCATCACCTCATGATTGCCGCGCCGCGCGCCATATGAGTTGAAATCCGCCTGCTTCACGCCTAGCGACAACAAATACGTCCCAGCAGGGCTGTCCTTCGCGATATTTCCCGCCGGCGAGATGTGATCCGTGGTGATCGAGTCGCCCAGCACCGCCAGGCACCGCATTCCGGCGATGTCTTTGACGAACGTCGCTGGGTCCACCATGTCGTCGAAATACGGCGCGCGTTTGATATAGGTCGAGGAATCGTCCCACGCGTATTGCTCGCCCTGCGGAACCTTGATCCCGTTCCACTGGGCATCGCCCGCGAAAACTTCCGCGTACTCCTTGGCGAACATTTCGCGCCTCACCGACTTCTGCACCGCCGCCTGAATTTCCGCGTTCGTCGGCCAAATCTCGCGCAGATACACGTCCTTGCCGGTGCGATCCTGGCCCAGAGGCTCCTGCGTCAGATCGATATCCACTCGGCCCGCGAGCGCGTACGCAACCACCAGCGGCGGCGAAGCCAAATAGTTCGCCTTGACCAACGGATTCACGCGGCCCTCGAAATTCCGATTGCCCGAAAGCACTGCGGCCACGGTCAAATTCTCTTTGGTCACCGCCGCGGCCACCGGCTCTGGCAGCGGCCCGCTATTGCCGATGCACGTGGTGCATCCATAGCCCACCAGATGGAACTTCAGCGCCTCCAGCGCCGGCATCAAACCGGCGTCTTCCAGATAATCCATCACCACTTTCGAGCCCGGAGCCAGGCTGGTCTTCACCCACGGCTTGGAGGTCAGCCCGCGCTCGACGGCCTTCTTCGCCAACAATCCCGCCGCCACCAGCACGCTGGGATTGGACGTGTTGGTGCAACTGGTAATCGCCGCGATCACCACGCTGCCGTCCTGAATCTTCGAGCGCGATCCGTTCTTCCCGGACCCATTTGTAACAATCTCGGCCGTCTTCGGCGCCGCGCCTAGCCCGCCCAGGAAGTTCTGTTTGACATCGGGAAGATTGATGCGATCCTGCGGCCGCTTTGGCCCGGCCATGGACGGCACCACCAGCGCCAGATCCAGAGAAAGAGTATCCGAAAACACCGGATCCGCCGCCCCATCCACGCGGAACAATCCCTGCTCCTTCGCGTAAGCCTCGACAAGCGCAATCTGCTCCGCCGGGCGATTCGTCATGCGCAAATAATCCAGTGACGCATGATCGATGGGAAACACGCCGATCGTTGCGCCGTATTCCGGAGCCATGTTCGCGATCGTCGCGCGATCCGCCAGGCTCAACGCGCCCACTCCGTCGCCATAAAACTCGACGAACTTGCCCACGACGCCCTTCTTGCGCAGCATCTGCGTGACCATCAGAACCAGGTCCGTGGCCGTCGCGCCCTCCGGCAATCTTCCATGCAGCTTGAAGCCGACCACGGCCGGCAGCAGCATCGTCGCGGGCTGGCCGAGCATGCACGCCTCTGCTTCGATGCCGCCCACACCCCAACCCACCACGCCCAGTCCATTGATCATCGTGGTGTGCGAATCCGTACCGACCACAGTATCCGGATACGCCGCACCATCTTTTTGAAACACCACCGGGGCCAGGTATTCGAGGTTCACCTGATGCACGATGCCCGTATCCGGCGGCACTGCCCGGAAATCCTGAAATGCCGATTGCCCCCACTTCAGAAACGCGTAGCGTTCGCGGTTGCGTTGATACTCCAGGAGTGCGTTCGCCCCGAATGCATCCTTGGTGCCGAACTGATCCACCTGCACCGAATGGTCGATCACCAGATCCACCGGAATCAGCGGATTCGCCCTCTTCGGGTCGGAGCCCATCTTGTGCAGCGCATCCCGCATCGCCGCCAGATCCACCACGCAAGGCACTCCCGTGAAATCCTGCAACAACACGCGCGCCGGCCGGAAGTTAATCTCTCGCGCCGCCGCCGCCGGGTCCCACTTGGCGACATACTCAATGTCGCTCTTCTTGACCGTCGAGCCATCTTCAAACCGCAACAGGTTTTCCAGCAAAATCTTGATCGAGTAAGGAATGCGCTCCAGCTTGGCGATTCCCGCCTTTTCGAGCGCCGCCAGGCGCCGGATCTTATACGTCCGCCCGCTTACGTTAAGTTCACCAGCGGATCCAAACGAGTTCAGGGTTGTCATGGATGTTTTTATTCTAGTCCGCACAGGGCCGGCGCGGCCTCGCAACCGTGTCAAGCCCCGCCGGAAACCAGCCGCGCCAGGATCCGTTGTGCGGACGAGATCTCTAAGGTGTGGGCATGGATACTGTTATTGTAACTGCTAGGTGACAATCGCTACATTCGAGCAGCATTGATGTTTGGCGCCGTCCGCGAGCAAATCGACACCGTATTCCGCCGCGATCCAGCGGCGCGCAGCGTGCTGGAAATCGTGCTGTGTTACCCCGGTTTTCACGCCATCCTGCTGCATCGCCTGGCGCATCGCCTCTATCGAGGCGGCTGGTTCACTCCGGCGCGCATGATCAGCCAGCTTTCGCGCACCATGACCGGCATCGAAATTCATCCGGGTGCGAAAATCGGCCGCCGCTTCTTCATCGATCACGGCATGGGCGTGGTGATCGGCGAAACCTCGGAGATTGGCGACGACGTTTTGCTGTATCAGGGCGTCACCCTCGGCGGCACTGGCAAGGAGCACGGCAAGCGCCACCCCACCATCGGCAACGGCGTGGTCATCGGCACTGGCGCGAAGATCCTCGGCAATATTCGCATTGGCGATTTCGCTAAGGTCGGCGCCGGTTCTGTTGTGGTGCGGCCCGTGCCGGATCACTCCACTGTGGTCGGCGTACCCGGCCGCGTAGTCGGAGGCGCGGAGAGCGACCCCTTGGAACACGGCATGCTTCCCGATCCCGAAGGTCAAGCCATCGACGATCTTTCGCGCCGAGTGGCGCAACTCGAAAACCTGGTGCGGAGTATGGCGGATGAAAAATCTACGACGAAGCGCTAGCCTCGACAGAGGCTTTGTGATTATTGGATACCTGGTGCTTCTGGCGGGCGCGGCCGCGGCCGCAGACACTTCTTTCTATATCGACACCTGCACCGATCCCAAAACCGGGTGCGAAGCGGGCGATCTCGACCTGGCACGCTGGGCTCTTCAATCCTGGCAACGCGCTTCCCAGGGCAAGGTGCATTTCGTCGAGACCAAGGACCAAACGAGTGCGCAATTCCACTTCATCTGGGCCAGCCCCGAAGGCGGCCTGTTTGGCGAGACCGTCCCCACAGAGGTCAATGGCAAACCTGGCGCGCGCATCTACATCGTCAATCAGACTGCGGGCCTCGCCGATCACCTGCTGCGCGACACCATCGTGTATCTGACCTGCCTTCACGAATCCGGCCACGCCCTCGGACTTTCTCACACCGACCAGTTCGCCGACATCATGTACTACTTCGGCTACGGCGGCGACATCAACGAGTATTTCGGCCGCTACCGCCGCAAGCTGTCGGTTCGCGAAGATATCCGCAAGAACTCCGGGCTCTCGCCCGCGGACATCCAGCGTTTGATGGCCGTGACCAGGCCGCAATAGCCGATTTTCGTTTCATTCCGGCTACACGAAAATAGTTCGCTCCGCGAGTACAATCCGCCGCGTAGCCGTTTATACTGGCCGTAGCTCACCATGCACACAGGCAGCGAACCAACACGCAGCGAACCAACACGCAGCGAACACGCCAAACTCGGCACGCATGAGAAAGCGCTCCGGATCAATTTGGACCCGCTGCGCTATGGAACGTTCGCGGAAATTGGAGCCGGCCAGGAGGTCGCCCGCTGGTTCTTCAAGGTAGGTGGCGCGGCCGGCACCATATCGAAATCCATTTCGGCTTACGATATGACGGTTAGCGACGCGATCTACGGCCAGTGCAAGCGCTACGTGTCGCGGGAACGCCTTCAAAGCATGCTCGATTACGAGCACGCCCTCAATCTGGAGCGGCTGCGCGCCTCGCGCGGCGATGTCACGGCATTCTTTACGTTCGCCGACACGGTCTCGGCGCGCAACTTCGCTGGAACCAATGAGTGTCACGGCTGGATGGGCGTAAAATTTCAGACCCACCCGCGCGACGAAGACAGTCAGGTGATCCTCCACGTGCGCATGCGGGATCAGGAGAATATGCTGCAGCAGGAGGCGCTGGGAATCGTGGGAGTCAACCTCCTGTACGCCGCGTTTTTCCTGCACTACAAGCCGGATTTGATGCTGGAATCGCTGCTCGACAATCTCAGTACGGAGCGGATTGAAATCGACATGATCGCGTTTTCGGGCATCGAATTCCGGCATGTGGACAATCGCGTGATGAGTCTCCGGCTGGTGCAGCTCGGCCTGAGCGGGGCGGCCATGTTTGAGCCTTCGGGTGCGGTGCTGCAACCCTCTGAGGTGCTTCGAAAGCGGCCCATTCTGGTGGAGCGCGGCAGTTTCCGCCCGGTTACCAAGGTCAACATCGACATGATGCGCTGCGCCGCGCAGCGCTTCACCGCGGAGCCCGAAGTTCAAAGCGCGCAGGTGGTGGAGCTGATGGAGATCACCATGCGCAACCTGCTGGCCACGGGCAAAATCGATCTCCCGGATTTTCTGGCTCGCGCCGACGTGCTGGCCGCCGTCGGCAAGACGGTGCTCATCTCAGACTACTTCGAATACTACCGGCTGGCCGCCTATCTTACGCGTTACACTGCTGAGCCGATGGCGGTGGTCATGGGGATCTCCAGTTTGCTGGACCTGTTTCAGGAGCAGTATTACGCGGATCTCGAAGGCGGAATTCTGGAAGCATTCGGAAGACTGTTCACCAAGGACCTGCGGGTTTACGTCTATCCGATGCAGGGTGCGGATGGTCAATTACAGACGCTGGATAACGTTGAAATTCCCCCTCCGCAGCGCAATCTCTTCCGCCACCTGGTGGAACGCGGGCGGCTTCGGCAGCTGGACAACTTCGAGCCCGGTGTGCTGCACATCTATTCCCGCGACGTGCTGCGCCGCATCAAGGACCGGGACCCCTCCTGGGAGGAAATGGTGCCCACCGAAGTCGCCGACGTGATCAAGCTGCGGCATTTCTTCGGTTACCGCGACCCGGCTGACCTAGCCAGGCAGACCATAGCGTAGCCGGGATGAAGTTGCCGTTTGCCCGGAAAAGCGGCTCAGCGAGCGTCTTTCCGAAGGAAAACTTTCTGAGCGGTCGCCAAAGGAAGGTACAACGTTCGGGGCTGGCTGGTTAGGATACGAAATCCGAAGGTTTGATAAAAAGCGGTGGCCCGGTCGTTCTTGGCATCCACCAGAAGCGTGAAAGCGGCGGCGTCCGCCTTCAACGTTCGGCTAGCAGCATCGGCCAAGAGCGCCGCACCCAAGCCACGCCCCTGAAATCTCCGGTCCACGGCAAGCCGCCCAATGTGAACAGCGGGCACGGTTGGATATCGCGGCAAACGCTTGGTTTCGCCCAGGGGAAGGTCAACCAGGGGAATACTCGCCGCCGAGATCGTGTAATAGGCGGCAACATGGCTGGTGACAGCTTCGACAGCCACGAAGCAATTAGCGATATGGCGGCGGATGTCCTGGGTCACTTGCGTCTGAAAATAACGATCAAGCGCGTCTTCGCCGCAGCGAAATAAAGAGCGCTCGTGTTCTTCGCCGAGGGACTCCAGACGAAACGGAAACGTCATTCCACGCCGAGCAGTTTCCGGCGCCGCTGAAAAGCTTTCTTCAGGGCAGGGGTAGGCTCAGGCGGATTTAGAAGGGCTTCTGCGATTTGCCGTTGGTCCTCGACGGAGAGCCGGATAATTTCGGTCGCTTCTATGGTCCGGCAAGCGGCTTCACGCGCCGCCGACACGACAAAATCGGTGAGGGTGCGCCCTTCGATTTCCGCAGCACGCTTCAGCAGCGCGTGAACGTCGTTCGGCAAACGCGCCTCAAGCCGGGCCGTAGTCTGTTGTGTTTCTTCCGCCATAACATCGACCATGATACGGCAAAGTGCCGTACATATCAACAATCATGGTCAAGATGGCGGGGAGGACTTGGACAGGTTGGTGGAAATGCTTTCCTATCAACCCCTGAACGGGTGTTGTAACCTGGGAAGTCCCTTAGGAGAGCAATGCAGCCATGAATCTTTCAACAGAAAAAGCCGTACTGACTGTCTTTGTAGCGCTGGGCAGTATGATGGCCGTCTGGGGTCAGCTACCCATTCCGGTGCCGGGTCAGACTCCGGGGCGAGGGGCCGGACAACCCGTTGGGCAAGGCGGTGGGCCAGGAGGCGGACGCGGCGGACGGGGAGGGCGCGGTGCTCAGCCCGCGGCCCCGGTGAAGCAGGTGGCCGCTCCTATACCCTCCGCCATCGAAGTAACCGGCCCCGGCGAGTTCTTCGAGACTTTCATGGGCGACTATGACGATGCGAAGAAAACGGAGATCCCCGCCAAAGACACCTACGCCAAATACAGCTACGAAGCCAGGGAGTACTTCGTCTCCGGCATGACCTCCAGCGGCATGCCGTACAAGACTCGCATTGTCATCCGCAAGCCCAAGGACAATGCCAAATTCAACCATTTGGTTCTAGCCGAGTCCATGCACCCCAGCGGCAACCCCTGGGTGTTCCATTTCACTCAAACCTATGCCATGACGGAAGGAATTATCGGCGTCGAGATCCTGACCACAACCCCGGCCGGCTTGGCCGCGGCAAATGCGGCGCGCTATCAGGATCTGGTGGTCCCCAACGGCGCAACCAACGATATCCTCGCCCAGGTGGGCGCGCTCATCAAATCGGACCACAAGGACAATCCTTTCGCTGGTCTGGGCGTTCGCAAGATGATCCTGGCCGGCTCCTCCGCCTCCGCCGCGGTAGCCCAGAACTTCCTCAGCAACGCTCACATGGCCCAGAGGCTGGCGGATATGAAACCGATTTACGACGGGTTCATGCCCACCAGCGCCAACGGCCAGATTCCCGCGATCGATGTCCCCACGATTCTGGTCCCCACGATGCGCGAAACCTTTTCCGGAGCTGGAACGGCGCAACCTGACAACGATAAGCTCCGCGTTTACGAGTTTGCCGGCATGGCGCACATCGATTCCCGCGTCGCCGCCGCCTACTATCCCGATCCCTGCAAGTACCCGATCAGCCGGTACCCCCTGGGGTCCGAGATGTCGGTGGCTCTCGACAAGCTCTTCGCATGGGTGGATAAGGGCGTGGCGCCGCCCCATGCTGACCGGTTTTACGTCGACTTCAATCCGGACAACAAGCCGAAGCTCGACCACGACAAGGGCTCGCTGTTCGCGCTGGATGAGTTCGGAAATGTGCGGGGAGGAATCCGGAACACCTACGTGGACGTACCGGTGAAGAGCTTCCACGTCCCGGACGAACCCGCCCAACCGCGGATTTCGAATCCCCACATCTCCATTACGGACCGCCGGAATGCAGGCGCCGATCCGGACGCACAACTCTGCGGCCTGGCCAACTTCGAAGCCGCCTTCACGAAGGACCAGTTGAAGAAGCTGTATAAGAGTCCGAAGGACTACTACAACAAGGTCGCGCAGAGGTACGATGCGCTGGTCAAGGAGGGTTGGGCGCTGCCGGTTTACCGGGAGATGGTTCTCGCGGAAGCCGCCAAGGTGACCTTCTAACAGGTCCTGCCAACCCGAACTGTCCCTCCAAAACATGAATCTGCTCGCCTCGATTCTGGTTTCGGATATTCTGCCTATTTTCGCCATCGCCACGGCGGGCTTTCTTCTGGCCCGTTTCGCGGGCGCGGAAGTCAGGACTCTGGCGCGCAGCGTATTCTATTCGCTACTGCCGTGTCTTGCGTTCCGGCTTCTGGTAACCTCCAGCGCGACCGGCCCCAACGTGGCCCTCCTGATTGTGCTGGCCGTGCTGATCATGCTCACCATGGGCGTGGTCGGTTATTTCGTTGCGAAGGGGTTGCATCTGGACGGCAAGTCTCTGCGGGCTTTCATGATGGTGGTGATGTTCTCGAACGGCGGAAACTACGGCTTGCCGGTGGTGCGATTCGCCTTCGGTGCGGAAGCGCTCACCTACGCGACCATCTTCTTCCTCTCCGGCTCCGTCATGACCTACGTCATCGGGGCGTTTTTCGGCGGCAGCCATCGCCGGCGGCTGGCCGGCGCGCTGGAGAAAGTATGGAAGATGCCTTCGCTCTATGGAATCGCATTGGCGCTGATTGTGCGGGCGATGCATACGCCGGTCCCGGAGGCGATCATGCGGCCCATCGATCTTCTGAGCGACGCCGCGCTCCCGGTAATGATTCTCGTCCTCGGAATGCAGCTCGAGCGTGCCGTATGGCCCGCGCGGCCCGGAATCGTGATGCTGGCGGTGGCGATTTCGTTGCTGGTCGCGCCTCTGGTGGCGTTGTGGCTGGCCTGGATCTTAGGCGTCACGGGGCCGGCCAGGCAAGTCGCGGTGATTCTTTCCTCCATGCCCGTGGCCGTGGTCACCACCATCCTCGCTCTGGAGTTTGAATTGGCCCCGGAGTTCGTCACCAGCGCCGTCTTTATCTCCACCCTCGCCAGCCCTCTGACGCTGACTCCCCTGATCGCCTACTTGCGCTGACATGTCCTTCCGAGCTCTGGTTTTGTTCGACATCGATGGCACTTTGGTGCGCCGCGCGGGTCCTCATCACAGAAACGCCCTGGTGGAAGGCGTCCGGCGAGTCACTGGATTCGTCACCACAACCGACGGCATCCCGGTGCAGGGCATGCTGGATCCTGACATTCTCGCCGTGATGCTCCAACGCGCCGGCGCTTCGCGTGCGATTCTACGTGGCGGGCTGCCGGAGATCCAGCGCGCAGCTCAACGCTATTACCTCCGTGTCTGCCCGGAGATTCACGGCAAGCGTTGTCCCGGGGTAACAGAGGTGCTGGAGCGTCTCACTGGCCGCAATGTTTTGCTCGGGCTGGTGACCGGCAACCTGACCGGCATCGGATGGCATAAGCTGCGCCGCGCCGGCCTGCGCGATTATTTCCGCTTCGGAGCTTTTGGGGAAATGGCGGCTTCACGTGCGGGCCTGGTCCGAATCGCCATTCGCGAAGCCCGTGCTCACGGGTGGATTGACCGCGACGCCCCGGTTTCGCTGATCGGCGATTCCCCGAATGACGTGATCGCCGCGCGCCGCAGCGGCGTCCGCTCCATCGCGGTTCGGACGGGCATCACTCCGCCCGCGGAACTCGAAGCCGAGCGTCCCGACTTCCTGCTGCGAACTCTGCGCGACCTGCGCCTGCGGATGGTGGAGGAGTAGCGCCCCTAGTGATTGTAAGTATCTTCTGGGTCAGGATCTTGCATGGTACTAAGGAGGTGCCCTATCGCCGATCCAAACCCAAGCTCTATTGTTCTGGAAAGCGCGTCGTCGCAAAATCAGGTCATGGAAAGACAATTTGCATCCCAGGCCGAGCTGGAACAACCAGTCACCGTCACGCCCCTCCAGAGCGGCGACGCCATTTTCAAGGCTCGCTTTATCGATCTCTCCGCGGAGGGAGTGCAGATCAAACTGGACTCTGATTTGGAGGTCGGGAGCTTGCTGAGGCTGGAATTCGGAGACGACTTGATGATCACGGAGGTAAGCCGCTGCGAACCCGATCAGGGCGAATTCACGGCCGGCCTGCTGATCCTCTCATGGCTCGGCAAGACCGAGCTTAAGCGGCTGCGGCGGGAAGCCGTGGTTGGACCGACCGTGCTTGCTTAACGGTGGTTGCGTAATCGTTGGTTGAGTCCGCGCCAGCTAATCTCGCCTGCCGGCGCCAAGCCCTGCTCCTGGCGCTTTCGGGTGGGGAAGCTCCACGATGGACGAGGCCAGCGCCGCCAGGTTCTGTTCATTGACCACGACGGTCACAATCTGCCGTCCGATCTCGACCGGCTTGTGCGGCGCTACTTGCCGGGCTGCCTGCACTGGCTCCTTGGAGCGAAGCAGCGCGGCGTGGATTCGATCCACTGGATTGCCCATAGCTATGTTCCTTATGTGCATGGGATATCGGCAGGGAAGGTCCCACGCCGCAGGGTCATACGGGCAAATTGTGATGACCCTAGCACGCGGCGCCAATTCACGCCGGTGTAAACCCTAGCGCGCGCCGCCGGGAACGCGATCCGCCAGCCGTTCCACCTTCTCCCACATCTTCAGATATGCCTCCGCCGAGGAAAACAGCGCATCGAGATCCGATCCAGGCAGGCCCACGTCGCTCAGATCCTGGAGCATGTCCGGAACCAGTCCGTAGTGCGCCAGGCCGTCGAGGTTGAAATTGTAGGTGCGGCTCCGGTCCATCTGGTATGGCTCCAGGGCGTCGGTTGCGCCGCACACGCTCACCTCCTTGGGCTGCGTTAAGCCGGCGTACTTCACGCCGCAGTTCTCCCGCTTTAGCTGCTGGTCTCTGCTGTTGTACCGCTTCGAATTCCTGGAGCGTTCCTGGCTCGAATGAGTGTAGGGCTTATAGCCGGAACACGCGTCCTTGCCGAAGCGCGGCACGGTGGTGGGTATGAAAGTGAAGTCCGTCGCCATCCCCACTCCTCCGCCCAATTTGCTCAGCGCGTAGTGATAGGAAAACGCGAAATCCTTGGATGACATTCCACAGTCGTCCACCATGCCGTCGATATTGGATTTGTCGACGCGCCCCTCGGTCACAAACGGCCCCACCACCCCGCCGGTCCGGCGCACCATCTCCAGGTTTTTGTCGCTGATGTCGTATTCGGAAGGCAGGAAGCCGCTGATGGGCTCCGACGCGTCATAAATCGCCTGATGCCGGAAATGAGCGTGGGAAATGATCGCCGGATAGGCGTCTGCATCGCAGGCGGGCGGAGCCGGTCGATCGAACCCAAACCCGGCGCATTCCGGACGCCTTTGCCGCAGCCGCTCGCCGATCGCAGCGTAGGTCTGAGTAACGGACAGATCCGACATGTGAGCCGTGTCCAGAATCATTCCCTGGCTCATCAGAGCGGCAATGTACTCTCCGCCGTATTCGGAAAGGCCCTTCTGGTTCTTAAATCCATGTCCGGGCGAGTCGCGGTAAGGCAGAACCAGCGACGGCAAGATCCACGCAACCGGCCGGAACAGCGTATAAAACGGGTGCCTCACGGCAACCCTGAATTGGAGATCCGCAAGCCGGTACATCACGCACTCGCCGACGCTTGACGGTCTGCCGTCCGCTCCAATGCAATTGTTCGGGTCCGCCGTAACGTTGAAGAAGGCCGTTCCCTTATAGGGGCCGATAACCAGGTCTTCCACGGTCGCGTCCTGAGGCAGATGGGCGCCCAAATCCGGATTGGGTTTCCGGTTCAGATAATCGTTCAGCCAGTTGTACGCGGGTTCGAATATAGCGGGCCCGCCGATGCGGTTGTCCGCCGCATGAATCGGAATCACCGCGCGAGCGCCCAACCCCCACAGGAACTTGACCTCGTCTTCCGCCGACGGGAAGCCGTAGGTTCCCAACTGATCCACTTCGACGCCCAGAATCACCGCCAGCTTATTTTCGAGAATGATCTGGCGCGCCTCTTCCGGCGTGTAGGCAATCTGCATCCACTCCTGATTCAGACGGGCGAGTTCCTGCATGCCCTCCAGTTGCTTCTCGACCGACAGCTTCTCCTCCGCCAGATCCACGTGCCCGTTGACGACGTAACTGGTGAGCGCCTCCGCGCCAAGGTTATCGGTGGCCAGGGCCACCATCAGCCGCAAGCCGCCATCGTAATTCCGGCGGATCTGCGTAATGTGCATCTGCTCATGTGCGCCCATCACGTGGCTGGGGAAATTCGTGAATTGCGGCCCGCCGCTTTTGCCGTGCGGGAAGAAAAACGCTTTGATGCTGAATCCCAGTTTGTCGGGAAGAATCTGGGCTTCGTTGATGAACTGTTCCGCCAGGTACCCGCCGCCGTGCCGGGGCGGGCAATGGGAGATATCGTCGGTGACCTTTTGATACCGGAAATCGCTATCCTGCACGCGGTAATACTCGACGTTTCCCCCTGGCCTGCCGTAAAGCGTAGGCACCGGAGGCATTTTCAAGTTTCCAAACGCGAGGTAGGACATAGGGTGAGTGTGGTAATCGGCATAGCCCCACACCGGTGTCTCAAAAGGTTCCGGAGAACTGGCGGTGAAACGGATGTAGTCGGCGTTGATGTGACCCTGGGCCGAAGCGTCCACGATGCGGATACGGGCCGGAAGGCCGAAGAGAAACTCCGGAATGACCGTCGTCTCCTGGCGCATCGCCTCCACGTTGTTGCCCGTGGCTCTGGCGACCGCCAGATAATCGCCCTCCCGGCGGGGCGCCTGCTGCGCCCATGCCTGAATCTGCTGCGCTAATGCTGCCGAAGACGCGGCGGGGGCCAACACCTCCAGTTGAAGATACTCATTGTCCGCGTCTTGAGTGCCTCCGATGCGAAAGCTGAAATTCGGCGTCGACCGGTCCAGCGAAAACTGCGGGGAGACCAGCGTGCCGGTTGGCGAATTACCCTGCTCGCCGCCGCTGGTCAGGAGATATCGTCCGTGCTGACCCAAAGGGTAGGAGGTCTTTTTCCAATAGTCCCCACCGAGCTTGATGGTGGTGAACCATTGCGGCTTCATTCCGGCAGCCAGCGCAGGCTGCGCGTCGAAGGCGGTTCCCGTGCGAGACCATCCTTGTAGGCCATCTTCGAAATCGAAGGTCTGTGCGCAACCCGTCGCTGACACCGCGAAAAGCGCCACAGAGAGCCCTCGGAGTTTTCTCTTGGTCATATCCCCTCCCAATTCCCTCGCCGCCAGTGAAATATATTATCCACGTTCGCGGATTGACACTTCTGCACCCGCAAAGGTAGCATCGGAGGCGTTCCCTGGGGAGGTGTCCACGACCATGACTCACATTCGCCGTTATTTATTCGTCGCCGGTGCGGGCGTGATCGCACTGACTCTCGCCCCGGCGCCGGGGTCCAGCCAGCAGAAGGTCCCTTTCGACAGCCGCTATAACATTCCAGTCGCGCCCACGGGGCTGGCTGGCCGGAAGCTGCCGAATCTGCCGATGGAGTTCGATACCGCGGAAGGGCAACGCATCCGGGTTGTGGCCGTCACCCGCGCGCTGGAGTTTCCGTTCAGCGCGGCCTTCCTGCCCGACGGCGCCATGCTGGTGACGGAGCGCGCCGGCCGACTGCGCATCCTGCGCAACGGCGTGCTGGATCCCAAGCCCATTTCCGGCGCGCCCGCATCCTATTGGGCCGGCGATTCCGGGATGCCCGGAGCGGTGCACGGCTACATGGACGTCGCGCTCCATCCTCAGTTCGCGCAGAATCATCTCCTCTATCTCGTCTACACCAAGCCGGCAGGTGCGGACAAAGTGGATGCCAACAAGCGGGTCACCGCCATCGCGCGCGGACGCCTGGAGGGGAACGAGTTGAAAGACGTGCGCGATATTTTCGTCGCCGATCAGCAAACCACCTCACGCATCGCCTTCGGCCGCGACGGCACTCTCTATATGACCACCAGCGGCAATGATCCTCAAGATCCCAACACCTTGGGCGGCAAGGTGCTGCGATTCCGTGACGACGGCAGCATCCCGCCGGACAATCCGTTCGTCGGCCAAGCCGGCCACAGGCCTGAGGTATATACGCTGGGGCATCGCAGCGCGCTCGGCCTGGCGATGCATCCAGGGACCGGCGAGATGTGGGAGAACGAAAACGGCCCCAACGGCGGCGACGAAATCAACATCCTGAAGCCGGGGCGCAACTACGGCTGGCCGCTGGTGAGCTACGGCCGCACGTATACGGGTCCGTGGCAATCCGCGCCTCCGGGGCACGTGGGTTTTGAGCCTCCCGTGGTGATCTGGATCCCGGCCATCGCGGTATCCGGAATGACGTTCTATACCGGCGATCGATTGCCCAAGTGGAAGGGAGACGTGTTTGTCGGCTCCTTGCGCACCGGGGAGATCCCCGGCACGGGCCACCTGGAGCGCATCCTGTTCAACGAGAAGATGGAGGAACTTCGCCGCGAATCCCTGCTCACCGAACTGCACCAGCGCATCCGCGACGTCCGCCAGGGTCCCGACGGCCTGCTCTACCTGCTCACGGATGAGAAGGAAGGCGCGGTGCTTCGGATTGAGCCGGCCGGGTGAATGGGGTTTGGAACAGAGGGCCCCTGGCATGCCTGCTTAGGACCCGCTACTCCTGCCTCTGCCCATGACCGGCCTTGTGTCCGGCGTTCGATTCAGCAATCCTCAAAACCAGTATGCAGCCTTGGCACAGCTTTGAAGGGCGCGCCCCGGAAGCCGTTTGCGCTCCCATAGCAGAGGCCCCTCATGAAAATAGAATTAAAGAGCAGTGCCCGCGATCAACAGCCCGAAGCTCAAGGAACCGAAGAGCGATCCTCACCTTCAGTCCGCCGGCGAACGGACGAAGGCGGCCGCCGAGGAGCTGGAACGCCTTGGTATCGCCGATCACGAGGGCAATCGCCTGCGCACGGACCTACCCAATGACATGCAGGAGGATGCCGACCGTGATTTCGGCGGGTAGATGTCTCCCAGGATGTTCATTGTGGCTGGCCCACCGGGGAGTGGAAAGTCTACAGCTTTTCCGGTCGCAGGTTTTGGCGTCGATTTCTTCAATGCCGACGACCGCGCGGCGGCCCTGAATCGAGGATCGTACCTCGGCATCCCACGCGTGATGCGGCACGAAGCCAACCGCATGTTCGAAGCTTTTGTCCAAGAGCACGTCGAACGCCGAGTGAGCTGTGCATTTGAGACCACACTTCGCAGCGCGATCACGTTCGACCAGGTGGCGCTGGCTCAGCGGGCCGGCTTCATCGTCGAGATGCGGTACTTGGCCCTGAAAGCCTTCGATCTCCATCTTGAGCGCGTCGAAATGCGGGCGGACCGGCATGGGCACAGTGCTCCTGCGGCCATGCTCCGAGCAATCTACGACGCAAGCCTTACGAATCTTCCACGCGCCATCCGTGAAATGGACTTCATACACATCTACGACAACAGCGAGTGGGGTGCGGCTCCGAAGATCCTGCTGCAGGCAGAAAAAGGTCAGATCGTCTACCAGGCGAATGACCTTCCAGGTTGGCTCGCGAGGATTGTAACGAGGCTCTAGCGCACTCCCACCGCCCTTGTGTCCGGCGTTCGATTCAGCGATCCTTAGAAACGGTATGCAAGGCCGAGTGGCGGGGGCGCTGGAGCGCAGGAGCATAGCTGGGATCGTTGTGGCGATCGGGCTCGGGGCGGCGCAATTGGCGCTGCATGCAGGACCTCCGAAACCTCAGGACACGCCACAGAACGCGGGCGCGGTGCAGGTTCGGGAAACGCTCGCAAAGTATTGCATCACCTGCCACAATCAGCGCCTGAAGACGGCGGGCCTGATGCTCGATACGGAGGATCTGACCCAGGTTCCCGCGCATGCCGAGCTGTGGGAAAAGGTCATTCAAAAGTTGCGGTCCGGAACGATGCCTCCCGCGGGAACTGCCCTTCGCCCGGATCTGGCGACGTATAACGCGACGGCGGCGTGGCTGGAAACGCGAATCGACGATTCGGCCGCGGCCCATCCCTTCGCGGGACGCCCACTGCTGCACCGGCTCAATCGAGCCGAATATGCGAACGCCATTCGCGATTTGCTGGGGCTGGATGTAGACGTGAGCTCGCTGCTGCCTCCGGACGATTCCGCGTTCGGATTCGACAATATTTCGGACATGCTGGGCGTGTCGCCGTCTTTACAGGAGCGCTATCTTTCGGCGGCGATGAAGATCGCGGCTGTGGCCGTCGGCGATCCGGCCTTGCCGCCCTCCAATCAAACCTGGCGCATCCGTCAGGACCTTTCGCAGAATGAGCATATCGAAGGAACGCCTCTGGGAACCGTGGGAGGAATCTCGGTTCATGCCAACTTCCCCTTGGATGGCCAATATCGCTTCCAGGCGAAGCTATATCGGACGAACTTGAATATTGTCCGCGGGCTTCAGACCCCGCAACACGTGGAATTCAGCGTGGACGGCGAGCGTATCCAACTGGCGGCCTTCGGCGGTCCGCAAGATCTCGCCGCGCTGTTCGAGGCTCCCACGGATACGGGAGACGCGGTGGACGCGCGGCTTCAGGTGCAGGTTCCGATCTCCGCGGGTCCGCACAACATCGCCGTTGCGTTTCTCGACGATGCGCAGTTTGCGGAGCCGGTGCGGTTGCAGCCGTTCCTGCGCAGCTCCGTCGACAATTTCGATTGGGCCGGTCATCCGCACCTCCAGATGCTGAACGTTACCGGGCCTTTCGAGGCCACCGGTTCGGGCAACACGCCCAGCCGTCAGCGAATCTTCACTTGCCATCCGGTGAAGCCCGCCGAGGAAGCCCCGTGCGCGCGGAAGATCGTTAGCTCTTTATTGCGGCAAGCGTACCGTGAGCCGGTGGCCGATGAAGATCTTCAGCACGTGATGCAATTTTACGAATCGGCTCGGCGCGATGCCAGCTTTGAGGGAGGGATTGAAGCCGCGCTGGAACGGATTCTCGCCAGCCCCAAATTCGTGTTTCGGGCCGAGCCCGATCCGGCGGAAGCCGCGCCGGGAACCGTTTATCGCGTCAGCGGCACGGACCTGGCCTCGCGCCTGTCTTTCTTTTTGTGGAGCAGCATCCCGGATGAAAAGCTGCTGACCGAGGCCAGCCAAGGCAAGCTTCGCGAGGCCGCCGCGGTGGATTCCGAGATCAAGCGCATGCTGGCCGATCCGAAGGCCGATGCGCTGGTTCAAAATTTCGCCGGACAGTGGCTGCAACTGCGCAACCTGCGCAATGTTCAGCCCAACACGGATGAGTTTCCGGATTTCGACGATAACCTTCGTCAGGCGTTTCGCGAAGAGACTGAGTTGTTGTTCAAGAGCGTGCTCACCGAAGACCGGTCCGTGCTGGATTTGTTGACCGCGGACTATACGTTCGTGAATGAGCGCCTGGCTCGGCACTACGGAATTCCGGGGATTTATGGAAACCGGTTCCGGCGAGTCGCCGTGACTGAGGAGGAACGCAAGGGCCTGCTGGGGCAGGGAAGCATCCTGGCCCTGACTTCGCATGCGGAGCGCACCTCGCCGGTGGTTCGCGGTAAATGGATTCTGGAGAACTTGATGGGCCTGGCGGTTCAGCCTCCTCCTCCTAATGTGCCTCCCTTGAAGGAGCCGGAAGACGGGCAGAAGCCGAAAACCATGCGGGAGCAGATGGCGGAACATCGCGCCAGCCCGGTGTGCGCGAGCTGCCACAAGACTCTGGATCCGATCGGCTTTGCGATGGAGAATTTCGACGCCGTGGGAGCGTGGCGCACCAAGGAAGCCGGCGGGCCGATCAACGCGGAGGGCGAGCTGGCCGATGGAACTCAGGTGGATGGCGTGGTCGCTCTGCGCAAGGCTCTGCTCACCAGGCCGGAAGTGTTCGTGACCACGGTCACGCGGAAGCTGCTGACCTACGCGCTGGGCCGGGGATTGGATTATCGCGACATGCCGGAGGTGCGCAGGATCGTGCGGAACGCGGCCCAGAACAACTACCGTTTTTCGTCCTTGATTCTGGGAGTGGCGCACAGCACGCCGTTCGAGATGAGCACCGCACAAGGAAACGCCAAGCCGGATCGAGGTCAGTGAAGGAGGATCGGAGCCAATGAGTTTTATCGCCAAGAAGAACCTGCCGCGCCGGACGATGTTGCGAGGCATGGGAGCCGCGATATCGCTGCCGTTTCTGGATTCCATGATCCCTGCGTTCACACCGCTGGCCAAGGCGGACGCGATGCCGAAGATGCGCTTCGGCGCTGTGTATTTTCCGAACGGCGCGATCATGCAGCAATTTACGCCGAAAACATTTGGGGCGGGATTTGAATTTTCGCCCATCCTCCAGCCTCTGGAACCGTTCAGCGAACAACTGGTGGTGGTGACGAATTTAACCCGCTCGCATCCCGGAAGCCAGGTGGGCGATCACGCCGTGAGTGCGGCGGGATTCCTGACGGGCGTGTGGCCCAAGCGCACCGAAGCCGAGGACGTTTTGGCGAACACCACCATTGACCAGGTGGTCGCGCAGCGAATTGGGCAGGAGACGCCGCTGCCGTCGCTCGAAATGGCGACGGAAGATTTCACGGGATACGTCGGCGGCTGTTCGCCCGGGTTTCAGCTGCTCCTATATGAACACCATCTCCTGGAGCACGCCCACCACTCCGCTGCCCATGGAGACCAATCCCCGGGCGGTCTTCGAGCGGCTGTTTGGCGAGCCGGGAACGGCGGCGCAGCGCGAGGCGCGGCTGGGCCGGCAGAAGAGCATCCTCGATGCCGTGGCGGCGGACGCCAAGGAGCTGGAACGCAGCTTGCCCTCGCGGGATCAGGCTCGGCTGGGCGATTATCTCGACAACATTCGCGAGATTGAGCGGCGCATCCAGCAAGTGGAGGCTCGCGGTCAGGGCGACGCCGAAATTCCCGCCGCGCCCATCGGCACGCCGGATTCGTTCGATGAGCACGTGGACTTGATGTTCGATCTGGCCGCCGCGGCGTTCCAGTCCGACGTCACGCGCGTGTTCACGTTCATGATGTCGCGCGAGCTGAGCCAGCGCACCTATCCGCAAATCGGCGTGACCGAGCAGCACCATTCCGTCTCGCATCATTTGAACAAGCCCGAGAAGATGGCGCAGATGGTGAAAATCAACACCTATTACATTCAGTTCTACGCGAGGTTCCTGGCGAAGCTGAAGTCGATCAAAGAGGGCGATGGCTCGATCCTGGATCACGCGTTGCTGGTCTACGGCGCGGGTATGGCGGACTCAAACGCACACGCAACCGATCCTCTTCCGGTGGTGCTGACTGGAGGCGGTGTCGGGCGGGGACACCGGCATGAGCAGGTTCCGGTTCGCACGCCCATCGGCAATTTGTGGCGGAATATCGCCGGGAAGTTTGGGACGCCTGAGGAGCATTTCGGCGATAGCACGGGGAAGACGGATGTGCTTTCGTGATGTGCTCTCGTAAGCTCGCCGCGTTGGCGATCGGGGTGGCCGCGTGCGCCGCGCTGGCCTCGGCGCAGTCGCTGTTGGACGCCGCGAAATCCGGAAACACGGCCGAAGTGCGGGCACTGCTGAAGCGTCCCGGCGTCGACGTAAACGCGGCCGATTCCGGTTTGGTGACTGCACTCGATTGGGCCGCGCAGCGCGACGATCTCGAAATGGCGCAACTGTTGTTGAAAGCGGGCGCCAAGGCGAATGTTTCCAGCCGCGACGGCGTCACGCCTCTTCAATTGGCCGCGCTGAATCGGGACGCGGACATGGCGGAGGCTCTGCTTCAGGCGGGCGCGGATGCGAATGCGAGTTCGCCCAACGGCGAGACCGTTCTGATGAAGGCGGCGCGCGCGGGAGATCCCAAACTGGTGGAGCTTCTGCTCACGCACGGAGCGGATGCCGGCGCGCGTGGTAGCGCCTTCGGAGAGACAGCGCTGATGCTGGCCGCGGCCGAGAATCAAGCGCAAGCGATTGCCGTGCTCGCCAAGCACGGCGTGGAGATCGACGCGCGTTCGAGCGAGCTGACCTACGCGAAAGACCGGTTCGGACTGGAAGGCGTAAACACGATTCTCCCCAAGGGAAGTTGGACCGCGTTGATGTATGCGGCGCGGCAGGGCTCGGCGGAGGCTGTGAAGGCGCTGGCCGATGCGGGAGCGAATGTCAATCTCGCGGATCCGGATGGCTCGACGCCGTTGCTGCTCGCGATTGAGAACGGACACTACGATACGGCCGCGCTGCTGGTGGAGCGTGGCGCGGACCCGAATCTTTCCGATAGCGCGGGGATGGGGCCGTTGTACGCGGCGGTGGATATGAATACGCTGGGCGAGGTCTACGGCCGCCCACCGCGCCGGTCTCCCGACAAACTCGACGCGCTGGGCCTGATGACGCTATTACTCCAGAAGGGCGCGAACCCCAATGCGGGCCTCAAGACTGCTACGTTGCAGCGGGCGCACACGCCGGGTGAGGGGACGCTGGGCGCGGGCGCGACGCCGCTGATGCGCGCCGCCAAGAACGCGGATATCCCGGCGATCGAATTGTTGATCGCGAACGGTGCCGATATTTCGCTGGGGCAGAAGAATAAGACCACGGCGTTGATGTTCGCCGCCGGCCTGGGACGGGGCGTGGGAACGTTCGCCAAGGATTACGCCACCGACGCCCAGATGCTGGAGACGGTGAAGGTGCTGGTGGCCCATGGGGCCGATGTGAACGCGATCAGCGCCGCGGGTCAGACGCCCATCCACTTCGCCGCGCAGGCCGTGGACACAAATCTGCCGCAACCCACAGACGATCTGGTCAAGTTTCTTTTTGCGCACGGAGCGAAGCTGGACGTGGCCGACAAGCAGGGGCGCACGCCCATCGACATGGCCTTGGGCAAGGGCCTTCGGGGGCGCGCCGGAGGACCGGTGACGCCGCGCGAGGGTACGGCGAAGCTGCTGCGCGAGCTGGCGGCGCAGGGCAGTAGGGCGTCTCTGGAATAAGGCTGCCTAACGCGGGTAGCGCGGGACGTTGATGCTGACCAAGGCGCTCTTGGGCCACTGCGCATCGCCAACCGTGATTTTCGCGGTGCGCGGATCCGTGATGCCGAGCGTAAGCAGTGGGACGCGCATCTCGTAATTATGCCCCGCTACGTCGATTAAGCGATCCGGGTGCGTGCCTGCTGTTGCGGAGAAGACTTCGCGGTGGTTCTTTTCCAGCCGCATCATGTAGGCAGCGAATGCGCGATGGCTGTTGGCTTTTCCGTTTTCGTCGAAGGTGGCTTGGTCTCCCACGTTGCAAGCGTCGTACAGGGCATACTCGTTTCCTCCGGCGACGTCAATCTTCAACACCGGCCAACCGCTGGGCGGCTTTTGAATCGTGCTTCCCGGCGCGGGAAGATCGGCGTTGGTCTCGAACCGGATGTACAGGTAGGACTCGTCAAAAACCGCGCGCATTCGCCAGTCGCGCGAGGCCGGCTGCGCCGGTTGGGGCGCGATCGATGACCAATCCGATCCGGCGCGCAGGAAGGCGCCGCTGGCGGGAGGAATGATGGCGTAAACGGAATTCACATCGGCGGCGGAGTCGCGAAACATTTCGTCCGCGATCTTCCACTCGCCGTTTTCCCTTCGCAGAGTTATCGTGACAAACGAACCTATGACTACCTGCGCCAGCACCACGGCGTCGTCACCTTGGGCATAGACCCTGGCAACCTGGTATCGCTGCGGCTGCGGGCGAATGTAGGGGCGCATTTTTTCGAGATCGGCCGCCTTCGCGCGCGTGCACAGGCCAATCAAGGTATTGGCGTCGCCGGCTTGCTCCGCCCGCTCCAGTTGGGAAACGGTCGCGGCAATTCTGTTCTCGTCGGATTGCGCCTGACAGGCGGCAACGAATAGTAAAGAGATGGCTAGCGCTCGCACGCACGTTGCATCGGCAGGATGCGAGCGCGGCTTTACTCCGGACTGCTCTCTCTTAGTGGACTACGCCAGAGCTTTTCCGTACAGAGCCTGAAGGCGGCTCCAGGCTTTCTCGGCCTGAGGCTCGCTGTAGACGCCCGAATCCGGCGGGCACCAGCCATGCATGGCAGGGTACACTTCAATCTCCGCTTGAAGGTTCGCCTTGGCGAAGGTTTCCTTCATCACCGTCTTCTCGGTGGGGGCTTGCATATCGTCATTTTCCGCAATTGCGACCAGGAACTGCGCCTTGCTCGTCGCGGCCTGTAGATGCGGACTGTCCGGCATCGTGGTTACCAGTCCGTTGCCGCCGTGGAAAGAGGCCACGGCCCCGACGCGGTCTGGCATGGCGTAAGCGGTGCGAAAGGCCATCGCCCCTCCCATGCAATACCCCTGCGTCCCCATCTTGCGATTCTTGGCGACCGAGGGCTGCTGGTCCAGCCATCCGATGAACGCCTTCGCGTCCGTTATGTGCGTGGCCGTGGTGAGGCCTCGCGCCAGCGGCATCAACTGCTGGATTGGGGTCGCGGCGCCCTGAGCTGCGGTGGGTGCTTTCTGCGTGCGGTAGAAGGGATTCACAACCAGCACTGAATAGCCGGATTCAGCCAGCCGCTTGCCCATCTGGCGGAACGCGGGCCGGAGGCCGAAGATGTCCGGCCAAACCAAAACTCCGGGGGCCGTGCCGCTGGACGGATGGACGAAATAACAGTCCGCGGTGCCATCCGGGGTCTTCACGTTGACGTCGGTTTCGGTCACTGCAGCCGCATTGGCGACCTTCGGCAGAATCATGGCGATGCCTGCCGCCAGGGTCACGCCGAATTGTTTTCGCGTCACCAAGCCCCGAGCTTGGTATTCTTCCAGATCCTTCTCAAAATGGTCCTGATCGCACATAGTGGCTCCTTATGGATGATGGTGGCTCGGTAGCCCGAACGCGTACTGGACAATTCTATATCAGAGCCGGGGTGGGAGTGGGCGCGTTCTGAAAAAGGGGGACACCCTTCCCTGTCCCCATCCGTAAGCGGCTGAACCGTGTGGACAGGGAAGGGTGTCCCCCTTTTTCAGCGAAGGCCACGTTCCAATTTGGGGCTTTATCGGATAAACTTAGCTCCATCACGCTTATGCTTCGAATGCTCAACAAAACTGGAATTTCGCTGGCGGCTGTGGCGATGACCTTGGCGATCGCGCCCGTGGCCAGCGCCCAATGGGACCCGTATCCGTGGAAGCACGTGCCGCGCACCGCCGACGGTAAGATCGATATGAACGCTCCGGCGGTGCGAACGTCGTACGGCAAGCCCGATTTGTCGGGCTTCTGGATGCCGGCGGACAACGTGGCGCACCTGCTGGACCTGGGGGCGGATCTCAAGCCGGCGGAGCCGCCGCTGACGCCCTGGGCGCGCGACGTGCTGCAGCAGCGCATCGACAATAACGGCAAGGATCATCCCGGCGTTTCGTGTTTGCCGTCCGGCATTCCGGAAAAGGACAACATTCCCGACGGCCTCAAGCTGGTGCAGACCGAAGACCTGACGCTGCTGCTGTACGAATCCCGCACCATCTACCGGCAAATCTTCACCGACGGCCGTCCGCTGCCCAAGGACCCGCAGCCCACTTGGATGGGATATTCGATCGGCCACTGGGACGAGGACACGCTGGTGGTGGAGACCATCGGACAGAACGGAAGAACCTGGCTCGATATGCGGGGATTGCCGGGAACCGAATCCCTGCATGTAACCGAAAAGTTCTCGCGGCCGAGGATCGGGCGCATGGACCTGGAGGTCACCATCGACGATCCGAAGGCGTATACGAAACCCTGGACGGTTAAGTTGGCGTGGAGGCTGATCCCGGATACCGACCTGATCGAGAGCATCTGCGAAGAAAACAACCGGGACCCCGCGCACATGGTAGGAAAATGAGGCGCCGGGCTCTCCCGCTTTTCGCTGCGTTCGCACTGACCGCGGGGGCGCAGTGGCTGCATCAGCCGACTCCGGGAATCCCTCGCACCGCGGACGGCAAGCCGGATCTGAAGGCTCCGGCGCCGAAGCTGGCGGATGGAAAGGCGGACCTGTCCGGCATCTGGGTTCGCGTGCCTCCTCCGGGTAACCCCGGGGGCGCGAATTTCGGGAACACGGTGACCTACTACACGCCCGGCAACGCGGAGCCGCCGCTTCTGCCCTGGGCCGCGGAGCTGCTTCACAAACGCCGTTACGATGACCTCGGCGGAGGCCGGCCGTCGGAGCGGTGCTTGCCTCACGGAATCATAGGCGCGATGCTTCCGAATACTCCTTTCAAAATCGCGCACACGCCGGGCGTCACGTTTCTGCTGTATGAGCAGTTAAACCAATATCGCCAGATCTTCACCGATGGCCGCGGTTTTCCGGAAGATCCCAATCCCGCATGGTGGGGTTATTCCATCGGGCATTGGGACAAGGACGGGTTCGTGGTGGAAAGCCGGGGATTCAATGACCAGACGTGGCTGGACGATAGCGGTTATCCGCACACGGAGGCGATGCGTTCGATTGAGAAATTCAGCCGCACGGATTTTGGCCACATGAATCTGGAAGTGACCATTGACGATCCGAAGGCTTACTCGAAGGCGTGGGCGGTGAACATTCCGCTGGTGCTGATGGCGGACACGGAGATGATCGAAGACGTGTGCGACAACGAGCAGGACGCCAGGCACATCAAGGTCGAGTAGAAGATCTTCACTCGGACGGCAAGGCGAAGGTCCAGACCGAGCCTCCAGCGGGAACCTTGCTGGCGGCGTAGCGGCTGGCCAGATTTCCTCCCACTCCCGAAACGACGGTGATGTATTGGCGGCCTTTGTGCGTGTAGGTGATGGCGGTTGAATTGACGCTGGAGCTGGTCTTGAACTGCCACAGCGTCTTGCCGGTGCCCTCATCCAGCGCGAGAAACTCGCCCGTCAACTTGCCGGTGAAGACCAGCCCGCCACCCGTCGCCAGCATGCCCGCGGAGCCGGGCAAATCCGGCAGAGGGATCTCCCACTTCTTCTCGCCGGTCAGAGGATTGATGGCGAGAAAATATCCCAGGATGTCTCCGGGCTTGACCTCGGGAACGCGAGCGATCACGCCGGTGGAATCCTTGCCGTTCACAACCGGCTTGGGAGGCGCGATCTTTTGGATGCGCGGGACGTTCCAGGAACTGGCGTAGATGAGGCCCGTATTCGGATCGAAGGCGATGGGGGTCGCGTTGGTGCCGCGCGAAGGCCAGATCTCGACCTCTTCTCCAGCCACGAAGCGTTTATAGACGTCGGTCAACACGGGACGGCCGGTCTTGGGATCGATGCCGCTGGCCCAATTCACCTTGACGTAAGGGTGCGCGGCGATCAGCTTGCAATTGGTGCGGTCCAACACATACAGGAAACCGTTCTTATTGGCCTGGATCATCACCTTGCGCATTTGGCCATCCACGCGAATATCGGCCAGGAGTTGTTCATCTGTCGCGTCCGCGTCGTAAACGTCGTTGGGCGTGTATTGAAAATAACAAGCGACTTCGCCGGTCTTCGGCCGGATCGCGAGGACGCTGTTGGTGAACAAATTGTCCATGCCTTCACGTGTCTTGGGATCATATGGCTCGGCATTGCCGACTCCCCAATAGACCAGATCGAGATCGGGATCATAAGATCCGGAGCGCCAGGTCGGCCCTCCGCCTTGCGACCACGCTCCGGTATTTTTGGGCCACGTCTCGGAGCCGGGCTCGCCGGGAGCCGGAATGGTGTAGCGGCGCCACAAATGTTTTCCGGTGTCCGGATCCCAGCCGTCGAGAAAGCCGCGCGTGGTCGATTCGCCGCCGGATTCCCCGGAGATCACGACGCCGTTGGCGACGATGGGTCCTCCCGTTGCAAAGAAACCGTCATTCAAATCGGCGAATTTCTGGTTCCAGACCTGTTTGCCGGTTTTCATATCGAGCGCCAGAACGTGATTGTCGATGGTTACGCGAAACAGCTTGCCGTTGAAGATTGTGGCTCCGCCGCGATTGAAGGCTGAACGCGTGACGCCAGGCTCCAGCTCCACCGGCGTGCGCCAGATCTGGCGGCCGGTTTCCACGTCGATGGCGAAGGTCCATTTTCCGTTGACCACGTACATGACGCCGTTGTAGATGGTGGGCGCGGCCACCTCGCCTTGATCGTTCATCAGGCTGGTGCTCCAAATGGGCGACCAGCCGCTTTACGTTGGACTTGTTGATCTGCTTGAGAGGGCTATAGCTTTCGCGGTTGTAGCCCATGCTGTGGGTGGTGACGTTTTCGGTGTTCTTGCCGTCGTGGTTCAGTTCGTCCGTGGTCTGCGCGAGTCCGGTTGCGGCTAAGAGGAGCGCTGCACCGAGCCAGGCTTGTTTCAGCATCGTTTGTTTCAAGACGGAGAGCTTCATGGGAGCGGCCTCGCCAGGTATTGCAACCCGGGTTGCTGGTTGGCGGCCAGCGGAAGGCGATCCACGTTCATGAACATGGAAACGATCTGATAGTAGGCGGAGCTGACCAGAAGATCCACCACTCCGCGCTCGCCGAATTCCTTTTTGGCCGACGCGAAAGTTGCGTCGCTCACCTGCCGGTTCTTGAAGAACTCGGTCAGCAGATTGTAAACCGCTTCTTCCTTGGTGGACATCCCCGTGGGCCGTCTGCCTTCGGCGATGTCTTTGGCTTTATCCGTGCTGAGGCCGGCTTGAATCGCATTCCGGCTATGCGCGATCCATTCGGTTTGCGCCGCCCAGTAGCGAGCCGTAATCGCGAACCCCAGTTCCTTCAACTCATCCGGCAGTTCCATGTGAAAGCGCACGCGCTCACCCATCGCGAAAAAGAGCTGGCCCGCTTCAGGACTGCGCAGGAACAGATTGAAGGTCGCGCCCGGCCCGCGCCCGGCGACGACGGCCTCGGTATATTTCTTCTGCTCCGGCGTCATCTCGTCGTAGGTGAGCGGGCGGAAGCGATCGCCGCGGATGTTGAGAGCCTTACCATTCACGGTCGAGCTGGCGGTTTTGGGAGACACTGGTCCTGGGACGGGCGTCGCGAAGCCGGCGCCCACCAACGGGAGTGGATTCTCCAGTGCCTTCAACTCCGGCTGCGTGCCCGCGGCCAAAGGATAGCGGTCGATATCGAGCATCATCGAAACCAGGCAATACCATCCGCTCAAGCCGGTCATATCGACCACGCCCTGCTCGCCGAATGCGTCCTTGGCGGCTTGGAAGGAAGCGTTCGAGACCTGGTGCGTGGTGAGGAGATCGTCGATGAAGTTGTAGGCCGCGGTCATCGGCGCGGACATACCCGTGGGGCGCTTGCCCGCGGCGATTGCATCGATAATCTCGGGCTTCACGCCGGCCTGGAGCGCCAGGGTTTTGTGCGCGATCCACTCGTATTGCGCCGTCCAGAAGCGGCCGGTCATCAGAATGACGGTCTCGGCGACGTCGCGGGGAATTGCCGCGTGGAAGCGCATGTGGCCACCGAACTGCGCCGCGAGGTCGCCCACTTCGGGGCTGCGCAGCAGGACGTTGAAGGGTCCTCTCACGCCTCCACGCTCGCCAGTGAGCAGATGATCCACCATAGTTTTCTGCTCCGGCGTCATGTTGTCGTACTTGAGCGGCGCGAAGCGGTCGCCCACCAGCACCAGCGTGTGCGGATCGATGGGTTGCTTCGCGGTTGACTGCTGGGCGCTGGCGATGGCCGCGAATCCCAATAACGTTCCGTAGAAAAGTTGAAAGCGCATCGTGATCTTCCTTTATTTGGCGGACAATCTACTTTCCAGAAAGGTGTGGGTCGTCTCTTTCATTCTCCTGGCAGACGAACTCGATCAAATCCGTATCCAGCATGATCCGCTGGTGTACCGTGACCGTCCAGGGCTTGGTGTAGGCTTTGGGATCGTCGATGGTGACTTCGATTTCCAGATGGCCGTAATCCGGACGGCGGAAGCGTTCGTGGATTTTGGCGGACTCCGTGATGGGGCTGCCTTCGACGTCCAGCCAGCCGAGATCGCGCAGGCCGGTGGTCTCGACCGCGAGCGTGTCGCCGTCCCATTTCCCAGCGGAGTAGCCGAACCACCACGGTTCCGCGTCCGGGCCCGGCAAGGGTCTGCCATCGGTGAAAATTTGCCGCACGCCGGCGTTGGCCTCATAAAGAATGACAATGACTCCCGGCGTCTGGATCATTTTCCTCGGCTGGCCGTGAGTGTGGAGCTGCATCAATCCGAGAGGCAAGCAGTGCGCGTCGGGATTGTCCTTGCTGTTGGAGGCGACGCGTTGCTTGTGCAACTCGGCCGCCCAGGGTTGGAAGGGCAGACCATCAGGGAACGCGGCGCCAAGATTCCAGAACTGGCTGGTTCGGACGGAGAGCGGAGTAATGTCGCCGGATTTTGACGCGGTAGCGACGGCCTCGGGAGCCGGCGGAGCGGCTTGGCGAACGTACTGCCAGACTCCGGAGAGATCGGGCTTGCCGCCGGCCGTGCGCGGTGTGGGACCGTTTAAGTCGGGCTTGCCGCTGGTGTTGCGAGGCACTCCGGAGGTCGGATACGCGGGCCACTGGGCCAACAGCACGGCTGCCAGGATGATAGGCGTCATCAGGTGCTAAGAATACTGCGTTGCGCTTCGGCGGTCAAATAGCCGCGATGCATTTGACCGGGCTGGGCACCTTAACCCGAGAAGGCCTTGAGTGCCTGTGACCGGTTTGATAGTATCGGTCTCCAAAGCCTATGGGGATTTGGCGAGCTTGGTTTTTGGCCGCACTCGTGATGGCGCCGGTTGTCGCGCAGATGCCGCGGACTGCCGAGGGCAAGCCCGATTTCAATGGCGTTTGGCAGACGCTCAACACGGCGGCCTGGGATATTCAGGATCATTCCGGTTCGCTGGGCGTTCCGCCGGGGCAGGGGGTGGTGGAGGGCAACGAGATTCCCTACCAAGCCTGGGCCGCCGCGAAGAAGAAAGAGAACTACGCCAAGCGCGCCATCGCGGACCAGACCGAAGCGAATTGTTATCTTCCTGGAGTGCCTCGCGCGACATACATGCCGTATCCGTTCCAGATTACGCAGGGGCCGAAGCTGATGGCGATCTCGTATGAGTTCGCGCATGCGCTGCGCAATATTCCTTTGGACGGCAGCGCGCATCCGGACGGCATGCCTGACGCATGGATGGGCGATTCGCGAGCGCATTGGGACGGCGACACGCTGGTGGTCGACGTGACGAATTTCAACGATCAAACCTGGTTCGACCGCGCCGGGAATTTTCATAGCGACCAGCTCCATGTAGTGGAGCGCTACACGCTGATGGATCGCGACCATATCCGCTACGAAGCATCGATTGAAGATCCCAAGGTGTTTACGCGCGCATGGAAGATGAGCATGCCGCTGTACCGGATTGTCGACAAGAATCCGAAGGTGCTGGAATACGAATGCGTTTATTACTTGCAGGAGGAGAGATTCAAAAATGCTCCTTTTAAGTAGAGCTGCTGGGATCGCGCTGGGCGTGCTGTTCTCTTTAGCGGCGCGCGCACAGTGGACGCCGCCGCGCACCGCCGGCGGCCAGCCGGATCTGCAAGGTATGTACACGCGTAATGGGGTGGTCGGGTTGGAGGCGCAGCCTCCCGAGAATCCGATCGATCCTAGCGGAAAGAATCCGCTCTCGGTGTCCAACCGCTCCGACGGGCTGGGGCCATATCCCAAGATTTTCGGCGAGGGCGCGAGCGTGCTGCGTGGCACGGCGGGGCGTCCGCAGCGGCGGACGGGTATCGTGGATCCGCCGGATCGCGTCCTTCCCTGGAGGCCGGAGGAGGATAAAAAGCGCCGCGAGTTCCTGCTGCACATGAACCCCGCCGCTGACCTGCGGCATGTGGAACTGAACGCCCGCTGCGCTCTGCCCGGCCTGTTTCAGGGCGAGGACAATAACAATCCGTATCAGTTCGTCCAGGCTCCCGGCGAAGTGGTCATGCTGTACGATTACAACCACACCAGCCGCGTGATTCATCTGGATGGCCGTTCGCACGTGGGGAAGGACATTCGCCTGTTCATGGGGGATTCGATCGGGCACTGGGACGGGAACACGCTGATTGTGGATACGACCAATTTCAACGGAAGGATCGCGTACTCGCGGGAGATTCCGTATCTCAGCGACCAATTGCACACCACGGAGCGATTCACCATCGCGGATGCCAACATCATCGATTACGAAGTCACTATCGACGATCCGGTACTGTTCACCAAGCCATGGAAGATCGCCGGGTACTTCAGCCGTTCGCCGGCGGGAGTGCAATCGCTGGAGTTTGCGTGCGCGGAGGGAAGTCAGACCCTGCTGAATATTTTCGGACCGCCGCCGGGGCGGTGAAGGAGGAACACCGATGAAGCTGGCAATGTTAGCGCTGGTCGTGGTGGCGATGGCGGCTGCGCCGCTGGCCGCGCATCACGCTTTCGCCGCCGAATTCGACGTGAATCAGCCGGTGAAAGTGCATGGAACCGTGACCAAAGTGGAATGGGTGAATCCTCACGCGTGGATTTATGTGGACGTGAAAGGAGCGGACGGGCAGGTGGTGAATTGGCACTTTGAGCTCGGGCCGCCGAACGCGCTGTTCCGGCTGGGGTGGAAGAAGGACGCAGTGCCCGAGGGGATCGAGGTCGACATTTCCGGATTCCGCGCCAAGGGCCAGGAGAACGTGGGGAACGGACGGTCGATCATCTTGCCCAACGGCAAGGAGCTGTTCTCCGGCGGATCGGGGCCGGGGTCGGAAGGCGGGAAGCAGCAGTAGCCGCTAGCGGCTCAGGTGCGGGAGGTCGCGATTATTCTCCATGCACCAATACTCCATCAGCTCGTCGCCGGGCTTCATGCGCGAGAGCACGCGGCTGTTTTGAATCGGCTTGGTGTACGTCTTGGGATCTTCCCAGGTCACATCGTAAGCCAGGTGCTGAGGATCGATGAAGTGGATGTGCTCGGTGACGTGCAAAGCGTCGCTGGAGGGATGCTCATTGGTATCGATCCAGGTTTTTCCGTTGAAGCCGACGGTGTCGATCACCAGCGTATCGCCCTCGTACCAGCCGATGGAATGACCCATCCAGGTGGGGTCCATGTTCTTGGGATGCTGCGAGCCGTCAGTGTGAACGATGTGGAAAATATTGTTGGACTCGAATAGAATCGCCATGCGCTCGGGAGTCTGCACGATTTCCACCGGGTATTCGACCTGCCAGGCGCGCGTGTAGCCCCAGGGGAGGCAATGGCCGGAGTAATCGAAGCGATGCTCCTCGTCTTTCCAGATGGCGAGACCGGAGGGCGTGTACTGAAGCTCCCCGGAGCCTTTCTGCGTGCAGCCAGGAGTGTAACTGCCGCAGCCTTTGCCATCCTTGGTTACGTCGGCTACGCGCGGATGGTCCCAGACGCCGTTGAAGTCGGGCTTGCCGTTGGGCAGCCGGGGAATGTCATTCGCCTTGGGGACGCCGGACTGGCCCTTGGCCGGGTGAGAAGTGACCAGCAGACCACCCACAAACGCGGCCGCGACCAATAGAAAAGCACCGTTACGGCTTGCCATGACAGACCTCCCTTGTTCTCACAAGCAATGTTCTCACAAGCTACGCTCAAGCGTTTGCGGTGTCAAGGTCTCTGGTTTCGTTTCTGGATTCGTTCTCCGGTTTCGATTTCCTTTTGCGTTTTGCCGAAAGCGCGCCTTCGATCCACCCCCCATTGCCCCGTGGTGGAAGGAAACCCCGCGCAACCGTCGCACGAGGACCGCCACGCTTGCGTGATCCGGAACCGATGAGGGGACCGGACTCTTGATTCGAAAATAGAACAAGACCGCGCCAAAGGCATCGGGTTAGAACGCTAAGTGGTGGAAAGCCGAAAGAAATAGACGCTCAAATGGGGAGCGGAGTGGGATCGGGCACGAAGATATCGGGTCCGGGCTCGTCAGGATCGGGAGTCTCCGGTTCGGCGGGTAGGCGTGGCTGCTGTGGATCGGGAGCGTGAGGGTCCTGAGGCGGCGGGTCCGGGGGCGGAGGCTGCGGAAGATCGTTACCGCGGGGATTCACCATCGCGACCGCCGATGATATTCGCCGCCGCCAAGTCCGCCGATATCGACTACGACGGCGATCAGGAGAATGATCAAGCTCAGACCGGCCAGGGGTTGGTGAGTGTTGAGCATCCAGGCGTAGGTCAGCGTCGTGAGCGGTAGAAAGATAAAACCGAGAAGAGGGATGAGAAGCCCGTGGTAGGCGCGTTCCAGATAATTCGATAGGAGGAAAATGAGCGCGAGAGCGATTCTTGGAAACGCGACCAGGAAGATTACGAAGAGGCATGCCATTCGCGATTCGGACAGCACACCAAGGGCCAGTGTGACTAAGAACTATGGCCTTTCCGTTGCATGTTCGCGCGGCGTGACAAAACTTCAGCAATGCACCGTAAAGACGTTGCTCAGCTTGACGCTGCTTTCGCCAGTAATCATTACCGGTTGTGCAGTTCATGCTGGCTTCTACGACGCGGACCATCGAGACTATCACCGCTGGCGCGGCGATGAGCAACCGCACTTCGACGCGTGGGTCGCGGACACCCACCACTCACGCGTGAGCTACGAGAACTTAGACGACCGCGACAAGCAAGCTTATTGGAATTGGCGGCATGATCATCCGTAGAGTCTGAACCTGCCCATTGAAGAACCCGAACGGTCCTGGCACCTCAGCGAACCTCCGGCGGGCGTGATTTCTTGTTCCGGCACGCCTACTTCCGCGCTTCCCAGCGCAATTGGGTTCCGCTTAAAGGGAGGATATTCTGAAGGCATGCACCGGCGAGAGGCCGTCGAACTCATGGACGATCCGTCGTTGCCTGAGGCTGTGGTTGCGCGAGCGTACCGCGACCTGGCGCGCACGAATCGGTGGTTGGGGAACACGCGGGCGATTTTGAGGCGGCTTAAAGCCAGTGGTGCGCAGAGCGTTCTGGATATCGGATGCGGGCAGGGGGCGCTGCTCAAGGAGATTCGAGAGAGCCTGGGGCTGCGGGTTATTGGTTTCGATCTGCGGCCCGTACCGCGGCCTGCGCTGGAGATTGCAATGGGTGATGCGGTCAAGGATCCGCTGCCACAGGCCGATGTCGCGCTGGCGGTGTTGATGGTGCATCATCTTTCGGAAGACGAGATTGTACAGTTGATCCGCAATGTCTCGCAGTCGTGCCGGCGGTTCCTCATTCTGGATCTGGTGCGGCACTGGCTGCCGCTGTGGCTGTTCCGGATTTTCGTGGCGCCGTTTTTGTCGTATATCAACGCGGCGGACGGCGCCACTTCGGTTCAGCGCGCGTACACTCCGAGCGAGTTGAGGCGCATCGTGGATAAGGCCGTGAAGGGGACGGGAGCGCGTGTGCGGCACACGGTTGCTCCGCTGTATACGCGGCAAATTGTCGATGTCGAGTGGTGAAATGCGACAGGTGGTGAAATGCGACAGGCATCGGTCACAGTAGTGGGCGCGGGGCCGGCGGGAGGGTGCGCGGCCTTGGCTGCGCTATCCGAGGGCGCCGCGGTTACCGTTTACGAGAAATCGAAATTTCCGCGCCATAAGGTGTGCGGCGAGTTTCTTTCGGCCGAGATTCTTCCGTTGCTGGAATCTCTGAAAGTGAAAGACGCGTTTCTGGCCGCCAGTCCGGCGCGGCTTACTCGAGCTGTGGTGCATGACCGCAACCATCGCAAAGAATTCCGGTTTCCGGAACCCGCGTATAGTTTGAGCCGCTATGCGCTGGATCGGATCTTGCTGGAGGAATCGACACGCCGCGGGGCGATTCTGCGCGAGGAGAAATGGACAGCGGCTGAGAGCGCCGGTGAGCCGCTGGTGCTGGCGCATGGAAGGCAACAGTCCGCGCCAAAGGGAGGGCGGCTGTTCGCGTTTAAGGCGCACTTCCGCGGACCAGTGGCGGACATCGTCGAGCTGCATTTCTTTTCCTTCGGCGGCGGTGGCGGCTACGCGGGCGTGAGTCCGGTGGAAAACGGCGTGGTGAACATCGCTGGGCTCGCGCCGGAGGAGCTTTTGCGGGCGCACGACTTTCATCCTGAACCTCTGTTCTCCGATTCGCTGCGGGAGCGAATGCGGGGGCTGGAGCAGAGCTTCGACTGGATGATGACGGGTCCGCTGGTGTTTCACAGCAAGTTCGCGGCAGACGCAGGAGTCTATCTGGCCGGCGATGCGCTGGGTTTTGTCGATCCCTTTACGGGCTCCGGAATTATGGCGGGGATGCTGACAGGAAGGCTCGCGGGGAAAAGCGCGGCGCGAGGCGTTCCGGCCACTGCGTACAACCAGGAGTGCCGCAAGATGTTCGGGCGGCAATACGGGGTTTCGACGCTGCTGCGAAAATCGCTGAGCGGGGGCGTGGGCGCGGAACTGATGTTGGGCGTGATGCGGATGGCGCCGCTAGGATTGCTGTACCGGCTCACACGGCCGGCGATTTCGCCGGAGGTGGGTTCGCTGTGATGCTGCGCTTGCGGCCGTAGTTGAAGTAGAGGATCAGGCCCACGGCCATCCAGCCGAACAGGCGAGCCCAGTTGCCGAGGCCCAGGCCGAACATCAGAAACAGATTGAAGGCGATTCCCAGCAGAGGCACCACCGGCACGAAAGGCGTCCTGAAGGGACGATGGCGATCAGGGTGAGTCTTGCGCATCACGATGATTCCGATGCACACCAGCACGAACGCGAAGAGAGTGCCGATGCTGGTCATATCGCCAAGGACCGATAAGGGGGCGAAGGCGCCGAACAGTCCGGTGAACACCATGAACAGGAGATTGGAGCGCCAGGGCGTGCGGAACTTGGGGTGAACGTCACTGAAGACTTTCGGCAGCAGGCGGTCGCGCGACATGGAGAAGAACACACGGCTCTGACCCAGCAGCATCACCAGAATGACGGAGGTGAATCCGAGGATGATGGCGAGTTTCACGGCTGGCCGGAAGAAGGTGTAGGGCGTGCGATCGATGGCGACGGCCACCGGAGCGGAGACGTTCAGGTCCTTATAACTGACGATCCCCGTGAGCACGTGAGAGAAGACGACGTACAGCAGCGTGCAGACAGCGAGCGAGCCGACGATACCGATGGGCATGTCGCGCTGCGGTTTCTTGGCTTCCTGCGCGGCGGTGGAGACGGCGTCGAATCCAATGAAGGCGAAGAAGACCTTGCCCGCGCCGCGGAGCACGCCGCTCCATCCGAAGTCGCCGAAGTTTCCGGTGTTGGGCGGGACGAACGGGGTGTAGTTTTTCGAGTCGATGAAGGCCCAGCCGAGGATGATGAACAAGATGGCGACGGAAATTTTCAGGATCACGATCACGGCGTTGGCTTGCGCGGATTCCTGAATGCCGACGATCAGGATGGCCGACACCAGGACCACGATGAACAGGGCGGGGAGATTGATGAGGCCGTGGATCACGGTGGTTGTGCCGGGGAGGGTTACCGGCTCCAGCGGGGAAGCGGCAAGCTCGGGCGGGAAGTTGATGCCGAGATCCTTCAGGAAGCTGATCACGTAGCCGGACCAGCTCACGGCGACGGTGGAGGCGCCGACGGCGTACTCGAGCACCAGATCCCAGCCGATGATCCACGCCATCAGCTCGCCCATGGTTGCGTAGGAGTAGGTGTAGGCGCTGCCGGCGATGGGGATCATGGTGGCGAATTCGCTGTAGCAAAGGCCAGCGAAGGCGCAGCCGACGGAAGCGAGAATGAAGCTGAGCACGACAGCAGGTCCGGCGTTTTGCGCCGCGGCGAGACCGGTGAGCGAGAATAAGCCGGCTCCGATGATGGCGCCGATGCCCAAGGCGACGAGTTGGCCTGGGCCGAGCGAGCGCTTGAGCGATTCGCCTTCGGAATCGGCCAGGATCATGTCAAGCGATTTGGTCGCGAAGAGGCTCATCGGCGTGGCGTATAAGCGGCTAGTCTAGCAGACCACGAGTATGGCTCGGCGCCGAACCGTCGAAAGTGGTTGCCGGTTGCCGGACCTCTTCAACGGGAAACTGTGGCGCGTTGCACGGGACCCATTCGGCCTCGGTATGCGAAGATCGGAGAGCGGAGGCCAGCATGAGCGTTAGATCGGTTGCCAGCAAGTTTGTGGAGTCGTGCAGGCAGGGCAAGAACTTCGACGTCATGCGCACGATGTACGCGCCGGACATCGTTTCGGTTGAAGGCGACGGCAGGGAGACCGCAGGCCAAGATCCGGTGATCAAGAAATCGGAGGACTGGGTCTCCGACAAAACCTTCAACGGGGAAACTGTGGCCGGGCCGTTTTTCAATGGCGCGAACCCGGACCAGTTCGTCGTCTTCTTTACCCTGGACGTCACGCTCAAAGCCACCGGTGAGCGCCTCGCCCGCGAAGAAGTGGGTGTCTACACCGTCAAGCACGATAAGATCACGCGCGAGCAGTTCTTCTACGACGGCATGCATTGACCCGATCTCATGCGCGTTGCTAAACGCAAGCGCGTTAGGACCAGCGCACATACGCCGGGTTTACGTTCTGCTGGAGGAAGTCCCGGAAGTCGCGCTGGTACTTCGGCAGACGGAGCTTGCCGCGAATCGTGCGCTTGTCCGTGAACTTGATCTCTGAAGATGGATTAAAGTATGCGACCGCGTTTTGCCTGGTCAGGACGAAGGGCGGGCAACCGTTCTGCAAGAGGATACCGCTGGCGATTAACGACCCGGTACGATGATTACCTTCCTGATAGAGCTGTGGCTGGCTAAGCACGCCCACGTAGACTTGCGACGCGACCTTATAAGGGTTGTCCGTCTCGTGCTCACGATACCAACGGCGGATCGGCTTTACATATTGACGGAAGTTATCGAAGAACTGCCGCCGGGTCACACTGATGTGCCGGCCGAACTCGCGCCGATCGTATCCCCTACCGAGCAGTACCAGGTGGTTTAGCTCCAAGAGCGCTTCGAGCCCTTCATTGCTGAATAAGTCCAGGCCATGATCGACTGCCGCATCGAGAAACTGATACGCGGTGAGCATGTTTTGCCGGACCGTGTCAGTAAAGTCATCACGACGGCAATCGAGCACCGCGTTGATTTCCGGGAAGTAACGCTGCACCTCGCGCAACTCATCCTCAATGCGTCCAAGATGCAAGCGCAACCGTTTCACAATCACCTTCAGCTGATCAGCGGAATCGAGCGGGCGTTCCCGAGATCGGTTCTACTGTCTTAGTGCGCCCCGCAGAGAACGGTCGTGGGAGACGGGGATCGCGATGTCCAGCCAGCCGATCATCATTTCATCCCAGGTCTGGGGTCCCCAGCGGACCAGAGCCGTGGGGTCGGGGTTGAAAGGATTGTTGGCGGAGTTGTCGAAGTACGCGGTGCATTCGATACGCGTTCCCGCGGGCAGGAGCTTGGGCGTTTCCAGGTAGTAATAAGGCTGCCAGTTGAAATCGTACTTGGGGATGTCCAACAGGATTTCGGTTTCGCCGTTGGGGTAGACGGCGCGGAACTGGAAGGATTTTCCACGCAGGTGCATGTGCGCGCGCATGCCGGCGAGCCTCACGGTATCCTTCATCACCAGCGAAGCGTCGACCCGGAAGTTGGGATTGCCGGGAGGGATCGCCAGGCCGGGATCCATCACCTGCATGGCCACGATCCGTTCGGTCACCGGTGTTTTGGCGAAGACCAGGCCGACGCGGGTGCGGTCGTGACCGGCTTTGCCGCTGGCCTGGTAATGCATCTGAAACACCAGCGTGGAACCAGCCTTGATCAGGCGGGCCTCCCCCGGCTTCCAGACTTGCGGGTCACTGCCCGGTGCGTAGCCGGCCAGGTATTCCTCATTATTGGCTCCCATGCCGGTATCGACGACGACGATGGCGTGGTGGACCAGGGAACGATCGCCCGGGCGGACCTCGGCTTGCTGCACCCATTTATCTTCGGTGAAGTGGGTGGGGACCGAGATGTATTGATAGTCGATGATACCCTTGGCGGGGACTTCGAAGTCTTCCGGCATTTCGAAGACGATGTCCGGTTTGGAAATGCGCCAGCCTTCGGTGAAGACGGCAGGCTTAGGAGCATCGGCCGGGTCGCCTTCCAGTGCGCCGCCATCCACCCAGGCAATCAGCTTTTCTTTTTCACCGGGCGCGAGGGAAAGGTCGTTGCAGAATTTGCCGTAGCGAGGGTCGGGTTGCCAGGGCGGCATCTTGCCGGTGAGAACAGAACTGCGAATGGCTTTCGCCCAGGGGCGGGTTTGATCGTAAGTGATCAGAGACATGGGCGCGGCTTCGCCCGGGCGGTGACAGCTCTGGCAGCGCTTTTCGAGAATGGGCTCGATGTCTTTATGGAAGGTCGGAGCGGCGGGCAGGGGGATGATACATAGCATCAACGCCAGCGATACGCTCCCGGCTCGCATACGTTTTTATTCTATGCGACTTTGCTCCCCGCGGCGCGGCCGGGCGAATTCCAGCACCTCCTGCTTGGGCACGCCAGGCTCAAAGCAGCGGCGGCAGCGCGCCTCGTACATTCCGGAAGCGCCCACCACGATCAGGTCGCTCGATTCCACCAGGCGCTGCGTGTGCTTGGCGGGATTGCCGCAGCGCATGCAGATGGCCAGGGTTTTGGTGATGGACTCGGCCAGGCAAAGGAGCTCCGGCATGGGGGAAAAGGGGCGGCCGAGATAATCGGTGTCCAGGCCGGCGACGATGACCTGCTTGCCTGTATCGGCCAACTGGCTGGCGACGTCCACCAGATCGGCTCCAAAGAAATTCGATTCGTCGATGCCGACCACTTGGGTGCGCCAATCCATCTGTTCCAGGATGGCGCGGGCGCTGGAGACGACGGTCGATTTCATGCGCTGGTCGCCGTGGGAGACGATTTCGTCGGCGGAATAGCGGTTGTCGAGGGCGGGTTTGAAAACTTGCACTCGTTTGCGGGCGATCTTGGCGCGCCGCAGGCGGCGGATCAGCTCCTCGCTCTTGCCGGAAAACATCGGGCCGCAGACGACCTCAATCCATCCGACGTGGCCGGTGACGATGTCCATAATTAACGAAGTTGTCAGAATAGCGCGGGAGGAGGCGCGCCCGCCAGTCCAACTAAGATACAGCCGGCAAACGGAGCGCGCGGGCTGCTTATTTGACCGTAGCGGCGGCGCCCCGCGCCCTTTGCCGGCTAATGCGACTTAAAGCCAGCGTAGGTCAGAAACGCGCCCAGGGCCAGACAGAGGAAGGCGTAGAGATAAAGGAGCTGCTCGACATGCAGCGCTTGCATGTAGGCTTCGGCCTCGGAGTGAGGCAGCCAAAGGAAGATCAGGCCCTTAAGGAGAGAAATCCAACCGACGATGGTGACCAAAACCGGCACGGCTCCGCCGGTCCAAACGTTGTGGCTGAGAACCACTAACAGACCCAGGATGAGCGCAACGATGGCAGCCAGCATCAAAACTGGCGGATTGTGAACCATCGCGTTCATGCCGTCGAGGAACGCGGTCTTGTTGACGAACATCGTGACGGCGATGAGAACGTCGTACAGGCCGATGACCTTGCTCAGGAAGATGGTGCGGGAATGCATCAGTCTGCAAAAAGGTTCGCGACGGGGAGTTCGAAGCCGGGGAGGAGTTCGGGAAGGGAGAGAGTGTCGGCGATGCCGCGACGGAGGGTGGTGCCGTCGGGCAGGCAGACGTGGACTCTGCGCTTCTGCGGGTAGATCACCCAGACGGCGAGCGATCCAGCAGCGAGCATCAGTTCGACTTTGCGGTCGAGGTCGGCGGCGGATTCGGAGGGGGAGACGATTTCGACGGCAAGCTCGGGGGCGCCGAGGAAGTAGTCATCATACTGCGTCGACTCCAGCCGGTCATTTCGGAGGAATGAAACGTCGGGTTCGACCCAACTGGCCGGATTCTCGGAGAGCTTGTAGCCGGCTTCTACCAGGGCTTGCCCGCCGCCCGCCGCCTCAGCCGTGAGAAGCGCCTTGAAGATTCGCTTGGCCACTTTCGAATGGCCCGATTTTGGGGGAGGCAAGATTTGCAGTTCTCCTTCGATCAACTCGCGATGATAGCCATCGCCGTCCGGGAGTCGCTCGAAGGCTTCCCACGTCATCAAATTGGTGGTCGTCGCCATTTCACTAGCCGCCATCTGACCAAAGCATAGCCCCGGCGGGCGCAACTTGCAAACCTTTCCCGATTTTGGTAACGTGAATGTTCGTACCCCTTGGGAGGCTCCGGAGACCGTTTGGGATCCGGGCCGTTTGAACCAATCACATTATGAGCCGCACACCAGGCAAGAAGTACACCGCCGCGTCCAGTCAGGTAGAGCGCCGTCCATACGCTATCGAGGAGGCCGTGCCGCTGGTTCAGAAGGTCAAATTCGCAAAATTCGATGAAACCGTGGAGCTGCACGTGCGCCTGGGCGTCGATCCCAAGCACGCCGACCAGATGGTCCGCGGCACCATCGTGCTGCCCAACGGTTTGGGCAAATCGAAGAAGGTGCTGGTGATCGCCTCGGGCGAGAAGCAGCGCGAGGCCACCGAAGCGGGCGCCGATTTGGTGGGGGGCGAGGATATGGTCGCCAAGATTCAGGGCGAGAACTGGACCGATTTCGACGCGGTGATCGCGACGCCGGACATGATGCGTTCGGTAGGGCGTCTCGGCAAGGTGCTGGGGCCTCGCGGACTGATGCCGAACCCGAAAACCGGAACGGTGACGGTGGACGTCGCCAATGCGGTGAAAGAGATCAAGGCCGGCAAGGTGGAGTTTCGCGTGGACAAGACCGGCGTAATTCACGTGCCGGTGGGCAAGACCAGCTTCGCGACGGAGAAGCTGGTGGAGAACGCATCCACGCTGCTCGGCGCGGTGGTCAAGGCCAAGCCGGCTGCGGCCAAAGGCAAGTACGTGCGCAGCGTGACCATGTGCTCGACCATGGGGCCGGGCGTAGCGCTGGACGTAACCCCGTATAACCAGAAGGCCGTTTGAGTTTGAGAAAACCGGCATGAAAAAGAAACCCGAAAAACAAAAAGATCTGGAAGCGTTGCGCGAGGAGTTGATGAAGGCCGCGCACGTGTTCCTGGCCGGCTACGAGAAGACCACGGTGGCGCAGGACAATGAGCTGCGTAAGACGGTCCGCGGCGCGGGCGGTGCATATAAGGTAGTGAAGAACACCATCGCCGGCAAGGCGGCGGAAGGGACCAAGTCGCAGGAACTGCTGAAGGCGCTGAAGGGCATGAGCTCGATCGCCTACACCTCGGGCGATCCGGTGGCGCTGGCCAAGGCGCTGACGAATTACGCCAAGGCGAATCCATCGTTCACGTTTCGCGCGGGCATGGTGGAGGGCCACGTGGTGGATGTGGCTGGAGTCCAGGCTCTGGCCAATTTGCCCGCCAAGGAAGAGATTTACTCGAAGTTGTTGTTCCTGATCAATGCTCCGGCGCAACGGCTGGTGACGGCGGTAAACGGCGTGGGACGCAATGTCGCCGTGGTGGTGGATCAGGGCGTGAAGGAAAATAAGTTTAAGTAGAGTTCTGGAATAACCAAGGGGAGTCGAAGGACAATGGCAGACATCAACGCGATTGCGGATCAGATTCAGGGATTGACGCTGCTGGAAGCATCGCAGCTCGTGAAGTTGCTCGAGGAGCGTTTGGGAGTTTCGGCTGCGGCGGCCGCTGTGGCGGCGGCTCCGGCGGCTGGCGGGGCTGCGGCGGCTGCTGCTCCGGTGGAAGAAAAGACCGAATTCACCGTGGTGCTGACCGCGGCTGGCGCCAATAAGATCAACGTCATTAAAGCGGTTCGCGAAGTCACCAGCCTGGGCTTGAAGGAAGCCAAGGACCTGGTGGACGGCGCGCCCAAGACCATCAAAGAGGGTGTCAACAAGGAAGAGGCGGAGGCCATCAAGAAAAAGTTCACCGACGCAGGTGCTACAGTAGAAGTGAAGTAGTTGGTGATTGTGCTAAGGTAGGCCGGATAACCGGCCGGAGGCGCCGTTTGACGGGTAGGGCGGCGTTTGTTACCATGAAATTACCCGGAAAGAGCGTCGGCCCTTATAGTGACATTGGTACCCCGCGACCTGCTCGGCAGTTCGTTTGAACTACCGCGTGGCTTTGCTCCGCACGCATTTACCCCGCCCGAGGTGTGTCTCAAAACCGTTCTTGAGCCCTCGGGCTGTTTTCGTTTCCGCGAATCGCGCAAAACATCGCGTAAAACCACGACGAGTCCGGCGCGAGTCGTTTCTTCTCAGTTAGGTTTTCGGGCGCGCACTGCGCCCTTTGCCCTTTTGATTCCAGCGGCCACTTTTTGAGTCCGCTGTCGCCTCACGCGAAGAAGGATTTGGAAGATGCTAACCCCCGATAATGGCGCCTCTCGTGAACGAGTCGATTTTTCGAAGATCAAGACCTCGATCCCGATCCCGAACCTGATCGAGGTTCAGAAGAAGTCTTACGAGCGCTTCCTGCAAATGGACCTGCTGCCCAGTGAGCGGGACGATACGGGTCTGGAGAGCGTGTTCAAGAGCGTTTTCCCGATCTCCGATTTCCGCGGCCTGAGCCAGCTGGAGTTCGTCGATTACGCGATCGGCAACTGGGAGTGCAAGTGCGGCAACCTGAAGGGGCTGCATCACCTGCGCTCGACCTGCCGCAATCCGGCGTGCGGCGCGACCATCAAGACCGATCCGTTCCATCTGGGCGATGTGCTGTGCCACCGTTGCGGCACGTTCAACAAGAACATCGTGACGTTCTGCAACCGCTGCGGCGATCCGGTGGGCTTGCAACTCAAGTACGACGTGGCGGAGTGCGAGGAGCGCGGCATGACCTACGCTGCGCCGCTCAAGGTAACCATCCGCCTCACGGTTTTCGACAAGGATCCGGAGACCGGCAACAAGACCATCCGCGACATCAAGGAGCAGGAGGTCTTCTTCGGCGAGATCCCGCTGATGACCGACAACGGGACGTTCATCATCAACGGAACGGAGCGCGTGATCGTATCGCAGTTGCACCGGTCGCCGGGGGTGTTTTTCGAGCGCCAGCCGGCGCAGGGTTACTTCCTGGGCAAGATCATTCCCTATCGCGGAAGCTGGGTGGAGTTCGAATACGACAACAAGAACTTCCTGCACGTCCGCATCGACCGCAAGCGCAAGTTTTACGGGACTATGTTCCTGCGCGCGCTGGGTCTCAAGAGCGATGCCGAGATTCTGCACGCGTTCTATCAGTGCAGCGACATCGTGATCAAGGACAAGAAGCTGCTGTGGAAGCTGGCCGACAAAGAAGGCCGGCCGGCGCGCGGCTTGGTCGGGCATAAGCTATCCTTCGCCGTTACTAAAGGCGGGGAAACGGTGGTGCCGCAGGGCCGCAAGATCACCGAGAGCGTCTTCAAAGAACTTCAACGGGTCAAGGTGGACCACGTTGAAGTCGCGGCCAACGACCTGGAAGGCGGCTTCGTGGCCGCCGACGTCATCGACATGGAAACCGGCGAGGTGCTGATCGAGGCCAATCACGAGATTACGCCCACCATCGTGGGCAAGCTGATCGAGGCCAAGATCCAGAACTTCGACCTGTTCTTCCCCGAACAGGACGACGTAGGCAACGTCATTTCGATGACGCTCAAGAAGGACGGCGTCAGGCAGCAGAATGAGGCCTTGCTGGAGATCTACCGCAAGCTGCGCCCCGGCGATCCGCCCACGGTGGACACCGCCACGCAACTGTTCCAAGGCATGTTCTTCGACGCGCGCAAGTACGATTTTTCGCGCGTCGGCCGCATGAAGTTCAACATCAAGATCCACGATAAGGCGGATGCGACTCCGTTCGACAAGCGCACGCTGGATCACAAGGATTTCATCGACACCATCCAGTACCTGCTGAAGCTGCGCCGGGGCATTGGCGCGGTGGACGACATCGATCACCTGGGCAATCGCCGCGTGCGAGCCGTGGGCGAGCTGCTGGAGAACCAGTTCCGCATCGGCCTGGTGCGCATGGAGCGCGCCATTAAAGAAAAGATGAGCGTGTACCAGGAAATGTCCACGGCCATGCCGCACGACCTGGTGAACGCCAAGCCGGTGATGGCGGCGATTCGCGAGTTCTTTGGATCGTCCCAGTTGTCCCAGTTCATGGACCAGACCAACCCCTTGAGCGAGATCACGCACAAGCGGCGCCTGTCCGCCCTGGGACCCGGTGGCTTGTCCCGCGAACGGGCCGGATTCGAAGTCCGCGACGTTCACCCGACTCACTACGGCCGCATCTGCCCGATTGAGACGCCGGAAGGCCCCAATATCGGTCTGATCAGCTCGCTGTCTTGCTTCGCGCGGATCAATGAATACGGCTTTATCGAAAGCCCCTACCGCCGCGTCAAGGACGGCGTGGTGATCGACGAAGTTAAAGTGCTGAATCCTGGGGACACGGATTTCAAGGTGGGCCAGGTGATCACGCGCGGTGAGATGGAGAAGGCGACCAAGGGTAAGAAGGTGGCGCCGGAGATTGAGGCTCATTGCGATTACCTCTCGGCTTGGGAGGAAGACAAGTACATCGTGGCGCAGGCCAACGTCGGCCTGGATGAAAAAGGCAAGATCACGGCTGAGCTGGTCAACGCCCGTCAGGCCGGAAACTTTGTCCTCAAGCACGTGGGCGAAATCGAGTACATGGACGTCAGTCCCAAGCAGTTGGTCTCGGTCGCCGCGAGCCTGATTCCGTTCCTCGAGAACGACGACGCCAACCGCGCGCTGATGGGTTCCAACATGCAGCGCCAGGCTGTTCCGCTGCTGCGCGCCGAGGCGCCGTTTGTGGGCACCGGCATGGAGCGCGTCACCGCGCGCGACTCCGGCGCGGTCATCATCTGCAAGCGCGCGGGCGTGGTGGATTCGGTCGACAGCGAGCGCATCATCGTGCGCGTGGAAGGCAATACGCAGGAAGGACAGCTCTCCCGCGAAGTGGGCGCGGACATCTACACGATGACCAAGTTCAAGCGCTCCAATCAGAACACTTGTATTAACCAGAAGCCCATCGTCGCCCAGAACCTGAGGGTGAAGAAGGGCGACGTTCTGGCCGACGGTCCTTGCACCGAACTGGGCGAGCTGGCTCTGGGCCGCAACGTCCTGGTGGCTTTCATGCCCTGGCGCGGCTACAACTTCGAGGACGCCATCGTGGTTTCCGAGAAGCTGGTGAAGGAGGACTACTACACCTCGATTCACATCGAGGAGTTCGAGGTCGACGCGCGCGACACCAAGCTGGGTCCGGAGGAAATTACGCGCGACATTCCCAATATCGCCGAAGCGTTCCTGCGCAATCTGGACGAGAGCGGCATCATTCGCATCGGCGCGACGGTGAAGCCCGGCGACATTCTGGTGGGCAAAGTGACGCCGAAGGGCGAAACGCAACTGACGCCGGAAGAAAAACTGCTGCGCGCGATTTTCGGCGAGAAGGCCGGCGACGTGAAAGACGCCTCGCTATACTGCCCGCCCGGCATCGAAGGCACGGTGGTGGATTGCAAAGTCTTCTCGCGCAAGGGCGCCGAGCTGGACGAGCGCTCCAAGCTAATCCTGGAGGGCGCCGAAGAGCGGTTGCGCCGCAACCTCGAAGACGAAAAGCGCATTCTGAACGACGAGCGCGCCAAGCGCCTGGCCAAGCTGCTGGAAGGCAAAGAGCTGCTGGCCGACCTGCACGATGAGAAGACCAACAAGAAGCTGCTGGCCAAAGGCACCGATATGTCGCGCGACCTGATCGAGAAGCTGCGTGCGCGCGACTTAAAGCGCATGAAGCTCAAGGACAAGGATCCGCGGGTCAATGAGCAGATCGATGAAATCGAGGAAATGACCTCGCGGCAGATTGCGGTGCTCGAAAAGATCACCGAGGAAAAGATCGCCAAGTTGCGCAAGGGCGATGAGCTGCCTCCGGGCGTGATCAAGCAGGTGAAGTGCTACATCGCCATGAAGCGCAAGCTTTCGGTGGGCGATAAGATGGCGGGACGCCACGGGAACAAGGGCGTGATCGCGCGCATCGTTCCGGAAGAGGATATGCCGTATCTTCCTGATGGAACTCCGGTCGAAATCGTGCTGAATCCGCTGGGCGTTCCCAGCCGCATGAACGTCGGCCAGATTCTGGAAACCCACTTGGGTTGGGCGGCCCGCGCGCTAGGGGTGCGCTTCGCGACTCCGGTGTTCGACGGCGCCACGGAAAAAGACATCAAGTCGCAGTTGAAGAACGCCGGCCTGCCGAGCTCCGGCAAGGTCCAGCTTTTCGATGGCATTAGTGGACAACTGTTCGAGCAGCCGGTTACCGTCGGCTACATCTACATGCTCAAGCTGAGCCACCTGGTGGACGACAAGATCCACGCGCGCTCCATCGGGCCGTATTCGCTCATCACGCAGCAACCGCTTGGCGGTAAAGCGCAGTTCGGCGGACAGCGCTTCGGAGAGATGGAGGTGTGGGCGCTGGAGGCTTATGGCGCAGCTTATGTGCTGCAGGAGCTGCTGACCGCGAAGTCCGACGACGTTTATGGCCGCGCCAAGATTTACGAAGCGATCGTCAAAGGCGAGGCGGCGGCGGAGCCGGGCGTGCCGGAGAGCTTCAACGTCCTGATCCGCGAGTTGCAATCGCTTTGTCTGGACGTGGAGTTGATGAAGATCCGTGAAGAGCCGCTGGATTCTCATGAGACGGCGCTCGCGGCGGATTAGAGCTTATGACGGATATGCGGCTTTATTTGGCGGTCGGCCTGCCCGTCATCGCCATTCTGGTCAGTACGCTGGTAAACGTCGTGCAATTCTCGGCCATGAATGGGCGGATTTCATCGCTCGACAGCCGCCTGGATGCTGGCGTCAGTAAACTCGATGCGCGCATTGACAGATTCGAGGCCCGGGTTGATGCCCGAATCGGGTCTCTCGAAGCCAAGTTCGACATGCTCACCGGTAAAGTAATCGAGATGGACAATCGCCTGACGCGATTGGAAGAGCGTTTGAGTCACTAATTAGGAAGGAAGAGCACACTATGTATCGTTCATCGCCCTATGATCGCGCCAATATGATCGCGGATTTCGATTCGATTCGCATCTCGCTCGCCTCTCCTGAAAAGATCCGTAGCTGGTCGCACGGCGAAGTCACCAAGCCCGAAACCATCAACTACCGGACCTTCAAGCCGGAGCGCGACGGGCTGTTCTGCGCCCGCATTTTTGGCCCCATCGCGGATTGGGAGTGCTTGTGCGGCAAATACAAGCGCATGAAGCATCGCGGAGTCATCTGCGATAAGTGCGGCGTCGAAGTCACTCTTTCCCGCGTGCGGCGTGAGCGCCTGGGACATATCGAACTGGCCAGCCCCTGCTCCCACGTGTGGTTCTTCAAGGGACTGCCCAGCCGCATCGGCTATCTTCTTGACATTACGCTTCGTGAATTGGAACGCGTGCTGTACTTCGAGGCCTTCGTGATCGTCGATCCCGGCGAAGGCACGGGCCTGAACAAGAGCGAGGTCATCAGTGACGAGCGCAAGCGGCAACTGGACCAGGAGTTCCCCGGCAAGTTCATCGCGATGATGGGCGCAGAGGGCATCAAGGAGCTGCTCAAGAAGATCGACGTTGAAGCGCTGAGCCTGGAAATCCGGGAGCGCATGAAGACCGAGGCTTCACAGCAGAAGAAGCTGAAGTACGCCAAGCGCCTGCGTGTGGCCGAGAGCTTCCGCAAGTCCGGTAACAAGCCGGAGTGGATGATTCTGGACGTGCTCCCGGTCATTCCGCCCGAACTTCGTCCCTTGGTCCCGCTGGATGGCGGCCGCTTCGCGACTTCGGATTTGAACGATCTGTACCGCCGCGTGATCAATCGCAACAACCGGCTGAAGAAGCTGATTGAGCTGCACGCGCCGGACGTCATCGTGCGCAACGAAAAACGCATGCTGCAGGAAGCCGTGGATGCGCTGTTCGACAACGGCCGCCGCGGACGCGTGCTGCGGGGCGCCAATAACCGTCCGCTGAAGTCGCTCTCCGATACGCTCAAGGGCAAGCAGGGCCGCTTCCGCCAAAACCTGCTGGGCAAGCGCGTCGATTATTCCGGCCGCTCTGTGATTGTGGTCGGTCCCGAGCTCAAGCTCAACCAGTGCGGCCTTCCCAAGAAGATGGCGCTGGAGCTGTTCAAGCCGTTCATCTACCATCGCCTCGAGCAGCGCGGCCATTGCACGACAATTAAGCAGGCGAAAGAATTAGTCGAGCAGCAGGACGCGGTGGTTTGGGACATCCTGGAAGAGGTTATTAAGGACCATCCGATTCTGTTGAATCGCGCGCCCACGCTGCACCGCTTGGGGATTCAAGCTTTTGAGCCCGTGCTGGTGGAAGGCAAAGCCATCAAGCTGCACCCGCTGACCTGCACGGCGTTCAACGCGGACTTCGACGGCGACCAGATGGCGGTTCACATCCCGCTTTCTCCGGAAGCGCAGATTGAAGCCTCCACGCTGATGCTGTCGTCCAACAATATTCTTTCGCCGGCTCACGGAGCGCCTATCGCCGTGCCCACGCAGGACATGGTGCTGGGTCTGTATTACCTCACCAAGGCGCGGCCCGGTTCCAAGGGCGAGGGCCGCATGTTCGCGTCCATCGATGAGGTGTTAATCGCGCTGGAAATGGGCGAGGTGGAAACCCTTACGCCCATCAAGCTGCGCTACACCGGCAAGGTCATCGATCTGGTCAAGGCCTTCGATAACCAGAACCTGATGCACACGGAGCCGATCGAGTTCAACAAGCAGTACATGGACACCACGGTCGGGCGGGTCATTTTGAACGATGTTCTGCCCGAAGACATGCCCTTCATCAACGGTCTGATGAAGAAGAAGGGCTTGAGCCAGATGGTGCAGTACTGCTATCTGAAGTTCGGCCTCACCATCACCGTCACCATGCTGGACCAGGTGAAGGCGCTGGGCTTCCTGTCGGCGACCCGCGCGGGCATCTCCATCGGCATCGACGACATGACGGTGCCCGGAGAAAAGGCCAGCCTGGTGAAGGAAGCGGAGAAGCAGGTGATCGAGGTCCGCTCCCAGTATCAGGAGGGCGCGATCACGCAGGGCGAACGCTACAACAAGATCATCGAAATCTGGTCCAAGGTCACCGAGCGCGTTTCGGAAGAAATGTTCAAGGCGATGGAGGACGACGACCGCACCGGCCGCTATCTCAATCCGATTTACATCATGGCGGACTCCGGCGCGCGCGGATCGAAGCAGCAGATCCGCCAGCTCTCCGGCATGCGCGGTCTTATGGCTAAGCCGTCGGGCGAAATTCTGGAAACGCCCATCACGGCCAACTTCCGCGAAGGCCTCAACGTGCTGGAGTACTTCATCTCCACGCACGGCGCCCGCAAAGGTTTGGCCGATACCGCGCTCAAGACCGCGGACTCCGGTTATCTGACGCGGCGTTTGTGCGACGTGGCGCAGGACGTGATCGTCACCGAAGGCGATTGCGGCACCGGCGACGGCATCTACGTTGAACCGATTGTTGAATCGGGCGAAATCATCGAGCCTCTGCGCGACCGCATCGTGGGGCGCGTGGCGCTCGAGGATCAGCTCGATTACGAAGGCAACCTCATTGTCGGCGTCAACCAGGAGATCACTGAGGATCTCGCGGCGGCGATTCAGGCGGCCGGAATCGAACGGGTGAAGATCCGCTCCGTGCTGACTTGCGAATCGAAGCGCGGCGTCTGCCAGCTGTGCTACGGGCGCAACCTGGCGACCGGCAGGCTGGTGGAGCGCGGCGAAGCGGTCGGCATCATCTCCGCCCAGTCCATCGGCGAGCCTGGAACGCAGCTCACCATGCGCACCTTCCACATCGGTGGAACGGCGACCGGTTCGGCCGAGCAGTCCAAGCAGGACGCCAAGTCCGACGGGTTCGTCAAGTTCATCGGGATTCAGACCGTCAAAAACGCCAAGGGCGAGTTGATCGCGATGAATCGCAACGGCATTATCGCCATCATCGACGACAAGGGCCGCGAAAAGGAGCGCTACCAAGTGGTCTATGGCGCCAAGATCCTGTTCGAGGACGGCCAGAAGATCAAGACCAACGACGTTTTGCTCGAATGGGACCCGTACACCTTCTCGATCCTGACGGAAGTCAGCGGCGTGGTTCACTTCAAGGATCTCGCCGAAGGCGTCACCATGCAGGAGCAGGTGGACGAAATCACCGGCCGCTCCCAGTGGGTGGTGATGGATTCCACCGACGAGAAGCGCGTTCCGGCTCTCTACGTCCGGCCCACTGGCGGCACCAAGCATGAGGAGAAGCGTTACCTCATGCCGATGCACGCCCACCTGACCGTGGCGGATGGCGACGAGGTTCACGCCGGCGACGTGCTGGCCAAGATCCCGCGCGCCACTACCAAGACCAAAGACATCACGGGCGGTCTTCCGCGCGTGGTCGAATTGTTCGAAGCGCGCAAGCCGCGCGAAACCGCCGTCATCACCGAAATCGACGGCGTGGTGAAGTACGGCGAAATCGCCAAGGGCGTCCGCAAGATCTACATCATCGGCGACGACGGTGAACAGCGCGAGTACGCCATTCCGCGCGGCGTCCACATCAACGTCCAGGAAGGCGAGCGTGTCCATCACGGCGATCCGCTGATGGACGGTCCGCGCAACCCGCACGACATCATGGCCGTGCTCGGCGAAATGGCTCTGCAAAAGTACCTGGTGAACGAAATCCAGGAAGTCTACCGGCTGCAGGGCGTCAACATCAACGACAAGCACCTGGAAGTCATCTCGCGTCAGATGATGCGCTGGGTGAAAGTCGAAGACATCGGCGATACCGAATTCCTTCCGGAGGAAGTGGTCGACAAGTTCCGCTTCCGTGAGGAGAACGCCCGCGTGGAGCAGACCGGCGGCAAGCCGGCGATGGGCAAGACCGTGCTGCTGGGCATCACCAAGGCGTCGCTGTCCACGGACTCCTTCATCTCCGCGGCCAGCTTCCAGGAGACTACGCGCGTGCTGACCGAAGCCGCCATTAACGGCAAGGTCGACCATCTGCGCGGCTTGAAGGAAAACGTCATCATGGGCCGCCTGATTCCGGCCGGAACCGGCATGGAGTATTACCGCGGCGTGAGAATCGCAGGCGAGGACGTTGAGGAAGAGATGGCGGCGGAGCAGGAAGCCGCTCCGCTCGACCTCGTTCCTGGCTACGACGAGGAGACCCGGGCGCTGTACGCCGGGGGCTTGTCCGAGCGCGAACCGGGCGAGGAGTCGCTGGCGGAGTAACGCTAGGGCAGTTTCCTTAACTTCCAGGCATGGCGCCCCGGCTGCCGGCTCACTTGCGGGTGATTCGTTATCTATTGCGCCACTTGAATTATCGCGCCCAATCTAGCGCTCCCGCGGAGCCTTTCGATCCCGCCGTTCTGCAACGCGCGGAGGAGGCTCTGCGCAACTTACCGATGCCGGACGCGGGCGCGAGAGCCTATCTCGAAAAGCACATCCCTCGCCTGGCGCGGACTTTGGCGCTGGCTCCGCCGCCGCAAGAAACAAGCCGCGCGCTGGAGCTGGGGTGCTACATGCAAATGACCGCATTGCTCCAGCGGGTGTGCGGTTATCGCGAGGTGCGCGGGGCCTATTACGGTGCGCCGGGGCGCATCGATAAGAAGACGCAGCCGTTCCCAGACGGCGAGTTCACCTGTTACGTGGACCACTTCGACGCGGAACGCGACGCGTTTCCTTATCCCGATGGCCACTTCGATCTGGTCACGGCGGCGGAGGTGATCGAGCACCTGGTTTACGATCCCATGCACATGCTGCTGGAAGCCCGGCGCGTGCTGATCGAGGGCGGTTATCTGCTGATCACCACGCCCAACGTGGGCAGCATCGCCAGCGTGGCCAAGACACTGGACGGGAAGGATAATCCGCAGATTTACTTTCTCTACAACCGGCCCCAGCCGGGCGTGGAGCTGGAGATGGGCCACTTCCGCGAATACACTTTCCATGAGCTGTGCGAGACGGTTAAGTCCGCGGGCTTCGAAATCGTGCGCGCTTTCACCACGTTCCTCCCCGATTTCGCCTCGCACTTGCCGCTGCTAAAGCTGCTGGAGGAACATGGCTACAATGCCGAGAATCGCGGCGAACAGACCTGGTGTCTGGCGGTGAAACGCTCCTCACTGCCCATCGACCGGTACCCCTGGTTTCTCTACGAGCCATGACCACCCACGCCACTTCCCATCCGGCCATGCGCCCAAGCTTTCTGCAGTCGTACCTGAATGCGTTTCACCGCATGCGGGGCTGGTTCTCCTACGACGCCGCGCTGCTGTTCATGGCCTACAACCAATTGAACGCGGCGCACGGCATCGCCGGCGACGTCCTGGAAATCGGCGTATACCAGGGCCTTTCGGCCATCGCCGTGGCGCATCTGCGCGCCTCAGGCCGCCGCATGACCGCGATCGATCAGTTCGAAATCCACGAGACGGACGAAGCCTACGGCTCCGGGGCCGAGTACCGCCAGTTGTTCGAAACCAACATGCGGGCGTTTCATGAGCCGCTGGATTTTCTGGACGTTGTGAGCGCGGCATCGGGAACGCTGCGCGCCGCGGACTATCCCAAAACCTTTTCCTTTTGTCATGTCGACGGTGGGCACTCCCCGCAAGAAACCTTCGCCGACCTGGATTTCGCCAGCCAGATCCTGGTCCCCGGAGGCCTCCTGGCGCTGGACGACTATTTCAATCCGCAGCACTGCGGCGTGTGCGAAGGCGCCATCGATTTTATGCATCAGCGCGCCGGCCTTCTGCGGCCGCTGGCCATCGCCTACAACAAAGTCCTGTTTCAGAAGCAGCCCTCGGCCTCCGGCTTGAATGCCGAGTTCTTGAAGGCTTTCCCCAGGATGCCACGCGTGCCATCCGCGCCCATGTGGGGATCTCCCGTCTTGCTCTTCGGAGCGCCGTTCCGCGAGTACATCGACCTTTATGGATCCACGCCGCGCCAGCTCATTCCGTTGGGATCCGCGCCCGTCCGCGCTGTGTATTCACCGAAGCACCAGCGCCTCAAGGCTCGCGCGGGCGAGCGCATTCACCTCCCGGTCACCGTCAAAAACACCTCGCGCGAGGCTTTTCCTGAAGGAAAGGACGTGCTGGGGCTCTCCTATCATCTGCTCTCGGCCGGCGGTGAAACCATCCAACACGACCACCCCCGCGCGCCGCTTACGCGCTCCCTGCTTCCGGGCGAGCAGGTGGAAGTCGATCTGAACATCGAATCTCCCCAAGCCAAGGGAAGCTATCAACTGGAGATCGATCTGGTGTGGGAAGGCGTGATGTGGTTCAAGAGTGTAGGGAACCCCACGGCAACCGTCGCCCTGGAGGTCAAATAGCATGCAACGCATTGGGCCTGACGCTCTCAACAACGCGCAGGTTTGGAGGGCCGGTCTGGCGCAGACCGGCTGGTGGCATAGCTTTGAACTACCCGGCGGCCGCGTCATACGCGGGGCCAACTCGATCGAGTCCCTGAGGACCCGCGTAGGCATGTTCCCCATTCCTCAGGATTTGAACGGCAAGCGGGTGCTGGACATCGGCGCCTGGGATGGCTGGTTCAGTTTTGAGATGGAGCGGCGCGGGGCGGAAGTGGTTTCCGTCGATGCGTACGACAGCAAGAACTTCCGCTACCTGCAGCGGGAGCTAAAGTCTAAGATCGATTACCGCATTATGGACATGTACGAGCTGACGCCGGACAAGCTCGGGACCTTCGATATCGTGCTGTTTCTGGGGGTGCTGTATCACTTGAAGCATCCGCTACTGGGGATTGAGAGGGTATGTGCTTTGACGCGGGATCTGGCGGTGATCCAAACCTTCGTTTCGCAAGAACCTGGTTCGCCGGTGATGGAGTTTTTCGAGATCGATGAACTGGGGGGTCAGTTCGACAACTGGTGCGCGCCAAATACGGCGTGCGTGGCGGCGATGGCTCGCACGGCCGGTTTCGCTCGGGCGGAGGTGCTGGGGGTGGATAAATACAGTGCTGCGACGGTTATCTGTTATCGCCATTTCCCGGATTCCGGCCGTTCCGGCGCCGCGGCTCCAGCGCTTGCGGCGTGTATTCACGCAGTGAACTTTGGCATCAACTTTCGCTCGGATCTCGATGAATATGCGAGTGCTTGGTTTTCCTGTGACGCGCCGAATCTGACCCGGGCGGACCTCCAAGTTAGCGTGGGCCCATTCCATATTGCCCCGGTGTCGCTGGCCCAACGAGATGGCGCCTGGCAGGCGACCTTCAAGATCCCTCCTGGGCTCGAACGCGGCTGGAATGAGGTGCGGATTCGGACGGCCCAGAGCGGTTGGAGCAACCCTTGCAGGATTGCCATCGATCTTCCTGTACGGGTTGAGTCTTTGGCCGTCACCGGAGCGGCGGATGGGCGAACGTGGGCTGCTTCAGAGGTTCAGCTCGGACCGGATGCGGTGCTGGCTTTATGGGTGGAAGGATTGCCGGAGAATCGCGATCACGCCAATCTGCACATCCAACTTGGCGAGCACCGGTTGGAGGCGGATTCGATTGGGCCATGGGAAGCCGGTAAGGCAGCGCAGGTGAATGTGCGGTTGCCGGAGGAGGTGACCGCAGGGACCTATCCTCTTACGGTCACTGCCGGCGAGGTGATCTCGCGCCCCGTCACAATCGAATGCGTACCTGCGGGCTGAGTCGCCCGGCCGCGTCCCGTTCCGCTGGACGTTGCCCATTGCCTGGCGTACCGAGGCACGGTACAGTAGGTGGGTGGTGCGGACACTTCGGCACAAGGGGCTGAAGCGGCTATTTGAGCAGGACGACCCGAGTGGCATCCGTGCCGACCAGATCACCCGCATTAGGGACGTACTGGCGCATCTGGATCGAGCCGAAAGACCGGCCGATCTCGACCTACCGGGATATCGCCTTCATGCCCTGAAGGGGGATCTCAAGGGTTATTGGAGCGTCACCATATCCGGCAACTGGCGCGTCATTTTCCGCTTTGAAGACGGAGATGCATTCGACATTAACCTAGTCGATTATCACTAAGCAGGAGAAAAGAACATGCCCATGAAGAACCCGCCTCATCCCGGCCATTCCATCAAGGATGGTTGCCTTGACCCTCTGGGTTTGAGTGTGACGCGAGCTGCCCAGGTGCTGGGGATCGCCCGCCATACGCTCTCGCGCGTGCTAAACGGCCGGGCAGGAATCTCGCCCGAAATGGCAATCCGTCTGGAGAAGGCCGGGTGGTCTAGCGCTGACCACTGGCTGCGCTTGCAGACGGCCTATGACCTGGCACAGGCCCGCCTCCATGAGCGCGGCATTCGGGTGCAGCGCTACGCGCCGCATCCGGCAGCTTAAGCCCCCGAAGCCGCTACCACAACGCGCGACCGATAATGATGGCAAGAAAACGTGTTAGCGAGGATCGCAGGATGAAATCCACAGCGTTGTCGTTGTTTCTTATGGCAATAATTACCTTGACTCAGGTGCAAAGAACTCTATACGATTTCCTTCCGGGTAATCTGAATCCGAAGCGGGGCTATATCATCGGGATTCCAACGACGGCTGAAACCGAAGGGCTCCTCGCGGTCTCCTCCGGGGATGTCGTCTTTTGTAAACCCCAACGGCATCCATACCGCCATCACATCTTCGCGCTTGAATAGCTCGACAATCTGCTTGATTGCATCGACCAAATAGTGGTACTCACGGTTAACGGTTATCGTGAACGTGATCCCGCGTCCGTAGTCCCTGTAGCCACCGCTGACGTGCCACGGTCTTGCATTCCACCCCGACGCGTTGAATAACTGCTCAATCGCGGCTTCAAACATCATCACTTCCGGCAGGTTCGTATCGTACGCAATGATGTCTACCGCCAAGCCGCCATGCGGTTTCAGGATCGCTATGGCCTCATCCATCGCGCCGCTGATGTTGCGAGGTGCCTTGAGCTTTAGAAGCGCCTCCTCAACCTTTAAGCGAGCCAATCGCTCCTGTTCCAACAGGCGGTTGGCTTCAGCAACCTCTTTTAGAATTTCTGCTGTTTTGCGTTCGGCCTCAACGCGTCTTTGGGCGCTGATTGAGGAAATAGTTTTCTCACGACTGGAGACGAGCATGGAAAATAAGGTTTCTGCCGCAATCCCAAGCGCAATTGCGATGCCTGGCCCTATGTACCAAAACGACAGCCACAATCCAACCCTCGGCAGCGATGACACGAAGGGGTGCACATATTCACCTATGACACCCCCGAACACTACAGCAGCAGAAAGGTATTCGAGGATCTTAAATCTACTGGCAGAGCGCTCCGCGCTTCTTTCTGAAGCAGAAAGATCGGATGCGTGGCTCAGCGAGTTCCGCCAACCAATGGTTCTTCCGGCGCCCATCGGATGCCGTTAATTCTATCCCAACTCTTGGGAGCGAAGTGTATCCGCCGCCGAACGACTGCCAGGGTGCGTTGGTTTATGCCGCCGGGAAGAGCCACTGCTGCTCCGCGTAGGCCGGGTCGAAGGGCGACAATTCTACGGGATACTTGCGGCGGAGATCGCGAGGAGCGGACCCTCGCTCTCCGGTCATTTCCGCGCGAAGTTGCAGCGCATTGACGAAGCTCTTCCCGCCGGCGTCGTTGTTGAACACCACGAAGGTCCGTTCCGCGAAGCGGGCAACGTGCTCGATGCGGTTGGTCCAGGCGGCCAACTCGGCTTGGTTGTAGAGATAATCGTGCTGCCGCAGGCGCGCTGCATACGGGGCGTTCCCTCCTGGCAGGCCGCGGGCGTAGGAGCCTAGCGCGTTGGATGGGTTGCGCCCGTGCAGGCGCACGTAGCCGATGCCCGAGGTCAACAGAGCGGTAGGCGGCATGGCCCTGGTGTATTCGGGCTGGTCGATATTGCAAAAGCCGACCTTGTAATCCAGAAACGTGCCCACGGCCTCTTCCGCCATCCAACTGCTGTGGCGCATCTCAGCGGCGAGCGGAAACTCGTGAAAAGCCCGGCGCAGGCGGATGAAGAATTCCTGATTCTCCGCCGTGAAACGGAAGGACCAGGGGAATTGCATTAACAAAGCGCCTAGCCGCTTCGACTTCGAGCAGCGGCCAGACGCCTCGCTTAAATTCGGCGATCTCAGAGTCCTCCAGCATGCGGGCGTGGGTGAAGCGCTGATGCAGCTTGGCGGTAAACAGGAACCCTGGGCGATCGGAAACCTTCTTAATCCATAGCTTCACCAGCTCAGGCTTAAGAAATTGATAAAACGAGCTATTGATCTCCACCAGATCGAGGTGTTTCGAGACCAGCTCCAAGGGGTGGCTGCCCGGCGATTGCAGTTTCGGGTACACCACCCCGTTCCAGTGTGGATAAGACCATCCGGCGATTCCGATGTAGGGAGAAGACATCGCGGCCTCCGTGTTCGTCTTTTCTTCGCTAATTCAGCATAGCGAAGAAAGGGAGAAAGCGCAAGCCCCTTTTTGAAGTTACTGTACGGTGGTGGTCAAGGAGCCTTCCCAGAGCTTGCGCTTCTTGTCGGCCGGGGGAGCTTCCTTGCGCTCGTGTTTTTCTTTGTACATGCGGCGATCGGCTTCGGCCAGCAGTTGCTCGGCGTCGGCGCCGTCGGCGGGATAGTTGGCGACGCCAACACTGGCAGTGAGGATCTTTTCGTTGAACAGGGTCTCACACGTCCGGATGACCACCTCCTGGAACCTGTCCGAGGCGCGAGTGGCGTCGGTGGGACGTGCGCCGGGAAGCAGCACCACAAACTCATCCCCGCCCATGCGAGCGACGTAATCGTACTCGCGGCATTCGGCCTTGAACGCCGCCGCAACCGCTTTCAGGAGTTTGTTGCCGTCCAGGTGACCGAAGCGGTCATTGATCTGTTTGAACCCGTCCAGATCCGCGACCAAAACGCCCAGCGACTGGTTGGAGCGGCTGGCGCGCGAAATCTCGGAGTCCAGTTGCAGGAACAGGGAGCGCGCGTTGGGCAGGTTGGTGAGGAAGTCCGTAGTGGCGGAGGATTCCACTTGACGGAAGCGCAGGGCGTTTTCGATGGAGATGCCGATCTTCGCGCTGATGGCGAGCAGAACGCGGAGGTGATCCTTGGTGAAGGCGTCGCGGTCGAGATGATACAGCGACAGCACGCCGATAATGCCGCTGATTCCCTCCAGCGGAACCGCGACGGCGGAGCGCAGGATGGAGTTTTTGCTGTTGTCGTTGAGGTAACTCGATTCCACGGTCGGGTTGCCGTTCACGATGGGTTTGAGATTGTGCGCCACCCAGCCGGATAAGCCCTGGCCCACGGGGATCTCCAAAGAGGAGAAGAGCCGGTAATCTTCGCCGTTCACGTATTCGGGAATCAAGACGTGTTCGCGGCGGACCCAGATGGCCAGGGAGTGATGCGGAATGATCTTGCGCAAGCGCACGGCCAGCACGGACAGGGTCTCGTCCAGGCTGAGCGAATTTCCCAGGTCTTGCGAGATCTCGAACAGCGCCTGCACCTCCTGGCGGGCGGCGGCGATGGAGGTCAAGAAGTTTTCTTGAGGGGCTCCGGGCTTGGCCGCCGGCGCCGATTGGGCCGCCTTTTCGAAGCCCGCGGCGGGCGCCGCGCCGCGCACCACTTTAACGTCGGTGGAGAGCTTGTTGGCGCGCGCGTTCTGCTCCTGCGCCATGCGCTCCCATGCGGTGTAATGCTTCTCCAGCAGCTTCACGATGCGCGGGTCGAAAGCTTTACCCGATTCCGAGATCACCACTTTCATGGCTTCATCCAGCGGCAGCGCGCGGCGGTATTGGCGGTCGCTGGCGAGGGCATCCAGGCAATCCACGGCGGCGATGATCCGCGCCCCCATCGGAATCGTTTCAGTCTTGAGGCCGGAAGGATAACCGGTGCCATCCCACTTTTCATGATGGGCGCGCACGATCGGGGCGACGGGATAGGGGAATTGGACACGCTCCAGGATCTCGGCCCCCACCACCGGATGGATCTTCATCTTTTCGAACTCTTCCGGCGTCAGGCGGCCGGGCTTGGAGATGATGTGTTCCGGCACTGCCAGCTTGCCGATGTCGTGCAGCAGCGCGGCGGCGCGCAAAGCGTCGGTTTCCTCGTTGGTGAGCTTGAGCTGCTTGGCCAGCTCCATGGCGTAAACCTGCACGCGGCGAATGTGGTCGTGCGTGGTGTGATCCTTGGCTTCGATCGCCAGCGCCAGGGCTTCGATGGTGCGCAAATGCAGCGACGACATGGCCTCGGCGTGGCGCTTCTGCTCCTCCAGCCGCTGCACGTAGAGGCCCCAGGTGCGGTAGATCAGGTAGATCACCGGACCGCTGAGCAGGACGGTTTGCCAACCGAGATAGCGATTGGCGATGCTGGCCATCTGCGCCGCCGCGGCTCCGCCCAGGTAATACGGAGTGAGCCACATGTGCCGCGAGCGCCAGACATCGACGAAGCTGGCCTCCTCGATTACCGCGAGAAGGAAGCTCTCCGGGATGGTGTTGACCACGAACAGGGCCATGGTCGCGATCGCGAGCCGGACCGATGGATCCACGCCTTCCGAGGCCAGCCATGAGGCGTGATAGACGCCGTGCGCCAGTGCGGCGCCCAGCGCGGCGATGCCGGTATTGAAGATCGTGGTAGCTAGCGCGGGTGCGGGGCTTCTCGCTGAAGCGGTGAACCACGGACATCAAAACCGCGATCAGCACCGTTTCCGGCCGGGTTAGCTCCAGCGTTCCAAACAGCACGAACAAAAACGTGAGGGAAAACGATCCCGTGACTCCGGGAACGTCGATGGGTACGCACGAGGAGAGAATGGCGATGCTGAGGAACGCGCCGTACTTCAAGAGGTCCGGAGATTCCCAGTTCACCAGGGAAGCGATCAACACGATCGATCCCAGCAGCCCCGCGCATTGGGTCCAGCGCAACGCGCCGGGAGCCAAAGCAGGGTACACCTGCTCCACCGCTGTATTGGCCGGCGTATCGGCGGGTGTGTTGGCGGCTGCCGTGGCTGGCGCCTCGGGCTGATCCTTGTGGCCAAACATGAGTGTGCGGAGTTTCCCTTGCACTTCAGCCACCATGCCTAGGGAAACTCCTGGGCGCCGCTGGCCTCTTTCAAACAGGGACTTTGCGGCTTTCCGGAAGCCGCGCGGGCGGTCCATCGGCGACATTGTGGCACTAAGAGCCTCAGAGTTTTGCGACAAACTGTCTCAGCCTAGCGGGGGTTTTCTGAGGGTGGCTAGGGTGTTTCACGGAAGCGTCCGGTGGAGTACATCCCTGATGATTAGAGATGTAGCCATGCGAGAGGGAAGCCTAGCCCACACCAGTCAGTTCCTGGGGATGACGGCAGTCATTGCCAGCCCGCAGATGCGGCGTTTGATGGACCGAGTCGAACGCGCCGCGCGATCTTCCGCCTCCGTTCTGATCACCGGTGAAAGCGGCTCAGGCAAGGAGTTAGTGGCGCGCGCGGTGCACCAGTTTTCTCCGCGCTCGCATCGGCCCTGGGTCGATCTGAGCTGTGCCGCGCTCCCGGAGCATCTGCTGGAGAGCGAACTGTTCGGCTACGACCGCGGAGCTTTCAGCGGCGCCGATACCGCGAAGCCAGGATTGTTCGAACTGGCGCATCAGGGAACCTTGTTTCTGGATGAGGTGGGCGAACTGGAACCCAAGATGCAGGTAAAGTTGCTTCGAGTGCTGGACGGAGTTCCCTATTACCGCTTGGGCGCCACCAAAAAAATAACCGCCGACGTGCGCGTGGTCGCGGCCACCAACCAGAATCTGGAACGGCTGGTGGATGAGGGCCGGTTCCGCGGCGATTTGTTCCATCGCCTCAGCCAGCTTACCTTGCACGTGCCGCCGCTGCGGGAGCGGGTTGAGGATATCGGTCCGCTGGCGCGGTACCTGCTGGAACAGCACAGCCCGGGAGCGTGTTTCACAGACCGGGCGATGCGCTTGCTGGAATCGCAGGCCTGGCCCGGCAACGTTCGCGAACTGCGCAACGTAATTATGAAGGCGGCGGTCATGCATGCTGACAGGAGCTTCGACTCGGGAACGGTAACCGAGGTGGATGCCGAGCACCTCCCTCTGGGTTCTTCTTCGATGCAGGAGTCCCGTGGCGCCGCGCCCGCGCCGCCGAACACCGCAAGTCTGGAGGGCATGGAACGCCGCATGATCATGGACGCTCTTGCCGCCACCGGAGGGCATCAGCAGCAAGCGGCCGCGCGGCTGGGGATCTCGCGCCGCACGTTGAGCCGCAAGCTTAAGACCTACGAAGCCGAGCGGGTCAGCGCGTCCACGATATGAATCCCACGCTATGAATCCAATGCTACGCCGGGAAAATCGCAGGGAGCCTCGCCGCGCGGTGGACGGCGAAGTACGCGTGTGGGTCGTCCTTCCCCGGCGGTTCGAGATTCACGGACGCCTGGTGGACGTCAGCTCCAGCGGATTCCGCATGTCGCACGGTTATACGGCCCTGGAATCCGGGCAGACGGTCGAGTTTTCGCACCTGGAAGCCACCGGACGGGCTCGCGTGGTCTGGACGCGCATCTCAGGGGAGCGGGTCGAGAGCGGGTTCCTGGTAGAAGCGTGAGCCCTACTGTTTCCGGGTTTGTTGGACTTCTCCGATAGGCTGCGTTGCTAGCCCTACTGTTTCCGGGTTTGCTGGACTTCTTCAATAGGCTGCGTTGCTAGCTCTACTGTTTGCGCGTTTGTTGGACTTTCGGCGCCGACACGTAGCCGACGATCAGGTCCTTGCTGATCTGGTTGACCACGAGCTCATAGGGCTGGGAGGCGCGGGACAGGTAGAACTGCACCGGCTCATTGAGCTCTTTATCCTTCTTGTCGAAGGTTTTGTCATCCGCGATCAAGCGGATGGTGTACTTGTTTTTCTTGGGGTCGGTGGAGACCAGGAGCACTTCCACGTCGCCCACCTTTTCCGGTTTCTTGGCCTTGGCGACTTTGAAGTCGTAATAATTGCGTTCGCCGAGTTGCCTTAGCGCGTTAAGCTCCTTGCCGTTGGTGGCGATCAAGCCGCTTTGCACGCCGAGATCGCCCACAGTGGACTTCAAGTCGGCGACGGTCTTTTCGAGTTGCTGCTGGGTCGCGGCCTGCTGGGTCTTCAGGTTGCTGACCTGATCGTTCACCTGGCCGACCTGGGTTTGCACAACGCCGACGTTCTTCTGGGTGTTGCTTTCGGCGTCCTTGACGGTGGAGACGTCGCTGCTTAGATTGCTGACCTGCTTGGCCTGGGCGTCCTGGGCTTGCTGAAGGCGCGCGGCCAGCTCATCCGCGTGTTTATCGGCGTCGACCTTGGCTTGACCGGAGAGCTGCGCGGCTTGGTGCCGGGTGTCGTCCAACTCCTTCTGGATATCGTCCACCCGCTTCTTGCTGGTCTGATTGCTGACGTTGCTGGTCTCGTGTTCCTTGGCAAGCTCCGACATGATCTGGTCGTGCATGTCGGAGAGTTGGGAGGAGACGTCCGACTTAATGGTGCTGATCTGATAGAAAAGATAGATGCAAGCAATCACCAACGCGGCCACGGCGCCGAACAGAAACGGGATCTTAATGCCGCTGCCGGCGGATTGTTGCGGAACCGGAGGCGTCGTGGACGGGCCCGGCCCGCCAATAATCGAAGAACCCATGAGTTTTTCTCCTTTGAGCCGCCGGAAAAGGGGCTCAAGTGTCTAGTGAAACACCCCAACGTGCTGATTTTCATTGTATCACCAGCCGGAAGTGCCTTACCCTCCGTTGCTTGGACGGATTCACCCTAAAACCGGTTACAATGCTACGCAGCTTCCCGGACTAAGGTGTCGACCGCTCCAAAGCAGATTACCCCTGTGGATCGATGGTTTTGGCTGGCCACCGGGCTGATCGCCACAACTCTTGCCGTGGTCCAGATTCGCTCCGTCCAGCAGGAATCGCAAACCTGGGACGAAGGCTTCGAGATCGTGGGTGGCTATCAGTACCTGACCACCGGGGAGTACCGCGCGTCGCTCGAAAACCCGCCGCTGGAGCGGATTTTGGAGGCACTGCCACTTCTGGCGCTGCATCCTGAGCTGAAAGGCGAGGGTCTGGCGGCCGATAACACCGGGGCGCACGACGTGGACGCGGGGCTGGCGTTTCTATACAAGAATCGGGTGCCGGCGGACCAGATGCTTTTTGCGGCTCGGTTGCCGATGATCGGGGTTTGCGTGGGGTTGGTGGTTGGGCTGGCGGCGTGGACTCGCAAGAAGTTCGGCGCGGCGGCGGGAATCGTGGCGGCGCTGTTGTTTTCGCTCGATCCAACGGTGATCGCGCACGGGCGGTACGTGAAGAACGACATGACCGTGGCGGCGTTTTCGTTTGCCGCAGTGATCGCCTGGGATTGGTTTCTCGAGACGGGGAAGGGGAGTGCCCTGGTTGCCTCGGGAGTGACCTTGGGGTTGGCTTTGGGGAGCAAGTACTCGGCGGTGTTCCTGCTGCCGGTGTTTGTGATTTTATGGGCGTTGAAGAGGCCGCTCCCTCACGGTCGCGGTTCTGTAAGGGAGTTTCTGACGGTAGGGCTGCTGGCGGGGGTGGTGATTCTGATTCTGTACGCTCCTTACGATGGCGCGTTGCTGCCGCACGCGCGGTCGGCGGGGGGGACGCCGCTGCGCCAGGCGATCGATCAATCGACGCTGGTGGGACGCGGGATCGCGTGGATCGGATCGCGCCTGGGATGGCGGGCGCAACCGTATCTGATCGGCCTGGCGCAGTTCGCCAGCCACGGAGGGGGGACGCATCCGGCGTATCTTTGGGGAAATCGGGGAAGCGCGGGGTGGTGGTATTACTTTCCGTTTGCGTTCGCGGTAAAGACTCCGGTGGCGACGTTATTGGCGATTTTGCTGGCCGTGCCGTTCGCGGCCACTCAGATGGTACTGGTGCTGCCGATCGCGATCTACACGATGCTCTCGATGATGGGGCATGTGGACATCGGGTTGCGGCATCTGCTGCCGGTGTATCCGTTTCTGTATGCGCTGGTGGGCGTGGGCTTGACGCGCCTGCGCTGGCGATGGCGTGTGCCGCTGTTGATCGCGATTCTCAGTGCGGCTGCGATTGAATCTTTCGCGGTTTATCCCTACTACACGGCGTTTTTCAACGTGCTCGCCGGAGGACCGAAGAACGGGCCGAAATACTTGGTCGATTCGAATATCGACTGGGGGCAGGATCTCAAACGGCTGGGCGAATTCGTGGCGGCGCGCGGGTCGCCGCAAACCTGCATAATGTATTTCGGGACCGCTCCCACCTGGTATTACCTGAAGTACCCGGCGAACTTTCCAAAGTTCGAGGAGATGCAGCGGGGAGTGCAGCCGGAGTGCTCGCTGGCCGCAGTCAGCGTGACGCCGCTCGAAGGAGTGTACGTTGATCCGCAGTGGTTCGCTTGGCTGCGCGATGTCCCGCCGACGGCGCGAATCGGCTATTCGATTTACGTCTGGGACGTGCGCGATGCGGCGTTTCAGCGGGCGTACGCGAGCATATTAAAGTAGAGTTTCATGCAGGACGCCATTCTGGAGCTGCGCGGCGTCACCAAACGCTTCGCCTCACACGCCGCGGTTGACGGCGTTAGTCTGGGCGTGCCTCGCGGATCGTTTTTCTCGCTGCTGGGACCTTCGGGCTGCGGCAAGACGACGACGCTGCGGATGATCGCGGGATTCGAGGCGCCGGACGAGGGCGAGATTCATCTCAACGGTTCCCGCATCGACGCGCTTCCGCCCTACCGGCGCAACGTCAATACCGTATTTCAGAACTACGCGCTGTTTCCGCATCTGACGGTGCGAGGGAACGTCGAGTTCGGGCTGCGGCGGAAGGGGGCGGGCGATATCGAGGCGCGCGTACGAGCGGCGCTGGATCAAGTTCGCCTTGGGGATAAAGCCTCGCGCTTGCCGGCGCAGCTTTCCGGAGGGGAGCGGCAACGGGTGGCTGTGGCGCGATCGCTGGTGCTGGCGCCGGATGTGCTGCTGCTGGACGAGCCTCTCTCCGCGCTCGATCCGCAGCTTCGCAAACAGGTGCGGGCGGAGTTGAAAGATCTGCAACGGCGCGTCGGAATCACCTTCCTGTTCGTCACCCACGATCAGGAAGAGGCGCTTTCGATGTCCGACTTCATCGCAGTGATGAACGGAGGACGGGTGGAGCAGACGGGGTCGCCGGAAGAGGTTTACCGGCGGCCGAAGACGCGGTTTGTCGCGTCGTTTCTGGGCGCGATGAATTGGGTGAATGGATGCGGTCTGCGGCCCGAGGCTCTGCGGCTTTCGCGTAGCGCATCGGCCGATTCGCGCGCGGCGACGGTGGTGAGCTCGACGTTCCTGGGTCCGGTGATGCACGTTGAGACGCACCTGGAGAGCGGGGAGACTTGCACGGCACAGGTTATCGCCAATGGCAGCGAACCATTTCGCGCGGGTGAGCCGGTACACCTGTGCTGGGATGCGTCCGATGAACTGAGATTTAGCGCGTGAGACGGCTACGGGGCATTTTTCTGGCTCCGGCGGCGGCGCTGCTAGCCGTGACGCTGGTGGCTCCGCTGGGGATTGTGCTGCTGTACAGCCTGATGACGCGCGGGGCTTACGGTGGAATTGAGCATCCGTACACGCTCGACAACTTCGCGCGGTTGTGGGATCCGCTGTACGGAGCGATATTGTGGCGATCCCTTTGGATCGCCGCCGTGGCTACGGCTCTCTGTCTGGCGATCGCATTTCCGATGGCGCTGTTTATTGCGCGCAGCGGAGCGAGGAAGAATCTGTACCTGAGCCTGGTGATTCTGCCGTTCTGGACCAGTTTTCTGATCCGCATCTACGCGTGGATGTTCCTGCTGCGCGATACCGGCCTGATCAATACGGTGCTGGAAGCGCTAAAGGTGATCCGGGAACCGCTGCCGATGTTGTACAACAGCGGGGCGGTGCTGCTGGGACTGGTTTACGGGTTTCTGCCCTTCATGGTGCTGCCTTTGTACGCGACGCTGGAGCGGCTGGACCCGTCGCTGACCGAGGCCTCGGCCGATTTGGGCGCGGGTCCGTGGCAGACGCTGTGGCGGGTGACCATTCCGCTGTGCGCTCCGGGAATCCGCGCCGGGGCCATTCTGGTATTCGTGCCGTGCGTGGGGACGTACATCACGTCTGACCTACTTGGCGGCAGCAAGACGATTCTGATCGGCAATCTGGTGCAGAACCAGTTCACGGTGGCTCGGGATTGGCCGTTCGGCGCGGCAGCGTCCGTGGCATTGATGGGGTTGGCGATGGCGCTGCTGCTGTCGGCAAAGAAGCGTGGGGAGGAGATGTTGTGAGGGGACACGCCATGAGACGCGGGTTGGCGTGGTACGCCGTCGCGGTCTACGCATTCCTGCACCTGCCCCTACTGATCCTGGCCGTGTTCAGCTTCAACGCGTCGAAGTTCACGCTGTGGCAGGGATTTTCGCTGCAATGGTACGCGGCGATTTTTCAGAATCGCGACTTGATCCAGGCGTCGATCAACAGCCTCATTATCGGAGTTGTGGCGACGGCGCTGGCTACGGTGTGCGGGACGCTCGCGGCATATGCTCTGTGGAAGCGCGCTTCCACGTGGATCTCCGGATCGCTGTATCTTTCGTTGGTGACGCCGGAGATTGTGACCGGAGTTTCGCTGCTGGCATTTTTTCAATTCGCCTTCCGGTTCCTGAATCTGCGACTGGGAATGCACACGGTAATTGTGGCGCACGTGGGGTTCTCGTTGGCGTATGTAGTGGTAGTGGTGCTGGCGAGGCTGAGGACATTCGATCCCGCTCTCGAAGAAGCCGCGCTGGATCTGGGCGCGACGGAGTTTGGGGCGTTTCGCGCGGTGACGCTGCCGTATCTGGCTCCAGCGATCGCGGCTGCGGCGATGCTGGCGTTCACAGTTTCGATCGACGATTACGTGATTACCAGTCTGGTGGCGGGTGTGGATTCGCAGACGCTGCCGATGGTGATCTACAGCCTGGCGCGGCGGGGCGTGAGTCCGATGTTGAACGCGGTGTCGACGATTATTGTCGTCGGGCTGGGAGCGCTGGTGCTGGTGTCGGAGAGGCTGCGGGCGCGATGAAGAGACGGACGTTTCTGCTGGGGTCGGCGGGTGCAGCAGCGTGTTCGCGGCGGCCGAGGCTCAACGTCTACAACTGGTCCGATTACGTCGCGCCGGAGAGCATCCCCAATTTCGAGCGCGAATTCGGCATCCAAGTCCGCTACGGCACGTATGAAAGCAACGAGGAGATGCTCGCCAAGGTCAGCAGCGGCAACTCGGGATGGGACGTTGTTTTTCCGACGAACGATTTTATCCAGCCCATGCGCCAGATGGGTCTACTCGCTCCTCTTCGCCACGACCCGCTATCGAATCTCGACAACCTCGGCGCGGAGTTTCGCCGTCCGCCCTGGGACCCCGAGCTTCAGTACAGCGTGCCGTACATGTGGGGCGTGACGGGCGTCGCGTATCAGCGCAGCCTAAATCCTCCCATCGCACGCTGGCGCGATTTGTGGGACGCGAGGCTGGCGGGGAAGATCACCATGCTCGACGATTTGAGCGACGCATTTGGGGCCGCGCTAAGAATGCTGGGGTATTCGGTGAATTCTTCCGATCCGGGCGAGCTCAAGAAGGCGCTGGAAGCGTTGGAGGAACAGAAGAAGCTGGTGCGTGCGTACGTGAACGCGGAGGTGCGGGATCAATTGGCCGCCGGAGACGTGGCGGCGGCGCAGGCTTGGGCGATTACGGCGGCGCAGGCGATGCAAGCGGCTCCGGGAAGGCTAGCATTCGCGCTCCCGGAGGAGGGGTTCGCGCGGTTTGCGGATAACATGGCCATCTTGCGGGAAAGCAGAAGACAGGCCGCGGCACACCAGTTCGTCAACTATATTTTGCGCGCGGAGGTCGCGGCGCAAATTGTCATCGCGGAGCAAACGGCGACGGCAAACGCGGCCGCGCACGCTCTGCTGCCCGGCGAATTACGCGACAATCCGGTGCTGTACCCGCCGGCGGAAGTCCTGGCGCGGGGCGAATGGCTCCAGCCGCAATCCGCCTCGGCGCAGAGGCTAAGGGACCGGATGTGGACGGAAATCAAGAGTGCGTAAGGGCCTTTCCTGGGCTCGTACCGTTACGGTCTGGAGCGAAGCTTCTCCTGCTGTACGGACTTGGCGCGACGCCCGTAAATAAACCGGTGCCCGAAGTGCAACCCGCGAGGGAACCATTCCCGAAGCGCTTCTGGCGAATTGGCCGGGCGCTCCTCGAAGGTGACGATGGTTCGCTCAGGCGTTGGCTCGAAGCGATAGACGGGAATTGTCATCACGGTGGCCAGGAGGCGGCCTTTGTCGGCGGTATAAATTTGGACGGTGTCGCAGTTGGACCAGATATCGGCCGTCTGGAATAGATAGGTTCCGGCCGGCAGGGATTGCCCGGGGATCTCCACGGGCGCGGTAAACGTGACGTAGGTGAATTCGTCGAAGCTGTTGGCGGCCGCGCAAAGGTGCGGCGCGAGCAGCCCGGTCAGGGCAAGAACGGGAACGGCCAAGAGGCAGATTCTAGGTGAATGCATACTAATCTCCCTTCACCCGCCTATACGGTAACTCCGAAGCCGGGGTCTGGCCATCCCTTTACGAAGGGATTACTTTTTTAAGCCATTATTTCTTCAAACTACGATACGCCGCTTCGACGAACATGTCCGTGGTCCACGCGCCGGAGGTGGTTCCGTAGAGCGGATCGTAATCCTGCGTGGGTTTGGCGGCCTTGACCTGATCCAGCGTCATCCCCTTCTTGACCAAGTCCTGGATACGATCGCGAATGATGGTCACCATGTCGCGGTATTCCACCACGTCGGCTTCGTCGCATAAGCGGCCGTGGCCGGGGATGACGTAAGTGCCGCCTTCCTGCTTGTCGGCGGGGACGGTGAGATCCAGAATGCGGTTCAACGCCGCGACCTCGCCGTTGATGCTTCCGCCATGAGCGATGTCGATCACGGGATAGTAGCCGGGGGTGAAGATGTCGCCAGTGCTGACGACGTCGGAGCGGCGGAAGAAGACCAGGCTATCGCCGTCGGAGTGCGCGGCGCGCTGATGGAACAATTGCACGGCTTCGTTGTTGAAGTAGAGATCTTTCTGATCGCCGAAGTACATGTCGCGGGGCCAGCCCTCGGAGGGGATGGCGGCGGCGTTCGATCCCTGAGGCGGCGCGCTGAGAGTGCTGCCGACGTTCTCATGCGCCACGATGTCCGCGGCCCATCCGGCGTTGGCGCCGGCGACGTTGCCTCCGGTTATGGTGCTGCCGGCTTTCGATAGCTTCTCGTTGCCTCCCACGCGATCCGCGTCGGCGGAGGTATCGATTACGTAATGGATCGATTTGTCGGAGAGGGTGCGAATGGCCGCGAGGACTTGGTCGGTCATGGAGGCGCGGCCGGCATCGACGACGAGTACTCCGTCCTTGCCGATTTGTACGGTGATATTCGCTCCCGCGCCCACCAGCATGTAGACGCTGCCCTGCGCGTTGCCTGGCACAGGAAGGATGTGGATGGCCCCCGTGCTCTGATCCGGCATGGGACGGTTCACGGCGACAGGGTTGGAAGTCACCTTCATGGCGAGCTCGTACTCGGGGTACATGGTTGCAGCGCCGCCACGGGCGGCCGCTTCCGGAACATGATTGCGCTGGGCGAACTCGCTCAGGAATGGATTTTCGCCGGGAAGGTGATTCGGAACGTCGCCTTTCTCTCTCGCGACTTCTTCCACGGATTCGCAAGGGTACGGTGCAATTACCTGGTGGAGGTCGAGGACGAAATCGGTGCTGCGGACGAAGGGCTCGGTTAGATACACGGGGTCATTCACGACCGTGACGATGGTGAAGTGATCGTCGTGGCGGATCCAGTGCTCGGTCACCGTGGCGCGATCGCTGCGGGGAATGCCGTTGCGGCGGATCCAGCCGATCTTGAGATGGGTGGTGGTGACGGTGAGGATATCGCCGTCCCATCGGCCGGTGGAGAATCCCTGCCAGGTGTGCGGAGCGTAGTCCGGCGGATGCGGGCGTCCGTCCATCCAGATGGTCCGCTCCGGAGCCTGCCAGGAGATGTGGGTGTGCCAGGCGACGATCTGCTGCGTGGCCTGGTCCACTTCCTTCCAGATGCGCAGATTGGCGGGCCCGCGCACGCCATAGTCGGAGGGGTGGGGCTTGCACTGATGCTCCGGCAAGGTGAGGATGTCGGCGTCCCAGATATCGCCGCGCTCGCGGGCGGCGTCGTTGATGGGAAGGCCGAGATAATCGCCGATTTCCGGGCCCGGAATACGCTCGGGCTGATCCTCATGAAACAGCGGATTCCATTCGCCCGACAAGTCGATCTGCGCCAGCGCGGGCAAGCCGGATAAGACCGCCACGGTCGCGACGAGGCCTGCGCGAGAAAGAATGCTCATAAGCCCACTCCTGACGGCCTATTTTATGCTGTCCGGGTCGAATCCGCCAATCGAGAACAGAGATGCTTCCGGCTCGCCCCACTCGGATTTTTGCGGACGGAGGTGATGGTACCGGCCCGCGTAAAACAGCAGGGGCTGTCCTTCGCGCCACTCCAGGTGCACCACTTGGCCGATATACAACGTATGGTCGCCGGCGGGATGAATGTCGGTCACTTCCACGATAAACTGCGCGACCGCCCCGTCCAGCAGCGGAATGCCGTCACGCATGGTGAACGCCGCGTGCAATCCGGGCGTGGGTTTACCGCCGAAGTGGTTGCTCAAGGTTTCCTGGTGTTCCCCCAGCACGCTGACGCCGTAGCGCCGCACGACGGGAAGAATGCGGTGCATGCTGGAGCGATTGTCCAGCGACACCAGCACCAAGGGCGGATCGAGCGATACGGAAACAAACGCGTTGACCGTCATGCCGTGGGTGCGATCCTCGTGATGCACCGTGATCACGGTGACGCCGCTGCCGAAACGTCCCAGAGCGTTGCGGAAATCGCGAGGATGGACTGGCGGGAGGGTCGAATCGTTCTTACTCGAGGTTTCCTGGTTCAAAGACGGCCCGCCCAATCGCGCTCGAAACGGAAAGCCTCCTTGGCCGGCGGCAGAGGAGCCTGGGTCTCGAGCCAACGCACCGGCTCCGCGCTGCGATTCTCGAAGGTATGCACGCAGCCGACGCCGGTCCAGATGACGTCCCCGGGGCCGAGGTCGTAAGCCTCTCCATCCGCAATCGCATGCACCCTGCCCTGCAGAATCAGATACGACTCTTCGAAGGCGTGATCGTGCGGGTCGATTTTGGCGCCGGGCATGTATTGAATCAGGAAGAGAGATTGATGGAACGCGCCGAAGCCGCGGTCGACGAACATCTTGATGGCGACTCCGGTGGTGGGATTGAACCCCTCCATCTGCGACGCGCCTCCGGGTTGCGGCAACTGCGATTCATCGAAGTGACCGAGCAGCAGCGGTTGCTCGGTTGAACTTCCGGCGGTGAAGAAGGTATCCGGCCCGGCCGTGGCGTCCATTGGGCGAGGTTGAGGCGCTTGCATCTCCAGCCATCGCACGGCCGCGCTGCCCGGGTTGCTCCAGGCATGCGGCGTTCCGGTCGGGATCAATCCGAAATGGCCCGGAGCCAACTCGTGAACTTTGCCAGCCGCTTCCAAGCGGACATTTCCTTCCAGAATGTAGAAGCTCTCTTCGAACGAATGCAGATGGGTTGAGATGGACCCTCCGGGCGTCAAGGCGCAGACGCCCACGCCCATGTGCACCGAACCCATGGCGCGATCCACGAACCCGGCTCGCGTGAAGCCGGTGCTATGTCCGGCATATGTCTTCGGAGTTGCGGCTTGCGCGTGGTCGATTCTTCCGACGGAATGCATGGACTTCGAGAAGTGTATCATGACCGGCCGCGGTTTCTCCCGGACTTTCCTCCTAAAGAGCGCATTAGCGGAATAACCTAGACGGTCCCACGAAACGTACTGGACTGCCGCGTCAAGTTGTCTCGCAGTAAAGCGACAACCTGTCTCCCACGCAGGAACACGCCCCCCCTCCACCTGCGAGATCCTCTTGCGATGCTAGAACATCCGGGCTGAGTGACGAGCGGAACGCCGCGTGCTAACGGGAATGGCAGTCCCCTTAGACTATGCCCGCAAATACCAACACTGGCGCGTGCGACGGAGGTGTACTCCGATGAACGCCCTCATCAGTGTTGGCGAACACCTTGAACTGCACGCCAGGCGGCGCAGCAAGATCATCGCTTGGGTGTATACGATTGCGGGCGCGTTCGCCTGCTTCTTCAATCTGCTGCATCCCGGCTCGCAGGACGTCCCGCGGTTTCTGGTCTACCTGTTATGCGCCAACCTGGCCGTGTTTTGTGTGCGGCTGACCGCCGGCAAAAGTCTGCTGTCCGCCGGGTTCCTGATCCTTCTGTTGGGCATGGGCGACCTGAGTTTGCCGGAGCTGCTGTTCATCGCCTGCACGGTTACACTGTTCAGCGAATTACAGACGCGCCGCGGCAAGCTGCGCGCCCCCGCGCTGATTTTTGCGATCGCCAGCGTTAACATCGGCGTGGCATCCGGCCAACTTGCGTTCCGTCAGGTCTCGCATATGCACTTCAGCGCGCTGTTTCCGGCGCCCATCCTGGCGGGATCTTTCGTGATGCTATTCAACTACGGGGTCGCGCTGACGCTGGTGGCCGAAAGCGGAGCGCCGCTGGTCGGGCTGTACCGCAACCAATGCAGGCCTTTGTTGCCATGGTTCGTCGCCGCCGCCTACTTGGCCTACCTGATCGGCGCGGCCAGCCTGCAGACCGGGGTCAACGCGGCTCTCCTGGCGCTGCCGGTGCTGTTTGCGCTCGACCGGGGATACCAAGCATGGTCTAGCACACGCGAAGATCACGCGGCGGAGCTGGCTCTCCTGCACCGCCGTACCCTGGAGACACTTTCGGTGGTGATTAACGCCAGAGATTCTTCCGCGCCCCATCACCTCAATCGGTTGCAGTTCTACGCCAAAGCGGTCGGGCAGGATATGGGCCTCAATGACGTGGAGTTGGAGGAACTGCGCGTGGCGACGCTGGTGTATAACATCGGCCAGTTGGGCGTGCCCGATCACATTCTGCTCAAGCCTGGCACCCTGAACCAGGAAGAGTGGGAGAAAGTGAAGACTCATCCGGCTACCGGGTCTGAGATGCTCACACGCATGAACTTCCCCGCGGGCGTGAGAGCCATCGTCCAAACCCATCACGAGAAGTGGAACGGAAGCGGATACCCGGCCGGGCTGAAAGGGGCGGATATTCCTGTCGGAGCCCGCATTCTCGCCGCCGTCGATTGCCTGGACGCGCTGGTCTCCGACCGGCCCTTCCGTTCGGCGCTTCCCATTGCGGATGCCATGGCGAGGGTCAGCGCGGAGGCCGGCAAGAGCTTCGATCCGCGGGTGGTGTCCATCCTGGAGCGGCGCTACAAGGACCTGGAGCGCAGCGTTGCGGACGAGGCTAAACGCCATGCGGTCCAAGGCCCGGCGTCCGCTCCCGGCGACCTGGGCAAACTAGCCGCGCGGCTGCTGACGGAGTCCGACCTCGAGAAGCACTCCATCGTCGATCCGATCGTATCCGCGCGGCAGGAGACTCAGGTGTTGCGGGTGCTGGCCGGGGAGGTCGCGCAGTCGCTGCAGTGCGAAGAGATCGCCGCCGCGGCCCACAAATGCCTATCCCAGATCGTTCCGCACGACACCTTGGTGCTGTACGTAGGGCGTGGCGAGCATCTCCAGCCGGCGGGCGTGCTGGGCCGCAGCGGGCATCGCTTCCAGCGGGAACCGGTTTCGGCGGCGGTTGGCCTTTCGGCCCGCGCCTATCGCGACGGAATTCCCATCCTTAACGGCAACCCGTCGCAGGAACGGAGTTGCGTGCAGGATCCTTATACGCGCAATCCGCTCCAGTCCGCCTTGGTCATGCCGCTGGAGAGCCGCGGGGGCGCGATCGGCGTGCTCGCGCTTTATCAAACCACTCGCGACGCCTTCACCCGCGACCATCTTCGCTTCCTCAAAGCGGTCAGCTCTCATGTGGCCGGCGCCGTGGAGAGTTCGCTCAAATACCAGGACGCGGAGAACCTAGCCGGCACCGACCACGTCACCGGCATCCCCAACGCGCGCTCCCTGGCGCTGCATCTGGACCGCGAATTATCGCGTGCCCGCCGCGATAACTCGACCATCGGCGTGCTGCTGTGCGATCTGAACGGGTTCAAACAGGTCAACGACCGCTTTGGGCACTTGAAGGGCAACCACGTGCTGCGAGAAGTCGCGCGGGGCCTGGAGAAAACCTGCCGCGGCTCCGATTACTTCGCCCGCATGGGCGGCGACGAGTTCGTGGTGGTGGTTCCCGGACTCAAGGACGAAATGTGCACATCGTATCTTAACCGTGTGTCCACGGTGGCGGTCGACGCCGGATGGACGGTCTGCGCCGAGCAGTGCCTCTCCGTCAGTGTCGGCATCGCGGTCTTTCCTCAGGATGGCCGCGATTCGGAGACGCTGCTCCGCAAGGCCGACGAACGGATGTACCAAGCCAAGGAACAGCACAAAGCGGCCGGTTAGCCCGGACGCGCGCCGGCACACCTGTGCGGCGAGTTCACATCTTGCCGCCCAGCGCCGTCTCCCGTACTCTGAGTAGAGATGCCGCGACGTTTTGCAGCCTTTTTCCTGTTTTACGCGGCCGTGCTCTCTCCACAGGAACGGACTTCTCCGGAACAGTCTCGGCCGGGACAGTCCATAGGGGGACAGACTCTACCGGAACAGCCTTTCCGAGTCCAGTCGCCTTTCCGTGTTCAATCGAAGGTCGTGCTGGTTCCGGTAATCGTCACGGATAAAGAGGGACGGAACATCGACGGACTCCATGCCCGGGACTTCAACGTCCTCGATAACGGCGTGCCCCAGCAGGTGACTCTCGACGATTTTGCGGGCGGCCTTCCGGCCATTTCCCTGGTGGTGGCCGTGCAATGTTCCAAAACCTCGGAACTGGCTCTGGCCGACATCCGGCGAATCGGAGCGATGGTTCAACCGCTCATCACCGGCCAGCGTGGCGAGGCGGCCGTGGTGGGTTTCGACAAGACCATCCGCTGGGCGCAGGATTTCACGCATAACGACAGCAAGATCAACGGCGCGATTAAGACTTTGGGCATCGGCTCCAATACCGGCGCGCGGATTTTCGACACGATCTCTGAAGCGGCGGACCGCATGCGCCCGCGGCAGGGGCGGAAGATAATGCTGCTGATTTCGCAGAGCAACGACTCGGGGAGCCACATCAAGCTGAACGAGGCGATCGAAACGGTGGAGCGCGACGGCATCGAGGTATTCGCGGCGCATTATTCCTCCTACGCAATGTCCTGGATCTCGAAATCGGAGGATTTTCCGGACAAGCCCACTTTGGATTCGATGTTCTTTACCGAGGTCGCGCGGATTGGCCGGACCAATCATGTGAAGGCTCTGGCGCTGGCCACCGGCGGCGCGGATTATTCCTTCGCGCGCCAGCAAGGCATCGACAAGGCCGTCGAACAATTGGGCGGCGAAGTTCACAGCCAGTACATCCTGAGCTTCCCGCAGCACGAAGAGACGACGGGCATGCACCAAATCGACGTCACGATTCCGGAGCGCGGCGATCTGCGCATTCGCGCCAGGCACGGATATTGGGTGGATCAGCCGTGAAGCGTTTCGCGCTGCTGCTTTCCTGCGCTTGCCTGCGGGCGCAGCTTCCCGACCCGGCCGTCCTGCTGGCCGAGGTCAAAGCGAACCAGCACAAGCTGGATGAAGTCCGGGAGGATTATACGTTCCACGTGATCCGGCGGACGGATGAACTCGACAAAAATGGCGCGGTCGTCAAGACCAGCAGCATCGAACGTGAAGTCTTTTTCATCAACCGACGGCGCATCGCGCGGTTGGTGAAGAGAGACGGGAAGGACCTGTCCCCGGCTGAAGACAAAGCCGAGCAAGAGCGGGTCAAAAAAGCGGTGGAGAACGTCTTGAAGGGCGGCCGGGGCGGAGGCCCTCCTGGCGGAGCGCGCACAGGAGAGGTCAGCGACATCCTGGCCGTGGTCATCATCTCTAACCCGCGCCGCGTGATCTTTCACGACCGCCCCTCGCTGGCTTACGATTTCACGGGCGATCCGAAAGCGCACTCGCACGATATGGAACAAAGCGCTGCGAAGAAGGTGTCCGGGACGATCTGGTTCGATGAAGCGGACCATCAGGTGGCGCGCCTGGAAGTACGCTTCGACGACAATTTCCACATCGGAGGCGGCGTGCTGGCCAGCGTTCAGAAGGGCAGTTCGATGGAGTTTGAACAGGCTCTAGTGGGCGGCGGTTTGTGGATGCAGAACGTCCAGCGCGGAGCATCTCGATGCGCGCTTCCTGGTAAAGAAGCTGCGCGAAGACGTTCAGGTCACGGATTTCGACTTCAAAAAGTTCGACACCGGCGTACTCCAGCAGGCCGCCCAGCCGTCAAAATAGCGTGAGCCTTGTTAGGGATGCGATCATTGAAACAATAGACCGGAGGGAACACATATGAACGGACCTGCCATCCGCCGATGTGCCATAGCCGCCGCGCTGGCGCTGCCGATTTTTATTTTCGCTCAGGAGGAAAAGAAACCGGAGGAGAGAAGACCCGCGCCGAAGGGTAGGGCTCCGTCAAAACCTTCGCCGCAGCAACAGCCGAACGGGCAACCGAACCAAGGCGCGAGAGGCCCGGGGCAATCTCAGGAGCGGCCTCAGGAGCGGCTTGGCGCCGAGCCCGGCCGTGCGGGCGGCGCTCCCGGCATCCAAGGCAACACGGGCATCCAAACCAATCGAGTGAATCCGGCGCCCGCTGCGCCCGCCGCCCGTCCGTTACCGCAGGGCTCGCGAGAAGTGCAGACCCGCGGCGGAGGGTCGGTCGTGATGCGGTCGAATAACCGGCCGGCCGTGGTGCACGCGGCCAATGGCACGGAGATCCGCCACAGCGTAGCCGGCCGTACCGTGGTGGTTCACGAAACGGCGGATCACACGCGAGTGGTCGCGATGCGCGGAGGCTCCGGTTACGTGCAGCACCCGTATGTTTATGGCGGCCATTCGTACCTCGCCCGGACCTACGTTGCAGGCGGGAGGCCGTATGAGAGCTTCTACCGCGGTTACCCCTACCATGGCGTTTATCTGGAAGTTTACGCGCCGGTTCGCTATTATCCGGTGGGATTCTACGCCTACGTGGGGAATCCGTGGGTAAGACCGGTTCCTTACGCGTGGGGTTGGGTGGGCACGCCGTGGTTCGGATTCTACGGAGGGTTCTTCACTCCTTACCCGGTCTATGCGACACCGGCGCTGTGGCTCACCGATTACATGATCGCGGAGTCCTTGAACGCGGCGTATCAGGCGCAGATGGCCGCGCAGGCCGGGAACTACCTGCCACCGGCTCCTCCTCCACCTCCGGGCGGGCAAGTGGCGTTGACTCCGGAAGTGAAACAGGCGATCGCGGATGAGGTACAAAGGCAACTCGCGCAGGAGAACGCGGAAGCGCAGTTGAACGCCCAGGGAATGGAGCCCGATCCATCCGCCAGCGGCATCGCGGGGATGCTTTCCGACAACCGGCTCCACGTGTTCGTGGTAGGCGATGGTCTGGATCTGGTGAATGCGGCTGGCCAGGAGTGCGCGGTGACCGAGGGCGATGTGCTTCAGCTTGCCGGTCCACCGGCTCCGGGAGCCGGCAATGCGACTTTGATCGTGATGGCTAGCAAGGGCGGGCTGGAGTGCCGCACCGGAAGCTCCGTGAACGTGGCCTTCAACGATCTTCAAGACATGCAAAATCATATGCGCCAGACGCTGGATGCAGGTCTGGCCGATCTGCAAGCGCACCAGAATGGCCTTCCCTCGCCGCCGCAAGCCGCGTTGGCGATGGCCACTCCGGCGACGTTCAGCATGGATGCCCCTCCGCCGGATCCCGGCGCGGCAAACCAGATTAACGCGCAGCTCCAGCAGGGCGAGCAAGCCGAGCAGCAAACCATGAACGACTTCGGCTCGGCGCCGCCGCAGCAGGGGTTCCAACCATTTCCTTCGAATGGCGGGGCGGCCGCGGCCACAGCCCAGCCGAAGACCATCTCCCTTGGCCAGAGCATCGATCAGGTTATTGCTATCATGGGTCAACCGAGCCAGGTGGTCGACCTCGGAGCCAAGAAAATTTACGTGTATCCGAGTCTCAAAATAACTTTCAATAACGGCCAGGTAAGCGACGTTGAGTGACGGCTCACAGTTCCCCCTGCTGGTATGCGCCGCCATCGCCGCCGCTTTGGGCTATGGGTTGGGGTACCGCCATGGCGCGGGCCGTCTCATTTCGCCCTCGCGCCATCTGATGGGAGGCGCTGCGACTCGCGGGGTTCCCGAGATTCCGGCCTACCGGGTTCAAGAGCTGGCTGTTCTGATGGAGTTGGGAGTGCTTACGCCGGAGGAGTTTGAGCACGAAAAGGGCAAGCTCTACGCGTTCGCGTCAATCTGACTGACGGCGGGCGCGGCGTCCTCCGAAAGCGTGGATGGTTCGCGTGCCGCCCACGACCTCTCCTGCGTGGGCAGTCCCTTGAGGAATGAAGAACTCGTCGCCCGCGTTCAGCACGATGCGGACGCCCCCGACGATCAGCGTGTAACGGCCCTGCACCACCAACATATATTCGTCGAAATCATGCGTGTGCGAAGCTGAGGCAGCCGTTTCGCGGCAGCTCCAGAAAGCCATCTGGGCTCCGTCAACACCGTCGAAAACATAACCCTCAACGCCGCGGGTCGCCTGGCTGGAGACGGCAATCCGGTTGGCGGGACGCCGCATGAACTCAGGAAAATCGTCCATGCCCTGACATTTTCTCACGCTCAGCTTCTCATGCCCACATCTGGCGGTATCCTGAATCTAAGTGTTCCGAGGCCACCGACGTAAAGCCAGGGTTCTGTTCTCCGCCACGGATATTCTCCTTCTGGCGCTCGCGTTCCAATTGGCCTACGGGCTGCGCGAGCACCTGGGATTCCACTTAGTCTTTTACATTGAAGCGCCGCGCATCGCGCTTCTGCTGGGATGGTCGATGCTGGTGTGGGTCGGCCTGGGCTACTGGTGGGAGATTTACGATCGCATCGACGCCGCGCTGCCTCGCGTGATTCTGCGCGACGCCTTCCGGCAGTGTTTACTGGGCGCGGCCTTGGTGGTGCTGTTCCAGTATCTGCTGCGGATGGACCTGAGCCGCTTCTTTCTGGCCACGTTCGGTGGATTCACCTGGGTGCTGCTGTGCCTGGTCCGGCTGAACGCGGGACGTTTGCTGGGCGCCTTCCGCGGTCGTTTCGGCGCGGCGCACTATGTGATGGTGGTCGGCACGGGTGAGCCGGCGCGGCGCCTGGGCCGCGAACTGGAAGATGCGGCCGCGTACGGAGTGCGGCTGCGGGGATTCATGAGCGATGCGCCCGGCCCGGACGTCTCCGAGATACAGCTCACACACCGCTATCCGGTCCATCCGATTGACGAACTTCCGCAGTTCCTTCACGGCCAGGTAATCGACGAAATCATCTTCGCGGTGGATAGCGGCCGTCTGGCGGACCTGGAAGACGTCATGCTCGCCTGCGATGAAGAAGGCGTGCGTACGCGGGTTGCGGTGGATTTCTTTCCGCACGTCAACAGCCAGGTGTATCTGGACCGGCTGGGTTCCTCGCCGCTGCTCACGTTTTCGGCTACGCCCCATGACGAAATCCGTTTGTTGGTGAAGCGCGTCACCGATATCGTGCTGGCCGCCGCGTGGCTGGTGCTGCTGTTCCCGGTGATGCTGCTGGTGGCGTTGATCATCCGTCTGACTTCGCCAGGACCGGTGATCTTCCGCCAGGAGCGCTGCGGCCTCAACGGCCGGCGTTTCGTGTTCTATAAGTTCCGGTCGATGAAGGAAAACGCCGAGGCCATGCGAGCGTCACTGCAGCACCTGAGCACGCGGCAGTTGGCGCTCAAGATCCCCAACGATCCCCGGCTGACCAGCGTGGGAAGGTGGCTGCGCAAATTCTCCATCGATGAATTGCCGCAATTGTGGAACGTCCTCAAAGGCGATATGTCGCTGGTGGGTCCGCGTCCGGCTTTGCCCGAAGAGGTGGAGCAATATCAACGCTGGCAGCGCCGGCGGCTCCGCATGCGGCCGGGGCTTACTTGCCTGTGGGCGGTGAAAGGGCGCGATCAGGTGGATTTCGAAACCTGGATGAAGCTGGATATGCAGTACATCGATAATTGGTCGCTGGCGCTGGACTGGAAGATCATCTTGAAGACCATCCCGCAGCTTTTGAGCGGCAAAGGAGCCACGTAGATCCATGCACCTCATCCCCACTCACGACGAAGTGGTGGCTATGCTGGAACGCACCGGCGGATTGCGCCAGGGGCACTTCGTTTACCCCAGCGGTTTCCATTCGCCCAGCTACCTGGAAGTGTCGTTGACCATGCGCTACTACGAAGTGGCGAAGATCCTGAGCGTGGGTTTGAGCCGGCAGCTCCGGGCGCACCCGGACATCCGGGCGATTATCCCGGAGCTCTCCGTGGTCGCGCCGGCCACGGGGGGATTGCCAGTGGCGTATGGCGTTTCGGAGGCTTTGCGCACTCGGCAGGTGTATTGGGCGGAACGCGAAAGCTCGCACGATCCGATGCGCTTCCGGCAGTTCCTGGAGGTGCAACCGGGAGAGAAGGTGCTGCTGGTGGACGACGTCCTGCGCACCGGAAAGAAGCTTTCCCAGGTGAAGACGCTGGTGGAATCACAGGGCGGGGAAGTGGTGGGAATGGCGGTGGCGATTTATCAACCGTACCCGAATGCAATCAAGTTCGAGACCCTGCCTTTTTACTACCTGGCCCGGTTGGATCCGAAGTATTTCCCGGACGAGTCCTCCTGTGAGTTATGCAAGCAGGGGGTACCGGCGGTTAAGGTGCGGGCGTGAATCACCGCTGCTTGAGAGTGTCCACCTGCTTCGCGCCGGGCGGCGGCGTGAACGTGAACAGGCTGCCGGGAAGCGGCTCATCGATCTTCACGGTAGTGTAGTCGGCGGTCGAGGTCTCGGTGATCCCGCCCGAGGTCTCCGAGCTCTGTTGCCGGAGGATCACCAGCCGGTTCTTATCGACCCACGTCAACTCACCCTCAGGAGGAGTGAAGACGTCATGCACTTCGATCACGTAGCAGTTAGCTTGGCCGATCTTCTCCTCACGCAGCAGCTTCGCCGTCATCGATCTTGTGTAACGAAAGGGATCGATGGTCCGCTTCGCCTCTTGCAGGCCTTGGCCGGTGGAATCCGGGGCGCCGGTCCAATATTCGTTTCGTGAGGGTGAATAGACCCAGGCATGGACTCCATTGGACCCGCTATTGGTATCGCCAGATAACTCGGATAGATACCTGTTGGGCTCCGCGAACGCTGCGTGCACGGAAACGGCCTTCTCCCGCGCCGGTGCTCCGTCTGGGGCGCGGGTAGTAATGCGAACGGCTATCCTGACCTCGAATTGGTTGGCCGCTGTGTACTTCTCAGAGACCTTGCGAAGGATTTGTGCGGCGTCGGGCGGGTTTTGCGCGAGCGCTGCGGAAAGCAGAAAAATGGCGAATCCGAATCGCAATCCAGCATAATCATACCGTGGACCTTCGCTTCACCTGCCAGCCCGGATGCACCAAGTGCTGCGATCAAGACGGCTACGTGTATCTTTCCGAGGACGACGTTGTTCGCGCGGCGAAGTTTGTGGGCATGTCCGCGGCGGCCTTCGAGGCGAGGTATGTGTATCGTACGCGGCATCAGCGGCGGTTCCGCAAGCCTCGCGACAAGCAGTGCCCGTTTCTGAAAACAGATGGATGCTCGATCCACCCCGCGAAGCCGACACAATGCCGGACGTTTCCGTTTTGGCCGGAGATCGTGGAGCGGAGGGATACCTGGAACCGCACGGCGCGTTACTGCCCAGGGATCGGCAAAGGCGAGCTGATTCAGATTGGCTCGGCGATGGAGATCGCCGAAGAACAGCGGCGGGCTTACCCAGAGCTGTATAAATAGCCGCTAGGACAAAAAGGGGGGGTGCGCACGAGGCTCTGAAGGAGTATTCTGCGGGCGAGGGGTGAAATGCGGGCTGGAATTGCGCTGGCTTTGCTGATCGTTCCGCTCACCGCCGCGTGGGGGCAGGGCGTTTCCTCCAAAGACACTCTTCCTGTAGACAGACAACCTGAGCTCCGGGTTCCGATTCGCAAACCGGGGGCGCTAGTGGCGCTGAAGGGGCAACCGTATTCGGGTGAGACGCACAGCGAATCGATTCAAGTGCGCGCGGATGGGACGCGGATTGCGCAAACGGGCGTACCCCGCAAGGAGTTTCGCGATTCCCAGGGCCGCATGCGCAGGGAGCAGGTGTTTCCTCCGGAGAACAAAGATGGACTGCGTATCGTGACGATTGACGATCCGGGCGCGGGGTTCGAGTATGTGCTGGAGCCGGGCAAGAAGATCGTGCACCGGTTTACCGTTGGACCGCGAGCTTCGGGCGGCGCCGCGCCAGCTGCTCCCGGGAATTTCGACGCGCTGGGCATGGAAGTGATTCAGGGAATCCGCGCGGAAGGCGTGCGACGGACGATCGGCTTTCCGGCGGTGGGGGATCGCGCGGCGCGTGAGGTGGTGATCGAAACGTGGACGGCGTCGCTTTTGCAGATCGTGATGCGGGAGCACACCAGCGATCCGCTGCGCGGCGAGACGACGGTGCTGATGACGAACTTGCGCACGGAGGAGCCTCCAGCGTTGCTCTTCCAGGTCCCGGCGGATTATCGCGTGGTGGAGGAAGAGAAAGATTTCGCGATCGCTTTTTCGACGCCGTCCGAAGTCAAGCCCCCGGAGGTGATCAGCCGGGTAGTGGCGAAATATACGGACGAAGCGCGCCGCGCGGGGATTCAGGGCACGGTGGTGCTGGCGGTGGCGATCGACCGGAACGGCCGGGCCCGCGACATACAAGTGGAGCGCGGGATCGATGCGGGCCTGGATGACGAGGCGGTCAAGGCCGTCCGGCAATGGAGGTTCCGGCCGGGCGAGCAGGATGGCCGCCCGGTGCGGGTGAACGTGCACGTGGAGGTGACGTTCAGTCTGCTGAATTAGCCGGGAGTCACTTGGACGCGCGCTTGGACGCAGCTCGGAGCCTGATCCAGGTCCCACAGAATATCGTCGAGGTCTTCGAGACCCACGGATAAACGGATCAGATCCGGCGACACGCCAGCGGCGGCTTGCTGTTCCTCGTTCAACTGCTGGTGCGTGGTCGATGCAGGATGAATCACCAGGCTGCGCGCGTCGCCGACGTTGGCCAGATGCGAGAAGAGCTTGAGCGAATCGACGAATTTCTTGCCCGTCTCGCGAGTGCCGTTGCGGATTCCGAAGGCGAAGACGGCTCCCGCGCCGAGCGGCGTGTATTTCTTCGCCAAGGCGTGATAGGGGCTGGACTTCGAACCGGGGAAGCGCACCCAGGCGACGTGCTTGTGTTTATGCAGATGCTCGGCCACGGCCTGGGCATTGCGGAGGTGCCAGTCCATGCGCGCGCCTAGGACTTCGATTCCTTGGATCAGCAGGAACGCGTTGAACGGGCTGATGCACGGGCCGAGGTCGCGCATGCCTTCCACGCGCGCGCGGATGATGAACGCGAGGTTGCCGAAGACCTCGAAGAAGTTCATGCCGTGATAGGCGGGCGAAGGCGAGGTGAGCATGGGGAAATGCCCCTTGCTCCAATCGAAGTTGTTGCTGCTGACGATGATGCCGCCGATGGAGTTGCCGTGGCCGCCCATGAACTTGGTGAGCGAGTGGACCACGATGTCCGCGCCGTAATCGATGGGACGGCAGACGTAGGGCGTGGCGAAGGTGTTGTCGACCACCAGCGGGATGTGGTGCTCATGCGCGATTTTGGCGACGGCTTCGATATCGAGGATATTGCCGCGGGGATTGGAGATGGTCTCGCCGAAGATGCAGCGTGTGCGGGGCGTGATGGCCTTGCGGAAGTTTTCGGGATCGTCCGGCTCGACGAAGACCGTGTTGTAGCCCAGGCGGCGGAAAGACACGTCGAACTGGGTATAGGTGCCGCCGTAAAGGGTGCTGGCGGAGACGATTTCATCGCCATGCTCCAGCAGGCTGTTGATGGTGAGGAATTGCGCTGCCTGGCCGCTGGCCGTCGCCAGGGCCATCGCGCCGTTTTCGAGCGAGGCCACGCGCTGTTCCAACGCATCCTGCGTGGGGTTCATGATGCGCGTGTAGATGTTTCCGAATTGTTGGAGAGCGAAGAGCGCCGCGGCGTGGTCGGAGTTTTCGAAGGTGAAGGAAGTGGTCTGGTAGATGGGCACCGCGCGGGCGTGCGTGGTGGGGTCCGGGCTGTAACCCGCGTGCAACGCGCGGGTATTGAAGCCATATTTGCGTTCGGGCTGATCGGCCATGGTGACAATGGTAACGCAGCCGATCGTCCGGGGCCGGACCCCGCCCACCCTGTTTTGTGGCGCGCGTCTTCTTTCTAAAACGCGCGGCTAAAACGCGCGGACCATCCTGACGCCGATGCTGGTGATCGCCGCCATGAACGCCGGAGCGGTTGGAGACGAAGTCACCACCGCGCGAATCTCTGAGCCGTCAGGGTTTACCACAAAGTGCACGGTAAGAGCCGGCGAGGCATCCTGTGCAACGGCGGGCTGCGGGGTGAAGGTGAAGGTCCCGGTGCAGTCGCTGTTCACGGTGTAGGCGCCGGCGGCGGGTCTCCAGTCTTCGACCGGCGCCGTGCCGTTGTGCACCACGTTATCCACCTGGACCAAGTTTCCATAGCCGTCAAAAATAGTGCGGGCCACGCCCGCGACCGGTCCGGCGGCGGGCGGAGGCGCCAGAATCTGACCGGTAATGGTGAAAACATAGGTCCCGGCCAGGGTTGCGGCGGAACAACCGAGGTTGGCCGTAGCCGTGTTCTGCGCCAAACCAAACGCGGCAAATACCAAGAGCGGGGCGAAGCGTGCGATTCTTGTCATGGTTCATCCTCCTAATGTGAGCTCATCAGATGAGCGTTTCGACCCATGCTAGGAACTTCCGCGCGTCAGGCCAATGGAGGCGGGCTGAAGATTGTCTGAAGGTTTTCTGTCCGGCACGGCTCAATTAAACTGGGTGCATGCCGCCGGAGCGGATACGATTCGAAGATTTTGAGCTGGATCCGGAAGCTTATGAGCTGCGGCGTGCGGGCGTTCCGGTGCGGCTGGAGCGGATTCCGATGGAACTGCTTCTCATGCTGACCGCACATTCCGGACGCTTGATTGCGCGCAACGCTGTGGTCGAACGCGTCTGGGGTAAGGGCCGCTTCCTGGACGAAGACGGCGCCATCAACACTGCGGTGCGCAAGCTTCGGGCGGCCCTGGGCGATAGTGCGGAAAAACCGCGTTTTATCCAGACCGTGTCCGGCAGGGGCTACCGTTTTGTGGCGAAAGTCGTCAGTGCAGAGACCTCTGAAAGCCCGCTGGGTGCGATCCATCGCCCGTCAACGTTGTTGTTGGTGCTTCCGTTCGAGAATCTTTCGAAGGATCCGGGCGAATCCTACCTCAACGATGGAATCACGGACGAGCTGACCACGTGTCTGGGAGAGGCGTCGCCGGCCCACCTGGGGGTAATGGGACGCACCACGGCAACGGAGTGTCTACGTCGCGGTATGACTATCGAGCAGATGGGCCGCGAGTTGGGAGCACACTTCGTGATTGAGGGTAGCGTGAGGGGCCAGTCTGAGCGCATTCGGATCAATGTGCGTTTGGTCCAGGTGAGCAACCAGGTGCAGGTGTGGGCGAAGAGCTACGAGCGAAGGGTCGGCGACCTGCTGGCGTGGCAGTGGGAAGTGGCGCAGGAGATCGCGGGCGAAGTGAAGATCGCCATGCCGTCCGGCCGGGCCTGGTGGAGGAACCGCCGGGTCGATCCGCAGGCGTACGACTACTACCTGAGGGGACTGCACCGGTTTAACAAGAGAACGCCGGCAGGGTGCTTTCAGGCAATTCCTCTGTTTGAGGAGGCGATTGACATCGACGCGGCTTACGCCCTCCCTTATGCGGGGATGGCGCACGCATTCATCCTGCTCGCGATTCATGGCGCGCGATCTCCACAGGATGCTTATCCCAAGGCGCGGGCGGCCGCGAGGAAGGCGCTGGAGATCGATCCCACGCTGGCGGAAGCTCACGCGGCGCTTGCCGACATCAGCAAAGGCTTCGATTGGGATTGGAGCCAGGCTGAGGCGAGTTACCGGGAGGCGATCAAGCTCAAGTCTAACTACGGCCTCGCCCACCAGTGGTACGCGAACTTTCTTTCCACTCGGCGGCGTCACGACGAAGCGGTGCACGAAGCGGAGGAAGCACGCCGTCTGGATCCGCTGTCCGCGCCGGCGGCGGGCTTCGTGGCCTTCACTCTCTATCGGGCGCGCCGTTTCGCCGAGGCGCTCGGCGAGGCGGAGAAGGCGATGAGCGTGAATCCCTCATCCGCGGTAGCGAACTGGTTTCTGGCGCTGATTCAATTGCAGCGCGGCGATTATGCGGGGGCGGAGGGCGCCTTGGCCGCGGCTATCCAGGAATCGCAAGGCGGCGCGATGTTTGTGGCGACGCTGGGGCATGCCCTGGGCCGTGCCGGTAAGCGTGATGCGGCGCTCGAAGTTGCTCGAACGCTGGAGAGAAGATCGGCGGAGCAATATGTTTCGCCTTTGGATCTCTGCGTCGCCTTTGCCGGATTCGACGGTCAGACGGCGCTGGCGTGGCTGGAAAAAGCGGTCGCGGAGAGGGTCATGAGAATCACGGAATTGGAGATGCCGTTGTTTGACAATCTTCGTGAGCGGAAAAGGTTCAGGGATCTCTCCGCGGCGTTGGCGTGACCTGCGCGAGGTGACCTGCGCGGCGCGACCGCGGCGATTGGGCGGGGGAAACGGATAAGATGGCCTCAGGTGCTCCATGACTGTGACGGTGCTTACAAAGAAACACATTTCGCGGCGGACGCTGCTGCGGGGGGCAGGCGCGGTTATCGCCTTGCCGTTTCTTGACGCGATGGTCCCGGCGCAGACGGCGCTCCGCAAGACTGTAGCGCAGGCGCGAAGCAGATTGGCGTGCATCGAGATGGTGCACGGCGCGGCGGGGAGCACTCCGGTGGGCGCCAGCAAGAATTACTGGAGCCCGGCGCGAGACGGCCGGGATTTCGACTTTTCTTATTCACTCAAGCCGCTGGAGCCGTTTCGCGAGTACATCACGATTGTCAGCGGCACGGATGCCCGGCTAGCCGAAGCGCAGGCGCCGACCGAGGGCGGGGCGGATCATTTTAGATCCAGCGCGGTGTATCTGACTGGAGCGCACGCCCGGCAGACCGCGGGGCCGGATGTTTCGAACGGAGTCTCCATCGATCAGCTTTATGCGCAAAAGATGGTGGGCGAAACCCGAGTGCCTTCGATCGAGCTGTGCATCGAAAACACGGGATTGAGCGAGAGCTGCGGCTTCAACTATAGCTGCATTTATTCGGAGACGATCAGTTGGGCGTCCGCGACGCAGCCGGTGGAGATGGTGGTGAATCCGCGCGTGGCGTTCGAGAAGCTGTTTGGCGGATCGGCCGGCGCGAGCGTGCTGGATGCGGTGGCTTCCGATGCAGCGCGGCTGCGCGGGGAATTGGGCGCCGGGGACCGGGCTCGGCTGAATGCACACTTGGAAGAGATTCGCGCGGTAGAGCGGGACATTGAAGAGATCGAGCGCCATAACGCCGGTGTGGTGGAACGCGACCGGGTCACCGCGCCGCTGGGCGTTCCGGATTCCTGGGAGGAACACGTCAAGCTGATGTTCGATTTGCAGGTTTTGGCGTTTGCGTCGGAGGTTACTCGCGTGGCGGCGTTCAAATTGAGCCGCGATACCAACAATCGAGTGTTCCCCGGCAGCGGCGTGACCACGCCGTTTCATTCGCTATCGCATCACGGGGAGCGGGCGGAGCTGATCGAAGAGTTCGCCCGGCTGAATCGCTATCACGTGAGCCTGCTGCCGTATTTCTTGCGCAAGCTGAAGAGCACTCCGGACGGCGACGGGAACCTGCTGGATCATTCCCTGGTGCTGTACGGCAGCCCGATGGGCGATTCGAGCACTCACAATCACCGCAAACTTCCGATTGTGCTCGCCGGGCACGCGTGCGGGCAATTGAAGGGCAACCTGCACTATGTGGCCGCGGAGGGGACGCCGCACGCGAATACTTTGCTGACGGTCCTCCATAAAATCGGTGTGGCCGCGGAGAGTATCGGCGACAGCGCGGGGCTGATCGAGATTTAGTCGCGGTAAGGGTGCGGCTTCAGCAGCTCGCGGATTCGCTTCACAACAAATTTCCCCGAAAACGGTTTGATGAAGACGGCTTGCGCGCCGAACGAATCGGCTGCCTTGAGCATCCGGGGGCTGAGCCAGGCTGCCGTGCCGAGCGCGGCCACGGCGATCTGAGGACGGCCCGTCTGCATTTCCCGCAGCATGTGGAGCCGCTCAACAGGCGGAATGTCGAGGCCGACGAGGGCCAGATCCACGGGAGACTTGTCCTGCTCCAGAGCTTCGCTGGCGCTGCCTGCGGCCGCGACTTCGAATGCGGCGGCTTGGAGGGTCTGACTAAACCATTCCCGGGTGGTGGGATTCGGATCGATCACCAAGACTCGTGGAACGGCCGAGCGGATGGCGATGGTGACGTCAACCGGACTTGAGGCGGCGCCGACGGTCAGCTTCAGTGGAACAGCATCGCCCAACGGCGCGTTGGCTGGGACGCGGAAGTTCACTTGCAGCAGTCCCGTGACGGCGTGCGGAGCTTCGCCGGCGTAGACAATGTCCGCGGGCTGGCCGCCGACAGTGACGCGAACGGGGAGGCGGGGAACGGGATAATCCGCGGGGCGATCGTAGAAGGACACCGCGCCGGTGATTCCCGGGGGATTGGTCTGGCCCTCACCGGTTGCGTAGAGCGTAATGACCGAGCCGCGCTTGGCGGGATTGCGGACGGAGTTGCAGCAGCCGAGCTCATTCAATACCGCTGCTTGGCCGTGCCCGGTGGAGTCGAGCGTGAACAGAGCGGGCGCGCTTTCGACCACATCGAGGGTAACGGGCAGGCGAAGCTGAGTCTTGATACTCGACCACGGCCTGGACGGTCTTGCGGCCGGAGATCTCGTAAGGAACGATGGCCATGACGTCTCCGCTGACGGCGTAGGCAAGCGGCGCGGGAATGCCGTCGAAGAGTACCCGAGTGCCGCCGAGAGTGGTGGTAACGTTGCCGGCCGCATCGACCTGTGCGCCGGCAAGCGCGGACGGCCCGAGGTTCTTGGGGCGGAGAATGACGATTTCGCCGGGAGAGATTGGGCCGGCAAGATGATCCGGCGCGCGGACTACCAGAGGCGCGGAGTCCTCCGCGGCGAGCAGCAAGGCTTTGCCCAAAAACGCCGCGCCGAAAAATATTGCCGCCAGCTTCATCGCACCGCTCAAAAGCCCATTTTATGGGTTTTCGTCCCCGTATGATCCCACTGGTCCCTGAATGCTTTTCAAAGCCGCGGGACTTCGGCAAGCTGGAGGCATGAGACACGGATTAGTGCTTGCCTCAATCATGCTGCTTTCGATTTGCGCCTTCGCGGCAGAGCCCGCCAATTCGCAGTATTCACCGTTGAAGCAGATAGACGCGGGGAATGTAGCCAAGCTGAAACTCGCGTGGATTTATCGCACGAGTGAGCCGCTCACTCCGCTGCGGGGCGAAGGAAAGGCTCCGCAGTTTGAGGCGACCGCGATCTATGAGAACGGGCTGCTCTATATCGGCACGCCCTATGGCCATGCGATCGCGATCGATCCTTTGACGGGAAAGGAGCGGTGGTCGTTTGACGCCCACATTAATCCAAAGGGGAATTACGGCGATTTCACGAATCGCGGCGTCACGGCTTGGCCGGACACGGCTGCCTCGGCAGGCGAGGTGTGCGCGCGTCGGATTTTCTTCGCGAGCATCGACGCGCGCCTGTTTTCGCTCGATGCGATGACCGGGAAGCCGTGCGAAGGGTTCGGTAGTCACGGCGAGATCGACTTGACCAAGGGCTTGCGGCGCGGCGCGCTGTTTGTGGGCGAGATTGAAGAAACCTCGCCGCCCGCCGTGATTGACGATCTGGTGATCGTGGGCGCCGGGATTGCGGACAACGTTCGGCTCAACGCGCCCACTGCCGAGGTCCGGGCCTTCGATGCACGCACGGGGGCGTTGAAGTGGACCTGGGATCCGATGGCTGGCCTTCCCAACGTTGGCGCGGGGAATGCGTGGTCCCGCATTGCGGCCGATCCGGCGAATCATTTGGTATTTGTTCCCACGGGCAGCGCGAGTCCCGATTACTTCGGCGGCCTGCGGCCCGGAGATAATCTCTATGCCAATTCAGTGGTGGCTTTGCGCAGCCGGACCGGCGAAATGGTGTGGCACTTTCAGACGGTTCATCACGATCTGTGGGACTACGATGTGGCCACGCCTCCCGCGCTGGTGACGATTCAAAAAGGTGGGAAGCAGGTGAACGCGGTGGCAATCGGCTCGAAGACGGGGCACATTTTTGTGCTCGACCGGTTGACCGGCAAGCCGCTACTGCCGTTGGAGGAGCGCAGTGTGCCGGCGAGCGATGTTCCCGGTGAGGAGGCTTCCCGGACGCAGCCGTTCCCGCTGATGCCCGCGCCGCTGGGGTTGCAGAAGCTATCGGCCGAGGACGCGTGGGGGCCGACGGAGGCTGACCGTGCGTGGTGCCGGGAGCAGCTCGCGGGGCTGAAATCCGGAAGCATTTTTACGCCGCCGAGTCTCCAAGGCACCATTTCGATGCCCGGGAACATCGGCGGTCTGCACTGGGGTGGGATCGCGACGGATTCGGAGCGCGGATTGATGGTGGCGCCGAGCAACGATTTTGTGGCGCTGGTCCGCCTAATGCCGCGCGAGCGGATGGGCGAGTATCACAAGCAGCATCCGGACTGGGAGATGGCTATGCAACTGGGGACGCCGTTCGCGATGTCGCGAATTTTTCCGCGCTCGCCCAGCGGGTTCCCGTGTAATCCGCCGCCGTTCGGAACGCTTTCCGGAATCGACGTGGCGACGGGAAAGCTGCGTTGGCGGGTTCCTTTGGGTGTGATGCCGATTCCGGGCGCGAAGCCGGAATGGGGCTCGATCAACCTGGGAGGGCCGCTGATGACGGGAGGGGGACTGGTGTTCATCGGTGCGACTCTGGATACGTCGATTCGGGCTTTCGATGTGAATACCGGAAAGGAGTTGTGGCGCGGGGATCTGCCGGCAAGCGCCCGGTCCACACCGATGACGCTTCGTGCGCCCGACGGCAAGCAGATGGTGGTGATCGCGGCGGGCGGGCATGACACGGCGTTCGGAAAGCTGGACAACGCGCTGGTGGCGTTTACGCTACCGTAGATTCAATCCGATTACCATGCTTCCGCGCGACGCAGTGATGGCTCGTCTCCGCTCCTATCCCTGGCGCGCCATCGCACTGTTGTCCACGGGCCTGGGGCTACTGGAGTTTTTCTATCACGCCCTGGACCCGATTGCACGAGGACATTCGGTGGATTTCGTACGCGTGCTCGCCGAGGAGCTGACGGGGCAGTGGGGCGGATTGGCGATCGTGCCGTTGGTGGCGTATGTGACGCTTCGCTATCCAGCGCGCGACGGCGGCTGGAAGAAGTATTGGCCGCTATATCTGGCCATGGGTGTCTGTGGAGGCTTCCTCGACACCAGCATTATTTATTTGCAGCGCATCGCTGTTTTCGAGGCGCTGGGGCGGGGGCTGTACGATTACGGCATCATGCGCGTCCGCTACTTTATGGAGCTGCCGTCGGAATTGATCGGAATCGCCACGATCATGATGGTGGTTTCGTATGCCGAGCATCGCCGGCTGTATAAAGAACGCGAAGCGCACATTCAGACCTTGGAGCGCCAGGTGTTGCAAGCGCAACTGGAAACCTTGCAGATGCAGTTGCATCCGCATTTCCTGTTTAATGCGCTGAATGCGATCTCGTCGATTGTGTATGAGGACGCGGCTGCGGCGGACCGCATGATCGGCGCCTTGAGCGATTTTCTGCGGCGCGTTCTACGGACCGATAAGACGCTCGAGGTGCCGCTGCAGGAAGAGCTCGAAATGTTGGACCTCTACTTGCGAGTGATGCGGGCGCGTTTCGAAGACAAGCTGGAGTGCACGGTGACCGCGGGTCCCGAGGTGGCCCAGGCGTTGGTTCCGCAATTGATTCTCCAGCCATTGGTGGAGAATTCGCTGCGGTATGCAGCGGATCCGGAGACGGGCCGGATCGCGGTTACGGTGGAAGCGCGGCGCGGCGGAGACTGCCTGTATCTGGAGATTCGGGACAAGGGGCCTGCCGCTCAGATTTCGCCCGCCGGCAACGGCGTGGGGTTGAAGAATCTGGAGCGGCGCCTGGAGCGCCTGTATGGAGAATCCGCACGGTTGGAGGTGGAGCATCGCCCCGGATGTGGGACCAATGTGCGGATCGAGTTCCCGTACCACACCAAGCCGCTGGCTGCGCCGGTGATGGGCGCATGATGCTGCGCGCGGCCATCGCCGACGATGAGCCTCCAGCGCGGCGCAAGCTCGCGAGACTGCTGGCGGGGCATGAGGACATCGAGGTTGTGGGCCAGGCGGCTACGGGACACGAGGCTGTGACTCTGTTGCGGCGCGATCCGCCCGATGTGCTGTTTCTCGACATCCAGATGCCGGGGCTGGATGGGTTCGAGGTGCTGGAAACACTGGGGCAATTGAACGGCGTCTCCGTAGTGTTTGTGACCGCGCACGATGAGTTCGCGGTGCGGGCGTTCGAGGTGGAGGCGCTGGATTACTTGCTCAAGCCGGTTACGGAGGCTCGGCTGGGAAAGGTGCTGGAAAGGCTGCGGGAGCGGGCGGGCCAGCGGGAAGACCAATCGCAACCCCGGACGTATTGGAAGCGCATCCTGGTGCGCGGGCCGCGCGTGATGCAGTTCGTGGACGTGCAGTCGATCGATTGGATCGAGGCCGATCGGAATTATACGGTGGTGCACTGCGGGGAAGCGGAACATCTGATCCGCAGCACGATCGAGGCCTTCGTGGCGGGGCTGGACCCTTTGGAGTTCGCGCGGGTCAACCGCTCGACCGCGGTGAATCTCAGTCGCGTTCGCGAACTGCGGCCGTGGAGTCACGGCGAGTATCGCGTAGTCCTGGCGGACGGGCGCGAGTTCACCTGGAGCAGGCGCTTCGTTTCTGACGGGCTCGACCGTTTCCTGCCGTAGCGGCCAGTCAAGCTAAGCTTGGAGTTCATGCCTGAATCGGCCAGGATCGCCGTACCGGCGGTGATTTTTCTCGCGACCATTATTCGTTCTGCATTTGGATTCGGAGAGGCGCTGGTGGCCGTTCCCCTGCTGGCTCTGGTGGTGCCGGTGGAAATTGCCGCGCCGGTCGCCGTGCTGGCTTCGATCACCATCGCTTTCATCGCCGTGGTGCAGGATTGGCGCAAGATTCATTTGAGCAGCGCGGGCTGGCTGGTGGTGTCCAGCATGGCGGGAATCCCGCTGGGTTTGTGGCTGCTGCGGTCGGCGCCGGAAGCGGCGGTGAAGATGGTGCTGGCAGTGGTGATCGTTTCGTTTTCCACCTACGCGCTGCGCGGGGGCGGGCACGGCGAACTTACCAACGATCGCACGGCGTGGGCCTTTGGATTCGTGTCCGGGATCTTGGGCGGAGCTTACGGGATGAACGGGCCGCCGCTGGTGATCTATGGGTCGCTGCGAGGATGGTCGCCGCAACATTTTCGAGCGACCTTGCAAGGCTACTTCCTGCCGGCGAGCATTGCGGGGATGTGGGGCTACCGGATCGCCGGGTTGTGGACGCCGGCTGTGAATCGCTACTACCTGCTATCGCTGCCTTTGATCGTGATCGCCACGCTGCTGGGGCGAGCAATCAATCATCGGATGGACGCGCGGCGGTTCCTAAGATGGGTGCACGGGGGATTAATCGGCACGGGTGGCCTGCTGCTCATTCAAGCAGTCATCAGATTGGTCCGGCATTAGGGAACATACACGCGGGTCGGGGCGGTGATCTTGAGGCCTGGGGCGGCGGTGTGCAATTTCACTTCCCGAAGGCCCTTGCCGGTGGCTGCGATGGTGACGCGGTACTGGTTCGCGAGGCGGTCCTGGAGATCGCTGAGAAACGGAGTGATGCTAACGGGATTGCTGAAGTCCTGGAAGTACGCGTTGCCGCCGGTCTGGTCCGCGACCTCCAGCAGACGCGATTGAGCCATGTTCGCTGCCCAACCGTTACTGCCGTAGAATCCTGCGCCGCGCAGATAGATGGAATAGACAGTCACGCCGTGCTTGGCGGCATCTAAAATCGCCCGGTCGACGTACGGATCGTCCACCATGGAATTCCCAAAGTAACGATCGACGCCGTCAGTCAGCATCAAAACTGCCCTTCTTGGAGCCGGCTGCTCCGACGGCCCCGGCTGCTCCGACGGCCCCGGCTGCTCCGATGGCCAATGCTCGATTAAATCCGACAGCGCGAAATAGGGGCTACCGTTGAGACCGGGAACCGAGAGCGGCACGCGAAGGGAAGCGGCCGCGGCTTGATGGTCAAAGGTGAAAGGTTGCTGCATGAGAACCGTTCCGTTGCGCATATAGCCAACGGCGACTTCCGTGGTGGCTGGCAGCGTGTCAAGGAACGGCCTGAGTTCGGAGAAATGCACCGTGAGGTCGGACGATCCTGAAGAGTCGTCTAGAACGACGGCTAGTTGGATTCCCGCCAAGCCGCCGGCGAGCCGCTCCAGGCTCAACACTGGCGCGGGCTTGCCGTCTACAAGAAAGGCGAGGTTTGAGGGTAGCAGAGGCTCGGCCGCGCCGGAAGCCGGGTGTAATGTGATCACTAGGGGAACCGGCGTTCCCGCGGCATCCCGTGTTGAGGCCACCAGTCCGGGGCCAAACACCATCACAGCCGTGGCAGCGATTCCCGCCAGCCAACCGTACCCGGTTTTCATAACGTCACCTCATCTAATTGCTTAGACGCACGCGGATGCGCCAGGTTGCTGCGTTAAAAACCGTAGATTCACCATTTTGTTATCGAGCCGAAACCAAACAGCGCCATTCTACCTCCAGTAAGTGAGGAAGCTTGTCCTTTTCTTTCTGCCAGCGATACTTCTGCCCCCGTGCCTGTACGCGGTCGAACTGAGTCCGGCTGAGGTCCTGATCGCGGGCGGCCATTGGAAGCGGGCGCGGGTGCTGGTAGAGACCCAGATCCGCGAAAATCCGAACGACGCGCTCTCGAATTACCTGCTGTCCCAAATCCGCAACGCGTTCGGCGAGCGCACGACGCCGCTTTCGTTGGCCGAGAAAGCCGTGACCTTGGACGCGCGCACGGCGAAGTATCACCGGCAGGTGGCGGAGGTGCTGGGTGTGATGGCGCAGAGCTCGAACGCGCTCCAGCAGCTTTTCCTCGCCCGCCGGTTCCGCAAGGAGATCGACACCGCACTGGCTCTGGACCCGGCCGATACTCAGGCGATGCGAGACCTGCTTGAGTTTTACCTGCTCGCGCCCTTTATTGCGGGTGGAGACGCGGCAAAGGCTACGCCGCTGGCTTTGCAGATCGGGGGAATCGAGGCCCCGCGGGGATTCCTGGCGCAGGCGCGCATTGCGGAGTTTCACAAGGACGCCGCGCACACGGAGGCCGCGCTGCGTAAGGCTACAGAAGCCGCGCCGGCCAGTTATGCGGCGCGCATCGCTCTGGCGAAGTTCGATCTGGATCAGACCCACTTTCATCCGGAGGGTGCGGAGGCCTTGGCGAATGAGGCGTTGAAGCTGGATCCGATGCAGGTGGATGCATATTCCGTGCTGGCGCAGGTTCAGGCGCATCGGGGCAACTGGGATGAACTCGAGGTGACGCTAGCGGCGGGAGCGTCGGCGGTTCCCGACGACTTGACGCCGTACTACCGCGCGGCTGAGAGGCTGATCGCCAGCCATCGCGAGACGGAACGGGCGGAGCGCTATCTCCGTACCTACTTGGGACAAGAGCCAGAGGGTAACCAACCATCCGCGCCGGAGGCCACACGGGAGTTAGAACAAATTCATCGAAAGTGATTTAAATTGAAATCAAAAATTGTTCTCATCTTTGTCGATTCGGGAGGGGGCCATCGCGCGGCGGCAACGGCGTTGCGCGAGGTGATCCGCCAGCAGCAGCGGCCCTGGGATGTCGAGATGCTGTCTTTGCAGGACCTGCTGAACTCCATCGACTTCGTCCGCAAATCCACCGGCATCCCTTTCCAGGACGTGTACAACATCATGCTGCGGCGCGGCTGGACCATGGGCACCGCTCAGATGATCTCGCTCATGCACCTGGTGATCCGCGTGTCGCACGGCGCGCAGGTGCGGGTGTTGGAGCGCCACTGGGCGAGGATTAGGCCGGACCTGTTCGTCTCGCTGGTGCCGCACTACAACCGGTCCCTGAAACAGGCCGTGGACAGGACGCTGCCGGGCGTCCCCTTCGTGACGGTGCTGACCGACATCGCCGATTATCCTCCGCACTTCTGGTTCGAGGGTCAGGATCAGTTTGTGATTTGCGGTTCGGGACACGCGGTGCGGCAGGCGCGGGAGCAGGGGATTCCTCCGCAGCAAGTGCTGCAGGCGTCGGGGATGATTCTGAATCCGAAGTTCTATGAACCGCTGAACCTGGATCGCGCGGCGGAGCGAGTCAAACTGGGCCTGGAGCCGGACCGTCCCACCGGCTTGATCCTGTTTGGCGGCGAGGGTTCGCCCGAAATCGTGAAGATCGCGACGGCGCTGAACCGCCCCGATAGCCCGGTGCAGCTCATCGCGATGTGCGGCAAAAACGAGACCGTGATCCGGCAACTGCGCGCACTGGAGCCGCGCACCCCGATTCACGTGGAAGGCTTCACGCGGGAGATCCCCTTCTTCATGGAGCTTGCCGACTTCTTCATCGGCAAGCCCGGGCCCGGCAGCATTAGCGAGGCGCTGGCCAAGCATCTTCCCATGATTGTGCAGCGCAACGTGTGGACCATGGCGCATGAGCGTTACAACGCGGATTGGGTGGAAGAACAGGGCGTAGGTTTGGTGGTACGCAACTTTTCGAGTGAAATTTTTCCGGCGGTTCAGAAGCTGCTGGATCCGGCAAACTTTACTCGCTTCCGGGAACGCGCGGCGGGCATGCATAATTCCGCTGTCTACGAGATACCCGATCTTTTGGAAAAGATTCTCTCAGCCGGCCGTGCGCGGCGACGGTCGCTGGAACAGTTGGTGAGCTGAAGCGAGGCCGCGGACCATCCACGGCAGGGTGAAGTACATCACGGCTCCCAGCGGCACACACACCATCGCCCAGCCGGCGACAGCCTGCATAGCCAGTGAACCTAAGCCGAGGGAGGTTGGATGCGCCGGACCCAGCAGGCGCGCACCAATCTTGATAAACGGCAGAAGCATCGCGAGCTGGAGCGGCGTCGCAAGCTGATTCACCACTTGAACGGCGGGAAGATTCAATCCCAGAGCCAGGCTGACGGCAGTGCACAGAAGCGTGGGAAGGCCGTAAACGGGGAACGCTCCCAGGATCACGCCTACGGCCAGAGCCAATGCCGCCGATTCCGGTGAGAGACCTTCAAACGATGCGGAGAGGCGCGCGACGATTCCTTTAACGATTCGCTTTGCGCGAAGCCGGATCATGGAATCGCCTCCGCTTGACGCGCGAAGACTTGCCGCAAAGCGCCGCGGACGCCGGCGGTGGAGAGGAATTGCAAAGTGCCCGTGGCGGGCCTCAAAAGAAGAGGCTCGCGATTACGCCATAGCGAGGCCAGGGACTCTACACGGCCGTCTTCGTGCCGGTAGAAGAAGCGGTCGATCCAGCGGCGGCGCTCCGGGTATTCGGGGTAGACGCGCAGCATATCGCACACCGCCTCGAACAGACGCAGGGTCATGGATTGGCGGTAATGCGGCAGAAACGCAATCGAACTGTGGCCGTCACGAACTTCGCAGGCGAACTCGGAAAAAGTCGCGGCGTTGGTGAGATTGATGCAGGCGGAAGGCTCGCAGCCATGACGATCGCCGCCAGAAACTATGGGCCGCGAATGAGCTTGCGCCAGCTCGACCGCTTGCGCGTTCTCGGACCATTTCCGCGTGCCGTTCAGCTCGAAAGCGTGCAGCCATTGGAGGCACTCGCGGAGCAGGCGCTGAAGTGCGGGCGGATGCGCCGCTTCCTCCACCCCCTCCTCCAGCCAGAAGGGATGGTTGAGAACGATCAGGACGTTGGGTATGCGCGCGAGTGCGCTGAGTAATTCGGGCAGGCGGCTCTCGTCGGGTGCGGAAGTGTAGCCGGCCATCGCGGACATCCAAAAACGGGCGGAAGCTGGGGGAAGGTTGTGAATGCCGAGGTGAAAGATGGTACGAGCGTAAGGGACGGTCCACTCGACGGAAACGGGCGCGGCGTCCGAAATCAAGAGGGTTTGCGCCAGCAGGCCGGCTTCGAGGTTGTCATGATCGGTGAGAGAAACCATCGCGCGCAGGCCGAGAGCCTCGATTTGGCCGCCTTCCAGCCGCAGGGCGCACGCGGGCGCGAGGGGTGGAGTGAAGAAGGCTCGCTCAAAATTGACGTCCCGCGTGAAGCGTGAAGCGCCGGGAATGTGCTTCAAAAAGCGAGGTAGGAAACCGAGATGCTCTTCCGAATGGAGGGTGTGGCCGTGCAGGCAGACTGCCGAGCGCCACGGTGCATCCGGTTTGGCGCTTTGTTCGAGAAACGATACACGGGCCTGGTTCATTTCTCCCACCCCACTGCCAGAATACGGGCGGGTGGTTACAATCCGTTCGCGGAAGCGTGTTTTCTTAGCTACATTTTTACTTATAAATGTTTGGCCCAGGCGGAGCCCGAAACCTTAGCCTATGGGTGTCAGGTGGAACGTGACGACGATGTCGGTCACCACCTCCACGGCCTGCCCGTGCAGGAAGGTGGGACGGTATCGCCACCGCAGGACCGCATTGCGGGCAGCCGCAACCAGCAACGGATTTCCGGAGAGAACCTTCAGCTCGGTGATTTTACCGTTGCAATCGACCACGGCCGTCATATGCACGTTGCCTTGAATGCGGGCCTGCTTGGCCATGTCCGGGTAATCCGGACGCACCATGGTCAGCAGCTTAGCCTCCTGAATCTCCGAATCCACGTGGATACGCGTAGGAACGGAGGTCTCCGCCGCAACCTCTGGTTTCTTCGGTTCGGGGGGTGAGGCGGGTGCGGGCGTGGCAGTCGGAGGGGGTATAACTCCGGCGAGCGTTCCTCCTGGAATACCGCCCGGAATTCCACCCGGAATGCCGCCTAGCACGCCGGAACTCGAGTCAAGCGACGGCGGAGCATCGTTCAGCGCGACGGTCTCCAAAGCGTGCTCGGGAATGGCAGTGGGAGCTCGCAACATGGGGGAGAAAACACGAGCAGGCCGGCTGATGGGGGCGCGGGAAGTCCGTGCTGCCACCGGGGCGGGGGGAGGGGGCGGAAGAGGCGGCGCCGGCGCCATCAACGCAATCCGGCTGAAATGTTCCGGAAGGACGGCTGGAGAAAATTGTAAGTAAGCGATGAACAGCAGGACGGCCGCATGGAACAGCATGCTTCCCGTGGCGCTCCGTATTACAGCCGGCTTCCCCACCAAACCGTTCGGGTTGTCGTTGGCAAGCAGTTGTAACATGCGGCCCTCCTATGCGTCACTCTTGTGCCTTTGGGCGTGCAAGCCTGGTACCACGCGGCAAGCGATGGCAACGCCAGACATCGCCGGGTATCGGCTAAGCATGTGCGCATCAAAACCCAACTTCATTGCGCTTAAACGCGCAGGCAGCTTTGCGATCATATAGGGAGCGCAGATTCTGAGCGACCGGAGGATTCCCCCCAAATGAGTTCCAGTGCAGTCGATCCGCAGGCGCCTCAGCAAACCAGTCGCGTCCATCCAATGGCCGGAAAGCCGGCGCAAGAACTGGTGAACCTTCCGCGCCTCATCTCGGCGTACTACACGGAGCGGCCCGACGTTTCCGTGAGGGCGCAGCGAGTGAGCTTCGGAACCTCAGGGCATAGGGGATCGTCGCTCGAGTGCAGCTTCAATGAGGCGCACATTTTAGCGATCACTCAGGCGATCTGCCGGTATCGAACCCAGCAAGGGACGGACGGTCCGCTGTTCCTGGGTTTCGACACGCATGCGTTGTCCGAACCGGCTTTTCGGACCGCGCTCGAGGTTTTAGCCGCGAACGGCGTCACGACGCTGATTTCGGCCGGCAACGAGTACACGCCCACGCCGGCGGTCTCGCTCGCGATTCTTACTTACAATCGCGGGCGAAAGAGCGGCTTGGCCGACGGCATCGTGATCACGCCTTCGCATAATCCTCCGGAGGATGGAGGGTTCAAGTACAATCCCCCCCATGGCGGACCGGCTGGGTCTGAGGCGACTTCGGCGATCGAGGCGCAAGCCAATCGGTTCCTGAGCGAGAATCTCGCCGGCGTGAAGCGAGTGAGCTTTGCGGAAGCCCTACGCGCTGCGACGACGCATTTGCACGATTACGTGGCTGAGTACGTTGCGGATCTGGCTAACGTGCTCGACGTGGATGCGATTCGAGGGGCCGGGCTGAAGCTGGGCGTCGATCCTCTGGGCGGCGCGGGAGTCCACTATTGGGGCGCGATCGGAGAAAAGTTCGGGCTGAATCTCAGCGTCCTTAATACGTCAGTAGATCCGGCGTTCCGCTTCATGACCATGGATTGGGACGGGCGGATTCGGATGGATCCTTCCTCGCCCTACGCAATGCATTCGCTGATCGGGTTGAAAGATCGCTTCGATGTCGCGTTCGCCTGCGACACGGATCACGATCGTCACGGAATCGTGACCAGGAGCGCGGGGCTGTTGCCGCCGAATCATTACCTCGCGGCGTGCGTGAATTATTTGTTCTCCAATCGGCCGAACTGGAGCAAGCAAGCAGCGGTGGGTAAGACGCTGGTATCGAGCAGCATGATCGACCGCGTGACGGCTAAGCTCGGCCGGAAGTTGTTCGAGGTTCCGGTGGGGTTCAAGTGGTTTGTAGATGGGCTGGTTGGCGGGACGCTCGGGTTTGTGGGTGAGGAAAGCGCGGGCGCTTCTTTCCTGCGCCGGGATGGAACGGTGTGGACCACGGACAAAGACGGCATCGCGGCGGCGCTGCTGTCGGCGGAGATGACGGCGAGGACGGGACGCGATCCGGGCGAGATTTATGCGGGGCTGGCTGCTGAATTCGGTGAATCTTCCTATGAGCGGATCGATGCGCCTGCGACGCTCGCGCAAAAGTCGGCGCTGGCAAAGCTCTCTCCGGAAGCAATTAAGGCGTCCGAACTTGCGGGTGAGCCGATTCTGCAAAAACTGACCAAGGCTCCGGGTGATGGCAATTCGATCGGCGGATTGAAAGTCGTGACGGAGAACGGTTGGTTTGCCGCGCGGCCTTCGGGCACCGAGGACGTTTACAAGATTTACGCAGAGAGCTTCCGCGGACAGGCTCACTTGCGGCGGATTCAGGATGAAGCCCGGCAGATTGTCGCGCGGGCTTTGGAAGCACGGGCTGTGGAAGCATAGACGCACAAAAACGGGACGGAGAAAACGATGCAACTGGGAATGATCGGATTGGGACGCATGGGCTCCAACATGGTGCGGAGGCTCATGAAGCACGGGCATGAGTGCGTGGTGTTCGATATGAACCACGCAAGCGTCACGCAGATGGAGGGCGAAGGCGCGAAGGGAGCGGATTCGCTGGCGGGGTTCATCGCGAAGCTGCGCGCTCCGCGGGCGATTTGGCTGATGGTGCCGGCGGGGGTGGTGGATTCGACGCTGGCGCAGTTGACGCCGCATCTGGAGGCCGGCGACATCTTGATCGACGGCGGGAATTCGTATTACATCGACGACATCCGCCGCGCGCAGGAGCTCAAGGCAGCCGGGCTGCATTACGTCGATGTGGGAACCAGCGGCGGCGTGTGGGGCTTGGAGCGGGGCTATTGCCAGATGATTGGCGGCGAGCCGGAGACCGTGAAGCATCTGGATCCGATTTTCAAGACGCTGGCGCCGGGGCAGGGAGATGTCCCGCGTACGCCGGGACGCGAAAAAGTGGGCGGCACGGCGGAGGAGGGGTATTTGCACTGCGGACCCTCCGGCGCGGGGCATTTCGTCAAGATGATTCACAACGGAATCGAGTACGGGGCCATGGCCGCTTACGCCGAGGGCTTGAATATTCTCCACAAAGCCAATGTGGGAAAGCATGCGCAAGAAACCGACGCCGAGACCACTCCGCTACGGAATCCGGAGCATTACATGTACGACTTCAACCTGGCGGACGTTGCGGAGGTGTGGCGGCGCGGGAGCGTGGTGGCTTCATGGCTGCTGGATCTCACGGCGATTTCGCTGCTGGATCAACCGGACCTGGCGAAGTTCTCGGGCCGCGTTTCGGATTCGGGGGAAGGAAGATGGACGTTGCAGGCGGCGATCGACGAATCGGCTCCGGCTCCGGTGCTAAGCGCGGCCTTATATCAACGCTTCAGTTCACGCGGGGAAGCGGATTTCGCGGATAAACTGCTTTCCGCGATGCGGTTCCAGTTTGGAGGGCACCTGGAGAAGAAGAGCTAGGCGGCCTTGCTCGGAACGGCCGCTAGGCGGCCTTTTGCACCCGGCCGCTCTTCAGGCAATCCGTGCATACGCGGATTCGCTTGGAGGCGCCCTTCACCACCGCGCGAACCTCTTGCAGGTTGATGTTCCAACGCCGTTTGGTCACGTTATGAGCGTGGCTGATCCGGTTGCCGAACCGGGGCCCGCGTCTGCACACATCGCACACTTTCGCCATTGCCTGACAAACGCTCCTAGTACTGTTTTGCTTCGCCTAGTCTAACATAATCCTGTTCTCCGGTGGCATAATCGGGGCGAGAGCACTCAGGAATCGAGCCGGAATCAGGTATGGACCACCATTATATCGACGACCAATCGGTGGCCGAGCGCTATCTCGATCATGCACTTCCCGTCAGTGAGCGTAGCGACTTCGAGGCGCATTTGGTGGATTGCCAGGAGTGTACGGACCGGCTGTTGCTGGCAGAGATGTTCCATAGCCGGAACGGGAAGACTCATTCGCACGTACGACCGGCAGTGGCGGCGGAAGAAAAACCGGCAGAGCGCCGGCGAAGTGTTCGACTGCTTTTCGGTTTCTCCTGGCCGTTTTTTTGGGCCCTGACCACTGTGCTCGCGGCTGGCCTCGTGTCGCTGGTGGTGTGGGCGATCGGGCCAGGGACGGCGCGCTAGCGTCCTGCGACTGGGACAGCCCCAAGCTGGTTGAGTTGGGCCTCCAGTTCCAATACGTGGGTGCGGTCTTCCATCAAGCAATAGTGCCCAATGAATCTCGACTTGTGGTCGTGGATCGACACCAATAACACTTCGACCTGCGCCTGGGTTCCATCCAACCGCAGAGCGTCGCCGCTGAGGGAAGCCCTGCCGGACAAGAGAGCCTGGCTGTAAGCTTCTTCGACGCGCGGACGGTCCTTTGGAGGAAACAGGGCGGTCCAGGGCGACCCAACCAGCTCTTTGGGGATCGCATGGAGCGTTTTGGCGAGGGCTGGGTTCACCGAGCCGATGGTTCCGTCGAAGCGCACCCAGGCCACGCCGCTATGCACGTGGTCGATCGCCACCTGTTTGGCGTAGACTTCGTCATTCAGCGGCCGCAGACGGCGCAGCACGCGGCGTAGCGCAATGATAAGAAACGTTACCGCAGCCAATAAATACAACCAAAGCGCGGGGGTTCGCATGCTAGTCCTGTCTCCACCTACTTTATCGGCGGTTTCGCCGCCGAGGATTAAGTAAGAACCCAGCTTTCTTCTAAGGCATTGGTTCCAGATCATTCTGGGGGCGAGGATGCCAAATGGAATAGTACTAGCTAGAAAGTCCTGTCTATCAATGATTTGACGGCGATAGCTGGCGCACTGAGTCGATCTTCCAAATCTCGCCCTCCCGCTTCACCACGATCAGGAGTGGCGTGACTTCGGGGCCTCCAGCGCTTGAGGAGTAAGTACTTGACGAGTAAGAAAATGTCGCGTCCACCAGCGCGACGTCCGGCGTGACGAAGCGGATCGCGCCGCTCGCAATCCTCGGATTCAGCACTTCCACGGCGGGTGCGCCTGGCCCGATGCTGGCTTCGCCCCACGGCTCATGTGAGATGGTGACGGTCAGGACGTTGGGGTACGCGGGCGTCGAGAGAACGCGGACACGCACGGGCCCGGCGCTGCGGAGCGTTCCCAGCACGGACGCGTCGGCGTTGGTGGTGAAGAGGCCTTCCGGTTCAGGATCTCGATTGAGTTGGGAAACGACGCGGGCAATGCTGGCTCGGTCGGCGGCTTCGTCGGCAAAGGCGTAGCCCATTAGCAGGAGCGGCAGGCAGAGTGAGGCTTTCACGCTGTGGTAATGCCGCGTGGAGAGACTTCCTTTCAGGCCGTTAGCTAATGAGTCCGCGGAACTTTGGCGCTGCGTAACCGGGAAAGACGGAAGCAATCTGGCGGTTGCCCAGGTGTTTCACCACCAGCTCGCCCAGGATGTCGCGGAAATCGGTGGTCAGGTTGAGGTCGCGGCCCTCGTAGAGCTGTTCGCGCTCCATCCCGGGCCAATCGCCGTAGACCTTGCCGCCTTTGACGCCGCCGCCCATGGCGAACATCACGTTAGCGTGGCCGTGATCGGTGCCACGGGTGCCGTTTTCTTTGGCGGTGCGGCCGAATTCGCTCATGGTGACAACGCTGACTTCAGCCATGCGATCGCCCAGGTCGGTGTAAAATGCCGCGAGCGATTGGCCCAGTTCCGTGAGGAGATTCGCGAGCTGGCCGACGGTGGGTTTCGCGCCGACCTCGTTGACGTGATGATCCCACCCGGTGACGTCCGTGAAGGCGACCTCCAGGCCGACGTTGGCCTTGATGAGCCGGGCGATCTGCAACAGGTTCTGGCCGAGTTTGCCGTTGGGATATTTGGCGCCGCCGGCGGGCGTGTACGAGGTTTTTTCGACGGTCTGGACTCGCTTTACGGCGTCGAAGGCTTCGCGGCCGGTGCCCTTCAACACTTGATCGTGGCTGTCGCCGTACATGGCTTCGAAGGCCGAGGCCCCGCGAGTGTCGCCGACCTTGAAATTATTCAGATTGTCGATGGCGACGGCTTCGTTGTGGCCGCGCAAGGCGTGCGGCAACTCCGGCCCGAGGCTGACGGCTCGCACGGGCGAGCTTTTCTTCTCCTCCACCAGGGCGCGATTGAGCCATCCGTCATTGGTGGTCTTTTCGCCGGGCGTTCCCGATTCCATGAAATCCTGAGCGTCGAAGTGGGAGCGAGTGGGGTCGGGTGAGCCCACGGCTTGGATGATGCCCAATTGCCCGGCGTCGTAGATCGGCTTGAGTGGCGCGAGGGAGGGGTGAAGTCCGAAGAAGCCGTCCAGGTCGATGGCGGCATCCGCGGTTCCGTTGGGGCGGGGAATCGCGAGGTTGGGGCGCAGCGCGTAGTAGGATTTCTCGCCGTGCGGAACCACGACGTTCAGACCGTCCATGGCGCCGCGCTGGAAGATGGCGACCAGGATCTTCTTGCGCGGGCTAGGCGCGTCCGCGGCGTAGAGTGCCCGCGAGAGCCACGCCGGGGCTGTGCCGGCGCCGACCATCGCTACTGCCGAGGACTTCAAGAAAAGGCGTCGAGAAAACATGTGCAACTCCTCAAAAATCATTTCCTTTGAAAATCCGGTGAACCGAGCAACATTCCCGCCACCACCGCCGGATCGGTCTGTTCGCCGATGGCTTGCAAGGTTGTGGGGGAAGCGTCCGCAAACAACAATTCTTGCGCGGCTTGTTTCGGATCGGCCGAGAGCCGCGATGCATCCACCTTCACGCCGTCCAGTTTATTGGCTGTCAAATCCATGGCGAAGTTCATGCGGCCCATGAGGGCCGCCGAGTTCATCCATTCGGAACCGAGGTTGGAATAACCGGTCGGCTCGACTTTGCGATATAGAGGCTCACCCAGTCCGCCGATGCGCGCGGCTAGAGTGGCCGCGCTGTTGACGGTCGCGCGGGTGGCGCGCACGGAGCTCACCATCATTTCGAAGGGCGTCTTCAGCTTGGCCCGGTAGGCGCCTTCGGAGAAGAATTCCGGCGAGCTGAACATGGTGGCCATTACGGCGCGAATGTCGCCGTCGGTATCGTGGAACGTCTTCGCCATGCGATCGACCAGAGCCTGCGGGGGATCGTCGGCGACAAAGCGCTGGGCGAGTTCTTTGGAGATGAACTTCGCGGTGGAGGGATGGCGCGCGAGAATATCGAGCACCTTTTCGCCATCCGATTTTCCGCCGCCGGCGGGAATGCGGACGCCCAGGACGATTTTCTCGCCTTTATCGTGCAGGCGGTCGTTGTAGGTGAAAGGACCGTTCAACCGCGGAGTCAGAACGGTCCAGCCGGTGAAGCAGCGCGCAACCTCGGTGACGTCCTTCTGGGTGTAGCCGCCATCGACGCCCATGGTGTGGAGTTCCATCAGCTCACGAGCGTAGTTTTCGTTCAAGCCACGTTCGGCCTGTTTGGGCCGGCGGGCATTAGGGGGAGGCGGCGTGCGGCTCTCCCAGTTGTCGAGATAGAACATCATGGCGGGAGAGTTGGCCGTGGCTTCCAGAAGATCGCGGAACTTGCCCAGGACGTGCGGGCGGATGACCTCGCGGTCATAGACGTTGATTAGGACGCGGTCCGCGCCTTTGCCGGCGTCGATATTGAAGTGGTTGAACCAGAAGTCGGCCAGGACTTGCTTCGAGCTGACGATTGCTCTCGGCTGCCAGTAGGAACTTGGCTTGCGCGAGTTTCAGTGCGGCCTGTTTGCCGCCTCCCTTGCCGCCTTGCATGGCGTCCTGCACCTTCATGCTCATCTCGGGCGAGAGCATCGGCATCACGCGCTGGCGGATGAGCGGCATCGCCACCAGCACGTCGATCTCTTCCTGCTCCGGAAGACGGGCGAGCATCATCGCGTCCTGCTGCGGGGTCGCCGCGCGAAGCGCATTGGCTTGCCGGGGGGTGAGCGGATTCGGTGGGAGCTGAATCAGAGAGGCCGGGTCGACCAGGCTGCGGGCCGCTGCTTCGACGCCGGGATTTTCGGGAATTCGATCCGGGTGAAGCTGCAGGTCGATCCAGGCGCGCAATCCCATCGCCTTGACCGATTCCAGGTCTCCGGGGCGCGGACCGAAGGACAGGCGGTCGAGCGCGTGGAGAATCGCGGCGTCGCCCGAGATCGGCTGGTCGAAGCGGGGGCCCTCCTGATCCGCCGAAAGAAGTGAGACGGCGGCGAGGGCGGTAATGGTGATGAGGATTCTGCGCATTCTATCTTCTCTGAAAATCGGGCGAGCCGATGACCAAGCCGGCGATCAAGCCGGGGCTCGGCGTTTGTTTGGGATTTTTTTTCTTTTGGGCGCGAAGCGTCTTGCCGATGGCCTCCAAGGTCTGGCTGCTGGCGTTGGTAAAGAGAATCTCCTTGGCTGTGGTAGATGGCGTGGCGGAGAATTTCTTGGGATCGAGCCACAAGCCTTGCACCTTGTCCTGACCAAGCTGCATGCCGAAGTTCATGCGGTCCAGCAATGCGGAGGAGTTGATCCACTCCGCGCCCACGTTCGAATAGCCGGTCGGCTCGACCTTGCGGTACAGAGGCTCGCCCCAGGTGCTGAGCTGATTGGCGATAGGCATCGCGTAGTCCACTTGCGCTCCACTGGCGCGGACAGCACTGACAATCATCTCGAACGGCGTTTTGATCTTGGCCCGGTAGGCGCCCTGCGAGAAGAACTCCGGCGCGGCAATCATGGTTTCCATCACGGCGCGGATGTCGCCATCGGTTTCGGTGAACGTCTTCGCCATGCGGTCGATCAGCATGGGCGGCGGATCGTCGGCGACGAAGCGCTGGGCGAGCTCGCGCGAAATGAACTTGGCCGTGGAAGGGTGACGGGCGAGGATGTCCAGCACCATCTCACCATCTTCCTTGCCGCCGCCGGCGGGGATGGTTACGCCGAGCACGTGTTTCTCGCCCTTGTCGTGGGTGCGGTCGTTGAAGGTGAACCCTCCGCCCTGGTTGGGCGCTTTGATGGTCCAGCCGGTGAAGCAGCGGGCGACCTCGATGATGTCCTGCTGAGTGTAACCGCCGTCGACGCCGAGCGTGTGGAGTTCCATCAGCTCCCGCGCATAGTTTTCGTTCAACCCGCGCACGTTCTGCTTGGGCGCTTGCTTGGCGTTCTTGGCGTTGGGATTGGGCTGCTGCGGCGCGACGCTCTGGTAATTGTCGAGGTAGAACAGCATCGCCGGGCTGGTAGCCGTGGCTTCCAGTAGATCGCGAAACTTGCCGAGCACGAAGGGCCGGATGGAATCGCGTTCATAGGTGGGAACCAGGAAGCGGTCCGCGCCCTTGTTCAGATCGACGTTGAAGTGGTTGTACCAGAAATCGGTCAGGACTTCTTCGAGTTGGCGGTCGCTATAGATCGCGCGGAAGAGTTTGCCTTCGGCGAGATCGGCGGCGACCACCTGCTGGGGATTGTTCGCCAGCATCAGCTTGCGGCGCAGCTCCGGGCTAGCCGACGGCAGCAACTGGTTGCGCAGATTCTGCGGCAGGGCGATGACGAAATCGTCGAGGATCGAGGCAGGGAGCGAAGCCAACAGCGCGCGGCGGGCTTCGACGGAACCGGTGCGCAGGATGCGAAGCTGCTCCGGCGTCAGCAGTTGCGAGAGCGGAATCTTCGGCTCCATGGGTTGATCGGCGGCGACCTGGCGCTTGGTGTCGATTTTCTCCACCTGCCGCTCGACGGCCGCGCGGGCGATCGGATCGTCGGGCATCGGCTGTTTGCCGAAGGCTACGGCGCGGATCAACTGCGGAGGAGGATACTCGGCGACGGTGTCGGCCTGCGTCATGCGGAGGGATTCGAGTGGCCGGAGACGCCGCTCCAGCTCCGGGTTCTGGGCGATCTGGTCCGGATGAAGCTGGAGCTCGATCCACTTCTTCAATCCCTGCTTCTTGACCATGGCGACATCGCCGGGACGTGGGCCGAAGGTGAGCCGGTCCAGCGCGTGGAGGATCTGCTGGTCCTTGGAGAGACCCTTTTCGAAGCGGGAGTAATCCTTGGGTTTAGGATCGTCCGGCTTAGAATCGTGGGCGCCTGCTGGAAGCAGGCTGGCCGAGCACAAAACGCCTCCCAGCAAAAATGTTCTCCGCATCGAACCCATCTATCACTATTAAACGCCAATCTGTGGAAAAAGTTGCTTTCCGAAGCCGCTTAGGCGAGCCGGGCAGAGACCTTAGGGTGCATAATGTAGATACACAGTATCTACAGGGAGGGCCATGAGAGCTACTGTCAAGAAGTGGGGCAACAGCGCCGCCGTGCGTATTCCAGCCTCCATCATGGAGGCCACGCACCTTGGTCTTGACGAGGTGGTGGACGTGCGGGAAGAAGCGGGGCGCATCGTTATCGAACCTTTCCGGCAGAAGACTTATAAGCTCGACGATCTGCTGAAGGACATCAACGCGAAGAACCTTCACGAGGCCGTTGAATCGGGATCTCCGCAGGGCAAAGAGGCATGGTAGATGCCGCAGCGTTATGTCCCCGAGGCAGGCGACATCGTTTGGCTGAACTTTACGCCGCAATCCGGGCATGAGCAGGCGGGGCGCCGGCCCGCGCTGGTGCTCAGTCCGGCAACGTACAACCATAAGACGAGCCTGATGGTCTGCTGTCCCCTGACGACACAGATCAAAAATTATCCTTTCGAGGTTCTTGTTGGCGGAACACCGCCCGGTGCGATCTTGGCCGATCAGGTCAAGAGCCTCGACTGGCGCAGTCGCAACGCGACGTTTAAGGGGCGTGTGACGCGAGAACAACTGTCAGAAGCACGAGGCAAGATACGTGCGCTGATCGGATGAGACGGTCGCTTCGAGGAGGTTAAGTAAATCGGGCCAGAGACCTTAGGGGCGTAGGACTCCAGGTATTTCAGTCCCGAGCCGGTGTTGTAGATTACGATTCTTTCGTCGGGCGAGAGGAATCCGCTGGCCAGGAGATGGCGCAGGGCCGCGACGCAGGCCGCGCCTTCGGGCGCCGCAAAAATCCCTTCGAGCGACGCCAGCTCGATTCCGGCGTCCAAGATTTCGGCGTCATCGACAGCGACCGCCGTACCGTGGCTGGCGCGGAGGGCGTCCAGAACAAGAACATCTCCCAATGGTTTTGGCACGCGAAGGCCGGCGGCGATGGTGGAGGCGTTCTCCCAGAACTCGGCGCGCGCGGCGCCTTGTTCGAACGCGCGAACCACCGGTTGGCAACCGGCGGCTTGTACCGCAATCATTTTGGGCCGCTTGCTGCCGAGCTCTTTGCCTCCAATCCAGCCGAGGGTTTCCAATTCGTCGAACGCTTTCCACATTCCGATCAGCCCCACTCCGCCGCCGGTTGGATAAAAGATGGCGTCGGGCAGTTCCCAGCCGAACTGCTCGGCGACCTCGTAACCCATGGTCTTTTTGCCTTCGACGCGGTAAGGCTCCTTGAGGGTGCTCATGTCGAACCAGCCTTCACGATCCTTGCGCTCGGCAACCATGCGGCCGCAATCGCTGATGAGTCCGTCAACCAGAGTGACGTGGGCCCCGAGGGCTTTGCATTCGACGTAGTTGGCTTGGGGAACGTCCTTGGGCATGAAGATGTGCGCCTCGATGCCGGCCGCAGCCGCATAGGCAGCCGCGGCGCTGGCGGCGTTGCCGGCGGAGGGGATGGCGATCTTTTTGATGCCGAGCTCGACGGCCATGGAGATGGCCGCGGACATTCCCCGAGCCTTGAAGGACCCCGTGGGATTGAGCCCCTCGTCCTTGATCCACAGGCGTTTCGCGCCGGTTTTTGCACCCAGGTGACGAGCGCGGATGAGGGGTGTCATGCCTTCGCCAAGCGAGACGATCGACTCGGGTTTTGAGACGGGCAGGACGGGGGCGTAGCGCCATAGCGTGGGTACGGAAGCCGCGACGGAATCGCGGCTCCAGGATTTACGAATGGCGTCGAGATCGTAGCGGACCAGAAGGACGCCGCCGCAGGCGCAGAGGTTGTGGATCTGGCCGGCAGCAAGCCGCGCGCCGCAGGCGCTGCATTCAAGATGGGTAACGTTCGACATAAGGGGAAAGAAGCGCGACTGCTTGCGCGGCCGCGGCTTCGGCGACTGGGCTCAAGCCTTCGCCATGTGAGAGATTCGAAGCCGGAAGGCGGCACAGGAGCGCGCGTCCGGTGAATCCGAACAGCGTCCTGGAGAGTGCGACGATTTCAGCGGGTCCCACAATGTGAGTCAGCGGGGGCTGCAGCGGCGCTGCGGGTATGTCATCAATGCTCAACTCCGGGGCGGCGGCATCGGCATCCAGGAACACGACCGTTCGATAGGGGGCGATCTCTTCGGCCATTTCAGGGGTCAATTGCAGAACCGAGCGGGATTCGCCCGCTGTATCCGGTCCGAGCAGTTGCAGAACGCGATGCGCTACTCCATCGTCGCGGCGGAGGGTGTTTCCGATGGCGATGAGGATCAGACTCCGCGACTCTTGCGCCATTGCAGCTCTCCTCCCGGACCGTGTGCTTCAACCACCAGCGGCATCGAGCCCAGGGCGTGCGTGGAGCAGGATAGACAAGGATCGTAGCAGCGAATCGCGGCTTCCAGGCGGTTCAGCACACCTTCTGATGGGTCCGCTGTTTTCAAAAAGTGTCGTGCTGCTTGCTCCACGGCCAGATTCATGGCCGTCTTGTTTTGTCCGGTAGCGATCAGCAAATTGGCCCGCGTCATCAGCCCTTGCTCATCCACCCAGTAGTGGTGAAACAACGTGCCGCGCGGAGCCTCGCAGGAGCCGACGCCTTCGCGCCGGTTGAGCGATGCCTTGGCCTGTATGGTCTCCCCAAACAGGTCCGCATCCGCCATCAACTCTTCGATTCGCTCGACGCAGTGCAGCATCTCGATCAAGCCGCGCCAGGTGGTAGTGGAACGACTCGCAAACTGCGCCCGCGCCGCGTTGCTTGAACTCGCGGAGCTCGTGGTCGGCCAGAGGCGTTCCCGCAAACTTCACCACGTTGAGGCGCGCTAACGGGCCCACGCGATAGTGTCCGGTGGGATAACCGAACGGCTTGTAAAACACGGATTTGACGAAGGAATCGTCTTCGCTGGCTTCTCCCAGGAAAGTAAAGTAGCGGGCCGGGTCAAGGCGCTCCGCGATGGTATTTCCCTCGCCGTCAGCGATGCGGATTGTGCCCTCATAGAACTCCAATCCGCCGTCTGCGTTCACCGTTCCCAAGAACAGCGAAGGGAAGTTGCCCATATTCTCGACTTCGACGCGCAGAGAATCGAGCAGGCTTTTGAGACGCGCCAACGCCTGGTCAACCGACTCCTTGGCTTCGGGAACGGCGCCCAGGATTTCGTCGCGCTTCTCCGCGGTGAAGCGATGATGCACACCGCCCGGCCCGCTCCACAGCGGATGAATCTTCTTGCCTCCGGCAAGCTCGATCACTCTTTGGCCGAACTGGCGCAGGCGAATGCCGCGGCGCAAAAACTCCGGGTCGCGTTCCAGCAACCCGAGGATGTTGCGCTTGGCGGGCGGGGCATCCATACCCAGCAGCAGGTCCGGAGAAGAGAGATGGAAGAAGCTGAGGGCATGGGATTGCAGCACTTGCGCGTAGTTCAGCAGCCTGCGCTGCTTTTCCGCCGCGGCGGGGATCTCGACGCCCAATAGCATGTCGCCGGCTTTGGAGCTGGCCAGCACGTGGCTAACCGGGCAGATGCCGCACACGCGAGACATCAGCCCGGGCATTTCGTGAAACGGGCGCCCTTCGCACAACTTTTCGAACCCGCGGAACTCGGTCACGTGAAAGCGCGCCGATTCCACGCGGCCCGCTTCGTCCAGTTGGATGGAGATCTTGGCGTGACCCTCGATGCGGGTGACGGGCTGGATGACGATGCTCCTGCTCATGCTCCGAACCTCGCTCATGCTCCGAATCTCCTGCCTTCGGGATGGGGCGCGCCTCCGGCCAGCAACGTACTCACGAAATCGAAGATGGCGTCCGCCGAGGGAGGGCAGCCGGGAAGGTAGTGATCCACGGTGACCACGTCTTGCACGCGCAGAACGCGGGGCAGAAGCTGGGGAACGATTTCGTTGCCCAGCGGCACGGCGGAGACCACCGTCGAATTCTCGTGGTACGCGCGCTGGAGCACGTCCTCGACGGAAAAGAGATTGCGTAGCGCCGTGACGTTGCCGGTCACCGCGCAGTCCCCAAACGCGACCAGGATTTTGCTGCGCCGGCGAATCTTGCGGATCTCATGCAGATGATCGACGTTCGCCACCGCGCCCTCCACCAGCGCCAGGTCGACTTCCGGAAACTCCTTCACGTCCATGATGGGCGAGTAGCACAGGTCGGCCAGGCCGGCGAGTTGGATCAATCGTTCGTCCAGGTCGAGGAAAGACATGTGGCAGCCGGAGCAGCCGCCCAGCCAGGCAGTGGCGAGTTTTGGTTTTACCCCAGCCACAGCTTCTTCTCCCGCGCGGTGGTGATGTATTTGAGGAAGCCGCGGTCCTTGCGCATCTCGGCTACCGTTTTGCCCTTGAGGAACAGAGCGCCGGTGGGGCAGACCTGGACGCATTTTCCGCATCCGGTGCAGGTGTCGGAATCGCCCCAGGGCTCGCCCAGATCGGTGATCACCCGCGAATTGCGGCCTCGCCCGGAAACGTCCCAGGTGTGCGCGCCTTCTACTTCGTCGCACACGCGGACGCATCGCGTGCACACGATGCAGCGGTTGTGGTCCAGGCCGAAGCGCTCATGTGTGACGTCGACGCCGAGCTGGGGATATTGCGGCTGGAGCCGCACATGATCCACGCCTAGCCAGGCCGCGAGGCTTTGCAGCTCGCAGGCTCCGTTCACCACGCACACGGAGCAGACATGGTTGCGCTCCGCCAGCAGCAGCTCGATGAGCAGCTTGCGATGCGCCTGAAGGCGCGGAGTAGCGGTGCGCACAACCATGTCCTCGGAGACTTTGGTGAGGCAGGAGGCTTGCAGCTTCTTCTGACCCTCCACCTCCACCAGGCACAGGCGGCACGCGCCGGGGTCGCTCAATCCACCGACGTGGCACAAACGCGGAATGCGAACGCCGCTTTCCCACGCGGCCTCGAAAATGGTCTGCCCTTCCAGCGCGGTGATGGTCTTGCCGTCGACCTCCAGCGTCCGGACGCTCATGCAAAGGCCTCCTCTGATGCGTGGATCCGGCAATGCCCCGCCGGGCAGCGGCGGTCCCGGACATGCGCGTCATACTCTTCGCGAAAGTGGCGCAAGGTGCTCACCACCGGATTGGGCGCGGCCAGTCCGAGGCCACACAGGCTGGTTTCCTTGAGCAGGTCGCACAACTGGGTCAGGATTTCGAAATCGCTCTCCAGCCCCTCCCCGCGTGTCATGCGAGCCAGAATGCCGTGCATCTGCACCGTGCCCGCGCGGCAGGGAACGCATTTGCCGCACGATTCGTCCATGCAGAACTCCATGAAGAAGCGCGCCAGGTCGACCATGCAGGAGGAGGTGTCCATGACGATCAGGCCGCCCGACCCCATCATGGTTCCGATCGCGGCGAGCGAGTCATAATCCATGGGCAGGTCCAGGTATTGCGCGGGAATGCACCCGCCGGCCGGTCCTCCGGTCTGCGCGGCTTTGAATTGGTAGCCTTCGGGAACCCCTCCGCCCAAATCGTTGAGGATGGTTCGCAAAGGCGTTCCGATGGGCACTTCCACCAGACCGGTCCGTTTGACGCGCCCGGCCAGCGCGAAAACCTTGGTGCCCGGGCTTGCCGCGGCGCCAATGCCCGCGAACCAGTCGCCCCCGTGTTCAATGATCTTGGGGATGTTGGCGAAGGTCTCGACATTGTTGATGAGCGTCGGCGAGCCCCACAATCCGCGCTCCGGCGGATAGGGCGGCCGCGGTACGGGCTGTCCGCGCTTGCCCTCGATGGAGGCCAGCAGCGCGGTCTCTTCGCCGCACACGTAGGCGCCCGCTCCGATGCGCAGGTCGATGCGGAACTGAAAATCGCTACCGAACATCCGGCCGCCCAGCAGGCCCGCGGCTTGCGCCTGACTCAGAGCCGTCCGCAACCGTTCGATGGCCAGAGGCGATTCTCCGCGCGCGTACACGTAGCCCTGCTGCGCTCCCACCGCGCGGCCGGCGATGGCCATCCCTTCCAGCACGCGATGCGGATCGCCCTCCAGCACGCTGCGATTCATGAACGCGCCGGGATCTCCTTCGTCGGCGTTGCAGACCACGTACTTGGATTGGGCGGGCTGGCGCGCCACCAATTCCCATTTGAGCCCTGCCGGGTAACCGGCGCCGCCGCGCCCACGCAGCTTGCTGCGCTTCACCTCAGCGACGATCTCTTCCGGCCCCATTTCGGTCGCCGCGCGCAGCAGGGACTGATACCCTCCGCTGGCTACGTAGTCCTCGAAGCGCTCCGGATCGGAATGGCCCGAATTGGCCAGAATCAAGCGCCTCTGGCCAGCATAAAAGGGATGATCGGGCTTGAGTGCGCGGCCTTCGAATCGGGAATACTCGCGAGCCACCAGCGCGGGCGCGTCCTCCGGCGTGACGCCGGTGAATACGGCATCGGCCGAGGAGCTGCGCACCAGCGGACCTTCGCAGCACAGGCCCAGGCAGCCCGTTCCCGAAACCTCCGTCTTACCGGACCGCCCTTGCGCCCCGATCTCCGCGACGATCGCGGCGCGAACCTGGCTGGCGCCTCCGGCCATGCAACCGGCCACGGTGCAGCAGAAGATCCGGTCTTCCGCGGCGGCATGCCGGGCCTTCTCGCTGCGCTCCAGCGCGTAGAGAGTCTCCGGCGTCATGCGATTTCCTTAAGCCGCGACCGCAGCCCAGCGGGATCGAGCCGGCACCATGGCTCCCCATCGCAGATCACAATTGGCGCGAGGCCGCAGGAGCCGACGCACCGGCCGGCTTCGACGGTCCAGTTCTCCGCGCCGCAGGTTCTCTTGACGGCCGCCATTAACTCCATTCCTCCGGCGACGTAGCACGCTGTCCCCAGGCATACGGTCGCGGTATGCAGTTTGTGCGGCGCGAAGCGGAACAGGTGATAAAAAGTCGCCACGCCGAGCACACGGCTGGGCGGCAGCCGCAGCTTATGGGCGATGACGTTGAGCAGCGGTCTGGACAGGTAGCCGTACAACTGCTGTGCGGCGTGCAGCACCTCAATCAGCGCGCTGCCCGAGTAATGGTGGCGGGCCATCAGCCGGTCGAGCTGGCGTTCGCGGTCTCCGGCGGGAGTCTGCTCGGCGGTCCCTTGGGGTGTCACTTCAGAATAAGTGTAACAACCGGGGGATTTCTCGCAGTTACGAATGGATGTCGAAGACTTGCCGGCTACAAAAGCTTCTTCAGGATCGCCTGCGCTTCTTTGAGGTGCTCGAATTGCTTCTCGGCCTCCTTGAACGCGCGGGTGTGGACGCAGCGGCGGGCGCCACGGTGCTCCGCCGGATGCCGCAAATGCAGCATTTCGTGATACAGGACGTACTCGACGGCGATCCGGGGCACTTCGGGACGGTCGAGAATCCGGCTGAGGACGATGGCGTTGTGGGAGGAGTCGTAGTGGCCCAGCAAGGTGCGCGAAGCATTGGGGCTCCAGCCGAGCCGGGGCCGGGCCATTAATCCGAAGAAGTAGCGGAAGTTGAGCTCCTCGAACATTTGATCGAGGTCGTAGGAGCGGCCTTGGGGATGCTCGACTTGTTTGCGCCCGCGAATCTGGCGAACCAGATCCAGACTACGGCGCACGTCGCGGCGGTTCAGGTACCGGCGGTAGCGCTCATTACTGGTGCGGGGCACCGGTTTGCGGAATAGCTTCGAGAGGAGGATTTCAGCCAGGGCCTCCAGTACGTCCTCCGGCGCGCCTTCCAGCGTATCCGCCAAACGCACCCGCAGGACTCCGTTCTCCCAATGAATCTGTGCATTGGCGTTGGCGTAGCGCTTGAACTCAATGCGCACTTCCGGCAGCGGAGTTCGCGGCCGGAGCTGGCGGAAGACGCGCCGGTAAATCTCGGCAGGCTCGGGTTTTGACGCTACTCCGGCAGCTTGCAGCGCTTCCGCAGTATCCACCAGCATCCTCCAAGAATGTAACATAGCTGTTTATGCCTCCCGTTTCCGGAGCCTCCTCCGGCAGCGCCCTCAAAGGCGCGAAAATCACCTCCCTCGGTTGCTACGTTCCGCCCAGGGTTCTCACCAATCAGGATTTGGAACAACTGGTCGACACCAGCGACGAATGGATTCTGCAACGGGTCGGCATCCGGGAGCGGCACATCGCTCCTCTGGAGATGGCGACTTCGGATATGGCGGTGCTGGCGGCATGCGCGGCTCTGGCGCAGCGCGGGATTACCGGATCGGAGATCGAGGCGATCCTGCTCTGTACCGTCACACCGGATATGATGTTTCCCTCGACCGCGTGCCTGGTCCAGAATCGCATCGGAGCAAAGGGCGCCTGGGGATTCGATTTGGTTGCGGCGTGTTCGGGCTTCGTTTATGGACTGACCACGGCCGCACACCTGGTGATGGCCGGGGCGCACAAGAAGGTGCTGGTGATCGGCGCGGACACGATGTCGAGGATCATCGACTATACGGACCGGTCAACTTGCGTGCTCTTCGGAGATGCAGCGGGTGCGATGCTGATTGAGCCGGCAGAACCTGGCGAAGGTTTTCTCGGATTCCTGAACGAGATCGACGGCTCCGGCGGCGATTATTTGAAGATGCCGGCGGGCGGGAGCCGATTGCCGGCCAGCCTGGAGACCGTGGCGCATCGCGACCATTACGTCAAGCAAGAAGGGCAGCAAGTATTCAAATACGCCGTGACCAAGCTTTACGAAGTGTGCAGCAAGCTGCTGGAACGCCACGGCATGACGCCCAAGGACATCAAGCTGCTGATCCCGCATCAGGCCAATCTGCGTATCATTCACGCGGCGGCGGACCGGCTGGGATTGAGGGAGGACCAGGTGGTAATCAATATCGAGCGCTACGGCAACACCACTGCGGCGACGATCCCTCTGGCCGCTCGCGACGCGGTCGAAACCGGAAGGTTGAAGAAGGGCGACCTGGTACTATTCGCGGCCGTGGGAGCGGGTTACACCGTCGGTGCGAACCTGTGGCGCTGGGAATATTGAAGGCTGCTTCGAACGTCCCCGCACCGCAGCATGTACTATAGCTGTTAGTGTCCGCGGGGATGTATGGGGCGAAAATCACGGCCCTTGGTTGCTATGTGCCCCCGCGCGTGCTGACCAACCAGGACCTGGAACGGCTGGTAGACACCAGCGATACATGGATTCTGCAACGGGTCGGCATCCGGGAACGGCACATCGCTCCTCCGGAGATGGCAACGTCGGATATGGCGGTTCTGGCGGCTTGCGCGGCTCTGGCGCAGCGAGGGATTAGCGGTTCAGAGATTGAGGCCATTCTGGTCTGTACCGTCACGCCGGACATGATGTTTCCCTCGACCGCGTGCCTGGTGCAGCATCGCATCGGAGCCAAGGGCGCGTGGGGATTCGATCTGGTTGCCGCGTGTTCCGGGTTTGTGTACGGGCTCACCACCGCCGCGCACCTGGTGATGGCCGGGGCGCACAAGAAGGTGCTGGTGATCGGCGCCGACACGATGTCGCGGATCATCGACTATACCGACCGGTCAACTTGCGTGCTTTTCGGCGATGCGGCGGGTGCGATGCTGGTGGAGCGGGCGGAGCCGGGCGAAGGCTTCTTCGGATTCTTGAATGAGATTGACGGCTCCGGCGGGGATTTTCTGAAGATGCCCGCTGGAGGAAGCCGGTTGCCTGCGAGCGCGGAAACTGTCGCCCAGCGGCAGCATTTCGTCAAGCAAGCCGGACAACACGTGTTCAAGTACGCCGTGACCAAGCTGCACGAGGTTTGCGGAAAGCTTCTGGAGCGGCACGGCTTGACCCCGGGGGACATCAAGCTGCTGATTCCGCACCAGGCGAATAAGCGCATCAACCTCGCCGCCGCGGAGCGGCTGGGGTTGCGCGAGGATCAAGTCGTCCTCAATATCGGCCGCTACGGCAACACGGTCGCGGCGACGATCCCTTTGGCCACGCGCGACGCGGTGGAGACGGGGAGACTAAAGAAGGGCGATCTGGTTCTATTCGCCGCGATGGGCGCCGGCTACACGGTAGGCGCGAACCTGTGGCGTTGGGAGTACTGATATGGCGCGGCGTGTCCGCGCCATGGTGACTGATATGGCGCGGCGTGTCCGCGCCATGGTGACTGATATGGCGCGGCGTGTCCGCGCCATGGTGTGACTGATAGACGCGGCGTGTCCGCGCCATGGTGTGACTGATAGACGCGGCGTGTCCGCGCCATGGTGACTGATCTGTGACTGAGGGAGGAGAGTCCATGAGGAGCAGGTGCGCTTGGATATTGCTCTGCTTGCTGGCCGGCGTCAATCTGGCGCGGGCGGCGTCTCCCGGCGCGCCGGCCTTCCTGGCGATCACGGGAGGGAATAATCAGATCGGGCCGGCCAACGCGCCATTACCGTTGCCTTTGACGGTTTCGGTGACCAGCAGTTCGGGCGCGGGTCTGGCCGGAGTCACGGTAGATTTTGGGGTCACCTCCGGTGCCGGGTCGGTGAGCGCACCGGCCGTGCAGACCGATTCGACCGGCACGGCCAGCGTGACCTTGACGCTGGGCGCGCAACCAGGCAACGTGACGGTGACGGCGGCCATCGCCGGCTCGGCTGTGGCTCCGGTGCATTTCGCCGAAATGGCGACCAGTAATTCGATGTGCCAGATCGATCCGCCTCAGATCACCACCATCAACTATGCGTCGGATTACGGCGCGTTTCCGTACTTCTCCTCTGGGGCCTATTTGGAAGTCCATGGAACCAATCTGGCGATCGATTCGCGGCAATGGGGGGTCGCGGATTTCAGTGGCGACAATGCGCCCATCAGTCTGGATGGAAGCAGGGTCGCGATTGACGGGCTTCCGGCATACGTCTACTACATCAGTTCCGGGCAGATCAACGTGCAAGCGCCGGCCGATCCAACCACCGGGATGGTGCCGATCTCCGTCACGAACTGCGCGGGCGCGAGTAACACGGTCCTGTTCACGAAGGACAACATCGCACCGGGGATGTTGGCGCCGGCATCGTTCTATGTGGGGAAACAGTATCTGGTTGCGTTGTTTGCGGCTGATTTGTCGCTGGGAATCACGACTTACGTGGGCAGGGCGGGACTTGTAGCCGGGGCGAACTTCCGTCCGGCGAAACCGGGAGACGTGATTGTAGTCTACGGGCTAGGCTTTGGGAACGTCGTGCCGGCGACGCCACCGGGAGTGATCGCCAGCGGGGCGACGAACCTAACCGGGTTTTCGATCAGCTTCGGAGGGGCGCCTGCTTCGACAAGTTACAGGGGACTGTATCCGGGGTTCGTAGGCTTGTACGAATTCTTCGTGACCGTTCCTAACATAGTGAACGGCGACTATCAGATCAGCATCAGCATCAATGGAACTGCCGTACCGCAAACGTTTTACCTGACCGTTCAGCAGTGACCTGCCTACTCTCCCTTAGCGCCTGATTTCTACTGGGTTTTGGGTATACACCCAAACCAAGCGGGCCGCATCCAATGGAGTGGAAAGGCAGGAAAAGATATGCGGTCATGCAAAGCGATTCTAAGCTCCGGCTTGGCGTTAGGCTTGGCCTTCGTGCTGGCCGGATGGCTGTGTGCTCCGGCATGGGGGCAAACTGTAAGCACGGCTCCGCCGAACGCAGTTCCGCCGCGGCCGGGCCAGTACCCGGGACCAACGGGACAATTGGCGCCTCCGGCAGGAATGTTGAACTACGTGGAGGGGCAAGCCACGATTGGCGGACAGGCGGTGACCGAGAAATCGGTCGGATCGGCAAGTTTGGCAGCCGGACAAACTTTGGCGACGCAGAATGGGCGCGCGGAGTTGTTAATGACTCCGGGCGTGCTGATCCGGCTCGATAACAACAGCGCGGTGACAATGAACAACCCGGGGCTTCCGGACACCGAAGTGTCAGTAACGGGAGGGCGCGCGATGGTGGAAGCGGACCAAGTGCTTCCAGCCAACCACATCCTGATTAACCTGGGTCCCGCGGCGACTGTGCGGCTGCTGAAGAACGGCTTGTATGATTTCGACGCGGCGCATGGGCAGGTCCGGGTGTTCGACGGACGCGCGCAAGTGAACATCGCCGGCAAGGACCATATGGTTCAGGCCGGACATGAGTTCGCTGTGAACGTGGCCAAGCCGAAGGCTCGCGGATTCGACAAGAAGGCTCAGGAAGACGCCTTCTACCGTTGGTCCAGCTTGCGTTCTTCGTACTTGGCGGAAGCTAACGCGGATGCGGCTCGGAGCTTTGCGCAGGGCTATTACGGCCAAGGTTCCGGCTATCCGGGCTACGGGTCTCCGTATTACGGGGCTTATGGGGCGTATGGATACGATCCTGGCTGGTTCTGGGATCCTTACTGGGACGCCTACACGTGGCTGCCCTGGGATGGAATCTTCTTCAGCCCGTTTGGCTGGGGCTTCTACTCGCCTGGATTCGCCTACGCGGCGCCTTTCTACGGTCGAGGAGGCTACGGATACCGTGGCGGTTACCACAACTTCGGGGCGGGCTACCGTCCTTCGGTAGCGGCGCATTCGGGTGGTTCCGGTCAGATTGCCGGTAATGGCTTCCGCGGCGGTGGGTTTGCTGGTGGCGGATACCGTAGCGGCGGAGTCGCTGGTGGCGGATACCGTAGCGGCGGAGTCGCTGGTGGCGGTTTCCACGGCGGCGGCGGTGGATTCCACGGTGGTGGCGGTGGTGGATTCCACGGTGGCGGTGGCGGCGGTGGTGGCCACCGGTAACTGAAGGTTTAAACTTTTCTCGCTTGCGACTGTTTTGCCCGGACGGGTTTCCTCCCGCCCGGGCTTTTTCTTTAGTGGCCGGAAGCGGGCAGCGGTGGTAGGACGATCTCGCGCGGCCCGTCATCGAGACCGATGATATGAATCACCTGAGGCTGGGGAGGCGGCGCGGGTTTGGGTTGGACGGCGGGCGCGGACCCGGCTGGTTGTGATAGGGCTGCTTGGGGTAACGGGTTTGGAAGTATGGCCTGAGGAGCGGCCGTGGCTTGAGGAGCGCGAGCCAGCGGCGCGGCCTTCGCTACCACGGGCGCCGCAGGCGCCGGGGTTATGGGCCTGGCGCCGGCTGTGAGGCAAGCCCGGGCGCGGCGTGCAGCGCAGCCAGGACATCCTCTGTACTGGCCTGAAGTTCGATGTTTACGGTGCGGCGGTCGGAAGTTGCCTCAAGGGCGCGGGCGAAACTGGGGAGAGTTTGCGCTTGTTCTTGAATCTGTGCAGCTATTGTTTCCGCGGCGTCGGTTGAAGATGCGTCGAAGGAAGCGTCGACGGATAACCCTCCGCGGATGGAAAGCTCACCCGCAAATTCGTAGCCTTGCGCATCGAGGGGGACGAACAAGCTGGCAAGAGGATCGGGCAGCTTGAGAGCGACCACCCATAAATCTCCGGTCTGCGAGAAGCGCGCGGCGCGCGGAAGTAGGCCCGAGTACGGCCGGGCGGACTCCAGAAGGCTCCGGTCGACGGCGGTTTGGAGAGTCTTGCGCGCTCCCACCAGCACCAGTTGTTCACTGATCTCGGCGACTCCCAGAGCCGTGGGTGCGTCCGGAATCCATAGCGTCACTCCCCGATAGACCAGACGGTGCAGACCGGCCCGCGGCGCTTGGTCTTTCACCGCGGCTGAAGGAAAACTGCCGGCTGCGGCCGCGAGCAATTCCGGCGCAGAGATGATCAGTTCACGGGCGTGTTTCAGACACTCGAGATCGGGGAAGCCGAGAGGGCCGGCGCCGAAGAGCTCTGCGTCTACCGCGGAGGCTAAAGGCGAGTTACGGAGGTTGTCCCACTGGATCCCCACCAGAGCGGTTGCTTCAGGCGAAGCATAGGTCCACCAGCTCGGGTGCGATTCGGCCAACGCAAGCGAGGCGGCTAACACAAACAGACATGGGAACTTCACTCTCCTTTCATCGGATGAAGGCGGGATAGGAATTAGACTTCGGCCGGGGGCAGGATAGTAGCAGAGCCGGGAGCAGCGGGAACGGTAATTTTTGCATAGGCCGTTTGGCGTGAGCAAGAAATCAAAGCGATGAAAACACTAAAGATAACCAATGGCAAGGCGGTTGCAGGACAAGCACCATGATGAAGGGGAACGAGTACGCAGAAGCGTTCGAAGCCGGATATCCGGCGACGCGGCGATTCTTGCTTTCGCGAGGCGCCGCTTTAGAGGAGGCAGAAGAGATTGCGCAGGCAGCATGGGTGCGCGGCTGGGAATTCCGCGATCAACTGCGCGACCCGGGGCTGGTCGGGTTCTGGGTGAATTCGATCGCCCGGAATCTGTTTCGCGCCAAGTTCCGCGCCAAGGTGACCGCACCGATGGAAGGCGTGGAAGCGCCGTACTGGATGAACCTGGAGGAGATTGAGCTTCACCGCCTGCTGGACCGTTGTTCCGGGCGTGACCGGCAGTTGCTGAAGCGCAGTCTCGAAGGCTACTCAGCCGAAGAGATCGCGCAGGTGGAAGGCATTACCTCCACGGGCATCCGGGTGCGGCTGCTGCGCATCCGGCAATCGCTGCGGCAGAAGCTCGCGCTTCAGCCGGCGTAACACTTACTGCGACAGATCGATATTCCGCTCGATGGTGGCTCCGTCGTGAATCTCGACCGGGACCTTGTGCCGCTCCGAGCCTTTGACAACCTCGATGGTGTGCGGACCGGGCGCCAGGTTGAAGCTCGCGGGAGATTTGCGGGGCTGCTCCTGACCGTCGATGAAAATGGTCAGCCCCGACGGGTTGGTGCTCAGCGTGAGCATCCCCGACATTTTGTCGAGGTTGACGATGAGCCCGGTGTCGTGAGGAATGTCGATGATCCGGTAGGCGTCCCGGTAGCCTGCCATCTGCACCACGAAGGTGTGCCGCCCGGCCGGCAGCGTCATGCTGCACGGCGCGGCGCATTTAAGCGAGGAGTCGCGGTCGAAGGTGACCGTTGCCCCGGCGGGAGTAGCGTCGACCCGGAAGACTCCGCTGGTGATGGCGGGCGGGGAGGTCTTGGGCGTCGCGGCTTTCGCGGTTAGCGGAGGGGCCGTCACCGCGGGCGCCGGCGCTGGTTCAGTCGGCACTGGCCCAGGATTGTCTGCGGCCGCTTGCGTGTCGGAGGGTGGAGGGGCGTTGGCTCCGGCGTAGGGGGCGCGGTGAGGGCGGCGCGGGTGTGGGCTCTACGGTAGGAGGGGCTGGTTGCGTGGCCGCTGGCTGAGTGGTCTCTGGAGCGGCGGCGAGTTGGCTGCTCCGGAATCGCTGATAGGAAACGAACAAGACCGCGCCGACGATGGCGAAGCCCGCGAGGGCTAGGAAGAAATTGCGGCCGGTATGGCTGGGCTCGTCGTTTAAACGGCGGCGGGGCTCCCACGCCGAAACCGCTTGGGGCGGTTTTGCGTGCACCGGCTCCGGCGAGACGATTGGCGGAGGCTCGACGTGCGCAGCGGGCGCGATGGGCGCGGGCGTGATAGGCAGAGGCTGCGCGGGCGGGGGCGGAATGGTCGCGGTCGACGCGGTGCTGAACGTGCCCGCCTGATGTCTCCGGGAACTCTCGATCGGCGACGGTTTCGGCGAGTCCTTCGGAGGAGCCGGCGGTGGGCATGCTTTGGCTGGCGCCGCGCGGCAGCGGAATCCAGCCGGGAGCGGCATTGCAGGCGATTGAGAGGGCTGAGATGAAATCGGCGCAGGTTTCGTATCGGTCAGCGGGAGATTTCGAGAGAGCTTTGTGCAGCACCGCTTCGATCTGTGGAGTGAGCGTGGTGTTCAAGCGCTGCGGAGGCACGGGATTTTCGCGCACAATGCGGTACAGCAGAGTCGGGAGATACTCCGCGGTGAACGGTTTTTCGCCGGTGAGGATTTCGTAGACCATCACGGCCATGGAGAATTGATCGGTGCGCCCGCTAATCTCGCCGCCCTGAATCTGCTCCGGCGACATGTAGCTGGGCGTGCCCATCATGGTGCCCGCGACGGTCATTTGCTGGGAGACGATTTTCGCCACGCCGAAATCCGTGATCTTCGCCACGCCATCTTCGTGGATCATGATGTTGGCGGGTTTGATGTCGCGGTGGACGATGCCTTTCTTGTGCGCGTAGTCCAGCGCGGCGGCGGTCTGGCGGAAGATCGTGAGGAGGGTTTCCTTATCGGGAGTCCGCGCGGTGTGGAGCATTTTCTCGAGCGGCGGGCCGTTGACGAACTCCATAAAAATGTACGCCATGCCGTTTTCTTCGGCGATGTCGTAGATGGTGACGATTCCGGGATGGGAGAGGATGCCCGCGGATTGGGCTTCGCGGAAAAGGCGCTCCCGGAGGCGTTCGCGCTCCGCGTCGTCAGTGAGATCGTTCAGGCGGATGCTTTTGATCGCGATGGTGCGCCCGATGGCGGGATCCTGGGCACGGTACACAATGCCCATCGCGCCCCGCCCCAGCTCGCCGACGATTTGGTACCGGCCAATTTGTTCCACGGGCCCGTTTATCCACCATTTTAGCGCACGGGGTGGTGGATCGCGCCGAAATCACGGCCTTGCGCTGGAACGGGCACGATTAAATTTCGGACATGATAGGCTTACTTTGGGTTGACGGTGCCCAGGACGCGCATCTTTAGGAAGGAAATGCGAAATAGGTTGCCTCTCTTGGTGGCGATGACAGCCGGGCTGGCGCCGGCTCAGGAGCCTCCGGCACTAGAGGCAGTGCGAAGCTACGCGCTGAGCTACGTTCAGAGCCTGCCGGATTACGCCTGTTTGCAGGAGACCAAGCGGTTGGAGACCGGGGTGCGAAACGTCAGCGGCGATAAGGTTGAGGAAGAGCTCAGTTTTTTCGGCGGCGAGGAGCACTACAAGGTGCTCAAGGTAAACGGAAAGCCCGCCAACGGCGTCACGCACGAACAACTGGGCGGGGCAATTTCAGAGGGCGAATTCGGGGCCATTCTCAAGCAGATTTTCGATCCCCATTCCATCACTGCCTTTCGTCCTCAGACTTCGGGCAGAATCCAGGGACGCGCGATGACCCTGCTGCCGTTCCGGGTCCCGCAGCAAACCGGCTATCTGTACGTTGACGGCGAGCTGCACCGCTCCATGAGAGTGGCGTACGAGGGGACGGTGTGGGCCGATGAGGAAACAAACGCGGTAATGAAGATCGCGATGAAGCTGGTAAATATCCCGAAAGAGAGCCGGCTGGAATTGACCGACATCACGCTGGACTACAAGGCAGTGGACATCTCGGGACGGGAATTTATCCTTCCCTCGCGGTTCGAGTGGAACTGGCGGAAGCGCGCCGCGTACGGTGCGGCTGATGAAGGCGGGACCAACCAGATCAATTTCAGCGGGTGCCGGAAGTTCACTGCGGAGTCGAATATCGACTTCGGAAAGTGAAGCGGCGCACGGTTGTGTCCTGGAACGCGGCGCTTTAGCGTGACGGAGATCCCGCTAACGGCCAGGGGCGGAAAAAGGAAACCGTCCAAGCCGTGGGCGCATAAAGAGCTAAGGAGGCCTGAAAGCATGAGGCCGCGCTGGTTGCTCTTTGCTATTGCACCGATCTTGTTCGGGGGGCAGGTATCAGCGCCAGACGCGCCCGGCACCGTGTTTCGCGCGACCACGAAATTGGTGCAAGGGCGGCATGGGCGAGGTGTGGAAGGCGCGCGATACGAAAGCCTGCAAGGATTGCGGCAAACCAATTTGGCGGTCCGAACGTCAATGGAAAGGGACCTTCACTCATGAATACCGTTCTTTGGGTCGCTCCCGCATTGTTGGCCGCGGCGCTCTCCAGCGCGCAGCCCACCTCGACTCCTTCCAACGCCATCAGCCTGGCAGGGTCCGGGTACTCCGTTCCTTCCTCCGCCCTGGCCGTCGCACCTGGCCAGGTGAGCGTTCTCCAGGTGTATGGCGCCACCACCGCCATCAATTCGCCCATCGCTGCAGTTCCCGGGCCGAACGGCTTACCGTTGACCCTCGCCGGCATCTCGGTGGATCTGATTCAGGGCAGCGCCGCCACTATCACCAACCTCCCTCTTCGAGGCATCTACCAGACCAATTGCGTCGCGCCGTGCAGCCCGATCACCGGTATCACTCTCCAGATCCCCTTCGAGCTTGGATCGAACGCCGCATTGAGCGACCAGCCCCCGCAGCTTCGTATCAGCCAAAACGGCACTCCCGCCGGAGGAGTTTCCCTGATCGCGGTGACGGATAAGATTCACGTCCTCAATACCTGCGATTACGATCAGATCTACATCAGCGCCGCTTTCTCCGTGCCGCAGAACGTGTGTGCCGCTGTTGTGATGGGCGGAGCAGGAGTCTACCTGAACAGCCTGTATAACCTCGCCAGCGGCGGCGATGAACTGGCCATGTGGCTCTTCGGCATGGGCGCCACCACTGCGTCGGGGGTGAATTGCTGCGCCTCATCCGACCCGCTCGGCAATCTCGTCCAGCCGTTTCTGCTGAATTTCGATTTTCGCCCCAACGCAACGGCCTCGCCCGGCGTACCGGGCTACGGAGTGACCGCCGCGCCGCTTTTCGCAGGCCACGTGGGTGAAGGCACCTACCAGGTGAACTTCGTGGTGCCTCCGGTCCCAGCGGGCTTGCCGGCGTGCGACGGCGTCAAGATCAAATCCAACCTCACCGTCACCGTCAGTGGACCGAACTCCTACGACGCCGCGCAGATCTGCGTCGCCGTTCAGTAGCTGACGTGAGATGCTGCGTCAGGGTCGCGCCGCGGACGAGTCTATGTCCTGTTCAGCGCGAGTGTTGCGGCCTGTTAGGCGGATTTTGCCGAACACAAGGATGCTCCGTCGTCGGCAAAGGGGCGATCGGGGCGTAGCCGCGACGCCAGAACCGCGCCTAACAACAGCAGGAGGATCGATGCAATCAACGGCACCACCCAACTGCCGGTGCGATCCACCAGGTAACCGAAACTTGACGGCGAGATCAAGCCCGCGACCGCGAAGCCGAAGTTCATCATGCCGCTCGCCGTGCCTGCGTAGCGCGGCGTGATGTCCATTGGCACCGACCAGATCGGACCTACAATCAGCTCCGCGAAAAAGAACGCGAGTGACAGGCACACGGCCGCAACCATCAGGTTGTGAATGAGTACCACCGGAATCAGAAAAGCAAACGCGCCCAGGAACCCGGTGACGATGACCCCGCGCCGTGCGATCGCCAAGCTACCCGTTTTGTGCAGCAGCCGGTCGCTCACGGCTCCGCCCAAGGTGTCGCCGATCACGCCCGCCAAAAATACACCACCAGAAAATAGCGCCGAAGCTTGCAGGTTTTGATGATAGTTCTCGAAAAAGAACGTCGGGACCCAGGTCAGAAACAGCCACAGTGTCCATCCGTAGCAGAAGTCCACGAGTGTGACGGGCAGCATGTGCCGGGCCAGCCGCAGCCAGGGAATCGTGCGCACCGCCCCACTGGCTCGAACCGGCAGAGTTCCCAGTAGCGCCGGGGTCATCGCGGGGTGATCGCGTGGATCGTTGCGGAAATAGCGGGCCCACACGACCAGCCACAGCAGGCTCACCGTGCCTAGAATCACAAATGAGCCGCGCCAGGTGGAGAACACGAGTAGCCCGGCCACGATCGGCGGCGTTACCGCGTTGCCGATCCGCCCGAACGCATGTACGACGCCCTGCGCGAATCCCCAGTTACCCTGTGGCGTCCAACTAGCCATCGCGCGTGTGGCCGTGGGGAACCCGGCTCCTTCGCCCAATCCTAGCGTGAGCCGCAGCAGAAATAGCGAGGCGATTCCGGTGACCGCACCCATGAGGACCGTCGAAATGCCGATGATGGCACAACAAATCGCCAAGGTCTGCCGCGGGCCAAACTTGTCGCCGATCCAGCCACCGATCAATTGAAACACAGCATACGGAATCGCAAACGCCGAGAATGCCAGCCCCAGTTGCGTATTGCTGATCTTGAGATCTCCCTTGATCAGCGGCGCCACCGTCGAGATACTGACGCGGTCCACAAAGTAGAGAAAATACATCGCGCACAACAGCGCGAGAACTACGGCCGGGGCGCTCGGCTTGCTTAGAGGCTTCACGCCGCGGGCCGCGTTTCGCCCTTGACTTGCGTCCGATGCAGGATGCGGCGGGAGTTGGGGTCGAACGGATCGCGGCGGTGCATCGTGCAGCGATTGTCCCAAAGCACCAGGTCTCCCACTTTCCATTCGTTGTGCCACGTGAATTGCTCGCGGGTGGCGATCGACCACAAGCTCGTCGAGCAGCGCCTCGGACTCGTCGAGCGGCAGACCCTGAATGTAGGCGTTGCGCCTCCGTCCGAGGTACAGCGCGCGGCGTTTCGTTTCCGGATGCGTGCACACCAGCGGATGATAGGCGCCCGGCGACGTCACCGGGTCGTCGACCGGCGGTGACGCCCTGGCGCACGTATCCTCCGCTGTTGTAGGTGCCGTCGTGCTTCAATAGCCGTCCCGCGATGCGGTGTTTCAGGGTGTCCGGGAGCGAGTCATAGGCGTGATACATCCCGCAGAAATACGTGCTGCCGCCCGACGGAGGAACTTCCAGCGCGTATAGCATGCTCGCCTTGGGTGGATTTTCCAGATACGACATGTCGGTGTGCCACGCTGCTTCACCCGCGCCCAGGCTCCCGATTGGCTCGCCGTTCACGATGACATTCGAGACCACGTAAATCTCGGGATATCCTTCCACGAAGCGGCGTCCCGTCTCCTGAATGGGCGCCCAGTCGAGTTCGCCAAAGCGCCGGCTGAACGCGATCAGATCGTCGTCGGTAAGCTGTTGGCCACGGAACAACAGCACCGAGTGATCGTTCCAGGCTTTCTGGATCGCCGCGAAATCAGCGCCCGTGACGGTACGCAGATCGACTCCGCGAATCTCAGCCCCCAAGGGCTTCCCGCTGGGGATGACCGTGATCGCGGATTCTGTGGGCGTCGTCAAATTCATTTTTCGGCGGTAGCCAATGGACCCAATTTAACAAATGCCCCTCTGTCACGGTTCCGCGCGTTGGCGGTGACACGCCGCACACCCCAGTGATGCATCCTGATCGGCCCTGTAAGGCGCGACTCAACATCCGCGAGCACCAGTCTCATTCTTGGAAGTTCCACAGCGGCCGATATTGCAACAATATCAGGGCGGAAACCCGCCGGCATGGGCCGAGGTTTAAGCCGCTCGGTGTACGAAGCTCGGTTGCAAGGCTATCGCATCGCGTGACCCAGGCTTGACAAAGCCGAAATCGATCTACTGAAACGTCGCGAAGATGGGCGTATCGTAGCTTGCTTGGACGAAGCCCAGGTCTAAGCCAGTGGCGTTGAAAGTGCTGTAAGCCGGATCAAACTCGAAGGTCATTCCGCCGAACGTTCCGGCGGGAAGCGCCAGCAGCACAGCCGGGGGGACGGTGAACGTGCCGGCATTGGCCGCAACGAAGCAGGTGAAGTTCGCGCCGTTCGTGAAACTGGAGTCGGTGGCGCTCATCCCTTGTATCTGGACAACGCCATTCGCCGAACCTCCGCTCCAGGTGACCGTCACGCCGTTGGCGCGGGTCACGTTCACGTTAGCCCCGCTCGCGGGACTGGTTAGATTAGGCAACGTGGGGATGTTGTACTGCTGCGTGAAACTCCCGACAGCTCCTGTTCCCGATCCCCCCGATCCCGAAATCGTGTAAGCTCCGGGGGCAAGATACGTTCCAGCGGCGGAGAGTACGGTTTGACCCTGTGCGTCCACGGGGATGGTCTGACTCCCATTCGGCCCGCTCACCTGAATCGTTCCGGGATCCAACGCCGCAGCCAGGTTCAGGTAATTGCTTCCAGTGTTGCCGCCATTGAGATTGTTGTATATCGCGCATGTGCCCGCGGGCAGATCGTCCAGGTAAGAAGTCATAAAGGGCTGAAGCGCCGCGGGCACTCCGGCAGTGGCAAACGTCGCCTTCCCTTGGTCGGCATAGGTGACTTGCCCCTGGGGAGAGATATTGTATTGGCGGTCCAATTGGACATTGCCAAAATTGAACGCACCACTGGTGATCTGTTGAAGGGCGCTGCTGGGAAAGAACGACGCGGTGGCCGTGCAGGTGCGGGAACCCTTCGGCGCAATCGGCATCACCGTGGAATTGCTGATCAGATTGCCGATCTGAGCGACCAGCGGCACGGCGCAACCGGTGGGGACGTTAGGCGGCAAAGTGAAGACAATCTGATCTTCAGCGATGCAGCAGCCCGACCGGCCCTGATAGCTCGGCGTAACGGCGATGCCGCCGACCCACAGCGTCAACGAGACCGGGCTCTGTTGCCCCAACGATTGGACTCCGTCGCCGCCGCTCACCGGACCCAATCCGGTGGCCCACAAGATTAGCGTGTCGCCCGGATTGGCCGCGCCGCAGGTGGTGTCCGGACCTCCGCAATTTGCCGCCTGGGTCACCGACACCAGGCTGTAGTCGGCGTTGGTAATGATAGCCGCGCCTTGTCCATCCGACGACGGCGTGAAGATGCCAAGGTTGTTCGCAACTACCGTAATGGGAGCGGCAAGGCCGACCTGGTTGTTATAGGTGACTGTAATCGTGCCCGTGCCGGCGGGCGTACTCGACGGCAGCAGCGCCGCAACCTGCCCTGCCGAGGTGTAGTACATGAGAGGAGCTGTCGTGGTTCCGTTGATGGTGACGGCGATCGAGGTTCCGCTCAAGCTGGTGTTTTGAAACGCTGCCTGAGCAATGGAAATTGCCGAGGGCCCGAGATTGGTTCCGAACAGCGTAAAAATGGACCCCTGCGCGATTCCGGCGTTCGGGAGGCCGGCGGTGATATTGCTGGCCGCGTTGGTGACGTTCGAGATCACGGGTCCGGTGAACACCGTCACACCGGCCTGGTTGGAGGCGACGCCGCCTATTGTGACCCAGATTGCAATGTTAGTGACGGCCGGCTGGTTCTGAGGGACGGTGAACGTGACAAAGTATTGTCCGACCTGATTACTGTTTGCCGCCGCGCTTACGCCGGCAGTGATGGTTGTTCCGCTTAAGGTCACCGTCGGCGTGGTGACTGTCGGAGGCGCCGGGTTCGAGGGCGCGGTGGCTCCGGTGGGGACCACCGGGGTCGTGGGTCCAAGCCCGTACATGAGGATAAAGAGAGTCTCGCCCGGTACGGCGGGCGCGGCGGTTGTGACGGGCTTCTGGGTATTGAGGTGGAACGGCGGGAAAGCCCCCCCGAACGGGCCACTACCGAATCCGTAAGGAATCGCCGGCGCGAACTGCGTCAATGTAACGGTGAAAGGCGCGGAACTTTGGCCGGCGCCCAGCGTGAGCACAACGTTCACCGATGCGACGGTCGCGTCCACCGGGATCTGGATGGTCATTTCGTTACCGTTATTGGGAGGGGTGATCGTGTACGCGGCTATGCCCCCGACGGTCACCGCAGGATTGGCGCCCAGGTTTAACCCGCTAAGAATCGCCACGTCTCCGGGGCAGAGCGCCCCCTTTCCGGATTCGCCGACGATGGCGGAGATCACCGGCGCCGTTGGCGCGGGACCGACCGCCACGTTGACGGCATTGCTCGTAACGCCGCCGATGGTGATCGTAACCGGATAGCTGCCCGTCGCCGTTCCGGACGGCACCGTGAAGCTCACAATGTATATTCCGATCAGCGCCTGGCTGTTTCCAACCAGACCGCTGGATGCGTTCGCGCCAAAGAATCCTTGCCCGTTTGCCAGGCGCGAGGCGGTTGCGTTCACCGGGGAATTCGCTCCGAAAGTAACGGTAGCAGTCGCTGTGGTGTTCGTTGTTGTATTAGTTGCGAGCGCTCCTGTGTTCACAGCGGGATTCGTCGCACCTAGGCCGATCGCATAGAATGTGACGGCCTCGCCCGCAGCGGCCGGCGTCGTTCCCGTAACGCCGACGCCGTTCGCGTGCCTCGGCGAGGTTAGCGCTCCGCTGGTGGCGCTGACCAATATGGGCGCGTACTGCGCAAGCGCAATGTTGAACGCAGTCGATGGACCCGCGCCCGTGGTCACGATTACCGGCACACTCGCACCGGTGGGCGCGTTCACCGGGATCTGGATGGTCATCGTGGGTCCCAGCTGTGGCTGGACCAATTCAAACGCGTTCACTCCGCCGACGGTTACCACGCCACCGAGGCCGAGATTGGTCCCCGTGATCATGGCCCGGCCGCCGGGGGCCAGCTTGGTGCTCCCCGTAAAAGGATCCACGATAGAAGTGATGGTTGGTTGGGCGTAAGCCACGCCAACCCCAACCGCCCACAAACTCGCAACAAGAATTGATTTCATCGCAGCCCCCCTTGGCGCGCGATTTCTTTTTACCGAAATCAAGCGTTGCGCTAGTCTAACATCTCCGGCAACCAAAGTCCTGCCCGAGGCTTTCCGATGACGGTTTAGGTCAAAGCCGCTTCTTACAACCCCGGCTCGTCGCGTTCCAAAAAGCACGGGGCAAACTGATCCGACTTATACTTCCGCGCTTGATGTTCCTTTGGACTCGGGGGTAATGTGCTCATGACAATAGAAGCCGATATTGCCCAATAACGCGGAGCAACTTCCACGATCCGGATTGGGCCCGGCAAGCTGGAGATTACCTCCATCGACGCGAAGGGCCTGCTCCGCCAGCTCATGCAACTCGCGCAGGCCAGTGGCGCTACGCTAATGTAGTTGATCGGCATCAGGAGGCAATTTGAAGATTCGCAAACGCGCCGCTACGGGACCCTTAAGGAACTCGCATGCGCAACGGAGCCTGGCGCGGCAGGCGAGATCGAGTTCTTCAATCGTTTGGGGGGCCGCACCGGCCCTGCGCCTGCTTTTGACAGTTGGACTTCTCGTCTCGCTCGCGGCCGCCTTGCAGGCCGACGATATGGCCTACATGCTGGGAACACAGGCGCTGGGGGTTCAGAATCCGCTCGGGATCGTCGACCTCAACACGGGGGTGTTTACTTTCATCGGCAATATGGGATCCGGAGGGTACACAGGCCTGGCTGTTGCGAACGGTATTCTGTACACCGAACAGAACGGACTCCTTTATTCGGTTAACACCAGCAACGCAAATCTTACCCTCATCGGAGGGATCAACGGGAACAATCTCGCCGCTTTCGGCTCAACCACCACCGGGCTATACGGCCTGGCGGGTACGGGCTCTAACGTGGTGGCTACTCTGTTTTCGATAAATCCCGAGACGGGCGCCATCACGGCGATTGGGCCGCTCGGCGCCAGCGCGGTACCCAACGGTCAAGGCTACTACGCGAGGCTTTCCGTCGGGTCCAACACGCTGTACATGGAATTCCAAAGCAATCTTTACATCATCAACACGACAACCGGCGCGGCCACGCAGGTGGGAACCACCGACAGTCACGACTATCTAACCTCCGTGCCACTTTTTGAAAACGGCACTTATTACGCCGGCAACGGTTCCGGAATTGGCACGCTCAACGTGACCACTGGGCAGATTACGCCCGGCTCGGCGCTTTCCGGAGGACCGGGGTCCCTGGTCGCTCTTGCGCCGGATCCCCTGCCCTCGGGCACACCGCCGGTCGTGCTGACGGCGAATGCCTATATGCTCGCAACACAGGCACAGGGGGTCCAGAATCCGTTCGGAATCGTCGACCTCAACTCGGGCGCGTTCACTTTGATCGGCAATATGGGAAACGGGGGATACGACGGCTTGGCGGTTGCCAACGGCACTCTGTACACCGAACAGAACGGACTGCTTTATTCGGTCAACACGGCCAACGCGAACCTCACCCTCATAGGCGGAGTGACTGGCACGCCCAATCTCGCCAGTTTCGGCTCAACCACCACGGGACTCTACGGCCTGGGCAGTACGGGCTCTCAAACTGTGGCCACTCTGTTTTCGATCAATCCACAGACGGGGGCCATCGCGGCGATTGGGCCCATCGGCGCCAGCGCCATACCGAACGGTCAGGGTTATTATGCGAGGCTTTCCGTCGGGTCCAGCACGTTGTACATGGAATTCCAAAGCAATCTTTACACTGTCAACACGGCAACCGGCGCAGCCACGCAGGTGGGAACTACCGACAGTAACGGCTATTTAACCTCCGTGCTGCTTCTCGAATACGGCACTTATTATGTCGGCTTTGGTTCCGGCATTGCCACGATCAACGTTGCCACGGGGCAGATCGATGCCCACTCCTCGATCTTCGGACCAGCCGGGTCCCCCGTCGGTCTTGCGCCCGATCCCCTGACCACGGCCACCCCGGCGGTTGCGCTGGTGGCGAATGCGGAGGGCGGCGTTGCCACGATTGCGCCGAACTCGTGGGTGGAGATCAAGGGTTCCAATCTTGGTCCGGCGGGCGATACGCGCATCTGGGGGAACTCGGATTTTGTGAATAACCAGTTGCCCACCAGTCTGGATGGAGTCAGTGTCACGGTCAACGGCGTGCCTGCCTACGTTTACTACATCAGCCCCACGCAGGTGGACATACTCACGCCTCCGAATGCCCTTTCCGGATCGGTACCCGTGCAGGTCTCCGACAATGGAGCGGTCAGCGCGAATTTCATGGTGCAGGCGCAGGCGGAATCTCCCTCGTTCTTCATCTTTGGCGGCGGACCTTATATTGCGGCCATCCACGCCAACGGAAGTTACATCGGTCCAACCAGTCTGTATCCCGGTTTGACCACTCCCGCCCAGCCCGGCGAGACAATCCAGGTGTACGCCAACGGTTTCGGATCCACGTCGACACCGGTGGTGAGCGGGTCCGAAACGCAGTCGGGAACGTTATCGCCCATGCCGGCGATCACCATCGGCGGCGTGGCTGCGGCGGTAACCTTCGCCGGCCTGGTTGCTCCGGGCGAGTTTCAGTTCAACGTGGTAGTGCCGCCCTCGCTCGCCAATGGCGACCAGCCCACGACGGCAATGTACAACGGCTTGACGACGCAGACGGGGACGCTAATCACGGTGCACAAGTAGTGGAGCTGGCGGAAGCATGCCTTGTTCGGCGCGGCTGGCGAGAGCAGGACCAACCAGAGCAATTTCAGCGGGTGCCGGAAGTTTACGGCGGAGTCGAATATCGATTTCGGCAAGTGAGCCGCGGGCGCTTTCGGCAAGTGAGCCCCAGGCGCTTGGCGCAATGCGATATCCTGGAACGCGGAATTCAAGGAGGCTTTTATGAAATCGATCGGGATGCTTGCAGTAGTGCTGGGCGGCGTCGGAGCGGCGGTGCTAGTGCGCGACGCTGGGGCCCAGAGTGCGCCTCCCGCTGGAAAGACTACGGGGCCTGGCGTCCAGGCAACCTCGGATGCGAAGGAGGGGGATTTATTGAAGACCTGCAAGACTCCTGCTCCGGAGGGCCGCGGACGCGCGGGCGGCGGCGGAGCTAAAGGTGGCGCAAAAGGCGGCGCTAAGGGCGGCGGCCAGCCGCAGAGCTTCCCTCTTCAATACACGGTGACGGAGATCCCCGGCGTGGTCGCATCGGGCGCGCAATGGAAAGACTACTGGACCGTGGAAGGCAATAACGCCGACGGGATCATCGGCACCAGCGACGGCGGGCTGCTGATCGCGCAGAACGACAACAGCCAGGTGGTGAAGATGGACAAGGATGGCAAGATATCCACGGCGTATTCGGGGTTGAACACTTCGGGCTCCGTGGTGATGAACTCGAAGGGCGCGCTGTTCGTCGTGAATCGCGGCCTGAATGAATCCATTGAACAGCTCGCGCCCAAACGCAAAGTCCTGGCCAACAAGCTTTCTAACGGCGATCCCATCGATTGCGGCAGCCGCGGCGGGGGCGTCCTTAATGACATCACGGCTGACAGCAAGGGCGGCGTGTACTTCACCATGGGCACCGTGTATCATGCCGACTCCAAGGGCGTCATCACCGCGTACGGCTCAGGTCTGTTCACCAACGGCATCATGCTCAGTCCGGATGAGAAGCACCTGTGGGTCACCAACGGCGCCACGCTCGCCGAATTCGATGTAGAAAAGGATGGCTCCCTCACCAATCAGCGCGAGTTCGCCAAGCTCCGGGCTGGCGGCGACGGCAGCACGTTCGACTCCACCGGCCGCATGTACGTGACCGTGGGCGGTGCAACTCCGGGAATCGATGTGATCTCGCCGGAGGGCAAAGATCTCGGTTTGATTCCGACTCCGCGCGGCGTGATCAGCGTGGTGTTCAGCGGGCCGGACAAGAAGACGCTGTTCGCGGTAGCGCGGACCGGGAACACGGACTGGATCATCGGGATTCCGATGACGGCGCAGGGAGCCAAGGGCCGAGGGAAGTAGGCCGCAGCAGAACGCCCCCGCACGCTAGACTGGCCCGAGCGGCGGGAGACCAAACCGGAGCCGGCCGGCATTGGTGGAGCTGTGGTGCATCTGCGCGAACGCATGCGTCCGAATGACCGCCAGGTTTCTGAAATACCGGCCCAGCATCGCGGATCTCTTGGCGGACGAAGTGCGGCTGGTATAAAACATCGTATTCATGGCCTGTCCCGCGAGATCCAGGCACTGCTGCCCGATTCGAACGAACCGGCGCGACGCCTCTGCGGTTGAGGCCATGCCCTCTTCCCGCGCACGACGCGCCAGATCGGTATAGGCGGATCCCATCTGTAGGGAGATCGCCTCCGCGGTGTCGATGAAGCCCTGGGCATCGCCGAACAGGTGCTGAAAATCCGGAGATTCGTAATATGGCGTGAAGGGAGGGATAGGCACTTTCCTTTCGCGGAGGCTCTGCTCATAGACATCCAGCGCGCCACGCGCGGCGCCCACCGCCACTGCCACCAGCTCGCACATCAGCAAAGGCAGCAGCGGCCCGCGATATAACAGATTCTCGAACAGGGCATGGCCCGGCTGTTCGAGCCAAACCTGCATTGTCGCATCGGTGACCTCCAGCACGCGATGCGTTGGCAGCGTCATCTCGTCAACCACAATGCGGCGGGACCCGGTGCCCTGCATTCCGATCACGTCCCAGTTGTCAATAACGCTGAAATCCTTTCGATCGAGCAAAGCGTAGACGTAAGCGCGCGGCTGCTGCGTAGCCGGATCGAGCGCCATCAGGGCGCCGAGAAAGTGGGTCGCGACGTCACATCCGGAGCAATAATCCCAAGTACCTTTGATGCGATAGCCGCCAGGCACTGGGATGGCGACGCCCCCCGGCATCGCCACGCCGGGAGCGCGGCAGTCGCCCGTTTCTCCGTACGCCTCGCGCTGCGCCTGCTCGGGAAAGCCAGCCAGAAATCCCGCGGGATGGCCGGCCGTCAGCGCCAGCACCCAACCGCTTTCGGGGCAGCCGCGAGACACCTCCGTCATCACGCGAATGAAGTCCGTGAGTGTGAACTCATAACCTCCAAAGCGCCGGGGTTGCAGCGCTCGATAAAAGCCGGCGTTGAGAAAATCCTGGTTGGTGTTATCCGGGAGCCTGCCCATTGCCTCGCATTCGGCCTGACGCTGGCGCAGCGTGGGCCGCATAGCCCCCGCTCTTCGCAGCATCTCGTCGGGCGTCAAGCCTGGCTCAGGGACGGGAACGGCATTCGGCGCTGATTGAGCTGTCATAAATGGATGTCCTTTCCTCCGCAAGGGTGCCGTGGGTTCAAGCACGGAACCACGTGACAGTTCAGGTAATTCTATCCCAGCCGAACGAGGCTTGCAGCGGATTCGAGCGAGTCTACTGTTGGTTTCCCTGAGCCGGACCCCCGCGGCCTCGGCCCTGCGAGGGAATGCCTCCGAGCGAGATCACGGTCTTTCCGTCCGAGCGCGTCAGGCCACCGGCCCAGGCGTGCTTGGAACCGTCCTTGGCGGCAAAGGCGGTGACGGTGACGTCCTCGCCGCTGCTTTCCAGCGTTTCGTAGATGCTTCGGTCGAACCCGTTGCGGCGAAGGACGTTGGGCGCGGGAAGCTCGAGGGCCCAATTCACCACGTGACCGTCGGCATTCTTGGCGTCAAGATAGATCCATCCATGAGGATTGTCGGTCAATACCTTGGTGACTTTGCCAACCAGGGTGAGGGGCTTTGACTGGTCGTACTCGGCTTGGAATGAGTGGTGAGCCGAAGCGGGCAGCCAGGCGTAAAGGGCGCCGGCGGCGACGGACAAGAGAGATAGTTTCTTCATGGTGGGACCTCTTCAAAAATCACATGCGAACGCGGACGACACGCATGCCGATGTCGCTCACTCGTAGAGTGGGACCGTAGTAGTGGTAGCGCGAGGATAAGCGGATAAACTCGGCGCCGTTGTCCCAGCCTCCGCCGCGCATGATGGGGAGCTGGCGCATGCCTCCGCGCCCACCGCCTCGATTACCTCCGCCCGGGTTTCCGCCTGGATTTCCACCGCCGAAGCCACGGCGACCACCGCGGCCGCCTGCGCCGCTCTGCTGACCTCGCGCACCCTGGGCACCTTGGGCGCCAGCGGGCGCCGGACCGGTGGGATCCGCGGCCGGACTGTTGGCATAGTAGTCGCGGGTGTAGTTATCTTCCACCCATTCGCGAACGTTGCCCAGCATGTCGTGGAGGCCCCAGGCGTTGGGTTTTTTCGTGCCGACCGGATGAGTGGTGTCGCCCGAATCGGCGCCGTACCAGGCCACGTCATCGAGGGAGGCGGGAGGGCCGGTCGACCCGGCTCGCGCGGCGAACTCCCACTCCGCTTCGGTGGGCAGCCGGTAGACGTAGCCGTCGTTCGACGCGTTGAGCTTGTCGATGAAGTCGTGTGCGTCGTTTTTGGAGATGGTCTCGACCGGATGATCGTCGCCCTTGATGGTGCTGGGATTCGAGCCCATCACGGTTTGCCATTGCGCCTGCGTCACTTCGTACTTTCCGATCTCGAACGCCTTGGTGATCTGGACACGGTGCGCGGGTTTTTCATCCTCGGTGCAGGCGGTGTCGCTCTCCGAACAGCCCATGGTGAACTCACCCGGGGCGATCTTGACGAACTCCATGCCAATCGAGTTTTTCAAAGGCTGCGGAGTTTGCGCACCGGCGGGAAACGCCCCTATGACGAAGGCGGTGATGACGAAGGCGGCGGTTAGACGAAGCATAAGAATCTTGAAAGTGCCGGTCTCACTATATCTTGACGGTCGATCCAGTTGTTGGAGTACAAAGCCGCTGTTGGAGTTACAAAGCCGTGCAGCGTGTTACGGAAGAGGCTTCTCCAGTAAGATGGAAGCATGGAGGGGACCGATACCGCGATTCGCGGGGTGAACTTGGGCCGGGTGTACCGCTCGGGAGACGCGGATTTGCCGGTTTTCACCGGCCTGAATTTCGAGGTGTCGAAGGGAGAGAAACTGGCGCTGGTGGGCGAGTCGGGAGCCGGAAAAAGCACGCTGTTGCATTTGATTGGCGGTCTGGACAGGCCAACGGAGGGTGAGATATACTTCGGGCAGATAGACATCTGCAAGCTTTCGGAATTGGGCTTGGCCGGATTCCGTAATCGTGAGGTGGGTTTTGTTTGGCAGATTCACTCGCTTCTGGCCGAGTTTTCGGCTGCGGAGAACGTGATGATGCCGTTGCTGATCCGGGGCATGGCCAAAGACAAGGCTGAACCGGTAGCGCTGGCGAGGTTGGAGGAAGTGGGTTTACACAACCGCGCGTGGCACCGCGCAGGGGAATTGTCGGGCGGGGAACAGCAACGCGTGGTGCTGGCGCGGGCGCTTGCGGGCGACCCGGGAGTCCTGCTGGCGGATGAGCCCACCGGAAGCCTGGACTACCGCACCGGCGAAATGATCATGGATCTGATCGAGGACCTGCACCGGTCGCGCGGTCTGACCTCGGTTCACGTCACGCATAACCTGAATTTCGCCAAACGCGCGGATCGCGTGCTGCGCCTGGAGCGCGGCAAGCTGGAGACCGCCTATGTTTGAGCGCTACACCGAGAAGGCCCGGCGGGTCATCTTTTTCGCCCGCTACGAGGCCTCGCAGTTCGGCAGCCCCTTCATCGAGACCGAGCACATGCTGCTGGGCGTGGTGCGGGAAGACAAGGCGCTGACGGACCGTTTCCTGAGGTCCAGCGGGGCGGTGGAGTCGATTCGCCGGCAGATTGAGGCGCGCACCACGCTGCGGCAGAAGGTTTCGACCGCCGAGGACCTGCCGCTGAGCCACGAATCGAAGCGCGTCCTGGCGTACGCGGCCGAGGAATCCGACCGGCTGCACCAAAGTCAAATTGGCACCGCCCACCAATTGCTCGGGTTGCTGCGGGAGGAGAACTCTCTCGCTGCGTCGATCCTCCGGGAGTGGGGACTGCGGATCGAGCAAGTGCGCTTTGAGATCGCGCGTGACCTGCCGTCCGAGACGGACGTTCGCTCGATGCCAGAAATTCCGCGCGAGCGCCACTTCGGCGGGGGAGCTTTCCCGCCGGGTGTGGGCGGCTGGATCATAGCGCTCCAGGACGCCGGACGGGTTTTGGTGGTCGCTCGCCACGCGGCCGTGCAGCGGCACAGCGCCTGCATCGAAACCATGGATCTGCTGACCGCGCTCTCCATCGAGAAAGAGTTTCGCGACCGCTTCCCGGGAGCCGCGGAATCGTTTCAGGCTCGTCCGAAACCTTCGCCGGCGGCGCAGCGGGAAAAAGTTTCGGACGAGGATCTCCCGTTTACGGAAGATTGCAAGCAAGCCTTTACGCTGGCGGCGCAGGAAGCGGCGAAGTTGGGGCAGCGCACCGGACCGGAACACCTGGTGTTGGGAATCCTAGGAGTGGAATCCTGTGCGGCAGCGGAAGTTTTGCGCGATTGCGGCTTGACAGCGGAGGGTGTCCGTGTGCTACTAACGCCGCCTCCTCCCCCATCCGATCCTCAAGAAGGTAGGTCTTATGTTTGAACGTTATACCGAGAAGGCCCGGCGGGTCATCTTTTTCGCCCGCTACGAAGCCAGCCAGTTCGGCAGCCCGTGCATCGAGACGGAGCACCTGCTGCTGGGATTGCTGAGAGAGGACAAGGCGCTGGCCAACCGCTTCCTGCGGTCTAGCGCGTCGGTGGAGTCGATCCGGCGGCAGATCGAAGCGCAAACCACGCTGCGGGAGAAGGTGTCGACGTCGGTGGACCTGCCGCTGAGCCATGAGTGCAAGCGCGTGCTGGCCTACGGCGCGGAGGAAGCCGAGCGGCTCAACCACAAGCACATCGGCACCGAGCATTTGCTGCTGGGATTGCTGCGCGAGGAGAAGTGCTTCGCGGCGGATATCCTGCATGAGCGCGGTCTGCGCTTGTCGCAGGTGCGGGAAGAGATCGCACGGTCGAGTTCCGAAAAAATGTCATCTAATCGTCCCAAGGAAAGCTCGCTGTTGAGCGAATTCAGCCGCGACTTGACACAGGCCGCTATGGACGGATTGCTGGACCCGCTGGTGGGCCGGGATTACGAACTGGAGCGGGTGGTTCAGATTCTGTGCCGCCGCACCAAGAACAACCCGGTGCTGATCGGCGAGCCGGGCGTGGGCAAAACGGCCATCGTGGAAGGGCTGGCCCAGCGCATCGCCGACGGCGACGTGCCATCGTTCCTCTCCGAGAAGCGGATTCTGGCGCTGGATCTTTCGTTGATCGTCGCTGGAACGAAGTATCGCGGGCAGTTCGAAGAGCGGCTCAAGACCATCATGAAGGAGCTGATGGAGAGCCAGAACGCAATCATCTTTATCGATGAGCTGCACACGCTGGTGGGAGCCGGCTCCGCGGAGGGATCCTTGGACGCCGCGAATATTTTGAAGCCGGCGCTTTCGCGCGGCGAGATTCAATGCATCGGCGCGACCACGCCGGGCGAATACCGCAAGTCGATTGAGAAGGACCGGTCGCTAGAGCGGCGCTTCCAGGCGGTGAAGGTTCCGCCGCCGAACGAGGCGGACGCGATCCGGATTCTGTTCGGGATCAAGGAGCGCTACGAGAAGTTCCACGCCGTGGCGTACACGGATGAGGCGGTGGAGAATGCCGTCTACACTTCTTCGCGATTCATTCCGGACCGGTTCCTGCCGGACAAGGCCATCGATTTAATCGACGAAGCCGGCGCGCGCGTGAAGCTGCGCCAGACCACTCTGCCGACCGAGGTCGCCGAGATCGAGAAGCGCATCAAGTACATCGTGCACCGCATGGAGAATGCGATCGCCAATCAGGAGTTCGAGAAGGCGCGGTTCTACTCCGATGAGGAGCGCAAGGAGCGCGAGAACCGCCGCCAGATGCGCGAGAAGTACAACCTGGATGAGGCTTCGACCGGCGTCGTCACTAAAGACGACATCGAAGAAGTGGTGGCGCGGTGGACCGGCGTGCCGATGACGGCGATCCGGGAAGAGGAAGTCGCCAAGCTGTTGCGTATCGAAGAGGAACTGCACCACAGAGTGATCAGCCAGGAGAAGGCGATCTCCGCGCTGGCGCGCGCGATCCGACGGTCCCGCGCGGGGTTGAAGTCGCCCAAGCGGCCCGCGGGATCGTTCCTGTTCCTGGGGCCGACCGGCGTGGGCAAGACGGAAGTGGCTCGCGCGCTGGCGGAGTTTTTGTTCGGCAGCGAGAAGTCGCTGATCCGCTTCGATATGTCGGAGTTCATGGAGAAGCACTCGGTGTCGAAGCTGATCGGTTCGCCTCCGGGCTACGTGGGTTACGAAGAGGGCGGGCAGTTGACGGAGCGCGTGAAGCGCGCGCCCTACTCGGTGATCCTGCTGGACGAAATCGAGAAGGCGCACCCGGATGTGTACAACATCCTGCTGCAGGTGTTCGAAGACGGCCAGTTGACCGATGGGCTCGGCAACACGGTGGATTTCAAGAACACCATTATCATCATGACCTCGAATCTGGGCGCGCGGTTCCTGGAAAAGCGCAGCCCCATGGGATTCTCCGCGCCGAATACCGGACTTCCGGCCAAGGTGGAGGATCAGGTGATGACGGAAGTGAAGAAGGCCTTCAATCCGGAGTTTTTGAACCGGCTGGACGAGATTATTCTGTTCACTTCGCTCAGCGATGAGGACCTGCTGAAGATCATCGGCTTGCTGACCGAGCAGATCAACAAGAATCTGGAGAGCAAGCAGATGAAGATCAAGCTGGCCGAGGACGCCGCCAAGTACATTCTGGAGAAGACGTGCACGGACCGGAGCTATGGCGCCCGGCCGTTGCGCCGCGCCCTTCAGAAGTACATCGAGGATCCGCTGAGTGAAGCTCTGATTCAGGGCTCGCTGGCGAAGCCAGGCGAGTTCGAGGTGTATCTCGGCGAAGGCGGACTGTACTGCCGTCTGTTGCAGCCGCAGGAGCAACCCGTCGCCGCGGGATCGGTGGCCGAGGAGCCCGCGCCTCCGGCTCCGGGGATGCCGCTGTACATATTCGAGTAGGACGGCTGTGGACGAGCAACAGGATCTCGACCAGGCGTCCGCCGACTACTCGGAATGGGAGCGGCGGGATTTCGAGGAAGCTGTCGAAGGGATTCGCAAAGGATACGAATCCGTGATGGCCGGCCGGACAAAGCCTGCGGACGAAGCGTTCGCGGAGCTTCGACGCAAGCATGGGCTGGAGTCCACTGATGTTGCCAGGAGACGGCGCGGCGATCGATAACACAACGGTCCGCTCCCTGACCGTCGTGAGAAACGACTAACGGCGGTTCCCCGTCCGGGTTCGGCGCGCTACTGCCTCCCAGGTAAGCGTCGAGTCCGGGTTCTTGAGGAGGTTTCCCTTCCTGCGGGCGAGTTCCTCTTTTTGCCAATCCTGAACCGGGATGGAATCAGGAGTTGCCGCGAGGTCATCCCAGAGGTCTTCGACCAGTTGGAGCTTTTCGGAGGGGCTGAGGTCGAAGACTGAAGGCGTCGCGCTCATGCTGATGCCCTCATTGTCGCATCCTATGAGCCTTTATCCCTCGGTCCACTAAAACACCCTCCGGGTGAGGCGCTGGATGGAGAACTTGGCGGTCTCGGCGACGGCCATGACGGTCATCACGCCGGCTTGGACGGGGTCGGTCACGACCAGGTCTGACGCATCCGGGACGCTGCCGGCCATGTTGAGGCTGACGACCAGGAGCCCCTGGGCGCGGACGTCGCGGACGGCTTGCTCGATTTCGCCGCCCATGAGCGAACCGGCCAGGACCAGAGCCTTGACTCGCGGCAGGCGGGCGGAGGCGCGGACAGCGTCGGCCAGCGGTTGTTCGCCAACCAGCGGGATGGTATCCACGGAGATGTGTTCGCCGCGGATGTTGTGGCGGTCGGCTTCGGTGATCGCGCCCATCGCCACCTGGCCCACTTGCGCGCCACCGCCCATGATGATGATGCGCTTGCCGTAAATCTTCTCCATGGTCTCGACCTGGGAGACCTGCTGCGCGATGGGCAGATCACGGAGAGCTGTGATCAGGGCAGAGGAATCGCCCGGGATTTCGATTTCGAAGTAGGTGTGGCGCGGATTGATAATCTCGACGCTGGTGATGTCGCCGTTGTGCGCGGCGATCACGCCGGTGAGCTGATGCAGGATGCCGGGACCGGTCGCGGCTACCACTTCGATGCCAATTTTCTGCGCCACGGGAGTTCTATTCCACCTCGTATTTTTTCAGGATAGCGGGCCAGTGGCCGTGCGCGCGCAACAAGAGCTCGCAGACTTCGCGGATGGCGCCGCGGCCGCCCGAAGCAGAGGTGACGTAGTGAGCGGCGCGCTTGACCTCGGGACGCGCGTTGGCCGTGGCAATGGCCAAGCCGACCCGGCGCAGGATGACGGCGTCGGTGAGATCGTCGCCGGCGTAGGCCATCTCCTCATAACCGACGCCGCTTTCCTTCTGAATTTCTTCCAGGATGGGGATTTTTTCAATGTGGCCCTGGTAGACGTAGCGCATCTTGACCTGGCGGGCGCGTTCTTCGGTGGCGGGCGAGACGCGCCCGCTGATGACCCCGGTGTGGATGCCGTACCATTCCAGCCACTGCAGCGCGATGCCGTCCTGGGAATCGAAGGCTTTGGTCTCGGCCATTTTTCCGTCGGGGGCGGGGACGTTGAACAGGCGGCCGTCGGTGAGGACGCCGTCCACGTCCATCAATAAGAGGCGTACGCGGGCGGCGCGGGTTTCGATATCGGTGGTCATTGGTCTCGTTTACCTTCGAAAAGGGTTGAGTAAAGGGAACGCTGTTCCTCCAGCAGGCGCGCGTAAGCGCCTTCGAACTGCGGGCGAGGCTCGAATGCGGCGCCGGTGGAGGCGGGCAGGGCATCGAGCGAAGGGATGGCGCCGATGCGTTCGAGCGCGTAGAGGGCCGCGCCGCGGCAGGAGGCTTCGAGCTCTGTGGACGCGATGACGGGGCGGCCCAGCGCGTCGGCCATGATGTGAGTCCAGGCCGGGGAGTTGAGCAGCGCGCCGCCGGAAGCGATGACTTCGGCTGGGACCCCGGCGGCGCTCGAAAGGGCGCCATAGATCTCGCGGAAGCGAAGCGAAATGGATTCGAGCGCGGCGTGGACGATGTGGAAGGGCTCGGTGGAAAGGGTCAGACCGGTGATGGCGCCGCGGAGATCCGCGCGCCAGTAAGGGGAGCGCTCACCCGCAAGGAAAGGGAGAAAGGTGAGGCCGTGGCCGCCGGGCTCGGCCGAATCGAGCCGGGCTTCGAGATTCTTCGGCATGCCGAGGGTGTGTTTGAGCCACGCGTAGACGTTGCCGCCGTTGGAGAGAGCGCCGCCCATCAGCGCGCGATGGGGATCCAGCCGGTAGCACCACAGGCCATCGGGGATGGTTCCGGTGGACGGCAGCAGCACGCGCATCGCACCAGTGGTGCCGACCATGAGCGAAAACCGATGGGAGGTAAGGCAGCCGCTGCCGATGTGATTGGCAGCGCCGTCGCCGATGGCCGGGAACCACGGGCAATCCGCGAAGGCAGGCCATAGAGTGCGGTATTGCTCGCGAAGATTGTGCAGAGGCTTGTCGATGGAGGCTGGGTCGGCGAGCTGCTCGCGGCGGATGGGAAGGGCCTCGATCGTGGCGTAGTCATAGGTGTTGCCGGCCTGATTCCACAGGCCAGTGGCTGAGGCCATGGAGGTGGAGACCCGGGCTTCGCCGAAGAGTTTTTCGAAGAGATATTCGGGAAAGCTCAAGAAGCGCGCCGTGGCGGCGAATTCGGCGGAGCGGTTGCGCTCCAGCCAGAGCAGCTTCGCGGGCCAGTAACTGGAGTGGGGGGGCAGCCGGTCGCGGAATGAGTTTTGGGAACGCGCGGCACTTCCGCTTCGCTGCGCGTGTCAAGCAAGTGCAGAATCGGCAGCGTAGGCTTGCCCGCGGCATCCACCCCGCAGAAGCTGTGCCAGAAGGCGCTGCCGGCGACGGCGGCGATGTGGAACCCGGCTTCCCGAACCTGGCGATGCAGCTCATCCAGGCAATCGATGGAATGGCCAGCGAGTGCTTCCGGATCGACCTCGACGCCGCCGTCGGGCGTGGTGCGGACATTGTAAGGAAGATGAGCGCCGTAGCCTTCCATCTGCCGCGCCCCGGAATCGTACAAAAGGGCGCGAACGGAGGAGGTCCCGACATCGAGGCTTACAATGAAGGCATTCGTGCCGCTCGCAGTGTTGGACACAGTATTCAGAACGATTTCCCGTTATAACATGCTGCGCCCTGGCAGCCGCGTGGTGGCCGCGGTCTCGGGCGGCGCGGACTCGATTTTCCTGATGCATGTGCTGGCGGAGCTTGCGCCGCGCGCCGGAGCGGCGCTGGCGGGAGTGGCGCATCTGAATCACAAGCTGCGCGGGGACGCTTCGGAAGCGGACGAAAGGTTCGTGGCGGATGCGGCCGCCCGGCTGGGCGTGGAATTTTATCGCGAAGAGGCGCGGGTGCTGGAGGCGGGGGGAAATCTGGAGCAGGCGGCGCGGCGGGCCAGGCTCCGATTTTTTTCCCGGCTGATTAAAGAAGGGAAAGCGGATCGAGTTGCGACGGGCCACACGCGCGACGATCAGGCGGAAACGGTGTTATTTCGGGTGATGCGAGGCTCGGGATTGGCCGGGCTGGCGGGGATCTTGCCGGTGACGAAGGAGGGTTTGATCCGGCCGCTGCTCGAAACGCCCCGCGCGGAGATCGAAGAGTTCCTGAGGGAGCGGGGAATCGAGTGGAGGGACGACGCGAGCAACTTCGATGGCCGGTTCGCGCGCAACCGGATCCGGCATGAGCTGCTGCCGCAACTCGAGCGGGAGTGGAATCCGGAGCTGAGGGAATCGCTGGCGCGGATGGCGGACCTGGCGCTGGAGGAAGAGCGGTGGTGGGCCGCGGAGATCGCCAAGGTAGCGCGGAAGACGGCGGTTGAGTCTGACGCCGGGATCGAGATTGGCGCGGAGGTACTGGCAGGGTTGCCCAGAGCGGTAGCCAGGAGGCTGGTGCGGGAGTTGGTCAGGCGCATCGGCGGCAAAGTTCTGGGGTTGGATCACGTAGAAAGGGCGATTGGCTTGGCGCGGGCTGAGCGCGGTTCAGGGTGCCTGGAACTACCGGGAGTAGTGGTGGCTCGGTCCTTCGAACGGCTATTATTTGCTCCCGCCGGCGCCGGCAAGGTCGAACCGGAGCCGATTCAAATCGAGGTCCGGCGAGGGTTCAGAGGCCGGTATCCGTGGGGGGGTGGCGAGGTGTGCCTGGAGGTCGCCGAAGAGCCGGCGAAATCGAGGGAAGCGGGCTGTGTTAGGCTGAAATGGAACGGGCAACAAGCTTCCGCGCTCCTGGAATTGCGAGGCTGGAAAGAGGGAGATCGCTACCGCCCTGGGGGGTATCCACGAGAGCAAAAGCTCAAGGAAATGTTTCAGAAAGCGAAAATTCCCTCCTGGAAGCGCGGTTTCTGGCCGATTGTTACGAATGGGTCGAACATCTTGTGGGCCAGAGAGTTCGGAGTAGCGGCAGAGACCGGAGAAGGCCGCGGGCCGGGAGCCTGGCTGCGGATTTGGGAAGAACCGCGGAGGGCACGAGGGGGAACGGAAGCGGGCGGGTCACGGAAAAGTGCGCGGTCATGAATCATTTACCCCTGATTGATCGTCTGTATAGGTAGTGGGAGCTTCTTAGCGGCATCTTCACTGTGGGAGTAGGCATGAATTCAAGTTTTCGGAACGCAATCCTGTGGGTCGTAATCGTGGGGCTGGTGGCCATCATTTGGGTGGCTTTCCGGAAGGCTCCGCCGGCTGCCGATCAACCGGCCTTCTCCGATCTGGTGCAGAAGGTGAAGAGCAAAGACGTTCTCGGACGTGGTGATCAACACCGCAACCGGTGACATCACAGGACACTATCGCGGAACCAAGGATGAGTTTCACTCCGTGGTTCCGGTGGGCTACAACGACTTCATCACCACCTTGATGGACAATCAGGTCCAGGTGAAGTACGACAAGGACAACAGCAATAGCTGGATGTCGATCCTGATTCAAACCTTCCCCATTGTGCTGGTGGCCGGGTTCTGGTTCGTGATCCTGCGCCAGATGCAGAGCGGCGGGAACAAAGCCTTGAGCTTCGGAAAGAGCCGCGCGCGGCTGCACTCCTCGCAACAGAAGAAGGTGACGTTCAAGGACGTGGCCGGCGTGGAGGAAGCCAAGGAAGAGTTACAAGAGATAATCGAATTCTTAAAAGAGCCACAGAAATTCCAGAAGCTGGGCGGCAGGATTCCGAAGGGCGTGCTGCTGATCGGCTCGCCGGGCACGGGAAAGACGCTGCTGGCTCGGGCGATCGCAGGCGAGGCGAATGTGCCGTTCTTCTCCATCTCCGGTTCGGACTTCGTGGAGATGTTTGTGGGTGTGGGCGCAAGCCGCGTGCGCGATCTGTTCGAGCAGGGCAAGAAGAACGCCCCCTGCATTATCTTCATCGATGAAATCGACGCCGTGGGCCGGCACAGAGGCGCGGGCCTGGGCGGCGGGCACGATGAACGGGAACAGACTCTCAACCAGTTGCTGGTAGAGATGGACGGATTTGAGTCCAACGAAGGCGTGATCCTGGTGGCCGCGACCAACCGTCCGGACGTGCTAGATCCGGCGCTGCTGCGGCCGGGCCGGTTCGACCGCCGCGTGGTGGTCGATCTTCCGGATATCAAAGGACGCGAGGCGATTCTGCGGGTCCACACCAAGAAGACTCCGCTGGCTGACGACGTGGATTTGGGCGTGATCGCGCGCGGAACTCCGCGCTTCGCCGGAGCCGATTTGGCGAACCTGGTGAACGAAGCGGCGCTGATCGCGGCGCGGCAGAACCGCAAGGTGATCACGCAATACGATTTCGAGATGGCCAAGGATAAGGTCATCATGGGCGCGGAACGCAAGAGCCGCGTCATCAGCGACGAAGAAAAGAAGCACACCGCCTATCACGAGGCCGGACACGCCGTGGTGGCGCTGATGATCCCGGATGCGACGCCGTTGCACAAGGTGACGATTATTCCTCGCGGCATGGCGATGGGCGTGACGATGTTCCTGCCCACCAGCGACCAGTTCGACTTCACCAAGAAGCAGGCTGAGGCGCAAATCGCGGTGGGGATGGCCGGACGTATCGCCGACGAAGTTTTCTGCCACATGCTTTCGGCGGGGGCCAGTAATGATATCGAGAAGGCCACCGATCTGGCTCGCCGGATGGTCTGCGATTGGGGCATGAGCGAGTTGGGGCCGCTGAGCTTCGGCAAGAAGGAAGAGCAGATCTTCCTGGGCCGCGAGATCGCGCAGCACCGCGACTATAGCGAAGCTACGGCGATCCGCATCGATGAGCAGGTGCGCAAACTGGTGGAGCAAGGCTACCAGAGAGCGCGCAAGATCATCGAGGAAAACGCGGCGGCGATCGAGCGCGTGGCGATGGCGCTGCTGGAGCGCGAAGTGCTCGACTCGGTTGAAGTAAGGCTGCTGGTTGACGGCAAGGAATTGCCGGCGTTCCAGTCGGCCAATCCTCCGGCTCCGCCCGCGGACGGCGCCCAGCAAGTACTGAAGCCGGAGCCTCCGCGGAGGGTTCCGGGAACGCTCGAAAGCGGGCCGCAGCCGGCATAGTCTTGCTCCCCAGATTTCCCGTCTACGTCTTCGACTTAGACGGGACCATCATGGATTCGGCGGCGGATATCTCCGCGGCGATTCACGAAACATTGGTGAAGCACGGACGGGGCGATGTTCCGCAAGCAGCGTTACGCCGCTACATCGGAGTCCATTTGCTCGATATGTTCGTGGACCTCGGCTGCGACACCGGCCAGATCGACGGTATGATTGCGCATTACCGGCAGGTCTATCTGGGGCGCAAGCATGCCTCGACGCGAGTGTTTCCGGGAATCGCTGAGACGCTGCCGCGGCTCCAGGGAAGAAAATCGACCGCCACCACCAAGAGCACCGCGACCACACGAGCGGTATTAGAACAGTTCGGCCTGATCCAGTACTTCGACCATGTGCAAGGGACGGATGGCTTTCCGGCCAAGCCGGAGCCGGATGTGATCCTGCGGTCTATCGAGGCGCTGGGCGCGCCACGGGACGAGTGCCTTCTAGTGGGCGATTCAGCCGCCGACATGCAAGCCGGCAAGCGCGCGGGAGTCCGAACCTGCGCGGTCCGCTGGGGCTACGGCGACCCCGCGGAGATAGCGAAGTGGTCGCCGGACTACTGGATCGATAAGCCTGCGGATCTGTTATAGCGGAGCGGGCGTTGCTCACTGCATCGGAATCGTGGTTGTAGGGCTGGTCTGGCCACCTTGGGTCAGTACCAGCGGCGCGCTCTGATTCGGGGCGATTCCGCTCGGGATCGTGGCGTTGACCTGATAGAGTCCGGCGAAATTCGGTGCGAGACCGGCGAAGAACACCGGAACGTTGACGCCGCTGATGGTCATGGTCACCGGGTCGATGGTCTGTGAGAGCGGAGATGGCGGGGCTGGATATCCTGCCACCGCGCGAGGGTTGACCCCACCCAAACCGGTGCAATAGATGACCACTACGTCGCCGGCGGTGGCCGAGTTGCCATTGCCTGCTACGCCTTCATACGACCCGTCCGGCCGGAAGATCTCGATATCCCCGATCCCCAGGCCGTTTACCGACTGCGTGAAGATACCCGGCTGGTCCGAAACCGTGCTCACGGGTTGCGGCGCGGAGATGGCGGTGTTGCGGGTAACCACGATGGGCAGGCTGGTGTTTACCGGCAGATCGAAGGGCAGGGCGGCGACAAGCTGGCCGGAGGTCACCGCATAAAGAGGAACCGGCTCGCCGCCGATGGTGACCGAGGTCCCGCCGAGTTGGTTGGGCCACGGGAACCCCGAGGCGATCAGAGCGGCGGTTGAATCCGTAAAATTCATGCCGAAAATCGCCACCAGAGTTCCTGGCGCGACCGGCGCGCCCGCGCTGTAGCTGCCGTCGCTCACCAGGCCACCCGCGAAGACTTGGGGCGGAGCCTCGCCCGCGGTCTGGACCGTAAATCTCACGGTGGCAATCTGCACCGGGCTCAAAGCGCTAGGTGAAGTGACCATGATCTCACCGTAATAATCGCCAGCGGCCAAACCCGAAGGGTTCGCGGTAACCGTCGCGATATTTCCAACCGAGGAAGAAAGGGTCGATCCGCTGGAGGGAGACACCGATAGCCACGGGCCGCCGGAAGCAGTGCTGGCCGACGCGGCCCAGTTCAGCGTGCCTTGCCCGCCATTGGCGATCACCAAAGGTTGATTGGACGCGGTCGAACCAGTCGAACGTCAGATTGAAGCTGAGAGACGTGGACGACAGGGTGATCGCCGGCGGGACGCCCGGTTGCACCTGGCGGGGCGGTTGTTCGCGCTATCGACGATGTAAAGGTTGCCCCCGGAATCCGCCGCCAAGCCGGTCGCACCGACGATCTGGGCCCGCGTGGCTGGTCCGCCATCGCCGGAGAAACCGGACTGGCCGTTGCCGGCATACGTGTTAATGATGCCGTCCGGCGTGACGATCCGCACGCTTCCAGCACAGCCGATATAAAGGTTCCCCGCCTGGTCCAACGCGACCGAGGAGGGAAAAGTCAAGCCCGCCGAAGTCGCCAGCCCTCCATCTCCGGAGGCAAATTGGCCGTTGCCTGCAATCGTGGTGATCAGGGTTCCGGCCGGATTGACTTTTCGGATGCGTGCATTTCCGCCGTCCGCGATATATAGGCTGCCATCCGGCCCGGCTGCGATGGTAACGTTGGCGCTGAACTGCGCCTGAAGCGGCGGTCCGTTATCGCCGCTGAAGCCTGTATTGGGGCTTCCGCCCGCCCAGGTGTTGATCTTCCCGTCTGTGGTGACGCGGCGAATGGCAAAGGAAGCGGTTGGATTTGTGCTCGCTACGAAGTCTGTGATGTAGACGTTTCCCAGTCCATCCACCGCCACGCTACCCGGGTAGAATAGGCTGGCGCTGGTTGCCAGGCCGCCATCTCCCCCCGTTCCGGGTCCACTGTAAAGTGAAGCTGACTGACCGCCGCCCGCGAAGATCGAAATAATTCCGGTGGCGGGGTTAACGATATGGACCAAGCCGTTTCCGGCATCGGCGATATAAATTTTTCCGGACGAGTCGACCGCAACGCCGCTGGGCGTATTTAACACAGACGCCGATGCGGGCCCATTATTGCCGGCGTTTCCCCCTTGCCCATTTCCCGCCAGAGTCGTTATAGTGCCCGATGGAGTGACCGCGCGGATACGGTTCTCGCCGGTGTCGGCGATAAAGAGGTTTCCCGCCGAGTCGACGGCCGCGCCGGTCGGGCGATCCAAGCGAGCTTGCGTGGAAGGGCCGTTATCTCCGATCGTCACCGTAGTCCCCGCGAAAGTGGTCACGTTGCCGCCCGGAACCACCTTGCGAATGCGATTATTGTCGTTGTCGGCGACGTAGACGTTTCCCGAGGAATCCACGGCGACACCCGAGGGAGTACTGAACAGTGCGGCCGTCGCTGAAGCGCCGTCGCCGCTGAACCCGGCTTTTCCAGGCGTCCCTGCAATGGTGGTGATGGTCCCGTTCGCCACGCGGCGGATGGTCTCATTTCCGGTATCGGCGATGTAGAGATTTCCCGAGGAGTCCACGGCCACGGCCTGTGGATCGGACAGGCCCGCCTTGATCGCCGATGCGCCATCGCCGCCGGTTCCGCAATGATTGGGAACGCCGGCCACGGTGTTGATGACGCCGTTCGAGACTTCGCGAACGACACAACCGAATGTATCGGCGATGAATACGTTGCCCGAGGAATCGACCGCCACGCCTCTCGCCCCGCCTTAACCGCTAGCCCTCCGTCGCCACTGTAACCCGCAGTACCGGTTCCCGCAAAGGTTGATATGATACCCGTGCTCGCGTTGACCATCCGGATGCGCCCATTTGCCGGCGTCCACGACATACAGATTGCCGGATTTGTCCACGGCGATGCCGGTGGGCAAGCTCAGCGACGCTTGGATCGCGGGTCCGTTATCGCCTAATCCGTTGCCTCCTCCGCCCGCCACCGTGGTGATGATCCCGTTGGCGGCGACCTTGCGGATTACACCGGCGTACGAGTCGGCGATGTAAAGGTTGCCGGATGAATCGACAGCCGCAGCCGCCGGATATGCAAGTGATGCGCCAGTGGCCAGTCCGCCGTCGCCTCCGCTGGCGTTCAGACCGTTTCCGGCGGCGATAGAAATGGTCCCATTCACAACCTTGAGAACCATCTGCAGGCCGCTGTTTGGAATGTAGACATTGCCCTGGCTATCCACGGCTACGGAATCCGGGCCCAGCAAATGCGCGGATGTAGCGGGCTGTCCCGAGTCCGCAAAGATACTGTCGGACCCCGCATAGGTGGTAATTGTGCCTTGCGCCAACATGACGCCCGGAAAAACCAGTAAAGACGCAAAAAGATTTTTAGAAATCACGCCGAAGTTAGCCTCCGCAATCAGGACTGAGTGGGGAACGAAAGTACAGGCGAACAGTATACAACGCTGGTGCGCAGAACGGCGGAGTTTTTTGCTAAGAATTAGGAGGCTAGAGAATGCCGTCCAGAATCGCCTGGCAGACGTACTCTTGCAGCTCCATATTGGGCGCCAGAGTGAAGGTCCTTGTGAAGGAATAGGGTTTCGTCAACGCCTTGGGATCTTCGATGGTGAGATCCACGTTCAGGTGCCCGAGATCGGGGCGACGGTAGCGCTCGGTCAAGTGCATGTCGGAGCTGTGCGGCTTGCCGGTGGAATCGAGCCAAGTCTTATCGTTGAACCCGATCGTATCCACCACCAGCGCGTCGCCATCCCACTTGCCTATGGATTGTCCGGTCCAGGTCTCCGGTTCCAGGTCCAAGTTATGGGCGCGCCCATCCAGAAAAAAGCGCCGGTAGCTGTGCGTGCTGCCTTCCCACAGCAGTGCGATCGTGTCCTGACGCTGCACGATTTTATAGGGCAGGGGATTGACTCGCACCGCGCCATCGGGCAAGCAGATCCGCTCGGGGTCGGCCTTGTTGGGATCTGACTTGCGCGCGTCGTAGACTGCCTTGAAACCCGGCTGATAGGAGGGGTCGCTGGGCAGATTTATGCTGGTGGGAACCCAGACGCCCGAAAAATCCACTTTTCCGAAATCGGTGTGCGGAGTGGGACCCGCGGGAGGCGCGGGCGCTTTCCGCGCTTGCAGGACGGGCACCTGTTTCAATTTCTTCCTATCGAGCTCCTCGCTTCCCGTGGTAGGCTTCGCCAGGGTCGCGTCGAGGTGCCCAGGATCCTGATTGTTCTCGTTGCAAACGTACTCGGTCATTTCCATGCCGGTCTCAAGAGTGGTGGTTCGATTGATCACCCACGGTTTGGTCAACACGCCAGGGTCTTCAATCGTGACGTGCATCTCCAGATCTCCATAGTCGACCCGGTGGAAGGTTTCGGTGAGATGCATGGCCTTGGTGTGCGGAGTGCCGGCGAAGTCAAACCACGATTTCTCAAAGAAGCTGACCGTATCCACAACCAGAGTGTCGCCATCCCAATGCGCGCGCGAGTCGCCGTAAAAGGTGGGCTTGAGGTTCGCCGGATGGGTCGATCCGTCCACGAAGAATTGGCGATACATGTGGGTGTTGCCTTCAAACAGCATCAGCACCAGTTTAGGAGTCGCAAAGAGGGAGGTGTGGTACGGAGCCGCGCGAGGCGGGCCGCCGGGGAGGCAGCGCGCTTCATAATCCTCGGCGCCACCGTTAGCTCGGTGCGCCGCGACGATGTCCGCAGCCCAGGGCAACATGTTCGGCGCATCGTTACCGCTTCCGCCAAAGCCGTTCCAGATTCCGGTCAGGTCGGGCTTTCCGTCTGAAAGGCGAGGCACCGGTCCGGGAGGTCCTTTCTTCGCCGCGCCGCGGCCCTTGCCGCCTCCGCGGGCCGGAGGGGGCGCGCCCGTCTTACCGCCGTTGTCCTGGGACACGCCGTTGGCGGCGAAGAAACCCAAAACGGCCGCGGCGGCCACAAGGAACATGGTTGGAGTCTGTCTCACGTTGCGCCTCCTGAGGGAGTGAACCTGGCTGTGCCTATGCTGAAATCCGGATGCTCGGCCTGTGCTATTGATTCTGAGCGTCCGGAGCCGAGGAGCCGCCGAATACGCGCCGTCCGTCGGCCAACTTAACGGTCCGGGCGTTCGCGCTATGGGAATTGTCCTTCGCGGCCGAGCCTTCCACGGTGACCTGATCACCCTCTTTCAAGGAGTTCTTGGTCCAGCCCTGCTTCAGCAGAACCGGGATGGCGCCGAGCTCGAAGTTCCAGTTGGTCACTTTGCCGTCCGCGTCCTTCACGTCGACATAGAAGCGCGCGTGAGGATTCATCCATTCCACCTTGGTGACGACGCCGGTGATGGTGACGGGCTTGTTCGCGTCGTACTCCGCCGCGAACGAGTGGTGCGCCAGCAACGGAACGGAGGCAACCATAAGACCCAAACCGGCCAACAAAACGCTAGCTTTCGTTGTCATCTTTAAACTCCTTTGGCTTCCGATTCAATCGGATACATTCCTGCCCGCCCAGATGTTGCGCGGACCGGAGCCCGCTGGGCCGAAACACAGACGGAGGCATGGTAGCACCGTGGGCTATGGGCGTCAAGCGAGAGTGGTCTTCGCGTATTCTTTGCTGTTTCTGCGCTCGGCTGTTCCTGCGTCAGGGCCGCCCGCGGCGGGCGTGGACGGTACAAATGCCGATCCCGAGAAGCACGGCGCCCATCAAAGCCAATGTGGATGGCTCAGGCACGCCGAGCGGCGGATCCACGAAGAGGAAGTTGTCGATCGAGAAATTGAGCGTGCGGCTCGGATCGGAATAATAGTGATAGGAGACATCGACCTGCGTGATGGCGGTCGATTCTTCTACACCCGCAAATCCGGCTAGACCAATCGGAGCAGTGCTCCCCGCGAAGTAGTCGGTTTCGAGGAGAGTGTTGTTGGGGCCGTAGGCGTCCAATTCCAAATAGGCATTGGCGCTGCTGCCGAAATCGAAACCTACCGCTGTGACCGGCACGGAGAACTGGATCTCGAAGGGTTGGGCGGGAGGTTGGTAAAAAAGACCGCCCTGGTAGACGTACAACATGTTGCCCGACGCGCCCGGCATCAGCGAGGTCAGGTTGAAATCGGCAGTATCCGCGTTTGGATAGCTGGGGTCATTGAACGTGACGCCGATCCCCGCGTATTGGTTGGAGACCGGAGTACCGCACAGATTGCAACCCCCGCCCGGCAAATTGTCGAAATCGATCAGCGTAGCGCCGGTCATCGAACCCGGTGAAGTAATCGGGCCCGCCAAAAGGGTGGTGCAGACAACCAACGCACTCGCGATGTAAAACGCGAGGCGAAGGCGATTTGAAGCGCCGTTAACAGCACCTCGTTTAGTCGCCGGGTTCGATCTCTGATTGTTACAAACTTCTTCCGTCGAACTCCGGCTGGGCCTTAGGCTAATCATAGGTTCCCTCCAATAGACCAGCTACAAGTCCAGAGACGACTCTTTGCCGTTCTCGGGACCATAGTCCTAGAACCAAAGTCCTAAACCATATCCAGCAAATATTGTAACCCTTATTTCGGTTGTCAAGTGGGGGCTACGGGGAACAACTGAGTCGCCAATAAGGGCGACAACTTAGGGGAAAGCACGTGCTAGGCTTGAACCTTGGGTTCGGCTGGCGGTTGGCGGCGAAGGGAGGATCGCAGAAGCATGCTGCTCCAGAACGCGGTTGCGGATGCGCTCAACAACACCGAGTGGGCGTTCCCGCTGGCGGAGTGTCTTCACATCGGAGGGTTTGCCGTGGGAATTGGATCGATCGCGGTGGTGGACTTCCGGATGTTGAACCTCGGACTGCGGCATGAAACTGCCGCGCGGATCTTGCGGCAAACCGAGCCGTGGACGCTGATCGCGCTGGTGTTCGTGGTCTTCTCAGGGCTGGCTCTGTTTGCATCGCAGGTCGACATTTACCTGGTGAACCTGGTCTTCCCAATCAAGATGTACGTGCTTGCGGCCGCGCTGATCTACAACTTTACGATCCACAGAAAAGTGGCCACTATGGACCATCCTTCGCCGGCCTTGAGCAAGGTAGTGGCGATCGTATCCCTGCTGCTATGGATGTCCATCGTGTTTGGCGGGATTTTCACCGGGTTCCTGATATAGAGGCGATCCTCACGTGGCCATCGCTCACTCGATCCAGAGTATCCCGTTCCTGTCGGAGTTCAGCGAGTCCGTGCTGGCGTACCCGATCGTCCTCTCGATCCATCTGACGTGCATCGCATTCTTCGGCGGCATGATCCTGATGACCAACCTGCGGCTCCTGGGGCTTGCCTTGAAGGGCTTGACCATCACTGAGGTGGTCACCAGCTTCCGCCCCTGGAAGCGCGCAGGCGGCGTCATCATGATCGGCGCTGGCTTGCTTCTAGCGGCTTGCGAGGCGGAAAAGTATTCGCCCAATCCCTACTTCTGGACCAAGATGGTCATTTTGGGCTTGATTGGCGTGCACGCCCTGATCTTCCGCCCCATCGTTTACAACCGCACGGAGGAGTTGGATCGATCCCCGGTCATCCCCACCAAAGCGAAGGTCTGCGCGATACTCTCGTTGCTGCTTTGGACCGGCATGTTTACCATGGGAAGGCTCATCGCCTACTGGGAAGGGTATGGAGACCAGTAGCGGCGGAGTGACGGCGCGGCTCGGGGCTAGAGGTACGCCAGTAAGCGCCCGGCGGTCACCGCTCCCAGCCAGCAGATCAGCGCCGCCCACGCCAGCCCCTTGGCGCTCTCCGGCAGTTCACCGTTCGGTCCGAGCTTATGGAACACATTCTTCCGCGTGCGCTGGAGCACAGCGACGCCCGCGAAGATGAAGACCATCTTGATGTAGAACGTGGGATCGACCATCCGTTTGGACGCGCTCGCCATCAGCAGAGCCGTGCCGGTCACCGCATTCACCCAGAAGCCCGCCCAGATCAACGGATACAACCGCTCCAGCGGCTGCACCGGGATTTTGGAGGAAATTCCCAGAAACCGCAGCGACATCATCGTGCTGATGCCAGCCACCACGCCCATCCCCATGACGTGCAGCCACAGAACCGTGGGATACGCCAGGAGAGATTTGGATTCACTCACCCAGGTACTGAAGCCGAGTTGCTCGATGGATTCTAAGAAGCTCATTTGCGCTCCGCGCGTTCTTCGTTCTTGTCTATGAGATATCCCAACACCCCGACCAGTATGGAGGCGGCGATGGCCAGCGGAGGAACGAGGAGAGCGATTAACGTCATGTGTCTTTTCTCACTTCAATCTGCCTCACCTCAAAATGAGTGGCCCAGAAACGGCAGCATCTGGCCGCAGAAGATCACGCCCGTCCACAGGACGATGGCGGACGCCGCGGCGACCCTCGCGGCCATAGGCGGCTCGTCGCCGGCGCCCAAGCTCCAGGGCTGATCGAACACGGTGAAGTACAGGGCGTTGGCGCCCGCCACCAGGATCAGCGCCAGCTTCCAATAGAAGGTCGGATTGGTGACGTAGAAAGTTGGCGGAGCGCCGATAAAGAACAGGAAGCCGGTTGCCACGTTTAAGCCGAACCCTAATATTCCCCAAGGCAACAACCGGTGCAGCGTCGAAAATGGGATGTTCTTCATGAAACCCAGCATCCGCAGATCGACCAGCAGCACCACGCCGAACAAGAGCGATAGCCCGACAAAATGAATCGTCTCGCAGGCCGGCCAGCCCCAGGTGAGGTTGACCATCGCGTCGCCGATGACTCGCGCCAGTGGCTGATTTGCCGCCTCAGCGTCGGTGGCCGAGGCGTCCGCGGCGGTCCCGGCCGGGACCGGATCGGGGACTGCCTCCATGCGAACCTCCGGGTGCCGGATCTGCCCGCCGATCAGCGCGGCACGGGACATCAGGCCGAAGGTCACCAGCGACAGCACCAGGACCGATGCCAGCGTCCCCTGCGGCAGCCGGGACAATCGCCGGAACTGCCACAGTCCCAGCCACGCCATGACGCCCGTCAACTCCATGAACCAGAGCCCCTCGAAGGCCGCGGTTTCGTGCTGGTCGATCATGGGCTTGGAAACTTCCGGGACTTTGTCCAACGCCAGCTTCGCGGAGGTGCCCGTCACAAACGCCGGAATGGCCAGCAGCGAGATGAAGAAAAAAACCGCCAGACTGGCGCGCTTCAGCTCATCGCTCTTGACCACGATGGCCGTGACGAAAAGGCCCAGTCCGACCACCATGCCGACGGTGGGGAAATGATTCAGTAAGAGATGTACGTGTACCCAGTTCATGTTCGATTCTTTACAAACGATGGCCGCGGACTCGATTACGGAGGCCGCGGCCACAGTCGAGCAAGAGCTTATCTTACCGCCTCGGCACGTCAGTGCCGAAGTTGACTCGGCACGTCAGTGCCGAAGTTGAGTGGAGAGGTTCCCTTCTTCGTACACTTCGCAATAGGCGCGCTCATGGATGACTCGTGGCGCGCCGTCGCTTACGCGCAGGATTTTGTCCGGCATCACCCAAGGCTCGATGAGGTCCGGGTCGGTGATGGTCTCCTGATAAAGAATTTCATTGCCCTTCCGCGTCAGCCTCTCGGTGATGTGCATTTCGGGGGAATGGAGCAGGCCGCCGCGTCCGAACCAGGTGGTATCGACGAAGTTGGTGGAATCGATCACCAGCGTGTCGCCCTCCCATTTGCCGGTCGAAAGTCCCATGTAGTAGGCTTCAACCGTGGCGCGCGGCGGCTGGCCGCCGATCTGAATGTCGCGGAATTCGACATTCCCCCCGCCGTAATCGCTGGTTGTATAGAACATGATGATGTCAGTCGGGGTCTGAAGAATACGCGCCGGTGTACCCTCCCGCGGCATTCCCATCGGCTGACAGGTCATGATGGGATCGTACTTGTTGGTCCACTGATCGAGTTCCTGAGTCTTGTCCCAAAACTCGGGTTTGTAAACGGGATGACTCGGCTTCAAACTCTCGGAGCCGGTCAAACCAAACCGCGACGGCGAGATCATTTCATAATCCACCCAGAAGTTGTCCATGGGCTCTCTGCAGCCGACTTCGGGGTTGATTCCCCCACCCTTCACCTGCGTTGGACCACATCGGCGGCTCCCTTGACTCCCATATGGACCCCCGAACCCGGCGCCGCCCCAGCTTCCTGTCATATCCGGATGTCCGTCGGCCAGCCGCGGGGTTTCGCCGGTCGCCGAAGCCAACGTGACCGGCACAAACGGTGTGCTGGCATTCAGAGTCCAGTTGGCAGGCTGATTGGTTGGCTTGATGGCCGCCTTGATGCTTGCCGGAACCGGCACCACGACATACATCTGTCCCGTTTCGGTCAGAGTCGTCGTAATATCGCGGGTCACCGTGCCGTTCTTCTTCTCGGTCATCTTGCCGGCGTAAAACGCCTCGGCCGGGTTGAGCGGATTATTCCAGTCTCTGTAGTCGCTGTAATCGAACTCGTAAGTGTTCGCGCCATTTTTTACGACTACTTTTTCCGCCATGAACTTGTCGTTCAGAGTCGCGCTCGCGATCGCATTGGGAACGCCCGGGATCGGGAACGTCACGGTGGGCTTATTGCCTTCCCACGCGACGGAGGTTTTCCCTGCCGTCATCACATTCTCCGGTACCAGTTGTGGCTTGGGGGCCATTTCCGGCGGGTCGCTTGTGCCGGCCATAGCGGCCTTGAACGCACCCTGCGGACCCGCCCACAGGCGAATCATCCGTTCCTCAACCGTGGCCGGCATCGGCGTGGCCTTGCCTTTACCGGCGACGAGTTCGGCGCCGGGAATGTCGTCGTTCCAGGCATATGCTCCACTGAGGTTCTCAATATTGGAGCAAGTCTGGCCATTCGGCCGAGTGCCGGTGATCTGAATCCGTTCACCCGAGTTCTGGTAGGTGATGCTGGTTCGATACTTCGTGACATTGCAGGGCTGTCCGTCCACTTGCATGGTGCCCTTGCCCGTGTATTCGAGCGTCATCATTAGATCCTGCTCGGCGCTGCTTCGGAGCATGCCCATATACCAGGCCCAGTTGAAAAGGACTGCTTTCAGGTCCTTCGCGCCGGCTGCAGGGGTGTACTGCGGCCCGCCGCCGCCTCGACCTCCGCGGCCGCCGCCGCGCGCTCCGCCGCCCCCACCGCCCCCAGCGCGTCCAGCGCCGCCACCCACCCCGCCGCCCGCCGGGGCCTGGGCGTTAGCCGGAGCTTGAGCGTTCGCAGTGGCGATCAGACCGATGGTGACAACGATCCCGACACTCGTCCCTATAATGCTTCGTGGATAGGTCATGATGGTCCCCTTTCTTGTCTAGTCGCTAGCCGCGCCGCCGGATACCACGATCACATGCCCGTCAGGATAGGTGATCGACTTGAGAAACCCCAAAGGATGGCCGTCCTTGGCGGGGATACACTTCACTTTAATTTCGTCCCCAACATGGAGCGCATTCGGTCCGATTTTGCCGACCCCCTTCTGCGCGAGCCCCGTGGCGGAGCCGAGCGTGAAAGTCCAGTCGGTTGCCGTGCCATCCGGATTCTTGACTGAGATAGTCAACGAGCCGTGGGGATTTACAAACTGTACTTTTTGGACCGCCCCCGTGAGCTCCTTTTCAGCTTTCATGTCGTATACGCCCGCGAGGGAGTGATGAGCCTGCAGCGCGCCGCTGCCTATCAACCACCCGCTCAGCAAAGCCGCACATCCTAGAGTTCGCTTAATCATTCGTGCATCTCCTCAATTTGCCATCGGCACAAGATTCTATCACGGCCACATAACAACCGCACAACCGAAACCAATCTAGCCGAAGAGTGTATCACTCCGAGCGGCCGGGATCAAAGGTATGGCAGACAAGGTGTATGGCAGACAAGGTATGGCAGACAGGAGAAAAGCTAAGTTCTGTCCTCCCGCGCTCCGGTCGCGTATCATCAAGAAATGCCGCTCCCCGGAAAGCTCGCGCTGGCGGTTTTCGCTGCACTCTGTGGAGTCGCCTGCTAAGTTAGTCACCCAGCCAATGAGCTCACCGCCCTCGACCGCGCCTACGCTGCCGGCTGCCAGAGCTCAATCTTATTCCCATCCTGGTCATAGATCCAGGCAAAGCGACCGTAGGATTCATTGATTCGTTTGGCGTCAATCTTTACTCCCTCTTGCTTCAAGCGGTCGAGCAAAGCATCCAGATCGTCCACGATGTAGTTGACCATGAACGGTTGCGTGGCTGGGATATAGTCAGTGGAGCTGGGAAAAACAGTCCAAACTGTAACGTGTTCCTTTTGCGGGTCGTCGTGTTCGCGCCACGGAAGCATCGCCCCTTGGCCTGTGTCAGCGAGTCCAAGATGCTTCGAATACCATTCGCGCATCTGATCGCGATTAGCGGATTTGAAGAAGACACCGCCGATTCCAAGGATGCGCCCGCGCTGCTCAGTTTTGACCGGCGGCTTCGACGTTTCAGGTTGCGGAGATTGCACTTCCTGTCCTCCTTTTAAGCAGGCCGAGATGAGCAAGAGCGAGCCGAGCGCGATTGTGCTCCAGGGTTTTCCTTGCATGTGGGGATTTTACACAAGTTTCGATTCGAATGGAAGAAACGGTTCGCTCAAGGTCTCGAACTGATTTAGCGTCGCCCGCCGGTCAGGCCGGAAGGCTCTCCTTACTTTACTTCGTGGATTTACTTCGTCCGCAGGGGGGCGGGGTCGGCGACGCCCGTCAAACCGGCGCGATCGATTGCGGCTTTGACCAAACCGGATGCTTTCGCGTCGTCGAGGAAGCGGTTGACCGCGGCAAGGGCGGCGGAGTTTCCTTTGGGAACGGCGATGGCCTGCTCGACGGCGAAGAAGTTATCGTCGAGGACTCGAAGGCGCGGATCGGCGGCGGCGATTTGCAGGAGGCGCTGGCGGTTGGACGCGTAAGCCCCGATTTCGCCGCTCGAAAGAGCAGCTATCGCCTCGTCCATGTTCTTCAGATGCGTTAACGTTGCATTCTTCAGATTGCGGGCGAGGAACAGGTCGGGCGAATCGCCGGCATTGGCGGCTACGCGGATGCCCGGCCGGTCGACGTCCTTCACGCTGTGGAGACTGGATGCGGCGGGGACCAGGTAGGAGCTCCATCCCAGGAGGTAAGGCTGGGAGAAATCGACATCCCTGGCGCGGGTTGGATCGATGGCTACAAAGCCGAGATCGACGGTATTGGCCTTAAGGCTTTCGAGGATGGCGGGAACTCCGCCTGAGGGTGTAATAGCGACCGGCACGCCGAGGCGGCGGGCGAGTTCGTCGGAAAGCTCGCGCACGGGTCCGCTGATGGCGCCGGTTTTCGGATCGACTTTGCCTTGCGTGGGGTTGCTGCCGAGGAAGGTTACGCGAAGGGTTCCGGTGGGCGCGACATCTCGGGCGGAGCTGGGCGTTTGCGCGGCAGCGGGCGCCGTGGCTGTAATCGCCGCGAGGAGGATTAGGAAGCCTGCAAAGGACGCGCGGGCGCCCTCGATGTACAGAAGTAAGCGGCCCGCCCGCTCCGTTTTGCGGGCTGTTACCGAGAAGAGAGGTTCGCGTATCACGATCGGCCCTCCTTTATTGTGGAACATCTATTGTGGAACTCTATTGCGCTACATCCGGCATGGCGAGATGAGTTCAACTGTTAAGCTGAATCCAGATCCAACTGAATCGAGATCCGGCTGTGGCGCTCCTACTGAATACTCAGGCAATTTCCAAGTCGTATGGCGCCACTGCGCTGTTTCGAAATATCTCTCTTAGCATCGGCGAAGGCGACCGGCTGGGACTGATCGGCCCTAACGGCTCTGGTAAATCTACGCTGCTGGAGATCCTCGCGCAGCGTCGCGAACCCGACTCGGGTCAGGTAGTGATCCGCAAGGGCACCCGTGTGGCGTACCTTGCGCAGGATTCGCGGTTCGCACCGGGTGAGACTGTCCGTGCCGTTATCCAGCGTGCGCTCGAGTCCGCTGGAGTATCCGACGCGGAGCGTGCAGGACGAGAAGCCGAGATACTCGGCCGGACCGGTTTTGAGGACTTTGACGTTGAGGCCGCGGCGTTGTCGGGAGGGTGGTTGAAGCGTCTGGCAATTGCGGAGGTGCTGGCTCAAAATCCCGACATTCTGCTGCTCGACGAGCCTACGAACCACCTCGATCTAGCCGGGATTGAATGGCTGGAGAAACTGCTCCAGAACGCTCCGTTTGCCAGCGTCGTGATCAGTCACGATCGTTATTTTCTGGAAAACGTCGCGACCGGGATGCTTGAGTTGAACCGCGTCTATCCGGATGGCCTGTTCTACACGCCGGGGAACTACAGTGCGTTTCTGGAGAAGAAGGCCGAATACCTTCACGCTCAAGCCAAGCGGCAGGATGCTCTAGAGAATCGGGTTCGCATCGAGATGGAATGGTTGCGGCGCGGGCCCAAGGCGCGAACCACAAAGGCAAAGGCTCGCATCGACACGGCGCAGGAGATGATAAGGGAACTCGCCGACAGCCGGTCCAGGAGCCGCACCGCGGCGGCGGGGCTGGACTTTGTTGCCACAGATCGTAAGACCAAGCGGTTGCTTCATATGGAGCACGTGGCGTATGGATTCTCCGGCGAGCCCGCACAGGGCCGGCCCGGCCCTCCAAACGATCAGGAACCCGCGAAACTCCCGCCGGGCCAGGCTCCGTTGTGCGGGCGAATTCCTCAAAAAATGCTGTTCGACGATCTCAATCTGACCATCACCGCGGGAAAGCGCGTCGGTCTGGTGGGAATGAACGGCAGCGGCAAGACGACGCTCCTGCGCCTTCTGCGCGGCGAGATAGCTCCGCTGAGAGGCCAGGTTGAACGCGCCGATGGGTTGCGGATCGTCTATTTCGACCAGAAGCGCCAGCTCGATCCGAATGCAACGCTGCGGCGCGCGCTGGCGCCGGACAGCGACTCCGTGATTTACCGCGACCGCGTCATTCATGTGGCATCCTGGGCCGCGAGGTTTCTTTTCACCAGCGAACAACTGAACCAACCGGTCGGCAGACTATCGGGCGGCGAACGAGCGCGCGTGCTGATCGCGAATCTGATGCTTGAGCCGGCCGATTTGCTTCTGCTGGACGAGCCGACCAACGATCTCGACATTCCGACCCTGGAGATTCTGGAGGAGAGCCTCATGGACTTCCCGGGAGCTTTGGTGCTGGTGACGCACGACCGTTATCTACTGGATCGTGTTTCGACCACGGTGCTCGGGCTGGATGGGCTGGGTGGAGCAGAGAACTTCGCCGATTACTCTCAATGGCAGTCGTGGTTGGCGGAAAGCAAGCCGGCCGAAAGCAAGCCGGCCGGGCGTAAGCAGAAGGTCGACCGCCAGGCCGTCGAAGAAGCGCCCGCGCAAGAGGCCGTGTCCCGGCCAGCCGGGGCCAGGAAGAAACTGTCCTACCTGGATGCCCGCGAATACGAAACCATTGAGCAGCGCATTGCCGACGCGGAACAGATAGTGGAAGCGAAACGCGCTGCTTTGGAGGATCCGGAGGTAATGAAGGATGGGCGCTTGCTGGAGCAAACGTATCGAGAAATGGAAGCCGCCCGGCAAACCGCGGACGCCCTCTATGCGCGCTGGTCGGAACTGGAAGCCAGCATCGGATAACACGCGAAAGCGCGACGAGAAAAAACAAGCTTAAGGCAGGCGCCACCACGTCCTCGGGGCCGCAAGTACGTTTCTAAAGTACGGTGCTAAAGTCAAGAAGGTGCTCGACCATCGGGAACACTATCGGAATCTCTACGCTCGCATGCCCGACGCGGAACTGCGCGCCATCAAGAGGGACGACCTGGGCGATCTCGCCCGGTCCTGCTTCGACCAGGAAGTGTCGCGGCGCAACCTGGATCTGACGCCCTCGCAGCCGCCCGCGGCGGAGAAAGCGCCTGCAGCCTCCAAAGAAGGACAGCTCGTCTGCGTGGCGACGTTCGCCTATCCCGACGAAGCCCACGTCGCCCGGGCATTGCTTGAATCCGCCTCCATCCCGTCGTATCTCGAAAACGAGCATACGCTCGCCGTGAATTGGATGCTGACCAACGTAATCGGAGGCCTGCATTTGCTGGTCCCACCCGCCTACGCCGAAGAGGCGCGCGCGATCCTCTCCTCCAAGGTCTCGGATCACGAGCTGGCGGCGCAAGCGATGGCCGCTCGAAAACCGTCTGGAGTGTAAGATCACGTCTGAACGCGTCTTGACGGACCGCATCCGATCCTGCCATCCTACGGCGGGAGGCACTTCGATGCATCTTCGATTCGCCCTGATACTCTTGGGCTCCGCACTTATGGCCGCCGCGGAGACCGTTCCCGTCCCAACGGTGACCGCCGTTCCGGTTACGCCCAATTCGCACCCGCTGATGGCCGCGAATCACACCATGGACCCTGAGGACCTTTCCAAATCCGGCTACGTCGAAGCCGAATTCCTGGTGAGCGGCAAGGCCAACGTTTATAATTGGGCCGGCGGAAGCGTCACGGTCAAGACTCCCGCTGCGCCCTATACCGGCAAGATTCTGGTTCGACGCCCCGCGGAACCTTCCAAATTCAGTGGCACCGTAGTGGTGGAATTGATGAATCCCGCGCGCCGCTTCGATTGGGGCATGATGTGGGGCTACTTGCATGAATATTTGATGGAGCAAGGCGACGCTTGGGTCGGCATCACCATGCCCGGCTCCGTCGGAGGCCTGCAAAAATTCAACCCCTCGCGCTACGCCACCTTATCCTTCGCCAATCCCAATCCCACCGAAGTATGCGCCGCTCCGGCCGGGCGCGGCGGCAAGGGTGGTCCGCCGGCTCCCTCCGCCACGGAGGACGGGCTGAAATGGGACATGATCAGCCAGGTGGCCGCCGCGCTAAAGAGCACCGGCAAGGATTCGCCTTTCGCCGGATTCCGCGTGGACCGCGTCTATATGACCACGCAAATCGCGGATCTGGAAACCTACATGAACGCGATTCATCCGCTGGCCAACCTCGCCAATGGCAAGCCGGCGTATGACGGATACCTGGTCAAGAATCCGGTTGCTCCGGGGCGCATCAGCAACTGCGGCTCGGCGCCGGGGAGAGGCGACACACACGCGCTCATCCAGGATCTGAACGTTCCCGTGGTCGCCGTAGCTGCGCAAGGCGAGGTGATCGGCAGCGTGGCTTTCCGGAGGCCGGACGCGGACGGACCGAACGGCCGCTATCGCTTGTATGAAATCGCCGGCGCGGCTCACATCGACAAGTTCGCTTACGCAACCGGATTTCCCGCAATTGCCGATCAAGTTGCCGCCGTGGGCTCCGCGCAGGGCACGGCGGAGTGGCCGTTCAACGCTCCTTGCGATCCGCCCATTTCGCTCAGCGAACATCCGCTGCTGAAATACTCCTATGACGCCGGGCTGATGAATCTCGACGCCTGGTCTCGCAAAGGAACCGTTCCGCCGAAAGAAGAGCGGATGCAGGTGACTGACGGCCCGATGCCGGAGCTGGTGCTGGACGAATTCGGCCACGCCAAAGGCGGCGTCCGCAATCCCTGGGTGGACGTTCCCACCGCGACTTACTCGACCACCAGCCCTGGCCCCGGCACCTGCGCCGAGCTGGGGCACGCGGTTCCCTTCCCGGCGGCTCGCATCAAAATGCTGTATTCCACCCCGCAGGGGTACCTGAAAAAAATGAATGTCGACGTGGATGAACTGGTGAAAGCCCACTGGTTCACCGAATCCGACGGCAGGAAAATGAAGGCGTCGCTGACCGCGGCTTTCAGCAAGTAAGGCCTCGGCAAGCAAAGGGGGTCTAATTCTTCCTGTGCAGACGCATGTCGAGTTTCGCTCCGACCGATTCCCCGCTTACGACGGCGAGGAGGAACAGGTCAACTCCGGCCTATGGGGAAAGCGGCTGGCTGAGTTCCTCCGGGACAATCTGCAAAAGGAGGGGTTTGAGACGGGGCAACCGATAGCGGAGGATTGGGGCTGGATGGTCCCGGTGGCCAACGACCAGTTTCGCCTGTGGATCGGGTGCGGTCACTATCAGGAGTACCCGGACGGGTTTCTCTGCTTTATCGAACCGCATACCCCCTTTGTTCGAAAGCTGCTGAAGAAGATCGATACGCAAGCGAGTGTTGAGTCCCTGCAACGGGCCATGGATAAGGTCCTCAGTGAGGCAGCCGGCATTCGGGCAAAACGTTGGTGGACGCACGATGAGTTCAACAACCCAGCGTCCCAGCACCGCACGAAAGTTTAGAGTCTGCTACGGAGTCTCTACCGCATCCAAGCCCCATTGACTGCGTGGAATCCTCACGCCCCCGGCACTCCCGCCCCGCATCCTCCGCAGAACTTGTCTCCTGCCCGCAGAGCCGCGCCGCAATGCGAACAGAATCCGGCTCTGGTTCCTGAAGACGGCGCCTGCGGACCCGGTCCGGGCTGGGGAGATGGAATCGGCGGCGGAGGCGAATAGGGCGGAGGTGTGTATGGCGGCGTATAAGGCGATGGGCCGGGCGTGGGTTGCGGTCCGGGCGTCCAGGAGGACGGCCAGTTCCCGAAAGGCGTTGGCCCGGGCGTCGACAAGGCCCAGATCAGCGCCACGATCCATCCCACCACGGTCCATCCCAGCAGTACGTTCACCGCGATGATCGCCGCTGCATTATGCTTCTGCCAGCCGATGATCGACGGCAGAAAGTAAAACGCGGCGCAAAAAATGAAAAACCCCATCAAGTGAAACATCGGTCCTCCTACTTGAACCCGATTCCCGTCAAGTCCACCCCGAGATGCCTCGCGTCGCCCGGAACCGAAAACGTCTTATCCACTGCGAACGTCACCGCGACGCTGGTCAAGCCGTCTGGCACCGTGCCGTAAATGTTGTACGTCTGATCCGGCTTCGGAATGTCTATCTCTAAAATCACTCGCCCGTTCGCCGACATGGTCACGTGCCGCGCGGGAGCAGTGGGGTGAACCCAGAACGATGCCGTCAGCGTGGTCGCGCCGGGCGGAACCTTCAGGATCACCGTCGCCTGTTGCTCGGTCCAGCCATCCGCGGAAAGGCCGCTCAAGATCTGCGATGCCGCCTTCGGATCCTGCGGAATCAGGTAACTCAGCTCCGGCATCACGGCGATTTCCGCTTTCACCCGATCGATCGGCGTGTTCGAAAGCTCAAACGGCAGCAATCCCCGCGAGCCGAAGGAATACGCCGACCGTCCCTCCAGCGAAATCAAGCGCAGCGGAAGCCCGGGCTGAATTTCGGTTTCCGATAACGGCGCCAGAGGCGTCCCGGCAGGCACTCCTCCCGCCAGCGTGCTGCTCACTAAAATGTCTCCCGGTTCAACGCTGGCGTTCTTCGGCAGCGCCACCGCTCCATCGGATTCGAAATAGTAACGCTCCCCTCCGTCCGCGTTCACCCAGACGCGTCTGCCCGCGGCCTCCTCGGAGACCGCCGACGCCAGCCGCCGGTAGGCGTCCCAATGCTGATAATTCACCGCCGCCAGTCCCACGGAAAGCGCGAGTTCCAACGCCACTCCCATAATGACGATTGGTTTGCGCGATTTGTTCACCGCCAGGATCGCCAGCGGCGCCGCAGCCGGCAGGAGGTACCGGGCGGAGCCGGCGAAAAACACCGCCATCGCGGGGGCGAAAAACAGCACTAACCACGCGGCGGGAAAGCTCTTTTGCATTCCTTCCTTCCGCAGGGCTTGCTCCACGGACCAGCCCAGGATCCACGCCCCCAGCGCGAAGGACGCCCAGAACAGCGGATTGGCGTCGTAGCTGGCCGCCGCGACCCCGGCGATTCCCGCCACGATCCACAGCCGTCTTGACCCTCGCGGAACCAGGAACAACACAATCAACGGCGATACCATCCACGCCAGATGCACCACCAGCGCCGCCGCGCCTCTAACCGTTTGCGCCAGCGCATCGAAATGGTACGACCGCATGTACCCAGCCAGCACGGCCGCCGGCATCGCCCCCAGCGTCGCGCGTTCCCAAAGTTGATATACGCCCAGCGCTACTGGCGCGGCAAATGCCGCCAGCCATCCCGCCGTCCATTCGCGCCGCTTCTGGTACAAGTACAACCCCAGAATCGGCGTAAGAAAAATCGCCTGATACGCCGCCAGTGAGGCCAGCGCGGAGGCCACGATCGACCCTGCCAGCAACCGCATGGACTTGCTATCCACGGCATCCACAAAACGCGCCACGGCCGCCATCCAGAACGCCAGGAAGGGCAAATCCGCCTCCAGCGAATTTCCGTTCACCACGAACGCCGGAACCGCGCAGAACACCACCGTCGCCAGAAGCGGTTGTTGCGTGAACCGCCGCGCCAGCGCCAGCATGGACATCGCCGCCATCCAGGAAAAAAACGTATACGCCAGATGAAACGGGACTTCCTTCACATCGCCGAACACCGCCAGCAGCCCGCCCAGAATCCACGAATTCAGCGGCGGATGCGAGTTTCCGCGCATATCCACCATCTCGCCCCGAAACAGATACTGCGTGTGGTTGGGATGCAGCGGCTCAATCTGCGCGTGCTCCGCGCCGTAAAGGTAGTAGAGATCGTCGCCTTGAATGGGCTGATTGAGGAACGGCAGGCGCAAGGCCAGCACCAGCGCCGTCACCAGCAGGACTTGCTTCAGCAGAGCGTTTCTTACTGAACCGGGTCTTTTCAAGCCCGCTTCACCACTTCACCGTTTTTCCCGGCTCCAGCGTCCACACTTCCGTGCCGGGTAAGTCGCGCAACAGCTCGACCAGTGTCTCCGGCTTTCCCGTCAGCGCCGGAAACGTTCCGAAGTGAAGAGGAATCACCCGCCGCACGTTCAGCATCCGGCACGCCAGCGCCGCCTCTCGCGGACTCATGGTGTACAAATCGCCGATGGGAAGAAACGCGAGTTCCGGATGATATAAGCGTTCGATGAGCTGCATGTCGGTGAACACGTTGGTATCGCCGGCGCAATAAACCGTTCTGCGGTCCGGCAGACGCACCACGAAACCCGCAGCCTCGCCTCCGTAGATGATCTTGCCGTCGTCCAGAATGCCGCAACTGTGCATCGGCGTGCGTCATGGTCACGGACACCGGACCCGCGGTCACCGTTCCGCCCTTGTTCATCCCGATTGTGTTCTTCGCGCCCTTGGACTCCAGCCATACCGAAGTCTCATAAATCGCAACGATCACCGGCGAGAATTCCTTCGCCAAAGGAAGGACGTCGTGAATGTGATCGAAGTGGCCGTGCGTAACCAGAATCACATCGACGCGGTCAAACTTGTGATCCTTCGGGGAGGCCGGATTGCCGTCAATCCACGGATCCACCAGGATCACCTCGCCGGTGGCGAGCCGCATCTGATACGTTCCGTGTCCCAACCATGTAATTTCAATCATCAGTTCGATTCTAGCCCGCAAAGGGCAGCGTCAGCGGGTTCGAGCGGGAAGTTGAATGCCGTCACCCAGCGCGGCGAATCCCGGAATCGACACCGGCATGTGACCGGTAACCGGCATTTGCCCGAACAGCGCCTTCACGGCCGAAAGTTCGGAAGGCGAAGTGATACTAAACGTCGCCAAATAAGCCGCGACCTTGGGGAACGATGCCAGTAAATACGGGTTCCCTACCGCGACCATCACCACCGGGACTGGACCCTCCGTCAACTCCACCAGAAACGGCGCGAGGTCCCCGCCCAGCGCCACATCGCCGCGATACGCCGATACGGAAACGTTGGCGGAGACCACAATCGCGGAGCATCTGCTGGTATCGCCCGCGATCGCCTCCAGCGCGGCCTGCGGCATGGTCGCGTCCAGCGTGACGATGCGAGCGTCTCTGGCTCTTCTGCCAAACTCCTGCGCGAAGCGGTTGCCGCTAACCGAGCCCCGGCTCTGCACCGCGACGATCACGCACGCCTGATTCGTGTCTTTCAGCGGCACAATCCCGTCTTCATTCTTCACTAACGTGACCGCGCGATCCGAAACTTTCTGCGCGCTCTCCGCGGACTCCTTCGCGTCGAGCACGTCCGCAACCGCATCCACGTTCACCAGCTTTGACCTGGTCAGCCCCAGGTGAACCTTCGCCGTCAGCACGCGCATGGCGCTGTCATCGATCCGTTGCCTCGGAATCCTTCCGCGCTCCACCGCCGTCACCACCGCCTGGATCGCTCGCTCCGGGTCGGGCGGCATCAGCAGCACGTCCGCGCCCGCCATGATGGCCCGCACCGAAGCCTCCGCGCCGTTGAATTCCTTGGTCAGGCCCTGCATGTCCATCGCGTCCGTGATGATGAGGTTTTTGAACTTCAGCTCCTCACGCAGCAGTCCCGTGAGCACCTTGGGCGACACCGTGGCCGGTATATCGTCCGGCTCGATCGCCGGCACCGACATGTGCGCCGTCATGATCGCGTCCACGCCGTGCGCGATCGCCGTCTCGAACGGCTTCAGCTCGATGTCGTCCATGTGGCCGCGATCCTTATCCAATCTGGGCATGTCCAGGTGGCTGTCCGTGTCGGTATCGCCATGCCCCGGAAAATGCTTGGCCGTAACCAGCACCGGATTCTTCGGATCGGAGTGCGCGCCCTCGATGAATGCCGCCACGTGCCGCGACACCGCTTCCGGATCTTCTCCGTAAGATCGAATGTTGATGATGGGATTCTCGGGATTGCTGTTCACGTCGGCGTCCGGCGCGAAGATCCACTGAATGCCCAGCGCCCTGGCCTCGCGGGCCGCGGCCAAGCCCTCATACCTCGACGCCTCCACATCGTTCGCCGCGCCGTACGCCATGTTGTACGGAAACCGCGCCGAGTAGTCGACACGAAACGACGCACCGCGCTCGAAGTCCGAGCCGACCAGCAACGGAATCCTCGACATTTTCTGCAAGCGGTTGAGCAGCACCGCGGTCTCGTCCGGCTGACCGATGCGCGTCTGGCCATCTCGAACCGATGTGCCGATAATCAATCCGCCTATATGGAGATCGCGCACCCAATGCACGTAATGCTGGAACTCCGGCGAGGCGGAGCTCACCGGCTCCGCTGTAGCCGTCGCCAGCACCAGTTGCGCGACGCGGTCGCGCAAAGCTCATCGGCTTGAGCAGAGCCTGCGCCGCACGCTGGTCCGGCGTCAGCGGAGGCGTCTTCTGGATCACACCGGGTTTCGCGCCCGGCTGCGCGGCGGGCTTCACGGCCCATGCGGCGATTCCGGCGGCCATCAGCAACGCGGCGGCGTTTGCTTGTTTGCGCATGGCTTCCTAAAAATACCATCAAAGCGACGGTTTCTTCCTTCCGTGCATCCTACGCTATGGTGAAAGTTCAAGCCTGTGGAAGAGTACAACTTATATTCCGTGATCGGCGAGGAAGGCTTTGAGCGCCTCATCGCCGCATTCTATAAACAGATCCCCCATGATGAGATCCTCGCGCCCATGTACGCCGGCCGGGATCTCGCGGGCGCCGAGCAGCGCCTCCGCGATTTTCTGGTGGTTCGCTTCGGCGGCCCCTCCCGTTACCTGGAACAGCGGGGCCATCCGCGCCTTCGTATGCGCCACTTTCCTTTCCCCATCGATCAGAAAGCCCGGGACCGCTGGATTCAGCTCATGAACGCGGCCCTCGATGAAGCCAGGCTCCCCGCGGATGCGGAGCAGCTTTTGCGCGATTTCTTCGCCTCCACAGCGACGTTTCTCATCAATCGGGGAGAACAGCAGTAGCGTGGCCGGCTTACGAGTCTTCCCGGTCCTTTCCCTGTTGCTTGCCGGCGCCCTGCTGGTCTCGAATCTCCCCTTCGTTCCCGGACCGCTGCATATGTACCTCTCCGCTTTGCCGCTGGCGCTGGCTGGCGCGGGCTACGCGATGTTGCAAATTCTCGTGAGGCCTCCGCTAGCCACGCTTCTCAAGCGCTTGCTGCTGGCCGCGACATTTTTGCTATGGGCGATCGACCAGCTCCTGCCTCCCGGCCGCTTCGCTACGGTGCTGGGAGATGTGGTCATCGCCGCCTACGTACTCGACCTCTACTGGCTTGCGCAGGAACAGATTCCCTCCGCGAAGCCGGATGCGGGGTGACGGGTACGTGTGATTCCATGAGGACTGCCGCCGGAAACGGGCGGCCGTAGTACACTTGCTGCGAACGATCCACTATGCCGCGATCATGGTATGGGGCGCTTTCGTCTGCTTCCAGGCCGTCGGCTCCCTTGCGCCGCGTCTGGGGAACTTTCATTACAATTTAACGCCTGTCCTGCTGGGTGCGGCCCTCCTACTTTGGCGGCACTCGATGGTGACAGAGATCCGGATCTATTTCGAAGGCGACGACGCTCTCCGGCCCGGGGTTCGCGCATTTCTGAACCAGATCGCAGTGACGGCAAGGTCTTGCAGATGCAACTTCAATCTGATCTGGTTTGTCCGCGGCGGAGGCCCAATGTGGAGGCCCAATTGTGTAGTACAGGTCAAGAACAGCAAACTAGGAGTACATGACTCGCTCCAACGCGAAATGTTTGGCTCGGCCGCCGGTTAACGCCTATCTTGGTGGTGCAAGGTGATCCAGCCAACCTACGCCGCCGCCCAGTTGGCGGCCGCTCGCATTCATCGCCGGCTGGCGGCTCGTTCCGTCTCGGCGCAACTCTCCGCTGAACGCGCGGCCACTTTACCCGATGCGGAGACTTTAGCCGCGTTAATCGATGCCGCATTCTGGACCAGCTTGCGCCGGGAAGAGGGCTACGTTCCCCGCATTTCCCTGGCGTTCGTCGCGCCCCGGCAAGTGGACGGCGCTGTCGCTTTCGCTGCTTCGCTTTCGTTAGATCCCAAGGATCTGACCAAGCTGGCTGCGGCCGTGGAGAGAGCCGGTCTTCACCTCGGCGTCTGGCCGCAGCAGGATGAGCTGCGTGTATGGGGCATCACACGCAACCTTCCGGGGTTTTGTACGGTTCTGGAAGTAATTCTTCCTGGTGTGCTGGTCGTGAAACAGAGCCCCTCCGAGGAATTCGGGAAATTCATTAACCTCGCCGTGCTCCAGGGGGACGAGATCAAGATCATCGATCCAGAGGCCGCCATCAGTCCTCTGCTCCCATCCTTTCTCCACTTGGAATCACAGTTTGCTGCGGATTCGACGCTCAACGTTCTGCTGGAGCTTGCCGTATCGATTCGCGCGCACGGCCGAGGCGGCACGCTGCTAGTGGTGCCGGCAGGTTCGGACGTTTGGATGGAGTCCATTCTTCAGCCGATCGTCTATTCGGTTGTACCCGCGTTCTCAGGCCTCGCGGAACTACTGTCAGAAGACACCGGGAGCAAGCCAAGCCGGCGGTGGGAAGACGCACTGGGCCGAGCCGTGGATGGAATTGCTGGCCTTACCGCCGTCGACGGCGCTACTCTGATCACCACGAATTACGAGTTGCTCGCGTTCGGCGCCAAGATTGTCCGGCGCGATGGTTCTCCTCAGGTCGCCCAGGTCGTCGTCACCGAGCCTGTTGAAGGGGGAACTCCTGTGATGGCGGAGCCCGCGCAGTTGGGCGGCACCCGCCACTTGTCGGCGGCGCAGTTTGTCCACGATCAGCGGGACGCGATTGCGCTTGTAGCCTCCCAGGACGGCCGGTTCACGGTCTTCTCCTGGTCCCCATCTGAAGAAACAGTGCACGCGAGCCGCATTGACGCGCTGCTGCTGTAGTGAACTTCCAAGTAAAAGGAATAGTTACTCCGCGATAAGCCACCAGATCGCAGGAAATCGCGCTGTGCTCCTATTGTTTGGGTGGCGCAGGCGGGGGCGGCTGATTGAACTTCGCGGCGTCAATCGCCACATTCGTTTCCGCCGAAGTCAGCAGTACGTCCGACCGGCCGTCCGTCCATGTCGTAATGACGTGAAACGGCAACTTCACTCCAGCTCCGGCGACATCCCGGTAATCGCTGTAGTCCACCTGTATCGGCACCCGCCCGATGATCGTATCGGCGTAGCGCACCTGCCGCACCAGCAGGCCGGACTGCTTATCGAAGTACAGCTTTATGGAAGAGCGTCCGCCGTTGGCGGTCCCCTGCACGACGACCATATCCTTATCGTCAATGCTGCTCGAACCTACCAGCGGTTTCGTTATGGCCTGCTTGATTCCCGCCGGAAAGGAGAGCACTGCGTCCAGCCGGACGCCATCCAGGTCTCCGCCGGTATACCTGATCACGGGAAATGGTTTATCCGTGGCCGGCGCCGCCATCCATCCAAGTTGCCGCCATCGAAGGTCGTGGTCCGGTCTCCGCCGTCCGTATGCACGATCATGGTGCGCTGATTTGGAGCCTTAACATAAATGTCCACAGACGCCTTCGGTTCCGCATACCCTTGGTATGTGCCCTTGAAGACGATGCTGGTGATGGCGGCTGCCTTCTGCGCTCCTCCGACCGCCTGGAGATACTTGTCAAATACCTGATCGGCCGAAGGCGCATCGGGCGCTTGCCGCCTAATCTCGACTTCATTGGGATCGGGCGTGGGCGGCTCGCCGTACTGGTCCGCCAGGCTCGGCGTGATCTTGGGAGCGCCTTGGATATTGCGATGGCAGGTGTAGCAGGTCACTACGCGCGCTCCCCCGAAATTGGTCTTATTGATGTCCTGCACCATCAGAATCATTCGGCGCGCTGTCGCCTTGCGGGGGGTCTCTTGGGCGTAGACGCTCCAATCGCCCTCCACTTTCGGCTCGACATGGCAATCTATACAGTTGTAGTTAGTGGATGCGGCGATGAACCCCATCGTGTCCATGAATTCATCCACCGGGATTCCCTTGAGCACGGTAACGTTCTTGAAAGCCTGTTCCGACATCAGCTGCGTTCCCGGCGCGGCTTGACCATTTGCCGTTGCCATGCTCAGGAGCCAGATAACAATCGTCGCCATGGCCGCGAGTGAGGGCGACCAAGATCTGAGTTTCAGGAATGACCCGAGTTTCACGTTACTTCTTGTCGTCCCCACCCACTCCCCCCAGGGGCCGTCCTTCCCAGAACTTGCGCTCAATCGAATAGACGCAATACTCTTCTCGCATGTCCCCGTATGCCGTCCCATCCGGCCTTTTACCCCAGAGGCCCTTTTGGACTTGCTGTGAGGAGTTAATCAGCCTCAACACCACCTTCTTGCCGCCCCAGGGTCCCGTGTATGCCTTCGGATCGGTAAGCGTCATGCTGAACTCCAAATCGTCGTGGTCCACGCGCTTGTAACGTTCCTCGATGTGCATCTGGTCGCTGTGGATGGAGCCGTACGGATCGACCCAAGCCCGCTCATCGTAACCCGAAGATTCAACCACGAAGCGTGTCTCCATCCCAATGCGCCGTCGCATATCCGTACCACCGCGGCTTGGGGTGATCCGGAAGCTTGCGCCCGTCGGTCCACAGGTCGCGCCATACGTGGTCCCGTTCGAAGAACTCGACGAATTCGTCAGGAAGCTTAACGAACCGGTAGTTACTATAGTCCAGGTTGCGCGGGTATCCGGAAGGGTCGCACTGGAACAGCGGATCGTTCCAATCTTTTTGGTCCTTGTAGAATCCGAAGGCCAGCGGCGAATTTCTGGCGGACGCCCTCGTCTTACTCCACTTCTCCTTTCCCCAAGCCGTCATGGGAGGACGATCGTTGCCTAACAACGGATCGAATCCTCCAGGGTTCTTCCAAATGCCGGAGATGTCATGCGGATCGAAAGGTAAGTTCTTTGTCGGAGAATCCGGCTGCTGCTTTTGCCCGCGCCCCCGACCCTGCGCAAACAGGACCTGCGTCAAAGCCAATCCAGCCACGAAAGCGACGAGCGCGGCCATGAAACCATACCTCATATGGAGACTCCCTTCCAATCGCACGTCCCTGCTTCCCATCCGCGATTCGCTACTTCTCTTGTTCAGACTCGGGCCGTTCGCGGGTATCTTTCGGCATCTGAACTTCGACCGCCGTGTAGCCCGGCTTTATCGGGAGCGTGTTCATATCGACGGCCTCTCCTCCCATGCCGCACCGGCCGTTGCCGCCGAGCCTTTTGCCATCGGCGACAAACACGAATTGAGTACAAGTCCCGAAGTGCCTGTCGCCCTTGGCCGGAACGAAGCTCACCAAGAGTTCGTCCCCAGGCTTGAATGTCTTCTTCGTCCAGCCATTCGCGAGCGCGTTTCCGGGACTTACCGTTTCGACGCCCCAGGTCTCCTCTTCGCCCTTATCGTTCTTCAACGTGAAGTAAATCTGGACGTGGGGATTGGCCCATATGTATTCCTTTACGGTCGCCTTCGTGGTGATGCGATGAGTGTTGTCATACACTCCCGCTGTTCCATGGTGCGCGAAGATCGGAATGCAAATCGCCAGAAGTCCTGTCGTTACAAAGAAACCGACTACAAGTTTACGCGTCATCTGACATCTCCTTATATAGATAGAATGCTACGGCCGGATCTCTCGCTTGGTCTCAGACCACACGCAGATGCCCTCGGGCAGATCGTTGAACTCCGAGCGGGCCGGCTTTTCCACCAATTGAAAAATCTTCTTGTCGCCTTTCCAAGTCCCGACATACGTCTTGGGGTCCGTGATATTCAGGACCATCTCCAGATGGTCGTGGTCCACGCGGCGGTAGCGCTCTTCCACGGTCATCTCGTCGCTGTGCAGGGAGCCATATTGGTCGAGCCAAGTCTTGTCATCAAAGTTGTTCGAGTTGACGACAAACGTATCTCCCTCCCAATGGCCGACTGCGTATCCGTACCAGCGTGAATCCGCATCGTCGCCCGGGAGTTTTCGCCCATCCGTCCATATGTCGCGCCAAGCGCGGTCCGTCTCGAAGAACTGGATCACTTCGTCGGCAGCCTGGGCAATCCTCATTCCCGGCGGCCTGGGGCGCCACATGACACGTGGGAAACCTGTCGGGTCGCACCAGCGGACCGGATCATTCCAATCTTTCTCGTTCTTGTCAGCTCCGTTGCCTAACGCCTTGGCATCGTATTGCGTCTTTGTCTTGTGAAATTTTTCCAAACCCCACGGCGTCATCTGCGGGCGATTGTTGCTCGTTTCATTGAGGGCGCCAGGTGGCAGCCCAGTCTTCGTGATATCCCAAAATCCGGATAGGTCATGCGGATCAAAAGGCTTGTTCGAGGCTGCCGGGGCCTTGGCGTTTTGTGGGCCTTGCTTACCGTTCTGAGCGAGAGCGACTGACGTTACTACTGCGATGGCAATCGCCGCACCCGTCGCACTCATCCTCAATCGACCTGGCATTTTAGAACTCCCTTTCGCGCGCTCGTTTATCGGCACACCCTTCGCACGCCTTACAAATCACTTGTTGACTATGCCCGAACCGGGATCCCTTACCAACTTGTTGAACCTTTGCTCCTCGCTCGGCACGCAGAAAAGTTCCTGGATTTCGGTTTTCGGTGGGGCGAGCTTCAGAATCTTTTTCTCGCTTACCCATGGTTTCGTGTACGCTTTGGGAGCCACGATGGTCATGTTGACCTCCAGGTTATCGCGATCCACGCGGTGGTAACGCTCCTCCAGCGTCATATCGTCGCTCACCGGATTCCCGAAGTGGTCGAGCCAGGTGCGCTCGTCGAAGCCCAGCGACTTTACGACGAAAACGTCGCCTTCCCACTTGCCAACCGAGTATCCCATCCACTGCGGATCGGGATCCTTGGGTAGCTCCCTCCCGTCGGTCCATATCACGCGGTAGGAGTGAGCCCACTCGAAAAACTGGAAGACACGGTTAGGCGTTTGGACCAACTCCATCGGATAAATCGAGACTTCCAGAAACAAATTGCGCGGCATTCCCAGCGGGTCGCAGGTGCTCATCGGGTCATTACCCAACCCTCCTGGAACGGCGCGTGGGCCATACACCGGCTTCGCGGCGTCGAACCTGGCTTTCCCCCAAGGCGTCATGGGAGGAGTTTCACTGCTCATGGTGAGGACCCCGCCGGATCGCCTCCAGACGCCGGAAAGATCGTGCGGGTCATGCGGAACGGAAACCGCCGCGGGCGCAGGCGCTTTGCCCCTCCCTTTTCCCTGTCCCTGCCCGAACAAAGCGGGCGCGACTGCAATCAAGGCCACCACCGCGAGAGCAAAGCTGGTTCGCACCTGGTGCACCTATTGTTCCGGCCCAATCTGGAGCGGTTTGCCGTTTACCAGCATATTCGCCCGGCTGAGCAGGCCCACCGGCGTACCGAACTTGTTGGGACGCAGGGTTACGGTGACTTGATCGCCGGCCTTCAGGGTATTCTTGGTCCAGCCAGCGTTCTTGAGCACCCCCGGGCTATTCATTTCACCTGCCCAATGCACGATCGCGCCCTTGTCGTCCTTCACGTCGAACAACAGATAGACATGTGGGTTGGACCAGACGAATTCCGTGACCGTGCCGGTGAGCGTGATGGTCTGTGCTGTCGGTGAGTAGTTGCTGGTTCCGTGATGCGCCGACAGAGATGAGTAACTCACCAGAAGGCCCATCGCCGCGCAACCAATCGCTTTCAAGGGCCGCTTCATACTAACCTCCTAACCACAAGCTAACCACAAGTTTCCAGAACGCCGTCTAGAAACAAAATGCTCGTCGCTCATCATAATCGATTTGCGGATCTGAGTCGAGGGCCAGCTTGGAATCCCCGAGATCCGCGACCAGCCGATATGCCGGGCTATTCTGTTCGGACTCCTGCTGACCTCCGGCTCCGGCTCTAAAACTGGAAGCGCGCGATGATCTGGCCGACCCGCGGCGGAAAGGCCGTAGTTGTTGTGTTAATGGTTCCGAAACCGGAAACAGTCAGCAAGCCCGGCTGGCTACAGGCTCCGTTCGTGCCGTTCTGCTCTTGACAGACCGGCGCCGTCTGCGGATTGGTGATGGTCGGGTTGTTCAAATACGTGCGGTTGAATATGTTGACGAACTCCACCCGAAGGTTCATGCTGATTCTTTCTTTGATCCGGAACATCCGCCCAAGGCCCATGTTCTCCACGGGGCGGCGCTCTCCGCTGAAATTGGTCGCATCCGTCGCACCACCAAAATGACCGGGGGCCGGGTTCGCCCACGCCGCCGGATTCAACGTAAACGCCGTCTGGGGGTTGAAACAGTGGCAATTCAGGCCTTGCAGGAACAGAGGCTGGCCCGGCACCTCAAATTGTGGGTTGGCGTTGGGCTGGAATGTAAGACCAGCTATCGTAGCGGTATTGAGGTTCGAAGGGTAGCCCACGGTATTCGCGGCGGGAATTGCAAAGAGCGTTCCGCTCGCGTATTGGAGAAAGCCCGTAACCGTCCAATCGCGGACGATCTGCGAAACCACGTTGTTTGGCCCCCACTTCGGCGTAGTGTAAGCCCAGGAGATCTTACTTACCAGCGGCTGATCGGTAGGATCGAGCTTCCAGGCTAACGCACGATTTTGAATGTCCGGGGTTCCCCCGAAGGTATCCATGTTCTTCTGCCATACAAACGAATAACTGAACTGAAGACCGTGGGAAAACCGCTTGTTCACCTGCGTCTGGAGCGCGTTGTACGAGACGTCGGCCAGCGGCGCGCTCAGAACATTGAGGCCGGAGTTAAACTGCGGGAAGGCCGCAACGACTGGGCGACGGTGGCGGTGAGCGGAAAACCGGTGAACGGAATCTTATTCTGGAAGGGTCCCGCCGCGGCCGAACCGATCGGCGCGAGCAGGGTGGCCAAATTGGCGGGATTGTTCAGGCTGAGGCCATATTGGCTCAAAGTGGCAGTGCTCAGATAGTTGAGGTTGGTCAGCGCTCCTGTGTACCACCAGATCCCGTAGTTCCCCACGTAGGAGACGTCCAGCAAGAGGTTCGGGGACAATCTCCCGCTGGATCCCGGCGCTATATTGATACTGCCGTGGCGGTCTTCCCCCATTCGGGTCGTAGGACTGCGGCCCGGACCCCGGGCAGGACGCCGCCGATCGGGTAATAGCTCGAGCTCAAGTTGGGCCACGCAATCGTGCCCTGCGTAATCGGTGCGCCGTTTACGGCTATATTGTCCAGAGTCATGATGGGCGCGCCGGGAACCCCCGAAGGGCCGAAAGGATTATTGGCTGAGGCGGTTCCGTAGATGCCGCCACCGAAGGTCCCGCCCTGACCGGTACCGGCGTATACGATGCCGAAGCCGCCCCGGAGCACGGTCTTGGGCAAGAACTGGTAGGCGAAGCCGAGGCGAGGCCCGAAGCCCAAGGGATAGTTTTTCGCGAGTTGGCAGTGACAGGTTGCTTGGTATTCGGTTGCGCCCGGATGGCCTCCGGCCACAGCGTTCGGCAGCGTCGCATCGAAATTCGGAGAGCGCCCGTATTGCTCCTGATAATACGTCGAGAAGTCGTAGCGCAGGCCCAGATCCAGGGTGAATTTGCGCGTCACCTTCCAACTGTCTTGCGCATAGCCCGCCAACGAATGCTTTCCGAAGCGCGAATCTGAGGTAGGGTCGATAGTAGCGGTATTGACCAGCCCTAGCAAGTAGCTGGCGTAGGGCTGACCGATGTGATACGCGCCGATATTTGCGGCGCTGACACCCGCCCACCGTCGTGACGACATACGGCATCGCCGTTTGCGCGTTGCTGAAACCGTAGCTGCCCTGGAGGTCCGTGTGGTTGACGGAATAATTTCCCTGGGACCGCAATTCGCCGCCGAATTTGAAGGTATGGTTGCCCTTGACCCAAGTCAGGCTGGCGATGGAGTTGAACTGGTTATAAATCGAATCGGTGCGTCCCGTATTGCCGATTCCCCCACCACCGTTTGCCATGCCTCCGGCCGTGGGATCGAGCCAGACCCGTGAAATTGGGAAAAGCGGACGGCAGAGTGAACGCCGGGCTGCACAGGTTCGAGATTTGTGCAGGCGTTGTAGTTGGGGGTCACCAGCGGCCGGCCCAAGTCATCCGAGTTGTATCCGATGCCCAAATGCAGCAGAAGCGTCGGCTGGATCGTGTGGTCATAGTTCAAGCGGAGCACTTTCGAATAAATACCGCCGCCGAACGTATCGGAGATGGGCTGAGCCATTCCGTCATCGCCATAGCACGTCAGGCAGTAGGTCATGGTGCGGTTCCAGAAGAAAGACAGCTTATCTTTGGCGCTCGATGTTGTGATCGAGCTTGAGCGAGGGAACCTCTGTTTGCCGGTGCTCAAACTCCGTATTTTGAAAATTGTTGACCGAGCCGAGCGGATTGCAGGGCGGTCCCGCTACGCAGAAAGGCTGCGGGAGCAGATTTTGGACCTTCAGAGCAATCGGATCCAGGCGCGCTGTCGGGATGGCGTTGCCCGGGAACTGACCTGTGACGACCTGGCCGTTCACCGTCCGCGCGGCTCGTGGGATCGTAAATCTCATCCGCAAAGATGGCGTTGCCCAGAGGATCGGTCCCGATGATTCCTATTGCCGGCCGCCACAATCGCCCCGGCGAAGTTGCCGTTGCGATACGCAGCCGTGGGAACGGTAAGTCGCGGCGCCCAATACGTATTGATCCCGAATGTATTGCTCCCAATTAAAGAAGAAGAAGGTTTTGTTGCGGCCGTTATAGATTTTCGGAATCCACACCGGGCCTCCGAAGGTCATGCCATAGTCATTCTGCGTGTTCGCCGGGGTTACCAGTTTTCCGTTGCCGTTATTCGTGAATGGCTGCCCGGCATTCAAGTATGCGTTCTGCCAGTATTCGAATACGCTGCCGTGGAATTGGTTGGTTCCCGATTTCATGGTCACGTTGTAGACCGCCTGGCCGGCTTGGCCAAATTCCGCGGCGTAGTTGCTGGCTTGAACGGTCCATTCCTGGATTTGGTCCTGGCCCGGCTGAGTCTGCGCATCGGCGCCTTGGCCCAGGGCGTTGGTTGCATCCATGCCATCGATCAGAACAGTCTCCGATCCACCCCGCCCGCCGTTAATTTGGTCAGGAGATCCGACGGCGCCGGGAGTCGGCGGCGCGAAATAGGCCCCCGGCACCAGCGCAAGGAGGTTGTACGGATTTCGGATGCCCGCGCCATTGGTCCCGATCTCCAGGAGCGGAAGAGTGTCCATGGTCTGCGTAGAGATGGTCGAGCTCACGGCGCCGCTCTCGGTCTCGAGCAAGGGAGCTTCCGCGTTGACGGTGACCGACTCCGAGGTGTTGCCGACCGCCAGGGTGACGTCTACACGTATGGTTTGCGCCGCCTGGACGATTAGGCCCGGCCGTACATATTTCTTGAAACCCGATACGGTGACGTTGAGCACATAGGTGCCCGCGGGCAATTCGGCGATGGTGTAATTGCCGGTGCTGGAGCTCGCCACCGGAAAAACGGATCCCGTCTCAACGTTAGTGGCTTCAATCGCCGCGCTTGCAACCACGGCGCCTGCCGGGTCGGCGATCGTGCCGGTAATCGTCCCGCGGTCGCTCTGGGCTAAGCTCGTCAAAGCGAACAGAAGGGCGCCTAAAGAAACGAATCCGCAACGCATAAGTAATACCCCCCTCGACCATGAAATCAGACTTGAGAAACGATATACCCTCCGCCCCTGGCCGTCAAGGGGCTTCTACACGTTGTCGCTGCCACGTGAGAATGTCCTATTGACAGGGTCAGGCTGGGGAGGTGGAAACGCGAAAAGAAGTGGCGTCGGCCTTTTCAAGAGGCTTCCTTCCGAGGAGAAGGCGGTCATCGAGGCCGCCTTGCGCGAACGCGGAGGACGAGTATACGGACCGGGGCGCCGAGGAGGAACTTGGCATTCCAGGGCAGTAACGCCACCGATATGGGAACGGGACGCGTTAGCGTCCCGCGCTGCACCAAAGGGCGCTACTTGGCGTTCGCCTTCGGCGCGGCTTTGCCCTTTGTAGCCGTAGCCGCGGGCAACAGCGGAGTCTGCTTGGCGACGTCCTCCGGCAACGCGAACACCTGGATGGTATTGACACGTCGGGTCGACGTAATCGACTTGTTGTAGGCCGCGACACCGGAGGTCAGCAGGCCGTCGCCGGTCATCACCGCCAGGTACTGGCGGCCGTTGACCGCGTACGTGATGGTGGAATTGGCAATGGGGCCGGGCAGCATCTCATCCCACAGCACCTTGCCGGACTCCTGATCCAGCGCGTGAAGGTGCTGCCCGAGGTCGCCGAAGATGACTAGATTGCCGGCGGTGAGCAGAATGGCTCCGTTGATGGGCGCCGGTCCCTTGAAGATGTGATCGATCTTTCCGGTGGCGGCGTTGATCTTGGAAACGCCGGAGAGCTCGTCAAGCTTGGAGGGGTCGCGCACGACGCCGTTGTGGTTGGAGCGCTTGCCGTCGTCGTTGATCTTTTCTTCATTGCAGGCGTCCACGAAGGGCACGTACAACGAATTGGTAGTGGGACTGTAGCCTTGCGACCAGTAGCTGCGCGTGTTGAAGAAGCACACCCGGTTGGTCATGCCGGGACGAGGCAGCATGGTGCTTTCGTTCAAGTACGTGATGCCGTTCTCGTCGATGTTCTTCAAGAAGAAATTGGGCACGTCGTAGGGCCAGGGGTTGGCCCACAGGAATTCGCCCGTGTGGCGGTCGAGAGCGAAGACGCCGCCGGATTCACCGGTGGCCAGAACGATGTCGCGGCGCTCGCCGGCCTTGATCTTCTTGTTGAACCACTTGGCGGTGGCCGGCGTGGGGTTGAGTGTAGTGGTCACCAGGATGCGGTCGTTGGTCCAGTCCTCATCCCAATCGTCGCCGGGCAGATGTTGGTAGTACCAGTTCAGTTTGCCGGTATCGGCGTTGATCGAAAGAGTGGAATTGCTGAACAGATCCGCGGGAGCGTGCGTCGGGATCGCATTGAAATTGCCTTCGTGCCGTTCGATACGGGTGTTGGGCGTGGGATTCGCGACGCCCCAGATGACGGAGTTGGTGGTGGGATCGTAGGTGCCGGAGAGGCCCCAGGGGCCAGCCACGCGTTTGTCATCCGGAAGGCCGCCCCAGCTATCGCCGCCCGGCTGGCCGGTTTCAGCGGCGGTCATGAACTTCCACAGCAGCTTGCCGGTCTTGGCGTCGTGCGCGTCGATGAAGCAGTTTTCGTGCTTGCCGCCGCAGGCGCCGCCGGAGATCACTTTGTCCCCGGCGATCACCGCGCCCTCGGTGGCTCCGCGGGTTTCCGTCTTGGCTTCCCAGCGCATCTCGCCGGTGCGCGCATCCAACGCTTCCAGGTAGCTGTCGGGCGAAGTCCAGTAGACCATGTCGTAGCCGATGGCGATGGTTTTGGCGCGCGCGTTGCCTTTGAGGTTGTCGGCCATCTTACGCTCGTGCTTCCAGATGAGCTCGCCGGTGACAGCGTCCAGGGCTTCGATGACGGCTCCGGGCGCCTGCAAGTACATGACGCCATCGTGCACCAGCGGGATGCCTTCCTGCGCGCCGGCGTCCTCCTTGACCGACCAGGCGAGCTTGAGCTGTCCGACGTTGGACTCATTGATCTGCCGCAACGGCGAGAAGCGCTGCGAGTCGTAGGTGCGGTCGTACATCAGCCAGTCGTTGGGGCTGGGGCTCTTGAGGCTGTCCTCAGTGAGGGGGACAAGGTTGCGGCCGGGTTGTTGCGCGCCGGCTTGTTGAACAACGACGTGGACGGCGAGGAAAACAGCGGCCGCGGCCGTGGCGGAAAGAATAAGGTTACGTTTCATACCTGGTTTGAGATTATATCGAGTCGTAGCCAAGGCCGGGCGGCAACTCCTCGTTTTGCGGATGCCCTGCACCGTCAGGCACGTCAATGAGGGGAAAACACTGCCGGCGTTTCCGTTCACCGTCGCGCAGGGATCGAGTCCCCAGCTCCCGGTGGAGTAGACGTTGAGGCTCGATGCCCTTGCTGCAGTCGTGAACCCAGCCCAAACGTTGCTCTACCTGGAACCCGATAAAACTTGAGACAGGCCGGATCAGGACCCCAGCACGCGATCGAGACAAGGTCCGAACTTCGCCGTGGCCCTGAACCTGCGGGATGGGATCCAGTTCCTTGAACGCTGAGGCAAAGGCATTCGACAGACTCCATATTGCACGCGGTCGGAAGTCCTTGTGCTCCGGCGCAAAGGCACGATTCGTGCACACGCCGCGCTAGATTCTTTGGAGCGTCCCGAGCCTTCTCCCCACAAACACAAGCATGCTATGCTGAACCCTAAAATGTCCAGAATGCGTAAGGCCCGGCCTGATCGTAACGGGTCTCCCGTCACTAGCACGTCGTCGGGACGGTTCGTGGTGTTCTTCGCTTTTGCCGCGCTCGTTCAATTCGGACTTCTGCTCGCCCCCTGGTTTCGCCCGGCTATCGACGGCTTTTCTTCTTTTGCGGTTCGCGCAGCCTCCGCCCTCATCAACCTTCTTGGTGGACACGCGCTCGCCAAAGGCGCATCGCTAATATCGTCCGTGAATGGATTCGGTGTGGAGATGAAGGACGGCTGCAATGGAGTGAACGTAGTGATCCTTCTCTGGTCAGCCGTCCTTGCCTTCCCTGGATCCGTCAAATGGAAAGCTATTGGATTGCTTGCCGGCGCTTTGGCGGTTCAGAGTCTGAACTTCGTCCGTTTCATTTCTTTGTTCTACCTCGGCCAGTTCAGTTACTCCTGGTTCGAGTTCGCCCATCTGTACCTTTGGGAAACCTTGATCCTGCTGGACGGCCTGGTGTTTTTCGGGCTATGGGTGAAGTACTCGGCGCCGCATTCCAAGGGTCTGCTTGCTGCAAAATAGCCCAGCCCGCAACTTGCTGCTTCGAACTATCGGGTTCCAGATCGTCGCGCTGGCAACCTGGTGGCTTGTCCTTTATCAACCATCGCTCATGCTTCTGCGTGTCGCGGTGGAAGTGCCCTTTACCTTCCTGCTGAGCCAGCAATCCCATCCGCCATTGCAACTCGATACTAACGGCATTTGGAACTTCAGCGTTCCGATGAACACGGTGGTGAACGATCCCAAGGACGGATCAAGCCCAAGGCCGGTCGGCTCCATCGATTTTGCTGCTCCGCCCGAAAACGTGGCGCCGTTCACGACAGGTTGGTTCGTATATCTCGGCTTGGCACTGAGCCTCCCCTTTACAAAAGCCCATCCGCGGCGAACCCTCATCGGCTTCGCGATCCAGACGGCCATCAACGCCCTGGCTCTCTTTGTGTATGTCGAGGTGAATGCCCTGGGAATCCTAGCCAGCCTTCACGCGACTCCAGACCCCTTCTATGAATGGTTGCTGAAATACGCCTACCATATCGATTACCTCGTGATTCCTTACGCGGGCCCGTTCCTACTCCTGCTGCTGACTCACCCCGATTGGTGGGCGCAACTCACCGCTCAAAGCAGTGAGGCCCCGTCAAAAGGACGGGGCCCCGCAATCTCTGCACGCACTGCCGGGCGCTAGCCCGATTTGGCCGGCCGCCTTAGGCGATCGACCTTTGGCGCAGCTTCCAGGCTCCGAACCCAGCCAGCATCACCGTCATCAGGATCATGCCCCATTCGGATAGCGTCGGGACTGGTACAGTCGAACCGGGAGGCGGTGCGCCAGGCGCCAGCCCGCCGAAGTAGACCGCATAGAAGTTCCCCGAGGTCAGGGTCACGTTGGAGAAATTGATCGGGATGGGAGCGAAATCACCCGCCGAAAAGGTGTGCCCGGTCCAAGTGGTCAGGGTCGGGCACGAGCTTAGGTCGAGCGAGACTTGCGCCAAAGGCGTTGCCGGAATGCTCAATCCGTTTCCGTTCACTTGGTAAATTACCGCGAACAGGCCGGTGGGCGGCGACCCCGACGGGTTCAGGCAGGTCATCGGCATGGTGAGCCCGCTGAGCGTGCCGGTCGCACTGGCTAAGAAGACTTGGCCGAAGGAGTCGTTATTGAAACAATTGAATAACGTCAAGGGCGCCGTTAGGGGTGGCTGTTCGCAGGTGCCGTTCCAAGTCGAATACGCGCCGCCCGGCAGCACAGGTGTCTGCGGCGCGCCGCCGATGCGATAAGCGATGGCGAAATCGCATGCGGAGGTCGTCGCCGTTACCGGACCGCCGCAATTGTTGAGCGTCGCGCCCGAACCGCTCGTGGACGCAATGAAGGAGGCGGTATACCCCGCCGGCCCACTGCCCCAATTGAAATCAAACCCGACATTGCGGCCGCCCGGACCCGCTCCCGAATCTCCCGGTCCCGGCGTTGCCCACGGCGGCGCCGCCATTAGGCAGAGGCCCCCAAAGCAGGCAAATGTCAGTAGCTTGAGAAACCGAAAAGTCATACCTTGCATGACCGATTTTGATTGAACCAATTCTCCCCTCCCTAATGCAGTTAGAATCAGGGCCTAGCGCCACACGCTAAGCCCGGCGAGCTCGCGCCGCAGGACTCACCTTGAAATCGTCTCGGCGACCATCTTTTCTGGATTTGGATTTAAGGTAAGCGTATCACGAAGATGCAAGAATCGGACGTAGACTTCCACGGTGGAGACTATAGGAAAAATCTGGTAGAGAGACTTCCCGGCGACCCACGATCCACCGCGCCTTGAAACAACTCAAGCAGGTCGGCATTTACTGCGTATAAGCGATGTCTCTGCCCACTCCCGAGCACTAGCATGGAAGCGGACAGAGAGGAAGCAAAGCAATGTCTTCACGATATATTTCTTCACTCTTCGGTTCGATGCTGATTGCCGGAGCGTTGCTCGCGCCCGGAGTAGCGCTTGGAAACACTGGCACCCTAGAGTCGGCTTGGCCCGTGTGAGATTCTTGCACCGGCGTCTCAAAGAGCAGAATACAGTCCTGGGCGGAGACTGGGCCACCGTTAACGAGAAATAATCAAGAGACCAATTGACGGCGCCACCGGGCAGGTGGTAGTCTTCTCTCAGAAAGGAGTCATCATGCTTCTAACGGCATCGAATCGCGACGGATTCGGCGCGGCGCAGGACGACTCACTTTCGGTCTCCCTCCCCCGCGTCTTCTGAGTGACGGCCCGCAAAGCGGAGCCTAACTAGTCCACTTCAACAAAACATCTAAGGAGTCTATGACCACCACAGAGTACCTGTGTCGGCATTTCTCCCGCATGGGCGCGCGCTTGAAGGTTCAAGGTCCGCGTGCACGGCAGGGAGCACAAGTATGGGAATGACAGGAATGATGGGTTCGATGCGCTCGCTTATGCAGGACCCGTCGGTCGTGAAACGAAAAGTGAAGCCGGGGACTGCGAAGCGCATGCTGCGATTCGCGATTCCCTATACCCGCCTGCTGACGCTCTTCCTTTTAGTTGTAATCGTGGACGCGGGCATCGGCATCCTGACTCCCCTGATTTACCGGGAGATCATCAATAACGGGTTTCTGAAGGACAACGCTGCACTGATTGTCCGCTATGCCGTGCTGGCGGGCGCGCTCGGCCTCTTCGACGGCGCACTCGGCCTGGCGCAGTCTTATGTCTCTGCCACGGTCGGCGGGCGCGTGGTGCTTGGTCTCCGCACCAAGCTTTTCGAGCACATCCAGCAAATGCCTCTCGCCTTCTTCACGCGCGTGCAGACAGGAGCCTTGGTGAGCCGGCTGAACACCGATGTCGGCGGCGCGCAAGGCGCCTTCACCGACATCCTCTCCAACGTAGTGGGTAACAGCGTGACTTTGGTGGGCCTTCTGGCCGCGATGTTTGCGCTCTCGTGGCAGATGACGGTGGCGGCGCTCGTTCTAGTCCCGCTGTTCGTTCTTCCCGTGCGTTTTTGGGGACGAAAACTCCAGCAAATCGTGCGCGAGGCCATGACCCTGAACGCGTCGATGAGCAGTCTGATGACCGAACGATTCAATGTCGCGGGCGCCTACGTCACCAAGATTTTCGGCCGCCCCCAGGATGACAGCAACGAATTCGCGGAAAAAGCCGGGCGAGTCTCCGCCATCGGCGTCAGGACCGCGATTTACGGCCGCCTCTTCGCCACCGCAATCGTGATCGTGACGGTTGTCGCCACTTCATTCGCCTACGGATGGGGCGGCGTGCTCACCGTTCAGCACCGGCTTGACCTGGGCACCGTGGTGGCCTTTCTCTCGTACCTGAGCCGCCTCTACGGGACGTTGACCGGGCTTTCCAACGTCCAGGTCACGGTGATGACCGCGCTGGTTTCCTTCGAGCGTGTCTTCGAAGTGCTCGACCTGCCGCCCATGATTCGAGACGATTCTGAAGCCGTCCCCGTTCCGGACGGGCCCGCACGGATTGCTTTCGATCGGGTCTCCTTTCGCTACCCAACGCCGGCGGAAGTCTCGCTGGCGTCGCTGGAATCCATCGCCGCGCCCGATAAGACGCCGGAGAAAACAGTATTGAACGACATCACCTTTGTCGCTGAACCGGGCCAACTGGTCGCGCTGGTCGGCCCGTCCGGCGGCGGTAAGACCACCATCACTCACCTGGTTGCACGGCTTTATGACGTCCAGAGCGGCTCGGTGGCGATCAACGGCATCGACGTTCGCAAGGCGAAGCTGGATTCTCTACATCAACGTGTCGGAACCGTCATGCAGGATTCCCACCTTTTCCATGACACCATCCGCGCCAACCTCCTCTATGCGAAGCCTCAGGCCACGGGGGAGGAACTTACCGAAGTCTTGCGCGCGGCGCAGATGCTGCCGCTCATCTCTTCCCTGCCGAAGGGCCTCGACACACTGGTGGGCGACCGCGGATATCGCTTCTCGGGAGGCGAGAAACAGCGCCTGGCCATTGCCCGCCTGCTTCTTAAGGCGCCCGAAATCGTCATCCTGGACGAGGCGACCGCGCATCTGGATTCCGAATCGGAGGCCGCAATCCAGGGGGCGTTCGAGATTGCCCTTCGCGGCCGCACTTCCATCGTCATCGCGCACCGCCTCTCCACAATTCTGAAGGCGGACCAAATCCTGGTGGTGAGCGAAGGGCGCATCGTCGAGCGCGGAACGCACGCCGGACTCCTGGAGCAGGGTGGCCTCTACGCGGAATTATACCGGCGGCAGTTTGCCGATCCCGGGTAATCAGACGGACCGCTGCCGCGGGTCTGTCTAATGCGCGTTACTTGTACGCCAGAGAGGCGACGATGCCCCAGATCGGCGTCCCAGCGCAGCCAATCCGCTCACGTTAACAAATTAGCCGCCTGCCTGAACCTTCAGGCTACTCACAATTATTTTGTCGGGCATTCGGGGAAACTGGTGTAAACGTAAACATGGCTCGGCGGGTGATGAAAACTCTGATCGTGGATGATGAGCCGATCGCCAGGCGGGTGCTACGAGAGGAACTCGAGGCTGTTCCGGAGATAAAGATTGTCGGCGAGGCCGAGAATGGCAGGCAGGCTTTAGAGCAGATCGCGGAGCTCAAGCCGGACTTGGTTTTCCTGGATTTGCAAATGCCGGTCATGGGAGGATTTGAGGTTGTACGGAACCTTGGAGCCGGAAGCCTACCGGTCATCGTCATCGTGACTGCCTTTGACCAACATGCCATCGAAGCCTTCGACAAAGGAGCGGTGGACTATCTGCTTAAACCTGTGGGGGAAGCCCGGCTACGAAAAGCCGTGGAGCGTGCGCACCGGCTTTTGAGCGATCCCCTTAGAGTCGCCAATGATATAGCAAAGATAGCGGATGCCGCTCCGCAGCCAAGCCCAGTCCCCAGTCGAAAAATCGTGGGGAGAAACGGCGGAGAATATTTCCTCTTGGATGCGGACGAGATCGTGGCTTTCCAGGCGGAAGGAGAGGTGGTGTGGCTGGTGACCACCAAGCTCCGGCTCCTGGCGACTCAAACTTTGAGTGCGCTGGAAGAAGGCCTCAACCGACAGCAGTTTCAGCGCGTTCACCGCAATGCCATCGTAAACGTGAACCACATTCGGAAAATGAGCGCCATGAGCAGCCAGCGCTGGCTGCTTACCCTGAGCAACGGCCTACAAGTTGTAGTGAGTAAGCGGCAGGCCCACACCATCCGGCAGATGCTGCACTGGTAGCCAGAACGGCAAGTCCGCTCATTGGCGCTCTTCGTCCTCTCATGGATGGGTCTTTGCCGGTCGCGAGAATTCGTTAGGTCAAGGGTCCGAACCTCCTCCATACTGGCGCAATGATTAGAATTTGGCGCCCTCTCAGCGCGCTGGCTCTTCTGTCGGTCTCCTTCTCAAATCATCTATTCGCTCAAGCCACCAGCGCGAATTCAGGAACCATCCGCGGCTCGGTGGTTGACCAGTCCGGCGCAGCGATCAAGGCCGCGGCGGTCGAGGTCCGCAATCCGGTATCCGGCTATGACCAAAAGACTGTAACGGACGATAAAGGCGCCTTCGAGTTCGATAACATCCCTTTCAATCCCTACCATCTCAGCGTGGTCGCGGCTAACTTCCAGTCAGCCGAGGCCGACGTTGACGTAAAGGCTTCGGTGCCGATTCAGCTGATGCCGATCAGTCTGAAGATCGGAACCTCCACGACCACCGTTGAAGTGGTCGAAGCCGGCGATCTGGTGGAAACCGATCCGGTCACCCACACCGACGTCGACCGGGCGCTCTTCGATAAACTGCCACTCGAGAGTCAATCCTCTTCATTGAGCTCCCTGGTCACACTGGCATCGCCGGGAGTGTCGGCCGATTCCAACGGTCTTTTCCACGGCCTCGGCGACCACGCTTCCAACTCCTTCTCAATTGATGGCCAGCCCATCACCGATCAGCAGAGTAAGATCTTCTCGAATCAACTTCCCGCTGACGCGGTCCAGTCTCTGGAGGTGATCGAGGGCGCTCCGCCGGCCGAATATGGCGGTAAGACCAGTTTGGTCATCGTGGCGACCACGCGGTCCGGCCTTGGCTCCACGACGCCGCATGGCGATTTCACCAGCTCATTCGGGTCGTTTGGCACGTACAACGAAGCCGCCGACTTGAGTTACGGCGGCAAGTCCTGGGGAAATTTCATCTCCCTCAACGGACTGAACACGGGCCGCTTCCTGGATGGCCCCGAGTCCACGGTATTACACGACCACGGTAATGAGGGCAATCTTTTCGACCGCCTCGATTTCAAGCCGTCGCAGGCGGACACGATCAACCTCAATTTCCAGTTCACCCGCTCCTGGTTTCAGACGCCCAATTCCTGGGATGCCCAGAACGCCACTGCGTGGTCCGGTCCAGTCTGCGCAAACAACCTCTCCTATTCGGATACGTGCAACGGCCTCGGGCCGGACGGAAAGCTGGTGGGGCCACAAGACCAGCGTTCGAAGATCCGCACGTACAATATCGCCCCGACCTGGACCCATGTGTTCGGCTCCAGCACCGTCCTAACCGTCGGTGGTTTCGCGCGTCAGGACCAGTACAACTACTATCCCAGCCGCGATCCGTTCTCCGATCTGACTCCGAACCTTCAGCTCACGACCATTGGCCAGGATCGTCGCCTGACAAATCTTGGTTTTCGCGCCAACGTGTCCTACGTGAAGGGGATTCACAATTTCAAGGCCGGGGTGACGTATTCGAACACCATCTTGACTGAAAAGGATAGTTTCGGAATCGTCGATCCTACCTTCAACGCGGTCTGCTTGAACGCCGATGGAAGCAACAACCTGAACCCATTGCTGACCAACCCCGACAACTGCACAGGTGCATTGCAACCCAATCCCAACTTTACTCCGCTGCTAGCCTGTTACGACTTGACCCGCACCGCCCGGCTGCCGGCTTCCGATGGCTGCCCCAATCCAACCAGCGGTCCGTACACGTACGACGGCCACGCTGATATTCGCGAGACCGCTCTATACATTCAGGACGCCATCAACGTGCACAACTGGACCTTCAACCTCGGCTTGCGCGGCGACATCTACAAAGGCATCGCCAGCCAGAACCAGGTCGAGCCGCGGCTGGGCATCTCCTACAATGTCAAGCCCACGAATACCGTGCTCCGCGTTTCTTACGCCCGCACGCTCGAAACCCCGTTCAACGAAAATCTGGTCCTTTCCAGCGTTGGCTGCAATGACCCAGTGGTCTTCGCGATCATGTCGGCGTCGGGTCCCTGCATCGCTGTACCGGTTAGTCCTGGCTGGCGCAATGAGTTCCACGCTGGGCTGTCGCAGGCTTTTGGGCGGTACTTGGTGATCGATGGCGAGTACATCTGGAAATACACGCACAAGGCATATGATTTCAGCATTTTTGCGAACACGCCCATTACCTTTCCGGTCGAGTGGGCCAGCTCCAAGATTCCCGGTTATGCCATTCGCGCAACCGTACCGAATTTCCACGGCCTCACTGCGTTCGTGGTGATGTCCGGCGTGGCCGCGCGATTCTTCACCCCACAGATCTCCGGCATCGGCGCCGTGCCGGGCGTCCCGGGAGGTACCGTCTTCCGCATCGATCACGACGAAACCTTCAATTCCACGACCCATCTGCAATACCAGCCCAAGAAGAACCTGCCGTGGATCAGCTTCAACTGGCGCTACGATAGCGGACTGGTCGCCGGGGCGACTCCATTCGGCGACGGCGTCAACCCTGTAGACGCCTCGTACCTGACGCCGGATCAGCAATTTCAGGCCGGGCTCTTTTGCAGCGGCATTTATGCCACACCGACCACCCCCATCAGCCCCGACAGTATGTGTCCGGCGTCAAAGTTTGGATCGAAGTACCTGCAGATCCCCGCGGCAGGAACCGAGAACGACGATCACAATCCACCGCGCGTCGCTTCGCGCAGCCTTTTCGACATCGGCGTCGGCGACGACAACATTTTCCACAGTGACAAGAAGAAGTGGAGCGCCCGGCTGACAGTGATCAATCTGACGGACAAGGAGGCGCTGTACAACTTCCTCTCGACGTTCAGCGGTACGCACTATGTCACGCCGCGAACGGTCACCGGGATGATTGGCTTCCATTTCTAGCCCCAAGCCGCCCGCCGCTCACGGCTTGCAAGCCCATGGAGCATCTGACTGGCGCATCCTGGACGGTTGAACAAAGGCCCTCCGGCATTTGATGTTAATTCTCGGCGTGGGCTCGGGCCGCTTTTGAGGAACGCGCGCACCCTTCTCGCGAGACCTGGCTGAATGTATAATCGCTCCTGGATTCGCAACAGGAGCGCATATGCAAAGAAACCACAGAATCTCAACCAAGGTCATCATCGGAACGAGCGTTGCCGTGTTGACTCTTATGGCGCAGAGCAGCGGGCCCAGTCCGACTTGCCGCCACTGTTCGGCTACCTATATTCCGGTGTCGGAGCTGAATGCCTATACCGCGAAAGCTATAAAGTACCAACTGGTCGATCAGCAGGTGCGCTCAGTGGATATCGGCAAGGTGCAAGTCGGCATCGGCATGGTCACCCGCGGCAAGCTCCTTCCGGACCCCAACCGAAAAGGGGTCGCCGAGCATGAGCAGGTCAGTGAGGTTTATCACGTGATCGACGGGGAAGCAACGCTGCTGACCGGCCCGGATCTGGTGAATCCCGTGAAGAGACCGGATGACGAAAAGACCGTTCGGTTGCAAAACGGTCCGGGATATAACGCCGATGCGATCCGGCAGCCCATGGTGACCCACCTCAAGCCCGGTGACATGATCGTCATTCCCGCGGGGACGGGCCACCAGTTCACTGAGATCCCCGATCACATTACTTATATGATGGTGCGGATCGATCCGGACAAGGTGGTGCCCACCAAGAGCGAAGCGGAATCCCAGGCCGACCTGAAGGCAATCCCGCCGGCAGGCAAGGGCGTAAAGTAAGTCTTACGGGAGGTGAGCGATGAAGCGAATAATCGATCTACGCACGGGCGTTTTCGCGCTGGCTGCCCTTATGGGGACGCTTTGCGCGGTACCGAAGCGCTCCGTAGTTCAGGCGGCCAGCGTCATGGCGCCCCGATTCGAAGTAGACCCATTTTGGCCCAAGCCGCTGCCAAACCACTGGGTCACTGGCTCGACTATCGGCGTCGCGGTGGACGCCCAGGATAACGTGTGGACCATTCACCGGCCCGACACGGTTGAGAATAACTTCAAGGCCGCCGACCTGAAGCTCGGGACGTGCTGCAAGGTGGCCCCGCCGATTCTGGAGTACAACCAGGCCGGGAACCTCATCAATTCCTGGGGCGGCCCCGGCCCTGGCTACGACTGGCCGGATAGCAACCACGGGATTACCATTGACCACAAGGGCAACGTCTGGATCGCCGGAAACGGGACTATGGACACCCAGGTTCTCAAGTTCACCAGCACTGGAAAATTCCTAATGCAATTGGGAAAACATGGCGTCCACAACGGCAGCAACGATCCGGAGAATTTTTGGCAGGCCACCAAGATCTTCGATGATCCCACGGCGAATGAAGTGTATATTTCCGATGGCTACGGCAACCGCAGGGTTATCGTGTTCGATGAGGATACCGGCAAGTTCAAGCGGCTTTGGGGCGCCTACGGCAACAAGCCGACCGATGACAAGACTCCTCCTTTCGACCCGGCGAAGCTCGAGGACCAACCTCAGCAGAGCGGACAGGACGCACTGAAGAATTTCAGTACGCCGCACTGCGTCATCGTCTCCAACGATGGCTTGGTGTACGTGTGCGACCGGGTGAACGACCGCATCCAGGTTTTCCATAAGGATGGCACGTTCGTGAAGGAAGTCTTCCTGGAACCCCAGACCCGCCGCTCCGGCTCCGTGTGGGATATGACCTTCTCAAGAGACCCGCAGCAAACCTACATTTACGAGGCGAACGGCGTGAATGAGCATATTAATGTTCTCCTCCGCAGTACGCTCGAAGTCCTGACGACCTTTGGCGATGGAGGACGAGGCGCCGGCGAGTTCTTCGGCTGCCACAACCTGGCTACCGATTCGAAGGGCAACCTCTACGTCACCGAGACGTACACCGGCGCGCGCGTGCAACGTTTCCTTTATAAGGGTGTCGGCCCGGTAGAAAAAGACCAAGGCGTGCCGTGGCCAAAAGGCCGGCCATAACGCCGCAAAGACGCTGGATTGTGCAACGCGCCGGTCGCCGGCCGGTCGCCGATAGGCCGGAATGATAGAATCGCCATGTCTTTGAGGAGAGCTGATTGAGCACACAGGAAAATGCCGCGGTGGTCCGGCGCTTCGCGGAAGAAGTGATCACACAGGGCGACATAGGCTCGGCTGCGCGGTTTGTGTGGGAGGACGTGGTCGAGCAGGTTCCGCTTCCCGATCAGGGCCCTGGGCTGGAGGGTCTGAAGGACATTCTTCGCGGCATGCGATCTGCGTTCCCGGATTTGAACTTCGCGATCGAGGAGCAAATTGCGGAAGGCGACAGAGTGGCTAGCCGCTTTGAGTGGACGGGAACGCACAAGGACGAGTTCCTCGGTGTGCCCGCGACGGGCCGTCAAGTCCGGGTTTGGGGCATCGTCATCGACCGGTTAGAAGAAGGCCGCATAAAAGATACGCGCATCATCATGGACACGCTCGGATTGATGATGCAGTTGGGTGTGTTCCCCTCGCCGGCGGCTTGACTCTTTCACATGGGCGCGCTTGCCTGCGCCTAATATTCCTTGACAGGTATATGACAACTGCGGTATATAAAGAGGGTGGAATCCGTGTTCGATATCATCGCGGAGCCGAACCGCCGCGCGATCTTGAGCCTCCTGGTCTCGTCACAACAGTCGGTTGGAGAGATCGAGCGTCAACTTCGTATGCCGCAGCCGGCCGTGTCGAAGCACCTGCGAGTGCTGCGCGAGGCTGGTTTCGTGGAAGCAACGGTGGACGCACAGCGCCGTCTCTACCGTTTGAAGCCTGAACCGCTACAGGAGGTGGATGCCTGGCTGGCTCCGTTCCGCCGGTTCTGGTCCGCTCACGTGGATGCTCTCGAACGTCACCTGGACCGCGTACACCCAATATCCTCAAAAAAGAAGACAAGGAGAAAATAGATGGCCGATTACACACCCGGTCCGGCGAGCGGAGCGCGGATAGAAAAGGATGGAGACAAGTGGACGCTGGTTCTGGTCAGAGAGCTGCGCCACTCTCCGGACAAAGTGTGGCAGGCGTTAACCGACCCGGCGCATCTGCGCGAGTGGGCGCCGTTTGAAGTCGATGGGAGCCTGGCTGCGGCTGGAACCACGGTGAAGCTCACCTGGGTGGGAGCGCCCACGTCGCTGCCGGCTACAGTGACGCGAGCCGAAGCTCCCAAGGTGCTCGAATACGGCGATATCCGCTGGGAGCTAGAAGCCTTTGGCGGCGGCACGCGCCTGACGTTATGGGCCAGCATCGATCGTCGCTTCGTCTCCATGGGTGCTGCCGGGTGGCACGTCAGTTTGGATGTTCTGGAGCACCTGCTCAGCGGAACTCCCCTCGGCCGCATCGCCGGGATTGAGGCGATGAAGTTCGAAGGCTGGCAACGGCTGAACGCCGAGTACGCCGAGCTGTTCGGCGTTAAAGCTCCCAACTGGCCCCCTCAGGCGGCTCCAAAATCGTGAACGGAGTTGAATCATGAAAGACGCCACCATACGTTCGATCCTGCGCTGGATTCACATCGTCTTTAGTATTCCGATCATCGGATACATTTACAGTCCATTTGAAAACCTTCCACTGTACGCGCCGCGTGTCCGGTTTGTGGCCGTTCCTGTAATGCTGCTTTCGGGCTTGTGGATGTGGAAAGGCCATCTCGTTCGACGGTATATTCGAGGCACTAGCAGGCTGCTGAAAAAGGGGACACTCTTCCCTGTCCACACGGTTCGAGCCACGGATTTGCAGCCGCTTACGGATGGGGACAGGGAAGAGTGTCCCCTTTTTTCAGCACACTCCTAGGACTCATGAATCCGTCGGAACGTATTGACCCGTTGAGCTAGCCGATTTAAAACCAAGCGCGCATGAACTCTCCGTTCGGCAACATCTCCATTCGCGGCGCACGCGAAAACAACCTCAAAGACGTTACACTTCAGATTCCCAAGCGCAAGCTGACGATCTTCACCGGCGTATCGGGCTCCGGGAAATCGTCGATTGTGTTCGACACCCTGGCGACGGAGGCCCAGCGCCAGCTCTACGAGAACTTCTCGCTGTTTATCCGTAACTTCCTGCCCAAGTATCCGCAGCCCGACGCCGACGCGATCGAAAACCTCCCCATGGCGGTGATCGTCGACCAGAAGCGGCTCGGCGGCGGATCGACTTCCACGGTCGGCACGGTGACCGACATCCATGGCGTGCTGCGCCTGCTGTTCTCGCGCCTGGGGAAACCGCCGGCGGGCGGGGCGATCGCGTATTCGTTTAACGATCCGCGCGGCGCCTGTCCCGAGTGCAATGGCCTCGGTAAGAAGGTCGGCGTGGCCTCGGAAGATTTTCTCGACATGAGCAAGTCGCTGAACGAGGGCGCGGTACAGGTGCCCTTCTTCAGCGATTTCGATGCGCAGGCATACAAGTTGAGCGGCTTCTTCGACAACAGCAAGAAGCTCAGCAAGTTCACTAAGGACGAAATGGAGCTGCTGCTCCACGGCAAGGATCGCAAGTTCAAGGCGAGGTTCGGCGACCGCACCATCAACCTCACCTACGCCGGAATCATCGCCAAAATCGAGCGCAACTACATCCATCGCGACATCAAGACGCTCAGCGAACGCACGCAGAAAGCGGTAATGCCGTACCTCAAACCGCGCGAGTGTCCGTCCTGCAAAGGGGCGCGCCTCAGCCCCGCCGCGTTGGCCAGCAAGATCAACGGCTACAACATTGCCGATCTGTCTTCGCTGGAAATCGGCGAGCTATTGAAGGTGGTGCGGGGTATCCAGGAACCCAAAGCCGGGCCGATCCTCCATGCGCTCATCGAGCGGCTCCAGGCCGTCGTCGATATCGGCCTCGAATACCTGAGCCTCGACCGGGAAACCGCCACCCTTTCCGGCGGGGAATCGCAGCGCGTGCGGATGGTGAAGCACCTGGGCAGCAGCCTGGTGGATGTGATGTACATTTTCGACGAACCGAGCGTGGGCCTTCACCCTCGCGACGTGCATCGCCTCAATGAGCTGTTCGGGAAACTGCGCGACAAGGGCAACACCGTGATCGTAGTCGAGCACGATCCCGCCGTGATCAAAGCCGCCGATCACATCGTCGATGTTGGGCCAAGCGCGGGCAGCGGCGGCGGGACGATCGTCTTCGAAGGCACGTACGAACAGTTGCTCAAGTCCGGCACCCTCACCGGCCGTCATCTCATGCAGGTGCTGCCGATTAAGAAAAATGTGCGCAAACCCACCGGCCAGTTGCGCATCAAGAACGCACGCGTCAACAACCTGAAAAATATCTCCGCCGGCATCCCCACGGGCGTGCTGACAGCGGTGACCGGCGTCGCGGGCTCGGGGAAAAGCTCGCTCATCAACGAAGTGTTCCTGGTGCAACATCCCGGCGCCACCGTGATCGATCAATCCGCTGTGGGAACGTCCACGCGAAGCAACCCTGCAACCTACACCGGCGTGATGGACGATCTGCGCAAGGCGTTCGCGTCGGCCAACAAGGTGGACGCGGGACTCTTCAGCTTTAACTCGAAAGGCGCGTGCGAAGCGTGCAACGGCTCGGGAGTCGTGTACACGGACCTTGCCTTCCTCGACGCGTTCAAATCGCCATGCGAAGTGTGCCAAGGCCGCCGCTTCAAGGACGATGTGCTGGCGTACAAGCTGGACCGTAAGTCCATCAGCGAAGTGCTGGCGATGACGGTGGAGCAGGCGGTGCAGCTATTCGAAAAGCGCAAGGAGATCGTGCGCAAGCTGCAGGCGATGCACGACGTGGGGCTCGCGTATCTTACCCTCGGCCAGCCGCTCAGCACGCTTTCGGGCGGGGAATGCCAGCGCATCAAGCTCGCCAGTGAGCTGCACAAAGGCGGAAGCGTGTATGTGATGGATGAACCGACCACGGGCTTGCACATGTCCGATATCGCGCACCTGCTGGGGATTATCGATCGGCTCGTCGACGGAGGGAACACCGTGATCGTGATCGAGCACAACCTCGATGTCATCCGCAGCGCGGATTGGATCGTCGATCTGGGCCCGGAGGGCGGCGGCAAGGGCGGTGAGATTGTGTTCCAAGGCACGCCGCGGGAATTATTGGATTGCAAACAATCCCTGACAGGCGCGTACCTGCGCCATTAGGGCGAATCCCGTCCCGGTCTGCCATGCCGATCAAGCCTACCTTAACTTTTCTCCTGGACATTTCCTTTTTCTTCGCCTAAACTATTGACATGGCCCTGACCAAACGCCAAAAGGAATTCTTGGACTTTCTCGCGGGCTTTCTTGAAAAGAAGGGTTATAGCCCGAGTTATGAGGAGATCGCGGAGGGTCTAAACTTGGCCTCGCTCGCGACGGTTCACAAGCACATCATGGCGCTGGAAGCGAAGCACTACGTCAAGCGCGGCTTCAACCAGAGCCGGTCGCTGGAGATCGCGCCGAAGTATTACGAGGAGCAGCGCCAGCACCGTCAAGCCATGCCTCCGGCCGCGGTGAGGCTGGAGCTGCCGTTGCTGGGACGGATCGCGGCGGGTTCGCCGGTGGAAGCAATCGCCGGGCAGGAGACGCTCAGCTTTTCGGATTTCGTCGGCGATCCGGATACCTACGCGCTGCAGGTGCGGGGAGAGTCGATGATTGAGGACCACATCTGCAACGGCGATTTCGTGCTGGTGGAGAAGGCCAAGGATGCGCGGGACGGAGACATCGTGGTGGCGCTGGTGGATGGCATGGAAACCACGCTCAAGCGGTTTTATCGCGAGCCGGGCGACCGGGTGCGTTTGCAGCCGGCCAACTCTGCGATGCAGCCGATTTATCTGCCGCAGGAATCGGTGACGATTCAGGGCAAGGTGCTCGCGGTGCTGCGGCGCTATTGACTAGACTGGCAGTGTGATCCGCGTCTGGGGCTATAAGGGCAAAGACAACTGGAACGAGTATTGGCGCCTGGACCGGCTTCTGCGCTCGCATGAGCGGTTGGAAGCCGAATTCGAAGCCCTCGGCGTCAAGGACATCGATATTACGTGCTCGCGGTGGAGACCGCCGTCGAGCGAAGACAGTCTGCGCGACGTTGAAGTCTTCGTTCCGCCCGGCCAAGGCATCGTTTCGAACGATCCCAGGGTTTCCGAAGTCATCAAAAGCGTGACGGGTCTATGGGTAGGGCCGAGTCCTGCCCAGAACAGCCAGGAGTTCCAGGAGCGAGTCGACCGGCACCTCCTCTACCTGCGCCAGCGTTTCGAGCTGTGGGATGAGCAGCTTCCCCGCTTCATCCTGGGCCTGGATTTCGACCAGGGCTTGAGAAACTTCAAGCTTCGGCCGAAAGAGCCGGACAGATGGCGCATGGTAGATCACCAGGTGGATGGAATGAACGACGACCGGCGCGTCCTGCCTGCGATGCTGCTCGATCCCACCGAAAAGGGCCGGGCGCTGCTGGAGGAATTGACGACCAGGTTCGAATGCTGGCACGGGGCGGGGCACAACTATCGCATGCCGCTCAACGATGTTCTGGAGTATCGCCGGGTGTTGCTGCGCTATGGCGTCGATTGCAACGAGGCGTTTCGGGATGGATTGGTCGAGGGATGGTTTCCGATCGATATCGACCCTTTCTTGAACTCGCGAAGCATCCGGACGCTGGTGTCGACGCCCCTTCCGAGTCATCTTGCTGACTTGCTCGACGGAGATGTCGATGGCGGGACCGGGCGGCATTTTATCCATTTCCAATTTGCGGCTTTGACCGACAACTAGGGCCGGAATTCGAGCGACCGGCTTTCCGGGACCCCCGGCGCGATAAGATAGATATGAATGCGCGCCAAGCGTCAGCTTCAAGCCAGGGAAATTGAAAGAACCGTACTGCCGAACGGAGTACGCGTGATCACGGAACGCATGCGGCACGTCCGCAGCGTGTCGGTAGGTGTTTATATCGGCACGGGTTCGCGCGAGGAGGACATCGAGGAAACCGGGCTCTCCCACTTCGTCGAGCATATGGTGTTCAAGGGCACCAAGAACCGGACTGCGGAGCAGATTGCGCGCAGTGTGGACTCGATCGGCGGCGGCTTGGACGCGTTTACGTCCAAGGAACTGGTCAGCTACAACGTGAAGGTGCTGGATGAGCATCTTCCGGAGGCCTTCGAAATCGTGGCCGACCTGGTGCGCAACCCGCTGTTCGAGAAGCACGACATCGAAAAAGAGAAGGGCGTGATTCTGGAAGAGCTGAAGATGGAAGCGGATAACCCCGAATATCTGATCCATGAGATTTTCTCCAGCAACTTCTGGAAGGGCCACGCTCTGGGGCGCTCCATCCTGGGCACCAAGCAGTCCATCCGCGCGTTTGACCAGGACTCCGTCGAGAAGTATTATCACCAGTTCTACGCGCCCGGCAACATTTTGATTACGGCCGCCGGCAACCTGGATCACAAGGAAATGCTGAAGCTGGCGCAGGATCGGTTTGCGGACTTAAAGCCGCGGCGCCTGCGTCCGGCCAAGGAGGCTCCGCAGCCCCACGCGCCGCTGATCTTCCGAAATAAGAACTCGCTCGAGCAAGTTCACGTATACCTAGGTGTGCCGTCCATTCCCGTGCCGCACGAATCGCGCTTCATCTGCTACATCCTCAACGCGATTCTGGGAGGGGGGATGAGCTCGCGCCTGTTCCAGAACATCCGCGAGAAGCAGGGGCTGGTCTACAGCATCTATTCGGAGCTGGCGATGTATCGCGACGCCGGCTGCATGATGGTGTACGCGGGGACCTCGCTCAAGTCGGCCGGAAAGGTGATCGAATCGATCGTGCATGAGCTGCATGAGATCGCGGAGCATCAGGTCTCGCCGGAGGAGTTGCGGCGAGCCAAGGACCATTTGAAGGGCTCCTCCGTGCTGAGCTTGGAATCCACCACCAGCCGCATGGGGAACCTGGCGCGTCAGGAGCTGTACTTCAAGCGCTTCATCACGCTGGATGAGATGCTGGAACGCATCGAGAAGGTGACAGCTGAAGAAGTGCAGGAGCTGGCGCAGGAGTTCTTCCACCCCGCGCAAATGGCCGTGGCGATGCTCGGACGCCTGGAGGGATTCCGCGTCAGGCGTCAGGATTTGACCCGCTAGATGCTTCTTCAACGGACGGTGGCCCGCTCAGCGTTGCTGGCCGCCTTGGCGTGCAGCGCTGCGCTCGCGCTCGACACCAGCAAGCTCCAACCGCACGGTTACGTAAACGATTTCGCGCACGCGCTGGACCCTCGTAGCGCGCGCCGCGCTGGAGAACTACTGCTCCAGCGTGGAGCAAGCCACCGGCGTGCAGATGGCCATCGTGCTGGTGGATTCGCTCGAGGGTGACGACATCGACGATGTCGGCAACCGGCTGTTCCGGCAATGGGGCGTCGGCAAGAAGGGCAAGGACGATGGGTTGATGCTGCTGCTGGCGATCAAGGATCGCAGGCAGCGGGCCGAGGTCGGCTACGGGCTGGAGCCGATCATTCCGGATATTTACGCCGGAGAGGTGCTGCGCGGCATCCGGCCGATTCTGCAGCAGGGTAACTACGGCGGGGCGCTGCTGGCGGCGGCGCAGCAGTTCGGATCGCGGATCGCGCAGGAGAAGGGCGTGGCGCTGGGGCCCGTGCCCGTGCAAGCCGCTCCGGAGCGGCGCGGCGACGGTGGCGGCGGGCTCTTTCCCTTGATCATCGGGATCATCTTCCTGATCCTCATCATCCGCGGGATTTCCGGCCGTGGCGGGGGCGGTGGAGGGTTCCTCGCCGGGATGATTCTGGGTGACATGATGGGTGGACGCAGTGGCGGCGGAGGCTGGGGTGGTGGAGGTTTCGGCGGCGGGGGTGGAGGAGGCGGCTTCGGTGGCTTCGGCGGCGGGAGTTCGGGCGGCGGCGGGGCATCCGGCGGCTGGTAGAGGCGGGGCGGAGGCTGGTAACCCGTAAACGGGGAGGGATTTCGTGGATCAATTAACCGAATTAGTTGGCAAGCTGGAGCGGGCGTTTTCCGGACGCCTGGTCTCGGTGATTTTGTACGGATCGGCCGCATCCGGGGCGCATCACGATAAGCTGGCCGATCTGAACGTGCTGTGTGTCTTGAAAGAGATCACTCCGGCGGAGCTGGCCGACGCGGAGCCGGTAATGAAGTGGTGGCGCGACAAAGGCCATCCCGCACCGCTCCTGATGAGCGAAGAGGAAGCGCACAACTCGGCCGACAGCTTCCCCATCGAGTTCCGCGATATGAAAGACCATCGCAAGGTTTTGTTCGGCCTGGACCTGATCGCGGACGTGCACGTGGACAATAAGCTTCATCGGGTTCAGGTGGAGCATGAACTTCGCGCCAAATTAATTCGTCTAAGACAGCAGGGGGCGCAGGTTTTGTCCGATCCGCGCAAGCTGCTGGGGTTGTGTGTGGATTCGGTGGGGACGTTCTGCGTGCTGGCGCGTCACGCGATGCTGGTGGCGGGACAGGATGCGAAGCACGACCGGCGCGCGCTGGTGAAACAACTCGGGTCAGTCTTGCAGATGGACGTCGAGCCGTTTGTGAAGCTGCTGGATATTCGGGAGGACAAATCGGGCGATCCGGGAGATCCGGGCGAGCTGTTTGCGCAGTTATTTGGACTGCATTCGAAGATTGGTGGAATTCGTGGACGGGTTGGAGGCCAAAATATGAAGGTCGCATTGGTAGTGTTGGGGGTGGTGGTGCTTTTCGTGGTGATTCTAGGCGGCGCGTTGATGGGGGATCGCAACGATCTGGTGACGGAGCGCGAGACGATCAACAGCGCCTACGCGCAGGTGGACAATCAAATGACGCGCCGCGCGGAGCTGATTCCGAACCTGGTGGCGACGGTCAAGGGGATGGCGGCGCACGAACAGGACGTAATCGATTCGGTGACCAAGGCTCGCGCGCAATTGGGCGGAGCGCGGACGCCGACCGACAAGTTCGCGGCCAACACGCAGTTGGATTCCGCGCTTTCGCGGCTGATGGTGGTGGTGGAGAACTACCCCAATATCAAAGCCAACGAAAGCTTCCAGAATCTACAGGTCTCCCTGGAGGGCAGCGAGAACCGCATCGCCATCGCGCGCCGCGATTACAATAACGCGATTCAGAAGTACGACACGGATATCGACATATTCCCCAAGAACATCGCCGCCAGCATGTTCGGTTTTCAGCGGAACGACGCCTACTTCAAGGCATCCGAAGAGCAGAAGGCAGTCCCCAAGGTGGACTTTCAAACCTCGCCGGCCTCTTCTAAGTGATCCTCTTCGCTTAAGTGATCCGCTTCGGCCGCGTAGCGCTTGAGCACGCGGATCGAATTTCCGGCGCTGAACCCAGCCAGGCGGAGCTTGCGGAAGGCTGAGGCGAGGTATTTTTGATCGGCCAGTAGCTCGCCGAGGTTCTTGCCGCGATACTTGCGCTGCAGGAAATTTTCGATCAGGACGATTTCATCGACGCCGGAGTAAGCTTGATCGGCAGCGGCGCGCGCTACCGCGGGGGCGATGCGCCGGGTCATCAGATCCCGCATCACCCTGGTCTTTCCGAGCCCTTGATTATCGCGCCGCCAACCGGCGATGGAGTCCGCCAGGCGGCGGTCATTCAGAAAGCCTGCTTCCTTGAGCTTGGCGAGAACCTCGGCGACATCGTCCTTTTGCGCGGCCCGGCGTTTGAGACGGTCGCGTAGCTCATTGAGCGAGAGCCCGCGGCTGGTCAACGCGCGCGCGGCGTACTGTAGCAAGCCTTCGTGGTCGAGCAGCTTGGGAGGGCGGGGGCGCACTCAACCGGCTCCCAGCGCTGCAAGGCGCAGACTGACCCACTGCGGAAACACCGCGGGATTCTCCAGCCAAGTCAACATCCACAGGATCATCTCTTGCTTTTGTTCCGCCTTTTCGGGACTCCGGGCGGCAAGCCGCGCGTGATCCTTGGCCTCAATCACGGTCTTGCGGATGCGCGACCGCCGCGCCGCATCTCCGGCTTCGTACTCTGCCAGCAATTTCAACAAGCTCGACTCCAGCGCCTCGAAGGACTCCTGGCGAACGCCCTCAATCAATGGTGCCAGCGGCACGCCGGAATCTCTCGACAAATCGCGCACAAGGCGCCGCAGGTAACTCTCGGAGACCGGCGCGAGCAATCGCACGAGCATCTCCCATTCGGCCTCTCCAATACGCTCCGGTTTGGTTTCCTCGAACCAGCGCGCCAGCTCACGCTTTTTTGCCGGCTTTCGAGGCGGCTTTGTGGGTTTGGGTTCCATTTCTGTATTCGCGGACGGCTTTATCGTGAGCCGCCAGAGTGCTGGAAAACTGATGGCCGCCTCCCGAGGGTTTGGCGACGAAATAGAGATACTCCGTCTCCGCCGGATGCAGCGCCGCGGCAAGCGCTTCCGCTCCGGGATTGGCGATGGGTCCCGGAGGCAGGCCGGGAGCGTGGTACGTGTTATACGGATTGTCGCTTGCTAAATCGGATTTGTGGATCTTTCCGCGATAACGCTCGTCGAGCAGCGCCGCGTAGATCGTGGTGGGGTCGCACTCCAGCTTCATTTTCAGGCGTAAGCGGTTGGCGAAGACCCCGGCAATCAGAGGGCGTTCCGCCGCGAGCGACGTTTCCTTTTCCACCATGGACGCCAGCGTCACGACGGGATGGATCATCGCCGGCGGCCGATCCGCCAGGATCTTTTTCCACTGCCTGCGGAACTGGCCGATCATCATGGCGCAGAACTCGGGTGCGGTGGTGGAGTGGGATAAGCGGTAGGTGGCCGGGAAGAGGTAGCCTTCAAGCGACGGCGCTTGCGGATCGAGGTCGTGGATCGGGGCCGGGTTTTGAGCGGCCTGGAGGAAATCCTGCGCGGTCATGATTCCGGAAGCCTGCGCCAGCCGCGCGATATCGAACATGTTACTGCCTTCCGGCACGCTGACTTCGACGTAATAAATGTCGCCGTGGGCGATGCGGCCAAAAACTGTGAAGACGCTGGCTGGGTGGTCGAATTGGTATTCGCCTGCCACCAGAGTGGCCGTGGGGTTGAAGGCTCGCGTAAGCCAGAATTGCCAGGCATAGCGGACCACCCCGGACTGCGCCAGCGCCCTGGCCATCGCAACCGTTCCACTGCCGCGGTCGAAGCGGACATAGGTCGTGCCGGCGAAGTTGCGGTAAGGCACTTCCAGCGAGATCAGGACGCCGGCGGCGAGCACAAAAGCCAGCATCAGTAGAACGGCGATCCGCCTCAAACGCTGCGCTTTCACGACCTTCATTTCGACTCCAGATCGAGATAACTGGCCAGGAGAATCTGGGCCGAGAGCTGATCCACGGCGCGAGCCCGTTTGGCGATGCTGATGCCGCTGGATTTGAGCACGCGCTGGGCTTCCACAGTGGTCAGGCGCTCATCCCAATAACGCAGGGGGACGCCGGTGTGGGCGGTCAAGCGCTCGGCGAACTCCCGGGTGTACTCGGCTTGGCGGCCGGGCTTGCCGGTCATATGCAGAGGGTAGCCGATCAGCAGCAGGCCGACTTCGCGCTCCTCGATCAGGCGAGCCAAGGCGGCCAGGTCCGTGCGGATGTTGGTTCGTTCCAGAGTGGGAAGGCCTTGCGCGGTGATCCCCAAAGGGTCGCTGAGCGCCAAGCCGATGCGCCGCTTACCCAAATCGAGCGCCAGAATTCGCGGTTTCGCCGAATCCGCTTGGAAATCCACGTCTGTCCAATTATAGTGATAGGCAAGTGCTCGCTTCCGGTACGTCCTCCCAGCGGTCGCTTCGAGTCGGGGTAGGGATTCTAGCGGCGGCGGCCGCGGTGGCCCTGCTCTACTACGGACGTGTGTTCTTCATCACCATCGTGATCGCGGCCATCATCGCGTTCCTGCTGGAGCCGATGGTGGGATTCTTCATGAAGCTGCGATTCCCGCGAGGCTTGGCCAGTTTCGTGGTGTGCAGCCTGTGGCTGATGGTGCTGTATTTCGTGGGACTGGGTGTGTACACCGAGGGCGTCGGCATCGCGGACGATCTGCCGGCCTATAGCGGTCGCATCAATGAGCTGGTGGACAACGCATCGTTACGCGTGGAGCATTTCCAGGAGAACGTGTACAAAACTCTTGTGCCGCGGCGTTTTCAGGAAGGCGCGGAGCCGTTGCCGCCGCCTCCGGAGCCGAACGCCAACCGGGGCCGCAACAACAATAAGAAAAAAGGACCGGAAACTGAACCTCCGGCGATCCAGGAAGTGCGGGTGCGTCCCGAGCCGACCCCGGTGTTCAACTACATTTACGACTATCTGCGGTCGTTTTATAACGTCCTGCTGATGGCCTCCTTTGTGCCGTTCCTGGTGTACTTTATTTTGAGCTGGCGCGATCACCTGCGCGGACGCCTGCTGGCGATGCTGGAGGGCGACACGCGCTACACGGTTTCAAAGGCGATGGATGGCGTCGCGGAGATGGTGCGAGCGTATGTGATCGGGAATTTTTTGCTGGGCGTGGTGCTGAGCGTCGCCAGCGGCTTCCTGTTTGCGATGGTCAAGCTGCCCTACTGGCTGCTGGTCGCGCCCCTAAGCGGATTCCTCAGCCTGGCGCCGTACATCGGCATGCCTCTGGCGCTGATTCCGCCGCTGGTTGCCGCGCTGCCGCGAGGGTCCCAACCCGCTCTGTATCTGTTCCTGACGGCCAGCGTCGCGATGTTGCATCTGCTCGCGCTGAATCTGCTGTACCCCAAATTCGTGGGTTCCAGGGTGCACCTGAATCCGCTGGTGGTGACCATCGCGCTGATGTTTTGGGGCATGTTGTGGGGCGGAATCGGGCTGGTGCTCGCCATTCCGCTCACTGCGGCGATCAAGGCTGTTTTCGACAACGTCGCCAGCCTCCAGCATTATGGACGGCTCCTGGGAGATTAATTACGAATGTCTAGACAGTTTTGGGCCTTCCTGGCAGTGGGATTGGCGGCGGTGGGCATCGCTGTGGCGATGATCTGGAGCGGAACCAAGGGCGCGCACCTGACTTTGGACGGGAAAATCCTCAATATCCGCGCCGTGCCGCTGGGCGATGGCACGGAGATCGCGATCCTCGATTTTCGCGTGACCAACCCGTCCGACGTTCCTTTCGTCATCCGGGAAGTTTCGATGCGGATGGAGCAGTACAAGCAGGAGCCGCTGAAGGGTTTGGAGGTTTCGCGCTCCGACGTCGACACCATGTTTCACTCGCATCCGCTGCTGGGCTCGAAGGATAACGATGTTCTGGCTCCGGGGGACACCATCCCACCGGGAAAGAGCTTGTACCGGATGGCGGAGGCGAGTTTTGAGGCGTCTCGCGCAGAGGTGGAGTCGCGCAAAGGATTCGTGGTGCATATTGAGGACGTGGACGGCGCGGGTTTCGATATCCCGGAGGAAAAAAAGTAGGGGATGATCACCACGGAGGTGCTGGACACCGCGCGGGGTGCGCCCGCCGCGCGGATTCCAGTGGAGCTGGATATTTTCATTTCGGGGCAGGGATGGCGCGAGGTGGGTCACGCGCTCACCGGGAGCGACGGGCGGGTCCTCGACTTCGGGGAGCCGGCGGTAGCCGGAGTCTACCGGCTAATGTTCGACGTCGCGGCTTACATGCCGCAAGCGTTTTATCCCTCCATCGCGATAACCATTGAGGTGCTTCAGCCGAATGAGGCGCACCATCTGCCTTTACTGCTGAGCCCCTTCGGCTACAGCACCTACCGCGCGGGCTGAGGGGGATAACCCCATTACCAAGCCTTACAGATAGTCCCTAGTTAGAGAATTCTCGCCCCCGCCGTACCAAATTGGAAAGCACGACATCCCACGTTAGATCAGTGAGTTGGGAGGTAGAACCCCGGCTCAGGTGAGGTGTGCGCTTAGGTTTAGTTCCAAGGAGGGACTTCAAACCATGTTTACCCAGAGAGTTCTGATGGCGGCTCTGATTGTGGGGAGCTGCGCGATTCCGGCGTCGGCAACTCTGACGACGTATTCGAGCGTCGGGAGCCTTGAGGCGGCGCTGCCGGGGGACACGTTCTCGAACATTACGTTCGCGCAGGGGAGTTTGGGCGCCAGCACCACGGCGGATGGCATTGTCTTCAGCACGGATTCAGCGTCGGGCCTGACGGGGGTAACGGACGTGTCAGGCTGGCCGGCGGGAACCGCAATCGACGTCACCAACGCCTTCGCCGATTCCTTCTACACCATCACCATATCGCTTCCGAGCGGGGTGAATGCGATTGCGTTCAACGTCGACGACCAGACTCCTAGCTCGACCTACGGGGTGTCGGTGACGGACAGTGGCGGCACGCTTGAACCGACGTTCACCCAGAGCGGCAGCACGCCCACGTTCTACGCCGTGGCGACAACCGACCTTACGTTCATCTCATTTACGGTCTCGAACGATACCTTTGGAACCGGCGCCCTGCTCACCCTTGGCAACGTGACCATCGGCGAGGCTGACACTCCTCCCGCCCCCGAGGGCGCGACCATGCTGCTGGTGGGAACCGGCCTGCTGGTGATGGGATATTGGCGGCGGAAGGCCGCACGGCAGCGCCGGGCAGCGCGACTTCTGCGCCCGGTTACTGCTTAAGCTTACTGTTTAAGGCTACTGTTTGAGTCTGGGCGAGGTCATGACGATATCGACCGGCAGCAGGTTGGCGCGGGCCAGATTCTTTCCGGTGAATACGACCTCTGCCAGAGCGCCATGTTGCGTTTCCTTGCGCTGAAACTGGTCGAACACCAGGTTGCCGAGGGAGTAGAAGACCACCCCGCCGCCCCACCGCTCCCACGGCTGCGTGACATGAGGATGGTGGCCCACCACCACCTTCGCGCCGCCGTCGATGGCCGCGTGCGCGAATTCCTTCTGTTGCGCATTGGGAGACGGGGCGTATTCGGCGCCGGCGTGCATGGAGACGATGGCCACATCGGCGCGGGTTAACAGATTGCGAAGATCCGCGCGCATGCGGGCCGTGTCCATGAGCGGAATCCGCGCGTCGACGTCCTTATGGTTGCCGTTGGATTGGTCGTAGGTGTACGCCAGGAAGCCGAAGCGCACACCGTTGCGCTCAATCACGGTCCCGGCGTGGGCCAGCTCCTGCGTTTTGGCAGTGCCGACGGTGGCGATACCGTGGCTCGCCAGCCAATCCAGAGTGAAATCCACGCCATACGAACCACAATCGCGGGCGTGATTGTTGGCCGTGGAGACAATGCCGATTCCGGCTTCAGTGAGAGCGGCGATCATTTCCGGCTCGGCCTTGAACACCATCCCGGTCTCGACCAGGTGGCCGCGATCGGAAAAAGGAGCTTCGAGATTGACGAACGCCAAATCGGCCTGGCGTAACGCAGGCGCCAGGGCGCGCAAGGGCCAAGCGGGATCGTGGTGGTCGCGAGCGATTTTGCCCACGAAGCGCGAAAGCATCACGTCGCCGCCGAACAGCAGCCGGGTCTCGCCCGGAGCCGCGGGGGGCGCGGATTCATCCGCACTGCGGTAGAAGGGCACAGCGCCGAGCAGAGGCAGGAGTATGCGGCGCGTGAGCATGGGAACTAAGTTTGCGCGGCTTCGTAATCGTCGGACAAGCGATGCAGTTTCATCCCAGGACTCGCTCGTAGACCGGGTCGTGGCCCAGGAATTTCAACTCCTCCCGCATCAGGGATTGATCGTCCATGGGCGGCAACGTGGCCCGATAGTGGCGGCCGCAACCCGTGACTTGAACCGCGGAACCTTCCCGGACCAGTGACAATTCGCAGGAAGCGTTCCCCAGCGCGACCCCGCGGAGGGCTCGTTCGCCCGGTTCGCTGACCAGGGAAACATGGGCTCGTGGCAGCGACTCCTCGATCCAGGAAGCGAAGTATAGCGCGCAAGTGGAAGGCGTGGAGCCGCCGTAAGTGAGGCGGGCATGGAGCACGTCCTGCGGACGCAAGGGGCCATCGTCGAACAGATGGGCCAGGATCTCGCGCCAGCCGGTCAAGCGGGTCCAATGCAGATCCGCCACGTGGAAGCCGCGTGCCCGCAGGCTGCGCAGAAAACTGAGAGCGGCGGCAGCGTGCGAAACCGTGGAGGAATCGAAGATGAGTTTGTCGGCCAAAGGAAACAACACGTCGTAGGCGCGAAGCTGAAACGCGGCCGGGCCCCGGCACCACAGGACGGCCGGAAGGTCCGGGACTTTGAGCGGCACCAGAAGCTGGGCGGCTTCCTCGAGGCGCGCCGAATCGGAGAGAATCTCGACGCCTTCCGAACAGATCTGCTGCGTGCTGCCGAAGGGTTTCCAGCATTCGGCGAAGACGCGCGCCTGGAACTGGGCGTCATCCTGAATTTTGAGAATTACGGCTCGCGAAGGATGCTCATGCACCAGCATGCCGAGCATTTGCCGGATGTGCCCGGCGTCCGAGTCGTCGCTGGCGGTGACCACCAGGGTCATGGCGCAGGCGCGCAAGACTCCGCCGGCGGAGGCTTGCTCCTGGTCGAGCACGTCCCACTGCTGGTTCAGCTCATTCAGAATTTTCCCGGGCTGAATCGCTGCAAGCATATCTAACTGTTACGCCATTGATGGCCGGTGCGGGCCATCATCGCGTCCGCTTCGGGAGGTCCCCAGGTTCCCGGGTCGTAATTGGGGAAATGGAATTTCCGCGATTGCCAATTCTCCAGGATCGGTTCCACTACGCGCCAGCTCGCGTCCACCATGTCCTGGCGGGTATACAACGTGGCGTCTCCCACCATGGCGTCCACCAGCAGGGTCTCATAAGCGGAGGGCGTCCGGCCGCCGAAGCTAGCGCCATATTTGAAGTCCATGGAGACCGGGCGCAAATGCATGCCGCTGCCCGGCTGCTTGGAGAAAAATCGAAGGGAAATTCCTTCCTCCGGCTGGATGCGCAGAATCAGCAGATTCGGGCGCTTGGAAAGCTCCCCGTCGGCGGAGCCGAACAAGGTCAGCGGCGCGGAGTTGAACTGAATGGCGATATCGGTGGAGCGCTTGGGCAGCTTCTTGCCGGTGCGGACGAAGAAGGGCACGCCGGCCCAGCGCCAGTTGTCGACATAGAATGTGGCCGCGGCGAAGGTGTCGGTTTGCGCCGCTGGATCGACGCCGGGCTCCTCACGGAAACCGCGATACTGCCCGGCTACGGCGAATTGCGCAACCTCGGACGGCTTCATGATTTTGATCGAGCGCAGCAGCTTGGCGCGCTCATCGCGGACCGCGTGCGGTTCGAAAACAGCCGTCGGCTCCATGGCGACCGTGGCCAGCACCTGCAACAGATGATTCTGGATCATGTCGCGCAGCGCTCCGGCTTCCTGATAGTAGCCGCCGCGGCCTTCGACTCCGATGGACTCCGCCGCCGTGATCTGCACGTGATTCACGTAGCGGCGGTTCCACAGCGGCTCAAAGATGCCGTTGCCGAAGCGGAAGGCGAGGATGTTCTGCACGGTTTCCTTGCCCAGGTAGTGATCGATGCGGTAGATCTCGTCCTCTGGAAAGGCAGCGTGCAGGCGGTCGTTCAGCGCGCCGGCGCTGGCAAGATCGTGACCGAAGGGTTTCTCGACCACGATGCGCCGCCAGGCTCCGGGCGCGGATTCGCCCAGGCCCGCAGCGCCCAGTTGATCCGCCGCGATGGCGTAGTAGCTGGGTTGCGTGGAGAGATAGAACAGAACGTTGCGCTGGCCGATCTGCGCGAGTTTGTCTCCGATGGCGCGGTACAGCGCCGGGTCGTTCATATCGCCGGCGACGTAGTGCAGGTTGCCGGCGAAGCGGGTCCACAGCTCGTCATCGAAATCGCCGCTTTCCAGGAACTTCCGAACTTCATCGCGCATTCTGGCGCGGAAGACATCGTCGTCCATCGGTGTGCGCGAGGTGCCAATGACGGCGAAAGCGGCAGGCAGCCGGCGGTCGGCGGCTAATTGATACAGCGCCGGGAGCAGCTTTCTCTTGGTCAGGTCGCCGTTGGCTCCGAAGATGACGATGGCGCACTCAGGAACCCGGCGGTCGAAGCGCAACGGATCGGCAAAGGGATTTGGCGCTTCCGCCATGTTTCAACACTAACATGCTAACATCGGGTTACCCCCTCCGAAGTCAATCTTTTCGGTCAAAAAAACATTACATGCCAACGGAAGCGAAGAAGATCCTGGCCGTCCTGGACGACTTGTTCTTCATGGTCAAAATCAACGAATCCGCCAAGCAGGCGGGCCTGCCGATTGAGTTCGTGAAGACCGAGACGGATGTCTTGGAGGGAGCCAAATCGCATCCCGCGCTGATCATCTTCGATTTGAACTATCGCGGCGTGGACCCCTTGAAGCTGGTCGAGAAGTTGAAGTCGGACGCAGAGACCAAGGGCGTGAGCGTCATCGGATATTTGTCGCACGTACAGGGCGAGCTGAAGGTGCAGGCGCAACAGGCGGGCTGCGACGCGGTGATGCCCAGATCGGCATTTTCGCAGAATCTGCAACAGATTCTGAAGCGGCACGCGGGGTAGCTTCGCGCGGGCTAGCTTAAGGCGCGGATTTGGCCGCCGGCGATTTTTTCAGTTTGTCGTACTCCGTGACAAGCTGGTGCGTGATCTTCTCGGCCACGTCCGCGCTGGCTCCACGGAATTTGCCTCCATTGCTCTCCTGCGTGGTGGACCAGATCACGTCGCCGTCCTTGTTAACCAGCCGCACGGTGGCGAAGGCCTCATGTTTACGTTCCTTAATATTGCTGGATTCATGCTCCCCCGCGCCCAAGGTCAATGACCGGCTTTGCCCGTTGCCGCCGCTCTCCGAACTGGGACCGGTCCGGAAGCTGCTGTCGTGCTCCGAGTTGCTGTTGCCGCCGCGGATGTCGATGCTATCGGAGGATTGAAAGTCGTCGGTGTAGATCAAGTCCTCGGCCGCGCCGCGAACGAACGCGTCGGCTCGGTCGGCGTTTTCGGTCAAAACGAACAGCTTGGAGTTTTGGAGACTGGTGATGATCAGATCGCGCATCTGCGCGGCGGTCTCGCCTCCCGTCAGCCGGTCGACGAACACGCGCTTTACATTGAGCAGTTGCGGCAGGAGATCCACCTGCGCAAGCACCTGCGCCAGCGCGAGCCGCGCGGCGGCCAGCATTAAAATTGTCAGAAACAATCGCCTCGTCGTTATTGTCAAAAACAAAGTCATCCTTTGCCCGCCTTTCGCGCTTCTTCGTCCTGATACTCCACTTTCAGTCCGGTTCGAGCCTCCAGGCTCACCAGCAGGACTCGAATCTTGTTCTTGTCCACACGGAAGACCATGGCCTGCTGTTTGCCGTCCTCGCCGGCGTAACCGACGGTAAGAAAATGCTTGCGGCTCTTGGTAAGCAGGAACAGCGGAGAAACGATCGCGGCCATGGCCAGGCGGCGGCTGACTTGTTGGCCATACTCGAGCAAGTTGATCCGGTCATAGGGGACCCTAAGCTGGGCCTTCTTCGAATAAAAGGCGAAGTATTGGTCGTCGGTCAGTTCGATCCGGCCCTGCGCGCCCGCGGCGAACTGGGGCGAAGTGCCGCCGGCGTACTCGACCAGGGCCTGCGCGATCAGACAGGGAGCGAGTGTAAGGGAGGCAAGCACTGCCGCGAGGGGCCGACGCATGTCAACTTAGTTGCTCAACCCCAGCGGATTTCTCATGCCTGCTAGACTGGTTTTAGTGAGCCCCGAAAATCCAGCGGACCCCGTGGCTTCCCCTGCTCCCGAACCGTTCGCTATCCCCGAGCACGCTGCTTCCTCTAACGGCGATGCTTTGGCGAACGGCGACGCCTTGAGTAACGGTGACCTTTTGGCGGCAGAGACCGTTGTTGAGTCTGATCAAGCTGAGTCCGGTCCGCCGGTCTCCAAGGAACCCCCCGAAGACCACGAACCGGCCCGCAATTCGCTTTCGGAGTGGGTGATTACGATCCTATTGCTTCTGTTCCTGACCACCACCCAGGTCCAGGCCTTCGTGATTCCCAGCGGCTCCATGGAGGAAACCCTGCTGATTGGCGATCATTTGCTGGTCGACAAGATGGCCTACGCGCCTGCCGGTCCCATCAGCAAATACATCCTGCCGTACCGCGAGCCGAAACGCGGCGACATCATTGTCTTCCGCTATCCCACCGATATCCAGCAAACCTTCGTGAAGCGCTGCATGGGCGTTCCCGGCGACCGCATCAAGATCGTCAACAAGCAGGTGTACGTCAACGACGTGGAACTGGTGGAGCCGTACAAGTACGACAGGACGGATTACATCGACTCCTATCGCGACAATTTCCCCAGTGAGCCGAATGAGCTGCTGGAGCCGGGCGCCATCGACATGCTGGAGCATCATGTGGTGAACGGTGAGGTGGTGGTGCCTCCCGGCTACTACTTCGCCATGGGCGATAACCGCGAGAACTCGCTCGATAGCCGCTATTGGGGGTTCGTGCCGCGGAAGAATATCATTGGCAAGCCGCTGGTCATCTATTGGTCGTACGACCGTCCGGAAGACGAGCGCGAAGCCAACTCCCTCACCTGGCCGCAGATGGTGGATCTGGCCGAGCATTTTTTCAGCAAGACGCGCTGGCGGCGCTCGTTTCAGTTGATTCACGGATACCCGGTGCAGTGAGAGCCTTGGTAGACTGATTTTAGTGAGCCCCGAAAATTCAGCGGATCATCCTTTTTCATCCGCTGCTCCAGAATCCACACTCATGCCTGAAGCGCGGCTTCCTTGGGCCGAGTCCGCCAACGGATTCTCAGTTGCGTCCACCGAGCTGGCATCCACCGAACTAGTGGGCCCGGAGACCCTTGCTGAAGGTCTGGATTCCGAACCGGATTCCGAACGCGCTCCCCAACCACCATCGGCCGTGCCCTTGCGCAGCACGCTGGCGGAGTGGGTGATTACCGTCCTGCTGCTGCTGTTCCTGACCACCATGCTGGTTCAGGCGTTCGTGATCCCCACCGGATCCATGGAAGACACGCTGCTGGTCGGCGATCACCTGCTGGTGGACAAAATGGCTTTCTCGCCTTCCGGACCGGTCAGCAAATACATCCTGCCGTATCGTGAACCCAGGCGCGGCGACATAATCGTGTTCCGCTATCCTACCGACATCCAGCAAACCTTCGTCAAACGCTGCATGGGCGTTCCCGGCGACCACATCCGAATCCTCAACAAGACGGTGTACCTGAACGGGCACCCCTTGGATGAGCCGTATAAATACAACAAGACCGATTATTTCGAGGATTATCGCGACAATTTCCCCAGTGAGCCCAACGTCACGCTGGAACCGGGGGCGGTGGACATGCTGGCGCATCACGTGGTGAACGGTGAGGTGGTGGTGCCTCCGGGTTACTACTTCGCGATGGGCGATAACCGCGATTCCTCCTGGGATAGCCGCTTTTGGGGCTTCGTGCCGCGGCAGAATATCATCGGCAAGCCGCTCATCATTTATTGGTCATTCGACCGGCCCAGCGATGAGCTCAACACCAATTCCGTCACCTTGCCGCAGCTTCTGGATTTGGCGACGCACTTCTTCAGCAAGACTCGCTGGCGCCGCAGTTTCCAATTGATTCACGGATATCCGGTTCAATAAGACATGGCCAAAACCGCTCAGGTACGCGAGACAGTCTCCGCTCCGGCGATTCACAAAAAAGAACCGCACCCGGTCCGCGACTTCATCATCGAGTGGAGCATCAACATTCTGATTCTGTTGTTCGGGACCACCACGCTGGTGCAGGCCTTCATTGTTCCTACTCCGTCGATGGACACCACCGTACGTGTGGGAGATCACCTGCTGGTCGACAAGCTTTCCTACGCGCCGCCCGGCGTGCTGAGCCGCTACGTTTTGCCCTACACGGACCCCAAGCGCGGCGATGTGATCGTGTTTCGTTACCCGGTCAACATCGACGAAAACTACGTGAAGCGGGTGATGGGAGTCCCGGGCGACCGGATTCACCTGGACAACAAAGAAGTCTATCTGAACGGGCACAAACTGAATGAGCCGTATGTACAGCACATCCGCCCCTACACATACCCGGTTCCGTACGCCGATAATTTCCCGTCGATGCCGCCTGGCCCGGACATCGAATACAAGCAGCGCACCCGCGCGCAGGAGATGTTCGATCACGATGTGGTGAATGGCGAACTGGTGGTTCCCGAAGGTTTCTACTTCGCCATGGGCGACAATCGCGACGATTCGGCCGATAGCCGCTATTGGGGACTGGTGCCGCGCGACAACATCATCGGCAAGCCGCTGTTCATCTTCTGGTCCTACGACGCGCAAACCGCGGATCTGGTCGGTTTCACCGCCAACCACTTCATCGATCTGGCGACGCACTTCTTCACCAGGACTCGCTGGGACCGGACTTTCAAGCTGGTGCGCGGGTACCCGGTTCAGTAAATTGTCATGGCCGCTGCTTACGGCTTGATTCTGGCGGGAGGGCGGGGCACCCGCTTCTGGCCCCTCAGCCGCCGCGCGTCGGCCAAGCAAGTCCTCAACTTTTTTGGAGACCGGTCTCTCATTCAGCAGACGGTGGACCGGCTGGCTCCCACGATTCCTCCCGAGCGAATCTGGGTGCTGACCAACGATCATCTCCGCGACGTCATTGTGCGGCAGCTTCCCGAGGTGCCGGCGCGGCAGATCCTGGCTGAGCCCGCCCAGCGCAACACCGCCCCCGCCATCGGTCTGGCCGCGCATATTCTCGAATCCATCGATCCCGGCGCGCTGATGGGCGTATTCCCCGCCGATCACGTAATCGGCAAGCCGCGCGAGTACCGGCGGCTGCTTGGGCCCGCGATCCGTTCAGCCAAGCAGGGCAATATTGTCGTGCTCGGCATTCAGCCGCGATGGGCGGAGACCGGCTACGGCTACATCGAGTTTCCGAGGGGCGACTTTTCACGCGGCCGCCGGCCGGGTTCGAAGGAGGCGCTGCGTGTCCTGCGCTTCCGGGAAAAGCCCGATACCGTCACCGCGGCCAAGTTCGTCCGCGCGGGGAATTTTTATTGGAACGCAGGAATGTTCTTCTGGCGGGTATCGATCCTGCTGGATGCGTTGCGGAGGTTTCTGCCGAACACCGCCGCGCTGCTGGATGGTCTTCCGCCGTTCCGCTCGCGCCGTTTTGCGGCGCGCCTGGCAGAGGTCTATCCGCACTGCGAGAACATTTCGATCGATTACGCGGTGCTGGAGCATGCGCCTCACGTGGTCGGATTCGCGGCCGGCGACATCGGCTGGAACGATGTGGGAAGCTGGAACGCCGTGTATGAGCTGGAGCAGCCCGCGTCTCTGGGGCAACCCGCGTCTCTGGGGCAACCGGCTTCCGAGGCCAATATCCTCAAGAGCGAAACCTTGGTGGAATCCTCCACCGGCTCTTACGTGCACGCACACGGCAAGCTGGTGGCGCTGCTGGGCGTCAAAGATCTTATAGTGGTGGACACTCCTGGCGCCCTTTTGATCGCCGATCGCAAGCGCGCGCAGGAAGTCGGTGAGCTGGTCAAGCGCCTGGAGAAATCCGGGCGGCATGACCTGCTTTAGGGCGCCCCGTGAAAGGCCGTCCAGGCGCTACTGCTTCGCTGCCGGACTGGCTGGGAGGCTCTGCGCTTCCTTGAGCAGGGCCCGGAATGCGCCTTCTTCGATCGCGATCTCGTTCTTGTAGCCCTCGGGGTCGATGAAGGGATTCGGGCCACTCGGATTCTTGACCAACTGTGCGTACTTCTCGTCGAGGCTGTACATCGCTGGGTGCGACCCGAGCGGCACGTCGCAATGCAAACTATTGCTGACCTTGAATCCCTGGTCGTATTCGGCGACCAGCGCGGGATTGTTGGCAAGCTGCTGCGCAGTGCCGTTGAAGCCCATGCTCCCGATGATCACCACATCGTAGGTCTTGCCGGAATCCTGCACCTTCATACTCCAGGTGGTGTCGCCGTGGGTGTGGCCGGGCGTCAGGTGCGCCACCAGCGTCATACCGCCAAGAGTCACGGTGTCTCCGTCGTGCAGCACGCGATCGATGGGATGCGGCTTGCCGCCCGGCTTCATGTTTTCTAGCGCGGGAACGTCCTCGGCCATCGCCATCACTTTGGCTCCGGTGAGCTCCTTGACCATGGCGTCACCCTCCTGATGGTCGGCGTGCGCGTGGCTGCCCAGCAGGATCTTGGTATCGGAGAATTTGAATCCGAGCTGCTCGATCGATTTCTGAATGACCGGCACATTTCTTTCATAAGTGCTGTCGATCAGGATGTTGCCTTGCGGCGTGACCACCAGAAACGATCCTAGAGACCCCGTGCCGACATAATAGACGTTGCCGATGATTTTGTGCGGCGGAAACTGCGTGCTCTGCTGCTCCTTGGTTCCGATGTTGCGCTTGAACAGCTCCTGAGTGGTCCAAACATGGGTCTGAGACCACATAATCGTGGCGCCGATTACGGTTGTAACGGAGACCAGAAGCGCGTGGGCAAACGGAGCAGGAATGCGATTCATGCGGCCAGGATATCACGCGTAGCCGGAAGGCATGCCGGGCGCAGCCCGGGTTCAGTTGTCTTGGCGTTTGAAGGGGCCGTGCTTGAGGAACACCCGGCGCATATCCGGCCAGAACTCCAGCAGGACGTTGAAGGCGCTGTCGCTGGCGATTTGAATGGCAAACTTTTCTCCGGTCTCGCCAACGCTCCGTTCTGAGGCCGGATAGTACAAATTCGCAATACCCGCGGCGGCCGCATTCCCTACAAATTCAGAGTAGTTGAATTGGCTTTTTCCCCGATCCGTGCGGGTGACGACCGTGCGTGTCATGGCGTAGGTCATGCGGGACCACTTAGTTCCGGTACCTTTGCGGAAGTAACGCGGATCCTCGTGCATCAAGACCGGAATGATCGCCTCGGTGAAGTAGTTGCCGATGGCCTGATCGGCGTACGCGGCGCCGAAACGCTTCCCGTAACCCACTCCTCCCTGCTTCCACGCCGGGTAGTCGTTTTGCCATTGTGCAATGCCCGCGTTGAATCCCGCCAGAACGAAGGTGAAGGGATCGATGGTGTCCTTGGAGGCAAGCAGGAACTTGCCACCGGGAGTCAGCGGCTCCTCGGTGGCTGTTTTGGTCGAGGGGACGACTTTGTTGTCCGGAATGAGGCCAAGTATCCGGCCCGCTTCGGGATCGTCGACGACGACGGAGTCGGGAACGGCAGTATCGGCGATCGCGGAACTCGCGAGGGGCTCCGGCGCATCCTGCGCGGGGACCATAGGGGCTCCTCCCAAAACGAACAAGCAAAATATGGACGCTCTCAATCGACGTACCTGCTTAAAAGAACCCCTATGAGTAATTAACGTCTCGGTGCGCTTCCGGATTACATAGATCTTGCGGGCCTTTCGGCGAAGGCGCGCGTTGGCCATCCGGCAGGGACTAAAATGGAAGGCTGATGGCCGACTACCAACCTTACGATGATCGCACCCAAGTGGCGCGCAAAATTGACCGCTACCCGCTCAGCTTCACGCGAACGCCCTCGTCGCCATTGATCCGGCGGCCACTTACGCTCACGGAGCGCACCGGCCCCACCGGTTTGGAGTGCGAGCTTCACGCAGGCCCTCTGGATCTCTCCCGAGCCTGCGTCGACGGACCTGGGACCGGACCGAAAGCAGTTGGCCAACTGATCTCGGTCTTGGGACGGGTCACCGACGAAGACGGATCGCCTATTCCCAACGCGATCGTCGAGTTGTGGCAGGCCAATTCGGCTGGCCGTTACATTCACGAGATGGATCGCACGGATTCGCCCATCGATCCCAATTTCACGGGGCAGGGAAGGCTGCTGACCGGCCCGGAGGGCGAATTTCAGTTTTATTCGGTTAAGCCCGGCGCCTATCCCGTGCTGGAATCGGGTTGGTGGTGGCGTCCGCCGCACATCCATTTTTCGATTCTCGGCGTGAGTTGGATGGACCGTTACGTAACCCAAATCTTTTTCCCCGGCGAACCCTTGAACGAAATCGATCTGCTACTGAACGCCGTGTCCGATCGCGAAACTCGTGACCGGTTGATCTTTGAGTTCGACTCCACCAGCATGGGCGCGATCAACGCGATCTCCTATAAGCGCGACTTCGTGCTGCGCGGCCGGCGGCAGACTCCGGCATTGGATTAATGTGGATTAATCATGATCCCTTCTCCGTATTGCACGATCGGGCCGTTTTTTCCTTACGATTTCGTCGACGGCCTGGAGGATTTGACTCATTTTAACGGGGTCGCGGCACAAGGCCCGCGCATTACGATCACCGGCCGCGTTCTGGAGGAAGGCAATCGTCCGACCAAGAACACGATATTGGAGATCTGGCAGCCGGACGCCAACGGCGTATTTCGCCATCCGTTGGATACTCGCAGCGCCCAAGCCGATCCCGGCTTTCGGGGCTGGGGCCGCACGCGGACCGATGCGCAGGGGAACTACCGTTTCGTGACCGTGCTGCCCGGTTCTTATGCAGGCGAGGACGGTGCGCCGCGTTGTCCGCACGTCGACGTAATGATTCTGGCGATCGGCCTGACGCGGCGTCTGGTTACAACGATCTTTTTCGGGGATGAGCCGGAAAGGGTGCAGGATCCGGTGCTGGCCTGCGTTCCCGCACCGGCGCGGGCGCGGCTATTCGCTGCGCGCAAGCCCTCCAGCGCGGACTACACATTCAACTTGGTCCTGCGCGGGGAAAACGAAACCCCGTTTTTCCTGGATTAATGAAGAGACTAATGACCCGCTAGCCTTTGGCGAGCTTTCTGAGGCGCAAAGTCAGCCGGCTCTTATACCGCGCCGCGGTGTTTTTCTTGATGATTCCCCACTTGGCGGAGCGATCGATCAAGGAGAACGTCTTGGGCACTAACGCAGTCGCGCCGTTGACATCCTTGGCTTCGAGCAGGCGGCGCATGGCTCGGACCTGGTGCCGCAGGCGCGTCTTGCGCGTGCGATTGATTTCGGTCCGTAACTCGGTAGTGCGAACCCGTTTTTGGGCGGATATTGTGTTTGCCATATAGTCTTGTGTCCCTCTGTTAAGCCACGTCCACGCCCATTGACTTCGCCGTGCCCTTTACCTGATTCATCGCGCCTTCCAGGTCGAAGCTGTTGAGGTCGGGCATTTTGATCTTGGCGATCTCCTCGACCTGCTTGAGGGTGATTTTGCCGACGCGATTCTTATTGGGCTCGGCCGAGCCCTTGGCAAGATTCACCGCTCGCTTGATAAGCACCGGCACCGGCGGCGTTTTCGTGATGAAGGTGAAGGAGCGGTCTGAGTAAATGGTGATGACTACCGGGATAATCAGCCCTTCCTGGTCCTTCGCGGAGGTTTTCGCGTTGAATGCCTTGCAAAACTCCATGATGTTGACGCCCTGCGGACCCAGCGCGGTGCCCACCGGCGGAGCCGGGGTGGCTTTCCCCGCGGGGATCTGCAACTTCACCATGGCGGTTACTTTCTTTGCCATAAAATTCTCCTAACACTTGCCGCTCCCTAACGGTCGCGGTTCTGTTCTAAACCTTCTCTACCTGCAGAAAATCGAGCTCGACCGGCGTGGCGCGCCCAAAAATCGTAACCAGTACGCGCAGCGTGTTGCGCTCCGCATTGACCTCGTCCACCTTGCCGGAGAAGTTGTTAAATGGCCCATCGATGATGCGGACGTTCTCGCCCTTCTCGAAACTCATCTTAGGCCGCGGCCGCTCCGCCGAGCTGGCTTGGCGGTACAGGATCGAATTCACCTCGTCAGCCGTGAGCGGCACCGGCGAGGTGCCCCCGCCAACGAAGCCCGTCACGCGCGGCGTGGCCTTAACCGCGTGCCACAGCTCGTCATTCATTTCCATTTCCACCAGCACGTAGCCTGGGTACAGCATTCGCTTGCTGGTGACTTTTTTTCCCCCGCGAAGCTCCACCACTTCCTCAGTGGGGATCAGCACCTGTCCAATCTTATCCGCGAATCCGAAGGCTTCCGCCCGGCTGCGCAGGGAATCGGCCACTTTCTGTTCGAAGCCGGAGTAGGTGTGAATGATATACCAGTGCTTATCGTCGGCAGGCGCTTCCGGCTCAGCGGGTATCTGGGCAGGCGGCTCCGAGGACACCTGATCGATAGCGCCGGAGGGCTGAGGCTCAGCCGCGTCGAGGCTTGCGGGCGGCTCGGCTGGAGCGTCTTCCTGCGGCAGGATCTCTTCTGACATAGTCGTATCGGCCATTCCTTTACTTAGGAGCCTCTAACGGGAGAAGGTATTCACGATCTTCGTGATGCCGGCGTTGACCGCCGCGTCGACCACCATGAAGTAGGCGGCAAACGCGAAGACGGCAATGATCACCACCGCGGTAGTGGCGCGCACCTGTTTCCAGGGCGGCCAGGTGACGCGCTTCATTTCGGTATGAAGCTCGTCGAAATATTCCTTGATCTGCATCGGCCAGCCTGCGGCCTTCTGCGTAATGCTCAATTCATCTGCCATGCCTGCTTCCTTCTGCTGAAAACGTTGCCTCGCGCGTGGAGCGCGGTAAAAGCGCCAGAGGCGCTGGCAGGGGCGGAGGGATTCGAACCCCCACTCGCGGTTTTGGAGACCGCTGGTCTGCCGTTAAACCTACGCCCCTATCCCTTTCACCTACTTCAGTGTACCGTTACTTGATTTCCTTGTGCGGGTGGTGTTTGCGGCAGAACGGGCAGAACTTCTTGATCTCAAGCCGCTCCGTGGTGGTCTTCTTATTCTTCATGCTGGTGTAGTTCTTGCGCTTACACTCGCCGCACTGCAATGTGATCTGTTCTCTTGCCATGATGCTATCCCTTCACTTGTGTTCCAGCGGCCTATTCGAGAATCTCGGACACCGTTCCCGCGCCGACCGTTCTTCCGCCCTCACGAATCGCGAAGCGCAGTCCCTTGTCCATGGCGACGGGAGTAATCAGTTCAACGATTAATTGCACGTTGTCGCCCGGCATCACCATCTCCATGCCTTCCGGCAACGGCGCCACGCCGGTCACGTCCGTGGTGCGGAAGTAGAACTGCGGACGATAGCCCTTGAAGAACGGCGTATGCCGCCCGCCCTCGTCCTTGCTCAACACGTAAACTTCGCCCTTGAACTTCTTGTGCGGCGTAATCGAGCCCGGTTTGGCGATGACTTGCCCACGCTCCACGTCGGTCTTTTCAATACCGCGCAGCAGCAAGCCCACGTTGTCGCCGGCCCGGCCTTCATCCAGCAGCTTCTTGAACATCTCCACGCCGGTGACCACGGTCTTGCGAGTGTCGCGGAATCCCACGATCTCCATTTCCTCGCCGACCTTGCAGATGCCCTTCTCGATCCTGCCCGTCACCACCGTGCCGCGGCCTTGAATCGAGAAAATGTCTTCGATCGGCATCAGGAACGGCTTGTCGATCTCGCGCACCGGCTGCGGGATGTACTTGTCGACGGCTTCCATCAGCTCGTCAACCGTCTTTTCCCACTTCTCTTCCTTGTTCAACGCGCCCAGCGCGCTGACCTTGATCACCGGCAGATCGTTGCCCGGGAATCCGTAGCTGGTCAACAGCTCGCGGACTTCCAGCTCGACCAGTTCCAGCAGTTCCGGATCGTCCACCATGTCGACCTTGTTCAAGCGCGACCACGATGTAGGGCACGCCCACCTGGCGAGCCAGCAGAATGTGCTCGCGGGTCTGAGGCATGGGACCGTCGGTCGCGGCGACCACTAGAATCGCTCCGTCCATCTGCGCCGCGCCGGTGATCATGTTCTTGATGTAGTCGGCGTGACCGGGGCAATCCACGTGGGCGTAGTGCCGGCTTGGCCGTCTCGTATTCGACGTGCGCCACGGCGATCGTGATGCCGCGGGCCTTTTCTTCCGGCGCGTTGTCGATCGAATCGAAGCTCCGGAACTTCACCTTCGGATTGTGCTTGGCCAGCGTCTGCGTAATCGCCGCCGTCAGCGTCGTCTTGCCGTGATCGATGTGCCCGATCGTCCCCACGTTTACGTGCGGCTTACTGCGATCAAATTTTTCCTTCGCCATGGAATCCCCTTACAAAAAATGGAGCCGTTGACCAGGATTGAACTGGTGACCTCGTCCTTACCAAGGACGCGCTCTACCAACTGAGCTACAACGGCCCGAGAAGACAGCTAACCTAGGACAAAACAAATTTCTGGTGGACAGGGAAGGATTCGAACCTTCGTAACTCGCAAGGAGTGACAGATTTACAGTCTGTTGGCTTTAACCACTCACCCACCTGTCCGTGGGCCCAACGAATCAGTATAGCAAAGGTGCTTGCAGGAGGACTTGGGCGCGGTATCCAATCGGCTTGGAGAAGTTTCAGACACGGGAGTGAAGCCTGCGTGCCGATCGCCGATTTCGCGTGTCGCGGAGTGAATCGGCTGGAACTACTTCGCTCGCCCGGTATATCCCTGCGCGATCGTCGGAATCGCGATGATACGGTTTCGCGCGCTCGGCGTTCCCCATCCGCCGTAAAACACGATGCCAAAGAGCGTCTTCTTGTCGCGGCCGCCGAAGAACGTGCCGTGCAGGCCCTGCGGGCCCGGGATGCTGCCGGCGAACGTGCCGTCGGGCGCGAACACGTCCACGGACTTGCCGGTCGCAATATACACGCGGCCCTGCTGATCGACGGCCGAACCGTCGCCGCCTTCACCGCCCCGCAGTTTGCCGAACTCGCGCTGATTGGTCGAGCGACCCGTCAGCCTTCACGTCGAAGGCGTACACCGTTGCGCCGTTCGTGACGTAGAGCGTCTTCTCGTCGGGGCTCAGGATGATGCCGTTGGCGAGCGGAACATCCTTCCCATACTGCGAGACCACGCCTTTCGGGTCGGCGTAGAACACTCCGCTGCCTGTGGCGCCGGTGACCGAGAAATAGACGCCGCCGCGCGCGTCGGCCATCAAATCGTTGATGACGCCGCCCACGCATTCGAGCGGCTCGCCGTGGAACGAGTTCGCCAGCATCTTCCGCTGAGGCTCCAGTTGCTCGATGGCCGAGCCGAGCCCGCGTTCGGCGACGAACAGCGCGCCGTTCTTGCTGCGCGAGACCGCGCCGCCGGTGTTCGTGTTGCGCATAGAGGATCTTGGCGAGACCCGTCGCTGGGTCCATCTGCATCACGTTGCTCGCGTCGTTGTTCGCGAACAACACCGTGCCGTTGTCGCCGGCAATGGGGCCGTCGACGTTATTGCCCTCCCACGACCAGACGACTTTCCACGATTGCCCTGCCGCCAGCACGCCGGGAATTGCGGAGGTGGCTGGAAGGACCGGATCCGGCGGCGCTGCGTTCGCGTTCGCCGACTGGCCGGCGCCGGGAATCGAGAACGGCTTCGGCGGATTCTTGCACTTCGCGAGCACGTTCTTGATTCCCGGGATTCTGCCAGCTCTGCATGCTGCTGCCGCGAGGAAACGACGACGACGGGCTCTGCGCCGAGACAACACCTGCCGCGCACCCGGCGATGACCACAAGAGCGATTCGAGTTTTCATTCCTTGATCCCTTTCGATCGTACGTCCCAATTCGAATTCGTGCACAGGCCGCAGTTCTTGCCCACGAACATCGCGCCCGCTTTCTTGTCGCCCTTGAAGCGTCCACTGGAGCCAGTTCGACGCGACATTGGCGAACTCGCCCCCGCCGGGATGAAAGACCGTCGCGGTGTGGCCGGCGTTGTGCCGGGCGCCGTAAAACGCGGGCAGGTTGCCGATCTTGTCGAACGTCGCCGACGAAGCCGCCATCATGAAGTCGGGTTCGCCGCCGTTGATCAGCAGCACAGGTCCGTGCAATTTCGGCAGAGCGTCCGGAGTGGGCTGCGGCGATGGCGCAGCGCCGGCCGTCGTCGCTTCCTGCACCCCGGAATTAAACACGCCGATGGTCTTGACGCGCGGATCGGCGCCGAGCTCGATCGACAGAAATCCTCCGCAGGACTGGCCCATCACGGCGATCTTGTCCAAGGCGATCTTGCCCTTCAGCGGCGAGTCCGTCCGTCGCGTTTTCCTTCGCGGCCCAGTCGATGGCGGCGCGCACGTCATCGGCGGTTTCCTGCCGGCGCGAAGCGGCATCCTGAGGCACCGTGCCCAGCACCAGGAAGCCGTGCGAGGCGATGGTGGTCAGAAACCCAGAGTATCGAGTGCTGTCAATCGCACAACCTCCGTTGCCCCAAACCATCACAGGCAACGAGTCTTTCTTCGGGAACGCATCGAGCGCCGCGGGGCGATACGCGTGAAGTCCGGGAGAGCCGAACGCGGCTTCCGAGGTGACCTGGTAGGGTCCAGGCACCGCGAGCGGCGCACCTTCCAGAGGCAGCGAACGCTCGATCATTTCACGAGTGATCCCCGGCGGTTGCGCGAGGCACACCCCGGCGGCAGTCAGCAGCACCGCGGCTGCGCGAGCGATGGTTTTATACATGAGTCGTCTCCTTTACGAGCGGAATAGCCAAGAGCTGGCCGGCATGCCGACAAACACACCCGAACCCGTTAGATGGAAGCGCTACCGTCCTCGCACGCGCACGGGGCGCGCTCACTACTGCTTTGGCGGGCCGCCCCTCGCGCCGCCGGCGTTGATCTGGCCCTCGTCCCAGTGCTCGTCCGCCTTACCGTCGACGAACCGCCACATGTCGAAATGCGTGGTGGTGTAGGTCTGGCCGGGATTGCGAGGGTCGTTGCGCGTGCTCACCGACGCTACGCAGACGATGTCGTTGCCCTGCGTGGTCACGGCGACAATCTTGGTGCGCCAGTCCTTGGGATCGGCGGGAATGGGCGTGGGCGCAGCCTTGCCGAACGCGGTCATAACGATCTGGCGGCCGGATGAGAAACCGGGGTTGTGCTGAATGTAGCGTTCGGTGAGCCACTTATCGGCCTCGTTCCAATGGCCGTAACCGAGCAGGTCGATCACGATATGCATGGCGGCCTGCTTATTCTTGTTGAGTACGGGGTCCTTGTCCGTGAACAGCGTGGCAGGATTGTCAACGCCCACGACGGGAGCGGCCTGCCCGAAGAGCTTGGACGTAGCGAGTAACGTAATCGCCGCGATGTGAAGTTTCATGCGTACTATCGTTTCCAAACTCGGGTCATCTGTCAAGGCGCTTTTGGACGGGTGCATAAGGGTTTCGGACTCAGGCACGGGTCCGAAAGCGGTGTCCTCGTGCGGTCTTGCAAGTAACTACAGAATGTAGTAATCGGCTGCCCGACGGCGTCAAATTCGAAGATTTGGATCTGTCCGGCCTTCCGCCGGAGTACCTGTCGATTGCCGGCATGACCCACGATGCAAGCAAGGTCGGGGATCATCTAGTACAATTTGGCAGGTAGCGGTCAGCGAACTAGCTCCGCACACAACGCAGTCCGGCGCGGCGCCGGGCGCTATGGAGGGAACCACTATGAAATCCACAACTCGTCAAGACAGATGGCGAGCGGCGCTCTCCGCAGTCTTGTGTGGAGCAGTCGCAGCACTGATCGCGGTTGAGTCAACCGCAAAGCTGCATGCTCAGGCGCCTGCGGGGGCAAACGCAGGTGCGGGGCGCGGCGCGGGTCAGCCGGGATTCCGCCGGCCGAGGCGCTATTCACATCGGCACAAGCGGTCGCGGGGAAGGCGGCATACCAGCGGAACTGCGCCAACTGCCACGGCGCGAGCGTCGATGACGGCAACTCGGCTCCTCCGCTCCGCGGCGCGGCGTTTCTTGGAAAATACGCCGGGAAACCTGCGGCCGATTTGTTCACTTATGTGAGCACGAAGATGCCGGCGGGCAATCCCGGAAGCCTCGGCGAGCGCCGAGTACGCGCAGATCATCGCCTACGTGCTCCAGCAGAATGGTTTTGCGACCGGACGGAAAGAGTTCGCATCGGAGGCGGCAGCGCTCGCTTCCGTGACGATTCCTGCTCCGCCGGGAGGACGCGGCGGAGGAGGCGGCGGTGGCGGCGTTAGCGGCCGGCGTGAAGCTGCCTCCGGCGCCGAAGAAGGCCAACCCTCTGGATAAAATCACTCCCGTCACCGACGCGATGCTGCAGAACCCGCCCACAGGCGAGTGGCTCACATGGCGCCGCGGTTTCGACGATCAGGGATTCAGCCCGCTGAAGCAGATTACGAAATCGAATGTGAACAATCTGCGCGTCGCCTGGACCTGGACGCTTTCCCCCGGCGCCAATGAAGCCACGCCCCTGGTTCATGACGGCGTGATGTTCCTGCACAGCCCCGGCGACAAACTCGAAGCGCTCGATGCCGCCACCGGCGACCTGCTGTGGCAGTATGCGCGCATCTTGCCTCCGGGCGTCAACGCCGGCAACAAGCGCGCCATCTCGATTTACGGGAACAAGGTCTATATGGCGACTTCCGACGTGCATGTGGTGGCGCTCGACGTGAAGACCGGCAGGGTGGTCTGGGACCAGCCGCTGGCGGAGGAACGGGGCTTCAACGTCAGCGGCGGTCCGCTGGTCGCCAAAGGCAAGGTGATGATCGGAACCAGCGGCCGGGTCGGCGGCAAGAACTACATCGTCGCGCTCGACGCCGAGACCGGCAACCTCGCCTGGCGATTCAACACCATCGCGCAGCCCGGCGAGCCCGGCGGCGATACCTGGAACGATCACACCGCCGAGGAGCGCAACGGCGGCTCCGTCTGGATCGCGGGAAGCTACGACTCCGCGCTCAACCTGGCGTTCTTCGGCGTCGCGCAGACCTATGACACCGCTTTGCTGGCGAAGCCGGTGAGGCCGGGCGTCAAGACCGACGGCCTGTATACGGACTGCTACCCTGGCCATCAATCCCGATACCGGCAAGCTGGTCTGGTATTACCAGCATCTGCCTAACGATCAGTGGGACCTCGATTGGGTGTTTGAACGCCAGATCGTGCGCATGCCGGTGAACGGCGTGGTTCGCCCGGTGATCATGACTTCGGGCAAGCAGGCGACCTATGACATTCTCGACGCGGAAACGGGAAAGTGGATCTACTCGAAGGACCTCGGCCTGCAAAACATCGTTTCCTCCATCGATCCCGTCACGGGCAAGAAGAACATCAATCCGCAAACGCATGCCCGGCGACGGGCAATCGAAAATGGTCTGCCCCCATGTGGACGGCGCCAAGAGCTGGATTCCGGGTTCGTACAATCCGGATACCAAGATTCTGTATGTGCCGCTGGTTGAGGCGTGCATGGATCTGACGCCGGTGACCGATGGCGGCCGGGGCCTCTTGTCCGCCGGCGGGCGTCCGACCGTGCGGCCTCGTCCGGATTCGGACGGCAAGTACGGCCGCGTGGAAGCCATCAACATGGTGACGCGCGAAGTGCTGTGGACCGAGCGCCATCGCGCGCCGGTATCGAGCGGCGCGCTGGATACGGCCGGCGGGGTGATCTTCAACGGCTCGATCGACCGGTTCTTTCGCGCTTACGACGACCAGACGGGCAAACTGCTGTGGGAAACGCGTCTGACCGATGTGCCGAGCAACGCCCCGATTTCGTACACGGTGAACGGCAAGCAGTACATCGCGATCGGCGTAGGCAACGGCGGCGCCCAGGCGACGGGGTTCGCGCCGCTGGTGCCGGAAATCCAGAACGTCGATCGTGCTCCGGCGGTGTGGGTGTTCCAACTGCCCTGATCGGACTTATTTCTCCCTGCGATCGTAAACGCCGCGCCGTCAGTGGGAACGACCAGGCCATGCTGCTCCGCTCCGCTGTCCTGGCGATCGTAGCACGGGCCGATTGACTGCCCTGTACTCCCTCAGGTACTCTCGGACGTAGGCCGATGTTCCACCGTCCCTCCTTCTCGATTTAGCTACTGCGGCAGGCGCCAAGAGCGCTTCCAGCGGCGGCACCTTCCTTCTAAACTTCCCTTTTCATCAGACCGGAGGATCTATGCAGCCAACGACAGCAAAACAAACTGGCGCCCTTACGGAGTTCTTCCGCTCCATTCGCGAAGCCGTTCATGGGGATTCGCATCGCGACTTCACTCAGGAGCGAATTGGGCGGGCGATCACTTTGCTGGCGATTCCCATGGTGCTGGAAGCGAGCATGGAATCGTTGTTCGCCATCGTTGACATGTTCTGGGTGGCGCGTCTGGGTTCAGATGCGGTCGCAACGGTGGGGTTGACCGAGTCCGTGCTGACGTTGCTGTTCGCCGTAGCCATGGGACTGAGTACCGCGACGGCTGCGATGGTTGCCAGGCGAATCGGAGAGAAGGACAACGATGGGGCGGCGGACGCCGCCATGCAAGCCATCCTGCTCGGATTTTTGTTCGCGGGACTGATCGGAATCGCGGGAGCCTGGTTCGCGCCGGACGTGCTGCGGGTCATGGGCGCGACGGATTCGATCGTGCGCACGGGAGCGGGATACACGCGGGCGGTTTATGGAAGCAGCGCCGCGGTGATGCTGCTGTTCCTCATCAACGGAGTGTTCCGCGGCGCGGGAGATGCAGCGCTGGCGATGCGCGTATTGTGGATAGCGAATCTCATCAATATCGGGCTCAACCCTCTGCTGATATTTGGGATCGGACCGTTCCCCAGGCTAGGCGTGTTGGGATCGGGGGTGGGGACGGCCGTCGGACGATCCTGCGGTGTGCTAATCCAATTTTGGGCACTGACCCGAGGCAAGAGTCGAGTGGTAGTCAGCCTGAAGCATCTACGCCTCCATGCGGAGACGATGTCAACGCTGATCAAGATTTCCACGGGCGGGATCTTCCAATATTTCGTGGGCGTGGCCAGTTGGATCGGGCTGGTGCGCATGGCGGCGAGTTTCGGCAGCGTCGCGGTTGCCGGATACACACTGGCGATCCGCATCGTGATCTTCGCGCTGCTACCGAGCTGGGGGATGGCGAATGCGGCCGCCACTCTGGTCGGTCAGAACCTGGGCGCGAACAGACCCGACCGCGCCGAGCAATCGGTGTGGCGCGCCGGGGTCTGCAACATGATCTTTCTCGGGCTGGTGGCGCTGACGTTCATTGCGCTGGCGCGCCCGATGATCTCGATCTTCACCGATGACGCCAGGGTGATGCCGGTTGCGGCCGGGGCCTTGCGGCTGATCAGCTACGGCTACGTCTTCTACGCTTGGGGCATGGTGATGGTGTCGTCTTTCAACGGGGCGGGCGATACCTATACACCGACGTTTCTCAATGTGATCTGCTACTGGTTCTTGAGGATTCCGCTGGCATGGGTGCTGTCGTTCAAAACCAGCCTCGGACTGAACGGGATTTTTCTGTCGATCCCGATTGCGGATTCGGTGCTGGCGGTCATCGCGGTGGGGGCGTTCCGCACGGGCAAATGGAAGGCTCGAAGATTCTGACAGGCCAAATTCCATCGACTGGTTAGCCGCGCTGCGGTCCGCTGGGGAGTTCCGGTGTATCGTCAGTGGGTGGGACCGGTCGGGCGATCTGCGCGGGCAACAAGGAGCCGATTCCGCCATCTTGCTCGGCCCTCGCGACTACAATGATCGGTAGGTCGCAGGAGGATCGGCGTGCGTTCACAGATCAAGCTGGGAAGAATCTTCGGGATCGAGATCGGCCTTCACTATAGCTGGTTTCTGATCGCGCTCCTCATCGTCTTTTCGCTGTCGTCCCAATTTCATTCAACGAATTCCGCATGGGGCGATCAAGTCATCTTGACGATGGCGATTCTGACCGCGATTCTTTTCTTCGTTTCGCTGCTACTGCATGAGCTGGCGCATTCGCTGGTGGCTTCGTCGAACGGGCTGCCGGTAAAGGAGATCACTCTGTTTGCGCTGGGCGGGGTTTCTCAAATCGAGAAAAATCCCACCAGCGCGAAGCTGGAATTTTGGATGGCGTTTGTCGGGCCTCTGACAAGCGCTGTCATCGGAGCGGTGTGCGTGCTGTCGGCGCGAGCGCTTGGGGAACCTCTCTCTAGCCCCTGGATGGCCATGCTGCTCTGGCTCGGTTACATCAATCTCAGTCTGGCCGCGTTCAATCTGATTCCCGGGTATCCGCTCGACGGCGGCCGCGTGCTGCGCGCGATCATTTGGTGGAAGACCGGTGACGCCAACCGCTCCTCGCGCTTGGCCGCCAGGACCGGCCAAGCAGTCGCGTTCGCCTTCATCGCAGTAGGCATCTTTCAGTATTTCGGTGGGGCTGGCCTGGGTGGTTTGTGGATCGCCTTCATCGGCTGGTTTCTATTGCATGCGGCGAAAGAGAGTTATGCGCAGGTTGGTCTGGCGGAGGCGCTGGGGGGAGTGCGGGCCGCCGACCTGATGACCCGGGACTGTCCGACGGTGCAGGGAGGTATGAGCGTGCAGCATTTCGTCGACGAAGAATTACTTCGTACAGCCCAGCGGTGCTTCATTGTTGTGGACAACGGCGCAGTGACCGGTTTGATCACGCCTCATGAAGTCAAACAACTGGTGCGCGGAAAATGGCCATCTACCGCCGTTGACGAAATCAAGCGCCCCCTGGAAGATCTGCGCTCAGTGCTGCCGGATGCGCCGGTGATGGACGCGTTGTCCACGATGGCCCGCTACAACCTGAACCAGCTTCCGGTCATCTCCGGCCACCATCTGGAGGGAGTTTTATCCCGGGAGCAACTCCTGAATTACCTTCATACACATGAGGACCTGCGGAAGAGTTAAGTGCGCGAATCGCACTTCGCCCGTCTCCAGCAACGCTTGCGTACGACCGTCCGGACAGTCGCGAATCCTAAAATTTAGCTTCGATGCGGCAAATGATTCAAGCGTGGCGGCATCGCCCGAGTCTGAAGTATTCGAGGGGTGGGGCTACAATGACGTTCGAGACAGGCCATGGCTCCCTTGAATCTGGAACCTCTATTCACGCCGTTTGCGATCAAGGGCATCACCTTGCCCAACCGTTTCGTCATGCCCGGAATGCAGCGCCAGTGGTGTGACGACGGCGTGCCGCAGCCGCGGATGGCCGAATACTACCGTCAGCGAGTAGAGGGCGGAGTGGGGCTGATTATCACCGAGTCGTGCGCTGTCGATCACGCTTCCTCCACACAAGTGCCGATTTTCTGCCGAATCAACGATGCGACGATGAGCGCTTGGGAGCATTGCTTCGACGCGGTAAACCGCGCCGGGGGCCGCATGTTTCTTCAGCTATGGCATGAGGGCGCGGTTCGGAAAGAAGGCGGCGACGGTCCCTACTCCCAGTTCCCTACGTTAAGCCCGTCTGGGTTGGTTCACCAGGGGAAGCCCAACGGACACGCGGCCACTGGGGAAGACTTGGATGCCATTCTCGATGCCTTCGTCCGCGGAGCCCTGGCCGCGAAACAAATTGGCGCGGCGGGTGTGGAAGTTCACGCTTGTCACGGTTATCTGCTCGACCAATTCCTTTGGGCGGAGACGAACCGGCGCACGGACGGCTATGGTGGCGACGATATCCGGACCCGGGTGCGGTTTCCCGCGGAGATCGTGCAGGCGATCCGCCAAGCCGTGGGTGAGAAATTCCCCATCTCGTTTCGCTTCTCTCAATGGAAAGAAGTAAACTACAACGCACGTATTACGCCGACGCCGCAGGACCTTCAGACCATGTTGACGATACTGCGCACCGCTGGCGTCGACGTGTTCCACGCTTCCGCCCGCTACTTCTGGGTGCCCGAATGGCCGGGGTCGGATCTGGGCGTCGCCGGGTGGACTAAATCTCTGACCGATGCGCCGGTGATTGCCGTCGGAAGCGTCGGCCTGGATACGGATGTGATGGACAATTTCTTCGGCAAAGAAGCCAAGTCAACCGGCGAAGCGGGACTGACTGAATTGCTGCGGCGCTTCAACAATCGTGAGTTCGATTTGATTTCCGTTGGCCGCAGCCTCATCGGCGACCCGGATTGGGTGAACAAGGTGCGGGCCGGCCGCTTATCCGAAATCCGCATGTTCACCAAGAAAGACGTGCTGGGCGATCTCGAAATCGAGGGTTTTGTCGCTGAGGCTCATGCCGGCGAAGTTTGACGCTTCGCCGGCGGGTTTTCAGTCCGGTCTGGGTTCGGTTGTGGTCCATGCTACGCCGCTGAACCTAAGTTCTGTCAGAATAAGCGCATGAAATCCTGCACACTCTTTCTGGTCTGTTGGAGCACGCTGGCGGGCCAGACTGCCAGCCGTCCGATTGTCCAGGAACTGGTCCTGGCGAACCGCATCCTTTCCAACGAGGGCGTGGTGGATGCCTACGGGCACGTAAGCGTGAGGGATGACCGCAATCCCAACCACTATTTTCTAGCCCGCCACGTGGCAGCCGGACTGGTGACAGCGGCCGACATCATCGAGTACGACCTCGATACCAACCCGGTGGGCGGCCCTCGCTCCGACGGCTACTCGGAGCGCTTCATTCACGGCGAGATCTACAAGACCAGGCCGGATGTGATGGCGATCGTGCACTTCCACGCGCCCGAGGTGATCCCCTTCGGAGTGAGCAACGTGCCTCTCCGTCCCGTATTTCACATGGCTGGGTTTCTGGGTGAGGGTGTGCCGGTATTTGAGATTCGTGAGACCGGGGGCGTAACAGACATGCTGATTCGCACTCCCGCGCTGGGACACGCGCTGGCGCAAACGCTGGCGGACAAGCCTGCCGCTCTGATGCGGGGACATGGCGCTGTTGTCACCGGAGGCTCGCTGCACGTCGTCGTGGGCCGGGCGTACTACATGAAGATGAATGCAAAGCTCCAGCAGGATGCGATCTTGCTGAGCGGTGGCAAGGTGACCTATCTCGACCCGGACGAAGCCAAGAAAGCGGCTCCCCAAGATGGCTTTGAGCGGGCCTGGGATCTGTGGAAGCAAAAGGTTAAGCTGCGTTGAACCGGGGCTCACCTACAGCCCTAAGTGGCAGTCAAAGTGCGATGGTTCCGTTACGCAAAAACCGAGAGGGGCTAGCGCTCAATTTCAAATCTTCTACACTAGTGGCCATTCGTTCTTGAAAGAGAGGTCAAATATGCGAAAGATGACAGTTCCTTTGGCGTTCGCCGCCACCGCCGCGTTCATCACAGCGGCCGTGATGTTCATGGTGTCCAACACGGCTAACTTGCATGCGCAGGCTCGCCCCGTTAGTAGTTACGCAGAGGATCGCGCCGCGATTGAGGACCTGCAAGCGCGTTATCTTTTCGCACTCGACTTCCACGATCCCGATCTGTATGTCTCCACCTTCACGCCGGACGGAGTGCTGGATTACGGCAGCGGCGACGTAAAGGGCCGCGAGGCGATCAAAGCAGTGATCGCAAAGATGCCGAGTCCGGCCGCGACGGCCGGGCTTCGACCCGCAGCGACTCGACACAACATCTCCAACATCGTCATCAAGGTGGACGGCAACAAAGCGGCCTCACGCTCGTATTGGTTCCACTATTCGAACGACAACCCGCAACGCAAGGGTGTCTTCGACGGGTTCGGGCACTATGAGGACGACCTGGTGAAGGTCAATGGGCAATGGCTGTTTACGAAGCGGAAGATCTACAACGAAGGGCGCGATGAGTGGGCGTATAAGGGCGGCAAGAACCCCGCTTGGTAAGGCCGCGTCCTGCTAAGCTGATGCCATGGTCCTTACCAAACAAGAACTCGTCGCGTCGCTACAGAACGAAGTGCGCATTCTCGTCCACCTCATCGGCAAAGTGGAACCGCACATGATCGACTACCGCCCCACGCCAAAGCAGCGCAGCACCATCGAGCTGCTCCGCTACCTGACCAACATGGGTCCGCTGCTGCTTCCCGCCATCAAGAGCGGCCAGTTCGACGGCGCCGCCTGGCAGGCTGCCACGGAAAGCGCGGCCACCAAGAATCTCGAGCAAATTTCCGCCTCGATCGCTGCTCTCTCGGATCGATACGCCCAGCTGGTGAGCGGCTTCTCCGATGCCGATTTCCGCGGCGAGATCGAAATGTTCGGCAGCAAGCAGTCGCGCGGTTCCCATATCGTCTTCCTGGTCCTGGGCGGGCACGCCGCCTACCGAACACAACTGTTCCTGTACCTGAAGGCCAACGGGCACGACGAACTGAATACCTTCAATCTCTGGGGCGGGGTAGACGGAACGATGCAGGCCGCGTCCTAGGCTTGCGGATTCTGCGGCGTCGGTTAGTTCTTCACACTCCCCCTCACGGAGCAGTTCAACGGCAGCACGAATCGCCGAAGTCTGCGCTGACTGCTCTGCCCACAGTGCGGACCAGGCGCATGAACTCGTCACAATG
>CAWFVG010000004.1:0-855192 GCA_963819185.1 Bryobacterales bacterium | reverse complement strand
TTTCCATTCATCGTTGGCATATGCGGCCATGTCGATTTCGCGAAAATCGCGATAGGAGTCGGTCTGCCCGGGCTCCGGCCCCTGGAAGAGACTGGGGGTGCCTTGCAGGAAAGCGGACAGGCTGGGAAACGTATAGAAGCCGCCCCACCATCCTTGCTGCTGGAAGTTGCTCTGGACACGGCTCAGGGATGCGCCAAAGCGGAGGCTGTGCGCTCCGTGCGTCCAGATCACGTCGTCCGCCAGAGGGAACTTATTTTGCACTTCCAGCAGCGGGGCGAAGATGCTGGTCCCCATCGAGGACAGGCCGGTGATGTTCACGCCGCCGTTCTGGCCACGGGAGGGAAAGAAGTCCAGCGCGGGAGTCTGATCGGGGTGCTGCTGCACATCCGTTTCCCGGGTCCGGGTAAAGCTGAAGCGCAACAGGTTCACCACCGTGGGTGAGATTAGATGGCGCTCTTCGATGGTCGCGAATTGATTGCGCGTGTCGCCCACTTCCGGCCATCGAGGCGGCAACGGCGAGCCGAGAAACGGGTAGGTGATGTCGCCGGCGTCACGCACATAGCGCACAAACAGCGAATCTTTGTTCGACATCGTGTAATCGATACGCGCCAGGAGGTAATTCTCGTTCCCGATGGTGGTGTCTTCCTCCCCGATGGAGCCGACGCCCCCGCCCAGAGTCGTGGTGGGCAGAGGATAAAGCGAAAGAATCGGCGCGATCGCGGGATTGATGGGTACGGTTACTCCATTCACGATGCCCTTGTGGGCATTGGCGTCGGGGACCAGCGCGATCACGGTCTGGCCTTGGGACTTGCGCAGCTCTTCGTCGTTGATGAAGAAGAACAGCTTGTCCTTCTTGATAGGCCCGCCCAGGCTGGCGCCGAATTGGTTCTGCCGGAAAGGAGCCTTGGTAAAACCGCTGGCGTTGTCGGTGTAAGCCGCGGCGTCTAGCGCGCTGTTCCGGAAAAACTCGTACACGGACCCATGGAAGCTGTTGGTGCCGGACTTGCTCGCCGTGTTCACTACCGCACCGTTTCCGCCGAACTGCGCGCTATAGGTATTGGTCAGGAGCGAAAATTCAGCGATGGCTTCGATGCCCAGCGTTGTGCCCATGACGCCCGATCCCGAACCGTGGTTCCAAAACCCTTGGATATCGGTGTTGTCCAGAAGATACGCTTGCCCTTCCGACCTCGCGCCGGAAACGCTAAAGTTGTTCTCAACGCCGTAAAGGAGGTTCGCCCCGCCGTTCCCGACCTGAGATCCAGACGATACTCCCGGCGCCAAAGCCACCAGATCCGTGAAATTGCGGCCGTTCAGCGGCAGGTCGTTGATTTGTTTTTGCTCCACAAAGGACGACATTGACGCCGAAATTGTGTCGACCTGCGAAACCTCAGCCTCCACTGTCACCGTTTGCTGGGCCTGCCCCACCGCCAGCGAAAAGTCCACGACGACTTGCGCGCCGACGGTCAGCGTGATGCCGGGGCGCACCGTGGTGTGGAAGCCCGGCGCGGAAGCCTGCGCTTCATAATTCCCGATGGGGAGCTCCGCAATGGTATAGCGGCCTTGTGCGTCCGTCGTCACTTGCTGCACCTGTCCCGTGCCGACATTCTTCACCTGTACGGAAGCATTTTGAACGACGGCGCCGCCGGCGTCCGTTACCGTGCCTAAGACGGAACCGCTCGTGACCCCTTGAGCGTTTAACCGGCTGGACAAAGCAAATCCAAGGATCAGCAGTCCACGGGTCACCCAGGCGACGTGGCCGCGACAATGTAGGTCTGAAAACATGCAGGCCTCCCCTTTCGATGGAGGAACATATCTCATCTGGACGAGGCCGTCAAGCCTCATGAAGGTTCGGGGTACCTTCGCGAAGAGGGGCGAGTTTTGCGCGAGCAACTCGGCAGAGCACGAGGGAGCGTGGGCTCTCTATTCGAAGCGGAGCGCGTTGACGGGATTGACGCGGCTCCCGGCTAGGGCTGCGCTACTTGGGTGCTCTCGCTACCGGAATCCGCACCGTTCCTGCCACGCCAGTGGCTTGGTCACGGATGGCGATGCGGATCTCCCCGGATTCAGGCTTGACTCCTTTGAGCAGCAGCGTGAAGCCGTGCTCCAGCGCGTCCGCCAATTGAGCGCTGGTAAGATCCAAGGCGATGGCGCCCACGCGGAATGTGTGCTCCGCGGCGGGATTCGGAATCGCATAATCGAAGCCTCCCACGAAATGCCCGTCTTTAGGCGCCAGATGCAGATCACCGAGGTCGATGGTCACGCGCACGTCATAGAGGCCGGGGTGCTGGGCTTGGGCAGCGGCCTGCACGGCGAGTCCGACGCGAGTTGCATCCAGGGGACTGTCAATTACGCCGGCCAAAGACGGGGCGGGCGGCAGGATCGCGACCCTGGTGGCGATATATCCCGCGCGATAGTGAACTTCGGCGTGCTGCTGACGCAGCCCGGCATCGTTGAGCTTCACGGTGATCGCGTGGTATTTTCCGTCGAGCATGTCCTCGGGCGGATAGTAGCCGAGAACGTAAGCGGCGCCTAGATCCTGCTCGGCGGTGCGGACGGCGTAGGTCAGGTCCATCGCGTCGAGGAACATGCGGCCGCCGGAGGGTATGTCCGTGTCGATAATACCGGCGGAGCGCAACATCACCGGATACACCACGATGTCTTGCTGCTGTAGCTCGGCGATCAAGGCATTCGACGGATGCCCTCCCGCCCAGACCAGGTTTTTGCGCCCCGCCACGCCGGAGAGGTGCCGGGTAATCGTGTTCAGCGCGTTGGCCGTGATCGCGGGGTGTGCGCGCGGATCTACAAACGCGGTGGGAGGATCGCCGTAGTCTTGAAGAGCGCTCTTGAGCTCCGCGCCGCTGAAGTCCGTTAACACGTGCAGCTTCTTGCCCAGCGTGTACACCACGATCCTGTCGCTGGGCCCAAGAGCCTGCAGCAGGTTCTTGAATCCCAGGCGCAAATATTCCGACATGATCCAAGGTGTGTTGAGAAAATCGACCAGGACCACGGTTGTGCCGCCCGCAGGCTGATTGTGACCAGTGGTGCGGTTGGAGACCGCGCCGGGCGGAATCGCCATCGGCTGGGCTTCGCTTCGAGGACCCGCGCTGAAGACAGCGATGGGCTGCTGCTTGCCGTTGTCGAGCAGGGTGAAGTCGTCCTTAGTGAGACCGCGCAGCGAATCTCCGGGAGGACCCCAGGGCGGGCCGGAATCGAAGGTCCATTTGATCCATGCCCCAAGTCCGGGTGGCCGGGCGCGCTGGCCGCGCACCACCACGTCAACTTGCACCAGGCGGGTTCCGGAGTGAAAGACGGCGGGGGGTGCGGGCGGCTGCGCCGCGGCGATGGCCGGGATTAGGAGCATCGCGGCGTTGGATGTAAGAGCTTTATTCATAGCGAAGGGCCTTGACGGGATTGACGCGGCTGGCGCGGAGGGCGGGCATCCAGACAGCGAGGAGCGCGACGGCGGCCAGGACGATGGGGACCGCGAGGAAGGCGATGGGGTCGTGGCTGGGGACGCCGTAAAGGAAGCTGGCGAGAAAGCGCGTGAGCGCGAACGCGGCGGGGATGCCGATGCAGATTCCGGCGAGAGCGAGACGCAGTCCTTCCCAAAGGACGTGGATCTTCAGACGGCGCGCCTGGGCTCCGAGGGCGAGGCGGATGCCGATTTCGCGAGTGCGCTGCTGGACGGAGTAAGAGATGAGCCCGTAGATTCCGATGGAAGCAAGGAGCAATGCCGAGCCGCCAAAGACAGACATGAGGAGCATGTTGAAGCGCTGGCTCGCGGTGGACGAGGAGACGATGGCGGATAAGGGGCGCACTTCGGCGACGGGGAGTCCGGTGGCCTGACGGAGCTGGTCGCGAATCGCTGGTGCGAGCGCGAGGGGTTGGTTGGGGATGCGGACCATCCAGGCGAGGGGTTGAATGCGGGCGAGGAAGGCATTCATGGCGGGAGCGATCTGGGCTTGCGGGATGTAGATGGTGGGGCGGGGATCGTAATAAAGCTGGGCGTGCCGAACGTCGCCGACGATGCCGGCGATACGCCGCACGGGCTCAGTGGGGATTAGGGGGCTCCCCGCGCCGACCGCGATTTGTGCGTTGAGTGGATCGGAGCCGCTCCAGTATTGGCGGGCCATGGTTTCATTTATTAGCGCGACGGGCGTAGAGGAGGCATCGTCTGTGCGATCGAAGGCGCGGCCACGGATGACGGGAATCTTGAGCACATCGAAGTAGCCGGGCGAGACGGGGACCCATCCGGCGGCTTGGAGTCCTGAGGAAGCGCTGCCCGGGATTTGGAAAGAGGCTTCGATGGCGGTCTGGAGGGGGATGAAATAAGTGGCGGCGGCGGATTCGACGCCGGGCAGCGAGCGAATGCGGTCGAGGCCATCGCGGATCGAGGAGGCGAGTGCGGCCGGATTTTGAAAGCGGTCACCGGTGAGCTTCACGCGCATGGTGAGGACGTTGGCGGAGTCGAAGCCGGGATCGACGGAATAGAGGCGGAGGAAGGTGCGGATGAGAAGCGCGGAGCCGGTGAGGAGAACGACGGCGAGGGCGACTTCGCTGATGACGAGGAGGGCGCGGGCTCGGGCGTGAGTGGGGCCGGAGGAGGACATGGCGGAGAGATTCACGCGCGAAGCTTTGATGGCGGGAAGCAGGCCGAAGACGATGCCGGTGAGGATCGAGATGGCGAGGGCGAAGAGGAGGACTCGCCAGTCGATTCCGATGGCGGAGCCGTCGACGCCGGCGCGGGGAAGGCGGACGGGGCTGATCGCAAGGAGGGCGCGAATGCCGACGAAGCCAAGTAGGGAACCGAGTGCGCCTCCGGAGAGCGAGAGCAAGAGGCTTTCGATGAGGAGCTGGCGGATGAGGCGCGCGCGTCCGGCTCCGATGGCGGCACGGATGGCGATTTCACGAGAGCGGGCTTCGGCGCGGACCGAGAGAAGATTCGCGACGTTGGCGCAAGCGATCAAGCAGAACCAGACCGACGGCGGCGAGCAGGAGCAGGGGCAAGCGGCGATTGGAGCCGATGAGGTAGTCGCGGTAGGGGACGGCGGCGAAGGAGTCCCTGGGGCTAAGCTCTCGCGGGAACCGGGCGCGGAACGCAGCGGAGGAGGCCTGAAGCTGCGCGTTGGCCTGCGCGAGCGTGACCCCAGGCTTGAGGCGGGCGGTAGCGCGGAAGCGGCGGGTGTAATCGACCGCGGCGGGGTCGAGCTGCATGGGTAGGTAGACAGCGGGAGGAGGGCCCTGCTCGAGCAGAAAGGGACTGGCGGCAGCGACACCGATTACGGTGTAGGCATCGCCATTCAAGGAGATGATTTTGCCCAAGATGTTTGGGTCGGCGGCGAAATGCGTGCGCCAGAAGGCTTGGTCGAGGACGGTGACGAGTGGACCTCGCGGGCATATCGTCTTGGCGGAGAGAAGGCGCGGCCGAGGAGGAAACGGGCGCCCCAGCAGCGGAAGGCGTCCGAGGAGACTTGCATGGAGTCGAGCTGGTCCAGATTCCCGCCGGAGTCATAGTTGGCGGAGCCGGGCATGTAGGCGGAGACGGTACTCGAGTGCGGTGGCATGTTCGCGCCAGAAGGCGAAGTTTTCGGGAGTGGCGGCGGGCGTGAGCTCGACGAAGGAATCGGGATGGGGAACGGGGATGGGCTTGAGCAGGATGGCGTTGACCAGCGAGAAGACGGCGGTGGTGGATCCGATGCCGAGGGCGGAAGCGAAGATGGCGATGAGCACGAGAGCGGGGGTGCGGCGCAGAGCGCGGGCGGAGTAGACGATGTCGCGCCAGACGCTTTCGAGGAGGGTGAAGCTCCACAGATCGGCGGCGGATTCGTGGATGCGGAGGGTATTGCCGAGGGGGATGGGATTGGCGGCGGACTGCGCCATTTCGCGATGAAAAGCAAGCTCGGCGGCGAGATCGCGATGGAGGGCGCGGCGGCGAATGAGTTTGCGGAGAAACTCTCATGGGATCAGCGGGCGAGGACGCGCGCGACGGCGCCGGAGAGTCGCGCCCAGACTTGCTCCTCCGCGGCCAGAGCTTTGCGGCCTTTGCGGGTGATCTCGTAAAACTTGGCCTTGCGGTTGTTCTCGGAGAGGCCCCAGGTGGCGGAGATGGCGCCGTCGAGCTCCAGGCGGTAGAGCGCGGGGTAAAGCGAGCCTTCCTCCACCTTTAGCACTTCATCGGAGAGCAGATGGATGGTCTGCGCGATGGCGTAGCCGTGAAGGGGGCCTCGCCGAAGGGCATGGAGGATGAGGAGGTCGAGAGTTCCTTGGAGCAGATTGGGAGCGGGCATGGCGGTCTTCCCTTGACGGACTATGGGAACCCCCGAATTATAGACCAGCTCCCCTAGAGCGTCAAGGGAAAAGCTGGCTGGTTTACAACCGTGAAGCGTTTGCTGACTTGGCACAAGACTGCCCTTGCAGAAATCAACGCGGCCGAGGTTAGCCGGCCGCGAAACGAAGGAGCTCGGCTGGAGTCCGGTTCCAGGCGGGAACCGGAATTTGCGCGGAAACGCGCAGGGCGCTCGATTGACCCAACCGGGCGCCCTAGATCGAGCATGGGTCAAGCGCTTCGGGATCAGAGGTTTACAGGCGCCGGTGGGGTGGCCGCAGGATTGCCAAATTCGCAGTGGGTGGCGAAAGTTGAGGTTCAAACCGGGAGGGGCTCATGCGGAAGGCAATCTTAGCGATGGGGTTGGCGCTCTTACTCAATGGATGCATTAAGCGGCACGGCGTTGTGGAGCCGCCTCCGCCGCAAGCCGTTCAGAACACGTTAGGGACGCGCTGAGCACGTCAAGTGCAACTTTCCCCATCCTGTTGCATCTAAGTGATTAGGAAGGCGTACCTCAGGCAGAAGTGGGTTCGCCGAGGTGACGGGGAAAATATGATACAAACTCACGAAGAATTGCTGGTGGAGCCGCGCGGCGGGTACGGGCGCGCGCTGGAAGAGGAAGCAGCCGGAGCGCCTCTGTTTGTTGACGCGGAGGGTGACGACAACGCTGAGGAGCCGGTTGCCGAGTCTCCGTACACCGATGATTTTGTACGGGTGTATTTGCGGGAGATGGGCTCGGTTTCGCTGCTAACGCGGCAAGGCGAGATCGAACTGGCGCGGCGAATGGAACGGGGGCGGATGCGAGTGCGGAAGGTGCTGTCGCGGTCGCCGTTCGTTCAAGAGATGGCGATAGCGCGGTACGAGGACGTACGCCACGCGCGAATCAAGCTCGACCATTTGGTGGATACGGGCGGGGCGGAGGACGCGGCCAAAGAGCGGGCGCTGGCGGAGGCGATGCGCCGGTTCGCGAAGGTTGCAAGGCTGCATCGGGATGCGGCCGCGCTGGAGAAGCAGTTGGCTTCGACCTCGGTGCGTTTGGTGCACGTGCGGGCGGCGCTGAGCAGCAAAGTGTTGCGCTTGAAAGTAAAGCTATCGCAAGCGCTGCGCGACATTCCGTTTTCGGCGAACCAGTGGAAGGAATTCGGCGACGCGTTCAAGGCGCATGCGAAAGGGTCCAAGCTGGCGTGGATGCGCCGCTGTATGCGGACGCTGGAACAAGGGGAGCAGGAGTGGGCCAACGGCAAGAAGGCTTTGGTGGAGGCGAATCTGCGCCTGGTGGTTTCGGTGGCGAAGAAATACGTCAATCGGGGGTTGCACCTGCTGGACCTGATTCAGGAAGGCAACATCGGGCTGATGCGGGCCGCGGACAAGTTCAACTACCAACTCGGGTACAAGTTTTCGACCTATGCGACGTGGTGGATCCGGCAGTCCATTACGCGAGCGATCGACGATCAATCGCGCACCATCCGCATTCCAGTGCACATGAACGGAAGCTTGACGAAGTTCGTGCGGGCGTCCCGGGATTTGGAGAAGGAACTGGGCCGTACTCCGACGAATGAGGAAATCGCGAAACGGCTGGAGACCACGGAACAGAAGGTGGAGGAGTTGAAGACCATCTCGAAAGAGCCGGTGTCGCTGGATCTTCCGGTGGGCCGCGACGGCGAGTCGGCCCTGCGGGATTTGATCGAGGATCATTGGGTGCGTCCGCTGACGGACACGCTGTTTGAGGCGAACGTGACCAAGGAGACGGCCGAGGTACTGCGCACGCTGAGTACGAACGAGGAGAGGGTGCTGCGGATGCGCTTCGGGATCGGGTACGATCACCCGTACACGCTGGCCGAGATCGCGGACGAGTTCCATCTGAGCCGGGAACGCGTGCGGCAGATCGAAGCCGCGGGTCTGCGGCACCTGCGCAAACCGGAATGCTCGCGGCGGCTGCTGCCGCTTTTGAGCGTTCAATAAAGAGCGCGTTCAGTAAAAGACAATCGAATTCTTCACGGGCGCTTTGGCTCTCTTCAGGGGCGCTTGCGCTCTCGCAAAGCCTCATAGGCGGCTACGATATCCAACAGCTCCGAAGTGATGTTGGTTTGGCGGAGCTGGCGGGATTCGGTGGTAAGCGCGTGGAGCTGATCCTCGATGTTGCGCTCGGCTACTTGCATGGACGCCAGGCGGCTGGCGTTCTCGCTGGCGAGCGATTCGGCAAAGGCGCGAAACAGAGACGCGAACAGATATTCGCGGATCAACACCTGGAACAGGCGCTCGCGGCGCATGGAAAAAACGGGAAGAACCTGGGAGGGCCAGGGCTTGGCGCGGAGGCCGTTGATCCATTCCTGGTCGATGGGCAGGAGACGGACGCCGTGCACGCGATACCAAGCTCCGGAAACCGGACGGGCGTAGAACAGCACGACGAACTGAACGCCTTCGGAGAAGTGCCACGCCTCGATCAGGCGGAGGGTCTCTTCGACTGCGGTGGTGATTCCCGCAGTGGAGCTGGGAACCAGGACGCATTTTTCGAGGGCGCGCCCGGATGCTTCCAGTTGCGAGGCGGCGCGGGCGCCGACGGCGACGGTCATCTGCTCCTTGTGCCGGTAAGCTAATTTGGCGAGCGCGCGGGTGGCGTAGGACACGACCTGGTCATTCAACTGGCCGCACATGCCTTGATCGGATCCAAAGACAACAGCGCCGAGTTTTCCCATAGGGGTGGGCGGAGGAGCGAGGAATTGCGCGGGCAATCCTTGCAGAGCGACGTGCAGGCCCATTTCGATGGTGCGGTCGTAATCGGCGATCGCCTGCGCGGCGCGCTCGCATTGGCGGATGTTGACGCCGGCGAGGGCTTTCATGGTCTTGACCACGGACTGCAACTCCTCGGTCACCGCGATGGTTCGTCTTAATGACTCGGCGGTTTGCATGCGATGGCCTCTTCGGCGAGTTTGACCAGGGCTTCACGATCGGCGGCGCTCAACGGGTTGCCAGCTTCGATCGCTTCGGCGAGACGGGGGAGTTTTTCGGTCAGCAGCGGGCGAATCAGCGCGGAAATTTCGGCTACGCGCTCTGCAGAGAGATTGTCGAACAGGCCGGCGGTGGCCGCAACCAGCGTGGCGATTTGAACGGAGGGAGGCAGCGGATCGAACTGCGGCTGCTTCAAGGCTTCACGGATGGCGCGGCCTCGGGCGAGGGTGGTGCGGGTGCGCTCATCCAGGCGCGAACCGAAGCGGGAGAAGACCTCCAGCTCTTCGAATTGCGAATAGAAGAGACGCAGGTCGCCGGCGACGGCGCGGTAGGCGGGGAGTTGCGCTTTGCCGCCCACGCGGGATACGGATTTGCCAACATCGACGGCGGGCAGGATGCCCTTCTGAAAAAGTCCCGGGGCGAGATAAATTTGTCCGTCGGTAATGGAGATGAGATTGGTGGGAATGTAGGCGGAGATGTTTTGCTCCTCGGTTTCGACGATGGGCAGAGCGGTGATCGATCCACCGCCGAGCTCGGCACGAAGGTGCGTGGAGCGCTCCAGCAGGCGCGAGTGGACGTAGAAAATGTCGCCGGGAAAACTCTCGCGGCCGGGTGGGCGGCGCAGCAGGAGAGATAGTTCGCGGTAGGCGCGGGCGTGAGCGCCGAGATCGTCGAAGACCACCAGCACGTCGCGGCCCTGCCGCATGAAGTATTCGCCCATGGACATGGCCGCGTAGGGCGCGACAAACTGCAATCCGGCGGGCGCGTCGCCGGCCGCGACGACAACGACGGAATAACGAATCGAGCCGGTGTGTTTGAGGTCGGCGATGACTTTCGCGACCGAGGAACTGCGCTGGCCGATGGCGCAATAGATGCAGAGGACGCCGCTTGTCTGCTGGTTGAGGATGCAATCGACAGCGATGCCGGTCTTGCCGGTCTGCCGGTCGCCGAGAATTAATTCTCGCTGGCCGCGCCCAACGGGGATCAAGGCGTCGATGACTTTCGTGCCGGTGGCCATGGGGACCACGACCGGCGCGCGATCGAGAATGGCGGGGGCATCGCTTTCGATGGGGGCGCGAAGATGGGTGCGCACCTGGCCCGCGCCATCGAGGGGCCTTCCGAGAGGATCGACAACGCGGCCCAGCAGACCGTCGCCGACGGGCGTGTCCAGCACGCGGAAGGTGCGGCGAACCTCGGAGCCGGATTCGATGCCCTCGGCCTCATCGAGGAGGATGACGCCGAGGTCTTCGGGGTCGAGATTGAAGGTCATGCCGAAGACGTTGCCCTGGAAACGGACCAACTCCTCGGACTTGACATTGGGCAATCCGCGCACGCGGGCGACGCCGCGGCCGACGTAGGTGACTACGCCGTATTCACCGACCGAAGGAGAGATTTGGAAGTCGCGCGTAACGCGGTGGATTTCCGCCAGCGTGTCCTGGAGCGCGGAATGGAGTGAATTCTCCGGGTCCATGGCTTCCTCAAGCGGCGGCTACCGGATAGCCAGCCTCAGCGCGCGCTTCGAGAGCGGTTCTCAATTTATCTTCGAGCGCATCGAGGTAGACTCCGGGGGTCCAGCCAATTCTCTGCCCTTCTCCTCGCAGCTCCACGCCCCAGCCCAGTTCCGGCGCGATTTCGTAGCGCGGCGCGACGGCGAAGCCGGTGCGATTTTCGATGCTCTGCTCGACCTGGCGGCGCAGATCGGGCGACAGCTCAGCTGCGCTGACAACGCTGATTCCAGCACCAGCGCAGAGCTTCCTGAGCGCGGCGGCGTCGAAGGATTTCACGCGTTCCAGGAACGCAAGGACGGCACCACGCTGGAGATCGGCGCCGGCCAGGTCGGTCAAAGCGCGGCGGGCGATGGCCAGAATCTCGGTTGCGGCGGCACGCCGGATTTCCTCAAAGAAGGCGGCTTCTTCGCGGCGCAGGTCATCGCGCCAGCGGGCGTCCAGAGCGCGCACCTGGTCCCGCGCGGCCTGAACCATATCGGCTCGCTGGCGGCCGGCGTCCTGGCGCGCGTCCTCGATGATCTGGCCGCAGCGGTTGTCGAGATCGGCGAGCTGGCGGCGTACTTCGTCGGTCTTGCGCTCCGCAACTTTGGTCTTATTGTCCGCTTCGGCAAGTTGCGCGGCGATGCGCTGCTCCCGGGCGTCGATGGCGTGGAGCAAGGGACCGTAGAGAAAGCGCTTCATCAGTCCCACCAGGACCAGGAAGTTGACGATCTGCGCGGCTACGGTGAACCAATCGATCAACACGGCTTAGCCTCCGCTCTTGGCGATCGCGTAGTTCCAGAAGGGATTGGCGAAGATCAGGATGATGGCGATGACGAAGCAATAGATGGCGATGGATTCGATCATGGCGAGTCCGATGAAGAGAGTGCGGCTGATGACGCCGGCTTCATCGGGTTGCTGGGCGATGGAGCGGAGCGCTTGAGCGATAGCTCTGCCCTCGCCCAAGGCGGGACCGACCGAGCCGAGCGCCATGCACAGCGCGGAGGCCGCGATCGAGGCGACGCCGATGATGCTGAAACTCTCCATAGAACCTCCCCAGGTTTCTTCGGCCTCACGTTTCTGCCTGCTCGCGCTGCACGGCGGCAGCGATGTAAACCGTCGCGAGGATCGCGAAAATATAGGCTTGAATCATGCCCGTGAGCAGGCCGAGAAGCTGCATCAGCACGGGAAAAAAGAACGGGGCGATGGCCAGCAGGATGCCGACGATCATCGATCCGCTCATGATGTTTCCGAATAGCCGAATCGCCAGAGCAAGGTTGCGAGACGTTTCGCTCAGCAAATGGAACGGCGCCATGATAACGGTGGGGCGGACGTAGCCGCGGAAATATTCGGCGAAGCCCTGGCTCTGAATTCCGAACACGGGTACGGCCACGCCGACACAGAGGGCCAGCGCGGCGGTGGTGGAGAGCGATCCGGTGGGCGCGTGCCAGCCGGGAACGATGTCCAGCAGGTTGGCGACGGCAATAAAGAGGAAGAGAGTGCCGATAAACGGCAAGTGCACGTCGCCTCCCTGCGGGCAAACTTCGCGGATCTGGCTCCGGATGGTCTCCACCACGACTTCAAACGCGTTCTGCCAGCGGGAACGATGGGAATCGGAATCGGTCAGACGGCGGGTGACCAGCCACGAAGCGACGGTCAGGAGCAACATGACCAGCCAGGTATAGACGATGGTCATGTTGAGGTGGAACACACCCCAGCGCCAGAGCACGACTTGGTCGGGAGTCAAGTGCATTTGAGTAGGTACCTCGAAACCGGGATTCTTCCAAGAATGAATCCGGCGAAGCAGGCCAGAGCGTTCTGCCACCGGCCTTGCGCGACCAGCACCAGGCCGAAAAGGACCGTTAGGGTGCGAAGCGTGACACTGCCAAGAACCAGCGCGGCGGGGTGACGCGCATAGGTCAGGGCGCGGACGGTCATCCATAGACCGCCGTAGAAGAGGAGACTAAGGAGCATTCCAGCCGTGAAGTCGAGAACCGCCGTGGTGGTGCTCATTTCCGCTCCTTCTCAATGCGTAACCATGCATTCACACAGCCAATCGCCAATCCGGTCATCAGCAGCATCAGGGTCCAGGAGAAGCGGCTGGGCCAATGACGATCGACCCAAACCCCGGCGACTACTCCCAGTACCGTCGGCACGGTTATGGACCAGCCGACTACGCCCAGGATGGCGATGGAACGGAGGATGGTCCTTTTCCCCGAACGGGCGCGCTCGATTTGCGCCTGCCGTTCGCCGACCTGGCGAATCATTCGCTCGGCCGAGGGCGGGAGTTTGGGCGGCGGATTGGGTGGCGGGTTGGGTTGGACTTCAGGTTCTGGCATGGTGTCCTAACCTCGCTTCTCCACTTCCAGCAGGCCGCGCACCAGGTCCGCTTCCAGTTTGGCTTCGAGGGCGCGAGCGGCTTTCTCCTTTTCCGCGCGCTCGATGAATTGAAGCTCGACGTCCTTGCGCAACTGCGTCAGATTGGTTCCTCGAATGGCGTTGCGGGTGGAGACGGAAACCTCGGCCCCGCACTTGACCAGGATTCCGTGATCCACGGCCAGATACTGCTCGGGTTTCCCGCTCGGTTCAAAGGTCAGGACGCCGGGGACCAGAGCGGTGACGAAGTCAATGTGTTTCGGCAGGAGTTCAAACCATCCGTTTTCGGCCTCGGCTTTGATGCGCTGGACGTCTTCTTCCAGCAGCACCTCCGCCGGAAGCCGGACCTTAAATTTCATGGCGGATATTTTCATTTCGGCCGCGCCTCCCGAATGGAGCCGATCATATATAGTGATTGCTCCGGGTAACTGGCGAATTCGTCATTGAGAATGCGCTCGCAGCCGTCGAGCGCGTCATCCAGGGTGACCAGTTTGCCCTCCTGCCCGGTGAACTGTTCGGTGACGAAAAACGGCTGGGTCAAGAAACGTTCCAGGCGGCGGGCTCGATGCACGGTGTTGCGATCCTCGCGCGAAAGCTCCTCCAGGCCGAGCATGGCGATGATGTCCTTGAGTTCCTCATAACCGGCGAGGGTTTTGCGGATTTCCTGGGCGATACGAAAGTGGCGCGCGCCGACGATCTGCGGGGTCGCGATCTTGGAACCGGAGCGCAGCAGATCGATCGCGGGGTACAAACCTTCGCTGGCGCGTTTGCGGGAGAGCACGATGGACGCGGAGAGATGACTGAAGGTGTGGACCGCGGCAGGATCGCTGAAGTCGTCGGCGGGAACGTAGACCGCTTGCACCGAAGTGATGCTGCCGGCGGGCGTGCTGCAAATTCTTTCTTCCAGCTCCGCCAGTTCGGTTCCTAGAGTCGGCTGATAGCCGAGCCGCGAGGGGAGCTGGCCCATCAGTCCGGAGACTTCGGAGCCGGCCTGGATGAAGCGGAAGATGTTGTCGATCAGCAGGAGCACATCCTGGCGAGCGTCATCGCGAAAGTATTCGGCCATGGTCAGCGCGACGTGACCCGCGCGGAAGCGCGCGCCGGGAGGCTCATTCATCTGCCCGAAGACCAGCGCGGTACGGGGAAGAACGCCGGCGGCCTGGATCTCGCGATAAAGCTCCTCACCTTCGCGGCAGCGCTCGCCGATTCCGCAAAAGACGCTGACGCCCTTCTGATGGCCAATGACGTTGTGGATCAGTTCCATGATTAGGACGGTTTTTCCGACGCCGGCTCCGCCGAACAGGCCGCCCTTACCGCCACGCTCGAGAGGCGACAAGACGTCGATGGCCTTGATGCCGGTCATGAAGACTTCGGAGGTGGTGGAGCGCCGCATCAACGGGACTTGCGGGGTGTGGACGGAGCGCCATTCCACCGAGCCCTCGCGTCCATTGAGGGGTCCTTTGCGGTCGATGGTTTGGCCGAACACGTCGAACATGCGGCCCAGCACGCCCTCGCCGACGGGCGCCCTGAGGGGCTGGCCGGTATCAGTTACCAGGGACCCTCGCGACAGACCGCGGCTGGGCGTCAGAGCGATTCCGCGGATGGTGTGGGCGTCGAGGTGGGAGAGGACTTCGACGACGACCTTCCCGTCGTCACCGGCGCGCAGAAGGTGGGAAATGGAGGGGACGCGATCCGGAAAGCGGGCGTCGATGACGCTGCCCCGGACGGCTTCCACCACTCCTTCCATGGGCATAAACGCGTGCTCCTGAGTTCCAGACCATTCTGCGCTGGCTCGAAATACAAAGAAGCAAACTTGGGGCCAAATGTTTGTTGGCAGAAAGGGAGATGCCTGGCTGGGATTTGCGTGCTTTGACGCATGCGAGTGCGCGCCCCGGCTCAGAGATTGAGTGGCACCTCAACTGCACAGGAATAGGACGAGTTCGAGGAGGGTTTATGGAACAAGTGGCCACACTGGTACCCCTCGGCAGTGTCAAACTCGAGGCGGATATCTCGATACCGGATCGCGCGAAAGGATTGGTCCTGTTCGCGCATGGCAGCGGCAGCAGCCGCCACAGCCCTAGAAACCGTCAAGTGGCGGACCTGCTCAACCGCGGCGGCATGGGGACGATTTTGATCGACCTGCTGACGGAGGAAGAAGAGTCGGCCGACGTTTGGACGGCGGAGCTAAGGTTTAACATCGGGTTGCTGGGACGGAGGGTTACGGCGATTACGGACTGGATCGGCGAACAGCCGGGGCTCAAGAAGCTGGGGTTGGGTTACTTCGGAGCGAGCACGGGTGCGGCCGCGGCACTGCTGGCTGCCGTGAATCGTCCGGAAATCGTGCGCGCGGTGGTTTCAAGAGGAGGCAGACCGGACCTGGCGGCGGGATCGCTGCTGCATGTTAAAGCGCCGACGCTGTTCATCGTCGGGGGTGAGGATACGGTGGTGCTGGACCTGAACCGGTGGGCTATGGCGCAACTCCCGCGCGAGACCGCGCACAAGCTGGAAATCATTCCCGATGCGACGCACCTGTTCGAGGAGCCGGGAGCACTGGATCAAGTAGCGGCGCTGGCGCGCAACTGGTTTCGAGAGCATCTGGCACTGACTTGAAGCGATGCAGCGGCTTGAAACGATGGAGCCGGCTTGAGGCGATGCAGAATACCGAGATCGCACGGCGCTTAGAGGAGGTCGCGGACCTGCTGGAGGCGCAGCGGGCCAACCGGTTCCGGGTTCAGGCTTACCGGCACGCCGCGATGGAGGTCCGGCATCTCCTGCGGCCGTTGGACGAAATCTGGAAAGAAGCGGGCGAACAGGGCCTGCGATCGGTGACGGGCGTCGGCGAACGGCTGGGAGTCGCGCTGCGAACGCTGGTAACCACGGGAAGGCTGCCGATGCTCGACCGGCTGCGCGGGGAGAGCGATCCGGTGGGGGTGCTCGAAACGGTCCCGGGAATCGGGCGGGCGCTGGCGGAACGGCTGCACAACGAGTTCGGAATCGATTCGCTGGAGGATTTGGAGGCCGCGGCGCATGACGGGCGGCTGAGCGATCTGGCTGGGGTCGGGAAGAAGAAGCTGGCGGGGATCATCGACACGCTGGCTGCGCGGCTGGGGCGGGTGCGGAGGGACGGACCCGCTCTTGCCGAGAACGATGCATCGGTAGAAGAGCTGCTGGACGTGGATCGCGAGTACCGGGAGAAGGCGGCGTCGGGCGAGTTGCCGAAGATCGCTCCGCGCCGGTTTAATCCGACGGGCGAGGCATGGCTTCCGATCTTACATACGCATCGCGGCGAGCGAGACTACACGGCGTTGTATTCGAACACGGCACACGCGCACCAAGCAGGGCGGACGCACGACTGGGTCATTTTGTATTACGACGGGGGGAGTGGGGAGCGGCAGGCGACGGTGATCACGTCGCAGAGGGGCGCGCTAGCGGGAAAGCGCATCGTCAGAGGGCGGGAAGAGGAGTGCGAAGGGCATTACGGTCTCCACGCGGCGCCTTCGCTGGCTGAAACCGGATTCGAGATCTAATCGATCTCGAATCCCATCTTCATCGTCTCCACCAATTCCGGAGACGGCTTCCCGCGGGTGTAAGTGCGGCGGTTCTTTCGAATGGTGGCAATGGCGTCCAGAAGGTAATCCTCAATGGGACGGGGCGGGAGCCCTCGCGCCTTATCGTGCGCGTAGAGCAGCTTGCCATCTTCGATCACCGCCTTGAGGTCGGCGCCGGTCAGCCCTGAGCTGGCGTCGACAAGCGCATCGATATCGGCGTCGCGGAGCGGCCGGGGCAGCTTCTCCAGCTTGGCGCGAATAATGGCCGCGCGAGCCGCTTCATCCGGCAGACGCATTTCCAGCCACAATTCGACGCGCCCCGCGCGAAGCAATGCCGCCGGCAGATTGCCCGGCTCCATGGCGGTCATCATGACGCAGACGCGTTCGGCGCTGGCGCTTTCCAGGCCGTCGAGCATGGTCAAGAGATAGCGGCACAAGCCGCGCTCGTCTCCCCAGTGAAAATCATGCCCCGCGAAAATCACGTCCGCGTCGTCGATAAAAATCACCGAAGGCGCGTTGCGGCGCGCCGCTTCGAAGATCTGCTCGACCTTGCAGTGAAACTGATCGCTACCGGCGACGATTGTCCCATCGATCAAGAAGAACTTGCTCTTCAAGCGGTGAGCCAGTGCGCGCCCGATGGTGGTCTTGCCGGTTCCGGGAGGCCCGGCGAGCAAGACTCCGCGCTTGGGCTTGAGGTTCAACTCGGCGGCCAAAGCCTCGTTTTCGAACGGCAAGGCGATCTTGGCTTCCAGCTCCTGGATCACTTGGTCGACGCCTTTGAGATCGGTCCACTGAACCTGGTCGACCTCATCCAGCGCGACGTTGCTGAACAGGTGCTGCTCACGCAAATATTCGATGAATCGTTCCGCGGCGACGCCGTCCTCGCGACGGACCCAAATGCAGGCGTTCTTCAACTGATAGGCGTTGAGCGCCGGCGCGAAGCGATGAATCTGCGCGTAGTCGAGAACGCTTGCCTGGTTGAGGTACTGGCGGCAGATTGACTCGTAATCGGCAGGCGTGAAGCTGGCGATGCGCCAGGAATAAGCGCGGCGGAGAATGGGCCACGGAGCGTCATCCTCGACGCCGAAGATCAGCTTCTTGCCAAGACGACCGGCATCTTCCAGAAGCGAGGTCAAGGCGGCGTCAAGCAGGCGCGCGTGTGTATAAGCGAAGTGTTCGACCACGGCGGTAATCAGGTGCAGGTCGTCCAGAATCACCAGGTCATGCTGTGCAAGGGCTTCGCGCATCATTCCGAGGAACGCTTCCTCGATCGACGGTTGCCGCTCCAAGGCCTGCATGAACTCGCGCATGCCGAGATACGCTCCGCTCGGCTTCTCCTGAGCGGACAAAAGCTGGTGAACGGACCAAAGCAAGGTGGTTTTGCCTGAGCCGGCACCACCGCGCAGGACGACCGTGTCTCCGGTCGAAATTCCTTCCAATACGCCGTCAGCAGCCGATTGCTGGGCTGGTGACAGCAGTCGATTTTCCATAGATGTAGATGTTTCTAGCCGGATCGCGCCGGCGCGGATTTACTTAGGTGGACGGGACGGGCTACAGCCAGGAGGGCTTAGTGGAAAAAAGGCCATCCCCGGCTGAGCCGAAATGAATCGCTGTGTCGATTTCGCAATGATTCGATAAGGTATCTGTTTGCTCGCAAGGTTGCCTCCTTTCCTTTAGTGGTGAATTGCAGCTTACTATGATTTCCGCGCTGTTATTTCCAGAGAATAATCATTAAATTCGCATTAATCGGGCGAACCGGGCCGGGCGCGCAAGTTGGTTGCATCGGGCGGCGGCGTGTGAGAGATTGGGGAGCGCTATGAAAAGGGTCATGAAACCGAACTGGGACGTTTTGGCGGGCGCAGTTGTGGTGTGCGCCGCGATGGGCTTCGGATGGGTGAGCATCAGCCGGGCGCAGCAGGCCCCGCCTGCGCCCCCTAACCAAGGCAAGGGAAAAGGCGGAGGTGGGCAGCAGGTGCTCGGCATGGAAAATGGCTTGACCTATTTCCAGACACGCTGCATGAGCTGCCACAAGGAGAACGATTCTTCCAAGGCTCCGAGTGCGCGGCGCATCCGGCAGATGACTCCGGAGCAGATTTACGCGGTGGTGGCTAAGCCCAGCCGTCCGGAGCACGATCAGGGATTGACCGATCCGCAGAAGCGGCGGATGGCGGAGTTCATGGGCGGGTACCGGCAGATCGGCAGCGTGGAGGCGGGGAACCCGAAGAATTTTCCGAATCATTGCGCGGCGAATCCGCCGATGAGCGATCCTTACTCGGGAGCTTACTGGAGCGGGTGGGGCGCGGACATCGAGAACACGCGGTATCAGGGCACGGAAGCGGCGGGGATCACCAAGGCCGACGTGCCGAAGCTGAAGCTGAAATGGGCGTTCGGATTTCCGCTGGGCATTAGCGCTTACAGTCCTCCGGCGATTGCTTCCGGGCGGGTGTTCGTCGGCGGCGGATACGGGATGGGTGTATTCGCTGGATGCGAAGACCGGCTGCGTGTACTGGGGATATGAGACGGGCGTGACGGTGCGTCCGGCGGTCAGCATCGGGCCGGTGACGGGGCAAGGAAACACGAAGTACGCGATCTTCTTCGGCGATGCGAAGGCCAACGTGTATGCGCTGGACGCGCAGGATGGAAAGCTGCTGTGGAAGAAAAAGGTGGACGATTTCTTCCTGGCGCGGATCACGGCGGCTCCGAAGCTGTACAACGGAAGGCTGTATGTGCCGGTATCGTCCTCAGAGGAGTGGCAGAGCGGCAATCAGGATTACGAATGCTGCACGTCGCGCGGCAGCGTGGTGGCGCTGAACGCCAGCAACGGCGAGCAGGTATGGAAGACGTACACGATGGACACTCCGAAGCCGACGCAGAAGAACGACAACGGGGTGCAGTTGTACGCGCCGGCGGGAGGGTCGGTGTGGAACTCGCCGACGATCGATCCGGTGCGGCACGCGATTTACTTCGGCTCGGGCGATACGCAGACGGAGCCGGCGCAGCCTCTTGGTGACGCGATCGTGGCGGTCGATATGGATTCGGGCAAGGTGCTGTGGCATTACCAGGCGCAGGCCAACGACGCGTTCATGGGCGGGTGCCAGGGTCCGAACAAGAGCAAGGCGTGCCCGCAGACGATGGGGCCGGATGCGGACATCGGCAACTCGCCGATATTGCGGACGCTGGACGACGGGCGGCGGGTGCTGATCGCGGGGACGAAGGGCGGCGAGGTGTTTGCGCTGGATCCGGACGACAACGGGAAGCTGCTGTGGCGGGTATCGTCGAATCCGGGCGGAGGCGGGCGCGGAGGGATCGTATGGGGCGGCGCGGCGGATCACCAGAACGTTTACTACGGATTGGGCAGCGGAGGGATGTCCGCGCTGAAGATGGCGACAGGTGAGCGGGCGTGGTTCGCGGCGGTGAACGCGGCGGGCACGCGGGCGAACAACAACGCGGCGGCGACCATGATTCCGGGCGTGGTGTTCGTGGCGGGGTCGGACGGGAAGCTGCATGCGCTGTCGGCAAGCGATGGCGCAGCGCTGTGGGAGTTCGACACGAACAAGAGCTTCGACACGGTGAATAAGGTCGCCGACGCGCATGGCGGGGCGATCTCGTCGGTAGGCCCGGTGATCGCGGGGGGGATGATGTATATCGGCTCGGGATATGGAGTTGGGGGCGGGCCGTTCGGGAACGTGCTGCTGGCGTTTGGGACGGAGTAGGGGCGCGGTGGGCTGGCGATAGAGTAATGGCGGTAGAGATCACTTATACGCGACTTCGCGCGACGCTTCCCTCGGTTCTGGACCGGGTGGTGGACGATCGGGAAATCGTCATTGTGCGGCGAAGGGGTTCGAAAGATGTGGCGATGATCCCGGCGGAGGAGTTGGCCGGGCTTCTCGAAACCGCCCATTTGCTGCGATCTCCGAAGAATGCGCAGAGGCTTGTGAGCGCTTTGCTACGTGGGGAGCGGCGCGCGGGGACCTATTATTGAGTCTCGCATAATACAGTGACATTGGAGCAAGACTGTGTCATGCTGGGCCATGGTGGTGCACAGAAAACACCTACGTGATTTCGCGGGTCTGGCGAACAGACGCAAGCAGGCGGCGCGCTTGTTCGCCAAGGGGGAGACGCAAGGCTCGGTAGCTCGGCAACTGAAGGCCAGCCGACAAAGTGTCAGCCGCTGGCACCGGCAGTGGAAATCTGAGGGTATGGCGGGACTGCGAGCAGCGGGCCGGGCGGGGCGCAAGCCACGGCTCAGCCCCAGCCAGTGGAGGCGAGTGGACGCAGCCTTGCGTCAAGGTGCTCGTCAGCATGGCTTCAGCGCCGACCTGTGGACTTTGCCGCGGGTAGCCACGGTGATTGAACGGATCACCGGAGAGAAGTTCCATCCGGGACACGTCTGGAAGCTTCTGGGTTCCTTGGATTGGAGCGTGCAGAAGCCTGCACGGCAGGCCAGGGAACGGAGCGAAGAGAAGGTCCAATACTGGGTGGCGGTGCGTTGGCCGGCCGTAAAAAAAACGCTTGGCGGCGGCAAGCCTGGATCTACTTCCAGGACGAATCGGGTTTCACCAACAGCCTTCGGTCCGGACCACCTGGGCTCCGCGGGGTCAAACACCGATCCTAAAGGCGCGAGGCAACCACTGGGATAAGACTTCGGTCGCAGCGGCGTTGGGATTTCGCTGGGATGGGCAGAAAACCCGCCTATTTGCCCGCACCAAGAAGGACAGTTTCAACACTTCCAGCCTCATCGATTTTCTCAAGCAACTCAAATGCTTCGTTCGCGGACAGCGTGTGATCCTCATCTGGGATCACCTGCCCGCTCACCGGAGCCGCGACATGTCGCAGTTCCTCTGGGCTCAGCGCGACTGGTTGCAGATCGAGTGGCTCCCCGGCTATGCGCCCGACCTCAATCCCACCGAAGGCATCTGGAACAATATCAAGGGCCGCGAAATGGCGAATCTCTGTCCGGAACTGATGACAGAAGCTACCGCCGCCTTCCGCCGCGGCCTTCGTCGCGTAGGCCATACCCGCCGACTGCCGTTTTCTTTCCTCCGACACGCCGGCCTTTCTCTTTGAGTATTCTGTCACTGTATTATGCGAGACTCAATAGGCGCGCGCCGTCTCGACTTCGGCTACTGCACCGCGATATACAGCGTCTGAGCCCCGGCGGCGCCGCCGAGGGTGAAGCTGATGGGCGTTAGATCGTTCGCGGGCACATTGGGAACGACGACGTTGAATTGGTAGAGGCCGACGAAGGGCGCGACCAGTCCCCAATATTGGAGGGTCGCCGCAGTGGACCCGACCATGACCTGGAAGGGCGCGGTGAGTTGAGTCGCCCCTTGGGTTACTTGTCCGGTGGGCACGGGCGGCGTGACGGGGCCGAAGCCCAGTCCATATATCGTGAGGACGTCGCCAACATTAGCACGGCGCGAAGGGACTCCCGCAACGGCTCCGGGCGGAAGCGCCCAGGTTTTACCGTCGGAGAATAGGGCTCCCACGTATTGACTGCCGTTCAAGTTAAATGCAGACGGAGCGAGCCAGCCCGGCTCAACGGGGTTCACGCTGAGGATAAATGGCACACTGGCCCCGTTGGCGGTGGTCACCACCACGGGTTGCGGACCCGAGACGTTTCCGGGAACCAAGGCGTTAATTTGTCCGGAGCTGATGAAGTAAGTGTAGGCGGGCTGGCCTCCAACGGTAACGCTGGTTCCATCCAGCGAAGTGGGCGCGTTGACGCCGTTGAAGTCGGCGCCGGCCCACTGTCTTTCGTCGCGCGCCAGATTGGCGCCGTAGATCTCCATGTAGGTGGCGTTGGTGACGGCGTCGAAGCCGCCATAAGCGCTCGCGCTGATGATGGTTTGGGAAATCTCCGGACCGCTGACTGGATTCGATCCCAGCACCAGCGAGAGACTGTCGGCCAGCCCGTCGTTATTGATGCCTTCTTCGCGGGTCATGGTCAGCAATACGTGGATCAAGCGGGTGGTTTTGGGGACGGTTGCATTGGTCGAGCGCTGGAGCAGCTCTGAGATATCATTGCGGTCGGCGGCCAGGACGGGACCGAGGGTCGCCGTGCCGAGCACGTTGCTGCTCCAGTCTTCAAACTGGACCGTGAGGACGGCGTTATCGTCCTGACTGGAGTAGCCACCCAGCCAAGCCGAGAGAGCATAAGCCAGATTGCCGGCGTCTATCAGGCTGGCCGCGGAAGAGACGTTGATGTCCAGATAAGCGGTGCCGATGGGATTGGAGTCGTCGACTACGGTTTCGCCGCCGTAGAAGTAATTCGAATTGGCGTCGGGCGGGATGGTCCCAGCCGTGGGCTGGTACAGATCGCCGCTGCCGTCGCTAGAGTAGGAGTCGGCGGTGAGGTAAGGGCTTCGCACCCAGCCGGACAGGTCCGGCGAAGTGGATGTGGTGGAATTATCGTTGAGTCCCACGGCGGCGTCCGCACCCGGATTTACGATCAGATTGACGCCCAGCAGCGTTTGGGGCGTGACGGGGGCGTTGAGGATGAGGGCCAGGTTATCGGCAGCCGCCTCATTATTGCCGCCGTTGACCCAGTTCATATTCAGCGTGACGTTTGCGGATCGCGCGCCCACGGGGACCCGTCCCAGTTGCCGGTTCAGATACATGCCACTTTGGGAATTGGCGCGATCGTTCGGTCCGATGCCGCCGATGGTCACCGAGGAGAGCGAGGTTCCTCCGGAGTTGAGAAACTGCACAGTCAATGTGGCGTTGTCCCCATCGGATTGAAAGCCGCCGAAATATCCGGCGAGCGCGAAGCTGGCGTTGCCGGAATCGATGGTGGACGCGCCGGAGCTGAGGGCGACGCTTTGAGTAAAGCGGCAGTTGGCGGGTGGAACGCCGCCCGCGAAATAGTTGTTGCCGGTTCCGCGTGGAACGATGTCGGTGGGCGCGACGCCGTCGATGTTCATATATGCGGTCGCGTAGGCGTAGATATCGCATCCGCCGCTGGCTTGCCATCCGGGGATGGAGGACACTTTGGCCGTGCCGTCTCCGCCGGGGCCGGACTCCGCGCCTCCATTGACGATTAGATTGGTTCCGAAAACGCTGGATTGAGCGCTGGCGAGTTGCGCAACGCCAAGACACACTCCGATTCCTACAATAGCCCTAAGAAGGGACATTACGAGATCCTCCGATTTCTCGACTATAGCAGTTGGTGTCCGAGGGAGGATACCGATTAATACCGAGACGTTTCTAAGTTAATTACCCGAGGGGCGCTGCGTCGTCAGCCCCGCCAGATCGGCTCCGACTCCTGCGCATGCGGGACATGGAAGAATTGCAGGAATTTCTTCTGGAGGGATGGCCGCTTTTCTTTTCGGTGCGGAGCCAGGGTTTGTGCGAGGTTCAGGATGCTCTCTCCCAACTCCGAGTCTGGCGCGGCGGAAGAACCCCGGAGAACAGAATCCTGGACCTTGCGATAGTCGTTCGGGAAACTGTGGCTGACAGGGATGCCGATGGCTTCCTCCACCTCTGAATCCGTCACCGCGCTGCGTGTTTTCCGATTCAGCAAGAGGCTGACTCGCTCATTGAGACCGAGTTCGGTCAAGCGGCGCATCCTTACTTTCGCCAGATGCAGCGGGACAAGTTCGGCCGTGGTCACCAAAAAGATCCGGCGGGATTCCCGCAGCAGGGCGATGGAAAGCGGATCGAAGTGACTGCCGAGGTCGGCGCAAATCACCTCGTATTGCGCGCGAGCCATGGAAAGGACCCGGTCTATGCCGGGGACGTTGAGGCCGGGCGCTGTATCGAGCTCGCCCGCGTGCAGCACATCGAGTTTGCCCCACTTGGCGACCATTTGGCTCCAAAGATCCTCATCCAAGGCATCCGCGTGTGTCAGCGCGTCAACCAGCGACGCGGTCGATCCCAGCTTCAACAAAAACCGAATGATGCCGGCGGCCAAATCGGAATCCAGAAGCAGAGTCTTCACGTCCAGATTTTCCGCCAGCGCACAACTGGTGCTGACGGTGATGGTGGAGGTGCCCACGCCGGGCTTGGCGGGCAGAAATGTGAAGAGATCCGACGGCAGCATCGCGGGGACGGGGTGGGCTTTCAAACGCTCCGCCGCGGCCGCCACGGCCTCAGCCAAGCTGGAAGCCTGAATCGGCGACGTCAGGTGCTCGCGGATGCCCAGGTGCATCAACCTACGCAGCACCTCCTCACCGTCGGTTCTACTGAGGGTGATTACCGGGAATCCGGTCATCAGATCGTCCAGGCACTTGGCCAACGTTTCCGAATGAGCGAAATCGTCCACGCAGAGCAGCAGCAGGTCGATTTTGCGGACGCGAATGGTCCGTAACAGCTCATCGGGAGAGGGGTAGGCGGTGAGCACCCTTACGATCTGGAGGCCGGGAACGTCCGGCAAGGCAACCTCCAACTCCCCATTCAAACGGTCATCCGGGCAAATCAATGCTGCGCGTAACATGTCAACTGGAATATCGGCAGAAAGGTGGACAATCTTAAAGCGGGGGTTTGATCGACTACAGCAGCGGCGACGGAGTGGGGGATTTTGTTGGCGGCGATTGTCCAGCCGTTCGCGGTTATTCCGTTTTCTTGGGCGCGATCGCGAGGCCGCAGGGCCGGACGTCATCGTCAGAGATAAAGACCTACTTCGGGAGGATGATTCCGGCCCGCGCGTGGCCGAGGATTACGATCGCCGGGCCGCCGAAATGCAGCGCCCTGATATAGACGCTGGTATCGAGCGTGGCGCTGATCACTGGCTGGTCAGGCTCAAGGGATGCGCTGCTGCGCTCGGGACTCGGTTATAAGCCGGTCAATGTCGGACTCTGTGACGCCGAGCGTCTTCGCCCGCTCCGCGCCATAGTCCAATAGCCTCGTCCACGAACGTTCTTCGATGTAGCGCTTCACGGCATCGGTGAGCACTTCGTCGACGCTGCGATGTTCAGCCTGTGCCGCGCTCCGAATCTCCGCCAGCAACGGCTCAGGAAGCGAGATGTTGTTTGCTACGCCCATGGCCCTATTTAATTTTACCGTCCCAGGGGTTCCTGTGCTCCGGCCAGCCTCGAGCCGCACGCATTTCCCCCGCCCTGCGGGTGCGGTTTCTCGCGCGCGATTCATAAGAAGACATACCGATGATGCCGAGGCGTTTCTCTCTAGAGGCTAATTCCCAGAGGGAGGGGTTGGACCGAAGATGCGGCGAGGGTTTACATAATGCTCGGATTTATCGGCGGAAGGGGAGGCGAACCTTGACATAACGCCGACTTACCGCATGAGCGCTCACCAATGTCCAGACGGTTTGAAATACAATGCGGAAAAGTGTGCCTTTGCTTCATGACGACCAAGCTGGCGAAGGGATGAGACAATGCTGGCCAAGGTGCCCGTGAATTCTTTCTGTTGCTGCCGCTGTTGCTGACGCCCCTAATGGGTGGATCTATTTCCGGCAACGTGACGAATCGCGCCACAGGCGAGGGTATCGAAGGCGCAACCGTGTCCGTGGGCGCCGTGAAACCCGCCGGCCCTCAAAGGGAGGGACAACAGGTTGTCACCACCGAAGCGCCGAAGGCAGTGGAAACCAGGAAGAACAGAAGCGCGGGACGCATGATTACGGCGCGGGCTCGATGCGGAGGAGCGCGCCGTCGTCTTCATCGGTCAGCACGTAGAGCAGACCGTCGGGGCCCTGGCGAACGTCGCGGACGCGCTGATGGAGCTTGGCGAGCAGAGTTTCGCGGCGAAGCTCCTCCCACTTGCCGTTGAAGACGATGCGTTCGAGGTGGCCGGTGCCGGGAATCTCGCCGGTGCGCATGCTGCCGACGAAGGCGTTGTTCTTCCAGGCCGGGAAACGGTCGCCTGTGTAGACCGCGAGGCCGGAGACGCCGATGGATGGAACCCAGTAGACGAGGGGCTGCTCAATGCCTTCGCGCCACGGGACGGGCGAGACGCGGGGACCTTCGTAAGTGCGGCCGTAGCTGGCGATGGGCCAGCCGTAGTTGCGGCCGGGGAGAATGACGTTGATTTTGTCGCTGCCGTTGGGGCCGTCTTCGGCATTCCACAGCTCGCTGGTGACGGGGTTGACGATCAAGCCGAGAGTGTTGCGATGGCCCATCGAATAGATCTCCGGGCGATAACCGGGGCGGTTGAGGAAGGGATTGTCCGGAGGGGCGGAGCCGTCCTCGCGGAGGCGCATGATTTTTCCGCGATAGGTTTTGGGGTCCTGCGAGCTATCGCTGTTGGATGCGCCATTGCTGACGTAGATCATGCCATCGCGGCCGAAGGCCACGCGGGAGTTGAAGCCATTGGCGGCTTCGGGAAGATAGTCGGCGACGAAGACGTCGCGAACTTCGGTGAGCTTGGAGCCGTCGAGCTTTCCGCGGGCGAGCGCGATGGCCGTGGTCTTGTTCGGGCCCGGCTTGTTGTAGGTGAGGTAGAGGAGATGGTTCTGGGCGAAGTTCGGATGAAGCGCGATATCCATCAAACCCGCAAGCTGCACGGCGTAGACTTGCGGCGCACCGCTGACCGGCGTGGGGTCCAGCTTACCGTTGCGGAAGATGCGCAGGCGCCCCGGGCGCTCCGAGATGAGCATGGCGCCGTCAGGAAGAAACGCGAGGCTCCAGGGATGGGCCAGGCCGCGGGCGAGAATGGAGACTCGGATTTTGTGCTGCTCCGCGGTGTCGAAGGTGAAGGGGCCGGGGCCGAGCGGAGGGACGGGGATGCCGATGGGCGGCGGCTGCTGAGCGAAGCCGATGCCAGTGAGGAGCAGGGCGACGGCGAGTCGCATGGTTAGTCCTTTTCGTCTTCCCAGCCGGTGACGGGACGGCCGGTGATTTGAGCGAGGCTCATGGGTTTGCGGCGGAACTCTTCGCCGAAATGTTTGTCGATTTCCTCGCGGTAATTCATGACGGGGCCGGGATAGCCGATGAGCTGCCAGCCGACCATTCCGGCGTTGCCGCCGTGCATGGGATCGCTGAACATGCCTTCGAGGGTGTGCTGGCGCAAGAGGCGGAAGAAGTTCGAGGTCTGGATGGCGCGGAGCTTTTGATCCTGCTCCTCCGGCTTCAATTCCGCGAAACCGGCGAGGCCGGCGATTCCCGCGCGGTAAACCTCGCGGGGAGTCTCCTTGCCCTGGTAGCCGTGCTCGGGAACGGAGTTGACGAAGGGCGGCTTGGTGTAACGATACTTGTCGCGGCCGTAGGGGCCGGCGAGCTGGCGGTCGATATAGACGACGACGCCGGCTTCGGTTGCGCCGGGACCGGTGGCGTCGGTGGGGAAGATGCGCTCCGCCGCCGCTTGCACGATGCGCGCTTCCGCGGCGGTGAAGAAGCGGAGAGGGACTTTGATCTCGCCGGTTGGTGACTGGGCCTGGAGGCGCGCGGACTCGCCGATGTGGAACAGGACTCCGCTGAGGCTTGCCGCAGGCAGAACGATGAATTCGCGACGTTCATCATGCGAGGGCTCCCGGTTTCTTGACGTAGCGATCGACCAGTGCATCGGCGGCACGGAGGGTAATGGCGAGGATGGTGAGGGTCGGGTTACCGGAGCCGTTTTGCGGAAACGCGGAGGCTCCGGCTACCCAGAGATTCGGGAGCTGCCAGTGCTGGAGCCAGGGATTGACGACGCTATGATCGGGCGAGGTTCCCATTATGGCTCCGCCGTTGACGTGGGTGCTCTGGTATTGGGTGACGGTGTAACGTTCGAGCTGGCGGGAATTGGAGATCGCGGCACGGGCGTCCATGGCCTTCGCGATTTTTTGATGCACGCCGGTGAGCATGGCTCCCTGAGCGCGTTCGTGGGCGGTCCAATCGAGAGTCAAGCGGGCGAGAGGATCGCCGTATTTGTCGGCGTAGGTGGGGTCGAGATCGAGGTAGTTTTGGCGATACGCCAAGTGCTCGGCTTCGGTGGAGATGGAAGCGGTGCGATCGTGCCAGCGGAGGGCGGCTTTCTTGAAGGCCGCGCCCCAATCTTGTTCGACTTCACCGGGAGGAGTTGCGCCGAAGGAGGCGATGGGACCTTCGCCGGTGCTCATCAAGCGCATGTTGCCGCCGCGCAGGACGCCGGGATAAGCATCGAGGCCTTCCTTGCCGTCGAAATCGCTGATGCCGGTTCCGAGGCCGCCTGCGCCCATGAAGGAGTTCATCGGTTTGTCGAGGAAGAGTCGCGTGGATTGGGAGACCTGATGGGTCAGGTTCTTGCCGAGAGTTCCCTTCCCCGATGCGGGATCGTATGGCTCGCCGATTTTGGAGAGCATCAGCAAGCGGGAATTGTTGAGGGTCCAGGAAGCGAGGATGACGATGGAGGCGGGCTGATGGATCTCTTCACCGGAGGAGTCGAGATAGCTCAGGCCTTCGGCTTTGCCGTCGCGATGGAGGACGCGGCGCACGGAGCAGTTGGCGCGAAGCGTGAAGTTCTTACGCTTCTGCAGCAGCGGCATGAGGAGATTGGTGGGCTGGGCCTTCGCGCCGATCATGCATCCATAGCGGACGCAGTAGCCGCAGTACTGGCAGCCGCTACGCGCGACGCCATCGGGATTGGTGTAGTTGCGGCTCAGCGTGGCGGTGGGAACGGGATAGGGATGGTAGCCGAGATCGCGGACGGCTTTCTCAAATAGCGTGGTGGCGTAGGTGCGCTTGTGCGGCGGGTTGGGATATTCGTGGGAGCGCGCGCCTTCGAAAACGTTACCGCCGTCGATCTGCTTGCCCTGGAGGTTCCCGGCTTTGCCGCCGACGCCGATCATTTGCTCGGCTCGCCAGTAATAGGGTTCGATGTCGCCGTAAGAGAAGCCCCAATCCTGAACGAAAATGTCGCTGGATACGCGCGAGCCGAATTTTTCGCGGAGGTAGGAGGCGAGGCGGAACTGCTCGGGATAGAAGCGGTAAGAGATGCCGGCCCAATGCTCGCCCGCGCCGCCGACTCCGGTGCCGGGATTGAAGGAGCCGTACTGGCGGATAGGAACGGCGCTGTCCTTGGAGGAGTGGCGATGCGTGGCGGTTTCCTCCGAAAGATTCTGCATCATGCGGTAGTGAACGGAGTAGTCGAGCTCGTCCATATCGGTGGCGTAGTCGGCGAGTTTGCGAGGCTGGCCTCGCTCCAGCACGACGACGGAGAGCGAAGTGCGGCTGGCGATTTCTTTGGCGAGCGTGAGGCCGACAAAACCGCCTCCGGCGATGACAACGTCGACGGGTTTCAACACCTGCATGACGGGAAGTATACATGAATCGAGGGGCAGCGCCGTTGTATACTGCCCACTGAAGGAAGCGATGATGAATCTCAAAGCGTTAGCGACTGCGGCGTTCGCTTTATTGGCCTCGGCGGCGGTGTTCGGGCAAGCTCCGCCGGCAGCGGCGCCTCAAGCGGCAGCGCCTCAAGCTGGTGGAGGCGGGCAAGGACGCGGGGGCCGGGGAGGCCCGAGGCTTCCGGCTGGACCGTTCACTCGGATGGCCGATGGCAAGCCGGATCTGCAGGGCATCTGGAACGCCGGGAATTTCGCGGCTGCGGACGACGTGGAAGACCATCTCCAGGACCGGTTCCAGATCCGGGCCGGCAAGGGCATCATCACCGATCCTCCCGGCGGCAAGATTCCGTACCAGGATTGGGCGCTGCAAAGGAAACAGGACCTGTTCGCGCACCATATGTATGAAGATCCCGAAGCGCATTGCACGCTTTCGGGAGTGCCCCGGCAGATATACGCTCCGTTCGGATTTCAGATTTTCCAGCCGGCCGGTTATGTGGTGATTTTCTTTGAGGCGTTCCATGCGTTCCGCATTATTCCGATGGATGGGCGGCCGCACGCTCCGGAGTCAATCAAGATGTACGAGGGCGATTCGCGCGGGCACTGGGAAGGCGACACGCTGGTGGTGGACGTGACCAATCAGAACGACAAGACCTGGTTCGATATGGCGGGCAACTTCCATAGCGACCAGATTCATGTAGTGGAGAAGTACACGCCGGTGGACGCGAACACGATCACCTACGAGGCCACGATCACCGATCCAAAAACTTACACTCGGCCATGGACCGTTTCTTTCCCGCTGAATCGGAACACGCAGAAGGGTTATGAACTGATGGAGTTCGCCTGCGTGGAGGGCGAACAGGACCTGCAACACTACACAGCGGGCGAGGGCGGAAAGAAGTAGGCCCGTCGGGCGAGAGCTGCAGAGCAGCCTTAGGGCGTGCCGAAGATGGACCCGTGCGCCTCGCCTTGAATTGTATTGATCACCTGATTGGTTCGCACGTCAACCTGATAAGTGACCCCGTACCCGCAACCGCAAATCCACGCGGTGGCGCCGTCCGGCGTGAAGTAGGCAAAATTGGTCAGACTCGAGAACGTTCCAGGAATCGAGGCGACCTGTTGAAGCGTCGCCGTGTCGAACACGTCGATGCCCCGCGACCAGAGGACGTACAAGCGTGTGCCCGTGGGGTTTACGAAGATCTTGATCGCTCCGTCCGTCAACGCCACAGAAGTCGCCACTGTGTTGGTGGTGGTGTCGATCACCGTAAAGTTATTCGCGCCTAGGCCGCTGTTGTTCCCGATGGTGTAGAGGAGCAATCCATCCGGCGATAGCGCCTCGCTGCCGGCTCCTTTGGGCGTCGGGATGGTCTGGGCAACCGTCTGCGTCGCCACGTTTACAACAAGCACGGAGCTGTTGGCAGCCACGCCGGATTCGCCCTCCGCCGGCGAACCGTCGTTGGAAATGTACGCGCTGGTTCCATCCAGCGAAAACTGGATGTCGCTGGGTGAGATTCCGTTCGGCAGCGTGAAGCTCCCGGTGAACGCCTGCTGCGCGACATTCATGATCGAGACCAGCGGAGGCTCCGGCGTAATACCAGCGTTATTCTGTCCGATCGCGAGTTGCGTTACCCAGATGGTCGATCCATCCGGCGTCATGTCCATGCTGGTGGGGTACTGCGTGTTTCCTCCTCCAGGCAGGTCGACTTCCGTCAAGTTGAACGGCGAGGTGCTCAGGATCTGTACGGAGAGACTGGCAAGATCGAGCAGGTACTGTAACGGCTGCGCCGTAGACGTGGTCGCTTTCGCGAGGCGAAGATCATTCACAATTTTTCCGTGCGTTATGCCCTTCAGGATTTTGGCAAGGTCGAAACAAGTTGATGCGGGGGAGTCAAATTCCTCTGTGGGAGACCTCTGTTGCGTAACCGTGTTGTACGGGGTCAGGAGGTACGTAACCCCTTCGTCGGTTTCGTCACACGAAACGAACCAGATCGTTTCACCGAAGATTACCTTGAAGTCTGAGCAGGCGCTGGATACCAGAAACAAGGCGCAGAGCAGCAGGCGCTTCATTGGAACACCACGGCTTGCTGGCTGCTAGTCCCGAACACCGCGAAGCCCTGATCGAGGCCAGTCGCTGTAAACGGTGCGGCCGATCCCAGCAGAGGGACCCCAACCTTCACCCAACCCAAATTCGCCGGCCCGTTTGCTGGGGTTGCGGGAAGGTTTCCCATGGCAATCGCCGGCACTGTGAAGCTCCCGGCCGTCGGACTTGCGATACATTGAAATCCGCCCGAAGCGTTGTTTGCCTGATCCACGTTGACGCCGATGATCGAAACGAAGGGAGCGTTCGAAGGCACATTTGACCAAGTTACAGTAAGACTGGCCGAGCGCGTCACGCTAGTGATCGACGCCTGGTTGGTCCAGTTGAAGAAGGAGCCGGGCGTTACGGGAGCTTGGAATGGACCCACATCCGGCCCGCCCGTCCCGCTTAAGCTGCTTGAAACTCCAGGCGTGAAGAAAGACGAGAGGACGCCCGGAAGACCCTCTGACATTCCAAACAGCGCCGAGTAGAAGATGGGCGAAGTCGTTCCTCGCGGCAAGCTCACCGCTCCGGCGGGATCGGTGATCGAAAGCGTGGCGCCGCCATTCAAATCCTTCACCGACGGAGCGAGGCCCGGAACATCATTCAAAAATGGATACTCTCCCGCGATCCCGTACGCCGTGCAAGTTCCCACCGGCGGAGGCGACACGTAAGGATTGAACGCCCACGGGCCGCCGGTTTCCTGTCGCAGAGTGACAGCGCCGTAATCGGCGACGCTAGTCTGAGGCCCGCCTTGCAAGTTGAAGGTGATGTTGTCGTGCTTCAGCCACGCCCCTCCAAGATTGCCGCCTGCCCGGAAAATCGCACCCAGGGAATTCGCCGGGTCGGTGCACGGAGCGCCGTTGGGGTCGATCGCCATCGTCACCGTGTTGCTCACCACGGTCCCCGCCAGGCGCACCACCACGGGAACGTAACAGCCCGCTGGGGCATTCGCGGGAATAGTGAAGTTGATCTGGTCGATTCCCGAGCAGCAACTGGTTCGTCCGGAGTAGGCGATCGCGGCCGATTGCCCACCAACGAACACCTCCACTTGTACCGGCAGATCTTCCACCGGAGGCATTACGTTATCCTCCGCTACTGGGCCCAGACCGGTACCCCACAGGGTCTCCACCTGCCCAGGAACCGCCGTGACCTGGGTTGAATTGATCACCGGGCCTGAAGTCGTGTTGTTCTGGATGATGCCCGGACCGAAGCCGCCGCTATTGATTGAGAATGCTCCGAAGCTCGACGCAACCACGTTCGCCGGAGACGGATTACCGGGCACGCCGTTCACGCTGGCCTGAAGCGTCACGCGCCCCAGCGGAGCATTCGACGGAATAATTGCGTTGATTTGACCGGCGCTCACGTAGACCGGATACGCGTTCACCGTCGTCGTGTTCTGCGTCACCGTCAGCGAGACGCCCGAAAGTGTCGTACCGAGAGGAAACTGTGTGGCCTGAACACCCGTAGCTGGACCCAGGTTCCGGCCGAAAATGGCGACCATTCCGCCTTGCGCCAGCGATCCGGCAGGCAACCCCGGCGCCATGTAGCTAGTGTAGTGTCCAACAAATAGCTGGACATTCAGATAAGACTGGTTCATACTGGGTCATGCCCCGCCCAACCCCCGTGCTGGTCGTGTCTGAGGATCAGCGGGAGCAGATCCAGCAGTGGTTGACGGCGTTGGGAACGCCGCAACAGGTGGCCCTTCGGGGCCGCATCGTGCTCGCATCGGGCGGCGGTAAATCGGAGGCTGCCATCGCTGCCGAGTTGAATGTCAATCGGAAAACAGTTCGTCTGTGGCGAGAGCGTTTTGTCGCGCAAGGTCTGTCGGGTCTATGGGAGATCGCACCGGGCCGGGGCCGCAAGGCCACCTACGATCCGGAGCGAATCAAGGCCGTCATCGACGCTACACTGCAATCCAAACCGAAAGGGATGACGCACTGGAGTTGCCGTCTGATGGCGGCCAATCAGCGGATCAGCAAATCGACAGTAAGTAATCTGTGGCGCAGTCACAACATCAAGCCGCACCGCACCAAAAAGTTCAAGTTGTCGCGGGACCCGAAGTTCCTCGAAAAGCTCACCGATGTCATTGGTCTTTACTTGAATCCGCCCGACCAAGCGATGGTGCTCTGTGTCGACGAAAAGAGCCAAATTCAAGCCTTAAACCGCACTCAGCCCGGTCTGCCGTTGAAAAAGGGACGTTGCGGTACGATGACCCACGACTACAAGCGAAACGGAACCACCACGCTGTTCGCAGCTCTGGATGTGCTGCAGGGGAAAGTCATCGGGGAATGTCGCACGCGGCACCGGCATCAAGAGTTCTTGAAGTTTCTGCGGCGCATCAACCGGGAATTTCCGGGCAACACACCGCTCCATCTAGTGATTGACAATTACGGTACCCACGGCACGGTCGAGGTCAAAGCGTGGCTCAAAAAGCATACGCGCTTCGTCATCCATTACGTTCCCACCAGTTGCAGTTGGCTCAACCTCATTGAGCGTTGGTTCGCCGAGTTGACCAACAAGCGCATCCGCCGCGATTCCTTTCTTTGCGTCGCTGATCTCACTGCGGCGATCCAGGATTTCCTGGCTGCTTGGAACGCAAGCCCCAAACCCTTCGTCTGGACCGCCACCGTCGACTCGATCCTCGCCAAACTCGCCAGATGCCGTCAAACTCTCGAACAGATCCAGCCCGGCTGCACTGCTCGTAAAACCCCTAAACGAAAGTCCAGCTAATTCCTGGACACTACACTAGCGACGTTGACCACGCCTCGATAGTTAATGTATGGCTGTGCGCATCCGGCAACGGGCAAGGAAAGCAGAATCCAGAGGTTTCGCAACGTTGTATGTCCTCCGATGCGGGCGGGGTCGTTCACGCGCCGTCGTGGGCACGGGATCGCCTCCTTAGGGTAAGTTACCACGCTGCCGGAGGGCTTTGACGGCGCAGCCGTTCAGATCAGCGGTACAGTGTATATTGCGCCTCGGGAGGGCACGCGAATGAATCGCCAGTTATTCGCAATTTTATCGATCGCCGCCGCGGTGCATGCAAGCGGCGCGACCATATATGAGGGCGCGCGGCTGATTATTGGGGACGGCAGCGCGGCGATCGAGAACTCGGCGTTTGTGGTGGACAATAATCGCTTCATTGCGGTGGGGCGCAAGGGGCAGGTCAAGGCGCCGGCGGGCGCGGCTCGGGTCGACTTAACGGGCAAGACGGTGATTCCGGCACTGCTCGACGCGCACACGCATCTGGGCTGGGTGGTGATGAGCACGGGGCGCGCCGATAAGGATACCTACACGCGAGACAATCTGGTGGATCATTTACAGCGCCTGGCTTATTACGGCGTCGCGGCGACGTTCAACATGGGCACCGACCCGAACGACATCGTCTACGAGCTGCGCGCCAACCCCGTGCCGGGAGCGGCGCTGATCCGCACCGCGGGACGAGGCATGGCGCTGCCGAATGCCGGACCGAATCGCGCGATCTGGAGACCGGTGGCCTACGGGGTCAGCAACGAAGCCGAGGCTCGCAAAGCGGTGGATGAGCTGGCCGCGAAGAAGGCCGACATCGTGAAGATCTGGGTGGACGATCGCAATGGGACCGTGCCGAAGTTTCCTCCATCGTTGTACCGCGTGGTGATCGATGAGGCGCACAAGCACAATCTGCGGGTGGTAGCGCACATTTATTATCTGGAGGACGCCAAGGAACTGCTGCGGTCCGGGATCGACGGGTTCATGCACCTGGTGCGGGACCGGGACGTGGATGACGAAGCGATGCAACTGTTCAAGCAGCATCCGAACGTGTTCGTGACGCCGAATCTGCCGGACAAGGGAAGCAGCGAGGCGGATTTCGCGCTGATGGCGGAGACGCTTCCTCCGGCAGAGGTGCAGCGCCTTCGCGACGCGCAAAAGGCGCAAACGCCCCAAGCCAAGAAAACGGCGCGCGACTTCTTCGATCTGCAGGCTCGCAACCTGGCGAAGCTGAATGCGGCCGGCGTGAAGCTGGCGCTGGGAACCGATTCGAGCGACACCGTGGGATGGGATGTACACCAGGAGCTGGGCGATATGGTGACGGCGGGCTTGACGCCGATGCAGGCGCTGGTCGCGGCGACGAAGACCTCTGCAGCGTTCATGAAGCTGGACCAACTGGGGACCATCGCCGCGGGCAAGAGCGCGGATTTCGTGGTGCTGGACGCGAATCCGCTGGACAATATCGCCAACACGCGGCGCATCTCCAAGGTGGTGATTCGCGGCGCGGAGCTGGATCGCGCTAAGCTGAGTGCGATGTGGACCGGAAGGTAGCGCGCTCAAGCTGGATCGCCAGGCTGTTTAAGTTGGGGCTATGGCTGCTGGCCGGGCTCTACGTCTTCTGGATCGGCTCGTTATTCGCGCTGCGCTACGTCGATCCGCCCACCACGGGAGTACAGATCCAACGGCGGATTGAGGCCAAGATCAAGGGCAAGGCGTACCGGAAACGGTACAGGTTCGTTCCGCTCGATCAAATTTCGCCCAATCTGCAACACGCGGTGATCGCGTCCGAAGACGGACATTTTTACACGCATCACGGAATCGACTGGGGGCAGGTCCAGCAGGTTGCGGAAGAGAGCAGGCAAACCGGGAAGGTGCGGCGCGGAGCCTCCACCATCACGCAACAATTAGTGAAGAATTTGTTTTTTACCACGCATCGTAATCCGGTGCGGAAGGCGTTCGAATACACGCTGGCTCCGCTGGCGGAGTGGATTCTGGGCAAGCGCAGGATCCTGGAAATCTATTTGAATGCGATTGAGTGGGGACCGGGCGTGTATGGCGCGGAAGCGGTTTCCGAGTATTACTACCACACCACGGCTTCGAAGCTGGATCGCGAGCAAGCGGCGCGGCTGGCCGCATGCGTGCCTTATCCGCTGGGACGAAAGCCGGCATGGATGAACGATTTCAGCGCGAACATCATGGACCGGATGAAGCTGCTGGGATATTGATTCGAAAATCGGCTGAGGCGCCGCCACTGGCGCTGGCGCCTTCGGTGTTTACTGCTGCGCGAGCAAAGGAACAGCAAGAATGAGAGCCGCGAAGAAGTGCGGCGAAAAAGTGCGTGGAGATTGATGCTGAAGGCGCACACATAATAGAATCAAAGCTAACGATGGGTATTACGGTTTCAGCAGCGAGTAACGCCGGGCTATTCCAAAAGGCGGATCTGGAGGCTCGCCGGTTGGTGAGCGATCTGCACACGCCGCGCCCTGCTATTTTCTGGACCGACCTCGCGTTGAGCGCGGGCATCGGCTGGGGAGCGTTCGCGGTGGCTTTCGTAGCGCGGCCCTTTTCGGCGCTCATGCTTGGCGCAAGCGCGATTGCGGTGCTGGCTCTGTACCGCGGCATGTGCTTCCTGCATGAGGTAACGCACTTGAAGCAGAGTGCGCTGCGCGGGTTCGAGACGGCGTGGAACATATTACTGGGCGTGCCGATGCTGATGCCGTCGTTGGTGTACGTGGGCGTGCATCAAAGCCACCACAAACTGTCGACTTACGGCACCAGCCAGGATCCGGAGTATCTTCCCTTTTCCGGCAAACCCCTCATGATGGCGGTCTTCGGTCTCGAGAGCCTATTGTTTCCCGTGCTGCTGACGGCGAGGTTTGTCGTGGCCGCGCCATTCGGCTTTTTGCTGCCGCGCTTTCATCGCTGGCTGGCGGTGCACGCCTCGGCGCTATGCCTGAACTCGAAGTACCGGCGCGAGGTGAACGATGCGCTGTTGCGCAAGATGGCTCGATGGGAGATAGTGACGCTGGTTGTTTGGGGAGGGTTGATTGCTCTCGCCATAGGGCACATGGTTCCGTGGCGATTGTTTGCGCTGTGGGCCGGGGTCACGGCGCTGGCGAGCTTCATTAATACCGTGCGGACTCTAGGCGCGCACCGGTATGCGAACGACGGCACGCCGATCGACCGTGAGGGCCAACTCAGCGATTCAATCGACACGCCTGGCGCATGGTGGACAGAGTTGTGGGCGCCAGTGGGGTTGCGGTATCACGCATTGCACCACTATTTCCCCGGAATTCCGTATCACAATTTGAAACCGGCGTACCAGCGCCTGATTCAGGCGTTCCCGCCGCCGGCCCGTTACAGCGAATCCACTAGCCCAAGTTTGCCGCATTCGCTGCGAACTCTTTACCGGAGCGAAAAAAACTCAAAGCCGTAAATCCGCAATCGCGCGTAGACCGGACAATGTTATCCGTATCCGGTAAGCCGCGTGCTTCGTCCATTGCGGTGGATGAAGATGCGAAGCCAGACGACGGGTTGGGCTTTAGGATGGGTGATCCTCAGCGCGCTCAGCGCGGGGTTCGCTAGAGCGGACATTACGCTAATGGTGGAGGAGCCTTATGGCGCCTTCGGGGGCATGAACCCCACTGGCCATTCGGCTATCTACTTCTCGCGAGTATGCGCGGAGACGCCCACATCGTTACGGCTGTGCCGGCCAGGTGAGTTGGGCGCCGTGGTGAGCCGTTACCATCGCGTTGGGGGATACGATTGGATCGCGATCCCGGTGATTCCCTACCTGTATGCAGTGGAGCATGCCAACGAGGTTCCGGATTCGGCGGATGAGGCGCAGGTAAAAGAACTACGCGACGCGTACCGCCGCGCGCATTTGGAGGAGATCGTACCGGATGCAGACGGCGGCGCGATGCCGGAGGGGGATTGGACGCAGTTGGTGGGCGAGGCCTACGACCGGTCCATGTACGGATTCACGATCGAGACATCGGAGGAGCAGGATGAGGCGCTGATCGAAGCGCTCAACTCGCGTCCGAACCGGGTCCGGTTCCATCTGCTTTACAATAATTGCGCGGACTTTGTGCGCAATATCGTGGATTTTTATTATCCGCGCGCGGTGCATCGCAATTTCACCGCCGACGTGGGCATCATGACTCCGAAGCAGGCCGCCAAATCATTGGTGCATTACAGCAGGAAGCATCCGGATCTGCGGTTCTCCAGTTTCGCCATCGCGCAGGTTGCGGGGCCGATTCCCCGCAGCAGCGCGGTGCGGGGAGTGCTGGAATCGCTGATCAAATCGAAACGCTACGCGGTGCCGCTCACATCGCTGGCCCTGCTGCACCCGGCGGTGGGCGGAGGACTGGCGTACGCGCTGGTGGAAGGTTCGCACTTCGATCCGCGGCGCACGGCCGAGGAGGACGGAGATCCTCCGTTGCAGCCAAAGCTGGTGACCAGAAAGCTGGTGGCCAGAGAGATGCGTTCGCTTGCGCTGGAGACGCGATAAAGCGGACTATTGCTGCTGTTGCTGCTGGGCCTGAACGTCGTCCAGGGGCAATTCGGATGGCGTCGCGGCGGCAGACCAATCCGGAACCATACGCAGGTCGTCCGGCGGGGGCGGAGCATCGGACAGCGACACTCGCACAGATACGGCCAGCTCACTGGCGGCGTTGCCCTTGAAGATGCCCTTGGTGGGCGGAACGTCAGCGTAGTCGCGCCCGATGGCGCTACGAATGTGGCGCGAGCCCGCCAGGAGATCGCTGGTCGGATCGAAGCCGACCCAGCCATAGCCGGGCACCAGGGCTTCTATCCAGGCGTGGGTGGCGCCGTCGCCGGTCCGGTCGCGCTTCTCCTCGCGAGGATAGACATAGCCGCTCACGTATCGGCACGGAATGCGGACATGGCGCACCAGCGCGATCATGATGTGCGCGAAATCCTGGCACACTCCCTTACCGGTTTCGATGGCGTGATCGATAGGCGAATCCACGCGAGTGGATTTGGGCACGTAATCGAACCATTCGTAGATGTCGTGGTTAAGCTGGCGCAGGAAGGTCAGCGGATCTCCACGGCGGCGCACTTGCATCTGATCCACGAGCCCGTTCAGAGCATCGCTGGGACGGGCGAAAGAGCTGGGCATGAGCATTTCCCAATAGTCCCCAGCGGCGACCGTGGCGTCCAGATCCTCCCAGGCGCTGGAATCCAAACTGTCGGGCAATTCAGCGGGCGTTTCCATCTCCACCAGGGATTCCGCAAGAACCGCCAGTTCCGTGTGCTTGGCGGGAACATCGAAGTGGTGCACGCTGTTCCCGAGGTAGTCCCGATACACGTTCACGCGTGCGCGCGGATCCACGGAGAGTTGAAACGACAGGCAGCGCTGAATCCCTTCGGTGCGCGGGTGCATGCGCACCTCCATCAGGCTCTCACTAACCGGGGAGTCGTAACGGAAGCGGGTTAGGTGCCTGATTGTGTAAAACATCCGTTAGGCTCCCAGGGCCACTTCAATCGGATAGGCGATGTAGGTTTGATGCAATGCGCTGTGCACCTGTCCGCATTGGCGGAGCACGGTCTCCAGGTACACGTCCAGACCGCTGCCGAGAATTTCGTCGATTTGCCCGAAGCTCAGGGTGGCATGCAAGCGTCCGGCGATGCGCTCGACGCGGGAAGAGCGTTTTCCGGCGACTTCGCGCCCCACTTCACGCACGGCTTTTTCGAGCGCGGCGGCGGAGAAACGGATGGAATGCGGGAAGCTGGGGTTCAGCACCAGAAACTCCGCGATGCGGTCGGGCTGCAGATCGGCGGTGTATGCTTTGCAATACGCCTCGAAGGCAGTGCAGGAGCGGAGGAACCCGATCCATTCCAGATGCACCGGGTCGGATTCGTCACGGGCCTGGGGCAATTCGCGGAAATGCTCCTTGACCAGCGTGGATACGGCGACGGTTCGTTCCAGGAATCTTCCCGCTTGAATGAACTGCCAGCCTTCGGCGTGGGTCATGGTCGAATCCGTGATGCCCTGGAAAAGATGCGAACCTTCCTTGATGGATTGCAGGAATTCGCGAGCGTCCCAAGCGCCATCCGCGCGCCCTCGCACCGAATGAAATAGCCGGTTCAACTGCTCCCACATTTCGGAGCTGATCTGTTCGCGCACCTGCCGGGCGTTTTCGCGAGCGGCGATGATGCTGGCGACGATAGAGGCGCGGTGGGTGCTGTCGCGCACCAAACCAACGGCGAGTTGTTGGGCTTGCGCGGCTTCCTCCGGCTTCAGCTCAATGCCCAGGGTCCGCAGCACGCGAGCCCAATAGGCGTCGTCGGAGCCGGCGCCGCGCTCCAGCATCAGGTTGAGCTGGATGTTGATGACGCGGGCGGTGTGCTCGGCGCGCTCCAGGTACCGGCTCATCCAATACAAACTGTCGGCCACGCGGGAAAGCATGTTATTGATGCCGGGTGTCCATATTTAATGAAGGACCCAGGTGTCCTTGCTCCCGCCTCCTTGCGAGGAATTCACCACCAAGGATCCTTTGCGGAGCGCCACGCGAGTCAGCCCTCCGGGAACGATGGTCACGCGGTCGCCGAAGAGGATGTAGGGCCGCAGGTCCACGTGGCGCGGCTGGACGGAACCGTCGATCAGGCACGGCGCGCGGGAGAGAAGGATGGTGGGCTGGGCGATGTAGTTGCGCGGATCGGCCTCGACGCGTTTGCGGAACTCTTCGCGCTCCGCGGCGGTGGAGTGCGGACCGATCAGCATTCCGTAGCCTCCGGATTCGCCCACGGCTTTGACCACGTAGCGCTCCAGGTGATCCAGCACCATGCGGCGCTCATCGGGCACCGACATCTGGTAAGTTTCGACGTTATTCAAAACCGGATCCTCGCGCAGGTAATAACGAATGATGGCGGGAACGTAGGCGTAGATGGCTTTGTCGTCGGCGACGCCGGTTCCCAGCGCGTTGGTCAGGCTCACGTTGCCGGCGCGATAGGCGTTGAAGAGTCCGGGCACGCCGAGCGAGGAATCGGGACGGAAGACCAGCGGGTCGACAAAATCGTCATCGATGCGCCGGTAGATCACGTCCACGCGGCGGAGGCCGGCGGTGGTGCGCATGTAGACGAAATTGTCATGGGTGACCAGGTCGCGGCCTTCCACCAGCTCAATGCCCATCTGGCGGGCCAGAAAGGCGTGCTCGAAATAAGCCGAATTGAAAACGCCGGGAGTAAGCAGGGCGATCACCGGCTCGTTGCATCCCTGCGGCGCGAGCGCACGCAGCGTAGCCAGCAACGCCTGCGGATATTGTTCGATCGGCGCGACTCCGCACTCACGGAAGGTTCTCGGAAAGATGCGCTTGGTCACCTCCCGGCTCACCAACATATAAGATACGCCGCTGGGCACGCGCAGATTGTCTTCCAGCACCACAAATTCGCCGGAAGGCATGCGGATGAGATCCGTGCCGGCCACCGAGACATAGGCGTCCTTGCGCACCGGGAATGCTCGCATCTGGCGGCGGAAATGCTTGCAGCTATAGATCATGTCGCGCGGCACTACGCCGTCGTTCAAGATCCGGCCTTCGTGATAGATGTCCTTGAGAAACAGGTTGAGCGCGGTGATGCGCTGGGCCAAGCCTCGCTCTATGCGCGACCATTCCTCATGCGTCAGGATGCGCGGCAGCGGATCGTTGGGAAAGATGCGCTCCGTACCTTCTTCGCGGCCGTAGACGGTAAAGGTGATGCCTTGATGGAGGAAGGAAAGATCGGCAATCTGCTGGCGGCGGCGAAGCTCGCCCGGTTCCAGGTTCAGAACGCCTTGATAGAGCCTCTCATAATGCGCGCGCACCTCTCCGCCGGAGCCGACCATCTCGTCATAGGCGCCGTCCAACTCGTATTCGTGAAATGGGGCCGGCAACACTTCCCGGCTGGAGACTCCCGCCATTGCGCTTTCCTCGAGGGCCTCGCTGCGACAGGGAGCAGGGGTTAACGCCATCTTAACATCGGAGGCACGCGCGCTGCCACGGGTAGTGCGCTATTTTTGTGTCCCTCTTGGTGGCGGCCTCGCGAGTGCGGGCCGCCGGTGGGTCACGGGAGTGTTTTCTCCATCGCTTCTAAAAGCATTCGCAGACTAGCGATAAGATTGCGCTTGATACCCGAATCGAAGCGTACATGAGCAAACACAACTTCCCCGTCTTCGGACGTTCCCACGGGGAGTGAAATCTCGGACAGCCTAGGCCCAGTTACCTTGGCGGGAAGCACGCCTCCGGTTATAGCTCCGGGCGGCGGAACTTTGGAAGTCGTAGATTGTCTCGGCTGCTCGGCTGCCTCTGTCATGGTAGAATCGGTCTCCTGTTCCGATTCTAATGTAGTTCCGCTTGATAAACCAGAAAATTCTAGACTGTCACGAAGCTCACTCACGAAGCGGTCCACAGACTTAGGATTGAATTGGCGATAGGTGACCAGTTCGCTAGCCAGGACATCATCGGCAGGCCAGCCAGTTTCGCGGTGGCGCTCAATTAGTTCCCTATAGATCGCGGGCAACAACATTGCTTCCTGGAGCGCTCTCAATCGCCTAGGGTCATCAGCCTGAAGATTGAGGATCTCAAGGCCACGTTGCGACGGAGCGAATCGTCCGCCGGACGCAGCTATTAGGCCGAATTTCTTCAAAGCAGCGAGCACGCTAAGTGCTTGCCCGTGAGCCTTACCAAAGCCGATATGAATTGCTGCCAGTGCTGCGGGTGCACCAGCTTTGCCATCTTTTTCGTAGAGTTTTCGAAGGCGCTCAACGGCCTCGCGTAACCCTACCGTAGGGTAGGAAGGACTTCGATGCCGCATGACCGTTGTGTTCGCCATTTTCAGATCTCCTACTGTAGATTTTACTGTGACGAGATTCTGGAGTCAAGCAGTAAATTACTGTTGCTTACTGTCAGCCGTTTTGATAGAATAGACCATGAAGCAAAAAGCCCCAGCCAGTGTTGAAGCACTGACCGGGGCTGTAATCACCACAGCCGAAGCCGCGATGACCTGCAAACCCATTATCGGCTTTCTGGCTGTGGATCTCAAGGAGATTCACAGTGACTTGTCACTCCTGCCGAATCGAATGTAAACGCAAGGGACACGACCGCAAAGGCAACCAGCGTTATCAATGCCGCCAGTGCTCCAAGACGTTTCTAGAGCCTCGGGAGGGCCATCTAGATGGCATGTACTTGCCCATCGAGAAAGCCGAAATGGTTCTCCGGCTTCTGCTCGAAGGCAACTCCGTGTCGAGCGTCGAACGCGCGACCGATGTTCACCACACCACGATCCTTAAACTCTTGGTTCTGGCTGGCGAGAAGTGCGAGCGCATCATGGCCGCGAAACTTCGCAACGTTGAAGTGCGCGACGTAGAATGCGACGAAGTGTGGAGCTACATCGGTAAGAAGCAAAAGCGCGTGCGGCCCGATGACAATCAACTTCTCGGAGACTGCTACGTGTTCGTCGGAATCGAGCGCCACACGAAGCTGGTCCTTAACATCGCAATGGGACGCCGCGACCAAGGCACCACAGATGCATTCGTGGAAGGCTTGCGGCACGCGACGGCGCGGTCGCCGTTCCAGATCACAACCGATGGGTTTGCTCCCTACCGCTCGGCGATCACAACAACGCTCCATGATCGGTTGACTGGCTTTGCACAATTGATCAAGGTCTATCGCGCGACACAAGAAGGCGAAGCGCGGTACTCGCCCGCCGAAGTTCAATCCGTCCAGGTGGTCCCAGTCGCCGGAAATCCTGATCCTGAGCGCATCTGCACCAGCATCGTGGAGCGCAGCAATCTTTCGCTTCGGATGGGTCTGCGCCGATTCACGCGGTTGACGAACGGCTTCAGCAAGAAGTGGGAGAATCACTGCGCAGCCGTGATGCTCTGGTATTGCTGGTATAACTTCGGGCGTGTTCACAAGTCCCTTCGGGTAACGCCTGCAATGGCCACCGGGATCGCCGATCACGTATGGAGCGTGCGAGAACTATTAGCTTAATCAACGCATTGGCGTACCCCTCAAGCCCGGGTTGCATCCCGCCGATTGATACACTAGTATTTAGGGACGCAACCATGGCATTGGAACAAGAACTTGAAACCTACAAAAACAAGCTCCCGGAACTGGTTGCCAATGAGGGGAAGTTCGTATTGATTCACGGGGACGATGTCGTGAACATGTACGACAGCTACGAAGACGCAATCAAGGAAGGGTACTCTAGATTTGGGCTGAAGCCATTTTTGGTGAAGCAGATTGAATCAACAGAACAGGTACACTTTATTTCGCGTTTCATAGCGCCGTGCCCTACTTCACTCGCCAAGTAACACCTCCTGCCGGTAGTCTTATAGTCGTTGCTACAATCGGTGTCAGTCAGGCTCGCCGCACAGCTCTTATGGCTGCTAGCCAACCAATCCCCAATGGAGTCGTGGTCCAAGGACTCCTTGACACCGGAGCAAGCAACACGTGTGTAGATCCAACCGTACTGACGCAATTGAATCTGTCTCCAAGGGGAACTACTCAAATCAATTCCCCGACGACCGGATCACAACCCGCCTCGGCACCTACGTACGACGTTAGCCTAACCATCCCAGGTATGCCGGGACATCCGCCCTTCATCTTCCAAACAATTCCAATTATCGAGTCTCAACTACAGGCAGCGCAGGGAATCCAGGCTCTGATCGGCAGGGACGTTCTTAGATTTTGCCTGCTGACATACGATGGCAGGAATGGTCTGTTCTCGCTGGCGTACTAGAGGGACACAGAAATAGCGCACTGCCCTGCCACGACGGAGGCACGCGCGTTGCCAGGAAGAGGCCGCGGCCTTGCCACGGCCACGACTCCTGTCTGAGATCTGAGTTGGTCGCTTTATCTCAGGGGTTTGGCGGATCGGCAAGGGTCGGTCGCGGCTTCTGCTTTTGGGCTGAACCCTTGTCAGCTTGTTTCCTCTCGCGAGTCGGCAGCATGGAGATCAAGAAGTCCTTGGCTGCCTGATCTTCGCGTATGATGTACCAGCTCTTGAAGGCGTCCTCGACCCCTTCGATCAGAAGAGACACTTGGCCGGGCTGCCATTCCTTCAACAGATTGTAGTCCGCGTCATTCCGATTTTGCTGCGCCTGGGAGAATGTGTCCGCGACGTTATGGAGATGATACTGGAGGGTTCTGGCGGGCTCAGGAGGTGGATTTGGATGAAAAAGATTCTTGATTCTCTCAACAGTGTTCTCACAGACGTTTTTCATCGGTCCGTGATCGAACATGCGAGATAAAGTAGCCCGAAAGCGAGCATCTGCGCAGTTGGCTACCGCATCAGAAATCAGCAGGTGGAAGATCGCGTAGTAAGCACTCGACAGGGCGCGTCGCAGGCTGGGCTGATAGGCTTCGTTTGGATAAAGCTCGGCCATTTGCCGGGAATACTGGAGCAAATCGTCGGGGTAGGCCATTGGGTTATGCCCACGTTGGTTGCCTCATCCGCGCCAGTTCGCTCTGGGTTATGAAGTCGAAATAGGGCCACACGCCCCATTCCTCGTTGGGGTTCAACTGCGTGACGATCGCGTGCGAAATCTCCTTCGTGAATGCGAGCAATTGATTTCTCGGAACCGGGTCGTCCGCCAGTACTACCTGAAAGAACACTGCTTCATTGCCGTTCCAATCCGTGCCCAGGCGCGGCGTGAGGCCGACCACCTGCGGGGGCAATGAGAGCCGCGAGATGGCGTCAAAGAACTGCGCCTGCTGGGCGAACGCTCTCGCAATGTGCATGCCCTCATTATCGCGCGTCTCGAACCGGCGGTTCCCACGGGGTCCGGACTCCAGCCAGACACACGTGCTCCTGGATTATCTGGGAATACCCGGAGCGCCGGCGATCGAAACGGGTCTGGAAAGGCCTATTAAAGAAGTTCAGGGCCGGTACAGATCGTGAATGCGCACCAGGCCCAAGCACCGGCCGCTTTCGACCACCGGGAGCACGGAGATTTGCGAAGGCCGATCCTCCATTAGGCGCAACGCGTCATGAATCAGCGCATCGGGACCGACGGTAACGGGCTGGCGAGTCATGAGTGTGACGGCGTCCAGTTGGCGGATATCGTCATGCTGCTCCAAGGCGCGGCGCACGTCGCCGTCGGTGACGATCCCCAGCAACGCGTGACGGTCCGATACCACGCAAGCCGCGCCCAGGGGATGCCGCGACATCTCCACCACCACGCGCTTGAGCGAATCGAGCGGCGCCACCCAGGCAACTTCATCTCCGGCATGCATCACGTCGCCGACGCGGAGCCGCAGGCTGCGCCCCAACTGTCCGCCCGCATGGAATTGCGAAAAGTGCTCGGCGGAGAATCCACGCGATTCCATCAGCGCGACAGCCAGGGCATGGCCCATCGCTAACGCCACCGCGACGCTGGCGGTAGGCGTGAACCCTCCCGGATCGGCTTCGCGTTGCACGGAAGCGTCCAGCACCACATCCATCGCTTTGGCCAGCGGCGAATTCACGTTGCCCAGAATGCCGATCAGCGGCGAGCGCATTTTCTTCAAGGGCTCGACCAGACCCAACATTTCGGTGGTGGCTCCGCTTTTCGAGACCATCACCACCGGGTCGCTTTGCTGGCACACGCCGAGGTCGCCGTGCATGGCCTCGGCCGGGTGCATGAATACGGAAGGAGTTCCGGTGCTCTGCAGCGTGGCGGTGATTTTTTGGGCCACGTGGCCGGATTTTCCCAGGCCGCTGACCACTACCTTGCCGCTGTGTTCGCGAATGAATTCGACGGCTCGCAGCAGATTCTGGTCCAGGCGCCGCGCCGCCACCTGGATCGCCTGCGCTTCCACTTCCATGGTCTCGCGGGCCACAGCCAGCCAGGCCGGCCGGGATGAGGATGTCTCCACAAGGCGACTGTAACACGGCAGCGTGCGCTAGTTTTTCCGGGCCAGCGGTAAGCGAATGGCGAGTGGATACGTTATAGTAAGCTTGCGGGAAGTATTTCGTCGCATTCACCGAGAGAGTGAGGTTCATCATGGTTTCCGCACACGTATTCCGGAACGCCCTGTTGACTGCAGGCCTGGCCGCCCTGATTGCCCTCGCGACCCGCAGCCGTTTAGGAGCGCAAGAAGCGCAGCAAAACGGCACCACCATTATTCTAGAGGGCCGCGTCGTGATGCCGGATGGCACGCCGCCGCCCAAGAGCGTGGGAATCGAACGTGTATGCAGCGACCTATATGGATCCGCACCCGGCCCGCTCACCGACAAGAAGGGCCACTATATCTGGTCCCAGCGGCTTAGTGCGGCAACCCTGCGCGCCTGCTTTATTCGCGCCTCCCTCCCGGGTTTTCTCTCCACCAGGATCGATTACAGCGATCTGAAGTTGGAGGATTTCACGTCCAGCACGCAGAAGAAAGAGATGCCCGATATGGTGCTGTCGCCGCGCGATAGTGGAGCGCCTAACAGCGTGTCGTTAGTGGATGTGTCGGAAGTGCCCGGGAAGGCGCAGGCCCCCTATAAGCTCGCCAGCAAGGCTCTGGACAGCGAAAACTACAACGAGGGCATCAACCAGCTTCAGCTTGCATGCAAGGCGGTTCCTAAATTCGCCGACGGCTGGAACATTCTTGGATCGCTGTATGAGCGGGTAGGCAACCTGGCAAACGCGAGGGATGCGCTACAGCACGCGATTGAAACCAACCCGAAGATGCCTTCGCCCTATTTGAGGCTGGCGCGGATCTCCAACAAGCTGGGCGAGTGGGACGCCGCCGCCAAGAACGAAGATGCGCTGATCAAAATCGAGCCGCGGTTCTACCCGGAGATTTATCTGCATCAAGCCATCACGCGCTTCGAGCAGAAGAACCTTCAGGGCGCCGAGGAAAGCATCAAGATGGGGCAAAGCCTTGATGCGGCTCACAAACTGACTCGCAGCGAATACGTGTTGGGACGGATCGATCTGGCCAAGGGCGACATCGCCGGGGCCAAGGAGCACATCGGTAACTACATCAATCTGGACCGGGGCTCCCCGGACATTTCCAAAATCGATTTCCAGCTCCAGAAGCTGGGGACTCCGGACGCGCCGAAAACCGAGATCGATCTGGAGCGTCCCTGAGCGAGGGCCAGTTCCAGCGGTACTTTTTCACAAGGATAGCGGGCTCGTTTCCATTCAGACCGTAGTTTTTCTTCCGCGGAAGAGCCGTCTCAACCGGTCCGCGGAAGTTTTCCACAGGCGGCCTAGGACTTCCCAAGCTCCTGATAGAACGCCCAAATCTTCCACATTTCATAGTTGATGTTCCATTTATTTTTTTGTTGACGGTCATAAGAGCGGGAGTTATACTGTCAGGCAGTTTTGCATGCAGGTGCATGCAGGTGTGTTGTTGCTGGAGCGGCCGTGTGCACGTGGGTTCGGTCTGCCCAGCCTAAAAGGGGAAATCTCATGCGATCCTTGTCGATTTCGTGCGCATTCGTGCTATGCGCCGGGCTGGCCATGGCGCAGGCCAACGTCGGCACCATTACAGGAACCGTAGCCGATCCGGCTGGCGCGGTTGTGGCCGGGGCTCCCGTCCAGGCCAAGAACAGTGGCACCGGTTTGGTTTACTCGGGGGCTGCATCGGCCACGGGAAACTACACTATTAGCCAGTTACCCGTCGGCACCTATGAAATTACCGTCAGTGCCTCCGGGTTCAAGAAGGAAGTGCGGCCGGGCGTCGAGGTCACTTCCGCCAACACGGTCCGCGTGGACTTCGCACTCCAGGTCGGTACGGCGACCGAGTCGGTGACCATCACCGCGGAAGCGCCGCTGCTCAAGACCGAAAGCGGCGAGCTCTCGCATAACGTCACCGTTGACGCGCTCGACTCGCTTCCGATTCTGACCATCGGCAGCGATGGCGCCGGCGTGCGCAATCCCCTGGCATCCATAGAACTGCTTCCCGGAGCCAAATTCTCCAGCGACTCCACGCTGATGATCAACGGACTGCCCTCCAGCTCGCAGAGCATCCGCATTGAAGGCCAGGACGCTACCAACGGATTCTGGAAGCAATTGAACTCCGGCAACCAGACCGGCACCGACGCAATTCAGGAAGTCAACGTCGAAACCTCGAATTACGCGGCTGAGTTCGGCCAGGCGGGCGGCGGCTACATCAACTACACCATGAAGTCCGGAACCAATCAGTATCACGGCACTGGCTTCGATTATTTCCAGAACGACGCCCTGAACGCTGGCTTGTACGACAGCAATGCCGGTTTGACCAACTCTCTAAAGGACGGCCAGCTCATTCGCAACCGTCTCCGCCAGAACGATTTCGGCGGCACCTTCGGCGGGCCCTTGAAGCTCGGTAAACTGTATAACGGCACCAACAAGACGTTCTTCTTTTTCAGCTATGAGCAGTTCGTTAAGCAGACGTTGAACAGCAGCGGTTTGGCTACCGTCCCGACGCCCGCTTACCAACAGGGCAATTTCGGGACCGCGCTGGGCCCCACGCTGACCAGCGGCACGACCTTTCAGTCGGTAACCGATGGGCTCGGGAACAAGTTGGTTGCTAACGAGATCTTTGACCCGCTGTCGCAGCAGACCGTGAACGGACAAGTCCTGCGTACACCCTTCGCCGGCAACGTCATCCCCGTAGGGCAGTTGGATCCGACCGCGCTCAAGATCCAGGCCCTGCTCCCTGCGGCCAACGCCGCGAATCCGAACCTGCTGGTCAACAACTACGCGGTCCCCTCGTACAGGAACCACAACTATACGTTCCTGCCGACCATGAAGCTGGACCACAACTTGAACTCGAGCATCAAGCTCTCCTTCTTCTATTCCGCCAACCGCGAAACGTCGCCCGGTAACAATGGGTACACGCAGGTCTTCAGTGGCGCCGCGCCGACCAACCAGACCTCGCAAACCACCCGCCTCAACTACGATCAGACCATCACTCCCACGTTGTTGATGCACGTCGGCGCGGGCCTGTTGCAGACCACGTCGTACAACGTTCCGACGGAAACCTACAATACCACCCAGCTTTTCGGGTCAAACACGTTCCCCTTGCCCAACCTTTTCCCCGCCATTACTCCCGGCTCCGATGGCACCTTCGGCGGCTCCAGCATTGGCATGGGCGCGGGTTTCGGAGCATTGTGGCAGAAGGACACCAAACCGACCTTCACCACCAGCTTCACCTGGGTCAAGGGTAATCACACCTTCAAGTTCGGCGGTGAGGCGATTATTGAAGGCCTTCCCATCGCCAACTATACCCGCGCCAATGGCACGATTGGTTTCGGCCAGGCCGAAACCGGCGATCCTTACTGGACCGGTCAGTCGTTCATCAACGGCGCGACCGGGTTTGCCTATGCCAGCTTCCTGATGGGCGCGTATAACAGTATGAACGTCTCGGGCTACGATGTCGCTCGCATTGGCAACCACAGCCTCGGCTTTTACGGCCAGGATTCCTGGAAGGTCACCCGCAAGCTGACCATCGATTACGGTATCCGCTACGATTACGCCACGCTGCTCGCCGAAGAGCACGGCCGCATGCAGGACGCCGCCTTCAACCTGCCCGATACAGCCATCGGCGGCCGCAACGGCACCGTGATCTATGGCGGCGACTGCGGTCAGTATAAGGCCTGCCCGTTGAACCACGATTACCCCGATGCCTTCGGTCCACGCTTGGGTATTGCCTACCAGATCAATAAGAAAACCGTGCTCCGCATCGGTGCCGGTCTTTCTTATGGGACCTCGCCCAACAACGCCTACCTGAGCTATAGCGTGCCGGACTTCTATACGTTTTCCGACCAGCCCACGGCCGGCGTCGCCGCTGGCCATCCACTTAAATACGGGAACCCATTCTCCGCCACCAATCCCTTCGGCGCCACGCCGATCACTTATCCCAACTTCACCCCTCAGTACCCGTTCCAGCAAAGCGCCGGATATGTGCCGCCGGAGTCGCCGTTCATCTCCATCGACCGCAACGCCGGCCGCCTGCCCCGCATCTTCCAGTGGAGCGTCGGCTTGCAGCGTGAGGTTATTCCGGGTCTCGTGGTTGAGGCCGACTATGTGGGCAACCGCGGCGCTTGGTTCACCGCTCCGCTCCTGTCCACTTACGCGTATAACGCTCTGACGCCGCAAATGGTCGCGGCCGCCGGCTTGAACCCCGCCAACCCCAATGACTTGGCCCTGCTGAACACGCCGATCAGCTCTCCGCTGGTTCAGCAGCGCTTCCCCAATCTCCAGTTGGTGCCGAATGCCGCCGGGACCCTCACTGTCCCGTCGGTGTATCCTGGCTTCCCGGCGACCCAAAACTTGGGACAGACGCTACGCCCCGAACCGCAGTGGAATGGCATCCCGCCCTTCCTCGGACCTCCGCTGGGCGACACCTGGTATGACGCGCTCCAGATGAAGGTCACCAAGCGCTTCTCTCACGGCCTCAGCGCCAACTACGCCTTCACCTGGCAGAAGGAGTTGATCGATGGCGCCAGCAACGATACTTCGTATCTGGTGTCTGCGTATCCCAGGATCAACGACGTATTCAACTACCGCCAGAACAAAGAGCTGAACCCCTTCAGCCAGCCCTTGGTGAGCGTTATCTCGGCGAACTACACCACTCCCAAGCTGCATGGCGATAGCAAGGGCGTGAAGGCGTTCTCTTGGCTCGTCAGGGACTGGACCTACGGCGCGCTCTTGACCTATGCCAGCGGTCAGTTGCTTCAGGTGCCGGAATCCAACAACAACTTCCTAAGCGAGCTCCAGCGCGGAGGTTCCAACAACCCGGCGCTATGGGGCGGCGGCTCGACGTACTATAACATGGTTCCCGGCCAGCCGCTGTTCCTGGTGAATCCGAATTCGCACTTCGATCCCACCACCACCCTCGCGCTGAATCCCAAAGCCTGGCAGGACGCCGCGCCCGGCCAGTTCGGCGTGTCGGCTCCGTTCTACAATAGTTACCGCTGGCAGCGGCAACCGCAGGAGTCCATGAACTTCGGCCGCATCTTCCCGCTGCGGAAGGAAAACAGGGTCACCTTGGCGATCCGCTTCGAGATGTACAACGTGTTCAATCGCGTGTTCTACTCGAATCCGGGTATGGGTTTCTTGACGTTCCTAACCGACAATCCGGGGTTCCCGACTTTCCACGGCAACCCGTATTCAAGCGGCGCGTCCGGCGCACTCTCCTCCGGGTTTGGCTACGTGCCCTCGCTGAACGGCGGCGGCGATCAGCCGCGCTACGGCCAGATCGTCGCCAGGATCACCTGGTAACCGGTCCGGCATTGCCCGTATTCGAATCCGCCTCGCACTCTTCGGAGTTGCGAGGCGGATTTGTTTTTGCGCTCCAAATACGATACGCTAACCCCTTGATTTATTGTGAAGTGAGTGGAGGCGCGTAGTTTGTCCCGCCGTGCTGCCCTCCGGCAGGAGGCCCCCAAGGCCCCAAGCCAACCGCCCGAATCCAACCTCACCGCGGCTTCTCTGCCCCTTACGCTGACGCCGCTGCTGGCTTTGCTCGCCGGGAGTGGTTGCGCTGCGTTGATCTATGAAATCGTCTGGTTCCAGCTCCTGCAACTGGTGATCGGTTCCTCGGCCGTATCGCTGGGGTTGTTGCTGGCGTTTTATATGGGCGGATTGTTCCTGGGCAGCGCCGCGTTTTCCCGGCTGGTCGATTCAAGGTTTAACCCACGCTCGGTCTACGCGATGATCGAACTGGGGATCGGCGCGTTCGGCATCCTGGCGCTCTTCGGCGTCCCTCTCATCGGTCACCTTTACGTTGCGGGGCCGCAGACGGGTCTCGCGGGATTGGTTTACCGCGGCTTCATCGCCGGACTGTGCCTGCTGCCTCCGGCGCTGCTGATGGGGTGCACCTACCCGGCTGCGGCAAGATGGGTCGGCGGCTCGCCTTCGTGGCTCGGGTTGCTGTACAGCGCCAACACGCTGGGTGCGGTCGCCGGATGCGTGCTGGCGGGATTCTACCTACTGCGGCTTTACGATCTCGGCGTCGCCACCTACGCCGCCGCCGGAATCAACGTCGCGGTGGCTCTGGCGGCTTTTGCTCTGCCCGGCGGCGCTGCGGGACCCGCTCCGGAATCGCGCGCGGAAGCGGCCCTGGCTCGCGCCCGCGGCGTGAACTGGATCTACCTGAGCATCGCGCTTTCCGGATTCGCCGCGCTGGGCGCAGAGGTGATATGGACCCGGCTGCTGTCGCTTCTCCTGGGCGCGACCGTGTATACGTTTTCCATTATTCTTGCCGTCTTCTTGACAGGGCTGTGGGCGGGAAGCGGCGCGGGGTCGCTGTGGGTGAAGCGCCAACCGCATACAGGGACGCCGCAGCCGCACGTGGGGCTAGCGGCGTGCCAGATCCTGCTGGCGCTGGCCTGCGCCTGGACTGCCTACGTGGTCGCGCGCCACCTGCCGTATTGGCCGGTGGACCCGCGGCTGTCGCTCAATCCGTGGATGAACTTCGAGCTCGACCTGCTGCGCTGCGCCTTCGCGATCCTGCCGGCGGCTCTGCTGTGGGGCGCGAGCTTTCCGCTGGCTCTGGCGTGCGCGGCGGGCGAAGGAGAGGACCCGGCAAGGTTGACCGGAGAGGTCTACGCGGCGAACACGGCCGGGGCGATCTTCGGCGCGCTGTTATTCAGCCTGGTCCTGATTCCCTCCGCCGGAACCTCCGGTTCGCAAGAGATTCTAATATGGATCGCGGCCTTGGGTGCAGCCGCGGCTGTAATCCCGATGGGCTTGAGGGAGCGCGCCTGGGCGCGCGTTGCAACGTGTTGCGCCGTGGCGCTGGCCGCGGCGCTCATCGCCAGCGCGATTGTCCCCGAGCTCCCCTGGCAAATGATCGCCTACGGCCGCCAAATCGCCTCGCGCCTGCGCTCCGATCAATTGGGAACCGAAGGCGAACCGCAACAGCCGCTGTTCGTCGGCGAAGGGATCAGCTCCTCGGTTGTGATCGCGCAGCGGGGCAACAACGCCGGGGATCGCGTGTTTTACGTCAGCGGCAAGCCGGAGGCATCCAGCGAAACGGAGGACATGCGGCTCCAGCGAATGATGGGCCACGTGCCCGCGCTGATCCACCCGCATCCGGAATCCGCCCTGGTAGTCGGTTTCGGCGCGGGCGTGACGGCCGGATCGTTCGTGCCGTATCCGGAAATCCGCAAGATCGTGATCTGCGAACTGGAGCCCATCATTCCGCTGGCTTCGGGCAAGTTTTTCGCGAAGCAGAACAACAACGTCGTTCACGACGCGCGAACCACGGTGATTGACGACGACGCGCGGCATTACATTCTGACTTCGCCGGAGAAATTCGACGTGATCACCACCGATCCCATCCATCCGTGGGTGAAAGGCACCTCCGCGCTATATTCGCGCGAGTATTATGAGCTGGTGAAGAGCCACCTGAATTCCAGCGGGGTTGCCGCGCAATGGCTACCGCTGTATGAGAGCGACGAAGACACCATCCGAACCGAGCTCAAAACGTTCTTCAGCGTCTTTCCCAACGCCACGGTATGGAGCAACAACTTTGACGGAAACGGCTACGATCTGGTGCTGGTGGGCCGCGCGGACTCGTCCGCCAACACGCCCCTCGACGTGGACGCCCTGGACCGCCGCCTGAAGAACGCCGGATACGAGGGCATCGCCGCCTCGCTGGCGGAAGTGGGCTTTTCCTCGGCGGTGGACTTATTGGCGTCGTATGCGGGCCGCGCCGCGGATTTGCAACCCATGCTCCAAAGCGCGCAGATCAACGACGACCTGTCGATGCGTTTGCAGTATCTGGCCGGGATGGGATTGAATTCAGCCGAATCCACACGGCTCTACCATGAGATCCTTTCTTATCGCAAGTTTCCCGAAGGCCTGTTCACCGGCACAGGCGCCAGGATCGAGGCGCTGCACGACCGGCTCGGGCGAGCCGTCCGTACGTTTTAATAGGAGCCGTGGGTTTTAATAGGAAGATGGCAGCCGGACTTCGCATCGTCGGAACGGTGGCGGCCGCATTGGCGCTGCCGGTGGCGGCCTGGGCCAACGTCTTGTGCGCGCTGGGAGCGGGAGCTTCCGGTTACAATCCGTCCCTGGATCAACGGCCCAGCGCCGACACGATGCAGATCGTCAAGCGCGTGGACGCGGCGTTTCTCCCCTTCTGCCAGCCCAAATGCCCGCAGGCCGCCATGCTGCGCAACGACACGGCGCCGAACCTGATGCTGACGGCAAATCAGGAGGGAGCGAAGCTGGTCTATGCCCCGCAATTCTTCGCGACCGCATATGCGAAATACGGCGAGCCGGCGCTGGTCGCGCTGATCGCTCATGTGTATGCGCACGCCATCGACGAGGTCACGCGGCCAACCTGGATTCCAGGAACCTGGAATGTGGAGTTGCGAGCCGACGCCTGGGCCGGTTGCGCGCTGGCCAAGACCGGCGTGGCCCCTGGCGATCTTTCCTCCGCGCTAGGCGCGCTGGCGATGTATCCCCCGCCCTCGCAAAAGGCATGGGGCCCGCGGGTTCCGGCGCTGCGGCTGGGGTTCACCCATTGCGGCGGCGAAGCGGCGAAATTCGAAGCCGCGGCGAAGCAAGTCAAGGCTCCCTGACCCCGGTTCGGGCTCCGTTCTTTCTCGAAAATTTCGGATATGATAGCTGCAACTCCAGGAGGCCACGTATGCTCCGTCGAATCCCGCTCGCGTCCATCGCCTTTATTTCGGCCGCCCTCGGTCTTCTCTCCCTTCCAGCGCTCGCCCAAGCGCCTAATCCGGCCTCCGGAACTGGAAATGATGGAGCGGAGCCGTGCTCCCGTTCGCCGATCTGCGGATGGGGACGCGGGCGCAACACCATCACGCATGAACTGCACAAGCCCGACCTGGGATTCACCATCGCCTATCCTTTCGCTTTGCCGGAGGGTTTGAACGGCGGCGTTTCCGCCGTGGCCATCAACTCCAAGCAACACCTGTTTGCATTTCAACGCAACCGCACGGGCCAGCCGCAATTATTCGAGTTCGACGAGAACCACAAGCTAATCCGCACCATCGGCGAGGAGGTGATTGGCCATCAGAACAAGGCTCACGGCATGGCGATCGACTCGCAAGACAACATCTGGCTGTGCGACGAGAACGGCGACACCATCGTCAAGCTGAGTCCTGACGGCAAGGTTCTCATGACTCTGGGAGTGCGGGGCCAGCGAGGCGATTGGGACGAAGCCAAGGGACAGCGGCTTCTGTGGCAACCTCTGGATCTCGCCTTCGCGGCCAACGGCGATATCTACATCGGCATGGGCCACGGCAATGAGAGCCCGAATGACACGGACAAATCGCCCAGCAATAAGAGCGGCGCGGCGCGCATTCTTCACCTCGACAGAGACGGCAAGTTCGTCAACCAATGGTTCGGCAACAACGCCGGACAAGGGCACTTCAGCATGGTGCATGGAATCGCCATCAATCCGGCCAACGGCAACGTCTATATCGGCGACCGCGAGGAGTACCGCATCGTAGTCTATGACGCGAACGGGAAATTCCTCAAGACCATTCAGATGCGCAATCTGGTCTGCGCGCTCTACACGGACCCTCACGGCCAGCTGTGGATGGCGACGGGCCAGGACGGGCAGATTTTCAAGCTGGACTGGGACGGGAACGTGCTGGGGGCGATTGGCAATGGGCCGGGGAGGGGTGAGGGCCAGTTCGTCGAATCGAATTACATGGGGATGGATGCGAAGGGGAATTTGTACACCGGAGACACCAGCGTGGCGCGGATTACGGAAATGATCGCGCCGGCCGCCCGCTGACTCCCGCGGCAAAGGCCCGCTACAGAGATGCTTCCCCTTGGGGCGCATTGCCGGCAAGACGCGCTTCTAAGCGCTGGGCGCCCACCGTTAACGACCAACTTCCTCGAACGCCGTTTCTGGATAGACGCGATGTCTTCACCGCACTCTTACAGCCCCAGTTTGCCGTTTATCGCCATGTTTTTAAGGTTGAACTTAGCCTTCACAGCCGCCTTGCCGAACATGGTCGCGAACTCGACCTCCTTGTCTTCAGCCGTGAGGACGAAATCGCGCGGGAACAGAAACCGGGCTTCGATCGTTCCTTCGCCGACGTAGACCACATCCTTCGCCGCGATCGGATGATCTTTGCCGTTGACGGTGAGGGTCGTCATGCCGAGCAGTGCCTTCCTGGCGTCGGCGTCGCGGAGCTTTTGGGAGGCGGGAAGGTTGTTGACTGCGATGATGTAATACTCGGCGTTGGGCTCCAAACGCTTCTGCGCCTCCGGAGAGCTTCCCGCTTTATCACCGTATTGCGCCTTGACCAGCGCCTGCTGGACGACCGTCGCGGATTGCCAGCGCACGATCAACGTTGTCTGCGGCCCACCGGGTTGGGCGGACGAGGGTGGTGGGGCTCCGGGCGGTGGCGCACTTTGCCCCACACCCAATCCGCCGCCCGTTTCGGCGATGCCTGGCCCATTAGGTGCGCCCGGGCCACCCCGAGCCAGGAAGGCCCGGAGGGCGTTCCCATCCGCGATTGTTACGGAAACGCTCCTCGACCAGGGCGAATCCGTCATGATCTTTCGAATGTCCTTATCGCTCCATGCGGTATACGGTTTGGCGACCCAGACATCCGCTGCGCACAGGGTTAGCGCGGACACAAATAATACCGCGGAGAGTGACGTTGAGGGGGATCGGCGCTTAAGCATCAAACCTCCTATTCAGTAGCCTACTTGGTGTCAGGAAGTGGAATGGTGAGCGTGCCGATTTTTCCGGACGCCAGATTGCCGACGAGCAGCTTCAATTCGACGGCCCTTTCGGGAATGGTCAATTCCTTGCTATATATCACGCCGGTTCCCAGCATCGACTGATAGGTTGCTGGCCGCAAATTAAGCGTCAACGTATCAGACACCACTTCCCCGGTTTCGGTTCCATCGACACCTATAAATCGCGCCACCACCTCCGCCTTGCCTTTCCAGGTTCCGCCGTTAAGATTAGGGTCAAGGTCGAGGTCGAGTCCCGCGAGATCGATGGCTTCCGTCAGCTTGAGGTTGTTCCCGGCGCGATCCAAAGAAGCAGTTATGGGGATCGCGGTCGCGTCCACAGGGCGATTCAGCGCGTCTATGAGATCCTGCAACGACGGCTCGGAGACCGGAGGTTCGTTCAGATAACTGGCCCGGTAACTCAAGGTCACGCCTGGGCGGCTGACATGAACGGCGATCCGGTGGACCTCCGGAGGCGTACCGCCGCCGGCCCGGGGAGAATCCGGGACGGGCTGGTAGAAGCCGAGGGTGTAACTGGCGCGCCCATCTTCGATCGCCTCTATTACCTCCGCGTCCAGATCGTTGCGGGCGTTAGCCTTTACACCCGCCTCATTCACCTGATAAATGGCAACGCCTGCAATCGCCAATCTCAACTGCGCGGAGGGCGTCATAGGAAACTGGTTCGCCATCCAAATGAGATTTTTCCGCCCCGGAATTCCGGCTAAATGATCGGCAATCTGCTTCAACTCCTCGTCGAACGGCGCGGCCCGCTGGAGCGAATCGCTTCGGATACAGCCCTGAACCATTTCCGCCTGTCCTTGGAGAACCACATCAGCCGTGCCTTGGCCAGAGGGGATGGATCGAGCGGGGATGGCTGGAGGAGGGACGCACAGGGCGGTCCCGGTTACGGCGTCGTCGGGCGAGGGCTTCCACGCGCGCAATTGCCGCTCCAGCGATTCGCGATCCGCCGTGAATTCGCGGATTACCTGAAGCTTCCGGCCCAGCGCATAAATCGCGACCCTTTCGCCCTCCGGAAGTTTTCGCAACGCTTCAAGGACTTTTTGTACTCCGAAGCCCGTGCCGTCGAGTCCTTCGGGATCGCCGAACCCGGTCAAGAGATTGTCGAACATGATCACCGAATTCCCGGTTGAAGAGCCGGAGATGCGGTTGGTGAAGGTGTTGGGCGGCAGATTCTGAGGTGGGGCGCTCGATTTCTCCGTCTCCGCGACAAAAACTCGGATCTCCTGGGGCGCCCCGTTGTCAAGAATCTGGAACTCCTCGCGCCGAAGGTCCGCGACGGGCGTGCCCTTGCTGTCATGCGCGACTACGCTCACCTGCACCAGTTTGGTCGTGGCGCGGAAGGTGGGATCGGTTGGCGCTTGTCCAGCCAATACCGACCCGATGGCAATGAAGAAACCGGAGCGCCGCCAGTCCATCGCATACCGTTATATCAAAGCCGGGCATGGCGACTCCGCTGAGGCGCTTGTGCCCGGTCAAATGGACTCATTACATGTCTCGGACAGTCGCTGACCGCGAAGCGGGCGAGAAGTGGAATTGTGGGAAACGTGGGCGTGATCTCCTAGAACGGCTTCTACGCCTTTCATGGAACAAGCTTGTGCGTTATACCGTATAGGTTTGGCGGGGTTGATTGTTGACAGGCCAGCGGTCGACCAGGGCCGGTGGTTGTCCAGGTCAGTCCAACCAGGTCAGCCTAACTATAAGTTTGGCCAGCGGAACGTCTTGTGAGCGCTGAACCGTCACCGAAACCAAATCCCATGGACGTTGTCTTTCAGAACGTCTGGTTCCGGCTCATCTATTTGCTGTTCTTTGCCATGACTATAGCTGTGGCTTGGTTCGTCGTCGGGCCGAGCAATCCGTGGTGTGGGTGGACGGTGGTGTGGGGAACATGCGCCATCGTGCCCGCAGTGCCCGCCCCCGCCATCGTGCGACGCGTGCCTCGCCAATGGTTCCGCGTGCCTGCGGGCGAGCGCCTCCTCCATCGCATCGCCGGCGTCGGAATTTTCGGTTGGCTGCTCGATGTCTCCGGATGGAATCGCCGTGTCCTCGAGCCCCTGCGGGGATTCTCGGGCAAAAGGGCCGGCTTACTCTCCCTGGAACAGGGTGTGCGAGCCGCTGCCGTCTCACACGTAATCTGCTTTGCCATTCACCTACTATTGGCCGTCCTCGCACTTTTCAGCAGGCACCCCTTCAGCAGGCAAGCATGGCGCGGCGCACTATGGATGCTGTTGCCTGGTGTAGCCGTTCATCTCTATCCGGTGCTGATACAGCGCTCCCTCATGCTTCGACTCCAGCCTTTGCTGGATAAGACCGGTGCTGGACAAGACTGGCTCCGCTGATCGGGCCGGACGCCGAGAGCCAAAAGTTGTCCACGAGGCGGGGTTGGAGGAAGCTAGGGTTCTGTTACTTCTGCGGTGTGGCTTCGTTGGAGGAGCCCGCAAACAAACGCTTGCCGTCCGTGAAGGTGATGCTGGACACGTTGGCCGTCGGGGTTCCGTTGCGCGCCTGCCAGCCATCCACCACCAGAACGGTTCCGGCGGGAAGATCGCCCTTGTGCCATCCACGGCGGATCAGCGCGTTGGCGGAACCGGTCTCGAGAGCCCAGTTCACCACCTTGCCGTTGGTTTCGACGTCAATGTAGATCCAGGAATGCGGGTTGGACCACTCCATCTTGGTTACCTTGCCGGTGAACTTGACCGGCTTGTTCTGATCGAACTCCGCGGTGAATGAGTGATGCGCCAGAGCCGCTCCCGCTGTCAGCACAACCGCTCCCAGCATGGCGCCCACAAACCTGACTCTCATCTCGCTATTTCTCCTTCTTCTGCTGCGCGCGATATTCGTCTCTCACGTTTTTGAGGTTTTGCAGATCGCCGTTGTCCTCATGGCAGGCGACTTCCAGCAACTCCTCGTTCTGCTTGTTCAGCGGAATCTCGATGGTCCACGGCTTGGTGTAGGGAATCGGGTCGGTGACGGTGGCGCGGTAGACGATGCGATTCGTGTCGGTGGGCGTGAAACGCTCCACGATGTGCTCGGCGTAGCTGACTACGTCGCCCACTTCATTCAGCCAGGTCTTGCCGTTCATATTGGTGGTGTCGACCACCAGGGTATCGCCTTCCCAGTGCCCCACCGAATCGCCTTGCCACAGGCGGATGTTTTCGGGAATGTGCGCGCTGCCGGCTGTCCCTCCATCCAGGCGGATGATGCGCCATGACATGCGCTCCATCAACAACACCACGTATCCCGGAGGCTCCAGGATCTGGACCGGAGATGGAGTGTAGATGGAGCGCGGAACACCGGGGACGAAGCAATGCGCCGTCGGATCGTCGTAGCCGCGGTTGGGCTTTTCGCGATCGATTCGCTCCGCGCGAGCCCAATCGCGATAGGGCAGCTTGCCGTCCGGCGGATCGATCACTACGCCCTGCGTACCGGGCGTCAGGAAGTCGCGCGGATGGCGCTCCAGGCCGTAGTTTGCGCCGCCGCCGCCGGGACTGTAGTAGCCGGACAAGTCCGGTTTGCCGTCAGCCGTGCGCCTGATATTCGCACCGATCTTCAGCGCAGGCAGCGCACCACTGGGAGGCAGCACTTCCCTGCTCTCCGCGGACACTTTCCCATCGGCCGGATACCATGTGCGCGCGTCACGCTCGAACAGACCGGCTTTTTCTTCGGATTCGGCCTGGCACTGATACTCCAAAACCCGGCTCATGTTTTTCTGCCGCGCCAGCGGCATGGCGATCTTCCAGGGCTTGCTGAAGGTCTTGGGGTCCTGGATGGTGGCTTCGTACTGAATGGTATCCGCGCCGAGCATGGTGTAGCGCTCCGTGACGCGCATATCTTCGCTATGGAAATCGCCGGCCTGGTCGAACCAGGTTTTGCCGTTGTTGTCCTGGACAGTGACCACCAGCGTGTCCCCTTCCCAATGGCCGCGCGAGTTGCCCATCCACCAGTCGAAGCCTTCGTGCAGCGGCGGTTTGCCGTCGGTGTAGATCAGCCGGTACACCGAAGACCATTCGAACAACATCGCCACGTGCTCCGGCGTCTGGAAAATCTGGAAAGAATACGGCAGATACATGATGCGCGGCACGCCGGGGAGGAAGCACTGGTTCAGCGGATCGGCCTTCTGCCGGTTTGCGAAGTTCTCCTGCTTCTTCGCAGCCGCCGCCGGGATGTAAGGAATGCTCCCGCCTTCGACCACGCCCTTTAAATCGGTGGCCGCACCGGCGCGCGCTTTCCAAATTCCCTGGAGGTTCGGTTTACCGTTGGCTGCTCTGGGAATCTGTTGCGCGGAGGCCAGTCGAGTGAAGGCGAACAGGAGTGCGGCCGTGAGTGCGTATCGCGATCGCGCGCAGCGGGAATACATATTCTAAGATGATACACGGCCCCGCGAGAGCGGCGGCCGGACTGCGCTGCGCCCGGACCCTGCAATTCTCCAGCGCAATTCCTCTTCAAGCGCGCCCAGTTCCCCCACCGAAAGCTTCATCTTGCGCCGCCAATTCGGGTACTGCCAGGTGCTTGCCGGAAGATTCTGCTGATCCGGTTCGCCGGTCAGGTCCTCCTGATTGATGACCGCCAACAAACACTGCGTGGCGAGCACGAAGGCAATGGGATCGCCCGGGAAACCCGCGGCCTCCAGCGCCCGATTCAAATTTCCGATTTCCTGCCTGCGCGACTCCCATTGGCGGGCGTAGTCCGCATCGTCGATCAAGCCGGCCGCGCGCCGGGATTCGATGTCGCGGCCGGTGAAGAATCCGGTGAGCGTCGGAAGATCGTGGGTGGTGGTTGAAACCGCAGCCTGCGGCGAGTATTCCTGCGGCGCGCGAAAGCTTCCGTCGTTGTTGCGCTCGAACCACAACAAGCGATAGCCCAGGATGCCCGCTTCCGCCAGCCGGTGGCGGACGTCGCCGCTGACGGTGCCCAGATCCTCGCCCACCACGATGAATCCGTTGCGATGGCTCTCCAGCGCCAGCACGCCCAGGAGATCGCCGGCGTAATCGCGCACGTAAGCGCCGTCGGCAGCGGTTTTTTCATCCGGGATCCAATACAGCCGGAAGAAGCGCATCACGTGATCGATGCGCAGAGCTCCTCCATGACGCGCGCTGTTGCGGATGGACTGCGCGAACAGCCGGTAACCGTTGGCGCGATGCGCTTCCCGATTGGGCGGAGGAAATCCCCAATCCTGGCCGTTGGGAGCAAAGTCGTCCGGCGGTGCGCCCACGCGGCAACCCGAAACGTAAAACCTCCGGTGCGCCCACAAATCCCCTCCAAAGCGGTCGGTCGCCAGGGCCAGGTCGTGATACAGGCCGATTTTCATGCCGCTCGCCCGTGCGTGAGCCTGCGCCTGGGCGATCTGGCGGTCCAGCAGCCACTGTAAAAACTTGAAGAACAGGACGCGGGCGCGATTTTCGTGCGCGAATTGCCGGACTTCGCCGGAGCGAGGATCGCGATACGGCTCCGGCCATTCCGTCCACAACCACACCTTAGGATCGCGCCGGTGCATCTCTTCATCCAGCGCGCAGTAAACCGCGAAATCCTCTAGAGCTTCTCCTTCAGCCTCCGCGTAGGAGTCGAACTCCGCCGACCCTCCGTATTCCAGAAAACGGCCGAAGGCGTCGCCCAGCGCGGTAAGCTTCAGCTTCGCGACCCGTTCATACTCCACCCATTCGGACTCCCGCAGTTCCGCGGCTTCGCGGTCGCTCCACTCCTCCGCAAGGTAACCCGGCGCCTTCTCGACGTTGATATAAATAAAATTGCGGAATAGCGAGCTTTGCGGCAAATAGGGACTCGTATTATAAGGCTGGCGATTGGCGATGGCATGCAGCGGGTTGAGCGCGACGAACTCCGCGCCGGCACGCGCAAGAACGTCGATGACGGCACACAGATCCGTGAGATCCCCGCAGCCCCAATCCCGGGCGGAGCGCAGGCCGTAGAGGCTGACGGCGACGCCGGCGGCTCGCCCTTCGAACATCCGCGCGCGACGCGGGCAGACGATGAAGTGCGCCTCGCCCAGCACCTCCAGCTCCGGTTGCGTCATCCAGTACACGCGCAAGCGGTGATAGCCGAGCCGCAACGTTCCCGGCAGAGGCAACAGCGCGCGGCCGTCTTCGGCGCGCTTCAACTCCGGCAGCCAATACCAATGATGCTCGATCTCAGAATCCTCCCATTGGATTTCGAGCTTCACGGAATCGCCGGCGCGCTCGGCGGGAATGCGCAAAGGGATGGACTCGGTGTCTTCGCGGACCACAAAAATGGAATCGAGCAGCGGAGCATCGGAGGCGCCGCCCGATTCGGCCCGCAGCGCCGCAAGGATCAGGCGTCGCGTATCCTCCGATGGAGTGTGAGTCTTGCCCCAAGTATCGATGTATTGGGGCTCGATTCCGAAGTCTTGGTCCATTCTCCAGTGTAGTGTGAGGGAAAGTGTAGTGTGACGTAAGCGTCCCCGGTATCGGGTTCCGCCCATGCGATAATGAGTCCGTGGACGACACCACTTTTCACCTCAGCCAGCCACCTGAGCTGTTTGCCCGCGTCGATGAAGAACCCGAGCTGGACGATGCTTTCGGTGAGTCGCTACTCATCACCTCGCTGGACAAACTCATCAACTGGGCCCGCAAGAACGCGATCTGGCCGATGAGCTTCGGATTGGCGTGCTGCGCCATTGAGATGATGTCCATGATCGCTTCGCGCTTCGATATTTCGCGCTTCGGCGCGGAGGTGATGAGAGGCTCGCCGCGGCAAAGCGATCTGATGATCATCGCCGGCCGGGTCTCCAACAAAATGGCGCCGGTGATCCGCCGCCTGTATGAGCAGATGCCGGAGCCGAAGTGGGTGATCTCCATGGGCGCCTGCGCCACCTCTACCGGGGTTTTCTCCAACTACGCGCTGGTGCCGGTGAATCAGGTGATTCCCGTGGATGTTTACGTGCCTGGCTGCCCGCCCCGTCCGGAACAGTTGATTTACGCGATCACGCTGCTGCAAAAGAAGATCGAGCAGGACAAGCACACCACCGCCAAGGTTCTTAACCTCGCCTGAACGAGCCGGGCCTAGCGGGGTCTGCTCGATTCGCCGCGGCCAGTCTAAGCCGTACCGGCTGACGATCCGGTTCATACACCTCCTCCTGCCACCGATAAGCAACGTTAGAGAGGCCCGCCCACCGCGGGTTGGGCCAGTTCGAATTTAAGAGAGGCGCGGAGGCGGTTGCCGCTTTCCGCCCTGAGATGGTGGCCATATGAACATTGCAGCGATCAACAGCACGAACCCGGTAGGGCCGGCCGATCTGCCTTCAGCCAAGGCGTTGACCAATGAGCAGCGCACTTTGATTCGCGCCGTCGCGGCCGTCAATGCCAGCGGAACGTTCGGCGAGGATAACCAGCTGACCTATTCGGTGGACAGGCAGGCCCACTTGGTGGTGGTCCGGCTGGTCAACAAGAACACCGGAGACGTGGTCCAGCAAATGCCCGCTGAATATCTGGTGCGCATGGCCGAAGAGTTGAACAAGGAATGAACGAAAACAACGGAATGGCCAAAACCATCTATGACCGATACCTGGAAGCCGAAGTTCTGAGCGCTGACCCGATGAAGCTGGTGTGGCTGCTGTACCGCGGCGCCCTGGACGCCTCCCGCACCGCGCGAGCTTGCGTCGAGTCAGGCGACATTAGCGGCCGCTCGCGCCAGATCAATCGCGCTTATGGCATTTTGCAGGAGTTGGCCGGATCCCTGGATCATGCTCAGGGCGGCGAGATCAGCCGCCGGCTCGCCAGCCTGTACATGTATATGCAATCGCGCCTGATCGAGGCCAATGTGCGGCAATCCGCCCAGCCGCTTGAGGAGGTCGAAACCCTGCTCACCACCCTCCTGGACGCCTGGAAACCGGCCCAACCCCCGACTACCAACTCCGAGATGGCAGATGAGTGGGAATCCGTGGCCTTAGCCGTAGGATAAATTTTCCGGCCTCAGGTCTTCGGTCTAGTACTTGGCCATCCGATAGGATAGTAAGCAGCGCATGTTCGAAGCTCCTCCTGTCATCGAGATCCACAACCTGCGGAAAGTCTATGGAAACAAAGCCGCCGTGGACGGTTTGACGCTGACCGTTCCGGCCGGCTGTTTCTTCGGATTTCTGGGGCCGAACGGCGCCGGTAAGACCACTACTATCAAGATGTTAATGGGGCTTGCCCCGCCCACCGAAGGCTCCATCGCCCTGTTGGGGCTGCCCATGCCGGAGAAAGCCCTGGAAATCAAGCAGCAGATCGGGCTGGTACCCGATGAGTCCCTGCTTTTCGACCATCTTACCGGCGGGGAGTTCATCGAATTCGTTGGCCGGATTTATGGCCTGGATCGCCCCGTGGCCAAGGAACGCGCCCGCGAGCTACTGGAACTGTTTGAGCTGGACACCGCCCATAACAAGCTGATCTCGGAATACTCCAAGGGCATGCGGAAACGCGTGGCGATGGCTGCTGCCCTGATTCATCGTCCCAAACTATTCCTGATGGATGAGCCGTTTGAGGGCGTGGACGCGGTCGGCGCGCGGCTGATGAAGGATATCCTCCTGGAACAAGTCCGTCACGGCGCGACTATTTTTCTCACCTCTCACGTTCTAGAAGTGGTGGAGCGCCTGTGCGACCGGGTGGCGATCATCCGCGACGGCAAGCTGGTGCTCAACGGCACCATGGCCGATTTGCGCGGCGAAGCCGCGACACTCGAAGACGCGTTCGTGCGCGCGGTCGGCGTCGAGCGCACCGTGGAGACCCTCGACTGGTTATGAACCTCAGGCGGTTATGAATCACGCGCGAGCCATCCTGTGGGCGCAGTGGCGCACCTTGCGCAACTTCTACCCCAGCGGTGGCGCGGCCTGGGCGAGCATCATCGCCGCAGTGTGGTACGGAAGCTGGCTGGTGGCGGCCATCGCCGTAGCCCGCATTGTCTCCGATCCGGGAAACCTTGACTTGATTCGCTCCGCGCTGCCGGGTGGATTGCTGTTGGTGTTCCTGTACTGGCAAGTGGTGCCGCTGCTGATGGCCGCCACTGGTTCCGCGCTGGAGATGCGCAAGCTGAAAGCCTACCCGATTCCGGTGCGGCAAATGTTCGCCATCGAAGTGCTGTTGCGCGTCACCGCCGCCATCGAGATGTTCCTGATTTTGATGGGAGTGATGGCCGGCATTCTCTTGAATCCGCGCCTGCCCGCCGGAGGCGCCGTGGGGATCGTACTGTACATGGCGTTCAACCTCCTGGTCGCGGTAGGAATGCGCGACTTGGTGGTGCGAGCCCTGGCGCACAAGCGGCTCCGCGAAATTGCCTTTCTCCTGCTGGTGCTGGGAGCGGGGAGCCTGCAACTGTTCGTGGCTCGGGGAACCTTCGGAGGCGGACTGCACGCGATCGCCAGCGGGGACGTGCTCAAAGTTTGGCCCTGGTCCGCCGCGGCGAACCTGGCGCAGGGCCACGACGCGGCGATTTCGCTGGTTTACTTGTTCGCCTGGTGCGTGATCGGGTCGTCTTTCGGCTTGTGGCAATTCTCCCAAACGCTGTCCTTCGACGCCGCGGAGAGCGGTTCCGCCCGCGCCTCTGTCCCTGCAGCCGCCAAGCGCCCGATGGAGCGCTTCTACCGCTTACCGTCGACCCTCTTCGGCGATCCTCTAGGCGCGCTGGTTGAAAAGGAGCTGCGGTCGCTGGCCCGCTCCCCGCGCTTTCGTCTGGTGTTTCTGATGGGCTTTACCTTCGGCTTGGTAATCTGGCTGCCCATGGCTCTTGGCCGGCAAGGCATGACGCAATCGTTTCTGGGCAACAATTACCTGACGGTAGTCAGCGTTTATTCGCTGCTGTTGCTGAGCGAGGTGTGCTTCTGGAACTCCTTCGGCTTCGACCGCTCCGCCGCGCAGCTCTATTTCCTGGCCCCGATCCCGTTTTCGAAAGTGCTGATGGGCAAGAATCTGGGATCGATGCTGTTTATTGTGCTCGAAATCTGCGCCGTGACCGCGGTGTGCGCGCTGTTAGGAATGCCTCTGAATGTTTTGAAACTGGCCGAGGCGTTTTCGGTGGCGGGCGTGGTCAGCATCTTCCTTCTCTGCGCCGGAAATCTCATGTCTGTGCGTCATGCGCGGGGGGTCAATCCCGATTCCTCCTTCCGCTCCGGCGCCGCCGGACGTTTGCAGGCAATTCTTCTGGTGGTCTACCCGGTCGCGTTTTTACCGGCCGCCCTGGCGTACCTGGCGCGCTACGCCTTCGATTCCGAAATCGCCTTCTTCGCTGTGTTGGCGTTCGACGCCATCGTGGGCGTGATCGCCTATCGCATCGCGCTCGAGTCGGCAGTCGAATCCGCCACGAACATGAAGGAAAAAATCGTCACCGCACTGGCGGCCGGCGACGGCCCGATTTCGGGATAAAAGGATCGATCCGCCCGGGAATTGTTACCATACGTGGTATATTTGACATCCGCGAACCGACCCGCAAGACTACAAGTATGACCGCTGAGGAGAGATTCGAAAAGATCGAGCGGGATTTGGCTGTCGTAGCGCATGTGCACACCTTGCACCAGGAGACGCTCGGCGAGCTCATGAAGACCGTCACCGCCTATGTCGATTCGTCTTCCAACCGGATGGCGCGCATCGAGGACGCACTGGCGCAAACAAACCAAATGGTTTCGCAACTCGCCAAGTCCGCGGACAGCCGCATGCGCCGTACTGAAGACAACCTCGACGCGCTGATCCGCGCCATCGCGGCCGAGCATTCGAACGGCAAGAACTAGCGGCACAAAAAATCGTCCCAGCCATCGTTCGGCGCTCCCTGCATGTATACTGATCCCGACGGCTGGGGCCATCCATGAAACCGTTGCTCACGTCATTTCTGCTCGCAGGATGCGCGTTCGCGCAGTGGCTGAACCACCCCACTCCCGGCACTCCGCGGCTACCCGGCGGAAAAGCGGATTTGGCGGCGCCGGCCCCTCACAACCCGGATGGAAAGCCCGATCTGTCCGGAGTCTGGGCGGCGGAGTGCGGCGTCTACGGCCTGGACGATTGTTTCACCCGCAGCGCTTTCTTCGATCTCGCGCGCGGTTTGAAACCCCAAGACGTGCAGATGACGCCGTGGGCCGCGGCGATCGCGGCGCAGCGCTCCGGACGCGATCACGTTGACGATCCGTACGGCTACTGCATGCCTCCCGGCGTCCCGCGCATCGATTACTCCGGCGGTCCCTTCAAGATCCTGCAAACGCCCGCAGTCACCGCGTTCCTTTACGAGACCTTGACCGGCATGACCTTCCGCCAAGTGTTCACCGATGGCCGGGAGCTTCCCGCCGCGCCCAATGCCACTTGGCTCGGCAATTCGGTGGGCCGGTGGGAGGACGGCGCGTTCGTTGTGGAAACCAACGGTCTGCGCGACGGCGGATGGATCGATACGGCCAAGGCTCATCCGCACAGCGACGCGCTGCACCTTACCGAACGCTTCCATCGCCTCGATTTCGGGCACATGGATCTCACCGTCACCATCGACGATCCCAAAGCGTATCTGAAGCCGTGGACCGCCGCCGTGAAACTGCGCCTGCTCCCGGATACCGATTTAATCGAGGATTTCTGCGATGACCAGGAGCGCACGATGCTGCACCGCTCCGTCACCCCCGCGCCGCCGGAGCCGCACAGCCCGCCTCTGGCCAGATAGACGTTGATCCCCGTCTACGTCGCTTCCAACTTCAGCAGCGCCTGCTTCACCGGCAACCCTCCGCCGAAGCCTCCCAACTTGCCTCCGGCCGCGATCACCCGGTGGCACGGAATCACAATCGGGATGCGATTTTTTCCATTCGCCGATCCGGCCGCGCGGGAAGCCTTGGGATTGCCGACGCGCTTGGCCAACTCGCCATAGGAGATGGTCTCGCCGTAAGGGATCTCCTGCAGCGCCCGCCACACCGTGCGCTGGAACGGCGTGCCCTCGACGGCCAAAGGCAGGTGGAACTCCGTGCGCTTGCCCGCGAAGTATTCGCGCAACTGGGAGACGGCTTGCGCCACTGGGCCCATCGCCGATTCCGTCCATCCCCGCTCCGGCTTGGCCGCTTTGCCGTTCTTGGGGAAGAAAATGTAGTGGAGCGCTTCCGCATCTCCGGCGATGAGCAGCGGCCCGATGGGACTCTCGTAAAAACAGTAGTTCATAATTCCAGCTTGCCGCGATACATCATGTCTTTCAGCGTGAACTTCGACTTGAACTCCAGCGGACCGAGTCTGGCAGTGAAGGTGATCTCTTTGTGCGAGGCCTTGATCCCATCCAGCCGCGAAAAAAAGAACCATTCGCCATCCTTGACGGACTGAATGTGATCCAGATAGATGGGGCCGTCGCCCTTCCGTTCCAGCTTGGTGTACTGGCGCAGCATCTCCTGACGCTGCTCTGCCGCGGAAGGATCTTCGTCCGGCCGCGGCTTGGCTACATCCGGAAAATCGCCGGTTAGCCCGACGATGAAGAAATCCTTCGCGCCATCCGGAGTCCGCTTCTGCGCCAGGCACAGAGGCTTGGCCGATTCCCAGCGGACCACCGCGCGCATTGCTCCGATTTGATTCTTCTCCGCGCCCGCGCCTTCATAGATCACGCGGTCACTCGGGCTAAGCGCGCCGCCGTAGAGGAACCCGCCGGCGCCTCCCGGCCCGCCATTGAAGTTCACCGCGGCCTTCTGCGCCCAGGGCGAGCTGTTCAGCAACTGGTCGATCTGATCCTTGGTCCAATTCTCGGGAGGCTGATCGTCCCAGAACTGCTTCGCCGCCGCACCCAGGCCGCGCATCGCGCCCGAAACCCCGCAGGCCGCCAGCAGCGCCGCGCGCCGTGTTACATGAGCCACCACTCCATTTTACGCTCCCTTCAGACGCGGGATTCGGATAAGATGGAAGGTCCGTCCCAACACCTATGGCCCTAATTTTCTTGCTGGCGGTTCTGTTGCTCGTGGTACTGGCGATCGTCTTCTTCGTCTTTCCTCCCAGCAGGTGGGTCAAGATGATGCAGGGCAATAAAGACAAAGAAAAATGACCAAGTATGTTCGCTTTCGCGTAGGCTCCCGTATTGCCTACGGCATTCAGGACGAGAACGGCATCGCGGAGTTGGAGGGCGATCTGTTCCAGCATCAGCCCACGGGAATCCGGCACAAGCTGGAGGCTGTCACATTGCTGGTTCCTTGCACTCCGGGGAAAGTGCTGGCGGTCGGCCGGAATTTTAAGACGCATATGGGCAGCCGTCCTCATCCCCAGCGTCCGGAGCTGTTCTACAAGCCCATCTCCTGCCTGCAAGATCCGGATGGTCCCATCGTGCACCCCAAGGACGCCACGGACCTGCATCACGAAGCCGAGCTGGTGTTCGTGATCGGCAAGCGCCTGCGCCACGCCTCCAAGGAGGAAGCTCGCGAGGCGATTTGGGGGCTCACCTGCGGAAACGATGTGAGCGAGCGCATGTGGCAGAACGGCAACGATGCCGTTCCCAAGGACGTGCAATGGTGGCGAGCCAAGGGCGCCGACACCTTCGGTCCGCTCGGCCCCTGCATCGTCACCGGCCTCAATCCCGACAATCTGCGGGTCACTTGCCGCTTGAACGGCGAGGTGGTTCAGGATCAGAGCACGTCGGACTTTATCTTCGACAGCGCAACCATGGTCAGCTTCGCCAGCCAGTACGTCACCATCGAGCCGGGTGATATCATCTTCACCGGCACTCCCGGCACTACGCGCGCGATGAAGCTGGGTGACGTGGTCGAAGTGGAGATCGAAGGCATCGGCGTGTTGCGCAATCCCGTGGAGGCACAAGCATGACCCGCACGCGGCCGTTTACTTCCGAAGAGTTCATCGAGAGCATACGCGACGGCCGCGAAATCTGGATCTACGGTGAGCGCGTGAAAGACGTCACCACCCACCCCGCGTTCCGCAACAGCGTGCGCATGATCGGCCGGCTGTATGACGCTCTGCACGACCATCGCAAGGACGTTCTGTGTACCCCCACCGATACCGGCAACGGCGGCTACACTCACAAATTCTTCAAGGCGTCGCACAACACTGAAGAGATGGTGGGTGCACGCGACGCCATTGCCGAATGGGCCCGCGTGACCTATGGATGGATGGGCCGCAGCCCGGATTACAAGGCCGCGTTCCTGGCCACGTTGGGAGCGAATTCGTCCTTCTATCAGCCCTTCGAGGAAAACGCCAAGAACTGGTACAAGAAGGTGCAGGAAGAGTGCACCTTCGTCAACCACGCCATCGTCAACCCTCCGGTGGACCGCAACAAGCAACTGGAAGAAGTCCGCGACGTGTACATGCACGTCGAAAAAGAGACCGACGGCGGCCTGATCGTGAGCGGCGCGAAGGTGGTGGCCACCGCATCTACGCTGACCCATTACAACTTCATCGCCAACAACGGCGCTCTGCCGATCAAGACCAAGGATTTTGCGTTCGTCTGCATCGTGCCCACGGACGCTCCGGGCGTGAAGCTGTTCTGCCGTCCGTCGTATGAATTGACCGCCGCGGCAACCGGAAGCCCGTTCGACTATCCGCTTTCCAGCCGCCTGGACGAAAATGATTCGATCCTGGTTTTCGATAAAGTTTTCGTGCCGTGGGAGAACGTCTTTGCCTACGGCGATATCGACAAGGTCAACAACTTCTTCCCCCGCTCCGGCTTTCTGCCGCGCTTCATGTTCCACGGCTGCGTCAGGCTCGCCGTGAAGCTGGACTTCATCGCGGGGCTGCTGCTCAAAGCCGTGGACGCCACCGGAGCCAAAGAATTCCGCGGCGTGCAGGCTCAAGTCGGCGAAGTTCTGGCATGGCGGAATCTGTTCTGGGGCTTGACCGACGCGATGGCTCGCGCGACGACGCCGTGGACGCCGGGATACGTGCTACCCAATCTTGACTACGGTTTGGCGTATCGAGTCGCCGCCAGCACGCTATATCCGAAGCTGAAAGAGATCGTCGAAAATGTGCTGGCCAGCGCGCTGATTTATTTGCCCTCACATTCCAGCGATTTCAAGAATCCCGAAATCCGCAAATATCTGGACCAGTACGTGCGCGGATCGAACGGATATTCGGCCGAGGAGCGCGTCAAACTGATGAAGTTGATGTGGGACGCCATGGGCAGCGAATTCGGCGGCCGCCACGAGCTCTATGAGCGCAACTACTTCGGCAGCCACGAAAGCATCCGTTTCGAGGTGCTGATGGTGGCCGACGCCCTGGGCCAATCCGCCAAATATAAAGGCTTCGCCGAGCAGTGCATGTCCGAATACGGCCTCGACGGCTGGACCGTCCCGGATTTAATCAACCCCGACGACGTCAGCGTGGTGATGAAGCGGGCCGCGGAGAAGGCGTAGTGAAGCTCAGGAGAAAGGCCCAGTCCGGTCGAGGGACTAAAATAAAGCTGAGTAGCCATGCCCGAATCACCAGAGCTGTTGTTGCCTGAATCCGCTCTTCCTGAGCTCATCGCACTGGATGATGCCGTTCTCGAAACTCTGGCGAGGGTTGGGCATTCAACTCCTCCAAGGCTGTTCAGCGTCTACCTCACGGTAGTGCAACGCCAGATCGCCGCGCATATTGAGGGCGCGGCGCACGCTTACCAGATGCCGCCAGACGGCCCTCAAGCAAGTGCGGGACGGAACGCTCGGGCGGAAAGCGTCCTTAACGGAGACACGGAATTAATTCACAAGGTAGTGAGTGAGCTCAGTGAAACGGACCGTGAGGTCCTGAGGCGGTTCTATTTAAGCGAGCAGAGCCCGGAGGAAATCTGCCGCGAGATGTCGCTGACCGAAACGCAGTTCCGCCTCATAAAATCGCGGGCGAGGGCGCGTTTTGCCGAGCTCGTAAAGAAAAAGCCATCTGTGCACAGCCCGGCGAGCGGCGCGGAAGTTGCGGAAGGCCAGGCTTACAGGCCCTTCTTACAAATGGACCGCTTGGTGCCTCTTATCGCTCGTGTAGTCGCCATTTTTGGGGACGAAACCAAGGCTTCCCATTGGCTGTCCACTCCACTTCCGCTCCTTGACGGTCGCTCGCCGATGCAAGTCTTGGAGCACCCAGAGGGAGTGGAGCAAATCGAGGCGATTCTCACGCGTATCGAGCATAACGTTCCTTCGTAGATGGCCCTGCGCGTCTACCGAGTGTGCCGGTCTATCCACGCCCGGTTAGACGGTGCTGGCGCCATGCGAGCTGGCGGCCGCTGGAACTCGCCTGGGAGGCCCTTGGTCTATATGGCTGAGAGCGTCTCGCTCGCAGTCCTAGAAAACCTTGTCCACATGTCAGCGGCGGACTTTCCCATCGGCTTTGTGTCCGTAACGGCATTGATACCGGATGAACTGAGCGTCCTAACGGAGGATGAACTTCGGATCGCCGTGCCCGATCTTGGCCCAAGACAGTTGGGCGATCGGTGGTTTGACTTGCGCACTTCTGCGGCGCTTCGCGTCCGGTCCGCTGTCGTGCCAACGGAGCATAACTATCTGCTGAATCCAGCTCATTCGGATTTCCGCCTGATAACGATCGAGTCCGTTGTGCCCTTCGTATTCGATGAGCGTTTATTTGGGCCGAAATAGCCCTTGAGTTGACGGCACCCGTCAGGCGCTCCTGGCTGCGGATTCACCACCGTCACATCAATCCACTGCTCGGCGGCCTGCTTCTTCTTCGACGGCTCCAGCCGGTCGTAGGCGAGCACTTCCATGCTGCAGTTCCCCGCCACGAGACCCTCCGGAATCCGCAGGCTGCCGGAGAGAAACGACTGGTCCTGGACGTTTTCAACTTTCACTTGAGACAGCGGAATCTCGGCGACCGCCCGCCTCCGTGATTGTCTGATGACACTGATACTGTAAAGGAAGCTCAGTGCCAAGGCGCATCCAGATGCGGCGGACGAAAGGATGGCGCAAGCCGGCGAACGTGGTTTATGTTGGGAGGCCGACTCGATGGGGCAATCCCTACCGCGTCGAGGAACTTGGCCGCACCGAAGCGATGCGGCGGTTCAGAAAGCTGTTCGAGGCGAAGGCGCGCGGCGCAAAAACCGAATTTCCTGTGCCGGACCTAAGTGAGCTGCGCGGGAAGGATCTGGCTTGCTGGTGCCGTCCGGACCAGGAATGCCACGCAGACATCTTGATCGAATTGGCGAACGCGTAAGCATCTTTCTTGATGTTCTGGCGGAGAGGGGGGGATTCGAACCCCCGGTACAAGTTTAGGCTCGTACGACGGTTTAGCAAACCGCTGCTTTCGACCACTCAGCCACCTCTCCGGCTCGGTGCAAATGGGTCGACGTCCATCTATTATAACCCGAGCCTGGCGCGACAGAAGCGGCTATCGGCGATTCCGGGGAGCTTCGTGCCCCATGGGGTCATGCATGGCTTGACCGCGGAAGGGTGCGCGGTTTGGGGCGGGAGCGGCTCCACGGGCGGGCTTTGGGCCGCGGTAACCCTTGCGATAATCCAGGCCGTGATCCACGTGGCCGTAGAAGCGATCCGGACCGTGAAACCACGGGCCTGCTCCGATGAACCCTCCGCCAACGAACCATTCCGGCCCATAGTAACCGTCCGGGGCGCAATCGTAAGGCGGCGCCTCATAGTACCCGTAGGGACAAATAGGGGGACCGCCGGCGATTCCACCGGCCACCACTACGTGAGTCGGACCGCACGCCGCCAGAAGAACTCCGATGCCAATTGCGAGAGCACCTAGTGCGCTTATTGTTTTCACGTCTCGCCTCCACCTTTTAGACGGCTCCCCGCCGGGGAGTGTTTCGGGCTTGTGGCCCGGACAAGCCTAAATATCGTATTCCCGCGCATCCGGACCGCGCTTCTCTTGGACGGTTCGATCGACGCGCCGGTTAACGTCCATCAGGGTTGTGAGGTCAAGGATGTTGGCGATGGCGTCGCGGACCTCACGCATTACGATCCGCGTACCGCAGGTCTCGACGTCCGGGCACTCGTCGCATTTGCGAAAGCGGGTTTCGCTGGCGCAGGGCAACGGGGCAAGAGGGCCCTCGATCATTCGAATGACCGAGCCGATAGTGATCTCATCAGGAGGCCTGATCAGGAAGTACCCGCCACCTTTCCCCTTTTTGCTGGAAACGATCCCAGTGGCTTTGAGCGATAGCAGAATCTGTTCCAGGAATTTCTTGGGGATGGACTCCGCTTGCGCCAGCCGAGTGATCAAAAGCGGCCCGTTCCCATGGTTACGCGCGAGCGCATACAGCGCACGTAAGCCATACTGGGTTTTTTTTGACAATTGCCGCATGCCCGAAGATCCGACCTAGTGTCGCACGAATGCAGCGCGGCAAATCCGTTCCAAACATTGGCAACCTTTGTTCTCGTGATAGACTCGCAAGTAAATTGGGAAACATATCATGCGTTACTTTTTGACAGGACTCTGCGTCACCCTCTGTTGGCCCTTGTTCGGACAGACCGGCCGTATCGACGATGCGGCCTTGAAGAATGCCGCGAAGTCCGCCTCGGACGGCAACTGGCTGTCTTACGGACTCACTCCCGGCGAGACGCGCTATAGCCCCCTCAAACAGATTGACGCGTCCAACGTAAAGCGTCTGGGGCTGATGTGGTCGTATGAAATCGGCGATGGCGGAGGAGATCAGGAAGCAACGCCGCTGGTGTGGAACAACACCATCTACGGCGTAACCAACTGGAGCATCGTGTTCGCGGTGGATGCGCGCACGGGCAAGGAGAAATGGCGCTGGGATCCGCTGGTGAACCGCAAGCCTACCGGCGACAAGATGTGCTGCGGCGTGGTGAACCGCGGGCTCGCCCTGTATCACAACAAGATCTACGTTCCGGTGAATGACGGCCGGCTGGAGGCGCTGGACGCGGAAACGGGCAAGCCGGTGTGGGAAGCTCGCGTCTCCTGGGTCCAGGAAGAGCAGACGCTCACCATGGCGCCGCGGATCGCCAAGGGAAAAGTGATCGTGGGAGCGGCGGGCGGAGACCGTCCCACGCGCGGTTTCTTTGCCGCCTACGACGCGGACACGGGCCGCGAGGCCTGGCGATTCTACACCGTTCCGGGCGATCCGGCGAAGGGTTTTGAATCGTCCGCGATGCGGAAGGCGGCCGAGACGTGGGAAGGCGAGTGGTGGAAGCTGGGCGGGGGCGGCGCTGTGTGGGATGGGATCTCTTACGATCCAGAGAGCGAATTGGTATACGTCGGCACCGGCAACGCGGAGCCTTGGCCGCAGGCGCTTCGCACCAAGGATGTGAGCACGGGCCGCGACAATTTATATGTGGCCTCCATCGTTGCCGTGCACGTGGATACGGGCGAGCTCAAGTGGCATTACCAGATGGTCCCGGGCGACCAATGGGACTACGACAGCGTGCAGCAGATGATCCTGGCGGATCTGACGATTAACGGAAAACCGCGGAAGGTCATCATGCAGGCCAACAAAAACGGCTTCTTTTACGTGCTGGACCGCATCACGGGCGAGTTCATCTCGGCCCAGCCTTTTTCCAAGGTCACCTGGGCGAAGGGAATCGATCAGAAGACGGGACGGCCCATCATTAATAAAGAGGTGATGTACGGCACGAATCCGGTGCCGGTATCGCCGGGCGGCGGAGGAGCGCACAGTTGGTCGCCGATGTCTTTCAATCCGCAAACCGGATTGGTCTACATTCCGACCCGGGGCTGGGACACCTTCCCCTACGCCGCGGACCTCGCCTTCAAACCGGATGCTTCGCGCGTGGGAGGAGCCGCGCAGACCGGGCTGAAACTCAACACGCAGGGCCTGACGCCGCAGCCTCCGGGGCCGGCCACCGGTCCGGAACCGCTTGAAAACGGCCAGCTCGGGACGCTGGTCGCCTATGACCCCGCGAAACAGGAGATCCGCTGGCGGGTTCCGGTGGGGAACAGCAGATACGGAGGCACGCTGAGCACCGCGAGCAATCTGGTTTTCCAGGTTGCGCCCAATGGGCACTTGATCGCTTACTCGGCCGATAAAGGCGAAACGCTTTTTGACGTCGCCACGGGGATGCGCAACGGAATGGGCCCGCCGATCACGTTTACGGTGGACGGGAAACAATTCATCGCGCTGATGGGAGGTTCCGGCGGGACGCCGAGTCCGGGCCGGGCCGCTGAGTCTACAACGGCGATGAAGCCGCGATTGCTGGTGTTCGGCCTCGATGGCAAGGCGCAATTGCCGCAAGCTGGAGGCGCTGGCCCGGCGCCGGTTTCTCCGGATAGTCCGCACCAGCAGTAGCCGGCGTTTCGGATGTACCGCCTCGATTGAACCCGAGCGTACGCGGTGTTACAATCACCCGCTAGTTGGCTTGGTTTCTTGCAGAAACGATTAAGCAAGAGAGGGCACTCCGATGACCTTTCCACGAAGCATCCTTTGGACGCAGGCCGCGATGGCGGCCATTCTTACGTTCAGCGCGCCTCCGGCCAGTGCACAGGGCGGCCGACGCGGCGGAGGAAATGCCGAACCCTACACACCCGCTGCGGATGCCAAAGACCTGAAGGCTGTGCTCTTCAAATGGATGTGGAGCATGGGCATGCTGAAGGGTCATGACGAGCGCGACATGGTCGCATCTCTTGAATATCAGGGCAAGGGAACGATTCAGGTGGAGGGACAGCCTTGCACGCTGACGAAATATCGTGCCAGCACCAACTACCAGACCTTCAGTCAGCGGATTCAGTACACCTGCACGCGGCCCAATGGAGCAGCGTACTCGAACATCGAGGTGGTGAGCGGGCTGTATGCCTGGAACGAAGACACGCCCGGCGCGCAGATCGATGGAACGAAGGGCAAAGCCGTTCCAGCGCCGGAGGCCGTGCAGGAGCGGCTCGTAAGGATCTGGGCGAGTCCCCAGGGCGCAGCCAAGGCCGCGCTGGCTGGAACTACCGACACGTGGTGGCTGGGCGCCAACCCAGGAACTCTTTTTGCGGACGGCGCCGCGAAGGTGGGCCAAACGTCCGTGTCGTGGGAGAACGGTCTGCCGGTGGTGACCTTCCCGATTCCAGAAGTTCCGGGCGCGACCGCGACGGCAAGCCTGGATGCGAATTTTAGGACCCAGCGCGTGGTGGTTAAGCAGGGCTCGACCACCACGGAGTTTACCTACAGCGACTATCAAGACTGGAACAACCCGCTGAATAAAATCGGGGTGCAGTATGCCGGGAAGATGGTGGAGCGCCGGAACGGCTCCGCGGTACGCGACCTGACCGCGACCGTCACGGAAACCGGCAACGTGTATGTGGTTGCGCCGGTCCCGGCGAGCGTGCGGACGGCTATCCAGTCGGCGGGTCAGCTCCCGCGCGGCGTGATGGCGAAGGCGGAACCCACGGTGAACAAGTCGGCCACCACGCCGATGTTGAACGGGCATCCTGACCTGTCGGGCAACTGGTCTTATACAGACTGGATTGGGAACTACATGACCGGAGGAGGACGCCGTTGCAGCCCTTGGCAGCCTTCGGATTGCAGCCGGTCAACCAATCAGACGGAGGATTTTGAGCTTTACTCTCCGTCGCGTTTCGGCAATCTGAGCCGTCCAACCTACAAGCCGCAGTACTGGGATAAAGTTCAAGATCTCGACATGTGGACCAACAAATACGATCCGGTGATGACCTGCCAGCCGCTGGGAGTGCCGCGTGAGGGCCCGCCGCGGCGCATCTATCAGTCGGACAAAGACGTTACCTTTATCTACACCGGTGGCGACGCCGGTGGCGGATACGGCGAGTATCGCATCATCCCGACCGATGGCCGCAAGCACACCAAAGACCCGAATTTGGAGTACACCTATTTGGGGGATACGGTGGGACGCTGGGAGGGCGACACGCTGGTGCTCGACTCCGTCGGATTCACCGATGCGACTTGGTTTGGGCGAGGCGGTTTCTTCCACTCCGGTGAGATGCATGTCATAGAGCGATTCACGCGCAAAGGCGATGTACTGCTGTACGATGTCACGGTGGAAGATCCCGAGGTGCTGATTGAGCCGTGGGTGTTGCCCACACGAACGGTAACGCGCAACGCGAATCCCGACGCGGGCCTCATCGCGGAGCGAGGCAACTGCGACGTTCCCGAGTACGGTCACGCCGCGTCCCAAATTCGGCACTGAAGAACCAGATTCGGCGGTGAAGAAGAAGATGCGGGGCAAAATCTGGCTGTTGGCGGGATCGCTAAGCTTCGTTGTGGCGATGTCGGTGAGCAGTTTGCCGCGCGTCACAGCGCAGGCGAAAAAGGCTCCGGTCCCGCTGTTTGAGCCCGATCCGCTGTGGTCGCAAGCGCTCCCCAACAAATGGGTGACCGGGCAGGTTGGCGGCGACGCGGTGGACTCGCACGACAACGTGTGGGTTTTTCATCGTCCAGCGACGATTCCGGACGGCGAGAAAGCAGCCTCGCTCAATCCGCCACAAGCTGAGTGCTGCATTCCGGCTCCGCCGGTGCTGGAGTTCGACACCAAGGGAAAGTTCCTTCAGGCGTGGGGCGGTCCTGGGCAGGGTTTCGAATGGTTCTCTTCCGAGCACGGAATCTTCGTCGATAACAAGGACAACGTTTGGCTGAGCGGGAACGCGAAGGAAGACAACCAGATTTTGAAATTTACCGCCGCGGGGAAATTCCTCATGCAGATCGGCCACGCGGGGAAAAATCAGGGCAGCAACGATACGGCGAACCTGGGTGGTCCCGCCGGCCTTTTCGTTTATCCGAAAACCAATGAGCTGTTTGTGGCGGACGGGTACTTCAACCACCGCGTCATTGTCTTCGACGCGGAGACCGGGGCGTACAAGCGGCACTGGGGCGCCTACGGCAGGAAGCCCGACGACAACCTGAAGTTACCGTCGCGGGAGCAACTCGCGAAAGGGGCGCAGCCGGAGGGATTCAACAATCCGGTTCACGCGGTTCTGGTAACGAATGACGACCTGGTCTACGTCGCGGACCGTTCCAACAACCGGCTGCAAGTGTTCAAGCTGGATGGGACGTTCGTCAAAGAAGCCTTCATTGCGCGAACCACCCTTCAAAGCGAAGGAACCGTGCATGGATTTGCGGTGTCGCCGGATAAAGATCAAACGTTTCTTTATGTAGTGGACGGCTCCAACAAGACGATTCGAATCTTGAACCGGCAGACGCTGGAAATGGTCTCAACCGTGGGCGGACATGCCGGGCACAACGCCCGGGAATTCTTCCATGTCCACAGCATCGCGGCTGACTCCAAGGGGAATCTGTTTCTTGGAGAAGTCAACAACGGCCAACGCTATTACAAGTACGCGTTCAAAGGCATGAGCAAGTAACGGGAGCTCTGACGTTTTTTCAGGAATCGGGCCATCATCGTAGTTAGTCGCGCAGCTTGCATGAGAAGGTAATTTCGCTCAGGGAGATTCACGGTTTTGCCCGCGGCCGCGCGGTAGTATCCCGCCGCTTCTTGCGAATCGCCAGCCATTTCCAGCAGATGTGCGCGAACAGCATCCATGCGGTGGTGTTCAGCGATTCGCCGGTCACTCTTTAGCGCGTCCAGTAGACTCAAACCCTCTTTCGGGCCGTGCACCATGGCTGCCGCGATTGCGTGGTTTAAGATCACCATCGGATTGTCCGACATGCGTTTCAGCAGCTCATATAGCGCCAGGATCTGGGGCCAGTCCGTATCTTCGGAGCGCTCGGCTTCATCGTGAACAGCGGCTATGGCCGCTTGCAACTGGTAGGGGCCGACCGAGCCTTTCGGCAGTGTGGCCGAAAGCAGTGCGACCCCCTCCGCAATCTGTTCCCGGTCCCAAAGCGCCCGATTCTGTTCAGCGAGCGGAATCAATTCATCGTTCGGGCCGGTTCGGGCATATCGCCGCGCGTCGGTCAACAGCATGAGCGCAAGCAGTCCGGCAACCTCCGGATTTTCGGGCTGCAGCCGCAGGGCCATGCGCGTGAGACGTATTCCCTCCTGTGAAAGATCTGCGCGTCGCAGGTGTGCTCCTGCGCTGGCCGTATATCCCTCGTTGAAGATCAAGTACAAAACGTGGAGCACCGAACGCAGACGTACCACCCGCTCTTCGGGATCGGGCATCCCGAATGGAATGCCGGACGCCTTGATGGTCTGCTTCGCCCGGCTGATTCGCTGCGCCATGGTTGCTTCGGGAACCAGGAAAGCGTTAGCGATTTCGGCCGTGGTCAGACCGCCAACGGCGCGCAGCGTCAAAGCAATCGCGGACGAGGGCGTAAGCGCCGGGTGGCAGCACATAAATAGAAGAACCAGCGCGTCGTCACTGACCGGCGCGGCATTTAGACCGCTCTCGGACAGACGCGCCGCCTCCTCAACTACTTCCGTCTCGCGGCGACGCCGTGCCGATTCGCTGCGGATACGGTCGGTCATCTTTCGAAAGGCAACCTGAGTCAGCCAGGCGCGCGGATTGGAGGGAACTCCGTCGTGCGGCCATTGCATCAGCGCCGCGATCGACGCTTCCTGAACGGCATCCTCAGCCGCGTCGAAGTCACGAAATCTCCGCACCACATACCCGAGCACCTGTGGCGTGAGTTCCCGCAGCAGCTCTCCGATCGGAAGACCGGACGATTGTTCTCCCCAATCCACGCGTGTCCGTCAGAGTCCCAAATCTTTATGGCCGCCGAGCACCTGCCGTACTTCAATCGGGATATTCCCTGGTTTGCCGCCCGGCCCGGGCGCGGCCGATACACGGGCGGCAATCTTGTACGCCTGCTCAGGACTCTCAACGTCGATCAGCCAGTATCCGGCAAGAAACTCCTTCGATTCCGGGAACACGCCGTCGGTAACCGGCTCGCCGTCATTCGCCGCGCGAACGATCTTCGCCTCTTGGGGCAAGGCCAGGCCCTTCGTGTCCACGAAAACACCCGACTCTTGAAGCTCCTTGCTGAAGCGCTGCATAAACTCGACGTTGCGCCGCAGATCTTCTTTCGACCACTTGGCGTACTCATCCCAAGCGCCCTTTTGGCCATGCATCATCAGAATGTATTTCATAAGTCTCCTTCGTCCGGCTCTGAACTTGGCGCAGCTTCTACGATCCCGAAGCGCCGGTCAGCATCTGACGGACTTCGATCGGCATGTTGGTCGGTACTCCGCCGGGACCCTGCGCGGCTGAAAGGCGGCCGGCAATTTCGTAGGCACGCTCCGCGGCCGCTACGTCTATAATCCAGTAGCCGAGCAGAAACTCCTTGGACTCGGGGAAAATGCCGTCCGTGATTGGCATCCCTTCCTTCAAGCCACGCACCGTTTTAGCCTCATGCGGAGCCGCCAGACGTTGTGTTGCGACGAACTCACCTGATTCTGCGAGCTCCCGGTTGAGGCTCCTCAGGACGTCCATATGGGCATCGATGTCTTTCTTGGACCACGCCCGGTATCCGTCCACCCCTGCCTTGCTTCCTGACATCATCAAAATGTATTTCATGGTGCTTGCTCCTTTCACGCTGCCTTTTGGCGCGTTCACAGTGTAGTCGGAGCCGCCCTCCGGTTCTCGACGTGCTCCGGACAGAATTTTGTACAAAACTCTTGCAGATGCGCGCGGCGAGCCGGGCGCATACGACCGGGACCGCTGTTAACCGTCTTCGCCAGCGCTTTGTGGATCGGATCGAAGTAGACTGCGGACGCGATCCTGCTTGGGAACGGGCCTTTAGCCATAGTTCTCCCGCAGCCTGAAGTTAGGCCACTGCGCCCCCTCTCCTCAACGAGTATCCCAGGAGGCTGCAAATCGCTGAGGATCAGCGCCGTGGACGAATTCCCGTTCGGTGGTCATCATCGGGAACGATCCGGGCAGCACCGGTCCTCGACCCCTGCCAGCCGCTGGCGGGCCCGTGCTTTGCCGAACAGTGTTCAGACATTGCCTATTGACACCCGATATCGACTGTCGATACACTCCCTATATGGCCAAGTCCACTGAGCTTCTGCAGGGGACGCTAGATCTCCTCATCCTCCGTACGCTTGAACTTCGATCCCTGCACGGCGTCGGCATCGCGGACCGTATCGAGCAGGTAACCCGAGGAGTTTTTGTGGTGGGACCGGGGTCTCTCTTTCCGGCCTTGCACCGCTTGGCCGAAAAAGGCTGGATCGAAGGTCAGTGGGGTGAGCTGGAAGATGGACGCCGCGCCAAGTTCTATGCTCTGACGGCGCCGGGACGGGCGCAGTTAGCCAAAGAGAAACGTAACTGGCGCAAGGTGTTAACCGCGATGAACCAAGTGCTCGAGGAAGAGGCATAGTCGTGTCTTGGGTCGGCGGGTCTTGGGCCGGCGGGTCTTGGGTCCGGCAAGCCGCAAGCCTCTATCGGCGATTGCGAAATCGGGACCAGGCGGAGCAAGAACTGGACGACGAGGTACAGGCGTACTTCGCAATCCTGATTGAGCGGAACATGGCGCGGGGTCTATCGCGCGAGGAAGCGGCGCGGGCCGCACGGATCGAATTCGACGGTCCGGAGCAAGTGAAGCACAGAGTGAGAGATGCGCGAACAGGAGCTGTCATGGAATCGATCCTGCGGGATATCCGTTATGCGGCGAGGGTGCTGCGCAAGGCCCCCGGTTTTACGGCGGTCGCGGTGTTGACGCTGGCATTGGGCATCGGCGCGAACACCGCCACGTTCAGTTTGGTCAATGCTTTTCTTCTGAAGCCGCTCACAATCCATAATCCCGAGGAAATCGTCGGCTGCTATAGCGTGGATGTTCATAACCCAGACGCCTCGCGCGGGTTTTCTTACCCGAACTACGCCGATTTGCGAGACAGGAACTCCGTCTTCTCGAACCTGGCTGCGCACAACTTAGCGCAGGCCGGGTTGACGGAGGGCGGTACAACGCGCCGTGTCTTCGCCGATGTCGTGTCTTCGAACTACTTCGCCACCATGGGCGTTCCGTTATTTAAGGGCCGCACATTCACGGACGCGGAGGAGAAACCCGACGCGGGAATACCAGTGGCGATCGCCAGTTATTCGTACTGGCAAAAGCACGGCTCCGATCCTGAGCTGCTGGGAAAGACTCTGCGCATCAACGGAACGATATTCACAGTAGTCGGAATCGCGGCGGAGGGATTCACGGGAACCACGGCGTTGGTCAGCAGCGAATTGTACTTGCCGCTGGGCACGTATTCGATTCTGGCGAATGAACTGGAAGGAGGCGGGAAGTCGTTGAGCGTGCGCGCCAATGCCCCCTTGATTTTGATCGGGCGGTTGAAGCCCGGGCTGAGGGAACGGGAGGCTGATGCCCAACTCGCCGTCGTGGCATCTCAAATGGAGAAGGCGTACCCGGCCGAGAACAAGGACCAGACGTTTATTGTGTATCCACTGTCCCGGCTGGGCGTCTCGCCAAACCCGGCCAGAGACGACCCGCGGCCGTTCGGGGCGGTGACCATCCTCTTGATGTCCATGCCGGGCGTGGTTCTAGTGATTGCTTCGCTCAATCTTGCCAACATGATGCTGGCCCGGGGAGCGGCGCGCAACAAGGAGATCGCGATCCGGCTGGCGATTGGCGGAGGGCGCGGGCGAATCGTGCGGCAACTTTGTACGGAAGGATTCCTGCTTGCGATTCTGGGCGGAGCAGCGGGGCTGCTGGTGGCGTCATTGGGCAGCGCCTTGCTAATGAGGTCGCTTGTTCCGGTGGTTCCGTTCGATGTGGTTTTCTCGTCGAAGCCGGACATTCGGGTCCTGGCGGCGACCCTGGCTTTCTGTATGCTCAGCACGATTGTGTTCGGTCTGTGGCCGGCCTGGAGGCTCTCGCGGCCGGATGTGTCGTTGGACCTGAAGACCGGGGCCGAAGACGCCGGAGTGTCGCGCCGCCTGTTCTCGCGCCGCAACGTGCTGGTGATGGCGCAGCTTTCGCTTTCGCTGATGATGCTGACAGTGAGCGGACTTTTTGTTCGCAGCGCGATGCGCGCGGAGCATGTGGAGCCGGGATTTTCGATTGAAAACGAAGTGGTGGCGGAAGTCGATCCCAGCCTGGCGGGTTATAGCGAGACTCGCGGGCGGCAGATTTATACAGCCTTGCTCCCGCGGCTGAAGAGTACCCCGGGAGTTGAATCCGTCAGTCTTGCGTGGACGGTTCCGTTCGGAAACGTCTCAGACGGGTCCGGGATACGCCCCGCTGGAGACAGTCCGCAGGGCAGTGACGTGTGGGCGGAGTACAACGTCGTCACGGAAGATTACTTCAGGACTCTCGGCATCCCGCTGCTTGTCGGCCGATCGTTTCTTGCCTCGGAGACTTCCAGCGGATCGTCGCAGCACGTAGCCGTTATCGACAAGCTCGCCGCCGAGCGGCTGTGGCCAAATGGCGATGCCGTGGGCAAGCACCTCCGCCTTGGGGTGGCGCGTGATAAGGCTCCGGAGGACCTGGAGGTGGTGGGCGTGGTGGGGACGGTGCAGGAACGGATCATCGGCGGCGGGATGCGGCCCGACCTGTACGTGCCGTTTGGGCCAGCGTACCGGGCGGACATGCACATTCACCTGAAGGTGGCGGCCAGGGGAAGGGAAGCGCAGGCGCGCATGCTGGAGACGGTGCGCAGGGAAATCCGCGAAGTCGACGATGGCTTGCCGGTGTTGGCGTTGAAAACGCTTCGCGATCACCTGGACGGCAGTCTTGATCTGTGGGTGATGGAAACCGGCGCCCGGATTCTGGGGACTTTTGGTATGATCGCGCTGCTGCTTGCGGTCATCGGGCTGTATGGCGTAAGGGTCTACACCGTGGCGCGCCGCACACGGGAGATCGGTATTCGTATGGCGCTGGGAGCAAGCTCCGCCGACACGCAGCGCATGATCCTGCGCGAAGGATTCATGGTAACGGCGATCGGATTGGTGTGCGGGCTGATGCTGGCGCTGGCGATCGGACGGGTTCTGGCTGGTTTCCTCTATGACGTACGCCCGGTGGATGCGGCTGTGTTATCGATCGCGATGTTGCTGCTGATGGTGGTGTCCATGCTGGCCTGCTACCTGCCTGCAAGGAAAGCGGCTCGGGTGGATCCGATGGTCGCTTTGCGGTACGAATAGTTCCTCGTCTCCCCGATCCGGCGTTCGGACAGCACCCGTTGAGGGCGGCGTTTCTCGGGATCAGTCACCATGGCGCGGACACGCCGCGCCATATCAGTCACCATGGCGCGGACACGCCGCGCCATATCAATCCTTCCGCGGCTGCGGCCGGCGGCGCTGTTTTAGCCACTGATTCGCCAGAAACAGGAGCACCGCCACGGGTGCAAGCGCAAAATACGGCCAGAAGCTGTTCAGCGGGCTCGCCTGCGGAAGCACCGTGATCTCCCCAGGGGCTTCGAAAGTATTGCCGTTCCAGCTTACTTGCACATCTATCTGCCAGCGGCCGGCTGACGGCAACAACGGCTGGGCGGCGTAGAGTAACTTATTGGTGGCCTGCGCCCGGGTAGCCGGAATATCGATCGACGGCTCTCCTGGCTTCGACAATCTTAACGTCACCGTGGCGTCCAAAACCGCTTCGGAATCCGCCGCGGTCTGCACCAGCACGCTTAGATCGGCCGAGCCCGCACGCAGCGGCGCGGGAGCGCTAAAGACCGTGATCGACAGCGGTCCGGCTTGCTTCCGGAACTGGACCGCTCCTCCGTCCGCAAACAGGAGCGGCGCGAGCAGACAGATGCAGATATGAAGGCGTGCTATCAATGCAGCATGCCCTGCATCTGCATCGGCTGGAAGAAAACCCAGATTCCACCGGCGTAGACCGCGCAGGACAGCAGCACCCAGGGTGCACCGAGCGCCGCGGCGCCCCAGCGTGTGGACGCCGATTGCGCGGCGACTCTCCAGAAAACGTACAGAGTCATTAATAGCCCTAGGTCCAGAATCACGATTTGCGCGGGGGTAAGCCAAGCTGGGATGCTCAGCCGGATTGTCGCAACGTGATACAGCACATGCGCGGCCCAGATGGCGACCCCCAACGGCGTCAGTCCGAGCACGAGCCGCCGAATCACGTCGCCCAATTTCCCGGAAAGCGAAACGAGCCCGGTCAGCATCCCGCAGCAGAAGATCGCCAGCGCCGCCAGGATGAGCGCTCCCGCGATTGTGCCTGCAATTGCCAGATTCATCCCCAGTAGGCCGTGCCAGCGATGCTCCCATTGCATCACGGGCAACGTCATACCCCCGGCATTGATCAGCGACCCGAATACAACGACTGCCGCCAGAACCGCGATATCCGTCCGCTTCGACAGTCTGCCGATCGAAGACCGGTACGGATCGGCCGTCAAGCTGGATCCGGTGACGGCCGGGAGCAGAGCCACATTATCGCTGGGACAGGCCTTGACGCAATCCAGGCAAAACGTGCAGTCCATATTGCCCACCTTCTTGGGTTGGAACAGGTTCAATTCGCATCCCCGCGCGTGGCTGTTCCCGCGGATGCAATCGTGAGTGCGGCAGGCCTGGCAGACTTCCAAACTGCGCGGGCGGATTTCTCCGGGCGAAATCAAAGAGCTCACGAAGTGAAACTGGCCGATGGGACAGACGTACTTGCAGAAACTGGCGCCGCGGAATAGGCCGTCGATGAACATCGCCGCCGCGAAATATCCGGAGATCAGGCAGGCCGTGAGCCAGGGGCTGTCCCACAGCTTGTAAGCGTCGTAGGCCCACAGAAAGAGCACCATCAAGGCCGCGGGAAGCCATTTCGATCTCAACCCGCGCGGCCATCTGAACTTCGTAGGCACAACCCGGCGCACCAAGTCGCGAGCCAGAGTAAACGGGCACACCATGCAGAACAAATTTCCCAGCAGGATCAGCGACAGCAACGACAATGCCCGCCAGTGGACCCACGGCAGCGCGCCAGCGAGATTGACTGCCGCCACTTGGGTGCCGAAGAATCCGTCCCGAATCACGGCGACGGCCAGCAGCAACATCGCGACTTGTGCGGTGCGCCGCAGCAGCGGGAGCGGCAGCCGCACCCGCGGTTGGTTATGCCGTGGATTCGGCCAGCGCCGCTCCACGGCCTTGCGGGGCGAAAACAACTGCGCTGCGATCACCACCGCGGGCACCAGATAAACGATCGACCCGGGCACCCACATGATGGCTCCCGCGGCAGCCTGGTCTTCTTTGGCCGTGAACCCGCTCAAGCGGACGGCCTCATAACTCGGATAAAGGATTCGATCCGAGAAAATCAGGAACGCCGAGAGCGCGGTGTTGACGATGTCGCCCAGGAGCAGATACGGAATCATGGCCCACCGCGGCCATCCGCCCTTCCGGTTACTGCTTTGCAATACGGGCCACCAGAACAGCACGCCGGTCCAGAAAAAGCAGGCATGCTGCGTGGCGTGCCAGAACGGCGATCTCAAAGCCAGCTCATACAGCGCCGGAGTGTGCCACGCGATGGTGCTGACCGCAAAGGCGCTCCACGCGACAATCGGCGAAACCAGCCACCGCAAGGCCCGTTGCAGGGCGGGCCAGGACAGAAATGGACCCAGCCCCTCTCTTACAAATGTCCTGGGCAGCCCGCGCAGCAGCGGGAGGGCCGGATCGCCCAGCAGGAGGAGCGGCGGCGCGATCATCATCACCAGCAGATGCTCGATCATGTGCGCCGACAACAGGAGCGAGTCGAGCGCATCCAGCGGCGATTCGAGCGCCAGGAACAAAGCCATCAGGCCGCCCAGGAAGCACAGCAATCGACGCTGATCCCATTCGCCGTGCGAGAGCCTCCGGCCCCGCAGCCAGCCGCGCAAATAGACCAACGCGGCGGCGGCGAACAAGATAGTGGCCAGCGGCTTGAGCGCCCAGGAGCTGAGGATCGCGACGCCCATGGTTTCCATGCTAAAAGAATCGCCGTCGGAGTTTTGCGCGTTTACGGGTTGGCCGGCTCGGCGGAATCGCGCGCGGCCGGCTCATAGTTCGGCCGCAGGGTGCTCATGAACGCGACCAGTGCGTCCACTTCCGCCGGGTTCAGCTTGCTGCCGTAGGCGGGCATGTTTCCCCCGCCCTGGATCACCTGACGGACCATTTCATCCGGCGTCAGCCGCGTCGCCACCTGATCGAGCGCCGGTCCGCGCTCCCCACCTTCGCCTCCCAGGCTGTGGCAATTGCGGCATTGCTTGTTCTGGATCAACGGCCGCGCCGCGCATCTCCAGCGGCGTGCGTCCCTTCAAGTATTCCACCGGAACCGGGTTCGAACTCCATGCCGACATGTGCGGCGACCACGGAGACATTTCGCCCATATACGCCAAGGTCCCGATGGTCATCATGATGACAACCACGCTCAGCACGGCAACCGGCCTGCGCCGCGGACTCTTCTCGCCGGTGCCGGAGATGAACGGGAGCGCAAGCAGGAACAGGATCATCAGCGCGGGCGCCACGAAGAGCGCCACCGCCTCCATCCAATCCGGAAGCAGCGCCAGGGACGCAAAGATCGCCAGGAAGTAGAAATCCGGCCGTGGACTAATGTTTACGAGCGTCGGATTCGGGGGCCCTCCCGGTCCCTTCGGCCCGAAGACCGCGGCGCAGACCAGGATCCCCGCCATCACCAGCCCCGCGAAAATCAGGTCCTTGCCGATTCCGTGCGGGACGAACGGGACGCCTTCCTTCTCCAGGAGCTCCTTATATTCGGCCTCGTAAGTTGCCTTGTTTACCGGGTGGCCGGCCTTCGGATACTCATTGATCCCTTTGGTCAGCACCAGCCGCAAGTGCATGCTGACCAGAGCGATGATCAGCCCCGGGATGATGAACACATGCAGGGAGAAGAAGCGCGAGAGCGTCTCACCGGCGATAATCGGCCCGCCGAGGATCAATTGCACCAGCCGCCCTCCGATCAACGGCACGCGCCCGGCAACCGAGGCTCCGATGCCCAGCCCCCAGTAAGCATCCTGGTCGAAGCGCAGTACCTGGCCGGTGAACGCCATGCCCAGCGTGAACAGCAACAGGAATACGCCGCTGACCCAGGTGAGTTCACGCGGAAACTTGTAGGCGCCGAACAGAAAGACCTGGATCATGTGCAGCGTCACAATCGCCACCATGAAGTTCGACGCCCAATTGTGCACCGCGCGCAGAAACCAGCCCAAAAATTGCGAGTCGTTCAGGTAGTTGAGGCTGGTCCACGCTTCATTGGTAGACGGAACATAGACGAACGCGAGGCAGGCTCCGGTGATCACCTGGATGATGAAACACAGCAACGCCGCGCTGCCGAAGACGTAGAACCAGCTTGCCGCGCTCTCCGGTATCTTGTGGCCGGCGGTGGAGGCGAACAGCGCGCTGATGTGCAGCCGGTCATCCAGCCATAGTGCGGCTTTTCGCAAAGCACTCATTGAGCGATCCTTATCACGCGGGGTTGGCCAGCGTCGGCATCTGCCCGCCCTTTATCCAGAGTTGGCCATTCTCGATCTTGTAGGTGTACTCGAACAGGCCCCGTGGCGGGGGCCCGGAAGCCTTCGATCCGTCCTCGTAATAGACGCCCCCGTGGCACGGGCACATGAAGAGGCCAGACTCCTGAAACCATCGCACCGGGCATCCCAGGTGCGTGCAATTCACGGCGAAGACCTGGAAGCGCTCTCCTTCCACGCGCCGCACCCAGCAGGGGACATCCGCGGTCTCTCCGTCCCAGGGGCGCGTGAACGGATTGCGATAGGTGGCCATGCGCGTTTTCCCATCCGGAAAACTGTCCATGGAGCCGAGAGAAATCCAATCGCGCGGGTCTTTCTGCCGTAACGCGCTCGAGAACAGATACCCGATCAGGGGCACGGCCAGCAAAGTTCCGGCGATCGCGTTGAGGGCCGCGCCGAGCCCCAAGAACATCTTGCGCCGGTTGGTTTTGCCACCCTCCTGTTGGATCCGATGCAGATCTGCCGCCATCTCAACTCCTCCTATCGTTGGGTCAACGCTTGTGCCTGCGAACGGAGAGAAATCAAGTACGCAACCACGTCCGTAATCTCCTGGTTGGTCAACTCATGCCCCGGCATGTCGCCCCGCCAATCCGGTGCGCCGAAATCGGAGCGGCCCACAATGGTCGAGGTGCGCAGTCCCTGGTCGCTCACCAAACCGAGGAACGACGCGTTGGTGATCGATCCCGCCTTTGCCTGATCCCCGTGGCAGCGGGAGCAGGCGGCCGCAAAGACTTGCTTGCCGCGCGCTGTATCGGAGCCGCTCGCGGGCGCACTGTAGGGCGGAATCGCCGCCGCGCTCAGCTCCGCCGAGTTCACTTCAGGATGCCGGGCCCAGTTCGTCTCCATGCCGTTCACCAGCGACTCCACCTGCGCGGGAAGCAGATCGCCACCTTCGCTCTGCGCGAAGGCCGGCATCGGAGTCCCGGAGACTCCATGCTCGATGGTCTTCCGCAGCGTCTCCTTCGGGATCAGCGCCAGATACACCGGCGAATTCAGCACCGGCGCGGGGCCACTCTTTCCGTCTGCTCCATGGCAGCCCGAGCAGTTCTGTGCGAATAGCGTGGCAAAGTCCGTCACGTCCTTTGCCAATACCGGCTTTTCCACCGGCCGGCCGCAGGCTGCGGCAAACGCGAGCACCACGCAAACCGATCCTACTCTTTTTGGGGAATCGCGCACAACGGACTCGCCGGTCGCAGCCAAGTCGGCCGGGTTCTTCTTTCGCTTACTGCCGCGGCCAGCGGCCTGTGCGCTTCTTAGCATTCTTCGTCTCGATGCATTATTCGTCTCGATTGGACTCGCGTTCCATTCCCGGAGTCTTGAGGAAGGCTCGCTCAGCCAGGTCCCAGGACTGCATGGTATGAATCTGGGTGCTGCGCGCGATTACAAACCCTCCCACCAGTCCGAACGCGAGTTGGCACGCCACGAACCACGGCCAACTGACTCGGCTGTTCAACGCCGGATTCACCAGATCGAGGATAGTGGCGATCAGCCCGCTCCAAAACAGCGGCATCAGAATCCCGGCCCACAGCGGGGCGTACTTCGGGAACATCGGAAGGATGACCGCGTAAACCAGGCCCACCAGAATCGAGATGATTACGTGGCCGGCCGACGCCGCGGCCAGCGCCAGCCCGTCGAAGGCTTTGAGTTGCTCCGTGCTCTCCGCGCCGATCGAAGGCAAAACCACCCCGGCCAGAAGATTGATCGGATACCAGATGCTGTGCTGCACCACCAGCCCGTAGAGGCACGCCAGGCCCGCCATGGCAGCGCCGCCCGCCAACCCGCCCCAGAACCCGGCGGAATACGGATGAACCTCCGCTGGAATCCGCACGCGATGGCGCGCTTCGCCCACCTGCAAGCGGATCACGGATCGAGCCTCCACCAGGATCGGCTGGGGCCGCAGCGCGTGATCCACCGGCACGGCTTCGTGCTCCTCGACCGGAATCACCTCCCGCCACCAGCCGAAAGCCGCCGTGGCCGCGATTACCAGCCCCACCAGGCCGACCACATCCACGGTGACAAAAGCCATAGCCATGAGGGCAATCCCGAAAGCGAGCACCATCGGCCAGAAGGAGGGCGCCGGCATATCGATGTGCGTCTTTTGTGTCCGCTCGCCCGCTTCGCCGTGAATCTGCTCCATCATTGTTCGCTATCTCCCGATCACATATACCACCGTGAACACGATCACCCAGACCGCGTCCACGAAGTGCCAGTACCATGACAGAATCGTCACCCGCCGCTTCTGCGTATGAATCGGAAACCCGCCCAGGGTGGCGATCAGAACCAGCAGCAGGAAAACCATCCCTACCATCACGTGGGTGGCGTGCAGGCCTACCAGCGAGTAAAACGTCGCGCCGAACAGATTGGTGCCGATGGTCAAGCGATCTTCATAGATCAAGTGGCGCCATTCCATGCCGGTCTGCGTTAAAAACTCCGCGCCCAGCAGAATGGTCACCGTCCACCACAGCTTGAACGCGCCCAACGCGCTCCTCTCCAGAGCCTTCTCCGCCAGCACGACGGTGATGCTGCTCGAAAGCAGGCAGATCGTCGCTAGCACGGGCACGCTCAGCACGTCCTTGGGATACGGCCCGGTCAAACTCTTTCCGATGTAGTAGAGATACGCGACAACAAAAATCGAGAACAGCGAAACCTCGGTGAAGATCAGCGACAACACGCCAACATAAGCGCGGTCGGGCAGTTTCCACTCGCTTTCGAGAGCGGCGGCCGCCGGCGGCAGAATGTTTTCCGGTGTCATTCGAATTTCCAATCGGGATCGTTGGGATGTTTTAAATCCCACAGCGGACGGCTGCTGCGAACCACGGGCAGTTTCTCGAAGTTGTACTCCGGCGGCGGCGAGCTGGTGGTCCACTCCAGAGTCCAGGCGTCCCACGGATCGTCCCCGGCACGTTCGCCCCACGCGAGCGAGCTGATGACGTTCCACACGAAGCACAGAATCCCCAGGATCTGAAACGCCACGCCGACGGTGGCGACGAAGTTGAGCGACTCCCAGCCGCGATCCGCCGCATAAGTGTAAATGCGCCGCGGCATCCCCAGGAAGCCCAGGAAGTGCATCGGAATGAAAGTCATGTTGAAGCCCAGGCAAAATAGCCAGAAGTGCCATTTACCCCATTTGTCGCTGGGCATTTTGCCGGTAGCCTTGGGGAACCAGTAATACATGCCTCCGAACAGCGCGAACACCAGGCCGCCGATCAGGACGTAATGGAAATGACCCACCACGAAATAAGAGTCGTTAAGCTGCCAGTCGAACGGAGCCACACCCAACATCACGCCGGTCAGCCCGGCGATCAGGAATTGGAGCAGAAAGCCGCAGCAGAACAGCATCGGCGTCCGGAAGCTGATTCTGCCGCCATACATGGTCGCGAGCCAGTTGAAGATCTTCATGCCGGTGGGGATCGCCACCAGCAGCGTCGCCGCGGCAAAGAACGTATTGGAGATCGACGTCATGCCCACGGTGAACATATGGTGCGCCCACACACTCATGCTGATGAACCCGATCGCCACCGCCGCGCCCACCATGGCCGGCTTCCCGAAAATCGGCTTCCGCGAAAACACCGGAACCACCTCGGACATAATGGCGAACGCCGGGAAGATCAAAATGTAGACCTCCGGGTGGCCGAACAGCCAGAAGAAGTGCAGCCATAACACGGCGGAGCCGCCGCCTTGGGTGTCGAAGAAGTGCGCCCCCAGGTGCCGGTCCAGCAGCAGCATGATCTGCGCCGCCGACAGTGGCGGCAGCGCCAGCAGCACCATCCATCCATCCACCAGCATCATCCACACGAACAACGGCATCTTCACCAGCGTCATTCCCGGACAGCGCATCGAAACTACGGTGGCGATGACGTTGATCGCGCTGCTAATGCTGCCGACGCCAGAGAGCAGAACCGCTAGCGTCCAATAATCCGTGCTGGCGCCGCGCGAAAACGCCGATGCGGTCAAGGGAGCGTATGCGAACCACCCCACATCCGGCGCCGAGCCTGCTCCCGACAAACCGCCTCCGCCGATGTAGCTCCAATACAAAAAAACTCCGCCGAATAGAAAGGTCCAGAAGCCGAAGGCGTTCAGCCGGGGAAAAGCCATGTCCCGGGCGCCGATCATCAGCGGCACCAGATAATTCGCGAACCCGGCCAGCAGCGGCATCCCCACAAAGAACACCATGGTGGTCCCATGCATGGTGAACAGACGGTTGAACGTTTGCGGATCGACAAAATGGTTATTGGCGACGGCCAACTGAATCCGGATCACCGTCCCCATCAAACCCGCGATCACCAGAAACAAAATCGCGGCGATGATGTACATCAAGCCCAGCCGCTTATGGTCTACGGTGGCGACCCATTTGTACAAATGCTCGGACAGAGAGAAGCCCGCCTCCGGAGCCCTTACTCTTCCCAATGGATCGTCGATTGTAGCCATTCGTATTCCCCTGTGCTACTTTTTCCCTGTCCTACCTCAGCGATTCGAGATAACTCACCACCGCGTCCACTTGCTGTCCGGTCAAACCCATCCGCGGCATCAGGCACCCCGGCTTCACCGCTTGTGGATCGTTCACCCAGGCCCGCAAATTCGCCGCCGTGTTCTCCACCATCCCGCCCCCGATGGTTTGCCGGCTCATCAAATGCGTAAGATCCGGGCCAGCCGAACCTTTCGCCTCCGTGCCCTGCACGGTGTGGCAGGATCCGCACGCGCGGAACACTTCCTTCCCCGCTGGGGCATCCGCATCCTCAGCTTTCTCCGCAGCGGGCTGTTTCTGCGCCGCCACCCATCTTTCGAAATCCCCCTCCGGATGCACGATCACCCGCAGGAGCATGTTGGCGTGCTGGGTCCCGCAATACTCCGCGCAGTTGCCCAAGTACAGGCCGGGCTCGCGCGGATCCAGCCACATGGAATTCGCGCGGTTCGGAATCAAGGCCACCTTGCCGCCCAACTGCGGCACCCAAAAGCTGTGGATCACGTCGCGCGATTCAAGCTTCAGGAATGTGGGCCGCGCGTCCGCGGAAGCCGAAACCGGCACGTGTAACTCATTCGCCGTGACGATGCCCAGCTCCGGATACCGGATCTCCCACCACCACTGCCGTCCCACCACGTCCGCGAAGACCGCCGACTTGGGTGGTTTCGTATCCTCCACGCTAGCCACCACCCGCGCGGTTACACCCACCAGCACGAACACGATCAGAACCGGGATCACGGTCCACGCGATTTCGATTTGGCTGCTCCCGTAAACTTGAGCGGGCTCCTGGCGCACATCGTCGCCCGGCCTGCGGCGGAAGCGCACCAGCGTGTACACAATCAAACCGCCCACCACCACGAAGATGGCCGCGGTGATGGCAAACACAAACAACGCCATCCGGTATTCGGATTCGGCGGGAGTGGCAAGCGGTTTGAAGATGTTCGCGATGCGGTGCTCGGGCAACGCCGCGAGACCGCTTTGGAGCAATACGCCTTGGAGCACCCCTCCCACTTGGAGCAACCCCCTCACCTGGAGCACCCCCCCAGCGCCTGCGTGAACACTATGCCACTCTCCCCGTTATCGGTTTGCCCGGCTTCGCGCTACCCCGCCAGTATATACCCGAGAGTGTATTAAATAACGCCAAAATACGATTGTGTTCAAGGGCACGCAGGTTGCCAAAGTTTCAAATGTGCAAAAGCGCAGTGCGCCACGAAGTAATAGTGCGCCGTCCGGCGGATTTCTCGCAGGCCGGTTTGCCTGGCACGCTCTCCACGCGGTCAAAATCGACGCGCTGCCGCAGTTACCCTTGACGGAGCACGGCCATGGGATCGATCTTTGACGCGCGCCGCGCGGGAAGCCACGCCGCGGCTGCGGCGACAATTGCCATCAGTGCGGCGGCGCTCAGCAATGAACCGGGGTCCCAGGGCCGGATGCCGTACAATAAATCCCCCATGAATTGCGCGAATGCGATCGACAAGGGGAGCCCAATCGAAACGCCGGCGGCCACCAGCGTCAAAGCCTCCCGCAGCACCAGGCTCTGAACCTGGCCGGCGGGCGCGCCCAGAGCCATGCGAATCCCGATCTCGGCGGCTCGCGCCGCAACCGACTGGGCCATGATTCCGTACAGGCCCACCGATGCCAGAATCAATCCCAGCACCCCAAAGAGTCCGGACAGGGCCGCGACCAGCCGGTCTCGATCGATGCTGCGGTCGAAGACCGCGTTGAAGGGCCGGAATTGAACGTCCAGGCCTCGGGCCAACCTGTCCACGATCTGGCGAACTTCGGATTCAGCCCGCGCGGCAGTGACGCCGGCGGCCACGCGGATCTCCACATTGCCCAGCCGCCCTCCGCGGCCATCCGGAGTTCCCGCGACGCCGATTCCGCCGCTTTGTTCGCTATCGAGATACACCAGGTCTTTCTGAGCCTCGCGTGGCTCCGTGTACTTGGTATTGGCGGCGACGCCCACGATTTCCAGGTCGCGGTACATGGCGTAGCGATCGTCCTTAGGCGATCTCACGGCGGGGCCGACGCTGAAGATTTGCGTCAGCGGACTCCGCCAGTATCGCTTTGGGTCCGGAAAGAAATGGCGCGCGAAAGACTCATTCACAACGGCAACGCGGCGCGTGGCTGTCTGGTCCGCCGGCGTAAACTCGCGGCCGTCGAGCATCCGGATTCCCATGGTCTTGAAATATCCGGGCGTCACCTGGTTCAAGTAGACCGTGGTGGCTTCGTCCCGCGCGGGGATGTAGCCGCGGATCCCCGCCGAATCCCACCACTGGCTTCCGGAAACCGGCGTGATCCGGGACTGGGCCGCGGAGACGATCCAGGGCGTCCGGTTCAACTCATCCAACAGATTCCGGTACAGCCGCTCGCTCGCATCGCCCCGCATGCCGGCGCGGCCGGGATTGAGATCCAGCAGATACAGGCCGTCCGGCTGGAACCCGAGGTTCATCTCCGAAAGATTCCTCAGGCTGCGGGCATTGAGCAAAGAGGCGATCACCAGGGCCAGGCTCACCGCTACTTGCGCGACGATCACGGCCTTGGCGGCTCGCGAGCGGTGTTCCGCTCCCGGATTGCGGCCACCTTCGCTCATTGCCGCATTCAAGGGAACCTTGACAGCGTGGAAGGCGGGCAGCAATCCGAACAGCAGGGCCGTGGCCAACGTCACGGCCGCGGAGAAGGCCAGCATGCGTCCATCGAGATGAAAGGCGAGGAATCCTCCGTCGGTTGCCGGTAGAAACAGAAGCAATCCTCGCGTGAACCAGCTTTCGAGCAACAGGCTGACGCCGCCGCCCAAAGCCGCCAGCAACAGCGCTTCGGTCAGCGATTGGCGGATCAAGCGTCCCAGTCCCGCGCCCAGCGCCAGCCGCACGGCGACTTCTTTCCTTCGCGCCAAGGCGCGAGCCAGCAGCAGGCTGGCCAGATTGGCGCACATCATCAGCAGCACCAGCCCCACCAGCACCATCACCACCAGCAGCGGCTGCGAGAATTCGGAGCGTACTCTCGAAACTCCAAATCCTCCCGGAGCGATCTCCAGCTTGGGACGCCAGTTATCCGCGGCGGACAGCGTTTCGTCTTCGTCGACGCGCGGCCACAGATCGCGCAAGATGGAGTTCGCCGCTTGCATCTTCACACCCGGCTTCAAGCGCACCATCGCACTGAATGCGTAGAAGCCTGGGTTCTCCAGGATGTCGCTGCGCGGGTCATAGCGCTTGCGCGCATGGACCGGCAGCATCACGTCGCGCGGATAATCGATCTCCGCTCCGCCGAAACCGGCCGGCGTCACACCGATTACCGTGAATGGCGAGCCTTCGATGCGAATGACCTCGCCGATCACGTCCCGGCGGCCCGCAAACTCGCTCTGCCAGAAGCCGTAGCCGAGCACGGCCACCGATGCGCCTCCCGCCGTGTCGTCGGGGGGTTCGAAGAGGCGGCCGATCGCCGGCTGGACGCCCAGGAACTGGTAGAAGTTTCCGGAAACCAGAGCTCCGTGCACCGGCAACTGCGCCTGGTCCACCTGGCACTGCCAGTCATAGCGATTGAAGATCGCAACGTCTTCGAAGAGGTTGCCGAAGTTGGTCTGTAGCTTCTGGAAATTGAGATAGGAAAACGCATTGCGCGTATAGACGCGATGCGTGGCGATCAGTTGATACAGATTGTCCGGATCGCGGACCGGGAGCTTGGTCAGCAGGAGCGAGTTCACCAGGCTGAAGACGGCCGTATTCGCGCCGATGCCGATCGCCAGCGAAAATGCGGCGGCCAAGGTGAAGGCAGGTCTGGCCCGCAGCGCTCTGGCGGCATAACGGAGATCCTGCCTCAACTGATCGAAGATGGCGACGCCGCGGCGATCCCGACACTCCTCCTTGCGCTGCTCCAGGCCCCCCAGGGAGCGCATCGCCGCGTAACGGGCTTCCTCCGGGCTCATCCCTCGCGCGGCATTGTTCTCGACTTGGCGGTCCAGATGATATTGAAACTCCGCTCGCAGCTCCTCTTCCACCCGCTCACCCCGGAACAGGGAACGCAAACGCAACCGGACCGCGTATATCCAGCGCATGCGCCTCACACCTCCTTCATCCGCAGCAAAGGCAGAAGGCCAAGAGCGCCTTGAATTAAATCGGACGGGTTACTCATGCTCTCCTCGGTTACCGAGTAGTAGTATACGCTGCCTCCTCTCGGTAATCAAGAGGTAGGCTCGGCCCCGTGTAGGCTCGGTACGCGCGGACGATTTGGTTGCGCTGATGAACAACCTGCCGCCGGAGCAACTTTGTCTTGAATGGCGAACCACAACGGCCGCAGTTCGCCGGCTACTCGGTGCCTACGAGCCCCGCGCTGATGTTGCCGCTGAGGTCGATAAATCCCCAGTTTTCGACGCTGGCTCCGTTAGCCGTCACCGCGAAATGGGGCAAAGGGGCGGGTGTGTACATGCCGATGCCGCACAGGATCACCCGGCCTCCCAGGAGCATGACAAAGCGCGACGGACCGCCTGAAGCCGCCGCCTGCAGGAAGTAGCTGTCGGTGATACGCAGCAGGTTGCCGGGCATGTCGTCGAGAAGGATATAGTCGTAAGCAACCGATCCAGGCCATAGCCAGTTCGGATTCTCGAAGTGCGTTCCCTGGACCACGACCTGCGCCGCGGACGCGCTGCCGTTTCCGATGCGGAGCTGGGCCTGATCAAAAGAGCAGTCCGTGAACACGATCTCCTGGCCTTGCCCCTGCACCCATACGCTGTTGGTGTGCGGAGGCGGTGCATCGGCAAAGGTCACGTGATGAAACGCGATCTGTTCGCCGGCTTCCACCAGGCCGGAGGGAAGCAGGACATTGGCGCCGCCATCGCGCACCATTCCATGCTCGAAGTTGGCGATCCAGGTGTGCGAACCCATCTGAAGGTTCACTCCGAAACTTTGGATTTTGAAATCGCGAAATTCGATGCCTTCCGCGCCGTTGCTCCCTCCGAAGATCACGCCGATGCTGGAGGTGGCGTGGCCGGGGCCGGTGAGCGTGAGGTCGCGCAAGCCGTGGCCCATGCGGTGACCCGTACCGTAGTCGAAGGTGACGGCCGTGCCGGTGCCGGTGAACGTGAGCGTGACCGCATCTCCAGGAATCCCGACCAGCAGAACCGGCTTGCCGGGGGTTGTGAACGCAATCGGAGTGGAGAAGCTCCCGCCATCGTCCAAGATAATCTCGCCGCCTCGGGCTGGCAGCGCTGCGTATGCGGCATTGATCTGCTGACCCAGATCCGTGCCCGCAAAATCCGCCGCGTAGCGGACCGAGGAGCTGGCGCGTCTGGGCATGCCAAGGAGGTCGTCGGCCGACGCTGTCGCGATGGCCAGCATGAAGACACACGCCAAGCGCAGCAGGTGGGAGTAAGCCTTCATGTTTGTAAAATAATTGTAAATTCGCCGGAGGCCAATCGTCCAGTTGTACTGATAATAAAGTGCGCAGGGGCAAACCAGCCGCCTAACTTTCTGTCAGGCCGGGAAGGCGTGATGCATTGATTCAAAGAAGGTTGCGTGGATCTGAAGCGAGCTGGTCAAAGGTTAGTACCTGCCCAGCGTGCCCGCGTCAAAGCGTGACCAACCTCTCGCGCGCTCACATGAGCGTGGCCATCTTTGGCGCGTCCCGTGACAGGCGACGCGTCCCGTGACCTTCACTGCAAAAAGAGCCTATGTTATTATGCTTTCGCGCGCGTGGATCGATAAAGGAGGACGCCGATTATGGGTTCGACCAGACGCACCGTACTGGCAGCGGGAGCTGCGGCGGCGGCAACGGCCGCGGCGCCGCGCGTATTCGGTCAGCAGGCGGGTCAGCAAAGAACCGGCAAGTTCTATGAAAGAGGCCCTGTTCGCATCTACTATGAAGAGGCCGGTTCCGGCTTCCCGCTATTACTGCTTCCAGGCGGAGGGTTGAACTCGACCATTTCCTTCTTCACCGGCAACTCGCCCTTTAATGCCATCGCGGAGTTCAAGGGACAATATCGCTGCATAACGGCGGACCTGCGAAACGCGCCCAGCGGCCAGTCCACCGGCCCCGTCGAGACCGGCCGGCCATGGGAATCCTATGCAGACGACCAACTCGGCCTGATGGATCATCTGGGGATCGGCAAGTTCTCGGTGATGGGGTTCTGCATCGGCGGACCGTTCATCTGGAGCCTTCTAAAGCGTGCGCCCGATCGTATCGCCGCAGCCGTGCTGGCGCAGCCCGTGGGCTGGCGTCCGGAGATGCGCGACCCTGCCTACTCAGGCACATTTTGGAAGACCTGGCCTGCGATGATAAACGCGAAGCGGCCCGAAATCGCGATCCAGACGGCCGAACAGTTTGTGACCAGGATGTTCGAAACCAACCCCGACTTCGTCTTCACCGTGACACGCGATTTCGTGCGCGGTTGCCAAAACCCGATCCTGGTGCTGCCGGACGATGTCCCCGCGCACCCATTGGCCGTCGCGATGGAGTGCGCCATGCTCGCGCCAAACGCCGAAGTAAGCATATTCCCCTGGAAAGAACCCAAGGAGCGAATTCCTCTGGCGGTGAGGCAGATTCATTCCTTCCTCAAGGCGCATCGGCCGGCTTAGGCGATTGTGTGTTTACTGCCCGGCCGCACGAAGCTTCGCGGCTTCAACGCAATTCTGAACGACGCTGAAATAGCGCGCGACCGCATCCGTACCTACCTCGAATGGATTCGCTTCCCCAGGTGCGCGGTTCGCTGCGCTGTGAGCTTTGAAGAAGGCGTCGTCGAATTCGGAATGATTCGACATCAAAGCGGTCGCACCGTATGCGGCAGCGGCTTTCGCCATCTTCTGGGACGAGGCCAGGTAGCCGTCATAGTATGCGGCATTCGCGTTGAAGGGGATCGCGGTGCCGCCTATGTAAGCCACGCGCAGCGGTTTGCCGTGATCCCGCACTTCAAACAGATAGGAGAGCGTTCCGGGCGTATGACCGGGCATGGTCACGATTTGAACCGAGGCATCGCCCACCGAGACCTTCATTCCGTCTGAGCCCACCATGTCATGCTTGGGTTTGCCGCCCGCATGATTTGCCGCTTTGTCGACGGACTCCCAGTCTTCAGCGCCGTAAATGAGGTGCACGCCCGGAATCTTGTCCTGAAGCAACTTGGCGCCGCCGTCATGATCGGCATGCGCGTGCGAGAGAATCACATATTTGACCTGGTTTTGATCCAGGCCGAGCTTCTTCAGGCCGCCAAGAATCTCATCTTCCGCGGCGTAATCGAACAACGCCTCGATGATGACGATTCCCTGGCTGCCGGTAATGGCCCATGCGCTATGGATTTTGGTGCCCAGGAAGTATAGGTTATCGGCAACCTTGGCTGGTTCGGCATACCATGTCTCCCTGGCAGGCACGCGGCTGGCTCCTCCGCGTCCGCCGGTTCCCGCAGCCGGAGCGCCAGCAGCCCGCGGCGCGGCTGGAGGGGGAATGCACAGGCGAAGGAAGGTTCCTGCCCAATCGGTGCCAGCGGCGACTTTGGCCCTCCCGAGGTAACCGTCGACCGTGGCGGGTGGCGCCTGCGCCGACGCCATCCACGCAGTGGCGGCGGCGACCCCGAGAATCCGGACTGTCAGTAGCTTCATTGGACCACCCCCACGTGATTGTACTCACGCCGTCGACTTTCCGGTGTTTGCCCTCTCCGCCCGGAACCGCTCCACGATCTCCGGCCATGAGCGAGCCACGAAGTACACGCCCGCTGCATCGCAAGAATCGTCGCAAGAACCGTGGGCCGACAACCATACCGGTTTCATGCCAGCCGCCTTTGCGCCAGCCATGTCCGTGTCGAGCCGGTCACCGACGAACCAGATATCTTGAGGCGCCACTCCCAGGCGGGCGGCGGCCGTCTCGAATAGCAAGGTGTCCGGTTTTCTTACGGCGTAATCCGCCGTCACCATCACAAACGCCAGGTGTTCGGCGAGGCCGTACTTATTCAGCTCGTAGCGGAGCACATGTGAGCCAAAGGAGCAATTGCTGACAAGCGCCATCGGAACTTTCGAACGGTGGAACTCCTCCAGAGCGTCCCGGGCTCCCATCATGGCGACGGTGGTGACGCTGGCCTTCCAGAAGATTAGCTCTAATTCCGGCGTCGCCCGTTCAAACCGCACTCCAAAGAACTCGAAAATGAGCCGCGTGAGAGCGGGCCAAGGAGTCTCAATGCCGAATTCATCCCGCCGGTCTGCTAATTGCTCCGCGATCACTCGCGCCCGCTCCAGGATTCGCTCCACCGTGACGCCGCTAGGACAATAGGCCGCGGCGCTCAGTAGAGCTGCGTATCCGGCACGCGAATCGTAGCCCGTCTCCTCCACCAGAGTGCCGCCATAGTCGAAAAGGATTCCGCTGGGAGGCATCAACCGTTATAGTAGATCCATGAAGAGGATCCTGCCCGCTGCCGCTTCTCTCGTTAGCTTCGGCCTCTACGCCGCTGACCCACCGGCGGTCAAGGAGGGCCTGTGGTCCATACACACCGCTTCCATCGACAATCCCGGCAACAAGAAGACGGAGAGAACTCGCTCCATCTGCCGCAACCACGCCTACGATGTCCGCATTCAGGACCAGGCGATGAACCAGCAAAAGCAAACCTGCAAGACCTACACCGAGACCCCCTCCGGCAATACCTTCACCGCCGAGTCCGAGTGCACCGTCCAGGGCAGCACCATCAAAAGCAAGACGATCACTACCTTCAGCGGCGACACCTCGATCCACGCGGAAACCCACGGCACGTACACGCCCGCCTTTAACGGAACCGCTGAAACTACCATGATCGTCGACCAGAAATACGTCGGCGCGTGCCCCGCTGGAATGGAGCCGGGCGACTTTATGGACGCCGCCGGCAAGATCACCCACGTCCGCCGTCCCTGAATTCGGAATCCAGCCGTCTTTCTCCGGGAAGTGTGCGGAGGAGTAGCTTTTTGCCTTGACACTCACGTTACGTGATCCTTCAGGATGGAAGCGATGGCTTACACGGTCAGACAGGTTGCGGGTCTGTCGGGCGTCAGCGTGCGGACGCTGCACTTCTACGATGAACTGGGGCTGCTGAAACCGGCGTACGTCAGCGCCAACGGCTACCGGTACTACGAGGAGCCGCAGCTCCTCGCGCTGCAGCAGATCCTTTTTTACCGGGAGCTGGCCTTCGAGCTCAAGGAGATCAAAAACATTCTGGGCCGGGCCGACTTCGAGAAGGCGGCCGCCCTGGAATCGCATCGCTCCGTGCTGGAGAAGAGCCTCGCCCGGACTCAGACCCTGATCGCGACCATCGATAAGACAATCGAACACGTGAGGGGGACCAAAAAGATGAGCGGCGAGGAGATGTTTGACGGTTTCAGGGTTGCTTCCGGAGAGGCACGCTTCGATGAGGAGGTGAAGCTCGCAGGCGAGCCCGTTGATTGCAAAGTCTCAGGGAGGGATACGGGCGGCGCTATGTGTGTTTTCGAGTTCACCGGATCGAGCTCCGGGCCGCGCCGGCGGCACCACGACCAGGACGAGTGGATCTACGTGGTCGACGGCGAGTTGATGTTTCTTGTCGGGGAAAGGCAATTCCGCGCTAGCGCCGGCGAGAGCGTTTTTGTGCCGCGTCAGGCAGTGCGCGCATGGGTGTCGGCGAATGGTAGGCCCGCCAGGATCGTCGACGTTTACCAGCCAGCGGGCCGAATGGAGGAGTTCTTCCGAGAGGTCGGTAAGTACAGCGGCGGACCAGCGATCCATGAAGTGCTGTCGTTCGACGAGTTCCGCGGCCTCTTCCGAGAGCACGGCATGGAAGTGGTGGGCCCAGGGCTCGGCGGAGAAACAACCTGGAAGGTCGAGGGCGGACGGATCGTGTAGGTCTAGCTGACGAGATTTCCAGAGAACCAATTCAGCAGCGACATCCCGGTGACGACGGAAGTATGTATACTGATTCGTCGAAGCTTTAACAGGATACGAACCGGAGGCTAACACCATGGTTCGGATGAAATCGTTTTTTATTCCACTGCTCGCGGCGCAGCTCGCTATGGCTCACCATGGCGGCAATGAGTACGACCTTCGCACGACGGTCGAATTCAAGGGCAAGCTGACGAAAGTCGATATGATCAATCCGCACGGGTGGCTGTACTTCGACGTCGCGGAAGCGGACGGCAAGGTCAGCCATCATCGCTGCGAGCTGCGGTCCGTTCACGTGCTGCGGCGGTCCGGCTGGACCAAAGAATTATTTCCGGTCGGCCAGCAGGTCACTATCGAGGCTTCGCCGAACAAGACCGATCCTGCGTCGTGTTATCTGCAGACCCTGCTCCTGGCTGACGGAACACGCATGGATCGCTATGGCCAATACGTCAAAGCGCCCAGCGGGGGCGTCCAGGAAATTCGCGGACCGATTGCCCCGCCGAAGATCAACCGTCCCGCGCGGCGTCCTACAGGCGAGCCGAATATCGCCGGCGATTGGGCGCCCGTCCAGCAAGTGATGGTGGACCCTCGCGGCACCGGCGGCGGGCTGGTTTCGCTGGACCAGTTGAGCCAATATAAGGCGGGCGAGCGTCCGTCTAATGCTGGCAAAGCTTCCGCCGCGGGCAAAGGTTCCGCCAGGGGCGCGGGCGCGCCCAAGGGTCCCAGGCTCTACGGCGGGACCGAACTCACCGATGCCGGAGAAAAGGCCACGGCGGACTTTAAGCGCGAGGACAATCCACGCTTCCACTGCGAAACGACAAGCATCATTTTTGACTGGACCTTCGACGGGCCGGTCGACCGGATCACCCAAAACAAAGACACGATCGTACTGGAGTATGGACAGTTCGGATTGAAGCGCACGATCTATATGAACCTGCGCGAGCACCCCAGCGGTATCAAGCCAAGCCGCACCGGGCATTCGATCGGGCACTGGGAAGGCGATACCCTGGTTGTGGACACGACGAGTTTCTCGCTGGGATTTCTGAACACGCCGGTACGCAATAGCGACAAACTGCACGTAGTCGAGCGCTTCACCATGGACCCGGCGAAGTGGTCGCTCACGCGGGCCTACACGGCGGAAGATCCGGTGTATCTGAAAGGCAAATACTCGGGCTCCGACACGATCTTTATCGCCGATGCGCCGTTTAACCCGGGCAAGTGCCAGGAGCTGAACTTCATCGACTATTCCAAGCAGCAGAAGAAGTAACCGGAACGGCCGCTAATGCGGTACGGAAGTATTCTGCGGAGGCCACTCCGGCCAGCGATTTCCCTCCGTGGCCTCGATCGCAATCGGGCCGGTGAGCGAGAATCCGGGAATCACACCGGGAGGAGCGGGCCGCGGCGGAGGTTGATGGTCCGCTGTAGTGGTGCAGCGAAGCTCATTCCATCCAACGTGACAGGTGACGTGCTTATAGAAGGTGGCCAGTTCCCCGTCGCCCCAGTCTTCGTGCAGAATATTGAACTTTAATAGGTCGCCCTGAAGCTGGAAATCGTCGAGCGCGGCCATGGTGTAGGGGTTGTCGCAGGTCCCGCAAACCATTCCGCGAAGCTTGGCGCCAACTTTACGAATGATGAAGTACTGTTTGGGCGCGCCGACGCCAAAGCCGAGCCACACTCCGATCACGTCCTTCTCAACCAGCGCGGACTTCCACGGCCCCGGTTGAATGTAGCGTGGCTGCGGTCCGCCGAGGCCTTGCTGGTTAACCCTCACGGCCGCGACTGCGGGACCGGGGATTTTTGACACGATCACCGGGAGCGGGTCCGGTCCGCGGGCATCCTTGATGAGAGTGTGTTCGAACTTTGCTCCGCCAGGTCTGCCGCTGGTTCCGCTGACGATTAAATTGCCGTGATCGAACCGGGCCGTCCCCTTGTCCTGATAAGCGGTGCTTCCGTCGGCTTTGACGTGCGTAACGACGAAGCTCATGCCATCCGGCGCCAGCGTGCCGTCGATAAAGGCGAGCGTGGTTGCGTCCGCGCAATAGGTACAGTAGATGCCTCTGACTTTATCGTCCCGGATGGAGAACTGATAGGTGTGCGCCTCGCCCTGAGCGGTCCTCCAGCCGCCGCGATAATCGTCAGCATTCTGGGCAGCGGCGGTGTGGCCGAATCCGCATATCGTGAGGAGCAAGGCTAGTTGTCGTTTCCTGGTCACAGGTTTTCTCCGCTTCTCATGCTAACCCCAAAACGGGTCGAAGGCACTACGATTGGTCCGAAACGGCTCTCAACTCATCGAGGAAGCACCGGCCCATTCCGGCGAGCTTCTGCTCCAGCCGCTCCGTGCAATCGCAGCCCTCGCAAGCCCAGGGCTCCGAGCCATTGTGATCGCGGCACTGCCGCCGGTCATGGGCATCCTGAATGCGGGTCAACTCTAAGTATTGCTCCCAATAGGGCCGTTCTTCTTGAAGCGGCGTGGGGCAGTAGCAAACCTCGACCCACCGGGCGGAACCGTCCTCGCATAGCCGTGCCTCGCCCATGTTGCGAAGATACTCGCCCTCGGCCACCGATCCGCGGCCCAAGCTGCGATCTTGAATCGCCGCGAGGAGCTCCCGCTCACGGCCTTTCCTTACGCGGGCGCGGACGAGATAGCGCATGCGATGTTCTATTCTAGCCTTGCCAACGCCAGATAGAAATGTCCTAGTCTCTGTCCCCGGCTTGAAAGGGCGCAGAAGGGGTTCGGCCTTGGCTTTTGTATAGTATCCTCATGCCGCCGAAACTTCCTGACTCCGTTCGCTACGTGAAAAACGGGAGGCAGGGCCAATGGTGGCGGGCGGCCCGCGCGAATAGCCAGGTGCACCTGGGTTGGAAGCCCGTGCCTAGGGACCTGCTGATCAGACCTGATTTTTCCAAGATCAGGGAGGTGCTGAAATCGCCCGCGCAAGACTTCAACGCGTTGCGGACCCTGCTGGACAAACCTAGCAAACACGTGTGGATCACGTTTGAAGAGGGAGCCATGTGGTGGTGCACGGTTCTCGATGGCGCGACTGTGAACCCCGATGGAGAAAGCACCAGCAAGGGAAATTTCTGGCTGGTATGCGATCGCCCATGGTCCAATCGTTCGCTCAACGGAAAGTTACTGGCGGCAACCGATCTACCAGGAACGGTCACGACGGTGGCTGGATTCAAGGGCACGGTCTGTACCCCGAAGGCGTAGGCGCAAATCCTTCGCGTCATTCGAAACGAGAAGGACCCTGACGCGGCACGGGCAGCGGCGGCGCGCAAAAGGTACCAACGGGCCGTGGAAAAGATGGTCACGCTGCTCTCTTGGCAGGACTTCGAGCAGCTGATCGACCTTATCCTGGCTCGCACTGGATGGGCGCGAATCTCCACCTTAGGTAAAACGCTGAAGGGGATTGACCTGGAGGTGGAAAACCGGACAACCGACGAGGTCGCCTTCGTGCAGGTGAAGAGCGCTGCGCCCCAAAAGGTGCTAAACGACTACATGGCGCTATTCAATGGTCAGCGTGATCGGTACACCCGCATGATCTTTGCGGTCCACTCTCCAAGTGGCGAACTCAACGTGCCGGACGACCAGCCAGTTCAATTGTGGAAGTGTGACCGGGTCGCGGAGCTTGCGATTTACGCCGGTTTAGGCGAATGGGTTGAGAGCAGACTTGCTTGACCTTTCATTCTCCCAAAGAGAGCGGGATGGAAGGGCCGTTCATCTTTGTATAACTCCTTTGGAGGGTAAATTCATGGGTTGGGAAATGGCGGTTCAGGAGGCTTGGAAGAGGCTTCAAAAATTCGAGGCGATCACTGAGAACACGCTGAGGAAGTACGGGAGGGTGTCCGAAGACCTTGCGAGTAAATTGCAGTCAGCTCGGGTCGACTACGCCGTGGCGAAGGACAATCGGAGCGACCCGTATATGCGGGATGAAGGCGAGTCAAGCCAGCGTCATCGCATACCCCGCAAGCGTGCCCCCGCGCCAGTAAAACGATCGGGCAAGCGGGCGACTAATCCCTCGGAGGAGCGCAAATGAGGTCACCACGCAAACGCGCCGTTATACCTCCGGGGCCCGTCGCGACGCAGGTAAAATTACCGGTTGCCGCGATGATCGCTGTGGGCGAGCCGAATACCTTTCAGTTTGCCTGTTCATGCGGCTGCAAAGTTTTTCAGATCTTTCGTCAGCCGGTCGAGCGCAAACGCAGGATCAAGACGGCGCATCGGCTGCGGATAGTCGGTCGCTGCGTTGATTGTCAGAAGGTCCTGCGGCTGGCGTTCGGCGGGATAAGGGTAAAAAGCTGAGGTTCGGCGCGGTATTGCTCTCCGGCGACTCGGTTACGCTCGCCATTTTAGCCCTCCATTCTAGCCCTTTGACACTCCGATAGCGGGGGTGTAGTGTCAAGGTCGAGCGAGGAGGCCGGCCAAATGTTTGGTGACGAATGGTGCAACCTCATCCAGCGGTATCGAAGCAGTGTCTGGGCCTTCAACCAAGCCGTTGACAGACTGGACAGCATCCCTGGCTTGTCATTTCAACGCTCCTGGGAGAGCGCCGAGGATGCCCGAAAAGAAGTGGAATCCGCCCGTGACGCCATATTGCAGTATGACCTACGCGGTTCTTCAACAGAAGCGATTCGCGCGAAACGCGCCGCGGCAGATTCCTACACCTCCGAGGAGTTGGTGCTAGGCGATCAAGGGCAGTCGGGCGGGTAGGACGCTCCGGACCCTCGGAACGGAACGTCGGATTTCTGCGAGGATCGCCGTCAAGTCCGTTCGGCAATCCTAACTTCGCAGTTGCCTGTGTCTAGGTTTCACGAGCCGATCGGCGATCCCACGCTGGCCCGCAGCGTTCTCGACCGTCTGGCCCACAACGCTCACCGCATCGCGATGCGCAAATCTTTTGGATCGAAGCGCGATCAGGATCTGCCGCAGCTTCAATGGTAAAATTGCCTTCAATCCCGGTGGATGAATGATCCGAACTCTTGGTCTTCTTTGTGCTTTGTTCTGTCTTGCCTTGCGAGCGCAGACTCCAGCCCCGATCGCTTTCTTCAACCTTGCAAACCCCTTGTCCAGCGTGATCCAAGGCTCCGACGGCAACTTCTACGGAGTCAGTTACAACGGGGGGACCGGGACCTGTCAGGATGTCTTTGGTCCAGGCTCATGCGGGGCAGTGGAAAAAATAACTCCTGACGGCGCTGAATCGGTCATTTACAGTTTCCAACCCGGCCCCTCAAACTCCTATCCATACCCTGACCGGATCATTCAAGGCACGGACGGGAATTTCTACGGGACCACGTTTGCAGGAGGGTCGGGATGCACTAATGGATGCGGCACCGTATTCAAACTGACCCCCTCAGGCGCGTTCACCACGCTCCACGCTTTCGACGGAACTGATGGCAGCTCTCCGGGAGGCGCCCTGGTGGAGGGCAACGATGGGAACCTCTACGGAGTGGCGTCCACTGGCGGCGCTACTTGCCAGTTTGCCTTTGACCCGGGATGCGGAACGGTTTTCATGGTAACGCCGCAAGGCTCCTTCACTTTGCTGTATAGTTTCGATTCCAAGCATGGCGCCTCGCCGTCCAGTCTGATCAAGGGCGCCGACGGCAACTTCTACGGCACGGCTTCGAATGGCGGCAATGTCAGTGCATGCCCGACTGTCGATCTAGGGATACTTCCCAGCGGATGCGGAACGGTTTTCGAGATCGCGCCCAGCGGCTCGCTGACGACACTCTACACCTTCCAAGGGACGCCGGACGGCTCGCTTCCTGGCGGTGTGATTCAAGGTGTTGACGGGAACTTCTATGGATACGCGCAGGGCGCCACGTACACCCAAGGGTCGGTCTTCAAGCTCACGCCTAGTGGAACCCTGACCACTGTGGCCAGCTTCGATAGCACGAATGGAGCCACTCCAGACAGCCTCCTTCAAGCGAGCGATGGCAACCTGTACGGCGCCACATCCGGCGTCAGTGGGGTGCTGGAAAATGGTGCCGTCGATATTCCGGCTATCCCGGGAACGTTCTTTCGGATATCGCCGTCGGGTACGCTCGCGATCTTGTACAACTTCTGTCAATTGGGTTGTCCGCCGCCTCAGACCGCGTGGGGCTACTCTTTGCTCCAAGGCAGCGACGGGAATCTCTATGGGCTCATCAACGGGCAGACCGGCGAATTCTTCAGGTACGCCCTTATCTCCCCGAACGCGCCCGCGATTTCGGCCAGCGGCGGGATTCAGAACGGCGCGAGCTTCCAGCCAGGCATTCCCTCCAGCTCCTGGATGACCATCAAAGGCACGAATTTTTCGGCAATAACCGACACCTGGAACAACTCGATCGTCAACGGCGCGCTGCCGATCCAACTGGATGGCGTGAAGGTGACGGTGGGCGGGCAACCGGCGTACCTGGAATACATCAGCTCGAATCAGATCAATGCAATCGCTCCGAGCTTGCCGGCCGGAACGGTGCAGGTGACGGTGACGAATTCAAACGGAACCAGCCAGGCGGTGAATGCTCAAGTTGCCGCAATCCAGCCCGCGTTCTTTCAGTGGGGCGCCTACGCAGTGGCGACGCGGCAGGATTTTTCAGATGCAGTGAAGAACGGAACCTTCCCCGGCACGACGACGGTTGCGGCCAAGCCCGGCGATGTGATCATTCTATGGGGCACTGGCTTCGGCGCCACCAGTCCATCCGCGCCGGCCGGTATGGAGACGCCACCGACAACCACATACAACACGGCAAACAAAGTCACCGTGACCGTCGGCGGAGTGTCGGCCACGGTGTTCGGCGCCGCGCTCGCGCCTGGCTACGCCGGTCTCTACCAAATCGCCATACAGATTCCTTCTTCGCTCACCGATGGCGACTACCCCGTGGTCGCTACCGTGAGCGGCTTCCAGTCGCCTTCCGGCACGTTAATCACTGTGAGCGCCTCGCCGTAGCAAGATATCGCTGGTGGTGCAGGACGGAGATGCGAATCGCATTCAACAGCGCGAGCGCGCCCCGGTCCACCAGCAGGGTTCCGAGCGAGTGTTCGTTGAGGAACTTCGGCTACATACCCATCGCGGGGCTAGTCTCCTGTCCCAGAAATAAGTAAACGAAGTCGGGCGGGGTGCGTCTATGATTTTAGGAGATCGTAGATGCGTACTGGGCGACCAAAGAAGTCATTGATGCTTACCGAGGAGGAGCGAGGGCGACTGGAATCGCTGGCGCATCGGGCACGCAGTCAGGCGCTTCTGGCGCGGCGAGCGCGGGTGGTATTGGCGTGTGCGGAAGGGTTGGAAAATAAGACGGTGGCCCGAAAGTTGCGCTGCTCGGTGGGCATGGTGGGCAAGTGGCGCGCGCTTTTTTTGAAAGGTGGGTTGGAAGCGCTGTATGACGAACCGCGGCCTGGAACGCCGCGCACCGTGAGCGACGCACAAGTAGAGCAGGTCGTGATCCAGACACTGGAGAGCACACCGCGCGGAGAAACGCACTGGTCAACGCGCGGCTTGGCCGAGGCCACCGGACTGAGCCGCATGACGATCAGCCGGATCTGGCACGCTTTCGGCTTGCAACCGCATCGCACCGATACGTTCAAGCTGTCGCCGGACCCGCAGTTGATCGACAAAGTCCGCGACATCGTAGGCCTCTATATGAACCCTCCGGAACACGCGCTGGTGTTGTGCGTGGATGAAAAGAGCCAGATTCAAGCGCTCGACCGCACGCAGCCGCTACTGCCTCTGCAACCGGGCCAGGTGGAACGAGGCACGCATGACTACAAGCGCAACGGCACGACCTCGCTGTTTGCTGCGCTGGAGTTGAAGACCAACAAAGTGATCGGCCAACTGCATCGCCGCCATCGCTCGGTGGAGTTCCGCAAGTTCCTGGACGTGATCGAATCTCAAGTGCCGGTCGGGTTAGATGTCCACCTCATCGTAGACAACTACGCCACGCACAAGACCGCCATCATCCGCAAATGGTTCGCCAAGCGCCCTAGATTTCACGTTCACTTCACGCCTACTTATGGTTCGTGGATCAACCTGGTCGAACGCTGGTTTGCCGAACTCACCAACAAACGGATTCGGCGGGGCGTGTTTCGCAGCGTGAAGGATCTGGAAACAGCCATCCGCGATTTTATCCAGGTCCACAACGAAGATCCCACCCCCTTCGTTTGGACCAAGACAGCAGACCAGATTCTAGCCAGCATCGCTCGCTTTGCTCAACGCACCCACGCCGCACACTCACCAGGACTTATCGCACGAACCATTGGGACAGGAGACTAGGTGGCTGCGTTATTAAGCGCAGATCGGCGCCATTTGAGCTTTTTCGCGCCCGTCGTCACAAGCCTTCCCGCAGTCGCATTCTTCATGTGGTTGCAGCCAGAGGCGTTCCGCCAATGCGACCGGCGCTGGAAGCACGCTTGCACACCTATAAGTGAGGAAGGTTCCTATGACCACATCAAGTCCATCTGCAACCGAGTTACTTCGCCTGCCGGCGCTGCGTGAACTGCTTCGGTCTCCCGGTCCGTGTATTACGGTGCTATCGCCAGCGTACCGGCCGGGTGAGCCAACTGGTTCCCCACGCGCATTTCTGGCCGCAAGCATACGCGAAGCCAGGCAGAAGCTTTCCGCTTTCTTGCCGAACGGGGCCCTTACGGCCTTGCTAAGGCCCCTGGAGGAGACAGCAGAGGACCCCGAACTGGCCGCCGGCTCGCACTGGGGACGTGCCATTTTCCGGTCACCCGCTGAATTCGTACAATTCCGTTTGATCCAGCCGGTGAGGGCTCTCTCGACCGTTGCGGGGTCGTTTGCGATCCGTCCGCTAATGGAGGAGTGGTCGCGCTCGGAGGCGTTCTATCTTCTGTTTCTCTCCAAGAACAAAGTTGCCGTATTTCGGTGCCATGATGGCTCCGCCGAACCGGTCAAGCTCCCTTCCGGGGTACCCGACACTCTAGAGGACGCGCTCCAGTTGGAGCCGCCGGATCACGATTTGGAGAACCGCTCGCCGGCCGGCAGGTCTACCGGAGCAATGGGCGGGGTTCGGTTCGGTACCGGATCCGGTCGGGAGACCAAACACGCTCATCTGGCCGACTTTTACAAGCTGGTGGACCGGGCGCTCACGGAGCTGGCTGGGGAACCTGCCGCTCCTCTCATTCTGGCGGGAGCCGAAGAAGATGCGGCGATCTTCAGGCTCATCAGCGGCTATCCGGATCTGATTGGCGAAAGCATCTTCGGCAGCGTAGGCGCTGCGGAGCCGCCGCAAGAGCTGCTCGAAGAAAGCGCACTCCATCTTGCGCAGGGAGGAGACGGCACGCCAGGCTCGCGAGTTGATCTCCGATCGGGAGCGCGTCGCCGCCGGAAGATTCCTCACCGATCCGCACGGTCTGCTGCGCGCCGCCTTTGAAGGCCGCCTCGCAAAACTTTATATGAACCGCGATGTACAAATCGAGGGAGTGTTCGAGCGAGGAAATTACCACAATTGGGGGCCAGAGGATCTTCTGAACCTTGCCGCGGTGCAAACCATACTGCATCACGGCGAAGTTTGTGAACTCGCCCCCGAGGAAATGCCGCCCGATTCTACGGGCGAAAAGGCGCAGGCCGCGGGGCTGGCCCGGTATTGAAGGGATGTCCGCTACTGAAGGGAGGACCCATGTTGGCTCTGAATACAATTCTGGTTCCGACGGACTTTTCGGCCAATAGCCTGAGTGCGATCCGCCAGGCGGCCACGCTGGCGCGGCACTTTCATTCTCAAGTCACGCTGCTGCACGTGGACGAATTTGCGGTGATTCATCCGTTTACCACCGAAGCGCATCGCGGCCAGCACATGACGGGGCAGCGCAATCGCTTGAAGGAGTTCGGTGCGGCAGAGTTGGAAGGACTCCCGGTGGAGCGATTGGTTTGTTGTGGAGATCCGGCCGCGGTGATTGTGGCTCGCGCCCGCCAGGCGCAAACGGATTTGATTCTGATGCCGGCCCGCGGCGCGGGAGCATTCCGCCGCTTTTTGCTGGGCTCAGTGACCGCGAAAGTGCTGCACGATGCGCCTTGTCCGGTGTGGACCGGCGCGCACCTGGCGCAGCCCTCACTGCACCAGCAAAGTGAAATTCGCACCGTCTTGTGCGCCGTCGATTTTGCCCGGCAAACCAGGGAGACGCTGGACTGGGCCTGCAAATTTTCCGCAGCCTTAGGCGCCCGGCTCATCGTGGTGCACGCGGTTTTAGAAGTACCGCCGAATCTGCCGGACCGCTATACCTTCCAATGGCACCAGGAAGCGCGCGAGGGTGCGGCTCAGCGGCTACATGAGATGCTGTGCGATTGCCACGCCCATGCAGAAGTGCAGGTCGTCAGCGATGGCGACGTACCGAAGTCCCTGTCGGGGGCGGCAAAGCAAACGGCGGCGGATGTGTTGGTCATCGGAAGAAGTGCGGCTGGAGGCGAGGCGGGCAGGCCGGGCAGTCAAACCTACTCGATCATTTGTGGCGCCCCCTGCCCGGTCATTAGCGTATAGCACGGACGAGCTAGTGAGCCAGGATTCTGCGATCTCGAATCTCCGGCAAAGGCTGTTGTCGATGGTGACAACGCAGTTCGAGTTCCGCCGGGGCTCGCCGCTGCCGTTCGGCGCGACAGTTTTACGCGGCGGGATCAACTTCAGCGTGTTCTCAAGGCACGCCACCGCGGTAACCTTGATCCTGTTCTTCCCCGGAGAAGCCGAGCCGCTGGTGGAGTTCCCCTTCGATCCGCATCTGAACCGGACCGGCGATGTATGGCATGCCTTCCTGCTGGGCTTGGATCCTGGAATTCACTATGCGTTCCGCATGGAACGATCGCCGAATGACCATCCTCTGGTGTATCGGTTCGACCGGCAAAATATCCTGCTGGACCCTTATGCCCGGGCGATTTCCGGGACTTCGAACTGGGGCGAACGTTCGGCGTGCGGCGGAACCGGGGCGATGCGCAATCCTGGACGACCGGTTCGATTGGGAATTCGATCAGCCGCTGAACATCCCGCTGGCGGACAGCGTGATCTACGAACTTCACGTCAGAGGTTTCACGCGGCATCCCTCCTCGCAAGTCAGCAAGCCCGGCACGTTCGCGGGCCTGATGGAGAAGATCCCGTATCTTAAGTCGCTGGGCATAACCGCGGTCGAGCTGCTGCCCATCTACGAGTTTGATGAAACGGCTCCCCAACGCGCAGGCGTCGAGGACGCTCCGCCACGGATCGACTATTGGGGATATAACCCCATTTCCGTGTTTGCGCCCAAGGCGGCGTACGCTTCGGCAGGCGGAGATGCCGGGCCGGTGAACGAATTCAAGACACTGGTGAAGCAGATGCACGCCGCCGGTATCGAAGTGATCCTGGATGCCGTCTTTAACCACACCGCAGAAGGCGATGAACGCGGGATGGTGCATTCGTTCAGAGGCATCGACAATCCGATCTATTACATGCTGAATCGCAAAACGGGCGAGTATCTCAACTATTCCGGATGCGGCAACACGCTCAACTGCAACCACCCCGTGGTTCGGGAGATGGTGACCGATGCGTTGCGCTACTGGGTCACCGAAATGCACGTCGACGGCTTTCGCTTCGATCTCGCCTCGATACTGGGGCGCGGGCAGGATGGGTCGGTGCTGGCGAGCCCTCCGCTACTGGAGCACCTGGCGCACGATCCGGTTCTGGCGCAGACCAAGCTGATTGCGGAGGCTTGGGATGCCGCCGGGCTCTATCAAGTGGGAAGCTTCCCGGCGTGGGGCCGTTGGGCGGAGTGGAACGGCCAATTCCGCGATGACATCCGCAAGTTCGTCAAGGGCGATCCGGGAATGGTCTCGACGCTGGCCACTCGACTGGTCGGCAGTCCGGATCTGTATTCGGCCAACTCGCGTGAACCGTGGCACAGCGTAAACTTCGTTACCTGTCATGACGGCTTCACTTTGGCGGATCTCGTAAGCTACAACAGCAAACACAACGACGCCAATGGAGAGCAGAATCGTGATGGGTCGAACGAGAACTGGAGCTGGAACTGCGGAGCGGAAGGCCCCACCTGTTCGCCCGAAGTGGCACGCCTCCGATCCCGCCAGGTCCGGAATCTTGCCACTCTGATGATGGTCTCGCAAGGCGTTCCGATGATTCTCGCCGGGGATGAAGTAGGCCGCTCCCAGCAGGGCAACAATAATGCCTATTGCCAGGACAATGAGCTGAGCTGGCTGGAGTGGGATCTTCTCGAAACCAATGCCGATCTGCTGCGGTTCTTCCGGCTGCTACTCCGTTTGCGCCGCGATCACCCGCTGCTGCGCCGAGGCACCTTTTCCCCACTGGCCAATGGGGAGTCGCCGCAGGTGGAATGGCACGGAGTCCGATTGCACGCGCCGGACTGGTCGTATGAATCGAGGTCGTTGGCGATGCACCTCAGCGGCCGGCCGGAGAATCGGCAGGATCACATTTTTCTGATTGCGAACGCACACTGGGAAGCGCACGAATTTGAGCTGCCCGTGCTGCCCGGCTGGGGATGGATCCGCTCGATCGACACCAGCTGCGATGCGCCGTTCGATATTGCGGATCCCGGCGACCCAATAACAGCGATCGATTCGCCTCGCTACCCGGTGGGCCCGCGGTCCGTGGTGGTTCTCGTGGGGCGGGCCGCCACGCCCGCGTAGCTTATACCTGTTCGATGTGCCAGATGTCGCGCGCGTACTCGCGCACGGTGCGGTCGCTCGAAAACTTGCCCGATCGGGCGACGTTCAGGATGGCCATGCGCGACCACGCCGCGTGATTGGTGAATGCCGAGCTCGCCTGTTCCTGCATGTCCAGATACGCGGGCAGGTCCGCCAAGTGAAAATATTCGTCATTCTCATCGAGTACGGTCTGGGCAATCCACGCGAACAGACCGGGCTCCCCGGGACAGAATCGATCCGAGCGAAACGCATCGATCACCCTTTTTACGCGCGGATCTCGATCGTAAATCTCACGCGGACGATACGACCTCAGTTCGCGCATCGCTCCGATCTGGCTGGCGTTTAATCCAAAGACGAACATGTTGTCCGAGCCGACCTCTTCCATGATTTCGATGTTCGCGCCGTCGAGGGTGCCGATGGTGAGAGCTCCGTTGAGGGCGAGCTTCATGTTTCCGGTTCCCGACGCCTCCTTCCCGGCCGTCGAGATTTGCTCACTAAGGTCGGCGGCGGGGATGATTTTCTCGGCCAGCGATACCCGGTAGTCCGGAATGAACGCGACCTTCATCCAATCGCTGGCGCGGCGGTCGTTGTTGATGACGTGGCCCACGTTGTGGATCAGTTTGATGATCTGTTTGGCCACCCAGTATCCTGGCGCGGCTTTCCCGGCAAAGATGTAGGTTCGCGGCACGATCGGCGTCCGGCCGTCTTCGACCAGAGACAGGTATTCGTGAATAATGTGCATCACATTCAGCAACTGGCGCTTGTAGGCGTGAATCCGCTTCACCTGAACATCGAACAGAGAATCGGGGGCGACATGAACGCGGGTGGTCTCCTGAATGACTTTGGCCAACCGCTGTTTATTGGCTCGCTTCACCTTGCCGAACGCGGCCTGAAAGCCTTCATCCGAGGCGCGGCTTTCGAGCGCGCGAAGGCGGTCGAGATCCGTAATCCAGCCGTCGCCGATGGCGCCGCGGATCAGGTCCGCCAAGCCGGGGTTCGCCTGCAGGAGCCAGCGCCGCTGCGTGATGCCGTTGGTCTTGTTGTTGAAACGCTCCGGCAGGAGCTGGTAAAAATCCGGCACCAGCGAGGTTTTGATCAACCCGGAGTGAATCTCCGCGACGCCGTTAATCGAATGGCTCCCAACAATGGCCAGGTTCGCCATGCGCGCCTGCTGCGGCGAAGACTCATCGATCAGGGACATTCGTCTCAACCGGTCTGCGTCTCCGGGATACGCCGCCGCGACTCGTATCAGAAACCGGCGGTTGATCTCATAAATGATCTGCAAGTGGCGCGGCAGCACGCGCTCCAGGAGCGGAACCGGCCACGTCTCCAGCGCCTCCGGCAACAACGTGTGATTGGTGTAGCCCAGGGTAGCTTGCGTAATCTCCCAGGCCGCATCCCATTCGAGGTTCTTCTCGTCGATCAGCATGCGCATCAATTCGGCCACGGTCAAGGCCGGATGCGTGTCATTTAATTGAATGGCGACTTTCCCGGGGAAATCGCGGTAGGACGCATGATTCTGCTCGAATCTGCCGGACGATATCGCGGAGCGTGCAAGCCACCAGAAAGTATTCCTGTATCAGGCGCAGCTCTCTGCCCGGCACGGCCGCGTCGGAAGGATAAAGCACCTTGGAAATGGTCTCCGAGGCGATCTTCTGTTCGACGGCTTTGAAGTAATCGCCATCGTTGAAGATCCCCATGTCAAAATCGTGCGAGGAGCGGGCCGAATAAAGCCGCAGGAAATTGACAGGGAGCGGCGAGTCCGCTCCATTGTGATTGACGCCGCGTCCGCCATAGCCGGGAATCAACATGTCATGCGGAATGCCGATCAGGATCTTCCAATCCATCCACATGGGATTGTAGTTGCCCTTGCGGTCGACGCTGTGCTCGATTCTGCCGTACACCGGCACTACGCACGCTTCATCCGGCCGGGCAATTTGCCACGGGCTGCTCTGGGCGAGCCAGTTGTCCGGCCTTTCCCGCTGATAGCCGTCGTCGATCTCCTGCTTGAACAGGCCGTACTCATAGTTGATACCGTAACCGTAGCCAGGCATGCCGAGCGTGGCAAGCGAGTCCAGGAAGCACGCCGCCAGACGCCCGAGTCCTCCGTTGCCGAGCGCGGCGTCCGGCTCGCTTTCTTCGAGCTCATCCAAATCCGAGCCGAGATTGCTCACCGCTTCGCGGCACGCTTCGCGGATTCCCAGGTTGCAGAGGTTGTTGTCCAGCGACTTTCCGATCAGAAATTCGATCGATAAATAGTACAGGCGCTTGCTGTCGTTTCGACAGCGCCGGTCTTCGGTTTCGAGCATCCGGTCCACCATCCGGTCCCGCACCGCCAGCGCGACTGCGTTGAAGCGCTCCCGCGCGGACAGATCGCGCCAGTCGCTGCCCAGGGCATAGCGGGCGTGACGCTCAATGGATTCCTGAAGCTCGGCTACAGCGTCTGAAACGGAGATCGACTGGGTTGCCATGAGCCCTCACTTACTCGGTTGGAACGCAGCGACAGCATCATCCCGCGTCCCGTAGATATCGAAGATTCGATGCATGCGCACCAGCTCAAACAGCGCCCGGACCTGTTTCGACATGCCGCACAGCTTGAGATCGCCGTTCTTGGCGCTCAGCTGCCTCAGGCAGGAGAGCATCGCTCCCAATCCGGAGCTGTCCACGAAACGAAGCTGGCCTAGATCCAGGACCACCTTCGCGTTGGCCTGCAGGACCGGTGCGACGTCACGCTTGAATTCCCCCGAGTTACTTGCGTCCAGTTCATCCACGGGCACGGCTGCGACGGCCACGCCGTCAAAGTTTTGCACTGCGATTTCCATTGCTATTTCCTTCCTGCTGCGGTGTTCTGAGTACTGTCAACGCGACGCAATTTCTGCCGCGTTCATCGCGATAGTACCGCACCTCATCCACACATCTGCCGATAATGTACGCACCGAAGCCGGACTCCCGCGATCCATCCAACGGGGGCGGCGCGACCGACGATGGATCGAATGGATCTCCAAAATGCCGCAGCCGGACGGCGATCCGGTCCGGGTACGCTTCGGCGTCCAGGTGAATCCTCTGATCGGTCCGGCCATGGTAGGCGTGCTTCATGATGTTGCTGGCTGCTTCATTGACCGCCAACTCAAGAAAGGCGGCGCGCTCCTCCTGGAGCGGCGGACCCGGAACGCCGCGGCAGAACTCGCGCACGAAGTCGCGCGCGCGGCCCAGGGTTTTGAGATCGCTGTCCATTTCGATTTGCGACCGTACGCAAGGAAGCAGCCGTTCCTCTACTCCGATCGCCACGCTGGTCAAGTCGTCGCTGACGCGTTCCGCCCCCGAAAACGCGAAGACCGACTTGCGGAGACCTTCCACCAGCCGTCCCGGATCGAGGCCGCCGTTGGCCTGGACGTAGTCTTCCAGCCGCTGCACGCCGAAGCGTTCCCCGGAGGGGCTGCGCGCTTCGGTGACGCCATCGGAAAACAGCAGCAGCAGGTCTCCGGGCTCGAAGGCATAGGGAACCTGATTATAGATTTCATCCTGCCGCACTCCCAGCGGCAGATTGTCGCCGTGCAGCATCTCGCAGCGTTTGGTTCGGCTGTGCCAGTGCAGGATGCCGGTGTGTCCGCAGTCCACTACGGTCAGGCGGCGCCGGCTCAGGTTCAGGCGCGCGTACATGACGGTCACGAAGCTATCCAATTCCATCAGGTGCGGCGCGAGCTCGGCATGCGCCAGCATCACAATGTCTTTAGGCTCCGGAAGCGCGCCATCCTTGGACGCCACTACCAGATCGCTAAGGGCCCGGAGGAAGTGGCTCTTCGTCGCGGCTCCCAGCAGGGCGGCGGGAATCCCCTTCCCCATCACGTCCCCGACGATCACATCCAGGCAATCCTCGGAATGCCGGAGGAACGCATAGAAATCGCCATCGATTCTCTGGGAGGGGATGGTCAGCGCGGCTACCCTCAAACCTGGCACATCGCGCGGCGGCTGATCCAGCAAGAGAGTTTGTTGGATGCGGAAGCCGGTCTCAATTTCCCGCTCATGGGCCTGCTCCAACTCCTGGTTCGCGGTCTGAAGCTGGGCGGTCCGGCGCACTACGCGCTGTTCCAGGTCGGCGTTCAGAGCGCGGACCTCTTCCTCGGCGCGTTTCCGCTCGGTCTGGGTGTGGAGTCCGGTGATGCCGAAGCCCAAGTCATCGGCCAATTCCGTCAGCAATTTCACCTCTTCGTCGCCGAATGCTTCCGCTTCACCGGAGTAGATGGTCAAGGATCCAAAAACCTTCCCGTCGACGCTCAGCGGAATCGCGACCGACGACGCGTAACCGCGCTTCAACGCCTCTGCGCGCCACGGTGCGAGCCTGGTATCCGTCGCGAAATCCTTGGTGATTTGGATCTGACCGGTCCGGATGGCGAGGCCCGTCGGACCGCGGCCGCGCTCGTCGTCCGCCCAAGTGATGTTGATGGTTGCCAGGTACCCGTCCTCAAATCCGGCCCTGGCGAGCGGCTTCACGGCCTTAGTCTCATCCTGCTCCGCATGGCCAACCCAGCAGAACCGGTATCCGGCATGGTCGATAATGAGGCGGCAAATTTGATCGAGCAGGGTGGATTCATCGGAGGTCCGTACCAGGGCCTGGTTACAGTTACTCAAGGCGCGATGGGCTCGATTGCTGCGGCGCAGCGCCTCTTCGGCCCGCTTGCGTTCCGTAATGTCCCGGGAGATTGTAGCCGCGCCCACGACTTCCCCGTCCGCGTCCCGGATCGGCGAAATGGTCAAGGACACGAAAATCGGCCGCCCGTCTTTTTTGAGCCGGACCGTTTCCAGGTGCTCCGTGCTTTCGCCGTGGCGCGCCTTGTCCATGACGGCTTGCAATTCATCCAGCCGGTCCGCTGGAGCCAGAATCGAAATCGGGCGGCCCGCAACCTCCTGGGCTGTGTACCCAAACATTCGTTCGGCGCCCTTGTTCCATGTGACAATGTCTCCGTCCAGGCTTTTGCTGACGATGGCGTCGTCTGAATATTCCACGATGGCGGCGAGGTGAGCGCGGGCTTGTTCCTCCCGCTTTCGAGCTGTGATGTCGTATACGGTCGAGCGGCTCATCAGATACTTCCCGGAGGAGTCCGTAACGGACGAAGCGCTCAAGAGCACGGGGAAGGTAGTGCCATCCTTGCGAACCAGATCGAATTCGAGATCCTGGACCGATCCTTTCTCCTTAAACTGCGGGAAACTGCTCTCGAAGATCTTCAAACTTTCGGGCGTCAGGAAATCGATGAAGCGGCGCTTCCCGATCAACTCCTGGCGGTTGTACTGGAGCCATTCAAGTTCCGTGTCGTTGATGCGGACAAAAACCCCGTCCGGATCGAGCGAGTGGTAGCCGCAGGGCGCGTGATTATACAGATCCAGGATTTCCTCCGCCGATTTCTGCAACGCCTGCTCGGCCTGCTTGCGCTCGGTAACGTCGTGCACGGTTCCGCGCACCAGCACCACATTGCCATCCTGGTCGCGCTCCGCTTCGCCGCGGGCGGTCACGAAGCGATTGGCTCCATCGGCGCGGACCATTTCAAGATCGAGCTCGAAAGATGACCCGGTCCGCACGGAGCGCTCCACGGCGGAGGCAATCCGGGCGGAACTCGCCGGGGTGTAAAATCCGAGGTTCTCTTTGTAAGTGGGTGGCGGGAGCATGGGGTCGCGCCACAGCAGGTGCGAAAGGCCCTCGGACCAGATCACGCTATCGGTGTTAGGACGCCACCACCAGCTACCGACGTGTGCCAGACGCTGCGACTCGCGCAACTCCATCTCTCTCCGGTTCAGCATCGCCGTGGCTTGGGCGCTGTCCAGATCGCCGCGATTGACGATAGATCCGTTCCAAATCGCAAGCGCACTCAGCAGAGCGACCATGGCGATGATCATCACCGCAAGCGCGTTCCATGCGGAATATCGCCCGGCGGACAGCGCCGTCCATGACAAAACGCCGATGACGATGGGGATGATGATGGCAGCGGGCAACAGCCGCCGCATCAGTGCGCCTCCCGGCATCGAGCTTGCCAGCAGCGCCGCCACGCCATGCTCCGTGCGAACACAGAGCACGCCGAGCGAGACCACAAACAAGGTAATCGCCGTTTGCAGCGCGACGTGAGTATAAGAAATGTGCGACTCGAGAATAAAATCGAGGAGCCCGGCGAGCGCGAGCAGCATGGTCAAGGAGGCGAGATACGGAGCCAGCCAGAACCTCCGTCCCTGCCATGACAGCGGATGGTCCAGAAGCAAGATGGCGAGCCCGAGCAAGAGAAAATCGAGAGCCGTGATGGGAGCGATCAGCCCTGGGCGAACACTAAAGAAGGTGTCGGCGACGGGCTCGTGAAAGAGAAGCTGATCGATCCCGAAGCTCCGGCCAAACAGGTGTTCGGTCAAACTCACCAGGCCCACCAGCGCAGTCGCGCTGGCCATGATCCGGGCACACAGCCTCTTCACGCGGGAGACCGTGTCTCGTCTTCCCACCAGCCAGAGCGCCATTCCGAGCAGTACCAGGCACGCGGCGGCGTTTATCTTGATGACCGGTTGGCCCGGCAGAACGCTCTTCAGCAAGTCGATGCGGAAGACCAAACCCAGGATGGACAGCAGTCCCACGGCAACTGGAAAAACGGCGGCGAATGCGGCGAACAGCCCCAGGTGCCGGAGCACGCGCGGGTCGGGCCGGTCTTCCGCCAGCTCGCCCGCATATGTGCTGATGGGACGGGCAGACAGGACCACCCCGATGACGTTGCCGTCGGCATCCCGGTAGAGCGAACCATCGCACAGAACGGAGGTGCTGTGTCCGCCGCGGCGCCGAAGTTCCAGAGAATAGGCTCGCAAGGAGCCGCCGCGCAGCACCTGCTCGAAGACGGCGCGAGCTTGCTCCGGTTCAGTGAAGCGCTCTGGATAACCGGAGCCGATCAACTCCGCGCGCGCATAACCGGTGGCCGTCTCGGCGGCGGCGTTCACGTCGTTGATCTTGCCGTCGCGTCCCACGGTCATCAGAGGATCGAGACTGGCTTCCAGCAGGCTCCGGTTGTAGACGCTGGCCAGCCTCGCCTGGTTATTGCTGGCTTCCGCCTCCGCCGCTCGCTGTTTGACCGAAGCCGAAAGGCCGCCAGCGGTGAGCGCAGTAATGAAGAAAGCCGTGAGCGCGACCCAGTTCTTAGGATCCTCGATGGTGAGCGTGTCAATCGGTGGAAGGAAGAAGTAGTTGAGGCACAGCATTCCCAGCACGGACGCGACCAGAGCCGGCCATCGCTCCCACACGCTGGCGACCACCAGCACAACCAGGAGCATCGCCAGCGCGACGGTCATTTCGTTGATGTGGCTACGCAACAGGCAGCAGATCGCTGTTACCGCGGCGATACCGAGGATCGCCGCCAGGTAGCCCGCGGCGCTGGATCGCAAGCTGCTTCGCCTTCCCACATAGTGATCTACGCAAGCGGTTGCCCAGCCGAGGCGGCTCGAGTTCAATCCGGCAAACCGCTGCAACTCTATGGATCGGCAGAGGCCTAAATCGGCGGAGCCCGCACTCGGCTTCTTAGGGGTCGCGCCCCGGCCGGGCCCTCTGAGTGAAAGCACGCAGGCTGGGCGTGAGCGCGCACAGCGTGCCGAGCTTTAGAGTTTGTCTCGGACAGCTATCGTTACGCAGGCACGTTCTCAAATCCAGCTCTCGCCCGACCTCGACCTGGGGTAGCAAACCGAAGGGTCAGCCGCCACATGCACGGCCGACCCTTACAGCCGGTTACTGCCGCCTGCCGGATTCAACGGCGCTTGGGTTCTTCGACGCGGCCCCCGTCGGGCGCTTCTGGTAGGGCCGGAACGGTATTTGAACCCTTCCAGTGTTCACGCGTGGCGCCGCCGCCGCGGGCGGCCGCGCTCCAGTAGGCCTCTTCTGCAAGGGCCGGAACGGAATTTGAGGAGTCGCGATCGTATTACCGGTTGTCGCGACATTGCTCGACGTTCCAGCCGCCTCTGCGAGCGCGCCCGTTGCGGATAATGCTCCAACGATAAGAACGCCGACTAACGTTTTCATATCAATCTCCTTTTCACATCTCCGGCGGATGACGTTTCACCCGCCTTCCATTTAGAGCGTATTATGTAAGGTCTAAAAACGTCCTATAGAAGCTATTAATAATCCGTAAAGACCGGCCATCTGCTTGAAATCACCGCAAATCGAGAGCAGATCGAAAGGCTCATGACGAGGCCTTTTGGGCGAAAGCACGCAGGCTGGGGGTGAGCGCGCAGGATGGAAGGTTGGCCGCGCACGTCCCGATCGCGTGTGGGCCATTCGCGAGCCTGGAAAGGAAGGCCTCTCGATTGCACAAGGTTCAGCGGGGTGCGATCGTGCTCACTGTGAGCTCTGCCCGTAAGTCCGATGAGGAGGCTGTTCGCCTCCACGCCCTCTATCACGGCAAGATGCAGGTGGTGCCCAAGTGCCCGATCCGCGATGCCGGCGACTTCTCCGTCTGGTATACGCCCGGAGTGGCCGCGCCGTGCCGGGCGATCCACGCCGATCCCGCCGCAGTTTACGAATTCACCAACAAGGCCAACTCGATCGCGATTGTCTCTGACGGTTCGCGTGTCCTGGGCCTGGGAAACATCGGGCCCTACGCAGGGCTACCCGTCATGGAAGGCAAGGCGCTGCTTTTCAAGTATCTCGGGGGCGTGGATGCGGTCGCGATTTGCCTGGCGACTCAAGATGAACGGGAACTAGTCCGAACGGTCCAGTTTCTCGAACCCTCCTTTGGAGCGATTAATCTTGAAGACATCGCGCCGCCTCGCTGTTTTCGAGTCTTGGAAGAATTGCGCAAGACCATGAAGATCCCCGTTTGGCATGACGATCAGCAGGGATCGGCTACGGCAGTTCTCGCTGGTCTGATCGGTGCTCTGACAGTGACCGGGAAGACCATAGGCTCCATCAGGGTGGCGATGATCGGGATGGGCGCGGCCAACTTTGCCACGTACCGGCTGTTGAAGGCCTACGGACTGAAGCCCGAGCAGGTGGTAGCGTGTGACAGCCAGGGAATCCTGAACCGCGGGCGCATCGACATCGAGCGCCGGCAAACCGACCTGCGCGAGAAATGGAGCGTCTGCCAGGAGACCAACCCAAAGGGGATAACCGGCGGCATCCAACAGGCGCTGCGCGGGGCGGATGTGTGCATCGCGTTCGCCCGTCCATTTCCAGGGCTAATCGATCCGGCGTGGGTTCGCGCGATGGCCAGGGACGCGATCGTGTTCGCTTGCGCCAATCCAGCCCCGGAAATCTGGCCCATTGAGGCAAAGCAAGCCGGAGCGCGGGTGGTCGCCACCGGCCGCAGTGACCTGCCGAATCAGCTCAACAATTCGCTGGTGTTTCCTGGAATCTTTCGAGGGACCTTGGACGCGCGCGCATCTTCGATCACCGATGAGATGGCCTTGGCCGCCGCGATGGAGCTGGCTCGCTGCGCGGAGGAGCGCGGTCTGCGGGAGGACGCCATCCTGCCCACCATGGCCGACTGGGAGGTGGTCCCTCGCGTGGCGGCGGCGACCGCGATGAAAGCGCAGGAACTGGGTTTGGCTCACGTGGCGCAAACCCGCGAACAGTATATCGACAACGCAACTCGCCGGATTCTTGCAGCGCGGCGCTTGTCGCAGATTGCAGTGGAGGAGGCTACTATGCCCACAAGACTATTGAAGGAATTTCTGGACCGGCACAAGATCAAATACGTCACCATGACGCATTCAACGGCGTACACCGCGGCGGAAATTGCGTCGCTGGCGCATGTCCGGGGGGACGAGTTCGCCAAAACCGTGATTGTCCGAATCGACGGAGATTTGGTCATGGCGGTTCTGCCCGCTTCCCATCATGTGGATCTTCCGCTCTTCAAGGACGCCGCCCATGGGAAGAAGATTGCCCTTGCGGCCGAGACGGATTTCCGCGACAAGTTCCCTGGATGCGAAGAAGGCGCGATGCCCCCGTTCGGACCCCTGTACGGCATGCGGGTCTTCGTGGATGAAACGCTGACGCTTCAAAAGGAAATCGCGTTCAACGCCGGCACCCATCACGAGTTAATCCGGCTTTCTTACGCCGATTTCGAGAGGTTAGCGCAGCCGAAGGTAGCGCAATTCTCGACTATCGAGGAGACGGCCCTGCGGCTGTAAAGCCGATCGGGCCTGCGCACCTCCTCCAAGACGGCCTAAACTGCAATTGGCGCACAAAATCGTAATGAGGAGTCCATGCCTGATCTGAAGCGAGAAGAGGTCCAGCGGTATCTACAATCGGTAGTTGGTGCGCCAGTGACCGTCGTCGAAATGGCCATCTTGGGAGGAGAGCGTGAGAACCAAGACGTCAAAGGCTACGGATATGGCGTCCCCTTGAAGGTCGACTTTCGACTTCACAACGGTGAGGCGCGCACAGTTGTGCTCCACACCATGACTCCCGGTCCTTTCGGTCACGAGCATATGGCGGACCGCGCTCAGGAGCTGCTGTGGGAGCATCAAGCCTTCAACCGGCTTCCGCGTCACGTCCGCTCGCTTGACGTTTGCGGATTTCAACCCGACGGCGGACTGCTATCGCTCGGCAAGGTCGAGGAGTTCTGCCTTGTGACCGATTACGTGGAGGGTCAAAGTTACGCACACGACTTGGAACGAATTCGAGCTACTGGAGAAGTGAACGCACTCGATTTGGCTCGCGCGGACGCGCTGTGTGACTATCTGGTGGAAATTCACCAAGCGCCCGGCACGGATCCCGGTTTATATGTGCGGCGCATGCGCGAATTGGTGGGCGGTGGAGAGTGTATCATGGGCCTCGCGGATTCTTATCCTCAGCATCCTTTGGCGCCCGCGAGCTTGCTCGAAAAGATCGAGCATCTTTGCGTCGGCTGGCGCTGGCGGCTCAAGAGTCTCACGCATCGGCTGCGCCAGGTCCACGGGGACTTTCATCCCTGGAACATCCTGTTTCGATCCGGGTTGGATTTTTCCGTGCTGGATCGATCCCGGGGCGAGTACGGAGATCCGGCGGACGACGTGACCTCTCTGACCCTCAACTATCTCTTCTTCTCCTTACAGCGCAGCGGGAAGCTCGAAGGCGGCTTCGAGACTCTGTTTCTGCGGTTCTGGCAACGCTACCTCGAAAAGAGCGGCGATCCCGAAATTCTCAACGTCGTCGCGCCATTCTTTGCCTTCCGTGGATTGGTGATGGCCAGCCCGCTGTGGTACCCCACGCTCTCGGATGCGGTTCGTCAAAGCATGCTGAGCTTCATCGTTGCTGTGCTGGAGGATGGCCGCTTTGACCCGCAGAAGGCGAATTCCTACTGTGGAGTCCAATAGAACGCAGGCGTTTGCAATTTGGGTCACCGGCCTCCCGGCCTCCGGGAAGTCGACACTTGCAGCCGCGCTGAAAACTCAGCTAAAAGGGCAGGGAGTCGACGTTGCTGTGCTGGAATCCGATGTACTTCGTCAAATCTTCACCCCGCATCCCCGTTACGACGAAGAGGAGCGGGAAACGTTCTATCGCCAGATGGTTTTCCTGGGCACTCTGCTCACGCAACACGGAGTGCCGGTGATTTTCGACGCGACCGCGAATCGCCGCCGGTACCGGGATCGAGCACGGCAGCAGATTCCGCGGTACCTGGAGGTTTACGTGGACTCCCCGCTCGAAACCTGCATGGCTAGGGACCCTAAGGGCATTTACCACAAGGCCTCTGCCGCGAACACCGTCCCTGGCCTTCAAGCCGAGTACGAACCGCCCGAGCACCCGGACCTCATCGTGCATGGCGATCAGGAGGAGCCGGAGGGAGCCGCCCGGCGGATTGTTGCCAAGATCGTAGAGAAAGGGTATGCAGGCTGAGCACACGGCGCCCCTTTATGGCGAGGTACGTGCAGTGATAGAAACGGAATGGATCGCCAGCAGAAACACCGTTGGATCTTTACAGCACTAAACTTCATTGCAATCATTGCCGTAATTTGGGTGAGCAGCCGGGTTGCCAACACCGCGGCGCCCAAAGAGGTCCCTTACAGCGAGTTTCTGAACCAACTTCGCGCCGGCCAGTTAAGCGAGGTCCAGATCACCGAACGCGAGCTAATCGGCGTTCTGAAGAGCAGCTCATCCGGCTCGACACCGTCTAAAGAATCCCGCATCAAAGCCACGCGTTTGCCAGGCATCGATGAATCCCTGTTGCTCAAGGAGTTAGAGGAGCACCAGGTAAAATTCGGAGGCCAAATTGAACAGACCTCCTGGATCTGGAACGCCCTCGGGTGGCTGTTTCCGGTGCTCTTCATCGCATTGATTTACGGCGTCGGGATGCGGCGCATGGCCCAAGGAGGCGGTCCGCTGACATTCGGGAAAAACCGCGCCAAGATTCATGACGAATCCAGCCGCATGCAGGTCACCTTCGCCGACGTGGCCGGAGTGGATGAGGCCAAGCTGGAATTGGAAGAAGTTGTGGACTTTCTTCGCCAGCCGGCGAAGTATCAGAAGCTGGGTGGCCGCATTCCCAAGGGAGTTCTCCTGGTGGGTCCTCCGGGTACCGGTAAGACGCTGCTGGCCAAGGCCGTGGCGGGAGAGGCAAGCGTCTCGTTCTTCTCCATCTCCGGATCGGAATTCGTGGAGATGTTCGTCGGCGTGGGAGCGGCCCGCGTCCGCGATCTATTCGTTCAAGCCAAACAGAAGGCGCCCTGCATCGTGTTCATCGATGAGCTGGACGCGATCGGCAAGTCGCGCAGTTCCGGGCGAGCCATGGGCTTCAGCAACGACGAGCGCGAGCAGACGTTGAATCAGTTGCTAACTGAGATCGACGGTTTCGAATCGTCCGAGGGCGTGATCATTATGGCTGCCACAAACACCCCTGAGGTCCTGGATCCGGCTCTGCTGCGCGCCGGCCGGTTCGACCGCCAAGTGCTGGTAGACCGTCCGGACCTCAAAGACCGGATCGAAATCCTGAAGGTGCACGCCAAAAAGATTCTGATGGCGAATGACTTGGACCTTGAAACCATCGCTGCCCGTACACCCGGCATGGTGGGAGCCGATCTTGCGAATATCATCAACGAGGCTGCACTGCTCGCGGTGCGTCGCGGCGGCGATCGCGTGGAAATGCGGGACTTGGAAGAGGCGGTTGACCGCGTCATGCTGGGTCTGGAAAAGAAGAGCCGCGTGATGAGCCGTGAAGAGAAGGAACGCGTCTCGGTTCACGAAGCCGGCCATGCGATCGTGGCCCTCTCGGTTAAGCATGCGGACCCGCTGCACCGGGTTTCGATCATTCCCCGCTCCATCGGCGCCCTGGGCTACACGCTACAGTTGCCGACACAGGAGCGGTATTTGATGACCAAGCCGGAATTGGAGGACCAGATTGCTGTGCTGCTGGGCGGACGGACGGCGGAGGAGATCCACTACGACGGCGTGACCTCTACCGGAGCCGCGGACGATCTGGAGCGAGCAACCGCCCTGGTGCGTCAGATGGTGACGCGATTCGGCATGAGCGATCCGCTGGGTCCGTTGACGTATGGAAGATCGACGGCAGGGCAGTTCCTCAAGTCGCCATTCGACATGGAAGAGCGCAACTACAGCGAGCGCACCGCGGAGACGATTGACGATGAATGCCGCCGCATCGTGGATGAGATTCACACGCGCGTGACTGAGATCCTGTTGAAGCGCCGTGAACCATTGGAGCGAATCTCGCGGGCGCTGATCGCCAAGGAGACCCTGGAACGCGCTGAGTTAGATACGCTGGTCGAATCCGAAACTCCAGTTTCATCACAGCGTTGACGGATCCTCGTCTAGCTCCCCCAGGTCCGGTTTGCTGCCTTCGATCTCGCGATCTTCTTCCGCCCACTCGGAGGGAAGGTCTTCGATCGGCTTAGGAATTTTTCCCTCCTTGGCATCGTTCTCAATCTCTTTGATCTTCTTGTCAATCGGTGTCATAACTTTCGTTCCCTCCTTTGCACGCTGCGAAACCATGCGCTCTCACACTCCAGACGGAAATGTTTCCGCCGGCTCTCCAATGCCCCATTCGGCGGTCAGTTCCAGGGGCTCGACAGCGCGAGTCTGGTCAAAGTGAATCACGGCGTCGAACTGATCCGAAATCCGGGCCTGGAAGTAATGGCTAGCCAGTTCGGATTCGGGAAGATAGATCACGCCAATGGCGCGTTCCAACATCGGTTCGCGGAGCCCCAGCGCGACATGCGTTCTCCGCGGGAGCGTGAGCAGAAACGACGGCATGCCGGTCTCATGGAACAGAGATTCGTAGCTTCCGGACCTCGCCGGCCGGATCCGCTTTCGCTCTGCCGGCCCGCCCCAATTTGAGGCAGCGGTAACCGTACCGGAATGCGTGGTAAAGCCGATCAGGACGCAATCCTGAGGGTGGTTCTCCCGGACCAACTGGCCGACATTCCATTCTCCGCCGCGCCCCATCCGGGTGGCCCGTGCGTCGCCCAAGTGCGAGTTATGCGCCCACACGACGAATTTGCCCGGCTGGCGCTGCCTTAAGAAATGCACATCCAGCGAGTCGAGCGTGTCCGCCATGTGCGAGTCGCGCAGATTCCAGGAAGAGATCCGTCCCCGGAACATCGTGCGGTAGTATTGTTCGGCATCTTTCACCAGCCGCGCGTTCTGCTCCGCATAAAAGAAATCGTCCGCGGCAATCCGGCCATCTCTGCGTGCGTATTCCGTCGCGCTCCTCTGCAATTCAATCAACTGGGAGACGACTTCGGATTCGCAGGTGTGACTCAGGCCAAGCCCAGCCGAGTAGCCATACTCCTGAGGATCTTCTCCGAAATGCTCAAAGCATCCATAGCGCTGACGGGCGCGGTTGGCTCCCTCGGGATCGACTTTGTCCAGGTAATTGAGCACCGCCTCGATAGAAGTGTGCAAGCTATACAGATCCAGCCCGTAGAAGCCCACCTTGGTCGCATCCATAGCAAGGGAGTCGTTGTACGCGCGCAGCCAGCCTATAAAATCCAAAACGTCCGCGTTTCGCCACATCCACGCAGGGAAGCGCTTGAATCCCGACAGTGCTTCGGCCGCGTCTCGATCCGCGCCCTGGCCGCGCACATACCGGTTCACTCGATAGGCGTCCGGCCAATCCGCTTCAACCGCGACCGCGGTGAAGCCCTTTTCTAGAATGAGGCGCTTGGTGATTTGCGCGCGCTGGCGGTAGAACTCGTGCGTTCCATGGGTTGCCTCGCCCAGCAAGACAAAGCGGCGGTCTCCGATGAATTCAAGCAGATGATCGTAGTCTGCGTTGGCCCCCGTTAGGGGTTGCGCGGAATCGCGCACCAGGTCGGTAATGATGGGAAGAGTCGCGTTGGGCATGATAGTATTTGCGCTCCTGCGCTTTCCTCTAAGTGCACGTCAAGAACCAATCAGCGATGAATGGCGGGAGTCACGGCCGACTCGTGCCAGTAGATGCCCCTAAGGGCTCCCATCACATCCTCATAGGAAAGCTGCGGTCTGGATCCGTTGGTGTGCCGCGCATCCAGAATCAGATCGCTCATGCACAACATGCCTTCCAGGTTTCCAGCCCCATTGAGCACCGGTAACCGCCGGACCTTTTTCGCTCCCATGATCTTCAGCGCTTCGTGAATCTCATCCTCAGCGCGGCAAGCGACCACTCCGCGCGACATTACCTCCCCGGCGGTGACCTGCGACGGACGCCGGTCCCTGGTTCCCAGCGCGACGCAGATGTCGCGGTCCGTGATGATTCCCAAGACCTTTCCGGCCGAATCGACCACCGGTAGTGCACCGCATCCACAGCCCCAGAGCCGCTCCGTCACGGCGGCAAGATTCGTGCCAGGAGCACAACTGGCCGGCGAGCTCCGCATTAAATCGCGAACCAGCATATAAAGCCTCCCGGAACGCCGATTCGGGCCTGCGTCATTTCACCCCAACGGAGCCTCCTTTCGGCATCCCACCACGGAGAAGTGCACTTTCCTCGCCAGTTCGAGCGTTGGGTGCACGAGTGCTTGGCTATGAAGTTTGGTTATGAAAGTGATGCTGCGCGCGACCGTGTTCGCATTGATTCTCGCCGTGCCCGTACCCGCGGATCGCGTGCCGGAGCTTCGCGATCTAGTGGCGTCCGGCCGTCTCTCCGATCTTCGGCGGCCCGATTTCTCGGATTACAAAATCCGCGTGCAGAGTTTCTACGCGCTTTCGGATTATGCCCTCGCCAGATCGAGGTTGAGAAAGTCACGGCGAATCTGGAAAACGGACTGCTGCGCGTCAGCGCTCCGGAAATCGTGAAGCCCAAGGAAGCGGCGGCCAAAGCAGCTTAGCGGCGTCAGCCGGCGGCTGCCGATCCCTGCAGCGAATCGGGCGAATCGAGATTGTGCTTCTTGAGTTTGTAGCGCAAGGCGTCGCGGCCGATGCGCAGCGATCGCGCGGCTTTGGATTGATTTCCGTCCGCCTGTTGGAGTGCCTGGAGGAGCAAGCGGCGCTCTTGCTCCTCTAACACGAGTGTGTCCGCCGGCAAGAGCGGGGTCGCGTCGGCTGCGTTAATGCCCGATTGGGATTGCAGATAGCCGGGCAGATCCTGTACATCGATCAAGGTCCCCAGGGTCATCATGGCTGCGTGGCCGATGACGTTCTCGAGTTCCCGCACATTTCCCGGCCAGGAGTGCTGCGAGAGCCGGATCTGCGCGCGGCGAGTCAGGCCGTGAATCTCTTTCTCATACTGAGCGGCGAACCGGGTGACGAAGTGGCGCTGGAGCAGGGGGAGATCCTCTTTACGCTGTTCCAGGCTCGGCACCTGAATCTCCACCATGGAGAGACGATAGTAGAGATCCTCACGGAAACGCTTCTCGGCAATCAGGGTTCGGAGGTCATGATTGGTGGCGGCTACTACCCGGACATCCACTTTACGGGCGGTGAGCGCGCCTACGCGCTGAACCTCCTGGTTCTGCAACACGCGGAGCAGCTTGGCTTGGGTCGCAAGGGGCATGTCCCCGATCTCATCCAAAAACAGCGTGCCCCCATGGGCGTGTTCGAAGAGGCCAGGTTTGTCGTGAGTCGCCCCCGTGAAGGACCCTCTCACATGACCGAACAACTCGCTTTCAAACAGAGTCTCGACGACGGCGGAGCAATTAAGCACTACGTACCGGCCTGAGGAGACCGGGCTCAGCCGGTGAAGCGCCTGAGCGGCCAGGTCCTTTCCGGTGCCCGTTCCTCCGGTGATCAGGACTGCGCGGTAATGCGGCGCGACGCGCCGGATCCGCGACAACATCTCCATCATCAGCGGGCCGCGGCCGATAATTCCCTCAAACTCGGAGTTCGTCCGCAACTCGTTCTCGAGGTCCGAGGTGTACTGCTGCCTGCTGACATCCTCCATCAGCTTTCCAATCCGTTCTCGCAGGGCCGGCAGGGATATCGGTTTATTCAAATAGTCGCTGGCGCCCTTCTTGATCGCCTCAACCGCGCTTTCCGTAGAATAATGAGCGCTCATAAGGATCACGTTTGTCATCGGATCGACTTCGATGATCCGCTCCAGCACTTCCATGCCGCTGATGTGCGGCATCACCAGGTCGGTGAGAACGATCTGCGGGTGCCGGTTGCAAAAAAGATCGATCCCTTCGGCCGGATCGGAAGCCGTGAGGATCTCCAGGCCGGGCTGCTCCAATGCACTTGAAAGCAATTCGAGACTGCCCGGATTGTCGTCGATGATGAGCAGCGAGATTAAGGCCTTGGGAGCAGCGGACATACGGAAGCCACCTAACCCATAGTAGCCGCTTCCAGAAAGGTCCTGGTTTTACAGCGGATTGCGGTACGGCCACCTTCGTGCTCCGTAAAGGTCAGGAAAGAGGCGCCCCATGCTAATGTCTCTCGCGCCAGAGACGCTGAAAGAGCACCGTTCGCTAAGGACGCCGCTGTGGAAACACGTCTGCAACGCGCGGCTCCTGGTAATTCTGACGGTGCCGTTGATCTACGCTTGTGTAATTCCTTTCGCTTTGCTGGATCTGTTCGTCTCGGTCTATCAATTCATCTGTTTTCCGATTTTTGGAGTCCCGAAGGTCCGGCGGAGAGAGTACCTGGTGTTCGACCGAGGACGCCTGGCTTATCTGAACGCGATCGAAAAAATAGGCTGCGTATATTGCTCCTATGCCAATGGGCTGCTTGCCTATGTCGCCGAAATAGCGGCCCGAACGGAACAGCGTTTCTGCCCCATAAAGCATGAGCACCCTTTGACCCGGCCGCACTCGCGATATGTTCACTTCGTGCCCTACGGAGATGCGCGAGGGTTCCGTGCGCGCGGGGAGGACATCGCGCGCTCCTACGGGGACCTCAAACCACGTTAAACTCGACGGCGGTCACATCGAAGCGGGCATAAGTGAACTCCGCTCCGTCGATCACCCACGTCGCTTCGACGTGTGTGGGAACGCGAAATCCACCGAACTCGCGATATTCGCCGCATCGCCCTAGCCAAGGAGTGAGCCTGGCTTTGCCGGCGCCGAGGTCGCGATAGCGTTGCCCGCGGATCGCTATCATCTGGCCCTCCGCGTCGAACTCGACGAGGGCAGAAACCATCGCGTCTTCTTGGACTAACGTTGTTTGGACAAGCGTGACGCGGGCAGCCGTTTCGTCCACGGGTTCCCAGCGGATCGCATCGCCAACGAAGGCGTAGGGGAACCAGACGGCTTCGGCCAGCCATCGCAGGCTCGCGCCTTGATCGATCTCGGGACCGCTGGCGTCGGCGATGGTGAATAGCGATTCCAGTTTCACCAGCATGTGGCCGTGGCGGTTGAAAAGACCGACGCAAGCGTCGATCCATATGCAGGGGAACGGGCAGATCCGGGCGCGCCACACGAATCCTGGCTTCCCCGCGGTGAAGTACTCGACGGCACGAATCGGCAGCCAGCCTTGTTCCGGCTTGATGCGGAAGAAGCCGCCGTGCTTCAGACGAACCGTGCGAATGGCCGGGGCGCCGTTCGGGATAGCGTAGCGCAAGTAGCGCCGCACCGGTTCCGGCAGGGAATCCCACCGGTCCGAGAGTTGTTGAGGGCCAACGGCCCGCGTTGCGCTGGACCAGAGCTCGGCGACATCGGATGACACTCGTTCCGTTTTCCGATTCAGCAGCTTGAGCGCTATCCGCCGGATCAGATGGATGCCCGGCGAGAAGACCGCCCAATACCAGCGGAATCTGGCGCGGGCGGCGAGGTCCGTGGTTGTCGCGCGGGTCTCAGTCCGAGCCACGGATTCGCCCGGACCGGCCGGGTCCATCCGAAGAGTCCAGGCGATCTTGACATAGCCGGGCTCGTGAAAGGCCGCGAACTCGGCCGGCAGGACCGGACGGAACACGACCTTGGTTTCCCAGGGTTTGGTGGCGGCGCCCATCACGATCTCGCGGCCGGGAGCCTCCGCCAGCACAGTCCAGCCGAGGGCCTTGGTCCAGGCGATCAGCGTCCGCGGGAGAACGGATAGTTCCGGCTTGCCCCCAAGCATGCGATCGCGGCTCTTGAAGAGGGCGCGAATGATTCCCGATTCTTGAAGATCCATTGCTGCGGCAGCCGCGAAAGCGGTTTCCGCTGGCGCGGCGATGTGCGCCGAGTGCCGGTCTACAACTTCATACGCCGGCATGAAGCGGTCGAGCAGCGGGTCCTGCTCGCCCGGATTTCCCGGCGGCTTGGGATGGCCGTAGCGAATCCAAACAAGGGCGGCGTAAGCGGCCCACGTGGCCATGGCGAGAAGCATGCCCGCCGCAAGACACTCGCCCGCCAATTGAAGGAGCAAGATCGAATGCATGGGCCCTCCCCACTCGAGAAACGGTGCAATCGGCCGTCCAGTCAAAGTTTATGTAGACACGTGCGCGGCAACCCAGGTCTGCGCGCTTTCGCGCGGTAATTCAAGCAACAGCAGGTTAAAGTTCGTGTAACTTCAAGCCCGAATGCCGTCCGGCGAGTGGCGGCTCACATGCCGCTGCGTAAGCAGAGGGCAAAGCGCTATGAAACCTCAGTTCCTGTTAACACTGAGCTGTCTCTCTCTTTCCGTCCTGGCCGTGCAGACTCCCATCAATGGCGACGGAGACTGGCCGCAGGAAATCGACTCCGGCGGCATTCATATGGTCATCTATCAGCCACAGGTGGATAGTTGGAAGGACAACCTTATTCAAGCCCGGTCCGCGGTGATCGTCACCAGGCGGGAGGATCCCACCGAAATCTTCGGCATCGTCTCGATCGACGCACGAACCGAGGTCGACCGCGAGACCAGACTGGTCATCTTCGAGGACATTGCCATCAAAGAAACGAACTTCCCCTCGGCGGCATCGCTGCAACCGGCGCTGCTCAAAGCGGTGCGTGACAGCGTTCCGAAACTGGCCCCGAACCGTATCGCTGGACCGGCTGCTGGCGGATCTCGCGATTACACAAGCCGAGACCAAGACGGAGGCGGTCCCGCTCAAGAACGGTCCGCCCAAGATCATTTTGAGCAAGGGACCTGCGGTCTTGATTCTGATCGACGGCGACCCGGCGTACCGTCCGGTTGTGGGCGCGCGCTATTTACGCGTGGTCAATACCCCTGCGTTACTGCTGTTCGACGCAGCGGCGGGAAGGTTCTATCTGGATGGCGGGCGCTGGTGGATGACGGCTGGGTCGATCAAGGGTCCGTGGACGGCGGCGACGGCCGATCTTCCCATGGATCTGGACGGCGTCAAGCATCAACTGACTCAGAACGAAGAGCAGGAGCCGGGCGCACAAACGGCCGCGACAACTCCGGCGGGAAATCCTCCCGCGGTTTTCGTCAGCACTGTTCCCGCCGAGCTTCTGATCATGCGGGGTGAACCTACTTACGCTCCCATTCCCAATACCAACCTGCTATACGTCACCAACTCCGATTCCGACATCTTTATGGACACTAAGACGCAGCAGTATTACACGGTATTGGCTGGCCGCTGGTATCGCGCGAAGGCTCTGGAAGGAACGTGGGAGTGGGTGCCGGGCGCACAAGTGCCGCCTGATTTTGCGCGCATCTCGCCGGAGAGTCCCAAGGGACACGTTCTGGCCTCGATTCCCGGGACCGAGCAAGCCCGAGAGTCTGTGATCGCGAACGAAATTCCGCAAACCGCAACGGTGCGGCGCAGCGAAGCCACGCTGAAAGTCGCCTACGGCGGCCCACCGCGCTTTGAGCCCATCGAAGGAACTCCGATGGAGTACGCGGTCAATACTTCCTCCGAGGTGATTCATGCGGAAGGCCAGTATTACGCGGTCGAACACGGCATTTGGTTCGTGGCGGATTCCCCGCTGGGCCCGTGGGCGGTCGCGGACATGATTCCGGCTGTGATTTATACCATCCCGCCCAGTTCCCCGCTCTATCATTCGCGTTATGTGCGCGTGTACGGAGCCGATCCGGAGTACGTGTACGAGGGTTACACGCCGGGTTACCTGGGAGCTTTCGATTACGACGGCGTGGTGGTGTTCGGTACGGGATGGTGGTATCCGGGAATGATGTGCGGCGACTTTTGGTGCGGCTGGCCCTGGACCTGGGGCTCGGGTTTGATTTCGGCTATTGGGGCGGCGGGTGGTTCTGGCATCCGATCGGTTTCAATTGGTGGTATCACAGCACGCCTTACACGCACCGGATTTTCTCCGAGCATTGGAACCCGCATTGGGGCACAGCTAAACAAGCACCGTTTAACCAAGCATGGATTCGCGGCAACGTGAACGCCTACAGTCATTGGGCCGGCAACGCGGTGGTCTCGCGCAATTTCGAGCAGCGCGGCACGGGTCAAGGCGCGGCCGGACGGCCGGATTTATATGCCGGCAGGGACGGGCAGGTTTATCAGCATCGGGACGACGGCTGGTATCAGCAGGGCCGGTCGGGCAACTGGCAGAGAATGCCTTCGACTCCCGGCCTGCAGCAGCATCTGGAGCAGCAGCGCGACTCGCGAACGTTTGGCCAGTCCCGCCAGCAGGAGTTCCAGAACCGCGGCCAGTCGCCGGGAATCCCGAGAACGGTGGCGCCTCCGCGGATGCCGGCTCCGTCTGCCCCGTCAAGACCTTCGGGCGGATCCGGACGCCGCTAACGGCAACGGCTTTCGAGCGGCTGGATGGCTCTGCGAACGGAGCTGTCCAGCCGTTCTGTTTTTTGCGGAGAAGCGTATTCCAACCCATAAGCTGGGCGCTCTCGCTCAGGCGCGAACAGGCCGTCGCGGCGAATCGAAGCTAACAAATGGGGTTGGCTTCGGCCCGCGGATTGCACCACCCCGGTCGTAAGGGAGGTGAAATTATGTCGAGATCGCTTTTAGCCGTCTGCTTGCTTTCATCGTTCGCCTCCGTTGCTTTCGCGAGCGAGGCAGACAAAAGGACGGTTATTACATTCACGGAACCGGTGATTGTCGCCGGCGTGCCGGTCGTGACCCTGCAGCCAGGAAGGTACGTTCTACTGTTGGACGAATCCTACTCGAACCGGCATATTGTTCGAATCTTCAATGAGCGGCAAGACAAGCTGTTTACCACCGTTCTGGCGATTCCGAACTACCGGCTCCAGCGCACAGGTAAGACCGCGATTACGCTTTGGGAGACTCCCGCGGGCAACCCGCGAGCGCTCCACGCGTGGTTCTATCCGGGAGACAACTTCGGTCAAGAGTTCGTCTATCCGAAAGGTCTGGCAGCCACAATTGCGCGGGAAGCTCAAGCTACGGTGGTAGCGACGCCCGCGGAAACCGAAGCCGAACTGCAAACTCTCCCGTTGACGCAATTCAACAAATCGGGAGTGGAAGAGCTGTTCGTTGAAGAGGCGGCTGTTGAACCTGCGCCGCCAGCGCCTGAGCCAGAAGTGGCCGCGGCCGAACCTGCTCCCGCGTTGCTACCCGCACCGCTGGCAGCGGAGCCGTTGCCTGCCACCGCCAGTCCGGTTTACGAGATCGGCTTGGCGGGCTTGGTCGGGTTGATTGCTGGTGTCAGTCTGCGGCGATTGGCTCGCGCAGATTCGTAAGAGTAAGAAATGAGTATTGGCCGTGCGCATCCGAGTAAAGACCGATGGTAGATGGCTGCTGAAGTTGGGCGCGGATCTACTGATTCTGGCGGGCGCCGCAGCATTGCTGGTGTTCGCATGGTCGACGTTGGACGGAGTGTACTACCAATACTCGCAGAAGGTTCGGTTCGAATCGGAGGAATCGGAGATTGTGGGCACAGACCGCGGGATTCAGGAAAATATTCCGGATCCCGCGGCCCGGCCGCAACCCAAAACCGCATTTCATCTCTTGCCAAGTCTTCCGAGATTGATGGCTCGGGATCCTCTTCTCATCGGCAAACTGGAGGTGCCTCGCATCGGGCTCAGCGTGGTGGTGCGAGAGGGAGTGGATGACGAAACGCTCCGGCTCGCGGCGGGGCACGTGCCCTCGACGGCTCTTCCCGGAGAACCGGGGAACCTGGTGATTCTGGGGCACCGCGACACGTACTTCCGAGGCTTGCACAATCTGGAGAAGGGCGACGTGGTGATTGTCAGCACCCTGCGGGGCCGCTTCACCTACGAGATCGAATCCATGCAGGTGGTGGACCCGGACGGTATTCACCTGGAGCAGCCTGCCTCAGAATCCATCGCGACCTTCATAACGTGTTATCCGTTCAAATACATCGGGCCGGCGCCGAGGCGCTTCGTAGCGCAGGCTCGTTTGAAGGAACGCTTCTAAGTTTCGGGTCATGCGCTGCGCCAAGAAACCCACCTCACTGCTGAGAAGCTGAAAACACAGGCGTTCCAGCGGCACGCAACATGCTTCTTATGAAGCGTGGACAGCACCTCGATTCAAGAACTTTCTCACGCGGTTGAGCCGGCCGGGCCGGCAGCGGCGCCGCTGGTGGTTCATCCCGCGCCTCTTCCTTCTTCTCATCACGCTTCAGCGGCCCGGAAGAGCAGAACGGCGAAGTGGCTTGTGGCCGCATGCGGCGTGGCAGCTTTGATCGCCGCAGCGGTGTTCTTCTACTCTCGCAATCCCAGCGCGCCCGAGTACGTCACCGCGCGCATCGATCGCGGGGACATCGATTCCACGGTCACCACCACGGGCAATCTGAACGCAGTGATTACGGTCCAAGTGGGCAGCCAGGTCTCCGGCAATATCATCGCGCTGTATGCCGACTTCAACACCAAAGTGAAAAAGGGACAACTGGTGGCGGAGATCGATCCGGCGCCATTCAAAGCCGTGGTCGATCAGTCGCAGGCGACGCTGAACGCCGCCAAAGCCGGCGTCGTTACGGCGCAGGCGAGCCTGGCCAAATCCCAGGCCGACCTGGCCAGTGCGGAGGCCAATATTGCCAGCCAGAAGGCGAACCTGGTGAAGACCCAAAGCGCGGTGGAGTTGGCGCGAACGGAGAACGAGCGCAGAAAGGCTCTGCTTCAGACCAAAACCATTTCGCAGGAAGATGCCGATACCGCGCAGGCCACCTATGAGCAGGCGGCGGCCGGCGTCGACGCGGCGCAGGCGGAGATCACCGCCGCGGAGGCTGGCGCCGAATCCTCGCAGAAGGGAGTCGAAGTGGCGCGTGACCAGGTGGATCAAGCCGTCGCCACGGTGGCGCAGGACCAGGCGATTCTCGCGCAAGCCCAGCTCAATCTCGACCATACGCGCATCCTCGCGCCGGTGGACGGCACCGTCGAGTCGCGCAACATGGACGTCGGTCAGACGGTGGCTGCATCGTTTCAGGCTCCGGTAATTTTTCTGATCGCGCAGGACCTGACCAAGATGCAGGTGGACACGAACGTAGACGAGTCCGACGTGGGGCCGATTCGCCTGAACCAGACGGCAAACTTCACCGTGGACGCTTATCCCGGCCAGATTTTCCGCGGAGTGGTGGCGCAAATCCGGCAAGCGCCGATCAATGTGCAAAACGTCATCACCTACGACGTGGTGATCGATGTGTCGAACCCAGACCTGAAACTATTCCCGGGCATGACGGCAAACGCCACGATTTTTACGGGTCACGTATCGAACGCGCTGCGGATTCCCAAATCCGCGCTGCGATTCCGTCCAGCAGGTTCAAAGCCGGCTCAACCGCAGGGCGCGCAAACGGTCTACGTACTAGATCATGGACAACCGCGCGCGGTGCAAATCAGAACCGGAATCAGCGACGCCAACCGCTTGGAAGCCACTGGCGGCGATTTGGCGGCCGGCGGCGATCTCAAGGAAGGACAGGAAGTGATCACGGGGATGGCCCCCAAGGCCGGGGCTTCCAGCGCGCCATCTCAGGGCGCCGGGGGCACGAAGAAGCTCGGAATATGAACGCCAGGCTCGGGATATGAACCTCAGAAAGATCGCCGCCGCCGTGAAGATCGCCTTACGGGCGTTGCGCATCAACAAAATGCGATCGGCGCTGACCATGCTGGGAATCATCATCGGAGTGGCGGCGGTGATCGCCATGGTGGCGGTGGGATCGGGTGCCGAGAAACGCATTCAAGAGCAGATCGCCTCGATTGGCAGCAACCTGATCGTGGTTCTATCGGGCAGCATCACCAGCTCCGGCATCCGCATGGGTACGGGCAACGCGCAGACTCTCACGGAAGACGATGCCCGCGCGATCGTGCGCGAATGCGACGCTGCCGCTTTAGCTACGCCCACCGTTCGGGGCGGAGTGCAAACCGTCTACGGAAACAATAACTGGGGCACGCAAGTGCTGGGGACCACGCCGGATTATCTGCCGATCCGCGACCTCGAGATCGAAAGAGGCCAGGCGTTCACCAGCAGCGATGTGGAGGCGGCGTCCAAAGTCGCGCTGCTCGGCAAGACGGTGATCGACAATCTGTTCAACGGCGAGAATCCGGTGGGGCAGATCATTCGCATCAAGACGGTCCCGTTTACCGTGATCGGAGCGCTGGTGTCCAAAGGCCAATCGCCCACGGGCCAGGATCAGGACGACGTCATTCTGATGCCGATCAGCACCGCGAAGAAGAAGGTGATCGGAACGAGTCAGGCTAACTACGCCGCGGTCGGCTCAATTTTTGTACAGGCGCGCGAAGGCCGGAGCGACGACGTTCAGGAACAGATGAAGGTGTTGCTCCGCCAGCGCCATCATTTGCAGGCCAACGAGGATGACGACTTCACCATCCGCAACATGGCTGAGGTGTTCCGGGCGCAGGAAACATCGGCCAGGGTGATGTCGATGCTGTTGGCCGCGATCGCGTCCGTGTCGTTGATCGTCGGCGGAATCGGAATCATGAACATCATGCTGGTTTCGGTAAGCGAACGGACCAAGGAAATCGGGCTGCGGCAGGCGGTGGGCGCAAAGACCCGCGACATCCTGAGCCAGTTCCTGGTGGAGGCGGTTACGTTATCGGTGGCCGGCGGCGCGATCGGGATTGTGCTCGGCCTTACGGCCAGTGTCCTTATTTCTTATTTCGCGGAATGGTCCACGGTGGTAAGCCTGGGCTCGATTGTGGTGGCGTTTCTCTTCTCGGCGCTGGTGGGTGTGGGGTTCGGATTCTATCCCGCGCGCAAGGCCGCTTACATGGACCCGATCGAGGCGCTGCACTATGAATAAGCCGCACAACGGACTGGCGCCTGTGCGGCCAAAACTATGAACACTTCGAACATCATCGAGGTCGAGCACCTGGTCAGGACGTTTTATATCGGGGATCTGACTGTACCCGCGCTGCGCGACGTATCGCTCGAAATCGAGCGCGGCGATTTTGTGGCGATCATGGGACCGTCCGGCTCAGGGAAATCGACCTTGATGAACATCCTTGGGTGCCTGGACAAGCCGACCTCGGGAAGCTATCGCCTGGACGGCGTCGGCGTGGAGGAGATGGACCGCGATCAATTGGCCGAAATCCGGAACCGCGAAATCGGTTTCGTTTTTCAGCAATTCAATTTGCTCGCGCGCACCAGCGCGATCGAGAACGTGGAACTGCCGCTGCTCTACACAACCGAGCCGATCGCGGATCCTCGCGCTCGCGCGCTTCAAGCCTTGGCATCGGTGGGATTAATGGATCGTGCCGATCATCACCCCAACCAGTTGTCGGGCGGCCAGCAGCAGCGGGTGGCCATCGCGCGCGCTCTGGTGAACAATCCGCAAATCATATTGGCGGATGAGCCGACGGGAGCGCTCGATTCACGCACCAGCGTCGAGATCATGGCCATTTTTCAGCGTCTCAATCGGCAGCAGGGGATTTCGACGATCATCGTCACCCACGAACCCGACATCGCGGCATTCGCCAACCGCAACATCTATTTCCGGGATGGGAAGATCGTCCGCGATGAAAAGATCACACGTCCGCAGCAGGCCGACCGCAGGTTGCTCGAATTCGCCCAAACCGAGGCCGTAGTGTGAACACCATGGAAGCCGCGGAGCTTGTAACAGCCCGATCCGCCGACCGCAATGCAGTAATCGCGCAGCCTCCGATGGTGGTGGATCTCGACGGGACGCTGGTAAAGACCGACCTGCTGATCGAGACAGTCATTACTCTGCTCAAGCAGGCTCCCTGGCGGATTTTGTGCCTCCCTTTTTGGCTCCTGAGAGGGAGGGCATACCTTAAGCAGCAGGTCGCCAAGCGTGTTTCGCTGGATGTCGCCCTGCTGCCCTACCGCCCGGAACTGCTGGACTATTTGAAGGCGCAACGCGCCCAGGGACGCACCATCGTCCTGGCGACTTCCGCGGACAAAGCCATCGCGCTACGGGTAGCGGAACATCTGAACCTATTTGATTCTGTCCTGTCGAGCGACGGGTCGACCAATCTCTCGGGCGAGCTCAAGCGCGAGCTCTTGGTGAGCAAGTTTGGTGAAAAGGGCTTCGACTATGCCGGAAACGGGCGTGAGGACCTGATTGTGTGGGCGTCTGCCCGGCAGGCGATTGCAGTCAATCCCGGCCGAAGAGTGCGTTCGGGAATGGCCCACCTGGAAAACATCAGCCGCGCCTTCGAAGGACCGCAAACAGGAATCCGCGAACGTGTGAAGGTCTTGCGGCCGCAGCATTGGTTGAAAAACCTGCTGGTGTTCGCGCCATTGCTGGCGGCACATCGCCTGAATGAACTGACTTTGCTCGGGCATTTGCTGGTGGGTTTTCTCGCCCTCGGACTCATCGCGTCCAGCACCTACATGATCAATGACCTGCTGGACTTGCCCTCAGACCGTCGTCATCCGAACAAACGGCTTCGGCCGTTTGCCGCGGGCGATCTTCCGCTCACCTACGCGCTGGTGATGATTCCCGTGCTGTTCGCGCTTGGCTGCCTGGCGGCCATTCTTGTGTCGCGGCTGTTTTTGTGCGCGGCTTTGGCGTATTTCGCGCTGAGTCTGACCTACTCGCTGTTCGTAAGAAGAATCGTCATTCTCGACGTGCTCTTCCTGGCGGGTCTGTATACGCTGCGCATCCTGGCCGGCTCCGCGGCCGTCAGTATCTGGCCGTCCCACTGGTTGCTGGCTTTGTCGACGTTCCTCTTTTTCAGCATGGCCCTGGTCAAGCGTTACGGCGAGTTGGTGGTGATGAAACGCATCGACGGCGAGGGGGCCAAGGCACGCGCCTATGAACTTTCCGATGCGGAACTGCTCGCGTCCATGGGCATCGCCAGCGGGTTCCTGGCGGTCCTGGTGCTCGCGCTGTACATCAATAGCGACAAGGCTCAGGTCCTGTACGCGCATTATCAGCTCATGTGGTTCTTGTGCCCGCTGCTGCTGTATTGGATCAGTCACGTCTGGCTGATCGCTCACCGCGGAAGAATGCCCGACGATCCGGTAGTGTTCGCCGTGCACGACCGGACAAGCTGGATTCTGGTTGCGCTGATCGTAGCCATCAGCGTCTTGGCGATATGAGCCGGATCGCTAAAGCTTGGATTGGCGTGGGCCTCCTGATGGTGGCCGGCGGATCACAAACCCCGCCGCGGAATCAAGCGGCGGAGTATGAAGCAGACGCTTCCAAAACCATTTTGGAGCTTCAGCAGTTTCGTCAATCGAGTTCGGTTCCCATTCGGTCTACGGGAGGCAAACAGGGCATCGCGACTTTGGTCAACCTGAATCCGGCTATCAACTCGTGGTATCTGCTCAACGTCGTGTGGAACGGTAGTGCTTCCCAGGTTGCGTATCACCTGGAGAACTCGGACCCTCGCACAAGACGTATTCTTCTCGATGAGCGATATCCCCAAGGTATCGTCCTCGCCGACGGCAACAAGCGCGATTTTTGCGAACTTTTCGGAGGTGACCTTCTGGAGCAAGCTAAGGCGTCGCCGCTTGTGTTCTACCCTCTGTGCGACGGCCGGATCTACCTGCGAAACCCGGCATCGGGACATCGATCGACTTTAGAGGCTGCAACGGAGTTCCTGCGCGAACACGTTTGGGGTGGAGAAAAGATCGTCAATCTGGGTCACATCCTCATGGGCGATATGAATCGGGAAACAGGAGAGCTGGAGACTAAAGTCGAGCCCGCGCCGACTGCTTCCGGAGACTCGCCGTTACCCGCCCTCATCGATGCCAGGTTCGCGGATCGAATCCTTGAGTCCTATAACCTTGGCATCGATTTGGAGGGCTCGGGGAGACCCCGCATGACGCCCGGCTCCTGGCGAGCAGCCAATGGCAATCCCGGGATCTACATCAGCCTGATGCAGCCGGATCTGGCCGATCCAAGCATTTTTAAAAGCTATCGGACATCGGTAAGTGCGCTCGACAGTATTGAGGCGTCGGCTTTGGTCTATCTGGTGGCTTTCGATCTGGACCGTTTTGACGTTGGGTTTGCGCTCGGCACGGATCACCCGAAGGTAGGATGGTCCGACCAGATTTCCGGCAGCATGAGGAATCCTGCTCTGCCGGGCCCCGACGGCATTGGAACCATCAGTCCGCTGGTTGCGACTGGCCTCATAAGTCCGGGAGAGACCGCCAAAACAGTCGCCACTTTCACAGGCGGATTTAAGCGCCAGCACGGCGCATTCAAATACGGCGTTCTGGCTCAAAAGAATCACGGAAGCCACTACGGGTTCATCGAAAACGGCGTGGTGTTCAGCAAGCTTCAGCCGGGTTTGGCGACCATCTTCGTCCTGGAAAATGGCGCGGTCGAAATGAAAACCTGGACCGGCGCGGATAACAATTTACTTCCGCGGATCGAGCATGCTCGCCAAAACGGGGTACCGCTGATCGAATTCGACCAGACGCGGCAAGGCGCGCCGGGACCTTTGGTGAACCAATGGGGTGCGGGAAATTGGTCGGGTTCGGAGGAGGGAAAGCTTCGCACTATGCGGGCGGGCATGGCGATGCAGAGGAACCCACGGAAAGCGGTTCTTGATCTACGCCGTGTTTTCCGACGCGACGCCCTCCGCCATGGCTCGCATTTTTCAGGCGTACCGGTGCGATTACGCCATGCTTCTCGACATGAACGCCCTGGAACACACTTATCTGGCGGTCTACCGGCGCATCGGGCCGCAGTTGTTTGTGGACCACCTTCTGAAAGGGAATGAACGTTCTGGAAAAATCCAGCGGTGCGGAGATCGTTCCCAGGTTCCTGGGCTACTCCGACAACCGGGATTTCTTTTACGTGATGCGCCGCTGAGGGAAAGAAACGACGGAAAGAAAGGTCGAGCTATGAAAATCTCACGCGTGTTGACATCGGGAGCAATCGCACTGGTGGGAGCGATCCTGCTTGCACAAGTTCCAACTCAGACCCTCAAACAACAGAACGAAGCCTTGTTTCAGGAGTTGCAGCGAGTCCACGGATTGTCCGACGCGCAGATGACGGCCATCCGGCAGATCTTCGAGAAGTCGGGCATTATGAGCCAGGGCAATCCGGCGGTCACGCGGCATCCGATGACGCCGGAACAGGCTCAGGCGAGGTTGCAGCAACTCGGAATCAATTACTCCAATCCGAGATTTGAGAAGATTTGCGGAGCCAAGTACATGGCGCCGCTCTACGACCCGGCGACGCAACGGCCTGAAGACGCCACGGCCTGCATCGATCAATTTGAATTTCCCGACATACCCACGGAATATCCGGTAGTTTGGGTGAAGGCTCGGGAGGCTGCTCAAGTTTGCGAGGTCATGAACAAGCGCCTGTGCGACGCGCACGAATGGGAGGGCGCTTGTGCGGGCAGTCTTCAGCCTCCGGACTACCCATGGAATCTAACCGTGGGTCTCAGTCCCGCGGCTGCCATTGAACGAATGAGCGCCGCTCACAACCGGGCTTTCGAAGCCACCAAGAGCTGGAGCTATGGGCCCGAATATAAGAAAGGGGTTTGCGGCACCTCCAGCCAGAAGACGCCCGGATGCAATGGAGGAAGTTGGACCGGATGTGGCTCGAACACCTTCCCGGACGGCGCATTTCCCGATTGCCACAGTCCGATTGGCGTCTATGATTTGAACGGCAATGCGGCGGAACATATGAATCTGCCTCTAAACGAAAGCCAGATGGCGAGCCGTGGCAGCCAAGAGCTGGGATACACCGAGATGAAAGGAAGCTGGTTCATCTTCGACAGCTTCAGGGCTCACGAAGATTGGTGCCGCTGGCGCGCGCCCTTCTGGCATGGCTCGCGCGTGATGGATGAGCACAGCCATGCCAACTATCATCTGAGCTTTCGCTGCTGCAAGAGCCTCGATAAGACTACGGGGAATCAAACTAAGCCGCGCTGAAGGCCGGCGGAATGTCGATCACGCCTTCATCGCTGAGGAGCCCTGCCAACAGACGATCTTGAAGGATGTCGGCAACCGCTCGCAGCTTGCCCTCAACCACAGCCATCCCGGCGACCAGTCGAATTCCATGACTGTAGTCCGCGTAACCCGCGCCGTGCACCAAACTCAACGGCTGAATCGGATCGCCCTTAGCTCGATGCCAGCCGTAAATCGCGATCCGCCCGGGATTCCTGCTCAACAGCCTGGTGAGTACGACATCCTTCTTGTGGCCGGCCGCCAGGACGCCGAAGGGAAACCCGCGCGCGTGAGATTGCTGTTCAATCATCGCATTGTGCCTGCGATAATACTCCGTCGATGTCATCTCCGGACCGGCGGGTAGCGGCTGCGGCGTGAAGCGGCAAGCGGATTGATCGTAAGCCGCATCGACCATTCTCCGGGTCGGAAGAAGAAAGCGGAACTTCCGTGCGACCGTCGCGGCGGTATACAGATTCATCGGGATGCGCAGGAAATCGCTGTCGGATCCGATCGCCAGATACTCCGGCATTGCGAAAATCGTTGCGGCAAGGGATCGGCCGTCCGGCGGTGAGTAGCTGAGTTTCACCGGAACCAGTTTTCGCAGGAAGGCAGGCAAATTGCCATTGAGAAGCTGCTGCAGGATGGCCTCTTCGCGCTGGGGCTTTTCCAGATGCTCAACCGATGCGGCAAACTGCGAGCCTGTAGGAGCTTCAGCGGGTCTGGGAGGAATCGTCCCGGCCAAATCGGGAGCGGTTGATGGAGTCGCTTGGCCGCGTAAAAAACGAAACGAAAGCGCGGAAAATGCTAACTTGATGCCATTGCGCCGGCTAAGCCTGGCGCGGGGGGTAAAGCGCATTCAACCATTCTAAGGGATCACGGCCGCCTTATTTCTAAGAATTTCCTAATAGGATGTAAACAACTGACCCCAATCGGTTTGGAGCGCCTCTTTGACTCTGCCGCGGCCCACGCAGTTGTACCAATAGACATCGTGGTAAAGGTATGAGGCGAGATAAGACCAGGGGCTGATCACGGTGCGCAGCAACAAGTGCTCCAGGGGCTTGAGAGGACCCCAGTAGATCATCTTCTGGCCGTGACTCGCGAAAGTCTCGCCGACGTTGAAGTGGAAGTTGACCTGGGAGATGTCCTCGCCCACGATTTCGATGTCTCTCAAGTCGCCGCAGCCCAGCCCTTGCTCATGCGCCAGCCGAATGAACTTGATGGAGAGCGGATCGAAGCCCATCATCTTCGCGGCCACGGCATCGATCGCGACCATATCCCCACTCGCAAGAATGTAATTCTTGACGTGCGGAATCATGCACCTGGGACCCGGCCCGTCTCCCGCGAATGTGCCGTCCATTACCGCGAACAGCCCTGGGTGGATTTCTTTCTGAATCGCCAGCAGGTCCACAAGGGTCTCGTGGATTACGCTGTGGGTCCAATGGCGCTTCTCGAATAACAGCCCACCGAAGGCGTTCTTCATGGCTCCAGTCATCGTCGTGAACACGTGCGTCTTCATTGTGGGCAGGTGAATCACGTTCGATCCCACCAGGCGCTTGGGGATGCGGATGCCTTCCGGATACACCTTATCCAGCACGAGCATTTTCGATTTGGGCGTGTAGCGAATCCACTCCTCTTGCGGTTCGTACAAGTGGATATTGCGCAAGCCGTACTTGTCTACAACCACCTGCTTATGCTTGTTCGCCGTCTCGCCGCGGCGCGCGCTAACCACCACCGTGCGGTTGTGGCAGGCGTATAGCTTCTCCTTGCAATAGCCGTCTTCAAGAAGCGTGGAGATTACGCCGTCGAGCTGCCAGGGCGTCGTGGAACAAGCCGGGTAGAAATAGTGCCAACTGATATTGATCTTGAGCGCCGTCTCATTTTCCGGCGGCAGATAGTCTTGATAGTCCGCCAGCCGCATCAGACGCTTGTAGTCGTCGATAACGGTGGCCGGAGATGTTTTCAGGACTGCGACGCGCGATCGCGACATGTTTATTCAATCCAGTAAAGCTCATCCAATCCAATTAACCTCATCCGATCCAATAGAGCTCCGCGGGCCTGCGCCCGTGCGATTCCGGCCACGCCTTCGGTTGACCTAAGATGATGGGCGCGACCACCTGCAGCTTGTCCGATAGACCAAGCTCGTGCTTAACCGAAGTCAAGTTGAGCCACGGACGGGCGAGGCCGATCCAACAGGTACCTAATCCCTCATCACGCGCCGCCAGCATGAGGTTTTGCGCCGCCAGGCAACAGTCTTCCGCGGCTTGTGTAACCGGCGAGGTCGCCAGCACCAGCACGATCGCGGGCGCGCCGTGGAAAAGGCGATACCCATCCGGCTGAATCAGCTTGCGAAGCGACGGATCCAGACCGGCGCGCTCCAAATTCGCAAGCAACCATTCCTTGGCGCGCTGGCCGAGAGTGGCGACTTTTTCGACGCCTGAAATCGCGGCGAATGCCCACGGCTGCAGATTCATCGCGCTTGGCGCCAGGACCGCGCTGGCGACCAAGCGTTGGATGGTGGCGCGCGAGACCGGAGTCCCCTCATATTCCCGTACGGCTCGGCGATTTTCGATTGCTTCTAGGGTTTGCATTTCACAGTCCGGGCTGCCGCTGATGTGAGCGCTTGATGAGGCCGAGGGACTTCCCGGCCTCCTGTTCGAGCTTGGTTCTCTGTTCCGGCGTCAGGACTTCGTAAACCTTAGCCACCGTCTTTGCCTGACACGCCATCTGCTCCTCGAGAATTTTTCCCATGGCCTCGCTAATCTGGTCGATCATCCCTTGATCTCCAGACTTCACGGCAGCGGCCAGTTGCTTGCGCAGGTCGCGGTCTTGCTGCGCAACTCCCCTCCGAACCTCCGCGGCTTCTTCAAACGCGGCACGGACCTTCGTTGCTTGATCCGCGGTCAAGCCGAGGTCGGCGGCGATCCGCAGGTCGCGGACTCCTAAGATCGCCTCCTCCTCGGCTTGCAAATGCTCTCGGATGGCAAGTTTTGTCGTCGCCATTCCGGAGCTGGCGGTCTGAGCGGTTAGGAGTACCCCGCTCAGTCCCGCCAGCAATACGGAGCGAAACAAGTATCGCTGCATGACTATGCTCCTAACAAGGACGGCTGTGTCAGCCTACTTGGTTGGCAAGCCGCCGCCTCAAAACCAAGCCCAGTGCGAGCGCACAGGTTCCCAGCACCGCGACCAGCGGCAGTGAGGTCCCGGTCTTGGGCAGTTCTTCTATCGGAGCAGGGGTTGCTTCCGCAGGTGGAGTCGCCTCCGCGATCTCTACCGGCGCGGGCGCAGGCTCGGCTTCCGCGACCGGCTCGGGTGTTGCCTCAATCACGGCCGCCGGGGCGATCGCTTCGGGCACGGGGGCGGGCTCGGGCGGCATTGGCGCGGCCGCTTCCGCAATGGTCAAAGCTTTCGGCTTCGAGTACACAAATTCCTTACCCCAGTTGTCGCCGGGGAAGAACCAACTCTTGATTGCATCGGGCGCGCCGGCAGCGCGTTCCTCAAAGGTGATCGCAGTCTTGTCCGTCACTTCCAGGCGATATTTCGGAATCGTGCGGACCAACTTGATAAGCTGCGATTCGTCCTCGTTGTAGAATCCCACCATGTCCGCATGGGTCACCGGATCGGGGATCTTGACGACATAGTTTCCCGGCTCAAGAACCGTGCCTGGGATCTCAATCGGCAGGTACACGGCCAGCTTCGTCGCTTTCTTGACCGGATCGGCGCTAAGCGCGGGACTCAAGAGAACTGCGAGCATTCCTACGAGGAATGCCCACAAAAACAAACGTCGTTTGGCCATAATGAAACCTCCTTACATCCACAGAGTGTGCACGGGATCGTCCAAAACCGCCGATAGCCTTATTCCTCTGAAACCCCTGGGGTTCGTGGACTCTTCGGGCTAAGGAAGGAGTCGCGGCAACAGGCGATTGCGTAACACGACCCAAATTTGTGGGCCTTCTGGCGTATTGCTTTAAGGAAGGATGGAGGCCGGCGGGACGGCTTGTCCCTTGGCAGAGAGGAACTCCGTCAGAGGTGAGCGGATACCCTTTAGACCGGCCACCACCAAAGACGCGTTGAAATCAGCGCCCGCCCGGGTGGTGTGGGTGCAATCCGGCTCAAACAGCGGCCAGACCTGTCTCCGGCCCATTTTTTCGAATGCATTCGCCGCGATGTTGGTGAGGTCCACAAACGGGACATTTTCGGCCTTCGCCACCTCCTCCGACCACATCCCGTACCGTCCTCCGTTCAAGCCGCGCTCCACCTTGCCGTTTTGCCACGCATAGCGAACCGTCACCGACAAAACTACCGGATGAGCGCCCTTGGCCTCGGCGTCCCGGACGAACCTGCGAATATACCAGCCGAACGTGTGAACCAGTTCCGTCTTGCCATTCGGCATCGTGAGCTGCCGGGCTTCATCCCCGGTTCCGGGAAGGTCCGCGCGGGCGGGAGGCTGATCCGGAATGCCGCCATCGTTGTGGCCGAACTGAATCAGCACGTAATCTCCGGGTTTAAGGTCCGCCAGCGTCCTATTCCACGAGCCTTCGGTGAAAAAACTCCGGGCGCTGCGTCCGCCCATCGCCCGATTCAGGACGCTGATCTTGTCCACATCGAAATAATCGGCCAAGGGGTCGGCCCAGCCCTGGCGGTTCGGGAGATTTGCGGTTGAGTCGCCGATCACGAATAGCGCAGGCAGCCCGGGCTTTCGATCGCTTGGGGGCCCGGCCGATGAGGCCAGCGTTACAAATCCGAGCAGTGCAAATACGGTGCGCATCGGTGCTCATTTTATCGAGTGCAACTGAGTAACCACTCGGCGTTATGCTGACGGGCACCTGCTTATATTGCCCCGCGTGTTCACCGAGTGCTATAGTCCCCGCATGAGTGCCGAAATCGCTTTGATGCCCTGCTTCCGGCCCTCCCTCAATAATGCCGGATAGCTCGGCTTCCACCAGACTCCTGACCACCAAGCGTTATGGGGTGTTCTGGTTCGGCAGTCTGCTTTCGAACATCGGGAGTTGGATGCAGTCGGTGGCCGAACCGTGGCTGGTGATGAGTCTCGGCGGATCTTCGTTTCTTCTCGGCCTCGATGCCTTCGCGATGAACGCGCCGTTTTGGATGCTGGCGCTGGTGGGCGGCGTGCTCGCCGATCGAAAGGATCGGGGCTTCATCATTTATTTGTTCCAGGGCATTCAGATGCTCTGCCCCTTGCTGATCGTCGTGCTAATCGTTGGCGGATGGGTCAAGGTTTGGATGATCGTCGCATTGTCTTCGGTGGTCGGTATCACGGACGCCTTGTCCGCGCCTGCCTTCTCCTCACTTATTCCGTCCCTTGTCGAGGCTAACGATCTAAGACCGGCGCTGGCGCTGAACTCCATCCAGTTCAATCTATCGCGCGTTCTGGGCCCGGCCATCGCTGGCCTGGTCATGATCAAGTTCGGGTCGCTGTGGTGCTTCGGCGCCAATGCGGTGTCTTACATTCCTTTCTTCCTGGCTGTGTACTGGTTGGGGCCGCTGACGAGAGCCGTTCCCCAGGAAGCGGCCAAGATGGAGGATTTGAGGTCCGCTATCAAGGGCATCAACGCAATTATCGGGACCCAGAGAACCGGTTGGGCCTTGCTCTCGGTTCTCTGCACCGGATTATTTTGCGGTCCAGTCATCACGTTCAGTCCCGTGATCGTGAAGGAAGTGTTGCACGCCGATGTGGGCCAGTTCGGCGGGGTCTTGACCGCCTTCGGCGTAGGGGGCATGTTGGGACCGTTGCTGATACTCCTGACGGTCAAGCGGTTTGAGCCGATGCGAATGTCGTTGATGGCAGCATTGGTCTATGGCGGATTAGTCATGGCGGTACCGCAGACCGGAGCGGTTTGGGAACTGGCGTTGCTGCTGGTCGGGTGCGGATTTCTGCTCACCGTCGCCAACACGTCCGCCAACACGTTTCTCCAATCGCAAGCAGACGATCAAAGCCGCGGCCAGACGGCGAGCCTGTATATGCTGGCGATGCGAGGCGGCTTATCGCTTGGAAATCTCGCCACAGGTGCGATCATTAGTCTCTCTGGCGTTCGGCTTGCCTTCTTCGTAAACGGCCTTCTTGCCATAGCTGTTCAGGCATTTATTTTCCGCCGAAAATTTAATGCACCAAGTTTTCCGCGCATGCTCCCATAAATGCGGCGAATCGTTGCATACGCGCCCCATTCTCCGCAAGACGCTTTGTGCTCCACTCCGTCTATTCAAGAAAGATCGAGGAGTCAGCCCCATCATGCGCGCCGCACCCTTTTGGCTACTGGCAATTTCAATACACTGGCTGGCCATTGGCCAGTCGAACGGCCCTAGCTTCGAAGTTGCTTCGGTGAAGCCGGTTGGGGCAGGCCGGCTAGGCGGGTTCGTTGGCGGTCCCGGTAGCAGCGACCCCGAACGGATCGCTTTTGAAGCAGCCACCATGGAAGTCTTGCTTCAATCCGCCTTCGATCTGATGCCTTACCAAATTACCGGCCCCTCCTGGATTAAAACGGAGCGGTATGCCGTGACCGCGAAACTGCCTCCTGGAACCACGCGGGAACAACTTCAAAAGATGACAGCGAATCTTTTGGCAGAGCGCTTCGGTCTCGTCTCTCACCTTCAGACGATGGACTTCCCTGGTTATGCCATTACAGTCGCGAAGGGCGGCCCCAGGCTGACGCCAACAACGCATGATGACCCGTTCGCGGAATTCCACGGCGCTAGTGAGGACCGTGAAACAATGCATTACGTATTTACACAGACCTCAATGCACCTGCTGACAAACAGAATCAGCCTCATGTTGAGGACAGGGCCGGGGACAAGAGGAGCCCCAGTCGTAGACCGCACCGGGATTACCGGAAAGTATGACTTCACGTTGGACGTGCCCAGCAGAGTCGCGCGAGATGCGGAGGACGTGGCCATCAACGTCTCAGACGCATTGCAACGGCAGGTCGGCTTGCGGCTGGAGCCGACGAAAATACCTCTACCGATGTTGATCGTCGATCACGTGGAGCGAGTGCCCACTCCCGATTAGCCGCCTGACCTGCCGGGGATCATTCGGCTTGAACCCTGCACGTTTCGCACGATGGCAGAAGTTAAGTCTTACGGGTTGTGCAGCGCTCGTATGACAGCGCTCTCGACGGCTGCGACTGTTTTCGCGTCGGCGCGGAATGTCCCCGGGTCCATGCCGAACGTAAACTGCCTGATCGCGGCGATCGCGTCGGCGATGTCTCGCAAGGAAAGAGACGGTTCCCTAAAAGGCAAGCACGGCCTCGTCTGCGGCCCGATTGGCGACAGGCTGCTTTAGAGTGTGCGACGGCGACAGATCGACGGGTGCGCCGAGGAGGTCGGAGAGGCGGTTCTCAAGGCCCACCATATCGAGTAGGGAGAGATGCTTCGAGGTATCGAATTCGGCGATCAAGTCAACGTCGGATGTTGGCGTCGCAGTACCTCTCGCGAGTGAACCATGCAGGCGCAGATGGACTATGCCGGCAGCCTTCAATTCCGGCTCGTGTTCACGCAGTATCGTGATCACGTAATCCCTGTCCACACCTGCAATGTGCCACATTCTCGCGCCACGGGCAAGAGACGACTGTGATTGCAGGGGCTTAGCCAGATCAGCCAAGACGACACCTGCCGTCGGACTCCCCGCTTCCGCGGCAGCGGGCAACGTCCAGCGGCAGTATCGGCAACCGACCGTGCGCAAACTTTATGGGAAAATCCGCGCCTTGAAGGATGCCCCCCTATGTGGGTCGGCCGGGTCGAGTCGAAGGAACGCGGGAGATTTTGTTTCCGCCCATGCCTTACATCGCCGTGTACCGCGTCCACGAACAGAGTATCGAGATTTGGCGGGTTTTCCACACATCGCAGGACCGGCGATAAGGGGGCCTTTCATCCGCGGGAGCTAGGCGGCACAGGAACGCCACCCGTATACTGATAGATTGTCGCGAACCTGGTTACTCCTCCCGCTGCTGCTGGTGTACCTGTACAAGCTCGGGGGGGCGGGGTTTGGGCTGGATCCGGACGAGCCGCGGTATGCTTCCATCGGCCGGGAGATGGCGCGGTCGGGCGACTGGATTACGCCGCATTTGAACGGGTCGCCGTGGTATGAGAAGCCGCCGCTGCTGTATTGGATGACGGGGGCGGCGACCAAGCTCGGGCTGCGGGATGAATGGGCGGCGCGGCTACCCGTGGCTTTGCTCAGTCTCGCATTCCTGCTCTTCTTCTACACCATCCTGGAGCGCGAATTCTCCGGGCGCACGTCGATGATCGCGACGGCGATCCTGGGCGCCTCGGCGGGGTGGATCGGGTACAGCTCGGTCTCAGTGACAGACCTGCCGATGGCAGTGATGTTCAACGCCGCCATGCTGCTTGCCTTGTTCGATACCCGTCCGCGGCGGGGATTGCCGGGAGGAAGTTTGCCGGTGGCGGCCGGGTGGATCGCGGGAGTGCTGCTGGGACTCGCGATTCTGGCCAAAGCATTCCTTCCGGTGGCGCTGTTCTTTCCCGTGTGGCTGATCGCCAGGGGTAAGCGGCTGGCGATCATTGCGGGCTCCGCAATCGTATCGGGACCATGGCATTTGATCATGTGGCTGAAGCACGGGCATGCGTTCTGGAACGTGTACTTCTGGCAGCAGCAGGCCGGGCGATTGAACTCCCCGGCGCTGCACCATGCACAGCCGTTTTGGTTCTACCTCGCGGTGCTGCCGCTGGGGCTGTTCCCGTGGACTCCGTTGTTCGGGCTGCTGACTCGCAGGAAGACGTATGCCGACGTGCGGGTCAGCTCACTGGGAATCTGGCTCGCGCTGGCGCTGGTGTTTTTGTCGATGTTCACCAACAAGCTGCCCGGCTACTTGTTGCCGCTGTTGCCGGCAATGGCGATTGTCTTGGCCATCGCGCTCGAAAAAGCTCCGGGGCAGGAGTGGTGGATTGCGGCGTGCGTGCTGTTGCTGGCGCTCGCGCCGTCGATCGCAGCGGTGCTGCCGGAAGCGCTAATAGCGGGGTCGACCCACGCGCCGTGGCCGCTGCGCTGGGGCGCGCTGCCCTTGGTCCTTCCGGCGGCGGCGGCGGTGTGGTGGCTCGCGTGGCGGAGGCAGCCGGCGCTATCTATATTGGCGGCGGCTTTGGCGGCGGTGACCGCGGCGGGCTATCTCAAATCGGTCACGCTACCGGTGCTGGACCGCAAGGTCGCCGCGCGATCCTTCTTTAAGAGCCATGAAGCCCAGATGGCGCAGGCGTGCCTCGATCCGGGAATGTCTCCCCGGGCTTGGTACGCGCTGGAGTATTATGCCGGGCGCAAGCTCGCGGAATGCCCTAAGGTCCCGGTTCCCTTTCGGGTGATCCCGACGCAAGAAGGCCTTGCACTGGTTACGAAAACGCCTTAACTTAGGGCAATCGGGCTTTGAAGCCCGACGGGAATTATGATATTCTCGATAGGGAAGGACTCCTATGGCAATCGCGGATGTGGTCACCGATCAGCAACTGGCTACGGAGCAATACGATAAGACGGTTCGCGAAGACATCGAGCTGTTCCGCAACCAAGCGGAATCATTCCTCGCCGGAAAGATAACCGCTGACGAATTTCGGGCGTTCCGGCTGCGCCGGGGCATCTACGGGCAGCGCCAGGAAGGCGTGCAGATGGTGCGCACCAAGATTCCCGGCGGACTGCTCACGGCGGACCAGACACGGCAACTGGCTCGCGTTGCGGACGAGTTCGGCGGGGGCAAGGGGCACCTGACCACCCGTCAGAACATTCAGTACCATTTTGTGCCGCTGCAACAGGTCCCGGACCTGCTGCACCTGCTGGCGGACGTGCGCCTGACCACCCGGGAAGCCTGCTACAACACGGTCCGCAATGTGACAAGTTGTCCACTTTCGGGCCTCCATGTGGACGAATTGTTCCCGGTTCAACCCTATGCCCGGCGCTTGGCGTTCGCTTTTCTGCACCGGGAACTGACCGATAGCCTGCCGCGCAAGTTCAAAGTGGCGTTTTGCGGATGCCCGGAAGACTGCATGGCGACGGCGATCAACGACGTGGGACTGCGGCCGGTGATTCGGGATGGCGTGCGTGGATTCCGCATGACCGTGGCGGGCGGGCTGGGCCCGCTGCCCACCGAAGCCAAGCTGCTGCATGAGTTCTTTCCGGCGGAAGACGTGGTCCGGAGGGTGGAAGCCGTAATCCGCGTTTTCAACGTCCACGGGAATCGCAAGGACAAGAACACGGCGCGGCTGAAGTTTGTGATGCGTAAGCGCGGATTCGATTGGCTGCGCGACGCTATCGAGGAGCAATACCAGGAAATCGTCGCCCATGGCGGCATTCCGATGCCGACCGAGGTTCCGGCGAACTTCGGTGGTTTTCAACCACAACCACCACCGAGGGGGTCGGGGCAGTTCCTGCCGATGTACAACCCGTCGTCAGACTTCCAGGAGTGGAACGAGACCAACGTCGCGCCACAGAAGCACGCCGGGCTACGTCATCGTGACGGTGCGGGTGCAGCAAGGCAATCTGACCGGCGACCAGTTGCGCGGGCTCGCCAGCCTGTGCGAACAGGCGGGTGACGGAAGCCTGCGGGTCACCATGAACCAGAACATCATTCTGGCGTGGGTTCCGGCGGGCGCGCTGACCCGCGTCTATGGGATTCTTACGGAACTGGGGTTGAACGACTCGCGCGCGGAGGAGATCAGCGACACGCTAACTTGCCCTGGTGCATATAGTTGCAACCTGGGATTAACGAAATCGATGAATCTTGGCGGGGCCCTTACGGAAGCGGTCCGGTATGAGTCCGACGCCCTGGTGCGCAAGCTGCGCATCAACATCAGCGGATGCCCGAACTCGTGCGGACAGCATTGGATCGCGGACATTGGCTTCTACGGGAACGCGCGCAAGATCGAAGGCAAGGAAGTCCCGTACTATATGATGCTGTTGGGCGGAACGGATCATGAGTTTGGGATCGCGATCCAGAGCCTGCCGGCGAGGCTGGCCCCGACGGCAGTAGAACGGGTGCTTGAACATTACAAAGCTAACCGGCAGGAAGGCGAGACTTTCCGGGCCTACGTGGTGCGCCACAAAGCGGAGTTCTTCAAGCAGCTTACGGCGGATCTAGTGAAGCCGCCGGCGGACAATCCGGAGATGTACATGGATTGGGGCGACCAGGAAGCGTTCTCGTTGAAGCTCGGGCGCGGCGAGTGCGCGGCTTGACCCAAAAAGTAGTTTAGCCGCGAATGCACGCAAATGGACACAAATAAGACAAGAGGCTCTATTTGCGTGTATTCGCGTGCATTTGCGGCTAAGCGTGCTTTACGAGCGTTTCGCGCGGGCAGTCTGCGGACGGGCCGGTTCGGCGCTGGCGCCCTGCGAGAAGGTGATCGCCGGGAAGGTCACCGAAGTATCCACCAGGCGGACCATGTCCTGAACAGGCAGCCCCTCGGCTTCGCGCGCAAAGCGTCAAATTCTTGCAGTCGGTGTCGAAGTCGACCCGAATCCAGTCTCCGCCGCGCACCTGGTCGGTGGCGATTAAGTTGGACATGGGCTGCACCAGCAGGCGCTCAATGGCGCGCTTCAAGTGGCGAGCGCCGTACTTCAGATCGGTGCCTTCGATGAGCAAGTAATCCTTGCTCGAATCGGACAGCGTGAACACGAAGGCGCGATCCGTGGAGGTGTTGAAGATGCGCTGCTGGACCATGTTCAGCTCGATGTCCAGGATCTTGCGCAACTGCTCCGTGCCGAGCGGCTGGAAGGTGACGATCTTGTCCAGCCGGTTCATGAATTCCGGCGTGAATTTGCGGCGCGCGGCTTCCACGCCACTGCGAGCGATCTTGCCGGAGGTTTTGTCGTCAAAGACGCCGGAAGCGGTTTGCGCCTGCACCTCGCCCACGTTGAAGCCCAGCTTGGGCGCGAGCAGGGAGCTCATTTCGGAAGCGCCGAGATTGCTGGTCATGAAGATCATGGCGCGAGAGAAATCGACCTTGCGGTTGTCGCCCAGCGTCAGCGTGGCCTTGTCCAGGATGCCCAGAAGCAGATTCCACAGCGCATCCGACGCCTTTTCAATCTCGTCGAAGAGCACGAAGCTCAGCTTGATGGTATCGGTGTGATACTGATTCAGCACTTCCTGCGAAAGCAGCGGGTGCGTTTCGCGGTGGCCGAGGTAGCCGGGAGGCGAGCCGATCAGCTTGGCGATTTCGTGACTGTGTTGGAATTCGGCGCAGTCAATTTTGATGACTGCGCGCGGATTCTTAAGCAGCGCCTCAGCGGTGGCCTCGACGATGCGAGTCTTTCCAGAGCCGGTCGGTCCCAGGAACAGGAAGTTGCCGATCGGGCGGCCGGGAGGGTTCAGCCCGGTTTGATTCATCTGATAGATGTTCACGATTTGCTGGATTGCTTCGTCCTGACCAACGATCATGCGACGTAACCCCTGTTCGAGCGACTGGGCGTCTCTTCCAGTCTTGCCCGGGTCCAGTGTGATGTTAAGCCGTTCCATTTTATCTACCGCCTTTCTCGTACCTCGGGAGCCGATCTGCCTTGGCTCCCCCTTCCACAAACTACTTGGCAATCCGAGTTCCATTCCTTAGATGCTCCTGATAAGCTGCGGATTCTGCCCGCGTTGTCTATCTCTTCGGCCCAGTTTTCGTTTTCAACGGTCGAACTTCCACGCGGCTAACCAGGGTTCTTGCTGGCATCTTCAGGAGCATCCGTACCACTTCGGCAACGTCTTCGGGCCAAACTTTCCATTCCGAATCCTGCACGGCGTGCGCAGCATCAACCCCAGTGGGCGGATGGCTGAACTCCGTCGCGACACTACCCGGCATCACGGTACTGACCTTCACGTTGTCACTCCTCACATCCTGCATCATGGCTTCGGTGAATCCGTTCAAGCCGAACTTCGAAGCGTTATATGCAGCGCCCCCGGCAAACGCATTCGCGCCTGCCAGGCTACTTATATTGACGATATGTCCCCCGCCCCTCGTAACGAATCTGAATAAAGCTTCACGGCTGCAGTAAAACGCGCCGCTAAGATTCGTATCCAGGGTCGATCTCCACTCATCGAGAGTCAGATCGCAGACTGGGCGGAACACACCAACCCCGGCGTTGTTAACCAGCACATCGAGCCCTCCGAAGCGGGTATCGACAAACTGGAAAAGCGCGCCAACCTGTTCATGGTCCTTAACATCGGCTGCTTTCCCGGCGACTTTACCGCCGGTTTCCTCAGCCAATTCCGAGACGGCCTTGCCGACCGATTCCTGCCGCAGACCGCAAATTGCCACCTCAGCGCCCTCCAACAACAACATCTTGGCGATGGCTCTTCCAATACCGCGTGAACCTCCGGTGACTAAGCAGACTCGGCCTGTGAGCGAGTTCGTAGGTGTAATCATGTTTCGATGATAAGGGACTCTTAGGGTCCATCCTGCAAGTTCGCCTGAAGCGAGATCACGCACCACTCGATTACGCGCAAATGAGGGTATTGCGGTAGCAGAAACCGCCAGCGAGGGGTGGTTGCAGCTAAGATGAGTATGACGTGGTTTCTTCCAGCATCTTCTGGCTGCGCGTGGCGGCGTGCTTCTATGCCGTGGGACTACTGCACTCGATGCTAGTACTGATCCGCCGAAGTAACATCCTCTATCCCGTGGCCAGGGGAGCTTTCCGGATCGGCGCGACGCTGCAGGCTGTGGCCATCGTGGAGTTGGGCATGGCTCTGGGCCGCTTCCCTGTGGATAACGTCTACCAGACGACGAATCTTTGTGCGTTTTTAATCGCCGTGCTGTTTCTGGCGGTGGAGTGGAAGTACCTGTTTGCCTCCACGGCTGTGGCGCATTTCCCTCTGGTGTTCGTGATGACGCTGGTGGCGGCGACGGAACGCCCGGTGAGGGGGCTCACGGTGGCGGCCAACGCGCGCCAAACCTGGCTGGTGGTTCACATTGTCCTGGCGCTGGCCGGTTACGCGTCGCTGCTGCTGGCCGCGGCCGCTTCGGTGTGCTATGTGGTTCAGGAGCGGCGTCTCAAGAGCAAGAAGCCCGCGGGGCTGCTGGAGAGGCTGCCGCCGCTGGCGACGCTGGACAATCTGATCAGCGGATCGCTCGGCGTGGCGTTCGTACTGATCACGCTGGCGGTGGTGCTGGTGATTACCGGCGAGTTCATGTACTCAGAGCGCTCCTGGATGGGCGACCCGCGTGTTATGGTTTCGCTGGTGACCTGGGCGCTGCTGGTGGCCGCAACCTATTTGCGAGCCACGGCGGGCTGGCGCGGCCGGCGCGCGGCGGTGATGGCTCTGGTGGTGCTGGGCTGCTCCCTCATCACCTGGCGGGCGTGGTACCGATACTAGCAATCCGATGAAGCTGCTGCTGACGGGACTCAATCATCGCACCGCGCCAGTGGAGGTGCGCGAGCGGTTGGCGTTCGAGGAACAAGGCATCCCCGAAGCGCTGGACCGGTTGCGGCAGCGGCCCGGTCTGCTGGAAGGCATGATCCTTTCCACTTGTAACCGCGTGGAAGTAGCGGTGACGGCGGAAGAGGAGACCGACGCGGGTTCCGTAGTGGAGGGTTTTCTGGCCGAAGCGCGCTCGGTCGACCGGGACTGGGTTTCCCCGCACCTGTACCGCTACGACGGTCCCGATGCGATCCGTCATATGTTCCGCGTGGCATCCAGTCTGGACTCGATGATTGTCGGCGAACCGCAAATTCTGCACCAGATGAAGACCGCCTACAAGGTCGCCAAGGAACGCGGAGCGGTGGGAGGGTTCCTGGAGCAGGTGCTCACCAAGGCCTTCAACGTGGCCAAGCGGGTGCGGTCGGAAACGGAGATCGGTGAGAAAGCCGTTTCGGTCAGCTACGCGGCGGTGAAGCTGGCTGAGGAGATTTTCGGATCCCTCAAAGGGCAGCGCGTGCTGGTGGTGGGCGCGGGAAAGATGGCGCTCAGCGCGGTACGGCACCTGCGGCGGGCGGGCGTGGAAGAGATTCTGGTGACCAATCGCACGCATGAGCGCGCGGTAGCGGTGGCCGATGAAGTGGCCGGGCGCGTGATCGAGTACGAGCGGTTTCATGAGGCTCTGCCGGAAGTGGACATACTGCTGGCGTCGAGCGGCGCGGCGAGCTTTATCGTGACCTGGGAAGAGATGCGCAAGGTCATCAGCAAGCGCCGCAACCGGCCCATGTTCCTGATCGACATCGCGGTGCCGCGCAACGTTGAGCCATCCGTGAACGAGCTGGACAACGTATTCCTGTACGACATCGACGATCTGGGCAAGGTGGTGGACGCGAACCTGAAAGGCCGGATGGGCGTGGCGGAGCAGGCGGAGCTGATCATCGGCGAGGAAGTGACTCGCATGATGACGCGCCTCAAAGACCGCGAGGCTTCGCCGGCCATTTCTCTGCTGCGGGAACAGGTGGAGCAGTGGCGCGCGGCGGAGATCAAGCGCGGGCGGGCAAAGCTCGGCGAGTTGACTCCACAACAGGAAGAGGGCATCGAGGAGATGATGCGGCGCTTTTCGAACAAGGTGCTGCACCAGCTCATGAACGAGATGCGTTCCCGCGAGAAACCGGATATCGAATGATCGTGATTGGGACGAATGATCGTTATAGGATCTAGGGGCTCCGCGCTGGCGCTGTGGCAGGCCCGGCACGTGGCGGCGCGGCTGCAAGAATTGGGTGAGACGGCGCGCATCGAGATCATAAAGACCACCGGGGACCGGATGCAGGAGGTCTCGCTCGTCGCTCAAGGCGGCAAGGGCCTGTTCACCAAGGAAATCGAGGAGGCTCTTCTGGCCGGTTCGATCGATGCCGCGGTGCACAGTATGAAGGACGTACCCACGGAGATTCCGTCAGGCCTGACGATCGCGGCGATTCCGGAGCGGCGAGAATCCGCTCGATGCTCTGGTGGGGTGTTCCCTAGCGGATCTGAAGCCGGGATCGCGCGTGGGGACGAGTTCGCCACGGCGAGCGTCGCAACTGCACGCGCTGGGGCGGGGCCTGGTGATCGAGGAGCTACGCGGCAATGTGGACACGCGGCTTCGCAAATTGGACCAAGGCCGCCACGACGCAATCGTGCTGGCGGCGGCGGGACTCCGGCGCCTCGGATGGGAAGCCCGGATTCGCGAACTGATCCCGCCAGCGATAATGTGTCCGGCGGCTGGACAAGGAGCTTTGGCGATTGAGACTCGTGAGGATGGCGGACACGCGTGGGGCGTGGTCCGCAAATTGGATAATGCCGGCGCCCGGGCTGAGGTCGAGGCGGAAAGAGCGCTACTAACGGCGCTCGGCGGAGGGTGCCAGGTGCCGATTGGAGCGAATGCGCGCTTCGAGGACGGCAAGATCCGTTTGATCGGGGTGGTCGCCTCTCCGGACGGCTCGCGGTTGATCCGCGGCGAGGTGAATGGGACCGAAGCGGCGCGAATGGGTGCGGAGCTCGGGCTAAAGCTTCTGGCGCAGGGCGCGAGGGAGATCCTTTCGCAGACGCAACCTGCATGAAGGTCTATCTTGTCGGGGCCGGTCCCGGCGACCCTGGTCTCATCACCGTGAAAGGCCGGAGAGTGCTGGAGCGAGCTGATTGCATCCTGTATGACCATCTGGCCAGCGAGCGCCTGCTGGACTACGCGCCCGCGCACGCCGAGCGCATCTACGTCGGCAAGAAGCGCGCCAAGCACGAGATGACGCAGGAAGAGATCAGCGCCCTGCTGATTGAACGGGCCCGAAAGGGCCTTAATGTGGTTCGGCTGAAGGGCGGCGATCCGTTCATCTTCGGGCGGGGCGGCGAGGAAATTGAGGCTCTCGCCGATGCCGGGATTCCGTTTGAGATTGTTCCCGGCGTGACCACGCCGCTGGGGCTCGCGGCATACACAGGCGTTCCCCTGACGCATCGCGCGCACACCTCCGCGGTCACTTTCGTGACCGGCCATCGCGTGGACGCCATCGATTGGAGCAAGGCGGGCGCTTCGGAGACCGTGGTGCTGTTCATGGGGCTGGTGAACTTCGCGGCCATCGCCAGGGAGATGATCGCGCACGGGAGATCGCCCGAGACTCCGGCAATGGCTGTTCGCTGGGCGACCAGGCCGGATCAGCAGACCCTGGTGGGAACTCTGTCCACTCTGCCCGCGCTAATTACGCAAAACGGCCTTAGGCCGCCGGCGACCATCGTCATCGGCGAGGTAGTGTCGCTGCGCGATCGCTTCAATTGGTTCGAGAGACTTCCGCTTTTCGGGAAGAAGGTGGTGGTCACGCGGGATCACCGGCAAGCCGCAGAACTTGCGGGGCCGCTAGGGGAGCTGGGCGCGGAGGCGATTCTGCTGCCGGCGATCGAGATTCGCGAACCCGAAGACCCGGAGCCATTGGATCAAGCGATCGCGCGAATGCGCACCTTCGACTGGCTGATCTTCACCAGTGTCAACGGCGTGAAGTATTTCATGGAGCACCTTGACCGGTCGCAGCGTGACCTACGAGCCTTGAGCAGCGTCAAGATTTGCGCCATCGGCCCCGCGACCCGCGCCGCTGTCGAGGCTCTGCATCTGAAGGTCGATCTGATGCCGGAAGAATACGTCGCCGAAAGCCTGGTGGCCGCGTTCACGGACGAACACCTGAACGGCCGGCGCATTCTCTTACCAAGAGCGGCTGTGGCTCGCGACGTCGTGCCCAAGGAGTTGGAGCGGCGCGGCGCCAGTGTCGACGTGGTGGAGGCGTATCGCACGGTGGCTCCGGCGGGTTTGGCGGAGCACGCCTCGGAGGTTTTCGCTCGCAAGCCGGACTGGATCACGTTTGGGAGTTCTTCGGCAGTGAAGAACTTGATCGCCGCCGCGGGTGCGCCAGCGCTGGCCCACTTCAAACTCGCTTCCATAGGCCCGGTGACCTCGGCGACAATACGCGAGAACGCCTTGAACGTGGACGCGGAGGGCGCGCCGTATACCATGGAAGGATTACTCGCGGCGCTGGTCAAGGCGGAGGGCCGGCCGGGGTAGGCTCCGATCCTGGGGCCCGGCCCTCTAGGCAGGTGCCCTGAGCGGCGTCTGTCGGGGCCAATCGTCAGCGGGGAGGGCGACCGAAATTGGGTATGCTACGAGTTCTTGCTTTGCTTTTTCTGTGGCCCTTCCGGGAGCCGCACACTTCAGGCGAGTGTCTTGACTCATTGATGTCCTGGGGCGTTGCGATATATGTTCCACTACTAAGGGGTGAGTTCCTCGATAACTCTGCAAAAGCTTCTGGCAGACTTCGTCCTTCGGGATAGCCGTCTCGAATCACATCCGAGGATCATCACCGCTAGCGTTGCTATTCTTTCTCACGGCCTCACACTGGATTTCGTAGCGGAGATCTCCAGGTATCCGCGCCCATTCAACAGCGCAGCGTGCAGCCGGAGGGGAGCCTCGGCGGGGAGACCTTGAACGGGAGGGAGGCCATTATTCTCTCCAAGAGCGGGACCGCCGCAGCGGATTTCCGACCGGAGTCTGCGCTCGCGGTGCCGATCCTAAATAGCACGGACGCGCTTGGCGCCCTCATGCTGGTCTCCACCGAACCGGGCCTCTTTGCGGAGAGGGACATCGGCCGCGTGCAGCTCCTGGCAGCCCTCATCGCCTTCGCTCAGCTTCGACGCAGGACGGGCCCAATGCAGGGCTGCAGCCAAGCTGGGCCGCGCCCTTAGCGGAATCCGCACGGAGCTCGGACTGACACAGGATGAGTTGGCCTATCGAGGCGGACTCAGCCGAATCGCCCTGTCTCAATGGGAGAGTGGGAGGTGGCCGCCCCCTTGTCCGGTGTACAAATGGTGCGAAGCGCTCGGGCTGGTTTCCAGTGAAAACGCGCCGCAGATCTCGTTTCTCGATGTGACGCCCCAGCTGATCTTGCTCCTTGGGAACAATCCGGAGGCGTTGCGCAGCTTGTCGCCCGAACGGTTCGAGCATTTCGTCGCTGAGCGAATTGACCGCATGGGCTACGACGTACAGCTCACGGGCCGGACGAACCGGCGTGACGGAGGCATTGACCTGATCGCGGTGCCAAAGATTCGGACCGTCGGCTCGTTCCTGATGGCCGCGCAGGTCAAGCACCACCGCGGCGACTCCGCCACCGGCCGGTCGGATGTCGACAGGTTGCTGGCGTGGAAGGACTCGCCGTTTCGCGTCGGTCTTATGGTGACCAATACGAGTTTCACTCGAGATGCACGCTGGCTGGCCGATCAGGCGAGCAACAAAGCGTTTCTCAGGCTCCGCGATTTCGAGGATCTGAAGCGATGGCTGCGCGGGCAGTTTACCGCGGACTTCGATTGGCGGGAGTTTCCCGACGTCGTCTCCTTGGCTCCAGGCATCACAGTGGAAGTACCCAAAGCCCGGCTCAGGAACTCGCGGGACATCTGGCCGCTGTCCGGAATCAAGATGGTCGACGACCGCGCCACCTGAATGAGCCGCCGACGCTAGACAGCTCAGGAAGCACGTTGCGCCAGGTCAATCCTGTGATGTCACCTTCAAATCACCTGGACGAAAGGGACCTGCTCACGCCCGCCCGGCAAACTCCCCTGTCTCGGTCGACACCTTGATCTTTTCGCCCTCCTTGATGAACAGAGGAACGCGGATCTTCAGGCCGGTCTCCAGAGTGGCCGGCTTGGTGACGGTGCCGCTGGAGGAGTCGCCTTTTACGCCGGGTTCCGTGGAGGCAACCGCCAGCCCGACGAACATCGGCAAGTCCAAGCCGATGGGATTGCCGTTGTACTTGAGCAGTTCGACCAGAGCGCCCTCGATGAGGAAGTCCAGCGCGTTGCCGATGACCTCCTCGGCAAGGGTGAGAGTCTCGAAGCTTTCCTGATCCAGGAAGTGAGAACCGTCGCCGTCGCTATATAAGTGGCATTCCGGGTTTTTAGTGGGCGGAAGGCATGAGATCGAGGCCGCCGCAGTGGAAGTAGATGGCAGTGACGAAGTTCTTTTTGTTGCGGAAACCACGTGCGGTGTACTTGACCCACTGGATCTTGGAGTTGATGGACTCGCTGGCGGCGTTGGTGATGCGGAGCCGCAGGTAGGTAATGATGTTGGCGAAGCGGCGCTGGATCATGCGGGCCTTCTCGATCATGGGTTTCAGGCGGCAGCGGACCGCCCAGTTGTGCCACCAGCGATAGTGTTTCCGTGCGGGGCGCTCGTAGTGATAGAGGAAGAACGCCATCATGGCCTCCTTCAAAGCCCACGCCCGCGCCGTTTTTAGGCTGCTGTCGCGTAGCGCGGCAAACTGCTTGCGATCGTCCGGTTCCATCCTAGCCGGATGACGTAACCAGTCATAGCGAGTGCCGGTGAGGCGGTCGTCTCCGGCAGCTTTCAACTGCTTGTTTTCGCGGCGGCGGACCAGATCGACGGCTTCGCCCAGATGCTTGGCGATGTGAAACTTGTCGAAGACGATCTTATGATCAGCGTCCGGAAGGTGCTTGCGGGTGGAGTTGATGTAAGGGTCCCACATGTCCATGGCCACGCCGCGCACCGCCGCTCGTTGCTCCTCCGACACGCTCTGCCAGAACCCGTCCAGGCTTTCCTCGGTCCGGTGCTCGGCTACAAACAACACCCGGCCCCGATCCAGATCATTAACCATCGTGAAATAGTGGTGCCCTTTAGTAAACGACTTCTCATCGACCCCGAGCCGCTCGATGGGTTCCGCTTGACGGCGCATCAGGCCACGTTGGACGGCCCGTTCCTGAATGGCATGTACCTCATCCCAACTCAGCCCCAGTTGATCGCCGACCGCCTTCTGACTGGCCGCCTTGAGCCAATCAATGGCCAATCTTTCAAACAGCGCCGTGAACCGGCTGGAGGGCTCGGCCCAAGGAAGCTTTACCGCCCGAGCGCCATGCTCGGCGCAGTTGCTGCGCGGAGGTTCCGCATGCAGTATCGTCTGATACTGACAGGTGTCCAGATGCCTCCAGCGGCGCTCCGGCTGATGGTCGTAGAGCGGACACAGCTGGCCGCACAAGGAGGCCGGAACCAACTGGAGATCCGGTTCCTTGAACTTGTCGCCGGCCTTGAAAGTCTTCTCAAAGACCGCATTGGTGAGGAGGTTGCGAATCTTCAGGCGAACCAGTGTCTGGCCGCCCCGGGCAGTGGGAGTGTTGACCTCCGCCTCAAGGCAGGAGAAGGGAGTGTTGTCGTGCTCAAACAAGGTCCTACGCTTGATGTTGATCGCTTCAATCAATACGGCCATAAATTCTTCAAGGCACGGTCTCCTCAAGTATACTTGCTTGATATAAGGACGGACGCCGAAACCGGCGGCCGGACCGCCAGGACCGATAAACTGCCCGAGCCGCGCGGACCCAAAGCGAGCACGTCGCGGCACCATAGGAGAACATGCCCGAATCCCCGATTACAGCACGAGAGAAGGACTTTGCCGCCTGGTATCAGGACGTGGTCATCCAAGGCGATATGGCGGAGCCGGCCGAGATCGTCAAGGGCTGCATGGTGATCAAAGCCAACGGCTACGCGGTGTGGGAACACATCCAGCGCGAGTTGGACACGCGTATCAAAGCCACCGGCCACTCCAACATTTATCTGCCGCTGCTGATCCCGCAAAGCTTTCTTCACAAGGAGGCGGAGCACGTGGAGGGGTTTTCTCCGGAGCTGGCGGTGGTGACGATCGCCGGCGGCAAGGTGCTGGAGGAACCGTATGTGATCCGGCCAACCTCGGAAACCATCGTGGGGCATTTCTTCAAGCGCTGGATTCAGAGCTATCGCGATCTTCCCCTGCTAATCAACCAATGGGCCAACGTGATGCGCTGGGAAATGCGCACGCGCATGTTTCTGCGAACCACGGAGTTTCTGTGGCAGGAGGGACACACCGCTCACGCCTCGCATGAGGAGGCTTTGGAAGAAGTGCTGCGGATGCTGGACGTGTACGCGGACGTATGCGAGAACATCCTGGCGGTGCCTGTGATTAAGGGACTGAAGACGCGCGCGGAAAAATTCGCCGGCGCGGTGGCCACCTACGCCGTGGAAGGCATGATGCAGAACGGCATCGCGCTGCAGTGCGGAACCAGCCACGACCTGGGCCAGAATTTTGGCAAAGCGTTCGATGTGCAGTTTCAGACCAGCGAAGGCAAGCTCGACTATGTGTGGCAGACCAGTTGGGGCATGACCACGCGGCTGATCGGCGCGCTGATCATGACGCACTCCGACGACAAGGGCCTGGTGCTGCCGCCCAAGGTCGCGCCGAGGAAAGCGGTGGTGGTTCCGATCTATCGCAAAGACGAGGAGCGGGCGCAGGTGATGGAGGCCGCGTCGAAGATGGCGGAGGATCTAGGCGCGCATGTGGATACCCGGGAGGGGCAATCGCCGGGCGCGAAGTTCTTCCATTGGGAAAGGCGCGGCGTGCCGGTGGTGTTCGAGCTCGGCCCCCGCGACGTTGCCTCGGGCAAAACGGTGATCAAGCGCCGCGATACAGGGACCAAGGAAATCATCGCGCAGCAGGACGCGCGAGAGAAACTCGCCGCGACGCTGGAGGCGATGCAGACAGAGTTGCTTGCTCGCGCCCGCCAGCGACGCAAGGAAAACACGGTGCTGGCGAATTCCATCGAAGAAGTCGAGGAGATTCTGCGGCCCGCGACGGCGGAAAAGGGCGGAGGCAAATTCGTCATGGCGCACTTGGCCGACAATCCGTCCAACGATGAGCGAGTGAAGGCGTTCAAGGCGAGCATCCGCGTGATTCCGCAGGTGGATGAGTTCGACGGCGCGGGGAAGTGCATCCTCACCGGCGAGCCGGTGGCCAAGCGCGCGCTGATCGCCAAGGCTTACTGACGGGTCTGGTCCCCCGGGGGAATGGGGCAGCGTGCTTCCGCATGAACGCCTACGCGATTCTTGCGCGCTATAGCACCTGCAAACGACAATTGCGCGGTTCCGAGCGTCAGCGGATCGATATCGTAACTGGGGGGCTCGGCATGCCTTCTATGGTTAGCGTGACCGGCACAGCGTCACCAGGAGACAGTCCGGCGGGCACAATCGCATTCACCTGATAGACGCCAGCCAACGTCGGCGCCAGACCGGAGAATGTGACTTGGGCATCAACGCCCCCAATCGTCACTACAGTAGGTAAGACGGTCCACGAAAGTTGGGGCCCAGATGGGGCAGCTATTCCTGCCGCAACGGAAGGGCTCACCGGACCGAGGCCGGCGCAATAGATAGAGATCACATCACCTACGCCAACCGGGGTTCCGGGCTGGGCTAATACCCCGGTGATCGCGTTGGTCACTGCACCCTGCCCACTCCCGCTTTCGGTCATGGTGAAAATAGATGGTTGATAAGCCGCGACCGTCACAGTTTGACCGATGGAGGTGCGCCCGTTAGAAGACACGTACAGTCTCTGTTGTGTGTTGGGCGGAACGTCGTAAGGAACAATTGCGTTGATAACGTTGTCTCCCACGTACGCAATCGGCAACGGGCGATTAGCGAGAGAGACCGACACGCCGTTCAACTGTTCGGGAAACGGGACCACAGCGGTGGCTGGGGATGGAGCAAGGTTAGTTCCATAAATGGAGATGAATCCTCCGGCTGGGATTGCTGGCAGAGGCACCGCCACAGCGGCGGCGCTGACAATTCCGCCGGGACTGATCGTGGGCGCGAACGGATCGGGCTCGGTCAATTTAAGTCCGAATCCGCTTGTGACTCGCGAACCTGCCGCGTCGGTAACCGTGACGCTTATACTTACCGTATTGGCCCAGCTGTTTACGAGCAGAGGTGAGCCGGTCAAGGTTCCCGCCGGCGATAGCGACAGGCCGAATGGCAACGAGCCCGACGCAACGCTCCACGTATACGGGCCCTTTCCGCCGCTCGCCAAGAACTGGAAGTAGTAAGGAGTTCCGGCAAGAGTATCTGGGAGGCCCGATGTCATTACCTTCAGGTTCCCCTGGTCCGATACGCCAAAGAGAAATGACTGGTTTGGTGTACCCATGCATGGGAGCTGGACCAGAGCGACTCCAGTATTCATGTCGGCGTTAGGCACTGTCAGACACTTGCCGCTCGGGACGTTCTGAAGTTCGAAAGAGCCGTCCCCGATTGGGAGAAAGAGGTAGCGCTGGTTATCGCCGAAGTTGCAGGGGTATTGGTTTAGGTGGACGTTATCGTTTAGGTTCCCATAGGGCATGTCAAAACAGAAGCCTGTGAGATCTGAGACCAAGCTGAAGCTACTGTCTATCGTGGGCTCGACCTGAAACAGCTGGGCCATGCTACCGCCACAGGCATCCTGAATGATATCTGTAGCGGGGCTGGCCGAACGCTGTTGGAGGTCAACGCATAACCCACTGTGCTTTATTTTGATTGTGTAGGAATGATCTGGCGGCAAAACAGGAACGCTGAGGCTGTTAAGGATGGCGTTGCCGTTTGGGTCCGTGACCGCCACTTGGATATTGTATGTTCCGGGTTGCGAAAAGGTCGCGGTAGTGGTCTTGGCTGAATTATTCCCGTTCGGATTGAAGCTGACCGTGCCGTTTACGGGCGTCAACGATTGCCACTCATAGGTGAGGGTCGATTCGGTCGCATTCGGACCACCAAGGACCGAGAGTGACGCTGTTCCAACGCTGATCGAGGGTGTAAACACCGCGGTGGAAGTAATCGCGGCGGCGGGGTAAACCGAGACTGGCACAACCCCGCTGGTAGTCTGCGCACCCCGGTTGTCGGTCGCGACGGCTGTAAGGAAGTGAGCTCCCGCCGAGAGTCCTGCGATCTGGACTGAGAATGGGGCTGATGATTTGGCGCCCACGCTGGTAGCGCCGTCGAAGAACTCGACTTTCGCTACGGACCCGTCCGCGTCAGAAGTGCTGGCGGTCACCGTCAGCGGGGTACCCGCAGGAATGTTGGCATAGAGCGGCGGCGACGTGATTCCCACTTGAGGCGGTTGATTTACCGAGATCGTTACGATTGGGCTGTGGGCGATGAGGCCGTTGCTCGATACAACTCGTGCGAGAAGAGAGACTGGCCCAGTCGGAAACGTCTGCCAATCGAAAGAATATGGCGCGGCATCGGACTCCCCGATCTTGAATAGAGTTTGATTGACGTCCATGAATTCCACCTTGGCGACCAAGTCGTTCGGAGCAACTGCTTGGGCCACAAGCGAAAGTGGGGCCTGCTCCGACACGACGCTTCCTGGTGACGGGCTGGTGAGGCTGACCATAGGCGCGCTCGGTGCCGGACTCGGAACCTCGATACTCACCATGGCGGACGCCGATGTCAAGCTGACTGGCGTAATACGAACGCCGCTGGCTGGGTCGACGAACACCTCGTTCAAGCGCAAAAGGGGACTGATCTGCCGCTGGGCAGCTGGGTTTGGAGGAGTAGATGGATCCACATCCAAGAGGAAGCTCACGTACCCCCCGGAGACCCCGGCAGCATCCACGTTGATCATGATCCCGTCGAAATTGGGCGTCGCGCCGGTCCAATCGACCGCGTCGAAGCCCACCGGGCGGCGATACTCCAGCCAGTAGTGCAGCGTCTGCCCATTGAGCGTGTATGGAATCTTGATGGCCTTTACTTTCGAGTCGGAGAGTTCGAGGGGATCAAGCTCGTATACTCCAGTCGTGGCAACCACCTGCGGCGAGAGCCACCCGAAGTAGTCCTTGAAATCGGCATTAAAGTGGAAGAGGTTGACGCTTCCCATGACGTCGTAGGGGTTCCCGTACTCGATCCAGACGCAGCCGCCGAAGGGATCGAAGATAACCGAACCGCAGTCCCACGAGTTTGCGTGTCCGAGCCCGAGCGTATGCCCCAATTCATGCGCGAGTGTTCCGGTACTCGGAGGCGACATGAAGGTGCCGTCGCCTCCGCTGACGCCAACGCCTCCGCAAGCCGATTGCGGCAGGACATACACGACGCGGTTGAAAGCCGACAAATCAACCGGGGCGGGCGTGACAGCTCGAAAGGCGAGGTTGATGGCATGAAAGTCGCACGTGGCTGGGATGGGAAGGGTAAACCATCCGAATACCTTCGCTGTCAGAGATGCTCTTCCATAAGAGACCTCTTGGTAAAAGCTGTTCGTTTGAGGAATGGTTGTGGTGTTGAGTGTGGTTATGTAGTCCGGCGGGCTGTCGGTGTTGTCCTCGAAGTTCACGAGAATGATCGCAGCATTCATGTTTTGAGCCGGGGGAGATGGAGCGGCCGCCGGTTGCAAAGCACGGCCGCTCTCGCTAGCAGAATGGTCGGCGGGGGGTTGCGGAAAGGCCGACGGTGAAATCAGCGCTAGGAATAAGATCGCCTTCCGAACAGAAGTCCACATTTCATTGAATCGTAATTATAGCCGAAGGCTTATTGATGCTGAAGCGGTAAAGAATCGCACCCGCCAGCGTGAACAGCGCGAGCACACAGAATTCGGCGAGCCGGCTGATTTGCGGATACCTGGGGATTCCGAACGGGAGAACTGCCGCGGCAACGAGGGCCGTCGCCACTTCCCGGCCCTTCGAGCCCTTGCCAACACCCCATCCGATCAAAAACGGCGCCAAGATGCAAAGACAGATCGCGGTAAGGCGCGCAGTCCACAGATTTGGCCGCACCGGAAGCACCAGGTAGGGGCCGCTATACAAGAGATAGCTGCTCATGACTTGCACCAGCCAGCCCCAGATCGCGAGCCTCAGCTTTGTGATCGGGCTGGCGAACAGATCGCGGCAGAACGATACACCTGCGGTCCTTAACACCGTGGACCAGAATCGCCACCGCGAGAGCCGTTCCTCCAGCAGGTCTCCAACCGTGCTGGCGGCGCGCTCCTGGGTTGTTACCAGCGACAGAACAACTTCGGCGATTACGGCTTCACGCATGCGGTACCCCGGAAGCTTGGCGAAGCGCACGCCGGCGTTGGAACATCGCTCCCAGGATCACGCATGCGGAAGCCGCGGCAACCATCCGAGAATCTTCCGTGAGACCGGTGGGCTTCCCAATCTGGCGCATCTGTGCGGCGGACCAGCAGGCGAACAGAAGGTTCACCAAGACGCGCATCACAATCATCGCTATCGCGCTGGCGAGTTCGCGCCCATGCGACAGCCGGGCGTTCTGCCATGCGACCACGAACGGGATAACGGAGCACATGGCGCCGATGAGAATCGGAGCCGCCCACGGCGAAGGGGCCGACACAGTGAACCCGGGACCATCTGTGTTAACCCGTGGAAGAAACATGAAGAGCGGGAATCCAAGCAACGCGGTGTAGACGATGGTTGCCCCGAAGCCCCAGAGCGCTCTGCCAGCCGCCCAGCCGGGGTGCAACTGCAGGTCGTGCCACAAATGCGACAGGGCAGTCCCCAGCACGCCCCACCAGAACCACACGCGGCCCCGCGTCTGGCACTCTTCCAGAAGATCGCCAAGCGTAGAGGCTGCGCGTTCCGGCGAGATCGCTAACGACAAGATCCACTCGGCGATGATTTCTTCACGCATGGGACACCCCCGGGAGTCTCAGCCCCCGCAGCAATCGTTGATAGGAGCGTTGGGCGCGGGCGACGGCCTCGATTCCCGCCGCGGTCACCTTAAAATAGCGCTTGCAGCGGCCGCCGCGCTGCGGCGTGGGATCGCCCATTCTGGAGGACACCAGTCCCTTGTCTTCGAGGCGATCCAGCGTGGTGTAGAGAGCGCCCGGAGCAGGCTCCCGGTCTGTGCAGGCCGCGATCTCGGCTCGAATGGTCACGCCGTAAGCATTCTCGCCCGCGCGCAGGATGGCCAGCAGGACCGTCTGCTCGAATTCGCCCAAGGAAGGGACGTCGCGCATATAAGAACTACATTGTAGGCATGCCAACGAATGAGGTCAAGCCGAGGCTGTAGGCACGAAACGCCGCGCACGAGCGCGGAATCTTCTCATCGACCCTCATTTGAAAGGTCAGAAGGAGAGGTGCAGGCATGAGAAGGCTCTTTACGGTTCTGGGCGGTTTAGGGTTGATAACGGGCCTGGCGGCGCTGGCCGGCGCGGCCAACTCGACCATGACGGGCAAGATCAGCGACAGCAATTGCGCGGCAAGTCATGCGAAGTCGATCGAGTCGCACGGCGGGAAGATGACGGACCGGGATTGCGCGCTGGCGTGCGTCAAAGGCGGCGCGAAGTACGTGTTCGTGTCCTCTGACGGCAAGGTCTACAACATCTCCAACCAAAGCCTGGCGGGCCTCAGCAAATACGCGGGCGATGACGCGAAGGTGACGGCGGACTTCAGCGGCAGCACCATCACCGTGTCGAAAATCACCGCAGCGAAGTAGGCCGCGGCGAAGCAAACCGCGGCCAACGCAACTGGGATGCCACGCCCGGATTGTACACTGGGCGTGATGATTCCATATTTCGCGGCAGCCTTACGCACCGTGCGGCGGCATCCTGGTCCGTACGCCGGCGCGGCGGCGATCCTCGCGCTGGGAATCGGAATGAGCGTCGCCATGTTTTCGCTGGTCGACGCCGTGCTGATCCGTCCTCTTCCCTTCCCTAACCAGGACTCGCTTGCGGTGATCTGGAAAACCAATCCGCCCGCAGGCGCGCAAGTGGAGGAACTGGCGTATCCGGAGCTGCGCGACTTACAAGAAAATATCCCGGAGTTTGAATCGGTCGCGGTGCTGCCGACCACGCTTTACGGCTACGCACGCGTCCTGGAGCGCAGCTCGGCGGAGCCAGTGCAGATCGAGGGCGCGCCGGTGTCGCACGACTTTTTCCATGTCTTGGGAGTGGCGCCGGCGATGGGGCGCGACTTCCGAGATTCGGACGAACGCGTAGGCGCAGCGCCGGTGGTGATTCTTTCGGATTGGGTTTGGCGAGAGCAATTCGCGGCCGACCCGGCGATTGCCGGCTCAGCGGTCCGCCTCAGCGGGCAGAGCTACACCGTGATCGGCGTGATGGCTCGTGGAGTCGAGTTCCCGCGCGGCGCGGGGTTCTGGGTTCCGCTGGGAGTGGAGCAAAGGATTGTGGATCGCCGTGGAGCGTCGTTCCTGCAGGCGATTGTGCGAATCAAGCCGGGCCGCAGCCGCGAGGCGATTGCGACGGAAGTGAATGCGCTGTTTCAAAGGCTGGCCAAGGACCACCCCGAGGTCTATCCATCGCAGCAGCAAGGCGTGGTGACGCCGCTGGTTGAATATTGGACCGGCTCCGCCCGCCTGCACTTGTGGATTATGCTGGCGGCTTCGCTATTGCTGCTTGCCGCGTCGGCGGTCAGCGCGGGGAATTTGTTGCTGGCGCGAACGGCGGCGCGCCGGACGGAGATCTCGACCCGGCTCGCGCTAGGCGCGGCGCGCGGGCAGATTCTCGCGCAGCTTGCCGCGGAAGGGACGATGGTTGCGGCCGCCGGCGCGCTGGGAGGAATGGTCATCGGGCACGAGGCGATCCGATTTCTGATTCGGTACGCTCCTGGCGATATCGCGAGATTGTCTGACGCGGCTTTGGATTTGCGCGCGTTTGCATTTGCTGTGGGAGCGGCTGGGATTGGGGCGGCGGTCTGCTCGGTTATGGTGGTGTGCTCCGTGATGACCGGATGGCCGGCGGTTCGCCGCGCGGGACGCTCACGCGGACGAAGTGCGTTCCTTGTCACGCAATCGGCGGCGACGGTCATGCTGTTGGCGATGGCGGCGCTTCTGACGCTGAGTTATCGAGCGATGCTCGCGGCGGACACGGGATTCGAAAACCGCGACGCGGTGACGATGAACCTGGCGTTGAGGGGTCCGGGGACTCTGGCGGGGCAGGCGTTCGATAAGGCCTCGCGGGACGCGTTCTATATGCGCCTTTTGAGTGACCTGCGGGCCTCGCCGGGAGTCACCTCCGCGGCAGCGGTGCTGGTGCGGCCGCTGGAAGGAACCATCGGCTGGGATACAACCTATCAGTTCGCCTTCGATGAGGGCTCGCGTGATAGCCGTTCCCTGCCCAAGGCCAATTATGAGGTAGTGACTCCCGGGTACTTCGAGACGGTCGGGACGCGATTGCTCGAAGGCCGCGATTTCGACCAGCATGATTCGGCGGACGGCGACCGCGTGGCCATCGTCAGCCGGGCCCTGGCGACGCAGATTCGCGCCGCCGGGTATGCGCCGGTGGGATCGCGAGTACGGCTGGGATTGGGTGGTTGGTGCAAAGTGGTCGGCGTTAGCGCGGATGCGCGCTATCGCAACGTAACCCAAGTGGGCCCGGACGTTTTCGTGCCTGCGGCGCAGGCAGCGGCGCCGACGAATTATGTCGCGATCCGGGGCTCGATGCCGGAAATGGATTTGGCCGCTTTGGTGCGGCGCACGCTCGCGGGAATCGATTCGAGCCAAGCCGTATCAAGCGTGGCGACCATCGGCGAGTTGATCGACCGCAATGCGGCGCGCCACAGGTTCAACATGATGATGCTGCTATGGTTTGGGCTCTGCGCCGTGGTTTTAGCCGCGGGAGGCGTGCGGGGTGTGGTAGCGGAGGCGATGGCTTCGCGGACACGGGAGCTGGCGATTAAGGCAGCGCTGGGAGCACAAAGGCGGCGGTTGATGCGGGACGCCGTGGGAGGAGCGCTGAAGTGGGTGCTGATCGGCGCGACGGCGGGGGCTTTTGGCGTGACGGTTTTGGGCTCACTTGCGTCAAAAGTGCTATATCAGGTTTCGCCGAACGATCCGCGAGTTCTGGTAGCCGTCGTGGGGTTTCTACTGGCGATTTCGATCGCGGCCGTGTTCGGACCGGCGTGGAGCGCGACGGGTCGAGATCCGCGCGACGGGTTGGCTTCCACGCCGAGGGTTTAGAAAACGTCCAGAGTGAGAGGAGGCCGCGCTCATGAGGAGCAGATGGAGGTTCGCGCTTACCTTGCTAGGGGCGGCTTGGCTTGCGGGGACTTTCGCGGGTAGAGCGCACGGGCAAAATCCTCCTGCGCCGGATCCGTCGACGCCAACGGTGTTGGTTACCGGCACGGTCACGGACAAAGACAGCGGGGCTCCGGTGCCAGGCGCACGAGTCTTCGTGGAATCCTTCTACGGAGGGGGGCGCGTGGTGGGTGGGCCGACCGATGCAGCCGGACGATTTGAAGTCCGCAGCGGTACAGAGCAGCGGTTCCTTGTGTATGCCGTGGCGTCGGCGTACATGACGCCCGCCCAACGCGAAATCGTGACTTTGACCGATGGCCAGCAGAGCGTCAACGTTGACATCAAGCTGGCCCGACTTGGCAGCGTCAAAGGCATCGTGGCCGATGCGGACACCGGCGCGCCCTTAGGAAACACAGCCGTATACGCAATTGCCAAATACGCCACGCAGACGGTGACCGCGACCGGCGGCCCTAGCAAACCAATGCCGGCTCAGGCTGACGGCGCGTTCCAGATCGACGACCTTACGGACGCCGAGTTCTTCCTCCGCATCGTGGCGGGTCCGGAAGCCACGATTGAAACCATCCCAGCGGGCGATCTTGCCGGGGAGGGCCGGGATAAGGCGCTGGAAGCTCCGGAAGGCGCCGTGGGTTACGGCGACATTTTTTGGCCGGGAGGAACCGGCGATATGCCTCAATCGGGAAGTCTGAGGGTGACATCGGGCCTATTAGACGTCGGCGTGGTGCGGATTGAGCGGCGCAAGCTGCACACTATCACCGGCGTCATTAACGGCTGTGATCCGGGAGCGAGCCTCCTGCTGACGTTCGCACCGTCAAGCCGCCGCGATAAGACCCTGACTCATGACCTGGTATGCGGCGAAGGGTTTCGCATCCTCAACTATCCCGAAGGGTCCTACATGCTGTCTGTGGTGCAGGGCGGACCACCGCGCCGGTTCGCATTTCAGGCAATCGACCCCGCCACCCGAGGCCCCTTGACGCTGGTGGCAAATTCGACCCAAACGGTGCAGATCGATGTCAGTCTGGAAGGCGTCGCGCCGGACGATATCCCCGCGGATCTCAAGAATCTGAGGGTTGAGGTGACGCCGGAGAACGCGCCCGTGCGCATCAGCTCGCCTGCCAAGACACTGGAGGGGACATTCGAAGCCGAGCTGTTCTCCGGCCTCCGCTACCTGCTTTCCCTGCGCGTGCTTCCGAAGTACTACCTGAAGAAGCTGAATTACAACGGCGCGGATTCATCGGACGTCAGCGGCTTCACCTCCTATGGCGGCGCGCTGCATTTGATTTTTTCGGACCATCCGGGAACGCTGGAAGTCAAACTCGCCAGCCCATCGATGGATTTCGTTTTTGCGGTGCGGGAGGGGATGAGCTACGCAAGCGTGGTCGCCACGGGTCAGGACATGGCGCGGCAGCTCGTCAATCAGATGGTGAGGCCCACCGGCGCCGCCACTTTGCAGGGCCTGGCGCCCGGAGCGTATCGCGTGTTTCTCTCGCCCACGTTTACGCCCTCGGAGAGAGATTACGAAGAGTTGCTACGCGGCGCGAAATCGGTGCAGATGGAGGAAGGACAAACGGCCAGCGTGTCGTTAGACGCGCCGTAGAGCTTGATATTCGCCCTCTCTTCGCCTATCATTGCCTCATGCCAACAGCATTGGTTACGGGAGCCTCGCGAGGGGTCGGGCGAGGCGTAGCGGCGGCTCTGGCGGACGCGGGCTTTGAGGTTTTCGCCACTGGCCGCAGCATCGAATCCGCCTCCCTTCCGCCTTCGATTCGCCGCATCCGCTGCGACCATTCGTCGGATGCAGAAACGGCCCTCGCCTTCGAGGAGATCGCCAGGAGCACCGGGGCCGCTGGACGTCCTCGTCAATTGCGCCTGGGGCGGCTATGAGCGAATGGTCGAGACCGGCCAATTCACCTGGACGCTCCCTTTTTGGCAGCAGCCGGCGCACAGATGGGCTTCGATGATGGACGCCGGAGTTCGCGCAGCGTTCATGGTTTCCGCGCGAGCGGTTCCGCTTATGTTGCCCCGCAAGAAGGGTCTGATCGTCAACATCAGCTTTTGGGCCGCACAAAAATATCTGGGCAACACAATCTATGGCGTCTCAAAAGCGGCGACGGATAAGATGTCCGCCGATATGGCGCATGAACTGAAGGATCAAGGCATAACCGTGGTGTCTCTGTATCCGGGCCTGGTGAGAACCGAATCCGTTATGCAGGCCGCCGAGGCGGGTTGGCTGGATATCTCCAACAGCGAGAGCCCCGAATTCATCGGGCGGGTGGTCGCGGCGCTTTATGCAGAACCAAACCTGATTCGAAGGTCAGGCCGAGTGCTGATTGCCGCGCAGGTTGCGAAGGAGCTCGGGGTAGTGGACATTGACGGAAAGCAGCCGGAGCCGCTCACACTGGAGGTTGTGTAGTCTCACTCTTCTGGAATATCGGCCAAATCCTCGGCGCGATTTTCGAAGCGGGTGAACTGGCCGAGAAACCGCAAAGGCACGATGCCGATGGGTCCGTTGCGCTGCTTGGCGATGATCAGATCCGCGAGACCCTTGATGTCCTCACGATCGCGCTTGTAGACTTCCTCGCGATAGATGAAGGCGACCAGATCGGCGTCCTGCTCGATCGAACCGGAGTCGCGGAGATCGCTGAGTTGCGGCTTGTGATCGCCGGGGCGGGTTTCGGAGGCTCGACTCAATTGGGAGAGGACAATGAAAGGGACGTTTAGATCCTTGGCCATCAATTTGAGGCTTCGGGAAATCGCGCTCACTTCCTGGTTGCGGTTCTCGGAGCGTCCGCGGCTGCTCATCAGTTGAAGATAGTCGATCACCACCAGCGAAAGGCCGTGCTCGCTCTTCATCCGGCGCAGCTTGGAATGGACGTCCATGAAGTTGACGCCGGCAGTGTCATCCAAGAACAAGGGGGCATCGGTCAGATCCGCCAGCGCGACTTGCAGCTTACGGCGCTCCTCCTGATTCAAGAAGCCGGCGCGATACTTATGCTGATCCACGCGCGCGGCAGCGCACAGGAGTCGCGTAAGCAGGCTGGCCGAAGACATTTCAAGAGAGAAAACCGCGACCGGCTTGCGCATGCGCGGATGCGTCGCCACATGCTGCGCGATGTTCAGCGCGAGCGCGGTCTTGCCCATGGAGGGACGCGCGGCGAGGATGAACAGCTCCCCGCCGTTCAACCCTCCGGTCATTTCGTCGAACTTGGCGAAGCCCGTACTCAATCCCCGGACTCTTTGGCTTGGATCAAGGAAAGCGTTGATGCCGCCGGGGAACTTTTCGATGATGCTGGCGGGCGAGCTCAGCTGATCCCGCGCTGCGGGATTCGCCCAGCTTCAGCAGGGACTCTTCGGTGGACGCCAGAATCGTGTCCGGCTCCTCCTCCCCCAGCAGGCACCGGTTGATCACAGCTTGGGCGCTGAAGATCAGCTTGCGCAGAGTCGACTTGTCCTTGACGATGCGGACGTAGCCGTCGAGATTGCTGAGCTCCGGCAGACCTTCGTCGAGCGAGATCAGGTACGACAATCCGTCCACCGATTCGAGCTGCCCCTGTTTCATCAGCTCATCGGCCAGAGTGACGCGGTCGATGCGCGAGCCGCGGCCGTACAGATCCTTCATGCGCGTGAAGATGCGGCGGTGCTTCTCCAGGCTGAAGTCATCCGGCTCCAGCACGCCCGCCACCTGGAGGAAGACGGAGTCGTTCAGCAGAATCGAGCCGAGCACATAGCGCTCCGCGTCCGGATTCGACGGGAGACCTTTTTCGAGAGCGAGATCAGGGGAAGCCATCATACTACCCTTCCCGGGGGAGGAAAGTGCAAACGAGGAATCTACTTCTTTGTCGTGGTCGAGGCCGCCGCGGGAATCGGCAGATCCGCGATCGTGGTCGCGGTAAGAATCCGATCCAGCTTGGGGAAGGTTCGGTCGACGAAAGCCTTACCGCCGGTCTCGAACCCACCCTGCTGCCTCGACGTGTCGCCGTAGCCGTTATACAACATGTCCACGAGTTCCATCCCCTCGATTACTTCGCCTATCGGCACGAAGCCCTGGCTGTCCAGGTAGCTGTTGTTGCCAATGTTGATGAACAGTGTGTTGCTGCGGCTATTGGGCTGGCCCGTGGTGGCGTAGGTCACTTTGCCCCGCGTGTTGGATTGGGGGTTACGTGGATCATCCGGGATGTTAGCGTTCTGCCAGGCGCGGTTGACCTCCGGCCGCGCGCTGACGCCGAACTGCGCCATGAAGTTGGGCATGACGCGATAGAAGGGGCAATCGGTAAAATATCCGGCGCGCACCAGGTTATACAAACGATCGACGCCGCGGGGAGCCCAGGCTCGCGTAATCTCCATGACGATGTCACCCTTGGTGGTATTGAGCTTGACGCGGAAAGTCCCGGGCGCGGTCTTGTTCAGGGTCGCGGGGTGCAGCAGGTCGCCATTGGAGGCAGCGGCGGGCGCAGCCGCTTTCGAGGCGCCGGTGGATTTGGCTGCGGCGGTTGATTTCGTCTGGGTTTGCGCCACAAGGGCGCTGGAGAAAATTACAGCAAACAGGGCTCGTTTCATGGTGAGCCACCATTTTACCGCGCTCCAGGGAGAGGTGCAGAATCTACGCCATGAGCCGCACGGCCACGTCCGCGACCACAAAGCCGATGGACGAACCGATCACGGCCCCTACCAGCACATCCGTCAGGAAGTGCATGCCCAGCAGGATGCGGGAAGCGGCCACGCTGGCTGCGCAGAACAGCAGACCAGGGAGCATCACGGGGTAGAACTGGGTCAGGGCGAGCGTGATAGCGAATGCGGTGATGGTATGCCCGGAGGGGAAAGAGAACTGGTCGGGAGGCAGAAGCGTGGCCCAGCAATGAGGCTCCATAGCGCAGGGCCGCTTGCGTCCGATGGCTCGTTTCAATCGGCGGAAAAGCAGAATGCCCAGGCCCACCGCCAGGGCCGCGGCCAGGATGGCCCAGAAGCGCTCGTGTCCGCCGAACACCGCTACGAAGGCTCCCATCGCCCACCACAGCCAGCCATCGCCTCCGCGAGTGGAGGCCATCATCCAGATGCGCAGCCAGCGTGGCGCAGGCCACTGGTTCACCTGGCGCATCAGGCGGTAGTCCGCGCGCGCGCCGAACCCGATAACCGCCCTGGCTACCCGCGTGTTACTGAGGCTGTGGGAAGCCGCCATGCTATCTTTTTAAAGCCCTTGCGTGACACCGGTGTGACGCTGGTATAAAACAATGATGACGAATATTGATTTCATCTTCTTCGATGCCGGCGGAGGCCACCGCTCCGCCGCCACGGCGCTGAAATCCGTCATTGACCAGCAAAACCGGGGCTGGAATATACGCCTGGTTAATCTTCAGGAGATTCTCGATGAGCTGGATGTGTTTCGGAAGGTCACCGGCATCCGGCTGGAGGATCTCTACAACCATTCCCTGGCGCGCGGCTGGACCCTGGGTTCGGCCTACGGCATCGGCTTGATCCACGCCGTCATCCGGCTGAATCATAAGGCGATGGTGCGCCTGATGAGAAAGCATTGGGAGAGTACCCGGCCCGCCATGGTCGTGTCCCTGGTACCGAACTTCAACCGGGTACTGCATGAAAGCCTGCGCGCGGAATTGCCGGAGGCGCCCTTCATTACTATTCTAACCGACTTCGCCGATTTCCCTCCCCACTTTTGGATAGAACAGCAAGAGCAGTTCTTGATTTGTGGGACGGAGAAGGCGGTGGAGCAGGCGCGCTCGCTGGGCCATGCGAAGGAGCGGATCTTCGGCGTCTCCGGGATGATTCTACGGCCGAAATTCTATGAGCCGGTCACCGTGGATCGCGCCGCGGAACGGGCCCGGCTCGGTCTACATCCGGATCGCCACACGGGATTGGTGCTGTTCGGAGGCCAGGGATCGGGCGTAATGTTGGAGATCGCCGAACGGTTGCCCGATACGCAACTGATTTTGATTTGCGGGCGCAATCAGAAGTTAGCCGGCCAATTGCGCGCGCTGCCGGCTTCGGCGCCCCGGCTGGTGGAGGGCTTCACGTCGGAGATCCCCTACTACATGCACCTTTCGGATTTCTTCATCGGCAAGCCGGGGCCGGGCAGCATCAGCGAAGCTGTGGCCATGCGGCTTCCAGTGATCGTCTCCCGCAACGCGTGGACTCTTGCGCAGGAGCGCTACAACGTGGAGTGGGTTCGCGAGCACGAAGCCGGCCTGGTGGTGAAAAACTTCGAAGAAATCTCCACGGCGGTGGAAACCCTGCTGGCGAACCTGGAGGGGTACCGGGCCAGCGTTGCGGAGATTCACAATCGGGCGGTGTTTGAGATTCCGGACATCCTGGCGAAGATTCTCGCAACGCAATAGTACTCCCTCGATCAAAAATGTCTTGACGCGGACGCCGCATGTGTGTAGTGTATTAACAGACTAGCACACTTCGACCGTGATCTTCCGCGTCAAACCGTGATCTTTCGCATCAATCAGGCCGCCGGCACCCCGCTTTACCTCCAGTTGATGGAGCAGATCAAGCACGCGGTGGAGACGGGGGCGCTGCGGGAAGGCGATCAGCTCCCGGCGATCCGCAAAGTGGCCGAGGATCTGGTGATGAACCCCAATACTGTGGTGCGCGCTTACCGGGAATTGGAGCACGAAGGCGTGCTGGAGCTTAAGCACGGCTCCGGCGCGTATCATCAAGGAATCCGCAGGAGGGCGGGCGCGGCTGATCCGTAGGGCGCAAACTACGGTGCAGCAAGCAGTGGAGAGACTGCTGCTGCTGGGCTTGACCGAGGAGGAGTTGCGGCGATTGTTCGAAAACGAGCTGGCGCAGGCTCGCGCGGGACACCGCGGAGTGGAAGGAGGAAAGCCGTGAGCGATTTCATCATTGAGACCAGTCAACTGACAAAATCCTTCAAAGGCCATGTGGCTCTTCGCGGCTTGGACTTGGGCGTTCCTGCCGGGAGTATTTTCGGCTTCCTGGGACGCAACGGCGCAGGCAAAACCACCACCATCAAGGCGCTGATGGGCTTGCTGCGCCCGGACTCGGGAACCGTGCGGGTGTTCGGAACTCCGGTTCGCGACGCGGATCAGTCGGTGGAACTACGGCGGCGGATCGGCTTTGTCAGCGAAGACAAGGGGCTGTATCCGTACATGACGGTGGAGGGGGTCATCCGCTTCACGCGTCCTTTCTTTCCCAAGTGGCGCGACGATCTGGAACAACGCTACCTGAAAATGTTTGACCTTCCTCCCAAGAAAAGGATTCCGGATTTGTCCAAAGGGATGTGCTCCAAGCTGATGCTGCTGCTGGCCATCTCGCGCGGAGCGGAGCTCCTGATCCTGGATGAGCCGATGGAGGGCCTGGACCCGGCCGCCACCGAAGATGTGCTGCGGGAGCTGGTGGCCATCGCGGCTTCCTCGGGGACGACCATGTTTTTCTCCTCGCACCAGCTATCCGAAGTGGAGCTGATCGCGGACCATATCGGGATCATCGATCAGGGAAAAATGATCGTCACCGGGTCCCTGGACGATATGAAGGCGCAATATCAGCGTCTCCAAGTGGTCTTCTCGAACGCCGTGGAGCTGCCCTCGCGCTGGGCGGACGGCGTCGAATCGGTGCGGCAGGAAGGCCGCGTGGTCTCGATCCTGGCCAGCCGCAACGTGGAAGCGATCGTTGCACAGGCGCGGTCGCTGCCCGGAACCGCAGTGGAACGCTTCCCCGTCACCCTCAAAGAGATCTTTCTCGAGCACGTAAGGAGCAATTGAACATGAAGGGGCTACTTCTGTGGATGATCGCGTTGGGCCTGCTGCCAGGAGGCGGACTTCGCGCGCAAGGGATCGCTGGAGACTGGCAAGGCGCCATGAAAGCCGGTCCGGCCATCAACGTCCGGATGGTCTTCCGGATCACGCGGGCGGACGATGACAGTATCAAAGCAACGCTGTACAACGTCGACACGCCCGGAGCGAGCATCAACGCGAGCGCGGCGTCTTTCGAGGACTCCGGCCTGAAGCTGACGTTCAGCTCGATCGGGTTGACGTACACGGGGAAGCTGAACGCGGATGGAAAATCGCTCACCGGCAATCTGACCAGCGCGGGCATGACCGCGCCTTTCAATCTGGCCCGAGCCACTCCCGAGACGGCGTGGACGATTCCGGATGCTCCGCCGCAGCCCGTGCCCATGGCGGCCGATATTTCGCCGTCGTTTGAGGTCGCAACGATTAAGCCGGGGAATCCGGATACGCCGGGCAAGTTCATTAGCATGCGGGGGCGGCAAGTTACGGCCACGAATCAAACCTTGATCGATCTGATTTCCTTCGCTTACGGGGTGCATCCGCGGCAGATTGTCGGAGCGCCCTCCTGGGCTGAGACCGACAAGTTCGACGTGAACGGCGAGCCCGACGCCAAGGGCCAGCCGAATCTGGAGCAAGTGAAGATCATGCTTCAGAAGCTGCTGACGGACCGGTTTCAACTCACGTTCCATCGCGACAAGAAGGAGCTGTCCGTCTACGTGCTGACGGTGGGGAAAGGCGGACACAAATTGACACCCAGCTCCGCCGATCCGAACGCCTCTCCGAGGCTCGTCTTCGTGAAGCTAGGTGTGCTGCCGGCGGGCAACGCGAGCGTGGATGAGCTGGCCGGGCAGCTCCAAGGAGTGGTCCTGGACAAGCCGGTGCTGAATCAAACCGGGCTCGCCGGGCGGTGGGACTTCACGCTGCGATGGACGCCGGACTCCAGCCAGTTCATTGGATTTGGCGGAGGAACGGCTCCGCCGCCGGATCCCGATGCTCCGCCGGATCTCTTCACCGCGATCCAGCAGCAACTGGGGTTGAAGCTGGAATCGACGCGAACTCCTGCGGACGTGTTTGTCATCGATCGCGCGCAAAGGCCGTCTGCGAACTAACAGGGGGGATGCGCATGCTTTGGTACAAGGGTTGGCTGGAGACGCGGGCTCCGCTTGTGATCGTGCTCGGCTGCTACGTGGCGTTGTTCGCATTTGTCGCCGCTCACCCGCCAAAATTCGACGGCATGCCCACGGCATCTCAAGCCGTAGCAGTGCTGCGCTCCCTGGGCATGACCGAATTTGTGGCGACGCTGGCAATCCTGCTGGGCGGCGCGGGCGTCCGGACGCCGAAGTCCCCCTTGCGCCCGGGCAAGGGGCTGTATGGATCGACGCAATACACGCTGAGCCTTCCGGTGACGCGGCTGCGCCTGCTGGCAGTGAGGGCGGGAATGGGATGGCTGGAGATGGCGACTGCAACGGCGTTAGTGTGTTGGGGATGGCTGATGACGTCCGGCCCGGTGAGGAACGCCGTCGCTCCGCTCGATATGGTCAAGTACGCGGCGGCGCTGATCGTCTGCGGCACCGGAGTGTACGCCGCAGGCGTGGTTCTTTACGCCTTTACCAATGCGCGTTTTGGAGCGTGGGCTGGTTTGATGATTCTGGTCCAGGTTCTGGAACATTACCGGGTGCCGGTGTCAGTGGACTTCTGGGCGGTGAGCCAAGGTTCGCGAGCGGTAGCGTACGCCATGCCCTGGACCGCGATGTTGGTTTCCGCCGTCGCGGGAGCTGTGTTGTTCGCCGGTGCGGTGAAAATCATACGGGCGCGGGAGTTCTGACATGCTCTGGTACAAGGGTTGGCTGGAGACGAGATTCCTCTTCCTGGGCGGCCTGATCGTCGGCGCCCTTACCTTTATTGGAGTAAACCCCGGTCCGTGGCCGCCGCTGCAGATTCGCGCGATCGTGGGTTTCACGGCCATCCTGGCCGGCTGGCTGTCGATCATGTTTGCGGGGGCGGGAATTTCCACCCCCACTCGCGGTACGAAGGGTCCGCACGAGTCGACCGCGTTCACGCTTTCACTTCCGGTGAGCCGCTTGCAGCTGCTGGCGGTGCGTGCAGGGCTTGGCTGGATGGGGATGGCCGCAATCCTCGCCATGCAGTCTTGCGCCCTGTGGATCGTGCTTCCTGAAGTCAGGGCCGCGGCGTCGCGAACAGGTGACATGGCGTTGCATGCGCTGACTGTGATCGCGTGCGCGTCCGCACTTTATTCGGTCGCTGTGCTGCTGGCCGCTTGCCTGGACGACATTTTGAGGATCTGGATCACCATCGCCGTCCTAGCGGCATTATGGGTGCTGCCCAACGCGATTCCCTGGCCGCAATTCGCCGATCTCTTCCGGGCCATGACATGGGGTTCGCCGCTGGCGGCGCACGCGACGCCATGGAGCACCGTTTTATTCTCGGTAGCCGTATCACCAGTCTTGTTCTTCGCCGCGCTGAGAGTCGTAAGAGCGCGTGAGTATTAAATATGGCGCGGCGTGTCCGCGCCATGGTGACTAATGGAGAACCGGAATCTCGCGCCCACGAATCAGGCTGCACACCTCCCGGATATCGGTATCGAGCGCGCGATCTACCTGGACAAAAGCGCTTGTTTCGCGAATCGCGCGATAAATCGGCTTGGTTCCGGCGCCCATCCGCTCTGCCCCCTTGCGCAGGTCGATGGCCTGCGCGGCGGCTAGCAAAGTGATCGCGGTCGCGCTGCGCAACAGGTCCGCAATGTCCATGGCCGTCATTGCCGAGTGGGTTCCCAGGCTGACAATGTCCTGATTGAACTGTTCGGTTGGCAGCGTGTGGATCAAGCTGGGATTGCTCCAATGGCGAATCGCCGTCACAAGGCTGGAGTGCGTGATCTGGACACCCTTGAAGCCTTGATACAGACCCGGATGCGGGCTCAAAGACGGCGGCAGTCCGTTCGAAAACCGCTCATCCATCAAAAGCGCGAGCAACGAATGCTGCCAGTTCGCCAGATTCGCCAAATCGAGCTTCAATCCGTCCATGGCCCGCGCGATGTGCCCGCCAAAGAAGTTACCGGTATGATAGACGCGGTCCGCGGCAGGGTCGATCAACGGATTATCGTTGACCGAATTCGCCTCCCGCTCAACCACCGTGGTGGCTTGCTCCAGGCTTTCGAGCATCGCGCCCAGACCCTGCGGGGCGCAGCGGATCGAATACGGGCTTTGAATCGCCTCGGGAGCCGCGACCACGTCCTGTGTCTCATGGGCCTTGCGGCTTGCAGCCTCCACTCTATGCCGGATCTCATCCAGCGGCATCGCCAAATTCGATCCAAACAGGAAAGAGTTCAGCATTTCAGCCACGCGCAACTGCCCCGGATGGTGCTTGGCGAGATGAATTGCGGGATGGAAATAATCCGGTGATGCGCCTAGAGCTTCGGCGGTCATCGCCAGCGCGCCCAGCGTCAAACGAAACAGGTAAGACGCTTCATCGATGGTCAGCGCGGCGACGCCCGTCATTACGGTGGTGCCGTTCAACAGCGCCAGCCCTTCCTTGGCCTCCAGCGATAAGGGACGCATTCGCTCCCGCTTTAAGACCTCTTCCGCCGTCGTCCGGGCACCGCGATAAAACACTTCGCCGCCGCCGCACATCGCCCTCGCGATGTAGGCCGAAGGGCATAAATCGCCGCTCGCGCCCACGGATCCAAAGCGGGGAACCACGGGAGTGATGCCGCAATTCAAAAACTCCAGAAGCCGTTCGATCACTACCTCGCGCACCGCCGAAAGGCCGCGAGCCAGAGCGTTGGCGCGAAGCAGCATTGCCGCGCGAACTACCGCTTCCGGCAACGGATCGCCCACTCCGCAGCAGTGGTATTCAAGTAGATTCCGCTGGTGATGCGCCAGCTCGTGGTCCGGAATCACGAAGCGGACGTTGCCGCCGAAGCCGGTGTTGACGCCATAGATCACTTCCCCGGCCTGGAGCTTGTGCTCCAGCGTTTCGCGCCCGCGTCTGATCCAGTCGCGAAATTCGGCGTCCTTGCTCAGGGAAACCGGCCGGTGCAGCCTCGACACCGCGACGATATCCGCCACCTGAAGCTCGTCCGGATAGATGGTGAATCCTACGCTGGAACTGACTGTACTGTTCATGTTGCTACCTCAAGAAAACTCCTCAAATCTCGTTGCTTAATCTCCGGCTCCCCCGGCGCCACGTTGTTTAACTTGCCCTCCGTCATCCAGTGCTCCAACTGCTCCACCAGTTCAAATACGTGCGAAAACGAATCCGCTACGAACAAGAGAGGCTGGTAACGGTCGATCTCAAAGCTCTGATTGATCACCCAGGCAAGCTGAATCGGATAGCGCTGAACCTCCGGAGCTTCAATGGCGTGCTCGATCTCGCCATAAGAGCTGAGCAAGCCGCTACCGTAGGCCTTTAGGCCGCCACGACCCTTCATCAATCCGAATTCGATGGTGAACCAGAAAAACCGGGCCAGCGCCTTTACGATGCTGGTCAAGCGCTTTAGCCGGATGTCGGCCGGCATCCGCGCGGCGAGCGTAGCCGCCGTATGCGCGCATTCTCCTAGCCGGACCAGGGTTTCCGCAAAATGCGGGTCGGTGTGCATCGGCACGTGACCGGCGACGTCGTGGAAGATATCCGGCTCCGGCAGATAATCCAGCTTATTGCTGGCCCTGATGGTAACCGTGGTGGGAAACTCACGATTGCGCAGGCAGTCGAAAAACAGGAACGCCGGCATGTAGCCGCTGACTGCTTTGGCCTGAAATCCGGTGAGCGGCTTCAGGCGGCGGTTGATGTGGTCCAAACGCGGGATGCGATAGGCGCTCAGGCCCAGGGCTTCAATCCCGGCGAGAAATCGTTCGTTGGCGAATTTCTCCCAGCGCGGCGTCAGGCGCGCGTACAGCTTCCGCCATGCCTCATGATTCTCCGGTGAGTACAGATCATAACGCTGTTCAACGAACAGATCCGACGCCAGAGCCGGCATACGCAACCTCTCCGCTTATATGATGCGACTGAAGAAGCCCGGTGAGCAGTCGCCTGGAGAGGCTATATTTAGGCTGCTTTCGATGGTCCGTTTCCGCCGCAAGCGCGGAGAGTAGACAGGAGGGCAGTACCTCGCTTCAGAGCGGCAGCGAATGCGCGGAACCGTGCCGCCGGACCATGCGTGCGAGGGCCTTATCGAACGTCACCAATGTGGCGGCCCCAGCCTCGGCAAAGGCCGCCAGATAGGCGTCCATCACGGCCTTCGTCGCGTGCTTCTTGGCAAATGCGCCGGCGGCGCGGCGTAAGGCTGGGTCGACGCCATGAGGCTCGGGTGAAAACTCGACCCTGGGGTCCTCATTCCAGCGATCCAGAACCGCGAACGCGGCTTCCGCGGTGAGCACGCTCCCGCCCATCACCATCGCGTTGGTGAGAAGGCGAAGCAAGCCGAGCTGGGTGATTCTGCAAAACAGAAGGCGCGTTCCGTTACGCGGAAGGGAGGCCAACCAGCGGTGCGCCGCGGACGAAGATGGATGGAAGGCCCAGGACAACGCCAGCCAAACGTTGATGTCAATCAAATAGGAGGTCATAAGGATTCTCCGCCTTCGGGCAAAGCGGACCCGGAGAACCCTGCCCACTCACCAGCGGCCCGGTAACATAGCGCCCTTTGCCCCGCCGCTTCACCGGGACCAGGCGGGCCTTTGGCTCGCCGCGCTTGGTGATCACGATGCCTTCTTCTGGGAGATGGTCCAGAAGCGTAAGGATCTGGCGGCGCAGCTCAGTGACATTGAGGTCCACGCTTCAAGTGTACATCGAGATGTACATTTTGGTCCTAATCGTGAGCGACAGACCGCGCCAGAGTACGATTCGGCCCTCCGACTCAGCCCCTCCGGAAATGGAAGGCGGTAGAATTAGTTCGTGGCACGCCTTACGGTCGAGCTTATCCCGGACCCTGAGCAAGGGGGCTTCACGGCCCGCGTCCCGGACATCCCAGCCTACGGTGAGGGTGAATCCGAAGCTGAGGCGATTGCGGATCTCAAGGAAGCGATCAGCGCCTACGTCGAGGCGTTTGGCGTTGAGGAGGCACTCTCGCGCGTCAATCAGCCAAGCGCTCTGCGATACCTGGACCTCGACCTTACCGGCCCACTTCATGCCTAAACTGCCCAGGGCATCCGGGGCGGAAATGGTGCGGTTCTTAAAATCTCAAGGATTTGCCGTTATTCGAATTCGAGGGAGCCATCATGTGCTCGCGAAAGGAACGCTGCACACCACTGTGCCCGTCCATGGCGCTCAAGCCTTGCGGATCGGGACGCTGCGCGGCATTTTGCGCGACATCGAGATCAGTCCGGCACAGTTCGCGGAGCGCTGGTCAACCTGAGGGGGGCCACACCAGCCTTGGCGGCGCACTCCGCAGCACTCCGGATTGCGCGCGGCGGCGCCCGACTGAATGCTTTTCGAGACAGCCTGGAGAACCAGACGGGAACCACAAATCGATTACGGTGGACGGCCCGTCGCGGCGCTGTCGCTCGCGTTGCCGGTCATCGCGCATCACGATAACACCCGGTAGGCGCGCACGCGGAGGCCGGAGGGCATCCGGGGCTAGCCAGGGGCCCTGGTTCGAAGCGCCAATCGCGCTTCAGCGTGGCGACGGAAATGCTCCCCGGACGCCGAAGTAGTTACTTCGCTTTCCCGTCCGCAGGCGCCGGGCCTCGCTCCGTCAGCGTTTGCCCGCTGGGCAAAGTCACGGAGACAAACAGACCTCCGGGTTCGCCGGTAAACAGCGGGGCGGCGACAACGCTCACTTTATCCCCAGGCTTCATCGAATTCTTGGTCCAGCCGCCCGCGCGGACCAGATAACCAGGCGCAGTCATCTCCACATTCCAAGTCTTCACCGTGCCATCCTTGCCGGGAACTTCCAGCTCGATATAGCAGTGCGGATTCTGCCAGCTGAAGTTCTTGACGGTGCCCACTAACGTGACAGGGTTTTTGCGGTCGAAGCCGGCCATGGAATGATGGCCAGCGGCCGGCTTGGCGGCAATGAAGCCCAGGGCGATTGCAACAGCCACGGAAAGTAGATTCTTAATTTGCCTCATTGGTTCCTCACTGGCGATCGGAGTTGGTGCTCAGCAGGTGCTGATTCAGATCCGGCAGACACTCGGCTTCCGTGATCTCCTGACCGTCCACGCGCCGCCACTTCTTGGTCCACGTCCACTGGCCCACCCACATTTTAGAATCGTCGATGGTGTATTGAATCTCCAGCGTGGCGCCTTGGTCGAGCATTCGCATGCGCTCGACCACGTGCATTGCATCGCTCGCGGGAACGCCGTTGTCCACCCAGTGGTGGTCGTTGACGAAACCGGTTGTATCCACCACCAACGCGTCGTCTTCCCAATGACCAATCGATTCGCCATTGAAGCTGGAGATCACCAGGTCGGGATCGGTATGCTTGCGGCCGTCCAGGTAAATGATGCGGGTGCTGTTCATGAAGCCGCTGACCATGAAAATCACCGTCGGCTTCTGAATCATGGCGATGGGCCAGACTCGCGTCATGATGATGGGCAGGCCGGCCGGCCAGCAATGGCCAATGTCGTCTTTATAGGATTTGCCGGCTGCCGTCGCCTTCTTGTACGCGTCATACTCGGCCTGAGCGGGCGGCGTGAGCTTGAACCCTTGAGGAGGGCTGAACTGCCACGGATTGCCGCGCCCCCCGGAGTGCAGCCATGTTCCGGTCAGGTCGAACGCCGGCTTGGGGCGCGCCTTGGCGATGCTTGCGGGCGCCAGCGCGCCCATCGGCACGCCATTTTCGTTCGGAGGAGCGGGCGATTGCCCCCTCAGATGACCCGGCGCGAACATGGCCAGAATCGCCAGCGCTGCGGCTTTGCCGTGGGATCGCATTCTCATGATTTCCTCACCCGAGCTTCATTTATCATGCAATGTCATTTATCATGCAACTTCAAGCGGACCACGCCGTGCTCATCCACGTATTCGCGGTTATTTTCGCACACGAACTCCACCATCTCGTAATTCGGAACGAATTTGTAGTTGAGCGTGTAGGTGTACGGCTTCTCCAGCACCACCGGATCGTCGATGGTGATTTGATCTTGAAGCGCGGTTGGGCCGGTCTTTCGAATGCGCTCTCCGATCCGCATCTTCTCGCTATGCGGCATCCCCTGATAGCCACGCACGGACTCCTTGACGCCGATGGTGTCCACCACCAGCGTGTCACCGTCCCAGTGGCCGACCGAGTGGCCGTAGTAACCCGGGTCGACATCGTCCAGCGTTAGCTGCGGTTTGCCGATATAGATGCGGCGCACCTCGCTGAACGCCTCCCCGATGATGGTCACCTGCTCCGGCCTCTGGATGATTTCCGTGGGATATACCGCAACCTGCATCATTCCCGGCATCCCGTAAGGTTCGCACAGTCCGGCGGTCGCCAATTGCTCGCCGCGTGCGGACGCCTCGCGTTCCTTGGCTTTCTGGGCGTCGTAACGCTCCTTGTAGCCGGGTTTGAGCAGCATGGGCGAAGGAGGCGCGCCGCCTCGACCTCGACCGCCGCCCGCCGGGCTCCAAGCTCCGGAGAGATCGGGGGGAGCGGAGGCAGTCTGGCTGCCCGATTGGGCACAGGCCAACGAAGCAGCCGCAATAAAGATAATTGAGATCCAGGTTTTCATCGGCTTACTTCGCGTCCCTCCCCGGACCGTTGCCGAGCTTCTTCCCGTCCGGCATATTCGCTTGCAATAACAAGCCGCCCGGGGTTCCGTTCTTGAGCGGATTAATGAGCAGCGTCACCTTGTCTCCGGCCTTGAGGCTGTTGTGATTCCATCCGCTATTGCGAAGAATGCTGGGGCTGCCCAGTTCGATGCTCCAGTGCTTTGTGGCGCCGCTTTCATCCGCCGCGTCGATTTCGATATAGGTGTGCGGATTGGTCCATTCGAAAGAGGACACAACGCCGCTCAGCTTGACCTGCTTGGTGGTGTCGAACATCACGAAGGAATGATGCGCGGCGGCCGGCAGCCCGGCTAGCAACAACCCCGCGATCAAGACGCCTGTGGTCCTTGGATTCATGGCTCTCCTCCAGCACCCGCGCGCGGGCACAAAAAGTGGATGCTATCGTGCCGGGGGACAAAAGTCAATCGGGAGTGTAATCCGTGTCGTGAACCTGACCCCAGCTGGCCGCTACTTCTTCGCCAACCCACGGAGCTTTTCGCGATACTCCGGATACATCGTCTCCGCCCCGCCCAGCACGGCATCCACGGGAAGTCCGTTGCGGTCCGCGAACTCATGAACAAAGGGATTGGCGCCCGGCTCATAGCTGGGCACGGCGGTCGTGGAAAGCCCCGGCCTCTCATCCACGTATTCGCAGGGGTACAGCCAGCCGCCTCCAATTCCTCCGCCGGTCGGCTCTTCCGCGTCCCGGATGAAATCCTGGCTTTTGACCAGCGGCTCACTCAAATAAATCGGGTCGTTGACCACGGTCACATGCGTGAGATGATCGCCGTGCCGGATGAAGTGCTCCGTCAAGGTGATCTCGTCGCTGGACGGAACCCCGTTGCGGCGGTGCCAGCCCTGCTTGATATGCGTGGTGGTGACGGTTAGAACGTTCCCGTCCCAGCGCCCGGTGGAAAATCCCATCCAGGTGTGCGCGGCGTAATCCGGCGGATGCGCACGTCCATCCATCCAAATGGTCCGATTTTGCTCATAATTGCTGATGTAATTCCGGATTGCGACCAGCTCTTGGGTGATCGGATCCCGCTCCTCCCAGATCCGTAGCAGCAAAGGGCCCCGATACATGTAGGCGACGGTGTGCACCTGGCATTGATGCTCCGGAAGCGTGAGCCGGTCCGGGTCCCAACTCAGCGCCCATTGCCGGGCCGCATCGTTGATCGGTAGCCCGAGATAGTCCACCAGAGCCGGACCAGGGATCCGCTCGGGCTGATCTTCGTCAAAGACGGGGCTCCAGATGCCTGTCAGGTCCACCTGCGCAAAGACCGGCGCAGCCATTTGGACCAAGCCAATCAGCACCAGACCGATCCAGCCGCTAGCGATGCGCTTCATGATGCGAGCCCGCACCCCAGTATATGACCAGATGGAACAGATCTGCGTGGTGCTGGAGGAGGGGGTCGAACCCTCATGCCCAGTGAAGGGCGCGGGATTTTGAGTCCCGTGCGTCTGCCAGTTCCGCCACTCCAGCAACTCTTTGGCTCATTTGAGTTTACCGCAGCCTCGCGCCTGCCGCACTGTAATGGCTCTTGTAACGGCCCTCGGCGACATCATTTGCCCTGTGTGAGCGAAGCGGTGGGATGCAGACGCTTCCGCATCCGGTCGGTTGGACGTTCAATGACGTAGTAGGAAAGGACGGCGCAGCAAAAGGCCGCCCCGATATTGAACGGAAAGGTTTCGAGCAGGCCCGTGCCGGGCTGGAACATGAACAATTGCTGCCAGAGATACAGGGAATAGCTGAGTCTGCCCACAAACGCCAGGGCGGGAACATTCAGCAACCTTCCGGCAAGACTCGCGGGAAATTGCGTGTAGCGGACTATGGCAAAGCAAATGCCAAGCGTCAGCACCGGCTCGGCCAAGGCCACGTTGATCCTGGGGTGATGAAAGCGGACAAAGTCGGCCCATAAAATCAGGGGCAGCACGAGGTCTCCCGCCGGCACCCTGAACCAACGGAGAATCCCTTCCCTGCTACGCAACCATGGCATGGCTCCGGCGAGTACGCAGCCCGCTGCAATGGGAGCGGCAACCACCGGAAAATAGCTGAGCGCGGCGCGATGGTCCGTGACATACAACTCAAGACAGACCAGCGGACTGACGGCCGCTACAAGTCCCGCGATCCAGAATGCCCGGCGCGAGCCTGCCAAGACTAGGATCACGGGCCAAACCAAATAGAATTGTTCCTCGACCGATAGCGACCAGGTGTGAAGCGTGGGCCAACTGATCCCGCTGGAAAGATAATTCGACGTGTAGGTGGCGGCCAAAAGCAAAGTTTTCGCCGGCACGCTGAAGAAACCCATCCAGTTTCCAGCCACCACCGCTATTAGGAAGCAGTAGTAGGGAGGGAAGATGCGCAACGTGCGACGGGCGTAAAACAGCTTCAGCGAAAGGTGGCCCGTCTGCGCCTGCTCCTGCATGATGAGCGTGGTTATGAGAAAACCAGAAATCACGAAGAACACCTGAACGCCGAGTGCGCCGCGGCCGGTTACGTCGCTGGAAATCCATGCAGGGAACCCGCGAGTCTGTTTGGCGTGCGCGAGGATTACAAGCGCGATTGAAAGAAACCGCAAGCCATCCAGGGAGGGAATACCGCGGCGAGACGTGTGAGCCCGGATTTCCTTAGATTCCAACGAGCTCCGGATGTCCGGACACGCCGGCCGCCAGGGTCCGGCGAGCGCGTTCAGGAAAGAAGGCGTCACCCTAATTTGATCGGACGGCATCAGGAGCAGAATTAGACCAGAATCCGCCATTATTTCGTCCGCTTTCGGGGCACAAGAGCGCTGAAATCGGTTGGCCGGCGTTTCTAGAGGCGCTCAAGTAGGAAACTGTCCCGGCAGGTCCGCGGTCGATGCGAGCACGATCGTGTGCCGGAGCCGGGTAGCGCTGCCGTCAGCGCCGGCGGTGCTTTACATGCGCCGATGGAGATGAACATCCTCGGGTCAGTCACCATGGCGCGGACACGCCGCGCCATATCAGTCAGTCACCATGGCGCGGACACGCCGCGCCATATCAGTCAGTCACCATGGCGCGGACACGCCGCGCCATATTAGAAGGTAAACTTCACCGCCACCTGCATCAGCCTGGGAGGCTGGGCTCTGACCACCTGCCCAAATAGAGGACTGTTTATATCGCCATTGACCGCCGCGGGACCGAAGAACTCAGCGTGATTGAATGTATTGAAAGTTTCCAGGCGGAACTGTAGCGCCCGGGCTTCGGAGAAGTGGAAATTCCGGAGGAGCGCGATGTTGGAGTTGAAGCTTCCCGGCCCGTAAAAGGACCGGCGTGAGGCGTTTCCCGGAGTCCCCAAAGCATTAATGCTGAACGCTGCCGTGTTGAAATACGGCAATCCGTTGCGCGGATTCCCGTTCAGGTTCAGCGGTTGCCCATTGTAATCCGGCAAGTCCAGGCTGTAGTTGTTGACGCCGTTCGGAATGCTTCCCATCAGCGAATTGTCCCCGTCGGAATGCAGGCTCACGGGGAATCCACTGGTCACGCTCGTGATTCCTGAAATTACCCATCCTTGAGTCAGCACTTTCGCATGCTTGGAGAGACGGTCCAAGGGAAGCTGATAATCATAGCTGGCGACGAAATTATGCTTCAGGTCGAATGCCGAAAGCGCTCTTGTCGCTTCGAAATTGTAAGGATTGATGGGGTCCGAAAGGGCCGACGCCTGGTCGATGGATTTGCTGAAGGTATAGGACAGAAGGAACGTCAGGCCCTTGGCGGAATGCCGCAAGGTAGCCTGCAAAGAATTGTAATTCGAATTGCCGATGCTGGCGTCGTAATCGTCGTTGGCGAAGTTCCCGGTTCCGAAGGGGCCGATACGTGTCCCCTTGTAGACCTGCCCGGTGGCGGACGTGTAGACTGCATTTTCCGCAAAAGGTCCGCAGGTCGGCGATCCGGGTGCGACTTCATTCGGTTGGCTCAGCGATAAGCACAAGGCTGGATTACCAGCATCGATCGAGTACACCACCAGAAGATGATGCGCTTGCGATCCCACGTAACTTAGATTCAGCAGCGTCGAGCCGCCGAGTTGGCGTTCCAAAGAGAAGAAATAATTCTCCGCGTAAGGAATGGTGTTCCATGGCGGAGGCGCCGTCATGCCGGCCGCCGGTTCATAGCCCGTGAAACTCAAGTTGTCAGGGTTACGCGGCGTGTGGCCGGCCAGCGCAGGGAACGCCAGCGGAAACGGGTTGCCGAGAAATTGACCGCTCGCCGCGGACATAAACGGTTCCGCATAAAGCGGCGGCGCGGGGCTGGTGTAGCTCAAGCCGTAGGGCGGCTGAGGCTCATCGAACGCCATGACGTTGCCCTGAATGACGGAATCGTAGATCCCATAACCTGCCCGGATGCTGGTTTTTCCCGGTCCGCCGAGGATCTTGCCGAGGAGTCCGTCGCTCTTGCTGGGAGACCATGCTATCCCGATGCGCGGAGAGAAACGGTTCTTGGAAGGAACCAGCGTGTCCGGCACGCCCGGATCGCCAGGATACACCAAGCCGGCTGGAGCCTGAGGGTAGACTTGGGATTGCTCATTGGGGATGAAGGTTGGAATCTGGTTGAATTTCTCGGACCAATACTCCATCAACTCCCAACGCATTCCGTAATTCAGGGTCAAATTGGACCGGATGCGCCAACTGTCCTGTGCAAATCCTCCCGCATATTTGTGGCGCAGATAATACGCTTGAGAATCCGCCTGGTTGTAGTTGCTCGCCACGCCGATGAGAAAATCCGCGAAATCCAGCCCCGTTTCCGATCCTGAAAACAAGAACGAACCGTTGAAGGTGGGGTCAGGACTTACGTTGACCTGTTCGTAGCTGCCATCGAAACCTGCCTTGAAGATATGGCTCCCCCAGACTTTGGAAAAAACATCGTTGACCGCAAACGTGTTATTCCACTGCCTCAGATTGGTGATGGGGGTGCCCATCACGAAGGAGTTGAAGATGGTGTTCTCAACGCCCTCAATGGATGGCGCCAGCGGAACGATGCCCGGCGTTCCCACGCCGGTGACGAATCCTTGAGACGCAAGGCTGGGCCCGACGCCGCCGGCCGGTTGGCCGACGTTATTTGAGTCGCGCATGTAGCTCAAGCGGAATTCGTTGACGGTGGTGCCACCGAAAGTCTTGGTGTCCCCGAAATTGATGAGCTGAGAGCGTCCCAGCGTGAGAGCGTTAAAGCCGGGGACTGTGGCGCCGCCTTGACCGGCGGGATAGGGGTTGTTCACCGTATAGTCGTCGAAGAAGTAGTAGGCCGAGATCAGACCATATCGAGAAGTATTGCCATCGATCCGGAGACTGCCTTTGTCATCCCGGATTTTCTCTCCGTTTGCGCCGCTGGTAAACGTCGAAGGCCCGTCGTTGGGAAGCGGGATGTATTGGAGGAGATTCTGTGACGGAGCCGACCACACCGCCCGCGGGATGATCGCATTGGGAAAGACTTGGCCGGCGGAGTTATCGCAACCGGATTGGGACCCATAATACGGTTCTCCTGTTGCGACCGTATAGCCCAGCTTCTGCGAGAGCAAATTGGCGAGATACGGTCCACTTACGCAGCCGGTGAGAGAGCTGGTGGCGCCGCTAAAATTTCCCGAACGCTCCGCCAGGGTCGGCACGGAGATCAGACCCGTATCTATGCCCTGGTTCGTCCGGGTGCCCTGATAGTCGGCGAAGTAAAAGATTTTGTCCTTCTTGATGGGTCCGCCGACGGTTCCGCCAAACTGGTTCTGGCGGTAGAAACTGCGATCGGGAGAAAAGAAATTGCGGGCGTCCAGAGCTGTATTTCGCAGAAATTCGAAAGCGTCTCCGTGAACCTGATCCGCCCCGGATTTCGTCACAACATTCACGATGCCGCCGCTGTAATTTCCGTATTGCGCGTCGAAGTTATTGGTCAGGATGCGAAATTCGGCGATCGAATCCAGGTTGGGAACGATGGAGGTGCCCCCGTTCATCAACTCCTTTACGTCGCCGCCGTTGATCATGAAGCCGTTGGCGTCCTCACGCTGGCCGCTGATCGATTGATTGCCCGGATTGAGCGCTCCCGAAGGAGCAATGGCGACGGTTGCGCCTGCCATGACGATCGAATCCGGGGTTTGAGTCGACACCGGAACGATCCCGGGTTGCAGGGCCAGCAAGTCTGTAAAGCTGCGGCCGTTGAGCGCCACCGTAGTCATGGAGGTAGAGGTGACGACTTCGCCAACCTGGGTGCTCTCCATCTCGACCTGCGTTTGATTCAAATTGTCGGTGACCGTTACCTCTTGAGTCTGCTGCGCAAGTTCCAGTTTTGCGTCTTCCTTTAAAGCGCTGTCGGCGTTGATCACGATACCGCCGCGTTTCAACGGGCGAAAGCCCGGCGCTTGAAAGTCCAAGGAGTAGGTTCCAACTGCGAGACTGGGGAAGGCAAACTGCCCGTGTTCGTCGGTCGTGGTCTTGGTTTGAATGCCCTGAGCCGTATTGGTCGCGGTTACGGCCGCGCCGACGATGATCTGGTCCTGCGGGTCCGTCACCGTGCCGGTGATGCTGCCGTTAACTGCGCCAAGCACGGGACCCGCGGCGCCTAGAAACAAACTGCCCAGAACCAAGCTGAAGATGAACCGTACTCTGAGCGTGAGCATTTACATGGTCAATTCGTCAGACCCGCGCTTTGGCGCGAACTCTCCGTCACCTGAAGTACGGCGCCGGCGACGCCAGTGGATGAAAGGAAGCGCGCTTCCGTCAGGGGCGCGTCCCCAATCCGCTTGCAGACGTTGACCCAAGCGATATTCCTGGCATCTTGACACACCCTACCATGAACCCCCTTCGGAACCTAGAAATAGGGGGTCATCAGGCGGTCACTGACCGGACACTGACCGCGTGCCTTCAGCAGCTTAGGGCAGCTCAGGTCCCTCTGCTCCGGCCGGCATGCGGGATGTCGCCCATGCCCCTTGGGGCAGCCAACTGCCTGGCGTGAAGCTTCTTGAGCGGCGGATCGATATAACCGATTCCGCGGCCTGCGCAGGCGATTCCGGCCCAAATCAATATGGAGAGCGAAGCGCAGACCTTTGCCCGCTGGGGTATCTCTGGCGCCCGGTCAATTTCCTCCGTGTTGTAATAGACGCTGCGGCGAAAATACCATCCGTGCAGGAACATCAGGGCAAGGAGGGTCAGTTTGAGGTGGAAGAAGATATTGTAGTAATACTCTTCTGCCTTCGACCCCAGCATCAGCAGGCCGCAGGTGGCGATCACCACCAGCCCGATGCGCTTGGGGACGCGCAACTGATCCACTACGTCAGTCACGCTCCGATCGCGCAGCGCCCAGCCCAAAAGGCGCAGGTTGGTCAGAAGGACCATCCCCCCAAATAATGCGATACCAAGTAGATGAGTCGACATGACGGCGGGGTAGACATACCAAGACCCCCTCAGGGCGGTAAAGAAGGCTGTGGCCTGCACCCACTGAGCGAATGACAGAATCATACGGCGCGCCCGATCCTCCTAGAACGAAAGCCCTTGATTTATGAAGGCGAGGAAGATCCCCCCAAAAATAACGGCGCCCCACAAGCCTAGCGAAGTGCAGGCTATGAGCTTGCTGCGCGCCGGCATTGAGTCCGCGGTCGCCGCCTTACGGTGAATGGTGTAGTTGAAGATAATGGCCAGGACCAGGCAGACCATTTTTAGGTCGAAGGCCTTGTTCAGATAGTACATGTCCGGGTCGGAGGAAAAAAGAAGCAAGCCGGAAAAGATCATCACCACGATCCCGGACAAAGTCCATACCGCGGTGTCGCGATAAAGCTCCTTCGGTGTCTGCCGGCCCATCCAGAACCCCAGAAGCCGGAAATCCACGATGGCGATCGTCCCCAGCGAAAAGGCGAAGCCGATTATATGGATGCATTCGAGGATGGGAAAAGAAAGCTCAGACTCGTTTAGGGGGTTCTGAATCAACATGAGCGCCATGGGTTGCCCCTGCCAGCAGTTCAGCTTATCACGCCTTGACCTTCCTTCCTGGCATTGCGTACACTGCGCTCGTCGCCATTGGGAAGGAAAGTCTTGACTGCGTTATGAAGAGCACAGGGCTACATCGTTACGCGATTCTTACGGCCGTATCCTCGTTCGTCTCGATCCTGCTTGGAGCCGCCGTTACCAGCAGCGAAGGATTGCCTCCAGGGAATTCCGCCGCAGCGCCGGTGTGGCTCATAGAGGGTCATCGCCATTCGGGAGAATTCGCGACTTTGTTGATCGTGGGCCTGTGCATTTGGCTTGGCGTCGCACTTGTCCGGGACGCCAGACGGGGCTGGTTGCGTCTGCTCTCGGGCGTTACGTTGCCCCTCGCGATTGCCGAAGCGGTTCTCGGGAGCCATTCGGCCGGCTCCCCGGCTCCGCCATGGATGGGCCTATTCCATGCGCTCTTAGCGCAATTGCTTCTTACGGCCTGCGTGACGATCGCGGTGTTCACCTCCGCAGCCTGGGCAGCCGACTTTCCGGCCGCGATTGCCGCATCGTCCTGGCGTTCCGTGTCTTTGGTGATTGTGGCTTTGGTGCTGCTTCAAGATGTGCTCGGCGACGCCTACCGGCATGGCGCCTCCGGCGTCATTCTCCACATCCTAAACGCCATGATTGTTGCGCTGGTGGTTTTTGTCGCCGGCATGTCGGTTACCCGCAAGTTTCCGGAGACAGGCGCCCTGCGGCGCGCGACGGTGACGCTGATGGTAGTGACCGCAATTCAGGTAATGCTCGGATTCGCCACCTTTATTCTGCTGCTGATGTTTCCGGCGACACATGTCTCGGTTGTGGTGACCAGCGTTGCTCACGTGGCTACGGGCGCTTTAACTTTGGCCGCAAGCGTTGTTTTTGCGGCCACGGTCAGCACCGGTGCTAAGCCCTGAAGCCGATCGCCGAATCCAGCGCGCGGCCTCCGGCGTCTAATTTGGTGTGCCTGGTATCGCCGATGTGGCCGCTTTCGCTTACCGCGCTGCTCCGCAGTTCTTCCGGCGGCTCTCCGCGGACATCAGGCGGCCCATTGAGCACGTTTTGCACGTTCCTCAAATCGCCGCGTGGCCAAGCACGGGACTGCACGCCGCCTGGATCGGCCACAGCACCGTCTTTCTCAGCATTGACGGTTTTCGCATCATCACCGACCCGGTATTCAGCCCGCGCATTGGGATCAACTTGGGGCCGTTCACCCTCGGGCTTAAGCGGCTGGTGGAACCTGCCGTTAAACTCCGCAGTCTTCCCGCCCCCGATCTGATCCTCCTTTCGCACGCCCACATGGACCACTTCGACATTCCTAGCCTCCGCAAGCTGGAAAGCCGGGGTACGGCGGTTGTCACCGCAGCCGGCACCATGGACCTGCTGCGCGCCGGCCGCTATGGCTCGGTTCGGGAGCTGCGGTGGAATGAAGTCGCGCAGATCGGCTCCGCTACCGTCCGCGCCTTCGAGGTTAAGCACTGGGGCGCGCGTATGCAGAGCGACACCTATCGCGGCTATAACGGCTACCTGATTGAGGTTGGAAGGTATCGCGTGTTGTTCGGAGGCGACACCGCTTATACGGATTCCTTCCGCGCATTGCGCTCCTCCCAACGTTTGGATCTGGCAATCATGCCCATCGGCGCGTACGATCCTTGGATCCGAGTCCACTGTAATCCGGAGCAAGCGGTGGCTATGGCCAACGACGCTGGCGCCGAGCTCATTCTTCCGGTTCACCATCGAACGTTTCAACTCAGCCGCGAGCCCGCAAATGAACCGATGGAGCGCGTCCTCCAGGCTGCCGGGGACCGCATCTGCCTGCGCGAATTCGGCCAGGAGTTTCACGTGAACTATGCCTGCTGAATCCTAGATTTGGATGCTCTATCTTACAGAGGTAGCTTAAGTTCGTACATCGAGCAGACATTCCGCCGCCGGTGATGGCGTCCATGGGTCTGGTGTACAGGCTCCTGCGCTGATTTTGTTGCAGTGCTTTGTCGCGGAACAATGAAGGAACTTTTCGTTTACGCCTTTGGAAGAGTGTGGTAGCATATAATTGCCTCGAACGCCCTTCGAAGCAACACCCCATCCTCATGGAGTTACAGACAACCATCGAATGAGCTTTACCGTTTTCTTGGGCAATTTGCCTACCTGGGTCACCGCCGACGATATCCGAGGCTGGCTCAGCGCCGAGAATCTGGTGGCCGACGCCATCAAAGTGATCCGCAATCCTGAGACGCAGGAATCCAAGGGATTCGCCTTCATTGACGCTCCCAACACCGAAGAGATGAACGCCATTATCCGCCGCTTCGATCGCGCTCCTTTAGAAGATCGTTTACTGCGGGCCAATCCAGCACAGCCCCCCCGGCCTAAGGGGCAGGGTCAAGGTCCAGGACCCGGACCCGGCCGTCCTCAAGGGTCCTCCGGACATGGTTCGACTTTCGCCGGACCCCGCCGTGAATCCACTAGCGGCTCGGGCGACGGCGCTGCATCCGCCCCGGTTCATAATGCGGCCACCGGATCCGCTAACGCCAGTGAGTCCCGTCCGCCACGCCGAAGAAAAGGCTCCGCCAAGCGCCCGAACGGTAACGGGGCGCAAACAGCTTTCGCCGAAGAACTGGCCAAAGCCCTCTAATCGCCCACCTGCCGCCGGCGCAGCTTCCGGCAAGGCCGGCTCTCGCTATTTGCGCGCCTCCCAGAAGCTGGTATACTCATTCGCTACAGCGCTTAACTACGAGAACCTGCGGCCGTGGCGGATTTACTTATCCTCCGTGCTCTTTTCATCGCCGTCCTGGCGTGCGCCGCGTATTTTCTGCGCCCTCTCGATCTGGATGCGCCAATAGCCGCCGCCGTCGGCGCGCTGGCGGGCGCGGGCGTGGTCCTGTTCGAGATTCGTATTCGCGAGGTAAGCCTCAAGCGGCTGATTGGCGCGGCTTTCGGAAGCGTGCTCGGCATTCTGGGCGCATACCTGATCTCGCTGGTGCTCAAGAGCGCCATGCCGGATTCTCCCACCGTCCGTTATCTCCAGTTGGTGCTGTTAGCCTGGATGACATATTGCGGGCTGGTGGTGGGGTCGAGCAAGGGCGACATGCTCAATCTCGCCGCGCTGGGCGGCTTATTTGGCGGCGAGAAAGTCTCCAAGAATACCTTCAAAATTCTGGACACCAGCGTCATTATCGACGGCCGCATCGTGGACCTGGCGGAAACCGGATTCATTGACGGCGCCATCGTCATCCCCCAGTTTGTCCTCCGCGAGCTTCAGTTGGTGGCCGACTCCTCCGATTCCATGAAGCGCAACCGGGGCCGCCGCGGCCTCGACATTTTGCAGCGCCTTCAGAAAATGCCCGATCTGAATGTCCAGATTCTGGAAGACGATTTTCCCGCAGTCCGTGAAGTGGACATGAAATTGATCGAACTTGCCAAGGTTTATACGTGCAAAATCGTTACCAACGATTTCAACCTTAATAAGGTCGCGCAGCTCCACGGCGTGGAAGTCCTGAATATCAACGAATTGGCCAACGCGCTCAAGCCCGTGGTATTGCCGGGCGAAACCATGCGCGTTTTCATCCTGAAGGAAGGGAAAGAATACAACCAGGGCGTGGCCTATCTGGACGACGGGACCATGGTGGTGGTGGATAACGCCCGTAAGATGATTTCGAAGACCATCGATATCGCGGTCACCAGCGTGTTGCAAACCACCGCCGGGAAGATGATCTTCGGCCGCTTCGATGAGCGCACCCACGCAGTACACGAGAAGCACTTCGAAAAGGCGGCCGAGAAAACCCAGGAGCGGGAGCGCCCCGCTGCCAGGGAAGCAGCGCCGACCGCCGGGTCCGCTTCCTAGCCCAAAGCGCAACGCGGCGCCATTCGCCTGGCGTACAATCGTACTTCTCATGAAAGTTTCCGTCATCCTTCCGGCGGCGGGCTTGGGCACCCGCATGGGCCGGGAGAAATCCGGCACCAGCCGCAAGCAGTTCATGCTTCTGGAGGGTGCGCCCATTCTGATCCACACCATCCGCAAGTTCTTGCACTGTCCTTCCGTCGGCGAGATCGTTGTCGCTCTGCGAGCCGAAGACATGGATTGGGCCCGAGGCTTGATTCATCAGGAACGTCCCGAAAAGCCGGTCCGCGTAGTGGAGGGGGGCGAATCGCGCCAGCAGTCGGTGGAGAATGCGCTCGCCACGCTCAGCTCCGATACTGAGCTGGTCGCGGTACATGACGCAGTGCGCCCATTTATCGATTCGGCCTTGGTTGAAAAAGTGATTGCGGAGGCTGCTGCCAGCGGCGCGGCCATCGTCGGCATCGTTCCGGTCGACACCGTCAAGCAGGTGCATCGCAATAAAATCCGCTCGACGCTCCCGCGCGAGCATCTGGTGCTGGCGCAAACGCCGCAGGTGTTCCGCTTCGAGCTGCTCAAGCGCGCCTTTGAGACCGCTCGCGCCGATAATTTTACCGGAACCGACGAAGCGAGCCTGGTGGAGCGCCTGGAACAAGCCGAAGTCAGCGTGGTCCAGGGAAGCGACCGCAACATCAAAATCACCAAACCCTCCGATATGGAGCTGGCGCGCTTGTTTCTGAGTGAAGAGATGGCCGCCGCCGGCAAGACCGCATCGTGATCGGGGCCATGATGGAAGTCCGGACGGGCTTAGGCTGGGACACTCACCGGCTCGCAACCGGGCGAGCGCTGATCCTCGGCGGTGTGACCATCCCTAGCGATTTCGGCCTGGAGGGCCACTCTGACGCCGACATTCTTTCTCATGCCATTACCGACGCATTGCTCGGCGCGGCCGCTCTAGGCGATATCGGCATGCATTTCCCGGACACCGATCCTCGCTGGAAGGGCGCATCCAGCGATCTCTTCCTGGCTCACGCAGCGGCTTTGGTTCGCGAGCGCGGCTTCGCTATCGTCAACGTCGATTCCACCGTGATCCTGGAGCGGCCAAAGCTGAAAGACTACCGTGCGGCGATCCGGGAATCGCTGGCGCGGACGCTCGGCCTGGAGGTCGAGCGAGTTTCGGTGAAATTCAAAACCGCCGAACGGGTCGGCCCGGTGGGCGAAGGAAAATCCGCTGAGGCGCAGGCGATGGTCACCCTTCAGCACGATGCGTAACGGTTCTGGGATGCTATGATCTAACGTCTAAGCTCCTGCGATGCGAATCCTCTCGGCCGCCAGCGCGTTTCCGAAACATTACTACTCGCAATCCGTGCTGCGCGACGCGCTAAAGGCGTACTGGGGCCCGCGGCTGGAGAATCCGCGCCTGTTGGACCGTTTGTGGGCCAATTCTGGCGTGGAGGGCCGGTTTCTCGCGCGGCCTCTGGTGGACTATTACTCGCTGACTACCTTCGGCAAAACCAACGACGCCTGGATCGAAGCCGCGGAAGAGCTCGGCTCAACCGCCATTTGCCGGGCATTGGCAGCCGCGGGGCGCGATATTTCCGAAATCGGTGCGCTTATCTTCGTGTCCATCACCGGAGTCAGCAGCCCTTCCATCGACGCCCGGTTGATCAATCGGATGGGCCTGCCACGTCATTTGCGGCGCATTCCTATTTTCGGCCTCGGCTGCGTCGGCGGCGCGGCGGGGATTGCCCGCGCGGCAGACTACGTCCGCGGCTACCCGGACCAACTCGCCGTGCTCTTGTCGGTGGAGCTGTGCTCTCTGACCATGCAGCGCGACGACCTGTCCATCGCGAATCAAATCTCGATGGCCTTATTCGCCGATGGAGCCGCGGCGGTCGTCGTTGCCGGGGACAATGTCGCCGGAGCCGGGCCCCAAATTGTGGACACGCGATCTTCGTTTTATCCGGACACGCTGGACGTGATGGGCTGGGCCATTTCTGAAAGCGGCTTCCGCATCGTCCTCTCTCCCGAAGTCCCCCATGTCATTCGCGACAATTTAGGCCGCGACGCGGACGCCTTGCTCTGCTCTCACGGCCTCACTCGCGCGGACATCGGTTGCTGGATCCTCCATACCGGCGGCCCCAAGATTCTTCAAGCCACGCAGGAAGCGCTGAACATTCCCGAATCGGCGATCGCCACTTCCTGGGAGATGCTGCGCAAAACCGGCAATCTTTCCTCTGCCTCGGTTTTGCTGGTGCTCGAAGAGACGATGCTTCACCACGCCCCGCCGCCGGGCACCTGGAGTATCCTCGCCGCCATGGGCCCCGGCTTCTGCTCAGAGTTGGTGTTGCTGCGGTGGTAGTCGATTAGTTCTCGCCAGGGCGCTCCAGGCGGTCGATCACCAGCACCTCGCGAGGCCCCTGGGCGGCTTCCAAGTCCAGTCCGATCTTCCGCAGGGCGGTACGCACGGCATCGAATCGATCGGCAGGGCTTTTTAGCGGCGGATGGCTCGGAGCAGTGTCCGGAGCCGCATCACCCGGAATTCCGAGATCGCTAAAGAACTAAATCCAGGTGGATGTCGTAGGGACCTGCGAGCCCGGTTTTATCGATCACCGGACGATCCAGGAGAAACAGCGGGCTCAACTCCTTCATCGTCGCGCCATCTACTTCGAGTCCATGATCTGCGGCTTGCAAGGTGCGGCACAGCGGACGGCGCTTCAGGAACGGCACCGGTGGGGTGACTGGATGGTCCCAGGGATCCTCCCAGTCTTCGCAGTCTCCCAGTTGCGCCTTTTCGAGTTTAAGACTTCCCTCCCCTGCCATCAGCAAGTAAACCGGGACTTCTCTGGTTTCACGATGAAACTTCAGTTTGAATCGATCCTCCAGCAGAGCCCGCATGGGAGGGCCGCTGAACATAGTCAGGATCTCCATCTTGCCGGGCGCCTTCGCGTTGATGGTGAAACGGTCCGTATCGATCCACGCTGGAGCGCCCTCCACCGGAATCGTCAACTGCGCATTGAAGTGCGGACCGTTCGCGTAGGCCGCGTAGGTCCAGTCAATGAGATTCTTCACGGTCACACATGGAACGATGACGACGCCGGGCGACCCGCTCACGCCTGCGTGCAACGATTTCGGATCGCAGCGCCGGATGGAGGCAACTTCGAATTGCTGCGCCTGCAATTTCTGCGCCTGCACGCCGAGCGCAGCAAGGCTCAACAGCAGAAGAACTGCCCGCATGCTCTTACCTTAACTTCACGGCCGGCGGAACACCAACACCGCATTCAAGCCGCCGAAGGCGAACGAATTGGACATGGCCCACTCAAACTCGCCTGGCCGGGCATGATTCGGAACAACGTCCAGATCGCACGCCGGATCGGGCTCGACGAAATTCGCGGTTGGCGGAATCATTCCACCGCGCATCGCCGCCAATGTCGCCGCCGCTTCCAAAGCCCCCGCGGCGCCCAGCGTGTGCCCGTGCATTGACTTGGTCGAGCTCACCGCCAGCTTCTGCGCATGCGCTCCGAACACAGTGCGAATCGCCTCCACCTCCGTGGCGTCGTTGGCCTGCGTGCCGGTGCCATGGGCATTGATGTAGCCGATCGCATCCGGAGGCGACCCAGCGTCCTCAAGTGCGCCTCGCATCGCCATCATCGCGCCCTCCGCCAAAGGCTGCGTCAAGTGGTGCGCATCCGACGACATTCCGAACCCCGCGATTTCACCCCACACCTGCGCGCCCCGCGCCCGAGCCGCCTCCAGCGGCTCCAGCACCAGCATCGCGGCGCCTTCGCCCAGAATCAGTCCCTTCCGTCCCAAAGAGAAGGGGCGGCACGTGTCCGGCGAAACCACGCGCATCGCCTCCCACGCCTTCAGGAATCCAGGCGCGAAGGGAGCGTCGCTGCCGCCCGCGATCGCCATCTCCACAAGGCCGCTTCGCACCATCCAAAACGCCTGCCCGATGGCGTGATTCGAAGAGGAGCACGCCGTGGAAACTGTGTATACCGGCCCGGTGATTCCGAACTCGCGAGAGATGCGGCTGGCGCCGGCGTTGTCCATCACCATCGGAATGGTCAGCGGCGGAACCCGGCCGTTGCCCGCGTATAGATTTCGAAAACCCACATCTTTGGTGATCTGTCCGCCCGCGCTCGACCCAGTAATCACGGCGCAACGCCGGGCCAAAACGGCATCGATTTCGATCCTCGATGCGGCAATCGCCTCCCGCGCAGCGACCGCCGCGAATTGCGCGAAGCGGTCCAGGAAACCGGCGTCTTTTTCGTCGAAATGCCGAAGCGGATCGAAGCCGGCGGCCTCCGCCGCATTGGGGAACCTTAGCGTGCCCGGAGGGACCAGAGTCATGGGGCGAATGGCGCTGGCGCCCGAAGCTACGCCGGTCCAAAACTCCGCGAAGCTATCGCCAAACGCTGAGACGACGCCGATGCCGGTTACGGCCACTCGCCGCCCCTTCATAAGCGGCTGTTCATAAAGGAAGGCTCATCCGTTCTTCATGGCCAGCAGCTTTTCGATTCCCTCGGCCATCTCCCGCACGCTGCGGATTTTGTTCGCTCCTTCGTCGGGAATGTCCAGCTTGAACTCTTCCTCCAACGCGAACAGAATGTTGATGCCGTCGAGCGAGTCGATCTTAAGTTCCTCAAAGCTTTTATCGATGGTCACAGATTCAGGTGGAATCTTTTGCGTCTTGGCGATTACGCCCGTTACGCGGGCTATCAGGTCCTCCGGCAACTCGCGCTCGGCCATGTCTTCTCATCATACAGAACGCCGGAATCCAGAACCCTGGTAACGCGGCCCCAGCCAGAGCCGTCCATTAAGTATCACCATCAAGTATGATCGGAAAGTGACAATGAAGTTGAGGATGCCCGCCGCGATCCTGGTTGTTTTGGTCTCCTCCGCTTACGCGGCCGATCCGGTCGCGGCCGATCCGCATGCAGAGCTGTATAGCGGCTGGCTGAAGATGTACGACTTGAAGTTTGATGAGTCGCACCAGATCTTCCAGGCCTGGAAACAAAGCCATCCCGCGGACGCGCTCGGCCCGGCCTCCGATGCGGCCGCCTATCTATTCTCCGAGCTCGCCCGCCTGGGCGTGCTGGAGTCCGAACTGTTCACCGACAACGACCGCTTCCTGAGCCGCGGCAAGCTCCAACCCGACCCGCAAACTAGAGAGCAGTTCGATCGCGAGGTCGCCTCCACGGACCGTCTGGCCGATTCCTCGCTCCACGCGAACTCCACCGACGCCAACGCGCTATTCGCCAAGTCGATGAGCCTCGGCTTACGCGCTGATTGCGCATCGCTGCTGGAACGCCGCGATCTGACGGCGCTCAAGTTCATGAAGGAAAGCCGCGGCTACGAGCAAAAAGTGATCATGGTCGACCCGATGGCTTACGACGCCTATCTCGGCTCCGGTGTGGAGAATTATTTGTTGAGCCTCAAAGCCGCTCCCGTACGGTTTGTGCTCAAGCTGACCGGCTCTTTGGTGGATCGTGAGCAAGGCATTCGCGAAGTGAAAATGACCGCGCAACACGGCCATTTCCTGGAACCTTTCGCCAAGCTGCTGCTGGCCGTCGCCGCTTTGAGGGACAACAATCGCTCCAGCGCGCGGGAGTTGCTTTCGGAGTTGCACAACCGCTTCCCCGATAATCCTCTCTACATTCGCGAGCTGAATCGCCTCAAATAGCGCGGGGCGGTCTTCAGCGATGGCGGCCGTGGAGATTCGAGCGATGATACGCCTGGGTTGCCGTATCCTTATGCAGCCACCCGTTCAGTTTGCGCCACAAGCCGGCTAACCAATTCAACATTGTGGACACCTCTTCCCGGAACGCTATCACAAACGCCCATCGGCGTCATGGGGGGCCTCGCACGGGCTGGGGACTTACTCCACTCCGAAGGCCAGTAGCACATTGCCCGGCAGTCCATTGCCCGCGCCGAGCCCAGGATAGCCGGAACCTGCGAACACCATCCCGCCCGCAATCGTCGGCCCGGCGGAGACGGTCGATCCCCCCTTGGCCGGGACGCCGTTCACCGTCTGGTAATCGTGGACCATGTCGTATTCCCACAAGACGCGTCCGCCGCCGGTCGAGAGGGCCCGCAGCTTTCCGTCCCAGCCGCCGGCGAAAACCGCGCCGGGAATTGCGGACACGGAGCCTTCCTGTCCCGGGAGCCGGCCTTCGGCAGAATCGATTTTGGTGAACCAGCGGCGTTCCCCATTGCTCAACTGGAGCGCGACGATTCCGCCGGTGTGAAGGCCGAAGTAGGCGTTACGATCGTCCGCCGCGCCGCCCCATACGATCTGTCCGGAGGCGGGAGCAGCGCCGCTGGCAGTCGGGGCTTTCCACACGACGGCGCCTTTGTTATCGGGATCGTGGGCCCAAACCATGCCGCTTTTCTGGCCAGCGATCAGAACGCGCTTTCCGCCGGGGAGCTCGACCAGCACCGGCGGCGCGCCGAAATCGTGATCGGGCCCCATGTCTTTCGGGCAGTTTTCAGGCCGTTTGGAAGGATCATCGGGACAGCCGACCAGCCACGCGTCGCCAGCCAGATCCTGCACCTGCCACAGAATCTTGCCCGTGGCCAGATCGAGAGCCATCAGACCATCCGAGGATTTTGCGGCCGGTGAAGTGTAGGCGTCGCCGGTGCCGATGTAGAGGGCCTTGCGCTTCGGATCGATGGTGGGAGGGTTCCAGACGCCGGAACCGGAGGGTCCCCATAGATCTGTCCCCACGGAGTTCTTGCCCACAACCTTCGGTTTTTCTGAAATCGTATACGTTTTCCAGATCTGTTTGCCGGTGGAGGTATCGAGCGCCACTACGCTGCCGCGGAAGGTGCAACACGGATAATGCGGCTCGGCCGCGGTTCCTTCCTCAGCGGAGGCTACCGGCACGTAGAGCCGGTTCTCATAAACTTTGGGAGCGCCAGTCAGACGGGTAAGCGGATGATCCTCCACCTGCTCCATCCACATTTTGGCGCCGGTGCGGGCGTTCACAGCATACACGTTGCCCTTGAGGTCGCCGAAGAAGGCGGCTAGTTCCCTGCCCTTCACCGGCGCGACGCTTACGGCAGTGCGAACGGCTGCCTCCGCCAGATACGACCAATAGACGCAGCCTGTGCTCGCATTGAGCGAATAGACGTAACCGGAATCGGCGGACACAAAGACCCGGCCCGCGACCACGGAAGGTTGCCCGTAGACGTGGGTCGCGTCAGGAAACCCGAAGGCCCACTTCAGTTTCAACCCGGGAATGTCGTCCGCCTTGATGGTGGCGTTGGACGCGGGCTGGAATCGCGTATTGGCGATGTCCGTGCTCCAGCCGTTCCAGGATGGGCTTGCGGCGATGTCGCCCAAAGGCGGATTGTCCGGGCAGCGATTCGGCATGCGGGAGGCATCGCCTGCTTCGGCCGCCCCGAATTTGCGCAAGCCGCCGAGGAACTCGGCTAGCCTGCGCTTTTGAGCCTCGGTCAACGCCTGCGCGCGATCCTTCATGGAGCCCGTGGTCAAGGAGGCATAGACCGCCTCCGTGGTCAATTTGTTGATGGCGATGCGATCCGGCGCCTTGGCGGCGATGGCCGCCTTGCCGGTCTCGTGACAGGACGCACAGTACTGCTCAAAGAGGGCGTCGGTTCGCTGGGCGGAGGCAATGGCCGCGAAGAGTCCAACTGCCGCGAGAAATCGATACCAGGTCACGAAGGCCATTCTACCGGTTTCCCGCCCCAATCTTTCATTCCATCCCTCATTGTCGTATTCTACATAGCATGCGCTGGACCTACCTGCTCTTTTGCGTGGCGCCTTTCTCGACCGCCCAGGTCCCCACATCCCAGTACGACAACGCGCGGACCGGCGCGAACACCCATGAGACGATCCTGACGCCGAAAAACGTAAACTCGCAACAGTTCGGGAAACTGTCGGCACTGCGGGTCGATGGAGACGTCTACGCGCAGCCTTTATATTTACCGCAAGTCGAAATTCCGGGAAAGGGCACGCATGGCGTAGTCTTCGTGGCCACGGAGCACGATAGCGTTTACGCCTTCGACGCCTCGGGCCAAGTCTCAACGCCGCTATGGCAGAGGAGCTTTCTCGACGCCAAGGCCGGCGTCAAGACGATCGCCGCCAACGACGTGTTGTGCCCGTTCATCGCACCCGAGGCCGGGATCACTTCGACGCCGGTGATCGACCAAGCCAGCGGAACGCTCTACGTGCTTGCGCGGACCAGAGAGTATCGCGGCTTGATCACGCCGGACGAGTACGTTCAGAAGCTGCATGCTCTGGACGTCGCCACCGGAGCGGAGAAGTTCGGCGGGCCGGTAGCGATTCATGCGACCGTTCCTGGGAAGGGCGCGGGTAGCTCTTGGGGCCGGGTCACGTTCGATGCGCTCAAGGAAAATCCGCGAGCGGCGCTGCTTCTCGCCAGCAGCAACGTCTATCTGACCTGGGCGTCGTCCTGCGACGTGGGAACCTATCACGGCTGGGTGATGGCCTATGACGCGCACACGCTGGCGCAAGTCGTGGCGTTCAATGTTTCTCTGGACGCGGAGGAGGGGGGAATCTGGCTGGGCGATGCGGGACCGGCGGCCGATCAGGAAGGCAATCTGTACGTACCAACGGGTAACGGCAAGTTCGATGCGGCCGCGGGCGGGCGTAACTTCGGAGATAGCGTGCTAAAGCTGGGTCCCAAGCTGGCTTTGCTGGATTGGTTCACGCCATACGACCAACAGGATCTTAACCGGCACGATGCGGACCTGGGCTCGGGCGGGCCGGTGCTGCTTGGGAATCAGCCGGGCGCTCACCCGCATCAGATGGTGGTCGCCGGAAAAGGCGGCGTGATGTATGTTTTGGACCGCGACCGGATGGGCCATTTCAACCCCGATAACAACCAGGCAATCGTAGATTCCTTCAGCCTCGGTGGCGGCGCGTTCGGTGCGCCGGCTTATTGGAATGGGCATATTTATGTGCTGGTGAGCAACAATGCGCTCCACGACTTTCCCGTTCGCGGCGGCGCCGTGTCGCGAGTCGCGGCGTTCAGCGGCACGCAGGAGTTCATCGATCCCGGCGCGACACCATCGGTGTCCTCCGACGGGATTCGCAATGCAATCGTCTGGCTGTTGGAATCGAAGGGCTGGCGCTCACCGGATCGCCCCGCCGTGCTGCACGCCTACGATGCGCTGAACATCTCGAAGGAACTGTTCCGCAGCGACGAGACCGGGCGCGACGGCGCGGGCCGGGCTGTGAGATTCGCGATCCCAACCGTGGCCCAGGGCCGCGTCTACGTGGGCGCGAAATCCGAGGTCGACGTGTATGGCCTGCGGAAGTGAGCTACTCGTAATACTCCGGCGCGATCTTGCGCTTGATCCCGGAAGTGTAGTCGTGCTGAATCCATAATTGCGCGTTGTTCTTCTTGAGGAAATCCGCGATCATCGCGCGGCTCTTCGCGGTTTGCTCCTTATCGAAGTCGAAGGGAGGGATCTTGTTGTAGGTGATCTCTTCCGGATAGTGGTACAGATCGCCGGAGAGCAGGATCGGGCCGGTGTTGGCGAGTTTCAGGAACAACGACTGATGCCCCGGAGTGTGCCCGGGAGTGAACTTGATCACCACGGTTCCATCGCCGAAGACATCGTGATCCTCGCTATTCAACAGGAGGGTTTTGCTCTTTTCGAGCTGAGTGAAATAAGACGCATCGCCCACCGCGCCGAGCTTCTTGGTATTGTCCTGGCGCGGCGCGAAAATGGCGTCGCGGTCGGGCTTTTGAACGATCCAGGTCGAACCAGCGAACGCATTGGCGTTCGCAACGTGGTCTCCGTGGTAATGCGAGAGCGCCAGATACGTGATGCCGGCGGGCGTGTAACCGATAGCGGCCAACTGCGGCAGCAGCGGACGATCCACGGTGAAGGCTCCCTGTTTCTGCGGAGAAACGCCGCTTGCGAAGGCGCTATCCGGGATCTCGCCGGTGTCCCAGATCATGGTCCCGCGCGGATGCACGATCAGGAAGCAGGGAGTGACCATGTTGGAATTGGCGAGTTCGCCCGGCTTGAATCCCATGGAGTCGCCATTGGCCACGGTGATTTTGCCGCAATCGAGCACATACAGCCGCAGGGATTTCGGCGGCGCGGGCTTCTTCGTTTGCGCGAAGGCGAAGGGCAACGCGGATATGGCTACCATCGCGGCGGCAAGGGAAAATTTTCGGGTTCGATCGATCATGGTGGAAAGAATATCACCAACCCGGGACACTCGCTACGGGTATTCCGTTAACCCGGAATTTCAGTGGCCCGCGAAGGAATCATGTATCCTGGTCCAAAGAATCGCCAGGGAGGTCAAGGATGCGGGAAGCTCGCCAGCGTAGGTTGAAGGATGGTTTGAAGATCCGGATCGTGAAAAGGCTCCTGCCCGCCGCGGCCGCTATGCTTGTTTTGGCGGCCTCGTTAGGGGCGCAATCACCGGGCGCGCAGTCAGCCCCGCAGACTCCTTCACAACCGGTGGGAACCCTGAATCAGCTGATGCGCGGCCTGTTTTTTCCCCTTTCCAACGTGGTTTTTTCAACGCAAAGCGTCGATCCCGCGAAGATCGCGCTGTTGTCTGAGCCATCCAGGTCCAGCGACCCGCTGACCGGCGTCTTCGGTAACTGGGAGGCCGTCCAGAACAGCGCCCTCGTCATGAGCGACGCTGCGGACCTGTTGATGACTCCCGGCCGCAAGTGCAGCAACGGCAAAGATGTCCCGCTCGATAAGCCGGATTGGGCCAAGCTGGTGAACGACCTTCGCGACGCAGGAAAGGCCGCGTTCAAAGCGGCTCAGACCAAAAACATGGACAAAATGATCGAAGCCTCCGAAGTTCTGAACAACTCCTGCGCCAACTGCCATAACAAGTACCGCGCCCGGAACCGCTGCCAGTAGCCGGCATTCCGGTCGTGTATCGGGTAAGGTATGGTGAATGTATGGCGCGCTTGGTTTCCACAACCGTCCGGCTTGGTGAAGAGGATATTCGGGCATTGAAGCGGCCGCCCTCCACCCTGCTTTTTGAATCGACCGACAGTAAGCTCGGTGATGAATCCGAGCTCTTTCGTTATCTCGAACGCGACTGATATTCGGGCGCACCGCAACGCGCCATGAATACGAGCTGCCGATTCCATCCGACATCGCCAGGGCACTGGAGCTGGATGCGAAGTTCGCAGAGCTACAGCTCGGTCTGGTCGATGGTACCGTTGCCGCTGTAGCGGAGCGCCGGGGAGTTTACCGCATTCTTACCAGCGACCGTCGCGATTTCGCTGCACTCCGAGTCGGTCCCCGCTTGACGCGCGCGCTCGATCTCTTGCCGTGAGCCATCTCTTGGTCTGATTTGGGCGGCTTCAGCCGGCGCTACAAGTCCCAGCCGAAGCCGGTCCCGAGGGGCGCGGCGTGCATGATCGCCTCCACGGCGCGAATTTCGCCGCCGTAGATTTTGAACATCTCCCACACCATCAGCGTGCCTTCGCGGCCGATCAAGGCTCCTGGTCCGAAGCTCATGCGCAGCCAGACAATGCCCTGCTCCTCATCCACCGCGGCGACGCGAGCGACGATTCCCTGGAGCGTCGGCAGCCGCTGCTCCTTGATGTTGGTGCAACCCGGCATGAACGTGCATTTGGGTCCGGCCATCACCTGGCCGTTCTCCAAACGATACGCATCGGAGGCGAACTGCGCGTCCACTTTGACGAAGCTGCCCACTTTGAGCCCAGCCGGATACAGCAGCGCGAGCCGCGTCATTTCGTCACGCGTGTTGAGCTGAGACCGCTCCGGCGTCAGGTTCATGGCCGGACTCGCGGTCTTCAGTTCCTGCGGCCGGAAGATCATTCCCTCGGTCTGATTTCGCACCACGGTGGTGTCCATCTCCGAAATCTTCCCCGCTGAGATTTTCAGCCGCGCCTGAAACAGTACCGGCGCGCCGTTCTCGATCATCACCACATGCGTTCCCACGACGCCTTGCCGCTCGTCGAGGATGTCCTGCCGGAACGTGCCTAAGCTGGATGCCGTCTTCCACAGTCCCTCGCCCAGCGGCTTCTCAAGAGTGTTTTCCGTAAAGCGGGCATTCGCCGCCAGAGGGAGAGTTTTGGGATCGTGCGCCACAACCGCGTCCAGGAAGCGCGTGAGCATGCCGCGCAGGCATTCGCGATCGCAACTCTGCGCCGCCGCGGAGGTCTGCGCAGCGCCCGGCTTCAGCGCCAGCAGCAGTCCGCCGATCAATAGTAAGCGCCGCATGGAGCGCCTATTTGCCCTGGCCTTCTTTGCCCTTGCCGTCTTTACCTTGGCCCGGAGTCTGCATGCGCGCGACCGCGGTCTCAAAGCTCTTTTCGTATTGCGCCACGTGAGCCTTGTAGCCCTCGGGATCGACAAACGGATTCGGATCTCCCGGACCGCGCTTCTCCAGCTTGGCGTACTTTTCCGCCATGTTATAGAACGACGCGTGGGAGCTCACCCACAGCTCGACCGGAAACGTGAGAGCTTTCTTATAAGTTGCGCGAAAATCGTCGACCATTCCGGGGTATTGATCGAGCTGCTGCAGGAACTGGCCGTTCAGGCTGCACTCGATGAAGGTGTAGTAGCTCTTGCCGTTTTCCTTGAGAGTCGTGCTCCAGGCGAGGCATCCCCTGGTATGGCCGGGCATCATATGCGCCGTCAGCGTAGTCCCGCCAAGCGTCACCGACTCGCCATCGTCGACCAGGCGGTCCATGGGGTGCTCCTTGCCTGCCGGATGAAAGTCCGCGGTCTTGGGCCAGTCGACGCGTCCGACAACCACCTGCGCTCCGGTCAGGTCCTTCACCATGTTGTCGCCCCCGACGTGGTCCGGATGGGCGTGGCCGGCGATGAATATCTTGATGTCGCTGAACTTGAACCCCAGCTTCTCCACGCTCGCCTTGATCACCGGCACGGACGATTCGTAACCGCTGTTCATCAGGATGTCGCCTTGGGGCGTGACGAACAGGAAAGAGGCCAGCTCCTTGGTCCCCACGTAATACATGTTGTCCATGATCTTGTGAGGCGGAAACGGATCGTTCCATCCCGCCGGCTGGGAAAATCCGGCCAGCGGGCAGAAGGCCAGGATGGCGGATGGCAGCAACAGTGTGCGCATGATGGTAGGAACTCCTTCGCGGTGCAAAGCCGGGCATCTAAAAACGCCGCACCTCTAAAGAGGTTACCCCATCGCCGCAAGCTTAGCCATTTTTCGCTCGTAAGGATGTGTTCTTTGCGCTTTTTCCCGGCTCTTAAAACTGTTATAAGGGAGACCCTGTTACGATGAAGCGAAGGACTGCATGACGCTGACGATTAACGTGACGGACGAGAAGACGGCTGCTGCCCTCGCCGCCAAAGCGCGTGCGCAAGGCCTGTCCGCCGAGCAGTACGCGCAACGGGTTCTGGAGCATGATCTTGAAGAAGCGCCCATGCCCGCGCGTCCCCGAATTTGGGAAGCGATTGCGGAGCGCATGAAGCGGGTTCCTCCTGGGGACTGGGCCTCTTTGCCGCGTGACGGCGCGAGCCAGGCGGATCATTACCTTTACGGTTCGCCTAAGAGAGATCTGTGAAGGCTGTCTTCGCTGATACCTTCTACTGGGTCGCCTTGACGAACCCTGATGACACAGCCCACGAACGCGCCATGAGCATGACCCGCGCGATTGCGCCGGACAAAATCGTTACGACCGACGAAGTTCTCTGCGAGTATCTTGCCTTCTTTTCTTGCGGTCGTCCCAATGTCCGCGCCGAGGCCGGCGACCAAGTTGCCGAACTGATGGTAAACCCGGATGTTGCGGTTGTTCGCAAAGCCGGGAATCCTTCCTGCTGGGGCTGGAGCTTTACCGGACGCGGTCAGACAAGAAGTACAGCCTAGTCGACTGCATCTCGATGCAGACCATGCGCCGGGAAGGATTGGCAGACGCGCTGACCAACGACCGGCACTTCGAGCAAGAAGGATTTCGGGCACTGTTCCGGGACCCATAGGTCAGGCTCCGCACAACGGGTGCTCTTGGCCGCAATTTGGCCGATTTGACGGGCTGGCGGATGATCGGAGTACTCGCCGAGCTTTAGAGCAGCTTAATCAGCGAACGGACCCTGCCAAGCGGTGGCCTGTAGTAACTTTGGCGGTGCGATTTAGCATCTTTGCAAAAGGCGGCAACGGGAGCATTCCTCGATGCGCGTCCACGGCCAGCGCCCCTGAGGCGCGGCCCACGAAAGGAGAAATAACCTTTGAAGAAAGCGATGTTCGCGGCGACGGTTGCGCTGAGCGCGGCCGTATTCACCTTGATGGCGCAGGACGCTTCCAAGTTCAACGGCACCTGGAAAGGTGAAACCGGCGGGCAGACCCGCAAGCTCACTTATAAGAACGGCGTGGTGTTCATGGAAGAGACCCAAACCAACGGCTCCGTGATCCTGCGTCAGTACCCCGCGCTGGGGCAGGAAGTCACCATGACCGAAGGCGTCTGGAAGGACTCCAAAGCCACCGGCAAGATGGAGGGCAACAAGCTGGTGGTCGATACCGAGATGCCCAACGGCGCCAAGTGGCACGATGAGTGGACGCTCTCCGATGACGGCAAGAGCTACTCCGCACTGCGCCAGATGGTTCGGGCCGGCACGGGCGGAGCTTTCGGTGGTGGTGGCGGTGGCGGCCGCGGTACCGGCGGTGGAGGCGGCGGCGGAGCCAAGGGGTCCGGCGGCGGACGTGGCGGTCGAGGCGGCCGGGGCGGCGGCGGGGGTCCGGAGACCTTCACGAAAGTTGAGTAATTAAGGTCGAATAGTTTCTGCAGAACGTTATTTCGGAGGGGGCGTCACGGCGTCCCCTCTTTGTTTTTGAGTTCTTGCTATACTTCCGCGCATGAAGTGGACCCTGTCTGTTTCTGTTGCGGTTTGGCTCGCCCTCTTCGCCGCCCCAGCCGGCTTTGCGCAAGGCCGCTTTGCCGGAGACGCGCCGGTAAAGCCGAAGCCGGCCTTTCCTGGCCAGACGGATGCGCCGAAACCCTCCAAGCCATCCCCGCCGGTCAAGGTCGAGAGCATCACCAACCGGCTCAACAGTCCCTGGTCCGTGACCCTGCTGCCCGACGGAAATTTCCTGGTGACCGAGAGCATCGGCCTGATGCGGATCGTGCGCCCGAACGGCGTTGTCTCGGCCCCGCTGGCCGGTGTCCCGGGCGTCAAGGTGGTCGCGGCGCAGGGACTGCACGACGTCGCGCTCGATCCTGGTTTCGCTCAGAATCGTCTGCTCTATTTCACCTACTTCGCGCCTCCGCCCGGTGAGAAGCCCGCGATCTGGCCCAACGAGTTCTTCTATCAAATGGTCTGGACCAAGCCGCTGGCGGAGCGGCGTCTCACCGACGTCGGCACCGAACGCGTGGCTCGCGCGCGGCTGAGCCAGGACGAAGCGAGCCTGGAAGAGGTCACGACGCTGGCCGAAGGCGCGGAACGCCGCGTGGTGCTGGCGCCCGATGGCACGCTCTACGTTACCGGCGCCGACCGCTTCCGCTTCTACGATTCCAAATACGACGGCGTGGAGCACGACTTCACCGACAATCCCGATATCGGCCGCAACTTCTCCGGCCGCGTGCTGCGCATCAATCCCGATGGATCGATCCCCAAGAACAATCCCTGGTTGAGCCGCGCCACTGTCGACGCCAGGACGTTCGCGCATGGTCTGCGGGACCCCGAAGGCGCCGCCATCAACCCCACCACCGGCGAGCTCTGGGTCACCGATCACGGCCCGCAAGGCGGCGACGAGATCGACATCATCCGCGCCGGGAAGAATTACGGCTGGCCGGATGTCTCCTACGGCACGCAGTACGATTTCCAGCGCACCGATGGGAGAAAGAATGTACCCGTGGGCAACGGCAAGACATCCATGCCGGGAGTCGAAGAGCCGGCTTACTTCTGGTTCCCTGACATCGCCCCCTCCGGCATGCTGTTCTATACCGGCAACCTGTTCCCGGAATGGAAAGGGAACCTGTTCGTAGGTGGCATGCAAGCGAAGCGCTGGTTCGATTGGTGCTGAATGGCGACAAGATCGCCGCCGAGGAGCGCCTGCTGACCGATCGCCACGCGCGCGTCCGCGAGATTCGCCAGGGTCCTGGCGGCGAGATTTATCTCCTGTCCGGCAATGAGTTGCTGCGGCTGACCCCGAAATGAGAGTACAGCACGGGAACCCTATGATTCTTCAGAAACTTGTGATAAAACAAGTATGCGCCCTATGAGCACAATCTGCCAGCGTGTATCTGCCCGAGTGAAGCGTTTTATTGATATCGGAATCGTTCTCGCCTCGCTTGCGATTTTCCCGACCTTGGCCTTCGCACAGGCGCCGGCGGCGGGCGGCCCCGACCAGGCTCGCACGATGCTGAACGTCTATTGCGGCGGCTGCCACAACACTGACTTGAAGACAGCCGGAGTCGCCTTCGATGAGCTGGACCTGAACGCACCGGCAAAAGACGCGGTGACCTGGGAGAAGGCCCTGCGCAAATTGCGGGGACGTTTGATGCCGCCTCCGGGCAATCAACAGCCTCCGCAGAAGGATATCGACGCCTTCACCACATGGATGGAAAGCAGGCTGGATGCGAATCCTGGCCCTGTCACGGCAGGCCACGTGCCGGTGGAGCGTCTGAATCGCAGCGAGTACGCAGCATCGGTAAAAGCGCTGCTGGGCATCGATGTCGACGCGAAGGACATCCTGCCGCAGGATGTTCAAGTGGGCGGTTTTGACAACATCGCATCTGTGCTGACTACGTCGCCGGCGTTCCTGGATCAATATCTCGACGCTGCACGGCGCATCGCAAAAATGGCCGTGGGCGACATGAATCCGCCCATGGCTGACTTGTCGTTCGTGACATCGGGCAATACGGATCCGGAGTTGCCGTTCCCGCCCGGCTTGCGTGCGCGGCAGGCGATTCAGATCAAGCAGAACTTCCCGGCCGACGGTGAGTACTACTTCAACTTCAGCTTCGACGATCAGTCGATCGGTTTGTACAACCGAGGGCTGCAGAACCGGACGACCCTGGTGATGATGATCGATGGCGCGGTTAAGTTCAAGGGCGACATCGGCGGCGCCGAAGATTTGCGGCTCGCAAACGTCGAAAACAACGTGGGCTGGCAGAAGATCCTGAACCGGTTCGAGAAGATTCCGCTGAAGCTGGAAGCGGGCCAGCATACGATTACGGTCGGATTCATCGACCGTTCGCATGTGCAATCGGACGACAATGTCGGCAATGGCGGCGGAGGGTTCGGCGGCGGCGGGGGCGGCGTGCCGATGCCGAATCTGCAACCCAAGAACCCGACCCTGGAGGTCAAAGGGCCCTACAACCCGACGGGTATTTCGAACAGCATCAGCCGGCCGCTGATTTTCATCTGCGATCCCAGGAAGATCGGAGAAGAGGCTTGCGCCAAGCAGATCGCAGAGAACCTGGCGCATCGGGCATACCGCCGGCCGATCACGGCGGACGATACGGCCCGGCTGATGAAGTTTTACAGCGAAGGGCGCCTGGAAAACGGCAGCTTCGACAAGGGCATTACGGAGATCGTGGCGGCGGTGCTGGCTAGCCCCGATTTCCTGTTCCGCTCCATTCCGGCTCCCAAGGGTGTGACCAAGGAGTTTCCGCTGAACGATCTGCAATTGGCGACACGGCTCTCCTTCTTTATCTGGAATACCGGGCCGGACGCGGAGCTGCTGAAGCTGGCCGAGACGAATCAGTTGAGCAAGCCCGGCGTGGTAGACGCTCAGGTGAAGCGCATGATGGCGGATCCGAAGGCCGAGAGCCTGGTCACCAGCTTCGCCATGAAGTGGCTGAACCTCACCAGCCTCGACCTGGTGCAGCCGGACGCGATGATCTTCAATAACTTCAATCCGACGCTGCGCAGCGACTTCCTGATGGAAGCTCGAGAAGTTCCTGGGCAGCATTCTGCTGGAGAACCGCAACGTGATGGAACTGCTGACGTCAAACCGCACGTTCGTCAACGACACGCTGGCGCGTTACTACGGAATTCAGGGACCGGACACATCCGCGTTCAAAGAGGTGACCTTGACGGACCAGAACCGGTTCGGCCTGCTGGGCAAGGCCGCGATCCTGATGCGAACCTCGTATGCGGACCGCACTTCGCCGGTGCTGCGCGGCGCGTGGGTGCTGGATAAGATTATCGGAGCGCCCCCGACGGAACCCCCGCCAAATGTTGTCTCGAATTTGAAGGAAACGCCGGGTGAGGCTCCCAAGACAGTTCGCGCGCGCCTGGAGGCGCACCGCGACAATGCAGCCTGCAAGCAGTGCCATGGCGTGATCGATCCGGTCGGCCTCGCGCTGGAGAACTTTGACGCTATCGGCCAGTACCGGACCACAGACCGTCAGGCCGGCAACGCGAAGATCGACTCGAGCACCGTTCTGCCGAACGGTACCGCGATCGAGGGTGTTGCCCAGCTTCGTGAGGAACTGGTCAAGACCCCTGAGAAGTTCGTGGGCGCGATCACCGAGAAGCTGATGATGTACGCGGTCAACCGCGAACTGGAGGCTTTCGATATGCCGCAGGTTCGCAAGGTGGTGCGCGACTCCAAGAAAGATAACTACACGCTGACGTCCCTGGTGTTGGGAATCGTCAATACGGATGCGTTCCGTAAGCAAGGCCTGGAGGCTGTCACCAAGGCGGCTCCCAAGGCTCCGGTGTCTACTGCTGAATTGAAGAAGACGGCCGAATTGAAGAAGTAGACGCAAGCGATAGAGGACAGGATAAAAGGAAACGAACATGTTCATTACCAAGAAGCACATTTCCCGCAGAACCGTCCTGAAGGGAGCCGGGGTCAATCTCGCGCTTCCGTTCCTGAGCGCGATGGTGCCCGCCTCCACGGCGTTGGCGCAGACGGCGGCGAATCCCGAAGATCCGCGCCGGCTTTTTCTATATTCCTCACGGCGCCATCATGTTCAACACCAAGTTCGGCCCGGAGTGGGACCGGTGGACCCCATCGGGTTCGGGCGCAGGCTACAAGTTGAACGAAATCACCTCCCCGCTGGAGCCCTTCAAGAAGCAGACGACCAGCTTCGGCAACCTGGATAACGCGGCGGCGGCGGGTTCGGTGCACGTTCGCAATCCAGCCACCTGGCTGAGCGCGACGCTTCCGCAGGGCAATAACATGTCCACGACGCTCGACCAGGTGATGGTGAAGTTCATCGGCCAGGACACGCAGTTTCCGTCGCTGGAGCTCGCGTCTGAGACCACGGTCCAGGTGGCGGCGGGCAACGGTGGGGCGTTCACGACACTGTCGTTCCGGGACGAACACACGCCGCAGCCGATGGAGTACAACCCGCGCAAGGTCTTCCTGAGATTGTTCGGAGAAGGCGACAGCCCCCAGGAGCGCGCGGCGATGGCGCGCCAGAAGGGCAGCATTCTGGACATGATCACTGGACCGCACCAACTCCCTGAAGGCCCAGTTGGGCAGCGAGGACAAGATGATTCTTGACGCGTACCTCGAGAATGTGCGCGAGGTCGAGCGGCAATCGAAGACGCCTGCCAATCCCAATATGGCGAAGATCCAGATCCCCAATGCACCCATTGGTGAGCTGGAGGATTTTGCGGCGCAGGTGAAGGTGATGTACGACCTGCTGGCGCTGGCCTACCAGGCGGACCTGAGTCGCGTCGCGACCTACGTGACGGTGGCGGAAGGCACCAACCGGAGTTATCCGTTCCTGAAAGGTCCCGATGGCATGCCCATCTCCGGCGGCTTCCACCCGATCTCGCACCACTCCGACTATCTGGACCGCATCCAAGACTGCTGGTGCAGATCCAGAAGTGGCACGTGCAGATGTTCGCGGACTTCATCAAGAAGATGGCGGACACGCCGGACGGCCAGGGATCGCTGTTGGATCATTCGATCTTCATGTACGGATCGAACATGTCCAACAGCAACCTGCACAGCAGTTATCCGATTCCCGAACCTGATCGTCGGCGGCGCCAACGGCAAGCTGAAGCAGGGCGGCCAGCACCTGGTTCTGAAGGAGCGCACGCCCATCGCGAACCTGCATCTGACGCTGCTGCAGAAGGTGGGTCATGAGCAGGATCACTTCGGCGATAGCACCGGGCATATTGCAGAGATTTAGGAGTTTTTGAAAGTGAATCGAAGAGAAGTCTTAAGAGGCGCTGTCGCGGGTGCGCTGGCCGCTTGCGCCCCGCGATTGCTGCAGGGTCAACAGTCCAGCGTCCAGCAGCCTATCACCAAGCTGACCGGTAATCTGGCGGTGATCGACGGCGGCGGCTCCAACGTCACCGCCTTCTCCAGTGGAGAAGGCCTTCGTGCTGGTCGATAGCGGCGCGGCCGGATCCGGCGAGGCGGTGATGGCCGCGCTCAAGGGCTTGGCGCCCAACGCCAAGGTCCAGACCTTATTCAACACCCACTATCATCTGGACCAAACCGCCAATAACGAGCTGTTCTCCGCGCAGGGCGCCAAGATCATCGCGCAGGTGCGAACCAAGGAATGGATGTCGACCGACTACTGGGTCCCAGGCGAACAGCACTACGTGAAGGCTCGCCCTAAGGCCGCACTCCCAACGGAGACTTTTCGCGAGCAAGGGGTCGATGAAGGCGGGCGACGAGGAGATCGACTACGGCTACCTGCTGATGGCGCACACCTCCGGCGACCTTTACGTCCACTTCAAGAATGAGAACGTGATCGCGGTGGGCGACGTTGCTTCGCCGGTACGCGATCCCGAGCTCGACTGGTTCACGGGAGCCTGGGTCGGCGGCCGCGTCGATTCCATGGATCTGGTGCTCGCGCTCGCCAACGATCAAACCCGGTTCGTGCCCGGCGTACGGTCCGGTCATGACCAAGGCGCAATTCAAGGCGGAGCGCGACATGATGGAGGAAGTCCGGCAGCGCATTTTCGACCGCGTCCGGGCCGGCGAAGGCCCTGAGGACATGCTGGAGGGCGGCGCTCTGGATGGCCTTCCCCGCAAGTGGAAAGACCCGTATAAGTTCTTGTATGCCGCCGCGAAGGGCGGCTGGGGCTACTACGATAAGTTGGGCGAGAACGTGGTTTAGGAGGCATCGAGTGAAGCGCTTTCAGCTATTCGTTTTGTGCGCCGCCGCCGGTGGAGCTGTCATTTTGGTGCAGGCGGTTCTGGCGCAGGAGCAGAAGAGCTCCGCAGGATCTCGCCACGCTGATTCAATCCGGCCAAGCCAAGCCGGCGCTTCAGCAAATTCAAGCCGGAGCGGATGTCAATCAAGGCCCAGCCCGACGGCACCACTCCCCTGCTCTGGGCGGTCAATCGCACGGAGTATGATGTCGCGGCGGCATTGATCGCCAAAAAGGCGGAGGTGAACGCCACCAATCAATTCGGCGCGAATCCGCTGACGGAAGCCGCCCGGGTGTCCAACGCGCGTTTGGTCAAGATGCTGCTCGACGCCGGGGCGAAGGTCGATTCCAGGAACCAGGACGGTGAGACAGCGCTGATGATGGCGATCAGCGGAGGCGATGTGTCCATCGTGCAGATGCTGATCGACGCCGGCGCGAACGTAAACACTAAAGAAAACTTTCACAACCAGACGCCGTTGATGTACGCCTCTGCTTCCAACCGCAACGGGGCGCAGATGGTGAAGCTGCTGCTTTCCAAAGGCGCCGATGTCAAGCCGGTCGCGCTCTTTTCGGATTGGCCCAGCCAGATCACCAGCGAACCGCGTGCCCAATATCGCTCCGTGGGCGGACTCAACGCGCTGATGTACGCGGTGCGCAGCGGCTGCTATAGCTGCGCCGAAGATATGATCGCGGCGGGAGCGGACGTGAATTACCCGACGCCGGAAGGGATAACGCCGCTGATGCTCGCGCTGGACAACGAGCATAACGACATCGCCAAGCTCCTGATCGATAAGGGAGCCAATGTCAATGTTTGGGATTGGTGGGGCCGCACGGCGCTTTGGGTCGCTGTCGATCGCAAGGGCGGAGGCGCAGGCGCAGCAAGAGGCGGCGGATTTGGCGGGGGCGGCGGAGGCCGTGGTCAGGGCGGTGGTGGACGCGGAGGCCGTGGTGGCCCGGTCCAGGCCCTGGACGGCGTTCGGCCCGGATAGCTCCGGCGGCGGGCGGGCTCCCGTTTCCAGCATGGAAATCATCAACATGCTGGTGAATATGGGCGTCAACGTAGATCCGGAAATGAACTTTCATCGCCCCAACGCTCCTGGCAGAGGACGCTTTGCGGACAACGAAGTCAGCACGGGTACGACGCCCCTATTCCGGGCGGTGCAGCTTAACGACCTGGAGGTTATTAATCTTCTGCTCGACAAAGGCGCCGATCCGAACATCAACACCATGGGATACACTCCGTTCCTGTTGGCATCAGGAGCAGGCCCTGGCGGGCGTGGGGGCAACGGCGGCGGACCGAATACGCAGATTCTCGACACGCTACTCCAACATCATGCCGACGTGAACGCGAAGGTTACCGGAGTTTGTTGCGGGCCTGACAAGCTCTATTCGTTCGATGTTTCCCGCGAGAATATGTCGGATAGAGAGGGCCTCAGTAAAGACGACTCCACGGCGCTGCATGAGGCGGCGCGCGCGGCCCGGACGGATCTGGTGAAGTATTTGCTGGATCACGGGGCAAATCCCAACATCCTGGATGGCAATGGCAAGAAGCCGATCGACGTGATCGGCGTGCAGCGCGTTGCGAGCAACGGCCGGACGAACGCCGGGGCGGCTGCGGCCCAAGCCAAAGAGGACAACACAGGTAAAGAAGCGGGGGCGGCTCCAGCAGCCGCAGCGGCTCCAGCAGCGGCAGCGCGGGGCTCGTGGGGCCGGTGGCGGGGCTCCTGGGCGTGGCGGCGCTGGACGCGGAGGCCCCACTCCGGCAGCCGTGGCCGAGGTTCGCGGCCTGCTGGAAGCGGCGGCTGGCAAGTAGTAGTTCCGTGCATCGCAGAGACGTTCTAAAAGGCGCGTTGGGCGGGGTTCTGGCAGCCTTCGGGCCGCGGATTACACGGGCGCAGCAGCCCGCGGGCGGTATCCGCCGTCTGACGGATAAACTCGTCGTGGTGGATGGTGGCGGAGCGAACGTCCTCGCTTTCTCCAGCGGAGACGGCCTTGTGTTGGTCGATAGCGGCGCTCCCAAATCCGGGGACGCCGTGATGGCCGCGTTGAAGGACATGGCCGCGGGTGCGAAAGTCGGGACCCTGTTCAATACCCACTATCACCTGGATCAGACCGGCAACAACGAGATGTTCGCGGCCGCCGGGGCGAAGATCATCGCGCATGAGCGCACTCGGCAATGGATGTCGGCCGGCTATTGGGTTCCGGAGGAAGACCGTTACGAGAAAGCGCGTCCGAAAGCCGCCCGGCCCACGGAGGTCTTCCTAGTTTCCGGCTCTCTAAAGGCGGGCGGCTCCTCAAAAGAAAGCTCCGAGCAAATCGACTACGGGTATCTGACGCTCGCCCACACCAATGGCGATATTTACGTCTCCTTTAAGAACGCCAATGTGATCGCCGTCGGCGACGTGGCTTCGCCCGTGCGCGATCCGGCGCTTGACTGGTTTACCGGCGGCTGGATCGGCGGGCGCGTGGACGCGATGGATATCGTACTCAAGCTGGGCAACGATCAGACCCGGATCGTACCCGCGTACGGTCCGGTGATGACCAAAGTCGAATTCAAAGCCGAGCGCGACATGATGGAAGAGTTGCGCGATCGCCTCTTCAAACAGGTCCGCGAAGGCGATGGACCGGAGGTTATGTTGCAGGAAGGCGTGCTGAAGGGCCTGCCTCGCACCTGGAAAGATCCGAAAAAATTCCTGTACGCCGCCTGCAAAGGATTGTGGGCGCACAATGACAAACTAGGCCCCAATGTGGTTTAAGAGCGTGCCGTGTAGGGAGGCATCCGTGAAGCGATTCGTTCTCACGATATTCTGTGCGGCCGCGGCAGCGATGCCGGTCTTGGCGCAGGCCCCGAAGCAGTCTTTGGCCGATCTGATTCAGGCGGGTGACCGCAAGACGGCGCTCGAAAGGATTCGCGCGGGAGCCGACGTGAATGAGGCGCAGCCCGACGGCACACGTCCGGTCCATTGGGCCGTCTACCACGTCGATTATGAGCTCCTCGATGCGCTGATCGCCAAGAAGGCGCAGGTGGATGTCGCCAATGAGTTCGGCTCTACTCCGCTCGGAGAAGCCGCGAAGCTGGCGGATGCCCGCATGGTCAAGAGCCTGCTGGACGCCGGCGCCAAGGCCGAAACCCCCAATCAGGACGGCGAGACTGCCTTGATGGTCGCCATCAAGACCGGGGAATTGCCGGTGGTCGAGCTGCTGCTCAAAGCCGGCGCCAACGTCAACGCGAAAGAAACCTTTCACAATCAAACCGCGCTGATGTGGGCGGCGGCTGCGGCCAAGAACGCGGGCGAGATGGTGAAGATGCTGCTCGCCAAGGGCGCGGACGTCAAACCTAGGGCGCTGTACAGCGATTGGCCGAACCAGATCAGCTCCGAGCCTCGCGCGCAATATCGTCCCGTCGGCGGACTCACCGCCCTGCTCTACGCAACACGCGACGGCTGTTACGAGTGTGTCAACGATCTCATCGCGGCCGGCGCCGATCCGAATTACCCAACTCCGGAAGGCGTAACTCCGCTGATGCTGGCCATCGACAACGACCATAACGACGTGGCCAAGCTACTGCTCGACAAGGGAGCGAATCCGAACAGTTGGGATTGGTGGGGACGAACCGCTCTGTACATCGCCGTGGATCGTAAAGAAGCTGCCGGCGGCGGCGGGCGTGGAGGGCGCGGCGGTGGTGGTGGCGCTGGTGGAAGTTCGGCGGCTCGTGCAGCTAGCATGGAGATCATCAACACACTGCTTGCGGCGGGGGTTGATGTGAATGCGGAGTTGAACATGCATCGGCCCAGCCGCGGAGGCAACAGCGGCCGCTTTGGAGAAGAGCAGCTCAACACCGGATGCACGCCGCTATTTCGCGCCGCCCAATCCAACGACACGGAGGTGATGCAAGCCCTGCTGGCGAAGGGCGCGAACCCGAATGTCAACTCCATGGGATTCACGCCCTTCCTGCTGGCCGCGGGAGTCAACCCCGGAGGAGGCCGAGGCGGCGGTGGGGGCGCCCCGAATCTCCAGATTCTGGACCTTATGATCCAGCACGGCGCCGATGTGAACGCCCAGGTCACCGGCACGAGGACCTACTCCATGCGGATCTCCTACCATCCCCCTCCCGACAAAGAAGGCGAGTCGGCTCTGCACGAAGCCGCGCAGAGCGGCCGGGTCGATCTGGTGCGCTATCTGCTCGAAAAGGGAGCCAATCCGGAGATTACCGACGCCAACGGCAAGAAGCCGATCGACCTGATCGGCGGCGGTGGCCGAGGAGGCAATGCCCCCGCTGCGCCGACGTCCAATATTACTGCTGCGGGCGGACGAGGCGCGGCTGGAGCCGGCGGTGGAGGCGGAGGCCGTGGTCCAACGCCGGTCAACCAGGCTGCTTTGGCCGAGATCCGGACTCTTCTGGAGAACGCGGCTGCGAAGAAGTGAGAACAGCTCTAGCCGCGAATGCACGCGAATAGAAGGCCGCGGCTAGGCGATTCCCGCCCTAATTCTTGCCTAGCCCGTTTTTCGCGAGGAACTCGCGAATGGTGGAGTAAATCATGTCGCGTTGCTCGGGGGTGAAGTTCCCGTGCTTGCCGCCCGGGATGGTCACCAGTTGGTTGGGCACGTTCACCTTCGCCAGCGCCGCATGCAGCCGCACGGCTTCATCGTAGGGCACGGTCGGATCGGAATCGCCGTGGACGGTGAGTATCGGCGGCAAGCCGGCTCTGACGTAGTTCAGCGGCGATACGCGGCGCGCGATCTCCATCCGGTTGGGCAGGCTTCCGAACCACCGCACGGCGGCGTTGGCCTTGTGCGGACCGTCGATCACGTCCGGCACGTCGCTGATGCCGAACCAGTTCAGCACCGCCGCGACTTTGGGAAGCGGCGCTCCGGCGCATTCCAGGTCCAGCCCCTCGCTCTCCGGAATCATACCCATCGCTAGCGCCAGGTGTCCGCCCGCGGACTCGCCCGTCACCACGATCCGGCTGGTGTCGATATTGTACATCCGGGCCTGGTTGCCGATGAACCGGAGGGCGCAGAAGCAGTCCTCCACCGCCGCGGGAGCCAGCGCCGCCGCGCCCAGGCGATACTCCACATTGACCACGTTCCAGCCCATTTCCATCCACGGCAGCAGCGACATAATCGCGCCTTCCTTGTTGCCGGCTACCCAGAAGCCTCCGTGCATGTAGACCAGCGTGGGTTGGGGCGTAGTGGCGGTGCGGCGGCGGTAAATGTCGAGTTTCAGGTCCGAACCACCCATATTCAGATAGGTGACGTTCGGATAAACCTGGTATTCGGCCGCGGCATGATTGGCCCAAACGGCCGAGGGAGATAGCTGTGCAAATCCAGGCGCGCCCGCCAGGGGCAGAAGAGCTAACCACAGGTTCAGTTTCTTAGACATGTTCGCTCCATTGGTTAATGGGACTGGGTCATCAGGAAGCCGGTCAACGCGAGTATACACCAGGCTAGGCCCCGCCGCTCGGCACGTTTCCATCCAAGAAAGCCGGTTTCATCCAGGTAAATATGGGATAACGGCGGTAAAAACGAAATCCGTTTCCGCAGTAGTCCGCCATCCTAACTTGTTGATTTGGCGTGACGGGTAATGGAACTCTAGTTGCATGCAGTAGTACTAAGGAGCATCGTATGCTCGTACAGACCAATTTCAATCTGCCTGCAGGGTTAGCGCGGCCAATCGTCGAAGCGCCATCCGGTAAAGACCGGCGCTCCGGCGGGCGTCTAAACCTGGCTCTTCCCCTGGTTCTTACGCGACGCGGACAGCGGGACCCAATCCAGACCAAGACTGAGAATGTGAGCTGCAATAGTTTTTATTGCATCTCGGATCGCCCCTTGTTTCCTGACGAGGTGGTCGATTGCGAGCTGGTTATACCAGGCACGGATGTTACTTCCGTCCCGGAGCCGGACCTGCATCTAAGTTGCAGCGCCCGCGTGGTCCGCGTTGTCGGTGGCCATCCCAATGGCGGGTATGGCGTAGCCTGCCAGTTGGAAGACTATACGGTCACTCGCAGCTCCGTTTAACCCGATTCGCTCCGTGGCTCCTTCGCCTCGCTATATAATTGGGGCAAGCCGAAGGAGGAACCTGATGGGCAGAATCGCCGTCGCGGCAGCGGTAGTGTTGCTCCAGTCAGTCTCGTTGAGCGCGCAATGGCTCGGCTATCGCGAGCCAGGGATCCCTCGCGCGGCGAATGGCAAGCCCAACCTGACGGCTCCTGCTCCGCGGACGCCGGACGGCAAACCCGATCTCTCCGGATTGTGGGAGCCCGACTTATCTCCGTATCGCTTCGACGTAATCCAGGATGTGAAAGACGAAGGCATTTTCCGTCCGGCCGCGGAGGCCCTGTTCATGAAGCGAGCCTTGGACCTGAGGCGGGATAACCCCGTTACGCACTGCTTGCCCGCGGGTCCTCAAGCGATCTTCGCCGCGGGATCCAGCCGCTTCTACCGCATCGTTCAGTCGCCCCGCATGATCGGTCTGCTCTACGAACTCGGCGGATTCCGGCAAATCTACACCGATGGCCGCCCGCTTCCCGAAGATCCGAACCCCACCTGGGTGGGGTATTCCACCGCTCACTGGGACGGAGACACGCTGGTGGTGGAAACGGCCGGATTCAATGACAAAACGTGGCTGGATATGGTCGGCCATCCCCATTCCGAGAAGTTACACGTAACCGAGAAATTCCACCGCACCGACTTCGGACACATGCAGGTCCAGGTTACCTACGACGATCCCGAGGTGTTGAACAAGCCGCTGACCATCTCCGTGGCGGTCAGCTACGCGGCAGACTCGGACATGCTGGAATATGTTTGCAATGAGGATGAGCAGGACACGCAGCATCTGGTGGGAACGGCGCAAGCCGTCGCGCACCCGAGCCCTGAGACGCTGGCCAAGTACGCAGGCGAATACAAGTTTCGCGAAGGCGTCAGGTCTTCCCGGGATTTCTTCGGACCGGACCAAATCGTCAGCGTAATGCACGGGCAACTGTTCATGAAGGATTTCCCGCTGCTCCCGCAGACCGAGACCAGGTTCGATTCGACCGCCGGCTCGATCGAGTTCTTCCTCGACTCCAGCGGCAAAGTCACGCACCTGATTCTCAGCGCCGCCGAGGGCGACGCCCGTTACGATCGCAAGCCCTGACTTCAAGAGCACGGGTTAACCGCTGCGTCTGGCTGTTCACCCGCGGTCTAAGCAGGGATGTCCCGCACGACCTCGGTTAGCTCGCCGCTATTGATGTCGAAGAAGAAGCCGTAGAGCTTGATATTTTTCGGCACTGCCGGGCTGGAACGAAGCAACCCGACGTCATACCTGAGCGATTTCTCGTAGTCCATGATGGCTACGCTTTCGCGATCAAACAACGTCGAGATGTCCGCGTGATGGTGATCATGGAATTCCTCGATGAGGAGCTCAGGTGTGTAAGTCGTCGTGCCGCAGAACGAGTGGTGAACCACGACGACGTTTTGAACGTGGAATATATAGTCCATTGCCGCCACTGACAGCAGAGCAAAGGCGGCACGGCCGCCGGCGTTTGCCTCGGCAAATAACGTTCGCGTGTTGCCAACCCGATTGCCGGCTTCGTCGAGGATATTTTCGCCCGGATAGACCTCATCCCCAAAATACTCGGCCACCTTCTGCGGGATCTCGGCCGCGCGAGGGTCAAAGCAGTGGATCACCAGGGTCTTCATGGGGATGGCCTGGTTCGCTCCCTCGAACTTGTTCTGATCGAACCCGGGCTGTGTTCTATATTCGTACGCGCTGAACTTGGACATCTTTTCCTCCACTTGTTGCGTCGCATCAGGCAAAAAGCAAAATCGCTAACGGGGGTTGTGCTCACTCTCGTCAAGCTGACTTGCCACGGCCATCTACAGGCTGGAAAAGCAAAGGCAGGGCCATAGCTAAAGCTCTGAAACTTCTGGGTTACTGGAAAGCAGTCGGCGACGATGTCCGCAATCGGAGTCGACAGCCCGACTCGATGGTTACGGAAGTGTGCTGATGCGGGAGTACGCCAGTTCGTCGTTACCACGTCTCAAAAGGCGTAAGTTTCGACACGTTCGCGGAACCCGCGCCCACGAAGGTCGCGGCCCCGTCCGGCTTACGAGCGCGTCCGGTCCGGCGCGTAGTGGAACTCATTTCCCTGGGGCCCCTGATGCGCGGGGCCAGTTTACACCTTTGCATTTTGGCGCGATCACTGATGTAGAATGAGCGGCGATGAATACTCGTGTTCCAGGTCTTTTTCTGATTCTCCTCGCGCTGCTTGCGCCCGCGGCTTGGGCGGCGGACGGCGAGGCGGTCTTTCAGAAGAGCTGCGCTTCTTGTCACGACTCCGGCCGTGAGGGAACCCCTCCGCGCGGCGCGTTGAAGCAACTATCGGTGCAGCGCATCTTGCGGACCCTCGATTTCGGCGTGATGGTGAACCTCGCTGCGTCTCTCAACCGTGAAGACCGCGAAGCCGTGGCGAAGTTCCTGGGCGTGGAGCGGCCGGATGCGCCCTTGCCGGCGCAAGCTTATTGCTCCGATCGCAGTGTGAACATCGGCGCGACGCCAAATCCGGCTTGGCCCGGCTGGGGACCGAACCCTTCGAATACCAGATATGCAGTGGCCGGAGGAATCTCCTTGGACCAGGTGGGCAAGTTGAAGCTGAAGTGGGCCTATGGTTTCGACGGCGACGTGAGCGCGTTTGGCGCGATGACGGTGTTGGGGAAAACCTTGTTCGTAGGCAGCGCGAACGGTGCGATGCAGGCGTTGAGCACGGAGACCGGCTGCGTTCGCTGGCTGTATCAGTCGAGTGGCCCGATACGGACCGGCCCTACTGCGATTGCGATCGGCAAAACCCACGCCTTGGTCTTCAGCGACCTGACCGGCTGGACCTATGGGATCGAGGCCGAAACCGGGCGCGAGCTGTGGAAGAAGAAAATCGAGCCGCATGAATCCGTGCGGCTCACCGGCACCGCCGCGGCGTACGACGGGATCGCATTCATTGGAGCGGCTTCGTGGGAGGAGACGCGGTCCAGCAATCCCGATTACACCTGCTGTACGTTTCGCGGGAGCGTCACGGCGGTGCGGGCAAAGGACGGCTCACAGGTCTGGAAAACCTACACCATTCGAGAGACGCCGACTCGGCATCAAGGATCGAATAAGAGTATTGGCGCCTGGGGACCCTCCGGCGCGGGAGTGTGGGGATCTCCCACGCTCGACGCCAAGCGCGGATTGCTGTACGTCACAACCGGAGACAATTTCTCCTCGCCCGCCACCGATATGAGCGACGCCGTGCTGGCCATGGATCTTAAGACCGGCCGCATCGTCTGGTCAAAACAGGTGACGCCGGGAGATATCTTCAGCGGCGTATGCACTGCCGGGGGTTGCCCCGGACCAGATTTCGATTTCGGATCGTCGGTGTTGATCGAGAAGCTTCCTAACGGCCGGGACGTTCTACTGGCCGGCCAAAAGTCCGGCGTGGTGTATGCGCTGGACCCGGAGCGAAAGGGCGAAATTCTTTGGCAGACTCGCGTGGGCAATGGCGGCACCAACGGCGGCGTGCAGTGGGGCATGGCCAGCGACGGCCAGAAAGTATACGCGGCGGTTTCGGACCTGGTGCGGCGCGGTACGGCGGGGCAAGCCGTTCAAGTAGGTCTGCCGCCCGACCCAACCCAAGGCGGCGGCTTGACGGCTCTGCGGATCGGCACCGGCGAGAAGGCGTGGCATGCCGCACCGGCTCCCTGCGGATCGAGATCGCCATGCAGCCCGGCGCAACCGCAGGCCGTGACGGCGATTCCCGGCGCGGTGTTTTCGGGCTCCGTGGACGGGCACCTGCGCGCATTCAATTCGGAAGACGGTCATGTGCTGTGGGACTTCGACACGGTGCGGGATTATCAGACGGTAAACGGAGTGCGCGCCAAAGGAGGTTCCCTGGACGGCGCGGGTCCGGTGGTGATTGGAGGGATGTTGTTCGTGAACTCCGGCTACGCGCGCAACGGCGGGATGGCGGGGAACGTACTGCTGGCGTTTACGGTAGATCAGTAGGGGCAAGCCTGCGGCTGAGCCAGGGGCCATGAGCGCAAAGGAATTATCCAATACTTGTGTGGGAGTTGTCTTTTGCTTGATAGGTGTTTTCGGACGACCCGGCAAGAATGACATCATCAACTTGACGCGCGCCGTGAATCACCCGCTTGGTTTTTGCCTCGGCAACGCCAGACTCGCGGCGGCTAGGTTTGAGGAGACCCTGCGGTGCTATAGGCTGTGGCGATTCTGCCGCTCTGCGCAGCCGCGGCATTCACCGTCGGCGGCCATTGTCCATAGGGCGACCATTGACAGGTCGCGAGCGCATCGCCGGACACCGTGGTTAGCCCGGTGACCTGGAAGGAAACCGGCGGACCCGGAAGAGTGAGGTTCGTTGGAACAGCATCGCCGTTCGCATAAGCCTCCAGGGTGAGAGACGCGACCTGCATGTCCGGAAGCGTGTCAACCTCCAATGTCGATGCGTCGTAGCCTCGGAAGTAGCAGTTCCAAGACGAACCGTCGAATTCCATGACGCCGGTTAATTGAGTTCCTGGCGCGACGGCAATCGCCTTCGAACTGAACGCTGGGGAGGTGCTGTCGCCTACATACCAACTCGCGATGCTCCAGCTTCCGGCGATGGTCCCATGCGGCGTGGGGCCCCATTGCAGGACCGGTTGCAGGATGTTTTGGCCGGACGATTCCTCCAGGCCATTGAAGAAATAAATGAGGATGGTTCCATCGCTGGGCAGCGGAGGAACGGTCCACACCGAGACAAATCTGTTGATGGCGGGGAGCGGAGCCGGCGTCAGGTCGCTATAGGAAACCCAGTTGGGATTGTCCTCGGCCGGCAGCGCGGACGCCCTGGCGAAGTGTTGGGCCACTTTCCCTTGAGGATCGATCAGGTCCCAGCCGCTCGCGCTGCGGTGGATGCGGTGCCCGCGTGGTACGGTCACATGTTGCTTCGCCCTGACGATGCTGGTGCGTTTTCTCATCTAATCTTCCCCTGAGTGTCCTGAAGCTCAAGAAATATCGCCCCTTTTGAGAATGCCGGGGTTTGCGACGATGGTCCGCGCCAGCGTGCCATCCCACACTGCCCCGCCCCCCGCCACGAAGCTCTCCTTGAACGCTGACTCTACCTTCCAGTTCTTTTCGCTGTCATTCCAATAGACGGTCCAATACTCCAGCGTAAGCGTGGCGCCCTGAATGGTCATCTGGACGTAGCCGTTAGGACCCACCAGCGTGTTGTCCTTCAACTTTATAAAACGCTCTTTGTGACCCGCCAGATCGCCATCCCAATACTCGACGAGTTGCAGGCCGTTCGGGTCGGGATAACCCGCGCCAGGCATCTCCACCGGCATGCCTCCGTGTCCGATGCAACGGCAGTAAGCCTGCAGATCCACACCCTTGCCGCCCACGTCCGGGCCGGTGAACCGGTCATAAATCGCGAACCGGTGCTCATGCCCCCATAGCCAAACCATTGTCTGATTCTTGAAGTATTTTGCGATTTGACTGGCGGGCTTGGGATAATCGCCATCCGCGAAGGAGCTGAACCACTGATGATGGGACAGCACGACGGTGGCCTTGGGCGGGTTCTTGGGATCGAACAATTGATCCAGCCAATCCAGCAGAGGCTGCTCCAGGTGGCAGTCTCCCGGCGGCGTGTCGGAATTATAGCCGGTGTCGATGGCGACAATGCGCCAGGCCGGACTCTCCAGGCAGAAATAACTTGCGAGCTGGTTCTTATCCTGCGAGCCCGTTATGCCGAGGTGTTTCTGGCACCAGTCGAAGTAGGCGTTTCCACCGGTGTACATCTCGTGGTTTCCGTTCAGCGCCAAACTCCCCTTGGTTCCGTACCTCCAGAAAACTCCTTTGTATTTTCCCGAAGCGCCGAGGCAGTTTTCGCTCACTTCATCCGCGGTTCCGACGTAATAGATGTCGCCCAAATGGATGGTGAGCTCCGGATTGGTGCTGACCATGGAATCGGCCACCTGCTGCGACACGTCGGTGCCGGTGCCCCAGTCTCCAGCCAGAGCGATGTGGATTGAGCCGTCCGGGGCCGAAGCCAATTTCGAAAGGTCGTAGATCCCTTGCTCTCCCGCCTTTGGGTACGTGCTAAACGGATGCTTTCCCTTGGCGGGAACGAACGCACCTTCGATATCGGTGCTCCAGAACGCCTTAAGCCAGGTTCCAATCCAAGGCCAGATATCCTTGGTATCGAAGTCCCGGAGCGGCGGGCGCTTCAGCCCTGACGGCGGATGGTCCTGCGCGGAGCGGAAAAAGGATTGGGCAAGGCTACGGCTCAAGGCGACGTAGTTCTCAGGAGCCTTGCGGCCGCTATCGGAGGTCCTTGTTGTTGGCGACGACGGCGGCGACGGGACGCCCGCCGCCGCGGGCGGTGCAGAGGGCGCCGGACGAGGCGCGCCAGCGGTCAAGAGCACCTGGGGCTGCTGGCCGCCTGTGCTCTGATCGCCCTTGTCCCCTCCATCGGCCGTCGCGCCTTTGTCAGCCTCCGGTGCGACGGATGAGCTGGGCAGTTTCACTTGAGTGGCCGCTTGCCGGTCACTATCGACTTTTTGCTCCAGCGACGAAATGATCCCATCGAACAGCCGTTCCGAGAAGCCGAGCGCGAAAGCCAGACCGAGGGTCATCGGCCCCAGCGGATCGCCCCAATCGATCTGCTTGAACGCCGAGCCAAGCACAGCGAACTGGCCATTCGCCAGAACCACGATCAGCAGAATCCCGAACCATCCCGACAGTGCGCCCATGATCGGACTCAAGAAAAGCGTGGTCCAGGAGGCGCCGTAATCGGTGGGGACGTCGGCGCGTTTCAATTGGCGCGCCATACGGCTTAAATACCCGCCTGTCGCTCCCGCGATAAACAGAACGGCGTTGCCGACGGCGAACGCCAGCACCACAATCAACACGCAGCCGACGGCCACAAGCCACACCGCCTTGGTCTGCCATCCCACCAGTTGGGCGAAGCTGCTGTCGTTTTCGTCGTTCAGGTAGGTGAGCGCCTCAATTAGGATTGCGCGCAGAATCCCCTCATCCTTCACGTCCCGGTCGAGCACGCTCTTGATATTCCCCGCCAAAGTCTTCGCGTGGGTCTTATCGATGTCCAACAAATCCAACTCGACAGCCTGTAACCGCGCGCGGATCATCGGGAGCGAACCCTTGGGGTACAACTCCACGGAATCGCGCTGAAACTCATAAATCCGCGACCACGCGGTGATCTCCTTGCCGCGGCTCCAGAAAAGAAAGTCGGAGAGAAAGTTTCGCGGTTTTACGGCGTCGCTGGCGGCCTCCAGGAGTTCCCAAAGATGTCCGGTCTTCGGATCGCCTTGGCTGAGGTCGAGCCCGGTCTCACTCTTGAATCGCGCGCGAACCTTGTCGACCTCGGCCTTGAGCAGCTCCACATTCGGCCGGGAGATATTGTTCCAGCGGACCATGAAAACGCTAATGGCGAACACGATCACGATGAAGAGAGTGACCAGAGCAAGATTGAGCTTGCTCCAGGCGGTCGCATTTAAGACGAAATCGACCTCCTGCTGAGCACCGCTTATCAGCAGGTTTTTCCGGTATTGCGGCGCCTGCCCGGTATAGACAACGGACACGTCGTAAGTACCGGAAGGGATCCCCGTAAGCTGGTAGTGACCCGCCTTGTCACCGGAACGTTCGGTTACGGCGACATAGATGGCCTGGCCCGCGGAGCGCCCTTTCGTGGCTGCAGCCGCCTTGCCGGCGCCGGCGGTGGTCTCCTTTCCCTGCGCTTCAGTAGTCTCTTTCGCTTCGGTGGGAGGCGGCGCGGGCGGAATCAAAGTAAGCGTTACTGACGCGCCATTGACCGGCGAGCCGTCCGGCGCGATTACGCGGCCTTGAACCGTGGTGGTCGAAGCATCCTGGGCGAAGAGAGTGGCCCCAAGAGCCAGAAGCAGAGGCAGAGTCCAGTATCGCGACACAAACCCTCCTTACGCCCGGGTCCCTTTCCGCAGGCAATTAGACTGGCCTTTTCCGTTTTGGATTATTCTACACCTATTTTCTAGGCAGATAAGTTGAAATATCGGACGGCCCTCGATTTCGGGCCTTTGGCGCAGGGGTTTCCGACGCCTTGAGACTTCGGTACCATGTGAACAATGCGTTTGCTGCTCAGGTTTAGCGCAATTTTCACGCTCGTGTTTGGGACCGGGATGGTCATCGCGGGATATTTGGCGTACCGGCGCCTCCAGGACGACGCGCGAACCGAGGTGCGCGACCAGGCTCAATTGATGATGGAAGCGATGCGCGGCGTCCGCAGCTACACCAACATTCAACTGAAGCCTCTGTTAGTTCCTCTGGCGGACGAAAAGAAAGCCTTCCTGCCACAGACGGTGCCCGCATTCGCGGCAACGGAAAACTTCGGTTATCTGCGAGTTCGATTTCCTGACTATTCCTACAAGGAAGCCGCGCTGAATCCGACCAATCCCCGCGACCGCGCCGTGGACTGGGAGGCCGATGTCATTAGCTCCTTTCGGAATTCCTCCTCTCTTCAACAGCTCACCGGTGAGCGGGAGTCGCCCACCGGGCCGTCGTTATTCTTCGCTCAGCCGATTCGCGCCGGAGCCGATTGTCTCGCCCTGCCATAGCGAGCCGGAAAAGGCCCCGGCGGCGATGGTGCATCAGTACGGTCCCTCCAACGGTTTCGGTTGGAAGCTGAACGAAGTGATCGCCGCACAGATCATCTCCGTGCCGATGAAGGTGCCGCTCCAAATCGCGCACGATGCGTTCCGGCAATTGCTGATCGATCTCGCGGTGATCTTCGCGGTCGGCCTGGTGATCTTGAATTTGACGCTGTACTTCACGATTGCGCGTCCGGTGGGACGCCTCTCTGAAATGGCGGACCAAATCAGCCTCGGCCAACTCGACATCCCGGAGCTCCCTGCCGAGGGGCATGATGAAGTGGCGCAACTGGCCAGCTCCTTCAATCGAATGCGGCGTAGCCTGGTCACCGCAATGAAGATGCTCGGCGAACAAGGCCCCTAGATCTTAAGGCGGGTGCGGAACGCGGTTTTCGCGCGTTCATCGGGAAGCTCAGCGGAGAGAACCTCGCTCAGCTCTTCTACGGAGCTGACACGCTTCACGGCGCGGCTCACGATCACGGCCGCCATGGGACCCACGTGCTCCGCCAGCGCCTTGCGGGCGGTTTCAATCGCCGCCGGCGTCAGGCGAGTAGCGGAGGTTCGCGAAGCGACGGAAGGCCCCGTGTCCCGTTTCGGTTCCGAATCGACTCCCGCCGCACGAAGAAATGCCGCGCGGTCCCCAGGACTCGGAATCCTGGTGGCCAGATCCTGGCACAAGGACGCGAGCGAGCTGTGCCGGCCGGCGGCGGCGTGAACCAAACTTTTGGCGATCGGCCCAATGGCCAAGGCCAAGTACCTCTCCACAAGGTGAAGGTCGCTTGCCGGGATCGCGGGCGGGCTCGGCGTATTCGGCGGGATCGGCGTATGCGGCGGGATCGGCGTATGCGGCGGGATCGGCGGAGGCGTGTGGCTCGACCGATGCGAATGGCTCGGCGGATGCGACTGGCCGGGAGCCGTGGGCGGCATCACGACGGTGGGATTGTCGCCGAAGAGCGCATCGCGCAACGCGGCTTGGAACGCCTGCGCGGTGGGGTAACGCTCCGAGGGAGATTTGGCCAGGGCCTTGAGCACCAGCTTGGATACTTCAGGGTCAAGGCCGGGAACTAGCTCTGCGGGAGGAACAGGGACGCGGTTCATGTGCGCGTCCATCAGCTCGAACGGGGTTTTGCCATCCACCGGCAATCTGCCGGTGAGCATTTCGTAGAAAGTGATGCCGAGGGAATACAAGTCGGAGCGTTCATCCAACTTGTTCGACAAGATCTGTTCCGGCGCCATATAGTGAAGCGACCCCACCGCGACATGGGTCTCGGTGATGCGTTTCTCGTTGGAGGCGCGCGCGATGCCGAAGTCCGTCAGTTTGATCAGACCCCGCGAGGTCACCATGATATTTGCCGGCTTAATGTCGCGGTGAATGACGCCGCGTTGGTGCGCGTAACTGAGCGCGCTCAAAATGTCGTCAATCACGCGGAATGACAGGTCGAACCGCAGCGGGCCTCGCTTGAGTTTCGCATCGACGCTCTCCCCGTCGATCAGTTCCAGGATCATCAAGGCGTGGTCTCCGACGCGGACAGCCGTGCGCAGCTCCGCGATATTGGGGTGCCGGAGACTGGCTTGCACGCGAATCTCACGCAGGAACCGCTCCGCGGTCTGGGGATCGTAGTGGGCGTCGTGGAGCGCAATCTTCATCGCCTCTTCGCGATGCGAAAGCACGTTGCGGACGCGATAAACCGCGCCCATCCCGCCCCGGCCGAGGACACCTAGGACCTCGTAGTCGCCGACGATCTGGCCAACCTCGAAAGACACTTGAAACATTCATACTATACGGGGCGTGTTGCGGAGTCTACTGCCGGGCGGGCTAGCCGGCATTGTGCGCGCCGTTCTACTTTGATAATCTCGCGGACTAGGATTTTCGTCCTATGGTTCCGGTAACGAGGAAAGGAGAGCGCATGGTCCAACGATTAATTCTGGTTTCGATCGCTTGCTTGGGCGTTTCCGCCACCGCTTTTGCTCAAGGAAAAGCGCTTGCCCAAGGAAAGGCGGGGGCCCGAGGAAAATCGGGAGATGGAAAGGCGGGTGCCGAAGGAAAGGATGGTAAAGCCCCGGATGGAGCTACCCGTCCCGGTCCGGCGGCGCCGCTATTTCTGCGGGTCGACTGGATCCCCGTCGCGGGTCAGCCCGTCGAGCATCCCTTGGACCAGAAAGCCGTCTCCAATCCGAATGTCGAGCTGAAGCTCTACGGGCCGTCCGGAAAAGACATTCAGGAGAATGGAACGCCCGATAGCACCAGCAATCCGATGCACCTGTGGACCGGCCTCTGCGCGCAGCCCTGCGCGGCCGCCGTGCGGGACAAGAACAATTATGTGGACCTGACCGGCATGGGGAAGATTCGCTGGGTGACCAAGATCAGTGGACTGCACCAGATTCATCCGATTCTGAAGCTGGCCGACGGGACATGGATTCTGGGCGAGCATGCCGACGGCTCCGTGTTCGACTATCACACCTCCGACTTCACGCTATCGGAGAGCCGCTGGATCCAACTGGATATCGAGAAGGTGGTCACGCGGGGCCGGTGGCTGGAAAAGGTGGACCTGAGTAAGGTGGATGAAATCGGGTTTACCGATCTGATGCCGGGCAGCGGCCATGGAGACGGCGGTTACAGCGATCTGGGATGGCTGGAAGTCTACGGCAAGCCAGTTCCCCGCCCCAAGAAATAAGATCGTCCGTTACGGCAATCCCGGGCATTGCCTGGCGGAGAGCACTCTTCTTAACGCAACCCAGCGGCGGTAAGGGAAGCAATGCCTGTACAGAAGAGATCTGCAATGAGCCGCGAGATGACACCCGAAGAAGCGTTGCATCGTTTTCCTCCCTTACCGGACCTTGCCGCACTATGCACACTTCGGTCCAAACTCCAAGGGCAATAAAAAGTTGCACGATGCTAAAGGGGCGCTCGCGGAAGGCTGTATGTTTTTCTACGTTGCGTGGAATTGCTTCCTGGTACCCATGAATTGAGTACTTGGACCAATCGCACCAGGCGGATTTTTCGTTTGAATGTTTGCCGGCGCGTTGCGGCCTACTTCCTACGCTCTACCATTACCCCCGCGATCGGCGAGCCCCTCGTGCCGAAGTACACAAGTGTGCCGAAGTACAGAAGTGGCGCCGAAGTACACAGAAGGTAAGTTTTCGACGCAGGCTTAACGGCAGGCCATCACTGCTCTGCCTTAGCTGCGCGATGGCCGGGGGCAAGCGTGGCGCACGCGTGCACATTGGCTGCGTATGCCCCGTGGCCGCGCTTCAGGAGCATGAGCAAGACAAGGCCGCCCCCCAGCGTTATCGACGAGCCTGGCTCGGGACTTGGCGCCGGCGCTTCAAAGTAGGTGAAGACACCATTTACATCCAGAAAGCCCTCCCTATTCGAAATTGCGCCGACCATTTCCCCCAAGTTGTTAATACCGCTGAGCGAGCTGTCGGTGACGCCGGGCGGATTGATGGTTGTATATGATCCCTGACTATATAGGAACCCGCCAGGGTTCGCACCGCTGAAAGTGCTTCCAACAATCTGGCCTGCATCGTTGATACCCGATACGTCTGCGAGGTCGGGTACATTGAGGGTCGTAAAGACCCCTCCTGAGTACAAGAAACCGTTCACCGTTGACGGAGCTGTAACATATACCCCTACTACCTGTCCTAAGTCATTGACAGCTCGCGGCTCTGTCTCGATGCTGCCGGGCACCTCGATCGTCGTAAAAACGCCGCCCGTGTCCAGGAACCCGACGCCAGACGAAGTGCCATTGCCGTATAGTCCGACAATTTGCCCGGCATTGTTGATGCCTTGAGCCCACACAAATGAGGCCCCGGGAGAATTTATCGGCGTGAGCTGACCCGCCGAGTACAGGAAGCTCTCTGAATGGGTATTGTCAAATAGGACGATCTGGTCAGCATTGTTGATGCCATACGCGATCGTGAAGTCTGTCCCAGGCAAATACAATTCGGTAAAAACCCCGTTCGTATCGAGGAAGCCCTGGTCGTCTGCGAATCCGACGATCTGTCCCAAATCGTTGATGCCAAGGGGCACGGTCTGGAAAGCGATGGGGCCAGCGCGACCCACTTGGAGAGCGCCGACCAGCTCGAGCGCTATTACAACGGCAGTCAAGTTGATTTTCATTTTCCTTCCCCTTTTCTTATTCCTCATTTCCCCGCATCAAGAGTGTCTCGATGCGCGATTTCACCGAGCACCCGGCGGACCATTTATCACTGCGGGTTTTGCGGACAGTCGACCGGCCCGGTGTCTGCGTTGCGGCCACTTTTCTCGACGCGATGCGCCTCCTATTTCCCCGGCGCGTCGCGCCGATCTGTCAAGCCAGGTGTATAGTGTCTGAAAGAGGATTCGGCCTATGAAGTTCGTCACTCTCTTCGCCTTGGTGGCATTCATGACGACGCTGTCGGCGCAGTGGCTGCACCTCCCCACGCCGGGCATCCCACGGGCCGCCGATGGCAAGCCGGACTTGCACGCGCCGGCGCCGCGCGCCCCCGATGGCCACCCCGATTTAACCGGTTTGTGGGAGATGCCGCTGGATACGGCGATCGGCAACATTGCGGTCCGCAATGTGGGTGATCTCAAGCCCGGCGACATGCAACCTTGGGCGCAGGCTTTGGTCCGGCAGCGCGCCGAAGACTTCGGCAAGGACAATCCGCGTTACCAGTGCCTGCCGGAGGGTCCGGGGTACGCCACCGGCGCGGGAGGCTTCAAGAGGTTCGTGCAGACCCCCGCGATGATGGTGGTTCTGAGCGAAGATCTAACCTTCCGGCAGATCTTCATGGATGGCCGCTCCTTGGAGCGCGATCCCAACCCGAGCTGGATGGGCTATGCGGTGGGCCACTGGGACGGAGACACCTTGGTGGTTGAGAGCAACGGATACAATGACCGCACCTGGCTGCTGGGCGGCTATCCCCATACGGAATCTTTGCGCATGACGGAGCGCTACCGGCGTCCAGATTTCGGCCACCTGGAGGTAACGGTGACGTTCCAGGATCCCGGCGCTTACTCCAAGCCCTGGACGGTTTCCATCCCGGCGGAGTTGGCTGCCGACACCGAGTTGATCGAAGCCGTCTGCAATGAAGATCGCGATAGCGGTCAACGGCACTGGGTCGGCAAGCTCTCCGATGATCAGAAATCCGCCGTCAAAGTCGCCCCGGAAGTCCTGGCGAAGTACGCGGGTGTCTACCAGGGTCCCTATATCCAGGGTCTCCGGACGGTAGAAGTTACGTTTTCCGCCGGCGCATTATTCATCTCCGTCGACGGCGGTCCGAAGCAGCAACTTTATCCGCAGTCTGAGACCAGCTTCACCGGCACGGGGCTCACCTACCGCTTCGCTCGCGACGAACACGGAATCGCGACCAGCATTATTGAGGGTCACGTTTCCGGCGAGTACGCCTTCCAGCGCCAAAAGTAGGCAAACTGCTAGCGCTGGGTTTGAAGCTCGCCGAGCCTCTGATACGTGCGCTCGAATTCGGCCATCAGGACCGGACTGGGGGAACTGAGAGCGCCGACCACGCGCCGGGACCATTCGAAGTATCTCTGCTTCCGCTCCAGGTCCCATTGCTCGGGAGGGCTCATCAGGATACTGCGCAGGTTCGAAATCTTGTCGGCCACCTTGATGAACTGGGCTCGCACCGATTTCTTTGGAGCGTGCTCAATTTGGAGGCGCTTGCGTTCCTCCTTCGGCAGGGACTTGTCGTCGGTCACCTCCATCACCAGCGTGGCCACGTCTTCGCCGAACCGGGCGGCCAGTTCGTCCCTGGTCACGCCAACATCCTCGACGGTGTCGTGGAGCAGTGCGGCAATCACCAGGTTCGTATCCGGCTGGGGGAGCGCCGACGATACCAATTGCGCCACTTCCAGGAGATGGTTGATATAGGGCTCGCCGGACTTACCCTTGCGCCTTTGATTGGCGTGCCTTTCGGCGGCAAAATGGGCTGCTGCTAGGATGGCGGGAAGGTCGTAAATCACCTTTTAGTCTGGCACAATTCGGTCGTCATCTGGTACTGTTCCAGTACTTTGGAGGGATTGAACCAAGCCGCCGCAGCTTGCATCATCCAACGCAGAGGGGCGGCGTGCTACTCACCACGGTCCCGGACGGTCACCGGGAACCTCAGCGAAACCGTGGTACGCCGCACTCTCGCCAAATCAGCCCTGATTGCTTGCTGGTTCACGCCAGCCGCGCATCGAGGCTGGACCCGATCGTGGTTCTTCGGGAAGAGTAGTAGCCATCTATTAGGAACACGTTAATGTGGTGATAACGGCGATTCAAATCGAGTGCTATCTTCAGCAGCGCAATCTTTAAGCAGTCGTAGCCAGAACCTCGGGCGCTCCGGCGCACGACTCAGGCGATCCCGGCCAGTTCGATCCACGGTATTTGCCCAAGATGCGCCCGATGAACACGATGAGCGGGAAAAAGATCCGCTGAACGAGTTGAGGCGGCGTCGCAACCATCTGTGTATCGCGATGCCGGAACAGCAGATGAGCGAGGTAAAAGATCGATGGCCTGCCATTTGCCCCGGCGTTAAGAACCGCGAAAATCCCTTGGAGGTAACGGTCCAAGTCCACCGCGGGAACTGCTTGACCGCTAAACTCCAACACATCGTCGCCGGCGTTCCACCAATTGTGAACCACGCCGGCCCCAAACACGGCCCTTCCGCCGGTCGGGACAACCACCTTCTCTTTCCCGACTTGAGCCCCCAATGTTCCAGCTTTCACGCTGCCTTCCTCCCGTTGAAGGAAGTGCGCGTGTAGAGGCGGGCCGTTCGCGCGAGGCGGCAAGGAGCCGTCGATTTTCAAAACGACTTGTCCGTCAGCGTCGCGCACTCTACGCATCCTCAGTATCTCGCCAGTATGCCGATTCTGTAATATAAGCGACTCCACGCTTGGCCCTCCATTCGTGCAAGTTGCTTGGCCCCTTGGGCCGAGCCAACACCTGGACAAATGTATCACCCTCATTGTTCGTCCGTCTGAATCACGTGGTCGGTTCGAAACAGACCGTTATCGGACGGCGCGCGTTATCGTCTTAATCAGGCTTTGGCCAGCACGCTGCCGTAGCCCGTGACCCGCGGGTTGACTCCCACCAGGCGAACGGCATTCATCAAAGCATGCGGAGTGCTTGACACCACCGGCGTCTTGCATTTGGCTTCCAGGGGGACCAAAAGGTCAATCGTCTTCAAGCCGCCACAGGAAACCAGCAGAGCATCGGCCTTAGGCGCAACGGAGAACGCGCCCACGCAGAAGTCATACAGTTGATCCTGCGTGACGGCGTTGGTGGCGCGAATCAAGTTCAACCCCTTGATGGTCAGCACCTCAAAACCGCTCTCAGTAAGGAATCGCTGCAGCGTGGCGTTGACGACATCCGTGTACGCGGTGGCCACCGCCACGCGCTTCGCGCCGGCAACCTTCAGCCCGTCCACGATGCCGGTGGACATCGAGGTCGCGGGCAATCCCGTGGCCTGACGGACACGGTCGATCAATTCCTGATTGAACGCCGCACCCTTGTAGAAGGTGAGGGAGGTCCCCATGATCGAAATCCCGGTAGCGCCGCGCTGCTTCAGTTTGAGGGCCGCGGGCACGATGCGGGGAACCGCTTCGTCATAGCTCTCGATGGTCATGCCGTTGAAGGCCAGCCCTTCGGCCAGAAACGTCACTCCCGAAGGATAAAGTTGCTTCGCCTCCGGCGGGACCGGGTAATCGGCGGGAGGGAAAATCATCCCCATCACCGGCTCGGTTGCGGCGGCGATCAATGGCGAGGCCAGTGCCGCGCCGGCGACGGTCTGAACGAATTGGCGTCGGGAAGGTGTTATACGCATTAGTTTTGTGCCCGATATTGAGTATACGCCGGGTTTCCCCCGCAGCGTGGAGATCGGCGGTGCGCCACATTAATTCTTCCCCATCTGGAGTAGACTTAAGCCATGGACGGCTACACAGCCGCTCAAGCTGCGGCGATTACAGGTTTGCCGCTGGCCGCAGTGCACAAAGCAATCGATACTCACCTGATACGTCCACGGAGTGCCCGATCAGGTGCAACCCCTCGCCGGCTACTAACGAAGGAGCAGTTGATCTACCTGCAACTCGAAGCGGAGGGCCTGCGGTTGTTGCCTGTCGGGACTCGAAGAGAAATCGCCGAGTCGATTCAGCGCTCGCCCCGGACGGAAAAACTGCCGGTGGCGAACGGGACGGCGCTTCGGATTGAGCTCGGGATCGCCAGACGGAGGGTGGAGAGCCAATTGAAGCAGCTTGCGCGTATAGAAGAAATGGTGGTCAGCGATCCGGAGATCATGCGCGGAACGCGTGTCTTCAAGGGCACGAGGATTCCGGTGGACCTGGTGGCCGATATGCTCGCGCAGGGCGCAACAGCGGAGGAGATTCTTGAGGGCTATCCAACCTTGAGCAAGGAGAAGATCGCCATCGCACCACTGTACATACGTGCATTCCCACGGAGGGGACGCCCTGGCCGCCGTCCCCGGCAAGGGAAAAAGGCGCGCCGCCGAAAATCGTTTCCGCTGAGCGCCCAGCTCCGGAGCGCATGAGCGCGGGCCGCCGCCGTCTCCCTGGCACGGCCCGCCTAATACGCGCCCTCGCCCCGCAGCACCGCCTTCACCGTTCGAGCCAGAATATGCAGGTCCAGCCAGATGGACCAGTTGCGGACGTAGTACAGATCGAAGCCGATGCGCTGCTCATACGTCACCAGGTTGCGCCCCGAAACCTGCCACATCCCGGTGAGCCCCGGCGTGACCTTCTTATATAGCGCGAAATCGCCGCCATAGCGGGGGATCTCCTCGGCGATAATCGGCCTCGGACCCACCAAACTCATTTCACCCACCAGCACGTTCCAAAGTTGCGGCAGCTCATCCAGGCTGGTGCGGCGCAACACGCGGCCGATGGGCGTAATGCGAGGGTCGCACCGCAGCTTCTGCGTCTCCAGCCATTCGCGCCGCAGCGCGGGGTTGGAATTCAAGTGCTGCTCCAGAACGCCGCTGGCATTCGCCACCATCGAACGGAATTTCCACGCGGTGAAGGCGTGCCCGCCGCGGCCGTGACGCCGCTGGCCGTAGAACACCGGCCCCGGCGATGTCAGCTTGATGAGCGCCGCGATCAGCGCAATCAGCGGCAGCAGCAGCGCGCCGCCGGCGATCACGAACACCAGATCCAGCGCCCGCTTGATCCTCCGCGAGCACGGCAGCAGCAAACGCTGATGCACCTCCAGCCCCAGCACGCCGCTCAAATCCCGAGCCTCCACCCACAGGCTCGAAAACCCCGCCAAATCCGGGATCACGATCACGTTGGGGAACAGGTCGCTGCAATGGTTGAAGAAGCTGAGCGCCACGTGCCGCGGCAGCTCCGCCATATCCAGGATCACGTGGCGCACCGGCCACCGATTTCGATCATTAAGATGCACGGCCCGCTGCGGGTCATTGAAAACGGCCACGGGCTTGAGCCCGAGCTCGGGCTGTTGATGCAGCGTCTCCAGAATTCGTGAGGCGCCTCTGGCTTCCGCCACAATCGCCACCGGATATCCCCACCACGGCTTGCGCGCGCAGGAGGCCCGCACGCTTGAGCGCAGCAGTGGAACCAGCACCAGCGTCTGCGCCCACGCCAGCAGGAACACGGCTCGCGAATACGCCGGCGCGTCCTTGAGCAGGAACACGGTGACCGCCAGCGCGGCGTACACCATGCTGGTGGACGCCGAGAGCTTGCGCAGCTCATCGGCCGGGTTGCGCCCGAACCCCGGATACAGCCCCGCGACTGCGTACGCGGCCGGAAACAGCAGCAGCACCGGCCACAGCCGCAGATAGAAATCCGGGCTGAGCAGCGTGGTGAAGTGACGCCAGCCGAGAATGCTGACCGCCGCGCTGATCCCCAACGCCGCCAAGTCTCCCGCGCCGAGCAGCGCAGAGCACAGCCACGGCCGCGCCGGATGCATCGCGCGCACCTGAACCGGCGCCGTACATTCGCGCTGGAGGGCGATGCTCGAGATGGGTGTGGGGACGGGTGAGGGATGGAGGAGGGACACCTATCTACCCGCCGCCGTGGTCAGCTCCGGAACCGGGCGCGCTGCCCGCTCTCCATGGACGATCTCTTCGTAGAGCGCTACGGTGCGGTCCACCATGCGGTCGACCGAAAATTCGCGAGCCAGAATCCGGGAGGACCTTCCCATACGTTCACGCAGGGCCGAATCATCCACGAGAAGCGCGAGCGCGCGTGCGATGGCCGGGTGGTCTCGCGGAGCGGTGATGAATCCGTTCACGCCCTCCTGAATCGTATCGGCGATGCCGCCCACGCGAGTGGCGACCACCGGCAAGCCGCGCGCCATCGCTTCCAGGACCACCAGCGGATGGCCCTCGGAGTCGCTGGTCAGCGCGAGCATGTCGAAGGCGTGCATCAGCGTCTTGGCGTCCTGTTCACCTAGCCAGACGATCTTTGCCTCGATGTCGAGTTGCACCGCGAGCCGGTGGCAAGCGCCTCTGAGCGGCCCATCGCCGATCATCACCAGCCGGGTCGTGGCTTCGGTGGTGCACAACTCCGCGAACGCCCGCAGCATCGTCTCCGGAGATTTCTGCGGCACCATCCGGCCGACAAAGCCTATGCAGACCTCGCCTTGGCGAAGGCGCCACTGCCTCCGCAGTTCCGCGCGTGGCCGTTCGGCCGCATACTCCAAATAGACGCCATTCGGAACTAGCCGCAGTTTCGACGCCTCGACGCCGAGACGGACCGCGTGGTCGTACTCCTCCCGTGAGACGGCGATGATGCTGTCGCAGAGCTTTGACAGGCCGAGCTCGAAGCGCCGCAACAGCCCGCCTCAGAACGGGGTTGCGCCCCAAATGCATCGTGAACAGCATATTCGGCGTATACACTCGCCTCCCTCCACAGCCGAGCAAGCCCGCGCGACCGATCAGGCCAGCCTTTGTGCTGTGGCAGTGGACCAAGTCAAATGGTCCGTGTGACTCGAAGTAATGCCGCAGGGAGCGCGCGGCAAGAATGTCGTGCGCGTGCAAGTTGTGGCGCATCATGATCCGCCGCGCCCGAAACAGGGGATGCTCGGCCAGCCTCCCTAAGTCCTCGCGAAAGATGCCGTCGGCCCGCGCTGCGGAGTAGACCAAGCTGACCTGATGACCGCGGTCCAAAAGCCCGCGCGTTAGGTCAACCACTTGGCGGCCAACGCCAGAGGATGTCGCCTCGATGAGCTGAAGGGTTCGCATCGGGGACTCAGCGGAGGAACGCACGCTTCAACCGGTACACCGCCCCGTGAGGAACCAGCATGGCGATGAGAGTTCGAGCGATGCCCGCGAAGCTATAAACTGACGCTGCATCGAAATGCCGGAGCTGCAACCCAAGCCGCGAAAGCTGCTGCCGGGCCCGGCCGGCGATGCTCAACCCGGTGACCGTATACTCGCAACGGGTAAGTACGTTGGGCAGCACAGCGAGCTGGTAGTGCCGCGCAATCCGCAAGAAGAGATCGTAGTCCTCCGCACCCGGCACGTCCTCCTTGTAGACTCCGGTGCGCTGCAGCGCCGTAGCGCGAATCATCGAGGCGGAGTGAATGATGCAATTACCCAGGTGCAGCCTTCTGACGATCCGCGAGTGTTGGCACGGCGCGCGGTAGCGAAACACCAACTCGCCGGCCTCATCGACGAAATCCACTATGGAGCTGACAACGCCGTGGTCCGGATGCGAATCCAGGAAGCCGCACTGCCTTTGGAAGCGATCCCCCGCCACCGTGTCGCCCGAATCCAGCCGCGCGACGTACTGGTAGCCGCGGCTAAGGATATATTGAAGACCGTGGTTGAGCGCCGCTGAGATGCCAGAGTTGAGCGCCAGCCGCATGAGCACAACCGTTCGCCCAGGACCTATGCCGGTTGGCGCCTCGATTGGCCTGGGGCTGCCGTCGTCCACGACCACCACGTCGAATCCACCCACTGCGCCACGGAGGCCAGACAACGTCCGGTCGAGGCCGCTCTGGTTATTGAACACAGGGATTAAGACCGCGACTGGATTCACCACGCCGCGATCCGCGTGCCCACCGCAAGGGGTGCGCGCCTGCTCCGAACCGCAGACCCATGGTACCCGGCGTTTCCGTGGATGCAGCCGATCCCGTAAAGCGTGCCTAACGTCATCACCAGCAGGGGGGTGTACAGGAAGGCCTCCGTAAAGAAATGCAAGATGAGCCCCAACAGTCCCGCAACGAGATGCCATTGCCCCTGTCGGACAAGGCGCACAAGCAGCACTACCAGCAGAGAGGCTACAAGCAGAAAGCCGACGGCCCCCAAATCAGCTGCCAAATTGATGTAACTATCGTGAGCGGTAATCCAGACGCCAGTCGCTGGATTAATGTAGTCAACCCCGTGGAAGCCGACGCCGAACAGCGCTTGCCCCCAATCGAATTTCATGATTTCGGCGATGACGCGCTCACTCAGCGCCGTCCGGTCAACGTAATCCTGGGCCATGTTATCCAGCACGGCGCTGCCGTAGAAATAGAACACGCCGCTGAAAGAGACTAGAGCGAGCACCTGCAATCCAAGGGTCCTGAGCCAGTCGGCGGCCCGGCGTGCGCGCGGCCGGATGCTGAAGGGGCTGACGACGAGGAGACTTATCACAACGGACAAGAAGGCACTCTTTGACTGACTGAACACGACTGCGGCAAGAAGCACCGCAAGCAGAGGTGCGCGCTTGATCGGCAGGGCTCGTGCTGGGGCAAAGAGGCAGACGAGCGCACCGAACGCCATGAGGCCGCCGAGGGTATTCGTGCTGTCCGTCGTGCCCACCGCACGGTAGATGCTCGCGCCGAACCGGGGACCGTACCAGAGGACCACGTACTCATACATGGGACCGGTGAAAGACGAGATAACCGCGAGGGCTGCTTCAATTCCCAGGCAAACGAGGAGCCCCCTCACTACCCGTTCCCCCTGTGCCGGCCCGATGTCCCACGTCATCATCAGAGGCACCGCCAAGTACAGCAGCCACTGCACCTCCAACAGAGCGCCGATAGAGTTTCCAATAAGGACGGCGTAGACGGCGTGAGCGCAGACGTAGAACGCGAGAGCGAGCGGAAGCAAGCGCCTGAGGTTTGAGAAGTGGTACATCCCCGCGTGTGAAAAGAAAGGACGCCACAACAGATACGCCGCTGCCACAATCGCGCCCCCAAGAAGCTTGCTATGAGCCGTGGGCGTGAACGTAAGCGGTATAGGCGGAAGAAACAGCGATCCGGCATACATCGCGATCCACCACCAGTAGGCGCCGGGGCGTGAGGCAGATGTGGGCTGGGCCAGGGGCAGAGCAGCGCGCGCCACAGTCACGCCGCAGCCTCCTCCACCACCTCACTCCACGGCTCCAGGCTCCTCCGCCGCAACGTCGCCACCATCGCGCACGCCACGAACAGCTCGACCAGCACGATCGCCGCGGCGACTCCGATGTGCTGGAGCCAAGCTCCCAGCGCCAGCGAGAGCGCCACATTTAGCACACCCGCGGCAAGGGTGATGCGGTTCAGATCCCGCTCCATCCCCAGCGCCAGCATCCATTGCGATCCGAACGCCGTGCTCAAGGCCACCAGCGGCGGTAGCAGCGCCAAGATACGCAGCACCGGAACCGCGCCGTCGTATCCCGCTCCCAGCAGCAACCGAACCAATAAGGGCGCTCCGAAGAACAGCAGGCACCCCGCGCTCGCACCCACCCCGAGCATCAACCACACCGACGTCGCGCCGCGCGCGCCGCTCCCGCTCGGTCATGCGTCATCAGATGACTAATGCGCGGAAAGAATACCTGCGTAATCGGACCAGTTCCCTGCACCGCCGCTCGTGCGATCTTTTCCGCGCCCGCGTAAAAGGCGACAACCACCGGGGACGCGATCAATCCCAGCAGCAGCACGTTCATCGACGTGTATAGGCTCACTCCCGCCCGGTACAGGAACAAAGTTCCGCCGGAGCGCAGAGCGCCCCACCCAGCGCGGAACGATGGCCACACAAACGGCGTGTCTCCATAAACCAACCCCAGTCCGGCAACCACCGAGAGAAACGGAGCCGTTCCTTGAATGAAGAGCGCCAGCCATCCGTCGCCCGGTCCGTGCACGAACAGAAACAACCCCGCCGCGCCCGCGATCCGCACCAGCACCCACAATGCTCCCATCAGCTTCACGCGCTCGATGGCCTGGAAATACCACATCGGGCTCGCGCCCTGGCTCATTGCCAGGAACAACGCGCCGGGCAGCAGCCCGCGATGCTCCGCGAATGCCGGAACCATGCTCGCCAGGATTATCGTGATCAGCGCAGCGAAGAATCCCAGGAGCAACTGGGCCCCCAGCACTCCGGCGAGCTCGCGTCCTCGCGCCCGCGGGTCGTGGCGCACGCGAGCCACTTCGCGCGTCGCCGAGAGCCCGAAACCATATTCCACGGCGATCGCCACCACGCGGCCATAGGCGTCCGCGAAGGCGTAAGCTCCCCATCCCGCCGGACCCAGAACCCGAGCCAGATACGGAAGGGTGAATAGCGGAACCAGGTAGTTGAAGACGTGCACGCTGTAAAGAGAGGCCAGGCTCTCCCATAGCGTCCGGTTCGCGTTGACACCCGGCCGAAAGGCGTTCCCACGCGGCTGTTCAACCACTTGCGCCCTTTGCCTTGCTGCTCTTCGCAACCCGCGCGCCTACTCTGAACCCGTATGAGCAAGAGCAGATTTGGAATCCGCGAGCCTCACCTTGCCGCCGCGGGCCCGATTCGCGCGATCCAAAATTGCCCATTGCGAAACGAACCCAGGAAGCCGCTGAAAACAAAGATGTGGCGTAAAGGAACGAACCCGGCGAGAATCGCATTTCAAACCTCACGAATCACGCAGCGCAAAGCTCTCTATTTCCAAACGAATCTATTTCCAAACGAACCCAACAACTTGTTGAAAACACACCAGCGGTCATCAAGCCTCGTCCGTCTCCGGCCGCCTTTCGTAGTATTTGCTGTAGTGCCCGTAGTAGTAGTAATACCCGGCGCTGACTTCGCGGTGGACCTCGTTCAGCACCACCCCAACCAGATTGGCCCGCAGCCGAGCCAAAGTCGTAATCACGCTACTCAGGGCCTTGCGGCTGGTGTCGCCCGCACGAGCCACCACAATCACTCCATCCACCGCCGTCGCCATTTGCAAAGGCTCGGCGAAGCCCAGCAGCGGAGGCGCATCCAGCACCACCAGGTCATACTCGCGCGAGGCCTCTTCGATCAACTGCGCCAGGCCCATGCCCATCAAATCCGACGCCCGCCGAGTCGATGGGCCGGCCGGAAGAATATCCAGATCCTCGGGATGCTCCACGCGAATCACCGCGTCGCGCCAGGAAATCTGCTGCAACAAAACGTTGGAGAGGCCCACGCTGTTAGGAACCTCATACAGGCGATGCACGCTGGGCCGCCGCAGATCGCCGTCGATCAGCAGCGTGCGCTTGTGCTGGCCCGCGTGGGTCGCGGCCAGGTGCGCCGCCACGGTCGACTTCCCTTCCGAAGGCGAGGCGCTGGTCATCAGCACGCTCTTCAAGCGGCGGTCGAAATCCGTCAGCAGGATCGAATTGCGCAGCGTGCGGATGGCTTCTTCGTAAGTCGAAAGCGCCTGGTAGCCGTCGTCCTTTTCACTCCCAACCACACGCGGTTTCAGTCCGGGAGACCGGCTCCCGTTCTTCCGTGTGCCCATTGCCGTTTCCATTGACGGCCGCCGCCAGCTTCAAGGGATGCCCGGCAGTGCTGGCGATGGGGCTCAAGCGCCGCTTCCAATCCTTCACCGATGGCAGGGACCCGATCACGTCGGTCTTCATCAGCCGCATCACTTGGTCCGGGTCGCGAATGGTGTTGTCCAGCACGTCGCTCAGCACCGCCGCGCCCACGCCTGCGAAGCTGGCGAACAGAAATGCGAGGAGCATGTTCAGCCAGGTGCGCGGAAACACCGGTTTCAAGCCCGGCCGGGCCTCATCCGCAATCCGGATGGAGCTGTTCTGGAACCCGGCGTTGATGCCGGCTTCCTTGATTTTCCGCACCAGCTCCTCGTAGAGCTGTTTGTCGCTATCGGCTTCGCGCTTAAGAGACTGGTAATTGAAGCTGCGCGAGTTCAAATCGTCGAAGTCCCGCTTGGTCTCCGCGACCTTCTGTTCCAGCATCGCTTCGCTATCCGCGGCCTCGCGATATTCGGATTCCACGCGTTGCGCGATATTGGCGCGGGTCGCGTCGATTTGCGATTGAATCTCGGCGATCAACGCTTGCTGCTTCTGATACTCCGGGTGATTGGCGCCGTAGTGATTCTTCATCTCGGCGAATTTTTGCTGCTCCTGGTCCAGGCTCTCGGTCAGCTTCTTCAGAGCCTCGCCCTGCGTGGAAGCTTCGGCCGATTCCAGCGTCCCGGTCTTCACTGCGTTGTAAGCCGCCTCGGTCTCCACCCGCTTGGCCTGCGCCTTGGTGTAATCGGTGTTCAATTCCAGCAGGCGCGCGGAGAGGATGTTGGTTTTGTCCTCGGGATTGATGACGTTCAAGTCCCGCTCATACTGCGCCAGGGCTTCGCTGGATTTCTCCATCTGCGCCTTCAGCTCTTCCAGTTGCCGCTCCATGAACTCGCTCAGGCCCGCCGTGGCTTTGTAGCGGATGCGGTAGGTGTGCGCCAGATAGAAGTCGCGATTTCGTTGGCCACGTCGGCGGCCAGTTGGCGGTTGGACGAACGGTAGCTGATCTGAAGAATGTAAGTGTTGGGCGGCCGCGTCACTTGCAGGTGCTTCAGAATCACGGGCGCTTCCAGGCTGGTGGGGGACTTGTCGATCGCCTCTTCGAGCGCGTCTTTTTCCACCTCGCGCAAATGGAATTTGTCCACCACCGGCCGCAGCACGGAGTCCGACTGGATCAGCTTCACCTGCGTAGCCAGGAACTGATCCGCGTCGTTGTTGACGATTTCCGCAGCCTCCTGCCCCAGCACTCCCGTGGGCATGCGCCGGTCGATGTCGATGGTCGCGGTGGATTCGTAAATCGGCGTCAGCCGCAGGCTGACGATCAAGGCGGCAATTGTAGTCGCCGCCACGCCGATCGCAATCTTCCACGCGTGCCGCCGCAGGATCCACAGGTAGTGTGCGAGAGGAACATGGGCCGCCTGCGGTTCGAACTCTGCGTCGATAACGGCTATTGGCGCCGGCGCGCGGTAGTCGGAGACAACGGGCAGTTGGTTCTCGGGCGTCATGGTAGTTTCAATGCCAGACGATGCTTAGTGCCAGACGATCAATCCGGAAGCCGTCGACGATCCAAAGCCGGCCAGCCTGTCCACCACGCCGGCCGCCAGCCGCTTGCCCTTGTTGTCCGGGATGTACAGCAGATCGTTTACCTGCAGCGTCACGTCCGCGGCCTTGCGTTCCAGAATTTTATCCAGCTCCACGGGGATCTCCTGCCGCGTCCCGTCTGCTTCCGGGCGGTAAATGTACGCGGTCTTGTAGTGGAACGGCGCAAGGCCCTCCGCCAGCGCAATCACCTTCTCAACCGAGTTCTCCGTCCGATCTCGCACCAAAATCGCTCCGGGCTTCCTCACGTTTCCGAAGACGTAGATCTTTCCTGCTTCCGGCACGCGAATCTGCTCGCCGCCATGAAGCACGTAGTTCACCGCCGGATCGGCGTCGTTCAAAAGCTGCTTCACCGGCACACGGTCCACCGCGCCTTCGCGCGTCACCACAATCTCGGAACCCGCAATATCGTTCAACCCTCCAGCCTTGGCCAGCGCGTCCAGCAACGTCACCGTTCCCACGGCCTGAAACGTCACCGGAAGCTTCACCGCGCCCATCACCGAGACCGGACGGCTGTGATACTCGGCCACGGCCACCTTCACCACCGGATTCACCAGAATCTGTTCGGTCTTCAACTCGTCCGCGACGGCCGCTTCCAACTCGCCCGGGAACAAGCCACTGGCCTTCACGCCGCTCTGAAGCAGAGGCAGATGGATGCTCCCGTCGGCCTCCACGCGCACGGTTCGCGTCAGCTCCGGTGCGTCATAGACGGAGACGGCGACCAGATCGTCGACACCCAATTGCTGCGAAGGAAGATTGTCCCGGCTGGCGTCGATCATGGGGGAGTTGACCGGCGAGATGGTCACCTGCGCCCAACCCGCCAACGCAATCGAAAACAGTGCGATGGTCTTCACGGCTTCAGCATCCTCGTCAAGCCTTCCACCGCGCCCGCAAGCTCATCCAGCTTTTTCTTGACCTCCGCAAGAGACGGCTCGCCCGCGTCGTGCAGCACGCGGGAGCGGGCAAATTCGGATAAGCTGCGCGCGCCGCCGGCCGAGGAGACAGTCTCCAGTTGCTGGTACTCCTCCTGGGTCAGGCGGAAAATAACCAGGCGATTACGCGGTTTGGTGACAGCCATAAAAATTCGTCTCGGGAGCCAGCGTGCCGGCGTCGACTTCAACCGAAAGGGAGCAGCCCAGTGCATCCACGCTTACCACCACCCGGCAGGAGTCCTTGATGCGGACCACCACGCCGCGCAGATACGCCAGAGGGCCGCGGTCGATTCTCACGCTCTGTCCGATGCGCAGATACGGCCATGGCAGAATGGGGAGCCCGGAGCTGGCCAGCGCTTTGACGGCGGAGATTTCGCTATCGTCAACCGGCGCGAGTGTTCTTCCCACACCCACCACCGAGCGAACCCCGGGCGAGCTCAACACGTGCCCCAGGTCGGACTTGATGAACCGGCAGAACACGTAGCCAGGGAACAGGACCATGTCGAGTTCCTTTTGCCGGTCGGACCAGCGGCGCTTGACCTTATGGGTGGGAAATACGCTTCCAGGCCGCGATTGAGCAAGCCACGCTCCGCAGTGCGCTCATGATTGGGTTGGACGGTGAGGGCGAACCAGCTTTCGGACATTTTAGACAAAGGCTTTTTGGGGCAGAGCGTTTTTGAACAGAGCTAGCGCTACGTCGGTCCCAGGGGAGGCTTCGGACTTAACTACTTCGGGGGGTAGGTCAATCATGTACTCGCTCTGTATACGAAGTCAAGAAATTTTCGGAAACAAGCTCGCCATGCTTTGGTTTTTCCACCTGTTTTCCACGTTGTTTCCATGAGACCCGCTTTAATACCTGTAATACATGTGGCTTACGCAAAAATTTCTTGACCGTCGGCGCGCCGCGCCCTACACTGGGTTCCAAATGCCGCTGCGCAGTCTCATCGCATCCCTGCTGGTCGTCACTCTCTCCGGAGCGCCGGTTTCCATCGGGCTGATTTCCGCGAACGGACCCCTCACAGTCAATCACGCAGCCGCCTGGGGCAATGCGACTTTGTTTGAGGGAACTTCGGTTGCAACCGCGGAAGCCTCGGGCGACTTGGCTCTGCGCAATGGAGTCCGCATCCAACTTGCGGCTCAATCGCAGGCGAAGATCGGCGAGGCGCAGGAAGTTTTGGAAAAGGGCAGCAGCCAGGTAAATGCGAAGCAAGCCTATGAGGTACAGGCGCGCGGATTGAAGATCGCCGCCCCAGCCGGCTCACGCGTAATGATCGCTTTGAAACAGGCTAACAGCGTAGAGGTCACCGCTGTCGCCGGAGGCGCCCGCGTTAGCGACCACGCTGGACTATTACTTGCCTCGATCAACCCGGCCGCGGCGTGGCCTTCGCCCTTCCGCAGATCAGCCTGCGAGCGCGGCCCCTGGTGCAACAGCCGTGCAGCGGGCGGGCTGCCTGTTGTATAAGGACATGCATTTTATCCTGCATGACGACGCCACCAACGAAGTGATCGAGTTGAATGGCTCGGATTTAGCGTTAAATGTCGGTAAATCCGTGCAAATTACGGGAACGCCTACCACAACCAAACCCGCCGTTAGCATCGCCACCAGCGTGATGAACGTGAACAACGTGGCGCCGAGATCCACCGGCGGCTGCCTGGTGATTGCCCAGGCTCTGGATGCGCAGACGCAGGTCCCCGGCGCGGCGGGCGCGGGCGCTGCTCCGCCTCCCAACCCTCCCGTGGCCAATACCGGCCTGTCGATAACCGCGAAAACCCTCATCATTATCGGCGTCGCGGGGGCCGGCGGCATAGGCGCCGCCCTCGCACTCAAGGGCTCCAGTAGTCATTAGCGAGCGGACCGACCCACTGGCCCCTTTATCGGATAAACTGAGCTAAATCGCTCCTATGCCGCGGTCTGCTGGAGACAAACTCAGACAGTACGGGATCGTGCTGGCCCTGGGAATGATGGCCAACGCGTTCGTCGTGGCTCAACGGCCGCACCAGGTGGCTCAGGGGTCGCTCCAAGTGGCTCAGGGGTCGCTCCAAGTGGATGACGCGGCCCTAAAGACTGGCAGTAAGACCGAGTGGATCAGTTACAACGTGAATGGGCGGAGCAACGGTATAGTCCGCTCAACGAAATCAATGCAGCCAATGCTGAGCCGGCTCGGCGTGGCTTGGTCCTTCGCGATACCAGGGGAAGGCGGTAAACAAGAAGCAACGCCACTGGTGTTCAACGGCGTTCTGTACAGCATCGGCCCGTGGAGCGTGGTTTATGCCGTCGACCTGCGCACCGGAAAAGAGCTCTGGCGTCAGGATCCGCAGGTAGACCGGCAGGTCTGGCAATCGCGAATCTGCTGCGGCGTGGTCAATCGTGGCGTGGCTCTCTATCAAGGTAAGGTCATCGCTCCGGTGATCGACGGAAGACTGAGAGCGCTGGAGGCAGCCACTGGCAGGGTCCTGTGGGAGACCCGCGTCTCGCCGGAAGACATGCCCTACACCATCACCATGGCGCCGCGCGTGATCAAGGGTGGGAGGGTAATCATCGGCGTAAGTGGCGGCGAGTATGCGGTTCGCGGATTCTTCTCGGCTTACGACGCAGAGACCGGCCGGATGGCATGGCGCTTCTACACGGTGCCCGGCGACCCTTCGAAACCCTTCGAGCATCCGGATCTGCAGGCCGCAGCCAAGACTTGGAGCGGCGAGTGGTACAAGAGCGGTGGCGGCGCCTCCGTATGGAACGGCATGGCCTACGATCCGGTTACGGACATTGTTTACGTTGGCACCGGACAGCCCGGACCCTGGACCCAGGCGTCCCGCGGCGCTGGCGACAACTTGTACTCCGATAGCATCGTGGCCGTTCGAGGGGCAACCGGAAAGCTGGTCTGGTATTACCAGGAGGTGCCAGGCGACGAGTGGGACTATGACTCCGTGGCGGACCTCATGCTTGCCAATCTGACCATCGACGGAAAGCTTCGTCATGTGATCATGCACGCGCCCAAGGACGGATTCTTCTACGTGCTGGATCGTGCTACGGGAAAGCTCATTTCGGCCGACCCAATCACGAAAGTGAGCTGGGCCTTGAGCATCGATCTGAAGACCGGGCGCCCCAAGGTGAACCCGATGGCCCGCTACGGAGCGTCCGCGGTCACCGTGATGCCGGCACCTCCGGCGGCCACGCATGGCAGCCTTGGTCCTACAATCCTGTCACGGGCCTGGTGTACATTCCGGGTAAGGCGGGGGCGAGCAGCAGCTATGCGGCGGATCCCAGCTTCGTTCCAGTTTCCACCAAGATCGGTCCGGCGGGATCGGGCAGACAGCAAAAGGGGATCGGTTATGGTGGCTCCGCCGTGCAGGTTCTCCCCGTGATCGGACCCGACGGGCCGGCAGGGTCAGCAGGGCCGGCGGGGCCAGCAGGGAATGTGTTGTACGCGTGGGATCCCGTGGCGAAGAAGGAACGCTGGCGCGCGCCAGGTGGCGGTGGCTCCGGCCCGCTCGCCAGCGGATGCGTCGCGACCGCGGGAAATCTGGTGTTCTCATCGGTTGATGATGTGCTGATGGCGTTTCGCGCCGACACGGGCGAAAAGCTTCTGGAGTTGCAAACGGGCCTATCGCAGATTGGCCCTCCCATAACCTTCACCATTGACGGCAAGCAGTGCTTAGCTGTTAGCGGCAGTTCCAGGGGCAGCGGTTTGGACCAACTGCTGGTGCTCGCGCTGGACCAGAAGGCGCCGGATCGGCGAACGAGAGAGTGCGGCGAATGAGAAAGAGCGGCGAACGAGGAAAGCGCTAGCCGTCCATGCAATACTTCAAGCTCATCCGGTCTGGCGTCGATGTCGCTCCGTTGCTGGAAGAGGTGCAATCCCAGCCGCAGGCCTGGCTGATCGATACCGCCCGCCAGGATAGAATTCGGGCGCAGCGGGAGACCAATACAATCTTCCTCCGCAGCGCGGTTTCCCGCCCCGATCTGCACATCAACGAAAACCAGGAAAGCCGCCTCACATCCGCCTCGAAGTGGTTTCCTATGGCCCTGGCTTTCATGACCGAATTCGCGGCATCGATGGGATGCCAGCTTTCGCGCGCGACTATTGTCCGGCTGAAACCCAAGTCACAAGTGTTCCGCCACATCGACGAAGGTTCGTACTATTTCCTTCGCGACCGGTTCCACCTGGTGCTCAAAAGCGCCGCCGGAAGCGTGCTCATGAGCGGCGGCGAGCAGGTGCGCATGCAGGAAGGAGAGCTGTGGTGGTTCGATAACAAGCAACACCATGAAGCCTACAACGACTCCGGCGAATGGCGCGTCCACTACATCTTCGATCTGTTGTCGACAGACTACATCGATTTGGCCGTCAATCCGGTCTTCCTTCCCGCCGCGGCCAAAGCAACTCAAAAAACAGTTGAGGACCACGTTCAGGACAACCAGCCCACGCCCTCCTCCGCGCGAGACATGGTCTCGTCGGCGATTCGCGAACGGGCGATTCTCAGCGGAGAGAATCAGCGGCTGATTTCCGCCAAGGGCAGCAGCAACAAATGGATGATCGATACCCGGCGTTTATTGATGGATCCGGCCACGCTGGATGCCGCGGCGGAACTGTTTTGGCAGGAATGCGCCAAGAGGACGCCGTTTCAGGTTGGCGGAATGGAGGTCGCCGGCATTCCCCTGCTTTCCGCCATTCTCATGAAATCTCTGGCGCGCGGAACGCCGGTGAACGGGTTCATCGTGCGCGATGAGCGCAAGACCTACGGCACAGGCAGTTCCATTGAAGGCACGCTTACCAGCGATCCGATTCTGCTGGTCGACGATCTCCTGAACTCGGGACGAAGTCTCGAAAAAGCGCGGGTTGTCCTGGAGCAACACAACCGGGCCATCGATGGAGCCTTCGTGTTAATCGACTACTGCAATCCCGAAGGCATGACCTGGCGGGAGCGGCACGGCATAAACGTAATTGCGCCTTTCCGCCTGGATGAATTCGGGCTTTCGATCGAAAAACCGCAGCCGCGGCGAATCGCCGTATTCCACAACAAATGGCGCTTCGCCTCGCCCGATCCCAATTTCTTTCACCGCGTTCCTAAATCCTTTCCGGCCACGGACGGGAAGCGGGTCTGTTTTGGCAGCGATGGCGGCACTTTCTGGTGCCTTGACGCCCGCAATGGACATCCGTTGTGGAGCTTCAAGGTGAATTCGCCGGGGCACAAGAATCTCTGGTCGAGTCCGGCGATTCATTCCGGCAAGGTCTACTTTGGCAGCTACGACGGGAACGTCTACTGTCTCGATTCCGAAACGGGCGCGGAACAATGGCGGTTCATTGGCGCGGATTGGGTCGGGTCGTCCCCCGCGCTGGCGCCTGAGCTTGGCTTGCTGTTTATCGGTCTCGAATTCGCGGTCGAAGGACAGCGGGGCAGTATCGCAGCGTTGCGGATGGAAAACGGGGAAAAGGTATGGGAGCACCGGACCAAACGCTACACCCACGCATCCCCCGCCTATTGGCCCGACCGCCGGCTGGTCGCTTGCGGAAGTAATGACAATGAGATGTTCCTCTTCGATGCGCCGAGCGGAGCTTTGATATGGCGCTTCGAGACCAGCGGCTCAGGCGGACTCAAAGGTTCCATCCGCCACGCTCCGGCATTCGATCCGAAACGCGGGCATCTGGTCACCGGTTGTGCCAACGGCAAGATTTATGTGATCGATCTGGAGACCGGGACAGAGGTTTGGTCGGTCCAAACCGGAAATACGGTTTACACAGTTCCGCTTGTTCTGGACGACAAAGCCTATGCCGGCTCAACCGACAAGTATATGTACGTACTGGATTTGGAGCGCCGGGCCGTCAAGACGAGGATTTTCGCTGGCTCCAAAGTCTTTGGGCCGCCAAGACTTCTGAATGGACGGATTTATTTCGGCGCCTGTAACGGCATGGTGTACGAAATCGACCCTGTGACGGATGAAGTCACAGGCGCTCATCAGCTTCCGGATGCCATCACCAACGCGCTCAGTTACAACGCCGAAACCGGGGATTTTTACGCCCTCACCTATGTGAATGAGCTTTTCGCTTTCGCCAGGATGGGAACACCCTAACGGCATATCCTTGACTACTGACTTGTGCTTGCCAAGAATACTGCCGTATGGGTATTCCGCACCAGTCGCGCGAAGGTTAGCCTGAGTCAGGTACACAGGAGGGACCTTGGCGGTGGTACCAATCAAGACTGCGCTCCCGACGATTTCCGGCTTAATGCAAGCGTATTTTGCGGGGGGTGCCCTATGACCGTCCCGCGCAAGCCAGGTGGGGGCGACGCCCCCAAAAACAATATCACCCAGCGGCTCCCCTTGAGCGAGGCCCACAAGCGGCGCGCCGTGAACTGGCCGCTGTATGCCGCCATCGGCGGCTCTGCCATCGCCCTGACGCCGCACGCGACTCCCCTTTCGCTATCGACGCCCCACGGAGCCCCGATGATTCGGGCATTGAGGCGAGCGCCGGCCAGAAGAGCCTCCCGGCCGCTGTTCGACGTCGCCACTACAATCTCTAATGCAACCTCTAACGCAACCCAGGCGGCGGGTCCGGCGATCTCCGCTGGCGGTGTGACGCCCCTCGGTAGTTCCACCACTGACATTCAGCCTGGAGAATGGATCACGATTTGGGGGACTAACCTCGCCGGGGTTACGACCTCTTGGAATGGCAATTTTCCCACCTCTTTGGGTGGCACCAGCGTGGAGATCAACGGCAAGCTGGCCTACCTTTCGTTTGTGAGTCCTTCGCAGATTAACCTCCAGGCGCCCGATGACACGGCCGTCGGACCGGTCCCCGTCGTGGTGACGACCGGCTCAGGCACTGCTGTAACGACCGTCACATTGTCCCAGGCTTCGCCAGCCTTCAAGCTAGCCGACTCGCAGCATGTATCCGCCGTAATCCTCCGATCCGATGGTTCCGGGGCTTTTGGCAACGGGTTGTTCGATTTCCTCGGTCCGACGGGCAACTGCTTCGGGTACCCTACCGTGGCGGCACAACCCGGCGACATTCTGGAGATTTACGGGCTCGGGTTCGGGCCGACAAATCCTCACGTCCTGGCCGGCGAGGCTTTCTCCGGAGCTGCGCCCATCACCGAGCCATTTTCGCTTTATGTCAATGGCGTCCCGGTCACTCCGTCTTTCGTTGGGATGGTTAATTCAGGCCTGTATCAGGTCAACATGGTTGTTCCTCCAGGCCTCGGCCAAGGCGACGTTTCCATCCAGGCGTTTGTGGGAGGCTTGGCCGCCCAAAGTAACCTGCTCTTTCCTTTGGAGGGCGGCTCCTGGCAGATTGGCAGCTGTGTCATTGGCGATGGCGACGGAGGCGATGGAGGAGATGGAGGAGACGGCGGCATTGTCGTCGGGGATGGAGGAGACGGAGGCATTGTTAGCGGGGACGGAGGCGACGGCGGCATTGTTAGCGGGGACGGAGGCGACGGCGGGGACGGGGGTGATGGAGGCGATGGCGGGGATGGGGGCGGTGGTTGCTAGCCCGCAAAGGGCGCGCGGGCGCCCTCAAAGCAGCCAAGTAACCTGCCCGCGCGATCCGTTTTGCGGGCTGTTACTTAGGCGCAGAAAAGGAGGGGAACTCGGATGCCAACGAACAGATGCTTGCCAACAGGGACGTTTTGCGCGATCGTTTGGGCCGGAGTATCGACCGTGTCCTTCGGCAAAGGTGCTCCCACGGTGCTTCCAGTGCCGGCAGACCCCTTGGAATTGGTAACCGGTCCGGTTCAACCGGTTCAACCTCAGGACCGGCAGGGCGTGCTACAGCTTCTCCAACGAGCGCGCGATCGATTCACGCTGCGAAGCGCCCAAGAGGGCTACGATCTCAAAATCAATTTCACCGTGGACTCCGGGGGCCAAACGAATTATGACGGCTCCTGGGAAATGGAGGATATTAATCTTCCGGAAAAGGGACTTCATTGGACCGCCAAATCGGCCACCGGCTACATGGTAAGCCGGATCTCGCTGCCGAGTGGCATTTACTCCGAGGAAACGGCCAACTCCATTCCACTCCGCCTCCAGGAAGCCCGCGGACTGCTCAACCATCCGCTTCCGTCCCTGGACTATGCTAATCGCGGATCGATCCGAACCTCCACTGCTACCTTTCGTGGGGCAACCGTAACCTGCCTCCTGCTTTCCCGCCTTCAAAATCCCACGAATCCGGCGCTGGGGCGCGGATGGGATGAGGCCGAGGAGTGCATCGATCCGCAATCGGGGCTGCTTCAGGTGCACTCGGAGGCGCCTGGACGCTATGTCGTATATGACTACTCCAACGGATTTCGGCTCGGTGATCATCTGCTGCCTCGGAGCGTAACCGTCACTGAAGCGGCTAGGATTGTCTCTCGAATCTCGGTTGAGGGCCTGACCCCAATCACTAACGCGGACCCGAACTTGTTTGTCGTCTCCAACGCAATGAAGGCGACGGGAGCCGCGACTGCGATCGGAGGGGCGGCGACTGCGAGCGGAGCGGCGACTGTGATCGGAGGGGCGGAGAGAATATCGCGCGTTCACGGGCCAAAGAAGCCGACCTCGGGCATGAAGCTGCGCGCCGTTTGCGTATTTGGCGTCATCACACCCACCGGGCAGCTGGTCGAGGCGCACTCGTTGCAGCCTTCAGACCCTGCCAGCAATGCCGCCCTCATGGATGCGGAAGGAATCGATTTTTCGCCGTTGGTGGCTCTCGGTGCGCCGCCCGAGCAGCGTTTTGTATTCGTCATCGAGAAGTTTCTTTCGAAGCGATAAACACGCCGGCGTAAACTCGCCGCATCAGGAATCGAAGCGCCATCCACGAAGATCCCGGTTGACACTAAGTTTGAGAGGTGGTGGGCCTGAGCATCTTGCCGGTCGTGAGCGAAGGGCGAAAGGATTTGGGAGGGGCGGCATCACCAGAACCCGATCCTTGGGCCTTCAGGCACGCCATCACGGTGCGCATAACAGCGCGGCACGAATTTGACGTGCCATGTCCGGCGCGCTGAGGTCCAATCCCCCCACGTCAGATTCAAGCTTTGCCGCCCCATTCGTTGTCCGGTTCTATGTAGCACCTCCTTGCGTTGAACTTCCCGGCCCCGATTGGCCGCTGCTCGGCTCCTGTCTATCGACGGCTGAATTATGCGCCCGTTCGGGGCGCGTGTCAATGGGAGCCGAAGGCACAGTCTGTATCGCCTCGCTACTGGTTGAAGTCTGTGACTTTGAGCATGCTGGTTAACGCAGCAGGTAGATCACGGCGGCCAGCCCAATCGCCACTGCCAGCGCGATCAAGAACCGTCTCTTGAACCAGAGCCAAATCTGTTGGGCTGTTAAGCCGGAAAACCGATAGCCGCACTTGTCGCAGTCGGGAGCCTCGTCATAGGCTATCGCGTGGCACCTTGGGCACTCCTTTGCCATGGCTTCCTACCGCCTTACCATAACCGGTTTTGGCCCCACCGGGCAAAATCACACCTTGAACAAGCCCCCCGATCATGTTCAGTGAGAGCCGTATGCCGGAGGAGCGGCTCCGAGGGTTGCTGGCATCCTAACTGGTCGCGGACTAGTCCGGGGTGTAGTATCAGTGAGAGAACGAAGGAGCCTCTTGACCATGGCAGAGAACCCGAAACCAGCAGCGTCGGCAACGTGCGCACATCCGGCTTGTAATTGTCCGGTGGCTGCCGGCCATAAATATTGCAGTGAGTATTGCCACGATGCGCGCAACACGATGGAACTGTCCTGCAACTGCGGGCACCCCGGCTGCGCCGAGGAACTCACACACCGGGCTTAGGCGAGGGCAGGTGGGAGAGCGCGGTGACCTGCCCAAAGTGCCGGGTTCAGATGAAGGAGCTGAAGGGGCACATTTACCACAAGAAGCGAAAGTGGAAGTGCCCCAGGTGCAATCGCGTCAGGATGCAGGAACCGCGGGCCCGGCTGAAGGGCGCTTGAGCCATGGGCCGTCGGCGCTCTCCCGGTGAACGTTCCTAGTTGTGCTGAGTATTGGAATGTGACGAAGCCACGTTTGGCACGCTCCTTGCGCTCTTCTCGTCGCTGGGGTCGGCGAGCAGGAAGACGGTTGTCTTGCCTTGATTGGGTTCGACAATGATCGACTTGATGGAACCCTGCTTCACGCCGGTCACTTTGAGATACCCTTCGATCGAAGCTTGACTCGGCGCTTGACGCTCCTTATCGATCATCGCCAGGATGGCGGTAGCCTGAGCCTCAGTCACCGATGACGGATGCACCACAATATTGCCCGTGTTGCTCTTGCTGGCGTTGTAGTTCAAGCCGAAAGCGGAAAGGGAGGACGCAGCCACAAGCACGGCGATTGCTACGGCCAAGAACCAGTGTTTCATTCGAAATCTCCTTAAGGGTGAGGGAACAGCATCAAAGACAGCGACAATAAACCATCGGAGGGAATACCGACACCATTAGCTCCAGAGATCCTGGTAAGCCGTCCACTGCCCGCGCGATGAACCGAGCGGCTGCACTCCCCCGGCGGGCTGGCGTCGGGTCGGAGGTCACCGCCGCAAACTCAACCGGGTATGCAGCCGCCGGAGGAAATGGCGCGGCGTCCAGGGTGGGAAGCGCGAGCATCTCCCAGCATATTCGATGACCCAGGCCCCCAAGATGACTCACACCCGATGGCCGCGGAGCCGCGCGGGGGTGACGCAGGTGACGATGGTGACGATCCCCAGGCCATGGCAATTAGGACGCAGATCGAGAACCCCACACCGGTTAACTAGATCGAGCCGGGACTTGAGGCGTGAATCCTTTGACCGTTCGGGGCGTCCAACAAGCGTAGGCATGGGAAGAGACTCCCCAGGAGGCATGAATATGCTGAAGAGATTTAAGATTCCAGCCTTGGCGATCCTCGCCATCCTTGGCATGATGACCTATTCCTGCGCGTATCGTTACGGCGGCTACGGCTACCGCTATCACGACGGCTACGGGTATCACGGCGGCTATGGCTACGGCGGTCACGGCTATCATGACGGCGGCGGGGACCGACGGTAGCCAGTCTAGAAAAGATAGCTCACGCTGAATACGCAGGGCGGAGGATAGCCACCATTGCGCGCTTCCGATGTTCGGCCAATTGTGCGTCCGCGAGCTGGCGCAATAAGTCTGGCGATCCGGGCCGGATCAACTTAATCGGGATGACGCGGGCACCCTACCCAACAGATTCACCACCTCGACGTGTCTTGCCATGGGAATCCGCACCGACCCGCCCAGCGGGGGCAGTCCGATGTTCCCGCCGCCTGAGGTCAGAAGCGCCGCATTGGGCACGATGGTGAGGACATCGCCATCCCAATAGAACCGCTCGACCTGCTGCCATGAGATGAACCGGCCCCGCCCGCCAGACGGCTCCTGCGGAAAGTGGACGCCGTTTTCATAGAAGGCAACCTTCCGGGCCATTGCGAAAGTGATGGCATAGCCAGTGAAGAATATTACGCCGCCCCAATCTGGCCTGTGCTTCTCATAGATCGTGAGGCCGAGAAGGACCGCCATCGCGGCGGCTATGAGCAGCCAAATCAGCCGCTGACGCTGATGTTCGGCTGTTACGCGAAACAACAGCTTTCCGCGCTCGGTGTGCATTGGATTAACATACCCCAGCTCGCCATCCGAGTAGGAGTGCGACACCCTGGAGCCGCCTCTCCCTCGGACAAATGGACGCATCCACACCGGTTCTTGGGAAACCTTCTGTAGTTCCAATCGCACTAGGGAGAGTTCCTGAAAAGCCTTTACTCTAGGGCGGTTTCCCAGGACATTGAACCTCCGGTTTGGAGTGGGATTGGGCAAAAGCATGTCTTTGGCTAGTGAATATGCCTGATCGAAAATCCGGAAGCGCTCGTGCGACATTGGCTCATGCGCCGAATTCATACGCGTTATCCGGTCAATGAAACCGCCAAGACGTGGAGTTTGCTTGTACCGGAGGAAGGTACAAGCCTCACGCAAATTGTCGATATTTCAGAGTCCGGCCTCCGCATTCAGTCGAGTCAGGCGTTCCTCCCCGGAGAGGCGATTGCGATTCGGGTAAATCACCTCGTGATCTTTGGGCGTGTGCGCCACTGCCAGGAACTGCGCTCGAGGTGGTTTTCTTCGGGTGTCCGCATCACTGAGATCGTTGCCCAGCAGGCGCGGATAACGGCGAGTCTGGCCGAGATGATCCAGAGCCGGAACCCGATGGACTCTGCAAGCTTCTTGCCGGTGGCCTAGAGTCGCTCAGGCAAGTACGTAGCGTGGCCCCGCACTAAGTGGGTTCCCTCATCGTATTCAACCCGCCAGATCTATTGCTTCAACACCGCACGGATCGCAGAATGAATTCATGGGACGATCCCGCGTCGAGACTTAACGTGTCCAGATGGCAGGTGGATCATTGAACGCTGACCAAGGAGAAAAGTGATGGACGTTTCTACAGTTCGAGTCGTTTGTACCGTGCTGGCGGTGGTGTTAATCGGGATCTTCGCGATGCGCCGCAAGAAGAGGGCGGAGGAATGAGGGGGGCGGCCTAGCGCCGCCGCCCGCCCCGTGGAAATAACAGCTCGACCAGGTTGAGAAGTGGTGGGCCTGAGAGAACTCGAATCTCTGACCTCCTGCGTGTCAAGCAGGCGCTCTAACCAACTGAGCTACAGGCCCGGAGGAAGTGAATCGCGCAAGCACGCGCGCCGGCCAAAAAGCAAGCCGCTGCATGCAAAAGCATGCGACTTCTCACTATACCATTTCGTTACACTGGACTTATGGGTTCTCTTTTTCCTCCCCGCCGTTTTCTGTTTGGGCCGGGCCCCACGCAAATCGAACCGCGTGTGTACGAGGCCATGGCCAAACCGATGGTGGGCTATCTTGATCCTTTCTTTTTTCAGGTGAACGAAGAGGTTCGGACCGGCTTACAGCAGGTCTTCGGCACTAAAAACGAGTTAACGCTAGCCATTTCCGGCACCGGCAGCGCCGGTATGGAAGCGGCGGTTTCCAACTTCACCGGCCCCGGCGTGAAGCTGCTGGTTTTCTCCGCGGGCTATTTTGCGGAGCGCATCGCCGAGATGGGCCGCCGGCATGGCGCGGATCTGGTCCGCTGCGAAAAACCGTGGGGTGAGGTTTTCACCGAAGCGGAGGCTCGCGAGGCCATCGAGCGCGAGCAGCCACAGGTGGTGGCTTTCGTTCACGCGGAAACTTCGACGGGCGCGCTGCAGCCGCCCACCGCTATCAGCAAGCCCGCGCATGAAGCTGGCGCGCTGGTGATCGCCGATTGCGTGACCAGCCTCGGCGCGGCGCCCATTCGAGTGGACGCCTCCGGTATCGATATGGCCTTCAGTTGCACCCAAAAAGGGTTGAGCTGCCCGCCTGGCCTTTCACCCTTTACCGTCTCGCCGAAGGGTGAGGAGCGGCTGAAGGCTCGCAAGACCGTGAATCCGGTGTGGTATTTGGATCTGAAGCTCCTGATGGAATACTACGGGTCCTTGCACCGCTACCATCACACCGCGCCCGTCTCGAACTTCTACGCGCTGCGCGAAGGTTTGGCCGCAATTCTCGAAGAGGGCGTGGAGCAGCGTTTCGAGCGTCACGCGCGGATGCATCGCGAGTTCGTGCGCCGCGTTGAAGCCATGGGGCTGCGCATGCACGTGACCGATCCCGCGCATCGCCTGCCGAATCTCAACACCGTGCGGGTGCCGGAGGGCGTGGACGACGCGCAGGTGCGGCGGACGCTTCTTTCCGAGCACGATATCGAGATCGGCGGCGGATTCGGTCCGCTGGCCGGCAAGATCTTCCGCATAGGCGTAATGGGACCGCTGGCAACACCAGAAATGCTAGATCTGTTCTTCGGCGCCTTCGAGCAGAGCCTTGCCGCGGCGGGTGCACCCGTAGCCAGAATGTGATACAGTCTGTGGAACACGTTTTTTGAGCACACGTGGAGGAACCGGCTGGGGGCTCCTATTGGAGTCCCCGCCGGCTACATCTTATAGCGGCCGAGATCCTCGTCGCTCAAGCTCTCCAGCCATTTGCGCAAGTCCTCATTGCTGCCGACTTCGGCGACGGAAGCGTTCTCGCGCGAGGTCTTGAGCACGGCGTCGTCGACGTAAATGGGGCAGTCCATGCGAAGGGCGATGGCCAGAGCGTCGCTGGGACGGGAGTCCACGCTGATCATTTGTCCGTCGCGTTCCAGCCAGATGACCGCGTAGAAGGTATCGTCGCGCAGGTCGCTGACCACGATCTTCTTGACCGCCGTCTCCAATCCGAACAGCAGATTGCGGATCAGGTCGTGGGTCATGGGGCGGGCGGTGGCTTGCTTTTCGATCTCGCTGGCGATGGCGCTGGCTTCGTAAATGCCGACCCAGATGGGAAGAATCGCGGTGCCGTTGACGTCCTTCAGCACCACGATGGGATTGTTGGTTTGCGGGTCCATCATCAGACCCCGGATCTTCATTTCCAGTTCCATCGCGTTCCCCCCAGGACCTTCAGTTTACACACTCCCCAACCAGCGAATTCGGACCGGCGCGGGTGACGCGCGCGTGCACGTAGCGCCCGGTTAAATCCTCCTCCGGTCCGCGGCGCAAAAAGTTGAGCGGCTTATTCTGCGACGTTCGGCCCATCCATTGACCGGTGGCCGGATTGAATCCCTCCACCAGGCACTCCTCCACCTGGCCGACGTAGGCGGCGTTCTGGCGAATCTGAATCTCGCGCTGCCGCTCCTGCACGATGGCCAGGCGGCGGGACTTTTCCTCTTCCGGAATCTGGTTTTCGAGCGCCAGCGCGTGGGTGTTGGGCCGCTGCGAATACTTGAAGCTGAAGATCGAATCGTAACCGACATGATCCAGCAAGGCGAGGGTTTCCTCGAAATCGGCTTCCGTCTCGCCGGGAAAGCCCACGATGATATCGGTGGTAATAGCGATCGGCCGGCGGGCGGCGCGCATCCAGGAAATGCGCTCCAGGTATTGTTCGCGCGTATATTGGCGGCGCATACCTTCCAGCACGCGGCTGGAGCCGGATTGCACGGGGAGATGGACGTGATTGCACAATGACGGATTGCGATCGATGGCGTCGATGATCTCTTTGACGAAATCGCGCGGATGAGATGTAGTGAAACGGACGCGCCGGATACCGTCAACCCGGCCCACTTCGTCGAGGAGCCGTGCGAAATCCCAACCGGCGGGGGAGGGGTCGCGATAGCTGTTGACGTTCTGGCCGAGGAGCTGAATTTCGGTGTAGCCGGAACGGGCCAGTTCGGCGGCTTCCGCGATTACCGATGCACCGGTCCTGCTGCGCTCCGGGCCGCGGGTGAACGGCACCACGCAATACGCGCAGGATTTATCGCAGCCTTCGATGATGGTGATGTAGGCGCGATGCGGATTATCGCGCCGCGTAAGAGGCGTTTCGAAGGTCAGATCGGTATCGAGACTCAGGCCGGTGACGCGGCGGTTACCGGTTTCGAGTTGCACCAGCAGCTCCGGCAGGCGATTGTAGCTGGCCGAGCCGCAGACCATGCTGACGTTGGGCGCCTTCTCAAAGATTCGTTCACCTTCCTGCTGCGCGACGCAACCAAGGACCGCGATTTTCTTGCCCTTGGCGTCGCGCTTAAATTGTTGCAGACGGTGAAAGACTTTTTGCTCGGCTTTATCGCGAATACTGCAGGTGTTATAGAAGACCAACTCGGCATCGTCGGGTGTGCCCACCTGGGTGTAGCCTTGCGCGATCAGCGTCCCCACGACTTTCTCGGAATCGTGGGCATTCATCTGGCACCCGAAGGTCTCGAGGTAGAAAGTCTTCACTTGACTTCATTGTAACTCGCGAGGGAAGGTTGCCTTCGCTGCTTTTCTCCTCTCCCACGGGCGCTTCCGCGCCCCCGCATTAGGGGCTGGCGAATAGGGGTTTCACCGTATTGCGCTCTCAGTGCGATCATCCTAGGCTGAAACTGTGAGGCTCTTCGTACTACTTGCGGCCGGTTCCGCCCTCGCCTGGGCGCAATCCACGGTAACTACGTATACTGCCGACCCGACCAATGGCGGCTATGCGACATCTTCTTCCACCACTTCCAGCGACCACACGCAGACCCAGACGGCCGTATCCCTCAACGGGCAGCGGGTTCCGCTGGAGCAGCACGAGGAGCACATCCTCAGTTCGAACGCCAACGAATCCGTGACCGAATCGATTGTGCGCCGCTACGATGCAACCGGGCAACTCATGTCCACGGAACGGACCGTTACAGACCTCCGCCGGCTCCCTGGCGGCGGCTCGACTGCCACAGCGACGAAGTACACCTCGGATGTCAACGGCGGAAGCCAGCCAACGGAGCGAAGCACCACGGAAACGCGCGTCTCCGGCTCGACCACCACGGTCGACACGGTAGTTGACCGGCCTACCTTGAACGGATCGTTTGAGGCGGTTGAGAAGCGTTCCGCAGTTTCACAAAGCGAAACTCATGGGAAGGATAAAAGCAGCAGCACGACGGAAACGATTTATCGCGGCAGCTCGGATTCCGGGTTCCGCGAAGCCCAGCGCACGGTCACCAGAGAAACCGTCTCCGGCGACCAGACCGTGCAAGACACGACAGATTACGAGCCCGGCTCGCAAAATGGCGCCTTGCAGTTTCAGGAGCGGCGGGTAAGCACTACCAGCTCGACTCCCGACGGGAGCCGGTCCAGTATCGTGGACGTGTATGCGCCCTCGGCCGACGGAACGGTGCGGGATCCGGAAGCCGCGCCGCAGATTAAACAGGAACAGATCATCACGCACATTAAGAAACCGGATGGCTCCGTGGTGGACACGTTCAGCGTGCGCGAGCCTAGCGTTTCCGATCCCACCAAGCTGGGCGACGCCAAGCAGGTCACCCAGACGGTTTGCACCGGCAAGTGCGATACGCCGCCGGCAGGCGTACCAGCCGCACCGGTTCCGGCCAAACAGTAAACGTTTCGGCCATAGCGCAAAGATTCGCTACCTTCGTCGTTCGCTAAGAACGCGCGCTAAAATGCCTCAGTGCAGAACGTCCAAATCTTCGGCCTGAAGAATTCCCAGGCTACGCGGGCTGCCGAGCGGTTTTTCAAAGAACGGCGGACTCCGATTCAGTTTGTAGATTTGAAACAGCGCCCGATGGCTCCGGGAGAGATTCGCAGATTCATCGAGCGCTTCGGCTTGGATGGGCTGCTCGATGCCGAGGGCAAGGCTTACGCGGATGCGGGACTGAAATATCTCAAGGTCTCCGAGACGGAGTTGCTCGCCAAAATCGAGCGTGACCCGCAATTGCTGTGTCTGCCCTTGGTTCGCGCGGGGAATCGTCTAAGCGTGGGACGCGACGATCAGGCGTGGGCGGAGATGCTGGGCGGTCAGGCACGCTAACGGCGGCAATTGGGGGCTTGACTTCCGCCGCGCCTTTGACTAAATTATTAGTCATAGGAAATGAAACCCGCGAAAACTGTTCCCACCGATCAAGAGCTCGAAATCCTGAAGGTCATCTGGCAACTGGGGCCTTCCACGGTGCGCGAGGTTTTTCTGGAGCTGCAAAAGCACCGCAAGATCGCGTACACGACGGTGCTGACCATGATGGGCATCCTGGAGCGCAAGGGCCATTTGAAGAAGAGCCGGGGCGAGCGAGCTTACTTGTACCGGACCGCGAAGCCGCAGGAGCAGGTTACGGCGGGCATGGTGAAGGAGTTCGTGAATCGCGTGTTTAGCGGGTCGACGCGGCCGCTGTTGGTGCATCTGGTCGAGGACAAGGGCATCAGCGCGGAAGAACTGGCGGAGTTGGAGACGCTGGTGAAGGAGCGGCGAAAACGGTAATGCACGATTGGTCCCCAGCGAACCTGTTGGCGTGGATGGAGCAGGCATTTGTGCTGGCCTCGCTCGGTTCGCTGCTGCTGGCGCTGTTCCGTGTGCGGGATCCGGGGACCAAGCTCGTTTATTGCCATGCGCTGCTGGTAATTTGTCTGGTTCTTCCGTGGATCGAACCGTGGCGCGCGGCGGTTCCTCCTTCCTCCGCAAAGCTTTGGATCGCGCTTCCCCAAGCCCGGTTGATCCTGTGGCTGTTGATTTGCGGCGGCGCGGCCAAACTGGGCTGGCTGCTGGCGGGGTTGTGGCGGATACGCCGGTGCCGCATCTCGTCGATGCCGATGTATCCGATTCCTGAATCGGTGAAAGCCGCGTCGGCGGTCACGCAGGCGGATGCGGTGTTCTGTGTCTCCACGCAGGTTCCCGGTCCGGTGATGCTGGGTTGGCTGAATCCGGTGGTGCTGATGCCGGAATCATTCCTGGCGCTGGCGGAAGATGCCCAGTGCGGTGTGGCTTGCCATGAATTGCTGCACGTGCGGCGGCACGATTGGCTGGTGACGGTCCTCGAGGAGTTGGCCGGGGCGATGCTATGGTTCAATCCGGCCATCTGGCCGCTGCTGGCGCAGGCGCGGCTGGCGCGGGAGCAACTGGTGGACGCGGAAGTGGTGCGGCTGACGGCGTCACGCGAACCTTACATCGACGCGCTGCTGGCGATCGCCCGGGGAGGATCGGGGCTGGATCTCGCGCCCGCGCCCTTGTTTCTTCGAAAGAGGCATTTGACCCAGCGCGTACACTTGCTGTTGAAGGACCCGGAGGCGTCGCCGTTGCGGCTGGTTTCTTCCTACGCGAGCATCACGGCTCTTCTCGCGCTGGCCGGATGGATGGCATTCACGGCTTTCCCGCTGGTGGGCCGAGCGGCAGTTCAGGTTGAGGTTGCGAAGGTTGCCGCAGCGGTTAAGACTGCGCCCGCGATCGAAGCGCAAACGACGGCGGCCAGCACCGCGCCAGCAATTGCCCATGAGCCGGACAGCCAAGCTTCCGACATTCGGGCTTCCGAGACTCAGGCCTCCGGAACTGAGGATAGCCAGACGGCGTATCCATCGGCGCCGATTCCACCCGATCCGCATGAGTTGGCCACCAGCGGCGTCCGTCCACTGACATCGCCGGCCGAGATCGCCGCTGCCCGGCAGCTAATGAGCCGCGCTCAGCACAGCGCTCGAATGAGAGCCTCGAATGCGCCGCCCTACCGCTACGACATATCCTTCGTTGCCGCCGGGAACGTAGCGCATACCGGACCGGGCGTGCTGACCGAGATTCGCATTCCCGGAACACGGCAATGGACTGCCGAACTCGCCGGCTATTCGATGACGCGATGGATCAACAATGGCTGGACGCAGCAGGACAAGAATTCGTCCACTGCGCCGATGGTTCCGATGCGGGTCCAACTCTTGCGCGATGCGATGGATTGGGCGGACGCAAACCCTCCCGCCGCGAAATTAGTTCGTTCCGCCTCCGTTGAATGGAACGGCAAGCCCACCACATGTCTGCTGTTCTCTAATTGGAATGGTCCGCCCGCGAGCGCGCCCGCGCGGCTGTGGGAGGAAAGCGAATATTGTATCGACGACTCCAGCGGCCTGATCCAGATTGAATCGTTCGCTCCGGGAACGTACACGGTATTCGGATACGGAGCCGAGAGTCGATTTCATGGCCAGGCCGTGCCGGATCGCATCACCATCTACGCTGGCGGGGCGATGGCGGCGGACGCCACGCTGACGATCGGCGATCCGAGCCCGTCCGACAAGAGTCTGCTGACGCCGGACCCCAACTCGACCACTACAGGGCCGTTTGTGCTGCTGGGGCAGCGCCAGCGCGTTGCGACGAAGACGCCCAATCCAAACGCGTCCGCGACTGTTATCCAGCCGGTGATTGTGGTGGCGGAGATTGACGGCAACGGAAACGCGATCGAAGAGGAGTTATGCGCGGCCTCCGATCCCGCACTAACGCAAGCCGCACTGGACCTGGTGAAGAAATCCCACTTCCTTCATCGATCCTGGAATCAGTACCAGCTCTATATCAACGTTAAGTTCATGCCCGGTCAAACGTCGCAGCCTTAGGAGGGCGCTCATGCGATTCACTCCCGCCATTTTGTTGTTGGTTCCAGCGTTCGCCCAGTCCTTGCCGGATGCCTCTACGCTTCTCTCGCGTCAGGGAGAAGAGCTCCAGCGGCACCGGAGTTACCAATTCACGCAAGACACGGCCATGAGTATGGGCATGCCCGGCATGCCGGCGATCAGCTACAGCTCCGTGACGCAGGTAGTGAATCCGGGCAAGATGCGGATGGATGCCAAGATTCCGGGGCTCGGCACGATGGTAACGGTCTCGGATGGCCAACAGACGTGGATGTACATGCCCACCTTCAACCAGTACACGCACACGGTGGACAGTGGCGACGGCCTGAGCGCGGCGTCCATGGCGGGGATGGCGGCAGCCACGATGCCGGACTCAAAGGAGATGGAAGCGAACGCGAAGGTGACCGGCTCCGAAGTGCTGGAGGTCGACGGCGAGCAGCACGACTGCTGGGTTATAGAGAGCCGCGTGGATAAACTCAACGTTCCGCAGCAGGCTGCGAATGTGCAGGACGTGGTGTACACCACGTGGATCGACAAGAGGCTCGGCATTCAGTGGAAGATGTCGTTCTCCAGTAAGGCTGCGGTCGCAGGCATGGCGGCGATGCAGACAAGCATGACCATGACCACACACGGCTTGAAGTTCGACGAGGACTTGCCGGATTCGTTGTTTGTGTTTACTCCGCCGGAGGGCGCGAAGGAGACCAAGGAGTTGTTCCCGGGAATGGCGGCGGTGGGGGGTGCGGCTCCAGCCGCTGCTCCTGCAAAGCAGCCGACTGAGGTGAAACCGGTTCCACGCGGCGAGCAAGCCGCGCAGGCTCCAGCCCCGAATGAGCCGGAGGCGTTCGTCCCCTACCTTAACCCCACGCACGAGGTCGAGCCGGCGATGCCCGCCGAAGCTAGCGCCAAGAAGCTCAGGGGAATGGTGGAGGTATTGGTCACCGTCGATCCGAGCGGGGTGGTGATCGGCGCCGAAGCGTTGACCGGCCGCGACATTTTTCGCGGCCCCGCGGTGGACGCAGTCAAGCAGTGGACCTTCCATCCGGTCTTTCGCAACGGGCGCGGCGTAACGGCCTACACGGAAGCTACGGTCGATTTCATGGCGGATCGCGAAAAGGCCGAAGGCGGTATCGGCGCTGTGACCAGCCTTGACCCCGCCGCGGCGGCCGGAGTGCTGAATGACTTGGGCTTTAATGTCGCCGACGAGATGAAGGCGCAACAGCGAATTCAGGAGCTGCAAGCCAAATTTCCGAGATCGCCGGAGCAGGTGCTCGCCGACACGGAAAGTCAACAGCTAGGCGAGACAGGGCCGGACCGCTTTTTTGCTCTGTCGCAGATGGCCCGGCAGGCATTTGACGCGGGCGATCTGGTGAAGGCGAAGGCGTATGCCACGGAGGTGCTCGAAAAGATCCCGCAGGCGAAGGAGTCTCTCGGCGGGGTCAACGTCACCGATACAGAGACCTATGACGCCAATTCGGTGCTCGGCTTGGTCGCGCTGAAGCAGGGGAGTGTTTCGCAGGCGCGGCAGTACTTGCTGGAATCGGCCAAGAACCCCGCGTCGAGCGCGATTGTCCCGTTTGGGCCCGATTTCACTTTGGCTCGCGAGCTTCTCGCCAAAGGCGAGCGTGACGCAGTGATCGAGTTCCTGACTGCATGCAAGGGATTCTGGAAAGACGGCGGGGCGCAATTGGACAATATGATCGACTCGGTGCGGCAGGGCGGGACATTCTAACGCGGGTGTCCACGGACTAACGCGGGTACTGCAAAAGCCATGTCCTATTCCCACGCACTTGCGTTGTCGCTATCGGTGTGCCTTTCCGGCGCGGCTTGGCCGCAGAGCGCGCCGAGCACGCAGCCCGCCCCGATTCAGCCCATTTGGGAGGCTGGAGCCAGCTATGCTTACAACTCGGTGCTGATGTCCGGCACCTCATCGAACCAAAGCGGCGGGTCGGTTTATGGCGAGTATTTTTTGAAAGGGACTCGCCGGGAGTGGGGAGGACAATCGCGATGGGGCGTCGCCGGTGAGTTTTCCGGATCCGGCAGTAACAGCGGTGGTCTTTTCACCTACTTGTTCGGTCCGCGCTGGGGCGTCGAGTGGCGGCATGTTTACTTCTACGGCGGTGTCTCGTTGGGCGGAGACCGGGTACGCGTCAGCCGGGAGGGCGGCTCCGGTACGGCGGCCCCATTCATACGAAACGGCTTTGCCACCAGCTTCGCCACCACCGGGGTCGACCTGCTGTTTGGAAGCCACTTCGTTGTCAAATTGCTACAAGCTGACGACCTGGCGTTTGAGGTTCCCGATTTCATGAGCGGGCAGAGCCACTGGCGGGGCGGACTTCGAGCCTCAGGCGGCTTTGCCGTGCGTTTCGGCCAGCGATAGGAAGGGCTCAAGCAAAACGCTTTTCCCGCCGATATTTACAGTAGAAGCCTCATGTCAGCTCCCGTTGCCGGCAAATTTCAAGACCACTACACGGTCCTGGGCGTCGATCCCAAGGCCGACTCTGAAACGATTCAGGCGGCGTACGCCAAGCTCACGCAAAAGTATCACAAGGACAATCGGGAGACCGCGAATCAGGAGAAGCTGGAGAGCGTCAATTTAGCCTACGAAGTTCTGTGCGACGCGACGCTGCGGGCCGAATTCGACAAGATCAAGGGCATCGATCAGGACGACGGCAAACCCAAGTTCGGCGGAGCTAGATTTTTCGACAGCCTGGGGCACCAGACCGGGCTGCGCAACGCAGTTCTAAGCGTGCTTTACGAACGGCGGCAACTGAAACCGTACCGGCCGGCTCTCTCCATGCGGCATCTGGACGGCATTCTGGTCGCCACCAATGACGAGCTCAACTTCGCATTGTGGTACCTGAGGCAGCGCAGCTTGGTTCAAAGTGACGACAAGAGCAACTTGCAGATCACCATCGACGGGATGGAATTCCTGGAGAAGAACCACCCGGATCCTGAGCAGGTGATGGGGTACATCAAGGCTGACGCCCTGGCCACGCCACTCCCGGAGGTTGCCAAGCCGGCAAAAGCAGCCGCGCCGCAAAAGCCAGCGGCTAAAGCTACCGAGGAACGCGAATCGGTTTCGAACGTGCTGACTCGCGCGCTGGCGCGCCGGTAGGTTTTTGTTCCAGCGAAACTCCACGCCGGGTCCAAGATCTAATTGAGCTGTTAGGCATAGCGCCGAACCCGTCAAAATCCTTACCGGGAGAGCCCCGAACACTCGCCAGAGTGCTACATTGGTTTACCAGGACAGCCGGGGTTTACCAGGACGAGCCGGGGGAGCGGGGCGCCGAGGGGCGCGTGGAGGTGACTGGAGCGATGCGACTGGCGTGGGTTCTTGCCGGTGTTATTGGCCTGGCTCACAGCGGGTGGTCCCAGACTGGGCTGGACGTTAGTCCCGACATCTGGAAGATGGAGACCGGGGGACAGGCGGCGGAGGCGCAGATGAGCCTGGAGCGCGCCGCCGATGCGACTCCCGCAAACGCCGCGGCCATCCGGGCCTACGCCGAGTTCCTGGACCGTTATCACGACCCGGCCGCGCGAGCGGCTTACACCAAGCTGGCCCAACTCCTCGAAAACACATCCGCCCCCGCGGCGGAGCGGGCGCAGGTCAACCGGCGGGTGGCGATCCTCGATTTGGAAGCGGGAGATCGTCAAGCGGCGGAGCAGCATCTGGCCGCGTTCAACGCCGCCGGCGGGACTGGCTTGTCGCTTGGCTCCCCTGCCCCGGTCAAGAGTGACGGAGCGTATATCGAGATCCCCGGACCGTCTTCGGCCTTTGCGCGTTTGGCGGCGCTGGCGCAGGATACTCGTCCGGAGGACTTGCTCCCCGCGCTGGCCCGCAACGTGGTGACGAACGGGTATCAAACCACCGCAGGCGCGGAGGGGCTGGAGCAGACCGAGTATCTCAAGCTGGTGATTCGCTATATTTCGCAGGCTCGCGAGCTGGCGAAGCTGGCCGGCGCGACGCAGACTCTGCGCATCGAAACTTGCGATTCCACGGCGACCGGCGATTTGTTGCGTGTGCTGGGATACCGCATGCGCGGCGGGTGCGGATCGGACCTGGTGCTGGAAACGGTGAACGCGTCGCGCGCGTTCTTGACCATCGATTCGGGATTCCCTTTGTCGCAACTGGAGCAGGCGCTGCGCCTCAACCAACTCTTTACGCTGGATTACCGGCCGGCGCGCGTCCCAGTCCTCTACGATCTGGCGTATTGGCAATCGGCGGCGGGGGACAAGAGCGGGGGCGAATTTATCGATACTTTTCTGGCGGATCCGATTTTGTGCCGCCTGTACCTGGGGCTCTCCAAGCTGGATCCGCGGACCGCGGATGAGTTGCGCAAGCAAGTGCCTGCCAAGACCCTAAGGCTGTATGGCAATGTGCTGGACTTTTTCGGCGACATGTTCCAGCTCCGCGACGGCAAAGCGGTTGTGCCGGGCGGAGCGGCTTCGGAGAAAGCCTGGGCGGATTTGGCCGGGGCCGACCCCAGCAAGGGCGCGGCGTTTTTCGAAAAGCTCCTGACCCGCGAGGACGGCTGGCTGGCGAGTTACTTCGATGCGCTGGCGCGGATCGACGGACCGGTTCGCGACTATCTCACCGAGCCGGAGCGGCTGAAGCGCTTCTACGCCGCGATTCGAGGAAGAGTCACCAGTCCCGGGCCGGCGCGGCCGGTGTTCCGCTCCAACACCGACATGCTGCTGCTGACCGCGCGCTTGCGCATGGACCCGGACGGCAAGCCGCATATCCCCGGCGGCCTGGACGTGTGGAAGAATTTGTTCGCCAACTATCCGCGAGGCAAATTCGACGCCAAGCTTACGCGCGCGGCGCCCGCCTGGAAGGATGGCGACGACGTGCTGGAAGCCCTGTTCGGGATGAGCCGCAAGCTGGCTGAAAATGAGCCGCTCAAGATCTTCATGGCGCTGACCGATGTCGATCGCGAACGCGCCAAGCCGCTGGAGCCTGCCACGGCGGACCGGCTGGCCCGGGAATATCGGGAAATGTCGGCGCAGTATTCCCTGTTTGCCGAGGCTCCCGAGCTTAGCGACAAGACCATCCTGGCGTTCCTGGAAGACGCGCGCGCGATCTCGCAGATTCGCGATACGGAGGAGCGGGCGGACGCCGCGGGAATGTTTCAAGCTCTGGCCGGCTTGTGGCAGATTTTCCGGCGGCAGGGATCGATCTCGACCGGGGACTCCGACGCGACGCTTGCCGCTCTGATGGCTCCTTTCGGCAAGATCCAAAACAACCGCGAACTCTTTGACGCAGGAATGGCGGGAGCGCGGCTGCTGTTGAAGGCGGCTCACGCTCCGGAGAAAGCCTCGCCGCAGGACGCGATGGTCGATTTGCTGGCGGGAAGCGCTGCGCCGGGCAGTTCCCCGGATGTTCACACCCGGATGGTTGAGGAGATGATCCGGATTTTCGAGGCGCAGAAGCTGGTGGCGTTGAACACGCTATTCGACTTGGCCGGGAATCTGGACAGCGTCACCCGCGGGGAAAAATTCAATGCGGCGCTGGCGGGAAGATTGGCGACGCGCATCGCCGCCATCGAGTTGCCGCACGGCTCGCTCTCGCAGCAGGAAGAATCCGCGCTGGCGTTCGGATATTGGACCCGAAAGCACGTGGATGCGCAACGGAAAATCAATCTGCGCGCAACCATCGAAAAGTCCGCGAACGATCCGCAGAAGCTCAAGGATCTGCGCGGCCAGCTTACGCCGTTCCTGCGGGACACGCTGGTGGGCTTCAACTATATCCACTACGCGCCGCCGGGGGCCCAGGTACTCGAAACCAATCCGCTGTTTGTGCGCAGCCACGATTTCATCGGCTCGGAGAACGCGCTGCAAATCTGGAAGGAAACGCAAGTGTACGGATCGGGTTGGCCGGAGAACGCGGGCGGCCGGCTGATGGGGTCGCTTGCGTCTTTGCCCTACGCCTTGGCCTCGGCCGAAGAGAATTTTCTGGTGCCCCGCAAGGAGCAGGCGCTGATTTGGGGCGACCTCGCGCCGCAGATGGTGATCACCGCGGTGATTCCACGCTGGTGGAATGTCTCGCCAGTGCAGCTCCATTGGGTGGACGTGAGCATGGCCTACGCGGAGGCGCTGCTTGGCCAAGCGGCGGTCAGCGCGCCGCGGCGAGCGCAAGTGGAAGTAGCACTGTCGCGCTATGCTTCGCCCGGACGGCTATGGAAGCTGGATGCGCTGCTGGCTGCTGGCGACGTACCCGGCGCGGTGCAGAATGTTCTGCCGTCGGAGATGTACCTGCTCGCTGGGGATCTGGCGCCTTCCGATAGCGATTCCTCACTGGCGGCGGCGTTGCGCCGGATGGCTTCCGAAAACGGCAGGCAACTTAGCGCTGCGTCGATTTCACGGGCCTTCGGCACGCCGAAGCCCACGCTGGCCAACTCCTTTCAACCGGAGTTGCTTAACCTGCGCACCTTCCCGACCTTGATGGGCTATTCCAGCCGCATCATGGCGGAGAGTTGGGAATCGAACCTGTTGTATTACGGCGCGCTGGCCGACCAGATTCACGCCGCGCCGCCGGAGCTGAACCTGCTGGTGCCGGAGTGGACCCAGCAAACCGTGCAAGAGATTTTCGCCACACACTTGGAGGATTGGCCGGCGCTCCTGCGCTCGCTGAGAACCGTGGGCAACGAAGTGCGGGAGCAGGCGAGCAAGGAACGCTTGCGCGCCGCCGCCAATCAATGACATTGCGGAGGAAACGGCTTTGATTCGAAGACTCGCTCTAATCTTTCTGGTGGTGGCGATCGCGCTGGCGCAGGACCGTCCTACCTTCAAAGTAAAAGTGGACCTGGTGGTGCTGAGCTTCCAGATCACCGACAGCAAAGGGCACTACGTGAACGGGCTCAAGCCTAAGGATTTCCGAATCCTTGAGGATGGCATCGCGCAAAAGGTCAACTCGTTCTCCGAAGGCAACCAGGCTCCGGTGAACGTGGCCGAGGATGGAAGCACGAAGCTTGTCACGGTTGCTCCGGAAGGCCCGCAGGCCGATTCGCCCGAGGCTCGCGCGGAGATGCTGGTGGGCACCAGCGTTTTCGTTTTGTTCGACACCAGCAACTACATGTATCGCGGATTCGTGTACGCCTCCGACGCGATCGCCGATTTCATCCGGGGCCTGGACCGCGCCGATTCCGTGGCTGTGTACACGTATAGCCGCAATCTGGCGCGGGCGGCGCCGCTTTCGAAGGAGCGCGACGACGCGGTCATCGGTTTGCGCAAGGCCATCGCCGGGGACGATTCGGCTTTGTACAACGCGCTGCTGCTAACGCTGCGCGACGCCGCGAAAGTCGCGGGGCGCAAGGTGGTGATCGTGTTCTCCAACGGCCCCGATAATGCGAGCATGGTCGCGCCGGACGACGTGCGCGCCGTGGCCGAGGATGAAGGCATTCCGATTTACGTGATCTCCACCAACGAAGTCACCAGCGATCCTATTTCCTCCAGCGTGTTCCGGCGCATCTCCACCGGCACGGGAGGCAAGGCATACTTCGCGCGCACCTGGCAGAAGCAGGTGGAGGCGTTCGAGGCGATTCGCGAGGACCTCGGCAATTCCTACACCATCACTTACTATCCGCAGCCGAATCCGAATGAGGGGTTCCGGAAAATCTCGGTGGAGATTTTGCCGGATGTAGGCAAGAAGTATCGCATCCAAGTGCGTCCCGGCTACCGGCCGAAAGGCGGGTTCTAGAGCAAGAAATTTACCGCGCGGTATCCAGCGGCTGGTCCGTCCGGAAATATTTCTTGTAGGCCGCGATCCAATCCATGGAGATGTCCCTCTGCGCCGTGGCCAGATCTATCTGCCCCTGGCACACCAGATCGTGCAGGCGATCCTCCAGAGCATCCTTAACGCGCGCGTTCCACACCGTTTCCGCATACGACTGCGGCCACAGATTGTGGATGTCGTCCGCGCCGCCCAGCGCGGGTGTGATCAAGTAGTCGACTTCGTAGGCGCGCGTCTGTGCGGCGGAGATTCCGTACTCCGCGAAAACCTGCCGCTGAAGGAAGGCCGGTACGGCCCGGTTGTTGGTGTTCGGCGCGGAGCAGACCTGGTTGCGGCTGGCAAGAATCGCGGCGCCTGGGGTTAATGCAGCGTTGGGAGAGGAGAGCGCCCGGAGCGCCGCGGCCGGACGGTGTATCGAGGCCCAGCGCCCGGCGAGAACCGTCGCGGACGCGGCCAGAACCACTGCCGCCGCCACTTGCGCCCATAGCGGCGGTAACCGGCGGGAGTGCTGCGCCCGCGCGGGCATTTGCGCGATACGCGCCTTCAGCAGCGCTCGCGGACCCGCAGCCGGCGGTAACTGCGGACTCAGATTGCGTTCATGCACCTTCATGAACACCCCGATCGCGGATTCGATTTCCTGACGCCGGGCGCGGCATGCCCAGCAGTCCGCGAGGTGGGCGGCTATTCGCCCGGCTTCCTCGTCTTCCAGCTCGCCATCGATCGCGAGCAGGAGATCCTCGTCGGAAATGTGAGCGTCTTGAAACTCCATTTCTTACTCCGTAACCCTTCGCACCGATCTCACCGGTTCGCCGCGCGGGCCAAGCGCGCCAGCGACCGGCTCAACGACATGGACACCGCACCCAGCGACATACCCAGCACTTGTGCGATCTCACGGTAACGCAGGCCCTCGGCCCGCAGAATCAGACACCGGCGATCCTGCTCCGGCAGGACCCGGAATACCGCCATCAGACGCCGCTGCGATTGCGCCCCGGCCAACTGCTCCTCGGGATCCGGCGCGGGATCGGCTAACAGCGCCGTTTCTCCCGCGGCCTCACTGGTGATTGCTTCCGAAACGTTCGCGGACATCCGGCGCTTGAGAGCCAGATTGTGCGCCACACGGAACACCCATCCGCGCAGATTATCGCGCGGCTTGCCTTCTTGCAGGTGGCGGAACAGCGCCAAAAAGGTCTCTTGCACGATCTCTTCGCCATCCTGCACGGAAAGGCCAAAGTTCACTGTGTAGCGCAGCAAGCGTCCGCGCAGCTGGTCGAACAACTCCACAACCTGGTGCTCCAGCCGCGACTCTGCCGCGGAATCGCTTTGGTCCCGGGTCAGCGGAAACGCCGATTCTTGAGCCGCAACGCGCATCGCCTCTATACTAATAAATTCCTCCACATCAAAGACTGTTCATAAAAAGATCGTTCAAAGAATCCATGAACACAAGCCCGGCTGCGGGAATGTAGGAATAGATGCGGCTCGCGGGGTTCTGCCTCTTTGTGGCAGTGTGCGTCTCGATACTGGACGGCCAAACGCCGGCGGGCGAGATCCGGATTGCGGTGGAGGACCCTTCCGGCATGGCCTTGCAGGCGAACGGTAAGTTGACCCCGCCCAACGGGACGGCGCAGACTTTCGAGACGGACGCCCAGGGCAGCTATACGTTTTCAAATCTTCCCCCGGGCCGTTACCGCGTACAGATCGAGAAGCAAGGATTCGCGCCGCAATCAGTCACCGTCGACGTCGCGGCCGGAGCGGCGGCTACCCGCACGTTCATGATGGCGCTGGCGGCGATATCTTCAAGTGTCGACGTAGTCGCCGCCACGCCCCTTCCGGGAACCGATCTTCCGCTGGAAGACATTCCCGCACCGGTTCAAACCGCGAGCGCGCGCGACCTGCAGCAAAGCGGGTCGCTGGATCTTGCGGATCTCATGAACCAGCGCCTCAGCGGCGTTTACGTCAATCAGAATCAGGAAAACCCATTCCAGCCCGACGTCAACTACCGCGGCTATGAGGCTTCGCCGCTGCTGGGAACGCCGGAGGGGCTGTCGGTTTATATGGACGGGGTGCGGCAGAACCAGCCTTTCGGCGATATTGTCGCCTGGGACCTGATTCCTAAAATCGCCATAGCGGAAATGGCGCTGATGCCCGGCTCGAATCCGCTCTTCGGACTGAACACCCTAGGCGGAGCTATTTCGGTCCAGACCAAAAGCGGCCTGACCGAGTCTGGAGGTACGCTCTCCGTCAGCGGCGGAAGCTTCGGGCGGCGGGAAGGCGAGGCCGAGTATGGCGGGTCGAGCCAAAAAACGGGATTCAACTGGTATGTTGCGGGCAACCTCTTCCGTGAAGACGGATGGCGGCAAGATTCGCCGTCTGAAGTCCGCCAGTCCTTCGCGCGACTGGGTTGGCAGCATGGAAGCACCACGATCGGACTGACGTTCTCGTATGCGGACAATTGGCTGACGGGAAACGGCTCTCAGGATTTTCGCGCTCTCGAGAGGGATTATTCCAGCGTCTATAGCGTCCCGGACTTCACTTGGAACCGCTCGCCTGCCTTCAATCTGATTTTGCAGCACCAGTTCTCTAACGGCCTGACGCTCTCCGGCAACGCCTACTTCCGCTACATTCGCGCCGACTCCACCAACGGAAATGTCAATACCAACGCCCTCGGCAACAATCTTTACACGCTCGCTCCGGGCGATGTCGCCGCGCTTCAGGCGGCCGGATACAGCGGCTTTCCCTCCACAGGAAGCCCGGCCACGCAGCCCTATCCTTACTGGAGCTGCTTCGCGCAGGTGCTGGAGGTCAATTCGCCCGACAGCGCGTGCACGGGCGTGATCACCAACGGCTACACGTATCAGCACAACTACGGAGTCTCGGGGCAGTTCAGTTGGGTGGCGAAGCACAACCATATAATCATTGGCTCGGCGTGGGACCGCAGCGACGTGAAATTTCAGCAGTACACGCAGTACGGTTATATTGCATCGAACGGCCTCAACATCTTGCCCTTGCCTTCCTATGAGGACGGAAGCACGGCAGACCAAAACGGTGTGCCGATCGACACGCGGGTTGACCTGCGCGGTACGGTCAATACCGCAAGCGTATTCGCCGCCGATACGTTGAACATCGGCAAGTGGGCGATTACGGTCTCCGGCCGTTATAACCGGACGCCGGTAGATAACACGGATCTCCTTCCGCCCGCACCCGCAGGAATCCGGGGCAATTTGAACGGCCAGTATGTATTTCAGCGCTTCAATCCCTCCGCCGGGTTCACCTACGCGCTGCCGAAGATGACCAGCGTCTACTTGAACTACAGCGAAGCCAGCCGCGCGCCCACCACGATCGAGCTGGGCTGCGCCGATCCCAATAATCCGTGCAACCTTCCCAACGCCTTGGTGAGCGACCCGCCGCTGAAGCAAGTGGTCACGCGAACCATCGAAACCGGCGTGCGTGGCTCGATTGAAAACAACCTGCGCTGGAGCTTCGGCTGGTTCGGCGGGCAGAATTACAATGACATTCTGTTCGTCGCCTCCCCGCAAACCGGCTTCGGATATTTCGCGAATTTCGGGGAAACTCGGCGCGATGGCCTGGAGACTTCGCTCAGCGGGCACATCGGCAGGATGATGCTGGGGGGCAACTATACTTTCCTCAACGCCACCTACCAGACCACTCAGGTCATCGACGGAGCATTCAACAGCAGCAACTCCAGCAGCCTGGCCGGATTTCCCGGCGAGGATGGCAACATCACCATTACACCGGGCGACCGGATTCCGCAAGTTCCGCGAAATATGATCAAGGCGTATCTGGAGTATGAACCCACCTCCAAGAGCTCCGTCGATCTGGACTTCATCGCCGTCGGACGCTCTTTTGCGCGCGGTAATGAAAACAATCTGGACCAGCCTGACGGCGTGCATTATCTGGGTCAGGGCCTTTCTCCCGGATACGGGGTCCTGAACCTTGGCGCGCATTATCAGCTTCTGCGAAACCTGGAACTGTTCGCGCAGATCGACAACCTGTTAAACCATCACTACTTCACCGGCGCCGCCCTCGGCGCGACGCCTTACACGAACCAGGGCGTGTTCAACCCGCAACCGCTTCCGCCGAACTCCGACGGAAATTATCCCTCTCTCTCCACGACTTATTTGGCCCCCGGCGCGCCGATCGGAGTTTGGGGAGGAATCCGGTTCAAGTTTTGATAGACGCGGACGAAGCCGTTCGAAGAGACGGGCTTCAAGTTTGTGTTGAGCCACTCTCGCGTCTTCGCGAAATCGCTTTGACGCACAACTTCGGAGCCCTCATCACCAACCAGAACCACGTAATCGGCAGGGACGGGGACTGCGGAGAGAATCTCTGGCAGTGCATCATTTCCGGCTGACGCGGCGTCTTCGAGCGATCGCATCGAATTCTGGAGCGAACCGGAAAACTCTTTTTGGAGGGTGATGGGGAATACTCGGCTGAGAGACTGATAATCGGTAAGATCTATCAACCCCCTACGCGCCGCGACCCAGGCGTCGGCGTGAAATATGGGATCGTCGGCTATGGCGTCGTAGCCAAATCGGTCGCGAGCGGCTTGGGATAAATACTGAGCCTTTATGAAGGACGACCCCTCCGGGATGGTCTCCAAGACAGAGGCATAGGAATCAGCCGCGGGTTCAATGCGGTGGATCAGCCACGCAGTGTAGATGAGATTGGAGGCAACGAAGCAAGCAATGTAAATGCTGAAGGGCATCCGCAAAGGCTGCACGCGAGCGGCGGTGACGGCCACAGGACAGCCAAACAAGAATATCGCCCACGCCATCCGAGCCTTGATCTCGCCCCCGCCGAAGCCGGAGTCAGGTAGCAGCAGATATCCGATGAAGCTGGCGATCGCGGCTGCGGCTAGAGCGCCCTTCGCGCCGAACCATTCTCCACGCGTCAGCGATAGGATTCCGGCAACCAGCACCAGCAGGACCGCGGGAACCAGCAGCTCTTCCCCGCCCGTCCGGCCCTTCGCCGCAGCGAACACCTGCATCGGAAAGGAGTTCCACGCCCAGGCAATGTCCGGTTGAAACGCCATTCGACCCAGTCCGCCGCGCAGAAAAAACCCAAGCAGAATCGCCACCGGCGCGAACGCCGCGGCGAGCATTTTCCAGTTCCGTCTTGCCCCAATGACGCCGGCGAAGACGATTGCCATCCCAGCCAGCAGCGCCGGAAGAACGTGGGTGAAGAATAACAACACCATCCCCACGCCGAGCATGGCGGCGCGCTTGCCAATCAATGCCTCGCGGTGACGAATGTAGAAACCGGCCAGGAGCAGGCACAGAGCAACACCCAAATAGAAGTTGTAAAAGCCAACCCAAAAGAACCATGTGTTCAACAGGAAGTTCGTGAGCGGATCGACGCCGGATGAGGGATCGATCGACCTTCGCAGATACGTCAAGCACGCGAATCCGATCAACACACAGAAGCTTGCCAGAGCGGCTTCGGAATGAGCCGGTCCGAAGACAGGCGCGAGCAATCCCACCAGTAACGGGGTGCTCCAATTCGTCACTAAGCGGCCTTGGAAATGATAAACGGCCGCATACAATCCATGCGGGTGGAACAAAACGTCGCGCAGCACCAGAGCGTTGTAAAGATGCGACGGGCCGTCCTCCGTGATGTAATGCCTGACGGTCCAGGGAATGACGGCTTGCGTCGCCAGCAGCGCCCAAGCCAAGGCTTGCGGCAGCGCGCTCCAGACGCGCGAGGGTCTTGACACCGCCCTATTTTCGCAGTTTTTCAAGGATTCTTCGTTTGCGGTTGGTGCGCAGACGCGATAAGATGGCCAGTCACAAGCCTCGCTATGAAAACCCTCATGCTGCTCATGCTCACGCTGGCGGGATCTGTCTCCGCGCAAGTCCCTTTCGAACGCTTGCTGAACGCCAACAAGGAGCCGCAGAATTGGCTCACCTATTCCGGCACCATGATGAGCCAGCGCTACAGCTTGCTCACCCAAATCACTCCTGACAACGCGAAAAACCTGGAGCAGGCGTGGTCCTACCAAGCCACGACCAACGAAAAGTTCGAGGCGACACCGCTGGTGGCGGACGGAATTATGTACACGGTCTTGCCGCCCCCGCCCGCGCCGCGTGGCGCAAGAGGTGGTCGAGGCGGGCGTGGAGGGCGTGGCGGTCCGGCGCCGGCCAACGCCGCGGAAGCCGGACTGGCGGGAGCTGCGCCGACTGGAGCAAACCCGGCGCAGGGGCAAGCACCCGCGGCCCCGGCAGCTCCGGAAGCGCCGGCGCCTCCGCCACCTCCGCCGGTGTTCACGGTCGTAGCTCTAGACGCGGCTAGCGGCGCGGTGCGGTGGACCTACCAATACCTTCCCTCCACCGACGCGAAGCCGTGCTGCGGACGAGTCAACCGCGGGCTCGCGATCCTGGGAAACACTCTGTACCTGGGCACCACGGATGCGCACCTTATCGCCATCGACGCCAAGACCGGCAAACTGCAATGGGACACGACCGTGGCGGTCGCCAAGCAGGGCTATGCGATCACCCACGCGCCGTTGATCGTGAAGGACAAGGTGATCGTCGGCACGGCGGGCGGAGAGTACGGCATCCGCGGTTTCATCGCGGCCTATGACGCGAAGACCGGCAAAGAGGTCTGGCGCTTCCACGTGATTCCAGAACCCGGCGAAGCAGGAAACAATACCTGGGCGGGAGATTCGTGGCAGCACGGTGGAGGGTCGGTGTGGACCACGGGATCGTACGATCCGGCGCTCAACTTGACCTACTGGGGCACTGGCAATGCCGGTCCGGATTTCGATGGCGATGCGCGGGCCGGAGACAATCTCTACTGCAACTCCGTGGTGGCGCTGGATGCCGACACGGGCAAGCTCAAGTGGCATTACCAGTTTTCACCGCACGATGAGCGCGACTGGGACTCGGCGCAGATTCCCTTGCTGGCCGACATCCAATGGCCCGATTCCAGTGGGCGAAGCCAAGCGCGCAAAGTGATGATGTGGGGCAATCGCAATGGCGTGTTTTATGTCCTGGACCGCACCACGGGAAAGTTTTTGCTGGGCAAGCCGCTGACCACCGTCAACTGGCTGGGCGGGTTCGACGAAAACGGCCGGCCGATCTGGGCCGAGGGCAAGCTGCCGCAACCGGCGGGCGAAGCGGTCACGCTTTATCCCGGAGTCGAAGGCGGCACAAGCTGGTATTCGCCGTCCTTCAGCCCGCGCACGGGTTTGTTCTACGTCTCCACCTGGGACGATTATCATCAAACCGTTCGCAAGCCCGCGCAGCCCCAAGCCTTCGTGGAGGGCGGAGTTTTCGGCGGTGGAGGAGGCGGAGGTGGAAATGTTCCCTGGAACGGCGGCAACGTTACGGTGCGTAAGGAGGGCGAGGGCTTCGGAGCCCTGCGCGCTTTCGTGCCGGCCACTGGGGAAAAGAAGTGGGAATACAAAATGACCGACATCACCATGGCCGGCGTTCTCACCACTGCCACTGACGTTTTGTTCAGCGGCGCCCATGACGGCCGCTTCTTCGCGCTGGATGCCCGCACGGGGACGGAGCTGTGGAAGACGCAGCTCGCCGGAGCCGTGTACTCCGGAGCGATGAGTTACTCCGTGAATGGCCGGCAGTACGTGGCTGTCTCGGGCGGGAACACGCTGCACGTTTTCGCGTTGAAGCAATAGGAGAAGGATCCATGCGCGCACTCGCGTTATTTTCGCTGTCCGCCGCGTTGTTATTTGCGGCCGATGAGCGGGCGTTCAATACCTGGAGCGAATACTTGGGAGGAGCGGACTCCTCGCAATACACGTCGCTCAAGCAGGTGAACAAGAACACGGTGAAGCAACTCGAAATGGCCTGGACCTATCCCGCCGGCATGGGGAACCGCACGTTCAACCCGATTATCGCCAACGGAGTGATGTACGTTCTTGCCAAGAACGCCAACACCATCGTCGCTCTGGACGCGGCTACCGGAAAGGAGTTGTGGTCTCACGCAGTGACGGCCCCGGGCAGAGGCGGACCCGAGACTCCAGCGGGCCCCACCGCGCGCGGAATCAATTATTGGGAGAGCAAGGATAAGTCGGACCGCAGGCTGTTGTTTGCCGCGGGCGGTTATTTACACGCGATCGACGCCAAAACCGGCGAGGTGATCAAATCCTTCGGCGATAACGGCATCACCGATCTGAAACCGGGGTTGGATCGCGACATGACCGGCGTCAACCGCAGCGTCCAGAGCAGCAATCCCGGACGAATCTTCGACAACATCGTCATGATGTCGCTGACCCCGGTCAACATCAGCGACGACTATAACGCCACCCCCGGAGACATTCACGCCTACAACGTGCAGACCGGCAAACTGGTGTGGACCTTCCACAGCGTGCCCCATCCGGGCGAGTTCGGGTACGATACGTGGCCTCCGGACGCCTGGAAGACGGAGGGCGGCGTACACAACTGGAATGAGATGACCGTGGATGAGAAGCGCGGCATCGCCTACATTCCGTTCGGCACGGCGCGCTACGATTTCTTCGGCGCCAATCGCAAAGGGGACGATCTGTTCGGCAACTCGCTGGTGGCGCTGGATGCGCGCACCGGCAAGCGCTTGTGGCATCGCCAACTGGTCCACCACGATCTGTGGGATTACGACCTGCCCACCGCTCCCAAGCTGCTCACGGTGAGGCATAACGGCAAGAACGTCGACGTAGTCGCGCAGCCCACCAAGTTCGGATTCCTGTATGTTTTCGACCGCGTCACGGGCGAGCCTTTGTGGCCCATCGAAGAGCGGCCCGTGCCGCAATCCGATGTCCCAGGTGAATGGTCCTCACCCACGCAGCCTTTTCCAACCAAGCCGCCCGCTTTCGCGCGGCAATCCTTCACCGAGAAGGACATCAATCCTTATTTGTCGCCGGAGGACAAAGAGAAGGTTCTGATGACTCTGCGAACCTATCGCAACGAGGGTCTGTTCACGCCGCCGAGCCTGCGCGGGACGATCGAAATGCCGGGCAATAATGGCGGCGCCAACTGGGGAAGCTCCGGCGTCGATCCCGGGAAAGGGATGATCTTCATCGTCTCCAAGGAACTGCCGATGACCATCAAGCTCAACCTTCCGGGAGCCGGGCGCGGAGGCGCAGGTGGTGGTGGAGGAGGTGGAGGTCGTGGCCGGGGAGGGCGCGGACGCGGCAGCGAAGGCGGACCAGCCGCACCCGCGCCGGCGCCGCCACCCGCGGCTTTCAATGACCCCGGCTTCACCCACTACAACGCGCCCTACGACTTCATGATCCAGTCCAGCGGCCTCTCGCCGATCGGTCCGCCCTGGTCGCAGTTGACCGCCATCGATTTGAATACCGGCACGATCAAGTGGCAAGTCCCCGACGGCACCGTTCCATCGATCCCGGACAATCCGTCGACGGGCAGCTTCTTCCCGCGTGGCGGCGTGCTGGTGACCGGCGGAGGACTCGTCCTGGTCGCAACCTCCTCGGACCGCAAGATCCGCGCCTACGACGAAGACAACGGCAAAGTGGTCTGGGAAACAACCCTTCCGGCCGCCTCCGAGGGCGTTCCGGCCGCCTATGAGATCGGCGGACGCGAATACATCGCTTTCGCGGTCGCAGGCGGCAACGGGATGAGTGCGCGCGGCCAGCTCGCGGCGAACCCGGCGGGCGCGGGACAATACATGGTCTTCGCTCTGCCGCGGAAGTAGAAAACCCGGGAACCAAGAAACCCGGGACAGGATACTCATTTCGAGTTTTTCGGCGAGAATCGTCGCGCCCCAGCTGCACTTCTCTATCGAGATGTCCCGCATTGCCAGAATCGCGATCCCCGGCGTGCCACACCACATCACGCAAAGGGGCAACGGGCGCAGAGCTATCTTTTATACCGACGCTGATCGCGGGACGTATCTGGATTTGCTCGCCCGCTACGCCCAGGTGCATTCGGCCGCGATCTGGGCATACTGCCTCATGACTAATCACGTTCACCTGGTGGCCGTGCCCGAGCGTCTGGAGTCATTCGCCAGGGCGCTGGGGCAGGCGCATGCGGCCTATGCGCGATATCGCAACCTGATCGACCGGAGCTGCGGCCATGTCTGGGAGGCTCGCTACTTCTCCTGCCCGTTGGAGCGAGCGCACCTGTGGCGGGCGATCGCTTACGTGGAGCGAAACCCGGTTCGCGCAGGGATCGTCGACAACGCCGCGGCGTACGAATGGTCGAGCGCGAGAGCCCATCTGGGGCTCGGCAGGCCAAGGCTGAAGCTCGATATGGCGGCGTGGGAAGCCGAATACGACGCGCCCCGTTGGCGAGAGGTGCTGGATGGCTCGGTGGGCGAGGAAGCGTTCCAGCAGCGCATCCGCGAGGCTTCGAAGCGCGGACGGCCGCTGGGCTCGGAGCAATTTGCCGAGAGGCTGGAGCTCATGGCCGGCCGGAGGCTTCGCCCCAACCCTCCAGGCCGGCCAAAGAAACAAAAACCGGAAATGAGTATCCTGTCCCGGGTTTTTACGGCTTCAGTTCCACGCTGATCAGGTGAATCTCGCAGTCGCCGACATTCTCGACGGAGTGCGGCGGCAAGTTTTCGAGGAAACTTGCCGTGGCTTGCGGCGGAGTCTTGCGGCTGTCGAAGGTGACGTTGCCGTGCTGATCGCGGCGGATGAAGTCGCTCGATTGGATCACGTAATACACGCCGGGCCAGCGATGAGTGTGTACGGGCACCGTCTCTCCGGCCGGAATGTGCGTGTCCAGAACACGCACCCGGTCATTCTCGATAATCAGCGTATGATGCTTGGGCGCGGCGATCACCGCGTCCAGCGAATCGGGCCACGGCCAGCGGTCCATGCTTCAGACGACCGGGTTTGAGACGGCCCGCACCAGCCGCTATTGCTTCTTGCCGAGGACCTGCTTGGCCTTCCCGCCTTCGTCCTGGGTATAGTGGCCCGGATCGCGGTTGCCTTCGATGCAGGCGAACTCCATCAGCTCATGCGGGTGGCCGTCGCTATTCGGGGCCGAGCGGTCGCGAGTGAGGTTCCAGCGCATGCTCCAATCGCGAGTGTAGATGGTCGGATCGTGCATGGTCGACTCATACACGATTGTATTGGCGTCCTGCGGAATGAATTTCTCGGTGACGTGGAGGTTTTCGGTCTTGAAGTTACCGGAAAGATCGAACCAGGTCTTGTCGTTCTGGTTGGTTGTATCGACCACCAGAGTGTCGCCCTCCCAGTGAGCGATCGGATCGCCCTGGAACAGGTGATACTTCGCATCGATGTGCTTGCGGCTGGGATCGATGGGAATGACCCGGACTGCGTGCAGGAACTCAGTGAGCTGGATCATGTAGCCGGGCGTCATCAGAATCTGTGCGCCGAAGCGGTTGGCTTCCGCGTGAGGGACACCGGATTCGTAGCAGTTCAACTCAGGCTCATCCGCCAAATGGTTCTTGATAAGATCCTCCTGTTTGGCGCGGGCTTCCGGGGTATAGGGGATTTTTCCATCCGGAGGATCGACCACCCATCCAGCAGCACCACGGCCGCCGCGGCCGCCCCCGGGAGCACCGCCGCCGGGACCGCCTGCGCCGCGAGCCGCACCGCCTCCACCCGGAGCTCCACCGGGTGCTCCGCCTCCAGGTGCGCCGAACTGCTGCCCGCCGCCACGGGCGCCACCACCGCCTCCAGGGGCTCCGCCTCCTCCGCCCGCGGGCGCTTCAATTCTTTCGACGCCCGTGCCGGGAGGGTCGGGGAGATTCCAGTAGCCGCTAAAATCGGGATGCCCGTCGGGAGATTTCGGCATGGGACCGGCCGGCGGAGCAGGAGCGCCGCCACCACGGCCGCCGCGTCCGCCACCACCACCTCTGGCTCCCCGTCCTCCGCCGCCCGGAGGGCCTCCCGCGGGGGGACCGTCCTGGCCAGAGCTGGGGGGTGCAAGGAACAGAACCACGGCCGCCGCAGCGGTCAACGTGGCCATTGTAAGAAATGTTTTCCTCATGCGAGATCTCCTGAGATTCTTCGAGCGCGGGCTAATTGCCGACTTCCGACTTGACCGGAGCCTTTTCCTGGCATTCGTATTCCAAGATCCTGGCGTTAGGCTTGTTGTCCAAAGTCATGGGCACGCGGATCTTCCACTCCTTGCTATAAACCTTGGGATCGGAGATGGTAGCCTCATACGTCATCGCGGTAGCCGAGGTGCGGGTGTACCGCTCGACCACCTTAAGCTGGTCGCTGTGGTAGTTGCCGGCCTTGTCCAGCCAAGTCTCGTCGTTAAAGCTCAGTACATCGACCACCAGGGTATCGCCGTCCCAGTGCCCGCGCGAATCGCCCAGCCAGAAGGGAAGATAATCGACGTGCGCAGACCCGTCCATGTAAATGATGCGATAAGTGTGCGAGTACTCCGAGACGACCGCGATGTACTTGGGGGTTTGGAAAATCTGGAAGGGATAATCCATGTACATCAGGCGCGGAACGCCCGGCATGTAGCACTTGTTGACCGGATCTTCCTTGGCCTTGTTCGCTGCGTTGGCCTTCACCTTAGCTTCCGCAGCGGCAAGGTAAGGGATCTTCTTCGGGCCGTCTACAATCGACTTCTCGATGTCATCTCCGACGGTCGCCTTGGCCTGCCAGATTCCGGAGAGGTCCGGATGGGTGTTGTCCCAAGGGGCTCTGGGAGCGGTATATTTCTGTCCCCAAGCGGCTGAGCTGGTGACGAGAAACGCAGCGGCAGCCGCAGCCGCGACGCAATTGGTCAACTTCCTGGTCAACTGAGACAATGTACACTCCTAGTCGAACGCGCGCAAACCTATCACCCCCATTGAGGGGATCTTTTTCTCCAAGATCGACCGCCGCCCCGAACTACTTCTCCGAGGAATCTTTGCCGGGCACGGCCTGCAAACCGATGACGGCGCCGTTGGGGAACGTGACCATACCGCACCACATCAGGTTGCTTCCATCCTTGGCCAAATTGCCGCTAAGCGTAATGATGTCGCCGGCATGCAACATATTGGGACGCAGGCCCGCGCGAACCATAGCGTTGGGAGGGGGCGTCTCCGCTCTCCACTCCACTTCCTTGCCCGTAGCCGGGTCTGCAACCGTGAAAAACACGGACGAATGCGGGTTGGTCCACTCCATTCTCACGAACTTGCCGGTCAGAACCACCTTTTTATTGGTATCGTACTCGGCGGAAAAGGAATGATGCGCCAGCATAGGCACAGCACCAACCGCAAAGGCCAGGGCAACGCCCAGGACCTCAAATCTTGCCTTCATCTTATATACCCTCCACACTGGGTTCTCGAATACCCATAACCCACGGCCGCAACTCACTCTTGATGATACGTCCGGCCGTTTTGAATGATAGAACGCCGCGAGACGGGTGTCAAGCATCTGAAGACGCGATGCTTGGGCGATTTTTCACACGCTGACAACGGGGCAAGGAGAGTCGCGAATGATGGAGTAAGCGGTCACTTCCAGACGCCCCATCAGCCCGATTTCAGCCCGGCGGCCGATCACCACAAGGTCCGCCCGCAGATCGCACGCGGCGTGCGCCACAACCTTGGCGGGATCGCCGTGCCGCACGTGCAACTTGGCGCTGGAGCCGGCGGTGTGCTGGAGCTCTTTCAACGCGCTTGCGGCGGCCGGTTCCTCCTCCGCATTGGCGGCGACGTGCATCAGAGTCAGCTCCGCCTGATATTCCCTGGCCAATTGGCTGGCCCAATTGAGCACCGTGGCGCTAGGCTGCTTGAGGTCGACGGCGCACAGCACTCGCTCGGTGTGGACCTTCTCTAAAGGAGGCGCGTCTTCGAGGTGGACGCCGGTCCACACCGGGCAATCGGCATCGTGGAGCACCTTAGCGACGCTCGATCCGATGATCAGGCGGCGGTACCGCCCCAAACCCTGCGTGGGCATCATGATCAAATCGGCCTTGTGCGCAACAGCACATTCCACGATCTTGCGAGCCGGCTCACCGCGCTCGACTACTGTCTCTACGCGGAGAAACTTCAGGTCGGGGCCAAAGAAGTCGAGGAAGCTTTGGCGCGTGATCTCCGGCTCCTCGGCCAGGGTGCGGTTGTAGCTGGCCGGCTCGACCACGTGGAGCAGAATGAGCTCGGCCTGGAAGCGCCCGGCCAGCGCTTCGACGTACACCGCCGCCCCGCGCGAGCGCCGGGAAAAATCGACGGGATAGAGAATGCGTTTCAGTTGAAACATAGTCGGTTTAGTGGCGGGAGGACTCCGCGCGTTCTTCGCGGGTTTGCTTGATGATGTTGACGTAGCGGCGCGAAAGCTCACGAATCCAATCCCGTTCCCGGCGGCGGATGGCGTCCTGATGGATCAGGTCGCGGCCGATACCCACGGCCGCGGCGCCCGCGGAGATAAACTCCGCGACCGTCGCTTGGTTTACGCCGCCTGCCGCGATGAAACGGACGTCCGGAAAGGGAGGGCGCACCGCGCGGAGATAGGCCGGTCCGCCCACTGCGGAACAGGGGAAAATTTTGACGAAATCGGAGCCGGCCTTCGATGCTTTCATGATTTCGGTCGGCGTCAGGACGCCGGGAAATACGACGGCATCCCTCTTTAGCGCGTACTCGACGATCTCCAGGTCGAGACCGGTGGTGGTGATGAAGCGCGCTCCCGCATCCAGACAGCGCCGCGCGGTGTCCAGATCCATCACGGTGCCCGCTCCGGCGATTACGTCCGGCATCTTGGACGTGAGGCTGTGGATGACCTTGGAAGCTCCCGGAATCGTCATAGTCACTTCGACGATGGGAATGCCGCTGCTGTACACGGCCTCCGCGGCGAACTCGGCGTCTTCGGCCGAGGAGAGGCGAACAGCCGGAATGATTCCAATCTCTTCGATTCGCGCGCAAATCGCTTCTTTGGTCAAAACGATGTCCTTTTTGATGCTCGGTGTTCGAATCCGGAACTAACGTGCCTTGCTTATCACGATATCGCCGTAGCCTGCGCGCAGGAACATCTTCTGCGCCGCCGCGGGAGCGGTGGCCATGAAGGCCTGCCCGGGCCAGGTCACGACCCACCATTTTAGCTGCCGCTCATTTCCCGGAAAATCCGAGTTCACCGCTCCCAACTTGCTTCTGGCGTCGATGGCGTACATTCCCTCGGGGACCAAAACGGTGATCTCACCCAAGTTCTCCATGGCGCGAATATCGCCGTGGATGTTCTCGATGTGAATTTCTCCCATGGGTTGCTGGATATCCAGGCGCGCGGCGCGGGGAACCTGGATGCGGTATTCGAGATCGAAATCGGTCATGCCCAAGAAGGGCCGGGCGAGCTTGGAATGCTTGGGGAACGCGGTAGAAATGTCCAGTTCATCGCCTTTGCGTTCGGTCGCAATCTTGACGTTGTCCAGTAGCTTGTTGGCTTGATCGCGGTCTTTGGGGTCGACGGCGGTCTTGGTGGATTTCATGGTGGTCATTTCGAGATTCGGTCCATCCCAGCCGGTGATGGTCACTTCCCCGACCGCGTTGTTCATGCGCAGCAGACCTCCGGCCGGAAAATCCGCAGTCTCCGTCCGGCTGGTCTGGAGTTTTTCTGGCGGCGCCTGAGCCAGCAGCAAATTGGACGCCGCCCAAACCACGCAACACAGTTTTCTCATGCTTCTTCCTCGTGGAGGTTGTCGGGCGCCGGAAGCGAGTCGCCTTCCCGTGCGAACCAGACATACAGGGATGGCAGCAGGAAGATGCTCATCGCCAGCACAGCCATCAGCCCGCCGACGATCACGATTGCGAAAGGCCGCTGGGAATCGGAGCCGATACCATGGGAGGTCGCCGCGGGCACCAGTCCCAGCGAGGCCACCAGCATGGTCATCAGGATCGGGCGGAAGCGCAGCACCGCGCCCTCCTTCGCCGCGGCCAGCACGGAATGGCCCCGCGAGCGCAACTGATTCATGTACTCAACCATGATCACGCCGGTCTGCACGGACACGCCGAAGAGAGCGAGAAATCCGACGCCCGGAGGACACGCTGAATTGGTGCCCGTCCACAACAAGGCCAGCAATCCGCCCACCGGCGCCATGGCCACGTTCATCAGCACCAGGCCGGCCCATTTCATCGAGTTGAACATCGTGTACAAAATGAAGAAAATCAGCAGCAGCGTCAGCGGAATGATCAGCATCAGCCGGCGCCTGCGCGCGCTGCTGGCTCTCGATACTCGCCCGCCCAATCGATGGTGTAGCCAACGCGGGAGTTTCACCCGCGCGGTCACCTTCTTGATGGCCTCTTCCACCGTGCTGCCCAGGTCGCGCCCGCGCACTCCGTACTTGATGGCGACATAGCGCTGGCTGCCTTCGCGATAGATTTCGGCCGCGCCATCGGTCGGTCTCCACGTTGGCCAGTTGCGCCAGCGATACTCGCTCGCCCGCAGGGCGAGAGCAGACGGATGTTCTCGATCGCCTCTTTGGTATTGCGGTACTCCGGCAGATAACGCAGCACCAGGTCGTAGCGCTGCTCGCCTTGCAGGACCTGGGTGAGCGCGTTTCCGCCCACCGCGGTTTGAATCGCATCCTGCACGTCGGCGACGTTGATCTGGTAGCGCGCGGCCTTGTCGCGGTCCACCGTGAAATTCAGGTTGGGCTGTCCGATCACGCGGAACAGGCCCAGATCCTGGACGCCTTGCACCCCGCGCATCACGTTGATGATCTCCTGAGCCGTGGCTTCCAGGGTGCGCAAGTCGGTGCCGTACAGCTTGACGGCAAGTTCGCCTTTCACGCCGCTGACGGCTTCCTCCATGTTGTCCGAGATGGGCTGCGAGAAATTCCAGATGACGCCGGGGATTTTTTCCAGCTCCTTGTTCATCGCCGCGATCAGCTCTTCCTTGTTCTGGTGAAACACCGGCCGCCATTCTTCCTTGGGCTTCAAATCCACGAAGAATTCGGTGTTGAAGAAGCCGGTGGTATCGGTTCCGTCGTCGGGCCGCCCGGTCTGACTGGTGCACTGCGGCACCTCCGGAAAGGAGCACAGCAGGATGCGGGCTTGATTGGCGATGGCGATGCCCTGGCTCTGACCGGTGCTGGGGGCCAGTGTGCCGCGCACCCAGATGGCGCCTTCGTCCAGGTGCGGCAGGAACTCGGAGCCGATATTACGGCTGACAAAAATCGTGCCGCCCAGAATCAGCAGCGCCAAGGCCGCCGTCACCCAACGCCACTGGATCGCGACGCCCAGAATCTTGTCATATCCCTTGGTCAGCCAGCCCATCAGCGGGTTGTGCCACTCCTTGGTTCCTTTGGGAAACACTACCGCTGCGATCACCGGCCCCACCAGCATCGAATAGATCAGTGCGCCCAGCAGTGCGAACGCAACCGTCCAAGCCATGGGCTTGAACAGGCGCCCTTCCACCGCCTGCAAGGTGAAGATGGGCAGATAGGCGGTGATGATGATGGCGATCGAATAGAACACGGGACGTTGCACCTCGTGCGCGGCGCGGCGGATCTTCTCGCTTACCGTTTCATCCGGATGCGAAGCCGTAGGCGGATGCGAAAGAAGCCGCACGATGTTTTCGATCATCACCACCGCGCCTTCCACGATCATGCCGAAGTCCAGCGCCCCCAGCGACAGCAGATTCGCCGGGATGCCGGCGATCTTCAGGCAGATGGAGGCGAACAGCAGCGCGAAGGGAATGGTCAGCGTGACGATCAGCGCGCCGCGAATGTTGCCCAAAAAAATAAACAGAATCACCGACACCAGGATGATTCCCTCGGTCAGGTTGTGCAGCACCGTATGCGTGGTTAAGTGCACCAGGTCGCTGCGGTCCAGGAACGGAACCACCTTGACGCCCGGCGGCAGAATGCCCGCGCCCTGATACGGCCCTTCGCCGTTCAACTGCTGCACCTTGTCGTGGATGTCCACCAGCGTGGCGTCGGACTCCGCGCCCTTGCGCAGCAGCACGATCCCGCTCACCACGTCGTCGTTGTCGACGATCTTGCCGTTGGCCAGGTGCCGCGCCCGCGCGAACTGCCCCAGCCGCACCTTGGGCCCTTGCTCCACCACGGCAATGTCCCGAACCCGCAGGGAGGTCCCGTTCTTGGTGGTCAGCACCGTGCTCGCGATATCGTGAACGTCACTCACCAGGCCGACTTCGCGCACATTGACCTGCTGCAATCCCTCCTGGATGAAATTGCCGCCGGCGTTCACGTTGTTGTTGGCCAACTGCTGCTCCACCTGAGCGATATTCAGCCCGTAGGCGATCAGCTTGGCCGGATCCACGCGCACCTGGTATTCCCGCGTGGGCCCGCCGAAACTGGCTACGTCCACCACGTTCTTCACCGACTTGAACTGCTTCTCGATCACCCAGTCCTCCAGCGACTTCAGCTCCATCACGTCGTACTTGGGGTTGGTGCTAGTGCAGCGTGAAGAAGTAGATCTGGCCCACCGGGCTCCAGTCCGTGCCGATCTGCGGGGTCAAGCCTTGCGGCAGCGTCACCTGGGTAAGGCGCTCCACCACCTTCGCGCGATTCCAGTCATTCACCGAATCGTCGTCGAAGATCATGTTGACGCTGGACAAACCGGCCAGGGAAACCGAACGCAGCGTTTGCAAGTGCGGAATGCCGTTCATGATGATCTCGATGGGAATCGAGACCTGCTGCTCCACCTCCTCGGCCGCGCGCCCCGGCCACTGCGTGATGATGGTGACGTAATTGTTGGCCACGTCGGGATAGGCCTCCACCGGCAGATTGTGGAAAGAAATGCCGCCCCACACCAGGAGCAGCAGCGCCGCGACAATCACCAGGAAGCGTTTGCTCAGCGCGAAATCGACCATCCCGTGAATCATAGTTTCGCCTCTATTGCTCCACGGTGCTCTGCAGCACGAGTGCGTTGGTTACCACCTGATCTCCAGGCTTGATGCCCGAAACAACTTCCTGCATCTTGTTGGGCAGCATATCTCCAGGGGTCACCTGGATCCTGCGGAAGTGGTTGTCCGGCCCGGGGACGTACACAAAGTTGCTGTCGTGAAGATTCAGAATCGCGGAGCTGGGGACCACCGCGTGGTTGCCCAGAGTGTCGCCGTGGATGGTGGCGCTGGCGAACATGCCGATCCGGAACAAGCCCTCCGTATTCGGCACCTCCAGCCGGACCTTGGCCGTGTGCAGATTGGGATCCAGAATCTGGCCGATATTGGAAATGCGCGCGCGGAAGACACGATTGGGATAAGCGTTCAGCCGGACGTCCGCGTAGTCATTCATCTGCACCTGAGAGAGGTTATTTTCGAACACGTCGCACACCACCCAAACATCGGACATGTCGGAAATGGTGAAGGGGTAGCCGGTGGAGAAGGGATTAGAAGGCGACGGGTTGGAGGGCGCATACGCCTGTACCGCAGCCGAGTTGGTGATCTGTTGATCGGTAATCACGCCCGAAACCGGCGCGAGCATGGAGATCAAATCGGTGGGATTGCTGGGATCGGGCACGCCCAGCACCTGGAGGTGCTTGGCGGTGGTGTCGACATCGACCAGGGCGGTGTCTTCGGCGGTCTGCGCGATTTCGAGCGCGCTGGCTGGGATGGCGCCGTCGCCGAGCAGGATCTTGGCGCGCTCCAGTTGTTTCCTGGCGAGTTGCTCGGCCGCCACGGCGTGGCGGTAATCCGAGAACGCACCGTTGATGTCCGCGCTACGCACCGTGAATAAGACCTGTCCCTTGCTGACTGCATCGCCGACCTTCACTTTGATGTCGATGACTTTTCCGGTTGCGGTCGAGATGACAGGAACCTGCTTGGAGACGTCGGGCCCGACCGTGCCGGGCACGCTAACCTCCTGCGAGGCCATGTGCGAACCGGCCATGACCAGCGGGAATTGCTCCGGATGGTCCACTTTGACGTTGGTGACGTCGAAGTCCGGCTCGACTTGAGCCGGAGCGGGACCCGTGTCGGTGGAGTCGGCCTTGGCTGTATTGGTCTTGCCGCAGCCCGCCAGCGCCAGGCACAGCCCCGCGCCCAGGACGAGTCCGCTCAACCGGATCTTTCTAGAAAGGAATTGGCGATTCATGGAAGCACCTCTTTGCCCACGGCCTGATTCATCTGCGCGGCCGCAGTCAAGTACGAACCGATAAAGTTGATGTAGTTCAAATTTGTGTCGCGATACGATTTCTCAGAGTCCAGATACTCCAAAAGCGACACTCCTCCATGCTGGAAGGCATCGCGGGTCTTGTCGCGAAGGTTGGCGGCCAGCGGCACATACTTTTCTTTGTACCGGCCCAGCAAGTTCAGAGCCTGCTCGAGCGTCGCGTAGGCCGAATCGACATCGCCATAAACCTGCGCCTCCGCGGCGTCGCGGAGCCTTTCGTTACGCCCGATGTCCACTTGAGTGCGCGCCTTTTCGCCCTGATTCCGGTCGAAGATCCGGAGCGGAATGCTTACGCTGAAGCCCGCGGTGTTGTTGGCGAAGGTGTTCGAGAAAGACGCGTTGTGCGAATACCACACGCTCCAGGTAGGATCGGTGGAGCCGTTGGCGACGGCAAGCAGGTGATTCGTCCGCGCCAGTTGCACGTTCTTAATGGCCACCTGCAAGTCCGGACGGGACTCCAGCGCGGCCGTGCGGAAGGTCTCGAGAGGCGCCAGCTCCTTGTTGTATTCGTAGGGACCGCTTAAATCGAAGCGGTCAAGCGGTGTGTGATCCACAATCAGTTGCTGAATCCCGATCTTGCTGGTCTTCAGATTCAGGATCGCGTTCTGCAAGTCGGTCTCGAACGTCACGCGCTGCAGGGTCAGCCTGTCCAAATCCAGTCGACCCAGATCGCCCGCGTCGTAGCGCTTTTGATTCACGTCCAGCTCCTGATCCCAATACGTCAAGTTGGCGGTCGCGTTCTGAAACACGGCTTTGGCTTGCAATACGCCCACAAAGGAGTTGCGCAGCGTGTACAGCAGATTACGCCGCTGATCGGCCAGGCTGGACACCGCGATGTCGGTGGACTGCTTGGCCGTCGCCAGACGCAGCTCGCGTTTATGCTGGCGCTCATGCAGGACGCTGACGCTGGGGGTCAACACCACGCCGCTCAGGGGTTGAAATACCCCGTAGTTGGGGGCCAACTGAAATCCGTCGGTGGACAGACTGAACTCGGGATTGGGCCGGAGGAACGCAGTAATCTCGCTGTCGCGCGCCTCGACGATGCTGGCCCGCGCGGCGATGAGGGTCGGATTCACCGCCTCAAACCGCTCCTTAATCTGCTGCCAGGTGAAGGCCGAGGGCGTGTTCTGGCCAAAAGCCGCGGCGGCCAAGTATAGGACTCCCAGGTACAGAGCCCCCAAGGCCCCCATCGCTCTCCACTGCTTGGAACAAAGCCGGTTCATCTAATAACAAACCTTTACACGGCGTCTTTCTATGCCAACGCCATGAATCTAAGTGAAATCAAAGAATCCGAAAACTCTTGAATGCACGCGTGGCGCGGCCAGCAAATCAACGAGCAAAGAGGTCAGGAATGGCCCAGATTGAGAACTCGCCGCGCTACGCCAAGGCAGGCGGCGCCCGCCCCACGGCGCTGATCGAGAACCAGCGGGGCAGCGCGGCGATATCCGGCCGCGCGATCAGGAACAGGCAAACAATGACCGTCAGCAGAAACGGCTGCGCAGTCTGGCCATGTTCGGGATCTTCCAGCGGGGCCGAACTTAGCAGATTGTGCATCTGACCGCCCTCGAAGGCGGTTTCCTGCGCGGGAGCGGCATTCAGGTCCGCCAGCCGCACGCGATCGTCGCTGGCCGAGATTACCGGGAACAAAGCCAAGGCCGCGATCAACACGGATAGCGTGCGCCGCAGTTGAATCCTCCTGCCGCCCGGACGGGAGCGCAGACGGTCCATCCATACCTGAGCGCCGAGAGCGCCGATGCAAAGCAGCATCCAGGCCAGGTTCAGAATAATTTCCGTCTTTGCCACGATCTCCCATCATGCTAACACGCGCGTGTTAGACCCGTCCTAAGTCCTTCGATAGTCGATGGATTGCGTCATTGGATCAGAAGAAGAAGATCCCATCGCAGGCGAACATGAACTGATTCTGTTTGGTTGCGTTGTCATAGGCCCGCACATCGTAGGAGCGCTCAAAGCGCAGCTCCGGCCGGACCAAGAACGTGGTGCCGATCCAGTGTCCAAACCCGATGGTGTGCTCCGTGTACACTGTCCGAAAACCGGTGCGCTGGCCGCGGAGATCGTCGAATACTTCATTACGGATGCTGAGGTAGTTGCGGGTGTTGATTTTCTTCTCGGTGTAATTCAGCAACGCCCATTCGGGAGCGTAGCAAGTAACTTCATACGACTGGTTGCAGACCGCGCCGTTGGCGCCGACTTCCAACAGTGATGTCGCCGCCGGATTGTTGACGTTGGGCGTGCCTCTTTCGTATTGATACCAGCTCTCCGTGTCGGTGTGCCAGGTGGAATTGAACTTGTGATACCAGGTCAGGTAATACGCAGTCAGATTGTTGTAGGCGTATTTGCCGTTGTTGAAAGTGTTGTCGCAGGCGTAAATTTCGTCTGAGCCCTCACGGAAGTAATAGCCCAGGCAGCCGTTCAAGGTTGGCTTCGCATCGGAGGTCCACGGCGCGGCGTCACATCCGGCCGAGAGTCCAACTTGGAACAGCCAATGCTTGCTCAGCATGGTGCTGACATTGATGCCGGTCTGGGTGTAACAGTCGAATGTGTACGTGATGGAGTGCGTGTAGGTGTAGTTGTTCGGGGCCAGTTGCGCTTCGATGTCCGGCAGAGAGATGTAGCGGCCGATGCGGATGTTCATGCCGTTGGCAACCTGCGGCACGTAGAGATCGAAATAGGCCATGGGAATATCGAAGCCGTTCTCTTTGTTCTTGCCGAGAAGCTGATCGCTGAAAATCCCTTTGGAGGTGGTGTAGCGATAATCCAGACCGTAGATCGGCGCGATGCGGAAACCCCAATCGATGTGATCGGTTTGCACCGTATCGGGCTCCTTGTCGATGTACAGGACTTCCTGATCGAGAGTGATCGAATCGCCCCGCTCCGCGTAGGCCGCAGGATAATTGGAGTAACCGCCGCCGGTCGACGTGCTAAGATTGAACCCGCCATTCATCCAGCCGTAGATCTGGATGCCGCTTTTCTTCCACCATTCTCCCTTCGAACCGCTCCAAATGGCTTGCATCAGCGGCGCGGATTGGGTGAACGGCTGGCCGATCACCGGACTGCCTCCGTACGGCCACATCGCGAAAGGGAACGGCGGGTCGGATTCGGGCGCCTCAAAGCCACGGTGGGGTACGGGCCCGGATTCGGACGCGGGGCTGCTCCAATCGTTCGAGTAGGCTTTCAGCATCCGATGCAAAAACGACCCGGTTAGGGGCTCGGCTGGCGCGGTGACCGGCGCCGCTTCCGCGATGGGCGCACCGCCTCCTCCCGCCGCCGGAGGGTTATCGGGCGTGGGCGCGGGTGAATTGTCCGGGGCTGGGTCGGGGGTAGGCGTGGGCGCGTTCCCTCCAGCAGGGGCCGACGAGTTGCCAGCCACCAAACTGCTGCCGGTGACGCCGGCCGCAGCGTTAGTCCCCGGGACAGGCTGGGCCAAAACGGTAGAGCTAAGGCTCACGCAGGCGAAGAAGATGGATAGGGTTCTCATTCACTCCACTGGCCGGAGCTTCTGCCCTCGGCTCGCAATCGGATTAATCTTTTAGGTAACCCTCCGACGGAGAAGGCGAACCGCAGACAGACATGGGGCTGCGGCCAGTCACCAATCGTGATTCAAGTATGGGGTTTAGCCTCTAAAAAAATCATGAAAACGAACCGCAATCAATCAATAGATTTTTAGATGATATGGATAGGAAAAGCGAATGGAGCGGCGCTCCCGAGCCGATTTATAATTAGGTTCTCGTCTGAATGAAAATTTCGCGAAAGCCGCGGAAGCTACAGATCTTTAGAGATCAGGCTTGCCGAGCCACGCGGCCCGGGCAAATAAGCTCGCGGCTCTGGACTCTTGGGAGGTAAAATACGGAATGACTCCTCGAAGGCCAAAGGTATACCGAAAACTTCTCTGGACGGCATCCCTCTCCGCGGTTCTTCTCTTGGCGGCCGATCCGCGCTGGAAGACTAAGCCGGTGGCTACCTGGACCGAAGAGGACACCAAAGAGGTCCTCAGCGATTCGCCTTGGGCCAAAATCGTCAAAGCTACCATCGTCCGCAAACAGAGCGAGGATGAGCGCCGCGCCGGCGGCAACATGGGCGATGCAAAAGGTGTCGGCTACGACGGCCTGGAAAAGGAGAAGATCAGGGTGCCGAAGAGCATCATTGACCTCATGAAGCCTGAACCGCCGGCGCCACCGCGGCCCCAATTACCCGTCCTGGTGCGCTGGGAGAGCGCCGCTCCCATTCGCGCGGCGGAGTTCCGCTTCGGTTCGTTTGAACCGCCAACCGTGGAACAGGATGGTTACATGATCGCCGTCTACGGCATTCCAACCGCCAACGTCAAGGGCGATCCGACAGTCATCGGCGAACCGCTCAAGGAAAATGCGTTTCTGCGGCGCGAAGGACAAAAGGACGTAAAGCCCATAAGCTGCGAGGTCTTCCAGCGAGAGGACTCGATGGTCGCCCTATTCACCTTTCCGCCCTCCGCGGAAATCGTCAAGAAAGACGTGCACGTCGAATTCGCCGCGCTGATTGGCCGGATCTCCGTTTCCAAGACCTTCGATCTGGGCGAGATGCTCTTCCAAGGCAAGCTCGCGCTCTAAAAGTGTGGTAGCCCTTAGCAGGTTGCGGAAAAACCGAACAGGCGGCATGACCCGGTTGCCTTGCTGACGGTTTTGTGGTGATTTGGCGGCGGGCCGAGGCGCATGAAAGCGCTACCGAGCACCTGCGCAGGCCTTACACGGGTACTTGCGCGAGGTTTCGCATCCGAACCAGATTGTAAGCCGCCGCCGCAAAGGTGAACATCCATCCCACTCGTTTCTTGCCCCGATGCTTGGTCTTGCGTAGTCCGGCGATGGTCTTGATCCAGCCGAAGATCTCTTCGACCCGCTTACGCTTTCTCTGACTGATGGCATAACCTTGGTGCCGCGTCGTGCGCGCATCAATGGCACTGGAGCGCCGCGCATGTTGGTTCTGCGCTACGTGCGGCGTGACCGCTGCGTCGCGGAGTTTGCTCACGAAATCTTGCGTGTCGTAATTTTTGTCGCCCCCCCAACGTCACCCGCCGCGTACCGCCGGGAAGGCGCGCTGCCATGTCCAGGGCCGCATCGCGTTCGGCGCTTCCCGTAGCCCGTGTCAGCCGCGTGTCCACCACCAAGCCGCTGCGATTCTCCATCAATACGTGGCCCAGGAAGCACAGCTTGGACTCGCTGCCACCGGACTTGCGATACAGCATCGCTTCCGGATCGGTGCTGGATCGATGCGTGTCATTGCGGCGTTGCTCGCCGTGAAAGTTCACCGTCGGGTTGCTGCCGCCCTCCTCGGGCGGCTTCGGCGGAGCGTCTTTGCGCTGAAAACTCTTCTGTCCCGCCCAAGCCTCGATCAGGGTCCCGTCCACGGTGAAGTGATCTTCCGACAGCAGGCTCTGCTCGCGCGCCTGCTCCAGCACGGCCTGGAAAAACGCCTGCGCGATGTTGCCTTTCAGCAAGCGCTCGCGGTTCTTGGTGAACACCGTCACGTCCCACATCGGATCGTCCATGTTCAAGCCCACGAACCAGCGGTACAGCAGGTTGTAATCCAGTTGCTCCATCAACTGCCGCTCGCTGCGGATCGTGTAGAGCACTTGCAGCAACAGCGCCCGCAGCAGCTTCTCGGGCGCTATCGAGGGCCGGCCGCGCTTGGCGTACAGTCGTGCAAAGCGCGGCGACAGATCCTTCAGCACCTCATCCACCATCTTGCGCAACGGCCTCAGCGGGTGGTTCTGCGGGACCCGCTGCTCCGCCGAGATGTAGCTGAACACTCCACTTTGTTGTTGGTCGTCGCCTCGCATAAAACATAGACGACGCATTCTGTTCCGCCGTCACATCGGAATCTGCTTTTTTCCGCAGCCTGTTAGACGAAGAAGCCGCCGGTGACCTGGTGTTCCCGGCGGCTTGGATGAAAGAGAAATTTCGCGCTTACAGCTCGAGCTTTCCGTGGAACTGCATGTCCTTCATGTAGAAGTATTGCGCTACCGAAACATGGTCAAAGATAGCGCTGAAGGTCACGCGCTTGTCGCCGAGCGTGATCTCCTCGGTCCGCGGGAACAGAAATACCACTGTCGACATCCCGTTGGCCTGCGGCAGAAGCTCCACTTGCGATGGCCTCAGATCATTCTTCCCGTCCCGGCTGAGCGCCGCCGACCTCTGTAATTCCTCCGCCAGACCCTTTTGACCGATGTCGAGGCCGGGCACGTCGTAAACCGCAATCGCGTACGTGTTGGCTGGAACCTCCGGACTGTCCTCTTCGTGGGTCTTGATCTCCGCGGCGCGCACCGGACTGGCGCTTTCCCAACGGATCTCCAGTTGGTTTTGCAGACTGGGCCGGCGAGCGTGAGTCGGACCGCCAAACAGGGCCGCCGGCGTAAGCGCCTGCACGGACTGACCCTGGCTGCCGCCCATCTTTCCGCCCTGGCGCCGCGCCGCTTCCGACTGCCGTGGAATCATCCCGGGCACGGGATGCTGCACCCACGGCGATTTCGCCAAAACCTGCTTGGCGTCGGCCTCGGTCCATTGGTCGACCTGCTTGGACCTCCAGGAATCCGCCGCCATCAGGACGATGGCGGCGGAGAAACCAAACCCGCAATATCTTAGGATTTGTCGCATAAAGTTATAGTTTAACCATCAGTGAGAAAATCCACCGGCGTTCTTGCTTGACCAGATCCGGGTACCACACGCCGCCGTCGCTCCCGCACAGGCCCTTCGACATCACATTCGTTCCGGTCGAGACGCCGTCGTTACAGGTGTAGAACTGCGGCGAGCCGTTGTTGCCGCCGGGAGGCGTCATGCCGCCGGGTCCGGCGAACAGCGGTTGTTGGGCTCCGCGCTGCGTGAACTCTACTTTCCACGTCACCCACTGGCTGGGCATGTAGTCGAAGGAGAGCTGAAAGTCGTAGCCCTTGAACTTGTCGCCCGGATTCTCCGTGAAATAGGGCGTGCCCGTGGTGGCCGACGCGCCGTCGATCGGCGGCAGCAGCGCCAGGTAGCGTCCGGGGTTGCTCACCACCCCGCCGCCGTAGCTGAAAGCGAACTTTTCGCCGAACCACAGGCGCTGATACGCCATGATACCGGTGAAGTTTTGCGCGGGCGGCCGGCCGTTCACGCCGCCGTGCGTACACACCACGCCACCGCCGGTTTCGCAACCGAAGTCCTCCGTTGCGGTCATCGCGAACCGAGTGATGAACTTGTCGGGATGCTCGAAAAATTTGTACTCCTGGCTCCAGTCGGCGTGATAGCGGGACCGGTAAGGAACACCCAAAGCATCGCGGCCCAGAGTATAGGTGTTCCATACAAAGTCCCAGCTTCCGGTCGGGCGCCACAGAATCTGGCCTCCCAATGCCAATCTACCGTTGTACTTGGCATAGGTCTGCCAGCCGTTGATGAACCACGGCTCGATCTTCAGCTTGTTGGTGGGGAAGAACTGCACGCGCATTCCGGTGAAGAACCACGGCGTGTTCGACGACACATAGGACGGCTGGTAGGTCCAGTTGTCAAAACTGTAGTAACTGAACAGACCGATGTACGACAGGAAGTCGCCCACCTGAATGTTGAGGCCATGTTTATAGTTGATGTGGTAGCCGGCCCACATCTCGGTCAGGTACCGGTAGGCATTCGAAAGGTCCCACTGGCCCACGCTGTAGCTGGCGTCATTGCGCGGCACCGCCGTGGCGACCGCGCCGAACTGCGTCAAAATGCGGCCCTGCATGTTGCCGGCGTGAAAGTCGCCGCCGACTCCCAAGGCCTGAATGACGAACTCGCCAGTTCGCTCGCCCTCCGTAGTTTCATCCAGGGTGTGATCGATGGGGTGGTTGTAGTCGTACATGAAATTGGTGTCGACGCGGAACTCGCCGGAGAAATATTTGCCATCCAGAACCTCATCGTGATTGCGCGGGTTCGACAACATCCAGGTGAAGTCCGCGAAGGCAAACGGCGTGTCCAGGTCGACCGGCGGCGGCGCTGCCGGTGTGGCGGCCGGTGTGGCCGCCTGCGCGTCAGCTTGCGGATCGGGCGCCGGATCGGCCGGAGGCGCCGGAGAAGGGGTTGGCCCGGCGGTTGGCGCGGGCGCAACGGCGTCACTGGTCTCGGTCGGCGAAGCGGGCGCAGCGGCCTGAGCTAGCATCTTATTCTCCGCCGGCTGCGCGGACGTGGGCGCCGGAGCGGCTGCCTCCGGTTGCGAGGACGCCGCGCTCTGAGCACCAAGTTGCCCGGCGACCCCCGCCAATATGAGCGCGCTCAAAGCAGCGCACCGACATGTACCCCTGATTTCAAACATGATGGTTTTCCCTTTCTTTCTGTTTTTCCCACCGGATGAACGCGTTCCAGCCCCGAGGTTAGCTCCAAGGCTACGGCAGGCCGCTTAAGGATGTCCTTAAGCGACGCCAAAAAATATATAAATGCCTGGGAGCGGACTGATTTCGCAAACTCTGGGTTCGTGCGCAGAGCTAGCTAAGCCTTCTCGGAACTGAACCAAGCTTTCTCGGATTTTTCAGAGCCTGACCGGACTTGGGCCGGGACTCATAGGGAGGGTTGAGAACCCCTGACTCGCAATTGCAGAGCCCTCAACGGCTTGTTTGTTGACCCAGTATGCGGGCCGACACATAAAAAAGTCATAAAAGAACTGATGCATCCGTGAGAGAATTTTTGTATGAGCCCTATATTCTCCGTAAATGGAGTCCATGGGCCAGAAGGAGATTTTTATGAGTCCTATGGATTCGACAAAAGAAGAATTAGTCCCATAACTTGGAATAAGATGCGAAGGCGTCCTGAAGAACGTGCAGCGGGTGGGGAGAGCGAAAAGGGAGGGATGCCGGCGCGGGAACTTTTGAGTAGAATCCCGCGCCCAGGGCTATCGAAGGGACTGTGCTAAGCGGTGTTGTTCGGCGGCATGCGTGGACGCCGATTCTACTTCCACGCGCAACTCCTCCGCGCGGCTCTTAGCGCTCCAATACGGGGAAGGCGCTTGGCGATTGGGGATCGCCTCCGCTTCCCGCAACCAGTAATTGACCAGGTCTTCCGTCTCAGCTAACTGGGCCTGCATCAACTTGGCTTGATTCTCATAATACTCGGCGATTCTGACGTGATCCGCGGCGGACTTGGCCTTGGCTTCAGCTTGGCGAACGTTCTTGCTGGTGATCGCTCCACTACTTTGCGGCGTACCCGCCAGTAACAACAGGGGCATCGTCATCCCAGTGAGTGCCAGGGTCGCCGCTTGCCTTATCGTCTTCATGCTATCCGCGGCTCCTTTCATCAAGGACTAAAAACCCACACCTGGGGAGTATGGGGGAAGATGCATAAAAAAGGCATGAACGATGAAGGTGCTTTTATGCCTTTTTCATACTACTTTCGGTATTGTCTTCAGTGAAAGATCGTGAATGCCGTTGCAGCATTCAGTCGTGCCGGGATTTTTCGACGCGGAGGGAGGTGGCGCTAAGGCTTGATTGAACTGGACTAGTGAATTCCGGCGAAGACGAGGTAGCATAGTGGCATACGGACAGTTTGAATGTGGCCCATCCTCCGACGCCCGCAGCAGCACTCCTTTTTCATGGCGTTGCTCGGCACCGTCGCCGTGGCTGCGTTAACGGCTGGATGCTATTGGCTGCATTTGGATTTTGCAACCGTCAGCCCCCTGTACCTGCTGGCAGTAGTGTTGCAGTCTTTATCGGGTAGTTTCGTTACTTCAGCGTTTGTATCCGTCCTCGCCGTCGGATGCCTTGACTATTTCTTCACTACGCCGCTTTTCACCTTTTACGTCGCGGGGCCGCTCAACGTAGTGGCGTTAGTGTCGTTCTTGATGACCTCGCTTGTCATCACCAAGCTAGTTACCAGAGTTCGAACAGAGGCGAGGGTTTCCGCGCTGCAAAAAGATCGGATTGACCGTTTGTATCACTTGGCACAACAACTCCTGGCGCTCGAGCCGGAAATGGCCGTGGGAGAAAAGCTCCTCGAACCGTTTGCCGGTGTGTTCGGGACACGCGCAGTGTGCATCTTCGACGGTGAAAGCTCGCAGCTGCACCTGTTGGGAAAATCGCGCGCGCACCTGCCGGAGCGCACCCGCGCGGCTTTCCTTCAGGAGAAGGACTCGGATGACCCGGTGAATCAGGTCTCCCTGCGGCGCTTGCGGGTGGGCGGCAAGACCACCGGCGCCATGGGCTTCGAAGGCCTGGAGGACCCGCTGTTGACGGCGGGCCCGTTGATTTCGCTCGCCGCCGCGTCGCAGGAACGCACGCGCGCCTTTCAACGCGCCAGCGAGGCCGCGGCCGCGACCCGGACCGAAGTCTACCGGTCCGCGATTCTGGACGCCCTGGCGCATGAGTTCAAGACGCCGCTGGCCACCATCCTGGCCGCCGCCGGAGGCATTCGCGAAACTGGCTCCCTGGGCGCCGAACAGTTGGAAATGGCGGAGACGGTCGAAGCCGAGGCAGCGCGCCTGGGTAGCCTTACCTCACGGCTGCTCAAGGTGGCGCGACTGGACCGCGAGCACGTGCGCCCGCAAAGAGAGGTAATCGACATCGGCGCCCTGGCCAGCGACGTTGTCGATCAATACAACCGCCTGCCGTCCGATCGCAAAATCTCCTTCGTGCAGCACGGTGAGCCGGTGGAGACGCTGGCGGACCCGGAACTCCTGCGTCTGGCGCTGAGCCAGTTGCTGGACAACGCGGTCAAGTATTCCGTTCCCGACTCCGAAATCAAAATCGAGATGGAGTCCCAGCCCAATATGGTTTATATCCGCGTTTCCAACAGCGGAAGTTCTATAGCAGCAGCGGAGCAGAATCGCATTTTCGAGCGTTTTTACCGCGGCGCGGAAGCGCGGCGGTTTACTATCGGATCCGGTCTCGGCTTATATGTCGCGCGAAAAATAGCGTTAGCTCATGGCGGCATGTTAGATTTAGATATTGAGCGTTTAAGCGAAGGCGTAACCTTCTACTTAGCGCTCCCCCGCCCGAAAGGTGAACCCGAGTCATGACCAGCCCCCAAGCCATCCCCTTGTGCAGCGTTCTGGTGGTGGACGACGAGCCCTCTCTGCGCAAAGTGTTGCGCACATCTCTGAGCGCTTGTGGATTCACCGTGGAAGAGGCGCGTAGCGGCGAGGAAGCGCTCGGCGCGGCCCAGAATCACGCGTTCGACCTGATTTTACTGGATATCAATATGCCCGGGATCGGAGGCGTGGAGACCTGCCGCCGCATCCGGGATTTGACTCCTCGTGCGGGGATCGTGATGGTCACGGTCCGGGATCAGGAGGACGACAAGGTTCACGCGCTGGAGGCGGGCGCGGACGATTACGTCACGAAACCCTTCCGCCTGCGTGAGCTGATCGCCCGGTTGCGCGCCGTTCTGCGCCGCACCCGCGCTATCGATGTGCAGGAGCCTCCGGTGTTGCAAGCCGGGTCACTGGCGCTGGATCTGCACCGGCGCATCCTGTGGCGCGCAGGCAAGCAGGTTCATCTTTCGCCCAAGGAGTTCGAGCTGCTCGCCTATATGATGCAGAATCAGGACGCGCCCCTGACTCATGTGAAGCTGCTGCGGTCGGTGTGGGGACCGGAATACGGAAATGAGCTGGAATATCTTCGTTCTTACGTGCGCATGCTGCGTAAGAAAATTGAGGACGATCCCGCTAAACCCGACTATATTCTGACCGAGCCTTGGGTGGGTTACCGCTTCCACAATCCGTCCGACACGGAGGCGCCGGTTCCGCAACCGGTTTCACACCCCCCCGTGACCGACTCCCTGTAAGCGCTTAATCCTCTGGTTCTGGCCTAGCGGTCCAGAAAGCGGATCTCCGGTTTTCCACGGCCAGTTCGGTACACTCTTTAGGATGAACCGCGCGCCCGAGCCACCTCCGCTTCCCTATGCCTGGTACGTGGTTTTCGCGCTCACCGCCATTTACATGCTGTCCTACATGGACCGCGTGATCCTGAGTCTGCTGGTGGCGCCGATGAAGCGCGACTTCGGCATCAGCGACACGCAGGTGGGACTGATGCAGGGCTTGGCCTTCGCGCTGTTCTACACGCTGGTGGGACTTCCCATCGGACGCGTCGCGGATACGCGCAGCCGCCGCAACCTGATTGCCGTCGGAGTGGTTCTATGGAGCTTCTTCACTTCGCTGTGCAGCCTGGCGGGGAGCTTTTGGTCGTTGTTTCTGGCGCGCATGGGCGTGGGCGTGGGGGAATCGACATTATCGCCCTCGGCTTATTCCCTGATCGCCGATTATTTTCCACGCGAGCTTCTGAGCACGGCGATCAGCGTGTACTACACGGGTGTGTTTCTGGGCACCAGCGCGTCTCTCTTGCTTACCGGATCGGTGCTGGACGCGTTGGCGCATACACCCGTGATCACTGTGCCGCTGCTCGGCACGATGGCCTCGTGGCGGATCACTTTTCTAATCGTGGGGCTGCCGGGGCTGCTATTCGCGCTATTGGCTTACAGCATTCGCGAACCTGAGCGCCGTAACCTGGTGCGTACCGCAACGGGCGAAACTCAGCTCGGCATGCAGGCGGCCTTTAACGAGATCAGCCGGCGCTGGAAGTCTTTGATCGGTATTTCGCTTGGCTCCGTATTCCAGGCGGTTCCGAGCTATGCGTTGATTTCCTGGACGCCGACCTATTTCCAGCGCGTCTACGGCTGGACCCCGGGCCAATCCGGACGCGGGCTGGCTCTGCTGTTGTTGACCTTCGGCTGCGCTGGGATGTTCGCGGGCGGCCGCATCAGCGACCGATGGCAGAAGCGCGGTATCGCCGAAGGGCCGCTGCGAGTCGGCGTGGTCTGCGGAATCGGGACGCTGGTGCTGCCGGCGGCGTACCTGGCGCCGCAGTCCGGCTACACGTTCTTTCTTCTGATGCCCGGAATCTTTCTGCTATCGCTGGCCATGGGCACTTCGGCCGCGGCGTTGCAGCGCATCTTCCCCAATCAGGTGCGCGGCCAAGTGTCGGCGTTCTACCTGTTCTTATTGAATCTCGGCGGACTGACGCTCGGCCCGTTGCTTCCGGGGTACTTTGACGATCATTTGTTCCACAATCCAAACATGATCGGAGCATCCCTGGCGATCACCATGGCGGCGTCGGCGATTCTGATGCTGGTCGCGTTCCGCGCCACCTACCGGCCGTACCGGAAAGATTGCGAGCTATTGGAAGGAACTCCGGCCTGATTAAGGAACAGAAGACGGAACCCCAAACGGAACCAAAGACGTCAACCGATTTCCGGCGCATTGTGCGCGTGGCGCTGGGCAACGCGCTGGAGATGTACGATTTTCAGATCTACGGCTACTACGCCCCGGCCATCGCCGCCACCTTCTTCCCTAACCGCAGCGAATTCGTCTCGCTGATGCTTTCCTTCACGACGTTCGGCGCGGGATTCTTGATGCGTCCGCTGGGCGCGATTATTCTCGGCGCTTACGTGGACCATCACGGCCGGCGCGCGGGCCTGTTGCTTACGCTCGCGCTGATGGGCGTGGGTACGTTATCCATTGCGTGCCTTCCCGGATACGCGGCCATCGGGATCGCCGCGCCGCTCTTGGTGCTCGCCGGTAGGCTGGTACAGGGTTTTTCGGCGGGCGTCGAACTGGGCGGAGTGTCGGTGTATCTTTCGGAAATCGCGCCGGCGGATCGCAAAGGCTTTTACGTGAGCTGGCAATCCGGGAGCCAACAGGTTGCGGTGATGTTCGCCGCGGCGCTGGGCATCCTGCTGGCGGCCTTGCTCTCCTCGGAACAGATGACCACCTGGGGCTGGCGGGTTGCGCTGCTTGCCGGGTGCGCGTTGCTTCCCTACCTGTTCTACATGCGGCGGTCGCTGGATGAGCCGGAGGCCTTCCTGGCCAGGCGGCGGCCGAGCCAAGCAGAGATTCTGCGCTCGGTTTGGGCCCACCGGCGCGTGGTTGTGCTGGGGATGCTGATGTCGACCATGACCACGGTCTGCTTTTACATGGTGACCACCTACACGCCTACTTACGGCACGCGCGTCCTGCACCTCTCCGCCCTGGCCAGCCTGATCGCCACGCTCTGCGTGGGAGCGTGCAACTTCACCGTGCTGCCTTTGTCCGGAGCTCTCTCCGACCGGATCGGCAGGCGTCCGATCCTGATTGCCTGCACGGTAACGGCCCTGCTGACCGCCTATCCGGCTCTCTGGTGGCTGACCAGCGGACCAACCGTTTTCAAGCTGATCGCAGTCGAGTTGTGGATCTCGCTGTTCTACGCCAGTTACAACGGCGCGATGGCGGTGTACTTGACCGAAATCATGCCGGTGGAGATGAGGACGTCCGGTTTTGCGCTGGCCTACAGTCTCGCAACGGCCGTGTTCGGAGGGTTTACGCCCGCGATCTGCACTTATCTGATCCATGTCACCGGGAATCAGGCGATCCCCGGAGTGTGGCTGAGTTTCGCGGCGGTCTGCGGCCTCAGCGCGGTTTTGTTGTTGAAACCGGCTCCAGACCGCTCTTCGTGATCGCGGCGTAGGCTGAAGGCGACGCGAGCCACTGGATCAGCGCCTTCGCAGCCTTAGGTTGCTTTGAGGCGGCCGGAATTCCCGCTGCAAAGACCGTGACCTTTTGCGCGCCTTCCGGAAGCGGGCCGACGATGTCGATGCCCTTGACCGGCATCAGTTCGCTCATCTGCTGGAATCCGATCTCGGCTTCGCCGCGTGCCACGGTTTCGCCCACGGGCGTCCCTTCAATTTTGCGCGACTTCGCCTTGATCTGCGCGTCGACGCCGAGTTTCGGGAATAACACGGTAGATAAATACACTCCGCTGGCGCTATCGGAGTAGGCGATCGACTTCGCGGCCAGTAGCGTGCGCTTCAGCGCATCCACACTGCCGATATCCGGCTTGGGCGCTCCGGCTTTCACCGCCATGCCGATGCGGGATCGCACCAGATCCACGCGGCTTCCCGCGCGAAGCTTACCCTGCCGGATCAACTCGTCCAGCGCGTCGGAGGCCATGATCACCACATCGATCGCCTCCCCGCGCTCGAGCCGCATGGGAATGGCATCGTGCGTGGTTCCCATGGAGGCGCCGAATTCGCTGACCAGGTGCTGGTGCGTTTCGCGTTCATATTCGGGCGCCAAATCCTTGTAGGCCGCCGTAAACGCCCCCGAGCTCACCACGGTGAGCTGCTGCGCCCGGACGGAGCACAGGGCGCCGGCCAGCACCAGTACCTTGAAGGTACGGTAGTACATTTTGAAGCTCATGTAGATATACTGCGAGAAGACCATGACAAACGCAAGAACTTGTGCGCTCCAAATGTGTTAGCCCTGGTGTGCGTGTAAATGGTGTGCGTAAAATTCAAACCGGAGGAATCACTTGCATGAAGCAGCTTTCCACAGTCGTGCTGTGTTTAGGCGCCTGTTTTGTCGCGGCGCCGTCGATGGCGCAACCCACCATCGGAGGGGGTACTTGCAGTTCATTGACTCTCAACGAACCCTACGCGGTCATGGTGACTGGGCGTGGCGTAACTGCCGCCAGCGCTCCAGGATCGAATAACCTCAGCAGCGTGCTGGAGGCAATCGGATCGGTGACCTTCGACGGTCTGAACAAAGTAACGTTCTCGATGACCGAAGACACGAACACCGCCAGCGGCGTGGCGTTTCCCTGGACCCAGGGCACGTATACCGTGCAAGCCAACTGTGCCGCGACGGTGACGGTCACTTCCGGCGGGACGGCGACGCTGAACGTGATGCCGTACAACAACGGAGCTTCGTTCAGCTGGACCGGAAGCGATTCGACGTATGCCTACGCGGGCACCGGGAACGCGCAGGCGGTGGGATGCTCCACCAGCACGCTGGTGGGTCAGTACGCGATTGTGCTGGGGCAAGGGTATTTTTCGTTGGCCGCGGGCACCGCGGGCGGCGCGGCAACGATCTCGGGAGTCGCGCAATTTGACGGCGCCGGGAACATCACCGCGACCGCGGGGCTTTCGGCCAACGCGCTGCATTCGGGGATCACGCAGTCGGTGACAGGCTCATTTACGGGCACGTACTCACTGGGAACCAACTGTATCGGCACGGGAACGATAACCAGCGCATTGTTCGGCACGCTGAACGTCAGGGTCAGCGTTTATACGTCAAGCACCACGCTCAGCCAAACCATGTACGTCACGCTCGCCTCGCCCACCCCCAACACGATGGCCACGGGCACCGCGATGTGGATTGGACCGGTTCAATCCCTGGGAACCGCACTCGATCCGCGGCTCCGCAAGTCGCAGGACATGGTGGTGGAAGCGGCTCCGGCACCGGCCGGTAAGGGAGGGCGATCATGAAGAAGACGAATCTGGCATTGCTGATTTCCTTGTGCGGCGTCCTCACGCTGCCGTCGATGGCGCAAACGGCAACCGCTCCGTGCAGCGCTGCGACTTTGAACGGTACCTATTCGCTGGTGTTGACGGGACGGATCATCGCCGCGTCCGGGACCTTAAACGGGGTGTTCGAGGGAGTGGGCACGGCGACGTTCGACGGCGTAAGCAAAGTGACGCTGAGCGGAACCAACAACACGAATAGCGCGCTGGGGCAGACGTTCAATTATTCAGGAACGTATACCCTTCCCTCCAGTTGCTTCGGCACGGTCACGCTGACTTCAGGACGGCAGGCCACTTTCAACCTGATCGCGTGGAGCACTGGACAGCAGGCCGACTTCACCGGCACGGACACGACTACGACGACCACTCCAGCCTACGTGTGGAGCGGAACGGCAAGCAACCCCGCGCCTACGGCTTGCGCGACGGCGTCGGTATCGGGGCCGTACACCTACTACATACTTGGCAACTCGCTTGCCAGCGGCAATGAAACGGACGCCGTGGACGAGGCAGGCACGCTGTCATTTGACGGAGAGGGCGATGTTCTCTCGGCGACCTATACCGTGAACTCGTCTCGATCCGCGGCGACCTCAGGCTCAGGGACCGGCGCCTACATGGTTTCGTCCAACTGCACCGGTTCGGCGACGGTGAAGGATTCGGTCAGCGGAGTGGTGCGGACTTTCAACTTCGCCCTCGCCGGCGACTACGGGCAAAACTGGAGACTGCTGGAGTCGACGCCGACGTTTACCGGCTCCGGTGCGGCGCACAACGCATTCGACAATCCCAGCGAGTCGATCGCGAATGTCGCCAATTACGCATATAGCGCGACGCCCGCGGGGAGCGTGTTCGCCCTGTTCGGCGTGAATCTGGCGACCAGGCCGGGATCGGCAACCAACGTGCCTCTGCCTTTCACGCTGCAGAACGCCTCCGTCACGGTGAATGGCGAGCAGGCGCCGCTGTTTTACGCGGACACCATGCAGATCGACGCCCAGATGCCGTGGGACATTCCGGGCGGCACGGTGGCCAGCGTAGTGGTGAAGAGCGGCTCGGCGACCAGCAACGCGGCGGCGGTGTACGTTCCGGCCACCGGCACACCCGGACTCAGCTTCCAATCCGGCACCAACCGGGCGGTGGTGGTGAACAAGGACAACACAGTGAACGCCGGGAACAATCCGGCCGCCGTGGGCGATGAAGTGGTGGCGTACTTCACCGGCGGCGGGCCGGTAACCCCGAACGGCAAACTTACAACCGGCGCGGCATCGCCCGCTGGGCTGTCTCCCGTAACCGATCCGAACGCTTCTGTCACAGTGGGCGGGGTGTCGGCCAACGTGGTCTACATCGGCCTGACGCCGGGCTCGGTGGGGCTGTACCAGGCGAACTTCAACGTTCCGCAAGTCGCCAAGGGGACCTACCCGGTGGTGATCACCATTAGCGGGCAAGCCTCCAACGATTACACCGCTCCGTCGACCACCGTGTTGAACCCGGTGATGACGGTCAGCAACTAAAGAAGTTTAGCCGCGAAGGGACGCGTTGTTTCTTCGCGGCCAAATCTTTCTCACGCGGGCATCCCGCTGGAGGTTCCACCGGCGGCGGGGACGTAGCATTTGAGCGTGTAGTCGATGACCATCCGGTCGGCGCTGAAGCGCCAGCCCAGTGTCCGGATGGTCCGCTTCATACGCTTGATCCAGCCGCGCGGGAGGCCGTCCTGATCGCGCTGGTAGAACAGCGGAATCACTTCCTCGCGCAGGACGCGGTACAGATCGCGGCTGTCGCGGGCGTCGTGGACGTCCATGTTGGTGTGGGTGCGGCCGTTGCCGATGGCGAAGCCGTTCAAGCCGTCATAAGCCTCGGCCCACCATCCATCCGGCACCGATAAATTCAACCCTCCGTTCAGCACCACCTTCTGGCCACTGGTGCCGGAGGCTTCCAGCGGACGGCGAGGGTTATTCAACCACACATCGACGCCTTGCACGAAGTGGCGCCCCACGTTGATGTCGTAGTCCTCGACGAAAACGAATTTGTCGGCGAAGCGTGGGTTGCGGCGCAACTCGGCGATCTGCTGGAGAACGCGCTTTCCGGGCTCGTCATGCGGGTGCGCCTTGCCGGCGAAGACAAACTGCACCGGGCGCTTGGGATCGTTAACCATGGAGGCCAGCATCTCGATGTCGGTCAGGATCAGGTTGGCGCGCTTGTAAGTAGCGAAGCGGCGGGCGAATCCGATGGTTAATGCATCCGGGCTCAACGCGCGGCTGAGGCGTTGCAGCGCGTCGGCCGGCTCACCCCGGCGGGCAGCCTGCTCCACGCCGCGGCGGCGGACAAACTCCAGCAGGCGCGATTTCAGCGCCAGATGGGTTTCCCACAATTCGCCGTCGTCGACGTTTTCAATGCCCTCCCACAGCCGGGTCTGCGATCCGCGCTTGAGCCAGTCGCTTCCCAGATGACGGTCATACAGCACCGACATCTGCGGCGCCAGCCAAGTGGGCACATGAACGCCGTTGGTGATATGGCCGATGGGAACCTCTTCCTCCGGCTTTCCGGGATAGAGGTTGGTCCACATGGAGCGCGACACCTCGCCGTGCAGCGCCGAAACGGCGTTGGTGCGGCGCGAGAGTTTGAGCCCCAACACGGTCATGCAAAATTCCTCGTGCGGGTTATTCGGATTCTCGCGGCCCAGGGCCATGAGAGCCTCATGCGACAAGCTCAGGGCTTCGCGCAGCGGCCCCAGGTGTTCTTCAATCAGTCCGGGGTGGAAGCGGTCATGGCCGGCGGGCACCGGCGTGTGCGTGGTAAAAACGACCTCGCGCGCCACCTGCGAAGCGGCCTGGCTGAAGGCCACGCCCTCCTCCTCCATGCGGGTGCGGATCGCTTCCAGAACTCCGAACACGGAGTGTCCCTCGTTCAAGTGCAGCACGCCGGGAGTGATGCCCAGGGCCTTCAGCGCACGGAATCCGCCCACGCCCAGCATCATCTCCTGGCGAATGCGGACACGTCTGTCGCCGCCATAAAGGCGGGAGGTGAGCTCGCGATCTTCGGGCGTGTTGCCCTCCACGTCGGAATCCAGAAGCAGCAGGTCGCAGCGGCCGACCTTAACGCGCCAAACTTTCGCGCGGATGGCCCCGCCGCGAGTCTCCACCTGAACGGTCAGCGGAAGGCCGCTCTTGCCGATGGCAGGCTCACGCGGGAGTTGATTCACGTCGGTGGCGAGATACTCTTCCTGCTGCCATCCGCTCAAGTCCAGCCTCTGGCGGAAGTAGCCTTGGGCGTAAAACAATCCGATGCCGACCAGCGGAATGCCCAGGTCGGATGCGCTCTTGATGTGATCTCCGGCCAAAACGCCCAGGCCGCCGGAGTAAACCGGAAGCGACTCGTGCAGGCCGAATTCGGCTGAAAAATAACCGACCGGCTGCGGCCGCAGCACGCCGGCGTTGGCCGCGCCCCAGGTGTGATCGTCGTGAAGATACTCTTGCATGCGGCGGTAGGCGTAGTTGATGCGGCCGTGAAGCACCAGCTCACCCAGGCGCTGCTCCAGCGTGAACAGGGGGATCTCGCTCAACAGCGAGATAGGATTGTGATTGAGCCTGCGCCAGCGCAGGGGATCGATGTCGCGAAACAGGCTGTGGCTTTCGTTATCCCAGCTCCACCACAAGTTGCGCGCCAGAGCCCACAGCCGCTCCTGCGCGGGCGCGATGAAGCGCGCCAGGGTGCGGGCTTCGGCGATCACCGGAGCCAGTTGCGTGGCGGCCGCGGCCAGCGCACGGATCTCGTCTTCACGGAAGGCGCGCGGCTCGATGGTTTGCACCACCAGGACGCCTTGCAAGACTCCGCGATCCAGCAGCGGAACCCCTAGAAAAGAGTGGTACGCCTCTTCGCCGGCGTCGCTGAAGTACTTGAAGCGCGGATGGCTCGGCGCCTGCTCCACGGCAATGGGGCGAACTTCTTCGGCCACCAGCCCGGCCAGGCCTTCGTTCAGGCCCATGCGGAGTGTGCCGATGCATTCGCGCCGCAAACCGAGCGTCGCGGCCAGCACCAGGTTGGCGCGGTCCGGCTCCAGCAGGTATGCCGAGCACACGTCAGTCTGGAATCGCTTGGCGATCAGCGCGACCAGGTTCATCAAGGTTTCGGCAGGTTTTCCGGACTCCGCCGCAAGCGCCCCGAGTTCCTCCAAGGTGAGGACAAAACTGGCGTCGTAAGAAGTTGCAGGTTGGCTCATGTGAATCCTTGTCGTTCAGCTCAGCGAGAGGCGAGCTCGCCGGTTGCCGGCCCGGTCCAACAACACGGTTAGGACACACTGAAACGGAAGCTGATATTACAGTGTATGCTCAGCGGAGCGGCGGATCAAACGTGCCTCCGGCGCAAGCAGACGCACTCTCACATACGCGGACGCAGATGAAGTGCCCGCTGCGAGCCACAACCTGGTTGGCCAGGCGTCCTTCCACCTTCGCTTGGTACGTAGCTTCGTCGATGACGAACACATGCGCGGGAAGCGTGGCCAGCATTCGGTCGAACTCGGGTTGATCCACAGGCATGATCAGGAAGCGGTCGCCATACCACTCCATTTGATTGGCCTCATCCGTGCGGAGCCCGCCGTCCCAGAACACGACGCGCTCTCCTGGCGCCGTCGCGGCGGTGGAGGCTACGGCGACGGGCCTGATTTCGGCGGCGGAAAGACGCGTGCGCGGAGACACAACCAGAGTAAGGACCACGGCAGCCAATACAACCGTCCCCACGCGCATTCCCCACGTCAGATAGCGGCGCGGAATGTAGTGCGCAAGGCCTGCCGCCGCCAGTATCGCGTAAGCGGGGTATGCCGGGAGCATGTAACGAAGTACCCGGCTCTTGACCACGGCGCACAATGCGAACACGCCCGCCGCCCATAACAGGACTAAATACAGGCGCCGGTCGCGGCCGCGCCAAACCGCGGCGATTCCAGCGATCATCGCGGGGAGCCAGGGCCAGTACGACTTGATCAGCATCCAGGCGTATTCGGGCGCTCCGGTGTATTTGCGCCAGGGCGGAGACATTTCGCCGTAGACCGCTCGCGAGAGGAAGGAAACGTGCGCCAGCACGATGTCGCGATACAAGTAGATCATGCGCGCATACCAGGCGGTGAGGGGTAGTACAGCGAGCACCAGAGCAGGAATCGTGTAGCGCCAGGACGGACGCCGGCGGGTCACCAAGGCGTGGGCTACGAAGATGGGAATCAGGATGACGCCGGTTAAACTGCGGGTCATCGTGGCGCAGGCGACGGCCGCGCCCGCGGCCAGATACCACGCGGGCCTGTCTTCGGCGAGGGCCCAGGCGCACATCGCACAGGCGAAGAAAAACGTGACTGGAACATCGGTCATGGCGTGGGACGCATACTTGATGAAGTACAGAGAACGTCGACATCACGAACATCGCTATGAGCGCGGTAAAAGGATCGCCGGTTAACCGGCGCGTCAGCCAGAAGACCAAAACAATCGTGCCGAAGGCGCAGACCGCCGAGGGGACTTTCGCGGCCGTGTCCGAAATGCCGAAGATTTTGAACAGGCCGCCCTGCATCCACTCCAGCATCGGCGGATGGGTTTCCACCGCCAGCGATCCGCTGACGTATTCATCCAGCCAGTTGCCGCTGTAGAGCATGTCTTTGGCGATGGTCGAGTAAAGCGCGTCGTCGAAGCCGGCCAGATCGCCGGAGCGCAGCGGAGTCCAAAGCAGAACGGCCGCGAGAAGAGCCAAGATCCAAAAGTCCGCGCGGCGGTACATCTAGATCAGTGTAGCTTCATCGGTGCGGCTCACTTTTCCACCACGTACTCAAGAAAGCGGCGGTAAAATGAAAATCAACCCATGAACCGCCTGCTCCCGTTGGTCCTCGCGCTGTTTCTAGGTTTTGTCTCCTGTAGCCGGTCCGCTCCAGGCAACGTCGCGGCGACGGTCAACGGCCGGGCCATCACTTACGCCGAGCTCGATAAGCTCTACGCGACCAATTTCGGCGCGGAGGGGCCTCCGGCAGGATCGGGCCCGGGGCAGCAGCAGGGCAGTTCGGATCCGGCCGAGGGACGGCCGGGTGACGAACAACTCACGCTCCAGCGTTTGCAGGTGTTGCGTACCCTGATCGACAACGAGATCATCCTGCAGCGCGCCGAAAAGCAGGGCCTGTTGGCGACGGATGCCGATGTGGAGGCCAAATTCGCTGAATTGCGGGCTCCCTACACCCAAGAGGAGTTTCAGAAGCAGCTTTCCGAGCGGAAGATTACGGCCGAAGACTTGAAGGCCGACCTTCGCAAACAGCTTAGCGTGGAGAAGCTGATCAACAAAGAAACCACGTCGCACATTACCATCACCGATAAGGAGATCGCGGAGTTCTACAACGCCAATAAGAACAGCTTCAACAAGACCGAGCCATCGATTCACATGGCTCAGATCCTGGTTACGCCGCAGCCCGATCCTAACGTTCGCAATTTGAAAAACGACAAGGCTCAAGATGAGGCGCAGGCGCAAAAGAAGATCCAGCGGATCTATGAAATGCTCCAGCAAGGCGAGGACTTCAAGGCACTGGCCGAGAATTATTCGGAAGATCCCAATTCGGTGCAGACCGGAGGAGATCTGGGATTCATCCCCGAGTCCGCTTTGGACAAGGCCAATGCGGATTTACGCAAAGCCGTGCTGGCGCTTCAGCCGGGACAGACCTCACAGGTAATTCCGTCGCCGGAGGGTTACCGCATTCTCAAGGTGCTGGGCCGGGAGCCGGCGGGGCAGCGCGACTTGAACGATCCGGAAGTGCAGCAAAACATCCGCAACACGCTGACCAATCGGAAGGATCAGTTGCTCAAAGAAGCGTACTATGAGACGGCCCGGGACGAAGCCAAGGTGGTCAATTACTTCGCCGCCTCAGTGATCGCGGACCGGGACAAGAAGTAGTTGCCGGGTCCGGTCAAAGCAGTCATCGCCGGAGCAGGCCCCGCGGGGCTGACCGCGGGGTATCAACTCGCCAAGCAAGGTCTGCCGGTGGTGGTGCTGGAGGCCGATCCACGCTACGTGGGGGGGCTCTCCCGCACGGTCGATTACAAGGGATTCGGCTTCGATATCGGCGGTCACCGCTTCTTTTCCAAATCGCAAGAAGTGGAGGCGTTGTGGGCCGAAATCGCAGGCGAAGACATGCTCACGCGGCCGCGATCCTCGCGCATCTACTATCGCGGAAAATTCTTTGCTTATCCGCTGCGTCCGTTTGAGGCGCTGATGAATCTGGGCGTGGGGGAATCGGCCGCCTGCGTCGGCTCTTTCCTGCGCGCGCGCCTGCATCCGAAACCCCATCCGAAAACGTTCGAGGATTGGGTCAGCAATCAGTTCGGCGAACGGCTGTTCCGGATCTTCTTCAAGACCTACACGGAAAAAGTCTGGGGCATGAGCTGCCGCGAAATCTCGGCCGATTGGGCGGCGCAGCGGATCAAGGGATTGTCGCTCGGCTCCGCCTTGAGGCATGCGGTATGGCCGGAGCGGACGCCGAAGGATCGCACGGATGTGGTCAAGACGCTGATCCACACCTTTCGCTATCCCCGGCGAGGGCCGGGCATGATGTGGGAAGCGTGCGCGCGAAAAATCCGCGAGATGGGGGGGCAGGTGCTGCTGGGGCGGAGGGTGGAGAGGTGCCGCTTCGATTCCGGACGTGGAACCTGGAGCGTCACCGTCGCGGCCTGCGAAGGAGCAACGGAAATCCATGAGGGCGAGCATTTGATCTCGTCCATGCCGATACGGGAGCTGGTTTCGCAGATCGAACCCCGCCTGCCGGATGAAGCGATCCGGGCCGCGGGCTCGCTCAGGTACCGCGACTTTATCACGGTGGGCTTGATTCTGAAGGATCGAGGCTTGATCTCCGATAACTGGATATACATCCACGATCCATCGGTCAAGGTGGGCCGCGTTCAAAATTACAAGGCGTGGTCGCCGGAGATGGTTCCCGACCCGGCGTATTCGAGCTACGGCCTGGAGTACTTCTGCTTTGAGGGCGACGGGCTGTGGAACATGCCGGACGACGCCTTGCTCGAATTGGCCAAGCGCGAGATCGTGCAACTCGGGCTGGGCCGGCCGGAAAACGTCACGGACGGCTGCGTGATTCGCCAGCGCAAGGCTTACCCGGTTTACGACGATGCATATGTGGAGCATGTGAACACCGTGCGGCGCGCGATCGCGGCGCGCTGCCCCAATTTGCATCTTGTAGGGCGCAACGGGATGCACAAGTACAACAATCAGGACCACGCCATGATGACGGCGATGCTCACCGCGAAGAATATCATCGTGGGCGAAATGAAGTTCGACGTCTGGCAAGTGAATCAGGACGCGGAATATCACGAATCGGGTAACGCCGCCGGCGGGTTGCGCGCGGTTCCCGCGCGGGTCCGTTGACTTACGGGCAAGGGCTGCCGGCGCCGGGGCGCACAAACTTCTGCGCGTCGAGCAACGCACGGTCGAAATTGGCATGATATTCTGAGCAGATGGCAGGGGCGCTGCGGCAGCGGTCTAACCTCCCGGTCACAGTCGCCGCGCTCTTCGCGTTTCTCTGGGCCATCGCACGCGCCTGCGTGCAATCCGTAACCATGGATGAGGCCGACACGTATCTGAAATTCGTCAGCAGATCGGCTCCGTTCCAGTGGTTTCCGGCGGCCAATAACCACATGTTGAACTCGGCTTTGATCCGGCTGTTCACATCGGTCTTTGGCCTTTCCCATTTCACGCTGCGATTACCGGCGCTCTTGGGTGCAGCGATTTACATCGGTGCGTGCTTGTATCTCTGCCTTCTTTTGTCGGAGCGAGTCGTCATAGCGCTGCCCCTTTTCCTGTGCCTGGTCTACAATCCATTCGTTTTTGATTTCCTGGTCCTCGCGCGAGGCTACGGAATGGCTGCGGGATTTTCTGGTGTGTGGCATCGCGGCCGCGGCTTCGATTGCCTTCCGCCACGTTTCACCGGCAAAGGGTATGGCGGCTTGCTCGGCTTTCGCGGCTCTCTCCTTCTGCTCCAATTTTTCATTCGCCTTTGCGAATCTCGCGGTCCTGGCGGCCGCCCTCGTGTGGATTTCGCTGGCCCACGGATTCTCGTTTCGTCTTCTCGCGGCTGTGACGCTCCCCGGCGCGTTGATTACAGTGCTCATCCCCTTGCCCACGCTGCTGCAGTGGCCGTCTGGACAGCTCTTCGAGGGTGCGGCCAGCCTTCGGCAATCGTTTGCGAGCGTGATTCATTGGTCATTGACGGAGGTCAATCCCGAGATTGCCAACTCGCTCGTCTCGCTATTTTTGCGGCGCATCGAACATCTGTTGTTTCCAGCGCTAGCGCTCGTGGTTGCGTACGGCGTGGGGGTGCTGTTGGTGAACCGGCATCGGCTGACTCAATCGCCAGTCGCCGGCCTGTGTGCTGCGCTCGCCGGCGCCCTCGCCTTGGCGACGGTTGTACACTGGGCCGCCTTCTATCTTTTTGGGCTCTTGCTGCCCTACAATCGAACTGCGCTATTCTACGTCCCGCTCGGCACGCTATTCGTGGGCGCCCTCGCGGCGATCCCAGCCAACTCCCGCGCGGAGCGCGCCTCCAGTGTCGCCTGCGTGAGCATGCTTTCCTTGTTTGCGCTGCACTTTTTATTCAGCATGCGCCTGACCTGGTCGGGCGAGATGCGCGCTGACGCGGAAGCCAGAAACGCGTATTCCGTGCTCGCACCCTATAATCGCAGTTATTGCGTCGATTACGTGGGGGTGAACTGGCTCTACAGCTCGGCGCTCAATTTTTACCGGGTGCTCTCCGGCCGCGAAAGCTTCGCCGAGTTTCAACCCGGCCTGCCCCTGCCGGAGGATGCGCCGGTCTACGTCGTTCATGGGAATTTCGACCGCAAATTTATCGATGACCACAAACTGGCCGTCGTCTACCGCGGCCCGCTCTCCGGCATCGTGGTCGCTGTCCGCACTGATGCGCTGATTCGCCGCGATGCCGCCGGCAATTGCCCTGAGCATCGCGGCTAAGATCGTTAGATGCCAGAAACCGCGCGCAATCCGCTCCATCGAGGTGCTGCCACCCGAAGCGCCAAGGCCACGCTGCTCTGCGCCGTGGCGCTATTTCTCATCCTTGGACTGATCCTGATTCCGCTCGCGGGGATACAGGATGACGAGGCTCTGTTCGCCGCTCCGCTGTTCACGGCTCCGTTCCTGCCGTACACCATCCGAGTGTTGGGGCATCACCTGCCGCTGATGGTGTTCTCTTACACGGGCGCACTGAAAACGTATCTCTACTGGCCGGTCTTCAAGCTGTTTACGCCGGGGCCGTATTCGCTGCGCTTACCGGTGTTGCTGGCCGGGACCATCACGATCCTGCTGCTGTTCTATTTCGCGCGGCGAATTGCAGGGACGACGGCGGCCTTGTTCGCCGCGATTCTGCTGGCCACCGATCCGACTTTCCTGATGTCCAACACATTCGATTGGGGACCGGTGGCGTTACAACATCTCCTCCTGATGGCCGGATTGTGTCTGGCGGTTGCAGGCAGCATTGTTTCCGCCTGCTTCGTCTTTGGGCTCGCGCTGTGGGAGAAATCCGTCTTCTTGTGGGCGCTGGCCGGGCTGATCGCGGGCGGTTGGGCGGCGTACCGCGGAGAGATCGGGGAGGCACTCCGCTCAGGAGGAAGGCTGGACAAACGCAGAGTCGCGAGCGCCACGTTGGCGTTCGTCATCGGAGCGTCACCGCTGATCTTGTACAACATCAAATCGCGGAACGAGACGGTTCGCACAACAGCGCATTTTTCGCTGGAGCACCTGCCGGTCAAGATCGAGGAACTGAGCCGCGCGTTGAAAGGCAATGGCCTGTTCCGCTTTATCGCGGCGGAGGAGTGGGAGAGTTCACCGAAACCCGCGGATTCCGCGCCGGCGAAGATCGCCGATGCCGTTCATGATGTCGCGGGAGACCGCCGGTCCAGCCTATTCCTCTTCGCGGCGGGGCTCGCGGCGCTGGCGGTTCCTCTGCTGTGGAGAACATCATCCCGAAAACCGGCTCTGTTCGCGCTGGCCTTTTCGGTTGTTACCTTCGGCAGCATGGCGATTACACGGGACGCCGGAGAGGCGATTCATCACACGGTCCTGCTATGGCCGATGCCGCACCTTCTGGTAGGCGTCGCGCTGGCGGCGATGCCGTGGCGTTGGCTGTCCGCGATACTGGCGGCTGTTCTGGCGGTTTCGAATCTGCTGGTGGTAAATCAGTATATTTTCCAGCTCGAGCGCTACGGCGCTGATGGCGGCTTCACCGACGCGCTCTATCCGCTTTCGAGGCAACTTCCCATCGCGGCGGACGACGATATCTACGTTATGGACTGGGGATTAACGGAGACGCTGACCTTGCTGCATCGCGGCCGGCTCCAGCTGCTGTCAGGCTCCGATCCGTTTTTGAACACCGCGCCGGATGCGGCGGACCAGCGGACGATCGCGAAAATGCTGGATGACCCGCATGGCTTATTTGTGGGACACGTGCGAGAACGGGAAGTGTTCAGCGGAGTGAGCGAACGCCTGAATGGCGCGGCACAGTCCGGCGCTTACCGCAAGCAGATGCTACAAGCGATCCCGGACTCAAACGGGCGGCCGGTGTTTGAGATTTATCGATTCGCGAAATGAGCGCGATCACTTCTCCGGCGTCTTGGCCAACTGCTGCTTGGCCCAAACCCGATTGGGATCGAGTTCTACCGACCTCTGCAATTCCTTGTGCGCCTCCGCATTGCGGTTCGCCTTGCGTAGCGCCAGCCCGAGCCATAGATGTGCGTCAGCGGAGCGCGGGTCAATCTCCACGGCTTTCTGAAAGTCCTTGATGGCGGCGTCCGCTCCGCCGCCGAGCGACGCCGGAAGATAGTAATTGCCCACGCCGCGGCTGAGGTAGTTGGCCGCGGCCTTGGGATCCATTTGAACAGCCTTATTCACTTCGTCCCGCGCGCAGGTGCCGTAGCGCATTCCCAGCAGCACATTCGCGGGAATCACCTGGCCGCACAGAGTTCCCAGGACGCGATGATACTCCGCAACGCCGGACTGGAGTGCGACGGCGCGTTCGGCCGCTTTCATGCCTGCTTCCGCGGCAGCGCGCGCGGCTTCCTTGTCTCCCGTTTCCATGCCGACTTCGGCCAGATACGATTCGGTTAGAGCCAGGCGGTACTGCGCTTGAACGTCGTTGGGCTGCTTCGCGGCCGCGGCGGAGAACTGGCTGGCCAAGCGCTCCAGGGCGCCTCGATTCTGGGCGTCGCGAGCTTTATCGAGATCGGACGTATTGAATCCCGGAAGCTGCCACAGCAGGAGGAATACGGGAAGAACGGCGGGCCCTAGCATCACCGCTCCCATTTTATCTGACGGCTTTATCTGGAAGCGGACGCTACGCCGCGCGATAGGTGCCTCTGAAAGCGGCGGCTACGCCGCGCGATAGGTGCCGAGTATGCGCATGTAATCGGCCAGTTCCCGCAAGTGCCCTAGCGCGTGGCGCACTCTTTCTTCATCCGGCCGGCCGAAGAAATCGAGATAGAACAAATACTCCCACGGCTTGCCGCGCAAGGGGCGGGATTCCACCTTGGCCAGATTCAGGTCGCGTAACGCGAGCGCGCTCAACGCGCGAAAAAGAGCTCCGGGAACGTTGCGGGTCGAAAAGACCAGGGAAGTCTTCCACGGCTTCTTGCCGGATCCCTTGGGCGTACGGGGCTTGGCCCCGGCGCGCTCCAGCAGAAAGAAGCGGGTATAATTCTGGCGGTCGTCTTCGATCTCGCGCTTTAGAATCCGCGCGCCATAAATTTTCGCCGCCAACTCTGAGGCAATGGCCGCGCCGCCGGGCGGCCTTTGTTCCATCACCATCTTGACGCTTCCCGCGGTGTCATAAAAAATCTCCGGCTGAATGCGAGGGTGCTTGGCGAAAAAATCGCGGCATTGATTGAGGGCCACATCCTTGGAAAACGCTCGCCGGACCTGATCGAAACGCACTCCGGGCGGCGCAATCAAATGGTGGACGATGCGCACGTTGGCCTCCGCCGTGATGGTGAAGTCGTGCTCGATCAGCAGGTCATAATTTTCGTGAATCGAGCCGTGCAGCGTATTCTCGATAGGTATGGCGGCCGCAGCAACTTTCTTTGCGGCGAGCGCGGCGAAAACCTGGTCGAACCTCTGGCAAGGAACCGATTCTGCAGTAGCGCCGAGAAACTGCCGGATCGCCTGCTGACTGAAGGCTCCTGGCTCCCCTTGGAAAGCGACTCTCATTCGGCTCCTTTTTCCGGTGTTCGTTGCTTAACGCGCTCGATCTTAGCGGGACCGTCCCAACGAAAGGCATCCTGCGAGGGAAGCCCCAGCAAATCCAGAACGCGATCGACGCTATGATCCACCAGCTCGGCCACCGTCTCCGGGTGTTGATAGAAGGCGGGAACCGGGGGAGCCACGATCGCGCCCATTTCTGCCAGCGCGGTCATGGAGCGGAGGTGCCCTAGATGCAGCGGCGACTCGCGGACCATGAGGATGAGTTTGCGCCGCTCCTTCAGCGCCACATCCGCCGCGCGGACCATCAGATTCGAACTGATTCCGGAGGCGATCGCGGACATGGTGTGAATAGAGCAGGGAGCGATCACCATTCCCGCGGTGAGGAAGGAGCCGCTGGCCAAGCGGCACCCGATGTCCTCCGGGGGATACGTGCAGGCAGCCAAGGCGCGGAAGTCGGCAGCGGTCTTCCCCAGTTCCAGAAAAGCGGTCCGTTCGCCGGAGCGGGACAGGATGAAATGGACCTCGCAATCCGGCCGGGAGTGCAGCTTTTCGAGCAAACGCCAGCCGTAAATCGAGCCACTAGCTCCCGTTATGCCGACGATAATGCGCTGCTTCGATGGCGTCTCAGGCACGGCGCGCCGTCCTCCTTTTGCCTGTTCTAAAAATGGCGTTCAACCGCCGTGTTGTTCGGAATTCAGAACAGGATGCTTGCGGCGGGAGAGGCGCCACCCGTATAATTCTAGCCAGACCATCGGGGTAAACCGCGCATTCCCCGACATTTGGACTGTCCAACCCGTATGGTCCAGCGCCCCAACCATCCATCATGGAGGAAGCCGGACAGAAACTCAAGCGAATCCGCGAACGCCTCGGACTGACCTACCGGGACGTGGAGGACGCGAGCACACGCATCGCCGAGGCGAACCAGAACCAGGAGTTCGTGGTGGCGCTGAGCCGCCTTGCGGATATGGAAAACAAAGGGACCATGCCGAGCATCTACCGGCTGTACTCGCTGTGCGCCATATATCGTAAGGATCTGGATGAAATGCTTGCGTGGTACGGGATTTCTCTGGCGCAGTTACCGGCGGACTCCCGGCTTGTCAAACCGCCCAAGACGCACATGGTGGGATTTACGGCCCGTGACGATTCCGATGTCCAGGCGCCGATGTCCCTCGATCCGGGAATCGATCTTAGCAAAACCGAATTCCTCAGCCGGCTGGTCCAACGGTGGGGCCGGCTGCCCCTGGCGCTGCTGAGCCGGGCGGATCTGCGTAGTCACAGTTACGGACTGATCGGGACCGACGACTGGTTCATGTATCCCATTGTCCCTCCTGGATCTTTGGTGGTTATTGACGACACCCGGCGTCGAGTGGCCACGGGGGGCTGGAATAGCGAATTCGACCGCCCCATCTATTTCCTCGAGCATCGGGACGGTTACGCCTGCGCCTGGTGCACCTTGCGGGAGGATCGATTGGCGCTGCAACCGCACCCCGCGTCGCGATGCGAGCCGTTGTTCTATAAGTATCAGAAAGAAATAGAGATCATCGGTCAGGTGACGGAGATCGCGATGAGCATCGATCCTGGCAAGCGCCGCCGGCCCAGCACCTGACCATTCGGCCTATTCATCCCGATCCTAAAATCCTTCTGCGTATCCCGCTGTTCCGATTCTGGAATATCCTCCCTAAATCTTCGCAGGGCAGTACTAGGGGTCCTAAAGTACCGCCGAGGGGGCAGGTATCCCCTGACAAAGAGGAGGTGGTTATACATGCTCAAGAGGTTATCCGAAGCCGCAGCCATTGCTTTAACGCTGGTTGCTGTTGTCGGCCCAATGGAAGCTTCAGTCGATTTTCCGGACCAATGCTGGCCCAACTGCAACTCCTGGCTGGAGGATCAGGAGTGCAAACAATGGTTTGGACCGCTGTGGTACTACTGCGGGTGGGGTCACGGCTACACTTACTGCTGCATGAGCTAGCAATTTGGAGGAAGAGCGTGCGGGATGCGAAGCCGCCGCGCCCTCGCATCCCGTCCAAATAAGGAGAATCATGAACACTCGAAATTATTTTCCGTGCGTTACTGCGCTGGTGATCCTGGGAGCGCTGATCGTGCTATTTCCTCCTTTTCAGATCACGTGGCATCGCTTCTTTTTCGAGGAGCCGGCCTCCCCGATGCACAAAACGGGTTTTCTACTCAGGGTTTACGGGCTGCCGCTGGCCTTATCATTCTTTGCAATCGTTTTGATGCAATTGCAGGGCAGATTGGTAGCAGTGGGAGCGACCGCGTCGTCGGTTTTTCCGATTGCTCTGTTCGGCGCGGCCGGCATGCTGACGGCGTTTCGATCCATGGCTAGCGGAGTCGGAGGTGTGCCTGGTTACGCTTTGGGTATGGCGCTGGCCTACACCATGATGTCGCGCGTCCACTCCATACAGCCGTCCGGCGGCATTCTGTTCGGCAGGCCGATGTTGAGAATCGTCTGGCGCGGGGAGTTGGAGGCGCAAAAACTAGCCGCGCTCCGGCTTCAAGCGCGCGGTCCAGCGCCGGAATTGGAACAGCGCGCCGTGTCTGCTAACACCTCAAACTCCGCGAAAAACAGCTCCCTTTCGCTCTCGCGTGCTGAAGCGGGAATGTAGGCGCGATAGCTCCTCACCTTGCTCCAGTGCTCCAACACCAGCGGGAGGGGATCCTCCAGCGCGCTCAGGTATTGCGCCATGTCCTCCCATTTTTCTTTCAGGGACAACAGCAGCCAATCCTGAAAGACTTCCTGATGAAGCTCACTCATCGCCAAGCGGCTGGCCTCGCGGCCGTGTATGGAAGCCAGACCGTGATGGCGGTACACGCCAGAATTGGTATCGCGTAGCGAGGCGAGATAAATCAGCCTCCCGAAGAGAGTGGGAATTCGCGCCAGAGTCTTCCCGGCCAGGTCGGCGGCTGCCGACCGCTCGAATACCGGCTTGGGCTTGAATTGGGGCACGGTTACTGCTTTTTCCAATTGTAAAGCAATGGAGCTCCAATACGCGATAGGGAATTAATGTTTTCGCATTCGGAGCGTCGCCTGCCGCTGCGCCCGAGCGAAGTGATACACTTCCTGCTACGCCCAATGAGCCTGGCCGAGTTCAATTCCGCCACGAGCGCATTGAGCATGGCAGCCGAGGCGTGCCTCCTGGTCCGCCTGCTGTGGATGGGGGCAGCTCGCAGATATAGCTGCTTTTTCGCATATTTTCTTGCTGACATAGTGCAGAGCCTGCTCCTTATCGGAATCCCCACATACTCTTCGCGATACGGCTATATTTATCTCGGAGGACAAGCGGTCAAGACGGTGTTCGCTATCTGCGCTTCGGTCCAATTGTGGCTGCTGGCGTTGCGAGAGTATTTGGGCCTGGCGCAGTTAGGCCGTAAGGTCGCGATGTGGATGATGGGGGTAGCGTTGTTCCTGGCAGCGGCCGGACTGAGCCTGCAACCTCCGCTATCCGCCTACCAGAGCGTCTTTCTGCACTATTTCAACGCCTTCGAGGGAGCGTTGGACTCCATGGTGGTGTTATTTCTGCTCTCAGCCACGGTGTTTCTGCTGTGGTTTCCGGTGCAGGTTCCGCGCAACGTCGCGCTCCTCGCGGGCGGTTTTGTGTTTCGCCTGACGCAGTGGTGGGCCGGGTTGCTCCTGGTAAATCAATATCCGAAAGCGGCGCACAGCGTCAGCGCGGCGGTGCTAATCCTGGAGCTGGCGTGCGTTATTTTTTGGGTTGCCACTCTGCGCCGCAGCGGGGAAGACGTTACCACGATCACCGGACACCGCTGGAATCCGGCGGAAGCGGAGCGATTGATGAATCAATTGGACGCGATAAATAATCGCCTGGAGCGGGCCTAGAGGAATTAAATCAGGTTTCTATATTCATAAATCCTCCCTTGCTTTGGCGACCTTACTCTAGTATGCTGTGTTGGTCAATCAGAGGAGGACGACGTAAATGGCCGAAATCGTAATCCTTGGGGCAATTGGCGCGGTTGGCTTGGGGCTAGCCTCGCTGGGAGGGCTGTTGTATGCCCGTGTGCATGATTGCCGGCGGGCATTGCGTCGTCGAAAACCGGCCGGCGAGGATCTGACGGCCCGCGACCCCGCGTGGGCCCCGCTGGGCCGTTACCAGCCGATGTTCCGCTTGCTTTCCGGCGAGGACGGAGAATTCTTGGCGATGCGGCCTCAATGCCCTCAGACGCTGCGACAGTGGGAACGTTCGCAGCGGCGCATCGTCAGGCTATATCTCAAGGAATTAGCAGTGGATTTCGAGAGCCTGCACCGGGAGGCTCGCGCGCTGGTGGCGCAATCGCCAGAACACTCGCGCCGGCTGCTGCCGCGTTTGCTTCGACAGCAGGCTGCATTTTGGTGGGCGCTGATGTGGATCGAAGTCCGCTTGTCTCTGCCTATCGCGCGCATCAACCCGCAGGGGCTGGTGGCGGCTTTCGAGGGGGTGCGGCGCGAAGTCTCCCGGCCGGTTCTGGCCCAGGATCAATTGGCGCTGTAGCGAACGCTCGGCCGGCCGTCTACATCAGCCGCCTTATGCGGGTCGCGGGTTTCGGCTAAACTAAAGGGGACATGGCCAAGATCTCGGAAGTTCTCGGCGGCGCAGCCGCGATCGCCAAGGGAATGAGCATCACTTTTCAGGAGATGATGCGGCCCACGATCACCGAGGATTACCCGGAGGCTCCCGCCAAATTCCAGGAACGCTTTCGTGGTGTCCACGAGTTGCAGCGCGATGAGAACGGCCTGGAGAAGTGCGTGGCCTGCTTTCTCTGCGCCGCGGCGTGTCCAGCCGATTGTATTTATATCGAGGCGGCCGAGAACACCCAGGAACTCCGTATCAGCGGGGGCGAGCGGTACGCAAAGGTCTATAACATCGACTACAACCGCTGCATCTTTTGCGGCTTCTGCGTGGAGGCGTGCCCCACCGATGCGATCACCCACGGCCACGGTTTTGAGATCGCCAGCTACAATACATCTACTTTGATCTACCGCAAGGAGCAGATGCTGGTTCCGATCCCCCCGGGCGCACATTTCCCGCTCAAGGCCGAGCCGGAAAGCGCGGCGGGCAGTCATTAACTCGTCCCGCCCCGGAACGCTTGCGCGTTGTTCTCCTGAAACCTTAGTACCCCGAAAGCGTAGTGTAAAAAGCTTGGTCTAAAAAGCTTGGTGTAAGATGATCCTAATCCTGTGATCTTGCCGCTCACCTACACAGAGGCAATCGTCTGCCTGGCGTTGTCGATGTTGTTCTGGGGATCCTGGCCCAACCTGCTAAGGCTCACCGGCAAGTGGCGCTATGAGCTGTTTTATTGGGACTTTTCGTTCGGCGTCGTCCTGGTGGCTGTTCTGGCGGCGTTTACCTTGGGCTCGCTCAACTCCAAGGAGCTGACCTTTCAAGACAATCTGCTGATCTCCAGCTATCACAAGGTCGGCTATGGTTTGGCCGCGGGGATCGTTTTGAATCTGGCCAATCTGCTGTTCGTGGCTGCTCTTTCGGTGGCTCCGCTATCGGTGGTGTTTCCTGTAGCGATGGGCGTCGGACTGGTGGTTGCGGTAGGGTCGACCCTGTCGGCCCTGCAGGGAGGCCTGCTGCTGCCGCTGGGAGGCGCAACGGTCATGCTGGCGGCGGTAGTAGCGAACGCTTTCACCTACAGCACCTACGCCCAAGAACAGCAACTCCAGCAGAAGCCTCCGGTTCCAGACCCGCGGTCCACGCGAGGCAAGCAGTTGGCGCCGGCCGCTGCCGGCTCTGCCCTGCCAGCCAAGGGCGTAGTGCTCAGTGTGATGAGTGGAGTTGCGATGGGCCTGGCTTCCCCGCTGGTGAACCTTTCGAGGACGGGCGAAGACGGCCTCGGCGCCTATACGGCCGCGTTGATGGTGGGAATTGCGACCCTGGTGTCGACGCTGGTGTTCTCTCCCTTCTTCACGGTGTTCGCGGTTCAAGGAAAGCCGGTCGAACGTCCGAGCTTACTTCAATGGCTCCCGAAAGCAGCATGTGCTGGGCATGGCGGCAGGCGGGCTATGGGTTTCCGGACTGATCGCCAGCTTTGCATCTGGAGGCACCCTGGCCACCGTCCAAGCTGGTTCGGTGGCGACCCAGGGGTTCGCTGAAGGGTCAGTGATTCTGGGGTCGCTGTGCGGATGGCTGGGTTGGCGCGAGTTTAAGGATAGCAGCTACCGGGTGCGGCTCCTGCTAACGGCCATGCTGGTGCTGTGGGTCATGGGGGCGGCGATGATGATTCTGAATAGCGAACCCGCAAAATAGGGGCATTTTGTCTGCACGAGGGCGCCCTCGCCAGCGTCTGAGTATATGTGGAGTTCCCCGCTCGCCGGCAGAGCACCCGCAGAGCACCCACTTAAGACGATGTCACTCTTGAAGTTGATTCCGGGTTGGATTCTTGCGCTGGCCGCTCCGGCCTTCGCCGGCGAATCCGTCTTGTTCACCAGCGGAATGCGATTGCATTTCGACCGGCATGAGGAAGCCGGGACCGAAGCCGGGACGATGGTCAGGCTGTATCGCGGCGGCGCGGTAACCGAGATGCCGAAGTCCGTCATCGCGGCGTTTGAGCCAGATGAGCCAGAGGCAGCCCCAGCCCAGCCTGCAGTTGGGGCCGCACCCGCCCCGGATACTGCTCCCGCGCAGCCCGCGCTGAAGCCTCCGCTCGACCCCCGCGCCCTGGTCCGCGACGCGGCCGCGCATGCCGGCCTTCCCGCAGCCTTCGTGGAAAGCGTGGCTAAGACTGAATCGGCGTTCGATCCGGCAGCCGTGTCTCCCAAAGGCGCGATCGGCGTTATGCAATTGATGCCTGCTACGGCCAAGTCCCTCGGCGCGGACGCCACGGATCCGCAGCAAAACATCGAAGCCGGCGCGCGGCTGTTGCGCGATCTGCTTCTGAAGTATAACGGCGACGTCGTGAAAGCGTTGGCCGCCTACAACGCCGGCGAAGCTGCAGTGGACCGTTATCAGGGAGTGCCTCCCTACCCGGAGACGCAGCATTACGTCAATACGGTAGTTCGAGATTACGTGAAAAGCGCCCCGAGCCCAGCCGCCCCGGCCAACGGCGGATCCAATAGCGGGAGTTCCGCGGGCGCAGCCAAAGGCGCCGGTCAATAACGCCGCCCTGCTACCATCGGTAGTAAATGGGTCCTCCACACGCTTCCCCGCAGACTCCTCCCAAAACACCGATTCCGGGCGTACAGCATTTAGTCGCCATCGGCTCTGGAAAGGGAGGGGTTGGAAAAACGACCGTGAGCGTAAACCTCGCGCTGGCGCTGCATAACCTGGGCCGCCGCGTGGGCCTCCTGGACGCCGACGTTTACGGGCCGAATGTGCCTTTGATGATGGGAACGCGCGAGACTCCCAGCGGGAACGCCGAGACCATCCGCCCGGTGGAGAAATTCGGCGTGAAGCTCATGTCCATGGGGTTTCTGAATCCCGGCGACAAGCCGCTGGTGTGGCGCGGGCCGATGCTGCACAGCGTCATTCAACAGTTCCTGCGCAACGTCGTTTGGGGCGAATTGGACTATCTGCTGATCGACTTGCCTCCCGGCACCGGCGACGTGGCGCTGTCGCTGATTCAAACCGCACCGCTTTCGGGAGCCGTGGTGGTGACCACGCCCTCGGACGTTTCGCTCGAAGACGCACGCAAGGCGGTAAACATGTTCGCGCAGGTTCGCGTGCCCGTTCTCGGCATGGTGGAGAACATGAGCTATCTGGTGGTGCCCTCCACGGGGGAACGCATCGACGTCTTCGGACAGGGCGGCGGCAAACGGACAGCCGAGCAGATGGGCGTGCCCTTCCTCGGCGAGCTCGCGCTGGACCCGGAGGTTCGCGTGGGCGGCGACAGCGGCAATCCCGTCACCGCGCGCCAAGACGGCAACGCGCACGCAACGCCGTTTTTTGAACTCGCCAAGCGGCTGGAAGAGGCCTGCCGCAGCACCACTGTTTCGGCGCCAACGGTAACGGTGGAAGACTAAACGGCCCCCCGGCTAGGGGGTGCTGGAAGATCCTGTAACAGGATGGGCGCATGCTGCTCTAACCTCATATTGGTCAAAACGGCTACGCAAGATGAAACGATGCGGGTGGGCAGATTTCGAGAGGGGAAGGCGAATTGTGGTGCGAGGACCCATGGGATACTACGGGGGCGAGCGGGTAACCGTCGCCGGGTGTGCGGTACATTACCTACAGGGGCAGATTGGCGTTCCCGGTGTGTTCTAGGCTGTAACTGATTCTGGATGCAGCGCATCACAAGGAGCATATGAGAAAAATTCTGGTTGCTGCGTGCTTGGTCTTCTCGGCCTCCGCCTGGGCGGAGGGGATTGAATTTTGGGCTCTCGGCGGGGAAACGCTGGTGTCAAGCCCCGGCCTGGGCGCAGACCCCAACCTCTGCATATCGCCCATCACGAACCCCGAATGCCAATCTATTGGCGGGACTTCGAGCGACTGGGCCTTAACGGACGGCTGGCACTTCGGCTTCCGGGGCGGATTTAACGCCGGTGACCATATGGGCTACGAGATCGGCTACATGTACAACCGGACCAACCTGAAGTTAAACGACTACGGCGGCGCCGAGGAGGGCATGGCGTATCATCAGGTCTACTTCAATGCCCTGTACCATTTCACCGGAGCGGACTCTAAGATTCGCCCGTTCGTCACGGGCGGAGTAGGGTTCACGAATTACGCGCCGCCAGGCAGCAGCGCCGCGTACGGGGGCGGAAGCACCAAGCTGGGAGTGGACTATGGCGCCGGCTTGAAAATCAAGCTGACCGACCGTTACGGTATTCGATTCGACATCCGCCAGGCTGCTACGCCCAAGCCTTTGGGCTTGGTGCTGGCCTCCGGATGGTTGCTCGCGACAGAAGTCTCGGCAGGCTTCGGAATCTTCTTTTAGTGCGTCTTTAGCTGGGCGCGCACACTTTTGGAGGGGCGACGAGAGAGCATCAAGGAGGCATGATGGCGCGGAGAATCCTGTTACCGATTCTCCTGATGTTGAACGCCGGGAGCGGTTGGGCGCTCGATTCCAACCGCAGCCTGACGCAATACGTCCACCGTATCTGGACCACCCAGCAGGGTTTGCCGCCGGGGACGATTAACGACATCTGGCAAACGCGCGATGGGTTCCTGTGGCTGGGAACGCAAACCGGGTTAGTGCGCTTCGATGGGGTGCGTTTCACAGACGCTCAGACGCTTTACCCCAAGCTTCCGGAGAACTTGTGGATCCGATCCGGATTTGAGGACGCCAGTGGCGCTCTGTGGGTGGGAACCGATGACTCAGGCATTTACCGTCTCCAGAATGGCGTTGTCCAGCAGTACTCCACCAAGGAAGGGTTGCCCTCGGATCGCGTGTACTGCCTGATTCCGGGAGCTCCGGGGTCGCTGTGGGCTTGTACGGCGAATGGGCTGGCGCGCCTGGTGAATGGCAGAGTCGAAGTTACACCGTTGAGCTCCGAAGCCGGCGGAGGAGTTGTGCGAGGCGCTTGCTTAGCGTCCGGCGGCACACTGTGGGTGGGCGGCGATGGCCCCGTCCTCTACTCCGGCAAAGGCGGATCCTTCCAGGCAACCCCATTCCAGGCAACGCCGTTGCGCTCGATTCCCGCCGACGCCAGCATCCGCGCGGTCGCCTGCGGGCAGGGCAGCATCTGGGTTGGCACCACAGAGGGATTGGTCGAGGTGAACGGCGCCGGACAGCGGCTCTATACTTCCAAGGACGGGCTGGCGGACGATGGAGTCCTGTCGCTGCAGGTCGCCGCCGACGGGAGCCTGCTGGCGGGTACGCGCGGCGGCTTCAGCCGGCTGAGAAATGGCGAGTTCGAAAGTTTTCTTCCTCAGGACGGGCTATCGCAGAGCAGTGTCTCTTCCTTGTTTGAAGACCGCGAGGGTAGTTTGTGGGCGGGCACGAAGCACGGATTGAATCAGTTTGTGGATGGCCGCGCGATTCCTTACACGGTCAGCGAAGGGTTGCCCAGCAACGCGACCGGCCCCGTGCTTGAGGACCGCCGAGGTTCCGTATGGATCGGCACGCTGGACCGGGGTTTAGCGCGCTTCGATGGCCGCCGTTTTCCATCCCTGGGAGCGGGCCAAGGCTTGAGCTCAGACATGGTGTTGGCGCTGGCGGAGTACCAGGGTGCGGTTTGGGCGGGGACCAGCCGCGGTATCAGCGTGCTGGAGGATGGGCATGTGGCCAAGCGCTATGGCGCGGGAAGCGGCCTGCCGTCGGAGGAAATCCGGGCGCTATTCGCGGATGGGCAGGGCGTCCTGTGGGCGGGCACCAGCGCGGGCCCGGCGCGGTTTGACGGCGCCACCTTCGTGACGCTGCCAGGCGCGCCCCGCGATCCGGTATTGGCGATGGGAGGGGACCGGCTGGGACGGCTTCTTTTTTCGACCGAGCATGGGCTCTTCCGCGTTGACCGGGAAGCGGTCAAGGAAGTGACTCCGGGCGGCACGTCGCTGCGCGGCGTGGACGCCCTGTACCGCGACCAGGAAGGTCTGGTATGGCTGGGCGGCAACGGCAATAGCGGCGGCGGATTGCGGGTGCTGGATGAGCGCGGCGCGCAAGCGAAACTCGCGACATTTCTGGTGCGCGACGGCCTGTTCGACGGAGAAATTTACGGAATCGTGCCGGACGATGAAGGGCGCTTGTGGATGGCGTGCAGCAAAGGAATCTTCTCGGTGGAGCGGACCGAAATGCTGCGCTTCATGGCGGGACAAGTCAAAAAGGTGTCGAGCACGCAGTACAGCCCCACCGACGCCTCGCGCGTAATCGAGTGTAAAGCCGGCGTTCAACCCGCGGTTTGGAAGAGGAGCGACGGGCAGATTTGGTTCTCGACGATTCGTGGCCTGATTGTGATCGATCCGGGGCACCTCAAACGAAGCGTCCTGCCGCCTCCGGTGGTGATTGAAGATCCCATCGTGAACGGCGAACCGGAGAAGGCCTCCGGGATCGGCGGCTTGGCGCCGGGACAAAAGAACATCGAATTCAACTACACCGGCCTGAGTTATCTTTCCCCCAGCCGGCTGATCTTCCGCTACCGGCTGGAAGGGTACGACAAGAATTGGATCGACGCGGGCACGCGGCGCCAGGCGTTTTACACCAATCTGCCCCCGGGAACTTTCCATTTCCGGGTGTTGGCATGCAACGTTGCGGACAACCTGTGCAACGACGAGGGCGCGTCTGTAACGTTCACGCTGGCTCCAGCATATTATCAACGCGTGTGGTTCGCGCCTTTGATGGCGCTGCTGGCGGGGCTGGCCGGATGGCTGGCCTATCAAATTCGCATTCGCCGGTTGCGGGAGCGTTATGATTTAATCGTGGCGGAGCGCAGCCGCATCGCCCGGGAGTTGCACGACACTTTGATTCAAGGATTCTCTGGAATCACGATGGGAATGCAGGCGCTGGCCGCGCGATTGCGGCCTTCCGAGGAACGCGGCAAACTGCTGGACATCATCCAGGACGCCGCGACGTGTTTGCGCGAGACTCGCCGCAGCGTGGCCGGACTGCGCGGAGCCAGGGCGCCGTCCACGTCGGGCTTGGCGGCGTCGATTGCGCAGGCGGCGCGCCAGATCACCGAAACCAAAAACGTGCGGCTGAAGCTGCGGCTGGAAGCGGAGCCGCCGAACCTGGCTGCGGAGTTCGAGTATAATCTACTGCGCATCGCCACCGAGGCGGTCTCCAACGCGGTGAAACATTCCGGCGCCCGCACCATCGAAGTGACGTTGAAACCCGCGCCTAAGCCGGGGCAGGGAGCGATCTTCCTGGCGGTGTCCGACGACGGGGCCGGATGCGAGCCTTCCGAAAACGGGCACCTGAAGCCCGGGCATTATGGACTGATCGGCATGAAGGAACGCGCCGCGCAAATCGGGGCGCAATTCGCTTTCGAAAGCGCACCCGGCCGGGGCACCACCATCAGCGTGATGGCGCCCGTGGAACGTTCCACAGCAATCGAGGTAGAAAAATGACCCCCCAATCCCAAATTCCGCAAGCGCTTGCTCCCCAGGCGCAGAGTAAGATTCGCGTGCTGGCGGTGGATGACCATCCGCTGGTGCGCAAGGGCATCGCTTCCATCCTGGCCAACGAAGACGATATGGAGTTGGTGGGAGAAGCCGGCGACGGCCGGGAGGCGGTGCAGAAATTCCACGAGTCGCGCCCGGATGTGGTGCTGATGGATTTGCGCATGCCGCAAGTGGACGGCATCGAAGCGGCGCGGATCATGCGTCAAACCGATCCGGACGTTCGCATCATCGCGCTCACGAGCTACGACGGCGACCAGGACATCTACCGGGCTCTGGAGGCCGGAGTGCGCGGGTATCTCCTAAAAGAGATGGTTCACACCGAGGTCGTGCGGGCCATCCGCACCGTGCATACCGGCAAACGGCTGATGCCTCCCGAAGTGGCCGAACGGTTGAGCGAATACTTCCCGCAGGTGGCGTTGACGCCCCGCGAAGTGGAGGTGCTGGGCTTTGTGGCGCGCGGGCTGGCGAACAAAGAGATCGCACACAAACTGGGGACCGCCAACGGCACGATCAAGATGCACGTGCAAAATATCCTGGAAAAACTGGGCGCTTCGGACCGGACCCACGCCGTTACTCTGGCCATTGAGCGCGGCATTCTGCACCTGGACTTTTAGCCTGTCGCGGCCCGCGAAGGGGCCGGGAAGAATATCGGGCAGGAAGCAGCTCAGCTTTACTTGATTCGCGGCTCGCCGGCACTCTGCTTCTGCTTGACACCGCTTGCGAGCGGGCGCGAGACTCGGAAGTGTCGAAGCATATAAAGCCCACCAAATCGGAGAAACCTGCTTGAAACAAATCCTGGCGCGACTGGCCTGCTGTGTGGTTTTCGCTTCCACCGCGGCGGCCCAGTTGAGCGACTATCTGGGTCCCGGCGTCCTTACCAACGGCGCGGGCGACATAGGAAACCGCTCCGGAGAGCAGGTGGACCTGCGCTATTTCATCGACGTCAACGGAATTTACGACAACGGAATTCAGCCCATATCCGTCAATTCCAAGGGGGAACTGACGCAAGTGGGGGCGCTGGAAGGCATTGAGGCGGTGATCGGCGCCTACGGTACGCATTCCTGGCGGACCTCCTTGCTGGGCCTGGACTACCGCGGGGACTTCCGCGATTACGTAGGAGGTTCGTATTACGACGGCAGCGATCACAATCTGATGCTCGGTTACACCTATCAGAAATCCCGGCGTCTGTACTTCGATCTGCGGGCGGTCGCCGGCACTTATTCTAACTACCTGGGCGCCGTTCCGGGGACTCTGGTCGGCATACCCGACGCGATCAATCAATCCAACCTGCTGCTGTTCGACAATCGAACGGATTTTCTCCAGGGCTACGCAGCGATGACCTACCTGCTGTCGGCTCGCGCCAGCGTCACAGTGGGCGGCGAGGGATTTGACGTCCTTCGCCAATCCAGCGAGCTGATCGGCGTGGACGGCTACACTGGCCGCGCCAGGTTTCAATACAGGTTGTCGCGGCTGACTACCATCGGTGCGGGCTATGAGCGCACCCACTACGCCTACCCGAATTATTTCGGTGATTCCAACATCAACAACTACAACGCTTTCTTCGCGACCCAGCTCGGACGCAAATGGACGGTTTCCCTGCAAGGAGGCGCGTACCAGGTGAGCACGGTGGGTCTGCAAACCGTGGCGTTGGACCCGTCCGTCGCGGCGATTTTGGGAGTTTCCAGCGTCACCCAAACCTTTTCCGCCAACGAGTGGCTCCCCGCCGGAGATGCGAGACTGAACGGGAAATTCAAGAATGGGAGCCTGGCGTTTGAGTATTCGCGAACGATGATGCCGGGCAATGGCGTATATTTGACTTCGCGCGGCCAAACCGGCACGGCCTACTACAGCTATGCGGGCGTTCACAACGCTGCCTTCACGATTGGCGGCGGTTATTTCTCGATGTCAAGCCTGGGACAGTCGATCCAGCCCTTGCAAAGCTACACGGGCTCTGTGGGCTTGACCTATAACCTGACTCATGCGCTTCACGCGGTGGCGCGGTACGACTTGCGCCAGCAGTCGATCGCCATCGCGGGCTTTCGCACGACATCTTACCGCCTGACCCTGGGCCTCGCCTTCAGCCCGGGAGCGCTCCCGCTTTCGCTGTGGTAGCCGGCTGGGGACAATGAGCAGCGCGCGAGTCCTCATTATCGATGACGAACCTGCCCTGATCATTCTGCTCCGGCGCTATATGACGCGGTTAGGGTTCGAAGTCGACACGGCCTCCACCGCGGAGGAGGCGCTCACGCTGTTCACGCAGGACCCGGACAAGTATGCTTGCGTGCTGACCGATCTGAAATTGCCCGGAATGGGGGGCGAGGAATTGTTAGAGCGCTTGCGCGAACTGCGGCCGGGCCTGCCTGCGTTGATCACCAGCGGTTATCCTTACCGGCCTAATTCACCGGCGACCGGGTTCCTCCAAAAGCCGTATCTGCCAGGCGTGCTCGCGGAAGAACTCGAGCGCCTGCTGCGAAGAACAGCGAAAAGCGAATAAGAGAGTTTAATTGTCGCGGCGCCCGCACAGGTCCGGCGTGGCGCACATGCCGGACGGGCAGGACGGCATTTGAAAATCGTCGCGGCCGGCCGCGCCAGAGTGGGCGGCGAACGAGGAGAACTGCTGGTCCAGATGACTTTGCCCGCAGGAGGGGCACAGCACCTCCTCGGCGCCGGGCCGGCGCACCAGTCTCTCAAACTTGCTTCCGCAATCCTCGCACAGATACTCGAATATAGGCATAGGTTTTACTCCGTTAGCGCTAACGCTATCTTATCAATCCAGGCTTGAATCTCGGCGGGAGGTGCGGCGAAGTCGTTGACCAGGATCGAAAACGCCAGCCAGCCACGGGTCTTGCTGTCGGCGTAGCCGGACAACGCAATGGAGCGATTCAGAGTCCCGGTCTTGGCGTGAATCAGGTGCGCGTCCGAGACGCAGCACAAGCGCCGCGAGAGCGTTCCGTCTTCGCCACCCACCGGCAGCATGGCGATCCAGGCGTCTTTGACCTTAGAACCGTACATATACGCGAGCAGCCGCGTGACCAGCCGCGGCGTAACCAATGCGTTGCGCGACAACCCGGAACCATCGTCGATGCGCCATTCCGAGGGCGCCACGCCGATCCTCACCAGAAACGAGTTCATCGCGGTCAGCCCGTTATCCAGGCTGCCCGATTTCCGGTCGATGCGGCCCACTTCCCGCAAGAGAAGCTCGGCATGCAGATTCTCGCTGACTTTGTCGGCCATCTGGATCAATTCCGAGGCCGGAGGCGAGAGGCGCGTGGCCAGTATTTTGCCCTCCGGAGGCTGGTAGGCGCCAGCCGCGGAGCGATGCCGTGCGACGGGCTCACCGTCGATCCGCACCCCGCGGCGCGTCAGCGCGTCGTATAATGCGCAAGCGGCGTACAGCGCGGGATCGTCCACAGCGACGTTCGCCAGCGCGGCGGGCGACCCAGCGGGAATCGTGCCGTCGAACAACAGTTGACGCGAACCGGGCGCACGGTCGATGCGGATTTGCGCCTCGCCCTTCCCCGCCACGGTGATCACGCGATTGTCGATGGCGAAGTATTCGAGCGCGGGGGTGATGGAGATTGCGGCAAGATCGCCCGGCTTGGCTCCCGGCGCGAAGGAGATGGAGATGAAATTGTCGGCTACGCTCAAGGCGCTGACTGGCGCGCCGGATTCGCCCCAAGCATCGCTCTGGCTCCAGTTGGGCGGGAACGGAGCCCAAGGATATAGGCGATCGTCACCTACAATGTCGCCAGGCACCCGCGTCAAGCCCGCCGTGACGGCCTGATCCGCAAGATCCTCGATCGCTTCGAGGGGCGGGCCGCTCGCTACGTCCCGCCGGTAGGGATAGACGCGGCCGGACATGGAGGGGTCGCCTGAGCCGATCAACGTTACGTTGCCGTCCGGCTCCTCGATTAAATGCGTCTCGAACCGATAATCGGGTCCCAGTCTCAGCAGAGCCAAAGCGGTGGTGAACAGCTTCATGTTGGACGCCGGAAGAAAGAAACGGCCCTCGTTGTGCGCGTACAGAGGCTTACCGGTGGCGAGCGAAACCACGTGGATGCCGATGTTGGATCGCGCCGCCAGCGGACTGGTATTGACTAACGTATCGATGGTCTGGCTGAGGTCGGCGCCAGAGGCGGCGAGAGCCCCGGCGAAGTACAGCGCGGCGCGGAGTATCGTCATCGGCGTGAAGACAAGCGGGCTTCCAGGCTGATCAGCAGCAGCAGTGCAAAGACCACTCCGGAGCCCAGCAGCGGCAAACCCATGACCACGCCGACGCCCCACTGCGAGGCCCAGAACCCGAGAGCGCTGGGGGCGAGTAACCCTCCCGCGATCGCCACCGAGAAGATCCCATTGTAAAAACCTGGATGAAACGCGGGGAATCGATGGCCGATCTTTTCGACCAGCAGCGGGTAGATGGGCGCGAAGGCGGCGCCGAGCAACAGAACCCCACTGACCGCGCCGAATTGGTTGTTGGTGGAAAGAAGGATCACACAGCCGAACACCGCGCCCGCGGCGCTTAAGAATAGCAACCGGGCGTGGGAGGTGTGAGGCAAGATCCATTGCGCGGCGATCCGGCCCACCAGCAGCGCCAGCCAATACAGCGCCAGCATCATCAGCGAATCCGCCGGGCTCATGCCCAGGCGTTGGATCAGGAATAACGGCAGCCATCCGGCCACGGCCCATTCATTCCCGAGTTGGAAGAACAACAGCAGAGCCAGCAAGACGGCCACTGGACTGCGCAGTTCCGCGAAGATTTCCTTTACGGGGGGGTGGTGAGGAACCGGTTGCGAGGAGAACGACGCCATCCGGTACATCCAGCCGAACAACGCCGGAATCACCGCGATCCACGCTTGCAAGGCCGCGGCCGTGTACGCGTAAAACGCGCCGGAGATCAGCAGCGTCACGAAGAGGCAGCCGAGTCCGAAAAAGATGCCTGCCAGGTTAACGGTCGCCACAGGATCATGGCGGTACATGGGGGAGACCGCGTTAAAGATGGCGGTGTGCAGGACGCCGGCCGCGAATCCGAGCCAGATCATTCCAGCGATGCGAAGCCATGCCGGCGCCGGCGGCGAGGCAAACGCCAGAAACAGGAATGCCGCGCCCGCTGAGCCGCAGGCGAACGCCAGAGTCCATCCGGTTCCCTTACGCTCCAGCAGAGCCGGAGCAAAGCCGACGGAGGCCAGTATCCCCACCGCCAAGCCCAGGAAATACAAGCCGACGACGCCGTATTCAGAAGAAATGTGATGCTGCCAGGCGGGCAAGACCGCGCCGAGGAATGACAGCAGCACGCCCGAAATGAAGAAGCCCGCCAGAGCGCGGCGCGTCCCTCCCGATCCAAGCACCCCCTCCAGGGGAGGTGCGCCTTGGGCCGGAGCCGGTTCGTGGGTGGACGCTGGCATCAGCGAATTAGAACCGCTCGTCCTGTTCCTCTCCCGGCAACGCGATCTTCACGTCCGTGGAGCGGCCGTCGCGGAAGATGGTCAGCGTAAGAATGTCGCCGGCGTGTTTGCCGGAGATCGCGCGCCGGATGGCTTGCTGGTCCTTGACCGGCTTGCCATCGATCGCAGTGATGAGATCGCCGCCAATGGGAACCTCCCAGTTGCCGACGACTACATCGCGTGTATGCCCGCGGAGGCCGGCGCGCGCGGCAGGAGTTCCAGGCACTACCTGATCGATCAAGAGCCCTCCAGTCGAAGGCATATGCAATGCCTCCGCAAGGTCCCCGGCGACGAAGCCCGCCAGGCTTATGCCGATCTGCCCGGCCGGAAGCACGCGCTTACCGGAGCGTATCGCCTCCAGCATCGCCTTGGCCTTGTTAATCGGCATGGCGAACCCAATCCCGATATTCCCGTTCGGCCCGTAAATCGCCGTGTTGATCCCGATCACGTTGCCCGAGGAGTCCAGCAGCGGCCCCCCGCTGTTGCCGGGATTGATCGCCGCATCGGTCTGGATCATGCCCTCCAACTTGCGGTTATTCTCACCTTCGATATCGCGATGGAGCGCACTGATCACGCCGACGGTCAAAGTGCCGTCGAGACCTAATGGCTGGCCGATCGCCAAAACCTTTTGCCCGACTTGGATGGCGTCAGAATCTCCCAGCCGCAGAAAGCCGAGCTTGCGCTTCGGCTCAATCTTGATCAGCGCCAGATCGTTCACCTGATCGCGATCCAGAATTTGAGCTTTGTAAGTGCTTTGATCCGGCAGCGTGACTTCCACCTGTGAGCTTCCGCTGACCACGTGATTGTTGGTCAAAATCTGGCCGTCGGCGCTGATCAGGAATCCGGAGCCGAGTCCCTGCGATTTGTAGTCGCCGAACCAGGTGCGCTGAATTATCGTGCTGGTGATGTAGACGACGTTATCCTTGTTGCTCTTGTAAATGTCGATGTTGTTCTGTTCGTCGGGAGTCAGGTTTGCCGCCGAAACCGGCTCGCTCCAATTGGGCAGCTCATGGCTCGAAAATACGCTGCTTAACGGTGCACCGGAGTGCGAGGTGAGGTAGACAAACCCGCCCACCAAAAGGGCGGCCAATAACAGACTGCGAAATCTCATAAGCTCAGCTCCGCTGCTCTATATGCCGTAACGATTCGTACACGGCGCGGGTTTGCACAAGGGTGTCTTCCTTGGGCCCCGAGGTGTCGATCACGTAATCGGCGTATTTCACCTTCTCATTCAATGGCATTTGACGCCGCATGCGATCGAGCACCTCCTCGCGTCCCAGATGGTCTCGCGCCATGGCGCGCTCCACCTGCTGGTCTTCGCGGCAGGTGGCGACGATCAAGCGATCATAGTCCCGATAACTGCCTGTCTCTACAAGTATGGCAGCTTCTGTTACGGCGATGCCATGGGGATGGGACCGGGCAAACTGTTCCTCCAGCATCCGGCGTCGCTGATGGACATGAGGATGGACCAGGGCGTTCAAACGTTCCAGCCGCGCGGGATCGTGAAAGACGATGGCGGCCAGTTTGCGGCGGTCGATCTTGCGGTCAGGCGTTAAAATCTCTGGTCCAAATTCGCGGATGATGTCATCGTAAGCTTCCGCGCCGGGCTCTTGGACCTGGCGGCCAAGCTCATCGGCCTGAATCAGGAGGCACCCCATTTCGGCCAAGGCCCGGCCGACGAAACTCTTTCCGCTGGCCAAGCCACCCGTCAAACCGACGCGCAACATCTTGAGCCTTAGGCGGGCTTCTGATGCCGCTCAGCCAGGCTCACCGTGTTGCTCATCAGCATGGCGATGGTCAACGGCCCCACGCCGCCGGGCACCGGGCTATAAGCCGCCGCGACACGGCGCACGTCGAGGGGATGCACGTCGCCGACCCACGCCGCGCCGTTCTTCGCGAAATCCTCGGCCTTGCCCAGCCGCTCCGCTTCCGCGGCGTCGGTGATGCGGCTGGTGCCAACGTCGATCACGGTGGCGCCAGGAGCAATGAAATCGGCGGTGATGAACGCCGGCTTGCCGATGGCGGCCACTAGAATGTCCCCCGCGCGGCACTCCTCCGCTAAGTTAGCCGTTCTGGAGTGGCAGATAGTGACCGTGGCATTTTCCGCCAAGCAGCATCAGGGCCATGGGTTTGCCGACGATATCGCTGCGCCCGACCACTACCGCCTTGCGCCCATCGATGGGCACCCGGTAATACTTCAGCATTTCGATAATGCCCGCGGGAGTGCAGGCTCGGGGCGCGGGGCGGCCAGCGACCAGATGCCCGACGTTCACGGGATGGAACCCGTCGGCGTCTTTATCGGGCGCAACGGCTTCCAGCACCTTGCGCGAATCGATGTGGGAGGGAAGCGGCATCTGCACCAGGATGGCGTCGATGTCCTGGCGGCAGTTGAGCTTGTCGATCAGCGCCAGAAGCTCCTCCGTGGTGGAGCTGGCCGGCGGAGTGATCTTTTCGCTGAAGATCCCGAGCTCAGCGCAAGCTTTAATTTTGTTACGAACATATTGACCCGAGGCGGGGTCCTCCCCCACCAGCACTACGGCGAGCCCAGGAGGGCGCGGCAAGTTCTCGACGCGGGGCTTGAGACCCGCCAGAATCTGAGCCCTAACGGGCTGTCCTTCCAGTATTTGAGGCATTCAGAGAGAGTGTACCAGACGCGGTTGCCGTACCACCCCTTTCCCTCGACATTACGCGGCGACCCCAATGGAATCAATGGCATGCGGGCCATTTCAGCCGATCGAGCTACCCCATCGGACGGGGGAGTTCTAAGGTATTGCTGGTTCCAGAGACGCTCAAAGGCTGAGATTTTTCAGTCGCTTCATTAGGTCTAAGCACTGATTCTTTCCCGAATCTGCCGATGATAGTTTTGTATCAGCGACAGAGACTGTCGCGCACCGTAGGAAGAGGAGAAAATAATGAAGAATCTGGTTTTGAGACTTAAAATTTGGAAGGATACGCGCGGTCAGGACCTCATCGAGTATGCCTTGATGGCCGGTTTCGTGGCCGTTGCCGCCGGCGCGATTATGCCCGGCGTCGCTTCCAGCATCAGCACGATCTTCTCGAAGATCGCGTCCGTGATGTCGGCTGCTGCCTCTCAGGGTAGCTAAACCCTTTAACCTGGTTGAGGGGAGGCGGGCCGCACGGTCCGTTTCCCTTCTTCAGTTTCCCTCCAGTTTTCGTCCCACCTGTAAGCGACCACCCCTCAAACAGATATTAGTTCTACCAAACGGCCGCCGGCTTGGTAAGAAGCTGCCGTTAGTGAGAAGCTGCCGCTCTGAGATCGACTTGGGGATAGGGCGCGAGCTGAGCCGGCTCGACGTTGGGATTCACCATCCAAACCTGCCGTCCGGCGAAGTAGGCGGACAACTCCGCATTCTTCTCGGATCCCAGGTCGCGAGCCCATACAATGCGCTGGCCATCGATGTCGGCGCTGTTATAGATCCACTGAAATAGATTGGAAGGATCGGTCTTGGCCTCGACGAAGACCAGGTGCCGGCCGGGCAAATTCTCCAGAGTAGATGCAATCCGCGTCTTGCTCAGGTTGCCTTCCACGCGGCAGCACCAGGATTGGAAGTTGAGCCGTTGCGTGTAGGGCGCGCCGAGCTTTTCGGCGGTGACACGGAGCGCCAGAACCAGCGCCATGCCGGCTAACAGAAGGGGCGCGATGCGCATTCGCGCGGCGTGCACGTAGCGGCAGCATTCGACCACGATCGCCACGATCATGGCCGTTGCGGGAGCGAAATAGTGCGGTGAGGAGGCGCCCTCCAGCAAGATCGCCGCGATGGCCCCGCCGGCCCCCACGAATCAGCATTCTGCGCCTTCGCCATACACAGCCCAGCATGATGAGAGGAACGCTGAGCAGCGGGCCGAGGAAGAATCGCCAATACTCCTGGATGCGGAATGTCAGGTATTCGAGAAAGTCCAGGGGACCGTCGATTTTCTGGTGCTCTCCCACCTCATATTCGTAGTAGCGTTGAAGCTCGATGTTGGAATTGTGTACGGCGGGAGGCGGAGTCCAGGCCAAAGCCATCGGCCAACCGTAAGTTTTCTGACTGATCTGGTACGCGGTGACGAACGGATTGCCGGTCACGCGCCAAAAATAGAATCCCAGTCCGGCCATGGTAATCGCTACCGGAATTCCCGCGACAACTGAGATTTTCACCAGAGCACCCAGCCGGCTGCGGTGATCCCACGCCAGCACCGCCAGGAACGGAAGGCTGAAGAGAACCCTTCGAAAGGGCGGGTCGCCCCAAGTACGGCGAGTCCGAGGTCCCAGCAATAAGGCTTGCGTTGCGGAGGCATTGCGGCGCAATCGCGGGAACGCTCCGGCGACCAAAGCTCCGCCGGCGGCGGGGACAAAACCGCCGTGATACGCGTTGATCCAATAACTGGCGATCGCAAAACGCAGCGCGGCCAGCAATACGCCGAAGACGGCCCAGCGCGGAGGCATCCAGCCGCGCAACGCCCAATACAGCAGCAACAGGAAGGCTGCGCATCCAGCCAGCACTCCCGCCCACGCATTCCCGGCCGCTAACCGGCCGAGAGCCAGCAGCGCCGCTTGTCCTGGAAAATAATTCGAGACGTAATGCGGACGCTGAATGATATGGATACTCTCAAAGTGCGGCCAGAAGGCATGGGTGGGATTCACGAGCCTGCCATGAAGTAGCGTATCGGCCAGCAGAAGGTGGCTGAATTCGTCCGTGACGATGGGAACCGGCAGGGGGAGCAGCGGCAGCAACGCGAGGCGCAGCGCGATCACGCCTGCTGTGATAGCCATGGCCCACGCCCACGGCCTCCGCATCGGCGGTAGCGCCGGGAATTTGGGACGCCAGCCCCTCTTGGTCCACGCCCAAACGCCCGCGGCAATGAGGGCGATTTCGAGCAGATTCCAATCCTGGCGGATGCCCTGCCACACTCCTCCCAGATTCATGAGCAGGATTTCGAGCAGGCGCATCTCCTTCGAAAATCGGCCGAAAAAGAGGCCAGCGTTAGGGCGCGCCTCTGGCGCTGGTGAGGACTGTGCAACCATACCCTCATGAGGTGGACGCTCCTCGGGCGCGCTGTTCCTTTTCTTCCTCTGGCTGCTGTTCTTGCGCCCGCTTGGCTGCTTGCTCAGTTACTCCGCTTCCGGCTCAGTCACCGGCAGCGGACGATCCCGCGAACCTCGAAGCCGTGGTCTCGACCGAGCTGGGCTCCTTCCGTTTCGAGTTCGCTCCGGACAAAGCGCCGCGGCACGTCGCCCAATTCATTACGCTGGCGCGGCAAGGCTACTACGACGGCAGCGCGTTTCATCGCGTGCTGGCCAACGCCATCATCCAAGGAGGCGATCCGTTGCTCAAGAATCCCGCGTCGCCCAGGGCGCTGTGGGGCACGGGAGGCTTGAATCTTCTGAAGGCCGAGTTCAGCGATATGAAGCATGAGCGTGGCGTGGTCTCCGAGGTGCGGATTCCGGGCAAGGCGGACAGCGGCGGCAGCCAGTTCTTCGTGTGCGTGAGCCCGCAGCCGTCGCTGGACGGCCAATACTCGGCATTCGGCCGCGTCACCGAGGGCATGGACGTGGTCGAGAAAATTTCGCAAGCGCCGGTGGACACGAATGGCGTGGCGGTCTCACCGGTGCGCATTTTGAAGCTGACGATAGAAAAGAAGAAGGTCGAACCGTTTGCGAATGCTTCGATCGAAGAACTGCGCAGGATCGTCACGCTGGATACCACGCTGGGCACGCTCAAGATCAAAATGGAGCCGGATTGGGCTCTCAATCACGTACGCCGGTTCTTGATGCTTACGCAAACCGGCTGGCTGGACGGAACGGCGTTTCATCGAATCGTGAAAGGATTCGTGGCGCAGGGCGGCTCCGGTACGACGCGGGCGAGCGGATCGATTCACGCCGCCGACCGCTGGGCGACTCCGCTCAAGGGCGAGTTTCGCCCGGACGTGAAGCACGTTCGCGGCATCGTTTCGATGGCGCATGGCGACGATCCGGATTCCGCTACGACCTCCTTCTTCCTGATGCTGGGCGAAGCGTCGAACCTGGACGGAAAGTTTTCGGCTTTCGGACGCGTGGTGGCGGGTTTGGAGGTGCTCGATGCGTTCGATAAAGAAGAGCTTGACGGTGAGACGCCGAAGCGGAGGATCGAGATTATCCACGCGACGATCGATCCGCTAGCACAGCTCGATGACGTTTACACCGTGTTGGAGAGTATGCCTGCGAACTGACGCCAATCTGAGTCGACCGCGTTAAGAATCGGCGGGCTCTCCGGATGTGCGGTTGAAACAGCGACGAATTTGCGGTCGTCGAGGTCGAAATTTGGTCAGACGCGGGTCGCTGCGGAAACTCAGCGTAACTGCCATCATGCAGGCGGCGTGATTTCGACGAAGTCGACAATGCTCCTCGCCGTAACTCTGGTTGTCCAGAACGCCCACTTTGACGAAAGCATCGCCCACTCCTGGTTCGCCCGAGCGATTGGCGTGGCGGAGATACTCGCTCAGGATGTGGTCAGCTCGAATCGAGCGCGAGTGTTTTTGGGACGAGCAATATCTGCCGTAGCCGCTCGACACATCGAAAGCACACACCCCGCAGTGGTCTGGTCCGCTTCCCGGTCATTCGCGACCACGATGACGTTCGTATCGACGACGAACGTCACCTTGCCTTGGCTTAGTCGGTGCTTCATCGCTTCTTCCGTAGTCGCAGCGAGTTCGCCCATCTCATCACCGAAGAAGTCCTTCGGCCAGTTCCTGATGAAACCATCGTCTGTGATTTCGAGAGGAGTGCACTTCGAGGCGCCGTTCTCCATCTCGCAGAAGTAGAGCGCGGCGTCGGCGGCCGCGAACTGCCCTTCTGCGATGCGCCGTTGCAGGCGTCGAAGCAGATGTTCGCTGTGGCTTTCGAGGATGATCTGCATTTTGCGGTTCTTGACGACATCGATTAGGACATCTGCGAGCTCGGACTGCGCCGCCGGATGGAGATGAAGCTCGGGTTGCTCGATCACAAGCGTCGAGCCCTCATCAGCGTAGTAGCAGAGCACAAGTACGGGAAGGACTTGAGAGACGCCAAAGCCCACGTCGGGAAGCAGTACCTCTGCGCTCGCCCCGGTCTTCCTGAGGCGAATCTCATAGTCTCTACGACCTGGGGCAACGACCTCGATCCGAAAGCCGTCAATTAGTTTCATGTCTCGAAGCGCCCCGGCAACGGCCTCTACCGTACGTCGGCCGCTCAGCGTCGAAAGCAACGCTTGCGCGAATCCACCACCATCCGCGCCTACGCCCCACGGGGTGCTTCCAGACCACACGTAAGGAGCACGCCGAGGGCGCTGTCTCAAGGGACCGAGATAACTGACACGTTCCAGGAGACTCTGCAGCGCAAAGTCCGGTTGATGAACCGAGGCCGTGTGAAGGCCCCACGGTGACTCCGTGTCAAACCAATTCACGTCGTCCGATGTACACGAGAACCCACCAGACTCCTCCCTGACTCTTAGAGTTTTGTCGCCAAGCTTACAGATAAATCGAGACAGATGAAGATCGCCGTCGACCTCGTTGCACCCGACTTCAACACTGCCTGCTGCGCGTACCTGCCAGCACAGCCGCACGCTTAGCTCAAGGTCTGCGTTGTGCCCGTGAATGACATCCGAAAACGTGCCCAGGTCGAATGGGGTTCGCTCGTCACCAAGGTAAAGGGCGCGCCCTGGATCGGGGGCCTCAGCCGACTGTTTTATTACCAACAGCGCTTGCAAAATTCCCGTCTTTCCAGAGCTATTCGCTCCGAAAAGTCCCGTCAATGGCGCGATGCGCAGCTCTCCCGTATCTTTCCACGACTTGAAGTTCTGCGCCCTGAGGCCGGTGATCATCTCAGGTTCAGAGTAGCACTGGCGGCTGCTGCTCAGGCTTAGCGAAAGGGCCGGTTGGTCGAACGCCAGCTCACGTTCACTGCGCGGTCTCCGCGTCACGCCAGGCACCCGTTTCCATCCGCGCCGCAGGGCTTTCATCCAGATCCGTCTCCGCGCCATGATCTCGGCGGCACGCGCCGACATCCGTACTCTTCCAAAGCCAGTTCCTTCTTCCGTCCTCTGGTGATGCAGTAAAACAGCCGGACGTCCGCTGCTCTTTCACGTTGGATGCCCATAGATCATAACGTTGCTCCTTCGGACGGATGTAGGAGCAGCAGCGGAAGTTCGGCCGGTGGCGGTGCTATGATGACCCACGCGGAGGGCTTCAAGCTTGGCCGGATCGGGCTTTTCCAAGTCCAGTCCACCTCTCCGGGGCTACCCCGGGGTAGATGATCGATGTGCGATTTCGTCGCGTGAGCCTCCATGCCATTACAGGCATCACTGCTCACGCCCAGTGAGACTCGTTGGAGTCCTCCGCGCTTGATCCACATCTCTCGATAACTATGAATGCCTCGCCGGTCATCGCGGTCCTTGCCAGGAGCTTCCTCGCAGGCGAGCCGGCTGCGCCGGAGATCCACGCTCGTGCTGCCCGCACGCTGGGCCGGAATTGGCGCTGGCTACGGCCATTGGCGGAGCGGTTCGTGTCCGGCTTTGCGGGACGAACCCGGCCGCGGCATCGCGACGTGGTCCGGTTTCTTCGCCAGGATCGCGGATTCAAGGCCGCTCGCCGCAAATACCAGCATGAAATCTCCATCGCCCAATGGATCGCCGAGCCGCAACGGATGCAGCCCGCGGAGGCCGCTCGCCTGTGGGATCTTCCGGTCATCGAAACTACCGGCGATTTGGCCGCGTGGCTTTCGCTCAGCATCGGTGAGCTGGAGTGGCTGGCAGAGCTCAAGGCACTCGGGAATAAACTCGGACGGCCCAAGCTTCAGCATTATCACTACCGGATCGTCGCAAAGCGTTCGGGCGGCTTCCGCCTCACCGAATCGCCAAAGGGGCGATTAAAGGCGCTGCAACGCCGCGTGCTGGCGGAGATCCTAAACCGCGTCCCGCCTCATCCCGCGGCACATGGATTCGTCAAAGACTGCTCGATTCGCACGTTCGCGGCTCCACACGGGAACAAACCGGTGGTGTTGAAGCTCGATTTGGAGGATTTCTTCCCGGCGACTCCGCGAGCCAGAGTGCAGGCTCTGTTCCGCACGCTCGGCTATCCCGAAAGTGTCGCGGATCTGCTGGGAGGGATTTGCACCAACGCCGTTCCCCAGTCCGCTGTGCGGGCGATGCCGTATGAAATACGAGCCTTGTACCTTCGCCCACACCTTCCGCAGGGCGCACCGACCTCTCCGGCACTCGCAAACTCGATCGCGTATCGATTGGATTGCCGCCTTTCGGGGCTCGCAAAGTCCGCCGGCGCCGTTTACAGCCGCTACGCGGACGACCTGGCGTTCTCCGGCGGCGAGGAGTTCCGCCGCGGAGTGGAACGTTTCGCCTCACACGCCGCGGCCATCGCGATCGAGGAGGGATTCGGCGTTAACCATCGCAAGACCCGGATCATGCGCACCGGCGTCCGGCAAGAATTGGCCGGAGTTGTTGTGAATCGGGGTGCGAGCATTCGGCGGGCAAAGCTCGATTTGCTGGAGGCTATTCTGACCAACTGCGTTCGGCTCGGCCCGGAATCGCAGAACCGGGCCGAGCTCCCTGACTTTCGTGCGCACCTCGAAGGCCGTATTGGCTTCGTGGAAATGATCCATCCCGGCAAGGGCTCTTACCTGCGCGGGCTGCTTGACCAGATCCAATGGAACCGCTAGTAACGCCGGAAGCTACAGCGCACTTAAGAATTACTGCAAAAACGTCGCGTGCTTAATGTAGTCGAGCTTGGGGAAGCGCGGGACGAGATATTCGTTCGCTTCTTCTTCGATCCGCCCCGCATCCGGACCCTTCCCTTCCGGGCCGAGTTCTCCGTAGCCGGAGTAGAGTTTATCGGGGACCTCCATTCCATCGACGATTTTGGCGAACGGCACAAAGCCCTGCTCATCGAGCATGGCGTTGTCGGCCAAGTTGATGAAGATCTCCGTGGCGCGCGTAGCCGGTCCGGATTTGGCGAAGGATAGCGTGCCGCGCTTGTTGTCCTGCTTGCGCGGATCGTCGGGGATGAAGTCCACGCGCCACTTGCCGTGTACGTTGAAGTCCTTGTTGACGCCGAACTGCGCGATGAAGCCGGGCAGCACGCGGAAGAAACGACCTTGATCGAAGTAGCGTATCCACACGAGCTGGTGGAACCGGTCCGCACCGGCCGGAGCCCAGGCCTTGGTCACTTCGACAACGAAGTCTCCTTGAGTGGTTTCGAACTTAACGCGAAAGATGTCGGGAACCGGCGGTCTGACTTGAGACTTGTTACAGGCCGCAAGCGTCATCAGCGCGACCGCAAGCGTCATCAGCGGGACCGCAAGCAACGTCGGCGCGGCAGCCGCCAGTAGGCTACTTCGCATCGCGCCAATTGTCTCCCACCCCCACGTCGACCAGCAGTGGCACGTCGAGCTTGGTAACTCCTTCCATCTCGCGCTTGGCCATCGCCTTCACCTCGTCAACTTCCCCGGGAGGAGCTTCGAAGAGGAGCTCGTCGTGCACCTGCAAGAGCATATCCGCCTGCATGCCGCGAAGTTTTTCATCGATGCGAATCATGGCGAGTTTGATCAGGTCGGCGGCCGTGCCCTGCAGCGGGGTATTGACCGCGGTGCGCTCCGCGAAATTCCGCGCGTTAGGGTTGCGGCTGTTCATATCCGGAATGGGCCGGCGCCGGCCGAACATGCTGACCACGAATCCGTCACGCCGCACTTTGGCGATGGTTGCGTCGATGAATTTTCGAACGCCGGCGTAGCGCTCAAAGTAAGCGCGGATGTACAGCTCGGCTTCCTTGCGCTCGATGCCGAGGGATTGCGCGAGGCCGAAAGGAGTTTGCCCGTAGACGATCCCGAAGTTGACCGCCTTGGCGTTGCGGCGCTGCTCCGGCGTCACCATCAGCGGAGGAACTCCGAACACCTCCGCCGCCGTGCGGGTGTGAATATCTTCGCCGTTGCGGAACGCTTCCACCAACACCGGATCGCGGGAGAAATGGGCGAGAAGGCGAAGCTCGATCTGTGAATAGTCCGCGACGATCAGCTTCCATCCAGGACGCGGGACGAAGGCCGCGCGAATTTCCCGGCCAACCGCGGTGCGGATGGGAATGTTCTGGAGATTGGGATCGGAAGAGGACAGCCGCCCGGTGGCCGCGCCGGCTTGATTGAAGGTCGTGTGCAGACGCCCGGTGGCCGGATCGATCAGAGCGGGAAGGGCGTCGACGTAAGTTCCCTTGAGCTTGGCGGTCTGGCGGAAGCTCAGCACCTTGGCGGCGATGGGGAATTCTTCGGCGAGATGCTCCAGCACGTCCGCCGCGGTCGAAATCACCTTGCCTTTGCCCGCCTTGACCGGCGCGGGCAGATTCAGGTCTTCAAACAAGACCTTCCCCAATTGTTGCGGGGAGTTGATGTTGAAAGTTTTTCCGGCGAGCTCATAAATCTCCGCCGAGAGTTTCGCGATCTCTTCCTCCATGCGCACGCTCATGACGCCGAGTTGCTTGGGGTCAATCAGGATTCCGGCCTGCTCCATCCGCGCAAGAACGCGCGTCAACGGCAGGTCGATGGATTCGTACAGTTCATCGAGCTTGCTCGCCTCGACCTCCGGCCGGAGCTTTTGGTAAAGACGCAGCACGGTGTCGGCTTGTCCCGCCGGATCGGACTCCATGGCTTCTTCCAAATGCGTTTCGGCGAGCCTGGCCAGCCCGCAAGCGCCTGGATCCGCGGACAACAGAAAGCCATACAGCATCACGTCGTGGCGGAGCGAAGGCGAGTCGCCGAATGTGCGCACCAGCAACTTCAGATCGTGGCAGACAGTGGCGCGATCGGGGATCTTTTTGAGCGGCAGATAGCGCGCTATGCCGGGCTCGGCGCAGAGCCCCATGACCATCTCACCCATCATCTCTCCAGCGGCGACCGCGATCGGTTGCTCCGGCGGAATGTGGGAGAGCCAATCGTCCAGGTTGTCGATCGGGGCATAATCTTTCTTCGCGGGCGGCTTCTCCCCTGGACCCAAATCGCGGAGCAGCGAATGGAATTCCAGAGTCTTATACAGCTCCCGCAGAGCCTCCGTGTCGGGATCATGAGCCTCCAGCGTCTTGAGATCCAGCTCCACGGGAACGTCGCAATGGATCGTGGCCAGGCGCAGGCTGAGCTCGATCTGCTCGCGATTATTTTGCAGGCTTTCGCGATAGGTCTTGCGCTCGACTTCGGCGGCGTGGTCCAGAGCGCCTTGCAACGAACCGAACCTCGCGATTAAGTCGCGGGCGCCCTTTTCGCCAATGCCGGGCGCACCCGGGATGTTATCGACTGCGTCACCCTTCAACGCCAGAAGGTCGGCGACCTGAGAGGGTTTAACGCCCATGAACTTCTCGGTCTCCGCGGCGTCGTACCACATGTCATCCTTCATGGGATTGAGCATGGAGATGTGGTCGTCGATTAACTGCAGCATATCTTTGTCGCTGGACACGATCACCACGTCGATTCCCTGCCCTTCAGCACGGCGGCAGAGCGTGCCGATCACGTCGTCGGCTTCGAAGCCTGTGTATTCGAGCACCGGGATGCGCATCGCCTCAAGCGTCTTGCGAATCCACGGAATCTGTTCGAGCAGGTCGGGCGGGGTTTCGGTGCGATTGGCTTTGTAGGCTTCGAACGCTTCATCGCGGAAGGTTGGGCCTTGGCTCTCAAAGATGGCGGCCAAATAATCGGGCTTGTGCTGCGTCTTCAGCTTGCGCAGCATGTTGTGGAAGATATAGACGGCCTCGGTCCCAATCCCGGCCGCGGTGCGCATGGGGGGTGCTCCCGACCGCGCGCGTGCATGATAGGCGCGGAAGATGAAGCCGAATGAATCGATCAAGAAGAGCCGAGGCACCCATCCATATTAGGATTTTCGAACCCACCCGTCACGGTTCCCGATTCAATCGGCGCTTGGCCGGACGGCCACCCTTGATGACTGCCGAATGCCACCTTAACAATCAGGCCGTGGTTTCCCAGCAACAAGATTCTGGCCAACTGTGGCAAAAGAGCCACATCCTCGACAAGCAAGTTCTTTTTTTTCAATCAGCAAAGTGGAATTTCCGTAATCCGGGTTGCTACAATAGCGTCAAAGTACCGTATGATACTTCCGGCAGGCATGCCAACTCCCCCGGCTCGAATTGAGGCCCTTCTTGCGTTTTGAAACCACGATTCAGCGGCCGGTGGAAGCATCCGGCGTGGGTCTCCATTCCGGAGTCCCGGTACGAATCCGGATCCTTCCCGCTCCCCCCTCGACCGGCATCGTTTTCGTCCGCACCGATCTCGAGTCCTTCTCCATCCCCGCAAGCTGGCGGTACGTGCAAAAGGTCAGTTATGCGACCAGCCTGATGCGGCAAGGCGTGCTGATCTCCACCACGGAACACTTATTGAGCGTGTTCTACAGCATGAGCATCGACAACGCGTTGGTCGAGATCGACAACCTGGAAGTTCCGATCCTGGACGGCAGCGGCCAGCCTTTCATTGAACTGATTCAGGCCGCGGGGATCAAGTACCACCGCAAGCGCCGCAAGTATCTGCGCATTCGCCGGCCGGTCTCGGTGGAAGGCGGAGGCAAGCGCATCACCATCGTCCCCTCAGACCGCTTTCTGCTCACCTGCGACGTTTTCTTCGACCACCCTCTGGTCGGCCGCCAGCAGCTTCAAATGGAAGTGAGCCCGGAACGCTATGCGCAAGAGATTGCGCCGGCGCGGACTTTCGGCTTCGAATATGAGCTGGCGCAGATGCGCAACATGGGCTTGATCCGCGGCGCGTCGCTCGAAAACGCGGTGTGCTTCGACCGCGCCGGGATTCTCAATCCCGAAGGCTTGCGCTTTCCGGACGAGTGCTGCCGCCACAAGGCTCTGGATCTGATCGGCGACCTGGCGCTGATCGGGAGTCCTCTTCTGGGCCACGTGATCGCGGAAAAGGCGGGCCACGCGATGCACTTCGCTCTGGTCAACCGCATCATGACCGACCCGACGCTGTACGAAATCCTCACCTTCGATCAACTGGCGGAACATTCGACGCAGGCTCTTGTATCCTGACGTTTGCGAAGAATTCCGAATCTGCTGAGCCTGTCGCGGCTGCTGGCCGCTCCCTTGCTTCTCTGGTTCCTGTGGCGGCATGGCTTCCGCTGCGCGCTTATCGTGATGTTTCTTGCCGCGCTGACCGACGCCTTCGACGGCTACCTGGCCCGCCGCTGGAACGTGCCAAGCCGTATGGGCGAGGTGCTGGATCCCATTGCCGATAAAGTTCTGCTGACAGCGGCTTTCCTGGGGCTGTGGCTGGCGGCCGCGATTCCAGGTTGGCTCACGGCTCTGGTGCTGGGGCGCGACGGGCTGATTCTGGTTGCGGCAGGACTGGCGCTGGCGCTATCTAAATCTCCGCGCCGTTTTCCGCCGTCGCTGTGGGGCAAGCTGTCGACCATTGCACAGATGGGGTTCGTGGTGATCGTGACGGCGGCGATCGCTCCGCTGGTGACGCTGGGCGAGTGGATCACCGCGGCACTCACCGTGGTCAGCTTTGCCGATTACGCGTGGCGCTTCGCCTATACTCAGAAGTGATGCGGACGCTTCTGGTGCTTCTGGTGACGGCGAGTGCGGTGCTTGCCGGCGATTATGCCGCCCAGATCGCGAAGTTTCGCGCGGACCAGGAGAAGGCTCTCATCGCGCCGGAGGGCTGGACTACCGTGGTCGGCCTGACGTGGTTAAAAGAGGGCGATAACCGCGCTGGTTCGGATCCGAAAGCTGACGTCGAGTTGCCAAGTTCTCTCCCCGCGCAGGTCGGCGTGTTTACGCTGCACGCGGGCAAGGTTCACTTCCAGCCGGCCGCTGGAATCAAGCTCCCGGCCAGAGAGCTTTCGCCGGATAAGGACGTGCTCGCCCTGGGACCCGTCAAGTTTTTCCTGATCCAGCGCGCCGACAGATTCGGAGTTCGAATCAAGGACAGCGAAGCCCCGGCGCGCAAAGAGTTTACGCATCTGAGTTGGTACCCCCTCGATCCGTCGTGGAGGATTACGGCCCAGTACGTCCCCTGGGACAAACCTCACACGATCAACTTCGATACCGTTATCTCCGGCCTGCAAGAGCAAGATTCTTCGCCCGGTTACACGAGCTTCACGCGTGACGGCAAAGAGTACCGCTTGGAACCGGCCGCGGACGGCTCGATCGTCTTTCGCGATCAAACGACAGGCAAGGCCACATACGGAGCGGGCCGCTTTTTGGATATTGTTCTTCCTAAAAACTTGAAGGCGCCGGGGACGGTGGTCCTCGACTTTAATGAAGCTTATAATCCACCCTGCGTTTTCACCGCTTACGCTACTTGTCCGCTTCCCCCGCCGCAGAACCGGCTAAGTCTTTCCGTTGCAGCAGGGGAATTAATGTATAATGGCCATCACTAGGGCCCCTTGGCGGGAATCCGCCGGAGGAGCTTGATCTACCTACGGTTTGTCGGAGCTTCGGGTGATGGCCAGCGGCACGAACGAGCGGGACGACCTCAACCTCACCGTTGAAGAGGACTACGAGCACCTCATTGAGGACTATAGTCACTTAGCGCCCCCCTCCGAAGGCGAGCTGCTGCAAGGCCATGTCGTTAAGGTCAGCCCCCAGGAAGTTATTCGTCGATTTCGGCTACAAGCTGGAAGGCGTTGTGCCGCATCGAGCAAGTCCGGCAGCCCGACGGATCCGTGCCTTTTAAGCCCGGCGACGCCATCGACGTGATGGTGGACCGGCACGGAGCCGCAGCCGGAAGGCTACGTGCTGCTGTCGCATTCGAGAGCCAGCCGCCTGCGGGTCTGGGACACCCTGGAAGCGCGCCATGCGCGAGCCAGCTTCTGATCTGCGGCCGCGTGATTGAGCGGACCAAGGGCGGCCTGATGGTGGATGTGGGCGTGCCTGCGTTCATGCCGGGCTCGCAAGTGGATGTGCGGCCTTCGCACGATCTGGATCAGTTCGTGGGCCAGGACATTCCGGTCAAGGTTATCAAGATGAACCGGCGCCGCGGCAATGTGGTGGTCTCGCGCAAGCTGGCGATTGAAGAGGATCTCAAGGCTCGCAAGGAACGGGCGCTGGAGCATCTGTTCGAAGGCGCGGTGGTAGCAGGGCACGGTGAAGAATCTGACCGAGTATGGCGCCTTTGTGGACCTGGGCGGCATCGACGGATTGCTGCACGTGAGCGATATGTCGCATGGCCGCGTCACCCACCCTTCCGAAGTGGTGCATGTGGGCGAGGAGATCACGGTCAAAGTTCTGAAGTTCGATCGCGCCAAGGAGCGAATCTCTCTGGGCCTGCGCCAGCTGACGCCGGACCCGTGGGAGACCCTGCCGCAGCGTTGCCCTCCGGGTAGCCGCGTGGTCGGCCGGGTGATGAGCATTACCGACTATGGCGCATTTGTCGAAATCGAACCCGGCGTGGAGGGTCTGATCCACATCTCCGAGATGACTTGGAGCCGGCGCATGAAGCATCCCTCCAAGGTGGTGAAGGTCGGCGACCAGGTGGAAGCCGTGGTGCTCGAGGTTAAGCCCAGGGACCGGCGCGTATCGCTCGGAATCAAGCAACTGGAGGCCGATCCGTGGACCACGGTGGCCGACCGCTACAGCATCGGAAGCGTGGTGGAAGGCCGGGTGCGCAAGCTGACCGATTTCGGGGCGTTTCTGGAGATCGAAGAGGGCGTCGACGGGCTGGTTCACGTCTCCGATCTCTCCTGGACCAAGCACGTTAAGGCATCCGACGGAGCTGGTCCGTAAGGGCCAGGTGATGCAGGCGGTGATTCTGAACATCGACGCGCCCAACCGGCGCCTGTCGCTGGGCGTGAAACAGCTCCAGCCCGACTCCTGGGAGAGTTTCTTCCGCTCGCACGAAGTAAACGATCTGGTGCGCGGCCGCGTGTGCCGCTCCGCCGCGTTTGGCGCGTTCGTCGAAGTTGCTCCGGGCGTGGAAGGGTTGTGCCATAAATCGGAGATTCCGGCCATGCCGGATCGCGGCGCAAGGCGAGACGCTTCTGCCCGTCGGCGAAGAGTATGACTTCAAGATCATTAAAATGAATGAAGCGGAAGCAAGATCGGCTTGAGTCTTGCGGGCCGTGGCCGAGGACGAAGAGCGGACTCGGCTGGAAGACTACCAACGCCAAGCTGCGGCGGCAACCATGACCATCGAGGAAGCTATGAATATAAGCGGTAAAGGGGAAGGCCGATAACAACTATGACCAAGGCCGAATTGATCGAAGAAGTCTCCCGCGTAGTGGAGATGACCCGCAAGGATTCGGAGGTAATTGTCGAGGCGATCTTCGACAGCGTGGTGCGTGCTCTGCGCAGCGGAGACAAAATCGAGATCCGCGGTTTCGGCAGCTTTCGTACCCGGCAGCGCCAGCCGCGCGTGGGCCGGAATCCGAAGACCGGCGCTCGCGTGGAGGTGCCCGCGAAGCGCATTCCCTATTTCAAGCCCAGCAAGGAGCTGAAGGATCTGGTGAACGGCGGCTCGACGGCCACTCCCGAACCCTCGCAACCCTAGCAAAACCGGCCGACCGTGGACTATTTGTGGAGCCCGTGGAGGTACCGTTACGTCTCCTCAGCTTCTCCCGCATCCTCCGATCCTGAATCTTGCCTGTTCTGCGCCAAGAGCGACATCGGCGGACGATCGCGCCAATTTCGTGGTGCTGCGCGGGGAGCACAACTTTATCCTGCTGAATCTGTACCCGTACACCAGCGGGCATTTGATGATCGCGCCGTACGCGCACGTAGCCACGCTGGAGGCGGCTTCTCCCGCCGCACTGGAAGAGATGATGCGTTTGGCGCGCCGCACCGATCAGGCTCTGCGCAGCCTGTATAAACCAGACGGCATGAACCTGGGCATGAACCTGGGAGCGTGCGCGGGAGCAGGGGTCGCCGGACACATCCACATGCACGTGCTGCCGCGCTGGTGCGGCGATGCGAGCTTCATCACCACCGTCAGCGAGACCCGCGTCCTGCCGGAGGATCTCACGGTTACGTGGGAGCGGCTGCGCGAAGCGTTGAAAGCGGGCTGAGCCCGACTCCTGTTGAGCATGTCCGCCCAATCCCGAAGCGAACCGCCAGAACGGTTCCGGAGTGGCCCGATCGCCGAAAGTAGGTCCTGATGACCACTCTGTAGCCATTCGGTCGGACCCGGCCCTCAGCCGAAGGGCAATAGGAGTCCTACGCAAGTAACTGCACGGCGATGGCGTGACGGGGACTTCTAATCTGATCCCTGTACTGGGACGAAACCGGCGGTGCTGATCGCGACCGCGTCGTACACAGCCGTCACGGCATTGTCGCCGTTCGTCGCCGTCGGCGGCACGACCACGTTGAACTGATATAAGCCGGGACTGATGAGGCCGGCGAAAATGACGTGTGCCGCTTGACCGCCGATGTTGACCGTGGGCAACGAGGGCAACGCGCCCGATTGGGTCGAGGAGCCTGCAACCAAGGGTCCGCCTGCAGGCGGGCCGAATCCGAAACCGTACAGGACGATTTCTTCGCCCGGCGTTGCCGGCGTAAAGAGCGGACCCTCCGTGGTGGGGCCGACGTAAGTCCCATCGGCGTGGGTAGCGGCGAGGTATTTCGTCCCACCGGAAAGCGCGAACGCCGGCGACGGATTGCTCTGGGTCACGCTAAACGCCGCCGAGGACGCCGAGCCATTTGTGACCACAACGAACTGCGTGCTGGGCGTGTAGTACTCAAGCAACGTCAGCACATCTATCTGTCCCGCGCTGATGTAGTAAACGTAGGCCGGGATTCCGCGCACCGTCACGCTGACGCCGTAGAGTTCGGTCGGCATCTCGCCTTGCGCAAACGAGGGAGAGCCGCTCCACGTCGCTCCGGCCGAAGGCACTTCGGATGGCGCGAGGTTCGATCCGTGAATCTCGATCCAGCAATTCAACGAGATAGTGCTCCCTCCGCTGACGACGTTTACGGAGGTTATTACGGGGGCGACCGCTATCGCCGGCGCTCCAGGGGTATTCGCGGTGAGGCCGTTGGAATCGGTTGCGGTGGCGGAGATCGAATAGGTGCCGGCTGCCGACGGTGACCAGTTCAAGTTGTACACGCCCGCGCCCGCCGATACCGCCAGCCCAAGAGAAACACCATTCGCAAAGAACTCGACCTGTGCAATGGAAACGCCCGCCTCCGGCGATCCGGCCTGCGCGGAAAGCGTCAGGCTATTGCCCACCAAGGTCTCCAATCCTCCGACCGGCGAAGTCAGCGAGATGGCGGGGAGCCGGTGCACGCCGATGGAGATGGAGGTGCTGTACATCCCGCCGGCAGCGTTGTAGGCGGTAAGGGTGAGCTGGTGCGTCCCGGTTGTCTCTTTGGTCGTGTCCCAGGGAAAGGAGTAGTTTTTGTTGACCACCACCGCCCCAGCTTGGCTGACCGAACTGTTCTGAGTTCCTATTAGGGTTCCATCGCGATAGAGATTTACCTTCGTCACAGCGGTGAGGTCAAGCGCGTCCGCTGTAATCGTGACCGTGCCTCCGAGAACGGACCCGTTGGATGGACTGATAATCATCGCGGTCGGGGAACTGGGCGAGGGGATCAATACACGAACCTGAGCCGCAGCGGGGCTCACGCTGACCGTGGTCGCCGAGAAGCGATTCGCGTAGTCCGTGTACTTCTCGCCAGGGAGCAAGGCAGGTGTCGGCGGGCCGTAAGTCCGGCAAATTCTGAGGATGCATATTGAGGATGAAGTCCGGGTTACCGGCTAGGTGCATGAGAACTCCGTTGTACGGCTGCCCGCCGAAGCCGTCGAGGAAGTTCGAGTCGAACCCGATTGGCTGCCGGTATTCCAAATAAAAAGCTGTCAGTTCCCCAGGGCAGGCGGCAACTCAACCTCAAGCGACCTGACCGAGGACCCGGCTAGTTCATAGGGCGTGATCGTGTAGCGTTCCTGTCGAAGCTACAACCTGCGGCGATAACCAGCCCAGGTTATTCTTGTGCGAGGCGTTGAAATGCGGCATGTATCCCGGCTCGACGGGCGCGTACCCCATGGTGTCAAAAAGGTCGCCGTATTCGAGGAGACCGCAATCGACGCTTGGGTTATAGATCTGGGTGGTGCAGTCATACGAATGAGAGTGGAAGAGGCCCAAATTATGCCCAAGCTCATGCGCCCAGGTTCCAGCCTCCCCGTAGTAGGACCCGAAGACGCCAGAGTCTACGTCAGTAACGACGATCAGTCCCGGAGATCCACCAATAGAGGCCACACCCCTCCCCGAAGCACTGCCCATTCAAGAGGAAGGGCACGACGAACATGTAGCTTTCGTACGGCGACAAATCGACGCCAGCGGATTGTGCGGCCTGAATGCCGGAATTTGCTACAGTCGAAAAGCCGGAGGTGTCGGAGCCGCCAAAGCAGACCGAATCGATCGGAACGTTGAAGGGGCCATAAACATCCGCCGTTATCGACAACTTCTGATAGGAAGCTTCCTGGTAGTACTGGTTCACCGTAGGCAGCAAAGAGGCGGCCTCGAGCCGGGGTGATCACGCCGGCTAGGTATCATTCAGGTAATTCATCAAAATCACCGCCACCCGCCGCACCCCGAATGCTGCCAAGGGCGCGGTCGTATCCTCCGACCGTCCGCGACGGCCATCACCCGCGGATAGAAACGCCCCGAGTCTCTGAATCCCTCCAGCGTCACCAGCTTGCCGCTCCGCACCGCGGCATAAACCGCGGCGGTCGGAAATGCAATCGGTATGGAAACGCCTTTTGAGGAAATAGAAAAGTAGGTGCGGCTGGTCCGCTGCTCGAAGCGGTCCTCAACCACAGCCCGCACAACTCCCTCGAACGGGCTCCACAGGAGGCCGCGTCGCCGAGTCGTTCACGAATACCAGCACCGGCTCACTCTCGGCTCCGGCACCCAAGGCAGCGAGGCCCGAGACCACATGAATGCCGGAAGCGCGCACCTTTCCACACGAGACGCTCCGCCGCACGGAGCTTCGCCAATGCTCGCGCCGTCCACGATGAACTTGAGGCCTGCGGAAGCCCCCGCGCACCGCGCCATCAGCGTGATGTCGCTTCCGGTCCGAAACGCCGACTCATTCACGGGAGCCGTTATCTCGACTGAACCCGCCGTCTGCCCGTACGCAATCGAAAGCAATAAAGGCAGCGTCAGTAACGCCGATTTCATGGCAATAATTCTATCGAATTTCACGCAGGCTACCGGGCTATTGGCAGGCCCAGAACGGCCCGCCTTTACACAAGCTGCCGTGGCCCCGGCCCAGATCCGCTCCGCCGCGCAAAATCGCGGAAGTGGTTCCTAGCATGACCAAGGGAGCGCCGGCTGCATCCTCCCGACGGCACAGACCGCTTCCGTGCCCGCCGGTCGCCGCAAACTGGCGCGAAATCAATGCGGCGATAGCGTGATGCAAATGGGCCAACGCACGCGCGACGTGCGGTTGAATTTACCGTACTCCGCGCGTGCGAAGGCCAGCCCGCCGCGCCGTTGGCCGTTGATCAACTACTGGACCTTACGGCGATTTATGGTGAAATCGTCCGTTACAGCGAACGCAAGAAGTTCAAGAGATCCTGTTTCTGCTGCGTGGTCAAAGCATTGAACCGGGTGATCACGGCGTTCGCCTCGGAGCCGGAGCTGGAGTGCGCCTGGATGGCATCCATCAGATCAGAGGTTCTTCCGTCGTGCAGGAAGAACAAGCGCTGACCGACGCCCCATAACGGAGCCGTTCGGAACTGATCCGGCCCCGCGGCTCCTTGGGTGACCCCGTCACTCAGATTCGAGCCCATGTGATGCAAGGCGAAATCCGAGAAGGGATGGTAGGTCACCGACGACATCCCATTGAACGGGGATGCCGCCGTGGTGAGCGAGGAGGAGTGACACATTACACACCCCACGTTGTTGAACTGCGTCAATCCATTTTGGGTTGACGGCGTCGATGGCGCAGGCGAAGGAGGCGCCGAAAGGCGCATGAAGATGGCGAAGTTGGTTATATCGGACGAAGTCGTCGTGACCAGCCCGAAGTTAACGCTTGGCGTCTGGATGTTGGTGATGTCCTCCGGCGTGGGATTGAACACGCATCCCGGGACCGCTGACCTTTCGTTGGGGAAATTCTCGTTGGAAACCCCGATCTCGACGTTATAGGCCTCGCCCGAGAAGACCAGCAGCGATTTGTTCTGCGCTTTCCATCCGAACCGCGTGATGGTTCCATCGTTCCCCGAGGTGTTGAAAACGCCGCCGATTCCGAGCCCGCTCCTTTGCGGCGCGGTCGCCGCCAGGTTGGCCTGAAGCGCGGCATCGGGCGTGTTCTCTACCAGGCCTAAGCCGAAGACCGGGGTCGGAATCCGGAAGATCACGTTGTTGTTGTTGACTGCGGTAGTAAAGTCGGGCTGCGCCAGAGTACACCCTGGGGCGTCGGTCCGCCCCGCGATGGTGTACAGTCCGTGGACGCCGCCGTCCGGACCGTTGGGTCCCATAATGAAGCGAGCCTCCCGCACCGGGCCCCCATGAGTGATGAACGACGGGACGGTGTTATTGGCGCCATTGAGCGTCGCCAGTGCTACCTGCGGATTGGGAACCGGGTTCTGCGGACTCTTCAAGCCCGGGCTGCTTCCGCCGATAGCCGGCTGCGAATGGCACATCGCGCAGCTATTTCCATTGAACGTCGGTCCCAGACCGCCTCCCGTGTGGGAGATACTTCCGGTTACTGAATCGACCTCTTGGAACACCTTCGAGGCTTGGCCGAAGATGAATTGCTCGGTGAAACTCAGCCCCGGGGATGGGCCGCCCGCTCCCGGAGGGCCACCCCGCGGACCCGGATCGTTCTGCGCACAACACACTGCGACAAATGCGAAAGCGGACAGAGCGCGAACGCCCTTAGGACAACCAATCTTTACGAACTGCATTTGGACACTCCTCTCCCGTAGCCGCTTCATTAGGAGAAGCGGCGGCTATGTGTGAATGGACCGGTGGGAAAATTGCAGCTCGAATAGTCGGGTAAAATGGAAGACGTTGAGCACGGGTGCCACTAACCCTGGTATCCGAGAGACGGCCCCCGCCCACACGGGGGCCGTCTTAGTAAGAACCCCCTAACACTACACGTACGAACACTACACGTCCCTAACACTACGCTGCGCCTCAGCGCCCTCACCCACATGAGTGGAGCCGAGGCAACTCGGTTTGAAAACTTTTCACGACCTGGTCCGGTCGATGTGTGCACGAACTCTGCCATTCTGCATACAATCCGATGCGGTCTAACTTATTCAGCACGCGTACTCCACCCGGATGTATCCGGCCATCGTCGCCTGATGGCATGGCTCGCGCCGCAATGTTTACCGGGGCCCAGGCCATCGCCTTAGGAATATTTTCCGTCACTCAGAAATTTTCTCCCTGGCGGGGCCGGCTCACGGCGCTTGACATTGTTTTACTCTAGGCATAGAGTGATACAGTATGGACCCCGCTGCGCGCGACCTGTTCCCCGGAGCTCTCGAAATGATGCTGCTCCAAGCTCTCCGCCGCGAGCCGATGCACGGCTACGCGCTAGTCCGCCACATCCAGCAATCCTCCGGCGACCTGCTGGAAATCGAGGAGGGCTCGCTCTATCCCGCCTTACAGCGAATGCTCAAGGCGAAGTGGGTCACGGCGGAATGGGGCCTTTCCGCGCGCAACCGGCGCGTGCGCATTTACGCGATCACGCCGCTGGGACGCAAGCAGCTGGAGCACAAGGTTTCCGCGTTTGAGCGCATGCTGGAAGGCATCGCGCGCGTGATGAAGGCGAGGATCTCATGAATCATCGTGAACTAGACGACGAATTCCAGGCGCACTTGCAGGAGAAAATCGCCGACCTGATGGAAGGCGGGCGCTCCGAATCCGACGCCCGAGCCCAAGCTTTGCGCGAGTTCGGCAATCGCACGCTGCACCTCGAAGACAGCCGCGACGTTCTGGCGCTGGGCTTCTTTCGACCGTCTCTCGCAAGACCTGCGTCACGCGTTGCGCGGCATGCGCCGCAGCCCTGGCTTCACGGCCATCGTCGTCGCGACGCTAGCGCTCGGCATCGGCGCCAACACTGCGATTTTCAGCCTGGTGAACCAGCTTCTGCTGCATCCCTCCGGAATCGCGAACCCGGAGCGCATCATCTCGATTGGCACGCGGTATAACAAACTCAATTTGCGGATGTTCTGGGTCTCCCCGCCCACTCTGGCTGACGTTCGTGACAACCGGCAGGTGTTCGAACATGCGGCCATGATGATCAGCGCCGATGCCAATTACGCTAATGGGGAAACCCCGGAGAGGCTGATCACCGCGGCGGTTACGGCCGAGTGGTTCGATGTGTTCGCCGTCCAGCCGCTCCTCGGCCGGACTTTTCACCCGGAAGAAGACCGACCCAACGCCAATCACGTCGTGGTGCTCTCTTATGCGACCTGGCAGCGCTTGTTCGGCGCGGATCGCTCGATCGTCGGCCGGACCATCCTGTTGAACGATCTGCCCTGTCAAATCATCGGCGTCATGAAACCGGAGTTCCGCTACCCGCGGAACGTCGACTTGTGGGTGCCACTGGGCTTGCCGCCGGGCGAATTCGCCGATGACAACCGGTTCAACGAAAGCTTCTTTGCCGTGGCTCGCACCAAGGGCGGCGTGACGCCGGATCACGCGTTTGCATGGCTCGGCGTGCTGACCAGTCGCGTACGGGATAAGAGCCCCTCCTACGCGAGAGACTCGGATTGGGGCCTGTTTGGAGTTCCGTCTACGGACTTCACGGCGGGAGCGACGAAAGCGCCGCTGCTGGTGCTGGCTGCCGCGGTTGGATTGGTTCTGCTCATCGCCTGTTCCAACATCGCCGGCTTGATGCTCGCGCGAGCCTCCATCCGCGCCCACGAATTCGCCGTTCGCTCCGCGCTGGGAGCCGGCCGCGGCCGTCTCCTGCGCATCATTCTCACCGAAAGCGCCGTTCTGGCAACCGCCGGAGGAGCGGCCGGTCTCGCTCTTGCCTACGGCGCGATGAATCTGCTGCTGCTCCTCGCTCCCGAAAGCGCTTCGGCTGGCCTGCGCCCGGAGCTTGATATTCATGTCTTGCTGTTCTGCGCCGCGACCGTTGTCCTCTCCGGCGTCCTGTTCGGCATCGTCCCGGCTTGGCGTATTTCCCGCAGCGATCCCAGCGAAGCGCTGAAGAGCGGACGGTCCACTACCGCCGATCCCGCGCGCCAGCGGCTGCGTTCCACGTTGGTCGTCGCGGAGACCGCACTGGCGCTGGTGCTGCTGGTGGCGGCCGGACTGTTCCTGCGAAGCTTCGTGCAACTGGAAGGCGTAAATCCGGGCTTCCAACCAAACGGAGTGATGACAGCCTCATTTTCGCTTCCGCAACCGGCGTACTCCAGCGGCCAAAAACAGGGGGAGTTCTATCGCGCCGTTCTGAACCGGCTGAGAAGCTCGCCCGGCATCACAGCGGCGGCGATGGGATATCCGGTGCCGTTCAGCGGCGACGAAGGCTCGGCTTCATTTTCGATTGAGGGCCGCGTCCAGACGCCCGGCGATCCCGGACCGCATGGCGACATTCGCGTCGTAACGCCGGGCTACTTCGAGACGCTCTCGATTCCGCTCAGAAGCGGGCGTTTTTTCACGGATCAGGATCGATACAACACGGAACAGGTCGCCGTCATCGATGACGTGCTGGCGCAGCGGTATTGGCCCAATGAAGATCCGCTGGGGAAAAGGATTCGATCCGGCAGCACTCTGTACACGATTATCGGCGTGGTGGGCCACGTGATCCATTCCGACTTGGCGGCGGACAGCGGCCGCGGCGCTTATTACTTCACGATGTTCCAGCGGCCCCAGCCGGCAGATTCGATTCTAGTCAAAGCCACCGGCGATGAAGGCCCCAGCGCCATTCGCGAAGCCGTCCACGCGGCCGACCCGCACCAGGCCATTTATTCGCTCCGGCCGATGGAGGAAATGGTCTCGGCCTCGCTGGCGCCTCGCCAATTCGCCATGCGCCTGCTCAGCTTCTTCGCCGGCCTCGCCCTCTTCCTCGCCGCGCTCGGCCTGTATGGTGTCATCAGTTACTCGGTCGCGCAGCGCACGCGCGAGATCGGGATTCGCGTGGCGCTGGGCGCCAGCACCGGCTCCGTCATCGGTGAGGTGGTTACCCAGGGCCTGCGCCTGGCCGGAACCGGCGTTGTTCTCGGGATCCTCGGCGCGCTACTCTGCGGCCGGCTTCTTGCAAGGCAGCTCTCCGGAGTCGCTCCCTTCGATCCCCTCACTCTCTCCGCGACGGCCGCGGCCTTACTCGCCGCCGCGCTCGTCGCCAGCTACCTTCCGGCCCTGCGCGCCGCGCGCGTGGACCCGGTCACGGCCTTACGCAATGAATAACGAGTTCCAGATTCCCCTGCGCTATGAGTGAGGCGGGTTCGCGTCGATTCGCGGCTGATTGATCTCCTTCGCGGCAGACCGCGCCATGTCCAGAATGTGGTTGGCAACGTCCTGCGGCCGGTCGATCGACTCCATGACAATGTGGCTCGAACTTCCCGCTGTCTCCAGCGAGACCGTCCCAATGTTAAGGATCCGCTGCCCCAGTCCCTGGTTTACACGCACGTCCTGCACCTTGGCCAGCTCCACGGTGCGCGTGGCTTTGGAGAGCAGTCCCGTTTCGTAGTGCAGGCGGTCGCTCGAAATGCTGATCCGGGTCATGCGCCGCTGGATGTGGCGGATGACCACGAAGACGGCCAGAACCGCAGGGATGGGACCAGCGGCCCAGTAGGACACGCTGGGTTGCTGGGTGTACCACAAGATGGCCAGCGCAACCTCCAGCAACGCGCACAACAGGTACGCCGCTTTAACCCCCTTCAACGACTGTCTGATTTCCATGGTCTGATCTCCAGCGATTTGGCTCCGCGGGGAGCATCATAGCATGCGGCTTGGCACAACAGATGGCGCAACAGCGGAGGGGCTGTCACAATAAGTAAAGAATGGAACAGGAACGCCCACGGGTTCTGGTGGTGGATGACGAAGAGGCGCAGCGCTCCGCTCTGGCCGGCATGATCGGTCTATGGGGCTACCAGGTTGAAACCGCCGCTGACGGGCAGGAAGCGCTCGAGAAGCTCGACAACTTTCCGGCCCAAGTGATGATCACCGACGTAAAGATGCCGCGCATGGATGGAGAAGAGCTTTTGCGCCGGCTTAAGTCGAACGGCGGAGGGCCGCAGTCCATCGTGCTGACCGCTCATGGCGGCCTGGAAGTCGCGGTGAACATGGTGCACGATCTGGGGGCGTATTGGTTCCTGGAGAAGGGCGGCCAATCCCAAGCCCCAGCCTTGCGGCTGCTGATTTCGCGCGCGGTTGAGCAAGGCCATCTAGCGGAGCATGCAACGCGCCTGGAACGGCAGTTGAGCGGACGGGGCATCCTGGGGCAAATGGTCGGGGCGTCGCGCAAAATGCGCGAGGTTTTCGCGCTGGTCCAGCAGGTGGCGCCCAGCCGCGCGGCAGTGCTGATCACGGGCGAAAGCGGCACGGGAAAAGAACTGGCCGCACGCGCGATTCACGCGCTCAGTCCGCGCCGGGCGGGACCGTTTGTCGCCATCAACTGCGCCGCGATGCCCGACACGCTGATGGAGAGCGAGCTGTTCGGACATGAGAAGGGCGCCTTTACGGGCGCGGTGGAGCGCCGGGCCGGATGCTTCGAGCTGGCTCAGAACGGCACCGTGCTGCTGGATGAAATCGGCGACATGCCCGCGGCGACTCAAGCCAAGCTGCTGCGCGTACTCGAAGACGGCCGGGTGCGCCGCCTGGGAGGCAAAGCCGAGATCCAGCTGGACGTGCGCGTCATCGCGGCCACCAACGCGCCGCTGGATGCGGCCATCAAGGAGGGCAAGTTCCGGGAAGATCTCTTTTACCGGCTCAATGTTTTCCCTATTCCTCTTCCGGCTTTACGGGAACACCTGGAGGACCTTCCGGTTCTGGCGGCGGCTCTGCTAGAGGATCTGAACCGCAAGCACGGCACCAAAGTGACGGATGTCTCCTCCGATGTCATGGAGCGGCTGCAAGCTCATTCCTGGTCGGGTAATGTGCGCGAGTTGCGCAACGTGCTGGAACGCGCGGTCATCATCGCGGGCGAGGGCACCGTGGATCTGCCGCATTTGCCTCCTGGGTTCGGCGGCGCTCCCGTCGCGCGCGCGGCCGCTTCCAACGGCGAACTGCGCATCCCCATCGGCTCAACCATCGAACAGGCGGAGCGCGCACTCATCGAGCTTACTCTCGATCACACGCGCAACAATAAGACCCGCGCCGCCGAGATTCTCGGCATCAGCCAGAAGACCCTGTTCAATAAACTCAAGGAGTACGGCGCGCAGGGAGCCAGCGCCGAATAGCGGAATGGTCCTGCGCATCCGCCTGGTCCGGAGGAGGAAGAAGCGCAGGGAAGCAGCGCCGGCTGGCCGTATGTCGCTGCGCATCCGCCTGGTTCTGCTCATCGTGGCGCTGGTGACGCTGGTGGCCCTGGCGCTCTCCGCGCTGCATCTGGACACGTTGATGAACACCCTCTCCCAAGACGCGCTGGACCACAGCCTGCGCGCCAGCCAGGAGGTCAGCTCCTTCCTGATCGACTTCCTGAATCAGCACGCCAGCCCCACTCCCGATGGCCCGGAGGGAGCCAAACAAGAGTGGTACGACATTGTGTCCAAGGACCCGGAAATCGCCAACCGGCTGATCAAGACCATGGCCGTGTGGCCCTCCCTGACCGAGATTAACGTGGCGGATCAGTCCCGCCAGATTCTGGCCTCTTCCAGCGTACGGCGCGTGGGAACCAGCCTGGCCAACCTCCGCGATTTCGCCCAGTGGACCAAAGGCAGCCTGCGTTCCCGGCTGAGAAACTTGACCACAGACTCTTACTTTCAGGTGGTGACCACTCTAGGTTTCAGCATCGAAGGCCGGCCGGAAAGCGTCCTCACCATCCAGGTGGTCACCTCCACCCTGCTGCTGCGAATGTCGCTCGTGCAGGAGATGCAGTTCTTGGGATTGGTCTCCGCCGTGTCGCTGCTGGCCGTCATTCTGGTCACGCTCGCCGCCACAAATTTGGCGTTACGCCCGCTCAAGCGCATCGATCAGACCATCGATCGCATCGCGCAGGGCAGCTACGCGGGGGGGAACCGACGCGCCACGCGGTGCCGAAAGAGTTCGCGGTGCTGGAGAGCAAGTTGAACCTGCTGGGCCAACAGTTCCAGGGCGCGCGGGAAAATGCCTCGGAGTTGCGCCACGATGTCGATCTTTTGCTGGAGCGCATGGCTTCGCAACTCGACGTCGCCTCGCGCCTGGCGGCCATCAGCCGGCTGACCGGAGGCGTGGCGCATGAGATGAAGAACCCGCTCAACGCCATCGCGCTGCGCCTGGATTTTCTCCGCGCCAAACTGGGCGCTCCGGAGGAGGAGCTAAATCGGGATATCGACGTGTTGGCCAAGGAAATCGCACGGCTGGACCGCGTGGTCAAGACCTTCCTGGATTTCTCCCGCCCGGTGGAAGTTCACTTCGAGAATGTCGATCTGGCTGCGCTCACCCGCGAAGTGGCCGACCTGATGACTCCTCCGGCGCGCGTGGCGCATGTGGAGGTGGAAGTGGATGCGCCGGACTCGCCCGTAATCCTGCGTGGCGACGCGGACCTGCTCAAGCAGGCCGTCCTGAATCTGGTCACCAACGCCATCGAAGCCATGCACGATGGAGGGTTGCTGCGGCTGGCCACGGCAAGCAACAACGGCTCGATCAGCCTGGAGGTAGCCGACACGGGCCCCGGAATTCCCGAAGAGCAGCGCGATCGGGTGTTCCAGCTCTACTTCACGACCAAAGGAACGGGTTCAGGAATCGGCCTAGCCCTTACGTACCGGGCTGTGCAGTTGCATAATGGTACTATCGCTTTCGATAGCGAGGAGGGACGGGGCACGACGTTCCGTCTCCAGTTTCCAGCATCGATCCGGCATGTCTGAGTCCCTGTTCATATTCGTGGTTCGCGGCCCACGCAGCCCGCTCCGCGTTGCGCTGCTGACCGCGGCCCTGGCCACCGCCGCCTGCCACAAGAGAGCCCCCCGGGTTTTCGTTCCGCCCGTGGTGCGCTATCCCGCGCCGCAGCCGCTGAAGCTGCCCGCGAATCTAAACCCTCCGGAAATGGCGGTAGAGGTCGCGTCTTTGGACCAAGTGGCTGATCTAACCGCACCGGCGCCCGAAATCCTGCCGCCTCCCGCGCCACCTCCCCCGCCTAAGCCCCGGGCCCCCATTGTCACGGCGCCCAAGCCGGTTCTCCCTCCCACGCCGGAGGCTCAACCTCCGAAGATCGTCCAGATCTTTCCGGCCGAGCAGCAGCGCGCCTATAATCGCGAGATCGACGAAATTATGGAGCGGGATCAAAAGATCCTGGAGACGGTGGCGCGCAAGAACCTGAACGCCGACATGAAGGACCGCATGGCCCAGATTCACGAGCTCCTGGCACAAGCAAAACAGGCGAGAGAGCAAGATCTTGTGACTGCCGTCAGCCTGGCGACACGCGCTGATACGCTCGCCAAAGATCTGCTCGCTCGCCTGCCTTAAGAGCTAGCGCCGAGTTTATAAAACCGCGCGGGGCGCGATTACTGCTGGGCCTGCGCCACTGTGGCGGAAGCCGCTTCCGGGACGAAGAGGCGAATCTCCACGCGGCGGTTCTGCTTGCGGCCGTCGCGGGTCTTGTCGTCCGCGACCGGCTGCGCATAACCGGAACCCAGGGTGTCGATGCTACGCACGGGGATCTTGTGCTCGTTGTTCAGGTACCGCGCCACCGCGTCGGCCCGCTTCTGGCTCAGCTCATCGTTGAAGCTGGCCGGACCGGTCTTATCGGTGAAGCCCTGCACTTCGATCACGTAGCGGTCCAGGCCCTCAGCCTGCTTGGCGAGATCGTCGAGCGCGGCCTTGGCCTCATCGTCCAGCTTCCACTGGCCGGTCGCGAACAGCACCGTGGCGTTCTTCACCATCTGGTACTTGTTCATCGCGTCCATGGTCCGCTCCAGGCGATTGATTCCCTGGTCGGCGAACGTGCGGGCGTTGTCAGCCGATTGCTGCGCGCGCCCGGCGGCCTGATTGGCTTGCTGGGCCGCCGTGTTGGCCTGCGCCGCGGACTGCCCGGCTTGCGTGGCCTTGGCATCGGTGTCGGTCAGCTTCTCCTTGGTCCGTGACAGGTCGGTGGTCACGTCCGCGAGCTGCTGGCCCTGCGTCGCGATGGTCTTGTCCTGCTCCGCGTTCTTAGCGTCGTTCTTGGACTCGACGTTGGCAACATGGGTTTCCACCGGAGCCACGGTTTGGGCTACATACTTCTTGGTCGCGCAACTGGCGCTCAACACGCTCAACGCGACCGCTCCCGCCATTAGCAGATGATTTTTCAACATTGGATTCTTCCTCCTACACTAAACTTGATCGAAAATTCGAACTCACTTTGCTCCCGCTCGACTTCAAAACATTTCTCCTGACAATTGTAGCGTTGAACGGCGACTGCTTGCCGCCCAACTGGCGCCATCCCAGGTTCCCGTTGAGCGGTCTCCGGGCCGGCCGTGCCCAAAAGTCGAGCGCTTGCATCAGCCAAACCCGGAGAACCGAGCCCGCGGGAGCAACCACGGGATCTTGAACGGCCCAGGGGGTTTGTGGTAGAAGATTCCCGGACCAGGCCGGAAAATACTTCCCCCCGCAACCGCTAACTGCTTGATTCTGCGCCCCAAGCAACTTCATGCCGATAGATAGAGCACTTATCATGCCACCGGGAACCCCAGTACCACAAGGTACAATTAACTTGTCGAATGTCCTTTCCAATCCACCGTAAACGGCGGCTTCGCGTTTCCGAGTCCATGCGGCGGCTGGTCCGCGAAAACCACCTGGAACCGTCCCAGTTCGTTCTTCCCCTTTTCGTCGTCCCCGGCGAGGGCGTACGCAAGCCCATCAGTTCCATGCCCGGGAATTTCCAACTCTCGGTGGATGAATTGATCAAGGAATGCGATAAAGCGCACGCGTTGGGCATTGGCGGCGTCATCCTGTTCGGCATTCCCGATTCGAAAGACGAATCGGCGTCTGGAGCCTACGCGGAGGACGGCATCGTGCAGCAGGCTCTGCGCGCGGTGCGCCGCGCCCTGCCCAAACTCCTGCTGATCACCGACGTTTGCAACTGCGAATATACCAGCCACGGACACTGCGGCAAGATCGTCAACGGCGACGTGGACAATGACTCGACTCTCGAATGGCTGGCCGCTTCCGCCGTCTCCCACGCTCGCGCCGGCGCCGACATCGTCGCGCCTTCCGACATGATGGACGGCCGCGTGGCCGCCATTCGCGCGGCGCTCGACCAGAACGGGTTTCAGAATACGGCGATCCTGGCGTACGCCGCCAAATATGCCTCGGCTTTCTATGGCCCCTTCCGCGAAGCCGCCGAGTCGGCGCCTCAATTCGGCGACCGGCGCAGCTATCAAATGGATCCGGCCAACGGCCGCGAGGCCATGCATGAAATGCAGCTCGATTTCGAGGAGGGGGCCGACATGCTAATGGTCAAACCCGCGCTGCCGTATCTCGATCTCATCCGGCAGGCGCGCGACCGCTTCCCCGTGCCCATCGCCGCGTACCAGGTGTCCGGAGAATTCAGCATGCTGATGGCGGCGGTGGAACGCGGCTGGCTGGAATATGAGCGAGCCATGTTCGAATCGCTCACCTCCATCCGCCGCGCGGGCGCCGATATCGTTCTCACTTACTTCGCTTGCGATGCCGCGCGCTTACTCGGCTAGGCGCTGGCCGCTCGAGAGAACTGCCGGATGGTGCGCGGTCGCCTGTCTGGCGATTTCGGCGCTGCTGCTCGGCAAACCGGCGTTTTCCAACGCGTCGCTTCCCGTTCAGGGCATCACCGATCCGGTCATCGCCATTCAATCCGCGCGCAGCGTCAGAGACGTCGACTATGTGCTGGGGGAAGCTCCCGGCCCGGACCGTGAAGTGATGCGCCTGAAGGAGCGAATCGGGTTCGCGTCGATCGCGGCGTATACCGGTTTGTTTCTCTCGCTCTCGATGTTGCTGCTTACGCTCCGGAGCCATCGGCCGTATCATTGCTCCCGCGGCCATGGTGGTTTCCCTCGCCGCCGCAGGATTCAATACCGCCAGCAACCTCGCGGTTCTGCGGCTGCTGGATGTTCCCCTATTTGAAACCACCGCGTCCATGATCGGTTCCATCCGCAGCTCCTCCTTCGCTTCCTGGTCGCTAGCCGCGTTGGCGCTGCTGCTTCTCTCGATTTACTTCTTCCGCATTCCACGGCTGTTGCCGCGCTGCACGGGCGTCCTATGCATCATCACGGCGCTCATGCAGCTCTACGGCCTCCGCGACGGGCAATTTCTGGTGCTGGCCAGCGTTCCGGGGGGATTGGCGCTACTGCTGATCGCGGCGGGGACATTCTTTCCCCGCCGCCGCGGCTCAAGCCGAGCGCCCAATCAGCCTGCTAGCCTGTAATCGCGCCCTTTATGAATCCGCTTCTTGAGATCCAATTTCGCATCCCTTTCGACAAGATCGAGGCGTCGCACGTCGAGCCGGCCATCGATCAGCTTCTGGCGGACACCGCCGAGCGTCTGAATCGAGCCATCGCATCGGAGAATCCCTTGCACGCGCTCGATACGCTGACCGAGAGACTCGACTACGCCATGGGCATCGTCCGTCATCTGGAGAGCGTCGCGACCACGCCTGAACTGCGCGCGGCCCATAACGCGGTCCAACCCAAGGTCAGCGCCTTTTATTCGAGCATTCCGCTAAATGAGGAGCTGTGGAAAGCGGTCAAGCGCTACGCCGCGACGGATGAGGCTCGCGGACTCACCGGCACGCTGCATCGCTACTTGACCAAGACCGTCGACTCTTTCAAGCGCCACGGCGCGGAGCTGGACCCGGCCGGCAAAGCTCGCCTGCAGGAGATCGACGTTGCCCTGGCCGAGGCCACCACGAAGTTTGCGGAAAACGTTTTGGACTCGACCAATGCGTATGAGCTGGCGATTGAGAACGAGTCACGGCTTCAGGGCTTGCCTCCCACCGCGCTGGCCGCCGCCCGGGCTTCCGCGGAGTCCAAGGGCCAGTCCGGCTGGCGGTTCACCCTCCAGGCCCCCAGTTACATGGCCGCGATGACCTATCTGGATGACCGGGCGATTCGCGAGCAGCTTTATCGCGCCTACAGCACACGTGCAACCGCGTCAGGCCCAGGCGGCGCCGGCTTCGATAACGCGCCTTTGCTGGTCAAAATCCTGGCGCTGCGAAAAGAGAAGGCGCGCCTGCTGAGTTTCCGCGATTTCGCGGACCTGGTTTTGGACGATCGCATGGCGCATACCGGCGCTCGCGCGCAGACCTTCCTGGAAGATCTCCGGACCAAGACGGAGAAGCGGTTCGCGCAAGAAAACCGCGAATTGGAATCGTTCGCCGGCATCCCTCTCCATCCCTGGGACATCGGATACTGGGCCGAGAAGCAGCGCGCGAAGCTTTACGACTTCGACGAAGAGGCGTTGCGGCCCTACTTCCCTCTGGAACATGTGGTGGAGGGAATGTTTGACATCTTCGGCCGCATTCTCGGCATTCGGGTGGAGGCCGATCCCGGAATGCCGGTCTGGGACTCCCACGTCCGCACTTACGCGGTGTACGACAATTCGCAGGGCCCGCGCCACAATACGTACCTCGGCTCCTTTTACGCCGACTGGTTCCCGCGCGAGAACAAGCGCGGAGGTGCGTGGATGGACGCGCTGATTACGGGCAACCCTGCGGCAGGCAAGCCGCATCTGGGCCTGATCTGCGGCAATCTGACGCCGCCGGTCGAGGGTCGCCCCGCCCTGCTCACTCATCGCGAGGTCGAGACCATATTTCACGAATTCGGGCACTTGCTGCACCACATGCTGAGCCTGGTGGAGGTGCGGAGCCTGGCGGGCACCAGCGTGGCTTGGGATTTCGTGGAACTGCCGTCGCAGATCATGGAGAACTGGTGCTGGGAGCGCGAAGCCCTGGATCTGTTCGCGCACCATTGGGAGTCCGGCTCGCCCGTCCCGGAAGATTTGTTCCAGAAGATGCGGCGGGCGAAAACCTTCCGCGCCGCCAACAACCAGATGCGCCAGCTTGGCTTCGGCTACGTCGATCTGGCGCTGCACCGCGAGTGGGACGGATCGGGAGACGTGATCGCCTGGTCGCGAGCCGTCTTGCAGCAATTCTCGCCGGCCCCTTTCCCGCCGGAGCACGCCATGCTAGCCGGCTTCACGCACTTGTTCGCAAGCCCGGTCGGCTACGGCGCCGGATATTATTCCTACAAGTGGGCCGAAGTGCTGGACGCCGACGCGTTCACCCGCTTCAAGAAAGACGGCGTCTTCAGCGCATCCGCGGGCCGCGACTATCGCGATAAGATCCTGTCGCGCGGCGATAGTGAAGATCCGGCCGAGCTGTACCGCTCTTTCATGGGCCGCGATCCCGATCCCAACGCGCTGCTGGCTCGCGCCGGGCTGGCGTAGATATGGGTCCAGGTGTGGGTTTTCGTTTTATCTAGCGCTTGGCGGCTTTGCACGGCGTGTCGCTGACGCCGAGCATGCGGTAGCGGTGATCGCCCTGATCGAAAACCGAGAAGTATTTCCAGTCCTGGGCAAACGCCACGGACACCTGCCACACATTCGCTGCCCCAGAGCAGCGCTGGACCATCCCCATCTGCCCCTTCTTTAGCAGCTTGTCGTGTGCCTGGCCAAGCGCCGGATCGCTCCAGGCCGCGGCCTCCCTCCATGGGCTCGACACCCACTCATCCACGAAGTCTTGCGCCGAAAGAGCGACCGGGTCGGCGCGGCGAACCCCATTGGCGTCGATGACGTAGCGCAGCACGTGCCTGCGGATGCCGAGCACCGGGTCGATCGACTCACCCGTGAATTCGACCCGCATGCCGTTGGGCTCCAGATGCGCCGAAGTGTCGCCCTCCGAATTCGCATTTTCGGTTCCCTCCAGAAGCGTCTTCTGTCCTGAGCCGGCCAAGCGGTACAGCCCGATGAAGTACGCACGCCACGCGGTACCGCAAACCGGCGGCCAGCCGGTGGCAAGCACCAGCGTGTCTGAGGCGTCAATCTGGATCGAATCGAGCGGGCTTTCCGGCTCCAAGGTAAACCGGCGCACCCATTTTTCGCCGGACCATTGGTACAGATAAACTGAGCTATTTTCTCCGCAGGAGACGTCCACGCGGGTGGTCAGTTGAATCCAGGCAGGCTCACCGTGGGGCCGGGAAAATTGGACACCGTTTTGAATTTCGATCTTTACCGGATCTGCGTTGCGGTCGATTCTCCATGGTTGCGCCTCCGCCCACTCCAGCAGTTGCTGTTTTGAACTCGCGCCTTTGAGTGTAGAAGCGGCCAAGGCCGCCACAACCAGCCATCTCACAACTGCAATTGTGGCAAATTCCAGATTCGGGTTTGGGATGCCGATTCGCGGCTGGAATTTACTCGCCGGGAATCACGAACAGGCTGAAATGCGCCAGCATCCGTCCCAGGAAACTGTCGCGCTCGCTCACATTCACCCACGCTACTTGCTGGGGATCGTCTTCGTCGGCGATGAATCCAACTCCGCCATGGCGAAGTTTGTGGTCGGTCCAATCTCCGATCTTTTCGCCGTTCAAGTAGGTGACGAACTTGTCGTCTTGCACGGTCACGCGCACGCGGTAACTGACGCCCTTCTCCAGCGTCAGGAATAGAGGCGAGGTAGTCCGCTCCAGTTCCTGCCCGTTTTGCACCACGTAGCGCAACAGGCTGGCGTTGGGCTGCGGGCCGGACTTGGAGATCACCAGCTTGCTGGCGTAGTAGTTGTTCTGATCCGTCGCGCGGAACTCCCAGTTCAAGCTGCGCTTTTCGATCTGTCCTTCGAACTCCATCTGGTAGTTCTTCAACGGCAGCGAGCGGGTCCACAAGCGCAACGTTCCCGGCCTGGCGACATCAGGCGCGGATGCCGACGCAAGCCAATTCCTCGGATCGTCGACAGTGCTGTGCAGAGCCATGGTCGACCATTCGCTCAGGCCGGAACTGAAATCGTGATGTAACGTGACCGGCGCGCTGCTGCGGACCGCCTCGCCGATGGCGTCGCCGGCCCGCTCCAGAAATCCCCGCGCGTTGCCTGCATCCAGCGAGACGGACGGCGGATAGGTAGTCGTGCCACCTGAATTCCCCTGCTGCATCAGCAACAAGGCCGCCAGAAGCAGTCCGCCCACCGTCAGGAACGCGAACGCGGATGCCGTCTGGCCGGTCCTCGATCCGCTGATCCCCCCTGATTTCTTACGGATACGAGACTTTTCTACAGACCACGGCTCAATCTCTTCCTCTTCCTGTAACAGTTGGGTCGAGGCCAAGCGCGCTTCTTGGCGGTGCTGAGCCGAGCAGTATTGCTGGTCAGCCAGTGATCGGAGAAAGCCGATCTTCTTGCCGCAAAGGAAGCAGAGTCGCGTCATGCTATTTCTGTTAGCCCGATTTTATCAAGGGTTACTCGTTAATCATCGGTCCTAAGGGAAGAATTCCTAAGGGTATGGACCCCCTGCCCGGATGGTTCTCAGGTGTATCATCGAGCCGGGCCCCAATTCCCGCCAATATGCAACCCGGCGATCCCTTCCCTGATCCTGTTCGAATTCCCATAGAGGATGTGCTGGATCTCCACACCGTTTCTCCGCGCGACGTAAAAATTGTTGTGGAAGAATACCTTAGCGAGGCCAATCGCCTCGGCCTGAAAGCCTTGCGGATCATTCACGGCCGCGGCATCGGGGTGCAGAGGGAGGTGGTACGCAATATTCTGGCGGCTACCCCGTTTGTGGCGTCCTACGGTGATGCACCGGCCGAAGCTGGGGGGTGGGGTGCGACCCTTGTGACGCTGAAATAAGGCTTTCCCCGGCCCCTGAACTGCTAAAATCGACGCTGCATGTTCGCCAAAGTATTGGTCTCGAACCGCGGAGAGATCGCGGTCCGCCTGATTCGCGCCCTTCGCGAACTCGGAATCCGCAGCGTGGCCGTCTATTCCGATGCCGATCGAGCTTCCCCCGCGGTGGCCCTCGCCGACGAAGCCGCGTATCTTGGGCCGTCCGCCGCCTCAGAAAGCTACCTCAATATCGACAGAATCCTGGAATCGGCGCGCCGCCACCGTGTTGACGCAATTCATCCCGGCTACGGATTCTTGAGCGAAAATGCCGATTTTGCCGAGGCTTGTACGGCCGCTGGGTTCGTTTTTATCGGCCCTCCGGCCAGTGTAATCCGGCGGATGGGCTCGAAGACGTCGGCCCGGCAGGTCGCTACCGCGGCAGGAGCCCCGATAGTGCCCGGCACGGAAGAACGCCTCGCCGGTCTCGATCAGGCGAAAGCCGCCGCCCGCGAGATCGGTTACCCTATCCTGCTTAAGGCGTCGGCGGGAGGGGGCGGCAAGGGCATGCGCCGCGTGGACCGGGAGGAGGATCTGGCCTCTGCACTGCGCGACGCCTCCAGCGAGGCCTTGCGCGCATTTTCCGACGGCGAAGTCTACCTCGAAAAATTGGCGATAGATCCGCGCCACATCGAAATTCAAGTGCTGGGCGACCAGTACGGGAACCTGATCCATTTAGGCGAGCGTGAATGCTCCATCCAGCGCCGTCATCAGAAGGTCATCGAGGAGTGCCCTTCTCCTGTCATGCTGGCGCATCCCGAGCTTCGCCAGAGAATGGGCGAAGCCGCGCTCCGCATTGCCCGCCACGCCGGTTACGTCAACGCCGGGACCATGGAGTTCCTGGTCGACCGGGACCGCAACTTCTACTTCCTGGAAATGAACACGCGGCTTCAAGTGGAGCATCCGGTCACGGAGCTGGTTACGGGCCTCGATTTGGTTGAGTGGCAGCTCCGCATCGCCGCCGGAGAGCGGCTGACAATTTCGCAGGAGGATGTTTCCTGGACGGGCTCGGCCATGGAGTGCCGCATTTACGCCGAAGATCCCGGCAATCACTTCATGCCCGCCCCCGGCCGGATCACCCACGTGCGGGAGCCATCCGGCCCCGGCCTGCGCCTGGACTCGGGCATCGGCGCCGGGTTCACGGTCCCCATCGATTACGATCCTCTGCTCGCCAAGCTGGCGGCGTGGGGACCGACGCGCGACCGCGCCATTGCCCGTCTGGATCGGGCCTTGGCGGAGTATTCGATTGCCGGCATCCGCACCAACATCGCTTTTTTCCGCGAAATCCTCGCCGACCCGGAGTTACGCGCCGGCCGCCTCTCGACCGGCTTTCTCGAGGGTTTCTTCTCGCGCCGTAGCCCGAGCGATGCGCCGCTGGAATCTGAGGCCGCTGCCGCAATCGCCGCCGCCTGCTCATTCGGCAAGGCCGCGCCGCAACCGGGCAGCGCTGAATCCTCGCGATGGCTGGAGGAATCTCGCCGGAGCCTTCTGCGTTAGACCATCGCTACCGGATGCACTGTCGTATCGAGGAGCACTGGCTCGCCCTTCATCGTCCCTCCCAGAACTCCTCCGCTTCCTGATCGGTGAACGGCCGCTCCCAGCCTTCCTTCCAGGCGATCTGGCCTTTCATGCTGCCGAGCTGCGGCTTCGCAGACGCTTTCGCGCGCACCAACCGCGCCACTTGCTTTCCGTGCCGCACGATGACGATATCCTCGCCCTCCTCAAGTAAATCGAGCAACCGGGAGAGCTGCGTCTTGGCCTCATGCACGCTGACGGTCATGATTTGACTTTAGTCTTTTTTTAGTCAATTCAAGCTGCTTCACGGGACCATCCGTTGCGCTACACTCGTTGTCGAAAATGAAGCTTGAGACCGTCGTTCACGGCCGCACCGGCTCAATTGAAATCAACGGCTCCCATTTCCGCTACCAGCGCGAGGACGGGCAATTCGCCGAAGGGGAGTTTTCCCGCGAATCGTTCAGCGACGGTTCTTGTAGCGTCCTCATCGGTGGAAACGTTTACCGCGTCTCGCCTGGGGCTCCAGGCGAATGCATCGTAAACGGCTGGCCGATGCCAGTGGAACTCTTCGATCCCCGCGCGTTCCGGGCACGCACGACGTCGGCCTCCGCACACGGGCGTGCCGAAATCTCAGCGCTGATGCCGGGTAAGGTGGTTCAGCTTCTCGTCTCTCGCGGTGATTCCGTCGAGGCCGGTCAGGGCCTGCTTGTGGTGGAAGCGATGAAGATGCAAAATGAAGTGAAATCCCCCAAGGCTGGCCGGGTGGCCGAAGTGCGCGCGAAGCCCGGCGCCACAGTGGCCGCCGGTGAGATTCTGATCGTAGTGGAATAATAACTCCGAGGTGATCCGCATGAAAACCGCTGGTCTGCTCTGCATCCTGTCCGCCGCGCTGTGTTTTGGATCCGGGGACGGAGCTCTGCTGCGTATCGATCATTACATCCAGGTCCGTTCCTCCGTCCCCGCCATCGCGGGACAGAGCACGCAGATCTATGTACGTGAAGTGGTGGACCCGGGCGTGGTCATGCGGGGAGGGCCCGCTCAAGATCGCGTTGCGCTCTTCATACATGGCGCGGGAACGCCGGCCGAAGTCGCTTTCGACGTGCCCTATCAGGACTACAGTTGGATGGCGTATCTGGCCCACGCCGGATTCGATGTCTTCTCCATGGACGTGACCGGCTACGGCCGCTCTACCCGTCCCAACGCAATGAACGATCCCTGCAATCTCAGCAGCGCCCAGCAAGCGCTGTTCGTTCCTGCTCTGATCGCCGGTCCTTGCGATGCCAGTTACGCGCACCAAATGACGACGCTCGATTCGGACTGGCGCGATATCGACGCGGTGGTGGATCATATACGCGCGCTGCGTCACATAGACAAGCTGAATCTGCTGGGTTGGTCGCTGGGCGGACCGCGCTCGGCCGGTTATGCCGCGCGGCACTCGGAAAAAGTCCTCAAGATGGTCCTGCTGGCGCCCGGCGTACAATCGGATGGCCCGGGCTGAGGCGCCCGCGCAGGTTCCCGCCAATGGCGCGGCGTTCAATACTCAGTCGCGCGATGAGTTCATCGCCAACTGGGACCGGCAAGTTGGCTGCCCGGCGCAATACGAGCCTGAAGCGCTGGAGTCCGTCTGGTCCGAAATGCTCAAGTCGGATCCGGTGGGAGCGACGTGGGGAAGCGGCGTTCGCCGTGCGCCGCAAACCACCACCTGGGGCTGGACGACGGCCGTCGTATCTAAAACCCAGATCCCGGCACTGATGGTCTCCGGCGCTCACGACAAACAGGTCAATCCCGATCGTGTCCGGGAACTGTACATGGATCTCGGTTCGCCAAAGAAGGTTTTCGTCGATCTGGCTTGCTCTTCGCATAACGCCATGTGGGAGAAGAATCACTTGTTGCTGTTCCAGGCTTCGCTCGAATGGCTGACCAAGGGCACCGTGGAAGGGAAAGATCAAGCGATGCTTCGCATGGGGTACGACGCCAAATGACCGAAACGGCCGTCTGTCCGGTTTGCGAAGGCACGGGCTGGAGGATTGTGGAAAGAGCCGGGCTCTCCGGCGCGGAGCGCTGCTCCTGCTATGGCGGTAAGCGGGCCCGCGAGCTCAAGGAATCCGCGGGCATTCCACGCAACTACGAGCACGCGACACTGGAGAATTTCGAGATCCCCGGCGATAACCCGGTTGCGCGCGCGACGCTGGGACAGGCGCTGCTGCAGGTCAAGATTTTCGCGCGCGAATTCCCGGCGGCCGATCACCCTGGCCTGCTGCTGCTTGGCGACCCGGGGGTGGGCAAGACTCACCTGGCCGTCGCCGTCATGAAGGCGCTGCTCGACCGGGGCCGCGAATGCTTGTTCTTCGATTACCAGAACCTGATCGACCGGATCCGCTCCAGTTGGGATGCGACCGCCGGCGCGGCGGACAAGGAAGCCTACCGTTCCGCGCTGGAGGCTGAGGTGCTGGTGCTGGACGATCTTGGCTCGCAACGGCCCATCGATTGGGTGATGGACACAATGACATCTATCATCACCTACCGCTACAACAACCTCAAACCGCTGATCGCCACCACCAATCTTCCGGATCATGAGCTTGCCGGGAAGAATAAGGATTACCGGAAGACGCTGGCCGAAGTAATTGGAGAGCGCGCCCGCTCCCGGCTGCATGAGATGTGCCGGATTGTGGATCTATCGGGAGCGCCGGATTACCGGTTGAAACGTACGCGCTAACGGCGTTAGGCCGCGGTGAACACCTCAGCCACCATCATGTAGTTGATCACGATCAGGCTGGCCGTGGTCATAAAGGCAATAAACTTAACGAAGCCCCCGCCCATGAACTCGAAGCGCAGGACCATTGCCAGGATCAGGCCCGCATACAGCAGGTAGGGGTTTATTTCGCGGTCGGTCATGCCGCCGAACGTGATGAGCACGAAGTAGAACAGCAGCGGCAAACTGCTGGTGTAGCGTTTGCGCACCACCATCATGATCGCTACCACGCCCAGCGCCACCACCAGCAACTCCGTGACGTTCAGTGAGGTAGCGTTGAACACTCTGCCCGTCCTATCGGCCGTTTCCGGGCCCTACCTTAGGCATGGGAGCTCGGAGGAGGCATCCGAACCCGGAGGAGACCGTCAGAACTCGAAAGCCAGACCGGCGGCCGGAACGAAGTCTTGCAGCCAGCCAGGGGTCTTACCGGTGAGCGGGGTGATCACCTGCTTAGGAAAGGGCGTCAGGTAGTCATGCACGTCCAGACGCAGACTCAGGTGCGGCACGATCTTGAATTTGAGTCCCGCCCCCACGCTCGCCATAGGCGTGAGATCCTGCGCCTGAGTCAATAGCGCTACGTTGCTCAGCGGCTGATAAACCACTTGGGTTCCCGTACCCTGGTAGATTTTGATACCCGCTCCCACCGCGATGAACGGCTGCACCGGCGCCTCGCCGCCCAGGAAATGCCACAGCAGGTCGTAGTGAATTGCCTGGCTGTGCGCCGCGAAACTCGCGCTGGTTCCGCCGCCACTCAAATGCAGATCGCCCATGCCATAGTCGTAGCGCAGTTCCCCGCCCAACTTCCCCGAACCGCTGTTTCCCAGCCAGAAGCTGCCGGTGATGTTGGGTTGGATCGACGCCGAGGCTGAGCCGGTGGGTGACGTGATGTCGTGCGACGTGTAGAAGCCGCCTCCCACCGCGCCGCCGATTTCCCACTTTTGTCCCCACGCAGCCGGCATAGCGGCCACGCCTGCGCACACTACGAGTATTCGAGCCAGTTTCATATGAATCCCCTCTACTTCCTTGTTGTTGGCTAGACGCGGACCCGCCGCGTGGTCTCAATCCCGATGCGGCCTATGGGCCGCACAAGCACGCGTCCGGTCTACTGCTGCACCACTCTATTGCACAACGCGCACGTTGACCGTTTGCGAATTACTACCCTGCGAGACGATGAGCGGCACGCTCAGTCCCTGAGGCGCGTCACCGGGCACCGTTAGGTTGATTTGATACACGCCGACCTCGCCCGGCGCCAGGCCGGCATAGCTCACGGCCGCGGGCTGCCCGCCCAGGGTTACGATCGGCGGGAGAATAGCCATGGCGAGGGGCGACGATGGGCCCGGCAGCCCATTGGCCACCAACGGGGTCACTGCGCCTAATCCCGTGGTGTATAAAGTCAGGTTGTCTCCAGGGTGAACCGGGTTGGAGTCGGTAACCAGCAGATTGGTGGCTTGCCGGACCACAATCGGCAGATTGGTCAGGGGTCCCGCGCTGCCGCTCAGGAACACCGCGGGAGCGTTCTCCTGCACCACCAGGTTATAGTTGGGGCTCACGCCGCCCGGCGTATGCACCACCATCACGACATTGCCAAAAGCCTGGAACGGCATTTGCGCGTTCACTTGGCCCGAGGAGACGAAAATCAGCGGCATGGGTTGCCCGTTTACGGTCAGGCAGCTCTGCGCCAAAGCAGTCGGGAGCGGAACCTCGCTGGTGGCCTGGTTGGTCGGGCTCAACGCGGATCCGAAAACGGTGATGAGGCCTCCCGGAGCCGCGGGCGATGCGAAGTCGGCCGCGCTTACCACCGCGTTGATCTTCGGCGGCTGCACCGAAGCGGCGTAGTTCGGCGGCAGCACCACCACCCCCGAGGTGGTCAGGTTGATGAACGCGCTGCCATCCTGCAACATCGCCAGGGAACGCGTGAAGGAGCTGATCGGGTATTGCAGCGTTGAAGTAAGCGTGGTGCACGTGCTGTTCGTGCTGCCGGTGACCGAGCTCGTCGCGAGGGAGCAATTGGTGGTCGTGACGGTCAGACCGGTCTGGCAAATCTGTTGACTTCCCGTGCTGCTGCTGTTGGTGGTGCAGACGGTTCCCACGGTGGCCACCGGAGGCTGGTTGGCCAGCAGCGGGGATTCCACCATCGCCGTGGGCCGAATCACGGAGCCGGTGGACATATTCACCGCCTGGATTACGCCCGGGTTGCTGGTTCCGGTCGAGCTGGTCTGATATCCGTTCTGGCCCACGAAGGTGAAGCCGGAAGGTTGCCCTCCTTGGGTGTTGACCGCGGCTACCGGCACCAATGACGCGTCCAGAATCGTGTTGCCCACCAGGTATTGCCCGAACGCGGAAGAGGCGTAGGAACCGGTCAGCGCTTGAAAATCCTGCCGCGAGACGGTGAACGTATTTACGTTGGCGTCATACAGCATGGTGTGCCCATCGGCGGAGGCGATCAGGATCGTGGAGCCGTTGGGAGACGCCGACAGGACGGTGTTTTTCACGCTCAGCTGATTCTGATAGACGCCCAAAGCCGGCAGCTTGCTGGCCTGGTTGAGCGTCAGGTCGACTGAGGCCAGGTACGGAGACCCGCCGCCGCCATCGCGCATGGTGGCCAGGATCAGGCCGTTCGAAACCGCGATGGATTGCGTGTAGCCGCTCTGCGTATCGATCGAGGTCAGCGGTTGCAGCGCGTTCAGGTCGAACACACTCATGACGTGCGCGCTATCGCAGCCCACCAATAGCTTGTTCCCATCGAGGGTTTCCGCCATGGACATAGGCTGAGTACACGTGCGCAGCGTGGCGATCTGCGTATTATTGGTTCCGTTGTAAACCAGAACCTGGTTGACGTCCTTCCGCAGCACGTAATATCGAACGCGCGAGTTATCGCTCAGCAGGTCCACCAGCGTCCCGGGGATGGGCACGATGGTGCCGCGCTGGCTGGGCTGCGGCGCATTGACCAGCACCGTCATGGGCGGAGCCATGTCGATGGCTGTTGCGGAGCTGACGGTTAAACCTACAGTGGTCGTGCCGTTCTGGTTCTGGAACTGGTTGGGGTCCACCGTGACGGTGATCGTCGCCGGCGTCACCCCCGAGGACGGCGAGACCGTAACACCCGGGTTCGAGGATGAAATGTTGAACGGAGTGTTGTTGCCGCCTGGATCCGTAATGGTGAAGGTCTGGCTGGTGGCGTTGCGGGTGCAGTAATTGTCCAGGAAAAGGACCGTGGGCGTGCTCACGCTGAGCCGCGGATAGCGGTTCAACGAACCCACCGGCAGCACCGTAACTCCGCTCTGGCTCAAAGCGTACACCACGCTGCTATCGCTCTTGATCACCGCTTTGCCGGATAGGTTCTCCGGAATAAACATGGTGTCCAAGACCGTCAGGTTATCCGCCGACAGTTGCTGCAACGTCGGCGTCAGCCCCTGCCCGTTGTTATTGAGGCCTGCGCCCAGCGGCACCTGGGAATATATCACGCCGTTGTTGGAATCCACCGCATGTCCTCCCAGATTGAGGACGCCGGCCGGCCCATTCGTGGGATCGGCGCTATTGCCGTATTCGGCAGTGTCCTGGAGCGCCCGGTTCACGCGGAGCCAGCCCATGACGGCGAAGCTGCCGTCGGCCGCCACGCTCACCGCGCGAGGCCCCTGCGGCGGGGACGAGGTGTAATTGCCATAGTACGGTGTGTGATGCACCGCGTCATAGTAGAACATCAAGTTGGCGGCGAGGCCGTAAATCGCGGTGTGATCCGCTGAAGTGGCGACGCTGGCTCCCGTAATGTTGGCCGGGAAGTTCACCAGCGGTACCGGAACGGCTTGCGCCGCGGCCGCCGTGATCGAGGTGATGGTGCTGCTGGTGCCCGAACCGGGATTGAAAATCATGAAGGCCGTGGTGGTGACCACCAACGCGTTGCCGTCCACGCCAAAGCCGACGCCTAGGGGAGGGCTGCCTAGCGAATAGGTCTGCTCCGCATAATTGTTGGTCAGGTCGATCAGCGTCAAGCCGCTCTGCGGCGTGGCCGGCGCCGTGTTGTTGCCGTAGCAGCCCACCAGCAGCCAGTGCCCGTCCGGAGACATCGCCAGTGTGCTGGGCTGCGCCGGAACATTGATCGAAGTCTGAACCTGATTGGTAGCCAGAGACATCACTTCGATGCGGTTGGCCGTGAAGTTCGCGACATAGAGAAATCCGCGCGCCTCATCTAAAGCCACATCCGCGCCGGAGCCGCCGATGGGAACCACCGTCCCGAACGTTCCAGCCAAGGCCGGCCCGGCCGCCAGCAGAGCGCCCGCGATTACGCCTTTTATTGCCCACAACCATGACTTCCGCAGCATACGTGACTCTCCATCTCCTACTTCGAGGCTTCTGCCTCGAGGGCTCCTACTTCGAGGCATTTTGCCTCGAGGGCTCCTACTTCGAGGCATTTTGCCTCGTGAGGGCTCCTACTTCGAGGCTTCTGCCTCAGGGCTCCTACTTCGAGGCTTCTGCCTCAAGGCTCCTGCTTCGAGGCTTCTGCCTCGAGGGCTCCTGCGCGACCGTTCCTTGCGACGGTTTCGTTACCGAAGGTTTGCCGGACCGCCCCTCCGTTGAAGCGGCCCTGGCATCCTTCTTGTTCCTCTCACTGCTGAGTGCTTACCACGACTTTTCTGCCAGCACTCTTCTGCCTATGGCGAACGGCGAGCTAGCGACCTCCGCTCGCGCCGCCCGTGGGTTCTTCTTGCTCCCGCCTCTTGAGGTCCCAGGCGGCGGAGAAGCGCTCCATCACCGGTGTGCGCTTCCCCGCTCTAGCCGGGTCTTAGTCATCGGCGCTCTTTTTGCGGCGAAACCAGATGGCCCCACCTAGCAGCACCGCCAGCGCGGCGCAAACGTAGCGAACAGTAGTAGTGTCCATGGTCCTTTCTCCTTTCCTGACATGAGTTAATTCGGCTTTTCTAGCCCTAACCTTTAGCCGGTACTAGATGCTATTCATCATCGGTATCAGCTCACGAATGATCTTCACGGCAATCGGACCCACCGTAACCACAAACAGTGAAGGCAGAATGCAGAAGAAAATCGGGAAGACCAGTTTTACGCCCAGCTTGGCGGCTTTCTCCTCGGCCACCTGCCGGGTTTGAACGCGCATGAAGTCGGCGTGTGCGCGGAGGCTCTGGGCCACGCCGGTGCCGAAGCGGTCGGCCTGAATCAGCACGGCCACCAGCTTCTTCAAATCGTCTACGCCGGTTCTTTCGGCCAGGTTGCGTAACGCCTCCACGCGGCGCTTGCCGGCTTTGAGCTCCAAGTTGACCATTCCGAGCTCCTCGCTGATTTCCGGGTGGGCCGAGTCTAGTTCCTTAGACACCTGCAAGATGGCTTGATCCAGACCCAAGCCGCTTTCCACGCACACCACCAACAGGTCCAAGGCGTTGGGGAGCCCCCGGGCAATCTCATGCTGCCGCCGGGCCGATACCCGGTCGACATAAATATTGGGACCAAAGAATCCCAGGGTGGCGGCGGCCAGAATAGCGAAGATCTTATTGCCCCCATCCGAGGACATGCCCGCGACGGAGACGGCGGTAAGCACCGGCAACACCAAGCCCAGGGTGACCTTCGCGCCATACAGCAGCTTCAACGCATTGGGGTTGCGAATGCCAGCGCGAATCAGGCGCCGCTGCATCACGGTGACGTCCTTGGGCGATTGCGGAATGATGTTGCCCAGCTTCTTGATCAGCTCATGCATCGCCAGACTGGGATGACTGAGCATCGGCTCATTGGCCTGCGTGCCGCCGGCGACGCGTTCCATGGCTTCCTTGGGCCGCACATAGGTCTTCATGCCGGCGGCCGCGAAACCCATCGCCAAAACCACAAAAATTAATACCATTACAATGAAAGGCACGGAATTATACCTCGATATTCACGATCTTTTGCATGACGCCGTAGCCGATTAGCTGCAGCAATACGGCGCCGCCCAGCATGAGATTGCCCACGTCGTCCTTGAAGAAAAAGTTGACGTAATCCGGATTGGTGTAAAACATCAGGATCGCCACGGCGATGGGAATGCAGCTCAGCGCCGTGGCCGTCATCTTTCCGTGCGCGCTCACGGCGCGGATGCGGCCGCGCAGCTTGAAGCGCTCGCGAATGACGTAAGCCAGCTTGTCCAGAATCTCGGCCAGGTTGCCGCCGGTGCGCTTCTGCAGCAATACCGCCGACACAAAAAAGTGGACGTCCAGCGAGGGAACTCTTTGCCCCAGCTTTTGCAGAGCCACCTCGATGGGAAGACCCAGGTTGTGCTCCTCGAAAGTGCGGCGAAACTCGCCCGCCACGGGTTCCTGAAACTCGCGGTGAATCATTTCCAGCGACACCGAGAAGGCGTGTCCGGCGCGCATGGAGCGCCCGATAAACTCAAGCGTGTCCGGAAAGAGCTCTTCGAAGCGCTTCAGCCGCGCCTTCCGTTTGGTCCACACGTAGAGCAGCGGCCCGCCGGCCACCAGGGCCCCCAGCAGCAGGTCAAAAATGTCCGGAATCGGCAGTAACACATACCCCGCCACCGTGCCCGCCGCAAAGCAGATCAAGCACAAATGCACCAGGCGCGCCGGCGCCCAGCGCAGGCCGGCCTGCTCCAACAGTTCCTGGATGCGGGGGCCAAGCTTGTACTTGTCCACCAGCATCTGGGCGATCTTGTTGGGCGACACATCCGTGCCGTGAATGACCGACTGCTGTTCAGAGGTGGCGCTCTTGCTGGCTCTCTTGGCCTTGGCAGTGCCGATCAGCCGGTCCTTCATCTTCTGCGCGTCCGCCGAGGTGGCGTATTTGGACACGCCGATCCAGGCGCCCACGGCGACCGCCCAAATCAACACCATGATCACTACGAATCCCATCTGGTCCTCCCCCTAGCTGCTCTCAAACCTCAACCACTTCGTCGAACAGATCGGGCCGCAGGCGAATGCCCGCGCTCAGCAATTTCTCGTAAAACTTCGGCCGGATGCCGGTGGCCGCGAAACGTCCCACCACCTTGCCGTCCGGGTCCAGGCCGCGCTTCTCGAATACGAACAGATCCTGCAGGGTCACCACGTCGCCTTCCATTCCGGTGACTTCGGTCAGGCTGACCACACGGCGCGAGCCGTCGCTCATACGCGAGGCTTGCACCAGCATGTGCACCGCGCTGGCAATCTGCTGCCGGATGGAAGTCAACTGCATGTTGGCGTTGGCCAGCGACACCATCACCTCCAGGCGGCTGACCGCGTCGCGCGGGGAGTTGGCGTGCACCGTAGTCAACGAGCCGTCGTGACCCGTATTCATGGCCTGCAGCATGTCCAGGGCTTCCTCGCCGCGGACCTCGCCGACGACGATCCGGTCGGGACGCATACGCAGGCTATTGACCAGCAACTCGCGCTGGCGCACCGCGCCGGTGCCTTCCAGATTGGGAGGACGGGTTTCCAGGCGCGCCACGTGCGGCTGCTTGAGCTGCAATTCGGCCGCGTCTTCGATGGTGACGATGCGTTCCTTGGCGCTGATGAACAGCGAAAGCGCGTTGAGCAGGGTGGTCTTACCGGAGCCGGTTCCGCCCGCGATGATGATGTTCAGGCGGGCCTTTACGGCGGCTTCCAGCAGTTCCATCATGCCCGGGGTCATGGCCCTGCGCTCGATCAGGTCCGGCGGCATCAGCTTGTCCGTGGAGAACCGGCGGATGGAGAGCAGCGGCCCATCCACCGCCAAAGGAGGGATGATGGCGTTGACGCGCGAACCGTCCATCAAACGGGCGTCCACCATGGGCGTCGATTCATCGATGCGCCGCCCTACCTGGCTGACGATTTTGTCGATAATCCGGAGCAGGTGCGCATCGTCGCGGAAGCTGACGTTGGTCAGCTCCAACAGGCCGCGCCGCTCCACGTACACCTGCTTGCAGGTATTCACCAGGATGTCGGAGATGGTGGGATCCTGCAGCAATGGCTCCAGCGGCCCCAGACCGAAGACTTCATCCAGAACCTCGTCGGAAATCTGCTGCTTTTCGAGCGAGCTTAGCAGCGTGGGCTCGGCGTCGATCAGCGAGATGACCGCCTGGCGCACCTCGCTGCGGACGCGCTGGTTGTCGATGGTGGCCAGCGCCTCCAGGTTGATCTTGTCCACCAGCTTGCGGTGCAGGGTGAACTTCAGCTCCTGATACTCGGGTTTGAGCGACGCCTTCTGCCGGGTGGAGTTCTTCAGCAGCCTCTGTTCCCAGGAAACCTGCTGGTTGCTCTTGTTGCTGTTGTCGATGGTCGAGAACATAAATACCTATGAGGGCCTCAGGCCTGCTGCAGCGCGGGTTTCAAATCCCGGGCGCCGGCCCCTTTCTTTTTCTCCGTGACGCTGCCCGCTAACTGCGCCGCGACGCTCTCAATGGCCTTGCCCAGTTCCCCTTCTCCGCCCAGGGGCTGGCCCAGAGTGACCACGCGGTGCAGCGAAAAATAGTCGTTGGGCAGGCGGGCATGCACCTTGCATCCGAACAGCCCCTCGATGTGATCCAGGCCGATGCTGTCGCGCCGGCTCACCCGGTTCACCAGCACGTGGAAGCGATCCTTGGGAAAGCCCAACTGGTCGAGCATGTTGATGGCCTTGCGCGTCAAGTGCAGACTGGGCAGTTCCGAGGTGGAGATCAGAAAGGCCTTCTCGCACTCCGAGATCGCCATGAGACTGGTGCGGCTGAACACGGTGGGCAGGTCCACCACTACCCAGTCGTAAAGGTGCCGCGCCTGATCCACCAGCAGCCGCATGCGCGCCGGATCGATCGCGTCGGCGTAGGGCGCCGCGGGAGCGGGCAGAATATCCACTCCTCCGTAGTTCACCGTGAGCGAGCTCCACAGCGCCGGATCCAGATGTTCGGCATGTTGCAGCGCGTCCACCAGCGAATAGTTATGGCTCAGCTTGAGATAGAACCCGATAGTTCCGCCGGTCAGGTCGCCGTCGGCCAGCAAGACTCGCTTGCCGGTCAGCCGCTCCAGCGCGAAGGCCGTCTGCGTGGCGATGGTGGACGCCCCGGAACCGGGTTTGGGGCTGGTGAAAGCGATGGCGTGGCCTTCTTCCGACCGCGCGGGACTCTCCGGCACAATCATGCGCCGCAGCCGGGTAACCGCCTCGCGTTGCTGGGAGAGCTCGAATGGCGCATACAGAAACTCAGCCGCTCCGGCGCGGAGGGATTGCAGGATCGCGGTGGAATCGTTCATGGTGTGCAAACCCACCACGTGCACCGGCGGGGTCAGGGCCGCGACCCACTTGATCAGCTCCACCGCCGCCGCCAGATCGGTCACCAGATCCAGAAGAATCACGTTGGGCTTCAACTGGCGCGCGCGGATATCCAAAGTCTGGTGGGGCGGGTAGCCTTTCAAGTCCGCCAGGATCTGAAACGCGCGGGTCTGCGGAAGAGTCGCCAGGAACTGCTGCGCGAGCTCACGGTGCGGAGCGATCAATAAAGCGGTGATCTCCGCTTCGTTCTGGGACCAGGAACCCATTCACTTCTTCGCTCTGGTGGGCGCGGGAGCGGGAGGAACATCTTTGGGGTCCAGCCGCTTGAGGAAGTCCTTGGGCATGTACAGGTCCGGTCTGGGATCGTTCGGGCCCAGAGGCATGGTGATCTCCGGCGTCACGATCATCACCAGGTCGGTGCGCGTGACAAAGTCGTCCTTGGACTTGAACAAATTGCCCAGAATCGGAATGCTGCTGATGAAAGGCACTTTGGAGAGGACGTTGCGCTCCTGGTTGTTGACCAGGCCGGCGACCACGAAACTCTGCCCGTCTCCCAACTCTACAGTCGACTCCGCGGTGCGCGAGGTTAATCCGGGAATGGTGAATCCGTTCAACACGGCCGCGTTGGTGTAGTCCAGCGCGGAGACTTCCTGCCGCAGGTGCATCGAAATGGTTCCGATCGGCGTGATCACCGGCGTAAACGCCAGCCGCACGCCCCACTGCTTGTACTGGACCGTGATCGCGCCGGAAGTCGCGCCGCCCTGCACCACCGGCACGGGGAATTCGCCGCCGACCAGGAAGTTCGCTTCCTTGGTGTTGGTGGTCACGATGTTCGGCTCCGCCAGAATCTGGAGCACGTTTTCCTGTTGCAGCGCTTTGATGAACGCACCCAGGTTCAGCTTGGGATCCAGCGCCATTAAATTCAGGGCCTGCGTGATGCTGAATGTCCCGGAGTTTCCGGAGGTGGAGCTCTGGCAACCGCCCGCCGTACAAGTGGTGGTGGTACCGACGGCAGTTGGCGGTATTGTAACCGTACCGCTGAAGGCGCCGTTGGAGAACTGACCGGTACCCCCGGAGATGGGATTGCCGCCGGGACCGGCCAACAGATTCACTCCATACTGAACCTCTTTAGAGCGGTCCAATTCGGCGAACTTCACACGCAGGAGGATTTGCCTTTCCGCCGGCGGAGCAGGCAGCATCAAGTTGTTCAGCACCGTTTTGGAGACCGCCGCGGCCAGCGCGCCCGCTTTATCGGCCACTTCTTTGGTCGAGACCGTGCCCGTCAAGGTGATGGTGTCACGCGAGCTGTGCACCTGGATGTTCTCATTGGGGAACGAATCCTTGTAGAGCTGCCGCAGCGACTCCAGGTTCATCTCCACGTTGATGTTGTAGAGCGTCCGCTGGTTGGCGCGATTCCATACGATCAGCGTGGCCGCTCCCGTCGCCTTGGGACTCAACAGGATCTCGCGCGTGGTCCGCAAGGTGACGTCCACCACGTCCGGATTGCTGGTGTTGACCGTGTTGACGTCCGAGGGATAGTCCATGATCACGCTCTTGCCAGCAGTGAGGCGCAGATCTTCGGCGTTTTGAGCCGGCAGGCTAACTACTCCCGCAACGGCCAGAGCGGCGCAGGACAACACGCCTCGATTTTTTTGGAGAATGCTGCTAGTCCGGATCATTGTGCGATTCCTTCGTTCCCTTGTATGCGTTCCTTAATTGGCGCGGGCCGGAAGCGTTTCCACGCTTCTCTGGTTGCCGCGAATAATCACAACCTGGTCGGGCGGAGGCGGAACTGGAACCACCACCGGCGGAGCTATGGGAGGCGGTGGAGGGAGCTGCGCGGTCTCAACCGGCCTCGGCCTCGGCTTGGCAGCCACGGGCGGAGGATTGGTGTCCTTGTTCCTGCGGTGTCCCGAATACAGTTCCTCGACGTAGCGGCCCGAGGTCTCCTCCACCGCGGCGTCGGTGGAATTGCGCAGAATCAATTGAATGTGCCCGTCGACGTTGGCCAGCGTCAGGGTTTCGGCCTGCTCCGGCGTGGCCAGCAAAGTCACGGTCGGGGAGTTGATCGCCTGGCCGCGGGCGTCCGGCTGCAACGTCGTTCCCGAAGACAGCACCAGCATGTTCTGCAGGCAGGTGGTGGTCATGTCGCCCTCGCCGCCCGGAGGACGGCCCGTAACCAGCACGTCCACATGCATGTTGGGAAGCACGAAGCCGGCCACGTTAGCCACGTCGTTGACGCGCACTGTAACGGCGCGCATTCCCACGGGAATCTCCGTGGCCAGACCCAGACCGCTTCCCTTCGCCGCCAAGCGGCCTTCCAGAATCGGCTCTTCCAGCAGCATATTGGAGATCACGCCGCGGTCCAGCACTTCCTCTACCTTCGAATAGGCGCCCTTGGGGAACGCCGAGACGGGTATTTTGGAGAGCTTCACGTCGGCCGGCTTCACCAACGCCCCAACCGAGAGCGGCCGGGTGGTCACGACGATGTCTTTCATGTCGGCGGGCTGAGGGCTTCCGGTGTGACCTCCTCCGCGGGAGCTCATCTGATAGAACACGCTCGATACCACCAGCGCGAACACTAAGCTCACGCCCAATACCGTGAGAAATCTGCGATCCATACTTGTTCTCCTCTACGCCACTTCTAAAGCCATATGCCGCCGTTACCCCTGGGACACCAGCGAGAGCCAGACGCCCAGCGCGATGGCTGGGGCGTACGGAATCGAATCCGGAATGGAACCCGGCTCGGTTGGTTTCGGCTTGGCCGGCCGGCCGGCGGCCTTACGAAGCCCGCGCCACGCCAGCACCCCCAGAGCCAGCAGCCCTCCCACTCCGGCGGTCCACAAAGCCGCTTCCGCCAGACGGCTGGCTCCCAGTAACGCACCGAAACCCGCCATCAGCTTGATATCGCCCCCGCCCATGCCCCCCAGCAAATAAAACGCGAGAAACGCTCCAAAGCCCGCCGCGGCGCCCAGCAGCGCCACCAGCACGCCCCCCCAGCCGTGCAGCCCGATCTGCCATCCCAGGCCGCCGGCCAGCGCCGCCAAAGGAATCCAGTTGGAGATGTGGCGGCGCGCCAGGTCATCCACGGCCGCCGCTGCTCCCACCAGGATCGCGATCGCTATTTGTGCGTTCATCGTCACTCAAACTCTCTGCGCCCACACTCTTAGGCCCAGCCGCATTAATTCTCGGGCCCAACTCCGGGGGAACGAAAGGTGCCGGAATGCTCCGGCCCCTCCCCCGCACGCTTTTCAAACTGCGTCTTCACTCCCAGCGCACCCTCCGGGGTCTCCGCCGGCTTCCGTTTCTTCTTGATCCCCGTGCCACTGAGCATCAACGGCGCCAAGAACCCCGCCTGCAAAGCGAACTCCGCCAGCGCTTTTCCCGAGGGCAAGCGCCAACTCATCGGGTCCATCCACTCCATGGGGATCTGCGGGATCCGCACGGGCGAACTTCTCCGGCCAGAACGCGATGAGCGCTGGCTCGAGTTTGGGGACTTCATCTCTCCGTCTGCTCCCATTGACTATTTCGGCCGCGTCGGTGTTTTTCATTAGCCTCAGGGGGCCCAAAGCCTGTGTCCCTTAGAACCTTGGTTCCGGGATTAAATTGCCCCATGGAAGTACTCACGGCGTGGTACGGACTAGGAGGATTCGCTTATCGTCTTCAGCCTCGACGCGCCAATCCGATTGCGTCTTCAGAAGCTGCGCTACCGGCATTTCCTTGGGGAGTAACGCCAGATTGAAGTTATATTTACGGAGCACATCGCGCCAATCCGGGCCTCCGTTGACCAGCCGGATATACTGATTCCCGGTCTCCGGCCCATAGAAATCGCTGCGGCCGTCCACGAACACCTTCTGCTTGGGATTTACGTAGATCAGGTAGTCCGCCCACTGATCGGTAGTAAGAACGCGCGAACCCAAAATCTGAGCGGCATGCTCATGAACCAGCTGGATAGGAAAATTAATATCCGGAAAATCCTTGGGCCAAGGAATGGCCGCGCCGGTGGCCGCCAGCGCCGTGACCACGGCCAAGGGCCAGATACTGGTGCGCCGGAATCCGGGCGCCGTGTCCGCCGCCATTTGGTTGAAAATCGCCGGGAAGGACTTCTTGGCAGCGCCATGCGACCAGCTCTTCCACCAACCGGCCACCTGATAAGCGATCACCGGACCCACTACCGTCACGTACACCGGCACGTGCCGCACGCTGCTAAGGGCCATGTGCGCGAAGAAGACGATCCATAATGCCTCAACCACGCGCTTCTGCTTTAATAAGCCTGCCGTGGCGATCAGCCCCACGAACAGCAGAACCTCGAACTGGAACATGTTCTCGTTGCGGAAGCTGGGCGACATGAACTCCTGGATTACGGTTTTGATCCAGTCCGAGCGCAAGTATTGAACCAGGTGAACGTGTAACTGGTAACCATAGGGGTTCACCAGGGAAGCGGCAGCGCAGGCGGCGGCGAGCCCCAGGTATCGCCCCGCGATACGCCACCACAGTCCGCCCCAGGCCTCGTGGGCCGCGTAGGCTTCCACTGCGGTTCCCGCCGCGCACAGCCCCAGCACCGCGATCAGCGACAGGAAGCCGCCGTGCAAATTGGTCCATACAATCGTGAGCGGCACCAGCAGCCAGATGCGGCGGCTGCGCTTCTCGCGGTCGCGTTCGATCAGCCAGACCGAGAGGGACAGAAGCAATAGGGTGAAGATATGCGGCCGGGCAAGAAAGTGGATCGACGCCGCGCCCACGGAAAGAAGCGCCACGGCCATGGCTACAAACACATGAACTCCGCGCCAGATCATGCGCCGGATCAGCGTGGTGGCGAAGCCCGCCAGGACCACTCCGGTGAATAACACCACGGCTTTCAAACCGGCCAACCGTTCCAGCCAGCCGAAAACCACGTCGGAGCCCCACTCCCATGCGTACCAAGGCGCACCGGGCTTGGAGAACGAATACAGATCCTGGTGCGGAACCGAATGATGGTCCAGAATGTACTGTCCGGTGCGCATGTGCCAACCGGCGTCGGCATCCAACAACAGCCCCTGCCAGCCGGCCGCGCCGGAGCTCATGAACAGCCACACCAGGATCGCCAGAAAGAAGATGTCGGACAGAGAAGGAATTAGAATCCGGGCCCAGCGGGCCGTCAGAACCGACTCAATGCTGCGCGACGGTGCGCGCACCCCTGGTAATACTTGCGGCGGAGTCATTTCCTTAAGACTTACTTCGCCCGTTGGGCTGTGGTACTTTAGGGCCGCCAGTCCGCCCTGAGTTAGTTTCGGAAAAGCGTTTAAGCAGGCTTACCGGCCAGCCAAGGCGTTTTCGGCCCGCGAAACCTCTTCCGCGTGTTCCGAGCCCAGAAGCCTGCGGCCATGTACGGCCAGCTCAAAACGGTCCCGAACGCCGGTCTTTTCGAAAATATGCATCAGATGGACTTTGACCGTCCCGGCGGTGATCGAAAGCTGGCCTGCGATCTCCTTATTCTTGAGGCCGCCGCAGACGTGATGCACAATTTCTTTTTCCCGCGGCGTCAGACGCGGCGCGGTCCTCCGCTCGGTTGTCCCGGCTGCCTCAGGCAGCGAGTTCTCGATCCAAACGTTTCCGCGCCCTACCGACCGCAAGCACTCGCACAGGGCTTGGATCGGCAGATTCTTTTTGATGATTCCGCGCGCGCCCAACTGTAATGCGCGGAAGCAATCGACCTCCGCTAAGTCATTCACCCACAGAATCGGCTGGCACTTGGTCCAGGTGCTCTTGGCGTCGGTGATGAACTGGAAGACCATCTTAAGGCCCGCCGCCTGGTCCACCAGCACCAAGTCGGGCCGATGGGTCCGGACGGCGTCCAGGGCCTCGCTCAATCGTGGCACGGCTCCCAGAAGCTCCAAGTCCTGGCAGTCGGTCAGGACTTTAGTCAGGCCTTCGACAACGATTGGCTGAGATTCACACAGGAAAACGGTTAGTCGATCCACTTGTAGCCTTAGGTGCGGTAGATCGACGGTGAACCGAAGGGGGTATAGGTACTAAGTGTCGATTCGCGATGTCGTACGGCCGCATTTTCCGAGTCGTACAGCGCCACGGCTATCAGCCAGACGACTTTTCTTCCGCCGATCGATACGCCAACACCAATCCCAACACTGCGACCGCTGCCGCGGCTACCCCCCAACCGGTGAGCAGCTTTTGTTCGATCAACCAGCCCCCGATCGGCGGCGCCGTGATTTGCGCCACGGAGGTCAAGGATTGCGTCAGGCCGAGCACCACGCCTTGTTCGTCGCTCCGGGTGGCCTGCGTGATCAGACTGGTTAGAGTGGGCCGCACCAGGCCACCAATCGCCGTTACGGTGCTGGCCAGGATCAGCATGGGAAGGTTGTGGCACACCGCGAGTAGCGCGTATCCCGTCGCGTAGCCGAGGAAGCCGGTCCGCAGCAGAGCTTTTTCTCCGAATCTCTTCACTAGTTTTCCCAGCGCCGGACCTTGCAAAAAGATTCCCAGGAATCCCGCGTAAGCCCAAATGTAGCCGAGCTGCACCGGCCCAAAGGGCATACCGTGATAGGTGAGCCGCCGCTCGGCAAACAGCGGCAACCCGGACACGAACCAGGCAAAGCTGAACGCGAACGCGCAAAACTCAAACAGTCGCGGAGCCAGAGATGGCCGCTTGAAGTAGGCCATGTACGCTCCCCACTCGACCAGCGAAATCCGCGTGCCTCCCGGGCCGGTGGGTTTACCGGCGCCGGGCTTAGCGCCGGGAAGCAGCAGAGTCGTCGCGACAATACTCATGGCGGACAAGAATGCCGCGGCGAAGATCGGGTCGCGATAGTCGTAACGGGCGAGGAAACCCGAAATCGCCGGCCCGATCAGGAACCCGAGTCCGAAGGCGATCCCGATAATGCCGAAAGATTTCGCGCGGTCCTCCGGTTTGGTGACGTCGGAGATGTAGGCTTGCGCCAGCGAAAGGTTCCCCGCGGTCGAGCCGTCGATGGCTCGCGCCAAGAAGAGAATCCACAGATTCGGCGCGAAAGCGGTGATGATGAACCCAACCAACGTCCCAAACTGGCTGACGATCAGCAGAGGCTTGCGGCCCATGTGGTCCGACATCCGTCCCAGCAGCGGCCCGGAGATAAGCTGGCACACTGCGTAGACGCCGATCAGCCACCCCACTTCGAAAGGGCTCGCGCCGAGCTTCTCAGCGTAAAACGGCAGCAGCGGGATCATGATCGTGAGGCCCAGGACATCGACGGCGACGATCAGAAAGATGGGGAGCAGCGGGGAGGAGCGCAAGAACCATGATGACATGCGGATGATGGCGATTCAGCCTCAGCACAGAACCGGCAGTGTATACTGAGAGTCTTCCATGCCCACGCCGCCGCGCACCTGGGGAGGCGACCTGCTTTTCCTGCTGGAAAACCTGATCCTCAAGGATTTCCGCATCCGCTACCGCAATATGAGCTTGGGCGTCCTGTGGAGTCTTATCAGTCCGCTGGTAATGATGGGCGTGATGGTGTTCATATTTTCCAAGGTTTTCACCGGCGACCGCAGCATTGCCGCGTACCCGCTGTTCATTCTGTGCGGGCTGATTCCGTACAATTTCTACGCCGGGGCAATCCTGACGGGAACCACTTCGATTCTTGACAGCGCGCCCTTGGTGAAGCGCGTCCCGGTGCCGCGTGAAATGGTGCCTATCGCTTCGGTGCTTTCCAATTGCATTCATCTGCTGATCCAGTTCGGCCTGCTGGTTGGCTTCGCGCTCTTCTTTCACTTGCCGCCCGCCACCACCTGGCTATGGCTGCCCCTAGTGTGGGTCCTGTACATCATCTTCGTCTGCGGCCTTGCCTTGGGCGCCAGCGCGATCAATGTTTTCATCCGCGACACCCGCTACGTGGTGGAATCTTTCAATCTGGTGCTTTTCTGGCTGGTGCCGATTTTCTACGATTTCAAGATTATTCCTCCTCAGTACCGGGATATTTACCGTTTTAATCCCGTAGCCGCTCTGGTCATGGCGATGCGCAACATCATGATCGACCACCAACCCCCTGCCGAATCTCTGATCCGCAACCTGGCGATCGTCGCGGCCTTCACGCTCACGGTGGGACTGTGGCTGTTCCGGCGCCTGAAGCCGCGCTTCTACGAACACCTATGAGCGCGTCCGCCGTGGTCTTCGACCGGGTCTCAAAATCCTTCTCTCATCGTGCTGGCCCACGCTTGTTACGCCACCGCATCGTGGATCTGTTTCAGCCCTCCCGGCACGAGCGGCTGAGTGTGCTTCAGGATGTATCTTTCGAGATCCCTCGCGGGGATGGCCTGGGAGTGATCGGGCCCAACGGCGCGGGCAAGAGCACGTTGTTGAATTTAGCCTGCGGCCTCACCATCCCCGACTCCGGCCGCATCGAGGTCCGGGGCCGCGTCGGCGCGCTACTCGAGCTGGGCTCCGGATTTCATCCCGATCTCACCGGCGCGGAAAATATCCGCATTAACGCGGCCATGATCGGCCTCACCCGCCGCCAGACCGCCGAGCGTTTCGAGGACATCGTCGAATTCTCCGGCGTGCGCGATTTTATCCGGGAGCCTTTGCGCACCTATTCGAGCGGCATGGCGATGCGTCTGGCGTTTTCGGTCGCCGTACATCTGGATCCCGACGTGCTTCTCATCGACGAAGTGATCGGCGTCGGCGACCAAACCTTCCAAGCGAAATGCCTGCAGCGAATGCGCCAGTTTCAGCAACAAGGCAAAACCATCCTGTTGGCCTCCCACTCGGTCGAATTAATGAGCACGCTGTGCCAGCACGCACTGTGGCTGGAGCGCGGGCACGTGGTCACCAGCGGGCCGGTCAAAGAGGTTTTGGCGGCGTACAAGAACGGGCGAAAGGACTCGGCGGGAGCGTAACCGCCGTTACCGCCGCTTGGTTTTAATAACGATCGGCGTTCCCTGAAATCCGAACTTCTCACGCAGCCGGTTGATCAAGAATCGCTGCGCCGAAAAATGCAGATTGGGGCGATCGGTGAACACGATGAAGGTGGGCGGCCGCACCGAGCCTTGCGTCATGTAGTGAATCTTGGCGTCATATTCCCACGCCAGAGTCTCGACAAACCGGTTGAGCTCTCCCGTCCCAATTCGCTTCGAGGCCGCGTCGTAGGCCTTGCGGATCAAGGGAAACAGCGCACGGGTTCCCTGCTTCTTATGCGCCGATACGAACGTCACCGGCGCGTAGTCTAGGAATTTAAAATTGTCGCGGATGGTCTCCACAAACTTGCGCTTGTCTTTCTGCACGGCGATGTCCCACTTGTTGACGCACAGAATCACCGCGCGGCCTTCTTCGTGAGCATAGCCGGCGATGGTCGCGTCCAGCGCGACCACGCCTTCCGGTTCGCTTGCGTCCAGCACCAGAATCGCCACGTTCGACATCCGCAGGTGCTTCCGCGCCATCACTACCGATAGCTTTTCAGCCATCTGGTGGGTCTTGCCTTTGCGGCGGATGCCCGCGGTATCGACGAAAACGTAATCGACGCCATCGAAGGTAACCGTTTCATCCACGGCATCCCGGGTGGTGCCCGCGACCGGCGAAACGATCGCCCGCTCCGATCCGGTCAGAGCGTTCAGCAAGGTAGACTTCCCCACGTTCGGACGGCCCAGAATCGCCACTTTGATCCTGGCGCCCTTCTCCGTTTCCTCGGCTTCCGCCGTTTCCGGAAAATCGCGAGTCACATGATCCAGCAAATCATTCAAGCCGAGGCGATGTTCCGCCGAGACGGGAAAAAGATGCTCAAAGCCGAGCGAGTGAAACTCGTGCGTTAAGTTTTCGCGTTGCGGGGTGTCGATTTTGTTGACCGCCAGCGTCACCGGCTTCCCCAGCTTACGCAGCATCGCGGCGAGGTCCCGGTCGGACCCGGTGATCTCCGCCCGTCCATCGATTAAGAAGATCACCTGCGAGGCAGTCTCCAGCGCCACACGAGCCTGCTTCAGGATCTGGCTGGGGATGAACTCCGCGTCGTTGGCAATAATGCCTCCGGTGTCGATCAGCTCAAAGCGCCGGCCGTTGTGGACGGCCTCGCCATAAATCCGATCGCGTGTAATTCCCGGCTCGTCTCCGACAATCGAGCGGCGATCGCGGAGAATGGCGTTGAACAGGGTCGACTTTCCCGTATTGGGACGCCCGACGATCACGACACTTGGCAGCGTGGACATGCAATTCACCATGGTCGCACGCGACAATAGGAGTCAGTGTCAAATTCTTCCAACTCCAGCAATCCCACGTTTCGGAACGTCGCGATCATTGCGCACGTCGATCACGGCAAAACCACTCTGGTCGACGCGATGCTCCGGCAAAGCGGCATCTTCCGCGCGAATGAAGAGGTCGCGGAGCGCGTCATGGACTCCAACGATCTGGAACGCGAGCGCGGCATCACCATCCTGGCCAAGGCCACCGGCATCCGCTATCATGGCGTCAAGATCAACATCGTCGACACGCCGGGCCACAGCGATTTCGGCGGCGAGGTGGAGCGCGCCCTCAAACTGGTCGACGGCGTTATGCTGCTGGTCGACGCCAGCGAGGGCCCGCTGCCGCAGACCCGTTACGTGTTGATGAAGGCCTTGGAGGCGCGGCTCCCTCCCATCGTGGTCATCAACAAAATCGACCGGCCTGACGCGCGCATCCAGGAAGTGCTGAATGAGATCTACGATCTGTTCATCGATCTTGACGCCATCGAGGATCAGCTCGGATTCCCGGTGATTTACACCAACGCCAGGGTTGGAATCGCCTTGACCGATCCGGACGAATCCCAGGAAGGGAAGAATCTGCGTCCGTTGTTCGAAGCCATCGTCAATCACATTCCCGAGCCAAAGGGCGATCCCGAAGGCGTACTGCAACTGCTGGTCGCGAATCTGGATTACAGCGACTATCTGGGCCGCCTGGCGATCGGCCGGGTGTTCAATGGCACCTTGCGGCTGGGCGACGAGGTCGCCATCGCAAAATTGAACGGAACATTTCAAAAAACGAAGATCACGAAATTGTTCTCTTTCGAGGGGCTGAAGCGGGTTGACGAGACGGTCGGCCGGCCGGGCGCCGTATTGGCGATTGCCGGCGTGGAAGGCATCACCATCGGTGAGACGATCACCAGCGCGGAAGCTCCCGAGCCCCTGCCCCACATCCAGATCGACGAGCCTACCATCGCCATGACGTTCACCATCAACACTTCCCCGTTCTCCGGCCGCGAAGGGCAATATGTGACCTCGCGCAATCTCCGCGACCGCCTGGACAAGGAGCTGCTCACCAACGTTTCCTTGCGGGTGGAGGAAGCCGGCGGGCCGGACTCCTTCAAGGTGATGGGCCGGGGCGAGTTGCAGCTTGCCATTTTGATCGAGATGATGCGGCGCGAAGGTTTCGAGCTGGCGGCCGGCAAACCGGAAATCATCACCCGGGAGATCGGCGGCAAACTTTCCGAGCCTTTGGAACTGCTGGTCATCGATTGCCCCGAGGAATTCATCGGCGTGGTGATCGAAAAGCTGGGGCGGCGCAAGGGCAAGATGGACAAAATGATCAATCATGGCTCCGGCCGGGTGCGGCTGGAGTTCAAAATCCCCTCGCGCGGGTTAATCGGCCTGCGCAGCGAGATGTTGACCGATACCAAGGGCACGGCGATCATGAACTCGTTGTTCCATGGCTACATCGAATGGCAGGGCGAAATTCCCACGCGTCCCACTGGGTCCCTGGTTGCGGACCGGCCGGGCAAGTCGACCGGGCATGCGATCTTCAACTTACAAGAACGGGGAGAAATGTTTGTGGAGCCCGGGACGGAAGTCTATGAAGGGATGATTGTCGGCGAAAACGCGCGCGATGCGGACCTGAATGTGAACATCGTCAAGGAAAAAAAGCTCACCAACATGCGCGCCTCGACCGCTGACGAAGCCATTCGCCTGGTGCCGCCCAGGCTCCTGAACCTGGAGCAGGCCATCGAATTCGTGCGCGACGACGAGTTAGTGGAAGTCACGCCTAAATCGATCCGGCTGCGAAAAAAGGTGTTGAAGTCGAATCAGCGCTAAGCTGTTCTGTTTTTACTATAACTCTCTATAAATCAATCGGTTGGACTATAATTCGAGGGTTTCGTGTCTTTTCAAACACAGTCTCACCGTGCGATACTAATGCTCATTACGACGCATGACTCTGGTCAGCGAGGCAATCGCCCGTTATCACAAACTCATCGAAAGTGAACCGTATATTGACCTGGCTTGGGCGCACGCCTTGCAGGAGCGCAAAAAGGTCCTCAAGCTGGAAGACGGTCCGATTTCGCCGGTTCTGCGTCCGCACTTGATCTCCAGCCGCGATTACGCGGCGATGGTGAAAGCGGCGGAGAGCCTGCTGGCGGCGATCAGCCGCGTGGAGCGCTTGGCGCTGGCCAATCCATCGCTTCTGGCGCGGGTACAGTTGCTGCCGGCCGAGCGGATGCTGGCCGCGGTGGATCCCGGATATTCCGCGTTCAGCGTGGCGGGGACCCTGCACACCCAAATGAATGACGGCGCGATCCGCTTCAGCGGGCACGGCGGAGTGGCGCCCGCCGGGGCGATCTACGGAGAGGCGCTGGCGGAAGTGTACTACGATGCTCCGCCGGTCAAGGAGCTGCGCAAAAAATTCAAGCTGAAGAAGATGCCGGGCGTCAAACCGCTGCTGGCGGCCGTCCTCAAGGCTTACAAGGAATCCGGGGGCAAGAATAAACGACCCAACATCGCGGTGGTGGAATTCCGCCAGCCGGTGGTTTCCTCGGAAAGCGCGCTGCTGGCTGAGTTCTTCACGCGTGAGGGTTTCCGGACAGAAGTGGTCTCGCCGGACCAACTGGAATATCGCAATAACGTGCTGCATCGCGGCGAGTTCAGCATTGACCTGGTATATCGCAACATTAAGCTGCAAGAGTTCCTGGTCCGCTTCGATCTGAATCATCCCCTGGTGCGGGCGACCAAGGAGCGGGCTGTCTGCATGATCAACAGTTTTCGCACCGAGCTCTCCTCCAAGCAGGCGCTGTTCGATCTGCTCACCGATGACGCCGTCACCGCAAAATTTCCCGCGGCGGAACGAAAAGCGATCAAGGATTTCGTGCCATGGACGCGCCTGGTCCAGGCAGCCAAGACCACCCATAAGGGCCATGTGGTGGACCTGCCGGAGTTCGTCATGAAGCATCGCGCCAAGCTGGTGCTGCGCCCCAACGACAACTCCACCGAAGTACACCCGGTGCGCGGCTCGGAAACCACCGATCTCAACTGGGAAAAGGCTCTCCGTCAAGCCATGCGCACGCCCTATGTGGTGCAGGAAGCCACGGAGCCCCCCGCCCGCGCCGTTTTCCCCATGCTCCAATACGGCAGCCTGATGATGAAGGAGATGCTGGTGGACGTGCAGCCGCACGCTTATTTAGGATCCGTGCAAGGCTGCTCCAGCTGGCTGGACGTTGCGGGACCGTCGTCTTTCTCCACGCTCACGGGTCTTGCGCCAACGTTCCTGATCGAAGGCAAGTAATCCCAAGTTCAGGCCGCTGCTGTAAGAAACCTGCCCCTTCCCGCGACTATTCCAAGTGAAGGGCGTCTTGGTGACCGCCAACCATCTGGACCGTAAGAACGACGAACTGTATCTGGAAGCCCGTAGCCTCTACGGGGCGGCGCTACAGCGGCTCGCGCGAGGCTACGAGGCCGATCCGGACCGCCGCCGGGACCTCCTCCAGGAAATTCATCTGGAGCTGTGGCGCAGCCTGCGTTTATTTGACGGAAGATGCAGCTTGCAAACCTGGGTTTATCGCGTGGGTCACAACGTTGCGGCCTCCTACATTCTCAGCCAGAAGCGGACGGAGGCTCGCCTGGTCGACCTGGAAGCGCTTCCCACCGAACCAGGTTTCATCGACGGCGAGGAGCAGGCCGGGCGGCAGCGTCAGCTCTCCAAGCTGCTTGAAAAGCTCTACCGGCTCCAGCCGCTAGACCGGCAGATCATCCTGCTGTATCTGGAGGGCGAGCAGGCTGCTTCCATCGCTGAGGTGACCGGGCTGTCCGCATCGAACGTCGCGACCAAGATCCACCGCATCAAGAAGGCCCTGGGAGAATTTAATGCAAAGTGACCATGGTGAGTTGTGGAAATCGCAGAGAGAGGAACCCATGAATATGACACCGGAAGAGTTGTGCGCCAGAGCCCGCCGGCATCAGCGGAATGACGGCCGGGCGTTCGGGGTGTTCCTGGCGCTTGTTGTGCTCGCCGCCGCGGTGGCCATGCGCAACCTGATGCGGCTTCACTATTCACCTATTCAAAATCCATGGTTGGGCTTCGCGATGCTGTGGACTCTGCTGGCCCTTGGATACTTCGTGTGGATCTCCGTGCCACGCAGGGGGCCTCAGGGCGCGGAGGGACCTTGCGTCCAGTTTCTCGGCAGAGTCCTGGAAGGTAAGCGGCTGTGGGCGCGGTTCGTGCGCCGAGGCGTTTTGCTCCTGGTTCCCGCGGTTTTGGCAGCCTGGTGGGGAGGCGGGCCCGCCATGGCGGCGAGAAACCTCGGGATTACATCGCCTCTGCTGCTGCGCCTGGCGGAGGGGCCTGCCCCGCTTGTGCCGATCGGCTTCCTGATGGCGTCGATCTGGGTGCTGATGGTGCTGGAAGAACGAAGGCTCGACGGGCGAATCCGGCAGTTGGAGCAATAACGCAAAAAACCTCTTGCATTAAACATACGGTCGTAGTAGCATTGCACACGTAGATAGTATTTTGCGATGCCGCTGCCGAAACTGACCAAACTCGAGCTTCATATCATGGAAGTGCTGTGGACCCGCGGGCCCTCCGCCATCCGCGAGATCCAGGAGGCGTTCCCTAAGCGAAACCGCCCGGCGTACACCACCATTCAAACCACCGTGTATCGTCTGGAGGCCAAGAAAACTCTGCGGAGGGTTCGCAAGATCAGCCACGCCCATATTTTCGAGGCCCTGATCTCGCGCGACGCTGCGCAAAACCGGCTGATCGATGAGTTATTCGATCTGCTGGGCGATAAGCTGCAGCCGGTGATGGCGCGTTTGGTGGAATCGCGAAAACTGACGCTGGAGGACGTGCGTGAAGCCGAGATGGCGTTATTGGCCCTGCAAGAGGAGGACAAACTCCCATAATCGATCATCTATGGCAATCGACGGTGTTTGGCGCGGTGGCGTGGCTGGTGACGCTGGCGCTCAGAAGGAATCGGGGCAGGTGCGCTATTGGGTGTGGCTCGCTGCGTCTATGAAGTTTGTGGTTCCCTTTTCGCTGCTGGTCGGAGTCGGCGAGCTAGCGCCCAAGCACGCCGCGATAGCGCCGATGGTGCAGACCGAGTGGGTGGTCGCGGTAGAGCAGGCCGGACGGCCCCTGGCGCTTTTGCCGGCAGCGCCCAGGCCGAAAGACTATACAGACATGCCGTGGGTGATCTGGGGAACCGGGTTCGCCGCAATGCTGTTTCTGTTTGGCCGCAAATGGACGCGAATGTATCGAAATGTTTTGGCCGCAAAACCGGTTAGCCTCGGCTTCCCAATCCCAGTGCGAAAATCTGCTGCGCCTTATGAACCCGGAGTCTTTGGCGTCTTCCGGCCCATTTTGCTGCTGCCGGAAGGGATCGGCGGGAAGCTGACGCCCGCACAATTTCAAGCGATTCTGGCTCATGAGCTATGTCATGTACGGCGCCGCGACAATCTTACGGCAACCGTCCACATGCTGGTCCAGTCAATCTTCTGGTTCCATCCGCTGCTGTGGTGGATCGGCGCGCGTCTGATCGAGGAGCGCGAGCGCGCTTGCGATGAAGAAGTCTTGCGCCTGGGCAGCGCGCCGCAGGATTATGCCGAAGGCATCTTGAACGTTTGCAAGCTGTACGCCGAATCGCCGGTGGCTTGCATCTCCGGAGTCACCGGGTCGGATTTAAAGAAGCGGATCGAGGCCATCATGAGAAATCGAATCGTTCGCGGATTGACCTTCGGCAGGAAAGTCGTGCTGGCGGGCGCTGGAATGGTTGCCGCCGGGGTGCCGGTCATGATCGGATTCATGCATGCTCCGGCGGTTCGCGCGCAATCCGCGCCTTGCGCAGGTTCCGAAGTGGGAGGCGGTCGCGATCCGGCGTTGCGATGACACCGGTGGCAGGGGCGAGAGCGGCAGCCCGTCTCCCGGAAGGCTGAACGCGTGCGCCACTGTGACGACGCTCATTCAGAGTGCCTATGTTCTCTTCGCGAACGGTCACCTCAGCCTCTCGTCGTACGTTCCGGTAGAGGGGGGGCCCGCGTGGATCAAGTCCGACCCCTACCGGATTACTGGGAAAGCGGAGGGCAATCCAGGCCAAGAAGTGATGCGTGGCCCCATGATGCAGGCGCTTCTCGAAGATCGGTTCAGACTGAAGATCCATCGGGAGACGAGAGAAGTCCCGGTCTATGCGCTGACTGTAGCCAAGGGCGGGTCTAAGCTCACGCCCTCTAAGGAAGGAAGTTGCACTCCCATCGATCTAACGAGGGCCCCGGCTCCGCCCGCGGAGGGCCAAAAGCCCCCCAGCCTCTGTGGCATGGGCACCGGCCAAGTGAAGGGGCCGATCTGGACGGGAGACTTCCATCGCGTGAGCATGATGGAGTTTTCCCAACAGCTCCCTTTCGGCCGCCCAGTTATCGACAAGACCGGTCTTGTCGGTGTGTTTGATTTCCATCTTGAATATACGGCTCAGGAGGCTCAAGGAGCTCTGCCTTCAGATGATCCCGCCAGAGGTCCATCGATCTTTACGGCTGTACAGGAACAGCTTGGGTTGAAACTGGAGCCGGCGAAAGGGCCCGGCGACTTCCTGGTGATTGACAGTATCGACCGGCCCAGCGAAAACTAACTAAGCGCTGACTGGCGGCGTCGGCTGCGCGATCTCCACCGTAACCTTGGCATGCAGATTGGCGACTCCCGCGGTGTAGCGTTCGTCGGTCACCGTAACCGCAATCGCGTCGTCCAGCCAATCGTGCGCCGTGCCGTCCGGATCGTGAGAAGCCAGCGTGATGGTGTAGGCCTGCGGGCAAAGGTCGCAGAGGAACGAAAACGTCACGATGGCCGTCTCACCTGCCTTGCGCGCGCCGATCTTGACTCGTTCCAACTCGGTATTGGTTCCGTACACCTCGAATCCGATTTGTGTGCGGATCATGAGACCCAGCACAGGGCTGTCGACGGCTTCGTGAAAGCGCACCGCGGCGCGAACGCTGGCCACTTCCCCGCTCTTCCACACGATGGTGGGCTTGCCGTCGGCGCCAAGAGTCTCGATCGAAATGACCTCGGCCTTCCCGTTGCCACGCCGGAAGGACGGGGCCAGCCGAGGCGGAATGGTCTCGCCCCAGGCGCGGATGCGCTCGGCGACATGCCGTCCGTACTTCGCCAGCGTCTCCTTCGGGTCGCCTTTCGCGGCAAGTTCGCCCGAGTCGATCCACCAAATCTCGTCGCACAGCCGTTCCAGCAACCCGGTTTCATTGGAGCCGACAAACACCGTGGAACCTGCACGCCGCAAGCGATCCAGGCCGGTCAGCGTCCGGGTGCGGACCACCGCATCCTGCGTGGCCAGAGCTTGATCCAGCACGATCACATCCGCCGGAGCGAGATTCAATGGCTCGCCCAGGCTCACCAGACGGCGCTGCGGACCGGCGCTGATCTCGCCCTGCTCCGGCGCTCCGGCGCCGCCGGCCAGCTTCAGCAATTCGGAGATCCCCGAACCCTTCTCGCCGATCACGCCGATAATCACTCCCGACGGCGCAACCGCACGAAAATTCTTGAGTGGACCCAGCGTTACGTTACGGAACTCGATGGACACTAGAGAATAGTCTACTTTAGTGCGCTGCCTTTACGGAAGCACGCTCCACGTCAGCACAGGTGTTTCCCTTAGTCGCCTGGGACTGAAGTTTCACGCCAGGCGCGGCCTCGATGCAGTGCTTCTTCATGCCGTGGCCGGTAATGACATTTCCTCGAATCGTGTTTCCCTGCGTGTCGGCAGGGTGCTCCGCCGCGCGGCCCAGGTAAATGCCGGATTCGAGCATCTCCGGCTCATCCTTCTTGTAAATGCAGCCGTAAATCGCCGCGCTTTGGTTGCAACCCGCCGTGTTGAGATTCAGGAATTTGTTGTTAGCCACGGTGTGGCCGCTGCCGATCAGAAACAGTCCGCCGAACTTCATCCCGTCGAAGGTGTTGCCGGTGATCTCGATGTTCTGGAATGCATGCCAGGGTCGGTGTTATTCATGACGATTCCGAAATGGCCGAACGGATAGGCCGCGGCTGGCTTCGAGTTCGCGCAGATGTTGCCGCGCACGGCGCCGTCATGGAAACCGTCGAGGTCGAAACATTTGCCGTTCACTTCGGAGATCTTGTTGCGCTGGTAGACAGACCCGTCAACGTTGCCCGCAGTGTCGATACCCACGGGAGTCCCGGAGTGCTCCACGTCGACCAGTTCAATCGGGAACCCTACGTTGGTAATCGTGTTATCTTCCACGCGCACCCGCGTGGCCGCGCCGATCTGGATTCCATCGCGCCCCACGGTATCGATCCGATTCCCGGCAAACACGCCGTCCTCCAGACGCGAGGTGATGCGCAGCGAGTGGGTCCACAGCGCGTTGCCGGCAATACGCTCAAAGATGGAATCGCGAACCTCGAAACGGGCCGATCCCTCTTCAATCAAGATTCCGCCGCTGAGGTTGTTGCGTCCCATGGCGTTTCGCGATCCGGAGTCGATTATGGCGGTCTTCGAGATTCTGATGTTCTGCGACCGGCTCACGAGGATGGGGAAATTCGTAATATGCGCAAATCCAACCCGAGTGATTTCGAGGCCGTCGACCCGGTCAGCAAGAATGCCATTGTCCGGATACCACATACGGAAATAATTCTCCGGCGGCGCCATCTCCAGCTGTTCTACGCGAAGTCTCCCGATTGCCATCCACCGTGAAATTGTGCAGCCGGATGTTCTTCACCTGGTCGAGGACCAGGATGGCTCGCCCGTGGAACGCGGGGCTGGCGCTCAGGATCGAGCCCGCAGGCGCGCCGACGATCTCCAGGTCGTGCGCTCCCGGAGCCAGCGTGAGCTCAGACGAAATTTCGGTCGTGCCCGAGGGAACTGGATCGTGCCGGTGGTTTGCGCCGCCAATGCGTGGCGCAGCCGGGACTCGGAAGATCTGCCGCAAGCAGATAGCATCAGCGTGGCCGCAATCGCCACAGCGGTTGTGAAACCCACCACATTTGAATGTACCCGTTCGCACACCACAAGAACTATCAAGTCCCGATCTGCGACTCCGTTTATGCTGGTCAACGTGAGTGTGACGCCGAGAGCCTTGGCACCTTTCCAAGCTCGCTCGCAGTCCATCCCCATTCAGGAGCCACTCAGAATGAATCTTCCGAACACTACTCCTCTTGCGCCGCCCCGGCTTGTACCCAGCGACGCTCTGCTGATCTTCGGTCTATCGATGCGCTGCGAGCGCGCGGGCGATCCCGGCATTCCGCCACTATGGAGCCGTTTCGCTCCCCACATCGGAAACATCGACGGGCAGATCGGCCACACAACTTACGGAGTCATCTACAACACTGAGGACGCTGGCAAGTTCGACTACCTCTGCGGCGTGGCGGTGGGCGCGTTTCCCAATCATCCGGCCGAGTTCACGCGCCTGCGGGTTCCCGCACAGACCTACGCGGTCTTCGAACATCGCGAGCATATCTCCGCCATTGCGGGTACATTCAAAGCGATTTGGGAGCACGGCCTCACCGGCTTGCAGCCCGTCGACGCGCCATGGCTGGAGGTGTACGGTGAGAATTTCGATGGCCGCACTGGCTTGGGTGGGCTCGAAATCTGGGTACCGGTTAAGGCGTAGACTCCGGTTCCCAGCAAAAAGGCCTTGCCACCAAGCTGACTTTACTGTATAAAGTACTTATGACCATTACCGCGAGACGAGCCTTCGCCGCCGCAGAAGTGATTTTGATCTTCCCGGCCGCCTTGTTCATGACGTTGTTGTTCGTCCGCAACTGGCAGCCGCTTGAATACGAGCCCGCGCGGACAGCGGCCAGGATTGTCGACTGGTACGCGGCCAGAACGCACCTGGGCCTATGGGTGTTTCTGTTCGCGTTCCCCCTCGCGGTGCTGGCCGGCGGCGGCATCATGCTGGGGCGGAGCTGGCGGACCGATTCGCAGTTGCGCGAGGCGTCGCAGCAGGCGCTGGCGATCGTCAGAACGCACTTGGCGACGCTCCTGGTGGCGATCGCGACGCTGGCCGCGGGAGGATTCCTCGCCATCGTGGCGCTGCATGCGATGACCGGCTAGCCGGAGCGAGAGACGCCCGGGTATCTCAGGTCTTCACCTCGAAAATGATTTCCAGTTCCACCGGGACGCCGAGCGGAAGGCTGGCGACGCCGTGCACCAGGCGGCATGGATTCTTGTCCTGTCCAAAAACGTCTTGCAGCAGCTCTGAAGCGGCGTCGGCCACCTTGGGTTGATCACGGATGTCTCCAAAAGTGGCCACCGATACGCCGAGCCGAACGATGCGGGTCACTCGATCGAGCGATCCTAGGCGCTCGCGCGCGACGGCGAGCGCGTTAAGCGCGGCGAGGCGGGCTGCTTCGCAGGCGGATTCGAGGCCGAGTCCGGCGCCCAGGCGTCCCGTAAATTTTCGCGTCACGGCCTTCGGTAGGAAGCATTCCGCTCAGGAAAAGCAGATTGCCGGTCTGCACCGCTTCCGCGTACATGCCGAACGGCTCGGGCGGGGAGGGGAGGTTAATGCCCAGTTCCTGCAGTCTTCGGTCGGCACGTGTTTGATCTTTGGGCGCCAAGGTATATCTCCTTTTCGGAAGGCTATTAGAGCAGCGTGCCAAGCCTTCTGTTTCCTGCGAAGCTTTTTACTTGAAACGAAAACCCACCTGCGGTGATCTAGCTTCTCGCTCAATCGAACTGGAGGCATAGAGGCAATATGAAAGCCGCGTTATTTTCCAAGAAGGGTGGCCAATTGGAGGTAATGGATGTTCCGGTACCCGATCCTCCGCGAGGCTGGGTTCGCATCAAGGTACAAGCGTGCGGAATATGCCACAGCGACGTGCTGGTGAAGGAGGGCCAGTGGCCTGGGCTCCAGTACCCCCGCATTCCCGGGCACGAGGCTGCGGGAGTGGTCGACGAACTTGGCGCGGAGGTAACGATATGGAAGAAAGGGCAACGGGTGGGAGTGGGCTGGTACGGCGGGCACGACGGCGTGTGCGACCGCTGCCGCCAGGGCCATTTCATCGCCTGCCGCAACGGCCGAATCACGGGGATTAGCCATGACGGCGGATACGCCGAATATATGATCGCGCCGGCGGAGTCGCTTGCAGCGATACCGGATGGCCTGCGTCCGGAGCAGGCTGCACCGTTGATGTGCGCGGGCATCACGACTTTCAACGCGCTTCGGCACTCAGGCGCGGTCCCAGGCGATCTGGTGGCCGTTCAAGCCATCGGTGGACTGGGCCATCTCGCCGTGCAATTCGCCGCCAAATTCGGATATCGCGTGGTGGCTATTTCACGTGGCGACGATTCGAAAGATCTGGCGCTGAAGCTGGGCGCGGCCGTGTATTTGAACTCGGAGGCCGTGGACGCCGCCGCTGAGCTACAGCGCATGGGCGGGGCCAAGGCGATTCTGTCAACTGCTCCCAGCGGCAAGGCGATGTCCGCGCTGATCGATGGGTTGGGATTTGAAGGCCAGTTGATCGTGGTGGGAGCCTCGATGGACCCGATCGAGGTTTCGCCGCTGAAATTGATTGGGGCGATGCGGGCGATTAGAGGCTGGGCGTCGGGCGTCGCATCGGATTCGGAAGACACGCTACGCTTTTGCGAGCTTACCGGAGTCAGCCCGATGATCGAAAAGTATCCGCTCAGCGATGCTCCGCGCGCGCTGGAGCGCATGCTCTCCGGAAAGGCAAAGTTCCGTGTCGTATTGATGATCTAGCGGCGTCCCTATTTGTTGATCCAGTCGAAAACCCAGTCGAGCACGGTGTGATACCACAGCGCGCTATCGGCGGGCTTGAGCACCCAGTGGCCCTCATCCGGAAACTCCAGCAGCTTGGACGGCACCTTCTGGATCTGCAACGCAGTGAAGAGCTGGAGGCCCTGGCTAAAGGGAACCCGATAGTCTTCCTCGCCGTGGATCACCAGGGTCGGTGTTTTGAAATCCTTGACGAAATAACTCGGCGACCATTTCGAATACATGTCGGGGTTATCCCAAGGCATGCCCTTGAACTCCCACATCGGAAACCAGAGTTCTTCGGTGGACGCCGCCATGCTGCGAAGATCGAAAACGCCATCGTGCGAAACCAGAGCCTTGAACTGATTGGTGTGGCCCAGAATCCAATTCACCATGTAGCCCCCGTAGGAGCCTCCGGCTGCGGCTAAGCGCGACGAATCGACGTACTTGTACTGAGAAACGGTGTCCACCACGGCCATGATGTCGTCATAGGCCCTGCCGCCCCAGTCGCCATTGATATCGTCGATGAATTTCTGCCCATACCCGGTCGAGCCGCGAGGATTGGGCATCACCACCACGTATCCGGCTCCAGCGAATACCTGCGCGTTCCAACGATATGTCCAGGTCTCGCCCCAAGCCCCTTGCGGGCCGCCATGGATGAGAAAGAGTACGGGATATTTTTGCGATTCGTCGAATCCGGGTGGTTTGACGATGAATGCGGAGACCCGGGTGCGGTCCGCGCCTTCCACCGACATTTCCTCCAGCGGGGTCAGCTGGTAGCGTGAGAGCAACGAATCGTTCAAATGAGTAAGCGCATATGGGTTTCCGCCGGAGGAGTTCACGCGAAAGATTTCGGATGGGCTGGAGCCGCTTTCCGCTGAATAAATCATGGTGCGGCCGTCCGAAGTGAATTGAAGATCGTCGAGGCTCGATGACCCGGAGATGACGTTGCGCGACCCTCCGCCAGTAGCTTGCACCATCTGCACGCCGGTGCGTCCCCGGTCTTCGACGGTGAAGAAGAGCCGGGTCGAGTCGGGAGCCCAGGTGAAGCTTTCCACCCAACGGTCGAGGCCCTCTGTAAGGTTGGTGGGACGCATGGTGGCGCGGTCGATCACCATCAGACGCCAGCGGTCACTCTCATAGCCCGCCCGGACCTGCGAACGGTAGGCGAGCATCTTCCCATCGGGCGAATACTGCGGCGATTCGTCGGCCCCCGGATTGGTGGTGACTCGCTTAGAATCGCCGCCTTCGATAGGGACGGTGTAGATGTCGGAGTTGGTGCTGGTGGCCAGCTCCGGATCCGTATTGGTCACGTAAGCCAGCTCCATCGAGTCGGGTGAAATGGCGTAGTCGTCAGGCCCGCCGAGCGAAAAAGGTGGAACGTCGCGCTCACCGGGTGTAAGGTCCGTGAGCGAAGTCCCGTCGACATTCATCGAAAGGATGTGCTGGCGGCGCTTCCCCTCCCATTCGTTCCAATGGCGAAACAGGAGCGAGGTGTAGATGCGGGCCTTAATCGGATTCTTCGCGTCTTGATCCAGCCTGAGTTGGTTGCAAGCGTTGTCCGCCCCGCAATCCGGATAGACGCTCGACAAAAATACGAGTTTGCGGCCGTCGGCGGAAATGGTTTCTCCGGAGGCTTCGGTGGCGATGTGGGTGATCTGGCGGGCGTGGCTGCCGTCGGCGTCCATGACCCAGATCTGCTGCGAGCCGCCGCGATTGGACGTGAAATAGATCTGCCGCGAATCGGGCGACCAGCGCGGCCGCTCATTCACGCTGCCTTCTTGCGTGAGTTGGCGGGGCGCGGCGAGCCCATCGATCGGCACGACATAGATTTGCTCGGGCTTGGCGTTCTTATCCAGATCAGGCGACTGAACGGTAAACGCGACCAGCCGCCCGTTGGGACTGAGCGCAGGGTCGGAGATACGGGCGATCTTGAGGAGGGTCTCGACGTTGAAAGGCTGCCTCTGGGCGAAAAGCGCCGAGGCCGCAAGGAGGCCGTAGAACACCGCAAAACGTGCGCCACACCCTGGTTGCCCATTTTGCACACGATGGGTCAGGCGCGCCAGCGCAACAGGCATAGAAACCATTCTACCGGCTGCCGGAGCAACTCAGCGGGTAGTGAGGACGCGATCCACCAACTCGCGCGTCCTTTCAACCACCGTCGTATGACGAGCGCCGCCGTGCATGCGGCAAAATCCATTGGCCATCGCAGGGCCCCGGCAGGGCTGGTCCAACCGAGTGATCCCCTGGCATCTTGGCACGGGAAGGTTTGGCGAAAGGCCGAACCGGCGCATCAGCCTCTTGATCAAGCGGTAGCGCAGCAAGCCTCTGAAGAATGATCTGGCGGGCTGCGGCAAATCGGGCGGCGCAGAGATCTCCTGGGAATTCTCCCTCTCCGCGCCGTTCCCAATTCCCTCCGATACTGCTCCCTCCGATACGCCACCGGTCTTCGCCGTGGATTGCATTGCGTTGGCCCGCTTCAGGGCGTCGTGTACTCTGCTCATGGCTGGGCCTTTCGCCTTACCAAATAATCTTCGGGCGTTACCGAGGGTGGGATCAATGGAACGTTAGTACAGACGATGACTGGAGCTTTCGGTGGCAAAAAGGGTCAAAAGTACCGAGGGGGACGTGTATCAGGCGATTTGCCAGACGAAGGCGGAGAAATCGCGGCGGGGATGGAAGCCGGCGGCCTCATACAGCCGGATGGCTTTCTGGTTGGCCGATGTGACCGTGAGAGTCACGCCGCGGCAGTTGAGCGCCGCGAGCGCCTCCATGCTGCCGCGCAACAATTCATAACCCAAGCCGCGGCCCTGGAACGAGGGCGCGACGCACAACTGCGTGATATGGCCGACGTCGGGCGCCACCAGGCTGGCGAGCGAAATTCCGCAAAGGTTTCCCGCCCGGTCGCGTGCGGCCAAGGAGGCGGGAGCGAAAAACAATCCGCAGCCGGGGAACTCTACGATGTTGGTTAGGAAGCGCAAGGCTCCCGCCACCGTCCGGTACTGATCGTTAATCTGGCTGTCGATATGACCCTGGTAAGAAGAGGCGATCAGGCGCGCCGCTTCTTCCGCCAACTGCTTGCTCCACGGTATGATCGTCACCCCTGGTTGCGCGCGCGGTGGAAGCGCGCCTTTGGCCAGCGGCGCTTGCAGAAAATGGCGCGGGTGCTGGCGGAACCAGCGCGAAAAGGGAGCGTGGCGGTTGGCGTAGGAAGACAGCATCATCAGTTGCGACTCCACGCGGCGCACCGGCGTCTTCCACATCGCATCCAGTACGGCTTCCAGCAGGCGATTCTCATTGTCAGCCGTGCGCGCGGCGTCGCGCACGTAAAAGTCGCCGATCAGGCCCTTCCCGTCCTCAACCACGTAGTAGCTGTAGCCAGCCACGCGTGTGTCGTGGCCGGAGCCCTCCAGCAGCGCGAATCCGTTCAAGCCGCGCACCTGGAGGAAGCGCCGGACCAGCTCGGCCGACGCGCGGAAGTCCCAATCGAGATTGCGCCGCCACGCCGCGATCTCCTCTTCAAGCAACGGCGCGAGATGCTCCGGCTGAAGATCGCGAAGGTCTATCAAGGAGACCCTCGGGGGAGAATCCGCGAATCGATCGGGGAGCGCGGCCATAAGTGGAAAAAAGTCTTATCCCGATTGCAACATCTTTTTGATGCTGGAGGTGGCCTGACGAGTACGGTGAGGATTCTCAATCAAGGCAAAACGCACGAATCCTTCGCCGTGCGGCCCGAACCCGACCCCGGGCGAGACCGCGACCAGCGCCTTCTCCAGCAGCAATTTCGAAAACTCCAGCGACCCTAAGTGCTGGTATCGTTCCGGCAGCGGCGCCCAGGTGAACATGGTGCCCTTGGGGGCCTCGACCGGCCAACCGGCGCGATTCAGCCCCTGGATCAAAACGTCGCGGCGCTTTTGGTAGACCGCGCGGATCTTATGCGTATCCTCCTCGCACTCGCGCAACGCGATGATGGAGGCGATTTGAATCGGCTGGAAAACGCCGTAGTCGAGATAACTCTTGATGCGCGCCAGGGCGTGAATCATCCGGGCATTGCCCAGGCAGAAACCGACGCGCCAGCCGGCCATGTTGTAGCTCTTGGAGAGAGAGAAGATTTCAACCGCCACTTCCTTGGCGCCTTCCACCTGCAGAATGCTGGGCGGTCGATAGCCGTCAAAGCCCAGGTCGGCGTAGGCAAAATCGTGCACCACCATGGTGCCGTGCTGCACCGCCAGACGGACGATCTCCTTGAAGAAATCCAGATCCACGCACTGCGTGGTGGGGTTGTGCGGGAACGAGATCAAAATCATGGCCGGCTTCTTGGCCGACTTGCGGTACAGGTCTTCCAGGCGCTCCAGAAACTCCGCCGGAGACGGCATGGGCAGCATGCACGCGTGACCCTCCGCCATGATGACGCCGTACTGGTGGATGGGGTAGCAGGGATTGGGCGAAACCACCGCGTCGCCCGGACCGATGACGGCGAAGAGCAGGTGCGCCAGGGCGTCCTTGGCTCCGATGGTCACGATGGCTTCGGTTTCGGGATCGAGCGCGACTCCGTAATTGCGCTGGTACCGCTTTACGATCTCGTTACGAAGCTGCGGGATGCCGCGCGACATCGAGTAGCGGTGATTCTTGGGATTGCGCGCCGCTTCCACCAGCTTGCTGACCACCGCGCGAGGCGCGGCGCCATCGGGGTTACCCATCCCGAGGTCCACCACATCCAGTTGCGCTGCGCGCGCCTTTGCCTTCATCTCATTGATGACGGCAAACACATAAGGCGGCAGCTTCTTGATGCGATAGAACTCCTGGGTTGTATCCATTAATTTCAGTTTACATGGAAGGGTCGGGAAGCCGCGCAGGAAGCGGAACTTTAGCCGCGAATGCACGCGAATGAAATTAATTGAGTCGTGGACACGTCAGGGTCATCTCAGATCCAATGGGATTGCTTGTGGAGATCGACCAACGTCTGAAGGAGTTTATCGAGTCGCAGAGCGTGTTTTTCGTGGCGACCGCTCCGTCAGGGAAGAATGGCCATGTGAACGTCTCGCCCAAGGGGATCGAAGCGTTGCGCGTGCTAGGACCCCAAGAGGCCGCCTATGCGGATTACCCAGGGAGCGGGATCGAAACGGTCGCCCATCTGCGAGAGAACGGGCGCATCGTCATTATGCTGTGCGCGTTCACGGGTCCTCCGCGTGTGGTCCGGCTGCACGGAAAGGGCGAAGCGATCGAGCCTCAGGATGAGAGGTTCGCTGCGCTGCGCCTCTGTCTCGGTGGCGAGGCGATGCCCACGCGATCGATTATCCGGGTGGATGTCGAACGCGTGAGCGATTCTTGCGGTTATGGCGTCCCGCTCCTCGATTTTCGGGAGCAGCGAACGCAGTTGGCGCGCTGGGCCGGGAAGAAGGGCGCAGAGGGAATTCGCGAGTACGAGCGCGCTAAAAACGCCCGCAGCATCGACGGGCTCAGCGGCTTGCGCTGGGTGGAGCGGGAACCGCGGCCGTGAGACTGCCGGCCAGTGCGGCCCGGCACAACGCCTCGCGCTCGGCGATACGCTCCTTCGCGAATCTGGCCGTCCCGGAATCGAGGCGCCTCTTCTTCATCTCCCCTAAGCGCTTGGCCAGGTGACCGAGAGCGTCCGCGTAACGGCCTTGTGCGATCGCGATGTCGGCCTGAATACCTTCAAGATCTTCCAGCTTGCCCGCGCCGAGTTTTTGCGCGCGTTCCAGCCACACACGGCCTTGCGCCGGATTGTTGCGAACAGAAGCGCTTAACGCCGCCGCCCATTGGAAGCACACGACCATGGCCCGCTTGTTGCCCTGGCGGGCAGCGTAAGGCAACGCCTTTTCCAGGTTGAGCACGGCGCCCTGGGGATTGCCCTGGTCCATGGAACGGTAGGACGCCAGAAGTTGAAGCGAAGCGTAGTGGCCTTCCGAGGGGTCCGCCTGCATCATCAGATCCACCAGCGCCGGGTCCCAATCGCGCGGCCGCACGCCCTTCATGTCGTCCCCGTTCAAAGCCACCAGCGCGGCCCAACGCCGGGCCCCCTCGGGATCGCGGAAGAGCTGCCAGAGACGCGCCGAATCGGAACGGATACCCATGCTCCTCTGCGGGATCAAAGCCGCCAGCACCGCCATGAGCGAGGTCCAGAACAACGAGCCGATCCACTGCAAGCTGCCGTCGCCAAATCGCTGGAACGCCGACCAGCACGCAATTGACATCAGGATGCTGGCAACAGGTCCCCCCGCCACCAGCCAGGCATAGCGGCCACGATCGAAATCCCGCGAAGGCGGAAGAGGAATGACGAAGCCGCCCAAGAGCCAGCGCCGGTCGAATCTGAACGTCCAATGGTCACCGGAGCGGGCCATGGTAAATCCACCGACCGAGAACGCTCCGGTGGGCACTCCCGCGAAGCGTCCAGCGATTAGATGGCCCAGTTCGTGGATCACGACACAAACGTAGAACCCTGGGAAAAGCAGCGCGCCATTGAATTCCGGACCAGTGTCCCAGAACGCCCAAGCCACCATCGGGGTCAACATGATCAGCAAGATGACCGGAATCCCGATGAAGTAGACACCCCAGCGGAACCTCCTCTTAGGTAGATCCTGTTCGAGGTCGAGGATGGGCGCCGGAGACACTTCCGGACTAGAGTATCGAAGCTACAGCACGTCCGCAAAGCCGCGCTTCAGGTGGCGAAAAAACAGGCCGCCCAGGACGAAGACGCAAGCCGAGGAGATCGAAAGCACGGCCAATTCTTTGCCTCCCGGCCAGCTTGGCGCCAGCAACCGGTAACGATATGCGTTGACCATCCATGACATCGGATTCCACGCGACGATGAAATGAAAGCGCGCAGGGATATTCTCCACGGGAATCATAATGGGCGTGATCCAGAACCACAGCGTCATGACCACGTTCAGCACTTGTCCCGTGTCGCGCAAGTACACGTGCAGGCTGGAAACGATCCAGCCGACGCCGACACCCAATAATCCCAGGAACAGCATGTACAGGGGCAACAGCAGGAGCATCGGACTGAGGGTATTGAACACGAACACGGCGCACAGAACAAACAAGGCCAGACCGATGAGGTGATGAATCAGCGACGACAAAAAAACCGAGACCGGCAAAATCTCCGATGGAAACACAGTGCGGGTGATCAAATTGGACTGCTCCACCAAAGATCCGGCCGAGCGCGTCACGGTTTCCTGAAACAGCATCCAGGGTAAGAATCCCGCAGAACAAAAACAGCAGGTAGCTCTTAGTGACAGAGCCCGGAGGCATGCTGACCTTCAGGCACACCACGAAGATGAAATACCAGACCATCAACTGCACGATGGGATGCACCACGCCCCAGGCCCAGCCTCCGGCCGAGCCAACGTAGCGAGTATGGAAATCGCGGCGCACCAGTTGCGCCACCAGCGCGCGGCGCTCCACCAGATTGCGCACGAAGTGGCGGCCCGGGATGCGGTTCACGTTTTGAGTGTACACTCGAAAAGGAATGCGGTTTTTGACCGGCGGATTGCTCGCCTTCCTGATTCCCGCCGCCTGTCTGATGCTGGGACAGTCCGCGTATACTCGCAGGCCAGCCGGAGCCCACGGAAAAGCTGGTGCTGGGCGTGGAATGGAGGCTGATCCGTGCGGGAATGGTCACCATCGAGAAGTGGCCGTTTAAGACCTCGGTAAAGCTGGAATCGGCCGGTTTCGTCTCCACGCTGATGCGCATCCACGACGATTACAGCGTTCACTTCGAAGAAGGGCTATGCGCCACGTCCGCCGAGATGGAGTCGATGGAGGGCAAGCGGCATCGTCAAGCCGAGGTCACCTATGACCGCAGCCGCAATCACGCCTTCTTCGTCGAACGCGATCTGGCGAACAACAAGATCCTGAAAGAAGACGGCACGGATATTCCGAATTGCGTAAGCGACGTGACGGGCGCATTCGCCAAATTGCGCGGTATGAATTTGGGCGTCGGGCAATCCGTCCAGATTCCGGTCAGCGATGGAAGAAAGTACGCGGCGGTCAAGGTCACGGCGCTGGAGCGCGAGGACGTCAAGACGCCCCTGGGCGCATTCAAGACCATCCGGTATGAAACGGATCTCATGAACGGCGTCGTCTATACCCGCAAGGGTGACGTGTGGGTGTGGATTACCGACGACGCGCAGCGACTGCCGGTGCAGATCCGGCTGCGGACCACTTTCCCCATCAGCACCGTGACGCTGCAACTGGAGAAGGAGGAGCATCGATGAGAGATCGCGTGGTGGTATTGGCCGCTGCTGTCTCCCATGACGCGGCTCGCAGCGCAGGCGCCCAGCGCACTGATGACCACGGCGGATGTCAACGCTCTGTGTGTGCGGTCCACTCAGTTGATGGACGCCGGCGGAATCGCGTCGCCGGACCTGGGCCGCGCCGCGGCGCCGGTGATCGAGAACGTTAAGCAGGCGTGCACGCAGCTCAAGCTGCACCCCAGCGGCGGCCAGCCGACCTACGCGCTGATGATGAGTATCCGCGCGTACCTGGAGTTAGCCGACGCGCTTCCCAAGCCATACCCGTTCCCCGACGTCGCCCGGCAGCAGTTGGCCGAAGTGCGTGAGGAAGCCGCGCGTCTGGACGCGCATTTCCGCGCGCTGCTGGATAGCAAGGACACCCAACTGGTGGCTCCGGACATCGACGATCTGGGACGCTATGCGGAGGCCAACCATAAGCTGCCGCCTCCGCAAGCGGGCAAGCCGAGGGTGGTGTTCCTGGGCGATTCCATCACCGATTTGTGGCGCTTGAACGAATATTTCCCGGATCGCGATTTCATCAACCGCGGCATCAGCGGGCAGATGGCCTCGCAGATGCTGGGACGCATGAAACAGACGTGATGGATCTGCATCCGGCAGCGGTGGTGATTCTTGCCGGGACCAACGATCTGGCTCGCCAGATTCCGCTGACGTCGATCGAGGACGATTATCTGATGCTGGCGGATCTGGCGGCGGCGTCGAAGATCAAGGTGATCTTCGCGTCCGTGCTCCCGGTAAGCGATGCGCACAAAAATGTCGATCCGTCCTACGAACGCACGCCCTCGCATCCCCCGGAGTTCATCCGCGCGCTGAACGATTGGCTGCGGGCGTTCTGCACGCAGCGTGGGTACGTCTTTCTGGACTATTATCCAGCGCTGGCCGATAACGCCGGGCAGATGGACGCGGATCTCTCCGATGACGGTCTGCATCCGAATGCCAAAGGATATCGCGTCATGGCGCCGCTGCTGTTGTCGGCGGTGAATAAGGCGGCCGCTCCGCCGCCGGCGGCGCCTCCCGCGCAGGTAGTGCCGCCGGTCAAAACCAAGAAAGACAAACAGGCGTCAAAATAGTGGTCATGCTGCGGTTGCGATTGATGCTCCTACTAACCGTGTTGTTCGCTGTGCTGTGTCTTCCGGCTGCCGCCGAGCAGCGGCAAATGACCGCGCCGCAACTGGTGAGCTTCATCCGCAGCTCCATTCAACTGCATCAAGACGATCATGCAGTCGCCGACGTGGTCAAGCGGATCAAGCTGATCAATCGCCTTGACGCGAAGGCCGTGGAGGACTTGCAGGGATTGGGAGCTGGGCCCCGGACCGTGGCGGCGCTCAAGCAGTTAGTAACGGCTTCCGCAAGCTTGCCCCAACCGCCTCCGCCAGCGCCGCCGAAGCAAGTGCTGGTGCTGCAGGCGCCCGATCCGCTGGAGCAGAAGCGCGTGCTGGCGGAAGTGACGCAGAACGCTTTGTCCTACGTCGAAAGCTTGCCCAATTTCCTTTGCACCCAGGTGACGCGCAGGCACATCGATCCCACGTTAACGGAATCCTGGCGCTCGGATGGCGTCATCCAGGAGCACCTGAGCTACGTGGATCATCACGAGGACTACAAGGTTTCGATGATCGACAACAAGCCAGTGGTTGGGGTCAACCACGATCAAGTCGGTGGCAACCGCTCCTCGGGCGAGTTCGGAAGCATGCTGGAGGATATCTTCGAGCCGTCCTCAAACGCGCATTTCGAATGGGAGCGCTGGGCCACGTTGCGCGGGCGCCGGATGCACGTGTTCAGCTACCGGGTCGCCCGGCCGTACTCGAAGTACTCGATCAGGGACGATCAGAGCGGCCAAACGGTTGTTCCGGGCTATCATGGCCTGGTTTATGCGGATGCCAGCACCCTGCGCGTGATGCGGATTACCTTAGAGTGCGACGACCTGCCAGCCAGCTTTCCGGTCCAGGAAGCCACCGAGGTGCTGGACTATGATTTCGCGTCCGTCTCCGGCGACAAATTCCTGCTGCCGCTGAAAGCCGACCTGCGTTTCAAGGCGCAGCGCGCCCTGGTGTGGAACGAAATCGAGTTTCATCTCTACCGCAAGTTCAGCGCGGACGCCGCGATCACCTTCGGCTCCGCGGACGATACTCCGGAGAGCCCCATCCCGGAGGATCAATTGAAAGAGCAACCCGCGAAATAAATTTCGGCAGCGAATTCGCGCGAATAGAAGGATTCACGCGCGCGCTTTAGCCTGGGCCGACATCCGCCACTCCTTGCCCCGCGTCATGGTCTTGATGAACTCCGCCCGGCGAAAGCGGGTCGCCGACCAATCCTCATCGATGGCGACCATGCGCACCGGCTCGAAGCCCGCGTCGCCAAGAGACTGCCAGCCGCGGTCGCGATTGATCTCGCTCTTGTATTTCTTGGAGGACCCCTTAGGGTACGCAAACCAGACCACCGCGTCGCCCTGAGCCTTCTTGCCGATCGCCTTGGCGAGCGTGTCGACTTCCTTTTGCGTGATCACAAAAGCGAGTAGAAACTCGACCGCTTTAACTGCTTTGAGATCGCGAAGAATCTCAATGCCTCGCAGCGCGGCGAGCTCCGGCTCAAAACTCGCGGGGCCATTGAGCACCACGATCTGATTCTGGTCCTTCAGGTTGAGCTTCTCGAAAATCGATTGCATGCCCGATATTACATCGAGCGTTATTTCTTGTGCTCAGCGGGCTGCGGGGGGCCGGCCGGGTTTTGCGAATCATCGCCGCTCTTCGAGTCTTCGACGATACTCTGGTACCGCACGATAACGGAGACACGCCGATTCGAAGCTCCCTCGGGGTGGTCGCGGTCGCGCGGATTGTGGTTGGCGAAGCCGCGCACCTGAATCACTTGGCCGGGCCGCAGACCGGCGGATTCCATCAAACGCCGAGCCGCGTTGGCGCGATCGGACGACAGCTCCCAGTTGGAATAGCCGGCGCGGCCTCCAAAGGGGCGCGCGTCGGTGTGCCCCTCGATGAGCAGATCGTTGGGGAGCGAGCGGAGTTGCTCCGCCAGGCGCATGAGCAGTTCGCGGCCGGCGTCAGTAGGCACCGGGCTGGCGGATTCAAAGAACATCCCTTTTTCGCTTTCCAGCAGCTCCACCCGAAGCCCTTCGCCGGTGACGCTCATTTGGACGTAATCCTTCAATTTCACGAACTCCGGACTTTTCTTCAGCGCCTGCTCCAGCCGGTCCTTCAGGCTATCCATGTTGTCCATGTTGACCGAGACGGTTTCGCCCGTCCCTGTGCTGGCGCTGCCGGAATGCTGGGCCGATCCAGAGGGGTCCTGGAAATACGCACTGATCGCTTTGCGGATTTTTTCGCTCGAATTGAGCAGCCACAGCACGATGAATAGGGCCATCATTGCCGTGACGAAATCGGCATAAGCGACTTTCCAGGCTCCTCCGTGATGCCCGGCGTGACCGTACTTTTTCTTGATGACGATGATGGGAGGGCTGTTCTGGGCGTTCATAAAGCTGACCTACGCCTCCGGAGCCGCGGCTTTGCTGCCGCGGCAGGCCGTTTCAAAATCCTTGAACGAGGGACGAAGCTCGCCGGGAATGGACCGTCGCGCGAACTCGACCGCCAGCACGGGAGCCGAGCCTTTCACGAAGGCGATCACACCTTGCCGCAGACAACGCAAGTAGTCCCCTTCCGCGTCGTTGACCTTTTGGAGATTGGAAGCCAGCGGGCCGAGGAAGCCGTAGCACAGCAGGATGCCAAGAAACGTGCCCACTAGCGCAGCGGCCACCTTGTGTCCGATCTCGTCCGGAGGCCCGCCCAGGGCGCCCATGGTAATCACCACACCCAATACGGCCGCAACGATCCCCAGTCCGGGAAGCGAATCGGCTACGGTGGCCATGGCCGAGACCGGCTTGGAGGATTCGGCATGATGCACCTCCATGTCCATCTCCATCATCTGGTCCAGGTCGAAGGCGGGAACGCCGCCGCTGATAGCCATGCGCAGCGTGTCGCAGATGAAAGCCACCGCGTGATGGTCGGCCAGAAAGCCCGGGTACTTCGAAAACACCTGGCTCTTCTCCGGATTCTCCACGTCTTCCTCCAGCTTCACCATGCCTTGCTTACGAGCCTGCATGAACAGGTCATTCAGCATTTTCAGGGTTTCCATATAAAAGGCCGGGGTATACTTGCTGCCCTTAAGCACCGTGAGCACGCCCTGGACGATGCCCTTCAGGGTCGAAAGAGGGTTGGCGATGAGAAGCGTCCCGATTCCTGCGCCGCCGATGATCAGCAATTCGGCTGGCTGCAATAGAACACCGACCTTGCCGTGCTCCATCAGATACCCGCCAAGCACGGCCCCTAGCACAACGACCATTCCAATGATGGCAAACATGGTTAACACACGCGGGAGGAGAAGCCTTGCCTCTCCGGCCCTACGGTGGACTTATCGGCCGGTGCGCCGCTGTCTTGCACCAAGTGGTAAACTGTCGAACGGTGAATCGTTTGCAAGGAGCGCGGCGCGCATGAGCTTGTCCCAGGCGAACCCGGAAGGAAAGCTCGCGCTGGAAACCCGCGAAGTTCCTCCCGCGGCCTCGGTGATCACCCTCAAGGGCAAATTGTTGTTGGGGCAGGAGAGTGCAAAACTTGCATCCCTGATTCCGGAGCTGATCGCTTCGGGCCATAAGAACCTGGTGTTCGACCTGCGCGGAGTCACCCATATCGACTCAACCGGAATCGGCCGCTTCATCGACGCTTACTCGCGCGTGGCCAAGATCGGCGGCAAGATGCGGCTCGCCGGGGCCACGGGCGCCGTGCGGGATTCTTTTCATGTAACAAGACTGGACACTGTGTTCTCTTTCTATCCGACGGTTGAATCGGCGTGCCAAGGTCTGTCGTAGCCAGGGCGAACGGGAATTAGCCGATTGGCATAGAAATCGCCGTCCGATTTGCGGCGTCTCCGAAGTAACAAAACCCGGAGAATAGGGACAAGGGCCATGAGGATCGAAGTCTCAACGGAAAGTCAAGAAAAAGTAAAGGTTGCGCTGGCAGGCACGATGAGCGGCGTGGCGCTGGGCGAACTGCGGCGTGAAATCGACCGCGCCCGGCGGATGCGCAAGCGCATCGAGCTTGACCTGGGAGAGGTGACGTTGCTGGACCGGCATTGCGTAAGCTTTCTAGCCGAGCAGAGCCGCGAAGACGTCCAGCTCATCAACTGTCCGGTGTACATCGCGCCTTGGATCGCCAAGGAAACCAGTCAACCGAGCTTTGCCGGACTCAACGCTTGAGTCGCCGCCGGTTAGTAGCGCCGGTTAGTTAGTGGGTGACGCCCAGTTCGGCCAGAAGGGCCGTCGCGTTGTACGCTTTGCTTAGCGCCTGCGCGATGCCCTGCACGGCGACATGCACCGCTCGAGCCTGCTCATCGCTGTAAAGGTAGGTGTCGGGCATGCTTTCCAGGTTTCCGTCGAAGGTGACTCCCACCACTTCGCCCGATGCGTTCACCACCGGGCTGCCGTAATCGCCCCCGCCCACATCGCAGGTAGTGACGAAATCGAGCGGCAGCTCTAGATTCAGGGAAGATTTGAGATCCACCCAATGCCGCGGGATCTCGTAGGGGCCTTCGTTATTGGTCCGGTAATACAGGCCGCCGAAACTGTCGGTAGCGGGTGCGGGGACGCCGGCGCGATCCGTGTAGCCTTTGACCGTGCCGAATTCGACGCGAGGCGTGCCCGTTGCGTCGGGATAATCGCTATCGCCGAACAGTTTGTAGCGATAGGCGGCGATTTTGTCTTCGGCCGAGGCTTCCAGGGACCCGATTATGTCCTCATGCTTCTTGCGCAGATTCTTGGCTGGGCCATCCAGCAACACCGCGATCTTGAGCAGCGGATCGCCGGAGGACTTGAGCGAACCGGAACTTCCGAGGAACTTCTTTCGCCCCGCTGGATCCTTGAGCGCCGTTCCCATCACGGCCCCTTCCGCCACCTGTTGCGGCGTCTTGCCGTTGAGCAGCGCTTTGACCGGCGCATTGCTTTCGCCCAGCGCCTTCAGCTCCTCCAAATACCTGGTGAGCAGGATAACTTCGACTTTGTCGCTGGGTACGGGCGCCGCTTGCAGCGCCGGATCCAGCGATCCGCCGCGCGCCAACTGCCGGGCGATCTGAAATAAGGTGGAACCGGGCGCGGGATCATTTTCCAGGATTTCGTAGGCTTTTTCGTACGGCGTCCAGGAGCGGTAAGCCATCTGGATGTCGTCCCAGACCTTGGTGGCGCTGTCACCCATCTTGGTCTGAACGGCGCGCTTGATCTTGTTTTCGAAATTGGTCTTGCGGTTCACCATGCGGTCGTCACGCAAACCGATCAGACGCCCGGCGGCGAACTTATATTGACTGAGCAGCGCGGAAAGAGCAGGATCGGCGGCGATGCGGTTCGCGTCGCTCTGGGCCGAAAAAGCCGCCAGTTGGTCGATGACCGGCTTGAGACGCGTCACCAGCAAGGGCAGCGCGGAGTCGCGCAGATATTTGAGCTCCGCGGCAGTTATGGATCGCGAGGTCGCCTCCGGGTTCGCCGCGGCGAAGACCACTTCGCCCGCCTTCACGCCCTCCGCGCTCCATTTGAGGAAGTGCGGTGTCGAGGCTGGCTTTCCGTTCTCGTATGCGCGCAAAAACGCGACGTCGAGGCCGTAACGTAAATACGTGACCGCGTCACGCGCGTGGCCGAACTGCGCGAGCTCGGCTTCCGGCGCGAAAACCAGCCGGAGATCGGTGTAGACCTTGTACGTGTAGAGGTCGTATTTGCCGCCGTCGAACAGCTTGACCACGGAGCAGCGGCCTCCCGATTTATCGGTGCACTCTTTTTCAAGCTTCCCGATAACGGCATTCCGCGCCTGGAGAGCCTGCGCGGCTGGAGCGCTCTCCTTGGCCGCGGCTTTTACTTTCGGGGTGACATCCTCGATCGCCGTAAGGACGCTGGCGTCCAGGCCATTGCATTTGGGCTCGGACGGCTGCGTCGCCGCGTAGAAGCCGTCCTTGCGATAGTCGCGCTGCGGAGTGCTGATCTCAGCCAGGCATCCGGCAACCAGATGTTGATTGGTTAGAAGCAGGCCGTTGGCCGAGACGAAAGACGCGGAGCCTCCCGGAATCCTCGCGGCGGCCAACCGGAGATTATCCAGAAATGCCGGCGTCACCTCCACCATGTACTTCTCTTTGACCGAGTCCTTGGGGAACTGGTTATAGGGCCAGAGTCCTTCGTCGGCGCCCATCGGCACGAACAGTGCGGGAAGCAAAACAATCGCTGCGGGAAGAGGTCTCAGGCGCTTCAAGGCAGGTACCAGAATATCAGGACGATAAACCGGCTCAGCAGTTTACAGAGCCGCGGTTTACAATCGGTCCATGATGTCAAACCCGAGGATGCCCAAAGCAAAGCCCAGTCGCACGTTCCTGCTGATGGTGATGGCGTGTGCGGGAGCCTGGGCGCAAACTCCGGACTGGAGCAAAGTTAATGACGAGATCCTGCGCCACTATCAGGCGCTGGTGCGGATCGATACGACAGACCCGCCCGGCAATGAGACCAAGGCGGTGGAATATCTGCGCGGAGTTCTGCAACAGGCGGGAATCGCGGTAACGGTGGTGGCCAAGGATCCGGCTCGCGCGAATCTGATCGCGAGGATCAAGGGCAACGGGTCCAAGCGGCCGGTGATCATGATGGCGCACACGGACACGGTTCAGGTGGATCCGTCCAAATGGACCTTTGGCCCCTTCAGCGCGGCGCGTGACGGAGGATACGTCTACGGCCGCGGCACGCTGGACGACCGCAGCGATCTGGTCGCGGCCCTCATGACCGCACTGCTGCTGAAACGTTCCGCGGCGCCGCTGGACCGGGATGTGATTTTCGTCGCGGAAGCCGGAGAGGAAGCGGCCACCCAATTCGGCATCGATTACCTGGTGACCGAGCACTGGAACGAAGTTAACGCCGAATACTGTCTGGCTGAAACGGGCAGCGTGGACCGGTTGAACGGGAAGGCCCGGATTGCATTTGTCCAAACCGGCGAGAAGCGGCCGATGCCAGCGAAACTGGTCGCGCACGGACCGGCGGGGCACGGCTCGCGGCCGATGCGCCAGAGCGCCGTCGTCCACCTGGCCCAGGCCGTGGCGAAGATCGCTGCGTGGGATCCGCCCATGCGGCTGAACGATACAACGCGGACATATTTCGAGAAGCTGGCTGCGGTGAGCTCGCCCGAGGAAGCGGCTCGCTACCGCGCGCTGCTGGACCCTCAGCAGGCGCCCGCGGCGCGGGAGTGGCTGGCCGTGAACGATCCGGGAAGATATTCGATGCTGCACACCTCGGCCTCGCCGGATATCTTGAAAGCCGGGTTCCAGATCAACGTGATCCCTTCGGAAGCCGAAGCGGAATTGGATATCCGGGCGCTGCCCGGCGAGGATATCGTCAAGTTCCGGGAGCTAATGAAGCAGGTGATCGACGATCCCGCGGTGGACATCGTTCCAATGGAGGCGAACAGCCGGCCGGCGGCCCCTCCCTCTCCGCTTGGCTCTGACGCGTTTAAGTCGATCGAAGCGGCATATCGCAAGATTTACGGTGTCGCGACCGCCCCGATGATGGCCACCAGCGCCACCGATATGGCGTTTCTGCGAGCCAAGGGCGTGGCTTGTTACGGCGTTGGGCCGATGGTGGATGAGGAGGACGCACCGAAAGGATTCGGCGCGCATAGCGACCAGGAGCGTCTGCTGGAAGAGGCCGTGTACAAGCACGTTCAATTCTTCTGGGAGGCCATAACCGGCGTAGCGGCCAAGAAGTAGCGCCTCAGCAGCCGGATATCGCGTCCGCAGGCGTGATAGGAGCTGCGCACCAACGGTCCGCTCTCGACGTGCCGGAAACCCATCTGGTAGCCGAGACGCTTCAGCTCGGCGAACTCCTCCAGCGTCACATAGCGCAGGATGGGCAGGTGCTTGGGTGAGGGGCGCAAGTATTGCCCCAGCGTCAAAATGTCAACGCCGGCGCCGCGCAGGTCGCGCATGACCTGGTGCACCTCTTCGATGGTCTCGCCCAGGCCCAGCATCAGGCCGCTCTTGGTGGGAGTCGAAGGGCTCACCTGTTTCACATGGGCCAGCATGTCGAGCGAGCGTTCGTAGCGCGCGCCCAGGCGGACCTGCCGGTACAGCCGCGGCACCGTTTCCGTGTTGTGGTTGAGAATATCGGGCGCGGCTTCAAGGACCGTGTCCATGGCCGCGTGCGAGCCTTGAAAGTCCGGGGTGAGAACCTCGACTCCGCAGTCCGGGAGCCGGCTCCGTATGGCCCGGATGGTGAGGGCGAAGAACTCCGCCCCACCGTCTTTGCGATCGTCGCGATTGACGCTGGTGATTACCGCGAACTTCAACCCTAGCGCGGCGCAGGCCTCAGCCACGCGGCGAGGCTCGTCATAATCGACCGGCAGCGGACCGCCTTTTTGCACCGCGCAAAAGCCGCAGCGGCGGGTGCAGACGTTGCCCAGGATCATGAACGTCGCGGTGCGGCGATTCCAGCAATCGCCGATATTGGGACAGGCCGCGCTTTGGCAAACGGTGTGCAGGTTCATGTCCTGGACCAGTTGCTTGAGATTGCGGTAATTCTCGCCCACCGGCGCGGGAGCCCTCAGCCAAGCCGGCCGGGGCACGGGGGATTCAATGGAAACCAGCATTGCGGAGCTACTTCGAGTGTAGCAACTGGCCGATGCGCGTCTCGATAATCCGCGAGTCGTTGAAGTTGGCGGCGCGCCGGAAAAAGCCCGGCGCCATGGTGTAGGCCTGCAACGGCACAAAGCCGATCATTTCGCCTGCGCGGACCTTCAAGCCAAGTTCCTCAGCACCCTCCTCGATGGCGGCGAAGACCGCATCGAGTGGCGTGTTTGCGAAATCGGTCAGATTCATGGACACTTGCGCGCAGCCGCGCGATTCCAGGTATAGTCCCATGGCTTTGACCGCGCGGAAGCCGCCCGAAGATTCCCGAATGCGGCGGGCGATCGCCTTGGCGGCGGCGAGTTCCTTCGCAGGATTGCCGGCGGGTTCTAAATCGACGTTATAGGCGATGAGGAATCCGCGAGCGCCAACCATGACCGCCCCCGCGGTGGGATGAGAGGCGATCGAGCCGATGTCCGGCGGGGCTCCGTCGAAGCCGCTGCGCCGGATTTTTTCCAGTCGCTCCCGCCCCGGGCGCCGCGCGGCGTTTCCGTAGAAGTAGACCGGTATGCCGAAGCGGCTCCAGATCTGTCCGCCCGCGCGGTGAGCAGCATCCACCGCGCCGCTCATGGGCGCGCCGCCCAGAGGGATGAAGGGGATCACGTCAGCCGCGCCGGTGCGGGGGTGCTGGCCCCGGTGCCGCGTCAGGTCGATCAGTTCCGACGCCTTCGCGGCTCCGCGCACCGCGGCCTCCACCGCGGCGTCGGCCGGGCCGGCGAAAGTGACCACGCTCCGGTTGTGATCCGCGTCGGATTCCCAGCCGAGCAGCAGGACACCGGGCGCGGTTTGAATCGCGTCGACGATGGCGCGCACCACACCTAGGTTGCGGCCTTCCGAAAAGTTGGGGACGCACTCTAACATTAGAGGCTGTTCCTTAGAATTATCCTGCATCCCGGCTGTGGAATAGTTTAAGGGGTGAAAACAAACAGCGGCGTCAAGAAAACCCTTGACCGGATTCTTTCGCGCGCGGGGCTGGGCTCGCGCGCGGACGCCCGAAAGTGGATCGTCGAAGGCCGCGTGGCGGTGAACGGGCGGAAAGCCGCCAATCCTGACGCCTGGTTCGACCCGGAGCGCGACCGCGTCAGTCTCGACGGCCGTCCGTTGCGCGCGGCAAAGAAGATCTACCTGCTGTTGTACAAGCCCAAAGGCTATCTGACCACGTACAAAGATCCACAAGGCCGGCCAACGATTTATGACCTGCTGAAAGACCATCGGGAGTGGCTGTTTCCCGTGGGCCGGCTGGACCAGGACACCAGCGGGTTATTGCTTCTGACCAACGACACCGCATTCGGCGACTATGTGACCGATCCGGAATCCCACGTACCCAAAACGTATCTGGTGAAGGCGTCGGCTTTGTTGAGCGATGACCAGCTTCAGCGCCTGCGCGACGGGATAGAACTGTCCGACGGTCCAACCCGGCCGGCACAGGTTAATCGGGTGCGCGATTCAGTGCGGTTCACGTTCTTTGAGATCGCCATAACCGAGGGGCGCAACCGGCAGGTGCGCAGGATGGTGGAGGCTCTGGGCGCCAAAGTACTAAAGTTGGTGCGGACGGGGATCGGCGAGATCCAAATCGGCGGGCTGGAGATCGGCAAAACGCGGCCGCTCACCGGCGAGGAAGTACGCCGGCTTCTTCGCCAGCGAACCGGATAGCGGGAGGGCCGTTACTGTTCGAAGTAGCCCGCGGCGAGCTCCGGCTTTTGTTCCAGCGCCTGTTTCCAGTAGTTGCGAGCCTGATCTACGTCGCCCTTGGCTTTCAGCGCATGTCCCAGATTCAGCAGGGCTTCGGCGAAGTTAGGCCGTTCCGTAAGCGCCTCCTGATAGAGGCGGATGGCGTCCTCGATCTGGCCGGATTTTTGGAGCAGTAGGCCGGTGTTGTAGAACAGCTCCGGCGTACGCTCCCCCGCTTCGATCAGCTTTGCCTGGAGGTCCAGGGCCTTGTCGAGTTCCTCGCGTTCCACGGCCAGCGCGGCCAGGCCGCGCAGAGCGTCAATGGAGGCGGGATCGTTCTCCAGTACGCCTTCAAACGCCTTGGCGGCGCCTTCCTGATCCCCGATGTTCCAATACGCCAGGCCCAGGTTCAACTGCGCCTCAGGCCAGGGGGTGCGCTTGCGGACGCAAGCCTGGAAAGCCTCCGCCGCGCCGCGATGGTCATTGCGCTGCAAGCGCAGATAACCCAACCGGAACCAGGCGTCTTCCCATTCGGGGTTGCGGCCCAGGAGCTTTACGTACAGCCGCTCCGCCTCTTCCTTCTCGCCTTGTTGTTCCAGCACGCTTGCCAGGTTATAGATGACGTCGGATAGATCGGGCGCGATCTGGAGCGCACGCTCATACGATTCACGGGCGCCCTTCAAATCGCCCTGTTCCTGCCGCGCGATGCCCAGATTCACGTGCGCCTGCTTGGCGTCGGGACGAATGCGAACAGCCTCGGAGTAAGCCTTGGCCGCCTCAGGGATGCGCTTGCACTTCTGCTCGGCGACGCCCAGGTTGAACCAGCGCTCGAAATGATCCGGCGTGAACTCCACCAACTTGGAGCAATAGCGCGAAGCCGCTTCGAAATCGTTGCCGTGAAATGCGCAAGTCGCCAGGCCTTCCAGGGCCGCCTGCGAGAACGGCCGCATGGTCAACAGTCTTTCCGAATACTGCTGGATGGAGTCGTGATCCTTGCGCGCCATGCCGATGGTGATTAAGTTCACCAGGCACTCTTCCGATTGCGGATTCTTCTCCAGGATCTTCAGATACAGCGCAGTGGCTTCGTCGAACTTCCATAACAGTTGCAGGGAAACGGCCTTGCCGAACAGCGCGGATTCAAGATCGGGCTGCTTGCGCCAGCACCTTATCGAAGCAGGCGATGGCCGGCTCCGGCTTTTCCTGGTGAAGCAGGCAGATACCCAAGCCGAGATTGGCTTCGGTGCGCTGCGGATCGGACGTCAGAGCCTTGGTGAAGGAATCCGTGGCCTCTTGCCAGCGGCCGGCCTTTTCGTAGCAGATGCCCAGGTTGAAGCTGGCAGTGGGGTGATTCGGCGCCATGGAGAGCAGGCGCTCATACGTCTTCACCGCATCGTCGTACTGTTCCAGTTCGAACTGGATGTGGCCCTTGGCGGATAGCACTTCCGCCGATTCTTCGCCGTTCTCGATGGCCGTGTTGATCTCTTTCAGGGCTTCTTTGCGCTTGCCTTCCAAATGCAGCGCGACGGACCGGGCCAGGGCGGGCGAAGCCGCCTTGCCGTTCGCCGGAGCGCCGTTTACGTTCTTGCGTGCACTCATGATTGTTTACCAGCTCCCATTCGTGGTTGGAGTTTCGTAGGGGGCCAGGTACGCGCACAGGCGACCCAGCATGTCGTATTGGTGCCGGATTGCGACCCAGCGCACGCGGCTTTCCTCGCCGGGGGAGGTGAAAAAGCCGACGCCGCCGTGCATCAGGCGCGGTTCGGACCAGCTATCGATCATCTGGCCTTGGATCGTCAAAGAGAAATTCTCGCCATCCACATCCAAGCTCACCCGGTACAAAGTATCCGGCTGCGCTTCCAGCGGGACCGGCGTGTCCACCGGGTTTTGCGCCTTTCCGTCGACCACCGCGTAGCGGATCAGGTGCAGCGTGGTTCGCGGACCGGGCTTGAGAACCTCCAGCTTCACCACGTAGTAGTTACTGAAGTCCGCGGCGCGCACCACCCAACTCATGGCCTTCTTACCGATCATTCCCAGGAACTGGAACTGATAATCCGCCAAACTAACGGAGGGCCGGTATAGCGCCAAGTGGCCCGGACTCACAAAGCCGGCAGCGTCGAAGGACCATTCGGCGGTAGCATCTCCGCGGCTGGCCCAGTCGTCCAGGCCAGAGCGGAAGTCGTCATCGAGAGCCACTCCCGCGCGGTCCAGCACCGCCTGCCGCACGTTGGTCAACTGCGAATTGACGACGTTGTGCAGGTTATCGCGAAGCTGGGCGGTAGAGACAGCCGGGCCGGTCACGTGGACCTTGGGCAGCTCGCGGTGAAACGCCAGCGCCAGAAGCGCGGGAATCGCGAAGGCCAGCAATTTCAAGTCGCGCGGAGCGAGCGTCCAGAAGGCGGCGGCTCTGGTCCACAGATGCGCTTTGGCCACAATGCTTGCCAAAGCGGGGGCAGATTCCGTCGCGGTCTCGACCGGTTGAAACTCGTCGGAAACCGGCTTGGCGTCCAGAGGCTCCAGGCCCGAGGCAAGGATCATATGCTCCGTGCGCAAGGGCTGCGGAATCGTGGAGATTTCCAGCAGCACGGGTTGAATTCGTCCTGCCGCGGGCGAGTTCCGCTGAACTTTCAGGCGGACCATCCCGGCAGGTTGGGGAACCACGGCGTCCAGAATAGCGCCGGGGTCCACAACAGTGGCTTGGACGGCGGGGAGGACGACTTCGGCCGGAGTCTTGGGGAACTCCACCGGGCCGGCGTATTCGCCTGGGGTGCTGCTGTGCCGGTACTGGACCGGATAACGGCTGCCACGGCCCATCGCAAGACGGGGCTCGCGCAGCGGCAGCGCCAAGACAGGCTGCGCGGGGGCCGGATTCCAAACCGACGCCACTACGCGAGGTTCCACCGGAATGCTCGCGGGAGCCGAGGCCTGAAACGCAAGCATGCGCACCGGTCCGCTCAATTCGCCCAAAACCGCGCTCCAGACCGGACGATAATTGGGGAGTTCCACGGCCAGCGGTGAGACTAGCGGTTCAGAGGCCAAGGGTTCAACGGAAACTGCGCTTCCCGGCGCGATCGCCAGCGCTTGGAATAGCTCCAGCGGGAACATCAGGTCGGCCGTGCACGGGACCGCGGGCGTGGGCTTGGCGTCGAGCTCCGGCGTCAGCGGCAGGATCGAGAGCCTGAGCAATAGCGCCGGGCGCGGCATGCGCGACGGCATCGGATCGCGCGGGCGAGGAACGCCGCTGGCCTTACACGCCGGCAAAAGCTGGTACGCCAACGGCAGAGCGAGTGGCGGAATCTCCAACTCCGCTTCCAACTCCGCTTCCAATTCCGCGGGAACTTCCACGTAAGCTTCCCCGGCGATTCCGGCCAGGAACGGAAGAGAGTAAATAGGCGCCAGAGCAACGGCGCGCGGATTTAGATCCCCGCCGCGCAACCGGATTGCGGCCCACTTACCCGATTCAAACCAGATGCGAAGCAGACGAAGGATGCCGGCGGAGGGCACGCTCCATTCGTGTTCTTCCCGCCCCGCCGGCCGCGGCATGCCGGGCGCGAGTTCCGTTTCGTAAAGCAGCGGATCGGCGGCCAGCATCCAGGGAGCGCCTTGGGCGTGTGGGTGGATTTCCGCCCACGCTACAAATCCGCTCAGTCCTGTCTCGGGTGGTGTCACCTCTGGCCCAAGGATGGCCTCCACCGGCAATAGTGGACGCGCCGCTTTGAGAGAAGTGTGGGTTTGATGAAGACGCTCAACCGCTAACCGCTCCTGCTCCTGCCAGTACGCCTTGCGGTGACTGGTGGAGCAGAATTGGCCATGCGTGATCTTACGGTACAACGGTAGTTTCCCGTCGCAGTACAGACACCGCATGTCATCGGACCATGACATCGATTCCATGCTACGGTTACCAGGACAGAAATACTACGCAGTAAACCCCTTAGGTCCCACCTAGGGTTTGTGCTTACTGTAACCCGCGATTTGCTTGCCTTAGGACCCCGGTTTCCGGCTAAACCGCCAGCCCGGGTCGTAGCCAGCCTAAGGAAACGCCGGTCATGACGAGCCCAATGCACATAATCACGATGGCCGAAATCACTGGAACTAAACGGAACAAAGGATGACGGCTGGAGGCAGCGGGATCGGGCAGCCAGCTTTTCGCGTACAGCACCATCATGCCGACGGCCATGAGCACTCCCGCCAGACCCAGCGAGAACGCTACCAGCAACACCAACCCGGCGCCCACGTGCCCAAATGCAATCGCCGCCAGCATGATGACCAGCGCCGCCGGGCATGGAACCAGCCCTCCGCTCACGCCCAAAGCCATCAAGTTGCCCAGAGTGATGTCGCCGGCCGGCACGTGCGAATGTCCATGCGGACCGTGGTCATGCGTGTGCAAGTGTTCATGGGGATGTTCATGGGGATGCTCATGCGGATGCGCATGTCCGTGTTCGTGAGCGTGAGGATGGACATGATCGTGCGTATGCGAGTGCACGTGATCGTGGTCATCCGGGTGTGCATGCTGGTGAGCATGGGAGTGCCCATCATCATGTGAGTGCCCATGCGAGTGCCCGTGATCGTGCGAGTGGTGATGGTGATGATCCGCCGCCGCCCCGCGCAGACGCCGCAGGCGCTGAATCAGCATCACCGCGCCGATCGCTACAATCGACAAACCGGATACCGCTTCCAGCACCCGGATCACCCGCTCCGGAACGAACGATTTCGAGAGCAGCAGCATCGCGATACCCAACAGAAAAACGCTGATAGTGTGAGTGAAGGTGACCACGCCGCCCAGAATCGCCGCGTGCTTCAGTGTCCCGCGCGAGCCTACCAGATATGCCGCCACAATGGTTTTGCCGTGCCCCGGCTCTAGCGCATGCGCGCCGCCCAATCCAAACGCGACGATCAACCCCAGCAGCAGCCACTGCCATCCGATGCGGTCCTTGGCCAATAGCCGTGACAGAAAATCGCCCTTGACCACGGTCCCGGCCGGCTGGGGAACCTGAGGAGCCGAGGACGGCGGAGGCGTGGCCGGAGCGGCGACCGGTTTGGGCTGTTCAATCGGAACCACTTTGGGAGGCGCGACACGCGAGACAGGCGCGCCGGTGAGCGTCCATTCAAGTGACGCCCGCAAATCCTGCGGCGGCGCCACCGTCGGGTCGGCCGGATACTCGGTCAAAGCTTTGCTTCGATCCACGCGGCCCTGGCTGGCGCTGATCAACTCCGCTCCGGCGCCCGCGCCGATCACGATTTCTTTCCATCCCGCGCGATCCGGAAAATTATGATCTTCAAAAGTCAACGGCGATTTCGCGCCAGCGATTTCAGCCCCAGTGATTTCAAACGTAGACGTGATCCGGGCCACTGACAGCCCGCCCGCGCCGCCGGCAATCCGGATCGCCGCGCTCACAAACTTCGGCTCGACCGGTTTTCCAGCCGCACGAACCTCCAGGCCCTGCGCCCAAACTTTCACCTGCTCCGCGGCCTTTTGCTCCAGATTCGCCTGCGGGCTGTTGGCATCGAGTTTCCAATCCCGCAGCAGCGTGTACGTCGGGACCTCCGCCAGATCCAGGACGTAAGTCACTTCCACGCCTTTTGAGGAAACGTCGAGCCGGGTGTAGTGGCTGACGCTGAAGTTGCCCATGGGATGGGCCGCCGCCAATCCACTCAGCGCGATCAGGAGGCAAACTCGCGATTTCATATGAGGTACTACGTGGCCTCGCGGCTTCCGGATGTTATCCGCCCTTTTTGCCAGCCGGGGCGCCGGGCTGCGAGGAATCTGCCGGAGCGGTCCCGGCGGGCTGATGCACTTCCTCGAAATAGCGCTCGATGAACTGCTGTTCGGTCAGCGGAATCTCGTCGCGATGAATCTCGCCACCGGAATTGGAATGATTGGCCTGGCTCTCGATCCATTGCGTTTTGAGCTGCTGTTTGCTGGAGCCGACTTCCACCATGACCTCCCCGCTAACCGCGGCCGAACGTTTGCCCAGAATCTCCGCAATCTTGCCCTCGGCCTTTAATTCCTCGGCCTGCTTAATCGCTTTATCGCCGTCCTGCGAGCCAATGCCGTTCTTGGAATCCTGGCTGGCGGTCTTCTGCGACGCTTTTTTGTCGTTGCTGGCTTCAGCGGACTCTTTGCCCTCCGACTGCTGGCTCTGGTCCCCGCTCGCCGAGGCTTGGGATTGATCCGACTTCGCCTTTTCGCCCTTGTCCGCCTGATCCTGCTTCCGGTCCGAAGAATTGTTCTGCGGGTTTTGCTCCGAGTTCGATCCCTGCGAAGCTTCCTGCTTGAGCTTGTCCATCATATTGGACAAAGCGTCCTTCATCTTGTCGAGCAGACTCTGATTCTTCTGGTTGCCGGCCGAGGGTTTGCCCTGCTGGCTGCCCTGCTTCTGGTCCCCGTTCTTGCCGTCGCTCTGTTGATCCTTCTGGTCCTGGGCCTCATTGCCCTTACCCGAGGAATCTTCCTTGCCCTTGTCATTTCCGGCGCTGTCGCCCTTTTTCTTATCGCTGGAGTCCTGGTTGGCGGTCTTGGAATTGTCGTCGCTGGAGGCGGATTCCGTCTGATCCTGAGAATCCAGCAAGTCCTCCGGCTGGCGGTCGGCCTCGATCGATTGTGCCTGTTGATTCAGGTCGCCCACCTGCGGCTCGAATTTGGCGCGCGGAGGAAGCTGATTCCGAGCCTCGCTCTTGGTGCTGAAGAAGTTGTCGTAGACCACCTGCACCAGGGAGGCCTTCAAATCCAGCTTACCCGCGACCAGATAGCGCGCGGCGAACAAACCGAAAGCCACGGCGGCTAACGCGACCGCCGGAGCAATGTAACGCGAACGCGTCAGCGGCAGGGCCAGCTTCACATCCACTTGCGCCGCAACGGACTCGGCTTCGCGGAACTGGCTCTCGCAGATAGCAGCCTTTTCGGGCTCTGGATGCTCTGCGAAATAGAACGCCGTGGAGATAGCGTCTTTCAACTCCAGCTTGCGATCGATGCGCTGGGCCAGAAGGTAGCGGGAAGCCCGGCTCTTGCGCAGCAAGTACGCGCCCGCGCCCAGGCTGGCCGCCGCCAATAGAACCAGCCAGTACCAATTTAAAATGTCGGTTCCGGCGAGAAGAAGCGCGATCACGCCCCCCATGACGATTGCCACGGCAAGCGCACCCTTATCCAGCGCAAGGTTCAACACGTCCCGTTTCCGGGCCATCTCCAGGAGCCGGCTAAGTGGCGAATGAATGGGCAAGATCGGCCTTCTGGTTGATTATAGTATGAGCATGCAATCGCCGTAGGAAAAGAAGCGGTAACGCTGTTCCACGGCGTGTTTGTAGGCCGCCAGCATCAAATCCGTCCCTCCGAACGCGCACACCAGAACCAGCAGGCTCGACTTCGGCAAATGAAAATTGGTCAGCAGCGCGCCGGTGCGGCGGAAGGCGAACCCGGGCGAGATGAATAAATCGGTTTCACGCTGGGAGATATCGCTCTCGATGGCCCGCACGCTGGTGGTTCCTACGGCGATCACGCGCCGCGCGCGGTCCATCGCCTGAACGGTTTCCTCGCTTACATGAAATGATTCGTGATGCAAATGGACCTGCTCCAGAACCTCCGTGTGCAAAGGCTGAAACGTGCCGAGCCCCACATGCAGCGTCACTCGGGCAATCTCAGCCCCCGCAACGCGGCATTGTTCCAGAATCTCGGGCGTGAAGTGCAGCCCCGCGGTAGGCGCCGCAACCGAGCCCCGTTCGCGCGCGTAGACCGTTTGGTAGCGCTCCCGGTCGGAGGCTGTGTCATCGCGGCGAATGTAGGGGGGTAGAGGAGTATGCCCTGCCCTCTCGAGCACATCGAATAAATCACCGCGAGGCTCAAGCCGCACCGTACGCTCGCCATGCTCGCCGCGAGCCAGAATTTCCACGGTCAGCTCATCCGAAACGATCACCCGCTCCCGTGTGCGCATCTTCCGGCCAGGATGCACCAGCGCGGTCCAGATCAGCTTTTCACCCGGCACGGGTTTGGCCAAAAATACCTCCACCCGTCCGCCCTCCCCGTGCTCGCGCCGACCAATCAGGCGCGACGGGAAAACGCGCGAATCGTTCAGCACCAGGCAGTCGCCCGCGCGCAGGTAATGGGGAAAATCAGCGAAATGACGGTCCTCCCATGCGCCTCGCGCGCGATCCACCACCAGCATCCGCGAACCGGCCCGCTCCGGAAGTGGCTGCTGCGCGATCAGTTCCTGCGGCAGGTGATAATCGAACTCGCTCAGCAGCATCGTAGACCTCCAGACTAAACCGTCCTTTAGACTAGACAAAGATGGCGCTGATCCTTGGAATCGAGTCCTCCTGCGACGAAACGGCCGCCGCGGTTGTGGAGGACGGCTCGCGTATCCTGTCGTCGGTGATCAGCTCCCAGATGTCGACCCATTCCAAATACGGCGGTGTGGTGCCGGAGCTGGCTTCGCGCGAGCATCTGCGCGCCATCGTACCCGTGGTGCGCCTGGCTCTGGAAGAATCGGCTACCGAGCTGGAAGATTTGACCGCCATCGCGGTTACGCAGGGTCCCGGATTGGTCGGGTCATTGTTGGTGGGAATGACTTACGCCAAAGCGCTGGCCGTCTCCAAAGGACTGCCCTTGATTGCGGTGAACCATATCGAGGGTCATATTCACTCCGTGGTGAGTCAAAATACCGTCGATTATCCGGCGCTGGCGTTGGTGGTGAGCGGCGGCCACACGCATCTGTTCGAGGTTTGCGAGGCGTCCCAATATAGACTCCTGGGCAAAACCCGCGACGACGCAGCCGGCGAGGCCTTCGATAAAGTCGCCAAACTTTTCGGGTTTGGATATCCCGGGGGCCCGGTGATCGACATGCTCGCCCCGCACGGAGATCCCCAAGCCGTCCGCTTCACGCTAGCCAAGATGAAGGGCAACACGCTCGATTTCAGCTTCAGCGGCCTCAAGACCGCTGTGTTGCGCTGGTTCGAAGCGCGCGATATGTCGGCTGAAATCGCCACGCGGCGCGCCTTATTCGCCTCAAATCACCAGCCGTCCGTGGAACAGTGGCTCGCGGTGACGCCGCAGGCCACGCTGGATCTGCTGGCGTCATTTCAACACACCGTGATCGAAGAACTGCTCCGCCGCGCCGTGCGATCGGCCGAAGAAATGGGCGCACGGTCCCTGGTCATCGCCGGAGGCGTGGCGTCCAACCAAGGGTTGCGCCGGGCGGTGGAGCGCGCCCGCTTGCCTTACCCGGCTTATTTCCCCGCCCCGGGCCTCTCCACCGACAATGCCGCCATGATCGCCGCCGCGGCGTTTCCCAAGCTTTACCTATGCGACTTCGCGACCCTCACGCTCAAAGCCCAAGCAAATTTGCCGCTCGCCGGACTATGAGCAAGTGGCCCAAGTCCCGCTTAGGCGGAATCCTCGCCAAGATCGAGAAGCAGCATGGCAAACTCACTCCTCCCGCCCTGTACGGCCCCTTCGAAATGATTCTCTGGGAAATCGTCGCTTATCTCGCCGATGATGCCCAGCGGATGGTTGCCTTCGACGCGTTGCGGAAACGAGCCGGTCTGACACCGAGAGAGATTCTCAAGGCTCCTTTGAAGGTGCTTACCGGGATCACGCGCATGGGCGGATCGATCGCCTTCGAGGAACGCGCCGAACGCCTCCACACGGCCGCACAGCTCGCGCTGGAGGAGTCCGACGGCGATTTGCGCAGCATTCTCAAGCTTCCTCCGCAGAAAGCCAAGAAAGTCTTCATGCGATTTCCTCAGATTGGCGAACCCGGAGCGGAAAAAATTCTCCTGTTCTCGGGCGTCCTCGACGTGCTGGCTCTCGAATCGAATGGCCTGCGCACGTTGGTGCGGCTAGGCATCGGTGAAGATAAAAAGAGTTACTCGGCGACCTACAAATCCGTCCGCGAAGTTACGCTGGAGGAATTGCCCGCAGATTCCCAACTGCTCATGCAAGTCCACTTGCTGCTGCGCAAGCACGGCCAGGAAATCTGCCTCCGCAATGGGCCAGTCTGCAATACATGCGCAGCTCGTCCAGACTGCCGGTTTTTCAAAGAACGCCGCGAATAAACGTCCATTCGCGTTCATTCGCGGCTTATCTTCTTACTTTGCGTTAAATCGCTTCTCGACTTCGGGCCAGTTCACCACGTTCCACCACGCGCCCACGTACTCCGGCCGGCGATTCTGATACTTCAAATAATACGCGTGCTCCCATACGTCCAGGCCCATGACGATGTGCTTGCCCTCCATGACCGGGCAATCCTGGTTCGCGGTTGAGGTGATCTCGACGCCGGAGCCGGTCTTGAGCAGCCATGCCCAGCCCGACCCGAACCGTCCTGCCGCGGCCGCCCCGAATTTCTCCTTGAACGCGTCGAAGCTGCCGAACGCTCCGGTAATCGCCTGCGCCACGTGCCCTACCGGCGCACCACCCGCCTTCGGCCCCATAATCTGCCAGAACATGGAGTGGTTCCAGTGCCCGCCGCGTTATTGCGCACAGCCGTGCGAATCGCCTCCGGCACGATCGCGCAATTGTTCGCCAGCAGTTCCTCCAGACTCTTCGACGCCAGATCGGGCGCCGATTCCAGCGCCTTGTTCAGATTCGTCACGTAGGCGTTGTGGTGCTTGCCGTGATGAATCTCCATGGTCATCTTGTCAATGTGCGGCTCCAAAGCATCGGGAGCGTAAGGCAATGCAGGTACAGTGAATGGCATGTTTTCCCTTTCTCAAAGTTTACGATGCGGCAGCGCGCTCATATGCTTCAGCCAAGCCGGAACATTTCTTCCTCGGCAAAATGGCGCGTAAAAATCTGTAATCCCACCGGCAGCCCCTCGCGAGTCTTTCCGCACGGCACACTCATGCACGGAACGCCCGCCAAGTCTCCGGTAATGGTGTAAATGTCGGAGAGATACATCGACACGGGATCGTCAACCAACTGGCCGATCTTGAAAGCCGGAAATGGCGACACCGGTCCAACGATCGCATCCACCTGCTCCAGCGCCTGTGCGTAATCGCGAGCCACCAAGGCACGCACCTTCTGGGCTTTCAGATAGTATGCGTCGTAATAGCCGGCGCTGAGCACATAGGTTCCCAGCATGATGCGGCGCTTGCATTCGGCGCCGAAGCCTTCATTGCGCGTGACACGATACATATCCGCAAGCGTCGATGCCGACGCCGCGCGCGCCGTGTAGCGCACGCCATCGAAACGCGCGAGGTTGGAACTTGCCTCGGCCGTAGCGATCACGTAGTAACAAGCGACGGCATATTGCGTGTGGGGCAAATCCACATCGCGCACCTCGCACCCCAGCTTCTTCAGCACGTCGACTGCGGCAAGCACCAGATCGCCCGTCTCGCTCGCCAGCCCCTCAAAAAACTGCTTCGGCAAACCGATCTTTTTCCCGCGCACGTTTCCATCCAGCGCGGCGCTATCTAACAAACCCACGTAATCCGGCACCGGCGCGAATGCCGAGGTCGAATCCATCTCATCCCTACCCGCAATCACTTGAAGCAGCCGGGCACTGTCCCGGACCGTTCTTGCAAATGGACCAATGTGATCGAGCGAGCTCGCGAACGCCGTTAACCCGTATCGCGACACGCGTCCGTAAGTCGGCGTCACGCCGGTCACGCCACAAAACGATGCCGGCTGCCGGATCGATCCTCCCGTATCCGATCCCAGCGACAACACCGCCGTTCCCTGCGCCACCACCGCAGCCGAGCCTCCGCTCGACCCTCCCGGCACCCGGTCCAGCGCCGCCGGATTCCGCACCGGCCCGAATGCTGAGTTTTCATTCGACGAACCCATGGCGAACTCGTCGCAATTCGTCTTGCCCAGGATCACGCCGCCGGCCTGTTCCAGCCTGATCACCGCCGTGGCGTCGTAGGGCGGAACGTAGTTGGCGAGCAGTTTCGAACCGCATGTGGTGCGAAGGCCGCGCGTGACGATCACGTCCTTGACGCCGATGGGAACACCCGCCAGCGGTCCCGGATCGTCGCCGGAGGCGATCTGTCGATCGACTGCCTTCGCCGCGGCCAGCGCGCGTTCCGGAGCCAGCGTGATATAGGCATTGGTCTTCGAATTCTCCGCTTCCGCGAACGCCAATGCCTCCCGCGCCAACTCCTCCGCGCTGAATTGCTTCGCCAGCAAACCGGCGCGAATGGAGTCGATGGTGTGTTTCGCCAAGCTCATCGTTCAATCACTTTGGGCACTTTGAAGTATCCGGCGCCCGCGGCCGGAGCGTTCGCCAGGGCATCCCGATTGCTCAAGCATGGGCGCTCGCGATCCTCCCGCAAAGTCGCACTGTCTTCGGCATCGAACAGAACCTGCGACATCGGTTCGACCCCGCTGGTGTCCAGTTCGTTCAGCTTGTCAACATGCGTGAGTATCCCGCTCAAGTCTTTCGCCATGCGCGCGACCTCATCCTCCGTCAGCGCGAGGTTCGCCAGCTCCGCCACTCGGCGGATATCTTGTTCGGTGATCATTTCCGATTGCCTTGAGAGCGCTTATACAGCAAGCCCATCACCGGGTCTTCGATCCCGTCCACTTTCCCGGCCGGCTTGCGGATGGACCCCGCCCTTTGCGGCGGACGGCGTTTGGGCACGGGGCGAAAGTCGATTTCGGTTACTACGGAGGGTCCCAGTTCGCGCGCCAGGTTGCGTATCAGAAAATGGCGCAGCGTCGAAAGCTGGCGCTGCCACACATGGTCGCCCACCTCCACCACCAGAGCCCCGCGCACCAGCCCCGTGGCTCGAGCATGCCTCGCGATCTTCTTTCCCGCCGCAATCGGCCAGGCCGCGCAGGCTCGGGTTGCGGCGTCGTCCAGTTGGGAGGGGAAATCCATCTCGGAGAAGAGGCGACCGGCTCGTTCCATATTCTGCTCCAAATTCGGGTTGCCGGGGGAAGTGTCGATTGTAGCATGTGAAGCCTCAGGCAGTAGTCTTAAGAACCTCAGGCAGTAGTCTTAAGAAATGGACTTGATCCTCGCTTCTCAGTCCCCGCGCCGCAGTGAACTCCTGCGCACCGCCGGCTTCAGCTTCCAGGTGCGGTCCCGGCCGGTGGAAGAGGTCCGAGGTATTGGGGAAACTCCGCGCGATTACGCCATTAGGCTCGCCAGGGAAAAGGCCGAGGCAGCCTGGGAAGACAATGATGAAATCGTTCTTGGCGCGGATACCATCGTGGTTCTGGGTGAGCAAGTCCTCGAAAAGCCGCTCGATGCCGCCGACGCCAGCCGCATGCTGGTGGCCCTTTCCGGCCGCGCACACACCGTGATCACCGGCATCTGCCTGCGTCATAAACGAGGCGCCATTTCAGACGCCGAAGAGACCCAAGTTTATTTCGCCGAACTCGATTCCTCCGAAATCGACGCCTATATTGCCAGTGGCGAGCCCATGGATAAAGCCGGAGCTTACGGCATCCAAGGCCTGGCCTCGAAATTCGTCACCCGGGTGGAAGGCTGCTATTTCAATGTAATGGGACTTCCGCTCGCGAGGGTGTCGCGGAATTGGAAGTCTCTGCTCTGACCCTCCACCCCTCGCCCGGCGGGTGCATAATATTACCAAGCATGCGGCTCAGTCTCCTCACTGCGGCCTCGCTTCTTCTCCTCTCCGCCGGGGTTGTGTGCGCCGCGGCCGCCGACGATGACTCGCAGGTTTACCGCCCCGGCCCAGGCGTGATCCCGCCGAGGATCATTCACAAAGTCCCTCCCTATTACACCCAGCAGGCCCGCCGAGCCTTGGTGCAGGGCACGGCGGTTCTTGAAGTCGTGGTGGATGAGCACGGCTCGCCCACGCTTATCTCGACCATCAGCCCCATCGGATTCGGCCTGGATGAGCGCGCCCGCGAAGCAGTCTCGCAATGGCAGTTTAAGCCTGGCCGCAAGGATGGCAGGCCGGTGAAGACCATCACCACCGTCAACGTCGAGTTCCGCATCTTCCATCGCGTCTTCGATCCGGCTCTGGAGCAGCGCCGGACCAACTACAACCTGGTGGTCGAGCAGATCCAGACGCACCGCCGCACCGATGAGACCCTGGAGTCGATCAAGAATCTGGCCCAACAGAAGTATCCTCCGGCGATGTATCTGTACGCGAAGATGATCGAGGCCGGCGACGGATTTCCGCGCGACCCGGATCTGGCCTTGCGCCTGATTCAGGAGTCCGCGGGCAAGTATTACGCCCCGGCGATGTTCGATGAAGGACGCATGCTTCTCGAAGGCCGCCGCTTGGATAAGGATCCGGATCGCGGCCTGGAGCTGGTGCGCAACGCCGCCATTCTGCATAATCGCGGAGCCCAATTCTTCCTGGCTTCAGAGTACGAAGGCGGCGGCCTGCTGCCGCAAAGCCCCGAACAAGCCCGCCAGTACTTCCGCTTGTGCGCGCTGCAAGGGGAAACGGTGTGCCAGGTTCGTTTGGCCAAGCTGTTGCTGGAGAAGCAGGATCGCGAAGAGCGCGATTACCTGCAGGCCATAGCCTGGCTGGAGCTGGCCTCCGAGCACGGCGACGTGCAGGCGCGCCTCATGCTGGAACCGGAGCGCCCCCGGTTGACGGAGTCGCAAACCGATTGGGTGGACAAACTCAAAACGCAGATCGTGGCGCTCAAGCAATGACCGGGCGTCTGGCGCTGGAGCTCGCCGTCTGTGTGGCGCTCTCGGCCGCCGCGAGTCCCGTTGACTCCGCGCGCAGCCGCTTCGATCTCATTGGCCAAGTCACGGGCGCCGGACGGGCTCCCGTGAAGGTCACTCTCTTCGCCATCGATCAGCCTTACACCGCGGCCACGGAAACGGACTTCGGCGAATTCCGTTTTCACGACCTGGCGCCCGGTAACTACTCCGTCTCCGTCCTCAAGAGCGGCCTGGGTGCGACGCGGCGCACCGTGGTCGTCAGTCCCAGCTTTGCGGATGAAAAGGGCGTGGTGCGCGTCACCATCGCCTACCAGGCCGCGGAAGCCGCGGGCGTCAGCGGCGGGACCATTTCAAAGAACTCGCTCTCCGTTCCGGACCGCGCGCGCAGCAAATACACGGAGTCACAAAAACGGCTGGCGAGGCATGACGTGGAAGGCGCCCGGCAAAGCTTGCAAGCAGCCGTCGATCTGGCGCCGCAATTCACGCAGGCGTGGAACGCCCTGGGTTTGATCGCGTATCAGACCCATGATCTTCCCACCGCGGAGCGGTATTTCCGCACCGCTTCCGCCGTCGAGCCTGCCGCGTTCGAACCCGCCGCCAACCTCGCCGGGGTGCTCTTAAGTGAGGGGAAGTTCGAGGAGTCCCTGGCCGTGAATCAAGGCGCGCTGGCCGCGCGCCCGGCCGACGCTCTGGCCAACGTGCAAGCCGGCATTGCCTATTTTGCGCTGGGAGATTACGATCGCGCCGAAGCCGCGCTCACTCTAACCATGCGAGTCGATCCTTCGCACTTTTCGAAGCCGCAACTGTTTCTCGCCGACATTTATCTGCGCTCGGGAAATGGCCTCGCGGCGGCAGAGGTCTTGAAGGATTACCTGGCGCGGCATCCGGACGCCGAAGATGCGGACCGTCAGCGCCGGCGCATCCGCCAGATTGAGCGGGCACTCTCGAAAGCGGATCTAGCTCCCTAGCGCCTGTTTCACCAGTGGAGAACCCGCAACGCTACATGACGCGAGGAGCGGGCTCAGGGCGTGATGGTGAATTGAACCACATTGGATACGGCTTCTTCCAAGGGCATTTGTTGGCTTTCCTCGACGGTAGCAGGCTTGGGCGTGCCGGGCTCCGGCCAGACGCCGCGGAACATCAAGCGGACGGAGTATGAGCCGAACCGGGTGAGCTGGTACACTTTCGAGACGTCCAACGTAAACTCTGTGCTCTCGGCGCCGGCCTCCAGCCGAATGGGGCCTTGAGAGGAGATGAGAAAAGACTCGCGTTGCTCCTGTACCCACTTCTCGCCCAGCGCAGTGCGCGGCGGTTCCGCCCCCGAGGAGTCAGTCACGACCAATCCGTAATCTAACATCCAGTACCCAGTCCCCAGCCCGAGCTTCGTGGAGGACGCGTTTTTGTAACGAGCACGGAGGATGACTGGCTCTCCAAGCTTGACGCTCGCTTTATCGAGCGTCACCGTCAGTTGGAGCCGGGTCGACACGCGCACAGGATTGTGCAACCCGGGGTCCTTAATCGTTTGCCCGTACGCCGCGATCCCGAACATAGCGGTGATAGCGAGTCTGAGCATTTTCATGGTTCAAACCCTCGGCTTTAGTTTACGCCACATGCCACCTGTCCTAGACCGCCTGTTTCACCTGTGGCGCCCCCGAGGCCCCTCGCGCAGCCACGATCCGCACCCGCGCGATCCGGTTGCGCTCCATCTCCTGCACGATGAACGTACGTGGGCCGTAGGTCACGGCGTCGCCGCGCGCCGGAATGTAGCCGAGCTTGAACAGCAGAAAACCGGCCAGCGTTTCGAATCCCGCGTCACCGGGCAGTTCCACGCCATACTCGGACGCCAGCTCGCGAATGGTCGTGCTGCCGTCCACTTCGATCACCGGATCGCCGGCTTTGGGTGTGCGGCGGCGCTCATCGTGCTCATCGCCGATCGGGCCGAATATTTGCTCCAGCACGTCTTCCAGCGTCACCAAGCCCGTGAAGGTTCCGAACTCATCCACCACCAGAGCCATGTGGGCATGCGCCGCGCGGAATTCGTCCACCAGTTGATTCAGGGGCTTGGTTTCCGGCACCACCAGAGGGTCTCGCAGATAACGGCGCAGCCGGAACGGAGGCGCGGGCACGCGATGATCCGCCGCCATTTTGCGTTGCTCCCACACCCGCATCAGGTCCTTATAGTGAATCGTCCCGATCACGTGCTCCGGCTTGTCTTCATACACCGGCAAGCGCGAATATTGGTGCTCCAGCAACAACCGCAGAATCTGATCCAGGCTGGCGTCGGCGGAAACCGACACAACATCGACGCGCGGCGTCATCACTTCGCGCGCGCTCACGCTTCTCAAATCCAGCAGGTTCTGGATGGCCACTTCCTCGAACCCCTCCAGGTGCCCTTCCTTGCGGCTGGATTCGACGATGAATTTCAGTTCCTCCGTGGAATGCCCGCCGCCGCCCCGCCCGCTCAATCCCAGCGCGCGCGTCAGCACCAAGGCGCAGCGCTCCACCACGAAGATGAACGGCTCCGCGACGCGATAGAACACCAGCAGCGGCGGCGCCACCAGCAGCGCCAGCCGGTCCGCCTTCTCGATGGCGAGGTTCTTCGGCACCACCTCGCCCACCACCACGTGAAACAGACTGATGCCCAGGAAGCCGACGGTGAAGCTGGCCCAATGCAAGTAGACCGCGTTGCGCGGCGTGATCAACGGGCCCAGCGCCATCAGCAGCAGTTCGTAGACGGTTTGTTCTCCGGCCCAGCCCAACCCCAGGCTGGCCAGCGTCACACCGACCTGCGTGAGGCTCAGCAAGCGTCCGGGATTCGCCAGCAGCTCCAGTGCGGCCTTGGCGGGAACCCGCCCTTGGGCGGCCAATTCACCCAGCCGGGACCTTCGGACCGAAATCAGCGCCACTTCGGCCGACGCGAAGAATCCGTTCAGTCCTACGATCGCGGCCAGCAATAATAGGCGAAGCGGCATGTAGTTCAAAGATCGCGCGAAGGCAAGTTACAATGCGAGCAGTGCCCTTTGTCGATCCCTCGGAAGGCGGAGCCGGAGCGGGACCGTATCCCGAGGGCACGGCTCGACCCGCGGCGTTGCGGCATCCTCCCCTCGGATTCTTTCATACTCCGTTGCTGCGGGCGATCAATCTGAGCATAGCGTTTTTAGGCGTCGCCATTTTCGCGGCGGTGTTCTGGTTCGGGTGGCGCTCCTTGCCGCAAACCTCGGGGACACTATCCGCGCCGATCGGCGCCCGCGCCACCATTACACGCGATGAGCGCGGCGTTCCGCACATCTCCGCCGCATCCTGGCAGGATGCCGTCTTCCTGCAGGGCTACGCGGCCGCGCAGGACCGGCTATGGCAGATGGATGCCCTGCGCCGCCTGGCCGGAGGGGAACTGGCCGAAGTGGTCGGCAAATCCGCGCTCGAGTCCGACGAGGATTCGCACCGCTGGCGCATGGCGCGCATCGCGGAGCAGCAGGTTCACCAACTGACGCCCGCCAGCCGCGAATTGCTCGCCGCCTACGCGCGCGGCGTCAACTTTTACATCGAGACCCATCGAAGCTCGCTCCCGCCCGAATTCGCCATCCTCCGCTACGATCCGCGCCCGTGGAGCATTCGCGACTCGCTCCTGGTAATCCTCCAGATGAATCGCATGCTCACCGGCACCTGGCGCGAGGAGATGAACAAGTATCAGATGCTGCAGGGCGGCGACGAAGCCAAGGTGAACTTTCTCTATCCGCGGCGCACCGGCGGGGAGGTTCAGCCCGGCTCGAATGCCTGGGCCGTCTCCGGCGCCCACACGGCTGGCGGGAAGCCGATTCTGGCCAACGATCCGCACCTGGATTGGAGCGTGCCCAGCGCGTGGCTTCTGGTCCACCTGAAAGCCCCCGATCTCGATGTCAGCGGCGCGGCGCTACCCGGCGTTCCAGGAGTCATCCTGGGCCACAATCGCCGGATCGCCTGGGGTGTGACCAATCTCGGCTATGACGTTCAGGATCTGTACCGCGAGCGAATCGATCTCAAAACCGGCCGCTACCTCTTTGAAGGCCGCGTGGAGCAAGCGGCGCTGGAGCGCGACGCCATTCAAGTGAAAGGGCAAGCTCCCGAGGAGTTTCAGTTGTGGGTTACGCGTCACGGTCCGATTTTTATCAACGAGGGAGGCGCAAGCTACTCGATGAGTTGGATGGGCGCCGCGGAAGGGCCGCTCGATCTTCCCCTGCTGCAGATCGACCGTGCGCGCAACTGGGATGAGTTCACCGCCGGCCTGGCGGCGTTCCCGGGTCCCGCGCAGAACTTCGTCTACGCCGATGTCGACGGCAACATCGGATACCACGCCGCAGGCCGGCTTCCCATACGCAAGGATTGCCCCAGCGACATTCCCCTGGACGGCTCCAACGCACAATGCGATTGGCAGGGCATTATTCCCTTCGAGGAACTCCCGCATTTCTACAATCCCGCCTCCGGCATCGTGGCCACGGCCAATCAGAATCCTTTTCCGGCGGACTATCCATGGCAGGTGGATGGCCGCTTCGGTTCCAAGTACCGCGTCGACCAGATTCGAGCCCGGCTGGAGTCCCGCGCCAAGTGGAAGCCGGAAGAAATGCTGGGGGTGCAGAAGGATGTTTACTCCGCGTTCTTGCATTTCCTGGCCGGACAAATCCTCGCCGCGGTGGAAAAAACAAAACAGAAGGGTCTGGAGGGCCCCATCGATCTTCTTCGATCCTGGAACGGCCAGATGGAGAAAGGAACCGCCGCTCCTATGGTGGCCGCGCTGGCCTACGAGCAACTTCGCAAAAGCGTAGCCAACCGCGCTTCACCCGGTCACGCGGCGAACTACGAAACTTCTTACCTCGCCCCTGAGATGATCGAGCATCTTCTGCGTGAGCGCCCTCCGGATTGGTTCCCGGATTACGATGCTCTGCTGGTGAAATGTTTGGAAGACGGCGTCGCGGAGGGCCGCAAGTTGCAAGGTTCCAAGCTCCCGCGCTGGGACTACGGGCAGTTCAACCGGCTCACCGTCGAGAATCCGGTTTTCGGCAAGATCCCTCTGATCGGATCGTATTTCGACATCGGTCCCGTGGCCATGAGCGGATCGTCCACCACCGTCAAGCAGACCACGCGCCGGCTGGGACCCTCCATGCGCATGGTGGTGGATCTGGGGAATCTGGACAATTCGGTGATGAACGTCACTACCGGCGAATCCGGCAACGTGCTCTCCAGCCACTACATGGATCAGTGGGACGCCTACTATGTGGGCAAAAGCTTCCCGATGGAGTTCGACCGGGTTCACGCCTCCAGCGTGCTGACGGTTACTCCGCAATAGGCGCGGTCTCAATATCCGATTTCGCCCGCCGATTCCAGCGGCTTTTTGCCGCCTTCCCACAGCAACTCAAACCGGCCGTCGGAGTGAAGCAGATACCGCTGCCCCCGCCATTCGATGGTGCTTCCAAAAAATCCCGCGATCCAGAACGCGAACGCCGCAAGATCCTCCAGCGGCAGCAGCGCCCAGTTCGGGCGCGCGTGCAGCACTCGCGAGGAAACCGCGTAAGCCGAGACCGCTCGCATCGCTAAGGTCACCGGCAGCACCGGCCACCACATGGGATTCAACGCGCATAACGCGAGAGCCCACGGCAAGGGCATCGTCAAAGCCTGCCCCACGTACCCCAAGGGCCGCGAGCGTTTCGTGCTGCGGGCCCACCTTAACCGGTGCGCGGCGTTGGAGCGAAAATTCGAGCTGCCAATGTGATGCTCCACCACGAACGACGAAAGGATCACCCCATGGCCGCCTTCCGCCGCAAATTTTCCCATCACGAAATCCTCGGCCAGAAAATCCTTCATGCGTTTGAGCCCGCCGATCGACTCCAAAGCTCCGCGCCGGGCAACAATTGTCGGACCCACGGCGAAGTTCATCCCCTCGATCATCCGCGCGACCAGTATCCCGGCCAGAAAATCGGAGTTCATTCCGGACGCTTCCAGGCGCGACCAAACGCTCCTTCCCGGAATCGCCCGATAGGGGCACGTAGCGACTGCCATGCGCGGATCCTGAAACTCCGCGGCGACGGTGCGCAGCAAATCCGGTCCCACGCGAATATCGCTGTCGCTCATCACTACCAGATCGTGAGCCGCTCCCGCGAGCATGCGCTCCAAACTGTAGACCTTGGCGTTCGCATAGGAAGGCTCGCCGGTCACAATCAAGCGCGTGGAAACGTCAGGATATTCGGCGCGCAGCTTTTCCACCACTTCGATCGCCGGATCGTCCGCGTGACGCGCCGCGAACAGAATCTCGAACTCCGGGTAATCCTGCTCGAAGAACGTGCGCAGATTCGACTCAAAGTCCAGATCGAGCCCGGCCAGCGGCTTTAGGATACTAACCGGCTCCCGCGGCGCTTCTCGCGCCAGCGGACGAACGCGCAAATAGCGCCGCGCCGCCAGCACCACCAACATCGAGTACACCAGGGAAAGAATCAGAAGGAGAGCTACTAGGCCCGAAGCAACCATCGCGATGTCTTCTAGGATACGGCATATGGACCTTCCGGTCCCGCAAGGCCGCTAAGCCTTCTTGCTACCCTGAAGGGCGAATGTCCATTTTAGAGGTCATTGTCCTGGGCATTGTTCAGGGCTTGACCGAATTTCTGCCCATCAGCAGCACGGCGCATTTGGTGGTGCTGCCCAAAATTTTCGGCTGGCCCGATCCCGGCTTGGCTTACGACATCGCGCTGCACGTGGGGACTTTGGCGGCCGTGCTGATCTATTTCTTCCGCGACTGGATCCAGATTCTGGCCAACGGATTTCGCCTCAGCACTTCCGGCGGCGATCCCGAATTGCGCCGCAACCCGATGCTGCTGTGGTTCCTGGTGCTGGGCACTCTGCCCGCCGGTATCGCCGGCCTGGCGCTCCAGAAGGCCGCCGATTCTACCCTGCGAACCCTCCCCATCATTGGCGCCAGCGCGATCCTCATTGGCCTCTTCCTGTGGTGGGCGGACCGCGCTTCCCGCGGCCAGAAGAGCATGGGCAACGTCTCGGTGGCCGATTCCCTGGTGGTGGGCTTCCTTCAAATCCTGGCGATCATTCCCGGCGTATCCCGCAGCGGCATCACCATCTCCGGCGGTTTGCTCCGCGACCTGGACCGTCCCACCGCCGCGCGCTTCTCCTTCCTGCTTTCCACGCCGATCATTCTGGGCGCGGCCGCCAAGGACGCCTGGGATCTGCTCAAGCATAAGGAGGCGATTCCGCCAGAGATGCAGATGGCCTTTTTGTTGGGGATTCTGGTCAGCGGCGTCACTGGCTGTCTGACCATCGCGCTGTTCATCAAGTACCTTCGCCACAGCTCTTTGACCGTCTTCGTGGCATATCGAATTATTTTTGGCATAATAGTCATTGCTCTGGCCTTCTTCCGGTAACACGGAGGAATGAAGTACTTAGGACCGACATCCCATCCCAGGCTCAACGAAGCCCTGGCGGTAGTGTTTCTATTCGCGGGCCTGTTCCTATTCATCAGCCTGATCTCCTACCACCCCTTCGATCCTTCTCTAAACACAGCGTCTGAGCCCGCTCAGCCGGCAAATCTAACCGGGCTGGTGGGCGCTTATCTCGCCGATTTCTTTTTGCAGATACTGGGTATTGGCGCTTACGCGATTCCGGCCCTCATTCTGATCCTGGGATGGAAATGGATTCGCTCCGCGCCCATTGAAGCGCCCTTGGTGCGGATTTGCGGCGGGGCTTTGCTCATGCTTTCCACCTGCGCCGCGCTGGGAATGGCCTCCAACTGGCGTCCCATCGCCGGAATCATCCCGGCCGGAGGGCTGGCGGGCTCGATCCTGGCAGACGCGTTGATCGCCGCCATGAACCTCACCGGCGCGGTCCTGACTGCCGCGGCCTGCTGGATCGTGTCGCTGTATCTCATCTCCGCGTTTGAGATGAAGCATCTGCTGGCGTGGTTCCGGCAACCGCTTCAATGGCTATCCGCATTGGCGGCTCGATTCGCTGCGTGGCGTGAGGAGCGCGCGCGCCGCGCCCGTCTGCGAGCCCAGGCTCGCTCCTTGAAGAGATCGCTGGATGCGGAAAGGGCGGGTCGCGCCGCAAAGGAAGATCAGCGGCAGCCCCCCCGGGAGCCAGCGATTCTGGACCCGCTTTCTGCCGCCGCCGAACCGGTTCGCACGCGGCGTTCTGCTCCGCCGCCTCCGCCTCCCATGGAGATCGACGACATTCCGATTCACGTGCTGGAACCCCCACCGTTCGAGCCTACTCCAGCTCCCTTTGCCCCGGCCCCGGCCGCCGCGGCGGCATCGCTTTCAGCTCTTAGCACTGCTTCAGCTCTTGGCAGTGCTGCGGCGAGCACGGCTGCGACCGCCGCCCGGCGCGCCCGTGAAGTCCCGCGCCGCGAAGCTCCGAGTAAAGCCCGCTCGCAATTCCAGATCCCGCCGACCGATATCCTGCAGGAGCCGGCCGGACGCAGCGCCTACGATAGCTATGAGCTGAAGGAAATCGCCGGACAAATCAAAAGCAAATTCGAGGAGTTCAACGTCCTCGGCTCCGTCACCCAAATCAATCCCGGCCCGGTTGTCACCACCTTCGAGTTCAAGCCCGAAGCCGGCGTCAAGTATTCCCGCATCACCACTCTTTCCGAGGATCTGTGCCTGGGCCTGCAAGCCGAATCGATTTTGATCGAGCGAATCCCCGGCAAGCCAACCGTCGGCATCGAGGTTCCCAACTCCAAACGGGAAGTCATCAGCCTGCGCCAGATCCTGGAATCGGAAGAATTCAACAACTCGCCTTCTCCTCTTACAGTCGCGCTGGGCAAGGACATCAGCGGGCGCATCAAAGTCGCCGCGCTCGATTCCATGCCGCACCTGCTGATTGCCGGTTCCACTGGATCGGGAAAGAGCGTCATGCTCAACTCGCTGATCATGTCGATCCTGTACAAGGCCACGCCGCATCAGGTGCGAATGATCATGGTGGACCCCAAACGGCTCGAATTCGGACCGTACGAAGGCATCCCGCATTTGCTGACGCCGGTGATCACCGACGCCAAGAAAGCCACCATCGCTCTGCGCAACGCCGTGCTCGAGATGGAGCGGCGTTTGAAGCTGCTCGCCTCTCAAGGCGTCCGCAACATCGAGCAGTACAACCGCAAAGTCCGCGCGCTGCAAGACCAGCCGCGCAGCCTTTTCGAAGATGAGGACGTGGTGGAGGAGCCGCTCGAACAGATCCCCTACATCGTCATCATCATTGACGAGCTGGCCGACTTGATGATGCTGGAACGCGCCAACGTGGAAGAAAGTGTTACGCGCCTGGCCCAGATGGCTCGCGCGGTCGGTATGCACCTGGTGCTGGCCACGCAGCGTCCCAGCGTCGACGTCATCACCGGCCTGATCAAAGCGAACTTCCCTTCGCGGATCAGCTTTCGCGTGGCCACCCGCGTCGATTCCCGCACCGTGCTCGACGTCATGGGCGCGGAACATTTGCTGGGCAAAGGCGACATGCTGTTCCTGCCTCCCGGCTCCTCGCGACTGGTCCGTGTGCATGGCTCCTACGTGAGCGAAGGGGAGACCAACGATGTAGTCGAGTTCTGGAAGAAGCAGGCCACGCCCGAATACGACCAGACGTTCCTCATCCCGCCGCCCGCCGCCGGCGAGGAAGAGGAAGATGAGGAGTTCGACGGTCCCGAAGATGCGATGTACCAGGAAGCCGTGCGCGTAGTCTGCGAAATGGGCAAGGCCTCGACCTCTACGCTCCAGCGCCGGCTGCGCCTGGGTTACGGCCGCGCCGCGCGCATCCTCGACATGATGCAGCGCGACGGCATCATCGGCCCGCCCGACGGCAGCCGCCCGCGCGACGTTCTAAAGCGCCCGGATTGGCTGACGGAAATCGAGAATCAAGTAAAATAAGAGGCGATGTTCAACCGCAGATTCGCCCACTTGAGCTTATTCGCCGCCACGCTGCTCTCCGCGGCGGTGGCTTTCGCCGTCACCCCGCGCCCCATCGCCGATCTGCCGATTCCGACACCCACCGGGAAATCGATCAGTCTGAAACAATACCGGGGCAAAGTGGTTTTGATGGCGGTCATCTCGAAAGATTGCGATCCGTGCATTAAGTCCATCGACATCCTCAACCGCATCCAGCAGGAATTCGGCCCGAGCGGATTCCAGGCCGTCGCCGCCGTGGGCGATCCGAACGCGGAATATCTGCTCGCGGATTTTGTGCGGCGCTATCGCCCCAATTTCCCCGTCGGCTATCTGAACCAGAACCAGATCATTCAGATCGGCGATCTAGGGAAGAGCGCCCAGCACGCTTACGTGCCCATTTTCATGTTCATCGACCGCAAGGGCACCGTCCGCCAGCAGGTCTCCGGAAATGACGCCTTTTTTAAGACCGAAGAAGCCTCCACCCGCCAGGCGATCCGGGATCTGTTGAAGCAATAGCCGTCCCAATAAAAAGCCGCCTCTTGGGTTGACATCCCACCCAAGCGCGCCTATACTTGGGTCGGATGCCAACCCAAGAGCCAGACCGGATCGCCTTACTGCAAGGCACTCTCGACCTGCTGATCCTGCGCACTCTGGTCTTCGGCGCGCAGCACGGCCAGGGCGTCGCACGAGCCATTCAGCGCCAGTCCGAAGACGTACTGTTGGTCGATCACGGCACGCTCTACCCGGCTCTTCAACGTCTCGAAACCAAGGGATGGATCGAAGCCGAATGGGGCACCTCCACCAACAATCGCCGAGCCCGCTTCTATAAGCTCACCCGCGCCGGCCACAAGCAGTTGACGCAGGAAACGGGCCAGTGGCGCAAGCTCACGGCCGCAATCGGCCGCATCCTCGGGCCCGAGGAGGGCTGATTTTTATGTGGCGCAGGCGCAAGCCCGAAGATTTCAAGGCAGAGCTCGAAGCTCATCTTCAACTGGAGGCCGATGAGCTGCGCTCGGAAGGGGCAACCGATCCGGACGCTGCCGCCCGCCGAGCCCTCGGCAACCGCACCCTCGCCGAAGAGCGCTTCTTCGAATCCCGCTTCTGGATGCCCGCCCAGCACCTCTTCCGCGACCTCCGCTTCGCGACGCGAGTCTTGCGGAAGGAGCCGAAATTCAGCGTCCTGACCATCTTCGGTCTGGCCCTCGGTATCGCCGTCAGCACGGCTCTTTTCGCGTTCGTCAGTTGGAGTGCCACCGGTGGCCGCGGCATGGGATACCGCCCGCCCGATGACGTGGTGCATCCCGACACTTACGTCAGCATCAATCGCAACGATAACTTCGGGGACTTTTCCTCTCGCGAGTTCCGTTACCTCCAGGCACACGCCGTCTCTATCGCCGGCCTCACTGCCGAATCCGAGCCCTCCAGCCTGGTTCTCGGTACTCCCACCACGTCCGCCGAAGCTGAAGAAGTCCTTGCCCGCTTCGAGTCCTCTAATTTCCTCTCTGTCCGTGGACTCCACCCAGCCCTTGGCCGCGGCTTTCTTCAAAATGAAGAGACCGCACCCGTCGCCGTTTTGAGCTATTCCTTCTGGCAACGCCGCTTCGGCAGCGATCCCAGTGTCATCGGCCAGACCATCCTGCTCAACAACCACCTTGTAACCATCACCGGCGTCGCCGATCCGCGCTTTCACCCCACCGACTTCGCTGATCTTTTCTTGCCCCTCGTTCTGCAGCCGCTTCTGACGTCAGAACCGGAATTGATCCTGAACGCCCGTCTGCGGCCCGGACTCGTTCTGCAACAAGCCCTGCCGCAAGTCCGAACCGAATTCCAAGCCCTAATCGCGTCGTTCGCAGAAGCCAATCCCGGAGCTTCCCTTCCGGCAGGACCTCCCAACCAAAGCGCCGTGCGAGCCTCCGTCTTTCTTGGCACCCTCCCGCCCGCAGTCCAGCCGCCAGCGCAGCGAGATCGTCCTTGGCCTCGACCTCGCCATCGCGATGATCCTCCTCATCGCTTGCTCGAACCTCGCCAGCCTGCTTCTCGCCCGCGCCACCGTCCGCCGCCGCGAGCTCGGCGTGCGTCTCTCGCTGGGCGCCAGCAGAGCCCGCCTCATCGGCCAGCTCCTCACCGAAAGCCTCCTGCTTTCCACCTGCGGCGGCCTGCTCGGAATTTTGTTCTCGAACTGGCTGATAGAGTGGCTCAAGGATGCGATGCCCGGTGCACGCGGTCCCCTCGACCAACGCGTGCTCCTCTACGGCCTGCTCCTGTCTTTGGTCACCGGCGTCTCCTTCGGACTCGGCCCCGCCCTCGCTGTCACGAAAACCAACCTCGCGCAAGCCCTCCGCTCCGAAGGCATGTCCGGAAGCGCTGCCTCGGCTCTGAGCATCGGATGGTCCCGGCGCAATCTGCTGGTCGTGGTTCCGCTGGCGGCATCGTTGATGCTTCTGATCGGAGGCGCCATCCTGATCCGCGGCGTACAGAGTGTCGGATTCGTCCAGACCTCTTTCGATTCCTCCCACGTGATCGCCATCGCCTTCCGCCTGAACGACCAAGGCTACGACGACGCCAAGGCCTCGCAATTCCGCCGCGATCTTCGCGACCGCTTCCGCGCTCTGCCCGGCGTGGTCTCCGCGGCGATCACCGACGATTCGCCCATCGTCGCCGGCTCCTGCCAGCTTCAGGCTCCGCCGCCGGGTAGCTACCCGGTCTGCCATCGCGTCTCTCCCGAGTTCTTTGAGACGCTCGATCTTCGGATTCTGCGCGGCCGCCCGTTCACCTCCGCCGACCGCCCCGGCTCGCCGCCCGTGGCCATCGTAAGCCAAAGCTTTGCCGATAAATTGCTCGCAGGCCAGGAACCTCTAGGGACGCAGATTCAAATCACTGGCGGCGGCTCCGCCGAAATCGTCGGAGTGGCCGCTGACATTAACCTTGCCTCCGGCCCATTTCCCTTGTCCCCCACCGTCTACATTCCGACTGGCGAGGCCGGGAGCACCCGCCCGACAGGAGGCCGGTGGATCGATCGGATGGAGCTGTTGGTTCGCTCGAATGGCAAGCCGGGCTCCCTGGAACAAGAACTCCGGCAAGTCGTCCACGCCGCCGACCCCTCCCTATGGGTCAACATCCAAACCATCGGCGATTACCTCGGGCGCTTCAATGGCAACGCCGGCCTCGCCATCTTCATCCTGACCGCCCTCGGTGCCTTGGTCCTGCTGATGGCTTCGGTGGGAATCTACGCTCTGCTCGCGTACTCCGTCAGCCAGCGCACCCGCGAGATCGGCATTCGCATGGCGCTCGGCGCACGCAATCGCGAAATCCTCGCGCTGGTCATGCGCCGGACGATCATCCTGATCGCCTGGGGCATCGCCTGCGGGCTTCTGGGAGCGCTTGCGTTGGGCCGAATCCTCGCGGCTCTGGTGTTGAAGACACCGCCCCCGGAACGTCATGACTTGCGCCGGTGTCGCCCTGGCGCTAGCCGCGACCTCGCTCCTTGCCAGCTATCTGCCGGCCCGCCGCGCCCTCCGCGTCAATCCGGTCGAGGCTCTCCGCTGCGATTAGCCAGCAAAGGCACAGGCCGTTTTGCGGGCTTCAAAAAATGATCACAGGTCGAACTTAATCCCCTGGGCCAGCGGCATCTCGCCCGACCAGTTCACTGTCACCGTCTGCCGCCGCATGTAGGCCTTCCACGCATCGCTGCCCGATTCCCGCCCGCCGCCCGGTTTCCTTCTCGCCCCCAAACGCCCCGCCGATCTCCGCACCGCTGGTCCCGATATTCACGTTGGCGATGCCGCAATCGCTACCTTGCGCGCTTAAGAATCGCTCCGCCGATTTCACGCTATCGGTGAAAATCGCCGATGACAATCCCTGTGGCACGTCGTTGTGCCACGCGATAGCCTGCTCCAGCGTATCGAACTCGATCAAATGCAGCACCGGCGCGAAGATCTCTTCCCTGACGATCGGCATGTCCGCGCGCGATCTCACAATCGTCGGCTCGACAAAACACCCGTGCAGATGCCTGCCGCCATACAGTACCTCCCCGCCCTGTGCCTTGATCGCCTCGATCCCGCGCGACATATTGGCGACGGCTTCGCCGTCGATCAGTGGCCCCATCAGGGTTCCCTCGACCGACGGATCGCCGATGCGAACCTGCTGGTAAGCCGCGATAAGCTTCTCCGTAATCTTCGCAGCAGCAGCCACTCTGCAGAAACAGCCTCCGGATCGACGTGCATCTTTGCCCCGCCGTCCCCACCGCCCCGAACACCACCGCCCGCACCACCAGATCCGGATCGGCATCGTCCATCACGATCACTCCGTTATTCCCGCCCAACTCCAGCAAAATTCTCCCGACTCGTCCGGCGACAACGGGCCCGATATGCTGGCCCATCCTCACGGAACCCGTCGCACTGATCAGCGGCAACCGGGGATCGCGGATCATCCGCTCTCCCACCACTTGATCCTCACCGATCGCCAGATTCAGCACGCCTTCCCATCCATGCCTTGTGAGCACGCCGCCGCAGATGCGCTGAACCTCCACCGCCGTCAGTGGCGTCTTCAGCGACGGCTTCCACACCACCGTATCGCCGCAGACCAATGCGATCAGCGCATTCCACGCCCACACGGCTACCGGGAAGTTAAATGCAGTGATGACTCCTACCGGTCCAAGCGGGTGCCACTGCTCATACATCCTGTGCCCCGCGCGCTCGCTCGGCATGGTGAGCCCGTAGAGTTGCCGCGACAACCCCATGGCGAACCCCGCGACGTCGATCATCTCTTGCACCTCGCCCTGCCCCTCGGCAAGGATCTTCCCGGCCTCCAGCGTGACCAATTGACCTAACAGCGGCTTCGCTGCACGCAATTCCTCGCCGATCTCTCGAACGATCTCCCCGCGCTGCGGAGCCGGCAACGTCCGCCATCGCTCGAACGTCCGCGCGGCAAGTTCCACGGTTCGTTCGTAATCCCGCTCCGTCGCCAGTGGCACGCGGCCCAGCTCCACGCCCGTCGCAGGATTATAGGAGACAATCTCGGTCTTCATGCTTTATTGTTGACATTCGACACCAACCGTTGCACGATGGTGTAGGCATCCGACAACAATGGGCATCCTTCGATGAACCTGCTCCAAGGTACTCTCGATCTCCTGGTCCTCCGTACGCTGCAAACCGGCCCGCTGCACGGCTGGGCGATCTCCGAACGTATCCAGCAAATCTCGCAGGACGTTCTTGCAAGTGAACCAAGGCTCGATCTATCCCGCTCTCCATCGCTTGGAGCATCAAGGTTGGATCAAGGCCGAATGGGGCGTCTCGGAGCTTGGCCGCCGCGCCCGTTTCTATCGTTTGACCGCCTCCGGCCGCAAGCAGCTCGATACCGAAACCGCGGATTGGGCTCGCCTCACCACCGCCATCGGCCGAATTTTGGACCAAGCATGAACGATCTGCTCCTGCGCCTGCGGGCATTGCTTTTCCGCAACCGAGTCGAGCAAGAACTCGACGACGAGCTCGCCTTCCACATCGATATGGAAACGCGCAAGCATCTCGCCGCCGGCATGCCGCCGGAACAAGCCGCCCGCGCCGCCCGTCTGCAATTCGGAACCGACCCCGCCGCAGTCAAAGACTACGTCCGCGACACCCGCCACCTCAGCTTCCTCGAAACCCTATTCCATGACATCCGCTACGCGCTGCGCGGCTTCCGCCGCAAGCCCTTGTTCGCGCTCACCGTTATCGGCACAATCGCCATCGGCCTGGGCTGGAACACCGCCGCCTTCACCCTCTTCAACGCTGCCTTTTTGCGTCCCATCGATGCGCGCGACCCCTATTCGCTCTATGGCATCGGCTGGCAGGATCGCACCGGCAATGCGGCTCCAGTGACCTGGCGGCAGCTCGACGACCTGCGGCGCGAGCGCCCCGGTCTGGCTGGGATTACGGCGATGCACCCGCTACGCACCCGCATGGACGGCCGGTTCGCCTCGTGCATGTTGGTCGACGGTGAATTCTTCCGCATGTTGGGAATTAACGCGGCCCTGGGCCGGACGCTGCTACCGGACGAAAACGGTTCCGCGGGGTCGAACCCCTCCCTGTCTTTGAGTGATGTGGTTCTGAGTTACAACGCCTGGCAGACCCGTTTCGCGGCCGCCGCGGACATCTTGGGACGCAAGGTTCTGATTCACGGCCATCCCTTCGTAGTCGTAGGCGTCATGCCGGATGGATTCACCGGATTGGGCCACAGTATGCCCGATCTCTGGGCTCCCCTCACGATGCTGCCCGATTTCGAAGACATCCCGAATGCCTTTGCGCCGGACGCCCCCGCGCCGGTCAGCCTCGCCGGGCGACTGAAGCCTGGCGAGAGTGCAGAGCAAGTCCAGGCCGCACTCACCGCCTGGCTGCAGAAGCTGGCGGAGCGCCTTGCGCCCGCTCAATCGCCCCGCGCGACGCTCCAGTCGCTGGCCACCCTGGTGAGCGTAGCGCGGCGTCAGCTTGCCACCCTTTTGCCCGTCGCCATCGTCTTCTTCCTGGTGCTGCTCAGCGCCTGCGCCAACGTAGCCAATATGATGCTGGCGCGCGCCATGTCCCGCCAACGCGAGATCGGCATCCGGCTCTCGCTCGGCGCGGCGCGAGGCCGCTTGATCCGGCAAATGCTGACCGAGAGCATCCTGCTCGCCATTCCGTCAGCCGCCCTCGCCTTCGCCGTCTCTCAGGCGTTCCTCGACCTTGGCATGCGGCTGTGCCTTGCCACCATTCCGGCCGCGTTCCTCGATCAAGCCGGGGTTCCCTCCTTGTCCCCCGACATTCACGTCTTCTGGTTCATGATTGGCGCGGCCATCGCCGTCGCTTTCATGTTTGGTCTCGTACCGGCGATGCAAGCCACCCGGCTCAACGTCATGCAGGCCGCCCGCGGCGACTTCTCCAGCGACTTCCGCCCTACCCGTCTGCGCAATGCCCTGGTCATCGCTCAAGTCACCGTCTGCGGATTTCTGCTCATCTGTTCCGGCATACTCCTGCGCAGGGCCAATCATCTCGAAAGCCTCGATCCCGGCATGCGCACGCGCGGCGTCATCGAAATCTACGTTCAGGAAAAATCCCGTCCGCGTGTGATGGCTGCACTGCGATCCCAACCCGGTGTCGAACTACTCGCGGCCAGCTCCGATCCGCCGTTCGATGCCGTTCTTCCCAGTATCTCCGCCTCCGGCGCTCCCGGAGTCAACCTGACCCGCGTCCCCTATCGCTATATTTCTCCCGAGTACTTTCAAGTACTGGACATTCCGATGCTGCGCGGGCGCAACTTCTCCGCCGACGAGGCCCGCTCCGGAGCCGCCGTCGTCATCCTGAGCGAATCCGCCGCGCGAAAATTGTGGCCGGGGCAGGAGCCATTGGATCGGTCGCTCAGCCTCATCCCCGATACCGGCCCCGTTCGAGGAGGGCGTCCGCCGCAATATCGAACCATGCGCGTCATCGGAGTCGCCCGCGACACCGCCGTCGGAGCGTTGGACAATCCGGACCGAAGCTCCCTCTATCTTCCGGCCGGCGTGGAAGACTCGCGCACCGCGCTCTACGCTCGGGTTCAGGACCAGTTTGGTGGCGACGCCGGCAAAGCCGTGCGCGATCTGAGCGCAGCCGCTGAAGCAGCGGATCCCGGTGCGATCCAAGACATCCACAGCCTGCAGGATTTTCTCGACTCCGCCATCTGGAGCTACCGGCTGACGTATTGGATCTCCGCCGCTCTCGGTTGCATCGCGCTCCTGCTCACGATCTCGGGAATCTACGGCGTTCTGTCCTACGTGGTCGCCCAGCGCACCAAAGAAATCGGCATCCGCATGGCCCTGGGCGCCAGCACGCGAGCCGTGACGGGCCTCGTCTTGACTCAATGCCTGCGGCTTGCCGCTATCGGCATCGCGATTGGATTGACGCTTGCGCTGGCCGCGGCCCGGCTCCTGTCAGCCTTCTCGGCCGCTATAAATTTTAACGTCTTCGACCGCGTCGCTTACTTCGGAGCGATTGCGGTGGTGCTTGCCGCCTGCCTCGCCGCCGCCTTCATCCCCGCCCGCCGCGCCTCGCGCGTCGACCCGATCACGACCCTTCGGTACGATTAGTCGTTCGTAACTTTAAGATCGACCATCCCCCGCAAATCGCCGACAAATTCATCAAGGGGTTTCGCGCCCATATCCCCATGCTTGCGATGCCGCACCGCGACCGCGCCGGCTTCCGCTTCACGATCCCCCACCACCAGCATGTACGGCACCTTCTGCATCTGCGCCTCGCGGATCTTGAGATTCACTTTCTCTTTGCGATCGTCGAGCTGCGCCCGGAATCCTTCCGCTTCAAGCCTCTCGAAAACCTTCCGCGCGTAATCGAGCTGCCGGTCCGTAATCGGCATGACCACCGCCTGCACCGGCGCCAGCCACACCGGGAATGCTCCGGCATAGTGCTCGATCAGGATTCCGAAGAACCGCTCGACGCTGCCGTAAAGCGCCCGATGCACCATCGTGGGCTGATGCTTCTTGCCGTCCTCGGCGATATACTCCAGCCCGAAACGCACCGGCAAATTCCAATCGAACTGCACCGTCGATAACTGCCACTTGCGCCCCAGCGCGTCCAGCAGCTTCACATCGATCTTCGGCCCGTAAAACGCCGCCTCATCCGCCATCACCGGAGCCGTCAGGCCGACGCGCTCCACGGCTCGCTTCAACGCATTCTCGGCATGCGCCCACTGCTCCGCCGAGCCCAAATACCTGCCGCTCTTGCCTCCATCCCAAGTCGAAAGCTCCGCCTCAATCTTGTCGAAGCCGAACGCCTTGAGAGTATCCATGGCGAATTCCAGGCAGCTAACCACTTCGCCCTCGGCCTGCTCCGGCGTGCAGAATATGTGCGCATCGTCCTGCGTGAACCCGCGCACTCGCATCAATCCGTGCATGACGCCGCTGCGCTCGTACCGGTAAACGGTTCCGAGCTCGCCCAGCCGCACCGGCAGCTCGCGATAGCTGCGCAGCTTGTCGGCATAAATCAGAATGTGCCCCGGGCAGTTCATCGGCTTCAGACGATACTCCGCGTCGTCCAGTTCCATCCCGGCGAACATGTTTTCACCGTAGTTTTCCAGATGGCCTGACGTCTTCCATAAATCCGCGCGCATCACGTGCGGCGTGTAGACCAGCGAATAGCCGCGCTTCAGATACTGATCGCGCATCCAATCCTCGATCAGCTTGCGGATGCGCCCGCCCTTGGGATGGAAGAAAATCAGCCCCGGCCCAGCCAGCTCCTGGATACTGAACAGATCCAGCTCCTGGCCCAGCTTGCGATGATCGCGCTTCTTCGCTTCTTCGAGCCTGGTGATGTACTCATCCAGATCTTTCTTCGTAAAGAAAGCCGTGCCGTAGATGCGCTGCAACTGCTGGTTGTGCTCATCGCCCTTCCAATACGCGCCCGCGATCGAAAGCAGCTTGAAGGCCTTGATCTTCTTGGTGGTCGGCACGTGAGGCCCAAGGCAAAAATCGATAAAGTGAGGCCCCAACGTGTACTCCGAAAACACGGCCGCCGCGCGCTCCTGAATCAGCTCAACTTTCATTGGCTGATCCGCGTACAATTTCAGCCCGTCCTCTTTCTTGGTGTACTTTCGCTCATACGGCAGGTCCCGAGCCTGGATCTCCCACATCCGCTTCTCCAGCTTCTCCAGATCCTCCGGTGTGAACGGAGTCTCGCGCTGGAAGTCGTAGTAGAACCCGTTCTCGATCGGCGGCCCGATCCCCAGCTTGGTCTCGGGAAACAATTCCAGCACTGCCGCCGCCAGCAAATGCGCGGTCGAATGCCGGTATACCTGCAATGCATCCGGGCTCTTTGTAGTCAATACCTCTAGGGCTGCATCGCCCTCCAGCGGCCGGTTCAAATCCCACAGCGCGCCGTTCACGCGAGCCACAATGGCATCGTCCGCCAGACGTTGACTTATCTTGGCGGCCACATCGATCGGCCGAGTCCCCTCCGCCACGCTCTGCACACTGCCGTCCGGAAGGGTTACTTGAAGGTTACTCATGGGGTATTTTCCAGCGTAGCAAAGCCGCCGCGGATGCGATAATCAGATTGAGGCTCGGCCCTTCAAGCCGACTTCGGTTGCAGAGACCATGCGCAGTGGGTTTTGGCTTCTTATCGTCGTCGGAAAAGCATCGCTGATAACCACGGCCGGAGCGCTTGCCATCGTCGTTCCCGCGTTCAAAACTCCGCTGACTAATGGCGAGGAGGCGTTATTAGGAGCAGCTGCGTGGCTCCTGCCGACCGGGATCGTAGTGTGGTGGATGCTACGAGCGCTTCAGTCTTATTGCACCAGACGCGAGGCCCGAGCCGTGGGCGGAGCTTTTGCGTTCTCCATCCCCGTATCGGTGGTGTTGGGGACGCTATCTGGCGCGGCGGCGGGTGGCCACCTCGCTCAGATCCTCGGATATCCCGGCGGTTTGGTTGCCGGAGTCGCAGGACTGGTCGCCATGAGCGCCTTGGTCAGCCTCACATTCTGTCTACCCGCGCTGTGGATCGCCCGTTACGAAGCCAAACTGGAATCAGCCCACTACCCAAGCACGGCTTTCCCCTCCTGACCACACGGCGCGCCTGTTATAGTTGTTTCGAGGCCTCTCCCGTGCCCGCCACGCCCCTCACTTTCGACGAATCCGCGTTGGTCGCCAAGGCCCGCGAGGGCGATGGGGCTGCGTTCTCCGAGCTGGTCAATCGGTACCAGAACAAGATCTACCGCCTCGCCAAGCACATCACCCAGAATGACGAGGACGCCGAAGACGTGCTCCAGGAAGCCTTCCTGAAGGCCTATGAGCACCTGGATGGGTTCAAGGGCGATTCGCGCTTCTACACCTGGATCGTCCGCATCGCCGTCAACGAAGCCTTGATGAAGCTGCGCAAGCGCAAAGGCGACCGTTTTGTCTCGCTCGACGAGCCCGTCGATACAGGCGAAGAACAGGTGAAACGCGAGATCGCCGTCTGGGACGACAACCCCGAGCAGCACTATTCTCAGGAGGAGATGCGCGGTATTCTGGACGAAGCCGTGGAATCTCTCAAGCCCGATTTTCGCACCGTTTTCGTTCTGCGCGACATCGAAGAATTGAGTACGGAAGAGACGGCTGAGACGCTGGGAATTTCCGTTCCGGCGGTCAAGAGCAGGCTGCTGCGGGCGCGTCTGGCTCTGCGGGAGAAACTCACGCGCAAATTCAAACGGAAAGGGGAAAACGTCTTTGCTAACCTGTAAGCAATTTATGCAGGAACTCAACGACTATTTGGATCCGAGCATCGACCCGGAAACCAAACGTCATCTGGAAAGTCACGTCGCGGCATGTCCCAACTGCTTCGTCGTAGTTGACACCACCAAGAAAACTCTCCAGGTATACAAAGGAATGGAGCCGCAAGCAGTTCCCGAGGATTTAAAGAATCGCTTGTGGGCCGCGATTGAACGCAAAATCGCAGCCAAGAAAAAGGTCCAAGCTTAGAGCGTTAACCCTCCTCCAGCTTCGCCGGGCAATCCCCTCCATAAAACCAGCAGCGCCGGCACTGCTCCCCCACTCTCAGCGGAAACTCCAGCGCATTCTGTGCGGCGGCTAATTGCCTCACGGCGTCCTTAGCGCTTTCCAAATCCTCACTCCGCAAGCCCACGTCTATCACCCTCCCCGGCCGTAGGAAGCACAGCGCGGCCCGATGCGGAATCCGTCCTGCGTACTGCTCCAGCGCCAAAGCGTAGAGCCTCAATTGCAGCGAGTATTCCTGCGCGCCCGCTTCATCGCGGTCCGTCTTGTAGTCAAGCAGCACCAGTTCGCCGGCTTCTTCGAACCAGGCGTCAATTTGGCCACGCAGGACTACGTCTTCCATCGCCAGCAGGAAATCGAACTCACGCTCCACGCGCGTGGCGCGCTGCATCCTCTGTCCCAGTTCGCTGGTCTTGAATTGGCGCACGAATTCCTGAGCCTCCGCCGATTCCGTCTTGGCGCTCGCCAGCGCGCGGTGCACCTCCAGCCCCATTTCGATCGCGCCCGTGCCCGCTCCCTCCGGCTCAGGCCGCAGTCCCGCGTATCGAGCCAAAAAATATTTCCGCGGGCACACCGAAAATAACGCGACATCGGTCACGGACGCCGAAGAATCATGCTGCCCGTTCAAGCGTGGGGCTTCCAGGAGAATCTCGGTACTTGCAGCCTCGCGCGCCTGCTCGACCGAGGTATCCGGCGCAAACTCCTCTGAAGGATTCGGGAAGACAGCTTCGATGCGCTTCAACAGATCGGGATGCTTCTTCCGCCTGGCGAAGCTGAGCACCAGCCGGTCCTCCGCCCGCGTCATCGCCACATACAACAGCCTCTGTTCCTCGGCCTTCTCGTCCTGCTTCAATTTCTCGCTCAAGGCTTCATGCGCGGAGTCTTTGACGTACTCAACCCCCGTGGGATTCCGCCATTTCGCGCCAAAACCAGCTTCCCTGGAGAACATCAGCACGGGTGAACTCTGCGGCGATTGCCATTGCAGCGCGCTCACGAACACCACCGGAAACTCCAGTCCTTTGGCCGAATGAATGGTCATGATGCTCACCGCATCGGACGCTTGTTGCGGAGGCGCCTCCGCTTCCGCCTGCGCTTCCCGCAACGCTTCCAGATCCTCCAGCAACTCCGCCAAGGGCCTTGGCCGGTTCCGATATTCCCGCCGGATCCATCCCAGGAACTTGTCCACGTTGGCCCGAGCCCGCTCTCCCAGCGAGCCCAGATAACCGCACTCGTCCAGAATCCGCGCCAACAATTGGTCCGGTGCGACAAATCCGGCGAGTCGCCTGACCCTTGCAAACAATCTCTCGAATTCCCGTAGCCGCCCCTCGGGCCCCGCTCGCAGCAGTTGCTCGTCGGTCCATCCCACCAACGGCCCGCGCAGAACCCCAGCCGTCGCGATCTCATCCAGCGGATTTACCAGCGCGGCGAGAAGTCCCATCAAATCCAGCGTCTCCCGAGCCTCCAAAAACGTCCGCCCTCCGCTCACCAAAAACGGGATTCCCCCCTTCTCCAGAGCCTGCTCAAAAGGCTCTGCCGATTTGAGCGCCCGGACAAGAATCGCGAAATCGCCCCACTGCCGTTTTTCCCGATACTTCCAATCCGCGATCCGCCCTGCCACCAGCTCCGCTTCCATCTCTTGCGCGTGCTCGCCCGAACCGGCAAGGCACTCGACAATCGGAGCCGTGGCGCAATCCTCGTTCCGCATCGCCACTAGTTCCCGAGCTTCAACTCCCTCCACATCCTTCAGCACCGCTTCAACAGCCCTCAAGATCCCCGCGTGGCTGCGGTGATTCTCCTTCAGCTCGTCGATCTTGTTTCCCCTCGTGCGCAGCTCCTCCCGGTACTCCTCAAACACGGTCCGGTCAGCGTGCCGGAACCCATAAATCGATTGATTGATATCCCCCACCGCGAAGAATCGCTCCGGGCGCCGCAGCAGCTCCACCAGTCTCCATTGCAAACGGTTCGTGTCTTGCAATTCATCCATCAGCAAGTGCCCGAACCGGGCGGCGATCCGCTCGCGCAGCGCGGTGTCGGATTCCAACAGCTCGATGGTTCGCTCACCCAAATCCGCGAAATCGGCCGACGCCTCGCGCCGCTTGGCATCCGCGTATTTCAGGTCCAGCCGTGCGACTGCCTCGCGCAGCAGCTCCGGCAACCCGACGTTCCATTCCACGATCCACTGCGTCACCAATCGCTTTAACTCGACCTCGCGCAGTCGCCGGGCCGTCTCCACGTTCTTCCCTAGCAATCGTGGTTTGAACTGTCCCGCAAGCTCGAAGTGCCGTGGCGTGACCGTCTCGGGAAGCTCCAGAAACTCGCGCACCCAATCGCGCCAGTCCTGCCATTTGATTTCCCGTCCGACCTCGGCCGCCAGCCTCCGGGCTTCCGCCCATGCATCTCCCGGCGATGTCACAGCCGCCGGCAGCTCCCGGACTCCTTCCAGCCGCATCTTCTCGTGCACTTCGATGAGGCTCGCCGCCAGGTCCACTTGCCGCCCGTCGTCACTCGTGGACAGCGCCAATGCCTCCAGCAACCGGCGCATCTCCTGCGGGCGCTCTTCAAACAACTCGTCCAGAGCCGTTTCCGCAGCCTCGCGGCGCATGCGATCCGCCGCGGATTCCTCCAAAATCGCGAAGTCCGGCGCCAGCCCCGCCTCAACCGCGTTCTCGCGCAACAGCCGCGCGCAGAACCCGTCGATGGTCATCACCCAGGCCCGCTCCACGCCCTCGCGAATTTCCGGCACGCTCGCGAAGCGCTCCACCAGCCGCTGCTTCATCACGCGCGCGGCTTTCTCCGTGAACGTAATCGCAAGAATCCGGCCTGGATCGATCCCCTGCTTCTCCACCAGCCACGCGAACCGCTCCACCAGCACGCGCGTCTTGCCCGACCCCGGCCCCGCCACCACGCACACGTCCTGCCCGCTCCGCTCCACCGCGGCAAGCTGCTCGGCGGAAAGCTCCACGCTACTGTCCCGCTCCGGTGCCGATTTCTTGCGTGAGCGTCTCCCGCCGGCAGATGTCGCGGTAATCGCACCAATCGCACTTCTTCGTGTCCGCCGGATGAACCTCGATGCGCCCGGCGAGAATCCCCTCGCGAGTCTCCAGCGCCCGCTGCTCCGCACCCCCCATCAATTCACGAATCCGCTCGCCTGTGACCGCCTCGCCCACCTGCTCCAATCCCGCCACCGGCGCATGCCAACCTTCCCACTTGACCCCACGCTTCAGTCCGCAATACAGCATTCCTATCGGATCGAGCCCGAAGGCTTTCTCCGCCGCAAGCATGTACAGGCCGCCTTGAACCGAGCCGCCTGATTCCGCCTCCCTCACTCGTCCCTTCACCTGCGCACTGTATTTGTAGTCGATCACCAGGGCTTGCCCATCCGTTCCAAGCTCCAGCCGGTCGATGCGTCCCCGTATCGTCAACCCATCCCTCAATTCGAACTCGAACTCTTCTTCCACCCGCTGCTTCCAGCCCAGATCCACCTGGTCGTTCTTGAGGAACGCCTCAAAGTGCCGCAGCAGTTCCAGGCGCACTGCTTCGGTCCGGTGTGTCCGCGGAACCCTTTCGCGCGCACACTCTGAGTCGAAAACCTGGTCCAGCACTCCAACTCCCAATAACGGAGCACGCCAATACTCCGCCAGAGCCCGGTGCAGAATCGTGCCCTGCATCAGCACATTCAGCCGGTCGCGCGGAGCCGCGGGCCGCTCGCGCAACTTCAGCGTCTTCCTCGCAAAGAATTTGAACGGACACTGCAGAAAATCTTCGATGCTGGTTGCGGAAAGCCGTAGCCGTTTATTGGACGGAATCCTGATTGGTCCCACCGCCGCCGGCTCAACCGCTCTTGTGGCCTTCGGCCGCACGCTGGTCTCCGCAGCCTTCACGCTCACTCCACTGAGGAAGAACGACGCCAGCGTCTCCTCGCCCCGCCCGTCAAAGCGCGGGTAACTCAGGACCACCTGTTCGGTCGCTCGCGTGATCGCCACGTTGAAGAGTCTGGCTTCCTCTGCTTGTAATTCCGCGGACGTGGGCAGCCCTAGCCTCTTGCGAGCCGCGTCGCCCAGCACTGGATTCTCGCCATGGTATTGCGGAAACACCCGCTCAACCAATCCACACACAAACACCACCGGCAGTTCCCACTGCCGCGCTTCGTACACGTCCATGATGTGGACCACGTTTCGCCTGCGGTCGTCCGAGGCGAAAACCTCCGCCGCCAGCGCTGTCTCCACACGCTCCCACAGCGCTTCGAGAGCGATCTTGCCTGAGCCCATAGGCCCGGCCGCTTGCTGAACGGCCTCACCGAATCGCGCCACGGCCGAAGCCGTCGACCGCCACGCGGCCACTTCTTCTCGATCGAGCTCATCCGGAAACTGCGGCCGGGCCACCAGTCCGCCCAAGGCCCTCAGGCGTTCCGCCCAGTCCGCAGGTTCTAATTTTTCGCGTCTCCAGCCTCCCCTTCGTTGAAGCTGGTCCAGCACCGCCGGCTGATCCTTCAATCGCGCAACCGGCAGTCCTCTTCCAGGCAGCGCCTCTCTCAGCGCGAAGTCCAAGCGGTCTCCCTGCGCCGTCGCGCCCACTCCTGAAACCGGCATCCGCAGCAACGCGTTCAGATCCGCGTGATCCCATCCATTCAAAGCCGCCCGCACAACCCGCGCCAAATAGGCAACCGCCGGATGCGAGCCAAGCGTGTCCAGGAAGTAGCTGCGCGCCGGAACGCCGAAGCGCGCCAGCGTGGTCTCCAGCAGCGATTGATAGGGCTCGCGCGAGCGAAGCACCACGCCCATCTCGCGCAAGGGACGCCCGCCATCCGCCTGCTCCAGAACCCGCCGCGCGATCTCCTCCGCCTCGCGCTCCGGTGTGGCGGCGGAAAACACTACCCGCTCCGGCGCGCGCCACGTAGAGGTCAGGCGCTCGATCTCCAGAACCTTTTCGAGCCGCGCATCGGGCTCCGGCAGCGTCACCATCAGAGAGCTGGTTGCCGCAAGCGCCATGACGAACTCAATCTCCGCCGGCCCCAGCGTAAAGAAGCCGTCGAATACGACTTCGGCCGGCAGCGTTACTTCACCGCGGCGCAAACTCGTGGCCGCCGCCCGCAGCCGGCGGTTGCGTAGCGCGAATCCAAGCTCCGTCAGCCGGGCCTCCACGTCGGTGAACAGCAAGCTCAGTTCGCCGTCGCACTCGCCCGGTTCGGATACTTCTTCGATCAACTTCGCGAGTTCGGCATGCAGCCCTCGGAACTCGCGTACGCGCGCGAACCGCTCCAGCCGCAGCCTTTCCAAACCCTCCTGAATGAGAATATGAAGCAGCCATCTGGGCGCGGCCGGAGGCAGGCTCCTCAGGCGGTCGAGAAATTGAGTTAGAGTTCCCACCCTCGATGGCTGCACCGGAAAACCGCGCCGCGCGAGATCATGACGCACATGTTCCGCCATGGTCGCGGTGGGCGTCACCAGGAAGGAAGCGGGACTGGAGGTGAATCGTTCGAGCGCCCGGGTGGTTTTGCCTGAGGCAGGCGGGCCGGTGAGAAGGACCTTCAAGCTCTCACTATACGCCTTCCGGCAACGTGCTCCGCTACCTGGAAGGAGCTTCCAGCTCCGGTCCCAGATCGTTCATGATCTTCTCGAACCGGTCCCGCTGGTCGGGATTCAGAATTTGCATGATCTGGGTGCGGCCGGTGGCGCGCACGTCGTCCAATTGATCCTGCAGACTCTGATAATACTGCGTGTAGTCGGCAAGCACCGCGGCGATCTTGTGGGATTGGTCTTGGGTCAATCCCAGCTCCGTGTTGAAACGCTCCAGCAGAGTATCGCGGCTGGGAACGGGCGTTGGATTCGACACCATCCGGTGCAGCCTTTCGTGCAACCCCAACTGCATCCACAACGCGCCGGATGCGGCTCCGGCCAGGAATACCAGCATCAGCGTGGAGATCACGCGAACGTTTTGCCAGGGAGCCTGTGTGCTGGCCGATGTCATCGGCTATTGCTCCCGGTAGGTAACCAGATTCACCAGTACCGCATTGGCGTCGGCCGATCCGGTTAGTCCCCCCGTAAGTCCGCTGGCTCCTCTTATAACCGCCTGGGCCGACTCAGGCCCGGCAGTGCTCTCCGAGGAGACCATGTAAAGGCTCAAGCTCAACGCCACCACCATGGAAGCCATGGCCAAGCCACGCCCAACCCACGAGTCGAAGAAAAGGTTCCAGATCGAGACCACTCCCTGGGCTTCGATCCGCTCCATCACCCGGGCGTAGAAGCCGGCGCTTTGCTCCGGCGTCGAATCTCCCGTACGCAGGGAACGCAGCAGGTTGCGTTGCTCGCGCATCGCCGCCACTTCCGTCCTGCAGTCTTCACACTCGCTCAGATGGCGTTCGCACAAGGCGTCGCCGCGACCGGCGAGGATCTCCTCGATCTTATTCCGAACCCCTCGATGCATGATCTTCCCTCAATCCGCTCAACTTCTTTTGCGGGTCTTCTAGCTGCCCGCTCTTTTTACTTGCCGTTCTACTAACTGCTTGCCGGCTTCACAATTCCCCGGATCCGCCCCAGCCGCTGTGCGGCCTTCAAGAGCTTTTGACGGGTCCTGAACAGCTTAACTTTGATCGTATTCTCATTCAACCCGGTCATCCCGGCCAACTCCTCAACCGAGTGGCCCTCCACTTCCTTGAGAAGAATCAGAGTCCGATCCTCCTCGGAAACCTTGCTCAGCAGCTTCACCACCAGGTCATGCTGCGCCAGTCGCGTGTCCACCGCGGGAGCCGGGTCCACCGCAGGGTCCGCACTCTCCATCCTCTGGGCGTCTTCGACCGAAAAATCGCTTTCGTAGACCAGCTTGCGCACGCGCTTCTTGCGCAAGTAGTCGTAGCATTCGTTCACCGTGATCTTGTAGATCCAGGTCAGCAAGGAGCTGCGGAAATCGAAATTCCTGATCGAGAAATAAATCTTGGCGAAGACCTGCTGCGCGATGTCCTCAGCATCGTTGTGATTGCGAAGTATCCCGTAAATGATCGAGAAGACCTTGGATTGGTACCGCTCCACGATCTCGCGGAAGGCCATCTCGTCGCGAGCCTGGACACGCCGGACAAGGACCGCTTCGTCGCTATGCTTGTGGTCCACGCGAGTCCTGATCTTTGCCGGGCTGGCCGGAACCGTCCTGGTCCGTTCACCCCCCGCCGGGAATCGAAGTACATCGCTCAGGGCGCTCATGCTACCCTTTCCGACGCAGCTTCTAACGACGGGGTTTCAGCGCGTTGCACTAAACATAGCAGATTCGTGTACAATCGAATTAGCGTGGCCCTGGGCCGCTCGCAGAAGCGGTCGCTCCTGGAAGCGGCTGTATCCTCAGGGGCCCGGGCGCATCTAACAACCGAGGGGGCAAGGAAAGCATATGGTTCAGTTAACGGAAACAGCGGTAGGCAAGGTGAGGGAGATCTTGTCGACCCAGGAGCCGAAACCGGCAGGCCTGCGGATCGCCGTGGTGGGCGGCGGCTGCTCCGGATTCAGCTATTCCATGGCCTTCGAAAACAGCCCTGGCTTCCTGGATAAGACTTATTCTTTCGGGGAATTGAAGGTGTTCGTCGACCAGGCCAGCATGTTGTATCTGGATGGCGCGGAGGTAGATTACGTCGAGACGTTGGAAGGTTCGGGCTTTAAGTTCAACAACCCCAACGTCAAATCAACCTGCGGTTGCGGCAGTTCCTTCAGCGCATAAAAGCCTGCGTTCCAAAAGAAAATCCGGGCTAGCACGCTAGCCCGGCACAAGTCGAAGGAAAGCCGTACTTTACCGCTTGTTTCGTCGTCTCAGGAACCCCAACCCCAGCAGGCCCGCGCCCATCAGAGAAAGCGACATCGGTTCAGGAACTAACCCGAGTTCCTGGTAGTTCTCGCTTCCGCCGTCAACGTCCTGGGCGACGTAATCCGTACCTGAAGCAGTCACCGAAACCGGACCGTCCGATCCGCCGGTGCCAACGGACAATGAACCCAGCGTCGTGCTGGCGCACTGGGTTGTGTTGCCGTAGCCGCCTCCCAGGAAGCCCGTCGCGGCCGCGCAAATATTTTGCTCAATCGACGCGGCTGTACCCGCGTACAGCACCATGTTGGTCGGCCCAGGTGAAACCGTGTAGGTGAAAATGTAGTCGCCGGAGCCACTGGGGCAGTCGCTCGTGCAAGCAACCGAAAGCGACAGAATTCCGGCGCCAGGATCGTCCGTCTGCACCACCAGCTGCACCGTCTCACCAACTTGATATCCACTCTGGGTGTACACGTCGAAGTTGCTAAACGTAAACGCGCCCATGAGGCAGCTGGTGCCGCCCGTCAACAACTGGTTCGCGCTGGTCAGCGTATCCGTGAACTCCGTCACGCCGCCTGTGCAAGTATCTCCGACCGCGAACGCGGAAACACTCGCCGCAGCCGTGAGCACCGCTAGTACTAGAACCCGCTTCATTATTGCTGTTTGACCTCCGACACCAATCGTTCTCCGACCTCAACTCATTGATTCTAGGCTGGATCAAGAGTACACCCGTAGTATGCCATCCGCCTTCGGCTCGGTCAAGGGATAACAGGTTTAGTTTTCTTGCTCTTTTGTGGGTATCACCTAAGTGATCCTTCACGTCGCGAGGTGCGGTTGCCCTTAGGACGTTTCAGATAGCCAGAATGGTACCCAAAGGTGTTTAGTACTCGTACCTGCTGTGAACTCAGCAATGCGAACTCAGTAAAATGGGGACTGAAGCTATGCTCGATGGGCTCTCCACCGAACAGCCGCACGGCGCGTGGGAATCCACGGATGAGTTGACCCTCCGGCAGCTTCTCAGCACGATGCTCGATGGGGAGTCCCAAATCGCTGCCGCCGTCGCCCGTGAGATCCCCCACATCGAGTCCGCCGTATCTGGCATCGTTAACTCCCTGGAACGCGGTGGGAGCCTGATCTACATTGGTGCGGGAACCAGCGGACGGCTGGGAGTCCTCGACGCATCCGAATGCCCCCCCACTTTCCACACCCCTCCCGATCTGGTCCGCGCCGTCATCGCCGGCGGCGACGCTGCCCTCCGCCGCTCGATCGAGGGCGCCGAGGATGACCGGGCTGCCGGCGTCCGCGACCTGACCGCCTCCGGTCTGTCGCCCTCCGACGCCGTCGTGGGTATTTCCGCCAGCGGCCGGACTCCCTATGTTCTCGCCGCCTTGGCGCACGCCGGCGTGATCGGAGCGACCACGGCCAGTATCTCCTGCACGGCGGATTCAGAGCTCTCCCGCACCGTCAAGTTCCCCATCGAGGTTCCCGTCGGCCCAGAGATCGTCGCCGGATCGACCCGTTTACGCGCCGGTACCGCCACTAAGCTGGTCCTGAACATGCTGAGCACCGCCACGATGATCCGTCTGGGCTACACCTATCGCGGCCTCATGGTCAACGTGCAACCCACCAACTCGAAGCTCGAAGATCGCGCCCGCCGCATTATCCAGCAACTCGCCCAGGTCCCTTTCGACCGCGCCAGCGAACTGCTCAACCAGGCCGGCCGCAGCGTTCCCGTCGCCATCGTCATGGAGCGCAGACACGTCGGCCGCGCGGAAGCCGAGCAACTCCTGGCCAAGGCGCGCGGTAGACTGTCGTTAGTGCTCGACCACCCCTAAATGGACCGATTCCTGATTCAGGGCGGCGCTCCGCTTGAAGGAACCATTGCCGCCAGCGGCTCGAAAAACTCCGCCCTGCCCGCCTTGGCCGCCTGCCTGCTCACGGCCGAGCCAGTGGTCCTCGAGCGCGTGCCCCGGGTCCGCGACCTCCGCACCATGCTCGACCTGATCCGCCACATCGGAGCGGATGTCTCTGTCGAGAACGGCCGCGTGACCATTCAAGCCCGCGAGCTCGTGCGGCCCGAAGCGCCCTATGACTTGGTCAAGACGATGCGCGCCTCGAGTCTCGTGCTGGGACCCCTCGCGGCCCGCGTTGGCTCCGCACGCGTCTCGCTCCCCGGAGGTTGCGCCATTGGGGCGCGCCCGATCAATCTGCATGTCTCCGCGCTCGAACGCCTGGGAGCCGAGTTGCGCCAGGAGCACGGCTACATCGAAGCGTGCGCGCCAGGCGGACTTCGCGGCGGAGAAATCAATTTCGACCGGATCACCGTCACCGGCACCGAGGACGTGCTCATGGCCGCGGTGCTCGCCTCCGGCGAAACCGTGATCAATAACGCGGCGCGCGAGCCCGAAGTGGTCGATCTCGCCCGCCTTCTCACCTCCATGGGAGCGTCCATTGAAGGCGCGGGAACGTCAACCATCCGCGTCCGCGGCGTCGCCCGCATGCACGGCGCGTCTCACTCGATCATCCCTGACCGGATCGAAGCCGGGACATTCCTGATCGCTGGCGCGCTCACCGGAGGCGATCTTACGATCACCCACTGTGAGCCCTCGCACCTCCGCGCGCTCATCGCCAAACTGCATCAAGCCGGAGCCGAGGTTACGGAGCCTTCCGCCGATTCCCTCCGCGTCCGCGCCCCGCGCAAACTCAAAAGCGTCGACATCACCACCGAAGAGCACCCCGGCTTCCCCAGCGACCTCCAGGCCCAGTTCATGGCCCTGATGACCCGCGCCGAGGGCATCTCTTTCATCACCGAAACCATCTTCGAGAATCGGTTCATGCATGCGCAGGAACTGGCCCGCATGGGCGCGAACATCCGCATCGAAGGCCACCAGGCCATCGTCGCTGGACCCAGCGCGCTCTCTGGTGCGCAAGTGATCGCCAGCGACCTCCGCGCCAGCGCCTCGCTGGTGCTTGCCGGACTCGCGGCGCAAGGTGAAACGGTGGTCGACCGCGTCTATCACATCGACCGCGGCTATGAGAAAATCGAGGCGAAGCTCGCGGGCGTTGGCGCCCGCATCAGGAGGGTTTCGTGAGCATCCCCCACAAGTCGCACAACCCTGGTTTTCTAAATCTGGTGAACGACGCCAAAAAGCACATCAAGCAGGTCGACATCCAGGAGTACAAGAAAATGCCCGGCGACGGTCATGTTCTGATCGACGTTCGTGAAGACCGCGAATGGACCGACGGCCACGCGGCCGGCGCGATTCACTTGAGCAAAGGCGTCATTGAGCGCGACATCGAATCCGAGATCCCTGATAAATCCACGACCATGGTGTTGTACTGCGGCGGCGGCTACCGCTCCGCTCTTGCTGCCTTGGAGCTTCAGAAGATGGGTTACACCAACGCAATCTCGCTCGATGGCGGCTGGCGCGCCTGGAATCAAGCCGGCTTGCCGATAGAGAAGTCTTAGCGCACGCCATCCCAACGCTGTTGCTCCAGATGCTGCCTCACCCGCATCCAGGCGGGAAACGCAAGCCGGAATTCTAATTGCCAGGCTCCGGTCGGGCCACCATTTTTGTGAAATAACTCGGACTTCAAAAAAAAGCTTTCCGCCGAAACCTCCCCTTATATTCCGCGTCCAATCCCTGTAAACTTGTTCGCGTAAGTCTGAGGAGGCCCCCATGCGAGTCTTCGTAAGCCTGAGCTTCGCCGCCCTTCTTTCTTCCGCGGCCTTCGGCCAATCCGAAGCCCCGCGCACGTTCGACATCGCCGATGTCCACTCCAGCCCCCGCGCCACCTGGGTCAAGTCTCCCGCGAACGCGATGCAAGGCGGCTACCTCAGTGGTGACCGGTATGAAGTGCATCGCGCCACCATGGTCGACTTGATCCACACTGCTTACGGCGTCGATTCCGACAAAGTTTACGGCGGCCCAAGCTGGCTCGATTACGACAAATTCGAGGTCATTGCGAAAGCACCGCCTGGAACGCGCCCCGAAGTTCTCCGCCAGATGCTGCAATCGCTGCTGGCCGATCGCTTCAAGCTCGCCGTCAAGCCGGACACGCAAGCTCTGCCCGCCTACATCCTAACGGTCAAGGACCGAACGAAATTGAAATCCTCTGACAGTCCCGGCTCCGAGGGCTGCCAAAGCGTGCCCCTCACCGCTGCAGGCCCCCCGCCGCAAGCCTCGATTCGCTGCCGCGGCGTCACCATGGACGAATTCGTTTCCGGCCTCCGCCGCCTCGCCAACCAATTCTTCGACAATCTTCCTCTGGTCAACTCCACAGCACTGGAGGGCGCCTGGGACATCGACCTCAAATACACTCAGCGCGGCTTCCGCATCGACCAATCCGGCACGACCACCGTCATGAACGCCACCAGCATCTTCGACTCACTCGATAAACAAGTCGGCCTGAAGCTGGAGTTGGGCAAGGCCCCGCAGCAAGTGCTCACGGTTGAAAGCGTCAATCAGCAGCCCACCCCCAACTCTCCCGGCGTCGAGGCCGCTCTCCCTCCCCGTCCTGCGCCCGAATTCGACGTCGCCTCCATCCGCACCTGCGACACCACGGAGCGTATCGGAACTCCACGAGTTGAACCCGGCGGTCGCGTCACCGCCACCTGCATGCCCCTTCTGGCTCTGATGAACCAGGCATTCAGCCTGAACGCACAGGATCGTCCCGCGGGGCTGCCGAAATCGCTGGACGCCAACGCTCCCGCCACCCGGCTCAGTATCGTGGCCAAAGCGCCCGCCGGCGCGTTTCCAAATAATGACACCGAAGCGTCGCAAACACGCGACGCTCTCAACGCCATGATTCGCGCGCTCCTGATCGACCGCTATAAGATCACCACTCACACCGAAGACCGTCCCATGGACGCCTTAACTCTAGTCGCCGTCAAGCCCAAAATGACCAAAGCCGACCCGTCTGGCCGCACCGGTTGCACGCGCCAGGGTGATATCTCAACAACCTCCACCAAAGTGATCTGCAGGAACATCACGATGGCGCAGTTCGCCGAGCAGATCCTTGCCCTTTACCCTCAGGCTCGCTACCCCGTGCTGGATAACACCCATCTCGACGGTGCTTGGGATTTCACGTTAGAGTTCAACCCCAGACTTGCGCTCGTCCAGGATTTGGCCCAACTTCGCGCCCGCGCCGCGGCGGAGTCCGGCGCCCCGCAGCCCGCCGCCGACGCCTCCGAACCAGCCTCCGGCCCCGCCAACGTCGCCGAGGCCATGGAAAAACAGATCGGGCTCAAACTGGAAACACACAAACGCCCCGAGCCCGTCCTGGTCTTCGACCACATGGAAGAAAAACCGACCGAAAATTGAGTATTTCTCAGTAGCCCGTTGGAGCTCACGGAACGAAATACGGTGGAAGCCCTTCCTTCGTCTCCCTCAAAATTTCCAGCACGGCTTGGCGATCACCGGTAGACAGGTGCGCGTATTGGCCAGCGCTGACTTTCCCGGACAGCACCGCCCACAGCCGCCGGTAGATCGCGTCCTTGGCTTCGCCCGGAAGCTTGTCGAAGGCCTCCGAATAAATCATGTAGCTGCACTTGTAGCGCATCAGCCGGCGCCGCAGATCGAGCTGCCGCAGAGACCGTCCCCGGCTGTCGAACGGCCCCTCGGCCTCGAATTTTTCCGCGAAGCCGGAGCTGCCCTCGATCTCGCCCTCGAACGGCGCTTCATCCACGAACAAGAGATAATCGACGAACTCCTGCGCGGCGCTTTCCAGGCGCGCCGTGAGCGTCGCCGGCTGCTCCGCCTTGCCCCAGCGAGCCTCCCATCCTACTCTCGTCAGCAGATTCATCATGTGCATCTGGTGATCGAAAACCTGCAGCGCGACAACGTCACTGTAGGGCGAAAGATAGAGCGCCGGATCCAGCCTCCCGGCCAGCGTTGAAAGCAGCTCGCCCTTGGCCGGAGCCTCTGTCTTATCCGGATCGGTGAAAAAAAGATTGCCCAGGTGCCGCGCCGGTCCAGCGCGGCCGGTCACGTACCAGCCTCCGTAGCGCCGCTCCACCGGACTGCGATGATCCGTGGCGTAACGGCCGGTTCCCGGCAACACATTACCGTCCGGCTGCGGAAACACGCTCCGCAGCAGAGTGCCCGGCACGCCCATCGTGTCGTAGGAAAGATGACAACTCAGGCAGCCATTTTCCCTCCGGAACGTTTTCCCTCCATCGAGCCCGAGCGTATAAAAGACGATGCCCTGCTGGGGGTCCTGGGCCGCTACCTCAATAAAACCTCCGCGCACGTACCCGACGATCAGGGAGTCGTTGAAGTACAACGTCCGGGGATTCCCTGGGCTGATGATTCGCGCTTGCACGCTGGTTCGCGCCATCGCCACGATCTGCGATTCCACCGGCACGTTCAGCGCATCCAGCACCGAACGCAAATAGCTTCCCTGCACCGGATCGTACTTGAGTTGAACCGAACCGTCCTGCAGTCTGCGATTCAGCCTCGCAACTGCATCGTCCGCCGGCCGGCTGTAGGCGATCGAAGGATCGTCCGGCGAGCCATCGAACGCCCCACCCAGTTCTTCATACGCCTCCGCGCAGGCAAGGGTCGCAGCCAGCGCGGCGAGTATCCACAGCGCTGTCTTAAATTCCTTGTTCATGCGCGTCCATTCGCGGCTATTTGATCCCCGAATGCATTCTCGGCCCCGGCTTCTGCTCTTCCAACACCCGAGCCTCGGCGTCGAGCATCTGCTCCCACCTCGCCGACACGGCCGCCTTCGGCCCCACCTTCTGCGCCAATTTCAAGAACAGCTTGTAATGTCCCATCTCCGACGAAAACAGCGCCCCGTAAAACGCCGACAGCTCCTCGTCCTCACACGCCTCTGCCAGAACCGCGAACCGCTCGCAGCTCCGCAACTCGATCAACGCCGACACAATCAGCCGGTCGATGACCTCCGCCTCCGCGCCCTTCCGCACCAGCGCCCGCAATCCCTGCGCATACGGATTCCGGTGTCCCCGCCCGAGCCTTCCTCCCCGCTTGATCAACAGCCGCGTCACCTGCGCCAGATGCGCCGCCTCATCCCGAGCCACGCTGGTCATCGCCTCCAGCCATCCCGGAAACCACTCGCCCGGCCAGCGAGTCATCAATTCCATCGCGTTATTCGCCGCTTTCTGCTCCAGGAACGCGTGATCCGCCAGCAGCGCCAACGGCTCGGCCAACACTGCCCGACCCCACTCCAGCGGCGTGCGCGATCGCAACGGCAAACTCGCGGCCTTCTCCATCATCAAACCCAAAATAACTTATACTCCTCCTATGCGCGCCGCCCTTGTTTTCGCCATCGCTCTACCAGCGGCCGCGCAATGGCTGCATTACGCCACCGCGGGCATCCCCCGCACGCCCGACGGCAAGCCCAACCTGACCGCTCCCGCGCCCAAAGCCCCGGACGGCCATCCCGATCTGTCCGGCCTCTGGATGCCCACCCGCCAGGGCGCGAAAATCCCCTCCGAGCAAGGCTCCTACGCCAGCCTCCAATACTTCATGGCGCCCGGCGAAACCATCCCGCCGATGCTCCCCGAAGCCGACGCGCTCTTCAAGCAGCGTTTCGCCAATTTCGGCGCGGGCCGCCCCTCGGAGCACTGCATGCCCCACGGCATCCCCGACGCTATGATGGTCCCGGGCCCGGTGAAGTTCGTGCAGAACCCCGGCGTCACTTATCTTCTATATGAGGAATTCAACCACTTCCGCCAGGTCTTCACCGACGGCCGCCAATTCCCCGCCGACCTTACTCCCGCCTGGCTCGGCTACTCCGTCGGCCATTGGGACGGCGACACTTTTGTTGTCGATACGCGCGGTTTCAACGACCAGACCTGGCTCGATGACGCCGGACATCCCCACACCGACGCCCTCCACACCATCGAGCGTTTCCGCCGTCCCGACCTGGGCCATCTCGAGCTCAAGGTCACCATCGACGACCCCAAAGCCTACACCAAGCCCTGGACCGCCTCGATTCTCCTCACCTTCATGCCCGACACAGAGATGATCGAAGACATGTGCGACAACGAGCGCGACGCCCGCCACGCCGTCGTCAAGTAAAGGCTTTTAGCCGCAAATGGACGCGAATTCACACAAATAAGAAACCAGTTCGTTTTTGCTTTATATTGGCGTTCATTCGCGTGAATTCGCGGCTTATTTTTTCTGGTTCTCTTGATAGACGATATCCGTCAAGCTCGGGAACGCTGGCCCGCCGCGTCCTCCGCCTGCTGCTGGAGGCGGTGTATCGCCCGTCTCTTTGCGAGCCTCGTCCAGGCTCTTGCCCTGCTTGATCAGGGCCAGGATCTTATCGCGCTTCGCCACCGTGTCGGTCACGCGCTTCTGGATGTCGGCCTTGGTCTGCAGATCGCCGTGCCCCGGCACGAACTCATTCGAATCCAGCGCCTCGATGCCCTTCGCCGTCGTCACCCACCCCTCCGAGTTGCCGCCCTTCTCGGGATGAATGATCGGATCCGGCCGGTTCGTCGCGATGATATCGCCCGTGAACACGATCTTCTCCGTGGGCAGATAGATCACCATGTCGCCACTGGTGTGCGCCGGGACCCAGTGCAGCAGCCGCAGCTTCACGCCGTCGAAGGTCACGTTATCCGGACTCTTGGCGATGACCATAGTTGGCAGATAATCCGCCGGAGCTGCGCCCCGCCCGCCTTTGGAGACAGAATCCTTCATCTCCTTGGCGCAACCGTCCTCAGCCACCACCATCACGCCTTTCGGAAAGGACGCGAGTCCGTTCACGTGATCGCCGTCGCTATGCGTCAGCAGCACGTGCGTGATCGGCTTGGGAGTAATCTTCGCCACCTCGTCGACAATCTGCTTCCCCGCCGCCGCCGTGGTTTTGGCGTCGATAATAATCACGCCGTTGTTGCCGATAATGACGCCGGTGTTTCCGCCGCCGCCCTCCAGCCAATAGACGTTGTCCTTGAGCTTGTGAACCATCAGAGGCTGGGGCTGCTGCTGGCCCTGCGCCAACGCAGCCGCGCCGAACAGGAGAGAGAGTGTGAGGTATCGCATAATCTTGGTATAACGCTCCGCCCGAATCACCGCAAGCCTCTTCAATCTTCGTTCGCTGCCTCCTCAATTCGGCACGGCGTAGACAAGCAGCTTCGGATTGTTGTTGGCCGCAGCCGGAGCAGGGACCGGAAGAACATTGTCTCCGCCCCGAGCCGCAGCAGCCGTTGCCTCACCAGGCGCTGCGCTACGCCCGCCGCGTCCGCCACGTCCGAATCCAGCAGTGCCGGTCCCTGCCAAGACAGCGATGTACTGCTTGCCGTCGAGCATATACGTCATCGGCGGGCCGACGCCGGAACTCAGCGGCAACGCGATATCCAGAAGCTGTTCGCCCTTGTCCGCGGTAAACGCTTTCATGCGTCCGGTGCCCAGGGTTTGAATCACCAGGTTCGACGCCAGGGACACCGTGCCGCCGCCCGACTGTCCGCCGCCGAGCGCAAACCAGCGTTCCTTTTGAGTGGCGGGATCCCACGCGGTAAGAATGCCTCCACGCACCGGGGTTCCATCAGCATTCTTGCGTTCTGGTCCGTGAGGAGGCGGGGTTGCCATCGGTGTGCCGCCCCGTGCCGCGCCCAGATTCAGTCCGAAGTTCTGGCTCCCCGGAGTTGGAGCGTAACTCTCCGACGCCACAAAACTGAATGTGTTTTCGGCGGCGATCGGAACATAGATCAGTCCCGTGTTCGGATTGAACGACATCTGCGACGTGTTGTGCATCTGCACCGGATATACCGTCACGCCCTTCTTCGAAGAATAGAGCGCGTCGGGATTAACATTGGGACGGCCGGTTTTCGGGTCGAGTCCCGTAGCCCAGCTCACTTGCGACATCTCGGATGCGGAGATAAATTCGCCGTTCGTGCGATCGATTACGTAGAAGTAACCGTTCTTGTTCGCCTGCATCACGACCTTGCGAGTGCGATTGCCGATCCGGATATCCGCAAGCAGAAGGTGCTGAATCGCGTCGTAGTCCCATTCATCGCCAGGCGTGCACTGGTAGTGCCACTTCAACTGACCGGTATCCGCATTGATGGCCAGGATCGATGCGACATAGAGATTGTCCAGTAGCTTTTCCTGCCTGCCGCCGTTACGAACGTCCGCTGACCAGACCGTTCCATTGCCGGTTCCGACGTACAACAGGTTTTCATCGGGATCGTAGGCCATGCCGTCCCACATGGATCCGCCGCCGCCCATCTTCCACCATTCGCCACCCCATGTCTTCGCTGCGGCTTCCATGGCCTTGTTCTCAAAGCCCTTCGAAGGATCGCCAGGTGTTGTGTAAAACTTCCAGAGTTCTTTGCCGGTGTTTACATCGAATGCGGAAACATATCCACGAAACGGAGGAAATTCGGCGCCGGCATTGCCGACAAACACCTTACCCTTCGCGACGCGGGCCGCCATCGTCAGCGAGTATGAGGAGACCTCGCCATCTTTCGGCTCCGGGATCGCCCAGGAAGACCACAGCAGCTTGCCGGTCGCCGCGTCCAGAGCCTGCATGCGTCCGTCGACGACGGGGACCAGCACCTTGCCCTCATACAGCGCAATCCCCCGGCTATTCACGCCACAGCAAAGGCGGGACTTTCCCGGCTGCGTCATCGTTCGATCCGCCAGCGGGTCATAGCGCCAGAGCTCTTTGCCGGTTTTCGCGTCGACCGCGGCGACGATGCTCCAGTTGGTCACGGTATATAGGACGCCGTTCGAATACAGAGGAGTCGCCTGCTGGTTGCCCCCTCCGGGACCGAGTTCATACGACCACACCGGCGCGAGCTTGCTCACATTCCCGGGATTGATCTGAGTCATGGTGCTGTAGCGCTGCTCACCCCAATCCATCCCGTTGATGGTCCATTCCGTGCCTTTTCCCGCGGTCTTCAGCACCTTGTCGTCAATCTGTTTGACCTGCTGGGCAACAGCCCACACCGTCCAGATGGAAAGGACGAGGAATCCCGCGAGAAGCAATCTCATTCGCTGTGATCTCATGTTCTCCACAGCATACACCCGTTGCGGTCCGAGGTTGGTGCTTGTGATGGGGACTTGGACTTCACGGGAGTAACGCCGCCGGAACGCGGTTTACCGGCCGGCTTACCGGTGCGAAGGGGATTCGCGACAGAAATCGGATGGCGCCTTCAGTTCTACGTTTTGGGCGGCGACGCCGATGACATTTGTCATGCCTGGCACCTGACGAACTTCACTACCGCGCAACCGCTCTTCCGCTCAGTATGGACCTAGACCTCCTATCGGGGTCACCGAATTCTGAATCGAAAGGAATATCGCATGACAGAAACGACAATTGCTATCCCCAGCTCCCTAAACTCCAATGCACGGTTGAAAGGCCGCGCCAGAGGTGCTCTAATCTGTGGCGTGTTCGGAGCGATTTTTATGGTCCAATCCGTATTTTTTGGAGCGATCGTGAACCCCGCATGGCTCGCGGCAATCGCGCTCTCCACGGTCGGTTTCGTGGTTTGGCCCGTGGCCGAGGTCCGCGCGCGCCGTCACTTGGAGTATTCGCCGGCCGACCGGCAGCGCTGGGCGGCCGTTTCGACTGCATTCTGGACTGACTCTGCGATCGAATGGCTGGCGTGCACGGCCGCGTGCATCTGGCTCGCTAACGTCCGCCGCTACGACCTGATCCCTAATTTCCTGGGGGTCATTATAGGGGTGCACTTCCTACCTCTGGCGAAGATCTTCAGGATGCCGCTTTATTACTGGACTGGAGCGGTAATGGTGCTGGGAGCTTTGGCCACTCTGGCGATTCCGGCGGGGCACGTACGCAATTTCGCCGCATACGGCGCGAATGGACTCTCCTTGTGGGCAACCGCGACGGTGATTCTATGTCAGGATAGACTTTCGTCGAGATGAAAGGCGGAGTACCTCCGCCAGCCTGATTTCCGAATCACATGCGCCTGCTGCCGCCAGACAAAGACCTCGGTTGGACGCCCTACGTCTGGCTCATTTGGCTCGGGTTCTTTTTCGCGCAGCCTGGCTTGGACGGGGCGGATTGGAAAGAGTGGCTGGCGACGGCGCTCGGCGCGAGCATTTTCCTGGTCCTTTATTTCGGGGCGTACTGGTGGCAGGGCCGCCGGCGCCTCTGGATCCTCGCGGCGATCGCCTTGCTGGGTGTGGGGTTCGCGCCGTTCAATGCAGGCGCCGCGGTCTTCTTCGTCTACGCCGCGGCGCTGGTCCCCTACACGGGCGATTCCTGGTTTGCGGCGAAGGTGATCGCGGCGCTGGTGACGGTAGCCGTCCTGGAGGCCGGCCTGCTTCATCTCGGCTTCTGGTTCCTGATCTATGGCACGGTTCTTCCCGTGGCGATAGGATCCGTCAACGTTCACTTCGCTCAGAGGAACCAGGCGAATCGCCAGTTGCGTCTGGCGCAGGAGGAGATTGAGCATTTGGCCAGAGTAGCGGAGCGAGAGCGGATTGCCCGGGATTTGCATGACGTGCTCGGGCACACTCTTTCGGTCGTGATTCTGAAGTCGGAACTGGCCTCGAAGCTGATCGGGATCGATCGGGAGCGCGCAGCGAATGAAATCCGCGACGTGGAGCGGATCTCGCGCGAGGCCCTCGCGGAGGTTCGCAACGCCATCGGCGGCTATCGAGCTGGCGGGCTGGAGGAGGAATTGGCCCGCGCCGCCGCTACACTGAAGACAGCGGGCGTGGCCGCCGAGTGCCGATCGGTCCACGTGTCTCTTTCGCCAGCTCAAGAAACGGTACTCGCGCTGGCGGTGCGCGAGGCTGTGACCAATGTGGTGCGCCATGCCCGTGCTAGGCGGTGCCGACTGAGACTCGAACAGGTGGACGGCTGCGGCCTTCTGGAGATCCAGGATGATGGCCGAGGCGGCTCTCAGGGTGAGGGAAACGGCCTGCGGGGAATGCGGGAGCGCGTGGAAGCACTGGGAGGAACTCTGCGGCGCGAAACGAGCGCGGGAACAACATTAACAGTTCTGTTGCCGCTGGGGACCGGGAAAAGGAACGGCGCGGCGTGAATACTGCTTCAAAAATGCAGAAGCCGATCCGCGTCGTGATTGCGGAAGATCAGGGAATGGTGCTGGGAGCGCTGGCAGCGCTGCTGGAGATCGAAGAGGATATTGTCGTTGTTGGTCAGGCCCGCAATGGCAAGGCAGCTCTGGACGCCGTAGCTGAGCACAAGCCGGACGTTCTTATAACCGACATCGAAATGCCGGAAATGAGTGGCCTTGAAGTAGCGACGGAACTGAAACGGCTACACTTGGCCACACGGACCATCATCCTCACCACGTTTGCGCGCGCCGGCTATTTGCGCCGTGCACTGGATGCGGGCGCATTGGGGTATTTGTTGAAGGACAAGCCCGCCCAAGAACTGGCGGACGCTGTGCGGCGGGTGAATCTGGGTCTGCGCGTCATTGATCCCGAGTTGGTGGCAGAGGCTTGGGGCGAACCAGATCCCCTTACAGATCGGGAACGCCAAGTTGTTCGCTTGGCTGGTGAAGGTGTGGCTGGCGCCGAAATCGCAGAGACGCTCGGGCTGTCAGAAGGGACGGTGCGAAATTACCTTTCTGAAGCTATGAGCAAACTCGGCGCCAACAACCGCGTGGAGGCGGCGCGGATCGCGCGCGCAAAGGGGTGGCTGTGAGTCAATTTTCACCGTCTCCCATGCGCAAGGCTGATCGAAGGACGAGCCCCGAACTGTGGGCCAAGCGTAGCATCCCCCGCCCGAGCGGGTTAGTTCAAGCGCCGTTGCCTTGAGGGACCGGGCCTCGGTCGAGCCTGAGACGCAAGCCCTTCAAGTCGGCGCTGTCATCCGCACGGGTGACCGATGTAAAATCACCGCATGGCCGACGATTCCTCTCACGGCATCACTCGCCGTCATTTCTCTACGCTTGCCGCCGGCGCTATCGCCGCCGCTCCGCAATTGCGCGCGCAATCCACACCCGTGTCACCGGGCCCCGTCCTCGATATCGCCGATTGCGCTGGCCCTGGGCGTATTACGCGCTCGGAGAAGAGCCGATGCTGAGCAACAGAACGGAATCGGGAACGCTATGGTGAAAGCGAAGCGGAAGAAGACCGGCGCACACTCGCGGAATTGGGTCTATGAAGGTTGTCGCGGATGCGACGCCAGCGCTCGCAGTCCGGCTAACACGAGTTCCACGCGGAGGTCGCGGCCCAGGGCGATGGCTGCCTTGTGGAGGGTGCTGAGGGTCACGACTTCGTATGAGGGGTCAAGCAGGCGGTCGGGCGCGGCGCGGCTGGTGTGCATCCTGCGGGCCATCTCGGTTTTGGAGAATTGCTTCTCCTTCACGGCAGCCTCGATCTGGCGTGCGAGGACACGCTTGATGGCGGCCGCGCTGACTTCTTGGTAGGATCCGGCACGCGGGAAGCTCGCGAGTGACGATGGGCGCGGAGGGCTACGGCGAGCATGACGACTTGGCGCGCTGACAGTGGCTTTGGCGTGCTGGAGGGCGCGGCGGAGGGAGATCGTGCAGGGGCGGCAGAGGCGGCCAGGGATTTGAAAATTTTAGCCGCCAATAAACGCGAATTCAACATCCGCTCGCCCCTTCCTGGCACCATCGAAAATCGTGTAGACTGCGTGCAGGAAAATTCCATGCACTGGCTCCAGAAATTTTGTGTTGTGATCTGTGCCGGCCTCGCGGCTCTTCCGGTACACGCTCAGACGGCAGGGAAGTATCTCGCGCCGAGCGACCAGACGATCGCCATCCGCGCGGGGCGGCTGTTCGACGCGCGCTCGGGAACGATGCTCACCAATCAGGTGGTGGTCGTGCGAGGCGATCGCATCGCGGAAACCGGCTCGGGCCTTGCCATTCCCGCGGGCGCCAGCACGATCGACCTCTCGAACGCGACCGTTATGCCCGGCATGATCGACGCACATGTCCACATCAACACCGGAGGAGACACCGAAGCGCAGCGCACGCTGATCGCGCTCGGCAATGCTCAGATCGACCTTGCCGCGGGCTTTACCACGGTCCTGGATATGGATTCGCGCGGCGGCTACAACACGGTGGACATCCGCGACCAGATCAATGCCGGGCGCGTGCAAGGCCCGCGCATGCAAGTGGTGGGTGAATCGCTGAATCCTCGCGCGACAAATTATTACCCGGATATCCGCACGGGCCGTTTCCAGGAAGGCTTCATCGAAAATAAAAACGTCAACGGCCCGTGGCTGGCCCGCGCGGCGGTACGGGAAGCCAAGTTGCACGGAGTGGACTGGGTGAAGATTTACACCACCCAGGATTTCGTCGGAACGTTGCACATGTGGACTCCCGAAGCGAAGCTGGTCAATTCCCCTTCTCTGACGTTCGAGGAAGTGCAGGCCATCGTGGACGAGGCGCACCGGCTGGGCCTTAAGGTCGCCTGCCACACCTACGGCGGCGAAGGCATGGCCAGTTGCATCAATGCCGGCGTGGACGCTCCCAACCACCTGCTGGAACTCGATCAGGATGGGATCAAAGTCCTGCTGCAAAAGAAACTTCCGTTTGTGGCCACGCTGGACGATCTGATTGCCCTGGAAAAAGAGGATCTGGAAGCGACCGGCGGGAGGAACTCGCGCATGAAGCTTGCCGAGCAGGCCGTCCGGCGCGCGGTCGCCGCGGGCGTGCCCATCGTGTTTGGGAGCGGCGCTACTTCAGCCGCTGTCCCGCATGGTAAGCAAGCCAATCAGTTTGCTTTCTACGTGAAGTGGGGATTGACGCCAACAAAGGCATTGCAGACCAGTTATCTGAACGCGGCGCAGATGCTGAATTACGGAATCGAGAAGGAGATCGGGACCATCGAGAAAGGCAAGTTCGCCGACATCATCGCGGTTTCCGGAAATCCCCTGGCGGATGTCACCGAAATGGAGCGCGTGCGCTTCGTGATGAAGGGCGGCACGGTGATCCGGAACGATTTCGCCGGGCGGTAAGGACCAGCGGCGGCGCCCTTACATTCAGGTCCCAGTTCTCGCAAGGGCGTCGTCTGTTTCGACCTTGACCGTAGGCGCCCCAGAGAACTGTAGACTTAGCTCGATGAATCTCGCGTCTTTGAAGGAAAGCCTGATCGCGATGTGGAAGATTTGCCGCTCGTTCAGACGGAGAGATTGGGAACTCACCGACTATCCGGTGGTTATCCGGAAGCAGAACATTTCTGACGGGGAACCCTCAGCGCCGCGGAGTGCTCCGCACCAATACGTGGCCCGAATCGTGAACTGGTGGGTGGTTACCGGAGGTGGAAACACGCCTCAGGAGGCAATGAACACACTCACCCTGCAATTTAATCAGATGAAAGACAGCAAGCGGCGCGAGGGGAAACCCATGCCCCGCCCCGGGAGAAAAGTGCCAATCGAGTTCGCGCCGTCAAGTCGCGTGGGCGCTCATCCGGAGCTGAGAGAGGAATTTATCCAGAGCATCCTGGGCCTCCCTTGGGCGTTCGTATCCGACGAGTCCAGCCTATGGGATTTCCACGAGGCGGAGACAAACGATGTTTTGAATGTCAAAATCAAGGAAACCTATGGGGTGGACGTTTCAGACATCGAGTCCGGCAATCTGGCGGCGATTCTTGATCGCATTGCCGCGCATCAGAGCCGTCAGTCCCCGTTTTCTGCGTAGGCAAAACTGCAACGGCCCGGCGTGAGACCACGATATCTGCGAGGGAGCGGAGGTTCAAGCCCTCTCATACGCACTATCAGAAAACAAAGCGACCTGCACCGAAAGGCTTTCCGGCGTTGCCCCTGAACCGGATCAGCGGCCTATTCGCTATTCGCTATTCGCGAATCGCGAATGTAGAATAGAGCTATGGCGTTGAAGCCGCAGGACGTGTACGTCGTGCTCAAGCTGGTTGCTGCTGGAACCCGCCGCGCTCCGTATTCCCATCTCGCGCTCGAACTAATCATGAGCCCCTCCGAGGTCCACGCGAGCGTAAAACGCGCGCATGCGAGCGGGCTGCTCCACGGCCCAAGCCTGGAAAATCGTCCCAACATCGGGGCACTGGAAGAGTTTCTGGTACACGGGCTGAGGTACGCATTTCCCGCGGAGCGTGGCGAACTTACGCGCGGCGTCGCGACGTCGTATGGGGCCGCGCCACTGCGCGATTTGATCGCTCCTACGGGTGACCCGATTCCAGTATGGCCGTATGAAGAGGGCAAGCAGCGTGGTCTTACCCTCGCGCCCTTGTATAAAACCGCCCCACTGGCGGCCCTGCGTGACGACTCCTTCTACCAATTGTTGACGCTCTCTGACGCCCTCCGCGACGGTCGCGTGCGTGAGCGCCGAATCGCGGAAGCGGAAATGCATCGACGGTTACGGAAATCCCATGCCGCGTTCAAATCTTGAGCGGCTCATCGCAACTGCTGAACTCTTGCGCCGTCTGCTTGAGGAACTGGCGTTCGTCGGAGGAGCCGTCACGACCCTCCTTGCTACGGATCCAGGCGTAGGCGCACCACGCCCGACGCTGGACGTTGACGCCATCGCCGAAATCACTTCTTACGCGGAATATGCCGCGTTTGGCGATCGCTTGCGCGCGCTCGGATTCCAAGAAGATGCCAGCGAGGGAGCTCCGCTATGCCGATGGCTCCATTCCGATACGATCCTCGATGTTATGCCCCTGGATGAGAAGATCCTCGGATTCTCCAATCGCTGGTATCGCGCGGCAATGCACGGCGCCACCAGGCACCAACTGCCGGGGAATTTGGAGATTCGGCTGGTGACTGCGCCGTATTTTCTTGCCACCAAGATCGAGGCGTTCTACGGGCGCGGAGGAGGAGATTTCTTCGGGAGCCGTGATCTGGAAGATCTGATTTTCGTCATTGACGCTCGCCCCATGATCGTGGAGGAGGTGCGGGCTGAGGCGCAACCGCTGGCCGACGATCTTCGCGCCGAGTTCGCTGCGTTATTGGCGACCGAGAGCTTTATCGACGCGCTTCCCGGCTACCTGTTCCCGGATGCGGCAAGCCAGGCCAGACTCGGGACTGTGCTGCGGCGTCTTAGGGACTTGGCGGCGCTTTAGGGCAAAAATCCCTCCAGGAAATTTTAAAGGAACGTGAAGGCGCGCTAGTTTCGCCCGGGCGTCATTCTTGGGCGGGCATCTGGGTATCGCTGTCGCGCCACGCGCTGAGCTTCAGGCGGCGGCAGACCCAGCAGAGGCCTTCACTTGAGGTGGGGGCGCTTTCACTGCCGCACACGGCGCAGCGCTGCACCTTGCGGATGCGATCCGATTCGAAGGCCCGGCGGGCTTGCTCAAGGAGAACTTCCGGCACAACGGGTTCCACCACAGGTGAACCGATCGGCTGCGGGCGTTTCCTTTTCACGTCCTTAATATAGCAGGCTTGCGGGCCGGCGTGTAATACAATCGAAAAATCCGCTCTGTTAGCTGGAGCGGCTCTCCTACCAATGAAAATTGCATTCCTCTTTCCTGGCCAAGGCTCGCAATATGCCGGAATGGGCAAAAGCCTGGCCGAATCGTATCCGGAAGCCGCGCGGGTGTTTGAGGCCGCGGACGCCGCGCTGGGGTTTGGACTCTCCAAATTGTGCTTCGAAGGGCCGGAAGAGCAACTGAAGCTGACAGAGAACCAGCAACCGGCGCTGCTGACGGTTTCGACCGCGGCGCATGCGGTGCTGCGAAGCAAAGGGATGAAGGCGGACTACGTCGCAGGGCACAGCTTGGGCGAGTATTCGGCGCTGGTGGCGGCGGGATCGCTGGAGTTCGCGGATGCGGTGAAGCTGGTGCGCAAGCGCGGGCAGTACATGCAGGAGGCGGTTCCAGCGGGGGTAGGTGCGATGGCAGCGATACTGAAGCTGCCGGAAGGCAAGCTCGAAGGGGTATTGGCGGAAGCTGTACAGGGTAACGACGCGCAGGGCGAAGTCGTCACAGCGGCGAATCTCAATTCGCCGGATCAGATCGTGATCGCGGGCCATGCAGGCGCGGTGGCTCGGGCGATGGAGCTGGCAAAGGCCGCAGGCGCGAAGCGCGCGATTCCGCTGGCGGTGAGCGCTCCGTTCCATTGCCCGTTGATGAGGCCGGCGCAGCAGCGGCTGAAGACGGATCTGGACGCCACGGCGTTTCGAGATTTTGAGACGCCGCTGATCAACAATTGGCAGGCTCGCGAGGTTTCGACGGGCGCGGAGGCGCGGGAGGGCTTGTACCAACAGGTTCCGAATCCGGTGCGGTGGAGTGAGTCGATCGCCAGGCTGAAGTCGCTGGGTGTGACTCGATTTATTGAAGTGGGCCCGGGGGCCGTCCTCACCGGGCTGCTGCGGAACATCGATGCGGGGCTGAGCGGGGCCAGGTTCGGCGAGGCTGCGGATTGGGACAAGCTCGGGGGATGAGACGCGTCAGTGCGGCGGGGCTTCCCTCGAATGTGAACGCCGTGGCGTCCACTCCCGCCGCACTAACCTCGCTCCCCCCTCTGTCCAATTAAACGCGGGGTTGCGGCTCGAAGTTTCGAGAAACCTATGGGAGCTGGTTACAATGAGTCAAGGTGTTCCCGAACGAGTACAAAGTGGGTCCGATCACCATTGCTCCAGCGACGGTGCTGGCGCCGATGGCCGGCGTGACGGACACGGTGTTCCGCCGCTTGATCCGGTCGCAGGGAGGGTGCGGGCTGATCATGACGGAGTTCACCAGCTCGCATGGGATTGTCGCCACTGCAAAGGCGAGTAAACCGACGCGGACGTTCCGCTACTTGTACTTCGATCCGGATGAGCACCCGATCTCGGCGCAGCTATTCGGCTCGGACCCGGCGGTGATGGCGGAAGCGGCAAGGTTCTGCCAGGATCAGGGGTTCGACATTGTCGACATCAATTTCGGCTGCCCGGTGAAGAAAGTGGTGACGTGCAACGGAGGGTCCGGGCTGTTGCGGGACTTGCCTCTGGTGGAGAAAATCCTGCGGTCGGTCAGGGCGGCGATCTCGATTCCGCTGACCATGAAGTTTCGCGCGGGGTGGAACGACCGGGAGCTGGTCACCGTGAAGATGGCGAAGCTGGCCGAGGATTGCGGATTGCAGGCGATGGCGTTGCACCCCCGCACGCGAGAGCAGGGCTATAGCGGCAACGCGGATTGGACCAGGATCGCCGAAGTGAAGGCCGCGGTGAAGATTCCGGTGATCGGCAATGGGGACATCGTCAAGCCGGAAGATGCGGTGAGGATGGTGCGCGAGACAGGCTGCGACGCGGTAATGATCGGGCGGACGGCATCGTCGAATCCGTGGATTTTCCGCCAAATCGACCAGTATTTGTGCACGGGAACCTATGAGACTCCGCCGGAGGCCGCGCGGTATGAGCTGATGCGGCGCTACTACGAGATGCTGATGGAGCACGGCGCCACGGATGCAGTCGGGAAAATGAAGCAGTTCGCGACGTACTTCACGCACGGCGTACGGAACGGGTCGAAATTGCGCGCGGATATTTATCACGCGCACCAGGCTGAGGAAGTGCTCGGGATGGTGGACGCGTTTTTCGAGAGCGAGCTAGGCGCGGCGGTTTAGGCGCCGGCCAGTCTGCTGAGGGAGCGAGCGTCAGTGGCCTTAGTGCAGCGCCGTGATTGCAGGTTGCACCCAAGCAAACAGGTAGCGGCCGATGGCGGGAAACAGCGATGAGATCACCGCCAGGAGCGGCAAGATCCCAGCGGAAATGAGCTTCCCATAGAAATCGGGGGCGATTTGGTTTGTTTTCGTGTCGGTAAGCCGGCTTAGAGTCTCGTCCCTTTCCATGTCCAAGAAGATCAGAATCGTGACACAGCCGAGGACCGCAAAGGTTCCCGTCAACCACCATCGGAAATACGTTTCGCCGCCGAACGGATAGGAATTGAGAGCAATCGCAAGAAGCAGGAAACTGCAAGTGAGGAACGAGAGTTTGTTCTTCAGATGCAGCATGACGTAGCGGATGAAGGCGACGTAGCGGAGAGCAACAAACTCCGCGGCCAGCAAGTCGGGCTGTTTAATTTTTCCCGGGACTTTGTCCGCGGGGTGTGCGGTTTCGATTTTCTCGAAGGACTCGGAAGAACCCTCGCTCCACGCTGTCTGAAAAAGGCGATGCTGCAGGCGGTCCGCGACGCGGGTGAAATTCCGGCTCAAGCGGCGCGTCACCGTACTGTCTAGATGGAGCCCCAGGCTTTCCAGTTTGACGATTTCCGCGACGCTCCCTTGCAGCGAATCGACATCGTCCTTAAACTCCAGGTGCTCGACCGCAAGCTCCACGTAACCGGCCCCGCGCTCCTCGTAATACGTGGGCGCAAGTTTGTGCAGTTTTTGGAGGCACTCCATGGCGCGTTGCGGAATTGCATAGCTCCGTTTTCTGATCGAGGTCTGCCAAAGCGGCGACCAACCTTGAACAGCCGGTAGAGCCAACAAAGCGTGACGAACCGGATGAAGATTAAGGGCCTGAAGGAACCTGCGGAAGCGGCGCCAGAGTTCCAAATATTGCCAAACCGCGGCCGCCAGCAGCCCGGCGCAAAGAGTGAAGAGACTCAGGAAGAGGATGCGGTAGACCGGTCCCTCCAATGAACTAAACCAGGTCCACGCACCGAGCCCCGAGAAAACGCCCGTAACGAGGGCAACAAACGTCCAGCCCGCGAATGGATTCCAGGACGTTAAAAGGTCGTTGATCCGGAAGGTGGCTCCAGCGCGGAGCAGAGGGTGATAGTAGCTCTCGCCGGAGCTGTCTGGGGGCTCCGGGTCGCGCTCCTCGGCCAGAATGAAGCGCTGCATCGAAATCCAGCTCATATAGGCCAGCACGGCGAATAACATGATCAGCGGCACAGCCGGGGAAACACCGCTACTCAGGTCCACCGAACGCAAGGAACGGAATGCCTCCGTGGAAGCCATTCCCTGGGGATGCCAGGTGTTTGCCGCCGCAAGAATCGCCAGGATTCCCGCCGCACTTATCCCAACCGTCGCCCGGCGCGCGTAAGTTGGAAACTTTTTCGACTGCACCGTGTCGATGGTGCGAGCCGCCACGTAGGCGAGCGCGAAGGCGACCAGCACCGCAACGCTCGCGGCCAACTGCCAATGCGGCTCCTGGCGGACCCAGGCTAAATCCACTACGGGAAATCCAAGAGTGCACCACGCCGCCAGAATGGAAACAGTCATGGCGAAATGGAAGATGAGCCTCTTCCCGCTCGGGTGTAAGTCAGGCGCGGGATGAAAATCGGCACACCAAGTCTCTAAGACACCACGAGAACGCGTCGCGTGAAGATAAGCGACCGTACCCGCCAGGAGCACCACGGCCGATAAAAAGAAGACTACGTTCCAAACTCTGGTTGGGTAGCCAACACTTAGGCCGTCGCTGCCTTCATGGGCGACAGTAAAGTAGCCGCCCCGTCCCACCACCGAAATCCAGACACGGGAGGTCTTGCTGCCAGCGGTCAGGGTACCGTAATCACGGTAAAGCTCGTCCTGATTTCCTTCCTTGGTGTTCAGCAGGCGAAGGCAGGCATAGTAAGCGCCTTCCTCCAGGTTGCTGTTGAAAACGTGTAGGCCCGCGCTTCCAGCTTTGCGAACGGACAGACTCGAGGGATATGAGCTCACCGAAACAACGCCCAGGAAGTCCAGGCTGTCAGTGCCGTGAATAAACAGAAGGTCTGAATCCAGGATGGCCACGCGGATATCGGCGCAACACTGCCGCAGAAAGCGGCTAAGAAAAAGGGCGTCGAGGACATTGGTGCCGCGCACGACAACCGCTTCGATCCGATCCTGTTTCAGCTTGGACGCAATTTGAAGTAAGATGCTTTCCTGGCTCGCAGGACTTTGCTGCACCGAAAACTCTGGAAGAGTGTCCCGGCCCTCCGTCGCATCGTCGAGGGAAAGGGGAAGCTGCGGCAGGAGACTCGGCGTCTGAATTCCGGGACGGTTTGTTGAAGCTTGATTGTTCTGAGAGGCGTTGCGAAGCCGGGAGATCTCCCGAGGGTAATAAATCATTGCGGCGCTTTGACAGGTAGACATACTGCCGGACGTACCTCCGGACGTACCGCCGTACCCAGTCCCGTCCTCCGACAGAATGGCGAGGGGTTTCCAGCCGGGAAGTGCGTCGACAAGAGTCTGACAGGCGTCAGAGTCACGATTAACTGTGGTTACAGCCGAAGGTCCGACACCCGTCGCCGTACCTGAAATGACTTGCGTAGTCAGCGGTAGCTTAAAATCGCTGAAAGTCTCCCGGCGTGCTTCGTGCAACGAGGATTCGGAACCCGAAAACATCGGCCCGAGGATGCCCTTGTAATCCGTCATCAGCGGATCAAGTTGCTCGATGAAGCAACTCGCGCGATAGAATTGTTGCCGATTGACACCAGACGTGGGCAGTTCGCCTACCAGAAAGACCGCCAATCGCCTGGAAGTGACGCCCTTGCGGAACAAAAGCAAACCTGGAAGTTGCTCGCGAGCCTGCTTTTCCTTTTCGTTTTCCTGACGCACGCCGGGAAATTGGCTGTCATGATCCGGACCCATCTGCCAGGGCAGCCAATAACTGTCAAAGAGGTAGCCCGCATCCTGAGCGGCAAAGAGGATCGCCTCCAGGTGCCGGTCGAGCATAACGGAAAGGTGCGTCCGCTCCGGATCCGGAACTGTCGCGATCAGAAAGTCCATATTTGAGACTGGAACCAAGGTGTGCTTCAAATCCGGACAAAGAGGTGAGGTAGAGGTGAAGGAAGGGCCCTGATTTGGATAGTCCAGCGCATACAGCACCCTTAGCGGGTAATCCTCGTCGTTGGAAATATCGCCGGCGGGGGCGGCTTTTCCAGAAGACGGCTTGAGGCTTTCCGAATGCCCCTCGATATTCGACCCTGAGGGGCTCAGAAAGCCCATATTGGCCGAGACACCGGCGATGAGCAGAATGCCAAATAAGACTGCGTTTCTCATGGCTCCCAAGCCTCACCTAAACGAAGCTGGACAGATGCGCGCCGCCGAGGCTGGCACGCTGCCCGACCAGAATTGTTCCAATATTCTTAGGAGATTGTAGCCTAACGTTACGGCGAACGCAGCCGGGTCCACCGATGGGAAACGGGATGCCCGTTTAAAAGAATGGAAAATTAGCGTACCGATCCTTTGCCAGGTCAGGACCGCGCGTTATCTCCCAGCGTTACTTCCCTACCAGGTGCGGGACGTCCCTGTTGTTTTCCTGGCAGATATACTCGATCAGCTCGCCCTTTAGCATGGTCGGGTGAGTGGTGAAGCTCCAGGGCTTGGAAAACGTCTTGGGGTCGTCGATGATGTGCTCGATGGTGAGATGGCCGTAGTCCGGGCGGCTGATGCGCTCGGTCACCTTCATTTCATCCGAATGCGGGATGCCGGATTCGTCGATCCAAGTGATATCGTTCTGTCCGACGGTTTCCACCACCAGCGTGTCGCCTTCCCAATGCCCGATGGAATCGCCCAGCCACGTCTCGACGGTTTGCGGATTGTGGGGACGCCCATCCAGGAAGACCTTGCGCCAGATGTGCGCTCCGCCCTCGTAGACAATCACCAGCAGGTCTTTGGTCTGGATGAAGCTCCACGGATAAGGCGTGGTGCTCATGCGCGGAACGCCGGGGGGCAGGCAGCGCGCCTCGGGATCGTCCTTGCTCAGGGTATCGCGGCGGTGCTGCCAGATGGCTCGGGCGGCGGGCAGCATCGGAACATCGACGCCAGCACCGACCATATCGACGTTCTCGCGGATCGCGTTGGGCTGCCAGTTGCCAGAGAGGTCGGGATGGCCGTCGGCAGTGCGCGGCGTGGGTCCGGCGGGTGGCCATTTGGGGTCCACAGCCGGGGCGTTATTACCGCGAAGCTTGCTGAGTTGCAGGTCTTGCGGCTCAGTCGGCTGGGAGGCCTGGGTTTGGGCGGTTTGAGCAAACAGGAGCGACGAAAAACAGAGGAACAACGCGGTTTTCATGCCTGGATTAAGCATATCGCACGCGGGTTAGTTCTTCCAGTAATCCGGGAGGCCGGATTTTGTGTCGCGGACGATTTCGAGAATCGCTTTGCGGTCTTCAGGGCTGGTTTTGGAGAAGGCCGGGTCCTGGTTCTTGCCGCTCAGCACGTCGTACAGGCTCTGGTAGACCTTGGCGCGGACGGCATCGGGCAGGTCGTCGAAAGCCTTGCTGTAGATCATGTAGCTGAGCGGGTACTTGAACATGCGCTTGGCGAGGTCGAAGTCGCGCAAGCTGCGGCCTTGCTTGTCGCGCGGACCCTCGGCCTGGAAGGTCTTGGTGAAATCGGAAACGCCGGCGACGGGGTCGTAAAGAGTCGCCTCGCCGGCGAAGAGCATGTAGCGGACCAGGGCGTCCACATCTTTATCGATCTGCGCCGCCGCTTGCGGATCCGCGGGTTTGCCGCCGTGCTCGGCGATGCGCTCATCCCAGCCGGCACGAACCAATAGGTTCACCATGCGGGTTTCGTGTTCCAGCGTCATCAGGGCGACCAGGTCGCTGGTCTGCGCGGCATAGCCGTTGAAATCGAACCTTCCTTTGAGGCTGGTGAGGTTTTGCGAGTTGTGCATGTCCAGCACGTCGGGCGCGCGGGGATCGCGGGCGACGGCATTGCCCAGGTGGTTCATGCCGCCAGTGGTTCCGGTGACGTACCATCCGCCCCAGCGTTTCTGGATCGGTGTGTCATCGTCGGTGACGGGATTCTGGGAGCGCGTAGCGGGCATGCCGCTCGCGTCGGGGTAGACCGAGCCGACCAGCAAGCCCGGAATGCCGAGTGTCGCTGGCCCCTGGTGGCATTGCAGGCAGGAATCGCGGCGGATGAACTGGGGGTGATCCGACTTCTGTATGTCGAGGGTGTAGAAGACCATGCCCTGCCGGGGATCGAGCGCGGCGAACTCCAACACGTCGCCTCCGCGGACCGAACCCATCATCACCTCGTCATTGAAAAAGAGGGCCCGCGGGTTGGACGGCGAAATTTTGGCGGCCTGGAAACTTGTCTTGGAGAATACCAGCGACTGCGAATCGGGATTCAGATCGAGATTCTTGAGCATGCTCGGGAGATAACCCAGACCGCCAGGCTGATATTCGAGCTTGGCCTTGCCTTCGGCGAGCCGCTTTTCCAGGCGCGTGATGGCGTCGTCCGCCGGAGTCTTGGAGTATTCAATTGCCGGGTTGTCGAGCGGAAGAATGGTGAGGTCCTGGGCACTCTGATCGGCAACGATGAGTGCTGGAACAGCGACAGCGGCTGCGATTAGGAAATACCTTGCGGACGCGGCAAGCATGCTTTACACATAGCACGCCTGGGGCCAGATTTCCGCTCCCGCTCTGGCCGTATTCGAACGCAGGGTGGGGGTTTTGGCGCTGGGGCTGGGCGAAAGGGCGCGCCCAGCGGTTCTGGTGTGCGATCCGGGAGTGGAAATGAGCAACTACTCGGCGGAACGAGCGCGGCGGGGGAGCGCGCGTCTTTTTGACGAAGTGCTGGTTGACGAAGTGCTGGCTCGGGTTCCGGGTGCGCCACCGGTTCGCGGAGACGAACTGCCCGCACAGCCAGGAGACGGGAACCACGAGAGGCGGAAGACCAAGGCTCGGCGGTCCGCTACTTCATCCAGTAAGAAGGCGGGTTAGTTTTCGTCTCGCGGACGATTTCGAGGGCGGCCTGGCGAGCGCCGGCTGATAAAGACGCGTAGGGCTTTGACTCGTCCTTGCCGGAGAGCGCGTTGCGCGCGAGCTTCTCAGAAGGAGACTTATGACCAATCGCGTGCGCCTGCATAGGGGGCCAGCCTTTCGCCAAGGAAGATATATCGATTGGGTGCTTAGCCCTTGCCGCACGCTACTCGGTTTTACTCCAGCTTCGTCCCCACGCCCATGATATGCGCACTCGCACCAATGAGTGAAGCTTCCGTCCCCAGCATGCGCATGGTGGCCATGAGCGCATCCTGGTGCAAACGCGTTTCAGATTCGGGAACGCTCCAAAGAGGACCCTCGATGGCATAAAGCTTGGCATCCTTAGGGAAACCTCCAGACTGTCCATTCTCACTTACTTCCCCGCGCCGCGTCGCTGCCTTACTTGGACGCTCCGCGTCCGGGCACAGCGGCGGGGGCAGGAGCGGCAGCCGGGGCTGCGAATTCCGCCGGGAACGGGAAATTGCCATCGTAGGGCGGCCAGTTCGGGACCGGAAGATCGTTGGTGGGATAGAACATCGACGCCCAGATGTTGCGGATGCGTCCGTCCTCCACGAAGAACCATTCGGCCAGAAGATTCCGGAGCTGCTTCACGCCGGGCTTGCGCAGGAAGATCCCCATGCCGAGCACGACTTGCTGCTCCACGTCGACGATCGGATAGCGGCGCGCGGAAATTAGAGCGACGCTGAAATTGGTGAGGTTTGATGTGCAGTCACCGCCGCCGCCCTTGGCTTTTCCCTTGGCAGCGTCCGGATTGGGGTTCGGACCGGCGGTGTGCGTCCCGTTCTCGTTGCGGGTACAACCCGGGTGGGCCATGATGATCGAACCGTCGTGCGTCGTCAACCCGTCGAAGTAACTGTTGGCGATGGCGATCAGTAATTCGCGAGATGCGCGTTGATTGGCGGGAACGGTGCGAGTCAAAGGCGGTTCGGCGAGGAAGCCGGCGAGGTTATAGAGATTGCCGCCGTTCGTGCCGCCCGGTCCGATGGCGCCTTCGCGGGCGATCACCCACTCGGCTTCGGTGATCTTCTTGTCTTCGACCTTGAGCCGCAGTGTTGCGACGTCGGTCGCTTGGCCTTCTTCGATCAATCCGAGGTAGGCAGCTTGGCCGCTCACGGGATCGAAGTAAGAGCGCTGCACCTTGCCGAGTGCGGTGATCGATTGCCAGGTGCCGGTTCCTGGGCGGACAACGACGCCGTTGTCCGTCTGGCGGAATCCGGCAAATAGGGGCGCCGCTTTCGGATCGTGTTTGACGACGGCGTTCAGGTACTGGTCGAGAGTGGTCTTGAGGCAGGCTCGGTCACAGGTTTGCGCGGAAACGAAGCCGATCGAAAGGGTGGCCGCCAAAAGGAAACGGGCAGAGTGCATGGGGATTCTCCGCCATATATTCTGCCCTAGTTCGTGTTCTGAGTGCTAGGTGTCTTGTTTAACTACTTTGCCTACTTCACCGAGAGTGCCTTGATGCGCCGCAGCGCCTCCTCTTCACCGGCACCACCCCGATCCGGCGGAGGATTCGCGGCCAGCGTGTCCGGCTCAAAGAAGTTGCCCGAAGTACGCCGCCTACATCCTCTGCGCTGAACCTGCTCGTTGCCAAGCCGATTTGATGGCGCAACCGAAGGACGGGAACGTGCGGCGTTATGAAGAAGTAGCTCCCGCCAAACGGCGTTCTGGGAAATTGTTCTGAGGTCCCATTGGTTGGTCAATCGGGGGGTACGGCCCGGAGCGCCGGTCAGGACGTTCGGACTACTTCAGCCAGTAAGCGGGCAGGTTAGCTTTCGTCTCGCGGACGATTTCGAGGGCGGCCAGACGGGAATCGGCCGGGAGCGAGGCGAAGGGCTTGGATTGATCCTTGCCAGAGAGCACGTCGTACATGCGCTGGTAGATCAGGTTGCGCAGCTTGTCCGGCAGGTTGTCGAAGGCTTCCGAGTAGATCATGTAAGAAACGGGGTAGCGGAACAGGCGCGTTTTTAAGTCGAAGTCCCGGAGAGACCGGCCCTGTTTATCGCGCGGACCGCGAGCGGCGAAGGTCTTGGTGAACGTCGAAACGCCGATGACGGGAGCCTTGAGCGGAGCTTCGTGGGCGAAGAGCATGTAGGTGAGTAGTTCCTCGATCTCAGCATTCATCTGCTCGTCGTCCCATTTGTTCTCGCGCAGGGCGATGCGCGCATCCCAGCCCAGGCGGATCAGCAGATTGGTCATGCGGGTCTGGTGTTCCAGGGTCATGAGCGCGACGATGTCGCTGGTGGGCGAGAGATAGCGCGAGGTATCGAAGAGCTTCGTCAGATCGGTGATGTTTTCGGTGGTCCCCTTGGGCGCGGCTTCGCCGGGATGGAGCGGATCGACCAGTGCGACGTTGTTGCCGTAGTGGGTCTGGGAGCCGGTGGTTCCGCTAACGTACCAGCCTCCCCAGCGTTCCTCGATGGGGATTCGGTCGTCGGTGATGAAGGAACTGCCGTGGCCTTCGCGTTCATCGGTTCTGGGGTGCAGGGAGCTGACCATCAGGCCCGGCACAGCGAGCGTGGGAGGGCCCTCATGGCAGCGCAGGCAATCCTGGCGGCGGCCGAATTCGACCTTCGACGCCCTCGGCGCATCCAGCGTGTAGAGGTAGATGCCGCGGATGGGATCGAGGCCGGCGAGCTCCAGGGCGTCCCCGTTCTGGACGTAGCCGACCGAAACGCTGTCACTGAAGTAGATGGCGCGGGGAGTGCGGGGGTTGATGTGCTCGGCCTGAATGCTGCCTTTGGAGAAGACCAGAACTTGAGAGTCGACGGGGACATCGAGCGCCTTGAGGAGCGCGGGGAGATAGCCCCAGCCGTTGGGGGCGTAGTCGAGGGTGACATGGCCGGAGTCGATTTTCTTGGTGAGGCGGGCGACGGGATCGTTGGGCGGGAGCTTGTCGTACTGAATGGCTGGATCGCCGGGGGGAACCCAAAGAGCGTCCTCCAGGCTGGCGACAAAAGCTCCGGCGGTGGCCGCGGCGAGAACGGTCAGGACGGGGACGAGAACACCCATGTGAAGCGGGCGGCGCATGCTTTCAATGTATCCGAAATCGATTCCCTCTTGTTATTGAGAACGTCTTCATATAGACTGTCTTCAGTATGGATCTGCTGCAAGGCACGCTGGACATGCTGGTGCTGCGGACGCTATTGAGCGGGCCGCTGCACGGCTACGGGATCTCCAAGGCGATTCACTCGAGCTCCAGTGAACGGCTGGAGATCGAGTTCGGGTCGCTGTACCCGGCGCTGAAGCGGCTGGAGCTGAAGGGCTGGATCGCCTCGAAGTGGGAGACGTTGGAGCATAACCGGCGCGCCAAGTTCTACCGGCTCACGCCCGCGGGACGCAAGCAACTGCGCCAGGAGCATTCCAAGTGGGCGGAGTTCGTGAGCGCAGTGGGACGGGTGATGGGGCCGGCGCCGTCAGCTAACTAATGGCGGGTAATTGATCATGTTGCGGCGTCTCCGATATCTGCTGCCCTGGCGCCGGCGCGCGGAGGCGCAAGAGATGCGCGAGGAGCTGGAATCCCTGCGCGAATTGGCCGGGCATCCCAGGGAACTGGGCAATTTGACGCGAGCCGCGGAGAACGCTCGTGCGGCGTGGGGCTGGACCTGGCTGGAACGGCTCGGGCAGGATTTGCGCTACGCGGTGCGCTCGCTTCGAAGCAGTCCGGGGTTTGCGCTGGTGGCCGTCGCGACGCTGGCGCTGGCGATCGGCGCGAACACAACGGTGTTCACGGCGGTGAACGCGGCCTATTTCACCAAGCTGCCGGTGAAGGGACCGGGGGAGCTGTGGCAGCTTACGTGGAGCTCGCGGAAGCGGGCATTCGGCGGAATGGCGCTCATGCAGCCGATGTATGACGCGTTCTATTTCAATCAAGGCCTGACGCTGGGAGGGTTTTCGTATCCGGCGTACCAGGCGATTCGCGACAAGAACACGAGCTTTTCGGACGTTGCGTGTTCGCGCAACTCGTTCGTGACGCTGGTGACCGGGAATTACTATCGCCTGCTGGGCGTGAACGCCGCGCTGGGACGCACGATTGGGCCGGAGGACGACCGGGCGGATCGGCCGGCGGTTGCGATGCTGAGCTATGGTTACTGGCAGAGCCAGTTTGGAGGCGATCCTGGCGTAATCGGGCGTGTGATCACGCGCGGGCGCTTCGGCGCGGATTATCCGGTTCCAATGACCATCATCGGCGTGCTGCCGCAAGGGTTCTTTGGGCTGGACCCGGCAACGGCGGGGCCGCAGGTGATTGCTGCGATGCAGCCGGAATTGCGCAACACACCGCAGTCGCTGACGGACAATCGCAATTGGAACGCGTGCGACACGGTGATCGCCCGGCTGGCGCCCGGCGCCGGTATGGAGCGGGCGCGCGCGGAGACAGAAGCATTGACGGCACAGTCGATCGCGGCCGATCCGCCGCCGGAGCCGTACGAGGCTCCGCACGTCAAGCTGTTGGGCCTGGAGCATGGCCAGCCGTCGTTGCGGACCGGATGGCATTTGGCGTTACTCATTTTGACATTGGCGGTCGCCGCATTTTTGCTGATCGCCTGCGCGAACATTGCGGGGTTGCTGCTGGCGCGGGGGTCGTGGCGGACCAAGGAGATCGCGACAAGGCTGGCTTTGGGCGCCGGGCGGATGCGGATCGTCCGGCAGCTTCTTACCGAAAGCCTGTTGCTGTCGGCGCTGGGTTCGGCGGCGGGCATCGCGATCGCGTTCGCGCTTGGCCCGGAGCTGCCCAGGCTGTCGACGCGCCGCTACACCCTCCCTAATCTTGGAGTAAAGATTCAGCCGGATTGGACCGTGATCGGGTTTTCGGTGGGGATTGCCGTGCTGGCCACGCTGTTGTTCGGGCTGGCTCCGGCGCTCAAGGCGACACGCGTGGATCTTGTGTCGATGATGAAAACGCAGACCTCGTCGCGGGCGGCGATTCGGTTCCTGAGCGGGAGGGCCATGCTGGTGGTGCAGGTGGCGTTGTCGTTCGTGCTGTTGATCGGAGCGGGGCTGCTGCTGCACACGCTGTACAATCTGCGATCCGTGCCGATGGGTTACAACCCGAAGGGCCTGTTGTTCTTCACGGTGCAGCTTCCGCAGGGGCATCCCGAGGAGGTGGAGGAGACCTTGGAGCGGCTGCGCGCCGTTCCTGGAGTTTCCTCCGCGAACGCGTCGAGGTGGCCGCTGTTTACAGCAGCGCCGGACACCTACATACAAGTGTGCATACCGGGCGACGTTCCGAAGGACTTCGACGACCGCTTTGCCGATTCAGACGTGATGCTGCCGGCGTTCTTTGAAACGTGGGGCGTGCCGCTGCTGCGCGGCCGCGATTTTAATGCGACCGACGGGCCGGGCAACGTGGTCGTGAACGAAGCGTTCGTGAAGCGGTATCTCAAAGGTGACGTGGTGGGACAGAGCTTCCGTTGGGGGCAGACGTGCGCAGCGGAAGTCAGCATCATTGGCGTGGTGGGCGATAGCACTGAGGACCCGCGCGTGACCCCGCGGCCTTTTGTCTACCGGCGCTGGGCGCAGCCTCCGCCGCAGATGACGTATACCGTGCGGACGCCGGGAGACACGGCCGCAGTGGCTCCGCTGCAACGCATCGTGACCGATCTGAATACGCATGAGCGGGTCATCGAGGAGCTTTCGACGGGCGAGCAGTACTTCAATGACAGCCTGGGGCAGGTGCGGCTGTATGTTTGGTTACTGAGCGGATTCGGAGTCCTGGCTCTGTTCGTGGCGTGCCTGGGAATTTACGGGATGCTGGCGTACCTGGTGGCGCGGCGGACGGCGGAGATCGGCATCCGCATGGCGTTGGGCGCGCAGAGAGCCGAGGTGATGAGACTGGTGATCCGCGAATCGATGCTCCCGGTGTGCGCGGGAATCGCGGCGGGGCTGGCGGCGGCGTATCCGCTGACGCGGGTAGTCGCCAGCCTGCTGTTCGGAGTGTCGCGCAACGATCCCTGGACCCTCGCGGGAGCGGCTGGGGCGCTGCTGGCGACGGCCGCGGCTGCGGCGTTCTTGCCCGCGCGGCGCGCCACGCGCATCGATCCGATGCGGGCATTACGCTACGAGTGACGCGGTCTCCAAGTCAGCGCCCGTCGAGGACGCGGCCGCGCAGGTGGTCTTCGTCGGCCTTCTTTATCTCGCCGAGGGCGCGCTCGGACTCGGCTCGAGCGAAGTAAGATTGAGGCTTATCCGGATCCCAGGCGATGGCTTGAGTGAAGTCTTCCACCGCGTGACGATGGTCGGCTAACATCTGGTACGTGGCTCCGCGCTGATAGTAGTTATCGGAATTAGGCGCGATCTCGACGGCATGCGAGAAGTCCGCGACGGCGTTAGGTATGTCCCCGGTGGCCCGGCGCGCAGTACCGCGCAGATTGTAGGCGCGGGCCAGTTTAGGATCGAGCACCAAGGCCGAGGTGGCGTCGGCGATGGCGGCCGCGTAGTTCTTGTTGTCCACGTAGGTGGCGGCGCGTTCCAGCAGGACTTTCGGATCGCTTGGCCGCAACTCAACCGCGGTGGTGAAGTCGTTGATGGCATGTTCCGAATCGTACAGCGCCACGTGCGCCCTGCCGCGCAACAAGTACGCTTCCGCGTAGTCCGGCCGGAGTGAGACGGCGCGGTCGCAGGAGAGAATCGCCTCATCGTAGCGGGCGGTGTCGAATAATCTTTGAGCGTCGTCAAAGGCGTGCTGCGCCTGAACCGGATCGCTAGAGCGCTTGTAGACCCATCCGGCTATGGCCGCGGCCACTGCAAACGCCGAGATCCAGATCAACTTGACGCGCCGCTTTTTTCTCGCCACATCCTCCGCGGTTACCGGAATCATGATGAGCGGGGCGCTGGCGGCTTGCGGCGGCGATGATTCGCGGGGCCCCTGAAGCGAACCTGTGGAAGGACGCAAGCCTGCTGAAAACCGCAGGCTTTTTGAAAGACGCGAGCCTTTGGAAACCTTCGACTCGGGCGATTCGCGCACTAACTCTATGATAGAGGAAGCGTTTCTCGTTTTAGGACACTGCCCGAGAAGGCGAACTCAATGAAACAAGTCCAATTGATCACTGACGGAGCTTGCTCCGGCAATCCCGGGCCGGGAGGCTGGGCCTACATCCTCCGCTACGGGACTCACACGCGGGAGGCATCCGGCTCAGAGCCAGACACCACCAACAACCGCATGGAGCTCCGCGCCGCCATCGAAGGATTAGAAGCTCTGAAGGAGCCCTGCGAGGTGGAGGTGATCACGGACTCCGAGTACGTCAAGAATGGCATCACCAAATGGATTCATGGATGGAAACGCAACGGATGGAAGACCGCATCTAAGAAACCAGTGGTCAACCAGGATTTGTGGAATGAGCTGGACCAATTGGCTTCCCGCCACCGGATTCAATGGACCTGGACCAAAGGCCACGCCGATCACGACGACAACAACCGCTGCGATGAGCTGGCCACCCAGGCGGCGCGGGCGAATCGCTAGGCGAGAAGGATGGGATACGAAGAGAGCAGATGCGAAAGACATTGTGGACGTTATTTGTATGGATGCTATTTGTAGGGACGATCGCCGGGCTCTCTTTGCCGGCCATGGCGCAACCCTTCGGGGCTGGAATCAAGCTGGGGTCGACACTGAGCAATTCCATCTCCTCCGCTGAGTCTGAGTCGATTCCCAACAGCAGCACGCTCATCGTGGGCCCCTATGTGGAGCTGCGGCTGCCGCTGGGTTTCGCGATCGAAGGCGATGCGCTGTACTACCCCAGCCTGTACCCCACTGTAGCGGGCGGCGGATCCTTGTGGCAGTTTCCGATCCTCGCCAAGCTGCGATTCCTGAAGGGTCCCGTCCGGCCGTACGTTGAGGGTGGACCGTCCTACAGCCATTTGACGGACGTGACCACGCTACCGGATTTGTTGCACAGCTCGAATTTCGGCATCAGCCTGGGAGCCGGGGTTGAGTTCAAACTGCTGGCGCTGCGCATCTCCCCGGAGATCCGCTACAACGGATTCTTGTTCACCAATATCCAGAGCCCTCTCGGATTCTTCCAATCCAACCGGAATCAAGGCGTGTTCCTGGTGGGGATCGGATTCTGAGAGCGGACACCCAGCGAGACCGCCTCGATTTGCCTCCGAAGCGCAGACCGGGTCTGCTCCCGCTCGCAGCCGGACGCGACCGTCCAACGATCGATGGCCGTGCGCAGCGCCCAGACCTCTTGAGCCAACTTGGCCAAAGCCACCTCGCGAAACGACCGGCCCAGCCAGCCGCGCGTGGCGCCTTGAAACACTTGCTCGGCCAGCACGAGTCCGGGGTCTAACGGCAAGTCCCGGCGGGACAGACTGCCAATGCCACCGAATCCGAAGGGCACGCCGCTGTGGCGAAGCATCCTGAGGACTTGGTCCAACGCTTCGGTCGCCAAAACATCGAACCAATGGCTGCGCCCTTGAGAAATGCTGAGGTCGTTGAGGCCGACGTGTATCTCGGAAAGGCCGGGGAGACTGCACAGTTCCGGCAGGATCGAAACGGCGCCAACCCGCTCCACCAGCAGAACCGGCGCGGCGCGGCGGCCCACGCATTCGGCAAATTCCGCGGCTTGATCGAACCGTTCGAAATAGGGCAGCATGACGATGTCCGCGCCGGCGTCCACGGCCTGGTCAATCTGCCGGCCGAGCGCCGGATGCGGGGGATCTACACGCACGGTCAACCTGGCGCGCCTCAGTACGCGTTTGATCCTGGCGGCATCCTGAATGGTGTGCGAAGAGAGGAACAGGCTTCGCCCGGCTTGGCGGTCGGCTTTGCCCATTCGCTCCAGGTCGATCATGATGCGTTCGATACCGGCGTCCTCCGCGGCGCGCGCAACCTCCGGGTCGTTGGTGATGAGAGACAGTTCCATGGGCGGCTTATTCCGGCCAGCGGTAGGGAATCGTGGGGTCATCCGGAGCAAGCCGGTCTTCATCGGGGCGGTCGAAATCGAAGGGCAGGGTGTTAAGGTGCAACAAGTAGGCTGGCTCCGGGCTGGTAGTTTGGAAACCGTGCCAGATACCGGTAGGAATCTGCACCAGCACCGGAGCATCGGCGGACATGCGAATTTCCTGAATCACGCCATGGGTGCGGGAACCGGGACGGGCATCGTAGAGAACCCAAAGAAAACATCCCTCGACCACCGCGACCTGGTCTGTCTGCTGACGATGCCGGTACCAGGCGCGGACCACCCCAGGCTTGGTCATGGTGATGTAAGCTTGGCCGAAACCGGGGAAGTGAGGGTCATCGCAGCGCTGCACCTCCATCAAGTGCCCGCGCTCGGTCACCACCTTTTTGAGCGAAACGATGCTTACCTGATCGATGCAGCCGGGAAGCTCGCTCATCATATATCACTCATCGCACCGGCATCACTCATCGGACTGGGACCGCTTCCTGGAGGACTTTATCGAAATCCTCGCGCTTGCGCTGGTCGTCCCACAGGTATTGGAAGCCCCAGCCGCGCGCGATGTCCTCGGTGTTCAGTCCGTTTTTCAGCTCGCCCAGGCGCGAAATGTAGTATTCGACCCCCAGGTATTTGTAGTGCAGAAGCTTGACCTCGCCGCTTCGCTCCGCGCGGACTCGTCCGAGGGGGTGGGCAAAATGGCGGCCTGGCTCGAAATTGATTTCCTCGATCCGGTTGGGCCGGAACAATTGAGGCTTGTCCAAGCTCGGGTCGCGGCGGCCGATCGAGACCTGTTCCCGCAGCGGCTGGTCCTGGGAAGGGAACTCTTCCGAGACCATGTCGTAGCCCTCCGGAATGACCAAGGAGGTGCGCCGTGACAATGCGGCCAGGTAGCGGCGCAGAGCGGGATGATAGAGGTGCTCGTCGATATTGCAGACGATCACCCAATCCGCCAGGCCGCGGCTGGATTTCCAGCATTGATTGTAGAAATCCGCGGCGGCCAGGACAAAGGAGGGCCCGCGCACCTGAAACCGGCCGAGGGATACATTGGAGCGGTTGCGGAGAAGATCGAGAGACCCATCCGTGGAGCCGTTGTCGAAGATGAAGTACCGGTCGACTACGGAATCGTAGTGCTCAAAGAAGAAGGGCAGGAGACGGCGCTCATTCCAGCAAAGCGCATAGAGGTGCACCCGGATTTCCGCTGCCATGTGGCTATTCGATCTACTTTAGCACTGTACTTCGCTGGTACACCGGGAGCCTCCGCTGGTACACTAAGGAATTGCTTCCCGCAGAATCCAATACCCTTTTGCGCACGGAACCGCCGCGCGTGTGCGCTGTCAGCTACCTCAACACCGTTCCGTTGGTGTGGGGCATGCTGCATTCACCCGACCCGGCGCTGCGCGCAGCCTTCGACCTGCGGTTCGCGCTGCCGTCTGACTGCGCGGCCCAGCTTGCCGCGGGCGAGGCGGATATCGGGATCGTTCCGGCGATCGAAATGGTGCGGCAGAAGCTGGATTATTTCCGCGGCACGGGCATCGCCTGCCATGGCCCGGTGCGCAGCATTCTCCTGATTTCCAAGGTTCCGTTCAACCGGATCAAGACCCTGGCGGCGGACGCGGCATCGAGGACCTCGGTGATGCTGGCGCGCGTGATCCTGGCCGAAAAATACGGTGTCGAGCCGAAAGTGGTGGCGCAGCCGGCGGATCTGGCGCCGATGCTGGGCGAGGCCGACGCGGCGCTGATCATCGGCGACCCGGCGTTGCGGCTGGACCCTGCGGCCCTTCCGTTCGAGACCCTGGATCTGGGGGGCGAATGGGTCGCGATGACGGGGCTGCCGATGGTTTTCGCGGTGTGGAGCTACAGCCCATCCTGGTCCGGGGCCTCGAATCCACTGCATGACCGGTACGCGCGCTTTTTCATCGAGTCCTGCCGCTTCGGCTTGGAGCACGCCGAGGATATCGCCCGGCTGGAGGGGCCATCGCGCGGAATTTCCGAGGAACTGGCCCTGCGCTACGTCACCCATCACATCGTGTACGAATTGGGCGAGCGGGATTATCAGGGACTGGATCAATACGTGAAAATGGCGCTCGCCGTGGGAGCCGCGGCATGATGACGGTCTTTGCATGATGACACGCGACCAAGCCATCGACTTCTACAACAGCGGCGATCTCATTGCCATGGGCATGGAAGCCGATGCCGTGCGCCGCAAGCTGCATCCGGACAACGTAGTCAGCTATATCATCGACCGCAACATCAACTACACCAACTTCTGCACCGAATATTGCAGCTTCTGCGCTTTCTACCGGCCGGTGGGGCACGCCGAAGGCTACGTGCATCCCCAGGAAGTGATCTTCCAGAAGATTCAGGAGACCATCGACCTGGGCGGCACGGGCATCCTGATGCAAGGCGGCTTGCATCCGGATCTGAAGATCGAATGGTATGAGGACTTGCTGCGCTCGATCAAGCAGCGCTTCGATATCTGGTGCCACTGCTTTTCCGCGCCGGAGATCGTGAATATCGCCAAGGTAAGCGGGCTGAGTTTGTACGATACGCTGGCGCGGCTGCGCGACGCGGGGCTCGATTCCCTGCCCGGCGGAGGAGCGGAGATTCTGGATGACGAGGTGCGGCGGCGGATCAGCCGGCTAAAGAGCTCCGTGAACGATTGGATCGATGTCCATCGGGCCTGCGCGCAAGTAGGGCTGCGCTCCACCGCGACTATGATGTTCGGCACCGGCGAAACCATCGAGCAGCGCATGAATCACTTCGACATCGTCCGCAATCTTCAAGAGGAAACCGGCGGCAATTTCACCGCGTTCATCCCGTGGAGCTTCCAGCGCGAGAACACTTCGCTGGGCCGCTTCGTCAAAGAAGAAGCCACGGCCACGGAGTATCTGAAGATGCTGGCGCTATCGCGCGTGTATCTGGACAACATCTTGAACGTTCAATCCTCCTGGGTGACGCCGGGACTGAAGACCTGCCAGCTCGGCTTGCGCTTCGGTGGCAATGACGTTGGCAGCATCATGATCGAGGAGAACGTGGTGAGCGCCGCTGGCGCGCACCATCGCGCCAGCGAAGAGGAACTGCGCCGCCTGATTCGCGGCGCGGGGTTTATCCCCAAGCAGCGCGACTCCCTGTACCGGACCTATTTCTTGAACTGATGCAACTTAAATTTCTAACCGCGCGTCACACTGGGGTGCGCTTTTTCGTGACTCTGGCGGCCGGCTTGGCCCTCGGCTCTTCGTGTGCGTGGGCCGATTCCAAAGCTTCCGCGGCAACGCTGTTTCATTCCCTTCCGCTGCGTTTTGAACAGGACCCGCAAGGCAACTGGAGCGCCCGTGGCCTGGGTTATGCTTTCGGCTTCACTCCTGCCTCGGCGATGCTGCGTGTCCCGGGCGGATTAGTGCGGCTGTCTTTCGAAGGGGCCGGCCAAACCAAGGGCGCGAAATGGGAAGCCTCCGGGAAGATGCAGGCGCCCAGCAATTACTTCAAGGGCCGGACGTTCCGCTCCGCCGACGGGTTTGCACGCCTGCGCCGGACCAATCTTTACCCGGGCATCGACCTGGTTTACTACGGGGCGGGAGGCCGGCTGGAGTATGACTTCGATTTGGCCCCGGGCGCGGATCCTTCGCGCATCCGTATGCGCTTCGACGGGGTTGAGCAGACCACCCTCAACGATTCCGGCGGCGTGGTTTTGAAGACTAAGTCCGGCGACATCGTGCAGCAGCTTCCCACCGTATATCAGACCAAGGCTTCCGGGGAACTGGTGGCGGTGACCGCTGCCTACACGCTGGCGGCGGACGGCGGCATTGGACTGAAGCTGGGCCAATATGACCGAAGCCAGGCGCTGGTGGTCGACCCCACCATTGTTTACGATTTCTGGTTCACCGGCAACAACGCGCAGGAAGGGATCTCGCTGGGTCACGACGGGCAGGGCTATGAGTATCTGGCGGGATGGACCTACTCGGGAAATTTCTCGGCGGGCGCCAATGGATACGATCCCAACTACAACAGCGACCGCGATTGTTTCCTGGTGAAGTTCAACGCGCATCCCGGCCCCGGGCAATCGGTGATCGTCTACTCGACCTACTTCGGCGGGCAGTTCGACGACGATTTGCGCTCCATGGTAGTCGACACGAACGGGGTGATGTATTTCGGCGGCACCACCATTTCGACCAACATTCCGATGAGCGCCAACGCCTATCAGGGAACGCTGCCCAACACCAATGCGATCACCAATGGCTTCGTAGCGGCGATCGACAGCAACCTGGCGGGTACGGCGGGGCTGATTTATTCCAGCTATTATGGCGGCGCGAAGGAGTTGGTGGTGAACGGCGTGGCGCAGTTTGAAGGGCAGATTTACGCCACCGGCTGGACTCAGACGCCGGACCTTTCCACCATGGCCGGCGTCCCCTTCCAGCCCGCGCCTGGGGGCGGTTACGATGCTTTTGTCGCTGTTTTCAATCCCCAGAATTCGACCGCGGCCGAAACGCTGACCTACGCCTCGTATTTGGGCGGGGCCTCTGAGGACGTGGGCACCTCGATCGACGTTGACCAGTATGGGAACGCGTATCTCACCGGCTACACATTTTCGATCGACTTTCCGGTCGCCGGTAACGCGTTTCAGCCTACTTACAACGACGGCGGGGGCGATGCGTTTCTCTGCGTGGTGAATCCGACGGCCGGAACGCTGACCTATTCGACGTTCCTGGGGGGCACCAATATCGACGTGGCGAATAAGGTCCAGGTCGATCCCAGCGGGAATGCGGCGATCACCGGGTTTACCTACTCCACGGATTTTCCACTGTCGCCCGGGGCGGCGCAACCGATCTACGGCGGCAATGGGGACGCATTCGTCGCAGTACTGAATCCCAATGCCGCCAACTCAGCCTCAGGGCTGGTGTACGGCACCTATTACGGCGGCAGCGACGTTGAGGTGGCGTACGACTTGCGCCGCGACTCAAACGGCCTTTTCTACATCGTTGGCTATACCTTCTCCAAGGATCTACCGGTGACGGCCAATGCGTTGAGCCCGGCGTCGGCCAACGGAGGAACCGACGCGTTTGAAGCCATCATCGATCCCAATAATGCGCTGGTATATGCCAGTTACATCACCGGTCCGGGAAACCAGGTGGCGATCGGGGTGGATTACGACGCCTCGGGCAATATTTACACTACCGGCTATGCCACCGGCGACATCTTCCCTAATGACACGCCGCCCCACAACGTTCCCGGCAATTACGACGTGTTCTTCCTGCTGGTATCGCCCCACTAAATAACGAGGTGGATCCCGTCACCCCGCCATTAAGCCCAGCCCCTTCAGGCCGCGGCGCTGTCTTTAGGCTTGTTCTTGCTGCCGGGAGGCCGTCCCCTGCGCTTAAGGGCCGACATCCAGGCAGGCGGGCGTCCGCGGCGCTTTCCGCGGCCCCTGGCAAGGCGCTCCAGAGTCACGATGGCTTCTTCAACTTGTTCCCGCTCTTGCCGTAACTCGGCAAGCATTTTCAAGACATCCATATTGTGTTTGGTCTCCACTTTCTCCGGGCCCGGCGACCCCTCCTTTCGGAAAAACGAACACCACAAGGCCGACCGTCCCAATCCTGACCCTAAGAGTTTATATCCATTTCCTGGAAAGTTCAAGATATGTGTTCTGAAAACCGAACAGAATTGCCAGATCTGCCCTTTTTTTCGCCCGACCCCGGTTCCAGCCAAGCACGCCCGAGCCCGCCTTTCCCCGCCCCAATTATCCGCCGCCGCCGAATTAACCGCCTCAAGGGTACTAACGAAGACCAGAACCTATAGAAGAAGTACCGCGTCGAGGCAGGTTATCTCATGGTTTGTCCTGGGGGTTGTCCCGAATTATTGCGCTCCTTCACCAGGAAGGAGGCGGCCACCCCGGTCACAATTGTCGCCGCCGTTCCGATCAAGACGTACCAGGTGAAGGCGATAGCGGTGGCAAAACGCACGTACAGCATCAGAGCGAGGCCGGCCGTCATGCCCCAGATGGCGGCCGTTTCACCCACCCGCGGCGCCAGCACTCCCAGCAGGAACACGCCCAGCAACGAACCATATAATACTGAGGCGATCGACAGGCCGGCTTCGAAAACTCCGCCCCATTGACGGGCCAGAAGAGCGATGCCAAACAGGATCGCGCCCCACACGAGAGTGATGCGCCGCGCCAGAATGACGCCGCCTGCTCCTTCGGGGCGGAGAAAGTCCACCACCGTGGTCGAGGCCAGGGAGTTGAGTGCAGCCGACAGATTCGACATCGCCGCGGCCAGAATCGCCGCCATTACCAGCCCTGCGGCGCCCGCGGGCAAATAGGTCCACACGAAGAGCGGATAAATGCGGTCCATGACCTCCGGGGGCTGCCAATGATGCAAGGAATAGAGCGTGAACAGGCTCACGCCGATGACCAGGAATAGGGTGAACTGCGCCGCCACCAGCACCCAGCTAGCCAGCAGCGCCGCGCGGCTTTCGCGTTGATTGCGGGCGGCGAGCAGGCGTTGCACCATGAGCTGATCCGTGCCGTGGCTCGCCGTGGTAAGGAAGCATCCGCCCAGGATTCCGGCCCAAAAGCTGTAGTTGCGCGCGAAGAATTCGCCGGGAGGGCCAAGGCGGAAATCGAGCACGCGAAATTTCCCCAGCGGCCCGGCCAGCGCGACGACTTGCTGCCATCCTCCCGGAACCTGGTGCAGGATCGCGCCGAGGCTCAGCGCCGCGCCCCCGACGTACAGAGCCATCTGCGCCGCATCGGTCCAGATCACGGCTTTCATGCCGCCTTCATACGTATAGAAGAGGGTCAGGCACAGGATCACGGCGATGGAAGCGGTCTCCCCCGCCCCCAGAACAATGGAGACAACGATGGAGATGGCGAAGACCCGGACCCCCTCAGCCAGCGCCCGCAGGATCAGGAAGAGGCCCGCCGTGAGCCTGCGGATGCGGAGGCCAAACCGGCGTTGCATCAGTTCGTAGGCGGTGAACAAGTCACCCCGGAAATATGCGGGCAGGAACACTGCCGAAATTACCAGCCGGCCCAGCAGGTAGCCCAGAACCACTTGGAGAAAGCCGAAATCGCCTTCAAAGGAGAGCGAGGGGGTTCCGATGACCGTCAGCGTGCTGGTCTCGGCGGCGACAATCGAAAGCGCGATGGCCCACCAGGGCGCGGTCCGGCCTCCTAGGAAGTAGTCCCGAAGGGACTTTTGCGATTCCCGGAAATGGGCGCCCAGCCAGGTCACGCCGGCCAGGTATGCGATGATGATAGCCAGGTCTAGCCAGTGCATCGGGGTAAATGCCAGGATACGCGAGGACGAGTCCGGGGAAGTAGAGAGACGAGTCCGGGGAACTAATAGGACGGGAGCAGCATCTAACCTTTGGCTAGGTTGTGTTCCATCACCGAGTACCACGTAAGGCGCGGACAGGCTTGCGACACCTGCTCCGGTTTGTGTATACTCCGTTAGATTCCAAAATGGATCGGGCGATCAGATTCCGACAGGAGGTATGCCGTGCTGTCTAACTTCAGCAAGCAGGTATTGGGCGTAGCGATTACCGCGGGGGCGTTGGGTTTCGGGCTGTTTATCGGCTCCGGACGCGGTTTCGCGCAGGATGCCGCAAAGCAGGCCGCGCCTCAGGGACCGCAGTGGAAGGACACGCAAGAGTACAACTTGGCGAAAGCCGCCCAGGACGAGAAGGACGACACCAAGAAGCTGGCGGACTTGGACGGGTGGAAGAAATCGTACCCCACGACGGAGTGGATCGACACTCGCAACGCGTGGTATCTGACCACGTACGTGAGCTTGAAGATGGCTCGGCAGACCTTCGACATGGCGCACGAAGTCCTCAAGACTAAGCCGGCGGATTTGACCGCCCTGGCGGATGCGATTCAGGCAGTGATGCTGATCAAACCCGTGCCAAGCCCGGCCGATCTCGACCAGGGCGAGAAGGACGTGATGACGGTTCTGGATAATCCCGCGGTGTTTGCGGACAAGCCGGCCGCACAGTCGAATCAGCAGTGGACGCAAACCCAGACTGCAGTAAAGAACTTCGCCAAGAAGGTGCTGCTGGCGATTTACGTCCAGCGCGACAAGGACAACAACAAGCGCGCCATCGACGATTTGACGCATCTGATCAATCGCGATCCGACCATGGCCACGGCTGCTTTTCAGCTGGGGAGCACGATGGACAAGGTCATCAAGGCCGAAAACCGGCCGCAGGACCTGCCGTCGGAGTTCTGGCAGTTCGCGCGAGCCGTCGATGGCACCGGCGACTTCGCCCTTCCGGATGCCGCCAAAAAAGCGGCCCTGGACTTCCTGACCAAATCGTACACGGCGTTTCACGGCAAGGCTGACGGTCTTCAAGACCTGCTGACCCAGGCCAAGACTGCTCCCTTCCCGCCGGCGGGATTTAGCATCAAGAGCACAGTGGACATCGCCAAGGAGCAAGCTGCCAAGGACGAGGCGGACCGCGCGGCAGATCCGCTGGGAACCCTGTGGCGCGAGGATATCAAGGGCAACCTGGTGAAGGATGGCGGCGAAGCCTTCTTCGAGATGAACCTGAAGGGTGCAGAGTTGCCTGGACCGGATCCCAACGATCATTCCGACAAGCCCGCTCCGCGCTACTTTAACGCCACCATCGTTTCCATGACGCCGGACCCGGGTCCGAAGGAGATCCTGGTGGGCATCGAGAAGGGGGATATCGGGGACGCGAAGCTGGTCTTCGACAAAGCCCTGCCCGGGAAGATGAACATCGGCGACAAGATTCAGTTCAAGGGCATCGCCACCGAGCTCAGCAAGGATCCCTTCGTGATCACCTTCCACCTGGAGGGCTCGAAGGAAGATATGAACGATACCTGGACCGGAAAGAACGCCACCGGTCGCGGCGCCCGCGGACCGGTGAACACGAAGAAGGGTACTGCGACCAAATAAGGCGCGCTATTCCGTCCCGTAATTGATCTCGAGCCGCCGCACGCGCATCCCGGCGACTGCGAGCACTACCAGCGTCACAACCATCAGTCCGGCGATCGCCAGCCATGCGGCTGGAGGCTCCGTGGAAGAAATGAGCAAGCGGAGCAAGGGATTAATGTCGCTTTCCGGAGCGGCTACCGTCGGGCACAGAGACTGAAGGTAGTAGATGATGCTGATCTTCTTGAGCGCGGCCGGCAGGAAGATATTCACGCCCTCCCACAGCATTACGCCCGTGGCCGGAATGATCGGGTTCTTGAACAGCAGGCCCGCGGCGAGAAAGATACTTCCATACCCCGCGCAAGCGAGAGCGGTCACTCCCAGGTAGGACGCGATGTCGCTCCAACCCGTCGCATGCATATAGGCCGCGACCTGGCCGGGTTCGAAGTGCCAGCTTAGGGCGGCAATCTGGAGCGCCGTGCCCAGCGTGAAGATGACCACCGCGGCCAGCAGTCCAGCCAGATATTTCCCGGCCAGCAGCACTTCCCGCCGCATGGGCGCGAGCAGATAGAAGTGCAGGCTCTTATCCAGCATCTCGCCACGGAAGAGATTGGTGAAGATGCCCACGCAGCCGAAGAATACGGCGAGCCTCAGAAAGAAAAACTGGAAGACGGTGGCAAAGATAGCCGAGTCCTTCTGCACGTTGCAGCGGTCCTGCTGGTTGATGCGGGCGACCGTTCCGTTAATTACCAGAAAGCCGAAGTTGCTATCGCCGTCAGTATAGAAGTAGTCGGCTACGTTGAAGTTTTGCCGGCGGCCGCGGCGGAAATCGTCCTTGCGGTACGGCTCGCCCAGGATAGCCACCATCTGCTGCTCCGGCATGCCGTTCTGGATGGTGCGCAGCGCGACGCCGTCGACCGGATGCGCCTTCATCAGGGCCTGGCGGGCTTCGTGGTCGCGGGTGACGTCGATGGCGTGAATCAGGTACAGCAGCGCCGGACCGAAAGCCAGCACGTAGATCCACAGGCCGCGCCGCGCGAAGAACGACTTTTTCAGCTCCAGCCGCATGACGCTGGCGATCTGGCTCAACCAAAGGTTCACCGCGATCCCTCCCCGCCGATCAAGTATTCGTAAACCGAATTGACGTTGTCGTCGACCGGCGTCACGCCTTCGATATCGATTCCGTTGAGGGCGAGCTGGTTCAACGCGCGATAGAATTTCTCTGCGTCGCGAGTCTTGATGAGCACCGCGCCGCCGCTTTCTTCCAGACGCGCTTCCACCACATGATCCTGCTCGAACAGCTTGGAGGCCAGCGCGGAGGAGCGATTGGTGCGGATCAGCACCTGCATCGGCTGCTCCTGGATTTCGCCGCGCACGCCTTGAATCTGGCCCTCCGCCACGACGTAGCCGTTGCTCAGAAGGATGACCTGGTCGGAGATCTGATCGACTTCATGCAAAACGTGACTCGATACGATGACGTGCTTGCCCTGCGCCGCGAGCTCGCGGAAGAGCGAGATGGTTTCGGCGCGGACCAGAGGGTCGAGACCGTTCAAAGGCTCATCCAGCACCAGCACCTGCGGATCGTGCGCGATGGCGAGCGCCAGCTTGATCCTCTGGCGCATGCCTTTGCTATAGCCGGCGACCTTGCGGTTGGCGGCGTCGGTCATGCGCAGGCGCTCAATGGCGGCGCCGGCGAGCCGGTCGCACTTGGTTTGGTCGAAGCCAAAGAGCCTGAGGAAAGAGGCCACGACCTGGAAGCCGGTGAGGCCGCGGGGAAACGAATCGAACTGGGTGGAGTACCCGACGATGCGGCAGAGCCGCTCGGGCTCACTGGGGGGGATTTCCAGCACGCGAATCCGGCCTCGCGTGGGGCGCACCAGACCCGTCATCAGGTTCATCAGCGTGGTCTTGCCGGAGCCGTTGGGACCGACCAGGCTGGTGATGCCGGGCGGGATCGAGAGCGTGACGCGATTGACGCCCAGTACCTCGCCGTAGAAGCGGGAGACGTTGTCGAACGTGACGCGAGCGTCACTGCCGGATATGACGCTGCCGTCGGTCATTCTACTTGACCACCTCGAATGGCCGCACGCGCTTGGCCAATAACCACAGGCAGAACGCGGCGCAGAGGGCCAAAGCGGTCCAGGCATCGCCGACAGGGACCGCCGGAGGCGTATCGTCGCGGAACAAGCTGGAGAAGACTAAGCCAATCACCTGGCGCAAGTCGAAAAGCGACCCGTATTGGGTGCGGACGATGGAGTTGAGTGCGGTGCCGAAGCCGGCTCCGGCGAAGAAGACGGCGAGAATCGCGCCACCGGCCGCGATCCTCCACTTGATCCACGCCGATAGCGCCAGGGCGATCAGGCATAGGGTCACGTCCCACACCAATTGGCCGAAGAAGAGTGCGAAGGCGATCCAGGCGTTGTCGCTCATCCAACTCGCCCCGGCCAGGCTGCCTTGAATCAGGAACAGGAGCAAGCCGGGGACCCAGGTGATGAGCGAGAGCATGGCCAGAAGCAAACTCATCTTCCCCAGGACGTATTCGGTTCGCGAGAAGGGCCGGTAAAAGTACAAAGGCATGGCGTTATTCGCCACGTCCGGCGCGACCAGGTTCGGCCCCACGAAGGCCGTCAGCAGCACGGCCAGGCTTCCCTGGAATCCGCAGAAGTAGCGGAAGAAGTTGGCGTTGACTTCGGGCCTCTGCCCGGTGAAGTTCATAGCCGCGAGCACGGCAGGATTGTGCGCCAGGTAGATGAACGCGGCGCAGCCCAGCGGGTAGAACAGGCACGCCATGCGAAACGCCACCAGAAACTTAGACTGCATGACGTAACTGTAAGCGGAGCGCGGCAGAATCAGGAAGCGCGACCAGCCGGGCGTTAGAGGGCCGTCGTAGGCTTTGTAGGTGCGTTTATAGACGGCCATCAGCTTTCCATCGCTTTCAAGAAAATCTCTTCCAGCGTGTCGCGGCGGTAGTTCAAGCGGCGCAGTTGCAGGTCGCGAGACGCCGCCAGCCGGTAAATCTCGCGGACTTCGAAACCCTCCGGCAGGACCGCCTTAATTCGGCCGAAGCCGCCATGGGTATCGGGAGCAGCCTCGCACCGGCAGCCGAGCCCGGTGAGCGCTTCCGCAAATCCGTCATGCGGTCCGAAGGCCTCCAGTTCCACGAAGCGTTTGTTGGCGCGGCGCTCCTCCTCCAGGTTGGAAGTGTGGACGATGCGCCCCTGCTTCAGGATCAACACCTCCTCACAGGTTTCTTCCACGTCGCGCAGCAGGTGGGAGCAGATCAACAGATTCAGCTCGCCCGAGTCGCGCATTTCCTGAATCAGACGGATCATGCGCTTGCGCGCCGGAGGGTCCAGGCCGTTGGTGGGCTCATCCAGGATGACCAGCTTCGGCCCGTGGACGATGGCCTGCGCCAGCTTGGCCAGTTGCTTCATGCCCAGCGAATAAGTGCCCAGCAGGCGATAGCGGGCCTCGCCCAGCCCGACGTAGAATAGCGCCTCATGCGCGCGCTCCAGCGCGGCGTTGTGAGGGAGCCCGGATAGCTCACCCATCATGCGGACGAAGGCGACCGCGCTCATGTTGGCGACGAAGGAATCGTTTTCCGGCATATAGCCGATGAGCGACCGGATAGGCTTCATGGACCGGCGGATGTCGTGGCCGTAGACGCGGGCGGTGCCGGCGCTGGGCGGCACGAAGCCGACCAGGGTCTGAATCAGGGTAGATTTGCCGGCTCCGTTGGGGCCCAGCAGGCCGATGGTCCGGCCGGAGAGGGAAACCCGCAGATCCTGGAGGATTTCGCGCTTGCCGAAGCGGACCCCCAAGCCGTCGAGTTCCAAAACCGGATTCATGGTTATAGGCCTAAGTGCATGGTACGTTTCAGGTTACCAAACAGTTCAAATTCCGAATGTGCCTACCATATCTAGGGGTCCAAATCACCATACCACAATTCCCAGTGGTGAAGGTGCTTTACTTTCCTCGAACTTCGGTTTAGGATGAATACACTCCCCCCGTTGAGAAGATCGTACCGTCTTTATAGGAAGGGGTTTCTCTTGCTCAAATTACGCCGCGTCGATATCCAGGGCTTTAAATCATTCTACGACCGAACCGAGATGAAGTTTCAAGGCTCGGGCGTGGCGGCTATCGTGGGGCCGAACGGCTGCGGGAAATCCAACATCAGCGACGCGATCAGTTGGGTGCTGGGCGAGCAGAGCGCCAAGAGCCTGCGCGGAACCCGGATGGAAGACGTGATCTTCGCCGGAACGCGGGAGCGCAAGCCGCTAGGGCTCGCTCAGGTGACTCTGACGATGATGGATCCCAATGCCGGCAAGCCGCCAACGGAACACGAACACGGGCATGAACACGGCCACGGCAATGGAAACGGAAATGGGAACGGCCACCATACCCACAAATCCGAAGAGATCACGATTACGCGGCGGCTGTACCGGTCGGGCGAAAGCGACTACCTGATCAACGGCCATTCGGCTCGCTTGCGCGATATCCAGGAGCTGTTTAGCGGCACCGGCCTGGGCCCGGAGAGCTACGCGATTATCGAGCAGGGACGCATCGGGCAGATCCTTTCGAACAAGCCGGCAGACCGGCGGGCGATTATCGAGGAAGCCGCCGGCATCGGGAAATACAAGACCAAAAAACGGTTGGCGGAAGCGAAGCTGGAAAGCGCGCGGCAGAATCTTTCGCGCGTGTTCGACATTCTGGAAGAGGTCAGCCGGCAAGTGAATTCGCTGAAGCGCCAGGCTTCCAAAGCCCGGCGCTACGAAGAACTGCGGACGGAAATGGTGGCGCACCTGCGGCAGGCCATCGCGGGACGCTTCCAGATGCTGGAGCGCGAGGCCGCCAAGCTGGCTCTGGACTTGAACCAGGCGCAGACGGCGTTCCAGGAGTTTTCAGCTCAAGTGCAGCAGCAGGAGCAGGAGCACACCGCAACGCAGGAGGCCTGCTACCAGACGGAAGCGGCGCTGACCGCCGCGCGGAGCCGCGTGGCGGAGCTGAATCTGGAATCCGAACGCACACGCGGGCGGCTGGAGCTTCAAGCCAAACAAATCGGCTCGATTGACGACCGGCTGGCCAAGGGCGAAGTCGAAACGCAGGAGCTGGAAGCGCGGCAACAGCGTGAACAAGCCGAGTTCGAAGCGCACACCGCGACCATGGCGCAGCTGGAAGCGGAGAGCGTCACGGCTCGCGAGCAGTTGCAGGCCAAGACGGCGGAGCGGGACGCGCTGGCCAACGATCTGCGGGAGCGGGAGAGATCGATCGAATCCGCCCGTCAGCAAGTCCTGCGGCTGATGGGTGAGTCCTCCAACCTGCGGAATCAACTGGCGCAGATTGACGAGTACCTGGCGGCGATCGAGCGGGATTCGGCGCGGTCGCGCAAGGAAGAAGAGTCGGCCAGCGCGGATCTGTCGCGCCTGGAGCAGGTAAAGGGCGAATTGTCCGCCAAGCTGAGCGCGCGTCAGATGGAGCTGGAATCGCTAGCCAGCCAGCGGCGCCGCGTGGAAGATGAGCTGAAGGAGCAGCGCGAGCGGACAGTGACCGCGCGGGCCAGGCTGGAAGAAGCGCGCGCCATGTTATCGCGGCAGCGGGCGCGCAAGGATTCGCTGGAAGAGATTCTGTCGCATCGCGCGTATACCACCGAGAGCGTGAAACGCCTATTCACGGCCGTCGAGAGCGGACACGCCGACGGCTTCAAACCGGCCGGCGTTCTGGCGGATTTCGTGGAGGTGACCGATCCGGCTTGGGAAAAAGCTTGCGAAACGTTCCTGCACGATGAGCTGGAGTTCGTGGTGGTGAACGGCTGGAACGAAGCCGAGCGCGGCGTGGAGCTGATGCGCACGGACGCCGACGGGCGGGCGACGTTCTTGACTCATCCCGAGGGTGGCCCCGATCTTGAAATGGGGGCGGCGGAGCCCTCGGTGATCGATGCCGCGATTACCGGGCGTCTGCGCGACACGCTCCGCCTGACCAACGGCCTGGCGGCGGCGCCGGAGGGTTTGTTGCCGAGGCTGGCGCATTGCTACCTGGTGCCGGATCGTACCGAAGCGCAGAGGCTCGCACCCCAGCACCCCGAGTGCTATTTCCTGTTGCCCGACGGCGTCAGTTATCACGGCTACGCGGTTACGGGCGGTCGCAAGACCGGGGGCGGTCCTCTGGCGCTGAAGCGCGAGCTGCGCGAACTCATCGGAACTGTCGAGCAGCGGCAGCGCGAAACCGATGCGCTGACCGGAGAGATCGAGGAGCTGGAACGCAGCGCGGCGGCCTTGGCCGAGGACCTCGAGCGCCTGCGGCAGCAGCAGCAGTCGCAAGAGAAAGACGCACTGGCTCTGGATCATGAGCAACGCAAGCTGGCGGAAGAGTTCGCGCGCGCCGGGTCGCGGCTCTCCACAGCGCGGCTGGAGCTGGAGCGGCTGACTCGCGAAGACTCGCGAGCTCGGGCGCAGCGCGAAGAGAGCCAGCGCGTGGTCGGAGAAAAGGAGCAAGCCCGCTTCGATCAGGAGAAATCCCTGGAAGAGGCGCGCTCGGAATTCCTTCGCTTGCAGGCTCACGCGCACACCATTGGCGAGGAGCACGCGGCTCTGCGGGCAGGTTTGGCGGCGCATGAGGAGCGGCTGCGTTCGGAGCGGGCGACGGCGCAGAGGCTGGATGCGCAGATCAGGCAACTGGCCGCGCGGCGTGAGGAATTGGCTCGCGAGCTGGAGCGCATGGGCGTGGAGCGCGCCCGGCTGCTGGCCGATAACATCGAGCTGGATCAGCGCGCGGCGCAATTGGCGGAGGAGACCGGCGCGGCTGTGGCGCAAGTGGAGCAACTCGCCACGGAAGCGGCTAACGGCCGGGCAGCGCTGGCCGGTCTCGAAGAGTCTTTGAAGACCTTGCGCATCGAGGCGCAAGCCGCGCAGGAGCGGCGATCCGAAGTCGAGCTCGAACTGGTGAAGAAGCAGGGCGACCTCAAGTACCTGGACGAAACCAGCCGCAAGGAGCTTACTGTCGGGGCGCAGGAGGTCGCGGCTTCGGAAACCGTAACGCTGGATGAGGCAGGCGTGGCGGAAGCAGAGGCGCAGTGCGAGGCGGTGCGGGCCAAGATTGAGGCTCTGGGACCTGTCAACCCACAAGCGTTGGAGGAATTTCAGGAAGCCCAGCAGCGCTACGACTTCCTGAACACGCAGAGGCAGGACTTGCTCGATTCGATCAAGGACACCGAGAGCGCGATTCAGGAGCTGGACATCGAATCGCGGCGGCGCTTCAAGGAAGCCTTCGACGCGATCAATGAACACTTCCGCGCGATGTTCCGCGTGCTGTTCGGCGGAGGGCAGGGCGAGATGCGCCTGACCGACGAGGCAAATCTGGCGGAGAGCGGCATCGATATCATGGCGTCGCCTCCGGGGAAGAAGTTGCAGAATGTGGCGCTGCTTTCCGGTGGTGAGAAGTCGCTCACGGCGATGGCTCTGCTGATGGCGATCTTCCGCTACGTGCCGAGCCCGTTCTGCATCCTGGACGAAGTCGACGCGCCGCTCGATGAGCCGAATATCCAGCGTCTGACGCGCTTGATCAAAGAGATGTCGCGGGAGACGCAGTTCATCGTCATCACCCACGCCAAGCGGACCATGGAGGCCGCGCAAGCGCTCTACGGCGTAACCATGCAGGAGCCGGGATTGTCGAAACTGGTGAGCGTGCGCTTCGACCCCGTGCCGCACGAGGCACTGGAAGCTCCCGTGGCGGTAGGGGCGCTGTAGCGCACGCACCCATAGCTTGGCGGTGGTTGGGTAGGGCGAACTTGCACGCTCCTGCGGCGGAGAGATCTAAGTTCAGGCTTCGATGACCGCGCGTGTTTTCAGTTACAATCGTGGCAAGCGTATATGCCTTGGATCGAGCCGGTTTCAGCAGCGTTGACCGCAGCCGAACTGCTGAAGAAGATTACCGAGTCCTCGTCCGCAATCCGCAGACTGTCGCGGCGGTTGGCCTACCAGGTTCGCAATGGCAAGGCCATTGTTCCCGTGTTTGGAGCCGGAGGCGTAGGCAAGAGCACGGCCGCGAAGCTGTTCGAGAGCCGCGATCCGTTGAGCCTGACGGCTGCTTACGAGCCTTCCAAGACATTCGACTCCCGGAAACTGGTTGGCGACATCCCGGGTCTGCTGATCGCCGCTCCGGGCCAACCGCGCCGCATCCCGCAGCACTGGCCGGCTCTGCAGAAGAAGCTGATCACTGGTGAGTCCTTCGGGCTGATCAACGTGGTGGCTTATGGCTACCATTCCTTAGAAGTCGACTCATACAAAGAGCACGACTTCTATGAGGCCGGCATGACGGTGACTGCTTTCAGCAAGAAATACACCGAAGCCATGCGCGCGCTGGAGTTAGAACTACTTCGGAAACTGTTAGACGGATTAACCGCGGGTGCGCCGCGGTGGATGATCACAATCGTGAACAAACAGGATCTGTGGTGGCACGAGCGCAAAGCGGTGCAGAGCCATTATGAGGGCCCTTACACAGCACCGATTGGCGATCTCGAGAAGAAGGTAGGAAAGGCGAATTTTCAGCACGAGATCGTGCCGGTGTCGTTAACGCAAGTAAATCTGATGTCGGATGGCGACCCGCTAGCCGAGGTGAACCGGGGCTGCGACAACGTGACTTGGCTGCGGTATCTCCAGTCGATGTATGAGACGATCTACGGCCTTCTGAAGGAGGGCAGGAAGCGTTGAATCCTGGTCAACCGTATTCCGAGATGTATCCGCCATGGAATCCTTCGGCGGACCCTCGCACCGACTTAAACAGACTGCTCGATCTGGTTAAAGAATACACAGCCAAGGTGCGCGAGTTGTGCGATAGGGAGGCCGAGCGGAAGTATGAGGGAGCGCGGGCAGTGGCGCTGGCGCTTCTGGTGGCGGCTCTTGCAGGCTTCGCCTTGTGGGTCGGAAAGACCGATTTGGTATTCGCAGAATTATCGGTCCTTGGTTTGGGCCTCGGCCTTGTGTTTGCGACACTCGGCGCTTTATCCGCGCTTTACCGCCAGACGGATGACGCCCGGGAGCTCATTCACACGGTAGAGCGCTTGATTGAGATCGCCTCGCAGTACCGCGAACACGCCGGCAAACGGATCGATGACAAATTCGAATTCGATCTCCGGCTCAACGAAGCCGATGCAGTGATGCGAACTTACGACCGGATAATGAAGCGCCGGCTACTGCCATAGTCCGCCCAGGCAGGGCGAGGCAACCTACCAGAGATATTCTTTGGCTTCCGCCCGGCGCTCGTAGCTATCGAGAACGTGAACCACGCGGAGCCTCTTGAGTTTGGTGGGAGAAAGCGCGCCAATGGGGACGTACAGGATCTTGCGTCCGACGTGCGCGGCGATGGAGCGGAAGATCGACCGGGGAGGCTTCGCGGCGACGTAGACCACGAAGCGCTCCACCGAATAATCCAGCCCGGCCATCAGCAGGCGCTCGGCTTTCGATTCGGCGAAGTCGTAATCGGTGTCGGACCATACGTCGAACATGCGGCGGGGCGGAAGGGTCATCAAAATGCCGCCATATTCCGCGCGGCCGATTCCAGGGCCCACCAGATGGTCGAACGGAAAGGTGGAATAAAACGCCATATCCGATTCGTTCTGGTGCTCGCCCAGCCAGGTGGTGAGGTACTGATAGCGGTCCTCGCGGTCTTCGTCGAAGATCACCACCACCGCGCCGACTTCTCCGGCCAGCCGGTCGGCCTGGCGGACGTAGATTTTTTGCTGGTGCCAGTTGCGGATGGTTTCGCGAATATCCACGCCATCCAGGATTGAAGTGGTGAACGGCTCCACGCGCACCCGTTCCTCGGACAGCATCGCTTTGGCTTTCTTTTTGAGGAAGCGGCCGTAGTCTTCGATCACGATATCCTCGGGAGGGTAGGAGCAGATGGCGTTGCCGGTGGTCTGGCGAGCCCACTCGCCCGGCTCCTTTTCGCGCTTGCGGGGACGCAACCCGGCCGGCTTCAGCATCTGTTTGGGACGCGGCAAGCGGCGGCGGATGCGCAGGCGCTTGGTGTTCAGCCAGATCTCGCCGGCTGAGAGCTTTACTGTTTCGAGCGTGGACGTCTCGTGCTGCGCCAGATAGCGATTCGCCATCTGCCACACTTCCCAGCCGTAGTTATCGTCGACGATGGAGCGGGCCGCGACCGCCATATCGTAGACGCCCGCCAGCAGGTCCCCGCCGGTGTGGGCCAGGTTTCGCGTATAGCGGGCGATTAAGCGGCGCTGCCAATGTTCCAGCTTCTCTCCGGTGGAATTGGTGTACTTCGCTTCGGCTTCGCGCAGAAGATCCCATTGAACGCGGGGCCGGTCGAGCGTTTGCTCATCCCGCAGATCCAGCCGGAAGAACTCGTAGCGCTCTTGCAGATATGGATACTCGACGGTGATCTCGGCAAGACATTCGGGATGCGGATTCAGCAGTCGGATTTCCGGCATCTTGCGGCGCCGCGCGGGCGGCTCCTGCGGCGATTCCATCGCGTCCAGCAAAGGGTCCAGCAGGTTGAGCGACACTACCGCGACAATGCGCGCCTCCGGGTCGGCGCCTTGCAGCTTCCACGCCATGCCAGCCGCGTGCGCGGAGACTTCTTCGTTGCGCTCCTGCGGCCAGACGCGATACGCCTCAATGTATTTCTCAAGCCCGATGCGCGTGATGGCGTAGGTGTCGGGATATTGATCGGGGAGATGCGGGCGCTCGTTCGAATCCGGCTCCAGAAAGAGCAGCTGCGCGCCGATTTCTTGGGCCGTGCGCGCGGCTTCGGTGAACGGATCGGCGGGCTCGACCGGCACATAGATGGCGCGGTCCTCTTCGCCGTTTTCCACCATGTAGAGGATGACGGACATCTCCGGCAGCCGCTCCAGCGCGCGGCGGTATGCGGGTTCCAGAAATCCAGGCAGCTCCACCGCGACGATTTGCGGGCGCTGTTCCAGCAGCAGGCGGCGGAGGGCGATGGTAAACTCCAGCCGCCCCGGCGCGACGGGGAAGTAGAGAATGCGGCCGCGGTCCAGGCCTCCGCGCTTGATTTCAGTTTCGAGGGACATACCGCAAGGCTTCGTCGCCGAGGGTTTGGGTAACGGCCAGGCGCAGAATCTCCACAGTGACTCCGCGCTCCTCTTCGCTCGCCAGTTTCATGGCGAAGCGCGCGATGTTGATGCCGTCGCGGGCGGTGTAGCGCTCGTCCGCGGCGTGCGCGCTTTGGAGAAAGTCGGTGACGTAATTCAGAATATGCTCGTCGCCGAAGGGGAGATTTTCGCGCAAAATGGCGAGTTCTTCGTGCCTTTCCGGAAAATCGATCAATATTTGCGGCTGCAGGCGGGAGTGGATGTATTCCGGGAGATCGAACGTGCTGGCGTCGTCATTCATGGTGGCGACCAGACGGAACAAAGGATGCGCCTTGATCTTGACGCCGGCCACGATGGATTCCACGTAGCGCCGGTTGTCGAGCAGCGGCGCGAGGCTGGCCCAGCTTTTCTCGCTCATGCGGTTGCCTTCGTCGAGTATAACGATGCCGCCACGCAACATGGCCGTTACCAACGGAGACGCCACGTAGCGCAGCTTGGACGCGCCTTCGACCACGGGAATCACCAGCAGGTCTTCGGGACGGGTGTCCACGGTGGCCTGCATGATGTAGACCTCGCGGCCCAGGCGCTTGGCGGCGGCGTAAGCCAGCGTAGTCTTGCCCACGCCGGGCTTGCCCAGCAGGCGAGGATTCATGGGCAGGTCCTGCGGATCAATCACCAGCCACGCGGCCAGAAGCTGGCGCATCACCTCTTCCTGGCCCACCCAGGCGATCGCCAACTCATCCGGGTGCGCCAGGTGCAGCGGGACGCCTTCGATCTCGACAACCATCCCTACAAGCTTAACGGATGGGTCAAGTGCCCGCCTACCTTAGATCTCGCCTACCTTAGAGCGAACGTGTACAGAGCCGCGCCGCACTGGATGCTAACGTACTGCTTGCCGTTGACCTGGTAGGTCATGGGGCCGGCGGAGACCGAAGGCCCGAGGTTGGTCTCCCAGAGCGTGTCCCCAGTGCGCGCGTCGAGGGCGTAGAAGGCGCCGTCGCGGCCGCCGCTGAACAGCACGTTGGACGCGGTGGTGAGAATGCCGGCTTCCGTGGAAGGCGCGCTCAGACGATGCGACCACTTCTGCTCGCCCGTATTCGGATCCATGGCGACGATGGCGCTATAAATGTCCTCACCCGTGTTCTGGTTCCTGGGGAACGCGCCGGTGAAGCTCTGGCCCTCGTGGAACTCCGGCGGGGCCTCGCCTTTGGAATAAATGCTGGAGGAATTCTGCCAACTCGGGATGTAGAACAATCCGGTGGAGGGGCTGAAGGACGGGTTGTACCAGTTGGTGCCGCCCTGGTTGCCGGGATAGACTAGCGTGCCTTCCTTGGTCGGCTTCACTTTAGGATCGAGCATGGGGCGTCCGCGTTCGTCGAAGCCGGTAGCCCAATTCACCTTGGTGAACGGCTTGCCCAGAAGGAATTGTCCACTGGTGCGATCCAGCACGTAGAACATGCCGTTGCGGTTGGCCCACATCATGACCTTCTTCGGGCTGCCCTTGAACTGGATATCCGCGAGTACGGGAACCTGGGTCGCATCCCAATCGAACTCATTGTGCGGCGAGAACTGATAATGCCATTTCAGCTTGCCGGTGTCAGGATCGAGCGCGATCACGGAGGAGCTGTACAGGTTGTCGCCCAGCCTCGCGTCGCCCTCCCAATCCGGTCCGGCGTTGCCGGTGCCCCAATAAGTCAGGTTCAAGTCGGGGTCATAGGATCCGGTCACCCAAATCGGCGCGCCGCCGTGTTTCCAGGAATCGTTGGGTTTGCCATCCGGCCCGAGCCAGGTTTCGAAGCCGGGTTCGCCAGGTCCGGGAACGGTGTAGAAGCGCCACACCTCCTTACCCGTATTGGCGTCGAACGCGCAGATATAACCTCGGATGCCGTGCTCGCCGCCGGCCACTCCCGCGATCACTTTGTCCTTCACCACCAGCGGAGCGTGGGTCATCGAATACTGCTGCGTGTAATCGCCCACCTGCGTCTTCCAAACTTCCTTGCCGGTGCGGGCGTTGATGGCGATGACCTGGGCATCCAACGAAGCCAGGAAAATCTTGTCTCCCAGGATCGCTACGCCGCGCGTTAGATTCCCGCAGCACGGATTCACGGTGCCTTTGGCCGGCGTGTGCTGATAGGTCCAGATGGTTTTGCCGGTGGCGGCGTCGAGCGCGACGACGTCGTTGGGGCTCTGCACCGTGTACATGACGCCATCGACCACCAGCGGCGTGACTTCCTCTTTATCCAGAGTCCGCGCCTGGAAGACCCATTTGAGCGTCAGATCCTTGGCGTTTTCCGGCGTGATCTGCTTGAGCTGGCTGTGGCGCTGGCTCATCTCCGTGCCGGAGTAGGTCAGCCAGTTCTGCGGCTCCTGATTCGCGTGGAGGATACGGTCGAAGGAGACTGGCGACACGTCGGCCTCGCGATTCTGCGGGCCTCCCCGGCCCTGGGCCCACATAAGAGCCGGCAAGCACACCAACAAGAGCACACGATGTTTCATGGATTTCACCTTATTTTAATAGAACTGCCGAAGGGGCTATCTTATCGCTGTGCGAAGGTGCATGCAACGAGGCGAGCTAGAGCCGAGCTGAGCCCGTCGCCAAGGCGCGTGGTAGACTCTTCACGGAACGCCCATGCTAATGGTCATTTTCGGAGCGGGTGCGTCCTACGATTCCTGCTCCTCCTTTAGACCCGTCCAGAACCAGGGCCTGCTGAATTATCGCCTTCCTTTGGCCAGGGATCTCTTCGCGAATCTCAGGGAGTTTCGCGACATATCTCGCATCTACCCCCGCGTCCAACGCATCCTTCCCTTCCTCGAGAACGTGGATAACGTCGAGGACAAGCTGGAAGCGTATCGCACCGAGGGCGAGGGCCATATCGAACGCCGAAGGCAACTCACCGCTGTCAAGTACTACCTGAGGGACGTCATTGAACTCTGCCAGAAAAACTGGTCTCACCACACCTCCGGCCTTTCCAACTATCAGGCGTTTCTAGATCAGGTAAGCGTCGGGAGTGACCACCGTATCTGCTTTGTGACCTTCAACTACGACACCCTCCTGGAACAGGCGCTTCGTGAGATAGATGTTCCTGTTGGTGGGATGGGCGACTACATTTCTCACGTCAAATATGGCCTGATTAAGCTGCATGGCTCGACTGACTGGGTACACTGGGTACCGCGAGGCGCAATGAATACCCAGAATGCGGCCCTTGGAGGTTTGAACCACGGCTCCCACAGCAAGGCCCTGGCCAACGGACTGATCCGCGCGGCCCCGAACACGGATGTGGACTGCGTCGTGGACCATAGCGCCAGCGTGGGGCGCCAGGAGCGGTGGCGCGTCGCATGGCCGCTTCCAGCGCTGGCGATCCCGACGGTCTCTAAACACACTTTCGTCTGTCCGCCAGAGCATCTTGACCATCTGAAGGCGCTTATTCCCCAGGTTGCCGAAATTATTATCGTCGGATGGCGAGGAGGAGAGAGCCACTTCCTGAAGCTGGTCAAAGAGGGTCTGACGAGGCCGGTTCGTATTCTCGCTGCCTGCGGTAGTGCTGGTGATAGCAAGGAGCCCTATACCCGGATGACCGCGGCGGGCGTCCCGCTGGACGCCGGGAATTCGCAGTTGCTACCCATTGGATTCAGTGACCTCGTCGTGAGTGGCGCGATCAAAGGATTTCTTTGAGTTGCGGAAAGCGTCTCAGCTAGCCTTACTGATCGCATCCTCGACGGCTTCCGGGTGGCGAGCGATTACCGCGAGCAAAACCCGCGCCGGTCCATCCGGCCGGGTGCGCCCCTGCTCCCAGTTGCGCAGCGTCGCGGGCTGAAAACCGAACTTGGCCGCGAAGGGAGCCTGACTTAGGTGCAGGCGCTTGCGAACTTTCCGTACATCGACGACGGGGACGTCCACGTTGGTCAGGCGCACGGGCACGTCCTTACCCTCCGCCCAAGCGACCGCCTCCCGAAGGCTTTCGATGATCCGGCTTCTGGCTGTCGCCGTACCCGGCGTGCGATTAGTCTTGCTCATACGCTATTAGCGTAGTCGACTTGGCCCGCTATTTCTTATCCGCCTTGGCGGCCTGGACGATATCGTTCAGAGCGGCGGCGTCCTTCACGTCCGGCGGTGCGGAGCTTTTGAAGGTGCGGATGTAGGCGTAGATGTCCTTGGCCTGCTTGTCGGACATGGAGTTCTGGCTGAAGTTCGGCATGTTGGTCGACGGAGTCTCCGGGGCCACGTTGGCGCGTCCGCGCAGGAACGTGAGGAAGGTCTGCTCCGTGCTCAGATTTCCCCATCGCCCGACAAAGGGCCGGGCTCCGGTCTCGCCGTTGTAGCCGTGGCACGCGTAGCAGCCGAAGTTGTAATACAGACCCTTACCCGCCGTTGCGTTGCCGGTGACGGGACTGGTGGGAGGAGGAACGGGCTTGGCGGGAGCCGCGTTCGCGCCCCGCCCTCCACCTTGCGCCAGCACAATTCCAGCCGCTGCGATGGTCACAGCGGATAAAAACAAAACATTCTTCATACGGATTGTCCTTAACCCCGATTTCCTTTAACGAGGCTGGGTGATCACGTCGATCATGTACGGCTCACCGCGCTTGACCGACGCCACGCCGCGCTTCAAGGCCGCGGAAAGCTTGGTGGGATCGGTGATCGGCGCAGGCTCCGCATTCATGCCGTAGCCGGCCGCCATCTTGGTGTAATCGATGAACGGATCGCGCAGGGTGCTGCCGACGTGCGCATTCAGCGCGCCACGGCCGCGAACGCCGGCCATGTATTCGACAAACATGTACTCCTGGTGCCACGCGCGATTGTTGTGCATGATGGTCAGCATTGGCAGCTTGTGATGTACCGCAGTCCACAGGACGCCGGGAGCGTAGTTGAGATCGCCGTCGGTCTGGACGTTGATCACGATACGGTTGTGAGCTTTCGCCGCCAATGCCGCGCCCACCGAAGCCGGAGCGCCGTAACCCATGCCGCCCGCGCCCTGGCCGCCCAGGTAGCTGTAGGGCTTGTCGTGATCCCACAGTTGCGCGTTGTGGCCGCCGGAGAAATTGCTGGGCGAGGCGAGGCACCAGTCTTCGTTCATGATCAGCGGCCACAGCTCGGCGTAAATACGAGCGGTGCTGATGGGCGAGGCGTTCCATCCGGCCATCTTGCTCTGAACCGCGGCTTCCACGGCGGCGACGCGAGCGTCATGATTGGCCGTGGTGAGCTTGGCGATTCGCGCCTGGATGCGAGACTTCTGATCCGAAGTCATCTGGCTCTTGACCTGTTCGATGATCATCGGAAGGCTGGCTTCGGCATCGGCTTCAATGGGAGTGGCATTGGGCGCCGCGTTGCCTCCGCGACCGCCGCCACGTCCGCCTCTTCCCCCTCCGCCGCCTCCAGCGCGCCCGCCCACACCTGGAGTGATTCCGCCGAAGTCGATATGGTCTTTATCGCGCTCGGCGACGATGGTGGATGTCCCGGGACCAGCGATGGCCGCTTGCGCTCCAGCGGTCTCCAGACCGAGCGTGTAGTCGTAATTGGTATCGGCGCCCGGTCCGCAAAGAGCGTGGCGCTGCGGGAAGCTCATGGGACCATTCGTCGCCGCGGTGCTGGTGGATGCGCCAACAAGTTCGGCCAACTCCACGGCGCGCTTCACGCCTTCCGGCGTCCGCAAGCGGCCGACGGCGATCCTAGGGTTCTGCGCGGCGAGCAACCCCGCCGCGATCTCGCGGGCGTGGCTGGAATCGATGGTGACGAAGGTGGGCGGCTTGTAGGACGGAATCTGAAGCGTCGGGACGTTCTCCTTCTGGATCTCCGTGCCCAGCACCACCAGGGTGGGCCCCATGGGAGGCGTGATGGCTTCGTTATAGGCGCGCTGGATGGCGTGCAGCGATTCCTCGACGGTCTTGGGCTCGTTGTCCCACTTGGTGTAGCTGCGGACCATGCCCGCCATGTCTTTGGCGGTGTGGGCGGCGATGAAATCGGGGTCGTTGCCCGCCAGCATCAGGACCGGAACGCGATCGTAATAAGCCTGGTAAATCGACATGGCGGCGTGCTGGATGCCGATGGTGCCGTGCAGCACCGCGACCATGGGCTTGCCCTCGGCCTTGGCGTAGCCGTGCGCCATGGTCACCGCCGATTCTTCATGCAAAGCTGTGATCCACTCGGGCTTGCTGTTCACGGGCTTGCCGGGCGCGCTGTAGTTGATGAAGGATTCCTGCAAGCCTTCAAAGCTCGATCCGGGGTTGGCGACCGCGAATTCGACGCCCATGTCGTGAATCGCCTGGACCATCAGGTCGGAGCCGGGGCGCGTAATGGTGCGCGTGACCGCGGGCGGCCGTACGTTGCCGGCGTCGCGATCGAGCTGCGCCTGAGTCGGAGCAGGGGCCGCGCCATTTTGCCGGCCTCCGGTTGCGCTGCCTTGCTGGGCTTCCGCCAAGGGCGCCGTGGTGACCAGTGCGGCTCCTGCCGCGCTAGCCGCCGCGTTCCTCAGGAATCCGCGTCTGCCGAATCCGCCATCACCAGCAACAGTTTTCTTCGATTTCGCCATGATGTGTCTCCTTGCCGCTGAACGCAAACATGATATCAATGTTTCGGCGCGTTGACACGCGGATACAGTCTCGGCGGGATGCGCGGTCTAGGCCCTGGAATGGATGCCGAAAACGTTTCCCTCGGGATCGATTCCATCCACCGCGCCCCAGGGTCTCCGCACCAATGTCACTCCGAGGGATTCCAACCTTCGGATCTCCGAGGGAACATCCTCTACCTCAAAACTCAGTTTTATGGAACCTTGTTCGCGAGCCTGCGGTGGGGATGAAATCTGGATCTGGCTGGCGATCACTGGCGGAATGGCGTGCAACGAGAACCTGGCGCCCCCGCCTTCGAATTCCACCCGGTTGTCCAGCCGTGTTTCCTGGACCGGCTTCAAGCCCAAGGTGTCCGCATAGAAGGCTGCCATGCGGTCGAGATCCTTTACAAAGATCATGGCCGAGCCCAGCCGCATGTGAGAATTGTAGCGCCCCGGGCGCTATTCGTACCTTAGAGACTCGGTGGGGCTGACTCTGCTCGCCCGGATTGCCGGTAGCCACACGGCGACCAAAGCTACCATCGCCAGGGTGAGCGGGACGGCCAGGAAGACCAGCGGGTCGCGGGCTTTGACGCCGAACAGCATGCTTTCGATCACTCGCGCCAAGGCCCACGCGGCGGCGACTCCGATGGCGACGCCACTTAATGCCAGCGTCATGCCCTGCCGCACAACCATGGAACGCACCTGGCCGGCCTCCGCGCCCAGCGCGAGCCGAATGCCAATCTCCTGCGTGCGCTGTTCCACCGTGTAAGCCATCAGTCCATAAATCCCGATGGCCGCCAGCAGCAGCGCCATTCCGCCGAACACGGTCATCAGCAGCATGTTGAAGCGTTGCCGCGCGGAGGCGGTTTCCACTACGTCCGCCATGGTGCGCACCTTGGTGACCGGAAGCCCGGTGGCCTGACGCAATTGCTCCTGAACGGCCGCAGTGAGCCGGGACGGTTCGCCTTGCGTGCGCACCACCCAGTAGATCGACACCAGCCGCACCAGGAACGCGTTCATGGCGTCCGGCATTTGCGCGGCCGGTACGTACATCATCGGTTGGGGATCCTGGTTCAGCCCGCCGTTATGAACGTCCGCGACAACGCCGACAATCTGCCGCGCCGGCTCATCCTTCATCTCCTTCATGATTCCGCGGCCAATGGCAATGCGATCCTTGAGCGGATCGCTGTCCTTCCAATACTGTTTGGCCATGGCCTCATTGATGAGCACCACCGGCGGAGCCTTGCCGTCGTCACGATCATCGAAAATTCGCCCGCGCTTCACCGCGATCTTGAAGGTTTCGAAGAATCCCGGCCCCACCGGGCACCACGACCCTTGGCCGGTGAACGGCCCTTGCGTAGGAGGACGGCCGATAATGTTGAACGGCAAGCCGGCGCCCACCTGAAGCGGCAGAAAATCCGTCGCCGCGGCGTTCAACACCCCGGGGATGGCGCGCATCCGCTCCACTGCGTCATGCATGACATCCGCCACGCCGGCGGTCGGCTGATATTTCGACCCGGTCAACAACATCTGCATGGTCAGCACGTTGTTAGGATCGAATCCGGGATCGACCGAGTAGAGCGCAACGAAAGTGCGGATCAGCAGCGCCGCGCCCACCAGCAGCACCACGGCCAGCCCTACTTCGCTCACCACCAGAGCCGCACGAGCTTTGTTCTGCCTCAGGCCGGTGCCGGATCGCCCACTGCTTTCTTTCAACACGGCGTTCAAGTCCGCGCGCGAGCCTTGCAAGGCGGGAAACAATCCGAAAATGATTCCGGTAGCGAGCGAGATCCCCAAAGCGAAGGCGAGCAAGCGCCAGTCAATCCAAACCGCGGCTCCGTTCTCGCCCAACCGCGGCAGCCCGGCTGTGTTGATGGCCAGCAAGGCGCGGATTCCGGCGTAGCCCAGAGCCACACCCAAGGCTCCTCCAGCGAGCGCCAACAGCACGCTCTCCGTAAGCAATTGGCGGACGACTCTTCCCCGCCCCGCCCCGATCGCGGCCCGAATGGCGATTTCGCGGCGGCGGCCCGTGGCTCGGACCAGCAGAAGGTTAGCGACGTTGGCGCAGGCAATCAACAAGACCAATCCCACTGCGCCCAGCATCACCCACAACAGAGGCCGGGTGTTGCCGATCAAGAACTCCTTGTAGGTCTTGGCAGTGAGCGTGTCCTTGGGGCCCATCTGGATGGGGAATTTTTCACGCAGCGCTTGGGTCGAAACCGCCAGCGCCGCTTGCGCCTGCTCCAGAGTCACGCCTGGCTTCAAGCGCGCGTAGGCGCCAAAGTAATTGCCCACGTCGGTGCTGTTGGGGTCGAGCTGCATCGGCACGATCACCTGCGGCGGCGGTCCGAATTCCACCCACGCCGGGTTATTGGCCGAGACCCCGATGATCGTGTAGGCGTCGCTATTCAGCACGATGTTGCGGCCCAGCACCTGCGGATCGGCCGCGAACCGGGTTCGCCAAAACTCCTCACTGAGGATCACGACATGAGGGCCATGCGGCGAGTCCTCTTCCTGAGTGAAGGACCGGCCGCGCACAATCGGGATTCCCCAAACCTGAAACGTGCGGGCCGAGGCTTGCAGGGCCGAAAGTTGCTCCGGCTTGTCGCCTCCCGTGTAGTTAAAGGCGATCGAATCGGAAGCGGACACGTCTTCGAGGATGTTGGTTTGAGTTTGGAAAAATGCAAACTTCACCGGCGAGACGGCCGGATTGGACCCGGCCTGCCCTTTCTGGTCCACGGTGTTGTTCATCAGAATGACGAAGTGATCCGCATCGCGAATGGGGAATGGACGGAGAAGGACCGCGTTGACAATGGAGAAGATCGCGGTGACGGCCGCAATCCCGAGCGCCAGGGCGGCGATGGCCGTGAGGCTAAAGCCGGGGATCTTCACGAACATCCGGACGGATTGCTTCAGGTCCCTGAGGAAGTCGCCCATGCTGTTTTATACGCACGAGGGGGCGAATTGTTTCCTTCTTTAATCGGAGTGCCTCGCCACGGCTGCGCTTTTTGCGATGGAAGGCGCGGCCGGTTTGTGGATGTAGAGCAGCGTGGGATCGACCTGGCCTGCGCGGTGAACGGAGGCAGGCCGATGGAGTAATGGATCTGCTTGCGGTGGTCCGCGACCTGGCGCTCCGCGTTATAAACACTCGAAAACTTCCACAGCATTTTGACGAAATTGGTCTGCCCGGCAGCCAGGAATTTCGCCGCCATCACAAAAGTGTCTTTGAGCGCCGCGAAACCCAGGTGCTTCTGATTCAGAATCTGCTGGGTTTTGACCAGCTCTTGATAGAACCGATCGAGCGGCAGCTTGGTGGGCAGAACGGCGTGCTGCACATCGAACAGACGGTAATCTCGCGTGGTGAAGTTGCGCGATTCGGTGACCCAGGTCTCGGTCCCCGGATAGGGAGTATTGACGGTGATGTGCACGATCTCCGGAACCGAGAGCGCCCAGTCGCGCACGGCGGCAAAGTGGCGTTCATCCCAGCTTGGGTCGGCGATGATGTTGACCGCCGCGTGAATGTTGAGCGAGCGGGCGCACTCCAAAGCCTCGATGTTCTTCTTAATGGTCATGCGCTTGCGGTGCGCCTTCAGGCCTTCGTCGTCGATGGCTTCGATGCCCAGGAACATATACTTCAATCCCAGCCGCTTCCAGAAGCGGAAGATTTCTTTATTGCGCAGCAGTACGTCGCCGCGAGTTTCCAGGTAATACTGCTTTTTGATGCCGCGCTTTTCCACCTCACGTGCGAGGGCTTCGCCATGGTCGGGATGGATGAAGGCGACGTCATCGACCACGAAGACTCCGGGCTCGGCGATGCGAGCCAGATCCTCGCCCGCGGCCTCCGGGCTCAGCTTGCGGTAATTGCGTCCGTAGAAGGTCCAGGCGCTGCAAAAGGTGCAATCCCAGGGGCAGCCGCGGGTGAACTCGATCGAGGCGCAGGGGTCCAGCACGCCGATGAAATATTTCTTACGCCGGGCCAGGAGATCCCGGGCCGGATGCAGCGCGTCGAGATTGTCCACCAAACGCGGCGGAGGACCGTCGCCGGTTGGTGTTACAACACCCGGAAGGGTGCGTAGACGATCCGGATCGCCCGCTGCCTCCAGCACCTGCGGCGCAATCGCCTCACCTTCGCCACGCACCACGCAGTCAATGGCTCCGGCGGCGTGGGTCAGGATTTCTTTCGCCGTGAACGAAGCGCTATGACCTCCGGCGAAAACAAAACACTCCGGCAGGCGCTGCTTGGCCGCTTTGGCCAGGTCCAGGACCTCGGGAATGTTGGCCAGATAGTTGAGCGAAAATCCGATCGCTTCCGGTTTCCATTCGTCCAGGAAGCGGAAAAAATCGGGGTGGCGGTAGGCCTGGAGGTCCACCAGCCGCACCTGGTGGCCGGATTTGCGGGCGGATTCGGCAACCAATTCCAGCCCTAGCGGCTCCAGGCGCAGGTAAATCTCCGAGTACATCAGTGAGCTGGGATGTACAAACAGGGTTCTCATGGCGGATAAAACCCTCCGACAAGGTTGTATTTCGAGTGGTTGACGGACTTTTCGCGCCCTTCGTTTCCTGTCAAACGGCCAGGGCGAGTGGCGAACTATTCCGCTAACCAGCAGCCTTGAGAGTCGTCTAATGGCAAAAGCGAGGTAACAGAGGATGCGTTTCGTAACGAAACTGTGTCTGGTAGCCGGGGGCGCCGTGGCGCTGAGCCAGATTTGCACGGCGCAGCAGCCATCCCCGAATTTTGAGGTCGCCTCCGTCCGTGCGGCGGACCCGAAGAGCCGCGGCAACGGCCTGGCCAAAGGCGGGCCTGGAACCGCCGACCCTGGTCGCATAACCTACGCGGGGGCGATGATGCGTACGCTCTTGATGGGTGCGTTCGGAGTGCCGTTGGATCAGATAGCCGGGCCCGATTTCGTTATGGCGCAGGACTTCCGGTTCGATATCACAGCCATTGTGCCGCCGGGCTCAACCAAGGACCAGGTGACGCAGATGCTGCTCAATCTGCTCAAAGACCGTTTCCATCTCACCTACCATACGCAGAAGAAGGATTTCGACATGTGGGCGCTGACGGTGGCCAAGGGCGGTGCGAAATTGCAGGATGCTGCTTCCGCGGAGGGTCCGCCCCCGGAGCCTCCCAAGCCGGGGACGCCGATACAGCGGGCGCAGTTGGATCGCGACGGATTCCCGATTCTGCCTGCCGGACGACCGTTCTCGCAAGGCGTGGGGAGCAACGGCGTCCAATACATTACGTTCCGCATGGCGACGCCGCAGATGCTCCTCAACATGCTGCAGTTCGATCTGGGTGGGCGAACCGAGGATCGCACCGGGCTGACCGGCAAGTACGATTTCCATCTCGAGTATTCGGCGGTAGGGCTACCCGGACCGTTGGGCCGCGGCGGTCTGAAAGCTGCGCCTCCGGGAGCGGCCGCAGCTGACCCGGCGGGCGATCCCGCGCCGGGGCCGGACCTGTTCAACGCGCTCGAAAAGCAGCTGGGACTGAAGCTGGAGAAGACCAAGACATCGCTGGATGTCTACGTGATCGACCACCTGGACAAGTCGCCGCAAGAAAACTAGCGACGACAACGAACGACGAAAACGGTCCTGGAGCACCTGGCGCATCGCCGAAAGGAACCAATCCGCGTCTTCCTTGGTGCTGTTGAAGACAATGCGACACGCGGATGCGTTACCGCAAAATTGAGCGGAGCGTGCGGCGCAGCCGCGTGATGTTAAAATGGGGCGAACGGTGAGGTGCGAGAGCGGTTGAATCGGGCGGTCTCGAAAACCGTTGAACCTTTACGGGTTCCGTGGGTTCGAATCCCACCCTCACCGCCACCTGTAATCGGAGCTAACATGTGGGTATGAAGCTGCCAGCCGCTCTGCTCCTTCTGCCGCTCGGATTTCTGGCTCAGCGAGGTCTTGCCGCGGACGTTCCCGCCGGCACGCACGTCGTGCTGAGAATGGTGAATTCGGTCAGCACCAAAACAGCCAAGGCCGGCGATCAGGTGTATCTCCAAACCGCGAGCCCCATCGCCGTGGGCGGGCAGATGCTTGTGCCGGTCGGAACCTACGTGCAAGGCACGGTGCTGCAGGCCAAGCGCAGCGGCCGCGTGAAGGGCCGGGCGCAGATCGCCTTGCATCTGGACACGCTGACCTTCGCCAGCGGCAAGGCGGTAAAGATAGAGCCGCACGTGGATTCGGTGGATTCGGGCCAGCATGAGCAGAAGGTCACGGACAATGAAGGCACGGTCAAGCAGGGCGGCAGCAAACTGGAAGACGCCGGCAAGATCGCGATTATGGCGGGATCCGGCGCGGCCATCGGCGGCATCGCGGAGCAGACCTGGTCCGGCGCGGGGATCGGAGCGGGCATCGGCGCAGGGGTGGGCCTCGCTGAGGTTCTTTTGACGCGCGGCAGAGAGGTCAATCTTACGCGCGGAACCACGCTGGACGTTGTGTTCGACCGGCCGGTGACGATCGAGTAACACGTTTTAGCCGCGAATTCACGCAAATGAACACAAATAAAATGGGCTTCTATTTGCGTGTATTCGCGTTTATTTGCGGCTAGAGGCTTTAGGCCGGGGCGTGTTCCGGCGCAGGTTGTGGGGCGGGCTGACCCTTCTTGTGCCCCAGCTTGGTTTGCAGGGCGGCCATGTAAGTGTAGAACACGGGCGTCAAATACAGCGTGACCAACTGGGAGAAGATCAAGCCGCCGACCACCACCAGACCCAGCGGCTGGCGAGCCTCGCCGCCGGCGCCGTAGCCTAGCGCGATGGGCACCGCGCCCAGCAGCGCGGCCATGGTGGTCATCATGATGGGGCGGAAGCGGATCAGGCAGCCTTCGTAGATCGCTTTGAGCGGAGGCAGGCCCTGGTTGCGCTCCGCGTCCAGCGCGAAGTCAATCTGCATGATCGCGTTCTTCTCCACGATGCCGATCAGCATGATCAGGCCGACAAAAGCGTAAATGTTCAAATCCATCTTGAACAGCAGCAGCGTGATCAGAGCGCCGAAGCCGGCGGAGGGAAGGCCGGAAAGAATGGTGAGCGGGTGAATGTAGCTTTCGTATAGGATACCCAGCACGATATAGACTACCAGGATCGCTACGATCAGCAACAGCAGCAGATTGCCCAGCGAGGACTCGAACTCCTTGGCGGCGCCCTGCGGGGAGACGGTGATGTCTTCAGGCAGCGTGCTTTCGGCGATCTGCGAAACTTTGCTCACGACATCGCCCAGAGCGTAGCCGGGTTTGATATTGAACGAGAGCGTGACGGCGGGCAGCATGCCGTAATGGTTGATCGACTGCGGCCCGGCTTCCTGCTTGATGCTGGCCAGCGTCTCCAACGGAATCAATTGGCCGCTGGTGGACTTGAAGTACAGCAGCGAGAGCGCGTGAGGGTCGGCCTGATACCGTGGCTCGAGCTCCAGCAGAACCTTGTATTCATTGATGGCGGCGTAGATGGTGGAGACCCACTTGGGGCCGAAGGCGTCGTAGAAGGCGCTCTCCACATTGTTGGCGTTGACGTTGAGCGCCGCGGCCTTGTCGCGGTCGATGTCTACCTTCACTTCCGGGCTGGTGATCGCGAGATCGCTGGTGAGGTCCTGCACACCCGGAATGTCTCCCAAAGCCTTGAGCAATTCCTGGGAACTGTCATACAACTCGGTCTTGTTGGAGGAAACCAGCGAGAGCTGATACAAGCTCTTGGTGACCTGCCCGCCGATCTGAATGGTGGGAGGATTCGCCAGGTAAACGTTCATGCCCGGAATACCGGCGACCTTGGGCCGCAAGTCATCGATGATCTGGTTGACCAGTTCCTTGCGCTGGTTGCGGGGCTTGAGGCGCACCACCATCTCGCCATAGTTGGGTCCGCCAAGGGTGGAAGCTCCCGTGCCTCCGACGGTGGACATCAGCGCCGCGACATTCGGATTCTTACGGATGATCTCGGCGGCCACCTGCTGAAGCTGCGACATCTCATTGAACGAAGTCCCCTGCTGGGCTTCCGTGATCACGGAAAGCTGGTCGGTGTCCTGATCGGGAATGAAACCTTTGGGGATGGTGACGAACATGTAAATGGTGGCAGCCAGAACGGCCGCGCCGGCGAACATGGTCAGCGGCCGGTGGCGCAGCACCACCTGGAGCGTCCGGTCGTAGGCCCACAGCATGCCTTCGAAAAAGCGCTCGGTAAGACGGTACAGCCGGGAGCGGTGGTGTTCAGGGGCCCGCAGGAAGCGGCTGCATAGCATCGGCGTGAGGGTGACCGAAACCAGTCCGGAGATCAGAATGGCGACGCAGATGGTGACGGAGAACTCGCGGAACAGCCGGCCGAGGATGCCGGCCATGAACAGCACCGGGATGAACACCGCCGCCAGCGACAGCGTCATGGACACGATGGTGAATCCGATCTCGCGCGAACCGACCAGTGAGGCTACCAGCGGCTTCTTGCCCATCTCCATGTGGCGGAAAATATTTTCCAGCATCACGATGGCGTCATCGACCACGAAGCCCACCGAGAGAATCAACGCCATCATGGACAGGTTGTCCAGGCTGTAGTGCAACAGATACATCACCGAGAACGTGCCGATGATGGAGAACGGCAGCGCCAGGCTGGGGATCACCGTGGCCGATACGTTTCGCAGGAACAAGAAGATGACGGTGATCACCAACGCCAGCGTCAGCAGCATGGTGAACTCGACGTCCTTATAAGATTCGCGAATCGTGTCGGAGCGGTCGTACAGAATGGATAAGTCGATCGAAGGCGGCAGCTCATCCCGGAACAACGGCAGCAGCTTCTTGATGTCGTCGGTTACCTGGATGGTGTTGGTGCCGGGCTGGCGTTGGATCGCCAGCACGACGGCCCGCTCCCCCGGCTGGTCGCCTTCGTAATACCAGGAGGCGGTCTTGTCGTCTTCAACGCTGTCTTTCAGGACACCCAGCTCATTTAAGCGAACCGGATTGCCATTGTGGTAAGCGACGATGAGCGTCTTGTACTCATCGGCGCTCATCAACTGGCCGCTGGCCTGGAGAGTAAAAGAGCGCTGCGGCCCGGTGATCTGACCGGTCGGCAGATTGACGTTCCAGGCTTGCAGCGCGGTCTCGACCTCATTGATGCCGACCTGATGCGAAGCCAGAGCCTCCGGATCGAGCTGCACGTGAACCGCGTACTTCTGCTGCCCCAACACCTGCACCTGCGCGACGCCGCTGATGGTGGAAACGCGCTGGGCAAAGCGGGTCTCGGCCCATTCATCCAGCTTGTACAACGGCATCAGGTTCGATTTCAGGACCACGAAGATGATCGGCTGGTCCGCCGGATTCACCTTGGTGAAGGTCGGCGGCGTGGGCATATTGTTGGGCAGGAGCTTGGACGCCTGGGTGATGGCGGCCTGGGTGTCGACGGCCGCGCCGTCGAGGCTGCGGTTCAAATCGAACTCCAGTGTGATGAGCGTGGAGCCCAGCGAGTTCACCGAGGTCATCGAGATCAGGCCGGCGATGGTCGAGAACTGGTTTTCGAGCGGTGTCGCGACCGCCGAAGCCATGGTGTCCGGGCTCGCGCCCGGGAGGCTGGCAGTCACTTGCAGGGTCGGGAAGTCGACGTTCGGCAGGTCGCTAACCGGAAGGGCGCGGTACGCCACGGTGCCGAACAAGGCGATCGCGGCCATCAACAAGCTGGTTGCGATGGGGCGCTGGATAAACGGTTCGGAAAAATTCATCAGTCCCCAAACTCCGCGAGTGGCTGCAAGGACGCGGGCCTGTTGCGCCCGCGGAACCAGCCCAGGATGCCGGCCATGTAGGTGTACACCACCGGCGTCAGATATAAAGTCATCAACTGCGAGAAGAACAGGCCGCCCACCACCACCAAGCCCAGGGGACGGCGGGCTTCCCCGCCCGCGCCGTAGCCCAGCGCCAGGGGCACCGCGCCCAGCATGGCCGCCATGGTGGTCATCATGATGGGGCGGAAGCGGATCAGGCAGCCTTCGTAAATGGCGTCGGAGGGATTCTTGCCGTGCTTGCGCTCGGCATCGAGCGCGAAGTCGATCTGCATGATGGCGTTCTTCTTGACGATGCCCACCAGCATCACCAGTCCGACAAAAGAATAAACGTTGAGCTCATCCTTGAACAGGATCAGCGTCAGCAGAGCTCCCACGCCGGCCGAAGGAAGGCCCGAAAGAATCGTGATGGGATGAATGTAGCTCTCATACAGCACGCCCAAAACGATGTAGACAACTCCGATCGCAACGATCAGCAGCAGGCTGAGATTCTGCATCGAGGTCTGGAACATCTGGGCGTTGCCGGAGAATCCCCAGCGGATGGTCTTGGGCAGAACGTTCGCGGCCAGTTCGGACACGCCGTCCACCGCGGCGCCCAGGCTGACGCCGGTTTTGAGATTGAAGGACAGAGTTACCGAGGGCAGCTCGCCGGAATGCGCGATGCTCTGCGGCCCCACGTCGGGCCGCACTTTCGCCAGGGAATCCAGCGGCACCAGTTGCCCGTTGCCGGCTTTGAAGTAGATCTTGGAGAGATACTCGGTCCACTCCTGGTATTTCGGCTTCATCTCCTCCAGCACTTCGTACTGGTTTACCGAAGTGTAGATGTTGCTGGCGAGTTCCGGCCCATAGGCGCTGTACAGCGCGTTCTCGATTTGCTTGGCGTCCAGGCCGTAGAGAGCGGCGCGCTCACGGTCTATCTTCACCGTCATCAGCGGATTCTTAATCTGCAAGTCGGTGGAGACGTCCAGCACCTCCGGCAGCTTGCCGATCTCGCCCTCCATGGTCTCCGCCCATTGGAACAGTTCGCCGGTATCGATGCCTTGCAGGGTGAACTGGTAGCTGGAGTTGCTTTGGCGCCCGCCGACGCGGATGGACGGCGGAAGGTTCATGAACACCTTAAAGCCCGCGAAGTTGGAGAGCTGCGGACGCAGTTTATCCACCAGTTGCTGCGCCGAAAGCGGACGCTGCTTGCGCGGCTTCAGCGTGATCTGCATCTGGTTGTAGTTGCCGTTGCTGACGTTGGCCAGGAACGCTTCCACGTTGGGGTCCTTGCGGATGATTTCGGCCAGCCGCTTTTGATAGGAGACCATCTGGTAGAAGGAGGTGCCTTGCGCCGCTTGCATGTTCACCTGCAAGGTGTCCTGGTCTGTATCCGGGATGAAGCCGGTGGGCACCCGGCGGTACAAATACACCGTAAACCCGAGGACGAGGAAAAACACCAGCAGCATGGCCGGGCGCCAGCGCAGGACGCCGCGCAGGCTCCACTCATAAGCCTTCAAGGTTGTCTGGAAGATCCACTCCGCGCCGCGCGACCAGGCCGGCTGCGAACCGGGCGCGTGCGCCTTAAGGAAGCGGCTGCACAGCATCGGAGTCAGCGTAACCGAGACTAAGCCCGAAACCAGAATCGCCGTGGTGATGGTCACCGCGAACTCGCGGAACAGACGGCCCAGAATGCCGCCCATAAACAGGACCGGAATGAACACCGCCGCCAGGGAGACGGTCATCGAAATGATAGTGAAGCCGATCTCTTTGGAGCCCTTCAGCGCCGCCTCCATGGGCGGTTCTCCCCGCTCCATGTGGCGCATGATGTTTTCCAGCATTACGATGGCGTCGTCGACGACGAATCCGATGGAGAGAATCAACGCCATCAGGGACAACTGATCGAGCGAATAGCCCAGCACGGCCATCACCGCAAAGGTCCCCAGCAACGCAAAGGGCAGCGCCATGCTGGGAATGATGGTGGCGGAAGCGTTCCGCAGAAACGCAAAGATCACGCCGATAACCAGCACCAGTGTAATCAGCATGGTCCACTGAATGTCGGTGAAGGACTCGCGGATGTTGCGGGAGCGGTCGAAGCGCACGCGCACGTTGGCAGAGGGTGGAATCTGGGCGGCCAGTTTGGGCAGCGCCTCCCGGATGGCGTCGGTTACCGCGATGGTATTGGCGCCGGGCTGGCGCATCACCTGCAATTGAATGGAGCGCTGCTGCCCGGCGGCGTTGTACATCCAGGCGGCCTGGCGCGTGTCTTGAACGCTATCCAGTACGTCGGCGACTTCGCCCAAGCGCACCGGCGCGCCGTTGCGGTACGAAACCACGACATTGGCGAACTCCGCGGCGCTTTTCAACTCGGCATTGGTGGTGACGGTGTAGGTCTGCTTGGGTCCGAACAGAGTGCCGGTGGGAAGGTTGGGGTTCCAGTTGGCGATGGCCGAATCCACTTCGTTCAACCCGATGCGTTTCGAGACCAGCTTGTCCGGATCCACCTGCACCCGCACCGCGTACTTCTGCTGGCCCTGCACCTGGACCTGCGACACGCCGTTGACCATGGAGACGCGCGGCATGACGACGTTCTCGGCGATATCGTCCAGCTTGCTCATCGCCATCGTGGGCGAGGTGATGGTCAACTGCATGATGGGCTGGTCCGCGGGATTGTTCTTCTTGAACGAGGGCGGAGCGGGCATGCCGGGCGGAAGTAGCGGCGTCACCTCCGCGATGGCGGTTTGCACGTCCACCGCGGCGCTGTCGATGTCGCGATCCAGGCTGAATTGCAGCGTGATCTGGGTTTGGCCGGTGCCGCTCGAAGAGGTCATCGAGTCCAGCCCGGCGATGGTGGTGAACTGCCGCTCCAACACGGTGGCGACCGAGGAAGCCATGGTCGCGGGATCGGCGCCGGGAAGGTTCGCCTGGACGTTCAGCGTGGGAAAGTCGACGCTGGGAAGATCGCTAACGGGAAGAGTGCGGTAAGCCACCACTCCAAACAGTGCGATCGCCGCCATCAGCAGGCTGGTGGCGATTGGTCGGCGGATGAAGATTTCAGAGAGGTTCACGCTCGCTCCCGCTCAGCGCTTGCTAGCCCTTGCCGTCGGGAGCCGCGCTCTGCTTGGCGCCGCGGCCTCTTCCGCGTCCGCCTCCGCCGGGCCCTTCCCCAATGGAAACCAACGAACCCGGTTGTAATCGCAACTGGCCTTGCGTGACGACCGTCTCTCCCGCCTCCAGCCCCTTGAGAATGACCAGGTCCTGATCCACCCTTTCCCCGATGGTCACAGGGCGGTCTTCCACTTTACTGTCGCTGCCCACCACGTAGACAAACTGCCCGTCCTGGCCGTTCTGCACGGCTTCGTTGGGAACGGTGATGGCGTTGGGCATGGTGGTCAGGCGCAGGCTGACGTTCAAGAATTGCCCCGGCCACAGCTTCAGGTCCTTATTCTCGAAAGTTCCCTTCAGCTTGATCGTGCCGGTGGTGGTGTCGACCGAATTGTCGATGAAGGTAAGCACGCCCTCCGCGCCGGGCCCGGTCTCATCCTGAGGTTTCGCGGTGACCGGCAGCTTCCCCGTAAAGTACCTGCGCACATCGGGGAGCTTGGCTTCGGGAATCGCAAAGGTGACGTAAATCGGACTCACCTGGTTGATGGTCAGCACCTCCTGCGAGTTCGCCGTCACCACGTTGCCTTTGTGGACCGAGACGGTGCCGGTGCGGCCATCGATGGTGGCGTACTGGGTGCACCAGTCCAACTGAACCTTGATGTTACTGATGTTGGCTTCGTCGGCGGCAATCTGCGCCTGCGCGCTGTCGATCGCGGCGCGGTCCGCGGCAACCGTGTTCTCGGAAGCGTTGGCGTTGGAGGTCAACTGATCCACCTGGTCCTTGGGGACGATTCCGTCCTTCAGCAGGCCCTGGTAACGCTCCGCCGTGCTGTGCGCGTAAGCCAGGGTGGATTGATCGCGTTTCAGATTAGCCTCGGCTTGGGCCTGCGCGAATTGGTCCTTCTTAAGGTTCGCTTCGGCTTGCTTCAATTGCTGCTGGTAGGTCCGGTCGTCCACCGTGAACAGTTTGTCGCCGTTGTGGACGGAGTCGCCCTCCTTAAAGAAGACGTTGGTGATCTCGCCCGTCACCAGCGATTTCACACTGACCGGCGTGGGCGATTCGACGGTTCCGACCGCCGTGATCTGGATGGGCACGTCGCGCTGGACTGCTTTCGCCACAATCACCGGGACTGCGGCAGTGGACCCTCCGCCCTTGCCCTTGCCTTTCTTACCACCTCCACCGGAACCACCATCCGCGTCGGTGGGGGAGGAACTGCATCCGGCCAGGACCGCCATCGCCAGGGTGGCGACGGCACAAGCGGCCAACATTCGGGATTGAGTGAAAAAGACGTTCACGGGTATCAGGTTAAGTATACTGCGCCGCCCGCATTTTGTGCATTCGCACAATGGCAGGGTAATCGTTCGATTTAGAGGCGTAACCTTAGACCGTTAGGTTACGCCAATTCCTCCCCTTCCCGCCCCTTTCCGCCTGCCAGGACAGGGTTTCGAGCGTTCCCATGCCATACTGGCAAAAGCGGGGCATGAGCAAGAGTGTCATTGTCGCCATAGACGGGCCGGCCGGCGCGGGTAAGAGCACGGTAGCCCGGTCCGTGGCCGGGCGGTTGGGGTACCTGTACATCGACACCGGGGCGATGTATCGGGCCGTGGCGCTGTGGGCCATCCAGAATGGAGTCGGCCTAGACGATCTACATCGCCTGGAACAGCTTGCACGGCAAGCCCGAATCGAGTTTTCGGAGGGCCGGGTGCTGCTCAATGGAGCCGACGTTACCGCCGCCATCCGGGAGCCGGAAATCGGGCAGGCGGCTTCGCGCGTGGCCGCGTGCGGGGGCGTCCGGAGGGCGATGCGGGAGGAGCAGCGCCGGATCGCCGCGGCGCATTCGGCGGTGATGGAAGGGCGGGACATCGGCACCGTGGTTTTCCCCGACGCACAAGTCAAAATCTACCTGGACGCCGATCCAGCCGAGCGTGCCCGCCGCCGCGCCGCTGAAACCGGACTGGCGGCGGAACAAGTAGCTCGCCAGCTGGCCGACCGCGATCATCGCGACCGCACCCGCGCCGAAGCGCCTTTGACTCAGGCGCCCGACGCGGAGTACCTGGACACCAGCGGCCTGACTCCGGAGCAGGTGGAAGAGGCCATCCTGAAGCTGGTGCGCCAGCGCATTTCGAACTGATCCAACTCATTACTCAAGAAAATCGAATGAACAATCTACTGGTGATGAAATTCGGCGGCACGAGCATGGGCTCGGCCGACCGCATCCGTGTTTCGGCCGGCCTTGCCGCCGAACAGCACTCCAACGGACCGGTCGTGGTGGTGGTCTCGGCGATGTCGAAAATCACGGACCTGCTGCTGGACACCCTCCGCAAGGCAGAGGCGGGCGATCAAACCGATCTGGAGGCAAACCTGCGGCAGCTTACCGCGCGCCATGAGGAGTGCTGCAACTTGCTACTTCCCGCCGAGCGCCATCCCGCGGCGCTGGCCAGCATCCATGCATTAATTCAGGACTTCACGCGCATCGCCAAGGGCATCCTGATGCTGGGCGAACGGCCGCCGCGCTCCGTCGATGAAGCTCTGGCCGTGGGCGAACGTCTGTCGGCTCTGCTCATGGCGGAGTATCTGGAATCGTGCGGGATTCCCGCCGCCGCGGTGAATGCGGCCGATGTCATCGCCACCGACGCCTTGTTCGGGAACGCGTCGCCGCTGATGGAGCAGACCCGGCAGCGCGCCGCCAAGGTGCTGCAACCGCTGCTGGAAAAGCGCATTCTTCCGGTGGTGACCGGATTCAACGGCTCGACCCTGGATGGGCGGCCGACTACGCTGGGCCGCGGCGGCTCGGACTTTTCGGCGTCGATTCTGGCGGCGGCGCTGGACGCGCGGGAACTGTGGATCTGGACCGACGTGGACGGGATCATGACCGCGGATCCGCGGCTGGCGCCCAACGCGCAGGTGCTGGGCGCGATCACCTACGCGGAAGCGGCGGAGCTGGCCTATAACGGCGCCAAGGTGCTGCATCCGCGTACGCTGGCGCCCCTGGCGGAACGCCAGATTCCGGTGTGGAGCAAGAACAGCTTCGCTCCTGAAAAACCGGGCACGCGGATTGTTCCTCACGTGGAGGGCGTGCAAGGCCCCCACGCGGTAACTTCGATGGCCGATGTCGCGCTGGTGTCCATCGAGCCGGCCAGCGCCGCGCTGAGCGGAACCAAGGTGATGGCGCGGTCCCTCGATGCTTTGGCCCGGGCGAACGTGGAGCTGCTGGCGATCACCAGCTCCAGCTACCAGCAGAGTTTCTGTTTCCTGGTCCGGCAATCCGAGCTGGAGCGGGCGACCGAGTATCTGGAAGAAGACCTGGCGCTCGAATTCGCGCACGGGTATTTGAAACCCCTGCAAGTGGACGCGCAAGTGGGATTGATCGCGGTGGTGGGAGAAGGGATGCGCGGAACGCCGGGACTCGCCGGGCGCATCTTCACGGCGATCTCCCGGCACAAGATCAACATCATCGCCATCGCGCAGGGATCGAGCGAGCTGACCATCGCGATCGTGGTCAGCCGCACGGGCCTGGAGCATGCGGTCCGGGCGGTGCACGATGAGTGCGGATTGGGGAAGTGATTGGGAAAGCCAAGCTATAATCGAGCCAGAGGATTCATGGACACGGTTGTGGTTGAGTCCATCCCCATCGTGGTGGGTCGCGAGGAGGACGGGCGGTGGTGGGCTGATATCGAAGCCATGCCCGGCGTGATGGCGTATGGCGAGACCCGCGATGCCGCCATATCCGCAGTTAGGGCTCTGGCTCTGCGAGTAGCGGCGGACTGTATCGACCACGGCGAACCAGCTCGGCCGGCGGCCTGAAGACTTTGGATCGCACACGGTTCCGGAGCCGAACCTATTTCTTCGCGCTTGGGTCGCCGGTCGGGGGCGGGGCGTGGTCGGTTTTCGCGGGCGGCCCGAGGATTTCCGTGAAGATGGGTTTCAGCGCATCGGCCCAGACCTGGTATCCCTTGAGCGCGGGATGGAGCTTGTCGGCGTTCATCATTCCTTCAAACAGGCGTCCCTTGAGCGTCCGCGAGCTTGGCGTTGATATTCAGATAGCGGATTTTCTTGCCGTCGGCGAGCTTCGCCAGGTTCTCGTTTACGTCGTCGATCACCGGCATGACCGCCATGTTGTCATTGCGGGGAAAAATCGCCGTGACGATGATGACTGCGTTGGGAGCTTTCTGCTGCATGGTCTCGACGGCTTTTTTGAGACCTCGCGTGATGTCGGCGGCGCGAGCGGATTCGGCGCCCGGCTCCGGCGTGTTCCGGCCGACGTTATTGGTCCCGGCGAGCAGCACGATGATTTTGGGATTGACTCCGTCGAGCTCGCCATGATCCAGGCGCCAGAGGATGTTCTGGATGGTATCCGCACCCCAGCCGAAATCCGCGGCGTTCCATCCGAAGAAATTCTCTTTCCAGTTGGCCAGGTTCTGCGGATAATCCGTCGCGCCCCAACGGCGAGCGATGGAGTCGCCCTCGAAGTAGATATCGATGCGGCCCTGCTTGGCTTTGTCGAGCAACTGCTGGTGAGCGGTGAGCGAGTTCTGGTCCGTGCGAGAGACGGGCTGATCGGCGGGCGACTGGGCGCATAATGGCGCGCACGCAAGACACCCCCCGATCAGAAATGCGAGAAGTTTCACCGCGCGGCGACGGGCGTTGCTGAGGATGTCCGTCCGAAGTTCTTGTCGGCCCAGGGAATGAAATATTTCCAATTGGGACCGTCGGTATGCCCGCCGTCATGCTGCCGCCAGGCGAGCCGGCCATCCAGCAGGCTGACGTTCACGTCCGGCATCTTTTCGGTGTGGTAGTTGTCGGAGCGGCCCAGGTCCTTCGCCCCCAGCAGACGGAAGACCGGCTGCGCGGCAATGGCGGCCATGAAGCTGCCCTGGTGATCGAGCCACTTGGCGTCGCCCTTTTCCGGCACACCGTAGCTGACGAAAGTGAGGCGCGGAGCGCAGAGAGCGATCAACTCATGTGCGTCGACGGGAATATCGCCGGCGTTCTTGCTGCCGAAGGTAGCGTCTGAAGCCCCGTACTTCATGAAGTTGCCGGCCATCCAGTGATACTCGCCGGAGCCGGTGAGATTCTCTACGGCTTCGCCCCAATTGCGGCGATGCAGCTTGGCGCCGCCTTCGCCGGAAGAACCAATCAGCACTACCGCAAAGCGCTGGTCGTAGGCCATGGTCACCAGCGCGGCTTTTCCGTAGCGGGAAACGCCTTCGATGCCGGCATGCTTGGCGTCTACGGCCTTGTCAGTCTCAAGGTAGTCCAATCCACGTGCCGCGCCCCAAGCCCAGGCGCGCAGAGCGCCCCAGTCGTCAGGCTTGCGGAATTGGCCTTTGTTGACCAAGCCGATGATGCCCTTGGTTAAACCACCGCCGTTGTCGGCTTGCACGCTGGTGGGGTTGAGAGATGCGTATCCCCAACCGTCGGCAATAAGTTGCTGCGTGGAAGGCGGATCGGCGGGAACGGCGGGAGCGGCTGCGGCGGCGGGAGCAGGGCCGCGGCCTCCGAAGCCTCCACGGGCCGGCACAGGATCGCCCGGCAGGGCCGTCCCGCCGCCGAACATGATCATCACCGGAACCGGGCCCTTGGCATCCGCGGGCACGACGAGGGTCATGGCGATATCGACATTGATCTCCGGGTAGGACGAATTGTCAACATGCCCGGTCAGTTGCTTCCCGACCACTGCATGGGAGCCGACCATCGCATTCACTGTGCGTGTGACCGCCCAGGTGACTTTCGGCACGTTCTTAGGCACGCGGCCGAGCACTTCGCGGTCGAAATCCTCCACGATCTCCGGACGGCGCTGGTCCCACCACATTTTAGCGGTGGTCACCTTCTTGCCGTTCTTGAGCGTCAACGGATCAGGAAGATTGGGGTACGGATTGGCCGTGGCCTCATCGTAATTGGCGTGATTCGGCGCAGTCTCGGTGCCGCTGGGGCCGGGCCGCAGAGCCTTGATGCCGAGCTGGTCCATCATGTTCTGATGGTCCGCGGCCGTGGCTGCTGCGTTGGGATTGGGAGCTTGCTGGGCGGCCGCGAAAACCCCAGAAAAAGCTACAGCCGCGAATAGACGCAATTGGACACGCATAAATTAACGCTTGGCCCCTTTCGTGGTGAAGATGGACAGATCGACGGCGTTGGCCATGGCCTGATAGCCCGCATCGTTGGGATGCAGCTTGTCGGTGTTATTGTAGCCCGCCTTGAACTGCCTGGGATCGGCGGGGTCCTGGATCACTTTGTCGAAATCCACCATGGCGTCGAAGGCGCCGGGAGTGCGGATGAACTTGTTCAGAGCCTGCCGCATGGCCTCGACTTGATCCGTTGCGTTGCCAAAGGGCGTGAGCGTGCAGCCGACCACTTTGATGCCGTGAGCATGCGCGCGGTCGATCATCTGCTTCATCCCCGCGATCAGATCGTCGGCGGTGAGCGTGCGGCCTCCAGCGTTGCCGCCGCGTCCGGCGATGTTCATATCGTTGATGCCTTCCAGGATCATCAGCCACTTCACGCCGGGCTGCGCCAGCACGTCGCGATCGAAGCGCGCCAGGGCGCTGATGCCCGCGCCGTCGGCCAGCACCTGATTGCCGGCGATGCCGAGATTCAGCACCGAAACGTCGGCAGTGGCTTTATTGGCCACCAGGCGTTCGGAGAGCAGACTGGGCCAGCTGCGGTTGGCATCGACCGTGGAGGTGGTTCCGTCGGTGATCGAATCGCCGAAGGCCACGATGGCTCCGGCGTCGGCTGGAGCCATAATGTCGACGCTGGAGATCCAGTACCAGGCGCGGGTTTGAGTCGAGCCGGTCATTTCGGCCGCGGCGGTAGTATCGCCCTTTGAAATATAGGTTGTGTGCAGCGCCTGCGAATGGCCGGAGGCGCGGCCCGAATCGCCGGGAACGTAAATGCTGATGGCAAGGTCGCTCAGCTTCGGCACATTAAGATCGACGGGATCGCTGAGCAGCGTGGCGCCCGGAAGAATGCGTCCGGCGGGCTTGCCATCAAACAGCAGCGGACGGTCCGTGCCGGCGACGATGGCGGAATCCTTGGCGCGCAAGCCAACGTGGGCGGCTCCGAAATCGACGGGCGCCGTGCCGAAGGCATTCGAGAATTCAACGCGAATGCGGCTGCCGCCGATCGTGGTGCGGACGATCATGCGGGCGGTTTGATCGACCAGAGTGCCCATTGGAGCCGGCTGCGATGCCGCTGGAGCGGGAGTTGGCAGCGCCGCGGGAGTTTGGGACGCCGCGGGAGCAGGACCGCCAGCCGCGCCCCGGCCTGCGCCTCCTCTTCCGCCTCCGCCGAAGCCGGGGGCTTGCTGGGCCGTCGCCCAGGTTGCCACCCAATGCTCGCCAATGTTTCGGCCGGCGCTTTGCGCGAACGCTTGCGGACCAGCCGGTAGCGCAAGTACGGCCATAACAGCGAAACGTCGAGTAAGGTGATTCATAGTTACAGACATTCCATCTCATCCGCCCCTGCCTGTCAAGAAACTCGAAATGACGTGAAAGGGATTCGCTGCCGACGGCATTCCCCCAGTGACGAATGGAAACGCAAATTAATTCGGGAACTAATTCGCGGCAGTGGGCGTCCAATCGGGCAAAATCGCTCGCGCGGACCTACGCAGGCCGCACCAAGGGGAGGCGGGGATGACCTACCAACGTTCGGCACACGTGTCGCGATTCGGGCTTTTGTTCCTGGCCGGATCGCTGATTCTCACTGTAACCGCACTGGAGTCCTTTCAAGGAACCCAGCGCACAACAGACATTACTCTACGGGTCACCTATTCGCGCGGCACGCTGCACGCGACGATTCCGTACGAGTCGCTCCAGCCGGGAGCTGGCCTGCTCACGGTCGAGGTACTAAGCCCTGACGACGCAGTATTAGGGCGGACCGAACGCAGGGTGCAAGCCGTCAAGGACCCCGGCGCGTGGGAGGCCGAGATCGCTTTGGACAAGCCTATGGCGCTCGACGGCCTGGCGTGGCATCGCCTGCGCTACCGGTTCACTTATAACGGCCAGAACACCCCGGCCGCGGAGGACACCGAGTCGATTTCGCAAATCCTGCGCATGCCGGTGGTGCACATCCTGGGGCAGCAATCGTATTTTTCGGGAGGGCAAGCCGCGGTGCGAGTCGTGGTGACGGATTCGGATAACCAGCCCATTCCGGGAGCAAGCTCCGTGCGCATCGACCTCAATTCGCGCGTGCTCTTTACCGGAGCCTTAAATCAGCGTGGGACGGCGGAGGCGCAGTTCCAGTTTCCCGCCGGCGTGACGGGAAATGTCCCGCTGCACTATTCGGTGGAGACGCCGATCGGTGGCGCGGAGTACACGGAGCAGGTTCGGCTGGAGGATAAGGCGTCGATTTTGCTGACCACCGAGAAGCCGCTCTACCAGCCTGGGCAAACGATTCACGTGCGGGCTCTGGCCCTGGATCGCGCCAATCATCAGGCCAGCGCGAACCGGCCGATCACGTTCGAAATCGAAGATCCTCGCGGGAACAAGGTGTTCAAGAAGGTGACGCAGACCGACGCTTTCGGCGTCGCTTCCGCCGAGTTTCCGCTGGCCGACGAAGTCAATCTCGGAACCTATCATCTGCGAGGGCAGATGGAAACCAACACCCAGGAACTGGCTCTGAACGTGGAGCGTTACGTGCTGCCCAAGTTCAAGGTCGCGGTCGATTTCGCGGGCGGCGCGAAGCAGCACGGCTATCGCCCCGGAGAACACGTGACCGGAACCGTTCGCGCCAATTATTTTTTCGGCAAGGCGGTCAATAACGCCGAGGTATCCATTGAGGCGAGCGGTATGGATCTGGCGAAGTTCGCGGCCGGCTCGGCCAAGGGAAAAACCGATGCCGACGGAGCTTTCCATTTCGACTTCGTACTTCCCACCTACTTCGCTGGCCGCCCGTTGAGCCAGGGCGCCGCGCGAGTGTTAGTTGAGGCTACGGTGAAGGATTCCGCCGAGCACTCCGAAACTCGCGGCGAACCCATCGTGGTGAGTGAATCGCCCTTGATCGTCACCGCGGTGCCCGAAGGAGGCGCTCTGATCCCGCACCTGGAGAATCAGGTCTTCGTGCTGAGCTCTTACGCCGATGGCAAGCCCGCGACCGCTACGGTACACATTCATGGAAACGGAGTTCCGGAACAACGCGCGGAATCGGACCAAGGCGGCGTAGCGATATTTAAGCTGCCTGCCGGCGCCGGTCAGACCGTGGAGATCGAGGCGACCGATCGCGAAGGGAACCATTCGGCAACTTCGGTGACGCTCGAAACCCGGCCGGGCCAGGATCAAATCCTGCTGCGGACGGAACGTGCGATCTATCGCGCGGGCGACCGGATTGCTCTCAGAGTTCTTTCCACCAAGCCGCGAGGCTCGGCTTACGTCGATGTGGTGAAGGACGGGCAAACCGTGCTCACGCGCGATATTGACATTCAGAACGGGCAAGGCGAACTGGCGCTGACGGCGACGCCGGAGCTTGCCGGAGCGATCGATGTGAACGCATATCAATTTGGAGGCGATGCGCGTCCGGTAGCGGACCATCGGCTGATTTTCGTGCAGCCGGCCGATGAGCTGAAGATCGAGACCACCACCGATGCGGCCTCCTACAAACCAGGCGGCGAGGCGCGCGTTCGCTTCCGCGTCACCAACTCGAAAGGCGAAGGGGTTGCGGCCGCTGTTGGGTTGCAAGTGGTGGACGAAGCGGTGTTCGCGCTGGCTGAAAAGCAGCCGGGTTTCGCCCAAGTGTTCTTCTATCTGGAGCAGGAAGCAATGAAGCCGCGGTATGAGATCCACTCCATCGGAATGCCGGAGATCGTCGAGCCGGTGGCGCGTGGCCAGGAAGAAAATCGCGACCGCGCCGCGCGGGCGTTGTTCTCCGCCACGGAACTGGTGAGCACGAATCGATTCGAGACGGAAATCGGGCGCACCGCGCCGCAGGCCAAATACGCGGTCTACATGGCGCAATACCAGAATCGTCTCCAAACACAGTTAAACGCACTGGCGGAGAGCGCCAATAAGATCTACCGCGAGAATCCAGCGGCTGGAGACATCAAGAGCGTGATCGAGAAGCTCGATCCGGCGGAGCGGCGCGACTCGTGGGGCAGCGCGCTGCACTTCGATGTAATCGGCAACCGGAGCTACTTGGCAGTCCGCAGCGCCGGACCGGACAAGAAGCTTAATACAGCGGACGATGAAGTCGGATACATGTTGGCTTCCACCCGTCGGGTTTTCAACGCTGCGGCGCCGGGCGATGGCCGGATCGTGCTCGAGCATGACCGCGGTCCATTCAACGGGAGGGCGGAATTAATCGGCACGGTGGTCGATCCCGCGGGAGCCGTGGTGGCTGGGGCTCGCGTCGAAGCGAAGAACCTAGACACTGGCGTCGTCTTCACCGCAACAACAGGCCCACGAGGGCAGTTCAGCATTACGGCGCTGCCGCCCAGTTCCTACAGCATAACGGTCACGGTAGCGGGCTTCCAGATGTGGACTGGCCGCGCGGCCCTTGACGCGAGGGACCGGGCCGTCGTGTCGCTTTCGCTCGCGGTTGGCGCTGTCACCGACTCAGTCACGGTCACGGGGGCTGTCCCGTTTGCAGTGAACGGCGTGGGAGTGATCGGCGGGATCGCGGGCGGATTCGGCGGCGGAGGAGGAAGAGGCGGCGCCGTGCGCGCCATAGGCGCAGCGCCACCCCCAATGGCTCAGGCTCCGCTCTTGAAGACCGAGTCGGGCGTGTTGGAGAAGGAGATGTCCCTCGACAAGGTGGCCCTGACCATCGGGACGGGAAACGCGCCCGCCGCGCCCGCGGCGCACGTGCGCTCGTACTTCCCCGAAGCGCTCTACATCAATCCCGAGATCATTACTGACAAGGACGGGCGCGCCAGCATCGAGATTCCGCTGGCCGATTCCATCACCACCTGGCGCATGGCCATGCTGGCGTCTACGGCGAAAGGGGCGCTCGGCAGCGGGACATCCAGCATCAAGGTTTTCCAGGATTTCTTCGTGGACCTGGATCTTCCGGTGACGCTGACGCAGGGCGACCGCGTTTCCGTTCCCGTCGCCGTCTATAACTACTCCGGCTCAAATGGCGATGCCCGTCTTGAACTGCACCCGGACGACTGGTTCTCCCTGATTTCGGACACCGGCACGAAGACTGTGGCAGCCGAATCCGGCCGCGTTGGCTCGGCGCAGTTCACCATTGAGGCGAAGCGCATCGGCAAATTCAAGCTGACCCTTTCGGCCAGCATGAAGGGAGGCGCGGACATCGTGGTTCGCGAAATCGAGGTAGTTCCCAACGGCCGCGAACAGACCGAAGTGTTCAACGGCCGTCTGGATTCTTCGGTCGAGCATCATGTCAACTTCCCGGCTACCGCGATTGCCGACGCCAGTAAGCTGTTCGTGCGTCTCTACCCCGGGCCGCTGAGCCAGATCGTCGAGGGGATGGACGCGATTCTGCGCATGCCCGGCGGCTGCTTCGAGCAAACGTCTTCCAGCACCTACCCGAACGTGCTGGCGCTGGATTACATGAAGTCGACCAAGAAACTGACTCCGGAGGTCCACGCCAAGGCTGAGGGCTTCATCGTGAGCGGCTATCAGCGCCTGCTGACCTTCGAAGTTCCCGGGGGAGGATTCTCCTGGTTCGGCCAGGCGCCGGCGAACAAGATCCTGACCTCCTACGGGCTGATGGAGTTTTCCGACATGTCCAAAGTCCACGAGGTCGATCCCAAGCTGATCCAGCGAACACAGCAATGGCTGGCGTCGCAGCAGCAGCCCGATGGAAGCTGGAAGCCCGATACCGGGTTCATCAATGAAGGCGCGACGAATCGCTTCAATAAGGACGTCTTGCGCATCAGCGCATACATCGCATGGGCGCTGGAGAACACCGGTTACAAAGGTCCCGCGGTGGAGCGCGCCAAGCAATTCGTCGCGCAGCACGTCGGGCGAGAAGGAGGACCCGTACACGCTGGCGGTGCTGGCCAACTTCGCGATGGACTACGGAAAGGATCGTGAGTTCGCGCATCAAGCGATCCAGCGTCTGGTGGACGCCCGCACGGAGAAGGACGAGCAAGTGTGGTGGGACGCTCCCGAGACCGGCGTCTTCTCCACCGGCTCCAGCGCGGCGATCGAGACCACCGGGCTAGCCGTGCAGGCGCTGCTGAAATCGGGCGAGAACTCGGGTGTCGCGTCCAAGGCGCTCGCGTATCTCGCATCGAAGAAGAATGCGAGCGGCTCCTGGGGCACCACGCAGGCCACCATCATGGCTCTACGCGCTCTGCTGCTTTCCACCTCCAAGGGCTCCTCGGACGTTCGTGGCACGGTCGAGCTTACGCTCAATGGCAAGGTGGTCCAGAAGCTGGAACTTACTCCCGCCAACAACGATCTACTGCACCAGTTCGTGTTCAAAAATGCGGATCTGGGCGCGGCCAATTCGGTCAGCCTCAAGTTCACGGGCGCCGGAGGGCTCGCCTACCAGGTCGCCGGGAGCTACTTCACGCCATGGCAGGAGAAGCCCGCGGCTGAGCCGCTCTCGATTGGCATAGCCTATGACCGCACCAGCCTGGCGGAGGACGATGTCGCCACGGCCACGGCGACGGTGAAGAACAACCTGGACAAGTCCGCCAACATGGTGATGGTGGATCTGGGCATTCCCCCTGGATTCGATCTTCTAACCGAGGATTTGCAGTCGTTCCAGGAGAAGAGCGCGGGAAAAGCCAGCGGCAGGCTGGAGAAATTCAGCATGACGGCAACCCAGGCGATTCTGTACTTCAACTCGATTGGCGCGGGCGATACCATGACACTGAAGTTCCGCCTGCACGCCAAGTATCCTATCCGCGCGCGGACCTTCGCCTCGCGAGTGTATGAGTATTACGATCCGGATGTGAGCGCGGAGGCCCGTCCGGCGCAACTCGAAGTTCGCAAACGGTAAAATCCGTGGCGCGTCAGGAGGCCGGAATGCCAGCCATTCGAAGGCTGCAATCCCAGCTCGGAGGGAGACGAGCGTACGGGGCTGTGAGCCGCGGCGAAATAGCAGCCTTTCCATAAGATGGGCCGGCGGCAGAGCTCACCAATGGGGTGAGCGTGAGCGGCCCAGGTGTGCGGCCGATGCACGCAAGGCTATGCGTGGATTTCCTTAAGAGTTGAGGAAATGCTCTCCGGAGCACGAATTGCTATCATCGCGGGCATGCGAGCGGCTACGGCGCGCCTGGCGCGGCTGACACCCACAATTCCCAGTGGTGTCCGGAATTCCACCTTGGCAATAGCCATTGGGTTATCTCGTATGAGCGCCGTTGCTGCCTTGGCCTTTGGGCAAAACCCTCAGACCGTCCCCCCTCGGTTTCAAATCGCCGATGTCCACGCCTCGGGCCCCCCAGGAATTAGCTGGCGAGTCTTTCGGGCAGGCCGGTACGAGGTCCCCTACGCAACCATGCTGGAGCTGATCGAGACGGCCTACAGCCTCGATCCCGACACTGTAGTGGGCGGCCCGCCGTGGCTCGACTTCGACCGCTTCGATGTAATCGCCAAGACCCCGCCCGCGACCTCGCTTGCGACAGTCAGGCGGATGCTCCAGGCGTTGCTGGCGGACCGCTTCAAGCTGGCGGTCCATCAAGAGACCAGATCCGTTCAGGGATTCGTCCTTTCGGAAGGTAAAGGCAAACCGAAATTGAAGGAAGCCGACGGCTCCGGCGAACGCGGATGCCAACCCCAGCCGCCGCAGCCACCGGGTGGGGATCGTGTGGTCTTCTGCCACAACGTCACCATGGACGAATTTGCGTCCACCCTGCGTCAATTGGGAGGTGCGTATCTATCCAGCCCCGTCTTGAACTCCACCGGTCTCAAAGGAGCCTGGGATTTCGACCTCAAGTGGACCTCGAAGGGCCTTCTCCCGTCAGCAGGCGCCGGCGGCATCACCCTCTTCGACGCAGTCGAGAAGCAACTCGGGCTAAAGCTGGAGCCGGCGAAGATCCCGATGCAAGTCCTCGTCGTGGACAGCGTGAATGAAAAACCCACCGCGAACTCGCCGGAGGTGAAGACAGCCCTGGCTCCTCCACCGGCCGCGTTCGAAGTGGCGTCGGTGCGGCCGAGCAAGCCGGGAGCGGAGGCAGGACCCCTGGAAACTCTGCCCGGCGGGCGTTTTGAGGGCCACGGCCTCTCCCTGTTCGAAATGATCTTTGACGCTTGGGAAATGAACCCTCGCTGGGAGGTTCCTGGATTGCCAAAATGGGTGACCGGCGATTCGCCGCGCTTCGATATTGTGGCGAAGGCGCCTGCTGCCGACGCCATCGACGTCGGCAATGGTGTCCGAACCTACGCTCTTGATGACGTTCCGGCGATGATGCGCGCACTGCTGATGGATCGCTTCAAGATGAAGGTCCACTATGAAGACCGGCCCATGGATGCGTACACACTGGTGGCGGTTAAGCCAAAACTCAAGAAAGCCGACCCCGCGAATCACACGGGATGTAAGACGGCGCGCGCGCCAAGGGTCCCGGACGGAGGTCCTCCGCCGATGATCGCCACTTGCCAGAACATCACGGTGGCGCAATTTGCGGAGCAGCTTCAAACTATCGCGGGGCCATATTTCCGCTACCCGGTGCTGAACGCGAGCGGAATCGAAGGCTCCTGGGATTTTAGCCTGAGCTTTAGCCCGACCCCTCCGAACCTTGCGGGTCCAAATCAGGCTGGCGGAAGCGGAGGAGGCCGCAACGGAGGCGGCAAGAGCGGTGTCGCGGCGGCGGTAGTTTCGTCGGACCCCAGCGGCGCGGTTTCGATCTTCGACGCAGTCGAGAAGCAGCTCGGCCTGAAGCTGGAGATGCACAAGCGTCCCGAATCCGTCCTGGTCATCGACCACATTGAGGAGAAGCCGGCGGACAACTGATATGGGGGCGACCTGTCAAGACATTTTTCGCGCCTCAGTGATCTGAGTGATTCTCGCCGGAGCCGCCCATCGCGGTTGCTATTAGCCAGAACGGCGCGCAGCAGGCAAGGGTCCGGAAGGAGCGAAGCGTACCTTGCCGGCGAGCACCGTTCTGGCAATAGCCTGGTTTCGATGGGCGGCTTGGCGGGAACAGATTCCCGCTGGTGAGCTTTGAGCTTCTTTTTTGGACAACAGAGCCGATAACAGCCGGGAAGCAAGCGCGACGATTGATCACACTGATATACGCGGGTCGAAACCGCAGGAACATGATTCGTCGGGAGCTGCCTCGGACTGAAGACGCGGGTTGGGCCTGGCGGCCGTACCGCACAATTGTCGTCGAGGGTTCTCCTTTTCGTGGGCCCTCGGCTGTTATCGGCGCTGCTGTCCAGAAAGCCGTCACAAGTGAATTAAGCTGCCTTGGCCGATTTGAACTGCGCTTCGGTATGGACGGCAATGGCCCACAAGAAGCCCAGCATTTCACGGGCGAGCGCCGTCACAATCTGCCCCTTGTGTTTGCCGCGAGCCATCAGCGTGGTATAGCGCTTGTGCAGTCGCTGCTGCGCCTTCCAGGAGATGCGCCTGGCTTCTTCGCTGAGCGCCAGCGCTCGCTGCCTTCTCAGCAGGCGGCCGTTCACCGCAGGCCGATACTGGTAGGCCCAGGCCGCCTCCACCAGCACCCGGCGCAGATGTGCGTTGCCGGTTTTGGTGATCGCGCCGCGCTGGGTCCGATTGCCACTGGAATGTTCGCGCGACACCAGACCGCTGTAGCCCATCAACTGGCGTGGATTTTCAAAGCGTGTCAGGCTGCCCAGCTCCGAGACCACCGTTGCAGCGGTCGTCAGCGCCACTCCGCGCAAGGCTTGCAAAGCGTCGATCACGGCGCGAACTTCAGGAGCCGCGTGCGCCACTGCGTCTTCGATGCACTGCTCCAGCCGCACAATCCGTTCGGCCGCGTGCTCGACTTCCTGCAGGTAATCGGCGAGGGTGGCTTCCAGCGCGGGCTGATCGAAGCGTGCGTGTATCCGAATCCAGTTCAGATACTTCGCACTCCACGCCGGCCCCGCATCGACCGGCCGCTTGCCGTGACGCAGCAGAAACTTTCCCAACTGATGGCGATGCCGCAGCTGATCCTGCTTGGCCGCTTCGCGCGCCCGCACCAGATCGCGCAGCGCTTCATGCGCTTCGTCCGGAACCCACACCGGCGTCAGCTCTCCGGCGCGGTAACAGCGCGCCAGCCTTTCGGCGTCGCGCCGATCCGTCTTCACCCGGTCCCCGGCCTTGGTGGGGATCAACGACGGCGCGATTACTTCGCACTCCACTCCCAGTTGCGTGAGCTGCCAGTACAGAACGTAGCCCGTCGGACCGGCTTCGTAGCAGCACTTCAGCTTGGCGCCTTCTCCGATTTTGCGGATCAACTTCCGCACCGGTTCTGGGCGATTCGGGATGGTTCCCCAACTCCGGACCTCCGTGCTGCCTGCCTCGGCGACCGCTACCGCGATCGTCTCGGCATGGACATCCATTCCAACAAAGCGTACTTTGGACATAAGCGACCAACTCCTTTCGTATGCGGCTCTGCGCCGCTAGATTCACCTCTTCGCAGCGTAACCCGCGACTACTGCGATTCGGTGGTTGGTCGCCCCCATTGTGACTGATCCGGCGAGACCCGTTAACTTACCGGATTCCCGATCTGGGCGTGTACATGCGGGACAGCCTGGCAGACGAGCATTACGTCTCGGCGATACCCGAGCTCCTGGTGGAGGTGATGTCCCCCGCGAATCGCAAGGGGAAACTCGAGGAGTGATCGAGGACTACCAATCCCTCCCGGCACCCGAAGTCTGGCTGGTTTATCCCGAGGAGCGGCGCGTTCGCCGCCTGTTGCTGGAATCCGGCAAACTCATCGGCGCCGGAACGTACGGCAGCGGACCCCTTGCGCCACAGTTTGCCGCGGACGCCGCCGTGGACCTCAACGAACTCTGGGCTGGCCGGGCTATTCGACCGTGACGCTCTTGGCCAGGTTCCTCGGCTGATCCACGTCGCACCCGCGTCTTACTGCAATGTGATAGGCGAGCAACTGCAACGGCACCACTTCCAGGATGGGCAGCAGCAGGTCGTCAGTCGAGCCGATGCGGATCACGTGGTCGGCCACTTTGCCTACTTCCTCGTCGCCATCGCACGCCACCGCCACCACGATCCCCTCCCGCGCTTTTACTTCCTGAATGTTGGAGAGCGTCTTTTCATAGATCATGCGGCTCTGCTCATCGGAGGAATCGCGCGTCGCCAGCACCACGGTGGGCAGGTTCTCGTCGATCAGCGCATTGGGGCCGTGTTTCATCTCGCCCGCCGGATAGCCTTCCGCGTGAATGTAGGAGATCTCTTTGAGCTTGAGCGCGCCTTCGAGTGCGATGGGGAAGTGAATCCCCCGCCCAAGATACAGGAAGTCCGACGCGCGGAACAGGATCTTGGCCAGCTCCTCATAAATCGCATCGCGGCGCAGAATTTCTTCCAGCTGCACCGGAATGTGCAATAGCCTATCCACCAGCCTCAGCGACCTCTCGTGGCTGACTGCCTCGCGCACCTGCGCCAGATATAAGCCCACCAGAAACAGAGCCGTCAACTGGCCGGTGAACGCCTTGGTCGACGCCACGCCAATCTCCGGACCCGCGTGCGTGATCAGCGTACCGGCGGCCTCGCGCGTGATCATGGAGCCCACCACGTTGCAGATGGCCAGCGTCTTCGAGCCCTTGTGCTTGGCCTCGCGCTGCGCCGCCAGAGTGTCCGCCGTCTCGCCGGACTGCGAGATCACGATGGTCAGCGTGTCCTTGCCCACCAGCGGATCGCGGTAGCGGAATTCGCTGCCGTAATCCACCTCCACCGGAATTCTGGCCAGCCGCTCGATCATGAACTTTCCGGCCAGCGCGGCGTGCCAACTGGTGCCGCACGCCACGATGCGCACCTGCCGGAACTCCTTGAACTCGCGCTCCGTGATATCCATCTCATCCAGAAAGATTCGCCCGGATTCCTGGCCCACCCGGCCGAGAGTGGTGTCGCGCACGGCGCGCGGCTGCTCAAAGATTTCTTTGAGCATGAAGTGCTTATAGCCCCCCTTTTCGGCCATGATGGGGTCCCACAAAATGTGCGACACCTGGCGCTTCACCGGACGCCCGTTGAAATCGGTGAGATGCACGCCCTCGCGCGTCAGAATGGCCATATCGCCGTCGGCCAGGAAGAACATGTCGCGCGTGTAACCCAGAATCGCCGGCACATCGGAGGCGACGAAGTATTCGCCGTTGCCCAAACCCACCACTACCGGCGGCCCGGAGCGCGCAGCCACGATCTTGTCCGGGTCCTTGCGGGAGATCACGCTCAGCGCGAACACACCGGTCAACTGCCGCACCGCGTCGCGCACGGCGTTCTCCAGATTCCCATCGAAGTACTTCTCGACCAGATGGGCGATCACCTCCGTATCGGTTTCGGTGACGAACTTGTGGCCTTCCTCAACCAACTGATGTTTCAGAGTCAAGTAATTTTCGACAATGCCGTTATGCACCACCACGATGTCGCCGTGACAATCGCGATGCGGGTGCGCGTTCTCTTCGGTCGGACGGCCATGGGTCGCCCAGCGCGTATGGCCGATGCCGTATTCACCGTTGACCGGGCTCAGCCGCAGCGCGTCTTCCAGGTTGCGCAGCTTGCCCTGCGCCCGCCGCACGCCCAGGCATTTGCCGTCTTCTAAAACCGCCAGGCCCGCGGAATCATAGCCGCGGTACTCCAGGCGCTTCAAGCCGTCCAGAATGATCGGAACGGCTGGTTGAGATCCGATATAGCCGACAATGCCGCACATTAGTCTATAAACTCCACCCGATAGTCTTCCATCACTGGATTGGCCAGAACGTCCCGGGCGATCTGGTCCATTTCCCTGGCCACTTGCTCCCTAGCGCTCCCCGGGGCGAGCTCGATCTCAAAATACTTGCCTTGCCGCACCGCGGCAATGCTGGAGTGCCCCAACCCGTTCAGAGCGTGTTGAATGGTCTGCCCCTGCGGGTCGAGCACGGTCGGTTTGAAGGAAACGAATACGCGAGCCTTCATATAAGTTATGAACCTATTCTAGCCCGCGCGGACGGGGCGCTCTTACGCGGCGGTGCTGCAACACGGCACTCTTCCATTCTAGTGGGGTATCATGCAAAGGTATAGAGTACGAAGGTTGATTGCCGCCGGTACTCTGGCTTCAGCTTAGGAGTTTTCCGCCATCGTTTCCGTCACCGTTTTAGCCTCTTCGAGCGCGGGCAATTGCACCCTGGTCTCCACCAGCCGGACCCGCCTGCTGGTCGACGCGGGCTTGAGCCGCAAGGAAACCTTCGAAAAGCTCACCGCCCTGGGAGTCGACCCGGCTTCGCTCACCGCGATCCTGATTACCCACGAACACAACGACCACATCGGCGGTCTGCCGGTTCTCGCCAAGCCGCGCGAGGACCCGGCCAGCGTGCGCACCCTTCAGTTGCCGGTGTACATCACTCATCTGACTGCTCCCGCTGTCCCGTGGGGCGATTGCGAGCCGATTCTGGAACAGTTTCAGGCGGGCTCGAGCTTCACCATCGGCGATATCGATATCGCCAGTTTCAGCATCCCTCACGACGCCGCGGATCCGGTGGGGTACTCGTTCCGCGCCGAAGGCGTCAAGATTTCGATCGCCACGGACTTAGGCTATCTGCCGGACTCGGTACGGGTGCATCTGCGCGGCTCCGACGTTCTGTTGCTCGAATCGAATCACGATCTGGAGATGCTGAAGGTCGGCCCCTATCCCTGGGCCATCAAGCAACGCGTGATGAGCCGCATGGGGCATCTGTCCAATGACGCGGCCTCCAGCTTCATCCGGGAAGAGCTGGATTATCGCACCTCCACGCTCATCCTGGGGCACATCAGCGAGAGCAACAACCACCCCGCTTTGGTGGAGCAAGCCGCGACGCAGGCATTGAACGGGCGAAATCTGTTCACCAAGCTGGTGCTCGCGGATCAGCGCAACGGGACGGAAACGTTCGTTTACTAGGAAATGATCCCACGCTATACCCGGCCCGAGATGGGCCGAATCTTTAGCGATCAGAATCGCTTCGATCAGTGGCTCGCGGTGGAGCTGGCCGCCAGCGACGCCCTGGCGGAAACCGGAGAAGTTCCCGCTGAGGCCGCCTCCGCGCTGCGCGCCCACGCCTCTTTTTCGCACACGCCCGCCGACGTGGAGCGCATCCACGCCATCGAGCGCGAGGTCAAGCACGACGTCATCGCCTTCACCACCGCCGTCTCCGAACGGCTGGCAGCGGCCGGTCAGGCCGCTGCTTCAAGATGGCTGCACTACGGGCTCACCTCCAACGATGTGGTCGACACCGCGCAGGCCCTGGTATTGAAGGAAGCCTCCGGTCTGATTGCGGCGGGAGCGCGGGCCCTGCTGGCTTCGCTGGAGCGCCGGGCGTGGGAATTCAAAGACACCGTGCAGATCGGCCGCACCCATGGCATCCACGCTGAGCCGATTACCTTCGGCCTCAAGCTGGCCAATTGGTTCGATGAGCTGCGCCGCGGCCTTCGGCGTTTCGAGGCCGCTGCCGAGGATCTGCGCGTCGGCAAAATCTCCGGAGCCGTGGGAACCTTCGGCCACATCGGTCCGGAGGCCGAGGAGCGAATCTGCGCGCGTCTGGGCCTCCAGCCCGCCCCCATCGCCAGCCAGGTCATCTCGCGCGATAGACACGCCGCCTGGGTTGGCGCTCTCGGGTTGCTGACGGCCACCCTCGAAAAGATCGCGCTGGAGATTCGCCATCTTCAGCGCACTGAGGTCCGTGAAGCGGAGGAGCCGTTCAGCCAAGGGCAAAAAGGCTCCTCGGCCATGCCCCATAAGCGCAATCCCGTGGTGTGCGAGCAGATCTGCGGTCTGGCGCGGGTGGTGCGCGCCAACGTTCAAGCCGCGCTCGAAAACGTCGCGCTGTGGCATGAACGCGACATCTCCCACTCCTCGGTCGAACGCGTCATCCTGGCCGATTCGGCCATCCTGGCCGACTATCTCCTGGCCAAGACGCGCTGGCTGATCGACGGCATGCGGGTTTACCCCCAACGAATGCGCCGCAACCTGGATAGTACTCGCGGGTTGATCTTCTCAGGGCAGGTGTTGCTGGATCTGGCTGCGGCGGGCATGCTCCGGGAGGACGCGTACCGGGTGGTCCAGGGCCATGCCATGCAAGCCTGGGAGCACGAAGGGGACTTTCGCGCGGCCTTGGAGTCCGATCCAATAGTCCTTTCATTTCTATCGGTTGAAAAGATTCAACGAGCCTTTTCCGTGGACCGGCAACTGGCCCACGTCAACCGCATCTTCGCGCGAGTATTCGAATAACCATAATACCTGCAATAGTTTAGACCGTACTAAGAACGTTCGATGAAATTCTTGTGGTCGGATTCGGTCCCGCTTGAGGTAAACTTTAGTCAGGCACCGATGAGCCACTCGGCAAGAAGTCCGGAACACGAGATGGCGCGGGTCCTCCTCGTGGATGACGACCCCGCGTCCCGTCTCACCCTCAAGACAGTGCTTGAGGCAGGCGGATACAATGTCGACTCCGCCGCCAGCGCGGCAGAGGCGTTGGACAAGCTGGATGAGGGAAAATACTCCCTTGTTCTCAGTGACTTGCAGATGGAATCGCCGCACGCGGGCCTCAAAGTCCTGGCCCACGCCCGGATGATGGATTACAAGCCTGCCACAGCCATTATCACCACTTATCAGAATTCCAAGCCCGTCACCCGTCGGCCCAGCTCCATGCTGATCAAGCCGGAGGATCTCCCGGAATTGCTCGGTAAGGTCGCCGATCTGATCGGGGAGCGAGCCAGCCGCCGCCTTTCGCGCCAGCTTCGCCTCGCCAGCGCGTAAGAATAGCCAGCGCATAATTGCTAGAGCGACGCAATCGCGTCTTCCAATTGCTCCAAACCCCCTGCAAAGAAATGATCCTGCGCCTCGATGAACATCAAGCGCTTGGGTTCCGGTAAAGCGGCCACCACTTGCTCCAGATCGGTGGCGGGACCGAACTCATCGTGCGTGCTCTGAACGAAAACGCGCGCAACGGTACAGCTCTCCAGGTACGACCGGTCGCGGTATACGGTTGGGAATCCCACCGCAATTGCCCGGCGGGCGGGCTCTCCCCCACAGGCGAGTTGTAAGGCGATGCGCGATCCGAAGGAGAACCCGGCGAGCGTCACCGGCATCCCCGGATACCGGTTCCGTAACCACTGCAACACCGCGCGGGCGTCTTCCGTCTCGCCTTCGCCATTTGCGTAGACGCCAGCGCTCAAATTGACGCCGCGGTAATTGAAGCGAACGACGGCCGCGCCGCCGCGACGCAAGCCGCGGGCGATGCGGAAAACCACCTTGTTGTGCATGGTGCCGCCATGCTGCGGATGCGGATGGCACACCAGGGCGGCTTCCCGGATTTCACCGTCCTCCGGCTCTTCGAGCAGCGCCTCCAGCCGCCCCGCCGGTCCGTCCAGGAACAACGACTCTATCTTGCGCGCCAAATCTTGCGTGCCGAAGCCTAGTTCGACCGGTAGTTGGTGAACTGCATGTCGATGCCGAAATCGGTGGCGCGCAGCAGGGCGATGATCTCCTGCAAGGAATCGCGGTCTTTGCCGGACACGCGCACCAGATCGCCTTGGATCGAGGCCTGCACCTTTTTCTTGCTGTCCTTGATGACCCGCACGATCTCGCGCGCCTTCTCGATCGGAATGCCTTGCTGCAAGCTGATTTCCTGGCGCACCGTGGAGCTGGCCGCCGGAGCGATTACCCCATAAGTCAACGCCTTCAAGGGCACCTGGCGCTTCACCAGCTTCTGTTTCAAAATATCCAGCACCGCGCGGAGCTTGAACTCATCCTGGCTGTGCAGCGTGAGCTTGAAATCCTTTTCGTTCAGCTCGACGGTGGTTTTCGAGTCCTTCAGATCGTAGCGCTGCTGAACTTCCTTGATGGTCTGCTGCACGGCGTTGGACACTTCCGGCAGCTCGACTTTGGAGACCACGTCGAAGGTGTTATCTGGCATGGGGGTTATCGGGCATTAATGACCTAAGGCTATCAAAACTTTCTCTGTGATTTCGCGGACCAGCGCCGGCATCGCGGCGTTAAGGGCCAGCACGATAGCCGCCTCCACGCGCTTGGGGTCGGGCGGCTGGGGCCGGACGGGGGCGGCGGCGGCGTCGGAGATGGGCTCTGGCGCAACGCCCGCCAAAGCTTCGGCGAACAATCCTCGGGCCAGTTGCGCTTCCTGCACCAGCGGGCGGATCGTTGGCATTACCACGGAAGCTTCAAAAGGCTTGCGTAAAATCGCGTCGCAGCCGGACTGCCGCGCTGCCGATTCGTCCAGCCGTTCCAACAATCCCGCGGTCAGAATCACTCTGGTATGACGGTGATGCGTCTTGATGTAGCGGCACAATTCGAATCCGCCGCGCCCGGGCAGGAACGCGTCCGCGATCACCAGGTCCGGATCCACGTCCGCCATCCGCAGCATGGCCGTGTCGCCGTCGGTGATGCTGACCACCTGGTAGCCCTCTTCCTGCAAGATGCGCTCCCCCATGCGCAGCGCGTGGGGGCTGTCGTCAGCCAGAAGGATAATGCTCATCCACCAAGAACTTAACTTACAAGACCCCAACTCGTAAAGTTAGGGCTTCGGGCTGGCAGGCTGGGTTTGGTCGGGTGCGGAAGCCGGAGCCGTTGCGGTTGCAGCTGCGGAATTGTCCTGTTTAGCGGTGTCCTGCTTCTGGTTCTTCTTGTTGTTTTTCTTGTCGTTCTTGGACTTCTTGTTGTTGTCTTTGGTGTTCGCCGCGGCGTCTTGCTTCTGAGTATTGCTCGCACTTGCGTTCGCGCCATCAGTGACAGCAGCCGCCGGAGTAGCCTGGGGCGATCCATTCGCGGCCACCGGCGCCACCGTCACGTCGCCGTTGAATCCGCCCGCAGCGCCGGTCCCGTCCTTCCTGGGCACATTGACCGGGATCAATTGCTTGGGAGGATTCATCGCCGGAGTTCCAGTCTTGGCCGCCATCGTGGTGTCCGGCTCCGACCGGAGGAATCCGGTCATGTTGTGCAGTACGGAGGTCTTGGTGCGATTCTCTTGCTCATACTTCATGCGGGCGTAGGCGGCGGGGTCCGACGCTGGAATTTCTGCCTCCAGATCGTGCAGCTTCTTCTTGGCCGGCTCGACGTACTCGCTCAGAGGGTAATCGCGCACGATCTTCTGCAGCGCTTCGACAGCAAAGGGCCGCATCCGGCCGCCCAACCCGAGGTACGCGTCGGCCTCTTTCCATAGCGCCTCATCCACGCGGCTGTAGAGCGGATACTGGTCGACGATACCTGCAAAACGGTTCGCCGCAGACGAGCGCGATCCCTTTTGGTAATACATGTTTCCCACGCGCATCTCGCCTTCGGCCAGCGCCTCGTCAATGTTACGCAGGCTCTGTTCGGCTTCCGGAACATACTTGGAGTTGGGGTACTGCAGCACCAGTTGCTTGCATTCCTGTTCCGCGCGCAAGGCTTGATTGCTGTCCCGGTCCGGCTTGTTCATCTGTTCGATGTGAGTTTTGCAGATCTTGTATTGCGCTTCGGATGCCTCAGGCATGGTGGGGAAGTACAGCTCGAAATCCTTGTATTCCTGCTCTGCTTGCGCCAATCCGGAGACGCCGCCTTCGTTGTACCAGCTATCGGCGATGGCCAGCTTGGCTTTCGCCAGATACTCGCTGGTGTCGTAGGTGTTGATCAGCGTATTGAGAGTCAGCCGCGCCATCTCATAATGGCCCTTTTGCAGATCCTTGACGGCCTTGTCGTACAGCAATTTGTCGGGCTGTTGTGTGTCCTTGCTGATGGGATTCTGGTATTTGGTGTGATGGAATCCGCAGGAGCACGCCGCTAAGGAAGCCGCCACAACCGCCGCCCAACGCCCCAACTTCAGTACCACGCTCATAAGGTTCGTCTCCTGCTTCTAAACCGTGACTCTCGACGCCTCCAGGGCTGCCTGCCGCATCTGCTGAAAAGCGGTCCCTGGATTCACAGTGTGAAAAATCGATGTTCCCGCTACTACCCAATCCACCCCGGCCTGAATCGCATCCCCAACATTTTCCAGCGTAATGCCGCCGTCGATCTCGATGGCGAACTGCAATCGGCGTTCCCTTCTCTGGCGGGCAAGCTCCCGCACTTTCCGGAGGGAATTGGGGATAAACGGCTGTCCGCCAAAGCCCGGATTGACGCTCATGATCAGCACCGAGTCCACAATTTCGAGGATGTCGTCCAGCAGCGCCACCGGCGTCGCTGGATTGATCACCACGCCGGGCTTGGCGCCGTGCTCCCGAATCATGTTCAACGTTCGATCCAGATTGCGGCACGCTTCCTGATGCACCAGAACGTGGTTGGCGCCGGCCTCGATAAAGATGGGGGCGAATAGATCCGGGTCTTCGATCATCAGGTGAACGTCGAAAAGCAGCGGTGTTGCCTTCCGCAACGACTCCACCACCGGAGGACCCAGAGTCAGATTCGGCACGAAGTGCCCATCCATCACATCCACGTGCAGCATCCGCGCCCCAGCCGCTTCCACCTGGGCCACCTGCTCGCCCAGGCGTGCAAAATTCGCCGCCAGGATGGATGGAAGGATTTCGATCATGAGGCCTTGCTAAATGAAGCGTTGCTTATGGAGCGACCCGCTTATCTATTGATGCTATCACAGGCAGCTTATGACAGCCGCGAAGAAGCCGTCCCCGCGATCCCGCCCTGGAATCCAGCTCTGCACTTTCTCCACCGGCAGCCCCGCGATGACGCTTTCATTTTCTTCCCGCTCCAGCGAACAGGTGGAATAAACCAGCCGCCCTTCGGGCTTCAGATGCTCCAGCGAGTGGTCCAGGATGCTTCTCTGCAGTGCGGCAAACCGGGGGAGTTCCTCCGGCTTCATTCGCCACTTGATCTCCGGGTTTCTCCCCAGGGTCCCTGTCCCGGAGCAGGGCGCGTCGACCAGGATCCGATCGAATTTCACACCAAAAGGGAGCGCGTAAGCGCCAGCGTCCAAAACCACGCGATCTGCTTCCTTTGGAACCTCGGCCAGGCGGGAAAGCCTGCGGTCGCAAGCGATGACTTTACCGCCCGCCGCTAATGCCTGCGCGGTCTTGTTGCCGGGCGCGGCGCATAGATCCAGCACGGTCATCCCCGGCTCGATCCCCAACAGCGGCACGATTGCCTGCGAGCCAGAGTCTTGTTTCCGTCCGGTGATTGGATTAACGGCATCCTCCGGTTCCTGAAGCGCGGCCGTGGCGATCAGCGATGCGGTTTCCTCACTGTACTGCCGGTCCCAGCGCTCCAGCATCCATGCGGGAATGCTCAGTGCGGTGGGCCGGTCCGGCCACTCGACCTGCTTGCGGTTCACCTTGCGCAGCACTGCGTTCACCAGCCCGGCGGCGGAGCGCTTGTGGGCGCGTTTCACCAGTTCGACGCTCTCCGTTACCGCGGCGTGTGCGGGGATGCGCTGGAGATAGCGAAGTTGATAGATGCCCATGCGCAGCGCGATGCGGACCTCTTCGTCCAACTTGGCGCCTGGCCGGCCGGAAAAGTAGCCGATCAGGAAATCGAGCTGTGCCTGAAACCGGAGGCATCCGAACACGATGGCCTCCGCCAGCGATGCGTCGCGCGGATCGGCGCCCTCGGATTCCTTGCGCAGCAGGTCCGACGCGAATCCGCCGCCGTGGACGCGCTTGAGGACGTCGAAAGCGATCTCGCGGGCGGGAGAAATGGATTTGGATGAGGCCGTCGTCATGAGAAAGCGCGAATACCATATAGGATACTGGCATTCGATACGGTAAACTTAATCGATGGAGCCAGCGCGCAAAATCACGATACAAGTGCCTCCGCGGCTGCTCGAAAAAGCGCAGCGAGCCAGTGGAACGGGAATTACGCAGACCGTCCGCGCCGGGCTGGAGTTGGTGGCGGCGTCGGAGACATATGCGCGGCTGCGCCAACTGCGGGGCAAGGTCCGGTTTTCTCGAAGTCTGGCGGAGTTAAAAGCCGACCGGTGATCGCCGCGGACTCGAGTACCTGGATCGCGTATCTGGAAGGGGAGCGTGGCGAGGATGTCGATCTGCTCGATCGCGCGCTTCGGGATCGCCACGTGGTGATGGCCCCGGCGGTACTCACCGAGTTGCTGAGTGATCCGGAACTGCCGTCTGGCGTTTCGTCCATGCTTTCGGATGTGCCGCTGATTGAGCCAACGCCGGGATATTGGCAGCGGGCAGGCGTATTACGGGCGAAAGTGCTGGCCAAACGCCGGAAAGCGAGGCTCGGCGACGCCCTCATCGCGCAAAGCTGCCTCGATGGCGGCGTGCCGTTGCTGACGCGGGATCGCGATTTCCGGGCGTTTGCGGAGGCGGCTCGCCTGGATGTGGCGCCCGGATTCCAGAGACGCTGACACGGCGCTTGAGTACGTGGAAAGCGATCTCTCGCGCGGTGGACAGTTTAGAGGAGCTCATCGAAGAGCAGTGTCTCGAAAGCCGGCACACGGCGGAAGACGGCGTCGTTGGCGATGAGGCCGCTGGCGCTGGCGTGGATGGCGGTAGCGGCTTGCAGAGCGTCGGCGACTTTCAGGTTGTGGTGCGCCCGGATTTCAGCGGCGGTGCTCGCGATTTCCAGATCCGAGGCAATCCATTCCAGATTAGGGAAAATAGTCAAGAAGCCCTGGATTGCATCCACTTCCTTGCGATTCAACTCACGAATCGGTCTCACCAGCAGTTCGGTCATGGTAATCGTGGATGTAACGGCCTGGCAGTCCGACTGTTCAATCCAGTCGAACACGCGGCGAGCCAAAGTAATGTAGCGGGGACTGGGGTCGAGCTTGTAGATGAAGATGCTGGTGTCGAGGGCAACGCGGCGATGTGCTCGCAGGAAGGTGTCCAAGCGAGCTATTTCCAGCTTTCACGCTCCTTCTTGAGGTAGTCGGGCGGGTAGAGGCCCTTGGCCAGTCCTTCGATCGCTTTGCTGAATGATTTGGGCTTCTGCAGTACGGTCAAAGTCTTCCCGTGCACGACTACCAGGAGCTTGTCGCCGGGCTTCACTCCCAAGGCTTCGCGAGCCTCTTTAGGAATGACGATCTGATTCTTGCTGGAAAGAGTCGCTTCCATAACTTTACATTTTAGCGAAAAGTAAAGCGGCTACTCTTCAGGACGCTCCGCGACGGCGGCCGCGCTCCGATAAGGAGGCTTCGGCTTCTTGGGTGCGGTCACGTAGGAATACGGATCTTCGGGCGGATTCCGCTTACCTGTAATCAGGCGCTTCAACGCGTCCAGGAGCTTGTTCATCCCTCAATCCTACTATCGGAAATCGTGTGAGGGAACCTGAATGTTGGCGGAGGCGCTGGCGAACTCCAGCCGCTCGGCGTGGCGCAGCTTGAGCGAAATCGCTCCCTGCTGATTTTGCAACGTGCCCTCGATCAACAAATACGGCGCCGTGACCAGCACTTCGCGGTAGGTATCGAACAGCTGCGGCTCGACGATGGCGTTGGCAATGCCGGTTTCGTCTTCCAGGCTTAGGAACAAGAAACCTTTGGCCGTGCCCGGCCTCTGGCGGCAGATCACGCACCCGGCCACACGCACCGTGCGCCCCTTCTTGGCGAACTTCAATTGAGACGCCGCGAAAACTCCGCGCGTCCGCATCTGCTCCCGGTAAAGCCGCATGGGATGCATGCCGATGGTCACGCCGGTGCCGTAGAAATCGGCGCGAATACGTTCGGGCGCGGTCATGGCAGTGAGCGGGGTGACGTTCTGTTGTTTCGAGGCCTTCGAATAACGGCCCCGCCGGGCGCAGAGCTTTCTCGACCTCCCACAATGCATCGCGGCGGTGAGTCGCCAGCGAGTTCAGCGCGCCAATCTCGGCTAGCATCCTTAATTCGTCCTTCCTCAATCCACGCACCCTGCGCGCGACATCGTCGATACTGGCAAACGGCCGCGCCGCGACGATTGCCTTCGCCGTCTCCTCGCGCAATCCTCGCACATAGTTGAACCCCAAACGCACGGAAGCGTTCTCAATGGTGCACGCCCAGTCCGATTTCTCCACATCCACCGGCAGGAAATGCAGCCCGTGCCTCTGTGCGTCTTTCACCAGGGTCGCCGGATGATAAAACCCCATCGGCTGCTGATTCAAAATCGCCGCCGTGAACGCCGCCAGATGGTGGCACTTCAAATACGCGCTTGCATAGGCGATCAAGGCGAAGCTGGCCGCATGCGATTCCGGAAATCCATACAGCGCAAACGAGGTGATCGATTGCACAATGCGATCCTGCGTCTCACCCACGATCCGGTTTTGCGTCATCCCCGCGCGCAGGCGAGTCTCGATCTCGCGCATCCGCGCCTCAGACCGCTTGAATCCCATCGCCCGGCGCAGTTCCTCTGCTTCGCCTCCCGTAAAATTCGCCGCGATCATCGCGATCCTCAGCAATTGCTCCTGAAACAGCGGCACGCCGAGAGTCCGCCTCAGCACCGTCTCCAGCGACGGATGCAAGCATGCGGCCTCTTCGTATCCCTGCCGGCGCCGCAAATACGGATGGAGCATTTTCCCGACAATTGGCCCCGGCCGGATAATGGCCACCTGCACCACAATGTCGTAAAACTTTTTGGGCTTCAGGCGCGGCAGGCACGACATCTGCGCGCGGCTCTCCACCTGAAACATCCCAATGGTGTCGGCGCGTTGCAGCGCTTCATACACCGCCGGATCGTCCTGCGGCAGATGCGCCAGATCCACTTCTTGGTGTTCATGCCGGCGGATCAGATCGAGCGATTCTTCCAGCACCGCCATCATGCCCAGCCCCAGCAGGTCGACCTTGATCAATCCGAGGTCGGCGCAATCTTCTTTGTCCCACTCAATCACCACCCGGCCGGGCATAGTGGCCGGCTCCATCGGCACGATGCGGTCGAGTTCGCCCTGACAAATCACCATCCCCCCGGAGTGCTGCCCCAGGTGCCGCGGCAGATTCTGCGTGGCCGAGTACAGCTCCAAGAATTTGCGGATGCGTGGATCTTCCAGATCGTAACCGGCTTGGCGAAATTGCCGTTCCGCCGTATCGTCCGGATCTTTCCAGCCCCAGCGAGCTACTAACGCAGATAACTTTCCCAACACTTCGGGAGTAAACCCCAAAGCCTTGCCGATATCCCGCGCCGCGGAGCGCCCTCGATAAGTGATGACATTCGCCGTCATGGCCGCGCCGCGCTCGCCATAGCGCTGGTAGACGTACTGAATTACGCGCTCGCGCTGATCGCCGGAGGGCAGGTCGATATCGATATCCGGCCATTCGCCGCGTTCTTCCGATAAGAACCGCTCGAACAGCAGATCCATCGCCACGGGATCCACCGCCGTAATGCCGAGCGAATAACACACCGCGCTATTGGCGGCCGAGCCCCGCCCTTGCGCCAGAATGCCGTTGGCTCGGCAGAATTCGACCATGTCCCATACGATCAGAAAATATCCCGCCAGGTTCAGCTTCTCGATCAGCGCCAGTTCGCGCTCGATCTGGTTGCGAGCGCGATCGTGATACGGCTGGTAGCGCCGCCGCGCGCCTTCATCGGTCCTCTGGCGCAGGAAGGAGTTGATGGTCTCGTCTGGCGGCACCGGATAGCGCGGAAATTCATAACCCAGATCGGCCAGCGTGAAATTCAACCGCTGGGACAGCTCCACCGTCTCCTCGATAGCCCGGTGTACATCGGAAAAAAGCCCGGCCATCTCCGCGGGACTTTTCAAATACCGCTCGGCATTGCGAGCCAGCAGCTTGCCTGCCTGCATCACCGTGGTTTTGTGCCGCACCGCCGTCAGGGCGTCAAAAAGCTCACGTTCCTCCGGAGTGGCGTGACAGACTCCATTGGTCGCGATCAGGGGCAGCTTGAGCGAGCCGGCCAGTTCCATCACCGCCTGGTTGCGAGTCTCCTCATCGCGATGAAAATGGCGCTGCAATTCGGCGTAAACGTTGCGCGGGCCGAACAGACGGATTAATTTTTCGAAGCGGTCGCGCGTAGGCGGGCTTTTCTGGATATCGGCGCCGGTGAGGCACACCAATCCTGTTGCATATCGCGCCAGTTCGTCCTCCGATGCAGCAGCTTCGCCCTTGGCAGCGCGCAGCTTCATCGATGTGATCAGGCGGCACAAGTTTTGATAGCCTTCACGGCTTTCCGCCAGCAGTGCGTAGCGATCCCCATCCTCGCCGCTGATTTCGGCTCCCAGGTGCGCCTTCGCGCCGGTCTTTTTCGCGGCCATGTAGAAGCGGGGCGCGCCGCTCAAGTTATCGCGATCCATCAGCGCCATGGCCGCATGGCCCAGGCTGGACGCGCGTTGGATCAAATCCTCCGGAAGCGATGCACCCTCCAGAAAACTGAATGCCGAGCGCACGCGGAAATCGACAAATTTAGTCATAGGAGCCCTTAGTCATAAACCCCTTCCAGCAGCCATTTGCCCGCGGCGCGGTCCCGCACCAGCCGGTACAGCGCACCGTCGCTCAACAGAAGATCGAACTCGTCTCTATTCCATGCGCCGTCACCTGGAGGTCTCCACCAATCTCCACTCGACCGCCACGGCCCGGCGATGTTCACAATCCGCCCTTGCACCGAACGGGTCCAAATTTGTTGCGGCTGCCCTTGTGACGGCTCAACCCGGGCTTCAAGAGGTTGAGTGAAATAGCGGAATCCGTAACGTGGCGCGTCGTTTTCTCCGCAACCCGGCCGGTGCGTGTCTTCGAGTTTCGGATACAGCACATTCGCCGCGCCCACCAATCCCCGAATCTTGCCCAGCGTCAGTTCCAGCTTTTCCGGCTCCGGAGCGGCCAGCGTAAACAGTCCGTGCTGCACGCGCCGCGGCTCAGTCGGCTCGATCCGCAAGAGCACTCGTTCCACCGGCTCCTCCGGAGGCTGCCGTTCGAGCGAATGCTCCGTCAGTTTCAGCAGGAATTTAACGTCGCGAGTGGGGAAGGGGAGGCTCAGCCTCCTTTCTTGCTTGTTCAGCGTTAGAATCAACGCGCCCGCGGCAAGCGACTGCGCCCGTAGCTTGGCCGTCAGATCGAACAAGAACCGTCCGATCAGGAACAGCAGCGGCTCACGCAGCTCGATGGGATGATCGAACTCGGCCGATTCTTCGTAAACGGTCTCTATCGGAACGGGCCGCAGCGGACGATCCAGGGTTCCCCGCGCCAGCTTCTGCAACCATAATCCGCGCGGGCCTAACCGGCTCACTAATCCATCTTCCGGCAGCCGGGCCAGATCGCTCAGCGAGCGAACGCCCCACAGATCCAGTGTCTGAAAAATTTCCGGGTCGGGCGGCAGGCAGTCGATCGAAAGCGAGCCGAGCACGCGTGCTTCTTCACCGGGTGGAATGATCGTTTGTTCCGGAAAATTTCGAGCCGCCAGAATTGCGGCCTCGACCGTCGAGGCCACGGCCATCGGAATGTTCGTAGGCAGTTTCGCTAGTTGTCTCTCCGTGACCGGGAACACGACAGTGGATTCGTCCACCACTTCCACCCACGGAGAGAAAGATCGGGCTACTTCGCCCGCGTTGGGCGAATGGATGCAGACATACATACCGCTAGCCTGCTTTTAGAACCTTAAAAGGAGCAGCGCCGGCGAACACCGGCTTCTTGCGCTCCAGCGAGACTCGTTTGGCCGCGCAGGATTTGGTCAGCGGTTTCTCGGCGATTACCAGGAAAACCGCCGGCGTGGGTTCGATGGCGCGCCGGAACCGGAACCATGCCGTGGGAGGAATGCGCGCCAGAGCCTGGGCGGAGGCGTCGATCAAATCCAGAGCCACCACCCCGAACCCTCCGGCTTGCAGCAGCAGGTCTGCCGCTCGCAAGGCGTGCTCGGCATTGCCGCCGCAGCGTACCCACAACAATTTTTCGAGCACAACACCGGCTGCCGCAGCCGAGCAGAGGTCGAATGCATTCGCCGTGTCGATCAGCGCGGCCCACTCGCCCAGCCCCGTGGAAGCTGCTAGAACCGAATGAACCAGCCCGGTGCGGCCACTCAAGCGAGGGCCGTAAATTTCACTGATCCTGCCACGGGGAAATCCATGCAGCAATTGAGGTTGCTCGGCAAACCGGAACCCCAGAGGAAGTGCGGACAACATACCATTATTCGCCTTTTATTCGCCATAACAGTATGCGCCTCCGGAGCAGGAGTGTCAAGGGAACTTAGGATTCAAAAAACCGTCTCAAGCGATCGGCCTCAGATGAAGAAGCACTACCGCTCGTGCAAGTCACCCCTTGACCAGTTCTTTGTGCCGATTTCCATTTGTGATCGGTCGCTGAGCTCCCGAATTCTGCGCCGGGCACGAGCTTTGCGTCCAGCGGCGCGGCGACGCGACAACACCTCATTCAATCGCCGCCAAAGGCCCTTAACCATGTTGTCCATGTTAACGCTCCGGCGGCCTGCGCTCACCCGTTATACTGAAAATCTGAGTCCCACCTCGCGGGCCCGATCCGCAAAGAAGAATCGAGAAATGAAGCCTCTCAGGATACTTTTACCCTTGCTTGCCATGATCGCCTTGGGCGCCCTGCGGTTGCCGGGGCAATATCCGCCGCCCCCGTCTCAACGCGCCGTGGGGTTAGCCGGAGGGCTCAATTTTTCCTCCGAGGACCAGTTTCACGGCAGCGCGGCGCAGGGCACGGCCGGCCCCACGCCCCTGAAGTTGTCGCTTCAGGACGCTATCGACCGGGGCCTCAAGGCCAACCTGGGGATGCTGGTGCGCGAATCGGCCGGGAGCGCGGCGCGCCAGGACCGTCTGCACGCTCTCAGCGCTTTGCTCCCCAGCGTCAGCGCGGCGTTCGCGGAATACGAGACGCAGATCAGCCTGGCCGTGTACGGGCTCCATTTCCCCGGCATCCCCGCCGTGGTCGGGCCATTCTCCTACAGTGACATACGCGCCTTCGCCAACGTCCCGGCCTTCGACTGGACTGCTTTCAAGAACCTGAAGGTATCCGCCGAAAACGCCCGCGCCGCACAATTGTCCATCGACGACGGCCGCGACCTGGTGGTGGAAGCGGTCGCCACCGGGTATATCACCATCCTGGCGGACTTGAGCCGCGTCGATATAACGAAGATGCAAATCTCCACGGCGGAGGATCTCGCTGCAACCGCGCACGATCAGCACCAGGCCGGTGTAAGACCGGCCATCGACGATCTTCGGGCGCAAGTCGAGCTCAAGACGCAGCAGCAGCGCCTGCTGGCGGCGCAGAACCAACTCGCCAAGGACAAGCTGGTGCTGACGCGCGCCATCGGCCTGCCTTACGGCCAGGACTTCGAGACCACGGATCAGGCGCCTTACAAACCCTTGGAAGATCTGAATGCGGCTTCACTTCTCGACCAGGCCTATCAATCCCGCGCGGACTACCGCAGCGGCGAAGCGCAAGTTCACGCGGCCGAGATCGCGCGCCAGGCCGCCAGCGCACAGCGCCTGCCCACGGGCTTTGTCGCAGCCAACTACGGCGATATCGGCCCCAGTCTGGCGCAATCGCACGGCGCCTTTACCGTGACCGGAACCGTGAGCGTCAACGTTTTTGACGGCGGCCGGATTCGCGCCGATCAGACCTCCGCGGATATCGAGATCGAGCGGCGCCGCAATGAGCTGGCCGATCTGCGCGGCAAGATCGATTTCGAAGTGCGTTCCTCGCTTCTGGATCTCAGCACGGCCGCGGATCAGGTAAACCTGGCGCGCAGCAATGTAGACCTGGCGAATCTTGCGCTCCAGCAGGCGCGCGACCGGGTCGGCGCCGGAGTCACGGATAATCTGGAAGTGATCCAGGCGCAAGAGGCTTTAGCCGAGGCGAATCAGGAATTGATCAACGGCCAGTATTTGCACAACCTGGCCAAAGTGGCTTTGGCGCGGGCCGTGGGAACCACCGATACAACGCTCCGGCGGTTTCTGGGAGGAAACTAAGGGATGGCGGAGGTAATGGACAAAACATCTTCTGAAGCGCCAAAAACCGGCGGCGGAGTCAAAACTGCGATCAAGTGGGTCGTGTCTCTGGCCATCCTGGCGGGCCTGGGAGTGGCCGGCTATACAGTATGGCAGCGGCTCTCGGTAGAGGAATCTACCGATGATGCGCAGGTCGACGGCACCATTGTCCCGATTAGTGCGCGCATCACAGGCAACGTCGTCGCGGTAATGGCGCAGGACCAGGTCGCGGTGAAGGCCGGCGACGTGCTTGTGCAGCTTGACACTAAGGATCTGGAAGTGGCGCTGGCCAAGGCCAAGGCTGATCTGGCCGACGCGGAAGCCAATTTCCAAAGTGCGCGCAGCGACGTTCCGGCAACTTCAGCGTCGACCGTGGGCGCCCTCAACAACGCGCGCTCCGTCAAAGACGACGCTACCGCCGCATTGAGTTCGTCGGAACAGCAATTGGGAGTGCTGCGGGCGCGCCTCCAGGTGGCGCAAGCCGACGTGCGCGTGGCGCAAGCCAATCGCAACAAAGCCGCGCAGGACGTGGCGCGCTACAAAACCCTGGTGGCCAAGGACGAGATTGCGCGCGAAACCTACGAACAGGCGGTCGCCACGGAGCAGGCCGCCAGCGCCACCGTCGACTCGCAGCAGGCCGCTGTAACCGCGGCCGAGCGCAATATCGCGGCAGCCGAGCACGCCGTCGATCAAGCTCGCTCCCGCGTGGCTCAGGCTCAAGCCGGGGTGGAGGCCGCGGGCGCCGGTCCGGAGCAGGTCAAGGCCGTCGAATCCCATGCGCAAGCCGCACAGGCCGTGGTCGCACAAAAGCGGGCCGAGGTCGAGCAGGCGCAACTCAACCTGAGCTACGCGACCATCACCGCTCCGGTCAATGGAATGATCGGAAGAAAGGCGGTGGATGTGGGCCAGAACGTCGCCGCCGGGCAGCAGTTAATGGCGATTGTCGCCCTGGATGACATCTGGGTCACCGCCAACTTCAAAGAGACCCAGTTGAAGAACATGCGCATCGGGCAGAAGGCAACCTTCGAAGTCGACGCCAATGGCCGCACCTACCGCGGCAAGGTGGAGCGCATCGCCGGCGCGAGCGGCGCCAGGTTCAGCCTCCTGCCGCCGGAAAACGCCACCGGAAACTACGTCCGCGTAGTGCAGCGAATTCCGGTTCGCATTTCCATAGACCCCGGGCAAAATGACGATCACGAGCTTCGCCCGGGTATGTCGGTAACCCCTAAAGTGCAGATAAGATGACACCTACATCAGGTTCATAAATAGAATCAATTGGACGGCGGTAGGCTTCTGGGGCTATGCTGAGGACGTGGAAAAGAGATGTTATTCACTTTTCCATAAGCGTCTTTCCTTGGGACTGATGCCTTATAGGTTGACTGCGTAGTTCTCCTCTCGTCACTGGCCGCCACCTTGGGGTGGGGCCTCCAAAAACACGCGTTGGTTTACCTGACTTCACATTCTGGAGGGAAATGTGTCTCGGCTTACCGGTGTTCTATTTTTGTCGGCCTCGGTATCGGGCCAAGTTCTATTGGCGCAAGTTGTATTGGCGCAAAGCCCCGCTTCTATGCAAATGGCAGCTGCACGGACTTATGCGGCGCAAAGCGTCTCCTTGCCGAGTGCTTCGGCGCAAAACTTAGCGGTACAAAGCGCTGCGGACGGAATCCCATTAGCAGAGGATTCCCCGATAGCGCGCGCGGCGAACCTCACGTTCTACAACAATCCGCGCGGCGCGGAGGTCACTCCGGCTCCCGCGCCCGCGGGGACAGTTTCGGCTGAGCGGCTCCAGCATCCGATTTCGGCCAAAGGCGTGAAGATGCTGGAGCAAGCTCGCAGATTTTCAGTAGCTGGCCTTCACGAAAAGGCCATCGCACAGCTTAAACTCGCGTTCAAAGAGAAATCGGCGGTCCCGTATGCACACAGTCTGCTGGGCTCCGAATACCTGAAGACCAACCGGATTCCGGAGGCCATTGGGGAACTGGAGCAGGCACTCGCGGTGTTGCCGCGCAATGTCCAAAATCGCTCTAATCTGGGTTACGCACTGTTTCTCTCCGGCGATCTCGATCGCGCGGAAACGGAGACTCGCCAGGCCCTGGATCTCGATCGCGGCAATGCGACCACGCAACACGTTCTGAACCAGATTCTCCACGCTCGCCAGCTCCGGGCCTCGGCCCAGCCGTGAGGTCGCGCGCAGACGTGATTTCGCAGCCCCGTGCGGCTGCGCGACAATGTAGGCCGCGCGATAATATTAAGAAGTCATGTCTACTGCAATCCTCAAGTCTAGCCGCGAAGTTAGCGTGCCTTTAAGCGAGAACAAGCATCTTCTCCGGTGGGTCGAGAAAATGGCTGAGCTGACCCAGCCCGCCTCCATCCACTGGGTGGACGGCTCCCAGGAAGAATACGACGGCCTCTGCGCCCAGATGGTCGATTCCGGAACCCTGATCAAACTCAACCAGGACCTGTGGCCCGGTTGTTATTACGCCCGCAGCGATGCCAGCGATGTGGCTCGCGTGGAAGACCGCACTTTTATTTGCTCGCTGTCGAAAGACAACGCCGGTCCAACCAACAACTGGGTGAACCCGTATGAGATGAAAAGCAAGCTCAAGGAGCTGTTCAAGGGCTCCATGGCCGGCCGCACCATGTTCGTTTTGCCGTTCAGCATGGGACCGGTGGGCTCACCCATGTCGCAGATCGGCGTGCAGCTTACCGATTCGCCATACGTGGTTGTCAATATGCGCATCATGGCGCGCATCGGCCTGCCGATCTACGCCGAGATCGACAAGGACTACAAGCGTGTGGTGCCGTGTATGCACAGCGTCGGGATGCCGCTGGGGCCCGGCGCTCGCGACGTGCCATGGCCTTGCAATCCCGAAAAATACATCGTGCACTTCCCGGAGACCCGCGAAATCTGGTCCTACGGCTCCGGCTACGGCGGCAATGCGCTGCTGGGTAAGAAATGTTTCGCGCTGCGCATCGCCTCCAACATCGCCCGCGATGAGGGCTGGATGGCGGAACACATGCTGATCCTGGGCGTCGAAAATCCCCAAGGCGAGAAAACCTACGTCGCCGCGGCGTTCCCCAGCGCCTGCGGCAAGACCAACTTCGCCATGCTGATTCCGCCCAAGAGCTTCGAAGGCTGGAAGGTTTGGACCGTCGGCGACGATATCGCCTGGATCAAGCCCGATGCACAAGGCCGCCTGCGCGCCATCAATCCCGAAGCCGGTTTCTTCGGCGTCGCGCCCGGCACCTCGATGCACACTAATCCGAACGCCATGAAGACCCTGGCGCGCAACAGCATCTTCACCAACACCGCTCTAACCCCGGACGGCGGCGTCTGGTGGGAGGGCATGACGGAGCAGCCTCCGGCCGAATGCCTGGATTGGAAAGGCAACCTGTGGACGCCGCAAATCGCCAAAGAGACCGGCGCAAAGGCAGCCCACCCCAATTCGCGTTTCACCGCGCCGGCCTCGCAATGCCCGACCATCGACCCTGCGTGGGAGGATCCGGCAGGCGTGCCGGTCAGCGCGCTGATCTTCGGCGGGCGCCGCGCTACCACCATGCCGCTGGTCTACCAGGCGTTCAACTGGAGCGCCGGCGTCTATATCGGCGCAACCATGGGTTCGGAGACCACCGCGGCGGCCACCGGAGGCGTCGGGCAGGTGCGCCGCGATCCCATGGCCATGCTGCCTTTCTGCGGCTACCACATGGCCGATTATTTCCGGCACTGGATCAAGATGCAGCGGAATCTAAGCGAAACCCCGCGCATTTTCCACGTCAATTGGTTCCGCAAGGATTCGAACGGCAAATTCATTTGGCCCGGCTTCAGCGAGAACATGCGGGTGCTGAAATGGATCGTGGACCGCGCGCACGGGAGAGCGCTGGGAAGGGAGACTCCCATAGGCTGGATGCCCCGTCATGAGGACATCGAATGGAAGGGCCTGACCTTCGATAAGGAAAGGTTTGACGAGCTGCAATCTTTCGACCGCGCCGCGTGGCAGAAGGAAGTAATTGCGCACGAAGAGCTGTTCCTGATGCTGCACGACCATCTCCCTCCGGAGATGATCTACGAGCGCGAACTGCTCATTTGCCGGATGTAGGGCGGCGAGGGTCTCAGTCGCCCTCTTCGCCCAACTGAACTTTCGCGTAGATCTCCGCCAGCGGCACGCTGACATCGACGCTCATCGAACCGTGCCGACTGCCTCCAAACCTGCGAATTCCGAAAGCACCCAGCGCCCTTCTTCCTGGCGGCGAAAAACCTCGACTCGCGCTTCCTCCTGCGATACCAGCGCGTATTCCTGCAGGGATCCAGCGTCCGGTACTGAGCAAACTTGAAGCCCCGATCCTTACGCTCCGTCGAAGGCGAAAGGACCTCCACGATCAAAGACGGATTGAGCAGGGTATCGGTACGGCGATCCGCAAATTTGGGATCGCCGCAAACCACAGAGACATCCGGATAAGTGTAGAGCCCATCCTCGGCGACCCTCATGCGCATGTCGCTGTTGACGACGATACATGGTCGCCTCTTTAGGGCATTGCTTAGCTCGCTCAAGATGTTCGTGCTGATGACCGAGTGCCGGAGCGATCCGCCCGGCATGAGATACATTTGGCCCCTGTAATACTCGTGGCGCTCGTCCGCTGCCCGCTCGATCTCCAGATACTCTTCCGGCGTCAGCCAGTGCTGGGTATGCGCGGCCATGCCTTATTATCGCCCCAGCATCGCCTGGATCGCGAACACCAGCACCACCAGAGCCTCCCCCGCGATGAAGCCCGAGGCCAGCGGCAGGCAGAATTTCTCTTCGCTCTTCGCATTCGCCTTGGCCCAAACCCACTGGCACAGCCCTCCGGCGACCATCGGCATCACCGAGACCCCCGGCACCAGCATCCCGATTCCCACCGCCGTGGGCGAAGGTAAAAAACGGCTATATTTCGGCTCGAGCACCGTGATCGCCACGCCCAGAGCGATCGCCACCAGCATCGCCTCAAAGCATCCCGGAGGAAGCTGCTTGAATCCCTGATTGAGCAGCTCCGCGAATCCGGCCCACTTCACGCTAATCGGCGACGTTAGCCCGTTGTCGCCGATCCCATACTTCGCCTTCAGCGCCGGATACACCAAAGCCACCGCCAAGGAGCCGACGGGAATGGTGATCAATTGCACGATCGTCAGCGCCCGGTTATTCGAGCCCACGATCTTGCCCGACTTATACGTTTGCATCAGCGTCTCGCCATTCACCGCAACGGTCCCCGACATACCCGAGCCGATCATGTTCACCGTCATGCTTCCCGGCGAAATCACGGCGAACACCGCTTGCATCAGGTTCGCCAGCGCGCTCACCGGAGCCCAATTCGTCTCACCCAGCACCCGCGTCCCCACCAGCATCAGGAAGAAAGACAGCACCAGGCTGACCACCGTAAGCCACACCGGAAAGTCCAGCGAATAAAACTGGAGCACGCATAGCAGCGCGGAAAGAGCCACCACGCCCCCGATCACGTATTTCATCGGAAGGTCCGTCGAGCTCACGTTTTTCGCGGAAAAGCTCGCGAAGGTTTTCGACACCAGATTCCATTTGAGCGCTAGCGCGGTGATCCCTCCCGCGACCATGAACCCCGTTGCCGGCCACATCACCCAGCGCAGCACCGCGGCGAATTGTTGATCCGGGATAATCCCCCGCTCAACCAGCATCGGCGGCGCGATGACCCACGACGCGATCATCCCCAGTCCCATGGAAACGGCGATCCTCGGCCCCACCAGCATGCCCGAGCCGAAGGATAGCAGGCTGACTTCGGTGCCCATGCGAAGCCCCGCTCCGCTTGCGCCGAAGTAGAAGCTATCGGCGAACAGCTTTACTTTGTCCCGCAGAACGGCCAGCAGCCCTGACAGAAAAATTCCCACGCCCAGAGCGCTCACGCGGGGAGCAGCCTCGCGCGGCCCCTGATCCAGCACCAGCAGCACTTCCCCCGCGGCCATGCCGTCGGCGAAAGTGAGATTCTCTTCGTCGATGTAGTAACGGCGCAACGGCACAGCCATCAGCACGCCGATCAACCCCGCGATGGTGAGCCACCAGAAGGTTTGCCAGATCGAGAGATGCACCGAAAATCCCAGCCCTGGCTTGGCGTTCAGCATGTCCAGCGCCGCCAGCACCACGCACATGAATCCGGATTGTCCGGCTGCGGTTCCTCCCGCCTGCACGATGTTGTTTTCAACCGCCGTGCCGCGCGCGCCGGTCAGAAAGCCGATAGCCGAGATTGCGATATAGCCGAAGAACGCGCTGACCACCGAAATATTCGGACCGTAGCCGATTTTCAGCACCACGTACGGATACGACGCGCCGATCAGAGCCGCGACAACGATCGAAATGGCGATCGCGCGGAACGTCAGGTCACGTTGCGCTCCCGATGCAGCCTGACCTGGCGCCGTTGCGTGGATGGTGCTCATGGCTTTCTCGCCCAGCTTCTCGATCTTACTTCCAGCCCAGGTGTAACGCCACCACGCCGCCGGTCATCCTTTCGAACTCCACTCGCCGGAACCCCGCGCGGCGCATGGCCGACGCCAGATCTTCCGCGCCGGGGAACTTGCGGATCGACTCCGGCAGGTACGAATAAGCCTCGCGCGAGCCCGAAACCATCCCCCCGGCCCAGGGCAGCACGCGCGTCGAAAATATCCCATACACGGCTCCGAAGACCCGGCTGGTGGGCTGCGAAAACTCCAGAATCGCGGCAACCCCTCCCGGCTTCAGCACGCGCAGCATCTCCAGTAGCCCCGTTTCGTAATTCGCCAGATTGCGAAAACCGAACGCGCAGGTGATCAAGTCGAGCGAGCCGTCGCGCACCGGCAGCGCCAGCGCGTCGGCCTCGAACAAGGGGTTGGCAAAGCCGTGCGAGCTCACCTTTCGTTGCGAGACAACCAGCATGGGATGGCAGAAATCGCTGCCCAGAATCCGTGCGCCTGCGCCTCGAGCTTCCATCTCCAGCAAAACATCGCCCGTGCCACAACATAAATCCAAAATCAGCGCGCCGGGCTTGGCCAGAATCGGTTCTAAACGCTCCACGGCACGCGCCCGCCAGCGCTTGTCCAGATTGAAGGAAAGCAGATGATTGATCAGGTCGTAGCGCCCCGCCACGCTCCCGAACATTGAGCGCACCCAGCGAGACGCGGCCTGCTCGCCGGTAACACCTCTGGGAGTGGTCCCGGTCTGAATCATCCCAGCGACGCCTCGATCGCTTCCCGCACTAGCCCCTCATCGATTCCGGAGAACACCTGCACCTCGCCGATCGTCACCGGCAGCACTAAATGGATCCTTCCGCCGACCGTCTTCTTATCGCTCTTGAGCCGGGCGGCCAGGTTCGCCGCCGGGATCCCGTCCAGCTTGGGAATCGGCCCATATTTCGCGATCACGCTCTGTATCCTGGCTGCCTCGGCCGGAGCCAGATGACCCAGGCGTTCCGCCAACAAGGTTGCGGCGCGCATGCCCCACGCCACCGCTTCGCCATGCAGCAAGCGCTCATACTTGGTCTCGGCCTCCAGCGCGTGGCCGAACGTGTGCCCGAAATTCAAAATGCGCCGAAGATCGCTTTCCCGTTCGTCCGCGGTGACCACTTCCGCTTTGATCCGCACCGCATCCGCGATCACCCGATCGACTACTTCCGGCTGCTGCCCCAGCACCGCTTCCGAACACCGCTCTAATACGTCAAAAAGCCCCGCATCCCGGATCACGCCGCACTTGATAATTTCGTAAAGCCCCGCGCGATACTCCCGCTCCGGCAGCGTACTCAGCACCTCCGGGTCGATCCACACCGCCACCGGTTGATGGAAGCTGCCGATCAGGTTCTTACCCGCCACCAGATTCGCCCCAGTCTTGCCGCCGACCGCCGCGTCCACTTGCGCCAGCAAGGTGGTCGGAACCTGCACCACGGGGATGCCGCGCATGAAGATCGCCGCCAGGAACCCGGCCAAATCCCCCACGATGCCTCCGCCGAAAGCGATCACCAGGCTGGACCGGTCGCCTCCCGCTGCGACCATCTGCTCAGCCAAGGTCTCCACTTCCGCCAGGCGCTTTCTTGGTTCGCCCCCGGGAAAAAACAGCACATGGCACTGGGAGTTGGCCATTAGATCCTTCAGCCTGAATCCATGCAGATCCCAGAACGTCGCGGGTTGTAACAATAAACACTTTTCCCGCATGCGCTACTGGAAAACTCCTCAGGCAGCCGCGCTCCACCACGGCCTCATAAGTTCGCTGTGGGGTTTTCACGCGGAAAGAGGGCATACGATTCCCTTGTACCATGCCCGCCTTCGCGTTTTTTTCCGCCAGATGCCTGAATCCGGCGATGGACGGCCAGCATCACAATTAAGATTCGTCCACGTCTATGGCATTCGCCCTTGGGCTGGAGTAAGATGTATGCTTCGTGCCTATCTTCTTGTCCGTGCTGATGGTTGTGCAGGCACTCACGTATCGTGAAGCGCCTGCCGGTTCGGTGGTCCACATCCGCCTGACCAATGCTGTCGGCTCCTTCGCCAGCCGTCCGGGATCGGAAGTCGACGCGGTTTTGATCGCGCCGGTGAAAGTCGAAGGCGAGACTGTTCTTCCGGTGGGGACCGTGGTTCATGGGCGCGTAAAATCGGTACGGCGGATCGGGCTGGGAATCGTTCACGAGGCTGCTTCCCTGGATCTGATCTTCGATTCGATTTCCTTGCCTGGCGGCCAATCCCTGCCGGTCTGGACCAAGCTGGCGTCGGTCGATAACGGCCGCGAAGACGTCACGCCCTCCGGCGAAATTCGCGAAAGCCGCACTACCGGCAGTTGGGGCAACCGGGCCGCGCACCTGCTCCGCGACGCGATGTTGGTTGACGTGCACGCGCAGGTGGCCGAATGGGCCGTCAGGTCGCTGGTCACGCAGGTGCCCGAGCCGGAAATTTATCTGCCGCCGGGAGCCGAACTGACCTTGGTGCTCACCGCGCCCGTGCGTACGCTCTCCGGGCACAATCCGGTTGACGATTCGCGCGGCTTTACCGAAGATCAGCGCACCAGCCTGGAACCGGTGGTCTCCGGCGTTCCCGAACGCGCCTACACTCCAGCCAAGAAAAAGACCGGCTCAGGCCGTCCCGCCGACCTGGTGAACCTGCTGTTGATCGGCTCGCGCGAGCAGATCTCAGCGGCTTTTGCCGCTGCGGGATGGACCGAGGCGCGCCGGTCCACCACCCGCTCGGAGTGGGCTAGCGCCTTCGCGGCGACCTTCAATCGCGCGGACCGTAATGCGCCCATGTCCTCCCTGCGCATCGACAACGTCGAGCCCGGCATGTCCTGGGAAAAAGGCTTCAACGACGTCTCCAAGCGCCATCACATCCGCCTGTGGAAGATGGCGGAAAGCTGGGATGGCGAGGAGTTGTGGGCCGCCGCCGCCACTCGCGACGTTGAAATTGGCTTCCTGCGGCCCGGCCGCGTGGTTACGCATCGCGTGGAAGAGCAGGTGGATCATGAGCGCGATAAGATCGCTTGGGATCTGGCTTATTCTTCCTGCGCGGACGCCATGGATTGGTGGGACCGGCCGGCGATTCCTCATTCCACCCGCAATGCCACCGGCGACCGCATGCAGACCGACGGGCAGTTGGTGGTGGTGAAGGTGAACGACTGCAGTCACCCGCGCGGCGTGGTCGCGTCCGGTCAGGACGCGCTACCCATGCACGGAAACCGCTTCCAGCGCATCCTGCGGCGCGAAATCCTGAGCACCCGCAGCGACCTGATCCGCGACAACCTGTATTGGAAGGCTTACGAAGGCGTGCGCATGCTGGTCTCCGCGATTGAAAGCCATCGCCAGAGCCCTGAACCTGACGCCGCGCCCAAGCCGACTTTCGCCAGCAGAATGCAGCCGGGCGGGATCACCAGTCTTGTGTCTTTTAGATAACCGCCTTACACTCCGTATTTCTTGAACCACGCCAGCATCTTCTTCCAAGCGTCCTGCGCGGCTGCTTTGTTGTAGCTGGGCCGATAGTCGGCGTTGAAGCCGTGCTGCGCGTCCGGGTAAACGTTGATCTCCGACCCATTCCCGACCACTTGCAGGGCAGTTCGCATCTTCTCGATCGAGTCCAGCGGGATGCCCATATCTTTGCCCCCGTAGAACCCGATGATGGGCGTATTGAACGCGCCGGCGTAGTCGATCGGGTTATGCGGCGTCAAATCGTTCTTGTCGCCTTCCAGGCGCCCGTACCATGCGGCTCCGGCCTTCAGCTTATTGTTGTGCGCCGCGTACAACCAAACGATCCGTCCGCCCCAGCAAAAGCCCACAATCGCGATCCTGGCGATGTCGCCGTGCGAAGTCTTCGCCGCCCAGTTCGCGGCGGCGTCCAGATCGGACATCACCTGCGCGTCCGGCACCTTGGACACCACCTTGGTCACGATCTCATTCACGTCGGTCAGCTTCGAGACGTCGCCCTCGCGCGCGAACAGTTCCGGCGCAACCGCGCAATAGCCCACGTGGGCCAGACGCCGGCAGATGTCCTTAATGTGTTCGTGTACCCCGAAGATTTCCTGCACCACTAGCACGATCGGGAAGCCGCGTCCTTTTGCGGGGCAGGCGCGATACCCAGGGATCACCCCGTCCTTCACGGGGATCTTCACTTCACCCGCGGTAAGCCCGTTCGCGTCGGTAACGATGGCGGTCTGCGCGCAGATCGGCTGCACGGCCAGCGCGAACCCGACCGCCAATTTCTTCACCACGAACTCACGCCGGTTTTCAGGCTCGATTTCGGGGAGTAGGCTCTTGAGGTCGGAGGTGAACGCCATAGCCGCTATTGTACCGCCGGGGCAGCGGCGAACAAGTTATTCCGCTTGCGCTACAACCGCGAGCGCTACTCCAACGCGAACACCCACACTGCGCCGCCTTCCGGCACCTCGGGATAATTGCCCGGGAAGACCCGGTTGAGATTCGCCTGCATGCCGCGTGAATCGCCGCCCCAGCCGGACTCGACCGCAATATATTGCTTGCCGTCGATGGTGAAGGAAGCCGGCGGAGCGAGAATGCCGGAGCTCGCCGGGAATTGCCACAGCAGCTTGCCTGTGGAAGCGTCCAGCGCGTGGAACTGCCGGTCACTGGTGCCTCCGAGGAACACCACGCCTCCGGCTGTAGCCAGCACACCACCCCAATTCGGACTGTTCACAAAGTTGTGGGTCCATGCTCGCTGGCCCGTATCGACATTCCAGGCCTGCACCTCGCCCACGTGGTCCGCGCCGGGAAGCACGGAAAAGTTGGGTGCGCCTCCGCGCGCCGTGCCGGTGTAGTTTCGTCCCGGAGTGTACGTCACCTCCGCCGCACCCTCCGACGCCGCGCACAGATTCTCGTTCGCCGGAATATAGATCATGCGAGTCTTGGGACTGAACGCGATCGGCGGCCAGTTCTTTCCGCCGTGCAGGGAGGGGCAGAACTCGGCCCGCTTGCCCGTTCCCGGCTTATGCGCCGGATCGATCTCCGGCTTGCCGGTCTCCGGATCCAGCCGCAGAAACACGTTCTGCGTCACATAAGGTTTGCCTTCGACAAAATGGATTCGCCCGCCGCCGAGCTGGTTGACATTGCCGCGGTCGAGGAACCACAGGTACCCGTCACGAGCCACGTCAATCAAGCCTTTCACCGTGCGGCCACCGCGCTGGAAGTCGACCAGAATCGGCGGAGACACTTCGTCCCAATCCCACGACTCATTCGGATTGTATTGGAAGTAGCCTTTGATCTTTCCCGTCGCCACGTCCAGCGCCAGCGTGGACGCGACGTACAGATTGTCGCCCGGACGCTTATCGCCCATCCACGGCCCGCCGTTGCCGACGCCCCAGTACGCGGTGTTCGTATCGGGGTCGTAATTGCCCGTCACCCAAACCGGGCCCCCGCCGGTCTTCCACTGGTCGCCCTTGGGCCACGTTTCGCTGCCGGGCTCGCCGGGAGCGGGAATGGTGTACGTTCGCCACTGCTCCTTGCCGGTATCCGGATCGAACGCGGCCACAAAACCGCGAATGCCGAACTCGCCTCCCGACGCCCCCACCATCACCTTCCCTCCGGCCACCAGCGGCGCGAGCGAAATGTAGTAGCCCGACTTGTTGTCGGCTACCGTGGTGGTCCATACTTCGCGGCCCGTCTTGACGTCCAGCGCAATCAGGATCGCGTCGCCTGAGGCGTACAAGACCTTGTCGCCGTACAACGCCACGCCACGGCTGGTGTCATGCGGCACGGAAGCGCCATCCGGACGAATGCGGCGGTAGCGCCACAACAGGTTCCCGGTCTTCGCGTCCAGCGCGATCACCTGATTATTGGGCGAGGAGATGAACATCACGCCGTTGTTGACCACCGGCGCGGCTTCGTGCACCTTGGTCTCGCCCGTGGAAAAACTCCAGACCAAGTGGAGATTCTTGACGTTCGCGGGCGTGATCTGATCCAGCGGGCTGTAGCCCCAGCCATCGTAAGTGCGGCGGATCATGAGCCAGTTTCCGGCCTCGGGATTGAGCAATCGCTGCGGCGTCACCGGCTGATAGTTCGCCAGCACCGGCGGCGGAGGGAGGTCCGGAGGAGGCACGACCGGAGCTTGTGCGTTCACCAACCCCGGCAGAATCATGCCGGCGATCCCGGCAAGGCGAAGGAAAACAGGCTTAGACATGGAGGCTCTCCCAGCTCTTCACCAAGCCGTAATCATACACGATATGCCTTCCGGCTACCTTACGATCGGCTCCGGAATCGCCTCGCCATCCGCCCGAGGATCGGAAGCGGCGTAGTTGGTCTTGGTCTTCGAGTCGTGCAGAATCGCTTGCCCCCGTCCCATTTCCTGCGTGTATTCGCGCCGGATGCGGATTTCGTGCCCCCGCTCGGAAAGCTGCTGCAGCGTGGCCGCCGGCACGCGCGATTCAATCGACACGTCGCACCCGCCCGAGTTCTTCTTGGTGAACCGCGGCGCCTCCAACGCCTCCTGCATGTTCATCCCGTAGTCGATGATGTTGGAGGCGAACTGCGCATGCGCCAGCGGCTGGTTCGCTCCGCCCATGATGCCGAAGCCGATGTGCTGATCGCCCCGCTCCATAAACGCGGGAATGATGGTATGGAACGGCCGCTTTCCTCCCGCCAGCACGTTAGGATGATGCGGATCGAGCGTAAACAGCGCCCCGCGATTCTGCAAAATGAACCCCATCCCTTCCGCGGTGATGCCCGAGCCGAACTCTTCGTAGATGCTCTCGATCCAGCTCGCCATGTTGCCGTCTTTATCCACCACCGTCAGGTAGGTCGTATTGCTTCCGATGGGATCGCCGTTGGGCACGTTGCAGTGCGCATGCAGGGGATCGATCAGCGCCGCGCGCTTCTTCGCGTAGTCCTTCGAGAGCAGGCCTTCGACCGGAGCCGTGTAGGTTCGGGGATCGGCATTATAGCGGCGCACATCGGAATACGCGAGCTTCATCGCTTCAATGCGCTTGTGCATCTCCGCCGGGCTGAAGGGACCCAGCGGCGAGGCCGGCGTCACCTCCATGATGTTCAGCATCTCCAGCGCCGCGAAACCTTGTGTGTTCGGCGGAAGCTCGTAGATCTTCCAGCCGCGATAGTCGATCGAAATCGGCGTGACCCACTCCGAGGAGTAGCCGGCCAGATCCTCGGCCGTCATCGTTCCGCCCAGCTTGCTGCGAAGTTTTCAGAATCGCCGCCGCGACATCGCCCTTATAAAACGCCGCAGGGCCCTGCTCGGCGATCAGGCGCAGCGCGTCGGCCGATATCGGGATTCTTGAAAAGTCTGACCGGTTTTTGGAACGTGGCCACCGGGCAAAAAAACCCGTTGCGACTCCGCGTGCTGCTTCAATCGCTCCGTATTCTCCGCCCAGGACTCCTGAATCGCCTCCGTTACCGGGAAGCCCTGCTCCGCATAAGCGATGGCCGATTGAAACAGATCCTTCCACGGCAGCTTGCCGTAGCGCTGGTGCATCTTGGCCCATCCGTCCACGGCTCCTGGAACGGTGAAGCTATGAATGCCCGCACTGTGGCATGGTCTTGACGCCCTGCTTCGCCAGGAACTCCGGTGAAAGCGCCTTGGGAGCCGGACCCGACGCATTCAAGCCCACCAGTTTTCCAGTGCCGGCCTCCCAATACATCACAAAGAGATCCCCGCCGAGCCCGGTCTTCATCGGCTCGACCACGGCCAGCACGGCGTTTGCGGCGATGGCTGCATCCGCGGCCGATCCGCCCTTGGCCAGAATCTGCGCCGCGGCCGAAGACGCCAGAGTCTGGCTGGTGGCGGCGATGCCTTGCTGGCTGATCACCATGGAGCGTCCGTAGTTGCGCCCCTGCCCGGACACGGCGACGCTCAGAGGAACGGCAACGGCCATGAAGCAAGCGTACCGCAACATCTTCATCACAGCGCCTATTCTACAGGTTCGTTTGAGAAAGCAAAGTCTCTTCGGGCACGTCCGTAGGGCTGGAGAAGTGAATGCGGTAGCCGTCGGGATCGGCATAAGCGATCTCCCAGGAAGAGTTGCCCACTTGCGGTTCCCGCAACGGATGGATGCCGCGCGCCGCAGCCTCGCGATAGAGCCCCAGCGCGTCGCGGCACTGAAACCAAATACCCACGCCTTTGCCGAGCGCCCCGCTTTCGTGGTGCACCTCGTAAGGTTCCTGAAGCATCAACGCCGCGCCGCCCAGAGACATCCAGCACCATCGCAAGCGTCCGTCCGGAATCCAACGATTCTGAATCGTGAACCCCAGGCCGTCTACGTAAAACGCCAGGGATCGATCCATATCGGTGACAAGGAGCGCCGGAACCACGCCGGTGACGTTGTCGACGGGAGCGGAGACACTAGCCATCGCTATCCAGATGGTTTCAAATCCGCCCGCGCGGCGCAATCCCCGCGTGTAGAGTGTAGACCCTGACCCTGCGTATAGCCCATCTGGCATCTGCTAATCTCAGGAATGTTCGGGAGACATATTAATGCCAGTCAAAGCCGCCAAGGCCCCTATCCGCGCCAAGCGCACCAAGACCGAAATCCAGCGTGAATTCGACGAAATCCAGGGACAGTCCGCGGACGCCCGAGAGTCCTCCGATCCAAAGATCGAAGAGGCTACCCGCCGTCATGAAACTGAAGTGCGAGAGATCGTGGAGGGCGTCACTGTTGAATCAGTCGTCCAGCGTATTTCCGTTTTGGGCCTCGACATATCGAAAGCGCTTTCCGGCGTGTCGGGCAGGTTGACGGAAGAGGTCCAACTTCTCGCCTCCGTTCGCGAAGCCGTGGGACTTGAGCGGAAAGAGCTTGATCGCCTGCACAAAATTGATGTTGCCGCCACCGCTCTGGATCAGCTTGTCCAAGACTATGGCCGCCAAAAGCAGGAGTCTCGAAGCGGAAATCGCTGCAGGGCGCGCCGCGTGGGAAGAAGAAGCCGCGCGCGCCGACCGCGAACGCAAGGAACAGGAAGAGATTCTCAAGAAGCAGCGCCAACGGGAAGCCGAAGATTTCGAGTACAAAAAGACGCAGGAGCGCAAGAAGGCTCAGGATAAGTACGACGAAGAGGTTCGTCTGCAGGAAAAGAAGAACCAGGAAAAGCAGGATACGCTTGAAAAGAGCTGGCAACTGCGGGAAGCCGCGTTGAAGGAGCGCGAAGAGGAGCTAGCGCGGTTGCGCAAGGAAGCTGAGGCATTCCCCAAGCGGCTGGAAACGGAGGCGAGCGCCGCCGCCGAACGGGCCCGGCACGAATCCGAGGCGCGGCTACAGCAGGAAGTCCTGGTCATGAAGAAGGACGCCGAAGCCGAAAAACGGTTCGGCGAACTACGCGTGAAGACGCTCGAAGAGACCGTGGCTCATCAACAGGCGCAGATCGCGGCCCTAGAAAAGCAACTCGCCGACGCCAAGCAGCAGGTTCAAGACATCGCGGTGAAAGCCATCGAAGGCGCAAGTGGGGCCAGGGCGCTCTCACACATCAATCAGATTGCAATGGAGCAGGCCAAGAACCGGCCACAGGGGTGACCGGGAGACCCGGTCGCGGACGGCCCGAAAGGTCGCGGACGACCCGGAAGAAAGATACGCAGCTTCAAGAACCCGCTAATGCGACGCGCGGCGACTGTGAGTTGCCCCCGCCTTAGCTTGTATGAGACGAGAGTCGTCTAGACGAGGGCGCGCACCGCAGAGTACACTTGAGCCACTGGAGGGTCCGTGCGCTATCTCCTCGGTCTCGTTCTTTCGTTTTCGCTTTCCTTACCCGCGGCCACCGTCGATGGGCTCGATATCCATTCCACGGTTACGGGAACGGGATCGAAGACCGTCATCCTGGTCCACGGCTACACCTGCGATGAGACCACTTGGACGGAGCAAGTGCCGGCCCTCGCCAAACAATATCGCGTCGTGACTCTCGACCTCCCCGGCCACGGCAAGAGCGATTCTCCCAAGGACGGCAAATTCTCGATGGATCTGTTCGCTCGCGCCATTGAAGCCGTCCGCGCGGAGGTGAAGGCCGATCGCGTGGTCCTGGTGGGTCACAGCATGGGCACTCCCGTGGTGATGCGTTACGCGCATCTTTATCCGCAGCACACTCTGGCCATGGTGTTCGTCGACGGCCTGATGCCTCTGCCTCCCGCCCAGGCCGCCGCAATGGCGAATGCGGGGGCAGCCATGGCCGGGCCGAACGGCCGCACGGCGCGGGAAACCATGATCCGCTCGTTCTTCGTAAAAGGCACCACGCCCGAGGTCCAGACCAAGGTGCTCAACATGATGCTCGGCGCGCCGGAAGCGACCGCCGTCGGCGCGATGAACGCCACGCGCGAGCCGGCCGGACAAACCACGGAGATCCCCATGGTCCCGATTCTGGGCATCTACGCCGGTCCCTCTCTCATCGCCGGCGAGCAAGCCGTTCACGCGGCTTTTCCTGCCGTGGAGTACACCTCGATTGGAGGCACTGGCCATTTCCTCATGCTGGAAAAGCCGGACGAGTTCAATCGAATTCTTCTGGCGTTTCTCGCCAAGCAGAAATACTGAGCCGCCGGATCATCCGGCGCGCATCACATGTGGCGTGCATCAGGCGTGGCGCCGCAGCGCCAGCACCGTGATGTCGTCGCTGTGGACCGCGCCCGCCTCGAAGTGCTCCACCTCCGCTTGCAGACCGCGCACCAGCTCCTCGGCCGGCTGGGACGCGTGCGCAGCCAGGTAAGTTTCCAGACGCGATTCTTCGAAGAAATCCCCGCCTGGATTGCGCGCCTCCGTCACCCCATCGGTGTACACCAGGATCCCCTCGCCGGGCAGCACCACGGTCCCTCGCGTAGTGTAGTGGTGACGTTCGAATACGCCAAGCATGGGGCCGCACCGGTCCTTCAGCGCTCGAAATTCTCCTCTCGGAGAGTACACATACGGAGGATTGTGTCCGGCATTGGAGTATTCCAGCGCCCCGGTGCGCGTGTTTAGAATCCCGTAGAACAGCGTTACGAACATGCCCGAAGCGTGCTGCTCCACCAGAGCTTTATTCATGGAAGTCAAGCAGCCTCCAGCGGTGGAATGATGCGGAGCGGAAGCGCGCAGCAGCGTCCGCACAATGGCCATGTACAGCGCCGCGGGAACTCCTTTCCCGCTCACATCCCCCACCACAAACGCCAGCCGCTCCGGATCCAGCAGGAAAAAATCGAACAAATCCCCGCCCACTTCCTTGGCCACCACCATGGCGGCGTGCAGCTCGAAGTCGCTGCGATCCGGGAACGGCGGAAACTGGCTGGGCAGGATGGACCGCTGGATCGCCGCCGCGTGCTCCAGTTCGCGGTTCCGCACGCGCTCCGCCTGCTCCACTTCGGCCAGCCGCGCGTTCTCGATGCGCACCGCCGCCATGTTGGCCATCACCGTCAACAGGCTCAGATCCTGCCGCGTGAACTCCTTGACGAAGTGCGAAGAATCCAGATAAATCAGCCCGATCACGCGATCTTCGGTCTGCAGAGGCACGGCCATCATGCTGCGAATCGAGCCTTGCGCGATGCTGGCTCGCGAGGCCAGAGCCGCGTCCATCATGGCGTCGCGCACCAGTAGCGACCGCCTTTCGTTAATCACCAGATCGCGCACGTGGGAGCTGATTCGCAGCCCATGGCCCCGGCTCGATCGCGGCAGCAGTTTTCCGTTTTCGAGCGTCATCAGAACGCCGCGCGCGGCACCCGCCGCTTCAATGGATAGATCCAAAATCAAATCGAAGAGCTTGTCGAGCGGGAGGTGCGTGGCCAATTCGCATCCCGCCGTGATCAGCGCCTGCATGTGCTTGCGGCTCTCTTCACTCTCCGCGGCGACCAGCCCCTCCAGGCTTTGAGACATGGTGGTGGCGCCCGAAGTCGCCGGCGGCTCATCGGTGAACTCCACCGCCGGGGACGCGCCAGGTTCCTGATACGCCAGGATCACTTGGCCGGCGGTGATGCGATCTCCGGAACGCAAGATGCGCGGCTCAGCGATACGCTCGCCGTTTACCAGCGTTCCGTTGGTGCTGCCGAGATCCCGCACCATCCAGTCGCTCCCGTCGCGCTCAATGGCGAGGTGCTCGCGCGACAACCCGCCATCGTTGGGATAGGAGATTTGGTTCGAAGGCGCGCGGCCTACGCGGTAGCTGGGAGCCTCCAGCCGCAGGACGGACTGGTTGCCATTGACCTCGATTCGCAGTTCCGCCGGCTCAAGAGCAGGAGCGGGCTGGCCGCCGCCGGGGCTTGCCCCAGTTGTTGGCATAGAGCCCGAAGTTTCCACGTATAGTCCTGGCGAATGGCCGGGGCGAGTGGATTCCACCGGCCTCCCGGTCCCGAATTGGGCCGCTCACCATTGTACGCTGGCTCAGCCTCTCAAATCGGGACTTCTAACATCACGACTTAGTGCAGCCGGATGAAGTCGCCCTGAGATATGCCAGAGAGAAGTCCGCAATATGCGCCGCGACCATTTCCCGATGCGCCGGAGTCATCTTCATCTCCGGCCACAGCAGGCTCAGGACGGGCTTCGCGTGAGCAAAATGGGCTACCTGCCCAAGAATACTGTGCACGCATAGGCGGGTCTTCTTGTGACCCGCGGGCAATCCCATGATCTGGCCGGCGATTTCGCGCAGGCGATCGTAAACCGGCCGCATAACCACATCCACCACGCGAGCCGTTGCAGCGCTGGGCCGCACGAATTCATTCAGCATCAGCCGGAATCGAAGATTGGCCTGATCGTCAGTCTCGAAAGCCCGTTCGATCATTGCGCCCACCATGAGCCGCAACGCCGCCTCCGGTTCGGCGTTGGTATATGGATGGTCGACACGGACGCGATCGCAGCCGGGTTGTAACGAGAACCGAAGCACCTCCGTGTACAGCTCCAGCTTGTCCCCGAAGTAATAGCTGACCAGCGCCACGTTCGCGCCGGCGCGTTCACAGATCTGGCGGATCGTGGCGTCCTCGAACCCGCGCTCGGCAAATACCTCGGCGGCGGAGTTCAGCAAGCGAATTCGAGTGCACTCCGCGGCTTGGGCTGATTGCGTTCCGGCTGATTGCGCTCCGGCTGATTGCGCTCCGGGAGATCGCGCGCGTGTTTGGCGCTTGGTTGGCGGTCGCGCAATCACTTTCAGCTCGCCCTCTTCTGGTGGAGCAGCAGGTCCAGCGCATGCTCCATCGAACCCGCCAGCGTCACCTCCCCGGAATTGACGAAAAATATCTGGTCGACTTTGTCGATCGTATTCAGGCGATGAGCGATGATCACCTTCGTGGTTTCCGCGGGGAGCCGCTCCAGAATCTCTTCCAGCATCTGCTCGGTCACGGTGTCGATGTTGGCGGTGGCTTCGTCCAGGATCAACAATTCCGGCTTACGTAGCGTCGCGCGCATGAACGCGATGAGCTGCTTCTGCCCCAGGCTGATGCTGTTGCCGGAGCCGGCAATCTTAGTTTCGAGCCCCTCCGGAAAGCGTGAAAGCAGCCCGGACAGATTGGACTGGTCCAGCACCTCCTTTAACTGTTCGGCCGAGTAGTTTCCGTATTCCTCATTTCCATAAGCGATGTTCTCTCCCACCGTGCCCGTGAAGAGGAACGGGTCTTGGGGGATCACGCCAACTCTCCGCGCGCGCTCAGCCGGAGACAGCGACCGGATGTCCTGGCCATTCAGAAACACGGTTCCCTCGGTCGGGTCGTACAGGCGCGCCATCAGGGAAGCGGTTGTGGTTTTGCCTCCGCCGGTAGGCCCCACCAGCGCGTAGGAACGCCCCTTATCCAGGCGAAGATCGACGTTGTGCAGGACTTCTTTACCGTTGGGATACTTGAAGCGCACCTTGCGCAATTCCATCACGGAGTCCGAATCCGAGGGCGACGCCGCCATCACCGGCATGTTCGACTCCAGCGCCAGCACCTCGGAGATGCGGTCCAGCGCGGCCAGCGTCAGTTGGAAAGAGGACCAGACTGTCGCAAGTTGGCGCATCGGACCATAGAAATTATTGACGTAGAGCAGGAACCCGATCAACAGACCGGCGGTCAGTTGTCCGGCATCGATGAGCAGAATGCCGTACGCCACCACCAGCAGTTGCGCCAGTTGATTGGAGAAACCATACAACGGCATGAAGATGTTGTTGGCGAATCCAGCCGATACGGAAGCCCCATAGTTGGCGTCGTTGGCGGTTTTGAACTTCCGCTGGAAGTAATCCATGCGGTGAAAGGCGACGATCACCTTGAAGTTCTGGAGGCTTTCCTGGACCTCTGAGCTTAACCCGCCCAGGCTCTGGAGGCTCTTGAGGTTTTTGCGCTTGACCCATGCGGAGGAGACCTTGGTGATCGCCAGGACGCCGAAGGCCGGCAACAAAGCCGCAATTCCCAACCGGAGATTGAGCGACAGGACGAAGACGGCCACGCCCGTCATCAGAAACAGGCTTCCCACGAACTGCATCAGCGCCTGGCCGACAAACTGGTTCAACTTGTCCGTGTCGTTATTCAGGCGTGAGATCAGATCTCCCGCCTTGTTCTCGTTGAAGAAAGCCAGCGGCAGTTCCTGAAGCTTCGTAAAGAGAGCGTTGCGTAAGCGGTACAAGACGCGCCGCCCCACGCCTCCCATGGTAAGGATCTGGGTATAGCTGGCCACGATCCCGGCCGAGTACACGGCCAGCAGAACCAGCGCGGACATCAGCAAGCCGTGCGTGTCTTTCAAACGTATATAGGTATCGATCGCGCGCCCGATAATGACCGGAGCCAATAGAGTCGCGCAGGAACTGGCCAGCATGGCGATCAGGGCCACCAGGATGTGGCGGCGTTCTCCCGCCGCCAGCGGCACAAAACGCTTGAGCCCGGCCCGAAACGAGCCTTTGACGCCGAACGGCTTGGTGTTCTCAAGCTTGTACTTCATAGTAATTGGTGCTCCGCTGCGATTCGTAGATTTGCACGTATTCCGGCGAAGTGTTCATCAGCTGGCCGTGAGTTCCCGTGGCTAGCGCCTCCCCTTCCATCAACAGGACGATTTGATCGTAGTCCTCCACCGAAGCGATCTTTTGCGTAACGGAGATCAGCGTGATGCCGGGGTATTGTTCCTCGATGTTCTTGAGAATTGCCTTCTCCGTGGTTGGGTCCACTCGTGCGGTGAAGTCGTCCAGCAGCAGAATCTTCGGATGCAGCGCCAGCGCGCGCGCCAGCATGACGCGTTGCTTCTGCCCACCGGACAGCGTGGTCCCGCGCTCGGAAACAATCGTGTCGAGCCCTTGCGGCAGCGTTTCGATGAAGTCTTGCAGCTCCGCCGCGGCAATAGCCCGGCCCAGATTCTCCTCTGAGATGGCCTCGCTGAACGCAATGTTCTCGCGGAGCGTCATATTGAAGAGAATGCTGTCTTGAAAAACGAACCCGATCTGCCGGCGCAACACTTCTTTGTCGTAGGCCTCGATCGGCTCTCCGTCGTAGGTCACGCTGCCCGATGAAGGCTGAAGCAGCCCGATCAAGACGTACAGCATTTGTGTCTTGCCGCCCGCCGTCGGTCCGATGATGGCGGTCCTGGTGCCGGGCGCCGCCGCGAAGGAAACGTTGCGCAACACGTCTTTGTCTCCCAAGGTCAGCGAGACATTGTTCATCTCCACGCCGCCGCGCAGCGAAGGCCGCAACTGGCCGGCGTTTTCCTCTTCTTGGGCGGTCAGCACGGCGTTCAAGCGCATGTAGGATGTGCTGGCCTGCGCGATCACGTTGCTCATGAAGCCCAGCAGGATGATGGGGAAGATGAGGATCGCGAGGTAACTATTGAAGGCCGTAAAATCCCCCAGCGTCATGCTGCCGGCGATCACAAATCGGCCGCCCAGCAGAAGAATGATGATCGTGGCCAGATTGACGGCCAGCGTAATCGCCGGGATCATGCCCGACATGATGCGCAGGATGTTGAGGCCGATATCTCTCGCCTCCGCGTTCGCGGACTTGAATTTCCGGTATTCCAGGTCCTCCGAGTTGAGGATGCGGATGAGCGTCGCGCCCAGAATGCTTTCGTTGATCACCCGGTTCAGCCAGTCAATCGCTTCCTGGCCTCTCCGGAACAGCACGCGAACTTTCCGCAACGCAAAATAGAATGTGCCGCCCACCACCGGAACCACGCCCAGGACGCACAGGCCCAGCCGCCAGTTGATGGTGAGTAACATTACGCTGGCGCCGGCGATCAGAAAAAGCGACGCAATGATGGAGGCCACGGCTTGAGACACAAACAACTTGACCCCGTCCACGTCGGAGGTGAGGTTGGTCAGCAGTTTGGCCGGCGTGAACTTCTCGACCGAGCTATAAGACTGCGTGGTGATTTTCGCCGCCAGCTTGGTTCGCAAGTCTTTCGCTACCCGCTCCGACGCGTAGGTCTGCGCGATGCTTTGAAGATAGGTTAGAGCAAACACTAGCGCGGCGACCACGAAAAACTGGATCACGATGGTCGACAGGACGAAGCTTCGCTGCGTGTAAGCGTCGATGGCGTGAGCAATGAGTTTGGGCACCACCAGATTGAGCGCGTTACCCAAAATCGTGAAGATCACCAGCGTGGTGACCAGCGGGCGATAAGGTTTCAGCAGAAGAAAGAGACCCGCCCCGGCGGGGGGCCTTCTGGATTTTCCGGCTACTTGCGGATTCATAGGCGCGCGGTGTGCGCTTACCCAGATTTAAACACTTGTTTAAATTTGTCAAGGCCGTGCCCGGTGCGCCGGGCACGTCACCATTCCGCAGCAACCAGAGCCCGGCGAAATTTCGTCGATGCTGAGACCTCCAATGCCTTCTTCGCTAGGCAATTTGTAGGTAACCGCCAAGATGGCATGTTTTGAGCGTTGAACCCGCTTGTCCTCGTGGGGTGAAATAAATGGGCGGCGGATTGCTCAATTTCACCGTGCGTTCCGCCGGCAACCATCTTTCATTTTCGCTTGCATCGTTTCACCTCGAAAAACACTCCACTATAGCGTGGCACGGATACGGCGCCGTATCGCCGCAAGAGCAACAAGGAGTAACGAGCATGTATTTAGTCATGGGCATTACTGGAAAAGTTGGAGGCGCCACCGCGGCGCATCTGCTGAAGCAAGGCAAACAGGTGCGAGCACTTGTGCGCAATCGCGAGAAAGCGGCAAAGTGGGCAGACCGAGGCGTGGAGTTGATGGATGGGGACTGGAACGATGCGACAGCCATCGCGGCGGCGCTCAAAGGTATTGAGGGCGCGTTTGTTATGTTGCCGGCTGTATGGGCGCCCTCGCCCGATTACAGAGAAGCAAAGGGCGTGATTGCGAATTATGTCGAGGCGCTGACCAAGGTAGCGCCCCCGCGGGTGGTAGCGCTCTCGTCGATGGGCGCGAATAAAACAAGCGGGCTGGGGATGATCACGGCCTTATCGCTTTTGGAGCAAGGTTTTCGCAGCCTGCGATCTCCGGTCGCCTTTGTGCGCGCAGGCGGCTTTTTCGAAAACTTTCTTTTCGGCTTACAGGCCGCCCAGGGCGGAACACTACCGGTCTTCTACAATCCTACAAACCGGAAATCGACAATGGTCGCGTCAGACGACATCGGCGCAGAGGTGGCAACGCTTCTGACCGGGCCGGCATGGTCAGGGCATCGCGTCATCGAGCTGGGTTCGATGGTAAGCGCGGATGAAGTGGCCGGACAATTGGGTGAAGTCCTGAAACTCGACGTAAAAGCCTTTGCAGTCCCGCGTACAGGGTGGGCGGAAGCGTTCCAGCAGTTCGGCGTCCCGAAGGGCCACACCGGACCTGCAGAAGAAATGTACGAGAGCGTCAACGCGGGATGGATGGACCTCGGAATCGCGGGTACGGAGCACGTAGCGGGTACGACGTCCGCACGCGATGTGTTTGCGGCTGCACAGAACGCCGTCAAGGCGTAAGTCCGGGGCAAGCTGAATCGCTCGAAGGCGAGCGCCGATCCGCCGGGAGTAGACACGATCGACGGCGATCCTCGTGACGAGGGCACCCTCATCCGCGCCTTGAACGGCTGCGATGGCGTCGGGCAAAGTCGCCATTCCGCAGCAACGATTCTCAAGATGGCTAGCGCAAAAGCAGGCTGCAAGACGAAGATGGATGAGCTTTTCCAGCCAGCGGCGGTCAAAAGCGCTCAAACCCAGCCAAGGCTACCTAAGAAGAATTCCACTGGATAAACTACTCGGATATTATGTACACTATCCGTAGGTTATATCCATGGCCGCAGCCGACACAGCCCTCACAAGAGCCCGGCAAGTGTTCTCCAAACACGGAGGCATGCTTCGAACCTCGAAGGCGATGCGCTTTGGGATTCACCCGCGTACCCTGTACACTCTCCGCGATGCTGGCGACATAGAACAGGTCGGCCGCGGACTCTACAGGCTCTCCACCGCACCACCGCTCTCCAGTCCGGACCTGGTGCCGATCGCGATCCGGATTCCACGGGCCGTCGTTTGCCTTGTTTCGGCGCTGGCACACCACGGTCTAACCACCCAGATTCCGCACGCTGTCGACATCGCGCTACCCAGTCACGCGCAGGTTCCGAAGATCGATAGTGTCCCTCTCCGGGTCTTCTGGTATCCGGAGTCTTCTTTTCGCGCCGGAGTCGATGTGATCACGGTTGACGATGTTCCTATGAAGATCTATTCTCCGGAAAAAACGATCACCGACTGCTTCAAGTACCGGAACAAGATTGGCCTGGACATTGCCATTGAGGCGCTGCGCGCTTATCGCGAACGCACACGAAAGCCGAACAGGGCAGCTCTGATAAAATTCGCCCAAATCAATCGCGTCCAGAAAGTCATGCGCCCGTACCTTGAGGCTGTGCTGTGAGCGGGCGCGATATCGGCGCCTCCGTCAGGCAACGCCTGCTCAACAAGTCGCGCACGCAAGGCCGCCCGTTTCAGGAACTGCTCCAGTATTTCGCGATGGAGCGGTTCCTGTATCGGCTCGCAAAATCGCCGTACTCGGATCGGTTCGTTTTGAAGGGGGCCTTGTTGCTGACCGCCTGGCGCGCGCCTCAATCCCGGCCTACCATGGATATCGACCTCGCCGGACAAGTGAACAATCAGCTCGATCACATTAAAGAGGTGGTCGCCACAGTATGCGAAGTCGATGTGGAACCCGATGGCGTCGCATTCAATCGGACTTCAATCGAGGTCAGCCGGATCAAAGAGGACGCGGATTACGAGGGTGTTCGAGTCCAGTTCCACGCAACGCTCGCGAGAGCGCGAATTCCGATGCAACTCGATATCGGGTTCGGCGATGTAATTACTCCGGGGCCCACGGACATTGAGTACCCGAGCTTGCTGGATTTCCCTGCGCCTATGCTCCACGCCTATCCCAAAGAGACGGTCGTCGCTGAGAAACTGGAAGCGCTGACGGCGCTCGGTCTCCTCAACAGCCGAATGAAAGACCTCTACGATCTCGCCCTCCTCTCCCGCATGTCTCCGTTTGAGGGCGAACGCCTGGTGAAGGCGATCTCCGCGACCTTCCGTCATAGAGGAACCACTGTTGAACCCGAACCCATTGGACTTACGCAGGCGTACTGCGATGATCCCGCGCGTGCTATCCAATGGCGTGCGTTCGTGCGCCGGAGCCGGTTCAAGGAAGAGGCTGGCGAGCTGGTGCGGCTCGTCACCGAAATCAGACACTTCGCTCTGCCCGCCCTTTCGGCTGTGGCAGCCGGGAAACCATTCAGAGCTCTCTGGAAGCCAGGCGGCCCGTGGGAATGAGCGGGTACTTTGCTCGGCCAGACAAATCCTTGAGAAACTGGTGTCGGAACAGACGGAGTGGGCCGTTGGAGCGATATCACAACGGATGACCGCGAAACAGCCGCACGAGGTACAACAATTGCCTAGATCAGAAACTGCGCAAGAGAAAATCTCTTGTCCCCGCGAGCACCTTCTCTCGCATTGCGCGATGGCAGAATTCGAGCAATGTCAACCGCGCCGATCATGGTTGAAAACATCACAAAGAAGGCCCGCTCTTTATCCGCCGTTCGCTGGCCAGGCATGAACGGCAACATTCGGCTCTTGTAATTCACCAGCAATCCGGCAGCAACTTTGGAACTGGGTGGGCAGTTGGGTGGGTTGTTTGGTCGTCCAATCCCTGCAAGTTATTTAAGGAAATTGGTCGGGGCGAGTGGATTCGAACCACCGACCTCCTGGTCCCGAACCAGGCGCTCTAGCCAGGCTGAGCCACGCCCCGAACTCATTTATTCTACCGTACCAGCGTTATACTAGCCACTGAAGGGGGTTGCCGGGCATGGAACTTCTCATCAACGGCATCCGGCATCAGGTGGAATCGGAGCCGGATCGCACTCTGCTCACCGTGCTTCGCGATGAGCTGGATCTCACCGGAACCAAGTATGGCTGCGGGGAAGGGCAATGCGGCGCCTGCACGGTGCTGATCGCCGGCCTGCCTGCGCGCGCCTGCCAGACCCGAGCCGCCGCCCTCAATGGCAAAGCCGTCACGACCATCGAAGGTCTTGCCAAAAATGGCCGGCTGCATCCCTTACAGCAGGCGTTTCTCGAACACCAGGCCCTGCAATGCGGCTACTGCACGCCGGGCATGATTCTTTCCGGAGTGGCTCTCCTGGCCAAGAATGCCGATCCCAGCCGCGATGAAATCGTTAGCTTCATGCAAGGCAACGTGTGCCGTTGCGGAGCCTACCCCCGTATCATCTCCGCTATCCAGGCAGCGGCAAAAGCCAAGCCCAAGGGAGCCGCGGCATGAAACCCCAACCCTTCGACATCGAACCCGAACGCTACGAGCTCATGAGCGCCCCGCTGCACAACTTCGCGGACGATCTAACACCCGGCCGCCGCGATTTCTTCAAGACGCTCGGCGGCGGCATCGTGGTCGCGGTTTTTCTCTCCAAGGCCGCTAACTCCCAGGAATCCGGCGGCGGACGAGGTGGACGTGGCGGACGCGGAGGCGCCCAGCCCGCGCCTCAAGACGTCGGCGCCTGGCTGCACATCGACGCCAACGGAACCGTGACGGCCTTCACCGGCAAGGTCGAAGTCGGCCAGAACGCTCGAACCTCTCTCAGCATGGCTATCGCCGAGGAGCTCGGCGCACCGCTGACTTCGATCGAGCTGGTGATGGGCGACACAGACCGCACGCCCTTCGATTTCGGAACCGTCGGCAGTCAGACCACTCCCACCATGGTCCCGCAGCTTCGCCGGGCGGCCGCGGCAGCCCGCCAAGCGTTGATTGAGCTCGCCGCGGCGCGATGGAACGTCCCCGCCAATACACTGCGTGCGGAAAACGGCGTGGTGATGAGCAACGTCAATTCGGCGACCTTCGGGGAGCTGGCTCGTGATCAGCAGATCTACAAACGCGTGGCCGCACCCAACACGGCGGTGAAGGCCGCCTCCCAGTGGACCGTCATGGGCAAGTCCACGCCCAAGATCAATGGCCGCGCGATGGTCACCGGCCAGCACCAGTACACCTCCGATATGAAATTGCCGGGCATGCTCTACGGCCGCGTACTGCGGCCGGAGACCTTCGGAGCGGCATTGACGTTGCTCGACCAGAAAGCCGCGGAGGCAATGCCGGGAGTCACCGTGGTCCGCGATGGCGATTTCGCCGGCGTGACCGCTCCCACTACCAGCGCCGCGGCCAGTGCGGTTTCGGCTCTGAAGGCAGTCTGGAAGAACACCCCGCAGACCTCCGCGCGAACTCTCTTCACCGACATCAAAGAGCCGGTCAGCGCCAGTCCGGCCATCGACCAGGCTCTGGCCGAGGCGCATCGCAAACTGGAGCGCACTTATCCGGTGGCTTACATCGCCCACACGCCGCTGGAACCTCGCGCCGCGCTCGCCCAGTGGGACGGCAATCGGTTGACCGTGTGGACCGGAACGCAGCGGCCCTTCGGCGTTCGCACGGAGCTGGCACAGGCTTTCCGCATCCCCGAGGAGAACGTTCGCGTCATCATGCCGGACACCGGTTCAGGCTACGGCGGCAAGCACACCGGCGACGCTGCCTTGGAAGCCGCCCGGCTGGCCAAGGCCGCGGGTAAACCGGTTAAGGTCACCTGGACCCGCGAAGAGGAGTTTACCTGGGCTTACTTTCGCCCGGCCGGCGTGATCGACGTCCGCAGCGCCGTGGACCAGGACGGCAAGCTGACCGCGTGGGAGTTCCACAACTTCAACTCCGGCAACTCCGGCATGAACACCTACTACAACGTCGCCAATAAGCGCGTCGAGTTTCATAACACCAAGAGCCCTCTGCGCCAGGGATCCTACCGCGGCCTCGCGGCCACAGCCAACCACTTCGCCCGCGAGGCGCACATGAATGAGCTGGCGGCGCTGGCCGGAATCGACCCGTTGGAGTTCCGGTTGAAGAATCTGAGCGACGCCCGCGTTCGAGCCGTGCTTCAGGCCGCCGCGGATAAGTTCGGTTGGGGCCAGCGGCAGCCCGCCGCCGGTTCCGGATTCGGAATTGCAGCCGGATTTGAGAAAGGCGGCTACGTGGCCACTTGCGCCGAAGTCAGCACGCAGCCCGGGCGCGAGCCCAAGATCGTCCGCCTCACCGAGGCCTTCGAGTGCGGCGCCATCGTTAATCCCGATCACCTGCATGCCCAAGTCGAAGGCGCGATGATCATGGGCCTGGGCGGAGCTTTGTTCGAGGCCATCGATTTTGCCGGCGGCAAGATCCTGAATCCGCACCTGGCTCGATACCGCGTGCCGCGTTTCCGCGACGTTCCGCCGCAAATTGACGTCGTGCTGGTGGATCGCAAGGATCTGCCCTCGGCCGGCGCGGGCGAAACTCCCATCGTCACCGTGGCGCCCGCCATCGCAGGCGCCATTCACATGGCCACGGGCGAGTGGCGACGGTCGCTGCCCATGCTGGCGAACTCCGCCGGGGGCTCACCCCAGTCCGGCGGCGGAGCGGCGTTTTAGAAGCCGCGTTCTAAACGCTTTTCCGCTCAGGCTCGTGCTGCCGTCGACCGCCGTGCGCTCGCCGAAGCTTTTAACGCCGAAACGTTCAGCATTCCGTTGTCCAGCGACGCCGTCACCTGGCTGGTGTCGATCGGCGAGGCAAGGTCGAAGCGCCGGAACAGCGCGCGCGAATCGAAATCGCTATAAACGATGTTGCCTTGCCCGCTGCTGCTATTGAGACTCATGCTTCTGGTGCTGCGCACAACCAGCGAATTCGACGTGGCAATCACCTCCAGGTTGCCGGAATCGCAACCTGCCGCCGCCACCTGAATATTGAACTGCTGGTCGTTCTCGGAAAGCGTCGCCTCCGGTACACAAAAGAGGTCCCGCTCGGCTTGCAGCCAATTGCTGGTGGCGTCGTTATTGGACCCTCCCGAATTGGACCCGCCCGAGGATCCTCCTGAGGACCCTGCTGTGCCTTGGGCCAATTGGTTCGCTCGGTTGCGAATCGCATTCGTGATGTTGTTGAGGCTCTCTAAGGAGCTCATGCTGTCAGCCCTTAGGACCGTCACTTGAGATGCTGCTGTAGTTTGAGACATATTGTGAAACCCTCCACCTTTAAGTGCGGCGAAGGGGCAAAAATTCTTAGGGCAAATCTTCTTAGGGAACCACGACCGCCGCGCCGTCGATAGCGTCGTTTTTTAGCGCTAGAAGCGCGTCGTTCGCCTCCGCCAGGGGGAATACAGTAACCCGCGGGTGCAGTCCGATTTCTGCGGCCAATCGAAGGAAATCGCGAGCGTCCGCGCGAGTCATATTGGCTACGCTCCGGATTTGACGTTCTCCCCACAGGAGATGGTCATAGTCAAATTCCGGCATGCGGTCCAAGTGGATCGCGTTGATCGCCACCACTCCCCCTTTGCGCAAGCTGCCCAGCGCCGCGATTACCACGTCGCCACTGGGGGCGAAGGTTACCGCGCGATCCAGCGCCACCGGCGGCCGGTCGCGCTCCGCTCCCACCCAATCCGCGCCCAGGGACTCCGCCAGCCTCCGGTGGGATTCTCCCCGTGTGCTCACGAACACCTCGCAGTTCCACGCCTTGAGCACCGGCAGAGCCAGATGAGCCGAGGCCCCAAAACCGAACAATCCCACGCGCTCGCCGCGCTCCACCCCGGCCACGCGCAGGCTGCGGAATCCGATGATGCCCGCGCATAACAGCGGAGCGGCGGCAAGATCGTCGAGGGCGTCCGGGAGCTGCACCGTAAAATCCGCCCGCGCCAGCGCAAACTCGGCGTAGCCTCCGTTTACGGAATAGCCGGTGAACACCGGCGCATCGCACAGGTTCTCCTGGTCTCGCCGGCAATAGGCGCAGGAGCCGTCGGTCCCTCCCAGCCACGTTACGCCCACTCGCGAGCCCGAGGGAAGATCCCCGGCAATCACCTCACCTACAATCTGATGACCCGGAATAATGCTCGCGCCCAGCGGCGGCAGCTCGCCTTCCACCACGTGCAGATCCGTGCGGCACACGCCGCAGGCTTTCACCCGCAGCAAAACCTGCCCCTTCTTCGGCTCAGGCCGCGGGATCTCCGCGATTTCTAGGGGGCGTTGATGAATGGGTTGCGGCCGGCTGAGCACCGCGGCGCGCATGCTACAAACTCAGCACCGGGCACGGCGATAGCCGGATGATCTCGTACGATTTCGTGCGCAGTCTGCCGAACGTTTCATGCATCACTCCACGGCCGATCACCAGCAAGTCGGATTTGTGATCCAGCGCCACTTGATGCACCACCTTGCCTACGCCGCCCGCCACCACGGACGCTTCCAGCGCCGTTCCCGCTTGCGCCTGCAGCTTCCCAACTTCCTTGCGCGCGGCGTCCAGCAGAAACAGGCTGAACTCGTCCCCGCCGGTGTCCGCGAGCTGACGTTCTGCCCCGGGAACCGCGTGCACCACCCGCACGCTCGCCCCCAGTTCCTTCGCTAGCTCCACGGCGCGGCGCAGCACCGGGGCCTCCTCGGCGCCGCTGTCCACCGCGACCAGAATGTTCCTGCACGGCAAATGTTGCCGCATGGAAGGCGTCTCCACATGCGGCGCGGTCCACACCGCGCAATCCGCGTCATGCAAGACCTTGGAAACCACTGAGCCCAGCAACAGGCTGCGAAATTTCCCATAGCCGTGCGTCGGCATCATGATCAGATCGACGCCGTGCTCGCGCGCGTAGTCGGCGATCACAAAAGCGGCGTCGCCCAGCGACACGGCAATCGTGGCTCCCGGAAAGTTCATGAACTCGGACAGGCGCTCCTTCACTACCGGTTCCAGCGCCGGAAAGTCGAACATCACCGGGAAGGAGCGGTCGACGCCTCCCACCGTGTCCATCGGCATGCCCACCACGTTCAGCAGCGTCAGCTTGGCCTTGAACTGATCCACCCAAGCGCTCACATAAGGACACAGCGCCTTGGATCGGTCCGAAAAATCGACCGGAAATAAGATGTGTTGGAAAGAGGGCATGTGATGCTATTTTTTCTTTGGAATCGCGAAGACGCAATTATATACTACCCGCAGGGTTACGCATGAAATCGCGGACCCCGGACCGGGTGCTACCCGCTCAAACCGCCGCAGCCTTCGCGATCTCCGCGGCGCTCGCGAGCTTTTCCGCGTTCCAGCACAGGTCGATCGTTTTCCGCGCCTGAGCCGGCGGCAAGATCCCGTTCGATAAATCCAGGAACTTCGCCTCGATCGCCGCATCCGGCAACGGATTCTCCAGGCTCCCGATTACTTTGTCGATCGACTTCTCCAGCCTTCGCCCATCCTTCAACGTGATCGCGATCTTCACTTGCGCCTCTCCCACCGAGGGATCCACCGTCGCGGTAACCCGATCGCGCAGCCCGATAATCGACGGATCGCGCACCAGAGCATCGCTGAATTCGCGCTCGCCCGCCGCTCCCTTGACGATCGCCAGAGCGGCCGCATAGTAAACGCTGAACTTGCCCTCCAGGCCCGTCTGCGGTGTTTTCTTGCCGGTGAGCTCCAGCACCAGGGGATGCACCCGCAAATCGATCCGCTCAATCTGATCCGCAGTCAGCTTGTATTCATTCCGAAGCTGGATGCAGCCGTCGATCGCCGGATGAATCACTACCCCGCATGCGAACGGCTTGTACGTGTTCAGCGAAATCTCATAGGTCTGCCCCAGCATCTTGGTCAATTCCGTGTAATCGCGCGACGTCGAGAGCACATTCATCCACCCGGCTTTGGCCTCCAGCGGCTGATCTGAGCTGGTGAACCCGCGCGACGCCAGCATCGCAGCGGTCAATCCGTTCTGCGCCGCCCGGCCCGGGTGGTAGCTCTTGGTCATGGTGCCGAACATTTCTTTTAATCCCACCGGCTGCGTCGCGGCGATACCCAAGGCCCACACCATCCGCTGTTCATCCAAGCCGATCAGTTTGCCCACCGCCGCGGCCGACCCGAACACGCCGGTGGTCCCGGTGATGTGCCAGCCCACGTCGTAATGCGCGGGATAGACCGCGTTGCCGATGCGGCACTCCACCTCGACGCCCAGCACCAACGCGTGCATGAAATCGCGCCCGGAAACCGGCCGGTATTCAGACAGCGCCAGAATCGCCGAGGCGACCGGCCCCGCCGGATGAATCACCGTCCGCAGATGCGTGTCGTCGTAATCGAAAATGTGCGAGGCGATGCCGTTGATCAGCGCGGCGTTCAAAACGTCCATGCGCTCCTTGCGTCCCAGCAGCGTCGCCTGCCCCGGTCCCGCAAACGGCGCCAGCGCACTGACGGCGATGTCCACGGTCTCGTGCCGCGAGCCTCCCACCGCGCACGCGGCCCAGTTCAGCAGCGTCCGCGCAGCATCTTTGTTCACCAGATGCGGCACGTCTTCCGGCTTCGACGTTATTAGGTAGCTCGCCAGCTTCCGTGTGACGTCTTTCGCCTGGGCCGCGTTCGCCTCAGCCGAGGATGACGAGGTCTTCGGCGCCTCATCCGCGCTCGCTTCCGTGGCGAGGCCGGCCAGCGCCACGCCTCGAATAAAATCGCGCCGGTCAAGAGCGCAAAGGGCGCGGCGCCCACGCCCAAAAGGTTCAGGAACTGACTCGCGCCGCACCCCGTTTTGCGCGAGTTCCTCAAAAGGTGACATGCACGCACCTCCCTTAGTGAGGATATCAGGCCGGAAATTCGAGCTCTATCGCGGTTCCCGGCTCGACCGCGAACCATTTCGTGAACAGTTCACTGCGCAGCTTCCGCACTCGCGCCAGATCGTCCTGTTCCAAAGGCCGTGGCGAGTGCTCACGGTTTGGGTGGCAGAGGTTGAACTCTTCCGCCGTGTACATCACGCCGCCCGCGCGTTCCATATCGAGCAACCCCACGATGATTTCGGCTACCCCGGCTTCCGGCGGCAGCTTTCCGCGCGAGCCTTTTCCGGTGGTGTCTTCGATCTCCCAGCCGGACGCGATCAATCCGTAAAATCCGCCGCTCAATCCCAACGTCGATTCCACCGCGAAATGCGTCAGATCGTGCAGCGCAAAATGAGCCGCTTGCCGCGCGGTCTGCTTCTGCCAGGTGACCGACCCATCGGCGCGCGTGCAGCGCAGCACCCCGCCTCCATCGGTCCGTTTGGTGATCTGAATCTTGAGCGCCGATCTCATAAAGGTAGACCCAACAGTTAAGATAGCCCTTATGCCTGCTAGTCCGCACTGGGAGATCTACGCTATCCGCTACGCGCACCATCCGCGCCCGGCTCACGAAAACTTCCTGGGCCCGCTCCCCGCCGATATTCACGAGGGCGTCATGCCTCTCGATTATTTCATCTGGGCTGCCAGATCCGGCGAGCAGGTATACATACTCGACACCGGCTTCGACGAAGCCACCGGCCGAAGACGCGGCCGGACGTTCCTGCGCTCGCCCGGCGAAGGATTGCGCGCGCTCGGCATCGAGCCGGCCTCGGTCAAAGACGTGATCCTATCGCACATGCATTACGACCACTGCGGCAATCACGACCTGTTTCCCAACGCCCGCTATCACGTGCAGGACCGGGAGATGATCTTTTCCACCGGCCGCCATATGTGCAGCACCCATATGCGCATGCCGTTCGAGGAAAAAGACGTGGTGGCCATGGTGCGCAGGCTGTTCCGCAACCGCGTCGTGTTTCACAACGGCGACGAAGATCTGGCGCCGGGCCTGACCCTCCATTTCATCGGCGGCCACTCCATGGGCTTGCAGTTGCTGCGAGTCCACACCCGCCGCGGATGGGTGGTGCTGGCCGCTGACGCCGTGCATCTTTACGCCAACATCGATCGCGGCATCCCCTATCCGATTCTGTACAACGCCGCCGAAGTCATCGAAGGATATCGCCGCGTGAATGCCCTGGCAGACTCGCCGGACCATGTCATTCCGGGCCACGATCCGCTGGTGCTGGAACGCTACCCTGCGCCGGCGTCCGAATTGAAGGGCTGGATCGCGCGCCTGGACTAATCCCCCGGGTTCCGCGCTAAAATGGCCGAGTCTATGGCCATCCCCGTTTCCCTCGCAACCGACCACGCCGCGCTGCTTGCCAGCCCCGACCCCAAGCTCGCCGCGAATAAAAAGCTGTGCTACGACTTCTACCGTATCGTCGTCCGCGCCCGGCATCTCGACCAGGCCGAAAACTACATGCACGACGATTACATCCAGCACAATCCCAACGCCGAAACCGGCCTCAAGGGATTCCGGGATTTCTTCAGCAAGCTCGGCGGCCCGCTGCCCCTTCAGGACACCATGCCCGACGTCGTCTGGGTCATGGCCGAAGGCGACTACGTGACCATCGCCTTCCGCCGCGAGTATGACGATCCGGCGCACCCGGGACAGAAGTACTCGACCACCTGGTTCGACATGTTCCGCGTTTCCGGCGCCAAGGTCGCCGAGCACTGGGATCCGGCCACCAAGCCCGTTCCAGCGAAGTAGCTACTTCTGATTGGCCGGTGCCGGGCCGCGCCCGCCTCTTCCACCGCCCGCCGGCGGGCCCGTGACGGTGTAATCCGCCGGTGGCTCGAATAACGACTGAGGCTGTTCGCCGCGGTTGATGTTGGTCAGCTTGTAGACTACTTCTCCACTGCGCGGGTCGGTATGCGTGGTCAGAATGTTCATCTTCAGTTCCGGCGAATACCACGCCTCATCCACAATGTTGATCGGCAGCAGATTGCCGATCTGGCCGGCGGGGATGGTCTCAGTGGTGCGCGTGCCCTGGGCCATCACACCTTCGATGGTCTGCGTGCCCAGGTCCTGCCTTCCGGCGTTCTGGGCAGCGGGCTTGGGCGCCTCGGTCCAATTCGGCAGAGTCACACTGTAGTTGGGGAAAGAAAGGGTGAATGTTTTGTTGGTGCCCACGTAAGTGAGTCCCATTCCCGCTCCGGGAGTCCGCCGCGCGGTATGCGCTTGAGGATTGAGGCTGTACGAGACTCTTTCCACTGGATCGGAGATGGTGATTGTGCGCGGCACATCCGGCTGCGCCAGCGCTCCAATGGCCAGCACGGACTCCTCCCGCCGCTCCCGCCCCGCGCTATCGCGATACAGCTTTTGCGCGGTGCTCTGCTCGATGCGGTTGCCGTCCGCGAGCACCTGGGTCGTGGTCGTGGTCGCATCGGCTGAGTAAGGCGCGTTCTTCACCGCAGCCCCGCTGGTTTCAACCCTCAACGGTACGGTCACTGTGTATTGTCCGGCCAATGGCAGAACCGCCGCAAATCCCGCAATCCAAATCGCCCTCATACGACTCCTCCTCTACTGATAACTCACGAACCGAATCGCCCGAGCCAAATCGTCCTGCCCTACCAGCACCTCCGCCAGCACCGGATCGGTCAGATGCTCATCCGCCACCGGAATCCCCACCGACCTCATCGCCGAGGCCTGCACCGTCACCCGCACCAGCAACCCGCTTTCAAAGGGAGGCGCGCTCGGCATCAGCGGGAAGAACGGCGTCACCACCTCTTCCCGTTGAGGCGGCTTGACCGCCGGTTTCCGGACAGCGGCCGCTACGGGGCGTACTTGCGGGGCCGGAGCCGGAATCGCCCTTGCGATCACAGGCGCAGGTTTGGGGGCAGGCGCACGCACCGCGACCAGGAGCGCTATAACAGCGGCTGCGATGCTGCCGATCGACGCTAGCCGATAGATCCGCCGCTTGCGGTGCTGCCGGCGGAATGCCAGCAGCGCGCGGACTTCGGCGCCGGGACCGGGCTCGACCTGGCCGTCGGCGCGGCACAGGGCTCGTAATGCTTCGTCAACTCGTTCTTCGGACATAAGCTGCTCCTACAAAACAAAACATCCCGTCGAAATGAGCTTTTTGGCGAGCAAAGCTCGCGCGCGGCTCAATCTCGACCGCACCGTCCCCACCGGACATCCCAGCGCAAATGCCGCGTCCTCATAACTCGCTTCGCCCAATTCGCACAGCACCACGGCCTCTCGATATGCCTGCGGAAGGCTCAGCACTGCTCGCCGGACCTCGTCGATACTTTCGCGGCGCGTCAAATCTCCCAGCACGTCTTCTTCGCCCGCGAATTCGTCACCCAGTGCGCCGCTGTCCTCCGGCCGTTCTTTCTCCAGCCGCTTCAGCACCAGGTTCCGGGCGATTCCGTACAGAAACGCCATCACCGAGCCCCGCGCCGGATCGTAGCGCTTCCCATGCAGCGCCAGAGCCAGGAACGTCTCCTGAGTGACGTCCTCGGCCAAATCCCTGCGCCCCGTCATCTGTAGAGCAAAGCGGCAGATCGCGCCGCTGCGGACTCGATACAGCGCCGCAAATGCTTCCTCGTCGCCCTTGAGGAGCAGCCTCAGCAGATCTTGTTCGGGAGTGTTCACCGGCGTCTGTTCGTACTTACCGGAGAACGGGCCTTCCAGATTCCACAAAATTCACCTTGACACGCGCGGCTCCCCGATTTACACTTAACCGTGTCGGTTATATAACCGATAGGTTAATAAACGACCCGACGCACGTCAGCCCTGACTTCCACCTTTTCCGCCCTTGCCGATCCCACCCGCCGGGCCATCCTCGCGCGGCTGGCCTCCGGCGATGCGTCCGTCACCGAACTGGCCGAGCCCTTCGAGATGAGCATGCCCGCGATCTCTAAGCACCTCAAGGTGCTGGAACGCGCTCAGCTCATCACCCGCGGCCGCGACGCCCAATTTCGCCCTTGCCGCTTGGACCCCGCTCCGCTCAAAGACGCCGCGCAATGGATCGAGGCTTACCGCCAGTTTTGGGAGCAAAACTTCGACCGCCTGGACGACTACCTCAAGGAGCTACAAAAGGAGAAAAAACAACATGTCCGCAAGCACCGTAAACGTTAACGAACTTACTCTCACACGCGTCTTCGACGCTCCCCGCGAGCTGGTCTTCAAGGCCTGGGTGGAGCGCGACCGCCTCCAGCGCTGGTGGGGTCCCAAAGGCTTCACCAACCCGGTCTGCGAAATCGATCCCCGCGCCGGCGGCTCCATCCTCATCCACATGCGCGCTCCGGACGGCGTGACCTATCCCATGACCGGAACGTTCGTCGAGGTCATCGAGCCGGAGCGCTTGGTTTTTTCGAGCGCGGCGCTGGATCAGAACGGCAACGAAATGTTCCGCGTGCTCAACACGGTCACCTTTGAGGCGCAGGGGAACAAAACCAAGCTCACGCTGCACGCTCAGGCCACTATGACCACCCCGGCCGCGCCGCGGTACCTGGCCGGCATGGAGATGGGCTGGAAGCTCAGCCTCGACCGGCTGGCCGACGAAGTCGGCTCCATCAAATAAAACGACGAAGTCGGCGCCATCAAGTAAAACGACGAAGTAGCCGCTTGAACCCATTCGAGCGCAATCGGAGCTAGAATCTCCCTATGCGCTCGACTACTCGCTCCGTCATTGCGATTACGGGTGTTCTCGCGATCCTGGCTATCGCCGGACTCCATGGAACCCGCGTCCGTGCCTCCACCGGACCCATTCCGCTCAACTGCAACCGGGCCTGCCTGGAAGGCGTCGTCGATCAGGTGCTCGACGCCATGGTCAAGCACGATCCCAAGAAACTGCCGCTCTCCGCCGACCTGATGTACACCGAGAACGATCAAGTGATGGACATCGGCGACGGCTTCTGGAAGACCGCGGACAGTCTCGGTAATTACCGCCACATCTTCGCCGATCCCGAATTCGGCCAGGCCGCCTTCATGGGCACGATGCACGAAGCGGGCGCGCCCCTGTTGTTGAGCATGCGCGTGCGTGTCGAACTGGGCCGCATCAGCGAGATCGAAGCTGTTTACTATCGCTCCGGCGGAGGCGGACCCTCCGGAGTCGCCGATCTCGATAAACCCGGCTACAAGCCCGAGGACCTCTGGTTCAAGTCGATTCCTCCCGCGCAGCGGCTCTCGCGCCAGGAAATGATCTCCGTTGCCGACGGCTATTTCACCGGCTTGCAGAAGAACGACGGCAAGGGCATCAACGGCACCGGCACGTACCCCTTTACGAACGATTGCCACCGCATCGAAAACGGCGCGCCGACCACCAATGTTCCGCGCCGCGCCGGCGAAGCTCCGGACGCCATCGACGCATTTTCGATGGACTGCCTGTCGCAATTCAAGCTCGGCTATTACTTCGTGGTGCAGAGCATCCACCATCGCCGCTACCCCTTGGTCGACGCGGAGCGCGGCGTGGTCTGGTCTCACGCCGTCTTCGATCAAGGCACGGTTAACAAGGGCGTGCTCTCCACCGGTAAGGAGTACACTTTCAAAGGATTCAACCGTCCCTCCAGCATCCTGGTCACCGAAGCCTTCCTGATCGAGAACGGAAAAATCCGCCGCGTGGAAATGGTGGGCCCGTCCGTACCCTATCATTTGAACTCGCCGTGGGGCGGCAAGAGCGGAAATTAAACCTATTTGTTGCCCGCTGGAGGAGCGTCCTGCGCTCTGCCGCGCGCGCCAGCATCGCGGCCGCCACGGCCGTTCCCCGATCCGCCCGTGCCCGCCTTCGCGCCCTTCGAAGTCAGGTAATCGACCACGCTTGTGTAGCGCAGATTTTTTGCAGCGTCCAGCGCCGTGCGGCCGTCGGTGTTCGCGACGTTCACGTCCACTCCAGCCTCCACGCACATCTTCACCGCTTCCAGTGCTGCCGCCTCTGCGCCCGCACGCGGAACGGTCACCCATGCGGGGGAACGAATCATTCCCAGCGCGGCCATCACCGTAGTCGCGGTTTCCTTGCGCGGAGACGCGCCGAATCCCTGTTCGGCCACGTAATCGGCATGCAGCACAAACTTCGGATCGGCGCCATGCGCCATCAGCATCTTCATCACGTTCACTTCATCGAAGCGCGCGGCCATCCAGAATGGCGAAGCACCCACGATGGTCGGTTCGAAATTGAAGTCGTCCGAAGAGCGGCGCGTGGGCGTCCAAGTCTTCAGAGTGACGTTCGGGTCCGCGCCATGATCCAGGAGGGAGACGATCACTTTCTCATCCCGCCGCATAATCGCCTCGTGCAAACGCCGTGAACCCATTCGGAGCCGCATTCGGGTCCGCGCCCTTGTCGAGCAGATACAGCGTCAAATCCGTGAAACCGGAATGCTCAGAGAGCGTGACCGCGCTCACGCCCCACGCATCCGCGTCGTTCACATTCGCGCCGGCGTCCAGCAGCAGCTTGGCCGAATCCAGATCCCCAACCCGCGCCGCAAACATCAGCGCCGTCTCATTCCCGTGCGGGATCGCCTTGTTATACGGAAGATAACCGTGAGGAGGAACCGCCATCACTTCGTCGTACCGGTCCGACTTGAGATTCAAGTCCGCATGATGCGCGATCAGCACCTTCACCACCGCCGGATGCTTCTGCGCCACGGCCCACATCAGCGCCGTTTGCCCGCGCGTCCCATGGGCGTTCGGATTCGCGCCCTTATTCAGAAGCTGCTCCACCAAGTCCGGATAACCCGACCGTGAACCCACCATCAGAGGCGTCTCACCCGACAGCAGCGCCGCATTCGGGTTCGCGCCCGCATCCAGCAGCTTCTTCACCAGGGCCGAGTTGCCGTTCGAGCTCGCCTGCCACAGCGGCGTGGCGCCAAGATCGGTCGCGGCGTTCACTTTCGCGCCTGCCTTGATCAGCAGATCGGCGCTCTCGACATCGTCGTGATACGCGGCCCACAGCAGCGCCGTCGAGCCGTCGTTATCCGCCGCATTCGGATCGGCCTTCTTCTGAAGCAGCGACCGGATCAGCTCCTTGTCGCCGTTCTTCGCGGCTGTAATCAGCGGTGAAGGACCCAGCTCCGCCGCGAGTAATGCGCCGGAAAACAGCAGAATCAGCGTGAGGCGCATGAGGCTACACCTCCGAAAGCGTTTCGATATCCAGTTTGCCGTTGCTTCCGCCGACCTTCTCCACCGGATAATCCATCTTGTCCATCAGCGTCAGCAGAAGATTCGCCGAAGAGGGCTTGTTGGCAAACTTAATGTGCCGCCCGGCCTTGATCTTTCCCGAATGCCCGCCCACCAGAATCAGCGGCAGGTTGTCCCCGGAATGCCCGTTGCTGTTGGAGATTCCCGCTCCGTAGAGAATTGTCAAATGATCCAGCACGGACCCATCGCCGTCCGGAGCCGCCTTCAGCTTCGCTAAGTATTTCGTGAACAACTCGGCGTGATAGCGGTTGATCTTGGACATGCGCTCGATCAGCGCGGGATCGTTGTTGTGATGCGACAACGGATGGTGCGCTTCCGGCACGCCAATTTGCGGATACGGCCGCGGGCTCTGCTCCTTGCTGAGCATGAACGAAATCACGCGCGTCAAATCCGACTGGAACGCCAGCACCTGCAAATCCATCATCAGCGCCAGATAATCCTCAAACACCGGCGGAGCGCCTTGCGGCTGGTCGATGGCCGGCAGCTCGATGTTGCTCTGCTTCTCGGCCATCTGGATGCGGCGCTCGACGTCGCGCACCGCATCGGTATATTCGTCGACTTTGCTCTGATCCTGCGGGCCAAGCTCGCTCTTCAGGGTCGCCAGCTTGCCGTTCACCGAATCGAGAATGCTCTTATGCTGCTCCAGGCGCCGTTCCCGAGCCGCACGGTCCGTGGTCCCCGTGTCGCCGAACAATTTTTCGAATACCGTGCGCGGGTTCCACTCCATCGGTAAAGGCTGCGTGGGACTGCGCCAGGACAAGGTGTCGAGATACGCGCAGCTCAGGTTCCCGGTGCACGCTCCGGCATTCGCCGGGGTATCCATCGATACTTCCAGCGACGCCAACTGCGTCTCCTGCGCGAAGTGCCGCCCCAGCATTTGATCGATGGAGACATCCGCGATAATCTCGATTTCGTTCCGCCCTCCGCGCGGAGTGCCCGTCAGGAAGGATCCCGACGCACCCGCATGGATGTAATTCCAACTGGCCTTGATCCCGGACAGAACCGTCAACTGGTCTTTGTACGGCGCGAAAGGCTCCATCACCGGCGCGAGATCGAAGCTCTTGCCCTCACCCTTCGGCGTCCAGTATTCCATGGCCATGCCGTTGGGCACGTAGAAGGCCTGGAACCGGTGCACCGGCTTGGCCGCGGCCTTCATCGGCGGCAGCATGGCCTCGAGAAACGGCAGAGCCATGGTGGTGCCGATGCCTTTCAGAACCGTGCGGCGTGGCAGGGGTTTGGTCATTCGATGAACTCCCTCGATGTTCATGTTATCTCAGTTGTTAGGCGGGCGCGAGGCACACGTGTGCCGAGGAAGGATTGAGATTCGCTGCGGCGGCCGGGGCTTCCGGGCTTTCCCTAACGCGCGCGGTGCGCGCCTTGGGCCGGGCGTGCCGGCCGCCAATGATTTGAACGCCTCTTGACGGATAGCTACAAGACGCTATGCGGCGCCTCGTTTACCGCTTCGAGATTCGTCTCTGATGTCCGGCCCGATGCACCCGCCGGATTTATAAGAATCGATCCTTAATGTCTTCCGCCGCCGCTCCAACTTCTCGGTCACGGCGAAAGCTCAGCATCATCTCAGTCTCCAGCGGCACAACGACGAGCTGTGCCGCTGGAACACGCAGCGCTTCCTGGCCAGGAAGGAAACTACGGCTTGAGGGTAAGGGGAGGGTTGCAGGCGCGGGGTGCAGACGAAGCGGCAAGTTATTGAGAAGCGGGAGAATGGAGTTCGAGTTTGCGTGGTGACAGCGTGACAAAGGGTTTGGTGAGCGCCTGTCACGAACAAAGAAGGAGGGGGCGTAGCCATGCCGATCACGCTGAAGGACAAAATGAAGAAGCTGAGCGCCGCCCAGCGCAAGAAGGTCGAGGCCCGCGCCGCCGAGCTGATCGCCGAGGAAATGACCTTGCGTGAACTGCGGCACGCGCGCAAGCTGACGCAGGTGAAGATGGCCAAGAAGCTCGGGCTCACCCAGGACAGTGTTTCGCGCCTCCAGAAGCGGAGCGATCTGTTACTGTCCACGCTCCGAAAAACGGTCGAGGCCATGGGCGGGAATCTTTCACTGGTCGCCGAGTTTCCCGACCGCGCGCCTGTGGTTCTGTCGGGCATTGCCGAAGATGATCCGAGGCCGAAGCCTCCGAGCCGAAGGCGTGTCGCCTGAGATTTGCGGGTCGGGGAGGATGTGCGAGCGACGATCACGCCGGCGGCAGCAGGTCAGAGACCCTGATGCTCTCCGGACGGCCTGGGAAGGAAACCGATTCCTCGGATGAATACATCTGGACCTGCCGGTAGTCTTTCCCGCTCGGCCCGGTTTGGACCAATGTGTGGACCAAGAGGACGCGATGGCTCAAGTCGAGCACCCAGTATTCGGGGATGCCGGCCCCGGCGTAGAGCGCCGCCTTTCGCGTACGATCGAATGTCACCGATGTGTCGGAAACCTCGATCACCAGCAGTATCTCGTCGGCGCGCGGGTGCCGAGCCTCCAGCATCGGCTTGCGCAGGATAGCGAAGTCTGGCTCGGGCAAGCTGTATTCGCCATCTTTTCCGGAAAGCCGTAGTGGCAGCTGCGATGAAATGAGATCGCCATCCAGAAGGCGCGACAGCCATTTTAGGAGAAGACGAATTGCCAACGCGTGAGGGCCGTTTTGTCCCATCTTATCGATCAGATCTCCGTCGATCAGTTCGAACCGTTGTCCGGCGAACACGCCGGAGTCAGTCAGCCGCTCGACCTCTTCGCGCGTGAAGCGTTTCCGTGGCGGGGTAGCCTCCGCGAGTTCGGGAATCGGCATGGGCGCAACGGGCATGATGGGCTTCCTACTTCATTTTAAATCCAGGAATGCGACGACCGTCCCCTACCTCGGCTGCGCGGGTGGTGGGTTCCGGCAGGTCCCGCTCCAGGAACGCGGGGCTCTTGACAATTCCCAGGATGATGGATGACCACTTGTACTGATTCGCCGCCGCGTCGTGCACGATTTTGCGCACCGTGGGTTCGTCGTAATACTCCACGCGACGGCCCAGCGCGTACGCCATCAGCTTCTCGGTCACCGTTTTCGGGAACTGCCCCGGTTGGTCGAGCAGCAACTTCCGCAAGCCCGCCAGCCCGTCGATCTTTGCGCCGCTCTGGACCGTACCGCTCGCGTCCACCGGCTTGCCCGCTTCGTCGATGGTGCGATATCCGCCGATCACGTCGTAGTGTTCCAGCGCAAATCCCAGCGGATCGATGATCGAATGGCAACTGTTGCACGTCGGACTCGTCCGGTGCTGGGCCAAGTCTCTCGCGGATCGTGGGCGGAGTCACGCCCGGCTTCGATTCCAGAGTGGTGTTCACTCCCGGAGGCGGCGGCAGAATCGGCAATCCAAAAATATTATTGAGCAGCCATTTCCCGCGCAGCACCGGCGACGTCCGGTCGGGATACGAAGTGGTCACCAGAATCGAGCCCTGCGCCAACAACCCTCCGCGCTGATCGTGATTCGGCAGCGTGACGCGCCGGAACTGGCTGCCGTAAATTCCGGGAATGCCGTACTCGCGAGCCAGCCGCTCATTCACGAACGTGTAGTTGGCGTCCAGCAGATCGTTCACGCTGCGGTCTTCCTGAATCGTGCTCGCCACGAACATCTGCGTCTCGGTCACGAACGCGTTCAGCAGGCTGTCGTCGTAGGTCGGATACTTGGTCGGGTCGATCACCACTTCATCCACGCGCCGCAGATTCAACCACTGCGCGGCGAAGTCATCCACGAGGGAGCCCATCGCGCGCGGATCGGCCAGCATGCGCCGGACTTCTTTATCGAGGTTCTGCGGCTTGCTGAGTTCGTTGTGCTCGGCGAGAGTCAGCAGACGGTCGTCCGGAATGCTGCTCCATAGGAAGAAAGACAGACGCGAAGCGAGCTCCAAATCCGTCAACGGCCGCGCGCCTGAAGCCGCTGCTACTTTCGAAGCCGCCGCCGCTTTCGAAGCCGCGGGATCGCGATACACCCGCAGCAGGAAATCCGGATCCACCATCATCCGCTCCAGCGCGAACTGAATCCCGGCCTCGAAGCTCCCTCCGTCCGCACGACCCTGATCGAAGAACTGCATCAGCGTGTCGGTGTCGTTCTTGGTAGCCGGCCTGCGGTACGCCAGCCGGGCCATTCGCGAAAGTATCGTCGAGGCGCATCCGCGCTCTTCGGAAACCGACGGCGGCGTGCAAACGAAGATCGCTTTGCGGCTGGGAGTGTCTCTTCGCAGGACCGTCCGCCGAATACGGTCCGCCGATGTCCACCGATCCGACGTTGGCGTACCCCATGTACACCTGGTCGTTTGAAATCACGCGCCCGAGCTGCATCGGTTGCGGCAAGCCCTCCGGTTCGAACTCCTCGCGCACGAAATCCACGCCCACCACATGCGGCCCCGCCTTCACCGGAAGGCGCACTTCCAACCCCGCATCGCCGGTGAGCTGCATGTAGGTCTCCCATTCGGGATCGCCCGCGAACCCAGGCTCGCCATCGCCCGCATAGCTGCTGGCGGCCGCGCCGGCCTTTGCCCTGTCCGCCCACGCTGAAGCGCTTCAGCAGCTTGCCATCCAGGCGAATCTCCATTTGCTGCGGCCAGCCCATCCCTTTGAGATAGTCCTGATACTGCCGCTGGAGCCTCACGTGGATCTGATACTCGCCGTCCACCGGAAAATCGTAATGGATGGCCTCGCCGCCGCGCGAGCCGAACGGCAGATCCGGGCTCATCCGGTCCTCTTGCACCACATGTAGCGGGATCTCGAAATTCTCCGTCCCGGGTTTCGCCGGAGGAAGTCCCGTCGCCAGCCGCGTCACCTGCCGGGCCACGGACATATAGCGCTCCAGATGCGCCGTCGAAATCGAAAGCGAATCGGCGAAGTTGTCGAAGCTGCCGTCCGCGGTATCGTCGCCGGGCAGCAGCGGCTTCACGTCCAGATCCAGCGCGAACAAATCCCGAATCGCGTTGTTGTATTCGGTGCGATTCAACCGCTGCACCGCGCCGATGCGCCCCGGATTCGGATGCGCCGCCCACGCCTGATCCACCGCGTTCTCAAGCTGCGTAGCGACCGATGCATAGGTCGCTTTATCCGGCCGCGGATTGCCCAGCGGAGGCATCGCCTCCGTCCGCAGCTTCACGATCACTTTCTCGATGGTCGCCGCGTTTGGCCCAGGCTTCGAAAGATCCAGCGTGTCCAGCGCGAGCCCCGCTGCCGGAGCCTCATGGTCGTGGCAATCGAGGCAATAATCCTCGAAGAGCTGCCGAGGGGTTATCGCCGCGGTCTTCTCAGCAGGCACCTGCTGAGCGGGCGCCTGCGGACGTGCCGGCGTCTGCGCGCTCAGATACACCGCCGCGGCCGCCAGCCCCGCCGCCGCAACCATCGCCGTCCGAGCCACTTTTTCGCGCCGAATGCCCATGAAACCTCGACAATGGCAGTATACACCCTCGCGGAAACTCGGCCTGCGAAAACCCGATTAGACCAAGCCACCCGCTCCTCAGTGCGGCCAGGAGTAAAATAATTTTCATTCGGAGGGTTGTATGGGTAACGGCAAACTGGGGATGGGTGTGGCGTTTTTCTTGGTATCGATGGGAGGCTGGGCGCAGTGGCTGCATTACCCCGCGCCGGGAACCCCTCGAACCAAGGACGGGAAAGCGAATCTGGCGGCGCCCGCGCCGCGAGGCCGGGACGGGAAGCCGGACCTCTCGGGAGTCTGGCAGCCGGAGTCTGCGCCGATTCCGGAATTGCTGGCCGCGATGATCGACGACGCGTCTCGGGAATCCCGTCCTTCGCTGGGCTCGGTGATACCGACGAAATACTTCATCAACGTGCTCGCCGATTTCAAGCCGGGCGAAGCGCCCCTCACGCCGGCGGCCGCAGCGGCGGCGGGTAAGCTTGATTCGAGCGTCATCAGCAAGGATGACCCCGGCTATCATTGCCTGCCCACCGGAATGCCCATGGTCGACACGATTCCGTCCCCGATCAAGATCGTGCAGACGCCGGGGCTGGTCCTGTTACTGATGGAGGAAAACTCGGTCTTCCGGCAGGTCTACACCGACGGCCGCACGTTTCCGGAGGATCCGTCGCCGTCCTGGCTCGGCAATTCCTGGGGCCGCTGGGACGGCGACGCACTGGTGGTGGAGACTGCCGGCTTGAACGATCGCACCTACCTCGACGCTTCCGGACACCGGCACAGTGAGGATTTAAAAGTAACCGAACGATTCCGCCGTGTGAGCTTCGGAACCATGGAGCTTCAGATGACGCTGGACGATCCGCGCACCTTCACCAAGCCGGTGACGTTCAAATACAATCTTCGCTTGCTGCCCGATACCGATCTGATCGAGTACAACTGCTCGGAGGACGAGAAGGACCTGAAGCACGTCGAAGTGAAGTAGAGTCCAAGCTCTATACTGTGGATATGCAGGACTTTCGATTGGAAGCATCCACGGACGAAGAGGTTCAAGTGGACACGCGGACTCTGGAGGCGATAGACCGGGGCGCGCAAGCCGCGGACGAGGGCCGCACGGTTTCCATTGAAGAGGCCCGCAGACTGATCCCCGCGTGGATTTCCAAGTTCGAATCTCAGACACGGCGCTAGCCGAGCTCCACGATATCGTTGAATATTCCTGGATGAGGTTTCCGGCGGCGGCCGAGAGCTTCGGCACGTCATTGCTCAATCATGTTGCTCTTCTGAGGAGCTCGCCGGCACAACGGAGCCTGGGGCGGCGGAACCCGGCGCGTTCCTTCCCCGTTTGAAGGGCCGCCCCGGCCCTGTGCCGGCTTCTAAGAACGCTCCCCTACGTTGGGAGTCCCGTTGCTGGCCGGCCTGGAGTTCGACAGTTGGTGCACACACCAATCCTGATCTACTATCGGGTTCAAGAACACCCCAACGTCATCGAGATTCTGCACTTCTGGCACGCATCCAGACAGGCGCCAGAGATCGTCTAACCCAAGCCCCCCGGCCGTCCATCCGCACCGTAAGCCCTTCATGCAAGCTGGGCCGGCGTCCGCGGTTGGAAATACAGACTTTAATCGAACCGGCCCTCAAGGTGTGAATCCCAACAGCGTCCTCCGGCGTCGAACCAGTAGAGGGAGCAGAAGGAATGCTCCCTTGGAGGCATGAATATGCTGAAGAAATTTGGAATTCCAGCCTTGGCGGTAATCGCCATCCTGATGATGATGACCCCCGCTCCGGCGCAGGCGGCGGTTCGATTCGGAGTTGGGGTTGGCGTCGGCGTGCCGTATGCTTATCCGGCATACCCTTACTACGCTAGCCCGTATCCGTATGCGTATCCATACGCTTACGGTTATCCTTACGCATTATGTTATCCGTACGGATACTACGGCGGCGTTGGAATCTATGGCGGCTATGGCTACGGCGGCTACGGTTATCGTGGCGGCTATGGGTATCGTGGCGGCTACGGCGGCTACCGCGGTGGTTATGGCGGCGGTGCATTCCGCGGTGGTGGTGCAGTCCGCGGCGGCGGTGGCGCCCGCGGTGGCGGCGGAGCGCGTGGCGGCGGCCGACGCCGGTAACCGGTTCAGATGAGGCAGCTCACGCCTGACAGAGGCGTGAGCCGCTCGAACACTCTCTTCTCCTCACTTTCACGTCCACTCCGTCGCTCCGGCCGGCGGAGTGGACGCACCCGTATCAGATTCGTTATATAGTGTCTCCATGCTTTCCCGCACCCTGCTGTTGCTCTCTGCGGCCGCCTCCGTCTTCGCCCAGGGCGTCACCTTCGACCGCCTCCTGAACGCCCGCAAGGAGCCGCAAAATTGGCTCACTTATTCCGGCACAATCGATGGCGAGCGTTACACGCCTCTCAACCAGATCACCCCGGCCAACGTCAAAAATCTGGAGCTTCAGTGGGTGTGGCAGGCACGCTCCACGGAAAAGTTCGAGACCACCGCGCTGGTCGTCGACGGCGTGCTCTACACCATCGAAGCGCCGAATAACGTCTACGCGCTCGACGCCGTCACCGGGCGCATCTTCTGGACCCTGAATTATCCTCTTCCACCCGAAGCCAACGCCTGCTGCGGACGCGTCAATCGCGGCCTCGCCATTCTGGGCGACACGCTGTACATGGGCACCTTGGACTCGCACGTCATCGCCATCGACGCCAAAACCGGCAAGATCATCTGGAACACGACTGTGGGAGTCGCCGCGCAACGCGGAGGCTATCCCATCACCCACGCTCCGCTCATCGTCAAGGACAAGGTGATCGTCGGCATGGCCGGCGGTGACGGCCCGATCCGCAGCTACATCCTCGCCCTCGACGCCAAGACGGGCAAGGAAGTTTGGCGCTTCTACACCATCCCCGGACCCGGCGAGCCCGGCCACGAAACCTGGTCCGGCGACTCCTGGCAAACCGGCGGAGCCGCCGTATGGAACATCGGGGCGTACGATCCGGACACCAACCTCACCTTCTGGGGCACGGGCAATCCTGCTCCCGACACCAACGGCGACGTGCGACTCGGCGACAACCTCTATAGCGATTGCGTCCTGGCGCTGGACGCGGACACCGGCAAGCTCAAATGGTATTACCAGTTCACGCCGCACGACACCATGGATTACGATTCCACGCAGGTCCCCGTCCTGGCCGACTTCGAGTTCAAGGGCAAAATGCGCAAAACCATGCTGTGGGCCAATCGCAACGGCGTGTTTTACGTGCTCGATCGCACCACCGGCGAGTTCCTGCTGGGCAAGCCGTTCATCAAGGCGAACTGGCTAACCGGGTTCGATGAAAAGGGCCGCCCCATGCGCGTTCCCGGCCAGCAGGACAGCCCGACGCCGCTGCTGGTCCAACCCAATGGGCTCGGCGGCACCAACTGGTATCCGCCGTCCTACAGCCCGCGCACCGGGCTGTTCTACATCCCTGGTTGGGAGAACAGCGGCACCATGGTCGCCAAAAATCAGGGATTCGGCCGAGCCACCGGAAACACTCCCATGGCGCAGACCAACGAGATCCCCAACCTCAAGACTCCCGAGGAAGGCTACGGCACCGTCCGCGCCTTCGATCCCAAGACCGGCGACATGAAGTGGGAATACAAGATGAACGACATCACCTGGGCCGGCATCCTCACCACCGGCTCGGATCTGCTCTTCAGCGGCGGCCGCGAAGGCTACTTCTACGCGCTCGACGCCAAGACCGGCAATCTGCTGTGGAAGCAGAACCTCGGCGGCCAGGTGAACAGCGGCGCGATGAGCTATAGCGTCAACGGCCGCCAATACATCGCCGTGGCCGCGGGGCAGGCTCTGTTCGTCTACGCACTACGGCAGTAGGGGTCAAGGCGCGACCCACGCTGCTTGCGCGAGATCGCCCGAAGGCCCGGCCACCGAAAGGCTGAACAGAAACGGGCTCGTCAAGCTGGATTGGGTCGCGCCGATCTGGACGTTCAACTGGCTGACCCCGGCAACGATTCCCGGGGCCGCCCCTCCATAAGGTACTGCTCCTCCGGGAGCGGCCTGGCAGACTCCTGGAAGACAAAGGTTTTGCGCCATGGTTGCGACTTGGCCGTCGGTAAGCGGGGAGAAATTCGTCTGCCAGCCGGTCGCATAGAAGCTCACGATCGAGCCTTGTTGTGCAGGATTCGTCTGCGAGTTGAGGGTGCCGTCCTGGTTCAGCACGGTCGCGAACGCCTGCGGAGCCGAGTCGACGATCCAGACTGAATAAGCGGGACCGAGCACGACTCCGTCGATCACATGGACCGTTGCCGCCGCGCCCGGCGCGACCTCCATGGGAACGACGGCGTTGATCTGGTTGGCGGAGACGTACAGCAGCGGCATGTTCATGCCGTTGATGGTGACCTGCACGCCGGCGAGCGTCGTTGGATAGAGGCCGTTGGTGGGGGTGGCTGTTGAAGGAGTTGACGGGCCGATGCCGGGTCCGTAAATCGAAATCACTTCCGCAGGCGAGATGCGCGCGGTGACATTTCCTCCAAAGGCGTTTTGAAAAGCGAAGACGATCAATCCGGGGCCAACCTGTGGCGGCGGTATGATCGCGGAGACGAACCCGTTTGACCCCGCCACGTAGACCATGCCCAAGCTCACGTCGACGGACTGCGCGACGGTGCCCGAGGGATACAGTGCGGAATAGGTCAATTCAGAGCCTGTCGCACTGAGGCCGACCAAAAACTCGGGGCCGCTGGTCCAGCCGTTGGTGTTGGGAAATGTGGAGGATTCCGTTCTTCCGACTGCCCACACATTTCCGTTGGCATCGACGGATATGGATTGCGCCGCGGCGGGGCCAGCGCCTCCCAGAAAGGTTGCCCATACCATCGCGCTGCCATCCGGTTTCAGTTTCGCCAGAACTCCTTCGGGCGATGCTGAAGCGTCTTCAGATGGGGGCGCGCCGCCAAAGACGGGCTGAAGAGAGCCGGGAGTGGCGGGAAACGTCGAGTCGTTGGTCGATCCGGCCAGATACGCGTTGCCGACAGCGTCCACTGTGATCGCGTTGAGAGTGGTATAGCCGGTGATTAGCCCTTGGAGCCCGAGCTGTCCCGACGAAACGTAGGTGAGATAGCTAAGGCCGGCTCCTGCTGGGTTAACTTTGGCGACGAATGCACCGAAGCCGGTTGGCGAGATGGTGCCGGACGTTGCCGGCAGGTCGGTGGTATTGGTGTTGCCTGCGACATAAGCGTTCCCAGCCGCATCCACGCCGATACCGGCGCCTGAGGTGATTCGAGGCGCTAAGGAGCAACTACTGCCTCCGAAGCAAGTCAACGATTCGCCCGCCAACACGCCAGAGTAGACGATCTTGTCGCCAGCCGCTGAGATGGACGCGATGACGGCGCCACTGACCGGCGGTGCCTGCGATGAGTTGACCGCACCAAAGGGCATTCCGGCGGTGTGCGGGAAGTCAGGGGCGTTGGTTGTGCCCGTTAGATAGAGATTGCCGTTAGAGTCGGTGGCCAGTGAGCTGATCGAGGTCGCGCCACGCGTGCCTCCGAAGTAGGTGGAGTAAAGAATCGTCGAGCCGTCGAAGGTCAGCTTGATGATGAATCCTGCGCCGGAGGCGCTGGGCTGGGTCTGAAGGGCGTTGCTCAAGGGGAAATCGTCAGAGGTAGTGGTTCCGGCGATGTAAATATTGCCTGCGGGATCAAGCGCGATGGCCGTTCCCGTATCGACGCCTTTGCCGGCGAAGGTGTCGGTGAAGAAGAGGTCGCCCAGGGGATCGAGCTTCGAGACGAAGACGTTGGAACTTCCCGGGGTTTCGCCGCCGAGCCGGCGGCTGCCGATCACGTATATGTTGTTATAGGAGTCGGTAGTGATGGCGGAGATCGTGTATGGGTATTGGTCGCCAAGCGACGTGGTGAACTCGCCGGAGAGCACGCCCCCGCCGAGGCTGCCAACCGTGCCTCCGCGGGTGGTGGTGAACCCGCCGGCGATTGCCATTGCTGTGGTGAGGAGGAAGAGGAACCACATGCCACACATTATAGGGTTTGCCCTGGCCCGACCAAAACGATCCCGGCGGATTTCGATATAGCTCCGTATATCCGCGGGCAAGAAAATGAGATAACATCTGGCATTATGCTTTTCTCTGCGGGGATCTCTCCTGCGCGGCGTACGAATTCCCTCGCGATCCTGGCCGTTGCTGTGGGATCGAGCGTGCTGCCGGCGCAGGACGCCAAACTCCAGTTCGAGGTTGCGTCCGTGCGGACGTTGGGTCCGCCGGCGCCAGGCACGCGCGGAGGGCGCGGCGGCCCGGTTCAGGGCGGGCCGGGGACGAGCGATCCGGAAAACCTCAGGTATGAGCGAGCGCTATTCCGGCAATTGCTGATGGACGCCTATGGCGTTCAGCGCGACCAGATCAAGGGGCCGGACTGGGCGACCGCGGATGCCGTCGCCGGGGGTGCGCTTTTCGATATTTCGGCCAAAATTCCACCGGGGGCAACCAAGGAGCAGGTGGCGACCATGCTGCAAAACCTGCTGAAGGAGCGCTTCCAGTTGGCGCTTCATCGCACGGCGGTCGAGGTTTCCGGCTACGCTCTGGTGATCGCGAAGGGAGGGGCGAAGCTCAAGCAGAGCGCGGGGCCGCTGGGAGAATCCGAACGCAAGGTCCTCAAAAATGGGCCGATCACTGTCCAAATTGAAAAGGACGGGTTTCCGGAGTTGTTTCCCGAACGCAATATGGGCGGGATATTCAAGGACGGCACGGTCCGCGCGCGATTCCGCGATTATCCGCTGTCCGATCTGGTGCAGCAATTTTCGTTTGCGTTAGGTGCTCATATCATCGATAAGACCGGTCTCAGCGGAAAGTACGATTTCACTCTGGAGTTCACGCCGCCGGAAGACGGATTCTTGGTTTGGATCTCCTTAACGTTACCGCTTAATCCGGGGCAGACGGCTCCCCTGAATAGCGGCGGGCCGAATCCAGGTCAGGTGGATTCCGTGCCCATAGTTTCTTCGGCGATGGAGAAGCAACTGGGGCTGAAGCTGGAATCGGCCAAGATCGCCGTGGACACGCTGGTGATCGATCACGCGGAAAAAACGCCGTCGGAGAACTGAATTTTCCGTATGGGTCGTGCGGCTTAAGCCGGCGGCAGTGGAATCTCGCCTCGGCGCCTCTTAAGATAAGTTCAAGAAGAACTCGCGATGCCGCTCCGTTTAATTCTGTCCGCTTCCTGTGTCCTTGTTGCCCTTGCGGCCTGGGCCGACGAAGGCGACTGGAAGACCAAATCGGTCGACAAGTGGAATGAGGATGACGCTCGCCAGGTGCTCGCCGAATCACCCTGGGTCGGCTTAGTCCATCCGCAGATCGTGCGCGACCTCACCCCCGATGAGCGACGGGAGAGCGGCGATCTGCAGGCAGATCCCGGCCACGGCGTTGGCCTCGCGGGCATCGGAATTTTCGGTCCCGCTCGAGCCCGGGAAGCCATCGCCAAGGCTCACGCCAAGCCCGATCCGGGAACGTTTGAGGTGCGTTGGGAAAGCGCCAACCCGGTGCGCGCTGCCGAAGTGAAGGTCGCCGATCAGGATGCCCCCTCCATAGACAGCAACTACTACACCATCGTGGTTTACAACATTCCCACCCCGAAAGACTGGAGTACGGCGAAGCTGCGAGGCGTTGCGTCGCTCAAGCGCGAGAACAAGAAGGATCTGAAGCCGTCGCGTGTCGCGATCGTGCGAAAGGCCGAAGGACGCGCGAATGTGATCTACGAATTCCGCCGCTCAGTGGAGATCACGAAGAAAGACGCTTACGTGGGATTCGCCGCGCAAATCGGAAGGCTGGTTCTATGGCAGGTGTTCTATCCGCAGCAGATGGAAATGCAGGGCCGCCTCGAGTTGTGAGAATGTCCCAGCGAAACGGCCCCGATCGACGCGTCTGCCTTATTGCTTGGCTTTGTTTCTATTGGACTGCTGGGCGGCCTGCTTCAGCTCGGAATTAACCTGCTCGAGCAGTTGCTTGGCCTTCGCCGCATGACCGGCTAAGTCGAACTCGTTCGCCTCTTGTGCTGCCGTAACCTTCTGAAAGGCTTGCTCGCTGAGCCGTTGGGCGGCCGCAAGGTTGGGATGCAATCCAGGCGAAACATTCTGCTTAGGTTGGGCCCAAGCAGAAAATCCTCCGATAACGAGTCCGGCGCTAAGAGCGGCGGAAATCATTTTAGTTTTTGACATTGTTTGAAAACCCTCCAACTGCTTTTGTAAACGCTCCAACTGCGTTGAACCCTCGAACCCACGGTTAGTTGTGCCGCCGGTTCCCTTTTACTTTCGACGGCTATCGCGGAATCCTACCTAAGGGAAATCCCTTAGACCCTTAGAATTTGTCCAACGGGTCGTGCCACCCGCCGATATCTTCGGCCAGGCGATGGGCTTCCTCCGGTCCCCATTTGCCCGGTTCGTAATCCTGCACGGGAACGGCGTCGCCGAGAATGGGCTCGACGATACTCCAGGCCGCCTCCACCGAATCCTCGCGCACGAACAGCATAGCGTCGCCGTTCATCGCGTCCGTGAGGAGGCGCTCATAGGGTCCAAGTTCCGCGGATTGATCCGAACTGACCGCCGATAGTTCGACCGGAATCGAATCGAGGCCAGGGCCCGGTTTCTTGACTCGAGCACCCAGGTTCAGCGACAACTGCGGGCTCAGCCGGAAGCGATAGTAATTTCGCGCCGCGTCCTTGTGGGCCACGGGAGGACGCCGCAGCTTCACCAACACTTCCGTTGCACTGACGGGAAGGCTCTTGCCCGCGCGAATCAGAAACGGCACGCCCGACCAGCGCCAGGAATCGACTTCCAAGCGCACCGCCGCGAATGTTTCGGTTTGCGAATCGGCGGCGACCCCAGGCTCCTGCCGATACCCCCGGAACTGCCCCCGCACCAGATGGGCCGGGTCGAGCGGCGGAATCATGCGGAAAACCTTGACCTGCTCATCGTGCAACGATTCGGAATACGTGCTGGTCGGCGGCTCCATGGCCAGAAGCGCGACCACTTGCAGCATGTGATTCTGCACCACGTCGCGGATCGCGCCCACCTGATCGTAGAAGGCGCCACGCCCGGCGACTCCAAAAGATTCGGCCATGGTGATCTGCACGCTGTGAATGTAATTGCGGTTCCAGATCGGCTCCAGGAATGTATTGGCGAAGCGGAAGCAGAGTAAATTCTCAACCGTCTCTTTTCCCAGATAGTGATCGATGCGGAAGATGGAAGACTCGGGAAACACCGCATGCAGCGTCTCGTTCAACTGCCTGGCGGAAGCCAGATCGCGTCCGAACGGTTTTTCCACGATCACCCGCCCGTTGCGCACGCAACCCGCGCGGCCCAGATGGGTCACCACGTCTCCGAACAGACTGGGCGGGATAGCCAGATAGTGCGCCGGCGATGCGGCCCGGCCTAGCGCGTCATGCAATTTGTCGAACGTGGCGGGGTCCTGATAGTCGCCGTCGATGTACTGCAGCAGCTTAAGCAATTGAGCGAACGTCCGCTCATCCACGCCGCCGTATTGCGTAAGGCTGTCGCGGGCGCGCTCGCGAAACTGATCGATGTTCCAGCCCGCTTTCGCCACCCCGATCACGGGAGCATTCAGGCTGCCGCGCCTGATCATGCTCTGGAGCGCCGGAAAAATTTTCTTGTGCGCCAGATCGCCGGTGGCGCCGAAAAAGACGAAGGCATCCGAGGAAGGCACGCTTTTGAAAGTAGCAGTTTCACCGGCCCATGTTCCCCATGGGTCATGCCCTATCATGGAAAGGTTCCCCGTATGCCCAAGCGAATCACTTACAAAAGAGCCGGCGTCAACATCGATGAGGCCGATCGCGCGGTTGCGTCCATCCGCACGATGGCGCGCCGCACCTTCACGCCCAACGTCCTGACCGACATCGGCAGCTTTGGGGGCGGCTTCCGGCTGAAGGGCTACCACGATCCCGTTCTGATTTCCTCCGCCGATGGCGTCGGCACCAAGATCAAGCTGGCCTTTCTGACCGGCATTCATTCCACCATCGGCGAGGATCTGGTGAACCACTGCGTCAATGACATTGCCGTGCAGGGCGCGGACCCGCTGTACTTTCTGGATTACTTCGCGGTGGGAAGATTGGACGCGAAGGTCGCGGCTCAAGTGGTCTCGGGAATCGCGCGCGGATGCAAAGCCAACCGGTGCGCGCTGATCGGCGGGGAGACCGCGGAGATGCCCGGCCTCTACGCCGAAGGCGAGTACGACCTGGCGGGCTTCATCACCGGCGTGGTGGAGCGCAAACAGATGATCACGGGTGAGTCGATTAAAGCCGGCGACGCTCTGCTCGGCCTACCCTCCACCGGCTTGCACACCAACGGCTATTCACTCGCCCGGATGCTGTTGTTCGAGGTTGCGGGGCACCACGCCGGAACCGAGATCGCGGAGTTGGGCGGCTCCATCGCGGAAGAGCTGCTCAAGATTCACCGCAGTTATTTGGCTCCTCTGCGCGCCTTGAGAGACGCAGCTTTGCTCAAAGGGGCGGCGCACATCACCGGCGGGGGCATCACCGAAAACACACCGCGCATCTTGCCGAAAGGGCTGGGGGTGCGGATCAAAGTGGGATCGTGGCCGGTGCTTCCGGTGTTCGATCTGCTGCGCAAGATCGGGCGCATTCCGGAACACGATTGGCGCAGGACGTTCAATCTCGGCATCGGCATGATCGTGGTGGTGTCGCAACGGCGCTTGAAGGATGCCGAGCGCATTCTCGGCTCCTTGCGCGAGCCGTTCTACAAGATCGGCGAAGTGGTCCGCGGGCGCGGCGTGGTTTACAAGTGAGAAGCCCCAATGAGAAGATTGGGCATTCTGATTTCGGGCCGCGGCTCGAACTTTCTGGCGATCGCGGATGCTATTGCGTCCGGAAAGCTGGACGCCGAAATCGCTATCGTGATTTCCAACCGTGCCGATGCGCCCGGCATCGATCTGGCCAAGGCTCGTGGGATCGAAGCGCTGGCGTTGCCGTCGCAAGGGCTCGACCGCGAGATCTACGACCGCAGATTGATCGAGGAGCTGCGATCCCGCCGGGTTGAGCTGATCTGCCTGGCCGGGTACATGCGCATATTGAGCGGCCACTTCATCCGCGAGTTTCCCGGCCGCATCCTCAACATTCACCCCTCCCTGCTTCCCGCCTTCCCCGGTCTCGACGCGCAGCATCAGGCTGTCGCCCACGGCGTCAAATACTCCGGCTGCACGGTGCACTTCGTGGATGAGGGGCTCGACTCCGGTCCGATCGTCAAACAGGCCATAGTGCCGGTGCTCGACAATGACGATGGTGAGACGCTGGCCGCGCGCATCATCCAGGAAGAGCACCGCATCTATGCGGAAGCCATCGCGTTGGTGCTGTCGGGGCGCTACCGTATCACCGGCAGAAGAGTTTTAGCCGCGAATGGACGCGAATGAACATAAATAAAAAGATTCGCGTTTATTCGCGTTAATTCGCGGCTAAAATAATCTTTTTCCATCTCTTGCCGGCGCGGACCGTGAACGCCGCCGCCGGATACGTCAACTGGGTCCAGCGCTGCCCGTCGATTTCGACGGCGCCGGCCTTTAGGAACCGTTCGGCTTCGGTGCGCGACGGGGCCAGGCCGGAGCCGACCAGGAGCTTGGGCAGGTTGGTTCCCGTGCCATTGAACCATTCGTTGTCTACCGTCTCGATATCGGCAGGCATCGCGTGCTGGCGCACCTCGTGGTCGAAATCCTGCTCCGCCTGTGCTGCCTCGGCGGCGGAATGAAAATCGGCAACAATGCGCGAGGCGAGCTTCATCTTCACCGCCATCGGTTCCTGCGTTTTCATTTGGGCGATCTCCGCAAGTGAAACGTCCGTCAGCAGCTCCCAATAGCGCCACATCAGGTCGTCGCTGATGCCCATGACTTTGCGGAACATGACCTTCGGCGGCTCGGTGATGCCGATGTAATTGCCCTTCGACTTCGACATCTTCTCCACGCCGTCCGTGCCTTCCAGTAACGGCGTGGTCGCCGACAATCTGCGGCGGCTGGCCGAAGTCGCGCTGCAACTCGCGCCCCACCAGGAGATTGAACCTCTGATCCGTCCCGCCCAGCTCGACATCGCACTTCAACGCCACCGAATCGTAGCCCTGCACCAAGCGGGTACAGGATCTCGTGCATCGAAATCGGATTGCCTTCTTTGTAGCGCTTCGAAAAATCGTCGCGCTCCAGGATCCGAGCCACGGTATACTTCCCGCACAGCCGGATCACATCCTCGAACTTCATCGGATCCATCCATTCGCTGTTGAAGCGGATCTCGGTTTTTTGCGGATTCAGAATTTTGAACACCTGAGTCTTGTACGTTTCGGCGTTCTCATTGATCTGCGCGCGGGTCATGGGAGGGCGGGTGATGTTGCGGCCCGTGGGATCGCCGATCAACCCGGTCATGTCGCCGATCAGGAAGATAACCGTGTGCCCCAGGTCCTGAAAATGTTTCAGCTTCCGCAGAAGCACCGTGTGGCCCACGTGCAGATCCGGCGCAGTGGGATCGAAGCCGGCTTTCACGCGCAGCGGCCGGCCCTTCCTTGGCGCACTGCTCCAGCCGCTCTTTCAGATCCTCCTCGCGGATGATCTCCACGAAGCCCTTCTTCAGGTACTCGAACTGTTCCGTCACGGTCACCCTATCATTGTAAAGTGGAACAGTGAGGCAACTCCTTCTCGCCATGCTCCTGGCCAGCGCCGGATACGCTCAAAATCAGCTTCAGCCGCTCGCCGACCGTTTCTTCGACGAATACTACTTCCCCATACAACCCCACCACGGCGACCTCCGCCGGAATCCACAAGTACGACGGCCAACTGGAGGATTACTCCAAAGCGGGAGTCACCAAGCGCACCGGCGAGCTCAAGAATTGGGAAGCGCAGTTCGCCAAGCTGCCGCAAAGCGACGACCGCGACCTGGTGCTGAATTACATTCGCGCGAGCTTGCTGGAACTGGAGACGATTCGCGAGTGGGAGCAAGAATCCCGACAACTATTCGAGCGGCATCACCAACAGCGCGTTCACCATCATGAGCCGCAAGTTTGCGCCTCCGGAGGCGCGGCTGAAATCGCTGATTGAGCGCGAGCGCCAGATGCCGAAGGTGCTCGCTGGACGCCCGCGCGAATCTGAGGAACCCGCCGCACATCTACACGGAGATCGCGATCGAGCAACTGCCCGGCAACATCGACTTCTTCAAGAACGACGTCCCGCTGGCGTTCAAGGAAGTGAAAGACCGGAAACTGCTGGCGGATTTCAAGACGGCGAATCAAGCCGTCATCGCGGCGTTGCAGCAATACGAGGCGTTTCTTAAGAAGGATCTGCTTCCGCGCTCGAACGGCGATTTCCGGCTGGGCGCCGACAATTATTCCAAGAAGCTGCTGTACGAAGAGATGGTCGATATCCCGCTCGACCGGCTGCTGGAAATCGGCTATCGCGAATCTGCGCGAGAACCAGAAGAAGCTTCGCGAAACGGCGGCGAAGATCGATCCTTCCAAGACGCCGCAGCAGATTCTGGCGGACCTCGAAAAGGACCATCCCGCCCCCGGCCAACTGCTGGGAGCCTTCCGCGACACCGTGACGCAACTGCGCGATTACATCGTGGCGCACAAGATCGTCACGATTCCTTCGCCGGTGTTGCCGATGCTCGAAGAGACTCCGCCCTTCGATGCGCGCTCTGACGTTTGCTTCGATGGACACTCCGGGACCGTACGAAACGGTCGCCAAAGAAGCGTTTTTCAACGTGACTCTTCCGGAGAAGAACTGGCCGCAAGGACGCAAATCGAAGATTACATGCACAGCTTCAACCGCGGCACCATTCTCAGCACCGCGGTCCACGAAGCTTATCCCGGCCACTACGTGCAATTCCTGTGGGTGCAGCACATCGACTCGAAGATTCGCAAGCTGCTGGGCGCCAATACCGACGCGGAGGGCTGGGCGCACTACTGCGAGCAGATGATGCTCGACGAAGGTTATACCAATAGCGATCCGCGCATGCGCCTGGGCCAGTTGCATGGACGCCCTGCTGCGCAACGCGCGCTACATCGCCGGAATCGAAATGCACACCGGCAAGCTGACCTTCGACCAAGCCATCGAGTTCTTCGAGAAGGAGGGCTACCAGCCGCACGAGGTCGCCGTGAAGGAAACCAAGCGGGGCACATCCGACCCGACCTATCTTGTATTACACGCTCGGCAAGCTGCAAATCCTGAAGCTGCGGGAGGATTATCGCAAGATGAAGGGCGCGCAGTTCTCCCTCCAGGAGTTCCACGACGAGTTCCTGAAGCAGGGGTACCCTCCGGTCAAGGTGGTGCGCCACGCGCTGCTGGGGAACAACACACCAACCCTTTAGCCGCAAATGAACGCGAATGAACACGAATAAAACAACTTTTTTAATTTGCGTGTATTCGCGTGCATTCGCGGCTAAGAAGTTTTTATGCGGGTCTTGATCTCCGCCGGTGAGGATTCGGGCGACCTTTACGCTGCCTCCGTAGTGGCGGCCCTGCGCGCGCGTTATCCCGATGCCGAGTTTTTCGGCTGCGCCGGACCGCGTATGCAGGCCGCGGGTGTCCGCCCGGTCATCGACATGCGCTCCATCGCCGTGGTTGGCCTGGTGGAAGTGGTGCGCCACATCCCCCGAATCCTCCGCCAGTTCCGCACCCTGGTCCGGGCGATTCCAAAGGAGAAGCCGGAGATCGCCATTTTGACTGACGCGCCCGATTTTAATCTCCGCCTGGCCAAGCGCCTGCGCGGTTACGGAGTCCCGGTGGTGTATCTGATCGCGCCGCAAGCCTGGGCGTGGAGGCAGGGCCGCGTCCGCGTCATGCGCAACGCCGTCGATCGCCTTCTCTGTATCTTCCCCTTTGAGCGCGAATTCTTTGAAAGCCGTGGCATCCCCACCACCTACCTCGGTCATCCTCTGGCACGGATGGTCAAGCCCACACTCAGCCGCGGAAGAATTATGTGACAGACTGGGGATTGCGGCCAGTTCCCGCATTTTGGCCCTGACGCCAGGGAGCCGTCACGGCGTGGTGGAGCGCCACCTGCCGGTTCTTCTCGAAGCTGTGGAGCTGATTCGAAGACGCGTTGGCGTTACTCCGGTGCTGGCTTTGCCGCGCGGATTTGGCGTGGAAACCGCAAGTTTCCGGGAACGGATTCAGGCGGCGTCCATCAAAGCTATAGAAGGTTTCACCTGGGACGTGCTCGCTCAGGCGGAGCTGGCTTTGACCGCGCTCGGTACCGTGACGGTGGAGGCCGCGCTCCTGGGCGTTCCCATGGTGGGCTTTTATAGAGTAAACGCGTTAAGTTGGATATTGGGAAGATGGCTGGTTCGAGCGCCGCAGTTTTGCATGCCAAATCTGCTAGCGGGCCATGCCATCGTGCCGGAGTTGATCCAGGGCGACATGACCCCGGAGCGGATCGCCGCCGAGGCACTTCGCCTGTTGGAGGGACAAGAGGGATTGTCCGCGATGCGAACCCGTCTGGGTGAGGTCGCCGCCACGTTACGCAGCGACCGTGACCCGATGGAGATCGCGGCGGAATGCATTGAGAGGGTGTGGCTTGAAACCAAGAAGGTGCAGAGTGAAACGGTGTCGAGCAGGAATTAATTCGGTGTTGGCCGCGGTGGCCGGAATGTTGTGCATCCCGCCGGGGTTCGCGCAACCCCGGCAAGCCCGGATCGACGTTCAGGACTACGCGGGAGACATTCGTATAGACCCGATGGCCCAAACGCTGGCCGCGACAGTCAAGGTCCGTTTTGTCGCGGTGGACGACACTTCATCGGTATCTTTCGAGCTGAACAACGCGCTGGCGCTGAACAAAGTCACGGACGATCAGGATCACCAGATTCAGGCTTCGCGCCTGCAGCAGGACATGAGCGTCCGCCTCAGCCTGCCGCAGCCTCTGGCGAAGGGGCAAGCCGGCACACTCATCTTTACGTACGACGGCAAGCTGACCGGCGATGAAGAATCGCCCGTGTTCGGCATCAAGTTCGCCGCGATCCATCCCGATTTCGCGTATCTGATGTACCCGGCCCGCTGGTTTCCGGTGAACGATTACACCACGGACCGTTTCGCAGCGGACTTCAAGGTCACCGTGCCCATGGGTTACAAGGTCCTGGGCAGCGGGATCGAGTCCACGGAGTCCACTGCTGACGGCATGCCCGCCACGCGCTGGAAATTTACGGACGCTTCTTTCCCCGGCAGTCTTGGGGTGGTGCGCAGCGATTCGGGTAATACCATCAGCTCCGGCGGAGTCGCCACGACTCTGCACTTCCGAGACTCGGCCATGGTGGCCGGTCCCTACGGCGAGGAGTTCGGCCGGGCCATGGCCTTCTTCACCGATCTCTTCGGTATCCCTCCCAAGAAGGACCTGACGGTGGTCGAAACCGAAGCAGGCGCTCCCAACGGTTACACCGCGCCCGGCTTGGTATTTCTGTCGCCCAAGGCCATCGGCACCAGCGTCAACATCAAAGTGGTGGCCAATGAGGTTGCGCGGCAATGGTGGGAGGAGGAGGTTTCGCCCACCACTCGTAATCATCTGTGGATCGAGAACGGCATGGCGCGCTACTCCGAGCTGCTGTATGTGGAGCACGTCAATGGTTCCGGAGCCTACGATCAGGAAGTGCACGACACCTATGTCACGGCGCTGACCGTGGACAATCCTCCGCTGATTCAGTCCTCGCGCCTGGAGGATTATTCGCCGGAGTTTTGGGCCGAGACCGCCAGCAAGGGCGCGGCCGTCCTGAACATGCTGCGCGGCGTCATCGGCGACGACAATTTCATGAAGCTGCTGCGCGCCGTCCCGCAGAAATACGCGTGGCGCTCCATCAGCACCGACGATTTTCATAAAGCCGCCGAGGAGGTTTTCGGCTCCGGCCTGAACTATTTCTTCCAGCAGTGGATCGAATCCAGCGGCGCCCCGGAGATGAGCGCGAAATACACCGTGCTTCGGGTGGACCAGGCGCACGTGGGCGATGGCGCGCCGCAACCCGGCTTCCGCGTCATGGGCACCATCAGCCAGGATCTGGAGCTGTTCCAGATGCCCGTGACGTTGCACATCGAGACCGACGGCAATCCCGAGGACAAAGTGGTGCAGGTGATCGGAACGTCATCTGAGTTCACGGTGGACACGTTCGGTAAGCCGCGCCCCGACGGAATCACCATCGATCCCAAGGGAAGGCTGCTGAAATACGACAAGAACATGCGCGTGGAGGTGGCCATTCGCAAAGGCGAGCAGCACACCGAAGTGGGCGAATACGCCGAAGCCCTGGCCGATTATCAGAAGGCGCTGGACGTGGTCAAGAACAGCTCCCTGGCGCACTACCGGATCGGGGAACTGTTCTTTCTCCAAAGCAACTGGTCCGCCGCCATGAACGCTTTTCACGATTCGCTCACGGGCGATCTGAATCCCAAGTGGACCGAAGTGTGGTCCCACATTCACCTGGGCTGGATTTACGACATCAACGACCAGCGCGCCCGCGCCCAGAACGAATACTCGCAGGCTCTGCGCACCAAAGACAACAGCTATAACGCGCAGGAAGAAGCGCAGAAGTACGTCGAGCACCCGTACCAGAAGCCGAAGTCGACGAACTAAAGAGGGTACGCGACTCCGGCGTTGCGCCCGAGCCCGGATCACGGGGCGGCTCCACAGGCGCAAGCTTGGATGCCGTGAGCGGCGATTCACCAGGGATAACTTCCCGCATTCGGACTTCCTGAGCCTTTCGTGGCGCGAAGGGGATTTCGCAACAGCAATCGGGTGGCGCCTTTCAGTTCTACGGTTTGTGCGATAACTTCCGAGTAGCCCGTGACTCAGGACTTGATTTGTTCCTTGATCAGCTAAACTAGGGAGCAAGCCTTGATAATGAAGTACAACCACGTCGGGATACCGACGACCTCAAATTTCGATGGCGAGATTCCACTGCCGCATTTGAAGGTGACGGTAAGCGATCACCAGAACAACCCATTCGGCATCCAGTGGCAAAGATACTGGGACGGCGCGCCGTATCCAGACTTGGTGAAGACCGTTCCGCACGTTGCCTTCGAGGTCGACGACCTGGCGGAGGCGATCCGCGATCAGAGGGTGATCGTTGCGCCTAACAGTCCGAGTACTGGGGTGCTGGTTGCCATGATTGAAGTGAACGGAGCGCCGGTGGAGCTGATGCAAATCGATCATTTAGTGAGGAAGGACTTGTAGCCGTCTTTAGACCGTGCCGGCCTTCAGATTGGTGGGGTTGGGGGGCACCAAGAAAATCGCATTTTTCAACAAAAAGGGCGCGGGCAGGGCGCGATTAGGTTCTGTCCGGATGCCCCGTGACTCAGGACTTAGCCACTTCTTGACGGCGGTTAAGCTTGAGCCTGGGCGTCCCGGTTGTTGAACGCCGGACTATACGGCTCGACTTCCAGCCGCCAACCCTCGGGCCGCAGCATCGGCGCTATCGTCGGGTCGTGTATTGAAGGCAATCGCCGCGCCTGGGGCAGCCTTGCGAATCGAATTAATGACGACTTCGAATAGTGCGAGGCAACGGGGTGGCAAGCGCACGCCGGCTCCAATTACCACACAATCGTAGCTCTTCGAAGCTAACAGACGCTCCACTGCCGGCCCAGCGGTTTCATCAGGTCGGATCAAACCAACGTCGCCCTCCCATCCGCGTTCCGCAAATTGCCTCTGTGCCACCGCGATGCCGGCGTGAACCTTCTCAGCAGTCATGCCTGGTGGCAAAGCAGGGTCAGAAAAATCCACAGTCTCTGGATCGAGGCCTAACAGCAGAACTCGCGTCATTAACTCTCCCTTATTCCTGCGAGCGCTTGGCGGCGCATTCAGCTACCAGCTTCGCCGGATTTGACAAGCTATCATAACCTGGATCTGGTCCAAGACGAGCCGATTGGCAAAAACAACTTCCGGATGGCGCGTCATTCAGGAGTAATTTGCTTTCTGATCGGATAGACTTGACTGCATAACTCATATGCCGCTGTACGCGGGCACCAAGCTCGGCCCCTATGAGATTCTCGCCCCCATCGGCAAGGGCGGCATGGGAGAGGTCTATCGTGCTCGCGACACGCGTCTCAAGCGCGAGGTTGCCCTGAAGATCCTGCCCCAGGCGCTGGCTCACGATCCCGTCCGCCGCCAGCGCTTCGAGCGGGAAGCCCGCGCGGTGGCCGCCCTCAATCATCCCAATATCGTCGCGCTCTACGACATCGGCAGCGAGAACGGTGTCCTGTACATGGTCACCGAGTTGGTGGACGGTGGGCCCTTGCGCGGGATGAGGCTCGGTTTGCGCCGGGTTCTGGACGGCGCAGTGCAAATCGCTTCGGGTTTGGCGGCGGCGCACGCGGCCAACATCACCCACCGCGACCTCAAGCCCGACAATATCCTGCTGACGCGCGACGGACGCATCAAGATTCTGGATTTCGGATTGGCGAAGATTGCACCGGCGCGGTCCGGCTCGGGCGAAACCGAGACGCTCACCGCGCTTACCGAGCCAGGCACGGTGATGGGGACGGTCGGCTACCTGTCTCCGGAGCAGGTAAAAGGCCTGGAGGCCGATGATCGCTCCGACATCTTCAGCTTGGGTCTGATTCTGTTTGAGCTCCTGAGCGGAGAACGCCCTTTTCGCCGGGAGACAGCGGTGGAGACCATGCGCGCGATCCTGAAGGAGGATGCGCCGGAGTTGCCGGAAACCATCCCGGCGGCGGTGCGGCAGACCTTGGGCCATTGTCTGGCGAAGGAGCCGGCGAATCGGTTTCAGTCGGCTCGAGATCTGGCGTTCGCGCTGGCGGCGATGTCGGGCGGCCCGATGCAAAGCAGCGCCCAAGCGGTACCGCCGATGGAGTGGCGCTGGCGGCAGTGGGCGCTGAGCGGACTCGCGGCGCTCGCGCTGGTGGCGATCGGCGTGGCGGCCTCGCGCTGGCTGCGGCCGGCGGCGGAGGCAGTATCGTGGTCGGGCGTAATTCTGGGTGGGCCAGAGATGGCGCTCGATCCGCGGCTCTCGCCGGACGGACACCTGCTGGCGTTTCAGGCTATGGACCGGGGCTTGACGCAGGTCGCGGTGATGAAACCGGAAACGGGCAATTGGTCGATTCTGACCCACGACCGCAGCCGTGGCCTGGTTGCTGACGTCGCTTGGTCGCCGGATGGCACCATGATCTACTACGACCGCTTGGCCGATGTGCCGCAAGGGATCTACAGCGTACCCGTGCTTGGAGGCGATGAGCGCTTGGTGTTGGAAAACGCGTCCGGGCCGACACCCCTTCCGGATGGCACGCTGCTCGCCGTCAAGCTCAATCGGGACAGAAAATACCAGGTGTTGCGATTCTGGCCGGAGAGTGGACGTTCGCAGGACCTGCCGATCATGCCGGCTGTGGCCACTGGCATCGACGCAACCGGGAGGGTCTTCCCTGATGGCAGGGATGCCATCATCATGGGAAGAGTGGTCGGGCACGAATCCGAAGCGCCGCGTCTGCTAGACCTGAACCTCGCCACCGGAGCGGCGAAACCTGTTCAGACCACAGGAGAAGCCATGCCCACCACCTGGGCGTTGGCACGCGACGGAAAGTCCGTGATTGCGGCGCTGCCGGCAGGCTCGCTGACGCGCATCGTCTCGATTCCGGCTGGCGGGCGATCTCCGGCGCGCATGCTGTTCACTGTTAACACCCAGGTGTGGTATTTGGACGCCGCCCCGGATGGGAGCATATACGCAAGTCTCACGGACCGCCCGGCGGAACTGGTCCGCCGCTCGCTGGGCGGGGAGACAGCCGAGAAGATTGGCAGCTTCCCTGGTGTTTACCGGAATGTGATTGCATCTCTGCCCGACGGCCGCATCGTGTTTTCCGGGTTCGCCTCCGGCCGCGGCCGCCTGCTTGTGATGGAGACGGGGAAGGACCCGGCGCCGCTGGTGAACACAGCGGAGGAAACGACGGCCCCGATGACTGTCATGGGACCACGGGAAATCGGTTTCGTGATCGGGCCGGAGCCGCGGGAAACCATCGCGGTGGCGGACACCGCGACAGGGCGCGTCATTCGCCGGATTGCTCCGGGCAGAGGCGAAATCCGATCGCTCGCCTCTTCTCCGGATGGCAAGACCTTGTATTTCGCCGCCGGCGGCGCGATTTGGAGCGCCCCATCCTCCGGAGGCGAGCCGCGCATGATCCGTGCTGGGGATTCGGTGGCGGCCGATCCTGCGGGCCGGTACCTGGTGATCAGCGTAGAAGAAAGCGCGGTAGCGCGACTGTTCCGCTGGCCCTTGGACGGCGGAGCCGAACAGCAAATGACGGCCCGCGGCCCGGATCCATTCAAGGACGAATTGTCGCCCAGCGCTCTGAGCGCGGATGGCCGTCTGTTGTTGCCGCTTCAGCCGCGGGATTCTTGGTTTAATCCTCCGAGCCTGCTGGACACAACCACAGGCCTCCTAACGCGGCTGCCTTCCGACGATTCCAGCGATTATCACTCGATGGCATGGCTGCCGGATGGGCAGATTGTGGCGTTGCACATCGGCCTGCGGTCGACGCTGTGGAAATTTCAACCGCGCAATTAGCAGATACTACCAAGGTAGGATAGACATGCAGTCGGGACGATGTACTCCATGCGAAGGCTCAAAACCTGGCAAAACACCTTTGCGGAAACGAGCCTCGACACACTCGGCGGGCGGATCCCGCGCTTTGCCGCAACGCTGCGGAAGATGAATCTGGCCTAGGTGTTCTCGGTTTGACGGTCCGCTGTGTGGCACCGCAATCGTTGGTGGTGCGAAGGCTCTCGCGCCAGAAATCGATGTCTAAACCGCGCCGTTGAACTCGATCTACCACGTTCGTCAAAGATCAACCCAGTGGCTCCGGATCAGATCCATGCTTGACTGTCCGCCGTGAAAACCAGTACATTTCCGCTATGTCCAGTGCCGACAAGACAGTTCCGTACCGCCTGACGGACAAGTCGGAGATCCGGCGTCACTTGAACATTGACCGCGAGTGGTCACTGTACGCTCTTGCCGACCTGGACGATGGGATGTTCGAACATTGCGATTGGTGGGCGCTGGGAGACGGTCTGTCGTTAGTGTTTCGCGCTGTTGCAATCCACCCCATTTTCATCTTGGGCGGTGCCGCTCTGACCAAGCAACTCCTGGCGGCGCTGCCGGTAACCACTGGTTATCTCAACCTTAAGCCGCATCAATTGAAGGCCGCTGAAGGGATATACCGCTATCGTGAACGCCATGAGATGCGACGCATGTTCCTCGGTACCCTCCAGCCCCGATCCGGGAGGGTGGAAACGCTCGGTTTAGCGGACTCCACCGATATCGAGCACCTCTACACCTCTGGCGATGGAGGAGGGATTGCCTTTGCTCCATTTCAACTGAACACGGGCTTTTTTCGCGGTATTCGGCGAAACGGTGAGTTGGTGGCGGTTGCCGGCGTGCAAGTGTCGTCGCGAAACGAAGGAGTTGCTGCTGTCGGAAACATATTTACGCGTCCGGACTGTCGCGGTCAGGGTCTCGCTCAGGCTGTGACTTCTGCGGTGATTATGTCGCTGAGTGAGGCGGGAATCCGAACCATTGGCCTGAACGTCGAGAGCACCAACACAACCGCTATCCACGTGTATGAACGCATTGGGTTCCGCGCCCACTTCAGCTACTTCGAAGGAACCGCAGACAAAGTTCTTACCGAGGCTGCGAGATCCTGACTTCGACTCAGTACTGTGCGCCAAACCCGGAATATGAGAAATTAGGGGACGGATAGCCCGTCATCCAGGCACAGGGCGCGAAGAATCCCATCACCATCGTGACGAATTGGGAAGCCGCTCTCAAACGCTGAACCTGCCCCGGCAGCAATCGCCCGGCATTCCGGGTACAATCGTCTGTCATGAAACTCCGTGCCGCGTCCGTGTTCGTCGCCGGCTTCGCCGCGCTCATCACCTTTCTCGCACAAGCCCAGCAACCCGCCGCTGCGCCCGGCGCCGCTCCCGGCAAGGACAAAGCGAAAGCCAAGGGCGGCGGCGCCCCCAAAGGCATCAACTGGCCCTCGCCCCCGCTTCCCGACTCCCCCTACAAATTCGACACCGGCGTCGAACGCAACCTCACCCTCACCATCACCAAAGGACTCAAGACGCCGTTCAGCATGGTGTTCCCCGACGCCAACACCATCCTCATCACCGAACGCGGCGGCAATCTCCGCATCGTCCGCAATGGCGTCCTCAGTCCCACACCCGTCCCCGGCCTCCCGCCCATCCAGGCCGCCGGACTCACCGGCCTCATGGACATGGCGCTCCATCCGAACTTCGCGCAAAACTCGCTCATCTACATCTGCTACAACAAGCCCGCCGGCGACGACGGCAAAGCCTACGGCCTCACCCTCGCCCGCTTTCGCTGGAACGGCGCCGCCATCAGCAACTGGCAAGATCTCTATTCCACAGGCGTCTCCGGCGGCGGCGGCGGCTCACGCATCGTCTTCGGCCGCGACGGCATGGTCTATATGAACGTCAGCGCCGGTGGCGATCCGCCCGCCCCCGCGTCCATGGACGCCCAGGATCCCGCGAGCCTCCGAGGCAAAGTGCTCCGCCTCCGCGACGACGGCGCCATTCCGCCCGACAACCCCTTCGTCAATCGGCCCGGAGCGAAACCCGAAGTCTTCACCATCGGCCATCGCAACATCCTCGGTATGGACGTCAATCCCGTCACGGGCGAGATTTGGTCCTGCGAAGATGGGCCCAACGGCGGGGACGAAGTGAACATCCTCGCCGCCGGCAAGAACTACGGCTGGCCCGTCGTCAACAACGGACGCATCTACTCCGGCCCGCGTGTCTCCCTCGATCCTTATAAAGAAGGCATGGAGCCGCCCGTGATCTACTGGGTGCCCGCCATAGCCGTCTCCGGCCTGCACTTCTATACCGGCGACCGCTATCCCAACTGGAAAAACAATTTGTTCATCGGCGGCATGCGCGAAGGCGAAGTCCCACGTTCCGGTCACCTAGAGCGCATCGATTTCAACGACCAGTGGGAAGAACTCCACCGCGAAGGTATCCTCCGCGACCTCCACAACCGCATCCGCGACATCCGGCAGGGCCCCGACGGCTTGCTCTACCTGCTCACCGACGAAGCCGACGGCGCGCTGCTCCGCATCGACCCCGCGAAGTAGCGCCGCAACCCGCGCGGCCGATCGGGTAGGCTGGGCTAAATCATTCGTATGCCCCTATCCCCCGGCGACAAACTCGGCCCCTACGAAATCCTCTCGCCCATCGGCGCCGGCGGCATTCAGCCGTTGACCAGAACGACCGGCGCCATTGCCGCTCGATGAATCGCCAAAAAGGCGGCGTTGCCGCCGGGGCAATGGCGAACAGCGAGATCCACATCATGCACACGACCGGCGCGATGCCATACCCTCGCTCTCGTTCAGCGACTGTTGGGTAACGGTTTTAAGTCCCGGATTGGCCGGCGACTCTTCCCCTACTCTGGACGCCGGTTCTGGTTGGATCGTTCGGAAGGGTAGATAGGGGACGGGTTGCCCGTAATACAGGAGTTGATCACCAGCAAACGGCAGACCGCTTCTTATCGGCGAGATCCTTACAGCCTAGTTAGGCTGGAATCACATTTCTTCCGCTCGGTCATGATTGCTAAGAAATTGGAGTGCCGGGTCACTCGGTGACAGGAACGCTCAACGCGTCAGCGAGTTGCTTCGCGAAGGGACGGGCGTGTTCGGACGACTTGAATACAGTGAAATACTGGGAGGGTATCGACACCAGCTTTCCCCCGTGTAGCTCGAAACATACTTCGCAATCGCCCGGCTCACCGCTAGGCGATGGAACGATCCGGACAGCTCGAACCATTCCGCCGACGCATATTTCCCGTTCTCCGTAACGGACGCTGCCCGCACGCTCGATGATGAGCGGAGTGCGGCGGGTGCGCCAGGCGCGAACCCCGAGGGCGGCGGGCAGAACTGCGGCCAGAAGGAAGCTCGCACCGAAGACTGCAGTGCTTGACCGCCGGAAAAACAGTGTGGAAAGGTAAACCAGATACGCGCTGCCTGCACCAAAAAGGCCAGCCATCAACCTGCCGAACAGTGGAGACGGGACAAACACGCAACGGCCGGCTTCTCGCGTGACCACATATTGTGTTGGGTGTTCCACGAACTAATCTTCCGGCCCCGTCAATCAGTGGACGTATCGGCGCCACTTCGGCATCACGCCACTATGATCGGTCAGCCTGCCGTCCACCGATAGGCAAGTGCATAAGCTTCCGGATAGCCCGTCATCCAGGCAGAACCACTCAGATTGCTCTACACCGAGCGACTGATCCATGATCTTGCGGGCATATACCTCTCCTCGGGGGGCCTCACGGTGCGGCCTCCTCTACTAGTCGCTACTCTGGTTTCGAGGCAGCGTTCAATGTCACTGATCGAGAACGAGAATACCCAGGCAAAAGACGCGTGGAATAGAAACGCGGAATTCTGGAACGAGCGCATGGGGGAAGGCAACGATTTTTTCAACGTCCTTCTCTGGCCAGCCGTCGAGAGGCTTCTTAAACCACAGCCGGGCGAGCGACTTCTGGATGTAGCTTGTGGAAATGGCCTAACATCTCGCCGCTTGGCAACCGCAAAGGCCAGAGTTATCGCTTTTGATGTTTCAGCCGCGATGATCGCGATTGCGGCCGGTCATCCCGGCCCGTTGAATATCGACTACCGAGTGGTCGACGCGACGGATCGCGAGGCTTTACTGGGCCTTGGGGCCGGCGCGTTTGATGGGGCTCTATGCAATATGGCCCTGATGGATATGGCCGAAATCGAACCGATGATGACCGCCTTAGCCGTGTTGTTGAGGCCTGGCGGACGGTTCGTATTCTCTGTCCTTCACCCCTGCTTCAACAATCCCGCCACCGTCCAAATGTGCGAGCTGCAAGACCAGAATGGCACCATTGTCACTACGTACTCCGTGAAGATCGCGCGTTACAAAACACCTTTCACGCAAGTTGGGCTCGCGATGCACGGCCAACCTGTCCCGCATCCCTACTTCCATCGACCTCTCAGCTTGTTGCTGTCACCGGCGCTTAGTGCCGGCTTGGTGCTCGACGGCTTCGAGGAACAGGCCTTCCCTCCCGACAACTCCGGTGGCACCACACCATTGTCGTGGAATGGCCGTTTCAGTGAGATTCCAGCGGCGCTCATTGTTCGGCTACGGCGCGCCACCTGAATTTTCGCGTTTGGTTGGATACCTTCCGAGTCGAGTATCGGGAAGTTGGGTTTTTGCAACTCCTCGACTCTACGCCAAACTGCGAATCTGGAAAAGTAATGTACGGTTAGCCCGTAATACAGGACCTACCAGTTTCTTGATCGACTAAGCTGGCCGAGCCCGTCGCGCGCCGCTCTATACAGGCGACATACTCGGCCCACCTGCGATCCTCGTGCCCCGGCTGGGCGACGGTTAGTCTTGCACTGTCAGGTACATCGTCTGCGGCACCGCGCTCCCGCTCTGAGTCACGCTAATTTGGTAGTCGCCATTGGCGAGTCCGGAGGGGACGGTGATGTAGAACTCGTATAGTCCCACGTATCCGCCCGCCAGGCCCCGGTATGCGATGGACGCATTGGCCGATCCGAACGAGACGGTGACCGGGTTCACCAGAGTGGTGCTTACGCTGGCGATGACGCCGGGAAGGGTCGGCGGCGTCACATCGCCGAAGCCGATGCCGTAGGCCAGGATCACATCGCCGGGTTTCGCGGGGCGGCCATTTACTCCGAGCGCTGCGGCGTCGGTGGCGCTCAAGACGTAGGCTCCATCCGAGTTGAATGTCGCCACCATATAAGTGGTGCCATTGACGGTGTAATCGAGGAGACCCGGCGCGAGTGCCCGGCGCGTGAACATAACGGGAGAGCTGGTGGCCTTGCAGTTGGTTACGGTAATGGGGACGGACCCCAGGGTGGAATCCTCGGGAGCTTGGACGTTGAGCTGCTCCGCAGAGAGATACCAGACGTAGGCCGGCTTGTTATTGATACTCACGCTGATGCCGTCGAGCACCGTGGGAGCATTCGGTCCGTTGAAATCGCTGGTGGCCCACTGGCCGGTACCAGCAGCTATGCGAGGGTCGGCTGGATCGGCCAGATTGCTGCCCTTGATCTCCAGCCAGGAGCCTGACGCGAAATAGGAGTATCCTCCGTAACTGCTGGCCGAATCAATCGAGGCGATCACCGGCTTCGCCGTGTTGGTACATGTATAGGTCGATCCGCCGCTGGTTCCCTTGGTAGCCACGCCAGTGGGAGTGCTGCCGACGGGGATGGTGGTGAGCACGGAATTGCTTGACGTGTCGATCACCGAGACAATGCCGTTGCCGCTGCCAATGGTGTTGGTTACGACGGCCACATAAGCCCGCGATCCGTCGGGCGAAATGGCCACGCCGTCGGCGCCGATTCCCACGGGTATGTTGGCGACAACGGTGTTGCTCGAGGTGTCGATCACCGCGACAGGGTTGGAGCCGCTGGGGCCCCACTCGGTCACATACGCGTGTTTCCCGTCGGGAGTGATCGCGATCCCAACTTGAGAGATTCCAATGCCCGGCACGCTCACCTGGGTGGTTACCGTGTTGCTCGACGTGTCAATTACAGAGACGTAGCCCCCGGTGTTGGGCACGTAGGCATGCTTGCCGTCCGGGGTGATGGCCACTCCCACAGGGCTGGCCGCGAGCCCCCCCAAGTTCAGAGTGGCGACCACGGTGTTGCTGGAGATGTCAATCACTGAGATGCCCTCCAGGGCGCCGAGGCTCACCACATAGGCTCGCGTTCCGTCGGGAGTGATGGCGATCGCGCCGGGAACGCCCGCGACCGTCACTTTGGCGACCACCGTGTTACTCGACGTATCGATTGCCCAGACGGAGTTGGCGTTGTCCCTCACCACATACGCGCGGGTTCCATCCGGGGTGATAGCCACATCATAAGGGCAGCCCCCCACGACGACCTTGGCCGAGACGGTGTTGTTCGACGTGGCGATCACAAAGACGTTGCCGCCGCAATTGGCCACATAGGCTTTCGTTCCGTTCGGGGTCACGGCCACCGCATACGGTTGGGTCCCCACGTTCACAGTCGCTACTACCGTGTTGCTGGATGTGTCGATCACGGAGACGGTATCGGAACCGAAGTTCGCTACGTAGGCGCGACCTTGCGCGCAGGCGATCTGGGTGGACCCGCTGAGTCCTATCAACACCAGGACGGGAACAGCGAGGACAGACAGCACTCTATCCGGAGTGAATTCTTTGGCCATCCCTTGGGCGCAAGTATACACCCGCATGGCTTCAGTCGAGCCCCCGTCCAAGAAAACCCGTCCAAGAAAAGTAATGGAAGGATGGCCCGTCATCCGGGCACAAACCACTTCTTGATGGGATAAACTGAACTGATTCACTCACATGCCGCCCAGTCCGGCGAAAAGCTCGGCCCTTACAGCCGTGGCACAATGATGAGGCTAGTTTTTTATTTGAGGCTTACCGAGTAGGCCGAGGAAGCACATATGAAAACTCTGACCAGAGCCGCGGCGATCACTGCTGTTGGCATTTCCTTATTCCTGACGCTGTCTCTGCTGGGGCAGCAGCCCCGTAAGGTGGACGACGCCGCGTTGAGGAGCGCGGGCAAGTCCGGCGAGGAGTGGCTCTCCTACGGGCTGACGCCGGGCGAGACGCGGTACAGTCCGTTGAAACAGATCGATGCCACCAATGTGAGCCGGGTCGGCTTGGCATGGACCTACGAGATTTCCTTCGGCGGCGGCGGCAACCAGGAAGCAACGCCGCTGTTCTGGAACGGCACGATCTACAGCCTCACCAACTGGAGCATCGTATACGCGGTCGACGCGCGTACCGGCAAAGAGAAGTGGCATTGGGATCCGGAAGTGAATCAGGATAAGGTCCGCTCCAAGGCCTGCTGCGGCATCGTGCATCGCGGCCTCGCCCTGTACAACGGCAAGATCATCGCGCCGATCCTCGACGGGCGATTGGAAGCGCTGGATGCGATGACGGGCAAGCCAGTGTGGGAAGCGCGGGTGTCCTATACCCAGGACAACTACACGCTCACTATGGCACCGCGCATCGCCAACGGAAAGGTGATCATCGGCGCGGCGGGTGCGGAGTATCCGGTGCGCGGCTTTATTTCCGGCTTCGACGCCGAGACCGGGAGATTCGCCTGGAGATTCTACACCGTGCCGGGCGATCCTTCCAAGCCTTTCGAGAACGAAGCGATGCGCAAGGCCGCTGCAACTTGGGATGCTGACGCGCTGAAGAAGTACAACGGCGTGGGCGGAAGCGTGTGGGATTCGATCGCCTACGACCCCGACACCAACCTGATCTACTTCGGTACCGGCAACGCCGGTCCATGGCCCGAGGATCTGCGCGGCGGTCCGGGCAAGGACAACTTATATGCCGCTTCGGTGCTGGCGCTCAACGCCACCACGGGCGAATACAAGTGGCACTTCCAGATGGTCCCCGGCGACGAGTGGGATTACGATAGCGTGCAGCAGTTGATCCTGGCCGACATGACCATTGGCGGGCAACCGCGCAAGGTCCTCATGCAGGCCAACAAGGACGGCTTCTACTACGTGATCGACCGCGTCAGCGGCAAGTTCATCTCCGGCCAACCGTACGCGCAAGTCAACTGGGCCAAGGGTCTGAACGAAGAGACCGGCCGCCCCATCGTCAATAAGGACGCCCTTTACACCGAAAAAGAGTCTGTCACGGTGATGCCGGGCGCAGGCGGCGCGCATAACTGGTCGCCGATGTCTTTCAACCCGAACACGGGCTTGGTGTACATTCCGACCAGCTCGAGCAGCTCCGGCACCTATTCGGTCTCGACCAACTTCAATTACGATCCCACCAAGTCGAATGCGGGCGTAGCGTTTGGCGGACGGGGAGGACGCGGCGGTGCTGGCGCGGGCGCGGGACGCGGAGGAGCCGAGGCGACCGATAGTCCGGAAGCGATTGCCGCTCGCGCTGCTGCGGCTGCTGCCGCTGCTGCCGCGCCCCCTGCTGTGGCCCCACCCAAGCCAGTGCAGCGTCCCGATTTGCCCAAGATTGGGCCGGAGACCACGGGCGGCTCCCTGGTTGCCTATGACCCGGTGACACAGAAAGAACGTTGGCACGCGGAAGGCGGCGGGGGCATCGGTGGGGGCACCGTGACCACGGCCGGCAACCTCGTCATTCAGGTGTTAAACACCGGCAAGCTGCGCGCCTACACCGCGGATAAGGGCGAGAAGCTGCTGGATATCGACACGCCCGCGCGCAACGGGATGGGACCTCCCATTACATTCATGCTCGATGGCAAGCAGTACATCGCGCTCAACGGCGGCATGGGGCAAGTCGCAGGTGGCGGCCGCGGCGGTCCAGCCGCACCTCCGCCCGCTCCCAACGCTCCGCCGCCGCCCCCGCCGGCCAAGCCGCAGTTGATGGTCTTCATGGTCGACGGCAAAGCTACGAAGTAGGCCAGGGGGGCCCATTTCTAAGCTCTAACTGGCGAACCTTGCCATTATCATCTTCGCCATCAATGTAGAGCCATGCGTGCGGATTAAAGTCCACTGGGACCAGGTCAACACCAAGCCAAACGCCGAGTTGAAAAGTACTGTACGAGTACGCCGTTATTCAGGACTCAGCTGATTGCGATGCCGCTGTACTAAAATCGCGTGATGGCCTCCCGCGTTCTGATTCTGACTTTTCTGATCGGCACTACGCTGATGGGGACTGCGAACGCCCAGTGGATGAATCAACCCAAGGCCGGCGTTCCGCGCACTCGCGACGGCAAGCCCAATCTCTCGGCGCCGGCACCCAGGTTGAAAGGAAAGCCTGACCTCACGGGTTTGTGGCAAGCAGACATGGCAGCTCCCGGCGAGATCGAGCGCATTGTTCCCGGCGCCGGCACTTTCGCGGTACCGGGTGACGACGGCACCACGTTCAGCAAATACGTGCATAATGTCATGGCTGACTACAAGCCTGGGGAGGTGAAACTCAGCCCTGCCGCGGAGAAACTGTTTCAAAACCAGCCCCCAGCAAGCGCTGCGAGCCTCTGCCTCCGCGCGAGCATACCCCTGAATGACGTTTTTCCGGAACCGAAGAGGTTCGCGCAGACACCGCAACTCCCGGTGATCCTTTATGAAGGCGACATCCCACGCCAGATCCATATGGACGGCCGCGCACTGCCCGTAGATCCTCAACCCGCCTGGAACGGCTACTCCATCGGCAAGTGGGAAGGCGACACGCTGGTGGTCCAGACGGCGGGGTTCAACCCTCGGGCTCCGCTGGACTTTTCTGGCCACCCCAGAAGCGAGTCCATGCGTATGACCGAGCGCCTGCGCCGCCGTGACTTTGGCCACCTGGACATGCAGGTCACCATCGATGACCCAACGTATTACTCCCAGCCGATCACTTTCCGTTACAGCGCGACGCTGGTCCCCGATGACGACCTGCTGGAAGCGGTATGCACGGAGAACGAAAAAGACGGCGTTCATCTTAAGCCATGAGGCGCTGGAGCGCTGCCACGGCTTCAACTCAGTTTTTTGGGCTCTGAGCAGTTTTTTGAAAGATAGCTTTCAGATGCGCCGTCACTAGGGCACTAACATCATGATAAGCTGGCGTACGAATCAGGGACCTGCAAATCAGTAAGCGTGAATCCGATCCTTGCGTTGGAAGCTGAATACTGTTATGAAATCAAGCCGTCCGAAAGTGTTTGCGGTCCGCTGGCGTTCGGCAGTGGCGTCCGCCCTACTGGTCGGTCTGGGTAGCCTCCTTCTGTCCCAAATACCGCGGGTGAACGAACCTGGGAAGGGGGCTCCGTCGACCGCCGCAATCGTCTTCGGGGTCGGCTCACCGAACATCACCGCGGAGCGCTCAGGCACGAGCATCGGGATCGTCGCACGTGGCACGGTGTATCTGTTCGACGCAGGCGCGGGCGTCGAGCGCCGGATGATGGAGGCTGCTCCGAAATTAGCTGCACTCCACGTTCAAAAACTCGGCCCTGTGTTCATCACGCATCTGGACATGGACCACATTCTTGGCCTGGCGGTTCTTCCCGTCTACAATCTGATCGATTCCGCGAGTTCCCTCAGCCTGGGAGGAGGATTACGAGGAGGAATGCTCACCGTATATGGTCCGGGTCCCGCGAAAGGGCGCCTGGGTATCCGTGAGGTCATGGATCATGTCCATGCAGCGTTTTTTCCAAACGTGACGACTGATAACTCGGGCGATGGAATTCGAATTGATAAGCCTTTTACGGACTTCGCGGCCCGCGCGATTGAGATTACTCCCGGCGTTGTTTACCGCGATTCGAATGTGACGGTGGCCGCGTTCACAGTTGCTCACAAAACGCCTATCGCCTACGGCTTCCGCGTTCAAACTTCAGATCGTGTGATTGTGATTTCCGGAGATACGAGCCCCGTGGATGCGGTGGTCGACGCGTGCAACGGATGTGACCTTCTCTTCCATGAGATGTCTAGCATAGATTTTGGTCCCTCTGGACCGCAAGGTTTTGCTCAAGGGCATACCAGCGCAGTGGAGCTCGGCGAGATAGCACGGCGGGCCCGCCCGAAGCACCTGGTCATCTATCACGACGGGTATGGTGACGGGAATTCTCCTTCGGGACACGCGGCGATTCAGGCGATCAGAAAAGGGTTTGCCGGCGAGGTGACGTTTGCGCGAGATCTCGACATTTTTTAGAGTCAACGTGGCTATCCTCGCGGCCCGCTACTCCTGTGTGTGGCATGAATGGTGCTAGGGACGCAGAAGATGCAATGATGATGACCCGGCAAGAGCGACCGGCGCTAGAATCAATGCTCTTGGGCGGAAAGACAGGACCCCGTAGTCCTGAGTTGTCGGGCACTCTTCCATAACTTTCTTTTTGATGGCCCGGCGCCAGCCCGAAGAATGGGAATAAACTTGGTGTGTACGAAATTCTTAACGCCTATTGGGCGGGTGGCATGGGCGAGGTCTACAAGGCGCGCGGCCCGCGCCTCAACCGCGGGGTTGCTCGATAGCAGCAGCTTGGCTGCGTTACCCCCGCATCGTGCATCACTGATCGACGGCGGCATTTCGGTGCGAGTGCTCTCCCGAGTTTCTGCGCCTCTCGCCGCCGCAAGTTTCTCGGTAACGCCCTGCGCTTCAGTCGTCGGCAGGCCGTGTGATAGATTGATACATCAATATCGGCTGTGTGGCTCGATCAACCAGCCGAAGCAGAAGTCGTCCGAAAGTTTTGGAGGTTCCAATGAAGCGATGTCTGCCGTCCTCTCTTGTCGTCGGGGTGCTACTGTTCGCCGGCCCGGTCTTCGGGCAGGCCACCAGGGCCAAGGCGCAAAACGTGCCCGAGATCGCCTACGATTCGGCGCCGAACTTCCTCAAGCTTCCAGCCGGCCTGTACATGGGCGAAGCCATGGGCGTGGCCACCAACTCCAAAGGACACATCTTTGTGTTCACGCGCAGCGCCAACACGCGCCTGTTTGAGTTCGATCAGAACGGCGTCTACGTCCGCGAGCTCGGCGAAGGCAATTACGGCTTCGAGTTCGCGCACTCCGTCCGGGTCGATCCGCAGGACAATATCTGGGCCGTCGACGAAGGCACCAACATGGTCATCAAGTTCAATCCGGCGGGACGGATCGTGATGGTCCTGGGCCACCGGCCGGAGGTGGTTGCGGGCGCGGTTGCGCCCCCGCCGGCCAAGCCGCAGTTGATGGTCTTCATAGTCGACGGCAAAGCTACCAGGTAGGCCGGGGGGCGGCCCGTCCGGAGGTCGGGCACCCGGAAGTAGACTTTTTTGAAAGATGGCTTCCGGGTTCGCCGTTAACCAGGAGCTATCTACTTTCTGATCGAGTAAACTATCACGCATATGCCGCCCACAACTCAGGCCGCGCTGAACCCGCATCCGGGGGACATTCCGCCCCCGGAGCCAGAGCTGACACCCGAGGTGATGCTCCGGCGCGCGGAAGCCATGCGTCCCATCCTGCGCGACCGGCAGGCGCTTTGCGAAGAGAGTGGCAGGCTACCGGAAGAAACCAACCAGGAATTCATCAAAGCTGGCTTCTATCGAATTCTGCAACCGCGCCGTTTCGGCGGCTATGAATTCGATGTTCGCGATTTCATCCGCGTCATGACGGAGGTCTCGCGCGGCTGCCCGGAAAGCGGTTGGGTGCTGACGCTCACGGCAGGCCATCCCGCGTCATTTCTGGCTGGGTTTGAGGAGCAGGCCCAGCGCGAAGTATACGGCGAGACGGGTGACGCCCGTGTTCCGGGCGCCGCGATGCCCTCCGGTGTTGCCGTTCCCATGCCGGGTGGCTACAGCGTGAAGGGCACTTGGGATTATTGCTCGGGGTGTGACATCGCTACGCATTTTCTGGGTGGCCTGATGGTCGTCGATCCTCAAACAAGGGCCCCCAGCGCTTATGGCTATGTCCTTTGCGGCCGTCAGGATTTCAGCATCGTAAAGAACTGGGATGTTTTCGGAATGCAAGGCACGGGGTCAGATCGCGTGGTGATCGAGGAAAGGATCATACCTCCGCACCGACTGCTTAAATTCAGCGATGCAACGCTTCAGCAGTGGTACCCGAGGCCCGGCCGGGCGCTGTTCACGAACCCCCTTTATTACGGCCCGTTCCTGAGTCTTTTGATCTGCTCGCTTGTCGCGGTGTCCGTGGGCGCCGCACGCGGTGCGCTGGACGTTTACGAGCAGGACCTCCGTGAGAAGAAGGCGCCGCTCCCTCCGTTCCCCGGACGCTGGGAAACCCCGGATTTCCAGCATCTGTTTGGCCACGTTCAGGGCCTGATCGACACCGCGGAAGCCACGTCGCTCCAGTTGGCCTCCCGGTACATGGAGTTCTCGCGTTGCGCGATGGGGGGCAGCGACGTTTCTCCGGAGGATGAGCGGAGATTCATTCGAGCCGGACAACAATGCATAAATCTCGCCTGGGAAGCTGTGGACACGATGTTTCACACCAGCCTTACTTCCTCAGCGAGAAAGATGTCCGTCCTTGGACGCTATTTCAGAAACGTCGCGGTGATCCGGACCCACGCATTTGCGCAATCCCACCACACATCCACCAACGCAGGGCGGCTGCGCTTTGGTCTGACGCCGCTTGGGCCGGCCTAGTGTTGCGTCGGGCCAGGGTTCCGGACGTATTGTCGGGTAACTGGAAGTTGGAATTTTGCGGCTCGTCGGCTTTGCCTAAACCCTGAATCTGAAAAGATAGGTGACGGGTTGCGCGTAATACAGGACTTACTGGCCTCTTGATCGGCTAAACTGAGCTAAATCGCTCGTATGCCGCTCTCTGCCGGCACAAAACTCGGCCCGTCTGAGATCCTTGCGCCTAAGCCGCAGTTGATGGTCTTCATGGTCGACGGCAAAGCTACGAAGTAGGCCAGGGGGGCCGCCCATTTCTAAGCTCTAACTGGCGAACCTTGCCATTATCATCTTCGCCATCAATGTAGAGTAATGCGTGCGAATCAGTCCATTCGGACCCGGTCGACACCAAGCCAATGCGGAATCTGAAAAAGCAGTGTACGAGTGGCCCGTAACACAGGACATATCTGCTTTCCGATCAGCTACACTTGCTGAATCAAGCAAATGCCAGCGGAGACCGCGTAGGGCGTGCTACTTGCAGATCCCGGGGGACAAGGGGAGACGGTAGACTCGGAGGCAAATAACCAAGATGGCACTGACTGTACGCAACGCCGAATACTTCTACATCAGAATCGAGGACTCTCCGGAAAAGGCCTATGAGCTTCTCGCCCAGCTGGCGTCCGCAGAGGTCAGCCTGCTCGCCTTCAGTGCGGTGCCTTTTGGCCCCGATCACGTCGAGCTGACCATCTTCCCGGACCGCAGCGATACCTTCATTCAGCTTGCCAAGAAGCTGGGATGGGTGGCGGCAGGTCCGCAACATGCTTTTCTGGTCCAGGGCGACGATCATCTTGGGGCCTTGGCGGACATCCAGCGTATGCTCTTGGAGGCTCATGTTGAGATTTACGCCTCTAGCGGCGTCACTGATGGCAGCGGGCACTTTGGATACTTGATCTATTTCAAAGACGAAGACCACGAGCGAGCCGCGAGGGCGCTGGGAGCTGTAATGGCGCCCAACAACTTTGTTGGTTCAGCCTGAAGGTCGACCAGCTGCTGAGTGTCAGCTTCCGTATACGCCAGTTCGTTTGGTAAGGGTTCTGGATGTATGGTCGGCTACTCGGAAGTTATTTCTTAGGAGAGCATTCCACCTGGATGAAGTTGTTGGCTTTCCGTGGAAGTGCTTTCGCAGGCCGACGGACGATAGCTATTGATAACAGCCATTCGCATTCGCGAAACGAACTTGGTGCCAAGGGGATTTCGCGACAGCGATCCAGCGTCGTCGACGCGGCCGTCAAGTTTCCGATTTGCGCGTGAAGCGACCCCTTCCGGGCCGGGCACCTAAGACGAGCGGTTTAGTCAGTTGTCCGACGGGCGCGAAACTTTGTCGATGACGATGACATCGACCGGCGCTTTTGTTAATTCCAGTTTCATGCCGAGTTGCTCCTGGAAGGCGGTCACCAGGTTGGGTAGAGGATCGAGATCGGCTCCCGGAGGCGGGGCGAGCCTGAGGTTCATTTGGATGAACTGCGAGTCGTCCGGAGCCCATTTAAGAGCGATGTTGTAGCGGCCGGTGAGTCCGCTTTGGTCGACCACGGGACGGTCGAGCATGACGCGTTGCATTAGACTCGCCATATCGGTCATGGTGGAGTTGCCCATGGTCATGACGCCGGTGCCGGGAACGGAGCCCGCGAAGGTGCCGCCGCCATTGCTGCTCTGAGATTCGCTCCTCGTCATCTTGATGCCCGCCAGACCGCCCTTGCCAACATTGATCGTGTAGGCCGAGAGTTCGCGCTTTTCGATGTGGAAGGCGATGCCGAAGCGGTCCTTTGCCAAGTTCTGGACCATGATGCGCAATTGGGCGTCGGTAGGCCTGCCTCCTTCGGGAAGTTTTGCGGTGACGTCGTAGCGATCGGAGGTCGCCCATGCGGGAAGACCGACGAATTGTTTGGGGTGCATGTTGAAGCCGAAGGTCAGCAGGTAGATCAGCGAGGCTCCGTAGGCCTCGTAGACACTACCCCTGATGTTATAAGTTCCGGAAGGGACGGTGGTGGGGACGGCGGGTTTGATGGTTGAGACTACGAATTCCAGCGGCGCATCTTTCGCGAGGACCGTGGGTGGCTTCGGCAGTTCCCAGGCTGTTTCCGGTGTGGCGCGCTTTAATGGCATAGGCATGGAGTTGGCTCCCATGGTCAACTTGCCGGCTATCGAGCTGCCGTCAGCGCTTAGCGTACCTTCATAGGTCATGCCCGCGATAGACATCTTCGCAGTGGCGCCTTTGAGCGAGATGTTCGAGACAGGCATTTGTCCGTTGGTATCCAACAGAAACATGACGCCCGCGAGAGAGCCGTCGGCGCGCGTGACTCTGATCGCGGCGCGGCTTTCGGGTGCATTGGGCATCGTGACGTTCCCTTGCCAGACTCCTTCGAGGGACTGGGCCATCGTCAGGAGCGAGAAGACGGGCGACAACAGCAGAACTCGCAAGATGTGACTGTTCATGTGGCCTCAAGCAGTACTCAGCGGTATTTCCATTTAGGGTTCCCGAACACAGTCGATTATATAATGCAGTACTTCAGACAAGTTCGCCGGTTACAGGCCAATACCGGTTCGCACAAAGATTTCCAACGATTCGGGCATCTGTGAAATAGCTCCTGCTCTGTCGCCGGCGAATGCGTGGGCAAGCGTCCGAGGTTGGCACGCAAATTTCCCGAAACTGAACACCTGTTCCTTTGTCGCGGATCTCAACTCGTTGAAAGGCAGATCGCTCCGCCGGGTAATGTAGCTGCTGTAACCGAGGGTATCGGCTCGGAGTGTTGCTCAGGTGAGAGGAGGATGGGAAAACATGACTCAAGCATGGACGAGGATCGGTCTGGCAGCCCTGTTTTCGGGAGCGGCTTTCGGCCAGGCCGGAATCACAGCCTCCGGAACCTCCGGGCCGGCGTTTGTAGCCGCCGATGTGCATGTCAGCGCCAAGAGCCGGACGCCGTCTATGGCCGCCGGCGGCTTGCGTGGCACCCGTTATCTGGTGCGCCAGGCGACCATGGTGGATCTGATCAACCTGGCCTACGATATCGACAACGATAAGATCCTGGGCGGGCCAAGCTGGCTGGAGACAGATCGTTTCGACGTGTCGGCGAGGGCTCCCGCGGGTAGCACTCCGGAGCAAGCGAAAGGGATGCTTCAGACGCTGCTCGCAGAGCGGTTCAGTCTTAAGCTCCACAAGGATTCGAAGGAGCTGCCGGGGTTCGTGCTCTCCATGGGCAGCGGCAAGCCCAAGATGAAGCCGGCCGCCGACCCATCCGCTCCCCTGGGGTTGCCAGGGGCAACCGCAGACGGCGCCTCCCTCCCCGGACACGATTCCGCAGCAAGTAATCGACTGCCACAGCATGTCTATGGACGATATTGCGCGTATTGTTGGCCAACTGGCGAACAACAACGGCAACGGTTTGAATAAGACCGGTCTCGATGGCAAATGGGATTTCACGATCAAGGTGACCCCACCGGGTCTGCTGGCGCGCGCCGGCGCGGATGGCATCAGCGTCTTCGACGCCGTCGACAAGCAGCTCGGACTCAAACTCGAGGCGGGCAAGGTTCCGATGCCTGTCCTTTTCGTCGACAGCGTAAATGAAACGCCGACGCCGAACGCCGCGGACATTTCGAAGTTCCTTCCGCCGCCTCCGGCCACGGAATTCGACATTGCGGTGATTAAGCCTACGAATCCGGATTTTAAGGGCGCCCGGCTGCAGATTCTTCCCAGCGGGCAAATTAATATCCAGGGCGCGACGCTCAACCTCCTGGTCCAGGTGATCTACGACATCTTTCCCGATATGATCCAGGGCGGGCCCAAGTTCATGGGGGAGGACCGTTGGGACATCACCGGGAAAACGATTTCAACCGACCCGGGGCAGCCCGCGCAAGCCGACCCGGAGACGCGAAATAAGGCGATCGGGAAGCTGCTCGCGGATCGCTTTGGGCTGAAGATGCACTTCGAAGACCGGGTGGTCCCGGCTTACACGTTGTCCTCGGTGAAGCCGAAGATGGCTAAAGCCGATCCTACGACGCGCACCGGTTGCAATGAGGGCCCCGGTCCTGACGGAAAAGACCCCAGAGTCGCGAATCCAGTGCTTTCGCGACTGCTTTACTGCCGGAACATGACGATGGCGCAGTTCGCGGACCTGCTTCCTCAAGTGGCGAACGGATACGTACACGCCGCCGTGCTGGATAAAACCGGTTTGACCGGCGGCTACGATTTCACGCTAAGTTTTAGCGCAATCGGCATTCTGCAAAATGGCATCCAGGGTCCCGGGCAGGCTCCCGCGCAATCCGGCGCCGTCGGCGCGTCCGATCCGAATGGCGCGCTTTCGCTTTCCGAGGCCGTCAGTAGACAACTGGGATTGAAGCTGGAGTTGGAGAAGAGGCCCGCTCCCGTTCTGGTAATCGATCACGTGGAGCAGAAGCCGACCGAAAATTGATATGGGGGCGACCTGTCAAGACATTTTTCGCACCTCAGTGATCTGAGTGATTCTCGCCGGAGCCGCCCATCGCGGTTGCTATTAGCCAGAACGGCGCGCAGCAGGCAAGGGTCCGGAAGGAGCGAAGCGTACCTTGCCGGCGAGCACCGTTCTGGCAATAGCCTGGTTTCGAGGGGCGGCTTGGCGGGAACAGATTCCCGCTGGTGAGCTTTGAGCTTCTTTTTTGGACAACAGAGCCGATAACAGCCGGGAAGCAAGCGCGACGATTGATCACACTGATATACGCGGGTCGAAACCGCAGGAACATGATTCGTCGGGAGCTGCCTCGGACTGAAGACGCGGGTTGGGCCTGGCGGCCGTACCGCACAATTGTCGTCGAGGGTTCTCCTTTTCGTGGGCCCTCGGCTGTTATCGGCGCTGATGTCCAGAAAGGCATCACAAGTGAGTCAAGCTGCCTTGGCCGATTTGAACTGCGCTTCGGTATGCACTGCAATGGCCCATAAGAAGCCCAGCATTTCACGGGCGAGCGCCGTCACAATCTGCCCCTTGTGTTTGCCGCGAGCCATCAGCGTGGTATAGCGCTTGTGCAGCCGCTGCTGCGCCTTCCAGGAGATGCGCCTGACTTCTTCGCTGAGCGCCAGCGCTCGCTGCCTTCTCAGCAGGCGGCCGTTCACCGCAGGCCGATACTGGTAGGCCCAGGCCGCCTCCACCAGCACCCGGCGCAGATGTGCGTTGCCGGTTTTGGTGATCGCGCCGCGCTGGGTCCGATTGCCACTGGAATGTTCGCGCGACACCGGACCGCTGTAGCCCATCAATTGGCGTGGATTTTCAAAGCGTGTCAGGCTGCCCAGCTCCGAGACCACCGTTGCAGCGGTCGTCAGCGCCACTCCGCGCAAGGCTTGCAAAGCGTCGATCACGGCGCGAACTTCAGGAGCCGCGTGCGCCACTGCGTCTTCGATGCACTGCTCCAGCCGCACAATCCGTTCGGCCGCGTGCTCGACTTCCTGCAGGTAATCGGCGAGGGTGGCTTCCAGCGCGGGCTGATCGAAGCGTGCGTGTATCCGAATCCAGTTCAGATACTTCGCACTCCACGCCGGCCCCGCATCGACCGGCCGCTTGCCGTGACGCAGCAGAAACTTTCCCAACTGATGGCGATGCCGCAGCTGATCCTGCTTGGCCGCTTCGCGCGCCCGCACCAGATCGCGCAGCGCTTCATGCGCTTCGTCCGGAACCCACACCGGCGTCAGCTCTCCGGCGCGGTAACAGCGCGCCAGCCTTTCGGCGTCGCGCCGATCCGTCTTCACCCGGTCCCCGGCCTTGGTGGGGATCAACGACGGCGCGATTACTTCGCACTCCACTCCCAGTTGCGTGAGCTGCCAGTACAGAACGTAGCCCGTCGGACCGGCTTCGTAGCAGCACTTCAGCTTGGCGCCTTCTCCGATTTTGCGGATCAACTTCCGCACCGGTTCTGGGCGATTCGGGATGGTTCCCCAACTCCGGACCTCCGTGCTGCCTGCCTCGGCGACCGCTACCGCGATCGTCTCGGCGTGGACATCCATTCCAACAAAGCGTACTTTGGACATAAGCGACCAACTCCTTTCGTATGCGGCTCTGCGCCGCTAGATTCACCTCTTCGCAGCGTAACCCGCGACTACTGCGATTCGGTGGTTGGTCGCCCCCATTGTGACTGACTTGCCGGTCCTCTCTTTTGCTAATGGGATGGTCCGCCCCTGTGTCGATAGCTACTTCTTCTGCTTAGCGTTCACCTTCTTTGGCGGAATGTTTTCGTCCGTCCATTTCAGGATCACGTCGGCGACTTCGAGGTTATTGGTTCCGTCCATCATCATGTGTGTCGTGCCCTTGAACACCGGATTGCCGGCCTCGTCCAATTTGATGTACTCCGCCTTGGCCGTTCCATGTCCGGCGGCGCGCCGAGCGTTGATTTGGTCGACGGTCGTCTGGCAAACGGCGCTGGTCGCTGTGTAGTCGCCTTTGAGCGCCAGGTAGGGGATGTTGTCGAAGTCCTCGGGCTTCAATCCGCTGTTGGGCAGCGAGCAAGATCCCTCAATGGTGATCAGACCCTTCAGCAGATCCAGATGACCGCGCTCTTTAAGAATCCGGACCATGTGGTGGCCCATGATCCCGGATTGCGAATGCGTCGCCACCACCGCTCCCCCGAGCTTCTCGACCAGTAGCGCCAGATCCATCGGCGTCCAGGTATTTGCAGGCGCAATTTCCTTCGGATCGCAGGTCGAACAAACCGAACCCGGCAGCGTCGACTCTGAGTTCGGAACCAGTTCCTTATAGTAGTTGAGCCCGTAGTAATCGCTGGGCCCCGCGGGAGCGCTGCCGATGGCCCCGGCTCGCGCGGCAATGCTTGGGTCGGTGGAGTCCAAAGGATACGCGGGGAAGTAGCCGTTGGTGTTGCGTGGCGGCGCGTCGCCGGGGTCGCCATGCCGGACCAACTTGCCGGTGAGAACGTTCGATCCAGCCGGCTCCAAACTTCCGAACCAGTTGGTCCACGCGCCGTTGTCGGTGATCCTCTGGAACCCCGGCAGCAGTTTCAATCCGCCCTGCACGTCGCCGGTACGGATCATCGCGGCGGCTTCCTGAATCACAGACTCGTCGAATCCTGAGCGCCCGCGGCCGGCTTGATCGACCAGATACGTCGAGATTCCCTTTCGCACGAAATACGGATACCAGCCTTCCCTGCCGTCCGGGGTCGATTCGAGGCACGCCGCCGTGTGGCTGGATCCGTGGACCATGATCACGGGCGGCGCTCCCCGTTTCTTAGTTACGGGGATCTCGAACTGCACGTACATTTGTCCGATGGTGATCTGGTTCGGCGCCAACGCCTGGGTGGGATTGTTTGGCGCCGGTGCGGAGGCGTAGTTGGTGACTTTCGGCACACCTCCGATGAAGAAGCTGCCTTGATCTTCGATGACCAGCGGTTTGGTCAGGAACTTCTTCATCTTGGTCGAGTCCTGACTCGGTGCGTCCTGCGCGGCGAGAGGTCCCGCCGCGAGGGCGAGCACAATCGCAAGCCCGGCTTGAAAATGTCTCATGGTTCTTACTCCAGTGAGAACACCAACAGCGTTCCGCCGAGATTGGTATAGTCGGCGAGAGAAGTGGTAAGCCCGACCGCACCGAGTCCTTCCGTGCCCTTGCTCAAGCCTTCCGCCAGGCCGATGGCAGCCCATCCTCCGACGCCCGACAGCACGGCAATGTATTGCTTTCCCTTGTACGTATAAGTGATCGGGTTGCCGATAATCCCGGAAGGCGCGTGAAACTTGTATAGCTCCTTCCCGGTTGCCTCATCCGCCGCCTTGAACCAGCCATCCAGCGTCCCATAGAAGACGACACCGCCGTCGGTGGTGAGCGGTCCACTATAGACCTGGAAGGTGTCATCGACCGACCATTTGGTTTGCCCTGAAATAGGATCGTAGGCGATCAGCCTGCCCCGCGTGTTGCCGTGATCGGCGGGATACATGCTCAGGATGGCCCCCACGTACGGGAAGCCGCCTTTATATTTGACGCCGAACGCTTGATAGTCCATGCAAATGTGATTGGTGCCCACGTAGAAGAGCTTGGTCCGGGGATCGTAAGAAGCGGGCTGGTGGTTTTTCGCACCCTGCGCGGCTGGGCAAATCTCCTTGACGTTCACATCCTCGTGGGTTTCTTTATCAGGGTTGAGAACCGGCCGGCCGGTCTTCATATCGATCTCCTTGGCCCAATTTGTGGACGGATCGAATTTGTTGGCTCTGAGAAGCTTGCCATTGCGCCGGTCGAGCACGTAGGCGAACCCATTGCGATCGAAATGGGTCACTGTCGGGATGGTCTGGCCGTCAATGGTGCTGTCGGTGAGCACACCCTCATTGATTCCGTCATAGTCCCATTCGTCGTGGGGCGTCATCTGATATGCCCAAGCCGCCACGCCGGTATCGGGATTGCGGGCGAAGATGGTGGTCGACCACTTGTTGTCGCCCGGCCGCTGGGAGGGATTCCAGGTGCCGGGGTTACCGCTGCCGTAGTAAAGCAGGTTGAGTTGCGGATCGTAGGTGGACCATCCCCAGGTCGTGCCGCCTCCCAGTTTCCACTCGTCGCCACGCCAAGTCTTCAGGCTCGAATTCTCTCCCACCGGTTGCCCCGTAGCCCCGTCCACGGTCTTTTGGGGATCGACCAAGATGTCCTGATCCGGGCCGACGTTGTAGGCGCGCCACACCTGTTTGCCCGTGTTCAGGTCGTACGCGGTCATGTAACCGCGAACACCGTACTCCCCTCCCGCAATCCCGACGATGACCTTGTCCTTGACCACCAAAGGCGCGCTGGTCATGGTCTGGCCAGCCTGCGGATCGCCGTTGACGGCCATCCACAGCACCTTGCCGGTCTTCGCGTCGAGAGCGTACAGTTTTGTATCCAGCGCTGCCGACAAAATCTTTCCGTCGGCATAAGCGACGCCGCGGTTCACGACATCGCAACAGGCGACGGACGGCGCAAACTTATCCTGCTCCGGAGCGAATTTCCAGACGATTTTGCCAACGTCGTCCAGGTCGACGGCATAGACATAGTTAGGGTAGGAGCTTTCGAAGTACATCATGTTTCCTACCACCAGCGGCTGTCCTTCCTGCCCCCGGAGTGTACCCGTGGACATAGTCCAGGCCATCCTCATCTTGTCCGCATTCGAGGTATCGATCTGCTTTAGGGCGCTATGGCGGATCGCGCTGTAACTTCCCAAAGGGATGGTCCAGTCGCTGGCTTCGGCGACGTTGGTTGACGATCCGCACCCGGAGAGCACGATCGCCAAACACCCAAGGGACAAGCCGCAAAGAGGCAAACTGCAACGGGGCATTACCTGCTTCATCTCCTAGATCTCCTTTTCGAGTCAACTAATCCTGTTCGGATGGGGGCCTGCCGGCAGGCACCAGATCGAGGCTTCTCCCTTTCACGTACCGGAACACTTTGATCATGTCTTCTTCGCTGAGGAAGCCCGCCCAGCTCGGCATACCTTTTGCTGTCCTGCCTGCCATCGCCACTGACATGAACGTCTGCTGCTTCATGCCGGAATTGAGAGACATTCTCAGATCCGGCGCGAGCTCCCCGCCGGTTGCGTCCGTCCCGTGGCAGCGGTAGCAGTACGAGTTGTAGAGCGCATAGCCTTTGAAAACGTCCTTTGTCACTTTCGGAGCCTTGCCCTCCACAAACACCGGGAAATCCAACTGGCGCGTGGAGCCGTTCTTGAGCTTGTAGGTGTAAATCTTGGAAACGGCTTTGGGGGCGACTGGCTGGGCGCCTTTCACCGAAAGGATCCAGGCCAGCATCTGCTGAGCTTGCGCATCCGTCAAATCCGGATGCGGCGTCATGGCCACGTCGCCCCAACTTCCCGAGCCGCCTTCCCGAATTCTCGCGGACAGTTTTGCCGCAGCCGTGGGTTGACTCGCGTACCGCTTGGCGATGGCCGCATAGGAGGGCCCGACTAATTCACGGTCCGCAGCATGACAGGAGGAGCAGTCGTTTTCTTTCACCAGCTTCTCCCCCGCGTCTGGTTGAGCTGCCAACACCGCGCTCATCGCCAGCAATGAGGAAAGGATTCGCACGGTTACTTTCCCTCGTGAGCAAACAGCCGCACGCCGGCATGCTGAAGGACTGACTCGAGGTCTGCCCGATGTTGCTCGACGACGGTGTCGAGCCTTTTCTTCATCGCCTGGTCGTCCTGGCGCACGGCCATCGACATTGGGAAAGAATACTGCTCTGGAGCTCCCAAAGCTCTGGAATTCGGGACAGGGACCACTTCCAGATTCGCGTAATTGCGGAGAAAGGCGCTAATCGACGGCTGCCACGTGATCAGCACATCGATCTTGCCGCTGGTCAGGGCCTTTAACATGATGGAGGGCGATTCTTCGGGATTATCTGCGACGTTGAAACCTAGACCCTTGGGGAGCATGCCGCGCAGCTTTACAGCTGCCTCAGCGGGCGTGTCGCGCTCGAATCCGATTCTTATCATTTTGAGGGCTGGCGAGTCCATGCTGGAAATCGAATAGCTCTTGCTTTTGGGGAAAACGAAGACGTAGGACGAAATATAGTAGGGTTGGGTGGTCAGCTCCTCGCGGCTGCCATACGGGATGTTCATCACCACGTCGCACTTCTTGGAATCGAGCGTGGACGAAAGAAACTGCGGAAACCCGCCATGCCCGCGGTAGCTTGCCCAGGTGTATGCTACGGTTTCGCCCAGGTCCTTCGCCACCGTCTCGGCCACCTTGTTCTCGAATCCCGCACCAGCACGGTTTGAGTACGGAAGATAGTCTGGATCGGCGCAAACGCTGAGGGCCTGGAGCGGAGCCCCGTAGAGCAAAAGCGGCAGGACCCACATCGCGCGTGTAAAAAGGGAATTTCGCTTCATGCCTCTCGGCCCGTATGACGATACATCCCGCGACGATGCAAGTCAATCCTCGGAGCCGATTTGCCTCGGAGCGGCCGGGCGCGATCAGATTCTTGACGGCGCTCCATAAAGACAATTGATTGGAAAGACTCTTGCGAAGCCGGCGTTCCGTCATCGACAATTAAAGATCGCGGTATAACCGACGGAGCCCTAAAACATCAGGAGAGGAACCCATCGATCCTATGAAATACAAACTTGAATACATCTGGTTGGACGGCTATCAACCGGTGCCCAGCCTTCGCGGGAAGACTCAGCTTAAAGAGTTTGCCCAACCGCCTACGCTCGCCGACATGCCGCTGTGGGGTTTTGACGGGAGCTCCACGATGCAGGCCGAAGGCAAGAGCTCGGATTGCATTCTGAAGCCGGTGGCGCTGTATCCGGACGGGGGCCGCAAGAACGGCTACATCGTCCTGTGCGAGGTGATGCATCCGGACGGAACGGCGCATTCGACCAACGTGCGCGCCACGATTCTGAACGATCCGGACCTGTGGATCGGGTTCGAGCAGGAGTACTTCCTGTATCAAGGCGGCCGGCCGCTGGGCTTCCCGGAGCACGGCCATCCCGCCACCCCGCAGGGTCCCTACTACTGCGGCGTGGGCTACAAGTTCATGGGCAAGCTCGCGCGGACTATCGTTGAGGAGCACCTGGATATGTGCCTGACGGCGGGCATCAACCACGAAGGCATCAACGCCGAGGTGGCTAAGGGCCAGTGGGAGTTCCAGATCTTCGCCAAGGGCTCCGCCAAGGCGGCGGACGACCTGTGGACGGCCCGCTACCTGATGGCGCGTTTGTGCGAGAAGTACGAGGTGGATCTGGAGCTGCATTGCAAGCCGATTAAGGGCGACTGGAACGGCTCCGGCATGCACACCAACTTCTCCACCAAATACCTGCGCGAAGTGGGCGGCAAGGAGTACTTCGAGGCGCTGATGAAGGCGTTCGAGAAGTACATTCCCGAGCACATCGCCGTGTACGGCCCGGACAACCAGTTGCGTCTGACCGGCCTTCACGAGACGCAGGCGATCGATAAATTCAACTACGGCTTGTCGGACCGCGGCGCTTCGATCCGCATGCCGGTGAACTTCATCAAGAACGGCTACAAGGGCTATTTGGAAGATCGCCGTCCGAACTCGGCTGCCGATCCATACGGGATCGTTTCGCGGATTCTGAAGACCATCCAAACGGTTCCCAAGCCGTCCAGCGCAGCCGCGTAACGGCGAATCAGCTTCGACTAAGCAGAGACAGCCTCTTCCGGGTAGAATCGGAGACGATTCGGGCCCGGGAGGGGCTGTTTCTTTTCGAGTAACCGCGCAAAACGGAGTGCGGCGCGATCAAGTTCCCGCCCGATTTTGGCGGTGCGCGCCGCACCCTTTGCGCTTTTAGGATGCAGCATGATCCGGCTGTGGATTTCGCGTGACAGCACGATACCGGTGCGCGAGCAATTGAGCGCGCAACTGCGCTTCGGAATTTTGACCGGGCGGCTGGCTCCGGGAGAGAAGCTGCCGAGCGTGCGAGACTTGGCACGGCGATTGAAGGTGCATTCGAATACGGTGAGCGCGGCGTTTCAGGAGATGGCCGCGAGCGGATGGGTCACGGCGAAAAGCGGGTCGGGCGTGTTTGTCCGTGATATCAAGCGCGGCGCGTCCGGCGACAGCATCCAGAGCTTCGTGGGCGCTCTGATGGAAGAGGCGCTGAGCCGCGGATTTACGATTGAGGCTCTGCGGGACGAGTTCGAGAAGGTGGCGCGCGAAGCGCAGCGAGCGACGGAGCCGCGAGGCCTGCTGGTAGTTCATGCCGATGCGGAGTTCGCGCGCATTCTAGCCACCGAGATTGAGGAAGCTGTGGAGTGCGCGGTGCGGTGGGGAACTGCGCAGACGGCGGACTTGGACGGTAGCCTGGTGCTCACCACGGCCTCTGGCGCGGCAGCAGTGGAACACTTGCGGCCGGAGCGGCGGATGCTGATTCCGCTAAAGACAATCGAACAGGTAATGGCGGGAGTGCGGCAGCCGCAGGCTCCGTTTTTGATTGCGATTGTGTCGCGGTCGGAGTCGATTCTGAAATGGGCGGCGCTGCTGATCATGGCTCTGGGAGGGTCCGGGAGCGATGTGCTCGCGCGCAGTCCAGAGAAGCCTGGATGGAAAGAGGGTCTGGCGGCATGCGACCTGGTGGTCGCGGATGTACTGGCGGCGAAGGAGCTGCCCGGACGAGTCGAGCCGGTGGTGCTGAGGCTGGTGCCGGATGGGTTCTTCGATGAAGTCCGGAGTCGGTGCTAGGCTAAGGTTCATGCGGAGAAAATGGGTATTGAGTGCACTGTCCCTGGTTGTTTTGCCGGTGGCGGGGCAGACGGTTCCTGCGGGCGGGGATTGGCCGATGTATGGGCACGACCTGACGGGCACTCGCTACTCGCCGCTGACGCAGATTAACTCGAAGAACGCCGCGAACCTGAAATCGGCGTGGACCTTCCGGCTGCGGCCGCAGAATGAAGCGAATACCAAGGGCGGAGGAGGAGGAGTCGCGGGTTACTCCGAAGTCACGCCGATTGTGGTCAAGGGCGTGATGTATCTGACGGCAGGGAAGCGCGTGCTCGCGCTGGAGCCGGAGACGGGCAAAGAGATTTGGTCGTATGAACTGACGGGGCAGGGCAATCCGTCGAATCGCGGAGTTGCGTACTGGCCGGGCGACAAGGTTAACCCTCCGCGCATCATCTTTACCGCCGGGCGGCGGCTGATCGCGCTGAACGCCAACACGGGAAAAGTCGATCCGGGGTTCGGGAAAGAGGGCGAGGTGGATATGGTGGTGCCGTACAACTCGCCTCCGACAATTTACGAGAATTACGTTTTTGCCGGCGCGAATGTGCCGGAGCAGCCGGCGACGGGGCAGCCGGGGGACACAAGGGCGTATGACGCCAGGGATGGGAAGAGCCTGTGGGTGTTTCATTCGGTGCCTCGGCCGGGCGAGCCGGAGCATGAAGTGTGGCAGAACGAAGACTGGAAGGATCGCACCGGCGTCAACAACTGGGGCTTCTACATGACCGTGGATGCGCAGCGCGGCTTGCTGTACACGACGTATGGCAGCCCAGCCAGCGATTTTTATGGCTTCGACCGCCCGGGGCCGGATCTGTTCGGGAATTCGGTGGTGGCGATCGATATCAAGACCGGCAAGATGAAGTGGTATTTCCAAGCCGTGCACCATGACCTGTGGGACATGGATCTGCCTCCCGCGCCTCCGCTGCTGGATGTGACGGTGAACGGGAAGAAGACGCCGATTCTGGCGCAAACGGGGAAGCTCGGCTACATGTTTCTGCTCAACCGCGAAACAGGGAAGCCGATTTTCGACGTGAAGGAGACGCCGGTGGCGCAGAGCACGGTGCCGGGCGAGCACACTTCGGCAACGCAGCCGATTCCAACGAAGCCTCCGGAACTGGCTCGGCATCATTTTTCGATGGCGGATATGGTGACGGCAAGCGACACCAATGAGGCGCACGCGAAAGCGTGTCAAGATCTCGTCCAGAAGGCTGGGCCGCTGGTGAATGAGGGTCCGTACACGCCGTGGGTGTTCCGGGCTCCCGGCGCTCCGCCGACTTCAAGCGTGATTTTTCCGGGCGCCATCGGCGGAACGGATTGGGGAGGCGTGTCGGCAGACCCGAAGCTGGGATATGTGTTCGTGAACACGTCGGATTATGCGAGCTTCGGTTGGATCGAGAAGATGCCGGATGGATCTCGGGTGCCATACGATCAGCGCAGCGTGTATGGGACTCCGGTGCCATCGAAGTTTTGGGACCGGAAGACGGATGCGAGCGGGGCTCTGCTGGGTGAACAGAGCTGGCCGTGCCAGAAACCGCCATGGGGGCGGCTCACAGCCGTAAATGCAGCGACGGGCGAGTTCGCGTGGCAGATTGTTCTAGGTGTGACGGATGAGCTGCCGGAGGGAAAGAGAAATACGGGGCGCGTGAACGTGGGCGGCTCGATTGCGACGGCCGGTGGGTTGGTCTTCATCGGGGCCACGAATGACAAGCGCTTCCGCGCGTTCGATTCCAAGACCGGCAAGCAGCTATGGGAGACGAAGCTGGAGTACAGCGCGATCTCGACACCGATCACCTATCAGGGAAAGAATGGGAAACAATATGTGGCGATCAGCGCGTCGGGCGGGGCGGGGATCACGGACCCGAATCCGGCGCGGGCGGAGTCATTGTACGTATTCGCGCTGCCGTAGGACTTGAGCCGCGGATTAACGCGAATGGCAGTAGCTTGACCGGAAGGCCCGTGGGCGATAATATCGTCAGGGCCCCCATGAAGCTTTCCTCTTTCCTCAAACCCGCAATTGCTTTCGCGTTCGTGATTTGTCCAGCGGCGCTGGTGGCGCAATGGCCGTCGTATCCGACGGGAGCGCCGAAGACGCCGGACGGCAAAGTAGATATGACGGCGCCGGCTCCGAAGACCGCGGATGGGCATCCGGATTTGTCGGGTCTGTGGGCGGCGGGTGGAGGCGGGGGCGGCGGCGCTGGCCGCGGAGGGCGTGGTGCTGGACGCGGGGCGAATGGGCCTGGAGGTGGAGGTCCGCAGGCAGGTGGACCTCCTGGAGCGCCGGGACCGGATGCCCTAGCTCAAGGTGCCCCAGGTCAAGGTGGGCCGGGCCAGGGTGGACCAGGTCAAGGTCCGGCCGGGCGAGGCGGGCCAGGTCGAGGAGCCGCGGCTGGGCAACCGGCGGTTCCCGAAGCTTTCCCCGGAGTTCCGGCGGCGACGTTTTTCAACATCGCGCAGGGCATTCAGGGCGGGGCTCCATTGCAACCTTGGGCCGCGGATCTGCTGAAGAAGCGCATGTCGGACAACATGAAGGACAATCCCGACGCGCATTGCCTGCCGCTGGGCTTGATGCAACTGCATCTGCATCCGCAGCCGCGCAAGATTATCCAGACTCCGAACCTGATCGTGATCCTGTATGAGGCGCAGGGGGGCGTGCGGCAGATTTTCATGGATGGAAGGCCGTCACCGCCCGAGGATGTTCAGCCGTGGTGGTACGGATATTCGGTGGGTCACTGGGACGGCGACACGCTGGTGGTGACGACCACCGGGTTCCGCGACGACGTATGGCTGGATGTGAATGGCACTCCGCTGACCAATTCGGGCAAGATGACGGAACGCTTCAAGCGCGTGAACTACGGGACGCTGGAGATCGAGATCACGGTGGAAGATCCGCATGTGTACACCAAGCCGTACACCGTGAAGGTGACGCAGCGCATCATGGCGGACACGGATCTGATCGAGTTCATCTGCAACGAGAATGAGAAGTCCGACGCGCACCTGGTGGGCTCGGAGTATAAGAGCCCGGCGGATACGAAGAAGTAGGTCGCTATCACAATGGAGCGGACACGCCGCTCCATCAGTTCTCGCTCGGTTTTTCGGCGTGGTCGATGACCAGGACCTCGACGGGGCCTTTGGCGGAGTCGAGTCGCAAGCCGAGCTGCTCCTGTAATGCGGTGAAGATGGACGGGGCGTCGCCGCAGGCGGGCGGAGGACCTCCGGGTTGCGAGATCGCGGTCAATTCGGGGGCGTACTTAACTTCGTAACGGAAGTGGAACTCGATTCCGGTTTGATTGACTACGGTGCGATCGGCGGCGACGGGGTTGGCGAGGGCCTCGGCCAGCTCGGTCATGGTTGAGCTGGTGCCCATCATGCTGCATCGCCCAAATCCGCTTGTGCCGCAGTAATCCATGAAGGTCTTACCGGGCGCGGGGCCCGGATTCTTGGGATCGGGAGGGATGCAGCTTCCTTCCGCGTTGGGTTGAATCTTGAGGCCGGCTTTCGCGACCGTCAGGTTGTAGATGGGGAGTTCTTTGATCTCACGATGGAGGGCGAGTTTGAAGCGGTCCTGGAGGAGCGATTGGACCATAAGCTGCATCTTGTCGTATGCGGCGCCTTGCGTGGTTTTGGCCTGGAGGTCCCAGCGGTCCGAGCTCATCCAGCCGGGACCGCCAATGATCTGGAAATCGTGGACGCGGTAGGCCCACAGGATCATGTTCTTCAGCGACTGATTGGTCATGGAGGGGGTGACTCCCATCATGCGGAAGTAATTGCCGAAGTCACCGCCCGTGTTGGGTTTGATGGTGGCAGCTTCGAAGGAGGGTTTGGCCTCCTGAGAGAGCAGCGCAGGGACGGCGGCGATGAGTAGAGCAAGGGCCGCGGCCCCGATGCGGCCGAGCGAGCGCGAGAAGGTTTCGGGTTCGCCCAGCAGACGCCGGATGCGGGAGAGGAGATCGCCACCGTTAGCGGCGAGGGCGGGCTCTGGAACGCGGATTTGCTCCATCTCGGCGAGGGCAGAAGCATATTCGACAGGATCGCCGGTGAGGGCGACGGCGATATCGTCACAGCAGTTTTCGCGTTCCTGACGGATCTGGCGGCCGACCCACCAGACGGCAGGGTGGTAAAAGAGCAGCGTCTCAATGGCCGTTTGAAACAGGTTCACGATGTAATCGTGGCGGCGGATATGTGCGAGCTCGTGGGCCATGATGGCCTGGAGCTGGGACTCGGTCAGGCCAGTGAGTGCGGTGACCGGGAGTAGAATCACGGGTCGCAGCCAGCCGATGACAGAGGGGACCTGAGCGAGTGCGCTCGAGCAGACGCGGACGGCACGAGTGATGCCGAGGCGGTGCCGGAGAGTGTCTAGACACTCGAAATCGACCGGTTGGAGAACATGCCGCCTGAGGCGTTGGACGCGGGTCCAGCCGAGCATCGTGTAGAGCGACATCGAGGCAACGCCGAGAAGCCAGAGGCAGGCGATCCAATCGGTGGGAATCGAGGGCGCCACATTTGTGGACAGCAATGGCAGGGCTGTGGGTGCGGGCGCGGACGCCTTCGCCGGACTGAGCGGGAGGATTGCCGTGAGGTGGTTCTCGATCACGGGCGCGGGGGCTTTGGGAAGCTCGAGATAAACCGTCGCCGCGAAGCAGCCGAGCATGAGCAGCATCGCGAGGCAAGCCGCCGCGTAGCGCGTTGAAGCTGATGCTGTGCGCATCAGCCCTTGCGCCGCAAGCAGGAGCAGTGCGAGCGCGGCTCCTTGCCATAGGAAATGCAGGAGGGCCCAGCCGAGGGCCTGGAGGGGGCTTGAAGAACGGGATGGAGTGCGAGCAGGCTCATGGTGCAGGCTCCTTAGTTTGCGGAGGGTTTGTCCACGCTATCGATGACGAGGATGTCGACCGTGTCTTTGGCCGGTTCCAGCTTTAGTCCAAGCTGATCGGTGACGGCGCTGATGATAGCCCGGTTTGTGTCTTCAGGAATGACTCGCTTCCCTCCTTGCCCCTTGCCCTCGCCCTCCGCTGATGGTCTGAGGCCACCGGGCGGCTCAATGAGGATGTCGTAATCGATGTAGCCGGTGATGCCGGTTTTGTCGATCACGGGACGGTCGGCGGAGACGCCCACGAGTTGGACGAAGTCGCCAATGGATTCCTTCGTTGCCTTGCTGCGCATCGGTCCTCCGGGCTCCTGCGTGAGCTTCCAACTGAAGGTTTCGTCCGCGGCGGCGGGCGTAAACTTCTTGCTGGTCTTCGATTCGACCAGATGGTACACGGGCAGCTCCTTAGATTCACGGTGAAATTTCACCTGGAACCGGTCCGCGAGCAGGGACTGCAGCATAAGGCGCGCCTGGTCCTGGGAGGGTTCGTCAGCACCGGGGCTCTCCGCGAGGATGTTGAACTTCAGAGAATCGGCCCAGGAAGGCAGCGCCGAGATTTGATACTCCTTGACCGCATAGGCGTCGGCGATCAGAGCGTGCAGAGTGCCTCCAACTGTAATACGGTTGCCCGAAATCTTAAACGGCTTCCCCGCTGTACCCACGAACGACAGATCCATTTCACCGGGCTGGAGGGATTGGTCTAGCTGTTTGACGGAGGCGACGTTGAATTGAGCAGGTTTCGCATCTTGTGGGGCGGCGTGAAGCGCCACGACGGCGGGAGCGGCGAGGAGAAGGGCCAATGCGACGAGGGCACTCAGCGGACGCGGGCTGGGAGTGGGCTCGCCGAGTAGTCGACGGATGCGAGTGAGGAGATCGCCACCCGTGGCCGCCAGCGCGGGCTCGGGATTAAGAAAACCGGCGCGGATCCCTTCCATTTCGGCGAGGGCGGACGCGTATTCAACGGGATTGCCGGTGAGGGCGACGGCGATATCGTCACAGCAGTTTTCGCGCTCCTGACGGATGCGGCGGCCGACCCACCACACCGCCGGATGATAGAACAGCAGCGTTTCAACAGCGGTTTGTAGCAAGTTGACCAGATAGTCGTGCCGCCGGATGTGCGCGAGCTCGTGAGCGAGGATCGCTCGCAATTGCGCTTCGGTGAGTCCGGTGAGGGCGGTGACCGGAAGCAGGATGCAGGGCTTGAGCCAGCCGATCACGGAGGGGACCTCGGCGAGAGCGGAGGAAAACACGTGGACGGCTCGAGTGATGCCGAGCCGGCGCTGGAGCGCATCGAGGCAGTCTGGATCGATGGATTGGCGCGCGTGGCGCTTGAGGCGCTGGACGCGGGCCCAGCCGAGCAAAGTGTAGAGCGACATCGCGGCCACACCGAGAAGCCAGAGGCTGGCGATTTCATCCGCCGGGAGCGCGGGCGTGGTTCTCCGGGGCAGACGCGCGAGCATTGTGGGCGTGACATCCGCGACTGGGCCAGTCGCGACTGCGGAAAGCGGGTCGTGAGTCGCAGGCAAAAGGGTTTCCGCGGTGGGAAGTTTTCGCGCGACAGTCAGCGCGAAAGCCGCGAACATGAGGAGCATGGCGATGCACGCGGCGCAATAACGTGTGGAAGAGGAAGCCGTGCGCATCAGCGGCTGAAGCGCGAACAGGAGCAGCGCGAGCGCGCCGCCTTGCCAAAGGAAATGCAGGAGAGCCCAGCTTATTGCCTGGCGCAGGGGCGCTTCGAAAATGGGATGGATGATGGCGGGGTTCATTCGGTACGCCTCCTTTCGGATTCGCCGGCATGCTTCTTAAGGATTTTGCGGATTTCGGCCAGCTCCGCTGGTGTGGCTCGCCGGGTAGCGAGAGCCTGGAGGAGCAGGCGGCTGGTGGAACCTTCGAAGGCGCGGTCGAGGAGATCGGCGACCAGGGTGCGCTCCACTTGCTCGCGCGGGATGGCGGGTTGGTAGACGTGGGCGTAGGGCAATTCGTCGCGCGTGAGGAGGCCCTTGTCGACCATGATCTGCATGAACTTGAGAACGGTGGTGTAGCCGGTCTTCTTGGTTTCTTCAAGGACCTGCTGGACTTCACGAACGGTGGAGGGTCCACGCTGCCACAGGACGCGGAGGATCGCGAGCTCGGCGTCCGTCGGCTTGAATGGGGGCTTGAGGGGCTTGGCCATGTCAAAACGATTATGCTACGAACCGGTTCGTAAAGTCAACGAAGAAGTTCGTAAAGCAGGTTCATAGAGAAGAAACGCCGTTACTGGATGGTGATGGAAAGCGGCGATTGGGTTTGGACACCGCCGATGGAGGCAGAGCTGATCGACGCGGAGATCGCAGCGTCTCCGGAGGGGAGGTTGGGGACGGTCACGTTGAACTGGTAGAGGCCGGGGCCGACCAGCCCGGCGAAGGTGGAGTTGGCTGTCATGCCTCCGATAGTGATTTGGACTGTGTTGGCGAGGGTCGCAGGCGAGGTGACCAGGTCTGCGGTGGGCGTAGCCGGGTTGGTGGGTCCGAAGCCAGTGCCGTAGAGGCTGACCACTTCGCCGGGTGACGCGGGACTGCTTTGGTCGATGAGGGCTCCGCTGGCATGGATCGCGGCGACATAGGCTCCGCTATCGATGGTTAAGAAGACGGGTGCGAATTGCTGCTTGGTCGCGGCGAAGGTGTTGCTGGCTTGTTGGGCGGCCGTGACCTGAACGTTAACTGAGCCGGTCATGGAGTCATCGGGCGCCAGGACGTTGATTTGAGTGGGGCTGACGTATTCGACGATGGCAGGGACGCCGTCGATGGTGACGGAGACTCCGTCGAGGGAGGTGGGTAACGCGCCGTTGACGAAGTTGGCGGAGGTCCAGGTAGCCGTAGTTTGAGAGAGATTCGAGCCGAAGATGGCGAGCCAGGTGGCGGAGGCGAAGGTGGGTTGAAAGTCGCCGAAGTTGCCGACGCCGGTGATCACTCCGGCGGGCTGAGAGCCGGTCACCGAGAGGTAAATGGTGACTGCGGCGGGGCTGCCGGTGGCTCCGGAAGCGGTTATGGTGACGGTGCTCGAATAGGAGCCTGCGGCGAGATTGGCGGGGTTGACGGTGACGGAAAGCGAAGCCGCGCCGGTTCCGGAAGAGGACGAGAGGACGACCCAATAGTCGGAATCGGAGGCGGTCCAGTTGAGCGTGCCGGAGCCGGAATTCGAAATGGATACGGTCTGCGCGGCGGGCGCGGCGCTGCCGGAGGTGTAGCTGAAGGTGAGGGACGTTGGGCTGACGGAGAGGGTGGGCGTGCCGCCGCCGCTGGAGGATGCGGGGACGGTCATGATGTTCATGGCGTCGTTGCCGGCGGCGGTCAGCACCGAGATGGTGACGAAGCCGGAGAAGGTGGAGGGCAACGCGGCGACGATGGAGGTATTGGTCCAGGAAGTGATCTGGAGGGTGGTTGCCGTGGTCGCGCCAGCGGCGATCGCCTGGACCTGGCAGCCGGAGCATTGGCTGTTACCGAACATGTAGCCGGTGATGGTGATGTTGGCTCCGGAGTTCACGATTTTGGCGGCGCCGGACACCAGGGGGCCAATGGAGAAAATATCGGCGTCGAACTTGCAGCGGGCGACGGCGAAGTAGCCGGCGGGCTGGGGCTGCGTGCCGCAATCGACGTTGCCGGCGGAGGCGCTGGTGGCTAAGAGGACACCGCTGCCGCCGATGAAATCGTCATAGAAGACCACGCCGATGTCGCCGCCGGCGGTGAAGGCGACAGTGCCCCACTCAACGGCGCTGAGATCGGAGAGGAATTGGTTCTGCTCGCTGACCAGGGCGAAGTACATGCCGCCGTCGGCGGAAAGATAAGGGTCCGTGGCGGGGGTGGTCCCGATGGATTTCCAATTCGTGGCGCCGCCGAGAAAGGAGCGGACGATTTGGCCGGTGGGGTGGGAGGTGCTGGTGACATTGGCGATTCCCGGTGCATTGCAGGCGAAGGCGCCGAAATCGGGGTTGGTGTAGGCGAAGGGGTCGATGTGGCAGTAGGGGACGATGCGCGTGAGGGAGGCTCCCTGGAGGGTAAAGCTGAGAGAGGCGCTGGTGAGGGAGACCAGGCCGTCACTGGCGTTGTTGAGAGCGGTTGGTGCGGTCGCGGATGAAAGCCACTGGCCGGCGTTGCCGATGATGGCGATGGCATTGACTCCGCGGAGATCGTCCTGGCGCTGGTTCCAGGTGGCGAGGTTCCACAGGAAGGAACTGCCGGGGATCATTTCGGCGCTCTGATTCCCGGCGGCGATGGCGACGGAGTAGTTCCCGGCGACAAACGACCCGAAATTGGGCACGGCGATCATGACCAGGTCGCGGACCAGGGTGGTGGTGGGAGGAGAGAAGGTTTCGCTGGGCTGGAGGCCGGCGAGGTAAGCACGGGCGATGAGGCCTCCCATGCTGTGCGCGACCAGATCGATTTGAGGAACCTGCTTGCCGTTGTCGTAGGTAATGGAGTTGAGGAAAGTGCCGAGGTCGGAGGCGAGGGTTTCGATCGTATCGTTGGGGCCCTCCAGGCAGTTGTCAAAGAGGTAGACATCCGGGACGCCGTCTGAAACCAGGTATTGCGCGAGATTCCCGAAGGTTTCCGAAGAGCTGGTTGCGACCGGGCAGGAGTTCGAGTAACCGGTTTCCCACCCGTTCAAAAGAACGACAGGCGGGCGAGTGGAGGAACTAGGGACGGTGGGGAGGGCATCGACGACAACGTTGAAGGTGGTGACGCGCTGCTCGCCTGCGGAGCTGGTGGCAGACAGGGTGACATTGTAGGACCCGGGCTTGGTGCGGAGGGAGGCTCCAAGAATGACCGCGGAACGGTCGCGGGAGGGAGAGACGACGAAACTGGAAGCCGTGCTGTTACCGACGGTAAGTTTCCGGGAGGCGGCCGTGTTCAGGAACGAGATGGTCCCCGAGTCTGCGGGCACCTGGGTGGCTTGGCCGGGCTGGAGGGTGAAGGTGGACTGATAGAGCGTGAGAGACTCCGCCGCGTGAACGGCGGCGGTCGAGGCGGCGGTCGAGAAGATGAGCAGGGTCAGCGAGAGACGGGCCAATACTTGACAAGACGTTTGGCGGGGCGGATTCGTGCATATGCCGGTAGGAGGGGGTGAGGGGCTCATGGCGCCGGAGCCGTTAACGAAGCGCCCAAGCAAAGCCTCGGTTAATGCGCCGCGTATTCAATGGCGGCGTAAATGTCTTCGCGTTCGAGGAAGGAATAATCGGCCAGAATCTCGTCGAAGGTCGCGCCGTTGGCCAGAAGCTCAAGTACGTCCGTGACGCGAATGCGCTGGCCACGGATGCAGGGACGGCCCCCGCACTTGCCTTCTTCCACGGTGATTCTCTTGAGTCTATCGGCGCTCATAGTTTCAAGTCCTGGTTACTCTTAAACATACGCTCTGATGGATGCCGTGGCAAGTCTTGCATCTGTGGCGGCTCAAATCGTTCAGGACTGTTTGCGAGCGCGCTTTTCTCGACGCATCGCACGGATTACGTCGACGACATCTTGTTCGCTCTTGATTCCGGCAGCCTCGGCAGTCTTGCGTCCATAAGCGTTTATTTCGTCCCACCAGTTCTTTCGTTCATACTGGCGCAACGCCTCGCGCACGAGTTCGCTCATGGTGCGGTGTTCCTTCTTGGCCAGTTGCTCGGCGCGAGCCAACATTTCCGGGGGGAGGGTGACGGAAAGGGTCTTGGTCGTTCTCATAGAGGCAATATATCGCAATACTAAGCAATGTCAGGTATGATCGCAATATTTAAAATGAAACATCTTTGCCAACGCCACATTCAGGACTTTCCTTCGCGCTGATCGCAGGATCGACAGGCAGGACGCGCCGGGCGTCGGGCTCTCCCTCGCCGCGGATGGCGCATCCGATGAAGCGTCCTACAAGAGACCGATAGAATAAGTGTTGGAGGTGAGCCGTGACGACGCATATTGACCCACGAGTGGAGTTGTGGCGGCGACGGGTGCCTGCACATGTTCGAAAGCAAGTTTACGCCTTTTATGGTACGGATTGCGTGATCTGTGGCCAGTCCACAACGCACGACCTCGCGCACATAGATGAAAATCGCAGCAGTTCGGTTTTTGAGAACGTCTGCCCGCTTTGCCCAACAGCAAACGAGGCGATCGAGCGCGACAAGCTGGCGCCATTTGCTGGTGAGATAAATCTGGTCAACCTTTTGGCTCGTGCTCAGGACCACCAAGCATGCGGCAGGTTGGCGTGCGCGTACGCCTGCTATCGGCTACTCGCCCACCTGGCGGAGAAGTCAGTGGACATGGAGCTCGCCTTACAGGCCGCAGCTTCATGTATCGCCGTACTACGTCCAGTCGATCAGCCTGCCTTGGTGCGTCGCGCCGTACTGGACATCGGGAGGGTGGCGTCCACCGCTGGAAAGCGCGTCAGCCCACTTGCTAGGGCGGAGGCACTCAATCAGGTCGGGCTGGTTATCTACGACCAAGGAAATCCGATGGCCGCCATGGCCTTCTACCGCCTAGCCCTTAGCCAGCTTCGCCGACCTGGAGAAGCTTTCGACGGTCGCGACCGCGACTTACGGCAATCGCGCTCGCTGCAGCACTGTGCCAGCGCGTCTGCGCTAACTACGTGCGGGCAGCGCGGCCGTTCCTTCGCCCTCGGCTACCTGGAGGAATCGTGCGCAATCGCCGTAGCAATCAGGGACGGGCATCGTCTCTGCAGCGCTCTCACCATCAAGGCCGCTGTGCATCATCGGTTCGGCGAGTTGACGGAAAGCGCGAAGCTTCTTCATCAGGCTTGGGAATTGCGGCAAAAGGCTAATCCCTGGACTCGCGCCGATTTGTGCCTGCTTTGGGGCGAATTCTACCTTTCGACGGGCCAACGATCGAGAGGCGTCCGTAAGCTCCAAGAGGCTGCGAACGTCCTTGCGCAGTACCAAATGAGGCCCGAAGGCGGCGTATTTGACCGCAGTCCAGCACAGGTTCTAGGTGCAATTGGCGAGCCGGTTTCACCGATGCGCAAACCAGAGCCAAGCGGCCTGAGCGAAGACGAACTGCGTTCCGCCTTCCAGGCTCTCTGCTCCTGACGCTCAGGGCTTTGCCCATCGTACCGTCGACGAATCGAACACAAAACGACCTTCGCGTCAGCGTCTGCGGCGAGAAGGCCGGCGCGGGGCGGTGAGTCCGGCTGCCAGTTCGGGCCAGAATTGAGCCAGGCGCAACCTGACCTGAGAGGCGATAGAGGCAATAGGACCCTCCGCGGAAACCGCCGCCGAGGGTGCTACGTCAAAGGCGTAGTAGGCTAGAGCCTCGGCGCTGGTGGCTATCACTTTGTCCAGGACCACCGGGCTCGGCCCCTGGGTGGGCTGGGAATCAATGTCAAAGATGATGATCCAGGTTTTTGGCGGGGAAGGGAGCGGTTGTCCAGGAACTACAAGATGGAACGAGCGATCCCCCGCCATGCTAAGTTCTGGCGCACCGAGATGTCTCTGCCAACTCTCCCAGACCGATTTCGGCAACGCCAGCACACATCCGGTGCACGCGTCCGACGCGCCGATCTTGAACTTGAGCATCATTTGATAGAACGTCCGCTTGAAGACGTTTGCGATGTTTGGCCCCTCTATGCCCTGCCGAAGCCACTGCTGATTTTGTTGGAGCGCCTTGTGAAAGCCAGCCGTGTGAAGCCTCAGTGCATCTTCGAGGTTCTTCACGACTGCCCGGTAGGAGCCGTGGAAATCCATTGTCTGCAGCTCGAGAATCCCGAACGCGTCCACCGCTGGCTGGTCGTTCATGAGCGCGAGCTCGACCATGGTCACGTCAAACGAGAGTTCCGGGGACCGGTCGCTACGGGACAGGGAGATCTCTCCACCAAGCTTGTTCTGCAGATAGACGATACATCTCTCGCCAGCCGCAAGCTTGGAACGTATCGCCTGCCGGACCTGCTCCTTTCGAAGAGTCGGTGCAGGAACGATGAGCGAGTCAGCCCCGGGCCGACCGGGGAAGAGATAGTTTGCCGCGGTCACCAAAAGCGAGGGACTGAAGGCGCGAAACGGGCAAACCAGCCAGTCCTGCCTCGGGCCGTTGCTCCGGCTGCTTATCGAACAGATCCCGCTTGCTGCGCTGCTCTTCACGCAAACGGTTTTATCACCAGTCACGTCTGTCAGAAAAGGGCAGAGTCTTGAGCCCTGCGTTTCGAGCGCGGCTGCGTTGTCGGCCACAAGCGGGTACACACGGTATCCGAACCACTCGCTCACAAAACTGACGCTCGGCTCCTCTGCAGCCAGGGTTGCTGAGGGCTGTTCGGCCATTACGATAGGTAAGCCTTCTCGAACGTTCGAACCCGATGGCATTTCGGCCGGACTGAACCGCCACAGCCAGCGCCCGGCCGGTTCCACAAAACGGATCTAAGATCCAGCCACCCGGGGGGCACGAACTTTCGATCCGTGGTGCGATCAGTTCCTCGGGAAACGTTGCCGTGTGGCCATTCTCGCCGGGCCGCACGTTATATGTAACCACGTCATGTCCACATCGCTCCACAGCGCCGAGGTCGTAGTAGTATTTCGCCCGCCCCTCCCTGGGTCGTTTCACAAAATGAAAGAGGTGCTCATGCGTTAGACGTAGCCTATCACGCTCCGGCCTCGGCGGCACATTCGGCTTGAACCAGATCAGATCGTTTCGAAGAATCCACCGAGCATCCTGCATCCGCATCGCAAACCGCGCCGGAATGAGCAGTAGCTGCTTCTCCTGGAGGTATCCACCCATCGGTGTTTTTCGGCGGTCCCGAGGATGACCTCCAAGTCCTTGTCGGCCGTTTTCGCGAATGCTCGACCAACGGGCGAAGTAGGTGTCCCCGATGTTGATCCAAATGCTTCCGGAATCGCGGAGGCACTTCCGCCCACGCTCCAAGATTTCGAAGAGATGGTATGTGTACCAGTCAGGGTAAGGCTCAAGCCCAAAGACGCCACCGTGCGACCGGTACCACTCGTACGGGGGAGGCTGGGACGGCAGGTGGCCCTCGCCCTTCCACTGGCGGTGGATATCCCAGTTTTGGCTCTGGCCATAGGTGCGCTGGCCCCAGTACGGAGGACTGGTGATCATCAGGTCGACACTCTGTGGCTCAAGGGTGGCGATCAGATCATAGGCGTCGCCCTGTCTGAAAAACCGTTGTACCCGCTCCGGACCTGGGTGCGTCCCGGGCGGTGTGTTCGCGCGCGCGCTCCGTCCGCGCTTTGAGGGATTCACCCCGCTTTCTCCGATATTGCGCCTCAGGGATTCCAATCGATGGTCCTTCATCTCCGGACAATTCTGCTCCGGGGGAGGAACTTCTATTAGAACGCACTCGCCCGTCAACGGGCACGCTCTGCCCGGAGTCCCCATGACCCCTCGTCATCGAGACGCCTACCCACTATCGCAAGCGCCTGGACCTTTGGTGCGAACGGTGGGGGTCGAACCCACATGGCTGTTAACCGCTGGAACCTAAATCCAGTGCGTCTGCCAGTTCCGCCACGTTCGCGTGAAACCATTATACGGCTCAGCGAATGGAAGCCGAAGCGGCTCGGGCCTTCCCGGCTTGCTCCGCCGGTTTGAGACGCGGCGTGGTCCGGCCGCAACCGCATTTCGCGGTTTCAACAGCGCGTCCGGCCGCATCGAATCTATTCGACTCAATATGCAGCCCGGCGTGGGCCTCGCATTCGGCTGCCAATACGGCGCCATTTTCGCCAATAATCTGCTCGAACACGGGAACGTGGAAGGCCCTCCACAGGATCTGGCGTTGCTCCGGGGTCAGCAGCGGCTGCCCGCGCCGAGCCAGCACGATCACGGAATGGGTGAGCGTCTCCATATTCATACCCAAGAGCCGCTCAAGCCGGGCCCATGTGCTCGCGATGGCCTGAGGCCGATACGCTTCGACTTCCGCGCACCAGCCGCGGAACACTTGGGCGCTGCCGCAAGAGCGGAACCAGGGGTCCAGAATCGCAATTCGGGGCGCCGGAGGGACGGGGTAAACGAACGCCGCCTTATGCCGGCTCCAGCGAAGAACTACTCTCACTCAATTGAGGTTCAGCGAGCCGCCCAGAATTCTCACGAGATTTTCGCCGAAGATCGCGCGCGCATGCACCGCCGTCAATCCGATCTCATACAGCGCGAGGGCTTGCTCCTCAAAAATCGCGTGATGCCAGCCACGGGGAAAGAAAGACGAATCCGTGCCGAACAACAGCCGCTCCGGCCCGGCGACATCCAAGGCCCGGCGAAACACCTGCCGCAGACCGCCCCGAGCCTCCAGATGATGCGCCTCTTCATACCGCATCCACCGGTTCGAGCTGGACGTATCCAAATACACGTTGGGGCACAGATCCGCCAGCATCAAAGCCTCCCGGAAATAGCCGGCGCCGAAGTGCGGCACGATCACCGGAACCGAGGGATACCGCAACGCGATGGCGTGAAGATCAATGGGATTGGAAAAGCGCATGTCGAAAAGCGAGGGCAGCCCGAGTTTGCCTCGCACGCCCACGCTCAACGCTCCGCAGTGCACGAACACGGCGCGACCGTGAGCCGCGGCCCACTCGAACACGGCTTCGGCCGCCCGGTCGTGGATGGAATAACCGTGCATGGCCGGGAACAGGCACAGCGTCTGCACCTGCGCGTAACCCTGCGGATTCCACCCGCGCGGATCCACCATGGCAAAGGCGACAAACCGCTCCGGATAAGCACCCGCCGCAGCCACAACCGAGGCTTCGTCTCCCGGCACGCTGGCGATCAGCGCGGCGCATTGAACGCCATGCCGGTCGAGCTCGGCCACCCATTCCGCGGCTAGCCCCTCCGCAGACTCCGGCGGCATCCGCCAGCCGAGTTGCGCTCCCGCGGCCTCAACGTCAGTCCGGGCTTTTGCGACAACAAGCGCCGCGAAGAAGCGGTGCGAGAAGAAATGCACGTGCGCATCGGCCACCATCAACGGGCCCCAGGGCGAATCGCGCTGGAGCCGCGCCCCGCTCACGGTCGCGCGCCCGGAATCTGCGTCAGTCCGGTGGAAAGAGCCAGTTGCGTGAGGCCCGCTACGTTGTTTACGCCCAGCTTGCGCATCATGGTTTTGCGGTAGCTGCGCACGGTCTGCTCGCTCAAATCCAGCACCGTGGCGATTTCCTTGCTGGTCTTGCCCTCGGCAACCAGGCGCAGCACTTGCAATTCGCGCGGCGAAAGTCCTTCCAGCGCCGAATGAGATTCCCGCGCGTCCAGATCGCCCTTCTGGATGCGCGAGCAGCAGGCGGTCCGAAACCTGCGGGCTCAGATACACTCCGCCCGCCGCCACCATTCGCAGAGCGTCCAGCAGATCCATGTCGGAGGCGCGCTTGAGGATAAACGCCCGCGCGCCGGCGCGGATAGCGCCTACCACGGAATTCTCGTCCTCATACATTGACAGGATGACCACCTTGCAGTCCGGCATGAAAGCGCAGAATCTCCTGCGTGGTCTCCACTCCGTTCAAGCCCGGCATCCCGATGTCCATCACCACCATGTGCGGGCGCATCTTCTTGACGAACTGCACCGCGTCCGGACCGTTCTCCGCCTCGCCCACCACACGGAACTCCGCCGCGCGCGTGAGGATGGCCTTGATTCCATCGCGCATGATCTTGTGATCATCCACGAGCAGCACGTCTAGGGGCATAGCGGATTGAAACAATTGTACCCTTTTTTGTTGCGATGGCCAAGACAATTCCGCCCGGCCGGGCCCGGCGTTCGATGGAAGCAAGCGCGGCCGCGGGCCACCGTTCCCGCCCGTTCGATTCTATCCTTACCGACACCTCGCGTGCGCCGCCCACAGTAACGGACAATCGGGTGGCGGAGCGGTCTCCCAACGCCCGCCCGATGACGGCGCTGGCGGCCTCGTACATCGCCGCGGCTGCCTCTTCTGGAATTCCGGCGGACGCCGTATAGGAATAACGGATAGTTCCTTGGAAGGATTCGCCGCGCGCCTGCACCAGACTCCCTAGCGCGTTCTTAAGACCCAGATGCGCGGCGGGCGGAGGATTCAATTCCCGGCTAAGAGCGCGCACCCGTTCCATTGCTCCGTCAAGAGCCAGCAGCGCCTCCCGCGCCGCCGGGCCCGCTTGTGGATAGTCGGCGCGCAACAGGTCCAGCCGGATTCCAGCAGCAGATAACAACGGCCCTACCTCGTCATGCAAGGCTCTCCCCGCCGCACGAAGCCGCACTTTCGTTTCGAATAACTCCCGAGCCAGCAGATCCGCTTCGCCGTGGAGGGACATGCCTCTAACGCTTGCGTTTCAGAGCCCGGCGCGCGGCCTCAGCCACGTCACGCGCGCGAAGGCCATACTTATCCAGCAGCTCATCCGGTGTGCCCGATTCGGCGTAGGTGTTCTGGATGCCAACGAACTCCATCGCCGCCGGGTGCGTCTCCGCCACAACCTGCGCCACGCGCACACCCAGCCCGGCGTCCACCAGATGCTCCTCCGATACCACGATCGCGCCGGTTTCCTTCGCCGCGCGCGCGATCGCATCCCGGTCCAGCGGCCGCACGGTATGCAAGATCCACCACGCGTGCGGAGATTCCTTCGCTTTCGAGCGTCTCCGCGGCGCGAATCGATTCGGCCACCAGCAAGCCGGTGGCGATCAGGGTAACGTCGCTGCCCTCCACCAGCTCAATCGCCTTGCCGATGGTGAACTCCTGCTGCGGCGAATACACGATCGGCGCCTTCACGCGCCCCGTGCGGATGAATAACGGCCCCACGAATTCCGCCGCGGCCTTCACCAGCTTGACGGTGGCGAACTTCATCCGCGGGAGAGATCACGGTGAACCCGGCCAGCGAGCACGCCAGGCTCAAGTCCTCGATGCTCATCTGCGAGGGTCCGTCTTCGCCGATGGAAATCCCGCTGTGCGTTCCCACCATCTTGAGTTGACTCGCGGGAACGCCGCGGTGACGCGCAGTTGCTCGAATCCCTTATTCAACAGGAACACGGAAAAGCTGGAGGCGAACGGAATCTTTCCCGCCGAGGCAAGGCCCGCCGCGATGGCCACCATGTTGGATTCGGCAATGCCGCATTCCACGAAGCGGTCCGGAAATTCCTTGGCGAAACCGGCGGTGTAAGTGGACTTGGAAAGATCCGCGTCCAGCACCACAACTGAAGGGTTGGAGCGTCCCAGCTCCACCAGCGCCTTGCCAAACGCCTCCCGCGTGGCCAGGCCGAGCTTTAATTCGTACTTGGTCTTGGCCGGCATCACACCAGCTCCTGAAGCGCTTTTTCGCACTCTTCACGTGTGGGCGCCACGCCGTGAAACTTCGGATTTCCCTCCATGAAGGACACGCCCTTGCCTTTGATGGTATGGGCAACGATGCAGGTCGGTTTTCCCTTTTCCGAGGCGGCTTCACCGAAGGAGTTCTGCAAGGCTGCGATATCGTGGCCGTAGACTTCGACCACGTGCCAGCCGAAGCTGCGCCACTTATCCGCCAGAGGCTCCAGACCCAGGATGTCCTTGACGAAGCCGTCCAGCTGGATCTGGTTGTAATCCACGATCGCGACCATATTGTCGACCTTGTTGAAGCCGGCGAACATCGCCGCCTCCCAAATCTGCCCCTCCTGGCTCTCGCCGTCGCCCAGGACCACATAGGTGCGGTACTTGCGGCCATCCATGCGCGCCGCCAGCGCCATGCCGATGCCCAGCGACAATCCCTGGCCCAGCGATCCAGTGGAAGCCTCCAGAGCCGGGAGGAAGCGCATGTCGGCATGACCCTGATAGATCGAACCCAATTTGCGCAGTGTGATGAGCTGATCCTTGGGGCAATACCCGCACTCCGCCATCACCGCATACAGAATCGGACAGCAGTGGCCCTTGGAGAGAATAAAGCGGTCGCGGTCCGGCCATTTGGGAAGGTCGGGATCGTGCCGCATCACGTCGAAGAACAGCGTGACGATGATATCCGCCGCCGAAAGCGACCCGCCAGGATGGCCGGATTTTGCCTCCGTGATCATCTCGATCGCCTCGCGGCGCATGCGGGTGGCAATGGCCTTTAATTCGGCCACGTCGTGGGTGGTTCGCATGACCTCTTCAGGGTAGCATTCCGTTACACTTGATCGAATGCGCGCAACGGATCAAGTATTGGATCAGTTGGCGGAGTGTAAACGGCAGTTCGACGCTTCCTCCGCGCAGCGTGCGGAGCGCATCCTGGAGCGTCTGGAAGCAACCCGCCTGCGCGAGCCAGCCGATCTCATCCGCCTGCATGAGACCGCGCTATTTCTCCGCGCTTACCCGCACACCCCGCGTGTCGCGGAACTCGCCGACCGTATCTTGTTCCACTTCGCGGAACGGATGCGCGGCGCCGATCGGGATCTTTTCGACGACCCCGAAGTATCCGGCATTGCCGGCACAGCCGTCTCCACCAACTTCAGCCACGAATTCGCCGCCAGCCTCGCCCGCCGCCATCCTGGCTCACTCACCATCGACTGGGACGATTTCGAGAACCCCAGCCGGCTGGGAGTCGTGCTCGGCCGCCTGATTCCCGAAGCCTATGAAGATTACGCCATCCAACCGCACGTGGATTGGCGCGCCTGGCTGGAACGATCCCGCCACGATGCGGCCTGGTTGATCGAGCGCGTCGACTCGGCGACCTTCGAGCTGCTGGAGATCCCGCTGCGCTGGGAACTCTGCGGCTCCAGCCGGTCGACACTGCGCCTCCCCGTCAAAAAGCTATATTTTCACTCCGCGCCGCTGCTCAAACGCAGCGACGTTTCCATCGAAGCCGAGCTTGCCGCGCCGCCTCTTACATTAACCCGGCTGCCGCTCGAGCGCGCTCGCGCCGTGCTCGGCGTCATCGTCGACTCCTCCGCCGCGCGTTACCGCGAGCTGTACGGATTCCAGCATCCGGACGAATCGCACGTCTATCGCGTGGACTTCGGCCGCGGCGTCGAGATGTACTTCTTCGGCGTGCGCCGGAGCCGGCGTTTACCCGTTCGCGCGTATCACTCCGGGATGTTCTTCAAGAATGGCGTGCCGATGGGCTACGTGGAAACGATGTCGCGAGATTCCTGCTGCGAGGCCGGCTTCAACCTCTATTACACTTTCCGCGAAGGCGAGACGGCCTGGCTCTACGCGCGCATCATGAAACTGCTGCGCCAACAACTGCGCGTCACGCGATTCTCCATCGATCCCTACCAGCTCGGCCATGAGAACGAAGAGGCCATCGCCTCCGGAGCCTTCTGGTTCTATTACAAGTTGGGATTCCGGCCCGCGGACCCCGGGATCGCCGCACTGGCGGCGAAGGAGTCCTCCAAAATCGCTGCGCGGCCGGGCTATCGAAGTTCTCCAGCCGTCCTGCGGCGGCTCGCGGTATGTCCGTTGACTTACGGCGTGCGCTGATACTGCGTTAGCGCCACGCGGATACCCTCCGCATACAACGCCGCCAGCTTGGGGTGCCGGGTGCGAATCTCAGGCACCGCTTGTTCCAACGCGCGGCTTAATTCGGCCTCGGTAATTCGATTCCACGCGCGAGCGCCAGCCTTCCCATACTTATGCAGCGTCCGTAGGCCGAGGATTTCCCCCACCTTGGCTGCCTCTGAGCGGGAGAAGCCCGCGGCCCGGAAGCAAGCCATGCCCGCGGCGATCCACGGAAGCAGCAGCGGCGCACCCACATGAACGCCGGCGAAAAACAACGATTTGGTCCCCGGCTTGAGCAGGATTAATTTGCGCCGGCTTTCCTCAAACAGCGCCCGTAAACAGCGCACCGTCGCGGGATGGCCTTCCGCGACAAAAATCTTCTCGCCGGAATCCGGTATCGCGTTAAGCGTGGCCACCCGCGCTCCGGTTCCGTGCAACGCGCTGTGAGCCAGACTATCGCGCACGTTTTCGCACAGCACCACCATGTTGGTGGAGAACGGAGATTTGCGCAGCGGTGTCCGCGCCACCAGCTCACGTAGCTCGCGGTCCAGCCGTGCCTCGGGCGTCCACACCAGAATCAAGCGGCAGCCCTCCAGCGTCGAGTGATGAGACGCCGCCTCCCCGGCGCGAAGCGCGTTCGCGACCTGCCTGGACATTCGAAAGATGGGGGTTTTGATCGGTCCCAGACGCTGGAGCAACACCGGCATCCGGGCTAGGAATGACTGGCTCACGCCGCCGGCGCAAACCAGCCCTATCCCTTCGTCGTGCGGCATTGAGCGGTCAGGGAGGACCAGCCTCCAATGCCACGCGGCTCTTGAGTTCTTGAAGCCGGTCCCGATACGCCGCGGCCTGCTTGAAATCGAACTGCCGTGCGGCCTCGCGCATCTTTTCCTCCATTTCAGCCAGATAAGCCTCCATCTGTTCGGGCGGCACGTCTGCTTCCCCGCCCGCGTCCTCCAGCGGCACGGTCACGTAGTCCGCCTCCGCGATCGCGACCAGCACCGCGTCGATCGGCTTTCGAATCGACTCCGGCGTAATGCCATGCGCCTCGTTGTACGCGTGCTGCATCGTCGCGGCGGCGCATGGTTTCGTCCATGGCGCGCCGCATCGAATCGGTCATCACGTCCGCGTACAAGATCGCGCGTCCGTTCAGATTCCGGCCGCGCGCCCCATGGTCTGAATCAGCGATCCGGCCGACCGCAGGAAGCCTTCCTTATCCGCGTCCAAGATCGCGACCAGCGAAACCTCCGGCAAATCCAGCCCCTCGCGCAACAGATTCACGCCGATCAGCACGTCGTAGATGCCGCGCCGCAAGATCGCGCAGGATCTTCACGCGATCGAGCGTTGAAACCTCCGAATGCAGATACGCGCATTTGACCCCGGCTTCCGTGTAATGCTCCGCCAGATCCTCCGCCATGCGCTTGGTCAGCGTGGTCACCAGCACGCGCTCGTCATTCTTGGTCCGCTCGCGGATCAATTGTGCAGCAGGTCGTCCACCTGTCCGCGAATCGGCCGCACCTCCACTTCCGGATCGACCAAGCCGGTCGGCCGGATGATCTGCTCGATCACCGCGCCGGAGGTTTTGGTCAGCTCGTACGGGCCCGGCGTCGCCGAAACATAGATCGCCTGATGCACGCGATTCTCGAACTCCTCGAACGTCAGCGGGCGATTGTCCAAGCGCGCTGGGCAAGCCGGAATCCGAACTTGACCAGATTCTCCTTGCGCGACCGGTCGCCGTGATACATGCCCTGAAGCTGCGGAATGGTCTGGTGGCTTTCGTCGATGAACAGCAGCGCGTCCGGCGGGAGATAATCCAGCAGCGTCGGCGGCGCCTGCCCCGGCAAGCGGCCCGAGAAATGCCGCGAGTAATTCTCGATGCCGTGGCAGTAGCCGATCTTGCGCGATCATTTCCAGATCGAACATGGTGCGCTGCCAGATCCGCTGGGCCTCAATCCGCTTGCCCTGCTTCTCCAGCTCCTCCTTCCACCAGTGCAGCTCATTCTCGATGCTGCGCATGCGCGTCATGCCGCGTCTCATCGCTCATCACGTAGTGCGTCTTCGGATAGACCGGAAGACGCAGATAGGTCTGCTTCACCTGGCCGGTCAGCGGATCGATCTGCTCCAGCGATTCGATCTCATCGCCCCACAGGCTGATGCGATACGCGAAATCGTCATAGGTCGGAAACAATCTCGATGACGTCGCCGCGGACGCGGAACGTTCCGCGCTTGAAGTCGCCCTCATGGCGCTCATACAGGATGTCCACCAGCCGCGAAGTGATCTCCTCCCGCGCGATCTTCTGCCCTTTTTCGAGCATCAGCAGCATCCCGTAATACGCGTCGGGCGAGCCCAGGCCGTAGATGCAGCTCACGCTGGCGACGATGATGCAGTCGCGCCGCTCGAACAGGCTGCGCGTGGCGGAGAGACGCAGCTTGTCCAGCTCGTCGTTGATGGTGGCTTCCTTTTCGATGTACACGTCGCCGGCCGGAATGTAGGCTTCGGGCTGGTAGTAATCGTAGTAGCTGACGAAGTATTCGACCGCGTTGGACGGAAAGTAGGTCTTGAATTCCTGGTAGAGCTGCGCGGCCAGCGTCTTGTTGTGCGCCAGCACCAGCGCCGGGACGCCCATCCGCTCCATCACCTTGGCCATCGTGAACGTCTTGCCGGAGCCGGTGACGCCCAGCAGGACCTGATGCTGCTCGCCGTCCTTGAACCCGCGCACTAGCGCGTCAATGGCGGCTGGCTGATCGCCGCGCGGTTGATAGTCGATGCCCAGGCGGAAGGAGGACATGGGAGCACCATCCAGTATACGAAGTGCGGATTAAATCGTCCGCTGTAGCTGGCTAGCGGACCCAGCGGCGGGTCTTTACCAGCGCGTGCAGCAAGAGCGTATTGGTGAACACCAGGAAGGAGCTCATCATAAGCCACAGCCCCGCGATGGCGATGTGATACACCCGCTCACTGTTGGCGGGAAGCAGGAAACCTTGGCGAATGTATTCCAGCACCAGCGGAATCGGCAATAACGCGCCTGCCGCAAACCCGAGCATGCTCAGGGTCACGCTCCGGTTGTAAGAGAGAATCCGCGACCATCTGCGGCTCTGCTCTCCGGAAAAATCGAGCAGCGATTTTGCCAGTATCCCTCCGAATACCGATTGCAGGCCCAGAATCGCCAGCGTGACGCCCAGCAGCATCCAGTGCAGCGAAAACGTGATGCCGATGTGCACCGGTCCGGCCGCCAGCGGCAGCGTCAACATCAGCCCCAGCGCCAGCAACACGATCCCCGGCTTGTACAGGAAGAACGCGGCGCCGTGCACGAAAAACGCCTTCAGGCTGATCCAGCCGGCGTACCAACTGCTCAGCGGATTGCCGCGCTTGTGGTGACTGACGCGCCCCTCCCGGTCTTTATAAAAGTGGATCGGGACTTCGCAAGTCTTCAAGCCCATGTATAGCGACTTGATGACCATCTCCGACGCGTATTCCCACTCCTGCGACTGCAGGTCCATCTCGATCAACGCCGCGCGTGTGATGCCGCGCATGCCGCAATGGATATCGGAAAAATTGGACGAATAGAGAACGTTCAGCAGCCACGTGGTCCCCGGCGTTCCGAAGTACTGGTGCAGCGGGGGCATCGCGCCTGCTTCGATGGTGCCCTTGAAGCGCGACCCCATGATGTACTGGTAGCCCTGGCGGAATTTTTCCAGAAACGGCCCGATCTCGCGGAAATCGTAGGTTAGGTCCGCGTCTCCCAGGATCAAGTACTTCCCGCGGATGAACGGAATCGCGTCGATGTAAGCGCGCCCCAATCCTCGCTTGGGCGATTTGAGAACTCGCGCGCCTCCCGCCAGCGCCAGGGTTGCCGTCGAATCCGTGGAGCTGTCGATGATGAGGATCTCGCCCTTCACTCCTGCCTTGCGCAGACCCTCCTTGCACCACTCGACAAACTCACTGATGGTCAGTTCTTCGTTAAGGGCCGGGATGACGATGGAGACTTCAGGATCGTCCACGTCGTCTTCCGGAAGGAGCAACTGCACGTCGGCTACAACAGGGGACACGGGGAACGATTGGACGGCCGCCGCCAATGGTTCTACGGAAACCCACTCGGCCGTCGGAAGAGATTTTGCCACACTCTTCCATCGTCATTTGGAGCCCCAACTTTAGCGCGTGCCTCCCCAACTTTGGCGCGCGTCTAGCGAACCTCCTCCAGCCGGTATCCCGCCTTTTTAAGGCTCGCCAGCAACTCCTCCACGTGGTCCGGTCCGCGCGTTTCCATGGTGATGTCCACGATCCCCTCACCCAAATGCGCGCCAAAATAAGCCCGGTCGTGAACCACCTGCACGATGTTGGCGTGCGCTGCCGCGATGACCGCGGTAAGCTGCTGAAGCGCGCCGGGGTGGTCGGGCAGCGGGACGCGCACCCGCACCAGACGCCCGTCCTTCACCAGCCCTCGCTCGATGATGCGCGAGAGCAAAGTTACGTCGATATTGCCGCCGCCGATCACCACCGCCGTCCGTTTGCCTTCGAGCGTGGTCTTGCGGTGCAGCAGAGCCGCCACGCCCGCCGCGCCCGCTCCCTCGGCCAGCGTCTTTTGCCGCTCCAGCAACCTCAGGATCGCCGCCGCGATCTCTTCATCGTCCACCGTCACCAGTTCATCCACGTACTTTTCGACCAGTTCCAGGTTGCGGACGCCCGCCTGCCGCACCGCGATCCCGTCCGCGATTGTTGCTGCCGGAGGCAGCATTACAGGATGCCGGGCCGCGACCGCGGCTTTCATCGACGGCAATGCCTCGGTCTGCACTCCGATCACGCGCACTCCTGGGCGCGATTCCTTCACCGCACAGGCCACGCCGCCAATCAACCCTCCGCCTCCGATGGGAACGACCACGGCTTCCAGATCCGGGACCTGCTCCAGCAGTTCCAGCCCGATCGCTCCCTGCCCCGCGATCACGCCATCGTCATCGAAGCTGTGTACGAAGACCAGCCCCTCGGTCCGCTCCCTGCGGCGGGCTTCCTCCAAAGCCTCGTCGAAATTGTTGCCGTACAGGATCACGGTCGCGCCCCAGCCCCGCGTGGCCGTGACCTTGGTGAGCGGCGTGAACAGCGGCATGCAGATCTCCGCCCGCACTCCGATCCGCGACGCGTGATACGCCACGGCCTGCGCATGATTTCCGGCCGAGGCGGTGATGACGCCCCGCGCCCGTTCTTCATCCGTCAAAAGAAGCAGCCGGTTGAGCGCGCCCCGCTCCTTGAAGCTGCCCGTCACGTTCATGTTGTCGAGCTTCAGGAACAGCGGATTGCGCGCTTCGCGCGATAATGTTTCCGAATAAGGTGCGGGCGTCATCCGGATGCTCGCTTGGCATCGTTTCCGGGCCGCACGTATGTCGTCCAGCGTGATCATGAATCCTTACAGCGTACAGACTTTCGATCTATATCCGCTGCGCTTCTGCATGCTCGCCCGCAAGCCCTTCCCGATGCCGCGCGGCCGAAGCTCCAATCTGGTGCGCGGCCGTTTCGGCATGGCGCTGCGCGAAGGCCACGCCGGGCTCTACCAACGCTGGTTCGCCCCGCGCCGTACCGGAGGCCCCAGCGGACTGCTGGATTCTCCCCGAGCCTTCGTTCTGCGCGTGCGCCACCTGGAGGGCACGATGATGACTCCGGGTCAGCGCTACGAGATCGGCCTGAATCTATTCGACACCAGCGAGCCGAAATTCGATGTCATCGGCGAAGCGCTTGGCGCCGGGTTGCTGGCGGAGTGTACCGGGTTCGCCGGAGCCGAGTTGTTACGGTTGCCCCTCCAAGCGGCGGCAGAAACCGTATCCCGCGTTCGTGTGCACTTCCTGTCGCCCACGGAGCTCAAACCCGCTGACCAACCCGAATTCGGCGTGCTCTTGGCGCGCATCCGCGATCGCGTCAGCACCTTGCGTGCTTTGTACGGCGCTGGCCCGCTCGAGATCGATTTTCAAGCCATGGGCGAGCGCGCCCGCGCCATTCGCATGACCCGATGGGAGATGGAACGCGTCGAGCGGGAGCGCGTCAGCCGCTCCACTGGCCAGCGCCATTCGATCGGCGGCTTTACCGGCGTCGCCGAATATGAGGGCGAGCTGGCCGAGTTCGTTCCGTATCTGGAAATCGCTCGCTGGACCGGCGTCGGACGCCAGACCGTCTGGGGAAAGGGTGAACTTGCCTGGGAAACCTTTTGAACGCGAATTAGTCCGCGGATTTCTGCATGAGCCTCAGGGCTTTCCAGAGAAGGCCCCGCGCGCGGCGATGGCGCTGTTCCACGGCGCGGGATCCAACGCGCGTGCCGCGCTGATGGTCGCCGTCGCCGAGGCGTTTTCTAAAGATGGATGGCTGGTGTTTCGAGGCGACCTTCCCTACCGGCAGGAGCGTGCATCCGGCCCCCCGCGAGGCAATGGCTCGCGCGACCGCGAAGGCATCCGCCGTGCGGCGGAAGAGCTCCGGACACTCGCGGGCGGCGTTCCGCTCTGCCTCGCCGGACATTCCTACGGGGGAAGGCAGTGCTGCATGCTCGCCGCGGAGAACTCCTCCATCGCGGAGGCCCTCCTGCTTCTCTCCTACCCGCTGCACCCTCCCGGACAGCCCGAAAAACCTCGCACCGGACACTTCAGCAAACTGCGGACACCCGCGCTATTTGCGCATGGCACCCGCGACGCTTTCGGCAGCATCGCCGAGATGGAATCCGCGCTCAAGCTGATTCCCGCCCGCACCAGCTTGGTAACGATTCAGGGCGCACCCCACGGCGTCCCGCCCTCCGTCGCACCCACGCTCCCAGCCATTCTCTGGGCGATCATGAATGAGGCCGGATGACAGAGACATGCTGAAGGACCGTCTGGAAAAAGTCGAAGAGCGAATCCATCGCGCGGCCGAACGCGCCGGGCGCCAGCGCTCAGATATCACCCTCATCGCTGTAACCAAGAAATTCCCCGCCGAGGTCGTCTGCGAGGCCTACCATCTGGGTCTCCGCGTCTTCGGCGAAAACTACGTGCAAGAGTTCGAGGCTAAGCGCCCCGCCCTCGCCTCACTCACGGACGCCCAGTTTCACCTGATCGGCCATCTTCAATCCAATAAAGCTCGGGTGGCCTCGGAAATCTTCCACGTCATTGAAACTGTCGACTCGGAAAAACTCGCCCAGCGTCTTAACGCGATGGGCAAGCTCGAAGTCATGATTGAGGTCAAGCTATCGGGGGAGGAAGCGAAGGAAGGCGCCGCGCCGGATGATCTTCCCCGCCTAATCGAAGCTATTCATGCCTGCCCCAATCTCACCCTCACCGGTTTGATGACCATGCCTCCTTGGAATGAGAATCAAGAAGTCACGCGCCCTTACTTCCGCCATCTGGCCGCGCTGGCGCGACAGCACGGGCTCCCGAAACTATCCATGGGCATGTCGCACGATCTGGAAGCCGCCATCGAAGAAGGCGCGACGCACATCCGCGTTGGCACTGCGCTCTTCGGCCCTCGCCCGAAACCTGCGCCGCAGGCAGCATGAAGGTCGGATTTTTTTCGCCGCTTCCGCCTGCGCGCACCGGCGTCGCCGATTATTCCGCCGCCCTACTGCCCGCCCTGCGGCGGCACGGCACGGTCGAGGTCAATGCCGCCGATGCGGACATCGCCCTCTATCACCTCGGCAACAATTCCCTGCACCGCGAAATTTACCACTTAGCCGTCAGCCGCCCCGGTATCGCCGTCCTGCATGACGCCGTACTCAATCATTTTTTTCTCGGCTCTCTCGACGCCGCGGCGTACGCAGATGAGTTCGTCTACAACTACGGCGAGTGGGACCGCAGCCTCGCTCAAGATTTATGGAGGAATCGAGCGCGCTCCGCCGCCGACCCGCGCTACTTCCGCTACCCCATGTTGAAACGCATCGCCACCGTCTCGCGAGCCGTCATCGTCCACAATCCCGCAGCCACGCAAGCCGTCTACAAACACAACCCCGAAGCGCGAGTGTTCGAAATCCCGCACCTTTTTCTTCCGCCTCCGCTGCCCGATCCCGTCGACACCATTCGCTTCCGGGCGCAATTGGGCCTCGGCCCGCGCACCCTGCTGGCAGGCGTCTTCGGGCATCTGCGCGAATCCAAGCGCCTGTGCACGATCCTCCGCTCCATGGATCGCGTGTGGGCCTGCGGGGCCGATGTAAAGCTGCTGGTGCAAGGCGCCTTCGCGTCGTCGGATTTGGAGCGCGCCATCGCGCCGCTACTCAGCGGTAATCCTCGAATTCTTCGCATCGGTCATCTTCCCGAACCCGAGTTCTGGCGCTGGGCCTCCGCCACCAACGTCTGCCTGAACCTCCGTTACCCGGGCGCCGCCGAATCTTCCGGCATCGCCATCCGCATGATGGGCATCGGCAAGACCGTCATCTACACCTCCGGCGAAGAGCTGGCGCGCTTTCCCGGCAACTCATTTCTCTCGGTCGAAACCGGCCCGGTTGAAGAGAAGTTACTGGCGGATTATCTCCAATGGCTCGCCATGGATCGTCCGGCGCTGGAGGAAATCGGGCGGCGCGCCGCCGCACATATCACGCGTGAGCACGCGCTCGACAAGATCGCCGGAGAATACTGGGCTGTTCTTGGAACACTGGGACGTTCCTAGAAGCCCGCACAGGGCCGGCTCGGCCCTCCGAACGATCGGGAACTCGCCAAAAATCCGCCGAGACAGGCTCCGTTGTGCGGGCGAGTTCTCAGAAGAGGGAAAGAGCGTGCGTCTCCGTCCCGAACTCCATCTCCGTGACCGGAAAATCCCACGCCGGCAAGCTCACCAGGTGCGGTTTCAGCACGATCAGAGTTTCGTCGATGTTGTGCTGCGTGTTGTCGCTGCGGAACAGATGCCCGAGCAAGGGAATCCGCGCCAAGCCCGCGATTCCCGCAGTCGAGACCGAATCGGTATCCTGCGTCAGGCCTGCCAGCACTGCCCATTCGCCCTGCTCCAGCCTCACCTTGCCCTGAAAGCTGCGCTGCGCGATCGCCGGAATGCCGTTGGCTGCCGTCGCGCCCAGAGTGGTGAACTGCGCGTCCACGTCCAGCGCGATTTCGTCTCTGCCGTCAATCGAGCCTTGCACCGTCGGCGTCACCTTCAGCACCAACCCCAAATCCTCATAGGTCACCGTGGGCGTCGGCGTGGTCGCGGGCGTCGCGCCCAGGAACTGCGCCGTGGCCACCGGGTAGCGCGACCCCACCTTCAACGAAGCCGCTTGCCCGTCCTCCGCCATAATCTGAGCCTTCAGCACCGTTTGGGTCAAGCTGTCCGACACCGTCGCGAACGCCTGCGCCTGCGTCACGGCAAGCCCGAACAATGTCTTTCCCCCTCCGAACGTCGCGAACTGCGCGAATCCGCCCGGTGAAATCGCGTTGTTAAGGAAACTGCCGAAGTTCACCAGCGATGAGGAATTCGGCAGCGTCAAGCCCAGGCTTATCGCGTGATCCTTGGTCAGCGTCAAGAGCTGCACTTCCAGCGCCACCTGCGGCCGCAGACGGGACAGGTCGCTGAGCAGACGCTTTGCCAGGAGAACCTTGGACGCCGCATCCCGCAAGAAGACCATCCGCCGGCCGGGATCCACCTGCGCGCGCCGGATCTCCAGCACTTGTTGGACGGCTTGCACCATCTCCTGCGCGTCCTGCACCGCGAATCTTTCCGGAATCGGAATCGCCAACGTCACCACCGGGACCAGTTCCGCGCGGCGTTGCGGAGTATCGTGCGCCACCAGCGCTGTCCGCCCATCCAGCGGAACCACCAGCGAGGTGGTCATCGCCTCCAGGAGACGGAAGGCCCCCAACATGTCCAGGTCGCCGGTGCGGAAGGTGAACGGAGGAGGCCCGGTCCAATCCGTCGCGAACACCATTTGAATGCCGAACGCCTCGCCCACTTTCTGGATCAACGACCGGGTGTCGCCGGTCAAATCGAAGCTCTTCTTGACCCCCGTATAGGTCAGGTGCGGAACGGGCGCTGTCGGTCCGAATTCGTCGAATTGAGCCGGCCCCTCGCTTTCGAGGAACTGAAGAAAAGCCAGGTCCGGGCTGGGCGATGAATTCGCATCCTGGACCTTCATGGTTCCAGTCAGCACTGCGCCGGCCTGGTTCTTTTCCGCCACAATCGCGAAATTACCCGGAGCCATCTCCGCGGCTTGTGCGTACAACAGGTAGGCGTGCAGCAGGTCGCCCGCCCGCTGGGCCTGCTGGCCAAGCTGCTCCAGACGGGTGGCCTCGTCGGCCCGGACGGAAACCGCCAGCGTAAGCAGAATCAGCGCGTTACGGCACACCTTTCCCAAGAAGTTCTGACGCTCTCCTACCTCCACCCGTGCAGAATAAACTTGACCCGTCTTTCGGCCGATAGCTCCAGTTGGAGACAAGTACTCATGGCCACTTTCGCGCCTGTGCGTTCCGCGTTTAATCCCGCCCTTCCACAGACTTTCGAGCAATTAGGCGTACCCGAATCGCTGGTGATGGACCTGGTGGTCCGCCGGCTGCTGATCGAGGGGTACTCCAGTCTGGCCGGATTAAGCCGCGCACTGCGCCTCGCGATACCAATTATCGACGCTGTTTTCAAGCACATGCGGGCCCAGCAGTTGGTCGAGGTCAAGGGCATGACCGGCAATGACTATAACTTTGTTCTTTCCAACGCCGGCAAACAGCTTGCCAGCGAACGCTTTCAGGTGTCCCAATACGCCGGAGCTTGCCCGGTTTCGTTGAAGGAGTACTACGCTTCCACCAAAGCGCAGTCCGCCAAAGTCCAGGTCGACCGCCGCCTTCTCCGCCAAGCCTTCTCCGATCTGGTAGTCAGTGACCGCATGCTAGACCAGTTGGGGCCTGCCATCATCTCCCAGAATTCGATCTTCGTTTACGGCCCCACCGGCAACGGAAAAACCAGCCTGGCGGAACGCATGCTGCGCGTTTACCAGGATTCGATTCTGATCCCTTACGCCGTGGAAGTCGACAACCAGATCATCAGCATGTACGATCCAGTCGTGCACCACTTGATCGAAAACGACGATGAGGAGCAAGATCAGCGCTGGATTCTGTGCAAGCGCCCCTGCATCGTGGTGGGCGGCGAGCTCATTCCCAGCATGCTGGAACTGCGCCTGGACGAATCTTCAGGCATCTACGCCGCGCCGCTCCAGATGAAGGCCAACAACGGCATCCTGCTGATCGACGACTTCGGCCGCCAGCTCATGTCGCCGCGCGACCTGCTCAACCGCTGGATCGTACCACTGGACCGCCGCGTGGACTACCTGACCCTTCGCTATGGCGTCAAGTTCCAAATCCCGTTTGAGCTCATGGTGGTCTTCTCCACCAACTTGGAACCCTCCGACCTGGCCGACGAGGCCTTCCTTCGCCGCATCCATAACAAGATTTACGTGGAGGCCGTGGACGCGGCCAGCTTCGATCAGATCTTCGCCCGCGTGGTGCAATCCCGCGGTCTCCAGGCCGAGTCTGACAGCGCGGAGTACCTCCGCAAACTATGCCTGCGCGAGGGCCGCACGGAGCTGCGCGCCTGCTACCCCAGCGACATCTGCAACATCCTGACCTCCATCGGCCGCTACGAAGGCCGCGGGGCGATCATGACCAAGGCCGAGATGGAGCGCGCCGCCGCCCTGTACTTCGCCAAGAATTAGTCTTCGACGAACTTCTTCAGCCGCCCGAGCGCCGCGTCGCCGAAGACCCGCTGGTGAGCTGCATGATCGACCCAGGCCCGGCCACCAGCCGCGCTACCAGTTTCAGCCGCAGTCCATTCTATTGCATATTTTGTGGCCCTGGGCATGCACCTGTCTTGTCGGGAGGCTAGAGATGTTACGTTTTCTAAACGTGGCTGCGGTCGCGGTCCTGGCGGTCTCAGTGGGTATCGCGCAAACGCCGGCGAATCACGGCGGTATGGGCAAGATGGGCGGGCATGCCGACTCGCATCAGGCAGCGGAAAACCCTGCTCACCGCTATTTTTTGAGCGTATATACTCTGCCGGAGATGCGGGAGGAACTGGGGCTTTCCGCGCAGCAAGTGGCCCAACTGCGGCAGTATCGGGAGGAGTTTACGGATGAAGATTCGGTGAACGCCGCGGAAAAGCAGCTAGCCGCCGCCGAGGCCGTGGGCAAGATGAAGGGGGTGCTTACTCCCACGCAGGGGGAGACGTTCGCGGCGATCCAGCCGGCAGAGCTCCATAGCATCGCTATGAGCCGTCTCACCGCGGAGGACTCCGGGAAGTTGATGGCGGAGCTATCCCGTCACGACCCAGCTGCTCACCAACAGCCGGCTGAACAGGGCTCCTGCAAAATGATGGGCGGCGGCGCGGCACCCGCAGGCGGCGATGCAGCCGGAGCGGATCACTCGCACCATTAAAGCGTTCCCTTTACCCCGATGAGAACAGTGCGCTGAACTCGCGGCCCTGCACGCATACACAATTGCGCTATAGCGTGCTAGCATTCATCCAAGAGGAGGTTCCCGCCATGCGTACCGCTTTCTTCGCAGCCAGCGTTCTCCTTGCTTCCGGCGCTTTTGCCCAATCCCTCACTGGCGAATGGGACGCGACCGTCAAAGCCAACGGCGTCGATGTCCCCTGCCGCTTTCATGTCTCCCAGCAGGGATCCAGCATCCAAGGCACCTTCTTCAACGGCGAGGAGCTTTACCCCTCCACTTCCGGGAGCTTCTCGAACGGCGCGCTGACGCTCAATTTCGAATACACCTCCGGCAAGCTCGAAGCAGCCTATAAAGACGGCCGCCTGCAGGGAACCTACCACTCCACCCGCGGCAATTACGGATTCAGCGCCGTTCCGCACACGCCCCCTCCGCCGCCCTCCGCCAATGCCCCTTCTATCGACGGCGATTGGGAGATCGCCAACCGCAGCCCCAAAGGCGAGCAAGCCTGGCAGTTCCTGGTCCGCCAGAACGGACCCTCCGTCGCCGCCTCGATCCTGCGCATCGACGGCGATACCGGCGTCCTCACCGGGGTCTGGCGCGACGGCAAATTCACGCTAAGCCATTTCTCCGGAGCCCGCCCCGCGCTGCTGGAAGTGACCCCGCAACCCGACGGCAGCCTGCACCTGGTGATGAACGGGTCCACCGTCTACACGGCCTTACGGTCGGAAGTCGCTCGTGCGAAGGGCCTTCCTCCGCCCACCGATCCAGCCGATCACACCGGCGTCAAGGACCCCTCCGAAGTCTTCCGCTTCGCCTTCAACGACCTCAACGGCAAGCCGGTCTCCCAGGATGACGCGCGCTTCAAAGGCAAGGTCATCGTGCTGAACGTGTTCGGGAGCTGGTGCCCCAACTGCCATGACGAAGCTCCGTTCCTGGAAGAGATGTACAAGAAGTATCGGGCAAAGGGCGTCGAAGTAGTCGGCATCGACTTCGAAGAAGCGGATCAACTGCAAGATCCCGTGCGCATGCGGGCCTTCGCCAAACGCTACGGAACGGATTATGCGGTCCTGATCGCCGGAGCCACCGGCGAAGTCAACGAGAAACTTTCGCAGATGAAGAATTTCAACTCCTGGCCGACCACCTTTTTCATCGGCAAGGACGGCCGCGTGGCCCACGTCCACGCCGGCTTCCCCAGCTCCGCCAGCGGCAAGAAGTACGCCGAAGCCAAACAGGATTTCACTCAAACCGTGGAGCGCCTGCTGGCGGTGAAAGCGGCTCCATCACAGTAGCTGCATCGCAATAGGCGCGTTCACAGCAGCGATTTCAGCTCGCGATACTCGCGCCCCTGCGATTCCGCTACTCCGCGGTAGGTCACTTGGCCCTTGTAGGTATTGACGCCCTCCGCGATCGCGCTGTGCCGCGCGCAGGCCGCCTCCAGTCCGTGACTCGCCAGCTCGAATAAGTACGGGAACGTGGCGTTGTTCAACGCGAAGGTCGAGGTATGCGGCACCGCCGCCGGCATGTTCGACACGCAGTAGTGGATCACGCCGTCAACAATGTATACCGGGTCGGTGTGCGTAGTCGGGTGCGAGGTTTCGCAGCACCCTCCCTGATCGATCGCCACATCCACCAGCACCGATCCTTTGCGCATCGACGCAACCATCTCCCGCCGGATCAGCTTCGGCGCGGACGCCCCCGGAATCAGCACGGAGCCAATTACCAGATCCGCCTGCCGCACCGCTTCGCGAATGGTGTACAAGTTCGACGCCAGCGTCACGATCTGGCTGGAGAAGATATCGTCCAGATCGCGCAGCCTCTCTAAATCGCGATCGATGATGGTCACATGCGCGCCCAGGCCCACCGCAACTTTGGCCGCTTGATGACCAACCACCCCTCCGCCCAGGATCGCGACACTCGCGGGCGCCACTCCCGGCACTCCGCCCAGCAAGATCCCTCGCCCCCCCAGAGGCGCCTCCAGATACTGCGCCCCCACTTGCACGGCCATCCGCCCGGCGACTTCGCTCATCGGCGTCAGCAACGGCAAGTAGTGATCGCCTTCGCAGATGGTCTCGTACGCCACCGCGGACACGCCCGCGTCCAGCAGCCGCTGCGTCAGCTCCGGTAGCGGCGCCAGATGCAAATACGTGAACAGAATCAAATTCGGCCGCAGGAACTTGAATTCGGAGGGCTGGGGCTCCTTCACCTTTACTACCAAATCGCTGCCCGCCCACATAGCCGCAGCGGCAGGCACGATCTCCGCGCCGGCTTCCTGATATTCGTGATCCGGCAGCGAGCTCAGCGCTCCGGCTCCAGCCTCTACCAGCACGCGATGTCCGGCTTCGTGCAGAGCCTTGGCGCCGCTAGGCAGCAGCCCTACGCGAGCCTCGTGGTCTTTAACCTCTTTGGGAACTCCGATAATCATTGGGGCGCTGCCTCGGGAATCGGCGTACTGGGAGTCGGTGTACTAGGCGTGGCAGAATCAGCCGGCGCATGCCCCTCAGACCCCGCATCGGGCGTGGGAGCCGGCTTGCCAGCCGGCGCGGGGTCGCGCTTCGGCCCCAAGCCCAGCGCAATCAGGGACAGTGAGCCCACCTTGCCGTCCTCGGTCAGGTTCTGATCGTGCTGAAAGCGCTTCAAGGCATCCACCGAAGACGCGCCCCAGTTTCCGTCCACCGGCCCGGCAAAATATCCGCGATCCGCTAACGCCTGTTGGATCTCTCGGTAGCGGTCTACCGTTGGTTGCTGCTGCGGGGCTCGGTATGAGCTCGCTGCCTGCTTTGCTGTCGTAGACCCGGATCTGGACCCGGGTGTCGACCCGGATTTTGACCCCGTCCCCTTGCTGGCGACGGTCCGGGTCCCGGATCTGACGGTGGATTTCGCGGCGGTCGATCTAGCCGAAGGCGGCTGGTAGGTGGACGCAGGCGGATGGTAGGTGGTCGCGGGCGGATGGTAGGCCGTCGCCTTCGCTGAATTGGTTGCCGCCGTTACGCTTTTTGCGCCCGTGGACTTCGCTGGACTTTTCTCACTGGCGGCGCCCTTAGAGCTAGCGGCAGCGCTTTTCGCAGCAGTTGACGATTTTGTGCTCGTCTTTGTGCTGGTCTTCGTGCTCTTTGAGGCGATAACCGTGGTCTTCGCCGCAGTCGGTTTCGCGCCCGTTTTCTGGGTGGGTGTCTGCGCAGCGGAAAAGACGGCCAGGACACCACAGCCCGCGGCAACCAGGGCCGCTGGAACGGAGATGGCTTGGGCTTGCAAAGAACCCAGTTTAGCAGGGCGCCCAGGAGCAGAAACGGCTACGACGCCGGCACCGAGACCAGTCCCCGGTCCTTCAGGCCGCTTAAAGCCAGCCCGTAGCGGCCGCGCACGCCGGTCTTCTCGAAAATGTGCTTCAAGTGAATCTTAACCGTGCCCGGCCGGATACCTAGATCGAGCGCGATCTCCTTGTTTTTGAAGCCCTGTTCCACCAACTCCAACACTTGTTGCTCCCGCGCGGTCAGTTCGCTGCGCGGATACTTATCCGCCCGAGCCGAATCGCGGAACACCGCATCCTCCATCCAACTGCGGCCGTCGGCGACGGTTCGCAGGCAGGCCAGCACGGAGGATACCCCGGCGGTCTTGCGCAGGATGCCGCGAGCCCCGGCTTGCAGGAAGCGCAGCGCCTCCGCTTCGGTGACCGAAACTCCCCAGATTACGACTCCGGTATTGGGAGCCACTCCCCGGATCTCGCTCAGCCACTCCAGTACCGCTTGAATTCCGAAGGCCTTGTCCACCACGATCACGTCCGGCGTATGCCGCCGCGCCAGGTCCAGAACGGCCCCCAAGGACTCCGCCATTTGTTGAAAACGCAACTCCGGATTGCCCGTCAACAGCGTGCGAATGCCCTCCGCCGTGACTGGTTGCGTGTCGCAAACCGCGACGGTCTTCGGCGCCTTTGCGTCCACTTTTGTATCCAGAACAGCCGCCTTTGCATCCAGAACAGCCGCGCCGGTTTGAGTCTGCTCCAGTGGCAATGCCTCACCGTCCGCCCCGCCTCCCGGATTCATCCCAAACCCTTTTGCGGGCCTGGAGATAGCCGCACCACCCAGATTCGCCATCGACCCGCTATTACGTAGATTTGTGTTCATGTTTTTTGATCCGTTCGAATCCTGAATCATCTTCCCCTCAGTTTGTTTGCCGTCTTCGTCTCCGGCTACCCGGGCCTAGGCAACGCCGAACCTGGAAACAACCATCGGCCAGGCGTATCACTTTGTTAGTACAAGGAAGTGAAGCAGCTTCTCATGCTATGATCGCTTCTAGCCGATTTACTCGTTTGGTACTGTTTCCAAACTGGCTAGCGCGCCCCCATGCAGCATCGTGAGTCTTCCCCGCCCGTGCGACGGGCTGTGGTCATCAGCCCAAGCTCCCGCGTGTTGGAGGAACTGGAACCCCTGCTGACTTCGCAACTTCCGGGCATCCAAATAAATTACGTCCGCATGTACCCGTCCCCCCGCGATCTGGGCGGAATTCTTAGCGGCGGCCCGCCCCTGGTCTTCCTGGACATGGCCTCGGACAGCGATCAAGCCGTTCAATTACTCAGCGAGGTGTCCCGGATTAGCAACAACGCCCCGGTGCTCGCTCTGCTTTCCGGCAATAATCCCGACTTGATTCTGCGGTGCCTTCGCGCGGGCGCAGCCGATTTCCTGATCCAACCTTTCACCGCCGACCAGTTTGAAGCCGCCATGACCAAGGTGGCTCGGGCGCAGCCTGCCGGTGAAGGCGCCGGCAAGGAGCCTGCCAAAGTTCTGGCCGTCATGCCCGCCAAGGGCGCCTGCGGGGCCACTACCGTGGCCTGCAACCTGGCTTTCCAGTGGAAGCGCCACAGCGAGAAAAAGATCCTGCTGGCCGATCTAGACCTTCTGGCCGGCACCCTTTCTTTCCTGCTCAAAATAAAGTCCGTCCACAGCTTCGTCGACGTGCTCCTGCGCGCCTCCGAACTGGACCAGGACCTGTGGAACGCGATGGTGACCAACGTCAACGGCGTCGACGTCCTGCTGGCCCCGGAGTTGGTCGCCGAAGGCATCCAGGATTTGAAAGACCCCTCACCGATCATCGAGTACGCGCGTCACGCCTATGACATCGTGGTGATCGACGCCGGCGGCGTCTACGGCGAGTGGAACCTGGCGCAAGCGCGCCTGGCCACCGATCTTCTGCTGGTCACCACCAATGAGCTGCCGGCCCTGCAAGCCGCGCAGCGCGCCCTTTCCTACCTGGACACCAACCGCATCGGACGCTGGAAAGTGCGCCTGGTGGTGAACCGCTACCACCGCGATGTGGGACTCAGCCGCGAGGTCATCGGCACCGCGCTCCACACCGAAGTCTTCGATAGCCTTCCCAGCGACTACGAAGCCGTCCAAAGCGCGCTCATGGAAGGCAAACCCATCCCCACCAGCACGCCCTTCGGAAAAGGCATCATGCAGCTCGCCGACAAACTCGGGGGCCGCGCCGAAGCGATCAAGAAGCCGTCTTCCCTGAGCGGCTTACTGGGGCTGTTCTCCAAAACCTCCAAGACCTGACTTTAGTTCATTCGCGTCCATTCGCGGCTGGTTTTACAACTCCAGCTTTCCGTTCGACACCATGTCCTTCAACTTGAACTCCGCGTTGCGGTAAGGAGCCGGAACACCGGGCAGGTACAGCTCGAACAGCAAACTCTTATCGCTCAAATCCACCTGCCGCGGAAACGCGAGTCTCAAATACGGATCGCTGTCGGAGGGCGGAAAGCTGCCCGTCATTTTGATCTTCTTCTTGCCCGCACGCATGCTGGTCTCCTGCTCCATGCGCTGGACTTCCTTCTCATCCAGAAACCCTTTGTTGTTCTGGATGTACACCGCCAGGACAATCTGCGTGGCCTGATTGTCCTCCATCCACAAGCGATACTCAATGTTCTCCGGAACCGGAGTTCCCGGCTTGCGGCGGGCTGCGATCCGCCGGTCGCGCTCCTGCTCCGCCAGCCGGATCGGACCCGCGGTGGCCAGATACACCTGCACCGGTGGCGCGTTCGGCGTAGGACCATCCACCGCCTGAGCCCATGGCGAGCTGCTCAGCAACGCTATAATCTGCGCGTCCGACCATTCGGCCGGGCGCTGGCTCACCCAGTAGGGATCGGCGAACAAAAGCAACGAAAGCAAGTGCACGATCATGACAGTTCCTTGATTACGTCCAAATCCACGTTCCCGCCGGAAAGAATCAGGCCCACACGTCCCAGGCCCTCCGGCAACTTCCCCGATAGCGCGGCTGCGGCCGTGACCGCGCCGCTCGGCTCAACCAGAATTTTCAAACGCATCAGCAGAAACTTCATGGCGGCCAGAATCTCCGCGTCGGCCACCAGAACCACGCGCTCTACGTTGCGCTGAATGATGGGGAACGTCAGTTCGCCGGGAGACGGACTGCGCAACCCATCGGCGATCGATTCTGGCGGAGGAATCTCCACGCGCCGCCCTTGTTCGAGCGACAAGAACGTATCGTTGCCATCCGCCGGTTCCACTCCGATCACGCGAATCCCCGGCCGCATATGGTTAGCCGCAGTGGAACACCCCGAAATCAACCCTCCGCCGCCGATCGGAACCACCAGAGCGTCAAGATCGGGGATCTCCTCCAGCAGCTCCAGCGCCGCAGTTCCCTGCCCCGCGATGGTCCAGGGATGGTCGAACGGAGGCACCAGCGCCGCGCCCGTCTCCTCCGCGATTTTCTTTCCGATCGCGGTGCGGTCCTCGCGCAAGCGGTCGTAGGTGACGATGCGCGCGCCTTGCGCCCGCGTGGCCTCGACCTTGGATTTCGGCGCATCCAGCGGCATCACCAGCGTCGCCTGCGCGCCCCAGGCCCGCGCGGCGATCGCCACCGCCTGCGCGTGGTTCCCGCTGGAATACGCCACCACTCCCCGCTTCAACTGCTCGGCCGTGAGCTGCGACACGAAATTCGACGCCCCGCGAATCTTGAATGCCCCGCCGGTTTGCAGATTTTCGCACTTGAAGAACGCCTGGCATCCCGCCGCCGCGTTAAACCCACGCGAAGTCATCACTGGCGTGCGCTTGGCGATGGGGCGGATGCGCAGGCTGGCTTCCTGAATATCGCGAAACGAAACCGCCAGTGCTTCCTTTGCCGACGCAGGAAGTCTAATATCCTGCATGTTTATCAACCACGTTTTCCAGAGGCCGCCCGTCCAGGAAACGTTCCAGATTCTCCAGAAACGCGTTCATCGGCGGCTCCAGGAATCCTTCCACGCGATCCGCTGTGTGCGGCGAGAGCAGCACGTTCTTCATCGCGTAAAACGGATGACCGGCCGGCAGAGGCTCCACGGCGAACACATCCAGCGCCGCGCCACGAATCTTCCCCGCCTCCAGAGCCTGAATCAGCGCCGGTTCGTCTACCGACGTTCCCCGCCCCACATTGATGAACACGGCGCTCGGCTTCATCGCCGCGAGCTGCGATGCCCCGATCATCCCGCGCGTCTCGGCCGTCGCCGGCAACGCCGCCAGAACGTAATCGCTGGCCGCGATCAAGTCGTTCAAATGGGCTGGTGAAAAGCTCTGGTCCACCAATCCGTCGCTCCCCGCTGCTTTTCGACGCGCCGTTATTCTAAGCAAGGCCGCGATCCGCATCCCGAACACCTTCGCCCGCGCCGCCACCGCGCTCCCAATCGAGCCGTAGCCGATAATTCCCAGCGTCTTCCCTGGCAGCCTGCCGCTCACAAACGGCTGCCACACTCCCGCCTGCTGCTGCCGGATCACGCGGCTCAGGTCGAAGGCGAAGTGCAGCATCACGGCCGTCACCCAATCCGCCAGAGGCCAGCGGAAGACGCCTCGGCCGTTGGTCAACGGCGCCGGGTGCGCCAGCATCTCCGGCGTCAAGCATTCCCTCCACGCCGGTCCAGAACGAATGGATCCAGCGCAGCTTTTCCGCGCGGGGCAGAATCGAGCTCAGAACCTTAGCGCCCCCCGCGGCGTAAAGAATGGCCTCCGCCTCCGGAGCCAGGCGCGCCAGCTCTTCCGGATCGTTGGTCACGGTCATTTGCACGCGCTTCGAAACGCGCGCCAAAGGCTCCAGATGGGGCGCCGAAGGATCGGCGATCACCAGCAGCGTCGGTACGGACATCGCAAAGTCTAGAATAACGTGCCAACACTGAAGTCGTGTCCGGTTACTGTAACTGCGGGGCGAAGCTGCCCGAAGACGCGCGCTTCTGCCATAAATGCGGCAAGCCGCAGCGCGAGGAGGACATGCATACCGCCGAGCCGGAGCCCGCACCTCCACCCACGGTTCCTGTGTGGACGCCTCCCGTTGCTCCGGCCCCTGCCATCGGCTTCCACAATCGCGCCGCAGTCAGCGTGGCGCTGATTTCCGGCATTGCCGGATTTCTTCTGTCGGTGCTTTCCGGCCGCGTGGAGCCCGCTGCTTCCAGCCTCGGCCTGATCGCGGCCGGATTCCTGGCCGTCTTCCTTTACCAGCGCCGCACCGGCCAGCGTCTTACCGTCATGCATGGGGCGCACCTGGGCTGGATCAGCGGCCTCTTCGGCTTCGCCATCACTGCGGTGATCCTGGCGTTGGTCGCCGTGCTGCTCTCCGATCAGAGCCTGGTCGAGTCCATGCGCCAACAATTGCAGGGAACCGCCTCCGGCCAGCAAGCCCAAATCGATCAAATGATCCAGATCATCCACAACCCGCCGGTGATGTTGATGGGCGTGGCGGTGACATTTCTCCTGTTCACGGTTTTTCCCGCTTTCGGAGGCGCGCTGGGGGCCAAGTTCCTGGACGCACCGGGTGGCAGCCGCCGCGATTAAGCTCGGGACGCCTTCGCCGCCTGCGCCCGTTTCACCAGCGCGACCCCCAGAAGAATGATCGCCATCGCGGCGCCCTCCCGCGCGCTGAACGGCTCGCGGTACAACCACACTCCCACCAGCACCGCCACCAGCGGATTGATGTAGGAATAAATCGACGTGATCGCCACCGGCAGCCGCCGCACCGCGATGACGTAGCAAGTGTATCCGATCGCCCCTCCGAAGGTCGCCAGGTAGAGCATCGCCAGGGTTCCGCGTGTGGTCCAATGCACCGGCGGCCCGGCCAGCGCCGGTATCGCGAAGGCCACGCCGGTGGCGAGCTGCTGCACGCCCGCATTGACGATGGGGTTCGCCTTGGTCTCGATCCGGCGTTGCAGAATCGATCCCACGCCCCAGCCCGCGTAACCAAGCTGAATCAACCCGAATCCCGCCAGCAGCAAACGAAAACTTCCGAACCCGGTGTCGCCCGGAGCCACCAGCAGCGCCACTCCCGCCGCGCCGATCGCCATGGCGCCAATGGTGGGGCCATGCAACGGTTCGCCTCCCGGCATCAGCGCGTCTACCCCAACCAGCCAAAAAGATGCGCTGGCGACGAATAGCGACGCCAGGCCGCTGGGCAGCCACAGCTCGGCGAAACTCAACGCGCCCGTGCCTACGCCGATGGTCAGCGCCCCGATTCCGGCGATGTTCCACAACTCTCGCCCTCTGGGAAATCGCAGCCTCGCGGCCCCGGCGCCGGCCAGGATCACGGCTCCGGAGAGCGTATAGCGCGCGCACATGAGCGCCGCCGGAGGCAGTTCCTGCACGCCGATGCGGATGCCGAGGTAGGTGGTGCCCCAGAAAAAGCACACGCAGCCCAGCGCGAGCATACGCTGTGAAATCGGGCCCGAAACGGCCGCCGGCGCTAGGAACGCGAGAAACGCTCCGCATGAGGTTACCATGTTAGCTTGATCCTTACACTCACCATCAATCCCGCCGTTGACCGCACCGTCACCGTCGACAAATTGGTTTTCGAGGACCGCGCTTATATCCTGGGCCGCGCCGAAGCTGCCGGAGGCCGCGGGGTCAACGCATCCCAGGTAATCCACTCCTTTGGAGGGAAGACTCTGGCGCTGCTCACTTCCGGCGGCGCCGCGGGCAAGCGTATGCAGGAATCGCTGTCCGGCATGGGATTTCCTTTCAAGGCCGTGCCCGTGGCCTCCGAAAGCCGCATCAACCTGACCATCTCCGACAAACAAGGCCTGACCGTAAAGTTGAACGAAGTGGGCTTGCCCCTTCAGCCCGCCGAGCTCCAAGCGATTCGCCAGCTCACTGAGTCGCTCTTGAGTAAGGCCAGTTGGTTGATGATCTGCGGCAGCATCCAGCCCGGCGTTCCGCCGCATTTCTATTGCGAGCTGATCGAACTGGCGCACAAGCGCGGAGTCAAAGCCCTGCTGGACACCGATGGCGAGGCGCTCACGCACGCGCTCGAAGCCAAACCCTCCGTGATCACCCCGAATCAGCAGGAAGCCGAGCGATTGCTGGGGCGCGCCCTGTTAACTCGCAACCAATTCCTGGAGGCCGTGAACCGGATTCACGCCATGGGGCCCGAATCCGTGATTCTTTCGCTGGGCAGCCGCGGCGCGATTGGCGCATCGCCGGAAGGAATCTTTGAGGCTCTGGCGCCGCGCATCGAATCTCTGTGCCCCATCGGCGCAGGCGATGCTTTGGCCGCCGCGTTCACCTGGAGCATGGATAAAGGAAAGACCTTCGCGGACTCCTTGCGCTGGGGCGTCGCGGCGGGAACCGCGACCGCGGCCTTACCGGGAATCCAGTTCGGCACCCTGCAGCAAACCCGGACGATCTACAAAAACGTGCAAGTCCGCCCCGTCTAAAAAAACTGGGGGCGGCGCACTCATTTCCCGATTTCGCCGCCGCCCAACGGAATTGTCAGACTCATCTCCCGGCGTTCGCGCACGATGATTACCATTGCCGCTGGCGCGCGTCCCGCCCGGATCAATCCGGAAACATCAGCCGGCGTGGCGACTCGCGTATCGCCCACGCGGACGATCACGTCACCCGCCTTGAGCCCCGCCCGCTCCGCAACTGACCCGCTCGCCACGGACCGCACCAGCACCCCGCTATCCTTCACTCCAAACCACGCAGCCAACTGCCCGTCCACAGTTTCCCACTCCGCGCCCATCCCGTTGCGCCAGCTCATCCGCGGCGTCGGGATGTCCGGGCCAGCCCCGCCAGCGTAAAATCCGAAGGGGGCCAAGCGCACCTGTTGGACCTCCGGCGGCTTGACGCCGATCTTCGCGATCAGGCTCTGCGCATACCCGTTCCGGTAAATTTGAATCCGCACTTCCCTTCCTGGCGGCGTCTCGCTAAGCAACCGAACAAACTGATTCTGACCTTCCACCCTCTGCCCGTTGAACTGGACGATCACATCGTTGAGTCTCAGTCCCGCCACAGCCGCCGGACTCCCCGGCTCCAATTTCGTCACCTCCACGCCGACTTCCTCGGGCAGCTTAAGCTCCTTCGCAAGCTCTGCGTTGATATCCACGGAGCCGATGCCCAGATATCCCACCGCCGCTTCGCTGTGCCGCGGTTGAGCCTCCACGCCGCTCACCGCGGCCGCACCCAGTCCGACAGCCATTAAAAACCGAATCATCGCGACCTTTGCAGATAAATCATATCGCTGCCGCTCAGCACCAGAGTGGGACCGCCGCCATTGATGTTGCCCTCAACCAGCGGCGGACGCCCGAACTCGAACAGCGCCGCCTTCATGCCCGAAAAGTCGGATTCGATGTGCGGCGCGCCGCCGCGCTCATTCGTCGCTTTCACCGACAGCGCCACGCCGGAAGGAATCCGCACCGTGATATCCCCCGACCCTGCCATCAGCGACGAGTTCTGCAGCCGCGCGCCCGCCAGCAAGTCCGCCAGAATGCTGCCCACTGCCGTCGATACGCTCAGCGCACCCGAAGCGCCCATCAAATAAATGGGACCCGACGCCGACGTGGCCCGCACACCGGCAGCCGAGCCAATGCGAATGGCCCCTCCTCCCGTGCTCGCCGTCACCAAACCGCCGGCATGCTTCACCACGATCTCGCCGCGCAGCGAGTGTGCGTCCACGCCTTGGCTGGCCTGGTCAACCGCGATATTCCCTCCGGCGCTCGACAGCGTCACCGGCCCCCGAGCCTGCTTCACCACGATCTCGCCGCCCAAAGTCTGGCAATTGATCTCCCCCGCGACGCTCTCCACCGTGATGGAACCCGCCCCCGTGGAGCAGTTCAATTTCCCTCCCACCTGCCCCAACTGGATGTGTCCTCCGCCGGTGTACGCCTGAAGGTCTCCGCCGATACCATCCGCCACGATATCTCCGGCCAGGGTGTGCGCCAGCAGATTGCCCCGGAAACCGTAAACCTCGATATCGCCACTGCGCACAATTTCCACGGTCGCCGTCTTGACCTCCGGTGGCACGTAGACTTCGAGGGTCGTAAACGCTCCGCGCCCCTCCGCGGAGATCGATGTGACCCCAGGAACGCTGCTGATTGTGGCTCCGCCCTCCGACGCCCGCTCGGCCATGATCTCCGACTGCGCGCGAGGGAAACGCTGAATCAGACGATAGGTGATCCTGCCACGGCGCGAGTCTCCGCTATGCGAATCGACCTTGAGCAACACCCGCACCTGCGACGACACCTCCAACCCCGGAGTCGCGTCCGCGCCTCCCTGTTGCAGCCGCTCATACGCGCCATCCACGTACTTGAGAACCGGTTTTCCGTCCTGCGCCTCCAACGCAGTGGTCACGGCGAAAAGTAAAGTCAGCCCACGCATCTCTCTAATAAATCTCCGTCCTAATAAATCTCCGTCGAGGCGTTCATCAATTGCAGTGCATTCTCGCACCGCTGCCGCACGCTATCCACCTTCTCCTGGGTCATCAACTGCTGCAAAACCCCGATCGTCGCGCGATCCACATTCGGCTGCGCATCGCCCGCCGGAGTCTGGATCAGCAGGTCGATGGCCTGCGTCCGCACGCCTGGATTGGCGTCGCTCAGCAAAGCTCGCGACAGCGCCGCGCGAACCTCCGGCTCCGTCACGTAGTGGCGCAACCCTTCCATCGCTTTCAAGCGCACACCGTCGTTCTGGTCATGCAACACCACTTCCACCAGCGCCTCGCGGACCTCCGCCGACTGCGCCCGCTGCCTCAGCAAATCCACGCTGTCCGCGCGCAGACCTTGATTATTCGGATCGCGGACCGCGTCCAGAAGCAGCCTGCGGATATTCGGGTCGTCCAGGCCGCCGGTGATGCTCCTGCGCCGCGTCTCGTCCATCACGATGCGCACGCTTCCGTCGTTCTGCGCCTCCACGTCGCTCACCCGTGCGATGCCCGCTTGCGCCGCAGGTGTAACCAGGTTCAAGCCCACATTCGGCAGCAGCCTGGCGCCCGCGAATCCCAACACCACCAGCGCCAACGCGGTGACGGGCCGCAGCGATATTCCGGCGCTCAGGAATTCAGTCAGCCGGTCCCACCACCCCGCCTTCGCAGGCCGCGGGCCCGGACTGTTCTTCAACGCCGCCGCCAGTTCCGCCCGGCACTCCCGCAGCAGTGACGCCGGAGGCTCCACGGCAAATTCGTCCAGCGCCGTGTGCAGGACCCTTTCCCGCTCCAGCGCGCCCCGGCACTCCGCGCACCTGTCCAGATGCGCGTCTACTCTCTCTTCTTCGTCAAAAGAAAGCTCGCCGTACAGCAGCAGCGCGAAGTGCATGCGCGTTTGCGCGCAATCGATTCCGTTATTATTACGAGCCTCATTCATAGGATCGTCCCTCATACAAAATCTCCCAAAGCGGCCCGCATTTTCTGCGTCGCCCGAAACAGGCAGTTTTTGGCCGCTTCCTCGGTGGTTCCCAACATCTCTCCAATACGCCGCAGCCGCAGCCCTTGATAGTGCCGCAGCTCAAACACCGTGCGCTCGCGCGGCGTCATGCCATCGAGCACCGTCTTGATCCGCACCCGGAGTTGCCCGCTGAACAAATGCCTTTGCGGATCGCCGTCCACCCGCTCCTCCGCCACCGAATCCATCCGGTCCAGCGGACCGTCCGTCGCCGTCAGCACCGTCGGCTCTTCTCTGCGCACCTTCCGTTTCCTCATTTGATCGAGACAGAGATTGGTTACGATGCGGTACAGCCAGGTATGAAAACTGCAATCGAAGCGGAAGTTGTTCAGGTTGCGAAACACCCTTAAAAACGCCTCCTGGTACACATCGCGGGCATCTTCCGGCGAACGCAACAGATTCATGGCCAGTTTGAGCACACTCTGGTCATAGGCGTAGACGAGCTGCGCAAAGGCGTCCTGATCGCCCTCCTGCGCCGCCCGGATTAACGCCGCCTCATCAGCTTGTAAGCCCGAGTTGAGGGCCACGACGCTCCGTTGCAACATTTCTTCTGACGATGGTAGCGCCGAAAGGTCACGAAAGGGGGATTGCCGCTGTGGCCCGCACGGCAGCGAGATGCCGGGGACGGAAGTTAACATACTGAACTACAAAGATTTAGCGCGTGGACTCAGGCGGCAGTTGCGGCCTACCGCCAATACGCGAACCCCATCCCGCTACCCGTCCCCGCTTCGCTCCGGTAGCATGGCACGTAATCGACCAGCGTCATTTTCAGCTCCGCTTCCGCCATCGCCCCGGCCACCACGATCCAATTCTTGATCTCGGAGGTCCCCGATTCGAACATCTCCTCCGGCATCCCCGTCAGAGCCTTCGCATCGCCCGCCAGCATCGCGTCCAGCACCTGACGATCGAAACCTTCATTCACCACGAAGTGGCTCAACCCTCCCGACGCCACAAGCATCACCGTCCGATCCGATTCCCACGACCCAACCGCCCGCGCCAGCACCCGCCCGAATTCGTAGCACCGCGCCGCCGTTGGCTGGTTCGGAGGATAGAACGTGTTCACCAACACCGGGACCTGCGGAGGCACGCGGTCCCGCATCACCCGCCGGTAAATGAATCCGAACGCGTGCGGCGCCGCATTTGACCCGATCTCCCCCTCCGGCAGCCGCGTCAACTGCGCCAGGTCGAACCCCTCCCGCGTCGCACTGTGGATCAAATGCCGGCCCAGCTCCGGCACGCACGGATACTGGGTATAGACTGCCGGTGTCCGGTCCAGTTCCGCCCGCGCAATCCCCGGCGGCAGCTTGTCCAAGAACTCTTGCGTGCGCGGAATCCCTTCCACGTAATCGCCCCAAAACACCGCCAGCGCCGGAATGTGCTCCTTCGTGAACACCTCCATCTGATCGTTGCCGACGATCACCGCGATATCCGGCGGCTTCTCCAAATAAACGTCTGCCGAGCTTCGCGATCGCACTCTGGCATCGCGCATGCCTCTCCCGACGCACCTCCGGCGACGCCTGCACGCCCAAATGCTCCCCGCGGCGCAGTTCCGCCATTTGATCGAACGTATAAATCTTGCCGTTGTAAAAATGCTTGGGATTCGCCCGATCCGCCAGCACCCGGTCCGGCCAATACTCCGGCGCGATGGAAACATCGGTCCGTGCGAAGAGCCCAATCCTAAAACGATGCGTGCCACGCGGACGAAGTTTACCAAGCCGCGGCGGTTTACCAAACGTGATATCGTGCAAGCATGCGCAGTTTAACGGCCGCCGCGCTCGCTTACGCCGCTCTCGCTGCTCAGCGCCACGCCCAAGCGCCGCTCGAAAAAATCACCGTTAACTACGCGGCCCGCACCGGCACCACTTGGCCGCTGTACATCGCCAAGGAAGGCGGCTATTACCAGAAATACGGCCTCGACGTGAACCTGGCCTTCGCCGTCCATCCCGCCGGCATCGCCATGGTGGTCAGCGGCGAGGCCGTCATGACCAACTACCCTCTGGAGCAGGCCATGCCCGCGGCTTCGCGCGACGGCTCCCTCATCATCGTGGGCAGCCAGTACAAGAAGAGCTCCTTTGCCCTCATGGCGCCCAAAACATTTTCGAGCGTTCGCGATTTGAAGGGCAGGAAGATCGGCGTCAGCCAGATCGGCGACGCGCCTTACAACTACTCCGTCGGTCTGCTCGCGAAGGCCGGTCTTACGCCCAAGGATGTCGAGTGGGTCCCCATCGGCACCGACGTCAACGGCCGCGCCGCGGCGCTGAAGAGCGGACGCGTCGACGCCACCATGCTCACCGCGCCCACCTACTTCAAGTTCGAGCAGGAGGGGTTCAAGAGCCTCGCCAACACCAGCGATTACGACGACATCTACGCCCCCACCGTCTACGTCTTCAAAAAAACCACCCTCGCCGCCAATCCCAAACTGGCCGAGTCTCTCCTCAAGGCTCACGCCGAGGCCATCAAACGCCTCTATGAAGACAAAGCCTTCGCCGTCAAAGCCTATCTGAAATACAACCCGATGGACGACCCTGCCGACGTTGCCCGCGTCTGGGATCTCTACACCGCGAAGCAGACCTATGAGCGCGTCCCCTATGTTCTCGCGCCGTCGGTCGCGTACATGATCGCCCACCCCGTTGACGAGCGGCTTGGAGAGCAGTTGCGCTCCTTCGATTTCCGCAAGGTCATCGACAACGGCCTGGTGGATAGGCTGGTTCAGGACGGCTTCTTCGAGCAGCTCTTCGGACCCGGCATCAAGGCCGAGGAACAGCGCAAGCGCGCACAAGCATTCCGCTAGCGGGAATTTCCAGAGCTCCAACCTCGGACAAAAATCGTGGTGCCGGACAGCAGCGTCCTCAGCCCGCCGGATTTAAGATCCAAGGCGAACAATCGCCCGGAGCCATCTTCCTGCTCAAGGGAGCGAAACAACAACTGCTCTCCGTCGGGCGACCACACGATCGGTCCGATGAGCTCGGTCCGGAAGAACAAGGCCGTACGAGGGTTGCGTGCGACGGTTTCTTTCTCCGTTCCATCGGCATTGACCGTGGCGACATTCCCGCCGTCAAAGTAAGCAATACGGTCCGACTGCGGAGAAACGGATGGGCTTCCGCCGTGCACGATCCATTCCGTGCTGCCTGATTCCAGGCGAACCAGATCCGATTGCTCCGTCTACTCGTTCGGCTTCCCCGTCGGCTGTTCGTGACTTTCCTCCAGCACGAGCCCCCGGCCGTTATGCAACCACTGCATCGGGTACCATACCCACCAGCGCCCGCCTGAGCCGCCGGGTATTCTTCGCGCGCCGCCGGTCGCTACAGATACCTCCGACAATCCTTCGCCCCAACGGTCCATATACACGATCCGCGCATCGTCCCAGGACCATGAGATTTCGCCGGGGTCGTCGCTGGTTGTGATCAACGTCCGTTCGGAGCCGTTGGCGAACTCGTAGATCGCGATGCGGCAATTGTGGAGCGGTGGGCTCTCCTGTTCACCCTCGGTGACGTAGGCGACGCGTGTGCCGTCGTGCGAGAGCGCGGAATGCGTCCAGCGGTTGCAGCGGCCCTTCCAATCGCGTCCGATGCGGCCGACGGCGCCATCCCTCGCGTAGCCGACCGCTTCATTCTCTATCGTGAACAGCAGCGTCGAATGATCCACCGCTTTAGTTGCGGCGAGCTTTTCGATTCCGCGCCGCTCGAAGCTGGGCAGAGATTCGATTCCAGCTTGAATCTGCTGCGCCATCGCACCCGAGGCCAGCGCGATCAGGAACGCACAGGCCGAAGTTCTCCGTAGCATGCCAGCAGTATGATCTGCCTGTAGCTCTTCTCCATGGGTGCTTGTGACAGTTTTTCAAGTGTCACAACCGCGCCGCCGCCCGTGAGATACTCGTGACATAATGTCTGTCGACGAGGAACTGCACGAGCAGGCTGAGAGCGCCAAGGAGCCGTTCGACAAAAAAGTCGCCGTCACCATGGCGATCATCGCCGCCCTATTGGCGATCGTCAGCGTGCTAGGCCACATCCTATCCACTGAGGAGCTGCTGGCGCAGCAAAAAGCCTCCGATCAGTGGGCCTATTCGCAGGCCAAAGACCTTCGCAGCTACGATTCGGGAATCGCGCGGGACATGATGAAGGCGCTCAAGACTCCAGAGGCCGACGCAGTCTCCGAACGCTACGGCGCCAACTCCGAAAAGTATAAGAAGGATCACGACGACATTCAGGAGCAGGCCAGGGAATTCGAGAAAGAGAGCGCCCACAAGGGCGATCAAGCTCTGCGCCTGGAGATCAGCGAAGTGTTCCTGGAAGTCGCCATCGTCTTCGCCTCACTGGCGATTCTCTCCAAGCGGCCTCTGGTCTGGTATCTCTCCATCCTCGCCGCCGCCGCCGGTGTCGGCATCGCCGCAACTACGCAGTTCGTGGCCTAGGCCACCCGGCGGTCTTACGCCTCACCCGCGCGTTCGAACTCTAGCGTCCGCGCGAGCGCGACTTCATGGGGAACTACTTCCCGGTAACCCAGTTCCGTTCTGATCCGCGACGTGTCGTAGGCGATGTGATGCGAGAAGTCATGCGGCATCCGATCGGCCTCGGGCAGCTCCGTGGCTGGAACCTCAAGGATTCGTCCTTCCCAGCCAATGACGCGCGCAAATTCCGCCAGTCGATCCTCCATCGTGGGCGCACGGAGTTCCCCGGCGTTATAGATCCGTCCGGCGGAGACCGGATTGATGGCGGCGAGGACCACGGCTTCCGCGACATCCTCCGCGAATCCGTGAGTCCAGCGCCACTTCGCCCATCCCTGCTGAATAGGCAACTCCGCGTCGCCCCGCAACATCGGCTGCAGCCAGCGTTGAAATCGACGGTATTCCTTTGGACCCACCACTGCGGGAAACCGAAGGATGCAGGTCGGCAAATCCGACTTACCCATCAAAACCTGCTCCACCAGGATTTTGTCGTACTGCGTCATCCAATGGTCCGGGGTGGGCGCCATTTTTCGGTAGGGGTACCGGGAATCGCGCAATGGTGCGTCCTCGGTTAGTGGAATCGGTCCAGGCGGCCCGGACTCGAGGCCCGTCAACCGGCCATAGGCGCGATACACATCCCCGCTGGAAGTTACGACCGCGCGGCTCGCGACCCCGCGAAATCTCTCCACGAAGGATTTCGCATCCGCCTCGGTCATGGCCCACATGTGAATCACAACGTCGGGAGCGGGACCGATCATTTCACGGGTCAACTGCGCGAAGTCGCCGTGGATATGTCGCACGTCCGGCGGCAGCTCCGCTTCATGCTCCCCGCGATGAAAGACGGTGACCTCGTGGCCAAGGGAGTGGAGGCGCCGGACCGCGTAGGGTCCAGTGAGACTCGTGCCTCCCAAAATCAAGATGCGCATTGTTTGGCTCCGCACGGGAAGCCGCGCCCGGCCAGCTACTACGCAGCTTCAGGCAACAGAATAATCAGCTCCAGCTGCGGATTCGGCAAATCCCCCGGCACGAACGCCGCCAGGTTGCGCGACCGCAGGACCGCCTCCCACGCCCCTCCCGTCTGGCTCAGGCTGAAGTATTGATAGTCGAGCTTCACCGGAATCGCGCTCGGCGGCTTCGGCGCATGCGTCAGCGGAATTCCCGGCAATGCCTGCCGCACCAGATGCTCGATGTGATTCGCCGAGCACACCTTGATCAAGTAGGGAGCCTTGGAAGCGACCTCACCCGCGCTGGTCCCTGCCCGCACCGCCAGGTACATGCGCGTGTTGCGCAGATACTTGTCATCGGCCAGGGAAGTTGCGTAGATCGACGGCTGGGTCAGCTTCAGCGGCAGCGAAACGAAGTTGCTCGGCACCACCGTCTCCAGCAGCAGCCGGATCTTTTCGTCCAGATCCTCGAAACAGAAATTGAGCTCGTTATGTTCGTACTTGGGAAGGTCCCGCGGATGAATCTGCGACGAAAACGTGGTCAGGCTTCCGGCCAGCGATAGCATCGTCTCATACAACGCTTCCGGGTGCCCGCGCTTGCTCTCGAACAAATGCTGCAACAGAGGAAAGTGGGAATTGATGGTGTACAGCAGCCAGAAGTTAGCGATGTCCGCCGCTCCAAAATCCGCCAGGCTCAGGTTCTTCTGCCGCCTGGTTCCGGCCAACTGGGTGCTCTTGGCCGCCAGAATCTCCACCAACCGGCGCAGAATCGAGACCAGGAAGTCGCTAGCCGCCAGATCCAGCAGCGGCGGCACAAAACGGGGATCCAGTTTGTACAGGCCCGCCGAGGTCCGCTCCACGCGCGCGATGCGCAAAACCGAGGCGTGCTGCTGCGCTTCTCCCTCCACCAGAATGCGGAAATTCTTGCGCGCGATCTGCACCGGCCGCTCCGCCAAACCGGAATTCTCGTCGCGCAGCATCGCCACCTGCGTCAGATACCGCGTGTCCGCTTTGGATTGCTCCAGCGACACGTTCAACCCGCGGTCGCGGAAGTGGGGAATCGCGAGGTACACATCCAGCGTCTTCTGATCCGCTTCGAAGCAACCTTCCAGAGCCTTCGGCGCGGGCGCGGAATCGGCGTCCGGAATATCGAACAGCAGCCCGTCGGGGAAAATGCCGCTGGCTTCGGCGATGGAGATGTATCCCGCCGCCAGCGCCTCATGATTCAGTTGCAGCCGCCGGAAACCGAATCCGGAGAAGGCCAGCGCCTCCAGGCGAAACTGCAAAGTGCTTTCCAGAAACCGGTCTTGCGTTTGAAGGTACTGCGGGCTGAGCAGCGTGCCCTTCATCCAGATGACCGGCTGCAAACTCTTCATGGCGTTATCCCAAAGGATATCAACGATTACTCGTAGACGAACGCCGAATCGGCGCCGACGGTCACGCGGATCGAAGGAATCTTGGTGCCTTCGGCCATCCCCGCGAGTAAGCGCCGCGAAATCTGCGGCAGCAGCGTATTGGTCAGGATGTTGTCCACATTGCGTGCGCCACTTTCCACTTCCGTGCAGCGCCGCGCCACTTCCTCCACCAGCGCGGGATCGAACTCCAACACGACCTTGTGGTTGTGCATCAGCCGCCGCTGAATCTTCCCCAGCTTCAAAAGGATGATCTTCTTCAGCGCCTCGTCGCGGACCGGATAGTACGGCACAATCACCAGCCGCCCCAAAAACGCCGGCTTAAAGGTTTTGTCGAGCTCCGGTTTCATAGCCTTCACCAATCCCTCAGGGGCTGGGCGCCGTTTCGGGATCGGCGGTCAGCTTCATCATCGTATCCGTCGCGGCGTTGGAGGTGAGGATGATGATGGTGTTCTTGAAGTCGATCTCCCGGCCCTCGCCGTCTTCCATCATGCCTTTGTCGAACACCTGGAAGAAGAGCTCCAGCACGTCCGGATGCGCTTTCTCGACCTCATCCAGCAGCACCACCGAATATGGCCTGCGGCGCACCGCCTCGGTCAACACTCCGCCCTCGCCATAGCCGACGTAGCCCGGGGGCGAGCCCTTCAGCGTCGAAACCGTGTGCGCTTCCTGAAACTCGCTCATGTTGATGGTGATCAGATTTCGCTCGCCGCCGTACATGAGATCGGCCAGCGTCAGCGCCGTCTCCGTCTTGCCCACGCCGCTCGGCCCTACCAGCAGAAAAACTCCGATGGGTTTATTGGGATCCTCCAGGCTCGCGCGCGACGTGCGGATGCGCTCCGCAATCTGTTCCAGCGCATGATTCTGACCGATCACTCGCGCTTGCAAATGCGATTCCAGCGTAAGGACCGTCTGAATCTCGTCCTTCAGCATCTTGCCGACCGGAATTCCGGTCCACGCGGAAACCACCTCACCCACCGTGTGCCCGTCCACGCACACGCGCATCAGCGGATTCTCGCCTTGCAAAGCCTCCAGTTCGGCATTCGCCGCCTCCAGTTCCTTGCGGACCCCGTCCGCGCCGGCCTTGGGATCGGCTTCCAGTTTCCCCCGCAAATCGCGAATCTTCATCACCAGGTCGCGTTCCTTGTTGAAGCGCTCCTGCAAGGACTTCAGCCGCTCCTCCGTGGCCGCCTTCTGCGTGGCGATCGCCTCCAAGCGCTCCGTGATGATCCGCACCCACCGCTGCCTCGCGCTCCAGCACTCGCGTCTGCACGGCTAGATCGTCGATCTCGCGCTGCGCGTCCTCAATCGCCGCCGGAACCGAATTCTGTCCCAGAGCGAGGCGCGCGCAGGCCGTATCCAGCACGCTCACGCTCTTATCGGGCAATTGCCGCCCCGCCAAATAACGATGCGAAAAGCGCACCGAGGCCGCCAACACCGTCGTCCAGGATCCGCACGCCGTGATGCTTCTCCAGCGCACCCACGATCCCGCGCATCATCACCATGCAGGTCGGCTTCGTCCGGCTCCTCCACCTTCACCACCTGGAAGCGGCGGGCCAGAGCCGGGATCTTTCTCGAAGTATTTCTTGTATTCGCTCCACGTCGTCGCCGCGATGGTGCGCAGCTCGCCGCGAGCCAGCGCCGGCTTCAACAGATTCGCCGCATCGTTCTGCCCCGCCTGCCCTCCCGCGCCGATCATGGTGTGCGCTTCGTCGATGAACAGAATGATGGGCGTAGGCGATCGCCTTTACTTCCTCGATCAAGCCCTTCAGCCGGTTCTCGAACTCGCCTTTGATCCCCGCGCCGGCTTGCAGCAGCGCCAGATCGAGCGTCCGCAGCTCGACATTCTTGAGCGGAGGAGGCACATCGCCTTGCGCGATCCGCAGCGCGAATCCTTCCACCACCGCCGTTTTCCCCACGCCCGCCTCTCCGGTCAGGATCGGATTGTTCTGCCGGCGCCGCATCAGGATATCGATCACCTGCCGGATCTCAAAATCGCGGCCCAGCACCGGATCGATCTTGCCCTTCCGCGCGTTCCCCGTCAGGTTCACGGTGAACTGATCCAGATTCGGCGTCTTTCCGCCGGCGGCTTGCGCCGCAGCCAGGCGCCGGCTCGGGATTCGCCGGCAGCCGCTTCCTCGGTATCCTCTTCCGATCCGTCCGTGATGGCCGGCAGGTCCTTCTTCAGCAGCCTCCGGCTGGATCTTCTGCAACTCCCGGCTGATGTCGCGGGCGATGCGCGCCAGCTCGTCGTTGGAGAGCAGCGCCAGCATCGCGTGGCCGCTGCGAATCTGCGTCCGCTCCGAAATCCAGCGAACCCAGAGTCCACGCCTCCGTCAGCATCTTCAGCAGGGAAGGGCTGAACGCCGGCGTCCGCGCGTTGCCGCTCTTCAGCTTGTCCAGGCCCCGCTCCAGCTCCTTCTGCAGCCGCGACGCATCCACGCCGAACTGATGCAGAATCCGCGCCGCATCGCTGCCGCTCGCATCCAACAGCTTCAGCAGAAAATGTTCGATCTCGATGTCGTAATGCGTGCGCGCCAGGCACAGCCGTCGCGGCTTCCTCCAGCGCGCCCCGCGTGGTGTCGTTCAGCTTGCCGATCAGGCTCTTTAAATTGACGCTCATGATTTCCAGATCCCCTCCTACGTCTCAAATCGAAAAAATTGTATCACCCGCATCCGCGCGCAACGGCCTGCGTCTTGGCCCAGGAAGTCCATCCCAGCCGCGGCGCGGCGGCTCGTCCGATCCCAGCTCGCACGCCGGCACTCGTCTTTTTTCAGAATCAGCTGCACCTCGAAGTCGATCTCTCCGCGCGCAATGAACTTGGCCAGGGACTTCAGCGGCTCATGCGCCGTCCCGGAGGGCAGAAAATCCAGATACTCGCGCATGCTCAGCGGCCCCAGCTTGATGCGCACGCCGGACTGCTGATTCCAGATCTCGTCGCCCACGATCGCGCCGCCGCCCAGCTGTTCCGACGCCCCGGACGTCCGCAGCCTCGAAGCGGCACAGGTTCGGATTCCTCCAGTCCGTGCCATGCGCCCACAAACTGCTCGATCTCCACCGGCACGTCGAAATAGTCCCACAGAATGCGTTGCAGCGCCGCGGCGGAGCGCGTGTGCAGCGACAGCAGTCCGGAGTAATACAGCAGCGAATCGTCGCGCACACGCCAGCCGATTCTCCAGGCCCGTGGTTCCCAGCCCGATCAGATCCATGCAAATGATGCGAGAAGCGGTCCCGCTCGCCGCGTTCGTAGGCGATGGCGAAGCGGTACTTCTCCCACGCCTGGTAAAACAGCGAAACCATGCGGTGGTTGAAGATGTCCAGAAAATCCCGGAGCGCGTGATCCTTCTGCCGCACCCGCTCGACGATCAACTCGGTGTAGTACAGCGGCAGCACACCGGACGGCCCGGTCAGTCCCATGAAATTGATCACCACGGCGGGCGTTGCCGGCTCCGGCGGCCAATCCACGCTTCTGGATCTGGCTGGCCGGAAACGGCAAGGACGCGTGCGCGCGAAATCGCAGCACTTCCTTGGAAGGCGCAGCGAAGCCGCCCACCGGCGCCCGCTCCGGAGACAGGCGCTCAAACAGGCGCACGGCTTGAAAGAACTCGAACTCCTGCGGAATCTTGCGCAGCAGCGTCTCCACCGCGGCGTAGCGCCCGGCTGCCTGTCGGTGAGAGCGAATGCCCGGCGCGAGCGAATCCCGGCGGAGCTGCGGGGAGCCATTGTCCGGGAGTTCCGAAGGCTCGAGCTCTACACCAGGATCGTCTGTCCCGCCCGGGGTGGCCATTGCTTGAGGACCTCCTTTCTCTGCCGCGTGCGCGCCGTCAGCTGGGTGAAGCTGTTGAGCGAAACATATTCGCCCAGAAAGCGCTCGATCACGCAGGCGAACAAAAATACGCCGCCGCCGGCGAACTGGTCTTCGTCGAATTCCATCTCCACGCGAGTGCCGCGCGCGAAGGTGACTCCGTTTTCCGAAATCAGCCGCGCGAAATGGCGGCCGCTCTTCACGCCCATAATGCCCTCGATCTGCTTTTCCGAATACGCGGAGCCGGTGAAATTGTACAGCTTCAGAATCTCCTGGAACGCCTCGCGGCCCTCGTCCACCAGCGACAGATAGTTCAGCGAGAGATGCGAAATCAGCCGCCACAGCGCCGCTTTGCCCGACGGCGGGCGCAACGCATTCGTCGGCTTGCGCAACGCCACGATGCGCTTGATCGCCGCGCCGCCCTCCAAATCGAAATCGCCATCCTCGTTGCCGAAGGCCAGCCGCGACGGCAGATCGCGGTTGGTGCACGTGGTGCGCACGGTTAGCGTGTCGGCGTCCGGCTGCACCGGCCGCGCCGAAAGATCCACCAGTCACAGCGATATGTCGGTGCCTTCGTCCCCGCTCTTTGCCGACGCTCGCCGGTGCGCGAGCCAGAACGTCTGCGGTTGTCCGCGTTGCGCGGGATCTTTCTGCGAGGCGTGCCGGTAGGAATAGAACGGCTCGAAATGCAGCACTGCGTTGTCCAACGGATTCACGCTAATGACCTCATCGACCGAGAACACCTCGGTGGCGAGGGTCGCCGCACGTCGGGAATCACCGGATACTCGTAGCGTCTCTGCGTCAGCAGAATCGGCTCCGCGGTCTGCGCAAACAGATTCACGACCGGCGTCGAGTTCACCCGGAACGTTTTTGCGTTCACACCCTGTTCCAGCATTTGCCGCCGCTCGCTGGCTTCGAAGGCAGAGAGCAGGAACACCAACTCGAAGCGGTTCTTGAATCCCAGCGGCCAGACCTCCTCCAGGCCGGACACATCAAAAAAGAAATATTTCTCCGGGAAGGCGAAGTACTCCTGCAATAGGCGGTAGCCCGGGAAGCTGCGGCGCGGATAGGGCAGCATCGCTTCGGACTCTTCGAACCCTACGGCCCGCAGATTCTCCGTGCGCAGCGTCACCGGTTTGACTTTGCGAATTGGGCGTGGGATCGCGGACCAGGATTTGCACCGTGTTGGCGCACAACAACTCGTACAAGGAGTGGGCGATGGTGGCGTTGCCCGCCAGATGCAGCCGCAACGTCTGCAACCCGAGCTTGGCCACCGGTACGTCCGGCGGGGCATGGATCTCGACCCGCACCGCGGCCGCGGCCTCCAGCGACTTCACCGGCGGCGTCAAACGGTCCGGCGAGGTCCATTCCGCGGCTTTTACCTCCAGCGGCCATACCGTCGTGTCGTAACAGGTCCGGAACTGGCATGGCACCCCGTTCACCGGCCGCGACCGCAAGGCCGATCCGCGCGGCACCTCCTGCGGCGCCGCCACACCTCCTTCCTCGGCGTCCAAGTGCATCTCCACGATCGTCATGGAAGGAGTCGGCCGGATGTAATGGGGATACAGAATACTGAGCAGAGCTTCGGTGATTTCAGGAAACTCATCGTCGATCTTGAGATGGACCCGCGCGGCCAGAAACGCGAACCCCTCCAGCAGCCGCTCCACGTGCGGATCGGGGCTCTCTTTATCGGTTTCCAGCACCAGCCGCTGCGCGATCTTCGGATATTTCCCCGCGAATTCCGCGCCTAATTGCCGCAAATAATCCAGTTCGCGCTCGTAGTACAGCTTGAGGTCGTCACGCACCGCCGTCTCCACGCACCTGGTATTCGCCGCTATTCAGCTGCAGGACCGTATCGAAGGCGATGCGCTCCACTACCGGGTCCATGTCCAGCGTCCCTTCAATCTGGAACCGCAGCGTGCGCGAATATCCGGCGGAGGCATCCACCATGGACACGTGAACGTCCTTGAGCCGCGGCTCGAATAGCGCCAGGGTGTGTTCCAGCTCCAACAGCAAATGGTCGCGGTCCCGCGGAGAGCTCACGCTCAACGACGAAAAATCCGGCAGGCCGTAATTGAACAGCGATTGCGACAGTTCCTTCATCGACTCCGGCGCCGGCTCCGGCGTGCGCCGCGTGTTGAGCAGCCACTCCAGGTCGCGCCGCACCGCGGTTCGGAGCATGCGCACGCTCTGCGCCCGGCTCACCGCGGGGTCCATCGCCAGGGCAGGCTCGTTATCCATCAGCCGGTCGAGCAGTGGCTGGGTTACCGCGATCTCGGGGCCGGATTTGCCGGAACGAGCGGCCATCAGCGCTCGCACTCCAGCGCCTGCATCGGATCCAAACGCGAAATCTGCGCGTACAGCTTCTGCTTGGCGCCGGCGTCCCCATTCAGCTTGCTGAGACAGCGGTACAGCAACGCCAGCGGGTGCGCCATCGCGCCCGCGGCTTCCCACTGTTCCAGCTTGTGAGCATCGATGGTGCAGACCAGCTCCTCCAGAATCGGCCGCGCCAGCGCCTCGTGCCCGCTGGCCATGCAGATCTGCGCCAGTTGCAGCTTCCGCTGGAATCGCCCACGCCCGGACTGCTGCCGAAGAATTTCGTCCGACAACATCTGGATCGCCTCGCCTGCGCGGCCGGAGCGGGCCGCATCCAGCGCCAGCGTGTAGGTGTCTGGCGGCGCTGCCTCGCCGGGCGCGAATGCCTCTTCTTCGTCCTGGTCCAGATCGCGCATCGAAGCAGCCGAGGTTTCCCCCGCCGTTTCCGCCAGCTCCTTCAGGAACGCCTGCGTTTCGCCGTTGGCCGTAGGCGTATCGTCCATCAGCGTCCAGTTAGGAAGTTGGGGAAGGTCGTGCAGCAGGGCCCGCAGCTCACTGCGCACGGCCTGGGCGATCACGCCGTATCCGTAACCCTCCGCCGCCCGCACCACGTAGCGTTGCAGATCCAGCCAGGCCCGGCCGCACGGCTGCGCCATGGCGTTCTCGGCCGCTTCCAGCAACTCACTCCAGTTGGCCTCCAGCGACAGCTTGCGCAGGTTTTGGCGGGTGTCCGAGGAAGGAGCGGCCAAGGCGGTAGGATCGGGACTCTCGCCGTAACTGCGCAGTTCGCCCCAGCGGTAGCCGCGCAGCAACAGGTACGGCGCGGGACTTGCCCCGTCCTGTGCGCGCAGGTATCGCGCGACCGCGGCCAGCCTCGCCGCCACATCCTCGGCATCCTGCGGCTCGAGATTTCCGGCCGGAGCCGCCCTTCGCGGAGCCGCCGCTCTGGCCGGCGCCGCCGCGCTATCCTCCGCGGACTCATCCCACGTCGATCCCGGCTCAGATTCACCGGCCGGCGCGCGCCCCTCCTGCTCCAGCCGGCGTTGCAGGATCTGGTTGACGATGTGCCGGACTTCCTCGAGCGCCGTCCGCAGCGGCGAAAATCCCGGCGCGGCATCGCCGAATTTTTCATCGCAGAGTTGACCCAGGCTCTTGAGCGCTTCGAGACTTCCGTCCAGCGCCGCAACCCAACCCTCATACTTCTCGACCGGCGTCGACGCCGAATCCGCGTCGAACTCCTCCGGCGCCAGCTTGCCATCGGCGATCTTGGCGGCCCGTTCCTCGCGCTTTGCGTCCGTGTCGGCTTGATCCTCGTAGCCGACCCGCCGCGATTCCTGATAAACGTAATAACTGTGCCCGGAGCGCGTGATCGGGGCGCCGCGAAGCGCGCCGTCCAGCTTTCCGCCCACCCAGCCCAGCGGCGCGGCGCGAAAATCCAGATCGCCCTCGTCGATCTCCGGATACAGCGTGTCCCAAAAATTCTCGATCAGTCCGCGGAACAGATCCAGTCCCTGGCGCAGGCCCGAAAATCCCTGCTGGCGCAGCAGAGCTTCGGTCAGCCACGCCGCCAGTTGCAGATCTTTGGAGCGCGTCGCCAGCGCGTCGCCGGCCAGCGTGATCACCGTCTTGAAGTCGGCGGTTTTCCGTTCCCTTTGCCACTCGCCTTGCGGTGCGTCGTCATCCTCCCGGCGAGCCTCTTTGATTTTGTCGTAGACCGGATCGTAGCGCAGGCTTTCGCCGCTGGGATTGTCCCCCGGGATCGGGTTCAGCAGGTCGTCGCGCAGAGGCATGCTGGTTAACCCCTTACGCCGGCGCTCCCGCTGGGGATTCCACCTTCTCGAACTCGACCTTCTCGAACTCCACCTTCCGGATCTCCAGAATCGGTATGTCTTCGCCGTCCACGCTAAACAGGCGCTGCCCGAACGGCACGTTCACGCCATCCACCTCGTCCCATCCGGTGGCGCGGCCCAAGCGGACCAGACTGTCGCCGCTCTTATAGGAGAACGGCGCGAGCACCGGCAGCAGCACCTCGCCCAGCTCCGTGTCGCGGAACGCCGGACCGGTCTTGACCATCGCCGGTATCCACAACAGATCCCTGAGCCGCGTGGGTTTCTCGGTCTCGATGGCTTCCACGTGTTCCAGCGGAATCCATAAATAAGCGCCCGCCGCGAACAACTCCAGCCGCGGGCCAACTCTGGGATCGGCATCCTCGAAGGACTCGAATGGACTGCCGTTGAGCGTTCCCTTGCGGGGCTCCGCCGAAGCCGGAACCGGAGGGTAATCCTGCTTCTCGAACAGCTCCTGCCGCGTCCGCTCAGCGTGCAGGGCCGACAGATACAACGCCGCGCCCATCTGCGCCTCCGGACCGGAGGACGCCAGCACTTTTAGGTGCTTTTCGGCGCGATCGTACTCGCCCTGAAAGCACAGCAGCTCGAACAGGAAGGTGCGGCGCTTGGCGTCGGTGGGATTGTCCCGCACCTCCGCGATCAGCGCCGCGATTGCTTCGTCGAGTTTACCGGCCTGGAACAGCGCCTGAGGGCCCATGAGATCCGGCTTTAGACCGTCTTGTTCGCCTTCAGATCCCAGCCGGCCTTGGTCGGGCCGCCCACGTTGCCCTTGCTGTCCTGCACGCGGTATTCGTACTCGATCTTGCTGAAGTTGAAGGTGACCTGCTCCATCGGGACTGGGGTGACATCCGCGGGGAGCATTTCCCAATTGACCGATCCGTTCGTCCCGTCATTCCCCGTGATCCCGTATTCGAATCCGTATTGGAATTCCGGGTCGCCGACCCCCAAGGTGTAATGGCCGGACACCACCACGTCGCTTAGCGTGATTTTGTAGTACTCCTGCTGGGATCCGCCCGCTTTGCGCACCGCCAGCATGACCTTGGGAATGTGTTGGCCCGTCGCGCACGCCTTCATGAGCTTGGGCGAAGATACGTCCGCCTGCTTCAGGACTACTAAATCCCCCATTTTCACTTTGCCCGAGCCGCCGCCGCCGCCCGCCGCCGACGTGCCCTTGTTGGCCTCGTGCCATTCAAAGTGGTGGACCTCGATAAACTTCTTGTATTTGTCGTCCTTGCTCTCGCCGTCGATCCCGTCGACTTTCAGAAAATAGTCAGTCTGTGCCATGGTTCAATCCTCCTTGCTCTCTCCGTCCTAGCTAGCCTTATTTGCCTTCAAGTCGTATCCCGCCGACACCGGTCCGCCCACATTGCCCTTGCTGTCCTGTTCCTTGTAGTCGAACTGGATCTTGCTAAAGTTGATGCTGACGGTCTCCACCGGCACCGGAGCAACGCCGTTGTGTGGCACGTTGGACCTGCTGGTGGTCACAGTGGCCCCATGCATCCGCTTGCCCGCGGGACAACCGCTGGTCTGATACGCGGAGATCAGCACGTCCGTTAGCGTGATGGTGTAGTACTCCTGCTGCGATCCGCCCGCCTTGCGGCAATGCAGAATCACGCTGCCGATATGTTTGCCGCTGGCGCACGCCTCCATGAGCTTGGGTGACGAGGCATCGACCTCCTTAATCACGAAAAGGTCGTGGAACAAGGCCTTGCCCGCGCCGCTGCCCCCGCCCGCCGCGGAGGCGCCTTTGTTCGCCACACCCCAGGAAAAGCTATTGATGTGGATTTGGTTCTTGTACTTGTCGTCCTGGCTTTCGCCATCAATCCCATCGATCTTCAGAAAGTAATCAACAGTCGCCATGATTTCCATCCTCCTCGCTTGAATCCGCGTAGCACCGCGGAAAATAGGATCAAACTTTATTTGCGCGCGCTGGCGGGAAGCTCCGCAACCAGCCGCAGAGATACGGACAATTCGTCCAATTGGAAGTGCGGGCGCATGAAGGCCACCGCGCGGTAGGTGCCCGGCTTGCCCGGAACGTCCTGCACCTCGATTCTGGCTTCACGCAGCGGATGCTGAGCCTTGACCGAGGGCGACGCGGTGTCGTCCGGCGTCACGTAGTTCTGGATCCACTGATTCAGCCAGCGCTCGCAGTCGGCGCGGGACATGAAACTGCCCAGCTTGTCGCGCATCATCGCTTTCAGGTAATGCGCGAAGCGCGAAACCGCGAAGATATACGGCAATTGCGCCGATAACCGCGCGTTGGCGTTGGCCGCGTCCTTGTCGAACAGCTTGGGTTTCTGCGCGCTTTGGACGCTGAAAAACGCCGCGTAGTCGGTGCCTTTGCAGTGCACCAGCGGGATGAATCCCTGGTCCGCCAACTCCTTCTCGCGCCGGTCCGTGATGGGAACCTCGGTGGGGCACTTCATCGCTACGTCGCCCTCATCGGTGTAGAAGTTGTGGACCGGCAGACCCTCCACCAATCCTCCGCCCTCTACTCCGCGAATGGCCGCGCACCAGCCGTACAGCGCAAAAGCATTGGTCAATCGCGCGCCCAATGCGTAGGCGGCGTTGCTCCACAGGTATTTCGAATGGTCCGTTCCGTCCACGTTCTCTTCGTACCGGAACGCGTCGATCTGCTTGTCCTTGCCGTACGGCAGACGGATCAGCATTCGGGGACAGGTCAAGCCCACATAGCGGGAATCCTCGCCCTGCCGGAACGACTTCCACTTGGCGTACTCAGTGCTGTCGAACACCTTGCCCAGATCGCGCGGAGCATCGAGAGTAGCGTAGCTGTCCAGATTGAAGAATTCCGGGCTGGCCGCGGACAAGAACGGCGCATGCGCGGCGGCCGCGGTCTGCGAGATGCGCTCCAGCAGCTCCATGTCCTCAGCCCCGCGTCCGAACTCGTAATCGCCGATCAGCGATGCAAACGGAGCCCCGCCAAAGATGCCGAACTCCTGCTCATACACTTTCTTGAACAGCGCGCTCTGATCGAATTCCGGCGCCTTTTGCAGGTCGCGCAGCAACTCCCGCTTGCTGCAATTGAACACCTTGATTTTCAGGTGATCGCTGGTTTCGCTCTGGTCCAGCAGGTATTTCAAACCGCGCCAGCTCCCCTCCAGCTTCTGGAACGCCGGCGTGTGCAGGATCTCGTTCAACTGCGCCGACAGCAGCGCGTCGATCTGCGCGATCCTCGCGTTGATCATCGCCTCGGCGTCGCTGGTTACGGTCATGGAGCCCTTGACCACCTGCTCCACGAATTCCCTCACCAGACCCTTACCGCGCTCCTTGGCCTTTTCGTCCTTGCCCAGCCGCCCCTGCTCGACAATTTGGTCCAGCAGGCTGACCTTTTCGATTACCTTCTCCGCAACCTGCGGAGTCATTTGCTTTGCATCAGCCATTGTTGCTTCCTCCTGGCTCGCCCGGTTCACTCAGCTCGCCCTTCAGCTTGTCGAGCTTGTCTTTGTCACCCACCGCGCCCAACAGCAACTCTTCCAGCTTGTCGTTGCCTTGCAGGCTCGCGCGAAGGTTGCTCAGCTTGGTGCGCAGATCCAGCAGCTCGCGCAGCGGAGTCACCTGTTGCGCGACATTCTCCGGAGAAAAGTCGTCTAGGCTTTGGAAGTGCAGATCCACCTTCAACTGCGGCGCGTTCGGATCGTCGATCAGCCTGTTCTTCACCGCGAAGGACAAGTGCGGCTTCATCCCGGCCAGCACGCTATCGAAGTTGTCGGGATTCACTTCCGTGAACTTCCTGTCAACCAGCCGCGGCAGCTCCTCCACCGGCTGTCCCGTGAAATCGCCCAGTACTCCCATAACAAATGGGAGCTCCTTCAACTCGATCGCGTCCCCCACCTCTACGTCATAAGTGACGTGAACCCTGGGGGGCCGAACCCGGTCTAACTTATGCTGCGTGCTTTGTTTGGCCATATGCTAACCTTATCCTCCTCGTACAATTGCGTCAAGACTGTCAGGACCGTGCCAGTATATACCAAACTCCGGTCCGGTACGAATTCGTGGAAACCTGTTGCCGGAGTCCTGGTAATATCCAAGAGAACTGGAACCTAACCCATGCTCAGTACGCTACGCTACACCCTTCGGCAGTTTCGCCTCTCCCCTGTATTCACCTTAGCCGCAATTCTTACCCTGGCCCTGGGAATCGGTGGTACCACAGCCATTTTTACCCTGATCAACGCCGTGATGCTCCGATCCCTCCCCGTTTCGGACCCGCAGCTGCTCTATCGTATTGGCTCCGGCGACCTTTGCTGCGGGATCGGCGGTCCCCAGGACAAGTGGGGCTTGTTCTCCTTTCCCTTTTATCGGCGCCTCGCGGCCTCCTCACCCGAGTTCGAGCAGGTCGCCGCCTTTCAAGCAGGATGGAGCCAGCTGAACGTCCGCCGCCAAGGCGCCTCGGCCGGTACGCCTCTCACCTCCGAATACGTCACCGGCAACTACTTTACGACTCTCGGCGTCCGGGCCTACGGCGGCCGCCTCGTCACACCGGAGGACGACACCCCCACCTCGGCTCCTGCCGCGGTCTTGAGCCATCGCGCCTGGCAAACCGCCTTCGGTTCCGATCCCACGGTAGTCGGCTCCACGTTCACCATCGAGGGTCATCCATTCACCATCGTCGGCGTGACGCCGCCCGGCTTCTTCGGCGACACACTCAACGCGGACCCTCCCGATATTTGGATCCCCGTCCAACAGGAGCCCGCGATGGATGGTAAGGGCGGTTTTGTACACGACCCTGGCATTGCGTGGTTGCGCGTCATCGGCCGCCTCCAGCCCGGCGCTTCCGTCGCCGGCATGGCGCCTCGCCTCACCGGCATCTTGCGTGAGTGGATCCTGCACGATGAAGGCATCCCATCCGGCGATATGCCGGAACGTCATACGCAGACTTCCTCAGCAGACGATCGATGTCATTCCGGCCGGCGCGGGCGTCGCGGTTATGAAAGAGGAATCCGGCCGCAGCCTCCAGATCCTCTTCGCCGTCTGCGCAAGCGTATTGCTGATCGCCTGCGCTAATGTCGCGAACCTGCTGCTAGCTCGCGCGGCCGCGCGCCGATCGCAGACTGCCGTGCGCCTGGCTCTGGGCGCCAGCCGGAAACAGGTAGTCAGCCAGGCGCTGTTTGAAAGCATTGTCCTGGCAATCGGCGGCGGAACCGTCGGACTGCTGGTCGCCGCCGGAGCGGCACGGCTGCTGCTGATCCTGGCCTTCCGCAGCGCCCATTTCCTCCCCATCAGCCCTTGGCCGTCGCCTCTCGCCCTCGGATTCGCATTCGTCGTGGCGCTGCTCACCGGCATGATCTTCGGCGCCGCGCCCGCCTGGTTCGCCACTCGCACCAATCCCGTCGAAGCCTTGCGCGGAGCCGGCCGCAGCACCGCCGACCGCTCCGGCTTCGCCCGCACGGCATTGCTCGTTGCACAAACCGCTCTCTCCGTAGTCCTGGTCGCCGGAGCCGCGATGCTCGCGCGCAGCCTCAGCAACCTTCAGAACCAGAACTTCGGTTTTCAGCCCGGCGGGCGCATCATGGTGACTTTGCTAAGGCTTCCAACCTCCTACTCCATCCCTCAACTCGAAGCCATCTACCGCCGCCTGGAGGCCGGAATGAACGGCATTCCCGGCGTCATGGGATCGGGGATCGCCCTCTACAATCCGCTGACCAACAACTGGGGAATGCCCGTTTTTGTCGCGGGACACCCGCGGGAGCCCAACCAACCCGGAGCCTCTTGGGACCGCGTCAGCGCGGATTATCTTCAGAACCTCGGCATGAACGCGACCCGCGGCCGCAACTTCACTCCTGCCGACAATGAGACCTCCCGGCCGGTTGCGGTGGTCAATCAAGCCTTGGTGAAGCGCTTTTTCAAACCCGGCGAGGACCCCATTGGACAGCACTTCGGCATGTCCGAGCCCTCCGCCGGCACCTTCGAAATCGTCGGAGTCGTTCCCGACGCCAAGTGGCAAGGCTTTGCTCTGTCGAGGCCTGTACGGCCCATGTTCTTCGTTCCGCTCGCCCAGCACGTCATCTATACATCCGAGCCTGGCATGCAGAATCAAGAGGACCGATCCCACTACGCGGCCGGTTTGATGCTGGTCACCGATCGCTCCCCCGGCGCCATTGAGCCGGAGCTCAAGCGCGTCCTCGCGGAGACCGATCCCAATCTCACCATCAACAACATCCGCACGGTTCGAGAGCAGCTCGACCTCAGCTTCGCCCAGCAGCGTTCCGTCGCCGGGCTCGCGAGCCTGTTCGGCGCGGTTGCCCTGTTGCTCGCCGCCATCGGACTCTACGGCGTCACCGCCTACGCCGTCGCGCAGAGAGCCAACGAAATCGGCATCCGCATGGCTCTCGGCGCGAATCGCAGCCGCGTGGTGCGGTCCGTGCTCGCCCAGGCGTTCCTTCGAGTGGTTCTCGGCCTCGCCCTGGGAATCCCGCTCGCTCTTGGCGCGGGCCGCCTCATCGCCGCCCAGCTCTACGGCGTCTCTTTCCATGACCCGCTCGCACTGATCGCCGCTGCCTGCGCCCTCGGCCTTTGTTCCCTGATCGCGGCCCTGATCCCGGCCAGCGTCGCGGCATCGATCTCTCCCATGAATGCGTTGCGAAGCGAATAAAACGGCAGTTCTTACCGGGGCGGGCACGGCAAATCATACCCACTCGACAGGATAACCGTTCGCAGACACAATAACTTAGCTCTCTTGGCCCGCGGCTTGCACCTGCTAGCCCTGGGAGGGTTTCATGAAATTCGCATTCCTAGCCGCGGCCATCGGGGGGTTCGCGGCTTCCGCTTTGGCCCAACAAGTTCCGGGGCGCCCCGTGCCCGATCCCGGTATCGCGCCCGGTAATTCTCCGATTTATCACGTGACCGTAGTCCAGCGGAACGTCAAGGCCGTCAACTATCTCTATCGCCAGGGCCCGACCCCCATTGACTTCCGCGGCACCGTTCTGATGCCCGAAGGCAAAGGCGGAGCCATGGTCGAGTCGCGCCAGGGGCGCACCGATATCGACGCCAATTTTGAACACTTCAAGCCGTCGCAGACCTACGGCCGCGAATATCTTACTTACGTGCTGTGGGCTATCACGCCCGAAGGCCGCCCGCATAACCTGGGCGAGGTGGTTCCCGATCATTCCGATAAAGGCCATCTGCACGTGACCACGGACCTGCAAGCTTTCGCCATGATCGTTACCGCGGAGCCCTACTCCGCCGTGCGCCAGCCCAGCGACGTTGTGGTCATGGAAAATCAAATCCGCCCGGATACCGAGGGCAGCACGGAAACCGTCAACGCCCGTGTCGAGTTGCTCCCGCGCGGCCAATATACCTGGAACTTGACCAGCGGCCTCCAGGCCGAGATCGCCAACTCGCCCAGAGTTTCCACGCGCGAGTTTGACACGCTCACCGAGCTGTATCAGGCCGAAAACGCGGTGGGCATCGCCGGTTCGGTAGGTGCGGTGCAGTACGCTCCGGAGACTCTGGCGCGGGCGCAGCAGCTCTTGCAGGAGGCGCAGCAAATGCACGCCGCCAAGGGTGAGTCGCACACCATCATCGAGCTCGCGCGTCAGTCCGCGCAGACCGCTGAGGACGCCCGCTTGATCGCCGTGCAGCGCAAGCAGCAGGCTGACATCAACGCCGCGCAAGCCAGCGTGAATCAGGCTCGCGTGGAGACCGCCATCGCGCAGCAGACAGCCGCGCAGGCTCAGGCGGACGCTGACGCTCGCATCCTGCGCGCCCAGCAGGACGCCGCGGCCGCCAATGAGCGCGCCAACGCTCTTCAGAAACAACTGGACGCCGATCATGCCGCCCTGCTCCAGGCTCAAACCGACGCCGCCCAGGCTCGCCAGCGCGCGCAACAAGCCGAGGCGGCGAACTCGCAGAGCAGCGCCACAGTGGCCCAATATCAGGCCGCTCGTGAATCCGCCATGCGGGTCCGTCTGCTCGAAGATCTGAACGGAGTCATGCCCGCCACCGACACGCCTCGCGGCCTGGTGGTCACCATCGCCGATTCCGATTTCACCGGCGACTCCATTCACAGCGCTGCGGCGGAGCGCGTCGCGCGCGTGGCCGCGATCGTCGCCAGACAAACTGGCTTGCGTGTGAGCGTGGAAGGTTACAGCGACGCCGGCTCCAGACAGCCGCAGTCCGAGGCGCGGGCATTCGCCGTGCGCCGCGTCCTCTCTAGCAACGGCCTCTCCGCGGGCAGCATCTCGGCTAAAGGCTTCGGCGATTCGCGCCCCGTGGGCCCGGCCGGCCAAGCCGAGAATACGCGCGTGGAAATCGTGATCAACAGTGACTCGATCGGCACCCTGCCCTTTTGGGATCACACGTATTCCTTAAGCAGCAGCCGGTAAGGAACCGCCGATGACCGAGCCACGCAATCTCGAAGAACGCGTCCTGGGCCTGCTGATGGGCCTAAGCCTGGGGGTCTTCATCGGTTTCTTCCTGCGAAACCGCCAGGAGACCACCCTGGCGCGCTAGACTCAAGTCATGAAGCAGCCCATGCGGCTCACCGCGATCATCGAGCGCGAGGACGATGGCTTCGTTGCCCTCTGTCCGCAACTCGATGTAGCGAGTCAAGGCTCCTCGATTGAGGACGCCCGAGCAAACCTGGTCGAGGCGCTGACGCTCTTTTTCGAGACCGCCGACTCATCCGAAATCACGCAGCGTCTGCACGGCGAGGTCTTCATAACCCAAATCGAGGTCCCGGTTGGGTAAGCTCCGGGTCCTTTCGGGCTCGGAAGTCTGCCGGATTCTCGAAGTGAATGGATTCGCCGCCATCCGTCAACGGGGCAGCCATCAGATTATGCAGAAGCGAACGGCAGGGACTACGATCACTGTGCCTGTCCCGCTCCACAATCCCCTCCGGCGAGGCACCTTGGCCAGCATCATTCGGCAATCCGCTCTACCCAAGTCCGTTTTCGAATCTCGCGAGTGAAAAGCTCACACCGCCGCCTAATCCCCGCCTCAAACCTGTACCCGATGTCCCGGATGGTCTGAATATATCGGGGCTCGTGCGGCTCCGGCTCAATCTTCGCGCGCAGCGTCGTCACGCAGCGATCGATGCTCCGCGGAGTCACCATCGCCAGGCTTCCCCAGACCGCATTCAGGATCTCATTGCGCGTCAGCGCCCGCCCCGGCCGGCTCGCGAAGTACTCCAGCAGCCGGAACTCCTTCGCCGTCAGCTCCACTTCACGCCCGCTGCGAAACAGCTTGTGCGCGGCCACATTCAGCTCAAACTCTCCAAAGCGGCAAACCTCATTCGACCCTGGTTTTCTTCTTCTCAGGAACGCATTCGCCCGAGCCACCAATTCCCGCAGCCCGAACGGCTTGGTCACGTAATCGTCCGCGCCCAGGTTCAGCCCCAGCACGATATCCTCTTCCTGCCCTTTGGCCGTGATCATGATGATCGGCATTTCCAGGCCGTGCTCCCGGACCGTGCGGCAGATTTCGAACCCGTTGACCTTGGGCAGCATGATATCCAGCAGGATCAGCTCCGGCGATTTCGATAGCGCCAAGTTCATCCCTGCTCTGCCCGTCCGTCGCCGTGAACACCTCGCAGCCATGCGAGGTAAACGTATCCTGCAATCCGCGCAGCAACCCCGGCTCATCTTCGACGATCAGAATCCGGCTGCCCTTCACGCAGCCCCTCTCAGGGACCTCTTCATCGCGTTCGCGCCCGGCAGCACCACCGAAAACGTGCTGCCCCGCCCCGGCTCGCTCTCGACCTCCACGCTCCCTCCATGCGCCTTGACGATCGACTCCACGATGCTCAGGCCCAATCCGCATCCGCTCGACTCACGCGCCAGGCGATGGTCCACTTGGTAGAATCGCCGGAAAATCCGCCGTTGCTCCCGCGTCGCAATCCCGATGCCGTTGTCTTCGACCGCGAACCCCACCGAACCCTCGCGCTCGAACAGCTTCAGCGCGATCTGTTTCGGGTCCGGCGTGTACTTGTACGCGTTGTCCAGCAGATTCAGCAGCACCGTCACCAGCGCGTCTTCGTCCGCCCGCAGCGCTGGAAGCCCGTGCGGAATGCTCACCTCGATGCTGGTCTCCGGGCCGCACTCCGGATGGCGAAATCTCTCCTGCGCGGCAACTAAAGCCGCTTGCGCCACGCGGTCCGGCTGCGTCAGGTTGAACTCGAACTTACGCCAGTTCCGTTCCAGCCGCGCAAACGTCAGGAAGTTTTCGATCAACCGGCTGAGCCGCAGATTTTCGCGCGCGATCATCTCCAAATACTCATGCGTCTTCTGCGAGCTCGCGCCTTTGTCGTCGAGCAGCGAATCTACCAGCACACGCATCGACGAAAGTGGCGTCCTCAATTCATGCGACACCGCCGCCACCAGATCCGTCTTCAGCCGTGCGAGCCGCCATTGCTTGCAAATCGCCTGGCCCGCCAGCAAACCCGTGATCGCCACCACCGCAATCGCCAGCAAGCCGATCCACACGAACGATACCGTCCGCCGCCGCGCTATCCCATCCGCTTCGCTCGCTCGCCGGCGACAGCGACATCTGCCAACCCGGCAAGCTCGATCCCGCCGGCATCCACTCCGCCGCAGCCGGAGCAACCGCGCCCGGAGGCGTCAGCGTCACCGACGCTTCCAGCCCTTTGCTCAGCTCCGCCATCGCGGCGACTACCGTCGCCGTCCGATACAAAGCAATCGCGCGAGGTTGGGTACGACGCCGCTCCCGTCTCCTCCATTAAGAACAGCCTCTGCGCCGCGGGCATCGGCGTCGAATAATCGCCGATCAACGCATGTGAACGCGCCAGCGCTGCCGCATATCGCGCATCCCCCGGACTCATCAAACGGATGCCCAGCAGTAGCTCATCCGCGGCAATCAGCCGACCATCCGGACCCTCCGCCTGCGCCAACCGCCCGCTCGTGAAATTCTGCTCGATGCCATTCAACGCGCCCTTCGTATCGCCGCTCCTCACCAGGCACCGGATCCTCGATTGCACGGCGCGGGCGGCTAGTGTAGTGTCCAGGAATTAGCTGGACTTTCGTTTAGGGGTTTTACGAGCAGTGCAGCCGGGCTGGATCTGTTCGAGAGTTTGACGGCATCTGGCGAGTTTGGCGAGGATCGAGTCGACGGTGGCGGTCCAGACGAAGGGTTTGGGGCTTGCGTTCCAAGCAGCCAGGAAATCCTGGATCGCCGCAGTGAGATCAGCGACGCAAAGAAAGGAATCGCGGCGGATGCGCTTGTTGGTCAACTCGGCGAACCAACGCTCAATGAGGTTGAGCCAACTGCAACTGGTGGGAACGTAATGGATGACGAAGCGCGTATGCTTTTTGAGCCACGCTTTGACCTCGACCGTGCCGTGGGTACCGTAATTGTCAATCACTAGATGGAGCGGTGTGTTGCCCGGAAATTCCCGGTTGATGCGCCGCAGAAACTTCAAGAACTCTTGATGCCGGTGCCGCGTGCGACATTCCCCGATGACTTTCCCCTGCAGCACATCCAGAGCTGCGAACAGCGTGGTGGTTCCGTTTCGCTTGTAGTCGTGGGTCATCGTACCGCAACGTCCCTTTTTCAACGGCAGACCGGGCTGAGTGCGGTTTAAGGCTTGAATTTGGCTCTTTTCGTCGACACAGAGCACCATCGCTTGGTCGGGCGGATTCAAGTAAAGACCAATGACATCGGTGAGCTTTTCGAGGAACTTCGGGTCCCGCGACAACTTGAACTTTTTGGTGCGGTGCGGCTTGATGTTGTGACTGCGCCACAGATTACTTACTGTCGATTTGCTGATCCGCTGATTGGCCGCCATCAGACGGCAACTCCAGTGCGTCATCCCTTTCGGTTTGGATTGCAGTGTAGCGTCGATGACGGCCTTGATTCGCTCCGGATCGTAGGTGGCCTTGCGGCCCCGGCCCGGTGCGATCTCCCATAGACCCGACAGACCTTGCGCGACAAAACGCTCTCGCCACAGACGAACTGTTTTCCGATTGACATTCAACTCGGCAGCGATGGCAGCCTCCGATTTACCGCCGCCCGATGCGAGCACGATGCGGCCCCGAAGGGCCACCTGTTGCGGCGTTCCCAACGCCGTCAACCACTGCTGGATCTGCTCCCGCTGATCCTCAGACACGACCAGCACGGGGGTTGGGCGGGGCATGACCCAGTATGAACCAGTCTTATCTGAATGTCCAGCTATTTGTTGGACACTACACTAGCGATTCATCGGACTCCGCCTCCGCAATTCCTTTGTACGCCTCCGCCGCGGCCGTGAAGTTGCCGACGCTCTCCAAAGCCTGCGCCGCCATCCATTCCGCCCGCTTTGAATCGTCTCCGAAATCAACCGGTGCAGGCGAGCCTAGCGCAGACGGATACGCGACGGAGCCGTCCGTATTCAAAACCACCGCAGCATCCGCCCCGCCCTCGCGTCACCAATCGCTCAAAAATCTCCGCCGCCGTCCCCTCACGAGTCTCCCTTTCCAGCGTCCCCGCTCGATTCTGCCAGTACGCATCCGCCCGATCCCGCAGCAGCGTCAACTGCCCCCGGTAGGCTTCCGTCAGCTTTTGCCGGTCCGCGCCGCGCTGGTTCTCGATCGCCACGTTCATGAACCAGAGCACGCAGGCGGTGGGCGCAAGCACCCCAACCAGCAGCGCCAACACAGCGAGTTGGATTCCGAACCTCACGTCAGTCTAAGGAATCCGCGCAGTCTCGAGCAGCGGCTCAAGCCAAAATCGCGTCACTGGAAAATCACGCGCAGGACTGGAAGCGGAAAACTCAACCAAGTTGCTCTCCGTCCTGATCCATACATAGTAATAGATGGTCTTATTGATGTCATTGCCGATCCCCGCAGTGCCGTCAGCGATACATCGAACCGCCTCCTGCCCGTTGATCGGCTCCGTCTTGATACTGTCTTCCCGGATCTTGAAATCCGAGCCCTGATGCTTCTTAATCTCATCGGGAATGACCTGGCGCATCGCCGCAGCGATCTCCGCCGCGGGTGTATATACCCTCGTCATCCGCACATGGAAGCCCGTTTTCGGTCCGCGCACGTCGGCGCTTCCGGTGGTGCCGGATGTCTGCGCGTATTGCACCTGCCAGGCGGGAGTTGGCAGAAACGCCAACGCCGCCTCGACCCCGGTCCCCGGCCCCCACACCTTCATTAGGTCCGCCTCCACTTTGCCGGATTGAAACTTTACCAGCGGCCTGGAGCCGTCTATGCCGATCCAGAACGTTTGGCCGAGCGGGCTCACCGAAACCTTGTAGCAGTTATACTTGCCGGCCGTGACCTGAACCGGCTCGATCCCGGTTACCGCCAGTTCGACTTGCTTCGGAACCTTCCCTCCCAGCGTGAACGACGTGGTCGGCAGAGTCGTCTTGAACCCCGCCGCCAGAGGCATGCGCCGAATCAGGAAAACCGACTCCTCCAAGTCGATGGCAGGACCTCCGAACGCGTCTGCCAGCGGATCGCCGGAGTCGTCGTTCGACTCCAGGCCCGGCCCTCTAATCGGCTTGAGCGTCTCCCGGTCCACATTGATTGTGACGCTGCGCGTCGTGTTTTTTGTCCTAAGTTCCGACCGCAGCGTGCCCTGGTGCAGGTTGGAACTGGCCACTCGGTTCCACCGAATAGTACAGAGTCTCACCCGTGGCCATCCCGTCCCGTTTGATGTTCAACTGGCTCAGCTCGCTCTCCGGCCACGGGACCGGCAAAACCGCGGAACTACCCGGCATCATCGTGCGCGCCAGAGCCACCAAATCCTGCTGCGACGGGTAATTCTTTTCGAGCTGTTGGAACTCGCGCGTCGCCCCGGTAGGATCGCCCTTTAGCAGCATGCACACCACCAGCCGGTACTGCGCCTGCGCCGCGTACAGATTGTTACTGGGATTACCGGAAGCCGACTCGACCACCTGGCGGTAAAGCTTGATCGCCCCGTCGATGTCTCCGGTGGTTTCCTGAGTGAAGATTCCGCGCTGCAGAAGATCCGCCGCGGTTTGAGCATGGCCCGGCTGCGCGAGCAGCAGAGCCGCCACAATAGCTCCTGCTAATGCTTTGGTCGTCATCATGAGACCACGCTACAAGCCACATGTTACCGGATTGCTACCGCATTGTCCTTTTTCATGCCATTTTGAGGTTGCCGGAGGCCGGATTCTCGAAAAGAACGGACCTGCCGCGGTCCATCCGCAGGGCACACCGTAGTATCCTCAAACCGGGAGCCGGCGCAAAGATGGTCACCCTCAGCGAGCAGGAGATTCGGCGCAACATCCGGGCTGTTGCGCATGCGATTGCCCAGCAGGAGCTTGAGGGTTTGAAGGTCACGCCCGAGACCGTTGCCGATCTTCAGCGTGCGGCTCGGGGTGAAGCGCGCACAGACGAGGTGATTCGGAACATTTGCGGCCGGTACCAGAATGTCCCGCTACTCCGGCAGTGACCCTTATCTTGATGGGTCCGGTGTTTTAAAGAACCGCCTCGGCATTAACGACGAGGCCACCCTCGAACAGGCCGAGGCCGATATCGTTGCAGCCCGCTCTTTTGAGCTTTCACAAAAACCGCTGTCAGGCCGATTCGACTTGGCCCACCTTCAAGCCATCCATAAGCGCCTGTTCGCGGATTTGTACGATTGGGCCGGCCAACTCCGAACCATCGACATCAAGCTGCCCTACTCAGGGCCTCCATCGCCTCGTTTCACGGCGATATCTCGCTGCTCGCTAAGCTCATGGTGAGAACCTCACCTCGGTCGAGCAAGGCGTATAACCGAGCAGTCTAGGACTGAGCGCCCGATACTACCATCCCCAGTACCTTCCGGAACCGCTCGACCTCCACCGCCGTCAGCATCCGGTAGCGCCCTGGAGCCACGTCCAGCTCCAGAAATCCGATCTTCACCCGCCGCAGCTTCTCCACCAGCCGCCCGAAATGTTTGAACATGATGCGGATCTGGTTCTGCCGCCCCTCCGTAATGCGCACCTCGTACCACGGATTCGCCCCCGGCTTGATCCGCTTCAGCTCCGCCGGCGACGTCTTTGCGCCCATGCAGCGGAATCCCCTCCCGGAACTGCTTTTCCTGCTCCTCGGTCAGCGGACCGTTCACCTTCACCACGTAAGTCTTCTTCACGTGGCTCTCCGGAGCCGTCAGCTCATGCGCGAAATCTCCGTCGTTGGTGAACAGCAGCAGACCCTCGCTGTTGTAGTCGAGCCTTCCCACCGGAAACACCCGCCCCTTCACCCCGCGCAGCAGATGCATGACCGTCTCGCGGCCCTCCGGATCGGAGGTCGTGGTCACGCAGCCCTTGGGCTTGTTCAGCGCCAGATACACGTGCCGCTTGGGAGCGCGCAGAAGTTGGCCGTCAACCTTAATATGGTCGACTTCCAGATCGGCCTTCGAGCCCAGCGTGTCCACCGTCGCGCCATTCACCGACACGCGCCCCTGCTGGATCAACTCCTCGGCTTTGCGCCGGCTGGCCACGCCGGCTTGCGACAGGATTTTCTGTAAACGCTCCTCAGCCATTCTGAGATTCGGCCGGCTCGGCAGAAGCCACTTCAGGCGAGGCGGTCTCCGCGGCGGCCTCAGGGAGGCGCCTCCTCGACGATCTCCATCCGCCCCAGCTCCTCGAACTCCTTGATCGTCGGCAGCTCGCTCAGATCCTTCAGCCCGAACTGCACCAGGAAGTCCTTGGTGGTCTTGTAAAGAATCGGCTGCCCGATCACCTTCTTCCGCCCCGCTTCCGCGATCAGCTTCCGGTCCAGCAGCGTCTTCAGCACTCCCGCTCCCTGCACGCCGCGGATGTCCATGATCTCCGGCGCGGTCACCGGCTGCTTGTACGCGACCACCGCCAGCGTCTCCAGCGCCGCCAGCGACAGCTTCAGCGGAGGCGTCAGCTTCTTCACGAACGCCCGCACCGCTTCGTGGTGCTCCGCCTTGGTGGACATCTTGTATCCGCCCGCGACCTCGCGAATGCTCAAGCCCCGCTCCGGCCGGTCATAATCCTCCACCAATCCGTCCAGGATGCGCCTCACCTTGTCCAGCGGATGACCCAGCGCCGCCGCAAGCTGCTGCGCCGAAAGAGGCTCATCGGTCACATACACGATGGCCTCCAGAATCGCCTTCAGGCGCGCATCGTCAGATTCGGCCGCCTGGGTCTCAATCGCCGGCTGAGTCTCAGCCGCTTGCGATTCCGCGTCAGCCTGCGTCGCGGCAGGCGTAGTGACTTCCATTTCTTCCACGATCAGTGATACCCCTCTTCCACCGCGGCGACGTTAGCCGCAAACGCCGCTTCAAATCCCTTCAACCGCTTCAATCCAATCTGCCCGAACGCTCCCGTCTGCGTCAGCCCCAGGGCCTGCAGCTTCACCAATTCGAGCACCGCCAGGAACAGGCAGATCATCGCGCGCCGGCTGCGCTGCCGCTCGAACAACTCCTCCGCCGCGACCTCATTGTCCCGCTCGAACACCTTGCGCAGATACCGGATCATGTCCGGCACGCTGACCTCTTCCTGGTTGACCTCGTAAATCGGCCGGTGCCTGGAGCGATCCAACACCGCTTGAAAGGTCTTCACCAGGTCGAACACCGTCACCGCCAGCTCCGGCTCGCCCGCCTCCGCGCGGAACTGCTCCATCTGGGAGTTGGTCCACACCGCTTCTTCGATGACGCGCTTCTCGTGCAACATCTCCGCGGCGTTCTTGAAGCGTTCCCGCTCCAGCAGCTTGTCCACCAGCTCCTTGCGCGGGTCCTCTTCCGGCAGCAGCTCTTCAAGCGCGGGATCCCTCGGCAGAAGCATCCGCGACTTGATATGGATCAGAGTCGCCGCCATGAACACGAACTCTGAGCTCAGCTCGATGTTCATCTCCGTCGCCTTCTGCATGTACTCCAGATACTGGTGCGTGATCGTGGCGATGGGGATGTCGTAGATGTTGATCTCCTGCTTGCGGATCAAGTCCAGCAACAAATCCAGCGGGCCATCGTATTGTTCCAGGTGGAAATTCAGCGGGGAAGCCACTACGAACCAGGATAACATTGGCTTCCGTTGACGCGCCCTCATTCGGGCTCCTTATACGCTCTTGCCGGATCGGGTTGCAGCGGTCAGTTCGGCGTCGGAAGCTTGCCCAAGCTCTCGATGACGATCACGTCGACAGGCACATCCGCAGTCTTGTTCAGGCGGAGGCCGAGCTGTTTCTGGATCGCATCGAACAAAGGGGGCCCAGTGTCTTCCGCATCGGCAGCAGCCGGCGCGCCCCCGCCCGTCTGAGCTCCCAGACGGGCTGCGAGAGACGCGCTGCTCGCGTCGTAATACTCCAGGATGAACGTGTACTTTCCGGTGAGGCCGGTCTTGTCGGCCACACGCGGCTGCGGATTGCCGTCGAGGACGCTCTTGCCCTGAGAGCTGCCGATCGTGAATCCAAGGGTCGATACGAACTCCGTTACGGTGCGCTCCTGATACTTCGTCACCGTCCGGCCATTGGGCCAACCCCGGCTGATGATGCGCGGTCCGGGAAGGTTGGGGAAACCGTCGGCGCCGATCGAAGCGTTGCGGAAGGCCTGCGGATCGGGGGGCGCTCCGGCATTGGGGTTCTGAGACGGCGCGACCTCCTTGAACTTCGGTCCGCCCTTGTCGACCACAAGTTCGTAGCCCGGGAAGTTGCGCGTCTCATGATGGAATACCAAATGGAACCGCTCGACCAGCAGGTTCTGGAGCATTTTCTCAAACTGCTCCTTCGTAGTATCGGGAGGCATGGTCGCGACTACCGTGAAGTTGTTCGCTGCAACCACGTCGCGAATCCATGACGGCCCCACAATCTGATCCGTGAAAACGCCGAAAGCCCTGGCCAGGAGGTTGAACAGAGCGATGCGCGGAGCGCGAAAACGGCCGGGATCGGAGGTGCCGGGGCCCCCGGTGATCGGGCCTGCTTGCGCGTCGCCGGCCAAGGTTACGGAAGCGGCCTCGAAGGTGGGGCCGTCGGCGGAGAGTGGCAAGCACGCCGCCAAGAACAGGACGCCGGACACAGTCATCGAGCGCACGGTCGCCTCCTGCTGCCGATCTTACAAGTTCCCAGCATATACCGCGCCCGAAGCCGTGGCGCGGCGGGATAACATTGAGTGGTTAACCATCCCCGCCCGAGCACGTATTAAAGAGGAAGGAGCGTCATGTCCCAACTCCTGCAAGACCTGCGTTACACCGCCCGCACTTTGCTCAAGAGCCCCGGCTTCACTCTTGTCGCCCTTCTCACCCTCGCCCTCGGCATCGGCGCCAATACGGCCATCTTCAGCTTCGTCGACGCGATCCTGCTCAACCCGCTCCCCTACCCCGATCCCGAGCGCATCGTGCGCGTGCTGGAGAAGCGGCCCGACGGCGGCCCCAACGGCATCTCCACCCTCAACTATCTGGACTGGGTCAAGCAGAACAAGGTTTTCGAATACATGGCGGCCCAAAGCGGCTGGTCCGCGACCCTGACCGGCTCCGGCGAGCCAACCCTGCTGCGTGGCATGCGCGTCTCGCCCCACTACTTCGACATTTTGGGCATTCGCCCCGCGCTCGGCCGCACCTTCCGCGCCGACGAAGACCAGCTCGGCAAAGACAAAGTCGTAGTGTTGAGTCATGCCTTCTGGCAAAGCCAGTTCGGCGGGAACCCATCCATCGTCGGCCAAACCATCCGCCTCAATAACGAACCCTATCAGGTGGCCGGCGTCATGCCCGGCGGCACCATGTTCGACCGCTCCTTCGCCCAAATCTGGAAGCCGCTGGCGTTCGAGCCCTCCAACATGACCCGCAACTTCCACTGGTTCGGCGCGATGGGCAAGCTCAAGGCCGGCGTGAGCCTGGAGCAGGCCCGCGCGCAAATGGACGCCGTCGGCGCGAATATCGCGCAAGCCTATCCGGACTCAAACAAAGGCTGGAGCGTATTCATCGACCGCCTCTCCGCCTCCATCGTGGATAATGGCCTGCGCACCGCGCTCTACGTCATGCTTGCGGCCGTCGGCATGGTCCTTCTGATCGGCTGCGCCAACCTCGCCAACCTTGCCCTGGCCCGCGGCCTCTCCCGCGAACGCGAGGTCGCCGTCCGAGCCGCCCTCGGCGCCGGACGCTGGCGCTTGATCCGCCAATTCCTAACCGAGAACGTGATCCTTTCCGTCGCCGGCGGCGCTGTCGGCGTCGGCATCGGCTACGCCTCCATGCGCGCCTTGAAGCTCCTGGTTCCTCCCTTCGCTCTGCCCGCCGAGACCGACGTTGAGCTGAACCTGCACGTGCTCCTGTTCGCGCTCGCCATCTCCGTGCTCACCGGCATCCTCTTCGGCATGGCGCCCGCGCTCCAGGCCAGTTCGCCCGACCTCGGTGGAACCATGAAGGAAAGCGGCCGCAGCGCAACGTTCAAGCAAATCCAGCCGCCGGCTCCGCGACGTGCTGGTTGTCGCCGAAATCGCTCTGGCCTTCATGCTCCTCGCCGGCTCCGGCCTGCTTCTGCGCAGCTTTTCCAGCCTGCTGCACGTCAATCCTGGCTTCGACTCTACCAACGTGCTCACCATGGGACTCCCCATCGCCCAAACCCAATATCCCGACCCCACGCGCCTCAATCTCTACCTGCGCCAGCTCACAGCCGCGGTCGAAGCCGTGCCCGGCGTGCGCAGCGCGGCCGTCGCCTCCACGCTTCCGCTCCAGGGCTGGGGATATGGCATGCCCTTTCAAATCGTGGGCCAACCCGAGCTCGACCGCGCCCATCGCGCCGCCGGCTTCTTCAAAATGGTCAGCCCCTCGTATTTCGACACTCTCGGGATCAAGCTCATCCGCGGCCGCGCCCTCAATGAGCACGACGTCAAAGGCGCGCCTCCCGTCACGGTCATCAACGAAACCTTCGCCAAGAAATATTTCGCCAACCAGGACCCCATCGGCCAGCACGTCCGCATTCAGGAGATCGTCCCCGGCCAAACCGCGCTCGGCGAGGAGATCCCTTGGGAGATCGTCGGCGTGATTGCCGATGAAAAAATCGGCAGTCTGAACGACGTCACCAGCGGCGGCTTCTATATGTCAAACGAGCAGAGTCCGACTTACGGCCTGGGCATGGTAGTGCGCGGCAATCTTCCCCCCGCCGCATTTCAAAAGGCGATTCGCCAGGCCATCGACGGAGTCAATAAGGACCAGGCCCTAAGCGACGTCCGCACTCTTGAAAAGATCAAGACCGACTCACTTGGCTCGGACCGCCTGCAGAGCATGCTGCTTACCGTATTCGCCGCCATCGCTCTGCTGCTGGCCGCAATCGGCATCTACGGAGTCATCTCGTATTCCGTGGTTCAGCGCACCCACGAGATCGGCATTCGCGCCGCCCTCGGCGCCAGCACCGGCAACTTGCTGCGCATGGTGCTGGTTAATGGAGTCACGCTCGCAGGCATTGGCCTCGCCCTCGGCATCCTGGGCTCGCTCGCGGTAACGCGCCTGCTGGCGACGATGCTCTTCGGCGTCAGCCCCCGCGATCCGCTCACCATGGTCGCCGTGGCGATCGTTCTCGCGCTAGTCTCCGTCGCCGCGTGCCTGATTCCCGCGCTCCGCGCCACCCGCGTCGACCCATTGGTCGCCCTGCGCTACGAGTAATTCTTTTTGATTTGCGTTTATTCGCGGCTAATTCTCGTCCGGCTTCTCCGCGTGATCGATCACCAGCATCTCCACCGGCCCCTTTGATGACTTCAATTCGAGTCCGAGTTGCTCCTGCAACGCCGTGAACAGCGACGGTCCACTTGGATCGGGCGGCGGATCGTCCGGATCTCCTGGCCCCCGCAGCGTCGTATCATCCGCGGTCCAGTGCAGGTCGAAATTGTAGTTGCCGGCGAGCCCGGTCTTATCGATCACTTCGCGGCTCAACAGGGACCCCAGATTCGCGGCGAATTCGCTCACCCCCACTTCACGGCCGATAATCGACCCATGCAGGCTCACGCTGAAACCGCCGCAGGGATTGGCTGGGCTCGGCTCGCCCACGCACTTGCTTTCTTTCAGCTTGGTCCCGCCCTTGGACACCACTAGTTCATAGACGGGGAGCTGCCTGGTCTCGCGATGAACTGCCAGTTTGAAGCGATCTTCCAGCAGAGCCTGAAGCATCAATCCGTACTGCTGGCGGATCGGATTGCCCTGTGCCCGTCCCTCGACATCGAAGCGGTCCGAATTCAGCCAGCCCGGCCCACCGGAGACCAGGTACGCTGGAACGCCGTACGCGTTCACCACCAGCATCCCCAGGCTAACGTTGGTTGCCACGAACCGGCCTCCCTCCGGACGCGGCAAAGCCCATTTCCGCTCGCCCGACTTGTTGACTCTGACCGAGGCGGCGTCGAACTTCAGTTGCTGCGCGAACGCAATCACCCTCGGCGCAAGCGCCCCGGCGATGAGGCATCCCAGCAGCGCAAGGGCACTCCACGCCACTCTTGTCTTCTCGACGCCGGCAGAGAAAACCCGCCCTCGCTCCAATAGCGCCGCGATCCGCTCGCCGATCCGCGAGCCGCCATTGAAGATCCCCAGCGCCAGTAATTCACCTGAATCAGTTCGCATCTGGGGCCTCCACGTGATCCACCACCAGGTACTCCACCGGCCCCGTATCGGCCCGCAGCTCGAGGCCGATCTTCTTGAGGTCCGCAAACAGCGTGGAGGAAACCCAGTCGGCCGAAACCTCGCTCTTGGTTTTCCGCTCCAGATCGGACTCCGGTTCGGATAACGTCCGGGGCACTCTGAGCCTGAAGTTGTAAAAGCCCGCAAGCCCGGTCGAGTCCACCACGGGCCGGTCCAGGTGGCCTTGCAGAACGCCGATGAATCTCCTCATCTCGGTATTCCTGAACACGAAGTATCCATCGTCAACCATCATCGTGAAGACTCCCGGCTCCTCGGATTCCTCCAACTTCAGCCCGCCCGCGGCCACCGTCAGCGAATACACCGGGCCGGTTTTAGTTTCGCGGTGCAACCCGAGCTTGAATCGCTGCGCCAACAGCGACTGGAGCATCAGCCGGAGCTGGTCCTTCGAGGCCGCTCCGGACGCCTTCGCTACGATGTCGTAACCCGTGGACAGCGCGCCCCACAGTCTCTCCGGAGTCAGCGAGCCAGGGCCAATGATCCTGCCATACGGAAAGCTGTACGCCTCGCCGATCGCCGCAGCCAGAGCGACGCCCTGGAAGTTCACGCCATCCGGATCGAAGCGCGGCGAGTTGCTTACGCCTGAATCCTGGCTGAGCCTTACGGACGCAACCTCGAACCGCAGCGGCGCCTGCGCGAAGGCGATCCACCGAGGCGCCAGCGACGCCGCGATCATGCACCCGGCCAGCACCGCCGTAGTCGCGCCAACCCGCGCCCTCGACGCACGCCCGGAGAACTCCCGCCCGCGTTCCAGCACCATTGCCACGCGCTCGCCGAGCCTTGCGCCACGCCCGAACACCCCCAAGGCCAATAATTCTTTTCCATGCCTGTTCATTCGCGGCTAATTCTCCTCCGGCTTCTCCAAACGATCGATCACCAGAATGTCCACCGGCCCTTCCCCGCGTCCAGCTTCAGCCCGAGCTGCCGCTGCATTGCATCCGACACCACTGCCGGATCGGGAGCGTCCAGCGCCCGCTCCTCCGAAGTCCACACCAGCTCGAAATCGTAAAGACCGCTTAAGCCGGTCTTGTCCACCACCGGACCGTGCAGGGCATTGGCCAGATAGGTTGCGATCGCCGCTGCCGAAACCTTGCGCCCCGCCACATGATGCGGATCTTCACGCGAGGAATAGTTAGCAATAAAACCCTCCCCCACCTGTCTGCCGATCAGCACCAGCGGCTTCGCGTCCTCAGTCCATTCCTTCAGCTTCGGCCCGCCCCGCGCCACCGTCAGCGCATATTCCGGCATCTCCTTCTTCTGCCAGTGAACCTTCAGCTTGAACCGATCCTCCAGCAGCGCCTGGAACATCTTCTGAGCCTCATCTTCCGAGGCTCCGGCCGGGAGCTTCGCCTCAACATCGTATGCGCCGTAGAGCCACTTCTCCGGTGCAAGCTGATAGGAGGGCAGATTGTACGCATAGAGGACCAGGAGCTCCGCGGTGGTGATCCAGCGAATCCGATCCCCCGAACGCCGGGGAGCGATTGTGAACCCATCCGGCAAACCGGCTTCCCCGAGCGGCTTGACCGAAGCGACCTCGAACTCTATGCGTTGCGCCACAACGCGCGGAGCAAATGTTCCCGCGCCAACGCACACCAGCAACATCCCCGCGCCGATCGCCACGCGCTTCTTCGACATCCGCGCCGAGCCCGCGCGTCCCGCCCGCAGCAGCATCTCGACGCGTTCGCCCATCCGCGACCCGCCGTCAAAGATCCCCAGCGCGAGCATTTCTTTTATATTCGAGTTCATTTGCGTTAACTCGCGGCTTAATTCTCCTCTGGCCTCTCCACGTGATCGACGACTAGAAACTCCACCGGAGCCTTCGTCGATTCCAACTTCAACCCGAGCTTCTCCACGGCATCGAACACGCCGGGGCTGTATCCGAATCCCTTGAAGACCGCCCCCGGCTGCGGCGCCTGCTTGAGTTGCTCCGGATCCAGGGGAACGTGCAGCCCAATCTCGTAGACGCCCGTGAGCCCGGTCCGATCCTGCACCGGCCGGCCGTCCAGAAAGTCCGGCAGCAGCTCCGTAAGCCGTGAAACATGGTTTACCATGTCGAACATGAATACGCCGTCGGCCCACCCCATCCTGCCTCCCTGCCGCGGCTCTTCCTGCACCTCATGCATCTTGGGGCCGTCTTTGCCCAGCTCCAACGCATACACCGGGGTAATTTTCTGTTCGCGATGCAGCGCCAGCCTGAACCGATCCTCCAGCAGAGTCTGAAGCATCGCCCGAAGCTGCTCCTGAGAGACAGGCCCCGCGGCCTTCGCCCGAATATCGAACTCCTGCGAATCAATCCACACCGGTCCCGAGATTCGCCACGCCTCCACGCCGTACCCCCATTGCAGCAGGTCCTTCACGGTTTGACGCTGCATGGTGAGATTCGCCCCGGAAATGTCTACCGTTGGCTCGGCGTGCGCGTCCGTCCGCACGGCCCGGACCGACGCCACTTCAAACGCCGGCCGCGTTTGCGCGAAGGCGACCGCCTTGGGTATGATCGCTCCCGCGATCAGGCAACCCAGCAGTGCAACTCCGCTCGCTCCCAATCGGACTCCCGACACTCCCGCCGAAAAATCCCGCCCCCGCTCCAGCAGCCTCGCGATCCGCCCGCCCATGCGCGAGCCCCGGCCAAACACTCCCAGCGCCAGCAGCTCTTCAGTTCGCATCCGGCTTCTCCACATGGTCGATCACAAGCGTCTCCACCGGCCCCCTCCCCGCCTGCAGCCTTAACCCAAGCTGGTCCTGAAGCGCACTAAACAGCGATGTCTCCGGCTCGCCGCCCGTCTGTGCGCCCTCCGGAGTCCAGGTCAGCATGAATTCGTAGAATCCCGCGAGCCCCGTACGATCCACCACCACCCGGTCGAGTTGCTCCGAGAGGACCCACGCCAGCGTCGCCATATCCGCGCCTCGGCCATTCAGCCGTCCTCTGCTTCCGCCAACCCCTAGCCCCCCGGCTCCAACCTCGTGCAGCCTCGCCCCTCCTTTCGCGACAGTCAGATCGTAAACCGGCAGCTCATTGGTTTCGCGATGCAGACGCAAGCGGAACCGGTCTTCCAGCAGAGCCTGGAGCATCACACGAAGCTGCGGCATCCCGCCCGCGCCCTCCGCCTTCGCCGTGATGTCGTAATGAACGGAATCAGCCCACCCCGGCTCGCCCGACACCTGAAACGTCTTGACCGAATACGCGTACGCCACCAGATCCTTCAGCGTCGCGGTCACGGCCTTAAACCTCCCCGGGCCAGCCGAAAACATTTGCGCGCCCACATGATCCGGATCGCTCGGCTTGATTGTGGCCGCTTCGAACGCCGGCCGCTCCTGGGCGAACGCGACCATCCTCGGCGCAAGCGCCCCGGCGATCGGGCACCCTAGCAGCGCTGCGCCACCCATCGCAAGCCCCATCCGCGACACCCGATACGAAACCTTCCGCCCCCGCCTCAGCAGCAGCTCAATCCTTTCGCCTAAACGGGAACCGCCGCCAAAGATTCCCGAGGCCAACGCTTCCCCCTGGCTGGACCCCTGCGCCGATCCGCGCCGCGCCCACCTCAACTCCGACATCCGGGCCAAGCTTTTCGCATACGGCCTCGCCGATCCCACCCGAGCCACCACCCAGTCGTCGCAGGCGATTTCTCGCTCCCGCTCGATCTGCCGCAGTATCCACCACGCCACCGGGTGCAGCGCCAAGGCGCCTCCCAGCAGCTTGGCCAGCAGGTTGGTCCAATCGTCCTTGCGAGCCAGATGCGCCGTTTCGTGCAGCAGTACATGCTCCAGTTCCTCGCCCGCCAGTTCCCCCGGCAAGCTCTCCGGCAGGATCACCGCCGGATGCACAAACCCGACCGCCATCGGCGAAGCGACATCGTTCGACAGCAGCACCCGCGCCTTCCTTGAGACCGCTTCCAGCGGCCCGCTGCTCCCGGGCATAAGCCGCGCCCGCCCCTTCACGCCGCGCAAATAAACGTAGCTCCGCCCGATCTGCCACAGCCGGTACGCGCACACCGCCGCCCACAACCCGGCGACCCATAACGGCCACGCCGCCCGCCGCTCTTCGCGCAGCGTCACTATCGCCGGAGGCTCCTCGATCGACGGAGCCTGCGCCGGAGCCGCTGTAGGCCTGTGCGCAGTCGCCACCTCCGCCGCTTGCCCCCTTCCGCGCCACCACCGCGCCACGCCCGGCGCTACCGGCAGCGCCAGCGCCACTCCCAGCACCGCCCACCAGATCGCGTAGCGCGTGGCGGCGTTGGTCTTCTTTAGCAGGCGAAGCGCGACCCACACCAGCGCGGCCACCGCGGCCGCCTGCCACAAACTGTTGAGCACGGCCAGCAGCACCTCCGGCGCCATCTCACTTAGCGGACGCATCGCCGTCCTCCTTCAATAGCTCCCGCACCCGCTTGATCTCCCGTTCACTCAAATCTTCATCCTCCAGAAGATTCAGCACCAGAGCCTTCGCCGAGTTCCCGAAAAACCGCCGCAACAAATGCTGCACCGCGCTGCGGCTGGCCTGCTCCCGGCTCACCACCGCCCGGTACACGAACGCGCGACCCTCCTTGGCCTTGCTGTGCTTGAGGTAGCCTTTGTCCTCCAGAATCCGCAGCGTGGTCAGCACCGTGTTGTAGGCCAAGTCGAGGTCCTTCGGCAAAGCCTCGGCGACCTCCGCCACCGTCGCCTTGCCGCGGGCCCAAATAATATCCATGAGCCGCAGCTCAGCTTCCGTCAAATTGGTCGATTTCGGTCGGGGCAACGGGCGAGTCTCCTTTTCGGTATTCCTTCACCTAAGGAATTAAGAGTCAGCCCGATGATACGCCGCCCGCGCGCGCGTGTCAACTATAAATTTAAGAGCCCACACACGGCCGGTGCAGCCCTCCGGGCAATGAGGAAAATCCCCCGTTCAGGCTGCGCCAGGCTCCGTGGTGCGGGCGACTTCCCTCAAGAGTGCTTCTTGGCCGGGCTGGGCTCCGGCGGAGTCCCGAAGGGATTGTCCACGGACCGCGTCTCATCCTTGCCCGGAGCCTTGAACGTCAGCGTAATGTCCACCGTCTTCGCCGTCTCATCCACATGCGGCTCGGCCGAGGTTTTGCCCAGATTGTCGAACACCTTCTCCGCGCGCAGCCGCTCCAGAAACGCGTCCGCGTAGTCCGGCTGGTACGGCTTACCCTCCATCTGTCCCCAGGCCTTCCGAATCTCCGGCTCGCTCAGCAGATCCAGCCCCTTGATGGTCAGCTTCCCGAACTTGTACTGCGTACCCTGGTCCAGCGCGATGCTCAAATTCACCGTCCGGTCATCATCATGAACATCGCGATCGACGCGCGAGCTCACATGCAAGTACCCGCCGTCGCGATATTTCTTCTCCACCCTCCCCACCGCCGCCTTCACGTCGTCAAAATTCGCTGCGTCGCCCTTACGCAGATCGGCGAGCCTGGCGATCTGCGCCGCGTCTCCTTCCGGCACCCCCGTAAACCGCACCTCGCCCAGTTTGTACACCGCGCCCTCATCCACCGTCACCGTCACGACCACTCCATCCAGTTTCTCCGCCGGCGCGGCAGCGATTTTTGAAAATGCCACGCGAATCCTCCCCCGAGCCTCATACAAAGGACGGATCGCGGTATCCAGCCGCTCCCGCACCGCGCGTTCCGTGAACGGAATCCCGACCGCCACGTCGCTGATCGGACGAAGCAGCGCCGCCGTGGGCAGCACGCTGTTCCCCTGGAACCGCACCTCGGCAATGTTCGGCAGCACCGTTACCGGCTGAAACACGATGGTTGGCGCGCCCGCCGGCCCTTCCTCCATCTTCCACGTCACCGCCCGCTTCACGCCGGCTTGAATGCCGGCTTGAATAATGGTGTCGATGTAGCGAGCCGTGACCGTAATTGGAATCCGGTCGCCCCACAGCGGCTCCCTGGCGCGCAGAGCCTCGCGCAGAACGTCATCCGCGATGGGCAATCCCTCGAACCGGTAAGGATAAACCTCGCCGACCTCGCGCACTTCCACCGTCAGATCGAATCCGCTCGCATTAGCGCCGAGCTTGTATTCGTAGCCCACCGTCTCGAACGCCCCCGTCAACGCCAGACGCGCCCGAGCGGCATCGAAGTCCGCGCGTGAAACCGGCGCGCCGATGGTCAGATTCAAGACTTTGAGAATCCGTTCGGCTGGGATCTCCCGGTTGCCGGTAACCTCGATGGACTTAAGCGGCGCCTCAGTGATCTCTTGCGCCGTCTCTTGTGAGTAAACCAATATCGGCGCGGCGCAAAGCGCTACCGCCGCCGCAAGACCACGCGTCATTCCAGTTCCAGAGCCAGGTACATTAAGCGCCCGCCGCGTTCCACTTGCAGCACCACGGCGTCGCCCGGCTTCATCTCTTCCAGAGTGTCGCGCATTCCCTTCACCGTCAGCGTCGGCATGCGATTCACCTCGTATATGACGTCGCCGGTCTGAATCTCGTTGCCGGAATACGGAGCCATGGGAGACCGCGCCGCCACCACCAGCCCATACTCGTGCCGCAGCTCCGGCAGCATCGCCGCGATCTTGTCGTCCAAAGCGATCGCCAGAATGCCCAGCTTGGGCACCAGGTTGTCCTCGGGATTGACCATGTCCGCGAAGCGCTGCGGATCGTCCTCCCGCTCATGCATCGGCACAATCACATCGATGGTCTTGCCCTCGCGCAGCAACCCGAGCTTGACGCTTTCCGCCAGCGCCAGCCCGTAAATCGCGTTCTCCATCTGGCTGGCGTCTTCAACCAATTTGCCGTTGAATGTCTTGACGATGTCGCCGATCATTACGCCCGCCTTCGCAGCCGATCCATCCTCCTCCAGGTCGCTGATCACCACGCCCCAATCCTGCGGCAAGGAGAGCCCCTTGGCCAACACCGGCGTGATGGTTTGCAACCCCACCCCGATGTGCCCGCGATGCACGTGCCCATCCTTGCGGATCTGGTTGTACACCATTTTCACTACGTTGCTGGGCAGCGCGAACCCGACCCCTTCGCTGCCGCCGGAGCGGGTGTAGATCATCGTATTGATCCCCACCACCCGGCCTTCCATATCCACCAGCGGCCCGCCGCTGTTGCCCGGATTGATCGGCGCGTCGGTCTGGATGTACGCCAGCGGATCGTCCTCTTTTAATTGCCGCGAAGTGGAGCTCACCACGCCTGTCGAAGCCGACCCCTCCAGCCCGAACGGATTCCCGAACGCCATCACCAGCTCGCCTTGCTTCAACAGGCTCGAATCTGCAAAGGGAAGCGTCGCCAGGTTCTTCGCGTCGATCTTCAGCACCGCCAAATCCGTCTCCCGGTCCACGCCCACCACCTTCGCCGCTAGCGTCATCCCCTGCGTTCGCGTCCCGCGTGTCGGCAGCTTGACCTCGATCTTGCGCGCATTTTCCACCACGTGATTATTGGTGACGATGAACCCATCCGGCGTCAGGATCACGCCGGAGCCTGTGCTGGTCTGCTTCGATAGCAGAGCCATGCTGGAGCTTTCGCCGCTATCGTCTTGCTGCGGCGTCGCGTAGCCGGTGGAGAAAATCTGCACCACCGCCGGCCGCACCCGGGCCGCCAGAGCCTCAAAGGACGCGCTCAGCTCGCGGAGCGAGTTCGGTTGGGGTTTTGCCGCGGCAGCAGCCGGAGGAGGAGTCTGCGCAGTCAATAGGGCCGCGCTCAAACACAGAGGTAATAGCGCGCGTTTCACGCCTCCAGTGTGTCACAAACCGCGCCCGCCTATCCCCCGAACCACGCCCCCGAGCCACGCCTTTGAACCGCGCTCGTAAGTGTGCCACGATAGTGATTAAGGTGATGCTGCGCACCGCAATCTTCGCCCTGCACTAGCTCGATAACTAACTCGCTGACGCCGCCATCGCGCGGGAATCCTCCCAGACCATCCAGTAGGGCGACAGAGGCTGCGCGCCGAATCGAGCGTACAATCTTCGGGCGATCGCATTATTCGGCTCGACGTCCACGCAAATCCGCCACGCTCCCTGCTCCACGAACCACTTCCCGATCTCCCGCACCAGACTCCGCGCAATCCCGGAGCCTCGATGCTCCCGCGCGACGTTGATCCATTCCAACTCCCCGTCGCAACCGAACCGGCGTGTGAGATGCCCAGCGACAAAGCCCACCACAGTGCTTCCATCCGCCGTGCTTCCATCCAGAGCCACGATGAGCGTGCGGCCGGGCAACGCCTGCTGGGGCGATGCTCCGCCCCACAAGTACCCGGCGATCCGGTTTTTCCAATACGCCTCTGTCTCCCACTCCCGCGCGCGAATCGCCGCCAGAGCCGGAATGTCGGCGAGCTCGGCCGGTCTGAATGTGATCGCCACCACGTCAGAATAGCCCAGGAACAGCACGCCAGCGAAAGCTCGTGCTACAAAAGAAATAGCGCGTAGGGGCGCACCCAGTCCGCGGAAAGGGCCGTGCCCACCCAGATAGACGATTTCGAAGGTACGAACCTTCTTTCAGCCTGATCGGTGCGGACTCCAGGCAGGCAAGTGAAAGGAGATTCGTATGGACGCCAGACCCTTCCCGCCGCATCCCAGCCTGGAGCAGTACAAAAAGCAGGCCAAGGATTTGTTGAAAGCCCGCGCCTCAACGGACCGCGGCGCCATTTCCGAATGGATCACGAAGTGGGTGGAATCCCACGCAGGCGATTCTTCCGTGCGCGAAGAGATCGCCCGCATCCAGAAGCAAATTCAAGAAAGCAAACTCGCTCAACCCAACCCGAGGCTGGCCGACGCACAATTCTTCCTGGCCCGAGCGCACGGATTCGAGAGCTGGCCCAAGTTCGCCAAGCAGGTGCAAGCGCTCCAGCATCGCGATTCTCAAGACGCCAGGTTCGAGGCAGCCGCGGACGCGATCGTTTCCGGAGACATTCGCACGTTGGAGCGGCTGCTGCGCGAGAACCCAGCCCTGATCGCCGCCCGTTCCCATCGCGCCCACAACTCGACACTGCTGCACTATGTGGCCGCGAACGGCGTCGAAAACTTTCGTCAGAAAACGCCCCGGAACATCGTCGAAATTACGAGGCTCCTGCTGGACTCGGGCGCCAGTGTCAACGCGGAATCGAACGATTACGGCGGCGGCTGCACCGCCCTCGGCCTGGCGGCTACCAGCGTTCACCCGGAGCGCGCCGGTGTGCAGGAGCCGCTCCTGCAAATTCTCCTCGACCATGGGGCGGTCATCGATAGACCTATTGATAAACCTGGCGATAAACCCGGCGTCGCCGGCAATACCCACACAACCCTCGAGGCTTGTTTGTGGAATGGCCGTGGCAAGGCGGCCGCTTACCTGGCGTCCCGTGGCGCACGGCTCAACCTGGAAACGGCGGCCGGCGCTGGGCGAATGGATGTCGTCGCTACATTTTTCGAGAACGCCGGTCTCCAGAGTTCCGCGCTGAAACCTCCCGCCACAAAACTGCAGCTACAACGGGGGTTTCTGTGGGCCTGTGAATACGGATATCAGGACATTGCCGAATTTCTTCTGGATCGCGGCGCCGATCTGCGGGATCAGGCGGGAACACGCGAAACCGCGCTGCACTGGGCCGTCGTCGGCCGCCAATTGCCGATCATCCGATGGCTCCTGAATCGTGGCGCTCCTCTGGAGGAACAGAATGCCTACGGCGGAACAGCGCTGGGTCAGGCGTGTTGGTCGTTCGATCAAGCAGAGCCGGAGGAAGATTACTTCCCGGTGTTTGAAATCCTCCTAGCCGCCGGAGCCAAAATTGACGCTGGAGCCAAAATTGACGCTGGCTGGCTCGGCTGGCTGCAACACCGCTGTGTGCGTCCCGCAGCCGAGAGATCCCGCCTGGCTGCTCTGTTTCGGCGTTACGGCGCGGCCACCTGAGAAGTTATCTTTCCACGGATGTATAATCTCCGATCATGAGCCCAATGGGACGAGCGGCGCTGGTGACGCTATTATGCGGTTCGATTTCCGCCCAGTGGTTAAAGTACCCAACCGCCGGAATTCCGCGCACTGCGGACGGCAAACCCGACCTGACCGCACCCGCTCCGAAAACCGCCGACGGCAAACCTGATATTTCGGGCCTGTGGATGCCAAACGGCGGGTACATCGAGGACATCGCGAAAGATCTCAAGGAAGTTCCCTTCCAGCCCTGGGCGGCAACCTTGTATCGGCACCGGCGCGACACGCTCAGCAAAGAAGATCCCACGGGATGGTGTGTCCCCGGCGGCGTCCCCCGCTCCGACGCCGTGCCCTATCCTTTCAAAATTCTTCCGTCCGGCAACGAGATGATGATCTTGTATGAGGCCGTGCACGGCTATCGCCAAATCTTCATGGATGGGCGCGCCCTCCCCAAGGACCCGAATCCAAACTGGCTGGGTTACTCCGTCGGGCATTACCAAGACGGTGCGCTGGTGGTGGAATCGGCCGGTTTCGTCGAGAATAGCTGGCTGGATAACAACGGCCATCCCGGCACCGAATCCCTCCACGTAACCGAGCGCTTTCTCCGCAAGGATTTCGGCCACATGGATATTCAGGTCACCATCGACGATCCGAAGGCGTACACCAAGCCATGGAACGTGACCATCCCTCTGCGGCTTCTTCCCGATACCGAACTCCTGGAATATATCTGCACCGAGAACAACAAGGATCTCGAGCACCTGGTCGGAAAATAGGAGGAGGGCGGTCTACTTCTTGATGTGCGCGTTGTCCTTTTCGTTCTCGCAGAACATTTCGAGGACATCGTAGTCCGGCACCAGTGTATGTGCAATCTTCACCGTGAACGCCCGCGTGTAGAACTTCGGATCGTCGAACGTGAGCTCCATATCCAGGTGTCCGAAGTCGCGCCGGTGGAAGCGTTCCGTCACGTGCATCTCTTCGCTGCGCGGATGGCCCATGGCGTCGATCGGCGTTTTTTCGTTGAACCCCCGGCTCTCGACCACGAACGTATCGCCCTCCCAGCGGCCGATCGAATAGCCCATGAATGCGGGGAGGTCGAACTCGGCGGGGAACTTCCGCCCATCCGTGAAGATCTCCCGGTGCAGATCGCCGACCTCATACAGGATCATCGTTTCTTTCGGCGCCTGGATAATCTTGAGCGCCTCGGAGAGCATTCCTGCCACGGGCCATCCGTAATTCTCGCCGTGACAATTGTCGGGCATTCCAGCGGCGCGGCTTTTGGCCATGGCCGCCATCCCTTCCGGACGCATCAGCGGCATCTGCGCAGGTGGCGGCTCTCCCGGCTTCGCAGCGGCAAGCGCCTCCTGGTCGAAGTCAATAAGCACGTCGAACGCGTACTTGTTCTGCAATTCGATATTCATCCCTATAGGCAGGTTAGCCAGCTCATCTCCGGCGATGGCCCCGAACAGGCGTTTGAGCTCGGCCGTGGGCGTCGGTTCATGCATCCACACGCCGGAAATATCGGGTTTACCGCCCAGTCCGCGCGGCGCCGGAGCCGAGAGATTCACCTTCCCGTCCTTCAGCCGTGGCATGCCCGGATCTCGATAATCCAGCCATTGCGCGCTCGCGCCCGTACAAAAGAGAACCGCTGGAATCGTCAGCCTCGAACACGTCATTTTTAGAAACCCCTCCCATCTCCAACCGGCAGGTCTTCAATAGGTCAACAATAACCGAAATCGAAGTTACTGGGAAGCCGTTCACTTCCGCCCCTCGACACACCGTGCTGCGGGAGCTTGCCGTTCCCCGAACAAGTACACTTGGCCGATCGCTCCTTATGCGGGGCGGTGGCGACAGCGCTGATAGTCCGCTGGACCGAGAGCCGCGATCGGGAGACAATCTGACCGTCGCGACGGCGCACAGAGACCGCTATATCGCAAGCTGGGGTGCTCCGTGGCCCCACCTGCGATCTTCTTCACTTCGACCCTTCCGGCGGCCATTGCCTGGCCCCGTGGACCACATTGACAATCTCGAGTGCCTCCGCGCTGTCTAGAACACGGTAGACCAGGAGGAACGACAGCGGCGGCAGCAGCCAGCTCGCGAGTCCCCAACAGCCGGCCTTGCCGTCCCTGATACGGGTGCGACGCCAGCGCTCCCGCGCGCTCGGGGATGGTCATGATGCGTCTTGCGGCAGCCGGGCTGTCTGCCTGGATGTAGGTGAATATCTGTTCGAGGTCCTCGACCGCGTCCGGCGACCAGCGGACTTGCATCTATCGCCGGAACATCTCCGCGATTCGGGCGCCAGCCTCCTCATGGCTCAGAAACTCCCCGCGATCGAGGCGCTCCAAACTTGCGGATACTTTCCGCCGGAACCACTCATCGTGCTCGAAATATTGCTCTACAAGCTGCCGGATGTATTCCGCGGCGTCGCTATGCGCCTCAGCGGCCACGCGAGCGATCTTCGCTTCCATATCCGGGCTGAAGCGGACTTCCATGACCTCAGAGTAGGGAATACACGGGTGAGCGTCAAGCGCGTCGTCCCGATTAGCCTCTCGCATTCCGCCCCCCCCAAACCCCGATTGCTACACTGGTAGTGCACCACCCATCACAACCACTACATGACCTACGACGTAATCGTCATCGGGAGCGGCCCCGGTGGATACTCCACTGCTGTTCGCGCCGGCCAGTACGGCCTCAAAACCGCCATCGTTGAAAAAGATCCTCGCCTGGGAGGCACCTGCCTTTTGGTCGGCTGCATCCCCACCAAGGCCTTCCTCCACACCGCCGACGTTTTCGGCCACATCCAGCACCCTGAAGAATCCGGAGTCCGCTGCGACAATCCGCATCTCGACTTCCCCCTGGTCCTTCAGCGCAAGAACTCCATCGTCTCCAAACACTCCAAAGGCGTCGAGTTCCTCATGCGCAAGAACAAGGTCGATTGGATCAAGGGTTACGCCAAGCTCGCCGGCCCCGGCCGCATCGAAGTTCGCTCCGCCGACGGTTCCACCCAGACCCTGGAAGCCAAGAATATCGTCCTCGCCACCGGCTCCGAAGCGCGCATGCTCCCCGGTCTCCAGCCCGACCCGCAACGCATCCTCACCAACATCGAAATCCTCGATCTCCCGCAGGTTCCCAAAACCATGGCGATCCTCGGCGCGGGCGCGGTTGGCGTCGAGTTCGCCTCCTGCTTCCAGCGCTTCGGCAGCAAAGTCTCGCTGTTCGAAATGCTGCCGCGCATTGTACCCGTCGAAGACGAAGAAGTCTCCAAGGAACTCCTCCGCGCCTTCAAGAAAAGCCGGCATCCGCGTCGAGACCGGAGCCAAAGCCGACCCCGCCAGTGTTCAAAAAACCGACTCTGGCGTCCGCTTCAATGTCACGCTTGAAAACGGCACGGTCGAAACGGTCGAGGCCGAATGCCTCCTGGTCGCCGTCGGCCGCCGCCCGAAGACGGACAACATCGGTCTCGAAGGCACTCGCGTCGAGCTCGACCGCGGGTTCATAAAAGTTGACGCCATGCAGCGCACCGGCGAGCCCGATGTCTATGCCATCGGCGATATCGTCGCCGGAACTCCGCAACTCGCTCACGTCGCCACGGCTGAAGGCATGGTCGCCATCGGGCACATTGCCGGAAAAACCGTGACGCCGTTGAACCGCAATCGCATGCCCGCCTCCACCTATTGCGAGCCGGGCATCGGCAGCGTCGGCATGACGGAGGCTCAGGCCAAAGCCAAAGGCTATAACGTGAAGGTCGGCAAGTTCCCCTTCCTCGCCAACAGCAAGGCCACCATCCTGGGCCAGCACGACGGCTTTGTCAAAGTCGTCGCCGACGCGGAGTATGGCGAAATTCTAGGCGTCCACATCATCGGCCCCATCGCCTACGAAGTCATCGCCGAAGCCGTGGCCGCCATGGAAGCCGAGGCCACAGTCGACACCATGATGCACACGATCCACGCTCACCCCACCGTCTACGAAGCCGTCGGCGAGGCCTTCAATGCGGTCCACGGCCTTGCCATCAATGTCTAGCTTGGCATCAGGCGTAAAGAACCGCGACCGTGAGGGAGCGGCCTTCCCAGACGCGTACCGCCCGCCCCTCGCCGTTCGCGACCTCGGGCGCATGCGCTACCTCCCCGCCTTCGACCTCCAGCGCGAACTGGTCGAGCAGCGCAAATCCGGCTCGATCCCCGATCAACTGCTCTTCGTCGAGCACCCGCCCGTCGTCACCATCGGCCGCAACGCGCACATGGAAAATGTTCTCGCCGACCCCGAGCTGCTGGAGCGCGCCGGCATCGACCTTCAACACTACCGACCGCGGCGGCGATGTCACCTATCACGGCCCCGGCCAGATCGTCTGCTACCCCATCTTCGATTTGCGAGAATGGAAACGCGACGTGGTTGCCTACATCCGCGGCATCGAGGAGGTGCTGATCGGAGCGTTGTCCGAGTTTGACATCGCAGCGCGCCGCGTCGGCGGGAGCCACCGGCGTGTGGGTCTCCCAGCCGGGAGGTCCGGCGAAAATTGCCGCCATCGGCGTGCACATCAGCCGCTGGGTAACCTCTCACGGCTTCGCTTTGAACGTGGATACGGATTTGACCTATTTCCGCTACATCGTGCCGTGCGGCTTGACGCAGCCGGTCACTTCCATGCGGGCCATCGGGTCGCACGCGACGCGGGAGCAAGTCGTTCCCGGAGCTGGCGCGCCACTTCGCGCGCGTCTTCTCGCGTGACCTTCTGAACTCATAATGGAGAGTATATGATCGACGTCGTGATGCCCCAGATGGGCGAAAGCATTGTCGAAGGAACCCTGACCAAATGGCTGAAAAAGCCCGGTGAGCATGTCGAGCGCGATGAGCCGCTCTTCGAAATCTCCACCGATAAAGTCGATACCGAAATCCCGTCGCCCAGCGCCGGCGTCCTGGCCGAGATCCTGGTGCAGGAAGGCACGACCGTCGGCATCAACGCCGTGGTTGGACGGATTCAGGATGGCGCCAAGGCGACTTCACAGGCTCCAGCAGCCGCGGCACCCGCGCCTCAGCCGGTAGCGCCCGCTCCGGCACCGCCCGCGCCCGAGGCCGCGCCCGTTGTCGACGCCACGCCCGTCGCCGCCGGCGGAAGAAAGCGCGTCGGACCGCTTTCGCCGCTGGTTCGCAAGATGGCTCGCGAGCACAATATCGACCTGAGCCAAGATCAAGCGGCACCGGCATCGGAGGCCGCATCACCAAGCACGATCTGGACGCCTATCTGCTCGAAGCAGTCCGCCTCGGCTCCCGCACCTGCTCCGCCGCCCGTCAGCCGCTCCCGCGCCGCCTCCTCCTCCAGCTCCGCCGCAGGCCGTCGCGACGGTTCAGGCTCCTGTGAACGTGCCTCTGCCTCCAGCGCCGCCGGCTCCCGCGCCGCGCGAATCCCGCGAGCCCGCCCCCATGCCCGGCGCTGCCGCCGCCTATCGCGTCGAACCCATGAGCATCATGCGCCAGAAGATCGCCGAGCATATGGTCTTCAGCAAGCGCACCTCCGCCCACGTCACCACCGTGCACAAGGCGGACATGACCAAGATCGCCAAGCTGCGCGACAAGCTCAAGGGCCAGTTCCAGGCCCAGTACGGTTTCGGTCTGACCTATCTGCCCTTCGTCATGCGAGCCGCCTGCGCCGCGCTGCGCCAGTTCCCGATCGTCAACGCCTCCATCGACGGAACCAACATCATCTATCACCGCGATATCAATCTCGGCATAGCGGTCGCGCTCGAAAACGGTTTGATCGTGCCCGGTGATCCGCAACGCCGATGAAAAGAACATCGTCGGCCTCCAGCGCTACATCGTCGATCTCGCCGCGCGAGCCCGCTCCCGCCAGCTCAAGCCCGACGAAGTGCAGGGCGGGACGTTCTCCATCACCAACTTCGGCAGCTTCGGCAGCATCTTCGCGACTCCGGTGATCAACCAGCCGCAGGTCGCCATCCTGGGCATCGGCAGCGTGGTGAAGGAACCCGTGGTGGTCGATGACGCCATCGCCATCCGCTCCACCTGCTACATCGCGCTCACCTTCGACCATCGCCTGATCGACGGCTCCCTCGCCGATCAGTTCACCGCCAAGGTGAAATCGGTGCTGGAAGGCTGGAGCGAAGAAGTGATGTAAAAACTCTCTAGCCGCAAATGCACGCGAATCAACGCGAATGAGAAAGCAACTCTTATTTGTGTGTATTCGCGTCCATTCGCGGCTTTTTCTCCTGCCTTCTTCGCGGCTTACGACTTTCACCCGCGCGCACTCTGGCGACTAGCGTGTATGCTCCAGGCAAGAGTTCGGCTCCCTCATCGGTTCCGGATCACGCGAGCGTGGCAGTCCTAGGAAACTCCGCGCAACCGTCGCACGATGAGCCTGGGCGTCGGGCGCGGCTAAAAGCCGCGAGGAAATTGGATCGGCGTCGCCTCTTCCACCACGGGGCAATGGGGGGTGGAACGGAAGCGCTTTCGTCAAGGAGAAAAACAAAACCGGCCGCGAATGCCGAATCAACACGAATGAGAAGATTCTTATTTGTGTTTATTCGCGTCCATTCGCGGCTAAGTTTACGCTTTTACTTTATATCCAGGATCTCTTTCTCTTTGGCTTTGGCCGCCGCGTCCATTTTGCCGATGTAGCCGTCGGTCATCTTCTGCACTTCATCCAGAGCCTTGCGCTCATCGTCTTCGCTGATCGCCTTGTCCTTCAGCAGCTTCTTCACGTGCTCATTGGCGTCGCGGCGGATGTTGCGCAGCGCCACGCGATGATCCTCCACCACCCCGTGCAGCCGCTTGACGATCTCCTTGCGCCGCTCCTCGGTCAACGCCGGAATCGGCACGCGAATGATCTTGCCGTCGTTACCCGGATTCAGGCCCATGTCTGAGCTCCGGATGGCCTTCTCAATCGCACCGATCTGCGAGACGTCCCACGGCTGGATGGTGATCAGCGTCGGCTCCGGCACGTGCAGATTCGCTAGCTGGTTGATCGGGGTCGGCGTCCCGTAATAATCCACTTTCAGCGAATCGAAAATGCTCACCGAGGCGCGGCCGGTGCGGATGCTCGCCATTTCGTGCTGCAAATCCGTCACCGCCTTGTCCATGCGCGCCTTGGCGCTAGCCTCCACCTCTTTGACGCTCTTAAAAGTGCTTACTGAAGTTGCTGGTTGTTCCGTCTTCATGGTGATCCTTAACTTAAGCGACGGCCCCTCCGGCCCCCGCGTGAATCAGGGTCCCGATCGGCTCCCCCATCGCCATACGCATTATATTGCCCCGCACGTTCAAATTGAAAACCATGATGGGCAATTGATTGTCGCGGCACATGGCCACGGCGGAGGCGTCCATCACGCGCAGGTTGCGCGTCAACACCTCCGAATATCCGATCTCGGTGAACTTCACGGCGTCGGGATTGGCCAGCGGATCCTTGTCGTACACGCCGTCGACGCGCGTTGCCTTGGCCACCAGTTGCGCGTGAATCTCCAACCCGCGCAGCGTCGCCGCCGTGTCGGTGGAAAAGTAGGGATTGGACGTGCCCGCAGCGAACACCACGATCCGGCCCTTCTCCAGATGCCGGATGGCTCTTCTCCGGATATAGGGTTCCGCGACCGAGTGCATTTCGATCGCCGTCATCACGCGCGTGGGAACGCCGCTTTTTTCCAGCGCGTCTTGCAGCGCCAGGGCGTTGATCACCGTGGCCAGCATGCCCATATGGTCAGCCGCCACGCGATCCATCTTCTGCGCCGCCGCAGCTACGCCGCGGAAAAAATTCCCGCCGCCGACCACCAGGCCGATCTGCACTCCCGCCCGCGCCACTTCGGCGATCTCCGCGGAAAGATCCGCCACCTTCTTGGCGTCGACACCGAAAGCTCCCGCCCCAGCGAGGACCTCGCCGCTCACCTTCAGCAGGATGCGCTGGTATTTCGCCACGGGTGTGTTTCGACCGGCGTTACTCAGCTGCGGCTGAGTCGGCTCCCGGTTCAGCAGCCGCCGTGTCGCCGACTTTGAACCGCACGAAACGCGACACGGTAATATTCTCGCCCAGCTTCGCGATCTTGGCCTTAATCAGGTCCGAAACGGTGGTGGTGTTCTCTTTGATGAACGGCTGCTCATACAGGCAGACCTCTTCATAGAACTTGGCCATGCGTCCTTCGGTGATCTTGTCGAGCATCTTCTCGGGCTTGCCCTCGGCCAGCGCGCGGGCGCGGTAAATCTCGCGCTCCTTGTTGAGCGCGGCTTCGGTAACGTCTTCCTTGCGCAGGAATTGCGGATCGGCCGCCGCCACCTGCATGGCCAGGTCGTGCACCAACTCCTGAAAATCTTCGGTGCGCGCAACGAAATCCGATTCGCAGTTCACCTCGATCATCACGCCCAGTTGCGAGCCTGGATGAACGTAGGTGCCGATGACGCCTTGCCTGGTGGACCGCGTGGCCTTCTTGCTGGCCGAAGCGATGCCCTTCTTGCGCAGTATTACTTCGGCTTCGTTCAGGTCGCCCTTGGACTCCACCAGCGCGGCCTTGCACTCCATCATGCCGGCTCCGGTCTTTTCGCGGAGCTGTTTTACCAACTGTGCACTGATCTCCATAGTTCCTTCTTATGAGGGGCGAGCGGCGCAAGCATCGCTTGAACCGCCCGCAAGAATGTTTTTCTAAAGCCGGATGCCTCGCTACAGCGCTTCGGCGTGTTCTTCGTTCGCCGGCGTTGGCGCCGGACCCTTGCGCGGCAGAGTGGGCAGATCCTCTTCCGGCATGCTTTCCGCCATCAACTGCTCGTTGTACTTCAGGTCCGCGTACTGCGCCAGATCCGGAATCTCTTCCATCGCCGGCTCTTCGCTGATGATCTTCTCCGGAGCGAAGTCGGTCTCGGTCGCGAGTTGCCGTCCTTCCACCACCGCATCCGCGATCTTGGTGGTGAACAGACGGATCGCGCGAAGCGCGTCGTCGTTGCCCGGAATCACGTAATCGACCTTGTCCGGATCGCAATTGGTGTCGACCACGGCGACCACCGGAATGCCCAGCTTGCGCGCCTCATCCACGGCGATCGCCTCTTTGTTGGAGTCGATCACGAACAGGATGTCCGGCAGCCCGTTCATATCCTTGATGCCCGCCAGATTCTGGTTCAGGTGCTTGCGCTCCCGCTCCAGCCGGATGATCTCTTTCTTGGCGCGGCCATCCCAGTTGCCCTCGGCCGCCATGGCGTCGAGTTCTTTTAACCGCTTGATCGATTTCTGGACTGTGGTCATGTTGGTGAGCAGTCCGCCCAGCCACCGCTGGTTGACGTAGTATTGCTGGCAGCGCCCGGCCTCCTCGGCCACCGCTTCCTGCGCCTGCCGCTTGGTGCCCACGAACAGCACCGTCTTGCCTTGCGCCGCAACCTCGCCCACGTAGCGCATCGCGTCCTTGAACAGCTTCAGCGTTTTTTGCAGGTCGATGATGTAGATACCGTTACGTTCGCCAAAGATGTATTCCTTCATCCTTGGATTCCAGCGCCTGGTCTGGTGCCCGAAGTGAACGCCGGCTTCGAGCAATTCCTTCATGCTAATAGACGGCAAATAACCTCCTTATATGGTTAGCGTCGAAAAAGTCCGGAGCGCGCCCAAGGCGGGATTTGCGTTCCAGATGGTGAAGTAGAACGGGCCAGGCGTCATGCCTGCCCAAAAACGAACATCCCAAGAAATAGCGCGGCCCAAATTAGCGCTTGGAGAACTGGAAGCGCTTGCGCGCGCCCTTCTGCCCGTACTTCTTGCGCTCATGCTGGCGAGCGTCGCGCCGCACCATGCCCGCTTCTTTCAACTTCGCGCGCAGCTCCACGTTGAACTCCAGCAGCGCCCGCGCGATTCCCAACTTGGCCGCGCCGGCCTGGCCCGACGGCCCTCCGCCCGCGGTCGTGATCAATACGTCGAACTTGTCCGCGGTCTCGGTCGCCAGCAGCGGCTGCCTCACGATCGCCCGCGAAGCCTCGCTGGGGAAATAATTATCGAACGTGCGCCCGTTCACCGTGATCTTTCCGTCGCCCGGCCGCAGGAACACTCTGGCCACTGCGCGCTTGCGCCGGCCCGTTCCAAGATGTTGTACTAACGCTGCCACTTAATCTCCTTATACCGCCATCGCCACCGGTTTCTGGGCGTCGTGCGGGTGCTTCGGCCCCGCGTACACCTGCAGCTTCCGGTACATTTGTTTCCCGAGCTTGGTTTTCGGAAGCATGCCTTGAATCGCTTCCTCCACCATTCTCACCGGCCGAGTCTCCCGCACCGTGCGAGCCTTAGTCTCCGTCAGTCCGCCCGGATAGCCCGAGTGGCGGCGGTACATCTTCTGCTCTTCCTTGCGTCCGGTCAGGCGGATCTTGGCGGCATTCACCACCACCACGTGATCGCCCGTATCCAGAAACGGCGTGTACGTCGGCTTATTTTTTCCCATCAGCGCCAGCGCGGCCTTGCTCGCCACGCGGCCCAAAACTTCGCCATCGGCGTCGATCAAGTGCCATTGACGCACCAAGGTTTCAGGCGAAGGAATTACGGTTTTCATGAAGACAGACCTTCTCCGTGCTAGTTCTCTGCCTCCTTAGATTAGCGAAGTAAACAGGAAAGTGTCAAACCAGGGTGGCAAACCGGCTCGCCTCAGACGGACGGCGTCTCGCCTCGCCGCGGTGCCGAGCACCAGAATCGCGATGACGGCGATTTTCCGCCACATTGCCTCATTGTCTCATTCGTCGCCACGCTCCTCGAAGCTGGACCTTTTGGTACAAAGATCGAGCAAATACGCCTCTCCTGGACGCCCCTCGATCAAGGAGCTCAAACGCTTCGGATAACGTCATTGCACGCACCCCAAGATTATGGTGAAGTGGGAGTTATGATGTATCGGAGACTCTTGACCGCCTTGCCATTGCTGCTGGCGTTGACGGCGTGCTCGCGAGATCCCAAGGTCCGCGCGCAACGCTACGTCGATAACGGAAACAAGTTCTTCAACAAGGGCAAGTATGCGGACGCGTCGATCATGTACCGGCGTGCTCTAAAAGAGGACCAGCGCTTTGGAGAGGCCTGGTATCGCCTGGCGCTAACCGATTACAAACTCTACCACTACAGCGACGCCTACAAGGCGCTCATCAACACGGTGGAGTTGCAACCCGCCAATGTCGACGCCAAGTCCAAGCTGGCGGAGCTGTACATGGTTTCCGCGACGCAGGACACCAGCACGGATCGCAGGGCTAAGGATCTGGATAGCGCCAAGGAAATGGCGGACAAGCTCTTGCAACAGGACCCGAACTCGTTCGACGGGCATCGCCTGCTGGGCGAATTGGCGCTGCTTCGAAGGGATCCGGCCACCGCAATCACAGAGCTCCAGGCCGCCAACTCCGCCAAGCCTCTTGAACCCGAAGTTGTCGTGTCGTACGTGCAAGCCTTGGCCGCGAGTAACCGGTTTCCCGAGGCTGAGAAGCTGGCCTATCAGATGATCGACAAGGACAAGACCTACGCGACCATCTACGACATCCTGTACACCGAATATGTCCGCTTAAACCGGCTGGACGACGCGGAAAAGATTTTGAGGCTTAAATCGTCCAATAACCCCAAGAACACGTCGTACCTGCTTCAGTTGGCCGTTTTCTACCTCGCGGACAAAAAACGCGATCAAGCCGATTCGGTTTTCAAGGCCATCACCGACGAAAAAGATCACCCCGACGGGCATTTGCTGGCGGGCGATTTCTACTTCTTCCGCCTGCGCGACTTCGACCGCGCCCGTTCCGAATACGAAGCGGCGATAAAGGCGTTTCCCAAGGATAAGCTGCTCTATCAGAAGCGCATGGTTGAGCTGGAGGCTACGGTAGGCGAAAACGCCAACGCCAACCAGCTTCTGGCCACCATCATCAAGGAAAACCCCAAGGATTCGGAAGCCATCGCCATGCGCGCCGCGCTGATGCTGACCACTGGGAATCGCGAGCAAATCAATATGGCGGCGAACGATTTGCAATCGCTGGTGACCAAGAGCCCGGACAACTATGTGCTCCGGTACAATCTGGCCCGCGCTCTCCACGCCAAGAACGACGATGAACAAGCGATTCTGCAATTGGATAAGGCCATTCAACTGCGTCCGGACTTCATGAAGGCGCGGGACTTTCAGGCGGCCCTATACATGGCTCACGGCGACAACTCCAAGGCGCTCAAGGCCGCGGATGATATCATCCAACACAATTCCAAGGACATCCAGGGACACTTGGTCCGCAGCGGCGCACTGCTGAGCGTGGGGGAGCGCGACCAGGCGCGTAAGGAACTGGACTACATTCTCAAAACCTACCCGAATAACATGGAAGCGCGTTACCAAGTGGGTTATCTGGATTACATGGAGAAGGATTACAAGGGCGCGGACGAAGTCTTCTCGAAGCTGTACAAGGACTTTCCCAAGGATCATCGCGGATTGGTTGGCGTAACCGAAACCATGGTGGCGGAGAAGCGGGTTCCCGACGCCATTGCCATGATGAAGAATGCGATCGCGGCAGAGCCGGACCGGCGTGATCTTAAACTGTTCCTGGCCAATCTGGACGTGGTCGGCGAGAAGTACGACGAGGCGATCCAGGTGCTGAACGGTCTGCTCGAAACCGCTCCCAAGGACGCCGGCCTGCTGACCCGCCTTGCCGAGACCTACCGGCGCAAGGGCGATCTGAACATGGCTGCCGACAAATTTCGCCTGGCCAGCCAAGCCGCTCCGAATAACGCTACACCGCTGCTCGCGCTGGCGCTGATTCTGGACGGAACCTCTCGCTCCGATCAGGCGCAGCCCATTTACGAGCAGATTCTGAAGATCGATCCGGATCATCCGATCGCGCTCAACAATCTTGCCTATATCAAAGCGGAAAAGGGCGTCGATCTTGACGAAGCACTGGGCATGGCGCGCCGCGCCCAACAGAAGCAGCCTAATTCCGATGACATCGCCGACACTCTGGGTTGGATCTATATCCGCAAAAACCTGAGCGAGGAAGCCGTGCGAGTATTTCAGGACCTGGTGACCAAGGAGCCGGCGAACGCTACCTTCCACTATCACTACGGCATGGCGCTCCAGGAGAAGGGCGATAAAACCTCAGCGCGCCGGGAACTGCAAAAGGCGTTGGAATACAAGCCATCCAAGCCACAGGAACAGCAGATTCGCGATCTCCTCTCCAAGCTCGGGTAACGCCGGGCTTCCGCCCGCGGAAAACGATTAGTGGAAAACGATTAAGTGCTCCGTTCGCCTTCGGTATCCTATACTGCGCCGTTTTGCATCTTTCTCGGGCTTCTAGCCCTATCGCGGGTGCTTCCATTCCCGCCTGTGGCTGTCCAACTTGGCTTCGTGGCGATTATGCTTCTGGTGATCGCGGTAATCGCCTGGCCAGCTCTTCCGCCCGCTGACTTGCGCGTCCGCGACTGGGCCGGGACGCTCCTGCTTGGCGCGGCTGTCTTCGCGATCTGGATTATCCCGGATCACCTGTTTCCCGGCTACCGGCACTTCTGGCTATTTGAGAACCCGTTTACGGGCAGGTTGGAAACCAGCCTCTCCACCGATGCCCGTTCTCAGGCGCCAGTCCTTTTGCTCCGTATGTTTCGAGCCGTGGCGATTGTTCCGGTGGTCGAAGAAATGTTTTGGCGCGGATGGCTTATGCGCTGGCTGATTCGCTCGGATTTTACCGCCGTTCCCTTGGGAACCTGGTCGGCGCAATCTTTCTGGTGCGTTGCCGTGCTCTTCGCCCTGGAGCATGGGCCGTACTGGGATGTCGGGCTGGCCGCCGGCGCGCTCTACAATTGGTGGATGCTCCGCACGCGCAGCCTGGGCGATCTGATGATCTCGCACGCGGCCACCAACGCCTGCCTCAGCGCGTATGTGATTTGGAGCGGCCGGTGGGAATATTGGCTTTAATCTTCGATGACGAAAACAGCGATTGAACAGGTTCGGCCCGGCGCCAGTGCGATGGGGGCGCGCGCCGCTCTCTTCGATTTCGACGGCACCCTTTCTTTGATTCGCTCCGGCTGGGTCGACGTGATGACGCCGATGATGGTCGAGATCCTGCTGGATCTCAAAACCGGCGAGTCCGAACAGGATCTGACCACCCTGGTCCAGGAGTTCGTCTGGCGCTTGACCGGGAAGGAGACCATCTACCAGATGATCGAATTTGCGGAACACATATCCAAGCGGGGCGGCCGGGCCTTGGACCCTTTGGAATATAAGCGCATGTACCTGGATCGTTTGTCCGCCAGGATTGGCGGCCGGATTGACGATCTGCGCAGCGGAAAAGCGTCTCCGGAGCAGTATTTAGTTCCCGGTGCGCGCCAACTCCTGGAGCGTTTGAAAGCCCAAGGTCTGCGCATGTACCTGGCCTCCGGCACGGACGAAATCTATATGAAGGAAGAGGCTGGCTTGCTGGACGTAGCCCGCTATTTCGATGGCGGCGTCTACGGCGCGCTGGACGATTACAAGAGCTTCTCGAAAAAGATCCTGATCCAGCGCATCCTCTCTCAGACGGACGTGCGCGGAGCGGAGATTCTCGGCTTCGGCGACGGCTACGTGGAAATTGAAGAGGTGAAGCTGGTGGGCGGGACTGCGGTCGGCGTAGCCAGCCAGGAGCCGGAGTGCCAGGTGGTGGATGACTGGAAACGCCAGCGCCTGATTGGCGTGGGAGCGGACTTCATCGTTCCCAATTTCCTCGGCCACGCCGAACTGGTCGAAACGCTCTTCGGCTCCTGAGACGTGAACACGCTCGCCATCGACATCGGCGGAACGAAGTTCGGCGTCGCTCTGTTTGAGGGCCAGCGTCTGGCGACGCGTTTGAGACGGCCGACGGATCGCGCGGGCGGGCCGGAATGGATGCTGGGCCAGATCCTGGAGGCCGCGCGCGGCTGGAAGTTCGACCGCTGCGGCGTCGGATTCGGTGGACCCGCCGACTTCGCGCGCCGCCGCATCGCATTGTCAACGCACGTCGCCGGATGGGCTGACTTCCCGTTGGTCGAGCGGTTAGAGAGCGCCCTCGGCGTGACCGTCGCCATCGACAACGACGCCAATGCCGGCGCGCTCGGCGAGGCACGCTACGGAGCAGGCCGGGGCAAGCTGCCGCTGTTTTACCTGACCCTCTCCACCGGAATCGGCGGAGGCATCGTTCTCGCCGACGGCAGCGTTTATCGCGGCGCGGACTCCTGGGCGGGCGAAATCGGCCACATCACGCTCGATCCCCATGGCCCCGAATGCCTGTGTGGCGCTCGCGGCTGTTTCGAGCGTTTGTGCGGCGGCCTATGGCTGGAGCGCGACCACGGCAAGCCAGCCAGCGAATTGATGCTCGATCCGGCGTTCGTCGCGCGTTACGTTGTGAATCTCGCGCAAGGTTTGAAGGCCGCGATCATGCTGCTGAATCCGGCGTGTATCGTCATCGGCGGCGGCATCGCCCAAGCCGGCGACCACTTGTTCGCGCCCCTCCGGGCGGAACTCCGCCACCAGGTGACGAATTGGTCCCAGGCCCGTCTCGATGTGGTCCCGGCGGAGTTGGGGAACGATAGCGTGCTGTGGGGAGCGCTGGCGTTGGCGGCTGCCATCTGAGCCGTGGCGGAGCGAATGAAATATATCGCCCATCAGGTATCCCCGTTTGTTTAGACCCGGCCCTCCAAAACTCCCGCGATGTTCTGTTTGCCGTGTAAGATACCGATCACTTGAATCGGGATTGTGTCCGGCCGGTAGACGATCAGATAACTTGGATACTTTCTAACGACCCTGAAGCGCACGGGAAGATCGAGTAATATCGGGCCGCCTCGATCCAGCTAGCGGGAACCTGGCGAGGCGGCGGCAGGTCGCAATGACTTCCCGCTCCACTCGGTCGGCCGCTTCCCGGCTATCACCCGCGATGAACCACCAGATGGCGTCGAGGTCGTCCGCAGCCTGCGGGGTGAGCTCGAAGGCTCCAGTCACCCTCGTTGTTTCAGCCGCTCCGCGCGGCGTTTGCGGAGCATCTCGATGGCTTCGTCGCCATCTATGAGTTCGCCACGCTCAGCTTGTGCGAATCCCCTCTCAACGTGAGCCGCAATCGCTGAGCGCTCCTCGACCATCCACTGCTCCAGGTCAAGCTGTTCGCGGATGATCTCGATCGCCAAATCCAAGACCTCGCCAGCGTTCTTGAAAGCACCGGATTGCACCGCCTGGTCAATCACCTGCTGCTGCTCGGGCTTCAAATCTATAGTCATGCCGCCTCGTCTTCCCTCCCTCGATCACCCCCCGATCGAATACATCGGACGGGGCGGCGGAACGAATTGCTGAGAGTTGATCTGGTGACCGATCCACTTCCCGCCAACGCACGAACGGACGGCTTCCGCGATCGCCTCATCCGAAGCGCCGCCGCGAATCAGGCCGCGTACATCGGTTTCTTCGATCGCGAACAGGCAATAGCGCACATGGCCGTCCGCGGTCAGCCGGAGGCGGTTGCAGTTGAGACAGAACGGGCGCGTCACGGAGGCGATGAAGCCCACGCGGCCCACACCGTCGGCAAACCGGTACTCGGTTGCCGGAGCCCGCGGATCCTGATCCGGGATCTCCTCTAACGGTCCGATCTCACGCGCCAGCATCGCCAGCATCTCATCCGCGGAAAGCACCTTGTCGCGCAGCCACAGTCCCTGCGCGTCCAGCGGCATAAACTCGATGTAGCGGATCTCGATTCCGCGTTCGCGTCCAAACCGCGCCAGCGGAACAATATCCGGCTCGAGTAGATTCTTCACCGCCACGGCGTTGATCTTGATCGGCCCGTAGCCGATGCGCCGGCACGCTTCGAGACCTTCCAGCACACGGCCCAAATCGTCACGGCGCGTGATCTGTTTGAAGCGCTCCCGGTCGAGCGTATCCATGTGAATATTGATCCGGCGCAGTCCGGCGTCGTACAATTCCTGGGCTTGCTGCGCCAGCAATACGCCATTGGTGGTGAGCGCCAAATCCTCGATTCCCGGAATCGCGATCAGTTTGCGGATCAGAGTCGCCAGGTTCTTGCGGACCAGCGGCTCGCCGCCCGTAATGCGCAGCTTGCGTACGCCCAATCCGGCCGCGATGCGCGCGAAACGTTCGATCTCTTCGAAGCTCAACACGTGCTCGCGAGCCTCGAACTTAACGTTTTCCTCCGGCATGCAGTAGAAGCAACGGATATTGCATCGATCCGTTACGCTGATGCGCAGGTTATCGTGGTGGCGGCCGAAACTGTCGATCAGGGAACTCACGGGTCATCTCTATTGTAGTTCGTGGCTCAAGGCCCGCACACGATCCGCCCTGCGGATCAGCGCCCACAGCCCCACTCCAATCGCCAGAGCGAATGCGAGAAGTTGCCAAAAGTGCCCCGTTAGCCACGCCCAGGAGTCTTGGCCGAGTTGCTGCCCCAGGTACGCCAGAGCCAGGTAGCGAGGCATCCTGGCCAGCGCCAGCACCAACAGAAATCGTTTGCGGCTGACCCCCATGGCTGCCGTGCACGCCACGAAGACCTTGAACGGCAAGACTGGTAACGGAATGAGCGCGGAGACGAATACGGTCACCAGGCCATAGTGCCGCGTCCAATCCCGGAAGCGAGCGCCGCGGCCCGAGGAGGTGTACTTGGCCAGCATCGCCTCCCCGCCCCTGCGCATTACCTCAAAGAAAATGCTGCTTCCGATGATCGAGCCGAGAGTCGCCAATCCCGCGCAGAGCATCGCGTCGCTCGGACGAGCGGCCGCCAGAAAAAGCAGCACCCAGTCCGTCCCTCCCGGCGTGGGAGGTCCGGCATTTTCGAGCGTCGACAGAACCAGCAGGCCAACCGGCCCCCAGGCGATGAGGACATCGCGCAAGTGACGCATGCGTTAGCCGGTCCCTTCCAGCATCCGGACCAGTTCCTCTTCATCGATCACTTTGATCCCCAGATCCTGCGCTTTGGTCAGTTTCGACCCGGCCTCTTCCCCAGCCAGAACGTAACTGGTTTTGCGGCTCACCGAGCCGGCTACTTTTCCACTGGCCGATTCGATCCGCTCCTTGGCCTCTTCCCGGCTCATCGACGGCAAAGTCCCCGTGATGACAAACGTCAACCCCGCCAGCGCGCCGCCGCTCCGCTTGGGAGCATCGTAAGTGAACGACAGCTTCTCTTCGCGCAGCCGCTCAATCAGATCCCGATTCCGCTTCTCATGGAAGAAGCCATGGATACTTTGGGAGACCTTCGGGCCCACCTCTTCCGCGCGTTGCAACTCATCCTCACTGGCAGTCATGATCGCGTCCAGATCCCCGAAAGCTTCCGCCAGCAACTGCGCAGTGCGCTCCCCCACGAACGGAATCCCCAAACCGTTCAACACTCGCGGCAACGGCTGCTTCCGCGAAGCCTCAATGTGCTCCAGCAGTTTGGCCGCGGACTTCCTGCCCATGCGCTCCAATTCCATCAACTGCTCCAGCTTTAACCCGTACAGGTCGGCGATGTTGCGGATCAATCCCCGATCCACCAACTGGTCCACCAGCGCTTCGCCGAGCCCATCAATATCCATAACGCCTCTGGCGGCGAAGTGGAGTACGGATTCCTTCAATCGGGCCGGACAATTGGTGTTGATGCAGCGGCTGGCGGCTTCGCCCTCGGCTCGAACCACTTCGCCGCCGCACACCGGACAGTGTTTGGGCATGTGAAAGGGCCGCCGGTGAGCGCCATGACGGACCACGCGAACCACTTGCGGGATCACATCCCCGGCGCGTTGCACCAGCACCGTATCGCCAATCTGGACACCCAGCCTGTGGATTTCGTCTTCGTTGTGCAGGGTTGAGAGAGACACCGTTACCCCGCCGATATTCACCGGCCGCAGCACGGCTCCGGGAGTCAGCACACCGGTGCGGCCCACGGTTACCGTGATGTCTTCCACCACGGTCTCGGCTTGCCGGGCGGCGAATTTGTACGCGATCGCCCAGCGCGGAGCCTTGGCGGTCCATCCCAGCCGCTCCTGCTGCGCCACCGAGTCTACTTTCGCCACCACGCCATCGATTTCGAACGGAAGGGCATCCCGATCCTGCTCCCATTTCGCGCAGAATGCGACCAGTTCGTCGACGCCGGCGCAGCGCTTCCAATACGAACCCACCTTGAATCCCAGATCGCTCAACGTCTCCAGGGCCTGGTGTTGGGATGCGCTCGCGAACTTGCCCTGTTGATAGAGAAAATAGGCGAAGTATTCCAGCTTGCGCGACGCCGTGATCGCTGGATCCAGCACGCGCAGCGCGCCCGCCGCGGCGTTGCGAGGATTCGCGAAGCGGCGCGTGCCGGCCTGGTCCGCTTCTTCGTTCAGCGCGGCGAACGCCTTCTTATTCAGCACCACCTCGCCGCGAGCCTCCCAGTCGCCTTCCCGCTTGGCAATTTTCAAAGGAATGGATCGAATGGTGCGCGCATTTTCGGTGACGTCTTCGCCCACCTCGCCATCGCCGCGCGTCACGGCTTGCGCGAACTTCCCGTCGCGGTAGTGCACTGCCATGGAAAGGCCGTCCAGCTTGAGCTCCGCCACATAAGCGTACTTTTCATCGCCCAGAAGGCCCCGCACGCGGCGGTCGAAATCGCGCAATTCCGCTTCGCCGAAAGCGTTGTCCAGGCTGAGCATGGGACTGGAATGCCGCACCTTTACGAAGCCTTCGCGCGGCTTCGCGCCCACGCGCTGGGTGGGGGAATCCGGGGTGATCAGTTGGGGATGCGCGGCCTCCAGATCCTTCAGCTGGCGCAGCATCGAGTCGTATTCGGCGTCCGTGATTTCGGGCGCGTCGAGCACGTGGTACAAGTGCTCGTGCCGCCGCAACTGCTCGCGCAGAGCTTCGATTTTCTCTTGAACGGATGTCACGCGCGCGCTCTTGGGGCCTTATGCAAGATATGATGAATGGATCGAACGGTATCGCCAGCCAGTCCTAATCTATAATCCTTACGCAGGCAAAATCCGCCGCAAGCCGGGCACCCTCCAACGTACCACTGCGGCGCTTGCCCGCGCGAGCGTGTGCCCGCGCATTCTGGCCACCGACGCAGCCGGCCACGCGACGGAGCTGGCGCGGGCCGCCGTGGAAGACGGCGCGGATCTGGTGCTGGTGCTGGGCGGCGACGGCACCGTGAACGAAGCGGCCAACGGTCTGGCTTTTTCGGGCGTTCCTCTGGGCGTCCTTCCCGCGGGAACCGCCAACGTGCTGGCGATGGAATTGGGCCTTGGCTCACACCTCAAGCCGGCGATCGAGAGGCTGACGGGGTGCCAGGCGCGGCGCGTCGCGATGGGCCGCATCGTGCCCTCGGGTGGTCCGGCCCGATACTTTCTGTGCATGGCCGGCGCGGGCCTCGACGCGAAAGTCGTGTACGAAACCAACGCAGCTTTGAAAGATCGTACCGGTAAGCTGGCATACTGGGCCGCCGGTCTGACGCAATTCGCCGGCAAGCTGGATCAACTGGACGTCCGGATTCTGGGGCAGACTTACCGTTGCGGATTCCTGCTGGCCAGCCGGGTGCGCAACTACGGCGGCGATCTCGAAATCGCCGGCGGCGCATCGCTTAATCGCACGGACTTCGAGGTGGTGTTATTCGAGGGGTCCAATCCGCTGCGCTACGCCGGTTACATGCTGGGAGTGCTGAGCCGGCAGGTTCAGAAAATGAACGGCGCGCACACCATGCCGGCGCAGTGCATCGAAATCCTGACTCCATCGCATCTCCAAATCGATGGCGAATACGCCGGCCACCAAACGGCGCGCCTGGAGACCGCGGCCGAGGCATTGACGCTCTTGATGCCGCCGGCCTACAAGTAGATGGATAATCTCACGCACTCCCTCACCGGGCTGATGCTCGCCCGAGCCGGACTGGGCCGGACCACGGAGCGAGGCGGAACACTGATGCTGGTCTTGGCCGCCAACGCGCCCGATCTTGACGGCTTAGCGCTATTCCGCAACGGCTTCGCCTACATGGAGTATCATCGCGGCTACCTGCATTCGCTGGCATGCTCGCCGGCGATGGCCTTGTTGCCGTTGTTGCTGGCGCGCTGGATTCGCGGCGCCTCGATCGGCTGGAAAACCTGGCTGGCATGCTGGGTCGGAGTGCTCAGCCACCTCGCCCTGGACTTCACCAACGTGTATGGCATCCGGCTCTTTCTACCGTTTTCTTCGAGCATGCCGCATTTGGATACGGTGGAGCTGATCGACCTCTGGATCCTCCTGGTTTTCGCGATTGCGATGGCGGCACCGGCGCTGGCCGGGCTGGTCAGCTCCGAGATTCGAGGCTCCAGATCGGCCGGGCCAAAGCAGGCCTGGGCCATCTTTGCGATTGTGGCGATGCTCGGCTATGAAGGCTTCCGCTATGCCGCGCACCAACGGGCCATCGCGGTGATGGACGCCCGGATCTACGACGGAGGCCCGCCGACCGTGGTCGCCGCTCTGCCTTCAGGTTTCGATCCACTGCGCTGGCGCGGCGAGGTCGAGACGCCGGCTTCCGTGCTGACCGTTCCGGTGATTTTGACCCAGGACTACGATCCGAACGCGGGTGAAGTGGATTATCGAGCCCCTGAGTCCCCCGCCATCGACGCCGCGCGCAAGGACCCGTCCTTCCAAGTATTCCTGCGCTTTAACCAACTCCCGTTCTGGAAAGTGACGCCGCTCGAAGACGCCACGCTGGTCGAGTTGATCGACCTGCGTTTCGGTACACCGCGCAGTCCCGGTTTCGCGTCGGTATCGGCAACGGTGGGAGTAAACGGCCGCGTTCGCGACGCGCACATCGGGATCGGTCTACCGGGAAAGCGCCGATGACCCTCGGGAATAGGAAAGACGGGCTAGCCGAGGAAATTGAACAGCGACGTCCGCGGCAGCAGCGCTTCCGATTGCAAGGCCGCTTGGTCCTGCGTCTGCGACTGCGTCAATTGCTCGATCGCCGCCGCCGAATCGGCGTCTTCTAAATTGCTTACCTGCGTCTGAAGCTGGGTCTGGAGGGTCTGGCCGTAACTGGTGGCCTGTGTGACTGTTTGCTGGGTCGTGCCGTAAAACGCCAGTTGCTGGTTCAAGTAACCGCTCACGTTGGAGAGCCCAGAGACGGCGGATTGAATCCCTGCCGTATCGTTATTGTTGAGCGCTGTTATCAGGCTCCCGATCGCAGAGAAAGCGCCGGTGGTGGGGTCGCCCGAATCGAAGATGGTCTGCGCCGTCAGCGCCACCGGAAAAGTCGACCCATCCGGGCTCTGCGCCACGCGCGTGGTGGTCGAGCCTTGATACGTGCTCACCACCGGCGGATTCTGCGTCATGTCAATCGAGTAGGGCTGCTGCTGGTCGGTATCGCCGGCGAAGATGTGCCGGCCGTTCACTTGCGTGTTCGCCAGCCCGACCAACTCCTGTAGCACCCCGCCGAGTTGCTGGCCCAGTTGCGCTTTGGAAGCCGCCGTTGCGGTGCTGGTATCGCCCTCCGCGCCCAGCGTCTGCACCTGATCGAAGAGCTGCGCCGCGCTCTGCAGCGCCTGTTCCCCGCTGTTCACTTCGGTGCTGGTCTGCGCCAAGTCAGTGTTGATTTGCTGAGTGGAGCTTAAGCTCGCGCGCGCCTGCAGGATCGCCGAGATTTTGTCAGGAGCATCGGAGGCCTGGTTAACGCTAAGGCCGGTGGAGAGTTCCGTCTGGGCCTGTTGCATCTGCTGGTTGATCTGGCCCAGGTTGTTCAGAAACTGCTGCGCGGAAGGATTCAGACTGGAAATCATGCGGAGCTCCCTGACGGAACCATATTCATCAGCGTCTGGGTCAGGCTATTCAGCACCGTGACCATCTGCCCGACCGCCTGATAGGACTGCTGGAATTGCAGCAGCTTGGCGGCTTCAGCATTCAGATCCACGCCGCTTGCCTGGTGGCGCTGCTGTTGCGCTTGCGTAACCAGATCCTGGTCCTCGGTTTGATTCTGCTGCGCGCTGGAAACGTCGCTGCCCACCTGGGCGGTCAGGTTGGCGATGGCCTGGGTGAAAGTGACTCCGTTGACCAGGGGCGTACTGGCCAGATTCGCGACTGCGATGGCGTTGCCGTTGCCGCCGGGCGCCCCGGCCGAAGCCGCCGCAATCTGGTCCGGCGTGATATTCGGGTTGACGGCGATGGTCGCCGCGGCGTCGCCAGCTTGATCGTAGGAGAACAAATTATTGGTGGGCGCCGCGCCGCTTTGGTCCACGCCTTGCGCCAGTTGTCCATTGACCTGATCGGCGAAAGTCTGCGCCAAGGTGTTCAGTTGCGCCATGTAGCCCGGCAACGTAGTGTTGCTGTCCGCCAGCATTCCCCCCAGAGACCCTCCGGTGATCTGGCCGGTTATGTCGTTGGATTGGGAGTCCAGAATCTGGGTCTGCCCGGAGGAAAACGCCGCGGAGATCTGGAGGCTCTGGTTGCCCATCACCAGTGGGGTCTGCCCTCCCAGGTAGACGTTGTAGGCGCCATCGCTGCTCTTGATGATGGAAAAGTTCGCCAGGGTGGATAGCGTTTCCAGGTCCGAATGCATTTGCGCATCCAGGCCAGGGTCCTGCGTTGCCGAAACATCGTTCTGATATTGCTGGTTGATCCCGGCAATCTGCGTGGCAAGCTGATTGATCTGGCTGACCGTGCTGGTGGTTTGGTTCACGATGCCGTTGGCCACTTGGGTGATACCGCTCGCGGCCTCATGGAAGCTCTGCGCCATCTGCCCGGCGGCCGTGATCACCGCCTGCTGGGAGGTAGCCTGATTGGGATTCAAGCTCAAGGCCGAGAAGCTGTTGAAGAAGCTGGAGAGATTGCCGGCGATTCCATCGGTGGCGTTGGGATCGAACAGCGGCTGAATCTGCCCGAGATCCGCGGCGCTCTGCTGCGAGGTCCCCAGGAGAGTCTGCTGATTGCGCACGTTTTGCTCCAGATACTCGGATCGGGAACTGATTAATCCGGCGCTGGCCACGCCACCCGAAGCGCCCTCAGCCGGATCGAACGGCAGCGCCGCGAGGGCTAGATTTTGGTCCGCATATCCGGGCGTGTTGGCGTTGGCGATGTTGTTCTGGACCGTGTTGAACTCTTGCTCATATACCGAGAGCGCCCCAGCCGAACTCGATAGAATGCCCAGGATTCCGCCCATGTCAGCCTCGAATGAGAACCGAACCGGCGGCTTGGAACTGCGCCGGCTCCCCGTCTTGCCGATACCCGGTCGCGGGAGTCAGCAGCCTTGCCATGCCTTGCGTCAGCGCCAGTCCCTGAGTGAGGAGTTTCGCCGCAATGCGCAGTTCGCTTGAAAGAGCTTCAAGCTCACCCCGGCATGCTCCATCCGGTTGCCCGGACTTGCAGCGCTCCAGCAGCATGGCGGCTTCCTGCAGCACCGGAGCGTGTGAAGCGATTGCCTCCGGCGAAGATTCACTCGCGGGAGCCAGCAAAGCCGCGCGCAGCGCCGCTACCGTTTGCCGGACTCTATGAACGCTGGAACGCATCGTCGATGATCTTGCCGGCCGTGGCCTGCGGGTTCACCTGATAGGTGCCGCTGGCGTAGGACCGTGCAATCTGCTCGATGCGCGCTTGCCGTTCCGGGGAATCCGCCGCCAGGGATCGCAGGCTCCGCACCAGCTCCGATAAGTGAATATCGTCGCCCGATGACGCGCCACCCGTGGCCGGCGAGGGAGACGAACTGGAAGCTTGTCCCGCTCGCCCCGTCTGCTGGGTCCCCAGCACTTCGGCTGGGTTCAGAGAAGAAAGGTTGTTGTTGTTTACCTTCATGTCGAGCAACTCATTCGGAGGATCTTGCCTTTCCTAGGCATCCCCTCCTCAATTGCTGTATCGACCCGCTCAAATAATATCTTAGAACGATTTTGCCCGCTCCACGATAGGTAAAAACCGGCTCGGATATATAACACGGATAGGCAAATGGCATAGCCTACTCCGACTCCTCGGAGGCAGGTTCCGTGTCCGGCACCTTGATTTCAATCAGCGCCAAACGATCTCCGTTCGCCAAATCCACCGCCAGACCGAATTCGTAGCGCGAAGTCTCTTCCTCTCTCACGCTGCCTGCGGGAGCCTCTCTTGGATCGGAAAACGTGAAATTCGCGCCGCTCAGCGGCACCACTACCTGCCAGGTTTCGCCGCCGAGGTTCAGAACGTTCGAATCGAAACTCTGCGCCAGGCCGACACCCTCGAATATGAGGGCGGCGCTGCGCAGACGGATACGCAGAGGCGACCCATCCTCGATCCATCGCGTAAACAGCAGCCGGGCATCTTCCGGGGATGTGACCATTGCGCGGACCTCGCCTTCCGCATTGTATGTCATCCGCGCGGCAGGCGGCTCCGCAACCGTCAGTTCGAGCCGCCAGGAGCCGAGACCACCGTGACCCAGAACACGCCTTCAGCCGTTTCAAACGCGATCCGCGCGCGCATCTCCCCGCCGCAGACCAACACGCTGTAGTCGTTGCCGTCCACCACCGACGGCATGGAAAGCTGAATTCCAGAACGTCATGACGCTTTTCAAGTTGCCCCCGATCATGTTGGTCAATTCGCCCAGCACGGCGCGCACAATGTCGTCCACGGAGCTCAACTTATCCAAAGAAAGAAAACGGCTGGCGAAACAGCAAGCTTGACCGCGGGTGCATTCCAGCAAGACCGCTCCCGTCCAGGCTCCCGACAGATGCACCAGCGCGGTAAGCCGGTCGCTTCCTCTAAACCACGGTGTTTCGCTCTGTGCCGCCTCTAGGCCGAGCATGGTATCGAACACAGATTGAACGATCTGCGCCAGGTCGCTGGCCTGTAGTTCCACTTGCGCTTCAGCAGGCATACACTCCTCTCTAACGGGCAAGGTAAACCGTCACGTTGCCCACGCTCTCGCGGTCGAACCACTCCTCGATCCCAAACACCGTCTCGGCTCCGCCCAACAAAAACCAGCCGCCGCGATACAGGGTGCCGTGAATCTCCTTGAGGATTTTGGTCTTGGTCTCGCGATCGAAATAAATCAGGACGTTGCGGCAAAAGACCAGATCGAAGGGCCCTAATGCCCGCAGGCTGGCCCGCAGGTCGATGGTCTCGAAGCGAGCCAGCCGCTTGGCGGCGTCGTTCAACTGCCACTCCATGCCGCCGCGGCGGAAATACTTGATCAATAGCGCGGCTGGCAATCCGCGGTTCACTTCGATCTGCTGATATTTGCCGGCGCGGGCGCGCTCCACCATCTGCGAGGAATAATCGGTGCCGAGGATCTGGACGTTCCAGTCTCCCCAGCCTTCCTCGATCAGCAGCATTGCCAGACTGTAGGCTTCCTGCCCGCAGGAGGAAGCGGCCGACCAGACCCGGAGCCGTTTGGTGTCCTTCCGCTCTTCTTTGAGCCGCGGCAGAAGAACCTTGCGGATCGCCTCATAGTGCGCGGGGTCGCGGAAGAAGTAAGTCTCATTGGTGGTCATCGCCTCAACCACCTTGCGTCCGACGTCGCCATTGCGAGTCGCGCGCAGCAGCGCGCACAGATCGTTGATCGAGCCGAGATTCATCTGCCGCACGATGGGCGTGAGCCGGCTCTCGAACAAATAATGCTTGTCGGCTTCGAGCACAATGCCGGCTTGCGAGTACACATGCTCCTGCAGGAAGCGATAATTGTCCGCGTTGATTGGCGGAGACAAGGTTCCGGTCATGCGTTGCTCCTGCTCATTGCTTCCTGCTCATGGCTTCCTGCTCATGGCTTCCTGCTTAGCGCCGCGAGCGTCTGAATCTCGGCGGCCACCCGGTCGAGCGGCGCCACCCGGTCCGCGATTCCCGCGGTGACCACCGCGCCCGGCATGCCCCACACCACGCTGGAGGCTTCGTCTTGCGCCAGGATGCTGGCCCCGCGCGCCTTGAGGATTTCCGAGCCCCGCAGACCGTCCTGGCCCATGCCCGTCAAGATCACGGCGATCGCCGCTCCGCCATAAACTTCGCCCACCGAGGCGAACAGCGCGTCCACGGCCGGACGGCACGAGTTCAGCGGAGGCGATTGATCCAAACACACCCGCACCTTGGCCCCTTGCGGCGCGACTTTCATGTGATAGTCGCCGGGCGCGATCAAGATCTTTCCGGGCTCGACCAGGTCGCCTGGTTTGGCTTCTTCGACCCGCAGCGGGCAAACTGCGCTCAGGCGCTCTGCCAGCAGCCGGGTAAACAAAGGGGGCATATGCTGGACCACCAGCACGGGAAGCGGGAACGAAGCAGGGAGACCGGGAAGCATCGACGCCAGGGCCGTCGGACCGCCCGTCGATACGCCAATCGCCACCACGCTGGGCCGGGTCTTCGAAGGCCGCGTCTCCGGCGGCCGAACTTCCACGGCCGGGCGTACGGCAGCCGCAGGCTTTCCCGGCATGCGGAAAAACTGCTTGATCTTGGGAACCAGTTCCTCTCGCAGCCGCACCAGGGAGCGATCTAACGATCCCTCATTGGACGCCTTGGCGACGTAGTCGTCGGCGCCGAGCGTCAACGCCTCCAGCGTAACCGCCGCGCCGCGCTCCGTCAGCGTGCTGAACATGATGACGCGGATTTGCGGGTACAACTTCCGGACGCGCCGCAGGGTTTCCAGTCCATCCATCTCCGGCATCTCGATGTCCAGAGTCAGAACGTCCGGATTCAATTGCGGAATCCGCTGCAAGGCGATCGCGCCGTTGCCCGCCACGCCTACCACTTCCAGCGCCGGCTCCTGCTCCAGAGCGTGCGTCACCAGACGGCGGATCACCACCGAATCGTCCACCACCAGGACCCGGATGCGTTCTCCGGGTTGCAACGTACGTGGGTTCACGGCCGCCATCTTAGGGAACCATCCCCACCAACTGAAGTTTTTCCGTGAGAACGTCCTTGTCGAACGGTTTCATGATGTATTCGTTGGCCCCCGCTTCGAGCGCCGCGGCCACGCGATCCACCTCCGTCTCGGTGGTGACCATCACGATCACCACCGAGGCCAAATCCGGGTCCTGGCGCAAGCGCTTCAGCAGATCGAAGCCGTTCATCTCCGGCATGTTCCAGTCCGCGAGAATCAGATTCAAGCCGTTCTTCTCCCGTTCGATGACTTGCAGGGCCTCTCTTCCGTCGCCGGCCTCGCATACTTCGTAGCCCAATTCTTTGAGATGACGAGCCAGGATCATGCGCATCGCTTTGGAATCGTCAACCACTACCGCTTTGGCCATGCTGCCCTCTTGAAACCCGTCAGACCGTGAACTTCGCGATCACGGTTTGCAGCCGTGACGCCATGTGGCTCAGCTCCTGCGCCGCCTTCTGCGTATCGCTGGCGCCCTGCGTGGTGTTCTTGGCCGCCAGCGCCACGCCCCCGATGTTCTTGGCGATATCGTTGACGCCTTTCGCCGCCTCGCTCACGCTGCGGCCGATCTCGTTGGTGGTGACGGTCTGCTCCTCCACCGCCGAGGCGATGCTGTTGGAGATATCGTTGATCTGGTTGATGATCGTCCCGATCTCCTCGATCGCCTTCACCGCGCCCTTGGTGTCGCCCTGAATGGCCTCGATCTTCTGGCCGATCTCCTCGGTCGCCTTGGCGGTCTGCTTGGCCAGCTCCTTCACTTCATTGGCCACTACCGCGAAGCCCTTGCCTGCCTCGCCGGCGCGAGCCGCTTCGATGGTCGCGTTCAAGGCCAGCAGGTTGGTCTGCTGGGCGATCGAAGTGATCACCTTGATGACGTTGCCGATCTCCTGGCTGGACTCGCCCAGCTTCTTGACCGTCTCGTTGGTCGATTGCGCGACGCTGACGGCGTTCTTGGCCACGCGCGCCGACTCATTGGCGTTCTTGGAGATTTCCCGGATGGAAACCTGCATCTGCTCCGAGGCCGAGGCCACCGAAGAGACGTTTTTCGAAACCTGCTCGCTGGCGGCGGACACAACGTTGGCCTGAGTCGCAGTCTCTTCCGCGTTGCCCGCCATTTGCTGGCTGACCGCGGTCAGTTCCTCGGAGGAGGACGCCAGCGCGGCGGTGTTCTGCGATGTCTCTGAAATCAGCCCGCTGAGATTGGAGCGCATGGCTTCGATCGTGTCGTTGATAAACGCCTTCTTGCCGGGGAACTTCTCGATGGTCGCCTTGAAGTTGCCCTTGCCGAATTCGGCCACGCAAGCCATTGCCTTTTTCTTCACGCTGATGTGGCCCAACACCATCTTGTTGACGCCTTCGGCCATCGCCCGGAAGGAGCCGTGGAACCGATCGGGAGGAATGATCACGTCGATGTCGCCCCGGTCGTGCTCATCCGACATGTGGTTCATCGCGCTGACGAACCCTTCCAGGTTCTTGGTGATCGCCAGCTTGATGACGCCCACCTGGCCGCACTTGTCGCCCGGCTCAGTGACGTCTTCCATGTCGATGCCGGCGGATTTGAGCAAGCCATACAGCGTGCTGAGAATGAAGGAATCGCCGATGGCCTGCAAATCCAAATTGAAGACTTTAGAGACGGCCGCCTTCACCCGCTGGATTTTGTCTTCGTCGTCGAAGTCGCGGCGCAGATAACGGTCCAGCAGGAGGTCGTATTCGGCGTAGGCGCCGACGTACCACTTGAACGGCAGGTTAATGCGGTCGTGTACTTCGCCGACGTGCAGGCGTTTGTCGAAATAGCGCAGGTCCCAGTTGATGGCCGCCCCGGCGAAGACTTCCGCGAAGTAACCCGCTTGCGAAGCTTCCAACTGCGTGCGCAAGGAAGCCAGCGGAAACTTTTGCTCCCGGGCAAAGTTCTCGAAGAACGCACGCGTGGCCGGGAATTGAAATTGCCAATCGTAGAAATCCTTGGCGATCTGCGCCGCCACCGATTGCGCCCAAGGAGCCATTTCCTCGATCAGCTCGCGCTCCGCCTCTCCTAGCCGGACAAACTCACGACGCGCGGCGACGGAGGTTTCGTCGATGCTGAAGCGGCGCGCCATGCTCTCGCCGCGGAGGGCCCAGTTGACATGCACCTGCTGACGAGGCGCCGGGCGCGTCTGGCGCGGCTCCTCAGCGACGGCCACGCCGCCGCCCGATATCTGATTCCGGCTCCCGTTGGTTTTTCTGCTGCTGGTCATTTCTGGCTGGCTCCTTTTTGCGTTCAAATCGAGTTGGTTCCGGCCGTACCTGCTCGGGCGGCGCGGAACTCAGGTTAGGCGGTGCCGGCTTGCGCGAGATCCACCGTGTGTTCCGTGTCGAGAACCAGCAAGAGCCGGTCCTTAAGTTTGTAAACGCCGCGAATCAGGTTCCGCGCCGCGGGGTCCAGATTCTCCGGCGGAGCCTCATAAGTGGCGGCTTCAACGTCCAGCACGTCGCCGATCTCATCCACCAGCAGGCTGACCGCGCCCTCCTCGCTACGCACCACCATATTCATGGGGGTTTGGCCATCGGCGCGGGGCGGCAAACCCAGCCTGCGCCGCATGTCGATGGCGGTCACGATCTGGCCGCGCAGATTGATCAAGCCTTCGATCACACCGGGCGCCTGCGGCACGCGCGTCATGTGCTGAAAGCGCAGCACCTCCTGCACCGACAGCACGTCCACGCCGAAGAACAGGTCCGCGACCTGGAAGGTGGAGAATTGCCCGCTGGACTGCCCGGAGCCGGGTTTCGCGGTCATTTTTTCATTCGCCTTCTCACTCGCCATCGGCTATCGCTCCTCTCCCGCATGCGCTGGAACCGTTTCACTGGAATTCACCGCCGTGGCCAGCCGGGCGATGGAATCGAGCATGGCCTCGCGATTGAACTTCGTTTGGCAGTCACTGAACCGGGTTTGCCAGTCCTGCAAGCCGTTCTTTGCCGCCGCTGCGTGGGCCTGATCCTCCGAATTCGCCAGGGCCAGGACAGGAATCCGCTCCCACTCCGGATGGCGCCGCATCGCGGTGAAGAAGTCGCCGCTGCCATTGCACGGAAGATCCAGCGCGGCTACCACTACGTCGATGGCATTGTGCTCCAATCCGCGGATGGCTTCGTCTCCATTGGCGGCTTCCAGCACCCGGTAACCGGCCATATCCAAGCCGCTGCGGATCAAGCCCCGCGAAAACGGGGACGCTTCCGCAACCAGAACCCTCTTTCCGCCGGCGGTGGCCTCGGAGCCCTGGCGCCATTCCGACGCCGCTCCGTGAAGAACGTGGTTCAAATCCAGGAAGTCGGTTACGCGCTTGCCCACCACAGCCGAGCCAAGCAAACCCGGGCGCGACGCCTTCTGCCGCACCGCGACCTCTTCTTCCACCACGTCCAGAATTTGATCCACTACCATGCCTACGCTGTGCTCTCCGTCGTTGAAGACGATCACTTGAATCAGGTCCGCGGCGGAGGGGCCGTCGACCGAACCCGGCTCCAGCACGTCGCGCAGCGGCTCCAGCGGAAGGATACGGCCGCGGTACTGCACCACTTGCCGCCCGCCCGCGTGTTCCACCAGGTTCTTGGGGAACTCCTCGAGGCGCGCCACCAGAGCCAAAGGCACGGCCAGACGGTGGAAGGATCCGGCCCGGAACAGCAACAGCCTTTGCAGCTCTCCGGTGGACTGAGCTTTCTGCTCTGCCGCGGCGCGGGTTTGCTCATGCACTTCCGCCAGAACCCCGCTGCGCTGCCCGACGCCCAGCACATCCAGGATCAACGCCACGCGCCCGTCACCCATAATGGTGGCTCCGGCGTACACCGTCAGGCCCTTTAACTGCTTGCCCAACGGCTTGACCACGATTTCCTGCGTGTCGTGAATGGCGTCCACTACCAACCCAAACTGCCGGTCTTCGGCCTGCAACACTACGATGTTGACCACCCCGATGTTGACCGCCCCGGTGTCGCGCCCGGCTTTCAGTCCCAGCACGCGGTCCAGATACGCGATCGGCAAAAGGCTGCCCCGCCGGCGGTAAACCGGAGTTCCGTGGACGTGTTCGATGTGCCTCTCGCTGGAGTCGCCTTCGAGGCGGATCAGCTCCAGCAGGCTGACCTGAGGAATCACGAATCGCTCTCCGCCGCTGGCGATCACCAAACCGGGAATAATGGCCAAAGTAAGAGGGATTTTCAACTTCACCGTGGCGCCTTCGCCCGGCCGGCTGAAAAGATCCACCACGCCCCCGATTTTTTCGATGTTGGACTTCACCACGTCCATGCCGACCCCGCGGCCGGAGACGTTGGTGACCGTCCGCGCGGTGGAGAAACCGGGTTGGAAGATCAAGTTGAGCGCTTCGCGGTCGGTCATCTTCTCCGCCTGCTCCGGCCGCAGCAGCCCCCTCTCGATCGCCTTCTGTTTGACGCGCGCAACGTCGATGCCCGCTCCGTCGTCGGCGATCTCGATATTGACTTGCCCGCCCTCGTGATAGGCCCGCAGCGAGAGCGTACCCTCCGCCGTCTTTCCGGCACGCTGGCGGGCCTCCGCGGTCTCCAGGCCGTGATCGCAGGAGTTGCGCACCAGATGCACCAGAGGGTCCTTGATAGCCTCAATGATGGTCCGGTCGAGTTCCGTCTCGGTCCCTTCCATCTCCAGCCGGATCTGTTTGCCCAGCGACACCGCCATATCGCGCACCACGCGCGGCAGCTTGCTCCATACCATGCCGATGGGTTGCATGCGAGTCTTCATGACCCCTTCCTGCAACTCCGTGGTGATCAGGTTCAGCCGCTGCGAAGTGGCGTTGAGCGCGGCGTCTTCGCGCTCCGCGTTGAACTGGAGGATCTGGTTGCGGGTCAGCACCAGTTCGCCCACCAGGTCCATCAGTTTGTCCAGCAGCCCGACTCCCACTCGAATGTTCGAATCGGCCACGGCCGAGGTCTTGGCCGGGTCTTCTTCCCGCTTGGCGGCCTGTTCCGGCTTCGTAGCCGGTTCCCGATTGGTGGCCTGCGCAACGTCCGCCGGCTCGGGTAGAGGCTTAGCCGCGTTTCCTTGTTGGGTGGCGGCGCGCAGACGTTCGACCAGATCCTCAAAATGCCCGGCGCCCTCTTCTCCACTGGCCTCGATCGAGTCCAGGATCTTGCGAATCGCATCCACGGTTTCGAGAATGATCGAGACCAGCGCCGGCGTCAGCTCCCTTTGGCGGTCGCGCAACTGGCTGAGCAGGTTCTCGGCCTGATGGGCGATGCGCTCCAGATTTCCGAATCCCAAGAAGCCGCAGGTGCCCTTAATGGTGTGAATGGTGCGGAAGATGCTGGCCAGCAGCGCGCCGTCTTTCGGCCGCTTTTCCAGCTCGACCAGTTCCTGATCCAGGCGGGAGAGGTTTTCGTGGCTCTCCACCAGAAATTCCCGGATAATGTCCTGATCCTGCTCTTGCATGCGCGTGTTCTCCGGCCCCGCGGCGAACCGCCGCGCGGCACTGACAATCGCACTGATTGCGAAAGACAGAACTTCGCATCAGCGCCGTAGATGTTATCGGCGCGGGCGCAGATTCCTTACATATTCCGAGGATTTAGCAGGAGTATCGCTGGCGCTGGGCGCGGGGAACACACCGTATCCCTGAAAGCGAATTATTCCGACCGGCCCGTCAAAGGCGAGCGCCTCCCGTCCAACTTTCCCGTCCCAAACCAGGGTCCGGTCGATAGAGACGCGCAATTGCTCGCCCGTCATCTCCGCGCGAAGCGAGTGCCTGTCCCCTGCGCGAAGCGCCGGCACGGCTGAACGTGCTCTCACAGCTAAGGCGCTCGCTGCGTTGGTAGAGCAGGCCAGCCAACCCGAACGATGCCGCTACACTGAACGTTGCCCTGCGGCTGCGGGTCGCGGTACCCCGCGCTTCTATTTTCAGATCACTGTGACAAGGCCGCGCCGTACATACCCTGGACCGGGCCGGAAAGCGTCACAGGCGAGCCTCCGCTCGGGAAAGGAGTGCCGGCCACCGTCAGCATTCCGGTAAAGGTTCCAGCCACCGAGGTCCCTACGGCGGAGGTCTGCGTCAGATCGATCGTAAGCGATGCGCTGGAAAGGCGAAACTCGTTTTCACCCGGAGCCACGAAAATCCCATAGGGTGGGGTCGTCGAGCTGGACTGAAGGGCATTCGCGGTGAACGTAAGGCCGTTGTTGCTGAACGTTCCGTTGGTTAGCACCGGCCCGCCTCCGAGGCTAACCGAAAATGTGACATGGTCGGCATTGAGGGTGATCGGGAAGAAGGTAATGGGGCCGGAGGCAAACCCGGTTGGTTGGAAGGTAACGCCGAAAGTCGAGAAGGTGGTGTACGGATTGGCGATGCCCGCCGGAGCCAAGATCGACAACACCGCCTGCACGGAGGTGGTTCCGGCACCCGCAGTGATCGTCGCCGGCTGGTTGGTGCTCACTGCTGAAGTCGAAATTGTAAAGTTTGCCGAAGTCGCGCCCTCCGGTATCGTCACGGTGGCCGGAACGGTCGCGAAGCTGGAGCTCGAAGTGAGCAATACCACGATGCCCCCAGCCGGGGCCGGACCGGACAGTGTCACCGTTCCCGTCACCGAACTTCCGCTGTTTACTGAAGAGGCCGAAAGGCTCAAGCCTTGCAGCGTGGGCGCGGCGGCCGCTTCCACCGTCAGATAAAACGTCTGCGGCAGTTTAACGCCATTTTGTGAAACCGTAATGGCATAATCCCCATTTGACAAACCCTGCGGCACGGTAATGTAAAACTCATACAATCCGACGAAATTCGGAGCCAAACCCTGGTAGGAAACCGTCGCGGGAGTTTGACCGAATGACACCGTGACCGGATTCACCAAAGCGTTACTCAGCGTCTCGATGACTCCTGGGGAAATCGCCGGAGTGACGTTGCCGAATCCGACACCGTAGGCGATGATGGTGTCGCCGGACGTGGCTGGCCGGCTGTTCAATCCGAAGCTTGCGCCAAGGCTGGTATCCAAGACGTAGGCCGCATCCGACACAAAGGTGGCCACCAGGTAGGGCGTACCATTGCCAGACACATAATTCGGCGGAGCCAGAAGGCCCGGCGCCAGCGCCTGACGTGTGAATGCGAAAGGTTGGCTAGTAGCCTGGCAGTTGGTCACCGTAATCGACGCACCGCCCAGCAACGTATCCGCCGGAGCCTGGACGTTGATCTGGGTGGGAGAAATATACGATACATACGCCGGTTTGCCGTTAACGGCCGCGCCAATGCCGTCCAACATCGTGGGCGCGTTGTCACCGTTGAAGTCGTTGCCTGTCCACTGACCGGGACCGCTAGAAGCGGTGATCCGTGGATCGTTGGGATCGGCCAGGTTGGAGCCCTTGATCTCCAGCCAGGATCCGGAGGTGAAGTAGGCGTAGCCGCCATAAGCGCTGGCCGAGCTGACGGAATTGATCACCGGCGGGGCAGTATTCGTGCATGTGTAGGCCGAAGCGGGAACGGCCACACACGCGAACAACGCGGGAAGCAGATGCTCGCGGCATTTCTTAGACACTTCGCGCAGCACTATGATTCTCCGGATTAAGATTAGTTATCGGTCGGATTCTTCTCGAGGTGGTCGATGACCATCACGTCGATCGGCAGCTTGCGCGGCTCCAGCCGGAACCCGAGCTTCTGCAAGGAGTCCTTAATGGATGTGCCACCGCCCGGGTCGGAGGCGGCGAACGCCGGATTTGCCGCGGGCCCGCCGCCGGCCGCGCCAAGGTTCATTCCCGCGGCGCCGCCCAGCTTCTGAGCCACGGCCATGAGATCCATCAGTCCCATTTCCAGGGGAACCTTGTAGCCGCCCTTGAGCTCGGTCATGTCCACCACGGGTTTATCGAGCAAAGCGGAAAGCTGGCCAGCGAAGGCGTCCATCGTGGCTTCCATCACCATGGTCATCTTCAAATCCGCTGGATTGGAGCCCGGCTTGGGAGGGTCCATCGTCATCCGGATCTTTCCGATTCCCTTTACGCCAGCCTGGGGGCGCATGTTCATTTCGAAGCCTCCAGACGGGGTGACGGTCGCCTGCCCTGCGCCGGGAATCTGTATCACCTGCGCCCCTTTGGGCGGTTCCGGGAGAGGGGCTGACTGATCGGCCGGCTTGGCTTCTTCAATCTCCACCTGCTCCAACTTCAGCGGTTGCTTACCCACCAGCAGCGCGTAAGCGTCCTTCTCCTGCTTGACCATGTGGTATTTCAGCCCGAAGCGATCCTTCAGCAGGTTCTGAAGCATCTCGGGGACCTGACTTTGAGTAGCGCCCGCGGGCAATGTCGCGACGATGTCGAAAGCCAGCGGATCTTTGAGCAACCAATCCGGTCCTTGGATCTGATGCATCTTGAGGTCGAACCCTTGCATGATGAGTGCGAAGGGTATGCCATGACCGATGTCGACGCGAGCACCATCGATCTGCATCCCCACGTGCATCTTGCCGCCCGCGAGGATTGCCTGAGGGTCAATCGGGGGCGCCGGCTTAATACTGGCTACTTCAAACGAGAGGCCCTGACCGAAGGCAAGGCCAGCAATCGACAGCGCAAGAAGCGCAGCTTTTTTCATGTTCGTATGCTTCCCTCTCCACATCCTACGACGCTTCTTCGGTCCAAGTTCCTTTAATCGCGCCACCCGTTTGAATATGATCCTCAAGTTTATCCGATCAGGAACAGGGTAGTGCGGTAAGGGTCTCGCGTCCTACCGGGCGCGGAATATCCAGGACGAAACTCGTTACAATCATGAAACCGGCGCTGGCAATGCCCTCCGATCCCGACAACATCGAGACCATCGCGATGGCGGCGGCCTCTCCGTCCACACCCCCGTCCACGCCCGCGCCCGCACAGCGATTCGCCCCCGGCACTCTCCTCTCCAGCCGCTACCGCATCGTCTCGCGACTCGGCAAAGGCGGCATGGGCGAAGTCTTCCGCGCCGACGATCTTGTCCTCGGCCAGTCCGTCGCGCTCAAGTTCCTGCCCGAAGCCGCGCGCGGCAATGAGAACCTCCTGGCGCGTTTCTATGAGGAAGTCCGCATCACGCGGCAGATCTCGCACCCCAACGTGTGCCGCGTGTACGACATCGGCGAAGCCGCGGGCCAGCCGTTCCTGTCGATGGAGTACATCGACGGCGAGGATCTCTCCAGCCTGCTGCGCCGCATCGGCCGGCTGCCCGCCGACAAGGCCGCCGAGTTCGCCCGCAAAATGTGCGCCGGCCTCGCCGCGGCCCACGCCCACGGAGTCCTGCATCGCGACCTGAAGCCCGCCAACATCATGATCGACGGCCGCGGCCAGGTGCGCATCACCGACTTCGGACTCGCCACCGCAGCCGAACAACTGCAAGGCCCCGAGGCCCGCCACGGCACGCCCGCCTACATGGCGCCCGAACAGCTCGCGGGGCGCGAGGTCACCGCGCAGAGCGACATCTACGCGCTGGGCTTGGTGCTGTATGAAATGTTCACGGGCAAGGCTCCCTTCCAGGCCGATACCGCCGCCGAGATGCTGCGCCTGCGCCAGGAGAGCCGCATTACGAATCCCTCCACCGTGATCGCCGACCTGGACCCCGCGGCCGAGCGAGCCATCCTGCGCTGCCTCAATCCCGATCCCAAACAGCGTCCGGCGTCGGCGCTGGATCTGGCTCGCGCGTTGCCCGGAGGCGATCCGCTGGCCGCCGCGCTGGCTGCCGGAGAAACTCCATCGCCAGATGTCGTCGCCGCCTCCGGCTCCCATGAAGCGCTGCGTCCCGCCATCGCCATCGCGCTTCTGGCCGGCTTCGCCGTGTGCCTCACCGCGGTGTGTGTCCTGCGCCCGATGGTCACTATCCCCGGCCAGCTCACACTCGATTATCCTCCCGACGCCCTCGCCGTAAAGGCCCATGAGATCGCCGCCAGCCTGGGCTACTCCGAGCGTCCGGCGGATTCCGCCTGGGGCTTTACGAACCAGACGGCGTACATGACGTTTCTCCAAAAGAGCGTCTCCGGCGCCGAAGCATGGAAGCGGACCCTGGCCGCCCCTCCCTCGCCGATCACGTATTGGTATCGCCAGAGCCCCGCGCCGATCGTGCCCCAAGCTACGTTTGGGAGCGTCGGGCTGGACGATCCGGTGCCGACCCGTCCCGGCATGCTGGGCATGATCCTCGATCTCGACGGACGCCTGCGGCATTTCAGCGCCGTGCCGCCGCAGCGGGAAGAGGATTCAGTTGGCACTGACCGCCCTCCGGATTGGTCCCCGCTGTTCGCCGCCGCTAAACTGGACATGTCCACGTTCCAGCCCGCCGAGCCGCGCTGGACGCCGCTCGCCGCCACGGAGACACGCGCGGCCTGGACGGGAACCTACCGGGGCCGTCCCGATCTTCCGATTCGCGTGGAAGCCGCGGGGTTTCGCGGCAAGCCGGTCTATTTCCAGATCGTCTGGCCCTGGGCCACGCCGGATCGTGCGCCTCCTCCAACCGGTCCAGCGACGCAAGACCTGATTGCTTTGCTTTTGATCCCCGCAGCCCTCGTGATGGCCCGCCACAACTGGAAAGCCGGTCGGGGGGATCTGCGCGGCGCGACCCGGCTCGGCCTGTTCGCCTTTCTGATCCGGGTGGCGCAAGCTGTGCTTCTGGCGCACCACGTGGGATCGGCGGACGAGATTAGCATCGTTTTGCGGATATTCGAGCCAACGGCGTTAGGCGGCTTGGCCGCAGGTTCCCTTTATTTGGCGCTGGAGCCGTGGGTGCGCCGTTATTGGCCGCAGAGCCTCATCGTCTGGTCGCGCGTTCTGGGCGGCCGCTGGAGGGATTCGGTGGTGGGCAGGGATGTCCTGATCGGCATGGCGGGCGGCGCCCTGCTCATTCTAGTAGGAAACACGTCGGCAAGTTTGCTCCTGCTCCGCGCGGGCTCGGGCTCGCCACAAACGCGCGATCTGACGAACCTGTCTCTGCACATCGCCGGCATCGTGAGTGGTGCGGCAACGTCCGTCATCATCTCGTTGCTCGCATTCCTGGTGCTGTTCTTCGCGCGAGCGTTGCTGCGAAACCAGTGGCTGGCCGCCGGCGTCCTGGCGAGTCTGTCTGCGGCGATCGGCGCGGCGGGGAATTCCCGGCCTGCCCTGGAGTTCGCCGTCATCTTTGTGGTTGTCGGCGCTATCATCGTGGCCCTGATGCGCCTGGGCCTGCTGGTCGCGGTAGCCTCGCTTTTCACGGCTACAACCTTAGTGAACGTGACCACCACCAGCTTCACGGCGTGGTACGGCCAGGGCCCGTTCCTGGCCGTGCTGGTGCTCTCCGCCCTGGCCCTGTGGGCCTTCCGCACCTCGCTCGGGGGACGAAAGTTGTTGGGCTAGCTGTGCCCCAATCTGCGTAGCCGGTGGTAAGCAGTTTCCTCGGCTGTGAAGCGGGAATTCCAGGTAGTGCGCCGGAGAGATAGCTGGGTATAATGGCCTCAATACGCCGTGGTGAACGGCAAGAAATGGGTGAGGGAACTACTTCATGAATAAGACGTTTGTGGCCACGTGTGTCGCTATACTTGCGCCACTGGCATACGCGGATCAGGCCGGTCTCCTAAATTCCGGCGGTTCTTTGGCCGGGGGCAGTCCGGTGGCTAACCCTGCGGGAACACTGACCATCTCCGGCAATAGCCTGATGTTCCTGACGACCGACGGTAGTACCGTCATCAACGCCACCTTCAGCACCAGCAAGACGGTGGAAAACTGCTCCGGCGGCGGCAAGGGCGGTCACGTGACCTGCAGTTTCACCTTTACCGGAACGTTTAGCGGCACCTTGACGGTGAACGGATCCACGCAGGCGATCAACGGCACGACGTATCAGGTTTACGGCACCAACGGTGTTGTGGCCGGTGGATCTACGGGCTACAACTCTGCCTACACGCCGTTTTACTTCACCGATGGCAACGCCCGGATTCTGCGCTCCGACGATCTGAGCGGCACCAACGCGATCGCGTACGGAACACAAGGCTCGGGCGTGGGCCAGTTTTACGGCCCGCAGGGAATTGCGCTGGATTCGGCCGGGCGGATCTACATTGCGGACATCTACAATGACCGCATCGTTCGGATCGACGATATGAACGGGACCAATTGGATCAGTTTCGGCGCTTACGGCGCCGGACCGTTCCCGAGCCCGCAGAGCGTCAGCATCGATCCAACGGCAACGGCCACAAGGCACATCTGGGTTTTGGACGGCAACGGCCTGACCCGCATGGACGACATGAGCGGAACCAACTTGACCCAGGTGGGCAGCGCCGGCTCCGGCGTGGGACAGTTCGCCGCGGTGGCCTCGGCCCCAGCGTTTGACGCCCAGGGCCGGATTTACGTCGCGGACGCAGGGAACCGCTGGATTGTCCGCTTTGACGATCTGAACTTCACCAACTGGACCATCTTGAGCCAGTCCCAGCCCGCCGGTCCCTACATTTATCAATTTGGCTCACTCAGCGGCGTAGCGGTCGATCCGGCCGGCAAGATTTATGTCGCTTCCGACAAGAACATCATTCGCGTCGACGACATGACCGGCGCCAACTGGACTTCGATCAGCATCGGCACCTTCCCGCCGCACACCATCGCCGTCGATTCCAGCGGCATGGTTCTGTTGGGCAACGGATACAACGCGCAGATCGTCGACAGCGAGGCCACGGTTCTGACCTCCAATATCAACGGCCTGGTGTAACGGAGTCTATGTGAGCGTTTATGGGGCGGTGCCTATTCCATTGCCCAGCCCGCGTCCTTCGGCGATCAGCTTCACGCCCGCGGCGTTTGAGTATTTCGCAGAACGTCGGGCTCGACCAGCGCGCCGCAGACCATCACGATTGCGAATTTCGGCGGCAGTCCGCTCAATGGCGTGAACAGCGTCGCGGTGAGCGGCGGATTCGCACAGACCAACAATTGTCCCGGCGATGCTGCTTGGGGGGAGCAGTTGCACGGTGTCGGTGACGTTCACGCCGGCGGCTGCGGGCACCGGCCACGGGCACGCTTGACCGTGACCGACGATTCCGGAAACATGGGCACGGTTCAGACCATCCCGCTGAGCGGGACGGGCACGACACCGGCGGCGACCGTCACGCCGGCGACGCTGTCCTTCTCTTCGCAGGTCATCGGGACCTCCAGCACGGCGAGGAACGTCACGGTGCAAAGTTCCGGCACGGGACCCCTGCAGATTACCAACATCGCGGTTACGGGGCCTTTCAGCCAGACCAACACCTGCAGTGCGGCTCTCGCGCCCGCTGCATCGTGCACCATCGCAGTGGTGTTCTCGCCGACCGTCGTGGGCTCGGCCTCCGGAGTCCTGACGATTACCGATAACGCCGGCTCGCAGACGGTCACCGTTACCGGCAACGGCAGCGCTCCGGTGACGCTTTCTTCCTCCAGCCTGAGCTTCGGTTCGCTCGCGGTAGGCAACACCAGCGCCGCGAAAACCGTGACGGTGACCAACCGCCTGAGCACCGCGCTCACGTTTACCGGCATCTCTGTCGCCGACGGGACCGTTCGCCATCGCGAGCAATACCTGCGGAACGAGCATCGCCGCAGGCGCCAACTTGCACCGTGGGCGTGACCTTCACGCCGGCGGCGCTGGGCGCGGCCACCGGAACGCTGACCTTCGCCGATAGCGCGATCAACAGCCCGCAAACGGTGAGCCTCAGCGGAACCGGCACCGCGCCGGTGACGCTTTCGGCCAGCAGCCTCAGCTTCAGCACCACTGCGGTGGGCAGCACCAGCTCCGCTAAGAGCGTCACGTCTGACGAATGCTCAGAGTGTCGCGCTGACCTTCACCAGCATCGGCGTGACCGGACCGTTCGCCATTTCAAGCAACACCTGCGGCGCCAGCATCAATGCCGGGGCCAGCTGCACGGTCGGCGTCACGTTCACTCCCACGGCGACCGGCGCAGCCACCGGCACGCTGACCTTCACCGACAGCGCACCGAACAGTCCGCAGACGGTGAGCCTCAGCGGGACCGGCGGATCCACCAGCTCGCCGGTAACGCTTTCCGCCAGCACATTGAATTTCGGATCGGTGACGATCGGCACCACCAGTCCGGCCATGACCGTTACCCTGACCAATCGCCAAAGCGCAGCCCTCTCCATCAGCAGCGTCGGAATCACCGGGCCTTTCGCGATCTCCAGCAACACTTGCGGGACCAGCCTCGCCGCAGGGGCCAACTGCGCCGTCGGGGTCACGTTCACTCCCACGGCGACCGGCCCCGCCAGCGGCACGCTGAGTTTCACCGACGCAGCCACGAATAGCCCGCAGAAAGTAAGTCTGAGCGGGACCGGCAGCGCGGCCGTCACGCTCTCCGCCAGTTCATTGAACTTTGGCGTCGTAGCGGTCGGATCCTCCAGCGCCAGTCAAACGGTGACGGTCACCAACGCCAGCTCGGCCGCCGTCACCGTGAATAGCGTGATCTTCACGGGGGACTATTCGGACGCCACCACGTGCGGATCTTCCATCGCCGCCGGCGGTAAGTGCACCGTCTCGGTCACTTTCACGCCGACTGCCACGGGCACCCGTACAGGTTCCCTTGCCGTCAATCTTTCGACTGGCGGGCAAACCGTCTCGCTTACCGGAATCGGCTCCAGTTCGTCCGCGACCGGGGTGCTCAGTCTGTCGCCGTCGCCTGTGACGTTCAACAATGGTTATACGATCGGCGACAACCCCAGCCAGACCGTCACGGTCACCAACACCAGTAGCTCCTCCGCTGGCATAGCGGCGATTGGCCTGAGCGGCGATCCATCCCTGACTCAAAGGAACAATTGCCCTGCTAGCCTCGCCGCGGGCGCGACCTGCAAGATCACGGTGACGTTCCAGCCGGTAGCGTATGGCACCTTCACCAGCACTCTGACGCTTACAGAAAGCAGCGGCGCTCTAGATACGGTGTCCGTGACGGGCATCAGCACTGTGAACAACTAAGACTGTCCAAATCGCAGGCGATAGCGATGCATAGCGTTTGTTAGCCAACGTTGAGGACGCCAGCCCTGCTGGCCCGTCGATCTGGACTCCCTCCAGGTATCCTTGCTACTCGATCGGCTTCTCGTCGACATGATCGACGGCGATCACGGGGCGGATCGTTTGACCTGCTTCAGGCCTAGTTGCTTTTGAACGGCGTCCTAACTGGCTCCAAACCAGCAAAGTCCGCCTCCCGATGTTCCAGAGGGTCTCTCCTCTGGTTCGCGGGCGCCTGGTATCGTCGTGGCCAGGGGAGACCTTGGCTGCAACGTCTGCTGCAATATGGGCGAATACGCCCGGCCGCGTGAAGCACAAAGGCGATATCGTGTAGACTTAGCGTCTTAGACTTGGCGAGCTGGGAGGTGTTCATGAAACGTTTATTGACCGGAACCGGGCTAGCTGTCCTACTCGTGCCGGCCCTGCTGTTAGCGCCGGCCGTTGCCAGTGCGCAGATTCTGGTTGCCGGAGAAGGTCCGGTGGTGTACGGGCACCACCATCTGAACACCACGAACATGGCCGCACAGAAGAAGTTCTTTGTGGATACGCTCGGCGGCAGCGTTGCTAAGATTGGTTCCGGCGCCCGGGAGCAGGAGATCGTCAAGTTCCCGAATGTTCTGATCTTTTTCCGTCCGATGCAGGCGCCGACGGGCGGCTCCATCGGCACCACGGTGAACCACATCGGCTTTTCCGTTCCCGATCTCAAGCCGGTGGTGGCCAAGATCAAGGCGAACGGCTTCAAGATGATCACCACCGATTCGGTCGCCGCGAACGTGAAGGTGACCGATGACATCGCTGCCTCCAGTCCGACGACGAACCTCGCCTTTGCGCTGGGTCCTGACGATGTCAAGGTTGAGTTCGTCGAAGTCAAATCGCAGAAGGCCCCGATTCAACTTCATCACATCCACTTCTTCGGGCAGATGAACACCGAGATGCAAGCCTGGTACGCAAAGACGTTCGGCGCGACGCTGCTTCCGGCCAATCCGGCGTCCGCTTTTGTGCAGGATCGGCTGCCCGGCGTGTTTCTGAACTTCTCGCCGTCGCCGACGCCGACCGTCGGCACCACCGGCCGGTCGATCGATCACATCGGCTTCGAGATCAAGGACCTGGAGGCGTTCACGAAGAAGCTGGAAGCCCAGGGCATCAAGCTGGATCGTCCCTACACCAAGGTGCCCGAGCTTGGCATCGCGATTGCGTTCATCAAAGATCCCTGGGGAACGAATATCGAGATGACGGAAGGACTCGCCAATATTAAGTAGGGGTACACGAAATGAGAACAGTTGTTCTGGCTCTTGCCGCGCTACTGTCCTGCGCGGCGCCGCCTGCGTTTGCACAACTGGTGAGTCATCCGGACGCGCCGGTCCGCATCGGCCACTATCACCTCAACGTCACCAGCATCGAAGCCCATAAGAAGTTTTGGGCCGGCACGCTCGGCGGTAAAGCGATAAAGTTCGGCGATATCGACGTGATTGAGTTTCCCGACGCGTTCATCTTCCTGCGCGTGCAGAAGCCGACCGGCCCGACCCGCGGAACCGCCTTCGATCACATCGGCTTCGCAGTGCCAAACGTGCCGGCGATGGCGATGAAGCTGGCAGCCGCGGGATATCAGGAAACCACCGGGCGGGAGCCGAAGCCGGGTGAGCCGCCACCGGCGGCATCGGGCACGTCGGCAGTGTATGGACGCTTTGCGTATTTTCTCGGCCCTGACGGGGCGAAAATCGAGCTCGTGACCAGCGATCAAAAAGACGCGCCGCCCATCGTGGCGCATCATATCCACTTCATCAACAAGCAGTACGTCGAGATGCAGCAGTGGTACATGAAGGCGTTCAACGCGACTTTGCGTCCGGGACAAACCGACTTCTTCATTGGCGCCGACCTGCCAGGCGTCGGATACAGCCTCAACTTCTTCCGGTGGGAAGGCGACCAGTCCATCACTCACGTCCCCACAGCCGGCCGCGTGGTGGATCACGTGGGATTCGAAGTGAAGAACCTGGACGCGTTCTCGAAGGCGCTGGAAGCGAAGGGCATCAAGCCCATTCGGCCTTACAAGAAAAGAGACCCGGCCATGAACAACATCGCCACGGCGACGATCGTCGACCCTTGGGGAGTCTCCATTGAGCTGACCGAGGGCCTGGACAAGATCAACTGACCGGCGCGCTATCCGGAAGCTCGCAGGCGCGGCCCACGCCCGGACGCGCAAACATTCAGGCGCTACAATGTTTAAGACTCGCGGGCGTGCAGCATTCAACCTTGGTTGCGATGGGTGTCCGGTGGCTGAGCAGAAAGTGCTCGGTTGTACTGTACGAGTTCGCCACGGCAGCGGATGAGAATCCCGACGTGATCGGCTGGGCGTCCGGCGCCGGTTCCGTGCTCATCGAATGCAAACTGAGCCGTTCGGATTTCGTAAAGGACGCGGCCAAGACCGTGCGGAGGAATCCGCGTGCTGGAATGGGCCAGCGCCGGTACTATCTTTGTCCACCCGGCGTGATCGAGGTGAAGGACCTTCCTCCCAAGTGGGGATTGCTGTGGGTGGCCAAAGGCCAAGTGATGGTAAAACGCGAGGCGCGCGGACATGCTGCCAGAAACCTGGTGGCCGAGGTGCAGTTCCTCAGCTCCATGCTCAGACGCGCCCAGATCCGCATCGGCTCCCGGCCGCTCTCGGAATGGCTGAGAGGTGAGAATCGCTTTGAAGCCAAGCGAGGCGTATCGCCCAACCGGCGGCAGGCGATTCGGAAGACGATTCGCACGCTTCCATGGACGCAGACCTAGTCTGAAGGGAAGCATCGAGACGGGCGGCTTCATCAGCTAACTTAGGAACAAATTCCGGCCCGGATCGTCTATTGTCAAAACTGCTCCATTGAGGAGTTCGACCCATGCAAAAGACCGCCATCCTCGTCCCACTGGCGCTGCTGCCCGTTCTGGCCCAGGAACCCGCCGGGCAACCTTCCCCCGCCCAGCCTTCCCCAGCCCAGCAGGCCCCAGCCCAGCAGGCCAAGTTCGAACTCGCCGACGTTCATGTCAGCCCCACGGCGTTCTGGTTCGCGCAGAACACCAACGGTATGCTGCGCCCCGGCCTGATCGTTGGCGGCGTCTACATCTACCGCGACGCGACGCTGCTCAGCCTCATTCAGGCGGCCTATGGCGTCACCGAAGACATGGTTTCCGGCGGTCCCAGTTGGCTGAAATCCGACCTATTTGACGTTATCGCCAAAGTCCCCGCCAGCTCTGCCCCCGAAAGTTCCACACCCGCGAGCCTCAAGCCCATGCTGCAATCTCTGCTGGCGGATCGCTTCGCGCTGGTGGTCCAGAGCGAATCCCGGCCCACTCCCCGCTACGTGCTCGGGATGGGCAAAGGGAAACCGAAAATGAAGCCCGCGGCAGCGACGGGCGGCGATTCGGGCTGCAAGCAGGAGCGCGCTCCCATCGTCGCCAGTGCGGATGGGCAGATTTCCTCGCCCAAGATCAAGGCGTCCTGCCACAACATGACGTCGCAAGACATCGCCAATACGTTGAAGCAATTGGCCGGTGGCTATGTCACCTATCTCGATCACGACATCATCGATTCCACCAACCTCGAGGGCGCGTGGGACTTCGACCTGGAATGGACCCCGCCTGGCGGGGGCGCCGAGAAAGGCCCAGACAGCATCACCATCTTTGACGCCGTAAACAAACAATTGGGGCTGACGCTCGAACTGCGCGATGTGCCCTTGCCGGGGTTGGTTATAAGAAGCGTCAATCGCCAGCCGACCCCCAACGCCCCCGAGGTCGCGACCGCCCTGGTGGTCCCTCCTCCGCGCTTCGAAGTCGCCGTCGTCAAGCCCATGGATCCGGACCCGCGCACTTTCACCGGCGCCAACAGCCCCAGCCAGTTTAAAGCCCGGGGCCCCCTGCGACTCCTGATCGCAGCCGCCTTCCAGATTCAACCCAACGCTGCCACCGATAAAATCGTAGGTCTGCCCAAGTCCGCCGACTCCCAGGTCTGGGACATCACGGCGAAATACCCCAGCACCGGCGAGGGAGCTCCCATCGTGACCGGAGGGCACACCATTCCGCCAACCGTTAGCGTCCTCCTAAAAATGATCCAAGACCTTTTGGCCGACCAGTTCGAATTGAAAACCCACACCGAGAACCGGGAGATCACCGTCTACGCCCTCACCGTGGACGGCAAACATAAGCTCACCAGAGCCGACCCTTCCGAGCGATCCGACTGCCGTCCCGACCCCAACGCGCCCAAGCCCCTCCCCAACATGCGCACCATGACGAGCTGCAAGAACATCACCATGGACGACTTTGCGCGCAATTTGGAACAGGCCACCGGCTTTTTCGATCACCCCATCGTCAATGAGACCGGTCTCGAAGGAGGCTGGGACTTCATGATGGCCTTCTTCAATCAAACTCAGCCGCGGCCTCCGGCTCCGAACCAGCAGAATACAGCCCCCGATGCTCCAGAGGGTCTTTCCTCTTACGACGCCGTTCAAAAACAACTGGGCCTGAAGCTGGTCAAAACCAAACGATCCATCCCCGTGATCGTCGTCGATCATGTCGACGACAAGCCGGTTGAGTAGCGGGGGCACCTAGAACGCGTCCGGGATCGACGCGAACGTGACCTCTCCGCTGCACGCTTTCGTGATTATCAGTTCCGCGGGGCGCAGTTGCGCGTGCACTTGGGCGGCATGGTGAACGTATCCTTAATTTTGTCGCGATAGGCAGGGTACATGGTTTCCGCTCCGCCCAGCGCTGCTTCCGCCGGAATGTGGTAAAGCTTCATCATTTCCGGGAGGAGCGGATTCTGCCCCGGAAGATAATGAGGAACCGTTCCGGCCGCCACCCCTTCATCCCCTGGGATGCACGGCATGCCAGTGGAGTTGATGACCGTGGGGCTCGGCACAAACGTCCGGGTTATATAGTAAGGCTCCGTCAGATAAACCGGGTCCTCGAGTTGCGCCGCCAAAGTCAGTAGATCGCCATGACGAATAAAATGCGTCGTGATGGTGGCCTGGTCGCTGGTCATAGCGCCATTGCGGCGAAGATACCCGGTCATCATGTGCGTGGTGTACGCGGTCAGCACGTCGCCCTCCCAAACCCCCGTGGTAAAGCCGCTCTGACTATGCGGAGCATTCTTGCACGGGTGCGGACGTCCGTCCATCCAAATGATCATGGCGTCGCGATCTTCCCACGCGCCAATCACCCACGCGACAGTCTTTCCCGAGACAGGATCGGTTTGATTCCACATCTTGATACCGAACGTCCCGATCATCATGTGCCACTGGGAATAGAAGGCGCAAATGCGCTCCGGCATGGAGATTTGCGACTGCTTATAACTCAGGGCTTTCGCGCGGCCCGCTTCATTGAAGGGGATTCCGGTGAAGTCGCCTGGGTTCGGACCGGCGCCGCGTTCCAGCGCGTCTTCGTGATTCTTGGAAGCCCAGGATCCGGATAGATCGATCTGCGCCAGCGCGGGCAACCCCATGCAGAGCAAGATCGCCACGTTCAGACTGACTTGATTGCGAGTCATATTGAACTCCTTCCTATTACCAACTCGCGCAAAACGGAGCGCTCCGCGCCCTTTGCGCTTACCCAAAATAACTCGCGCAAAACGGAGCGCTGCGCACCCTTTGCGCTTACCCAAAATAACTCGCGCAAAACGGAGCGCTGCGCGCCCTTTGCGCTTACCATCTCACGGTGCACGGCGTGGGTTTCCACCCGGCATCGCTATCCTGTTTCTTGAAGTGTGAAGTAATGATAAACGGTTCGTGCAGATACTGGGGGTCGGTCACGACGATCGTGACCACCAGCATCGTATCGCCGTTATGCTCCTTGAGCACGTCGTAGTACTCCGTGAGATCCGCGTTTTCGCTATAAGGAACGCCGTTCTTGCGCAGGTAGCCGGCCTTCAAGTGCGAAGTGACTGACCTTCAGCGATCCATGCGGCGGAGATCCGCGCGCCGGACGAGCCATTTCCCACAGGGCGATCGAATTTCCCTGTAGCGTGGGCGGACCGGCGGGCGCCTTCCAATCGCCGAAATGAAATACGCGGGTTTGCGTTCCGGTATCGGTGTCCAAGCGCAACGTCCGGTCATCCTGCCAAGTGATGTGAAGGTGTTCCGGTTGGCGCAGGATGGCGGGCGCTCCAAACGCCTTGCACAGATCTCCCGACGCTTCGTCCTTGGCGGGATCCCACGCGTCGGCGAATTTGACCGCGGCGGGATTCATGGGAACACCCTCGTAGTCGCCCGGCGGTGGGAAAACCATGCGGAAGCGCCAATCCTCGTCCACGATCGAAACCCAATATCCGGTCAGGTCAATGGGTGCGCCGGCCTTGGGATTCGCCGGCGGGGGCGGGGCCGCGCCACGCCCTTCCTTGCGCCTGCGCGAGCAGCGGAAATGCCAACGCTATCGTCAGCGGCAGAAGTGTTTTTGAGATTCGATGTTGCATGCTGGGTTCTCTCTTTTTGCAGACGCTATTTGGCGGCGGTCAAGCTCTTGTAAATCGCCTCGACAAAAGCATTGGTGACGCCCTCCTGCGTTCCATACTCAGTCTCATAGGGCCTGGCGGGAGACGCTGCCTTGATTTGATCGAGCGTCTTTCCCTGCTTGATCAGGTCCGCAATCACGTCGCGGACGACCACCACCATATCGCGGTAATCCACCACGTCCAACTGCTGGCAGAGCCGTCCGTGACCAGGGATCACGTAGGTCCCGACGCCGTTGTAGATGAAAGGGATCGGCACCACCGTCAGCTCAATCAGCCGGTTCAAAGCGTCGATCTCTCCCTGAATGCTACCCCCGTGGGCTACATCGATCACCGGAAATCGGGTGGTGTCCATGATGTCTCCGGCCACCACGACGTCGGCCTGGCGGAACAAGACCAGACTGTCGGCGTCGCTGTGCGCCGCGGGCTGGTAAAAAATCTCGATGGCATCGTCGTTCATGCGAAAGGCGTAGCGCTTTGCCAGGAACGCCTCGGAGGGCCAGGCGTCGCCTGGATAAGACGGCTTGGCGTTGCGAGCGCTCATTTTCTTGAGGACGCTATCGTGCGCGAGAATCGCCGCACCGGTTTGGCCGTTGAGAACGTTCAGTCCGGCTTTGGCGAGCTTCGCGTTGCCGCCCACGAATTCCGGCCCCTCGTCGGTATTAATGATGTACCGGATCGGCGAGTCGGTCAGTTTCTTGATGGCGGCCAAGACTTCGTTGGATGCTGCTCCATTGCCCGAGTTCACCAACATGACGCCGTCCGAGCCGATCTGCACGCCGATGTTTCCGCCGGCCCCGGCGATCATGTAGAAGTTCGTCCGAACCTTCACGACATCCAGGCCGTTGTCCGGTTCGGCGGCATGGCTGGAGACCGCGCCGCAGACCGCCCATCCAAAAGCGGCGGCCACGGTCCAGCAGATTAACCGGTGGCGTGGACTTCGCCGCGCTCTCTTACTCAAACGCATTGCAAAACTCTCCTCAAGCCGAGCCCTTAGGGCAAGCAACGTGCGCCCTATCGGCGAACCTTACGCAAGGCCTAACCGGCAACCTCGCTAGTATATGTGGCAGAGGTGCTCCGGGCAACCCCCAGCGCTTACAGGGCGCCGCGCGGCACCGACAATCGGAGATCATCGGAGAAGTGGTACGCCCGGTAAGATTCGAACTTACGACCTTTTGCTCCGGAGGCAAACGCTCTATCCAGACTGAGCTACGGGCGCATCTCGTTTAGAATCAAGTATATCAACTCCAAGTTTTTCACAGGCAAAAGACATAGAATACGCTCAGATTTGGAGGTTTTCAGAGCGTGTGCCACACGCTTGTAGAGCGTATGCCTAGCTGCCTGCTGTAGAGTCGATTCCGTCATCACTACTTCGCTCAGTCTACCATGCATCGCTGAAGGCGAAAGAACTTTCTGGGTGCGCAGCATCGCCGGAGAATGCGGCATGCCCGCATCATTGCACGGGTTGCAGCAGATTGGATAGGATGTCTGAATGCCGCGCTTTGACCCAAGCGAACTGGCTGACCACTATGCAAAGCATGGTGCAGATTTTCCCGGTTCCGACGATAAGCGGTATGAAGAACTGGCGGAAACGTTCCTGTTGGGTCCGTCCCGCGCGGGTCTGTTAGAATGCAAGAGGCGTGGAGGTGATTTCCTGAGGTACGACACCGCCACCGAGGAGTTCGCCGTTCTGTCAGGGAGTGGCGTGATCCGCACGTACTATAAGCCGGTTCCCTGTAGGGTCATGATGGTTCCCTTCTGTCATGGTGAAGTTGATAATATTCAGTATTTTAAGAGGACATGCTCGGGATGAATATTTGTCCAGTCTGCGGCTTCCTGATGCGCTATCCACCGCGCGACTGGCACATCTGTCCCTCCTGCGGTACTGAATTCGGATACGAAGACGTAGGCCGAACTCACGAAGAACTTAAAAACGGTTGGATCGCTAGGGGTATGAGATGGTGGAGTCCAGTTGAAACACCCCCAATTGGCTGGAGCCCGATAGAGCAACTCAATAACCTTGCTGTCCTTCGTACACAAACCTATACGCTATCGCTAGCCTACAGCAACAACGCTACAACTGTGGGAGATGTGAGTGGCATAACCTGGGTGCGGCGCGGCGGTAGACGGTCTCATTCTACTCTGCTGCCGATGTCTGCAAATGCGGCGATGGCTTTAACTGGAGTGTTTTAAATAAAAGGGGCAAGCATGGCGGATCGTCCACAAGAGCCAACCAAACTAGACGCTAACGTTGAACTGGAGACCGACTACGCCAATAATGTATTATTCGAGCCGTCCGTCTGGGATCTGAAGATGATTTTTGGCGAGTTTTCGGCTCGAACAAATGCGGTAGACTGGCACACTTCAATTACGTTGCCGTGGGCGCAAGCGAAACTCGCCCATTTCTACCTCGGACTCAATATCGCTCTTCACGAATTCAACAGGGGATTGGCAGCGGAGGTCCCAATCCCTATGATTCCACCAGAAATGCCTCCGGTTCCAGAAGCGGAAAAAAACAACCCTGCGTCCCAAGCGATGCACGATTTTGCCGTTGCCTATCGTGCCAAATTTCTTGAGAACCTAAACAAGGTACCATCAGTGTAATCGGCCTTGTCACAACTAGGCGACGCGATCCCCCACACTAATGAGAGAAATTGGGCCAAGAAGGTAGAAGCTTCGACGGAACACTGCCGCTATTGGGTTTTCTCGATAGTACTCAAAGAAACATTAAGGCAGCGATCCTCTAGATTCCCGACTCGCCCCCGTAAGTCGCGAAAGTCTGAGCGTACTTCGTGGCGGTGCTCTTTGAGTGCGTTACTGAGATCGTCTACAGCCAGCTACGGGCGCGAAAGCCGCACTTCCAGAAATCGCGGTTCGACGAACGCTTTCTGGGACCAAGTATACCCCAGTCAGGAGAACTTCAGGCAAGAGAAAAACGCGAGCCTTCGTGCTACACTGCGGTGGGTTTATGGCAAGTAGTTTGACCAGGAGCAGGAGTTTACGATGAAGTTGGCTATGCCGCGTGCCGGGTTTTCGATAGTAACTTGGCGTTGGGCGATTCTAGCCGCCGCATGCGGCGCGGCCGCGTTTGCGCAAAAGCCCCGCCAGGTGGATGACGCGCTATTGAAGTCCGGCAGCAAGAATGGCGACGAATGGGTCAGCTACGGCGCCAACTGGGCGGAGCAGCGCTATAGCCCCTTGAACCAGATCAACGCTTCGAACATCAGCCGTCTCGGACTGGCCTGGACCTATGACATCCCGGTCGCTCCCGGCAACTACCAGGCTCACCAGGAGGCGACGCCTCTGATCTTCAACGGCGTGCTCTACAGCATCACGCCGTGGAGCATCGTTTACGCCGTGGACCTCAAGACTCACCAGGAGCTGTGGCGCGCCGACCCGGAGGTGAATCAACAGGTCTGGCAATCGCGCATCTGCTGCGGGGTGGTGAATCGGGGCATCGCGCTGTATCAAGGCAAGGTGATCGCGCCGGCCGTGGACGGACGGCTGCGGGCGCTGGATCAAGCCACCGGCAAGATTCTTTGGGAGACGCGCGTGTCGCCGGAGACCATGCCTTATACCATCACCATGGCTCCGCGAGTGATCAAAGGGGGCAAGGTGGTGATCGGCGTGAGCGGCGGCGAGTACGGCATCCGCGGATTCTTCGCGGCCTTCGATGTGAACAGCGGAAAACTGGCGTGGCGCTTCTATACCGTTCCCGGCGATCCTTCCAAACCGTTCGAACAACCCGAGCTGGCCGCGGCCGCCAAGACCTGGAGCAAGGAGTGGTGGAAGATCGGCGGCGGCGCGGGTGTCTGGAACGGCTTCGCCTACGACCCCGATGACGACATCGTCTACGTCGGCACCGGCCAGCCCGGCCCGTGGACCGACTTTGCGCGTGGCGAAGGCGACAATCTCTTCGCGAATTGCATCCTGGCCGTGCGCGGCGCCACGGGCAAGCTGGTGTGGTATTACCAGGAGGTCCCCGGCGACGATTGGGATTTCGACTCCATCGCGGATCTTATGCTGGCCGATCTCAAGATCGACGGAAAGACTCGCAAGGTCATCATGCACTCGCCCAAGGACGGGTTCTTCTACGTCCTCGATCGCGTCACCGGCCAGTTGATCTCGGCCGATCCGATCACCAAGATCACCTGGGCCACCGGAATCGACCTGAAGACCGGGCGTCCTCAAGTGAACCCCATGGCCCGTTATGGCCCAGACAGCGTTCGCGTGATGCCGGGTCCATCCGGCGGGCACGTGTGGCCCCCATGGTCTTTCAGCCCACTGACCGGTTTGATCTACATTCCCGGCACGGCCGGCGGAAGCTATACCTATGCGGCAGATCCTAACTTCGTGCCTCAGCCCACCGACGTCGGGCCCACCGGCCGCGGGCTCATGAACATGGGTACCGGCCGAGGCGCCGGAGGGGGACAACTCGCACGCGGCGGAGGAGGCCGAGGCGGCCGTGGAACGGCCGGGGGCGCGGCGGCGGATGCTCTGCCGGACGCGGTGCAAGCCGCAACCAAGGACGGCGCAGCCAAACAGGCCGCGACCAAGACAGGGCCGATCGATATCCCCAACCCGATCGGTCCGGATGGTCCCACCGGCAACGTGCTCTACGCCTGGGATCCGGTCGCGAAGAAGGAACGCTGGCGTGCAGAGGGTGCAGGCGCGGGGCCGTTCGCAGGCGGCGCTCTGTCTACCGCCGGCAACATCGTAATGTCTTCCGTCAACGACCGCCTGATGATCTTCAAAGCCGATACCGGTGAGAAGCTATCCGAGATCAACCTCCACATCACGCAGATGAGCCCGCCGATGAGCTTCACCATCGATGGAAAGCAGTACATCAGCGTGGCGGGAGCTCCGGGCGGGGCTGCTGGATTTGGTGGAGGCGGTGGAGGCCGGGGAGGGGCGCAAGGCGGGGCCGCGGCTCCAACCACAGCTCCAGCCGCTGGACCGCGCGAACCGGCCCGTCTGTTCGTCTTCACGCTCGACGGCAAGGAACCGTTGCCCGGGAGCCAGACCAACTAACGCACGGCGCTCAGACTCCGGATCAATCCACGTGAAGCGCGGGTTCTAACCCGTTGATCGCCTCGCGGTGCTACGCTATTTCTTCCTGAGTCAATTTTTGAAGGGGTTAAGGAATCATTGATGAGTCAGCAGAGCCTCGAATCGCTCTTACAGAAGGTCAGCCCGGTAAAACTATTGCGAAATTCGCAGAGTGGGCCGCACGTTTATCCGGTGGTGCCGCCCGAGTACACCAATTGGCGAGATGAACAGCACGCCTGGCAGCATAGCTGCATTTTGTTCAACCAGTCCTACCACATGACGGATATGTACGTGGAAGGGCCCGACGCACTGAAGCTGCTGTCGGATTTGGGCGTCAACACCTTCAAGAATTTCGGCCCCAATAAGGCGAAACAGTTCGTGCCGTGCAGTCCGGAGGGCTACGTCATTGGCGACGTAATTCTATTCGGTCTGGAAGAGAATCTGTTCAACCTGGTGGGCCGTCCGCCGGTCCACAACTGGGTGCAGTTCAATTGCGAAACCCGCGGCTATAACGCCAAGGTGAGGCGCGATGAACGGTCGGCCGACCGCCATGGCATGGTGGTGCGGGAAACCTACCGTTACCAGGTGCAAGGTCCCCATGCCGTCAAGGTCATGGAGAAGGTGACCGGCGCGCCCGTGCCCGAAGTGAAATTCTTCCACATGTCTGGATTCACCATCGCGGGCCGCAAGGTTCGAGCGCTTCGTCACGGCATGGTGGGGCAACCGGGCTTCGAGCTGTTCGGGCCATGGGCCGATGGCGAGGCGGTGAAAGACGCGCTGGTCCAAGCCGGTAAGGAGTTCGGTTTGCGGCTTTCCGGCGCCCGTGCGTATTCTTCCAACACGCTGGAGTCCGGGTGGATCCCGTCGCCGCTGCCCGCCATTTACACCAGCCCGGAGATGAAGGCGTACCGGGAGTGGCTACCCGCCAATTCCTTTGAAGCGGTCACTTCCCTGGGTGGAAGCTTTTACTCCGAAAACATCGAGGATTATTACCTGACGCCCTACGACCTTGGCTACGGATCGGTGGTCAAGTTCGATCATGAGTTTGTCGGCCGCAAGGCGCTGGAGGAGATCTCCAAGAACCCCAAGCGGACCAAGGTGACTCTGGCGCTCGATTCGGACGACGTCATGAAGGCCATCGGCACGATGTTCCAAAAGACCAACCGGACCAAGTACATCGACTTCCCCTCCGCGGTCTACTCCACATGGCCCTACGACAAAGTGACCAGGAACGGGAAGACCATTGGCGTCTCCACCTGGGTCGGCTATAGCTCCAACGAAGGCAAGATGCTGACCCTGGCGATTCTGGACAAGGATCACGCCCAGCACGGCAGCGAAGTCACGTTCGTATGGGGTGAACAGCCGGGGTCCGGGGACAGGCCAACGGTGGAGAAACACATTCAAACCGAGATTCGCGCCACCGTCTGCCCGGTGCCCTATGCCGAGGTAGCGCGGGAAGCGTATCGCGTCAAATAACGTCTGGCCTAAAACAAATGACGCCGGAAGCTGCACGAGCCTCCGGCGCCGTTTTCGTTAATGCGATTACTTCCCTACGAGGTGCTGCACGTCGCGGTTGTTTTCCTGGCAGATGTACTCGATCAGCTCGCCTTTGAGCTGGGTGGGGTGGGTAGTGAACGTCCAGTCCTTTGAAAAAGCGCCGGGATCGTGAATGGTGTGGACGATCTCCATGTGGCCCTCATCGATGCGCTTGAACCGCTCGGTCACCACCATATCCTTGGTGTGCGGGATACCGGACTCATCGAGCCAGGTCTTGTCGGTCTGGCCGACCGTTTCGACATCCAAGGTGTCGTTGTCCACCCAGTGGCCAATGGAATCGCCCAGCCAGGTCTCGACTGCATTTGGATCGTGCTTGCGGCCATCCAGGAAGATCTTGCGCCAGATGTGTGCGCCGCCTTCGTAGACGATGACCAGTTCCTTGTCATTCTGGATCATGCTCCACGGATAAGGAGTGGTGCTCATGCGCGGCACGCCGGGAGGCAGACACAATCCTTCCGGATCGTCCTTGGATAAATCGCCCTTGCGCTTGTCGTAGAGCTGCTTGGCCCATGGCAGAAAGGGGACATCGACGCCCGACCCCACCATGTCGACGTTCTGTTGAATAGCGTTGGGCGTCCAGTTGCCGGAGAAATCGACCTTTCCGTCGGGCATGCGCGGCGCGGGGCCCTTGGGAGCGGTATCCGGGGCTCCACGGCCTTTACCGCCGCCTTTGCCGAATCCGCGTCCGCCGCCGTCCGGCGCCTTGGTCTCGGAAGGTTGCTGTTGAGCCCCTTGCTGGGCGATCGCCGGGAATAGTCCCCATCCCAGGCCCGCGGCCAGGGTGACGATCAGCACGGAACTCTTGTTGAACTTATGATTCATAGGGACTCCTTGGAGAACATGAACATCTGAATCGAATGCATCACGAAGTCAAGAACAGGTCCGCCATGACCGCTCGCAACCATCGATTGGCCGGGTCCAGGCTGTACCGTTCGTGCCAATGTTGCACGATAAAATACGGCGGCACCTCGACGGGCAGCGGCAGAACGCGGATGTGTCCGCCCCCGGCAAGATGCCGCCCCAACTGCTCCGGAAGCGTGACGATATAGTCGCTGCTTGCAATGATGGACGCGATCCCCAGGAAGCTGGGCACCGTGAGGCCTACGGTTCGCCGGATTTTCTTGGCCTCCAGCGTCTTCTCAACAACGCCGTGCCCCGTCCCCGCAGTGGCGATCGCCAGATGCGTCTCCACCTCAAATTGCTTGATGCTCAGCGTCTTGCCGATGCGGGGATGATCGGCGCGGACAGCGCACGCGAAGCGGTCCCGGAACAGCCGCTGCTGGCAAAAGCCGGCTCCCATGGGCAGCAGGAAACCGACGGCCAAATCCAAATCGCCCGACTCCAGCAGTTTGGCCGTGTCCGGGGCAGTCCTAGCCAGGTGAATGCCCACCTTGGGCGCAATCGTCTTGAGGCGCTGCATCAGCTTGGGCAGAAGCGTCACCTGCGCGATGTCGGTCGATTGCAGCCGGAACATCCGGTCCGACGCCATCGGGTCAAACACCACGTGATGATCCAGCGCGTTCTGCAGCAGGCTCTCCGCTTGCTGCAAGACGCACAGCAGTTGGGTAGCGTGGGGCGTGGGCTCCATGCCCGCGGAGGTCCGCACGAACAACGGATCGTTGAAGTGCTTGCGCAGCTTCGCCAGGCTCATGCTGATGGTGGACTGGCTCAGCTCCAGGCGTTCGGCAGCTTGGGAAACGCTGCGGGTCCGATGCAGTTCGCCAATCACAGCCAGCAGCTTAAGGTCGATGTTTGTCACGCCTACGGCCTACCCCTAGAACAAAAAAATGCATGCAAAACGCGAGACTGTCCGCTAGTATACTGGCCATTCCCAGGCGAGTCAAACCAAGTTTTTGAAGAACGTCAATTAGTTGAGGGACCCTCCCGGCACGAACGCCTGCATGCCCGGCTCTAAATCTTGCATGCAAAGACGGCGTCCAGCCAGTAAGAGCTTTCATCCCACTAAGCAAGAGTCATCAAATCCGTTGATAAGCTACCCCCCGGCGACAACGGCAGTCCGCTGATATAGAATCTGTTACAGCATGATCTGTCGATCGTTTGCCGTAACCGGGCTTTTCGCGGCCTCGGGGGCTATCCTGTCAGCACAGCAAGCGCCGCAGTCCGCCGCTCAAAAGGCGGTCCTCGACAAATACTGCGTGACTTGCCACAGCAGCAAGTTACGAACGGGAGGTTTGTCGCTGCAGGACGCCAACGTCTCCAATGTCCCCGCCGGCGCGGAGACTTGGGAGAAGGTGATTCGCAAGCTGCGCGTCGGCGCGATGCCGCCCCAAGGCATGCCCCGGCCTGACAAAACGACGGCCGACGGGCTGGCCACCTATCTCGAAACCGCGCTCGATCAAGCCTATGCCGCGAAGCCCAATCCCGGGCGCGCGGTGATGCACCGCCTGAATCGCGCCGAGTACGCCAATGCCATCCGCGACCTGTTGGCGCTCAACGTCGACTCCGAAGCCCTGCTTCCTCCCGACGATGAGAGCAGCGGCTTCGACAACATCGCGGACGTGCTGAAAATGTCGCCGTCGCTGATGGAGCGTTACCTCTCGGCATCCTGGAACATCAGCCGCGAAGCCGTCGGCGACAGCAGAATCGTTCCCACCACTTCAACCTATCGAGTCCGCCCGGACCTTTCGCAGGACCAGCACATTGACGGCCTTCCGCTGGGCACACGCGGCGGAATCCTGGTGCAGCATACCTTCCCGCTGGATGGCGTGTACGTCATCAAGCTGCGTCTGTGGCGCAATACTTTCGACCTGATGCGCGGCATGGAAGACGAGCATGAGATCGAGATCAACCTGGATGGCGTGCGAATCGGCGGAGTAACCGTCGGCGGCCGCGACGATCTCATTCTTATGGCCGCCAATCCGGGAGCATTCGGCTCAGATCTGGACCAGCGGCTGACCGTGCGGATTCCGGTGAAAGCGGGAGTGCATGCCGTCTCCGCCGACGTGATCCTGCGCAGCCATGCGATCAAGGACGATGTCGTCAAACCGTTCCTGAGGACCACGGTGGACGGCCTCGACATCACCGGCGATCCATCGGTCGACCGGTTGACCGTCGAAGGCCCCTTCGATTCGACCGGGGTGAGTGAAACGGCCTCACGCCGGCGCATTTTTATCTGCCATCCCGCGAGCGCGCAAGACGAGTTACCCTGCGCCAAAAAGATTCTCACGGGTCTGGCGCGCACCGCTTACCGCAGGCCGGTGAACGATACGGACCTCGAAACCTTGCTCAGCTTCTATCAGCGCCGCCGCAACGACAACGGCAACTTTGAAGCGGGAATCGAATCCGCGCTCCAATTTCTCCTCTCCAGCCCGGAGTTTCTGTTCCGTATCGAGGAGGACCCGGCCACTCTTGCAGACGGCGCCAGTTATCGTATTGACGATCTCGCCCTGGCTTCGCGGCTCTCCTTCTTCCTGTGGAGCAGCATCCCGGACGATCAGCTTGTGAATCTGGCGGCGCAGAAGAAACTTCACGAGCCGGCGGTGCTGGAGCAGCAGGTCAAGCGCATGCTGGCCGATCCCAAGTCCGACGCGCTGGTGACCAACTTTGCCGAGCAGTGGCTGTTCCTGCGAAACCTCAAGAGCTCCGCGCCGAACCTCGACACGTTTCCGGATTTCGACGATAACCTTCGCCAGGCGATGAAGCAGGAGACGGAACTGTTCTTCGGCAGCATCATTCATGAAGACCGCGGCGCGATGGACCTGCTCAACGCCGATTACACCTTCCTGAACGAACGTCTCGCGCGGCATTACGGAATTCCCGGAATCTACGGGAGCCAGTTCCGGCGCGTCCATATCGACGATCCGGCCCGCCGCGGACTGCTCGGGCAAGCCAGCATTTTGACCGTGACTTCCTATCCTGCCCGCACCTCGCCGGTGCAGCGGGGCAAGTGGATTCTGACCAATCTTGCTGGGCATCCCTCCGACTCCGCCTCCGCCCAACGTGCCGGAGTTGAAGAGCAACGAAGACGGCTCCAAGCCCCTTTCGCTACGCGAACGGATGGAGGCGCATCGCGCCAACGCGGTCTGCGCCGGCTGCCACAAGGTGATGGACCCGATCGGCTTTGCGCTCGAAAACTTCGATGCAACCGGCCGCTGGCGAACCACGGACGAAGGGGCAACCATCGATCCTTCCGGCACGCTGTTCGACGGAACCAAGATCGATGGACCCGTGGCGCTGCGCCAGATGCTGGCGTCGCGGCCTGAGGTTTTCGTCGGCGTGATGACGGAGAAGCTGCTGACCTACGCGCTGGGCCGCGGACTGGATTATTCGGACATGCCCGCGGTGCGAAAGATCGTGCGCGATGCAAGCGCCAATGGTTACAAGTTCTCGGCTTTGATTAACGGCGTGGTCAACAGCGCGCCGTTCGAAATGAAGGTAAAGAAAGCAACCGCAGGCACGGCCATCGCGGCCTACTAACCGCGGTTCATAAGGAGTTGGAATCCATGAGGTTGATCACCAAGAAACATATTCCCCGTAGAGCGTTTCTGCGCGGGATGGGCGTGACGCTATCGCTTCCGCTGCTCGATTCCATGATTCCGGCGCAGACGCCGCTGGCCAGGACGGCCGCCAAGCCGCAGTTCCGCATGGGCCTCTGTTTCATGCCGCACGGCGCGGTGATGGACAACTGGACCCCGAAGGGCGAGGGCGCCAATTTCGAGATTTCGCGCTCGCTGAAGCCTCTGGAGCCGTTCAAGGACAACCTGGTGGTGGTCAGCAACCTGGCGCACCGCAACGCCGCTCCGGCGGGTCCAGGAGACAACGGCGGCGATCACACCCGCTCACCCGCCGTATATCTGAACGGCGTGCATCCCAAGCGCACCGATGGGGCGGACATCCGCGCGGGTACAACCATCGATCAGCTTGCCGCGGAGAAGATCGGGCAGGAGACGCGCCTGCCGTCGCTGGAACTGGCGATTGAGGATTACAGCGGCCTGGTCGGCTCCTGCGACGTTGGCTTCAGTTGCACCTACATGAACACCATCTCCTGGCGCAACCCGACCACGCCGATGCCCATGGAGATCAATCCTCGCGTGGTGTTCGACCGCTTGTTCGGCGATGGCGCAACCGCGGAAGAACGCCTGGAACGGATCGAGCAGGAGCGCAGCATTCTGGACGCGGTCACCAGCCAGGTGAAGAAGCTGCAAGGCGGGCTGGGCGCCGCCGACCGCAACCGCGTAGCCGAGTATCTCGACACGGTGCGCGAAATCGAGCGCCGCATCGTGCTGGCCGAGAAACAGAACTCGGCCTCCGGCGTCAACGTGCCGACTACTCCCGCCGGAATCCCCGACGACCACGAAACCCACACCAAGCTGATGTTCGACCTGATGGCCATCGCCTTCCAAGCCGACATCACGCGCGTTTCGACCTTCATGATGGCTCGCGAGGTGAGTTACCGGACGTTCCCGATGCTGGGAATCTCCGAAGCGTTCCATCCCGCCTCGCATCACCAGAACAACCCGGCGCGCCTGGAGCAGCTCACCCGGATCAACACCTATCACGTGGGCCTGTTCGCGTACATGCTGGATAAACTCCGCTCCACCAAGGATGGCGACGGCAACCTGCTGGACCGCACCCTGATGCTGTACGGAAGCGGCATGAGCAACAGCAACGTACACAATCATTCGCCCCTTCCGGTCGTTCTTGCCGGCGGGGCTGCAGGCGGCATGCAAGGCGGGCGGCACCTCAAGTACGCCGCGGAAACGCCCATGGCCAACCTGCTGCTGTCGATTCTGCACAAAGCGGGCGTGGACCAGGATTCGATCGGCGACAGCACCGGTCCCCTGTCGGAGGTCTAAAGCATGAAGGTGATCACTTTTGCCGTTGGGCTGGGCCTCGCTTGGTCCGCAGGCGCCGCTCCTCCTTCCGACGCGGCCAACGCAGCCGAGCATCGCGACTGGCAAACCGTGCGCTCGCTCGCTGCGAAGCACGCCGACGTGAACGCGGCGCAGCCGGACGGGACCACCGCGCTTCAGTGGGCCGCGCACTGGAACGATCTGGACGCGGTCAAACTGCTGTTGAGCAACGGGCGCCGATCCAAGGCTGGCCAATCGCTACGGCGTGACCCCGCTTTCCGAAGCGGCTGGCGCCGGCAACGCCGCCATGATCGAGGCGCTTCTCAATGCAGGCGCCGACGCCCGCACTTTAACCACGCCGGACGGCGAAACCGTGCTTATGACTGCGGCCCGCACCGGCAACGTCGACGCTGTGAAGATCCTTCTCTCGCACGGCGCCGATGTCAACGCCAAAGAGAGCTACCGCAGACAGACCGCACTGATGTGGGCGGCGGCGGAGCACCACGCCGAGGTCGTGAAGGTGCTGCTGGATCACGGCGCGGATTGGAAACCGCAATCGCTGGCGCGCGAAACCACCATGCCGAAACTGAGCGCGGCTTCTTCGATTACGGCCATGGCTCGTGGCGGATTGACGGCATTTCACTTTGCCGCGCGCGAGGGCGACATCGAAACCGGCCGGGTGATGCTGGACGCGGGCGTGGATATCAATCAGCTCGACGCCGACAATACCAGCGCGCTGGTGACCGCCATCATGAACAAGCGCTACACTTACGCGAAGTTCCTGCTGGACAAGGGCGCGGATCCCAACTGGCGGATGTGCGCGGACGCGCGGCGTTATACGCGGCCATCGATATGCGCAATCAGGATTATTCGGCTATGCCGGCGCACAAGGAGGACGATCCGCTGCCGAGCCTCGGTTCTGATCAAGGCGCTGCTGGAGCGCGGCGCAAATCCCAACGCAGCCTTGACCAAGAATCTTCCCGGCAGGAGCGGCATGGACGCAGGCGACACTTCTCTGGATGCGGGCACCACGCCGCTGATGCGCGCCGCGCGGGCCGGTGATGCTGCGGCGATGCGCGCGCTTTTGGCCAAGGGCGCCGACCCTAAGCTGACGACCAAGGACGGCAACACCGCGCTCCATGTTCGCGGCCGGCGAGGGCTACCGCGACAAGAATACCAAGGGTACGGAGAGCCGAGGCGCTGGAAGCTCTGAAGCTGACCGTCAGCCTGGGGCTCGACATCAATCAGGAAAACGGCCGCGGCGAGACGGCCCTGCATGGCGCGGCCCTGCGCGGCGCCGACACCATCGTCCAATATCTGGTGGATCAAGGCGCGCACCTGAACGCAAAAACGAAGGCGGATTCACGCCGCTGGATGTCGCGATGGGCAAGAACGTCCTGGGCCAACTTCCGGTTCCGCATGACAGCACGGTGGCGCTGCTGCGCAAGCTCGGCGGGGTGGAAGGCAAACCCGCGGGCGCCAAAGAGGCGAGGCCGGAACCGAAACCGGACTCAAAGCAATAATTTCGCGCTAGCGCGGACCGTAGTGGAACGGCGGCCGTGCCGGATTCGAAGGCTCCCAGATCCGGCGCGCGGCCGGTGAATCCATCGGTGATCGTCGGCAGCTCGATGCCGGCATCGATGGCCGGCGAGCCGGGCCGCAAGCTGAAATCGAGACCATCGGGCGTGTAGACGCGCTGCGGATCGCTGGGATCCGGCTTCGGCACGCGCGTGAAGACGTCGTAGTCGACCAACACGCTGTGCTGTTCCTGGCCGGTTGCCTCGCGATAGTCCGCCAGCTTCCGGTAGCGGCGCGTCGACGGTAGTCTGGCCGAACGCGGCGGCGACTCCGAACGCCGGCGAGTTCCACTCGAACGAATCCGCTTTGCCGGGATTCGGCCGGAAGCCGTTGTAGTCCGAGCTCGAGTAGTTGGTGTATGTGGTGACCGCGAACACCGGATCGAACGCGCCCTGCGCCAGGATCAGATTGTTGCGGAACTGCTGGTTCGAAGCCGGACCCGCGCGCCCCTCGCCGATGATGGTGTTGTTGTAGGTCAGAATCCCGGACGATCCCTCGATATACTTCAGCGACCCGGTGGGCGCGTTGTAGACCAGGTTCTGATAAAAATACACCGGCCCTCCGAACATCGGCTGCACGCTCAGCGCGCCCGACGGCGGAATCGAAGCAGCGGTTGCGGAACACGCGGATATTGCGCGCGCCGCCATCGGTCTCAAAGCAGTTGTCGCCCATGTTGAGGATGTCGTTGCCGTAGAAATCGATCGCCAGCGGAACGCGATCGGGAATGTCGTTGGGAGCGCCGTCCGGCGGGCCGTAGGTCGCGACGTCGACGCCATCGTGCCAATTGGCGACGCAGTTGTACGCCACCACGTGGCCCTGTCCGTAGACTTTGATCGCGTATTCGGAGATGCAGCAGCTCGGGAAAGCCGGGAAACTTCTCCCAGGGCGCGCCGATCCAGCCCATCATCTTATTGGGATCGTGCCGCCCGATCAGCGTGTTGTCGGCGATGTAGAAATTCTTCGAGCCCGACCAATCGTCCTGCACCACGCGCCCGACATCGTACACTTTCGAATGCTTCAGGGTGAATCCGCTGGCGCCGGCGATGCCCTTGATGCCCAGCAGAAACGCCACGTTGGTGTTGCGCACGGTGATGCCTTCGAAGTACTGATAATTGCCGCCCATCAGGTTGAACAGATTCTGGCAGCCGTCGCCGTCGAAGATCGCCTCGCCGTCGCCCGCGCCTTTAATCACGATGGGCTTGTCCGGCGTGCCGCTTTGCGTCAGGTAATACGTGCCGTCGAAGACATTGCCCATCGCCAGATAGCCGGGCCGCGGCGCGCCGTTCATGTAGTGGAAGCGGTCGCCGACGTACAGCCCGGCATGAACCAGAATCGTGTCGCCGGGCTGGACCCGAGGAGGATAGGCGTTTTCGTAATCGTAGTGCGCCGAGCCCATGTAGTAGGCGGCCATCAAACCGGTGAAGGCGGGCTCCTGCTTCGGGCCCGTCCATCCTACCGGGATAGACGTGGTAGACGTGCCCGCCTTCGGCCGGCTGCGGCTCCTTGCGGGTGCGCACGCGTCACCGTCTTCTCCGTCGCGCCGGTGACGCCGTCCGGATCGGAGAGCACGAAGCGGCATTCGTATTCGGTATCGGGATCGAGGTTCAGAATGCTGCCCGCGAACATGTTGGCGGCGGTGTAGCGAAACAGCGGATATCGCGCCGGATCGTTGGCGGCGTTCGGCCCCGGCGCGGTGCCGATCTCCTCGCGCTGAAGCCGCATCAGCGGCAGGGCCGGCCGCCAGGTCGCTTCGCCTTTTTTGCGGTACGAGACCTCGACCTTGGCGTTGCGGTTGTCGTCGCCCGTGATCCGCCATTCGAAGCCCAGCGAAACCAGCGTCGGCGGCTCAGCCGTGAATTCGCCCGAA
>CAWFVG010000003.1:0-345530 GCA_963819185.1 Bryobacterales bacterium | reverse complement strand
GGAATCGAACCCGTATTTAAGCCTTGAGAGGGCTCCGTCCTAACCGTTAGACGATAGCGCCAACTACCAGTCATTATACGCGAGCGGGTCAAGGCTGCGGCACGGGGCGGACGGTGAGCAGCAGGTTTTGTTCGGTGCCGTCGGTGACGGTGACGGAGGTTCCGGCGGCGCGGCAGCGGTCCAGCCCGGACGGATCGTATACGTCGCACGGAGCTTCATCCAGCCATCCGGCCAGAATGTAGCCGCCGGGAGGAACTCCGTGGAACAGGAAGCGGCCGTTGGCGTCGGCGTAGACGTAGCGGTAATCCTGGATGCGGCGCTGCGGCGGATCGGGGATCAGCATGAGGGTCGCGCCGCCCCACAACACGCCATCCGTGCCCGCGACCGCTCCGGATACTCGGCCGCCGCGTGAATCGAGGACCACTTCGAAAGGTGCGCCAGACACGATGCTTCCGGGCAGCCCCATCGATTTGACGTCGGCGCCGCCGACGCGCACCGCCGAAAGATAGAAATCGTTGGGAAGGTTGTCGACGAAGACGTCGTAGGTTTCATCGCGCTGGAGGTCGCAAGAGAACTCGAGAACTCCGGAGTCAGCGTCGCGCGTGGGGCTGGCGTTGCAGACTTGCGCGGACATGCTGCGCGGCTCAAGCGACACGCGAAGCGGTGTGTTCGCCGGGAACGCGCCACCACCCTCGATCGCGATTCGGCCGGTCCAGGGCAGAGCTGGACTGGCGAGGAGATCGAGGCCATTGATATCGTCGGAGCCAACCACAAGGAGCGTGTGGCCGGTGAGCACGGACTTACCACCATCGCCGGCCGCCTTCACAAAGACTCCGTACGAGCCGGGGGAAACGTTGGGAATCTCAAAATCGCCGTCTGGCTTGAAATTCGCTTGCGCGTTGGTGGACATGGTTCCGTTGCCGGATGCGTCCACGCGCTCCAATGTGATATTGGCGCTGCTTAACTTTGTGCCGGAGATTCCGTCGATGACCTGGCCGCGAATGGTGAGCTTGCGGGCCTGGCGCAAAAACAGATCGATGCCCGCGAGCTCCTGACCGTAATTGAGGCGGACGGGAACGGCTTGGCTCATGAGCTCAGTGTTGGGATAGAACGTGGTCATGTAGCCCATGGCGGGCAATTCGCGGCCTTGTGTGTCGACGGTTGGCTGCTCGCGAAAGTTCGGACTGACCGGAGGATTGTACGAAGCGGCGACGAGGTAAGCTCCGGGGACCAGACCGTAGATGCGATATTCACCGCGATCGTTGGCCGTAACCGTGGCGGCGAGGCTGTAGGCGCTGCGGGCGCGTACGTGATCGGTGCGGTAGACCTGCACCTGAACGCCGATGCCGAATTCGCCATCGCCATACCGCACGCGGCCGGACAGCACCCCCCAAGGACGCAGGCGGAAGGTGATGTCGGAGATCTTCTGGCCGGAGTCGAGCGTAAAGACCGGGGACATGCGTAGTCCGCCGGTGAGAGGGACCGCACTGGTGAGGAATCCATCGCGCGAAGCGGAGAGGCTGTAGGCGCCCTTGGGAATGTCGCGCAGCAGGAAATGGCCTTCCTCGTCGGCCTCGGCGCCGGTGGATTCGAGGCCGGCGTCGCGGGCGTTCAGCGCGACGCGGGCGCGGCGCAAAGGCTGGCCGGTTGCGTCGTTCAACACCAAGCCTTCGATCTGGGCGGGCTTATCCGGTTCTGGAGGCGAGGGTGGCGCCGGATTCAACGCGCCGGGAGGGTTCACGGGGGCTAGAGGGTTCGCGCGGGCCAGGAGGGTTCACTGGAGTGGACGCTGGCTCCTGCGCCGATAGGGCGCAAGCCAGGACAACGGCGGCAAACCGAAGGTTGCGGATCACCCTAACATTCTCTGACGAGCAAGCGGGCTCGGGGTGTGCAGTCAATATGTCTCGTAAGCCGGAGCTTTAGGTGCGCGGGATTTGAGGCGGAGGTGATAGACCAGGGCTCCGGTGGCGATGGTGACCACGGCGGCGAGCGAGACGAAAGGTTTCAGCTCCACGCCGCGCACGATCATCCACACGCCCACGGCGATGAAGAGGGCAGGGAAGAGCGGGTAGCAGAAGCTGACCACGCGCAGTTTCCTCCAGCCGCGGCGGCGGCGGAGCAAAAACAGCGAAGCGACGCTCAAAACCGCGAAAAAATTCAGCATAAAGCCGATGTAGGTCACCAGTTGGAGGAACGGCGTCACGCTGAGCAGCATCGCGCAAACGCCTTGCGCGACGATGGCCGCCACGGGAGTGTGCCATTTGGGATGGACCCCCGCGGCGCTCGCGAGAAAGGCTCCGTTCTTGGCCATGGCGTAATACACTCGCGGGCCGATGGTGACCATGGCGTTGACGGTGGCCAGCAGCGACAGAGCCATGAGTGCGGCAAACAGACCGGCGACCTCCGGTCCGAATAGCCGCGAGGCGGCGAAAGCTCCGACAGCCAGCTTCCCTTTGAGATCCTGCAAGGGCGAGGCGTAGATGAAAGTCAGGTTCAAGCCCAAATACAGCACGGTCACCAAACCGGTGCCGATAGCCAGCGCCAGGGGCAGGGTGCGCGCTGGGTGCCGCAACTCTTCGGCGACGTAGGTGGCGGCGTTCCAGCCACTATAGCCAAAGAAAACGAAAAACAGACTGATGGCGAACTGTTCCGGAAGGGAATACACAGAATCGCGAATCGCGGGATGGGAAAAGTTGCCGGGGTCGCCGTGTCCGGCCAAAAATCCCAACAGAATAAAGCTGACAATCACCACCACCTTCAGAGCCGTGAGAAAATTCTGAACCCGGGCTGCGCGCTGCACGCCCAGCACATTCAAGATGGTGAACACGGCGACAAGCACGCAGGTGACCCACTGTGCGCCGCCCAGACGGAAGGTCCAATCGCCATGGCCGGCGAAGGCGGGTGCGTTATCGGGAAGAACGGCTGGGAAAAAATAGCCGAGATAGCCCGCGAAGCCTAGAGCAGCCGTAGCGATCGGAGCGGAGAACCCGGCGAAGAAGGAGACCCAGCCGGTCATGAACCCCCACGTTGGGCCAAAGGCCTCGGTCAGGTAGACGTATTCGCCGCCGGAGCTGGGAAGATTGACGCCCAGCTCCGAATAGCACATGGCCCCAATGAACGCGACCGCCGCGCCGACCACCCAAATCCACAACACCAAAGATGGCGAACCGAGATCTCCAGCGAGAAATCCGGTAGTGGTGAAGATGCCGGTGCCGATCATGTTCGACACCACTAATGCAGTCGCGCTGACTACTCCAAGCTGACGAAGAAGTGCCGGTCTTCCTTCCATTTCCGCAAGCGCCCCTGGCAACGTCCCTAACTTATGTTACTTGGTTGGGTTACCTGGATGGCCGCGGCAAAGGTTGCCAGATAATGCGGTCTCCAGGCAGAAGCGAAAGGCGCATGGCATTGGGGTCATGAAGATCGACTTCGACGGGCGTGGGGCGGCCCGCGTAGTCGCGGAGGAGTTGGACGCTTTGGGGCCGAATGGCAACGCTACCGAGGGTGCTTGCCCATAGCACTCTGCGCGGCATTCCATTGACCGCGATGTCCATTTGGACGGAGACGGAGCACAGCTCCGGGAAGACGGTGCAGCGTCCGGGCTGGTTATTGCAGACCGAATCCGGATCGGTGAAGATGCGTGCGGAAAGAGCGGCCAGCTCGGAGGCGGATTTTGCGCCCAGCGGCACGGCTCCGCTGACTTGCCCGTTGGACCGATTGAAGACCACCTGATAGAAGTGGCGATGGAAACGATAGCGAGCCAGCGAATCCGCGAGCAAAGCCTGCACCGGAGGTTGATCCTGGGGCTGTTGCGGCACCTTGGGTTGGACCGACTCGAGACGCATGCGGCCTCTGGCGTCGACTGCGTATTCAGCGACCTCGGTGCCGATGAATTCGTCTACCGTATGTTTTGCGGCGCCTTCGTGGAAGTAAGCATTCTCCACGCGGATGCCCATGTGCGGGCGGAGATCGACCCATCCCTGGCCGGAGGCGGCGTAGCGGGCGGGAATCTGGGGAAAGGGTGTGTCCTTGAGATCGGGAGAGCGAAGCACGTACCCCGGTTCCTGCGGCAGAACGCGGTAGGGCGCGCGCGTGGAGGCGCAGGAGGAAGTTAGCCAGAAGAGGGCAAGTAGCGCGGGTGCCAGGAGGATGAGCCGTAAGGGCATGAAGTCCGGGCTATTGGGCACCGCAGTGCGGTGAATCGTTCCCTAAGATCATAATGGAGCGGACCCGCCGCTCCATTTGCTAGTTATTAGGGGCGCCGACAGCGCTGGGCGGAAGAGCTTCGCCGGGTTTCAACAGAGAGGGGGCTTTCTTCTTTTCCTCCGCCTTCTTTTGGTCGGCGGCTTTTTTCGCGGCGGCCTCCTCAGGAGTCATGTTGGCGAGCTCAGCTTCCTTGGCCTTTTTCTGCTGATCTGCCACCTTCTCATTGCGTTCTTCCGGCGTGAGCTTAGCTTCGGCGTAAGAATCGGTGGTGGAGCTGATGGCGTCCATCAAAACGAAATCGAAGCGGGCGATGTCCTTGGGCTGCGAGTCCTCTATTTTCTGCAAGAATTCAAGATTGGTTTTGGCGTCGCGGGCGATGGCCTGAAAGCCCTTGCTGACGTTGAGGCGGCGGCGTTGCGCATCGTCGGTCACGTCGGCAATTGCGTCCAGGATCTTGCTGTAGTCCTCCAGCAGGTCGTGAACCAGGATGGCGCGGCCGCCTTTATCCTTAGCCAGAAGTTGATCCACTTGGTCCAGGCGTTGTCTGGCGAAGTGCAGATAGATGATGACCCGCGCGTTGGGCTCCTGCTGATTGCGGATCTGGTTGGCCTCGTCCTGGGTCAGATAATCCCGCTTGTTGGTTTGGCCCGAGGCGAAGTACGCCACCCCGAAGCTCAGCAGGCAGGCGCTCAGAATTGCGGTCCGCATAAAAATGCCCCTCACTTCTTCTTGGCTGTTTTGGTCATAATGCCCTTGAGCAGGTTGTCATGGACGGCGGAGATGCGCGCGCGAACGTTCTCCAGAGTGGAACGATCGATGGCGCCCATGCCCGGGGCGAGGCTTTCCAGGCGGCGCAGCAACTCGCTGGTGCGCAGCTCGGCGCGCTTGAAGAATTTGGGATCCCTATGCGGGTCCTTGCCGGTATCGGAGAGCGCCTGATAGGCCACGTCCACCGAATCGCACACTTCCTCAAGCTCGGTTTGAGTCTTACCGACGTCACCGGCGTTATAGTCGTCGCGCGCGGCGTCGAGGGCGACATTGGCGTGATCCAACGCGAGCTCGCTACGCTTTTCAAGATTGGGCTCAGACTTGACGGCGGAAAGATCGAACGCCAACGCCAAAACCAAAATCCAATGCATGATACAGCCTACCTCTTCCCCAGTTCCCTCTCCAGAGTCAATATACGCTGGCGAGCCTGGAACTCCTGATCGGGAAAAGCCCCCTTACTGGCTGCCAGAAATCCATTGTAATTGTCGAGAGCCGGCTTTGCTTGATGCAGATGATCGTAAGCGGTAGCGCGAAAGAAAAGAGTCGCCGGGGTCTCGGCGCCAAGGTCGCGGACACGGTCGAAGGCGGCGATGGCGGGCTGATATTGGTCCATCATCAGCAGCGCGCCGCCCAATTCACTCCAGGCGGGAACGAGTTTGGAATCGCGTTGCGCGGCAGCCTGAAATTGCGCGGCGGCTTCCGGAAATTTTCGCTGATCGCGCAGCAGCCGGCCGTAAAACATGCGGACATCGCTGTCATCGGGCGAGGCGGCTACAGCGGCGGCGGCCAACGGCTCGGCCTTGGCTGGCTGCTTTTCCTTGGAATAGGCTTGGGCGAGCTGCAGGCGGTTCGCTGCGGTTGGGGATTGGGCGACCGCGAATTCCAGAGGCGCGATGGCGTCGGCTGATTTGCCGGATTCCAGGAGCAATGCGCCCAGATGTTCTTGAGCGGTGGCGTTGGTGGGGAAATCGCGCAGGATGGCGATGGCCTCCGCGAGGTGCTTGCCGTTTTCGTAGAGCGACGCAAGCTCCAGCAGAAAATCCTTATAAGAAGGATCGAGCGAGGCGGCTTTGCGGTAGTGGGGCTCGGCGTCGGCGAGCTTGTCTTCACGGGCCAGGGAGCGGCCCAGGCCGGATTCGGCGCCCGGCGAGTCTGGTTTGAGAAGCAGAGCGGCGCGGTAGGCCGCATCGGCGTCAGGGAAGCGGTTCAGCCGGAACAGTGAGTTCGCCAGGTTCACCTGCGCCTCATATATTCCGGGATGCAGATCGAGGGCTTTTTGATACTCAGGGGCAGCATCTTGGTCGCGTCCGGACATGGTGTAGGCGAAGCCGAGGTTGAAATGGGCGGCATAGTCATTAGGATCGGCCGCGACGGCCTGACGGAACGCTTCGATGGCGCGAGGGTAATCCTTTTGGTCTAGCGCCTTTGTGCCCGCATCTCCGGCGGACTGGGCGCCGGCGATTCCAGCCAGCAAAACAGACAACGATAGCAGCCGCATCTGCTTAAGATTCTAGCTCCGGTGAACCAGGAAATCTGGTACAGTTTGCGTAAGTGAACCGAATCGCACGCACGGTCTTGGCGATGGGCGGGGCGGCGGCGCTGGCCGGAACATTGCTCGCGTTTCAAATGCCGTTCCGCGAGTATCCAGGCATCGAGTACAACGATTTTCCGTTGCCCGCCGACGCTTACGACAAAGCTGAATTCATGTTCGCGCGGTTGATGTACCCTCAGATGCCGGGTACGAGGGGCTTCAACGCCGGACGGTCGCGCAACGGAGGTGTGGACTGGAAGCACGGTAATTCCATGTGGACTCAGGATTACCCCCGGGCGGACCGGCATTTTCTTCTGGCCTTGCGGCGGCTGTCGCGGATCGATGCGCGCAGCGTGGAGCAGCCGGTGGATCTGGACGACGGCGACGACGTCTACAATTGGCCTTGGCTCTACGCGGTGCAACCGGGGACGTGGCTGCTGACCGATGCCCAAGCCGCGAAACTGCGCGATTACCTGCTGCGCGGCGGCTTCTTCATGTGCGACGACTTCTGGGGCGAGTCCGGCTGGGAAGTGTTCGAGAACAGCATGAAGAGGGTGTTCCCGGACCGCGAGATTGTCGACATTCCGAATCCCGCGGCGATCTTCCACACGGTTTACGATCTGAACGACCGCTATCAAGTGCCGGGGGCGCGCTATCTCCAGACCGGCGTGACGGAGAAGTGTTCGGGCTGCCCTCCGGCTTGGAGAGGAATTTACGACGACAAGGGCCGCGTGATGGCGGCCATGACCTTCGATTCGGACTTGGGCGATTCGTGGGAGTGGGCCGACGATCCCAACTACGACGAGAAGTTCTCGGCGTTGGGGATTCGCATCGGATTGAACTACATTGTCTACGCAATGACGCACTGAAGCGTACGCTTAGTACCGTACGCGGCGGGGCAAAGTACTTCCTCTTAAGGCTTTTTCTAGGAGTTCTTCGGGTGCGGCTGTAAGTCTTGCACCTGATTCAATCCAGCGACTGCGAGTTGTAAATTTGCATGCAGGCGGTAGTTCCTGCGCTGTCCGACGTATTTCTACGCACATCCGGCTCCGGGTAAGTTTGGCGCGGCGCGGGGGCAAGCCAGCCAGAGAGGCGGTTGGATCATGACGAGAACTCTGTGGATCCTGTGCATGGCCGCGGCGAGCTTAGCCGCGAAGGACCGGGCTTGGCAGACCGGCCAACTTTTGGACAAGAATTACAACTCCTACTTCAAGGTCTCGCAGACTTCTAATAGCGGGGGACCGTCGGCAGCTTCGTTTGTCTCGGGAGACAACGGAATGCTGGCGACCAACACACGCGCCTCGGAAGGCGAAGTGTCTTTCGAAGACTACATATTGCAATCGACAGATGTCGTATACCTGGTGGAGTTTGCGCACTTCAAGACGTTTCAATTGCCCAACCTCTCCGTGCTTCAGCCGGTGAAGTTCGCGATCGACAAAAACAGGATCTATATTATGGACCTGGACCGGCACGAATTCGAGACCTCCATCCTGAAGCAGGTTCCCCGGCGCGGCCCCGTGCTGGCGTCATCGGCTCCACCGGCGCCCAGCGTAGCCAAGGTTGACCCGCCGAAAACAGATCCAGCGAAGGTAGACCAAAGTAAGGCCGATAACGCCAAGAACGCCCCTAAATCCGGCGATTTGTTTGCAAGAGGCGCACCCGCCGCCGACGATTCCAATCCGCCCAAGCCGAAGCCGGCGCCCGCTGCCCCGATACAAACGGTGGCCGCAGTTAAGCAGGACGTTAAGCAGGATGTTAAGAAGGACGTGAACAAGCAGGACGTGAAGCCCACCCCCGCCGTCCAGACCCAGCAAGCGCCGGCGAAGCCAGATCCGAAGTTGCAAGCTTCCGTGACGAAGCCCGCGAAAGTCGATACGCCTCCGCCCCCGAAACCGGCGCCCGTGTCGAAGCCGGAGCCGAAGGTTGAGGCGGCCGTAACCAAGCCGGTGCAGAGGCAGGAGCCGACGAAGCCGGAAGGGCCAGTGGTGAAAGCGTCCACTAAGGATCGCGCCTGGCAGAGCGGGAACTTGTTGAGCGTGGCCAACAACAACTACTTCTTCAATATCACCTACACCAGCGACATTGAAGGGTCGAGCTGGCCGTTTTCGCAGGGTAGCGACGGGCGAATGACGGTGACCGGTCAGATCGCGACCGTAACCACTAGCCCATACACCTACGACAACTACGTGATCGAATCGGAGTACGTCGCCTATCTGGTGCAGCGGATGCGGCCCAAAACCTCGCCCGCGGTGCGACTTCCCGGCACCAAAACGCTGAAGTTCGCGGTGGACAAGGGCAAGATGTGGGTGATCGACGAGCAGGGCGTCGAGTACGAGACCAAGGTCATCAAGCTGATCCAGAAAGACGCGATCGTGGATCCGCTGACGCGGTCCGCGGCGAGGTAGCCATTAGGCATTCGGTTCGGAGGAACGGCTGAATGAGAAGCGCAGCAGATCGCTGCGTCTTCGCCAGCCGCGATTAACCCAGAATTGCTGGGCTTCGGTGTTGTCCGCGAGCACATCGATATGAGCCTTTTCAATTCCCAGGCGCTCCAGCGCGGCAAGGCTGCGCTCCACCAGGGCGGCGCCAATGCCGCGGCGGCGCAAGGTCGGATCCGCGGCCAGATGCTGAAGATAGCCTCTCCTGCCATCGTGGCCGCACATAACGCAACCCACGATCCGGGCCCCCGCCACCGCGACGAAACTCAAGCCTGGATTCCGCTCAAGATAGCGTTGGGTCTTTTCGCGCGAATCGGCGGAGCGCAGAGTAACGCCGGGGACGGAAGAAAGTAGCGCCCGGATCGCATCATAGTCACTGATCGTCATCTCACGGATGACAGCGTCCGCGGGAAGACTGCCTGGGGACGCGCCGGATTGCAGAGAGACGCCCGAGGCCCTACGCTGAAGCGCTTTCAGAACGGCCAGCGCCTGCTCGCCCTGCTCCGCCGGCACAAAGAGGTGATCGTGAAAGTATGCGGAAACGCAGTTTACGCCGATGCCGTGCCGCGCAAGTTCCCCCGCGACACTCGCGAGCAATCCGACCGCCTCCAAACTGGAGTGCACGCGCAGCGTGATGCGGCGGCAAGGGAAGGTGAAGGCGAGATGCCGCGCCTCTGCGTCCTTGCGGCGCAGAATAATCGTGTCTCCTTCGGCTTCGCTAAAACGGCAAATCGCCTTCTCAAGAAACTGGTCAGCTTCGGCCCGGGGCAGCGAGCAGTAGACGAACTCCTCCGGGTCCAACTCTGGCTCCAGGCGGTCAAGAAGATTGCCCAGCCGTGTCTCGGGATGTGAGCTCATGCGAGCCGCTGGAACTACGCCGTGCGCATCGATTCCGTCTTGTCTCCACCGGCGATGGCCGCCTGCGCCCCAGCAAGCCGCGCGATGGGCACCCGATAGGGCGAGCAGGAGACGTAGTTCATCCCCACCCGATAGCAGAACTCGACCGAGGCCGGGTCTCCGCCGTGTTCGCCGCAGATGCCGATCTCGAGACCAGGATGCGCGCCGCGGCCGAGGCGAATAGCGTACTCGATCAGCTTGCCGACGCCCTCCTGATCGATGCTGGCGAAGGGATCGGTCTTGAAGATCTTCAGGTTTTCGTATTCGCCTGAAAACTTCGTGTAATCGTCGCGGGACAGGCCCATGGTTGTCTGGGTGAGATCGTTGGTGCCGAAGCTGAAAAACTCGGCGTGTTTGGCGATCTCGTCCGCTGTGACGGCGGCGCGTGGAATCTCAATCATGGTGCCGACCAGATAGTGCAAGTCCTCCATGCCGGCGTCTGCAAGAACTTCTTTGGCTACGCGGACCACGATCTCCTTCTGGTTTTCCAGCTCCTTGTAGTTGCCCACCAGCGGGATCATGACCTCCGGAATCACCTTGATCTTTTTCTTGGCGACCTGAACGGCAGCCTCGAAGATGGCGCGAGCCTGCATTTCGGTGATGTCGGGATAGGTGATGCCGAGGCGGCAGCCGCGATGGCCCAGCATGGGGTTGAACTCGTGAAGCTCCTCGACGCGGTGCAACAGCTCCGGCAGGCGCTTCTTGAGCTCCCCGGCGGGGATACCGTACTTTTCGGCAATCTCCTTCTTCTGCTTGCCCTTGAGATACGGCATGCGGGCCAGATCGACCATCAATTCTTCACGCTTGGGCAGGAATTCGTGCAGCGGAGGGTCGAGGGTGCGGATCACGACGGGATAGCCGTCCATGGCCTCGAATAGACCGGCGAAATCCTTGCGCTGCATGGGGAGCAGCTTCTGGATCGCTTTTTTGCGGGTTTTCTCATCTCGAGCCAGGATCATGGCCTGCATGTGCGGGATGCGATCCTCGGCGAAGAACATGTGCTCGGTCCGGCACAGGCCGATGCCGTGCGCGCCGAACTTGCGGGCGGCTTTGGCGTCGCGCGGGATGTCGGCGTTGGCTCGGACGTTGAAATTGCCGCGGAATTCGTCGGCCCACTGCATGAGCCGGCCGAAGTGAGAGGAGTTGGGGTCGGGTTCGTTGGTGACGGCCTTGCCGAGGTAGACGTTGGCGGATGCGCCGTCGATGGAGATCCAGTCGCCTTCCTTCACGGTGAGGGTTTTGCCTTTGGCAGAGACGGTGAACTCTCCGGCGCGCTCGCTGATGGAGATGGAACCCGCGCCGACGATGCAGGGGCGGCCCATGCCGCGCGCAACGACCGCCGCGTGGCTGGACTTGCCGCCGACGGCGGTCAGAATTCCCTTGGCGACGTCCATGCCGTGGATGTCGTCCGGGGTGGTCTCCTTGCGAACCAGGATGACGGGGCCGTGCTTGGCCATCTCGACGGCTTCTTCGGCGGTAAACGCCACGCGCCCTACCGCAGCTCCGGGAGATGCCGCGATTCCGGTGGCGACGTGGGTGAGCTTCTTCAGAGATGGAGCGTCGAAGACCGGGTGCAGGAGTTGGTCGAGCTGCTGGGGCTGGACGCGCAGCACGGCTTCCTTGGAATCGATGAGGCCTTCGGAGACCATGTCTACAGCGACGCGAACGGCCGCCGGACCGGTGCGCTTGCCGTTGCGGGTTTGCAGCATGTATAACTTGCCGTCTTCGATGGTGAACTCGAAATCCTGCATGTCGCGATAGTGGCGCTCCAGGTTTTCGGTGATCTGGCGAAGCTGTTGGTAGGCCTCCGGCATGATTTTCTCGAGATCGGAGAGAGGCTCCGGCGTGCGGATGCCGGCGACGACGTCTTCACCTTGCGCGTTGATGAGGAACTCGCCATAGAAGAGTTTTTCGCCGGTAGCGGGGTCGCGGGTGAAGCCGACGCCGGTGGCGGAGGTGTTGCCGAGATTCCCGAAGACCATGGTCTGCACGGTGGCGGCGGTGCCGATATCGTCGGGGATCTTCTCCATCTTGCGGTAGTACGCGGCCTTGGGATTCCACCAGGAGCGGAACACCGCGTCGCGGGACATCGCCAGTTGTTCCTGCGCATCCTGCGGGAACGGCTTCTTGGTTTCTTTCTCGACCAGGTTTTTATAGTCGGCGATGATGGCTTGCAGATCTTCAGCGGTCAGATCGGTGTCCAATTTGATTTTGGCCTTGTGCTTCCGCGTATCGAAGATGTGATCGAACTTAGCCATATCGATGTTGAGCGCGACTTCGCCGAACATCTGAAGGAACCGTCGATACGAATCGTAGGCGAAGCGAGGGTTGCCGGTCTTCCTGGCCAATCCCTCCACGGTTTTGTCATTCAATCCGAGGTTCAGAATCGTATTCATCATGCCCGGCATGGAGAACTTGGCGCCAGACCGCACGCTAAGCAGCAGCGGATTCTCCGGACTGCCCAGGCCCTTGCCGGTGCGGCTTTCCAGCGTGGAGAGCGCGGCCAGGCACTGATCGTTGATTTCCGAGGGGACCTGGTTGCCCTTCTGGAAATAGATGTTGCAGACTTCGGTTGAAATGGTGAAGCCGGGCGGCACGGGGATGCCCGCGCGGCTCATCTCGGCCAGGCCAGCGCCTTTGCCGCCGAGGATGTCTTTCATTTTGCCGTCGCCATCGGCGGCGCCGTTACCGAAGTTATAGACGTAATTTTTCACTTTTGCTCTCCTGAGGTGACGATTTCCGAAAAATCAGCGATGGTAGAAAATTTGCGGAGCATATGAGAAAGCATGCTGAGGCGGTTCTTGCGGACGTCCTGGTCCGGGACGTTGACCATGACTTTGTCGAAGTAACGGTCCACATAGGGGCGCAACGCGGCGACCCGTTCCAATGAATCGAATTCGAGGGCTTCGTAAGCCTGGTAAAGCTCCTTTTCTGCGCCCTCTTCCAGCATGGCAGCATTTACTTTTGGATGGGGCTCGGCGAACTCGGCTTGCTTCAAGATGTTGTTGATGCGTTTGAAGCTGGCGGCGAGCGGTTCGAAATTCGGAGTGGGGCGGACTTGGGCGAGCTGCTTGAGCCGGTCCTCGACGTCTTTGACGGTGGAGATGCCGGCTTTGAGAACGGCATTGACTTCGTCGTATTTGTAGCCGCGGACCTCGCGGAAATAATGCTGGAGCCGCTCCAGCATGAAGTCACGAACCTCGCCGGAAAAGAGTTGGTCGAAGTAGTAGTCGAGCCGAGCCTCGGCCAAAATCTTGACCACACCCTGGGCGGCGCGCCGCAACGCCAAGGGATCTTTAGAGCCACTGGGTATGAGGCCGACGGAGAAGCAGCCGCGTAGAGTATCCAGCTTGTCGGCGAGCGAAACAATCCGGCCTTCCTGCGTTTCGGGGATCGAATCCTCCATGCTGAGCGGCTGGTAATGCTCATAAATGGCGCGGGAGACAGCCTCAGGCTCGCCTTGAGCCTTGGCGTAGAGGCCGCCGATAACACCTTGAAGATCCGTGAACTCTTTGACCATTTCGGTGGTGAGGTCGCACTTACAAAGCTCAGCCGCGCGCTGCGCGTGGGCGTTGCCGCCAAGCTCTCTGACGAGATCGACAATACGCCTGGTTTTTTCCAGGTAGGTCCCGAGCTTGGCCTGGAAGGTGACGTGCGCAAGATCGTCGCCGCGATCGACCAGCCTCTTCTGTTGATCGACGTTCCAGAAGAAGCGGGCGTCATTGAAACGGGCTTTGAGAACACGCTCATTGCCGTGCTCGATGAGACCCTCCGGGTCACCGCTGGTATTCATGATCGCCACGAAGTTAGGCGCCAGCGCGCCGTTGATGCCCTGAATGGAGAAGTATTTCTGGTGGTGCCGCATCACGGTGGTAAGGACTTCGGCGGGGAGTTCGAGATAGGCGGGGTCGAAGTCGCCGCGGATGGCGGTAGGGAATTCGGTGATAAAGGTCAGCGTCTCCAGAAGATCGCTGTCGATCTTGGCGCCGAGCGCGGCGGCTTCGGTCTCGATTTTATGGCGGCGTTCATGAGAGGAGAGGATGACGAAGTTCTTGCGGAGCTGTGCTTCATAATCTCCGCAGGTAACCAAGATGGATGCCGCGCCCAGCCTGCGATGACCTCGCGTGACGTTGCCGCTGCGAACGCCGGCGATCTCAAACGGGATAACCTGGTCACCGAGAAGCCCGACGATCCAGCGGATGGGGCGGATGAAGCGAGGGCCGCTCTTGCCGCCGGTCCAATACATGGTCTTGGGCCACTGGAGGCCGAGGATCGCGGAGGGCAGACCCGCGGCCAGAATTTCCCGCGCATCACGTCCAGGAAACGTTTTACGCAGCTCGTAGTAGTTTCCGTTGACTTGAATCTGACTGGCGTCGACACCGTGTTTCTTGGCAAAGCCTTGCGCGGCCTTCTCACCGGAGGCCACAGGAGGGCCTTTGACGATCTCCTCGCGGGCTGCTGTGGCGGCGGGAACACCGGTGGCTCGCACGACTAGGCGGCGGGGAGTTGCGTCCGCCCTCGGCGTCGCGCCCAGTAGATCGAGCTTCTCCAGTTGCGCGAGCGCACTGGGGATCATCCAGTGCGGGATTTCTTCGGTGCCGATCTCGAGCAGGAAATCGAGACTCACGCGGCACTCTCCTGCGCTGTCGTGTCGCCTGAAGTCTGCTGCTCGAGCCACAATTTCGCCGTCCCCACCGCCAGATCGCGCACGCGCTTGATCACCCCGACGCGTTCTGTCACCGAAATCGCACCTCGGGAATCGAGCAGATTAAAAAGGTTCGAACACTTCAGCACTTGATCGTAGGTGGGCAGAACCGGAAAGCGATGTTTGTCGGGGTACTTGGCGTAGGCTTCAAGAAGCCCCTTGCATTCGGCTTCGTGCTCGGCGAACAGACGCCACAAGCGATCGACTGTGGCCATTTCGAAGTTGTAGACGGAGAATTGCAGCTCTTCGGCGAGGCGCACGTCGGAGTATTTGAATCCCGGGGCCCACTGAATGTCGAACACGCTCTCCACGTTTTGCAGAAACGCCACCAAGCGCTCCAGGCCGTAAGTGATTTCGGCGGGAACCAGCTCCAGATCGATGCCGCCGCACTGTTGAAAATACGTGAACTGAGTAATCTCCAGACCATCCAGCATCACCTGCCAGCCGATGCCCCAGGCTCCCAGAGTAGGCGACTCCCAGTTATCTTCCTCCAGCTTCAAATCGTGTTTGGAAAGATCGATGCCGATGGCTTCGAGACTGCCAAGATACTGATCGATGACGTCATCCGGAGTCGGCTTGAGAATCACCTGCAATTGCTGGTGCTTGTACAGGCGATTGGGATTCTCGCCGTAACGGCCGTCCGCCGGGCGGCGCGAAGGCTGCACGTAAGCGACGCGGTAGGGCTTGGGACCGAGCACGCGCAGAAACGTTTCGGGGCACATGGTTCCCGCTCCGACCTCCACGTCATATGGTTCCTGGATGATGCAACCGCGCTCAGCCCAGTATTGCTTCAGCTTAAAAATAGTTTGTTGGAAATTGTCCATTACAGGGATTCCAGTAGCGGGACGGTCATGAATTTTCGCTCGGCGTGCTGCTCCATGGCGCGAATCAACTGGCGGCGCAGATCGGATGCCGTGCTCTTGGTCCAGGAGCGCGGCGTCAGGGCTTTGAGGGGCTTGGCGAACATCTCCTCCGCGATCTCAGCGGCTTCGCGGCTGGCGCGCATTTCCGGAAAAACGCCAGTGAGACGCACGGCCCAGAGGCTGACGTAAAGAATCGCCGTCCATGTTTCGCCGCCGGAGCGCAGATAGTCCAGCGCCGAAGCCAGCAGGCGGAAGAACTTTTCGTTGGGCTCGTGCGGGGGCAAAAGCTGCTCGGCGATTTCGGCGAAATAATCGAGTGCGACGCCGCGGGCGTAGTCGGATTGTAAGGCGAAGGTGGATTCGATCAGCTCGCAACCGGAGAGGTTGGAGAGATCGCGATTTTCGCGTTCGTAGTAGGCCATGTTGACGCGCGACAGGCGCTCCAGGCCGGAGCCGAAAGGGCCCTTGGGCTTGCGTGCGCGGCGTGCCACACCGCGCAGCTTGCCCTGGTCACGGGTGAAGAAACTCACGATCAAATCCCCTTCCCGGAAGGGATAGGTGCGCAGGATAAACGAATCGCTGACCCGCGCGGGCATAGAGATGGCGCAAACAACTAGGGTAACATGCCCGCCATTGTTAGACCTGGCAGTGGAGGATGGTGACCCCGGTATGCGCCCCGGCAACGTCAATGCTTCGAAAGCGCTTCGTCCGCGCCAGCGAGACCGAGAGAGGCTCATGAAAGTACAGAATGTGATTGTTTGCGTTCTCACGCTGCCCATTCTCGTAACCGGACACAATCAATTGCCTCTTGGTCTTGGAAGCAAGGAAATCGATCAGGTGGAAGTAGCTGTCAACGCTCTTTTGATGAATCGCGACTTCTAAGCAGAGGACAGTGTCGTACGGCTCCAGGTCTTCCGCGGGCCGCGCCACATCGAAGAGCCGGAACTTCCAATCCGGGCGAACCGCGGCGGCTGTCCGGATCGCCTCTTCGGATTCATCCAGGCCCAAATATTTTCGAAGCGGGAACGGCTTCAATACTTCAAGGTCGCCGCAGCCCACATCCAAAACGCTCTTGGCGGACTCGATTTTCAAACCCTTCAGCACGGATCGCTTTAACTGGATATTCTCGCCGCGGGAGCCGACTCCCGACCCTCGCTCCGGAAACTGGCTGTAGCGAAAATCCCAAAAAACGTGATTGTTGAAGTTCTCGCCGATTTGGCGGTTGGCTTGCGCGATCGCCTCCTGTGCTACGGCGGTCATGGGAACCGGAGCCTCCATCAATCCGGCAACGTTGACGGCGTCGTGATAATGCAGCATGGCGATGGGCAGATGCGGATTCAAAGTAACGTGCCCGCCATCCACGTGAATGTAGTAGTTGATGTTGGCGGGAAGCGGTTCGAAGGGGATGGAGTTTGACTGGATGCGTTAACCACATCGCGACTTGATCCACATGGATCTGTTTGCCTTCCCGGCACAACGGCTCGATATGCTCCAGCAGCCAGAGAATCCAGCGCCTCCACCCTTGCGATACAGTCTGGACGTAAGCCTTGGGAATCGAATAGAAACCGCCGTTGCAATTACCCGCATACGTCATGCCGTTTCCAGCATCGGCCGGAACGATGCGCGGGAGGACGGAGAGCCCTGCATTCCGCGCGATATCCTCCAGAGCTCCCATGCTCGGGTTCGGGTAGTGCACGACATTGGCGCCGAACTTCCCTTCGGGGGACGCCATGGGGCGGACGTCCGCCACGGCAATCATATCCGTGTCGAGCAGAATCGCGCGGTCAAAGTCGAACCCGCACAAGGATTCGAGCTGGGCCGCTTTGTTGCAGTGCCTCAGGTCGCCGAATCGTTGGATTTCATGCACCCGGTATCCGGCGTCCGCGAATAGCCTCCGGGTGCGTATCGACACTTCGGGCAGCATTTGGACATGGACGTCGCCGGGATCACCGCCGCAATGCTGCACCAGGGACCGAGCCAGGTGAAAACCGTTGTAAGCATATTTGGGGTGAGAATCGACCACAAACGAAAAAATCGTTTTTTCCGCCATCTCAGCTCCCGGACCGATGCGTGGGATTCATTAGCGTAACATGGGGCTGCACCCAGTAAAATGAGTTGTGATGCAGTTAAGTCCCGTTCTGCTCTCTGCGCTGGACAGGATCGGCGGCGCACACACGGATGAGCTTGTACGCTCTTTCCTGTCCGATCCCGACAGCCCTGCTGGCGGAGTTGCCGCTATTCCGTCAAACGCAGTCAACTACGCTGTTTGCTACGTGCAGCGCTCCGGCAGTACGCACCTCACCAGCTTGCTTCAGAACACCGGAGTCGCGGGGAAGCCGGCCGATTTCTTCAACGCCGGATATAAAGAAATGCGCGCGGAGGACGAACACGTGTTCGCGCGAACCGGCGCGTACACCATCGCGCGGGGTTCGGAAAAATACGGGTGCCGGAGTGTTGCGGACTATTTGAACACCGTGGCGGGTCTGACGCGCACCTCCAACGGAGTCTTCGGCGTCAAGATGGACCTCTGCCACGCCAGCATCCTGATACGCCGCGGCCTGTTCTGGAGTCCGGATTGGAACTGGAAATACATTTACGTGACGCGCCGCGACTTGCTGATGCAAGCGATCTCATTCTACACGGCTCAATCGACGGGTCAATGGTCCAGCCTCTCGGCCGGTAAGAGCGCGGTTGCCTTCGATGCGGACGCGATCCTGCAGTGCTTGCGGTACCTGACGGAGTTGATGGGTGTCTGGGAGTGTATGTTCGCGGCTCTGGGCATCGAACCGCTGAGGATCGCGTACGAGGATATCGAATCCGATCCGGATCAGGTGGTGACGCGATGCCTTCGTTACATCGGCATCGAGTCCGCCGCGCCGCCGATTCCGCAGAAGTCTTTGTACCAAAAACAGCGCACGCCCCGGGCGGAGGAGTGGGCCGAGGAGATTCGCGCCGGAAGCCGGGGAACTCGCTTGAGCGGCGCCGGCAAGGCAGTAATCAGCCTTCTTCCGGCGGATGCGATCCGATCATGAGGTCCACTATTTTTGCCAGGCTGCGGGGAATTTTCTCCTGAACGGCGGACGCGATCATGCGCATGTTCGCTCCGTAGTTGGTGGTGCGGGACATGCTGTCCGGCGTGACGCGGTACCAAAACAGGGGTAGAGGCAGGCTGAGCAGGGTGAGCCCCTCAAGACTTGCCCGAAGGTGGAGCTGCCAGTCCTCATACGTGACATTGCGAATCTCGTGAAAGCCGCCAATGCGATCGAAGGTGTCACGCTTGTAGATGGCGGTTGCATCGCCGAAGCAATTCTGGATCACGCCAAGTTCTAATGGACCGCCCGGGAAGGCCCACCGGCTGCTAGCGGGCAAAGCGCGAATGTCCGGCTGGCCGGTTGGATCCGGGAATAATTGCATCTGGCAGGTCACGATATCGGCTTGGGAATGCAAGGCAGCCTTGCGGAGAACTTCCACCATGTTGGGGAAGGGGACGTTATCGTCGTCCAGGAAAATCACATAAGATCCCTGGGCGTGACGTAATCCCGCATTACGGGCGGCCCCCAGGTACTTGTTTGGCTGACGCACCACTTGAATCTTCAGTCCGCCGATGCCGCGGCTGGCCTGTTCCAGAAACTCGACTGCTGCGCTGGATTGGCTGCCGTCATCCACGAGAACCACGTTGAAGTTATTGTCGCTCTGCACCGCGAGGGCCCGGAGGGCTTGCTCCGCCAGCGAGGGGCGTTCGAAATGGGTCAAGATGACCGTGGTGTCCGGCGCCTGCCGCAGCGGCGGCGATTTCACCCGTTGTGTAGCCATGGGCGCGTGTTCCGCGAACCAGGCTAGCCATTGAGAGGCGTTCTCGCGCTCATCGAATGATGCTCGGGGCGGTTCCCATGAGGCGGCCGTAAGGACTTCGCGGAGTTTTGCGGCCAACGCGCCGGGCTCAGGTTCAAACAGGCACCGGTCCCAGTCCGAGGGTTGGATCAGCTCCGGAATTCCACCCACCGAGGAGGCCACAAAAGGCAGGCGCCGGCGGAGGGCTTCGTAGACAACACCGGGCGAGTTGTCGACCAACGAGGGCATGATGGCAATGCTGTTGGTGGAAGCCAGGAGCGCCTGAGCCTCGTCGGAAGACAGGTTAGGATGGAACTCGAAGACTTGACAGGAGATCGGGGCGATGCTCGCCGATAAACGCGCGAATCTCCTTGGGAGACTTTGTGGCAGGCAGTCCGATGAAGGCGACGTTAAAGTGGAATGGCTTCAATTCGGGAGACACGAGTGAAGCAAGGAACACGCCGATTCCCTTACGCTCCTCCAATCGCCCGAAGAATGCCAGGCGAGGTACGCCTTGCCTCGACAACGGCTGGGTAACGGGCGAAGGGTGAGCGACCCCAAGTAACTCAGATCCACCGAAAAAAGTGCGCAATACCGCGGTGTCTTCAGGCAGCTTCCATCCGGCGTCTTGCATCCACCGGACCATATATCGGGATGGGCTGACAACCGCATCGGCCAGCTCAGCCGACTGCCGCTCCATATGCATCAGCGCCAGATGGGAGCGATTTGCCGGAAAGGTTCGATTGCCTTCGAAAATCCAGCCGGTGCTGGAGTGCGTAATGACCGCGAGCGTAGTGTTGTGGAATGCGAGTCCCGTACGCTTGGCCACCATGCAAGCGTGCCCGAGTCCTAACCATTCCTGAAAAAGAATTACGTCGAAATCCCAGTACTGAAGCCGCTCAAAAATTCCCACCGGCTGGCGCATCCATTTTGGATAAACCAGCGCCGGGGGATCGGGATCGAGGCAAACGTCGACGCCGGCGAGCTTGTAGTAAGCAACCCAGGCGTCGGCAGGATCCAGCGGCTCCGGGCCCGCATAGTACAACGTAACTGAATGACCGTTCTTTGCGAGCAGAAGGGCCAGATGCGAGGTGACTGTGCCGATGCCGCCGCTGCGACGCGCCCCTAGGATTTCATTCGAGACCAGGCAAACCTTCATTCGCTGCGAGGGTGCTCAGCGGTTTCGCAAGCGCAGGAGGAGCCCGCCAACGGCGCGCAGCGGAGCGGTGATCCGCCAGGAAAGCGAGGATCGCAAGTCCGAAATCTCTTGAGTGGCTCGGGCCAGACGCTCATCCATCGGCCGGCTCGCCGATTGGCAGCGGAGGCGATTCACTAGCTCCCAGACTTCTCCCAGAACGCGCCCGCTGTATTCGCGTTGCGCTGCCAGCTCGGCCTGGAGTTCCGCTACGCCAAGGTTCGGTGACGGCCCGTCAGGCTGCCTCGCCTGAGGCGCTACATTGCACAGGGCTAACTCCCTGGCTTGCCACTCAAACAGATCCGGATGGGCGCGGTGCAGAGGTGTCGCGGTCTTTTCCGCTTCGGAGCGGAGCAAGCTGAGGGTGGAGCGGTCCGACCGGTTCACGAACAATAACATGTTCTGGCGGTACCAGACGGGAATTTTCGAGTCGCGCCACAGCATTGGTCTGAGGAGATCGACGACCTCGTAGCCTGATTGATCGAACAGACCGCACCAATACTCCGGCGGCTGCTCATTAAGATGGTTGAGCCCTCCCTGTCCTGGAATCGCCGCGGAAAACAAGACGATGTTAGAATGCCGCACGCAGTTTGAGACGAGCTGAGGGGCCCCCTCCGGCGGAAGATGTTCCGCCGTCTCCAGACACAGCACCAAGTCGAACTGACGATGCAAGTCGACGGGCCGCTCTAACGAAAAATGGAGGATTGACTGCTCCGGGACGAGCAGCTCGTCCGGCTGAAACCTCTCCACTTCGACGCCCAGGGCCTCGCGGCCCGGCTTGGCCTGCGCGACTTGCATCCAGGTCCCAATTCCGCAGCCGAGATCAAGAACGGATTTGATGCTCAAAAACCGGTCGAGCATCTCCAAGACGGTCTCTGCCGCATACAGATTCTGGCTGCGCAGAAGCCGGTGTTCGCTCAGATGAGAGGGCCGGGAAAGGCTGACGGTTGGCGCGCTCATAGCTCAGCCCCATTCACCTCCGAGCTTAACTGCGGCGGCTGGCAGGCAGCATCCTTCCTTAGAATAACCCGAAGTGCGCGGAAAATATGCGGGCCGATGAAAGAAATCGCCCAAATCAGCGCACAAAAACTCGCGATTCTATGATGATCGTATTCCCTTTCGAATACAGTTCCCGCCTATGCGGGTTTAACGACGATCTAAGCCAAATGATAGGGAACAGGCGGCGTAAATTGTGGATATCTTAGCTTAGTTTTGCGCGGACGCGGTCACTCAGAGCTTTTCCGTCGATGCGTTTGCCGGCGAGCTTGGCCTGCGCGACCTTCATGACTACGCCCATTTGCTTGAGCGAAGCCCCGGGAGTCTCGGCGATCGCGGCGGTAACCGCCGCATCCATCTCGGCGTCACTGGGCGCGGAGGGCATATAGGATTCAATGATCTTAATCTCGGCCTCTTCCTTATCGGCGAGCTCCGCGCGGTTGCCCTTGCGGAACAAGTCTGCCGATTCGCGGCGTTGCTTGACCAACATGTTGAGCACCTGAAGCTCCGTGGATTCGTCCAGGGCCTTCATGGAGTCGATCTCGTGCTTCTTGAGTGCGGTCTTGAGCATGCGCAACGCTCCGAGGCGCAGTTCCTCGTGGCTCTTCATAGCCGCGACCATGTCGGTTTGGATCTTGTCGAGAAGGGGCATTTCTAACAGTCTACTCCGCATCTACATCCGGTCCGCGTAGCGCTCAGCCGACAAACGGCTCCGGGTGGCGACAGCACGCAAGTAGCCGGAGGCTATTCGTGGCGCAGGGCCACCATAGGGTCGACCTTCATTGCGCGCCGGGCGGGAATGTAGCAGGCGCCGAGGGCGATGACGGTCAAAAGCAAGGTGACGCCGAGGAACGTGACAGGGTCGGAGGCGCTGCCGATCAGGATCAACCGCCTCAGCACGCGCACCAGAGCGATGGTCAACCCCAGGCCGAGCACCACGCCGGCGGCCACCAGCGTCACACCTTGGCTGAGCACCATCCTGAGCACGTCGAGGGGCCGGGCGCCCATCGCCATACGGATTCCGATTTCGCGGGTCCTTTGCGCCGCACCGTAGGAAACCACGCCATACACTCCGACCACCGCAAGAATCAACCCCAGCAGCCCCATGGCCGCGGCCTGATGCGCTCCCAGCCGCAGCATCAGGAATCCGCCCAGACCGTTCAGCGAGCGGCGCATGGTTTGAAGATCCGTGATGGGCATGTCGGCATCCATGAGATGAATTTCGCGCTCGACCCGCGAACTCATCTCTTGCGGCGATCCAATAGAGCGAACCTGCAGCACGCGCATCGAGATCGGATTCTGCGCCATCGGCATGTAGAAGTAGGGCAGGGGATTCTCGGACGAGGAAAGATACTTGCCGTCCTCGGCGATGCCGACGACTTCGAGCGGGGGAGAATCTTGCGAGCTCAGGCGCAGGCGCTTGCCAATCGCGTCCTCACCCGGCCAATAGCGGGCGGCCATGGTCTGATTGACAATCGCCACGCGCGGGGATTTTTCGTCGTCGTATTCGGTGAACGCACGTCCTCGCAGGATGCGGGTTTTCATTGTGTCGAAGTACGGTGCGTCCACCATGTTGCATCCGATGGTCGGCGGCTGCGCGTCGAGACCCTGGGGGCGGCCCTCAATCAGAACCACTCGCCCGTTGCTGTAGTAGCCCATGGGAACGCTGAAGGCGAGGCTGGCGGATGCGACGCCCGGCAGCGCGGTGATTCGGCGCTCCAGTTCCTTGTAGAAATCTTTGGTGCGCTGTTCGTCATAACCGGCCCATTCCGGGTCCATGCGAACGTTGAGCAGGCGGTCAGGTTCGAAGCCGAGTTTAAGATACTGCGCCTGTTGAAGGCTGCGGACGAAGAGACCGGCCACGATCAGCAGCACCAGGGAGCCGGCCACTTGCCCGATTACCAGGGCGCTGCGGGCGCGCTGCCGGCCAGGGCCGCCGGTATCGCCTCGCGAACCGTCGTGTAAAGCAGCGCCAGCGTCAGTACGCGAAGCTCGCAGAGCGGGCCAGATGCCGATCAGCAGGCCGGTGGCCGCGGCGGCCGACAACGCATACGTGAAGACGCGCCAATCGAAGCTGAAGTCGAGCAGCGTGGGGAGATCGGTGGCGAGATCGATGGAAGCGGCGAATGCGTCGGAGCCCCACTTGCCTAGAATCAATCCTCCGACGGCGCCGAGCGCCGCGAGCAGCAGGCTTTCGGTGAGAGCCTGGCGAATCAAGCGTGACCGGCCGCTGCCCAGCGCCGCCCGGATGGCAAGCTCGCGCTGGCGCACGGTGGCCCGGACCAGCAAAAGGTTCGCGACGTTCATGCACGCCAATGCCAAGACCACAGCCGCCAGCACCAGTCCGAATACGCGGATCAGCGGCAGGCGCTCCGATAGGGCGCTGAGCGGGACCGGCCGAGCCTCGGTTTCCGGGATCACGTGAAAGGTGATGCCTTTATCCGTCGCGGGGTATTGCTGCGCGAAGCGGGCTCCTAACACGTCCATGCCGCTTTGCGCCTCGCGCAGGCTGACGCCTGGTTTCATTCGCGCGAAAACGGTCATGGACCGGCGGTCGCGGTCGGAGAAGAGGCCTTTGGCGTTCAGGTTGCTCAACGGCACGTAGCCTTCCGGATCGAGGCCTTCATACAGACCGTGAAACTCCGGCGGCGCGACGCCGATTACGCGCGCCGCAACGCCATCCAGCCGGATCTGCTGGCCTACGATGTCGGGCCGGCCGCCGAGATGCTTCTGCCAGAAGGCGTAGCCCAGAACGAGCGTGACTTCGGAGCCGGGGTGCTCCCCTTCGCCGGGCTGAAACAGGCGCCCCAGCGCGGGAACCACGCCGAGTCCGGAGAAATAATTACCCGTGACGTAGTCATATAGAAACGGATAAGCGTGCCCGGAGATGCTCATGCCGCCCTGATTGATGTCGCATCCGAAAACGTCGCTAAATTGGGGCGCCTGATGGCGAACGTCCTCCAGCTGGAGAAATGACATCCGGTAGCGGAAGCCGGTTTCGTCACCTTTGGTCGCGGCCGCCAGCACCACGATTCGATCGGGATCGTGAACCGGAAGGGGCCTGTGGAATCCGTTCACCATGCTGAAGACGGCGGTGTTTGCGCCGATGCCGAGCGAGACGGTGAGAACCACCAGCAGCGTGAACCCCCAGTTCGACCATAGCTGGCGCGAAGCGTAGCGAAGATCCTGGAGCAGAGTCTGCACGGCTATGTTTCAGTCTAAAGCATCGGCATTCGCCATTGGAACAAAATGCCTAACGTCCCCGGAGGCGGCCCGAAACAAATACAGAACGGCGGTTTTGGACGGCGTCTCGGGGTCCCATTTTCAATATTTTCCCGTTACGGCGCATAACCTGCTTGGCGCCTGTTCAGCGGCTTGGCTCGCAAGCCGGGCCGGTCTTGAAAAAAAGGAGTATCTTGTGAAGTCAATATTCCGCAACACATCTGGCGTTCTTGCAACGACAGCTTTCTGCTCTTGTTTTTGGGTGCCTGGCCGCGTCCGGTCTCCAGGCACGCACTCTTCACCAGTCGCAAACTGCGTTTGTGGCGCAGCAAAATCCTCAACCCGGCGGTGAGCAGCCGGGGCAGGGTAACCAGCCACAACCCAGAGCCCAACCCGGATCCCAGTCGCCGGGTAAACAGCCGGGTCAGCCGGGTACAGGCACGGGCACGGGGCGGCAGCCGAATCAGCCGCGCGATCCCCAAACGCCTGGGCAACCACAGCCCGGCCAACCACAGCCTGGGAACCCGGTGCCCGATCCTGGCGCCCCTGCCCCTCCGCCTCCTAACAACAAATAGGCGCGCGCACGATACCGGAAGCTGGCCGAGTCAGGCTGCCAGCTTCCGCTGTGCAGTTTTTTAAAAACGTGTGAACTGAGCGTTCGCAACCCGCTCCGTTTGCTATGCTGAAGTTTCCCCTCTCATGACCACGAGGGCGGAAATTTCGACAAAACTGCCATGAAAATTCTGGTTGCTGAACCGCTTGCTGCCGCGGGAATCGAACTGCTGAAGGCGCAGCCGGGTTGGGATGTGGTGATCGCCGATCCGAAGACGTACTCGCAACACCTGGCCGACGCCGACGCGCTGCTGGTGCGTAGCGCGGTCAAAGTGAACGCCGACGTGCTCGCTAAAGCTCCCAAGCTGCGGGTGATCGGGCGAGCGGGAGTGGGCGTCGACAACGTCGATCTGAAGGCCGCGACCGCGGCGGGCGTGCTGGTGATGAATACGCCGGGAGGCAACGCCGTCTCCGTGGCGGAACACACCCTGGGGTTGATGCTGGCCATGGCTCGCTCCATTCCGCAGGCCAACGCATCTACGAAGGCCGGCAAGTGGGAAAAGAAGAAATTCCTGGGAACAGAGCTGCGCGGCAAGACCCTGGGCGTGATGGGGCTGGGCAGCATTGGCCGCGAGGTGGTGAAGCGCGCCCGCGCCTTCGAAATGAAGATCGTGGGGACCGATCCGTTCGTTAGCTCGCAGACCGCGGCGGATATTGGCGTCACACTGGCCAGCCGCGAGGAGCTGTACAAGCTGAGCGACTACATCACCATGCACGTGGCCCTGACCACCGAGACGCAGGGTATGCTCAACGACGCTGCGTTCGCTCTGATGAAAAAGGGTGTACGCATCGTCAATTGCGCCCGAGGCGAGCTGATGGACGGCGAAGCGCTGCGGCGCGCGATCGAGTCCGGACAGGTCGGCGGGGCCGCGCTGGACGTATTTCAGACCGAGCCTCCGGATGCCGGTGAACCGCTGCTGGCGCTGGACAGCGTCCTGGCGACCCCGCACATCGGCGGCGCGACCGAGGAAGCGCAGGAGATTGTGGGCGTGCGCATTGTCGAGCAGTTGGTCGAATATCTCCAGCACGGAGTCGCGCTGAACGCAGTGAATGTACCGGCCATGACCGCGGAACAGTATCACGCCGTCGGGCCCTACATTGACTTGGCGGAACGCCTGGGAACTTTCGCCGCGTATGTTGCGACGGGCAATCCCAGCTCCGTGCGGCTGATTTACCAGGGCACGATTGGGGAGCAGAACACGGCGCTGGTGCGTAATGCGGGCTTGGCCGGCGTGCTCAGCCGTTCTATGGCGCATCGCGCCAACGTGGTGAACTCGCCGCAACTCGCCATGGACCGCGGCCTTGCCTTTGCGGAGCGCCACGAAAAACGCGCCGGGGCGATGGACGCGATCCGGCTGGAGCTTGCCACCGATAAAGGCGTCACCAGCGTGGAAGGGACCTTGGTGATGGGCCAGCCTCGTCTGATGGTGGTGGACGGGATCCGCTGTGAGGCTCCGCTATCGGGGCACTTGATTCATTCGAGCAACGCGGATGTGCCGGGAGTGGTGGGGCATTTTGGCGCGGTGCTCGGAAAACACGGAATTAATATCGCACATTTTTCGCTGGGCCGGCAGGATGCACCGTCAAAACCTGGCGCTCCGCTGGAGGCGATCGTTATCCTTGAGACGGATACGCCAGTGCCGGAGCCGGTGCTGCAGCAGATCCTGGAAAACAAAAATATTCACAGCGCACGGGTTGTGGAATTTAAGCCTTAGTCTGAGGCGCCCCCGTCCTCTCATGGTTTCGGCGGCGCAGGCTGAGGATCTTTGGGAGCGCTTTCCTGCCCGCGCGAGCCGGAGGGAGGCTCGGGTTTGCCCGCAAGCAGGTTTTCGTAGGACCGATCCAGCCCGCGGGCGTCTTGAATCTCGACCGTCAGGCAGGAAACCATGATCATTAGCTTGGCCCGCTCCGCTTCCAGTTCGGAGTGAGAAAGCTTCTCGAACTTGTTCCGTGCGGAAAACACGCCGTAGGCCTCTACTCCCGCTTCTTCGGTGCGGCCTTGCGCCACCAGATAGTCTGCTTGGCGGTGATAGACGGCAGCGTACCTGTTGACGTCGGAGTAAGGCATCAGCGCCAGGGCCCCCACTGCCTGCGCCGTGGACCAGCTTGTGTCGTGGAGCTGGGCGTCCATCAGGTTCAGGTGCAATTGATGAATTTTGCTTTTGCCGGTTTCCCGGATATCCGTGATAAAGTCGAGAGCCTCAACCGCGGTGGAGCGGAATTTGCCGAGCAACGCCATCTGCTTTTCGAGCTCCTGCTTGTTGTCCCGAATCTCGCTGAGAATGTTCTCCTTCGCTTCCGCCACCAGCTTCCGGTGATGGAACCACTCGACGGTCTGCTCCAATCCGAGCGCGACGAGAATACCCGCCGTTACGATCGCCAAATGAACGGCGATATCGCGAAACGATTCCACGTGTCCCCCGGGTGCATGAATTTCCATCTTTGCAGGATACTGCGATTCTCAGGCGGTCTGAAGCTACTGCTGCTTCTTGGCCGCATTTGCGTAACGGCGCGCGGCGGCGGACGACTCGTTCCACTGGGGCGGGGCAGCGCCGGAGGCGAGCTCTAAAATTCCTAGCGCAATTCCCCGGTCCAGGCGCGCCATGTTGTCGTAGTCGATTCTCTGCCATTCGTCGGAGACGCGGTGGTAATCCGAGAATTCCGCGGCCACGACGATGGTGTGCGCGGGGACGCCCGCCCGAGCGAAGTAGAGATTGTCGCTTCGCTCGAAGTAATCGCCAGCGATGGGGGCGATCTCGACACCTTCTGGCTTGGCAGCCGCATCCAGGATTTTGCCGAGGTTCGAATAATCGAAGCCGGTCACGAAGCCGATGTTGACGTGGCGGCCGTCGGCGGCGTCGGTGCGGCCCACTTGTTCGAGATTCACCGCGGCGATGGTCCGGTTGAGCGGCTTGAGCGGGTGGTCGACGTAGTAGTGCGAGCCCCACAACCCGCGCTCTTCCCCGTAAAACGTTAGGAAAATGATGCTGCGCTTCGGGCGCTCCGGAGCTGCCGCAAGAGCGGAAGCGATTTCGATGACCGACACCGTGCCGCTGCCGTCGTCATTGGCGCCGTTGTAAATGCGGTCGCCATGCTCATCCGGGTTGGGACGCATGCCGACATGATCGTAATGCGCGCTCAGGATCACGTAGGTGTTGGCCAGAGCCGGATCGGATCCGCGCAAAAGCCCGGCGACGTTGCGGGACGTGCCGCCTTTGGGGAGCATCGCGGTTTGAAAGTAACCGTCGTCCCCGATGGGTTCGAGACCGGCCCGGCGGAACTGTGCTGCGATGTACTCGGCGGCGAGGTCGAGGCCGCGGGATGGCGTCGCGCGGCCCTCCAAAAGGTCCGACGCGATGAAGGAGAGATTGCCGCGAAGGGAGTCGGCAGTAATGTGATCGGCGACTGCTTGCTGACCGGAAGTGAGCGCAGCGGCGCTCCACGCCGCGGCGGCGGCTAGAAAAGCAGCGAGCAGCCCGCACAGGGCCGGCCTGACCTCAGCCTTGCTGAGCTGGCGCGCGATGTTCTCCAGGGCCAGGCTCCGTTGTGCGGCCTGGCTCGCTAGGAATGCTGGTCTTGATACTCTTCGAGCCATGCCGTCTGAACCCGTTCGAGCTTGGCCTCATTCGATTTCATCGGATCGTCGTCGAAGCCATCGAGCTCCGTGATCCACTTGTGCAGATCGGTGAACCGGATGTTGGTGGGATCCTGGTCGGGAAACTTTTCATACAGGGCCAGCGCGATGTCATCCAGGTTGGCCCAGGTCAGTTTGTTCATCGATTTTGGATCCTTTCAGCGCCTTGGCCGCCACGGAGTTGATAATCGCCTCGGCCAGATTCTGTGTAACTTTGTCGACGCCGTCGATTTTATCGCGGATAAGGAGGTAGTTGTCTCCGTTTTGAACGACGAGTAGTTCATTCACGGCCTTGTCGATGAGGGCGCGTTCGTTGTCATTGAGAGACTGGAAGGCCTCTTCCTGGCGTGCTTTTTCGACCGCGGCGAGCACCGCATCGGCTTCCACGCGAGCCTCGCGAAGCTGACGCTCGGTCAAATCTTCCTCGGCTTTTTGGAAGGATTCGAGAATCATGGCTTCGACCTGCTCCTCGGTCAGACCGTAGGAGGGTTTCACGTCGCGGCTGATCTCTTTGCCCGCTCGCAGATCCTTGGCCGTGACGTTCAAGATGCCGTTGGCGTCAATCAGGAAGCGGACTTCGATACGCGCAAGCCCGGCCGGCATGGGCGGAATGCCCTTCAAGTCGAACCGCGCCAGACTGCGGCAATCCTTCACGAGCTCCCGCTCGCCCTGCACCACGTGGATCAACACGTTGGTCTGGCCGTCGACAGCTGTGGTGAATTGTTCGGTGGCGGAGGCGGGGATGGTCGAGTTGCGATGGATCAGCTTTGACACCAGACCGCCCATGGTTTCGATGCCCAGAGACAACGGAGTGACATCAAGAAGCAGTTGATCCTTGACCTCGCCGGATAAGATGCCGGCTTGCACGGCCGCGCCGAGGGCGACGACCTCGTCGGGATTGAGCTCGGTGTGCGGCTTGGAGCGGAACAGGCGCTCAACGGCGGAGCGGACCAAGGGAATGCGGGTCGAGCCGCCGACCATCACGACTTCATCGATCTGCTCAACAGATACGCCGGCGTCCTTGATACACGCTCGGCAAGGGCCGAGGGTCTTGTCAACGATCGGTTGAATGACACGGTCGAAGACGTCGAGGGTCATCTCGCGATTGTACTGTTTGCCGTTGTATTCCAGTTGAATGACGGTCTGAGGAACGAAGGAGAGCTCTTCTTTGGCTTTGATGACCGCGCGTCGCAGGAGTTGGACGGCCGTGGAATCGCCGGAGATATCCTCACCCCACTCGTTGCGGATTTCATCGAGGGCAATGCGCATCAGCAGATGGTCGATATCGTCGCCGCCCAGGTGCGTGTCGCCGTTGGTAGCCAACACTTCGAAGATGCCTTCGTGCAGCCGCAGGATAGAGATGTCGAACGTCCCCCCGCCCAGGTCGTAGACCGCGACGATGCCCTCCTTGCGTTTGTCGAGGCCGTACGCCAGCGCGGCCGCGGTCGGCTCATTCACCAGGCGAAGCACCTCTAGCCCAGCAATGCGCCCGGCGTCTTTGGTAGCCTGGCGCTGCGCGTCGTTGAAATACGCAGGGACAGTGATGACGGCTTGTGTGACGGGCTCACCCAGCGCGGCCTCGGCGTCGTTCTTGAGCTTTAGGAGGATGTGCGCGGAGACCTCCGGCGGCGTCATCTCTATGTCACCGAGCTGGAGCCGCAGAACTTTTTCACTGCCCGGCGCGATGTGGAAGGGGAAGAGCTTCAGCTCATCGCCGATGTCGTCGAGGCCGCGCCCCATCAGACGCTTGACCGAGTAAACGGTGCGCTCGGGATGAACGATCAGCAGCTCACGGGCTTCCTTGCCGGCGACGATCTCATCGTTCTGCTTGACGGAGACAATGCTGGGGACGATGCCGGAGAGGATACGAGGGCCGGTGAGTTCCATGACGGCGACCAGGCTGTTGGTGGTGCCGAGGTCGATTCCGAGGATTTTGGAGGACTTCTGCGCCGCAGTGGACTGGCTGAAGTCAATTTGAAAGGTGGACATTCTTTCTTTTAATCGCGCACAACGCCAGGCTGTGCGCTCGCGAGCTCCTTATCTACGTCCCTCAGCAGGTTCGAAATATATTTGCGGCGGTTCAACGCGCTGCGGACTTCATCCAGCGCCGCGCCGTCTTGGGTGGCGTCAAAACGCCCGCCGATGGCGACCAGCTCCGCGTCGATCTCCTCTTGCATCGCCGCGAAGCGTTTACGGGCGGATTCAAGCTGCGGCAACGCCGATTCGTCTCCCCCCGAATTTCCTCCAGCGCCATGTTCAATTCGAAAACCTCTTCGAGTAGCTCCGGCGGAACCTCTTTCGAAAGTTCGATGCCGCGCTGGCTCAGGAAATACTCGGCGCGCGAAACCGGATTGCGCAGTGTGCGGAAGGCATCGTTCAGAAGCGCCATACGATCCTCAGCTTTCGAACTGGCCGCGGCGTTAGACCCAGCTAGATCCGGGTGCGATTCGCGAGAGCGCTGGTAAAACCGCTGGCGCAGGTCGTCAACGTCGAGCACCAGCTTCGGCTCCAAGCCGAGTGCTTCGTAATACTGGAACATCAGGCCGAGAACGACGTTCCGCAGCCGCAGCTTTTCTTGGCGTGAGGATTATCGAAGACGAACCCGGAGTGGATCAGCGAATCTTTCCAATCCAGGGTCATGCCATCCAGATAGACCATGCTCTTGGGATCGATGTAGACGTGAACGTCGTCGAAGTCGAGCACCTTGTCCGTGGGACGCGGCTTGGGATCGAACTTGAACTGATAGCTCAAGCCGGAACAGCCTCCGCCCAACACGCCCAGGCGCAGCCCTCCGTGGACGCTCTCACGCTGGAACGCCTCGCGGATTTTCTCGACTGCCTTGGGGGTCACAGTGACCATTGCCTTATGCGTTGACTCCGACGGATTGATTTTTCGACTCGGTCTTCTTCTTGTAGTCGCCGATGGCGGCCTTGATGGCGTCCTCGGCCAGCACGCTGCAGTGGATCTTCACCGGAGGCAGGCTGAGCTCATTGACGATGTCGGTGTTCTTGATTTCGAGAGCTTCGTCGACGGTTTTGCCGCGCAGCCACTCAGTAGCCAGCGAGGAGCTGGCGATGGCGCTGCCGCAACCGAAGGTCTTGAACTTGGCGTCTTCGATGACGCCGGTTTCGGGATTGACCTTCACTTGCAGCTTCATCACGTCGCCGCACTCGGGCGCGCCCACCATGCCGGTGCCGACGTTGGGGTCGCTCTTATCCAGCGAGCCGACGTTGCGGGGATTGTTGTAATGATCCAGAACCTTGTTGGAATATGCCATGTTGTTCTCTCCCTCAGTTTCTTCGAGCGCACAGGGCGCAGCCCGTTGTGCGCGGTTCAATCAATGCGCCGTCCATTGGACCTTGGTCAGGTCGATTCCTTCTTTGTGCATTTCGTAAAGCGGCGACAGTTCGCGGAGCTTCCTTACCACGTCGATCACTTTGCCGGCCACATAGTCCACTTCCTCTTCCGTGTTGAACCGGCCAAGGCCGAATCGAATCGAGGAGTGCGCCAGATCGTCGCCCGCGCCCAGAGCCTTCAAAACGTAGCTGGGCTCCAGCGTCGCCGAGGTACAAGCCGAGCCGCTGGACACCGCGATATCGTTGATGCCCATCAGCAGAGACTCGCCTTCGACGTAAGCGAAGCTGATGTTGAGATTGTTGGGCAGCCGGTGCTCCATCGTTCCGTTGATATAGCACTCGTCCAGCGAAGCCAGCAGCCGGTCCTTCAATTTGTCACGCAGGTATTCCATGCGCTTGGATTCCTCAGGCATCTCGGCCTTGGAAATCGCGCAAGCTTCGCCCAGGCCGACGATTCCGGTCACATTCAAGGTGCCGCTGCGCATGCCGCGCTCATGCCCTCCGCCGTCGATTTGCGCGGTCAACTGGACTCGCGGATTGCGCCGGCGAACGTACAGCGCGCCCACTCCCTTGGGTCCGTACATCTTGTGCGCGCTGATCGAAAGCAGGTCGATATTGTCTCTGATCACATCCACCGGAACCTTGCCCACGGCTTGCGTGGCGTCGCTATGGAAGAGTACGCCGCGCTCTTTTGCAATCTTTCCGATCTCGGCAACGGGTTGCAGCACGCCGATTTCATTATTGGCGTACATGATGGTGATCAGTATGGTCTTGTCCGTGATGGCGTCGCGAAGCTGATCCAGATCGATCAGCCCGTTCTGCTGCACGGCCAAGTAGGTCACGCGCACGCCGTCTTTCTCCAGGCGCTTGCAGGTATCGAGCACGGCTTTGTGCTCCGTCGCGGCGGTGATGATGTGGTTGCCTTTTTCGGCATACATCTGGGCGACGCCCTTGATCGCCAGATTGTTGGACTCGGTTGCGCCACTGGTGAAAACGATCTCTTTATTGGTTGCGCCAATGATGGCCGCGATCTGCTTGCGGGCTTTTTCCACCGCTTCTTCGGCTTCCCAGCCGAAGCTATGGTTGCGGCTGGCCGCGTTGCCGAAATGCTCAATGAAGTACGGCTTCATCGCCTCAAACACGCGAGGGTCTACTCGCGTGGTGGCGTGGTTGTCCATGTAGATGGGGAGTTTCATCGTGATTCGGTCTCCAGTCTGCCGATCTGGATGCCAGTATTTCTGATGCTGGATGCCAGGATCGGGATGGGAGTTTCTTCTTGCGCTAGGTCGGAGACGCTGATTCCGGACAGCAGCCGCAGAATCCCTTCGTGGACCTTGCGCAAAGGTTCGCGAACCGGGCACAGCGCGCTTTGTTCGCACTGGACCGGCTCGGCATGTTCGGTGAAGCACTGGGTCAGGATGATGGGGCCGTCGAGGGTTCGGATGACCTCCAAGGCGCTGATATCGTGCGGATCGCGGGCCAGCTTGTAGCCGCCATTGGTGCCCTGCTCAGAGGCCAGCAGGCCCGCCTTGGCCAGCTTTTGCAAGACCTTGGAGAGCAGCGGCAGTGGGATCCGGTAGGTCTCCGCGATGTCCTTGGCAGAGGCGCAGCCCCGCCTCGCTGTGGCCAGGTGGCGCAGCGCGATGAGCCCGTAGTCCGCTTTTTTGGTCAGCTTGAGCATCTGGGACCTAAAAGGTCCTAGTTCAGTATACCCCGCAGCGGTGTGAGCGTCAACTCGGTCGGCGTCGCGTCTTCCCCCGGGGCGGCATCGATGCGTGACAGGTCTGTAATCGGACCCATGCGAAGCGCGTTTCCCGTCGGCATCTTGATCACGTCCAAGTCCATCCGGCACACCGAATCGCCGGGCTTTCGCCGCGCGACCCAATAAGCAGTTCTTAGCCTCGACGTGCGCCACAACCGCAGTCGACCTCCTTCGCTGACATGATCTAATGGTTACCATTCATGGCCATGACTCCGTCCGAGGTTCGCCGTCACCTCCAGTGGATGCTGATCCACTATGGCCCCGCCCGCGACGTTACGGTGGGCACCTCCAACGGAAGATTCACATTCCCTAGTCACCAGTGGCTTCCTGGCAAGTACCTATACGTCAAAAGAAGCTACGAAGAAAAGGAAGCGGCAAGTGTCGTCGAGCTGCTGCGGGCGCAAGGCTACGCCGGCCGTGGCGGAGCCACGCGAACCGTTCTGAACATCGGCGCGAACATCGGGATGACCTGCATCGGGTTGCTGAAGCACGCCTATTTCGATCGCGCCATTGCCATCGAGCCGGCGCCGGACAACTTCCGCCTGCTGCTGCGGAACATTGCACAGAACGGCCTTTCCGGCCGGATCGCCCCGCTGCAATGTGCTGTTTCGGCGGCCAGCGAGTGGCTCGATATGGAACTCTCGCCTGACAATCCGGGCGATCATAGGATCCGCCGGACGGAGGCGCCCGGATTTTACCGCGAGGATAAACGCAAAACGATCAAGGTGCCGGCTCGGGCTCTGGACGATCTGGTCTCGGAAGAACCGCTCCTGAGCGCCTCCGGTATCGACCTCGTGTGGATCGACATCCAAGGGCACGAGGGCCACCTTTTCAGGGGAGCCCGGAAGTTCTTCTCGCTCGGCGTACCTGCCGTTACCGAATTCTGGCCTTACGGGATCGAGCGCTCCGGCATATCGCAGCAGGAGTACGGCAGCGTCCTGGGCTCGCTGTTCACATCTTTTTACCTTGTGGGCTCCGAGCCCGTGCGGCGGCAGCCCATCGCGGATTTTGCCCGCCTCTTCGAGACGCACCGCGGGCCGCGAGCGATTGGCCTCGTCGTTTTACTTCCCCCGAACGCATCATGACGGCCCGTGGCCTCATCGGCTCACACGTCAGGAGGCCATCCGGCACACCGAATCGCATGGCTTTCGGTGCGCGGCCAATAAGCAGTTCTTAGCCTCGGCGTGCGCCACAGCCGCCGCAAAACAACCCGCTGCCCGGCAGCGCGGCTCCACAATTGGTGCAGAAACCGTTGCCCAACGAGGGTGTCCCTCGGGGACCGCCCATCGGATTGGATCTGTTTGCCCCAAACTTGCGAACCATTCTAAAAATAAGGATGGTGGCAATTGCAAGGAGAATCAGTCCCCGTAAGCTGAGCATGGCCTTCTCAATCCCATGGCGCGGACACGCCGCGCCATATCGATCTCCAGTGGGAGTCCGTTGCTACAGTTCTATCGGCATAAGCGGGTGGGCCGAATAGGAAAGTCGAGGGTCGTTTTTTAGCATGTTGGGGTCCAAGGCCCTCTTAGAGAGCCTCGGTATACTGGGCTATGCAGTTGCGCGGTTGTTTATTTCCCCTTGCTGTCTGTTTTGCCCTCCCCGTTTTCGGTCAGCCGAAAGTAACTGAGCTCCAGAACAACTACAGTTACACGCAGCCCGGTCTGCCGAACTATGGCATCTCTCCCGGCATGCTGTTCATCATCAAAGGGACCGGCCTGACCAGCATCAGCAACATTACGGAGGCATTCCCGCTGACCACCGGCTTGAACGGTACCAGCGTTTCAGTCACCGTGAATGGCGTCACCACGCAGCCGACGCTCTACTACATCCTGCCGACGCAGATCGGTGCGGTTCTGCCCGAAGCTACTCCGCTTGGCGCCGGCACGCTTACCGTGATGAATGGGACCCAAGCCAGCCAGCCGGTGCCGATTCAAGTTGTCCAGAGCGATTTTGGAATCCTGACCTACAACGGGGCTGGATTCGGTCCAGCCTATGCGTTCGACTCGAATTACAACCCGATCACCGCCAATTATCCCGCGACTCCCGGAGAACTGATCGTCTTTTGGGGAACGGGCGTCGGTCCCGATCCCGCCAACGACGATAAGACTGAGCCTCAGCAGACCGATAATCTCACCAGTATCGGCATGCAAGTGTATATTGGCGGCGTCGCGGCTACCGTCTTTTACAAAGGAAGATCGGCGTATCCGGGAGTGGATGAAGTCTTCGTCTACGTTCCTTCCGGCGTCCCCATGGGTTGCTACGTTTCCGTGGTGACCCAAAGCGGCTCGCTCACCAGCAACTACACGACGATTCCGGTTGCGCCCGCCGGCGCCTCCAGTTGTACCGACCAGATCAGCGTCGCCAATCAATGGCCGGCGCTGGTGGGAAGAACGTCGGCGAACGTCGCCGGCCTCAGCGTGATCGGCAAGACGGAGCAGACCGCACTGGGCTCCCAAACCTCCTCACAGGCGAGCGGCGTTTTCAAGACCGATAGTGCGGTTCAACTCTACTCTGAGTTGTTCTCCGGCGGTTTTGTTTCTCCCGGCAGTTGCATTGTGAACCCGCCGGGTTCCGCGCCCACGCCAACGGTTCTTTCCGCGGGCTCCAGCCTCACTTTGACCGGACCTGGGAACGAACAAGCCATCCTCACTTACACGGCGGCGAACAATCCGCCCTACTCCGCCGTCTTGCCGGGCACTTTCGTTCCCACCGGCGGCGGGACGCTGACCTTCAGCGGGAACGGCGGGTCAGGAGCGCAGATTGGCGGCTTCAACGCGGCCGTTACCATTCCTTCGCCCGTGATCTGGACCAACATGAGCGCCGCATCGAACATCACTTCCTCGCAAGGTTTAACCGTGAGTTGGACCGGCGGCGCTGCTAACGATCTGGTGTGGATCGAAGGCGACTCCACGGGAGCAGCGGGGCTCGACGTAACCTTCGAATGCATCGCTGCATCGGCGCCTGGAACCTTCACCATCCCTCCGCAGGTCTTGGATTCGCTGCCTTCGACCACCACCAGCGCTACTCTTGGAATTTTGAGTTTCGCGAATCCCACGATATTTTCGACCAGCGGCCTGGACCTCGGCTTCGCGTACGGAGGTTTCGAAGCGGTCACCGGACTCGCCAACTATCAGTCGGGCGAAAATGCCGGTCCGCAGATTTCGAGCCTGAGTCTGTCTCAATCCCAAACCACTTCCGGAGTTGCGGTTCAAGCGACGGTTACTCTGTCGGGCCCCGCACCCTCCGGTGGCGTGACGGTCGCTCTCTCCGCCAGTTCAACGCTGGTGACCGTACCGTCAACGCTTCTCATCCCGGCCGGCTCTACCTCCGCCGGCTTTTCGGTTTCGGTGGGAACCGTCAGCTCGGCATCGATGGTAACGCTTGCGGCAACGTATCAGGGCAAATTTGCCCAGGCCGTGCTGACGGTAAATCCACCAACCACGGTGGCCGATTTCAACGGTACCTACATGGGCGCCTATAACGGCACGAAATCCGGAGTGACGGTGTCGGGATCGGTGACGGCCGTGATCAGCAACGGTACCGTCACCGTGACCAACCCCGGCAGCGGCAGCGGGACGGTCACGGCCAACGGCCAGGCCACCTTCGGCGCGGTGCTCGAAGGGGGCACCTCCTGCAGCTTTACCGGTTCTCTGGTGGCGTCCGGCTCATCGGTCACCGGCAGCGGAACCTTTTCATGCACCTCGCCTACAGTTTCAGGAACCTGGAACGTCACACGCGAGCAACAGGATTAACCTCGGAGTCGAGACGACTGGTGCGCCGGAGGGTCCGCGGTGAGACGCGGCGTTTGGCCGCCAGAGGATGGGCGTCCGGGCGTCTTGTCATCGTCCCGCCTAGTGACTTCGCCTTTTGGGGATTGTGATCAGCAGTCCGCCGCTGACACCGAACGAGCGCTCGTGACCCCGTCCGAAACTGTAGTCATAGCCTGGTTCGAGATACCAGCCGAACTTGTGCTTGGCGGAGGGCCAGAACATGAAATCGAGCACGGCTTCGACCCCGGCCGCGTTGGTAGAGATTCCAGATTGCTTTGAGTGTATCCACTCCGGGCCGAGTCCGATCATAAATTCAACCTTCTCAGAAAGGGTCCAAGGCTTCTTAAACAGAAGGTCGGTGTCCCATTCCGTCGAGTGACGGCTAAAAAGCGGCGTGGTGCCGGCCTCCAATTCCAGCCAGTTTTCAATCGGCGTGATTTCCACCGCGAAGTCGGGGCCGAAGCTGGACCCGCCGTCCGTGAGATTCCAACTGGCGGCTCCCCCAAGCTCCACGATCGCCGCGGGCTCGTCATCGCCTGTTTGCGCGCGAGCGCCCGCGGAGAAAAGAACCAATCCCGCCAACAGCACTGATTTTCGCGACATTATCGCAACAGGGTACCAGTTCGAAGCGCGACAACGTCCCGACTGGATCGATAGAGGCCGCGGCGAATTAAGCCGATTAGCGGTTTTCCCGCTCGTTTATTTGCGATAGACTGGCCAGCAGTGGAGGCTACCATGTCCCGTCGCATCCTTTTGCTCTTCGCTGCCGCCATCGCTGCCGCGCAACAGGTCGAGCCTGTGTACCGCACCGGCACTCAGCTCGTCCAAGTCGATGTCGAGGTGCGCAACGATAAGGGTCCGGTCAAGGGACTCACCAAGGACGATTTCACGCTCACCGACAAAGGCAAGCCGCAAACCATCAGCCTGTTCGCCATGAACGAAACCGGCGAGGGCGCTCCCAAGGCCGCTCCGCTGCCTCCCGGCGTGGTCTCCAATCGCATCAATGCCGACGGCGCAAGCGCCCGGAACGCGGTGGTCATTCTCTTCGACCGCTTGAACGTCATCGATCCACAAAGCAACACTTCCAGCAGTTCCAGCAGCTCGAGCTCTTCTACCCCCGGCCTCAGCGGCCTGGCCGCCGGAGCGCAAGCCCGCGCCGGCCGCCAGATTCTGGAATTGCTCGCGTCCTTGAAACCCTCGCAAAAAGTCGGATTGTACAGCCTCTTTCAGGACCTCACCGTGGTGCGCGATTTCACCGAAGACTCCGCGCCCCTGATCGAATCCGCCAAGCGCTTGCTGGCGACGCCTCCGGCCACCGCGCCCACGCCTGAGGGGCAGGCACTGGATAAGAAGCTGCGCGACGCCCTGACACCGGGAAATCCGCTGGAACACTCGGTCCGGGCGGAGATCACCCAAAACACGTTCCGCGCCATCGCCCGCCGCATGGATGGCGTGGTTGGCCGAAAGAGCCTGGTGTGGATCGTCAGCAGCTTCCCGCTCACCTATGGCAACGACGCCAGCCGCCGCACTGACGATGAGGCCGAGGTCAACGGGGTAGCCTCCGAATTGAGCGACGCCAACATCGCCCTCTTCGCCATCGATCCCCGCGGAGCCGGCACCGGCCTCGGGCAAGGCTCAAGCAGTACCGCTTCGGGCACCCAGCAGGAAGGACGCCTAATGAACGGCCGCGGCAAAGGCGGCCTGGGTGCGCTGGATAGCTCCGCGCAAAGCCAGAGCACGCTCTCCGGTCCGCAGGCCATGGAAATGATCGCCAGTCAAACCGGCGGCAGGAATCTGATCAGCGTGAATGACATCGCCCAGCCCATTCGCGATGTGATCGACGCCGCCAGCGTTTCCTATACCCTCGGTTTCTACATCGACGGCAAGGCCTTGGACAACAAAAAGCATGACCTCAGCGTGAAGCTGTCCAAGAAGGCCGAGACTTCCGGGGCAAAGCTCCTCTACCGCAAGAGCTACATTGCGGCTGCCCGCACGGACCATCCGCAGATCAATGAGCTGATCGCCGACCGGCTGGACGCCAATCGCGTGGGCCTCATGGGCGTAGCCGCTCCCGCACCCAACCGTCCCGGCGTCGACGCCGTGCAAATCCGTGTCGATCTCAAGGACTTGCAATTCGAAAAACGCGTCGATAAATGGGTCGCCTCTTTCGACCTCGCTCTCGCCATTGAAGCCGGCGGCGAGCCCAAAGTCGCCGTCAGCCCCGAAAGCCTCAGCCTCAGCGACGATCAGCTTCGCCAGGGCCTCGCCGGCGGAGTCACCATCGACAACACCGTCCCGGCCCCGGACAAGCCTGCCACGCTGCGCATCGTGGTGCTGGATAAATCGAGCGGCGAGGCCGGATCGATCCGGATTCCTTTCCCGGGAAAATAGAACGCTCATGCTCCACCACGAGCTGAAGGCAGCTGTACTTGTCCTGGCTGCTTCGGGCGGCCTGATCGCCTCCGATGAGGCGCCGGTATTTAAGGTCAACAGCCAGTTGGTGGAGGTCGATGTCGTGGTGCACGGCAAAAACGGCTCCGTCGCCAACCTGACTCAGAACGATTTCACCATTCTCGATAACGGCAAGCCGCAGCAAATCACCCTGTTCAGCGTGCAGGCCTCAGCGGCCTCGAAAACTTCCGCTTCGAACTCCACCGCATCGGGATCCACCGTATCGACATCCAGTAAAGCCGTGCCACTCGCGCCCGGCGTGGTCTCCAATCGCCTGACGCGCGACGGCGAGGAGCCCCCCAGCCCCACTGTGATTCTGTGGGACGCGCTCAATACCGAAACCTCCGACCAGGCCTGGGTTCGCAATCAGGTCATCAATTATTTGCGCACGCTCCATCCCGGCGATCCGGTTGCAGTTTACATCCTGGTCAAGAACCTGCACGTCATTCAAGACTTCACCACCGATTCCGCGCCGTTGATTCTCGCCCTCTCGAAAACCAACGCCGAGCAGTCCGCGGATCTCTCCGCGCCGGACCTGGTCGATCTTCAGGGCCAAATCGACTTTATGAAGGAGGTCCCCGCAAACGCACCAGCGGCCCTCCAACAAATGGCTACGAGCGCCTACCAGTTGCAGGCCATGGCGATGACCGCGGCCGCGGAGATGACTGACTTTGCGCTGCGCGATCAGGTCTACATCACGCAAGCAGCGCTCGAATCCATCGCGGAGCACCTTTCCGGACTGCCGGGCCGCAAGAAACTGGTGTGGATCTCCGGCAGTTTCCCCGCGCTTACCATCAATCAGCGCAATCACGGCGGAGTTTCGCAAATTGAAGTTCTGGATTTCTCCCCGCAACTTTACCACGCGATCCGCGCGCTCAACGGCGCCAACATCGCCGTCTACCCCATCGACCCCCGCGGCATCACCACCGGCTTCAACGCGCCGTCGACCCGCCCTTCAATCGCCACTCCGCGCAACGCCAACGCGGCCTCCGCGCTACCCGCCGGTGATCTCACCGCCCCCGGCATCGACACCATGAACCTGCTCGCGGGCGGCACCGGCGGCCAGGCCTTTTACGCCACCAACGACGCCACCGGAGCCTTGAAAACCATCATGGAGGACGGCGACGTCACCTACCGCCTCGGCTTCTATCCCTCCGCTGAGAAGCTGGACGGCTCCTATCACGATCTCTCCGTGAAGGTCGCCCACAAAGGCGTCTCCCTGGACGTGCGCGCGCGCAAGGGCTACTTCGCTCTCGACGCCTCCAACTCTGCTAACGGCCGTTGGCGCGATCGTCTGAACGAATCCATGCGGAATCCGCTCGAAGCCACGCAATTGGGCTTGCGCGCCTCCGCCTTGCCCGTCAAGGGAGCCTCCGGCCTCTACAATCTGGAGCTGGTTCTCGATCTCGACGGCCTGCATCTTGAGCACGCCCCCAACGGCCGCTGGGTCGCCGGCATCGCCATGGCAACTCAGTTCGGCACTGAAACGACCAAAGGGAGTGTCGAAACCATCCGCATCAGCCTAACCGAAGCCCGTCTTAAAGAGGCTCTGAAGAACGGTTACACCTTGCGCCGCAAAATCTCCGCCGGAACCTCCACTGGCGACCTTCACATTGTCGTCGAAGACGCCGCCACCGGCGCACTCGGATCCGTCCACGTGCCGGTTGGCGGTCAGTAAGCGTCACCCCGCTAACGAAACGACGTAACTTCCGGCGGCGCGATCGTCATCGACGCCAATCACGGCCCCAACCATCTCCTGCAAGCTGCCTTCTACGCTGTGCGGATCGAAGTGCAGCGCCGAAGCGCCGTGGCCGTGTGTGGCTGATGCGGTCGCCTTCAATCTCCGCACCCGCTCCCACTTCCGCTCCATGAAGCGCCGACGGATTGTGAGGACGGTCGTCCTTCGGCGGGGCTACGGTAGAGGGTTGGTGAGGGTAATATCCAACATGCACCCCCAGCCGATTTCGCCTTTCGCATCTCCCGTCGTCACCTGGACCTTGATGAAAACCGAATTGTAGCGGACCTTAGCGCAAACGGCGGTTGACCACTGGAGGATTCGAAGATATGAGCCCGGTGGGACTTCGATCGTCTGTCTGCTCGTCATCGCATCGACGAACGCGTCCTGCTCGGGCGACTCGACGTCGTTTTTCTTGTCCCTGTTTAGGCGCTGCGCGTCTGCGATCAAGCTCCGTACCTCAGGGGAGTCGGGGACGAGGCGGGTCGTCCTGGATTTGTCCGTGATCGCCTGGTGGTCGGCGTCACAACTCAATAGGACGAGGGTCCCCGTTACGGCCGCCAACGTCAAGATAGCTGTGGCCACCGACACCCGGCCCGATCCATGTCGATCTGTCACGCAGATGGGCTCCGATCAATGTGGAATGTAGTCACCCCATCCCGGGAAGATGTGACCGTTATTGGGGAGGGTGAGTGGCAGGCCTACGTCTTGCGCAATCGTGAAAACTACGCTGTTTGAATTGTAGGACCCCGTTCCTGGGACCGGCCAGTATGGGACCAAACCGTTCAGGGCCGTGCCATCCGCCTCAATCTGCGACACCAAGGCGCAGGGCTCTGGCTGATTGAAGAAGATCACGGCATTAGGGTTCGTGCTCTCGCCGTAGAGGCCCGTCGGAGTCACGCCGGTGATCAGGTTTCCGAAGGTTATACCCGAGGGTATCGAGATCGTGTGCCCGAAGACGGTTGTTGTTTTGTAGGTGATTTGGGGTGGATTGTACTGGGGCCCGCCGTCGACAACGCTCCAGCTTGACCCGTTCCACACGTCAAAAAATAGGTGGTCGAATGTCGTGTTTACGCCGGCGAGGTTGATCGGCGTGTAGCCGACCTCGACGTCGCAACTCGGCGCGGCCGACGGTTGCGTGGGATCGCCGACGCCTGTGCAGGGCTGCGGGAAACTGCTTCCATTGGAGGTGAATTCGCTCGCCGTGCTACCGCCGCACGTTTGACCCTCCGCCATGAGCACGGACAGCACGGCATAGCAGCCCTGCGGGTCCGCGTAGCACCCGCTGTCTGGGTCACCGACGAGTTCCAGCATAAGTGCCGGGCCGTCGTCGCACGTGCCCTGCGCTAGACACACCGAGTAAACCGAGGAGTCGTCCAGGCCTTCGTAATCCGTTCCGGACGGGTCTCTGCGGTTGGCGGGGTCTCCTCCCACGTAGGCATACTTGTTCCAGCCCCCGGGGTCGCTCGCACTTGCCGAAGCGGCGCGGTCGGGAGTCAGAAACCGTCCCGTCCCCGGGGACTCATACCGATTGACGGCATAGTCGTTCCCCGTCTCCGAATCGCGCAGGTAGCCGGTGAACTTCTCCGTGCCGTTCGTCGTCGCCGATGGGCGCTCGATGCCATAAGGGTAAAACTTGCCGATGGAGCCCAGGCGGTCGGAGTAGACCCAGCCGCTGCGGGTCGCGTTGTTGGCCTCGATGAGCTTGCCGCCGAAGTAATAGTTGATGCCGGTTTGCGTGCAGTACATTCCCGGCGGCGTCGGCCAATTGCCGGCGGTTTCGGTGATCTGGTACGTCGCCAGCTTGCGCCCGCTGATGCTCCAGAAGGTGATCTCGTCGGTTGAACTGCCGCTCTGGCCGCGCCAGACGCGATGATTGGTCGGGTCGTAGCTGTAATACACCGCCGGATTCAGCGGATAGCTGAGCGCGACAAGCCGGTTTTCGACATCGTACGCGCCCGGAACCGAGCCGCCCTGGGCTGGCACCGGAACGTACGTCGGATTGCCGTTAGCGTCTTCACCGCCCTGGTGATTGTTCACATCGCAAGACGGGCCGGAGAAGCCGGAGCGTTCATCCCGGCGTAGGAGCCGTGGTAGCCGCCGCTCACGGCTGTAACTTAGGTATCGGCGGCGCAGCAGTGATCTCGAATGTGTTTCCAACTCGCAGTCGCACCTCGTTCCGCGGCCAATTGCGCGGGGCATCCTCGGGCTCGCCTTGTAGACGATAAACAAAGCGAATTCCGACTGTTTGCCCTGCGCAAGTGTCCAAGAATTTTGTATTTGACATCGCCGACCTTAGCCAGGCTGTGAGCTGCGCCATTTCGCTTTGGACGTCCATCGTGGCTATCGCTCCGCCGGGCCCGACCGTTATCGAAACCCTGGCCTCGCCGCTAAGCCTCGCCAGCCAGGGAAGCCCCCTGTATTCTGGTATCGTCAGCTCTGTTATACAGGCGAGCCCGTTGGGGGGCTGGGCAGTATCAGCACCCTTGCTGAAGGCGCAGAAACAAATCAACGCTCCACCGAGCGCGCTAAGTCGATGTTTCATGGGTTATGGTCCCTTGTTCGAGAGTGTGCCCAGGACGTTTCCACAGTTTTGCCAAATCAAGTCATTGTTGTGCGCCACCATCGTCGGGTCATTGCTATCATCCTGGATCATGCCGAACAAATGGGCGACCTCGTGAAGCATCAAGAAAGCCTGCGCCTGCACGCTCCCTCCGTTAATACTGGCAATCGCTGCGCCGTAAGTCTGGCCGCCCCCTATGACCTGCCCATTGGGCACGGCATTGAAAAACGCGCCTTGATTGTTGACCGCGATCGTATAACCTGATGGCAGCAGAGAGCTGCCCTGCACCGAATTGGAGTTACCCCCGACGAAGTCGCCCCTTCCAACGAACTGTGGAAGGAAGTTCGAAAGAAAGTCGCTCAAGGACTGCCCGGGAAATTGGCCGTTCCCGCTGACGGCGAGGCCTGCCGAAAACCAATTACCGCAGCTCGTCCCAGACAGCACGGTGCTGAGCGTATTAAAAATGCCAGAAACAAGCGGCATCACGTTCTTGATCGCCGTGGGAGCGGAGGTGCCCTCCATGTTCATCGCGGGAGGCTGGTCGCCGCTGCCGTAGGCCTGTGCAGCGAAACCGGTAAGCCAGTCGATGCAGTCCTGGGTGATGTTCGACCCTTCGCCGTAGCAGGGACTGCCCGAGGTCTCCTCGGCGGTGAAAAGGAGCATGGGATCAGTTCCACCACCCCCGGTGCCGGTGTAAGCAAAGGCATCGGGCGTATCAACCCACACGTTCATGCTCATGCAATACTGAACCGGGCAGTCATCCATGCCCCCTGGGTCAGCCCGATTCACGGGGTCACCGCGGGTATAGGCGTACTTATTCCAGCTCCCCGGGTCCGCCGCACTTGGGTTCCCGCCCTGGTCCGGCGTCAGGAACCTTCCATATCCCGGCGACTGATACCGATTGACAGCGTAGTCGTTGCCGGATTCCGAATCCCGGAAGTAGCCGGTGAATTTTTCGGTGTCGTTGGGACCGACTGTGCCTCGCTCGACTCCGTAGGGATAAAACGTGCCGACCGAGCCGAGGCGGTTTGTATAGACGTCATTACCATATCCATTCTGGATCAGCTTGGCGCCGAAATAATAGTTGAACCCGATCTGCGTCGCGTAAAACCCGTAGCTGGAGGTTATGTTATAGGCCGCCAGTTTCCTTCCGCTAATGCTCCAGAACGTGACCTCGTCTTGCCCGCGGGTCCATGTGCCGGAGGAGTTGTACCAGGTACCACGCCAGACGCGGCGGTTCGAAGGATCGTAGCTGTAAGAGCTGCCTGAGCTCAGCGAAACCAGCCGGTTCTCAATATCGTAACTCGCAGACGCGGAGGTTCCATAGGCCGGCAATTGGACCGTCCACGGATTGCCGTTCGCGTCCTCGCCGTAATCCTGATTGTTGAGGTTGCAGCACGGGCCGGAGAATCCTGGAGCGTTCACGCCGACGGTTGCGGTCAGATTGCTGAAACCGTCGTACGTGAAGGTCTGGCTCCAGCTCGCGCTCGATGAGGCGCTGATCAGGCGATTGAGACTGTCGTAGGCGTAGGTGATCGTCTCGCCTCCGGTGTAGCCATCAACTTCCGAGGTGATTTTGCCGTTATTGCCTGTAGCCGGATAGTTGTAGGTGAAGTAAATGCCAGGAGTACCCAAGGCGACGAGCTGCTTGAGCGAATTATACGTTCGCGTTTCGCTGCCCCAGCCCCCAAGGCCCGAGGTAATCGTGAGCAACTCGTTGGCAGGACCGTATGTTGCCCCCGAGATGAGAGTGGTCATCCCAATGTTGTCCGTCATGGTATTCAGACGGCCCATGCTGTCGAAAGTATAGCTCAAACTCTCGGTGGTTCCCCAGTTGTCGGTGGGGTAGGTTTCCGCAGTCGTGCGGCCTTCACTGTCGTAGGTGTAGGTCGCGCTCAAGCTGAAGGAACTCGGCGCGCCGTATCCCACACTGCGCGTGACAGTGAGTTGCTTGCCCACCGGTGCACCGGGGACCCCGTAGTTATACATTTCGGTGAACGTCGTGTCGCAAGTAGGAGAGGTCGTTGGATTGAACCCGCCCATGTATTGCACCGCCGAAAGGTGGCCGGAGGCGTTGGTGGGATAGCTGGAGCCAAGCGGGTTGTTGCCATAGTAGTAGTTTACTGTCTGGCATGGGTCGGCCGCGCCTCCAAGGCCTGACGGGTAGCGCTGCACTTGGCTCAAACGCGCCAGCGAATCATAAGAATACGTAGTCACTTGGCCCTTGGCATCGGTGCGAGTGGCGACTTTATTGTTGCTGCCGTACGTGTAGCTGACGGTGCCGTTCTCCGGATTGGTGGTGCTCATCAGGAAGTTACCGGTATAGGACCAACTACGCGTTTGGGTGCCGGAGGGGCGCGGCATAGAGACGCCGATGAGATGATTCAAGACATCGTACGTATAGCTCGTGGTGTAGTTGAGGCCAGCCGGATCTTCGACCACTTGGGTCAGATTGCCGAACGCGTCGGCAGTGAAAATTTTAATCTTCCCAGCCGGGTCCGTCACCTTCACCGTATTGCCCTGGTAGACGTAGTGGGTTGTGCCCTGCGTGTCCGGGCTGCCACCGACCGGTGCTCCAACCACCGCTTTGCTGAGCGTCCGGCCGATGCCGTCGTAGGTATAGGTGGTGCTCGCGGTCGTGCTTTCCGCGGTCCCGTATGCGTGCGGCACCCAGGTTTGCACAAGTTTCCCGAGGGGCGAACACCCGCATGAAGCGTAGGCGCTCTCCGCCTGGGACAGGGTCGTTCCCGTACCGCACGAGGACCCGTAACCGGTGAGGGTGAGGATGGGTCGGCCAAGGCCGTCGAGATTCGTTTGGGTCCAGCGGCCGTCAACAATCGTGCAGGTTTTGGGAGACGAGGATGAATCGGTATAGCTCGTTGTGGTCGTCGCACCGAAGGGCGAGGTGCTGGACGTGGGGCGCGCGTTGCTGTCGTAGCCGATGTCGACGCTCGTTCCATTCGGTCCCGTTTCGTTGGTGAGCCCCAAGAAAGAGCCATAGGTCATGCTGGTCGTGAGACTGCCGCCAACGGTGATTTGATCGGGAGCCGAAAAGTTGGTGGTGCCCGATGTGGTCACGGAGCTGCTTACGCCGCTACCGCCCGTCGTACCGTAGACATTGCCGTAGCGATCGTACTCGGTGGTGGAGGTGATCCCAGAAGCATCCGTGTAGGTTGACACATTACCGCGAACCGAAACGGTGGTGTAGGAGCTGTCCCATTCACCCGCGGAACCAGACGGTGGGAACAAGCTATACACGTCGTAGGACAGGCCGGCCAGTAAGGTCGGAGAGCCGCCGGAAGGCGTGACAGTGGCGGTTTGAAGGCGGTTGTAAATGTACCTGCTGGTGTATGCGCTGGTGTTGAGGTAGGTGTAGTTATAGGTCCGCGCCGGCGTGCTGAGGCTGCCCCAATTGTAGTTGTTCACCTGGAGAACGTTGCCGTGACTGCCCACCGTTTGCGTGGTTTTCTTTTCGATGGCATAGCTCTGGCCTGGATCGGCCGTCGTGTCGACTTCACCGATGTAGCTATTGCCAGCGGAGTCCTGGGTCCAGGTATAGTCATTCTGGGTCACAGCCGTTGAAGCCGGAGTGGCCGAGCACGGGTTCGTGGTTGGCGATCGACCTTGATAGTGGGTCACCAGGCCCATAGTCGTCGAGCTTGAGGAGAACGCCCAATATTTCTCGCCAACGCCGCCCGGATCGTCGATCATGGCGCAGCTATGAATCGTGAGCGAGCTGGTGCCCGATTCGTGATAGATCGGGTAAGTCGTCTCGCTGGTTCCATCCTTCGAGAGATACCGGTCATTGACCTCCATCTGTTCGCGCGAACCCGAATAGGTGGCCGCCTGGTAAGCCCACCTGATATAGCCGCCGTGTATGAGTTGTGCCTTCTGAAGCTGGCCCGAGGTGTCCGTCGTAAGCGCATAGTTGGCGGGGCTATCCAAGGTCAGGTAAACGTTTGTGAGGCTCGTGGAGGTCCCGAACGAAGTGCTCGTGAACGGATCGGCGAGTGCGAAGCTGCCGTAACTGAACGTGTACGCCTCGCCAGTGCTGATGGTGTTCGTAATCCGGGTGAGATGCGGAATGGGATCGCTATTGTAACTAAAGGCGTAGGTGTACCCGGCGCCACCAAGAGGCGTACGCACGTCTTCGATGGTGAGGATGCGGGCGCTGGAGTTGCTCCACGAGGCGCCAATGCCGTCTGCGTACGTGATCAGGATCTGGTTACCGTTGGTGTCCTCGACCGTGGTGGGATAGAGCGTGCCCGCATCCTGTTCGGTCCCGGCGGACTCGCATCCCATGACCCAAAATGTCCCATCCGGGAAATGCAGTATCCCGGCGTTCGCATCGTACTGAAGGTAAATGCTCTCAGTCGAGCTCCAGACATTACTGCCGTTGTTCACGCTCAGCCGATACTCGGCTTCCGTTGCATCCGTGAACGTGTAGTGATCGATGGTAAAGTAGTCGCTCCAGTAGGGCGTCAGTGATCCTGCTAGAAGTTTCCAGCCGTACCCGAAGCCAACGTCTCGGCCGAGATTCCACACTCCCCCCGAATCCTTGCGCCAATTCTGCGAGTTGTAGCTGAGGGAGAATCCGAGACCGGCACTTCGTCCTTGGGCCTTCAGCAGGGGTAATGAAAAATTCAAATCTCCGGACAGGAGGTTAATCTCTTCAGGGCTCGCACCCCAGTATGTTCCTGTCGGACGCACCCCTGTTTGGCGAGGATCGACCGAGCCGGTCGGCGGCACCTGGACGGTGAATGTGGTTCCGACAAGGTTGAGATGATAATCATAAGCGTAAAGTGTGTAAGTGTAGGCGGTGTTCGCAGAGACCGTCGTGTCGGAAAAGGCGGAGGCGTCCTTTAGCGGAATATTCGTCAGGTACGTACTGCCGCGGAAGATCTGATAGAAGGCCAGACCGACCCCGCCCGCATTGTCCGTCGTGCCTTGCCACTGGATGTCCACGCGGTTCGCGAACGAAGAAGTGCCGATCGTGCTGGCATTGACGGCGATAGGTTGGACCACATCGAGGGGCCCCAGGCTGGCGCTAACGAGCGAGTTCCCGGAAGGCGTGCTCGACACCCCCACCCCCGGCTGGCCAGTCGTAATGCTGCTGTCCTGAGCGTACAGAATAATGACAGAGTTGATGTAGACAACAATTTGAGAAGATTGAGCCCGTATGGCGCGCACCTGAGTCGTAGTCGTACACGCTATCGTTGTGCTTGCGAGCGTCGTTACCGTTCCGCTGACGCGCTTATTGATCGCAAGAGTCGCGGAGCAGGTGCTGCCGGAAATGGTAGGGCTGAGCTCTACGGAGTAATAGGTTCCGGAAGTACCGGCGAGCGCATTTGAAGTGGCGTCCAGGTAGGTGACGTAGGTCCCACCGGAGGCGGTTAGGTTGAGCGTTGTTTCCACCTCGTACATTCCTGCCGTAGCCGGCGCGGTGTAGGGAACCGTGACGTTGGAGATGAGCGAACCACTGCCGCTGCTTTGTGTCAGCCCGGATGATCCCGCTGTGAGCGAGCCGTTCTGGCTCCAGTATGTCGGCGGGAGGGACGAAGAAGAAAAACTCTCGGTGTAGTAATAGCTGTAACCAAACGCTGCGGGGGCAAGGATCAGAAAGTAGGCCAGCTTGTTGAACCGATTCATGACTCACTCCTACTGCACGTGTAACGGCTGGAAGTTGCTGAAGGTGAACGCTGCTTTTACCTGCTGGAAAGCCGCTAGGATCTCGGCTTGAGTGTGCTGGCCGACCTCGAAGATTTTGACGCGCGGATCGGTGGAGGCGAAGAGTTCGGCAAAGGCGGCTCGGGTCGGCGCGACGAACTCGACGATCGCCATTTTGCCGTCATCCGTGATCTGATGCTGCCAGGCGATGATTCCGCTGCGGCTGGGCAGTGCTGTCGAGGGTGCGGGCACGAACATCGGGCGGATCGGATCGTCCTGCGCGCCGCCACCGGTCAGCGGAACGATGGCCAGCACGCGGTGGTAGGAGTTGGTCGGCGAGACCGGCTGTTGGGCGACGGAAACAGAGCCCTGACCCGCTTTCACGCCAGTTTCCTGTTGAGCAACAGCGACCGGAAGGAAACAGAGACACACAAATAGCGTAGTGCGCATAACAGACACTCCTCGCGCTCGAATCGACAACGCGATTCAGCGCACAATACCAGCAAGATTCTGGCCGCCGGACCATATTGTGTGGCCGTGATTACCAGTACTTCCGGCTAGCTCTGAGCAATATTCCTAAACTCCCGGCAAAAAGTCAACATTTCTTTTTGCCTACTACCCGCATTACAAAGCCGACAATTCTGGCAACGCCTTTCTAAACATATTCAGGAACATTGTTCTCTTGTTCGGTTTTCAGAACAGGCCACACGAATCCAGAACGTTCGCGAGACCGCATATTTGCAGGTGTTGTGGGCCTGCGGTCGTTTTTGTTTTGAAAACCGAAATAATGATACGATCTCTCACCGATGCGGCGGAACGGCAAGCTCTCCGCGGGAGCTTCCGCAGGGGACCTGCATGTGGTGGTTGAGGACGCCGCCACCGGAGCCCTCGGGTCGGTTTTCGTGCCGGTCGGCGGTCAGCAAGCGTCACCCCACTAACGAAACGACGTAACTTCCGGCGGCGCGAGCCGAGTCTAACAGGTGTGCGATCCACGCGCCGGATTTCATTGCTTCTGGCGTTTCCTTGTGCGCTCTCGGCGCAAATCAAAATTCTGGTGCATCTGGCGCCGGCCACCAATGAGGCGTTCGACAAGTACGCAGCCGCCGCGGAGGCGAAGATCGACGGAAAGCCTCGGACGGCCGCGAAGCCGGGCGGCGACGTGGACATTTCCGCCATTGGCGGCAGCCCTATCAACGTTGACGGCGGGATGATCCATGACTGGGCCGGAGGGGTCCTGGTGAAGGGCGCCACGGTCGAAAAGGCGCTGGCAATGTTCCAGAATTATTCCGATTACAAGAGAATTTTTGCGCCGGAGGTGCTCGATTCAAAAGTGCTGGCCCATCAGGGCGACCGCTGGGACACCTCGCTCCGGATCAGCCGCAAGAATGTGTTCACCGTGACGTTCGACACCGAATACGCGGTCCAATACCGCCGGCTGGACGGAGGGCGCTGGGAGATCGATGCACGCTCCACTAGAATCAGTGAGCTCGACGAAGATAGCAAGCCGCTGGCTGACGGTACATCGCAAGGGTTCCTGTGGCGCTTGAACTCGTATTGGCTGATCGAGCCGCGGCCGGAGGGGGTTTATCTGGAGTGCCGCGCGATCTCCCTTTCGCGCGACATTCCGGCGGGCTTGGGATGGATCGTGAAGCCGATGATTGCGAGCGTGCCTCGGGATTCGTTGCGGGCGACGGTGGAAGAGGCTCGCAACGCACTGCGGTAGCCGAAAACCCAGCGGTCCCCGAGCCAGAAGTTCACCAAAGAAGTAGCCGCAACGGCAGCCAGGTTGGCCGGAAGGGGCGGCAGGCCCAGGGAACCGGTCAGCATCCGCATCAGGATCACGTTTGAAGCGATCGAAACCAGGCCGTTGGAGATCTGGAACCGCCAGAAGCTGCCCGGGCGTTCCCGCCAGGTCCAGCGAGTGTGCCAGAGGTAATTGTGCAGGATGGCCGTCTCGACGGCGAGGGCAGTCGCCACCAGATAGTTCATGTGCAGCTTGAGATACAGGGCCAGGGCTAGGAGCTGAACTACCGTGCCTGCAATCCCTACCGCGCTAAATTTCGCCCAACGATTAAACCTGCCCACCGGCTGAACTTGCCCAAGGAATGGATCACTTGGTTTCGAGCCTGTAGAGCGCCCGGGTGTGCTGGACCACGGCGTAAGCGAGCGTCGCCGCCAGGCCGAGCGTGCCAATGGAGAATCCGACATCGAACAGCAGGAAGCTGCGGCCGGCGATGAGCGCGTAAGGTTGCCAGATGGCGACCAGCGTCCCGATGGCCAGGAGCAAGCGCAGTTCGGTGGGCCCGAAGCTCCAGAAGGAGAGATGGAAGGTGCCGATGGTGTAGGTCGCCAGGTAGATTTCGATGGACAGCAGCAGGTATGCGATCAGGAAAGCGTAGGCGACGGCAGGAGTCATGTAGCCGGAGAAAGCCAATCCTGACATGAGGAAAAAGCTGCCAAGCGCATCCAATACATGATCCACGTAGAAGCCGTAACGCGGGCGCTGGCAGTTGCGAACGCGCGCCAGGGTGCCGTCCAGCGAATCGCCGAACCAATTCAACACGAGGAACACAATGGCCGCGAGGAGGGCTCCATGGCTGGCTCGCGCCAGCCAATACAAGAGACCGGCAATGGCCAGCGAGATCGAACCGAGGGCCGTCAGGTGGTCGGAATTGACCCAGGCGGGAAGGCGTTCCGCCATCCAAATCAGGGATCGTTTCTCAAGCGTCGCCAGCAGGCTGGAGTTCGACCGCTGGGCTTGTTGGAAAGAGGCATCTTGGAAGGAAGTATCGGGGGCCGTCATCGCCTGCTAAGACGTTTGGGGCTTATGGAAAATTACAGAATCTTAATTTGCTTTCCCGGGTTGAACTAGAGTGCGGAGGTAAAATTTCGACGCTCGGAACATTTCCGCGGTAGCGCGTCTCCTCCCGAGTCAGCCGCCAAAGCTCTGAGGTATCATGGATGGGCACAACCCAAACTGCATGCCTATCGCTACGATAAACCCCGCCACCGGAGAGACGCTCCGGACTTTTACCGCGCTTACGGACGGCCAAATTGAGGAGCGGCTTCAATGGGCCGCTGACGAGTTTCCTCGCTTCCGCAAGCTGAGCTTCGCGCAGCGTGCGGAGATGATGATGAAGGCCGCGGACGTCCTGGACACAGGCAAGCAGGAGTTCGGCCGGATCATGACCCTGGAGATGGGCAAGACGCTGGCGTCGGCCATCGCGGAGACCGAAAAGTGCGCCTGGGTGTGCCGCTACTACGCCGAGAATGCCGAGCGGTTCCTGGCGCCGGAGGAGATGAAGATCGGCGCCGCCCGCGCGCGTGTCATCTATCAGCCGATCGGGGCGATTCTGGCGGTGATGCCGTGGAATTTCCCGTTCTGGCAGGTTTTCCGCTTCATCGCGCCGAACCTGATGGCGGGCAACGTGGGCTTGCTTAAGCATGCCTCGAACGTGCCCCAATGTGCGCTACGCATCGAGGAGATCCTGCTGCAAGCCGGATTCCCCGCGGGCGTCTTTCAGACCTTGCTGGTGGGCTCGGATAAAGTCGACCGGATCATTAACGACGACCGTATCGCCGGAGTGACGCTGACCGGGAGCGAGGGAGCTGGAATTCAGGTCGGGATCTCCGCGGCGAAGCGCATTAAGAAGGTGGTGATGGAGCTGGGCGGGAGCGATCCGTTCATCGTCATGCCCAGCGCGAACCTGGAGAAAGCCGTAAGCACGGCGGTGACGGCCCGGAACATCAACAATGGCCAGTCCTGTATTGCGGCGAAGCGGTTCATTGTGGCTGAACCCATCGCGGACGAATTCGAGAAATGCTTCACGGAGAAGATGAGCGGGCTGCGGGTGGGCGACCCGATGGAGGCAACCACCGAGCTGGGACCCCTTGCGAGCGAAGGCGCCCTGAAGGACTTGCAAGGTCAGGTGGACGTGGCGGTGAAGGCAGGGGCTCGCGTCTTGACCGGCGGGCATAGATTGGACCGGCCGGGCAGCTTCTACTCGCCGACCGTGCTGGCCGGGATTTCGAAAGATTCGCCGGCGTATCGCGAGGAATTGTTCGGCCCAGTGGCGTGCGTCTATCGCGTCAAAAATATCGATGAGGCGATTGCCGTGGCCAACGACAGCGATTTTGGACTCGGATCCAGCGTCTGGACCAATGACCCGGTGGAGCGGGAGCGTTTCGCCAATGAAATTGAAGCCGGAATGGTGTTCATCAACAAGATGGTCGTGTCCGATCCGAGGTTGCCCTTTGGGGGAGTGAAGCGGTCGGGGCACGGCCGCGAGTTGGGCATCCTGGGCATCCGCGAGCTGGTGAACGCAAAAACGATTTGGATCGAGGACTAATGGCGGACTCTTCTCAAGCAAAGCTAGGATACGTTGGGCTGGGTGTGATGGGCGGGCAGATGGTGGCCCGACTGCTCGAAAAGGGCCACAGGGTGACGGGTTGGAACCGCACCAAGTCCAAAGCCCAGTGGCTGATCGACAAGGGAATGAAGTGGGCGGATTCGCCCAAGGCCGTCGCCGAAGCTTCCGACATCGTGCTGTCGATGGTGACCGATTCTTCGGCGTTGCACAAGATCGCCGACGGCGAAGACGGGGTTGTAGCGGGGCTCGACAAGAACAAATTGTGGATCGAGATGAGCACGGTGAGCCCGGCGGTCAGCCGCCATCTCGCCGAACGGGTGCGGGCCATTGGATCCGACATGGTGGACGCGCCGGTTTCCGGCAGTGTGATTACGCTGCAGCAGGGGAAGCTTTCGGTGATGGTGGGCGGCTCAGCGGAGACCTTCGAGCGCGTGAAACCGCTGCTGCTGGACATCGGCCCGAAGGTAACGCATGTCGGCGTGAACGGGCTGGCTCTGGTGATGAAGATCGCCGCGAATCTGAGCCTGACAACGCAAATTCTGGCCTTCTCCGAAGGCGTGCTGTTAGCCGAAAAAAGCGGCATCCCGCGCGAGGTCGCCGTGGACGTGCTGACCCACAGCGCCATAGCCTCTCCCATGATTCAGTATCGCGGCCCGTTCGTGCTTCAGATGCCGGAAGAGGCGTGGTTCAACGTGAACATGATGCAGAAGGATCTGCTGCTGGCGGGGGAATTGGGCCGGCACTTGAACGTGGCTCTGCCCATGGCGACATTGTCGAATGAATATTTGACCGCCGCTCGCGCGATGGGGCTGGCGGAGAAGGATTTCGCGATTGTGTTCGAAGTTTTGGCGAGAATGTCGGGGGTATCCAAATGACAACAGCTCCGGTTCAACCAGGCGTTTCCGAAGATCAAGCCCGCGCCTTGCGGATGTACCGGCGCATGGTCTCGATCCGGTTATTTGAGGAGCGGGTGAACGATTTGTACACCCGCGCGCTGATGCCGGGGCTGGCGCATCTGTATATCGGGGAGGAGGCCGTGGCGGTGGGCGTATGCGAAGCGTTGCATCGCGACGACTACATCACCAGCACGCATCGCGGGCACGGGCATTGCGTGGCGAAGGGCGCGGCTTTGGATCGCATGTTTGCGGAGCTGCTGGGCAAAGAAGCGGGTTATTGCAAGGGCAAAGGCGGCTCGATGCATATTGCCGATCCGGATACCGGCAACCTGGGCGCGAATGCGATTGTGGCGGGAAGCGCGGGCATCGCCACGGGCGCGGCGTTTTCGTCCAAGCGGCTGGGCAACGGCCGTGTGGCGGTGTGCTTTTTCGGCGAAGGGGCGCTGGGGCAGGGGGTGGTCTACGAAGTAATGAACATGGCGGCCATCTGGAAGCTGCCGGTGATCTACGTCTGCGAGAACAACCTGTACAACGAATACACCCATATCTCGGAAACCACGGCCGGCGATCCGATGCTGCGGGCGGCCGGATTCGGAGTGCATGGCGAGAGCGTCGATGGGCAGGACGCCCGGGCGGTTTACGCTGTCATGGCGAAGCTGGTGGAGCGCGCCCGGCGGGGCGAGGGCCCCTCGTTCCTGTGGGCCAATACGTACCGCTTCCACGGCCACCATGTGGGCGATATTAGCCGCGAATATTATCGGCCCAAGCAGGAAGAGCTGCACTGGAAAGGGGAGCGCGATCCGCTGAAGGTAATGTCGGCATGGTTGCTGGCGAACGGCGTGGCGGATGCCGCATCGCTCGAGCAAGTCCATTCTGAAGTTCAGAAGGAGATCGAAACCGCCGTCCAGTTCGCGCTGGCGGCTCCGTATCCGGCGGCGGCGAAGGTAGTGGAGGATGTATATGCCTGAGGCGTCTGTTTTAAATCAACCCACCGCAGGCGCTGCTGTAAGAGAGCTTACACTCGGCGAAGCGGTGCGCGAAGCGCTGGCCGAGGAGATGCGGCGCGACCCGCATGTGTTCATCATGGGCGAGGATGTGGCCGAAGCCGGAACCACCTTCAAAGTTCTGACCGGGCTGGTGCAGGAGTTTGGACCCGAGCGGGTCCTGGACACGCCGATCTCGGAGCCGGGCTTCACGGGCATCGGCGTGGGCGCGGCGATGACCGGCTTGCGTCCGGTGGTGGACATCATGTTCGGCGATTTTGCCGGGCTGATCATGGACCAGATGGCCAACCAGGCGGCGAAGGTTCACTACATGTCGGGCGGGCGCTGGAAGGTGCCGATGGTTCTGCGGACCACCCTGGGCGCGTCTCGAAGAAGCGCCGCGCAGCATTCGCAATCGCTGCATGCGTGGTTTTGTCACATCCCGGGTTTGAAAGTCGTGATGCCGTCGACGCCGTATGACGCCAAGGGACTGCTGAAGACCGCCATTCGCGATGACAACCCGGTGGTCTTCTACGAAGACAAGATGATGTATAAGCTCAAGGGTCCCGTGCCGGAGGGGGATTACACCATCCCGCTGGGCGTTGCGGAAGTGAAGCGGCCGGGCGAAGATTTGACGATCGTCGCGACTAGCAGCATGGTGCAAGTGGCCTTGGGCGCGGCGAAGCTGCTGGAAGAGTACGATATCAGCGCGGAGGTGGTCGATCCCCGGACGTTGTGGCCGCTCGATGAGCAGACTCTGGTGGAGTCGGCGCGAAAAACCTCGCGCGCGATGGTGATCGACGAAGGTTATGAACGCTACGGCGTCGGCGCGGAGCTGACCACGGTGATCCAAGCTGGAGCGTTCTACGACCTGGAAGCTCCGGTGAAGCGCATCGGCGCGATGCACGTGCCCATTCCGTTCTCACCGCCGCTGGAAGACGCGACGGTGCCGACGGAAGCCTCGGTGTTCGAGGCCGCGATGGCGCTCTGCGGCAAAACACGCTGAAGTGGACGCAGCCATCTCCCGCCAGCTCGGGGCCGCGGTGGACATGCTGGAGAACGCGGTTCGCGCGTGCCCGGACTCCTTATGGAGCAATCCTTCGGAGAAGCCCGCATGGAAGGACAATGACGTCGTTGGCTTCTGGTACGTCGTGTATCACACGCTGTTCTTCCTCGACTACTATATGTCCGACTCGCCACGGACGTTTGCCCCGCCGCCTCCGTTTACGCTGGAGGAACTCGATCCGGCCGGGCTGCTTCCGGATCGGCCGTACACGAAAGAGGAGATGCTGAATTATCTCGAATACAGCCGCGCTAAGGCTCGCGCGGCGATTCAGGACCTGACGGCGGAGCAGGCTCGCCGCCAGAGCGGTTTCCAGGAACTGAGCCGCGCTGAGCTGCTCCTCTACGTCATGCGCCACGTCCAGCACCACGCGGGACAGCTCAACCTGCTGTTGCGGCAGAACACCGGCTCCGCGCCGCGCTGGGTGAAGACGCCAACTGAGGCGCGCGTGTAACGGTAGGGTACACTGAGAGCGTGCCGGACCTGACATCGCGAATCACCGTCAACGCGGAACAGTGCGGCGGCCGGCCCTGTATTCGGGGCATGCGGGTGCGCGTTTCCGACGTGCTCGATCTTTTCGCCGCGGGGTTGAGCGGGCCGGAGATCCTCCAGGAATTTCCGTACCTGGAGCAAGAGGATTTGCAAGCCTGCCTCCAGTACGCGGCTCGTGAGATCGGTCACCCAGTTCTGATCTCGCGGTGACGGTTTGGCGCTGACAATTTGCCCGTGACAGTTTGGCCGTGACAGTTTGGCCGTGACAGTTTGGATAGACGCGCAGATTTCACCGGAGCTCGCACTGTGGCTGGCGGCCCAGTTTAGCGTCGAGGCGTGTGCCCTGAGGGATTTGGATTTGGTGCACGCTTCCGACACGGAAATCTTTTTCCGCGCCCGGAATGCGGATGCGGTGGTTCTGACGAAGGATCGCGATTTCGTGGATCTGCTGCGCCGTCATGGGGGGCCTCCGCGGGTGATCTGGGTCACTTGCGGCAACACCTCGAACCGGGAGATGCGCAGCGTGCTCGGCCGCACTTTCGCCGCGGCTTGCGAGCTCTTGACTTCGGGCGAGGCGATGGTAGAGATTAAGGGTTGACTTTGGGTGGGAGGGTTTTGTCATGGCATTAAAAACCTACGGCACGATGGCGGTGGATTGGGAGCAGCGGGTCGACATGGACCGGCTGCGCAGGCAGCGGCTGGAACGGATTAAGTCGTTTCTGGCCAAGTCGGAGCTGGGTTCGCTGCTGTGCTTCGACATGAACAACGTGCGCTACATCACGGCCACGCACATCGGCACGTGGGCGCAGGACAAGGTCAGCCGGTTCACGTTGCTGCCGCAGAGCGGCGGCGCCGATTCAGCCATGGGCGAGCCGATTATGTGGGACTTCGGCTCGGCCGCCAAGCATCACCAACTGCATTGTCCGTGGATGGGGGAGCGCTCGCGCGCGGGGATTTCGCTGCTGCGCGGGGCGATGTCGCCGGAAATGGGGCGGGCCGAAGACGTGGCTCGCAAGATCAAAATCGAGCTGGAGATGCGCGGGCTGCATAAGGAGCCGGTGGGCATCGACGTGATTGAGCCGCCGGTGCTGTTCGCGCTGCAACGCGAAGGCATCACGGTAGTGGACGGACAGCAGTTGATGTCGGACGCGCGCGCCATCAAGACCGAAGACGAGATCACGCTCCTCAACACCGCCGCGATGATGGTGGACGCGGCTTACGATGAGCTGTACCGGGCGATGAAGCCGGGGATGAGCGAGAACCAGTGTGTCGGCCTGGCGAGCAAGGTGCTGTACGATCTCGGCTCGGAATATGTGGAAGGCGTCAACGCCATCTCGGGCGAGCGCTGCAATCCGCATCCGCATGTGTTTTCGGACCGGGTGCTGCGGCCGGGGGATCCGGCGTATTTCGACATTCTGCACTCGTATATGGGATACCGGACGTGTTATTACCGGACGTTTTCTGTGGGCTTTGCCTCGCACGCTTTGGTGGATGCGTATAAGCGCTGCCGCGAGTATCTGGACGCGGCGATTTCGCTGGTGCGGGCGGGACGAACCACGGGTGAGATCGCATCGGTATGGCCGAAGGCTCAGGAGTTCGGGTTTCCCAATGAGGAAGCCTGCTTCGGGCTGCAGTACGGCCACGGCATCGGCCTCGCGATCTGGGAGAAACCGGTGATCAGCCGCCTGGTTTCGCTGGAGCATTCCTACGAAATCAAACCGGGCATGGTGTTTGCGCTGGAGACCTTCTGGCCGTCGAAGGACGGTTGGAGCGCGGCGCGCATTGAAGAGGAAATCGTGGTGACGGAAACCGGCCATGAAATCATCACGCGCTTCCCGGCCGAGCAGTTGCTGGTGGCTGGGCAGCGCTACTACACGTCGAGCGGACCGCTCGCGGCGACGCGGGAGACCGAACCCGAGCCAAATCAGCTAGTGATTGACATGATCGAAGCCAGCGCGCAAAACGAAAGGGTCGGGGTGGGAGACTAATGGCGGTCAGTGTGGTGATGCCGGCGCTGGAGCTGGCGCAGGAATCGGGAAAGCTGCTGGCTTGGTTGAAGGGCGAAGGCGACGCCGTGGCCAAGGGCGAGATGATCGCGGAGATCGAGACGGACAAGGCTGTGTTCGAACTGGAGGCTCCGGCGGAAGGCGTGCTGGCCGGGGTGAAATCGAGTGCCGGCGATGTGGTGCCGGTGGGTCAGACCATCGCCTGGATTGTGGCGCGAGGCGAGCAGCCTCCGGCGGAGGGGGAAGACGCGGCGACGCGGGCCATGCAGCAGCAAGCGCGGTCGACGGGCGCTCCCGCGGTTTCGATGCCTGCGCCGGCTCCGAGCGCGGTGGGCGGCTCGACGGCGGCCAAGGGGCCCCGCATCTCGCCGAAGGCGCGGCGCATCGCCGAGCAGCACGGTCTGGATCTTTCGCACATCCGCGGCACGGGGCCCGACGGCTCGATCACCAGCGAGGACGTGCTGGCGGCGGCGGCCGCGCCCAAAGCGGCTCCGGTTCCTCTACCGGCGGCGCCCGCAGTTCCTGCGCTGAGCGCGGTGGCGCGCCTGATGGCGGAGCGCACCACGCAAAGCTGGACGCAGACGCCGCATTTCTTTTTGGTTCGCGAGGTCGACGCCAGCGGATTGATGGAGGCTCGCAAATGCGCCGGCGAGGGGTTTACCATCAGCGATGTGCTGATCTCGATCACGGCGCGGGTGCTCGCCCGGCACCCTAAGATGAACGCGAACTGGAGCGGCCAGGGCGTTCATCTCAATCCCGAGGTGAATATCTCGCTGGCGATCGCGGTCGAGGACGGAGTGGTGGCCGCAGTGATTCCGAAGGCGGACTCACTCGCCCTCCCCGACATCGCCGTTCAACGCAAGCAGCTTGCCGAGCGCGCTCGAGCGGGCCGCCTGCGTCCCTCCGATGTCGCCGGCGGCACCTTCACCATCAGCAACCTCGGCATGTTCCAGGTGGACGCGTTTCAGGCGATCATCACGCAAGGGCAAGCCGCGATCCTGGCGGTCGGCCGGATCGCGGACAGGGTGGTTCCGGTGAACGGCGCGCCAGCCATCCGCCCGATGCTGACGCTGACCCTTTCCAGCGATCACCGCGTGGTGGACGGCGCGCAGGCCGCCCGCTTCCTGAACGATCTGGCGGACGCTCTCGCACAACCGCAAGTATGAGCCCCAAGAACCTCGAAGAAATTCTACAAGCCGCCGCGAGCCCGGTGGAGTTGTTGCGCAATTCACAGATCGGCCCTTACGCATTCCCCGTGGTGCGCTACGAATTCACCAACTGGCGCGATGAACAGCGCGCGTGGCGCGAAACCTGCGCGCTCTTCGATCAGTCGCATCATATGACGGATTTGTACGTGGAGGGTCCCGATGCGCTCAAGGTGTTTTCGGACCTCGCCGTCAATTCGTTCAAGACTTTCCGCGTCAATCAAGCCAAGCAGTTCGTGGCCTGCAATCACGATGGCTATGTGATCGGCGACGCGATTCTGTTCTACCTCGGCGAAAACCGCTTCAACCTGGTGGGCCGGCCTCCGGCGGAAAACTGGGTGCAGTATCAGGTTGAGACCGGGAAGTACAACGCGAGAGTAACCCGGGACGAGCGAACGGCGGCCAATCAAGGCCGGCGGCTCACATACCGCTATCAGATTCAAGGTCCTCACGCGCTGCACGTGATGGAGAAGGTCACCGGCAAGCCCGCGCCGGACATCCGCTTCTTCAATATGGATACGATGCTGGTCGCCGGCCGCGCGGTGCGTGCTCTGCGCCACGGCATGGTGGGGCAACCGGGGTGGGAATTGTTCGGCCCCTGGGAAGATGGGGAAGCGGTTCGCGACGCGATCGTCGCGGCGGGGCAGGAGTTTGGACTGCGGCAAGTGGGCGCGCGGACGTATCCGACCACGTGCCTTGAATCCGGATGGATTCCCTCGCCGATGCCGGCCATCTATACCGGCGATGCAATGAAATCTTATCGCGAGTGGCTGAAGCCTTCGGCTTACGAAGCCATGGCTTCGCTCGGCGGGAGCTTTTACTCGAACAATATCGCCGGCTATTATTTCACTCCCTACGATCTCGGCTACGGACAGTTTGTCAAGTTCGATCACGATTTCGTTGGGCGTGAAGCGCTCGAAGAAAATCGCGTCCAACCAACGGCGTAAGAAAGTGACGCTGGTCTGGAACGGTGACGATGTGGAGCATGTCTGGGGCTCCCTGGTGCATGGTCGCGCCGATCCCGCCAAGTTTCTGGACGTGCCTCTCGCCAATTATGCGACTCTGCCCTACGACAAAGTGTTGAAAGACGGAAAAACCGTGGGGCTCTCTACCTATACCGGCTACACGTACAATGAACGGGCGATGATTTCGCTGGCGGTGATTGACGTGGAGCATAGCGAGCCCGGCGCCCAGGTCACGCTGATCTGGGGTGAAGAGGCGCGTGGCTCTTCCAAGCCGACGGTGGAGCGGCATGAGCAGCGGGAGATTCGGGCCACGGTCGCTGCCGCGCCCTACGCGGAAATTGCGCGTGTGGCGTATCGCCCGCATTAAATTTTGGAGCATTGCCGATGGCTTATATCTTTCACGAGGACGATCTTCCCAAGCTGGTCTCAGTGGTTCCGGGCCGCGAACGGATATTCTTTGTCAACCAGGAGCTGGCGGAGATCGATGACATGCTGGCCGGCGTGATGCACTACGCCAAAGGCGGATCGTCGCCCTATCACTATCACGTCAATTGCGAGCACTTCTACTTCATCATCGAAGGCAAGGCGATTGTCGATACGCCGGAGGGATCGCGCGACGTGGGGCCGGGCGATTTGGTGTTTATTCCGGCGGAAGCCAAGCACCGGCTGCGCGCGCCGGAAACGCCGCTGTTCTACTTCGAGTTCCAGGCTCCGAACCGGTTTAAGACTACGATTCTTGACGGCACGCCTGACGATCTTCGCTGGAACCGCGTGGACGGGCGCGTATGGGTGCAGACATAAATGACGACTACTTTCATCGACACCAACAACCTTCCCAAGATCGATTCCCCCGGCGGCAAGTTCACCGAGATTCTCAATGGACCGCTGGTAGGAGCCAAGAACGTGTTGGGAACCTTGCGCTGGCTCGAATCGGGCGAGTCTTTCGATGCGGCGGCCAATGGCAAGCATCAGCTTCTGTATCTGATGGATGGCTCAGGCGTGATTCAGCTGGAAGGGAAGGATTACCAGGTGCGCAAGGGCTCAGGCGTGTATCTCGCGCCGGAGGATAGCGCATCGATCCGCGCGGGCGACGCTCCCATGAAGTTGTTCCACCTGGAGGTTCCCAGGATCCCGCAGTAGCCGGCTAGTGCGCGAGCCGGTCCTCAATGCGCGTGACGCGATTGTCGAGTTCAACGAGTTTACTAACGATGATCTTGATGTCGTTGCGGATTTCGAGCATCTCGGCGCGGATGCCCCGCATGTCGGCACGGAGTTCCCGAATATCCGCGCGGATCTCGCGCAGGTTCTCTGCCATGTCCTGGCGGATTGCGCTGATCTGGACGAGGCTCACGGTCAGACTGGCGAGCACCGCGATGGTCGGCACGCCTATCGCAAGATAAAGCTGGAAATCGTTCACCGGCAAGCTTCCTTCATTGTCCCATGGGGACATTACGAAAGTGCGGGGATGCTGGGGAAGTTCTCGCGGAATCCGCGCGGCCTTGTGCCGATCCGCTACGCTTTCAACAACCCGAGCGGATCGCCCGGAGTGAATCCGGGGAACACGCGGCTCAAGTCCTGCTGCCCGAGGTGCCCACGCACGAGTTCGCTCAGCACCGACCGGTAGTCGGTGGTGACCGCCAGGTCGCGGCCTTCGAAAAGCTGCTCCTTCTCTAACCCAGGCCACTTACCGTAGACCTTGCCTCCTTGGACCGGACCACCCAGCACGAACATGAGACTGCCGTGGCCATGGTCGGTACCCGCGTCGCCGTTTTCCGCGGCGGTGCGGCCGAATTCGGACATGGTCACCAGCACCACATCCTCCATGCGATCGCCCATTTCCTGGGTGAACGCTGAGATCGCGTTGGAGAAGCGGTTGAGCAACTGGTTCAGTTGTTGGTTCTCGGAGCCGTGATGATCCCAGCCGCCGATTTCGGCAAATGCAACCTCGACACCTGCGTCGGCTTTAATCAATCTGGCGAGCTGGCGGAGCTCGCCATCGAGCTCGCCGCCGGGACCTCCCCCATTGAATCCGTTCGGAAACGAGCCTTGATTGATGGACGCGATCAGCTTCATCGCTTCGAAAGTGTCTTTGCCGGTGCGGCCCACCTGCGCGTCGGGCGAGGCGCTATACATTTTCTGCAGGATCGCTGTCGCGTTTTGGTTTCCGAGATTGAACTGCTGGGAATCGCCGATGGCGATGGCGTTCCGTTCGCCACGCAGGATTCGAGGAAGTTGAGTGGTCATGGAGACGGCGCGCAGCGGCGAGTTAGCCTCACCGCCCGAGGGAAGCGCGCGATTCAGCCACCCGTCTCCCAGCGTCTTGCTGGCCGTGCCGGACTCCATGTAATCCTGCGCGTCGAAGTGCGAGCGCGAGGAATCGGGCGAGCCGGTCGCCTCTACGATAGCCAACTGCCGCTTGTCCCACAGCGCTTTCAGCGGGCGCAGCGCGGGATTCAATGCGAACTGTCCATCCAGATCGATGGCGCCATTCGGCGCATTGGTCCCGTTGTTCTCGCGCGTCGGCGCGGCGAGCCCGAGGTTTGGCCGTAATTCCCGGTAGCGTGTTTCGGCGAACGGGATCACGATATTCAAACCGTCGGCCGCGCCACGCTGAAAAATCGCCACCAGGATTTTGCGCTTTTTGCCTTCAACCGAGGCGGCACGCGCCAGCCACCCCGGCGCCCGGCCCATTCCAGCCATTACGATTGCAGAACCGCGTAAGAAAAATCGCCGCGTCAACATTGATTTGTACATGGGGGCGGTTACCTCCTTTGGAAATCCGGTGAACCGATCACTAAAGACGCCAGGAACGGCGGTGAAAGATCCTTGCCTTCCACACCCTCCGCCAGCGCGGCGGAGGTTTGTGTAGATGGTTCGCGCGCCAACAGTTCCCGCGCGATGCCCGCCGCATCCTTTGCAGTCAGCCGGGATGGGTCCAATTTGAACCCGGGAGTGAGACCGGAGGCCATCGCCGCCGCAAGGTTCATGCGCCCCATCACGCCCGCGCTGCTCAGCCAACCATCGCCGGTGTTGGGATAGCCTGTGGGCTCGAGTTTTCCGTAAAGGGGTTGGCCCAGATCGGCAATCTTCTGCACCAGAGAATAGGTATCCGTTACTTCGCCCGGCATCGCCCGTGCGGCGCTCACCACCGTCTCCAGTGGCGATTTGATCTTAGACAGCCAGGCGCCTTCTGAGAAGAACTCGGGTGAGGTGAACATTGTCTCCATCACCGCCCGCAGGTCGCCATCGGTCTTGCTGAAGGTTTGCGCCATTCGGTCGACCAACGCCTGCGGAGGATCGTCGGCGACGAAGCGCTGGGCCAATTCGCGCGAGATAAACTTGGCGGTCGCAGGCTGATGGACCAGAATGTCGATCACTTGCAGACCGTCCTGCTCCCCGCCGCCCGCCGGAATCTTATGGCCTAGCACCGTCTTCTCGCCGAAATCGTGCATGAAGGGCGCGAAGACGAACTCGGGATTCTCCATGCTCCGCACGGTCCATCCGGTGAAGCAGCGCGCGACCGCAATCACGTCATCCTGGGTATATCCCGCCTTCACCCCGAGCGTGTGCAACTCCATCACCTCGCGCCCGTAGTTTTCGTTGAGGCCATGCGCCAGGCGCGATATGGGCGACGGAACAATCGAGTTTGGCACGCCGTTTACGGTGCCGCGATTGGGGGCGAACGGACCGACATCGACGCCTCCGTTCGCCATCGATTCCCAATTGTCCAGGTAGTACAGCATCGCGGGATGACGCGCGGTTGCCAGCAAGAGATCCTTAAAGTGCCCGAGCACATGGGGGCGGATCGCGTCGCGCTCATAGCTGCCGATCAACAGGTGCATGAGGTTTTGCACCTGCGGCCCATTGGACTGAGCTACGGTTTTATTGACGTCCACGTTGAAGTGGTTGTACCAGAAGTCCACCAGCACCTCTTCCAATTGCCGGTTGGAGTAGATCGCGCGGAAAACCTTGGCCTCTTTTACGTCGTCGCTCGCCACCTGCCTGGGCTGGCGCTTCATGTGCCCCTCGCGCCGCAAATCCGGAAGATCGGCAAGGCTTTGGTCCGGCAGCAGGCTGGCCACCTGCGGGCGCTTTTCCGGATCGAGATACGCCATCAGCGCCAGGATTTGATCCTTGTTGCCGGATCGCGCCGCCGCTACCTGGTCCGGATTCAGCAAGTCGGTCAGTTGCGGATTCAGCATGCGAAACCGCTTCTGCTGTTCCTCTTGCTGCATGCGCCGGGCTTCGTCCGCCTCATCTTTGAACTCCGGCATGGTCGCGATTATGTTGGGCGCCAAGGCTCCCAGAAGCTGGCGCCGCTTCTCCGGATCCAGCGACTTGAGCAGCGTAACGCGCTCCTCCGGCGTATCGGTTTGAATCAGGTTCATCAGTGCCGGATTTGGCCGATTGATCGGCGTCATCATCATGGCTGGTGATTGCGGCGGAGGAGTGTAATCGCGGACCACATCGGCCAGAGGCAGGTTCAAGCTGGCCAGCGGCTTGAGTTTCGCCTCCAGCACCGGATTTTCAGGAATTTGGTCCGGATGAAGTTGTAATTCGATCCATTTATTCAGGCCGATGCGCCGCACCTCTTCGACATCGCCCGGGCGGGGGCCGAAGGTCAGGCGATTGAGCGCGTGAATGATCTGCTGGTCGGGAGAAAGCTTTTGGTCGTAGGGCCCGCTGGCGGCGGCCCATCCGGCTACCGCAAGTATAAGTAGGGAGCGCTTCATGGACGATTTACCTCCGTGAATCGGGTCCTATGCGTCGGGCTGCCCATAGTATACATGGCGTTCGCGTAAGCTGAAAGGGTGGCGCTGACATTCGAAGAAGCCCGATCCTGCGTGTTACAAAACGCTCGCCGGGCCGATCCCAAACAATCCAATGCGACCGAACCGGTGCGAACGCTACAGGCACTTGGACGCGTGATTGCGGAAAATGTTCCGGCGGACCGGGACTATCCTCCCTTCGACCGTTCGGCTCGCGACGGATTCGCGGTTCGCGCGGTGGATTTGCCGGGGGAATTGGCGATCATCGGCGAGGTTAGGGCGGGCCAGGTCTTCGAAGGTTCGGTGAGCAATGGCGAAACTGTCGAGATCATGACCGGCGCGCCGCTGCCCGAAGGCGCCGACGCCGTGGTGATGATAGAGCATTCCACGCGTAATGGAAACCGCGTGAAGATCGATCGTGCGCAGCTATCGGGGGACAATATCAGCCATCGCGGGTCGGAAGCTGCCGGCGGGGCCGTGATCGTGGAGGCTGGGCGGCGTCTGGGTTACGCCGAGATCGCCGCGCTGGCCATGGCCGGACAAGAATGCGTACAAGCGTTTCGAAAGCCACGGGTGGCGATCGTCCCCACCGGCGATGAAATTGTCGGAGTCAGCGGTCAGCCGAGGCAATTTCAAATCCGTAATTCCAACGCGTGGTCTCTGGCGGCGCAGGTCGAGCGCGCCGGTGGGACGGCGGTGATCTTTCCCATTGCTCGCGATAACGAGGAATCGCTGCGCTGGATGATCGCGCGCGGCCTCGAAGCCGATCTCTTGGTCCTCTCCGGCGGAGTCTCGGCCGGAAAGTACGACTTGGTCGAAAGCGTCCTGGCCGATCTGGGCGCGTCGTTTTACTTCGATCGCGTGAAGATCCAACCCGGCCAGCCGCTGGTTTTCGGCGTGATCAACGATGGCCCGGCTCAAGGAAAGCAGTTCTTCGGGCTGCCCGGAAATCCCGCCTCAACCATGGTGACGTTCGAAGTGTTTGCCCGCGCGGCGGTCGAACTCTTGAGCGGCGCCCAGGCCGCGCCTCTGCCGCTATTGCGCGCCCGGCTCACGCGCGACTTCAATCACAAGCCGGGTTTGACGCGATTTCTTCCCGCGGTCCTGAGCCCGGACGGCGCGGCAATCACGCCGGAGCCCTGGCATGGCTCGGGCGACATTCCGTCGCTTGCTCGCGCCAATGCGTTTCTGGTCGCGGACGCGGATCGCGAACACTGGGCCGCGGGTGAGGACATTCGGGTGCTCCAGCGATGAACGCAGCTGGTAAGAAGCTATCGCACTACGACGCGCAAGGCCGTGCGCGCATGGTGGATGTTTCGCAAAAGGCGGAGACGCGGCGCTCGGCTACGGCGCACGCGTTCGTGCGCATTCGGCCCAGTGTGCTGAAGAAGCTTCCCTCCAATCCCAAGGGCGATCCGCTGGAAGTCGCGCGGATCGCCGGTATCGCGGCGGCCAAGCGTACTTGGGAGCTGATTCCGATGTGCCATCCTTTGCTCTTGACCCACGTCGATGTCACGGCCAAGGTTGAATCGCGCGGCGTCCGTATCACCGCAACCGCGGCGACCACCGCGCAGACAGGTGTCGAAATGGAGGCGCTGACAGCGGCCTCGGTGGCCGCGCTCACGGTTTACGACATGACCAAGGCTCTCGATAAAGGCATCGAGATCCAGGATGTGTACCTGCTCGAAAAGACCGGGGGGAAAAGCGGGGACTACAAAAGGTGATTCGCGTCGCGATTCTAACTATCAGCGACTCGGCGGCGGAGGGAACTCGGGAGGACCGCTCCGGACCGGCCTTAGCCGAGCGGGCGCGGCAGTTTGGCTGGCAAGTTGCTCAGACACGGTTGGTGAGGGACGAGTTGCATCAAATCGCGGAGGCGATGGCCGGACTGGCTCAATCGGAGCAAGTGGACGTCATTCTGTCCACCGGTGGAACTGGCCTGGCCCCGCGAGATGTTACTCCGGAAGCCGCTCGTTCCATTGCGGATAGGGAGGCGCCGGGCTTCGGCGAAGTGATGCGTGCAAAGGGCCGCGCTTCCACACCCATGGCCGCGCTTTCGCGCAGCGGCGGCTACACCCGCGGGTCCGTGCTGATTCTGACCTTCCCCGGATCGCCGCGCGGTGCGGTAGAGTCATTAGAGGCCGTGGCGGACCTGATCCCGCACGCTGTCAACCTGTTACACGGGAAAACGGAGCATCATGCGCAACCTTCAGCCTAAGCGAATCATCTGCAGCAACATGAGGATCTTCGTGTTTGGATTGCCGCTGGCCGCCTTCACGGGAGCGGCCTTGTTGGTGGCGCAGCAGGGCGCGCAGCCGCCCGCGTCGAACGGCCAAGGCGATCAAGGCGCGTTCGTCATTCCCCCTCTCCAAGTCCACGCCGTCCAAGCGCCGGTAACGGTGCTCGATCGCGATGGGCGGGTCGTAAACGGCCTGAATGCCCTGGACTTCACGCTGCTGGACAACGGCAAGCCGCAAAATATCGTGGAGGACTTGTCTGCGCACCCGATCTCGGTTGTGGTTGCGGTACAGGCCAATCACGGGATGGAGGGTTTTCTCCCCAAGATCAATAAAATCGGGAGCCTGTTCGACGGCCTGGTGATCGGTGAAGATGGCGAGATCGCGGTAATCGCTTTCGATCACCGCATTCAAACTCTGACCAACTTCACCTCCGACCCCGAGAAGATCCACGCTGCGTTTGGCAAGGACAAACTCAAACCCGGCAGCTTGACCAGCGCTCTGAACGATGCCGAGATGGCTGGAATCAACCTGCTGAAGAATCGCGATCCGCGCCGCAAGCGGATCCTGATCACGATCGCCGAAAATCGCGACCAGGGCAGCGGCCTGCACGTGCGCGATGTTCTGGAAGCGGCGGAGTTCAACAACATCGTGATGTACTCGGTCGACGTTTCGCAGATGCTTTCGCAGTTGACCGCCGCGCCCACTCAGGCGCGTCCCGATCCGATTCCTCCAGGAGGCCGCTACCTTCCTAACAGCCAGGTGATGACCCCGACGCTCGATCAGCAATTGAACAACAATGGCGATTGGTTCCCGGTGCTGAAGGATATTTTCATTGCGGTGAAGGGACTGATTGTGCCCAACCCCCTGGACATCTACTCGCGCTATACCGGCGCCCGCCAGTTCCCGTTCTACAACCAGAAGGGTCTGGAGAACGCGATCGCGGATATCGGCCAGGAACTCCACAACCAATACCTCCTGACCTACCAACCCAACAATGAGAGTGAGCCGGGCTACCACACTATCAAGGTGAGTGTTGACCAGCCCAATTTGAAGGTCTATACGCGCGAAGGGTATTGGGCGCTGGCTACCAAGCCGCAGTAAGCCCTACTTGATGTTGATGGTTGTGATGGCTCCATTCGCCACGGTCAAGTTATAGTCTACGAGCGGGTCGAGGTCGCTTGTCGGCCCTGGGCCTCCACCGACATTGCTTTCGTAGCTGTTCATCAGAACCACCACCGAAACCGCTCCCGGCGGCGCGTTCGAGGGAACCACCGCGTTAATCTGCCAGACTCCCGGGAATTGCGGCGACATGGCCGAGCCGGATATCTGCGCTTGCGTGCCATTGATTAAGACGGTGGGATTGACGGGTGTATAGATGGCTCCGCCTGGCGCCGTACCGTCGGCGGGTAAGCCGGGAATGTAGCCCGCCCCCGTCAACCACAAATCGATAATGCCGCCGCGCGAGACCGGAACCTGAGTGTTGATGCCGAGGTAGTTCCCCTTGGAATCCAAGCTCAAGGCTGCCGCCGGTCCGGTTCCGCCCGCATTCGCGGCATAAATTCCCGGCGAGGCGGCCACCATGTTGAGCGTCGCCGTAGCGTAAATCTGGCCGGTGGTGGGGTTGCTGATGACGAAGTCGGCCGGACCGGACGTAGGAGCCTGGTTGGGGATCTCAATGAGAACGTCGCCATCGTTCACGCTCGGGGTGTCGACGCGGAAGATAGGCGCCGGAAGCCCGTTGACCGTTACCTGAAGAGTATTGTTGTTGACCGTTAGCGGGAACGGAGGGGAAAGATTCGCCGGCGATCCGCTATAGGTCGACGTGAAGTTGAAGGGGGCGTTCCACTGGTGCAGTTCCGCCAGCATAGTCGGGGTCGGCCCCGCGACGAAAGTGGATGTGGTGGAGTCCATTCCGGTGGAGTAGTTGGCCGTATTCCTGTAGAACAACTGGTTAAAGAAAAACGTCACGCGATTGGCGCCGTCGGCGACGATAGGATTGTCGAACGGATCCAGCGCCAGCGCCAGGGCTACCGGCGTCAGTCCGTCGGCGAGCTGCAACGGTTGCAACTGCTGGGTGGCCTGAAATCCGGAGGTTTGGAGCGTCGAGTATTCGGGCAGTTGGAATAGGTTGTTGCCGTTCGTGATCCAGATTAAGCCGGTAGTTTGACTCACGGCGATCCCGATTGGTCCACCCACGGCCGTGGTGAGTAAAGCAGACGGGTTGCTCCCCGTGGGCTTGGCGAACACCGCCAAACGGTTGTCGGCGAAATCGCAGACGTACAGGCGATCGGAGCTGTCGATGGCCAAGTGGAGCGGGGCGCGCAGCTCCGTGATGCTAGTGCCGTTTCCAGGGCTCGAGGTGTTGAAGTTGGTCTGGCCGATTACATACTCCGCGGACTGCCCGCTGGTAAAATCCGCTCCGGACGGCCGCGCGAAGATGAGGACGCGGTTTGCCGCGGGATCGGAAACCGCCAGATTTCCGGTATCGGGGAAGAGCGCCAATCCGTAAGGCTCCTCCATGTTGAATTGGCTCACGCCTGGAACCAGGCTGGTCAGGCTCGCCTGCCCTAATACTACGTTGGCGGTTTGCACCGCGTTGGGCGCCTGCGCGAAGGGGGCGGGGAAGCGAACCACGCGGCTGTTGCCCGAATCGGCCACCCACAGGTTCCCGTTTTGATCGACAGTCACGGCGATGGGATGAAACAACCCGGTGGCCGCTGGCGAGGTCGGCGAACTGCCGTTGGGGTTGTTGCTGTTGTAGTTGATGATGTTGTGCAGGAGATCCGGCTGGCCGATGACCAGGTCGGCCGTCTGGTTCAGCACGCTGTGAATATCGGTTCCCACCTTGAGGGCGTTCTTGAAACCCAGCACCCGATTGTTTAGGGTGTCCGCGATGTACAGGTACGGATTGCTGGAGCAGCTTGACGCGGTGCAGCCGTTTGGATCCACGGCGATGCTCCCGCCGCACTGCGGAATAGATTGAGGACAGAAGGCCGTGCTGAGCCACAGCTCGCGGCCCTCCAGCAGGTTGGCTCCGTTGTAGATGAAGTCCTTCTGCCCCAGTACTCGGGACGCCGTCGCTCCCTGGACCTGGGTGGGGAACGCAACCACGCGGTGATTGCCCTGATCGACGATCCACATTTCGTTGTTATCCGGCCGGATGGCCCCGGCTACGGGAAAAGCAAAGGTTTGATTGGTGGGGGACGCAAAACCCTGGTTAGTCTGGCCTAATGTGAAACCGTTCTGCCCGATCACGATGCTCTGCTGGGGAGAATTGGCGTTGCCCGGCACCGTCAGGGAGTTGTAGACCACCACGCGGTTTTGCGGCGAGTCGCACACAAAAACGGAGACCCCGCTTCCCGTATTCGCGAGGAAGATTCCTACCGCCGTCGTGAGCTGCCCGCCGGTGCCGATCGCGCCTAAAGTGGATTGGCTCGGGTAGGTGGGGGGCTGGCCCTGCGTGGGGGTCGGTGGCACTCCCAGTATGGTCTTGGCGGGCTGGCCGGTGGAGGTTGGCCCGGCAAACACCAGGGCGCGCGCGTATCCATCCGTGACATAAACGTTCCCTTGCGCGTCCACCGCCACGCTGTTGGGGTTGGCAAGGATGGACGCATTGGTCTGCGACCCGTTACTCACCTGGTTGCTGGTGAAACCCGTCTGACCCAACACCAGCGTAGCTTGCGGCAATTGCGTGTTCGCGGACAGATTCGACGCCGGGAACATGAGCACGCGGTTGTTGCCGGGGTCCGCGACCCACAGATTACCAGCCGAGTCGATGGCGAGACCGGCGGGTACGATCGCTTGGCTGGAGCTCCCGACCGTGAGATAGAGGCTGCTTGCGCTCGGGATCGATTGGCCCATGTTCTGCGAATTTCCTGAGGAGGCGCTCTTTTGCCCGATCACCAGATCGGAGACGAAGTTCCCGGGCTGCTGCTTGTAGGGCGTGGGAAAGCGGAGGATGCGGTTGTTGCCGGAGTCGGCCACGTACACATTTCCGGCCGCGTCCACCGCAACACCGGTAGGTGCGTCAAGTCCAAGGTTGTCGGCTGATCCCGGAACCCACGGCGCGGTTGCGGTGAAGTCAAGGCCACCGGTCACGGCGGCCGGTTGGCCCAGCACCATGTCGGCAAAAGTCCCCTGGCTGACGTTATTGGCGTTGCTCCAGCCCAGCACGCGATTGTTGCCGGTATCGACCACATACACCCGCGGAGGCGTGACGCTGGTATCGAATGCGATTCCCGACGGATTAAAAAGCTCCTGACCTATCACCAGGTTGGGCGAGTTGGAGTTGAGCGGGGTGAGCAGATTTGGCTGCCCGAATTCCCGCGTAGGCAGAGTGTTGACGCAGGGCAAGCCTTGGGATAGAAGACTGGTGTTGCAGCCCTGGCCCATCAAAGGCGCGGCGGCGACGAGGATCGCGTAGACTATTCTCTTCATTTTGGGTAAAGGCCTCTCCGAACGGCGCGCGGGTACCGTTTTCTAGAAGATAGCACAGGGGCTAACTTGTTCCATATAAAGTTGTAGTACCGCTCCCTGGTACGTTTTCGGGCTGATCTTAATGCGGTCCGGGGCCCGGTGCGCCGAGCAGCGGTTTCACCGCCCGGAACACGGTTTCCGACACGATCACGGCCCCTTCCGCGGTGGGGTGTATGCCGTCTCGCTGTAAATAGCGCAGATCAGGCGTAATGATATCGGCCAGCAAGAATGGGATAAAGGTCAAGCGGTATTGAGAAGCCAAGTCCTTATAGATCTTCTGGAAGCCCTTAATATAATCGGGGCCGTAGTTCGGCGGAAGAGTCATACCCGCCAGGACCACCTTCGCTCCGGCGTCCTGAAAGGTCTGGATCATGGTGTCGAGATTCTTGCGCGTTCCCGTCAGCGGCAGGCCACGCAGGCCGTCATTGCCGCCCAGTTCCAGAAGCACGATCGCCGGCTTCAGGGACGTGGCCGATTCCATGCGCGAAACCCCGCCCTCGGTGGTGTCGCCGCTGATGCCCAGGTTCACCACGCGCCAGGCGTAACCCTGCGCGTCCAGCTTCTTCCGCAAATCGTCCGGGTAACTTTGGCCCGGTTCGAGTCCGAAGCCGGCGCTGAGGCTGTCGCCAAACACGACCAGAACCTTTCGATTGTCCTCGGGCCCCTCCAAGGGACGCCGCGAGGTAGGCGGCGGATTCGCTTGAGGCGCTGACGACTCGGCCTCACGAGCGTCGGGCTTGGGTTTGGAGGAACATCCGAACAAACCAAGCAGCAGCAGCGTATACCAGAGCAGCTTCACGATTTAAGAGCGCGCACAACGGAACGCGGCGGCAGTGCGCTAACAACCAGCATAATAAAAGCAGATGGCGATTCTGGAAGCCCGCAACCTCACCAAGACGATCGATACCGGCACGCATCGCGTCGAGATCCTAAAAGGCATCGACCTGGATGTCCCCGCGGGGCAGTTTGTGGCGATTATGGGAGCGTCCGGCAGCGGCAAGAGCACGCTGCTGGGATTGCTGGCCGGGCTGGACACCGCAACCGAAGGCCGCATTGTGCTGGACGGCGCGGATATCACGGGTTTGAAGGAAGACCAGCTGGCGGTGGTTCGCGGGCGCAAGATCGGTTTCGTGTTCCAGAGCTACCAGTTGATCCCCACTTTGACGGCCGAGGAGAATGTCCTGCTTCCGCATGAGCTTTTGGGAGGCGACGTTGCTTCGGGCGTAGCGCGGGCGCGCGAGCTTCTGGAGCGGGTGGGTCTCGCCGACCGTTTGGATCACTATCCCATTCAGCTTTCCGGCGGCGAGCAGCAGCGCGTTGCTCTAGCTCGCGCGTTCATGGTCAAGCCTCCCATTTTGATGGCCGACGAGCCCACCGGCAATCTGGACAGCGTCAACGGCCAGCACGTTTTGCAACTGCTCCTGGAGCTGAATCGACGCGAGCGCACCACGCTCATTCTGGTGACTCACGATCAGGCGCTGGCTTCGCGGGCGGACCGGATCGTGACGCTAAAGGATGGCCGCGTGGTGGCGGATGAGATTCGCGAACCCGCGGGAGTCTCTCGCGCATGAACCTTTCCTTTCGCACCGCCGCGCGCATCGCCTGGCGCGAGACCCGCTCCTCGATGGTTAAGTTCACCTTCGTCGTTCTGGGCGTGGCGGCGGGCGTGGGGGCTTTGAGCGGCGTGCGCGGCTTCAGCCAGAGTTTCGAAGGAATGCTGACGCGCGAGGCTCGCACCGTGATGGCCGCGGATTTGACGGCCCGGCAATTTATGCTCCCGGATCCGGAGCAGACCGCGCAGCTCGATGCGCTGGCGGCTCGCGGGGTGGAACGGACACTGATCACCGAGACCGTGACCATGGCGTCCTCCGCGGCGCCCGCGCCGGATGCGGCGCCCGTTTTGATCTCGATTAAGGCGGTCGATCCGGCGCGCTATCCCTATTACGGCGAAGTGAAGCTGCAGCCCGAGATGCCGCTTCGCCAGGCGCTTTCGCCTGACACGGTAGTTGCGGGCGAGGATCTGTTGATCCGCGTGGGTGTCAAGGTGGGAGAGAAGATTCGCGTCGGCGGGCAGGACTTTACTGTCGCCGCGGCGGTGCTGTCCGAACCGGACCGCCTGTCCGGCAGTCTCAACATCGGCCTCCGCATGATGATGTCGCGCGAGGCGCTGGAGCGCACCGGGCTGATACAGATTGGCAGCCGTTCCGCGCAACGGTTCCTGTTCAAGCTGGGGCCCGGCGCTCCGCCGGTCAAAGAGGTGCGTGCGGCGATCAAGCAGGCTTTGCCGGAGTCCACGGTTGCCGATTTCCGCCAGTCCCATCCCATCATCACCGCGGGTCTCAACCGCGCGACGGTGTTTCTCAGCCTGGTGAGTTTGATCGCGTTGATCGTGGGCGCGATCGGCGTGGGCATGGCGATGCACGCGCACCTGCAACAGAAGATGGACAACATTGCGGTGATGAAATCGCTGGGCGCGACCTCGGGCGAAATCATCCGCATTTTCACGATTCAAACGCTCATCCTGGGAATCGCTGGAGGGCTCGGCGGCGTGCTGGTGGGCCGCGGCGTGGAGCAGGCGTTTCCTTCTCTCATCAACAAACTCTTCGCCATCGACGCTCCCGTGACGTGGCATGTGACGGCCGCCGTGCAGGGAATCGCAGCCGGGATCTTGACCACGCTTCTATTTACGGTGCCTCCGCTGCTCGCCATTCGGGGCATCCGGCCCGCGCTGATTCTGCGCCGCGATATGCCCGATGCACGGCCCCCCTGGAACAAGCGCATCGGCCAGACCAAGGCCGCTATTGCCGCTGCCGGGTTCATTCTGACCGGCATTGGATTGTTGGCCGCCTGGTTATCCGATTCTCCGCGCGTCGGCGGCTACTTCGCGGGAGCACTGTGCGTAAGCCTGTTGCTTTTGGCCGCGGTCGCAGCCGTGTTGCTGCGCGGCATCCGAATGTTTGTCGGCAAAACTCCGGTGAAGCTTCCCGCGCTGGTGCGCCAGGGGTTCGCGAATCTTTACCGGCAAGGCAATCAGGCGCAGGCGATTTTGGTCGCGCTGGGATTGGGCGTGATGTTCACGCTGACCGTGTACCTGGTGCAGAACTCGCTGGTGAAGGAGATCGTCGCGACCGCGCCGCCGGAGATGCCCAATGTTTTTCTGGTCGGAGTGACCGCGGAGCAGACCGCTCCTCTGAAGGAATTGATCGCCGCGCAGCCCGGCGTTCTCGCGCCCGCGGTTCTCGGCCCGGCCGTGGCCGCGCGATTAGTCAGCATTGACGGAGTTCCCCTGGCGCAGCAGCATCAAGAAGGCGCGGACCGGCAAGACAGCGCCGCGCCGGAGCAAGGCGCGGGGCGGCAACCGGAGCAACCATCGGGGCAGCAGCAGGGCGCGGGTATTCGACGCCGCTTCACCAACACGCGGTCCGTTACCTGGGAAGAAGGACAGCCATCGGATGTGACCGTGCTGGAAGGCTCCTGGTGGAGCAAGGGAACCAAGGAGCCGGTGGTTTCGATTGAAGAGGAAGCCGCTAAGATTCTGGAGATTCACCCCGGCTCACGGTTGGAGCTGGAGGCCAGCGGACGAACGGTCCACGCCCGCGTAGTCGCGATCCATCGGGTTGACGCGATGCGCCCCACGCCGTCCGCCGAATTCGTGTTTAATCCGGAGGCTCTGGCCGGGCTGCCGGTGGTCTTTTACGGCGGCGTCCGGATGCAGCCCTCGGCCGTGGGAGGGTTGCAACGCGCGGTCTTCGCCAAATTTCCCACCGTCACCGTGGTGAACATCGCCGACGCGCTGGCGATCGCGCAGCAGGTGGTGGATCAAATCGCGCTGGTCATCCGCTTCATATCCGGTTTCGCGATTCTGGCCGGAGCGATCATCCTGGCCGCGAGCGTGGCCGGCACGCGCTTCCGCCGCGTTCGCGAAGTGGTGATTCTCAAAACTCTGGGAGCCACCAGACGCCAGGTCCGGCGCGTGTTCTCGATCGAGTTCACGGCCCTGGGCGGGGTCGCCGGATTGCTGGGGGCGCTGCTGGCGTCGGGGTTCTCCAGCCTGGTGCTCAAGCGCCTGCTGAATGCCAGCTTCGAGGTCGATTTCCCCGCTGCTGCCGTGGCGATCCTGGGAACCACGGTGCTGGCGAATCTCTCCGGATGGCTGGCCAGTTTCCGCATTCTGAAACAAAAACCACTCGAAATCCTTCGAGAAGAGTGAAACCGCCCCTCGGCGCGCAGCGTCGGGTAAAATTGTTTGCGGATGACCTCGCGCAACATCGGCGGATTGGCGATCTTGGCGGCGCTTGCCGCCCCGCTGGCGTTTCGCGGCCAGGGCCCCATCGAGCCCCGGCAGAAGCCCACTCCGCAGTCCAAGCAGGCGCCGCCGCCGATTGACGAATCGCGCGTCAACCTGCGCGCTGAGACAACTCTGGTGCTGGTGCCCGTGGAAGTCAGCGATGAGTTGAACCGGCCCATCACCGGCCTCGAAAAAGAGAGCTTCAAAGTCTTCGACGATAAAGTGGAGCAGAAGATCGTCTCCTTCGCCATGGAGGACGATCCCATCGCGATCGGGCTGGTGTTCGACGTCAGCGGAAGCATGGGCGGCAATGTCCAGCAGACCCGCACCGCCGCCAGCTACTTCTTCAAGACCGCCAATCCCGGCGACGAATTTTGTCTGGTGACGCTCTCCAGCGAGGCTCAGTTGGTGGTGCCGCTGACCGCCGAAGTGGGCAGTATCGAAAACCAGATCATGTTCAGCAAAGGCGGCGGGTCGACGGCGCTGCTGGATGGAATTTATCTGGGGCTCAACGAAGTCAGGAAGTCGACCAAGTTGCGCAAAGCGCTGATCATCATCTCCGACGGCGGCGAAAACAACAGCCGCTATACCGAAGGGGAAGTCCTCAGCGCGATCAAAGAGAGCGATGTGCTGATCTACGGCATCGGCGCATTCGGCACCGGCGCGGGTTCGAACTACAGCGATCAGGTGCTGATGAAAGATCTCACCAAAACCAGCGGCGGACGCATGTTCCCCATGAACGGGCTCCCTCTGCGGGAATTCGCGGACAAGGTGGTGATCGACCTGCGAAATCGTTACATGCTCGGTTTTCAGCCCACCAACGCCGCCAAGGACGGCAAATACCATCGCCTGGAGGTGAAGCTCCTGCCGCCTAAGGGACTGGGCAAGCTCTCCGCGCATTGGAAGACCGGCTACTACGCGCCTAGCCAATAATGACCCCATCTTTGACGCTGCACCATGTGACGGCTCTGGCCGGCAGCGCACAACGGAATCTCGATTTCTATGGCCGTCTTCCCGGATTGCGTTGCGTCAAGCGCACGGTCAATTTCGACGATCCCGGGTCTTACCACCTCTATTTCGGCGCCGCTGCGGGTGAACCGGGCACGCTGCTGACCTTCTTCCCTTGGGCCACGCCGGCCCATCCCGAAGGACGGCGCGGCGTCCCCGGCTCCGGGCAGATCTCCGCCGTTACGATGGGCCTTGCGGCCGGCGCGCCAGTGTCTCTGCGGGACCCCGATGACATCGCCATCCAGTTTGTCCGCGCCGCTGCTCCGCGGCTTCAATCCGTGACGTTGTGCGAAGCCGACGCCGGACCAACCGTCGCGTTCCTGCGCGACGTGCTCGGCCTGCGTCCTTCTTTGTCTAACCGCGTGGAACTCGCCGATGGCGCTTGGATCGATGTCCAGCAGTCAGCTGAAAGGCCGCGCGGCAAGATGGGCGCCGGAATTATTCATCACGTGGCGTTTCGAGTGGCGGATGAGCAGGAGCAACGGGAGTGGCGCGACAAGTTGCTTCGCGCCGGAGTCCGGGTCAGCGCCGTCCGCGACCGCCTCTATTTTCATTCCATCTATTTCCGCGAACCCGGAGGCGTGCTGCTGGAAATCGCCACGGAGGGTCCAGGCTTCCTGATTGACGAGCCGCGCGAGCGCTTAGGGGAACGATTGTGTCTGCCGCCATGGCTGGAACCGGCGCGCGAAGGCATCGAGCGGCGGCTGCCGGAAATGCAAATATGAGACATGACCGCTGAATCCGAATTCCTCCGATTCACGATTGCGACCCTGGAACAACTGTGCGGACGCATCGAAGCCTGCGTGGCCAAGCTGACTCCGGAACAGGTATGGACGCGCGGCGGCGATCGGCAAAACGCCGTCGGCAATCTGCTGCTGCACCTGTCCGGCAACGTGCGCCAGTGGATTTTGTCGGGCGTCGGCGGGGCGCCGGACATTCGCGCGAGGGATGCGGAATTTGCCGCGCGGGAGGGCGCGGATCCCGGGGAGATGGTCGCGCGGCTGCGCGGAATCGTGACGGAGGCGATCGGGGTGATCCGCAATCTTCCGGCCGAGCGGCTGCTGGATCGGATCGTCGTGCAGGGCTACCACGTGACCAAGATGGAGGCGATCTTCCACGTGGTGGAACATTTCTCAGGCCACACGTTTCAGATCATTTTCGCGACCAAGCTGCTCACCAACCAGGACCTCGGGTTTTACGCGCACCTGAGCGGGGCGCGTCCGGCTCAAAATCCCGGGTAGGGCCGCAGCCGGGGCGGGCGCATATCCGGCTCCGCCAGCCAAACCTTGCGATCCGGATAGTAGTTCGCCAACTCGCGGTTCTCCTCCGGCCCCAGATCCAGGGCCCAGACCACCTTGGAATGGTCGATATCCGCGTCGTTCAAAAGCCACTCCCGTAGCTGGCGGTACGGCAGGTAGTGGACGAACACCAGTTGGCCGCCGGGAGACTGCTGCAACTGCCTGAAGATCGGCAAGCGCCCCTCCGGATCGCCGTGATTGACGAAGTCGAACGTCTCGAATTGTCCCAACTCCGCCAGAAAATCGCGGTTGCCGCTTGCGTGGATGCCGTACCAAAACAAAAAATGAATCACGGCGAGGGAGCACACCGCGCCACCCGCCATTCGCGGCAATCTTTCGAGCGACGCCACCACCAGCAACAAGAACACGCACGATAGTGCGGCGATGTAATGCGGATAAAAGTACGGATAGAATGCCGATCCGGCAAGAAACAACACTACCGCCGCGGCCGGCAGGATCATGCGCCTCTGCCGGAACGCAAGCAGCAATCCCGGGATGGCCACCAACAGGGCAGGGAAGACGTAAAAACGGATCATGCCGGTTCGATCCAGGAAGCGGCGCCAGAAGCTTTGCGCGCTTTCCCGGTCGTGCGCTTCGGATTGAATCTGGAAGTCCTGCTTCTGTTCCGGAGTCAGCTCGTGCTCAGGCCGGGGATTGGGCTGGAACGTAAAGGAAGCGGGGATGCCGTACTGCGCCCTGCTCGCAATATAGGGAAGAGTGGTCCAGCTTCCGGTGACGGCCTTGTTTTGCGCCAGCAGGAGCGCAATCGCGGGAAGCGTTGCCGCGATCGCCATCGGAGCGGAGGGCAGCATCTTTCGCCATTGGGGCAATACAAATGCAACCGCCACGATCGCGGCCAAAAAAACGCATTCGTACGGTCTTGTCAGCAGCTCCAATCCCAGCCCCGCGCCCAGAAGGATCGCGTCTCGCGTCCGGCCCTGTTTGCACAAGCGCGGCAACGCCCCGAACACCAGGCATCCCGCGATTCCCGAGACCGCTCCGCCCCAATACGAGTTCATCCAATACGTCAGCGGCCCGAGCTCAAGCACCGCCAGCACCCCGCCGAGCAAAGCCCAGCCCGCCGGAACCCAACCCCGCAGCATCCAGTAGCACAACGCGCACAGCAGTGCTTCGGTGAGAAGAACTCCTGCCCATGGATGGCCGAAGATCGCCCGGCCCAGCGCCAGCGCGATGCCTTGCCCCAGCGGGAAGATGGAGCTGTAACTGGGCTGTTGCAGCACGAAAACCGATTCGAAGAAGCGCGAGAAGGCGTGCGGCGGATTGGCCAGACGGAAGTGCGACAGAGTATCGGCCAGCAGCAGGTAACTGTTATCGTCGGCGGTGCTGGGGATCGGAGCCCCCGCTTGCGGCAAGAGCGCGAGCCGCAAAGCCACCGTCAATCCACCGAGCGCCAGCATCGACCACACTGTCTTCTGCGCCAGCGCTCGCGCCAGCCGGAGCATGTGCTCCCGCGCCAGGACCAGCAAGACCAACGCCGCCGCGACGAAAAACTCGATGAAATCGCTGGCCCCGAATCCGATCGGATTCTGCAGTGGCAGGAACGAACGGAAGATGTGGAACAGGTAAAACATCGCGGCTCTTGATGCCGGTCAGTTAGATGCTTTGCGTGCGCGCTTCTTCGACGACGGCCGGACCACCGCGGTCTTGCCGCTCCAACGGCCCAGCTTGAACTCGCGCCCGTAGTGCGACACGGTGTTCTGGATGGTCACGGTCACCACGCCGGTCGAATCGCAGGTGTAATCTTCTTCGATTTCCTGCCGCTCCGCCGCTTCCGTCTTCTCCACCGTGACCCCGGCCAGAATCCGCATATCCGCCAGCGAAGGATCGAACGGGAACAGAATCTCGTCCCACACGGTGATGTCGCCGGAAGGCTGCCCTTCCTCGTCGACAGCCGCGGCTTCCAAGTAGCGGAAGTCGCCGACGTTGTGTACGGGCTGATAGCGCCGGGACACCGTCAACGGAGCCTCCTCCGCCGAGGGCAGCCGGGTTCCTCGCGGAAATATGGGATCGAAGATCATGCGCTGGCCGGATTCAGATTCGCGCCACACGCCAAAGTTGCGCGTGAACACTTCGCGCAGCGTATAACTGGAAGCTTCCCCGGCCTGAATGGCGAGCCCGATGGCCGTGGCGGAACGCGTGTACTCGCTGCGTTTCACTTTGCGCCCAAACTCCTCCCGCAGCATCCGGGCCACCAGAGGCAGCTCGCTCCCACCTCCGGTAACGTACAGCGCGTCGATCTCGTTATCGCCAGCCAAACGCGAAGTCGCCGCGATGGTCTCTTCAATCAGCGGCCGGCAGCGGTCATAATAGTCCGACACGGAAATCGTCACTTGGCCGCGCCCCTCTTCGATCAAATCCAGATCCACCACCATCCGGCGTGAATTCGGGTGCAGGGCCTCCTTCTGGCGGCGGCATTCTTCTTCTAGACGGAAGCTCGCGCTGGGATCGAGCGCAAGCAATTCCTCCGGACCCACGGCCATCTCAGCCAGGACGCGATCGAAATCGTCCCCGCCCAGAGTCGAGATTCCCTCGGTCGCCAGGACCGTGTGGGTCTTCTGATCCAGCTTTACCAGAGACGCATCGAAGGTTCCTCCTCCCAGGTCGTACACCAGAAGCCGGCCAACGAATTTCTGACGATGTCCGAATTCAATCGATGCCGCGGACGGTTCATTCAACAGGCCGAGCACGGAAAATCCCGCGCGCTTGAACGCATCCACGGTGAGGAATCTTTGATTGCTGTTGGCGTTGGCGGGCACTCCCAGCATGATTTCGAGCGGTTCTCTGGCGCCGACATGCTCGCGGATTTGCTTGTGCATCTCAGCCAGCAATCCGTGCATGAGATCGGCCAGCGCGACCGTTACTCCGCCGGCTTCCAGCAGGGTCTGCGGTCCAGCGTCCTCCAGATATCGCTTCAGTGAGCGCACCACGGTCCAATCGGATTCCGCCTGCATGTGCCAGGCCTCCCAGCCGTACCGGCGCTCCTCGCCACGCAAGGCCACCAGCGGCGGAAACCACTCAAACGTAGAATCCAAGGTCTCGAACGGCACCAGGGGATAATTGCCGCGGTCAGCCGCCGCGACAACGATTCTAGTGGTTCCGAAGTCGACGCCCAGTTTCATGATGCAAATCTCAATTTCAATTACAATGGTCGCCTATGAGGAAGCTTCCCCGCACGGCGTTACTTCTGCCCGCTTCGCTGTGCCTGCTTCTGGCAGGCTGCACCCCGGTGCCGCCGGTTCCGAGGCTCGAGGATCTGCGGCAGTTGACGCACGGGGGCGAAAACGCGGAAGCGTACTGGGCTCCGGATGGCAAACGGCTTATCTTTCAGTCTACACGGGACGGGCATGATTGCGATCAGCAGTACATCATGAACTCCGACGGATCGGATCAGCATTTGGTCTCCACCGGAATGGGCGTCACCACTTGCGGCTACTTCCTCTCCGACAACAAACACATTCTCTACGCCTCCACACACGAAGCCTCCCCCACCTGTCCCGCCAAACCGGACCGCAGCAAAGGCTACCTGTGGGCGGTTTATCCCGGCTTCGATATCTATCTGGCGGAAGATAACGGCAAGATCGTCAAAAAACTCACGGATACGCCCGGCTACGACGCCGAGGCCACCATCAACTGGAAAAATCACCGGATCATTTACACCTCCATGGCGTCCGGGGATCTGGATGTGTGGAGCATGAACGAAGATGGCTCGGACAAGAAGCAGTTGACCAAAACCGAGGGATACGATGGCGGCGCCGTGTTCTCACGCGACGGCTCGAAAATGGTTTGGCGCGCGTACCGCCCCACCGCGCCGGAAAAGCTGGACTTGTACCGCTCCTTGCTGAAGGAAAATCTGACCGCTCCGATGAAGATGGAATTGTTCGTGGCCAAATCCGACGGCTCCGGCGCCAAACAGATCACCAATTTCGGCTGCGCCAGTTTCGCCCCGACCTTTACCCCGGACGGCAAGCAGATCCTGTTCGCCTCCAACAAGCATCATTGCGACAGCAGCGACTTCGAGCTGTACCTGATCAACACCGACGGCACCGGCCTCCAGCAGGTGACCAATTACGGCGGCTTCACGTCGTTCCCGGAATTCTCGCCGGACGGAAGCCGGCTCGTGTTCGTCTCCAGCTACCAGGGCAGTGGCAAGTATGAGTTCAACGTGTTCACGTCGGATTGGAAAGAGTAAAGCCCACAAAGGCGCTCAAGCGCCGTTTTGCGGGCCCAGCTCAACGAGTTCCATGCGTTTCAATTGGCCGCACGCCGCGTAAACGTCCAATCCTCGCGGCTTCCTCACGAAGCACGGCAGCGACTTTTTGACGATCGCCTGAAACGCCGTGACCCGCTCCGGTGCTGGCGTTTTGTAGGGAATTCCGGGGCCCGGATTCAGCGCGATCAGGTTCACCTTGGCTGGAAGATTCGCGAGCATTCTTGCCACGCGGCGTGCGTCCGCATCCGAATCGTTCACTCCGCCCAGCAGCACATACTCGAAACTCAGCTTCTCCCACGGACGCAGCGGATAGGCGCGGCAGGCATCGAGTAAGTCCTTCAGGTGATACTTGCGCGTAATCGGCATCAGCTCCCGCCGCTGCTCCTCGGTCGAGGCGTTCAAGGAAATCGCGAGCCTCGGCCGCGACTCATCCGGAGCCTGCCCCAGTTCCTCAATCTTCGGAATGATGCCCGACGTCGAAACCGTGATGCGGCGCGGCGAAATTGCAATCCCCTTGGGATCGGTCAACAGGCGCGCGGCTTTCAGCACATTCGACAGGTTCAGTAACGGCTCGCCTTGGCCCATCATCACGATGTTCAACCGGTCCACTTTCGGCGTGAATCCGCGGTCCGACGCGACGCGCAGCACCTGACCGGCGATTTCACCCGCGGTCAGATTCCGCTCCAGACCCAGCAGCGCCGTCAGGCAGAAGCCGCAGTTCACCGGACAGCCGGCCTGCGTGGAAATACACACGGTCGCGCGCTCCGCCTCCGGCATCCACACCGTCTCGATCGTCTTGCCGTCGGACAGCTTCATCAAGTAGCGGCGCGTGCCGTCCGCCGAATCGTAAACCCGCTCGATCTCCGGCAGTCCCAGCGCGGTCTCCATGCGCAAACGCTCGCGCAGCGGCTTGGGCAGATTCGTGATCCGGTCTAAATCCGGGACCCGCTGCCGGTACACCGCGTCGTAGACCTGCTGCGCGCGGAACTTGGGTTGATCCGCGCCCAGCAGGCTTTCCATCTCGCCGAGTTCCAGCCCAACCAAATTGGGGATTACGTCCATAGCGCTATTGTGAGAAGGGCCCGCTAACTTCTATCATGACCTACACGCTGTCTCCGGTTCAGCAGGCCTGTTCAGCGGCGCGTCGAGCGGGGCCGTCGCGCGCTCCGGGTGCATCCCGGCGCCGCTGAAAAGTGAGCCCCGGCTCATGTATCATGAAACATGAGTATGGCCTCACATTCCTCTCCGCAGCGAAAGATCCCCCAGCAGCAGCGCGGGGAGCGTCGCGTGGAGGAACTGCTGGACGCCGCCGAAATTGTAATCGCGGAAACCGGATATGAAGCCGCCACCATGAGCTCCATCGCGGAGCGAGCCGGGGCCGCCATCGGTTCGCTCTACCAGTTTTTTCCCAACAAGGCCAGTATCACCCAAGCGTTGCGAACCGAATACGCCAAGCGCTTTAGCGACGTCTATGCGCCACTCGAGGCGCAGGCAAGGAATCTGAATCCCGACGCACTCGCCAGTCATCTAATCGAATTGACGGTTCGGTTTGTCGAGACCCATCCCGCGCTGCCGGCCCTGCTCGATGCTCCCCGCAGCACCCGGGCGCCCTCCGCCATGCGCAGAATGCTGCGGCATCGCTTCGCCAATGTTCTCTTGGCGCAGAATCCGCGTTTGCCCAAGGAGAAAGCACTTCTGCTGGGAACGGTGACGCTGCAGATCATCAAGACGCTGAATCAGCTCTATGCGGAGCTTCCGCGCCTGGAGCGGCAGCGCGTGGTTCAAGAATTCAAAATGGTTCTTCTCTCTTATTTTTGCGCTCGCCTCAAGCCTGGCGCCCGTGGGAGGATTCGCAAGTGACCGGCCTCGTGAGATGCGGCGTTACCGCCGCGCTGGGTATAAATCTGTGGCTGGCCGGTTGTGGAAAATCGCCCGCGACCGCCAATGCGCAGGGCTCGCAGCCTCCACCGGAGGTCGGCGTCAGCACGGTTATCCAGAAAGACGTACCCGTTTATGGCGATTGGGTGGCGACCTTGGATGGCTACACCAACGCCAATATTCAACCGCAGGTCAGCGGCTATCTGATCAAGCAGGAGTACAAAGAGGGATCTCTGGTCCACAAGGACGATGTCCTGTTCGATATCGATCCGCGTCCCTTCCAAGCCGCGCTGGATCAGGCCAAAGGACAATTGGCCCAAGCGCAGGGGCAGCTTTCGCAGGCCGAAGGCCAATTGGCGCAGGCGCAGGCGCAGCTCCTTCTGGCGCAGATCAACGTCAAGCGCGATACGCCGCTCGCGCAGGTCCACGCGATTGCCCAGAGCCAACTGGATAATGACATCCAAACTCAGTCTCAGAATGACGCGCTCATCCGAACCGATCAGGGCGCGATCGAAGCCAGCAAGGCGTCCATCCAGGCCGCGCAAGCCGCGGTGGAGCAGGCCCAGTTGAATCTCGGCTTCACTAAGGTGCGCTCGCTGATCGATGGCATCGCCGGTATCGCCACCATCCAAATCGGCAATCTGGTTGGCCCCACAACGGTCCTTACCACGGTCTCCTCTCTGGATCCCATCAAGGCGAGTTTCTCCATCAGCGAGCAGGAGTACCTGGATCTTGCCGGCAAAATCCGTTCAGGAACATCGTCGGATCTGTTGAACGAAGCCAAGTTGAACCAGGCCAATGAAATTCCCTTGCAAATGACCTTATCCAACGGAAACGTTTATGCGCATGCAGGCCACATCATTTTTGCGGACCGTCAAGTGGATCCGCAAACAGGAACCATCAGGATTATGGGCGCTTTTGAGAATCCCGGCAATCTCCTCCGGCCCGGGCAATTCGGACGCATTCGCGCGTTGACCGGTATTCGCAAGGGCGCGCTATTGGTGCCTCAGCGCGCTGTTAGTGAGCTGCAAGGGCGCCGCCAGGTCGCCATGGTCGGCCCGGACAACAAAGTCGCCATCCGGGAAGTCCAGACCGGCGAACGCTCCGGTGAGATGTGGATCATCTCCAGCGGCCTCCAGCCAGGCGATCGCGTGGTTTCGGAAGGAACTTCCAAGGTCGGCGAGGGCGCCATGGTGAATCCGAAACCGGACTCAGGAACCGAAAACCACTAAGGCCGTGTCGAGATTCTTCATCAACCGTCCGATCGTCGCCATGGTGATCGCCATTCTGATGGTGGTTATCGGATTGGTCTCCGCCCTCGCCTTGCCGGTTGCGCAATTTCCCAATATCGTCCCGCCGGAAATACAGGTGAACGCCAACTATCCCGGCGCGGACGCGCAAACATTGGAGCAATCCGTCGCAACTCCGCTCGAAGAACAAATCACCGGCGTCGACAACATGAGCTACATGTATTCGGTGAACTCCAGCAGCGGATCGACGCAGATCACCGTCGATTTCGATGTCTCGACTGACCCGAATATTGACCAGGTGCTGACCCAGCTCCGCACCTCCCTAGCCCAGCCTCAATTGCCCGCTCAAGTCACCACCGCCGGATTGGTGGTTCAAAAGTCGCTCACGGCGCCGATGATGCTCATCTCCCTGAGCTCTCCCAACGGCTCCTACGACAGCACGTTCCTGGCGAACTATGCCTACATCAACCTGGTGGACGAGCTGACTCGCGTGCCCGGAATCGCGAAGATTCAGGTTTTCGGCGCGGGACAGTACGCCATGCGTGTCTGGGTGAAGCCGGATCAGCTCGCCAAGCTTCACGTCACCGTGCCCCAGATCATCCAGGCATTGCAGACGCAAAACAACGTGAACCCCGCGGGCCAAGTTGGTGGCGAGCCCATTCCTTCGGGTCAGCAATTCACCTACACCGTGCGCGCTCAGGGCCGTCTGATCACTCCGGAGGAATTCGGCGAGATCATTCTGCGCGCCAATCCCGACGGGTCGACGCTGCGTCTCAAAGACGTGGCGCGGCTGGAGCTCGGTGCGCAGACTTACAACCTGGCGGGCCGTTACAACGGCAAGCCGTCCGCGATTCTGGCCTGTTATCAGCTTCCAGGCTCCAACGCCGTGGACGCAGCGAATCGCCTGCGCGCCCGCATCCAGGAGTTGAGCAAGCGCTTTCCCACCGATCTGGCCTACACCGTCAGCCTGGACACCACGGCGGCTGTCACGGCCAGCATGCGCGATATCATCTACACGCTGCTGGAAGCCCTCGCGCTGGTGGTGGTCGTGGTATACGTGTTTCTGCAAGACTGGCGCGCCACGCTGATCCCGCTGCTGGCCGTGCCGGTTTCGCTCATCGGAGTGTTCATCGTCTTTCCGGTGCTCGGTTTCTCCATCAACACGCTTTCGCTATTCGGGTTGGTGTTGGCGATCGGTCTGGTGGTCGACGACGCCATCGTCGTGGTGGAAGCTGTCCAGCGCCACATCGAGGAAGGCCTTTCGCCCCGCGACGCCGCGTTCAAAGCCATGGAAGAGGTTTCGGGACCGGTCGTCGCCATCGCTCTGATCCTGAGCGCGGTTTTTATTCCCACGATTTTCATTCCCGGAATCACCGGCCGCCTGTATCAACAGTTCGCCGTCACCATCGCGATTTCGGTCATCTTTTCCGCGTTCAACGCGCTCTCGCTGAGCCCCGCGCTCTCGGCGCTGCTCCTGAAACCGAAGCAAGCGCGCTCGCGCGGCCCGTTCGGCTTCTTCTTCCGCTGGTTCAACCGCGTTTTCAGTCGAGGCACCGAGACCTACGTCGGGTTGTGCGGCTTTCTAATTCGCAAGGCCGCACTGAGCTTTCTCGCCTTGGCCGCGTTCACCGCCGCCGCGCTCTACATTGGCGGCAAACTCCCCACCTCCTTTCTTCCCGAGGAAGACTACGGCTACGTTTACGTCAGTTTGCAATTGCCCAACGCGTCCTCCATGGAGCGTACCAGCGAGGTCGCCAAACAAGTCGAAAAAGTGATTATGAACACGCCTGGAGTCCAGGGCTGCACCTCCGTGATCGGGTTCAGTTTGCTCAGCCGCGTTCAGGATACCTACAACGCTTTCTTTTTCGTCACCGAAAAACCTTGGGATGAGCGCAAGAAGCCCGAGGAGCAGTACGTGGCGATTCGTAATCACATCACGCGCGAGCTGAGCAAAATTCGCGACGGCGTGGCGTTCTCTTTTGCTCCTCCCGCGATTCCCGGTGTCGGCACCAGCGGAGGCGTCACCTTCATGCTGGAAGACCGCTCCGGCGGCGACCTTCAGTTTCTCGGCCAAAACGTCGACAAATTCGTCGCCGCGGCGCGCAAGCGTCCGGAGCTGACCGGCGTCACGTCTACGTTCCTGCCCGGCGTTCCGCAGCAATTCGTCGACGTTGACCGCGCCAAGGTCGAGAGCGAGGGTGTCGATATCGGCCAGGTGTATCAGACCTTGCAGACCTTCATGGGCGGTTATCTGGTCAACTACTTCAACCGCTTCGGACGCCAATGGCAGGTTTATGTGGAAGCCGAAGGCGAGTATCGCACCCGCGCCGAAAACATGAACCAGTTCTATGTGTCGAACGGCGCCGGCGCGATGGTTCCGCTAAGCGCCGTAACCTCTATCAAAAGCATCACCGGTCCGGAGTTCACCATGCGCTACAACGAGTATCACGTGGCGCAAATCAACGCCGCCGCCGCGCCCGGCTACAGCTCCGGCCAGGCCACCAAAGCGCTGGAAGAAACGTTCGCGCAAACCATGCCAAGCGAAATGGGGTTCGACTATAGCGGCATGTCGTTTCAAGAGCAGAAAGCCTCCCAGGGAGTTCCTCCGTCCGCCATTTTCGGCCTCTCCTTGCTGTTCGTCTTCCTGATCCTGGCCGCGCTGTATGAAAGCTGGTCCTTGCCGTTTAGCGTCCTGCTGGGCACGCCGCTGGCTGTCTTCGGCGCGTACTTGACCCTGTGGCTGCGCGCGTTCGAAAACAATGTCTACGCGCAGATCGGTTTGGTTATGCTGATCGGCCTGGCGGCTAAGAACGCGATTCTGATCGTCGAATTCGCCAAGGCGGAATTCGAAAAAGGCCGCACGCTGGACGACGCCGCGCTTACCGGCGCACGCATCCGCCTCAGGCCCATTCTCATGACCGCTTTCGCCTTCATCCTGGGCTGCGTTCCGCTATGGATCGCCACCGGCTCCGGAGCGGTTTCCCGCCAGGTGCTGGGCACCGCGGTCATCGGAGGAATGATGGCCGCGTCACTGATCGCCATTTTTTTCGTGCCGGTCACTTTCGACGTGATAGAGCGGCTCTCGCTTCGCTTCTCGAAGAAGCCGCCGCAGCCCGCGCACGAAGAAGTGGAACAGCTTCGATGAGGGCCCCGGCGCTACTGGCAGCCAGCGTGCTGCTCGCCGGCTGCACCGTCGGCCCGAATTATCGCCGCCCTACTGTCGACGTTCCGCAATCCTTTCGTAATGGCGATCAACAGCCCTCCGCTGCGGCGTCGCTGGGCAGCCAGAAATGGTGGACCGTTTTTCAGGACACCGAACTTCAGAAACTGATCCGCACCGCGCTGGACCAGAACTACGACGTCCGCATCGCGGCCTCCCGCATTTTGCAGGCTCAAGCGCAGGTGACTGTGGCGCGAAGCCAGGAGTTTCCGCAGGTCAATGGCGTGGCCGGAGGCATCGGCCAAAAAATTCCCGCGTTCGGTTTCGCGGCGTTTGAGTTGCAAGGCGCTTTTTCGTGGAATCTCGATTTTTGGGGACAGTACCGCCGCGCCACCGAAGCCGCACGCGCCAGCCTGCTGGCCACGGATTGGAACCGGGACCTGGTGCTGAGCACCGTGGTGCAAAATGTCGCGACGGCATACTTTCAGCTTCGCGAACTGGATCTGGAACTGGATATCGCCAAGAGCACGCTTGCCTCACGCAAGGAGTCACTCCAGCTCACCGATACGCTGGAGCGCGGCGGCGCCACCAGCCTGCTCGACGTGCGCCAAGCCGAACAATTAGTCGAGACCGCCGCGGAGACGATTCCGGACACGGAGCGCCAAATCTCGATGCTGGAGGATCTGCTAAGCACGCTGATGGGCGAGAATCCGCATGACATCCCGCGCGGACTTCCCCTCACGGAGCAGCCGCTGCCCGAAGCTGTTCCGGCCGGCTTACCGTCGGAGTTGATCGAGCGCCGTCCCGATATCCGGCAAGCCGAACAGCAGCTCATTGCCGCCAATGCGCAGATCGGGGTCGCGCGCGCGCAATTCTTTCCCAGTCTTCCTTTGACCGGCGGTGGCGGCGCGGAGAGCAACAGCCTGGCCAGCCTTTTTCTCGGCGCCGCATGGAACTTCAGCGCGCCCCTCACCCAGCCGATCTTCACCGCGGGCAGGCTTCGTGCGAATCTGAAGCTGGCGCAGGCGCAACAGAATCAGGCCTTGCTCACTTACCAGGAGACCATCCAGCAGGCCTTCCGCCAAGTCTCCGATGCGCTCATCACCTTCACGAAATCCGGCGATTTCCGCGAGCACCAGGATCTCCTCACCACCGCGGCGCAGGGCGCCGCGAATCTCTCTGAAGTGCGCTACCGCGGCGGCGCCGCGAGTTACCTCGAAGTCCTCACCAATGAGACCAACTATTTCGCGGCTCAACTGAACCTCGCGCGCGCCCGGCTGAATGAGCGGCTCGCGCTGGTGCAAATCTACAACGCGCTGGGCGGCGGTTGGGAACAATAGACGCCGGGAGCAATAACAGCGAGACGCGGAGCGCGCGGGACCGTTATCATAAAGGACCACACCTCAAACGCGGGCCGGTAGCTCAGTTGGTAGAGCATCGCACTTTTAATGCGGTGGTCGCGGGTTCGACTCCCGCCCGGCTCACCACCGTTTTTTACGCGCAATCAGCAGGATAGGGTTCTCCCCTTGGCCGCGTACGATAGGGTACGATACTCGGGCCAAGGCCGGAGTATGCTGACGCTGTATCGACGCCACAAAAGATCCTGTCCGCACGCGGACCGCTACCTCAAACTGGACGCGCGCCGGTGTCCGGTTTGGATCGAAGGAGTTCAAAATGCGGCGTAGTAGCGGGATGGGTATGGTCTTCATGAATGCCCGGTCTTTCGGACGCTATATGCCATGCTTAGATAACGAGACCGTCGCCGCAAAGGTTTCGGAAGCCTTTGCAATTTGACAATTTCTGTCGATCAGATAATCTGAAGGCATGGCAAGCAAAGCGGCCACAACTGAAAAGATCGGGCGCGTGGGGCAGCGGCGGCAGGTCGTGATCCCTCGCGAGTTCCTGGAGACCCTCAACATCCAAGAGGGCGATTTCGTGGCCTTCACCCAAAAGCCGGGCGGCGTGCTGATTAAAGCAAAACGTTTGGTGGATGATGACACGGTCCTCACGCCGCAGGAAGGGAAGATGGTGAGACGCGGCATGAAACAGATCAAGCAAGGTCGCTTCAAGTTGTGGCGCGACGTAAAGCATGAATTGGGTCGTTAGGGTCGCTGACGACGCCCAGGCTTTCATAGATGGCCTTCCTGAAAAGGCTCGGCGGCAAGTCATACGGAGTATAAGCCAGATGGAGCACGACCCGTTCCAGGGCGACGTGAAGGCGCTCCAGGGCAAGGCTTGGAAGGGCTACTATCGCAAGCGCACGGGCGACTACCGGATTATTTTCTTTCCTCATCGCGAGCAACGCATTGTCGACGTGGCATGGGTGGCGCTGAAATCCGAGAAGACGTACCGGTAACGGATCGCGCTTGAGAGCGACAGTTCACGGCGCCGCGTTGCCCGCGGCTTTCGGCAAGAGTGTAGCGAGCGTAAGCTGCTCGAAGGGATGAAGAGGTAGGCCTCGCGTGCGGCGGCACGGGGGATCAGGGGAAGCAGATCTTTCCGGACTCTTCGGCGCGGGCTCGGGTCGCCGTCACGGTGGCCACGATGAAGGAATGCAGGCCGGGATATTTCCGGGCATCCAGCCGCCGTTGGACGTAGCCCTCGATCTTCGCTGCCATCCGATCATGGTTCATCGTCGATCGATCCGCTTCCAAGAAACTATGAAATTTATCTCTCTCCCTTGGCCGTCCTGCGTGCTCCAGGATGAAGTACACATCGGGACGGATCGGGATCGCGTCTTCACCGGCGCGGCCGGGAACGGAGTCCCATAAGGCAGATCCTTCCTGCCAGCGGGTGAGAGTGATAGGCCCCGTGCGCGTGAGGAGCAAGAGCTGTGTATGGATGTCCGCGATGAACAGCGAGTGCCGGATGCGTTTCTCCCTGAGGTCCGCCGGTGCGCAGCCCTCCCCTATTAATACCTGGAATCCCGCGGAGCCGATCGCATAAACGTGCTTCTGCATGAAGCGGGCAACGGATGCGGGATAGCGCCGCTCGGTGAGCTTATGCAGCCTACTCCAAAGGGCACGAACGGAGCGGCCGGAGAGTTCAGCCAGGTGATCGATGGTGGCGATGCGAAGCTGATGCACGGAGCGCAAAAGTTCGATGTCTCTCCTCTGGAGTTGGAATCCGTTCTTCGCTGGCATGGGGAATCATAAGGACCGGCGGGGAAGCGTCCCGGTGATTCTACCACGGCTTTGCGGATCTGATAAGAGCGGAATTGCGGAGTGCCAAGATCTACGTAGCCATCAGCGCAGGGGGGCTGCTTTCACAACGCGGCCGTTTTCTTCAGGTGGCCAGAGCGGTATAGTGGCGGACTCCATAAGGAGGCGTTCATAGTAATACACGAACTGTGTGTCCCTACTATATCTTGCGCGTTCCAGCGCCGCCGCGAGAAGTATTTCGACGGTGTCATGCTGCCTAAGGCGGCCATTGGGCTCGGGCGCTTTTATCGTAGTCATGGCAAGAAGTTTTTGAAGGCGTGGCGTTGACCGCCCCCGGGCAACTCTTCGCGGCGTACAACGATGAGGCCTTTCCGAATTCGCCACTCAAGATTTCCCTGCTGAGCGTCAGGAGCCTCAGGGCTCTGGGAGTCTATTTGACAAGGATTGGGAGCGGACGTACTGTCGAAAAGCGTCCGCGGAGCGGTTGCTGGTACTTCCTCAACTGGACGCATGGGCCCTCCATGTTTCCGGCCGTTCGCAGTAGCGAGCGTCAAAGCCCACGAATCTGACTCGTGGGCTTTATACTACGAACGGCCGACTCGCGCTGGCATAGTCATCCCTTGGCTCGCAGTAACGGATGCAGTGTGCATTCCTGAATAGTATATCTCTAAAAAGACTTTAGTCAACTGAACTATTGAATGTCGCGCTACAATAGGTGCGTGGCTCGCCGGGAAGAAGGAGACCGTGTATTGCCGGATGTGTTCTTCGACGGCTTGGCGTATCTTCTGCCGGCGCTGAACGGGGTCGCGGAAGAGTGCGGCATCAGCATCGGTCAGTGGATCATCCTCTGGCACTTGTTTCAAAACGGCCTTCAGAACGAGAACGGCGAGACCATCATGCTTCGGCAGGATCTTACGGACTTGCTGGTAAAACGAGGGTTTGGCGAAGCCAACATCGTCCGCCTTCTGAATAGCCTTGAGGATAAACGGCTCGTCCGGCGCCTCAGCCTCTCACAAACCGAACGCCAACGCTTCTTTTCCTCTTCTGAAGGAGGCAACCGCCAGGCGGTCGCCGTTCACGGGGCAGGATATGTGAAGATTGGTCAATTCAAAGAGGCTGTTAGTTCTCGGTTCGAGCGGTGGCGAGCAGAACAGCCGGCGATGCTTAAGTCGGCCCTTGCCACCGCAAAGGGTGCAGGTCTCCAGGTCGCCGCGTTATTTCCGAAGTCAAAAAAAAGTAGTTAGCATTCGCGCCGTCGCGAGGAGACTGCCTTACTACCAGTAGCTCCTTGTCTCGGCTATGTTTACCGCCGGAGCGAATCCCTCCTCTATTAATAGAGGGACTCCGGCGGAGCCGACGGCGTACACGTGCTTCTGCATGAAGCGCGCGACGGGGCCGAGATAACGGCGCTCGGCCAGTTTATGCAGCCTGCCCCAGAGGGCGCGGACAGAGCGGCCGGAGAGGGCGGCCAGGTGATCGATGGTGGCGATGCGAAGCTGATGCACGGAGTGCAAAAGTTCGATGTCTCTCCCCTGGAGTTGGAATTCGTTCTTCGCTGGCATAGGAATGAATCGCAAGGGACCGCAACGCGATACTTTTAGGGGCGGGGGAAGCGTCTCGGAAATTTTACAGCGGGTTTGCGGATCTGATAAAAGTAGGAACGATGCGGAAGGGGACGGGCGGGTGCGAATCTGAACACGGCTCCGTGTACGATACACGTACGACGGATTCCCGAAACCAACGTTTTGCGCTATTCCGGCGCTTCGGAGAATCAGCAACTTACTTTGCTGCAACGCGCGCTTCGGGTTCGACTCCCGCCCGGCTCACTACTTCAGCCACACCTTCTCAAGCATCGCCAGTCCCGATGGGTCGAATTCGGCCAAGTCCGTCCGGGTAAACGGGTAGTAGTCATTCCGGCCCCAGTAGGATGACGAGATTTCGGCGAAATATTCCATGTAATTGGTCAGCGCGTAGGCCCGTTCCTTTCTGCCCGCCGTCCCGCCAATGCGGCTTACACTTTCATACTTATGGCTCGCCACGGCCAGATCGAAGGCCCACTTCACGATGCCGTTATCGAATCCCAGGACGCGATCGTGATAGGCGTGCGACATTTCGTGCAGCACCAGGAACGGCTTGAACGCAACCGCGTTCAGGTACTGCCGCATATTATTCATTTCGACTGCACCCCTCTTATCGGGGTTGATTCCGGTGTTCGCCCGCCCATGGTAGGCCATGGTCATCCCTGGATTGTCGCGCTCTATAAAGAAGGGGACCTCTTCCAGCGGCTTCATTGCCGCGGGCGGGAGCAGCTCATGGATTTTCTTCAGGTCGGCGTCCAGTCTAATCAGAACCCGATCCATCAGCGCCTTGTCCGCCATCGCCTCAGGACTCACATACACGCTGTGCCCCTGCAGTTTCGTATAGCCATACTCGGCTGTAGCGTGGTCCGCAAAACCCCACATCGAAAACGAACTCGCGGCAAACCACACCGCTATGGCGATGCATAGCTTTCGCCCCATGACGGCATGATCGTCTTAATGCGGAGAATGCTTTAAAGACAGATCGTTAATACGAGACGATGCCGTGACCCAGCGCGTACTTGGTCAATTCCGCAGTGGAGTGAATCCCGAGCTTGGTCATGATATTGGTCCGGTGGAATTGGGCGGTCTTCACGGCGATGTGCAGACGCCCGGCAATTTCCTTGGCGGAGCATCCCTCCGCCACCAGCGCCAGAATTTCGCGCTCGCGCGGGCTTAGAGCCGCCGGAGGCGGCGTCAGCAGGGTCGCCAGAACATCTCTGGCGATCATGGAACTGACGTAGACGTTTCCGTCCATTACTTCGCGGATGGCGCCATGGAGTTCCGCGCTAGCGGAAGATTTCAACAGATAACCGGAGGCGCCCGCGCTGAACGCTTCCCGTACAAACTCGGCCTGGCCATACATACTGATCAGAATGACCTTGCAGAGCGGCGCGACGCGGCGGAGTTTGCGTGCGGTCTCCACGCCGGTCATCTCCGGCATACAGAACGTCCATCAAAGCCAGGTCAGGGGTATGCTTGGCCGCGGCCGCCAGCAAGTCCCGCCCGTTGTTTACCGCCGCCGCCACGTAAAAATCCTCCGCCAACAACTTCGCCAAGCCTTGGGCCATGAGAAGGTGGTCGTCGGCAATGACGATGCGCGGCATGCGCGATGACAGCCCTGAAGAGCCGGTTCCGGTTCCGTCCACCCGGTCAGGGATAGTGTCCGTCACCTGTCCCGGCTCCTCAGGAGAGTGTGCTGCCGCAATCGCCCAAGGCGCTCGCAAGCATGGTTTCAGTGCGAATGGCGCTAGCCGTCATTGGACATGAGCCATTCATTTCGGACCAGGTCCGATCGGGACCCAAGCGGAGATCCGTGTGCCCTTGCCGGGTGCGGATGTGATGCGGCAGCGTCCGCCCAGCAGCTTGACCCGCTCCTCCATAAACACCAAGCCCAAACCCGAGTGACCGTCCGCTTGGGGGTCGAAACCGCGGCCGGCATCGCTTACGATGGCGCGGATTCCACCGCCCTCTGTGCGAAGCGCCACGTTAACTTCGGCCGCTCCGGAATATTTCGTGGCGTTGCTGAGCGCCTCCTGGACGATCCGGTAGATGCACAGCGACACATTGGCGGGAAGCTGTTTTGGAATATTTCCGTGTGAGAACACGGCGTGGGCAGTGCTGGCCCTGGACTGGTCCTGGCACAGAAACTCGACGCCGCGAACCAGGCCGAGGTTATCCAGCACCACCGGGTGCAGGCGTTCACAAATGCGATGAACGTCTTCGGCGAGCATGGCCACGCTGCCGCGCAGCGAGTCGAGCTCCGGAAGCACCTGCGGCTGGGAATTGAAACGCCGCTTCATGCTTTCGATTTCGAACTCAAGCAAAGCGACACGCTGAGCCAGATCGTCGTGCATCTCGCGGCAGACTCTGCGGCGTTCGCTCTCTTGCGCTACCAGAACCTGCGCGGCGATGCTGGCGTGTGAGGCTCGATTCGACGGGCGGCGCAATAGCGGAGCCGCAGGCAGTAGTTTGTGGAGAGAATTCCGGTGTGCAGTTCGGTGCATCTTCCAAGCGCGTTGCAAACCAGATTCCGTATTTCAGTGGTCTTGCCACGCCGGAGCGCGCCCGCTCCCATGCAATAGACCCGTAAGCGTTGTTCCCAGAACTAGACGTGATTGGAATACCGCACTGGGCGCACCGTGGTCGCGTATAGTCGCGGGCGATGCATAAGTTTGTGCAGCGTGACTGCAAACATTTCCACTTGAGAAGGTGCGCCGCAGCGTCGCCTCGCTCTGACGCGGGCAGAAAATCTTACAGAGACAGCTTGGGTAGAGTCGGGTAGAAAAGAAGCACTTCGACCCAACGTACGGCCAGGGAAAGCGGATCGGTCACTGAGAATAGCAGACTTAGCCCGACTAGCCGTTGTGGGCAAAAAATTGCCAATGCCAACCACTTAGTATCCAACCCAAGAAAGGAACGCTGCGCGAAGATGAGTCCAACTGTGTCTACGTCGCGAGAATTATTGTTATTGGCTCCATCGCAGCGCGCGGTCCCGGACGGATTCGCCAATGTCCGTGTCGATGCGAAGCAGCATGCGGAGATGCTGGCGGAAACACAAAAGCTTCGTGGACGGGTTTATCTGCAAGACGGGGCGATCAAGCCTTGGCACTTGGTGGACGGCCGTCACCGGCTGGAGAGCGATCGAACCAGTTGGCACTTATTGGTCCTCGATGGCAACGCACAAGTATGCGGTTGCAAACGCTACAAAGAGTATCCGGCCGGAACATCATTCCGCGAGCTAGGCGTTGCGCAGTCCGCCCTGGCCCTGTCACGGGAATGGAGCGAAAAGTTGAGCGGCGCGATCGATGCCGAGCTGGACCTGTCCAAACGGCTGGATTGTCCGGTCTCGGAGCTTGGCGGGTGGGCTCTGGATGAGGAAATTCGAGGGACTGCGGAGGCCTTGCGCATGGTGCTGGCAACCTATGCCTTAACGCAGCAGTTGGGCGGCGCAATTGGGTTGAGCAGCGCGACGCGTCGGCACGGCTCCGCGTCGATCCTGCGGAGGATGGGAGGACGGCCGCTGGAGTGGCGCGGTTCGGCGCTGCCGGCTTACTACGATCCCCAATATGAGTGCGAGATGGAGCTGTTGCGGTTTTACTCGTGGGCTCCGAATCCGCGGTATAGCGTCTGGATCGAAGAGATCAAGGAGACCCTGCGAACCGCAGCGGTCATAACCAACGTCGCGGCCGAACCCGAGTGGGTCGCGGCGCCACGCACGGGTACGGTCCAACTCCCAAGGTTCCACGTCGCGTCCATGGGCTAAACACTGGGGGGCTAAGCACTGGGGGCTAGGCACTGGCTCGCCAGCTCAGGCCCGGTCACTCCCGGCTCTCGGTTGCGGGGCGCAAATAGGGAGGGCGATAAGAATCCGGAAACCAATTCTCCGCGGGATCCACGGAGAATTCCACCAGATAGCCGTAGTCATCGCCGGCGGACGACTTGACCCGGCCCCGGACAATTCCCTGCGAAGTAGAAAGGCGCACTCGCGAGCCACGCTCCGGCGCGCATTCGGTTTGCAGGACGCCTCCCGCTTCCCACACTTCGATAAGAATTACGTGGTCTGCAACGTCTGCAGCCATCGGAGTCCCGCGCGCGAAGGTGGCGGGCAACGTGTCCATGCACAGATAGCGTTGCGTGGCGGGGGCAGACAATGTTTCGGCGACAAGCATAGCCTTTTCACGTTGGCGAGTGCAAGTGTCCTTCCAAAGTCTCCTTCCAAAGCAGCCCCCCGGGCCAAAGTAGCCCCCCGGGCCAAAGTAGCCCCCGGGGCCAAAGTAGCCCTCAAAGAAAAAAAGGCCACACCGCACCGAAGTGCTGCATGGCCTGAAAGCCGTCGTGGTTACCACGCGTGATAGGAGATTTGAGTTTTTGGGCTAAAGCTGTCGAGGATTCTTCCGTCCGACCAGACCCAGGAAGAACAAACCTCCTGCGACTAGCGCGAAGGTCACCGGCTCCGGGACGGCTGTGAACCCTATGGTGGCGCTGTCCGATGTGACCACATCGTGACCGGCTAGAATCGCCTCATTGACCTGCTGCAACGTCGTGCCGGTGAACGTGGTCCCAAAGGTTCCGGAGACCAAGGTCTTGTTACCGCTGCCGTCGTTGGCGACGCCTGTGAAGTTAAAGTTCACGGCGACGTCGCAGGTTGTGACTCCGATGGTGCTGGTGGCGCAGGATGTCTGCGATTCATTAAAGGGAGTGCCAGGCGGCGTGCACTGGTCCGTAGACGTGCTGGTCCCGGCAAGGCAGGAAGCGGCCCCGTAACTTCCGGGCATGACCTCGGTCAGGGTAATGGTCCAAGGCTCCCCGGCAAAAGTGATGAAGGGCGTTGCCAAGGTTGACGCGCCGCCCGTCGGGTCGGTGATGCTGTTGAGGTCGGCGACGGTGACGTCACTTCCGCTGGGATCTCCCATGTATGCGGAAGCAAGCGTAAACACCGCGCTGTCCCCGGTTCCGTCCACAGTCCCGCTGGTGGCGATCGGGGCGTTCGGCGGCGTTGGTATGCTCTTCGTGCCGCTAAAGTCAAAGTCGATGCAATCGGCGGATGTTGCACCTACCATGCAAGGCCCTACTGCGACTTGCTGGCCGGCGCCGGCGTCCAGGTCAAACCCGCCTAAAAGAGGCGAGGCCATCGTCAAGGACGGCGCGGCTAAAGAAAATGCAAATAGAGTTAGATATTTCATCAGGTTTGTTCTACCTTTCCGGGCCTCCGTTTCTTGTCGTTCAGAACCGGTGTCCGCGTGGTTGGAACCGGTCCACGAGATGAATTTTGCCAGCCCGCCACGCACCCCGATACCCGGAAACGTGCCTGCCGGTGGCCTGGGAAAAGTGCGGTAACAGGCTTAAGCGAAAAATAGTACTGGGTTCGGGGTTGTACCAGGGCCCTCTAAGGTCCGCGCAACTAAAGGCCACCCAGTCAGGGACCGATTCATTCTTAACAACAGCTTCCTGACGCGCGCCGTTCCGGCCGGTCTGATTTTTGAATCCGGAACGGGTCCGCTATGAAGTCTTGCCATAAGAAGGAGTTCCGTTGCGAGAGGCTCGTCTTGCTGGCTCCTCCCGACGCTTTCGTTCCGCGGCGTTTCGAAAACGTCCAATCGAATTCCTCCCGCCACGAAATACTGCTGTCCGGCATACAGCGCTTGCGGGGGAAGCTGTATCTGGAGGACGGGGCCATTGAGGGGAATCAACTCAGCACGGACGGCCGTCACCGGCTTTCCGGCGATGAGCACGCCTGGCATGTGGTAGCGCTGGACCAAAAGGGGGAAGTGGCCGGCTGTTCCCGTTATGTCGCTCACCCGAACACCATCGGGTTCCATCGCCTGTCGGTTCGAAACGCGGCGCTGGCGTCGTCGGGCGAATGGGGCATGGCATTTCGCGCCGCTGTGGCCCGCGATGTCGAGCAAGCCCGGCGGCGCGGGGTCTCCTATGTCGAAGTGGGCGGCTGGGCCCTGGCGCCGGAACTGCGGCGGTCGCGCGAAGCCTTGCGCATCGCGCTGGCGACGTACGGGTTGGCTCGCGCGCTGGGAGGCTGCATCGGAATCACTACCGCTACACGCAGGCATTGCTCCTCGGAGATCCTCCGGCGCATCGGAGGATCTTCGTTGCAGGCGAATCGGACCGACCTGCCGCCTTATTACGATCCTCAATACCGGTGCGAGATGGAAGTTCTGCGCTTCGATTCGATCCACGCCAACCCGCGTTTCGAATCCTGGGTCAGCGATCTGTGCGCCTACTGGCTCACAGCGCCGGTCATCCGGAGAGACTCTTCGTCCGCGGCGCCATTCGCGCTTTCCGCAATGCGCGGCGCTCTGGGATTTGAAGAAAATTTGGCGCTCGCTGTACAATAATTTTTCGGCAGTCAGGGGCCGTCACTGGTCCCGGTGCCTACGCACCGGGAAGAAGGTAGACGCATGCTCGATCAGGCTGCCCTTCGGCAGTGGGAGCTGGTTCTCGGCACAGAGAACGTGGTGGCTTCCGAAGACCAATTACGCGCCGCCGCTACTGCCACCTTTCCGGTCAAACAACGCATCCCGGCGATTCTAAGGCCGGCCACACGCGAGGAAGTCCGGCAAACGCTGCGCATCGCCAGCCACTTCGGTATTCCCCTTTACCCAGTGAGCTCCGGCCGGAACTGGGGATACGGCTCGGGCGTACCGGTGACTGATGGTTGCGTGCTGCTGGATTTGAGCCGCATGAGCCGGATTTTGGATTTCAGCGAGGAACTGGGCTACGTAACGGTCGAGCCGGGCGTAACGCAAGGGCAGTTGTTCGAGTTTTTGCGCGCGCGAAACTCGCGGTTATGGATCGATGGCACCGGGTCCAGTCCGGATTGCAGCCTGGTAGGCAACACGCTGGAGCGAGGGTTCGGGCACACACCTTACGGCGAGCACATCGCCCAGGCGTGCGACTTTGAGGTGGTCCTTTCCACCGGCGAAATGCTGGAAACAGGAGCGGCGCGCTTTCCCGGCGCTCTGTCCGCGCCGGTATTCCGCTGGGGCCTGGGACCGAGCCTGGATGGCCTGTTCGCGCAGTCCAACTTCGGTGTAGTCACGCGCATGACGCTGTGGCTGATGCCGGCTCCGGAGCACTTCCAGGCGTTCTTTTTCCGCTGCGACGATCCCGCCGGATTACCTGCCTTGATCGACGCACTCCGTCCCCTGCGCCTGAACGGAACTCTGCGCAGTGCGATTCACGTCGGTAACGATTACAAGGTCCTGGCCGGAATTCAACAGTATCCTTGGCAAGAAACCGGTGGCGCGGTTCCCTTGAAGCCTGAGCAGATGGGCGGGTTCCGGGAGAAGATGAACTTCGGCGCGTGGAACGGCTCCGGGGGGTTGTATGGATCGCGTGGGCAGGTGGCGGAGGCGCGGCGGCTGGTGCGGAAAGCGCTGCACGGAAACGTCACCCGGCTTCAGTTTCTGGACGACCGGCGGCTGGCGCTGGCCTCCCGCTTCTCCGGCCTGTTCGGATTGCTCGCACGGTGGGACATCAGCCGCGCGCTCGAATTGGTGCGGCCGGTCTACGGCTTGATGAAAGGGGCGCCGACGGATCAGCCTCTCAAAAGCGCCTACTGGCGAAAACGCACTCCTCCACCGGCGCAGATGAATCCGGACCGCGACCGTTGCGGGCTGCTGTGGCTTTCTCCCGTGGCGCCCGCCGAGGGACGGCATGCACTGGCGATGACGGAAATTTCCAGCCGGATCATGCTGAATTATGGCTTCGAGCCGCTGCTCTCCCTAACGCTGATCACAGAACGCGCTCTGATCTGCGTGATCTCCATCACCTTCGATCGCGACCAGCCCGGAGAAGACGAGCGCGCGCTTTCCTGTTACGAACAGCTCCGCCAAGAGCTCACCGAGAAAGGTTATATTCCCTACCGGCTGGGGATTCAATCCATGGTGGGGCTCCGGACTGGGGGAGCGTACGAACGCTTCGTGGAAGGCATCAAGCACCTGGCCGACCCGGCGGGCATCCTGGCGCCGGGCCGCTATGGGCTCGGCCTGCGCGCGGGGTCTTCATCTTCCGGGCTGCGATCCGTGGAACTCTAGTTCAGGATGCATTTCGGGATTATCACCCCGCCGGTGGCCGGCCACCTTCATCCCTTCGGCGCCCTGGGCCGCGAGCTGATCGCGCGCGGACATCGCGTGACGTGCTTCCAGGTGCGGGATCTGGAAGCGCAAATCCTCGCGCAGGGAATCGAGTTCGCGGTTGTTGGAGAGAGCGATCACCCGCCAGGATCCTTGCCGCAATCGCTGGCGCGCCTGTCTGAACTGGAGGGTATGAGGGCGCTGCGCTTCACCATTCGCGCCGTCGCACGGAGCAGCGAGATGATGCTCCGCGATGGCCCCACGGCGATTCGTAGCGCAGGTATAGATGCACTGCTGGTGGATCAGATGGAACCTGCAGGCGGCGCGATTGCTGAACACCTCGGCCTTCCCTTTATCACGGTTGCAAACGCGCTGCCGATTAATCGAGACCCATGCCTCCCGCCGCCGTTCACGGATTGGCGGTATCGCGACACAGGTTGGGCGCGCTGGCGGAACAGGATCGGATACGCGATGTCGGAGTGGACCCTGCGGCCGGTTGCGCGCGTCGTGGCGCGATACCGGAGGGAGTGGGGACTATCGCGGCTTGCGTCCGCGGAGGAGTCATTTTCGAAACGGGCGCAGATCTCGCAATTGCCTCGGGAATTCGATTTTCCCCGCTGCGGCCCGCAGAAAAACTTCCATTATGTGGGTCCCTTGCGGCGCCCGCAGCCCAACGTCATTCCGTTTCCCTGGGACAGGTTGGATGGAAGACCTTTGGTGTACGCGTCGTTGGGAACCCTTCAGAATCGCCGCGAGCCGGTGTTCCGCTGTATCGCGGAAGCGTGCCGGGAATTGGACGTGCAGTTGGTTCTGAGTCACGGCGGCGGACTAACGGAACAGCAGACCGCATCGCTCCCGGGGAATCCCGTTGTCGTCGGGTACGCGCCGCAATGGGAGATCTTGGCTCGAGCGCAACTGACCATCACGCACGCCGGTCTGAACACGGTGCTCGATTCCTTGGCCCATGGCGTGCCGATGGTCACCATCCCGATCACCTATGAGCAGCCCGCCATCGCACGGCGGGTGGAGTATTGCGGAGCGGGGCGGAGCCTGGCGCTAGGAAGGCTGGACGCGGGCGGTTTGCGCGCCCTCGCCCGCGAGGTGCTGGAGGAATCCGGCTATCGCAAATCCGCACAGCGGATGGCCGCCGCGATTCAGGAGGCCGGAGGCGTCCGCAAAGCCGCGGATCTCGTCGAAGACGTGGTGCGAGTTACTCCGGGTGCGGTCAAGCGGTGACGACTCCGCCGGCCTCCCGAGCCCTGCGCCGCTGCTGTACTTGTTCATCGGTCAGGCGGGCCTCGTAGACGGAGCGCAATTCGATGGTGCGTGAGGTAAGCGTCGCGGTAACCACCGCGACCAGCATCGGAAGGATGAAGGAACGGTCGCGCCCGGTGAGCTCCATCATCAGGATCACGGTCGAAACCGGTCCCTGCGTCGTGGCGGCCAATACCGCCGCGGCGCCGAGCAACGCGAAGAGCCCGGGGGGAACGCCGGGCCAGACCAAGGACCAGCCGTAGCCCAAGACTCCGCCCAGCATGGCGCCGACGGTCAACGAGGGCGTGAACAGGCCTCCCGGCGTCCCGACCCGCAAGCATAGAGTGGTCGATAGAGGCCGCAGCGCAAGCATTACCAGCAGCAGCAGCGGCGCGGCCTGACCCATAAAGGCGAGTTGCGAGATGTCCCTGCCATTGCCCAGCACCTGCGGGAACCGCGTGGAAACGAAGCCGGCCAGCGCCAGTCCCACGATGGGCGCAACCCAACGCTGCCACCCCTCCGGACGATTGCGATCGGCCCATGCGACGGCGCGAACATATCCTACCGAAGCCAGCCCTGCGACCGGTCCGGCCAGCAGCGCCCAGATCAGCACGGAGGCCGAGTTGTGAAAATCGGGGATGATGTAGGTCGGCGCGTCCCGCAATCCCAGCCAGGACACTGCGGTCGCGATGATGGAGGTGGCCAGCGCCGGCAGAACGAAGCGGAGCGCCAGCGCGCCGCGCACGACCTCCAACGAAAACACAGCCCCGCCCAGCGGGACTCCGTACGCCGCTCCCATGCCCGCACCCGAGCCGCACGCCACCAGTAGCTGCCGCGCCTCATCGGAGAGGCGCAAACGGTCCGCAAAGAAGTTGGCCAGCACCGCGCCCGCTTGCTTGGGCGCTCCTTCGCGCCCGAGCGACACGCCCATCCCCACCACCATGACCGAAAGGACCGCGCTACCCAGGGTCCGCAGAGCGGGCAGGCGCCCCGCATGGAACCAGATCGCCTCCGCGATGTCGATTCCATTGCCGCTGGCCAGCCTTCTTAGCACGATCTGTCCCGCGACTGTGAGAACACCCGCGCCCAACAGCACCAGCACACGCCGCGACGCCGCCGTTGCTGAAACGGCTTCGAGCAGGTTGACGCCCGAGCCTCCCCAGGCCAAGCGCTGCGTGAATTCCAAGAGACGCGTCAGCGCTATGGCGCCTACGCCCGTGCCGGCCGCGGTGAGCATAACCGCGATCCAGAAGCGGAACGCGCCGGGACTACGTAAAGTAGGCGGTATCATCCATTCGCGACCCGGCCTCGGCCGTTCTTTAGAGCTTAACGGAATACCTGAAATTTTAGGTATTGCTTCACGGCTGCGATTGGTTTACGCTATAAACGTCGATTGGTTTATGCTGTAAACCTGGAGCCTGTATGACCACTCCTCAGCGCCTCGAATTTGTCGCGCGCCACTTCAACGATCTCCAGACGATTCGTCTCGCGCCCATCCCCTTCGCGATGCTTCTCGCGCCTGCGTGGCATCTGCTGCCGCATCTCAGCCGCGGCGGCGCATGGGCCGGTCTGTTGCTCTTTCTCGTGACAGTTGGCGGATTCTATTGGTGGAGCACCATCGCCATCCGGCGGCGCTATGGGACAGTCAAACAATCGACGAAAGAGGCTTCGCGGATGCGCGGGCATCCGGTGATCATCCTGCTCTCTCTCGCGGTGGTCGTGGTCCTGGTCTCCTCTCAGGCGCATCATACGCCGTGGGCCGACAATTACATCACCTTAATGGTCCTCAGCACCATGCTGATAACGATACTCGACCGCACCAATCTAGCCAGCCGCAGGATGGTGTGGGCACTCGGACTGGTGATTCTGTTTGGCGCGGGACCATTTCTCTTGGACGTTGATGGAGGAGCCGCCATCTTTTCGCTTGCCGGCGCGGTCTGGCTGTCGCTGAGTACATTTGATTTTTTGCTGTTGCGGCGGATTTTGGCAAAGTCTTCGGCGCCTCCGGCGGCGATCACGAACCCCGTGATGCACCATGGCTAAGCCGGCCGCGCCAGGAAAGACGCAGCAAGGCTCGTTGGTCGCAACGCTCTCGGATCTGAATCGGGTGGTGCATGAACCGGCGCGCCTTGGAATTCTCACGGTGCTCGCCAATTGTGAAAGCGCCGACTTCGCGTTCCTCGAAACCGCGACCGGTTTGACCAAAGGCAATTTGTGGGTGCAACTAACCCGGCTCGAGGCCGCGGGCCTGATCCGCGTAGAGAAGACGCTGAAGAAGAACCGCAGCATCACGACCGTAGGCATTCTGCCCGAGGGCCGCTCGCAATTGCAGCGCTACTGGTGGCAGATGGAGGAGATCCGCAACGGCGCGAGCGGACACATAACCGACGCGAGCGCGTCGGGGCCGCGTGGTCCATAATAGACCCATGTCAATTAAACCGACCTTGACTGCTGTGGGACTCGTCATTGCTGCCGCCGCGTTCGGCCAAGCGCCTAAGGCTGCCGCGCCGGCCATCGTTCCTTACGGTGTTTCGATCACTCCCGACGCGGCGAAGAAACTGGCCGCTGCCGCGATTGCCGAAGCCCGCAAGAATAATTGGGCCATGGCCGTTGCCGTGGTCGACACCGGCGGCTACCTGGTGTACTTCGAGCGGATGCAGGACACGCAGCTCGGCAGCGTCGAAATTTCAATTGAGAAAGCGAAGTCGGCCGCGCTGTTCCGCCGCCCGACGAAATCGTTTCAGGACACTCTGGCCGCGGGAGGGCAGGGACTCCGCATGCTCGGGCTGACCGGCGCTGTTCCGGTGGAAGGCGGGATTCCTCTCATCGTGGGCGGAAAAATCATTGGGGCGATCGGCGCATCCGGCGGCAGCAGCGACCAGGACGGCCACACCGCGCAGGCCGGCGCCGACGCGCTGAAGTAAAGGAGCCGGAAATGCGACGAACTTGCCTGCGACGAACTCACTTGCTTTTGATTGCCGTGGTTCCGGCGATGCTGTTCGCGCAGCCGGCGGCCGATTCCTCCGCGACGCCGGTGATCGGGCTCGGGAACCTGGCGCACGCGGTTGCGAGTCTGGACAAGACCGTACCGTTTTACCGCGACTTGCTGGGGCTGCCGGTGAACGGCGGGCGTGATCCGTTGGCGCAGATGCCTCAGGCCCTGGACGCCGATATGTCGCGCTTCACGGCCACGCAAGGCGCAAGTTTCCGGGGCGCCACGTTCCGCATCCCAGGCGCCAATTTCGGTTGGGAGCTGACCGAGTTCACCAATACCGCGCGCAAGGCGGACCGCTTCGCGCTGCAGGATCCGGGAGCGGCCACGCTGGTCCTGCGGGTCCGGGACATCGAAAAAATCTGGCCGAAGCTGAAGGCCGCGGGCGTGGAGGTGGTGACCACCGGCGGAGCGGCGTTGAACCCGAGCGGGAATCCGAATTCGAAGATGCGCGAGGTGCTGCTGCGCGATCCGGATGGATTCTTTGTCGAGCTTCAGCAGCCGGACCCGCTTCCCGCAGATGCCGCGTCCACGCAGGGCGATGTGCTGGGAGGAAGCATCCAGCTTTCGATCGAAGATACGGACAAGTCGGTGAAGTTTTACACCGAGGCATTTGGATTTAGTGCGCGGCCGAGCGGGCAGTGGGCCACGAACGACACCGTGCTGAAGCTGATCGGCATGCAGGGCGCGCAATGGCGGATTACCCACGGGTCGATTCCAGGCTTGACGGCGGATTTCGGGTTGATCGAGTACAAAGGCGTGCCGCGGAAGACGCGCATCATGGGACCGGCCGATCCCGGATCGCCCGCGTTCACCATGGTGGTGCGCGATTTGGATGCGGCGGTCGCGCGATGGAAGGCCGCGGGAGGTACGGTGGTCAGCACGGGCGGGGCTCCGGTAAAGCGTGCGGGCGGAGCGGGCAACGTCTTCGTGCGGGACGTGAACGGATTCGTGTGGGAGTTATACACGCGGGCTGCTCCCGCCAGGTGATCCCGCCGAGCTATTGCTTCTTCCCTTTGCCCGGAGCGCCGTTGCGCTCGAACACTTCGATGTTCATGCCGTTGGGGTCCTCCACGAAGATGGTGAAGGTGCCGCCGCCGAAGTCCACGATTTCTCCATTGGCGGAAATCACGTTGGTCCCGGCCGCTTTCATTTCGGCGATCATGCCCTTGAGATCGTTGACTTGAATCGCCATCGCGGGTGAGCCGGGATCGCGGACACGCAAGTGGAACTTGGTGCGCGGCACGCCTCGGAACTCGGTGAATTCGACGTAAGCGTTGCGGGCCGGGCATGGTGCCGGTGACCTTGCGGAATTCGGTTCCCTCCGGCGCGCCCACGAGCTTAAGAAACGCCGGATCTTTTGAGAACGCGGAGGGGCCGGAGAGATTGAGGCCCACGATGCCGTTATAGAACTTGGTGGTCGCCTCGGCGCTCTCCATGGTGTAGGCGAGCGTGACGCGATGAACATTGCTTTCCGGAGCACCCGCGGCCGGAGCATCCTGGACCACTTGAACGAAGAAGCCGTCGGGATCGCGCAGCATGATGGAGCGCGCTTTGCCGTTCGCCGTGGCGATTTCGACCGGCTCGCCGCCGGTGGTCACGATCGGCGCACCTGCCTTCTTGGCATTGGCCATGACAGCGTCCAGGTCGCGAACGTGGAGAACAATGCTGGCGGCGCCGGGGTCGGTGTATTTGGCTTGCGCGGGCTGGCGTTCCACACCCTTGAAATGGGTGAGCTCAAACTGCATGGCGCCGGGGAGCCGCATCATCGACATCCGCAGCGTGACGCCGGGCGCGTTGGTGAGCAGCGGCACGGCGGGATTGGGAAAATCCTGAGGCATGCCGTTGAGGCCGAACACGTCGCGGTAAAAGGCCAGCGTGGTGTCCAGATCGTTGACCGCGTGGATCGCGTGGGAGAGGCTCTTGATCTGCGGCTTGGCCGGAGACTGGGTTTGGGCGTGCGTTGGCGCCAGAGAAGCGAACGTGAATGCCGCGGCGGCCACAACCGCCGCCGGGATGAGACGGGAACCAAGCGAGATCCTCATAAACCTCCTTGCAGAGCGAACTTCAACACGTGCCAGTCTAAGAGAGTATATCGCCTTCGACGCGGCGAGCGCGTTACTCTCTGCAATGGTTACCCTCTGGAATGGAGGTCAAATGCGATGAAGCGCTGGTGGCTGCGGTTATCAATCGGGTTATCGGTTTTGTTGGGGGGTGCGTCTTGGTTGCCGGCGCAGCAGCCGAATACGCTTAGCTCGGAGGTCAGATGGATGTACAGCACCATCAAGAACAATCTGCTGAAACTTGCAGACAAGATGCCGGCGGATAAGTACAGTTTCCGGCCGACTCCGGAGGTCGAGACCTTCGCCCGGAGGATCGCTCATATCGCAGATGCGAACATGAACGTCTGCGCCGGTGTCAACGGGGAGCGAAAGCAGCTTGGCGCCGCGTCCAAGACCACGAAAGCGGAACTGGTGGCGGCGCTCAAAGAATCGTTCGCTTATTGCGACGGCGTTTTCAACGCACTGACCGACGCCTCCGCTGTGGAGCTGGTGAGCTCGCGATTCGGCGGACCCTTCCCGCCGGAGCCGACGCGGACCAAGCTCGCCACGCTGTATAACCTGGTGCGGCACTCGAATGAGATGTACGGATACATGGCGGTCTACCTGCGGTTGAACGGAGTGGTGCCGCCGACCAGCGCGCCGGAATGAGCCGCCGTGATATTCTTCCCAAACAGCATTCCGAAAACTCAACCATGAAACGAAGCACGAAGCGAATTCTAACGACGCACGTGGGAAGCCTGGTGCGTCCTCCCGAACTCAGAACAACTCACGACGAGGAGGCGGTGAAGCGCGCGACAGCCGACGTGGTCAGGAAGCAGGCGGCCGTCGGGATCGACATTATCAGCGACGGCGAGTACGGAAAGTCGAGCTGGTCAAACTACGTTTTGAACCGCATCACCGGCTTCGAAATACGGCCGGATCAATTGCGGCCGGTGGAGTGGCTGGGCCGGGACCTGGAGCGGTTTCCGGAGGCGATCGCGCGGGACATGCCCATGGCATTGACAGGCCGTCCGACCGAGGCTTGCGTCGGTCCCATTGAATACCGGGACCGGGAGCCGATTCGCCAGGCGATCAAGAATTTTCAGTCGGCGCTGGGCGAGGTCAACGTGGAAGAGGCGTTCCTCACGGCGGTGGCGCCGGCCAGCACGGCGTACGACGGCGTGAACGAGTTCTACGGCTCCGAGAAAGAGTACATCTTTGCGATCGCGGAGGCGCTGCGGCAGGAGTATCTGGAGATTTATCAAGCGGGATTGCTGCTGCAAGTGGATGACGCGGTGCTCGCGAACATGTACGACCATCTGGTGCAGCAGAGCCCGGCGCGGTATCGCGAATGGGCGCAGTTGCGGGTGGACGCGGTGAATCATGCGTTGCGCGGCATTCCGGAGGATCGCGTGCGTTATCACGTGTGCTTCGGAAGTTGGCACGTGCCGCACGTGGCGGATGCGCCGATGGAAGAAGTGGTAGAGTTCATCACTCAAGTGCGGGCCGGAGCTTATTCGATTGAGGCCGCCAATCCGCGGCATGAGCACGAATGGCGCGTGTGGCGGAACGGACGCTTGCCCGCGGGCAAGATTTTGATTCCGGGAGTCATCACGCACCATACGGTGACGGTGGAGCATCCCCGCGTGGTCGCGGACCGGATCGTCAAATACGCGGAGGCCGCGGGTCCGGAGAATGTGATCGCCGGGACCGATTGCGGCTTCGCGCAGTTGGACATCATCGAGCGGGTGCCCATGTCGGTGATGTGGGCGAAGTTCGAATCGCTGGTGGAGGGCGCCGCGCTGGCCAGCAAAGAATTGTTCTGACGGCTGCTGTTGTAGCGGCTCAGTCGAAATTATTCTTGCGTCCCTGGCGGACGTAATCGACCGTGGAGCCGATATGCTTGCGGCCGTGCATGGCTTTCTTCTTGGCCAGGTGGCCGAACATCTGGATGCCGAAACCGCCGTCGAGATCGTTGGTGATGCGCTGGCGCCACGGGCGGCGCACGATTTGCGTGGTGAGGCGGCGGGTGGTGCGGGGCTGGGTCATGATGTGGTCCGCGATTTGATACGCGCGCTCAACGAGTTTTTCTCTCGGCACGATTTCGTTGACCATTCCGTATTCGAGCGCGGTCTTCGCGTCGATGGCCTGGCCGGTGAGCAGCGCGTAGGCGGCGCGCTTGACGCCGAGCAGTTCCTGGAAACAACTATGAATACCGTCGCCGGGCACCGAGCCAATGTCGTAGTGAAGATCGAAAATCACCGTGTCTTCGGTGCAGATGGAGATGTCGCACATAAGACACAGCTCGGTATGAAAGCCGGGGCCGTTTAACGCGCCAATGGTGGGGATTTCGAGGTCGTTAATCAAGGAACTGACGTTGATTCTCCCGTCTTTGTAGGCGTATTCATAAGCCCAATAATCCAGGTCCTGTTCTTCCAGTTTGAAACCGGCGGGATCGGAGTCCATCATGAACTCCTTGCCGCTGCCGGTGAAGATCATGATCTCGTTATCGGGGTCCGCGCCGACAGTTTTGAAGAGCTGGCCGACGGAGCGATGATTTTCGACGCTCAATTGAATGGGCCCGCCCTCGGTGTGAGCTTGAACCAGGAGGACGCCGTCTTCGCGGCGGTCCAGCTTGTAATGGTGCTTGAACCGCTCCTTGTATTCGTCGAAGTTGGGCGTGGGGAGAAAATTGGTGAGTGACATGCATGTCCTTTCGTGGTTTTCGATTCGTCAGACGGGAGCGTAAGCGCCTTCCGGAGTTTGAACAAGGGGGGCTTGTGGCGCGGGATCGCGGAATCCCAAGCCGTTCCAAGCAGCGTCGATAATGTTTTGGGTGCCGAGGCCGTAAGTGCGGAAGAGGAACTCGCGGCTGCCGGATTCGGCAAAGCGGTCCGCGATGCCGACGCGGCGCAAGGGTGCTGCCAATCCCGCCTCGGCCATGGCTTCCGCGACCGCCGAACCCAGTCCCCCGATGACCGTATGGTTCTCCGCGGTAATCACGATGCGGCTGTTGCGAGCGGCGCTGAGGATGGTTTTGGAATCGAGGGGCTTGATGGTGGGCGAATTGATCACCGTCGCCGTGACTCCGTTCTCGCGCAGAGTCCGGGCCGCGGCCAGCGCGGCGGGAATCATCATTCCGGCGGCGATGATGCAAACCTCGCCGTGTTCCGCGGGCGGAAGAACCTGCGCTTTGCCAATCTCCAGCCGGTGGTCTTGCTCAAAAATGACCGGCGTTTCGCCGCGCTTCAGACGAAGATAGACCGGGCCGGGATGATCGGCGATGGCGGCGACGGCCTGGCCGATTTCAGTAGCGTCGGCCGGCTCAACGATGGTCATGTTGGGCAAGGCTCGCATCAAGGCGACGTCTTCGATGGCCTGATGGCTGGGGCCGCCGGGCGAGGAGAGCCCTGGCATGAAACCCACGATCTTGACGTTCAGCGCAGGATACGCGATCGCCATGGCGATCTGGTCATAACAGCGGCGAGTGCAAAAAACTCCGAAGGAGTTGACGAAGACGATGTGGCCCGCGCGCGCGAGTCCGCCGGCAATGCCGATCATGTTCGCCTCGGCCATGCCGGCGTTGAAGAAGCGCTCCGGGATCGAGTCGCGGAAAGCGTCGGTCTCGGTCTGGCGAGTCAGGTCCGCGCCGAGGCAAACGATCTCCTTGCGGCGGCGAGCCAGTTCGAGCAGCGCCGCCCCGTAGGGCTTGGTTACGATGCGATAGGGCGGATCAAACATTTCGTCGCGTGCCAAGCTGAGCCTGCAATTCCTCGGTCAGGGCGCGCACCAGCGCCGGGTCGAGTTTGATGAAGTGCCCGTCGGCATCCTGGGGGATGGAGCGAAGACGGCCCGAGGTTTCGGTTCGGGCGATCAGGACGAAAGGAGCATTGTGCTGGCGGCCGTTCAGCGCATCGTTTAGCGCGCGGCATAGGGCTTCCACATCGTGACCGTCGACGTCGGCGACTTGCCAGCCGAAGGCTCGCCATTTCTCCGCAAGAGGTTCCAGAGTGGTGACGGAGGCCACCGGGCCGTCCACCTGCGAATTATTCGCGTCGATGACTACGACGAGGGGGTCCATGCGGGCGCGATTGTGGAAGGCGAACATGGCTGCCTCCCAAACTTGCCCTTCTTCCATTTCGCCGTCACTCAGGAACGCCCAAGTGGTTCGATGCTGGCCGGCGAGATTAGATGCGATGGAGAAACCGATGGCCGCGGATAAGCCCTGGCTCAGCGATCCGCAGACCAGGTCGACCAGAGGCGTGCGCTCCGTGCCGATGGCTTCGAGCTTCGATCCGTCGGCGCCGTAAGTTGAAAGCGCGTGCTTATCGAGGAGGCCCACTTCGGCGGCCACGGCGTAAAGTGAGACGACGTAGTGGCCGGGCGAGAGCACGAACCGGTCCTCGCCGAATTGAAGGAAATCGCCGCCGAACAATACGGCGAAGATTTCCGCTGAAGAGAACGCCTGCCCGAGATAGCCGAAGCCCTGGATGGAGACCATGCGCAGAGCGTTCAGGCGGATTTGGACGGAGAGCTGGCGCAGGCGCGCGAACTCATCGCGGTTCAGCGCTGCCACGGAGGTGGATTGGGCGGGTTTCATCCCATAAAGAATGATATCCGCTTCAGGCGGGAGTTTTTTCCGCTTCCCTCAGACTCCTTTGTATTTCGAAGAGGCCTCTTGTCCGGTTTGTAACGCCCAACCGGAAACGGGGCCGCTGCACCGCAACGGCTCGGCTCATCGTGTGACGGTCGCACAGGGTTGCCGCGGTTGCTCTCCTGCGCTAGCGTGATCCGGAACCGATGAGGGGACCGGACTCTTGGCTACAAAATATCCGGGAAGTGCCTCGGCGGGGATGAGTTGAACCGCTAACCGCGTGATCGGAGGCGAGAAATAAATCGCGCGGAGTCAGCTCTTGGCGACCGGTTCGACGCGGAGTTTCAAGCCGTCAACCGAGATTACGCGAACGTTGCCGCCGGGCTCGACCGGGGCGGAGGAGACCGCGTCCCAATATTCGCCGTGGATGAAGATGGTGCCGGCCGGCGCGAGCGCGGTGCGGGCCTGGCCGAGCTGATTGAGCAGGCCGCCGTTGCTCATCATGGCTTTGTTGCGGCGGGCTCGCACGACCAGAGTGACCAGGAAGATGGTGATGAGCGCGAAGGGGATGGTTACGGCCACGGCGGTGGAGAGGTGAATACGCACTTCGGGGGGACCGTTGATCAACAGCAGGGCTCCCAGGACCATGGAAACCGTGCCGCCGATGCCGAGCACTCCGTGCGAGGTGAACTTGACTTCCAGAATCAGCAGCACCGCGCCGAGCAGCAGCAGCGCGGCTCCGATCCAGTTGATGGGCAGCACGGAGAGCGAGGAGAGGCCCAGGAGGAACATGATGCCTCCGGCAACGCCAGGCAGAATCAGGCCGGGCGAAGAGAATTCGACATAGACGCCGAGCGCGCCGAGCGCGAGAAGAATGAAGCCGGTATTGGGATCGGAGACGGCGGAGACGATGCGCTCCCGCGTGGAGGGCTGATATTCGACGATGTCGGCGCCGGCGGTATGGAGGACTTCGGAGCGTCCATCAAAACGTTTGATGGTGCGGCCGTCGAGATCGGTCATTAACTGGCGATCGCTGGGGGAGATGTCGTCAATAAAATGGTCGTCCAGCGATTCTTTTTCGGTGAAGGCCTTGGCTTCACGGATGGTAGTTTCGGCGAGGTCGGCGTTGTGGCCGCGCTTGGAAACCATGCTGCGGAGCCAGGCGGAAGCGTCGTTTTCGACCTTTTTGCGTTCGGTTTCGGTTAGGTCGCCGGTGAGCAGGACCGGCGAAGAGGCTCCGGTGTTGGTGCCGGGAGCCATGGCGGCGACGTCGGCGGATTCGAGCAGGAAGAAGCCGGCGCTGGCGGCCCGGCCTCCGCTGGGCGTGACGTAGGCGATGACGGGGATGCGGGAGGCGACGATTTTCTGCGTGATCTCGCGGCTCGAATCCATGAGGCCGCCGGGTGTGTTGAGCCGCATGAGAACTGCGGCTGCGTTCTCATTGGAGGCTTGCTCCAGCGCGTGGCCGATCATCTCGACCGTCACGGGCGCGATGATGCCGTCGACGTCGACGGCGATGACGCGAGGGGGCGCGGCGGCGAGCGCCGTCGAGCAGATAAGAAGCGCGATCGAGAAAAACCGCATTCCGACTTTAGGGTAGCGCGCCGGAGAGGGGTTGGCGAGGGGTGGGAGCTCGGTTGTCCGAGCTCGGTAGCCAAATCAAGCCAGAGAAATGCATCGGTCGGGTTACCCCTGTGGTGCTACATTGATACCTTAGTCACAGTGGGACGGATCAGAACTTGGAGAGAATGCGATGAAATGCGTGGAGTTGACCCTCAACTTCCTGGAGCTCGGCTACTTGCCCGACCACCTAACCCCGCCCTTCATCGTAAGCAACCTTCGAGCCGCGTATCCGGAAATTCTCACTCATATACGCAGCCAGTATCCGGTAAAGAAAGGCAAGCGCGCAAATTTTCCGCGTGCGCGCACCGCGCGGCATTCGGTGCCCAAGCGGAAGCTCTCGCGAAGGCTGCTTTCCCTTCCGAATCCGCTTCATCACGTACTTGTTTCCCGTGAGTTGGCGAAGCACTGGAAGAGTCTAGACCAGTTTTGCGCTCGTTCCACCATATCCCTTAGCCGCCCCGTGATTGGAACGGTCCGCGCGCTTGAGAGCCAGCGCCCAAAATCCGAGCTGCCCCGCGCGCGAGCGCTTCGATCTGTCGGAAAGCGCTATGTTCTACAGGCTGATTTCAGCCGATTTTACCCCTCGATCTACACTCATGCGATACCGTGGGCGATCCACGGGAAGGCGCAAGCCAGGAAAGATGCGACGCTTTTTGGCAATCGAATCGATGAGCGTATAAGGGAAAGTCAGGACAAGCAAACTGGAGGAATTCCAATCGGTCCAGATACCTCCTTCCTTGTGGGCGAAATCGTCGGCACCGCCGTTGATTGCGCACTCGAATCACGGCTCGGACCTCTTTCTGGTACAAGATATATCGATGATTTTCACCTGTACTTTGACTCCTATCAGGAGGCAGAGAAAGCACTGGCCGCGCTCCATGAGGTCGGCGTTTCCCTCGAGTTGGAAGTTAACGATTTTAAGACCGAGATCAGCCAATTACCAGAGGCTCTAGAGCCCCAGTGGAAACCTGAACTTCGGTCGCGCGGCCTTAACGCTGCTGGGACAAGGCAAGAGACGCAACTCCTTGAGTTGTTCGGAGCCGCCTCGGATTTGGCCAGACAGTTTCCGCATGACAATGTTCTAACATACGCCGCCCGAATGGTCGGCACCGCTGCTATCGACGGCGATAACTGGCCTTTATGTGAAGCTCTTTTGCTTAGATCCGTCATTGCAGAGCCGGCAACGCTCAAGGTTCTGTTCGACATTCTAGAGCTCAATTCATCGAGCCCGATCAACGCTTCCGCATTAAAGGCCACGTTGGATGCAGTCTGCGTTCATCATGCTCAACTTCAGCAAGGCAATGAGGTGCTCTGGGCTTTATGGGTCGCGAAGAGCCAGAACGTCCTCCTCGGGGAAGCAGCGGTCGAGGCCATCGCGTTAATGGACGACGATCTTGTAGCGCTGACGGCCTTGCACCTAGAGTCTGAGGGATTGTTGCCGACTCTGGACACCGATCTTTGGAGTTCGTACATGAGCGCTGAGCATCTCTATTCGGAACATTGGCTCTTGGCTTACGAAGCGATTCATAAAGGCTGGCTCCAAGCCGCCGGGGGTGGGGACTACGTTCAGGTTGATCGATTTTTTCGGATTCTCCGCTCACACGACGTGAGTTTCTATGAACTGGAAGCAACCTCTCAACGACCGACCTTCGAATACGGGGACGACGAAGACCTGGAGGATGGGGACGGAACTGCGGGTTCGGATTTTGGTGATCTCCTGGCTGAGTTTCCGGAGGTCGACCCCGCATAGCCACGCGGCGAACGTCCAGGTGTGGCCGATCAGCCATCAATGCTCTGAATCCGCCAGCCCCTAGGGGCCGTTAGAGGATCGACCAAATCTATTTCATCACCCCGAACTCCACGAGCGACTGCGGGCCGTTACTCTAAAGATTGGTGGAGTACAGCTCGATTCTAGTCCGCGCGACCAATTGGGTAGGGGACGCGGTGATGTCGTTGCCCGCGCTGCGGGCGGTGCGGGAGAGATTCCCGAAAGCGAAGATTTCGATTCTGGCCAAGCCGTGGGTGGGGGATCTGTATGCTCGCGAATCTTTCTGCGATGAGATGATCCCTTACACGGCGCAGGGAGCCGGTGCGAAGATTCGCGCGGCTCGGGAGCTGGCGTCGCGAAATTTCGATTGTGCGATTTTGTTGCAGAACGCGTTCGATGCGGCGGCCGTCGCCTGGATGGCGCGGATACCGGAACGGATCGGGTACGCCAGAGACGGGCGGAGTTGGCTGCTGACGCGCGCGATTCCTACGCCGAAGCCGCACGAGATTCCGGAGCATGAGCGGTTCTACTATCTGGAGTTGCTGCGGCGGGCGGGCATTCTGGAGACGCTTCCGGAGTGCGAGGCGATCCGCTTGGAGGGGGCGGGGAAGGCCCGCGAGGAGGGGGTGGCGCGATTCGCGAGGCTCGGGATGGAGGGGCCGGTGATCGGAGTGAGCCCCGGAGCTGCGTATGGCTCGGCAAAGAGATGGCTGCCGGAGCGTTTTGCGGAGACGGCGAACCGGCTGGCACACGAATTGGACGCGAGCGTGGCGATCTTCGGAGCGCAAGCTGAGAGCGAGGTGTGCAAGGAGGTCGCGGCGGGCATAGAAGCGCCAGTGCGCAATTTTGCGGGCCAGACGAGTCTTGCCGAGTTCATCGAGCTGGCCGCGGCGTGCCGGGTGTATTTAACCAACGACTCGGGGCCGATGCACATCGCCTCCGCGCTGGGCGTGCCGACGGTGGCGGTGTTCGGATCGACCAACCATTTAACCACGGGCCCAACCGGTCCTTTGGCTCGGGTGGTGCGGCAGGCGGTGGAGTGCAGCCCGTGTTTGAAGCGCGAATGCCCGATTGACCATCGCTGCATGACTCGCGTGGAAACGGCTCAAGTGGCGGAAGCGGCGCTGCAACTGCTCAAGTAGAGAACCCGTTGAAATAGAAAGTCTGTTGAAATAGGAAGATCTGCGGATGGACACCAGGACCAAGATCGTCCCTCGGGAAGAAGCCGTGCGGCTTGCGGCCGAAGGCGCGATGGTGGTGACGGGTTACTTCGATCCACTGCTGGCCTGGCACGCCGAACGATTGCGCGGATTGAAACGCGCGGGCGCGCCGCTGCTGGTGGCCATCGCCGATCCACAAGATCCGATTCTGCCGGCGCGGGCTCGGGCGGAATTGGTGGCGGGACTGGCGGTTGTGGACTACGTGGTCGAGTCCTGCGAGGGATTGACGGCGAACGTGAGCTTGGAAGAGGAAGACACGCGGCGCCTCGACGAATTGATCGAGCACGTTCACGCGCGACAACTGGCCAGGTAACAAGTGGAAAAGATGCGCATCCTGGTCATCCGGCTGAGCGCGATGGGCGACGTGATTCACGCTTTGCCGGCCGTCGCCAGCCTCAAGCACAGTTTTCCGCACAGCACCATCACGTGGGTGATCCGGCCGAAATGGGCGGCCTTGCTGGAAGGCAATCCGTTCGTCGACGAAGTGGTGGAGCTGGAGCGTTCGGCGGAGGGCGCGGTGAGGGTCGCGGGGCGCCTGCGGCGGGAACGATTCGACGTTGCGGTGGATTTCCAAGGCTTGATTCAATCGGCGGTGGTGGCGGCGTGGGCCAAGGCCAACCGGAAAGTGGGACTGCATCGTTCCCAGGCGCGGGAGGGATTTGCGGCGCTGTTCTATTCGACCGCGGTGCTGACGCGGTCTGCGCATCGCGTGGACATGAACCTGGAACTGGCTGCGGCGGCGGGCGCGAGCAGCGTGCTGCGGGTGTTTTCGCTCCCGGAAGGGAAACCGGAGGGAACGCTGCCGGAGGGAAAATTCGTGCTGGCGTCGCCGGCGGCGGGATGGGGTTCGAAAGAGTGGCCGCTCGAATATTACGAAGACGTGGCGCGGGAGCTGGACATGCCATTGGTGGTGAATGGTCCACCCAGCTCGGCGGGTTTGCTGGCCGGCGTGCCGGGCGCGCAGATTCATTTATCGGGAATCGCGGGCTTGATTGACGCGACGCGGCGAGCGCACGCGGTGATCGGCGTGGACAGCGGGCCGATGCATCTGGCGGCGGCGCTGGGCAAGCCGGGCGTGGCGATCTTCGGGCCGACGGATCCGGCTTCGCACGGGCCGTATGGAGGGTCGCTGCGGGTGCTGCGATGGCCGCACGCGGTGACGTCGTATAAGAGGCGCGAAGAGTCCGACGAAAGCATGCGGGCGATTACGCCGGAGATGGTTCTGCGGGAGCTGCAGGAGCTGGCGAATTCGGCGGCGAGTCTGAAGGCTCCGGCGTGAGTTTTCCAAAACCTTACGCGGACGCCGTAGCCAGGCTGCGGGTGCTATTCGGCTTCGTCATGGCGGCGGCGTTCCTGTGGTTCTCGGAGCCGGACGGCGCGTCGCTGGCTGTGGGCATCCCGGTTTCGCTAGCGGGGCTGGCGCTGCGGGCGTGGGCAGCGGGACATTTGGAGAAGAATCGCGAACTGGCGCAGAGCGGTCCTTACGCGCGGGTGCGGAATCCGCTGTATTTGGGCACGCTGACGGTGGCGGCGGGGTTGGCGATCGCGGCGCGGCGATGGGAACTCGCGGTGCTGTTCGCGGCGGTGTTCGGGTTGGTGTATCTGCCGGCGGTGGAACTGGAGGAGCAGCATCTGCGAAGGCTGTTTCCGGAGTTCGAGGAGTACGCGAGGCGTGTGCCACGGCTGGTTCCGCGAGTGTCGGCGGCGGGTGCGCAGACGACTGCGCCGGCCAAGCGGTTTCAATACGCGGTGTACCGGCGCAATCGCGAGTATGAGGCGCTGGCGGGGTATTTGGCTGGCGTGGCCTTCCTGATCTGGAAAGCTACGCGCGGGCAGTAAATTTCTTCTTGAGGCTCCTACTATCTCGTAGTAGTATCGGGTACGGCATAGTAGAACTGTCATGGCGCGACCCAAACTAACCAAGCTGGAACTTCAAATCCTGGAAATCCTGTGGGCCCAGGGCAAGGCCTCGATTCGCGAGATCCAGGAGGCTTTTCCCGAGCCTCGCCCCGCGTACACGACGATTCAGACCACGGTGTACCGCCTGGAAGAGAAGCAAGCCGTGCGCCGGGTCCGCAAGATCGGCAACGCGCACATTTTTGAGCCGACGGTGGCCCGCGAGGTGGCTCGTCACCGGCTGCTCGACGAGATTCTGGGCTTCTTTGGAGGCAAGGCCCAGCCGATGATGGCGCAGCTCGCCGAAGCGGGCAAGTTGACTCTGGAGGACGTGCGCGAGTTGGAGAAGACGATTAAGAGGCTCGACAAGGAGCGCAAAAAATGACCAATCACCTGTGGCAATCGACTGTGTTTGCGCTCGCGGCGGGCGTGCTGACGCTGGCGTTTCGCAAGAATCGCGCTCAGGTGCGGTATTGGCTGTGGTTCGTCGCGTCGGTGAAGTTTTTGATTCCCTTTGCGCTGCTGATGAGTTTGGGCAGCCAGACGCCGAGGCCTGCCATCGTGGAGAAGATCGCGCCCGCGGCCGTAACCGTCAGGATGGTCGGGTTTGCGGAGCCTCTTCCCGAGACGCTTTTGCCAGTTGCTCCGCGCTCGCGAGTCCCTTGGCCCCCGATCGTATGGGCCTGCGGATTCGCGGGGGTTGTGCTGATGCGATTGCGGGGATGGTCGCGGGTTCGCGCAGCGGTGCGGGCGAGCATGCCGGCGCACCTGCCTGCGCCGGTCGAGATTCGATCGGCGCCAGGCTTGCTCGAACCAGGCGTTGTAGGGGTGTTGCGGCCGGTTCTCTTACTTCCCGAGGGAATCGAGGAGAAGTTGACGAGCACACAGCTCGATGCCGTACTGGCGCATGAGCTGTGTCACGTCCGACGACGAGACAACTTGACCTCCGCCATTCACATGCTGGTCGAGGCTTTCTTCTGGTTCCATCCCGTGGTCTGGTGGATTGGCGGGCGACTTGTCGAGGAGCGGGAGCGGGCGTGCGATGAAGAAGTCCTGCGCCTCGGCGGAGACCCCCGCGACTACGCCGGCGCGATTCTGAATGTCTGCAAGCTCTACGTCGAGTCGCCGCTGGCGTGCGTCGCCGGTGTGACGGGAGCGGATTTGAAGAAGCGAATCGAGGCGATTATGTCGAATCGAATCTTGTTCAATTTAACCGCGGGACGGAAGGCCGCGCTAGCGGCAGCGTGCCTGACGGCCATCGCTCTGCCGGTCGCGGTCGGAATTCTGCGAGCCCAATCCGCGGCCAACGCGACAACCCCCAGATTCGAGGTTGCATCTATCAAACCGTGTCAACGCGGGGTTACAAGAGAGGGAGACTCCTCGCCGGGAAGCTTGAGGTCCGGATGTGCATTCTTGGCGGATGACGATAGTACAGGGCACATCCAGCGCGCCTACGTCAGATTCGCGGGAGGCCATTCGAATCCGGTGAGAGTGCTTCAAATCGAAGGCGGTCCGAAGTGGATTCACTCCGAGGAGTTCGAAATAGACGCCAAGGCGGAAGGTCATCCGAGCCTGGAGATGATGGAGGGGCCCATGATGCAGGCACTCCTTGAAGACCGGTTCAAGCTAAAGATCCATCGCGAAACCCGGCAGGGACCCGTGTATGAGCTGACTCTGGCCAAGGGTGCCTCCAAGCTGAAGCCCTTCCAGGAAGGAAGCTGTGTCCTACTCCCATCGGGCCCTCCCTTTACGCCCCTGCAGCCCGGCCAAGCGTACTGTCAAGTCGTGGTCTCGCCGGGCGGATCGATAGATGTTGAAGGGAGCGGATTAATGGATCTTTCCGGGCTGCTCAGCCTCATATTGGATCGCCCGGTGATCGACAAGACAGGTGTCGCAGGCAAGTTTGATATTCACCTGCGGTTTTCGCGGGACGGCCTCGCTGCGGAACAGAATGGGACTACTCCCGATGAACGCGTCGCCGCCGTGGACCCGGGTGGCCCCACAGTATTTACTGCCTTGCAGGAACAGCTCGGATTAAAACTTGTACCCGCCAAGGGGCCCATCGACGTTTTGGTGATCGATCACGTCGAACGGCCCGGCGAGAACTGATATGGAGCGACCTGTCAAGTGCTTTCTTAGCGCACCGAGGTGGAGCGCGAGATGATCCCGCCGGAGCCGCCCATCGCGTTCGCATGAGGCCGCAACGGCGTGGAGCTGGCAAGGGTCCCGTAAGGGAGCGAAGCGCACCCTTGCCGGCGAGCACCGGTGTGGCACTCGGGGTGAGTTGCGATGGGCGGCCCGGCGGGAGCGGAATCCCGTTGGTGAGCCTTGAGCACGTTGCATGGACAGCAGAGCCGAGAACAGCCGAGGAGCTAGCGCGACGGTTGATCATACTGATATACGCGGGTCGAAACCGCAGGAACATGATTCGTCGGGAGCTGCCTCGGACTGATGACGCGGGTTGGATCCGGAAACCGTACCGCACAATTCTCGTCGAGGGTTCTCCTTTTCGTGGGCCCTCGGCTGTCATCGGCGCTGCTGTCCAGCAAGAGTGCACAACGTTAAGCTGCCTTCTTCTGGATTTTGAATTGCGCTTCGGCGTGGACAGCAATGGCCCACAGGAATCCCAGCAGTTCGCGGGCGAGCGCCGTCGTGACCTGATTCTTATGCTTGCCGCGAGCCATCATCGCGGTGTAGCGCTTATGCAATCGTTGTTGCGCTTTCCAGGCGATCCGCTTGGTTTCGTCGCTGAGCGTCAGCGCTTTTTGCCGCCTCAGCAGCCGGCCATTGACCGCGGGCCGATGCCGGTAAGCCCAGGCCGACTCCACCAGCACCCTTCGCAGATGCGCATTGCCGCTCTTGGTGATCGCGCCGCGCTGGGTGCGGTTGCCGCTGGAATGCTCGCGCGGAACCAAACCGGTGTAGCCCATCAGTTGGCGAGGATTTTCAAAGCGAGCCAGGCTGCCTACCTCCGCCACCACGGTCGCTGCGGTGATGGGCCCCACGCCGCGCAAGGCCTGCAAGGCCTCGATCACGGCACGGATCTCGGGAGGGGCTTGCGCCACCGCTGCTTCGATACAGTGCTCCAGTCTCAGAATTCGCTCGGCCGCGTGTTCGACCTCGTGCAGGTAATCGGCCAGCGTGGCCTCCAACGCCGGCTGCTCAAAGCGCACGTGAATCCTGATCCAGTTCAGATACTTCTCGGTCCATGGCGTCCCGGCGTCGATGGGACGCTTGCCGTGCCGCAGCAGAAATTTCCCCAGCTGATGGCGATGCCGCAGCTGATCCTGCTTGGCCGCTTCGCGCGCCCGCACCAGATCGCGCAGCGCTTCGTGGTTCTCGTCCGGGACCCATACCGCAGTCAATTCGCCGGCACGGTAACAACGCGCCAGCCGCTCGGCATCGCGGCGGTCGGTCTTCACCCGGTCTCCGGCCTTGGTGGGGATCAGCGACGGCGCGATCACCTCGCAGGCCACGCCCAACTGCGTCAGCTGCCAGTACAACACGTAACCCGTCGGCCCGGCCTCATAGCAGCACTTCAGCTTCCCGACAGGTCCCAGCTTGCCGATCATCTTCCGCACCGATTCCGGCCGGTTGGGGATTGTTCCCAAGCTGCGAACCTCGCCACTCCCCGCCTCGGCGACTGCTACCGCGATCGTCTCGGCATGGACATCCAACCCTACAAATCGTATTTTAGACATGAGCGACCAATTCCTTTCGTATGCGGCTCTGCGCCGCTGGATTTACCTCTTCGCAGCGTAACCCGCGTTACTGCGAATCGGTGGTTGGTCGCTCCATTTTGACTGATTTCTTCCGTGAGTTTCCGTACGGTACACGGAGCGGGTTAACCTAGGAAGAGAGCTATGAACGTGACGGTCCAAATTCCCGACGATCTTGCCCCGCGCCTAATGGCTGGCGGTCACGACCTGTCTCGGGAAGCGCTCGAATTGATGGGGGCGGAAGCGTACCGGCAGGACCGCATTACCAAGCCGGAGTTGCGGCGGCTGCTTGGAATCGAGACGAGTTACCAGCTTGATGGTTTCCTGAAAGCTCACGACATCTGGATCGAGTACACAACGGAAGATGCCGAGCGGGAGCGCCGCAGCCTGGACCGCTTGGGCCTTTAAGCGCGGCTGATTGTGGCTGACACCAGCCCGCTGGTTTACTTGGTTCTTATCGATCACATCGACATCCTGCCGCGTTTGTCTGTCACCCGCTTGCACCTGCTCCCCATCCAGGCATGGGCCGCCACCCGCCGCCGCGATTTCTCTTGACATCGGCACGTGAATAGTACTAAATAACTAGTATGCGACGCGCGATCGTATTCCTCTCGGCCGGGCTGTTGTGCGGACAAGCTCTCCCGCAATTTGAGGTTGCCTCCGTGCGCCCCTCCGCGCCGATGCAATTGGGCGGAGGAGGCGAAGGCGCGCGCGGCGGCGGGCCGGGCATCAGCGGAAATACGTGCGGTATCCCCAGGCTCAGCATGGACGCCGGACGAGTCAACTTTGCGTGCATTCCGGTGTCGGGCTTGATCGGCTACGCGTATGGAGTGCGGCCGGACCAGATTACGGGACCGGATTGGCTGACTGGTCCCAGCGCACAGAGATTCGATGTGGTCGGGAAGCTACCGGCGGGGGCATCCGAAGTTCAGCTCCCCGGGATGCTCCAAGACTTACTGGTGGAACGCTTCAAGCTGGCCTTCCATCGGGGCAGCAAGGAACAGGCTGGGTATGCGCTGGTGGTCGAGAAAGGCGGGCTGAAGCTTAGGGCGGGATCGGATGCGCCCCAAGTTGCTCCGGCTGAAACTGATCCGTCGCTGTGCCCGCCTCGGAATTTCAATTGCGCTCCGCAAATGCGCAACTTCGGAGGCTTGCTGACACGCATCACGCCCATAACGGGTCAGGTTCGAAAGCTCAGCAATGCCCGCATCGGTGTAGCAACCGTGACCTCCAATGTCTTGTCCGGCAAGACGACGATCGAGGTTCCTGGCGCGACGTTAGAGGGGCTGGCTGATGTGCTGACGGCGCAGCTCGGGCCGCCAGTTGTAGACGCGACGGGAATCAAAGGGCGCTTCGAAGTGATGCTGGAAACCTCCTTGAATCTGGATCGATCGGGCGATCCAGTGACTCCAGAGGAGGCAGCCGATCGCTTATTGACCGCCTACCAGAACGCGCTGCAAAAGGCCGGACTCCATTTGGAACCGCGCAAGACGCCTGTCGAGACCCTTGTGATCGACCGCGTCGAAAAAACTCCTACCGACAATTAGCGGAAATCCACCGCCGCGTGTTAACCCCGGCGGGCGTGGGCTCGTCTACACTCTCGAATGCGACCGATGGCGGCGGTTGGCGCGATGCCGGTGGCAATGCAAGACCAGGCCAGGGAAGCTCGCGTCCGGGAGCTGGCGGATTTCGATGCGGTGGTGCGGTTGTATTGGCCTCGGGTGTTCCGCTTCGCTCTGGCGTCGCTGCGGGATCGGGATGCGGCGCAGACGCTGGCGCAGGATTGCTTCGTCAAGGCGTACCGGGCTCGGGATAAGTTTCGGGGCGAAGCAAGCCTGCTGACGTGGCTGCTGCAAATCACCGTCAATCTGGTCCGCGATTACTCAAGGCGCTTCCGCGCCTTCGCTGTAAACAGCGACACTGCCCTTCGCTGGATGCCCGATGGACAGATTGATCCGGAGGAAAGGGTCTTGCTCCAGGAGCAGGTGGAGACGCTATGGAGAGCCACGGCGAGTCTGCCGGAGCGGCAGCGGACGGTGTTTCTGTTGCGATACGTGGAGGAGATGGAGCTGCTGGAGATTGCGGCGGTGACGGGGCTGAAAGAGAACGCGGTGAAAGTGCATTTGTTCCGGGCTCTCCGGAAGGTTCGGGAGCAGGTGGGGAGGTTGCGATGAGCGAATTTCGACAGACCGTGGCAGGATTTCGAGACGCCATGCAGGCGGAGGGCGAGCGCAGTGTGGCGCCGGGTATCGGAGCGATGCTGGAACAGGATCGGGTTGCCCGCGGGTTTCGTCTGCGATGGGCGGTGGCGGCCGCGGTGCTGACTTTGGCGATCGGGTCGATTCCGGTGTATCGAGACCAGCAGAAGAAACGAGAGGCGGCGCAGGATCAATCGGACACGCTACTGCTGGAGCAGGTGAATGCGGGGCTGTCGCGATCGGCGCCGCCGGCGCTGGAGCCATTGATTGGTGTGCAGTAAGGGGGATTATGCGCAATGCGATTGTGTTGGCGATAGCGGCGGGCGTTCTCTTTGGACAGGAGCCGGCGGCCCAGCAGGTGAAGCCAGTGCAGATTGTGGCGTTGCAGTCGCAAATCGCCGCTTTGCAGGCCGACCTTGTGATCGCTCAGGGGAGGCTCGAGAATTTGCGGGCCACATATACGGATAGCCATCCGGAGGTTGTCTCGGCGAGAGCGAAAGTAGAGCAGCTTCAGGCCCAGCTCGGCCTCGTGCAGAGGCAGCTCGCCTGGTATAAAGTTCTGGCCTCCGCGGGGATTATTCAGGGTTCGCCGGCGCGGGGGGCGGTTTCTTCCGATTCGCCGAAGATTCCCCTGCCGGACCGCTGGTGGCGAAATGCGGCGACGGCGCAGTACCTCGGTCTGACTGCGGATCAGCAGAAGAAGATGGATGACGTGGTGGCGCAGTACCGCGCGAAGTTGACGGAGAACAATTACGAGCTGGAGAGGCAGGAGAAGCTCATCGCGAGGATGGTCTCGACCGAGCCCCTGGATGAGGGTGCGACCACGGCGCAGATCGACCGCGTGGCGGAGGCGCGGGCGGAGCTTGGAAAAAACCAACGGGCGGATGCTGCTGGGGATTCGCAAGTTGCTCAAGCCGGAGCAGTGGACGAAAATGAATCAGGCGTTCACGATGAGCCTGACGCAGAGGGATCCGGCGCGATGAAGCTGGTGGCAATGTGGCTGAGCGTCGTAGCGTTGGGCGCGTGGATCGCTGGGGCGCAGACGCTGACGTTCGACGTTGCTTCGGTCAAGAGAGGCGCCGGCGGCTCGCGCGCGCGGGTGTGCAGGGCACCTGCCATGGCGTGGATGCGGTGTACGGGCCAGCCGAAGCGGCCAGCGCTCCGCCGCTGGGGCGCTGCGTGATCTCCGATGGACGGCTGGGGCATTTCATCAGCATGGCGTGGCAACTGAAGGCCGCGGAGGCGATCACCGGCGGTCCTGCCTGGGTGACGTGGGGTGACGACCGGTTCACTATCGAGGCCCAGGCAGCGGATCGGGCGCATGCGACCACGGCGCAACTTTTTGAAATGCTGCAGAACCTGCTGGTCGAGCGGTTCAAGCTCAAATTTCATCGCGAGGCCAAGGAGGCGCCAGGCTTTGCGCTGGTGGTAGGGAAGAACGGGCCTAAGCTGGGAGTGGCGAAGAGCCAAGACTCTTTTCTCGATTTCGGGCCGGAAGGCAAGCCGCGGCGCGACGGACCAGCCAAGCTGACGCTCCACAAATACTCGATGCCGGCGTTGGCCAATCTTCTCTCAGCGCTCTCCGGGGCGAGTGTGGTGGATAAAACTGCGCTCGCGGGAGAGTTCGATTTCACGCTGGCGTGGGACGAGACGAACGGACCCGCGCTGAGCACCGCGGTTCAGGAACAGCTCGGGCTGAAGATGGAGCCGATGAAGACGACGGTGTCGTTGTTCGTGGTCGATTCGGCGGCGATGCCGGAAGAAAACTGAACCGCTTCGGTCTATTGACCGAGTTCCACTTCGGCGTGCAGATTCTGCCAGTCCTGTGCGGCCTGCGCCAGCTTGTCGATGGGCGAGACCATTTCCTTGGATTCGAACGGGTGCAGCCCGGGGGATTTGAAAGAGAAGCGGTACAGCGGGAGCTTCGACGCCGAGGAGTGGATGGTGACGTAGATGGTCATCGCACCTAGCTGGGCGGGGGAGTGGTTGACCACCAGGTAGTGCACCTCCGGTTTCTTGTCGCCGACGAAACGTAGTCCGGTCACTTCGACGGCCTTCGCAAGCGAAAAAGAAGCGCCAGGGGCGGCCGAGGGGGCCGGAGCTGGAGCGGGCGTTGGAGCCGGAGCCGGCGTGGGAGGCGGTGTTTTCGTCTCGACCGGCGGCGGGTTGACGCTGGCCGCGGTGTGCGGCGTGGTGAACATCTGGAAGCCCAGGAACACCACGATCACCGTACCTATCACCAGCAATCCGGTGATCCAACCGCCCGAGCTTACAGGCAAGTGTTTCTTAGGCCGGTCTACCAGAATCCTGGAGATTCCGGCGCCCTGGAGCGAGTTCAGCGCGGGAGGGAGAGCGGGGCCGGGAAGGCTGGTGCGCGGGTTGGGGTCGTTTTGCACCGGCTGGAACGACGGCTGGGCCGGCCGAATCCGCCGGGCAAGCGAAGAGCAGTCTTGAAGCCCGGCCAGTGGGAGTCCGGGCGGCAAAACCAGCCGCGAAAAGCTCACCGGCGGCGGTTCCCCCGCGGCTGCCGGCAGAGCCGCGGCATCCTCCACGGGTTTCACGGCGAGAGCGCGAGCGGAGAGCGCGGGTTCCGCGGTTGAGACGCGACCGGCTGTTACAGGATCAGGCTTTGGCGCGGGCGCCGGCTCCGGCGCGGGTTCGGGAGCCGCTTCCGCTGATGTGGAGATTTCGGCGGGCGCGGCGATTTCGGCATCGGGCACGGTTGCAACCGGCCCGACCGTCTTAGCGGGCTCGACGGTTTGAGCGGGCTCGGGGATTTCAACGGGCTCGGCGGTTTCGACGGATTCGGCCAGTCGAGAGAGCTCCGGGAACGAGGGAAGCTCAACCGCGGGCTTTTCGGGCGCTGGAGTCTCGACCGGGGCGAGGGCCTGAGGCGGCGTCAGCAGAGCCGTCGATGTGGGGGCGGTGAGGAGCAACACCGGGGCCTGATGGGTTGACACCAGGCCGGACATAAGAGTCGACACAAGCGGCGGAGTGGGCAGGGGTTCCGGCTTGGGCTCCGGATGAGGCTCGGGTGCAGGGGCGGGAGCGGCGGCAGTTGCGGCAGGGGAAGTTTCGGCCTCGAGCTGCGGCTGGGCCACGGCAGCCGCGGTGGAAGGCGAAACTGGCTCGGCAGCGGGGGACGGGGCGGATGCCAGGGCGGCAGCGGGCTCCGGCTGCGGCGGGCGTTCGACGGGGACCGGCTCAGCTTGCTTTTCTCGATTCTCAGGCCGATCCTCAGATGGCCGGCTGGGAGGCGGAGCTTCTTGCTGCGGAGCTTCGCGGCGGGTTTCCCGTTGACCTCCGTTGTCGCGGTGCGAGTCGCGTAATTTCTGGGCGAGGCCCAGAAGCATGCTGGTCTGTTCCGCGCTAAAAACCGGACTTGGAGTAGGCGGCGGCGGGGGCGCGGCAGTGACAATCAGCGTAGGGATGGGCGGGGGTGGTGGTGACGGCGGTGGTGGAGGTGGCGGCGGTGGGGGCGGGGCTACGGCGACGGAAGAGGCGACGGAACTTTCAGCGAATGCGGGAGTTGGAGCAAGGCTTTCGGCGAACGAAGATGGGGAACGCAGGGCCTCGGAGAGTGGGGTTTCCGCGACCATCGTGTCATCCGGAACTGGCACTTCATCCGGAACCGGCACGTCATCCGCAACTGGCGCGTCATCCTTAACCAAAGCCGCGGGCGGCGCAACCAAAGCCACGGGCGGCGCGGCGGCCGGCTCGGGCTGAGGCGCAGCGTGTGGATCGCAAGTGGCGCATTCCTTTATAGATGGTGGGATTTCCCGGCCACACTCCGGGCAGATCCAATGGAACATGGCTCTAATTTACCTCCATCCTGTTCTTAAGCCCTTCAGGCACACACCCTACGGTCGAAACCGAGGAACCTTAAGAGGGATCGGGATTCAATCTCAGGGAATACAGTAAGGTCCGCTGCGCAGGTTCAGATGGGCACCTTGCTTAAGCACTTCTCGCGGCTGGTTTAGGCGTGAGTCTTGCTGCGGCGCCGCAGGATCTCGCGGATCAGCAGGGCCAAGCCAACGGCCGCCAGCAGGGCCAGGGACACGTAGCCCATGTCGCGGTGCACCACCTCGCCGATGGTGCGCCATCGCTCACCCAGGGTGTAGCCGAGGAAAATGAAGGTAAACACCCAGACCGCTCCTCCGGACCAGGCGTAGGCGGCGAAGGACCGGAATTCCAGTTTGGACATGCCGGCGACGATAGCCGTCAGATGCCGCAGACCGGCGATAAAGTAGCCGAAGGCGAGCGCCCAATGGCCGACCCGGTCGAACCAGCGATGCACTTGCGTCAGCCGCTCTTCGGTGAGGTGCAGAGGCCGGCCGTAGCGCGAAACAGCTCCGGCTCCCAAGACCCGGCCGATGGTGTAGCTCAGGGTAATCCCGCACCAGCTTCCGGAGACCGCTGTCAGAAACGCGGGAACCGGACGGAGCGTGCCCTTGAAGATGAGATATCCGCAAATAATCAGCATGGTCTCATCGGGCACGGGCAGCCCCACGATGCCCAGCAGCAGGAGGACAAAGATGGCTCCGTAGCCGTAGGTGGAGACCCAGACGAAGATGCGGTCCATCCTATTAAGATAGACACTCCGGGATTACAATACCCGCTTCGGGGTAAGGATAGCCGCTTCGGGCAGATCTCTACCGCAGAAAGGCGTGCGGTGAGGAGACGGAAAACTGCTCCAGGAATTTCTTCTTCTCTTGCGCTGCGGCGGGCCGATTCTCCACCAGGAGGTTGGAAAGGTCCTTGATTTGTTTGCCCAGCTCGGACTTCTCTTCCACGAACGAACCACTGGCGGTAGCTTGATTGATGCCAATGTAGTCATTGGTGACCGTGGCCACCACGGGCACGCCCACGATCTCCGCCACCTGCGACTTGGTGAACAGCGGCTTCTTGGACAGGCGGTTCAACACCACTGCCGTGCGAGACCCCAGTTCCAGGGTGCGGAGGAATTGCAGCTTCTCGCGCGCCAGGTGCAACGACGGAATCTCCGGCGTGCAGATCAGGAGCACGCGTTTGGATTCGTGCATGAGTTCGATCGAATAGCGCTCCAGGTTGCCGGAAAGATCGAAACACAACGCGGTATAATTGCGCCGCAAAAAGGCCACCAGATTCCGGATCTGCGAGGGGTCGATGCGGATGCCGGGGTTGATCTGGCCGGCGTGCAGCACGTCCAGCTTGCCAATGGAGGTGACTAACTGGGGCCACAAATGCTCGTCCATAGCCGCCGAATGCTCCACTGCATCCAGCACGGAATAGGTGTTTTGCAGCTTCAATAAGAAGCGCATCATGCCGGAGTTGAGGTCGAAATCGGAGAGCAGCACGCGGGCTTTCGAGTCGCGCGCCAGCGCTCCGGCGACATTTAACGCCAGAGTGGAGGTTCCCACGCCGGCCTTGGAGGGCAGGAACGAAAAAATCTGGGATGTGGCCTCGTAGTCGGTGGGCTTTTCCTTCAGCAGAGTGGCGGCGTGACTCAGACAATCCGCCAGAGTCTGCCGGTCGAAGGGGAAGGACGCGAATTCGCGTATGCCGAGCCTCATCATGGTGCGCAGCAGGTTTGGATCGAAGGCGCGATGAATGCCGATGATCTGCGCCGAAGCGGCCTCTTTTGCGACGTGTTCTACGACTTCTTCGGCCTTTTCCTGCGACTCAAAGCTCAGAAATAGCACATCCGGGGCGTGAGCCCGCAAGGTGCGCCCTAGGTCCGTCGCGGTAGGGTAATGCGACAGAGTCCGGAGTACTGTTACGTCGCCCAGGGCCTGCAGAGCTTCTTCCAGACGGGCAGCCAACTCGGGATCCGGGCAGACGATTACGCTGCGCAACAAAGTCTCTTCCCTCCTTTCCCAATCTAAGGAACTTATCGGCACCCTACAATCATTCAAGCGCCCAATTCTCAGTAGGCAACGAACCTAGCGTTACCGCGATCGACCCTAGGACGATACCGGGCATACACCCTAGTACTGCCAGAGGAGTATCGATTTCGGGACCGCGTCCGGGTTTGGATTTGGAGAGAACGGGTTCGACCATTTTTGGCGCGGCGGCGTAACTTTTGGCCCCCGCCCCCGGATAACCTTAATGAGAATGGCCGAGCCCGTGGCCTCCCAAAGCGACGAACAGCGGCTGGTGGAAGCCGCGCAGACCGATCCTGCGCGCTTTGGCGAACTGTATGAGCTGAACTTTCACCGGGTGTACGCGTATGTGGCTCGGAGAGTGGGGGCCCGGCAAGAGGCCGAGGACCTGACCGCGGAGGTTTTCCGGGAGGCGCTGGCGGGGATTCGCAAGTTCGAGTGGCGCGGGACGCCGTTTGCTGCGTGGCTGCTGCGGATCGCATCGAGGGCGGTGGCGGATCATTGGACGCGCAGCGGCCGGGAGGCGGGCGAGGAGCAAGTCCACGAGGCTAGCGAGCCGGCGGAGATCGAGCGCAACGCGATCCTTTTTCAACTGGTGGACCGCTTGCCGGAGGCGCAGTATCGCGTGATCCACATGCGCTTTGTGGAGCAGAAGAGCATTCGCGAAATCGCGGTTGAGATGGATCGCAGCGAAGGGGCCGTGAAGCAGTTACAGCTGCGGGCGATTGAGAATCTGCGGGCTCAGATGGAGGGCGGCCATGGCTGAGCGACGCCCGGAGCAACCCCGGGAAGACATTCTCAATCAGGCCATCGAGGCGTTGCTGACCGGTTCGAAGGCGCCGCTCGCGGATGAGGAGATGCACTCGCTGGTTCAGATCGCCAGTGCGTTACGCCGGATGCCGGCGGAAGATTTTGAGGCTCGACTGAAATTGGAATTGGAAAGGAGAGGACGTATGCCAGCGCTTGCTACCAGAGTTCGGGAGGGATTCCGCGCGATCACTCCGTATTTGATTGTGGAGGAGGGAGCGAAGCTGATCGACTTCCTCAAGCACACCTTCGGTGCGCAAGACCTGGGGCACTTCGAGACGTCAAGCGGATTCCACGCGGAAGTGCGGATCGGCGACTCGATGCTGATGATGTGGTCCGGCTCGGGCCTGAAGGGGCGCGAGAAGATCGGGGCGTTCCATATGTACGTGGACGATTGCGACGCGGCTTACGAGAGGGCGCTGGAGGCTGGAGCGCAGTCCTTGGATGCGCCGTCGGATCGTCCTTATGGGGAGCGGTTGGGGGCGGTTAAGGATTTCGCCGGCAACACCTGGTACATCGCGACGAGGAAGCCGGGGGCGCAGGTTATGGAGGGTACGGGAACGCTGAATCCGTATGTGCATCCGCCAAAGGCTCGGGAGTATATCGAGTTTCTGAAGTCGGCGTTTGGGGCGTCAGGAGCTGGGCGTGTTTGAGCAGGGCGGGCGGGTGATGCACGCGGCAGTGCGGATCGGGGACTCCGTCCTGGAGATGGGCGAGTCAGGAATGCCGCCAGAGCTCGGGCGGTTCTTCCTGTACGTGGAGGATTGCGACGCGTGGTATGAGCGGGCGATCGCGGCGGGGGCGAAATCGGTGCAGCCTCCGGCGGATCAGTTCCACCATCACCGCACGGCCGTGGTGGTGGACCCGATGGGGCAGGAGTGGGTGCCGGCGATGTTGATCCCTTGACGGCCTGATTCGGGACAAGAAGGTGTTCGCGCCGGAACCCACCTGAGCTACCTTTCCGTGGTGCGGCGGCGATTCGACCGGGGGGCGCGGAGGGACGGAAAGGAGGCGGTTTAGATAACGCCGGATTATCGGCGGAACGCCAATCTCCCGCGAACAAAACCTAACAGCCCTCTTGCAAGCCAGACTATACTAGTAGTAATCTATACATGCCCTGTAGTGAGCCTCGGCAATGGCCCATCCAAAACTAACCAAGCTCGAACTCCAAATCATGGAGACACTGTGGACTCGCGGCGCATGCTCGATTCGCGAAATTCAGGAAGGCTTCCCGGAATCGAAGAGGCCCGCGTACACCACCGTGCAAACCACGGTCTATCGCCTTGAAGGTAAGAAGGCCGTGCGGATCGCACGCAGAATAAGCAATGCCAATTTGTTTGAGGCAGTGGTTTCGCGGGAAGACGCAGAGCGGAAATTGATCGACGACTTGCTGGCGCTGTTCGGCGGCCGAACCAAACCCGTGATGGCGCACCTGGTTGAATCCGGCAGGCTCACGCTTGAAGACGTGAAGGAAGCCGAGCAGGCGATCCGAAAGCACGCAAAGCCGAAGGCATCAGGAAAGGAGGGGCGGCAATGATCTCGGAACTAGAGAATCACTTGTGGCAATCGACGTTGTTTGCCGGGGGAGTCGGACTCTTGACGCTCATGCTAAGACGGAACCGCGCGGCAGTGCGGCATGCTTTGTGGTTGGCAGCGTCGGTGAAGTTTCTTGTACCGTTTTCGCTGCTGATCGGAGTCGGCAGCCAGGTTGAATGGCGCAAGGCTCCGGTGGTCAGGCCGCAGGTGTCTTTCATAATGGAAGAGATCAGCCATCCCTTCGCCTTGCCATCACCCGCTGCATTCGCGTCCGTTCCTAAAGCGCCGAGCCGGGTTCCAGCCGTTTTGGTTTTTTTGTGGCTGTGCGGATTTGCCGCGAACGGGCTAGCGTGGTGGCGACGTTGGCGACGCGTGCGGGTGACCCTGCGCGCTGCATCGCCGTTGCCTCTGAACTTGCCGATACGAGTGATGTCCAGCCCCTCCCGCATGGAGCCGGGGATTTTCGGGATTCGAAAACCAGTGCTGTTGCTACCTGAGGGCATCCTCGACCGCCTGACGCCAGCGCAGTTACAGGCCATCGTCGCGCACGAATTGTGCCACGTCCGACGGCGCGACAACCTAGCGGCGGCGATTCACATGGTGGTCGAAGCGATGTTCTGGTTCTATCCCCTGGTTTGGTGGCTCCAAGCTCGACTCGTGGAAGAGCGGGAACGCGCATGTGATGAAGAGGTTCTGCGGATGGCCGGCGATCCACAAGACTATGCCGAGGGAATTCTCAATGTCTGCAAGTTCTACCTGGAATCGCCATTGGTTTGCGTTTCAGGAGTGACCGGCTCAAATCTCAAGCGACGAGTGGAGGCAATCATGATGAATCGCGAAGCGCACGGGCTGAACTTTGGCAGGAAACTGTTGTTGGCCGTCACTGGAATGTTGGCGGTTGCGGTGCCTATCATCGTTGGCTTCCTGAATTCGCCGCCTGCCCTCGGCCAGAATGCCGCGAAGCCGCCCACGTTCGAGGTCGCTTCAGTCAAGCCCTATGTAGTTGGTTCACGTCGTGGCGCTAACGTTGGTTGCTCGAACGGGCGGTTCCTATCCTATGGCTTTCCGCTCATCGATACCATTCAGTTTGCATACGACCTCAGGGAGTTTCAGCTTCCGAAGCTACCGGGATGGACTGAAGCCCGCGACGGGTATTACGAAATCGAGGCCAAGGCAGCAAATCCGGTGAGCGAAAGCCAGTGCAGGTTGCTGGTGCGGCAACTGCTCGCAGACAGCTTCAAATTGGCGGCCCATTGGGGTTCGAAGGAAATCTCCGTTTACCAGCTTGTGGTGGCAAAGAACGGAATCACAATGCAAAAAGCGAACGAATCCGACGAGGGAACCGACGTTAAGATAACCTTCAACGGTCGTCAGATGGGTACCGCTCTTGCAGCGCCGGACACCAAACCCACAAAGGGGCGAACCATGCAGGAGCTTGCGTTTGTCCTGTCCGCTTTCACCAGTGGCCAGCCAATTCTTGATAAGACCGGGATCGAGGGCGCATACAAGGTCACCTTGGCGTTCTCTTTCGCGCTTCCCGGTCAGCAGCCGTCGGACGACCCGGATTTGTACACGGCGGTGCAACAGCAGCTCGGGCTTAAGCTGCAAGCCGCAAAGGAGGCAGTGCAGGTGTTGATTGTCGATGACCTTGAGAGGCCCTCCGGGAAATTGCCAATCGCGCCGGTGTCAGCTATGACACCGTACGCTTCCAATTGAAATCGATTTACGAGAAGATGGGTGTAGCCCGGCAGAGCCAGCTTGTGCGCCTAATTTCCAGATTTCCCGGCAGCGCATAGAGGTGTCGAAGGCCCCGATAAGGCACATGCCTGAAAGCGCTGCGATAGTCAAGTTGTTTTTCGTTCCATCGTTGGGCAAACCTGCCTTTGCGGATACACTACAAGCGGCTGGAGCGGGGAGGGCTCTGCTGCGAAGCAACCTGAGCGCCGACTCCGCGCGGCACCCATCTGCCGCGCCAGCCATTCGCGGCCGTTCAGGCAGATCTGCACCGGAAAGGGAAACCAGGTTTGAATGCGGGCGTTCAGGAAGCCGAATACTGGATGCATCCAATAGTGATACAAGAAGAGGCACTTGCGGTAGCGCGGCTCCAACTCCAGCTTCTTCTTCTCCCGGTTGCGGTGAATCTCGAAGCTCCAGCACGGTTCCACACAACTCAGTACGCACACCAACCCGTCGCGGATCCCTTCCCTGGCGGCGATGCTGCGGGCACACGCCGAGAAGCCATCTTTGAATTAACCGGATAGCCGCACATAAAGACGTTATGTGGGGCTGTACGCGATGCGTGGCCGACCCGATGGGGCAGGAGTGGGTCCCGGCGATGTCGATCCGTTGACGGCCTAATACGGGACTATTTTGAGGGATCGGCGACGTAGCCCATCCGGTAATGCAGTTCGACGCGCCGGCGCGACGTTTCCACGCGGAGCTCGTGGAAGGACCCGTCCTCGCGATAGCCGGTGGGGACGAAGGTCAGCACATAACCGTCGGCCAAGGACTTGACCGCGACCTCGGCCATGTCGGTTACGTTGTTGCTGCCATAGTAGGCCTTGCCTCCGGTGAGCGCGGCCAGCTCCTGGAGGTCATCCGTGTTCTCCGGCAGCAATCCCTGCGGGTTGACCGGATACAGCGCCACGTTCGCGGCCACCAGTTCACGGACGCCTTTCATCACTTCGCCGTGAAACTTGGCCAAAGGGAAGCCCGCTGAGACCCACAGGACGTTCTTCCTTCCGCGCACGTTTCCCGCGAGCCGCGCAAGCTGCTTAAGGGCGTCCACGGATTTGGCGATCCGCGTCATCGGGTCCATGAACGGGAACGGCATGCCGAACCCATTGCTATACGCGGACAGCGGGTAATCCCGCTCATACTTGTAAATCGCGGCTCGAAGAGCCTTGCGGTCGTACGAAAAATCCTGAAGAACGCGAAAATCCTCATCCATCCCCAGCAGAGCAATGCGTGTTTCCGGCGGGAAACGGTCGAGCATTTTCGCAATTCCGTCGTGGCCGGCGAACTGATCCTTGATCGCAGTATCCAGCCCATCGAACAGGACGATAATCGCTGCCCGGGCCTGCCGCGCCCCGGAATCGTCGCCTGCGATGCTCACGCCGTTGCGTGCCTGCCCCGCGCCACCGATTTTCTCGAAGCTCGCGATCGTCTGCTCCACTCCGTTGTCGAAAACCCTCAAGTCCGTGGCCTGCAGATCGATCACCGGAGGGTGGATCAGATCGCGAAGAGCGAAGGCTTTCGGCGGCGATGTCGCCGACAGGGTGATCTCGACGATTCGCGTGCCGGAGCGAAACTCTGGCGGCGGTTTGTTGGCGGGAGGAGCCTGTCCGGCCGCGAGAATCGGGACGAAGATGAGGAGATCGCGAATCCGCACACAGCAACTAGACGAAGCTTTCGGCGCAAGGATAGGGCGACTGGCAAAGAAAGTACCTGGCCTCGTCTGTTCTGCACCATCGCGGCGCATCGGCCGCGGCCAGCTCTCAAATCGGCATCGAATACTATCCCACCGGGGCATAAATCCCCTTGTTTTCGGTATTCAAGGGGAACCCTAACCGCGCCTATACTGACTTCACAATGCGGATCATCCTGGCTGTCTCCATTTTCTGGTGCGCCGTCGCATTCGGCCAGTCCAGTTCCGTCAGCAAAAGCGGTCCTGGAACCGCTCAAAAAGTCATCCGGATCAGCGTGAATCTGGTGCAGCTCGACGCGGTGGTCACCAACAAGAAAGGACAACAGGTGACGGACTTGGCTGCCGGTGATTTCGAGCTCCTCCAGGATGGCAAGCCGCAAGCCATTACGAACCTGAGTTACGTGCGCCTCGCGGACCCAACAGAGCCAGCATTGCCTTTGCACCCGGTCAAGAACCCGCTGGATACTGCGCCGGAGCCGCCGGTCAAACTGGCTCCGAAGCAGGTCCGCCGCACCATCGCCCTTATCGTCGACGATCTCAACCTTTCGTTCGTCAACATCGCACGGGTGCGGCAGGCGCTGGCAACCTTCGTCGATCAACAAATGCAGCCCGGCGATCTGGCCGCCATCGTGCGGACCAGCGCGGGCATCGGAGCGCTCCAGGAATTCACGACTGACAAGCGCCTGCTGCACGCCGCCATAGATCGCATCAGGTGGACTTTCGTTCGCGATGACGACGGCATCGGTGGCCTCGATCCCTCCCAGGGAGCTGTGTTCGCGATTGGCACTCTCGGCGCCGTCCGCTACGTTGTGAATGGCCTTGGGCAGCTTCCCGGACGGAAGAGCGTGGTGCTGTTCACCGATCTTATCGCGGGGTTCTCAGGCCCCAGGGTCAACCCCCAGCTTTTGGAAAGCATGCACCGCCTGATCGACACAGCCAACCGCGCCGCAGCCGTGATTTACGCCATCGATCCCACGGGCCTGGAGACGTTCCAGATCACCGCACAGGAGGGTGTTCACCGTCTCGGACAACCAATGATCGACAAGGCTGCCCGCCGGGCTCAGGCAAAATTTCTCGCGCAGGCGGGGCTGGACTACGTTGTCGAACAGACCGGAGGTCTATTCATTTACAACGACAACGACCTCCGTGGCGCCATTCATGACGTTCTAGAGGATCAAGCGGGCTACTATCTCATCGGTTACCAACCCGCTGCCGGGACCTTCGATCCCGTCACGGGCCGCCGCCTTTTTCACAGCGTGAAGCTCCGCGTCAAGCGGCCCGGCCTCACGGTGAGATCGCGAAGCGGCTTCTTCGGCGTGGCCGACTCCGATCCCGATCCAAGCAGCACCAAGATCGCTTCTCGCGAGGAGCAATTGGCCAGAGCGATTCGTCTCCCCATTCGATTCGTCCGGAATTGGAGTTCGCCTTACGACTTTGTTTGTCCGCACTCCTGTGCCGGTGACCGTAAATCTTCCCCCGAAGGGAGAAAAGCAGCGCCGGACGGCCCAGGTAAGCGACCTCCTCAATTCCATTCTCTATATCGACAGCAAGGACCTGACTTTCACCGCCATCAATGAACCCGTGAAGGAACCCGCTGCACCCAACGGAGAGGTCTACACCAGGAAGGCAGTTATCGATCTGCTGATCCTTACATTTGGCGATAACGGTCAGGTAGTCGACAGCACCGATACGACCTACACGATACGCTTGCCCGAGAAGGTCTATCAACAGACGCTCAGGGATGGTTTCGTTTACGCGGCTCTCCATCCGGTGCGAAAACCCGGAGCCTACCAGGTTCGTGTGGCCGTCCGGGACGCAACCTCCCAGCGTGTGGGTTCCGCAAGCCAGTTTATCCAGGTCCCCGACGCCAGCAAGGGCCGGCTGCTGCTTTCCAGGCTCCTGCTCTCAAGGGAGCCTGACCAGCCTGGGCGCCCCGGCCCAGATCCCAGACGCTCCGGTCCAGATGCTTACGACTCCAGCTCTGCGTTGCGCGACTTCCAGGCCGGCACGCAGCTCAGCTACGCCTATGAAATATTGAATGCGCAGACCGGACCCAAGGGAATCCAATTGCAGGTTCAGACTCGGCTCTTCGAAGGCGGCCGTAAAATCTACGAGGGCGCGCCCGAGCCGTTCAATGCGGCCGGGCTCCCAAGTGACCCTGGGAACCTGGCGGCTCGCGGCGGCTTTCAGTTGGGCGCCGGACTCGCTCCGGGCGATTACGTGCTCCAGGTGATCGTCACCGACAACCTGGCAAGGGATTCCCGCTACAGAACCGCCAGCACGTGGCAGACGTTCGAGGTCGCCGATCCCGCTGCTCCCCCTTCGGAACTGCCTCGCTGAGGTTTGAGCTACTACGGGCCGTCTTTCCCCAACGGCGGTCCCAGGGCCTTTCTGGACGCCAGTGTTGCTGTCGACCCGATGGGGCAGGAGTGGGTGCCGGCGACGTTTATGTGACGCCGGATTCTCGGCGGGTGACAGTCCAAATCGAACCATAGGGCGTTTTCCGTCAAGTTGACGTGGCGCGGAATCACCAGTATCCCCTCAATCTCCCGCGGGGCAACGCGAATGGCAGGTCCGAGGCGCCGTCAGTATCCACAGTTGGTACTCCCGGACAACTCGACGTCCGCGGCTTCGAAGTTATTCCTCAGAGACAGCACCGCCGAATTTCCGTTTGCTCCGGTAAAACTGAGCCGCCATCCCGTGGCGATTTTTTCGACTCGCTTGAGTTGTGGGTAAGCCATCTCCGCATGCCCGCACTGATAGAAGAACCCGTTAGGAATCCCATTCAGCGCGCGGTACGGCAGACCGCCATTGAAACCCGCCTGAATGTCGCCGCGTATCTTGTCCAAAACAGACACTACATGAGCTTTTGCCGTCTCGTAATTAGGATAGTGCTCGGTGGAATCCGAAACGGATGTACCAGAGAAAACTGCGATCCGATCATCCGTAACGAAGACGGAACTCCCACCGATGAAGTTCTCGTTGTCGGTCTCGACCACCGAGTCTGGTTGAGTGCGATAGAGAGGCCAGCAAGTCCACCAGAAAAGTCGGCTGCGTCGATCGTAAAGCATGAAAAGGTGAAGACGCCCGATTTGCCCATCGGGAAAAGTGACTTGCGCCAGCATAGTGCCCATCTCAAGCGTGATCGGCTGATTGTTTCTAAGCGCGGGTACCTGCAGCGTCGTCTCGGTACGCGGCAAAATGATGTGCGCAATCGGGCGCGAGGGCTTCGCACAGCTCTCGATGCTGGCGAGATCGTAGCTTTCGTCAACGGCTATGCGCGTGATTTCCGCGCCCGGCGCATCCAGCGCCATGCTCCAGCATCTTCCCGAACGCGCAAGTTCCCGAAGGTGGGTTGGAGGGGCACGGAGCTCGGCGGCATGCGAGACCAGGCTCTTGGGCAGGAGTTCCACGAGCTGGATCCAGTGCTCGCCCGGCGCCCACCAATTCCGCTGTCCCAACGCCAAAAAGTGGGAAATTGCAGGCTCCTGTGCCGCGTCCAGACTGGCTGCGCGTGTTGTCGATTCCGAAATAAGCAATCCGTATCCCGTGAAGAAGAATGCTCGCATTGCACCTTTGTCGATGCTGACGGCCGTATTCTGCAGAAATTCACCGGCTTCGGCAAAAGTCCCATAGCGATTCCGCAAGAGCCGGACCGCGGAGACAACCCGCCCTGTGGACGGATCCCTGAACAAAAGAAGCTCATAGAGCCCACCCTCTTGAACGACGGGTTGAGGGCTGCGCGACTCGATACTGCCCTTTCCCAGATAGGGCCCACCCTCATGAGTGAGGAGCTGAAGGCTGCGCAACTCGATATTGCCTGGATGGCCGTTTCGCAAAACCGGAAAGGTTTGGTTGACTATCGACGCTGGAACGATCTCGACTAGGCCGGGTAGCTTCTGGCCGGCGATGACACAGGACAGAGCTAACATCATTCCAGTGAAACGACCGGCTAAGGAGCATGTCACGGTGCCCTCATTGTAGGGTTTAAAGTAATTCTAATATTAGTTCAATCGCTGTATTGCCAGAAATGGTCCACAAGACACCCCCTGTGGAAACCACCTGACCGATTTGTCGCCGGCACGTGCAAATGGCTAGACGCAGCCCTTGCTCTTAGCGCGACATGAAGCCGTCACGTGGGGCTGTCCGTCGTGTGGTTGTCGGCTTGATCGGGCAGGTGTGGTCCCCGCGACCCTCATCCCGTAACGGATTGATACCCTGAGCTTGTGAAAAAGAAGGCGGGCGTTAGCCCGGAGGCGGTGCGCAAGATCGGGCTCAGTCTGCCTGGAGTCGAGGAGAGCACGACGTTCGGCGCCTTCGCTCTGAAGGTCGACAAGAAAATGTTCGCGTGCACGCCGACGAACAAGGCGGCCGAGCCGGGCTCGCTGCTGCTGCGCTGCGATTTCGAGCGGCGCGATGAGATGATGGCGGCCGATCCGGAGACGTATTACGCGCCGGATCATTACCTCAGCTATCCTTCGGTGCTGGTGCGGCTGGCGCGGGTGGATGAGGCGATGCTGCGCGACCTGCTCGGCATGGCGCACCGGTTCGTTCTGTCCCAAAAACCGGCGAAAAAGAAAAAAGCTTGACACTCCTCTTGACACGCGCAGCCATTAAGATCACAATGTGATAGTAATGCTTGGCGAGTTCGAATACCTTCTGCTGACGGCGGCGGCGCGGTTGGGCGAGAACGCCTACGGCGCGGCGATTCGGGAGGAAATCGAACAAGCGACCGGCAAAGCGTGCTCGATTGGCGCGCTCTACACCACGCTCGACCGGCTCGAGGCCAAAGGCTTCGTCAAAACATGGATGGGTGAGGCGACGGCGCAGCGCGGGGGACGGGCCAAGCGAATGGTGCGGGTCAGCGCCAAGGGAATCGAGGAGGCTGCGGCGTTTTATAACGCGGTCACGCGGGTTAGCCGCGGCGTGAGCTGGGAGGCGACGTGATGCCTTCGCTCATAGGTTGGCTTGCGCGGCTCCTGGGGCCCGAAGAGCGTGAGGCCGTGCTCGGGGACTTGGCCGAAGCGGGCGAGTCCGGCGTGCGCGCGCTGCGAGGGTTGCTCGGTTTGATTGCGCGTAGACAAGTTGCGGGTTTCGGTCACTGGCGGCGGATGGCCGCGCTGTTCTTAGCTGTGCCCTTAGGCTGGTATTTGGGGCGGGCAGCCATCCGAGCGCCCGGCTTGTTCAGTCTCGACTTTTGGATCGTCTTGAACCGCAAAGACCTGGATCCGGCAGTGCTGGCGGAGAACGGGATGTCGCTGCATCATTCCATCGTGGCCGTGTTGTGCGGCACGCTGCTGCTGGTGGCGAGCTCATGGGTGAGCGGTTACGCGCTCGCCTGGCTGTCACGGCGCGCTTTGTGGGTGAACGTGCTGTTCACGGCGATCATAGCGCTCTATCCCTTGCAGCTCATTCTGCACTTTGACGATTTCGGGTTGCTGTTCAAGCTGGTCGTGATGGAAATGCTCCCGGCAGTCGCCGGAATGATGTTGGGCGGACGCCGAGCCGCCGCTTAATCTCGTACATTCATTTTCAGGAGAAAACATATGACAGGAAAAGTGTTTGTTGTCGCAGTGTGTCTCGCCGGGGCGGCCTTCGCCGGAGACGGAAAGCCAGCCCCGTCGATCGCGCTTAAGGACGGGTCGGGCAAGACCGTGACGCTGGAGCAGTATCGCGGCAAAGTGGTCCTGCTCGATTTCTGGGCGACGTGGTGCACCGGGTGTAAAGAAGAGATGCCGTGGTTTGTCGAGTATCAGAAGAAATACGGCAAGAAGAAGTTCGCCGTGGTGGGAGTGGCGATGGATGACGACGGGTGGAAGGTGGTGGCTCCGTTCCTGAAGCAGCACACGGAGTTCCGATACAAGATGGTGGTGGGGGATCAGGCGACGGCGGAACGGTACGGCTGCGCGGCCGGTCTGCCGGACTCATTCCTGATCGACAAGAAGGGCAACCTGGTGGGGACGTACCACGGCAAGGTGGATCGGGAAGCGGTGGACGCGCGGATCGCCGGGTTGCTGAAGCAGCGTTAGTCTACCTCTAAGTCGGGCCGCCGCTAAGTCAGGCTGCCGCGGCGACTGCGGCCAGCGGACGCCGGGTCTCGATTCCCGGGCCTTTCGCTACGGGGCTAGCCGGCTCCAGCGCTTCAGAGTAGGCTTGCGCGAAGTGGCGATGCATGCGCGCGCAGGCCGAGTAAGTGTGGATCTGGACGAAGAGTTGGGCCACCAGCTTGCCCGGCAGTCCGGGGCAGGCTCGAGCCAGTTCTTTTGCGGTGTGGCCGGTGCAGGTCTCGCAGTTTGCTCCGGCTTCGATGCAGATTTGGGGGAGGGTGCTCGCGGTCAGTGTCATGGCAGTTGAGTCATTATGACCGCAGACCGCTCCTGGTCCAAGGTGTTTGAGGAGGGTTTCGCGCCGCCGCATTTGCGGGTATCGCGAACAGTACGCCAACCGGTACCGCGGGCGCTGTTACACTCGACTTGATATGGATTCGGGACAGTTGCGGGAGCTTCTGGCGCAGGTGAGGTCGAGGGCAGTGGAGGTGGACGCCGCGATGGAGCGGATGCGGCACCTGCCGTTCGAGGACCTGGGGTTCGCGATGGTGGATCATCACCGGGCGCTGCGGCACGGGATTCCCGAAGTTGTGTTTGGGACGGGGAAATCTCCGGAGCAGGCGTCGGCGATTGTTTCATCCTTGTTAGCGCGGGCGCGCAATGTGCTGGTAACGCGGGCGTCGCCGGAGACTGCGGAGCGTTTGAGGCGCGAACATACGGACGCCGAGTATTTTCCTGCCTGCGGAGCCGTGCGGGTGTGGCGCGACCGGACGGTGCACGGGAAGGGGAAGGTCGCGGTGGTGTGCGCGGGAACCAGCGACCTGTTCGTCGCCGAAGAGGCGCAGGTGACGGCGCAGGTGATGGGAAATGAAGTCGACCTGATCGCCGATATCGGCGTGGCGGGGATTCACCGGCTGATGCATAACCGCGAGCGGCTGAGCGAGGCTCGGGTGGTGATCGTGTGCGCTGGGATGGAAGGCGCGCTGCCGAGCGTGGTAGGCGGGCTGGTGTCCGTGCCGGTGATCGCGGTGCCGACCAGCGTGGGTTATGGCGCGAGCTTTCATGGGCTCGCGGCGCTCCTGGGGATGCTCAACAGTTGCGCGAGTAACGTGACGGTGGTGAATATCGACAACGGGTTCGGGGCGGGGTACGTGGCGAGTTTGATCAACCGGCTATGATTGATGCGTGAAGCCAGATAAGAACCAACCGGACGACACACCACAGGCGCGACCCAAGAGCTTGGTCGAGTTCTTTCGGGATTCGCCGTTGGTCGGACTTGACCTCGAATTTGAGCGGGATTCTGACTGCGGGCGCGACCTGGACTTCTCAAGGGCTGCCTATTCGCCCCGCAAGCGCACCGAATCGATCTCAGAAAGGGTGTTGAAAAGGCCTCACCTCCGGAGCCGGCTGAGTGACGCCCTGGTCGGTTCGTGGAAATCAGGTCATAGATGACGTTCCGCTCGGGCTCGGACACAAAGAGGACGGCTGCTTCCATGACCTCACCGTCCGCGCAGCGGATTTCGACACGCTTTCCGCAACTCGCCCGGAGTAGTTCGATTTCTGCAGGCGTCACCGAAGCAAGGCTACCATGTTGCAGCTCCCAGCCGACATAAGCGAGCGTGGGCCGGGGACGGCTAGGCCGCCCCGGCGTGCTGGAGCTTGACCTCCTCGGCGTGGAGGTAGAAGCCGAAGAGCGGTTTGGGCTCCTGCATGTCCCAGGTGCCCATGCGCCAGTGGGCGCGCAGGCGGCGGATGCCGGGATGGCGCTTGAGGTCGAGCACCAGGGGGTAACGGCCGCAGTAAAACTTGCGAGGGAACGCGGCCAGTTGGGTCCAGGTGCGGCCGTCGGCCGAACCCCAGACCGACACGTCCAGGATTTCCTTTTCGACGATGCGAGTGATGCCGAGAGTGAGTTGCAACGACGTGCAGCCCGCTTCCAGTTCAATTTCGGGACCCGAGCCGTCCTGGCGGGTCACCGATTCCGGGAGTAGTACTTTTGAAAACATTGGACACTCCCTCCCCGGGATGGGACTTCAGATTCTTAAGAGACGTTCATCTGCCAGTCCCAGCGTCTCATACTTCTTGCAAAAACAGAAGCGGATTAATCGCGAACCTTCCTCCGGATGGAAGAAGAAGCTGGAGCCAGGAACCGCCGCGACTCCCACCTTTTCAATTAGATGCTGACAACAGTGAACGTCGTCCTCGAAGTGGAACCCGGAAATATCCGCCATGACGTAGTAGGCCCCGCGGGGACGGTAGCAGCGGAAGCCGGATCGCTCCAGCATGGCGAGCATCCGGTCGCGGCGGGCCTGATAGTCCTGGGCCAGCTCCGAGTAATAGGTATCGGGCAGAGCCAAGGCGACGGCTCCAGCGGCTTGGAGGGGCGCGGCGGCGCCGACGGTCAGGAAGTCGTGGACCTTACGGATGGATTCGGTGAGATCGGGCGAGGCGACCACCCAGCCCACGCGCCAGCCGGTGACCGCGTATGTCTTGCTCATGGAGTTGACCATGATGGTGCGGTCGCGCATGCCGGGGAGGGTCATCATGGGGACGTGCTGCTCGCCATCGTAGATGATGTGCTCGTAGATTTCGTCGGTGATGGCCAGGGCGTCGAACTCCTGGCAGAGTTCGGCGATGATTTGGAGCTGGGCGCGATCGAAGACCTGGCCGAGAGGGTTGCCGGGCGAGTTGAGGATGATCGCTTTGGTGCGAGGTGAGAAGGCTCGGCGGAGTTCATCGGGGTCGAAGCGCCAGTCGGAACCCGCGGCCGCCGAGTGAACCGGATGCAGGCGGACGAACTTGCGCTCCGCGCTGCACAGGAGGGTATCGGGGCCGTAGTTTTCGTAGTGCGGCTCAAAGATGACGATCTCGTCGCCGGGGTTGGTGACGGCGAGGAGCGACGCAATCATGCCTTCGGTGGCGCCGCAGCAGACGGTAATTTCGCGCTCGGGATCGAGGTCCAGGGCGTAATGGCGCTGGTATTTGGCCGCGATGGCGTCGCGCAGAGGCTTCGCGCCCCAGGTGATGGCGTATTGATTAATGTCGGCGGCGATGGCGTCTGCCGCGGCTTGCTTGATGACCTCCGGGGCGGGGAAGTCGGGGAAGCCCTGCGCGAGATTAACTGCGTTATGCTGGGCGGATAACCGCGTCATCTCGCGGATCACGCTTTCGACAATGTTTTCGGTGCGCCGCGCCTGGAAGCGCGCGCGGCGTGGAATTTCGGCCGGTGCGACCAGCGGCCGGTGGGTGCTGAGTGACATTTTCCATATGATACCGAGGAGGAGGAACCGTGAAACGAATTTGCGCAATCCTGTTTATCGCGGCTCTGAGTTTGGCTCAGTCCGGAAACAAAGGCGGCATCGACCGCTCCACGCTCGATACCAGTTGCAAGCCGTGCGATGACTTCTTCCGTTACGCCAACGGCGGATGGCTCGATAAGAATCCGATTCCGGCCGACCGCGCCAACATAGGGGCGTTCAGCGTACTGGGTGACGCCAATCGCGAGCGCCTGAAGAGCATTCTGGACACGGTGTCGTCGAACCCGAGTGCGACCGGAGATGAGAAGCGGGTGGGCGATTTCTACGCCAGTTGCATGGATACCGAGACGATCGAAAAGGCGGGAGCAAAGCCACTGGAGCAGCCTTTCGCGCGCATCGCGGCGATCCAGTCGCGCAAGGATCTGGGCGCATTCTTCGTTGCAGTGGAGCAGGACAGCCGCCGGCTGCCCTTTGCCTTGGCGGCGGATACGGATCCCGACAACGCCAGCCGGATGATCGCTTGGATCAGCGCCGGCGGCTTGTCTCTGCCGGACCGCGATTACTACTTCCGCACCGATACACGCTCCAAGACGATTCGGGACGAATTCGTAAAGCACGTGGCGGCGACACTCGTACTAGCGGGCGAGAAGCAGCCTGACTCCGACGCTGATGCGAAGGCTATTCTGGACTTTGAGACGGTGCTGGCCAATGCCAGGCTAACTGCCGCGGCTCGCCGGGATCCCGCGCAGATCATCCACAAAATGGATTTCGCCCAGGTTGAAGAGCTGGCGCCGGCCTTCGACTGGAAGGGCTACTTCAAGGTTCTGAACGTTTCCACAGCGGGCCCGATCAACGTCTCCGAACCCGAGTTCGTAAAAACGGTGAACCGCCAGTTGCAGGAGGCTCCGGTGGAGACGTGGAAGGCTTGGCTGCGGTGGCGCGTCGCCAACGGCCGCTCGCGCGGCATGGGCAAGGCGTTTTTCGATGAGTAGTTTCCACTTCAACCAAACTGTGTTGTCGGGGGTTCAGCAACAGCGGCCGCGTTGGGAGACTTGCGTAGGGGATACGGATTCAACCCTGGGAGAAGCGCTGGGGCGGCTGTACGCCGAGAAGTATTTTCCGGCGGATTCCAAGCGCCGCGTGGAACAGTTGGTGGCCAACATGCGGGAGGCGCTAGGGGACACCCTGCGCACCGCGGACTGGCTGGGGCAGGAGACGCGCCAGAATGCGCTGCGCAAACTCGACGCGTTCGATCCGTTGATCGGATATCCGTCGAAATGGCGCGATTATTCAAAAGTGCAGGTGGCGCGGGACGGTTACTCGAATAACAAGGAATCGGCTTCGATCGAGGACCTTCGTTTCAACTTGGCCAAGATCGGTAAAGGGGTGGATCGAACCGAATGGAGCATGACACCGCCTACCGTGAACGCCTATTACAGTCCGGACAGGAACCAGATCGTTTTTCCCGCGGGAATCCTGCAGTATCCGTTCTTCGAGCCGGACGCAGACGACGCGGTGAACTATGGCGGCATCGGCGCGGTGATCGGGCATGAGATGGGCCATGGCTTCGACGACGAAGGTTCGAAATTCGACGCCGAAGGAAACGTCAAGAACTGGTGGACCGATCAAGACCAGGCGAAGTTTGAGACGCGCGCGAGTTGCGTCACACAGCAGTTCGATGGGATCGACGTGGGCGATGGACAACATCACAACGGGAAGCTGGTTACCGGTGAGGCGATGGGGGACTTGGGAGGCTTGACGCTGGCGTACAAGGCGTACCACCAGTCGCTTCAGGGCAAAGAGGCTCCGGTGATCGACGGCTTCACCGGGGATCAGCGCTTCTTTTTGGCTTTCGCGCGGGTGTGGGCGCGGAATGACCGTCCGGAGGCGGCCCGGCGGCAGATGGCGAGCGATCCGCACCCGCTGGCGAAGTATCGGGTGAACGCCACGGTGGCGAACATGCCGGAGTTCCACGCAGCGTTTTCGTGCAAGCGCGGCGACGCGATGGTTCGTCCGCCGGAGGAACGCTGCAAATTGTGGTGAGTGGGCGAGTGTTAGAGTGTCCATAGGCATCATGAAACGCCACCTGTCCTTGGCCGCGATGTGCGCATTCTGGATCGGCGGACCTGCGTTGCCGGCCGACGATGCGCCACTGTTGAAAGAGCTACAGGCGATGTACGATAGCCAGATTCGCGCGCAGGCGGCCGCGAAAACCCCTGCGGAGATCGATGCGAATGAGCGGCTGATGGACACGGCGGACTGGGTGAGCATCGTGAATGACGGACCCGCGCAACATTGGGCGGACCTCCGCGGCGGATTGATCGCGACGATCGGGCAGCCGCAGGACGTCGCGGTCAAGATTCTGAAGGTGACTGCGTCGGGCGATCAGGCCGTCGTGATCGCACGGGTTGGTGGAATCAAGGACGTGGCGGGCCAGGGCGACCTATCGCGGACGATGCTGATCCGCGATACGTGGGTCAAGACGAGCGCGGGATGGCGGCGGAAAATGCACGAGAAGCCGGCTCCTGGGAAGCTGGACTCCGAAGTGAAATAGCGGCCTAGTGCGGCTCCTGGGCGGGCGGCGTAGCTGCGCGCCCTGCACCAGCGGGCGCTCCGGCTGGCGGCGCGCCACCTCCCCCACCTCCTCCTCCGCCGCGGCCACCGCGACCGGGGGGCGGACGGAAGGCGCTCAAGTAGGCGACCACGTCGGCGATCTCCTGGCCGCTGAGCTTGTCTTTATAGGACGGCATGGGCGACTTCTCGACGAACATGTACTCCTTGAGATCGCTCTTGGTGAAGCTGCGGAGATTTTCTTTGTCGTCCAGCATCTGGACGGTGAAGGTGTCGAGATTGAGCAGGCGGCCGTTGACCACGGTTCCGTTCTTAAGGACGACTCGGTAGGGGCGATTGGCCGCGTTGATTTCGGCATCGGGGTTGGTGAGCTTGGTGGTGAGCTGCTCCGGACGGCGAGCGCCGGCCTCGCTCAGGTCCGGGCCGATGCGGGAGCCGGCTCCCTTGATGCGGTGACAGCTCGCGCAGTTGCCCTTGCCTTCGTAGATCGCCTTGCCGCGGGCGGCTTCAGCGGTCAGCGGCGCGATGTTCTCGGTTTGGGCGAGCAGCGCGCCTGCGCCCAGAACCACCGTGGAAACGCGAACGAACCACATGTCCATTTCACCTCGCTCCAGAAAAGTCTACTACTGTTTCGCTCTTATTGTTTCTTTGGGGGCGCGCCCTTGGGGGCAGGGCCGGGGCCTCGGCCGGCGCTAGCTGGGGGCACGACGCCGTTCATGCGCGCGTAGACCACCATCTGTCCGTAATGATCGTAGCTGTGGAGGCCGAGAAACGCGGCGGCGGAGAGGCGTGTGGTCATGCCGAAGCCGAACGGAGACGGCACTTGGTCCAGCATGTTCTGCTGAGTGATCGAGCTCATGGACTTGTGCGCGTAGGCGATCGCGTTCTTGAAATAGCCGACGATCTGGTCCTTGGTCTTGAGAGAGTCGGGGCCGTTATCGCCGGCGCCGGTGTCGACCGGAGGGTTCTTTTCCCCGGCGACGGCGGCGGCGATGCGCCAGATCATGGTGGCGTCGTGACGGGCCTGGAGAGCGAAAGTGCGGACGCCGGTGAATGTGCCGTTGGTGGGGGCGAAATCGAATTTGTCGGCAGGCATGGCCTGAACCAGCGCCAGAACCTCGCGCTCAACCGAGGTGACCTGTTGGTCGAAGACCTGGCCGACGGCATCTGCGCCAAAGGCTGATGATCCTGCTAATAAGCAGAGAGCCAAGAATCGCAAGGGAATCCTCCTCAAAAAGATAGTTATGATACCCAGGGGACATTGTACAGCTTCGAGGGAAGAGATTTAGCCGCGAATCGGGAAGAAAGTGGGGCGTAGACCCGTCTAACGCTATGGTGGTGGCCACAAGCGGCCGCGAGATCAGCGCCGAGATCCTCGAATCCTGCCGCAGAGGCGACCGGGAAGCCTTTCGTGCGCTTTACGAAGCGTACAAGGACAAGGTGTACTCGATTGCGCTGTACTACTTTCATGGCGACGCGTCCGCGGCCAGCGATGTCACGCAACAAGTGTTTCTGAAGTTGATTCGGGGTATCGAGCAGTTTCGCGGCGACTCGGGATTTTCGACCTGGCTGTACCGGATGGTAGTGAATGCGTGCATGGACTCGGTTCGGAGGGCGAAGCCACGGGAGTTGGATGAGGACGCGGTGGAAATGGCCGCTCCAGCGGCGCAGGAGGACGAAATCGCGAGGCGGCAGATGCAGCGGCGAGTGCAGGCGGCTCTTTCGGCGATGCCGGCCAAGTTCCGCCTGCCGCTGCTGCTGCGGTATTTTGAAGACCTCTCGTATACGGAAATGGCCGAGGCGATGAAGTGCTCGATGGGCACGGTAGCTTCGCGGCTCAATCGGGGGCACAAGATGCTGGCGAAGAAACTGGAGGGGGTGGAATGAGCGATCGTCGCCATCTTGATCCACTTCTTGATCCACTGCGGCACCTTCCTGTTGAAAAAGCCCCGGATTCGATTTGGCAGGTGATTGAACGGGAGCTCGATTCGCCGGTTTCGTCGAAGCCGCCGCGCTGGGGGTGGTTCGCACCGCGATGGGCAATTACGTTTGCGTCCGCGCTGGTATTGAGCATGGGCGCCGCATGGTATGCGTGGGGCGTCCTCAATTCCGCGCCCAAGCCCGGATGGATTGTGACCCGCGGGGACGGAACTCGCGGGAAGATTTCCGTGGGGGAGTGGCTGCAAACCGGGGCGTCGGCGACGGCGACGCTGACCGTGGGCTCGATTGGAACGGTCCAGGTTGAGCCCAATTCGCGCGTGAAGCTGCTCTCGGCGCAGCCGGGCGAGCAGAGGTTGAAGCTGGCTCGGGGCGAGATTAGCGCGACGGTGTCCGCGCCTCCGCGATTGTTCTTTGTCGACACCGCGGCGAGCACGGCGGTCGACCTGGGCTGCGCCTACACGATGAGAGCGGACGAGGATGGGAACGGACTTTTGCACGTAAAGCTGGGGTGGGTGTCGCTGGAAAGGGCGGGGCGCGAATCGCTGGTGCCCGCGGGAGCCAGTTGCCGGATGCGTCCGAAGGTGGGGCCGGGGACGCCGTACTTCGACGACGCATCGCAGGCGTTGCAGGATGCGCTGAATCGGATTGATTTTGAGGGCGGGGGAGCGGAGGCCGTCGATCAGGCGCTCAAGCAGGCACGCGTGCGGGACACACTCAGCCTGTGGCACCTTTTGTCCTGCGTTTCACCCGTGGATCGCCAGCGAGTCTACAACCGCATGGTGGAGCTGGTTCCGCTGCCGAAAGGAGTTTCGCCGGACAAGGCCTTGCAACTCGATCCAGATACGTTGAAACTCTGGAGAGAGGAGCTGGCCTGGAAATGGTGAAAAGCCGGTAGCAAAAGACCCTTCCCGATTCAGGGAAAGCGCTGGTACACTTTCTAATTGGTTACCCGTAAAACGGTTTCTGGTTCGCCGCGTCTTAAGGATATGGTGTGCGCAGCGCGCCGCGACCGGCCCTTTGCGGGCGGACTAGGGACTTCATGGCCACCAGCATCCTGACCGATGTTCGCGCCTCCTCGCCTTTGGGACGCGAAGACCTGATTCGTGCGTTCCGCAACATGTATCTTTCCCGGCGGATTGACGACCGGGAGATCGTACTGAAGAACCAGAGCAAGCATTTATTTTCAGGTTAGCGCCGCGGGGCATGAGGCGATTCAAACCGCAGCGGGGATGGCAACGCGGCCGGCCCACGATTGGTTCTATCTTTATTACCGCGACCGGGCGCTGGCTCTGGCGCTGGGCGTGACGCCGAAAGAGATGTTCCTGCAGGCGTTCGGGTCGGCGGAGGACCGGCAGTCCGGCGGGAGGCAGATGCCCTCGCACTGGAGCTCGCCGAAGCTGCATATCGTGGCGACCGCTTCGCCGACAGGGACGCACTACGTGCAGGCGGTGGGGTGTGCGGAGGCGACGCGGCTGCTGGATGCGCAGTCCGACGCCATCACGCTGGTGGCTTCGGGCGAGGGCGCGACCAGCGAAGGTGAGTTTTGGGAATCGCTGAATGTGGCCTGCCTGGACCGGCATCCGTTGGTCTACCTGATTGAGGACAACGGTTACGCGATCTCGGTTCCGGTGGAGCGGCAGACGGCGGGCGGCAACATCGCGCACCTGGTGAAGAGTTTTCCGCACCTGGCGGTGTTCGAGTGCGACGGGACGAATTTCGTCGAGTCCTACCGGACGATGACGGAGGCGGTGAGCCATTGCCGGACGGAGAAGACTCCGGTGCTGGTGCGCGCGAGCTGCACCCGGCCGTATTCGCATTCGCATTCGGATCAGGAGAAGCTGTACAAGGCGAAGGTGGAACGGGAGGCCGAAGCGGCTCGCGATCCCATCACGCGCTTTCCGGAATGGTTGCTAGCGGAAGGGATTCTGGATCAGGCTGGTTTGGACGCGCTGAAACAAGAGGTGGACCGCGAGGTTCAAGAGGCGAGCGAAGCGGCGATGCAGGCTGCTCCGCCGCCGGCCGGAAGCGCGCTGCGGTTCCTCTATTCGGACCGCGTGGATCCGGCGTCGAGCGAATTCGAGACGCAGCCTCAATTCGACGGGCACCCGCGCACGATGGTGGATTCGATCAACCGGACTCTGCATGAAGAAATGCGGCACAACCCGAACATGGTGGTGTTCGGCGAAGACGTGGCCGATTGCAGCCGCGAAGAGCACATGCATGAGGTCAAGGGGAAGGGCGGCGTGTTCAAAGCGACGCTCGGGCTGCAACGGTTGTATGGGCAGCAGAGGGTGTTCAACACTCCCATCGCCGAGGCGTGCATCGTGGGACGGGCCACGGGTCTGGCCACACGGGGATTGAAGCCGGTGGTGGAGATCCAGTTCTTCGATTACATCTGGCCGGCGACGATGCAGATTCGCGATGAGCTCGCCACGCTGCGGTGGCGCTCTTATAACGGTTTCTCCGCTCCGGTGGTGATTCGCGTGGCCATCGGCGGATATTTGACCGGCGGCGCGATCTATCACAGCCAGTGCGGCGAATCGCTGTTCACGCACACTCCGGGATTGCGGGTGGTGTTTCCATCCAATTCGCTGGATGCATGCGGCCTGCTGCGGACGGCGATCCGCTGCGACGATCCGGTACTTTTTCTGGAGCACAAGCAGCTTTACCGCGAGGTGTACAACCGGTCGCCGCATCCGGGGCCGAATTATATGGTTCCGTTCGGCAAGGCGCGAGTGGCGAAGGAGGGCGCCTCGCTGACGATTGTGACCTACGGCGCGCTGGTGCAGAAGTCGCTGGTGGCCGTGGCGCAGATTGAGAAGAAGAACCCAGGTGTTTCGATTGAGGTGATCGATCTTCGGACGCTGGCTCCGTACGACTGGGAAGCGATCCGGAGGTCGGTGGAGAAGACCAACCGGGTGATGGTGGCGCACGAAGACGTGCTGTCTTTCGGATTCGGCGCGGAGATCGCCGCGCGGATTGCCAATGAGTTGTTCACCACGCTGGATGCACCGGTGGGGCGAGTAGGCGCGCTGGATACGTGGGTCGCGTATCATCCGCAACTGGAGCACGAGATTCTGCCGCAGGTAGAGAATATCGCCGCGGAAGCCGAGCGGTTGCTGGCGTTTTAGCTATGAGACGGGCGCTGCTCATCGCCGCCCTCGCTCCACTTGTGCCGTGGGTTGCATCCGGACAAACAAAGGACGCCGATGCGGCGAGATTTGAGGTCGCGTCGATTCGCGCGGTCGGGGCGGAAGAGTTGCGGGCAGTGATGGCCCAGGGATTCGCCGGGATCGTGCCGTGCAACGGAGCGTTCGAGATCGCGCCGGGCAGGGTTACGATCACAGCGGCCACAGTGTTTCGACTCATCGCGGCGGCTTACGGGCAACCTTGCGGGGCTGCGTTGGATCTGAAGCTGATCGCCGGCGGCCCGAATTGGCTTCAGAAGGATGCGTTTCACATCCAAGCGACATTGCCGGCCGGCTCGCCGAGCTACACGTTCCAACAGTTGCAGGATGGCGAGGCTCCGGTGCTCCAGGCGATGCTGCGGAATCTTCTTGCCGATCGATTCCAGTTATCGGTGACACGCACCACCAAAGAAGCTTCGATCTATAACATTTATTCCGCGAAAGAAGGCAGGGTGAAGCCGTCGGCGGACCAGACGCCGACCGAGCTTTCGCTTGTGTCGGGATCGCGCGGGAATTTCGACATGAGCCTTGACCGGACTAGCGGGATTGTGCGGATGGCGGCGACGGCGATTCCCATGAGCCGGCTGATTACTCCGATGCAGGGGAGAGATGGCCGGATGGTGTTCGACCGGACTGGAATGACGGGCGTCTACGACATCCCGCCGATTGCGATTGACGTCGGGCCTTCGGCGCCCGGCGAATCGGTGTGGCCACAGATCATGGACGGGTTGGGGTTCAGGGTGGCGCCGGCGAAGGGGCCGGTGGAGTTCCTCACGATCGGACGGTTGGAACGGCCCGGTGACTGAGTCTTGACGAATGTATCAGCATGAGTTGCGCTTCGTTCCGCGAGGCTTCCGACTGGTGTGAAATGTTGTAATACTACAGGTATGAAGACGGCGATCTCTGTCGACGATGCGCTTATGGCGCAGGCTGACGAAACCGCTCGGGAGTTGGGCGTAAGCCGGTCACGCTTAATCTGCGAAGCGCTCCGCGAGTACCTCAAAAAGCGGCGCCAGGCGCGGATTACCGAGCAACTGAACCGGGCCTACGCGAAGGAGCCGAGCCCGGAGGAGCGCGAGCTGGTTCGCAGGTTCAAGACCAAGTTTCCGATTCGTGATCGATGGTAGAAGACATCCGGCAAGGGGACGTGTATTGGCTGGACTTTGGACCGGCTGTGAATTCGGCCTCCGCGCTGCGTCTCCCTGTGTAGTTGTGCAGAGCGACCCTTTCAACCGAAGCCGCATCGGGACGACGATCGTTTGCGCGATAACCACCAATATGGACCATGCGAGTGAACCGGGGAACGTGGCTCTGAAAAAAGGCGACGCGCACCTGCCGCGCCCAAGTGTCGTCAAGGTTTCCCAAGTCCTAACCATCGATAGGGCCGAACTGGAAGAACGCATAGGGCGGCTTCCCGGTCCGGCGCTCGCTGCGGTGCTGACCGGCTTACGGTTGGTGTTTGAAGGTGACTGGTCTTACTGATTCTTCAGCTTCACCAATTCCCCCGCGCCGACTGAGCCGGTGGCAACGCGGCCCTTTTGCGATGACGCCGTCGGTTCCCAGAGCGGGTCGTGAAGCCCGTAAAGGATGTACGGTGCGTGTCCGGGGGCGATTTCGATGTACGATTCCAGGGTCACCGTGTCGCCCCCGAGGGTGAAGGAAACCGAGCCTCCGCGGACTTCACCGGCTTTCCGGAAGTCAAGCTCCGGGTGCGGGGCGAGGGAGAAGATATATCTTCCGTGACCGGGCAAATAAACCCACAGAAGGGAGCCGGTCTCTGCAGGGGCCGGAAGCCCGGCGGTCTGCGGGGTTCCGTTCAGCGTGATGCCAGGCTGAGTCAGGCGGAGTTCCGCATCTGCTGCCGTGAAGTCGCGAGCGATGCCTTCGACGGTGGGGATGGTCTGCGATTCTGGAATATTGGCATACACGCGGGATACGCTGGGGACGACGCCGGCCGGAGGCTGCTGGACGCGGGGCCCGATCTTGAGATCGTCAAACAGCTTCTGCCCGGTAGCCGGGTTAGAGAGGATTTCGATGGTGATGACGTCACCGTCGTGGACCAGCTTGGGCTCGGGCAGGACAGGTTCGCGGGGCGAGGATTGGTTGCCCGTCATGAAGCTGATTTCCAGGGGACTATTGACAACCTTTCCGAAAGTCGCGAGGTACTCACCCGGGTGTTGTTCTTCCAGCAGGACCTCATAGCCGGCGGATTCAGCGCGGACGCTGTCGACCACAGTTCGCGTGAAGTACGTCTTTCGGAGATCGGTGCGCCCGCGATAGGATGTGGCGAGTCCGAACGGCACGGGAGCAGGCGGGTCGAGCCGAAGATCGGTCTCGAGACTGCCGATGCCGTTATTGATGGGCATCGCCGGCCGCGGTCCCATGTTCAGGATGCTTCCCGTACCTTGCATGCTGCCGCCGCCGGTGCCGCCGGACGCGCTGCTGCTTCCCACCACGGTTAGGGTCGCTCCCATCGCGCACGCGGCCAACGACGAAGCGACCACGAAGTGAATTACTGTCATCTCCTCTTACCGGCCATCCTTTCCGCAGGAAGCGCTATCAGGCTGACGGTAAATCCCGCGAGAACGTCCACGGAATAGTGATAGCGCCCATAGATTGTAGCTAAGGATACAGACGCGGCATAGGCGAAAACGCACCAGCCGATCCAGCGCTTTTCCGGAATCGTACGCAATAGTCCCCATGAAGCCGAAAAGGCCGAGGACACGTGCGCGCTGGGGAAGACGCTGGAATGGATGCCCAGGCCGCCGACGATGTACAGGTTCAACTGGCGCAGGAGGGTGGTGACGTGGGGCAAATCGCTGGAGGGGAACAGCGTGCGAGGAGGGTCAGAGGGGAAATAGGGGAACAGGGCGTAGGCGCCGAGCGTTCCGGCGAGGTACGCCATCCATAGGCGATCCGTGTTGTGGCGGCTGCGGGCGAGTATCGCCATTAACACCACAAGCGGCCCGACGCCGTAGACCAGCAGGTAGCAGAATTCGAGGAAACCGGGAAGCACGGAGCCTGTGCTCTCGATGACGGCGCGCACATGCCACTGATCCAAGAACACGCGGTCCCACTGCACCCAGGTCTGTTCCAGATGATGGTCGTGGGGCGTGACCGAGAACCAGTTCATCTCGCGATAGGCGGTGAGGACGGCGGCGAGCGGGATGAGGTCGCGGAGGATGGGCTTGCCGAAGTGGGTGAGCCAAAATCCCAGCGCGACGCCGGCGGCGACCAGCGAGGTTCGCCAGGGGCGGTCGATATAGAACGGGGCGATGATGGCGACGTAGACGAAATAGAGAATCGCCAAGCGCTCAGAGGAGCGGAATCGCGGCATTCCCCCTATTGTTTCATCGCGGGTTTCCCGCTTGCTGACGCGCGCGGTTCTGAAACGAGGTTTAGCTGTGGCGGCTGACGTAAAACAGGAGCACGAAGACAGCGACCGGAATCAGGGCGCAGGCGGCGTAGAACAGAGCCTTACGCGGACCGGCGGTGCGGCGATGGCGCCAATCTTCGAGCTCCGGACGGGTAGAAGGCGCGACCTTATCCATGTTCGCCAAGTCCCAGGCCATTTCGTTGGCGCTGCCGTAGCGCTTGCGCGGGTCGCGCTCCAGAGCGCGGTAGATGATCTCCTGGAGCGATTCCGGGATCTCCGGGTTAAGCTCGCGCGGAGGAACCGGATGGTTGAGTAGCCGGTCGTTCATGACCAGGAACGGGTTCTCGCCACGGAAGGGCGGCTGGCCGGTGACCATTTCGTAGAGGATCGCGCCAAGGGCGTAGATGTCGCTACGGGGGTCTCCACGCTTGCCTCGGATCTGCTCCGGCGAGATGTAGTCGGGCGTGCCCATTACGTTCGAGAACTGGCCGAAGGTGAGCCGGCGCGCGCCTTCCTCGCCGGCGATGCCGAAGTCGATTAGCTTGATGCGGTCTTCCTGGTCGACCACGATGTTTTCGGGCTTGATGTCGCGATGCACCACGCCGCGGCTGTGAATGTAATACAGCGCATCGCAGATTTCGGTAGCGATTTTGACGGCGCGGGAAATGTCCAGTTTCCCGGACTGGGCCAGGATCTTGCGGAGCAGGGTCCCGTCCACCCACTCCATCACCATGTAGACGCCGTCACGATCCTCGCGCGGAAAGACCTTGACGACGCCGGGGTGGTCCAGCTTGCGGCCCAGTTCGGCTTCTCTACGAAATCTCTCGAAGAACACCGGGTCGCTTTCGGCGGCGAGCTGCGGAGCTTTGATCGCCACTGGCCGATTGGTCCGCAGGTCGGTGCCTTTGAAGACCGACGACATGGGGCCTTCGGCGACGACGCCCTCGATGCGATAGTGCTCGATCTGTTCGCCTTCTTTCAACTTCGGCATTTTACTTCTTGACCGGGAATTGCTGGTCCAGAGCGAGGTTGAGCATCAGGACGTTGACGCGCGACTCGCCGAGAACGCCCAGATCGCGGCCTTCGACGTGCGCGTCCACCAACTTGGCCACCCCGCCTGCGTCCACTCCGCGGGCTTTGGCCACGCGCGCCACCTGCGCCTGCGCTGAGGCTGGGCTAACTTCGGGGTCGAGTCCGCTAGCAGACGCCGTCAGAAGATCGGCCGGGATGGGTCCGGTGAAATCCGGGTTGTCCTTGCGAAACGCGGCTTCGTCGCTTTTGACGCGGTCTATCAGCTTTTGGTTGGTCGGACCGTAGTTCGAACCGCCGGAAGCCATGCCATCGTAGCCCGACCCGGCCGCCGAGGGCCGCCCGTGAAAGTACTCGGGCTTGGTGAAATTCTGCCCGATCAGGGAAGATCCCACCACCTGCCCGTGATTGGTGACCATGCTCCCATTCGCTTTATCGTGAAACAGCGCCTGCGCCAGGCCGGTGATCACACCGGGGTATATCAAGCCGGTCACTACCGTGAGCAACAGAACTGCGCGAAACGCGGGAATCATTTGTTTCCACATACTCGATCTCCTTACGCCAAATGCAAGAGCGCCAAAATCCGGTCGATAGCCCAAATCCCAGGGAACGGCACCAGAATCCCGCCCACTCCATAAATCAGCAGATTGCGCCGCAGCAGGGACGCCGCCCCTGATGGCCGGTACTTCACGCCGCGCAACGCCAGCGGCACCAGCGCGATGATGATCAGCGCGTTGAAGATCACCGCCGCCAGCACCGCGCTCTCCGGGCTATGCAGGTGCATGATGTTCAGCGCGTTCAGCGCCGGATAGGTCACCGAGAACATCGCCGGAATAATCGCGAAGTATTTGGCGACGTCGTTGGCGATGGAAAACGTGGTCAGTGCGCCGCGCGTGATCAGCAACTGCTTGCCGATAGCGACAACTTCAATCAGCTTGGTGGGATTGCTGTCCAGATCCACCATGTTGCCGGCTTCCTTCGCGGCCATGGTGCCGGTGTTCATGGCCAGGCCGACGTTGGCTTGCGCGAGCGCGGGCGCATCGTTGGTGCCGTCACCGGTCATGGCGACCAGCCGCCCTTCGCCCTGCTCCTTCTTGATGTAGTTGAGCTTGTCGGCGGGAGTGGCTTGGGCAAGAAAATCGTCCACGCCGGCTTCGCTGGCGATGGCCGCGGCGGTGAGCGGATTATCGCCGGTGATCATCACGGAGCGGATACCCATGGCGCGCAACTGTCCGATGCGCTCCTTCATGCCGCCCTTGACGATGTCCTTCAGGTGAATCACGCCCAGCGCGCGATTTCCTTCGGCCACGGCCAGAGGAGTGCCGCCTTGCCGCGAAATCGTGTCGGCGATGTCCTTCAGCTCCTTCGGGACGATTCCGCCCTGCTCCTCCACGAATCGCGCGATGGCTTCGGTCGCGCCTTTGCGCAGTTGACGGCCTTCGATGTTGACGCCGCTCATGCGGGTGTAGGCGGAGAAGGGAATGAACTCGGCGTCTTTGTGCGAGATTTCGCGTCCGCGCATGCCGTACTTCTCTTTCGCGAGCACGACGACCGAGCGGCCCTCGGGCGTCTCGTCGGCGAGGCTGGAGAGCTGCGCGGCATCGGCCAGTTGCACCGGGTCCATGCCCTTGAGATGGATGAATTCGACGGCCTGGCGGTTGCCGATGGTGATGGTGCCGGTTTTGTCCAGCAGCAGGGTGTTCACGTCGCCGCTGGCTTCCACGGCTTTCCCGCTCATAGCCAGCACGTTGTGTTGCATCACGCGATCCATGCCGGCGATGCCGATGGCGCTGAGCAGTCCGCCGATGGTGGTCGGAATCAGGCAGACCAGCAACGAAACCAGAACGGCGATGGTCGGCACGGAGCCGGCGCCGCTCGAAGAGACGCTATAGGAGGCGAATGGCGGTAAGGTCGCCACGGCCAGCAGGAAGATGAGGGTCAAGCCGGCGATCAGGATGTTCAATGCGATCTCATTGGGCGTCTTCTGCCGCTCCGCGCCTTCCACCAACGCGATCATGCGATCGAGGAAGGTTTCACCGGGATTGGCGGTGATGCGAACGGTGATCTGGTCGGAGAGTACGCGGGTGCCTCCGGTGACGGCGCTGCGGTCGCCGCCGGATTCGCGAATCACCGGAGCACTTTCACCGGTGATCACGGATTCGTCCACCGTGGCGATGCCGTCGATCACGTCGCCGTCGCTGGGGATCAAGTCGCCGGCCTCGACCAGAACCGTGTCTCCGGCGCGAAGCTTGGAGGCCGGGACCTGCTCGATCATTTTGGTGCTGAGGATGCGTTTGGCCAGCGCATCGGTTTTGGTTTTCCGCAGCGAATCGGCCTGCGCTTTGCCGCGAGCCTCCGCCATGGCTTCGGCGAAGTTGGCGAACAATACCGTGAACCACAGCCACAGAACGATCTGGGACGTGAAGGCTATTTCGCCCGCACCCCTGGCGATGTCGCGGACCAGAAAGATGGTGGTGACGGCCGCGCCGACTTCCACCACAAACATGACCGGGTTCTTCCACAGCGTGCCCGGATTCAGCTTGATGAAGCTGTCTTTGGTCGCGCGGCGGAGGATCTCCGGGTCGAACAGCGGCCTGGCTCGCACCAGTTTGCGAGGGATCAGCGTGGTCAAATCCTGCTCGCTCGGGGTTTTAACGTCGGGCTCTGGGACTTGCATTGTGGTCGCCATATTGTTAACTCCAAACTCCGCTGTTCGCAAGGTGCGTTAACACCGGGACGACCCAGGAGAACAGCTTGCCCGAGTGCATCAGGAAGTACTCGACTACGGGTCCCAGCGAAAGCGCCGGGAAGAACGTCAGAGCAGCGATCAGCACCACGGTGCCCACGAACAGTCCGACGAACAGTGGTCCGTGAGTCGGGAAGGTGCCGCTGGTGACCGGCGTCTTCTTCTTCGCCGCCAGGCTGCCTCCGATCGCGATCAACGGAATCATGAACAGGAAGCGCCCGATCAGCGTGGCCAGCCCCAGTGTCAAGTTGTACCACGGAGTGTTCACGCTGATGCCGGCAAAGGCGCTGCCGTTGTTTTCGGTTGCGCTCGAATAGGCGTACAGAATTTCGCTGAATCCATGCGGACCGTTGTTATTGAGATTCGAGGTCGCCGGCACGCTGGCTGTCGGTGCGGGTTTCGGGCTTCCTTGCGCCGCATTCCAGTATTGGCTCTTGTCCCAATTGAACGTCACCACGGAGCTGATCGCGCTGAACACCAGGATGCACAGCGAAGTTGCGACCATCGCCAGCATCGCCATCTTCACTTCCTTGGATTCGATCTTCTTACCCAGGTACTCCGGCGTGCGGCCCACCATCAGGCCGGCGATGAACACCGCGATCACGGCGTACATCAAAATACCGTACAGTCCCGCGCCGACCCCGCCGAAGATCACCTCGTCGGTCTGGATGTTGACCATCGGCACCAGGCCGGCCAGAGGCGTGAAGCTGTCGTGCATGCCGTTGACCGCGCCGCAGCTCGCATCTGTTGTGACGGTCGCGAACAAGGAACTGGCGGCAATGCCGAAGCGCGTCTCCTTACCCTCCATGTTGCCGCCGGCCTGGGAGTCCGTGGCGGCGGCCTGGAGGCCCAGATTCGTCAGATTGGGATTGCCGGCCTGCTCATAGTGATACACCACGAATACGCCCGCAAAGAACATAATGGCGCAGGCGGCGAAAATCGCCCACCCTTGCCGCGTATCGCCCACCATCTTCCCGAAGGTGTATGTCAGACCTGTGGGAATGATGAAGATCAACAGAATCTGAATCTGATTGCTGAGCGGGGTCGGATTTTCGTAGGGATGGGCCGAATTGGCGTTGAAGATTCCGCCGCCATTGGTGCCCAGCATCTTGATGGCTTCCTGAGACGCGACCGGACCCTGGGGAATGATCTGCTTAGCGCCCTCGATCGTCGTCACCGTGTCATACGGTTTGAAGTTCTGGATCGCGCCGTTAGCCACCAGGATAAGCGCGGCGACGGTTGCAATCGGGAGAAGCACATACAGCACGCTGCGCCACATGTCCGCCCAGAAGTTCCCGATTTGGCTCACCTGCTGCCGGGCGAAACCCCGGACCATGGCGATCGCCGCGGCAATGCCGACGGCGGCCGAGGCGAAGTTCTGCACTGCCAAAGCGGCCATTTGGGTGAAATAACTCAATGTCGCTTCACCGCTATACGCTTGCCAGTTGGTGTTGGTAATAAAGCTCGCTGCCGTGTTGAACGCCAAGTCCGGAGTCATCGCGGTTGCGCTACCTGGCGCATGCGCGGTCGAAAAACCCTGCGGGTTGAACGGTAGCCAGCCCTGCAGCCGCTGGATCACGTACACAAACAGAAAGCTGAACACGCTGAACGCCAGCAGGCTGCCCGCGTATTGGGTCCAGCGCTGCTCCACGTCCGGCTGCACGCCGCACAGCCGGTAGCACAACCGCTCCACCGGTCCCAGCACAGGTGACAGAAACGTTCGCCGCCCATCGAACACCTTTGCCATATAGGCGCCCAGCGGCTTCGTCGTAAGAAGCAGAATCCCGAAGAAAATCGCGATCTGGATAAGACCATTCGCTGTCATAATCAATTCCTCAAAACCGGTCCTTCAGAACCGCTCTGGCCGAAGGAGCGCGTAAACCAGGTAACCGAACAAGAACACGGTTACAATTCCGGCGATGACATAGTCCATAAAGTCCCCTCTAGAGCTTGTCGCAGACCTTGGTGAAGACCCACGTCAGCGCGAAGAAAACCACCGCAATCATTATGTAGAACAGGTCGAGCATCATAAGCTCTTCTCCCCTTCAACTTTTGTCCCCTCAACAAACAAAACTTTATGGCCCAGATCCACTAACTGGCGGGCCAGGCTCCGTTCCGCGGAGGGCCACCAGCCGTGCCGGCCGCCAATCATCACGATTCCATCCGCGCCGAGCACATCGTGCAAGCCTTGCGCGCGATCGCGGCACAGAACCACCTGGACGTCCGCGTCAACACCGGCGGCGCGAGCCGCATCGAGGGCCCGTCGAGCCGTGAAGTCCGGATTGACGTCGGGATCGTTCAAATCTCTTCCATAAGGCACTACTTGCGGAACGATCACCTGAAGTTTCGCCCCCAAGCCTTGCGCCATCTCAGCCCCATAACGTAAAGCTCCCGCTGTGGCCTGTTCGGAGGTGAAGGCCACATTCAAACGCAGCCCCTCAAGTTCACTAGTAGACGATGTCTCGGTTCGGGCCGGGAACCCTGACAACGCAGTCTGATGCCGGCTCATAAGCTTTTCTCCCATCCCTAAGGTAGGGCACCGGCACTAAGGATGTCCTTAAGCTTCACTAAAAAAAAGCTAGCCAAAGGGCCAACCTCCTCAATGAAACCTAAAGTACCTTTCCTGAAGCACCTAGGTGGCCGTTCTCAGCCCCGGGGTCGTTCTCAGGAGGGCGACGCCGGCAGGCAGAAGCGGTAGCCCAGACGAGGCTCCGTGATCAGATAGCGCGGGCGGGCCGGATCCGGCTCGATTTTTTTGCGGATCTGGTTGACGAAGACGTGGAGATACTCCACTTGATCACCATAATCCGGGCCCCATACCGCTTGGAGTAGGCGGGTGTGAGGGATGGGGACGTTTGGCGTGGCCAGGAGCACCTGGAGGAGATCGAACTCCTTGGGTGTCAGGCGGACTTCGCTGCCACGGACGGTCACACGGTGGGCCGGGAAGTTGATGGAGACACCGTCGAATTCGACTACCTGGTTTGCACTCGAGGCGGAGACCGGGACGCGGCGCAGGTTTGCGCGAATTCGCGCAAGCAGTTCCGTCATGCCGAAGGGTTTGGTGACGTAATCGTCGGCGCCGGCGTCGAGACCGGCGACCTTGTCCGGTTCGGAGTTCCGCACCGTGAGCATGATTATGGCCGCTTCGCTGACCGCGCGGATCTGGCGGCAGGCCTCCAGACCACCGATTCCCGGCATGTTCACGTCGAGCAGGATCAGGTCGAAACGCTCCTCGCGAATTTTGAGGAGAGCTTCATCGCCGGTGCGCGCGTCGGAGACGATATAGCCTTGGGCGGTGAGGCTGGTGCGGAGCACACGGCGGATTTGGGGCTCGTCGTCTACGACGAGAATTTTGGCGGGCGCGACGCTCATTGTACGGCTACCGGCTCAGTGGGGGGTGTCACCAGCGACGCGGCGATGGGCAGGGTAAAGGAAAAGCGGACCCCTGCTCCCGGCTGGCTGCTGACGGTCATTTCCCCGCCGTGGGTCTGGATGATATCGCGGGCGATGGTCAACCCCAATCCGGTTCCGGGAATCCGGCCGCGAACCTCTTTGCCACGGTAGAACTTTTCAAAGATGGCGCTCAATTCCTTGGGATCGATGTCCGGACCGTCGTTAGAAACGTGCACCACAATATTATGATCTAAACGCTCCGCCGAAATGCCGATGGAGGCCGAGGGTGCGGAATACTTCAGGGCGTTATCCAGCAGCAGGCGCAAAACCAGCACGATGAGGCCCGGGTCGGCGTTGGCTTGAGGGAGATCCTCCGGAACAGAAACGTGCATCTCACGGCCTTCGGAAGAGCGCTTGAGTTGATCCAGAGCTTCGGCGACCAGGGCGCCGACGGAACACGGCCGCCGGTTCAACTTGACGTGGCCGGCTTCAAAGCGGGCGACCTCGATGGTGCGATTCAGCAGCGTGGTCAGCCGGTCGGCTTCCTCGTCGGCGACGGTCAGGAGTTCGTGTTCGACGGCGTTGCGGCCGGCGTTATCCAAAAGGGCGCTGATGGCGGCCTTTATGGAAGTGAGCGGGGTCTTGAATTCGTGGGCCAGGGCGTCGAGCAGAGTAGCTTTGAGCTGCTCATTCTGCCGGGTGGCTTCGGCGTGGCTGGCTACCTCTTGCGCCCGAGCCCTTTCGATCGCAATTCCGCCCAGTTGCGCTACAGCCTGGAGCGCGGCTTCGGAAAGGGTAGCGCCTACCAAGCCCAGGCTGCCCAACACTCTGCCGCCCAGCCGGACAGGCAGAATCGAGGTCTTTAAATTCAAGGAGGACCACGCAGATTCGGTGCGGGCGGCGTCGCGCAGTTGATCTTCGCCCAGGGTGGTTCGGGGCCCTCCGCGGTATACCGTGTCGGTGGCGCGCTCATACAAGGCGACCTCCGGAACGTGAAACACTTGCGCGATGCTTTGCGCGATTTGCGCGCCCACGCTGCGGCGGTCATCGCCGATCATCATGGCGCGGCTGAACTCGTAGACCTGCTCCATTTCCAGGCGGCGCGTGCCGGCTTCCTCGGTGCGGCGCCGGGCTCGAGCGGATAGCTGGCTGGCGGTAACGGCGGTGGCGAGGAAGCCGCCCAGGGCGATCCAATCGTCCATGACACCGATGGTGAACGTGAGAAATGGCGGCAGAAAGAAGAAGTCGTAACACAGGACGCAGACGAAGGAGGCTGCGATCCCTTCCGGCAGGTTGCCTCGGGTGGAGATGAAGAGGATGAGCAGGAGGTAGCTGAAACCAGCGGTGGAGCTGTTGACATGCAGAACGGCATAGTCGAGCGCGGTCACCGCAGCTACCAAAGCGAGTACGCCGCAAAAACGGAGGATCAATTTCACGCCGCTTCCCATTCTAGACAAAGGCGCACTAAAGATGACCTAAGGAGGCAACAGGGGCGCGGAGGAGCCGAATCCCGATTTAGTAAACTGTAGCAATATGTCCTCTCCTCCGCGTCTGTCGCCCGAGGAATTACTGCGCCGGGTGGAGGCGGAGGAGGAGTATGAGCGCCGTGGCCGGCTCAAGGTCTTTCTGGGCTATGCCTCCGGAGTCGGCAAGAGCTTCCGCATGCTGGACGAGGGGCGCAGGCGCAAGGCCCGCGGCCAGGACGTAGTGGTCGGCGCGATTCAGCCAAAACTCCCGGAGGAACTCAGAGCGCTGCTGCAACGGCTGGAGGTGATACCGCTACGCGAATCCGGCGGGATCTATTACATGGACGTTGAAGCCATCCTCAAGCGCCATCCGGGGGTGGTTTTGGTGGATGGGCTGGCTTACGACAACCCTCCGGGGCGTCCCCACCAGCACCGGTGGGAGGATGTCGAACAATTGCTGCAAGCCGGCATCGCGGTGGTGACCAGCGTGAACCTGCAATATGTGGAGGAGCGCCGCGAGGAAGTGGAGCGCATTCAGGGTAAGCGGGTCGACGCCACCGTTCCGGAAAGCTTCCTGCGCACGGCCGACGAGATCGAAGTGGTGGACGCGCCTTCGGAATACTGCATGAGCCAGGCTTCCACGGGAGCGCCGGCATCCCGGGAGGAGCTCGACAACCGGCTTTCGCAACTCCGCGAACTGGCGCTGTTGCTGGCCGCGGATGTCGTCGACCACCAGTTGGAAGACTATATGAACCGGCAGGGGGTGGGGCAGGCGTTCGGGGCCCAGGAACGAATCCTGGTGTGCATGACGCCGCGCGCCAATGGAGCTCGCATGCTGGCGCGAGCACGTTTCGCCCGCGACCGGTTCCACGGGGAATTGTACGTAGTGCATGTGGGGCAGCCGGATATCAGCGCGGACGATCAGCAATTGCTGGAGCGCAATCTTGCCCTGGCCCGCCAGGAAGGCGCGCGCGTGCGGACGCTGGAAGGCGCGGACCCGGTGCAGGCAATTCTCAAATTCGCGCACGAGCAGCGCGTCACGCAAATTTACGTGGGCCACAGCCCGGCTCAGGGATGGTGGTCGCGCTTTCGCAAAAGCACGGTGGACCGGCTGATTGAAGAGGCCGAGGGGATGGATGTCAAGCTCATCCCTCAATAATTCCTCCAATAATTCTTCTATGGGCGGTCGCCTAGGGGAGCCGGTTCGCCTAGGGGAGACGGTTCGCCATTGAGCGATCATTCAGCTCCGGACAGTGAACTCCTTTCGGGGACTGAGCCGGCGCATGGAGCGCCCCCTTCGCCGCGCGGCAAACTCAAGATTTTTTTGGGATACGCGGCCGGAGTGGGCAAAACCTTCAAGATGCTTTGCGAAGCGCAAGAGCGGCGGCGCGAGGGCGCCGACGTGGTGGTGGGTTACTTCGAGCCGCACGGCAGGGCCGACACAATCGCGCAACTGGAGGGGCTGGAAAATGTTCCGCGCCGCGGCATGGAATACCGCGGCACCAAATTCGAGGAGATGGACGTGGAGGCGATTCTGGCGCGGCATCCGCAAATCGCGGTAGTGGACGAATTCCCCCACACCAATGTGCCCGGGTGCCAACGGACCAAACGCTGGGAAGACGTGCTGGTGCTGCTGGACGCGGGCATCGACGTGTTTACCACCATGAACGTCCAGCACCTGGAGAGCCTGAACGACCAGATCCATCAGCTCACGGGTATCCGCGTTCGCGAGACGGTTCCGGATTGGGTGGTGCAGCAGGCCGGGGAAGTAGTAATGGTGGACCTGACGCCTCGGGCGCTGTTGAACCGGCTGGAGCGCGGCGTGGTTTATAAGCCGGAAAAGGCGCGCCAGGCAAAGGAGAATTTCTTCAAGGAGCAGACGCTGGTGGCTCTGCGCGAGCTGGCCTTGCGCCAGACCGCTTACGAAGTAGAGCAGCGGCACGGCATGGGGCACGGCGCGGGACCGGCCGCCGCTGCCGGCGGGCCTAACGTCGCGCGAAGCAGTGAAACCTTGCTGGTTTACCTGACGGCCGACCCGTCCGCCGCCGCGCTGATCCGCCGCGCCAAACGCGCCGCGGATTTCTTCCACGCCGAATGCTGGGCCGTGGCGGTTTCGCCGGGTCCGGGCTTGGAGGCTTTGCCGGAAGGGGCGCGGCAAGCGCTGGAGAAACATTTGAATTTCGCTCGTAACCTGCACCTGGAAACCCGGCTGCTGGAAGGCTCCGACGCCGCGGCGGAGTTGGTGCGATTCGCGCGCGACCGGGGAGTGACGCAGATATACCTCAGCCGGGAACACCCCAGCAACTCGCTGCCGTTCGGGCACGCGCTGTTGCGGCAGGACTTCATCCGCGAGGTGGTGCGGCTGGCTCGGGATGTGGAGGTGACCATCGTGGCGGAGCGGAAGCCGGCCGGAGGTTGAGACCGGATGGAGGTAAGACGCCAAGATCGGATGTAACTGGAAAGCCAAGAATTACGTTTGTAGTGATAGGGGGATTTGTGCTCAATGTCCCGCAAGTGGCTTATCGTTTTACTTCCTGTACTGCCCGTGGTGGCGCTGATCGCCGCGGATGATTCCTCCAACCCCGCGACGCCTCCTCCGGTTTGGTCCACAAAAGCGGTGGCTACGTGGAGTCAGGATGACGCGCAGCAACTGCTTACCGATTCACCGTGGGTGAAGTCGCTGACGCCCAGCATCGTGCGCGGCAATCCGAACAACTACAACCAGGCTCCGCCGATGCGGCGGCGTGGAGGTTTTGGCGGAGGCCCCTTTGGCTATCCCGGCGGCGGATATCCACAAGGAGGCGGAGGGTATCCGGGCGGTTATCCGCCGAACCAATATCCGCAGAACGCGCCGCCTCCGAACAGCAATAATTCGGCTGACGACAAGCCTCCGAAACTGACGCTGCGGTGGGAAAGCGCGCTGCCGGTGCGTCAGGCGGAATTGAAGGCACGGGACGAGAACGCGCCCACGCTGGAAGACGAGAACCACTACGCCATCGCGGTTTACGGCATCCCCGCCAACATGCTGAACGGCGATCTCAAAACGGTGGCGGAGGAGGCGAAGAAGAAGACCACGCTGAGCCGCGACGGCAAGAAAGACATGAAGCCCACCGGCGTGCAGGTCCTGCGCCGCGAGGACGGTCCGGTGGTTCTGTTTCTGTTCCTGAAACCGAAGAGCGCCAAGGAGCAGATCGGCAAGGATGACCGCCGCGTGGAGTTCGACACCCAGATCGGCCGGCTTTCCGTGAGCCAGGCGTTCTACCTGGAAGACATGACCTTCCAGGGCAAGACCGAACTGTAAAAACATTTTTGTTGACAGTCGAGCGGTTCTAGCATAGATTGTCTATGTAAAGGCGGCCTATGCTTCCAGGAACTCTGGAAATGCTGATCCTGCGCACGCTGATGCGTGGCCCGATGCACGGGTACGCGATCGCGCAAAGCATCCAAAACGCTTCCGAAGACATTCTGAAAGTCGAGGAAGGGTCGTTATACCCGGCCTTGCAGCGCATGCTGGCCAAGGCATGGGTGACGGCGGAGTGGGCGCAGAGCGAGCTGAATCGCCGGGCGCGATTCTATCGTCTGACGCCGGCGGGGAAGAAGCAGCTCAATGCCGAGGTCGACGAATTCCGCCGGTTGATGCGCGCCATCGAAAACGTCTTACAGCCTGGAGAAGCGTAGCATGAGAACCCTTGCGATGCTCCTGACGGCAGCGGCGGTTTATGGGCAGGGCTTCGACGTGGTTTCCGTGAAGCCGCAGCCCTATACGGGAAAGGGCGGGGAATTCATCGGTGTCCGGGTCATCGGAGACACTCTTCGCGCGGAACACGTTTCGCTCGGTGACCTGGTGATGTTCGCCTACAACCTGCGCGGCGTGCAGCTTTCCGGCGGCCCTTCCTGGGCGGTTCGCGGCGAGCTCATCTCTTCGGAGCTGTATCAGGTGACGGCCAAAGTTTCGGCCGACCCTCCGCCTCCCCTCGATGTCTTCCGCCAGATGCTCCAGCCGGTGCTGGCCGATCGATTCAAGCTGCAAGTCCACCATGTCCAGAAAGATTTCCCAATTTACAATCTGGTGATCGGCAAGGGCGGACCGAAGCTGAAGCCGAGCAGCCCCGAGTCCAAATACAGCATGAACGTTTTCGGCCGGGGCAACTTCGGCATCCGCATCGTTGCTACCAATGTGACTGTCGGGCAACTGGTCGAACGTCAGCTCAGTGGTTATGCCGGCCGTCCGGTATTCGACAAGACGGGGCTCGAGACGCCGTACGATTTTACTTTCGAATTCGTCAGCGAAAATGCTCCGGCCGGTCAAGAGGGCGGTGAATTCCCACGGCTTCTTACGGCCGTTCAAGAGCAGCTCGGCCTCAAGCTGGAACCCTCGACCGCACCGTTCGATACGGTGGTGATCGATCACGCCGAGCGGCCGAGTGAAAACTGAAATGCGGGGACTTCTGCGCCGGATCGCCGCCTTGTTCCGCCGCGATGCGATGGATCGCGATCTGGACGAAGAGCTGCAATTTCATATCGCGATGAAGGCGCGGGAATCCGGCGACCGCTTCGCGGCGCAACGCGCCGTAGGGAATACCCTGCTTTTGAGAGAACGTGGCCGCGACGCGTGGGGATGGCGGTTCTTGGACGAACTCGCGCAAGACGTTCGCTACGCCGTGCGGGGAATCCGACGGAGCCCCGGGTTCGCGGTCGCGGCGATTCTGACGCTGGCTCTGGCCATTGGCGCGAATTGCCTGGTGTACAGCGTGGCGGACGCGACGCTGTTTCGTCCGTTTGCGTTCCGCGATCCCGGACGGCTGGTATATCTGTGGACGACTACGCCGCAGTACCCTCGGGTTTATGCTTCGACCGGCGATTATCTCGATTGGCGCGCCCAGAACAACGTGTTTGAAGACATGGGCCAATGGGCTTGTTGCGCGCCGCTGGATTTATCGGATGGTCCGTACGCGGAACGCCTGAATGGGCTGCGGGCGACGGCGAGCTTCTTTCAAGTGACGGGGATTGAGGCTGAGCTCGGCCGGACCTTCCTGCCAGAGGAGGAACTCTCCGCGCACAACCGCGTCATGCTGTTGAGCGACCGGCTCTGGCGAAAGCGTTTCGGAGCGGCCCCGGACATCATCGGCTCGACCGTAGCTGGCTTGAATTTCGACAATACGGCGGCTACGTACACCATCGTTGGGGTCCTTCCGGCGGCAACCGACGACGTGGCCGGCCCTCAGGATTTCTGGACGCCGCTGCTACGCGACGACGCAGACGCGAAGTCATACGCCGGCGGGGGCGGCGTGATCGGACGTCTCAAGCCGGGCGTGACCGTCAAAACGGCGCAGGCTTCGATGCAGAAGCTGGTGGATGATTTGCGCCCGGCTCACCGCCGCTTCGATCCTAACGAGGGTGTCACCGTTGTGAGCTATCACGACGAACTGACGCGGAATTCCCGCCCGCAAACCTTGTTGCTGCTGGGCGCGGTTGGATTGGTGCTGCTGATCGCTTGCGTCAACGTGGCGAACCTGATGCTCGCGCGCGGAGCTGAGCGCGTCAAGGAACTCAGCATCCGCTCCGCCGTCGGCGCGGGCCGCCGGCGATTGTTTCGCCAGTTGCTCACCGAGAGCCTCGCGCTGGGGCTGATGGGCGGAGCAGTAGGAGTCGCGATCGCTTACGCCAGCATTCACACCGTTCGCGCCGCGCTGCCGGCCGACACGCTACGCCGCGAGACGGTTGCGGTCAACGGAAAAGTCTTGCTGGTTACTTTGCTGGTCTCCCTAGCGACGGGATTATTGTTCGGTCTTGTTCCCGCTTGGCGATCGTCAAAAGAGAAAACGGGGCCAGGGATGTTCGGCGTGCTGCGGGGCGGGCCCGAGCGGACGCTTTGGCGAGGCGCGCTGATGGTTAGCGAGATTGCGCTCGCGCTGATCCTGGTGACCGGCGCGGGACTGATGGTAAACAGTCTCATCCGCCTGGTCTCGCGGGACCTGGGTTTCGACCGCCGCAACCTGCTGACCATCGATACCAGTTTTCCCGCAGGGCGCTATAAGGATTACGCTGCGCGAACGGCCGCGGAGCGCGAGATTCTTGACCGGCTGCGGGCATTGCCCGGCGTGCGCGGCGACGCGATCATCGATAGCCACCCATTGGGTAGCGGCAATGCGATGAACTTTCGACGGAGTCCGGACGATGCCACGCAAAAAACGGCGACCTTGTCGGCCACGCCCGAGTACTTCGACGTGATGGGGATTCCATTGTTGCGTGGCCGGGGGTTCACGGCGCAAGACGATTCCAGCTCTCCTAAAGTTGCCCTCATCGACGAAACCGCTGCGCGCCGGTTCTGGCCGAACCAGGATCCTATCGGACGGACGATCCTGACGCAGAGAGGCAGGAAGCCCGCTGTCTTTGAAATCATCGGCGTAGTGGCGAACGCAGTCGGCACGCGTCTGAACGAGACTCCCGAGCCATACGTGTATTTTTCACAGGCGCAGGATTCGAACTTGGCGGTGATGAGCATTATCCTGCGCGTGGAGCCGGGCGTTGCGGCCGCAAATCTGGCCCCGGCCATTCGCTCTGAGCTCGCGGCTTTCGATTCCGCCATGGTGGTTCGCGCCGCTGAGACCATGCAATATTTCGTCGACGCACAGCTCGCCCAGCCGCGTTTCTTGACCGGCTTGCTCGCGATCTTCGCCGCGCTGGCGCTGGGGCTGACGGTCACGGGCATCGTCGGCGTCGTCGCCTATCTGGTCCGGGCTCGCACCTACGAATTCGGAGTGCGCATGGCCCTCGGCGCACAACCCCGCGACGTCTTATCTCTCATCTGCGGCTATGGCGGGCGCCTCGCCGCCGCCGGCATCGTTCTGGGAATGGGAGGATCGCTCGCGCTCACCCGCCTGCTCGCCACGTATTTGTACGGAGTCAAGCCGGCCGATCCAGCCACGCTGACTGCCGTCGCGGGGCTGGTGCTGTGCGCGGCGATGCTGGCCTGTTATGGTCCGGCGCGGCGCGCGATGCGCATCGATCCAGCGCGCGCCTTACGCCACGATTAAGACCTCGGGACGATTAAGATAGTATTAATTCAGTTCCGGCCCGGTCCGGCGTCTTTTTGGTACACCGCTTTCGTACACGTCTGTGGTACACAAAGAGGGCCTTCGCCGCGTCAGAGATAGTGTGACCGCGTCCGTGTTGCCACAGCGCTACGCCGCGCGGGGAATCCGACGGAGCCACGGGTTCGCGGTCGCGGCGATCGGTGCCTCTTTTTCTTGACGGTTGTGCTATTGGCCCGGCGGCAGGTGGAAGGTTATTGCGATTTGCGCTGCAGCGGGCACCGGCTTACCGTTCTTCATGCTGGGCTTGAAGCGCCACTGCGCCACCGCTTGGATGGCCTTTTCGTCCAGGCCCAGGCCCAAGGGCTTAACCACCTTGATCTGCACGGGCTTGCCACTCTCATCCACCACCAGCGACAGCAGGACCGTGCCGCCCCACTTGGCCTTGAGGGCTTCGTCGGAATATTGCGGCTCTGTTTTGTAGATCGCGACCGGATTTGTGGCGCCTCCGGTGGGCCGATAAACGCCGCCCCCGGATGATTCGCCGTACGCCGGTTCTTTCTGTGCTGGAGCCGGAGCCGGAGCCGGGGAACTCGGATTCGGAGACGCGTTGGTTCCGGACTTTTCGTCCTTCGGCGTCGAAACGCCTCGAATGGGAACCTTCACACTGGTAGAGGCAGAGCGCGGCAAGCTGTTCCCGCAGTCGCCGCCACCGTAATTCAGGATCTCAACCGTGAGTTCCAGGGGAGCGGCGCCGCGCTTAAGCGTGAATACGAAGTCCCTCCGTGCCTCTTCGCCTGGCAGGAGCTCGGAGATCGGCGCAACACTTTCCGGCGGGAGAGAGCTGGTCCGGGCTACAAGCCCATACTCTGCCTTTAGAGAACCCATGAAACTGGCGCAGACAGCTTGCGTGCCAGCGTTTCGGAAGTCTACGTCGGCGACCACCCAGTACCGATCAGCCGGGGGTGCGAATCTTCCCTGACCGAGAATTAGCTCGCTCGGGGTGTTGGTACGAGCTAACTCGACGAGGAGATCTCCGAGTCTCTGGGGTTGCGTGCCCTTGTCTTGGTCCTGCGCAAGGCCGACCAAACTTAACGAAAGAAAGGCAATCAGGGGCGGAACACGCATCGAATTCCTCCAAGATAGAACTCAATTCTATCGGAATTTCTCTTTGAGAGAAAGCGGGGTCCCATGGAATGCAAAGCGCGCTCTGGGCGGCGCACTTGTTTGTGTCACGACGCAGCTTTGAACTTGCGCTGAAGGAATCGCGCAAGCGTTGATTCAAGCTCGGCGCGGGGTGCCGTCCATCGTTCGGAGCTAGTGCGGACGACCGGAGCGCGGTCGTCGTCGTAGATCCCAGCTCGGCTTTCGATTCCGCCATGGTGGTTCGCGCCGCTGAGACCATGCAATATTTCGTCGACGCACAGCTCGCCCAGCCGCGCTTCTTGACCGGCTTGCTCGCGATCTTCGCCACGCTGGCTCTGGGGCTTACGATCACCGGCATCATTGGGGTGATCGCGTATCTGGTTCGGGCTCGCACCTACGAATTCGGAGTGCGCATGGCCCTCGGCGCAGAACCCCGCGACGTCTTATCTCTCATCTGCGGCTATGGCGGGCGCCTCGCCGCCGCCGGCATCGTTCTGGGAATCGGAGGATCGCTCGCGCTTACCCGCCTGCTCGCCACGTATTTGTACGGAGTCAAGCCGGCCGATCCAGCCACGCTGACTGCCGTCGCGGGGCTGGTGCTGTGCGCGGCGATGCTGGCCTGTTATGGTCCGGCGCGGCGCGCGATGCGCATCGATCCGGCGCGCGCCCTACGCCACGATTAAGATCTCGGGACGATTAAGATAGTATTAATTCAGTTCCGGCCCGGTCCGGCGTCTTTTTGGTACACCGCTTTCGTACACGTCTGTGGTACACAAAGAGGGCCTTCGCCGCGTCAGAGATAGTGTGACCGCGTCCATGTCGCCACAGGAGTAGGTGTGAATAAAAAGGTCACCTTATTAGCGATCTCATTATTGCTGTTGGTCTTAGCGTTTGAAGTCCCAGCCCAAAGCGGCGGGCGGTTGATTCGGGAGAAAATCGATGAGACGCAGTTGCACCGGCTGGTAGGAAATACCCGGCCTGAGGCAACCGCGGCCAATGACCGTGGCCCGGTGGGGGATAACTTCGCACTGGATCACATGCTGCTGCAATTGCGGCGTGGACCAGCCGAACAGAAGGCCCTCGACCAGTACATCGATACGCTGCACAACCCGCAGTCGCCTTCGTTTCACCAGTGGCTGACTCCGGCTGAGTTCGCGCGCCAGTTTGGGGCCGACCCGCGCGATGTGGCCGCTGTCAGCGCATGGCTTCAATCGCGCGGCTTCAAAGTGAACGCGGTTTATCCGCACGGGCTGCTGATCGACTTTTCAGGAACCGCGGGGCAGGTTCGCCAGGCGTTTCATACCGAGATTCATGCGCTGGAGGTTCGTGGCGCAGCGCACATCGCCAACATGAGCGATCCGCTTATTCCGGAGGCGCTGGCTCCGGCGGTTGCGGGCATTGTTTCGCTCCACGATTTCAAGCCGCGGGGGATGGCGAAACTGTCCACCGGCGCCAAGTTACGGGCGAAATTCACGCTCACAGCGGGACCGTACATTTATGAAGCGGTGACGCCCGGCGATCTGGCTACGATCTACAATTTGAATCCCCTGTTCGCCAAGGGCCAGACGGGGGCGGGGCAGACGGTGGCGGTCATCGAGGACGCGGATCTGTTTACAGCGCGGGATTGGAACACCTTCCGCTCCACCTTCGGGCTGGATCAATACACCTCGGGATCGCTCACCACGGTGCACCCTGCGGGGGAAAATTTCGCTAATAATTGCTCCACGCCGGGGCTCGCGCAAGGGGATGACGCGGAAGCCGCGTTGGACGTAGAATGGTCCAGCGCCGCGGCTCCGAACGCGGCCATTCAACTGGTTTCCTGCGCCAGCAGCCGCATCAATTGGGGCGGGATGATTGCGCTGCAGAACCTGATCAACAATTCCAACCCTCCGTCGATCGTCAGCATCAGCTACGGGCAATGCGAGGCGGAGAACGGCTCCGCAGGCAATAGCGCTTTCAGCCTGGCGTATCAGCAGGCGGTGGCGGAGGGGATCAGCGTGTTTGTGGCCGCGGGCGACGAGGGTGCGGCGAGTTGCGATTCGGGAGAGGTGTCGGCGACGCACGGCATCGGCGTGAGCGGCTTCGCCTCGACCGCCTATAACGTGGCCGTCGGGGGCAACGATTTTGGAGACTCGGTCACCTCCGCCAACACCAACTATTGGAGTTCCACGAACTCGGCGACCTACACTTCGGCGCTATCGTATATTCCGGAAATTCCCTGGAACGATTCCTGCGCCAGCAGTCTGCTGGCGGGCTATTTCGGATTTTCCACCGTCTACGGCAGCTCCGGATTCTGCGGAACTTCGACGGGACAGCGCTACTACACGAACGTAGTGGCGGGAAGCGGAGGGCCGAGCAACTGCTTCACCGGCATTTCCGAAGATTACGGGATCTCCGACGGCACCTGCCAGGGAAATCCGAAACCCTCCTGGCAGTCCGGACCTGGGATGCCAACCGACGGCGTGCGCGACTTGCCGGATGTTTCTATGTTCGCGGCCGACGGGGTGTTCGGGCACTATCTGGTGTTCTGCTGGTCTGACCTCAACTACGGAGGCGCATCCTGCGCGGGCGATCCCAGCACCTGGGCTGGAGGAGGGGGGACCTCTTTTGCCACGCCGATCATGGCCGGGATCCAGGCGCTGGTGAATGAATCGAGCGGCGGCGCGCAGGGCAACCCGAACTATGTGTATTATCAGCTTGCCGCCAATGCTTCGTGCAACACCTGGAATGGCGATTCCGGCGCAAGCGGCTGCGTGTTCCATAACATCACCAAAGGCGACATCGATGTGAACTGCGGCGGAAGCGTGAACTGCTTCGGTTCGACTGCGCCGCGCTTCGGGGGCCGGGGGGCCGTGTCCACCAATGGCGCACTGTCCGTCTCGAACCAGAGTTTCTCGCAGGCGTACGGAAGCGGAGGAGGGTGGAGCTTCGCCTCCGGCAATGGCTCGGTCAACGCCTACAACCTGGTGAACGCCTGGCTGCCGGCTACAATTCCCTCCAGCCAGTAGCGTCGAGTTCCGGGGCGCTCTACGGCATAGTCAAAACCTGTGCATGGGATGCGCGGCCGGGTATGCCTGATGTCCGTATCTAAGCGCTTGACTGGGTTGCGGAAAAGGCGCATTCTATATCTATTAGGAGGGCCAGATCATTATGGCTCGGGTTTCTCGTCTTCGGGTTTCTCGTCTGGGGTTGGCGGCGGTCCTGGTGAGCGCTTCGTGCGCCTGGGGCCAGAGTGTGATTTCCGCGCACTCCGGGATGATTCACTACGTGGAAGGGAAGGTCCTGCTGGATGGCCAACAGGTGGACCCGAAGTTCGGCGAGTTTCCCGAAGTCAAGAACGATCAGGTTCTGGAGACCGCGGAGGGCCGCGCCGAAGTGCTGCTGACTCCCGGCGTGTTCCTGCGGCTGGCGGAGAACACCTCCTTCAAGATGCTCTCCAATAAGCTTTCCGACACTGCTCTCGAGATGCAGTCCGGCTCCGCGATGATCGAGGTGGATGAGTTGATGAAGGACAACGCGATCACCATCCGCTACAAGGACGCGACCATCGCTCTGGACAAGCCGGGTTTGTATCGCGTCGATTCGGACACCAGCCGGCTGCGGGTTTACGACGGAGAAGCCAGCGTCACCCACGGCATCAAGACGGTCCAGGTTCACAAGGGCAAGCAAGCGGATCTGAACGAAGCGCTGCTGACCTCGATGTTCGAGACCAAGGACACGGACGCTTTCTATCGCTGGGTTTCGCGGCGCTCTGAGTACATCGCGGCGGCGAACGTATCGTCGGCGCACGCAGCCGGACAAGGCGGACTGACTGCAGGCGTGCCGTGCACCGGGCAGGCTTCGACCACCGCCGATCCAAATGCCTCCTTTGCCACCACCGGCACCGGCTCAGCCTATTGCAATCCCTATGGCGATCCTTACGGCTACGGCTCTGGGTACGGCTACGGCTCTCTCTCGTATTACGGCTACGGTTACTCTCCGTATGGAATGTGGGCGTGGAATCCGTACTACGGGATGTTCACCTATCTTCCTGGCATGGGTTACGGCTACAGCCCCTTTGGCTGGACCATCTATAGCCCGATGACGGTCGGCGGGCTGTACGTGCCGGGCGCGTACGGGCGCGCCGGAGCGTACCGTGGCGTCGGAGCCACGCCATTGGTGGGGAACCGCGGGACTGGTCCGACGGCTCTGGCAGGTGCGCATCCGGCGACCGCGACTGCGGCAAGCGCGGTGCGCCCGAGCGGATCTGCTGTTGGACAAGCTCGCGCCGCAAGTAGCATGGGTTCGTCGTCCGTTGGCGGGGCGCGTGGTGCGTCTATTGGCGGCGGTGGTGGCGGTGGCGGCGGTGGCGCGCACGGTGGCGGCGGTGGCGGCGGACACCGCTAATCTCTCGAGCACAAAGCTTTCAAGCCCGAGCCCGACTATCTATCTGAGAGCGGTGATTTGCGCCGCATCCTGAGTCTCATCCTCTTTGGAATCGCCTTCGGCTACCTGGAGGCTTCGGTAGTGGTCTACCTGCGCACCATCGGCGGGCCAGCGCGCGCGGCGCTCGGCCTATCTTCTCAAGATCTGTTCCCCCTGTTGCGTGTGGAGCAGCTTCCACCCGCGATGCTGGGGCTGCTCAAGCTCGAACTGGGGCGTGAAGCGGCGACGCTGGTGATGCTCGCGACGGCTGCCGCAGCCGCGGCGCGAGGTTACAGAGGCCCGGGGGGCTACCAAACTGGGGGTTACCAAACCCCGGGGGGCTACCAAACCCCGAGCGGCTACCAAACGTGGTTGGGCGCGTTCGTGCTCGCCTTCGGCGTGTGGGATCTGACGTTTTACGCGTGGCTGCACGTGTTGATCGGATGGCCGGCCTCGCTGATGACGTGGGATATCCTGTTCCTTCTGCCGGTGCCATGGGCTGCGCCGGTGCTGGCGCCGGTGATTGTCGCGGGAACGATGGCGATATTTGGCGCGTGGATGTTGGCAAGAGAGCCGAAGCGCGGGTCGAGGCTGGCGGGGTGGGTGCTGGGGGCCGGGGCGGCAATGCTATTCGCCAGCTTCATCTGGGACTGGCGGAGGTGGATGAACGGCTCGATGCCGCAGGATTTTCCGTGGGGGATTTTCGCGCTGGGTGAAGCTGGAATTATCGCGGGATTTTTGTTACATCTGCGGTCCAGCGGTGACGTTTTCCGGCGAGCCGGCGTCTAAGTTACCGTGATCCGGTCATGGACGGTGGCACTCTTTGCGGCCGGCTTCGCCGGTCTGTGCGCGGCACAGCAGTCTAAGGGCAGCATCGCCGGAACCGTCACCAGCACGGCCGGCGAGCCTCTCAAGAATGCCTTGGTGCGGCTGCAAGGGCAGGGAAGCGCTCAGATGGTTGGGCCGCCCGTCTACACAGCCACGTCCGACGCGCAGGGAAGCTTCAGCTTTGACAATGTAGATCCAGGCCGCTATACCCTCGTGGTCCAGCGCACGGGATATCTGCCGGCGTTCGCCCCGGCCTCGGGCCGCGTCGACCTGACGGGCGGAGGGGCGGTGACCGGAATCACGGTCAAGATGACTCCGCAGTCGGTTATTTCCGGAACCATCACCGACGAGGATGGCGATCCAGTGCCGAACGCGCGGATTCAGGTAGCGCGGTGGGGTTATCAGAATGGCATGCGGCGGCTGGTGAACGCCGGAGGAGCATCCTCAAATGTGGAGGGAGTTTACGCGGTGGGTAATCTTCAAGCCGGCTCCTATATCGTCAGCGCTGCACCGCTGCCCCAACCGGCGGGCGTCATGCGGCGCAAAGGTCCGGAGGAGACGTTTACAACCACGTTCTATCCGGGCGTCACCGACGCCTCCTCGGCAGGTGCGGTGCAGGTGACCGCGGGCGCGACGCTTCGCGGCCTGGACCTGCGAATGCGCAAGGTGCGCGCGTACCGGGTGCGGGGCAAAGTTGCGGGAAGCTCGACGAACCCGACGGGTTCGGTGCGGATGATGCCGGAGGGTGGTCCGGATCTGGCGAGCCTGGGTCTGAATCTGAACACGACTTTGCGCGAAGGAGCATTTGAGATCGACGGCGTTTTGCCTGGGGTTTACGCGCTGGAAGTCCTGCCGGTCTATGCTCGTGGGGGAGACGGCAACCTGACGCCAAGCAAAGAAATGGGCCGCATGACGGTGACGGTGGGTAATCAGGATGTGGACGATATTGTGCTGCAACTGGGACCTGGCGCGGAAATCAGCGGGAAGATCACGTACGACGGCACGCCTCCGCGGGCGCAGCAGGCGGGAACGCCGGGAATGAACGCGCAGCCAATGGTTCGCTTGGTGGAACCGGAAAGCCAGCGGGTCGCGTCGAACCGCCCGCCGAGCCCGGATGGCAGCTTTGCACTCGACCAGATCATGCCTGGGAGCTATCAAGTGCAGGTGATGCCGCTGCCTCCCGGCCTGTATGTGAAGTCGATTAAATACGGCAGCCAGGATCTGACCAAGTCGCTGCTCGATTTACGGTCGGGCAGCGGCGGGGAGATCAGTGTGGTTCTATCCTACAACGTGGCCGATATCAGCGGGACGGTCCATGGCGCGGACGGACAACCGCTCTCCGGAGTCGCGCTTACGCTGTGGACTCCGGGAACGCCTTCGAGCGATACCGTCGATTTCACCCGCGTCGCGGCGACGGACAGCAACGGCCAGTTCAAGTTCTCCGATCTTCCTCCGGGAGATTACCGGGTCGCCGCATGGGAGCACGTCGACGACGGTCTGGCCATGGTTCCGGAGTTCCGGGCGAACTTCGAGAGCAAGGCGGCTGCGGTGAAGGTCAGCGAGGGCGACCATGCTCAGGCTGAGGCTCCGCTGATCCCGGCGGACGCGATTGCGGCGGTGGCGGCGACGCTGCGATAGCCCTCATCGAACAAAGAAAGTATTTTTGTCCACGTCCGGGTCGACGGCCACGTCGAAGAAGCCGACCAGCATCTCCTCCCAGCTCTGAAGCCCATAGCTAACTCCAACGGTTGGATCGGGATTACGGGGATTATTCGCGGAATTGTCGAACCAGGCGACGGCTTCCAGGCGGGTGCCTTTCTTGAGCGGCAATGGCTCAGCGAGCTTGTAGGAAAGCTGCCAGTAAAAGTCGTAGTGGGGGACGCGAAGCAGGGTTTGGGGCACCCCGCCCGGAGGGGTGATTGAATACTCAAAAGCCTTTCCTCTGAGATGCATATGAGGGAGGAATGAAAGTAGAAGCGCATCATTGGGCAGAGTGCCGAAAACCGAGACTCGATGGTTGGGGTCGCCGGGAGGGATCTGAAACGTGGTGGAGGCCAACTGAAGCGTCAGAACCCGCTTCTGCGGCGGGGATTTTGCGAAGATCAGGCCGATGCGGCTTTGGTCGGTGGCCGGTTTGCCATTCGGCGTATAGTGGATCTCGAAGACCAGGTCGGAGCCGGCCTTGACCAGCTTGGCCATGCCGTTGGGCAGGACATCGGCGGTCGCACCGGGGGTGTAGACGGTCAGGATGTCGGCTTTGGTCGGTCCGCGTGTCCAGGTCTGGCCGGGCTCGCGGATGTAGACCACGGCGTGGTGGACCACGGCGGGGGTGGAGGGTTTGAACTCGGACGCCGTGACCCAGCGGTCCTGGGTAAAGCCGGTTGGGACGATAGAGTATTGATAATCCACGGCTTCCTTCGCCGGGACGGCGAACGGCTGGGGCATTTGAAAGACTGCGTCCGGCGTCGACGGCAAATTCCAGCCTCGGGCCCATACGCGCGGCGGAGGGGCCTGCTTCGCGTCACCTTCCGGAGCTCCGGCGTCAACCCAGCGAGCGAATGTATCGCGCTCTGACGCGGTCAGGGACCGGTCGTTGGCGAACTTGCCGCAGCAGGGGTCAGCGAACCAGGGCGGCATGGTCTTGGTGAGGACGGCAGAGCGGATCGACTTGGCCCATGGCCGCACCTGAGCGTAGGTAAGTAGCGGCATGGGCGCGACTTCTCCGGGACGGTGACACTCCTGGCAACGGGCTTGGAGGAGGGGGAGGATGTCCCGGTAGAAGCTGGGCGGATCAGCGGCTCGGGCGAGGAACGGGGCGCTGCTGGCGAGAAAAACGAAAATGCTCACCCTGGGGGTGAGCATTTTACGCCTCCCTGTTTTTAGGCAGGGTGATGTACATGGGAGAATCAGGCTCGACGGCATCGCAACCGCCAAAACCTGTGTGTGATTGGAGTTTAGGGTGTGCGGCAAATGAAGTCAAGAAAAAAATCCGGCGCGGATGGACCACTCTAACTGTCAATCGCATAACAACTTACGAGGATTATTCGTTTTTCTGAAAAATACTCGATTCCGGCGCAGGCCCGTCTACCACCACGCCGATTTCAGTCTAACAGGCCAGAACATCGAGGCTTATTTGTTGCCGAGATGCAGGACGATCATCTCGCTGGCTTCGTCGGTCAGCCAGCCCAGTTTTCGCAGGATGATACGGAAAGCTCCAAAGCCGATCCCACAGATCAGGCACAAGAAGAGGATCCCCCCCGCCAGGGCGATGATGCCCAGCATCATGCCGCTAACCTGCTGGGCCGTAACCGGCGGCGCCTGGTTAAAGGTGACGTTTGTGCCATATTTTACCTGCGCCAAGACCCTTTCGGCGGCATCCGGGTCCGGGGGCTGAATGGTGACCGCGACCATGGAACCGGCGCGTTTTGCCACCGCGCCCGGGATCTTCGCGAATTGTTCGTATTGCTCCCGGGCCATGTTGGGAGTGGGGTAATCGAAGATCGCCAGCGTCAGCTTGCCCTTGGGGGTATTGTACTGGCCGACCTGGCCCTCGGCGCCCAGGTGAAAGGCGGCGATGGAGGGCGCGATTCCGGGGTCAAACCGGGACAAAGATACGGGGCCGAGTATGTAGCGCTCGGAATTGGGGATGAGGCCGTCCGTGGGCAGGGCTTCGATCAGCAGCGGGAGCGCGGATTGTTCCAGGCGTGGGAGCTGGTCGTAAAGCTGGTTCAACTCGGTTTCGCCGGGAAGGGAACCGGTGAGCTGGAGGAGGTAGTTTCCGTACGTGTAGATGACGCCGTCCGAGGTGGTTACGGCGAGCTTGGCCATCTTCGAGGGCGCGGCTTTGGGAGGGCGGCGGGCTTCGAACATCGCCATGGCGCCGGTCGAGTCATTGAAGCGCCAGGCCGTCGCGGTAAAGTGCTTTTTGTCGGGCGAGGTGTAGTCGGCGGCTTCACTGGTCTGAAGGCCGTATTCGCCGGCAAGTTCGCGGTCAGGAGCAGCCAGGGTTTTGGGTGCGGACTTAGAATATGCGCCGAGCTGGTCCGGGAAGATCGCCGCACGGGCGGGGGCGATCGCCAGCAGGGCCAAAAACAGGAAATGAGTATACTGTCCCGGGTTTTTGGGGTTGAGCCGGCACAGGGCCGACGCACTTTTAACTACGCTCCGTGGCATTTCTTGTACTTCTTTCCGCTTCCGCAGGGACAAGGATCGTTGCGACCGGCCTTGTTCTGCGCAAGCACGGGTTGCTTCTTGGTAGACGATTCTCCGCCCACGAACTGCAACTGGTCAAGTTCCCGCTGCTTCTTGCGCTCAATGCTGCGGGTGAGATCCATGACGGAGTTCTGGGCGGCCTTCGAAACCGCCGCGACCGAGGAAACTGCGGCGACGGAGGCGGTTTCCGGCTCACCGCCGTCCTCATCGGGCTCCTCGGCCCACAACTCGGGGTAGGGAACGTTCTGCGGAGTCTCGTCAGCCGGGGTAGCGTCGGCGCGCTGCAGGAAGAAGAGGTAACGGATGCTTTCGTCCTCGATCCGATCCATCATGTCCTGGAACATGGTGTAGGACTCTTTCTTGTACTCGATCAGAGGGTCCTTCTGGCCGTAGCCGCGCAGGTTGATGCCTTCCTTCAAGTGGTCCATCGACAGCAGGTGATCTTTCCACTGGTTGTCGATGACGTTGAGCATGATCATGCTCTCGGTGGCGCGCATCAGTTCCGTGCCGATGGAGTCTTCCTTTTCCTGATAGCGCTTCAGCAACTGCTGGTAGATCTCTTCTTCCATCTGGCGGCGGTCCAGATTCATCAGTTCGTCTTGGCGGATCTTGACGCCGAACTCGGTAAGGATATCGGTTTCGAGAGCGTGCCAATCCCAGTTGGAATTGTGGGTTTTTTCAGGGCAGCGCGTTTCGACGTAGGTGGCGACAATACCCTCGATCATTTCGTGGATGCGCGCTTTCTGCTCCTTACCTTCGAGCAGAGCGCGGCGCATGCCGTAGACCGCCTGGCGCTGCTTGTTCATCACGTCGTCGTATTCGAGGACGTGCTTGCGCGAAGCGAAATTCTGCGCCTCCACGGCTTCCTGAGCGCGCTTGATCTGCTTGCTGATCATTTTGCTCTCGATGGGCACGTCTTCTTCCATGCCCAGGCGCAGCATGAGGTTCTGCATCTTCGGTCCGCCGAAGATGCGCATCAAGTCGTCTTGCAGAGAGAGGTAAAAGCGGGCGCTGCCGGGGTCGCCCTGGCGTCCCGCGCGGCCGCGAAGCTGATTGTCGATGCGGCGTGAATCGTGGCGTTCGGTGCCGAGGATGTGCAGGCCGCCGACTTCGACCACTTCGTCATGCTCCTTCAATGTTTCAGCCTTAAACCGGCTGAAAACTGCGTCCCATTCGGCGCGCTCCGGTGTGCCCAGCGCTGCGATCTGATACACGTCGGGGTCTTTGTTCTCCTTGCGCAGCCGCTCCTTGGCCAGGAATTCGGGATTACCGCCGAGCAGAATGTCGGTGCCGCGGCCGGCCATGTTGGTGGAGACGGTGACGGCGGCCTTGCGGCCGGCCTGGGAGACGATGAAGGCTTCGCGCTCATGATTCTTGGCGTTCAAGACTTCGTGCCGGATGCCCATGCGCTTCAGAATGCCGGATAATTTCTCCGACTTTTCGACCGAAACGGTGCCCACCAGCACCGGCTGGCCTTTTTCATGAAGCTCCTTGATCTCCTTGGCGGCGTTGCGGAACTTCTCTTCCTCGGTGCGGTAGACGATATCGTTGAACTCATGGCGCAGCAGCGGCTTGTTGGTGGGGATGATGGTTACGTCGAGCTTGTAGATTTTTTCGAGCTCCGCCGCTTCGGTATCGGCCGTGCCGGTCATGCCGGCCAGCTTCTTGTACATGCGGAAGTAGTTCTGGAAGGTGATGGTGGCCAGGGTTTGATTTTCGCGCTGGATCTTGACGCCTTCCTTGGCTTCGATGGCCTGGTGCAAACCGTCGGACCAGCGGCGGCCGGGCATCAGGCGGCCGGTGTACTCATCCACGATGATGACTTCGTCGTCCTTGATCACGTAATCGCGGTCGCGCAGGTACAGAACGTGTGCGCGGAGGGCCTGCTGGACGTGATGGTTGATCTCCATGTTGACGGCTTCAAAGAGATTGCTCATGCCCAGAAGGCGCTCGACTTTGAGCACGCCCTCTTCGGTGAGGGCCGCGCTGCGGGTTTTCTCTTCGACGGTGTAATCGCCGGTGGTCCACTTAACGCCGGGCTCCTTGCCTTCGATCACCTCGCCGCGGATGAGGCTGGGAATAATGCGGTTGATCTTGTAGTATTTGTCGGTCGATTCTTCGCTGGGGCCGGAGATAATCAGAGGCGTGCGGGCTTCGTCAATGAGGATCGAGTCGACTTCGTCCACGATGCCGAAGTGATGCCCGCGCTGGACGCAATCGCCCAGGCGGAACTTCATGTTATCGCGGAGGTAGTCGAAGCCGAACTCGTTATTGGTGCCGTAGGTGATATCGGAGTTGTAGCTTTCCTTGCGTTCCTGATCGTTCAGATCGTGGACGATGACGCCGACGCTCAGTCCGAGGCCTTTGTAAATACGGCCCATCCATTCGGAGTCGCGCTTGGCCAGATAATCGTTCACCGTGACTACGTGCACGCCCTTGCCTTCGAGCGCGTTCAAATAGACGGGCAGTGTCGCGACCAGCGTTTTACCTTCGCCGGTCTTCATTTCGGCGACCTTGCCGCGATGCAGGACGACGCCGCCGATGAGCTGCACGTCGAAATGGCGCATGTTGAGGAAGCGGCGGCCGGCCTCGCGAACCGTCGCGAAGGCGGGGATCATGAGATCGTCCAGCGCGGCGCCTTGCGCGAGCTGTTCCTTAAAGCGAACGGTTTGAGCGGCGAGATCCTCGTCGCTCAATTCTTCCATCTGCGGGGCCAGCTCATTCATCGAGGCGATGATGGGGCGCATCGCCTTGACCTCGCGCTCATGCTTGGTCCCGAAAATCTTCGCCATGATTTTTTCCATTTGCATGGGGAAATCCTCCAGACTTCTTCTAGAATTTACGAATGGGGAACGGGTGGATCTGGAAAGCGATTCAGCAGCGAAGAGGGACTAACAGATGGCGGCGCGTGAGGAGATCGACCGCCGGACGGCGCGCGACCATCCACAGCGAGTGGCCCAGCGGAGTGACCGCGAGAGCCGCGAAGTCGAGCAAAATCTGCGGAGCCGGGTGATCCTGCGCGGCCGCGGCAACATTGAAATCGGCCGTGGGCGCGGCCAGTTGCACTACGGATTGGAGCAGGCGGATCAGAGGCTTGGCGCCACGGGCGACACCCGCCTCGGCAGTCGCCGCCGCCAGCAGGGCGGAGAGCCCGATCAGCGGAGCGAGACTGGCAATAATGGTGCGTCGGAAGCGCATGCTTCTAACCGGATTCTAGCACAGGGGCGTGCGCGGCCTCCTTAGGAGTCTGGCTGCAACCATAAGCTACTATGAACCGAGAGGCCCGTTATGACGGTTATCCAGCTCAGCGACGAACAAGCAGCCGTGCTCCGCCAAAAAGCGGCGGCAGCCGGTCTTAGTCTGGAAGACTGGCTCATGAATCTGGCTGCCGAGGCTGCCCCGGCGCAGGCGCCTGTCCGGCATATTGCCGATGTCATTTGCGAGGCGACGGCCGAATTACCGGATGAGGTCATGGCGGCCATGCCAGCGGACGGCGCTAGCCAACACGACCACTACATCTACGGTTGGCCCAAGCGCGAGGGATGACGCCGCTATTTGCGGATATTCGCTTGAGGCTGTACTGACGGACGTTAGTACCCCAACGCCGAAGTCGATCATGGGCGAGTTCGTCACCCCTGCTGCTCTAAGGCTTCGGCTTCGCGGTCATCTGCGGCGAGATCTGAGTCGATTTCCGCCTGATTCGCGAAGTAATAAGCCAGTGCGGCATGCACCTGAGCAAGCGAAAGATGGCCGCCGAAGGTCTGGACGATTTCTTCGGGAATTTGGCCCATATTGTGCCATCGAGCGATGCGGCGAACGGAGACCGAAGTTCCAGCGACGCAGGGACGCCCGCCGCGGATCTCGGGACGCCGTGAGATGAGGCTGCCGATTTCAGTCACGCTGGCCATGGGCGGGGTCGGAGGGACCGCTTAGCGGCCGGACTCACGGAAAACATCGATGCAATCGCGAAGAGCCTCTCGTCCGTTGGCGATCGCTTCCTCGATCGTCTCGCCGTCGGACATGCATCCGGGGATGTCCGGGTACTCCACCAGGATAGCCCGCCGCCTTCGTCATTTGACAACGGCCTGACTGTGAACCGGTATTGGTCGAGGTCGGTCAAGGATTCTTTAATTGTCCGTCGGTTCTTTTTCCAGGTGGTCGACGACGATGGTGTCGAAGGGGGCTTTCTTGGGTTGCAGCTTCAGCCCGAGCTTCTGGACGGCCTGGAAGATGGGGGCGTTGGAGGCGTCGCTGGAGTTGGAGAAGAGAGTCGCCGGATCGGGGCAGCCGGGAGGGAGTCCACGGCCGCCGTCGCCGGGACCGCGTCCGTCAAAACCTCCGCCGCCACCGCCGCCTCTGCCGCCGAACCCGCCGGGCCCGCCGAATTGAAATCCAGACGCCGCGGCGCGGTTTTGGATCATGGCGATCATGACTTCCATGGGCAGGTTCATGGAGATCTTGTAGCTGCTCTTCAGGCCGGTTGCATCGAGCACCGGGCGCTCCAGGAACGGGCTCAGCGTATCCGCCAGATCCTGCATGGTGACTTTGTCGAGCTCCAGATGCATGCCGCAGCTATCGTCGGGGGTAATGTTCGCGGTCACCCCGTTGGCTCCGGTAGTGACAAAGCCACCACGGCCGCCTGGCCCGTCGGCTCCCGGACCCCGGCCGTCTGGACCTCGCCCCTCGGGACCGCGTCCGAAAGGTCCGCCGCCGAATGGCCCGAAGCCCTCGGTCGGACTGCTAGAAGAGCGGGGCGGGGCAACGGCGTCTTCCACTTGCATCTTCGGACCTTCTTTGGCGACGGTGAGCTCGTAGACCGGCTGTTCGCGTTTTTCATGATGGAAGGCGAGCTTGAAGCGGTCGACCAGCAGAGCCTGCATCATCTCCGGAGCCTGGCTTTCGGGAGCGCCTTGCGGGAGCTTGGCCTGAATATTCCAGCGCGATTGCGACATCCACGCCGGACCGGAAACCTGGAAGGATTTGACGTTGAAGGCGTAGGGGAGCAGGTCGGCCAGCGAGGCGAACTCCCAATCGAGACTTCCTGCGTCGAGCCGCATACCGGGGCGGAACTGGCCTGAGCGGAATGTATCGGGCGTGGGAAGGCTTGCGGACCGGATGGCCGCGACTTCAAATGCGGGCGCGGCCAGCAGCGATCCCACTACGATCGATCCCGCGACCAGAGCCAAAATTGCGTTCTTCGTCATAATCGGTAAATCGTAACTCCACTCAATAGTTTGGGATAAAAATCGGTCGACTTCTGGGGCATCACGCCACCGGCGAAGGCGACGCGGGCCATCTCTTCTATAGGCGTCGGTTCGAGCAGAAAGGCTACGTCAGCACCCTCCTTTAATTGGGCCACTGCCGCATCGATGCCACGAACGTAGTGAATGTACTTCTCGTCGCGCACGGCTTCTTCGCTGATACCGAGCGCTCCACCGATGATCTCGCGGTGAAGCACGGGCACGTCCATTTCGCCGGCGGCGCGGGGGCGCTCCAGCAGAGTGAATCCGTCCTTGTAGGCGACTCCGATGCGAACCCGGTCCGATTGGGGGTCTGAGAAGACGCGCTTGATTCCGTCGAGAGTCTCGGTTCGCTGGGACCATCCGGCGATGGACTTCCAGCCATCGGCGCGATTCAGGTTGCTCAGCACCCGGTGCGTCGCCAAAATCTTCAGGCCTGGAGAGTGCATGTTGACGAAGGTCATCATCACGAACTGGGCCGCCGGATCGCCCGGATTTTCGTTGCGATATGCGAGCGCGGTTTCATAGCGATGGTGCCCGTCGGCGATCAGCAGTTTCCTGGGCGCCATCAAATGCTCGATTTGCGCGATTTTCGCCGCGTCTGTGATGGCCCAGGCGCGGTGACGCGTGCCGTCGCCATCGAGAACGTCCAAAGCAGGAGCAGCTTTCGCTGCTTCCTCCAGCACCGAGTCGACCGAGCCTTCCGGGTCGGGATACAGCATGAAGATCTGGCCGAAGTGCGAACGCGTGTGGCGCAGCAGCTCCAGGCGGTCCTTCTTGGGACCGGAGAGAGTCTGCTCATGCCGATGCACGATGCCGGCGGAATAATCTTCGACTTTGCCGATGCCGATGAAGCCTTTGCGCACAGCCCGCTCGCCGGTATCGGGTACCTGGAATTCCTGGAAGTAGGCGTAGAGGCCGGGAGCGGCGTCCTGCGCGAGGATGCCATCGCGGATCCAATCGTTCAGGTGCTGGGCCGCGCGAGTGTAGACGTTGTTGGAATCGTTATCGGCCGCAAAACGCTCGCCCAGGATCACGCGCACCAGGTTGTAGGGGCTGGCCGCGAGATACTCGGCTTGCATCTTGGGGCTGATTTTGTCGTAGGGCTGCGTGAGTAGCTTCGCCGGATCGCCAGCCTTCGGGGTGTAGCGGTACGGCCGGAAGGGTTTTATAGTGGCCAATAATTCAGGATAGCTACTTTGAAGCTGGCCCCGCCATTGGCGCGATAACCAATACGGGGCGCGCGCTCACCAAAGTCCGAGCCAGCCAGGGCGAAAACAGATGCGATTCGAAGTTGACGATGGCGACGCTGAGCGTTTCATCGTCCGGGCGGTCAGGAGTGGCGGGACGGTAAGTTACCTGGACATTCGCGGGCGTCATGCCGAGGTAGCCGGCGGCGATGGGAGGTTCCTGCGTTTGTCCGTAGAGCACCAGATTGACGATGGGCTCGGGGCCTTGCCAGTCGTGGATGGAAGCCCAGCGCGCGGCCGCGCGGGCGCGCTCGACCAATGCCTGGTGGGCGAAGACCACCTGGCCGCAATCGGCGACGCCGAGCAGCAAGGAGAGGAAGACGAACAGCACCAGGGTTCCTTCGACCAAACTTTGGCCTCGAACCGGACTTTGTCCTCGAACCGGGCCGCGCTCGCGTTTTCTCACGGTTCGGACTCCGCGGGCGCGTAACGTCCGATGTAGGGGAATTCGGCGAAGGGGCGATGGTCGAAGGTGAAGGAGCTGAATACCGCGGCAAGCGAATAGTTGACGATGGTGACGTTGACCGCGGAGGGCACGCCGTTCAGGTCTTTGATCCAGGTCACCTGTATGTTTTCGGGTTTCAGATTGGGAGCGATAGGGGCCGCGCCGGGAGCGGGGCGGGAGTCGCCGTAGACCACCAGGTTGCGGATTGCCGCCGTGCCCTTTTGGACATCGGCCAGGTTTCCCGAACGATAGGTTCGCGAGGCGGCGTAGCGCGCGCCGTTGCCCACCGCGCTGACCAGTTGATCGTAAACGTAGAAGGTGTAGCCGAACTGGAAGGTGCCCGAAAGGCACGCGAGCATGATGCCTGCACAGAGCGCGAGCTCGATCATGGCGTGGCCCTTTTCCCCTGATTTGCGCCGGAGTTTCATTCGATCAATCTGGGCGGACGCGCGCTGGCTACGCTGCGTGCGGGAACGGTGAAGGATTCGGGTCCGCCGACGGCGCGCAGGAAAACGATGTCGACTCCGTTCGCCGGCGCGGTCACGCGAGCCTGGCTGAGACTTGACGCGTCTTTCGGGTCGCGTTCCCAATTTCTTCCGTCGGCGCTGAATTCGACCACCACGCCGGTGAACGGCTGGCTGCCGAGATTCCAGCGCATGGGGAGATGCGCAACGGCTTGGCGGGCGCGCTGGAGTCCGTCACTGGTCCCGTCCATTTTGGTGGCCGCGGTGAGGGCGGCGGCGTCGGTGAACACCTGCGCCTCATTCCGGGCGATGTAAATGCGTCCCAGGTCGAAGGCGATTCCCACCATCGCCAGCAGGAGCAGCATGGTCGCCGACATGGCGATGAGAACAAACCCCTTTTGGTTCTTTTTGAAATCGCGTCTTCTGAAATCGCGGCTAGGCCCCACGTCTACTACAACGGCAGAAGTCCAGCCACACTGTAGTGTCGAATATGACGCGCGCGGCCTATGCGGGCAGAGGGCGGCTGGAAATCTTGGTGAGGCGGCTGGGCCGCATCAACAGAATCGCCCCGGCAAGTCCGGTGCCGATGGAGATCCATTGGGTGATGGACAGGGGCAAGCCGAAGGGCAGAGCTTGTTCATGGAAGCGGGTGAACTCGATCAGGAAGCGGGCGATGGAACTGATCACCAGATAGAGCCCGATGATCTGGCCCGGCTCGTGCTTGCGGAGGAAGCGCCAGTAAAGGAACGCGAAGAGTAAGCCCTCCGTCGCGAACTCGTAAAGCTGGGAGGGATGGAGCGGCATCTCCAGCGGCACGCCGGTGAGCGCCCAGGCATCGGGATTGTGGAACTTGACGGCCCAGGGCAGGGAGGTGGTCTTGCCCCAGCAACAACCCGCCGCGAAGCAACCTAGCCGGCCGATGGAGTGACCGATCGCGACGCCTGGCGCGAAGGCGTCACAGGATTCGAGCAGCGGCAGCTTATTGTGGCGCAGGTAGAAGTACGCGGTGACGATGGCGAGAATGAGGCCGCCCTGGAAGACTCCCGCAGCTTGCCAGAACGATAGCGAGAAGATCTGCACGTCGGGCCAATCGAACGCGATCATCAGCAGCTTGGCGCCGAGCAGTCCGGCGAGAGCGGAGTAGATGGCGAGGTTGGTGATGAGCTCGGCGTTTAGTCCGCTGCGCCTAGCCAAACGGACGGTAATCCACAATCCGGCCAGAAAGCCCAGCGCGACCAGCACCCCATAGGTGGGCAGGTAATACGTTCCGAAAGAGAGCAGCTTAGGGAGCAACCTATTTCAACAATACCAGATCGCTCCCGAAATTCCCGAGCCGGTTAGTACGTTACTGGCTGAGGCGCAGAACCTGGGAAGCGATGGCTTCGAACATCGCGGTGAGCTGGCTTGAATCAGCGGTTTGCTCCCACAGGCCTTCCTGCTGGGCGGTGACATAGTACGGGTTGGTGAAAGTGCCGCTAGACTGGCAGGTCGCGGAATTAAACACGTTGTACAGCGCGCCGACGTCCGCGGAATTGGTGCAGCCAGGGCTCTGCTGGTACAGCAGAGGCAGGATGTACTGCTGATTGGAGACCAGTTGGAGGAAGGAGCGGTCCACGGGGTCCGAGCCGTTACCTTGCAGATACACCACGTCGATCATCGGCTTATACGTGGTGTCGGAACGGATGGTATAAGCTTCGTTGGTCGCGGAGGTCATGCTAGCGGTGCCAATCGTGTTGGGAAGATCAGACCGCAGGAATCCCGAGTAAGGTCCTGAGGTGAAGGTGTTGTTGTCAGCGCCTGCGCCGGTAGTGCTGTAGTTGGTCCAGTAGTCTCCCAGGTTTTTGGTGGCGGAATTGCCGCTGGTGATAGTGACGGAGCTGGGTGCGGTCTGGGCGTTGACCTGGTACAGCCACCGGAACCAAGGGGAAGTCGCGGTGGGGGTTCCGCTCTGGCCGGTTTGAATATTTATAAAGGAGTTGCCGAAGAAGTCTGTGTTCGGAATGTACGCGATGGTCTGGCTGGTAAAGACCGTGGCGTCGCCGCCGCCGCCTGTGAAGGTCTGGCTGGCACACCCGGACGGTATGGTCGGCGAGGAGTCCGTGGACATTATGTTGGCCGCGCCACGCGTGCCTCCGCTGTAACTGAAGCCGGCCCACTGACCGATGGCGGCCTTGATGTTCCCGGCGGTGGTGGTACAGACCGCCATGCCGTGAGCGGGGCTACTCGCGGCACATCCCGTGGCGCCGGGGCAAGTCACCGCGTTTTGGGCACCAGTGGTGCACAGAGTCGCGCCTCCCGTATCCTGGCAACCGCTTCCGCCGCCTTGCGCGGCGCTCATGCGCGCGTCCACCTGAGTGCGGACGGGGAAGTTGGCATTGGCGGCGTTAGGCACGCCGTCGGTGAACAGCACGATCACGTTCAATGCCAGCGGCTCGCCTACGGTTTGGATGTCCTGATAGGCCTGATAAAGGGCAGCGGTGGTATTGGTGTTGCTGCCGCATTGGATGTCGCCGATAGCATTTTGGATGCCCGAGGACCCTGACTGGTAATAGCTAGTGGACGCCGTGTAGCTGCCGTCGTTGCCGGAGTTGTTGTCGTCGTACACGGTCAGGTCGAAGGACAGCATCCCGATGGTGTCATAAGGGCTGAAGTAGGTGGTAAACTGGGCCGCCGCCGCCACCATGTTGTCGCAGGAAGTGTACGAACTGGACGTACTGGCGGGAACGCCACTCGTGTCGCGGTTGGGGGAGCCATTCAACATGGAGGAGGACTTGTCCAGCACCATCTCCATCACCAGCATCTTGCGGGTGGCTGTGGCGTTGGATCCGACCGTCACGCTGTTAATGCCCAGCCACCTCATAAAGTAGGTGGGCGCGAGCACGGAGGCGGTGAGGGAAATGGAAAGCTGTCCGGTGGGGTTGCCGGAAGAATTGGTCTGAACGGTAAACGTGGGCGTTACGGTGCGGCCCGTGGTGAGCGTGTTCATGTAGCCGGAAGGGAAGTCCGCGGTGAAGAAGCTGTTGGCCGCCGTGGTGGCTTGCGTGTTGGCGGCGGCAATGCCGGCCGAGCCGCCTCCGGTGAAGTTGAGGCCACGTCCCGCGGCCAGCGCGGCCCCGTCACACGCGGCTTGAAGCCGCGACTGGATGACAAAGTCGTATCCGGCGTCGATGGCCAACCCGACCACAGGGATCAGCATCAGCATGAATAACGCGGTGATGTACACCGCGATGCCTTTCTCTTTGGCTTTGCGTGCGGCTTGAAGATTCGAATAGGGCATAGTTTTGACTCCTGTTTACCTGCCGGCTTAGGAAAAATTACGCATGTAAATGGTTGGCGCCTGGAACCACGGGAAGATGTTAAAGTTCTTGCTGTCGGCCCACACCTCCGCCACCCAGGTGTATTGATCCGCGCTTAAAGTCACCGTGGCGGAGGAGCCACTGGCCACTTGATTGCCGGTGACGGTGCAGATCTGGTTATCGGTGAGGAACCCGTTCGTGCCCGGAGTGGAGCTGGGGCTGCCGAACGTGCTCGGTCCGTAGGAGCTGGTATTGCCGACATTGATGCGCATCGCGATCACGTCGCTGCCGTAGTTCGGGCAAGTGGCGGTAGGGTTGGTGTCATTGAAATTAGAAACGCCGCTGGCGCACATAAGCGGGCCGACATTATAAACCTGACTCAGCACGATCAGCCCGGTCCCGGTGGTGCTAGCGCTCCAACTGCCACTGGCGTTGATGCCGAGAGAGGGCCCGGTGCGCAGCAGCAACTGCTGGTTGGTAGCCTGAGACAGATCGACGCGCCGGACTTCCAGAACGTTGGCGTTGCGGCACACTTCCCCGGCCTGGATGGCGCGGACCAGCATCAAGCCCATTTGAAAGGCGCCCACCAGCAGGTAGATCAAGAGCCAGCTCACAATCGCCATTTCCAGGAGGAAACTCCCCTTTTGGCGCCGTTTTTGGATATATCTTCGGATCACGGGTTTCATTCCTCCATCAGTACGTCGGATAAGTGTTGTTATCCGCCGGCGGCAATGCCTCCATCACGTCCAGCGAAGAGGCGGAAAGGCTGATCTGTTTGCCGGGCATGAAATTGGGCAAGGGGACCATCCAATTCCAGGGATAAGAATTGACGCGGCATTCGACCACGTTCCCGGTCTGATTCAAAGCGGTGACGACGTAGCTGGGTGAGGTGCTGGTGGTGTAGGGCAGTTGGGCTGCCGTGGCCGGAGTGGAAAGATTGTCCGGAAAGTAGTAGTTCACTTCGAGCTTGCTGCTGGCCAATGTGCTGTCGGAAAGCGTCAGCGCGGACGATAGGAAGCCGAAGGAGTTGGCCTGGGCGACGCCCTCCATTTCCGTGGTTTGGCTGGAATAGGTGGTGCCGCCGTAGGTCATGTTATAGGTGATGCCGACGCGGACCGCGGCGCGAGTAGCGTTCTGGAAGGTGCTTTGGATGAACATGGAGAAAGAGAAGTCCAAAACGCCGACGAACAGGGCAAACAAAGGCAGGAACCCGAGCGCCATTTCAACGGCGACGTGCCCCCTCTGGCGCGTTTTTCTAACTTCACGCTTGGTTCTCATGAGCATTTATGAGCGGGGCCTCCGGGATTTCGTGAGCTGGTCGAGCATCGGCTGCAGCGCCTGGGGGGTGGCCGCGGCAGCGATCACGCTACGGCTTTGGTCCAGAAGGAGGAAAGGTTTTGCCGGGTCGACATGGTATCGGGCGGCGAGACCGCTGCGATCCAGAACCTGCGGCCACGCCACTTCATTTTCTGAGCACGCGTGCTTAAGCTGATCGGCGTTAGCCGCTGACGCGACGCCCACCACGTAAACGCCGCGTGCGTGGTAGGTGTTGTAAACGGATTCCACCGAGTCGGCAGCCTTGATGCCGGCGCGGCTCCGCGCCGACCAGAAGTAGATCACTACATTGGCGGCGCGCTGGCGGCTTAAGTCCACGTTCTCGCCATTCATACCGATGGCGCGGAAGCCGGCGAAGCTGATGGGTTGTTCCACAGGCGCCGGGTTCGGTTGTGCCGCCGCGGTTTCAGGCTTCTGAGATGCCGGGGGCTGCGATGGCTTGGCTGCGGCAGGCGGAGGAGGCGCAGGTGCAGGCTGCGGAATCAGCGTAGCTTGCGTCCGCACATCCTGTTCGAACGCGGCGATGGCAGGATGGGCGTTCCCGAGCAAATAGCCGTTGACCGGATTGCCGCCGACGGTCGCGGTGACTGCGTAGCAGGTTCCATTGTCTCCCGCAAAGCTATAACGAATCTTCAATGCATCCGCGGCTTGAAGCGTGGCGATGGTGTCCGCTCCCGTAGAGCACGATTGCATCAACGGAAAGCCAGAGGGAGTTTGCGCGAAGGCGCACACGGCGGCCAGGAGTCCCCAGACCGCGCAGCTTTTCCCGCTAGGCAGGGCCATTCCCTTCAGAGATCGGACGCACCAGAGCATTTCTTTACTTCTCTTCGACACTTTCTATCCCATCGTGAACCGATATCCGCTCCAGGTCGATACGGGGAATTCAGGGGTTACGGTGTAGGGTTTCCTTAGGTCCTCTAGGGTTCGAGCCGTAGTTCCGGATTTATGTAAGTACTGTAACTTTGAAAGCGCTAGTCCCAAAAAACTGTGGACGGAACTGTTCGCCGCGAATATACTGGGTGGCGGCATTGCCGGACGCGAGGCCGGCAGACTGCCACATTTCATTGGAGGAAAACAATGCACGTGAACGTCACTAGAAGTATGCTCATCGCGCTAGCGAGTATCGCTTGCGCTATTCCTGGCGCCGCTCAGCCGTCCATCCCCATATTCGGCGATCCGGGATGCGCCGCGCTTCCGAGCTACGGCGCTTTGAAATCGGCGCTCGACTCCGCGGTAGCCGCGGAGAATAGCGGATTGAACAACCAGATGTGGGGAACCATCGTGGACCGGACCGGGATTGTCTGCGCGGTCGCGTTCTCCGGGCCGTCGACCGGATCGCAATGGCTGGGCAGCCGCGCGATCTCGGCGCAGAAGGCGAACACCGCGAACGATTTCAGTTTGGATACCTCCAGCCCGAAGAAGAACGCAGGCGGCGGGCCACTGGCGCTTTCGACGGCGAATTTGTACTCGGCCGTGCAGCCGGGCGGGAGTCTGTACGGACTGCAAGCCAGCAATCCGGTGGACCCGCAGGTAGCGTACGCCAATTCCTACTTTTTCTATGGGACGCCGGGCGATCCGATGGTCGGCAACCGGATGGGCGGAGTAAACGTGTTCGGCGGCGGCCTGGCGCTGTATAACGCCAATCACCAACTGGTGGGTGCGGTCGGCGTCAGCGGCGACACGTCGTGCACGGATCACGATATTGCCTGGCGCACGCGCAACAACCTGGGACTGGACCACCTGGGCACGGTGATTCCGGGAGTGTCGGGCGATCCGCTGCGGCCCGACAATATCGTGTACGACATCAAGGCGAATCCCAACGGCGGAACGGGCATCAGCGCCGGAGGCTTCGGCCATCCGACGTGCATCAACACCGGCGACCAAACCAAGCTGCCGCCAGTCAGCAAGTAAGAAACGCGTAGGAATCGAGGGCGAGGTGACTTCGGCCGCCTCGCCCTTTTTGCCTTTCATGAGTTCTTCTGGGCCCGGCCCGCACGCAGCGGGATTGCTGTATACTGACCCTCCGGGATCTTTTTCAATCTCCGTTTACACATGTGGAGGCGAATATGTTCAAGCAGTGCTTTATAGCCGTGGCTGCCGGGGCTGTGTTCTTGTGCGCGCCGGTGAGGGCCGACGACGTGAAGAGCGTGGTCGACAAGTCGATGAAGGCGATGGGCGTGGCCAACGCGCATACGCTGGTCTTCGCGGGCAGCGGGGCCAACGGCTCGGTGGGCCAGCCCTGTAATCCGCACGACGACTGGTGGCGGCATTACAACAACCGCGACTATGTCCGGATGGTTGATTTGGACATGCGCGCCTGGCACATAGAGTTTACGCGGCAGGAAGGCGATCCGCACGGATGCGGCGGCGCCGGCACCACGAACCCGTCGCCGGACCAGTTCACCAATACAGTGACGCAGGGCGGACCCATGGCGCCCTGGAACACGCAGCTCGAGTTCGTTCTTCTCCCCGAGGGCTTTCTCAAGGTGGCGCTGGAGAAGAACGCGACTGTTTCCACGGAAACAATGAAGGGCAAGAAGTACACCGTGCTGACCTTCATGGGAGACAACCAGCAACCGGTCAAAGGCTACATCGACGACATGGGTTACGTGGATCGCGTGGAGACGGTCATCGCGGGGCAGGATCCGATCGGCGACGCGGTGTGGATTGCCGAATACGACAACTACACCGACTTCCGCGGCGTCAAGTTCCCGTCGCACATCGTGCAGCGGCAAGGGCCGAAGGCCATGCCGCCGAAGCTATTCGAGCTGAACGTAATCGACGCGCGCATCAATGAGCCGATCGACCTGACGCCTCCGGCGCGTGGCGGCGGCCGGGGCGGCGCAGGCGGAGGCGGAGGTCGCGGTGGCGCCGCTGGTGCGGGAGGCGGCCGGGGTGGGGCAGGTGGCGGAGCAGTAGCGGCTGAAGGCGGTCCCGGCGCAGCCGGTCCTGGTGGAGGTGGTCCCGGTGGCGCTGCGGCGGGTCGCGGCGGTGCGGGCGGACCCGGCGGCGGCGGTGGCCGTGGTGGCGGACGCGGACCGGCGGTTGTCGCCGACGACGACCTAGGCAATGGCGCATGGCTGATCACCGGCGGCTACGGATCGGTGGTGGTGAACTTCGGCGATTACATCGTGGTGGTGGAGGGGCCGTCGAATGAGGCTCGCTCAGAGGCGATCATCGCCGAAGCCAAGAAGCTGGTCCCGGGCAAGCCGATCAAGTACGTGATCAACACCCATGCGCACTTCGATCATGCCGGCGGATTGCGCACATTCGTGGCCGAGGGCGCTACCATCGTAACGCAGCAGGGCAACAAGGGCTATTGGGAGATGCTGTTCGACAACCCGCACACCATCCAACCGGACAAGCTCTCGATGATGAACCCGAAGCCGAAGACCATGGTGGAGTACGTCGGCGAGTCGAAGAAGATGATCGGCGGCGGCAACGAGATCGACCTGTATCACATCCTGAACAGCATGCACAACGATGCGAACTTGATGGTGTATCTGCCCAAACAGAAGGTGCTGATCGAGGCGGACGAGTTCAACGTGCTCGGCAATCCCGCCCCCACCACGCCCGCGGAGAAGCCGAATCAATATCAGGTGAACCTGCTGGCCAACATCGAGCGGCTGCACCTGGATGTCGATCGCATCATCCCGATCCACCTGCCTAATCCGGAGACGCGCAAGGTTACGCTAGGGGAGTTGAAGCTCGCAGCGGGGAAGAGCTAGGAGCTAGTTAAAGGCACGCGGTCCACCCGTCGATAGCGGATTGGTGGACGACGCTGTGGAAACCTTGGGCGGCCGAAAGGCCGCCCTTCCCGCATTAACCGGAATCCGCTTCGTGGCGGCGCTCGGGGTGGTGTGCTTTCACTACTTCCCCGCGGCGCTGCGGGCCAGCGTTCCGGGGTGGGCGGCGGAGCTGATCGGGAACGGAAGCAGCGGCGTGACGTTGTTCTTCATCCTGTCCGGATTCGTGATCGGGTACAACTACCTCGATCGAGAGCCGGACCAAAAGGAATTCTGGATCGCGCGGTTTTCGCGGATTTATCCGCCCTATTTGCTGGCGTTCCTGGTGTTGGCTCCGTGGTACCTGACGCACCGGTTCGCGACCGAGCCGGCCGCGGGCGCGGCGGCGAAAGCGATCGAGGCAGCGGTCATCTGCCTGACGATGCTTCAGGCCTGGAGCGCGCAGACCATGTTTCTCTGGAACGGTCCCGCGTGGTCGCTCTCGGTGGAGGCGTTCTTCTACGCGATGTTTCCGCTGCTGGCGCGGGCGATGCGGCGTGTTCGCAGCCGGGCAGCGATCGGGCTGTGGGTTGCGGCGTCGTTTGGATTATCGCTGCTTCCGGCGGCAGCTCCATACCTGGCGGGAGGGCACAGGCTGGATACCGTGCTGCTGTACGATCATCCGTTGATGTGCCTGCCTCTGTTTGTGCTGGGGATCGCGCTCAGCCGCGTATTTTTGCCGGCCCGCGGGGTTCGTTTGGCGTCGTGGATGGTGAATGGAGCCGTGGCGCTGCTGGCGCTGGCGATGGGGTCGAAGATCTGTGAGGGATCTCCGGTACTGGAGCGGGCGCTGGTGGTGGGCTCCATGGCCGCGCTGATTTTGGGATTGGCGTGCGGCGACGGGTGGATCGCAAAAGCGCTGTCCACAAGGGCGATGACGGCGCTGGGTGACGCAAGCTACACGCTGTACATCGTGCAAGTGCCGGTGGCGTGCGGCATCAAGGCGCTGCTGGGCGGGCGAGGCGATCTGCTCGCGATCCGGAATATGGACTTGTTCCAGTCACCCGCGGACTTTTGCGTGTATCTGGCCGGCGTGGTTGGGGTGTCGCTGCTGGTGATGAGGTATCTGGAGAAGCCGGCGAGGGCGACGCTGCGGCAACAGCTCTCGCAGCTACGCCGAACATGGCTACAGGGGCCAGCGACGCCCAGACCAGACGCAGCCCAGTAACTCAGGATTGGAAGAATTCGCGGACGGCGTCCGTGGTGACGCGGATGTCGTCCTCGGTGTGCGCGGCGGAGACGAAGCCGGCTTCGAACTGCGACGGCGCGATGTAGATGCCACGCTCCAGCAGGAAGTGGAAGAACTTTCCGAAACGCGCGGTGTCGGATTTCTTGGCGGACTCCCAATCGTGAACCGGCCGATCGGTGAAGAAGAAGGTGAACATCGATCCAACGCGGTTGATGGTGACTCCCGGAGGCGTCCATTGGCAGAGTTGCGCCGCCCGCGCTTCGAGTTGGAGGTAGATTTCCGGGTGAGCGCTCAGATGCCGCAGCATGGCCAGGCCCGCGGCGACCGCGAGAGGATTGCCTGACAGCGTCCCAGCCTGATAGACGGGACCCAGGGGCGCGATTCTTTGCATGATGTCGCGGCGGCCGCCGTAGGCGCCGATGGGCAAACCTCCGCCGATGATTTTGCCGAGCGTGGTGAGATCGGGTTTGATCCCGTAAAGCTCCTGCGCGCCGCCGAGGGCCACGCGGAATCCGGTCATCACTTCGTCGAAAATCAGCAGGGCTCCGTATTTTTCGGTTAAACGCCGGATAGCGGCCAGGAATTCCGGCGCGGGGGGGACGCAGCCCATGTTGCCGACCACCGGCTCGACGATCACGGCTGCAATCTCCGGGCCCCTGGCCGCGAAAGCGGCTTCAAGAGATGCGATCGAGTTGAACGGCAGGGCCAGCGTGGTTTCGGCGAAGGACTGGGGCACGCCAGCCGTGTCGGCGATGCCGAGAGTCGCCATGCCGGAGCCGGCCTTGACCAGGAGCGAATCGACGTGGCCGTGGTAACAGCCTTCGAACTTGATGGTGATGTTGCGGCCGGTGAAGCCGCGCGCTAGGCGCAGGGCGCTCATGGTGGCCTCGGTGCCGGAGTTCACCAGGCGCATCATCTCCATGGATGGGACGATCTTGGAGATGAGCTCGGCCAGTTCGACTTCGCGCTCCGTAGGGGCTCCGAAGCTGGTTCCGGTTTCGAGAACCTCGCGCAGAGCGTCGATAACTTGCGGCGGGCGATGGCCCAGGAGCAGCGGGCCCCAGGAGCCGACGTAGTCGATGTAGGAATTGCCGTCGGCGTCAAAGATGCGTGAGCCTTGGCCGGATTCGATGAAGAGAGGCGTGCCGCCGACCCCGCGAAAGGCGCGGACGGGCGAATTGACGCCGCCGGGAATGACTGCTTGGGCGCGTTGAAAGAGCGCTTCGGAGCGGGAGGTCTTCCTCATCCGGAGATTAAACCGTCAACATTCCGGGATCACGCGATCCAGGAAAAACTGCATCGCGGTTTTGTGCACGCCTTCGCCCAGGCTGTGCAGCAGGCGGGCGCGCAGGTCGAGATAGGACTGCGTTCCGGCGAAGAGATCCTGCATCAGCTCGCGGAAGCGCTGGCTGCGCTGCATAAACATGACCATGCGCTGCGGCACCGTGCGGAAGCAGAAGCGTCCCAGGAAGACGCGCTTGGCGAGCATGGCGGCGAACTCCAGGTCGTGGGTGAATTCACGCGCGAGAAGAGCTTTGTACGCTGACGGCTTTTTCGAGGATGCCGTGCGAGTCGTTGAGCACCACGCCGCTCGCGAGATCGCCGGAACGCATGGCGTAATAGATGCCTTCGCCGGTGATGGGATCGACCATGCCGGCGGCGTCGCCGATGGCCAGCCATCCGTTTCCCGATACGCGATTATTGCGCCACCTTCCGGTTTCGAGAGACGGAAGCATGTGGCTATAGAAAGTAGCGTTTTTGCGGTCGATGCCACGCTCAGCCATGTAGGCTTCCAGGCGCGCGCGGAGTTTTTGCGCCGGCTCACCCTTGCCGCAAATGCCGACAGAAAGATGACCGCATCGGGGAAAGACCCAGATGTAGCCTTCCAGGCGCGGCAGAAATTGTATGTCGATGCGCTCCTGTTGCGCGGGAACGTAGTAGCCGAGGGCGCTCATGGTGTCGGCCGCGCTCCACTCCGTGCCGACTTCGCGCAAGGGGTTGCGGGCGCCGGTGGCGATGATGCAGTAGTCGGCTTCCGCGGCGCCGTGGCGGGTCTTGAGACGCCAGCCCTTGTCGCGGCGCTCGATTCCCATTACGCGGGTTTTCTCGAGGACGGCGCCTGCGCGTTCGGCGCGCTCCAGCAGCATCTTGTTGAGCTCGAAGCGGGAATAAATGACCACCGGGTGTGACAGATCCATGCGCGCGACGCCGGATTTCGGCGCGCCGATCACGGTTTGATGCACGATCTTCTTGGGGCTGGGATTGTCGAGAAGAAACGGATATTCGCTATAGGCTTTATAAGTAAGGCCGCCGCCGCACGGCTTTTCCCAGGCGAGCTTCTCATCGAAGAGCAGGGTCTTGAGCCCGGCTGCCGACAGGCGCTCCGCCGCGAAGGCCCCCGCGGGCCCGCCTCCTAAGACGGCGACTGTTTTCATTTCTGGTTTCCGACGGCGGGGTGACCGGGAGGAAGTTGCGTGCCTGGCGGGGCTTGGCCCACGGAGGGGTGTCCGGGCGGAAGCTTGGTTCCATCGGGCGCGGTCTGAGGCGGGCCCGCCTGAGGTGGAGCCGCTTGCTCCGTTCCGTGCGTCGATCCGGCGCTCATGGCGTTGCCGATGACCACCCACTTGTCGCCCTTGCGGTCCAGATTGTAGATCATGTCCATGCCCTTCGCCCCGGCGATTTTAGGAGTGAAGGAGACCGTGGCGCGGGCGTGGTCATGGTCGAAGGAGACGGCGGGGACTTCGATCTGCATGTTGTTCAGGTCGAGGCCGATCTTGGGCGCAGTCGAGTTCATATAGTCCATGACGCCCGCCCGCACGGCTTCGGTGGTGTCGATGTTCTTGGAGCAACCGGCCAATAGCAAGGCGGCCGCGGCGAAATACGTGAAACGCATCACAGACGATTATACAGGGCGGTCCCCCGGATTGCCGTACTGCGTTAGTCTATACGTGATGACTGTTCGCATTCCTACTTCCGATGGCGAGTTTTCCGGGTACTTGGCGCTGCCGCGCAAAGGCAAAGGTCCCGGAGTGGTTGTGTTGCAAGAGATTTTCGGCGTGAACGAGAGCATGCGCAAGGTCTGCGATCATTTGGCCTCGCGGCAGTTCACGGTGCTGGCTCCGGAGCTGTACTGGCGCACCAATCCGGGCGTGGAGCTGCCCGAGAGCGATCATGAAAACGCGCGGGCGATCCGCGCGAAGACCGACGATAACAAGGCTTCAGACGATGTGGCCGCGGCGATCGAGTTCCTGCGCAAAGACGCCCGGTGCACCGGCAAGGTGGGGGTGGTGGGTTATTGCTGGGGAGGATTGATTTCGTACCTGACGGCGGTGAAGCACAAGCCCGATGCCGCCGTGGGTTATTACGGCGTGGGGATTGACAAGAAGCTGGACCTGGCGAAGAATCTTTCCTGCCCGCTGATGCTGCATTACGCGGGACAGGATCAATTCGCCGGACCGGACATCGCGGCGAAGGTGCGGGAAACGTTCAAGGATGATGCTCGGGTGACGGTGTGGGAGTATCCGAAAGCGGGGCACGCGTTCGCCCGGCCGGGCGGCGCGCATTTTGAGCCGGCGTCGGCGGATTTAGCCGACATGCGATCGCTGTCATTCCTGGTGGAACACCTGTTCGGCAATCGCGACTAATTGTTTCGATTCGTAAACCCGTCGAGGCGGAGCTTTGCCGAGGTGCTTTGCCGAGGATTCCCGTGGCGTGTGTTCGTGATAAGATTTGTTTCCATGTCGGTCAGCTCGTCGATCACGACGATGCTGCTGGTTTTGCTGGGTGCGATGCAGGCGCCGGCTCAGCAGCTCTCGGGTGTGCCCGCCAGCCGTTATAGCCATTTCACCAAGGGTGTGAATCTTACCTATTGGTTCGAGTGCATGCATGGTGAAGGAGTGCCTTGCAGCGCAACAAATCCCGCATACGCGCCAATATCGGTTCCCGATATGGCGAACATAGCGAGGCTCGGCTTCAACTCCGTTCGCCTGTGTGTCGATCCGCTCTGGCTGCTTCCAGATGCACTTGGGCCGGCGCCACCCGAGGTCGAGTTCATGAACTTGGATAATGCGATAGACAACTTGATTTCGGCCGGCCTGGGCGTGGACCTGGTGATGATGAACGACGGCTACTTCGCGAACCTGATGTTGACGTCACCCGATCGGGTCCGGCAACTCGTCAGCCTGTGGCAAACCTTGGCGCAGCGCTACGCCAACCGGAATTCGGACATGCTGATGTTCGAAATCATGAACGAGCCTACCAGTTCCTTCTCGCCGTCCTTTTGGGATGGAATCGAACGGCAGGCGATCCAGGCAATTCGGCCGGCAGCGCCGCAAAACACAATTATCGCCACATCGGTTAACTGGAGCTCTGCCGACAATCTGGTGTCTCAGACCCCGATCTTGCCCGATCCAAACGTAATCTATGTCTTCCATGAATATTCTCCGAACATCGTGACGCATCAATGCAGTGGTCAGTTTATGGCGGTCGAAGGGGTCCCTTATCCCACGTATCTCGGGAGCTTGCAGGCGATCCTCGCCGGCATCACCGATCCTGGCGTTATCCAAGCGACAACGGAGCAGTTTAATGAGAATTGGTACTCAGGGCGGTTCCAGCGCCTGATGCGGACCATCGCGGCTTGGGCCAAGTCGAACGGCGTCCGGGTGCTGATGAACGAGTTGGGGATCGAAAGGCTAGCAGGGGTAGGAGGCCTGCCCCCGGGTTGCATGAGTCCGACCGATGCCGATCGGGCCCGATATCTCACCGATGTTCGGACCGCGGCAGAGGCGAATGGCATCGGCTGGAATTATTACGACTATGGCGAGCCGGGTTGGAGCCTCCTGTCGCCCCCCTACACGTACAACGGCTATATTATCGTGAATAACACTCAGCCCGACCCCATCGTCCTCGGCGGCCTCGGGCTGGGCCCTTTGGCGTTAGCCCCGATCGCGGCTCCTCCGTTTCCCTTTTCCGGCGCCGAGCCCGTTCAGTACGGTCCGCCGACCCCGTATGTGGACAATGCGGAGTCTGAGATTATCGCCGACGTGAACGGAGATGGGCTTCCTGACCTGGTCGTAACTGTTGGCGCGGGCAGCCCAAATCCAGTCGAGTTCTTTCTGAATGACGGCGCCGGCGGATTGGTTTACACTCCGACGGTCGCCGATTCATCCGCTGTGACCACCGCGGTCGACGTGATCGCCACCGGACAATTCGACAGCTCCGGGAGGAGAGGATTGTTTTTCGCAGAGGAGGGCGCGTATGGGGGGACGGGTGGGCAGAGTCTCCTTCTCCTCCCGTCCTCAAACGGAACCTACCGGAACGCAACCGCCAACCTACCGCAACAGATTGCCTCAACGTTTTCCGCCGACGCCGCCGACATCGACGGTGATGGTTATGACGACTTAGTGTTGTTCAACGGCCCGCCAGCGGGCGGATCGTTCAACAGCCGGCTGCCGCTCCAGATTCTTCACAACGATGGTACCGGGAAATTCACGATCAGCAGCACGGCGTTGCCGTCATCGGTCACGGGCCTTTCCGGCGGTGGGAATATTTATTACAACGGCAAGTTCATCACGGGACGTCTCCCGGGAGCTGCCGATCTGTTGATCCTCGGGGCGTCGGGCTCGGAATCCCAGCTACTTTTCAATGACGGTGCGGGACATTTCCAGCCAGGTCCCGTGCTGCCGCCCAGCGGCCTTAATGGTCCGGCGGGCGGCCAATGCGTCATCGTTAACGATCTCAACGGCGATGGTTATCCGGACCTGATCATCGCATCCGTTACTTACCCAAGCCAATCCTATTTGCAGGTCTTGATTAACAATGGCGACTATACCTTCCGAGATGAAACTGCGCTGCGGATTACACAAGTAGACCCCTCGTTCGGGGTGGTGAGGGGGATCTACTTAGCGATGACGAACGGAGGCAAGAACCGGTTGCTCATGCTAACAGCCCTCCAGCAGTCTCCTATCCTTAAATTGGACGACGGCAGCGGCGTCTTCAGCGATGCCGGCGCGCCCTATAACGGGGGAGCGACGTACGAACCGTGGAATGGCGTGCTGGGGCTCCTGAACAGCGACGGATACGCGGATGTGGTTCTCGGGCCTGGGAATTCTAACTCCTCCCCCCCGGTAAAAGTGATGTGGGGCTTACAAAATGTCCATTCATCGGGAGCCGCACCGCCCTCAACCACCACGACTCCGTCCGTAAGTCGTTTGCTAAATGCAGCCAGCTATGCGCCCCTCACCAGCCCTGGGACATGGACGAGCGTATTCGGTTCGAATTTTCTCCCGGCAGGGACGCCGCCGGGAACATGGACGTCAAGCGAGTTTGTTAATGGGCATCTGCCGACACAGGTAGACAATGTCATGGTGCTCATCAATGGGGCTCCGGCCTACGTGTATTACGTCAGCCCCAGTCAAATCGACATCCAGACCCCCGATGGAACTACCCGGGGGTATGTTCCCGTTGAGGTCGAAACACCCCAGGGAAACGCATACTCAACGGTGAACATTAGCAACCTCAGTCCCGCGCTGTTTACGGTCGGCGCTCTGAACGGGTCCCAATTAGCGGCGGCAGTTGCTAGTGTATGTCCAGGAATTAGCTGGACTTTCGTTTAGGGGTTTTACGAGCAGTGCAGCCGGGCTGGATCTGTTCGAGAGTTTGACGGCATCTGGCGAGTTTGGCGAGGATCGAGTCGACGGTGGCGGTCCAGACGAAGGGTTTGGGGCTTGCGTTCCAAGCAGCCAGGAAATCCTGGATCGCCGCAGTGAGATCAGCGACGCAAAGAAAGGAATCGCGGCGGATGCGCTTGTTGGTCAACTCGGCGAACCAACGCTCAATGAGGTTGAGCCAACTGCAACTGGTGGGAACGTAATGGATGACGAAGCGCGTATGCTTTTTGAGCCACGCTTTGACCTCGACCGTGCCGTGGGTACCGTAATTGTCAATCACTAGATGGAGCGGTGTGTTGCCCGGAAATTCCCGGTTGATGCGCCGCAGAAACTTCAAGAACTCTTGATGCCGGTGCCGCGTGCGACATTCCCCGATGACTTTCCCCTGCAGCACATCCAGAGCTGCGAACAGCGTGGTGGTTCCGTTTCGCTTGTAGTCGTGGGTCATCGTACCGCAACGTCCCTTTTTCAACGGCAGACCGGGCTGAGTGCGGTTTAAGGCTTGAATTTGGCTCTTTTCGTCGACACAGAGCACCATCGCTTGGTCGGGCGGATTCAAGTAAAGACCAATGACATCGGTGAGCTTTTCGAGGAACTTCGGGTCCCGCGACAACTTGTTTTTGGACACTACACTACGATGGGACATCTATTGCGGATCCCACTGTGGTACCGGGAAGCCGAGGCGCCAAACCCGGCGAAACCATCGAAATCTATGCGACTGGGTTTGGGCCTACGACTCCACCAAGTCCGGCGGGGATTCTCTTAAATCCGGCTCCATTGAGTAACGCTGCCACTGTGACCATCGGTTCGACATCGATCACTCCAGCATTTAGCGGAATCGTGGGCCCGGGCCTTTACCAGCTCAATGTTCAGATTCCTGCCGGCCTGACTGCCGGCGATTACTCGATACTGGTTCAGGTGGCCGGGATGCAAACGCAACCCAACGTGATTATTCCTGTTGGCGGGAACTAGGAACTCCGACCACAGAGGCTCTGGGCGGGGTCCGATGCCGGTCGTAACCTGTGGTTAATCGCTTTCTGAAGTTGTGTCGGGGTTCTGCGATTCGCGCGGGCACTTGACGGCATCGCACAGATTTCCCCGACGAGGCATTTTTTCCAGAGCCGCGTGACTTTGCAGGGCCGGCCTTCGTCCATATAGGTCAAGGAGAATTCCATGAAAACGCGGATTCTGGCGCGGCGGGGTCTATGTGGCCTAGCGGTGGGTGCGGCGTTTGTGGCGGGGGTGCTGCTGGGGCAGACGCCGTCGGTTTTTGAGGTCGCGTCAATCCGTCCCGCGGCGGAGCCTACGCCGCAGACGATACAGTCTGGCCAGTTCCATATAGGGACGAAAATCGAAGGAACGCATCTCGATTTCGGGTTTGTATCCCTATGGGACCTGCTGCCGTACTCGTATCGAGTGAAACCTTATGCGATCGTCCGGCCGGAATGGACGCGCGATTCGCGCTGGAATATTCTGGCGAATCTGCCGGCGAACACGGGGAAGGCAGAGGTGCCGGGAATGATGAAGGCGCTGCTGACGGACCGGTTCAAGCTGAGCTCGCACCAAGAGAAGCGCGAGCAGCCGGTCTATGAGCTGGCGGTCGCTCCGGGCGGCATAAAGATCGACACCGGCGATCCGAAAGCTGCACAGATTTGGGATGGCAGCTTTCCGGGATTCGGGTTCAGCGGATTACTGCGTGGCGACACAACGATTAGCGGCCGCATTGTGCCCCAGGCCAACTGCGACATTCGCTGGGAATTCGTTCCTCTTCCCATGTCCGCGTTCGTTGACGCCTTGAGCATGTTCCTGAACAAGCCGGTGGTGGATGCGACCGGGTTGAAGGGCGATTACAAAGTGGTGCTCGACATTAACGCCGAGACCATGCAGGCGATGAACCGGAATATGGCCGACTACAACGGCCTGCCTGCGCCTGGAGGTGGCGGAGGGGGAGGGAAGCGCGGTCCCGACGGCGGCGCCGGACCACCGCCTCCACCACCACCGCCGTCGATGCCACCGGATGGACGCAACTTGATGCAGTGTTTGCAGTCCGTGGGCGATTCGGACGGATCGACCAGCCGGTTGTTCAAGGCGGTCGAGAAGCTGGGGCTCGATCTGAAGCAAGGGCGGGCTCCGGTGGACACGGTGATCGTGGATCACCTGGAAAAATCGCCTACTGAGAATTGAAAATGGAGCGGCGTGTCCGCTCCATGGTCACTGAGATCGAGCGGCGTGTCCGCTCCATAGTTACTGCGGTCGGGCGGCGCGTCCGCGCCATTGTTACCGGGCGGCGTGTCCGCTCCGGCTAAAGTAATAATGGTCCGTGGCTGCAAATCCGTACGATCTCGTTCGCTACCCCACTTTCCCACAGTTTCAAACGCATCCTGACCGGCTGGCTGCCGTGGGCCGGCTTTTCGGCATGAACCCCGCACCGGTTGAAGCTTGCCGCGTTCTGGAGATCGGCTGCGGCGCGGGAGGCAACCTGATTCCGATGGCCTGTGCGCTGCCCAACAGCCGCTTCACGGGCGTGGACCTGGCAGCCGAACCGGTGGCCGAGGGCATGAGCATGATCGATGGCCTCGGGCTTAAGAACGTGATCATGCACGCCCGCGACCTGCGCGAAATCGGACCGGAGTATGGCGAATTCGATTACATCCTGGCGCACGGCGTGTACTCCTGGGTGCCAGAGGAAGTGCGCGAGAGCTTGCTGGCCGTTTGCCGCGCTCGCCTGGCCCCCGAAGGGATCGCCTTCATCAGCTTTAACTCGCTACCCGGCGGGCACATGCGCCAGATGCTGCGCGAGATGATGCTGCATCATGTCCGCGATACGGAAGATCCAGTTGCGCGAATCCGCCAGGCACGGGCGTTTCTGGAGACGCTGCTTAGCACCCACTACTGGCCGAAGGATTGGCGGCCTATGCGGGATTCCGAAGTGAAGGCTTTGCTAAACCTGCAGGACGGCGGCTTGTATCACGACGAGCTGGCGCAGTTCAATCAGCGCTTCTACTTCCACGAATTCCTGGCCGCCGCTCACCGGCACCGGTTGGAGTACCTGGGAGAGGCCGAGCCGTATCATATGTTCGATCTCTCGGAGAGCCATGGGGGGCCCGTCCACAACTTCCTGGAACGTGTGCAGTACCTCGACTTCCTGAAGGCCAGGCGCTTCCACCAGGCGTTGGTTTGCCGCGCGGAACGGCCTCTGAACCGCGCCGTTACGCCGCAACAAATGTCCGGGTTCCTGTTTTCCTCGTCCGCGCAACGGGTCGAGAACGGCCGTATTGAAGGTCTGCGCGGCGTGAGCCTCTCGGATGCCGACGAGGTTAGTTCGCGCATCGCCTTAACGCTGGGCCAGGTCTACCCGCTTCCCGTGGCTTTCGATGAGCTGCTCCCTTACACGGGAAACAAGGAGGCGCTGGCTGAGATCCTCTTCGCGCTGGTTGTCACCGGCTTCGCCGACCTGCACGTCTACAGCTTTCCTTGCGAGACGCGGTTGACGGAGCGGCCTTGTGTCAGCCGCCTGGTGAGATATCAGGCAGCGCGCTCCCCCTTCGTGACCAGCGCACGCCATGAAACCATTGAGTTGGATCAGATGGGCCAGCGCCTGGTGGAGCTCGCCGACGGAACGCGCAGCCAGGCGGAGATTGCCGAAGCGTTGGGGCCGGAAGCGCTCGACAACGTCGTCGCCGGCTTGAAGTGGATGGCTGCGCACGCCCTGCTAGAAGCGTAGTTGGTTGAAGGAGTCCGGGCGAGAAACTCGGCGGGAATCCAGGTTCATGGAACCCGAAACAAACCCTTGACAGGATTCGACAGTTCCGTTACCATAAGTAACGTCACGACTGGTAACGCAACTCGGTAAAAGCAATGCCTCGGCAAAAGGGACTCGGCGAACTCGAACGGCAAGTGATGGAATATCTGTGGGAGCACGGACCGTCCACGGGAGAAGCCGTGCGGTCTGGCGTGGGCGGGGATCGGGCTTTGACCGATTCCACCATTCGAACGGTGCTGCGGAGGCTGGAGGCCAAGCATTACGTGAAGCATGAGCTGGATGGGACCCGTTTCTTGTACTCGAGCGCGCGGGGTCCGGCCAGCGCGGCGGCGGAGGCGGTTCGCAATGTCCTGAAAACGTTTTGCCGGGGGTCGCTGGAGGAGTTGCTGACCGGGCTGGTGGATCATCGCGTGGTGGACAGCGCAGAGCTGCGGAAGCTCGCGGAGAGGATCGAAGTTCAACAGCAAAAGAGGAAGAAGCCATGAGTTGGGAATCGCAAGCGATCTCTTTGCTTTCGGCGTCGCTGGTGCGGCCTGTAATCGTGGCCACGGCGGCGGGATTGGCGATACGCCTGTTTCGCGTACGGCATCCGGCGTCGAGGCACGCGATTTGGGCCGCGGTGTTGGCGGCGCTGTTCCTCCTTCCGGTGGTGAGCGTGTTCGCGCCGCATTGGGACGTGCCGTTATTGCCGGGCAAGCAAGTGCCCGCCGCGATCGTTCAGAGTCCTCCGATTTTTGCGGTGGAAACCGAGCAACCCGTGCAGATAGTGGAGGCTCCGGTGGCCGCTTCGCGCACCGTGTCTGCGCGAAGCAAGTTCACGATGCCGCTGGTGCTGTGGATCTATTTCGCCGGACTGCTGGCGATGACGCTGTACCACGTGACTGGTTGGGTGCTGCTGCGGAGGCTGATCGGCAAATCCAAGACGCTGCGCGGCGGCGTGCTGCGGGAGTCGGAAGACGTGGCCGCGCCGGTCGCGGTGGGCGTGCTGCGTCCGGCTGTGATCCTGCCGCCGGGATGGGGGGAGTGGAATCGGGAGACTCGCCAGGCCGTGCTGGCGCACGAATTCGCGCATCTGCGGCGGGGCGATACTCGCGTGGCGGCTTTGGCGCGCGTAGTGAAGACCGTGATGTGGTTTCATCCGCTGGCTTGGTGGGTGGCGAAGCACGTGATGGAGCTGGCGGAACAGGCCTGCGACGCGGCGGGGCTTAAACGCGCCGGCGATCCCGCCGGATACTCCCGGGTCCTGCTTGCGTTCGGGAGCGGCGTGAACAGGGCTGGATATCGAGTGGGTTTGCCCGGCCTCGCGATGGCGGGCAGTGCTTCCGGGATGGCCAAGCGGATCGACGGGATCTTCGAGCTTGCGGATGGAAAGCTGCGCAAGCTGGCGCGGCCTGGATTAGTTCTGGGATTGGTGGGGCTGCCGGTGATGTGCGCGGCGGCGACGCTCGGCTTTACGGCGTCGAAGATATTGGTGCTGCCGGCGATGTCGCCGAAAGCTCCCGAAGCGCCGGAGCTGAATATCGCGGCGCAGGTGCGGACGCAAACTGCGCCGGTAGTGGAGGCAGCGCCGGCGGTCGATCATAACCTGACCTTCGAGGTCGCCACGATCAAGCCCCCAGATCCCGGGGCGCGCGGTTACACCATTCGAGGCGGGCCGGCGAATAGGGGCGGCCAGTCCGATCCGGGGCAAATTGAATACGTCAATCACTCCCTGCAGCAGTTGTTGCTCGCGGCCTACGGGATTCAGCCGTTCGAACTAGCAGGCCCATCGTGGCTGGAAAACGTGAGGTTCGATGTCACGGCGAAATTGCCACCCGGAACGACCGCTGAGCAAATACCGGCCATGCTGCAGAATCTGCTGTCGGAGCGATTTCACATCAGCGCGCACCGCGAGACCAGGGAGCAGCGCATCTATGTTCTGACACTGGCCAAAGGCGGGGCGAAGCTGAAGGATTCGACGGCGAGCGAGAGCCCGCAACTGACCGACGGGGGCCTATTGAAGAGCGACAGGAACGGATTCGCGATTCCGGTGGCTGGACGCGTGATGAGCTCTTCATGGGGAGGGAATCTTCTCATCACAGCCGGGAGCCAGGATTCCAGCCAGATTGCGAAGATGCTCAGCAAGTATCTGACCGCGCCGGTCATCGATAGAACCGGCTTGACAAGTAAGTACGATTTCACGCTGGAATTCGCGGAGGAAAATCCGCCGCCAGAATCCTTGAGCAACCCGAGGGAGCCGGCAGCCGCTCTTCCCACAGCCGTCCAAGAGCAACTCGGCCTCAAGCTTGAGAAGGGACGAGGACCGGTCGGCGTTCTCGTGATCGACCGCATCGACAAGACGCCGGTCGAGAATTAGCGGGAGTTATTCCAACAAGCCCGCGATTTTATCGGCGTTGTTCAGCATCACGATGGATTTGTTGCCGTAGGTGGACTCGATTTTCACGCCGCCGGGGGCGATGAGTTTGTCCGTATGGTACTTGTGGATGTAATCGGGGTCCTTGAGGACGTTGCCGGTGAGAACGCCGACCACGTCAGCATCGCGATCGATGACTCCTGCCGCGGTCAGCTTGCGAATGCCGGCCAGCGTTGCGGCGGACGCAGGCTCACAGCCGATGCCGCATTGCCCGATGATGGCCTTGGCGTCGGCGATCTCCTGCTCGCTCACCATCTCCACAGTGCCTTTCGAGATTTGCACTTCATGTAGAGCTTTGGGCCAAGACACCGGGTCACCGATGCGGATGGCCGTGGCGAGGGTTTCCGGATGGGTCACAGGGTGGAACTCGCCTTGCGCACCGGCGTGGAAGTATTGGTAGAACGGCGCGGAGCCTTCGGCCTGGATGACGGCGAGCCGAGGGAGGCGATCGATCAAACCAGCCACTTTCGCCTCGCGCAATCCCTTGCCGAACGCGGAGACGTTGCCGAGATTACCGCCGGGGAGCACGACCCAATCGGGGACGCGCCAATCGCGCTGATCCAGCATCTCGAACATGATGCTCTTTTGGCCCTCGATGCGAAAGGGGTTCATGGAATTGAGCAGGTAGATGCCGACGCGCTCCGCCAGGACGCGGATCAGGGCCAGGATTTCGTCGAAATTAGCTTCTATTTCCAGAGTTGTCGCCCCGTATTCGAGCGCCTGCGCCAGCTTTCCGAAAGAAATGTTGCCGTGAGGCAGGAAGATGAACGCCTTTAGCCCGGCGGCCGCGGCATAGGCTGCCATGGACGCTGAGGTGTTGCCGGTGGAGACGCAAGCGACCCGCTTCATGCCGAGACGCCGGGCCTGGGCGACGCCGCAGGTCATGCCGTTGTCCTTAAAGGAGCCGGTGGGATTGAAGCCCTGGTGCTTGAAGACCAGTTTCTTCAGGCCGCCGTGTTTGGCCGCGAGAGGCGCGTCGAGGAGCGGGGTATTGCCTTCGCGCAGCGTCACAACATGGGCGTAGTCGTCGAGGAAGGGCGCGAGCTCGCGGTAGCGCCAGACGCCGGATTGATTGAGCGGCTCATTGCTCATCCGGCGCTCACGGAACATCCCTTTGAGGGTGTCGGCGTCCGCCGGGGGCGGCGCATAGCGGGCCTCGATCAGGCCGCCGCACTTGGGGCAAGTGTAGAGAACTTCGGTAATGGGGAAGCGGGCCCGGCAGGCGTGGTTGAAGCAGACCAGCTCGGCGGAGGCCGCGACAGGGGCAAGGGTCATTTCTTCTACTGTAACGTGAGCGAGCTGGCGTTCGAGCCGGAGCTAGCGCGGCGGACGAGTTAGATCACGCGGAGCTTGCCTCGATTCGCCCGTGGATTTGCCGAGCAGTATACTGACCATGGAAAGCTAGATCATGACTTCTGAAACGCCTCGCGAACTTCCAAATGGTCACCGGGCCGAATCGATCGACACCTTTCTGGAGGTGCTTCAGGCGCGCCGCAGCATTCGCACCGGATTTCTGAGGGACAAGCCGGTCCCGGAGGAACTTGTTGAAAAGATTCTGGAAGCGGCGCGATGGGCTCCCTCGGCTGGAAACTCGCAGCCCTGGGAATTCCTTGTGATACGAGATTCGGAGATTCGGGAAAAGATTGTAGAGATCTTCAAGACTCAAATGCGCGACAAGATCGAAATCGAGGAGGCGACACGCGGCCAGCGCCGCCGCGTGAATGCCGGTGTGGACTTCCGCTACGCGCCAGTCCATGTAATCGTGCTGGGCGATCCGCGTACCAACGACGCTTATCCGATGCGCACAAAGCTCGACAAGTGGGAAGCGCACTATTTCAGCAGCCTGGCGAACTGTGTCCTGCAGATGCTTCTGGCCGCCGAAGTGTTGGGGCTCAGCTCCATGTACATCAGCGATGTAGCCTCGCCCTATTTCAGCGTCATGCTCAAGTCGCTCCTTGGCATTCCGGAGCCTTTGCAGATTTATCATCTGCTTCCCATTGGGTTTGCCAAGCGAAGCCGGACGATTCACCATCCCCGCCGGGCGCTCAAGGAAATGGTTCACTATGAACGATACGACCGCTCCAAGTTTCGCGGAGAGGCGGAGCTTCAGGACTTTATGAAGACGATGTCCATCCGGGGCACCGAGTATCGCTTCTAACCGGCCTGCCAGAGACTGTTGGGGGCCCAGCCGTACTCGGTGGCGAAGCCTACTTTGCCGCCTGTGACCAGGGCCACTTGTTCACCCGTAAATCCACCCCTATGGTGGCGCCTGCCTCCACCCGCACGCTAGAAGCGATGGGAACGATCGCCTGCGGCAGGTCCGTCGTAGGCAACTCTGATTCCTCCGGCAGGTAGAATGCCACCATGTAGTATTCGCCTGGCGGAATCTGGCCGATCTCGAACGCGCCGCCCGGCCCGCACGTTACCTGACGGTATGTCAGGATCGGGCCGGACTCCTTGGAGACCAGGACGTGCTCGCGTGTTTGCAGGCGTTTACTGAGCCGCGACCGTGAGGGAGCGGTAGCGAGACGGCCTTTTTCCGCATCCTGCTAAGAGCTCCGTGATTCAAATCAACGTTTAGAGGTCGGCCACCTGGAGCCCACGTCACGCGACCTTAACTCAAACGCCCGATCGCGTGCGGGATACAGCATAATAAGAGTTCAGGAGCCTCATGAAAACTGCCCTGCCTTTCCTCCTTTGCCTGTCTGCGTGTGCGCAGGTCTCGCCGGTGGCCGCCCCTCCCACTGTGGACAAGGTCAAGCTCGAAAGCTATCTGCGTCGTCTGGAAGCCTGGCCGCCGATCATCAACGTCAAGATTGACGATCCCAAACCCTCCGCCGAGATCCCCGGCTTCTACGACGTCGGCGTCCATCTCTCCTATAACCAACAGCACCTGGATCAGTCCTACTTCGTCTCTCGCGACGGGCAGAAAATCTTCAAGGGCGACGTCTTCGATCTCAGCAAGAGCCCCTTCCAGGGCAACCTCGACAAGATCAAGACCGACAAGCAGCCCTCCTACGGCGCCGCCGACGCACCCATTTCACTCGTCGTCTTCGGCGATTTCGAGTGCCCGTATTGCAAAGAGGAGGCCGGCACGCTCCGCCAGAACATCCCCGCCACCTTCCCCGGCAAGGTGCGCGTGTACTTCATGGATTTCCCGCTCGAGTCCATCCATCCCTGGTCGCGCGTCGCCGCTGTCGCCGGCCGCTGCATCTACAAGCAGAGCGAAGACGCCTTCTGGAAGTATCACGATTGGATCTACGATCACCAAACCGAAGTCACGCCCGATAACTACAACTCCAAGCTGATGGAATGGGCTCCGGCCGCCGGCCTCGACGCGGTGCAGCTTGGCCGCTGCGTCGATAGCAAGGCCACCGGAGCGGAAGTGGACCGCACCCAGGCCATGGGCCACGACCTGGGCGTCGACGGCACGCCCACGCTGTACCTGAACGGCCGCAAGCTTATGGATCAGTATGCGCAGTGGGGCACTTTGCAGCAACTGATCGCGCTGGAAATCGATCAACAGGCCAAGCTTAAGGAGGACGAAGAGAAATGTTGCACGCTTCCGAGTCCCAGCATCATCAAAAAGTAGCCGGCTTGCGCGGGACCTGGTTGCTCTGCGATACTCGTTCTTGTGGGGCGGCCGCGCTCGCCTTCGCCCCCGCGCAAATCAGCCCGGATACCTATCTCTCGGAGGTCAAGTATCTCGCGTCGCCGGAATTGAAGGGCCGCGCCACCGGCTCGCCCGAGCTCGAAAAAGCCGCCGCTTACATCAGCGGCCTGTTCAAATCTTTCGGTCTCAAGCCTGTCTCCGGCAGCGATTATCTTCAGCCCTTCACCGTTACGGTTAACGCTCATCTGGGGCCCGCCAATTCCTTCTCGACCGAAGACGCCGGAGCGTCCGCCAAATTGACCTCCGGCCGCGACTACACACCCTTGAGCTTTTCTTCTTCGGCCAAAGTCTCGGGTGAGGTGGTCTTCGCCGGCTACGGCATCACTGCCAACGATCTTCATTACGACGATTACGCGGGCCTCGACGTCAAAGACAAAATCGTGCTGATCCTCCGCCATGAGCCGCAGGAAAACGATGAGAAAAGCATCTTCGACGGCACGCAGCTCACCAGCCACGCGACCTTCGCCGACAAAGCTTCCAACGCCAAAATGCACGGCGCCCGCGGCGTGATCCTGGTCAACGATACGCCCGCTCATCCCAAAGAGTCCGACAAGCTGCTGGATTTCGGAACCGCCACCGGCCCGACCGATTCCGGAGTGGTCTTCGTGCAAGTGAAGGAGGCCTCCGCGGAAGCCTGGTTCAAGGCCGAAGGCCGCGACCTGCACCAGACCGAAGCCGATATCGACAAGGACCTGAAGCCGCATTCCTTCGCGCTGGCCAAGCTCACCGTGAATCTCACGGTCGACGTTCAGCACGATATGAAGACCGTGCATAACGTCGAAGCCTACCTGCCGGGCACAACTTCGGAGTACGTCGTCATCGGCGCGCATTACGACCACCTTGGCCTGGGCGATGAGCATTCGCTCGCGCCCTCGCAAATCGGCACCATCCATCCTGGCGCCGACGATAACGCTTCCGGAACCGCCGGCGTAATCGAACTCGCGCGTTGGTATTCGAAGCAGCCCCAACCGAAGCGCGGCATCCTGTTTCTCACCTTCGCCGGAGAGGAGCTCGGTCTCCTGGGCAGCAGTTGGTACGTCAACCATCCCTTGCTGCCGCTCAAGGACGCGGTCGCGATGGTCAACATGGACATGATCGGCCGCATTCGCGACGGTAAGGTGTATGTCAACGGAACCGGCACCGGCTCCACGCTCACCAAATTGATCAATGACCTTCCTCCGCCGGCCGGCTTCAAATTCGATTTATCAGAGAACCTCGGCTACGGCGGCAGCGATCACATGTCGTTCACCATCAAGAGCGTCCCCGTGCTGTTCTTCTTCAGCGGCCTGCATGGCGACTATCACAAGCCTAGCGATACTGCCGATAAGATCAATGCCGTCGATGCCGCCAAATTGCTCACCTATGTCTCTGACGTGGTCGACCGCCTCGACTCCGCCCCGGACCGTCCGCAATTCGTCCGCACTCCGGAGCCGCAGGAGCCATCGGCCGGCGCTTCGGCCGGGGGCGGCACGGGTTACGGACCTGAGTTCGGCAGCGTGCCGGACTTCGATGAGCCTCCTAAGGGTGTGCGCTTCGCCGACGTGCGCGATGGAACTCCCGCCGCCAAGGCCGGCCTCAAAGCCGGCGACATCCTCATCGAATTCGACGGCAAGGAGATCGGGAACTTGTACGATTTCACCTACGCTCTGCGCGCTAAGAAGCCCGGAGATGAGGTACTGGTTAAGGTTCTGCGTGGGAACCAGCCGATTGAGGCCAAAGTACTACTCACCGAACGCCGGTAATCTGGCATACTTCGGCTAGAGCAAGAGCCCACAAATGAATCCGTCAACGCCAAGCCAGATCCAGCCTAAGCCCGCCGCCGCCACGCGCCAGCTGCCTCCTCTGATCCTGCATCCTTTCGCCGAAGCCGGCGGACACGACAAGCTCAAGCAGAGCCAGCGCGCCAATCTCATGTTGCAGGGCTTGCTGCCGCAAGGCGAGATGACGGCCGATGATCTGGACCGGGCCTTGCTCGACGGCCGCTTCTCCGAAATCCTGATGCTGTTCTATGTCGGCAAGGATCTGGTCCGCTGGATCGATCAGTGCCTGGAACACATCGCCCGCCAGCCCGAGCTTCGCGATAGCGGTGTCCGCTACCAAAGCTTCGCGGCCATGCTGGTGCATCATACGCCGCCGCCGGTGCAGGCCAAGCTCCAGCGCTGGGGCGTGGCGGATTACCGCTCCATCTTCAGCCGCGCTCTGGGATTGAATACGCTGCTGGGCTCCGCTCCGGAACGCCGCCTTCTCTCCGACGAGTTCGTCCGCAACTACTATCGCTACGCGGACCAGTTGTTCCAGATGCGCCAGAATCAGGTGGCCTATTCGAGCATTGAGGATCTCGGCTTCGAGTTCGATATCTTCGCGTCGGGCGAATACTCGAAGATGCTGGAGCGCGAGTGGGCGGAAGGCTAGAAACGCCTCTAGATCAATAACTTAGATCCTAAAGAAATCCTTAATGGCGGGCATCATGCCTTTCGATTGCGCGCCACGCCGGCCAACCCCTATACTCCGACCATAGGCATTCGCTTCGCGGATGGACCTAGGTGTGGAGGATTCCGATGGCTGTCTGCCGGAACGTGGCGCTGGGTTTGATGATGGCGCTATGCGCGTGGGCGCCTCTCCTTGCCCAGAGCGCGTCCGCCTTTGAGCAGACTGCACCCTCCGGGTCCGCGCCAACGCCCAAGCAGTTCGTCGAGGAACGTCTCGCGGTTTGGCAACAGCGCCTGAGTCTTCAGGACTGGACCATTTCCATCGCGATGAAGCGGCTGGCGGATTTTCCCCCCAAGACCCTCGGCGGCATCCGCTGGGATAAGAGCAAGAAAACCGCCGTGATCTGGGTGGTGGATGCGGCCGACTACCAACTGCCCTACCAAGCGATGCTTGAGGACATGGAATTGACCGTGGTCCATGAGCTGGTACATCTGGATTTAACTGCGCTTCCTCACGGCCAAGCCAGCCGGGGCAGCGAGGAACATGCTGTAGATGGTATCGCGCAGGCGATGCTACTGTTAGATCGCCGTAAGAACTAACCAGGCGCCAACTGGCCCGTACCGATAAATGCTATTTGCGTAGCGCGGAATCGCCGTGATGAGGGTCGGTTTGTTTCACTGCGCCATTGTCGGCGGCCGTGCGAGAGCGGTACGCGTTCCCGCTTAGAGTCTCCTGGTTGCGGGTCATGCCCGTTCCTTTACCGTATTGGACCGCCTTGGTAACGTCCGCGGGATCCGGCGGAGTCGCCTTCTGCACAATCCCTACCTTCGCGGGCTGCGCGGCGAAAACGATTGCCGGGCTCACCAGCATAGCTGTAGTAAGCGCCGTCTTTTGAATTAGTTGCTTCACATTAACCTCTTTAGCTTCTGCCTGGGCCCAACTGGGGGCTCCGGGCAATTTGAGTCTATGCGGAAGCCTATAAAGAAGTAATATTCAAAAGCCCGGAAATCAGTGAAATATCCATAAAAACCGGCTTAATGCTTGATTTCAGGGGCGATCTAATTCAGGCGCGACCGCGACGCGCAGCCATAAAACGCGCGGCGCTTTCAATGTTCGAGAAGCCTTTACGCCTATTTGCCGTCCACCCAGAACGCCAGCAGCACGTTGCCCGGAGTTCCTCCCCCGGTGGGGTAGCCCGAGTTGACGTACACCATCCCCCCGCCGATCGCAGGGCCCGCGCCATCCAGAGACCCTCCGCGGCCTGCAACGCCGTTTACGGTCTTATATTCGCGTTCGGTGTCGAAGTCCCAGACGATCTTGCCGTCGTTGATCGAGTACGCGCGGATGTGCCCATCCACCGACCCTGAGAACGCAACTCCCGGCATCGCGCTCACCGCGCCGGATTGAGCCGGACTGCATCGCGGCCGGTCGCCGCATACTCCCGGCGCCGTGTGCCACATCTGTTTGCCGTCGGTGAGGCGCAGGGCAAACATCCCTCCGCCCTTCTTGGGATCGGCGTCCGTGCTCTGCGAATACGTCAGCCTCACGCGTCCGATATCGGACAGCGCCACGTACACGTTATTTGCGTCCGCAGCCGAGCCCCACTGAACTCCGCCCATCGACCCTCCGGTGCCGATGCGAGTCTGCCAGATCACTTCGCCTTGATTGTCCGGATCGACCGCGTGCACCACGCCCGACTTCTGCCCCGCCACCAGCGCACGCTTTCCTCCCGGCAGATTCACCAGAATCGGCGCCGAAGAAAAATCCAGATCCGGCCCATCCACGCTCGGACAGTTGGTAGTGTCCGGCATCCGGCACGCGACGTTATAGGAATCGCTGGCTGTCGTCTGCCGCGACCACAAAATCTTGCCCGTCGCCAGATCCAGCGCGACAAAAGCATCGCTGGTTCGCGTCGCCGGATCGCTGTAGTTGTCGCCGGTGGTCACGTACACCGCATTGCGTTTCTCATCGATGGTCGGACTGGACCAGATCGGGGCGCCGGAGGGTCCCCACAACTGGGTGCCGATTTTGTTCCTCGCCGTCGGCTTAGGCTCATCGATCATGTACGCCTTCCAGATCTGCGACCCATCCTGCGCCCGCAGCGCCACCACGGAGCCTCGAAACTTGCAGCACTGGTAATCCGGCGCCGCGCCCGCGCCTTCCTCGCCCGACGCCACCGGCACGTACAGCACATTCCGGTACAGCGTGGGTGAGCCGGTCACGCGAGCCACCGGATAATCGTCCACCTTCTTCTTCCACAGCAGCGTGCCCGAAGCCGCATCCACCGCGTACATATTCGCCACGCCGTCGCCGAAATACGCCGTCAACAGCGCACCGGAGCCGGTGCTCCGCATGCCCAGGCCGATCGCCGCTCTCACCCACGAATCCGCCTGAAAATACCAGTGAATGCATCCCGACTTCGCGTCCAGCGAATACACCATTCCGCTGTTGCTGCCGAGGTACAGACGGTCGCCGTCGATCGTCACTTGCCCGAAGGCTTGTATCTCGCCGGGGAATCCGAAGGCCCATTTCACCTTCAATCGCGAAACATCGGCCGCGTTGATTCCCGGCTGCGCTTGATAGTGCGAATTGGCGACGCCCTGTCCCCATCCGCTCCACACCGGGGCCGGCGCCAACGCGCGGGCAGGCGCCGCCGGGCACATGGCTTCCAGGAACGGCTTCGTCACCAGCGCGCCGAGTTTCTTGCCGCTGACGAACTCTGCGATCGCTCGCCGTTCCTGCGCGGTGCGCCGGCTGGTGACCGAGATCATGGGACCGGTCTCCAGCGCCGCCAGCACCCGGTCGGCGGTCATCGCTCCCAGAGCCTCGCGCGAGGGCGCGCGATCGGCGCCGCCTTCATGGCAGCCCGCGCACATCTGCCGGTACAGCGCCGCTCCGTCCTGGGCCGCCAGCAGCCCGCTCATCGCCAGCATCGAAATCAGCAATTTCATACCGGGCGCAATTGTAGCAAAATACAGGAATGCGAAAAATCGTGATCGGTCTGGCTCTGGCCGGCTGCGGGTTGGCTCTGAGCTCCTGCTCCCGCCCTGTGGACGCTTCGATGCCGGACGTCTCCAAGGACCTCTTCATCGTCACCCACATCGATGTGACGCCGAATTTCTCCGACAGGGCCAATGCCGCCATTCAAAAGTACGCGGCCGAAAGCCGCAAGGAGGAAGGCGCCGTCAGCGTAGAGGGTCTGGTGCAGGACGGCCGCCCCAACCACTTCACGATCATTGAAATCTGGCAGTCACGGGAGGCCCTCGACGCGCACAGCGGCCAGGCCCATACGCATGAGTTCCGCAACACCTTGCAGCCCATGCTCGGCGCGCCCTTCGATGAGCGTCTGCACGCCGCGATACCGTAACCAGTAGTCGAAGTCCGCATCATTTGTGTGCATTCGCGTGTATTCGCGGCTAATCCTTGCTTCTACCACCCCATCCGCTTCCGCAGCTCGGTGATGTGCCCGGTATGATGCCGAGTGTGCCACGCCATCGACCGCAGTACATCTTCAACCGTCCGCGTGCCCCACTCCGGGTTCTGAAATCGCTTCGGCCAGTCGGCCTCCTTCAGCGACCCGAAGAAAATCACCCAGCGCTCCGTCACGCCCTCCAAAATCTTCAGCGAAGCCTCCACCGGCGCAGTCCGCGCGTCCGCCAACTCCGACCAAAGCTGCTCCGCGTAAGTCTTGGTCATCGGCACGTCCTCAGTCACCGCGAGCTTCGGGCGGATGTACCAGTTCATGTGCGCGTCTGCCAGGTGATGGACCACTTGCCGCAACGTCCATCCACCTTCCCGATACGGAGTGTCAAGTTGGGCGTCGTTCAATCCCTCTACGGCTGCGCGCATCTTCGCTGGAGCCTCGGCCAACTGCGCGAGCCACAACGGCCGATCCTCCGCGCGAAAAGGAGCCTTGAAATCGAACCTGCCAACCGGATAGCGAATCGTTTCCAGATCCATCTCTTGAGGTCCGGCTCTTGAGGTCCGGCTCGGTCGACTAAGGCAGCCGGTACGCCAGCAGTTCGTCCCCGGCCGTGACCGCCACGTACTGCTTCCCGTCTTTCCCCACGTAGGTGATCGGACTCGCCTGCGCATTCGCGCCGACCTTCACCTCCCACAGCAGCTTGCCCGTCTTCGACTCAAACGCATGGAACCGCTGATCGGTGGAAGCGCCGATAAAGAGCAACCCGCCCGCCGTCGCGACCGACCCTCCAATGTTGATCGAGCCCGTATTCATCACGCCCTTGGCCTCCAGCGCATCCACGCGCCCGAACGGTTCGCGCCACGCGATGTCTCCGGTGTTGAGATTGATCGCGATCAACTCGCCCCACGGAGGAGCCTGGCACGGCCAGCCCGTCATCGGATTGGAGAAGCCGGTATTCTGCCCGCGCGGGCCGATGCGAACGTAGGCCGTCCCGCTATCGCTTGCGGCTTGCTTGCCGCCCTTGGTGGGAAGCTCCGACTGCTTGCCCATATGCCCGATGGCCCCTTCGCTGCGCGTATTGATGAAGTAGTAACCGAGCGCCGGATCGATGCTCGCGCCGCCCCAGTTCGCCCCTCCATTGCTTGCCGGGAAGACGACGGTTTGTTTCGTGCCCATAGGGGTGAACGCGCCCTCGTTGTGCGTGCCGCCGTTGGCGTCATACAACGCCTCGCAGTATTGTTGCTGCTCCGGCGTCACCTTAGCGATCTCGTCGCGAGTCATGCCTTGGCGCGTGATCGGGGGCGGCTTTACCGGCACGGGCTGCGTCGGCGAATACCATTCGCCCGGAACATCGCCTTTGGGAACCGGCTTTTCCTGAATGTCGAAGATCGGCTTCCCATCTCGCCGATCGAAAACGAACACGAACCCGGTCTTGTTCGACAAGGCCACCACCGGAATCCTCGCTCCGTTGCGGACCACCTCCGTCAGCATCACGGGCCCGGGGGCGTCGTAATCCCAAATGTCGTGATGGATGGTCTGAAAATGCCATTTGTACTTGCCAGTTGCGGCATCTAGAGCCACCAGCGAGTTGCCGTAAAGATCGTTCCCCGGCCGGTCGCCTCCATAAAGATCGGCCGACGGTGAGTCGAACGTGACAAACACGGTTCCCGTGGGCGCATCCACGCTGAACGTGGTCCAGGCGTTCGTTCCCGACCGGTTCTTCCACCCATCATCGAGCCAGGTCTCGTGTCCCTTCTCACCAGGCTCCGGAATCGAGTGAAACGTCCACACCAGTTTCCCGGTGCGCACGTCCCATGCCCGCAAATCCCCGCGAGGGCCTAGTCCCGGGCTGTCTATCGTGTGCGAGCCCGTCATCACCAGGTCCTTGTAGATCACCGGCGCGGCAGAGAGCCCGTAATGCTCCGTGAGACCGTTCATCATCCCTGCTTTTAAATCGATCTCTCCGTTTGTTCCGAACCCACTCACCGCCTTGCCTGTCTTGGCGTCCAGCGCGATCAGGAACCCATCGAACGTGCCGAACAAAATCTCCGCTGGACTCCCTCCCTCTCCCGGCCAATACGCGATTCCTCTCGGCGGCCTTCCCGCATGCCCGTGCGAATAGGTCCAGATCACCTTTCCGGTCTCCGGCTCCATCGCCACCAGACTTTGATACGAGGTCACCAGGTACATTACGCCGTTGACCACGAGAGGCGTTACCTGCGAAGCCCGTGCGGCCCCTTTGGCGTCCGCGGGCCGCGCCGTGAAGCTCCACGCCTGTGTCAGCTTGGTGACGTTCTTGGTGTCGATTTGCTTCAACGTGGAGTAGCGCCGGTTCTCTACGCTACCGTTCGGATCGCTGCCGCCGTAGGTGCGCCAATCGTTCTGCGCCTGCGCGATCGTGCCCACCGCCAATACAGCCCATAAGAGTCGCATGGGACTCATAATAGTTCATGATGCTTCGGAATGGAATCGCGGCGGATCTCCGAATCGCCTTGCGCCAACTGCGCCGGAATCCTGCATTGGCGTTGGTCGCCATCGCCGTACTTGCTTTCGGCCTGGGCGTGAACACGGCCGTCTTCTCGGTCCTGTACAAGGTTGTTCTGAAGCCGCTGCCCTATCCGCACCCGGATCAACTCGTCGCCGTGCACGATTCCTTCCCCCGTCTCGGCCTCGGGCGCATGGGACCTTCCGCCGTCGATTATCTCGATCTGCGCGAACACTCCGGGCTCTTCTCCGAATCCGGCGTCTACTACATGCTCGATCTCACCCGAACCGGTATCGACCGCGCGGAAAAAATCAACGCCGTCGCCATGACCTCCAGCCTCTTCCGCACTCTCGGTGTCCAGCCGATCATGGGCCGTCTCTTCAATTCCGAAGAGGAGCAGTTCCACGGCCCGCACGCCGTCATCCTCGCCGAATCCTACTGGCGCAGCGCCTTCGGAGCCGACCCCGAAATCCTGCACGGCTCGCTTAAACTCGACGGCGAAACTTATCCGGTGGTCGGCGTCATGCCGGCGTCTTTCCTTTTCCCGACCCTCCCCACGCAGATGTGGGTGCCCGTTCCGGCGCATCTGGATCGCACCGCGCCCGGAGCCGCCTCAACCCACTATCTCCGCATGTTCGCGCGCCTCGCTCCTGGAATCGCGTTCGATCAAGCCTCGCTACGCATCGGCCAGTTGAGTGCGGCGTTCGCCACAGACCCTCCCGGATACTTCCTCGCTTCCATGGCTCGCGATGACGATGGGACGCTCCGGCGCTGGATCGGGATTCTCTTTGCCAGCGTCTCTTGCCTGCTATTGATCGTGTGCTCCAACGTGGCTGGCCTGCTCCTGATCCGCTCCACCGCGCGCCAATTCGAGATTTCCGTCCGCATGGCTCTCGGCGCGGGACGGGTCCGCATCGCGCGGATGGTGCTGATGGAAGTCCTGCTCCTGGCCTTGACTGGAGGCGCAGGCGCGCTCGTGCTGGCGAATGCTCTGACCAGCGCGCTCTCGAAGTACGGTCCGATGGGCCAGTTCGACATTGAAGCGCCCGTCTACTGGTTCGGACTCGCCCTCACGCTGGCCACGGGTTTCGCCTGCGGTCTCTACCCGGCTTGGACCGCTTCCAGATCGGACGCAGTCGAATCCCTCAAACAGGGCGGCAATCAACGTACGGCTAGCCGAGGGCAACAGCGCGGACGCCAGGGCCTGATCGTCGCTCAGGTCGCCATCGCCACCGCGCTCCTGGTTTGCGGCGGACTGCTCACTCACAGCCTGCTGCGATTGCTCGATGTCCCCCTCGGTTTCGATCCGAAGAACGTGTTGAGCATCCAAACGCAGTTGTACGGCCCTCGCTACCAGACGGCCGCCGCGCGGTCGCAATTTTTCGAAACCATGATGGACCAGGTCCGCCGTATTCCCGGCGTTGAGGCTGCATCCGGATGCGGTTTGCTGCCGTTCGGTTACGGCGAAAACGGCAATACTTTCGAAATCCTCGGCAAGCCAAAGCCCAGGGTCGATCCCTACGCGGTCTTCAACGTCATCTTGCCGGACTATTTCGCGGCGATGCATATTCCGTTGTTGCACGGCCGCGTCTTTACGAATCAAGACCGCGCCGGCTCCGAACCCGTGGCGATTATCGATGAATCGCTGGCGAAGCGCTATCTCGCCGGTGAAGATCCCGTCGGCAGCCAACTCAAAATGTTCGGCCGGACGTTCGCCATCACCGGCGTGGCGGGCGCCGTCAAGACCACCGCACTCGATCTCGAAACCACTCCGCAGATTTACTTCCCGGCGGCGCAATCCAATCCAGGCGGCATGACCCTGGTGATTCGCAGCCGCCTGCCGCAAGCCGCCCTGGTCGATTCCGTCGCGAACATCGTTCACTCCATCGACAGTAACGAGGCGGTTTTCGAGGTGATTTCCCTTCAGTCCTTCATCGATAAATCCTATCGGGCCCGCCGCTTTGTTGTGCTCCTCATGTCCGGGTTCGCCATCGCCGGAGCCCTCCTGGCCGCTGTTGGCCTTTACGCGCTGCTTTCCTACACGGCCGCGCTGCGCCGCCGCGAAGCCGGAATCCGCATGGTTCTGGGCGCCAAGCCGGGTGAGATCGCATGGCTGTTGTGCGCTCGCGGCGTTGCTCTGGTGCTCGCCGGAACCGCGCTGGGTTCCGCTGTAGCCATCGCGGTATACCGTCTGGTCGCCAGCCAAATGTACGGGACGCGTCTCGAAGATCCTCTAGCTTGGTCCGCCGGGCTTGGTGCCATCACGCTCAGCGGTCTCGCCGCTTGCGCCATCCCCGCCTGGCGAGCATCGCGTCTCGATCCTTCCGAATGTTTGCGGGTGGAGTAGAATGGTCTCCGGTTCGTGGATCAAGGGAAGGTTCGTAGATGGGAAGAATACAAATGCGCTCTAACCTCAAGTTCGCTCTTCAGTTTGCTCTCTCGGCCGCGCTGGTCGCCGGCACCGCCGGTTGGATGTTTTCGCAAACGCCTGCTCCCGCACCGGCGGCTGCCGCCAAAAAGGGGCCTTTCCCTGCCGATCCCAACGCCCGACCCAACGCGGTGGAACATATTAAGGTTCACAGCAAGGCGCTCGAAGGCAATTTACTGGGAGACTCACCCGATCGCAACGTCTTCGTTTATCTCCCGCCCAGCTATACCAAGAACAAGAACCAGCGCTACCCGGTGGTGTATGAGCTGCACGGTTACGGCCTCAACGCGGAAGCTTATTTGCCGGCCTTCGGCATCCCCACCAGGGTCGACAAAGACATTGCCGCAGGCACTGCCAAGGAAATGATCCTGGTGAATCCGGACTCGTTCAACAAATATAACGGCGCGATGTATTCGTCCTCGCCCACCAACGGCGATTGGGAGACCTTCATCACGCAGGAATTGGTCGAGTACATCGACACGCACTACCGCACCATCGCCACGCGAGCCTCGCGCGGCCTGATGGGCCACTCCATGGGAGGCTATGGCACCTTTAGGCTCGCCATGAAGTATCCGGATGTTTACTCCAGCATCTACGCCATGAGTTCGTGCTGCCTGATGAACAACCCGCAACCTCCGGGAGCGGGCCGGGGTGGCGCAGGACGCGGCGACGGCAAGCAAGGCGCGCCGAAGCAGGCTCCTCCGGCTGCGGCCGATGGCAAACAGAACGCCAAGCAGACTGGCGGGCGCGGAGGACGTGGCGGAGGTTTCGGCAACGTGCAATACGCCGAGGCCGCTGCGTGGAGTGCGAATCCCGAGAAACCGCCGCTGTTCTTCGACCTTCCCAACGATAATGGCCAGTTCAACGCCGAGGCCGCCGCGGAGTGGGTGGCCAATTCGCCGCTCGCCTTTGCGGGTCAGTATCTGCCTGCCTTGCGGAGCTTCAAGGCAATCGCCATGGACGTAGGTTTGCAGGACGGTCTCGCCGGCTCCAACATGCAGATGGACGCGCTGCTGACCCAGCTCGGCATCAAGCACACGTTTGAGACCTACGAAGGCGATCACACCAATCACGTGCGGGATCGCGTTGAGCAGAAGGTAATGCCGTTCTTCACCGCGAATCTTTCCTTCGTGCCAGCCAAGAATCAGCCGAAGGTCATCTCCAAGCGTTGAGGGATTCGTCCGGCGCCGCTCCCTGGCGGTTTTACGCCACCATTTTCTTAAGCGCCTTTCTGCTGTTTCAAGTGCAGCCGATCGCCGCGCGCTATCTGCTGCCTGAGTTCGGTGGAACTCCCGCGGTCTGGTCCACCTGCTTGCTCTTTTTCCAAGCTCTGCTGCTGGCGGGTTACGCCTATGCGCACGTCAATAAAAAAGCGCGCTGGCTACATATCGGTCTCTTGGCTGGAAGCTTATGGTTCGTCCCCGTTACTATCCGAACCTCAGGCCCGAGCGGCGATCCCGCGGTTCAGATTTTGATCCTGCTGGCCGCTTCCGTGGGAGCTCCGTACTTCCTTCTCTCCTCCACCGCGCCCCTCATTCAGCGCTGGTTCTCCGCTGAACGGCCTGCTGAATCGCCCTGGCGCTTGTACGCGCTTTCGAACTTCGGCTCTTTCCTCGCGCTACTCAGCTACCCCTTTCTGGTCGAGCCCTTCGTGCGCCTCGGCGCGCAGATGCGGACCTGGTCCGTGCTATTCGCGGCGTTTGTGGCGATCTGCGGGTACACGGCCTGGAGAACTAAGGAAGGTCCGCCGGAAGAAGCCGCATCTGCCGGCGAGCCGAGGCCGGCGCTAAAGACCATCCTGCTGTGGCTCGCTCTCTCTACGTCAGCGTCTATCGTCCTGCTCGCAACAACCAACGAAATCTCGCAGGAGATCGCCGTCAACCCCTTCCTCTGGGTCGCGCCGCTTTCTCTCTACTTGCTCACCTTCGTCCTCACCTTCGAAAGCGACCGCTGGTATCGCCGTCCCGTTTACGCCGGATTCGCTGGACTCTTCACGGCCGTCGCTTGCTCCGTCTCCGCCGCCGCCAATGCCATTCCGGTTCTCTGGCAGCTTGGGGTCTATCTTCTCGCGCTCTTCTTCGCTTGCATGCTCTGCAACGGCGAGCTCGTGCGCGCGCGCCCCGCGCCGCGTTATCTCACGACGTTCTATTTGTGCGTCGCCGCGGGCGGTGCGCTCGGCGGAGTCTTTGTCGCCATCCTTGCTCCCCGCGTCTTCACCGAATTCAGCGAGTACCCCATCGGTTTTGGCGCCGCCTGCGCCCTCGGCCTCATCTGCTGGGTCGGCAAGGAGGGGTTCGGCATTTGGAAAGGCTTCGACGCCCGCGTTCCGCTCTCGTCCCTTCTCCTTGGCCTGAGCACTGCGGGCGCATTCCTGTGGATCGCGGGAGGGCAGGGAAGTCTGGTCAGTCTCCGCAACTTCTATGGCATCCTGCGCGTCACCGAATCTACCGACGAAATCGGCTTGAAGCGAACCCTCACCCACGGCCGCATCGACCACGGCTTCGAATACGAGCAACCGGATCATCGCGACTGGCCGACCTCTTACTACGGTCCCCACTCCGGCGTCGCCCTCGCCCTTCAAGCCATGCCCTCGCCGCGCCGCATCGCCGTGGTTGGTCTCGGAGCAGGAACCATCGCGGCTTGGGGCAAACCGGGGGATGAAATTCGCTTCTACGAGATCAATCCCGATGTCATCCGCATCGCCAACACTTGGTTCTGGTTCCTCAAGGATTCGCAAGCGCGCGTCGAAACAGTCCTTGGCGATGCGCGCGTCCAACTCACCGCGGAAGCGGCTCATGGCGCCTCGCACGACTTCGACGCTATCGCCGTCGACGCTTTCTCGAGCGACTCAATCCCCAAGCATCTCCTCACCACGGAGTGCGCCGACCTCTATCGCGGCCGCCTCAAACCCGGCGGTGTCCTGTTGCTTCACATCACCAATCGAACGCTGGATCTGGAGCCCGTCGCGCGAGGCATCGCCAAGCATCTCGGCTGGCAAGCCGCTCAGCTGAGTTCCCAGCGCAATTCGGAGACCGGCGAAAGCGCCTCGCAATGGGTCGCCCTTGCCGCGGATATTTCCCGCTTCACTACCGCCTCCGGCTGGACCGCGCTTTCCGCGCCTCCGCTCACTTGGACCGACGATTTCTCCAGCCTCTGGCACGTGCTGAGATTTTGAGATCGCTGCGCCGAATCATCGCGGAGCGGTGAACTCCAGCGGCCGCTTCAGCATTTCCGTGGTTTCGCGCCGCACCCACAAGTACCACGCCCCCGCGCCATCCATCACGGGCGTGGCGCACTGAATGTCGTAGCGCTCGCTTCCTGCCACGAACATTAACACGTTGCCTTCGGCGATTCCTTCCATGCGATAGCCAATCCCCGGAGTCGCCGACAGCGCGAACACCCCCTTTCCTGGGATCGAGACACCCACAATCCCTCCGCTCACGTTCCCCGCAGTCTTTGAGGGTGTGGCCCCATCGAGCGTGCAAGGGCTCTGTAAATGAATAGCCGCTCCTGCCGCGGGAGTCTTCGGAATCGTTTTGGCGACCGGCATGGCGTGCATGCCCACGCCGATACCCACCTGGAAGGTGTCGAAGACCTTCCGGCCGGTGGAAGGCTCCTCCAACACGTCCAGCATCACGCGATCGCCGTTCTCAATGTCGCGGGGAGGGGCTGTCTGCCGGAAGAACCCCCACTGTCCTCCTGGCTCCAGGGAACTGCGAGGCTCCATTGAAATGCGAAATCGAATGGGATCGCCCGGCAGCCGCATGATGCGCAGGTTGAATCCCAGTTGCCGGACGTTTTGCGCATCCATGATGCTCCGCTCAACCGTGTTGCCGTAGGCCCTGGCGGACCCCAGGTTGGGCGCCGGTCCCTTCTCGTCCGCTTGCCCGTAGATCTGGTAGATCACTTCCGCGCCGTTGTCCAGATGGAACTGGTATTCCTTCACCTCTTGTGCTCGAACCAATTGTGCTTGAACAAGGGCCCCTAAGCAGAACGCGGCGATCAGGCATGTTCTCATGGATGCTCTCCCGCGCTGACGACCATGAATCGCGGCTGGCTCACCGGCTCATAGTGGGTCTCGCGATGCGGCCGCAGCATGACAACCGCCATCGCCGCTGCCACCATTGCCACCGCTCCGGCCACCACCCAGCGCTTCCGCCACCAGGGCACACGTCCAAATTCTTCTTCGAACGCGCTCAATACCCGTGCATGAAAGCCATCGCCCGGCGGCGGAGCTTGCCACTCCTCCCAAACTTTCTCCAACTCCGGATCTCGATGTTCTTCCGTCATAGTAATTCCTTCGTAAGCAGGCGCTTCAATTGCTGCCGGGCACGGTGCAGCCGCGCCTTGACGGCATTAACCTCGATATTCAGAATGCTGGCGATCTCAGCCAGACTCAGCTCCTCGAACTCGAACAGATAAATTGCTTCCCGTTGCAAGTCCGGAAGCGCGGCCACTGCCTGCCGCACCGCGTCGGCTCGTTCCAGCCGGATCAACTGCTCGTCGAATCCCGCCGGATTCTCAGCCTCATCCGTAGCGTCGGACCCGGCATCGCGGGAGGCATTCCTCCAGCGCCCCAGATACTGCCTGCGCGCCACCGCGATCAGCCAGGTCCGCAATTGCGCCCGGGCCGGGTCGAAGGCGGCAGGCTTCCGCAGCAGCGCCAGGAACGCCTCCTGCGTAATATCTTCCGCGTCGGAGTTGCGAGCCAGCAGCCACGCATAACTGTAAATGGCGTGCCAGTGGCGCTCCCATAGCAACTCGAACGCGGTCTGGTCGCCGCGCGCCGCTCTGGCGATAAGCTGCTCGTCGGTCACGGACCTCTACTGTACCTTGACCGGATTATCCCAACCGCCGCCGCCCTTCATGACGCGGCCGTCCGGAAGCGTGATCGCCAGCATATTAGCCAGCTTGCTGCCGTCCCTCGCGAGCCACAGCTCCATCGTCACGCGATCGCCGGCTTTGACGTCGTCCTTCTTCCATCCCTGCCTGACCAAAGGATTCGGTGGCGGCAGCTCGATCTTCCACTCCGCCGCGCTCCCGTCAGGATCGGTTACCGTGACCAAAAGGGTTGCGTGCGGATTCATCCAGGTAACCTCCCGGACCACGCCGCTCATCGTCACCATCCGGCTATCGTCGAACTCCGCGTGCGTCGAATGATGCGCCGCCAGCGGCAGTGCCGCTATGAATAATGCCAGACTTAATCTCATTTTGTCTCGACCCTCCATTCTGCCGGCTCCTCGCCGGGCTTTGTGCCCCATTCGAATCCGTCCGATGGCCGCCGAATGATTCGCAACAAGCCGCGATGGCTTCCGGAATTCCTTGCCGGCGACATCGTGACCGTCACCTCGTCCCCCGGCTTCACCGTATCCCACCGGATACCGCGCGCCGCCAGTTGCCCGCCCGTACCCCATTCGACGTCCCAGGTCTGCGCGGGTCCGTCCTCTTGAGGGACCTCGATCTCGATAAAAGAATGCGGGTTCCTCAACAGGAACTTGGCGACTTTTCCTTCGACGCTCACCTGCTGCTCCATCAGGTACGTTCCGTGGAGCGAGTGGTGGGCGTACGCGCTCACCGCCGCGGCAATCGTCAGGAGTGCAACCCGCCTCATGACCATTAATAGCGGAAAGCGGCGAAAAGTTACGGGCTACTTACCGGTCAACTCCAGAATCATGGACTCCATGATGACCCGGTCGTCCGGCCGGGCGTCGCGCAAATCGCGATCGGCTTCGAACAGCTTCGCCACCGCGCGGTCCAGTCGAGCCTTGGGGAAAGCCTCCATGGTCTGCCCGATCTCCCGAGCCCGCTCCGGCCAGATTCGCGCGCCCATCCGGCTGAAGTGCGCCTGAATCTCACCCGCGGTCCGCAAACCGGCTTCGCGCGCCGCGAGAGCCATGCGGAACTGCGTCGCCAGAAACGTCAGAGCCAGAGGCATGTACTCGCCCGACCGCGCCAGCGTGTCTAGCGTCTCCAGCGCCCGCGCACGGTCACCCCGTCCCAGGGCCGCCACCAATGCGAAGATGGTGGCCGCCTGCGCGTCGGGCACCAGCGCCGCGATGTCCTCCGCGGTCACCTTGCGATCCCCAGCCAGCAGCTTCAGTTTCTCGATCTCCAGCGCGATGCGCGACGCGTCGCCTCCAGTGGCTTCCAGCAATAGCGCCAGTTCGGCCAATCCCAATTGCAGCCCCGCCGCGCGAGCCAGACTTTGCGTAAGGGCTCTGGCGGCTTCCGGGGAAAACGGCCGGAATTCCACTTGCGCCGGAACGCCTGAGTAGAATTTCTGCACCCGCTCGATCCTGGCCCGATCTTCGCCATCGAATTCGAATCGTGCGCAGTCCAATACCACCACCGTGCCGGGCGTGGGCCGGCGCAAATAGGAGGAAAGCGCATCCGCATCGCGGCTGGAGCCGCCCTCCTCATCCGTCTCCGCCTGCGACCGTCCGCGTGGCAGAGCTGCTTCGGCGCGCGCCAGCCAGATTACACGCCGTGTGGCAAACAGAGATAAGGAACGGGCGTCATCCAGCGCCGAGGTCAGTGTCACCTGGTCCAGATCGTGCCGCGCGATCGCGCTTTCGCGCTCCTCTTCTCCCATGCCCGCCAGCGCCGCGTCGATCAGAGCCTTGCGGCAGCGCTCGCGATTATAGGATTCCGGCCCGAGGAATAAGTAGACGCTGTCCGGACCCTTCTTGGCAATTCGGTCGAGGAACTGTTCCGGCGTCATCGCTCAAAAATTATTGAGAACGGCCGAAACGATCTGTTGCGCCACGCGCCGACTCACGCGCTGAAGCGCGCTGTCGCTTTCATCGAAATACTGGGTCTCTTGCTGAGGGATCTCGTAGTTGTCCACCACTTCCATTCGCGGACGGCTGAACAGCACCTTGCCGGTGGCGCGCTCCACCAGGCTCACCTGCAGGATCAAATGAACCTCCACGCTGGTTGCCAGCGCAGTCTTCGGATCGAACAGCGCCGCGTTGGAGCTATAGGAGAGCACTCCACCTCGCAGCAGCATGTCGGCTTTGTCGGCGTTCACTACCCGGTAGCGGGTGCGCGCGACGAACTCCTTGGCGATCGCATCCGGAAGCCAGTCGGTAATTTTGTATCGCGTGGTCGCGTTGGCGAAAGACGGAACCCCGACCGTGGAAATGGTCTTCGGCAGCAGGTCGGCGTGGCCCGCCGTGTGATAACCGCACGAACTCAGCAGAGCAAGGCACGCCGCCGCGGCGAAGTATTTCACAAAACCTCCAGCGCCGCGGCTACCGCGTTCTCCGCCGCCAAACGCAAGTTGTCGGACACCACCCAAAACCAGCACGCCCGCGGATGATTCCGATCCGCCCAGATCGCGCCCACGCTGATTCCGCCTTGACCCGCGATGGCTGCATTCGTGGGAGGGTCGTCCGGCCGCACATCCAAGCCCTCCGCCGCCAGAGCCCGCGCGATTGCCGCGGCGTCCGGATTATCCTGGAACTCGGCCCACACTGAAATGCTGTGGCCGTGAAACACCGGCGCTTGAATCATGCGCAGCGACGGCATGGGGATGCCCGGCCAACCGGCCAGCAGCGACGCCAGATGCCGCTCCGCGCGCTGCTCGATCAGATCCAGGCCCTCCAGCGCCTCTTCGCCGTACCGCGCCAAAAGATTGAACGCGAGCTGCGCGTCGAACACCTCGGTGTTGAGCTTCTGAAAACTCAGCAGGGCCCGGTTCTGCTGCTGCAACTCCTCGATGCCCCGCTGGCCGCGTTCGCTGGCCGGCTCGAAAATGTGAATCAAGCTGCGCCGCACCGGTTTTACCTTCACCAGCTTGGCGAGAAACATCGTGATCGCGATGGCCGCCGGATGGGCGATCACCTGAATCGGAGCCGCAGCCCTCGGCGCGTTGGCCGGAGGCTCCGCGCTAGGCGCCCGCAGTCTCGCCTGGGGCTGATCCTCCAGCGCGCCAGTCAAATCGATCAGCACCGGCCCGCCCTTCGGATTCACCTTCGCCGCGCGCCTGCTGGCCGATGGGGTCGCGGCTAAGAACGCAGCTTTGCTCCCCTCCAGGCTCTCGGCGTTCATCGGCGCCATCACCAGAGCGTCATCCTCATCCGGCGCCGGCACGGTGGACCCGTCGGGAGTCGCCGCCAGTAATTGCACGCGCGGCTTCTGCGCGGACTCGCCTAACAGCTCACGAATCTCTTTTCCCAGCAGCGTATCGCCGCCCACCAGTCCCTACTAACGGACGTTCCGCGATCTTAGCCAAGTTGTTGCTCCGCTTCACCAGTGGGCTTCGCCCGGAACCTTCTCCGCACAATACCGCCCACGCGAATCACGATCCCACTCATCAAGTATCCCGCCGACAACGCCAGCAGCGTGGGCTGCGAGAAGAACAGGATCAGGTAGATTGCGCCGCCGATCGCCACCAGCACGAGAAACGACCGCGGCCGCATCAAATTGACGTCCTTGAAGCTGGGATACCGCCACGTGCTCACCATCAGGAACGCCAGCAGCGCCAGCAGCGCCAGCCACGCCGCGGAAAACACCCACCAGCGCAAGGGCTCGCTGTTGCACGCGTACACCACGGATGCGACCACGGCCGCTCCCGCGGGAATCGGCAAGCCCACGAAGTATTTCCGGTCTGGCCGGCCGGGGTTTTTGGGGATCGGATTCTTGGTGATGTTGAAGCGCGCCAGCCGCGCCGCTCCGCACAGCAGGAACATGAAGGAGAAGAAATAGCCGGCGTGCCGGAGCGTGTCCATGGTGATCAAGTCCGTGGGCGGATCGACGAACTGGATGCCCCACACCACCGCCAGCACTGCCGGAGCGATGCCGAACGTGATGCAATCCGCGAGCGAATCGATCTCGCGGCCGAAATCGCTGGTGGTGTTGGTCATGCGCGCGATGCGGCCGTCCAGCCCATCCAGGAATACCGCGACGCCAATGGAAATCGCCGCGGCTTGAAAGTTCAAATGCGCGCCGGCGGCGTTTTGCAGCATGGCCATGGCGCCCTGGATGGTTTCCACAATGGCGAAGAACCCCAGGAATACGTTGCCTGCCGTGAACATCGTCGGCAACGCGTAGGCCGCACGACGTGGCCTTCGGTCCAGCGACTTCGGATCAACCAGCCGGTCCCGCAGGCTCATCGCTCTCATGTGGTTTGATCCTCGACCGCCGTTTCTTCAATAGGTTCGGCGATGCGGGCGATCACGCTCGATCCTGCCGCGACGCGCTCGCCCGGCTTCACCGTCACGCACCATTCCGGCCCGAACACCACGTCCATGCGCGAGCCGAATTTAATCAATCCGATCCGCTCCGCCGGCTCCAGCACGTCGCCCACGCGCTTGTAGCAGATGATGCGCCGCGCAATCAGCCCCGCAATCTGCTTAAAGACGACGCGCGTAAGCCGCCCTCCCACCACTCCCTCCACGGTGAGCACGTTCTGTTCATTGGCGTCGCTGGCTGCTTCCTTGCTCGCCACCAAGAAATCGCCCTTCTTATAGGTCGCGCAAACGATCTTCCCGGGGATCGGCGTGCGGTTCACGTGTACGTCAAAAATATTCAGGAAAATGCTGATCCGGCTGGCCTCTCCCGCGGCCGGCGCCACTGCCACCACCTTCCCGTCCGCCGGCGACACCGCCACCGGCCCCTCCGGCGCATGGCGCTCCGGGTCTCGGAAAAAGTTCAAACAAAACAGAGCAGGAATGTAGAACAGAAGCGACCACGGCCAGCTCAACAGGTAAGTGACCGCCACGCCGCCGGCCACGAGACCCGCAGCGTAGGTGTAGCCATAAATCACCATTCGGTATTATTGTCGCATCGCCAACGTTACGTTTGCGTGAAGCACGGATTCGCCCGGTTACTTCTTTACCGCCAGCACGCGGCGGCCGATGGGAATCGATACTTTCAGCGGCGCCTGCTTCAGCGAAGCCGAGAATGTCGCGCCGTCATTCGAGGTCGCAACCCAAATCGTTTGGGAGCCGTTGGCAAACTGAACTTCCACCGGAACCTCGATCGAGAAATCGTCGTCTACGCCGCTCTGCTCGATGGTTCCCGAAAGCTTGATCGCCGGTGCAGTCCCTTTCACCGCGTAATTCAGCTTCAAGTCAGGAATGCCAGTGGAGTACACCCAGTTGTCGAAGAACGAGTCCACGTTAAAGGCAGGGCTCGCCGCGGGCCCGCCCGCCGCGCGTGGCGGAATGAACTCCTTCACCAGCGCTGCAAACTGCGCAGTAGATACCGCGCGCGAATCGTAGCGCTTCCGCAATTCGGCGAGCATTTTCAAGAACGGCCCATCGCCCATGCGCCGCCGCAGCATGTGCAACACCCACGCGCCTTTGTCGTAGGTGATATCGTTTCGCGCCGCCGGATTGCCGCTGCCATCCAAGCGGTAACCCCAAGCGATCGGCCCAGCCGATTCGGTGGTCTCCCCGTTCGCGTCTCTTCTCACCAGGATGTCGCGAAAATCCTCCAGCACATCTTCCATCGCCTTGGAGCCTTTTTTCTTCTCCAGGTAAAGCAGCGCCGAATAATCCGCCACCGCCTCCGATAGCCATTCATCTTGATAGGTGGCCGGCATTACGATGTTCCCCCACCACTGATGCGCCACTTCGTGGGCCTCAATCAAGTCCGAATAAAACAGCTGAGCGCGGGGACCCCGCTCCGTCTCTGGTCTTTGGTTCGGGTCGAGGTAAGACAGAGTCGAGAGGTAGACCAACCCCGGAAAGCCTTGCCCGAATCCTGCCGGGATCGGCGAGACAGTAAGGGTCTTCAGCGCCGGTGGACCGAACAGGCCCGTATAAAACTGCAACGCCGAGTTGATGTCGGCTGCAACCGCCTGCAGCCGGGCCAGCGGATTGGGAGCCTGCGGAGGCGGAGGCCCGTTCGGCAACGGTGGCCGCGGCGGAATCCCGCGGCGGGGCAGACTGGACAACTGCTCTTGCCCAGCCGGCGGTTGCGTCTTGGGTTGCAGCGCTGCTTCCAAACCGCGATTCCCGTAAACTTCCACGTGGACTCCCGCGCCGTTTTCCGCATCAGGCGACCCGGCCGCCTGTACATAATCCCCCAGATTGAAGCCGGCGATGCGGATCGGCACGGACGTTACTCTCCGTGTCACGCGGAAATCGCCGTCGACGCGATCTTCCGCGACTTCTCCCGGCGTCACCAGCGTCAGGCGCTTCGGATAGCGAAACGTCAAATCGTATGTAGACAGCCCCGATCCCGCGCGTGGATACCAATTGGCTCGCGCAGCGACAAAATAAACGTCGTTTCCCGCCGGAGAAATCACCTTGCCGTGCTCTTCAAACTCGATCCGGTGCTCGCTGCCAGGAGCCAGTTCATGAGCGGGTATCACCAGGAACGTGCTGTTATCGGAAAGGTCCGCGACACCTTCGCGATTTTGCTCCGCAAACAAAAGCTCGGCCGGCTCCCCATCAACCCGCGCCGTATCGACCTGCAGCGCGTGGGCGAGGTCGAACGGCAGCGTACGCAGCCCGGTCCCGCCAACGCGAATCGTGGTGTGAACCGAAGCTTTCAATCCCAGATCTGGGTCCAGTGCCGCATCGATCTGGTAACTTCGCTCCGTTAAGGACGGTTCCGCTGCTTGACCGCTCGCGTTTCGAGAGCTCCGTGCCGGGAAGCTGGTCCAGATGTCATAGCTGTCGCGTCCCTCTCGCTGCGCAGCCCGGCCCACCGTAATCTGGTTCCCGTTTCGGGAATCGAAATACACGTCGAAGTTTCCCAACGTTTTTCCGGCCAGCGCTCCAAAGAGCAGTCCGGAACGGCGGGCTTGCGGCGTCAGCAGATCCTCCACCAGCCGCAGCGCGAAACCGGACTCGATATTGGCCAGCACCGGCGTCCACTGCTCCACCAGGAGCGGGCCCATCTCCGCGGCCTTCTTTCCGCCGCCTTGCTCTATGGCGCTCAAAAGCTTCTGCGCTGACCCGTCGCTGAACATGAGCACCGCGGCGCGCAAGTGTTCGTCCAAGTTTGGCGATTTTGCGAAGCGCGCCAGCGAAGCCCGCTCGCCCCGATAAGGAGGGAGCAGCAAGACCTCACCGTCGCCGCCCTCCACGTCCGCGGAAAACACGGCGGAAACTCGTTCTCCACTCACCGGCTTGGAGAAGATCAGGTAGCCTTCGGTGAAGTACAGCTTCAGGTCTTCTTTGACGAGCGTCAGATCGCGGACCCGGTAGCATTCGGCAGGATCGAGACCCGCGGCGCGAATCTGCTGGGCCAGCTCCGAGCCCGCCGAGGGCGGCGCAGCGACGGTGCGCGCAGCCGTCCACGCCAGCGCAATTCCCAACCAGCGCAGGCGCTTCACATCAGATGAACATCTCTTCGTCCGCGGTAACCTGGTCTGGCGATGGCCGGTTGCCGCGCATGAAGTATTGAACCGCCGCCCGCAGCCCCGCCGCGACGCCGTTGATCTCGCGGATCGGCTTCATAATCCCGCTGTGCACCACCGCTACGGTCTCCTGCGCCCGCGTCATGGCGTCGTCCATCACCATCTCCGCGCGGTCGAACTGAACCCGCGCCCGGTCTGAGGCGTCTTCCAGCAGGCGATCTACGCGATTAAGCTGCCGCTGCGTGGTATCCAGAATCTCCTTGGTCCGCCCGGTAATCTCGGCCATGTTGGCGCGACCCTCGTCAATCGCCGCCCGCGAGCTCTCCGCCAGAGATTCCACCTTGGGAGCCATCTTCGCGACCCGCTCCGCAACCGCGCGCGCGGATTTCGCCACGCCGGTTAACATCACGGCTTGAATAACCAGAGCGGCGGCGGCGATGGCTACGAACACCGTCATGACGATCAGCAGCGCTTGTTGATCCATGTTTCGGAGCCTGGCCCTAATCCGCTGTGGGATTGCTGACGGCGTCGCGATACGCCTGCTTGCCGGCATCCACCGCCGCGCTCAGGCTATCCTTCTGGCGGCGGAGCGTCTCTTTCCCGCGGTCGATGGTTTCCGCCGCGGTCTGGCGGAATTCGTCGCCGCGTTGTTTCACGAAATCCACGCCCTCGCCGGCCTTGGAGCGAATGAATTCGCGCGTCTCAGCGCCGGACTTAGGAGCGAATAAAACCCCTACCGCCACGCCCAATCCCAATCCGAGGAAAAAATAAGACAGCCTGCTGTCGTCCTCCACGTGCCTTCCTCCTTGCGGAACCCGCTTCCCGCTTTGCCGTTCCATTCACAGGATACGCTATTCTGGCTTCAGGAATCATGGCTATCGGCTCGCGCTCCTATGCCCGGCCTTACGGCTTCCGCGGCGGCCTTCCGCAGGCCATTCGCGCGCTGTTGATCGCCAACACGGTACTCTTCCTGGTTCTGTTCTTCGGCCAGAGGAGCCTCGGTACTCTGTTCTCGCTCCTGGCTCTGACGCCATCGGCCGTGGTGCGCTCACTTTACGTTTGGCAGCTCGGCACGTTCCTCTTCGTGAACGTCAGCGTCATGGGCTTCCTGTTCAACATGCTCGCGCTGTGGATGTTCGGCAAGGAGCTGGAAGAGACTTGGGGAACCCAGCGCTTTCTGCGTTTCTACTTCTTGTGCGGCAGTGGAGCGGGCGTATTGGTGATCCTGGCGCAATACTTGTTCGGCAATCCGTCCGAGCCTTCCATCGGCGCCACGCCCGCCATCTATGGAATTCTGGCCGCGTACGCAGCACTGTGGCCGGAGCGCGAGGTGATCTTCTTTTTCTTCCCGATGAAGGTGAAGTATTTCGTCATCCTCATTGCGGCCGTCGATTTCCTGCTGTCCTATCAGGCCGGGCTCGGCCAGATCGTGCTGCTCACCGGCCTGGTCTTCGGCTATTTCTACGTCAAGTCTCCACGCCGCATGCGCGGCATTAGTCCCATGGCCATGATGCAAGCTCGCTACAAGGATTGGAAGCTCCGCCGCGCCAAGCGCAAGTTCCAGGTCTACCTTCGCAAGCACGGTTCGGACCGGGACAGGTTTGTGAATTGAGAACGCCTAGCAGGAGAATTACAGCAGCTTGGCCGCACTCTTATACAGCATGAGCGAGCAGCAATACTTTTCGATTGCGTTGACGACGGCGCCGATCATGATCACGGTCTTGATCGGTATTCTGATAAATAACGCTCGCCTGAGCGACCTGAACGCGCGAGTGAGCGACTTGCGGGCGCACATGAACCGGCGTTTCGACGAGATGAAGGACCTGTGGCGCTCGGAGCTTCACCGTGTCGAGCGAGTCCTCGATGCCCGCCTTAAGCACTTCGAGGAACGCTAGCGCTACCTTTTCATCCTCTCCAACTCCGCTGTCATCTCATCCCTCAAGTCCCCCGGCGCATCGGCTGCCACCTCTCTTAAAGCCTGCTCCACCGCTCCGGGCGTCGCGTCCCGAATCGATCCCCGCTCCGCCGTTCCCGCCAGAGCGCGATACAAATCCAGAGCTTTCTTGAGCTTGGGCATCGCCGTTTCCGGATCGTTTTTGGCCGCCAGCACCTCACCCATCTCGAAGTTGCAGGCCGCCCGATCGAGATTCCCCGGTAACACCTCGGCAATCTGCCACGCGCGCGTGAAGCTGATGAGCGCCTCCGTAAGATTATCCGCCGCATACTGAACGAACCCCAGTTTCCGCGCCGCCAGCATGACGTCCTTCTGTTTCGCCGCGTCCGTTGGATCGGCCTTTGCGAGCTCTTCAAGCCGTTTCAGGCCATCCTTGTAGAGCGCCTCAGCCTCGCCCGGCTCGAACTCCCCAAGCTTTACCTCATCCCGCGCGAGATCCCTCTCGACTTCCGTCCGGTCCGGATGCGCCTTCAGAAACTCACGCGCCGTCTCGACGGCCTGCCGATACTCGCCCGAAGCATGACTCGGATCGCTATTCCGGTACATGTCGCCGAGTTGGTCATAGGCGACAATCAACGCCGGCTCGAGCGCCATTTCGCGTGCCCGCGCCGCGGCGATCTGCCCCTGCTCCCGCTGCGCCATCACGCCCAGCCACGCCACGCTTCCGAGCAAGAGCACCAGCACCACCGCCGCCGCCGTAACTCCAGCCGGATTGCGCCCGACGAACTTGGTCAGCCGGTATCCCAGAGAATCCCCGCGAGCCTCCACCGGCTTGCCTTCCAAGTACCGCCGTACATCTTCCGAAAACTGCTCCGCCGAACCATAGCGACGCGCGGGATCCTTGCGGAGCGCCTTCAATATGATCACGTCCAAATCGCCGGCCAGCTTTTTCTTCAATCGCCGCCGGGCCTTCTCGCGGCTCTCCTCCTGGGCGAGGTTGATCTTCTGCGTGGCCTGGGGAACCGAAGAATCTTCACCCGACAGCGCCACGCTGCTCGGCTTCGGCGGCTCCTTATCGCAGATGGCCTGTTGCATCGCCATCCGCGAGCGCATGTCCGCGCCGGAAAACGGAAATCGTCCGGTGAGCAACCGGTACAACAACACACCCAGTGAATACACGTCGCTGGCCGTGGTGATCGGCTCACCGCGAATCTGCTCCGGGCTGGCGTATTCTAGCGTCATCGGGCGGAATTCGGGACGCGTCTCCGCGGCCATCGACGGCGACAGATCGGCGTCCATCAGCTTCGCGATCCCGAAATCCAGCAGCTTCGGAATCCCGTCCGCCGTCACCAGAATGTTTCCCGCCTTGATATCGCGATGAACCACCAGATTCGAGTGCGCGTATTGCACTGCCGCGCAGACGCTTCTAAACAGATTCAAGCGCTCACTAATGGTGCTCGTGTGACTCTCGCAATACTGGTCGATCGGCGTGCCTTCGACGTACTCCATCACCAGGTAGGGCGATCCCTCAGGCGTCGAGCCGCCATCGATCAGGCGGGCGATATTGGGGTGATCCAGCCGCGCCAGCACCTGCCGCTCCATGCGGAATCGACGCAGGATCTCAGCCGAATCCATCCCGCGCTTCACCATCTTCACGGCGACTTTCTTGTGATACGCCTGATCCGCGCGCGTGCCCAGCCATACCGAGCCCATCCCGCCGCGCCCGATCCGCTTCTCTAATTGATAGGGGCCGACGCGGGGCACTCGCGGCACCGAAGCCGAGCTGACATCCAAGGCGAGCATCTTGAGATCCGCCGCCGGAGTGCTCATGAACTCCTCGGAGTCTTCATGGCTCGCCAGCAGGCTCTCCACCTCGCGCCGCAGTTGCTCGTCGCCGGCGCACACCGCCTGGAGATACGCGGCTCGATCCTGTTGCTGGCGCTCCAGCGCGCCGTCAAAGATTTGACGAATCTGCGCCCATCGCTCCGGCGTCAAGGGCTCCTCCGGTGATTTCGCGATGCAGGAACGCGCGTGCTGAGCTCCAACTGCGCTTGACCGTCGCCGGAGAGCAATTCATCACCTCCGCTGCCTGCTCCACCGAAAGCCCGCCGAAGAAACGCAGCTCCACCATGCGAGCCTGTTCCGGATCGAGCTCGCCCAGCCTGGTTAAAGCCTTGTCCAGCGCGATCATATCCACCGGCTGCTGCTCGCAGATCGCCATGGTGTCTTCCAGGATCACCTTTTGTCCCGCGCCGCCGCGCCGCGCCGCCCGGTGCTTGCGCGCGTAGTCGAGCAGGATTCGGCGCATCTGCGTCGCCGCCACCGCCAGAAAATGCCCGTGGCTTTGCAGCGGTGCTTTCTGATCGACCAGCCGTATGTAGGCCTCGTTCACCAGCGCGGTGGCTTGCAGCGTGTGTTCGCCGCGCTCGCGCCGGAAGTAGGAGCGGGCCAGCCGGTGCAACTCGTCGTACACCAAGGGCAGAAGTTGGTTCATCGCCTCCTTCTGTCCGCGTCCGATCTCGCCCAGCAGTCTGGTTACTTCGCCGGATTCCTCCATGGGAGCTTCTGATGCGGATTATATCGCGCCGCGTTGGTTAGAATCAGGCATGCGTCCCGTGTTACTGCTTACGCTGGCCTTTGGGTCCAGCCTGCTTGCGCAAACTCAGATACTGCTCCAGGTGGATTCGAGCGACGCGCCGCGCCGTCTGTTCCACGTCCACATGAACCTTCCGGTCAAACCCGGTCCCATGACGCTCCTGTATCCGCAATGGATTCCCGGCGAGCACGGCCCCACCGGCCCGGTCGTGAATCTAGTCGGCTTGAAAATACAAGGCGGCGCCATTCCGTGGAAGCGTGACGACGTCAATCTTTACGCCTTCCACTTCGATGTTCCCACCGGAACAACCACCGTTGACGTGACGTTCGATTACATCGCGCCACCGGAAACCGAGGGCTTCACCTCCGGCGGCTCGACCACCAGCGAACTCGCCGTTCTCAACTGGAACCAGCTTCTGCTCTATCCGCAAGGCTCCGACCCCGATTCTCTCCAACTCCAGGCTTCGCTCAAGGTTCCACCGGGTTGGCGCTACGGCACCGCGCTGCCGATTCAAACCGAATCCGGCAACGATATTCAATTCCAACCCGCCCCGCTCACCACGCTGATCGATTCGCCCCTCTCCATGGGTTCGCACTACAAGACGATCGATCTGGGTAACGATGGTGGCGAGCCGCATTACCTCCATCTTGCCGCCGACAGCGACCGCGCCCTCGAAGTTAGTCCACAGATCGTCGACGAGTACAAGAATCTGGTCAAGGAGACCGGCGCGCTGTTCGGCTCACGCCACTACCGCGGCTATCATTTCCTGTTTACGCTGAGCGATCACGTGGCTCACTTCGGCCTGGAACATCACGAATCCAGCGACGACCGCTATGGCGAGCGCACCCTCATCGATCCGGAAATACAACGAGTCGCCGCGGACCTGCTGTCGCACGAGTTCGTCCACTCCTGGAACGGCAAGTACCGCCGTCCCGCCGGCCTCGCTCCCGGAGGCAAAGACGGCGGGTACGACACCCCCATGAAGGGCGATCTTTTGTGGGTCTACGAAGGCTTGACGCAATACCTGGGTGAGGTTCTTGCGCCGCGCAGCGGACTCCGCACTCCCGAAGACTTTCGCGAGTCTCTTGCCGCGACCGCGGCCGATCTCGACCATAAATTCGGCCGCACGTGGCGTCCTCTGGCCGATACGGCCGTCGCGGCGCAGATCCTGTATTCGGCTCCTGGAGACTACGACAACTACCGGCGCGACGTTGACTATTACCCCGAAGGCACTCTCATCTGGCTGGAGGCCGACGCGACCATCCGCCAGCTCAGCAACGGCGCGAAATCGCTGGACGACTTCTGCCGCGCATTTTATGGCGGCTCCGGCGGCGCGCCTGCCTTCAAGACCTACGAATTCGCCGACATCGTCGCGGCGCTGAACGCCGTCCAACCCTACGATTGGGGGGCTTTCTTCAATGACCGCATCCAGTCCACTGGCGCACACGCGCCCCTCGGAGGCATCGAAAAATCCGGTTGGAAGCTGACCTACGATGCCAACCGGTCTGACTTTTGGAAAGCTCTGGAGAGCGAATCCAAGATGACTGACCTGAGTTATTCGATTGGCCTCAAAGTCCGTGAGGATGGGACCATCGCCGACATTCAGATTGGCGGCGCCGCCCAGAAGGCCGGAGTTGCTCCGCAGATGAAGCTGATCGCCGTCAACAACCGCCAATTCACGCCTACCATTCTGCGCGAAGCCGTGGCTAAGACCGCCTCCGAGCCAAAGCCCATCGAGCTGCTGCTAAAAACCGGCGAATACTATGAAGCCCACCGGGTCGAATACCAAGGCGGCGAGCGCTACCCGCATCTCACGCGAGACGCGTCCACGCCCGACCTGCTCTCGGAGATCGTCAAAGCGCGGGCGCAGTAGCGCGATAGCTGCCCGCCAGGGAAAGCTGGGTGTGCCGTATCGATCCGCGGTAAGCTCGAATCAGACAATGATCTTCTCTCAGTCTTTTTTCGCCGGGAAATTCGGCATCACGGAGAGTGACCTCGAATCCTACCTGGGAGTTGCTCTCTCGGCCGGCGGCGAATACGCGGACCTGTACTTCGAATACCTGGCCCAGACCTCCATCGGCGTAGATGAGGGGATCGTCAAAACCGCAAGTCAAGCAGTCTCCCTGGGCGTCGGCGTCCGGGTGATCGCCGGAGAGCGCACGGGCTACGGCTATAGCGACGATCTCAGCCCGGAGAGAATCCGCAAGGCTGCCAAGGTTGCCGCTCTCATCGCGCGAGGGCCGGCCAGCGTGGTGAAGTCAGGCTTTGAGTATTCGCGCGGCCACAATCTTTATCCCATGATCGCCACTCCGCACGAAACTCCGCTGGAGAAGCGGCTGGATCTGGTGAGGCGGGCGGATCGAGCCGCCCGGGCCTATGACGCGCGGGTTTTCCAGGTGCAGGCGGGATACAGCGACAGCGTCCGGCATGTGCTGATCGCCACCAGCGACGGACGTTCTCAGTTTCGATCGCCAGCCAATGGCGCGGCTCACTGTTGCGGTGCTGGCTCGCCAGGGCGACGGCCCGCCCCAGCAGGGCTCTGCAGGCGGAGGCGGGCGCGTCACGCTCGATTTCTTCCTGATGGAGAAAACCCCGGAGCATTTTGCGCGGGAAGCCGCCCGCCGGGCGATCGTCCAGCTGGGCGCGGTGGATGCTCCCGCCGGAGAATCCATCGTGGTGCTCGGGCCGGGCTGGCCCGGCATCCTGCTGCACGAAGCGGTCGGCCACGGACTGGAAGCCGATTTTAATCGCAAGGGCACTTCGGCGTTCAGCGGCCGCATCGGGCAACAAGTCGCCAGCCCGCTGTGTACTGTCATCGATGACGGGGTTATCGGAAATGGCCGCGGCTCGCTTAACGTGGATGACGAAGGCACGCCGACGCGCAAGAACGTTTTGATCGAAAACGGGGTTCTGCGCGGCTACCTGACGGACACCCTGTCGGGACGCTTGACTCAATCCCCTTCGACCGGCAGCGGCCGCCGCGAAAGCTACCAGCACATCCCCATGCCGCGCATGACCAATACTTACATGCTGGCGGGCCAGAGCGATCCGGAGGAGATTATTCGCAGCGTTCCGAAGGGCATTTATTGCTCGACCTTCGGCGGAGGCCAAGTCGACATCACCAGCGGTAACTTCGTCTTTCAGGCGACCGAGAGTTATTTGATTGAAGACGGGAAGTTGACCCGCCCCGTGAGAGGAGCCTCGCTCATAGGCAATGGTCCGGAAGCCTTGAAATACGTGAGCATGGTGGGTCACGATCTCCAACTTGACGAGGGAATTGGCACCTGCGGTAAAGAAGGCCAGAGCGTGCCGGTGGGCGTCGGAATCCCCACGGTCCGGATCGATAGAATGACCGTCGGCGGCACCGCCACTTGACAGCATCCCTATTCGTGTACACTCAGGTGTATTAGGTTAGATCGCTACATCATTGGCTGCCTCGTTTTCGCAAGCCTCGCGCCGGTCTACGCCCAGGTCACGGCTGCAATCTCGGGGAGAATTGTGGATATGTCCGGCGGTCCCGTCGCCGGTGCCGCGGTCACGGTCACCAGCGTCGAGACGGGCGCCGTCCGCTCGACGGTCAGCGGCGAAAACGGAGAATACACCCTCACCTCGCTTCCGCTCGGAGCCCAGCGCATCGACGTCGCGAAGGCTCCGTTCAACAAGTACTCGGTCGATCTCGCCGCACTGACGGTAGGCCAAAACGCGGTCGTCAACGTGGTCATGTCGACAGGGGGTCAAACCGTCACCGTCTCCAGCGAATCTCCCATCGTCAACACCACCACCGCTACCGACTCCGGCCTGGTCGGTGAGGAGCAAGTCAAGGATCTTCCCCTCAACGGCCGTAGTTGGGACGACCTGATCACCCTGAACCCGAGCACCATCAATTACCAGCTCAAGAGCGCCAATACCAGCACCAGTAACGGCAACACCTTCTCGGTCGATGGCCGCCGGCCCTCGGACAATCTGGTTTTGTTGAACGGCATCGAATATACCGGCTCCAGCCAGCTCGCGATCACACCCGGTGGCGCCAGCGGCTACATGCTCGGCGTCGAGGCCGTGCGCGAATTCAACGTCCTCACCGACACTTATAACGCCGAATACGGCAAGCGCGACGGCGCGCAGGTTACGGTGGTGACTCAGTCCGGAACCAATCAACTGCACGGCTCGCTGTATGAGTTTTTCCGTAACTCGGATCTTGACGCCAAGAATTATTTCGCGCAAAACTTCATTCCTCCTTTCCACCAAAACCAGTTCGGCGCCGCGCTGGGCGGTCCGCTCAAGAAGGACAAGTTTTTCCTGTTCGGAAATTACGAAGGATTCCGCCAAGCCCTCACCCAGAGCAATGTAAGTGTTGTGCCGGACGCGCAGGTGCGCCAAGGCTTGTTCCCTAACTCCGCTGGCGTCTACACCGCCGTTTCGAAACTCAATCCCGCGATGCTGCCGTATTTTTCCTATTGGCCGAATGCCAACGGCGCGGAGCTCTTGACCAACGGTTTACCTAGCGGAACAGCATTTTCGTACAACTATCCCGACCAGCATATTCACGAAGATTTCGGAACCATGCGTTCCGACTACATCATCAGCAACCGTGACACCTTCTCCACTTCCTACACCAATGACACCGGCAACAGCGTGATTCCGCTGGCCGACCCCTTATTCGCTTCCACCACAAATTTGGGCATGCAAGTGGGCACCGCCGAGGAAACCCACATCTTCTCGCCCAACCTGCTGAATACGTTCCGAGCCGGATTCTCTCGCGCGGCTTACGCTCTCGATTCCACTCTGCTGTCGAGCTTTCCCTCCAACCTTGATTTCGTTCAAGGACTGGGACCCGGGGGCATCGTCGTGAACGGCGGCGTCACCACCACCGGCCTTGCCGGAATCACGTCGGCTGGCCCCAATAACGCGGCGGGAGCTTGGAATCGCCGCAATCTATATTCCTTTACCGACGGCGTTCACTGGAGCAAAGGCATTCATCAGATCACCTTCGGGGGCTGGGCCCAGCGCGTGCAGGACAACGAGGATTCGGCTTCTCGGCAGCTCGGACAAGCCACATTCTCCACTCTGACCACGTTTCTGCAAGGCAACACCAGCACCTTCCAAGCCGTGCCGGCCGCAACCGAGGTCGGCTGGCGAAGCTGGTTCGGAGCGGTCTACATCGACGACACGATGAAGCTGCGGCCGAACCTCACCTTCGAAGCCGGCTTGCGCGTGGAGTTCACTAACGGCTGGAATGCGATCGACGGGAAGGCATCTAATTACCTTGTCTCCAACCAGATTCTGCAGACCAGCCCCATGGTCGGCAGCTCCATCTTCACCCAGAACAACGCCACGCATCTGATGGGGCCGCGGGCGGGGCTCGCCTGGGACCCTTTCAAGAACGGCAAAACAGCGATACGCGCGGGATACGGCATGTATTATTCGCTGATCGACGATCTCAGCTTCCTGCTGAACTCCGCGCCGCCATATAACGGGACCGCCAGTTACTCCGGGAATTTGTTCGCCTTCACGCCGATCGTCCCGGGAGCTCCAGTCGCTCCCCAGTGCACCACCGTGCTGACCGGCTGCACCACCTACGCGCCCTACGGCATTCAGTCCAACGCCCAAACGCCGACCGTTCAGGAATGGCGCTTGTCCGTCGAGCAGCAGTTGACCGGGAGCAGCGTGCTGCGTGTCTCCTATAACGGTTCGCATGGCTACTACGGCTTGGTGAGCGTCGACCCCAACGATATCCCGGCGCAGATTTGCCAGAGCGCTACTTGTACGGCCGGCGGCGTTGCCACCGCTGCGAGCCTGGCCAGCGCTCCGCACACTGTCGCGCAGGGTCAGCAGTACATTCCGGGTCCGGCCGCCACGCGCCCGAATCCGTTTCTCGGTGCGGGCTTCTTCTACTACAGTGAAGGCAACTCCAGTTACAACGCGCTTCAAATCGACGTGAGCAAGCGCGTCACACACGGCCTCGCCTTCCGCGCCAACTACACCTGGTCTAAGAGTCTCGATGTCAACTCCGCTCCCACCGGCGCGCAAGGCAACAATCAGTCGCAAATGATCATGGATCGCTACGATCTTCCCCGCGACTGGGGTCTTTCCGCGTTAAATTCCCCGCAGCAAGTGAGCCTCACTACCACCTACAACCTTCCCTTCGGCAAGGGAAAGCTGTGGGGCGGATGGCAGTTCAATCAGATCACCACTCTATTGGCCGGATTTCCCTTCACGCCGGTCATCGGCGCGAACCGGTCCGGCGATGGAGACATCCGCAATCCCGACCGCCCGTCGCTGAATCCCAGCTTCACCGGCTCCGTCGTGACCGGCAATCCGTATCAATGGTTCAACCCGAACGCCTTCATATTGCCCATCGCAGGCACCTATGGCAACCTCGGCCGCGGAGTCTACAGCGGGCCCGGCCTCGCGGACTTCGATGTTTCCATCAGCAAGATGACCGCTCTTTCCGAACGGATGCGTCTTCAGTTCCGCGCCGAATTCTTCAATATTCTGAACCACCCCAACTTCGGCGCACCGAACGACACCGTGTTCTCCGGCAACACCTTCAACGCTTCAGCCGGTCTGATCAATACGACCGCGACGAATTCCCGGCAGATCCAGTTCGCGCTGAAGCTGATGTTCTAGGTCTGATCGCCACAGACTTGCCACATCCACCATCCGTCCACTTTTGTGATTTCCGCGGAGCTTCACAGCCTTGTTCCGGCGACGACCTTATTAATCTGTCCGTCAATGATCTTACGAATATCGGCCGGCAACAGTTCCTTGTGCGGAAACCCCTTCCAGGCTTCGTTGGTCCGCTCTACTGTTTCGCGCACGATATCCCAGACAGGCTTCATCGGGAGCCGCGCTGTGTCCGTGAAGCGCCGCACCTGATCGAGCGTGATCGAATCAAGGCTCTTGGTTCCCCCGAACGACAGGGCAAGAGTGTCGCCCGGAATATAGGGCAATGTCGCCACGAAATCGTAGGCCGGGGACACGACCGGCGTCCGGCCATTTGGGTAGAGTAATGACCAGTTCTTGAGGTGCATGTCAGCGTTGCCGATGACCACAGAAAACACGAGGCGGCGCACGAATTCATACGTTCCCGCATCGCCTGTCTCGGCCCACAATACGGCGGCGATGTTGGCATAGCTTTTCTCCGCGTACTTGTCGTCGGGAAATAGTCCAAATACTTGGGCGAAGTCCTCCATATGAATGCGCTGTCCGCCCGCCGCGCGGTCAAACCGTTCGACGGCGAGAGCTCTTCCCGCGAGACGGGCCGCGTCCGGCGGTAAGCCCCCGATCTCCGCGATAGGCACCAAGCGAAGGGGTGGAACCTGTATGCCGATAGCCCGTGCCAGTTCCAGCATGACGTATTCATTTTCAGGAACGGTCGCGTATTGCGTTGAGGGCAGCTTTACGATCCATGACCCACCGACGCCATGAGCTGGGACCGTGAGACCGCCCGAGGCTTCCATCACGGCGGAAAACTTGAGTTGCACACCCGCCAGCGAAAACCGCAAGACGTTCCTCTTTTGTTGATCCTGCTCATCCTCGCGATGTTCATCATGGAGATGTTCGTCGTTGCCTCCCACAAGCCTGACGGTAACCGCGCCGGCCAAGTCCTCGCCGAGCACGGCCATCAGGTAGAATTCCCGTTCCTTCTTCACGCCCGCTTTCTCTGCAAGGTAATCACGCAGATGGCCTTCTGGCAGGAGGTTCGAGAAGAACGGCGGCAGGCGTCGGCTTACGGGCCGGATGGCCGTTACGAGCCCGCCGGTCCGCCCCTTGTAAGAGAGACTCAGGGTGGGGCGTTGCGGATCGTCGATGTAGTCCTGCTCGAACGCGAAGATATGACGGTCTCCTGCCAGCCGGTTGATGATGCCGATCCGCCGGTTCTGCAGATAGACGCCGAGCGCGTTGACCTTTTCTAGCTCAGGGCCCACGGCGGTCTCCGCTGTCATCTGCATACAAAGGACGCTCGCCCTCGTCGGTGTCTCCGTTGACGGCGGGCCGGGCATCGCGGATGAGGGACTGCACGGCCGGGACGAGGGACCGGGGCGCGAGCAACAGGTCGTAGCCGAGCACCCTGACCAGGTCGAGCAAGGTGTTGTATCTTGGCGCCACCTTGCCGGTTTCGATGCCGGAGATGTGAACCTGCGGCAGACCGACTCGACTAGCGAGATCCCGTTGGCTCCAGCCATTGGCTTTCCGAGCCTCCACGAGTTCACGAATGAGGTCCTTTGGTAAGCCCGCTAGACGGTAACGTTTGATATGCGAAGACATGTCGATACCTATCGATGATATAGTATTACACGTCACAAGGCCACAGTCAAACACCCAAGTTGGTCTGAGCTCCCTATCCTTCGGGGCCCAGAATCCGCGAACCTCGGCCCTCGCCTCGTCCCCAGCCCAGGGTCTCCATCCTTCCGGGACGGGCCGTCAGCACGATCTGAAAGCTATCCTTATCGTCCGGCGCCGAAGGAGGCTTTCCGCGCATCGGGGAAACCAACGCCAGGTACTTGAGCAGAGCGTAAATATCGCCCTCTTCCGGCAGCCGCAGGTCCAGCTCCTGCGTTCGCAGCCGGATCTCCGCACCGCGCAAACTCAGCCGGTACGCCAAGAATGCGCAACAATCTACTGCTCTCTCGAACCATTCCTCGGAGTCCAGCGGCACATCCAGATCCAAAAAAATCACCACCCGCCAATCCTGTTCCCGCGCAAACTCCCGCACCTGGAGGACGCCGGTGTGCGCGGTCGCTTTCCAATCCACATGCCGCGCGCTTTCCGCCATCTCATACGGCCGGATGCGGTAGAAGTCGTGCCCGCGCCCACGCTGCATCGCCGCGATCTCCCCGCTCACCGACTCCAGCAGGGATTCGAACCCCGGCTGGGGATCCAAACATGGGTACACGATAATGTCGTGGCGCGTGGTCACCATCTCATGCCGCTCAGAGAATCCGAAGGGAAAGCGCGTGGAAAACCGGAAGCTGCGTTGCCTCTGCGCGCCGCGCCGCGGAAAGTACAGCGTCACGGACTCTTCAATGGTGGCTCCGCCCGGAATCACCGGGAAATTCAGAATGGTGTTGAACCCGCTTTCCGCCGCGCCCGCCAAGTGAATACTGAACGACGGCACCCTGCGTTTCAGGTTCTTAAGCCGTACTCCCGCCCGCACCTCGCGCCGCGCCGGAATGTGATCCGGCAGCGACAAATCCAATTCCAATCCCGCCAGGCTCAGGCGCGTGACGAAGCTCGAAATCACCAGTGTTGAAAACATCGCCGCGACAATCAGGAACAGCAGATTCCCTTTGTCGCCCAATAGAAACGCCAGCACTGCGATGAGCGCGAGCGCGAGCAGAAATGCAATCCCGGAAGGCGTGAACGTTTGCCGGCCGCCGGGCAAATGTAGATGTTCCCGCCAATGGTCCAAATTCATGCCTTCACCACGTTAATGCCTTCACTTGCCGGCTGCGGAGATTCCGGTGCGGACCGCGCCGCCGCAGCCACCCTCCCCACCGCGTTCACCAGCTTACGGTACGGCAGTTTATCGAAGGATTCAAACCCAATCCACTCCCCGTCGCGCCAGCTGGACCCCTGCCACCGCACCAGAATCGCCAGATGCTCCAGATTGGGCGCGCCCGCCTGCGTAATCCCCGCCGCAATCTCTCTCATTCGCCGGTCCATCGACTGTCCCGCGCCGGAGGTCTCCGACAACAACACGCGCCGCGCTTCCTGCCATCGCCCTCCCGCCAGGAACCATAAATCGACCGAGTCCGCCGCGGCCGATGGCGTCACCGCGACGCCCGCCAGCGCTTCCACCGGCCGCGCCAATTCCCCGGCCAGCGCCTGCACATCGGCGATTCGAGAAGCCCGCTGATGCAGTTGCGCCGCCTCCTCGAATTGCATCGCCACGCTGGCCCGGTCGCGAGCCGCTTCCGCCGTGTTCCTAAGCGAAGCACCGCCGGTGCTCAGAAATTCCTCCACGCGCGCCACTTCGCTCCGGTACTCCTCTTTGGACACGGCTTCCTGGCACGGCCGCAAGCACCGGTTCATCTCGCCATAAATACAACCTGGATGATTCGCCGCCGGGGCGAGGTTTTCCTCACACCGCCGGATCTGGAACAGATCGAGCGCCGCTTCATTAAACCGGTCCGCCGCAGCCCGGCTGGCGAACGGCCCGAACATCAACCCGCGCCCTATGCGCGTCGTGATCATGGTCCGCGGAAATGGATTATCCAGCGTCAAGCGCACGAACGCCGGCGCATGCAGCCGCGTGATGCGGGGCCAGTCCTGCGGAAAATATTTTTGCGCCAGCTCCAGGTGCACCAGCGCGGCTTCCAGGTTCGAGCCCACCGGCCAGTATTCGATCCTCTCCGCAACCCCTTGAAGATTCAGCACCCGTGACACCCGCTCGCGGTTCGACACCAGCCGCCGCAACCGGCGCCGCAGCAGGACGGTCCTCGCCAGATACGGCGCTCCCTCGCTCGCCCACAGCAGAAACACCGCCGGCCGGTCGGGCAGGGAATCGATGTCCGAAGGGGTTGCGATGGTGGGCTCGCGCATCGTTACCTTGATTGTACGGCTTGTATCTTTTCAGTCGTGTCCATTCGTCATTCGCGTCCATTCGCGGCTGAAAATCTTTCTGCCGTTTGTCGATTCCCCGTCCCCTCGTTCGTTATCAGCATGTATGCACTCGCGTACGATAGGAGAAACCGATGCCCCAATACTTGTTATTGCTTTACGACAACGCTCCCACGCTGAGAAATCTCAGCCCGGAGGAAATGCAGAAGGCCACCGAGAAATACATGGCTTGGTCCAAAATGCCGTTCACCCAGGCCGGCAAGCGGCTTGGTCAGGACAATGGCAAGATTGTCCGCCCCAACTCGGGCAAGCCCAAGGTCACCGACGGCCCCTACAGCGAAACCAAGGAAGCGCTCGGCGGCTTCTATCTGATCGAAGCCTCCAGCTACGATCAGGCGGTGGAGTTGGCGATGACCAATCCGCACGTCGAATATGGCGGAGTCATCGAAGTCCGTCACATTTTTGGGACCTAGCCGCCGTGCCGGGGGACCTAACCGCCGTGCCGGCTGAAACCGGAGAACTGGTCGAGCACTTGTTCCGTCAAATGTCCGGGCGGATGACCTCTCATCTCGCCCGGCTGCTCGGCTCATCGCGGCTCGACCTGGCTGAGGAGATCGCGCAGGAGACCATCCTGCGCGCCCTCCAAACTTGGCCCTACCAGGGCGTCCCGGAGAACCCTCCGGCCTGGCTGTTCCGTACCGCCCGCAACCTCGCGCTCGACCAGTTGCGCCATGAGCGCATGTCGGATCAAAAGCATCGCGACCTGCGGCCCGAAAACTTCTCTCCCGTGGAGGAGGATCTCGATCTCGACTCCAGCCTGCGCGATGACGAGCTGCGCATGATCCTGATGTGCTGCCATCCCGAAATCCCTCGCGACGCCAGCATCGCCCTTAGCCTCAAAACCGCCGGAGGATTCAGCGTCCGCGAAATCGCGCGCGCGTTCCTCACCGAGGAGGCCACGATTGCCCAGCGCCTGGTCCGCGCCAAGCGCCACATTCGCGACCGCGCCCTCACGCTGGACCTGCCTAACGGCGAGGAACTCAAATCGCGCGTTGATGCCGCTCTCGAAACTCTCTACTTCATCTTCAACGAGGGTTACGCCGCCCACGAAGGCGGGGACCTCATTCGCCGCGACCTGTGCTTCGAAGCCCTGCGCCTCGCGCGTTTGATCGCGGCTTCGTCGCTTGCTTCTCCTAAAGTGCATGCGCTGACCGCTTTGATGGCCCTCCAATCAGCGCGGCTGCCCGCCCGCGTCGACCATCTCGGTGACCTGGTGCTGCTGGAAGATCAGGACGCGTCTCTTTGGGACCAGCAACTCATCGCGCTCGGATTTCATCATTTTAGTGTGTCTATCTCCGGCGACGAAGTCTCCGAATATCACGCGCAGGCCGCCATCGCGGCCGAGCACATTCGCGGCGGACTCGCCGGCGAGATGAACTGGGCCGGCATCCTGCATCTCTACGATCAGTTGCTCGCCCTCAGTGGATCGCCGGTAGTCGCCTTGAACCGCGCCGTCGCCGTAGGGAAGGTGCATGGTGCGGATCGAGCCCTGGCCGCGATCGACCCGCTGCTCGCCGATCCCACTTTGCGCGAGTATTACCTCTTGCTCGCCGCCCGCGGCCATTTCCTCTTGGAATTGAACCGCCAAGAAGAAGCCGCCGCGTCTTTCCGCGGGGCCCTTGACCAGCGCTGCTCTGAGCCAGAACGGCGACTGTTGCGAAAAAAACTTAAGGAGTGTGAATGATATGCGTTTAGAACCGATTGAGAATCCTGACAGCTTGATGGTGCGGATCGGCTACTGGTTCGCCCGGCGAAAATTCGGAAAAGTGATTACGCCCTTGAAGGTGGTGACGGCTCGCGTGCCCAAGTCCGCGCGAGTCAGCCAGGAGATCGGCAAGATGATGGAAAGCGGCTTCTCTCTCCCGCATGACTTGCAGATGCTGCTGCACGTTCATATCTCTGAGGTGAACCAGTGCCACTTCTGCATCGATATCGGCAAGGCAATGGTGCTGAGCGAGAACGGCTCGCTCGATAAGATCAACAAGCTGGCGCGGTACCGCGAGGACCCGGCATTCACGCCCGCCGAACGCGCGGCGCTAACTTACGTCGAAGAGGTATCCCGGACCAAGACCTGCAGCGACGCCACTTTCGCCGAGCTGCGGCGCCACTTCAACGACACCCAAATCGCCGAAATCACGGTGCTCAATGCGGCCGAGAATTTCTACAATCTGGTCAATCGCCCGCTGGGGATCGAGTCGGACGGGTTGTGCGCACTGGCGGCGCGGCCGGCCGCGGCTTAAGAATCACTTCGGTTTCTTAACAGCGAACACCATCCCGCTCCACGCCTCATTGAGCGAGCAGATCTTGTAATCCACCAGCCCAACCGCATTCGCGCCCTGGCGGATCAAATTGCCGTCGAGACCGGCCCGCTTATTCTTGCGCCACACGATCCACAACCGGCTCTTCGCCGCGAGCCTCCGCATCCGCGGCAGCGCCGCATGAAACTCCGCTACGCCGTGGACGAACCATAGCGCAATCGTGCAGTCTCCAGTCGAGTCCTCTTCGAAGCATGCACCCTCCGGCAGCGGCCCCACCGCCTGAGCGTAATCCGCTGGTCCATCGATCACCGCGACCCGAGCGCCGCGTCCGATCCCCAGCTTTTGCGCGGTCGACCGGTCGCCGTAGCGCTGCATCATCTGCTTCGGCGTCACCGGAGTCGCCACCGGGTTCGCCAGAGCCGTCTTCAACGCCACGCGCACCCGCGCCGCGGGAGTGTACGCAGCGTCCGGCAATAGCTTCCTCACCCGCTCGACCTTCTCCGGCTCTCCGCCGACGAAGATAATCGGCACGTACCGCGTCTTCTTCGACCCTCGAAAGAAAATCGCCAGCTCGCGCCCATGCGAAGGCAGGCGCGATAAATCGATCAGAATGGCGTCAGGTGGGTTGTCGCGGACCTCGCGGTAGGACGCCATGCGTCCGCGGTAATCCACCGAGTAGCCGGCCGCTTGAAGAACTGTCAGCAGCGGCCTGGCCTCCTCGGCATTCCAATGGAAAAGGCTGACGCGCGCCATTTCCCCAGAGTAAACCTTCGCCCAGAGCAAGCGAATGTGGAAACCGGCTGGGCAGCTCCCCTACCCAGCCGGTTGCGGTGAGCGGTTTTACCCGCCACGTTCCTCCGACAACTCTATCCGCGCAGAGCGCTAGAAAAGCGGCTCACGAAAGCGGAAATCTTTTTTGCAGGTCTATTAGTTTACCTCTTGCTGCTGCGGAATCTATAGCCTGTGCCGCAAGCGCCACGCCGGCACGCAAATCCGGCGCCAATCCTGCCAGTATAAGCCCCGCCGCCGCATTCGCCAAAACGATGTTCCTGGGCGCACCCGCCTCACCCTCCAAAATCGCCCGCACGATCGCAGCGTTTCTCGCCGGGTCGCCACCTGCAAGCATCGCCGCCGAATCCACCGGCAGACCGAAACTCGCCGGAGTCCACTCGCACTCGCTCACTCCCGCGCGATTCACCTCCCACACGCGAGTCGGGCCCAGCGTGCTGATCTCGTCCAATCCTCCGTGCCCATGCACCACGAACGCTCGATGCGTTCCAAGTTCCGCCAGAGCCTCCGCCATCAAACGCGCCGCCTGCGCCGACGGCGCTCCGATCAATTGTGCCCTTGGGCTCGCCGGATTCGCCAGCGGACCCAGCAGATTGAACACCGTCCGCATCTTCAAGTCCCGCCGCACCGGCTGCGCGAACTTCATCGCCGGATGATGATGCGGAGCGAACAGGAACCCGATCCCGATTTCGCGCACCGCCCACGCAGATTCCGCCGGCGTCAACGTGATTCGCACCCCCAACGCCTCCAGCACGTCCGCGCTCCCGGTCGCGCTTGATAGGGACCGGTTGCCGTGTTTTGCGACTCGCGCGCCCGCTCCGGCCATCACCAGCGCCGCTGCCGTCGAGATATTGAACGTCCCCGACCCATCCCCTCCCGTGCCGCAGGTATCGATCACGTCCGCGCCGGCGTCGACCACGATCATCCGTTCCCGCATCGCCCGTGCAAACCCCGCCAGCTCGGCCGCCGTCTCGCCCTTCATCTTCAGCGCCACAAGAAAGGCCGCAATCTGCGAATCGCTCGCCGAGCCGGTGAGTAAGGCGCTCATCGCCTGATACGCTTCGTCGGAGTTTAGATGTTCGCCCTCGGAGGTGCGATGAAGGAAGGGAAGCAGTGACATGCAGCAATAGAGCGGAGATTCGCGATCAAACAATTATGTCATGCCGTGTCCCCGGCTCCGTTGGGTTACACTAAATATTTCGCGCCCCGGAACTGCCGGGCCCGCGAGTCATCGCAATGAAAATCCACGAATATCAAGCCAAGGCTCTCTTGGCGCGTCAGGGCGTCCCTGTGCCCAGAGGCGAGCTCGCCTTAAGCGTCGATGAAGCCGAAGCCGCGGCCAAACAAATCGGCGGCAGCGTTGTCGTCAAGGCCCAGATCCACGCCGGTGGACGAGGCAAAGGCGGCGGTGTCAAGGTCGCCAAAAGCGTCGCCGAAGCCCGCGAGATCGCCGAGAAGATCCTGGGCATGACACTGGTCACCCACCAAACCGGTCCCGAGGGCCGCGTCGTCCAGCGACTTCTCATCGAAGAAACCCTCCCCATCGAGCACGAATACTACCTCGGCATCGTCCTCGACCGCGTCACCGGAAAGAACGTCTTCATGGCCTCCGCCGATGGCGGCGTGGAGATCGAAGAGGTCGCCGCCAAAACTCCCGAGCGCATCCTCAAGGAAACCATCGAGCCCGGGCTCGGCCTCACGCCGTTCCAAGCCCGCAAGCTCGCCTTCGGCATCGGCATCAAAGGCGCCGCCGCCAATGCCGCTGCGCAAGCCATGGTCAATCTGGCCAAGGCCAATGACGTGCTCGACGCCTCGCTCGCCGAAATCAATCCCTTCATCACCACCACCGACGGCCGCGTCTTCGCCCTCGACGCGAAAATCAACCTCGATGACAACGCCCTCTTCCGCCACAAGGATCTCGCGGCCCTTCGCGATCTCAATGAGGAAGATCCCCTCGAAGTGGAAGCCTCCCGCTTCGGCCTGAACTACATCAAGCTCGACGGTACCGTCGCCTGCATGGTCAACGGAGCCGGCCTCGCCATGGCCACCATGGACATCATCAAGTACGCCGGCGGCAGCCCCGCCAACTTCCTCGATGTCGGCGGCGGAGCCAACACTGAACAGATCCGGAACGCCTTCCGCATCCTCCTCTCCGATAAAGAAGTGAAGGCCGTGCTCATCAACATCTTCGGCGGCATCCTCCGTTGCGATACCCTCGCCACGGGCGTCGTCACCGCCGCCCGCGAGCTCAGCGTCAAAGTTCCCATTGTCGTGCGCATGGAAGGCACCAACGTCGAGCTCGGCCGCAAAATCCTCATGGAATCCGGATTGAATTTCACCGTCGCCGACGGCATGCGCGACGCCGCGGAAAAAGTAGTCAAAGCCGCGAAAGGAGCCGCGGTATGAGCGTCCTGGTCAACGAACATACTCGCCTCTTGGTCCAGGGCTTCACCGGCCGCGAAGGCACCTTCCATGCCGAGCAGGCCATCGCCTACGGGACCAAGGTGGTCGGCGGCATTACCCCCGGCAAGGGCGGCCAAAAACATTTGGACCTTCCCGTGTTCGACACGGTCGCGCAGGGAGTCAAGGCCACGGGAGCCAACGCCAGCGTCATCTTCGTCCCTCCGCCCTTCGCCGCGGACGCCATCATGGAAGCCGCCGACGCCGGCCTCGCCCTTGTGGTCTGCATCACCGAAGGCATTCCCGCCGCGGACATGGTTCGCGCTTGGGAATATTTGAAGAGCCATCCCAAGACTCGTCTGGTCGGCCCCAACTGCCCCGGCGTCATTTCGCCCGGCAAATGCAAAATCGGAATCATGCCGGGCCATATTCACAAGCAGGGCCACGTCGGCGTCGTTTCCCGCTCCGGCACTTTGACCTACGAAGCCGTCGGACAATTGACCGCTCTCGGCATCGGCCAATCCACCTGCATCGGCATCGGCGGCGATCCCATCATCGGCACCACCCACACCGACGCCATCAAGTTGTTCAATGAAGACCCCGACACGCACGTGATCGTGATGATCGGAGAAATCGGTGGCAATGCCGAGGAAACCGCCGCCGCTTACATCAAGGCGCACGTGAAGAAGCCCGTCGTCGGTTTCATCGCCGGACAAACCGCGCCTCCCGGACGCCGCATGGGTCACGCCGGCGCGATCATCTCCGGCGGCAGCGGCAAGGCTTCGGACAAAATCGCCGCCATGCAAGCCGCGGGAATTACCGTTTGCGCCACACCGGCGGAAATCGGAGAAAAGGTTAAGAGTCGACTCTAAAACAACAAGAACATTATGGAAAGAACATTCGCTATTATCAAGCCCGACGCCGTCGCCGCTGGGCAATCCGGAGAGATCATCGCCATCATACAGAAGGCCGGCTTCCGCGTTGCCGGCATGAAGATGAAGCGCCTCAGCCAGCTTGAGGCCGAGGGCTTCTACGCCGTCCACAAGGAGCGCCCCTTCTATGGCTCGCTGGTTAAATTCATGACCGAAGGCCCCGTTGTGGTTATGGTTCTCGAAGCGGCGGATGCCATCAAGAAGTGGCGCGACACCATGGGCGCCACCAACCCCGCTAATGCCGCCGAAGGCACCATCCGCAAGCGCTTCGCGCAGTCCATCGAGCGCAACTGCGTCCACGGTTCCGATGCTCCCGAAACCGCCGCAGTGGAAATCCCGTTCTTCTTCAGCTCCTCCGAGCTACTCTGAGAGTTAGATGAGCAGGACGTTGTGCGCTGCCGTGGCCGCGTCGCTTTTGTTGGCGGCGCGCGCTCCCGGGCAACAAACCTGGTTTCAATTTAATGTTTCTGGTGTTTGTCACGATCCGTTGAATAAAGTCGTTTCCGAATTCTTCACCGAAGCTTAACGAACATGAAAACTCCGAGCGCTAGGATCTAGCGCGAAGGAGATTTACATTGTTCAAGAAACCCAACCTTGCATTCGCGTTTTCTCTGGTCCTATTTGCCGCTCCCCGGGTATACCCGCAGAACTTCGGCTTTGGGCCTGACATCGACCATGTGCTTTTGATCAGCATCGATGGGATGCACGCTGTCGACTATGAGAACTGCGTGAACAGCGGTCATTGCCCGAATCTTGCCGCACTCGGCAAGCACGGCGTGAACTATACGCGTACATCTACGTCCAGGCCATCCGACTCGTTCCCTGGGCTGATGGCGCTGGTGACCGGCGGAACGCCCAAGTCCGTCGGCGCATTCTACGACGTCGCCTACGATCGCGTCCTGGCGCCACCCGCGACGACCACCGGGAACGGACTGGCCGCCGGAACCTGCAACCCGGGAAAAAATAACGGGACACAGACAGAATACGAGGAAGGCGACGAAATCAACCAGTTGCTACTGAACGGAGGCGGCCCCTACAAATCGATCATCGACGGCGGAGTGCTCTCCATCGATCCCACCAAACTGGTGCGCGACCCGTTCTCCAGGCCTGGCACCTGCGCTCCGGTTTACCCCTGGAACTTCATCCGCACCAACACAATTTTCGGTGTGATTCACAAGTCTGGCGGCTACACTGCCTGGTCTGACAAGCACGCCGTATATGCCGCGGTTTCCGGCGCCACGGGAACGGCGACCCCCAGCAACGTGGACGACTACTATTCGCCGGAAGTCAACTCCAATCAGATCCCCTTGCCGGGTGTCAAGACGGCCGGCACGAACTTCGACTGCTCCACCATCCAGCCGAGCGGGAGCGCGACGGTTGCAGGAAACGATTGGACCACCGATTTTCAGGCCATCCAGTGCTATGACCAGTTGAAGGTAAACGCGGTGCTGAACTGGATTGACGGTAAGACCCACCTCGGCGCCAGCAAGGCCCCGGTGCCGGTCGTCTTCGGGATGAATTTCCAGGCGGTGAGCGTCGGGGAGAAGCTGATCGAAAACGGGACCTTCGGCGGGTACACCAATGCGGCCGGGAATCCCACCCCAAGCATGCTAAGCGAAATCACGTTCGTCGACGGGGCCATCGGCCAGATGGTGGAGGAGCTCAAGGACCAGAACCTGCTGGACTCGACCACCATTATCATCACCGCCAAGCACGGGCAGTCCCCGATCGACCCCAACCGCTTCTTCCCCATTCCCGGCCACTCGGGAACGAACGGCATGCCGCCGTCCCAAATCCTGGCATCTTTTCTGCCGGCCTCCGCGACGTCCGGTCTCGGGCTGGCGGAAGATGACATCTCGCAGTTATGGCTCAACCATTCGAGCGACACCGTGGCGGCGGTGGGCGTCCTGGAGATGCCCGCGAACGCCAAAGCGGCGGGAATTGGGCAGATCTTTTACGGCCCCTCGATCGAGACCATGTTCAACGCACCCGGCGTGCCCACCGTTAACGGTCCGTGCTGCAGTCTTCTGCCCGGAGGCGACCCGCGCACGCCCGATATCATCGTGGCGCCGAACATCGGCGTGATCTACACCGGAAGCGCGAAAAAGCAGGAAGAGCATGGCGGTTTCGCCTTTGACGACACCAACGTGATGCTGCTGGTGTCGAACCCCACCTACCAGCCCCGGACCGTAACGAGCTGGGTGGAGACGATGCAGGTCGCGCCAACAATTCTCCAGCTTCTTGGCTTTGACCCCAGTTCCTTGGATGCAGTCCAAATGGAAGGCACCACCGTTCTTCCGGGCCTGTTCGGCCAGGGTAATGGCTTCGGCCAGGGCAACGGCAACGGCCAGGGGCAGTACCAACACTAGGTAGCAGACTATCTGGTTCGATTGCGGCGGGGCGACGTAGCGGCGCGCCCCGCCTTTTCCATGTCGCTGGGTATTGGTTTTGACTCCGCGCATGGCTCAAGCCGAACCGATTACGGGATCCGCCCGGATTCCCCGGAACTAGTTCTCCGTCGGCGTCATCTCGATATGCGTGATGACGAACATGTCGATGGAGGCCTTGCGATTCTCAATGCGCAAGCCGTATTGCTTCACCGCGTCGGAGAGTGTTGGCGCAGGGTCCGCCGGACCGGCTTTCTCGTCACGGGGCGGCATGGGGCCAAGCGAGTCCGTCACCTCCGGCGCGAAGGTCAAACGGAAGTTGTAGAGCCCGTCGATTCCCGTCTCATCCACCAAGGGATGTCCGGTGAAACGCGACGTAACGCCCACCAGCGTCAGCAGGCTCGCCGCCGGCGCCATGACCGTGACGGAGGAAGCATTTCCGCCGAAGCTCACCATCGGCCTCGGTTTTCCATCGGTCCCCATGGCCATTTGTTGCGGGTCAATCTTTATCTCCACCGGCTTCAGCTTCGGCCCGTCTTTTCCGACCAGCAAAGCGTACACCTGCATTTCCTTGGGTTCGCGCCGGTAGGTCAGCTTGAATCGGTCTTCCAGCAGTGATTGGAACATCTCCGGAATCTGATCCGTGCTTGCGCCCTGGGGCAGTTTGGCGTCCACTTCAAACCGCGCATTGGCCAGCCAAGCCGGCGCGACGATCTGGAAGTCTCTCACCTTGTACGCGCCGCGGATGGCGTCGCGCAGGGTAAGGTTGCGGTACCTGACAATCGAAGGGTCCGCCGACATGCCCACCAGGATCGTGTTCTCCGGATGGGGATCGGCCGCCCGCACGCTGGCGACCTCGAAGGTTGGTTTGGCGGGAGGCGCCTGCGCGCAGGCGAGCCCGCACCAAGCCGCGAAAGTCCAGACAGTCTTCTTCATCTCAAGCGTTCCCCTTTCCCATACGGACGTACCTGGAAGGGTATTCGTTGGGAAAAATCGTCGGGAAAAATCGTCTGTGTCAGGCCTCTTCTCGATTCTGAACCGCGGCCAGGTTCATAACCGCGATATAACCCAAATTGCGATAGAGCTGCTTATAGTCCAGCCCGCAGCCCACCACGAACCGGTCCGGGATCTCGAAGCACCGGAACTCCACCGGCACCTGCACGATTCGGCGCACTTTGCGGTCCAGCAGCGTACAGATCGCCAGTGACCTCGGCCCGCGCCCCGCCAGCGTCTGCAGCAGGTAGCGCGTGGTGAATCCCGTGTCCACAATATCCTCGATCAGTAGAATGTCCTCGTCCTCGATCGGGTCATCCAGGTCCTTGGCGATCCGCACCATTCCTGGAGCGCTGGCCCCGGGAGCGCTGGCTGCGGAAGGCCCTCCGAAACTCGAGATCGCCAGAAAATCGATCTTCACGGGCAGGTCGATCGCGCGGGCCAATTGCGTCAGGAAGAACACCGATCCCTTCAGCACGCCGATCAGCTTCAAGTCCCGTCCGCGAAACTTTTCCGTGATCTCGGCCGCCACTTCCCGGATGCGCTGGCTGACTTGTTCTTCGGTGAACAGAACGCGCTCAATCCCTAGAGGGGTCACGCGTCCGCTCCCGGCGGCGGCATCCGCAACCCGTACTTGAACACCAGATCCTGAAAATCTTTCTGATAGAAGACCTGAATGTTGATGTGCGGATAGACCGCGCGCAGCAGCTTCACCTTGCGATTCTTCTTGGTCACCAAGGACTGCTTCATGGTGGTCAGCTCAACGTACAAATCGAACTCCGGCAAATAGAAGTCCGGCGTGAACGCCTCAATCACGTTACCGTCCTTGTCCCATTGCAGCGGGAAAGCCCGCGGCTCATACTGCCACTGGATTCTGTAAAAATCGAGCAAATTCGCGAACATCTCCTCGCTGGGATGTCCGAATGCCGCGCGCTTAAGGTGCGCCTTCCCCGCGGGTACGATTCCATGCCGGGCCAGCTCCAGCCTGGTGCGGAATTGAATCTGCGCCGCGGCGGGCCCGGGGAGCAGGCCAAGCATCGTCAGGCACCGCGCCTGCGCCGCTGCCCGCAGCACCTCCGCCATCTGTCCCGAATCCATGCTTTCGGCGTTGAGCGTAATGTCGAAATCTCCCGGCCGCGCCACGGACCGTCCCAGCCGAGCCTTGCGCTGCCGCTTCGCCTCCGCGTCCATGCGCGCCAGCTCGGATTTCGCCGCAGGCCTTTCCAACCGGCGGTCCAACATCACATTTCCGGCCCGCCGCAACTCTGTCGCCACGATTCCAGCCCGAAGCAGAAAGGGCATCGGATCGGATCGATTTTCTGAATCGAGGAGGGCCTCCGCTCCGGGAGTCGCCACCACCAAATGATGTTCGCTCGCGAGGCGCGCGATTACGCTGGTAACCGCCGCCTTCCACGCCCGGTCCGGAATCGCCGCCTCACCGAACTCCTCTCGAAGCAACTGCTCCAACCGTGCCCCCGCCACCAACTCGAATCCGAGCAACTGGGCTGCGCCGTGCGCCACATCCTCGAATCGCGAAGCAGGCTCGCCCGAAATGGTCAACAGTGCCACGGCAATCCTTGTGATAGTGTAACGAACGGCGAAGGCTCGCCATGATAGGTGGGGAAACAGTAGTGTTCAGATGCCTGAGACAGGGGATGACATCAGAACGTGGACGGTACTTCACGAGTTGGCGCACCTTGCTGGATGGACGGACGCGCTTATCGATGCTAATCAGTACAACAATCAGTTTTCCAAAGAACTCCTTACAGATTGCATGGGTATTCAGTTGAAATGAACATCGAGAAATACGTCGTCGTCCTAATTGTTGGCGGAGGAACAATGTTCGCGCAGGCCAGGTCAGCCCCCGCGGGAGATGTCACGATCAAGGCAGTTGTTGCGAAAGTGCAGTATTGTGTAGGGCCGATCAGCATGTTGCCTTCACCGCTGCAACCGGGCCCGTCAGACATAACACTCAGCCTCTACTTGCAACTCTTCTACGAGAACCACGGGGCCGAGCCAATGATCGTTCCACTTCAGTTCCGTTCAAGAGCTCGGATGATCACAGGCCAACAAGACGCAGAGACAATTACCCTGCGAGAGGATCCCTTCGACCCTGAGTACCTGGCGACTCTCGATCGTCCAACTCCTCCTGACTTCATAGTTATTCCCGCCGGGAGGTCGGAGTTTGCCTACCTTGGCGAACGTGTTGATGTGCCGGTGCATTCTCCAAACCGTCAATTGCTCGGGAAGACCGCTCGGTTTGTAATAGTTAGGGACCACGGATTGATCCCACCACCGAACATCGGGGAGCTGCGAGTTCGATGGCGGGATTTCGGAGTCGTCTGGACCGGAACGCAGGAGTCAGAAGCCGTGAGTATTTCGATTCCCGAGTCACCGGCAACAGAGGATTGCGCGAAAGACGACCGGTTCTGACGGTCAATGAGAGTCAAGGCCGCCACTAATCCACTAAAGTTTTGTTTTCCGATGACGGATTCGGAAATTTGACGCAAACCAGCGTGATTCAAGGCTCGGCCCCGACCATGACGGCGAGCTACGATGTGAACAATCACCAGACCGGTGTGACTGTGGACGCCAACGGGAATCCGAGCTCCATACCGGTGCCAATCGCCTATTCCGTTTTTGCCACTTGGGACGTCGAGAATCGGTTGATGGCTGTCGGCCACCAAGTCAGTCCTCCAGCGAATTACAGCTACGATCCGGCGAACCACCGTGTCTGGCGCGGCAACATCAGCGGCATCCCGCCCGACATCACCCACGGTCCTCTGGACGAGGTCACATTCTGGAGCATCAGCGGCAGCCGCTGGCATTTCGCAGCTGGTTTTTGCCCAGCAGAGCGACCACTCACTCGGCTCCCAGTGCATCGAGTCGCTTCAAATCCCTAGGTACCCGGTCGTGGCAAGACAGGCGAGGATTTCACGCCGCGCTGTCGCACGCGGCGTGGGTTAAAGTAGGGAAAGGAGGGGAAACCATGCGGACTGGAAAACTTTCAATCTTTGCGGCGCTGGCGCTGTTGTTTTCGGCGATCGCATTCGCGGCGGACGTTAGTGGAACCTGGACGGCTTCTTTTGACACGCAAGTCGGCCAGCAGAATTACACGTACACTTTCAAGGTGGAGGGCGGGAAGCTGACCGGCACCGCGAAGTCGAATCTGGGCGAGGGCACCATCACCAACGGAACGGTCAACGGGGACGACATTGCTTTCACCGAGAACCTCAACTATCAGGGCATGGAGCTGATGATTGCGTACAAGGGCAAGATCTCCGGTGACGAAATCAAATTTACACGGATGGTTGCCGAGGGCTTCGACCCCGAAACGCTGGTCGCCAAGCGGGCGAAGTAAGTTGCGGGCTCTGGCCGCGTTCCTGCTGGCTTGCGCTTCGCTGCGCGCGGACTTCAGGTATGAGAGCCGCATTCAATTCGACGGAAGCGAGCCCATCGTCACCACGCGCGCCATCAAAGGCGTGCGCATGGCGATCCTTACGCACAAGCACACCGAAGTGATCGACCTGGACGCGGAAACGATCACGGAGATCGATGCCGCGAAGAAGACTTACTCGGTGACACCCTTTGCGGCGTGGAAGAAGGTTCTCGATGACGCCGCCGCGAAAGGAGCGCATGAGACCAGCTTCAAGGTGTTGAGGCACCCGGCCGCGAGTCCTTCATCCAGCAAACCGATCGGCGTTGTGAACTCGGCCGAATCCACGATCGATATTACGGGCGCGAGTAGTGGCCTGAACGCCACGGCGGATACCTGGGTCGGGACCGTCCCAGGCTATGAGCAGATGCGCGACTATATCGACCTGCTGGCGGCGAAGCTCGGCTATACCTTCGCCGCGGGACTGGCGGAGCCCGCGCTCCGTGTTCCGGAATGTTTGGCGGGGCTGGACGAGGCGATCAAGCAGTTGAATCAATCTGTGGGTGCGCCGATTCAAACGACCATCAAAATAACGACGCCCAAGATAGCGACGCAAGACAAAAGCATCGCCGTGGTTTCGATTCAGCTAGGTAAGTTTGAGGGCGGCGCGCAACAGGCCGTGATCTTCAACACGCCCGATGGGTTTAAGAAGGTGGACGCGCCGGCGCCGGGAAATTAGCGCTGCTGGGACGGCGGTTGCTGCGACTGTGGTTGCTGCGACGTTCCTTGTTGCGAAGGCGGCCGCTGCTCTTCGGTGTAGCGGCGTCCGAAGGTCGAAACACCCAGCCGGTCGAGCGTGTCCTTGGCAAACTGATAGGCTGGCGGGTCGGGAAGGGGGCCAACCAGCACTCGCCAAATGCCGTTTGAGGGACCAGGTGAGGCGAAGGAGTTCAGGCCGTGGGTGCGCAGCCCCTCCGCCCAGATTCCAGCCAGTCCCTTTTCGATCGCGCCTACCTGGATGTAGACGTTGCCGGGGGTGGCATCGGCATAGACCGGAGCTTCGCCGATGGCGCGGCTTGAAACTTCCACGGGCGCGAGAGCAGGGGACGGCTTTGCCGCAGGCGGCTCAATCCCTGCGGGCGCGGGTGCCGATGCCGCGGCCTGCTTAGAGTCGGTGATGGGCGCGGCCTGTGTTTTAGCCGCCGCCGATTTCCCGATCAGGTAGGAAACACCGGAGACGCACGCAACCGCAACGATCAACAGCAAGCCGCTGCTGGCGAGCTGGCGGCGTCCCAACACGATCTCGTAGTCGATGGCTTCGGCGCTTTGGGGTAACTCTGCGGGGGCTGACGCCGCCGGTTGTGACGGCGCCGCATCCAGAATTTGACTGGCCGAGGTCTGAGGGGCTGCGGGTTCCTCGCGGCGCGGCGGAGCGGGTGCGTCTCTTCTGTCTTGCTCCGTTGTGACTTGGTCCAGGTTTAGAAGGCTGGTCCTCATGTCCCATGAGATCGGCGGTTTTACTTGCCTCGAATAGGGCTTATGCCCTAAATCATTTGTTAAAGATTACGTTTCAAAAAGTTACAGATGTGATAGCCGTCCCAGAACTTAAATGGAGTCTCGCCCAGCGTGTAGTGACCGCAGGGGAGAACCACGGCCTTATGCTCGAAGCCCAGCTCACGGGCTTTCCGGATCACCTGTTCGGAAAAGCGGGTGGGGAAGGTGGTGTCGTAACGGGCGTAGATGAACAGCGGCTTTTTGCCCAGCTTGGCGTAACGCTCGATGTATAAGGGCGGGCTGATGGCCATCCACGCGTCGCGCAACTGATCCAGCGTCACTTCCGACTCGATGCTCCGGCGGATGTGCTGGGTAGAGAGGCCTTCCCAGACCACGTCGGCGAAGTACGTCGAGCAATGGTTGAACACGTTCACGGTCAAGCGGGGGTCGTGGACGCTGGCCAGGAACGCATAGCAGGAGCCCAGACTGGTGCCCACCACGCCGATGCTCTCGAACCCCTCGCGCTCCAGCCAATCCACGCAACTGCGCGTGTCGATCACGGCTTGCCGGGTCGCGTCAATGGTGCGCGCCACGTTGGAGGAGACCGCATAATCGGCGCGCTGGAGCTCCGGGGGCATGCGGAAGTCGTGATAGGGAAGGCTCAGGCGAAGCGCGGAGATGCCTAGCTTAGCCAGGCCCGCGCAGAGTGCGTTGTGCTGCGTGGCCGAAGCGTTCCAGTGCGGGAGGACCACCACGGCGACGCGCCTCCGGCCCGGCTTTTCCACAGCCGGAAACCACTGGCCTTTGACCAGATTATTCTCCGGATAAGGCGTTTCAACGGCGCTCGAGAAAGTCAGCATCCCGTCGCGCAAAACAAAATCGACGGGCGGCCTGTAGCCGAAGAAATCATGGCTGTCGGCGAGCGCGTGCTGATTGAGCAGCTTCAGATAAGCGTGCGGATCGTGGCCGTTTTGCGGCATCCGCTGGGAGACGGGCCATCCGCGGGTCCATTCCAGGCCCCACTCGAACGGGCGCGCCACGCGATTGGTCGCGCGGGAGCACAGCCGGTCCTCCCAGCGCTCCATCCAGCGTCCGTAAAGCCTGGTCATTACTTCTAACGTAACAAGCGAGGCCGGGGAAGCGCTAGCGGAAGGGGCCGCGGCGCATGAAAAATGCGCGCCGGAGACTCGGCCCCGGCGCGCCCTAAGGAGAGAAAGGACTTAACTAAACCACCCGACTCGAACCACCTGCTTTAAACCATCTGCTTTAACCATCTGACTTCAAACCAGCATGCGTGGACCCGGCGCCGTGGGTAACGACGATAGGGTCCGGAATTCGTATTGTTGAATCTCCATCGCGGTGCAGCCGTCTTCGAACCGCACCACTCGCCCGCGAGCCACCAGCTTCAAGGCGCACTTATTGTTGAGTTGAGCCGGCCAACTGATGGACACCTCCAGCCGGCGGCCGGGAAGCAGCACATGTTCGGCGGTGAATAACACCCCCGAGCTGGAAATATTAACCGTCTTGCCATCGCCGGATTCTTCCCCAGTCCGCTTACTCAGGACGCGGTAGCGAACTTCACGCTCAATCGGAAAGCGATCCGATTGGCGCCGGTCGGCGTGGGTGGTCTGTTCTTGCATCAATTCGAGCTCCTCATCCTCCATCGCCCCATCACTCGTCCGCCCGCCCCGTCCCGGGTCCGCCCCGCCAAGCTGCTTGTAACAATCCAGCTGCTCTTGGAAGGAGTTTCTCTTGAAAGGAAAGGCGCAACAATAGAGTACTCGGCCCATTCCGTCGCAGTACCCGTGTACCGCGACGCTGGGAAGAACCGCATGGAACTCCTTGTGCGGGAAGGTATAATTTCGTGAGGCCAGAGAGATTAGAGGCCGGAGAGACTAGGAGGCCAGACATAGGAGGAGAGTATGTTGCACCGAAGTCCATTCCAGACGGCGGCCGTCGTCATTGCCGCCGCGATTTCCGCGTCCGGCGTCGCTTACGCCCAGGCGTCCGCCGGCGGCTGCGCGAGCCTGCCGAAATTCGCTGAGTTGAAGGCCGCGCTCACCGAAGCGACCGTGGCAGAAACCAGCGGGCTGAATAACAACATGTGGGGCACGATTGTGGATCGCGACGGCGTGGTTTGCGCGGTCGCGTTCACCGGCAAGGCTCGCGATTCGCAATGGCCGGGCAGCCGCGTCATCGCCGCGCAGAAGGCCAACACGGCGAACGCGTTCGGGCTCGATTCTTCCTCCAGCAGTGGAGGGTCGGGGCAGGCCAAAGGACTGGCGTTATCCACCGCAAATCTGTTTAGCGCGGTGCAGCCGGGCGGAAGTCTGTACGGCCTCCAATTCAGCAATCCGGTGGACACCGCCGTGGCGTATCGCGGGGCGTCTGCCAACTACGGCAGCGCCACGGATCCCATGGTGGGCGGAAAAATTGGCGGCGTGAACGTGTTCGGCGGCGGACTGCCGCTGTTCGCGGCCAACCAGAAGATGGTGGGCGGGCTCGGCGTCAGCGGCGATACGTCGTGCGCCGACCATATGATCGCCTGGCGAACACGCAACGGCTTGAAGCTGGATCATCTGTCCGGGGTCGGCGGAGTCTCGGGCGATCCCATGCGGCCCGATAATATCGTGTACGATATCGGCGCCAACGGCCAGAGCGCGGGAGGCTTCGGCCATCCCAAATGCCTGATGACCGGCGACCAGACCAAATTACCGCCAGTGATTCAGTAAGCTGGCTGGAGGCGATACTTCATGACCTTCACTCCTTACCTCAACTTCGACGGGCGGTGCGAAGAAGCATTCCAGTTCTACGAGCGTGTCCTGGGCGGGAAAATTACTTTCAAAATAACGTATGGCGAATCGCCGATGCCGGCGGATCAAACTCCTCCGGGATGGGGCTCGAAGCTTCTGCATGCGACCTTGACCCTCGGCGACCAGGTTTTGCAGGGCGCCGATACCCCGAGCCACCGGAAGCCGCAAGGATTCGCGATCGCCCTCAGCTTGTCCGATCCGGCCGAAGCCGATCGGATCTTCGCCGCCTTTGCGGAGGGCGGGGAAGTGGGAATGCCGATCCAGGAGACGTTTTGGGCTCGGCGCTTCGGAATGGTTACGGACCGCTTCGGCATCCCTTGGATGATCAACTGCGAAAAGTAGCTTACAGCTACCTTTTGTTGCTGTGAGGCAGGGTGGATCGAGCCGTCGCTGAGGACTGACATGAACGGAAGGTTGCTACAGACTGGAAGACATGCTCAAGAACCGCGAGGCATCTATGGTGTTTGTCATCGGTGCGTGCGCGATATTTCTTTCGCCGCTCACCGGACAGGAGAACAGACGCGCTCTTGAGAATCAAATTCCCAAGCCCGTGGCAAACGGCACCGCGCGCGAGGTCGGTCGCTACCCTGAATCGGCTCGTATGGACGTTGCCATTGGGTTGCCCTTGAGCGACAAAGAGGCGCTGAAAGCTTTCATCGCTGCTCTTTACGACCCCACTAGCCCTGACTACAAGCGCTACCTGACGCCCGATCAATTCACGGAAAGGTTCGGAGCATCCGCTGCGGACTATCAAAAGGTTGCCGATTTCTTGAAATCGAGTGGCCTAACGGTCACAGCCATCACACCCAACCGCATGCTCGTGGATGTAACCGGTTCTGTTTCCGATTTTGAGCGGGTCTTTCACTTCACGATGGGGACGTATCAACACCCTTCGGAGTCGCGCCAGTTTCATGCACCGAATGTTGAGCCGTCGGTCCCACTTGATATTCCCATCCTGGACGTTATGGGTCTGGATGACTATATGCCGCCTCGCCGAATGGATACTAGAATCGCTCCCCAAGCGAAGGTACAGAGCAATCTCATCACCGGTTCAGGTCCATACGGAAGCTTCCAGTCGAAGGATCTGAGAGCGGCGTATGCACCCGGCGTTGCCCTTGACGGGTCTGGGCAGACGGTGGGCATAGTTCAGTTTGGACCCTACAATCCGACTGACATTACAACCTTCGAGCAAGCAGTCGGTTTACCCAATGTTCCCATCGTTAACGTGCTGCTGGATGGTGTCAATGGGATCTGGACGCCCGGCTACAACGACGGCGAGCAGGCCGGGGATACCGAAATGGCGATCTCCATGGCTCCTGGCCTTTCCCAGGTGCTGGTCTACGAGGGGAACAATTTCGGGGACGTACTCAATCGAATGGCTACCGACAATGCTGCTAAGCAATTGAGCACTTCCTGGGGTGTTCTGCCTGCTCCGTCAACAATGGATCAGATATTCATGGAATTCGCCGCACAAGGGCAGGCCTTCTTTGCTGCATCTGGTGACGGCGGCTCCTATTCTTCACCGAGCACATTCTTTTCGCCGGGTGGCGATCCGTATATTACATTGGTCGGTGGAACGTCTCTGACGACGACCGGACCCGGAGGCGCTTGGCTCTCGGAGACTGCTTGGAAATACAGCGGGGGAGGCTTCGATTCGTCTTATACTATCCCGTCCTGGCAAAACGGCATCAGCATGACTGCGAATATGGGTTCGACCACGTTTCGGAATTATCCAGACGTGGCCATAGTCGGCGACACAGTGCTTTTCGGAGTCAATAACGGCCAGATGGTGGTTGGGGGCGGCACAAGCGGGTCGGCTCCCCTGTGGGCAGGATTCCTGGCGCTGGCGAACCAGCAGGCGGCTGCAAGCCAAAAGCCACCCGTCGGATTCCTGAACCCAACCATCTACGCGCTTGGCCAAGGCTCCCGATACAACGTGGATTTTCACGACATTACCACTGGCAACAACACCAACGCGACCAATCCAAACCTGTATTATGCCGTTCCGGGCTATGACCTCACCACGGGATGGGGAACCCCTACCGGGCAGAACATGATTGACGATCTTGTCGGCAGCGGTGCTGGAGCGCCTGGTTTTAGCCTTTCACTGGCACCCTACGCGATCAATGTGGCTGTGGGTGCCAGCGCGGACACGAGCGTGACTGTGAATCCATACGGAGGGTTCACCAGCGTCGTCGGCTTAGCCGTCTCCGGGCTACCCAGTGGCGTAACAGCGTCCTTTTCCCCATCGAGCACCGCGAGCGGAAGCACGCTGACCCTTACGGTTTCTGCCTTCGTTCCGGCTGGTGCCTATATCGGAACGATCACCGGATCCTCGGGATTATTGAACCAGACGATAGCAATGACTCTCATGGTCGCGACGCCGATCACACCAGACTTCACCGTCTCCGCGTCGCCCTCGATCTTGAGCGCAACCCTGGGTTCGACCACCCAATCAGTAATCGAGATCACACCGGTGGGGACATTCAACAATCCGGTGGCCCTGTCCGTAACCGGAGTGCCTCAAGGCATCGCGGCATCGTTTAGTCCAGCAAGCACCGCCAGTTCCAGCACGCTTACGCTGTCGGTCGGCAGTCAGGTCACGCCGGGCATTTACACGATCAACATCGCCGCCACATCAGGCCCTTTGAATCATGTCAGCACGGTGGGTCTCTATGTGCCGGCTTCCATCCCCGCACCCGTGCCTATCGACCTCTCGAGCACTTACAACGTTACGGGGATTGTCCCCGACAACACTCCATTCGGTGAGGGCATGGGAAACTGCTGTGCCTACCCGGCCAGACTCCTCGGACAGTCGCTTGTCGTGCAGAATGTACCATTTGTCTTCGGACCTACGATTCCCGCCGGGACCGCGGCTCCATGGAACGCAATCAGCGGCGGCGGCGCCCGCATAACGATCCAGCTGCCTCGGGGACGATTTTCATCGCTTCAAATGCTCGGCACCGCATTCGGAGCTCAAATCGCACAGCAGTTCCAGCTTAATTACGCTGATGGTGGGTCCAGCACATTTACACAAAGCCTCAGCGACTGGTTCTCACCGCAAGGCTTTCCGGGCGAAGGAAATGCTCTCAACATGCCCTATTTCCTCGCTGAGAATGGCGTGGGTTATATTCCGGATGTATACCTATACAGCTACGGATTCAATCTTGACAATTGTCGGATCGTCGCAAGCCTCACCCTTCCCGCGAATGCCGGCGTAGAGATTCTCGCCTTGACGTTGGTTCCCACAGTGACCTCCAGTCCGACAATTTGCGGGGTTCAAAATGCTGCGGCGTCGGTCAATCCGACGATTCTTACCCCCGGCACCTTCGCCACGATTTTCGGACTGCATCTCGCCGCCCAGCCGGCGCAGGCGATCGGCACGCCATTTCCTGTCACACTTGGCGGAGTCAGCGTGGCTGTGAACGGGACACCGGCTCCGCTGTATTACGTTTCGCCTACGCAGATCAACTTCGTCGTGCCGTGGGAGGTCACGGGAACTCAGGCGACGATCATAGTGCAGGGGAACGGGAACTCCTCCAACAGCATGAGCGTTGCAATTGCCCCGAGCGCGCCGTATATCTTCACGGTCAATCAGCAAGGCACCGGACAAGCGGATGCCCTAATTGTTGGCACGACTTCCCTAGCTGCACCCGTGGGGGCTTTCCCTGGCTCCCGGCCAGTCCAGCGGGGGGAGTACATTTCCCTCTACGCGACCGGTCTGGGAGCGGTGCAAGGCCCGCCGCAGGATGGTTCTGCGTCAAGCGGTCCTTCACCCACGGTACAGCCTGTTTATGTCAATATCTCGACGTCCTACCCAAACCCTTACTATTTTGTGAATCAGCAGATCACACCACAGTACTCGGGTCTGGCACCAGGATTTGTGGGCCTCTACCAGGTAAATATCCAAATCCCGGAGAGCGCGGCGTCTGGCGACGCCGTCCAGCTGATCATGGGTTCAAGCAACCCCGCGATCGCAGTGAATCCGGTTACCATCGCGATCCAGTGAAGCCGCGAACACAGGGAGCCAAGAGGCGCGCAGCTCGCGCATTTCGCCGATCCCGCACAAGAGCCGCGCAATCAGAGATGGCGCGTACTGCCGTCCTCTGGTGTTCGCGGCTGGGTTGGCGCATACGGAAGCTTGCAGCTACCTTTTGTTGCTGTGAGACAGGGTGGATCGCTAGCTAGCTGCTTTGACCTTCCCGGTTCGACCATGGCTTACCAGTAACGATGGCCGTTGGGGATGGCCCCGGGAAACACATAGGCGTAGAGCATCACGATCAACCCCACCAACAGCCCCAGAGCAAGGCTGTGTTTCAGCACCGCGCGGAACAGGAGTCCCTCCTTGCCCTCCTGTCCGGTGGCCGCGCAGCCGATCACCAGCGACTGCGCCGCGATCATCTTACCCATAACTCCGCCGGCGCTATTGGCCGCACCCATCAGGATCGGGCTGAGGCCCAGATGCTGCGCCGTGATCATCTGAAAGCTCCCGAACAAGGCGTTCGACCCAGCGTCCGTCCCGCTTAAGGCGACGCCCAGCCATCCAATCAAGGTTCCGAACAACGGGAACATCACGCCGGTGTGCGCCATCGCCATGCCCATGGTTGCGTCCATGCCGCAGTAACGCGTGATGAAGCCGGTGCCGAGCATCGCCATGATCGCCACCACGCTCCACTTCAGCCGCGACAGGCATTGGAAGAACACTTCGATGGTCTTGCGGAAGGAAAGGCCGGAAACCAAACCCGCCAGAACGCCGGCAAAAAAGACTGCCGTTCCCGGGGACGCCAGCCAGGAGCCGTCGAACAAAGCCGTCTGCGGTTCCGGCCGGGCGACCACCGGAGGCATTCGCACCACTTGCAGGTGAAGACCGGGCACAGGCTGCCGGAAGCTAAGCTGATCCATTGCGGTGCTGACCTTCGGAAGCCCCCAAACCACGACGAAGGCCGCCAGCAGAAGGTAGGGCAACCACGCCCACAGCACGCTCTTCAGGGGGAGATTCTCCCGTTCCCTGACAGGCGCGTTCCCGTGCCGCAAGACCTGCTTCGGCGACCACAAGTGATGAAAGAACATCGCCAGGACCAGCAACGTTCCGATTCCCGCCAGCAGATCTACCAGCGACGCGTCCATGTAATTCGACCAGAAGAACTGGATCGACGCGAAGGTCACGCCTCCGGCCACCAGCCCGGGCCACACGGCGAAAGTATCGCGCGTGTTGCATAGGACGCGAGTCAGCCAGAAAGGCAGAATCAGGACGGTCCACGGCAGAATGCGGCCCAGCATCGCGCTGAAATCGGCTTCCGGGAGACCCGTCACGGCAACTAACGTCCGCACCGGATTCCCCAGCGATCCATAGGCAACCGGAGCGGAGTTCGCGATCAAGCATACCAGCGTGGTCTCGAAGGGAGGAAAGCCGAGGCCGATCATCATGGCGCCGGTGATCGCCACGGGAGCTCCTCCTCCGCCGGCTCCTTCCAGCAATCCTCCAAAGGCGAACGCGATCAACAGCACCTGCAAACGCCGGTCCGGGGAGATATCGCCGATCGACTGCTTGACCAGTGCGAATTGTCCCGACGCGACCGAGATGTCGTAAACATAGACCGCGGCAACCGCGATCCACGCGATGCGGAACCATCCGTAGACCAGGCCGTCGGCAACCGCGCCCGCCACCATGTGCGCGGGCATGCGGAAGACGATCAGCGCGACGAAGACCGCGGCCAGGAATGCGTACACCGCGGCCAGCCAGGCGGCGATTCGGCGCACCGCGAGAAAGTAGATCAGCGTGCTGATAGGGATGGCTGCGGCGACGGTGGACAGCCAGGCGTTGCCAAGAGGATTGAAGTTTTGCAGCCAGGGCTGGCCCGTCATCTAAGGTTTTTGGCGCTCTCAGGCCAGCGCGTCCTTGCAGTACTGGAAGCAGCGTTTAACTTCGGTGATCGAATCGTCCTTGCCCATGTACTCGTATTCAATGAACGCCTTGATGGGCCAGCGCTGGTCGCGCAACAGTTGCAGAACCGGCTTGATCGGGGTATCGCCCTGGCCCCATGGAAGGTTGGCGATCTGATTGCCCTTTTTACGATCCTTCAAGTGCAGAATTGTGATCTGTTCGTGATTGGCTTGGATGAACGGAAGGGGATCGTAGCCAGCCGCGACGAAATGCCCGATGTCCAGGTTGATGCGAAACTGCCTGGACATCTTCAAAGCCTTGGCGAAACTTTCCGGCCTGGCGAATTGATTCGGATCTTTGACGTCGGAGTGGCCGTGGAAGGCCACCATCATCTGATATTTTTCCGCGCCCTTGACTAATCTGGGCGCGGTGCTCAGAGTGGAGGACGCCGTAATCTGGTTCACGCCGAACGCCTTGGCGAGCTGAAAGCCGTGATCGATCTCCTCATCCGTAAAGTCGTCCCGGAAGCTCAAATTGTAGGCCGAAACATTGATTCCCGCGTCGTCGAACTTCTTGCGGGCCTGCCGCATGACGTCCATCGGCGCATGGATGCGCCACTCCCGCAAGGAGTCGCGATTGACCTTGGGATCGGGATGATCGAATTTAGGCTCGATGTGCGGCGAGTAGACCTCGCAATCGCCCAGGCCCACCGCGGCCATCGCTTTAATCATTCCGTCCAGCGGAAGTTCGCGAAAACTGTAGGTCTGCGCACCGATTTGCACGCCCTTGATGACCGAGTCGATCTTTTTTGCTTGTCCCGGGTTCGTCTGAGCAAGGAGGGTCAGCGGAATGCCGGCGGACGCCAGCTTTCCGAAATCGCGTCGTGAATACCGTCCTGAGTACATGCGAAGTGCTCCTAATGCCACTGAGCAGGTTACTACTCTTACCGCAACTTCTACAAGCCGCAACTTCTACAAGCAGCCGGTGTTAACCTGTCTTGAGGGTGCACCATGTGCACATTTAGGAGGGAACAACACATGAAATTCGTAACTGGAATGGTCCTGGGGATTACGTTGAGCATCGGGGCGAGCGCGCTGCTGGCCCAGAGGGATTTTCATCCGCGCCTGACCCGCGCCGTGGAAGCGCTGCGCGACGCGCGGGCTTACCTGCAAGAGGCTCCGCACGACTTCGCCGGACATCGCGTGGAAGCCATCCGCGCCACCGACGAAGCGATCAAGCAGATCGAGTTCGCGCGCGAATACCGCCCCCGGTAGCCTATTCTTCCCGGAGCGCGACCATAGGATCGACTAGCGACGCTCGCCGCGCGGGCGCAAATGCGGCGAGCATCGCAACCGCCAGCAACAGCGGCGCCATCACTCCATAGATCGCCGGCCCGATTTCGTAGCGTAAGGGGAATGCGGCCCTGAGCCATTGGCCCGCCGCGGCACTCAGCAGGAGACCCATGCCAAGACCCGTCACAACTGGCGCGAGCCCCTGCCGCACTACCATCCTCGTGACGCCGGCGCGGTCCGCGCCCACGGCCATCCGAATGCCGATTTCGCGCGTCCGCCGGCTTACGGAATAAGACATCAGCGCGTAGAGACCGACCATGGACAGGATCACGCCCATCAATCCCATGGCCCCGACCGTCGTCGTCATGACTTCGCCGAAGCCCGTGACCTTGGCGGAATAGAACTGCTCCATGGTCATGACATCGTACATTGGCATGGCTGGATCCATGTCGCGTACCAGCTTGCGGAGGGGTTCCAGCAGGCTCGCCGAATCGCCGGACGTCGCAGCCAGCAGGGTCAAATTGCCCGGCGGGGTTTGGCGATAGGGAAGGTAAAGGAAGTCCGTCGTTGGCTCCGCCATGTAGAGGTAATGACTGTTTCGCGCGATCCCGACCACCTCAACCCATCGCACGCCGTTCAGGAGGAAACGCTTGCCCAGCGGGTCTTGATTGGGCCAGTAGTGGGCGGCGAAGGTTTGGTTCACTACGGCGACGGCGGGCGTATCCTTCGTGTCGCTTGCCGTGAATCCGCGGCCGCGCTCGATCGGAATTTCGAAGGTGTCGAAGTAATGCTCATCCACGCGGTCGTAAAAAATGGTCAGGAAGGCTTTTCCCGGAGGCAAACGGTAGCCCTCAGGCTCTACTCCGGCGTTTCCCAAATTCTGCCCGAGCATGCCAGAGGTAAGCGCCGCGGACTGCACTCCCGGCAGCGCTTCCGCGCGCTTGGTCAAAGTTTGAAAAAACTGAGCGGACTGTGCCTCACTGTAGCGCAACATATTTGGGTCCACGCTGACCATCGCCAGGTGATCGGAACGGAACCCCATGCCGCGCGTCAGCTCGCCTTGAAAGGCATTCCGCGTAAAAACCGCGACAGTCAATAGAACCAAGGACACGGCCACTTGAAGCGCGACAAGAAGATTTCGCCCCCATAGCCGGCGCCGTCCCAATTCCACTCCGCCGCCCGCCTTGAAGGCCGAGGTCAGATTCGTGCGCGCGGTCTGAATGGCCGGTATCAGGCCGAAGAGGATCACGCTGCTCATCGCGACGATTAAGGCGAACGCAAGCGCCCGGGCGTCCAGGTCGAATTTCGGAAGCATCACCAAGTCGGTGGGCAAGCGGATTTGGCGGAAAAGATCGACGCCGAGATAAGCCAGCGGCAGACCCAGCACGCCGCCGGCAAGGGCGATCATGGAACTCTCCGTCAGCAGTTGCCGGATCAGGCGTCCGCGTCCCGCGCCAACCGCCAGCCGCAATGCCATTTCACGGGCGCGAAGTGGCGCGCGGCTAGTAAGAAGCCCCGCGACGTTGGCGCACGCCACAATCAAAACCGCTGCGGCCAGCAGCGTCAGAATCGCCGTGAGCGAGCTGTACACGCGATTTCCCACAACCGCCGTTTCAAACTCGGTGCGCGCGATCAAGCTCCTGCTCTGATTGGTTTCCGGATGCGCCCTGTTGAGATTGCTCGCGATGGTCTCCAGCTCCGCTTCGGCCTGGCTAAGCAAAACGTCCGACTTCAGCCGGCCCTTGACCCGCATCGACGTGGAGAGGCGATCCTCCAGCACCTTCGGTTGTCCGCTGATGCGCGGCCACATCATGACGGGCACGTAAAATGCGGGCCGGAAAAAGTGATCCGGGGAATCGAAGTCCTCCGGCGCTACGCCGATCACGGTAAAGTCGATTCCTGCAATTTCCACGGAGCGGTCTATGATCTTGGGATCGCCTCCCAGATCCTGCCACAGCCCGTAACTCAGCACCACGACGGCGTCGCGGCCGGGAACCTGGTCCTCATCCGGACGGAAGGGCCGGCCCAGCCGCGGCTCAACCCCGAGCGCCTGAAACAGGTTCCCCGTCACGATCGCCCCGGCCTTTACCTGCGCGGTTGCGCCATGCTGCGCGGCGAAACCAGCCCCAGTGAACGTATACGCGAACAGCCCGTCGAAACTGCGCGCCTGGTTGCGGATCTCCAGATAATCGGGATAGGAGGTCCGCAACACGCTGGAATAGTCGTTGTGATATTCGGTCCCCAGCGACATGATTTCCCGCGGGTGCGGCACCGCCAGGGGCCGTAGCAGGATTGCGTCGGTTATGCTGAACATCGCTACGTTCGCGCCGGTGCCGAAGGCCAGCGAAACGATCGCCGTCAAGGTGAACCCCGGATTCTTGGCGAACATGCGCGCCCCATGCCGCAGATCGCGCCAGATCAGGTCCAGCCATCGCCAGACCAGGCCCAGCGAAGCCTCCCGCGACTCTTCCATCACGCGAGCGACCGGACCTAACTTCCGCCGCGCGGCAAGCCTGGCTTCTTCCGGGCTCATGCCCTCCTCGACATTCAGCCGCGTCTCCCGTTGGAGATAATCTTCAATCTCGCCCTTTGGGTCCTCACTCCGCCGGAACCGCACGTTTAACCCTCCGTCGGCCGCATGATCCGGCCGATGGCTTGCGTCAGCCGGTCCCATTTGGTGGATTCCGCCGTCAAATGCCTGCGCCCCTTGGCGGTCAGGCTGTAAAACTTGGCTTTGCGGTTATTCTCGGAAAGGCCCTCCTTAGCCGCCAAAAAACCTTGCCGGACCAAGCGGTGCAGGGCAGGGTAGAGTGAGCCGTGCTCCACCTGCAAGACTTCGTCGGAGCCATGCTCAATGGCGTGCGCAATGGTGTGCCCGTGCGCGGGGCCGAACAGCAGGGTCCGCAGAATGAGCATGTCGAGGGTGCCCTGCAGCAGATCGATGCGGTCCTTGCCCAATCCGGTAGACATTCTTCCTGAGCGTAACGCCGCTTCGGTAGAATGTCAAGGGGAAGGGGGGCTGGACCGGACAGGAAGCGCCGCCGCGGCGATTTGGGCTCCGGTCGAGACCAGATCCTTGGCCCGCGCGTAACTGACGCGCTCTCCGGATTCCTCGCAGAGAAACCAGCATTTCCACTCCGGAGAAGCACATGAGTACAACCGCACTGTAGCACGGTGACATCTATCGCTAGAATGTTTTGAGGAGAGATTTTCGATTGCGACATCTTGTATCGGGCGCGGCCGGATTCATCGGTTCGCATTTGTGCGATCGCCTGCTGGCGGAGGGGCACGAGGTTCGGGCGCTGGACAACTTCATTACCGGTTCGCCGGATAACCTTACTCACCTTGGCGGCAACGCGCGGTTCCGTCTGGAAGAATGCGATGTGGCGAAGCCGTTCAACCCGCCGGGCGCGTTCGATCACGTGTGGCACCTGGCCTCGCTGGCCAGCCCCAAGCATTACCTGGCTCATCCGGTGGAGACTTTGGAATCCGGATCCACGGCGACGCGGAACATGCTGGAGATCGCGCGCCGCGACGGCGCCCGCTTCCTGGTCACGTCAACGTCGGAGTGCTATGGCGATCCGCTGGTTCATCCCCAAGTGGAAACCTATTGGGGAAATGTAAACCCGGTTGGACTGCGCTCCTGCTACGACGAAAGCAAACGCTACGCCGAGGCGATGACCATGGCCTACTGGCGAACCTTTGAGGTACGCACCAACATCGCCCGCATCTTTAACACCTACGGCCCGCGCATGGCTCTGGACGATGGGCGCGTGGTTCCGGCATTCCTCGACCAGGCCCTTCGAGGCGAACCATTGACCGTCTTCGGCGACGGATCGCAAACGCGCAGCTTCTGCTACGTCTCCGATATGGTGGACGGGCTGATGCGGCTCTCCGTCTGCGAGGAGCGAATGCCGGTGAACCTGGGCAATCCCGTGGAACTCACCATTCTCGAATTCGCGGAGCGCATCTCTCGGCTGGTGCGAAGCGACGGCCGGGAACTGAAGATCGACTATCAGGCTCTCCCTTCGGACGATCCGCGTAAGCGCCAGCCCGACATCGGTAAGGCGCGGCAGCTTCTGGGATGGGAACCTAAAGTGAAGCTGGAAGACGGGCTGCGCGAAACCATCGCCTACTTCCAGGGCTCGCTGGCTTCAAGGCTTTGAGCGTCCGGTCAGGACGGCGCAGATCCCCAGCGCGATCCACGCGGCGATAAAGGAAACGCCGCCGAACGGCGTGATCGCGCCAAGGTTGCGATTTCCGGTAAGAGCCAGCGCGTACAGGCTCCCGGAGAACAGCACGATGCCGGCCAGCAACAGGCCGCAGACCCAGGCCGCGGTTTTGCGGCTTACTGCTCCGGCTGCCGATAGCGCCGCGACGATCAGAATTCCCAGAGCGTGGATGAAGTGGTACAAAACGGCGCGCTCATAGATGTTCATCGAATAATCGTCGAGCCTGCCGCGCAGGCCGTGCGCGCCGAATGCGCCGATCGCCACAGCCAGCGCCAGCGCCCAGGCGCCTACACTTGTCCAGTTCACAATGCCGTCCAATTCATACGTCTCTTTCAGTGTAGAACTTGCCGGTGTAGGACTCGCGAAGAACAGGACTGCCCTAGACCCGGCGAACCGCGTCCAGCATATTGAGTTTTTCCCGGAAGTACGCGGCATCCCCTCCGGTAGGACGGCCGACCACCGAAGTGCTGACCCGCAGAGTCAGGCTTCGGGCGACGCCGTTCTCCTGAATCGAGAAGTACGCGGAAAGATCTTTACTGATCTCCGAGGACACCGCCATGGCGTGCTCCGGGCTTACTTCCAGGAGCACCGCGAATTGGTCGTCCGCCCAGCGGGCAATCATCGCGTCACCGCCGACGACACCGTGAATCCGCTTCACCAGAGCTTTCAGCGCCCCGTCGATCACGCTCCGCGAATAAGTCGCACCCAAGCGCTTTAAGTTCGTGACATGCGCCATGATGAGGCAGAACCCCTCATCCCCGTGCAGATTGTCCTCAATTCGCTGGTTCAACTTCTCCCGGGTCCAAGCGCCCGAAGAGGCGTCCGTAAAGAGGGCTCGCCGCTCGCTGTCGATCTCGCGGTGCAGCGCCCGGATCTCATCGTGAAGCTGCGCCGTCACCACTTGATTGGCGCGCCTTAACTGCTCCCAACTTTCGTTGATACTGGTGGCGGCTTCGCGCGTGACGTGCTTGATGTAAGCAACGTCGTTGCTCACTTGAACCGACTCCAAGGACCGGAGCCCCGCCTGCATTTTCGCCTCATGTTCGTCGCCGTTGGCGGTAAGGGTACCCGCGAGCGATTGCATCGCCATCGCCGACGCTTGTAGTTCCCGCGACATTTTTTCCAGCCATTCCGCGGACCGGTCACGGTAGAGGCGCAACTCACCTCGAAAGTTGGCCTGCACGGCGTGATAGTCCTCGGCGTCCGCCGCCGTCTCCAGTTGTTCCCGGATGCGGTCCAGATTCTGGCGCAACTCGGCGATCTGTGCCGGGTCCAGCTCAATGGCATAATCCGCCGCTGCGCGAATCGCGTTGACGAATCCGCCAAGGCAGAGTTGCCGGAGTCCTTCCAATCGTTCGAGTTCATTTACCGATTTGCGGATCGAGATCACGTGTGGTGCCCCCAGTACCCTCATCGGCTTACGACTCCCGAGTTTGAGTGGCCGGCTTACGCCTTATCGAACCGCATCCCGGCGAAGCTCACCACGCTGTGTTCGTCGATATTCCATTGCTGATACTGAAGTAAACTCGCGCGCGCGTACGGCAGAGCTCTAAGAAACGCGTAGATCGGGGCCGATCCGCACCACTTCAGATCGTCTTGATTCTCCTGCACCAGGCCCCAGAATCCTGGCGCGTCGCCTTGTTCCATCCTCTCGATCCGCGCGCGATCCCGGCGCGAGACCTGCTCCATCTCGCCGTGCTCCGCCTTGGCCTCGAACGAATCGCCATAGCGCCGTCCCATGTGCGCCATATCGACTCCCAGCACCCACAGCAACCGGTCACCCTCTTTCGCGGCAAGCTCGCCCAGCGCTTCGAGCGCCCGGCGAACCGCTTCGTCGTCCTCCGGCAGGCCGCCTCGGTATAGACTGCGCGCGAAGGACCCGCATAGTACCGGGACCACGCGGATACCTGGCCCAAACAAATACTGCAGGAATACCACTTGAAACTCGATCGAGTGCTCCACCGCATGGCAGTAGTCTTCCATCACCGCGCCGGCGCCGGCCGCTTGCGCGATCCGGTCCACCATCGCCCCATCCGTCCTGGTTTCTCCGAAGGGCGTCACGAACGGCTTCCGCGTTAGTCCCAGCCGGTCCGGCATGCCGTAATGCGAAGTGCCCAGGATCACGAAGGTTCGCTCCGCGTCATCATCGGTGAGCGCGGAGTACGCTGCACGATACGCCGCGACTCCGCCGAACGGGCTCACATGCGGAGCGGCAATCGCGATCGGGCGACTCGGCTGCGCACTGGGAGCGGCGCCATTCATGTACTCGCCCAGCGTGGTCTTCAACTCGTCTATATCGTGCGGGTATCCCGAGCCTGCATGCAGCGGCTCACGCACCAGCGCCTCGGCGAAAGCCCTCTGAGCCGCATCCTTAAGCTGCGCGAAGCTTTCGTCCTCCAGAAATCCCGCTTTCGAAAGCGTCTCGGTCAGATGCTCAACCAGGGCGGTCACATCGAGCTCACCGGTCAACCGCACCAGCTCGGCACGCAGGTCCAGTTCGCTGTGCTCGCCGTCAAAATACGCGAGACACTGCACCAGCGCCGGCGGAACGATCAGCGTCGCGTCGGAGTATTGAAACGGGTCGCGAATCAGCAACCCCGGCCGGTCGGCAACCGGAGACGGCATAAAGTCCAAGGACGAACGCAGTCGCGCCAGCATCAGGCAAAAGTGTCGCACACCCAAGGGCGAAAATAACGCCGTGAAAATGACGGGGTTAAAGCGAGGGGTTAAAATCAGGAGTGCCTTCCGACCAAAAATCAGGAGTGCCTTCTGACCAAGCCGCCCCGAGCCAAACCCTGCTGGAGTATCGTTCGCGGTTTCAGGCTCACCAAGAGGCCCACTCTCTGTTGAACAGCCGCCATCGGCGCATCGGAAACGCGCGCGTGTGGACTGGACTCGCCGCATTGGCCATCGCCGCGGTGTCGATCGGCGGCGCTTGGATTTCTCCATGGTGGCTTCTGCTCCCTGGCGTGGTTTTCGTCGTGCTCGCGATTGTTCATAGCCGCGTGGAACAAACGCTCGATGCCGCGGCGCGTGCCGTCTCTTATTACGAGCGGGCTTTGGCGCGCATGGAGAATCGGTGGGTGGGAATCGGCCAGCAAGGCGAGCGATTTCGCGACCCCAAGCATCTCTACGCAGACGATCTCGACGTTTTCGGCCGCGGTTCTCTGTTTGAACTGCTCTGTACTTCCCGGACTGCGGCCGGCGAACGCTTCCTGGCGTCGTGGTTGTCAGCTCCAGGCGATCTTGCCGAAGTGCAGGAGCGGCAAGCCGCCGTACAGGAACTCCGCGCGCGCATTGACCTGCGCGAAGAGCTCGCCACCATGGGCGAGGACATCCGCGCCGCGGCCGATGACCGGACCATCCAGCGCTGGGGTACCCAACCTGCCATTCATTTCTTTCCCGGAGCCCGGCTCATCGCCCCGGTTCTCGCCGTGGCCGCAGTGGTAACCTTCGCGCTTTTCCTCACGGAAACTATCGGCATCATCCCGCTGTTAGTCACGATTCTTGCGGAAATGGCGTTCAGCCTGACCATTCGCGAAACCGTGCGGCAAATGGGCGCCTCCATCGAGACTCCGGCCAAGGATCTGGCGTTGCTCGCGCTTCTTCTTAAACGGCTGGAGCGCGAATCTTTCACATCGCCCGCACTGGCGCGACTGCGCATGACTCTGGAGGCCGGGGGCAAGCCCGCTTCCCGCCAAATTGAGCGCCTGACCAGCCTGGTGAATCAGTTCGATTCCGCCCGCAACCAATTCTTCGCGGTGATCGCGGCGCCGCTGCTGTGGCGATTTCAGTTCGCCGCGGCGATTGAGGCTTGGCGTGAAGACTGCGGCCCGCACATCGGCGCCTGGACCGCGGCCGTCGGCGAGTTTGAAGCTCTCTGCTCATTGGCCTGCTTTGCCTATGAGCGGCCGTCGGCGGTGTTTCCCGAACTCTCCGATCCCGAACTATCCGATCCCGGCGACCGGCACTACGATGCTACCGCCCTGATGCATCCGCTCATCCCCGAAGGCGAAGCCATCGGCAATGATGTTTCCCTCGACGGCAAGATGCGCCTCTGGATCGTCAGCGGCTCCAATATGTCCGGCAAGAGCACGCTTCTGCGAGCCATCGGCCTGAACGCGGTGCTCGCGTGGGCGGGAGCGCCGGTCACCGCCGGACGCTTGCGCGTTTCCCGTTTCGCCATCGGCGCTTGCTTGCGGACGAACGATTCTCTCACCGATCACCGGTCCCGGTTCTACGCCGAAATCAGCCGTCTTCGCGAAATTGTCGATCTGGCGAGGGCAGGGAAACCGACGCTGTTTTTGCTCGACGAACTCCTCAGCGGAACCAATTCCCACGATCGCCGCATCGGCGCGGAGGCGCTGATCCGGGGTTTGGTCCAGCGCGGAGCCATTGGTCTGGTGACCACGCACGATCTGGCGCTGGCCGAAATTGTTCCCAGCTTCAACGGCCTCGCCGCTAACGTCCATTTCGAAGATCACCTGGAAGGCGGTGAAATCCGTTTCGATTACCGGTTGCGTGAAGGCGTCGTCACCCGCAGCAACGCTCTGGCGCTCATGCGCGCCGTTGGTTTAGAAGTTTAAAGCCTTGGAAGTTTAAAGCTTTAGAGGTTTAATGGCGATGGCTCCCAGGCGCTTCGCTCCTTCGCGGAAACTTAGCGGCGATAGCAGCGCGCGGTGCTTCAGAAGAAATGTCTTCACGGCTCGCGAATCGGTCTTGCTGTATTCGCGTAAAGCCCATCCAATCGCCTTGCGAATGAAAAACTCCCGCTCAGAAGCGCATTTCAGACAGTGCTCGAAAAGCTGCGCCGCATCGGTTTCACCCTTATGCCGCAACTGCACCAGCAATGCCGAGCGCCGGATCCACATATCTTCGTCCTCAATCCACCGCTCCAGCACGGGCCGCACCGCGCTCCGGTGATTCAGAAAAACCTCGCCCACCAGGTTCGCGGCGATACCATCCACGAAGTCCCACCACGCGCCTTCGCGAATCATCCTTTCAAATAGCGGTACGGACTCCGGCGTCAAGAACGCGGGTTGCTTCGCGTACTCGATCGCTGCGTAGCGCTCCTCCCGATGCGGTAACCGCCACAATGCCGAGACGTTCTTCCGGTACGCGCTCCGGCTTACGGGCGCGAACCGCTTTCGCGCCTCCTTCGCGATCCCCTGCACCTGCGGCGCGCCAACCCCGTAAAACGGTTGCATCGTCTTCATGTAGGCAGCCATGGCGACGGCCCGCTTCGGGTCGGCTAGCCTGCCTAATTCACCCCCAACAAATTCCACCAGTTCCATGTGCTGCGGCATGAACTACCATTCTCGCCCCGTGAGAAAATAAGCCATGGCCAAACTAAGCGACGCCGAAATCTCTTCGCACTTGGCGCACCTGCCCAACTGGAGCCTCAAGAATGGCAAGCTCCACCGCGAATACAAGTTCGCCGACTTCGCGCACGCCTTCGGCTTCATGGCCACCGCCGCGCCCTTGATTGAAAAGCGCGATCACCATCCCGAATGGTTCAACGTTTATAACCGCGTCACGGTGGACCTGATGACGCATGACGCCGGTGGGGTCACGCAAAAGGATGTAGACCTGGCCAAGCTTCTCGAAGGCATCGCCACCAAACTCGCATGAGGGCATTCCTGCTGCTTGCCGCTGCATTAGGCGCGTTAGCGCCCTCGAGCAACGCTCAGGAATCTTTCTCCGGTTCCGCCGCTCTGGACGCGCAGATGCAGCAAGCCGTTCGCGACGGCCTCATTCCCGGCGGCGTTCTCCTGGTCGGCCACGAAGGCAAAATCATCCATCGCCGAGCTTACGGGAATCGCGCGCTGGTACCCGCGCGCGAAACTATGACCATCGACACCATTTTCGATTTGGCTTCCCTCACCAAGGTTGTCGCCACCACGCCCGCCGTCATGAAGCTGGTGGAGCAGGGCAAGCTCAGCCTCACCGACCCGGTTACAAAATATCTGCCCGAATTTCAGAACGGCAAGAGCGATATTACCGTTCGCGACCTGCTGACGCACTATTCGGGCCTACGTCCCGACCTGGATCTCACCCCCGCGTGGACCGGCTATGAAACCGGCATCCGCAAGGCACTGATCGACAAGCCCACGTACCCTCCCGGAGTACGCTTCGGCTACAGTGACATCAATTTTGAGCTGCTGGGTGAAATCGTGCGCCGCTTGAGTGGCGAAACCCTGGACAAATTTGTTCGGGAGCAGATCTATCAACCGCTCGGCATGCGAGATACCGGCTATCTCCCCGATGCTTCACTGATCCCGCGCATCGCGCCTACCGAGGTCGACGCAGCCACCGGCAAGCCATGGAGGGGCATCGTGCATGACCCAACCGCCCGCAACATGGGCGGCGTCGCCGGCCACGCGGGAGTCTTCTCGACCGCCGCCGATCTCTCGCTCTATTGCGAAATGTTTCTCGGCATGGGCCAGCGCGCAGGCAATCGCATTTTTGCCGCCGCTACCGTCAAGAAGTTCACGGAACCGAACTCTCCACCCGATCAACCCGCGGTGCGCGGCCTCGGCTGGGATATTGACTCCTCTTATTCCTCGCCGCGGGGCGAGCTTTTTCCCATCGGGTCATACGGCCACACCGGTTTCACCGGCACTTCGCTGTGGCTCGACCCTTCCAGCCAAACGTATATTATTCTGCTCACCAACTACATTCACCCCAAGAGCGGAAAAAGCCTGAACGCGCTGCGCCGCAGCATCGGCACGATCATGGCCGCGAACCTCGGAATCAAGGCCGCGGTGGTGAATGAAACCGGCTACAACGAGGCGCTCGAAACCGCCGGCGCGCGCCGCATGATTTCGCCCAATCACCACACTCTTACCGGCATCGACGTTTTGGAAGGGCAGAGGTTCGCGCCGCTACAGGGCCAGCGTGTGGGACTGATCACCAACCAAACAGGGCTCGACCGCAATGGCCGCCGCAACGTCGACGTAATGCTGACCGCCAAAGTAAACCTGGTCGCGCTGTTCGCGCCTGAGCACGGCATCACGGGCAAGGAGGACCGCCCGGATATCGGCAACTCCAGGGACCCGTCCACCGGCCTGCCGGTCTACAGCCTTTACAACAGCGGGTCTTATCGACTCACGCCAGAGATGCTGCGCGGAGTCGACACTCTGGTCTTCGACATTCAAGACGCCGGCGCGCGTTTTTACACCTATAGCTGCACCATGCTCTACGCCCTGGAACAGGCCGCCAAATCAAATGTGACGTTCTTTGTTCTGGACCGTCCCAACCCAATCACCGGCGTACATATGGAAGGCCCGCTGCTTGACGCGAATCTGGAAAGTTTCGTCGGCTGCTACTCCATGCCGATTCGCCACGGATTGACCATGGGCGAGCTGGCCGATATGGCCGAAGCCGAGAAGCATCTCAAGATGGACCTTCGCGTCATCAAGATGCAGGAGTGGTCGCGCGGCGATTGGTTCGACTCCAACGGCCTTACCTGGGTCAACCCTTCGCCCAACCTGCGCAGCCTGAACGCCGCGACGCTTTATCCGGGTGTGGCGATGATCGAATCGTCGCCCAATCTTTCCGTCGGGCGAGGCACGGACGCGCCCTTTGAGCAGATTGGCGCGGATTGGATTCGCGGCGCGGATCTTGCGCAAGCTTTGGATGCCCGCTCGATCCCCGGAGTACGCGTCTACGCGACCCGTTTCGAGCCCACCGATTCGGTTTTCAAAGGCAAGATGATCGAAGGCGTCCGCTTCGTGATCCTCAACCGCGAAACCTTCAGCTCGATTCGCCTGGGTTTGGAGCTTGCGAGCGCGCTGCAGCGCCTCTACCCCGGGAAGCTCGACCTTGAGGCCTGCCGCCTCTCCATCGGCAGCCGCAAAGTGATCGACGAGCTGAAGCAGGGCGTGGACCCGTCGACAATTGAGCTGCATCTGCTGGACGATCTCGCCGCGTTTGACCGAGCGTAGCAAGCCCTACCTGCTGTATTGAACGGTACGCCAGCAACTTTTCGCTCCTTCGCCAGCTGCAAGGAAAAGTGGCGTAGGGTCTAGCCGCGCATCAGATGCGGTTGGGAACTTCCACGGACCCCGCGAAACTGGCTGGGGCGGGAATTTCCAAGCCCTCGCTGCGAAGGCCGTCAAGATGAAATTCAATGGCCTCCTGGATCAGTTGTTCGACCTCTTCGCGGGAATCACCCACGCTGATGACGCCCGGCAGGTCAGGCACGTAGGCACCCCAAGAGGCCGGCCCTTTTTCGTAGATTACGGTGTACGTCATGACGGCTTTTCCCCCTCAATTTCGGCGCTTTTCTCACACCCCCAGCAACACCCCCCTCGCCTCGAGCCCCGTCAGGCTCGCGAGCCCATATGCGTACCACTGAAGCTGCCGTTCATATTGCTCCCGCCGATCGGCCACATCGGAATCGGTCTTAAAATCGACGACAACCCACGTGTCATTTTGCGGCACAACGGAGCCTGTCGCGGCATCCTTAGCGGCCGGTTCGGAGACTTGGAACGGCCGCTCCGGCCCTGTGCCGCCTGCGCCATTTTCGACAAACGCGAGATCGGCCACGCCTTCCAGCATCCGCCCGTCGTCCAGGCGCAATGTCACGGGATACTCGCGATGGCAGCGCTTCGCCGCGCGCGCCCGAACGAAGATCGGATGCCTCAGAGCCCCGGCCACGGCCTCCGAGGCCGCTGCAGCCTCCGCCTTCGTCGCTCCCAGCACGCGGGCATTCAACTCGACAACTTGCTGCACTGTTTCGGCTGGGGCGTCCAATGCCACATCCCGCAGAGCCGCGTGAACCAACGCGCCGAACCGCTTGCCTAACGCGCGCCGCGGAGCCGCAACCGCGCTGGTGAACTCAATCTCGAACGCCACCGGCGGACCCTCTACCGCCTGGCTCGCCAGGAACACAGCCACCTCCGGACGAGCCCCATCCCGAACCACCCGCGCCCCCTCCTCCTGCCACGCGCGGTACTCCGCCAAGCTTGCCCCGCCGTCAGGCTGCAGGGTGTCTTTCAACTTTTCGTCCTGCCAAGCTGTCTGGCTCTGCTCCTCGCCGAGCTTCAATTTGAACGGGTCCCACCACACCACCTCGTGCTCGCCCGTCTCCGGCTGGACCAGCCCCGGCCGCACCGAAAATTCGTCCTGTCCGTCATAGTCCATCGGTCGAGCCACCACGGTCGCTTCGCCGAAATCCTTCGGACAGCCTTCCGCCTTCCGCGACCTCCTCCAATTCGGACGGGCCGGATAAATCGCTTTGTTCAGCGGCCCGAGCCAACTGTCCGAAGGAAACGCCTCATCCCCCACCGCCGGCACTACCAGCACATCGCGAGCCCTGGTCGCCGCGACGTACGCCACGCGCACGCCCTCCGCACGCTCCTTGCGAGCCTCCTCCTCCCGCCGGTCCAGCAGCTCGCGCGGCGCGCACCCCAGCAGCTCCATGGCGCACAGCTTCTTCTCGGTGTTCACGTAAGCTTCCGGCTCATTCCGCGAAAGGCCCGTGGTCAGGTCGGCCAGAATCACCACCGGAAACTCAAGTCCCTTGGCGCTATGCAAGGTCATCAATCGCACGCCATCCGAATCCTCTTCCAGCACCGGAGCCTCGGACGCTTCGCCGCGCTCGGCCTGCGCCGCCAGGTCCTCGACAAACCCCCGGAAGGAGACGCCTCCCGTCATCTCGAACGTACGCGCCAGTTCTGCCACGCGGCTGACGTTGGCCAGGATTTGCTGCCCTCCGGGCCGCAGAAGGAAACCCGCATGCGCCCGAGTCGCCTCCAGTAATTCATGCACTGTTGCCGCGAAAGGCTTGTAATTACGGCTTCGATGCAGCTTCCCCAGCAGCCGCAGGGCGTCATCCACCTCCGGAAACTCCGTGGCTTCGGACCGGAGCGGATACAGCCTTCCATGCTCATGCCGGTACAGCAATAGCTTCTCATCGGGAATCGCGAACAGCGATCCCTTCAGCGCCGCGAATACGTTCAGCTCGTCATCCGGCCATTCAATCGCCGTCAACGCCGCGCGCAGCGTCTCGACCTCTTCCCGCTTGTGGAAACTCTTCGACCCAGCCACCAGGTGAGGCACATCCCGAGCCTCCAGCGCCCGCACAACCTCCCGCTGTAGGTCCACTTTGCCGTAGTTCCGCTTCCGAAACAGAACCGCTATGTCACGTTCCTTGTATCCCCAACCACTCTCGTTAACGACCCAATCGACAAAAGCCGCGATCGCGTCCGGCAGCGACTTCGCCACGGCCTCCTTGGACAATCGCATCTTATATGGCCTGGGCACCGGGAGCACGATTACGCTCGGCCGCCCGGGGATTTCCTCGCGATGCCGCTCCAGCGGAGCCCAATCCGCCTGCCCGTTCTCGACATCCCCGCTCATTTCCGTTTCAAACGAAGTATTCACAAAATGTTGTAGATTCGGAACCGAGCGAAAGCTCTTCTTGAGGGTGACGAAGCCGACTCCGCGTTCCTCCAGCCGCTGGCGCACATCCCGGTACAAGACCAGATCCGCACGCCGGAACTTATAGATGGACTGCTTCGGATCGCCCACCAGAAACAGCTTTCCGCCCGGATCGCCGTCGGCCAACATCTCGATGATCTCCATCTGCACCGGGTCCGTATCCTGAAACTCGTCCACGAAAAGGTGCGTAAAGTGGCGTTGCAGATATTGCCGGACATCTTGCTGATCCCGCAGTAGATCGCGCGTCAAGCACAGCAGGTCGACGAAGTCCAGCTTGCCCATCCGGCTCTTCCGCTCCGCATATTCTTCGAGCAGCCCCTGCATCTCCTCACGCAGCAGCGCAGCCAGATCCGCATTCGCCCGGACCCGGAACTCCTCGATCCACAGAGTCAATTCGTCGCGTTCCGCCGCAAGTTCCTCACGGACCACCCCTCCGCCGTATTCGCCTCGACCCTTCTTGGTCCCCTTCCGCAGCTCCCGCCCGAGCTTCAGCAGCCGCCCTTCCAGCCCGTCATAATCCCGTTTGCTTACGGCCTCCGCTTGCTCGATCCAGTCGGCCAGCGCGCGCACGGGCGCCAGCCCCAGGTACAGCTCGTCATTCACGCGCCGCGGATTCCGGCTCATCGCTGCCAGATCCCGAGTCATCCGCGCCAGCGTGTCGATCTCCGACTCCCGACCAAACGGGTCGCGGCGCCAGGGGGCGGGGTAGTCGCGCCACTCGATCAGCTTCCATCCGGCGCGCTCGAGCTGTTCCAGGGCGGGGGAGTCGTCCCAGCCATCCCGCCAAGCCAGGCGCGCGAACGCCCGGCGCAACCCAGGCGAATCTTCGCCCAACCGGGCTTCCAACCAGGCGCGGAATGACCGTTTATAGATCCGGTAAGCCTCCTGCTCGCTCAGCTCCTCAAACCCCGGATCGACCCCGGCCTCCACCGGTCGCTCCCGTAAAATCTGCGCGCAGAAGCTGTGAATCGTGCCGATGGAGGCTTCCTCCAGGCGCTCCAGCGCGTCCTCGAGGAACTTCTTTCGATCTCCCTCCGCGGGTTGCCGCGCTGCTTCGAGCCGGGAAAGGTCGAGCTCTTCGCGCAGCCGCAGCTTCATTTCGCCAGCCGCTTTGTTGGTGAACGTAACTGCGGCAATATGTTCTATGGTTGTACGGCCTGCGGCCAAAACCTCAACCAAACGTTTCACCAGCTCCGTGGTTTTTCCGGTTCCCGCGGATGCCTCCACAATCAAGCTTTCGTGGAGCGAAGTGCGGATGCGCTCGCGCGCCTCGGCGTCGGATAGTGCCGGCGCAGCTCCTCTCACAGTCCCCCCCGAATCATAAGAACCCCCGGATCTCATGCAGCCCGTCGAGTCTCTCGTCTTGCCGGTTCTTGGTTCGCCCCGCGCGGTGCTCCTCATAAGGACCGCACACGGCTTGGTAATCGCACAGCCCGCAAGCCTCGCGTTCCGGGACCGGTGGCAGGAAGCCGCTCTCGATGGCCGCATCTACGTTCTCAAGCAATTTGGCCAGGAACGCCCGCGACCGGGGGCTTACCGCGATGCCGATCTGCTTATACCCGCCCCTCTGCGTCGCATAGAACAAGCGTCCCGATTCGACCGTCGCGCCCAGCAGCTTCTCCGCTGCCAGAGCATACAGCATCGGTTGCAGAACTTTCCCGCCGCCGGTGTAGGCGGGAATCTTCTCCGGGGGCTTCCCGGTCTTGTGATCCGTCACCCGCAACATTCCCGTGCGAATATGTTTTTCCACAAGATCGATTGATCCGCGCAAGCGCACACCTTCCGCCAAGTCCGCCTCAGTTTGCGTGCTCGCAGGATCGCGGCCCGCGCGCTCCGGGAGCCCGAACCCGAACTCGAAGTGGATCGGCTGCCAATCGCCGTCGTTCTGCGCCATCTGTTGCAGCCATCCGTGCAGATCCGTGCGCAGGTCCTCGATCCCGCTCTTCCACACCCTCGGCACCGCCGGAGCCAGTTCCTCCTCATACTTCGCCGCCACGCGATCCAAAGTCCGATCCGCGGCCTGGAGCGCGCTCTGCAAGGAATCCGTTCCCAGCGGCAACACACCGGCGCTCTTGAGTTCGCTCAACAGCTCAAACTGCATCTCGTGAAACAGAGCCCCACGCGTTAGCGGATCCAGTTCCTCCAGCGGAGACGCATCCTCCCTCGGCCGCAACCGGAAAATCCCATTGAGCGCGAACTTGTAGGGGCAAGCCGCGAATAATTCCAGCGCCGACGCCGACCAGGGCCGCGCGTTTAATCGCTGTTCGCCCAACGCGGCCAGGGCGGCCGCATCTCCCGTAATCAATCCGTCGACATCCTTCCACGAAGGCCGCCATCGCGAATATCGGGCTCGCAAACTGCGAGCCAAATGCGAATTCGCCTCCATCAGGTAACGCGCCTTCCCGCCCTCCTGTCCAATCCGCGCAAGATCGTACTCAGCGTCGTCGATCGCCTCCGCCGCGGTCTTCGGAGCCGGCCAGCTCAACCGCACTGCGGACGCCTCCCGCGTCCTAGCCTCGAATTCCTTCAGCTTCGGCAGCGCGCCTTCCAGAGCCCGCGGCAGCTCCAGCGCGTAGAACGACGGCACCCGCGCCCGAGCCTCCGCCGCATCCATCCGTGGATACGATGCGATGAATCGTTCGCTCGCCGCCGCTACCGCCAGATGCAGCTTCTCGCGCTCCTCCGCATTGCGATGCGCGCGCAGCGGCAGATCCCCGCTGAGAGCTTTGTTCAATTCTTGGCGAGCCTCATCCAGCAACAACGGATCTTCCAGCGTCCTTTGCGGAAACAAACCCTCGGCCAGTCCCGGCAGGAACACCACGCGGAATTCGCACCCGCGAGCCTCCTCAATCGAGCCCACCCACACGCGGCCCCATCGCCGACCGCTTGGCTCCGGGCGCAGGAACCGCAGCCGCTCGCTCAACACCTGCGCGACTTCCTCCACCGTCACCGGCCCAACCTCGCCCATCGGCGCGAATTCGGCCAGCACGCTCAGCACTCCGTCCGGATTCCGCAGCGCCGTGCGAGCCAGCGGAGCCAGAGCCTCCAGCCACGCGCTCCATACCGCGAGCTTCGGCAGCTCACCCAGCCGCGTGATCAGCGGCAGCGCGAAGGAAGACAGATCGCGCAATCGATCGAGCTGCCGCCCGGAGTGCGCTCGTTGGGCCTCGTCGTCGGATTCTTGTAGCCGCAATTCGAACTCGCGTTCCAGCCCCTTCAAGCGGCGCGCCCATCGATCCCGCCCGCCGATCACCGCGGCGTCCACCAGCAGTTTTTCCCATCCTGCCGGGGTGCTGATCGGCTTTTCCGGCGCCGGCTCTTTGGCTTCGTCAGACTCGCCGCTGCTGAGCAACTCGTCATCTGGCGCGATCCACTCCTCGGGCTTCTGCACCGCCGGAACCTGGCCCAGCGAAAGATACTCCGCAAAGCTCGAGGCCGAGAGATTCTCCGCTGCGCACTTCAGCAGCACCAGAAACGCGCGTCCCGCCGGATCGGGCCGGGCGCTTCCGCGGCTGAAATATGCGGGCACTCCCGCGCGCCGCAGAGCATCCTCCACCGCAGGCTGATAGCGCTCTGGATTTCGCAACAAGATCGCCATCTGATCGAACGCGAAACCCTCCCGGGCCAGTCTTAGAATCCGCCGCGCGGCTTCGGCCATCTCCAGCCCCTCGCCAGGCGCCGAAAACATTTCAAATCCGTCTTGTACGGCGCAGGGCAGGGGATTCTGCGAGAAGACGTATCTCCGCAAGTGCTCGATCGCCCGCACCGGAGTTTCGCGGTCCAGGTCTTCGCACTGCTTTTCAAAACTTTCGGCAATTCCCGGAGTCGCCGCGATGAACACTTCCGGCGCGCCTCCGGCCAGCTTCGCAAAAAACTTCCGATGCGCCGCCGTCTCCAGGCGGGCGTCAAGCAGCAACAGCGGCAATCCCGAGCGTCCCGCCGGCTCACCCGCAAGATCGAAGATCGCCGCCAGGTCCGCGAGAGATCGCGCAGCCAGCTCCTCCTGGTACTTCTGGAGCAGCAGTCCCAGATCCGCGCCGGCTGGTCCTCTAGAGCCAACGCGATCCGCGCCAATCCCCGCCAGCCTCAATTCGGACAGCGTTCGCGCCAGCGCCCGCGCGAACCCCGGCAACGCCGCAACCGGACTGAAATACTTCAGCCGTCCATCCCGAGCCGCCTCATGCGCGACCCTCGCCGTCACCGCCTCCAGTCCCAGCGAACTCAGGGGCGTAAGGCGCCGTTCCGCCATGGCCGGACGGGCTAGTCCCGCGGCCAGTTGCGCCAATGTGGCCCGGTGAACCCCGGCGATACCTTCGCCGAAGGATGTAAGGAACTCCCCTGCCAATCGGCCAGGAACGATCGCTAAGGTCTCCGGAAATCGCTGAAGGAAGGCCCTCGCCGCAGCCAGCAACCGGCCATTTGACGCGGATTTCACCACCCGGCGAGCCATTCTCTACCAGTCTAGCGGCCCACCGTAGCAGGTTGCCGAAAAGGGGGGACACCCAACTCTGTCCCCACGCCTAAGCGGCTGCAAATCCGTGGCTGAAAGGTGTGGACAGAGTTGGGTGTCCCCCTTTTTCAGCACACTCCGGGGCACCCTCAAAAAATTCGTAAATTATTTTCGGGTCCCGTAACCTCGGCCTTGGGCCGGTCGTTATTACTAGTAACTAATCCCCGTTACGACAGCGGGCGCTCTCACCCCTTTTCACCCATAAAGAAGCGCCCGCTACTCCTTCCTTAAGCAATCCCGATCCTCAGTCCCGGTCCGAGACTCAGTCAACGATCCCATCGAACAGCGCCGAGCTCAGATACCGCTCGCCGGCATCCGGCAAAATCACCACCATGATCTTCCCGCGCATCGCAGCCTCGCGAGCCACGCGCAGCGCCGCAGCCACCGCCGCTCCGCAGGAGATCCCCGAAAGAATCCCCTCTTCGCGCGCCAATCTCCGCGCCATCTCGATCGACTCCTCGTCCCCCACTTGCTCCACGCGGTCCACCATTTTCAAATCCAGCGTGCCGGGAATGAAGCCCGCGCCGATGCCTTGAATCCCGTGCGGCCCCGGCATCACCGGCTGCCTGGCCAGGGTCTGCGAAATCACGGGACTGCCTTCAGGCTCGACGCCAATCGAAATCAGGGGCTTCTTCTTCTCCAATTTGAAGTAGCGCGAGATGCCCGTGATGGTCCCGCCCGTGCCGATGCCCGCCACCAGCACGTCCACCTTTCCGCCCGTGTCTTCGAAGATCTCCGGTCCGGTGGTGTTGAAATGAATCTGCGGATTGGCCGGATTCTGGAACTGTTGCAGCAGCACGTAGCGGTCCGGCTCGGCCGCCACCATCTCCTCGGCGCGCTCGATCGACGCCTTCATTCCCAGTGAGCCCTCGGTCAAAATCAGCTTCGCGCCCAGCGCCCGCAAAACCTTCCTGCGCTCCAGAGACATGGTCTCCGGCATCAGCAGCGTCACTTTGTAACCGCGCGCCGCGCCGACGAACGCCAGTGCGATCCCCGTATTGCCGCTGGTCGGCTCAATCAGCTCTTTGCCCGGCGTCAGGATGCCCCGCTTCTCGGCGTCCCATATCATCGATGCGCCGATGCGGCACTTCACCGAATACGCGGGGTTGCGTCCCTCGATCTTCGCCAGCAGCGTCACCTGCAGCCCGCCAACCACGCGGTTGAGTTTGACCAGAGGTGTCCGCCCGATGCTGAAAGAATTGTCCGAGTAAACCGGCATCAGATTTCCCAGTTGGCGACGTAGCGCGTCTGCGATTCCTTCCAGCGCCGCGCCATCTCGGCAAAGGTGGTCTGATCCAGCACCGAAGCCACGGCCGCGTCCACGCGCTTCCACAGATCCGCGAAGGCCTGGTGAGAGCCGCGCTTGGCGGTTTTATCCTCCTCCATATAATGCAGCGCTTGGCCCAGCGTGATTTGGTCGGCGGCTCTCGCCAGCCGGTAGCCGCCCTCCGCGCCGCGCCGGGACTCGACAAACCCGCCCTGCTTCAAGCTCGCCAGGATCAGCTCCAGGAATTTTTGCGGGATTTGCTGGCGGCGCGCGATGTCGGCGATCTTGACCGGCTCGCCCGCGGGCTGCAACGCGAGATCGAAGAGAGCCAGAAGAGCGTATTCGCTCTTCACTGAAATATTCATCTGGTCTTTATGATTCTAACCCGCCGGTTCTAATCCGCGAGAGGGAAAACCCGCTCCCCGTTGACGAACGTTTCCAGCACCCGCACGCGCCCATCTTCGAAACTGAACCGCACCAGATCGGCCCGCGCCCCAGGCTCCAGGCCGCGCATCCGGCCCCCAATCCTCCCCACGCGAGCCGGATTCCGCGTCGCCATCGTCACCGCCTCCGCCAGGCTGACTCCCGCCATCCGCATCGCGTTGCCGATGGCGTGGTCCATGCGCAGACTCGACCCGGCCAGGCGCTCGACACCACGCATGGTCACCCGGCCATCGTCGCGCAGCTCGATATCGACCTCGCCCAACCGGTACGGGCCCGGCGTACACATTGCGGGTGCGACTGCGTCGGTTACCAGCACGCTCCGCTCGACGCCCTTGGCCCGCACGGCAACCTTTAAGAAGGAACCGGGCAAATGATGGCCGTCCACGATGAAACTGGCCGCTAGGCGATCCTCGGCCAGTTGCTCCCATATATAGTTCGGATGCCGGGGCAGGATTGCGTGCGCGCCGTTCCCGAGGTGCGTGGACAACGTGGCGCCCGCGCGGACCGCATCCTGAATCTGCGCGCCGCTGGCCTTGGTATGGCCGATGCTCACCACCACGCCCTCCCTGGTGAGCCGGTCGATGTAGCCGGGAGCTTCCGGCCACTCCGGAGACATGGTCACCAGCCGGATGTTGCCTTGCGCGGCTTCCTGCCAGCGGCGGAACTCGTCCAGATCGGGCGGCCGGACCCATTGCGCCGGGTGCGCTCCGCGCGGGCCGTCCTCCGGCGATATATGCGGCCCCTCCACGTGGAATCCTTCCATGGACGCGGCCGCTTCGCCCAACTCCGCCTTGGCTCGGGCCAGGTTCCGCAGAGCGCCCGCCATCCCCTCTGGCGATCCGGTAATTACGGTGGGGAAGAACGCCGCGACGCCGGTGGAATGCAGCGCTTGAACCGACTTGGCGATGCTTTCGACCGTGGTTGAAGGCGAATTGTAATCTGCGCCGGCGAATCCGTTGACCTGCAGGTCTATGAATCCAGGGGCCAGATAGGCCTCCGGCGCTGAGGGGTCCAGTACCGGATCGATGCGCGTAATCGCCCGGCCGAACTCTAACTCGATGGATTCACCGGAGAAGATGTCGAATCCTTTACAAATCATTGGGGTCCTGGTTTATGCACAACATACCCACAATACACCGTCTGTAAGTCGCCGAAAGCAAGGCGGAAAGTCTTGTTGAAAACGGCGAAACAAGAGTGCCGCCTGGCCTGCGGTCCTGGTACAACCATTAAAGATTTTCGCGAGGAACCGGATTGGTTGTGTCAGTCTCGGGGGAGGTGGCCGCCAGTCCGGTTCCCGCGGAAACCTAACCCCGCCCAGAGGCGTTTCGCCGATAACGTATATTATGTAAAGTTTAAAAAAATTCGTGCCACCCATCCCCATCGACGCTATGTTAGGATTCGCCGGACCCTGCGGGCGACTCCGGCGATGGCGGCTCAGGCATCGGACCGTCCTTGGTCAACCGAAGATATTGTGGCGCTGCTGCCTTACCGCGGTGCGCCTTCCACGCTGCCGAGAGATCCTTCGACCGACTCCCGAAATCTGTTAGCGCTACGTCAAGAGCGACCTGATCTCCTGTACCCATTGCAAAGAGTAGCTCAAGGGTAGCCCTGTGATACCGAGCGGCGACACCCTCGATCTGATCCATGACCAGATCTATGACAGGGGTAGACGTGCCGTCGTGCCTCATGGAAACATACATGGATTCCCCACCGCATCCAGACACGCTGTTCTTTACTTGGGCTAGAGTGTAGGCGGCGAGAATCACCGCATCTTCCTCACTCAGCGTGTCGGCAAAAAACGGTCGCATTATCACGTTAGCTAGCTCAAATCCTATCCCTATGCACTCAGACCCATAGCAGGAATGCAGGATATGATCCTGGGTTCGAAACAGCGCAACCCGACCCTGAGAGCGCGACCAAAACGATATAAGCAAAGAGTAGGCCAGATTTGGATCAACGGCATGGCTCGGATGGTCAAAGATAGCCCTGCGATATTCGCGTTCAATGGATTCCTGTAGCGCGTCCACTAGGTCTTCCGGCCCAACATGCCTGATGTGGGCGTAGCACTTCTGGATTGCGGATATAGCGAATGCCGTGTTCCCGGCAAAGGCGAACCCCAATTTACCGGCGGCACATTCAAACATGCCAATCTTGGGGGCCTGGATCTTCGTCATGCCTCCTTCCATCTGGGTATCCGAGCAAAGCAGAACGCCATCAGCATGAACGAATCCGGCTGCAATCGTCATGCCTGCATTTTATCTGACCGTTTGCCTTAACCGTAAGCGTCTTCGGAATTGAGTGGCGAGCACCGCGGCAATTGAATTGCCGGTGTCAGGGGGCGTGTTTTCCAAACTGACCCTGGAAAGATTGGGCGGCAGCGGGTCGGCCTCGGGCGATGGTCACTGGGTCGCCGGGGACGCGACTTTTAGTGCGAACCGAGCTTTGCCTGAAGGTCCTGGAAAAGATTCTGCAGCAGGACTTGGTCATATCCGCGAAAGTACGCCTTAAGTACGCCCTTGTTGGTTTCGGCGATTTCGCCGGCTGCCTGCACGCGAAGTTTGTCGAGTGTGGTGCTGGCTCCAGCCTTCGTGTCGCCGGGGCCGTAGACGTACTTCAAACTGATCTGCACCTTATAGGTCCAGTTCCCGCCGAGAATCACCACCCCTTCGTTCCAGGTTGTCCGGATGTATCCTGAATCTTTATCCATCGTTGCGATGTCGAACCCATTGTCTAAAACCGTGCTGACGGCGGTCTGCCAGCACTTCTCGAATTGACCGCGCAGGTCTTCGCGCAGTGGAAGCTCACGCCATACCGGATCGCCCACAACGAATCGGGCTTTTAGCGGCTTCGGCACGTCGGCTCCAAATGAGACCGCGCTAAATAGAGCACACAGAAAGGCGGAAACCACGCGATGGCTTGCTGGCATGGACGCCAAGTTTATCACAATGCTCCCGAAGAGGTTTCAGCAACCCTATCAAGTGACGCCGCCGCGGCGTCCGACGCCAATGCACCCGTATTTTCAGCCTCTGCAGCCGATCAGGCGGCGATATTCTTCGGGACATTCCAATGAGAAAGGCGTGACTACTGCGGCCGACTTCCGCGCCCAGGCGGCAACCCGTGCCCTTTTTGGCCCGGGAATTTCGGCCATACTCCCCCGCCAGCACAAAGCCCCCGGGGCCGATCATGGTTTTGAAGGTTCCAACTCGGGATCGACCATCCTTGTTTTCCTTACTGCCCTCCCGCTCCTTCGACCGACTGCGGATTGTGCGTTGGCCCGGTTGCTCTAAGGAAAGAGGGGTTTAGACGCGACGGGCGCGGCCATGCCTCCGCGCGGTAATCTGTAGAAAGGAGCGCCCATGAGCCTCAACATCTCGCAGCAAACCGAAGCTCGCCTTACGGAAGAAGCTCGGCGGCAAGGCATTACCGTGGACGCTCTGCTGGAGCGGCTCATCGACGAGTGCGCATCGAGCGCCAGCCCAGCCAGCCGGAAGGGTCCTGAACTGCCGGTCTGGCGTCTTGGCGTGATCGGCTCGCTCCACCGGCGGGATATCTACGACGATGTCCCTTGAGCCGGGCATCATCGATGCGAACATTCTTGTCTATGCGATGGCCGCCGACGCTCCGCAGTATGCGGCATCACGGGCGTTGCTCGATGTCGCGCGGGACGACCCGGCGGCCGTGGAGCGAGCCGGAGAGCAGAATCGCCGGAAGCCGAGATCATGACGATTCGTCACTAGGCGGTCCCCTCTTGACATCGAAACTCTACATATGTTGATATTACTGCATGGCTCGACAGCCAAACAGCTCTCCGCAGACACGCAAATTGCTTGCCGTCATGCTGCGAAGGCCGCGCACATGGCAATACGGCTATGAGCTCTCCAAGGACACCAGCTTATCTTCCGGCACCCTTTATCCCCTGCTCATGCGGCTTAGCGATCAAGGCTTGCTGGAATCCCAGTGGCAAGAACCGGAACGCCCGGGCAAGCCGCCTCGCCATGCCTACAGGCTGACCTCGGAGGGACTGGTCTTCGCGCGCGCGATAGCCGGAAAAGAAAAGCCAGCCCGCGTGCAAAAGCCCTCCGTCATTCGACCCACGGCGGTGGGAGCGGCATCATGAGCAAACGTCCGTCATGAGCAAACCACCATCATGAGCAGACCACCATCGTTGCCACGCCGGATGGCGCTCGCTTTAATGGAGCACGCGGCTTGGGTTCTGCCCGCCGCGCGTGGACCCTGGGCCAAAGCGATGCAGCACGAAATTCCGCAAATCGAAAACGACCTGGAGGCATTGACATGGGCCGGCGGCTGCCTGGCCGCCAGCTACGTGGAGAGAGGCAGGGCGATTATGCGGACTCCACAATGGAAGAAAATCGGGCTGCCAGCGTTCCTCGCCATGGCTGCGATAGGCGCCGCATCCTGGTGGGCAGGCCAACGGCCGTACGTCACGCCGGGCAATCACCAGGTTTTTCGCGAGGCTTCGAACGCCGGAGCCATCGCGGGGTTCCTCATATTCATTGCCGCGGCGATCCCCGGTATGGCCGCCGCTTTGTTTGGGATCAATGACCGTAACTTCCAGCAAGCGGCTCGCGCCGGCCGGCTTTGTGCCCTCATCATTGGTCCCTATCTAGCGGCGGTAGTGCTGGCCTCGTTGCTGACTCCTCGAACCCTGGTGAATATTGGCGACAGTTATTGCTACGACCTGTGGTGCCTCGGTGTGAACCAGGTGAGCGCCGCTCCCAGGGGCCAGGATGTTCTCTACAACGTGCGCATTACGGCCTTCGTCGACTCCACCCACACTCATCGTTTACCGGCTGAGGCGGCGAAGAGCTTCTTTTATGTACTCGACGAGCAGGGCCGGCGCTTCCCTCTCCTGCCGGATGCGTCCTTCGCGGACGCGGATGTCACCGTCCAGCCCGGCGAATCGGTGAAGTCGTCATTCGCTTTCCTCGCTCCGGCCAACGCGCGGAAGCTGTATTTGATGGGCAACGATTACGGTTGGCTGCCTTGGGTGTATCTATATTTTGGCAGCGACTTCAGTCTGCTCCACAGAGCCGCGCTCCTGCGCATTTTGTGAACTGATCATTGATGTGCGAAGGCTCGTGTCGGCCCAACGACGATTCGAGACGTTTCCACGGCTTGAAAACGGCATCGCAACTCGCCAGGTGCTTCACAAACGGTTTCCCTTCAATCGCATAACGCCCGAATCCAGTTGGCGAACAAGTTGCGTACGCAACAAACCAAGAAGTGCAAATCACCAGCGAGCATAGGTTCAAATAAAGGAGGTTGGGGTATGAAGCGCAAAAGTATCGTTACAGTATTTCTCTGTGTTCTGGTTGCGCTGGCCGCGGCTGTCGCCGCAGGCGTGGAGGATAAGTACACCGTGAAAGTGCCGAATGGGCTCTCGTTCTCTGAGTTCAGAGGATACGAGGCCTGGCAGCTAGTCTCCATCAGTCAGAACGGAAGCCATGTCGCTGCGATCCTCGGTAACCCTGAGATGATCAAGGCCTACCAATCCGGCGTTCCCGGCAACGGCAAGCTTTTCCCCGACGGAGCCAAGCTGGCGAAGATCCATTGGAACCCGAAAAAGATGGAAACGTTCCCCGCGGCGACGGTGCCGGGTACCCAGGCTAACGTCGACTTCATGGTGAAAGACAGCAAGAGGTTCGCGGACAGCGGGGGGTGGGGATACGGCGCGTTCGACTATGACGCGGCATCCGATAGGTTCACGCCCGGCACCTTGGCCGACAAGCCCCCGCAGGGAAACGACGCCAAGTGCGGGTTCACCTGCCACACCAGCGTGAAGACCAGAGATTACGTCTTCACGGATTACGGGCACCGGTGAAGCGGTATCAAAACGCCGCGCGACTAATCGCTACTTGCCCGGCAGAGCTCTTTCCGATTCGAAGCCCTCCACCTGGCGCAATCCTTCCTGGCAGGTTTCGGCCTTCCGTAGGATCAGTTCGGCGAAGAGAAGCATGTAGACGATCACCACAAACTCATAGACGTGCGACCCGGCCAGGAACAAAACAGTTGCCGGGAGAAGTACCGCGACATACCCGCAAAATACCCATTGGAGAAAGCGGCGCTGCCGTTTCAGCTCCGCCCCATAATGTGCTGGCGAGCCCCCCACGAAACGCGCCGGCGCCGCCTCCATTGTGACCAGCCTGAGAACGATGGCCAGGGCAAAGAGAACGATCCCCGAGCATGCGATCCGAATCCTAAGCATCCCGGTGTGGGCGAAAACCCAGCTCGATGCCGCCGATACGATCAGGCTCACGATGACGGCGCTAATATTTCTCCGCCGAACGTGGTTCCTGAATTCCGCGGCCATCCATTGGATTTCGTCCTGGGCAAGCGAGTGGTTCGACATCCGGCTTCCAGGCCGGTCCTGGGGGCCCTGAGGAAATAGACTTCGGACGACTGTTACGAACATTGTGCCGACAAAGCCACCCTGGGTGGGTGCCCATCTTGGCATCGCCCAGTCCGGTTTGAGGAAGGACAGGAGAACTTGGCTGAGGATCGCGGCGGCCATCGCGAGCGCAATATCGGTCATCGCAATCGCGTAATCGTGCTCCCGTGAAGGCCTGTAGGCGTTGCGCAGCAGGAATACAAGCATCACCGCGGCCACCGGAATCGCCAGCCTGGGCACGTCTGGGACGCCGGTCAAAAGTTCCAGCTTCGACCCGAAGGCTCCCGCAATAAACACGTAAACCAAGCCACAGATTTCGAGGAAGCAAATCCGCGCGTTGGAGTTGCGCCTAATCTTGGCGAAAACGCTGCTTCCCACAGCATCATTCTAATCGGTTCCCCGCCCCGGCCGCGTGGCTGCACGTTGACGTGACCGGCGTTTCCCAGGGAGTAATCTCGATTTCGGCCGGACGCCCGTTCCCGGACCCAAGCCGGCCACACCATCGCCATTCCTCTACAATGGGGTCTGTTCCGATCGCCCGGTATCGATAAATCGTCCACCGGGACAGATGACTACATCATGGATCTCCGTTTGTCTAAGCCGGAGAGCGCCCGACGTGCGGCGATGGGCGGTTTGGCGAATGATTCCATGGCTGGCGCCGACCCTTTGGACGATGTTTGTTCCAGGTTTGGCATCCCCCCAATCTGCAGGAGTCCAAGGAAGCGCACCCAGTGCTATCCAGGGCAGCGTAAATGACGTCTCCGGTTCGGCCGTAACGGGTGCCATTGTCACCTTGGAAACTTCTGCCGCCACGGTCCAGCGCACAGCGATCACCGACCAAGCCGGAGGGTTCCGCTTCGCGGCCGTAGAGCCCGGCAATTACAAAATCACCATCTCGGCCGCCGGATTCGCCACTTGGACCGCGGCGAACGTGGTGGTTGGTTCGCGCGATCAGCAACCCTCCGTGTCTGCAGTGCTGCGGGTGGCCGCCGCGTCCTCCTCGGTAAGTGTTACTGTTCCGCAGCACGAGCTGGCTGCGGAACAGCTCAAAGACGAGGAGAAGCAGAGGCTGTTAGGTGTGTTTCCGGAATTCTTCGTCAGCTACGAATCGGACGCGGCTGCGCTGACTACGGCGCAGAAATTTCAGCTCGGCTGGAAGACGATCACCGATCCGGTTGCGCTTCTTGGCACGGGACTCGCCGCGGGAATCGAACAGAAGCGGAACAACTATCCTGAATTCGGCCAGGGGGTGGAGGGCTACGCGAAGCGCTTCGGGGCCCAATACGCCAACCGAGTGAGCGGCGTCCTCATTGGCCATGTGGTGATGCAGTCGATCTTTCATCAGGACCCCCGCTACTTCTATAAAGGCACCGGCAGCTTCGGCTCGCGAGCGCTCTACGCCATCGGAAACGCATTTGTCCGCAAAGGTGATAACGGACACTGGCAGCCGGACTATTCCGACGTTCTGGGTGGCCTGGCGGCCAGTGAGATTTCCACGCTGTATTATCCGTCCAGCTCGCGGCCAGTGCGGCGGCTGGCCGATGGCGTCTTGCTGGGATTCGCCGGCAGAGCGGGAAGTAATCTGCTGCATGAGTTCGTGCTCCGCAAGGTAACCACCCACGTGCCCTCAACGGCTGCGGGGCTCTCTCAGCGGATTCTGCCGGAAGGAACGCCAGTATCGTTGATTTCGGTGGATGACTGGAGCTCAAAAGCGCCGGATACCGGCACGACGGTTGCCTTCACTCTGGCCAGTGATCTTGAAGTGGACGGCGTCATTGTCGTCCCGATCGGCTCAAAAGCGTTGGGCCGCGCGAGTTTCACCGGTGCGCCCGCCGGCGACAGCAAGTTGATGCAGGTGGGACTCGATAATGTGCGTCTCAGGGTCGGGGATATGGATGTACCACTCAGAAACACTCCCCTGAAAGATGGTGGCGCGGCATTGGAGTATCGCCGCCTCGAAAACTCCGGCAGGATCGCCATCGTGCTGTACCTGGCCCGGAATGTCACGCTTCCGCCGGCACGGTAACCGACGTTCTTCCTTTCGGTTGACGTGAGCGGCGTTCCACAGGACCCTTCCAGCGGAACTTTCTCGTAGCGGACTTCTGGACAAAGGTGGTGGCGGCCTTGTTCAGAGCGGCGTATCTCCGTCAGGGCTCGGACACTTGCGGACGCTATAATCTGAGGGATCGATCATGCAGAAACTTGAGAACGTCCCTTCCTGGTGTCTGGGAGTTGCGGCCGGACACCCATTCGGACACCCGCGGCTACTTTGTGGAAGCCTACCACGCTGAGCGCTTCGCGGAACTCGGCATCGGAGACACATTTGTACAGGACAATCACTACTACTCGGTGCACGGCACGCTGCGCGGACTGCACTACCAATTGAAGCATCCGCAAGCCAAACTCTGCCGCTTACTCGAGGGCATCGCGCTGGACATTGTGGTGGACATCCGCCGAGGTTCTCCACACTTCGGCAAGACGGCGGCAGTTCTGCTTTCAGCAGAATTGCGGAATCAACTCTACATCCCCGCCGGATTTGCGCAGGGTTTTCTATCTTTCAGGGGTCCGACTCAATTTCTCTATAAGTGCAGCGCGGTCTATGACCGCAGGGAGGAATACGGTATTGCGTGGAACGATCCAGATCTCGCCATTGCCTGGCAGTTCGGCAATCCGATCGTATCCGCGAAAGATTCTGGCTTTCGACGTTTGAAAGACATCCTGGAAAAATCCCCGCACGATCTTCCCGTCTACAGCGGCAGCTAAGATCGAAATCTTTCCACCTTCCCATCCGCGTCCGCCACACGCTGGACATGATCTAATTTCGAGCGCTGGACATGAGTCTTCGGAGGGTTTTGCAGTCGAAGACCCCCTGTCCAGTTCATTCACAAAGTCGTGCCAGAACGTTGTCGGACATTACTCCTGTGATGTCGCCATCCCGCCCGCATCAACTCCCCAGACGTTTGCGGGTGCTCGTCTGACGTGACCGGCGCCGGGATCGCTATCAAATTGCGGCGGATTCTTTTTTTGGCAACTTTTTTCAGCCGAGGCCGTATTCTCATGGAGGAGACCATCGCTCCATGGAGTACCTTTTTCAAGACCTGAAGTATTCCCTGCGGATGTTCCTGCGCAGCCCTGGCTTTACGCTGACCGCGATCGCGGCCGTGGCGCTTGGCGTCGGCGCCAACACCGCCATTTTCTCCCTCATCAACCGGGTCCTCCTGAAACCAATGCCGTACCCGGAGGCGGATCGAATCGTGTTCTTTATGACCGTATACCCGCAGGGCTCGGGGCAAGGCGCTTCGCCGGCGAAGTTCAATTTTTGGAAAGCTCAGACGCAATCCATCCAGGACGCGGCCGCATGGCGATTCGGAGTAGCCAACTACAACGCGGGCGGCCACCCCGAGCAGATTCAGGAGACCCTTGCCTCGGCCGATTTTTTCCGCTTATTGGGAGCCACCACCCTGTATGGCCGCACCTTCACTCCGGAGGAAGACCTGCCGAACGCACCTCATGTGGTGGTGCTGTCGAATGGATTCTGGCAACGGCGTTTCGGCTCCGACCCCACCGTCATTGGGAAGACCATGGTGCTCAGCGGTGAGCCGCACGAGATTATCGGCGTGCTCACGCCGGGTTTGAAGATCGAGATCGACGAGCCCCCGGACATCTACGTGCCCTTTCGGCTGGATCCGCATAGCACCGAACAAGGAAACTACTTCAATTCAGGTGCGAGACTCAAGCCCGGCGTTAGCCTGGCATCCGCCAACGCACAATTCAAAGCGGCGGCCGAGGAGTTCCGGCGCATGTACCCTGACGTTCTCGATCCGCAGGCCACCTTCGGCGTCGAAGCGCTCCGGGAAGTGCTGGTCCGGGGAGTTCGAACGCTGTTATGGGTGCTGTTGGGCGCCGTTGGCTTCGTGCTATTGATTGCTTGCGCCAACGTGGCCAATCTTTTGCTGGCCCGCGCGACAGGGCGGAAGCGCGAAATCGCGATCCGCGCGGCGGTGGGCGCGGGCCGCGGGCGGATCGTGCGCCAATTGCTGACCGAAAGCGTGATGCTTTCGATGGTGGGAGGCGTTCTCGGCCTCGCCCTGGGATACCTGGGGATTCGCGGAATCCTCAGCATTAGCGCCGGAAACATTCCGCGCATCGGCGGGCAACCTGCCGAAGTCTCCATGGACGCCGGAGTGGTGTTGTTTACTCTAGGGCTGTCGTTTGCGACCGGAATCCTGTTTGGCCTGTTTCCGGCGCTGCAGTCTTCCCGCGCGGACTTGAGCGGAACCCTCAAGGAATCGGCGGGCCGCGGAGGCAGCAGCTTCCGGCAGAATAAAGCCCGCTCGCTCCTGGTGATCGTGGAGGTGGCGCTCGCGTTAGTGCTGCTGATCGGCGCGGGCCTGCTGCTGAGGACGTTCACCGCCCTGCGCAATGTGAATCCAGGATTCAATCCGCATAACGTACTTACGCTGCGGATGCTGATAAGCGAGGCGCGCTTTCAGAAGACCGGTAGCGTCACGCAATTGGTCCGGCTGGGTACGGAGAGGCTCCAGGCGGTGCCCGGCGTCGAGTCCGCCGCCCTCACCTGCTGTGTGCCGCTGGAAGGCGGTATCGGACTCCCCTTCATCATTTCGGGCCGCCCCCTGGACGGCGGGGAGCATGGAGGCGGAAGGTACTTTATCACTTCACCCGGCTACTTCGATGTGTTCAAAATCCCCCTGCTCCGCGGACGGGCTTTCACGGATCGAGACGGCGCGGGAGCGCCGCCAGTGGTGATCGTCAACCAGGCGATGGCCAAGCAGTTCTGGAAGGACGGCGATCCCTTGGGCGTTCAATTAATCATCGGCCGCGGCCTGGGCGAATTTGAGGATGGATCCCGGCAGATCGTCGGCATCGTGGGCGACCTTCGCGACAACGCGTTGAACAACGATCCGGGCCCGGCCATGTACGTTCCCCAAGCCCAGTTGCCGGACAGGTTCAACGCCGCCCTTACCGGGCTTGGTCCAGTGGCCTGGGTGGTGCGAACCAAACTGGAGCCTCGCACTCTGCTTCCCGCGATTCAAAAGGAGCTCACCGACGTGAGCGGCGGCCTGGCATTAACCCCCATCCGGACCATGGACGAGATCGTGTCCCGGTCGACCGCGGAAACGGACTTCAATGCGCTGGTTCTGAGTATCTTCGCCGGAGTGGCCCTGACGCTTGCCGCGATCGGCATCTACGGTTTAATGGCGTATTCGGTGGAGCAGCGCACTCAGGAAATCGGCATCCGTCTGGCGCTGGGAGCCGGCCCGGGATCGGTGAGGAACATGATTGTGCTCCACGGCATGCGTTTGGCGATCGCGGGCGTGGTCATCGGCGTGGCCGCGGCGTTCGGACTGACCAAAGTGATCGAGAGTTTCCTGTACGGCGTTAAGGCCCGCGATCCGCTGGTCTTCATTGGCATTCCCGTCGTGCTCAGCGTCGTAGCGCTCTTGGCGGTATGGGTGCCGGCGCGGCGCGCCACGCGGGTAAGGCCCGCGGATGCCTTACGTTGCGAGTGAAGAGCAAGGCCAGCCTCGTGACCCGCTCTCGATAACTTAATCCAGATATGGCCGAATCCAGATATGGCTGAGGATCTCGGGCCCGGCTCAGCCGCTCCTGCGCACTCCCCGAGAATCACTGGTGTCGTCAACGCCCGCCAGAAGCTGAATGGAGTGGCGGACTTCGCCCGCCTTGGACGACGCCGGCATATGGCCGCCGAAACAGATGGTCACGGGATAGGGCAGGCGCCACGGCCATCGCCACCGCCATCGCTCGCCTTCGATGCTAAAGATAGTTCCCCACAGGCCGTCGACGCGCACCGGCACAATCGGCACATGCAGGCCTTCGGAGATTTTCTCTATCCCCCGTTTGAACGGATGCAGTTCGCCGTCCCGGGTCATGGATCCTTCGGGGAAAATGCACACCAATTCTCCCGCCGCGAGCTCCTGGCGGGCACGGAAGATCGATTCCATGTCGCGACGGCCCCCGAATCCCACGGGGATTGCGCGGATGAGCCGGAGAGCCAACCGAAAGCCGGGCATTTGAAAAAACGGCGTCCACGCCAGAAATCGGATGGCGGGCTTTACGCAGGATGCGATGAGAAACCCGTCGGCATAACTGATGTGATTGGAAACCAGCAGCGCCGGTCCGCGCGCCGGAATGTTGGCTCGCCCGACGATCTTCACCTTGAAGATCGTGTGCGCCAGCAGCCACAAGAGAACGCGGATCGTGAGTTGCATCGGCTATTGATGAAGAATCCCAGCTTCGCGGTGAGCCGCGGCCCGTTCGCATTCCGCCTTGGTTCCGGCAAGCATGACCTCGACCGATTCGTTGGGGATGGATTCCATGGCTCCCGCGATTAGGATTTTGGGAACCCGGAATACGCCGATCTTGCAATAGAAGCTTTCCACCGAACGCGCCAGCGAGATGGTCTCGAATTCGACATACAGATCCGGACCGCGCTGGCGCGCGCGCCAGTAGGTGTTCAGAACCCACATCGCGCCGTGATCGTGATACGGCTCCAGAAAGTCCATCCGGCCAGGGTCTCCGCTATCGGACTCGCGAATCTCGCTGGACCGCGAGTGGACTAGAAACATAGATCCGGGTTGCCAGTTGTCGCCGGCATATTCTGTCCGAGTCTTGGCTTCCAGCGAATAATGCAGCGGGATCAGCGCGGCATGATAGGTGCTCTCGATTCCGAAGATCACATCGTAGGCGGGCGGCGTGGAACCTGCGACCGGCTGCGACCTGCAATCGTAAATCAGGGGCTTGTAGATGGAAGGATAGCGGGGATAATTCTGGAGAACGGAAATCAAATCCTGCATTCCCGCGGACCGGATGCGGATCGCGCCTACCCAATTGACCACGGCGGCGTTTAGCCCGGCGAGACTTTGGTTCAGTCCCGCGTCGCTGATGTTCCGGCGAACCTGACGGCCAGCGCTTAAATCGACCATCGCTTGCGAGCGAGCGGAGTCCGGCACCCATGCCAGCTCGCCTTTCTCCCAGCGCGCCGCCATCGCCAGTTCGGCCCTTGCTACGTAGTCCTGATATTGCGGTAGCGCTTGCCGATTCAGCACCGTGGTGCAGTGCGCGGACCAGCCGACCCCACCGCAGGCCACGGCCACAACCACTTGCGCGATCCGGCTGCTTGGTCTGCTCACGCGGCGCTCAGGGATACAAATGAGCCAGAGCCCACAGGAATTTCGGGTTGATCTCCAGCTTGCCCGCGCGCGGTTCCATGCGCAGGTAGATTAAATAGTCCGTGCGCTCGCCCAAAGCCTTCAGGCCCAATTCAAAGGTCTTTGTCTCCTGACCCAGCGCCAAGTAGACGCTGGCGAAGTAAAACGCCGGCACATAATGACGCTTCGAGATTTCGTTCAGCCGCGCCAGTTCCTGCTGCGCGAGGCCGGTATCGCCGTCCGCCGCATACGCGCTGGCCAGACCCGCCACCGTTCCAGGGTTTTCGCCCGATAACTCGACTGCCTTCTTAAACTCCTCGATGGCCTCCGGCATCATGTCCTTTTGCTGATACGCCATTCCCAGCGTTTGGTGCGCCATCGGGAAACGCGGTTCCATTTTGACCACGGCGCGATATTGATCGATGGCTTCCTGGTAACGCTTGCTGTAGTAGTAACACCAGCCGATTCCAAGATTGATGCTGTAAGAGAGCGGTTCCAGCCTCCTGGCGATCTGCATCTGTTGCGTTGCGCTGGCCATATCGCGCGCGGCCATGAAGTAATGACTGTACCAGTGATGGGCGGTGGCCGAACCGGGGTCGAGGGCGATCGCCCGCTCAAACTCCTGGCGGGCGCCTGGCAGATCCCAATCGTAAGACAACTTCACATAGCCGAGCGAGGCGTGCGCCTCCGCCAGACTCGAATCTCGCTCCAGAGCTTTGTTCGCATTCAACTCCGCCAGCGGCATAACCGCCTTGGGCGACGCTCCGTCGATTCCGATCGAACCCAACATCGAATAGGAATCGGCCAAGCCGCTATACGCGGGCGCATAGTCGGAATCGATGGCGATGGCTTGCTGGAAATATCGCACCGCCTCCCACATGCCCTCCTCGGTCCGGCGGTTCCAGGCATAGCGTCCGCGCCAATTCGCCTCCAGGGCCTGCGGGTTCACCTGCCGGTTCTGTTGCAGCCGCTGCTTGTCTTCCGCGGTGATCGTCACCTGGATTTCGTTGGCGATCGCTTGGGCCACCGCGGACTGAAGCGCGAGCACATCCTTAAGGTCCTGAGTGTAGTCGTTCGCCCAAGATACGGCGCGTTTGGGGTCGATCAATTGCGCGTTAATGCGGACCCGGTCTCCCGAACGTAGCACCGTGCCGGTCAGCACGCGGTTGATCGATGGGTCGGAGAAAGCCGCATCCAGCGCGGCCGCCTCCCCCCCACCCGCTTGTGAAGCTAAGGAGATCACGCGCAGATTGCCGAGCTTCGCCAGAACCGTGACCAGCGCTTGCGTCATTCCGTCGGCGAAATAGGCTTGCGATTCATCCGCGCTGACGTTGCGGAAGGGGAGGACGGCCAGGGAGCTGGTAGGAGTTCTTATTGCCGTGGCGGCGATCGCGGTATCGCGGCCGCGGAGCAAGTTCCACCCCATCGCGACGGCTACCGCCAGCAACACGACCACCGCCGGCGCACGCCACTTTGAAAGCGCGGAACTACGAGAAAGCCCGGAACGCCGAACCGGCGGTATCGCAAACGGTTCCACCGGCGCCGGCCCGATCGGCGCCGCCTCAATAGGCAAGAGCCCTGCGATTTCCGGCGGGCCGGTCTGGACCTCGGCCGCGAACCGGTAGCCGCGTTTGGGGATCGTCTCGATGTAACCGCCCTCTTCTTTGGTGTCGCCCAGCGCTTTTCTGATGAGGGAAATGTTCCGCGTTAGGGCGCCTTCTTCGACGAAGGTATCCGGCCACACCGCCTGCATCAGGTCGCCCTTGTCGACCATCCTTCCAGCGCCGGCTAGCAGGACCATCAGCGTGTCGACGGCTTTCGGGGGTAAGGGGATCAGTTCACCGGAGCGGCGCAGCAATCGTTCCCCGGAGTCGATCCAGTAAGGGCCAAACCGATATCCCTGTATTACAGGCTCGCGCATGGGGAATAACTGATGTCTACCAAGAATACCATTGACCCGGCTGCGAAAAACGGCGCACCGGTATATCTCATAAAGCTAAGGATCGGCGTGGTTTAGCGAGCATCAGAGTTTCATCAGAAGTTTGTCAGCCTTTCCGCAGTACGGGGTGCAGCCCGCCCGCGCAGACTCGATGCTTGCAACCGCACCCAATGTTCCTGGCAACCATGTTCCAACTCGCCGGCATGACAGCTTCGCCGTTCACGCTCGGTTCCGAGGATGTCCGGTCGGAACTCATCCCTCGATATCTAGCGGCCATCGAGGCGCGCAAGAGCGTGGGCGCATGCGTCACGGCGGAAGTAACCATCCACGCCGAAGTTGCCCACCGCGAGGCCAGGCTTCGAGCCGTGCGCAGCACCTCCGCCACGGGAGGGGTCACGCATCGGGTGCTGGATTCCAGCGGCGACACTACCGTGAGGCGGGAAGTGATCGGCCGCTATCTGGAGGCCGAGGATCAGGCGGCCCAGTCGGATGAGATCGCGATCACACCGTCTCACTATCGCTTCCGCTTTCTCCGGGCGGCGCTGGAGGCAGGCCGGCGCGTCTTCGTCTTTCAGTTGAGCCCGAAGCAAAAGCGGGTCGGATTGTTCAAAGGTGAGCTGTGGCTGGACAGCCAGACCGCCCTGCCGGTCCGCGAATCCGGCCAGTTCGTGAAAAGCCCCTCGGTGTTTGTAAAGCGGATCGTGTTCGTGCGCCAATATCGCATCCAAGGTGGCGCGCCGATTCCGGACCGCGTCGCGGCCACCGTGGACACTCGCCTGGCGGGCCGGGCTGAGCTGACGGTCGAATTCGATCACGTTGCGCAGTCAACGGAGCCGGGATGCCAATGATCAGGTCGCGAGTCATCCTGGCCATTCTGGCGATGCTGATCCTCCCCGCCTGCTCCATCAAGCGCATCGCCGTGAACAAGCTGGGGAACGCTCTGGCCGGCGGCGGAAGCACTTTCACGTCCGACGATGATCCGGACCTGGTGGGGCAAGCGCTGCCATTCAGTCTCAAGCTGATCGAAAGCCTGCTGGCGGAAAGTCCGCATCATCAGGGTTTGCTCTTGGCGGCCGCCAGCGGATTCACGCCCTACGCCTATGCCTTTGTCCAAGAGGACGCCGACGAACTGGAAGATCACGACCTGGACAGAGCGACGGCCCTGCGCATCCGGGCGCGCCGGCTGTACCTGCGGGCTCGCGATTACGGTATTCGCGGACTGGAGGTCCACCATCCCGGCTTCGGGAACAAGTTGCGCCAGGATCCGAAGACCGCGGTGCGGATCGCCACCAAGCGAGATGTCCCTCTTCTGTATTGGACTGCCGCTTCCTGGGGCGCGGCCATTTCTTTATCGAAAGACAACCCTGATCTGGTGGCCGATCAGAGCGTCGTGGAGGCGCTGATCGATCGCGCCCTCGCGCTGGAGGAGACCTTCGACCGCGGCGCGATTCACGCGTTTCTGATCGCCTATGAGCCGAGCCGCATCGGCGCAACGGGAGACTTCGCCGCGCGCTCCCGCCGGCACTTTGATCGCGCTATCGAACTGTCCGGCGGCCATCAGGCCGGACCGCTTGTCAGCATGGCGGAAAACGTCTCCGTGCAAAAGCAGAATCGCCAGGAGTTCGAGGCATTGCTGAAACAAGCGCTGGCGATTGACGTGAACGCCGAACCGGAGTACCGGCTCGCCAACCTGATTATGCAGCGCCGGGCACGCTGGCTGCTGCAACGGACGGACGAACTTTTTCTGGAGGGATCGAAATGAAATACCTGAGCCTGAAATACATGAGTCGGATCATCCTCGCCCTGACACTGGCGGCGCCTGCGGCGATGTTCGCCGCGGATCAGCCGAGGATCAAGCTCGCGACCATTCTGCCGCGAGGAACGTCCACGCATCAGGCGATATTGCAGACTGCCGCCAAATGGCGCGACGCCGGCGTAAACACCACGATTTATACCGACGGCGTCATGGGCGGCGAAGCCGAAAGCGTGCGGCGCATGCGGATCGGTCAGCTTCAGGGCGCGGTGCTTTCCGTCGCCGGCCTTCAGGAGATCGACCCCTCGGCGACCGCCCTGCAATTAATGCCGATGATGTTCCACTCCCTGGATGAGGTCGCCTATGTGCGGGAGCGGCTCCGTCCGTTACTGGGAAAGCGGTTTGAGGAGAAGGGATTCGAGGTGTTGTTCCTGGCCGATGCCGGCTGGGTCCAGCTCTTTTCGCGCAAGCCGGTGTTGCGTCCGGCGGATCTCCGCGGCCAGAAACTCTTCTCCCTAATCAGTGACAGCCGGGAATCGGACCTGATGAAATCCGCGGGCCTCCGACCGGTCCTCTTGGAATACACCGATACCCTTTCCGGTCTCCAGACGGGATTAATCGATGCCGTCCCCACGCCTCCTTTTTACGCGCTGGCCGGGCAGTTTTTTCTTCCCGCGTCGAACATGTTGGAGCTGAACTATGCGCCTATCGTGGGCGCGCTGGTAGTCACCCGCAAATCCTGGGACGCGATTCCCGCAGCCGCGCAGGGCGCCATGCGCCGGGCCGCGGAAGAAGGCGGCCGGAGCATTACGGAACACGGCCATCGGGAGATGGAAGAAGCCCTCGCGGCCATGCAGAAGCGCGGCCTAAAGGTGAACAAGCTGACTCCTTCGACGGAAACCGAGTGGAGATCGTTCTTCGACCCGCTCTACCCGAAAATTCGCGGAAATCTGGTTCCCGCCGACCTTTTCGATGAAGTCCAGCGTATCCTCCGCGAGTATCGCAAATGAGATTTGAGAACGCCGGGATCTCGCTGGTTCTGACGGCGCTGGTGGTGCTGCCGCTTCTGGAAGCCGTGCTGCGGAAGACGCTGCATACCGGACTCTCCAACGCAGCGGCCGTGGTGCAACACCTTACGCTGGTGGTGGGCATGCTCGGCGCGGCCATCGCGGCCCGCGACAATCGCTTGCTGTCGCTCTCCCGGCTGGGCGATTTACTGAGCGGGAACTTGAGGAAAGTAGCCGCCGCGTTTTGCGGGTCCACCTCGGTCGCGGTCAGCGTTCTTCTGGCGCAGGCGGGCGTGAATTTTGTTCTCGCGGAGCGCCCGTCTGGCGAGATCCTGGCCTACGGCTTACCGGTGTGGGTTGTACAAGCGTCGATCCCAGTCGGATTCGGAGTGATCGCGCTGCGCCTGGCCGGGCACTCCGCCGCTTCCCTGCCCGGCCGCGCGGCAGTGGTGGCAGGGGCCGGCGTCTGGATTCTACTGTGGCACTGGTCCCCGATGACCGCTCTGGTCTTGCTCGGCCTGGCGAGTCTGGCCGGTGTTCCAGCGTTTGTCAGCCTGGCGGGAGTAGCTCTGGCGTTGTTCCAGCAGGCGGGTGAACCGATCGCGTCAATCCCGATCGCGCATTATTCGCTGGTTACCAACGCGATTCTGCCGACCATCCCTATGTTCACGATGGCCGGTTATGTGTTGGCCGAAAGCGGCGCACCCCAGCGTCTGGTGCGGGTATTCCACACCGTGTTCGGGCGCTTGCGTGGCGGCGCAGCGATTATGACCGCGACCGCCTGTGCGTTCTTCACGTCCTTTACCGGAGGTTCGGGGGTGACCATCGTAGCGCTAGGCGGGCTGCTGATGCCGGTGCTGATTTCGCGCCGCTATACGGAGCGCGACGCGCTGGGACTGATCACCGGCGCAGGCTCCCTGGGGCTGCTGCTGCCACCGTGCCTGCCCCTGATTCTGTACTCGATCGTCGCGCGAGTGCCGATGGAGAGCATGTTTCTGGGCGGCATCGCGCCGGCCGCCGTGATGCTGATCGCGACTGCCGTGTGGGGAATCTTCGCGCAAGGCAAGGATGAGAAAGAGGGGGCGCGGCCTTCGATGGCCGCGAAGCCTTCCAGGCGCTGTGGGTGGCGAAATGGGAAATGTTGATACCAGCGGTTGCGCTGGGTTCCCTGTTCGGAGGATTTGCCACCCCGGTTGAGGCGGCGGCCATAACCGCGCTCTACGCGTTGTGCATCGAAACGCTGGTTTATCGCGATCTGAAATGGACCACGGATGTTCCCCGTGTCCTGGCCGATAGCGGCCTTATGGTCGGTGGCGTGCTGCTGGTGCAGAGCATCGCGCTGGGCTTCACGAATTATCTGGTGGACGCCCAGATCATGACACGTGCGGCCGATTGGGCCACGGGAGCGATTCATTCCCGCTGGGTGTTCCTGTTGGCGATGAACCTGTTCCTGCTGATCGTCGGTTGTCTCATGGAGATCTACGCCGCGATCGTGATCCAAGCGCCGTTGCTGGTAATGATCGGCCATAGTTTCGGGGTCGATCCCGTGCATCTCGGCATTATCTTTCTGGCGAATCTGGAACTCGGCTACTTGACGCCGCCGGTAGGGCTGAATCTGCTGGTCTCGTCGTACCGCTTTAAGAAGTCCATTCCGGAAGTCTTACGAGCCGTGACGCCACTTACCGTCGTGATGGCGATCGGCGTCCTGCTCATTACTTATATTCCGGCACTGACGACGGGCCTGCCTCGCTGGTTTGGGCGGTGAGGCCCTTAGGAGAAAAACTATGAATCGCAACTGTTCGGCTGCGCTGCTAGTGAGCGCGATGTTGATCGGCCAATCCGCTGCCCTCGCCTCATCCCGGCCAGTCGAACTCAAGTGGGATGAGCTGGCAGCTCAAATCCAAGGCCGTAAGATCGAGTTGGTTTTGCCCGATGCCACCGCGCTCAAAGGCGAAGTCGAGGCGCTACGAGACGAAGGGCTGGTACTCAACGTGACCAACACCTCGAACTCCCAGGCTCATCCCAAGGGTAACGCCGTGATCCCGCGAGCATCGGTGACGCTGATCTCGCTCCAGGAATCACCCGGAAAGTGGGGCCGAGGCATCGGAGTCACGCTCGGGACCCTGGCCGGGATGACTCTTGGGACCTATGTCGCGGTGGAGCACAATCGTTCCGTTGGGGCGGGGGTGACCACGTTTGCCGCGATCGCCGGAGCCGGAACCGTCGCCGGATACTTCATCGGCAAGTCGGCGGACCGCAGGATGACGCAGATTCGCATCGTCCCGTAAGTATGGAAAAGGCAACTCTTGAATTACCCGGCCTGCACGAAAATCTTCTTGTATCGCTGATAGTATTGATCTTTCTTTCAAGCTGTACCAGCACGAAACAAAAAATGACAAGCTGCGGCGCCGGTCTCCTGGAACATTGATCACCATCCATAATTGACCCCGCGGATGACACGAGTTGGAGGACTACAAATGAAGTCGCATTATCGAAACCATTGCCTGGCGGTCGCCGTTCTGTCGACTGCTTTTCCGGCCGCCGCGTGGGGGGATCTCTCGGGTCACGCGAAGCTCGCGGCGAACACCTCTTTGAACCTCGATACCGGCGTCACGGCTTCCACCGGCGGGGATATCTTGTTTACCGGTAGCAGCATCAATCCACAAGGCAGCGCGGGAGCCGTGAACTTTTCCGAGCCCGGTTTTGTGGAGTTCGATGCCTTAACGCTGGCCGGATTGTCGATGATAACCCTTATAAACTACTCGCAGAATCCGCTCAGCGGCACGTCGCTCGCCGCCGGGGACGTTTTCGCTGTATACACCAACGGCGGCCATTATGCCAAGGTTCTGATCGATGCGGTGGGCAGCCAAGGGGTTTCGCTGCAATACACCACCTACGGCGTAACCGTATCCGGCCCCCCCACCATTACCCAGGTGCAGAACAACTACAGCTTCATTCTGCCGGGGCTACCCAACTATGGCATCGCACCCGGGAGTTTGTTCGTCATATCCGGCGCCAACCTGAGCAGTTCAGCCCCTCCGGTCTTGCAATCCAGTTCCGCTCCCGGCTTGCCCCAGTCGTTGAGCCAAACCAGCATTTCGATCACCGTCAAGGGCGTCACCACGGTTCCGTCCCTGTACTACACCTCCTCGACACAGGTCGCAGCCGTGTTGCCGTCAAACACACCCGCAGGAAACGGAACCATCACGCTCACCTACAATGGCCAAATCAGCGCGGCTGCCCCGATTCAAGTTGTCCCCAGCGCCCTTGGCCTCGACACTGTGTACGGAAACGGTAGCGGCCAGGGCATGATCACCGATGCCAACGGCAATCTCCTCGGATTCACGCATCCCGCGCAGCCCGGACAGCCCGTGGTCCTGTGGGGCTCTGGTGTCGGCCCTGACCTCTCGAATGACGATCGCACGTACCCCATGAACCAGAACAATCTCACCAACATCCCAATCGCAGGTGTATATCGGGGGCATCGCCGCGAACATTCTTTACCGCGGCAGATCGCAGTATCCGGGCGTGGATCAGATCGATGTTGTGATTCCGCTCAATGTTTCGCCCGGCTGCTTCGTGTCGGTGGTCGCGGCGAGCGGCTCCATCGTCAGCAACACGGTCACGATTCCGGTCGGCTCGCCGAACGGGCCGTGCTCGGATGAGGCCCTGAGCTATTCAGGGAGCCAGTTTCAGTCGCTGGCGTCCGGAAAGGCGAACATTCAGGTCGGGACCATACTCGCCGCATCGGGCCTCTCCCTCTCGGGAACCGGCACTTGGAATTGGAATGCCGGCGCGACATTTCAAGTGGTACAGAGCGGACTGTACGGTTCCGGATATGGACTCGCTTCCGAAGGAAGTTGCGTGGTGATGTCCGGCGCGAACGTGGAGGGTCCGTTCCAGTCCTACGGTCTGGACGCGGGCACAATCGCCGTCACTTGGCCTGGCGGACTCGACGTCCTGAACGAGTTGCCAGTGGGCTTTTACCTCGGGAATTTGAGGCCCGGCCCTACTGATCCAGGGCCTCAGGGAACCCAGTACAGCTTCGCCGGTACGGGCGGAAAGGACATCGGGCCGTTCTCGGGCGGCGCTACGCTTGAATGGCCGCCGCTGCTCTGGATCAATCAAGGGTCCGTCACCGGCGTCACCCGTTCGCAGGGAGTCACGGTCACTTGGGCGGACCAGACTTCCGGCCCGTTGAACGACATCGAAATCAGGGGAGGAACGTTGATGATTACGGCAAGCGGCGCGACCGTGCCCGTCGGCTTCGTTTGCCACGCCCCGGTCACGGCCGGGTCGTTCACGATCCCTGCTTCGATATTGATGGCCTTGCCGGCGGGCCGCGGCACGTTGAACGTGGCGCATCTTTTCAATGCCATCTACCCGGCGAATGGCCCTCTCGATTTGTTCCAGGCCACCGGCCGCGTGGTGGTCTCGCAGAACGTGAGCTACAACTGAACCGCGGCATCGGAGTCACGCTCGGCACCGTGGCAGGGATGGCCGCCGGAGCTTACATCGCGCCGGAGCGGGCCCGTTCCGTCGGGCCGGCGGTGAGCGTATTCGCCGCGACTGCGGCAACAGATGGGCCGTTGTAATAACATGATGATGTTCCGACGATCGGCATGTTCCGGAGGCACTCGTGAATAACATGCACGTCCTGACCATTCGCGGCGCTAAGTTGGCCTTCTTCGTTAGCCTTTGCGGCTGGTTGGCATTTGCGCAAACTTCTGCGCAAACCTCTGCCGGTAAGGCTGCACCTTTGATCGTTGGCCGGTGGAAGCTCAACGCTGAGAAATCTAATCTGCGCCTTCCGCCCGATTACCTTGAGATCAGGCAATACGACCTGCGGCCGGATGGATTCCTGGTTGGTCTGCTGATTACGGTGAATGCGCGGGGTTATCATTACTTGCAGTTCACGGCGAAAAGTGACGGGAAGGATTATCCGGAGTACTCAGACCCGATTGTGGCGGACATGATAGCGGCGGGCAAACCAACGCCCCGCACTTATTCGGAGAAGGTAATTGACAACTACGTCACGGAATGGACGGACAAGCAGGACGGCAAGGTGACCTCGCAGGGCAAGAAAATAGTCTCACAAGATGGCAAGACCCTAACAATTACCGTGGACGGCAGACCCTCCTCGCAAGTGCGTGTCTACGATCGCCAGTGATCCTGCCCGGACAGTTTAACCGCGATTGGGCTACTTCCCGTCCACCGAAAATGCGAGTAGCACATTACCGGGCATTCCGCCGAACTCGTTGTAGCCTGAGTGGACGAACACGATGCCGCCCGCGACGGCTGCTCCCGTCGCATCGATGGATCCGCCGCGCGCCGGTTTGCCGTTGACGGCCGCGAACTCGCGGGCCGTATCAAAGTCCCAGATCACGCTGCCGTCTGTGCTGGAATAGGCACGCATGTGGCCGTCGAGGGCGCCTGAGAACACCGCTCCCGGGATGGCGGTAACGGCCGCGGATTGCGCGGGCGAGCAGATGGCCTGAGTGACCGGGCAGGTCGCCGGCCGGGAGCTCCAGACGATCCTACCGGACTTCAGGTCAATCGCATGCAGCCCGCCGCCTTTCTTCGGATCGGGCGCGATGCGGCTTCCGCCCGGCGCCGCAGCATCCGCAATCCTGTGCACGACCGCATCCGAGATCGCGACATATGCGCGCTGGTTGTCCGCGGCCGAACCCCACTGGCTGCCGCCCAGCAGGCCGCCTGCTCCGGCTCGGGTTTGCCATAGAATTTTGCCCTGCGCGTCAGGATCGATCGCATACACCATGCCGGACTTCTGCCCGATGACCAGAGCGCGTTTACCGCCGCCAAGCTGCGCCAGAACAGGAGGTTGACCGAAATCGAAGTCGGGACCATCCTCGCCGGGACAGTTGGTGCGTATCCGGCTGGAGCAACTACTGTTATAGGCGTCACCTTGGGTAAACTGCCGCGACCACAGCAGTTGCCCCGTCTGCAAATCGAAGGCCAGGACGGCGTCGCTCGACTCCGTCACCGGATCCGAGTAGTTGTCCCCGGTGGCGACATACAGAGTGCCCCTCTGTTCGTCAACGGTGGGTGTGGACCAAATCGCGGCTCCGGACGGGCCCGTCCCCTTCCCTGTAACCGATTTTGCCGGCTCCGCTATCGTAAAGCTTTGCCAGATTAAGCGGCCAGTCGCGGCGTCGAGCGCGACGACACTGCCCCGGAACGAACAACATACGGCGTTGGGATCCGCGGCAAGCGACTCTTCGAGAGAAGAGAAACCCTGATAGATCACTCCTTTATAAAACTGCGGGGTCGCGGTCACCTGCGCGAGTAGATGTTCCACCGGCCGCGTCTTCCACAACAACTCGCCGGTGGCGGCATTCAGGGCATACATCACCGCACTGCGATCTCCAAAGAAGATCGCCGGGACACCATTGGCGTCGCCGACAGTCACGCCGGACCGAATGCCCGCCGTCGCTTTGTAGGCCCAGTGGATGCACCCGCTGGCGGTGTCGATCGCGTACACATCGCCCGCCAGGGTGCCGGCGAATACACGGTTACCGGCAACGGCGGGCTGGCCGCGCGCCTCCGTCACCGGCCCCAGATTGAACGCCCATTTGAGCTTGAGCCTGGGCACGCCGGCTGCGGTGAGCCCGGCTGCCTTGGCGTCCTGATAGCGCGAATTGGTGATGCTCGGACTCCATCCGGTCCATGAGTTATCGCCGGGCCTCAGGGGTTGATCGGAAGAGCCGGGAGCGTTCCCCGTGCAGCTTTTTTCAAACGCCGGCTTGGTGTCCGTGCGACCGGCAGGCGCAATGTACACGAGAAGAGATAACACTTGCTGCGTGGACAAACCGTTGGTCTGCGATTTCATCGCACCGTTCGTTAGAGCCGCATAGACCGCTTCCCCCGTCATCTGTTTAATTGTGGCAATGGACGGAATGCGCCCTTGGGGCGAATCGTGACACGACGCGCAATGTTCGCGATACAGCGCCGCTCCGTCTTGGGCTTCTACCAGCGCGGTCAGCGTCAGAAGCATGAGCCCGCAAAGGGCGCGCGGGCGACCTCGATGCACGGGAGCGGCACAGGGCCGTAGGCTCCGTTGTGCCGTGAGTTTATGAGGAGTAAGCTGCCCGCGCGCTCCGTTTTGCGGGCCGTTACTTACGAGAGACGCGTATCCGAAGCGAGACTGCACGGCGTTTTCCAGCTTATCGTAAGCCAGCCTACATGCAAAAACGCCGGCGAGGGTCCCGCCGGCGTTTTTGGCTTGGTGTGTAGGGCTGGTTAGAACTGGAACCGGGCAATGAGCTGGCCGTTGCGCGGCTGAGCTCCAGCCCCGTTTAGAGTGGCGATGCTGCCCCAGCCGCCAGAGTTGTATCTATTTCCGGCATAGGTGGCCGTGCTGATCGGCGTATTGGGATTTCCTACCGATGGCGCCGACAGGAACAGGCGGTTGAAGACGTTAAAGAATTCCGCCCGGAACTGAAGGACGTACTTACCCTCCCTGCCAATTCTGAAGTTCCGCGCCAGGCTCGCATTCTCCACAGGCTGGCGCTGCCAGCGGTAGTTGTTCATGAACGGCGCCGCGTTGCCCCACTGTCCAGGCGCGTTTTCAACCCAGGCGGCAGGGTTCAAAATCTGCGTGGACTGCGGGTTGAAGCATCCGCAGTTGGGATTATGCGTGAACAAAGGCTGTCCCGTGTAATTGTAGAAGTTAGTACAGGTACTGTTGGTAAACCCTCCGGCAACTTGGCCCAACTCGGTGCAGAGGTTATTATTCGACGTGGGAGCTTGGAGCAGTTGGCCGCTTTGGTAGGTAGCGACACCTCCCAGCGACCAGTCGTGCACTAACTGCGATAGCACCTTCATGCCTTTCGAATCAGAGTGGAACCCGGGCGTCGTGTAGGTGAAAGTGATGGTCGTTACCAAAGGCAGGACGTATTGGTTCAACTGTTTGTTGTCCGCATAGTTATAGATGTCCCGGGTCACCGCCTGGCTAGCCAGATAGTAGGTGCTGTCGGACGCCGACCCGATGACTTCTCCCTTGGCCCAAGTGAAGTTGCCGGCGGCCTGCAGACCATGGGAGAACCGCTTGGTCATCTTCACCTGCATCGAATCGTACCAGTCCTTGCCCAACGGCGGTCCAAGCCACGGTGAAACAGCTTGCCATTGCGGGACCGGCCGCAGAGCCTGATACAGTTGCTGCGACGCAGGGAAGCCCCCGTAAACTGACGGCACCGTCGGCTGGCCATTGATGTTTACCTGGTTGGCAAATTGGGGGAAACGCTGTTGAACCGCCACGCTGCCAACCGGGTCGAGCAGCAGCCCGGCGTCGCTGGCGTTGTGGATGTTGAGTCCGTATTGCGACATCAGATATTGCGGCGTCATCCCATTTGCCGCGATCTGATCCATGTTGGGGGCCGGGAAGTAGGCGCCGCGGTTACCCACGTAGCTGACTTCCGCAACCAGGGTGTTGGATAGTTGGCGTTGGACGCCGATGCTGTAGGTGAGGATTCGCCCCGGACGATTGTTCGGGTCGAAGAAAACGAACGGCGAACCTGGGGATAGGAGGCCGGCGTTGGGGAACGGATACTTGTACTGATTCAAGTTGGGCCAAACGACGGGAGCGTTGCCATAGGGGTTGCCCGGGGCGTAGGGGTTGCCACCCTGGAGGCCGTTCGCCGCCGGGTTCGCGTTAATCTGCATCGGGCTGAGTCCGTAGCCGCTCGGGAAGACTTGATAGTAGTCCGCGGCGCTGTACAAAACGCCGTTGGGCGCTTCTTCCACGTCGTACTGAACGCCAATTCCGCCCCGAAGGACGGTCTTCGAATCGATCTGGTAAGCTCCGCCCAGGCGTGGGCCGAACGCATCGGGATAGTTGTGCGAGAACTGGCAGTTGCAGGTGGCTCCGTAGAGTACTGCGCCATTATGGCCGGTGATGGGATCGGGAGTGCTGAAGGATGCGTCCTGCATGCGTCCGTACTGTTCTTTCATGTACGTCTGGTAGTCCCAACGCAGGCCGTAATCCAGGGTCAGCTTCCTGGTTACTTTCCAGCTATCCTGGACAAACAGACCTAATTAGTGATAGCCCAGCTTGGAGTCGGTCGGCGCGTTGAGATTCAGGAGATTGGGGAGGCCCGAAAGGAAGCTGGCGTAGGGAAAACCGGTCGGATTTCCGAGATTGAGCGTCTGTGTGTTTTGCCAGGGGTCACTGGTTTCGGCGTTGCTGAAACTAAAATTTCCATTGGCGCGCCACAAGCTCGGCACCGGGTAGCCTTCCTGCACATAGTCGGCGCCGTATTTGAAGGTGTGGTTGCCGTGGACCCAGGTCAAGCTAGCCTGGCCCGTGGGCTTCTCTTCGTACGCAGTGGCGCTGAAGGTCGAGCCGATCGCGCCGAAGCCGGGGCTCCAACCGCCCCCCGTAAAACTATAGATACCGCCGATGTCGGGCATGATGTTGTTGGCGGCGTAGCCAGTGAGCCCAATACTCGACTGAGGGAACGGCGGGGCAACGTGCGGCTCCGAGGTCTCGAAATAACCAATGCCCACATGCAAAAGCAGAGTCGGGGTGATGGTCTGGTCGTAGTTCGCCCGGGTGGTGTGGTTATAGTTGTCGGTGTTAGCTCCGCCAAGCGCAAGCGGTTGGATGCCGCCATCGACGTTGGGCGCGAATGTCTTCAACTGTGAATAGTATGCCGAGATTTTGATGGTCGGACTGATGGAGTGGTCCAGCTTGACGGAAAGGTTCGTGGTGTGCTGGAAGCTGGTATAAGACGGGACGTTGTAATTGTTGACGATGCCGGGCGCGTTCGGCAGAGGCAACAGGTTCTGAAGCGCCAGCGCAACCTTATCCAATGAAGTGGGCGGCATGGCGTTGTTCAGGAAAGCATTGCGAACGGTTTGGCCGCCGACCAGATGGGTGGAGTAGGGGTCGAAGATTTGGCCCTCAATAAGCTTGGTTCCTTCCGGGTCCGTTGCCGAACTTCCGGGGGCGATCGGGGCAACTGGGAACCAGGGATTGCAAGTGCCGCCAGTGGCGCCGACGGCCCCGCCAATGTACGAGAGGCACTCCGCGTTGGCGAAATTGCCCGACCGGTAAGCCGGGGTCGGGACAGAGTCCGTTGTAGTTGAGTTCAGGTTGGCTTGGCGGAACTGTTCAAAGTTAAAAAAGAAGAACGACTTGTTCTTGCCGTTGTACACTTTGGGGATTTCGATCGGCCCGCCGAAAGTGAAGCCGTAATCATTGCGGCGTATGCGGTTACGAATGAGCGAGCTGTTCGCCCCGCAGTCGGCTCCGTTTTGGACGCACGTACTGGTAAAGGGCGTCCCGGCGTCAAACGCCTCGTTCACGAAATAGTCGTAAGCGGTGCCATGGAACGTGTTGGTGCCGGATTTCATGGTGTAGTTGAAATATCCACCGGCGGCGTTCCCGTATTCCGCGTTGAAGTTGCTGGTCTGAACCGAGACTTCCTGGATGGCGTCCACGCCACCCTGGCTGTTCTGCTGCGCAATTTTCCAAATGTTGCTGACCGAGTCCTGTCCTTCGATGCGAATGTTTTCGCTGTTGGCGGGCGCGCCGTTCATCACCACCGAGTTATCGTTCTGGAAGTGCGTGCCCGGAAGCAGGACGATCTCCTGGAGCGGATTGCGAATGTTGCCCATGCCCGTGGCCCCTCCGCTGCCGTTGGTGGTCAGAACGGGAAGCTGGTCAATGTCGGCGGTATTGAGGGTGTGGCTGATTTCGCCGCTTTCCGTGTTCATCAGCGGGGCCTGTTCGGTCACGGTGACCGTTTCGCTCACGCCGCCAACCTCAAGCGTGACGTTCTGGCGAGTTGCGGTGGCGACGGCCACCTCGATGTTGGAGCGGACATTTTTCTTGAAGCCCGGCACCGTTACGGTCATTTCGTATATGCCCGTCGGCACTGAGATGACATAGTTGCCGGTGCCGGAGGTGCCTCCGTGGAACACTTCGCCGGTTGCCACGTTCTTGACATCAATCGACGCGTTGGTGGTCGCGGCGCCCTGCGGGTCAGTGATGGTTCCGGTGATGGAACCTCTATCGCCCTGGCCGAAAGCGGCGAGCGCAAACAGGAGCACGCATGCGATGGCGCTGACGCAGCGCACCGCGGACTTTAGACGCATTGCTCTCTCTTCTCTCGTGTTCATTCCTTCTCCCTAAAGCGTTTCATCCAACGCCGTCGTACCCTAAGCCCCCGAAGCGCTGAGACCGGGCAAACTTCGTTCAGATAGATTTGTAGACTTGGCGGAATGGTAGCATCGTGAGGCGTACCGGTCAATTGTTGTTGATTGATACTACAAATCAAAGAAAATCATAGTCAAGCTTCTCCGCAAGCCTGTACAATGAAACGGGCCGTAAAATAGGGCTCGAAATTGACTTTCCGCCGTGAAGCCAAAAGTCTTACGAACGGGCCTTCTGTTGAGCGTTCTGCTAGGCGCATTGGGCGGGGCCGGGGTATGGTGGCGTATACGCCAGGTGGCTGCCCAGCGCAGCAGCGGCTCGGAAGCCGCGTCGTCGCAGGCAGCGGGGCGCTACGCCGATCCGTCCGTATGCGGGGATTGTCACCCGGGTATCGCAGCCACGTACCAGAAAACCGGGATGGGACGAGCGTTCCACCGCGTCCAGGCCCAGGACATTAATTGGCCGGCTCCCGGAAAGCCCTGGCATCATGCGGCTTCCGACACCTTTTTTGAGATGGTCCAGCGTGACGGCGCCTGGTATCAACGCCGCTGGCAGATTGGATTCGACGGCAAGCAAACCAACGTGGACGAAAAACGCGTGGACTACGTGCTCGGTTCCGGCAACCATGCCAGGACCTATTTGCACTTGACGGAAAAGAACACGCTACAGGAATTGCCCCTCGGCTGGTATGCCGAGAAGGGCGGCTATTGGGCGATGAACCCCGGTTACGATCGAGCCGACTACGCGGGATCGGTGCGTCCGATCTACTACGAGTGCATGGCTTGCCACAATGGTTATCCGAAGATTCCGGAAGGCGAGCGCAAGGACGTAACCCAGTCGGCTTATCTCCAGCCTTTGCCGGAGGGGATCGATTGCCAACGATGCCACGGGCCCGGACAGAACCACGTCGACCTGGCCTCCGCGGGCGCCGCCGTGGAAACGATTCGCGCCACGATCGTGAACCCCGCCCGCTTGAATCCGGATCGCCAAATCGAGGTTTGCCTGCAGTGCCATCTCGAGACCTCCAACGAAAAACTGCCTCACGCAATCGTGCGTTTCGATCGTGTTCCGTTTTCGTATGTGCCGGGCCAGCCGCTGGCCGACTACGAACTGATCTTCAATCGCGCGCAGGGAAACCTCGGGAACTTTGAGGTGGCCCAGGCTGGGTACCGGCTCCGCGAGTCGCAATGCTTCCTCAAGAGCGAAGGCAAGCTTCGATGCACCAGTTGCCATAATCCTCACGACATTCCTCGAGGCGAGCAGGCCACGGCTCACTACAACCAGGTTTGTCTCGGCTGCCACCAAAGTTTGACAGCATCGGCTACATCATCAACGTCTGGCCCACATACAGCGGAGGCCAACTGCGTTAGTTGCCATATGCCCAAGCGGCGCACCGACGACGCCGTGCATGTCGTGATGACGGAACATCTGATCTCCCGCCGTCCGCCGCCGGGAGATTTACTTGCCGACAAGCCGGAGCGCGCCGAATCGCAACCTTACCAGGGTGAGGTGGTGCCCTACTACCCCGCCAAGCTTTCTTCCACGGGGGCTTCGACGAAGGAGGATGAGCTGATACTCGCCGTCGCGCAGGTTCGCGAACAGAGCAATCTTAAGGAAGGCGTCCCGCGATTGGCATCGTTGATCGAGAAATATCATCCGGCAAGACCGTCCTATTATGCGGAATTGGCGGAGGGCTACGTCGCCGCCGGCGAGCCGGCCTTGGCTCTCAAATATTTTGAAGAGGCTTCCAAACGCGATCCCGGCTCCTCAAACCGGCTGATCCAATGGGGAGACGCGCTGGGGGGCACCGGGCAGTGGGCGCTCGCGGAAGAGAAACTACGACGCGCCACCGAACTGGCGCCGGAGGACCCGGCTGCCTGGGGGAGGCTTGGATGGGCGCTGTGGCAGCAGAACAAGGCCGTCGAAGCGCAGGCGGCGATCGAGAAGGCGATCAGCCTGGGCCCGGAGGTGGCCGAATTGTATAACAATCTGGGCTTGGTTCTGTGGGGCGTTGGCGACCGGTCCGCGGCGGAAAAAGAATTCCGGGCCGCTCTGCGTATACAACCCGGCGTTGCCGAGTGGCGATTGAATCTTGGCCGCGCGCTGGCTTCGCAGGGCCAATTAGCGGAAGCCGGCTTTCAAATGGCGGAAAGTCTTCGCTATAAGCCCGACTATACAGAAGCCCGGCTGGTCTATGCGCGCGTGCTTACGGATTCGAACCATCCCGCCGATGCCGAAAAGCAAGCCAAATTAGTGGTCGAAGCCGATCCCGGCTCCGCAGCCGGCCACGAGATCCTCGGATCGCTGCTGTACGGTAAGGGCGACGCTTCAGGAGCAAGTCGAGAGTTGTCTCAAGCAGTCCAGCTTCAGCCCCAGAATTGGCGCGCACAATTTGAACTCGGGATCGTGCTAGCGCGTCAGGGAGATCGTGCCGGAGCTCTCCAACATTTAACCGCCGCCGCACAAGGGCCCGATCCGGACGCCCGGGCCGCAGCGGAACAAGCCTTGCGCGGTCTCGCAGGGAAATAAGCCGAAAGTTCGCCTCCCTTTTCCGCGCACGACGCCTCTCGCCGGACGTAACACGGTGCGTTGCATACTCATCTACCCGAGTGCATTGATCCAAAGTTTCACGGAGGAGAATATGAAAGGCGCTCGGTTATTCCTGGCTCTTGCAGTCCTGACCGCGACCTCTTTCGCCGCAAACAGCACCAGCGTTAATTGGACCGCGACTCTAACCGGCGAATCCACGGCCACAAATGTAGGCACGATTTTCTCTGGGGACACCACCATGTCCCCGCTCGGGAGCGGCACGATAACCGCGGCGTTCTCGGGGGGAGCCCCCACCGTCCCCGTCCCCTACACTGTCGCCTTCTCCAACGGCGGAACGCTCACCGGCTTCTTATCGATTCCCGTGTCTGCGATCGATCCAGGAGGTGGTTCCATAACCGCTTCGGCTACAGTGACAGGCGGCACCGGCGAGTACGCCGGCTACACTGGGAGCTTCCCCGCCCTGACCGGTACTTCGAGCGGCGGTTCGAATAACGGATCCGACCTACTGGGGATGAACATAACGATCTCGGGCGCGGGCCTCCTGACCCTAGGCGGCACGCCGCCGCCGACCATTACGGCCGTGGTCGATGCCGGCAGTTATTTGTTCCCGCTAGTGTAGTGTCCAACAAATAGCTGGACATTCAGATAAGACTGGTTCATACTGGGTCATGCCCCGCCCAACCCCCGTGCTGGTCGTGTCTGAGGATCAGCGGGAGCAGATCCAGCAGTGGTTGACGGCGTTGGGAACGCCGCAACAGGTGGCCCTTCGGGGCCGCATCGTGCTCGCATCGGGCGGCGGTAAATCGGAGGCTGCCATCGCTGCCGAGTTGAATGTCAATCGGAAAACAGTTCGTCTGTGGCGAGAGCGTTTTGTCGCGCAAGGTCTGTCGGGTCTATGGGAGATCGCACCGGGCCGGGGCCGCAAGGCCACCTACGATCCGGAGCGAATCAAGGCCGTCATCGACGCTACACTGCAATCCAAACCGAAAGGGATGACGCACTGGAGTTGCCGTCTGATGGCGGCCAATCAGCGGATCAGCAAATCGACAGTAAGTAATCTGTGGCGCAGTCACAACATCAAGCCGCACCGCACCAAAAAGTTCAAGTTGTCGCGGGACCCGAAGTTCCTCGAAAAGCTCACCGATGTCATTGGTCTTTACTTGAATCCGCCCGACCAAGCGATGGTGCTCTGTGTCGACGAAAAGAGCCAAATTCAAGCCTTAAACCGCACTCAGCCCGGTCTGCCGTTGAAAAAGGGACGTTGCGGTACGATGACCCACGACTACAAGCGAAACGGAACCACCACGCTGTTCGCAGCTCTGGATGTGCTGCAGGGGAAAGTCATCGGGGAATGTCGCACGCGGCACCGGCATCAAGAGTTCTTGAAGTTTCTGCGGCGCATCAACCGGGAATTTCCGGGCAACACACCGCTCCATCTAGTGATTGACAATTACGGTACCCACGGCACGGTCGAGGTCAAAGCGTGGCTCAAAAAGCATACGCGCTTCGTCATCCATTACGTTCCCACCAGTTGCAGTTGGCTCAACCTCATTGAGCGTTGGTTCGCCGAGTTGACCAACAAGCGCATCCGCCGCGATTCCTTTCTTTGCGTCGCTGATCTCACTGCGGCGATCCAGGATTTCCTGGCTGCTTGGAACGCAAGCCCCAAACCCTTCGTCTGGACCGCCACCGTCGACTCGATCCTCGCCAAACTCGCCAGATGCCGTCAAACTCTCGAACAGATCCAGCCCGGCTGCACTGCTCGTAAAACCCCTAAACGAAAGTCCAGCTAATTCCTGGACACTACACTAGCACGTACGGCCCAGCCCGAAGCCAAGTTGGTGGATCGACTTGGCCGAAGTTAGTCTCACTCACGGAAACGGCGATACCGAGCTGCATTCGGCGCTTGATGATTCCGACCAAGGCCACCACTACGTCATTCCGCTGCTTACGATCCAAATTCTTAAACTCTCCAACCCCATGCGCGCAATCAGCAGCGTGGAAGTGACTTAATTTGTATCGGTCCAGCACGTCGGCCCATTCCAGATCAAGGCGAGCGGCTTGCTCCGCAGAGAACAAATACCCAGCGACACACATCACCGGAGAGCTATCGTGAGTCCCGCTTTCGTCGAAGTAGGCTTCCATCATCATGACGGCATCCGGCTTCAAGACCTGGAGCAGGCGAACGAATCTTTGATGGGTCAGATCAAGCATCTAAGTGATACACTATGACTGACCCACCGGAAAGGGCGTCAACGCTGCAAGCCGCCAAGCAAAAACAGCGTCGAACCGCTCACCTAAAACATTTCCCGCTCTGACTGTTCCAGTCGGAGTGTACCATGTTTGGTCAGTGAAGTAAATAATTGCCCTACTCAGGCGCAATCGATCATCACAACCGTCGCTGGGAAAGGCAGGATTCTCACCGGCGTTGGCGGGCCGGCAACCGGTGTGCCGCTAGGCGGCCCAATCGGGCTGGCCTTCGATTCCAAACAGAACCTGTACATTGCCGATAACCAACAGAACGTAGTCTTCAAAATGCAGCCGAATGGGACGATGACCGTCTTCGCGGGAAGCGGAGTGCGGGGCTTCTCCGGGGATGGCGGACCGGCAACCGCCGCCGCACTCATGGAGCCCAAAGCCGTCGCGGTCGACGCTGCCGACAACGTCTATATCGCCGATTTCCACAACGAACGAATTCGCAAGGTGGATCAGAAGGGGATCATTACTACGTTTGCGGGCGGAGGCGCCGCCTACAACACGAATGAGATCCCGGCCACCGCCGGGACCGTGTTCGAGCCGAGTGGAATAGCATTCGACTCGGCGGGCACGCTCTACTACTCCGAAAGCGGCGGCAGCCAAATACGCAAGATCACGCCGGACGGGATCATACACTATGTCGCCGGGAACGGTGGTGGTTTCGCGGGGGATGGGGGGCACCCGCGGCAAATGCAAAGTTTGCGTTTCCCCAAGGAATCGCATTCGACAGTAAAGGCAACCTGTATATCGCCGACCAAAGCAATGACAGGGTTCGCATGATCGATACGAAAGGAAACATCTCCACGGTTGCGGGAAACGGCACCGGGGGTGAGGCGGGCGATGGTGGACCGGCTACGTCTGCCTCGCTCACGTTTCCATCAGGAGTGGCGATCGATGCGGCGGGTAACCTACTTATCGCCGATGAGGAGGGGAATACCGTTCGAAGGGTCACACCGGCGGGCATCATCAGCACGATTGCCGGCGCCCCCATCTGGCCGCCAATATTCTCCGGTGACGGAGGACCGGCCACCTCAGCGAGCCTCAATCTCCCGGTTGCGCTGGCGTTGGATTCATCGGGCAATCTCTACATCTCGGACCAGAACAACCGCCGCATCCGGCGTGTAGATTCGGCGGGCGCGATCACCACATTCGCGGGCAACGGCGTTACGAATTTCTCGGGAGACGGGGATCCGGCCACACAGGCAGCCATGGATTTTCCGACGGACGTAAAGGTCGATGGCGCCGGCAATCTCTACGTCGCCGATGCGATGAACCACCGGGTCCGTAAGATAACACCGGCTGGAGTGATCACAACGATTGCAGGCACGGGTACGGCGGGATTTTCGGGAGACGGCAGACTCGCCACGAACGCGCAATTGAACACGCCGGCTTCAGTGGCTATCGATACGGCGGGAAATGTATATATCTCAGATTCCCAGAACCTCCGAATACGGCGAGTGACTCCAGACGGCATCATTCGCACCTACGCCGGTAATGGACTCTCTGACAACTCCGCGGGCGGTTATCCTGCCACCGGCGTTTCGGTCGGCTCCCCCGGTGCCATAGCCGTCGACGCGCCCGGGAACCTATACATTGTAGATCCGTTCCACAGTCGCGTTCGCATGGTCACTCCGGCGGGAGTCGTTTCGACGGCAGCCGGTAATGGCAACGCGGGCCACTCGGGCGATGGAGGACCGGCGACGGCAGCGATGCTCAACGCACCCTTCGGTGTGGCAGTGGACGGAGCCGGCAACCTGTTTATCACCGATGCGAACAATCGCGCCGTTCGGAAGGTATCGCTCGACGGAACCATATCGACCATCGCAAGCAGTTCGGCTGGCGGTCAGAACCCCGAGGGAGTCATCGCGACCTCGGGCAAAATCTTTCTCGATGGAGCGGACGGCATCGCCACCGACAACCAGGGAAACGTCTATTTGGACGCCACGTGGCATATTTTCCGCATCAACCCTTCGGGAATCCTCACTCTCCTGACCGGAGGAGGGCTGCAGGGATACCAGGAGGGATTTGATGGAGATGGCGGACCCTCGGTCGCCGCTCATATGGTTCACGACACCACCACTATTTTCTCGCCGGTAATGGGCATGACTGTCGATGGAAGCGGGAGTCTGTTTGTCGCGGACACCGGAAACGACCGCATCCGGAGAATCACAAATGCCAATGCCGCGGCGCAGCTTGCGATCACAACTCCGGACAGCCCTTTCCTCTACCCACCGACAGGAGCCGATAAGACGGATGTTTTTCTCTACAGCAATACCCCGCAGCGGCTGACCATCAGTAATGTGGGCACCGGCCCCATGCCCTGGACGGCATCGGTCAGCACCCTCGATGGCGGCGACTGGTTGCAGATCTCTTCCAACTCCGGTAACGCCCCATCGACGATCACACTCAGCGCCAACACGACGAATCTGGCTCCCGGCCTCTATTGGGCCACGATGCTGCTTTCCGCTCCTGTTGCAAGCAACAGTCCCCGGTATGTTTTGATCGGCTTGACCGTTCCGCTTCCGTTCCTGAACGGAGGCGCGAGTTCGGGCACGTTCGTAGTCAGCGAGCCGGCGGGCGTCGGATGGGTGGCGTCGAGCAACGTGGATTGGTTCACGATCCATTCGCCGGCGGGCGGAAGCGGGTCCGGCAGTTTCACCTACTCGGTGGCGGCCAACTCGGGCGCCACGCTGCGGTCGACTACGCTCACTGTAGCGGGCAACTCAACGATCCTTGTGAACCAGGGCGGGCAAGGGCCGTTGGTTCAGGCGATCGTAGATGCATTTGACTATACTCCCGGGGTCGCTCCCGGCGCATGGGTGACGATCACCGGTTCCAATCTGGCGACCGGGTCTCCGCAGACCTGGAATCTGAGTGGGACGCAGCAGTTGCCAACCAAACTCGCGGGGACGACCGTCACGTTCAACGGCGCGCAGGCGGCGCTCTACTATGTCAGCCCGACTCAGATCAACGCCCTTGTGCCCGCCTCGGTCGCGCCCGGACCGGTTCAGGTGGTCGTGCAAGTGAACGGAGCGAGCAGCGACCCGTTTTCGATCACCGCCACGGCCACTCTGCCGTCCATCTATGCGGTACCGAGCTCCGACGGCAGCGCCTTTTTCGTAACGGCGGCGCTGGCCGGCACCGGAACGCTGATTGGAAACAGCGCGGTGGATCCGCGGGTGACGCGCGCGGCGCTTCCCGGGGATGTCCTCGATCTGTATATGGCCGGTCTGGGCGCCACTGTAGACCCAGCGAATTTCGTCACGAATCAGGTGTTCGCAGGGGCCTATCCCGTCAGCGCCGCCGTTACGGCTAGTGTCGGCGGCGAATCAGCCCAGGTGCTATTCGCCGGGTTGACTTCGCCGGGCCTTTACCTGGTCCGAGTGGTGATTCCTTCGGATCTGGCACCGGGACCGCAACCGATCCAGATCACGGCCGGCGGCTTACAAACACGCCCTTCGCTCATGCTGATGGTGGGAGCACCTTAAGCAGGTCAGCTGTGTCGATGGTCGGCTTTACGCGGAACTGATCACACGATCGTGTAGTCGGCGACCCGCGGATTGAGCCCCCACCCGACGGACAAGGAAGAGCATCGCACGTTAACCTGCGTGTGCGACTCTCATCGCTAAAGAGGATTGCGTCGCATGGTCTGTGACCGCGATTGGCACCGACGACTTGACTTGGTTGGCAACTTCGGCGCAAGGATTTTGATCACACATTGATCACACCGCAGGCATCCGTGGGGACCATCAGGCGGAACGATCGGCCTTGTTCCTTGTAGAATCAGCCAACTACGACTACTTCGGACTGGCTCGGACGGCACGAATCGGGTTCGATTCCCGTTAGCGCTACCAATTCCTCATAGACTTACGGACCAAGAGAGACAACCAGAGACGACGCGTGTCGCGCCCGAGGCGGCGTTCGGGAATGTGTGCCGAAACCAGTTGTTTTGCGCACGCTTTGGGCCACGCCGTTCTCTTCAACGATTACACCGTTCATTGTCGCCGCATCATTCGAGGGTTTCGGCACACAGCGCTGCATTCACTGCGTCTCTCCTAGCGGGAGTGACGCTTAATCCGGTATGGATGGTTACACGCCGAACGAGCCCGCAAATCAGATCTGCCTGATACTGTGTACACATACAGCAAACGGTCAGCCACTTCAGCGCGAATGACCTCGCCCCCCGCACCTCCGCCAAATCCCGAGTTTCACCCTCTACCGGATCGGGACGCGTGGGGAACAATTCGAGGGTTTGTGGTGCGCAGCGGCCCGGCGGCGCAGCGCGGCCGAAGAGCTGGTATTGCCGGTCCGGACACTTTATATGCCGGCACTCCGGGCGGCGTTTTCAAGATCAGGTAGGAGGAATATGCGTCAGCGATCGTGCGCCGAGTCGCCGTCGATGTATACGATCCGGATAGCCCACAGGCAGCGAGCGGTACAGTTGCCGGCCCAAGCTGGTGTGCCGCTCGTCAAGCCTTCAGTCTGCATCTACTTGTTCCCCCCAGCCGAAACTGGCTCAACGATCACTTTGTGAAGGAGGACGATCAAGTGACGCGTGTCCCCGTTCGGCATAATTTTGACGGTGGGGGCGTCTAGGGAATAGAAGTGCATCAGGTTGCGGCCGGCATGAAGCTCAACCGCGATCGCTAACGAAGCGTCACCGCGGAAGTGACTCCGATCGGCAACAAACAGTCCGTCCTGCAATAACGAGACGGTCCGGTCCGGCGTTGGACGGCTCGGCCCGGCAGTTACATTAAAACGAAGGTCCACGATCCGGGCTTCACGCGACCAGACGCCAAACTCCACGCCCTCCTGAGGCCCTTCTCCCAGCCAGAGGAAACCGCCCGGAGATGCTTCCAGGGTTTCAACCGGCCAGGGCGTCCTTAGGAAAGTCGGATCGAGGCCGACCTGGCTTCGCAATCGATTTTCAACGAGTATCAAAGGCGCGGAGGGCGGCGCCGCCGTAATCTCGTAGGGTTTTTCGTTGGAGCGAATATTGCTCGCCGTCTGGTAGAGACGCATGTGAGGCGTGCTGAGAGGAACCTCGCGGATGTCGGGTTGATACGACAGCCATGCCACCATTTCACTGGTGCTCACAGGAGGATCCGAGATAAACCGAACTCTTTGATCATCCTGGAGCAGCACATGGGTGATCTGTTCCGATTGAATTAAAGACTGCATCCTTTCCGCGTCGAAGGGTGCTTTACCCCAGGAAGTCACTGAGTTGGCGTAGTGAGATCGCGGAGAAAATAATGGATAATCCGGAGCATCCTGTTGGCCGACGAACAGAATGTGCGCACCATCGGGAATGGAATCCAGTGCTTCCTGAAATGGCTCATCGAGCTTGTCCGGCGTAATCGGCGATACCACTGCATGAACTGCGTCGTAAGTCTCTGCTCGAAGTGGCTGGTAGACGCCGAAAACTACCACGAGAAGCGCCAGACTCTCTCGAAGCTTCCCACCGGATATGTAGGTTCCGGCCAACGCCAGCCCGATCGGCAACATAAGCGCATACGGGCCGATGAGAAATCGGTCCGGAACTGCGGAATTGGCCATCCACCGCGTGCCGAACAAGATAGCAACCAACAATGGAACCGCCAGCAGCGTCAGTGCCGGTATCGAAGTCAGGTCAACCTTAGGCCAGGTGGCCCGCACCTCCCGGAGTAATCGCCAGACGGCGAACCCGAGAACGGGAATCCAAAGCACTCCCCAAATTGAGAATCGGGTGGCCCTTTCCGGCAGGCGATACGAGAATTTGCCCGCCGATATCTTCTCTTCCAACGGCAGCGGCGCACCCGCACCCAGCGCGGAAATGGCCTGGTTCCCCACCGCGTCCAATCGAGCAAGAACGGAAGGCGGAAGGGCAACATCGGGCAGTTCCAATAGAAGAAAGGGAAGCCGCACAGCATGCGTATAAAGCTGGATGGGGCTAATGTCCGCGCGCACTACGTTCCGAAGGGCCGCAGCACCAAACGGATTATGATAGCGGGCGAAATTGAATCCAAGGGGAATGATGAGGGCGCTCAAAGCTGCTCCGCACGCTAGTCCTGAACTCAGTCCCCGCAACCGCAACAGTGGACGGACGGCGCTCCTGACGCAGAAAGGAACGATTGCAACACTGGGGAGCAGGGCCAAGGCTGTTGGCCGCGTATTGACACTGAGAATCGCGAACACTCCCAGGAAGAAGCACTCTGCTTCAATTCGTCCAGGATTCGTGCAAATCGCGACGGTCCAATAAGCGGTTCCTAATAGAGCCATGACGGTCCATATTTCCGGCCTGAGACTGATCGCGCTGTCTGCCACGAGGGGCGTCGAAAGCAGTATCAAGCCGCCCAGTAGGGCAAGCCCACGGCTGAGCCTTAGAGAACGCAGAAGCCAATATTGACCGATGGCAATACCAGGATATGCTGACCAAAAAACCAAGCGGCCTATACTCTCTGTCCGTGTCAGCAGCACCGGCCAAAGGAAAAATAACTCACTTCCAAAAGGAGTTACAGTCTGGCGATCGTCGTGCGAGATGTAAGGGAATACGCTGCGATGCTGAATCCAATAAAGAACGCGTGAGGCATGGTACATCCTGTCATCCCAGATGATGATCGGTGTCGCCAGTTGAGAGATACCCGACAGTAAAATCAACCCGCAGGTGCACATCAAAACCGCGAGAGCGACCGGGGAGAGTGAGACCACGAACGACCTCAGCTTCTCATAGCTCTCACGCCATCGTTGGCCACGGCGCGACAAGTCGAAAGGGCCAAGTCCTCCCGTGAAGTAACCCACAATGATGCAAATTACCGCTTGGGTGAGAATCCACCCGGCAGGGCGCAATTGATGGATTACCGAAGTCAGGCTGGGAATCGTGCCAAGTTGCAGCATGATGGCACCGACAAAGAGCCAAAACTTCTCGGCCTCGGTTGACGCCAGCCGCTCCGACAAGCGTCGAGCAGGCCATACCAGCAGCACGAACGACAGACAGAATAGCAACGCTCCTCCCCGGAATGCGATGGATGCGAAAGCATGGACAAAACGAGCCAGCGCGAGCGGTCAACGATGAAGTTGGCAGTATAGCATTCAGTGTAACCACTGGCGAAGTTTGCCCTAACGCACCGAGCCGCGATAACACGAACGGTCATTGCTGCGGCTTTGGGCTTACGGGCGGATTAAAGACAAGCGCCCTTGTATTCAGTAAAATGCAAAGCATCCTGGGCCGTAGAGAAGGTAGGCTATAATCAACCGATGCCGGAGGTTGATCGAGTCTTCTGGAAGCAAGTGACCCTGCTCATCCACGGACTTGCGGGCTCCGCGCCTGGTGCGCCGGACGCCGGCGGGCCTGGGTACACTGCGGTTCGATCTCGCCGCGGCCTCTGGGCCAGCTTGTTGCTGGGGCTGATGCTGGTGGCGCCGCGTGCCGAGGCACAGCAAGCAGCCAGCGGAGATTTGGCTCTGCGTGCCCAACGGGCGGCTACGGTCCTTGCCAACCATCAGCAGGCGCAGGGTTACTGGCTTACCTACTACACCGATCAGACGCGCTTTGAACGTCCACGGCCGGAGATGAACACCTTCGTAACCTCGGTGATCGTCGACATTGTCAATCCAGTGGCCGGGGCGGCAGGTCTTGAAAAGAGCATGCAGCGGGCGCGGAATCATCTTGCCGGTCAGATCGAGGAGGGAGGACTCGTTCGCTACCACGGCCGGCCGGACGCCCCCACGATCGGCACCCTGGGTTGCCGCATCACCCCGGACGCCGACGACACCGCCCTGGTTTGGAGGATCGCTCCCAGCGCGCAGAAAGAGCTATTGCCGCGCGCGCTTGCGACCATCCGGCAGTACCGCACCCCGGAAGGCCTCTACCGGACTTGGCTTGCACCGCGAGATCGCTTTGAGTGCATCGATCCGGGCAAGGATCCGAACCCTCCCGACGTGGCCATCCAGATGCACGTCCTCCTGCTGTTGGCACAAGCCGATCCGCCGGCCGCACGCGCGTTGTGCGGCGCGCTTGGGCGGGCGATTGCTGAAGACCGCATCTGGGTCTACTACCGGGCCGCTCCTCTCATTCCCATTCTGCGGCAAGATGACCTGCGGCGGGCCGGCTGCCCGCTGGCGCTGCCATCGTCGCGTTTGCAAACGGACGTGCCGGGGCAGGAGGTCTGGGCCACCGCCGGCCAAATGCTGCAGCGCCTCCTAGGCGCACACCGCGGCGCGAGCGGGGCCACCTCCAGCTCTCCGGCCCCCACCTCGGCCGATGTCCGCGATCTGCTGCAGAGACTCTCCCGGGACGATTTCTCATCTCTACTTAAAACCCCACCGCTTCTCTATCACAACGATTTCACCGCCTCGGTGCGACGGTTTTATTGGTCGGTAGATTTCGGTTATGCACTCTGGCTCAGGCTCTATTTCGAAAATGCAGCCCGCAGTTGAGTCCGCCCTGCATCGGCTGCCCCCGGAACAACCGCCGGCAGCCTGGGGACTGCGATCGCTCTCCCGCTTGCTATCCTGCATTCGATTCGACGAAGTGCTCGTCCTTCAGGGCTCGCCCCTACTCGGCGCCGTATTCTCAATCGGCAGGCTTACGGGCGAAAGAGTCGTGGATCTAGCGATCTTCGCCGCTGGCAGTCTTTGTCTGTCGGCTCACGTCTTCGCGCTAAACGATTGGTCCGGGATGGGCGCCGACTCCCGGGATACCAACCGGACAACCTGTGTCTTCATGACCAACGGCATCGGCCACACAGGGATCCGCTACCTCTGGATGGCCCTGCTCGCACTGAGCCTCCTGCTGCTTAGCCTCGTCGGTTCGCGGACCCTGATCCTCGGCTTGGCGATAGCCGGCCTGAGC
>CAWFVG010000002.1:0-557844 GCA_963819185.1 Bryobacterales bacterium | reverse complement strand
GCTGCTCCGCCAGGTAAACGCGGTAAGCCCGATCCTCTTGGTTGTTCCAGGTGTGATAATCGTGCCCATCACGATCGTAGTAACGCTTGTCGCCAGCCATCATCGCCGCGGGGGTTATCAAGCTGGCTCCAACGCAAAACGCGGTCAAAATCAAAAAACGGCGCATTGTTTAAGACCTCTGCTGGTAAGAGAGCACGCTGCCGGCCTTCCCCATCCGCTGGCACGCAGCGCCGCACGGCTTTCGCGAGGGTTCAGTAACTGACCTTATCCGGTCATTTGACCTCGCACGGTCAGTATCTGCCCGCGATGCACCCGCGGCCGGGGGGATTCGGCGGCGCCAGCGTTATCTCTTGCAGGACCATGCGACAAAGAGCGGGATGGCCCCCGGCATGCTTCCAGAGCAGTTGTTCGTAAGAACAAAGGAGAACAGAAATGAGATTTTTCAAGATAGCGCCGGCCGTCCTTGGCATGGCCATTCTGGGCGCGGCGTTCGCCCCCAGCCTCAAAGCAGACGATTACGACCACATGACCATCGTCACGTTTAGCGCGCCCGTGGAGATTCCGCCTGTACACATTACCGGGATGAAAGTGTTGCCCGCCGGAACGTATGTGTTCAAGCTGGTGAACTCAAGTAGTAACCGGCACATCGTGCAGATCTTCAACCGGGACCAAACGAAAATCTATGCCACCATCCTGGCCATTGCAAACTATCGCCTAACGCCGAAAGACAAGACCGTGATCACCTTTAACGAGGGCCTCGCCGGCAAACCGGAAGCTCTCCGGGCCTGGTTCTATCCCGGCGCCAATTGGGGCGAAGAATTTGTCTATCCGAAAGCGAAGGCCGTGGAACTGGCCAAGGTAACCAACCTGCCGGTTCTCGCCGTCACCGCCGAAGTGCCAGAAGAAGTCGCGCAGCCCGAGGAGCCGGCCGTAGTCACGCAGCTCCAGCAACTGCCCCTGGTGGCCGTTAGACCCACGGGGGAGGCTGTCGAAATCGCCGAGGTGGTGCAAGCTGTGCCGCCGGAAGTAGTCGCCGCAGCGGCGCCTCCGCCCGCGGACCTTCCTGCAACTCTTCCCACTACGTCGAGTTCCTTTCCGCTGATCGCTTTGTGCGGATTGATCGCCCTAGGTGGCGCTTTCACGCTTCGATCTATAAGCCAGCGAATCCAGTAGAAGCCGGAACCGAATGATGCGCCCAAGAGTTGTCCCCTTATTAGCCCCGCCGGTGCGAAAGGCTCGCCCGGAAACTATGGGTTCCCATGAAACCAAGGCGCGAGGAATGGCGGTGCTGACCACACCGCTTCTCAACAAGGGGACTGCCTTCACCGTGGAGGAACGGGAAGCCTTGGGCCTCACTGGTCTGCTCCCGCCCGTCATCAGCACGCTGGAAGCTCAGGTCACCTGCGCCTATACCCAATACCAGCGGCTGCCGGACGCCTTGGGCAAGAATATCTACCTGACCGCCCTGCACGACCGCAACGAAGTGCTATTCTTCCGCCTGCTCTCCGAGCATCTGCGCGAGATGATTCCGATTGTCAACGACCGGACCGTCGGCTTGGCGATGGAACAGTATCACCATGAGTGCCGGCGTCCCCGCGGTGTGTATCTCTCGATCGATCATGCCGATGCGATCGAGGAAGCATTCGGAAACCTGGGCGCCGGTCCCGGCGATATCGATCTCATCCTGGCTACCGATGCCGAGCAGATCTTCGGCATCGGCGACTGGGGCGTCGGTCGCATCGAAATCGCCATTGGCAAACTAGCGATCTACACGGCTGCGGGCGGCATCGACCCGACACGCGTGATTCCGGTGATGCTGGATGTGGGCACCAATCGGGAAGCTCTGCTGGCCGACCCGATGTATCCGGGAAACCGTCACGCTCGGGTCCGCGGCGAGCGCTACGACGCCTTCATCGACGCCTACGTGAAGGCCGCCGTAAAGCTTTTTCCCAATGCTGTGCTTCAATGGGAGGATTTTGGTCCCGGCAACGGCCGCCGCATCCTCGAAAGGTATCGCGGCCAGGTACGCACCTTCAGCGACGATCAGCAGGGCACCGGGGCGATCGCGCTGGCAGCCGCGGTTTCCGCGATGCGCATTTGCGGAACCTTGCTGCGCAACCAACGCATCGTCATTTTTGGAGCCGGCACCGCTGGCGTTGGGGTCGCCGACCTGATTCGCGACGTCATGATCGAGGAAGGCTTGCCGCTCGAAGAAGCGACCCGGCGCTTTTGGCTGGTGGACGTGCACGGGCTGCTCACCAGCGATATGGGTGACCGGCTGCACGACTATCAGGCGGCTTATGCCCGGCCAACCTCTGAGGTCAAGAGCTGGAGAGGCCTGGGTCCCGACGCTAACACCATCGCTTTGGCCGAGGTGATCCGCCGCGTGCGGCCTACCGTGCTGATCGGGACGTCGGGAAGCGGGGGCGCTTTTACGGAGGCGATTGTGAGAGAAATGGCCCGGCATACGGAACGGCCCATCATCTTCCCGCTCTCCAGTCCGCCTTCTCTCGCCGAAGCTACGCCGGCCGACCTGATCGCCTGGACCGAAGGGCGTGCGCTGATCGCGACGGGCAGCTCCTTCACACCGGTCACTCACAGAGGCATCACCCATGTCATCGGCCAGGCGAACAATGCCATGCTTTACCCCGGCCTGGGCCTCGGTGCGATCGTGTCGCGATCCCGCCTGATCAGCGTGGGCATGCTGGCAGCCGCGGCCAATGCGTTATCCAGCATGGTCGCCGTCCGCCTTCCCGGCGCGTCGCTGCTTCCGCATGTCGACGATCTGCGCAGCGTGACCGTGACGGTGGCGGTCGCCGTGGCGGAGGCAGCGGCCGCGGACGGATTGGCCAGCGTCAAGCTCGAAGACGTTGTTCAACAGGTGGAAGACGCCATGTGGCAACCGGAGTATCGCCGCATCGTGGCGTCTTGAGCGGTGACTGGTTTCCTATGAAGGTGGTCGTCAGAAAATCGTCGCTGGGTCTCCTCCGGAAGACGGGCCTGCTCCTGAAATGGACCCAGCGCGCGCTCTGGGCTGGAGCAGCGCTGATGTTGGGCTATTGCGGGTTCGTTCTGCTGAACGCCTGGATGTTTCAGCTTCGCGCGACGCAAACACTCGAACGGCCGCGAACGGACCAGCCGGCGCCGGACGGCTTGATCGGCCGTATTGAGATCCAACGCTTGGGCATGTCGATCGCCGTCGCGGAAGGAACTGACGATCCCACGCTGCGGCGCGCGGTCGGACATATTACAGGCACAGCGTTGCCAGGGAAGGCCGGCAATATCGGCATCGCGGCGCACCGCGACACGTTTTTCCGCCCGTTGCGAAACATTCACCGCGACGACATCATCACACTCACCACGTTACGCGGCGAATACCGCTACCGCGTCGTGTCCACCAAGATTGTCGCCCCGGATGATGTCGCCGTGCTGAATTCGGACGGAAACGAGATCTTGACCCTGGTTACCTGTTATCCCTTCTACTTCATTGGCTCGGCTCCCAAGCGGTTCATCGTGCGAGCCGCGAGAGTCCTGTAATCATCTGTCGAGCACTTTCGGTCACACTCACCGTAACATCCATGCCAAGGAAGGCCGACGCTTTCCCTTCAAACGTCCCCCACAATGGTAGAACCTGTTTGGGGTCCCACGCGACGGCGACACGAATCAGATTGCGATTCCCGACGATGCTGTTGGTGGGGTCGAAATCGATCCAGCCCGCGCCCGGCAGATACGCTTGCATCCACGCGTGCGTCGCGCCCCCGCCCAGGGTGCGGCCGGTCTCGTTGCTGGGAACCACGCCCGGAGCGGCGCTGGGAACCGCGCCCGGAGCGGCGCTGGGAACAAAGATGTAACCGCTGACGAAACGAGCGGCCAATCCCAGCGACCGCGCGGCTTCCATCATGAGAACCGCAAAATCCCGGCAACTGCCGCGACGGCTCTGCAACGTCTCACTGGGGCTTTGCACGCCTTTCTCGCTGCGGCGCTTATAGACGAAGTCCTTCTTGACGCCCAGCGTGATGGAGCGCAGCAAGTCCATGGTCCCGATGGTTCCGGATGAATTCAGAAACTGCTTCACCCAGCGCTTGACCTCATCGCTGGGATAGCGATGAGCTAGAGCGCAGCCGAGGTCCGGCAACTCGTCGTCTGAGTAGCAGAATGGATAGGTCTTGGCGTATTCTTCCAACGGATAATCCGGCAGAGCCGTTTCACAATGCTCCAACGTGACCGTACTGTCAAAGCGAAGCTCCGAGGTTTCGCCATCGAAAGTGGCGACGGCGACGGAGTTGTCGAACACATCGTGGATCCAGCGCAGGCTGGCCGGCGCGGGAGTGATCTCCAATTTGGACTTGAGCAGCCGGAGATCGTGACTCTCCCGCGGCCGGAACATCATGCGGTGCTCCCCCAGGCCTACCGGCTCCGAGTACCGGTAGACGGTGAGGTGGCGCACCGTCAGCAGAGACATCGGCAATTTGGCGCTCGCCAGCTTAGAATCTGACAGCCGCGCTCTCCTCAATTTCGTCGGTCCAGACCTTGAAACTTTCGAGCGTAGTGGGGCCGAAGGTGGCGGCGATGGCGACATCCGCCGCGTCCCGGCCGCGCGCCATCAGCACCCGCCCGATGCGCGGCACGTTGTTGCGCGGATCGAACGTATGCCAGGCTCCCTCGAGATAGACTTCCATCCACGCAGCGAAATCCCCGGGCGCATACGGCGGCGGCGTCCCGGTGTCGCCGAGGTAGCCGGTGCAATAGCGCGCTGGAATATTCATGCAGCGGCAAAATGCGATCGCCAGGTGCGCGAAGTCGCGGCAGACCCCCTTACGCTCGCTAAAGGCTCCCGACGCGGTCTTGGTCGGGCGAGCATCGCCATAGCCAAAAACGATGTGGTCATGAACGAAATCGCAAATCGCCTGGACCCGGCTCCAGCCAGGCGGCGTCTGGGAGAACAGGCTCCACGCCGCCTCCGACAGGAGATCCGTCTCACAATAGCGGCTGCCCAACAGGAACACCAGCGTCTCTTCCGGGAGATCTCTTACCTCATGCTGCCGGGCGCCGGGAATCACGGCGTCCGGTTCGCCCGAATCTCGGATGACGGCGCCGGAGCTCAATCGAATCCGGCCAATCGGCGCCACGATCCGGCTGCACCAGTTTCCATATACGTCGCGATGCGACGTGACCGGAACGGCCGGTTCCGTAGTCAGGCGATCGGGAATGACGATGTCCGAAGCCCTGGAATAGTGGATGTGCACCATCAGGATCATCGGCGTGCTTTGCAGGCAATGGTAGACAATCTCGTAACCGGCCCGGATTTGCACGCTGATCTTATTCTGAACCATTCGCATCCGGACCGGCCGACTGTCCTAGTATTCCATTCCGGGCATGTGACCGCCACCACCACCCCCGGCGCCGCCGCCGTTGGCGTTCTTATCCGGAATCTCGCAGATCATCGCTTCGGTGGTCAGCATCAGGGCGCTGATGGAAGCCGCGTTCTGGAGCGCCGAAAGCGTCACCTTGGTCGGATCGATCACACCGGCTTTCACCAGATCCTCGTACTCGCCGGTAGCGGCATTGAAGCCGTAGTTGCGCTCCTTGCTGGCGAGGATTTTCTCCATGAGCACCGCGCCTTCATAGCCTGCGTTGCCGGTGATCTGGCGAATGGGTTCCTCGCAGGCGCGCCTGACGATGTTCACTCCGGTCTGCTCGTCACCCTCCAGCGTGAGCGATTTGAGCGTAGTGGCCGCCCGCAGCAGCGCGATCCCCCCGCCCGGCACGATTCCTTCCTCTACCGCGGCGCGAGTCGCATGCAGTGCATCTTCCACCCGCGCCTTTTTCTCCTTCATCTCCATCTCGGTCGCCGCGCCCACCTTGATGATCGCCACACCGCCGGCCAGTTTCGCCAATCGCTCCTGGAGTTTCTCACGGTCGTAATCGGACGTGGTTTCTTCAATCTGCGCGCGAAGCTGCTTGATGCGGCCTTCGATGCTTTTCTGATCACCGCCGCCGTCGATGATGGTGGTGTTTTCCTTGCCCACCGTGATCCGCTTGGCGCGGCCGAGATCCTCCAGGGTCAGGCCCTCGAGCTTGATGCCGGTCTCTTCAAACACCGCTTTGCCGCCGGTCAGGACTCCGATATCCTCCAGCATCGCTTTGCGGCGATCGCCGAAACCGGGAGCCTTCACCGCACAAGCGTTCAGAGTGCCGCGCAGCTTATTCACCACCATGGTTGCCAGCGCCTCGCCTTCCACTTCCTCGGCGATCACCAGCAGCGGCTTACCGGAGCGGACCACCAGCTCCAGGATCGGAAGCAGGTCCTTCATGTTGCCGATCTTCTTTTCGTGGATCAGAACGTACGGATTTTCCAGCACGCATTCCATGCGATCCGGATCGGTGACAAAGTAAGGCGAGAGGTAGCCACGGTCGAATTGCATCCCATCCACGGTTTCGAGATCGGTGACCATGGTTTTTGATTCTTCTACCGTGATGACGCCGTCCTTGCCCACCTTCTTCATCGCTTCCGCGATGGTGTTGCCGATGGTCTCGTCGCCATTGGCGGAGATGGTGCCGATTTGGGCGATCATCTCACCGGTCACCGGCTTCGAGAGCTTCTTCACTTCCTCGACCACTTTCTCAACCGCCGCTTCAATGCCGCGCTTGAGCGCCATCGGATTCGCGCCCGCAGCCACGCTCTTCACGCCTTCACGAAAGATCGCTTGCGCCAGAATCGTTGCCGTGGTGGTGCCGTCGCCGGCGACGTCGGAAGTCTTGGACGCAACCTCGCGCACCATCTGCGCGCCCATGTTCTCCAGCGGATCTTTCAGGTCGATCTCTTTGGCCACCGTCACGCCATCCTTGGTGATGGTCGGACCGCCGAATTTCTTCTCCAGGACTACGTTGCGTCCCTTTGGTCCCAAGGTGATCTTCACCGTGTCCGCCAGTTGGTTGACGCCGCGCAAGATTGCCTGCCGGGAATGCTCGCTGTAAATAATCTGCTTTGCTGCCATGATATTCTCCTGAATCTCTTGTGACTTATGACGCCTTCGCCAACTTAGCGGGCTTGTGCAGGATGCCGAGCACTTCGTCCTCGCGAATGATCAGAGCATCCTGACCATCCAGCTTGACCTCACTGCCGGCGTATTTCCCCAGCAGAACCCGGTCACCCACCTTCACGTCAAGCGGCACGATCGTGCCATCCTCCAGGCGTTTCCCCTTCCCCACCGCCGTCACTTCAGCTTCCTGGGGCTTCTCCTTGGCGGAGTCCGGAATATGGAGACCACCCTGCATCTGTTGTTTCTCTTCGATCCGTTTGACCACGATGCGGTCATAGAGCGGGCGAATTGTCATCGTAATTTCTCTCTTTCTAAAAAACAGTTACGCCGATGTGGGCGGACCGGCCAAGTGGTCGAGCACCCGGCCCAGACCAGACAGCAAATCCACGGGTAGCGGGAAGACGATGGTCGTATTCTTTTCGGCGCCGATCTCGACCAAAGTTTGCAAATAGCGGAGCTGGATGGCGGCAGGCTGGCGTTGAATCTGCTCGGCGGCCATGGCAAGTTTTTCGGAGGCCTCGAATTCGCCTTGGGCGTGAATAATCTTGGCGCGCTTCTCGCGTTCGGCCTCGGCCTGCTTGGCGATGGCGCGAATCATCTGTTCCGGCAGATCCACCTGCTTCACCTCGACCAAAGTGACTTTGACGCCCCACGGTGCGGTTTGCTGATCGAGCACGGCTTGCAATCTCAAATTGATTTTTTCGCGCTGGCTCAGCAAGGAATCGAGATCTACTTCGCCCAGAACGCTACGCAAACTGGTTTGCGAAAGCTGCGAAGTCGCGTAGAGGAAGTTTGTGACCTCGATCACCGCCTTGGTAGGGTCAATGACGCGGAAGTAGACAACAGCATTGACCTTCACGGTTACGTTGTCGCGGGTGATCACGTCCTGGGAAGGAACTTCCATCGCTTCGATCCGGAGCGATATCCGCACCATGCGGTCGATGGGAGCGAAAACCAGCGCGACGCCGGGCCCCTTCGGCTGCGCTAAGACGCGGCCGAGGCGAAAGATGACACCGCGTTCGTACTCGCTGAGGATCTTGATCGAGGACAAGAGATAGATGGCGATTATCGCGATGGGAATGTAGGAGTAGTCAAACATCGATGCCTCCGTTGGACCGCGCCCGGTCCGCGGATCCAATTTCGTCCGGTGACCCAATTTGGTCAAGTGACCGCATATGGTCACGATTCGCCCCCGACTCGATCAACCCTTGGAGTATCCCCTTGGCCTCAGCGCGATCGATTTTGCCGGGAATGCAAGCGACGGATTCCTTAGCGAACTTTAGACTGGAGTTGTACTCGGCGCGCATGGAGCCCAGAAGGTCCCGCCGGGCGGCCTGGATATGCTCCAGCAGCAAGCCGCATGGACCCTCGGTCCGCGCGCCAATTCCAGCGCCTCCGAGTTTGATCAGCAGCTCATCCAGACTCCTAAGGTCCGCGCTTTGTTGCATCCGGCTACTTCGCTGCGACCGCTGCGGACGTGGTTCGTTCGACCGACTGCTCATGCGCCAGCTTGGACGCTTCGTCTGCCCTGGTGGAGTGACCGCAGGCGATTACGGCGTGCTCAAGGCAAGCGTCGTGGGCTCCCCGGTCGCTTTGCAACGCCGCGGCGCGGTGACTCTTCGCCGCCCTTTCATGGTGGTAGGCGGCGGTAGTGTGGGAAGTTTTGGGCACAGCAGTGTATCCTCTCCAAGATGACTTGTCTGACTTGGTTCACTATGCTCTAATGCACGAGTGTGCCCGTTCCGGCTCCAGGCCCGCCGTGAGTTCCACATGCATCGATAAATGTCTTTCACGTCTCATGAGCGGTACATGACCCGTGCCTTCGAACTAGCCTCCAAGGGTTACGCGGAAGGCGGTTGTCCGATCGGCGGAGTGCTGGTGGACAATGACACCGGCGAGGTGCTCGGGGAAGGACACAATGCGCTGGTGCAGGAGGCCGACCCGATCATCCACGGCGAAATGGCGGCTCTGCGCGACGCGGGCCGGCGGATCAACCGCCACAACACGACGATGTACACCACCCTTCAGCCGTGCTTCATGTGCGCTGGAGCGATCGCTCAGTTCGGCATTCCGCGAGTGGTTATCGGCGATGCAACCAATGCCGCAAGCGATGAAACCATCCTCTTCCTGCGCGGCCGCGGCATTGAGGTGGTTGTTCTGGATCCACAAAACAGCAATGCCGCACGTGCTTGCATCGATCTGGCCTCCCGATTCCGGCAGGAAAAGCCTGAGCTGTGGCTGGAGGACTGGGGCGGAGGACCGAACCCTCGGATCCGGCGGGTTGCCTGAATCACCTGCTCTACCGCTCTACCAGGGCCCGACCCCGGAATCGTGGATGGCGATTCCTCGGGCCGCCATTTCATCCAGCAACTTCCTCACGGCCGGAGATATTTCGCTGTCACCCGGTACAACCACAGCCCACTGCAGATTCTCTCGGAACTCTCGGGAGACGATGCGCCATCGGGCGAGGGGTTGCGGCGTTGCCGCTCCAATATGAATGAGTGTCCAGTGTCGAATCAACGCAAGGGCGGTCTCCCGGTCCGGGGTTGGGCCGCGGGCGATGAAATGATTGTCGCCATGCACCAGGATCCCCACCATCGCGCGCTTATGCCTCCAGGCGAGGATCTGGAACTGGATAGCCGATCGCGAAATGGTAAACCACTTGTCCTAATGTGAGTTTCGAACCGGCTTCCGGCCCCAGATTGAGATAGCGGTGCACTTCCTCATCGTAAAATGCGCCGATGCCCGTCGCTCCCATTCCGCAGGCCTCCGCGGCGATATATAAGCGTTGACCGATCGCGCCCGCTTCGAAGTGAACGTAGCGGTAACCGCGGTCTCCGTGGGCCCGGGCGGCGCGTTCGAAATCGCCGATCATGGAGAACGCCACGCAGGCGTTGCCGGCGAGATCCTGACCCAGGCTCAGGCCTGCGGCCGCCACGCGCTGGTCTCCACGCTTAATCGCCTCCAATTCGGCGTGTTCGGGCCAGAATCTGTACACGCCAGGTTGCAGCCCATCGACACGGTGAACATACAAATAGAGCTGGATAAAACGTGCCTCGGCAAAATCGGCGAGAAGGGGCCGGGTCGCGGCGGACAGGATGGCAGAAAGCTGCGGCGCCGGCATGGATCGCTTGTCGCACACAAAATCGAGTGCGGAGCGGCGTCCTCGGGCCACGTCGCCAAAGCCGCGCGTCGATGAAGCCGGAGACGGTAACTTGATCTCGCCGGAACCGGCGGGCGCAGCCTCGGCTGCTGGGATCCCGCCGTGCGCGCGGCCGCGGAGCTTAGTAGCTTGGTGAATCGCGTCGATCCGCGGGTACGCGGTGATTTCTCTCGACAGTCGATTCGGGTGACCGCCGTACCACACGATACCGCCTGGGTTCGATTCGCACATGGGGATGGATCGGCCACGCAGCTCGATCAGGAGCATCGGCCACTCATCTTCAGGCAGGCGGCAGGCCTGGGCCACCGCATCGTCGTCGAAATGCGCCACGGCGAAGGCTTCGTATCCGATGGCTTGGGCGGCGAGTGTGACCGCCTGCCATGCGTGTCCAATATCGTGCAGGCAATATCGATAGGCCCTGTCACGATACTTCCATGCCTCGCGCCAAGCAATACTGCTCAGCACAAACACGATTGGGCTGGTTGCGCCGGGAAGATCGAGACTGCCCAGCGCGCGCTGCTCAGCCATGTGTGCGGAGGGACGATAGTGGTACAAGCCGCCGGGCAACCCCTTCAGATCCCGCGTGACGAAATGGAATTCGGTCGGATGCAAGTTGCCGGACGACGGGTTCACCCGTAACGCATACCGGTTGCCGGTGGACGGAACGCGTTTGGACGCACTGATCGCGGCGGAATAAAACAGCAGTTGCGAAAAAAACAGCGGGCCATCACGGTCAGGCGTGATATCGGTCACCATGGCGCGGACACGCCGCGCCATAGCAGAGACCCCATGAAGCACTTCGAGTGCGGGTGTTTCCGGGCTCGGCGGGTCTGCCGGTAAGTCGACCAGTGGCACATCCTCGTAATTACGGAACGGATCGGGCATGTTTTGCCAGTCGAGGCCGTACCGCGCTCGCCTTAGCGATTCGAAGCTGTGCTTGGTGGAGTCGTGATATTCGCGCCATGTCATCGCCGATGGGAGGGGGTTATTTGTGACTCAAGCCGCTGAATTGCTGCTCGATCTTAACATCGAAGTGCAATTGGTTGCGTTCTCGAAACGAACCTAATCCGCGTGCGCTGCACGCGTTGGCGTGCAATCACGGGGGCAGCCTCAATATCGTAGTATTTCGAATTGAATGAGTCCGGGAGCTTGGACGAACTGGAAAGCGGTTTGATGGGCGCGTCACAAACATCCTCTCCGAACTATCCCTCCGTCTGTATCCTCTTGAAAGAAATCGTGGGCGCGACAGGACTCGAACCTGCGACCTCCTGCGTCGAGCGCTATCGAGCAGGGGCGCAAAATCGGTCATTTTCGCCAATTCTGAGGCGGGTTGCGTCACAATCCACGTCACGAAAATTGGCTATACCGCATTGCGGTATAGTCTTGAGTAGTGGATGATGCGGCTGAGATCACGGTCCTGCAACTGCCGAAGTTCAAAGCCGAGGCTACGGAGCCGATCGGAACGGATGGCATTGAGGAACTGGCAGTGTACCTGATCGACCATCCCGATGCCGGCGACGTGATAACAGGGATCGGGCGGAGTCCGGAAACTGCGATGGGCGGCGAAGGGCAAGGGGAAGCGTGGCGGCGCCCGGATCATTTACCTGTATGTCGTGATTGCCGCTCGCATTTATTTGATCCGATGCTACGCCAAGAACATGAAGACCGATTTGACGGCAGACGAGAAGAAGCAACTGCGGCAAGTCGCAGCTCATCTGAAGGGAGCGCAATAGAATGCGTAAGAAAACCGGCGCAAAGAAGACAGCCTTCGGCGCAGACTTGATCGAGGGAATGAAACTCGTGCTCGCGCACCAGCGGGGCAAGGTGGAACTGGAGCAGGTCTGGCCGAAACCGATCGACGTCAAGGCGATTCGCAGGCGAGTGAAGATGTCCCAGTCCGAATTCTCTCGAACCTACGGCATTAGCAAGCGCGCCTTGCAGGAATGGGAACAGGGCGGACGGCAGCCCGATTCGGCAGCGCGGGCCTACCTGACTGTCATCGCAAAGGAGCCCGCTGTAGTACGCCGGGCGTTGGCGAGCGAATGAACAAGCCCAATTCGAAGCAAATAGCTCGGCTACAGCAGCTTGTGACCAGCGATCCGGAAATCATGCGCGGAACCCTAGTGTTCAAAGGAACGCGCATTCCGGTGGACCTGGTTGCCGGTATGCTGGCCCAGGGTGCGACCGCGAAGGAGATTCTCGATGGCTACCCCACGCTGAACGAGGAGACGCTCTCGCTTGCTCCCCGTGCAGTCGCACCTTCGATCAGACGCACCGAGGCACCAATTGCAGTTCGCAAGTTTGAAAAAAGGTACGCGGTAAGACTTTCCGTCTGGATCGTCTGTTGAAGGAGAGCTAATGGGGGCGAAGCTCTATTCGGTCTGAAACGAATCCAGGAATTTCCGTTCGTCGCTGTTAACGTACCAGTCAGTCTCGATCAAGTAGAGCCGCCGTCCGCTAACAAAGACCCGCAATGTCGTACATGGGCGTGGTGGGCGCGGCAGGACTCGAACCTGCGACCTCCTGCGTGTGAAGCAGGCGCTCTAACCAACTGAGCTACGCGCCCTTAGTTTCATGCACATACGGACAAGGTGCCATTGTTGAGCCACTGCCTTCCGGAGGCTGCCCTTGTTGCTTAAAGATCAGCTTATCACGGAAGTGGCGGCGCTCACCGCGCGGGTGTGGTATCAATTGAACTCATGGCAACAGAAGAGGAACTGAAATCTGAAATCGACCGGCTTCGCGCCGAGAATGAGGCGCTGAAGAAACCGGAGCGCGGGCGCGTGTATCTCAAAGTGAGCGAGAAGGGCGGGCTTTCGGTCTATGGGATGGGGCGCTTCCCGGTCACACTTTATCGGGAACAGTGGGAGAAGCTTTTGAGCATGGCCGACGAAATACGCACTTTCATCCGCGAAAATGACCACAGCCTGAAGAAGAAAGAGTAAAGTCACTCCATGTCCGCGCCGACATCGAGCTGGGAAGGGCCCCCGCCGGGACGCCGGCTCATGGACTCAGTGAACTCGACGCCCTTGATCGTGATGATGTGGCGGGCGCTGTCGCTGCGGGTCAGATACCCGCGCTCTTTGAGGTACCAAAGGCTGAATTCGAAATGCTCGCGCGGAGTTCCAAGAAGTGCTTCGAGCTCGCGCAGGCCAAGGCTCGGCTGATCGGGATGCGTTTGGCGCCTGCGATAAAGCTGCCGCAGGATCTCCTCGCGCCGCTTCACCTCGTCCTGGGGATGGGACGCTGGGACCGCAGTGAATGTTTCCCGCACCGTTCGCGCTTGCCCGCGGCGATATTCGACATCGTAAGAAGCGCGACTCCGCGGGTTGCTTAAAACCTGGTACGCTTCGGCGAGCGCACGGAACCTCTCGGCATTCCCGGTTTCGAGATTGTCGGGATGAAATCTCTGCGCCTGAATGCGGTAAACGCGATGCACCGTTTCTTCGTCCGCGTTGGGGCTGATCTGAAGGACTTCGTAGTAGTCCACGAACACTCTGCGCTCCTTCCTTATTATCGGCAAAGGCGGATGCGCGCTTCATAGAGGGGTCGAATGCGATCCTGCAAGGAACGCCAGAATGCAGCAATCCGGGAGGTAACCATCTTTTCATGCGTCAGTATGAACCGTTAGCCGCCTCTGAACGTCTAATAGCTTTGAGACACATTGGAGAGGAACCCATTGCATGGCTGCAAGATCCTTGGCTGTAAGATCCAAGATGGCTGTAAGATCCAAGTATGAAGAGCTGCGCCTGAAGACCGACCGGCAGTTGATTCACCTGGCCAACACTGAGCTGGATCTCGGCTTTCGTGATGCCCGTGAGGCTCTGCACTCCGCCGAAAACTGGGCGTCCGCTCAGGGTCATTACCTATTGGCCGAAAGGGCGCAGGCGCAGGCTGCGCGGTTGATCCGCCTCACCGGCGACATCGGCGGCGACGAACTGATAGAGGATGAGCTGATAAGCGTGGACGCCCGGCTGGCCCATCTGCGGGAAGTGCTCGAAGGATTGTCTGTGCTCAGCGCCGCGGCCGTGCCGACCGACGACAGCACTCGCGCCCTGGCTCGCGCCTTGTGGAAATCCAAAGGCTGCCCGGAGGGGTCAGCGGAAGACGATTGGTTCCAGGCAGAACGCGTGTTGCAGTCCCACGCCGCCTGCGTAGGGAGCTAACACCGCATCGTTGTCCGGTGGCTGCCGCTACCTTAGGAGTCTTCTGAACACCACGGCGTAGAGCGTATCGCCGCTTTGGATTTGGTTGCGGCCCGAAGGTTCGGTTGGTGACGGAGTCACATTGAACAGCTCTGCCAGCACTTCGGCGGAGAGGGTTTGCTCGGCGAGTTCTGGCGGCTGCCCAGGAGTCCAATGACCGGCGGCCACGACTTTCCAGTCGATCTTCGAGACCGGTGTAGTTTGGATGGTGACTTTATACATATCGCTGGCTGATTATAGCTTACGCCGTTACACTTAAGTTGCGTGTCGACAAATGGAACGCAAGATTTTCTGGATCACCTTCACCATCCTTGACCTTGCGGCTGACCTTGTTCTGCCGATTTGGTGGGCGCTCTTTGCGTCCATCCCCATTGGCGTCGCGAGTTGGTGGGTGGCATACCGAAGCGACTGGTTCTAGCCGGGATCGACATAAGCGGTGTCCCTACTGCGGGACCCTGGCCACTGGGCGTCGTGGCCCGCGCCTTTCGTCACTACGTTGTCACGGCGAGCCGCTAACCTAGTGGCTTCCTCCCCAGCGGGCGTTCTTGGTAAATGCCAGTGTGAATGAAACGCTGGCCGGAGTACCGTCACTAATGTACACGATGCCTGACAAACAGACCGCTGCCCTCAAACTTCAGTTCGCCTACCAACTCTACGACAGATGTCTGGAGCGGCACGGGAAGAATCACGAGCAGACGCGCATTGTAATGCACTACATATCGGCGCTTGAAAAGCGGGAGTCGTCCGCGCCGCAGCCTGGGGACTCCGATTGAGGCCGAGCGCCGCAACGAGTTGTAGATAAAATAGGAACAGGATATTAGGCGTCCTTGGTCGCAAGGCCGAATGGAAGGCGCCTATGCAGTCTGGGTCCACCATGAAGCAAGCGCACTACGGGCTCGGAATCATAAGGAAATTGACCGGCACGCTTCCAGTGATTCTGATGGCTGCCTGGTGCGCGCCGCATGTGCAGGGTGTCACGATATACAGCTACGAAGCTGGGGTCGCGGGCGGGGGGACCAATGCCCAAGCGCCAGGCCAAGAGATCACTACTCCTAGCGGAGGCCCGTGGGACGATATCGTCTTCAACTTTTACGACGGTAACGGTAATCCAGTCGCGCTTGAGACCATATTCCTTTTGTCGCAGCCTTATAGCGGAACCGCATCCGCCCTTAGCTCTTCGACTCCCGGATTTGTTGCGGAGGCAGTGGGCGGGGGTTTGGGCGGCGTGTACACTTTCGCGTCGTCAGTCACCTTGCAGCCCAATACCGCGTATTACTTTTACGACTCCGCCCTGTCGCCCAGCGAGGAGGGGAATAACGCGAATTTTTCGGCCATAGGGACAGGATTTCAAGGCTACGGAGCGGCCAACGGCGGAACCTCAAGCAGCTATACCACAAGGCCCTTCGCGCAGGCATTCGACCTCACAGGTACATCCAGCGTACCCGAGCCATCCTTGTCAGTCCTGACGTCAATGGCGTTGCTGGCCCTGGGATTCCTGGGACGAAAACAAAACCGCGAGGGCCGCTAGCCCTTCGGGCTCTCGGGGGCGAGCTGCTCCATAACGGCCGTCGCGGCTTCGGCGTCATCCGCGTTCACCTGTAGCCGCACGCCCCGGCTGAGCGGCCATTCCAAGCGGGCGATGTTGGCGTCGGCCAGGAACGCTTCGATCCCGGCGGACTCCAGACAGCCCTTGGCCAGGAGCGCTTCCGCCATGTCGCCGAACTGCCGAATGGTTACGAGCTGATCGTGGGCATCCATCACCAAGAATCATACACCTTCGGCAGGCCCAACTATAATGAGACATGCCGGAACAAGCCGCGCCGCCGTCCACCTTCGAAGCGGGGTTGCAGGAGCTGGAGGCGGTGGTCAAAGAGATGGAAAGCGGCGATTTGCCGCTGGAGCGAGCGCTCGAGTTATTCGAACGCGGCATGAAGCTGAGCGAGACCTGCCGCAAGCAACTCGAAGAGGCCGAGACGCGCATTGAGATCCTGACCCGCCGGGCCGGCGAAATCCAACCCCAGCCCTTCCCGACCGACAAGTGACCGTCGCCGATTACATAGCCCAACAGCAACGGCGCGTGGATGCGGCGCTGAATCGCTGGGTGCCCTCCGAATCTGCTGACCCGCCCACCATCCACACGGCCATGCGCTACAGCCTGTTCGCGGGCGGCAAACGGATTCGTCCGCTGCTAGCCATGAGCGCGGCGGAGGCGGTGAGCGATGCGCCGGTGGGAATTGAATCCGCAGCCTGCTCGCTGGAGCTGATTCACACCTATTCGCTGATTCATGACGATCTGCCCGCGCTCGATAACGACGATCTGCGCCGCGGCCGGCCGACGTGCCACAAGGTTTTCGGCGATGCGATGGCGATTTTGGCGGGCGACTCGCTGCTCACGCTCGCGTTTGAGGTGCTGGCAAAGCTGGAAGGAGTCGATGCGGAGCGGCGCATCGCGTTGGTTGCCGAACTCGCCACGGCTTCGGGAACCGTCGGCGGGATGATCGGCGGGCAGGTGAACGATCTGGAGGGCGAAGGCAAGCGGCCGACCGCGCATCTGCTCGAATCGATTCATCGCGCCAAGACCGGCGCACTTTTGCGCGCCAGCGTTCGCATGGGAGGGATCTACGCTGGGGCGACGCCGGCGCAGCTCGCGGCGCTGACGGATTTCGGCGAGCACATCGGGCTGGCGTTTCAGATTGTCGACGACATTCTGGACGTTGAGCAATCCTCGGAGGCGCTGGGCAAGACGGCGGGAAAGGACGCGCAGCAGCACAAGATCACCTTTCCAGCGGTGTATGGCCTGGAGCTGTCGCGTGAGATGGCGGAGAATGAGCGGCTGGCGGCGCACCTGGCGCTCGCCTCTTTCGACGATCGCGCGGAACGGTTGAAACAACTCGCGGATTTGATCGTAAATCGCAACGCGTAAAGGTATTCGATGAAGGCCCGATTGGATCAGATCCTGGTCGAGCGCGGCTTGGCCGATTCGCGGGAGAAAGCCCGGGCGTTGATTCTGGCCGGCAGCGTTACCGTGGATGGGCAGAAATCCGACAAGCCGGGGCATTCTTATCCGCAGGAATGCCGCGTGGAAGTGGCCGCGCCCATGCCCTACGTCAGCCGGGGAGGGTTCAAACTGGCTGCGGCACTGGATGGTTTCGGGATCGATGTACGGGGGAAGTTTTGTGTGGACGTGGGGTCTTCCACCGGAGGGTTCACGGATTGCCTTTTGCAGCGCGGCGCGGCGAAGGTCTTCGCGGTGGACGTTGGCCACGGGCAACTGGATTGGAAGCTGCGCAACGATCCGCGCGTGACGGTGCAGGAAGGCGTGAACGCGCGCTATCTTGAACCGGGCGATTTCCCGGAGCGATTCGATCTGGCGGTTTGCGACGCCAGCTTTATCTCCACCACGCTGCTGCTTCCCGCGATCCGACCCCTGCTCAAAGAACATGGTGAAATGGTGATTCTCGTCAAACCTCAGTTTGAGGTGGGGCGCGAACAGGTGGGTAAAGGAGGAATCGTGCGCGATCCTGAGTTGCATCGCGCCGCCTGCGACCGCGTGCAGGCCGCGGTGGAGACGCTGGGATTCACGGCGTCGATTATGGAGAGCCCGATTCTAGGCTCGGAAGGCAATCGCGAATTTCTTCTTTATGCCCGCCATTAAGACCATCGGCATTCTTTCCAAGCCGCGCAGCGACGAAGCCAAGCGCATTGTTCCAGGGCTGATCGCGTGGCTGGAGGGGCGCGGTGTGGCGACGCGCCTGGATCACGAGACTGCCGCATACCAAGGAACAGGAGCGTCCGGCTTTTCACGCGACCAGGTGGCGGATGGGACGGATCTGTTGATCGTGTTGGGAGGCGATGGCACGCTGCTCTCGGCCGCACGAGCCGTGCGCGGCCGCGAGATTCCGATCTTCGCCGTAAACCTGGGCAGCCTGGGGTTTCTCACCGCTATCAAGACCGAGGAGCTTTTCGGTCAATTGGAGCGCGCGCTGCGCGGGGATCTGACCGTGGACCGGCGGCGCATGCTGGTAACCGAGCTGTGGCGCGACGGCAAGCTGGTCTCCTCCTTCGACGGCTTGAACGACATGGTGCTGGCCAAGGCCGAGATTGCGCGCATGATCGATTTAAAGGTTAGCGTGGACGGCAGCTTCGTCTGCGTCTACAAGGCCGATGGATTGATTATTGCGACGCCGACCGGCTCCACTGCATATTCGCTTTCGGCGGGAGGGCCCATCGTGTTTCCCTCGGTTGCGGCGCTATCGATCACGCCCATCTGCCCTCACATGCTCACCAACCGGCCCGTGATTGTGCCGGACGAAAGCGTGATTGAGACCACCGTGCTCGGCGCCGATCACGCCACTTACTTGACCATCGACGGACAGGTGGGCGAGCTATTGAAGAAGGGCGACCGTGTAGTGTGCCGCCGCTCAGAGAACTCGATCAGCCTGGTTCGTCCTCCCGGTCTGGCGTTCTTCGACGTGCTGCGGGAGAAGCTCAAGTGGGGTGGCCGGCAAGAACGGGAACAATGAAACGGGAACAATGAAACGCCCGTCGCTGACAGCGTGGATTTTGACCGGTCTGGTGGCTGGCGCGATCTTCGGAGCGATCTTTCCCGCGCCTGCCGTGAAGCTGGGAATCCTGGGCGCGATTTTCCTGCGCCTCATCCGGTCGATTGTCGCGCCGTTGCTGTTCGGCACGCTGGTGGCGGGGATCGCGGGCGCGGGCAGCGTGAAGACCATGGGCCGCATCGGCGGGAAGGCGATCGTATATTTCGAAATCGTCACCACGGTGGCGTTGTTCGTAGGTTTGGGCGCGGTGAATCTGGTTCGGCCGGGCGAGGGCGTGCAGCTTCAAAGCGGCGCGGGCGCGTCCGGAGTACCAGCCGCCAACTCGAGCCCAGCGGATTCCAGCTTGGCCCAGCTGGCCGAGCACACCTTCCCGGCGAGCATTATCGACGCCATGGCGAAGGGTGAAGTGCTGCAAATCGTGGTGTTCTCCTTCCTGTTCGGCACGGCATGCGTGGCGATCGGTTCGAAGGCCGCACCTGTTGTTTCGTTTTGTGAAGGGCTTTCAGCGGTGATGTTTCAGTACACCAACTACGTAATGCTGTTCGCCCCGCTGGGCGTGTTCGGGGCGATGGCGGCGACGGTGGGAGAAAAGGGCCTTCACGTTCTCGCCAATCTTGCCAAGCTGGTGGCGACGCTATACGGGGCGCAAGCGTTCTTCGTGGTGGCGGTGCTGGGAACGGTGACGGCCATCGCGCGGATTCCGTTGCGGCGATTCATCGCGCAGGTGAAAGAGCCTTTTCTGATCGCGTACTCCACCGCGTCGAGCGAAGCGGCTCTGCCAAGAGCGCTCGAAAACATGGAAGCTTTCGGCGTGCCGAAGCACATCGTTTCCTTCGTGCTGCCTCTGGGATACAGCTTCAATCTGGACGGCTCCACGTTGTACCTGGCTCTGGCGTCGATGTTCGTGGCGCAGGCGGCGGGAATCCACTTGGGGCTGGGCACGCAGTTGGCAATGATGCTCACGCTGATGCTGACCAGCAAGGGTGTGGCTGGAGTGCCTCGCGCGTCGCTGGTTATTTTGGCCGGAACGTTGGCCACGTTCAACCTGCCTGCCGAAGGGGTCGCGGTGATCCTGGGCGTCGACACGCTGATGGATATGTGCCGGACCTCAGTGAATCTGCTGGGCAACTGTCTGGCCTCGGCCGTCGTGGCGCGGTGGGAGGGGGTCAACTTCCAAACCGAGCTTGCCATGCAGCCCGAGAGTATGGTGGCGTCAGAATAGGCTTCGATGATTCTGGATATCGGATGCGGCAAAAGGAAGGCCGAGCCTGGGGCGATTGGCATCGACATGTCGCCCGATTCCGCCGCGGAGCACGTGTGGAACCTGGACCAATATCCGTGGCCGCTTGAGTCATCGCAATTCGATCGCATCCACATGTCGCACGTGATCGAGCACCTGGAGGACCCCATGCGCGCCATGGCGGAGGTGTACCGCGTGGCTCGCGACGGGGCGGAGGTGTTCATCACCACGCCGCATTTCAGCTCGCACAATTCCTACGTCGATCCGACGCACCGGCGGCACATGGCGGCGCAAAGCTTCGAATATTTCACCGGCAAAGATTTCGCCACATTTTCGGGGTCGCCCTACCGGTTCGACGTGGTGAAGGTCGAGCTGACCTTCGGCGGGAACCTGCTGTTGGATAACCTGGGCCGGATGATCTCCGGGGCGTCGCTCAGATGGTATGAACGTCACGCCGCGTGGATGTTTCCGGCGCTCGATATTCGCTGCCAACTTGCGGGCGAGGAAGTAGCCTCATTCCATCCCAAGCTTTCTCAGAATCCGATGAAAAAAGAATATGATTTTTCCAAGTCCCGCAAGAATCCCTATGCCAAGCAACTGAAGCGTCAGATCACCATCCGCCTCGATACCGTAGCGGTGGACTACTTCAAGCAGATGGCGGCAGAGCTGGGTATGCCGTATCAGAATCTCATCAACCTGTTTCTGAGAGACTGCGCCCTGCAGAAGCGGCGTCCCAGTATTCAGTGGCAGGAAGGCATGGCAAAACAGCCCGTTCGGCAATCGGCGCGCCAGTTCCGGGCTAAGTAGATTCACTCCATCCCGAGCTTCCTCAGGATCGGGGCGAGATCGGCTCGGGTGAGTGGCGTAACCTCGGTGGTTTTGGAATCGCCCTCGGCGAGGTGAATGTCCACGCTGGAAGACGCGACTTCCTTGAGAAACTCGGCGTCCTCCCATGCGCAGTCGGGAGCGCCTTCGAACGCGTAGAGCTTGTAATCACTAGGAGCGAGCGGGTTGTCGAAGGAGAACGCTCCGGTTTGATCGAAGGCGGCGGTTTGGGGCTCGCCGGAGTCTTTGGGAAGCAGGACGACCTGAGGGGGGAAGGCTGGATCAGCGGGTCGGTCCGTCGCGCGTTTGAGAGTCCCCAATAAATGTGCTCCGCGGGCGCTCAGAACCAAGGTCAGGTTGCCCTCGGCGGGTAAAGCGATGGTTCCGTCGGTAGAGAGGGTGTCGCCCAGACGAATCTGCTTGAGGTAGTGTCCGGCGACGGAGACGAGCACTCGATAGCGATCGATGCCGACGGGCGGAATCTCGAAGCTGCCGTCAGCGTTCGAATTCGCGGCTGGCTCTCCCTGAGTTGAGAGAGGGTCCAGCGCGACGCGAATCCCCGAGGGCTGAATTCCGCCGGCTTCGGCGATTTGAATTACTCCCTTCACGGGCCGCGGCTGCGTCAGCGGAATGGAGATGTTCTCCACATCGCGATCGTCGATGCGAACCTGGGCGGTTCCCAGCCGCGCGGGAGAAAAGCCTTGCTGAACCTCGATAACATAGGCCCCGGGCGGAAGACGGTCGATCTCGAAGGAGCCATCGGGATGAATCTGGCCACTGCTGCCCAAGCCGCCCTCCCCGCCGAGGCTGCTCGCGGAAATGAAGGTGCCGAAAAAGGGGCCGGCCGCGAGGACCGGGATGGAAGAGAGATTCGGCAAGCTGCCGGAGATACGATGCTGGCTGCCGCGCCGGAGGCGGATCACCAGGCCGGAAAGCTGGTCTCCTGGACCCACCGTGATGGAGCTGGCGCCGCTTCGATCCGGAGAGCTCGGATACCAGGTGAGCTGATGCGGCTGCGGAGCGTTCGCGGTTTTCGGCGTGTTTTGGGTCTCCCACTGCAAGTCGGGCTCGGCAGTGAGGTAATAGAGGCCCGGCTTGAGGCCGGCGATACGAAACTCGCCCTGATCGTCGACTTCCTTGTTATCGGCGTCGTCCAATTGTCTTCTGCCCTTTTTCCAGGTCGAGCGCAGCAGCGTTATGTTAGCGCGAGGCCAGAGGTCGCCATCTTCATCAGCGACGCGGCCGGAGAGAACGGCTTGCGGGGTCAATTTCAGCTTCGAGCCCGGTGAGGGAATCGCCCGCGGCAAGCATAATCCGGACCGGCGCGCCCAGCGCGTTGGTGAGCTCGCCGTCGACGAAGCCCTGATGCTCGGCTTCCATTGTGTAGGAGCCGGGCTCGACCTGATCGATGCGGAACCTGCCCTGATCGTCGGTCACGGCGGGGTAGCCCTTGGCGCCGTAGAGATGCACGTAAGCCTTGCCGAGCGGTTCACGAGTGACCGAATGGACGACAACTCCTTGAAGGGAGCACAGCCGCGGATCGGATTGCGGCTCCGCGATAGCAAACCCCGCGATGCAGAGCAGCAGCGCTGTTTTCACGAGCTGCCTCCTTGCTCGAATTCGCCTACTGGCCGGACTGGGTGATTTTGACCAGTTTCTCGTGCTCCGGCACTTCCGTACGCAGCGTCTGCTTGCCGCGGAAGAAGTCGAAGTAGGACACCATGTGGACGCAACTCACCGTGCAATAGGGTGCACAAGATTTCTCGGTGAGATACTCGCGGCGAATGTCGTCCTTGGTGTACTGATCGAGAGGCTTGCCGGGGTAGCCGCGCTGCTGGGAGCAATAATGCACCAAGCCGTCCTCGCAGATGTACATGTAGCGGGCGCCGGCGCGGCAGCGCCAGTCGTTAGGTTTGCCCAGGGCGATGGCGTCCTGGAACCGGTTGAAGCGCGCGTAGTGGCGTTTTTCCATCGCCTTCATCTCGTGATAGACCTGGCGCTCGCGCTCGCCCAAGGGCCGAAGCTGGCCGTCGCCATCGTGAATGATGCCGACGGTTGCCGAAAAGCCCAGTTCGACCGCGCGGCGGCCGACGACTAAGGCGTCATCGGGGTTGCGGATGCCCCCGCCGACCACGGAGTTGATGTTGACGTGAAAATCGGCGTGCTCGGCCAGGACCTGGAGCTTTTTGTCCAGTACCTTGAGGCTCTTTTTGGAGACCTCATCCGGCATGACGTTGTCGATGGAAATCTGAAGATGATCCAGGCCGGCCTGGTTGAGCTTGTGGACCCGGTCCGGAGTCAACAGATATCCGTTTGTAATCATTCCGGCGATCATGCCGCGGCGGCGGATGGCGCGGATGATATCGTCCAGTTCGGGGTGCAGCAAAGGCTCGCCGCCGGAGAGCGTGAGAACGCCTGTGCCGAGATCGCTTAAGCGATTGATCCGCTTGACCATCACCTCAGTGGGGACGGGTTTGGAAACGTCGTCAAACTCGTTGCAGTAGGCGCAGGAGAGGTTGCAGCGGCGAATGGGAATGATGTGGGCCATCAGGGGATGGTCCGTGGACACCACCCCTTTGGCAATCCACAAGCGTTCGCGGACTGCCCGCTTGAAACCAACCCACTTCCGCCCCAGCCGGATGGAACTATCTGGCATCAGGTTTCCTTTCATTTAAGCACAGATAGGGCGGAAACCGAAAGGCGGCGGCGTATACTGGGCTTTGTCCCGGAAGACGGTTTTGGCCTGCGCGAGCTTGGCGTTGCTATGCGTGGTGGCTTACCTGCCTTCGCTTTCTCTACCCCTTCTGGAGGACGACTACGCCAACATTTGGATGGCGGAGCACTACGGGCCGGTGGCTGCCGCGCCGCTGATGTTCCACGACGAAATCGCGCGGGTGCGGGCGACGGTGTACTGGACGCTGTATTTGGTCTGGAAGCTGTTCGGTCCCGCGGCGTGGGCGTACCGCGCCTCGAGCCTGATCCTGCATGTTTTGAACACGTGGCTGGTTTATGCGCTTGGGCTGGCGTGGGCGAGGATGCGCGGAGGGGCGTTTTGGGGAGCAGCGTTTTTCGCGGTGCATGAGGGTCATCAGGAAGCCATCATGTGGGTCTCGGGCAATAGCGAGGTGCTGCAATTCGTCTTCGGCGGCGCGATGCTGTTGTGCTGGATGAAGGCCTCGCAGAAGCCAGCGCAAGGATGGGTCTGGCGAATCGCGGGCGTTGTGGCGTTCGCGCTGGCGCTGTTGTCCAAAGAGTCGGCGTTTATTTTACTGGCGCTGCTGGTGCTGATGGACCCTCCGCCGGGATTGTCGAAAGCGGAGTTGCGCACGTATGCCGTGAATCTGCTTCCGTTTGCCGTGCTGGCTGGGGTCGCGGTACTGTCGGTGGCGATCACGCGGAGCCATTCGTTCCGTTTTAGCGACGGGAGTTTCTCGCTCCACGCCCCGGTGTGGCTGACGCTGCCGAGGAATTTCTTCCGCGTGCTGTGGATTTGGGGCGTGATCTCGGCCGCAGTGCTATTGATCGCCCTGCTTATCACAAGAGCGAGCGCGGAGACGCTAAAGTCTGCAGGAATCGCGCTGGCGTGGATCGCGATTGGATTGTTCCCGTATAGTTTCTTAACTTATTCGCGGGAGATTCCCAGCCGGCAGTTGTATCTGGCCAGCGCGGGACTGGCGTGGCTGTTCGGATTGGCGATGGAAAAAACCGTTAAGGCCGCGAAGGGACGCGAATGGATCGTCGCGCTGGTCGCCGCTGCGGTGCTGGTTCACAATGTCGGCTACATCTGGGTCAAGAAGCAGAGGCAGTTTCGCGAGCGCGCGCAGGCGACGGAGGAGTTGATCCAAGTGGCTCGGCAGACTCCGGGAACGATTTGGGTGCAGTGCTTTCCGCAGCCGGATTCGATCGCGGAAGCAGCGATGTACGTGGCGTTGGATCGCATTCCGGCGAACCTGGTATTCACCGCGCAGGATGCCGCGCGGGCTAAGGCGGCTGCGGTTTTCTGTTATCGCCGTTTGCACTGAGAGTAATCCTTCGCGCAAGGCACCTTACTCTTGTGTCTCGGCGCTGTCTAATCCTTTTGCCGGCTTTGCTGTTTGTTCGCGGGCCGGCGCGCGGCGCGGACCCTGCCAGTCTGCAAATCCGCGTAGAAGAGGGAGACAAGCTGACGTATCCCTTGGGCTCGCGGGCGACACGCGGCATTACGGTGATGGTGACCGACGAAGCGGGCACCGCCGTACCGGGCGCGAGCGTCAACTTCACTCTGCCCGAGAATGGCCCGACGGGGGTTTTCGCCGATGGGTCGAAATCGCAGTTGATGCTCACTAAGGCAGACGGAAGAGCCACCGTTTGGGGGATGCGCTGGAACCGGCAGGCGGGGACCTTCGATGTTCGCGTGGTAGCGGGAAAGGGAGCGGCGCGGGCGGGAACGGTGGTGTCGCTGACGCTGGCGGAGACTCCGGGGCCGAGCATTTCTTCAGGAGCACCGGCGAGTCACAAGTGGCTGTGGATCACTCTTGCTTCCGCGGGCGCGGCTGCAGGCGTGGGGGTCGCCATGGCGATGAGAGGCGGCTCCGCGGGGAACTGCTCCTCGACGGTTGTGCTGGCGGGAAATCCATGTCCCTCCGCGCCCGATCCGCTGGGAGTGACGGTGATCGGCGCGCCGACGATCAATTTGGGGCATCCATGAGACTTGCGTTGGTGATGGTGAGCGCCACCTGCGCGTGGGCGCAGAGCGGATTGGGAACGCCCTTTACGGGACAAATGATCGACGCTCAAGGATCGCTGCGGCCGGTATACGGACTCAGCGGCAACTTCACGCTGGGAGGCGCGCTAGCGGAGCGGGCCTTTGCATCGGCGTGCTCGCAGGCGTTGTGCCTGGCGAAGACGGAATCGAGCTTGGTTTGGCCGGGAGGGGCAACACCGGCGCCTCCGGGCGGAGCCGAGATCGCGCTGGACGCAACCGGCGCGACCGTACACTTCGACCGGACGGGCGAATTTGCGCGCTGGCAGAACGGGTTACTGACGCAAATCGATCTGCGCGTGGATGGCGTGGTGCTGTCTATGGCGTCGAGTTCAGCGGGGCTCTCGATTGCCGCAGAGCGCGACGGAACCATTTGGATTGTTTCGCAGGATGGCGCGATTCTGGATTCGCTGCCGGAGGATGCGAGCGCAGTCTTGTTGCTGCCCGCGCTGACGGTCTACGCGACGCAGGATTCGTTGACGATCCGAAAGCCCGACGGCAGCGAGCTGCCCTTCCCTGCCCCGGGCGTGGGCTTTGGAGTGGGCACGCTAACGGCGATGGGTAACGGCTACGTGGAAGCGCGCGCGGGCTCGACCATCTACGCTCTGCGGATCGTCCCGGGACGCGAACAGTTGTTCCAACTTCCGGCGTTTCAACTGAAGGCGGCCGGGGAGTCTCGCTAATGCGCTGGGCTTTCCTGATGCGAGCAGCCGGGCTCCTGGCGCTGGCAGCCGGGGCCGCGCAAGGGCAAATTCAGCTCACGCTGGTGAATAATGGTCAGAACACGACGCTGACGCAGGGGAACACGTATTCGCTGGGACAGGTGCTACCGGCTAAATCGTTCACGTTCACGGTGCAGGCGAAGAATCTGGGTTCGGCCCCCATTCCCTGCAACCCTGCGTTGAGCGGGACCGGTTACTCGATCAACAGCCCGTGTGCGGATTCGCAGACCAACGTTGCGCCGGGCAGCGTGCTGAATATTTTCGTCAGCTTCAACGCGAGCCTTTCGGGCTCCTACAGCACCAGCTTTCAGTTCGACACGGCGGGACCGGTGTTCTTTGTCATCACCGTGGTCCCCGTGGGGCTGACTACGGCGACGCCGTGCAGCGGACCGGGTTCAGCGCTGACAGTCAGCTTCGGCACTATTGCGGAGGGCCAGACAGAGGCGTGTGCAATGACGCTCACGAACAATAGCACTCAGGGGGTGATTGTCACGGTGCAGGTGGCCGGAGCGGGATTCGTGCCGTCGCTGCCATCGGGCACCCAAGTGACGTTGCCGCCGGGTAGTTCTTCCAACTTCACGATCACGTTCGAACCCGGCAGCGCGGTGGCGTTTACGGGAACCTTGACCATCGACTCCGAGGCATTTCAACTTTCGGGAGCGGCCTACAACCCGGTTCTGCCCACGCCGGTTCTTCATCTCGACACGAATGCCCCGCAGAGCGGACAGCAGGTCACGCTGACCATGACCCTGCCCACGCCATCGCCGATTACGGTGAATGGGTCGATTAATCTGGCGTTCAAGCCCGACCCGAGCGTGGCAAGCATTGTCAGCGACGATCCTACAGTAAACTTTGTCGCGACTGGCGCGCGATCCGTGCCATTTTCGATTCAGCAGGGCACCACCACGGCGACGCTGAACGGGCAACTCAACGCGGTCTTCGCCACGGGTTCGACCGCGGGCAAGATTACGTTCACGGTCGCGGCCAACTCCGGCGTGCAGTTCTCGGCCGATCCGTCGATTTCCGTGACGCTTGCGCCAATTGCCATGGTGGTGGATAACGCCGCGGCAACGGCGATCGCCGGCGCGCTGAACATCCAAATCTGGGGACTGGACAACACTTATTCGGCCGGCCAGATGTCCTTCACGTTCCTTGACAACACCTATAACGCGATTGGAAATGGCGCGGTCAACGCGAATTTCACGCAAAACTTCCAGGGTTACTTCAGCCAGTTCGCCTCCTCTTTCGGGAGCATGTTTCAAATGCTGGTCAGCTTCCCGATCACCGGCAATGCGGCGGAAGTCGGGTCGGTGAACGTGCAATTGACCAACTCGGCCGGAGTAACTACGCAGAACCTGGTGTTCTTGAATGACACGGGGACGTGCGTACTGATTGGCAACGTCCTTTCCTGCCCGGCCGCCCCCACTCAGTAAACTGGGTGCGTGGATACGCGCGTTGCTTTGTCGATTGCCGGCTCCGATCCGAGCGGGGGAGCGGGATTGCAGGCGGATCTCAAGACGTTCCACCAGATGGGAGTTTATGGAGAGGCGGTGGTTACGCTGGTGACGGTGCAGAACAGCCGGGGATTGCATCGGGTAGAGGTGCTGGCGCCGGATCTGGTGGCGGAGCAGATTCATGCGGTGGTCACCGATATCCCTCCGCACGCCGCAAAGACGGGAGCCTTGGGAAGCCGCGCGCTGATGGAAGCGGTCGCGGCGGCGGCGGCGGGGTTCGATTTTCCGCTGGTGGTCGATCCCGTGATGGTCAGCAAGAACCGCGCACCACTGATGGATCGAGCGGCGGTAGATGCGTTTGCCGCGACGCTCCTGCGGCGAACTTTTCTATTGACGCCGAATCTGGAGGAAGCCTCCGTGCTGACCGGGATGACGGTGGATGATCCGGATTCCATGACGAAAGCGGCGGCGAAGCTGATTGAGATGGGTGCCGCGAACGTGCTGGTCAAGGGTGGGCACCTGGAGGGCGATGCGGTCGACATTCTGGTGACGAAGACGGGCGAACGCCACGAATTCCGCGCGGCGCGAATCGACACGCGGCACACGCACGGTACGGGTTGCACCTACTCGGCTGCGATTACGGCGGGACTGGCCAAGGGATTGACTCTCCTCGAAGCGATACGGGTGGCGAAGGGGTTCGTAACCGCGGCGATCCGGCGGAGTCCGGGATTAGGGGCGGGAGCCGGGCCGGTAAATCACTTCGCGGGAAACGAGTAATTCGCGGCCGTTCGAATCGTCGATTAGGTCGTGCGTTCCGTTGTCCAGTGAACCCCAAACCGAGGGGAGGAAGAAATCGGCCTCGGGGTGGTCGTGCACCAGAGCTTCCACTTGCTCCAAATTGTTCGCCAGGATGACGGTGGCAATGGGGCTGGGATCGTCGAGGCCCCAATCGTGAAGGCGCTCGAGAAACTGCGGCGCAAGCTCAGGCAGGCGGGCGAAATCGACAGCGGTCACGGTGACGCCGAGGTATTCGAAATCGAGCGCGGATGGAGATGAAGCTGCCGGCTGGTGATTGGGATCGATATAGAGATAACGAACCTGCGGCAGGTTGAGGCAGGCGGAGTAGAACTCGTCATCGGGATCGCCGACGATGAGTTCATTGCCGCGATGTAAGGCGGCGTAGCGGTCGAGGATTGCTTCGGAGGGCATCGCGGCTTCCTGACCGAAGGGAAGTCCCCAGGTTTGGGCGGGCGCGGCGGCTTTGCCTGCGAACAGGAGCACGGCGAGGGCGAGAGTCCACCGCGCGAGCTTCTTCGGCGATACTGCGCCCACCAGCGCCGAGCCTACCAGCAACGCGAGCGCGGGAAATACCGGCAAAAGATAGGACGTGTTGCGATAGGAGAAGGCCATCGCGGCGGCGAGCACGACCGCGATCCAGGCCAGAAGCACGCGGGTTTGAGTCCGCTTCCAGGTGAATGCGAGTGCTGCGGCAGCGGCTACGGCGAGCGGCGCGTCCAGGGCGATCACGCGCTTCAGGTAATAACCGAGGTGGGTCTCCTCAGCGGTCGATTGGTAGGGAGCGGAGAGGCTGTCGGTGACGATCTCGCTGCGGATGTACTGGGCGACGAACCAGCGGGTGTGGCGCCAGAGCTCGTAAAGATGCCACGGGGCGGCGATGGCGGCCGAAATGGCGACCACCTGAAGAAGAGCGCCCAGCGAGGGGCGTTCGCGCGAGATGACTAGGAAAACGCCCAGGGCGAGCAAGGGGAACAGACCGGCGATCCCTTTGGTCATCAGGGCGCCTCCTGAGGCGAGGCCGAAGGTCCAGACGCTCAGGCGCGAACTCAGGCGAGGGTCGCGGGCCAGAGCGAACATGGCGAGCGTAGTGAAAAAGGTGAGCAAAGCGTCGGTCAGCCCGGTGCGGCTGAGGACAAAGAAGAGATGCGTCGAGAGCAGAAGCAGGGCTCCGGTGAGCGCACCCGCGACTCCGCCTGCGCCTTGGGCGATCAGCCACGCAAATACGATGGCCACCGTGCCGGCTCCGGCGAAGATGGAGGGAAGACGCATGGCGAGCCGGTCCTGGCCGGTCAAGCGCATCCCGATGGCTTCGAGCCAATCCAGCAGCGGAGGTTTGACGATTTCGTAACGGCCCAGGAAAACTGGAGTCATGATGTGGCCGGTCGCGGCCATGCGGAGGGAAATCGATCCATACAGGGCTTCGTCCTGGTCCTGGACCTTTCCGACGGGATCGACGTAAGCGGAGGCGACTCCGGGGGCCGCGGCATTCCATCCCAGGATGACCAGGCTGGCAAGGAAGACGCCCAGGATCATCCAACGCCGCTGCACGGGTGAGATTGTCGCACACATTCTGTCACTACTTCTTAGGAACTCGCCCGCACAACGGAGCCTGGTGCGGCTGAGACGGGCGGGTTCTCGTTTCTTTTGAGGGCCGCACCGGCCCTGTGCGGGCTTTTAACAAGTGGTCTTTCACGTTCCAAGCTGGCTGGCGGGTTTCGACGGAGCGGTCCTGTGGCTGCTGGGCCCGCTGGCGTGGACAATTCTGCTGAGCGGGCTGGACGATCTGGCGGTGGACCTGATCTGGGCCTTCGCCTGGCTCAAAGCGAAGCTGCGCCCGGCGGCGAGGCTTTATCCCCCGGGTGCGGGCCAGTTGGACGCGGCTCCGGTGCGGCGGATCGCGATTCTGGTGCCGCTGTGGCATGAGCACGCTGTGATCGGCGCGATGCTGGAACACAATTTCGCGTCGATCCGGTATGCCGACTACACCATCTTCGCGGGATGCTACCCCAACGACGTCCTGACGCAGGATGCCGTGCGCACGGCGGCTGTACGGTTTCCGAACGTTCATTTGGCGCTATGCCCGCACGACGGTCCGACGTCCAAGGCGGACTGCCTGAACTGGACCTTTCAGCATTTGCTTCTGGAAGAAGAGCGCCGCGGGGAAAAGTTTGAGGTGATCGTAACGCATGACGCGGAGGATCTGATTCACCCGGAAGAACTGCGCTGGATCAACTACTATTCTGGACGCTTCGATTTCGTGCAGACGCCGGTGCTGCCGCTAGCTTCGCCATTACATAAGCTGATTCACGGCATATACTGCGACGAATTCGCCGAGTATCACACGCGCGACATGACCGTGCGGCCCATATCGAAAGGGTTCGTCCCCAGTTCCGGCGTTGGCACCGGCTACCGCCGCGATGCGCTGGAGAAACTGGCTCGAGCGCGGAACAACCAGATCTTCGAACCGGAAGCGCTCACCGAGGATTACGTCAACGGACTGCGCCTGTTCCGCTTGGGATGTACGCAAACTTTTGTGCCGTTGGCTCGCGGGAGCGACCCGCCGGATTTTGTCGCCACGCGGGAATTCTTTCCGCAAACCTGGCGGACAGCGCTGCGGCAGCGCACGCGGTGGGTGACGGGGATCGCTCTGCAAGGATGGCAGCAGTTCGGCTGGAAGGGAACGCCGGGCGAGGTGTACTGGCTGTGGAGGGACAGGAAGGGGTTGATCGGAAATCCGCTCAGCTTTTTGGCAAACCTGGTTCTTGTCTATGGACTCAGCTCGGCGCTGTGGACCAGGGTGAGTCCGGCGAGCGCGCGGGTGGGGATGGCGACGCTAGCTCTGCAAGCCCTGCGGATGGCCGTGCGGATGAGCTGTTGCGCGCGGGTGTATGGCGTGGTGTTTTCGCTGGGTGCGCCGTTGCGGGCGGTCTGTTCCAATGCGTTGAACTCGGCCGCGACGGTTCAGGCTCTGGGAAGGTTTGCAATGGCGCGGGCGACGCGGAAGCCGCTGAAATGGTTGAAGACGGAACACGCCTATCCTTCCCGTGCCGTGCTGCTCGCGCACAAACGAAAACTGGGCGAAATCTTGATCGCCACGGGATATTTGACGCCCTCAGCGCTGGCCGCGGCGCTGGAGTCGATTCCAACGGCGGCCCGGCTGGGGCAGCATCTGATCGACACGGGCCAAATATCGCCGGAGATGTTGTGCGAGGCACTGAGCGTTCAGCAGGGTCTGCCGATTGCGGCCGTGGAACCGGCAACCGTAACCGAAGGGGTCGCCCGCGCGCTGCCGGAAAGAGTCGCCCGCGAATGGAAGGTTCTGCCGTTTCGGGTGGCCGAAGGCCATCTGTTTCTAGCGAGCCCGGAAGTCCCCACCACGGAAGCCACGCAGGCGTTGCGGGTGTTCACGGCGCTGGAACTGCGGTTTCATCTGGTGACTCCGGCAGGCTTTGAGGCGCTGGCTGAGGCACTGCTTTAAGCGCGTTACTCTAAGGAGGTGTCCGTCGACCTCTCCGCCGCCGCGCTTGCCGCGCGCGGCTATGCGCACGCTCCGTTTTCCGGGTTTCGCGTAGGCGCCGCGATTGAAGACTCCTCGGGCCGGGTGCATACCGGCTGCAACATTGAAAACGCCACTTACGGGCTGACGATATGTGCGGAACGGGTCGCGGTATTCAAGGCGATCTCCGAAGGCGCGCGCGAGTTCCGGCGCATCGCCATTGCAGCGGATACGGAAACGCTGGCGCCGCCGTGCGGGGCTTGCCGGCAGATTCTGTGGGAATTCTGCGGCGATATTGAGGTGGTTCTGACGAATTTACATGGCAAGACCGAATCGCTGCGTTTGAAGGATCTGTTGCCGAGGGCGTTCGATGCGTCATTCTTATAGCCGCTTGCTTACGCGCGCGGTTCTTTTGGTTGCGCTGGCCTTCGGGCTTGTGTCCTGCGGATCGCATGGCATGGCGGTGGATGCGATCTGGACGGCACGTTATGTGGTCACCATGGACCCGCAGCGCCGTGTGATCCCGGACGGGGCTGTGGCGATCTCAGGAGATCACATTGTCGAAGCAGGCTCGCGCTCCGAAATCGACGGAAGGTATTTCGCCGCGGCGCGGCTGGATCGCGGGGACGCGATCATAACCCCTGGTCTGATCAACACGCACACGCATGCGGCGATGTCTCTGTTTCGCGGAATCGCCGACGACGTGAAGCTGCAGGATTGGCTGGACAACTATATTTTCCCGGCGGAGGCGAAGAACGTCGACCGGGAATTCGTGCGCTGGGGTACGCGGCTGGCTGTGCTGGAGATGGCTTTGTCGGGTACGACCACATACACGGACATGTACTATTTCGAGGACACCGTGGCGGAGGAGACCAAAGCCGCGGGGCTGCGCGGCATGCTGGGGGAGACGATCATCGGCTTCCCTGCCCCGGACTACAAGAGCCCGCAAGCGGCGCTGGCGGGCACGGAGACCTTTCTCAAAAGCTACGCGAACGATCCGCTGATTGTGCCCGCCGTCGCGCCGCATTCGATTTATACCAACTCCGACGACACGCTGGTGTCCGCGCGCGAGCTCGCGAACCGGTATCAGAAGCCGCTGGTGATTCATCTTGCGGAGACCAAGAAGGAGAATGACGACGCGCTGGCTGCGCGCAAGAAGACTCCCGCGGCGGCGCTGGAGGCGCTGGGCGTCTTGAACGGCTGGACGGTCGCGGCGCACGGAGTCTGGCTGGACGATGCGGATCTCGCGATTCTGAAGGCTCACGGTACGGGGATCGCGCACTGTCCTTCGAGCAACATGATGCTCGCCAGCGGAGTTGCGCCGGTGGTGAAGATGCTGAAGCTTGAGATTCCGGTGGGACTGGGCACGGATGGCGTGGCGGGATCGAACAACGACCACAACATGATGGAGGAGATGGACCTCGCGGCGAAGTTGCAAAAGGTATCGACCGGCGATCCGCAATCTCTGCCGGCCAAGGAAGCCTTCGCGATGGCGACCATCGGTGGAGCGAAGGCGCTGGGCTTGGATAAATCGATTGGGTCGATCGAGCCGGGAAAGCGGGCGGACCTGATCACCATTCGTTTGGATGAGCCGAACGCCGTGCCGATGTACGACGTATATTCGCAGTTGGTCTACGCGCTCAAGGGCGCGGATGTTTCCGACGTGATGGTGAACGGGAAAATGATCGTTCGCGACCGGCGGATGCTGACGCTGGACGAAGCGGAGGTCCTGGCCAAAGCGGAGGAGTATGGAAAGAGTGTCGCCCGGTCTCTTGGCCGTTAGAAGCGAGTCAGCGGGCGTGCGAAAATGAGGCGAGGTCTCTGCATGGTGAAAAAACTCCGAATTCCCGGCCTCTTCCTGCTTCTCTGCGCCGGGCTGCTGGCCCAGCGCGCCATGACCGTCGACGAAGTGGTGACGTTCATCAAATCGCAGATCAAGATGAAGGGCGACGATCGCCAAACCGGCGATTACCTGAAAAGGATCCGGCTCACGCAAAAACTGGATGAGCGTACGGTGGAAGATCTGCAAGGGCAAGGGGCGGGTCCGCGCACGGTGGCCGCGCTGAAGGAGTTGGCCGCGGCCTCGGCCAGTATGCCCGCACCGCCGCCGAAGGCGGCCGCGCTACCTCCCAAACCGCCTCCTAGCGCCGCCGAACAGGCCAAGATCATGCAGGAAATGCGCGACTACGCGATGAATTACAGCATGAGTCTGCCGAACTACATCTGCGTGCAGACCACCCATCGCAAACAGGACCCGATCGAGAAGCTACACCAGCAGGGCTACATCGCCAATGGGGACACGATCCAGGAGCTGCTCACTTATTTCGACCACAAAGAGAGCTACTCAGTGAAAATGTATAACGGACAATCGGTAGCCAACGGCGATCACTTGCACTACGGCGGCATTACCTCATCGGGCGAATTCGGCAGCATGATGTCCAACATCTTCGATCCCGACTCAGGAGCGGAATTTGCCTGGGACAATTGGCATAGGCTCCGCGGCGATCTGATGTATGGCTTCGCCTATCACATCGATAAAGAGCATGGCTATTCCATGCTGGATGGCGAAACCAGGCAGGAGTATACGTCCGCGTATAAGGGCGTGGTGTATTGGGATCCGTCGATGAACGCCATCATGCGAATCACGCTGGAGACGATTGGAATTCCGTCGAGCTTTCCGATTCGCGACGTCTCGATTACGCTGGATTACGATCTGACCAAAGTGGGTGACGGCATGTACATCCTGCCACTCCACTATAAGGTCGATTCCCTGCACGACAAATTCACCGGTTCCAACGACGCCGATTTCAAGTTGTACCGTAAGTTCGGAGCCGAGGCCTCGATCACCTTCGGCGACACGACGCCCACTCCGGCCGATCAGCTCAAGGACGAACCGCAGAAAGACGAGCCCCAAAAGGACCAGCCAAAGCCGTAGGTTTACCGAAGCCGCCTCCGCCGGGCGTTTCGATACGAAGGAGATCCCCGGCTCGGACTTCCTGCCGGGTCTTGGCGGGGAGCTTGGTTGCGCGCCCGCCGCGCACCAAAGTGTTCCGTCCAGGCTTGCCGGATTTCCCGCCGGAGAGTCCCCAGGGCCCGCGCTGACGGCGGTCCGAGAGGATGGTTACTTCGGCGGGAACCAGGAATCGTAATTCGCGAACGATGCCGTCGCCGCCGGGATTGGCTCCGGCGCCACCGGAGCCACGGCGGATGCTGTAACGCTCGACGCGCACCGGGAATTGATGCTCGAACGCCTCGATGGGCGTATTCAGCGTGTTGGTCATGTGAGTCTGGGTCGCGCTGTAACCTGGACCTAGGGACGACGCGCCCATGCCACCGGCGATGGTTTCGTAGTAGGCGAAGGGTAGCGAAGTGCGCGGGTCGATTCCTCCGAAGCTGAGATTGTTCATGGTGCCGCTGGAGGCGGCGGGCATGAGACCGGGAGCGGCTTGCGCGAGTGCACCCAGCACGACATCGGTCACGCGCTGTGAGGTTTCGACGTTGCCAGCGGCCATCGCGGCGGGGGCGAGCGCGTTTACGACGGCGCCTTCGGGTGCAACCACGCGCACGGGACGAAGGATTCCCGCAGTGAAAGGGACGTCCTCCTGAATCAGGCAGCGGAAGGCGTACATGACAGCTGCGAGCGTCACGGCGTAGTTCGCGTTCACCGGACCGGCGGCCTGCGGCGCGGAGCCGGTGAAATCCACGCTTGCGGAATCGTGCTTGATGGTGAGGTTGACGCGAATCCAGACGGGATTCGAATTTGTTCCGTCGCTATCGAGACAGTCTTCAAAGCGGTAAGTTCCCGAAGGGAGCCTGCGGATGGCCGCGCGCATCATGCGCTCACCGTAATCCTGGAGCGCACGCATGCTGGCTTGGACCTTCTTGAGACCATACTTCGCCACCAATGCGGTCAGGCGCTCCGCGCCTCGTTTCAATGAGGAGAGTTGGGCTCGAAGGTCGCCCTCGCGCTCGACCGGCGTGCGCACGTTGGCGAGAATGAGCGCCAGAATCTCGCGATCGAGTTCGCCGGAACGAATCAGGCGCAGAGGAGGAATGCGGATTCCCTCCTGGTAAATTTCTCGAGCCAAGGGCATGGAGCCGGGACTCATGCCGCCGACGTCGGAGTGATGGGCGCGATTCGCCAGGAAAAACGCCGCGCGTTTTGAGCCCTGAATGAAGACCGGCGCGACGGCGGTGATGTCCGGCAGGTGCGTTCCGCCGCGGAAGGGGTCGTTGAGCAGTGCGACGTCGCCGGGGCCGAGATCGAGGGCCTCCCGCGCGGCGCGCACCGAGAGCGGCATGGCTCCCAGGTGCACCGGCATGTGGTCACCCATGGCCACGGTCTCGCCCTGGGCGTCGTAGACCGCGCAGGAGTAATCGCGGCGCTCCTTGATGTTGACGGAATAAGAGCTGCGGCGGAGGACCACGCCCATCTCCTCGGCAATGGAGACCAGCAGATGCCGGAACAATTCCAGCTCGATCGAGTTCACTTGCATTCTCCGGCTCGCGTGGGGAAGCGGGCGAGCGTTTCCCAACCCGTGGCGCTGCGCCGCTGCACCTCGTAGGAATCCTGGTTGGCGAGAGCGCGCCAGTTGATTTGGTCTGGAGGAACGGTGTTGGGAAGGCGCATTTCCTCATCGCTCGAAGCTTTAAGCGTCCAGGTGTCGCCGCCGTCCGAAGTCGAGTACAACTCGAAGTGGCTGGCCTTGCCTTGCGATCGATCCACCACCAGTTGCCCGCGAGTCGCGGTATCGAACCAGAACTGCTGAATGGAGCCGAAACCGGGGTCGGAGGAAAGCGGGGTTCTGTGCCATGCCTGGCCGCCGTTGACGGTAGAGAGGATGAACGGCGCGCTGGGCAACGGGTCCAGCACCATCCCGGCAACCCAGCCATGCTGCGGATCGGCGAATTGAATCTGCTCCAGGGTCGCGGCGCGGAGGCGCTTGGCCGGCTCCGTCCAGCTCTTTCCGCTATCGTCACTGGCCAGAAGAATGCCGAACATCGTGGTATCGGTGGAGTGGAGATTGCCGGAAACGAAGATGCTGGCGCCGAAGCCCTCGACCGAATTCAGTTCGAGGTAGATAGGACAGGGATCGTTCTCTGAGCAGGCCAAGCCGAAAGATTCGGCCTGCTCCGGAGTGCAGACGTTCTCGATTCTCTGGAGATCGGAGCCGGGATCCGCAGGAGTCTGCGCCGCGAGCACTACCGCGCCGAGGATGAGGGAGAGGAGGGTCCGCACGGCGCTTTTCATTTTACCCGCATGGCATGTTAGCCGGATTGCAGGCGTACAATAAAAGCGTGGCTGGGCCGCTCATCCCAACGCCGTTCGATCACATCGGACGGAGGCGATTCTCGTTTTATCCGGCGATTGTGGGCATCGAGCACAATGAATGGACGCTGCGGCGGATCAGCTCCAGCGAAGTGCAGGTTTCGAACACCAAGACAGCGGAGGAGATCTGGATTCCCCGGCGGTTTCTGGGCGAGATTACTTCGATTGAGGATCCGTTTCTGATCGCCGGGCTGGTGTTAGAGCTGGAATATCAAGCCGGGATGGTGCTACCGCACCGCAGGCGGGTGATTCAGATGCCGCGCGCGGTGAACGGTTCCGTGCCGGTGATGATGCGGCCGCCTGCTCCGGCGAAGCCCGCGTCCGTGATTGGGATTCGCGTGGAGAGCGGACCGGCGTCCCGCACCGGCGGGCGGATACTGACGTGGATCGCGGCGGGAATCCTGGCCTGCATCGCGGCCGCGGAGACGCTAATCGTGTTCGGTGGCCATCGCGCCACCGCCGCGCGCAGGAGTTTCATCGACCGCCACATCCCGCTCCCCCCGGGCGACGTCCACTCGCAACAGCACCAGCAGTCCGGCCAGGAAGAACAGCACCAGCGATAGGATCGCCACGCGATACTTGCCGGTGAACTGCAAGGCCAGCCCGAACAGAATGGGGCTGATCCAAGAAGTGCCTTTGTCGCTGATCTCGTAGATGCTGAAGTATTCGGCTTCGCGGCGCTTGGGAACCAATTGGGCAAAGAGGGACCGGCTGAGCGCCTGGCTGCCTCCCATCACCAGAGAGACGATCGCCGTGGCAATGAAGAACTGCGTGACGTCATAGACGAATTGGTAGATGTAGGCGAGCGTCAGGGTCCAGACGATCAGGCTCAGAATGACCGCGCGCTTCGCAGTGATTGCGGCCGCCAGCTTCTGGAAGGCGACGGCTCCGAGGAAGCCCACGAATTGCGCCATCAGGATGGCCAGCGTGAGCTGGGAAACGGGGATCTTCAATTCGTCGTTTCCGAACTGCGCGGCCACGGCAAGCACGGTCTGAATCGCGTCGTTATACAGCAGGAAGGCAATGAGGAACGTGAGGGTCTGCGGATACCGCCGCATGTGCGAGAACGTGTTCCGCAATTGCGAGGTAACCGCGCCAACCGCGGATTGTCCCGAGGCCAGCACCTTGGCCGCGCCGCGATTGTGCAGCGCCAACAGCGTGGGGATGGTGAATCCGGCCCACCACACTCCGGCGGAGCACAAGCTGATGCGCACGGCCATCGCTTCGCTAATTCCGAATTGCGAGGCTCGCATGAACACGGCCAGATTGAGCGCCAGCAACACGCCGCCGCCGAGATAGCCGATGCCGAAACCTTTTGAGGAAACCGCGTCGCGATCCCGCGGCGGCGCGATTTCGGGGAGAAAAGAATTGTAGATGGCTTCGGCCGCGCCGAAACTGACGTTCGCGGCGAGGAACAGCGCGCCACCCAGCAAGTACCTACCATCGGCAAGGAAGAACATGGCGATGGTTGAGGCGGCGCCGAGATACGCGGTCAGCGCGAGCGCCTCCTTCTTGCGCCGGCCGTAATCGACGATGGCGCCGATCATGGGCAAGAACAGCACCTGCAAGCCGACCGAAAGGCCAACCAGATAACTCCAGTAGCTGCGCGGATCGATGGGAAGGCCAAGAACATGAATGCGGCCATCGGCGCCGGCGGCCGCCTTCGCAAGCGAAGTGAGATAGGGACCGAGAAACAGAGTGACGACGGTTACGGAGAAAGCGGAGTTGGCCCAATCGTAGAGGTACCAGCCGCGCTGCTCACGCGTGCTTTTATGCATGCATGCTTTCGTGCATACGCTAACGCTCGAGGCTTTCCAGGCGGTCCAGCATGCGGATCAGGCGCGGAGCGGCGTCGCGATGGCCGCCGAAGCGAAGCTCGTTATACGCGGCGGTGAGATCGTCGACTAGAACGGCGAGTTCGGATGCGGGCAGGACACGAGCGAACTCCGAGGGAGTGATCCACGCCGGTTTCTGGAATCCGCGGCGAGCCAGCACGGCGAGCATCCGCTGATACAGCAGCGTCGCGTCGGAGGCTTGGCCTTCACCCCGGCGGACGCGCTGAACGCGGCGGCGATTGCGCCACCAGCGGGCCAGATCGGGTCCGAAGAAGGCCAGCAGAATGGCGATAGCCGCGCCGGTGAACAACGCGATCGCGACGCCGCGAACCGCGCTGAAATGTTGAGCCAGCCATGCGGAGGGATCGAACGATGGGAGGAATTGCAGTTGGTGGACGCGATTGGCCAGCACTGCCTGGTGCTGCAGATCGTAGCGCAGAATCCAATCCTGCCAGAACTGATTGGCGGCGTCGTAGAGCAGAGCCAGGTGCGATAGCAGACCTGCGGACTCCGCCGTGGTTGCGGGTGGGGTGGGATCGAAGACGGTCCAGCCGCTGTCCTCCAGCCAGGCCTCCACCCAGCTATGCGCGTCGGAGGCGCGGACCACCTGCCAGCCGGTGAGCGGATTGAAGACGCCGCTTTGGAATCCGGTGACTACGCGGGATGGGATGCCGAGCGTTCGCAGCATCACCGCCATGGCGGAGGCGAAATATTCGCAATGACCCTTCTTGCGAACGAACAGGAAATTGGCCAGAGGATCCGCCACCTTCTTAGAGGGAAGCTCCAGGGTGTAACCGTAGTCGTGATGCAGGCGGGTTACGAGCGCGCGGGCTTTCGCCTCATCCGTCACGGCGTCCCCGGCCATGGCGCGCGCCAGGCGCGGAATGCGCGGGTCCAGGGTGTCCGGCAGTTGCAGAGCGGCATCGCGCTCCGAAAACGAAAGGCGTCCGGGCGGCAGAATGGCGCGCGCGTCTTCGTCCTCAATGAAACTGAACGCGCGGTAGACCAGGTCACTGGGGGCGTTTTGAAGATGGAACGCGCCGCCGGAGGAGCGGTAAATCGGCCCGGCGTTGATCTTGATGGTTTCGGGAATGCCGGCGAAGAACAGCGTATCGGAAGCAATCTCATCCAACCGGACCTGATAGCCGATTTCGCGCCCGGGGCGGCTTTCCACGGCCTTGCCCAGAATCAGCAAGCCTTGCTCGACTTTAAGCGGGGGATCATAGGCGACGCGCGGATTGGACCAGGTGGCGCCGTTGAAGCGGGTGAGCGCGCCGCCTCGCCAACGGACGCCCTCGAGACTTTCGCCTTGATCGGCGCGCGCGTGCAGCACCACGCGGCTGCTTTGCTGGATGCGGCCGATTTCATCCAGCGAAACCTTTTCCGCAAAACCGGGGAGGAACTGGCCTTGAGGAGCAAAGCGGCTGAGCGCGCCGCGGGCCGCGCGAGGCAGAACGAAGAACATCCCCGCGGTCATGATGAGAATCGAGGCGCTCAGGACCAGCGAGGTGACCGTTAAGCGGCGTCCGAAGCCTCGCTGACCGGCGCGGGCCACGGTTTCGGGAAGTCCGGCGGACTGGCGAACCTCGCCGCTGGCAAGGGCTGCGACGGTAAACAGGAGGAATAAGGCCAGGAAGAGGAAGAAGGCGAGATTCACGGCCAGCATCGCGGCAGCGACCAGCTCCAGTACGGCGATCAGCTTCAAATACGCGTAGTCGCGCGTAGACTTGGCGGTGATGACTTTGAGGGCGGTGAGGATCGCGGCCAGGTGCAGTCCGGCGATGGATAGCGAACCGGAGAAAAACCAGTAATCGAGCGGGTAAAAGCACACGCCGGCCAGGACCCAAACGGCGACGGTACGCGGGCTCCCTTCGAAGTGAAGGTAGCCGGAGGCAGCCGCGGCGCGGACGGCGAGAGCCGCAAGCAGAGCCACTTGGGTGATCCAATCCAGGTGCTCGGATCCGGCCAAAGCGAGAAATCCGCAGGCCAGCATGCCCAGGAGGGAGAACTGGAAGAAGCGCTCGACATGGGCGGGGCGCGGGGCCGCAGGCATTGGTAGATTTTAGCGCGGTACCGGCTTACGCCGGCCCGTTTCTAAGAACCCCTTTCAAACCGTGCGTGCAGTTTTCCTGCACACGGCTTAACGATGATCTTACTGATGTGGCTTGCGTCGGGTACTTCACGGTGCCGCGCAGCCGATACAAACCCATACCGACAAACCGGTCATGAGACCACTTCTCAGCCCGACCCGCCCGCTGACCGCCGCGCCGGTACATCCAGCGCGTCAACCGAGCGTACACATAACTGTCGAGCTGATTGAACTTCCGTTCGGCGTTCCCCGTCCGGAAGTAGTTGCCCCAGCCTCGAAGAACGGGATTCAATGTCGCGATGATCTGCTTCACGTCTTTCCCGCTGTGCCGCGCCTCGGTCAACTCATGCACGCGTTCCCGGATGCGCTTCGTCGCCTTGGGCGACGGCCACCGCTGCACAAAGTGCGCGCGCGGGTTCCGTTGGATGCTCCGCTTCTTGCGAATCGTGCAGCCCAAAAATACAAAGCTCTCCTTGCCGCGCCTCAAGTCCACCGTCCGCGTCTTCTCCGGATGCAGTTTCAAACCAAGCCGGTCCATCACCAGCCCGATTCGCCGTAGCGCTTCCCTGGCCTGCGATTCCGTCCGGCACATCGCCACGAAATCATCGGCATACCGGACCAGTATCCCGAGCGATGAACAGCGCGCCGCCCAGATCCGATCCAGTTTGTTCAGGTAGATGTTGGCCAGCAACGGCGAGATCACTCCACCCTGCGGTGTTCCCGCCAGCGTTTCCCTCACCGTGCCATCCTCCATCACTCCGGCTTCCAGCCACTGTCGGATTAACTTCAGTACCCTTCGATCCGAGATACGCTCCTTCAACAGATCCATCAATGTGTTTCGATCGATGCCGTCGAAGTAACCCTGAATGTCCGCATCCACGACGAAATTGCAGCCCCGGTTGCCCGCCTCGCGGATCGCTTCCAGAGCTTGCGTCGCGCTCTTCCTCGGGCGGAACCCGTAACTACACGGTTGAAAGTCCGCCTCGAAGATCGGCTCGATCACCAACTTCGCCGCCATTTGGATCACCCGGTCTCGTACCCTCGGTATCCCCAGTGGCCGCTGCTTCCCATCGGCTTTCGGTATCCATCGCCGCTTCACCGGGGAAGGACGATATTGGCCTGCTTTGAGTTCGGCCTGTATCCCTTCGAGAAACTGTGTCACTCCTTGTTCCTCGATGGATCGCAGCGTGATTTCATCCACGCCCGCCGCTCCTTTATTGCTGCGCACTCGCTTCCACGCTTCCCACAGAACGTCACTCCTGTAGATCCGGTCGTACAGCGCATGGAACCGCCGTGTCCTACTCGACTTGGCACACACCCATAGCCTGCGTTGGAGTTGTCGTACTTTTTCATTGGGGTTTTTGGCTGTTTCCAGCATGCCCTCGCACTTACCCCCTTCCAGGCTCGATCAAAGCAGGGCCCCTTCCCTCCGGCGCGTTGTCTTGCACGCCTTCTCCGGTACTACGAACCCCTCGGACTCCCTCCCGGCTCCGTGCGCTTTCTGCCTTCCGGCCTTATACCCACGGTCTTTGTCCGACTCGACTGCCAGGTAGGGTCTCTCCTGTTCCGCGTTCTTCTCTGGAAACGTGCCACCGCCCTCTACCCCGGAAAGGTCCAGCAGTCGTTCCGGTCCGGACTGCTGTCTGTTGCCTTCGCCGCGATATGACCGGCTCGGCCCTTTCAAACACCTTTCGGCTGAAAATATGACGTGGCTGCAGCGTTCACTTAATGTTGCGGCCCGCTTCCTTGCTCCCTGCTCTTGCACAGGCTTTTGACGCCCCGCTCTGGCCTGTCGGATCTCTCCTCCAGACTGGGGCCTGCTACCGGGCGCTCCGGCGCTTACCCGGACGGATCTCTTATCCGCTAGAACAACGCGTCTTTCAGGACGCACCATAGCTTTATTTTAGCGGCGGGATATTTCTTGACATGTCTACTATTCCATAGTAGACTTCGGTTTTAGATAGTAGACACGATATGGCGCTACCGAAGTTGACCAAGCTCGAACTTCAGATTCTGGAAGCTCTATGGGCCCATGGACGAGCCTCCATCCGGGAAATTCAGGAAGCTTTTCCGGAGCCTCGTCCCGCCTACACCACTATCCAGACAACGGTATACCGGCTGGAAGGCAAGAACGCTGTGCGTCGCGTGCGGAAGATCAGCAACGCCCACATCTTTGAGCCGATTGTGGCCCGGGATGTGACACGGCACCGGCTGCTGGACGAAATTCTGAGTTTTTTCGGAGGACGTCCCCAGCCGATGATGGCGCAGCTAGCCGAAGCAGGGAAACTGACGTTGGAGGACGTTCGCGAGCTGGAGAAGACCATCAAGAAGCTGGACGAGGGTAAATCACGGGGCAAATCACGGGGTGAATCAACGCGGGGTGAATCAATATGACGGGCGAACTGATAAACCACCTTTGGCAATCGACGCTGTTCGCGGTAGTGGCAGGGCTGGCCGCCGTGGCGCTGCGGAAGAACCGGGCGCAGGTGCGGTATTGGGTGTGGTTCGCGGCCTCGGTCAAGTTTTTGGTCCCGTTTGCGGTGCTGATGAGTTTCGGAAGCAGGCTGCCGCAGACCAAGACGGTTGCCGCGCCTCCCGCGCTCGCGTCTGCGGTGGTGGAGATCGCACAGCCGTTTGTGGAAACTCCGGCGCCGCATCCAGCGACGCTGGCTCGCAGTCGAGATTGGACGCCAATCGCCATCTTTGGCTTGTGGGCCTTCGGATTCTTGGGCGTAGCGCTGATCCGATTTCGCGACTGGTTGCGCGTTCGGGCCGCCGTGCGCTCCAGCATTCTGATGGACATTCCGGCGCCAGTTGAGGTTCGCTCTTCTCCGGGCCTGCTGGAACCCGGTGTGGTGGGGATCTTCCGACCCTTCCTCTTACTGCCGGAGGGTATCGCGCAGCGACTGACGCCGCCTCAACTGGAGGCGGTGCTGGCCCACGAGCTGTGCCATGTCCGGAGACGCGACAATCTCTTCGCTTCGATCCACATGATGGTCGAAGCGATGTTCTGGTTCCATCCCCTGGTGTGGTGGATCGGAGCGAGGCTGGTGGAGGAACGCGAGCGAGCCTGCGACGAAGAAGTGCTGCGCCTGGGCAGTGAGCCGCGGGAGTACGCCGAAGGTATTCTCAGCGTCTGCAAACTCTACGTAGAATCGCCGCTTACGTGCGTGTCCGGCGTAACGGGGTCCGATTTGAGGAAGCGCATCCTAGCGATCATGACGGGGCATGTCGCGACTGATCTGGACCTCACAAAGAAGCTCGCGCTTGCAGCGGCCGGGATGGCGGCTCTCGCCTTGCCTATCCTGATCGGCGTGCTGGACGCGCCGGTGATCCAAGCTCAAAACGCGCCTCCGAACACACCGAAATTTGAAGTGGCCTCGATCAAAGCCTGTTCGGAGCCTCTCAACGACGGTGGCCCCCATTCCTCACCCGGAAGGCTCGCCACGGATTGCGCTCAATTGCTCAATCTAATTGGGAATGCCTACAACGCGTTCGCTGACGGTCATCTCAATCTCAATGCGGAACCGACTCCGATCACGGGAGGTCCGACATGGATCCACACCGCCTCCTATGACATCAACGCAAAGGCCGAGGGAAATCCGAGCAAGGAGATGATGTTCGGCCCGATGATGCAAGCGCTCTTGGAAGATCGTTTTCAATTGAAGATCCATCGCCAAACGAGTGAGGGCCCGGTCTACTTCTTAACTGTCGCGCGCGGGGGGCCGAAGTTGCAGCCGTCGGAAGGAAACTGCACGCTCTATTACGGAGCCCCGAGACCCCCGCTCCCGCAGGGCCAAAAATACTGCGAGAGGATGATCAGCGGGATAAAGCCCTCGGTGCAAGCCGACGACGCAACGCTCGATGAATTTTCCAAGATGCTCCGCATGGTAGTAGGCCGTCCCGTGATCGACAAAACCGGGATCACCGGACGATTCGATCTTCGCGTCGAGTTTGCGCGAGAAGGAACCGAGCTGGCCGCTATCCACCTTGTTGGCCCACCCCCCGCTTCCGACCCGGCAGGCCCTCCCGAGATATTCACTGCGCTGCAGGAACAGCTCCGCCTCAAACTCGAATCGGGAAGAGGACCGGTCGACACGCTGGTCATCGATCAGATAGAGAAACCCTCCGCGAACTAGGGCGCCCGCATTCACAGGCGATCGGGCGAGGCGAGCTTCAGCTCTTCGGCGTGAGCTTCCGCTTGCGGTGCCGCCCCAGGAGACGTTAGCATTTTTCGCCGGCAGCTATGTTCAGCGGCGGACGTCCCCGTCCCAGGAGTGGGAAACCCAGCCCGCGCCACCGTCCTTAGGCCATTGGTTCTGTTATCTTTGAGCGGAACCGGAATTGCTCATAAGCCCGCACAGGGCCGGCGCGGCCCCCGGAACGGGAAAGGAACTCGCTTTGACCAGCCGCGCCAGGCTATGTTGTGTGGGCGAGTTCCTTAGAAGAGGGGACCATGCTGCTGGACCTTATCTACGCCTATCGGGTTCTCAGAAGAAGCTCGACCGCCACCGCGGTGACCATCCTCGCGCTGGCGCTGGGCATCGGCGCGAACATCGGATCGTTCGTCACGGTCAACGCGCTAATCCTGCATCCGTTTCCCTACGCGAATCTCGACCGGATCATGACCGTTTGGGGAACTTTGCCCAAGTCGGGGCTCGATCGCGCTGGAGTTACCGCCGCCGATTTCGACGATTGGCAACGGCAGAGCAAGTCCTTCCAAGCGCTCGCGGCGTACCAACCCTGGACCGTCAACGCCACCGGCGCAGACCGTCCGGAGCCCGTTCAAGCGGCGCGCGTCGGCTCCGGTTACTTCCAGGTTTTCGGGATGCAGCCCAGCATGGGGCGCGTGTTTGTGGAGAACGAATCCGCCAAGCCCCAGGTCGCAGTCCTGAGCAACGGATTCTGGCGCAGCCGGTTCGCCGCCGCACCAGATGTGATCGGCAAGACCATTCCTCTTGGCGGGCACAGCTACACCGTCATCGGCGTCATGCCTTACGATTTCGATTACCCTCTGGCGACCCAGGTTTGGGTTCCCCTCGATCTCTCTCCTGCCGAGGAAGCAGACCGCGTTGCTCACGAACTTCTGGTGGTAGGGAGACTGAAACCCGGCGTCAGCGCCGCTCAGGCCAATGCGGAGCTTCACGCGAAAGCGTCGGTGCTGGAACGGCAATTTCCGAAAACCAATGCCGGCTGGAGCGCGACCGTCGAGCCGCTGCGTCAAACCGCGGACAGCATCACGGCCCGCTTTATCGAAGTCATGGCCGTGGCGGCTCTCTTCCTCTTGCTGCTGGCCGCGGCCAACGTCGCCAATATCCAGCTCGCTCAGGCCACTAATCGCCGCAAGACCATCGTCATCGAAGCCGCGCTTGGCGCCAGCCGCTTCCGCATCGCCCGCTCGCTCTGCTTCCAGAGCATCCTTCTCGCTCTGGCCGGCGGCGCGGCCGCCCTGCTCACCGCGGTCTGGATCAACGCTTGGAACCGCGCCTGGATCCCCGCCAGCATCTATCAGATCATCCCCGGGCTGCGCCAGTTGCGCATCGATTCCACGGTGCTCCTGGCGACGCTCGCGCTGTGCCTGGTCACCGGGATTCTATGCAGCCTGCCCGCCATCGCGCATATGCTCGGCCGCGGTTCTGCCCCCGGCCTGACGGCAACCATCAATCAGGGAAACCGGCACGTCGCGGGCGAGCGGCGGCACCTGATGCGCGACCTGCTGGTGATCGGAGAGGTCGCCATGGCGCTGCTTCTGCTGGTGGGCGCCGGAGCCATGGTGAATACGTTTCAACACATGGCCCAACTGACGCTGGGGTTCAATCCATCGCAAGTGCTGACCGCCCAAATTTCCCTGACCAAGCGGGCCTATCCGCAGGACGCTCAAATCACCGCATTCTATGACCGGCTGCTGACCGATCTCTCCACCATCCCCGGCGTGCGCACCGCGTCCCTGGAAATGGACACAGGCACGGCCCGCACGGCTTTCAAATCGAAGGCCGCGCCGATCCCACTGGCAGCCGGATCCCCGGCCCGATGTTCAAATGGTCGACGCGGGCTATTTCCAAACCATGCAGATGCCGATGTTTGCCGGGCGTGCAATTGGCGGAACAGGACACCGCCGGCGCCGCTCCGGTGATCGTCATCAGTAAGAGCGTTGCCGATCACTACTGGCCGAATTCCGGCCCTCTCGGACACCGGCTCCGCTTCGGGCAATCTCCCTGGCTGACCGTCGTCGGCGTGAGTGGAGATACCATCCAATGGTTCACCAATCAACCCGATCCGGCTGCGTACACTTCTTACCGGCAGAAGCCGATGCTGAGCGCGGAGCTGCGGCTTCGCACCGCGGGCGATCCTTTGCTGGTGGAGAAGGCCGTCGCAGCGAAAGTCCGCGCGCTCGACCCATCCGAACCCTTGTATCGGATGCAAAGCATGGAACAGGTTTATGCCGACCAGCGGTCGGGAGTCCAGAGCGCCGCCAGGGGCATGGAGAACAACGCCGGCATCGCTCTCTTCCTGGCCCTCACCGGCATCTACGGAGTCATCTCCTACTTCGTCAGCCAACGGACCAGGGAGATCGGCATCCGCATCGCGGTGGGCGCCTCCACGGCCGATATTCTCAAAATGACGCTGCGAGAGGCGTGCCGCGTGGCTGGGATTGGATTGGCGATTGGCGTACCAGCCACATATCTTCTCATGCGCATTTTGTCGAGCGCCCTCTACGGCGTGATCGTCGTTCGCTGGACCACCTTCGCGGGACTCACCGCGCTGCTGGCCGCCGCCGCTTTGCTGGCCGCTTACATTCCGTCGCGCCGCGCCGCCTCGGTCGATCCCATGGTCGCGCTCCGCAGTGAGTAGACACGGCGGCTGTTTACCGCGCCGGCAGTAATACTCCTTATCCAGCCTAATGTCAGGTTATCGGGGCTTAGACGACAGGCTCCATGCCGAAGCGGCGGAGCAGTAGGAACTCGGAGAGATTGTCGGTGGTGAGGAGGCCGGTGAGCTTGGAGCCGTCCATGACCAGAGCGCAACGGCCGGCTTGGGCCATGAGCGGCAGCACCTCGGCGAGGTCCATGGTGGGCTGGATCTGGAGAAAATCGCGATCCATGACGCCGGCGACGTAAGCGTCGGGACCTTCGGCGGCGAGAGCCTTCAGCAGCAAATTGCGACCGAGCAGTCCGACTACTTGATCACCGTGGATAACCGGGAAATCCTGTTGCGAGGTAGAGAGCAGGAGATTGGCGGCGTCGCGAACGGTGTCGCCGTGGCCGAGGGTGTGAAATTCGGTGATCATGGCGGCGCGCACGGGGATTCCATGGGTCAGCGTGCGGCCCAGCGCCGCTGCGCCTTCCTGCGCCGCACCAAGATAGATGAAGAACGCGAAGAAGACTAGCAGGAAATCCTGCGCGAACAAGCCGTAGAGCCCCATGCTGATCGCCAGCATGCGCCCCATCCAGGCGGCGATGCGGGTGGCTTCTTCTTCCGGCCGGACGTAGCCGAGCACGGCTCGCAGGGCGCGGCCGCCATCCATCGGGAAAGCGGGCAGAAGATTGAAGAGGGCGAGCAGGAGGTTCCCGCCGGCGAGCAAGGGCAAAGCTCCCAGATCGGTGGGATGCAGCAGGTCCGCGAGACTGCGGGGCATGGGCTGATGCGAGGAATAGAGGTAGCTGAGCAGGCCAGCCGCGATCAGCATATTCATGAATGGTCCGGCGAGCGAAACAACCAACTCCTCCGTGGGGCGCAATGAGCGCTCCATTCGAGAGAGTCCGCCGATAGGGAACATCACAATCTCGGTGGTGCGGACTCCGAAGCGGGAGGCGACAAAGGCGTGGGCCATCTCATGCAGCAGTACGCTGGCAAACAGTCCTAGTAGGAACAGCGCGTAGTTGCCTCCGGACTGATGGCTGCCGAAGACGGTGACCAGAAGGAAGATGAGCAGGATCAGAAACGTGAAATGGAGCCGTACGGGTACTCCCAGCAAGCGGAAACCGCTAACGGTTCCGGAGGTACGCCGGTCTTGCAACGCTGTTACTCCATCCACAGTTCAACGATATCAAACTATACCTGGATTTACGTCTAGGGCAGATATCGTAGGACGACTGCGAAAAAGAGCTTACAGCGGGAAGCGCCGGGGGAAACCGGCGCCCTGGTTTTTCTGGCTAGGAAGGGGTCCGCTGCCCTCGCCGACGTTAGTACGCGGAGGAACGCCGGAGAAATTGAGCTCGGTTTCATTGAAATCGACGTTGCGGTCGAGCACCATTTCCACGGTGGTGCCTTTGGCGAGCACGGCATCCGGTCCGCGAGTAAATAGGACGGTAGCGAGGCCTGCCGCGGCTCCGGCGGCAGCGCCGATACCCGCGCCCATGCCCGTTGCGCCCGCCGCGCTTCCGGCAAGCGCGCCGATGCTGGCGCCGGCTACGGTAGTTTCGACAACGGTGCGGGTGTCGTTGCCCTTGGTGCCTTCACTCTTAATGGAGCCCTCATTACGATCCAGCTCTTCACTGGCGCGTCCGTCCAGGCCCGAGACGCGGGCGCGGAAATCGCGAGTCACTCCGTTAGGCAAGGTCAGTGAGTCGAAGCGGAGGTAAAACTCGCCGCGGCCCTTCACCTTTCCAGGACGCTGAACCTTGGTGATGGTGCCGGAGACGTAGCTGCCGGGCGGGATCACGATCCGGCCGTCGACCAGAATGGGGAACACGGTTTCGAGGTAAACGCGGTCTCCGGGCACGGCGTTCTTGGTGCTGACGCTGTTGATCATGCTCAGCGGGATGCGCGTGTTGATCTCGACCTGAAAGTTCTTGGCGGCCGGTTTGGCGTCGGGCGCCGCTTCGGAATCCGGTCTGGCGTCGAGCGTCTTCGCGCCGTCAGCCGGGGCAACAGCGGCGGCAGGTTCGGGTTGGGACGTGGACGCGACCGGGTCAGCGGCCTGCTGCGCGAGAAGCGACACGCCGACTACCAGCGAGAAAGGAACTACGCGCAAGAGCATGGCAAACGTCTCCCCTTGCAAACAGTGTAGCCCACAAACGTTGGACGGAGCACGGTAAATTGCGTTACTGAACGGGCAGAAATCTCTGAGCCGGGCTTAAATTGGAGCCGAAGCCAATACGGATTTCGGGATTGGGCGGACAATCGGCTGGCAATTCCAGGTTGATCTGAAAGAGGCCGGCGAAACCGGGTGCGTCGCCCGCGTACTGGATCAAGGTTGGATCGACGGGGGCGCCGTTCAACTCAACCTGGAAGTCGCTCAAATCGGCTAGCGGCCATGCGCCCTCGGGAAGTGTTCCGCAGATAGCTTCGGGAGCGGTCACGCCGAGCCCGGTTGCGTAGAGGACCACGATTTCGCCGGGCTGGGCGGGCGAGGTTGGAGTGACCAGCGGCCCGTTGCCGTGCGTGGCGATGACGTTGGTAGCGTCGAGCTGGAACAAAGCGGGCGCGGCTGCCGCAAGCATGATCTGGACCGGCGGCCCGTACAGGGCGCGGTTCTTCAACTGCACGGTGACGGGCCCGGGATTGAGAATTTCGGGTATGAGGACGTTCACCTGGGTAGGCGACGCATAGTACATATAGCCGGGAATGTTGTTGAGCAGGACCAAGACCTCGGTGCCGGGGATGGCCCAGGGAAGCGAGCCGGCGCCAATGTCGGCCGCGCTCAGTGAGCCGGTGACATAGGAAAGGTTGGTCCCATAGATGGTCAAAAAGGAGTTGGGGGCGTAGTATCCGGCAATGTTGGCAGCGGAGTTGGCGATGCTGGCAGCCGTGTAACACGGCTGGTTCGGGATGCATCCAGAGTCGTCAGAGCCCCCGGATTGGGCCCGAAGACCGGTTCCGGGCAGAGCGACTCCGAGCAGAGCAATAAGGGTGGCAAAGCGGGGTGGGGTAAGCATGGCTCCATCGCAATCCGTGGCGCAACGGAGGTAGTTTTCTCAAACCAGATGGAACATATTTGGTGTCAATCGGATACACGAGTCGGTATGAAAATCTATGGAATTTCATATTCTTGGTCGGCCCGCTTCTCTAAGTTTCTGATAACAATTGCGAAATATCTGATTGTGCGGTGGTCGTCAACGTGCTAACAATGTAAGCGGTGCAGTGTTTCTCACGGGGGCATGAAGGAACTTAAGCAACAACTCGTTAGCGCTTTGCTGGTAATTCTAACGCTGGCGGCGGTGATCGCCGCGGCGGTGAACTTCGACCAGCAGAGCAAATTCCATCTGCCCGACGATGGAGTGACGTGGCTCGACCAGCCTGTTGCGGCAGACCGTCCGGCGGGGCAACGGCAGCAAGTGGTGGCGGTGTACGTCGCACCGGGGAGTCCGGGCGACAAGGCGGGTGTCCACAAGGACGACGTACTGGTATCGATCAACGGGCTGCGTGTGGACAGCGCTACCGAGGCCACGGCGATTCTGGCGCGGTTGGGGACGTACCGGCGCGCCGAGTACCGGATTCTGCACGGCGGCATCGAGGTTCCGGCCAATGTGATGATCGGCGAGGCGGAGCACGATTTCCGCTCGTTGTATTATCAGTACTCGGTCGGGCTGGTGTATCTGGCGATCGGACTGTTTGTGTACTTCCGGCGCGGCAGCGCTCCTCGCGCGTGGCACTTCTTCCTGCTGTGCCTGGCGTCGTTCGTGCTATTTTCATTCCACTATTCGGGGAAACTGAATCCGTTCGACAAGTTCATCTACTACGGGAACGTGCTGGCGGGAATCGCCGCACCCACTCTGTTTCTGCATTTCTGCTGCATCTTCCCGGAGCCGCAGAAGTGGATCCAGCGAAAAGCGGCCGCAGTGTTGCTGTATCTTCCGGGCCTCGCGCTGGCGCTGGCGTATTTAGGCGTGGCGCAGGGATGGGTGCGCGTGACGGAGCCGCTGATCGAGGTCCGGTGGCTGCTGGATCGCACCTGGATGGCGTTCCTGTGCGCGATGTACCTGGCGGGCGCCGCGGTGCTGGCGGTGCAGAGGCGTCAAGCCGATGACCCGATCGTCCGCAGCCAGTTGACCTGGTTGCGCAATGGCGCAGTGGTGGGCGTGCTGCCGTTCGCGCTGTTTTATGCGGCTCCTTACGCCGCGGGCGTGCAACCCAGCCACGCGATGAACCTGGCGATCCTGCCGCTGATGCTGGTGCCGGTCACGTGGGCTTACGCGATTCTGCGCTACCGGTTGATGGATGTCGACATCATCTTCCAGGAAGGCTACGTATACACGCTGGCTACGCTGGGTGTGCTGGCGGTTTTCTACGGGCTGGTGTTTTCGGTCAACTCGGCGCATGATTTAACCGGGCCGGAGATGGTGGTGATCATCCTGGTGGCGGCGTTCATCTTCCAGCCGCTGCGGAGATGGATTCAGGATCAGCTCGACCGGCATTACTTCTACAAGGACCGCTACGATTACCGGCGAACGCTGATCGAGTTCGCGCGCGAACTGGGGGCGAACACGGATTTAGACGCGACGCTGGAGAGCGTGGCGGACCGGTTGACGCGCACGCTGAGCGTGAAGCATGTCGCGGTGTTCGTTTGGGATGAGGCGGAAGAGTCCTTCCAACTGGCGATCGCCGCCAACCGGCATGGGCGCCAGTTTGAGAACGTCCCTTACGGGCTGGATCTTTCCTTCCTCAGCCCGCAGCCCGCCAAGCCGTACCTGTTCTTCGAACGTACGCGGACGCTTTTGGATGTGGTCTCGCACGAATGGCCGGCCGGAGTGAGACGGTCGATTGCGGAGCTGGAGCTGACCTACTATCTTCCCTGCACCGTTCGCGGGCGCACCAACGCTTATCTGGGCGTGAGCCGGACCGAATCGGGCGATTTTCTCTCCAGCGAAGACGTGGAGCTGCTGGTCACGCTTTCCGGTTACGTGGGCATCGCGATTGAAAACGCACAGCTCTACCAAAGATTGGCGCGCAAGGCGGACGAGTATGAGCGGTTGAAAGAATACTCGGAGAATATCGTCGAGTCGATCAACGTCGGAATTCTGGCCACCGATCTGGAAGACCGGGTGGAGAGCTGGAACTCGCAGATCGAGAAGCTGACGGGGATTTCGCGAGCTTATGCCATCGGAAAGCCCCTGCGGGAGCTTTTGCCGGGCAATCTCTGCGACCAGATCGAACTGCGTACCGGCGAATCCGGAGTGCATGCGCTGCACAAGTTCATGCTGCGGGAGCGCGCGGCTTCGTTTAAGGAAGCCGCCTTCAACGAAGCCACGCTCAACATCGCCATCGCGCCGTTATTCACGCGCGATGGCCAGCGCATCGGACGGCTGGTGATCTTCGATGACATCACGGATCGCGAGGAGCTGGAGAAGCGGCTGGTGCAAGCCGATAAGCTCAGCTCGATCGGCCTGCTGGCGGCCGGCGTGGCGCACGAAGTCAACACGCCGCTGGCGGTGATCTCGACCTACGCGCAGATGCTGGCGAAGCAGATTTCGGGCGATGCGCAGAAGGCTCCGCTGCTGGAAAAGATCGCCAAGCAGACCTTCCGGGCCAGCGAGATCGTAAACTCGCTGCTGAATTTTTCGCGCACCTCGCCAACTGAGTTTGCGCCTCTGGATCTGAATAAGATTGTGCGTGAGACGCTGACCCTGTTGGAGCATCAATTGGCCAGCGCGGGCGTGAGGCTGGAGACGGCTCTGAGCGAAACGCTTCCGCGGATGCGCGGGAATTCGGGCAAGCTTCAGCAGGTTTTCCTGAACCTGTTCCTGAACGCGCGAGACGCAATGGAGGGGGGCGGGAGCTTGACGGTTGGTAGCTCCTCCCGCGACGGATTCGTGAGAGTGACGGTGCGGGATTCGGGCTCGGGCATTCCCGCGGAGAATCTCCAGCGCATCTTCGATCCGTTCTTCACCACCAAGGGCGCGCGTAAGGGCACGGGGCTGGGCTTGTCGGTGAGCTACGGGATCGTGCGCGAGCATGGAGGGGATATCGAGGTTCAGAGCGAGCCCGGAAAAGGCGCTTGCTTCGTGCTGAGCTTTCCCGAGCTAGCGGTTGAGGCACGCCCGATCGGCGCGTCCGTCGCGGCTTCCAGCCCGGCGATCGCGTCTTCCGGTCCTGCTGTGTCACCTGCTGTGGCAACGGCTGCGGTCAGTCCGGCGGCCATCCCAGCGCAGGCGTCCGTAACAGCCTCTGTTCCGGCGATCCAAATTGCCAGCTCCAATAGTCACAATGGAGCGGACACGCCGCTCCATACTAGTCACAATGGAGCGGACACGCCGCTCCATACACGAACGATCCAATCCTGATGGCTGAAGCCTTGCTGAATCTGCCCCCTGACGTAATTCCTTCCGAATCCAGCCGCGGCCGCATCCTGGTCATCGACGACGAACCTGACATTCGGGAGAGCCTGGAGGCTTTGCTTTCGCAGGAAGGCTATCAGGTGGATCTCGCCGCCAATGCGACGGCCGGATTGCACAAGCTGGAAGGCGCGCTTTACGACCTGGTGCTGCTGGATCTGATGATGCCGGACAAGAGCGGCATGCAGGTGCTGCAGGAGGTGCGGGCGCGCGATCATGAGACGCCGGTGTGCATGATCACGGCTTACGGCTCGATTGAGGTCGCGGTGGATGCGCTGAAGAACGGCGCCAACGATTATTTCCCCAAGCCATGGGATAACGAAAAGCTGCTGATCGAGATCGACGGGCTGATCTCGAAGAGGCGGCTGGAGCGCGAGAACACGGAGCTCAAGCGCGCTCTACGGCAGCGCTACAGTTTCCCGAACATCGTCGGCAAGAGCGAGCGAATGCTCAAGATCCTGGACCTGGTGAGCCAGGTGGCGCAGAGCCGTGCGACGATTTTGATCACCGGCGAGACCGGGACGGGAAAGGAGTTGATCGCCAATGCGATTCACGCGCATTCGGCGCGGGCGGATCAGCCGTTCGTGCCGGTGCATTCGGGCTCAGTGCCGCCGGACCTGCTGGAATCCGCGCTGTTCGGTCATGTAAAGGGAGCGTTCACGGGGGCGACTTCGGCTCGCAAGGGGTATTTCGAGACGGCGCACCGGGGAACGATCTTCTTCGACGAGATCGGCACTATATCGCTCGAGACGCAGACCAAGCTGCTGCGCGTGATCCAGGAGCGTGAGTTCATGCCGCTCGGCTCCACGGAGACGATCAAGGTGGATGTGCGGATCGTGGCGGCGACGAATGCCGATCTGAAAAAGCACGTGGAAGAAGGCAGATTCCGCGAGGATCTGTATTACCGGCTGAATGTGATCAATCTGGCTCTGCCGCCGCTGCGCGATCGCAAGGAGGACATTCCGGCTCTGGTCGACCACTTCTTCACCAAGTATTGCAAGGAAAGCGAGAAGTATTTGGACGAGCACGGGCGTTCGCGATTGAGTTTTGAGCCCGACGCGATGCAGATTTTGATGGATCACGCCTGGCCGGGCAATGTTCGGGAGCTGGAGAATGTGGTGGAACGAGCGGTGGTGCTGGCCTCGCAGCCTTCGGTGCCTGCCGACGTGCTGCCGGAGCACTTACTGGAGGCTCGCGGCCTGAGAGTGCGGCGGGATGAGAGCGGGCGGCTGGCGCCGGATGCGTCCTTGTTCGAGATCGTGGCGGATTTCGAGCGGAGGATGATCATGGAAAAGCTGGAAGCCTGCGAATGGAGCCAGACAGCAACGGCGGAGGCGTTCCGGATTCCGCTCTCGACCCTCAATCAGAAAATCAAGCGGCTGAACATCGAGATCAAGAAGCGCGGCGGGTGAAGAAGATTTAGCCGCGAATGGACGCGAATGAAGCTGCAATGCTCACGGTTGCGGGTCCACAGCTCGGCTCCATGCAAGGCGGCCGTGGCCGCGATCAGCGCATCGCCCAGGTCTACTCCGTGGCTTCCGCAATACAACCGCAAATAATCTCCCGCCAGACGGCCGATGTGCTCGTCGATAGGCACGCAAAGAAAGACGTCGAATAGCCGGTTGAGCACCTCCTGTTCCGCCGCGCGCGCGCCACGCCACACTTCAGCCACGGTCACCGAAGAGCAGGCCAGGACTTCAGGGGAACGGCGAAGCGCTTTCCACGACGCCACGATCGCGGCGTCGCGATCTCGCGAAATTTCGATCAGGATGTCGGAATCGATCAGGATCACTCATTTTCCCGCAGGCGGTGGGGTCTCCGGTCCTTCCGCAACTCGCGCACGTAAGCGGTCGAATCCCCAGTGTCGCTACGATCTTTCCAAATACTGATCAAATCGGTCATGGCCTGTAGCGATCGGCATGACTGACGCCGTAGCGCTCCCGAACGGCCTTGCGCACCAGTTCGGATACGGTTGTCTTGTCCTGACGGGAGCGAGCCTGGAGGACTCTCCAAAGATCGTCATCGAGATAGAGCTGTGTGCGCCTCACGATGTATATCGTACATCGGGGACCTCACGAGGTCGCCAGCCAGTCGCCGGAGGCAATGCGGCGGGATTCATCGACGCCGAGGATATACTCGTAGACCCAGCAGCGGATGTGGTTGCCGGATTCGAGTTCGGCTTCGGCTTCGACGCGACGGTACTCCTCGGGGCCTTCGTACCGGTCGAGGGCGGGAAGAACGGCGGGGTCGAGAAGTTCAAACAGATCACCGAGAACGCGGTCGTCAGGCGCGCCGCCGAGGCGGACGCCCGGGTACCAATCGATCCCGTACAGCCTTGCCTGTACTCGGGCTGGGCCAACGTAACGGGCACCCTCCCGAAGGAGGCGGGCGTGAAGATTATCGCAGCCGTGGCGGAGCGTCCCGTAAACCCAGAGGTGTTCGCTTGACATACTCTTACCGCCGCACAACGGAGCCTGCCTGCGGCGTCCGGGTTGGCGTTATTCCTTTCCCTGTCGCTGGCCGCAGGCGGCCCTGTGCGGCTTGACATCCCGATAACCCTAATCCTATCATTGGGTTTGAGTAGTGCACTTTACGGGGAGGACGGTTTTGATCAAGCTCGACATCATCAACGAAGTCGTGAACAAGACGGGCATCACCAAGACCAAAGCGGAGATGGCCGTGGAGACCGTGTTCGAAAGCATGAAGCGGGCTCTAAGCCGTAGCGAGCGCATTGAGTTGCGCGGTTTCGGCATCTTTAACGTCCGTCCGCGCAAAACCGGCATTGGCCGCAATCCGCGCACCGGCGCCGAAGTGGCGATTCCACCGGGGAAAGCGGTCCGGTTCAAGCCCGGCAAGGAGTTGCAGACGCTCCAGTAGGTTGTGTGTCCACCAACGGCTATCCCTTGACGCCGGCAGTTCGGGCGGAACGCGACCTGTGGGCCATCAGCGAACCCAAGCGTCCGCCGCAGCGTTATTGGCTGCACGCGCTGCTGCTGTTACTGACTCTGCTTTCGACCAGCATGGTGGGGGTGGGGCTGGCGCGGAACTTTGCGCTTAACCGGCCCTTCGAATTCGATCCCGGATTCGATCGCTACGTGCAGATGTGGCATGACCCGTCGTTTCTGCTGGAGGGTCTGCCATTTTCGCTGACGCTGCTTACGATTTACCTGGCGCATGAGATGGGGCATTACCTCACGGCTCGCTATTACAAGGTCGACGTGACGCTGCCGTTCTTTCTGCCGGCGCCAACGCTGATCGGGACGTTCGGGGCGTTTATCAAGATCCGCTCGCCGATTCTATCCAAGCGTATTTTGTTCGATATCGGCGTGGCAGGGCCCTTGGCCGGGTTCGCCCTGCTGTTGTGGCCGATGGCGGTGGGAGTCTCGATGTCGAAAGTGATTCCGGGGATCGCCGGGAACGGGGATTTGATCTTCGGAACACCGCTGATCCTGCGATTGTTCGAATGGGTGCAGTTTCCGGGAGTTCCGGCGGAGAGCATTTATCTGCACCCGGTGGCACGAGCGGCGTGGGTGGGATTGCTGGCGACCGCGCTGAATCTTCTTCCCATCGGGCAACTGGACGGAGGGCACATCCTGTACGCGTTCCTGGGGGAGCGGACCAAGCTGCTTTCGCGGATTTTCGTGCTCCTGCTGATCCCGCTGGGATTGGTGACGCACACCTATAGCTGGTTCGTGTGGGCCGCGCTGCTGTTCTTTTTCGGCCTGCGCCATCCGAGTATCTTCGACCCCAGGCCGCTGGGCCGCACCCGCAACTGGCTGGGCGTGGCCGCGCTGGTCATGCTGATTCTCTGCTTCACGGCCGATCCGATCCGGTCCGGAATGTGAAGATATCCGCCACGATCATCACCTTGAACGAAGAACGGAACGTGGCTCGAGCCATCGAGAGCCTGCGCTGCGCCGACGAGATTGTGGTGGTGGATAGCGGCTCGACCGACCGGACCACGGAGATCGCGCAGAATTTGGGTGCTCGCGTGGTGGAGAGCGCGTGGCCGGGATTCGCCAACCAGAAAAATTACGCGGCGGCGCAGGCGTCGTATGACTGGATTCTTTCGCTCGACGCGGATGAATCGTTGAGCGAGGCGCTGGAAGCGGAGATCTGGCGGCTCAAGAAGAGCGATCGCGACCCGGACTACGACGCCTTCACCATGCCCCGGATGGCGAAGTATTTGGGACGCTGGATTCGTCATTCGGGTTGGTATCCGGATCGCAAGGTGCGTCTGTATGACCGGCGAAAGTGCACCTGGGTGGGCAAATTTGTGCATGAAACGGTAAAGGTGCAGGGGAAGCTGGGGCAGTTGGACGGGAACCTGCTGCACTTCACCTGCGACTCGTTATCGGAGCACCTGCGTACCATGGACCGGTACACCACGCTGGCCGCGCAGCAGTTGCTGGACAGTGGAGAGAAGGTCACGTTCGGGCGGATTCTGATGACTCCTCCATGGACGTTTTTCCAGACCTACGTAGTGAAGATGGGATTTCTGGACGGGCTGGAGGGGCTGGCGATCGCCAATATGGCCGCGCTGTACAACTTCGTCAAGTACGCCAAGGCGCGCTTCATGAGTACCGGGATGCGGGGAGGACCGCGTGTTTGATGCACTGATGTTCCTGGGCGGCCTGCTGATCGGGAGCTTCCTGAACGTGTGCATTTACCGGCTGCCGCGCGATCTTTCCGTGGTTCGGCCGCGGTCGCACTGCCCGGTGTGCCACAGAACCATCGAGTGGTACGACAACGTTCCGGTGGTGAGCTGGCTGCTGTTAGGCCGGCAGTGCCGGCATTGCCTGGCCAGCATTCATTGGCGCTATGCGGCCGTGGAACTGGCTACGGGGCTGGCGTTTCTGCTCAGCGCGATGGCTTTTGGGCCGAACCTGGGCGCCGCGAAATACGCGGTGTTCTCCGCCATCATGATTGCGTTGATTGTCACGGATCTTCAGGATCGTATTCTCCCGGACGAATTGACGCTGGGCGGAACCGCGATTGGGCTGGCGCTTTCGCCGTTTGTGTCGAGTGAGCCGGGGATCCTGGCGTTCTTCTTCTGGAACCGGCTCAGCACGCCATGGATGCGGCTGGTGGATGCGGGCTTTGCGGCAGCGGCGTCGTGCGGCATGCTGTGGCTGATCCCGTGGGTTTATCAGAAGGTGAGGCATCGCGAAGGCGGCTGGATGGGTTTGGGGGACGTGAAGATGATGGCGATGGTGGGCGCGTTCCTGGGTTTTCGGGGGTCGCTGGTGACCATGTTTCTGGGAGGGCTGCTGGGATCGGTGATCGGCTACGGCTACATTTACTTCAAGAAAAAGGACCCGGCCACTTACGAATTGCCGTTCGGAACCTTTTTGGGAGTAGCCGCGCTGGGGGTCGCGGTATGGGGTGAGGCGATCGTGCGGTGGTATGGAAGCGCAGCGAAATAGGCTTCTGAGTAACAGCCCGCCAAAACGGAGCAGCGAGGGCCGCGGGCTAGCGCCAGTCCCAGAAGATTTTGCAATCGGAGACGTTGGCGGCCTGCGTGTAGCGGAGAGGCAGCCCGAGAGCGTCGATGCGGTCCTGATTGTTGCAGATTTCGACCGTGGCGAATTGGCCGTCTTTCACTTGGCTGTCGAGCGTCGCGAGGGGGACCACGTGCATGGCGGCGGCGCGTTCCTCGGGCAGATTGAGTTTATGGGAATCCATGTACTCCATGCCGCTGGGCGGAATCCAGTGCAGCAGGAAATAGATCTGTTCATCGGCGTAGAGTTTCGCGCCGGGTGGCGTGACCTCTCCCACTTTTTTCGCAACCGGAACAAGCATGGGCCAGCGGTAGTCCATGATTGCGTCCAAGCTGTACTTGGCGAAAGCGGCCAGCATCACCGCGGCGAGAATCACGGGATAGCGCAGCGGCAGGCGCAGGCTGGCGAGCTGCGAGGCGATGGCGTAGAGGCCAATTGCGGAAAGAATCGCCAGGAAGGGGATCACGAAGAGGTAATAGCGGCCGAAAGTGGGACGCGGGATCAGCAGATAGGCGCTTTCGGTTGCGGTAAGCCACACGCATAGCGTGATCTCGTGCCTCGTGGCAGCGCTCCAATTGCTCTTGCCCATGATGTAGGTCAGTCCCAGGGCGGCGAGGCCAATCAGCAGCACGGCTTCGTAGTTGTTCATCCACCCGGTGGCGACGTTGAGGTTCTGTTTGCCCGCGCCGGGCCAATCGGCGTCGCGGTAGAGGGCGTGGTATTGGAGGACCCCGAAGAATACTTGCCGCGGGCTTTGAACGAACAGAGCTGCCAGCGGCAGGAAGGGTACGGCAGCGGCAGCAACGAAGACCGCGGCGTGCTTCCATTTGTTAGCGGAGCGAAGCCAGGTCCAGATCAGCAGGACAGGAGCGAAAGGAGCGGTGAGCAGTGAGCAGGCCGCGGCCAATCCAGCGCAAAGACCGGCGGCGGCGGCATCGCCGGTCGATTCGCGTTCGACCGCCAGGACGGTCAATCGAAATGCGGAGACCACCAGGAACAGGCACACGGCGTAGGGCTGCGCGATGGTGCCAAACCACAGCTCGGTGGAGTTCAGAGCAACCAGGACCAGAGCGCACAAAGCTCCGGCGAGGCGCCAGGATTTATCTTCGAGACGTTCGAGGACGAAGGTCGCCGCCAACAACGCAGCCCCGACCAACGCGATCGACGACACGACGTGGACCACACGCCAGCTTTCGCCGAAGACTCGCATCAAGGTTGCGTTGAAGTAGGCGTACAGGGGAGTCTGGGGGTGGAGGAAGTCGAGATAAGGACGCTTGCCGCGCAAGATCAACTGCGCCGCGAGCAGATGGAATCCTTCGTCCCAGGCGAGCGCCAACGTTTGCGAATACGCGATTACGCCGGCCAGGATCGCCGCGGCCGTGGCCCAAAGCACGCGCACCTCGCGGCGGTCAACTGGCATCGAGCAACACCTTGAGGACTCCCTTAGTGGCGGCGCGGCGGAAGGCCTGCGGCGCGCGATCGAGAGGAAAACGATCCGAAATCAGGTTGCCTACGCGAACTTTGCCGGACGAGAGCATGCGAATAGCGGGATCGAACCGTCCGCAGCGCGATCCGACCAAGGTGATCTCATTGACTATGGCGGGAGCGGTGTCGATCTTGACCAGACCGTGCACGGTCGACTTCATGACGACCGTGCCGCGCGGTTCGCACATCGCAATCGCGGCGCAAAGGCCTTCAGCGGACCCGGTGGCATCGACCACCATCGGATACTGCCGGTGCGGCAGATGCTTGCCGATGATCTCCGCGGTGACCCCGGCGGGCTGGACCAGTTTCATTTTGTCCTTGTGCCGGCCGAGCAGATGAACTCTCGCGCCGTGCGCCTGGAGAACTTGCGCGATCAGCAGTCCGAGCTTGCCGTCGCCCATGACGGCAACGGGCGAACCGGGTTTGACGCGGACTTGATCCAGGATTTCACAAGCGGCGGCGACGGGCTCAATGAAGACGGCCTCTTCCTTGGAAAGTTTCGCGGGAACGGAATGAAGATTGGCGATGGGAAGAGTGAGGAACTCCCGAAAAGCCCCGGGGTGTTTGACGATGCCGAGCACGGTGCGATGCGGGCAGTGGCGTTCGAGACCGCGGGCGCACCATTCGCACTTGTGGCAAGCGAGATTGATTTCCCCGGCGACGCGTTTTCCAACCCAGCTTTTGTCGTCCGCCTCGGTCACTTCGCCGACGAATTCGTGACCGGGAGTGCCGGAAAAGCCGTAATAGCCGCGCTGAAGTTCGAGGTCGGTGGAGCAGATGCCCGCGGTGAGGAGGCGGATGCGGGCAAATCCGTCAGGGATGCGTGGGAGGGGTTGGCGGCGCAGTTCGACGCGGCCCGATTCCAGATGAACAGCCACCATGAGGGTCTAATGTTTTAAGGTAGCTCATCAGGGGCGAGTCAGTGGGTAACAAGGATGGCGGTCCAATCCGGCCCGTAACGAAGGCCGGGAATCAGCCCGTTAAGCACGCTGGAGACGCCTGATATGTTCTTGACGACATTATGTCGCAGATGGCATAATCTAATGTGGCAGAGGTCGAGTTCTCCGACGAATTCGGCGAATGGTGGGACGGGCTCACCCCGGCGGAACAGCAGAGTGTCGACTTCACTGTGAGTCTCTTACAGGCTGCCGGCCCAACGCTCAAGATGCCGCATTCTTCAGGCGTCGAGATGTCGCGGCATACCCACATGCGAGAGCTGCGGATTCAGCATCAAGGGCGGCCCTATCGGGTGCTCTACGCGTTCGATCCGCGGCGGGTTGCGCTGCTGTTAATTGGTGGAGACAAGACGGGAGACGACCGCTGGTATGAAGTGCACGTGCCGCGGGCGGATGCGATCTACGACCGCCACCTGCGGGATTTAGAGAAGGGAGAATAGCCATGGCTCGGAACTACAGAGAACTTCAGGAGCGGATGGAACCGGCGAGCCGCGCGGAGAACAAGCGGCGCGTGGGCGAGGAGTTGCAGCGGATGGCCCTGGATGAGTTGCGGAATGCGAAGCGGCTCACGCAGGCTGAGTTGGCGGAGATTCTGGATGTCCCGCAAAGCTCCATTTCGCGGATAGAACAGCGGGCCGACATGTACCTGAGCACATTGCGGAGCTATATTCACGCCATGGGCGGAGTGCTCCAGATTCAGGCTGTATTTCCCGACGGAGGAGCTGTGGCGATCAGCCGCTTAGGGGAGTACGAAGATGTGTCCTACCAAGTCTGGGCTCGGGCCGGGGGCCCTGGTACTTATCGATTGGAGGCCCGGCCCGTCGACCGGGGAGCTTCGCTCTCAACCAAAGCCTTGAAGGTTCAGGCACTGGTCAAGACCCTCAGGGCCCTCGATGTTACGGAACCTCAGCTTTCGGGAATTCGAGCGGCCTTGGAGAGCGGCAAGGTAACTCAAATCGGCGGCCTCAGCGCAGCGCGCATTTTCAGTGTCTCAGACCTCGTCGCGGCGGGCTTTGAGGAAACCGGCGCGGAGTAAGCTCTAGCCCCGTTCGAGGCGCAGCTGCGGAATCGGCGGTCGACGCAAATAGCATCGCCAGAGCGGATTTCGCTGGCTGCGAGGACGATGCTCATGATGCCAGACTCGGGACCGTGCACGCGGGCGCCTCTTACGCAGCTCGACGCGGCCCGATTCCAGATGAACAGCCAACATGGGGGTCTAATGTTTTAAGGTAGCTCACCGCCGTCCGGCGACGCTAATCGCTATGCCTTCGCGTAGTAGTCGCGCATCGGGCTGCCGATGCACCAGTCCCATGAGAATACTCCGAACTTCTCAAACCGTGCAGGCCGGGTGTAGCGGCGGGCCGCTTCTTCCACGCTCACTCCGGCGCGCATCATCTGCGTGGCATGGTTGTGAAGATCGTCGAGCAGGTCCGCGAATTCACGGACCACCTCAACCCCGCAGATGGGACCGTGTCCCGGCACGAAGCGGGTTTCGCGAGGATAGGCGGCGAACCGGTCCAGCACCTTGCGCCAGGAGAGCATGTCCGCGTCGAACGCCACTGGATAGGATTTTTCAAACAACAGGTCGCCGGTGAAGACGATGTCGTGCTGAGGAAGGCGAACCACGATATCGGTGGGAGTGTGGCCGACGGCATGCTCCAACACCACGGTGATCCCGCCAAGGTCGATTTTTTTCGGAAAGTCCGCGTCGCGCAAGAGTTCGGAGGGATACGCTAACGTTACCCGGTCAATCGCCCGGTATTCCCATTGCCTGGCGCCCAGGTCTGAGGTCGCGCGCTGCTTCTCGACCGGGTCCGTGGCGGCGGCTACCGCTTGCTCCCACGGCCCGAGCAGTGGTTTTTTGTCGACGTGCTGTAGGGCCGCGTAGTTTTCCTTCATCAGGGCAGGCGCGCGTTCATGCCCCATGATGGAGATGTTCCGCTGCGCGTACGCGCTGTTGCCGAAGGTGTGATCGAGATGGTAGTGCGTGTTCACGGCGGCGCGAATCGGGGCCTTGGAGACCATCTGCGCGACTTCGAGTTCCAGCTCCGCTCCCTCGGGGAAGAAGTGGCCTTCGACGATTAAAGTGGCGTCGCGGCCGGCGATGACGGCTCCGTTGGAATCGCATTGCTCACCTTTGGCGGGATTCGCAATGGTGACGCACACTCCATCCGCGATGCGAGTCACTTGGGCGAAGCCGCGATCCAGGATGAGGGCTGGATCTTTCTGGGCACGGGCGATGGCCGGAGCGCCCAATGCGGCGATTAGAAAATGGCGACGGTCCATGATCATACGGATCTCCTTCAACGAAGCGTGATGCGATAAATGTTGCGATGGGTGGTTACGCGTGGATACGCGTAGACCGAAGGATCGGCCCCTCCATAAGCGCGTTGCTGCGGGAAGGTTTTCGCGCCGGGCAGCTTCGCGGCGCCAACGATACCCGCCAAACCTTCCTTCGGCAGCGCAGGCAGTAATCGGCCGGGCGGCAGTGGCACCGCATAGCTCTCACGCGCTGCGGGACCATGCGCGTACAAAAACTTTCCGTCCGGAGACCAGCTCAACAGCGGAGGAGTGACGCCCCGCTGTTCCTCTCCCGCGGTTCCACAGCCTTTGCAGATCAAGGTCTGGGAACTGCCGTCATAGGCATCGACGTACACGTCCTGACCAACCCACACGGCCACGGCCTCTCCGTGAGGTGACACGGAGTATAGATACAACACCGGTGTGGGCAGAACTGTTTTTTGGTCCGTGCCATCCTCGTTGATGTGATAGAGGTAAGCAACGCCCTTCTCTCCGCCCACGAATAATACGCCCCCATGCGGATCGAACAGAGCGCGCGGCGAATACTCCTCGGTGGCCAACAGGCGCGGTGCGGCGCTCTCGTCGAGCGGCGCTACCCGCAATTCCGAGTGCCCGCCGTCATTGGTGAGGAACACGACGCGCTTTCCGTTGGATGAAATGTCGTATTGCTCCATCAGAAAATCCGTCAACAGGCGCTTTTTATTCCCCGTCTCGAGATCAGCCGACCACAGTTCGCCGTTGACAAAACCGCGGTTGGTGTGGGAGCGCAGCAGGTAATAGAGAGTCTTGCCATCGCCGGAGAACGAGGGCAGAAATGCGTAACCCTCGAATGTGATCTGGCGGTCGCCCTTGGCGTCGTGCAGCCAAAGCGTGCTTTCGCTCCCCCCTACCGAGGTTACAAAGGAGCGGCCATCGGGAGCGAAGGAAATCCCCTGCTCCTCATCCGCGCCAGAAGTGACCTGCTCCGGCATGCCGTTGGGGAAGCGCTGACGCCAGATGTGATATCCGTCGCCGGTATTGGCCGCCGTATACATCCACTTACTGTCGGGCGACCACGCGGCGTCGGTACACTGCGCGGGTTGCGGACCGACGCGCGTTCCCGCGGAGCTGCCGTCGAACGGAACCACCCGGCAGGGGAGCCAACTGGCCAAGTCCATTTCCACAATCAGCACATTACGGCGGTCTGGCGACAAGTAGGACCGATGGGCCATGCCCTCCACGGAGGCGGGCAGATAGATCGTGCGCAATTCCGACCGGCTCTCCGTGGACTCGTAGACTCCCATATGGATGCCTTCGCCGATCTCGGCCGAGAACATCACGCGGCGAGTTCCAGGCGTTGGCTCGACCCAGCTCAAGCCCGAAGCATGAGCCAACAGCGGAGTGGGCTCGCCGCCGGATACCGGCGCCGTCCAGACGGCGCCACGACGTGCGAACGCGACCCGGCTGCCGTCAGCGGAAAAGACCACCGGTCCTTCCAGATAGCCGCCATCAAAGTGGGTTAGCTGCAGCGGATTGCCGTCGGGCAGAAGCTTGACGTAGACTTGGCCGGGTCCTTCGAAGGGGTTCTCGCCTCGAATGAACGCGAGCATCTTTCCATCTGGAGAAAGCATCGGCGCGACGGCGGAATCCGCGAAATTGGTGAGTTGCGTGTACTGGACGGCCGGAGGACCAGCCCCGAACTTGTCGCCCCACCGGAGCCAAGCTGCCCCGCCCCCAACCGCGACCAGAGCCACGGCGGCGGCCGCAATCCATTTCCACGAAGTGCGGCGCGCGGTATCAGGTTTGGTCGGGACGGTAACCGGTTCCGGCGCCGTGTGACGCGTAGCGCGCTTCAGGTCGACCACCAGGTCGCGCATGGACTGATGGCGCGCCTCGGGGTCTTTCTCCAGCGCTTTTTCGACGGCCATACGCAAGGGCAGCGGCACCTCTTCGCCGAGTGGCTCGGGCGCCGCATGCAGAATGGCTTGCAATACCTGAAGGTCGGTCTTCCCGACGAACGGACGCCGCCCGCCGAGCAGCTCATACAGAACGACGCCGAACGAGAAAATATCGCTTCGGGAGTCAACCGGCTTTCCCGCGGCCTGCTCCGGCGACATATAAGGGATGGTGCCGATGACCACGCCGGGCCGGGTGCGGCCCTCCGTCAAGGTGAGGGTGAGATCGTTATCGGTGCCTTCGGCGAGCTTGGCCAACCCGAAGTCGGCCAGCTTGGCGTAACCGCTTTTGGAAACCAGGATGTTATCCGGTTTGATGTCGCGATGCAAAATGCCCGCCGCATGCGCCACGGCCAGTCCATCGGCAACGCCCGTCAGCAATTCGACGATCTCGCGCCACGTACGCTTCCGCTCACGAGCCCAAGCCTTGAGGGTGCCCCCGTCCACGAATTCCGTAACCAGGTATTGCCGACCCTCGAATTCGCCCGCGTCATAGACGGCCACGATGTGGGGATGATTGAGCGAGGAAGCGGTCTGCGCCTCGCGCTGGAAACGGCGGCGCCCAGCCACGTCGGCCACTTCGTCGGAAAGAAACTTGATGGCGACGGGCCGGCGGAGTTTCGTGTCCTGGGCTCGAAAGACGACGCCCATCCCTCCGGCGCCCAATTGCGATTCGATTTCGTAACGGCCCCAGCGCTGCCCAATGGCTAGCGTGGGCGCGGCCTTCTCCTCGATCTGCTCCCACGCAGGGCGATCCAGCAGCGAACCGTCTTGCGTTAGCAGCAGCTCGACTTCGCGCCATAGATCCGGATCGGCGCGCTCGAGCAGACGCGCCCGCTCCTCCGGGCCGCAGGCGAGCGCAGCGTTGTAAAGGTCCTCGATTTTTTGCCAGCGATCAGGGTCCATTTGGAATCTATTCGACCATTCTTACATCGTTTGAGCCTGCCGGCTCCGATGTCAGGCGGCAGATAGCTCCTTCAATAGCCACGCCTTGGCCAGCCTCCAATCTCGCATCACGGTATCGGACGATACGCCCAGCACTTCCGCGGTTTCCTTCACTTCCAGTCCCGCAAAAAAGCGCAGCTCGACGATGCGGGCTTTCCTTGGGGCGAAGAGGGCCAAGGAGTTCAGCGCATCGTCCAAAGCGACGATTTCAGCCGGCCGTTTGGAGGCGGCGTCGAGAGCGTGTTCGACATCGATGCCCGAAGCCCGTTGGCCGCGCTTGGCCGCCATCCGCTTGCGCGCCCGGTCCACCAGGATCCGGCGCATTAGAGTCGCCGATACGGCGAAGAAATGGTTGCGGTGCTGCCAATCCAGCCGTGAAACGTCGGCCAAGCGCAGGTAGGCTTCGTGCACCAGGTCCGACACTTGCAGCGTTTCTCCCTGGCGCTCGTCTTTGAGGCAGCGGGCGGCCAATCGCCTGAGTTCGCGATAAACGCGGGGAATCAGCATGTCCAGCGCCTGTTGGTTCCCGCCCGCCCAGGCGCGCAGCAACTGCGTGGTCTCCGATACGGTCGAATCGGCCATGTCCCTCTTCGCTAAAGTATACGGCGGCCGGCGAAACACTTTTTTTGCGGGGGCGTTCCAGTTTTGCCGACCCTTCTGCGCCTTTAAGGGTGTACGCGGGAGACAGCGGTAACGGCCTGCGACAGAAAAGAGGAACACCGATGAAACATCAACTTCGATTTGTAACCTATTCCGTAGGCGCGCTGCTCGCGGCCGCGCTGGCGCCACTGGCCCAAGCCGGATGCGGCGATACCTCCCAGCTTCAAGGCCCATTTGCTTTCGCGGGGTCGGAGACCACGGCGAACGCACAGGCGGTTGCTCAACGCGCCGGAGACGCGGCGAGAGCGATGTCCGGAGGCAACGCGATGGTGAACACCGCCAGCATCGTGGGCATGTGGAACGTGCAGTTCATCTCCCAAGGCAATACGTCGCTTAACCCTCCGATTCCCGACGGCGCCATCCTCGACTTCGGATACGGCGAGTGGCACAGCGATGGAACGGAGATTTTCAATTCCGGCGGGCGCGCTCCGGCCACGGAGAATTTCTGTCTGGGTGTATTCGTGCGATCCGGGTTCTTCACTTACGAACTGAACCACATCGCGCTCGGCTATGACGCGTCCTCCGGACAGCTCAACGGCAAATCGATCATCCATGAGCAGGTGACGCTGGACCCGAGCGGCAATGAATACTCCGGTACCTTCACCATCACCACTTTCAATCCAACGACGGGCGTGCAGGTGGGCCAAATCACTGGAACCGTCGCTGCGAAACGGTTTACCGTGGACCAGACGACACCGTAGGCACGAACCCCCGTCTATTTCTTCAACCAGGCCGCCCAGTTTTCGATCAAAGTGATCGGCTCGGCGGCCTTCTGGCTAGCGGCGGGCATGGCTGCCGGAACTCGTTGGCACGCTGGGCTAGCGGACCGCGATGCGGTTAATCCCGGAGGCTGGTGTCGAGGAAAGCCCGCAGGCGATGGCTACGGCTCGGGTGACGGAGCTTGCGGAGGGCCTTGGCTTCGATCTGCCGGATGCGCTCGCGCGTTACCGCAAAGTGCTGGCCGACCTCTTCGAGGGTGTGCTCGCTGCCGTCTTGCAGGCCGAAGCGCATCTTGATGATCTTCTCTTCGCGCGGGCTCAGCGTCTTGAGAACTTCCGCGGTCTGCTCACGCAGGTTCAAGTTGATGACGGCTTCCGATGGCGAGACCACGCGGCGGTCGATGATGAAGTCGCCAAGGTGCGACTCTTCTTCCTCGCCCACCGGGGTTTCGAGAGAAATCGGCTCCTGCGCGATGCGCAAAACCTTGCGGACTTTGTTGACCGGCAGCTCCATCTTGACGGAGAGCTCTTCGGTGGTCGGCTCGCGGCCGAGGTCCTGCTGTAACTGGCGCTGCATCCGGACCAGCTTGTTGATGGTCTCGATCATGTGCACCGGGATGCGGATGGTGCGGGCCTGATCCGCGATGGCGCGCGTAATGGCCTGGCGAACCCACCAGGTGGCGTAAGTGGAGAATTTGTAGCCGCGCTGATAATCGAACTTGTCGACGGCCTTCATCAGTCCGATATTGCCTTCCTGAATCAGGTCCAGGAACTGGAGACCGCGATTGGTGTAGCGCTTGGCGATGGAAACGACCAGGCGAAGATTGGCTTCGACCAGATCTTTCTTGGCGCACTCCGCTTCCAACTCGCCCCGCTCGACGATTTGCAGCGTGCGGCGCAGTTCACTGGAGCTGGCGCCGGAATCTTCTTCCAATTGCTGGATGCGCTGGTTGAGCTGGCGCATCTCCTTGCGCACGGCGGATGCGGCGCCATGAACTCCATTGGAGGGAGCCTCCAGCTTGCGTTGCAGCTTGGCGATTTCCTTCTCCACCGGACGCAGGTCTTCGACCTCGGCTCGAAGCCGGCCGGCCAGTTCACGGCGGGTGACGGAAGTGAAATGGATGCCGCGAATCAGCCGCGAGATGCACACCAGAGTGCGCGCCAGACTCCACCGCAGCGTGCGGTGCATCTTGGGCTTCATCCCGCGCGAAGTGGACTGCAGTTTCTGGCGGAATTGCTGGGCCTTTTTATAGTGTTTTTCGATCTCCCCGATAGTGGCCAGAAGCTCTGCCGCTTGCTCCGCCACGGTTTCATCGGTGACCATCAGATCCGGCATCACCAGGATATCGCGCACGGCGGAGGGATCGGCTTGAATGGTTTCCGCCATGGAGAGGACGTCGCGAATGACCAGAGCGGAGCGGGACAGCGCCTTGCGCACCGCACCCTGGCCGCGCTCCATGCGTTTGGCCAGCTCGATTTCGCCTTCGCGGGTGAGCAGCGGGACGGTGCCCATCTCGCGCAGATACATGCGCACCGGATCGTTGGTCTTGTCGCTGAAATCCTGAGCCAGTTCGAGGTCGGCGAATTCTTCGCCCTCCTCGGCTTTCTTGTCGAACTCGATCTTGGGCTCTTCCAGGATTTCGACGCCGGCGCTATCGAGTTCCGTCAGCAGGTCGTCGAGCTGGCGGCCGCCGCTATAGTCTTCGGTAAGGAGGTCGTTGACCTCGTCGTACAAGACATAGCCCTTTTCCTTGCCAGTGTCCATGAGCTGCTTTAGCCGGCCGAACTTTTCTTCAGTCGCCACAATACCCCATCGGCTGTGCGCCGTCCGTAAGACCCCGTAGCGTTACAGCAGCGCGTCCTTCAAACCGCTCTACAGCCAATTGCATTTCAGTTTACAACACTGGACATGGGCGTCATCCGGCAGTACGATCCCTCAGACACCAGAATCCAGCTTGCTTTCCTTTTCCAGTTGGTGTAGCTCCGTGATCAACCGGAACGCGTGATCCATCCTGCCTTCGCGCTCGGCCGACTTAATGCGGGCTCTCAACTCATCCACCTGACGTTTCTTCAATCCAGCTTGCAGCGTGCGGAGGCAAGCACGAGCCTGCTGCAGGCTGGACACGCCGTCATTCATCTCATCGGCCGCGATCAGTTCATGCAATAGAGCCTGACCCGCCGGACCAAGCCGGCCTTCCAGCGCGGAAAAGGCCGCCGGGCCCGTTAAATCCCCGGTTAAACCCCCACTTAAACCATTGATGTGACGCAGAGCTTCGAAAACATCGCGCGTAGAAAATGTCTCGGTCATGGCGGGGGTGAGTTGGGGTAAAACCTCAGAGCGAGCCTCGTCACTTGAGAGCAGCGAGCCGAGCAGTAGCCGCTCCATCGGGTGAACGCCTGGGCGCGGCGGAAGCGGCGCGGCGGTGGCAGGGTTCCTGGTTAGCGAAGCTCGCTTCAATTGATCCAGAACCAGGCTCTGCTCCACGCCAAGGTAGGCGGCCAGGTCGTTGGCGACGAAAGCGCGCTCGATTTTGTCATGGATGTTTTGCACCACCGGAAGCAGGAACTTGAAAGCGTCGACGCGGCCTTCGGCGGTTTTGGGATACCGCGCGCGGGCTCTGTCCGCGAGCCAATGAAAATAGCCGCCGGCGGAATCGACCTTGGCTCGATAGGCTTCAGCCCCGTATTTCTTGACGTATTCATCGGGGTCGAGGCCGTCGTCCAGGGTCAGAACGTGAACGTGCAGTCCTTCATCCAGAAGAAGCTGGATGGCCTTCTCCGCGGCGTTGGCGCCGGCGGCATCAGGATCGAAGTTGACCACCACGGTCCCCGCCAAGCGGTGCATGGTGCGCACCTGCGCCGGCGTGAGCGCCGTCCCGCAACTCGCCACCACCTCCTTAACGCCTGCCGAAAACGCACCGATGACATCCATGTAGCCTTCGACCAAAACCGTCCTGTTCTGCTTACGCATGCCGTCGCGAGCGCGATGCAGGTTATATAAGACGGATGACTTGCGGTAAATGGGTGTTTCCCTGGAGTTGATATATTTCGGCTGGCCGGGCTCATCCGACATGGCTCGTCCGCCGAAGGCAATCACCTTGCCGGATTCATTATGGATGGGAAACATGAGCCGGCCGCGGAAATAATCGTAGAAGCCGGGGCCCTCCTGGCGGCGGCTCGCCAGCGCGGACGCCTCCATCTGGTCCGGGGTGAATCCCTTGTCCGTGAAGCGGCGGACCAGCGTTTGGCCGGAGGAATCGGCGAAGCCCAGGCCGAAGGTATCGATCATCTCTTGAGCGACGCCGCGCTTGGCGAGATATTCGCGCACGCTTGAGCCTTGCGGCGAGCGCAGGTTGTCTCGAAAAACGTCCGCGGCGATCGCGTGCATCTCATGCAGGGCGGCGCGAAGGCGGGTTTCGGCGTCGGAGTAATCGGAGCGTTTGGGGATGGGGATGCCGTTGCGCTCGGCAAGCTGCTTGAGCGTTTCGTAAAAAGTGAGCCCCTCAATCTCCATGACGAAGTTGAACACGTCACCCTTGGCGCCGCAGCCGAAGCATTTATAGAACTGGCGCGCCTGATTGACGTTGAAGGAGGGAGTTTTCTCCTGATGGAAGGGGCACAGGCCGAGGTAGCGGCCGGTGGACCCGACGCGCTTGAGGCGCACGTATTCCCCGGCAACGTTAACGATGTCTATGGAGGATTTGACCTGCTCGGCGAAGTCCACTGCTACCTTCTATTAGTGTAGGCGCGAATCGCGCGGCAAAGGGATCACGCAGCGGCTCTGACCAGCACCAGAGTTTCATCGTCGACCTGGGGACCGTGGCGGCGAACCGCGTTGAAAACCGCCTCGACCAGTTCCTCAAGAGGTCCGGTTGGGGTTCCCGCGAGGATCTCCCCGATCCGATCCAGCCCGAATTGCCGATCGCCGGCGTCCACAGTTTCCGGAATCCCGTCCGTCATCACGGCGAGAATGTCGCCCGGCTCGATCTGGACCACGCCGCTTTGAAACGTAGCCTTCGCGAACAGGCCCAGCGGAAATTGCTCCATAGCCAGCAGGTCCGTGGTCTTAAACCGGGCTCGATAGTGCAGGATGGGACCGCTGCCGGCGAGCGAGTACTCGACCTTACCGCCTTCCCCGCAGCGGAGACAAGCAAACGTGACGTAAGTCGCGGGGCTGGTCTTCACCTCGAAGGCCACGCGATTGAGATCCGCGAGCAGCTCCGCCAACGGACCGCGCCGGAGCAGAGCCGTATGGACGCTGCTCTTGACCATTCCCATGAACACACCGGCCTGGATGCCGTGCCCGGCGACATCGGCTACGTATACGGCCACCGCCCCGGGTTGTTCCACGGCGTCCAGAAGATCGCCGCCCATCTGGCTGCTGGGCGAGGAGCGGCCCTGGACCTCGTAACCAGCGCTCTTCACCGCGAGCGGAGGCGCGAGCGATTGCTGCACCTGCTCAGCCAGGACCAGCTCGGCGCGAGTGCGGATGTGGCGCGAAACTTCCGTGGCGATCGTCCGGAGAAAAATCGCGTAGCCCAGTGACATCGCCGCGACCGACAGAGTCCCCTCTATAACCAGGCGCCGCCGAAGCTGTTCCAGGCCGGGCTCAAACAACAACCGGTTTGGCGGCGGCGCCTTTGCCCTCGCGAGCGCTAAAAGGATCACCGCGATCACCATCGGCAGGGCGATCAGCAGAACCCTCCGGCCTCGCCCTGCGATCATTAGGGACAACGCGCTTAGAATTCCGATGACGCAGGCGCGGGTTATCGTCCACCACAATGGCCGCTGAAGACCGTCCATGAAGTCCGTGCAGATGATAACCGCGCCCATCGAGAAGATCACGGCCAGCATCAGCCTTGCAAACGCCGGCGCGGGAAGCGTCCGCAGCTCCTTCGTGTGGCCCCTCGGCAAGCGGATGCGAAACTTTGCCATTCTCTAGCGCTTCAGCGCCAGTGTAACGCCGTCGCCCAGCGGGATCATGCTCAGGGACACGCGGGAATCGGCCAGCCGCTTCTTGTTGAAGGCGCGGAGGGCGACGGTGTCGCCGGTTTGATCGGAAGGGTCGATGACGCGGCCGGACCAGAGGACGTTATCCACCATGATGAGGCCGCCGGGACGAAGCAGCTCCAGGGCGCACTCATAATAGCCTTCATAACTGCTCTTGTCGGCGTCGATAAAAGCAAAGTCAAAGCGTCCGCCCTGCCCGTCCGAGAGAAGACCGGTCAGAGTCTCCATGGCCGGGCGAATCCGCAAGTCAATCATGTGGTCGACCCCGGCTTCCCGCCAGAAGCGGCGGGCGATAGCGGTGTACTCTTCGCTGATGTCGCAGGCGACGATGCGTCCGTCCGGCGGAAGAGCCAGCGCGACCGCGAGCGAGCTATAGCCGGTGAAGACGCCGACCTCGAGGGTGCGGCGCGCGCCCAGCATTTGGATTACCAGCGCCATGAACTGGCCATGCTCGGGCGGGATTTGAAACTGCGCCTGGGGCTGGCCGGCGGTTTCCTCGCGCAGGCGGCGCAGGATCGGCGGTTCGCGGAGGGAGACGGAGAGCAGATAGTTAGAAATATCTTCGGGAAAAAAAGGACCGCGGGACATACAACAAGTCTATGCTAAAATGATTTTGTGATCCCGGCAGCCGAGGACGCGGTGCAAGATCTGCTGTCTCTTCAGGACTTCAAGCAGCGCACCGGGGACAAGCTTCGCGGCGTACGCTGTCCCAGACACCACCAGGCGCCGCGCATCCTATTCCGGGGCTCGACCCTGCGCGACGTGAGCATTCAAATGAGCGGCTGCTGCGAAACGCTGATCGAGATGGCGAACCGGGCCATCGCAGAGGGGCCCAAGGCCCTTTAACTTTCGATCAAGATTTTTGCCAAGTCCGCCGCTCGATCCGAAAACCGTTGAGTCAGTGCGAACTCGCGAGCGGCTTCACCCATCCTCTTGCGCGCGGGTTCATCCGCGAGAAGCCGGCCGATGGCGGAGCGGAGCTCAGCGGGTGTTGCCAGAGCCCCGAATTCGTCGCGCATCACGGCGCGTGCTCCCACGTGGTCGAGACAAACGGCGGGAAGTCCGGACGCGAGGGCTTCGAGAAGCGTGAGGCCGTAGCTCTCGAAGCGCGAGGGGAAGACGAACAGATCGGCTAGGGCGAAAAACGCGGCTTTGCGCTCCCCGGTGACATAGCCGGGAAAGACCACGCGGGTCTTCCGCAAGCGGACTGCGGAACGCTTCAATTTCTCGAAGAAAGCGCTGGCCTTGCATGAAAGCCGCGTCGCCACAGAGGAACAGCCACAGAGGCCGCTGGGGAAAGTCGTCACGCTGCTCCCATTCGAGCAGAGCATCAAGGAGGAGATCCTGACCTTTTTCCGGCGAGATGCGGCTGAGGGTGAGGAGAATGTAGGCGTCATCCGGAATTCCAAATTCGCGGCGAAGCGGAGCCGGATCGGCAGCAGACGGTTCGGTCCAAGCGCCCCAGGGAAGGACGTGAAACTTGGCTGGTTCGCACCAGGGATTGCAGCGCTGAATGACCTGGCGCATGCCATCGGAAGGCATGATGAGGCCACGCGAATGGCGGACGCTAGCTTCCTGCTTTTCCCAAACCAGGCGAGCCATCGCCGGAAGGAGGGGGCGCAAGCGGGGATACCAGCGGACGGTGGTCTCGGGCCGAATCCAGCCTCGCAGATAAATCGCGGCGACGTAAGCGATGACATCGACGTGATAGATGGTGAAGATGCCAAAACCGTGGGAGGCGAGTTTTTGAAACTCGGGGCCTTCGGAAACGTCGTTGGAAAGAACGATGGTGGCGGACGGATCGTGCCGCAGGATTTCCTCCGTCGCGGCGTGTTCGAAGGCGCGGGAGAAGCGGGCGTAGTCGCGCTCGCCGAAGTGAACCAATTCCCTGCCCGACGGCGCAGCGGATCCGAGAATCGAGGGCGTGATCGCGCGCAGGTTGAAAGGCTGGGTCCGGCTCCATTCTTCAAACAGGTGGTCGAATACGGCGGCGCCTCCGCCAAGCGGCACGGCCTGGCCCGCGAAGCCGCCATGAGCCGCGGTGTATAAAACAGTAAGACTCACGCGGGCGGCGCGTACTCCAGCACCAGGACCGTGATATCGTCGGCGACGGCGCCACCCTCGCTGAAGCGTTCTTGCGCGGCCAGCAGCGCGGTGTGCAGACCGGAGGCAGATTCGCGGCAATGATCGCGGGCACAGGCGCGCAGACCCTCCGTGCCGAAGAACTCCCCGGCCGCGTTTTCGGTTTCGGTCAAGCCGTCGCTATAGACGACGATCTTGTCGCCCGGCGAAAGCTGCACCTCCACTGTTTGTACGGTGAAGTCCTCCATCATCCCCACGGGCATGCCGGAGGTGTGCAGCTTGCGCAAACGGCCCTCAACGCCCACCAGAAACGGCGCGCAATGGCCGGCGTTGACGTAGCGCAGCAGGCCGGAGGCATTCATGGTGCAGTAAAACACCGTGGCGTATTTCTCGCCGTGAGTCCGCTCCAGCAAGAACCAGTTGAGGGAAGCAAGCATGCCCTCCAGATCGCTGGGATTCGACGAAGCCATCAGGAAGACGCCCTGCAACAGGCCCGCCAAAAGCGCGGAGCTTACGCCCTTTCCCGAAACGTCGGCCACAACGGCGGCCCATAAATCAGGGCGAATCTGCCGCACGTCGAAATAATCCCCGCCGACTTGCGTGGAGGGCTGGCTGGAGCCGGAGGCGCGGAACCATCCGTCGGCGGGCAGCGAAGCCGGGAGCAGGCCTTGCTGGATGTCGCGGGCGACCTGGAGCTCATTTTCCATGCGGAGCTTGCCGCGTTCCTCTTCCATGAGGCGCGCGTTTTCGAGGATTGTGGAGGCTTCCATCGCCAAGGTTTGCAGCAGCTCACGATTACCGGCCGAGAGATCCGCGGGAAGCGCTCGCGAATCGAGATACAGCAAGCCGACGGTCGCTTCCGCGGCGGTGCTGACGCGCGTCTCGTCGGACGATCCACTGCGCACCTGCACCAAGGGAATGCACACCACGCTGCGCAGTTCCAGGGCGGCTACGCTCATCTCGGGCCGGACGCCTTCGGCCGCCATCGGATCGAAGTTCATGGAGAGAAGATCGCGGCGAGTGTGCAGGGCCCGTTGGATGACGGAGGTGGGTACGCGGAGATCCTCCGGCGGAAGCGGTCTGCCCTCGCGGTCGCGGGCGACAGTTACATCGAGTTCCGCACCCTTCCGCAGCAGCAGGAACCCGCGCTCGCAACCGGTGACAGAAAGCGCCGCGTCGACCACGGTGATCAGCACCTCCTGCGTCGAAAGCGAATTCTGCAGCGCGCGTGCGACCTCCATCAAAGACCGCAGTTTGGCCAGGTGGTTCGATCCCTCTCCGCCGGTGTGCGAGCTGGTTGTGAACTGATCCAGGATGCGATGAATCTCGCCGGGCTCAAGGCTGAAGGTGATCTGGTAGGATTCGCGGACGCCGAAGTCGATCCGGTCGGAGTTGCGGAGAGTGTGGCGGGCAATCTGCTCGCCGTTGACCCAGGTGCCGTGGCGGCTGTTGAGATCTTCGATGACGTACTGGCCGCGCTCGGCGAAGATGCGGGCGTGGACGCGGGAGACGCGATTGTCGCGCAGGACCAGCTGATTATCGGTATGCCGGCCGAGGAAGAACGGCAGCGGCTCGACCAGGACGCGCTGACGCTGGCCGGAGGGGTTGAGCACGATGAGAGTAGCACGCGGAAGACTGGTGGCGGAGTCCATTTAGCGAGCGGCCGTCAACTCGCGGCGGAGGCAGTCTCCTGCGCGCGCAGTGCGCGGCAATGGGGGCAGTAGCCGCCGATTTCGGTGCGCGCGAAAAGAATCTCGAAGCCGAATTGCGAGCCGACTTGGGAGCGGAGCTGCTGCAACTCCTCGCCGAAGAACTCTTCGACGCGGCCGCAGCGGAGGCAGATGATGTGCGCGTGCTCCTGCTTGAGGCGGGTTTCGTAGTAGTGCTGGTCGCCCTGGAAATGGGCCAGATCGAGCTCATCGACCAAGCCGCCTTCTTTGAGCAGCTTCAAGGTGCGATAGACCGTGACGCGGTTGAGCTTGGCGTCCTGCTCCTTGGCCATCTGATACAGGCTCTCGGCGTCGAGGTGGAGGCCGCTGCGGTCAATCAGCTCGAGAAGTAGCCGGCGCTGGCGGGTGAGGCGGACACCGCGCTGTCTGAGCGAATCCTGAATCCCGGCAGGCATCCTAAGAGTGACTGTAGCAAATTGGGCGTTGGAGGTGCGGAGATTCCAGGTCACAGCAGTCGAAGCCGCCGTAGGTCCTCTTCTGTCCAGCGCGCTTGAAGCTCAATGATCGCCTTGAGGGTTTTGATGGTGAACGTGTCTCCGCCCCCGTGGGGAGCCAGGGTGACTCGCCGGCCGTCGGGGTGACGTAACGCTGATGAGATCCGGTCTGGCGAACGAAGGAAAACCCGTCGCGCTTGAGCGCAGCGATCAACTCGCGGGCTGTGATCGACCGGAGCCCACGGTAATCAAGGGCCATCCGTTAGACTGTGACTGCGATGCGGGGTTCGTTTTCGGAGACCTCTTCAACTTCGACGGAATCCTCCGGACCCTCGGGAAGGGGTCTGCTCTCTTCCTTGAATTCCTGAACGATCATTTGGACCACTTCATTGATCCTGCTGAGGGCCTCCTCCCTGGTACGGCCGGAGGTCGCGCCTCCGAGGCTCTGCAGAGCCGGGCAATACGCGAACCACGCCGAGTCTCCCTGGGCGTCTTCATCCGGCTCCAGAATCACCTTGAAGCTATAGGTCTTCATCGTAATTACGATTCTTATACCTGTCGCGAAAACTGTGCGAAGGCATTCCGGCCTTCCGCGGCTACTTTCCCTTGCACTGTCCGCCGGGGCAGCGGTTGTTCTCTTCGCAGACGTACTCGAACAGGCCGATTTTGTCCCAATCCGGGCGAGCCTTCATGGTGAAGTCCTCGGTCCAGGGCGCGGTGAAAATCTTGGGATCGTCGATGGTCAGTTGGTAGTCGATGGTGGAGGCGTCTTTCCAAGAGATGCGCTCGATGGTGTGGAGAGCCTCGCTGTGCATACGGTATTGGGTAGGATCGGTGTAGTAGTAGTCGTCGAGAGACCAGCGCTTGAAGTTGGTGGTGTCGACCACGAGCGTGTCGCCTTCCCAATGGCCGACGGGGTCGCCGTAATACATCGGCTCCAGGCCTTCACGATGCGCGCGGCCGTCCATGGGGATGATGCGGGTCATGCGCTGGAACTCGTGCACCATGACCAGATAGTTTTTGTTCTGCACCATCTGCACCGCGTTGGCGGAGAGCATGCCGGAGGGAAAGCCGGCGGGCATGCAGAAGGCGCGAGGCTCATCATGCGCGGGGTCGCCCGTGCGGGGTTCGAAAAAAGGCTCGCCGCCGGACTTGAATGGCGTCATCTTAGCCGGATCGAAAATGGTCGCGGAGCATTTGCAGCGCGGGCCGCCGTTGGCTTTGGGCCATTCGAAGGTCCCGCTAAAATCGGGCTTGCCGTCGGAGGTGCGAGGGATTTTGGGCCCCTGCGCGCTGAGATCAGCAGGAGTGATGAAGATCGCGGTGCAGGCTGCGGCGACGATCACAGCCGCACTGGCGCAGAAAAGATCGCGGAGGGATTTGCGTCGAGTCATGACTATTTCTTGGCGCCCGGGTCGGCGACTTCGGCGCCCGATGTAAAGACCTGGCGACCGTCGGCGAAAGTCACGCTGCTGCCATAGGCGTTGTTGGAGCCGTCTTTAGCGCGCGAGCCTTTCACCATCACCGTCATTCCTTCTTTGATGACGTCGCGGGTGATGCCGCGGCGCATCAATTGACCCGGCGCGCCGCCGGAAAAGGCCCAGTGGATGATGGATCCGTCGGCGGCTTTTTCGTCGAGGTAAAACCACACGTGGGGGTTGGTCCATTCGACTTTAGTAACCACGCCGGTGACGCTGACCGGTTTGGACTCGTCGTATTCGGCGTTGAAGGAATGATGGGCGGCCAGTGGCAGCGCCAGAGCGGCCACAAGAGCAATGGCCAAGAGCCAGGCAGTCTTCATATGCCCTCCAGTTTACGCCACCGTTCCGCTGGTTGCGGCTCTATTCTTCTTCTTCCTCTTCGCCGGTCTTGGCGGCCTTAGCGGCGGCGATGATCTTCTCGGCTTGCAGGCCGGGGACGAAGTCGTAGTGGTCGAACTCCATGCTGAAGGAAGCGCGGCCCTGGGTCATGGACGTGAGGTCGTTCTGGTAGTTCAGCATTTCGGCCATGGGCGCCTGGGCGCGGATGATTTGGGTGCCACCCTTGGTGTCCATGCCGGCGATGCGCCCACGCCGGCCGTTCATGTCGCCCATCAGGTCGCCGGCGTATTCGACGGGAGCCTGAACCTCAACGTTCATGATCGGTTCGAGCAGCGCGGGCTTGGCGAGCTCCATCGCGGCTTTGAACGCCTTGCGGGCGGCCAGCTTGAACGACATTTCCGAAGAATCGACATCGTGGTAGGAGCCGTCATAGACGATGACCTTGAAGTCGACGACCGGAAAGCCGGCGAGGTAGCCTTTTTCCGCGGCCTCGACGATGCCCTTTTCGATAGCGGGGATGAAGTTCCTGGGGATCGCTCCGCCGAAGACTTCGTTGCCGAAGGAGAATTTCTCACCGCGCGGCAGCGGCTCCATGCGGATCCAGCAATCGCCGAATTGACCGTGTCCGCCGGTCTGTTTCTTGTGACGGCCCTGCACGTCGGCTTTGCCGCGGATGGTTTCGCGGTAGGGAATCTTAGGCGCGTGGAGTTCGACATCCACGCCGTAACGCTTCTTCAAACGGCTGACGATGACCTCGACGTGTTGCTGGCCGCAACCGGCTAGCAGGAACTCCTTGGTTTGCGGGTCGCGATAGAAGCGCAAGGCTTGATCCTCTTCGAGGATCTTGTGTACGGCCTGACCCATGCGGTCTTCGTCGTTGCGGGTCTTGGCGGCGATGGCGTAGGCGATGGACGGCTCGGCCAGCTTGACGGCCGGGTACACGATGAGCGAGCCTTTGTCACCCAAGGTGTCGCCGGTTAACGTGTCTTTCAATTTTGCGACGCCGCCGAGATCGCCGGCATGCAGTTCGGTGACCGGAGGGATGGTCTTGCCGAACAACGCGCCGATGTGCGAGAGGCGCTCGGCCGCGGACGACCGGGCGTTGACGAGGTTCGCGTCGTTCCGGACGATGCCGGAGACGACCTTGAAATAGGACACGCGGCCGGCAAATGGATCGGCGACGGTCTTGAAGACGAAAGCGGAGGCCGGAGAAGCGTCCTTCACGGGGCGCTCGGCCTCCGCGCCGTTGAGGGTTCCCTTCCACGGGCCGCGCTCCGCCGGATTGGGGAAGTTTTCGACGAAGAAATTGAGCAGCAGGTCGCTGCCGATGTTGTGCAGACCGGAGGCGCACAGCACCGGGAAAATACGCATCTGACGGACGGCGTCGCGAAGGCCGTCGAGAATGTGCTCCACCGGGAGGGTGCCTTTCTCGAAAAACTCCTCCAACAGCGCGTCGTTGCCTTCGGCGACCATTTCGACCAATGCCTCATGCGCGGACTGAGCGGCGTCCGCGAGGTTGGCGGGGATGGGCGCTTCCTTGCCCTTCCCGTCGCCATCGGGCGTGTAGGTGTAGGACTTCATGCGGACCAGGTCGACTACGCCAGTGAAGTCGCGCTCCGCTCCCAGCGGGAGTTGGATCGGGACGGCGGTGCGGCCGAAAAAGGATTGAACGCTCTCCAGCGTGCGCTCAAAACTGGAACGTTCCCGGTCCAGCTTGTTGATGACGATGGCGCGCGGCAGCTCGAATTCCTCGGCAAAACTCCAGACCTTTTCGGTCTGGACTTCGACCCCGGCGACGCCATCGACGGCCACCAGCACCGCGTCGGCGGCCACCATGGCCGCCTTGGTGTCGTTGATAAACATGTTGAAGCCGGGAGTATCGATGAGGTTGATCTTCTTCTTGTTCCACTCCACGGCGGCGACGGCGGAGGAGATGGTGATCTTTCGCGCGATCTCATCCTCGTCAAAATCGGTGATGGTGGTGCCATCTTCGGTGCGTGTGAGGCGGTTGGTGGCGCCTGCCGCATAGAGGAATCCGGCCACAAGAGAAGTCTTTCCGGAGTTGCCGTGACCGGCCAGGGCCACGTTCCGGATATCGCTGGTTTCGTAGACTTTCACTGAACCTTTACGCTCCCTTAACGAATTCGCAAAATGTGGATCTTATCACACGGCGTGGAACGTCCCGCCCGGAAGCGGGTGTTGAGGTTATATCATGGGGTTGACAATGTCTGACGCAGCTTTACAGACTGCCATGTCAATCTCGATACCGACGTTCGCCGTGCTCGTCGGGATTCTGATCAATAACTCACGACTAAGCGATTTGCGTAGCTACATGGACGCCCGGTTCGACGACGTGGACCGAAGGTTCAACGAAGTCGATCGCCGACTCGACGACGCCGAGGGCCGCTGGGCCGATCGATTCGAAGACCTGAAGGAAACCTGGCGAAGCGAGCTCCGCCGCGTAGAAGATGTGATCGACGCACGGCTCAAACACCTGGAAGAACGATAGCGCACGGGAATCTCGGTCGGCGGCCGGCGCCGTGACAAAAGAAATGGAACTCCCTACCAAGAAAGTTCTGACTCTGGCTGCCGCGCAGCAAATGGCGCAGGCTGCTCGCGCGGAGGCGATCAAGAACGGCTGGAAGATGGTGATCTGCATCGTCGATGACGGCGGACACATGATTTATTTGGAACGGATGGATGGCGCTCAGCTCGGCAGCGTTAAGGTAGCGCAGGATAAAGCGCGTTCAGCGGTGCTGTTCAAGCGCCCCACCAAAGCTCTGGAAGACGCGGTAACGGGCGGCAGGGCCGTGGTGATGAAGCTATCCGGCGCGATCCCAGTCCAGGGCGGGCTGCCCATCCTGGCTGACGGTGAGCTGATCGGCGCGATTGGCGTCAGCGGAGCGACCAGCCCGCAGGATGCGCAGGTAGGCGAGGCGGGCATCCGCGCGCTGGGTCTGTAGGCGTCAGTGCGCCAGATCGATGCCGAGCTTCTTGAGCTCTTCGGCGTAGTAGCGCTTGTGGAGCAGATCCCACTCCTCGGTGCCTTCCGCAATATCGCGCTTTTGGCTGCGGATCTTGGTGCGAGCCGCGCGGTCGACCTTATCTTCCGTGTGCAGCACCTCGGTCATTACCTTGACCATTTGCAAGCGGACGTCGTTGGGATCGCGCTTCAAGCGGAAGTCGCGGCTCTTGCGCAGCGCCGCCACCACTTTGTGGGAAATATCGTTGATCTTGTCCCGGGAGAGCTTCATGGAATCGCCGGAGTCGCGGCCTGAAGCGCGGATCACTTTGCGCTGCTGGATCAGGTTGTTCTTTACGCGCCGGAACATTTCCTGATAGCTGACCCCTTCACGGCGCATGTATTCGCCGTACTGGCTCAAAAGCTCGCGGACCTCTTCGTTGAGATGGTCTTCGACGGCCAGATCCTGCTCCACCACGTCGCCAATGAAGGCTGCAGCGACGTGGGGATCGGTGGTCTCGATCCATTGCGGACTCAACTCTTTTACGATCTGGCGAGAAATGTAGGCGACAAACTCTCTAGCGAGAAGCATCCTATGCCTTTAGTCTATCGGCCTAACAAGAAAAGTGTCAATTGCAAACGTCAATTGGGGCGGGAATGGCCATCGAGGAAATCCTGATCGATCGGTTTGCGGCCGCGGAAGCCTTCCTCCGCTCCGTGCCAGAACCCAATGCGGGATTCGCCCAGCTTCCAGCACAGGCACACATCCTGGTTCTGGAAACGAGCGGGGAAGTCGATCAAACCGATATCCAGGTCCTTGAGCTGGGCGCCCATCCGGTCGAGCGCTTCCACTGCCTCCTGCATGGCCGTCAGACTGGCTCTTCTCCGGGTGCGAAGCGCCGAGATCCCGCCCGGGTCGATGCGCACGCCTCCCAGGGTGCGGATCCTTTCGGAGGTCTGCTCCAGCTCCCGATCCGCCTCAACCACCTCTGCCCGATGGAACAGAATGTCGCGCAGGGTTTGCTCGACCTCGGGCAGAATCCGCTCGGCCTGGTTCAGGGTGAAGTAGCGAGGCATGTAAACCGGCGCTCCAAGCTCTAAAATGGAACTAAAAGGACATTATGAGCGATTCTGGATTTCCACTTCCACCGCCAACCTTCGAATTCCTGGTGTTTTCGCTGAAGACTCAGGCCGAAATCCGGCTCGGGCTATTGCCCTTTGGCGCCGAGCGGGAGGAGGATCAACTCGATCTGCCTTCGGCGCGTCACGCCATCGATCTGCTGGGGATGCTCTCGGAGAAGACGCGCGGGAACTTGTCTCTGGAGGAGCAGCGGCTGATTGAGAATTCGCTGACCGAGCTGCGCTTCCGCTTTGTGCAGGTAAGCGAGAGCGCGGCGAAACCAAAGGCCGCCACGGCGGCGTCCAGCGGAGAGGTTCCGCCAGCCTCCGAATCCGAGGAACCGGCGAAATCTTGAGCGAGAAACCTTGAGCGAGACATCTTGAGCAAACCGTGAAAATCCACATCACCGTGCTGGGCTCCGGCACCAGCTCCGGCGTGCCGACCATCGGTTGCACCTGCGCGGTGTGTCAATCCAACGATCCCCGCGACAAGCGTCTGCGGCCGTCGATCCTGCTGCGCTACGGCGGGCACAATGTGGTGATCGACACCTCACCCGATTTTCGAGCGCAGGTTTTGAGGGCCAAGCTGGAGCGGCTGGACGCGATTGTCTACACTCACGCGCACGCCGATCACATCCTGGGACTGGACGACATCCGTCCGTTCAACTACCGGCAGAAGGTTCCCACGCCGCTATATGCAACGCCGGAGACCCTCGACGTAATCCAGCGCGTGTTCCGGTATGCATTCGATGAACCCACGCAGTCGTCAGTTCCCAAGCTCGATCTCCGCCCCCTGGATGGGACCCCCTTCGACCTGTTCGGCCTGACCTTCACTCCGGTTCGTCTGTGCCACGGCAATGGAACGGTGCTGGGCTTTCGCTTCGGGCGGGTGGCGTATCTCACCGACCATAGCGAGATTCCGGAGGAGTCGCGAGGCTTGCTGAAGGATCTCGACGTGTTGTTTTTGGACGCCTTGCGGCATCGGCCGCACCCCACGCACACGACTGTGGAGCAGGCTTTGAAATGGGTGGAGGAGTTTCAACCTCGCCGCGCATTCTTCACCCACATGTGCCACGACTTGGGGCATGAGCAGACTGAGGCCGCTTTTCCCGCCCATGTGCGGCTCGCCTACGACGGGCTCGAAATCGAGACGGAATGAGCGGGTCGGTTCTCACCATCGGCAAGTTCGACGGCGTCCACCTCGGCCATAGCCATTTGCTGCGCCAGGTGGTGGCTCTGGCCAAGGAGCGGGGCTTGCAGCCGGCCGCGCTGACCTTCGACCGGCATCCGGCCTGCGTCGTTGCACCGGACCGCGCTCCCCAGCCGCTGATGCCTCTTGAGGAACGGATCGCGCGGATTCGAGAGCTGGGGATCGAGGAAGTTTTCGTGCTCGGGTTCACTCCAGAAGTCGCCAAGCTGACACCCGAAGAATTTGTCGCGCGCTACGTTCGAGACCGGATGCACGCCAAGGCCGTAATGGTCGGCGCGAATTTCCGTTTCGGCAATAAGCAGGCGGGCAACCCCATAGTGCTGGAGGAACTGGGCCGCCGTTACGGGTTTGAGACGCGTCTGATTGAAGCAGTGAAGCTGCGCGGATCGATTGTGTCCACCAGTGAAGTTCGAACGCGGCTCCGGCAGGGTGAGGTTTCGCTTGCCGGCAGATTGCTCGGGCGTCCGTACGCCATCGCGGGGCAAGTCGTTTCCGGCCTCGGAATCGGCTCGAAGCAGACCGTCCCGACGTTGAATCTGGAACCGCCGGAGGAGGTCCTTCCCGCCGACGGAGTCTACATCACGCGCACGCACGATCCAGATCATGGCTCGCGCTGGAACTCGATCACCAACATCGGCATGCGGCCGACATTTGACGGCCACGCGCGCACCATCGAAACCTTCCTGCTGGGCACACTCACCGGAGCCGGCCCCTTGCGCATCCGGCTGGAGTTCCTGTGGCGCGTTCGAGAGGAGCGCAAGTTCGAATCCCCAGAAGCCCTCAGGGCGCAAATCCTGCGCGACGTGGGCCGGGCGCAAGCGTATTTCCGCCGGGTCACGCGCTGGGTAGCGTAGGAGCCGCGCCGCGATCTACCATGGTCGCATGGCTATTTCCTCCGGCAAATTGAATCACCTCAAGAAGCTGTCTAACGCGAACGGGATCATCGCCGCTGCTGCGATGGATCAACGCGGCAGCTTACAAAAGTCACTGGCCACGGCCAAGGGCGTCGATTCCAAGTCGATCGCGCCGGAAATGATGGAAGAGTTCAAGACCATCGTGTCGCGGGTGCTGACCCCGCACGCCTCCGCGATCCTGCTGGATCCGGAATTCGGATTGCCGGCGGCGAAGGCTCGCGCCGCGAACGCCGGATTGCTTCTAGCGTACGAAAAAACCGGCTACGACAGCACTCATCCCGGCCATCTGCCCGATCTGCTGCCGCACGTCTCGGTCAAGCGGATTGTGGATTGGGGCGCGGACGCGGTTAAGATCCTGATCTACTACACGCCGTTCGAAGAGGCGGGTATTAACGACATCAAGCACTCCTTCATCGAGCGCGTCGGCGCGGAGTGCGAGTTTTATCAGATCCCATTCTTTTTGGAGTTTGTCGGTTACGATGCGAAAGGCGGCAACGAGAAGGGCCCGGAATACGCCAAACTCAAGCCCAAGGTGGTGATCGGGGCAATGAAGGAGTTCTCCAAACCGCAATACCACGTGGATGTGCTGAAAGTGGAGGTGCCGATCATCGCCGCGTTCGTCGAGGGCAGTTCCTTCTACAAAGGCGAGAAGGCGTACACCAAGGCCGAAGCACTAAACTACTATCGCGAGGCGGCGGCCGTCGCCACCAAGCCGTTCATCTACCTGAGCGCAGGGGTCGGTAACGCGGAGTTCGTCGAAAACCTGCACATGGCCGCGGAAGCCGGGACGGATTTTTCGGGCGTGCTGTGCGGACGGGCGACTTGGAAAGACGGCATGCCGATCTACGCCACCAAAGGACCGAAGGCTCTGGAGGATTGGTTATCCGACCAGGGCGTCAAGAATATCGAGGCGGTCAACGCGGCGCTGAAAGGCGCGACGCCGTGGGCCAAGAAGCTCGGCATCGCGGCCTGACCTTAGCCGTATGCGCCGACGCGAATTCATCGCCGCCTTGTCCGCGGCGCCCTTGATTTTGCGCAGAAGCGCGTTCGCTTCGCGCCGCAAGGACGGCGGCCCGGTCATCGATCTCCACGCGCACTATTTCCCGGAAGCGTGGCTGAAGCTGGTTGAGACGGAGGGACCGCGCGATGGCATGACGCTGACGCGCACGCAGGGCGGAGGTCTTCAGTTCACCTCCGGCAAGCTTTCTCTGGCTTCGCCGCCGGAGATTGCGGCGAGCCTCGAATCGCGCATCAAGGAAATGGACGCGAGAGGGGTCGACATTCAGGTGTTGTCGCTGACCTCGCCGATGGTCAACTGGGCGTCGCCGGATCTGGGCGCGCGGCTGACGCAAGCGTTCAATGACGCGGCTTCCGAAGGTTGCCGCAGCTATCCCAAGCGATTTCTCTTCGCCGCGGCGCTGCCGGTGCAGGCGCCCGATCTGGCCCTGAAAGAGCTTGCCCGGGCGTCGCAGCTCCCTGGCATACGCGCTGTCTACTTTCCGACCTCGTATGGCGGCAAGGAAATCGACGACAAATCGCTATGGCCTATCTACGCGCAGTGCGAGGCAGCACGGCTGGCCGGTGCTGCTGCATCCGTCGGAAACGGTCGGCCGTGAGCGGACCGCGCCCTATTGGGGACTCGACAACCTGGCCGGCAATCCTTACGACACGGGGCTCGCGGCGGCGCACCTGATTTTCGGCGGCGTGTTGGACGCGTACCCGAAACTGACGGTCATGCTGCCGCACGCCGGCGGGACGGTGCCGGCGGTGATCGGCCGCTGGGACCGCGGAGTGGAAGCCCGGCCGGAGCTTAAGGACTTCAAGAAACCGGCCAGCAGCTACCTGCGCCGCTTCCTGTTCGACATCATCGCGCACAACGACCAGATCCTCCTCAACCTCATTCATATGGTTGGCGCGGACCGCGTCGTCCTCGGTGACGATTATCCGTTTAACATGGGATTAGATCGTCCTGTCGATGTGGTCGAGAGGCTTAAGGGAATTTCGGCCAAAGAGAAGGACGCGATCCTGGGCGGCAACGCCGCGGCGGCGCTTAAGCTGGCCGGTTAGGAGAGTTAGGTAGCGAATGCGCCGATGGGCGGCGAAGTTCAAGGCGGAGTTGGAGAGTCTTCGGCGTAGCGACCACCTGCTGCTGGTTCTGAGCCTGGTGATCGGAGCGCTGGTCGGATTGGTGGTGGTCGCCTTCATTCTGCTCACCGGGCGTCTGGCGGCGCGAATGTATCCGGCTGGAGGATCGGGATGGCGCAGAGTGCTGGTTCCCGTGCTCGGGTCCCTCTCCACCGGATACCTGCTATGGCGCTACTTCCCGTTCGCGCGCGGCAGCGGAATTCCGCAAACCAAGTTCGCGCTGTTTGTGAATGACGGCCGCATCTCGATTCGCACGGTGCTGGGCAAGTTCTTCTGCTGTTCGGCGTCGCTCGCCAGCGGCATCGCGCTGGGGCGCGAAGGACCGTCGGTGCAGGTGGGCGCGGGAATCGCTTCGGTAGTGGCCAGGAATTTAGGGCTGGACGCGCGGCAGGTGAAGTCGCTGGTTCCGGTGGGGTGCGCGGCCGCGCTAGCCGCGGCGTTCAATACGCCGATTGCGGCAGTGCTGTTCTCGCTCGAGGAGATCATGGGCGATCTGCACGCTGCCGTGCTGGGTTCGGTGGTGCTCAGCTCGGCCACGTCCTGGATGGTGCTGCACCTGGTGCTGGGCGACGATCCTCTATTTCACGTTCCGGGGTACCAACTGGTGCGCCCGGTGGAGTTCGCGGTCTATGCAGTGCTCGGCGTGGTGGGCGGCTTGGGCTCGGTGGCGTTCGTGAAACTCCTGCTGTGGTCGCGCGCGTGGTTCTTGAGCCGTCCCAAGAGAACTGTGTGGTTTCAGCCGGTGGTAGGAGGTCTCACGGTCGGGGTGATGGGGTACTTCGTGCCGGAGGTGATGGGCGTCGGATACAACAACGTGGATAAGGTGTTGAACGGGAACGTGGTGCTGAAAATGGTGGTGCTGTTCGCGGTGTTCAAGATCGTCGCGACCGCGATATGTTACGCCTCAGGCAACGCCGGCGGCATCTTTGGACCGGCTCTGTTCATCGGTGCGATGCTGGGCGCTTCGGTAGGCAGCGTGGCGCACACGTGGTTTCCGCACTCCACGGCGGGTCCCGGCGCCTACGCGCTGGTCGGGATGGGCACGGCCTTCGCGGGAATTGTCCGCACGCCGCTAACGTCGGTAATCATGATCTTCGAAGTCACCAGGGACTACAACATCATCGTCCCGCTGATGATCTCCAATTTGATCGCCTTTTTCATTTCTTACAAGCTCCAACGCGAGCCGATTTATGAGGCTCTGGCGCATCAGGACGGCGTGCACCTGCCCACGTCCGCCACGCGGTCCGGCGATGCGCGGATTCAAGTCCGGCAGGCGATGCGGGCGTCGCCGCCGGTGCTGCATCCGGATGAGGAAATCGGGATGGCGTTGGCGCAGGTCAAGGACAGTCCCTTCGACGCCTGGCCGGTCGCCGGTAAGGAGGGACTGTGGGGGATGGTCAAGAGCGCCGATCTGGAGCGCGCCGCGGCCCAGGATGCGCATCGCACGCTGGCGGAGCTACTGGGCTCGAGCGATTCCGGCGGACCTCCCGACGCCGAACGGTTACCGCATGTGCATCCGGATCATAGCTTGAGTCTGGCGCTGGAGCGCATGGGAACTACGGGACTCAGTGCGCTTCCGGTGGTCAGCCGGGGCAACGTGAGGGAGCTGATGGGAGTGGTGCTACTGGGCGACATCCTGGGAGCCTATGGCGTGGCGAAGGAGCTGAAGGAGTAGGCATGCTTCCCGCCAGCTCCGGTGCGCGATTCCTGCAAACGCTGGGCCTGGTGGCTCTGGCGACGATCGGGATGTTTACCGTGGACACCTTTCTCGCGAAGACGGAGGAGTCCGAGAGCCGGGTGGAAGCCGCGCGCCTGTTTGCGGAGGGCCAACGCTTATTGGACCGCGGCGAATTCGCGAAGGCGGCGGGACCGTTCCAGGACGCCTTGGCGATCCAGCGCGACAATCGCAATTTTCTGCTGGCGCTGGCCCGGGCCCAGCTCGGCCAGGGTCAGTATGCGGACGCGGAGGCGAGCCTCAATGCACTGCTCCTGACCGATTCGACCAACGGGCCCGCCAATCTCAATTTGGCGCGAGTGCTGGTGAAATCCGGCCGCATTGGCGAGGCGATCTCTTATTATCACCGTGCGATTTACGGCTCCTGGCCTGACGATCCCGAAACCAATCGCTTCATGGCGCGCATCGAGCTGATCGACCTGCTGGCGCAACACAATTCGAAGGAGGAGCTGCTGGGAGAGTTACTCGCGGTGGAAGACCAGACGCCGGACGATCTGCCCGGACGCCTGCGCATGGGCAAGCTCTTCCTGACTGCGGGATCTCCGGTACGAGCCGCCGCTTTCTTTCAAGAAATCCTGCGACAGCATCCGCCGGCGGAACCAGCCATCCGCGCCGCGGCTTATGACGGATTAGGCGAAGCGGACTTTGCCCGCGGAGACTACCCTGCCGCGGCCAACCAGTCTTCCTCGGCCCTGAAGCTCAATCCTCAAGACACTGCGGCGGCGCGACGGCTGGATCAGAGCAACCGGGTTCTAGAAATGGACCCGGCGCTTCGCGGCCTGGAGTTAGCGGAGCGATACCGCCGGAGCCACGCGCTGCTGGAAGCGGCGGTTAACGCTCTTGAGCCTTGCGCTTCGCAGGATCTTCTGGATAAAGCCCACAAGTCGCTGAACGCCAGGGCCGGGGCGCTGCGCCAGGACGCTCGCGCGGAGAGCGATCTCGATCTAGCGGAGCAGCTTTGGCAGACGCGGACGCCTGGGTGCGGTCCTGGGGCGGAAGATCCACTGGCGCTGGTGCTCGCCAAGAATGCAGCGCGCTAGCGTGCAGCGAGCTAGAAACGCCGCGGGCTAGTCTAAAACACGAACGAATTCGGCGATGACACGCAAATTGTCCCCCTCCGCCGGGTCCAGGTCCCAGGCTTCGAACTCGGGATTCAGAGGCTCCAGACGGATGCGCGAATGCGACCACTCGCCATCCCCTTCGTGACGGCCCTCCCGTGGCGTCTTCTCGCTACGGTAGCGCTTGACGGTATAGCGGTCGTTGGCGCCCCGGCCGAGCGCCTCCACCAGCACGAGTCTTCCCTGCCTCGATCCCGTGACTCCGGCGCGGAACACGCACACGCTGGCGTCGGGAATCACAGGCTCCATGGAGCGGCCGGCGATCCGAGCGGTGAACATGCCGGGCGTCAGCTTGAGTCCCACTGGAGCTTCGTCCCATGCCTCGCCCGAGACTTCCTGGTTGTCGAGAAACTTTCCCGCGGCGACAGCCAGGGAATAGCGCGGCAGATGAGTCACGAACGGACGCACCGTGGATGACACGTTTTCCCGGTACAGCCGGTCCAGCGCTCGGGAAAAGTCCGAGAGCATTACCTCCTGGCGTTCTCCGATACGCAACGTGTGGGAGAGCGATCCTTCCAGATACGCCAGCAGGCTGTTTGCCCCCAACTCAGTCGCCTTGGCCGTGAGGTCAGACTCGATAAGGGCCAACATTTCGGCTTCCTCCGGAGCGATTTCCTCCCAATCCCGCCGCAACCTCAGATAAAGCCGATCCTGCACGTGATCGAGCAAGAGGACACCCACAGGCACCGGTTCACTGCCGGGAAGAGCCAGTTCCAAAACGGAAAAGCTCGCGGTGGACGTGTTCAAAACTGGCATGAATTCGTGGCGCCTGTCGGCACCACGCATCATGACACAGTGCGAACGTTAACGGGGGTGGGGGGCTACCGCGTCGGCGGCAAAGGGAAAATAGGCCTGGCGAGCGCGCACCTGAACGTCGGGAAGCTTCACGGTTACTTTGATTTGGCGCATCGTTTTGGACGTGGGCGGGATGTCGGGCGCGTACCGCAGAATGTACTGCGTGGTGATTTCACCGGTGATGTTGGCGATGGCGCGCGCGATCTTGTTGGCCTTGGCCGCGGCGTACCCGCCGGTCCCCAGCTCATACTGGTAGTTACCGCCATCGGTGGGCACTTCCAAATACCCGGCGATATCCTTATACACTCCCTGCAAGGGATACTCAATCTTCCCGCCTGTCGCTGAGCTCAGTTTGTCCAAAATATTGTCATCGGCATCGTTGCCGAAACCGTATGCGGTGGTGCTGACGCAGTAGATCGTGACCGATTCCCGTTCGGCCATTTCCAAAACCTCATTCAGGGTTTTGTTGCTGGCGTTATCGTGGCCATCGCCCATGATGACCAGCACGCGGCGCGGGTCCAGAGGCTCCCCTTTCACGCCGGTGCGGCTGGTGAACGCCATCCACATAGCATCGTAGAGAGCCGAGCCGCCGCCGGGCTTGGCCCTGCGGAGTGCGGCGACAATTTTTTCGGGATCGCTGGTGGTGTCCACCATCAAGTCCGGCTGAGTGGTGTAACCGATCAGGAAACCCGAGTACTTCTTATCCCCGGGAAGCAGCGTGTCCACCAAGTCGATGGCGGCTTGCTGGTAATCCTTCCATTGACTCTTGCTGTTATTGCTTAAATCCACCAGGAAACCGACCACGATGGACTGATCCCGCTCCCGTGAGAAATAGGTGACGGTTTGTTCCTGGTCGTTGTCGAAGATGCGGAAGTCGCTCTTGTCGAGATCGGTGACGAACTTGCCCTTGGGAGTAGTGACGGTCACCGGAACTTCGACTTCCGTGGTGGTGATCCGGAACGGTTCTTGCGCGGCTGCAAGAACGGCGATCAAGATGGCGGAGTATCCGAACCTGCGCGTGAAGTACGACTTCATCTCACTGGAATTATACCGGGTCTGTCCAGCCCCGGGAAGCCGAGCCTCCCCCGGTGAGGGAAGGCTCAAGGAATTCGATTGAAATTAGCGGCAAAAGTGGACTGCTGAGGGAGTGGGTTTAGGTGGTCAATGTGGTGAGGGGTTTGGTGGGATGGGCAACCGGAATTCCTTGAGCCCTCGACATCATCTTCATACGGAGCTAGGGAGAGCAATTGGCAGGCCAAAACCGGCAGACGCCTAAGCCCCTGAAAAGAATCGTTCTCGGCTGCAGCTACTTAGAATCTGTTTCATTACCGGATGCCGAAAAGGAAAGAGTTACCGAGGCTGCTGAGGAGCGGTCGCAGCAGGGCCTGCTGGCGGAGATGCGGGAATCGGACTGGGCGCGCGCGAAACCTTTCCGCTCTGCGCCTCGGCAATCTCGACATGATTGGTCTCCAGCACTGTGCCGACTGCTTGGTCGAGTTGGACCCTAGCCAGGGCATAAGCACTGACGGCTTGCACCTGAGTCAATTGGGCGTTGGAAAGATCCCGCTGCACCAGAATCACGGCCAGCGGAGTAGAGGTGCCGATGCTCAGCTTTTTGTTCTCCGCGTCAAGCAGCTCTACTTCCAGCGCGACCTGCTCCACCGCGGCTTCGTAACGGATGCGAACTTGGTCCAGGGCGATGAGAGCGTTGCGGACATCGAGCTGGATCAGGTTCTTCATCCTCTGCACCGACTGCTCCGTCATGCGGAGATTCACCTGCGCGGTCGCCATATTGGCCTCAGCGGCGCGATTGCGTAAAGGGATCGTCACATTCACGCCCACTGAGTAATTGGGGAAATCGCGGTAGAAGAGCTGGCTGAGAGCATTGGAATACCCGCCAATCAAGCCTCCGGGAGGCGTTCCCGCCACTAGGTTGGCCGATCCGGTGAGCGCGTTGTTGCGAAGATCAGCCACGGCGTCAATCTGCGGCATCAGGTTGGCGCGAGTACCCTCAATGTTGATTTTGAAGCTGTCGATTTGCAACGCCGCTTCCTGCAACTCCGGACGCTGGGCGATAGCCTGCCGCACCAGTTCGTCGGGGCTCCGCGGCGGCTCGGTGGGAGGAATGGCGATTCGATCGGTAGGGATGATGTGGGCGGTAGCCAGCTCCGGAGAGGATACGCCGGTGCGGCTAAGAGCCGTCTTAAGGACGGTTTCCTGCTGGAGCACGACGGTTTGAGCCGTAATCAGATTCCCCCGGTCGCTCGCCAGCTCAGCCCGGGCGCGTGTCACCTCCACGGGAGCCAGCGTGCCGACGTCCACCTGCTTCTGGTTGTCGTCCAGCAGCTTCAGAGAATAGTTGACGGCTTGCTGAGCGACGTCCACGCTGTCTATGGCGGTGACCAGATCCCAATACAGTTGCTCAATGTTGGCGACGGTGTTGATCACCTGCTGCTCGAACACCAGGTCATTGACTTTCTGGTTGATCTTCGCGATGCGAATCGGACGGTTGTTCATCGCCCAACCCCTGCCTTGCAAGAGGTGCTGGGTGATCTGGAGGTCCATGCTGGAAGTGGTGAACGGATTCAGCAGATTGCGTAGCGCATTCTGATCCTGGTCCAGGTTGCTGTAGGTGAACGTGCCGCTGGTGCCGGTGAGGAACGACTGCGAGACGCTGAAGTTTGCCGTCTTGTTGGTGGAGACCAGGGAACTGGTGCCGGTGGTGATGGTGTTCTGTTCCGGCGTGGTTTGATGCCCGAAGAGAACCGAGCTCTGGAACACCGGATCGTAGCCGAATGGAGCGTTGTTCAGCAGAGTTAGAGCCGGCGTCTCGGCGGCGGTCGGGAGTGCGGCAAAGCTTTCCTGCACGTTGGTCGCGCCAATCGAGCTGGTCAGCGAAGTGGGCGAGGTGGCGAATCCGTTAACGCTTCCCGGAACAGGCGCGATGCCGGCGATGGTCCCGGTTGCTTTTGCGCGGAACAGGTCGGTATCGGCAAGGTCGAAGGTGTAGCGCTGGATTTCGATGTCCACGTTGTTTTCAAGCGCTAAGGAAATGGCGTCTTGAAGCGAGAGGTACAGGTTTCCGCCGCGCATGAGCCGGTCCAGACGGCTGGAATTGGCGGTATTGATGGGAGCGACGTTGCGCCAGAGGTAGGGCTGGGCGAGTCTCGAATACCAGTGCGAGGCCGGAGCCGCCTCCAATCCGGCGGGGAAACCACCGGTCCCGGCTTGCGGGCCCGGCAGCACGTTCTGCTGGGCGGGAGCCGTCCACGGCGCCGCTACCAGCAGGACACAAATCCAGGCAATCTGAGACCGTAACTGTTTCATGGTATTGGTGAACCTCGCGTAGAACGTAAGTTGTAAAGGGGCGAAATTTCCATGCTAACACCGGACTCCGGCCGCGCTTCTATGCCGTTGAGAATACTGTCCTTGCGACTCTGGTGACGGGGCGGAAAAGGTTCCCGCGCGCCGCTGTCCTAGGGCCATGTTGTGTGGCGATGTTGTATAGTGGGCCGGATGCCCGCCGAACCCCAGGAAATCTCGAAACAGGTGACGGAAGAGTTCCGCAAGACGGGGGCCTACTTGACGGGACACTTCCGGCTTACCAGCGGTCTGCATTCGGACGAGTATCTGCAATGCGCGCTGGTGCTGCAGCATCCGGCGATCGCCGAGAAGCTGGGGCGGGAATTAGCGGCGGCGCTTCCGGCGTGCGATTTCGTCGCCTCACCTGCCTTGGGAGGGCTCATCATCGGGCATGAGGTCGCGCGGGCGAAGGGCGTTCCGTTCCTGTTCACCGAACGCGCCGAAGGCAAGATGACCTTGCGGCGTGGATTTTCGGTGCAGCCGGGACAGACCGCGGTGGTGATCGAGGACGTGGTCACCACGGGAGGAAGCACCCGCGAGGTGATCCAGGTGCTGGAAGGATCGGGTGCGCGAGTGACGGCAGCGGGCTCGATCATCGACCGCAGCGGCGGCACTGTCGATCTGGGTGTGCCCCGTGTCGCTCTGGCGACACTTCAGGTCAAGAGTTGGGATCCGGAGAGCTGTCCGCTGTGCAAGGGCGGCGTGCCGGTGCAGAAACCGGGCTCCCGGCCGGGTTCCTAAAGTCTGCGCTGCATGCGGCGGTTCAAGATCACCGTCAGCTACGACGGAACCAACTACCACGGTTGGCAGGTCCAGCCGGAATTGCCAACCATCCAGGGGGTTCTCGAAGGAGTTCTCGAACAAATCGAGGGCGCGCCGGTTCACGTGGAAGGTTCAGGGCGAACCGACGCCGGCGTGCATGCTTTGGCGCAGGTTGCGGCGTTCCATTTGGCGAATCCGATTCCCGCCGCCAATCTGCAACGGGCAATCAACCGGTTGCTGCCGCGCGACATCCGCATCCTGGGCGTGGAGGAAGCCGCGCCGGATTTTCAGCCGCGCTTCGGCGCTCGCGCAAAAACTTACGAGTACCGGATTCTGCGCAGCGAGCTCTGCCCGCCTTTCGAAAGACTCTATGTCTATCACCACCCCTATCCGCTGAAGGAGGAGCGAATGATCGAGCTGGCGCCGTTGCTCGAAGGCGAGCACGATTTTACGGCGTTCGCTGCCTCGGATGACGCGGATGAGTTGGGGCGGTCGAAGGTCCGGCGGATTTTTTCATCGCGAGTGATTCGCGACGAAGCCCGACTGATCTACCGTGTCCGCGGCAGCGGATTCTTGAAGCATATGGTGCGGAACATCGTGGGAGTGCTCTTGGAAGCCGGCAAAGGAAATCTCACCCGCGGCGATCTGGAGGAGCGATTGAAACCCGGATGCTCAATTCCGCCCGGACCAACCGCTCCAGCGCGGGGACTGTTTCTGATTAGCGTCGAGTACGAATGAATTCCACGGCCTGGGCGACCGGCACATCGGTCTTCTGTTTCGTGCTCCGCTCCACCACCTCGACAATTCCCTGCTCCAGTTTCTTGCCGATGGTGATGCGCCACGGCACTCCGATCAAATCGGCGTCTTTGAACTTGACTCCGGGCCGTTCGTCGCGATCGTCGATCAGCACATCGAGCCCCGCCGCCTCGGCCGGCGCCGCGATCGTTTCCGCCGCAGCGCGCTGAACCTGGTTTGAACCGTCCACCAGCGTCACAATCAAATCGAACGGCGCGATAGCGGGCGGCAGCACCAGGCCATCGGCATCGTGGTGCTGCTCAGCGGCCGCACGTAAGATGCCGCGAGCGGAGATGCCACAGGCGCCCCAGCGCACGGGAACCTCTGCGCCGGCTTCGCTGGTGACATGTAAGCCGTCAAAGAGATGCGGCTGTTCAAGCGACCCCAATCGCAAAGCCTTCTCTATCCGCAAAGGCTCCCCGTTGTGCCCATCGCCTTCTACGGCCATCCGCAAGTCGAAATACTCGGTCATGAAATCCTCTCCTGGCGTGACATGACGCACGTGGTAATCGTCGCGATTCGCGCCCGCCACCATGTTCCGGCGCCCACGCAGAGCATCGTCAGAAAGAATCCGCATGCCTTCGATTCCCACGGGACCAAGAGAACCGGGATTGGCGCCGAACCGGTTGAAAATCTGATCTGGCTTCGCCGCGTAAGTGGCCTGTCCAAGGGCTTGGTAGAGCTTGCCTTCGCTCAACTGATCGTCTCCGCGAACTAGCGCCATCACCAAAGCGCTGCCGGTATTGAATACCAAGCTCTTGATCAACGACGTTTCGGGAAGGCCGGTGAACTCGGCCAGCTCCGCGATGGTCTTGCAGCCGGGAGTGTGGAACGGCTCAGGCGACAGATCCCGATCGGGATCGGGCGCGTCTGGCGGCTTGGGCGAAGCCACCGCCAGAGCGGGTTCGGCGCAGTAATCTCCAGCGCGAGCTAGGAGATGGTCGCGTTGACCTCCGACGCCGGGCGAGTATAGGAACTTCTTACCGCCGAGCCACTCCGTAACAACGTAGTGAACCCCGCAGCGGTCTAGAATTCCAAGAAGACCGCCCAATAGATCTTCCTCTGAAGTGTTGAAGGACTGCGCCTCAAACCCTCCGGCGCGAAATTGATACCAGATCTGGGGCATTTGCTTGTAGCTTCTTAGCTCGCGCGCCAGATTCGTCATCAGTGAGCCGCCCGTGCAAAGCTGCTGCGCGCCCAGAGCCTCCGCTTCACGGCGCAGTATACTCTCGATCCTGCGGAGGGATCGGACCGCGAGCAATAGACTCGCCTCGCCGCGAATGTACCCGGCGCGAGTCAGCAACTGGTCCCCGATTGCCGCGATCCCAGCCGGAGCCTCGCGCAGAGTGGGAATGAAGAGTCTGCTCCAGAGCATTGTTTTAAAAGGCCGCTGTGTCGCGATTCTAGCACGCGCAACTTTGATAGACTCCCTGCATGCGAGTCACTCTGGTGCACGGATTCCCCGGATTTTCAACGGAATTTGGACTCAGTTATTTTCGCGGCGTCCAGAATTTTCTGGAGGCGCAGTTTCAGAACATGGATGTTTTCGTTCCCGCTCTTTCGCCGCCCTTTGGCCTGGACACGACGCCGCATCGCGCGGCGCAGCTTCTGGAACTGCTACAGAACCGCTTCGACGCCTCAGAGAAGATTCATGTCATCGCGCATTCGGGCGGCGGACTCGACGCGCGGCTGCTGGCCTCTCCTGCAGGCCTGAACTTCGGAGCCCGGCTGGCCAGCGTCACCACGATTGGGACGCCGCATCACGGCGCCTTGATTGCAGACCTGCTCGCCGATCCGGCGCGGGATGCCGAACGCTTGATTCCGGCAATCGACAACCTTGCGGATGCCATTAGAGGATATACGCGCGCCGCGCTGGAAGGTTTCAACGCCAAATATGGCGACGCGCCAGGCGTGCCCTACTTCAGCTACGGCGGAACCAAGTTTCTGCGCCCCCCATTTACTCTCTCGGGACCCGTCATTTTAGCTGAAGAGGGGTCCAACGACGGATGGATTTCGGTTCAATCCGCCACGTACGGACAGTTTATCGAGGCGGTTGACGCCGATCACTTCGAAGAGGTCGGATTAGACCCGGGCGGTTTCGATCATCTTCAGTTTTTCGGACAGATTATCGACCGGCTGGGCGGCGTTCGCAAATAGCGGAGCTGTCCGCTGGTGGGAAAGCCGGTCTCACAAGTGACGCGCCGGCGCACGCTTGAAAGGCGCGGGCATTCAGCTGTACTTCGATTTATCAGCCAGTTAGAAAAACCAAACGAATGGCGAGCTTCGTGCGTCTTAACGGGTATGACAGCGCTCGAAACGGCGCCCCGCACGCTGATCGCTGACGATCAACCGCACGTGGTGGAAGCTCTGCGGCTTTTGCTCAAGAACGAAGGCATTCAAGCCGACTCGGCACCCTCGCCCGCAGCGGTGCTGGATCAGGTGAAGTCGCGCCCCTACGACGTCCTACTGATGGATTTGAACTACGCCCGCGACACCACTTCGGGTGAGGAAGGCCTCAATCTGCTGGAGCAGGTGCAGGCCATCGACGGCACGCTTCCGGTGATCGCCATGACCGCGTGGGGATCGGTGGAACTGGCGGTCGAGGCGATGAAGCGCGGCGTTTGCGATTTTGTGCTCAAGCCGTGGGAGAACTCCCGCCTGACGCGCATTCTATGGAGCCAGATCGAACGCGGGCGGCACAGGCGCGAGCAACTCCGCAGGGAGAAAGAGGAAGCCGAGGCGGAGCGCGCCGCGGGCCGGGCGCTGCTACCGCAATCTCTGCCGCATGTTCCAGGGTTCCATTTTGCGGCCAAGGTGCAGCCTCTGCGCACCTTGGGCGGCGATTACTTCGATGTGCTGGAGACGGCTCCCGGAACGCTCGCCGTGGCGATCGCGGATGCGATCGGCAAGGGAGCGCCCGCGGCGCTGCTGATGTCCAACGTACAGGCTAGCGTGCGCGCACTGGCGGGAGGAGGGTTCGCGCCCGCTGGGCTCGCCACAAGCCTGAATCGCAGCGTGAAACGCAACACCACTGCTGGAAGGTTCGTGACTTTTTTCTACGGCGAGTTATCGACCGACGCCCGCGCGCTCACATACTCGAATGCCGGACATTGCCCGCCCATCTTGATTCACTCCAGCGGCGAAGCGGAGCGCCTGGAAACCGGCGGAGCGGTGCTGGGCGTTTTCAAGGACTGGAACTACGCGCAAGCACGGGTTGATCTTGCCTCTGGCGATCGCCTATTGTTCTTCACCGATGGCATCACTGAAGCCGCCAACGAACGCCGGGAGGAATTCGGTGAGGAGCGCTTGGTAAGGATCGCATGCGGCGCGCGGAATTCCACGGCCGAGCAGATTCGCGATCGGGTTCTGGACGCGGTCGCAAATTTCTCGGGCGGCCAAGCTGAAGACGATATCGCCTTGGTGGTGCTCGCGGTCGAGTAATGATGATCCGCTAACCGGCCGGGCGAAAATCCTTGAGGATCGCCTGCCAGGGCGCGTAGCCCCGCGAGGCGGAAAATTGATCCTCTTCGATCTGAAACGCCGCATGAATGCGAGCTCCGGCGGGCAATTCCCCGGCTCGCCCCGCAAGGTCCCACGCTTTCATGCGAAGCGTCCGGCCGCCGGAGCGCAGGCGCAGAAACAGGTGCCGGTCATTGCGAATCTCCGGTTCCGCAATGACTTCGAGATCGCGGGCGGCGAATAATGGCGCGGGATTGCCAAAACCGAAAGGGGCCAGGCGCAAGACATCCGCTGCCGCGGCGTCGGTCAATTCGCCCAATTCGATTTCACTGTCGATTTGCAGCTCGCGTTCGAAGTCGGCGGGAGTGAGGCGTTGGGTCGCGTACAGGCGAAAGCGCTCGCGAAAGGTCTCGACGAACTCGGCGGCCATGGTAAGACCGGCGGCCTGGCGGTGTCCGCCGAACTTGGTGAAAAGGTCCGGCATGGTTTCGAGAGCTTCCAGCAGATGAAACGCCGGAATGCTCCGGCCGGAGCCCTGCGCCAGACCATTTTCAATGCCCAACACGAAGACCGGGCGATGGTACCGCTCCACCACCCGGCTGGCGACGATGCCCACTACGCCGCGGTGCCAGCCTTCGCCCGCGAAAACCAACGCCGCATCCGAGTCCGTGACGGGTTGTGAGACGCACTGCTCAAAGATGAAGCGCACGATTTCGGCCTCGGTCTGCTGGCGGTCCTGATTCAGCTCATGCAGTTTGGAAGCCAGGTCCCGGGCGCGCGCTGCGTCGGGCGTGAGGAACATCTCGATGACGTCCGTGGCGCTGGCCATTCTTCCGGCGGCGTTGATGCGCGGCGCCACGCGGAACGCGACTTGGCCGGCGGTGAGGGAGTCTCCTTCGCTGAACCCCGATACGTCGAGCAAAGCTCGCAGTCCCGGATTTCGGACGCTCCTCAACCCTTCCAATCCACGCTTGACGATGATCCGGTTCTCGCCGGTCAGGGGCACGACGTTGGCAACTGTGGCGATCGCGACCAATTTCAGGAGCGAGTCAAGCAGCTTCTCCCGCCGGGCTTCGGGCCATTCCAGCTTTTGCGTGAGCGCGTCAATCAGCTTGAACGCCACTCCCGCGCCGCATAGATTTTTCTCCGGATAGGTGCAGTCCGCGCGGTTGGGATTGAGCACGGCGACGGCGGGAGGCAGCTCGGCTTCCGGGAGATGATGATCGGTCACGATGACGTTGATGCCCAGCGCGGAGGCGTGGCGCACCACTTCATTGGCGCGAATGCCGGTATCGACGCTGACAATCAGCTTGACGCCGGAGGCCGCGGCCGCCTCCACCACTTCGCTGCGCATGCCGTATCCGTCGCGCAAGCGATGCGGGACGTGGAACCCGGCCTTGCCTCCGGCGAGTTCCAGGCCCTTCATCAGGATCACCACCGCGCTGGTGCCGTCAGCGTCGTAATCGCCATAAAGCAGAATGGGCTCTTTGTGTTCTATGGCTCGAAGGAGTCGCTCCACCGCGGCGGGCATGTCGCGGAGGCCCCACGCATCGTAGAGGTCTTTCAAACCGGGCTCGAGAAAGCGGCGGGCTTGCTCCGGCTCGCGATAGCCTCTGGCCCACAGTACCCGGGTTGCAGGACCGGTAATCCCCAAGGCGCTCCGCAGCGAAGTTACCTTAGATGGGTCCGAAGGGGCAATATTCCAGCGCACGATGGATGGAAGGGCGAGAAATCCCTTGTTTGCAACAGGCCCGCTACAGGAGGAGCCTAAAACCCGCTTACCGCGCGGGCCTTCCCGTATACGGTATCATAAGCGGGAAATGCAGGGCCGGGTGTAAACCTTTTGCGCTGTTTTGCGTACCGCTAGGCTCTTCCGCAGTTTTCGCCCCGCCTGTAACCTCGCGAAAGAAAGGAACATCTTTACACCGAAGCGGTGAACCGTAACGTGGGAACGCTAGCGGAGAGCCGCAACTCCAAAGAAAGGTTGAAAGCATCATGAAGAACCGTGTTGTTTGGATTAGCGCGGTCTTGGCCTCAGCAGGCGTGCTTGTGTTCGCGGCATCCATCGACGGCAAGTGGACTGTGGAAACACCGGGCCGCGACGGGAACGTGACGCAGACGCTGACGCTGAAGTCGAGCGGGATGAATTTGACGGGAAGTTTAGACAACGGCCGCGGCGGAATGCCGGTCGACATCAAGGAAGGCATGATCCACGACGCTGACGTCACCTTCAAGGTGACCACCATGGGGCGCAACGGCGAAGTGACTACCACCTACACCGGCAAAATCGATGGGGATGATTTGAAGTTGACCCCGATGCGCGAGGGCGGCGGCGGTGGCGGCGGCAAGGGCGGTGGCGGCGGACGCGGACCGCAAGAGCTGGATTTCAAGCGCGCGAAGTAAGCTTCCAGAGTCAATCAAGCGTTAGGAAAGATTTGTGGCGGATACACGCTCAACCCCGGAAATATGGAGTCGATTTAACAGATGCTAAGAGTTCTTGCAATGTTGAGCGTGTGTCTGCCGCTCGCATGGGCGCAATCGGGTACGGTGACCTCCGGCGGTCAACCGGTGCCCGGAGTGACCATTCGTGCGACGCAAGGCGAGAGGGCCTTGAGCACCATCAGCGACGACAACGGCGCGTTTCAGTTTACGGGAATGATGCCGGGCATGTGGACCGTTGAGGCCGACCTGTTCGGCTTCGAGCATTACACCAAGGACGTGACCATCGCGGACACGCCCACTAAAATCGACGTCGTTCTAGTGCTGCAAGGGCGGGGACAAATAACCCAGCAGCGTGGCGGCCAGGGCGGACAGGGACGCGGCGGACGCGGCGGGGGCGTGGTTGGCGGTGAGCAGGTAAACACGCCGGACCTGATTGCGGAAGCTCCCCCAGAGCTGGCTCCGGGCGTGAATGCAAGCACGGCCAACGACTCGTTCAACATCGCCGGGACAGTAAGCAACGGCCTGGAGACCAACAACAACGATTTCCGGCAGGATCGCGGCGGGTTTGGCGGTCAGGACTTCGGACAGAATAATCCCGGCGGAAATTTCAACGGCCCAGGGGGCCCTGGCGGACCGGGGGGGCCTGGCGGCCCTGGCGGCCCTGGCGGCCCCAATAACGGTGGCAACTTTAATGGCGGCGGAGGGGGCGGGCGTGGCGGACGCGGTGGTGGTGGTGGCGGGGGCAATTTCAACGGCGGCGGTTTCGGCGGCGGTGGTGGACGCGGCGGCGGCGGTGGCGGTGGACGCGGCGGCCGTGGCGGCCAGGCTCGCGGGCTGATCGGCAACCGCAGCAAGCAGGGCGCGAATCAGATCCGCATCAATGCTTTCGACACGGTGACTGACTCGGCCTTCGACGCACGCAATTACGCGATCAATGGCGAGGCTGCTCCCAAGCCGCAGACCGAATCGAACCGGTTCGGCATCAACATCGGCGGTCCGGTGATTATTCCTCACGTGGTGGACTTGAGCAAGCAGTTGAACTTCACGATCAACTATAACGGCACCATCCAGACCCAGGCGAACAATAACTTTTCGACCGTGCCCACCGCGGCGGAACAAGCCGGCAATTTTCAGGGAATCACTTCCGGACCGAACGTTCCGGTCACTCTGTACGATCCCAACAGCGGAAATACGCAGCCGTTCATGGCGACCGGCCCGAACAACACCACGTTGTTCAATGTTATTCCGGCCACGGATCTGAGCCGGGCCGCTTTAGGCCTGCAGCAGTACATCCCGACCGCCGCGACGGCGATCGCCAACAACTATCAGTTCGTCACCGCGCCGCCCACCAACCTGCAACAGGTGAGCGTGCGCCTGCAGTACACCATCAGCCCCAAGGACCGCTTGTCGATCACCTCACAAACGCAGGCTACGCACCGGCAGAGTCCTCAGAATTTCGCGCCGATGATCGACAAAACCAGCGGATTCGGGCAAAACCAAAGCGTACAGTGGACGCATAACTTCACCCAACGCGTGTTCAACACCTTCCAGGTGGGTCTCAACCGTAACGCGAATACGGGTACGCCTTATTTCGAGGGACTGGGAGTCAATGTGGCCGCTTTGGCGGGAATTCTTGGCGGGTGGCCGGATCCATCCAACTACGGGCCGCCCTCCATCAACTTCGGCGGCGGATACACCGGGCTGGGCGACGGGCTGCCGACCCACAGCGTGGTTCAAACCTTTAACTTGCAAAACGCGTTGTCGTGGCGGAAGGGGAAACACAATCTTCAATTCGGCGGCCTGGTGACGCGGCTGGACCAGAACTACCTTACCGACACCGCCGGCCGCGGGACATTCTCGTTTACGGGAGCGTCCACCCAGGGAGTCAATGCAAACGGCCTGGCGATTCCCAACACGGGAAACAGCTACGCGGATTTTCTGTTGGGACTTCCGCAAACTGCCTCCGTCACCTGGGGCGATACGCGCTATTACCGCCAGCTTGGTTATAGCTCCTGGGTCAACGACGATTACCGGTTCCTGAGCAGTCTATCGCTGCAGCTCGGCGTCCGGTATGAGTACACCTCGCCGACGGATGAAAAGTACGGGCGCCTCGCCAATCTCGGTTTCACGGATGGATTCGGCGGGATCTCCGCGGTAAACACCGCAGCTCCGGCCGCGTTCTGCAACGCGGTCCAGGCTGGAATCCCTTGCGTTGCAGCGGGCACATCCAATCCTCTCCTAGGGGCGCAGCATGGAGCGGTGGAACCGCGCATCGGCCTGGCGTGGCAAGCCATGAAGCGCGGGAGTCTTTTGATCCGCGCCGGCTTCGGCACGTATTACAACGAGGGCATCTACAACCAGATCAGCCAGAGGCTGGGCCAGCAACCGGAGTTCGTCACTACCGGAACTTTGCAGACCAGCGGCTCGACCGTGCTGAATTTGGCCAACGCACTCGGCAATATCTCGCAGGCCTACCCCATCACCAATACTTACGCGTGGGCGCCGAACTACATGCTGCCGTACTCGGAGACGTGGAACTTTTCGGTGCAGCGCAACCTGCCGAATCAACTGGTCCTACAGATCAACTACATTGGAGTCGAAGGCCATCACTCGAACCTGGCGTTCGATCCGAACCAGGCGGCGCCTGGGCCGTTGGCTACATATGAGCAGCGGCTGCCGTTCCAATTCAACGGAAGCCCGTACGCGAGTTTGATGACGTACAACGAATCCGGCGCGAACATGTACAGCAACACGGAGAGCGTGTCCTTGATCCGGCGCATGCGGAACAACGTGTCGTTTCAACTCCAATATCAACTCGCCAAGTCGATCGACGATATTGCCACAGCGCAAAATCCGGCCAATCTCCAGGCCGAGTACGCGAACACCTCTGGTGTCCGGCGCAACCAGATAACGTACACGATGGTTCTGGAATCGCCGGTGGATCAGCGCCGCGGATTTCTTTCCAATCACGGGTTTCTTACCAAGGCGCTGAAAGATTGGACCATTCAGACGCCGGTGAGCTGGGGCAGCGGGCTGCCATTCACGGCGACGGTGTTCGGCGACAATGCCGGCACCGGCAGTACCTCGACGGAGCGCGCGGAAGTGACGGGGCTGCCGATCACTAACGGCACGGGCTTCTTTAACCTGGCGGCGTTTGCGGTTCCCGCGGCCGGCACCTTCGGGAACGCGGGACGCAACACCATTCCCGGCCCGGATTCGTTCAGTTTCAACATGAATATGTCGCGCGTCTTCCAGATCAAGGAGCGCAAGAATCTGGAGATTCAGATCAACTCCACCAACATTCTCAATCACCCGGTTCCTACCAACTTTGGCACAACCGTCGGCCAGAGCACGTATGGCGTGGTCCAGAACTACAACGGAATGCGAGTTATCAGCGGGACCATTCGTTTCAGGATGTGAGGCTTTCCATGACCAAATATAAACTCATCGCGTTAGCTACCGTGTTTGTGGCGTTCGAACAGGTCCCCGCCCAAGTGACTTTCACCAGCGAGACCAAGCTGGTCATCGTCAATGTCACCGTCAAGGACAAAATGGGCATCCCCGTCTCGAATCTCAAGAAAGAGGATTTCGAGATCACGGAAGACGGCAAGAAGCAGGGCGTGGACGTGTTCGAGTTCGAAAAATTGTCGAGCGATCTGCTGCCCACGGTGCCCGACGATAGCGGAGCCCCCAAGCAGCTCGAGGAGCGCGTGGCGCCCAAGCCGGCGCCGAAGCCCGCTCCTGTTGCAGCCACTCCCGCCGCGGTAACCGGGAGCCTGGAAACCTCCAAACGCAAGGATCGCCGTCTGCTGGCGATGTTCTTCGACATGACCACCATGCCGCAGTTCGATCAGATCCGCGCCATCGATCAAGCGACCAAGTTTGTGAAGGAGCAGATGACCTCCTCGGACCTGATCCAGATCATGAACTACGGCACCAAGCTGAACGTCTTGCAGGAGTTCACGGACGATCGGGAGCTGCTTTTAAGCACCTTGAGCCACTTGATCGTCGGCGAAGGCTCGGAGCTGGCCGGCGGGGCCGCAACAGCGGGCGCGGAAGGTGACGATACGGGCGGTTTCACCCAAGACGACACCGAGTTCAACATCTTCAATACGGACCGTCAGCTTGCCGCCATTGCTGACGCGGTGAAGTTGCTGGGCGCCTTCCCCGAGAAGAAGGCGATGATCTACTTCTCCAGCGGCATTCCCAAGAACGGAATCGACAACCAGAGCCAGCTCCGCGCCGCGACAGCCGCCGCGACCCGGGCTAACGTCGCCATCTACCCTGTGGATGCACGCGGCCTGGTGGCCACCGCTCCCGGCGGCGACGCCACAACTGCTTCGCCCAAAGGCACGGGCGCACAGAGCGGATCGCTGCAAGCGGGCCGCATCAACAGCATGAATGATACTCAGGAGACCATCACGACGCTGGCGGCCGATACCGGCGGCAAGGCTCTGTTGGACAACAACGATCTGACCATGGGCATCAAGAACGCCCAAAGCGATCTGAGCAGCTATTACATTCTCGGCTACTACAGCACCAATTCCTCTGAGGACGGCAGGTACCGGCACATCAAAGTCCGCCTCACCAACCAGCAACTCGCCGCCAACACCAAGGCGCTGGAGTATAAGGAAGGATACTACGCCTCCAAAGTGTTCCAGAAGTTCACCGCGGCGGACAAAGAGCAGCAGCTTCAGGAAGCGCTCACTCTGGGCGATCCTTTGAACGATCTTCCGCTGGTGTTGGAAGCCGATTATTTCCGAGTGGCGCCGGGCCGCTATTTCGTGCCAGTTTCAGTGAAGATTCCGGGCTCAGACGTGACGCTGGTCAAGAAAGGCGCTCTGCAAACCCTGGACTTCGATTTTGTGGGCAAGGTGCGGGACACGACGGGAAAAACGAATCAAAACAACATGCCGAATTGGGCCACGCTCGGCGTGCGAGACGAGATTACCGTCCAACTGAAGGACAATGAAGCGGCACAACTGGAGAAGCATAACTTCCAGTACGACACCGGACTAACGCTGCCTCCGGGCAAGTACGACATCAGCTTCCTGGCGCGCGAGAACCAGACCGGAAAGATGGGGACATTCGAGACCACGCTGACTATACCGGACTTGAACACCGACAAGGCTCTGCGGGTCAGTTCGATCATTTACAGTAGCGACCGTAAGCCTCCCACGGCCGCGGTCGGCTCGGCCAACAGCGATAAACGGGCGCTCGCCAACGATCCGCTGATTCAGGACAATCAAAAGATCACGCCCAGCATTACTCGCGCCTTCCGCAAGGATCAAACTCTCTACGTCTACTTCGAGGTTTACGATCCGGCGCCCGATGAACAGAAGGCTCCCCAAGTGACGGCGGATGTCGAGTTGATGCGCGGCGCGCGGAAGGCCTACACCTCCGCTCCGGCGGAAGTCAAGAAGCTTGACTCGGGCCGTCCCGGAGTGGCCCGGTTCCTGTTCCAAATTCCTCTAGCGAAGTTGCCGGCGGGACAATACACCACGCAGGTGAATATTTTCGATACGACGGGCAAGAAGTTCGCTACCCCCCGCAACGCGATTTACGTGTTGCCGGAGGAGACCGCGGCCGCGGCTCCAGCAGCGGCGGCTCCCGCCGCTCCGGCGCAGCCGAATCAGTGATCTCCGCCCGGCTTTTTCCCGGGCGGCTCGCTCAGCTCATAAAGTGAACGCCGAGCAGCACGCCGCCGAACACAACCAGCGCCGCAACCGCGATAATCGCCCAGCGCAGCATTCTCTCCCGGGGAGAAACCATACGCCGGTCGTCCGACTTCATCTGTTCTTCGAGGCTGTCAAACATTGGCCATAACCTCCTAACACGAGTCACACACGAGTCGGGGGAAGTATATGCCTGCGGAGATCAAAAAGATAGGCCCCGCCATTTTTCGCGCGGCTACTGGACGGCGACCGTGGTTTGATCTACGTCTTCTCCCTTGGGCATTGATCTGCCCGGCATGCACGTAGGTGAGCGGCGCGGCGCGCCAGCAAGAACGGCGCGAGGGTCGACGGAAACAAAGTAGAATAGTGGGTCGCTCCCGCTTCAACGGCAATCAACGTGGCTGAACTGCTGAACTCCTCGCCGATGGTTTTTCCGGTGCTGGAATGCATCCACATCTTTGGATTCATTCTGCTGGCGGGGGCCATTGCGCTGCTGGACTTCCGGGTTCTGTTCGCGCTGCTGCCGGGAGAATCCCCCGCCGAGCTTTCGCGGGACGTGATGCCGTGGAACTTGATCGGCCTGGGACTGGCGCTCACTTCAGGAGCGCTGCTCTTCGCTTCCGATCCGGATCACTACTACCTGAACCACGCGTTTCAGGTGAAGATGGCGGTCCTGCTGGCAGCTCTGGGATTCGATCACACCATTCACAAGAGGGCGCTGCGAACCGGCTCGAACAAAGCCGTCGCGTGGGTCTCGCTGGCGCTGTGGGCGCTGGTGATTGGCGGCGGGATCTTCATCGGCTTCGTGACCGGACCGGATTAAATGACGCCTCTATTGGAGTTCACCCAATGGCTACAGAGCACGGGCATTCCCACAGCCCTGCGTATGTCGGAGTACGTGTATCCCATTATCTTGACGTTGCACCTGGTGGGCATCGCCTTTTTCGGCGGGCTGATCTTTCTGACGAATATGCGCCTTCTTGGAGTGACCTTCCGTAAGCTTCCGGCTTCAAAGGTGATCGAGTCCTTGCGCAGGCCGAAACTGATCGGATTTCTCATTGTAGTGACCTGCGGAGTGCTGATGGCGTCGTCGAAGGCCGAAGAATACTACTACAACTGGCTTTTCTGGACCAAGATGGGCTTGCTCACGCTGATTGGCATACACGGAATGATCTTCCGCCGGAGCGTGTATCGCAATCCCAGTGAGCAGGACCCTCCCAACGGCAAGCTGGCGGCGGCGCTGTCCTTGATCCTCTGGACTGGGGTGATGATCGCGGGAAGAGGCATCGGCTACGTGGAGCCTCCGCTGGAGAAGCTTCACGCCCTGTTAGCGCGTTAGGAGTTCGATCGCCGTTTAGACCGCCTTGTGTTTCACCTTTGGCGGAGGGGCGGGGCGCGTGGCGCTGCGCGGGCGCTTGGGGGCCGGCTTGGGGCGCATGAGCCGCGCGACGGCGCGGATGAGATGAGAAACCTCATTGGCGCTCTTCTGGATCACCACATCGGCGCCGGTATTCTCCTCATTCAGCCCCAAGGTGTCGGCGAAGCCGGAGATCAGCACGATCGGCAAATCGGGCTGGCGTTTGCGCAAGTTGGAGATCAGCTCGATGCCGTCCATATGAGGCATTTTGTAGTCGGTCACCACCAGGTCGAAAACATGCGCGCCGAAGCGTTCGAGCGCGTCGCGGCCGTGCGGCGCAGTCACGATGTTGTAACCGAGTTCTTCGAGAACCATTTTGCGGGCTCTCAGGCCGTTGGCGTTGTCGTCGACTAAAAGGATGGAATGAACGTTGGAAGGAATCGATTTTTTCGCTCGCATGTTTTCGGACTGGCAAGCGAAGTTAACAGGTCCGCAATATAAATGTCAAATACTGCGTAAGAATCTCAAAAACTGGAAGATTGAGTTCTTGACTTCAGCCCTGAATCATTCCAGCGGTTTTGGTGCGTTGTAACCGGCCTTCGCGTACACCGTGTACTTGACGGGCTTGTTCTTCGCGTCCACCATCTTCCAGGGCAAGTTGGTGGCCGGATCCACCAGTTCCACCTTGATACGGCGATACTTCCCGTCGCGCGCCTGATTGGTGGGCGTGTAGCTGAGCGTGTAACGGCTGCGCAGAGCCTCCGACATGTTGCGGAAGATCTCCGGAAACTCGGTGACAAAGTGCGGGAAGAAGGCCATACCGCCGCTTTCGGTGGCGAAGGTACGCATCTGGCTGTCGGCCTGAAGGAACGTCAGCTCGGAGGTGTTACGCAACTGGCCGCTAGCTTCGGCGATATCGCGAATCGATTGCATCAATCCAACGGCGTAGATCGGCACGCCGCCTTCCTGGATGGAACGGCGGGCATGATCGAAGGTCTGTTGGCTGAACGTGTCAACGCCGGAGGAGATGAGGAGGATTCCCTTCCGGCCCTCGATGCCCTGCATGCGGGAGATCGTGTCGGTCAAGGCGTCATATAAGTTCGACTCGGAAAATCCCGGGAACCGGAGGCGGGACAAGGCTTCCTGGACCTGGCCACGATCTGTCGTGAAATCGGTCAGCATCTCCGGCCGAAGGTCGTACGCCACAATGGCCAGGTAATCCTCCGGCCTTAGCATCTCCGAAAAACCGTAGGCGGCTTGCAGGGTCTGAAACCAGGTGTAGGAGTAGAAGCTCTGGAAGCGGTTGGAAAACTCGACTACCATGGCCAGAGTCATGGGAGCTTCGGCTGTGGAAAAGGTGCTGATCTGCTGCGGGACATTGTCTTCAGAAAGGCGGAAATAGGATTTGTCCAGCTTGGGGATGAAGTGGCCTTTGGCGTCCTCGACGGCCACATCCACGCTCACGCTGGTGGCGTCCGTGGCATAGGTGGCCACGGGAGCCGGCACGTTCTTATTCTTGCCGTACTGGGAAGGGATTTTCGGGAGGTCGGATTCGCCGTTATTTCCACTGTTGCTCGCCGGCGCGGGTGCGGGGGTGGCCGGAGCCGCCACGCTGCTATCGCTGGGATTATTGGAGGTGTCGGTGGGTTGCTTCTTGGGGCGGGCGACGGTCTCACTGCTGCCGCCCCCGGTAATCGGGCCCTGAGCCTGAGAGAACATCACGAGCCCGAGTGAGAAAGCGGAAAGAGCGGCTAGAACTCGTAGTGCCTTCATGGTCGCAATATACCACCAATAGGACGCGCGTAAAACCGCCTTGGTTTCCCAGCCCTTGGGCGTTCTCTTAGCGTTCTTCGACGGTCAATCGCAGCGCTTCGCCATCGCTCGATAGATCCACGTTGACGCAGGATTCTGGAGGGACCTTTCCGCTTTCGACCATCGCGGCAAGGGGCTGGGTGAGCTTACGCAGGATGGTCCGCTTTAGCTCACGCGCTCCAAATTCGGGGCTGGTCCCCAGGCGCAGCAGAAAAGCGCGCGCGGCGTCGCTTAACTGAAGCGTGAAAGCGCGCTCCTCCAGCCGGGTCTGGATGTGCTTTTCGAGCGCCGCGATCTGCTGATCGAGAATGAGCCGCAGCGATTCAGCCGACAGCGGTTGATAGGTGATCACCGCGTCGATGCGGTTCACGAACTCCGGGGAAAACTTCCGGCGTACCTCACCCATGCCGATGCTGGCGAGCTTGGCCGTCCCTCCGCGCGCCGGCGCACCCGGCTTCAGGTCCATCAGCGACTCGAACCCGAAATCCGGGCACAGCTCCTTGCGCATCGCGACCGCGCCGAGGTTGCTGGTGAGGAAGATCATGGAGTGCTCGAAATTCACGCTGGAGTTGTCACCCAGCCGGAGCACCGCTTTGTCCAGCACGCCCAGGAGCAATCGGGTCATGCTAGGCGCGGCTTTCTCGATTTCGTCGAACAGCACCAAAGCAAGATTGGAGCCCTCGCTGGTAACCGAGCTTAGCTTCTGCTGAGTGAACATGGGCTGCGTCTCACGGTGACCCAGATATCCCGGCGGCGCGCCGATCAGCTTGGCGACCTCGTGCTCCATCTGGAATTCGCCGCAATCTACCCTCAGGACGCTCTTCTCAGTGCCGTGCAGCGCGTCGGCCAAAGCTTCAACCGTTTTAGTCTTTCCAGTACCGGTGGGACCGAGCAAAAGGAACACGCCGGCGGGCCGTCCCTCCGCCGCAAGCCCCGCTCGATGCATCTGCACGTACGGCAGAATCTGCGCCATCGCCTGCGGCTGTCCTACAACCCGGCTCGACACTTCCTCCAGAAGCCTTCCCGAAGCAAGCCGGCGGGATCGAATGGGGATGGGCGGACCAGGCACTCGGCGAGGCCTCCTTTCGCCCGCAATTGTCGGGCGAGCGGACCCGAGGCACGTCCAGGGAAAGCGCTAAACTCGCGCAAACGTGAGAAATCGGAAGATTATTTGTGACGGTATGTAATGCGGCCCTTGGTCAGGTCGTAGGGGGAAAGTTCGAGGGTAACGCGGTCGCCGGCAAGCACCCGGATGCGGTTGCGCCGAAGCTTCCCAGCCAAGTGGGCCAGAACGGTGCGTTCCTGATCCAGCTGGACGCTGAACAGGCCGCTAGGAAATTTTTCAACTACAGTTCCAGTGACCTCGATACAGTCTTCTTTGCTCATTGTCCTCCACGTGCAGATTATAGCTCAGGCACGTTTGAGGCTTAATGCAGACCGCGCTTGCGCAGGTGCTCCAGAAGCGCCGCGGGATCGTCGGTGATGATGGCGTCTGTGCCCGCGGCGATCAGCCGGTCCCAATCCTCCGCTGTATCCGCGGTCCACGGGACCACTTGCAGGCCGGCGGCGTGCGCGGCGGCAACTTGCTGCGGAGTCACTAGATGGAACTCCGGTGAGACGATTCCGGCTCCGGCTTCCTGGGCGATCGCTGTGAAATCCTTGGGATCTCCCGAGTAGAGAGCAGATAGCGCTATATCCGGAGCGATCTTCTTCATTTCGATCAGCGTCCGGAAGTCGAAGGATTGCAGGATGACGCGCGACTCCAGATGATGCTTGCGGACCTCGGCCAGCACCAGGCGGACGAACTCGGCGGGGGTGGGCGTGAGTTCCGGATGATCGGGGAAGCTCTTGGTCTCGATATTGAACAGAAACTTGCCGCGAGGAGCAAGAGCGAAAACTTCATCCAGCGTCGGCATACGCGTTCCAGGGACGGTCTGCTGACGGGGGAAATTGGGATTCTGCGTGGCGCCGCAATCCCATTCACGGACCTGCTTCAGCGTGAGGGTATGAATCACCGCTGAAGGCGCCGGACCGGTGCAGATGGGCGGCTTCAGCTCCGGGTCATGCGAGATCACCAGGACGTTGTCCTTGGTGACGGCCATGTCGAGCTCCAGAGCGTCAACGCCCTGCGCGATCGCGTATTCGAACGCGGGCAGCGTGTTTTCGGGACGGAGCGCCCGTGCGCCTCGGTGGCCGTGTACCAGGATCTTTTTCGGAGCCGCCGACGGAGTGCTCTGGGCAAAAGCCAGCATCGCCACAACAAATACTCCCACAAAACGCATACGCCTTCAGCATAGTCCGGGCGGTTTACATCTGAATGACAGGCTTCTTCAACGCAAGTGTAACCATTTTGATATCGTCCTTCAGCATTCGGCAGGTACGCTGTCCCTCATGAGAACCAGAATGCTGGGGTTGGTATTATGTCTTGCGCCGCTGTCACTGTTGGCGCAGTTCGAAACAGCGGAGGTCCTGGGCACGGTTACGGACAGCACCGGGCAAGTTGTGGCCGGCGCCTCGGTTACCTTGACCAGCCAGGAAACCAACATTGAGTCGAAAACCGTAACGGACGCAGCCGGCGACTACGGATTCTTCAACGTGAAAGTCGGAACCTACACGATCACCGTGGAGCATGCCGGCTTCACCAAGTTCACGACACCGGACGTGAGGGTCGACGTCACGGCGCGGCAGCGCGTCGACGCCAAACTCCAGGTGGGCCAGATCACTGAGTCGGTTACAGTCACTGGGGCCGCCGAAGTCCTGCAAACCGATTCCAGCGATCACAGCCAGGTGATCAATCAGGCAGCAGATCGTGGAGCTACCGTTGAACGGCCGGGATTATGCGAATCTAGCGCTGCTGGCCACCAACGTTCACATCTCTCCGCAAGCGCTCAGTTTCTCTCCCAGCGCCACGCCGCGTGAGGGCGCCTTCAACGTGAACGGCATGCGTAGCACGTATAACAACTTCCAGATGGACGGCGTGGACAACAACTCCTACGGAACCAGCAACCAAGGCTATTCGAGCCAGGTGGTGCAGCCTTCTCCCGACGCTCTCCAGGAGTTCAAAGTCGTCACCAGCAACTTTAGCGCCGAGTACGGCAAGGTTGGCGGCGGCGTGGTGACAGCGGCGTTGCGGTCGGGCACCAATGAGTTCCACGGCACCGCTTATGAATTTCTGCGCAACACCGACTTGAATGCCATCGGCTACATCTTCGGCGTGCGTCCGTCCACGTTTCAAAAGCCCACCATGCATCGCAATCAGTTTGGAGCTACCGTTGGCGGTCCGTTCATCAAGAACAAGCTGTTCTTTTTCGGCGATTACGAAGGCTACCGGCAGTTACAGGGTTATCTGAACTTCGACACCCTGCCGGATTCAGCCGAGCAGAGGGGCACCTTGCCGGCGGCGGTGACGAATCCGCTGACCGGCGCGTATTATCCGGCCAACACCCAGATCCCCCTAACGCAAATCTCGCCGTTCGCCCAAGCCGCCTTGGGCGGTATCGCTCCTTTGACCTCGCCTGGGCTGGTGGGCAACAACCTCGAGGAGACCGTTCCGTTGCGCGACTATAGCGATAAGTATGACGCCAAGCTGGACTATCAGATCAATGCCAAGATGACGTCATTCCTGCGCTTCAGCCAGAAAAAGGACATTCAATACTTCGGACCATCCAATCCGGGCCCATCGGGCGGAGACGGCAACGGCTTCATCCACTCGATTCAGCAGCAGGGCGCTGCGGGCTACACCTGGACGGTGACGCCAACGTCGCTATTTGAAGCGCGCTTCGGCTTCGATCACGCGCTGGGCGGGAAAGCGCCGCCGTATCTGGGGGGACCCAACATCGCGCAGGAGTTCGACATTCCTGGACTGCCTTCCTCGCTTGCCGGCGGTTTCCCCACGCAACTGATTGGCAGCTTCACTGGCGCGATCGGCCGTCAAGCCACCAACCCGCAGTTCCAGAACCCGACTTCATTTGAACCGAAGCTGAATTATTCGATGGTGAAGGGCCGCCATACGATCAAAATGGGTTACGAGTTTCTGGCAATCCGCACCGAAGTCCTGGACATCAATCCTTTGTACGGCCAGCTTACTTACAGCGGGCAGTACAGCAAGCCCACAGGCTCGGCGGTCAACTGCACCTCGACAAGCGCAAATTGCACCAACGCTTACGATCTGGCCGACTTCTACTTCGGCCTTCCCAGCGCGATCGCGCTGGGCAGCGACCTGGTGACCAATCTGCGTCAGCACGTGAACTCGCTCTACGTCCAGGATGACTGGCGTGTCAATTCGAAGCTGACCGTGAACCTGGGGCTGCGCTGGGAATACTCGACTCCACCGTGGGAGCGCGACAACCTCTGGTCCAACTTCGACCCCGCCACTAACTCGCTGGTGCGCGCCACCAACGGCGGAATCTACGATCGCGCCCTGGTCAATCCGGATTACTTGGACTTCGGTCCGCGTATCGGCTTAGCGTATTCGGTCATGCCCAAGACCGTGATTCGCGCAGGTTACGGAATCAGCTACGACTCCATCAATCGCACGGGAAGCCCGGCCGAGTTGATCAACGGTCCTCTGGCAATTTTCGGGACGATCAGCCAGCCGAGCAACCCCTTGAGCCCCTCCTTCCTGACCGCGCAGAACGCGTTCACCACTGGGATTGCGAGCACGTTCAATCCGATCACCTCCAACAATCTGTATGTTCCTGCGAACACCCGTTGGCCGATGATTCAATCCTGGGTGTTTTCGATTCAGCGGGAGATCAACCAGAGCACCGTCCTGGAAGTGGCCTACAACGGCAATCACAGCACGCGGCTGCCGATCATCGGCGACTGGAATCAGGCCGCTCCGAACCCGGTCACGGCAACGTGCAATGCCACCACGACGTCCGGCTGCTTGAACGTACAGGCTCGCGTGCCCGACCCCGGCTTCGGCCCGATCACGTGGGTGGATCCGGCGGGCAACAACGGCTACAACGGTCTGTCGGTCCGCTTGGAGCACCGCCTCACGCACGGCCTGTATTTCCTGAACGCGTTCACCTGGTCGCACGCCATGGGCGATTCGGAGCAGGTGCTGGAGGCTTTCAGCGGTTACCAGGCCGCCAATCCGCAGAACATCTACAACCTGCACAACGAATTCGGGCCGTCGATGTTTGACGTGAAGCTGATGAACATCACTAGCGTGGTTTACGACCTGCCATTCGGTAAGGGGAAACAATTCGCACAGAACGTGAATCCGGTGCTGAACCAGATCATCGGCGGATGGGAGCTGAACGCGATCAATACGGCCAACACCGGCCTGCCGGTCAACATCGACTATAATCCGTCTTCAGCCAACGACGTCACCGGCATCAGCCAGAATGCCGACTACCGCGGCGTCGCGCTGCTTCGCCCCAACGTCACCGGCAGCGCTGCCAGCCAGAGCACGGCGCAGAGCCTGCTGACTTACTTCGCGGGATACAGTTTCACCACACCGTCTCCGAATACTCCGTTCGGCGACTTGGGCCGCAACGCCTTCCGCACGCCGGGTCTCGAGCAGTGGGATCTGGGTGTCGACAAGAACTTCTATGTGGGGGAGAGATTCCGCCTCCAGTTCCGCAGTGAGTTTTTCAATATCTTGAACCACACCAACTTCGGTGTTCCGAACAACGTCAGCACCAGTTCCGCGTTCGGAACGATTACGACCACCTATCCGCCAAGGCAGATTCAGTTCGCTTTGAAGGCGATGTTCTGAGATTCCTGCGGCTTCGCCCAGTTGCGCAGCAGGTGCAGCGCCGACGAGCCTATGGTCACCAGGGCCGGAATCAGCACCCAGCGTTCCAGGCCGTGGGGATAGCGGGCCAGCTCGACGGCTAAAATAACCGTCGCCAGCGTAACCAGCACCAAGGACATGCCGCGGTGAAAACGCCCCACCGCGGAAGCCACGAAGGGATCCAGCGGTAGTGCAATCTCGCGTCCGGCTGTCGAATCGGTACAGTTCGCTTTGATGGCGCACGCGTTGCAAGTTCGCGCCGGGGCTCGGTAGCGAATCACCCGCAGCTCATTGTCGATCTCCGCGCGATCCAGACGCGCGCCTTCGGGGCACTCCCAATGGTCGGAGTGCCGGTGGTACCGGAAACCACCGCTTGAATAGCGCTCTGCCCGCCGGTGCGATTGACGGCCCATCCATTCAAGCCAAGCCGCAATTGCCACCAGCAGCAGAGCATAGCCGGCGCCAAGTATCGGCTCAGGGTGAAGAAGAGTCACGCTCACCTCTCGCTGATTTCGGCGAAGAGCGCCGTCTCCGGCTGCTGTTCTTGCGTGGTCGAGACTTTGAATCGCACACCCAGCCAGCAGATGTACAGCAGTGGAAGAACGCCGCCAGCGATGAACAGCACGTCTCCCGGCAGTCTCATCCATTCGATAACGGAGTTGGTTCCTCCGGTGATGAACTTCAGGCTACGAGCCTCGAAATACCCTTGGTTCACCGACTCGTACAGTTGCAGCAGTCCCAGCGGGAACAGGGTCGCGAACACCATCCACGCCAAGCCGATGTTGAGAGACCAGAAGCTGATCTTCGCTGCCCGCTCCGGCCAACGCTGGTCCGGAATCATGTACCTCACACAAAATAGCGCCAAGCCGACGGCGAGCATGCCGTAAACTCCCATCATCGCCGCATGCCCGTGATTGGTGGTCAGGGCGGTGCCGATTTCGTAATAAGAGACCACGGGAAGGTTGATGAGGAACCCAAAGACGCCCGCTCCCAGAAAGTTCCAGAACCCGACGGACACAAGGAACATCACGGACCAATAATGCGGAAATGGCGCGGCGGATCTGGCTTGCTGACGCGCGCCGAGTTGCAGGAAGCTCCACGCCTCAACCGTTAGAAATGTCAGCGGGATAACCTCCGCGGCGGAGAAGAATGCACCCAGCGCCAGATGCTCCGCCGGTGTTCCGGAGAAGTAGAGATGATGCATGCTGCCGATCACGCCGCCGGCGGAGTAGAGCACGATGTCAAGGTAGATCACGGTCAGCGCGACGCGCTCCGCTATCACACCTAGCAGGACGAAGATGCAGGCCACCATGATGGTAGTGAAGAGCTCCAGGAAGTCTTCGACCCACAGGTGCACCACCCAAAAGCGCCAAAAATCAGTGGTGGTGAAGTGGCTATCGGTCTGGGCAAGCAGTCCCACGGCGTAGAAGGCGGGGATTGCCAGAGCGGAAAACAGGAACAGCCAAGGCATGTTGCCGTAGTGTTCCGTCTTCAGGCGCTCGCGTAGAGCCAGGTACAGCATCAGGACCCAAAACCCGAGCCCTATTGTCAGCAGGATTTGCCAGAAACGCCCGAGATCGAGATATTCGAAGCCTTGGTCACCGAACCAAGACCATCCGCGGTGAATCAGGCCATGGATGCCGGCAAATTCGCCCGCCAGGCTGCCGAACACGACGATGGCCAGCGCGCCCAACAACCCCACCGCCAGCCACTTTTGAATCTTCGGCTCCCGCCCGCCGATCATCGGAGCGAGAAAGATTCCGGCCGCCAGAAACGAAGTCGCCACCCAGAAGATCGCAAGCTGCAAGTGCCAGGTGCGCGCCAGATTGAAGGGGAGAAGCTGCGCCAAGTCGAAACCGAAGAAGCTGGTGATCTCAGCGCGGTAATGCTGGGAGGCTGCACCCACCAGCGCCTGCAGCAGGAACAACAGCGCCATCACTAGAAAGAACCATCCGCAAACACGCTGCGCCGGCGTCAGGGCGACCACGCCCGGCGACCGAAATGTCAGGGTTTTGAGCTCGCGTCCGTGCCAGCCCAGGAAATTCCATCTGCCGAAGGCGCCGAAAAGCAGCCCGATGCCGCCCAATAGCGCGATGAGCGAAAGGACGCTCCACAGGACGATATCGGCAGTGACGCGATTGCCCACCAATGGCTCCGGCGGCCAGTTGTTGGTGTAGGAGTAATCGGTGCCCGGACGGGTGGCTGAGGCGACCCAGGCCGACCAGGCGAAAAACGACGTAAGCGCATCGGTGTCTGTGCGGTCGGCGATCGCCGCCGGACGCAGACCGGAGCGTGTAGACTTGTCGCTGAAGACAGACCAGTAGTAGTCCTGAAGCTGCCTATACGCTGCTGCTTGCGCCTTGGTGAAGGTTAACGTATCCGTCGCAGCATCGTAACGATTGCTCTTGAACTCCTCAATCGTCTGCCGGCTGGCGCTGTCGGATTGCGGTCCTCCGTAGGAATCGGAAACAATCGATGCGGCGCGGTGCAGGTAGTCTGCGGTGTAATCCGGCCCCAGATACGCTCCGTGCCCGAAGATGGAGCCATACTCCATCAGACCGTTCCGAAGGAAGACTTCCTGGCCGGCCAGCGTGTCGCTATGAGTGAACAGAGTCTTCCCGTCGGGGCTAACTACCCTCCCTGGAATCGGCGCCTCAGCGGAATAGGTGCGGTAGGCGAGTAAGCCCAGCACAAAGAATCCGAATAGAACAACCACGGCCACGGCCTGAATCCATGCCTTCGAAACCAGCAGATCGCGCCTTTGGGAATTGTCCACGGCAGCATGCTCCTCTTTTGAGAAACTACCTTCATGACTTCAGCCGGGATCGCACGGACAGCGAGGGCGGGTGGAAGCCGCAAGATCGGCGCTTGCGTTCGTCACTATAACCGATTTCGGGCGCACTCGGAATATCCCGCCGGGACTGTAGGACAACTCCGAACAGGCCCTTTGCGCTATTGTGGCCGTGAAGGATGACAACCGCGGCAGCACCTTTTTCTGAGGCGCAAGCGAAATCCGCTGGTAGGCTTGCGCCTGCGACCATCGCGACCATCGCCGTGGTTGCGCTGTTCGTCGCGATGCGCCTGTGGCGCATCACCGGCTTCGCCCTGGATGGCGACGAGATCTTCAGCGTTCAATTGGCGACCGCAAGCTGGCATGAACTGTTCGCCAAAGCAGTGCAGGACGCGATTCATCCTCCCCTGTTCTACGCTCTACTGAAGCTGTGGATCGGCATCGGCGGCGATTCGTTGTTCTGGCTGCGGATGTTTACCGTCACCGCGTCGATGCTGTGCCTGTTTCCGCTATTCCCGCTATGCCGCGATCTGGAGATTTCTCCAGCGGCGCGAAACTTCGCCATCGCGATTGTGGCGGTGCACCCGTACGCGCTGTACTACTCGCAGCATTTGCGGATGTACAGTCTGCTGATGCTCGCGGGGTTGCTCTCGGCATGGCGGTTCGAGCGCTATTGGGGCGAAGCGTCGGTGCGAAATCTGGTGTGGCTGGGGGCGGTGAACGCGTTTCTCGGCTACACGCAGTATTACGGCTGGTGCGTGGTGCTGCTGGAGTTTGGGTACTTGTTGTGGAAGCGCCGCAATCCGATGCCGTTCCTGATCTCGACGCTGCCTGCCGTGATCGTCTTCGTCCCCTGGGCGGTCGCGGCCGGACGTGTATTGCATGGGCGCGGGCTCCAGCAGAATCTGGGCTGGATCAGCCGTCCGAACTTCGGCGATCTGAATTGGTTCTGGATCGATCTAACGGGATTCTCCGAATTCCCGAGCGTAGGAATTCGCGGCACGATAGCGCTCCTGCTTTTGTTCGTACTGACCTACCGGCGGTCGAACGAGCCTCGGGTTCATTGGCTTATGCTCTTGTGGGTGGCGCCAGCCCCAATCGCGTTCGTGATTTCGCAGTGGCTGCCGCAGTCTATTTGGGGGCATCGGCACCTGCTGATCGCCATTTGGCCGCTGTTTCTGCTCTTCGCGGATTCCATGTTCCGCGCTCCACGCTGGGTTACTTACGCTGCGATGGCGGGGGCCGCGGCGTGGGGCGTGAGCGCAATCAACTTCCATGCCGAAGACAATCGCAAGCTCCCGTGGGACGTGCTGACGCTTAATATGCTCGACTCGGATCGCAGTTCCGCGCCCCACGTTCCCATATACGCGATCGACCCGTATCTTCACTACCCGATCGGGTTCGATCTCGAGGCTTTGCGGACCGGCCACACGGAGATGCTGGGACCACGGGTCACTTCGCGGCGCGATGCCGCGAGGCTGCCAGCCAAGGCCGCACGCTTCGAATCGATCCAGCGCGACAACGTCGGCCAAATTCCGCTCGCGCCGGGAGCGTATTTCTGGGTCGGATGGACGGATTCTTCCTGGCATGAGAAACTCACGCCGCCGGAGATCCTGGAACAGCACGGCTGCGAGGGCGGTCCCGAGATCTCGCAATTCGACAGTTCGCACCGCGTTTGGCTCGCACCCATTCAGTGCCGCTAATTCGCGGCTATCATGAGAAGCTGTGGCTGAAACGTTCGACGCCATTATTGTAGGAGGCGGGCACAACGGCCTGGTCACCGCCGCGTATCTGGCTGGCGCCGGGCGGAAGGTGCTAGTCCTGGAGGCGCGCGAGCTGGTAGGCGGTTGCGCCGTTACCGAGGAAATCTGGCCGGGCTACAAAGTTTCCACGGCCTCCTATCTTTCCAGTTTGATGCAAGAGAAAGTCGTGCGGGATCTGGAACTGGAGCGTTTTGGCTATCGCGTGGACGCCAAGGACCCGGCGTTTTTTTCGCCGTTTCCGGATGGCCGGTACTTTTTCATGTGGCAGGATCGCGCGAAGACGCTGGCCGAGATCGCCAAGTTTTCGAAGCGCGACGCCGAGGCGTATCCCAAATACGAGGATCACCTGGAGCGGCTGGCGCAGGTGGCGGAATCGCTGCTGCTGGTAACGCCACCCAATTTCCCTCCCAGCGGGGTGGGCGACTTTATTGAATATCTGAAACTCCTCGGGCGGATGCGGGGTCTGTCCAAATCCGAGATTATCGGCCTGGTCAAGATCTTCACCCAGAGCGCCGCGGACTTTCTCGATGAATGGTTTGAATCCGAACAGGTGAAGGTGACGCTGGCGACGGATGGTGTGATCGGAGCGAATGGTGGCCCGCGCTCGCCGGGCACCGCCTATATTCTGCTGCATCATTGCATGGGCGGTGTGAATGGGCATCGCGGGCTGTGGGGATTCGTGCGCGGAGGGATGGGCGCGGTGTCGAACGCGATTGCGGATTCCGCCCGCAGCAAGGGCGCGGTGATCCGTACCAACGCGACAGTCGCGAAGATCCTGGTGAAGGACGGGCGCGCGACGGGAGTCGCGCTGGCAAACGGCGACGAGCTTCGCGCACGCGTGGTCGCCAGCAATCTGGATCCTCGGCGAACGTTTTTGCAGTCGATGGACCCCTCGGATCTGCCGGCCGATTTCCTCGACGGCATCCGCAAATTCCGCTCCGAGGGAACGTCGCTCAAGATGAACCTGGCCTTGACCGGAGTTCCGGAATTCAAGGCTCTGCCGGGAAATTCCCCGGGTTCGCCAGGCCCCCAACATCGCGCCACGATGCACATTTGTCCCAGCGTCGAATACATCGAACACGCCTGGGACGACGCCAAGTACGGCCGGCCGTCGCAATCGCCCCTGATTGAGATGACCATGCCCACGATGTACGATCCCACGCTCGCCCCGGAGGGCCGCCACATCATGGGAATTTTCCTGCAATACGCTCCGTATACGCTGAAGGACACCAATTGGGAGCGGGAGCGGATCCGCTACACGGAGCGCATTCTCGACGTGATCGAAGAGTACTGCCCCAACATCCGCTCCATCATCGAGCACAAGCAGACGCTCACGCCGCTCGATCTGGAGCGCCGCTTCGGAATCACCGGCGGCAACATTTTCCATGGCGAGATGTCGCTGGATCAGATGTTCGTGCTGCGGCCTCTGGCCGGATGGGCCAGTTATCGGACGCCGGTGCGCGGCCTGTATTTATGCGGGTCCGGAGCGCATCCCGGAGGCGGCGTGATGGGCGCGCCGGGGCACAACGCCGCTCGGGAGATTCTGAAAGACCGGTAAACGGCCCGATTTGATACTCTGAGGCATGACTGCGAGATTGCTCTTCGTCCTTCTCGCGGCCGCTGTCGTCTACGCCGCCGACCTGCCGCAAAAGACCTTCCCTTTCTCCTACACGCAGGAGGATTTGCCGAACGGCCTGCGCTTAGTGACCATCCCCACCGATTCTCCGAATCTGGTTTCGATTTACATCGTGGTGCAGACCGGTTCGCGCAATGAAGTTGAGCCGGGCAAGACCGGCTTCGCGCACCTGTTCGAGCACATGATGTTCCGCGGCACCGAAGCTTACCCGCCGGAAAAATACGACGAGGTTCTCAAACGCGCGGGCGCGGCGTCGAATGCGTCCACCAGCAATGACCGCACGGAGTTCCACACGACTTTCTCCAAAGAAGACTTGCCCACCATCCTTTCGATGGAAGCGGACCGCTTCCAGCACTTGAAGTATTCGCTGGAAGCGTTCAAGACCGAGACCGGGGCGGTGCTGGGCGAGTACAACAAGAACAGCGCCAATCCGGGGGAAAAGATGGAGGAGGTGCTGCACGACACTGCCTTCGATCGGCACACCTACAAGCACACCACCATGGGCTTTTTGGATGATGTGAAGAATATGCCCGCGCAGTACGATTACAGCATCCAGTTCTTCGGCCGCTATTACCGTCCCGAATACACCACCATCATCGTCGCCGGTGACGTCGATCCGAAGCAGGTGCGGCCGCTGGTCGACAAGGCGTTTGGGGGATGGGCGCGGGGCTCCTACCACCCCGACATTCCGGTCGAGCCCAAGCAGCAAGGGCCGCGCGAGGCCCACGTCGATTGGCCGTCGCCGACGTTGCCGATGCTGACCATCGCCTACAAAGGTCCGGCCTACACCGACACCCAAAAGGACAGCGCCGCCCTGGATGTGTTCGCAACGCTGGTATTCGGAGCAAACTCGGAGCTTTACCAGAAACTGGTGGTGAAGGAACAGAAGCTGGATAGTATGAACGCCGGAGCTCCGTCCAGCGTCGATCCGGATCTCTTCACCATCCGCGCTCGCTTGAAGCACGCCGAGGACATGCCGGCGATCCGCAAGGAGATCCTGGATACGGTCGCGCGCTTCCAAAGTGAATTGATCGCGGCGGACAAACTGGAAGCAATCAAGAAGCGTGAGCGCTACGGGTTCACCATGCGGCTGGATAACAGTGAGAGCGTGGCCAGCACCGTTGCCGAATATGTAGCGCTGAAGCGCTCACCAGAGACCATCGACAAGCTCTATGCACAGTACGCCGCACTGACGCCGGAGGATCTTCGCGATGTGGCGCGCAAATATCTCATCGAGAGCGGACGCACCATCGTCACCCTAACGGGAGCTTCGAAATGAAATGGCTTCTACTGGCCCCGTTGTGCTCCCTCATGGTCTCCGCCCAAATGCGAACCGTCACCCTTCCCGGTAATTCACCTGTCGTCACACTTCGTTTGGTTTTCACCGCGGGCGCGGCGCTGGACCCTCCGGATAAGCCTGGGCTGGCGCGCCTGACCGCGGAGATGCTCAGCGGAAGCGGCACCAAGGACCTGACGCACGATCAAATCGTCAACGCTTTGTTCCCCATGGCGGCAACTGTGGGAAGCCAGGTGGACCAGGAGATGACGGTCTTCTCCGGAGCAACTCACATCGACAATCTCGACGCTTACTACAAGCTGTTTCGAGCGATGCTGCTTGAACCGGGCTGGCGTGAGGACGATTTCCGGCGATTGAAGGACAACGCGATCAACTCGCTGCGCGTCGGCCTCCGCGGGAACAACGATGAGGAATTGGGCAAAGAGGTGCTGTTGAGCGAGTTGTACACCGGCACGCCCTACGGCCACTACAGCGTGGGAACCGTGTCTTCGCTCCAGAAGCTGACCATTGACGATCTGAAGCAGTTCTACAAGCAGCACTACACGCAATCGCGTTTGATTCTTGGCGTCGCCGGCGGCTATTCGCCGGAGTTCCTGGAGCGCATCAAGAAGGATTTTTCGACGCTGCCGGAGAAAGACTCCGCACCCGCGATAGCGATTCACGCCCCGGCCATCGCGCATACCAGAGCCACCATTGTCGAGAAGAACACACGCTCCGTCGCGTACTCGTTCGGCTTCCCCATCGACGTGAAGCGCGGAGATCCGGACTACCCTGCCCTGCTGGCCATGCAATCCTACTTTGGGCAGCATCGCGAAAGCGGAGGGCGGCTGTTCCAACGCATTCGCGGGGTTCGCGGCATCAACTACGGAGACTACGCCTACATCGAATATTTCCCGCGCGGCGGCCAGGTCCTGGAGCCGCCTCCGAATGTCGCCCGATCCAGCCAGGCGTTTCAAGTCTGGATTCGTCCCTCGGAGCCTCCGCAGGCGGCTTTCGCTCTGCGGCTTGCGGTGTATGAGTTGGACAAGCTGGTGAAGGACGGGATTCCGCAGGAGGATTTCGAGCGCACCAAAGAGTTCTTGAGCAAGTACGTCAACGTGCTGACCAAGACCAAGCGCGCCGAACTCGCCTATGCGATCGACAGCCTTTACTACGGCATCCCCGGCTATGACGCATACGTCAAGAGCGCACTGGCGAAATTAACCCGGGAGCAAGTCAACGCGGCTATCCGCAAGCATCTGCGCGCGGACCGGTTGCAGATTGTCGCGGTTAGCGCGAACGCGGCCGATTTGAAACGCCAGATCGTGGGAGCGGGGCCTTCGACCATCGAATACAACTCACCCAAACCGGCCGGCGTTCTCGCGGAAGACAAAATCGTCGGGGCATTCGACATCGGGTTGCGGCCGGAGGATGTCGAGATAGTCCCGGTCGACCAGATTTTTGAATAGGCCGCGAATACACGCAAATGAACACAAATGTTTTATTCGCGTACATTCGCGTTCATTTGCGGCTAACCTAAGACCTCGACCCTTCGGATCGCTGCCGCTTTGCCGGTTGCCTCATCCACTTCGACGATCACTCCGTGCAATTCCGCGCCGTGCCGCGCGGCTTCCATCCGGATCGGCAACTGAGTCAGGAAGCGCTCGATAATGAGCTGTTTCTCGACCCCGATAATAGACGTGTACGGCCCGGTCATGCCCGCGTCGGTCTGGTAAGCCGTACCGCCCGGAAGGATGCGCGTGTCGGCGGTTGGAACGTGAGTATGGGTGCCGACCACGGCAGAGACCCGGCCGTCGAGATACCAGCCCATGGCGGTTTTCTCGCTGGTGAGCTCGGCGTGAAAATCGACGAAGCGGACCTTGACGGCAGGATCGAGAGACGCCAGCAAGGTGTCGGCTTTGCGAAAAGGACAGTCGATCGGCGTCATGTGGGAGCGGCCCTGCAGGTTCAAAACCGCGCAGCGCACACCGTTGTGGGCCTGCATTACCGCAAGCCCCGAACCCGGTAAGCCCTCCGGGTAATTCGCAGGGCGCAAGAGGCGTGGCTCACGAGGAAGGTAATCGTAGATCTCGCGCTTGTCCCAAATGTGATTGCCGCTGGTGAGGAGGTCCACACCGTAGCCGAACAGCTCATCGGCGAGGGGCGGAGTAATGCCGAATCCGCCGGCCGCGTTTTCGCCATTGGCGATGGTGAGATGAATCCCCTCAGCGGCTACGATGCCGCGAAGGTGACGCGCCACCAATTGCCTTCCAACAGACGCAAAGATATCGCCGATAAAGAGAAGGTTAGTGATTCCGGCTCCCGATGAGAAAATCAAAGGAGCGCACCACTACGCCGCCCCGGCTTCCGTCATTTGACCCTAAAACTCAGTAGGGCGGAGTCCTCCGCGCGCCTTCAGGCTTCTCCATGGCGGTTGCCCGCCGGAGCTTGCTCACCAGCACGTAATCGAGCCGGACCCCATGACATTGACTGTTGGATCAATTTTTGGAAGCCGCTCGCGAACGCGGCAGGAACGCTCCCATCACGATCATACCAGGACCGCAAATAAGTACAATGGAACAATAGTACATCTCGCCACGTCAAAAGGGCCTTGAGGTTTTGATCCCGCTGTCGTCGCGATCCCGGCAAGGAACACAAAAGGAAGAGGATGAAGCTTTTTGGGATACTGCCGGCCTGCGCTTTTTTAATCGCGCCGGCCACGCTGTTCGCGCAAAATTATGTGATTTCGACGGTTGCGGGAGGTAGTCCAGCTCCGGCTACGGCCGCCGCCACTAGCACGGCCATCGGATTGCCAGGCCGAGTCCGCGTGGATTCGGCGGGCAATGTTTACTTCACGGCCCTGCACTCGGTTTTCAAGATGAGCTCCGGGGTGATCACCCGGATTGCCGGAAACGGCCGCCAGGGCTACTCGGGCGATGGCGGGCCAGCCACGTCGGCGCAATTGAACAACCCACAAGGCATCGCTTTCGATTCCTCGGGTGACTTATACATCGCGGATACGCAAAACCAGGTAGTACGCATGGTCTCCGCCGCGACGGGGCTTATTTCAACCGTCGCAGGCAACGGGAAGGCGGGTCTGGACGGAGATTACGGCCCGGCCACAAAAGCCGTGTTGCAGTTGCCCACCGCGGTGGCTGTCGACGCTTCCGGCAATCTGTACATTTGCGATTCGGCCAACAATACGATTCGCCAGGTTTCTGCAACCACCGGTTTGATCGTGCCCTACCTGGGCAGCTACCTTCAAGGCTTCGCCGGGGACACGACCGGCCAGATCTCGATGAATAACCCCACCGATATTTTCTTCGACGGAGCCTGGAACCTGTGGATTGCGGATTACGGAAATGGCCGGATCCGCGAATACGGCACCAACGGCATCGCTTCCACCGTGGTCGGTGGAGGAACCACGTACACGGAGGGTGGTTTTCCCCTGGCTGCGGCTCTCGCAGGGCCCCGCGGCGTCGTGGTTGACCCGGCCGGCGACATCTACATCGCCGATTCGGACGACAACCGCGTCTTCGTGGTCACCGCAAAAGACAACCTGATTCACACGCTGGCGGGGAGCGGGCTTTACGGCTACGCGGGCGACGGGGGTGCGGGCAATGCAGCGCTGCTGAATACACCCATGGCCGTGGCGATCGACCCCACCGGCAACGTGTACCTGGTGGATCTGTACAACGCGCGAATCCGCATGGTGTCTTCCAGCGGAACCATCTCTACCGTGGCGGGCACGGGCGCGATCTATTACTCGGGAGACGGCGGCGCCGCTCAGAACGCCATCATGAATGGGCCTCTTTCGGTAGCGTCTTCTGCCACGGGAACTTACATTGCGGACACCGCGAATCAGCGGGTCCGGCAAGTTTCTCTCTCCGGGACGATTTCGACGGTCGCGGGCAACGGGACTCCCGGCTTTGGCGGCGACGGCAGTACCGCCACCAGCGCAGAGTTGCTATACCCGGGCGCAGTCGCGGTGGACGCGTCAGGCTTTCTGTATATCGCCGACACCGGCAACCAGCGCGTGCGTAAGGTGGTGAACGGAAATATCAATACCGTGGCCGGAACGGGCACGGAAGGATACTCAGGCGATGGCGGCGCGGCCAACAAGGCCACGCTCAACGCGCCGTCCGGCCTGGTCATCGATAGCGCAGGTGACATTTATATCGCCGATTTCGGCAATAACGTGGTTCGCGAAGTCTCAGCCGGCGGCACGATCACAACCGTCGCCGGGAACGGATCGCAAGGTTATTCGGGCGACGGTGGGCTGGCGACGGCGGCACAGCTCAGCGGTCCCACTGGCTTGGCGCTCGATAGCGCAGGCAATCTGTATATCGCCGATTCGGGCAACCACGTGGTCAGGATGGTTAACTCGCAGGGCAATATCAGCACCTACGCAGGCAACGGCGTATTGGGTTACGCGGGAGATGGCAGTCTGGCGATCGATGCGCAGCTCTCCACGCCTACGGGGTTGGCCTTCGATTCCTCCGGGAACCTGTATGTCTCTGACTCCGGGGTCAACGTGATTCGCCTGGTGACTCCGGGGGGCTTGATCGTCACCATTGGCGGCAACGGCTCCGCCGGATACTCGGGCGACGGCGGCCCAGCCAGTCAGGCCACCTTCAACACCGCTTCCGGAATCGCGCTGGACACTCAGGGCGATATGTACGTAGCCGACGCGGGCAACAACGCGATCCGCCTTCTGCAATTCGTCTCGCCGGTGCCGAGCACGGGGGCTATGGCCAATGCGGCGTCGAACGTTGTGGGGGCGGTTGCGCCGGGCGAAGCGGCGACGGTGTTCGGCTCCGGCATCGGACCCTCCACCATCGTAAACTCCCAGCCCGATCAGTTCGGCAACACGCCGGAGGAACTCGCCGGCACCGTGGTGTATTTCAACGGCGTCCCCGCACCGATTGTCTACACCTGGGCGCAACAGATCGGCGTGGTGGTTCCTTACGAGGTAACTCAGGGCACGGCACTGGTTGCGGTGCAGTTCGGCAGCCAGGTTTCGCTGGAGCTTCCGATCAAAATTGTGCCTTCGGCGCCCGGCCTGTACACGGCGAACGGCTCAGGCGCTGGCCAGGCGATGGCCGTAAACCACGCGACCGGAGTCACCAATACGGTCGCGACGCCAGTGCAGCACGGCGACCTCATCACGCTGTATATGACCGGGGCGGGTGAAGTTTCCCCGTCGGTCCCGGACGGAGCGCCGAATGCCGCCGGCTTCGCTCATCCGCTCCTACCCGTGACGGCGACCATCGGCGGCGTCGCCACCACGGTCGCGTACGCGGGCGGAGACAATGGGCTCGCGCCGGGGATGATTCGCCTCGACGTTGCGGTGCCCACCAACGTGACGGGCAGCGCGGTGTCCGTGACTGTCACCGTCGGCAACGCAACCAGCCAGTCCGGCGTCACCATCGCGGTTCAGTAGATTCGAGCTCCCCCTTCTGGGTCGCAGCCCGCAAAACGGAGCCTAGGTTGCGCCTGGACCGGCTTTTACTCACCTACATCGAGGGCCGCGACCGGCCCTTTGCGGGCTAGTGGTGCTCTTCACGCTCCGGCGGCGGCGTTCGCTTGGGAGGATTGCTCGGGTGCGGATTGCTGTGATTGGCAGCCTGAACATTTCCCCGGTTGGCCGGGGCCGGATTGCTGTTGCCCCTGCTCACTCCCGCGTTTCCGGTATTCAAAGGCCGCGCGACGGCGGCGTTCGCCGGACGTCCGTTATTCACTGAGGCCCAATTAGACCGGTTCGAAGCCGCTGCGTTCTCATGAGAAGCCTGGATTCCCGTCGGGGCGACATGCTGCTCCCGGCCCGCGGCCAGTTCCGCGGTGTTGGGTTGCGCGGGGACTCCTCCCGGTCCATTAAAGCTGGTGTGGTTGTTGTTGATCACGGTATTGTTGACGTAGGTGTTGTGGACCACTGTAGTGTTTACGTTGGCCACGGCCGTGTTGTAGCTGAAATGCCCACCGACCCACATTCCACCCCCAAATCCGACTCCCGCGTATCCGAAACCGTAGTTAACGCCGCCGTAGAAGCCGACATGCGGGCCCCAGTAGCCGGCGTGCCAGCCATAAACTCCACCGGCAAATCCCCAATAGCCGGGAGTCCACAGCAACCCAGGTTGCGGCGCCATCACCCACGTGCCAGGCACCCAGAAGTAGCCGTTCGGACCGTAAGCCCAATACCCCGGGGTCCAGATGTAATCGGGCCCGGGACAGATCGGCTGGGTGTAGACCGGCAGTATCGGCGGCGCGATTGAAACCGAAACGAATACCCCTCCAAACGACGAAGCAGGCAAACCAACCATGGATGCCGCGAGCAAAAGGCTCCTGAGTACTTTCATAATCGTTCCCCTTTCCCCGGATTCCGCGAAAACACGGCCGGAACCGGCTCACTACCTAATTGAAACCCGCGGGAACGAAAACGTTGCTGTAGGGGAGGACCAGTTTCGCTTAAAAGCGGTTCATCTTGACCTTAGAAAACAGCGGTTTAGGCACCCTTGAGGACTGCGGCGATTTCCTTCTCAGGGATCGCGCCCTCTTTTATCACCCGCCAGTAAGGCTCGGTCACATCCACTGTGGTGGCGCCAGCGCCGAGCACATGCCCGCCGTCCAACACCAGATCCAGTAGACCATCCATGGCTCCGAATACCTCAATTCCGCTGGCGCAGGTCGGCTGCCCAGAGATGTTGGCGCTGGTCGAGATCAGAGGCTGGGCGAGCTTCTCTAGCAGCGCATTCGCGACTTTGGATTTCGCCTGACGTAGCGCCAGCCGCCCGCTGTTGCCGGTCACCTTCAAGGGCACTCGCGAGGAAGCCGGAAGAATGATCGTCAACGGGCCGGGCCAAAAATGCCGGGCCAGAAGATAAAACCGCGTGGGGATCTCCTTGGCCAGTTCTTCCACCATCAGCGGGCTGTCGACCAAAAGAGGCAGCGCGCGTTCCTCCTTGCGCCCCTTCGCCGCGAAGATGCGCCCGACCGCCTGAAGATTGAGCGGGTCGCAAACCAGGGTGTACAGGGCGTCGGTGGGGATCGCCACCAGGCCTCCGCGCCGGATCACGGCAACGGCGCGCTCGATGGCCTGGTCGCCCGGCTGTTCCGGATCGATCTCGATCAGGTCGGTGGCCATGGAAGTTTCTAGTGTAGCGCCCGGCTCGCGTTCACCGCTGCGATCCCATGGGTTGCGACCCCAGAGCTTCGGCGAGCGCGGCCGCTAACCGTGCGGGTCCCGAACGGCCGCTCCAGTAAACTCCCGCGGCCATTCCACGAAGATTCTGCGTTATCTCGCGCGCTATGGTCAAACCCTCCAGCGCGCCATCCGCGAGCGTCTTCAGACGCTCCAGGTAAGCCGGCGGCACGGGGGTGCGATGCTCGTGAATCTGAGACTCGGCATCGCGGATACTGGTCAATGGCCGGACGCCAACGATCACGGGAAGCTGGTACGGTTCGACGCGCTTGAGAAACTCCCCGAACAGATCCAGATCGTACACGGGCCGCGTAACGGCAAAATCGGCGCCGGCCTTCACGCTCAACTCGAAATGCCGCAGTTCTTCCTCCAGGTCGGCTGCCCAGGGATCGATTACGGCTCCTGCCAGCAGCGATGTCGGCGCACCTCGCGAATGACCGCCCAGATCCAATCCCCGGTTCAGGTTGGATGCGACGGCTGCCGCTCCGACCAACTGGCCGTCGAAAAGAACGTTGCGAATGCCGAGAGCATGCGCGCCCAAAAGATCGCTCTCTAATCCCGCGACATCCTGATTCCGGCCGCCCAGATTGAGCACGCATTCCAATCCCGCAACCTTGCGGACCAGGTGGCAGCCGGCTGCGGCGCTCAATCGCGATGCGGCGCCGGGACCTGCCGAAATCGCCAGAAAGCCGATGCCCAGTTCTTTGCACCGCAGGATAGCTTCCATTTCCGCTTGGTCATCGGGCCAGCGGGGCGCAGCCACCTCCACGATTCCGGCAAATTCCCGGGCCGCCAGTCTCGCGCCAAGTTCGCTTCGCGATGCGGCGGGGATGGCCTCGCGGGGGGCTTCCTCTTGTGTGTCCGCGCTCCACTCGATGATTGCGGGCGCACGGTCTATTTCGACCGCGACGCCATCCATCGCCTCACGATCCACCGCCTCCCGAATTTGGCGGATGTGTTCCGGAGTGGTCCCGCAGCAGCCGCCTACGATTCGCGCGCCGGCACGCAGAAAATCCGGCGCCAGCGCAGCCAGGTAGTCAGGCGAGCAGGGATAAATGCTTCGTCCCCCGGCGATCGCGGGCAGGCCGGCATTGGGCAGCACGCTCAGGGGCTTATTGGTCCAGGCGCCCATTTGCTCCGCTGCTTCCAGAATCGCGCTGGGCCCCGAAGAACAGTTCAGCCCGATGGCGTCCACGGGCCATTCATTCAGAACCCGGGTGAACTCCGCGACGGAAGCGCCGCAAGCCAACGTCCCATCGGCGCCGATACTCACATGAGCAATAATCGCCATCTCCGGCCCGGCCGACTCGCGCGCGGCGAAAACAGCCTGACGGAGTTCCTCCAGATCCTGAAAGGTCTCCAGCATCAGCAGGTCGACGCCGCTTTCGACCAGCGCGTCCATCTGCTCTCGGAAGAGAGCACGCGCCTCCGCGGGAGCGATCACCCCGAGCGGTTGCAAACGGGCGCCTAGCGGGCCCACCACGCCGGCGACGAAAGCCTCCCGAGCCGCTTCGCGAGCGATGCGCACGCCGGCTTGGTTAATAGCGCGGGTCTTCTCCGCGAATCCAAATTCTCCCAGCCGCCTGCGGTTCGCCCCAAAGGTATTGGTCCCGAAAATCTGCGCGCCAGCGCGGAGATACTCCTGGTGCACGTCCCGCACCATGGCCGGAAGGGACAGGTTGAGCTCATCCAAACACCGCGTCCCAACAGCTCCCCTCGATCCGAGCATCGATATCAGCATCGTGCCCATGGCGCCATCGGCGATCAGTGCGCGCGTCGCCAGGGCGTCACGGAACTCCGCGACGCGGGCCGGTGCCGAAAAAGCTCCCATACTCCTCACTTTCAATAAAGCCAGTGGCGAACGAGGCCCAAGCCTGTGGCAACCAAGCCGGAGCCTGTGGCGACCAAGCCGGAGCCTGTGGCGACCAAGCCTGGACACGAACTCTTAAGCGTTAACCCGGCTTCCAGGCCGGAAATGGATCCGCCCGGCCGGTCCGGCACTCCAGAATCAGATCCGCAACCCGCTTGCGGCGCGCGAGCAGGCGGGCCAAAAGGTTTTCCAATTCCCCGCCCTCGCCTTCCAACCACGCCGGCGGAATCTGCTTCAACGCTTCATCCACGATCTCGCCGGGAAAATGCCGGATGCGTTCCAGCCACGGCTCAAAATCCGCCCATCCGCGAATCCCCGAATACACCTGGTGGCGGAAATATAAGCCTTGCACCGGAGAGTCAGAGAATCGCCAGTGCGGCCCATCGAATACATATCCATTGTCCATCATCTCAGCAACGAACCCCAAGCGCTCCGTGCCTGAATCCCGGGCGCCCGGCCCCTGGATTCGCGCGCGGAAGAAGATCGCCTGGCGGGAGTCGGCGTTCCCGGTCCACTTGTCGAACGCCAGCACGCCCGCAAACTCAGCCAGGTTTTCCACTTTGCTGAGCAGTGCATCGGGAAGAAAATCGTAGACCACCGTTCGCCCGGGGTCGCCCGGGAATCGCGATCCGAAATGCCACCCCAGCGCCGGCGCACCCCGCTCCCGCCCGCGCTGCAGGTACACATCGGGATTGGACTCCAGAAACTCCTGACCGATCCGCACCATGGCCGGATCCGGAGTGGATAAGCCCAGGTGACGGAGAAAGACGCCGGCGATCCACTCATTCACCAGGATGCGGCGGTGCTGCGGGTTGTTGCTGAACTTGACTACATAGTAATTGCCGTCCGACGCTTCCAGAAGATGGGCCTGCGCACCGCCGCGCATCTTCCGCACCAGACGCCGCGCATCAACGGGCATTCGTGGAGTAACCTTAGAGATTATATGACCGACGATAAGGAAGCAACACAACGTCCGGCGACCCCGCCGGGCATGAACAAGGACGAAGTGGCCCTGGAGCTGACACGCTTCATCGCGACCACCACCGGACTCGGCAAGACCGCGTCCGGGACCGGCTTTGCGGGAAAGGCGGCGACCGTTAAGACTCCAGAGGAGCAAGTGGACGTATTGCTGCAACTGTACGAGCGCTGCCGGGCATCGGTCGGAAAGGCGCAATAGCGCCCAAAGGTCGAAACCGCTTGGAGCCGCGGCGTGGGCTGCTACGCGGCGGCCGCGCGGCTACTTCTTTTTGCCCTTTTTGCCTTTTTTGGCGGCTTTCTTGGAAGCGCCCTTTTTTGCTGCCTTCTTCGGGGCCGCCTTCTTCGCGGCAACTTTCTTGGCGGCTTTTTTGGCGGGAGCCTTTTTGGCGGCAGCCTTCTTGGCTACTGCCTTCTTCGCCGCCTTTTTCGCCGGAGCTTTTTTCGCGGCTGCTTTCTTGGCAGGAGCCTTCTTGGCGGGGGCCTTTTTGGCGGGAGCCTTCTTCGCGGCAGCCTTCTTTACAGGAGCCTTCTTCGCGGGAGCCGCTTTCTTGGCCGGCGCAGCAGGCTTCTTGGCGGATGCGGCCGGCTTCTTCGCCGCGGGAGGCTCCGGGGCCGCTTCCGTCGAAATCGCCACAGGCACCAGGACGGTTTCCGTGACTACCGTGACCTCTTCGACCTCGTCGTCGTCCATGCCATACTCGCCGAGATCGTCGTCTACGTTGATGCTGGATTCCTGATCGTAGTCGTCGATTTCATCGTCATCGACCGAAAGCCGGTACTCTACCATTCTCTCCTCCATCCATTTCCGCTTCCCGCTTGCCCTCCGATCCTATCGCGGATCGCCCGGCTGCGCGGCTTCGCGGAGGTAACCAGAAATTAGAATAACGCGTTTTGAAGGGAAGGCAAGCAAAATGTCGCTGAAGGGGTGCGCCTAAAGAGCGAAGCGCGTCTTACGCGCCCGGCGTATGCGTCGCGGGAGCGGCCTTATGCGCGGCCTGCTTCTTGGGAGCCGGGATTTGCGCGACCGCGGGCTTCTTAGCCGCACTCGCCGAGCTCACCGGAGCCGAAACCTTCTTGGCCGCGGTGGCCGTGCGCGAGTTTCCCGCGCTCTTGCCCACAACCGCCGGCTTCTTCACCACCGGATGGTCTCCCGGATACCCTACCGGGATTGCCGCGAACGAACCGGCTTCGGGAAACTCGCCATGGTTGGCGGATTCCACCAGCTCAAGCGTCGTCCCGTAACGCTTGGCAAGAGACGCCACGGTGTCCCCTGACTCGACACGGTGCAGACGCCAGGAGTCCCTCTCATTAGCCGGAATGGCCGCGAAAGCTTGCTCCAGGGCCTGGCTGGTTCCCATCGGGATTCGCAGTTGGTAGCCCGCGGGTGCGATCGGCTTGAGCAGGGCCGGGTTCAAGTCCTTCAGGTCCGCCAGAGAACGGTCGACCGCATTAGCCACCAAAGCCAAACTGGTGGGCGTCTCCAGTTCTACCGTCTCGTACTCCAGCGGGCTGTCCGGCTCGATGTCATCCAGGCCGTAGTCCTTGGCGTTCTTGGACACGACGATCATCGCCAGAATGACGGGAACGTAATTGGCGGTCTCTTTGGGTAGAACATTTAACCGCCGCAATGTCCAATAGTCGGCGTACCCGGTTCGCGCGACGGCGTGGTCGATGCAGCCTGGACCGCAATCGTAAGCGGCCATGGCCAGATACCAGTCGCCCAAATGGGTGTACAGATCGTGCAGATGCTTGGCCGCGGCACGGGTGGCTTTCTCGGGGTCCCGGCGCTCATCCACGGCGTTGGTTACTTGCAGGCCGTACTCCTCGCCGCGGAACTTAATGAACTGCCACAGACCGACGCACAGCTTGTTGGAAATCGCGGTAGGGACGAACCCGGATTCGGCCTGGGCCAGAAACACCAGTTCCTGAGGCAAGCCCTCTTCCGCCAGCACGCGCTCAATCATGGCCTTATACCGGCCGGAGCGGCGCAGCCCGGCCTCCAGGATCTTTTTTCCGCGCGGCGAGGAGAAATAGTTGACGTAGCTGATGACCGCGTCGCTTTCTTCCAGGGGAAGCTGCGACGATGTGGCTTGAATCTGCTCCCGGACCCGGTTTCGCAAGCTGGGATCGACCGGGAAGGTCATCTCCAGCAGCTCGTCTATGGGGCGGCCGTCCGGAGCCACTTCGGCTGTCTGCTCGCCCGCGCCCAATTCGCCCGCGTCGTAGCGATAGATCGCGTCCACCATCTCTTCCAGGCGTTTCTCCAGCTTGGGCCGGTCGGCGGTGTCCGCCGGGGCGCTCAGCAAGATCTCGATCGCTTTGTCGAATTCGGCGCGGGCCTCGTCGGTGCGCCCTTCCTGGATCGCCTTTTTGCCGGCGGCAAACCGGTCCTCAGCGCGGCGGAGGATAAAGTCGGTGTCGGTCGACCGCGGGATCACCGTCAGCGACGAAGCAAAGTTCGGGACCTCATTCGTGTACACCGCCGCAGAGAGAACCGGGGGATCCGCCGGCGGCTGATACACGGGTACCGCCGCGGCAGGCGACGGAGGAAGGAAAAATGTCTTATAGGGTTGTTGCCGGACCGTGGAGCTGACAGCGCAACTCGACGCCAACATACACGCGAACGCGACCGCTGACCCCGCTAGGACGTGGCATTGCGAAAAGTGTCGCATGAGCAGTATTTCGTCAATTTTAACAAGAACATAACATGCCCCGTCAAGCGGAAAGTTCTAAGTAATTTGGGGGGAGGGCCTCAAAAAGCAGAAGGCCCGGAGACCATCTGAGGCCACCGGGCCAGTTTATCGAACCGCCTATCGAACAATCGTTAAAGGGAGTTTCTTAGGAGCAGCCGTTGATGCCGGTGGTGAGGCAGCGCGAGCTCTTGGGCGGAGGAGGAACTGCAATACCTTTCTCCGTCATCAACTTAACCAATAGTTTCTCAGCTTCTGGATGAGCAATGGCGGATTGCACTCCAACACGCACTAACCCCCGCGCCCAATCGAGAGGAATGAAGGTTTCGTTGAGGAGTGCGCCGTTGACCGTGTCGCGGCTGCCAGCGTCACGCATGTCCAGCTTGGCTCCATGATCCACCAGAACCTGGATAACTTTGGGATCGCCCTTGTGTGCGGCGCCGTGGAGCGCAGCCCGTCCCTCGTCATCCTGTACATTGGGGTCGATGCCTAAATCGAGACACATCTTCACGGCTTGGAGCGTTTCCTCTTCGGACCATTCATAGGTCACGCCTTCCACCCATCCGATGCCCGACGCAACGGCTAAAGGCGTAACGTTGTGCGCCGTGAAAATATGCGGATCCGCGCCATGGTTGAGGAGAATCTTCATCAGCTCGATGTCGCCAGATTGAGCGGCGCGAAGGAACGGAGTTGCGCCCTCTTCGAACAGCCACTGCATGGTGAAGTTGGTGCGGGTCTCGGTGGAATCGCCGACGCAACTGGCGGCGGTGGAGGCGGGACCGCAAACCCGCTGGTTCACGTTCGCTCCTTTGTCGATCAGCAGCTTGATGAAATCCAGGTGATCCATGTCCGGGGTGCGCACCGGATAGTCGCCGGCTTCGATGTTGCGGTTGTCGGTAGCCAGATACAAAGGCGACCAGCCGCCCTTGTTCACGATATTCGGATTTGCCCCATGATCAAGCAGATACGCCGCTAACTTATAGTGACGGTTTTGGGTCGCCGTCAGCAGTGGAGTCCAGCCGTAATTGGTGATCAGGTTGACGTTGGCTCCGGCGTCGATGAGGAGCTTCACGCACTCCAGGCAATCCTCGCGCGCCGCGTAGACCAGCGGAGTCAGCTCGCCTCCATCGGAAACTCCGGTGCCTCGCCCGAACCCACCGAATCCGCCACCGAATCCTCCGCGAGCCGCAGCTCCAGCCGCGGGATTCGCGCCGGCGGCTTCGCTATTCGGCAATTCGGCCTCGGCGGTGTTTCCTCCATTCGCACCGGCGCCAGCATCCGCACCGGCCCGGCGCCCTCGGCCGCGGCCTCCTGCGGCCTGACCGTTCGCGCCGCTAGCAGTTCCGCGCCCCCGGCCATTGACGCCGAAGGCCGAGTTCAACCGCTGCGTCCGCGGATTCGCCAGGTTGTTGCGAGGCTTGCCGCCGGTATCCGCCTTGGATTTGGCGTTCACATCGGCGCCGCTGTCGATCAACAGTTTCACCGCTTCGGGATGGTCTTCCGAAGCGGCCCACATGAGGGGGGTGGTCCCCCGCAGTTCCTCTTTCGCGTTGACGTTGGCCTTGCGGTCGATCAACGCCTTCATGGCGTCAAGATTTCCGGAGCGCGAGGTCAGCATCAAGGGCGTCACGCCGTCCGGCCCGACTTCGTTGGGGTTTGCGCCGCCTTCAAGGAGCCGCGTCAACATGGCCCGGCTTCCCTGAATCGAGGCCAGATACATGGGCGTGGCGCCCTCCCGGTTGGCCTTCTTGACGTCCGCCCCCGCCGAGATCAGAATTCCGGCCAAAGCCAGATCGTTATGATACGCGGCCCATTGGATCGCAGTAGCGCCGTCGGCCTGCGGAGCGTTGACATCGGCCTTTTCCTGCACCAGCTTCCGTACGGCGGCAACGTCGTCCTTCTCTGCGGCGTCCGCAACCGGACTGGCCGGAATCGCCGCCGCCGCGGTAAAGTACAGCGCCAGGGCCGCCGCTCCGCCCGCCATAAGGTATCGAAAGCGCATGATTATGAATTAGTCTCCTTGTGTTGAGCAGTTACCAGTTACACAAGACCAGAGAGGCGTCCGGTTGAATCGCCGATCGAATCCTGGTGAATGCCGTACATATCGAGGATGCTGAGCAAGAGGCTCCCGGTGGTCACCGTCTTGGTATCGAAATGGAGGTGCCGGTCGCCCTTGAGCTGGCCCGAAGCCCCGCCTACCAGGATGTGGGGCACGTCGTAATGCAGGTGCTGGTTGGAGTCGCCCATGTTGGTCCCGTACAGGATGAGCGAGTGGTCAAGTAGCGTCTTTCCATCCGCTTCCTTGACGCTCTTCAACTTATCCACGAAGTACGCCAGGCACTTCACGTGATACTGATTGATGTGCGAGTAAGTCTCGATGTTCTTGGGATTTTCCGCGTGGTGCGAGGCGCCGTGGAAGCCCGAGCTCACGCCGCTTTCCGGATAGCGCCGCGCGGTGAGGTCGCGCGCGTACAACATGGTGGACACGCGCGTAATATCGCCGCGGAACGCCAGGACCTGAAGATCGGAGTGCAGCTTTACGTGTTCGTCGAACGACTCCGGCACGCCTGCCGGAGCGACAAATCCGTTGGCGTCGGCCTCACCGGTCGACTTTTTGGCAAGATCCAGCCGGCGCTCGATTTCGCGAATATCGGTTTCCCACTCATCCATGCGAGCCTGGTCCGCGGGCCCGAGGGTCTTCTTAAAAGCAGGGAGGTTCTGTGAGATAGAATCCAGAATGCTGCGCCTCTGCTCGCGCCGGGCCGCGCGCTCCTTGGGGTCGCTGCCGCCGGAGCCGAATAGACGCTCGAAAGCAACCTGGGGATCCAGCTCCATCGGAATCGGCTGGGTGGGGGAGCTCCAGGAAATGGTGTTGGAGTAGGTACAGCTATACCCTTCGCCACAATTGCTGGAGTTGGCGCCGGGGTCCTCGAGAGCAAATTGGATCGAAGGAAGCAGGTTATCCTGGCCGATCTTGTTGGCGATGATCTGGTCGATGGTGGTGCCATCGTAGACATCCGCGCCGGTGGTCTTGCGGGGTTTGTCGGCGCACAGGTATGCGGCTGCAACCCAGTGGTCCGCGCCGGTTTGCCCCGGAGGAGGCTCGGCCGACTTGGCCCACATGCCGCTCAGGATCACGGTATGGTCGCGGAACGGCTCCAGCGGCTGCATGATCATCGGATATTTGAAGCTGGTTTCGCCGGCGGCGCGCTTGGGCTCGCCTGGACCGCCGAATTCCGGAACCCAGTAACCGGGTGCCGCGCCGTGCGGCACGAAGATTCCCGTAAATCTGGTCGGTGGCGTGACACCGGACTTTGCCAGCGGCGTTTGGGCCGGAATCATCGAATCCAGCAAGGGTAAGGCCAGGGTGACGCCCGCGCCGCGCAGGAACGCCCGCCGTGGAATGTGCTTCTTAGTAATGAACATTTTCCGCCTCTATCGCAATTCTAACTCTCTGATCTCGTTTAACCCCTCCCTTTGAGAGGGGACCCGAGACACGCCGCTCAGCGCGACGCCCGCTCCGCCGGGGCCTTCCCGGCTTCGGTCACAAGTTTCTGATTCATCTGGAACTGATCGCTCTTGACGATGCCCAGCACCAGGGTCGAGAACTTGTAGTTGTTTTTCTCCGCCTCGTGAACGATCGCCCGGATCTCCGGCATATCGTAGTATTCGGTGCCACGGCCGAGCGCGTAGATCATCAGCTTCTCCGTGATCACCCGAAGGAATTGCGCCTTGTTACGCAGCAGCGCGTCGCGCAGGCCCTTCACACCGTCAATCTGGGTCCCATCCACCAGCATGCCGGCCGGGTTGATGGGGCTGCCGTCATCGGTCACGCGCCACTTACCGATGGCGTCGAAATTCTCCAGCGCGAACCCGATCGGGTCCATAATTTTGTGGCAGGTGGCGCAGGGCTCGTGCGCGCGATGCATCTCTATCTGCTCGCGCATGGTCGGCTTGGTGAGCGAATGGGTGGCGCTCGCGCTGAAAGCCGGGAAGTTCACGTTCGGCGGTGGATCCGGCGGGCTAACGCCCAGGAAGAACAGCATCATATCTTTACCGCGGACCGTGGGAGTGGTGCGGTTAGGATACGCCGAAACCGTCTCGATCGCGCCCTTGCCCAGCAAGCCGCGCCGGTAATCGAATTCCGGAGCAAGCTCCACCTTGCGGAAGTTGCTGCCATAGACGCCCGAAATGCCGTAGTGCTTGGCCAGCCGCTCATTGACAAAGGTGAAATTACCATCGAGGAGATCGAGGACGCTGCGGTCCTCATGAACCACCGCGCCGACGAATAGCTCCGTCTCCTTGCGCAGAGCCGCGCGAAGGTTGTCATCCCAGTCCGGGAAGATACCGGGGATCGGGAATACGCTCGCCATGCCCCGCAAATTCAGCCATTGTCCGGCGAAGTTGACCACCATCTGGTCGGACTTCGGGTCGGCGAGCATGCGCTTGACCTGCGCATCCAGCACAGCCGGCTCATGCAATTTGTTTTGAGCGGCCAGATTCAGCAGAGTGTCGTCCGGGATGCTGGACCACAGGAAGAACGATAGCCGGGAGGCCAATTCTAGATCGCTGATCCGGTAGGTCTTGCCGGCGGCCAGGTTAACCGGTACGGCCTCGGTGCGGAAGGTGAAGGAGGGGTCGGCCAGAATGCGTTCCAGGCCGCGCTCAACACCGGCATAGAATTTGCCGTCTTTATAACCCTGATCGTAGAAGCTCATCAGAGTGGTGGTTTCCTGCGCCGTGATCGGACGCCGGTAAGCCCGCCGCGCCAGAGTGGTCAGGATCTTCTGCGCGCATTGCGTTTCCTGAGCGGCCGCGGCCGGCTTGCAGATCAGGATCTTGGCCAGACTGGCCGAATCCGTCGCGCCTTCCGGCTTGGTGGGCCCGATAACGTCCAATTTGCCCACGTGCGGCCAGAACTTGAAACCGGGCAGGCCGCCGGTCTCGATGGTGCTGCGCTTGAAATGCTGGTCCAAATCGCTGCCCGGCGCCAGGTCGGTCGCCAGGAAGGTGACCACTACTTTATGGAGACCGGCCGTCACATGAAAGTGAACATCGGCCGTGCCCCCGTGCACCGGCGCGCCGCTGCCGACTTCCTTGTCCCAGTCGTACAGCTTCACCCGTTCCCCGTCCACCAGGAGCTCCAGCTTCTCGCCGCGAATCTCGCCGAAGGCCCGGTCGTTGTCCATCAAGCCTTGATTGATGGGATAGACCTTGAAGACGTAGTCGCCATCGGAGGGGAATTCGTAGTTGCAGATCAGTCCGCCGCGGGTGCCGAACGGCATGCCCTCGATATGATAGTCCTGCGAGCTATCCTCCGGCACGCGGCAGATTTTGGAGGTCGCTTCGTTGGTGTCGCCCATCGCCAGGTGAGCGATCTTCTCCGCGGCCGAGGTATAGCCCTCCAGCAGCGCGGGAGACAGCGACAACGCACCGGCGATATTGTCGAAGCCGCGCGTGGAATCGTCCGAAGGAAGATACTTGGACGGGTCGATATCCAGATCCAGAAGATCGTGGATGGCGTTGGCGTACTCAGTGCGATTCAAGCGGTGAATTCCGGGAGGCGGCAACTGGGTGACGCGGTTCTTGTCGAGCTGCGTCTCCAGATAAACGATCATCGCGTCATACGTCTTGGGATCCGGGCGCTTCTGTCCCGAGGGCGGCATCATGCCCGCGCGCAGCTTGCGCACCACCTTTTCCCATTTGTCGGCGTTCTTTTCGACGTTGGCCGTGTCCAGCTTGTCGATGTTCATCCCCATTTCCGCATTGGGGCCGCTGTGGCACTTGTAGCAATAGGCCTGAAAGTAAGAATGTTCGGTTATGGCGGAAGCGATGGTGGTTGCCGAGGGGGGATACTGAACGGGAGCAGCGGCGGAAACCTGGACGCCGCCATCGAGTTTCGCGCCCTGATCGACCCAATCCGTAATGATCTTGATCTGATCCTTGGAGAGCGGCGCTCCGGGCGGCATTTGGTTGCCGGTGGTGTCCGAGATCCGCTGAATCAACAGGCTGTTCTTGGAGTTTCCGGGCACGATCACGCCGCCTGACGCGCTACCCTTCATCACATTGGCTCCCGAATCGAGCTGCAATTGCGCCGGGGCCGACGCGCCAAGGTGGCAGTCGACGCAGTTTTTGTCCAAGATGGGCTGAACTTGCTGGTTGAAGTCGACCGGGGCCTGGGCCGTGAGATTTATTGCCGTAACCGCTAGTAGAATAAGGAGAACTGCTCTGACTCGCATGCTGCCTTGCCTCTTCCGTAACCGCACACCACTCCCTGCCACAAAACCACTCGATTAGATGACCGCGGAGCCACTGTCGATTCCTCTGCCACCCATATTTATAATACTCCGCAGAGAGCGCCGATGGTTACCCAAAGCGTGAAAAAACAACGTACTTGGTGCGTTTTTTAGAGTTCCGGACGAATATACCGGTAACCGAGACCATGAACCGGCTGGCCGGGGCATTTTTGGCGGCGGGAGGCATCCTCGGCCCAGAGCTTGGAAGGAAGGGCGCGGGTTGCCTATTGGCAGCCCTTGAGTCCTTTGGTCAAGCAGATTGAAGAAGTGATGTCCGGCGGGATTTCGAGGCCTTTCTCGGCCATCAGCTTCTTCATGTAGGCGGCGGTATCCGGGTGGGCGATGGCGGACTGAACCCCGACGCTGACCAGACCTTCGGCGTACTGCACCGGCTCCCAGGTGACACCCTTCATGTCGCCGTTGACGGTATCGCGGCTGCCGTAGTCATGCAGATCCAGCTTGGCTCCGTGGGCGACCAGCGCGTCAACCACGGCATTGCGGCCCTTGTGCGCCGCGCCATGGAGGGCCGCGCGGCCGTCGTCGTCCTGAATGTTGGGATCGAGGCCGAGATCGAGCAGCATATTGACGGCCGCCAGATTCTGCTCCGGCGACCACTCGTAAGTCACACCCTCGACCCAGGCGATGCCGGAGGCCACGGCCAGCGCCGTAACGTGATGCGCGGTCTCGATCTTGGGATCGGCTCCGTGCGCCAGCAGCAGCTTCATCAGCTCAACATCGCCGGATTGGGAAGCGCGGAGGAACGGCGTCGCGCCGTCTTCTTGCAGCCATTGCATGGTGAAGTTGGTTCGAGTTTCGGTGGAATCGCCGGTGCAACTCGTCGGTGTGGACTTCACCCCGCAGATCCGGACGTTGACGTTCGCGCCTTTGTCGATCAGCGCCTTGATGAATTCGAGATGATCCATGTCGGGCTTGCGCGCAGGATAATCACCGCCTTCGATATTGCGGTTGTCGGTAGCGATGTACAACGGGCTCCAGCCGCCGTTGTTGGAAATGTTAGGATTTCCTCCATGATCGAGCAGATACAAAGCCACCTTGTAGTGCCGGTTCTGCGTGGCGGTGAGCAGCGGGGTCCAGCCGTAGTGAGTGACCTGGTTGACGTTGGCTCCGGCCGCGATCAGTTCCTTCGCACACTCCAGGCAATCCTGGCGAGCCGCAAAGACCAGCGGAGTCAATCCGCCGCCGTCGGTATCGTTTTGACGGCCGAAAGACGCCTGAGCGGCGGCTTCATCGGCGGCAGCTACGTCCACGTCGCCATTGGCTCCAGCAGCGCCTCCGGCGGCTCCCGCTGCTGCGCCCGGACCACCCCGGCCGCGGCCACGTCCGCGTCCACCTCCCTGCCCTCCGGCAGCGGCGGCCTGCTGTCCACCTCCGGCCTGCCCACCGTTGGCATTTGCGGCCGGCGGCCCGCCGAACCCACCACGCCGGCCGCCTTGCTGACCCAAACCGCCCGCCGCCTGCGCTGAATTGCGCCGCGCGGCGACGGACGGCGCCAGATAGGCTCGCGCACCTTTAGTGTCGTTACTGGTTGCCGCGGAAACATCCGCGCCAGCCGCGATCAAGGCCTTCACGGTTTCGGAATGGCCTTGCTCCGCCGCCCACATCAGCGCCGTGGTCCCGCGCAGCTTCTCTTTTGCGTTGACGTCGGCCTTGGCGCTGACCAGCACGGCAACGGCGTCCACGTTGCCGCTGCGCGCGGCGAACATGATCGGAGTTTCTTCGTTGGGATCTTTCTCGTTAGGATCAGCGCCGGTCTTGAGCAGCCGGGAGATCATCGGAGCGCTGCCGTTGATGCTGGCCAGAATCAGCGGAGTGAAGCCGTCGCGATTGGCGACTTTGGCATTGGCGCCCGCGGCGATCAGCATGTCAGCGATGTCCACATCGTTGCGGTAAGCCGCCCATTGCAGGGCTGTGGCGCCGTCCGGCTGGGCTGCGTTCACGTCGGCCTTTTGCTGGATCAGAGAGCGGATAGCCGCTTTGTCCCCCCTCTGGGCTGCGTCGGCCACTGCGCTCCCGTCGGCGCTGAACGCCGCCAGGGAGATCGACAGGACCGCTCCGCACGCTGCGATGATGTAACGAACGCGCATTTTTCGATGTTCTCCTTGAGATCTTGAGTTGCTTGCGCTGTCCTTGAATCCTTTTCGAAAAGCCTACACGAGACCGGCCAGACGGCCCGAGGAATCGCCAATCGAATCCTGATGGATGCCGTACATGTCGAGAATGCTCAACAGAAGATTGCCGGTGGTGACCGTCTTGGTCTGGAACGGCAGATGCCGCCCGCCTTGCAGCTTCCCGGAGGCGCCGCCCATCAGGATGTGCGGCACGTCGTAATGCAGGTGCTGGTTGGAGTCACCCATGTTGGTCCCGTACAGGATCAGCGAATGATCCAGCAGAGTTCCATCGCCTTCCTTGACGTCTTCCGCAGCTTGTCGGCGAAGTACGCCAGGCAATCCACGTGGTAACGGTTGATCTTGGAATAATCCTTGATCCGGTCCGGATTCTCGGCGTGATGCGAGGCCGCCGTGGAAGCTGGCTGTTGGTTCTCGCTCTTGGGATAGTTGCGGCCGGTGAGGTCGCGCGCGTAGAGCATCGAGGAGACGCGAGTGACGTCCATCTTGAAACCCAGCGCTGGTCAGATCGAAATGCAGTTTGACGTGATCGTCGAACGCTTCCGGTATGCCCGCGGGCACCGCGACGTTTTCATCGGTAACGGTTCCGCTAGCCTGCTTAGCGACTTGCAGACGGCGTTCGATTTCGCGGATGTCGGTCGGCCCACTCGTCGACTTTGTTGCGGTCGGAGGCGGGGAGATCCTTGGAGAACTGCGCCAGTTTCTGCGAAACCGAATCGAGAATACTGCGATCCTGTTCCCGGCGCGCCGCGCGTTCTTCCGCGCTCTTGGCCTGCACGTCGCCGAACAGCTTTTCGAAGACGATCTGCGGATTCAGCTCCATCGGCAGAGGCTGCGTGGGCGACGCCCAGGAGATCGAGTTGGTATAGGCGCAGCTATAACCTTCGCCGCAATTGCTGGAATTGGCGCCGGGATCTTCGATGGCCAACTGAAGCGACGGCACCAGGAGTCTCCTGCCCAATCTTCTTGGCGATGATCTGATCGATGGTGGTGCCGTCGAGAATGTCGGCGCCGGTTGTCTTCTTCGGCTTTTGCGCGCACATGTAGGCCGCGGCGACCCAGTGATCCGCCCCGGTGACGCCAGGAGGCGGTTCAGCCGACTTCGACCACAGCCCGCTCATGATCACCGCGTGATCCAGCAGCGATTCGCGCACCAGTTGTCCTTTGTCGTCGAGCACCCGATCGAGCGGCTCCATGATCGCCAGCATCTTGCCGGATTCGAGCTTATTGCCCGGCGGAATCCAGTATCCGGGCGCCATGCCGTGCGGCACGAAAATTCCCATGAACCGCGTCGGGGAACGGCGGCGGTCTTGGCAAGCGGCGTCTGCGCCGGGATCATCGAATCCAGCAATGGCAACGCCAACGTCACGCCGGCTCCACGCAGAAACGCCCGCCTGGGAATGTGCTTTTTGGTGATGAACTTCATGTTTCCGCTTAATCTCCTGTACCTGAATCTGAATCGCCCGGCTTTCTTCCAGCAACTTCTTAGCGCTGGGCTACCTTTTTGCTCTCTTGCGCACCCTCGGTGCACTTGATCTTCTGGTTCATCTGGAACGGGCTCGCTCTTTACGACCCCCAGCACCAACGACGAAAACTTGTAGTTGTCCTTGTCCGCATCGTGCACGATGGAGCGCACCAGCGGCATATCGAAATATTCGGTTCCGCGGCCCAGGGCGTAGATCATCAGCTTCTCCGTGACCACGCGCACGAACTGAGGCGAATACTTGCACCAGCGCCTTGCGCAGCCCGTTTACGCCGTCCAGCTTGGTGCCATCCACCAGCATGCCGGCGGGATCGATGGGGCTGCCATCGTCGGTGGTGCGCCACTGCCCGACGGCGTCGAAGTTTTCGAGCGCCAAGCCGATCGGGTCCATGATCTTGTGGCAGCTAGCGCAGGGCTCGATCGGGCGGTGCAATCTCCATCTGCTGGCGCATGGTCGGCTTTTGGCCGCCGTGCATGGTACACTCCGCCTTGCGGCAGATCGGCGGCACGTTCGGCGGCGGGGGCGGCGGCTCGACGCCCAGGAACACCTGCATCACCGTTTTGCCGCGGCTGCACCGGCGAGGTTCCGGCCGGGTTGTGAGGAAATGGTCAGTAGCGACGCCTTGCCCAGCAGCCCGCGCCGCATGTCGAACTCCGGAGCCAGAGTCCACGCGGCGGAAATTGCTGCCGTAGACGCTCGGAATGCCGTAGTGCTTGGCCAGCCGCTCATTCAGGAAGGTGTAATTGGCATTCAGCAGGTCGGTCACGGGGCGATCCTCGTGGACCACGCTGTCGACGAACATCTCGGTCTCCTTCCGCATCGCCTGGCGCAGGTTGTCGTCGAAATCGGGGAACTCCGCCGTCACGGGAATCTGCGTCTGCAGAGCACGCAGGCTCAGCCACTGGCCGGCGAAGTTGATCACCAGTTGATCCGAGCGCGGATCGGCCAGCATGCGCTTGACCTGCTGCTCCAGCACCGCCGGTTCATGCAGCTTGTTCTGCGTAGCCAGAGTCAGCAGCTCGTCGTCCGGGATGCTGCTCCAAAGGAAGAACGAAAGCCGCGAGGCTAGCTCCAGTGTCGCTGATGCGATAGGTCTTGTCCGGCAGCGAGATTGGCAGGCTCGGTCTTCCTTGCGGAAATAAAACTCGGGGTCCATCAGCACGCGGCGCAGGGCCATCTCGATGCCATGGTCGAAGTCGCCGCCTTCGTTCCGGCCCTGCTGGTAGAAGCCCATCAGCAGTTTCGGTGTCTTGGATCGTCACCGGACGGCGGAAGGCCCGGCGCGCCAGACACGGCGACGATCTGCTTGGCGCAAGCGGTTTCCTGAGCGGGCGTCGGCGGGCGTGCAGACGAAGATCCTCTTGCGGCGTCGCCGTGTCCTTGGCGCCCTGCGGCATTGTTCGGGCCGTCGATGCGGAGCTTGCCGACGTGCGGGAAGAACTTGTATCCGGGCAGGCCGCCGGTTTCGATGGTGCTGCGGAGGAAGTGCTCATCCAGATCGTTGCCCGGCGCATAGTTGGTGGCCAGGAAAGTCACGACCACGGTGTGCAGGCCGGCCTTGGCCGGGAACTTGAAATCGAACGTCCCGTCCGCGCGCTGGCGTTCGCGTGTCCCAGTCGAACAATTTCAGGCGCTCGCCATCCAGCAGCAATTCCAGCTTCTCGCTCTGGATCTCGCCGAACGGGTTGGTGTTGCCCATGTTGCCCTTGCTGATGGGCGTGATCTTGATGGCGTAATCGCCTTCGGCGGGAAACTCGTACTTCACCATGCATGCCGCCGCGAGTCCCGAAGGGCATGCCGTCGATGTGATAATCCTGCGAAGTGTCTTCAGGAACGCGGAAGGTCTTCTCCACCGGAGTGGTGACATCGCCCAGGGCCATGCGGCTGATCTTGCCCGCGGCCGATTCATAGCCTTCCAGCAACGCCGGGGAAAGGCTCAACGCCGCGGCCACGTTGTCGAAACCGCGGGTAGAGTCGTCTGCGGGCAGGAACTGCGTTGGATCGATTTCGATGGCAAGAAGATCGCGAATCGCATTGGTGTATTCGGCGCGATTGAGGCGGTGCAGGCCGGGAGGCGGGAGCTGGACCACTTTATGCTTGTCGAGCTCATTCTCCATCCACACCGTGACTGCTTCGTAGGTTTTTTGATCCGGACGAGGCATACCCGATTTAGGCATCATGCCGGCACGCAGCATCCGAACCACGCGCTCCCACTTCTCGGCGTCCTTTTCGACGTGGGCTGGATCGAGCTTGTCGATCTCCAGACCGGCTTTCGCGTTCGGACCGCTATGGCAGGTGAAGCAATAGGCCTCGAAATAGGTGTGCTCCTGCGCTGGCGAGGTGATGCTCGAAACCGAAGGAGGGAACTTGCGCGGCGCCACTGGAGCCGCAGGAGCAGCGGTCGCGTTCACATTCGCGCCCTGATCGATCCAGTCCGAAATGATCTTGATCTGGTCTTTTGTCAGCATGTCGCTGGGAGGCATCTGGTTCCCGTTGGTGTCGGAGATGCGCTGCACCAGCAAACTGCCCTTGGAGTCGCCCGGGAGGATGACTTTACCGGAACTGCTGCCCTTCAGCGCGTTGACGCCATTGTCCAGCCTCAGGCCCGCTGACGCCGCGTCGCCAATGTGGCAGGCTGCGCACTCGTTGAAGATGGGCTGGACTTGCTTGGCGTAATCCACGGTCGGCGATTGCTGAGAAGGTAGTTGGGCCGCGAGGACAAGGAACATGCCGGCGAGTATCAGCGTGGATCGCATAAGGGCGGTAACTTTCTCCGTGGGAGGGGCACACGAACCCCTAGTGTCTACAATAGTTTACCCGACTTTTTCATCCGATACAAGAGTCTGAAGCATTTATACAGCCACGACGCTATGCGGATCAGCAAGTCCGAACCATTGTTAATTTTCGCCCGTTACCGAATCCACAACGCGAGCTATCGACCTGGAACCTTTGACGATGACTTAGGCTATGAGACTTAATCGAAAGGATTGGGCGTATAATTGAGGCGAATGATGACGCCCAGCACGCTAGCCATCGATAGGCTGCTGCCGGCTACCTTTACCGCTCCAGGTCTGTCAGAAGCCGGATTCCTGGACCTCTGCGCCCAGTTCCCGGACGCCATGGTCGAATACACCTCGGACGGGACGGTGATCGTAATGCCTCCAACGGATCCTGAAAGTGGCGCCCGGAACAATCAGGTTGTCAAACAGCTGAGCAATTGGGCCGATCAATTCGGCAACGCAGTCGTAACAGGACCAGACACCGGTTTCCATTTTCGCGACGGCTCCCGCCGCTCTCCGGACGCTGCCTGGTTCGATCGCGCCCGTTGGCGCGAAGCCAAAAAGTCCGCCAAGCCTCGTCAGCGCTTTCCCGTGTTCGCGCCCGATTTCCTCATTGAGGTCCGTTGGCCGGACGACAGGCTTCGCAAGCTGCGGGAAAAAATGGAAGGGTACATCGCCAACGGTGTAAAGCTCGCTTGGCTGGTCGATCCAATCGAGCGCACAGTGACGATTTACCGTCCTACGCGATCTTCCGAAATGCGCACCAACCCCGCTACGGTCTCGGGCGAAGGACCGGTCGAAGGGTTCGTGTTGAATCTCGAAAGCATTTTCGATCCGATCGCCGATTAGCGCCGGCTGCGGACCTTCGAAAGCAGCCTTAAGATCTCGATGTACAGCCAAACCAGCGTGACCATTAAAGCGAACGCGCCGTACCACTCCATGTAACGCGGGGCTCCCTGCGCGGCGCCCTGCTCGATGAACGCGAAATCGAGGATGAGATTCAGCGCGGCGATTCCCACGATAAACAGGCTGATCCCGATGCTTAGCGGGCTGTTGCCATATAAGATCGGTACGCTAACGTGGAAGAATCCCAGCACCATCGTAATGACGTAGAAAAGCGCGATGCCGCCGGTGGCCGCGACCACCCCCATAGTGAATTTCTGCGTCGCACGAATCAACCCCGAACGGTACGCTATCAACATGCAGAACGCGGTGCCGAAAGTCAGCGCGACGGCCTGCATGGCGATTCCGGGAAAGCGCATTTCAAACAGAGCCGAGGCTCCGCCGAGGAACAACCCTTCGAGCAGCGCGTACGCCGGAGCCGTGACCATCGCCCAGTTCTTCTTGAATGCGGTGACCAGCGCCAGAATGAGCCCGCCGAAGATGCCGACGGTCATCAAGCCGCCCGCCTGACCGACATCGTGATTCTGGGTGAAGGCGTTCCAGGTGACGCTAGCGGTAGCAACCGCGCAGAGCAGCAGGATGATGGTCTTGAGAATGGTCCCGTTGACAGTCATGGCGTCGCCATAGACGCGGGGGACCGAGAACGTACTGGCGTTCAGCGTGGGATTGGTTGTCCGCATATCTTCATTGTATGTTGTACACTTGCCCCATGCGACACGCCTGCCTTCAACTGATTCTGGCCACGGGAGTTGTTTTGGCGCAGGGTCCGCCTCAACAACCCGCCCCGGTAATCCGCAAGACCGTCCAAACTACGGATGGACGGTCGATCCAAGGCCAGGTGATGGGCGAAGGGATGAGCGATCTGCAGTTGCGCACGGACGACAAGAAGATCGTCTTGTTGCGCAAAGAAGGCGCCAAGGTGAGAGTGGTGACTTCGCAGACGGATTGGCCGACGTATAACGGCGACCCGGGCGGCAATCGCTATTCGAAACTCACGCAGATCGACGCGTCGAACGTCAAGAACCTGGGGCCCCGATGGATGTTCAACATCACCAACGCCCGCCAGATCGAGACCACGCCGCTGGTGGTCGAGGGGATCATGTACCTGACCATGGCCAACGAATGTTGGGCTCTCGATGCGGGATCGGGCCGCTTGTTGTGGCACTATCAGCGCGCCAAGACGCAGGGACTCGGCGGGAACGCGGCTTTGGGAATTAATCGCGGCGCGGCGTGGGCGGGCGACCGCATCTTCATGCTCACCGACAACGCCCACATGATCGCGCTCAATCGCTTCAATGGCGAGTTGCTGTGGGAAACCGAGATGGCGGATTGGCACCAGAACTACAACGGGACGTCCGCGCCGCTGGTGGTCGGGAATCTGGTGATCTCGGGAACCGCGGGCGGAGATGAAGGCGTGCGCGGGTTCGTCGCGGCGTACGATCAATCGACCGGGAAGGAGGTCTGGCACTTCTGGACCGTGCCTTTGCCGGGCGAGCCGGGCTCGGAAACGTGGAAGGGGAAAGACACGGAGCATCGTTCCGGCGCGACCTGGATGACCGGGACGTACGATGCGGGGCTCGATACGCTGTATTGGCCGGTCGGCAATCCTGGGCCGGACTACACGGGAAACGAGCGCGAGGGTGACAACCTCTATACCGATTCGATTCTGGCGCTGGAGCCGAAAACCGGCAAGCTGAAATGGTATTACCAGTTCACCCCGCACGACGTTCACGATTGGGACGCGCAGGAACCTCCGCTGCTGGTGGATGCGAACTGGCAGGGGCAGCCGCGCAAGCTGCTGATGGAGGCGAATCGCAACGGGTTCTTCTATGTGCTCGACCGGACCAACGGGAAGCTGCTGCTCGGCAAGCCGTTCCTGAAGAAGCTGAACTGGGCGGAGGGAATTGGCGCGGACGGGCGGCCGATCTTGAAGGATCTGCCGAAGGACGCCAATGGAAACACCTACGTTTGTCCGGGGTTTCAGGGCGGGGCGAATTGGTTTTCGAGCTCGTTCAATCCACAGACTGGCCTGTTCTACTTCAACGCGCTGGAGCGGTGCAATCTTTTTTCTTCGAACCACGGGGAGTGGGTTGCGGGCCGAGGGTATATGGGAGGGTCGGCCCGCCCGGCTCCGGGCGAGAGCTTCGAGAAGTTTCTGCGCGCGATCAATATTCAAACCGGCGAGATCGCCTGGGAAGTCCCGCAGGTGACCGGGACGGCGACCGCCACTGCCTCGGCCGGAGTTCTGTCGACCGCATCGGGCTTGGTCTTCTTCGGCGAGAACAGCGGATCGTTCATGGCCGCAGACGCCAAGGACGGCAAGGTCCTGTGGCAGTTCCCGACCAATCAGGTTTGGAAATCGTCGCCGATGACCTACATGTTCGACAATAAGCAGTACGTGGCGATTGCGGTGGGCCAGGATATCGTGGCGTTTGGGTTGCCGTAGGTTATTCGGGCCGTGTCAAAATGATGCCATGAGTCGCGACCAACTCATCGCTGCGCTCCGCGCACACGAGCCAGAATTGAAAGCCGCAGGGATAGTGCGACTGTCCTTGTTCGGATCTGCCGCCCGGGGAGACCAGCACGAAGACTCGGACGTTGACCTGCTCGCAGTGTTTGACGAATCGAAGCAGCTATCCCTTCTTGACATCATCCATATTCAAAACCAGATCGCCACTCTTTTGGGTGTAGAAGTCGACCTCGTCGAGGACGGGACGCTCAAGCCGCGCGTTCAACAGAGCGTCGAAGCTGAGGCGGTGCGTGCCTTCTAGCGATCCGGCTCAGAGATTCCAGGACATTTTGGATAACATCGCTCGGATCGAGCGATTCGCAGGCAGCCTGACTGCAGAGGCCTTCTGTGAGGACGAGAAGGTTGTCTACGCGGTAAAGCACGCGCTCCTAATTATCAGCGAAGCCGCGATCAAGTTGGGAGCGTTGGCCGCGGAAATGGAGCCCAAAGTGCCGTGGGCCGAGATTCGCGGAATTGGAAGCCGGCTGCGGCACGAGTATGACACCGTAGATCCGATCCGCATCTGGCGCGTGGTCGAGCGTGACATGCCGGAGTTCAAGCTAGCGGTAACGAAGTGCCTCGAACGCCTCCGCACTAAATAGGCGTCTAACGCTTGCAGTTTCGCTTCAGTCTGGAAGCTCGATATCCATCGTAGGGGACGCTCTTTTTCTTCCGGCGTGACTCCGAGACGAGGCGATCCCAGAAGTCCTCCCAGATCGCGCCGTGTTTCTTGAGGTCGATGAGGACTGCGGTCTTCCGGCCCTTCTCGTCTGTAACGAACTGCACCCCGCTCATGGTTTCATTTTCGCCCATCGAGGGGCACCCGCTCTACGGCAGCGCGAAGACGTAGAGCCCCTGGTTCTGCTCCGCGGGCGGGGCGGCGCCCCGGCCGCGGCCACCACCTCCGCCGACTGCGGCGACGATAGCGACGTACTGCTTTCCGTTCTTGCCTTGATACGTGATCGGGATGGCGGTTGCCGTGTAGTCGAGCTTGGCGACCCAGAGTTCCTTGCCGGTCTTTGAATCGAACGCCCGGAAGCGGCTGTCATTGGTTGCGCCAATGAAGACCAGGCCGCCGGCGGTTACGATGGGTCCCGCGAGGCTCTGGGCTCCGACGTTCTGTTTGCCCGCGGGGAGCGTTTCGTTGATTCCCAGCGGGACATTCCAAGCGAAGTCGCCGGTGTTGGCGTTGACGGCAATCAAACGGCCCCATGGCGGACGATAGCAGGGCCAGTTGCCAATGACGCGGCCGTCTAGCGTCGTGAGCTTGGGCATTGAATCCGTTGAGGCCTGGTGCGCTCTTGTTTAAGTAGGGCTCGATGCCGTCTTTGTTGCCGGGAGTGTACTTCGGATTCGGCTCCATCCAGCCCGTCAGCGGGCTGTCGTGCGAATTGACGAAAATGTAGCCGAGCTTGGGATCGGTGGCGGTGCCGCCCCAGTTCACGCCGCCGGTGGTGCCGGGGAAGATGATGCCGGGCTTGGAGTTCTCGCCGTGAAACGGGAACGGCGTGAAAGGGCCACCGTTATACAGGCCGCCGAATTTGTCCCACAGCTCGTGACAGGCTTTGGAATGCTCCGGCGTGGTGTCTTCGGGAGTGACGATGTCGTCCTTGGTGAAGCTGACTCGGGAAAGCGGCGGAGGCTTGACGGGGATAGGCTGCGTCGGGAAACTGACTTCGCCGGGAACGTCGCTCTTGGCGACGGGAGTTTCCACTACGCCGAAGACCGGTTTGCCGGTGAGCCGGTCGAGGATGTACATGTATCCGGACTTGCCCACCTGTGCGAGGGCCTGAATCTTTTTGCCGTTGACGGTGATGTCGATGAGGCCGGGAGCCGGCGGGAGGTTGTAATCCCACAGCTCATGCCGGACGTTCTGGAAGAACCACTTCATCTTGCCGGTTTCGGCGTCGAGAGCGACGGTGGTGTTGCCGAAGAGATTCGCGCCGGGACGGTCACCGCCGTAGTAGTTGGCGCCGGGGCCGCTGACCGGTTCGTAGACGATGCCGTGCTCTTCATCGATGGTGAGAGCGAAGGCCCAGACGTTGTTGCCGGTGCGGTTCAGAGAGCTATCGCCGCCTTCGAAATTCTTGCCCCAGGTGTCGTGGCCGACTTCGCCGGGTTTGGGGAAGCCGCTCCAGCTCCAGAGTTCTTTGCCGGTGCGGACGTCGTAGCCGTGCTCCACAGGAATCTGGCCGCCGGCTTGTTCTAGCTGCGGGCCGATGTGCCGCTCGCCAGGGCCGTAGAAATTGGTCCCGATCAGTAGCATGTTCTTATATAATGGTCGGGACGCCGTCATAGGGGACGACGAGATCGACCACGCCTTCTTTACCGAAGCCGGGATCGACCTTGCCGGTGCGGGCGTTGAGGGCCATCATCTTGCGGCCGGTGGTGAAAATGATGCGCGGAGGGTTGTTCTTGTCGCCAGCCCAATACGCGACACCACGGAAGGAGGCGAGGCCGCTGGGCAGTTCGTAGGTCCAAATTTCTTTTCCCGTCTCTGGTTCGAGCGCGACGACCCGATCGCCGGAGGGAAGATACATGACGTCGTTGACGACGATGGGGGTAATTTCTTGATAGAGCTCGCTGGGGCTGTCACCTTTGATCTGCTTGCCGGGACGATTGAAGTGGTAGGTCCAGGATTGGGCGAGCTTGGAGACGTTGGCGGTGTTGATTTGGGTGAGCGGCGAGTAGCGGGTGCCGGCGAGGTCGCGGTTGAACATGGGCCAATCGGCGCCGTTGTCCTTCTTATTAGTTTGCGCGAGCAGGGGCAAGGCGGCGACCGCCGCAAGGATTGTCATCCGCGTGGGTTTCATAGATCGAGAGTATAACAACGGGTTAGTCCCCCAGGGCGCCGGCGGGCTCGTGGAATTCGATGTCGTGCTGGGTGCCGCGCTTGGGCTTTTTGCTGGTGCGGCGGAAGCGCTCCATGTAGACGTAAATGACGGGCGTGATGTAGAGCGTCAGCAACTGCGAGACGACCAGGCCGCCGACGACGGCGAGGCCGAGAGGACGGCGAGCTTCGGAGCCTTCGCCGAAGCCCATGGCGATGGGCAGGGTTCCCATCAACGCGGCCATGGTGGTCATCATGATGGGGCGGAAGCGGACCAGACAGGCTTCGTGAATCGCTTCGCCAGGCGAGACGCCGTGGGCTTTCTGGGCTTCGATGGCGAAGTCGATCATCATGATGGCGTTCTTCTTGACGATGCCCACCAGCATGATGATGCCGACGAAGGAGTAAATGTTGAGCTCGTCATGGAAGAGGATCAGAGTGGCCAGCGCGCCGAGACCGGCCGAGGGAAGGCCGGAAAGAATGGTCAGCGGATGGATGAAGCTCTCGTACAAAATGCCCAGGACCATGTAGATGACAAGAATCGCCATGACCAGCAGGAATCCCATGCCGGTAAGGGAGGATTGGAAGGCGGCGGCGACGCCCTGGAAGGAAGTCCGGATACTGTCAGGAAGCGAAAGGGCAGCATCGGTGATCTCGTCCACAGCCGCGCCAATGGACATTCCCGGCGCGAGGTTGTACGAAATGGTGACCGAGGGCAACTGGCCCAAGTGCGTGACGGCGAGGGGGCCGACGGTGAGGCGCGGCTTGGTGACTTCATCGAGCGGAATCAGTTTGCCGCTGGCCGAGGTGACGTACAAAAGACCAAGGGCTTTCGGGTCGAGCTGATACTTGGGCTGAAGCTCCATGATGACCTGATAGTCATTGGTGGGTGTGTAGATGTCGGAGACCTGGCGCGAGCCGTAAGCGTCATAGAGCGCGTTCTCGACTTGATCGGCAGTGACGCCAAGAGCAGAGGCGCGGTCGCGATCGATATCCAGGATGACCTCGGGGTTATTGATCAGCAGGTCGCTGTTGACGTCGGTTAAGCCGGGGAGCTTCTGCATCACCTTGGTGAAATTATCCGACGCGCTGTAGAGTTCCTTGAGGTCCTGAGACTGGAGTGTGAACTGGTAGACTGCCCTGCTCTGCTGCCCGCCGATGCGGATCAGCGGAGGGTTGTTCATGAAGACTTGGACGCCGGGGATTTTGTCGAACTGCGGGCGCAGCTCCGCCATGATTTGCTCCGGCGTGAGCTTGCGTTCCGTGCGGGGCTTGAGGCGCATGAAGAGGCGGCCGGAGTTGGCTCCGTTGTTGTTGCCGCTGGCGCTGATGTTGGAGAAGAAGCCCTGGACGTTGGGATCCTTGGCGACGATGGCGGCGGCCTGATTCTGAGTGGCGACCATGGCGTCGAAGGAGGCGTCCTGCGGGAGCGCGGTGGTGCCCTGGATCTGGCCGGTGTCCTGATCCGGAATGAAGCCCTTGGCGGAGACGGTGTAGAGATACCCGGTGGCGACGAGAGTGCCGATGGCCACCAGAAGGGTGATGAAGCGATGACGGATGACTCCGCGGAGGGTCCAGGCGTAGAGATCGCGCATGCCATCGAGAACTTTTTCGGAGGCGCGGTAGAGCCAGTTGTGATTTTCACTGGGAGGCTTCAAGAAGCGGCTGCACAGCATGGGCGTGAGGCTGAGCGAGACGAAGCCGGAGATGAGAATCGAAGTGATGATGACGACGGCGAACTCATGAAACAGGCGGCCGATCAATCCGCCCATAAAGAGGACGGGAATGAACACCGCGGCGAGCGAGAGGGTCATGGAAAGAATGGTGAAGGCGATTTCCTTGCCGCCTTCCATCGCGGCTTCAAAGCGCGACTTACCCATTTCCATGTGGCGGACGACGTTTTCGAGAACGACGATGGCGTCATCGACGACGAAGCCGACCGAGAGGGTCAGGGCCATGAGCGAGAGGTTATCGAGGGTGTAGCCGAGCAGCGACATGCCGGCGAAAGTGCCGATGACGGAGAGCGGCAGAGCGAGGCTGGGAATGATGGTGGCCGAGACGTTGCGCAGGAACAGGAAGATGACGCCGACCACCAGGATGACCGCGAGCTCCAGCGAGAATTTCACGTCATTGACCGAATTGCGGATGGAGACGGAGCGGTCAAAGACAATGTTCATGGTGACGGCGGGAGGGAGCGACTCCCGCAAGCCGGGCATGATGGCGTTGATGCGGTCGATGACTTCGACCGTGTTGGTGCCTGGCTGGCGCATCACCTGGAACATGATGGCGCGCTGCTGATTGTAATAGGCGTAATTGCGGGTGTCTTCGACGCTGTCCAGCACGTCGCCCAACTCGTCCAGGCGGACGGGCGAACCGTTGCGATAGGCGACGATCATGGGGCGGTAATGTTCGGCGTCCATCAACTGGCCGTTGGCCTCGACGGTGAAGGCTTGATGCGGGCCCCACAGAGTGCCGGAGGGAAGATTGACGTTGTGCTTGGCGACCGCATTGCCCACCTCGTCGATGCCGATGCCGCGGGTGGCGAGCTGGCTGGGATCGAGCTGGATGCGGACGGCGTACTTCATGGAGCCGAAGACGTTGACCTGGGCGACGCCGCTAAGGGTGGAGACTCGCGGGGCGATGACCGTTTCGGCATAGTCGTCGACAGCCTGCGGCGAGATGGTGGCCGAGGTGAGCGCGACGAACAGGATGGGCTGATCCGCGGGGTTCACCTTCTGTACCGTGGGCGGCGCGGGCATGTTGGGCGGAAGCTTGCGCGCCACAGCGGAGATGGCGTTCTGCACGTCCTGCGCAGCCGCGTCGATGTTGCGGTCGAGATCGAACTGCAAGGTGACGCTGGTCTGGCCGCGTCCGCTGAGCGAGGTCATGTTGTCGACGCCGGGGACGGTGGAGAACTGGCGTTCCAACGGCGTGGCGACGGAGGAGGCCATGGTCTCCGGGCTGGCTCCGGGGAGGTTGGCCTGCACTTGAAGGGTCGGGAAGTCGATGTTGGGCAAGTCGCTGACCGGGAGGGTGCGGTATCCGGCCACGCCGAACAGGAGAATTCCCATCATGACCAGAGCGGTCATGACGGGTCTCTTGATGAACAGCGCCGTCAGGTTCATGAATACTTACTATGTTATCGCGGGCTGAGGGCCCTTGGGTTCGTTTGGAAGAAAGAGCTTTTAGACGCGAATGGCCTTGAATGTTTTGTCCTGATGGCTGGCGGCCCTCGTGCCGCCGGTTGGGCCGCGACCGAGCGGCATGATCGCGTCCCGATCCCGCTCGCGCTTGACCTCCCTCCCTTCACACGATAGCTTGGGAGCGTAGGCCCATGACCATCACCCTCGATATCCGCCCCGAAGTCCAAGCCGAGCTCGCGCGCCAAGCCGCCCAGCAAGGCCGAGCCATCGAAGCCATCGCGGCCGACCTGCTCGACGAGGCGATTCAACAGCCGCCCAGAACGTCGGCGCAGGCGACCGCCAAGGACATGGTCGAGCTGTTCGCCCCTCTGCGCGGCCTCAATATTGACTTCGAGCGTGATCGCGATCCCGGCCGCGACCTCGAACTGTGACGGGGTACCTGGTTGACACCAACATCCCCTCCGAGTTCACCCACTCCCACCCTGACGCCCGCGTAGCATCCTTCATCCGCAACGCCGGCCAGGAAAATCTCTTCTTGAGCGTCATTTCCGTCGGCGAGATCCGCAAAGGCATTGACCTGCTGCCGGCCAGTCAAAAGCGCACGGAGCTGCAGGAGTGGCTCGACACGGAGTTGCGCACCTGGTTTGCCGGCCGCATCCTGCCGGTGACCGAATCCATCGCGGAACGCTGGGGAGCACTATCCGCAGCCGCGCGAAAACAGGGCGTAACGCTGGCGGTTGCCGATGGAATCATCGCGGCCACCGCCCTCGAACACGGCCTGACGCTCGTCACCCGCAACACCAAGGACTTCGCCAATCTTGGCGTCACCCTGATCAACCCCTGGCTCGAATCGTAGCCACAGGAAACTGGGCTTCCTGCGCCATGTTCATAGGTAAGGAGCAAGCATGGCAACCCCAAGGGACCTCATCCCGCTGCCGCTGGACGACCTCAAGTCCAGGGTGGCCCCGTTTTGCCGCCTTCACGGCGTCGCCCGTGGAAGTGTTCGGCTCCCTCGCGCGCGGCGAGCCGCACCCCGGAAGCGATATCGACCTCCTCGTAACCTTCCAGCCCGGCGTGCACCTCGGCTGGGACTTCTTCGACCCCAACAAGGAGCTCGAAGACGTTCTCGGTTGCGAAGTCGATCTCCTCACGCGCCGGTCCGTTGAGCAGGACGAGAACCCTATCCGTCGGCGGTCGATCATCGAATCGACCCGTGAAATCTATGCCGCCTAGGCAAGTCGCGTCAGAGTTGCCCACCCGCGCTTATACGTAACCCAAGCCCCTCCCGGCCAGCCGCCCACCCTGCCATCATTAAGTTGACGGTGGCCGCAAGGCGGCTTATCGTACATCTATGACCATCCACCTGAAGCCCGAGATCGAAAAGCTGATCCAGAATGACGTCCAGCGCGGCCCCTACCAGAACGCGGACGAATTTGTGGAACGCGCGGTTCAAATGCTCCACGACCAGGAGGAGTGGTTGTCGGCGAACCGCGCCGACATTAGCGCCAAGATAGACGAAGGTTATGGCGCCGCCCAGCGCGGCGAACTGATCGACGCCGAGCAGGTGCGCGAGCAAATGGCTGCCAAGAAGCTAGCCTGGTCAGACGGCCGCGATCGATCGGAATGACCGCGTACCGATCCCGCTCGCGCTTGACCTCCCTCCCTTCACACGATAGCTTGGGAGCGTAGGCCCATGACCATCACCCTTGATATCCGCCCCGAAGTCCAAGCCGAGCTCGCGCGCCAAGCCGCCCAGCAGGGCCGAGCCATCGAAGCCATCGCGGCCGACCTGCTCGACGAAGCGCTGCACGCTCCGCGCTCGCCACATCCGGCGATCCAGGCAAAGGACCTGGTCGAGCTGTTCGCCCCTCTGCGCGGCCTCAATATTGACTTCGAGCGTGATCGCGATCCCGGCCGCGACCTCGAACTGTGACAGGGTACCTGGTTGACACCAATATCCCCTCGGAGTTCACCCACTCCCACCCTGACGCCCGCGTAGCATCCTTCATCCGCAACGCCGGCCAGGAAAATCTCTTCTTGAGCGTCATTTCCGTCGGCGAGATCCGCAAAGGCATTGACCTGCTGCCCGCCAGTCAAAAGCGGACGGAGCTGCAGGAATGGCTCGACACGGAGCTGCGCGCCTGGTTCGCCGGCCGCATCCTGCCGGTGACCGAAGCCATCGCCGAACGCTGGGGAGCACTATCCGCAGCCGCGCGAAAACAGGGCGTAACGCTGGCGGTTGCCGATGGAATCATCGCGGCCACCGCCCTGGAACACGGCCTGACGCTCGTCACCCGCAACACCAAAGACTTCGCCAATCTCGGCGTCACCCTCGTCAACCCCTGGCTCGAACCGTAACCGGCGTGCACCTCGGCTGGACTTCTTCGACCCGAACGAGGAGCTCGAAGACATTCTCGGTGCGAAGTCGATCTCTTCAAGCGCCGGTCCGTTGAGCAGGACGAGAACCCTATCCGTCGGCGGTCGATCATCGAATCGACCCGTGAAATCTATGCCGCCTAGGCAAGTCGCGTCAGAGTTGCCCACCCGCGCTTATACGTAACCCAAGCCCCTCCCGGCCAGCCGCCCACCCTGCCATCATTAAGTTGACGGTGGCCGCAAGGCGGCTTATCGTACATCTATGACCATCCACCTGAAGCCCGAGCTCGAAAAGCTCATCCAGAATGACGTCCAGCGGGGCCCCTACCAGAACGCGGACGAATTCGTGGAACGCGCCGTGCAGATGCTCCGCGACCAGGAGGAGTGGTTGTCGGCGAACCGCGCCGACATTAGCGCGAAGATAGACGAAGGTTATGCCGCCGCCCAGCGCGGCGAACTGATCGACGAGGAGCAGGTGCGCGAGCAAATGGCTGCCAAGAAGCGAGCCTGGTCAGACGGCCGCGATCGATCGGAATGACCGCGTACCGGTTCACGCCGCAGGCGTCCGGTGACCTTTTCGAAATCTGGAGCTACATCGCCGCGGACAACCCTGAAGCCGCCGGCCGGGTTGAGAACGCCATCTATGAAGCCTGCGCCCGGATCGCCCAAATGCCCCTCGCCGGGCAGGTGCGCAAGGATTTGACCGCACTTCCCCTTCGGTTCTGGACCCTCGCGCGTTACCCGAATTACCTGATCGTCTACGATCCGGCGGCGACGCCGTTGCAGATCATCCGCATCCTCCACGGCAAGCGCGACGTGAAGAGCATACTCCAGAACCCATAGGTCAACGCCCACGCGAAGACGAACCCGAGAGGAAGCCCACGGGAAGAGGCGGAAGGAGAAAGACCCTCCAACGGACGAACGTTCCAACGGATTGCCCGAAAAATGTTCTGGGCATATACTGAGGTAATACTGTGAAATAACGCGCTCAAGGAGGCCCTCTGTGGCGCAAGCTAAGATCGAATTAAAGCTCGGCCAATTGCACTTCACCGGCGAAGCCGATGCAGCTTGGCTAGAAACGCAGCTGGACAAAGTGCTGGCCCACGTTAAAGCAATCGACCTGGATGAACCCTCCAACAAATCGGTCGACGGCGCCGGGGCAAAAGCAAAAAAGAATAAACACATACAGGCGACGACCGCGACGATTGCGGCAAGGCTCCAGTGTAAGGTGGGGGTCGGAAAAGACGTAGTAACAGCAGCCGCCGCCAAACTCGAATTTGTAGACTCCAAGCAGACGTTTACTCGCGCGGAGTTGCTCAGCGCCGCGAAGGAGGCTACGTCGTACTACAAGTCGACCGTTGCGGCAAACCTTACCAACACCCTGAGCGGCCTTGTGAAATCAGGCGACTTCATTGAGGTATCCAAAGGCAATTACTCATTCAGTGCGACTAAGAAGGACGAGCTAGAGGTACGCCTTGCTTCCTAGAGAGGCCATCAAGGACCTCCTAAGTCAGAAGATCTCCGATCAGGACAGGCTGCTAATCTGCCTCGCGGTCCAACCCGTCGAGCCGCGGGAGGTTAAGGACATCAAGTCACTGGCAACTTCCGCCGGATGGCGAAGCGCGCAGAAAAAGAACGTCTCCGCAATGCTGGCAAGACTGCCGACGCTGGCCGTCAGGACCTCGATTGGCTGGGAACTCACGGCGGCCGGCAGCCAGCATGTCGCGCGGATAGCCGGGCCCCTTATGTCTTCTCCAATACCGCAGGTGGCCTCCACACTAAGGGCGCAACTGGCCAAGATCAAGAGCGCCGACACCCAACGCTTCGCAGAAGAGGCGATCGTGTGCTTCGAGACGAGACAGTACCGAGCCGCCGTTGTGCTGTCCTGGGTCGGCGCTGTGGCCATACTGCAAGACCAAGTTATAGCGAACGCGCTGGGCATATTCAACACAGAGGCGTCGCGAAGAGACCCTAAGTGGAAACCCGCAAAAACATCGGACGATCTCGGTCGGATGAAGGAGCACGATTTCCTGGACGTCCTCGAAGCCGTTTCTGTCCTCGGAAAGAACGTCAAACAGGAACTGCAAAAGTGCCTCCAACTGCGCAATGGGTGCGGGCACCCCAACTCCCTCCAACTCGCGGACCACAAAGTCTCAGCGCACATCGAAGACCTTATACTCAACGTGTTCGCGAAGTTCTAGCCCCGCCAAACCGAAGCTGACACCCAGAAACAAGACGGCCTCCCCTTCGCGGTACGTCAGGTGAACCTCCAATTCAATTGCCGAAGACGGGAAAGACCCACATAACCTGTGAACAGATATCTCGAAGACTTTTCTAAACTCTCCCGGTAGACAGGGACCGAATGGCCGCCCTGAGTCGTCAACACGCCGACACCATCCTGCACCCAACGCTCGACGGCAGGCATGACGAAAACCACCTTCTTATTCCGCAACAGAATTCGCTCCCACACACGCCACTGATCGGCCACACCAACCCGACACAAACCCTTTTTGACAGCCCTGCTGACCAGCTCGGAAGCGTCCCCTGCCGCTACCCCCATAACCTCGAAGGTCCGGACGCTGGGCGGCGAATCGCTGCTGTGCAGGATTGCCCTGAACACCAACCCAAAATCCGCCTTTACCTGCACGGTTCCCAAAACCCCGTCCTTGCTGGTGACCGGAATCCGCCTGTCGATCTCCGTTGGCTGACACACGAACGGGACCACTAGCAACGCGGCTGTTCCAGGGTTCATGGTCGGGATGTACCAGTGCAGATGAACAAACTCACCGAGAGACGTAACCCGATACTCCATACCCGGAACGATCCCCCGCTGTAAATCCATGCCAATGGTAACGTTGTCGCTCCTGTAAAACGCGTTCGCACCCGCCGGAACGACAACCTCTAAAGAAATGCCGTTCGCCGCCACACCCTTGCTGTGGTTTCTCAAAACAATAGGAAGCATGCCCAGAAGGCTCCGATCGGGGCTCACGCCGTATATCAGTGCAAAGTCACTCCACTCATAGGGAAGCGGGCCGATCTGTAATCGCATCTGCGATCGACGGCGCGCAGCGCGGCCCAAGAAAAGCGCCCAGAGCGCGACAATTAAGCCCGCGGCCGTTGCCACGGCGCCGATAACCGTGAACACCGCGGCGAGAGAATTCCAGTCGTACCAAGACTTCATAAATTCATAAGTGACGGAACTCACGATTTTTTCACGCGGTGGCGGGCGTGTCAATTCTGGCAGAGCAACCGAACCAGGGGCGGCCCGGGCATACGTGGCTCGACCCAACGGAGCCCGAACCACAACCCTCCACCGACCCCTCCCCCAAACCCTGAGCGAAACTATGACTAATGACCCTCCGCCGGAACATCGCACTGAATCTGGCTCTGCTCACCATCGCCAGCGGCAACTGGGCAGCGGACCCCGGCACAACCAAGGTCGTCCTCGACCCGGCAACCTTCGGCAAGAGCTATCGTCTGTTCAGCCCCATCGCGCAGCGCGTCGCGGTGGAAATAGACCGCCTCATTCCCGGGCCGTCAGGCTCTTGGGATTTTTCCTTCGCAACGCTGGGCGCGTTAATTCTGGAAGCTGCACAGCAGCCGCTCTGGCGCGATCTCCTCAATGCCAGCGAATTCAACCGGGACTGTTCCGGAAGCGATTCCTTCCAAATCTGCCTCCCGGCGCTCGATCGCCTGCATACTCTGCAACCCGCCTTGCGAGCCCTCGGCTATTCCCTGTGACCCGGCCATGGGATTAGTGTACGGTATCCTTCCTTTATGGAGATTCGCCACTCGGTGTGCGCGCTGGATTGCCCCGACGCTTGCGCCATGCTGGTTCACGTCGAGAACGGCCGCGCCGCCAAGCTCCAGGGCGATCCCGGTCATCCGGTCACTCGCGGCTTCCTGTGCGGCAAAGTCGCGCGCTATCTGGACCGCGAATATTCGCCGGAGCGCCTCCTTTATCCGCAAAAGCGCATCGGCGAAAAAGGCGCGGGGCGCTTCGAGCGCATCTCCTGGGATGAAGCTCTGGATGCCATCGCGTCCAAGCTCCAAGCCGTCGCGCGCGAGTTTGGACCCGAATCGATTCTGCCCTACAGTTACGCCGGCACCATGGGTTTGTTGAACGGTTCCGGCATGGACCGCCGGTTCTTCCACCGTCTCGGTGCATCGCGACTGGATCGGACCATCTGCTCCTCGGCCGGAGGCGCCGCGCTCACCGCCACTCTCGGCCTGCGCTATGGAACTGAGCCGGAGCAGTTCCGCGATTCCAAGCTCATCCTCGCGTGGGCAGCCAACATTCACGGGACCAATATTCACCTCTGGCCCTTTATAGTCGAAGCTCGGCGGAATGGCGCAAAGCTCTACACCATCGATCCGGTCAAGACCCGCACCGCGGCGCTGTCGGATCGCCATTTTACGATTCATCCAGGCAGTGATCTCGCGCTGGCCCTCGGCCTCGCGCACGTAATCATCGGCGAGAAACTGTGCGACTCGGATTACGTCGCGCAGTACACCAACGGCTTCGAAGCGCTTCGCAATCTCGTAGCCGCGTACCCTCCCGATCGTGTCGAAGCTCTAACCGGAATCGCTATGGCAGACATCGTAAACTTGGCTCGCGAATACGCGACTACGCGCCCCGCCGTTATCCGGCTCAATTACGGCGTCCAGCGCTCGGAACACGGCGGCGCGGCCGTGCGAGCCATCGCGGCGCTTCCCGCGTTGACCGGCTCCTATCGCGAAGTTGGCGGAGGTTTGCAGCTTTCCACCTCGCAAGCCTTCCGCTTCAATAAGGAAGCCCTGGAGATGCCCGGATTGCAGAGCAAGTCCGCACTCGGCCGCGAAGCGCGCATCGTCAATATGGCCGAGTTAGGGAAGGCTCTGACGGAGCTCGATCGTCCTCCCCTCAAGGCCATGGTCGTCTACAACTCCAACCCAGCCGCCATTGCGCCCAATCAGAATCTGGTTCTGCGCGGCATGCGCCGCCCGGACCTCTTCACCGTCGTGCTGGAGCATTTCCAAACCGACACTGCGGATTACGCCGATATTCTTCTTCCCGCCACCACATTCCTGGAGCACACCGACATATATATGTCGTACGGGCATTATCATGTGCAAATGGCCAGGCCGGTAGTCGAGCCTCCAGGCGAGACGAAATCGAACGTCGACATCTTCCGGGCGCTGGCCAAACGCATGGGCTTTGAAGACGCCTGCTTCGACGATTCCGAAGACCGGATGATCGACGCCCTGCTGGGATCGGATCACGAATTCCTCCAGGGAATCACTCGGCAGCGCCTCGAAAAAGAGCATTCGGTGCGCCTGAATGTCGCGCCGGAGGGCCAACCGTTCCTGCCTTTCTCGCAAGGAGGTTTCGCGACGCCCTCGGGCAAGTGCGAGTTCGGAGCCGATCAGTTGCACTACTCGCCTCCCGCCGAATCCCGCAGGGGCGACGAGAAACTGCGCAAGAAGTATCCATTGGAGCTCCTGTCCTCCAAGAACGATGACAGCATGAATTCTTCCTTCGGCTACCGCAAGGCGACCGACGAGCAAACCTCGCTGCTCCATCTTCACCCCCTCGACGCCGAAGCCCGCGGAATTTCTGCCGGTGACCGGGTCAGAGTCTTCAATGACCGCGGTAGTTTGTTGCTGAAAGCCGCTGTCAAATCCGTGAGCGAGAGCCCCGTGCAGCCGGGAGTCGCGCGTGCACCCTCAACGCGTTGGGGCAAGAAAGCAGTCGACGGACGCAACGCCAATGCACTCACCTCGGATCGGCTCACCGATCTCGGCGGCGGTCCAACGTTCTACAGTTGCCTGGTTGAGGTGGAACGTTGCGGAGACTAACACTTGCTGTTGTGTTCCTGGCCGCGCTCGCACCCGTGGCCTGCAAGAAAAAGCGCGCTGTCCGGCCGGCGAAGGCGGAATTACAAAGCGTGATCGCCATGAACGACGCCGCTGCGGAGGGCCAACTCAAGGACGGATTCTACGGCCTCGAAGGCGGATCGTGGCGCTGGACCGCCAAGAGCTTCACGGTCCAATTGGCGACGCCGCCAAACGCCGCAACCAAAGGCGCCCGCCTGCATCTGAACTTCACCATTCCCGACGCCGTGATCGCCAAACTGGGCCCCATCGAGCTGACCGCAAAACTCAACTCGCCCGGAACTGCCGGCCTGACCCTCGATCCGGAACATTACGCCAAGGCCGGAACCTACGATTACTCTCGTGACATTGACTCCATCGTGTTCCAGCGCAAGGGCCCGGTGACCATCCAGTTCACCTGCGACAAGGCCATTCCACCCACTGGAAACGACGTCCGTGAGCTGGCCCTCATCGCCAGCTCGGTGGGATTGGAACCGCGTTGAAGCGCCGCGCATTATTGAACGACTGCATGCATTAGGGCGCGGCCGCGCGCGCCAGCATCGCGTCCAAATCGGCCCGCGAAAAATACCGGCCGCGCATCACCACCGCGCGGATCTTTTGGGTGTTGTGAATATCCCGCAGCGGATTCGCGTCCAACAGAACCAGATCCGCGATTTTGCCCGCTTCAATCGTACCGAGTTGATTCAGCACCCCGAAATACTGCGCCGGGTTTTTAGTCGCCGTGGCCAGCGCCTCCAGCGGCGTAAGTCCCGAATCCACCAGCAGCGCCAGTTCATGATGCAATCCCACTCCCGGAATCACGGGATTGGTGAGGCCCGTATCCGTTCCCGCCAGAAACTTCACTCCCGCCCGATGCATGTCGCCCACCAACTGCTGGTAGCGCGTGAGTAGCTTGCGAGCGCGCTCCATCCACTGCTCCAGCTCTTGCGGCGAAAGGTCCTGCATGTACGGCTTGTCGCGCGGATGCGCCGTCTTGCGCCAGGACTCCGGCATGTAATGAAAGCTGGGATCGTTGACCAGCTTGTCACCGTAACCGAAGCCTTCCAGCAGCGCTAGCGTCGGCGTCTGCCACGTCCCGTTCCTCACAAAGGCGGCGAACAGCCGCGTGGCTTTCTCCTTATCGTAGGTATCGAACAACCCTTGCGGATCGGGGAAACCGAGAATGCGCAGCCGCGCCTCCACCGAAAGCTCCGTGCTGTTCATCACCCGCAACCGCTCCTGCCGCAGAGCTTCTTCGTTGGTCGAACAAGCCAGCATAATATTCAGCAAATGTTCCTGGCTGCGCTGACCGGCCTCCGCGGCCTCCAGCGGACTGACGGATTCCGGAACATGCCCCGCGAAAGGAATCCCGATCGCCCGCGCCTCCTGGGAGATCGCGAAATACGCCTCTCGCGGCAGGTCGCTATAGACCTTGATGAAGTCGTAGCCGCTCTGCTTAATAAGATCGACCGCGATGCGCGCCTGCTCCGCGGTGCCTACCGCGAACGCGCCCGGAGGAGGATTTCCCGCGTTGAGCATCAAGGGACCATCCAGAAACCCGGAAGCGACGATGTGCGGCACATCGGCTCGCGCGCGGTATTGCTGAATCAGCGGCAGCGGAAGGCCGGTAAACATCTCGCGAATGCCCGTGATTCCGTTCGCCGTCAGCATCGGCAAGAAGGACTCCGGCAGGCCCAGGTGCATGTGCATATCCCACAAACCGGGGATCAGAAACTTGCCCTTGGCGTCAATCACTTGCGCTCCCGCCGGAGGCTTGATCTTGCGGGCAACAGCCAAAATCCTCCCGTTCTGGATGACCACTGAGTAGTCCTTCAGCGGCTTCGCGGAAACCAGATCGATCACCGTCGAATGCTGGATCACCAGAGTCTGGGCTCGAAGAGGAGCCAGGAGGAAAAACAGGAAGAGAATCAGAGGCACGGCCGGAATCTCCAGCCTAACGCATTCGTTTTAGCCCTGTCTCAACTGGGTTAATTCGCGCAGCGCGCCATGGCGCGCGGTCCAGCAACCGCGCACCGGTGCGCAAATCATCCAAACAAACGACTTAACCCCTGGCACGGCGATTGCCCAGATTAAAACCGGAAAGGTTTAAACAGAAAGGACCGAACAGGAAAGGACCAAAACTATGAAGCTCACCAATACCGAATTCACCGAACTTGCCCAGTCCCACAAAACCCCGGGCGATCACCTGAAGCTTGCCGAACATTTCATAGCGCATGCCATCGAGCATGAAACCGACGCCAAAGTTCACGAGGCGCTGGCAACTCCCTATGAGAAAACCCATCCTCAATTGGCGGGGGAGGCGCGGCACTACGCGGCTCACTCCCGGGAGGCGGCGGAAGCCATGCGCAACCTTGCCGCCATTCATCAGGAGCTCGCTAAGCACCATCAACACGCGCACGCCTAAGGCGGGCTGAAGTCGAGTCAAAACTCATGCCTCCCACATCTCTAGAACCGGTGGAACCAATGGACGCAGTCGCAGAGTCCAGCCCTGCCGCCCATCGCCAAGAGGGTGAGGAGGAGCACGAAGATCGCCGCCAGGACCACCGTCAGGAATGGATTCGCGTCGCCTCCGTGGCAGTCGTGATCGTTCTGGTGTGGCTTCGCCTGATTCCGCGTTTTCACGGCGTCGACTTGCTCGCCTTGGCGGGAATTCTCATTGGGGGATTTCCCATTTTCAAGGAGGCGCTCGCGGACCTGGTACGCGGCCGCATGACCATGGAGCTTTCCATGACCATCGCGCTGGTGGCCGCCTCCGCCATCGGTGAGTTCTTCACTGCCTTGTTAATCACCATCTTCGTGCTGATCGCCGAGATCATCGAGGGGATGACCGTGGGACGGGGCCGCGGCGCGATCCGCCAGCTTCTGGATCTGCTGCCGCAGACCGCGGAGGTGCGCTCCGATGGCGAAGTCGCCGCGAGAGCGCTGTCGACGGTCCGCGTAGGAGATACGGTGCTGGTGCGGCCGGGAGGTCACGTTCCGGTGGATGGCGTGGTGGCCGGCGGCCACTCCTTCATCGACGAAGCCACCATCACCGGCGAATCGATTCCGGTTGAAAAGATCCCCGGTTCGCGGGTGTTCGCGGGCACCATGAATCAATCCGGCGTTCTGGAGATCCGCACGGAAAAAGTGGGGCCTGACACGGCGTTCGGGCGGATCATTGAGCTGGTGGAGCGCGCGGAGCGCTCCCGCGCGCCGATCGAAAAAATCGCCGACCGGCTCGCCGGCTACCTGGTCTATTTCGCCTTGGGCTGCGCTGCGCTGACGTTCTGGCTGACCGGCAACGCCCGTTCGACCATATCCGTGATCGTGGTCGCCGGAGCTTGCGGAATCGCCGCGGGTACTCCGCTGGCAATCCTGGGCGCCATCGGCCGCGCGGCGCAAAAGGGTGTGATCATCAAGGGCGGGCGTTATCTGGAAGGACTCAGCAACGTCAACGTGGTAGTGCTGGATAAGACGGGCACGCTGACGCTGGGCGCCCCCGAGGTGGTCGCGGTGGAAGCGGCGGAGGGAGTCACCGCGCAGGAGGTGATCCTCGCCGCCGCATCCGCCGAACGCTTTTCTGAGCATCCCGTCGCCAAGGCGATCGCGAAAAAAGCCCAGCTTTGCGGAGTGAACCCGGCGGAGCCGGAAGACTTCCAATACTTCCCCGGCAAAGGCATCGTCTGCCGGGTGAACGGCGGGCGAACCATCGTCGGAACTCGAGCCCTTTTAGCGGCTGAGGGCGTCTCCGTTCCGTCTATCGCGCCGGGTAAATCCACCGAAGTGATGGTGGCTTACGTGGGAAGATTCCTCGGCTCGATCGAAATCGTCAACGTCGTCCGCACCGAAGCCGCGGCCGCGATGCGCGCGCTAAAGGCTCTCGGCTGCCGCACGGTTCTGCTCACCGGAGACCGCAAGGAAGTGGCCGACGCTGTCGCGGCTCAACTGGGCGTGAGCGAAGTCCGGTCCCAACTGCTGCCCGAGGAAAAGGTCGAATGGGTCCGCGGCCTGCGCCTCAGCGGCAACTACGTGGTCATGTTGGGCGACGGCATCAACGACGCTCCCGCATTGCTCGAAGCCGACGTCGGCGTGGCGATGGGCTCCGGCGCGGATGTGGCTCGCGAAACCGCCGCGGCGGTTCTGCTGGGCAACGACCTGTTGCGCTTCGCCGACGTGCTCAAGATCGCCCGCCGCTGCCGCAACATTATCTACGCCAATTTCGCCGGCACGCTGCTGGTGGATGGAGCCGGCGTGCTGTTGGCCGCCTTCGGACTGCTCAATCCGGTGCTGGCGGCGTTGATCCACGTTTCTTCCGAGCTGCTCTTCATCGGCAACTCCGCCCGTCTGCTGCCCGGCGTGGGAGGAAATCGGGACTGAGGCATGCATATCTCCGAAGGCTTTCTTCCCATCTCGCATTGCATCGGGTGGGGTCTCGCTTCGCTGCCGGCGGCTGTGCTGAGCGTTCGCGCGATCACCCGCAAGATGGAGGCCAACCGGGAAAACCGCGTGCTGCTGGCCGCCTCCGCTGCGTTTTTGTTCACCTTGAGTTCGCTGCGCATGCCCTCCCTTACCGGAAGTTCCTCCCACCCCACGGGAACCGCCGTCGGAGTTTACCTGTTCGGGCCGGAGGTAATGCCCGCGCTGGCTCTCATCACTTTGATCTTTCAAGCCCTCTTGTTGGCGCACGGCGGACTGACTACTCTGGGCGCGAATCTTTTCTCTCTGGGGATCGTGGGACCGTGGGTCACCTGGGTGTTCCTGCGCGCCTCTTCTAGCGGAGCAAAAGGCGCGCGCCGCGCCAGCAGCCGCGGGATTTTCACCGCCACGGTCGCTGGCGACTTGGCCACCTATTTCACCACCGCGGTTCAATTGGCTTGGGCTTATCCCTCAGTGCAAGGCGGCTTTTTCGCTTCCTTTCTCAAGTTCATGGGGATCTTTTTGATCACCCAGATCCCCATTTCGATCGCCGAGGGAATGCTGACCGTAGCTCTTTTGGGTGCGCTCTCGACCAGCCGGATGCGAGGCCTGGAAGGCGCGACGGAAAGCCATCGAAAGACCGGCTTGCGCGCCGCTGTGGCCCTCGGTCTGCTTGGCGCGCTGGTGGTCGCGATGTTCTTCGCCAACCGCAGGTCCAGCCGCGTCGGCAGTGATGATCGCGCTGCAGGAGCCATTGTGGCCCTTCGCCCCGGATACCACCCCATCGCGGTACCGCTCTACACCCCCGGCCCGGTCGCCGAAGGTCTGCTCTTCACCCTGCAAGGAGCGGTCGGCGTCGCCATTTTGTGGTGGGCCATCCGCCGCCTGCGCCGTTCCCGCACGCATGACTCGCGCCGCCAGCACGCTCATCGTCTGCACCCGCCTCATCTGCACCCACATCTCAGCGACATCGCCTTTACCAATCGCTGGCGCAACCGCAATCCCTGGGAAAAAGTCCTGTTCGGCGGAGGGTTCCTGGCAATCGCGCTCTTGATCCCGCCTATGCCGGGAGCTATCGTCATTGCTGTGATCGTATCTCTGGCGGCCATCCTGGGCGCGAGGATTCCCATCTCCAGTTGGCTGACGGTGCTCTCCGTTCCTATTTCTTTCGCTACACTAACCGCGCTGGGAATCCTGGTTCAGATCGGATCCTCGTCTCACGGTTTTTCGGTTACTCTGGATTGGAACGGTCTCCCACTAGCCCTCGGCCTGCTGTTGCGATCCACCGCGGCAATCTCCTGTCTCGCGTTCATCGGTTGGACCACGCCTCTGATGGAGTTGATCCCCTTCTTCGGCCGCGTGGGCGTTCCCGCGGTGCTAACCGACCTGGCCCTGATGATCTACCATTTCCTCTTCGTCACCGCGACCACCCTCCGGGAAATGCGCCGCGCCCAATCCTGGCGCCTCGGCCGCGCGGATTACCGCAGCCGCTTGCGCGCCCTCTCGATGCTGGCCGGCAGCCTGTTCCTCCGCTGTATCGAACGCTTCCGCCGCCTGGAGAGCGGAATGGAAGCGCGCGGCTATGACGGCCATTTGTGGGTTCTTGCCCCGGAGCGCGGCCCTTCCGCCGCGTTTATCGGAGCAACGGTGGTCGCACAGGCCGGTCTGTTGGCGCTGGGATTCACTGCATGGAGAGGACTCCTATGAACTCCATCCTGGAAGCTCGCGACCTCTGCTTCGCCTATGGCCCGGGAGCATGGGCCATACACGGCCTAAGCTTTGTTCTGCGATCCCCGGAGCGCGTCTGCCTGCTGGGCGCCAACGGCGTCGGCAAGTCGACGCTCATGATGCTCTTGAATGGTACGCTCCGGCCGCAGGAGGGCGAACTATTCGTGCTCGGCCAGCCCATTGACTACTCCCGCTCCGGTCTCCACCAGCTCCGCCGCCAGGTCGGTATGGTGCTCCAGGATCCCGACGATCAGTTGTTCGGCGCAACGGTGGAACAGGACGTCGCCTTCGGTCCGCTCAACAACGGCCTCTCTTCGGCCGAGGCGCGCACGCTGGCCGTCGAAACCCTGGAGCGTTTAGGCATCGCGCATCTTTCCGAGAGGCCCATTCATGAGCTGAGCTTGGGAGAGAAGAAGCGAGTCGCGATTGCCGGGGTGCTGGTCCTGCGTCCGCAAATCATCCTGCTTGACGAGCCCACCGCGGGGCTCGACTTCGCGGGCATCACCGCTATGCTGGAGCTGCTGAACGAACTGCATCGCGGGGGAACGACCCTGGTCATCAGTACCCACGACACGGACCTCGCCTACCAGTGGGCTAACGAAGCCTGGGTGCTGGGTGGCGGGCGAATCACTGCTCACGGAGCCATCCGCGAGGTTCTGTGCGATCGCGAAGCGCTGCACCAGGCCAACCTCAAAGTCCCCTGGATTGTCGAGATGGGTTTTGCGCTTCGCGAGACTTGTCCGGAACTCGAACTTTCGGCCCTGCCCACGACGCAGCACGGGCTGATTGAGCTTGTTCGCCAGGCTCGGCTAACTTCTTTTTCGGAATCGCGCTAGATCACCCCCTAATGAGGGGTACCAGTCGAACGTTGGTACCGTTCCGGTAGAAGCTTTTCGGTATGCCCTTAGGTTCTTCTCAGAATGGTATGAAAACCAGTCCGCCTCGACAATGGAACCATGAACTTTCGCTTTTTTCTAGCCGCGCTGGGCTTGGTTTGCGCGCAAGCGATCGTAACCGCCAGCACAAACTTTGGAAGCAATCTCAACCAATCCTTCGGTTCCAATGGCTACGTCGAAGGAAATTTTCAGGAGACTCAGTACTCGGGCTTGCCCGATGAGAACATCGATTGCGTGGTCGCCCCCACCAACATTTCGAAGATTTGCGGAAATCCAGGGCCGGCCGGCGCGGTGAGCGTCAGTATTCCAAACGCCCCCAGCAACCCTCCCAGCGGCATCACCAACTACGTTATGGTCGATGGAGACCCCGATTGGGGCGCCCCGATCTGGACCAGTCTGACCGGCCTTACGGTGAATGCCTCCTACACGGTCACCTTCTATCAAGCCTCCAGCGAGGAAGACGGCAGCAACAAGGCGTATCAGGATAGCTGGGAGCTATACCTGCTGCCCGGCGCCACCACGGGCGAGTACCTTTGTCCGCAAAGCTACTGTAGCGGTATTTCCGAACAAACTTCCGGCACGGCGAATTACACCTCTCCAGCGATGGCCAACCCTGGGGGGACCTCGACAGCGTGGGAGGAGGAATCGTACACCTTCAAGGCCACGAACACAGAGGAAGTGCTCGAGTTTGTGACCAACGTTGTGGGGACCTCGGGTTTTGAGCCGCCCTTCCTCGCTTTGGCCGACGTAACCGTATCCTCAGCGGTGCCCGAACCCGGCAGCGGAACCATGGCACTGATCGGGATCGGCCTTCTGTTGGCCGGCACCCGGCACCGCCGCCCCATTTTCCCGGCCAGCAAACGGAATCCTCGCTAAGGGCACGCAACAGGAGCACGGAACTTTCGCGTTTCGACCGATAGGAGCCTATGGATCTCCAGCATCACCTGGTCTCTTTCGCCGGCCAACTGGCGGGGCTGGCGATCTGGCTGGTTTTGCTGCTGATCGTCTTCGTCCCTTTGGAAAGGTTCTTCGGAAGCCGCAAGCAGAGGGTTTGGCGGCAATCCTTCGGCGCGGACTTGGTCTACTACTTCCTGAACGGCATCCTTCCGAAGCTGCTGTTGATCCTCCCGCTGACCATTCTTGCAGCCGCCTTGCATCATTTCTTCCCGCTTGCGTTCTACGCCTCCATCGCCGCCATGCCCTTGTGGTTGCGGCTGGCAGCGGCTTTAGTGGTGAATGAAATCGGAGGTTACTGGGGCCATCGCTGGTCGCACGAGATTCCTCTCCTCTGGCGCTTCCACGCCATTCATCACAGCGCGGAGGAGCTGGACTGGCTGGTGACCGCGAAAGCGCACCCGGTTGACATGTTCTTCACGCGCTTTTGCGCCATGGCTCCGCTGTACGTGCTGGGCCTCATTCAGCCCCGCTCCGACAAAGTCGATCTCATCCCGGCCCTGATCGCCGCGGTCACCACATATTGGGCCTATTTCGTTCACGCCAACGTTCGCTGGCGCTTCGGCCCGCTGGAGTGGCTGGTCTCGACGCCCGCCTTCCACCACTGGCACCACGCCAACGACGGGCCCGAAGTCATCGACAAAAACTACGCGGCCACCTTTCCTTGGGTGGATAAACTGTTCGGCACGCTGCATCTCCCGCCGGTGTTACCGGCAAAGTACGGCACCAACACGCCCGTCTCAGCGGGCCTCGCCGGTCAGCTTCTCGATCCATTGGGCTTTGGCGCTGGCGAGCAGACCCTGCTGAGCCCGCCGCCGCCAGAGCAAATCTAACTCCCGGCTTAGCGCCGCAGCTCTAGTATTGACAAACTCTAGAGGAATTTCTGAATTACGTCTTCGATGTTCTTGGTGGGAACCTCACCCATGAACGCTCCCACTTTGCGTCCGGTGCGATCGTAGACGAAGTTGGCGGGCAATTCGCCTTGCCAGCGCGCGTGGATGCCAGCCGCGTATTTATCGTCGTCATCCGAGCTCTTGATGTATAGCGGACCCGCCGCCGCGGGCACCTTCGGCGCGATAAACTTCCGCGCTTGAAGCTCCATGTCCGGGTCATCGGCGGAAACCACCACCAGATCGAGCCCGCGCGGACGGAGCTGATTGGCGATCTTCACCAACTCCGGAATCTCGGCCCGGCAGGGAATGCAGTACGTCGCCCAGAACGTGGCAAGAACCACCCGGCCTTTGTGCGCCGCGATCAGCTTGTTATATCCGTCGAGCGTGAGGGGAGTCAGTTTGGGCGCGGCTGCCTGCTGCGCGGAGAGCGTGAACGCCGCGGCCAGCATCAACGGGCCGAAAATCATAAGCAACGGGCGGCGTGTCATTGCTTGTCTCCCGGCTTGTTCCCCGGATTACCCGGCTCCTTCTTCGGTCAACTTCAGATTCATCTCCGCGACCTTGCGGGAGTCGAAAATACTCAGGCGCTTCCAATCGCTGGTCATCCCCTCGTGGTCCGCTTTGACTTGATACTCAACGTCCGGCTTCAAGTTGGCGAAATGGTAGTTGCCGTCCTCCTTAGTGATGAACGAAATCACCTGAAGGGTGCGCGAATCCTTGAGTTGCACCACCGCTTGCGAAGCCGGGTTGCCGTCCGGATCGAAGACGATACCCTTCAGCGTACGCGTGTTATCCGTCTGCTTGGGCTTCTGCGCCGGGAGACCGAAGGCGCAAAGCAAGCCCAACACCACAGTCAGCGCCACGGAAGCCGAAACTCGGAACCTACTCGTCGTCTTCGTCCTCCTCTTCGTCCTCGTCTTCTTCGTCGTCCTCCTCGTCGTAATCGTCGTCAAGATCCTCGTCTTCGTCTTCCAGATCGCCGTCGGCATCCGGCGTGAGCTCGAGCGGAGACACGCTACTCACGCTCACGTTTGCGCCGCACTCCTCGCACACCAGAGCGTCGCCTTCGTCGAGTTCCTCTTCGTCGACGTCCATGGGGGCGTCGCAAAGCGGACAGTTCACCATTCGATCCTCCCCGGCCGGACACAGCACCAGCCCGTTTCGTTTCTACTCATATCACGATCCAAAGCTCCGCGGGGTTACGCCGGCTGTAAAGGTCCCGCGGCGTGGCGCAGATCCTCGGCTGAGAGCGTAATCAAGGTCTTCTCCAAATCCTCCCCGGATTCGATCATGGCGCTCAGATGCGTGCCGGCCAACTTGAGGCACCACGCGTCCGTCAGCGGGTGGCCAGTCTCCTTGCTCAAAACCAGCAAGCCCGGATGAGACAGCGCGAGCACCTTTTCCTGCTTCGGTTCGCCCTCCGTCCACAGATAAAACTTAACGTCCACGGTGTCGGCGTGGCGGATCGAGATTCCGGTTTGCAGCCATTGGAATTCCACTTCCCATGTGCGGCCGAACGGATCGGGACCGGCGCGGAAGCGGCGGAAGTTATCGGGCATTCCCTCAGCCTAGCAAAAGCGCCTAACCAATCGAAAGCGGCAGGGATTCCATCGGAAAGGGTCCGGCGCGCAAAGTATCTACTGCCTGATGGAGCGCCTCCACCGAAGGCAGGCTGCCTTGTGCGAGGTTCGCGTTACCGCCCCCGCGGCCCCCCGCCTGCGCCAGAACCGCCTTCAAAATATCGCCCGCATTCACGCCGGAGTCAGCCGAGGCGGCTAGTAACAGCGACGGCGGCTCCTCGCAAATGGCCAGAAACAGCGCCTTGCCCGCAGCGGTGAAAGCTTGCCCGCGAGCTCGCATGGCTTCATCAACCGCACCGCGCTGAAGCGCGCGGCGCAGTCCGCCGGGACCGGCCGTGCTAGCCGCATGCAACTCCCGGCCTTCTCGAACCGCCAATTCCGAAGCCAGCCGCTGATTCGACTTTTCCAGCGCCTTTAGCCGCACGGCCGACGAGGCAATGAACTCCGGCGCCTTCTCGAAGGAAGCAGAAAGAGCTCGTCCGATTTCCGAAAGCAGGCGGAAATCCTCGCGCGCTCTGCGCAGGGCTCGAGACCCGCACACAAACTCGACGCGCATATTGCCGCGCATCTTTTCCACCTTGCGCGTCAGGACCAGCCCGATTTCCGAAGTCGACGCCACGTGCGTGCCTCCGCAAGCACTGCGGTCCAAGCCCTGGATGGAAACGATCCGCAGCGTCCCGGTTCGCTGCGATTCCTTGCGGAGCCCGCCGGCGGACGCCACATCTTCGTAAGACACCGTCACAGGCCGCGCCTGCGCCACGATTTCCGCACAACGCTCTTCCACTCGGGCAGTTTGTTCCGGCGTCAGCGCGGCCGTACCCAGGTCGATGGTCGATGACTCCGCACCCATATGGAAACTGAGCGTCGGCATCGAATACAGCTCCTCGAACACCGCTGAGAGCAGGTGCTGGCCGGTGTGCTGCTGCATGTGATCGAAACGGCGCTGCCAGTCGATAGCCCCGGCGACATCAGCCGGCGCAGCCATCGGCGCCTCAAGTACGTGAGCGATGCGCTCCTCTTCATCGACCACTTCGGTCACCCGCACCCCGCCCAGCTGACCTACATCGAACGGCTGCCCTCCGCTAGCCGGATAGAAAGCCGTGCGGTCGAGATAGACCCGCTTGCCGTCCGGGGAAACCTCGATCACAGTGGCTCGGAATTCTTTTAGATAAGCGTCGGAGTAGTAGATTCGATCCGTCATTGAATGGCGATGTCGACGCGATTGCTAAGCACGCCTCCACCCATGTCAAGATACACCGGAATCGCGCTGCCCTGCGGAGCGTTGGCGGGAATCGCCACGTTCACCTGGTACAGACCCACGGAGCCTGGCGTCAGCCCAGCGTAAGCCGGCGCAACCGTTACGCCGGTTCCCGGAATGATGCTCTGGCCAATGACGAATTGCGCCGCAGCGATTTGCCCGGCCGGCGACGGTTGACCGTCCTCGGCAGGTGGATTGGTTGGCCCGAATCCCAGGGCATAGAACACAACCGTGTCGACACCGGCCTGCGCTGGCCGGCTCGGAATTCCTGGCGTGGAGGGGATGGCGAAAGTCACATTGTCCTCCAGCACCGCAATTCCGTAGCTGCCGATTCCCAGCGGCAACAGCCTTGGAACCGCCGGGTGCACGTTGATGCTGACGCTGTTGCCCATCTGGTTATCGCGTTGGACCTGAACCGTCGCCGCTCCTCCGCCGGTTTCGAAGGGAATCTGGAAGTCGAGTTGTCCTGGCGAAGCGTAATAGATCGGCGCGGGCGTCCCGTTCACCAGCACCGTTGCTCCGCCCAACGAAGATCCCAAGGGCAAGGATTGCGCCTGAGCGACGTTATCGCTGAGCTGTTCCCCAAACAGCGCCACGATTCCACCCGGCGCCAGCGGATCGCCCACCGCGAAGAGCGCGTTATCCAGAACGCCCTGATAGTATGCAACCGGAGGGCCCGGCGGGAGCACGTTGAGCGTGACGGCGATCGACGCTGAGCCATTGGCCGCATTGGTTGAGAGGATCACGGTGGCCGGATTTGCTCCCGCGCTCATGGAGCCGGCGTTCGCGGTGAACAGGACGACGTTGCCTTGAATGGTTACGGTCAGCCATGCCGGAGGCGCCGTCGCCTTCGCGTCCAGAGCAAGCGTCAACGTCCCCATGCCTGCGTTCGAAAACGCTACAGCCTGCGTCGCGGCCGGCTCACCCGGTGCGAGGTTAAACGTCAGCGAGACCGGCGACCATGCCGCAATCGGCATGGCGGTCACGTGAATCGTAACCGGAATGGTTTTGTTATCCGCCGGAGTAGTGGCGCCCGAAGTGGTGACCGACGCCGAATAGTCTCCCGTGGCCGTTCCCGCCGGCGCTGTCGCGGTGATCGTGTCGGCATAAATAGACGAAAGGAAGCTCCCGCCATAGGAGACTACCGATAGCGCCGGGCCGCCCTGCGGATTCTTAACCGTCACCGCCAGGTAGGACGACGTGTAGAACATGGCCGACGCGCTGCCGCCCGGCGCGACGTAAAGATCCAGCGAATTGGGAACCGGACTTCCGATTTGAACCGTGACCGTGATGTTCTGCGGGGCGTCGATCGCTCCGGGTGACAAAACTGTAACGATGCCGGCGTACTGGCCCGCGGCCAGCGACGAGGTCGCTAGCGCGATCTGAATCGAATTCGAAGCGCCTATGGACGGATTCAGCCACGTCTGGTTTGCCGAGACCGCCAGTGAAAGCGCATCCGTTCCGATGTTCGACGCGGCGACGGTTTGCGTTGGTCCGTTCTGCCCGGCGGCAATGTATACCGGTCCGATGGAAGAGCTGGACAGACGAAGTTGCGGCGCGGCCGCGGCCAACATGAAAGAGAAAAGAAACATTCCGACAAGCTTCATCGAAAATGTTTTAGCACTCTGAGGGCCAAGTGCGCCGCCCATCCTTACCCATGCTGTGCAGACCGAATGCGCCACGCTCCGCGCTCGAAAGGGCTCGTTTCGCCACAACGCTTGTGGCGGGGAGAAACACCTAAGGCGCTGGCGAGGTAATATCGAAATCCGCCCGCAGGAACTGCCAATCCGGCAGCTCGTAAGACTTCAGCGAGGTGGTTCCGGTAGACGTCACGTCGTGGTCTTCTCGCGGACCCAGGGCGGGCACCTTGGCGTCAAACTCGGTAATTGGCGGATCGCCCGGCTTGGCTACGCTGGTGGTCAGGCGCACATGCACCCCCAACTCCTCCAAGTCCGCGTCGGAGTGGTTGATGGCAGCGAACTCCACCTTCACCTTCCCGCCCGCCTCCAGCGTAAGACGGAACCCGGCGAGCTCGATGTACTTCGCCAAGGGATGCTTGCCGTTCGCCGTAGCCGGTCCGGGACCGTAGGGAGACTCCTGCGCCGCCGGCTTGGGCGAAGGCGCTGGTGAAGAGCACCCCGCTAAAAGAAATACGCCCGCAAGAAGCAGATGTGCAAGGGGAACAATGGGCCGCATGACTCATAGAATAATACCCCGCACAGAATAATACCGTGCGTCATCGTATAGTGTTTAGAGTCCATGAAACTTACCTTTTGGGGTGCGGCGCGGACCGTCACAGGATCCATGCATCATGTGGAGGCCGCGGGCAAGCGATTTCTTCTAGATTGCGGGCTGTATCAAGGACGAAGAGCGGAGGCGTTCGAACGCAATAGCCACTTTCCGTTTCCGGTCTCGAGCATCGATCACGTGATCCTTTCTCACGCGCATATCGATCACAGCGGAAACCTTCCAACCCTGGTGCGCAACGGGTACACGGGCCCGATTCACACTACTCCCGCAACCATCGACTTGTGCCTGGCCATGCTTGCCGATTCGGCGTTCCTGCAACAAAAGGACGCCGAGTTCTGCAACCTGCGGCGTGAGCACCGCCGCAAGATCGGCCGCGACGACTCAGAATGCACGCCGCTATACACGCCTGAGGACGCCGAGAAAACTTATCCGCTTTTTCAGCCCGTTCCGCTGGGCGAGGATAAGCAGCTCACGGAAGGAATGCGTTACCGGACCTACGACGCCGGGCACATGCTCGGCTCAACAGCGATCGAACTAGAAGCCGACGGCGTCCGCCTCGCGTTTTCGGGCGACGTTGGCAGACCCGGCTTGCCCATCATTCGCGATCCGGAGAAGCTGGATCCGGTGAACTATCTCATCATGGAGAGCACCTACGGAAACCGCTTTCATCGCAAGCTGGAACACGTATCCGAAAAACTCGCAGACGTTGTCAACCGCACCGCCGGCCGCGGCGGCAAGATCATCGTCCCCAGCTTTGCCGTGGGCCGGACCCAGCAGTTGGTCCTGCTGCTCCACCAACTGATGGACGCAGACCGCATTCCCTCCATTCCTATCTTCGTGGACTCCCCTCTGGCCATAAACGCCACCGAGGTGTTTCGCAAACATCCGGAGTGCTACGACGAAGAAACTCGTAAATTCCTGACCATGGGGGAAGATCCCTTCGGTTTCTACCGGCTCAAATACGTGCGGGACGTGAATGAATCGAAGGCCCTGAACGATCTGCACGGGCCTTTCCTGGTGATTTCCGCCTCCGGCATGTGCGAAGCCGGCCGCATTCTCCATCACCTGCGCAACAATATTACCGACCCTCGCAATACCGTCCTCATCACCGGTTTCCAGGCCGCGTATACGCTCGGCCGAAAGATTCTGGACGGCCTTAACGAGGTGCCTATCTTCGGCGAACCGGTAGCCTTGCGCGCAGAAGTCGTATCTCTGGATGAATTGAGCGGACACGCCGACCAGCGTGAGTTGATCGAATGGATGCGTCCGATCGCCCACGGCCTCAAGAAAGTCTTCCTGGTCCACGGCGAGCCGGATTCGGCCGCTACCCTCGCCCAGGTCATTCAAAAGGAGTACGGCATTGAGGCCATCGTGCCGGCGCGCGGTGACAGCTTCGAACTGAAGTAAGCTGAAGCTACGATGGCAGAGCGATTTCCCGCCCCTGTCTACGCCGACACAGTCCTCGCCGCCAACTTCGAGCACGCCAAACATCACTTTCTGGATGCGCTCATCCAGATTCACTACGCCCACACCATCATGCTGTCCAAGCAGGGCATCCTCACGGCAAAAGATACGCGAGCCCTGCTGGAAGCCCTGGGCGGCCTGCACCCTAAGCGGATTCAAGCCGCGCGTTATGACGGCTCCTACGAAGACCTGTTTTTCTTCGTTGAGGCGATGCTGGAGGAAGCCTGCGGGCGCGAGACCGCCGGCAAGATGCACACCGCGCGCAGCCGTAACGACATCGCCGTCACACTCTACCGCATGACCGCCCGCGAGCAACTCCTGTCCACGCTTGCCGCCATCCTGGAACTACGCGCGGCCCTCCTGGACCTCGCCGGCAAGCATGTGGAATCGGTGATGCCCGCGCACACTCATACTCAGCCAGCCCAGCCCACCACCTTGGGACACTACCTGCTGGCCGCCTGTGAGTTTCTGGCGCGCGACGCGGAACGCATGCGCGGCGCCTTCGCGCGAGTCAATTTGAGCCCCATGGGCGCCGCCGCGCTGACCACCAGCGGATTCCCCATCGACCGTGAATACACCGCGCGCCTGCTGGGCTTCGAAGGGATCGCCGAAAACTCCTACGGAGCAATCGCCTCGATCGACTACATTACCGAAGCCGCCGCAACCGTGGCCGTGGCCATGGTTAACGCAGGCAAGCTCACTCAGGATCTCCTTCTCTGGTCCACCGTCGAGTTCGGATTCCTCAGGCTTTCCGCCGGGTTCGTGCAATCCTCCAGCATCATGCCGCAGAAGCGCAATCCGGTCGCGCTGGAACACGTGCGCATCCTGGCCAGCCGCGCGCTGGGCGAAGCGCAGGCGGTACTCACTTGCGCACACAATACTCCCTTCGGCGATATCAACGACAGCGAAGACGACTTGCAACCCTTGGTCGCGGCGATGTTTGACAGCGCTGGCCGTGCTCTTCGATTGCTGGCCGGGGCGATGAAGTCCGCCGAAATGGATCGTGAGCGCATGGCGGATCGCTCCTCAAGGCACTTCCTGACCGTCACTGAGTTGGCCGATTCTCTGGTGCGCCGCGAAGGACTCAGCTTTCGCGAAGCCCACACGCTGGTCGCCCACGCGCTCCAGTCATGCCAAGACGATTCCGCCGCCGCGATCGCGCAGGCCGTCGCAAAACTGCGCCCCGGCCTGAAAATGAAGCGCGCGGAAATTGTGAAGGCTCTGGACCCCGGCAATTTCGTTCGCGTTCGCAAAGCTTCCGGCGGTCCCGCCCCGGAGCGCTCGACCGAGTCCCTCAAAAGAGCTCGCGCCACGCAGCGGGAACTGGAAGATTGGGTCGAGCAAAAACGAGCCATGCTCGAAGAAGCCCGCAAGGGCCTGCGGGAATAAAGAAAATTTCCAAGAGCCGTTGGCGCCCGGCCCGCTCCGCCACATGCTTTCATCGGTTCCTAACACACGGAAGTTCGTCCTTTACTTCTATTTATGGAAGGTGTTACCCTCAGTTCTTGCATGCGAACGGTCGACCTGATCCATCGTAAGAGGGACGGTGAAGAACTGTCCGTAGAAGAAATCGCCTTCCTCGTAGACGGCTACACCAGCGGCGGCATCCCGGATTATCAGATGTCCGCGTTCCTGATGGCTGTCTTTTATTCCGGGATGACGGACCGGGAAGTCAGCGTTTTAACCGAGCGGATGGTCGCTTCCGGGGAAACCGTTGATCTTTCTTCCCTTCCCGGCGTCAAGGTGGATAAGCACTCCACCGGAGGAGTTGGCGACAAAACCAGCCTGATCGCGGCGCCGTTGGCAGCCGCGGCTGGCGTAACCATCCCCATGGTCTCCGGGCGAGCTCTGGGGCACACCGGCGGCACTCTGGATAAGCTCGAGTCGATTCCGGGGCTCCGCACCAACCTCACCATTGACGAAGTTCGTGAGCAATTGAGCCAACATCAATTGGCGTTCGTCGGGCAGACCGCTCAGATCGCGCCGGCGGACGGCAAGCTCTACGCCCTGCGCGATTCCACCGCCACGGTGGAATCGATTCCGCTGATCGCATCCTCGATCATGTCCAAAAAGCTGGCGATGGGCCTGGACGCTCTGGTGCTGGATGTGAAAGTCGGGAGCGGCGCGTTCATGAAAAAGCAGGTCGACGCCCGCCGGTTGGCGCAGATGATGGTGGGCATCGGGCGGCGCGTGGACAAGCGCGTGCAGGCCTTGATCACCGACATGAATCAGCCGCTCGGCTACGCCATCGGCAACGCGCTGGAAGTCATGGAAGTCTCGCAGACCTTGCAGAACGCCGGGCCGGCGGATTTGACCCGCCTGTCGCTGGAACTGGCCGCGCGGATGATCTACCTGGGCAAGCTGGCGGCAACCGCTCGAGGAAGCCCGCGAGGTCGCGCAGAGCAAGCTGCTGGATGGCTCCGGGTATCGCAAATTGAAGGACGTGATCGCGGCGCAGGGCGGCAATCCGCAAGTGCTGGACCGCTTTGAATTGCTGCCGAACGCAACCGGGGCGCGCGAGATCAGTTCTCCGCGCGCGGGTTATGTCAGCGCCATCGACGCCGAATATATCGGCATGGCGTCGGCGATGATTGGGGCTGGACGCGACGCGAAGGAGGACGCGATCGATCCGGCGGTGGGCGTGATCCTCGAGGTGAAAATCGGCCAGAAGGTGGACAAGGACGCGGTTCTGTGCCGCGTTTATTACACCAGTGAAGAACACGTGGAAGAGGCCGCGCAGTTGGTCGAGGACGCGTTCCGGATTTCCTCCTCCGCACCGGAGGAGCGGGCTCTAATTTTAGAAGTCGTTGGCTAAAACGGAGCGATGCTCCTTTAGGCCCGAGGCGGACTGGACCCGGAAGCGAACTCAACCGGAAGCGAACTGAAAATGGAGCGGTTCACTGGCTTACTGGGTATCGCCGCCGTGCTGGGAACGGCGTATCTGTTCTCCAGCAATCGTGGCTCGATTCAGCCGCGAGTATTGTTCTGGGGCTTGGGGTTACAATTTGGTTTCGCGTTCTTAGTACTGAAAACACCGGTAGAAATCGCGTTCCGATGGGTGAGCGGAGGAGTCAACCATTTGCTGGACTACGCGGCCGAAGGCAGTAAATTCGTCTTCAGCGATAAGCTGGGCGCTCCCAGCGACATGTTCGGCACCATCTTCGCCTTTCAAGTCCTTCCCATCATCATCTTCATCGCCGCATTCTTCGGCGTCCTGTATTACTTGGGCGTCATGCAGATCCTGGTCCGCGCGATGGCCGTAGTGATGCAACGCGTCATGGGCACCAGTGGCGCGGAATCCATGAATGTCGCCGCCAGCGTATTCATGGGACAGACCGAGGCTCCTCTGACCATCAAGCCATTTCTCGCCGGTTTGACGGAAAGCGAGCTGTTCACCGTCATGTCCAGCGGGATGGCGCACGTGTCCGGCGCGGTGATGGCGGCGTACGTTTTGATCGCGCACGTGGAGATCCGGCACTTGCTCACGGCGGTCATCATGACCGCTCCCGCTACGCTGATGCTGGCCAAAATGCTGATCCCCGAAACCGGTTCTCCGGCTACGGCCGGACAAGTCAAAATCGAAGTGGAGCGCCCCGGGGTCAACATCATCGACGCCGCCTCGCGTGGCGCCTCCGATGGATTGCATCTGGCGCTGAACGTGGGCGCCATGCTGATCGCCTTCATTGGGCTGATCGCGATGGTAAACGGGATTCTGCTGGCGTTGCACTACACGCGCTGGCTGGGATGGCTTCCAGGATCGCTGCAAGAGATCCTGGGGCGCGTCTTCTCTCCGATTGCCTGGCTTCTCGGCGTGAAATGGAAGGATTGCGCGGCGGTCGGCAATCTGCTGGGAACGCGCCTGATCCTGAATGAATTCGTGGCGTACGTCGACCTGGGCAAGATCGGTTCCACGCTCGATCCGCGATCTTTCATCATCTCCACCTACGCCTTGTGCGGCTTCGCGAATCTCAGCTCCATCGCGATTCAGGTGGGAGGCATCGGAGCGCTCGCGCCCAGCCGCAAATCGGATTTGGCGAGGCTGGGATTGAGAGCCGTGGCTTGCGGAACCATGGCTAACTTCATGTCGGCTTGCATCGCGGGAATGATGGTCTAAAAAAACAGATGGCGTGCACAAATAAAATCGGAGTGGTATTGGGCAGCGGGTTGGGCGGTTTCGCCGAAACGCTCGCTTGCCGTAAGGAAACAGCTTACGCGGACATTCCCGGCTGGCCCCGGTCTACCGCCGCGGGTCATCCCGGCAAATTGGTTTGCGGCAAGATCGGTTCAGCGGAAACCATCGTTCTGGCCGGACGCGCGCATTTGTACGAGGGCTACACGCCCAAACAGGTCACCTTCGGAATTCATGAGCTCGCCCGGCGCGGCGTCCGCACTGTGATCCTGACCAACGCGGCGGGCGGCATCAACCGCACCTATCGTCCCGGTCAACTGGTGCTGATTTCCGATCATATCAACCTGCTCGGAATAAATCCTCTCACGGGTCCCAATGACGAATCCACTGGGCAGCGCTTTCCCGACATGAGCGACGCCTATTCGCAGGCGTATCGGGAAATCGCCCGTGAGGCCGCTCACGAGTTGGGTCTGCCCATCGAGGAAGGCGTCTACGCGGCCGTCCCCGGACCCAGCTACGAAACTCCCGCGGAGATCCGCTATCTGCGCACCATTGGCGCGGATCTGGTGGGGATGTCCACCGTGCCGGAGACCATCGCCGCGAATTACCTGGGTATGAAGGTCCTGGGAATCTCCTGCGTCACCAACATGGCTGCCGGCTTGAAGGACGCCCGCCTGGTGCATGAAGAAGTGCTCGAAATCGGAGCGCGAGTGCAGGAAACGCTCGCCACGCTGCTCAACGCGGTGATACCGCGCTTGGCCAAACAGGCCTGAGACGGAAGCTTCGTACCGGGCTCTCCTTCTTCGACTAATCCTTGCTCTTGACGAAGTACGCGAGTGATGTTAGTTTTTAAGCATGCTGCGTATTATTAAGCATCTCGTCACGATGGCGTTCCTCCCGGCTCTGCTCACCGCTCAATCCGCCGAGCCAAAGCTCCAATTCGACGTCGCCTCCGTCAAGCAGAACAAGACCGGCGATCCGCCTCCGTATGCGAACAGCCCGCTCGGCCCGGGTTCGGTCTTCGTTCCCACCGGCGGCTACTTCAAGGCCACGGATCTGCCGCTGGCCACCTACGTCTCCTTCGCCTATAAGGTCCAAGGCAATCAGGCGAAGGACCTCATGGCGCAGTTGCCGGATTGGGTCAACACCGAGAACTACGACATTGAAGCGCGGACTTCGAGAGCCGGGGTCAACAAGGATGAAATGCGCCTCATGGTGCGCAGCTTGTTGGCCGAGCGATTCAACTTCACCATCCATACCGAGACCAAGCAGGTTCCCGTGCTGGCCATGGCTCTAATCAAAGTGGGCAAGACCGGTCCCGGCCTGCAGCCGCATCCGCCCAATTCCTGCAAGACCGACCCTCCTCCCGCCGACACGGAGAGGGCCGGCCGCTTTCCCGCGCTGTGTGGAGGCTTCCTTCCACTCCAGCCAAGCGCCCTCGGTCAGCACGCCGCCGGCGCTCGCGACATTACTATGCCGTTCGTCGCCAACGGCCTCACCGCCTTCTCCCAGTCCGACAAGCCCGTCATTGATCAAACGGGTTTAACCGGAACCTGGGATTTCGCGCTCGAATGGGCCGACGATCCTCCGCCCGGCCAAAACGCCGCCGATCTGCCCTCCGGCGCAACATTCCTTCAAGCCGTCAGGGAGCAGCTTGGTATCAAGCTCGAGTCGCAGAAAGGTCCCGTGGAGGTTCTGGTGGTTGACCACATCCAGCACCTCACCGGCAATTGACCCGTGCGATCGCAACCCACCGACCTCGCACTCAGCCGCCGCGAGCGTCAGATCATGGACATTCTCTTCGCGCTGGGCCGCGCTGGTGGAGCGGAGATTCAGCAGCGCCTGCCCGACGAGGTCAGCTATTCCGGCGTTCGCACTATCCTTCGTGTACTCGAACGCAAAGGCCACGTCCGCCATGTGGAAGAAGGCCTCCGCTACGTCTACTTGCCGGTTGTGGCGCGCGAAACAGCGAAGAAGTCGGCGATGGAGAAATTGGTGCAAACCTTTTTTGAAGGCTCCGCCAAGGCCGCCGCCGCGGCGTTCCTCGATCCGGCTAGCGCTAAGCTATCGAAAGAAGACCTCCTGGAGTTGGAGTCGATAGTTCGCGCAGCCAGAAAGGACAAGAAGTGATGACGGTCTCCAATTTGATTTTCCTGGCGGCCAAGGCGACATTGTTGTTCCTCTCCAGCCTGGTCTGCTTGCGTTTCGCCCGAGTCTCCGCGCCCGCGGCCCGTCACCGGATCTGCCTCATCGCCCTCCTCGGCTCGCTCGCGATTCTCCCGATGATGCTCCTGCCCGAGCCGCCCCTGACGCTCCATATTCCTGCACTGAATAGCGCCACCATCGTCGCGAGCGCTGGAACCTCTCGTTGGCCCTGGACGCTATTTGCCAAGACCCAATTTGCCCAAGCGATATGGGCCTCCGGATGCGCCCTGGTGACGCTCCGTTTCTTGATCGGATGCGCCGCTCTCCTCCGCCTCCGCCGCTCCGCCACGCCACTTCGCCCCGGCGTTTTGCTCGCCGGCGTCAGCGTACCCATCGTCACCGGCCTGTTCCGACCCGCCATTCTACTGCCGCAAAACGCTCTCGATTGGCCGGAGCAGCAATTCAACGCCGCCATCCAACATGAGCTCGCCCACCTCCGCCGGCGCGATCTCTGGGCCAACTTCATCGGCGTAGTCGCCTGTGCCTTTTACTGGTTTCATCCGCTCGCCTGGGTGCTGGCGCGGCGCCTCCGCGAGGAACAGGAATCCGCCTGCGACGATGCCGTGCTCGCTTCCGGTTTCGATCCCACCGAATACGCCGAAGCCCTTGTTGCAACCGCTCGTTCCGCCATCGGCTATCCTCTTTTGAGCTGCCGCATGGCCGATCGAGCCGGCATCAAACACCGCCTGGCTCGCGTTCTTTCCGCGCAATCGCACTTGCCCAAAGCCTCGAGGACTCTTTTCGCCGCGCTTCTGTTGGTCATCGCCGCAGTCAGCCTGACCGGTGAGGAGCGCGTCTATCCGGTGGGAAGGTCGATCACCAACCCTGGCGTGATTCGCAGGGTCGAACCCTCCTATACCGAAGCCGCCAGCAAAGCCAAGATCCAAGGCCGCGTGCTCTTGAACATGACCATCGGATCGGACGGTCTCGCCAGAAATATCACCGTCGAGCACGGCATCGATCCCGGGCTCGACCGCAACGCGACCGCCGCGCTCCGCCAGTGGCGCTTCAAGCCGGCCGAACGCGAAGGCAAACCGGTGGCGGTTGAGGCAAGAGTCGCCGTCAATTTTCGCTTACGCTGACCGCGTCTACTTCCGGTTATCTTTCCCCGTGATGTGAGGCACGTCTTGATTGTTCTCGTTGCAGATGTACTCTTGCAGATCCACGTTTTCCAGGTTGGAATGCCCGTACATCGTGAAGGGCGCCGTGTAGGCGCCAGGATCGTTGATGGTGGCTTCGTATTCCAGGTGCGTGAGATCCGGGCGCCGGAAGCGCTCCACCACGTGCAACTGCTCCGTGTGCGGATGGCCCGCGAAGTCGAACCAGAATTTATCGTTGAATCCCACCGAATCGATCACCAGCGTGTCCCCCTCCAGCCAGCCGATGGAATGCCCGTACCAGCTTGGATCGGGATCTGCCGGGTGCTTGCGCCCGTCCATGAAAATCTGCCGGTAGCTATGAATATTGCCCTCGAAGAGGAAATAAATATAGTTGGGGATCTGTACGATCCGCCACGGGTACGGATTCTGCCGAGGCACACCGGTGGGCAGGCAGTTCGCCTCGGGGTCATCCTTCGACATACGCTTCTGCGTCAGCTCCGCCGCCCACGGCTGCATCGGAAGCGACTCGCCCTTCTTAAGCGAGACCGAAATGTCGTAAATGAAGGTGTGCTCCGGACTCCACACGCCTGAAAAATCCGGCTTGCCATCCGCCGTGCGCGGCGCTGGACCGCTCTTGTTGGCGATGGACCGCTTGGCCGCCGCCTCCGCCTCACCCTGCGCGATCAGGGGCGCTGCCGCAAGAGCCGCCAATGCCAACAAACTGCAAAATTTGAACGTCACTGGAGCAACCTATCACTCGCGAAACCTCGCGTCAAGGCCGCTTCCGGCGCGCTGTCCCGTACGATGGTTCGATGTTAAACTGAAGACGTTCACGCGAGTCGAGCGGGGTTGGCCTAGTGGTCGGGCGTCAGCCTTCCAAGCTGATTTACACGGGTTCGAATCCCGTACCCCGCTCCATTTTGCAACCGCTCCCACGCCCCGGGCCGGAATAGCTCAGTTGGTAGAGCACCGCACTTGTAATGCGGGGGTCGCGAGTTCAACTCTCGCTTCCGGCTCCATCCTTATAAAAGAGCTCTGCCTGCCGGGCAGTGTGAAGAAATTCACAACTGAAGTCTCGGCTACTCGTGCCTTAGCGCCACCACCGGATCCACTCGCGCCGCCCGCCGAGCCGGAAAATATCCGGCGAGCGCCCCCACCGCGCCCAGCACCACAACCACCGCGAGGATCGTCCATGGATCGTTCGGACTGGTTCCATAGACGAACCTCCTCTCCCATCCCGGCGCAAGGAAGTGATCCAGCGCTGGACTCAGAGCCAGCACCACCGGCACTCCGATCGCGACCCCTGCCGCGGCCAGCGCCAGTGTCTCGCGCAGCACCATCCACGCGACGCGCCCCGGCCTCGCCCCCAGCGCCACACGAATGCCGATCTCATTCGTTCGCCGCGCTACTCCGTATGCCATCACTCCATAGATTCCGATGGTCGCCAGGATCAGAGCCAGCCCGCCGAACACCAGCCCCAGCGAAGCCAGCAATCTTTCTTGCGAAAGGCCGTTCGAAATCTGCTGCTCCGCCGTGCGCACATCGAAAACGGTCAGATTCGAATCCGCCTCGCTCACCACGCGCCGGACCTGCTTCACGATTCCGGCTCGATCGCCCGCGATCCTCACTTCAAACGTCGCCGGTGTCGACGGCCCATGCACCGCGGCCGGATCAAGCGGCAGAGGACGGCCCGAATAAGCCAGCAACGTGTAGAGCGTCGGCTGCGCCGGCTCACGTAGCCCGTCGAAGCGCCAGTCCGCGCACTCGCCAACAATCCGGTACGCCGCGGCACTGCCCCGATAGATCCTGCCCACTGGATCATCCTCGCCCGGGAAATAGCGCTTCGCGAAAGCCTGATTCACTACTGCCGGAGTCGGATCGCCCTGATTGTCGTGCTCATTCAGCGCGCGTCCCGCCAGGATCGTAATCCCCATCGTTTCGAAGAAGCCGCGTCCCACCGCACTGTCTCGAAAGTTCCGCGAGAAGCTCACGGACTGCACCCCCGGTATGGACCCGATCCGATCCTGCAATCGCGTCAGCAACTCAACCATCTCGCCGCCCTGATACCGCAGCCTCGGAGGATCCACCGTGAACAACACCAAACCCTCCGGCTTGAACCCGACCCACGCGCTCTTCAAATTCGTGAATGTCTTGACGCACAGTCCCGCGCCCGCCAACAGCAGCACTGATAACGCCACCTGGAGAACCACCAGCAGCCGCCCGATCCTCAATTTCGAAAGCCCCGCCGTGCCGTGGCTCGAATCCTTCAGCGCCTCATTCACCTCCACTCGCTGCGCTTGCCACACCGGCGCCAGACTGAACAAAACTCCCGTCAGCACAGTCACGCCGATCGAAACCGCTAACACTATCGGATCGAAGGAAGTGTCGAAAAAGCTGGCGCGCCACGGCGTGTGGAGCACAGCCGGAATCCCGTTGCGAGTCCAATATCCGAAGACGACTCCTGCAATTCCAGCCATCCCCGCTAACAACAGACCCTCGGTCAACAATTGCCGCACGATCCGCCCTCGTCCCGCGCCCAGCGCCAATCGCAAACTGATCTCGCGCTGCCGCAAGGCGGATTTCGCCAGCAGCAGATTCGCCACATTCGCGCACGCAATCGCCAGCACCAGCCCCGCCAGCGCCAGCACCGCCAGCATCATCCGGTTATAGCGCTGCGCCAAATAATCCACGCCCCGCGCCGCCGATTGCAGCCGAAACTGCGGCCGCTTCGCGGGGTCCTTGAGCATCGACGCTAGCGGTCCCCCGTCGGCATCGAGGTGCGCCTGAAACAGCGCGTTCAACTCGCTCTGCGCCCGCGCGTCCGTCACACCCGGTTTCAGCCGCCCCATCATCGGAATTTGCCACTGCCTCGGATCGTCCAGCCAGGGCCGTCCCGTCAACGCGGGAGCCAGACTCAGCGGAGCCCAAATATCGAAATTCGCATTGGGCTCGATTCCGGTGAAATACTCCGGATTCACTCCGATGATCGTCAGCGGAACCTCATCCACCACGATCGTCTTCCCGATTGCCGAAGGACTCCGCGCAAACCGGCGAGACCAATACTGGTAACTGATCACCGCGACTTGCCCCGCCTGCGTGCGCACGTCGTCTTCCGGCCCGATGAGCCGCCCCATCGCGGGAGCAACCTCCACGCCGTGATAGAAATCCCCGGAGACCAGAAAACAACTCACCGGCTCCGCGCTCCCGTCCACCACGGCCGTCGCCCGCCCCAACTCCTTAAACGCGAACAGGCTCTCGAACACCGTATTGTGTTCCTGAAACTCGCGGTACACAGCCGGCGAGAACTCGGTGTGCAGGATGCCGCCATCGGCGACACCCTGCTCGTAAATCGACCCAAAGGCCGAGGAAAGATACCCGACGTTGGGCGCTACCCACCCTCCGTCCACTTCTCGCCAGCTCGGCAAGCGCAGCCGGTCCAGATGCTTCACCGCAATCGGCCGCAGCAGTGTCGATTCGATCAGACTAAAGATCGCCGTGTTCGCGCCGATTCCAAGCGCCAGCGAGAGCACGGCGATTGCCGTGATCCCCGGGCTGCGCCGCAGCAACCGCAGTGCGTAGCGGAGGTCTTGGCTCGTCGCGGCGACCAAAGGTAGCCGTAGGCTACTCATGTCTCAAGGCAATCACAGGGTCCACTCGCACCGCACGCAGAGCGGGGATCAGGCAGCCCAGCGCCGCGGCGGCGATCAGTACGGCGGAGGCCGTGGCCAACGTCACGGGGTCGGATGGCGAAATCTGCACCAGTGCTGCTTTCAACACCCGGTTGACGGCGAGCGAACCGGCTAGCCCGATCGCCAGTCCAATCCCCAATGGCAGCATCCCTTGCCGCAACACCAGCCGCAAAATATCCCGCGAGCTCGCGCCGATGGCCATGCGGATTCCCAGCTCCTGCGTCCGCTGGCTTACCGAATTCGCGACCACCGTGTACAGCCCTATTGACGCAAGCAGGAGCGCGATCGCGGCGAAGATCAGGAACAGGGTTCCATAAAAACGGCTGTCCCACCAGTGCTCCAAAACGTCCACCAAGGGAGCCGCGCCAAACACTGGTAAGTCCGGATCGATTTCTCGCACCTCGCGCCGGAAAGCTCCCGATAGCGTCGCCGGAGGAACTTGAGTCCGCACCAGAAGCCACATTTGTTCTCCGGGGTTCTGTGCGTAGGGCAAGTACAGCATCGGGTCGATCCGCTGCCGGTTCCGGTCACTCTGCACGATGTCGGATACGACTCCCACCACGGTCAACCACTCCCGCGGAGTTTTGTCATTGAACAACCGCAAGCGCTTGCCCAGCGGATCTTCGCCCGGCCAAAACTGCGCCGCGAGCCTTCGGTTCACAACGGCCACTGGGGCGCTCGAAAGCCGGTCGGCGTCGTTGAACTCGCGGCCGGCAATGAGCGCGGCGCTCATCGTCCGGAAGTAATTCGCGCTGATCTTAAGACCTTCGAGGACGGGATGGCTCCTGCCGGCAGCGGTTGGAGCCTCGGCGAGCTCGTATGGATACTTGTTAGCTCCATCCCCGGGAGGCGCTTCGGCCATCGCTGCGGACACCACCCCCGGCGTCGCTTCCAGACGTGCCGTCAGCCGGTTAAAGAACGCGATCCTCTGCTCCGGAAGCCCGTATTTGCTTGGTGGGATGTCGACCGAGCCTGCCAATACGTTGTTGAGATTCACTCCAAGATCGGCATTGTGGATCTTCAAAAAGCTGCGGATCATCACGCCCGCTCCGGCCAGCAGCACGATCGCCAGCGCCATCTCACCCGTCACCAGGATTGCGGAAAAATGCTTGCCCCGGCTCCCTCCGGTCGCGCCCCGTCCGCCATCCTTCAGTGCGACGTTCACGTCCAGCTTCGACAGCCGCAGCGCTGGCGCCAGCCCGAACAGAATCCCGGTTCCGATCGAGATCGCGATCAGGTACACGAGTACCCGCGTATCCATGGTGTAGTCCAGAATCAGCCACGACGATTTGCGCGCCATCGCCAGCGCATAGGCGTGAACGCCCCATTGCGCCAGCCACCAGCCCAGGAAACCGCCGGCCGACGAGAGCAGCAGGCTCTCGATCAGCAGTTGCCGGATGATGCGCCAGCGTCCCGCGCCCAACGCAATCCGCACCGAAATTTCACGCGAGCGTCGCATCGCGCGCGCCAGCAGAAGATTCGCCAGATTCGCGCACACGATCAGCAGCACGAACCCCACCGCGCCCCACATGGAGCCGTACAATACTCCCGCGTTCTCGCCGATGAAAAACTGGTCGAACGTCAACACCACCGGAGGTTGATCTTTATCGGTCGCCGGGTACTCTGCCGCCAGCCGCTTGCCGATCACGTCCACCTCCGCCCGTGCCTGCTCGAAAGTGACGCCCGGCGCCATGCGCCCAATCGCCATCCAGGTGTCGTGATTCTCGCGGCTCATCACCCGGTCCGTCTTCACCAGCGGAACCCACATCTCCAGGTTCTCCGGAAAGGAATAACCCTCCGGCATCACGCCGACGATGGTAGCCGGCACGCCGCTCATCCTCACGGTCCGCCCGATCACGCCCGGGTCTTTCCCATAGCGCCGCTGCCAGAAACCGTAATTCAGAATCGCGACCCGCGGTGCTCCCGCGATCTCATCGGACTCAGTGAAATCCCTCCCCAGGATGGGCGACCGCCCGGTGAGGCTGAACGTGCCGGCGCTGACTTCCTGCACGTCAACGCGCTCGGCAAATCCGTTGGGATCGTTCAGCACGGCGCCGATCCCGTGCACGATGGCCATCTTGTCGAACGATTTCGACTGCGCCCGCAGATCTAGAAAAACGGGATACGCCAGGCAGCAGTTCGCCTCCCGCGGTGTGATGTAGACCAGGCGGTCGTTGTGCTCGACGCCGGGGAATCCCTTGAACAGAACGGCATTGGCGACGGTGAACACCGTCGCGTTCACGCCGATTCCCAGCGCCAGCATCGCGACCGCTACCGCCGTAAATCCCGGATTCTTTAGCAGCGCGCGAACGCTCAACCGCGCATCACTGAGCCCAGACATCTGCTCCAGTCTACCAGCCATTGGCCGGGAAGGAGCTTGGAAAGACCTGCGTTAGTAGCGGTAGTGATCCGGCTTATAGGGGCCTTCGACGGCGACGCCGAGGTAGTCGGCCTGCTTCTTGCTCAGCGTGGTCAGCTTGACGCCGATCTTTTCCAGGTGCAGCCGGGCGACTTCTTCATCCAGCTTCTTGGACAATGTGTAGACGCCGACTTTATAAGTGTCCTTGTTCTTCCACAGGTCGAGCTGGGCGAGCGTCTGGTTGGAGAAACTGTTGCTCATGACGAAGCTGGGGTGGCCGGTGGCGCAGCCCAGGTTGACCAGGCGGCCTTCGGCCAGCATGAAGATGTTGTGGCCGTCGGGGAAGGTGTACATATCCACTTGCGGCTTGATGTTGGTGCGCTTCACGCCCTTGGCCTCGTTGAGGGCGTCGACTTGAATTTCGTTGTCGAAGTGGCCGATGTTGCACACGATGGCCTGATCCTTCATGTGCTTCATGTGCTCCAGCGTGATGATGTCGAGGTTGCCGGTGCAGGTGACGTAGATGTCGCCGCGGCCCAGGGTGTCTTCGATGGTGGTTACTTCGAAGCCTTCCATGGCGGCTTGGAGCGCGTTGATCGGATCGATTTCCGTGACCACCACGCGGGCGCCCATGCCGCGGAGGGAATGAGCCGAGCCCTTGCCTACGTCGCCATAGCCGCAGATGACGGCGACCTTGCCGGCCACCATGACGTCGGTTGCCCGCTTGATTCCATCGGCTAAAGATTCGCGGCACCCATATAAATTGTCGAATTTCGACTTAGTCACCGAATCATTTACGTTGATAGCCGGGATCAATAATTTTCCTTGCTCCTGCATTTTGTAGAGGCGATGCACGCCTGTAGTGGTCTCTTCGGAGACGCCGCGCCAGTGCTTCACCAGTTCGGTCCAGCGCTTCGGATTCTCGGCGTGAACCTTCTTGAGCAGGTCCTTGATGACTTTCTCTTCGTGGCTGGAGGAAGCAGTGTCGACCCACTTGTCGCCGTGCTCGAGTTCGTAGCCTTTGTGGATGAGGAGCGTGACGTCGCCGCCGTCGTCGACCACCAGTTCCGGCCCCTTGCCGTTGGGATGACTGATGGCCTGATTGGTGCACCACCAGTATTCTTCGAGGGATTCGCCCTTCCAGGCGAAAACCGGAACGCCCGCTGCGGCGATGGCGGCCGCGGCGTGATCCTGAGTGGAGAAGATGTTGCAGCTTGCCCAGCGAACATCCGCGCCGAGATCGATCAAGGTCTCGATCAGGACGGCGGTCTGGATCGTCATGTGTAGCGATCCGGTGATGCGCACGCCCTTGAGCGGTTTGCCGATGGCGTACTTTTTGCGAATCGCCATCAGGCCGGGCATTTCATGCTCGGCGATGGAGATTTCCTTGCGGCCCCATTCGGCCAGGCTCATGTCGGCTACTTTGTATTCAGTGGTATTGGGTATCGTTGCAGTGCTCATTGGTCTCCTCGAAGAGATGGTAAACATCCATCTTAATACACATGCATGCAAAGCGTGTGCTAAACTACTCCCTTTGGGTTTCTTCTCAGCAGACCTGAATTAAACCCGCCGCCCCAGGGCGGCAGGATCCCAGCGTGGAGGATTGGCGAAGTGGCAGAACATATGCGACATATTTTCACGTCCGAGTCGGTGACCGAAGGCCACCCGGACAAGATGGCGGATCAGATTTCGGATGCGGTGCTGGACGCCGTGCTGGCCGGCGACCCCACCGGCCGCGTGGCCTGCGAAACGATGGTCACCACCGGCCTGTGCATTGTGGCGGGTGAAATCACCACCACGACGATCCTGGACGTGCCTAAGCTGGCGCGTGAGGTGATCGCCGATATCGGCTTCACGGACGCCAAGATGGGTTACGATGCCAAGACCTGCGGCGTTCTGAACGCGATTCAGACGCAATCGCCGGATATCGCGATGGGCGTGGACACGGGCGGTGCGGGCGATCAGGGCCTGATGTTTGGCTACGCTTGCGATGAGACCGAAGAGCTGATGCCGTTGCCGATCATGATGGCGCATAAGCTGTGCCGCCAGTTGAGCGAGATCCGGCGCTTCGGCAAGCTGAGCTATCTGCGTCCGGACGGCAAGAGCCAGGTCAGCGTGGAGTACGTGCACGGGCAAGCCCAAGCGCATCGATGCGGTGGTGGTCTCGACGCAGCATGACGACGACGTCACCACCGGAGCAGCTCCGCGCGGAGGTGAAGAAGCACATCATCGATCCGATGGTGCCGTCGGCCATGGTGGATTCCGGGCACCAAGTATCACATCAATCCCACCGGCCGGTTCGTGATCGGCGGGCCGCACGGAGACACGGGCTTGACCGGGCGCAAGATTATCGTCGACACCTACGGCGGCATGGGCCGGCATGGTGGCGGGGCTTTCTCCGGCAAGGATCCGACGAAGGTGGACCGCTCGGCTTGCTATATGGCGCGCTACGTGGCGAAGAACATCGTGGCCGCGGGTTTGGCCAAGCGCTGCGAAGTGCAACTGGCTTACGCGATCGGCGTGGCGGAGCCGGTTTCCGTCATGGTGAACACCTTCGGCACGGGCAAGCTTAGCGAGGAGCATCTGGTCGATCTGATCCGGGCGAACTTCAAACTGACTCCCAAAGGTATGATCGAATCGCTGAAGCTGCGGCGTCCCATCTACCGCAAGACGGCGTCCTTCGGACACTTTGGCCGCACGGAGGATACCTTCAGTTGGGAAGCCACCGACAAGGCATCCGCTCTGGCCGAGGCTGGGAAGCCTGTGGCCGCGGCGCGCACGTAGGTCGGTTGACCCGTCTTTGGTTCAAGCATAGTGGCGTTAATCGAAGGCTGCAAGCATTCTCTCGAGATCACGATTCCCGCAGAGGAAGTCGAGAAAGAAACCGAGCGGGCCGTCGCCGGGATACAGGCAAAAGTCAGGTTGCCTGGATTTCGTCCCGGCAAGGCCCCGCTCAGCCTGGTTAAGACTAAATTCGCCGGCGATATCCGCCAGGAAGTGTTGGAGAAGCTGGTTCCGCGCTTCTTCAACGCCGCCGTGGAGAAGGAGAATCTGCATCCGGTCAGCCGGCCCGACATCAGCGACCTCCACATGCACGCCGGTGAGCCGGTGCGCTTCAAGGCGGAGTTCGAGGTTGCTCCGGATTTCGAGCTGGGCGATTACCTGGGCCTGACCATCACTTATTCCGAGCCCGAAGTCACCGACGCCGACGTGGATCAGCGCCTGGAACAGCTTCGGGAACAGAAAGCGGAGTTCGTCAACGAGGAGCCTCGGCCACTGGCGGACGGAGATTACGCGGCGATTTCGCTGGAGAGCCTGGAGGGCGTCGCTGAGAAGGTTTCGCAGGACGAGCTGGTGGTGAGGCTCGGCGATGAAGCGACCATGCCGGTGTTTACCGAGAATCTGCGGGGCGCGGCGCCGGATGAAGAACGCGTCTTCGAAGTCACTTATCCGGAGGACTACGAGCGCAAACAACTGGCCGGACGGACGGTGAAGTTCCGCGCGACCGTCAAAGCCGTGCGGCGCAAGGAGCTTCCGGAGCTGAACGACGAATTCGCCAAAGATCTGGGCGATTTTCAGACCGTCGAAGAACTGAAGGAAACCATCCGTAAGACCATCTTCCGCGAGCGCGAGCATCGGGCACAGGAAGACGCCAAGCACCAGTTGCTCGACAGACTGGTGGATAAGCACGATTTTCCCGTGCCCGATGCGTATATCGACCGCCAGGTTCAGGTCAACGTGGAAAATCAATTGCGCGGACTGGCGGCGCAGGGCGTCGACACCAAGGATCTCAAGCTGGATTGGCATAAGCTGCGCGACGCGCAGAAGGACCGCGCCACGCGTGACGTAAAGGCGTCTCTGATTCTGGATAAGATTGGCGAGCGAGAGGCGATCGCTCCGACTCAGGAAGAGGTTGACCGCGAAGTGCAACGGATCGCGCGGCAGCAGCGGGAGGCGGTTGCGGTGACTCGCGCGAAGCTTCAGAAGGACGGAGTGATCGGCAAGATCGCCGCCAATATCCGGACCGAGAAGACGCTCAGTCTGCTGTTCGAAAAGGCGCGCAAGGAAGCCGGACCCGCGCCTTCGCAAGAAGAGGCGCCCTCGGAAGAACAACCGGCGGAGTCAGGCGAGTAGCGGTTGGGGCCTGGGTTGCCCGCGCCGCTCCATTAACATCAATCCGAATCCCAGAAGAATCGCCATGAGCGGATCCGTCGCTTCCGCAGTGCGGCCGGGAAGGTAGACCTGAATTGCCTCGACTGCCGCAAGCGGGATTGCGACGATTAACGAACTGGCGGCCCATCCCAGCCCGCTCTCTCTGAAAAGCCACACGGCCGAGCCGTAGAGGAAGCTTTTCCCGAGCAGAGTCATGAAGGCCGGCTCCCAGGGCGATTCGAGTAGCGCTACGAACGGGACCCAAGTAAAGGGTTGCGGTTGAGAGTCGAACCGGAAGGGCGTTAATCCGGAGATCACCAGAGCGGCCAGAGCCAACAGGGCTGCCAGGAGTTTCGCCCGGCGGAGTCCGCGCAACAAAAGCCAGCAGGCGACTCCTAAGAGTGCGCCCAGGATTTCGGATCCGCTGGTGGTGCGGCCGACGATCAAAAGCTTTAGCGGAATGGCGAGCAGCGCCAGAGCGATCATCCAGCCGGCGCGCCTACGCCCGGCCAAAGCCTCCACCAAGGCCGATCCAGCCAGCCACGCGCCGAGCGATTCAAAGAAAGCCCGGGAGGGCCAACTCGCGGCGCTGAACAGAACCGAGAGCTTGGGTAGAAGAGCATAGCGGCCAAGCGCGGGGAAAAAGGGAAACAACTCGTAGCCGGCAAAAAGGTAGAGTAACGCGACCGCTCCAGAAAGGCGCAGCAGACCCATGGTTTCGGCTTCGCTCACTGCGCTGGAGATGGCTTGCGGGAATGTGCCGGCGATCGCGGCGCCCGCAGCCGCACCGGCGGTGTTGCAGAAGACGTCAAACAGGCTGCAGAAGCGCCCGGCGTCGAAGAGCTGGATCATCTCGATGGACGAGGAAAGGAGCATCGCGGCCGCGACCGCTCCGGCTGCCTTGACCGCGGCAGAGCGGGACGGACGCATCGACAAAAAGAAGAAAACTCCAAACGGGATGTATAGGGTGACGTTGACTACCGCATCCCGGAAAACGTAACGATCCACCCTTTCTGGCCAGCGGTGCAACAGTGTCCACGGCAGCACCAGCACCGGATTCCCTTGAAAAGTGACGGCGTGGAAACGCCATGGGTAAAAGGACCCGTATAGGATTAGGGCCACCACCAGCAGCAGGATTCGCTTCAGGGCGCTACCCTCGCCAGATCTGGGAAAGCGCGCGCTCGAAGTTCTTGCCTAAAATCAGCTCGATATTCTGCTGGCTGTAATTGCGGCGGATCAGCCCTTCGGTAAGCTCGTAAATTTTGTTCGAGTACTGAAGGCCGTCCAAATCGCTTCTCTTCGCGGCGCCGGAGGGGTCGCGGCCGTTCAGATCGACGTTGGTGCCCAGGCCGGCGTGCTCTACACCGGCGATCTGCGCGACGTGGTCGATGTGATCCAGAACGTTCTCGATGGTCACGGACCCGGGTCCGCCGACGAAAATGCGAACCATCGTGACGCCGAGAACTCCGCCTTTGGCGGCGAGCTTTCGAATTGCTTCGTCGGTGCGGCAGCGCGCGCTTCCGGGCACCAAGGCCCGGCAGTTGGAATGGGTCACCAGCACCGGCGTGGAGGACGCTTCGATGGCGTCGAGCGCCGTGCGGTCGGAGCAATGGGAGACGTTGATGGCCATGCCAACTTGGTTCATGCGTTCGACAATTTGCGCGCCATACTGGGTCAGTCCGATGTTCTTGGGATCCGTGGATCCGCCGCCGATGCGGTTGTCGCGATAAGTGAGTTGCGAGACGCGTTGCCCCATGGCATAGAAGCGATCGACGTCATCCACGGTGCGGAAATGCTCCGAATTCTGCTGGCCGATGACGATGCCGAGTTTGCCTTTGGCTTTCGCGCGTCCGAGGTCCTCCACCGCGTCGATGCGGAGGAACTGATCCGGATGGCCGGCAATAAACAGATTCCATCCCGTGATGTCAGCCAGGGAGTGCTTGTATATGTCGCCTTCAACGAAGCCAACAGCGGGGTGAAAGATGCTGATGCCGGAATCCTTGAGGCGCTGAAAATCGCTGGGCTGAAAGCGCTCCGGATTGGTTTCCCAGATTCCGAGCTTCCTATAGTCGAGCGTCAGCAGGCCCAGCATGTCGATGACGGTGGATTGGTGAACCAGATCCATCGCCCGCGTAGAGTACTTACTCTTGTTGCGGACGATGTCGGGCGCACCAAGCGCGGACACACCGGCGGCTAAGCTCGTCGTTAGAAAGGTACGGCGGGAGACCACAGGTTAACTTCGGTACCCGTAGTGTACCACGCCGTCTGAGCGCGGGTATATACTGGCAAACGCAAAGGAGATTGACCATGTTTCGTTCCAAGCTTCTCTATTGCATGGGCGCTGCGGCGCTGGCGATTGCCGGATACTTCATCGGGACTCAAGACAACCTGCACGCGCAGCAGGGCGCGGCCGTGAAGGCCAACGAGATCGGCGGGGTGGTTTCGAGCTCCAAAGGGCCTGAGGCTGGCGTTTGGGTGATCGCGGAGACGACCGACCTTCCCACGCGCTACATCAAGGAAGTGGTGACGGACGATCGCGGACGGTACCTGATCCCGGATCTTCCCAAAGCGAAGTACACGGTTTGGGCTCGCGGCTACGGGCTGGTGGATTCTTCAAAGGTGCAGACGGAGACGGGGAAGACGGTCGATCTGAAACCGGCGGTCGCGCCGGACGCGAAGGCCGCGTCGCAATATTATCCGGCGAATTATTGGTATTCAATGATGAAGATTCCGGACAAGAAGGATTTTCCTGGCACCGGGCCTTCAGGCAACGGGATCAGCCCGGACATCAAGACGCAGGGGCAGTGGATTCACCTGGTGAAGACGGATAGCTGCGAATCGTGCCACCAAATCGGCAACGCATACACGCGGACCATTCCGCCGATGTTCGCCAAGCTGGATTCGCCCGCGCAGGCGTGGCTGCGGCGGATTCAATCGGGGCAGGCGGGGAACGCGATGATGGGCGGAATCAACCAGCTTGGTCCGCAGAGGGCGTCGGCGGAGTTTGCAGACTGGACCACCCGTATCGCAAAAGGTGAGCTTCCCGCGGAAGCGCCTCCGCGGCCGCAGGGAGCGGAACGGAACGTGGTGATCACACAGTGGGATTGGGCCGACCCGAAAGCGTACCTGCATGACGAAATCTCCACCGATAAGCGCAATCCGGGCGTGAACGCGAATGGGCTGATTTATGGGTCGCCGGAGGAGAGCCGGGATTATCTGCCGGTGCTCGATCCGGTCCACAATACCACGGCTCAAGTGAAGACGCCGTTCCGGGACCAGGACACGCCGGGGCAGCCGAAGCCGCTTCAGCCGTCAACGTTCTGGGGCGATGAATCGATCTGGGACAGCCACACCACGGTTCACAATCCGATGTTCGATGCACAGGGGAGGCTGTGGTACACATCGCGGATACGGGCGTCGGCCGATCCGGCGTTCTGCAAGGCGGGATCGAATCTCGAATCGGCCAAGCTGACGCCGGTGAACAATTCGGGCCGGGAATTGGCAGTGTACGATCCGAAGACGGGTAAGACGGAGATGATCGACACGTGTTTCTCGACGCATCACTTGCTGTTTGGCGAGGACGCGAACAACACGCTGTGGACCAGCAGCGGCGGCGGCGGTGGGGTTGTCGGTTGGTTGAACACCAAGATGTGGGACCAGACGCATGATGCGGCGAAGTCCCAGGGATGGACGGCGCTGGTGCTGGACACCAACGGCAATGGCAAGCGCGATCCTTACGTGGAGTCCGAGCAGATGGTGCTGACGGCACCCAGCGGGGAAAGCCTGGGGACGTCGAAGGCGGTGAACGTGAAGGTGGATCCGAATAAGGACACTCGGCTGAACGCCGCGTTCTACGGCATTGCGATCGGCACGGATGGAATGGTCTGGGGCAGCGTGCTGGGGTTCCCGGGAGGGATCGTGCGGCTGAATCCAGGCACGAATCCGCCGGAGACGGCGCTCGCGGAATATTATGAGGTGCCATGGAATAATCCGAAGGCTCCAGTGTCGGGATTTTCACCGCGAGGCTTGGACATCGACCGCAATAACGTGGTGTGGGTGGCGCTGGCCAGCGGGCATCTGGCGAGTTTCGACCGGAAGAAGTGCAAGGGTCCGCTGAACGGTCCGAACGCGACGGGGCAGCAGTGTCCTGAGGGCTGGACGCTGTATCAGACGCCGGGACCGAAGTTCAAGGGCGTGACCGATTCGGGCAGCGCGGATTCGCATTACTACGACTGGGTGGACCAGTTCGACACGCTGGGGCTGGGCCGCAACACGCCGATCGTCACCGGTAACGATTCCGATTCGTTGATCGCGCTGGTGAACGGGAAGTTCGTAGTGATGCGCGTGCCGTATCCGCTGGGCTTCTTCGCCAAAGGGATGGACGGGCGCATCGACGACGCGAAGGCGGGGTGGAAGGGCAAAGGCGTGTGGACCACCTGGGGGACTCGGACGCCGTTCCATAGCGAGACGGGTAAGGGGACGCAGGCGAAGGTAGTGCACTTCCAGATGCGGCCGAACCCGCTGGCGGACTGAGCGAGCCACTCTGGCCATATCCGCCATCGTGTTGAGACGGCCGATACTTCCGTTCGTTACGGGATGCCAAAAGTATAGCTCGGCACTGGAGATGGCGGAATGCGAGGCCGGCGGCACTGTCGAGGCGTCCTCGCCCTCCTCGCCTTCACCAAAACCCGTTAGTTTGACCCTAATGAGAGCCCACCGCTCCGAGCATTTTGCTCACACATTGATCACACGAATTCTGCGCGGCGGTTGTGCGGCTTGTCCTCGACGAGCGCAGACGACCCAATGTGCAAGGGTGCTCTTCGGGTGGTCGTACACCGCCGTTCGAACTCAGCGTTCGTGAAGCGGATCGGGGTCGCTGTTGCGATGGAGCGGCTTGCTCTTTAGTGCGAAAGCTGTTGAAGCTCTGGCGCCGCAGAGATCTTTGTAACTGAGGTCTTTGCCAGATCTGAAACGGCCGCATCGACCATCGCGCTTACACCCTTTCCAGTAATCATCCACCCGGCTTTGTGTTCCGATGAACCCTGCACGGTCTGCAGCCAGATTGTGTGACCTCTCGCGTCCTGAATCGTCCATTCCAAAAGGATAACCAGCTTACGCTGCGACGACGGTAGAAAAGGCTGTTGCGTAGCGCTGATGTCCAGGAATTTCGGGATCAGCATCAATTGCGCGGTGCTACTTCCTACCATTGGCACTTTTTCGATGCGTTCCAAATCGGAAAATATTGGCATCAGCGCCTCATATAACTGTGCGCAGGCGGTCTTCCCGACATTGAGAACGTCCTTCAGCGCAATGGACTGCCGCTTCTTTGTCGCGCAGAACTCAGGCGTTAGGACGATCTCGGCTTTCAGAGATAATTTTCCCGGCACAGGAGATTGAGCAACCTCCCGGGCCTGTGCGAACATCGCCGGACCGACAAGGCAGAGCAGTCCCAAGATCTCGACGAACATAGACGTGTTGTGGCGCATCACTATTGTCGGCTTCATTCTAAAGCGTGATTTCGATGCTGACGACCTCGTCGGAACCTGACCGTCGAAAGGGGATCGTTAGCTGGATCTTTTGTCGGGATGAATGATCCGTGCGCGCTGGGATAAATATGAATCCATGAACAGATACTCCGGGGGAAAGGGTTGAACTCTGCAACTCGGTTTTGAGGAGATGTTGCCGAAGCTCCTTTGATCTGGATGTCGCGATTGTCGCCATGAATGTGTAAATCGTCGGCATCGACCCAACGACAGCGACGGCCTTCTCCGCGCGCGAAGGGTTGGCGGGATTTGCCAGCGGTGCCGCGGGATGGGCAGAAAGGGTAAAGGTGATGTTCTTCTTATCGAGCAAGACACTGTCCTTCGACGTTGAGTTTTCGATGACCAGAAGGACCGGAATAAACCCCTTCGACCGCAGGCTCATCCGAAGTATGTGTTTTGATCTTTTGGGTCCTCGACGGGAACGGCAGCAACAACCAGTCCCGACTTTTCCACGGCGGTCGAATAGTCCCGTGCTGATTTGGCAGGGTATTCCGGGAACGATGCCGCCAAGCAAATCGGCGCTAAGAAGAACGAGAGTAATCGCCTCTTTGGCATCTATTACAGCATTGTACAGAGTTCTCCTGTGCGCTCGCGCTCAAGGGATAGCTTGAAAGAAAAAACATTCCCTCACGTTTTGTCAGCACTTCCTCCACCCGGGCCAACGGTATTCGCTTGTGGCTCGGCTGGCCCTTGCGCCGGTCCACCAACCCCGAATACCCTTCCGCATCCAGACGTTCCCGCCACCGCCGCATGGTCCGGTCCGTGACCCCGATGATCTCGGCCGCGTCCCACCATCGGATCTTCTTCGCCGTTGCCTTCAACAGCACGTCTTGTAGTTTCATCATCCGCTCCGTTTCCGCCGCGGAGTACTGCTGAGGAGTTTCCACCCCTTAGCTTCCCCCGCCGCTTTCTCAAAGCGGACAGTTCACGTGTGAATCGGACCGGACGGATCATATACTAGCGACAGCTTCATTGGACAGCTTCATTGGACACCCTTGTTGCGGAACCGCACGGGGAGTATACTCTCAGCCGACCGATAGAACGGGGAGGTTCCTTATGCTTTACATTGCTACGCTCGCCTTCGGGCTGTTGTTTGTCGCGGGGAGCATCGCGTTTGTGGCGACTGGAAGCCGGTCGAAGCACCTGCACTAGCCGCTGAATGATCTCAGAACTGGGAACAAGGCTTTAGCGCGGGGTGAGCGAATCCGCCATTCGTCGGGCGCAACGCTTCCCCGCCCCGAGCCAGCGACTCCCGGTTTTCGAGCGTCGACCGGTTTTCGAGCGTCGACCGGTTTTCGAGCCTCGCTATGTAGTGCAGCAAAATGCGCGTCTGCTCGTGATTCTTCCCGTGCCGCTCCAAACATCTGTCGTAGAGTTGGCGCGCGAACTGAAGCTTGAGGGCTGCGATCTGGTTGTCAGGCATCGTGAACATAGTGCCGGTACTCCGCGCAGCGTTTCAGTCGTAGTGGCATTTATCGCCTCACCGTTACCCTGACCGGAGCTTCGGTCATCGCCGCCACCCTAACTCTCGATTCTTCAATTATTTATCCCTATGAGGCAGCAGCGTTAAAAAAGACCAAACTGTTTCCGATTCTCATGCGTCATATCTCACGACAGCGGGAGGAGCGGTATGCAACGAACCCTCGCACTTCTGGCCGTGATATCGACCACGGCCTTTCTGCCGGCGCAACAAAAAACGCCGGAACCCGATTACAGTCAGTTTGAAAAGAAGCTCAGCGGCGACCAGAAAATTCTGCACGCGCTGAACCGCTTGACCTTTGGTCCCCGTCCGGGCGATATCGACGCCGTAAAGAAGATGGGGCTGGACAAGTGGATTGATTTGCAGCTTCATCCTGAACAGATTCCAGAGAGCAAACAGCTAACCACGCTGGTAGCGCCGCTGGTCGAGCCCACTTCATTGCAGGGAATTTTGCGGGTCTCGCCGGGAGGGACAGCGCCGACGGCTATCGCCCTTGTGAACGGCGCCGTCACGATGATGGTTTCCATCCAGGGACTCCAGGGGTTGATCACGCAACAGCAGATCATGACGCTCCGCACAGGATCTGACAGGGAGGGGATGGAGGTTCTGAACTCCCTGCCAAGGGACAAGATAGTTCAAGTGCTGGCGAGTATGCCCGCGGTGCGGCCGCGCCTGCTTCCCTATCTCGACGCGGATTTACGCAAGAAAGTCGAGGCCGCCGCCCCATCTCCCGTCCAACCCGGCGACACTCTCGCTCAAGGAAAGCTGTTCAGAGCGATCGAGAGCGACCGGCAACTGGAAGAGGTGCTGACCGATTTCTGGTACAACCACTTCAACGTCGATGCCAGCAAGGGCACCGCACGTTTCCTGATCACCGGTTATGAGCGCGACGCAATTCGTCCGCATGTGCTGGGCAAATTCCGTGACGTTTTGGAGGCCACCGCCAACAGCGCGGCCATGATGCTCTACCTCGATAACTGGCAAAGCAGCGCTGAGGGGTTGAATGAGAATTACGGGCGCGAGCTCATGGAATTGCACACTCTTGGAGTAGACAGCGGTTACACCCAGAAAGACATCGTCGAAGTCGCGCGCTGCTTTACTGGCTGGGGGTTGGACAATCTTCCCAGCCAGGGCCAGGCTGGCGTCATTTTCGTCGCAAGGCCAGGCGACAGCAGTAACTCTCGTTCGCTGGAGAGCAAATTCCTCTACAACGACGAGAAGCACGACAAGAGGGAGAAGATCGTGCTGGGCGTGACCATCCCGGCAGGTGGGGGCAAGGAGGACGGCGAGAAGGTTTTGGACATTCTGGCGCGCCAACCTTCCACGGCCAGATTCATTTCCAAGGAGCTCGCACAGCGCTTCGTCGCGGACGATCCTCCACCCGCTCTGGTCTCGCGCATGACGCAAACGTTTCGGGAGACCGATGGAGACATTCGGGCAGTGCTTGCCACCATGTTTGACTCTCCTGAATTCTTTTCAGAGGGAGCCTACCATTCCAAGCTGAAAACTCCTTTGGAGATGGTGGTCAGCGCGGCCAGGGCCACGGGAGCCGAAGTAGAGAATGCGGAACCGTTTGTGAAGGAGATCGCTACCCTTGGCGAGCCTCTGTACCGCAAGCTCGAACCCACGGGCTATTCAAATCGGAGTACGGATTGGGTCAGTTCGGCGTCGCTACTGGAGCGCCTGAACTTTTCTTTGAGGCTGGGTCAAGGCCTCGTCGAAGGCGTCACCATCGATTCCGAGAAACTTTCTGAAAATCCTTCCGATCTCTCCCATCGGTTGCTATCCGCGGATCCAGAGAAGCAAACGCTGGAGGCAATTGACCAGGCTCTGCATGATCACGCTGATGAGGAGCAGACGTTGCACCGCGGCCTTATCGCAGGGATGGTATTAGGGTCGCCGGACTTCCAAAGGAGATAGAAGATGCCTACACGACGGTTTTTCGTGAAATCTTCCGCGCTTGCGATGTTTGGAACGGGTGCGGCGCCGGCTTGGCTCGGGCGGGCCCTGTACGCCGCGGACGCTCCTAATCCGCGCAAGAAAGTTCTTGTGGCGATCCTCCAGCGCGGTGCGATGGATGGTCTAAACGCCGTGGTGCCGCACGGCGAGAAAGCCTATTACGATCTTCGGCCAACTATATCCATCCCCAGGCCTACTGGAACTCAGGATTCGGCCATCGATCTGGACGGCTTCTTTGGCCTGCATCCCTCTCTTAGAGCACTCAAGCCGATCTACGACGCGGGTTCGTTGGCGATCGTTCACGCGGCCGGATCGCCTGATCCAACCCGATCGCATTTCGACGCACAGGACTACATGGAATCCGGCACACCCGGACTCAAGAGCACGGGCGACGGTTGGTTAAATCGGGCGTTGCTTCCGCAAACGCCGCTTTCGCCAGTACGAGCCATCAGTCTCAGCACGGATCTCCCGCACGCCTTACGGGGAAGCAATGAAGCGGTCGCGATTTCCAGTCTCAGCGACTTCCGGATACAAGACACGATTGGGTCTTCCGCCTTCGAGCACATGTACACGGGCACTCGCGACCAGATCCTGAACGCAACAGGGCGCGAGACATTCGAGGCCATAAAGCGGGTCGAGGCTGTGGAGAACGCGTCGTACGCACCTTCCGGGAATGTCCGTTACCCGCCGAGTAAGCTGGGGCAGAACTTGATGCTGATCGCAAGACTCATCAAGGCGGATGTCGGCCTCGAAGTCGCATTCACCGACATTGGTGGATGGGACCATCACTTCAATGAAGTGGGTCCAAGGCCTAACGTGGGGCAACTTGCCAGCCTGCTCAGCGAGCTCGGGCAGTCGATGGCGGCATTCCATGCGGATCTGGGTGACAAACTGGCGGATGTATGCCTGGTTACGATGAGCGAGTTTGGCCGCACGGCCAGGGAAAACGGCTCACGCGGAACCGATCACGGTCATGGCAACGTGATGTTCGTCCTCGGCGGCTCGATCAAGGGCGGGAAGGTCTACGGAGATTGGCCCGGCCTGGAGCGGGAACAGCTGTATGAGCAACGCGACTTGAACGTAACCACGGACTTCCGCGACGTACTTGGCGAACTGGTGACCCATCGTCTGGGCACCCAGCAAGTCTCCAGAGTGTTCCCCGGATTCGATCAGCCGCGTTTTCGAGGCCTGGTGAAGGGCTGAGAATCTCCGCAGGCTACAAAGATAGAATAAGAACCGGCCTGAAGGCCCGAGTTCTTATGCTAAGCCGCGACCGAATTCTTACCACCCACGTCGGCAGCCTGCCGCGGAACGAGACGCTCTCCGCGCTACTGGTCGCTCGCGAAGAAGGCGGAGCCGTCGACGCTGCCCGCCTGGCTTTGGAGATGGACCGCGCGGTGCGGCACGTCGTCGAAAAGCAAGCTGAGGCGGGCATCGACATCGGTAATGACGGCGAACAGCAACGCGTCGGCTTTCAGACTTACGTGCCTCAGCGCATGTCCGGCTTCGCCGGGGAATCCAAGCGCCGGCGCGGCCGCGACTTCGAAGAGTTCCCTGAATTGGTCCAAGTCCTGGCGCAGCGCTTTCCGCGGCGCAGCCGGATGCAGAACGCGCCTGAGGCGCAAAGCGAGCTGCATTATCTCGACCTGGCTCCCATCCAGCAGGAAATCGAGCGCCTGAAACGCAGCGCGCAGGCAGTGGGCGGGTTCGCCGAATGCTTTATGACCGCGCCCTCGCCCGGCATCATTTCCACCACCATGCTCAACGCTTATTACGACTCGCACGAGGCGTATCTGGCGGCGCTGGCGCGTGAAATGCGCAAGGAATACCTGGCGATCCATCAGGCTGGCCTGATCCTGCAAATCGACGCGCCGGATCTGGCCATGGACCGCTCCATGTTCTATCGCGATCTATCCGAGGCAGACTTCGTGAAGGCCGCCGAGAAGCACGTGGCGGCGCTCAACCAGGCGATCGCGGGGATTCCGCCGGACCGCGTTAGATTGCATTGCTGTTGGGGCAACTGGGACGGCCCGCACATCTTCGACGTTCCCCTGGAGCTCATCCTCCCCGTGCTTTACCAGGCCAACGCCGGCGCTCTGAGCATCGAGTTCGCCAACCCGCGGCACCAGCACGAATACCAGGCGCTGCGCCGCCACAAGCTTCCGGCCCACATGGTGCTGCTGCCGGGCGTGGTCGACACCACCACTAACATCGTCGAGCATCCTGAAGTCGTGGCGCGCCGTCTCCTGGAGGCCGTGGATGCGGTCGGCGACCGCGAGCGCGTCATCGCCAGCGCGGATTGCGGGTTCGGAACCTTCACCGGACGGGAATGGGTGATCGAGCCCGCGGTGTGGTTAAAGCTCAAGGCCATTCGCCAGGGAGCCGATCTCGCCTCGGCTCGTCTGTGGGGCCGCCGCGCGACGTCCTGAGCGCTTGCAACCCAAGCTGAGTGCTGGCAACCCAAGCTGAGCGCTTGCAATCGGGCTACAAGGCGGCAGATTCGCGGCACGCGCTCCGCAACACTACTCCTGGCGCAACGCGATCGCCGGACTGACACTCATGGCTCTGAGAGCGGGGACGGCGCAGGCAAGCAGACCAGTGGCCACAAGCAGGAGAGCCACTGCCCCATAGGTGATGGGATCCTCGGCTTTCACTCCATAGAGATCGGAGGCCAACAAGCGACTGAGTCCCAGCGCGGCCGCCAGGCCGATCGCGAATCCGATAGCAAGTAAGATTCCGGCGTAGCCGAGCACCAGTCGCAGCACGTCACCGCGGTGCGCGCCAAGCGCCATTCGGATGCCGATTTCCTGCGTCGCCTGGGTCACCGCATAGGAAAGGACACCGTAGATGCCGGCCATCGCCAGCGTTAGGGCCAGGCCAGCGAAGATGCCGAGAAGGAGCGTCGCGAACCGGTCCACGGCAAGCGACTTCTCGACTAGCGCGTCCACAATTCCAACCGCATCCAGCGGCAGGCCGGAATCCAGCTCGCGCATGGTGGCGCGCACGGCGGGAATCAACGCAGCAGGGTCCCGTTCACTGCGGACCGCAAAATACATGTCGGCGAATGGAACCTGAGCAGCTGGTTCATACACGGCGGCCTGTCCATTGGACTGCAGCTCCTGGTCATGAACATCGCCCACGACGCCAATAATCTCGGCCGGTTTCGATCCGTTGCCCATCTTAATTCGCTGGCCCAAGGGATTTTCGCCGGCGTAAAACTTGCGGGCCATGCTCTCGCTGATAATGGCGACGGGCGCAGCCGCGGCGTCGTCGTGGTCATTGAAATCACGGCCGCTTTTGATAGGAATCCGCAGAGCGGCAAGATAACCTGGGGTCGCCACATAGTATGCCGCGTTGGGTTCGTGCCCCACGGGCACCGGCGGCTTGCCAATTTGAGTGAACTCGAGAACATAATCGGAGCCCGACAGCGGGAAGATCTGGGCGGCGCCCGCCGCCGAAACTCCGGGCAGCGCGCGAAGGCGGTCCAGTGCGAGGCGGTAAAACGCGGCCTGCTGGGCGTTGGTTTTGTATTTGGCTTCAGGAAGCTCAGTCTTGAAGGTGAGGACCCGGTGGGGGTCAAAGCCGGGGTCGATAGCCCGCTCGCGGAAGAAACTGCGCAAGAGCAGTCCAGCCGTGGAAAGAAGAATGAGCGCGAGCGCTACTTCGCCGATCACCAGCGCGCTGCGCAGGCGGTTCCGGCGAAATCCGATCGAGGTTCCGCGTCCGCCTTCGCGCACGGCGGATGCCGGATTGGTCTTGGCCAGGTCCATTCCAGGAGCGAGGCCGAAGAGGATTCCCGTTACCACGGCGATCGCGGCCGTGAATCCGACTACGCGCCAGTCGAGAGCGATTTCATCCGTGCGCGGCAAGATGTCCGGAGCCACGCTGACCAGCAGCCGGATGGCCGCCCAAGCCAGCGCCAGCCCAAAAGCAGCTCCTATCCCGGCGAGCAGAACGCTTTCCGTTAGAAGCTGGCGCACGAGCCGGCTGCGTCCAGCGCCGAGCGCGCTGCGAATCCCCATCTCGCGACGGCGCGCCGAGGCTCGCGACAGCAGCAGATTGGCGAGATTCGCGCAGGCGATCAGCAAGACAGCCCCTACCACGGCCGTCAGTATCAGCATCAGTTGGCGGAACCCGCCCACCATCAGCTCCTGGACCGTTTTAATGGTGGTGTCCCATCCGGAGTTCGAAGCTGGAAACTGCTGCTCCGCCTGGGCGGCGATGGCATTCAGATCCTTCTGCGCGGCTTCGAGTGTGGCGTGCTCCTTGAGCCGCGCGATGCCCGCCAGGTAATGGCCTCCACGCTGTTGCCATTCCGATTGATCGAAGGCTAACGGGGTCCAGATTTGCGTGGCATCCAGGAAATGAAAATCGGAGGGCAGGACTCCGATCACGGTGTAGTTCTCTGCGTTCAGTTTCAGGTTTTGTCCCAGCGCGCCGGGCTTGCCGCCGAACGTCCGCTGCCAGAATCCGTAACTCAGAATCGCCACGTGGTTGGGTCCGAGCTGCATTTCCTGCGCGGTGAACGTCCGCCCCAAAAGGGGCTTTACGCCCAACACGTCGAAGAACTCCGAGGTGACTCGGGTTCCGTTCAACCTTTCCGGCTCGGATGTACCGGAGATGTTGAATCCCTGGCCTTGGAACGCGGTGAATCCGGAGAAGAAATGGTTGTGGTCGCGGAAATCGAGATAGTTTCCGGGGGAGAGCGAGAACACGGGAAGGCCGGCCTTCAGGTTGCGTTCATTCACCCATATCAGTTGCTCCGGCTTGTGTAGGCGAATGGGCTGCAACAGGACCGAATTGACTAGGGTAAAAATCGCACTGTTGGCCCCGATCCCCAGCGCCAGGACCAGAACCGAAATGCAAGTGAACCCTTTGTCGCGCGACAAAGCCCGCAACGCGTACCGGAGATCTCGCAAGAGAGAGGCGAACATCGCTTTTGAACTAATGTACACCGCGCGACGGGCTAAAGAAGCTCTGCAAGGCTTAGGCGGCCCAATCCTGCGGAGCGGCATCCTGAGCGCCTGCAACCCAAGCTAGTCTATAAGGACCGGGTTCTTGCGTTGCCCTCAAAAGAACTCCGAACCGAGGACTCATTGGAAGCAAGGCACTTGTTCGACGCGGACTACCTCCAGCGCCTTAAAGAAGGTGAGGCTGCGACCGAGCGCCATTTCGTGAGCTATTTCGACCCGCTCATCCGGATCAAAGCAATCAAGGCGGGCCCACAATTCGCACGCGCTGCCGAGGATATCCGGCAAGAGACGCTCCTGCGCGTGATCGAAAGCGTCCGGCAAGGAAAGGTGGAACATCCGGAGCGGTTGGGGGCCTTCGTGCTCGCTGTCTGCAATAATATTGTTCGCGAGTGGGGCCGCGGCGAGCGCCGCTTGAACCAGCTTCCCGATCAGGTCTTCGACGTTCCCAGTGGCCGGCCCGGCGCCGAAGCGGGTCTCCTGGAGGAGGAACGCAAGAACCAGATGAGACGAGCCTTAGGCGAACTGGGCGCCAAAGATCGTGAGCTGCTGCGAAGAATTTGTCTGGACGACTATGATAAAGACCGCATTTGCAATGAGTTCGGCGTTACCCGCGAGTACCTGCGGGTGCTTTTGCACCGCGCCAGGATGCGGCTGCGGTCAGCCATGGGCGGAGCCAAGGGTAAGGCCATCAACTGAAACTTGCCGTTAAATGTGCCGTTAAATGTAATGTTTGCCAAGGTTCTGACACAATAGACCAGACGACGATGGACCACGAACGAGCCATTCAAAATCTTTCCGTTGAGTGCTATCTTCTCGGTGAGATGACTCCCAGCGAACGGGAAACTTTCGAAGAGCATTACTTTGAGTGCCCAGCCTGCGCCGAAGGCGTTCGGGACGCGATACAGTTGATGGCCCACGCTCGGGAAGTTCCGAGTGCTGTTCCCGCACGTGCTCAGCCCGCGCCGAAATGGCTGACATGGGTACCGCCGAGAGCCGCCGCGGCTGCGATTGCCGTGCTTTCGGTTGTGTGCTTAGTCGAAACTCTGACGATTCCAACGCTGGTGCGGCGGCTCGATGAAGTCAGCGCGCCCCGCGTCCTGGGCTACGTGTTCCTCAAGCCCCAAACTCGTGGAGCCGCCCAAGTGCTAAGGGTCGCGGCAGGAGAACCGGTGGTGATCATGTTCGATCCACCGGAATCAACAACACGCATGCTCCATTTCAGCGTAGAATCGGGAGACGGCAGGGTGCGATTCGAGTTGTCCGCGGACGCTCCCGCGGCGGGCGAACCAGTCATTTTGTCGATTCCCAGATTGGACTTGCAGCCCGGAGGTTATATGCTCATCGTCAGGGCTCCGGCCCCGGCCGGCCAAGATGGGCAGGAGCTAGGACGCTATACATTTGAGCTTCAACGGCCCTAAGGAGCCGATTTTCCCAACGAATGTACCCTAAAGACTACCCGAAACGCTACATCCACATCGCCGGAGCATTCGCAGCCGGCGGCACACTTACGCGAATCGGCCACGACGTGGAGATCAATCTTCAGCTTCCGACTATCGCACCGGTCGATCTTCCGATGGTGGGAGGCAGGTCGGAAGCGACCGCCAGTGGAGTCTCGGTCAGGGGCCGCGACGCTGGAATCGGCTCTCTCAGTAGTGAATTGATGGACCGGGAACTGTTTACAGTCGCATCGGCTCATACCTTGGTCCAGAGCGACACACTGGTGAGCGGGGGGCCGGCAGGATCACGAACGTTGAGCGAGATAACCGGCGTCCGGATTGCCGGCGGAGAGATATCGATCGATTCTTGCAGGCTGGCCATGCGGTCGGTGCACGACCGCGACACCCGTCATCCGCGAATCACGCTGGAAGGGACTGAGATCGTTGGCGTAAGGCTCGGGAGCTATCTGCTGGATCTGACCTTGGACTTGGACACGTTCAACCGGTATCCCACGTTGCTCGAACTTGAGGCGGCTTTTCAGGCGGATCAGAACCTGCGGAGAGAGCTGTCCAATCGCTTCGTCACCGATCCCCAAACGGGGGGCTTTTACAGAAATGAATCGGGCTACGTGGTGGGTTCGATGCTGAAAAGCGTTGGAGGCCTCCCTCCGGGCGCCATCGTAGAGAATGGCTACACCATTTACTGGCCGGAGTTCGGCAGGATCATCGTCGGCGAAATCTTCATGGGAGCGTACGTGCGCCGGGCGACACTGCTGCGCATCGTGCATTCGGACGGCGATATTGGCTCGGGCTGTTCCGGCGGCAGTTGGTATCCATAGGAGAAGCGCGAGGAGAATGCGCCAAGGGCTCCTTCTGCTATCGCTGGCGCTGATTGGCTGTTCGCACCAGCCATCGGCCGATGCCGCGTACGCGAGTTCGTGGAAGGCGCTCAGGCAGGGACGGCCGAAGGAAGCCCAAAACACGGCGGACCTGGCGCTCAAGAATTACCGGGGAGACCAGTCCGCCAATGTGGTCCTGCAACTCCGTTTGTTAAAAGCGGAAAGCTTGCTGGCGCAGTCGCAAGCCCACGATGCCCGGCTTCTGCTGGATCAATTGCGGGACCCGGCCGCTCCGGCTCTGCACCTGCGCTGGCTTGTGGATCAGGCGGACGCGTCTTGGAAACTGGGCCGCGCGGACGAAGCGATCGCGTTGTTGGACGAAGTGGATAGTGCTGCCGGCGATGACGGCAACGACGATTCGGTACTTAAGGGGCGTTTGTTGCGCGGGGCGATTCTAGCGCGAACGGGCCACCTGGGTCCCGCCGAGGAGTTGCTTAGCAAGACCGCCGCTCAGGCTGCCCAGGTGGGCGACGTATTTAACCAGGCGGCTGCTCTGGACAATCTTTCCTCTTGCAAGATCCGGGAAGACCGGTTCGATGAGTCCCTGGAATACAGCCGCTCGGCGTTGGATCTCTCTGAGAAAGTGCAAGCGGGCCGGCTGTCGGCGATGGCGAGCGATAATCTAGGCGTCGCTTACGGAGCGCTGGGCGATCTGGACCGCGCGGAACAAAATCAGCGCCGGGCGATCGAGCGGCTCAGCCAGATCGGCGACCTCCGTAATCTTGCGGACTCGCTGGGAGGGCTGGGTTATATCTATCTTCGGCGCCATGAGCCTGCGAAGGCGGTCGATCCTTTTGAGCGAGCAAATAAAGTCGCGCATGACATCGATGACACTGAACAGGCCGCCAAGTGGGCGGGCCGGGTGGCTTACGCCATGGCTGTACAGGAAGATTGGAACGCGGCGGCGGAGTGGAATCAGAAGGCCAACGCTTTGTATCAGCAGCTTCGCGTTCCACAGAGGCCGGCCTTTTTAATGCTGACGGCCGCGGCGGTTTCCGCTGGCCGCGGAAATGGCGCGGATGCAGAGCGAACCTATCTGGAATTGATCTCCGCAGTGAAAGACGGAGATCCGTTCGTGGCGTTGAACGCGGAGCTGCATCTTGGCAAGTTGCTGGCGGGTCAAAAACGCTTTCAAGAGGCTAACGCTCAATTCGACCAGGGCATCGCCATCATCGAGCGCACCGTCTCCAGGCTCATTCGGGATGATTACCGGCTAACCTACTACGATCTCCAGAATGAGTTTTTCAAGGAGTATGTGGATCTGCTGGTCACGGAGGGACAGAATATCCAGGCGCTCAAGGTGGCCGAATACAGCCGCGCTCGGGTCCTGGCGCAAAAGCTGGGTTCTCATTTGAGCACCATCGACCAGATTCAGCCAGCCAGTTTTGAACAGTACGCGAAGCGCAACGGAGGGGTGCTGTTATCGTACTGGCTAGGGCCGAAGCGTTCTTTCGTATGGGTGGTCAAACCTTCCGGCATCCACATACTGGAGTTGCCTGCAGAAGACAAGATCGACGCCCTGATCGGCACTTACCGCAAGTTTCTGGACGATCTGCGCGATCCCATGGAAACGGAATCTCCCGCGGGGGAGCAGTTGAGCCAAATGCTTCTCGGCCCGCTTCACAACGACCTGGCGGGGGAGCATCGGGTGGTGGTTGTACCGGACGGCGAGTTGCATGCGCTGAATCTCGAAACACTGCCGCTGCTCGGTACGGGCGGGTATTGGATCGAAGATGCGGAGTTATCGATCGCACCTTCCCTCAGCTTGCTGACCGAATCGGCGTTCGGTGAACGTCCGCGCCGGGGCTCGGCCAAGCCTTCGCTGCTTCTGTTTGGAGCGCCGACGCCGGCCAATGCCGATTTTCCAGATCTTCCAGCGGCCACATCGGAGATCGAAAACATCCGGAGTGTGTTTCGAGACGCAGAGACCAGGACCGGGCCGGACGCGACTCCGCAAGGCTTTCTGGATGCCAGTCCGGGCCGGTTCTCGCTGATTCACTTCGCGGCGCATGCCGAGGCGAATCCCGAGAGTCCCCTGGATTCCGCCATCATCCTGGCGAAGAACAAAAGCGGCGACGGCTACAAGTTGTACGCCCGCGACATCGCCAACGCGCGGCTCACAGCGGAGCTGGTGACTCTTTCAGCATGCCGAAGCGCCGGCGCGCGAGCCTATGCGGGCGAAGGGATGGTTGGCTTCACGTGGGCGTTCCTCGAAGCCGGCGCACGAACTGTAATCGCGGGCCTGTGGGAGGTTGGCGATCAATCGTCTTCCCGGCTGATGGACCAGTTGTACCGTGCGCTGGCATCGGGCGTATCGCCGGCAACGGCCCTGCGTGAGGCCAAATTGACTTTTCTCCGGTCCGGGAGCGCCTCTCGCAAACCGTTTTATTGGGCTCCGTATCAGGCCTACATCCGATAAACATTTTCGATCGTCGGTGAAACGATCTCGGCCTGACCGCCACTATGGAACAAGCAGTCACTAAGAACTGCGAGAGCCAAGCCCGTCGGAGGAGGGAGTAGCGGCATCGGGAATTCGGGTTGCGGCAGTCAACGAGGCGGCTGCCCATCCGGTTTCTTGTGCTGTTACTCTTGCTTGGTTCCAAACACCCCCCTTGTTTAAACCCACTCCCCCCGCCTGGACACGGCGGGGGGCTTTTTCTAGACACGGCGGAGGGGCTCCGGTCCCGAAGAAGTTCTCAAGCGCCGGAGCTAAGCGGCAAGATCTGCCTGGGTGGGGCGGCGGCCTGGCGCGCCTCGACAAGCAGTTCGCGAAATCGGGCATAGTTGGCGCGAAGACGGACTCTGTCAAGGCAAGGGCAGATCGAATGGGAAACGCCCAAGACGGTTTGAGACCCAATCTGGGCTAAACCCAAAACGGTTTTCTCCCGAATGGTGAAAGGGGGATCCCTGAGACCCAGTGGAACCAATTGGCGCGGTGCCTTCAATTTCTGGATACCGGAAAGCTCTCGACATCGGAGTCGTGATGGCCGCCCTCGCCACGATTCCCCTTACCGTCCTGCAAGAGCGCGGCGTGAAATCGCCTGGGCTGGCGGCGACTGAGTGGGTTGTGTGGGCAATTTTCTCCGTCGAGTTTCTGGCCTTCGCAGTCTCCGCACCTCGAACACGGCTCTTCCGGCTTCCAACGATCGGGAAGCTGGCCGTCGTTACACTTTCGTTTCCGCCATTGCCTAACTTTCTCGCCCTCGTGAGTCTGGCGCGCCTCCTCCGGCTGCTACGGCTAGGTGGCGTAGCGGCCCGTGCCTTCGCAGGCTTGAAAGAGGTCCTAGCACGCCGCGGCCTGGCCTACATTGCCGCAGTTACGGCGCTCCTGATCTTGGTCGGCGGAGGATGCCTTTCGATTCTTGAGCCGGAGACGGTGAAGGGTGGATACGGAGATGGGGTGTGGTGGGCGGTGGTCACCGCCACCACTGTGGGCTACGGGGACATTTCGCCGACCACACTGTGGGGCAGGCTGATCGCGGTGATGCTAATGCTGGTCGGCATCGGTCTGATGTCTACCCTTGCCGCATCCATCACCAGTTACTTTGTCCAGCAGGCCGGGAACACGGATATGAAGGACTTGACGGCGCGTCTCGATCGGATCGAGAGGATGCTGGAGCCGGTCGGGCGGAACCGCCCCGCCGAACCTGCAAAGGACGAACTCGACGTCGGCGTGGACCTACCTGCCGGCCGGGAAGAAAGCGAAGTGCAAGCAGCTTGACGTCCTGACTACAAGTAAGGAATTGGGGGAGCAATCTCGATATGAAGACCTTTGGGACTTGGTGGCGACTTCCGATCGCGCTCGGCGCACTATTGGTGGTTGGCAGCGGCCAAGTTATCCACTCCGGCGAGGAGACCTTCGTGATTGCGGTAACGGGAGGCAACGGCGTTACCTTTCGCGGCAGCTACCTCGTGACAGGCATCGACGGAGAGTCCAAGGAGACCCAGGTTGCAGGCACGGTGCCGGCCGAGTTCAGAGCGATCGGAACCGCCGTATATCTCAATCTCCAAAACCAAAACCCAGGTGGTGAAATCGAGATTCGGGTTGGACCGGACGGAAAACCCGAGCTGGATAAGTCTTCGCCATCGTCACAGAACGCAAAATTCCTGGCAGTGTCGGTTTCCAAGAACGGCACCACTATAAAAGAGCAACGAACAGACGCACCGCACGGCGTAGTCTCGCTCGCGACCACCATGCCCCCGTGGGGCTTGCCGCGCCAGACCGAACTGATCGCCGACGGCACCGTCAAATTTGCGTTTCTCACCTTCACCTCTGAAACTGGCGATACCCAGCAGGAATTGGTTCCTATCCCCTTTACCAAGTCCTTCTTTCCGAGGGAGGGCTGGATTGTGGGCATTACAGCGCAAAAGGCGCGTGTGACCAAGCTAGACACAGGCGGAACCCGCCCTGTCCTTCAGGTTCTGGACGACGGAACGTCCGGTTCACTCCACGTCGCCATTCGAGTGAACGGCAGCGCCATCGCGGAGGCAAACACCGCTGAAGCATTCGGGGTGGCACGCTCCACTGCTCGCATTCCATAAGCCCGCGCCGGCCGATTGAGCCTTGACGCGCTCGTAATGTCCCCAAACCTCCGGCGCTGCCTGCGGTTCTCAGTTAACCCTCGTCGTCCAGCTTGCGCTCCCGCAGGCGCTACGAGCGTTCGGATTCAGCTGTTCCCCGCATGAAGACAGACGTTTGATGACGGCGTCGCGGCGCGGGCAATCTGAAAACCCACGAGCACTCCTATTGCGGCGAAGAAGAGCACGACGATCGCCCAGGAGCCGGTGTAATAGTACAAGGTTAGCAACGCCAGAACCGCGGCAGTTGCGACCATCCACCACTTTGGTTTGCGGGAGTCTCCTATGGGCGCGAAGTACAGTCCCAAGTTATCAAAACGGCGCGCAGGCGCTCTCTGGCCGCCGCCAGCGCTGTGCACCCGAGTCGGGCGCGTTGACAGCCCCGCCGAGTCTCTATCCTCAAGCGGCCCTCTCTGCGAGCCCTTGGTAGGTGTAGGTCAAGGGCCGGGGGCCTGGAAGGTATTCGGTCTTCAATTCGGTGATGCTGAAGCCGGCGCCCTCGATTAGCTCCACGATGTTGCGGTCCAGGTTGCACCCGCCGGCAACGCGGTTCCAGACCGGATTCAGGCGGTGCTGCCAGCCAACGACGCCGGCGTCCGGCGAACGGCCATGCTCGACAAAGATGAAGCGTCCGTCGGGTCTCAGAACGCGCCGTGCTTCCCGAAGCGCGCGGGATGCATCGGGAATGCTACACAGGGTCCAAGTCGAAACCACGGTATCCATGCTGGCATCGGCGAGCGGCAACATATCCTCTGCCGATTGCGACAGGAACTCCACCGGGCGATCCACCTTCAGCCGTTTTCGCGCCAGGCGCTGCATTTCGAGCGAAGGCTCAACACCGCGAACGCGGCTAACCTCCGCTGAGTAAAAAGGCAAATTCAGTCCCGAACCCATCCCAAGTTCGAGCACCTCCCCGCGCGCCTGAGAAACCCAGGCGGCGCGAATGGGCGTCAGATCAGTCTTGCGCATCGCCAGATCGAGGACTCGAGGCAGAACGTACTTCGCGTAAATGCCCAACGGCCACCTCCTCGCGGCACGACGGCTGTTCGCGGCTTTAACCTGGAGGATCGATTCAGGGCGCCGGAGCCGTCTGCATCGGCTGGAGGAAGAGATTGTTCAGCTCCCGCACGATTACCGCGCGGCTCCTTCCGACGGTCACGGCCTCGCCTCCAGAGGACACAATCGAAGCCCCCGCTGCCTTGAGCTGGGTCATCATGCGATCTAGATCCCGCACCCGAAGCCGTAGGACCGATGCGCCGGGATCGTGGATCGCGGGATGGGCCGGTCTCCGATCGATTCCGTGGAACTCGAAGAATTCCACTTGAAATGCCGTGCCGGGAACCAGCGCGATGCTCCTGCGGAATTGCGCACCGGGGGTGCCGGTGACCAACATCTGGTTTTTGTCTGCATGAAAGCCCGCATCGACCTGGGGTTGAAAGCCCAGCGCATCGCGGTAAAACTGCATGGTTTTGACAGTGTCACCGATAGTGATTCCGAACCCCGCCCCGGTCACATTACTAGAGGAGGATGCGGTTCCTGAGGACGCGGCCGGTTGCACCAGTCTTACGAAGATGCCATCCGGATCTCTCACCACCACCTCGCGAGCCGTTCCCGCACTGCCATCCAGATTCAAGGGCTCGCCGCCGGTGGTGACTACCGGTGTCTTGGCTTGCCTCAATCGAGCCATCACTGCGCCGAGATCTCGCACTGTGAGACGCAGGATGATCGCTCCCGGATCTTGCAAGCGCGGCTGAGCCGGCACGCTGGCAATATCCTTAAACTCCACGATCTCGACCGCCATCTCCGAGCCGGGAATTTTCAAGCTCGCAACGCGACTCTCCTTCCCAACCGCGTCATACAACGTGGAGACGATCGCGTTTGCCGAAAAGAGATGCGGCCCCGGCGCGCCAGTGAGCTGCAGTCCGATTACGTCACGATAAAATTCGATGGACTTGTCGAGGTTGGCGGCCACATGGATGAAATTTCCCACGCCGAGCACCTCGCCAGCGGGAGCAGCCGGGCCAGCGGGAGCAACCGGCGGCGCTGTCTGAGCCGTCAGGCACGTGGCGCAGGCAGCTAATGTGGCAAGTATGAATCTTGGCATTCGTCCTCGTTTCGCAGATTCCATTCTAAGCCGGGGCAAAGCGAGTGGGCCGGACCCAGATATTCGGCTCTCCATTTTGGCGCAACGCGCCCCAGACGAGGCCGGTGCAATCGCAGGTCAGGCTTTCTCGATCGATGGCGGCACGCTCGGCTGATCGGCCACGTTCTCCGGTATCACCAGATCGGTGCACATGAGCCGCAACACCTGAGCCGCGTCGAGCGGCAGCCCGGCAATCCTGGCATCGCGGCCCGCTCCAAGAACCTCCGTGAGCAGGTCCTTCTTGAGGGCAATCCATCCGTCTGGCGTTTCGTAACTGACCAGGAAATGCCCTTCCTGCCGCGCGCGCCAGCAGTTGCGCCCGGTCATAAGGCTCGACATTAGGTTCGGCCTTGTGCGCCGCCACAATCTGCCTGTCCGAAGAGACGAAGTACCGGGCCGGCAGTTCCGGAATCGCCGAGCGCCTTCGAATCAGTCTCAGGGTCGTCCCCGGACACGATATACAGGCGCCCGGTTCTTGAACCGCCGCGTGCCTCGGCATTTGAATCGCGCGGCCTTGCCAGTGACGCCATGCCGAGCTCGCGCTCGATGCGGTCGTAAATGTCTTCGGCGAACTGTTGCGGGTAGTCGTACAACCGTTGTACTTCGGGGTCGATGTGGGGCAATTTCCGCCAGCCGTTCACCCAGGCGAGCTTTGCGGCGTTGGTGTCCCCATCGTCGCCGGCGTCCCCATCGTCCCAGGCGTCTTCAAGAAAAACATCCTCCAGGCTGAATCGCGTTTCGGCATCGTGCTGCAAGGCTTTGAGCGCCATGTGCTCGATGAGATGGGATGGCAACCCGAATATAACTCCGTAGGGAGAACAGCCGCCGTCAACCGGCCTGAAACGCGGGAAATCGTCACGCAGCAACGACTGTGATCAATCGGTCCATCAGTGCACCGTACTCTTTTAGCAGCCGCACATGCCGCTGTCCCAGGGGCGAATAAACGACATGGCCCTCGCGCATCCGTGGCGATGAAAACGTGCTCGATCATGCTGTAAGCGCTCAACAGGTCGACGCGATTCAGAAACAGCTCGGGATCGGCGAGATATGCCCTGACAGATGGCTCCTGCCATGTCGAGCCGCATTCGCTCATCGCCGCTCTGCAATGCGCGGTCATAGGCTTTGAGCAGCCCCACGAGACCTTGAACCAGCAGTGCGAAATCGAGCGCATTGGAGGTGCGCGTGCGAAGAACGACGCTATGCTCGTTGATAGACACGCCAGGCACGCCATCCTTCGTGCAGTAGTAACGAATCTGTGAGGTCAGATGCCCGCCAAGCATTCGAACATGGGCCTTCTGGATTTCGAGCACGTCCGCTTCCGGAAGCGTCTCTGTGACCTGCTGGGCGACCTCGAAATAGGGCGCCAACTCATCGGTAATGAGGCTCTGCGCCAATGGAATCAGCCAGCGCGCATCGCGCACGATCACGGGCTGATCGGCTGGTGAGCTTCTCCAGAGCTCATCGAGCACGCCTTGAATTTCCGCGAGCCGCCCGCCGGCCTTTCCTGTGCAAAGCCGCTCGGGCCTCATCGCTGCTTGGATCCTCAGAGGCGCATGCTCAGAAACTGGAGACACCGGAGTACATACAAGTTGAACAGCGTGTGCGCGTAGTGCATGCGGCCGTTGCGACCCGGCCACCGCGTCTGCTGCCAGCAATAAAAGCCGCGAATCATCATCTCCGCCGGATGGATCAGGTCGTTATGCAGATCCTGAACCTGACGAGGTCTGAATCCCGCGGCCCAATGCGCTGCTTCCAGTTGGCCTCTGAGACGAGTTTGGCTGGCGGTGACCGCAGTGCGTGCAAAGAAGCAATCCTCGAAATGGCGGGACAAAAGAGACCGGTCCTGCAGGTACCGGATCGGCTTTCGCTGGGCGTTCAGAACGGCCTCTATGCTCTCGACGATATCTTCGCGATGCGTCAGAAACAGTCGCAGCAGCTCGACGTGTGCCTGAAACGGCACCTGACCAAACGGCTTCCCTGTCACGATGCGCCCCGCGATAGCTTTACATCCATTCGCTCTACTGCCATTCGAGAGAGAGTATAGCGAGGGATTGAGCGGGATGGGGGCGTGAGGGGAGCTTCGGCAGGTGAAATATAACGCTGAATTTCGGTATGGTAGATGCGAGCACCGATATGCAAAAGACCATAGTCGTTTGTGGATACGGACCAGGGATCTCGGACGCGGTGGCGAACAAGTTCGGCGGTGAGGGTTTCCAGGTCGCGCTCGTCGCCAGGAGCGCTGACAAACTGGAGAAGGCGCGAGAGGCATTCCAGACGCGAGACATTAAAGCTGCTGCCTTTCCGGCAGACCTGTCCGATCCGAAAGCTGCGAAGGACCTGGTAAAACGGGTGACCGGCCAGCTTGGCCCTGTCACCGCGATTCATTGGAACGCTTATGCCAACACCGCAGGAGACGTCATGGTTGCCGATGCCGCCGCGCTCCGAACCGGGTTCGATGTGAGCGTCACGAGCCTTGTCTTAACCGTGCAGGCGGCGCTTGCGGATCTGAAGGCCGCGAAAGGGGCCATATTGGTGACGAACGGTGGTTTGGGCTTGTTCGATCCGAAGATCGACGCGATGGCCGTTCAATGGAATTCGATGGGCCTGGCGATCGCGAACGCCGCGAAGCACAAGCTCATCGGCCTGTTCATCGAGAAGCTTCGTGCCGACGAAATTACTGTTGGGGAGGTGGTCGTCCTCGGGCTGGTGAAAGGCACTGGCTGGGACACGGGTAACGCTACGATCGACCCACGCACCGTTGCCGATAAGTTTTGGGAGATCTACTCCCAACACGAATCCAGAGTCGTTACCGTGTCCTAATCTTAGAGCTGGCGCCCGCCGCCAGGGATGCCGAGGCCATCAAGAGGCGCATGGAGGAAACTTCCGCCGGGGCCAAACAGATGATGGAGGGATCATTCCTCCCGTTGCTTTCACAATGGGTTCCCTTTGTGCAACCCCCGCGTCCCTGAGCGTCGTCGATGGCTACTGGCAAACGATGCCAAAAAACCAGGGAAAACAGACAGCCGGCCGTACGACCACCACGCGTGTTTGCACTGGATTTCCAGGAGCGTGAAAATCCCTAAGCGCCTCGCCCCAAGCGGCCGTGAGGTGATAGGTATCGCCCCTGCTGTCCCACGTGTCTCCATTGACGAAGCGATTGCCGTCACTTGACATCTTTCCCTCATTAACCGCAGTGTAGCGACAATCGGCCGTGCAGAGTGGCGGAATCGACGCCCGCATGACCACCGATTCGGGAGTGAAGCTCTCCATCACCATCGACGCGTTGCGGGCGTCGTTTGATACGCCGTCGTAGTGTCCGTTGTTCCACGTCCAAGTCCAGCAGGTGTTTCCAGGGGTGGCACAGGTGCGTATCACGCTTGGCAGGCTTTGGGAAGTCTTTCCAATCGTCGCAGACCAGTTGCCGGACATACTGTTCCAGTGCCCCGGCCAGGAGGACGTGAACTCTCCGGCGATTCGATCCCCATGGCGCGTTCCCTTGTAATCTGCCGTCATGCCGGCTGCGGCACCTGTCGAGTCTGCGCGATGGATCACGACGGTATCGGCATCGAAATTCTCCACGCTGAGGTTTGCGATCTTACCGGACGGCCACTGGCCGTTGCCTTGTTTGCCGAGGAACGTCCAGGTCGCACAGTCATTGGCCCCTTCACACTCCGACATTGTGATCGGAACAGCGGCTTGTGTCACTGACGGTCGTGCTGGTTTCTGCGCCGGTTGTGTACTTTGCCCATGCGCGACAGTCGTCAGAGCGCAGGTTGCCAGAACGACTGATGCAAAACTGCCCAGAGAACGCGGTTGATTCATTTTGGTAAGCCCTCCAAGAAACGATCCCCACAATTATACGTTGCGGGCTGGCCTTGCCTCGTTGCACGTGTGATGCCTTATTTCTCCGAAGTCTAAATCCAAGAAAAGAGGATCTTCCCGTTGATCGTTAGGCACCCTGACGCCGGTCGTTTTCAACCATCGTGGTGGATTGTGGCCATCCGCCCCACACGATGCTCCTCGAGGCGTCAGAATGGGTCCATCCTGAGACGCGATCGTTGGTCCACTCATTGAGCCGACCGAAAATCGAGGGCCCGACTGATCAGTCGTCTCAAGCAAGCGCTCTTGTAGCCGGAATAGGCCAGCAAAGAACGGACTCCGCTCTTCAGAGCGTCGCGCTCGATTTTCGCGTACTCCCGCGCGGCCTCGGGGTTGGCTCGCAGATAGTCCCTCAGGGCGAGGTTTGACTCCCAGTGCCGGCCTCCGCGCTCTGCGAGGGCAACATTGAATGCCCGCGTGCCTCCGGCGAAGCCTCCGACGAAGATAGATACGCCCAGGAACACCAGCCTCGCCCAAGTCCTCGTATCCCAGCGCAACCAGCGCCATTCGCACCGCGGTTACGTTGTGGCGCGCTTCCGTCCCGACCATGAGATCGATGACCGGCTTAACCATCAAGCCGGAGACGGTACTGCCGATATGCTCGACCGCAACGTCTTCCGCAGGCGGGCCGGATATGGTTGCTGCATCTACCCCGATCTTGCGGCGCTGGTGCGGACACCGTCCTCAGGAAAATTTGCCGGAACGACGGTACGGGGTATCCTTGGATGCTACCAGTGAGCCGCTTTGACGCGATCCTCTGTGACTTTGACGGCGTCCTCGCGGATACTGAGCCGCTGCATTTCGCCTGTTGGCGTGAAGTTCTAGCTGAACTCGGCGTCGACCTTCCGCAGTCCCGGTTGCCCGGGTTCATCGGCGTCTCCGACCGAGCCATGCTGGAGCGCATCGCCGCCGAGCAGCATCCACCAGTTCCGGTGGGGGATTTGTGGCCGTCCTATGCACGCAAGCAGGAGCTGATCCGGTTGCGCATCGCATCCCAGGACTTGTTTCTGCCGGAGACCACCTCCGTTCTACATCAACTTAGCTCTTTCTATAAGTTAGCCGTGGTTTCGTCAAGTGCCCGCTCAGAAGTCGAGCCACCCCTGGAACGCGCCGGTATTCTTCCTTTATTTCAAGCGCTTGTATGTGGCGAAGACACATGTCACTTGAAGCCGGCTCCAGATCCCTACTTGCGCGCCGCGGAGCTGCTTCAAGCTCGGCGTCCTCTTGTAGTTGAGGACTCCGACGCCGGCCTAGCCTCCGGCTTGGCCGCAGGTTTCCAGGTCCTGCGTATCTCCTCCGCTGCGGCGCTCAGCCGCGAACTGATCCAGATTCTCTCGGTCGACTTGCCTTAGCCTTAGTCATAATGGAGCGGACACGCCGCTCCATGTCAGTCAGTTCTCGGCAAAGAACCCGTATCTGGCCGGGACAACCGCAAAGCGCTCAATGAAGCGGCGCTTGTTGACCGGAACATTCCGCTGCAGCAGCTTGTCGGCAAACGCTTCGAAGCTGGCGCGAAGCTTGTTCGAGGGCCGAGCCTCCCGGGTTGCGCTGACCACATCCTGGTACTCGCAACCAAAAGAGCAGAAGACCGGTATGCCGACGGTCTTTTCAATGTCGTCCAGGCTCAGCTCAGAGTGCTTCGAGAAGCGATTCACCAGAAGAACCGTTTTGTCCATCAGCTCCAGCTTTTGCAGGATCAGGGCCTTGAGCTTGGCGAGGCGAAGGGCGGGCAGTTCGGGAGTAGTGGTCAGGAAGATGCGGTTGGCCTCGCGCAGCACGTTCAGGGTTAGGGGGTCAAAGGTATCCGGCAGATCGGCATTGATGATCGTGTAATTCCTCCTGGCAAACTCGATCAGGTTCGCGACCTTCTTCTGATTCTCGTTCTCAGGCATGCGCGGGGCGTCGGAGAGCAGCAGGTCCACGTTGCCCACGCGCTTGACTAACCGGTGCCAGGAGTCGTCGTCGAGTTCATTGCTGCGATTGATCGCGTCCGTGACGGAGTGATCGTGCTGGGCGTTAAACAAGAATCCGGTGATTCCCGAGCTAAGGTCGAAGTCCGCCAGCAATGTGCGCGAATCCGGCTCCTTGGCTAGCGCCCAGGTGGTGTTTGCGGCGATGGTCGAGGCACCCACGCCGGACTTGGCCGGCAAGAACGCGTAGAAACGGTCCGTGGTCCCGAACTTCACCGGACGCTGCTTCAACTCCTCTGTAATCCAATCGATAAGGTGAATCAGATGTTGGGGATTAAAGGGCGGGGTAATCAACTCCCGCATTCTCATGTGGAGCACCTGGCGGAAGACTTCCGGCTCCTGGCTGGTATGGATTCCGAGCAGTTGGATGCCCTCGAATTCCTTTAGCAGGTGCTGGCAAAGAATCTCGGCCTTCTGTGGATGGCTCATGCTGAGGATTACAGATTCGGGAGCCCACGCGCGAACAATCCGCGATAGGGTCTCCGGTTCGGGATAGTCGTGGAGCACCCGGGTCAGATTCAGCTTGTGATGGCAAGCTCGGGCAGCAGCTTCAAACTCTGTTCGCTCGGTTTCATTCGGGCTAATAAGGACGGCTCGCATGGTTTGAGCTTAAGGCTAGAACTGCCCCCGGGGAATCGCTCCTGAGTACCTTTCCTGGTGGGGCTAAAGGTCTAGGCTAAGTACTATTCGAATGCATGATTTGGCGAGCCTGGTACCCAGATGGCAGACAGCCGCCACGACCCACCAAAAGGACGAAAAAAGGGCCCGGCGGAGGCTTTCGCCCCACCGGGCCGCACGAGGGAAGAAGTAAAAGATCCTGTTCGAGACTTGAAAAACCTACCGGTGGCCCCCGCCGCCGCCATGCCCTCCGCCTCCGCCTCCGCCGCGCGAGGGAGCCGGAGCGCTGCGACTACCGCCGCCCCCGCCGCCTCCGCTGCGCTGCTGCACAATCGGCGGATTCATCCGCACCGGCTGCTGTTGTGAAGGGGCCCTGTTCTGCGGCGCGGCGTAACGATAGCCCGATCCCTGCTGCGGAGTTGCCCCGCCCCTGCTCCCACCAGGACGAGCTTCACCCCCACGAGCTTCGCCTCCGCGAGCTTCGCCCACTGCGCCGCCGCCGCGGGCTCCGCCGATTCCGCCATACGCGCCACCCGTATTGCCCCGAGCCGCGCCCGCGGCATTGTAACCGCTCATGCTGCGCCATCCGGTGTTGGTTGACGCGCCGCTTCGGCCACCGGCCATCGCGCTGCGGCTGGAGAACCGAACATTGGCGTTGGTTTGCGGCATCCCGCGCGGATTCACCGCCGCGCCCGATACTCTCCGGCTGGCCGCGCTCGGCGGGATCGTCAAAGCACCGCGTACTGCGCTCGATCTAGCCATCTCCTCGGCATTCGGCCGAACCATTCCGGCTCCGCTCACCGCGCCGCGTCCGAAATCAGCGGAGCGCATGCTGCTGACCGCGCTTGTCACCCGAGCATTGCGGTACGCATTCCCCGCCGCCACGTTGCTAACGCCGTACCGCCCCGCCACCGCGCCCGCGCCATACCAGGGATGGAATACCTCACCAGGAGCCAGCGGCACCCAGCCGACATTGCCGAATCCGAATCCGAAGCCTAAGCCGAGCCCCACTCCCGGGCCCCATCCAAAGAAACCGACCATAGCCGGCCGCCAGTACGGAAACCCGATGCCGAACCCCGGCGACCAACCCCAGCCCCATGGCCCCCTGTACCAGGACCCGTAGTGATACGGCGCCCAGCCCCATGGCTCCGCACCCAGCCAAGTCCAGCCGTAGTAGCTCTCATCCAGCCACTGCCCGTTTTGATACGGCGCCCAGCCGGGAGGCTCATTTGGAACCCAGACATTGCCGTAGTTGGGATCGTTCTGCCACTGTCCGTATTGGTCGAGCGCTTCGCCGCCCGCGACCTCCGGAGGCACATAGCCCGGGCGATAAGCGCCCTGCTGCTGCGCCTGCTGCATGATCCTATCGCGATCCTGATTGAAGCGGTCGAAATCGTCCATGGGAACCGCCGCGACATTCTGGAATTCCGGATTATCCGGCGTGCCGCGCACCTGCATGGTCTGTCCCGGTGTCAGATTCTCCGAACCCTGCGGCCCGTAGATCTCGGCTTGGCCGGCGCGCACCGTGATCTCCGTAATCCCATCCGGCCGCACCGAAACCCGATACGTTCCCGCCGTCACCGGCCGGATCGAAACCGTCGGCGTGCTGATTTCAACTTGTCCGGGGTTGTCCTGCAGCACGCCGAAGCTGGTGGCGCCGGCCGCAATCTGAACCTGGAATCTTTGAAACTCGAGCTCGCTCAACCGCACCTCAGTGGAGGGCGCCAAGCGGATCGAGTTGTTAAAGTCAAACTGGATTTCGGCGCGGCCGGTGTCGCCGGTTTCCACGCGGTCCGTAGCGACCAGCGGAACGTTGACCGCGGCCGGAGAGAGTTCGCCCATGTCTCCGTGCCGCATTCCGACGTTGCCTTCCACGAAACTCAGGCGGGCCACGCCATGGTTGGGAGCATCCCCCGCGTTCGGATTAGGGGCCGTCGATGGCGGGGGAATGACCGGACCTGGATTCTGCGCCTGAACGGGGACAACCGCGATCGCTACAGCGACCGCTATCGCAACTCCCGCTAAGTTCATCCGCTTCATGGCCGTCCACATCCGCCACATTAAGCGCAATTCAGCGGCCAAATGTTAAGCGATTGATTCTAAGAATCTTGACGGCAACGAAAGGGGGCGTGCCTCTGGTTGAAAACCACCACCCCTGGCTCTATCGAACCGGTGAGTCAGTTTTCAACAGGGGCCTTGTCCAGGTGATCGATGATGAACACGTCAAGCGTCACGGTGGTCTTTTCCAGCTTGAGTCCGAGCTGTTTGTCGACCGCCTCGAATACGTTGGGCGCGTCGAGCGGGACGTCCTTGCAGTTCATGGGGCCGCCACCCAAGGAACGGTCGACGCCGTAATACAAGTCAAGGTCATAGAAGCCGGTGAGGCCGGTATTGTCGATCACGCGAGCTCCCGCCGCGCTCTGCAGAGCCTGGGCGAGGCCCGCCGAATCCTTGTGGTTCGCGGTCAGATGGTCGCCCTTGCAAGAAGCCATGACCCGTGTGGGGAAACCTGGCGGCTCTCCCGCCGACGGCTTCAGTTTGGACCCATTCTTTCCGGCCGTCAGGATGTAGGCGGGGAAGTCCTTCTTGCCCGAGTGATACGTCATGTGAAAACGTTCGGCCAGCAGATGCTGGAGCATCAGATTGAGTTGCTCTTGGCTCGTTCCCGCTGGGACTGTTGCGACGACATCCACATAAACCGAGTCTGCGAACTGCGGCGCAGTGAGTTGATCGAACCGAACCCCAAACGCCCGATCGATGAAACCCGTCAGCGACGCGTTGGTTGCGCTAAACCGCGTAGGATCCGCCGTTCCTGGACCGCCCTGGTACTGATTGGCAAAGCGCTGGTCCGGGGCGGACAGCCGCACCGAAGCGACTTCGAAGGACTGACCAAACGCCGCGGCGGCAGCGAGCAGGAAAGTGACGATGGCAGTTCGCATGACCATGAGACGCCACTCCCCGCGATTTTCTTCCCGGCTTACTTCTTGGTCAACTCGTCGTACAAACTTCCGTAAAAGGCGGCGTTGAACTGCCAGCCGAGATCGCCGGTATTCACCTGCATGGCGAGCGTATCGCGCGTCGCGCCGGCTTTGATCGCCGCCCGTGCGCGATCCACAAGGCTCGCAAATTTATCGCGGTACGCCTGAACCTCCGCCTTGGTCTTCGGCTCCCCGCGTCCGGGAATCGCCATGTCGAAATCGAGCTTCAACACGCCGTCCAGAATCTGGGTCCACTCCACCGCGCTTCCGCCGTTGGCAAAATCGACAATCGGAGTGCCGTCCGTGATCTGATCGCTGACCATCACCACCTTTAGATCCGGGAAGTAGATCATGGTGTCGTCGCCGGTGTGCCCGCGCCCGTAAGAGTGCGCCTCCACAGTCACTCCTCCATACGCCAGCACGTAATCTTTGGCGAAGGTCTGCGTCGGACGCCCCGGAATATCCTTGGTGCGAGGATCGCTGGCCATGTCGGCCTTCAGGGCCTCCAGCGCGATCACCGTCGCTCCTTGATCGATGAACTTCTGATTGTTGCCGACGTGGTCCGGATGGTGATGCGTATTGAGCACGTACTTGACCGGAAGCATGGAAACCGAGCGGATCTCCTCCATCAGACGTGCGCCATGATCCTCGGTGGCGTCCGGCGGATTCTTGGTATCCACCACAATCAATCCCTCCGGCGCCACGCGGACCAATGTGTTCGCGCCGCCGCCCGTGATCATGTACAGGTTCGGCTTGAGCTGGCGGATTTTGTCCACGGTAGCCCCGGCCTTGGGTCCGCCTTTCCCTGCTCCGCGTCCGCCGCCCGGAGGCCCTTGAGCGAATACGGCCGCGCCCGCCAAACTCACCATCGCCGCGCATCCGGCCCACAGCGCTTTTTGTGACATTTCTTCTTCCCTCCCTACTGAACTTGAATATACGCTAACAGCGGCGAATCCGCGCCGGCGGCTTTCATTGCGGTCTTCACGGTATTATGACACCTTGGCCGGAGTTTCCAGGAAGATTCACCACGCGCATCATCCCCGCCCGCGTCCGCTGTGGTTAGTGGGTCCAGTGGCGTTGATGGCGATCGTAATCCTGTTCCATTGGAGACTAACCCTCACTCGCCAGTACACCTGGCTCGAGAATCCCGATCTCGCCAATCTGGTCCTTCCTTGGATGCAATTCCAAGCCGGCGAATGGCATCAGCATCACTTCCCCATGTGGGATCCCAATAGTTGGTTCGGGCAGCCTCTGTTCGGCCAGGGTCAACCGGGCTCGGCCTACCCGTTCAACTGGCTCCTGTTTCTTGCGCCGCTGAAAAATGGCTGGATGCGAGATTCGGTTTTGAACTGGTATTACGCCGGAGTGCGTTGCCTGGCCGCACTCACCGCCTACGCCCTGGCTCGCGACCTGGGCCGCAGCCGGATTGCATCGGTGCTTGCGGGATGCATCTACGCTCTCGGCGGCTACGTCGCATCCACTGCTGCGCCGCAGATGGTCAATGGCGCCGTCTGGACTCCGCTGGTCTTCCTGTTTTTATTTCGCGCCGCTCGAGGACAGCACTCCGGAACGGAGAGACCCCGGGCCTGGCCCAGTTCCCTGCTCTCCGGATTCTTTCTCGGCGTCGGGTGGCTGTCCGGCCATCACCAGATGAATCTCTACGTGACCATTGCCGCGGCAGCCATGTGGGCGTGGCTCTGCGTGCGGGAAAAGAAACTCAACCGGGCAATGCTCGAAATGGCGGCCGCTTCACTCGCCGTCGCCGTCCTCGCCAGCGGATTCCAGACCGTCCCGATGGCCGAGTACGGACGGCTCGCCGTGCGCTGGAGCGGTCCGCCCGATCCGCTCCACTTCAACGAAACTGTGCCGTACACCGTGCTGGAGCAGTATTCACTCAAGCCCGAAGGCTTGCTGGGCATCGTTCTGCCCAATTTCATTCGCGGAGCGAACCCGTTTCTGGGCGCTGTGGCGTTCACATTGGCTCTGCTGGGCGTGATTCTCGGTTGGCGGGAGAGGCAGGTGCAATGGCTCGCCGTTCTCGGGTTGGGCGGGATTGTCTTCGCCCTGGGGCCGAACGGCTTCCTTCACGGTGCGCTCTATGCCCTCGCTCCGATGCTGGATAAAGCTCGCGTCCCCGGAGCCGGAACGGTCATGTTCGCGCTGGCGGCCGCGCCACTGGCCGCTTACGGACTCGATCTCCTCATTGAGCCGGCTGCACTCTTTTGGTCCCAGCGCGCCGGATGGATACTCGGCAGCCTGGGAGGGTTTCTCGCGCTCCTTCTGATAACCCTGTCGGCGGCCAAAGCAGATGGCGGCGTCGACAATCGCATCGCGATCACAGCGCTGGCAGCCGTAACCGCCGCCGGACTGCTGGCCGGGGCGCGAAACACTTCCATCTCCGTCGCCGCGTTCGGCGTCGCCCTGACCGCTCTGGTTCTGCTGGAGCTCTCCAACGTCACCGATTACGGCTTGCCGAACCGCTCCGATCCCGGAACTACCCCGGTTCTCTCCACGTTGAGCCAGCACAGCGATCTGGTCGACTACATACGCTCCCGTGGAACGGCCGCGCGAGTCGAATACGACGATCAGCTCATTCAATACAACATCGGCGACTGGTACGGAATCGAAGCCGTCAACGCCTACACCGCCGGAGTGCTCACCAAGATCTGGAACATGGATGTGTTCTCGCCGCGCGGTATGAATTTCTTCGGTGTCCGGTTCTACCTGGGCAAGACTCCCCTGCATCCGGACATGATTCCGGTCTTCACCGGACGCAGCGGTTTGAAGGTGTTCGAGAACCCCGCCGCCTTCCCGCGGGTCTGGAGCGTTCATTCTGCCGCTTCCAGTCCTGCATCCGATATCCTCAAGACCCTCCGCGATCCTGCCTTCAATCTACGGCAGACCGTTCTCATGGCCGGCCCGGCGCCCGAGGGTATCGGCGGTTGCAGTTCCGCCTATGACGACATCCAGATGCCGATGCATCTCCCCAACTACGTCCAAATCCGCGCCGGGATGCAGTGCCGCGGCATCGTCATCCTCACCGACTCCAGTTTCCCCGGCTGGCGAGCCTACGTCGACGGTAAGCGCGTGCCTTTGCTTGAGACCTACGGCGGAGTTCGCGGAGTAGTGGTAGACGCAGGCGACCACCTGGTCGAGATGCATTACCGTCCCTGGAGCGTTCTGCTGGGCGCGCTGATGACCGCCTGCGCCTCCGCGATCGCCGTAATGGCAATGCGGCGGGCGTGAGAGTTCACACCCGCCGCACCTTGGAAGGGGCCAGTTACTTTACTGGCCGTTGATTTCGAGCTTATCAGTCAGATGCTCGAGGCGGTCCTTGGTTCTGCCGTAGTCCACGAAATCGGCGATCATCTTCGCCAGATCCGTGGCGTAATCGGCATTTGCTTCTAGATAGTCCTTGTACTCGGCGAACGTGTGCGGCACTTCTCCGTTGAGCTTCTCAATCACGGCGGAGGAGTAGCCGTTCAATTCGTCGAGAAACGGAATGATCCGGGCGATCACTTGCTTCTGCCAGGCGGGCGCATCTTCGCGAGCCGCTTGCAGTTTGTTCTCAGTCGCCACAAGCGCGTTGACGTTGCCCCGGATCTGGTTGATCATCGCTGCTTGCGTCTCATGGCTGACTGTCATACGGTTGAAGCTCTCCATGGTGACGGCGTCTTCCTTCACCTGAAAGGCTTGTGTCTTGGCTTGCGAGAGTAGTTTGGTCACCGCCGCCTCAGGACCGGCCACCTCGGTCGCCCAAGCGGTCCCCAGGAGCAGCGGAAGCGCCCAAACCATAGAATTACGTGTTTTCATGCGGTTCTCCTTTTCAACCTCGTGCGTGCTGCTGTCGCTCCTAGAAGATGCACTCCGCGTTCCACCAGTCGAAAGCGATGTTGGATTGAAAGCAAAGAGGATTTGAGAAGGCCTGCGTGACGGTTGGGTGAAAACCCTCAGAAAATCGCGCTAGAAGGCTTACTTCGCGTCATCCACGGGGACATCCTCCGGCTTCCCGTCCACGTACATCTTGGCTGAGTCGAAAAAGCCGGAGACGGTCAGGTGAAACTTAACGTCCTTATCGCCTTTGTTCTGCCAGAACCATCCATGAATGCCGGTGGAGGGCGCGGTGAACGATCCGTAGGATTCCGTCTTCCCGGCCTTGTCGTCGAGATCGTAACTTTCGTAGTAGTCTTTACTCGGTTTCTGGTCCGGCTCGCCGTGGAATTCGTAGAGCAGCTTCCCATCGGCCTTCCACGCGTAAACCATCTGCGCGCCTTTCATCATGTGATACTTCATCTCGACTCCCTCGCCGGGCATGAGCGAGAAGTCTTCGGAGTCGACCTTGTAGGTTTTCGGCTGCGAGGAGTAAACGCCAGTTTGCCCAGGAGCCGAGGTTACTACCGCGCGCCCGTTCGCATTTGGATCGGCATTACTGGCCGCGATGCCCGTTAGCCCGAGCAGCTTGCCGGTCTTGAGCGGGTCGTAGCCGTATTCGGCCGGCAGAACCGCGGCGAACAGAAGCACCAACGCGACGACGAGCGCAATACCAGTAGCCTTGGCGATGGCCTTCTTGGAAGGTGCGTTTTGGGGTGTCATGAGAGGCGCCTCATGCGAGGCAATATCCCGCGATCTGATATCCGGTGAGAATGAATCCGACGCTCATCAGGACCGTGTTCGTCGCAAACGCATGGCGTAGGAATCCCGGGCGCGTGCGCCACCAGCTCAGCACGATCAGCACCGCAGTCAGCGCCAACACCTGCCCGATTTCGACCCCAACGTTGAAGCTCACAATATTCGTCACTAGTCCGTTTTTCGACAAATCGAGCTCCTGGAGCTTCGTCGCCAGCCCAAAACCATGGAATAACCCGAAGATCAACACGGCCAGCTTGGTGTTCGGCTCGAATCCAAGGAACCGGCGGAAGCCATCCATGTTATCGAAGGCCTTATAGACCACCGAGAGCCCGATGATCGCGTCGATGAAATATGGATTCGCGTGCACGCCGCCGAGCACTCCGCCAAGCAGCGTGATGCTGTGGCCGAGGGTGAACAGGCTGACGTACTGGACCACGTCTTTCAACCGGTAGAGAAAGAAGATCACGCCGACCAGGAACGCCAGATGATCGTAGCCCGTGACCATATGCTTGGCGCCGAGGTACGTAAACGCCGCAACCGCCGTGCCGTGGTTGGATTTGACGAAAGATGCATCGCGCTGCGAAACGTTGTGCGCGGAGGCAACGCAGGGAAGCAACAGTGCGAGTAGGATCAGGAACAGCGTAGTTCTTCGAAGCATCAAGACGAGCAGTCTAGCATGGATGGCTCGCTTTTTCGGTGGCATCCATTACTCGTCCCCCTTCGGTCCTCCGGCTTCCCGTCCACGGAATCGCCCGACGGGCGAGAAAGCTTCGCGAGGGTCAAGTCGATTCGCTTTGACCTGTTCGCATGAGAAAGCCCTGGCGTCGCGCCGGGGCCCTTTCTAAAGGCCACAAAACAGGCGCGTTCAAAGATTGCTAAGGTATTATCGTGAGTACGTTGCGGAATTAAAGGAGCGCAGCCCGGTGCAAGGCGGGAGTAATAACACCGGCATTGGCCCTCATTGCCTTGAGGTCCTCGAATGCTTGCTGAGCGTCCTGCCAACAAAGGATCTTGAAGGATTAAGAGGCTACGACTGTCTCCGGCGAGCGCCTGTCCAGATCTGCCGGGATCTGGGAATAACGGAATGCCACTTCAAGAAGCTTGAACAGCGGATCGCATGGACTCATGGCGCAGGCCTCGCCACCACCTGTCCTGCGAGCGACCCTCCAGATCATGCGTGACCGGCGGTTCGAGCCAAGGCAAGAATCGAGCGTGCCCGTTGAGGTCCACTGGACCGATGCGGCTGGGCCGGAGCAGATGTGCGCGGGCATCCTGCGCGACTTTTCCCGAACCGGAGCTCGCATCCAGATAGCCCGGCCAGTCCGGCTGCAAACCTTCGTGCGAGTCATAGTCCGCAATACAGAGCTGAAGGGCCGCGTCCACTATTGCGTCCGCTCACTAGCTGGTTATATGCTTGGCCTGCAATTCGAGCCCGAGTCTCAGGGTATTCTGAAGGGAAAGATTTAGCGACAGGGTCGGCTATCCGGCCGTACGTCACGCCGCAGTTGCGGATGCGCCGCGATGAACGGCGCTTGGCGAGGCCGAAACAAGGTGGTCGAGGCGCCTGGGCGCTGCGGTCTACTTGGCCGGAGTGAACCGCACCGCCACGCCGCCTCCGGGCGCCAGATTCATCTTCAGCACAGTCGACGCGCTCACGCGCCGCTGTTCGATCGCAGTGTGCTTTGGATTTACGCCGGCATCCGCAGCATCCGAATAAATCTCCGCCGAATATTGACCGGAGCCCAGAAATTCCAGTGGAATATTCACTTCGCGGGAATCCCAGTTGGTGATCGCGCCCAGATACCAGTCATCGCCCTTCTTGCGAGCCAGCGTCACGAACTCGCCCACCTTGCCGTTGACCACGTGCGTCTCATCCCAGCTCGACGGGACATCCTTGATGAACTGGAAGTCCTTCTGCCCTTTGTACGCCTCCGGATAATCCGCAACCATCATCAGCGGACTGTCGAAAACCACGTACAGCGCCAGTTGATGCGCCCGGGTGCCCATCGCCATCGGCTTCACATCGCTAGGCTCGAACCCCGCGGCCGTGACGTTGTCGAACGCTCCGGGAGTGTAATCCATCGGACCCGCCAGCATCCTGGTGAACGCCAGCATCACGTCATGGTCCGGCGTTATCCGCCCGCTCCATTTCGAATACTCCAACCCCATCACAGCCTCACGCGTGATCACGTTGGGCCAGGTGCGATTCATGCCATCCGGCTTGTATGCTCCGTGGAAATCCACCATTAAATGATGCTCCGCCGCGGCCTTGGCCATTTGATGATAAAAATCCACCATCCATTGATCGTCGCGATTCATGTAGTCGATCTTCACCCCTGCCACGCCCCATTTCTCAAACAGCGGGAAAGCCTGCTTCATCTGAATCTGCACTGAGGTCCAATTCGCCCACAGCCAGATCCCCACGCCTTTCGCTTTGGCGTAGCTCAGAATTCCCGGCATGTCGATTTCGGGAATCGGTTTGGTGATATCGGGCGGCAAGTCACCCGCGCCCGGCGTGGACCAGCCCGCGTCAATCAACATGTATTGCAGCTTCGAATCCGCGGCGAAATCGATGTAGTGCTCGATGGTCGCCGTGTTCATCCCCGGCTTGAAGTCCACGCCATCGGCCTGCGTTCCCGACCACCAGTTCCACGCCGCCTTTCCCGGCTTGATCCACGACGTATCGGCGATCGCCGAAGGCGGATTCAAGCTGGAAACGATATTCGACTCGATCAGTGTCCCCGGCTCAGACCCAATCAACAGCACACGCCACGGCGTCACCGAGGGTGCATGTTGCAACACCGCGGTGGTGTTATCGTCCCGGCGTGGAGTCAGCGTCGAGATCATCGTGTGCCCCTGCTCATGCCTCAGATACATGCCGGCGTAGTTGTCGATGTCCGCCTCCGTCACCGCGACCCAACCCACCCCCGGCTGCTCCACTAAGAACGGCAATCCGACCAACGAATCCGCATGAATCGCGCTGAGCGGCATGCGGCTGTAGCCGTCTTCGTAATTCGTCTCAAAATCGCTCAGGATCAGCGGATAGCTTTCGGCGTCTTTGGCGAACTGGAATTCGGTGAACTCGTCGTCAATCCGCGCATTGACCATCTGGTCGGACCACGGGATCACGTACCGGAACGCCACTCCGTCGTCAAACGCCCGCACCTCTACAGTGATCTGACGGCCCAGCGAACCGTTCTGAAGATACTCCGCTGTGAGTGAATTGTAGTGGTCGCGGATACGCCCGGCCTTTCCCGCGGGAACCCTGTAGACTTCATCGACCGTGTTTTTCTTCGATCTCTCCAGGCCGACATTCACTCCCAGAATCGGCTGGTCGCGAATGTTCAAGCCCATAAAGGATGTGTCCATCAGCTTCTTGTTTTTAAAGAACACCTGATAGGCCAGCCGCACCAAGGGCTCACTGGGATCGGGCTGCCGCGTCAAAAACAGATCGAATTCAATCTGCCCGTTCGGCGAGGTGACCGTTACCAGATCGCCTTGGGCCCAGGCGAACCCGGTGAAGCACACGGCGGCCAACACAAGACGCCGCGCCAAGCCGTACATAATTTTAGTTTCGCACCGCTTCGCTTTTCGACGCAGCAATCACTTCCAGGGACATGCTCGCGTCCGGCGAAGGCAAGCCTTCGAACACTTGCGCGGTGGTGGGCACGGGATGGTGAAAGAACTCCGTGGCCAGCGGAGCCAGCTTTTCCTCCGTTGTCCGGCCCACCGGATAAAAACTGGAGTAAATCACATCCTGATAACTCACGCCGAAAGGCTCCAGCGTCTTATCCAGACGCTGGAACGCTAGCCGCAAGTCGGCATCCTTATCTCCGAACGCCATCTGCGCGCCGGTGAAGATGAGTTTCGCGGCGTTGGTTCCCTTCCCTCGCCCAACCCCCTCGCATGCCGACGCCGCACCCGACCCTGACCGCAAGCGCTGCACCAGATTCACCGCAGCCTTGGGAAACTGGCGCATCGCCGCCGCCTGGGCCGCGGACGCAACGTCGCCCGAATCGAGGTAACAGGTCACCCGCAGCATCTCTGCCACACCGGCCTTCTGCGCAGAGGATGCCAATTCGTCCAACGCGCCCTTCGGATCGGCGGCGGATTGCGATGAAAAAAAGACCAAGCCTTGCGGGTTCGCGGGACGCTTTCCCTGCTCCTCCGAAACGCTTTCAATCACCACCTGCGCTCCGTCCTTCGGCAACTCGCCCGCCTGCACGGCCGTCAGTACCGGCAGAGGCAGCTTCTTCTCGGCGAAAAAGTCGATCACGATCGGCCGCACCCGGCGCGCGTCCCCGCTCCCCGCCACAAACACCCGCAATTTGACAAGGCGCCCGCCGTGGTTGGCCTGCATCAGCTCCTTCAAGGCGTCCCGCGTCTGTTGCAGCAACAGTCCCTTGCTCGAAAGCGGCGAGACGTGAAACGAGAGCCGGGCCGTCTCCGCCGACACGGCGCTGGGCAATTCGACTTCTGTGGCAGGCGCGGCTTGCGTGGGAGGATCGAGAGCGAGCTTTCCATCCTGCTTCTTACGCGAACTTCCCTGCCCCATCGCCCCAGCCGCTGTTAGCGCGGCCATCAGGCTAATGGCGAGAGCGTGGTTTCGGAGGGCGCGCACGGTCGTAATCTGGATTTTACCATCGGTCCGGCCTGCACCCACTGGAAACCCCAAAAGTCGCGAGATGGCAGTAGCAGTGCGCGATCATCACGAATGCACCGTCAGGTAAACCGTCTGCGTGACCTGGGCCGCGCCTACGCTGACGTTGATCTGATAGTCGCCATCTGCAACCTGCGGGACGACGATGTTGAACTGATACAGCCCGACCGCGTTCGGAGCGAGCCCCGCGTATGTCACTGTGGCTGGCGTCGAGCCGAAGCTCAGCGAGAAATTCGGAATGCTGTTGGACTGGCTGACAACTGTACCGGGCGCGACCGGCGGCGTTACCGGGCCAAAGCCGATTCCATAGGCCGTGATGGTGTCGCCCGGCTTCGCCGGCTGGAATGGGACCCCGGGAATCAAGCCGGCGTTTCCAACGTAGGTCGCTCCGTCCTGAAACAGCGCGACCAGGTATCGCTTGCCTCCGATATTGAAGCTGGCCGGAGCCAAAAGGCCTGGCTCGATCGCTGCGAGTTGGCCAGTGAATGGCGAGCTGGTTCCCGCACACGTGGTCACCGTGATTTTCACTGGTCCCGCGTTGGAATCCGCCGGAACTTGAGCATTGATCTGGCTGCCGCTGATGTAATCGACGAACGCCGCGTTGCCGTCGATGGTGACTTGCGAGGTATCGAGACCGGTGGGCGCATTCGCTCCCTGAAAGTCTGCGCCGGTCCACAAGCGCGTGTCGACGGCGAGGTTGGAACCTTTAATCTCGATCCACGACCCGGGAGCGAAGCTGGAGAAGGCGCCGAAATCGGTAGCCGAATTGACTGAGGTGAGGGATGGTGCGGCGGTGACGGTGCAGGTTACGCTTCCGTTCGTGGGAGCCGCAATTGTGTTTGCGTTGAACTGCACCGCCGGGAGTCCCGCGACAGTCGCGGTGACCGTCACATTGCCAGGATTCGCGCCCAGGGTGAGTTGCACGGACGCAGTCCCGGTAGCATCGGTGAGAACGCTCGACGCGCTCAAGGTGGCCGAACCCGAGGTCACGGCGAAGTTTACGGTAACTCCGGGAACATTCACACCCGCGCGTCCGTTCACCACTACCTGCAAAGGATTCGGCAGCGTCCAGCCGGTTTGCCCAGTCTGATGGTTGCCTCCCGACATCGTCAGACCCGTGGGCGAATCGAGCACTAGCTTCCACACCACGCTATTCGCCTTGTCTCCAATATAGAGATCCCCGTTGCCGTCGACGGCCAGAGCGGTGACGCTGAGCGCCGTGAATTCCGGTGATCCAACGCCCCCCAGATATTCGAATCCCGGGGTGGTGAAGGGAAACTCCACAGTGGATGCGAAAACGCCGTCCGCTGGGGGCGCCGAGCCCTGTCCCGCAATGATATGCACCACGCCGTTGCTGATGCGAAGGACGAGTCCGCTCGAGGCCGCGTAGATACTTCCCGCATTATCGACCGCGATGGCCTGCATGGGCGCCAGGGCCGCAGTCGCGGCCTGCCCATCCTGAATCTGCGCCCCTGTACCGTTCCCGGCCGCCAATGTCGCGATCCCTCCCGGCGACACGCTCAAGATACATTCGCATCCGTAGTCGTCGATATACATGTTGCCTTGGCTATCGCTCGCCAGAATGCTGGACAGCTTGCAGCCGAAGCGGCACGGATGTAGCCGGCCCTCCGATCCCGCTAAGATTCCTCGCTTTGTGGCGTTCCAGCGAATGCCGAAATGATCCCCTGGAAGCCGACACTTCGTAGACCCTGCTGCTGAAGTCCGCGAAGATACAGGTTATTCGACGGATCCAATGCCAGACCGAATATCTCGTCCAAGGATGGCCTTAATCGCCGGTCCCCCGATCCCGGCCTCCTGCCCGAAGTCCGGCAAACCTGCAATAAGTTGCATGGAGCCGGCCGGGCTCAGCTCGAACACTTGCCCAGGACCCGGCAGGCCTGGATCGGACTCAAAATATAAATTCCCGTTCGCGTCTGGAACCAAAACTATTGACGTTTTGGAGAGGACTTTGACCTGGCGGACCGCCGCGGGCGGATATCCCGCCAGCCCCGATCCCACAACCGTGTTGATTTTGCCGTCCGGGGTAACTTTGCGAATCCGGAGATTGATTCCGTCCGAGATGTAGACGTTCCCCAGCGAATCCGCGGCGACGGCGAGGGGAACATTGAGCAGCGCGGAAGTCGCAGGACCTCCATCGCCGGCGAAATGCAGTTTTCCCGCGATGGTCTGGCCGACTCCATTGGGAAGGATTTGAATGACTCGCCCGGTACTCTGGTCGAGTACGATCGGGTACCCTTTGGAATTGACTGCGACGGCTGTTATATTGCTCAGGCTCATGTTGCCGGCCGGGCCATCCGCGTAGTATCCGAAGCGGGTTTGCGGATAGCCGGCTATCACCGTGAGTGTTCCGTCCGGTGTGATCTCGTCAACCACCCCGTTGCCGGAATCGCCGACGTATATGTTGTTCTTTGCGTCCACTGCCAAACCGCCAAACAGAGCACCGTCGCCCAACGGCGATGACGTTGCGGGACCGTTTTTGGGTATTCCCCCGCTCCCGTTTCCCGCGAAGGTGCTGATGATTCCTTGCGGCGTAACTTTGCGAATGCGGAAATTGCTCCGGTCCAGAATGTAGAGATTGCCGGAGCTATCGAACACCAGGTTCAAGGGAACATCCAGACCGGCTCCGCTGGCTTGCTGCCCATCGCCTCCGAAGGCGCGCATTGGGCCCCCGGCGAACGTATGGATGATCCCATCCGTGGTCACTTCGCGCACACGCGAGAAGTTCTCGGTAAAGTAGACGTTCCCGGCGCTGTCGACGGCAACTCCAAATATATCGCCGAGTTGTGCGGTAACGGCCGGCGCGCCATCGCCCGTATAAGGGGGCGAGAGAGAGCCGGCGATCACAGTCAGTTGCCCGGCGGGGCTTATCTTGAAAACCTGTAAGCCGCTACAGACGTATAGCGTTCCGTCGGGGGTGTATTTAAAGTCAGTGGCGACTTTGACCGGGATCGGAACGGTATTGATGATGCCGCTGGTCGAGTTCACCTGACGGAACCGTCCGTTGTCATTGTCAAAGATAAGGAGATTGCCGTTGGGATCGTAAGCGGCGATCAGCGGACTGGGCAGCAGCGCGGAAGTGGCTGGTCCGCCGTCGCCCAGATTGTTGTTGCCGGCGAATTGCCGCAGGACGTAAGGATAATTGGTTGCCTGCGCGAGAAGGCCGGCGGGCACTGCGCACGCGACGATCCAGAACGCAGCCATAAGTCGAATCAGGCCCATGCTGTGGCTCCTATTGAACGGTCAGATAAAAGGTTTGGGGCACGGCAACCCCGTTGACGCTGACGTTGATCAGATAATCGCCGGCGGTCAACTGCGGGACCGTGATGTTGAATTGATAGAGGCCGACGGCGTTCGGCGCCAAGCCCGCGTAAGTCGCGACGGCGGGCGTCTGGCCGAAACTGATCGTGAGGTTCGGAATCGAGTTGGATTGCCCAACGATGACGCCCGGCGCGATGGCCGGAGTGACCGCGCCGAAACCAATTCCGTAGGCCGTGATAGTATCGCCAGGCGTCGCGGGGCGAAATGGAACGCCGGGGATTAGGCTGGGATTACCGACGAAGGTCCGGCCGTCGCCATACAGCGCGACCAGGTATTGTTTGTTGGGGATAATCTCCGGCGGATTGCCCGGCACGAAGAAACTGGCGGGCGCGAGCATGCCGGGCACTGTTGCCGCCTCTGGAATGGCGACAGGCGTGCTGGTGCCGGCGCAGGTGGTGACGGTGATTTTTACCGGGCCTGTGTTGGAATCGGCCGGAGCCTGCACATTGATCTGAGCGCCGCTGATATAGTCGACGAAGCCGGCGTTTCCATCGATGGCGACGGAAGAGCCATCGAGGCTGGTAGGCGCGTTCACGCCCTGAAAATCGTTGCCGCTCCACAGGCGCGTGTCGACGGCCAGATTAGCGCCTTTAACCTCCAGCCACGATCCGGGCGCGAAGCTGGAAAATCCGCCGAAATCGGTGGCTGAATTCACTGACGTGATCGAGGGTGGCACGGTCAGTGTACACGCAACGCCGCCCGAGGCGGGCGCAGCGACCGCTGTCGCGGTGAACTGCACGGGTTGGAGATTGGCAGCCGTCGCCGTTACCATCACCGTGCCCGGGTTCGGGCCGAGCATCAACGCAACCGAGGCTGTGCCGGTGGCGTCGCTGACGGCGTTAGCCGGGACCGCGCCCGATCCCGAGCTAACGGTAAATGCCACTGACACGCCCGGTACCGGAACGCCGGTGCTTCCGTTCACCACCACTTGCAGCGGATAAGGCAACGTGTACCCGGCCTGCGCGGTCTGATTGTTTCCGGCCGTGATCGTGAGCCCCACTGGGGTGTCGGGCATGAGCACGCGAACGGCGTTCTCCTCGACATCTCCTATGTAGACATTTCCCTTAGAATCGACCGCCAAGCCCTGCGGCGAGGTGATCTGCGCGGCGGTGGCGATTCCGCCGTCGCCGATGTAGCTGCCGGGAAAGCCTTCTCCAATCTGCTGGCCGGCTGCCGTGGCGATGGCTCCGGTTGCCGGCGACACGACACGGATGAGCATATTGGTGTCGTCGGCGATATAGAGGTTGTCCGCCGCGTCCGTCGCGATTCCGAACGGTCCGATCCCGACTTGCGTGGCCGGCCCGCCCTCGCCGGCGTTTCCACTAGAAGAGCAGTTGGCGTAGCCGGCGTAAGTGGAGATGATCCCGGCGGGAGTCACTTTGCGGACGACGCCCGCGGTCAGGTCGGAAATATAAAGGTTACCCTTGGAATCGAGCGCGAGGAAGTAGGGAATCGCCAGTACGGCGTCGATAGCCTGACCGCCATCGCCTAAGCAGCCGGACCCTCCATTGCCGGCGACGGTGGAGATGACGCCTCCGGGTGTCACCTTGCGGACGCGGTGGTTTTGGGAATCGGCAAAGTAGACATTGCCGGCGTTATCGAGCACGATTCCCGCCGGCGAGCTCAGGATCGCCGCGGTGGCTTGCCCGCCGTCGCCGAAGTAACCGGTAGCGCCGGTGCCGGCGATGGTGGTAATGGTCCCGCCCGGCGTGACCTTGCGGATACGCTCGTTGCCAAAATCGGCGATATAGAGGTTGCCCGAACTATCGACGGCGACACCGAGCGGGGTGACCTGGGCCTTGATGGCCGGCCCCTGATCGCCCACGGAACCGGTCGTGTTGCCGATGGTGCGTGTCCCGTCACCGGCGACGGTCGAAATAACCCCGGAGGGAGTAACTTTGCGAACGCGATTATTATCATACTCGCCAATGTAAAGATTGCCCGACGCGTCCACAGCCACGCCGGCTGGGAAGAACAATTGCGCATTCGTGGCTTGGCCCCTATCGCCAGAGTAGGCCAGACCATCCCCGACAATTGTATTGATGGTTCCCGTGGGTGAAACTCTTCGCAGCCTGTTGTTGCCCTGATCGGCAATGTAGATATTGCCCGCGCGGTCAGCCGCTACGCCATAGGGGTGGTACAGGTTCGCGGAAGTGGCCGGTCCTCCGTCTCCGCCGAAGCTCTGCAGTCCGAGTGGACCACCGCCGGCCACGGTGATGATGGTTCCATTGGTTATCTTGCGGACACGGGAGTTCAGAGTGTCGTTAATCAGAAGGTTGCCGGAGGCATCGAAAGAAAGCGACGAAGGCGCCAGCGACGCGCTCGCGGCGGGTCCGTTGTCTCCGGTCGAGCCGGTTTGTCCCGTCCCGGCGATGGTGTTGATGGTGCCGGACGTAGACACCATTCGGACGCGGTAGTTTCCTTCATCGGCGATGTAGACGTTGCCCGAAGAATCCACGGCCACGCCGGTTGGGCCTCGCAATTTGGCGGCGGTTGCCAGTCCGCTATCGCCGGAAAATCCGGCAGCGGTTCCGCTACATGTGCCGGCAAACGTGCTGATGAGACCGGTGGCGGCCGATACCTTGCTGACGCAGTTGAACTGAGTGGATGCGATGTAGAGATTACCGGCTGCGTCGGCCGCCAGGCCAGCCGGGTAGGAAACGTCGGATAATTCCAGAGGCGAGTCGATTGCGGCTACGCCATTGCCGGGAACACTACTCAAGCCGCTTCCAGCGACGATGGTGATAACGCCCGAGGGCGAGACTTTGCGGACGCGATCGCTCGGGTACACGTCGGCGATGTATAGGTTGCCCGCTCCATCCATTGCCAGGCCGACCGGATCGAAGATTTCGGCATTGGCGGCTGGTCCGCCGTCGCCGGCGGTATAGCCAGGACGACACGTGCCTGCAAATCGCGTCAAGGTTCCGGCAGTATCCAACTTGAAAACGCACCCCAGCCTACTGCTGAAGTAAACGTTGCCGGACGAGTCGGTCACCACGCCTTGGACCGCGCCGACTGACGCCTGCGCACCGGGCAGCGGTGTGGGCGGACCGGCACCTCCGGCGTAGGTGGAGATGCTAAATTGTTGTCCCCAGGCGATCCCGGCAGCCGCCACAATCAGGCCGGCGCCGATGCGAAGTACCCTCATAGCTGATGCTTGGCGCGGCGAGCTGGTGGCCCCAAGCCGCGATGGCGAAGCCAGAGATCGCATTTCCCACGAATTTCCTCAGGACGCAAGTATAGTTTGTCGATTGAGCGAACCAGCCCCACCGGCATTGCGCAGGCAATGATCCACATTATCAAGCAGCCTCCTGACAACTTGAGCCCAGGGCAGCCAACTATAACACATCAACACCCGCTGCGTTCCGGCCAAGTTCGGCGGACCGGGGCCGGCCAGGGCGTGCTGCTTACTTATCGGGTGAAACACCGATAGGCCGCTGCACTCGCTCATGTTATACTCCCGAGTGCATGCACAGAATGTACTGCATGCCGGTAGTCCTCCTCGTCCTTTCCGCCGGCAGTCTCATCGCTCAACCCGTCGTCTGCGCCACCAGCGCGACTCCGCCTATCGTCCGCGCCGAAGGACTCACCGAGCGCATCGGCGACCTGCTGCTTACCTGTACCGGCACTCCCGGCAACATGTTCAGCGCGAACGTCAAAATTTCGCTCAACACCGATCTCACCAATCGCCTCTCCAGTTCCTCGCCCGGCCCAACCGTAGTCGGCATTGTCTTTACGGTCGATAGCGGTTCCGGGCCGCAGCCGGTTCTGACGCCGCCTATTCTGGCCGGCCCATCGTCGATCACGTATCTCGGCGTCCCCATCACCTTCTCCTCCAACGGCGGCGTGAATCTGGATATTTCCGGCATCCGAGCCAACGCCAACGTGCTGCCTGTGGGCCTGCCCATTGTAGCCTCGGTCAGTATCAACAACGCGGGTCTGGCGCTCACCAACGCACAACTCACCGCTGGAACATCCAACCGCGGCCTCTACGCCAGCTACACGGCTACCTTCATCTGCGCCCAGAGCGGCTCGCCGGTTCCGGCTACTTTCGACTTCAACGATCTCGTCTCCGCCGGCACCGTTTTCGAAACCGTACGGGTGACGGAGGGCTTCGGCGACGCCTTCCAGCCGCTCTTCGGTTTCCAAAATTTCAACGCCGACTCCGGCGAACGGATCCTGGTCCAGTACACCGGTTTCCCGCAAGACTCCTTGCTCTACGTTCCCGATGTCGTCGCCGGAAGCGACGCCGTTCAGCCAACTTCGGCGGGCGATTTCAACTTGCCGGTTTCCGGCGGGACCTACGCGCCTGCGGCCGGCGGTTCCCTTCTTCTGGCTCGCGTGAACAACGCGGGCGCCAACGGCGCGGGCGGAACGCCAGTCTATCAACCCGGTTCGATTGGTTCCGGCAATGTGATGTTTAGCACCGCCTCGCAACTCCCCATCGCCACGGACGGATCCGCCTACGTGGTCTACGAAGTGGTCGACGCGAACCCCTCCGCCATCGAATCCGCCACCATCCCCACTTTCCTCGCTCTCGCTCCCGATCCGAATCGCCAGCCCAGCGCCACCACAGAAGAGATTTTCTTCGCGCCCTCGTCCAACGTTGGTGTAGCGACTGCGACCGATCCCCTTCCGCGCTTCGTTCCTGAAATTGCCCAGCCGGATTGCGCCATCGTCGGCGGCTGCGATGTCACTCCGCCCATGCTCTCGGTCACTCCCGGCTCGCTCGGCTTCACCATTCAGTCCGGAGTCGTCGAGCAGTCCTCCAGCGTTGCCATCGCCAATAGCGGAGGCGGGGCGATGTTGTGGCAGGCGTTCGTCACCTACGCGGCGGGAAGCGCCGGAGGCGGCGGCTTGCAATGGCTCAGCATCAGTTCCATCAAGGGCATCGGCAACGCCACGCTGATCGCCATCGCGATCCCCCGCACGCTCGCGCCCGGCGTCTACACTGCAACACTGAACATCGACGCGGGGCCCGTCGCCGGATCCATCGCGATTCCCGTCACGCTGACCGTCACCGCGCCGCCTCCGCCACCCGGCCCGACCATCACTTCCGTACTCAACGCCGCCAGCTTCGCTCCGGTTCCGGTTGTGCCCGGCTCGATCAGTACCGTGATGGGCGCGGGCTTCAGCGGCGCCTCCGTTTCGGCGACGTTCAACAACATCGCCGCCGGCATCCTGTTCACCAACGCAGGCCAGATTAACCTGCTGGTTCCCGCTCAGCTCGCCGGCCTGACCGCGGCTCAGTTAGTGGTCACCGTCGATGGCCGGAGCAGTACGCCGGTCAGCGTGATGGTGGCTCCCTTCGAGCCCGCCATCTTCAACGGCGGCATCGTGAATCAGGACGGGACCATCAACAGCTCCAACAGCCCAGCCGCACTGGGATCCGTCATCGCCATGTGGGGCACCGGGCTCTCCGGCAATGGAACCATCACCGCCAACATCGGCGGGCAGGATATCGCCGTCCCTTATTACGCCGGCCCTGCGCCAGGCCTTCCCGGCGTGCAGCAGGTGAACCTGATCGTGCCCACAAATCTGGCGCCCGGAACCACCCAGGTCTATGTCTGCGGGACGGTCTCCGGCGGCTCCCCCGTGTGCAGCATCCCCGCTCCGCTCACCGTCAATTAGCGCGGACGGCTAATCCGCTTCCGGCCGCTCCGCGTGGTCGATCACCATGCTCTCCACCGGAGCTCTCTTCTCCTCCATCTTCAAACCCAGCTCGCTCTGAAGCGCTCGATACACGTCCGGCCCGGACGCATCCACGGGAACGCCATTGAACAACTGCCCATCCTGAACTCCGGCCGGCAGGTTTTGCGTATAGGAGAATTCGAAGTCGTAGCACCCCTCGAGTCCCGTCTGGTTCAGGATCGGCCGGTCGACCCACCCGGAAAGCCGCCAGGTGAAAAAACTCATCGAAGCACAATGCGCCCTCCATTTCTGATGGAAAGCCGGCGCCGGTTCAAACTCGACAATAAAATCCGCGCCCGGCTTCTGCGCCCGAGCCGTCAAATTCTTCGGCCCGAGTTTGTCCACCGTCAGCACATACGCCTGCATTTCTTTCTTTTCGAAATGGAACTTCAGCTTGAACTGGCCGGTCAAGAGATTCTGCAGCATGATGTGCAGGTCTTCAATGCTCGACGGTTTCTCCGCCTCGGCATTCAAGTCGAAAAGGTCCTTGTCCACCCAACTTGGCCCGCCCGTGATCTGTTCCTCCCGCACCTGATACGCGACGTACAAGTAACTCCGCAGCGGCAGACCTTTGCCCGTATACCGGCGTCCTCCCGGCGCCGGGTGAACTCCGTCATATTGTTCACCGGGCTGAGTCGGCTTGATCGTCCCCACCTCGAACTTGAGATCTCCGCGCGGCGCGAACGCCTGACCCGTAGCCAGCCCTGCGATCAGGAGCCACGGCGCGAAGCGCCCTAATCCCACCCCGACCCCGCCGTCGCCGGCATCACCCGCATGAACGCTTCCACTCCGTGAATCTGCCCGCCGTAAACCTTGAACGCCTCCCACACGATCAGCGCGTTCCCCGGCCCGTACGATCCCGTGTTGCCGAAATTCATCCGGAGCAGCACGATTCCCAGCTCCTCATCCACCGCGATCACCCGGGTGGTGATGTCCGGGTGCTTCATGATGGTTTGGGTTTTGATGTTGTCGCATCCCGCCCGTCCGCATCCCGCCCCCGCGGTCACCGTTCCGTTCTCGATCCGGTACGCATCGGCCGCAAACGGCGCATCCACTTCGACGAAACTCCCGATCTTTAGTCCCGCCGGATAATGCTCGGCGATCTTGATTGCGTCTTCGCGCGAGTTGAGCTGCGCCTTCGCGGGAACCAGGTTCATCGCCGGCCGCGGCGTCTGAATCGCGTCGATGTTGAAGATCGCCCCCTCCGCCCGGCTGCGCGTCACCTGGGTCTCAATCTCGGTGATCTTCTTATTCGCGATCTTCATCCGCAGCATCAGCATCACCGGCATCCCGCTCTCTTCCACAATCACCTGCGACGCGGCGACCCCTTGCCGCACATCGAGTATGTCCTGCCGATACCGGCGCAGTCCCGACGCATTCTTCCACAACCCCTCGCCCAATTTCATCTCTTTGGTGTCTTCGGTGAACCTTACATTCGGCGCCACCGGCACCGCGCCCGGAGTGTGCGCCACCATCGCCACCAGATACTGCGTGATTAAGCCGCGCAGGCATTCGCGATCGCAGTCGTCCGCCGCGCGAGCCAGCGGCGTCACCATCGCCAGCGCCAACACAATTGCCTTAGTTCTCATTCGGTTTTTCCACATGATCGATTACAAACACCTCCGTAGGAGCTTTCACTGCTTCCAACCTCAGCCCAAGCTGCTCTTGAATCGCCGCGAAGATCGAGGGCCCGGCCGCATCCGCAGGCGGCGCGACGCCCTGACTATTCGGCTGGCTCTCATCCGGCACCCATTCCAGCTTGAAATCATACCTTCCGGTCAAGCCCGAGTTGTCCACCACCGGCCGTCCCAATTCCGATTGAAGAAAGTTCACCAGGTCGAGAATCCCGTCGCGATGCCCCTGAATCAGCCCCCGATTGACTCTGGTCCCTCCCGGGTCCGTCTTCGGATCTCCGCCCTGCGCCTCCCGAAGCTTGGGACCTCCCTTCGCGACCAACAGCTTGTATTGCGTGAGATCCCTGGTCTCGCGATGATACTTCAATTGAAACCGTTCTTCTAGAAGCCCCTGCAGCATCTGCAGCTCCTGCGCCATATTGGACGGGCCGGTGGTCTTGCCCTCGATGTCCCACTTGTCCGCGCTGATCCACGCCGGACCAGCCACCAGCTGATACGGTCGCAATCTATACGCCGCCCCAATCAGACCGCTCAACGGGGTCGCCGTGTAGATCAACTGTCCCGGATAGAAGTGGTTCATGATCCCGTCATTGGTCATGTTCGGCCTCACGGTGGTCACTTCAAACGCGGGCCTCTCGGATTGGCCGAGCGCCGGAAGCGCCAAGACCGCAACCGCGACTGCCCAGTTAATGGTCCCTCCTAAATCTCGCGCAGGTGCAGCTGCACTGCGGCTTGGCCGTCTGTGCTCGTGTCAGCGCAGCCAGCGCCGCTCCGGCCAGTGAGCCGAGACATGCTCTCCTGTTCATAGACGCTACGATACTCCAAATCGTGCTCGGATATAATGCTGGCCATGCCTTCCACATTGAGCCGCCGCCGCGTGCTCCAATCCGCCGGAGCCGCCTCTCTCGCGTCGCTCCTTCCGCGAGCCGTATTCAGCCAGGGTGCGGCCACGCGCCACGCCACGGTCCGCGCCGATCAGGAAATCGGGACCATTCGCCCGGAACTGCATTCGCACTTCGCCGAGCATCTCGGCTCCTGCGTCTATGGCGGCATCTGGGTGGGCAAAAATTCTCCGATTCCCAACATCAACGGCTACCGCCAGCAAACCGTCGATTATTTAAAGGAGCTCGGCGTGCCCGTCCTTCGCTGGCCGGGTGGCTGCTTCGCCGACGATTATCACTGGCGCGACGGTGTCGGCCCCGCGGAAAAGCGCCCCAGGACGGTCAACACCAATTGGGGCGGCTACACCGAAGACAACAGTTTCGGGACAAATGAGTTTATGGGCTTCTGCAAACTGATCGGCGCGCAGCCGTATCTCGCCGCCAACGTCGGCGCCGGATCGCCCGAAGAAATGCGCGACTGGATGGAATACTGCAACTATCCTTCTGGAAGCACGCTGGCTGATTTGCGTGCCGCCGGCGGCTCGCCCGAGCCATTCAACGTCCGCTACTGGGGCATCGGCAATGAGCTGTGGGGCTGCGGCGGAAATTTCAAAGCCGAGCAAGCCGCCGCCGAGTTCCGCCACTTCGCCACCTTCGCCCGCCCGTTCGGAACCACCCGTCCGTTCCTGGTTGGCTGCGGCCCGAATCAAAACAACCTCCAGTGGACCCGCGGCTTCATGGACACCTTGGTGGGCAACCGCCAACCCGATGGATACTCCGTCCATCACTACTCCGATTCGCAGGCCGCCCCGCTCACCTTCACCCCCGAAGCCATGTACGCGCAGTTCAACACGTTTCAGCGCGTGGAGCAGACCGTCGTGCAGCAGCGCAATCTTCTCGATAGCTACGATCCGCAGCGCCGCATGGGCTTGTTCCTCGATGAATGGGGCGTATGGGATCACGGCGTCTCGCAGGAAGAAGAACGCCGCAATGGCCGCCTGTGGCAGCAGCAGTCCATGCGCAGCGCCGTCGCCGCCGCACTCGGACTGAACGTCTTCAACCGCAATGCCGACAAGCTGTACATGTGCAACATCGCGCAGATGGTCAACGTGCTTCAGTGCATGATCATCACCGATGGCCCCCAAGGCAAAACCGCCGTTCGCACCACCAGCTATTGGGCCTTCATGCTGTTCAAGCCGCACCGCAGCAAAACCGCCGTCCGCGTGGAGACGGATGCGTCAGCCGCTCCCGCCCCGCCGCCGGTTCCTGGCGGACGTGGTGGAGGAAAGCAGCCGGAGCCTGTGCCCGATCTTTCCATGTCCGCCTCGCGCCAGGGCAACCAAGTGGTGGTCACCTTCGTCAATCCGCGCCACGACGCTGACATGCGCATCGACTGCGCCGTTCACGGCGTCACCGCGCGCACCGGCTCCGCACAAATCCTCCACGACTCCGATCTCAACGCGTACAACAGCTTTGACAATCCCAATCGTGTTACTATCAAGCCCCATGCGGTGACGGTGGAACCGGGACGAATCGCTTTGGATCTTCCGGCTCTTTCGATCGTTACCGCGACGCTCGAAGCAGCGTAGTCTAACGGAGGAATTATGTGGGACGATTTCAGAAAATTTGTTGCTAGAGGCAACGTCATCGATTTAGGCGTCGCCGTCATCATGGGCGCCGCCTTCGGAGCCATCGTCACCTCGCTGGTCAATGACGTGATCATGCCGCCCATCGGCTTGATTCTCGGCCACGTCGATTTCAAGGAGCTCTTCGTGGCGCTGGACGGCAAGTCGTACCCGACCCTCGCCGCCGCCAAGACCGCCGCCGCCCCCGTGATCTCTTACGGAACGTTCCTCAACACCATCATCAACTTCTTGATCATCGCGTTTGTGGTGTTCATGCTGGTGCGCCAAGTGACCCGGTTCCAACGCAAGCCCGAGCCCGCCCCCGCGGCTCCAACCACCAAGGACTGCGCCTACTGCTGCACTTCTATTCCGATCGCGGCCAAGCGCTGCCCCAACTGCACTTCGCAGCTATAAGGCCCCTTTACCAGAAATACAGGTTCAGCCCGAAAAACACCACAATGATCACCACCGCCCAAAACATCGGGCGCTGGACCATCGGCATGTCCGATTCATGCGGGATCTCCGTGCACCCGTAGACCAGGCCGACCAACTCACTCTCCACTTTCGGTGGAGTCGCCAAACTCACCAGGATCGTCACGCCCACGCAGATCACCCACGACCACAACCCCCGGTACATGTTCTCCGCCATGTCCTTGGCGTGCGGTGACAAAGCCACAATCGACAAGGCCGACGGCTCGGCTTTCACCCACGCCCACATGCCGATGGAGGAAACCGTTCCGGCCAGCAATCCCCAGAACCCGCCCGCCGGAGTCGCCCGCTTCCACAGCATCCCCAGGATCACCGTCCCAAACAAGGGAGCAATGAAGAAGCTGAACAGAGCCTGCACGTAATCCATGATGCTCTGGAACTGCATCACCAGGTACGCCGTGCCGATGCTCACCAGCACCCCGATAATCGTGCACCAGCGGCCCATCGATACATAGTGCCCGTCGGCCGCGTCGCGCTTGATAAACGCCCGGTAAATGTCATACGTCCACACGGTGGCGAACGCGCTGACGTTGCCCGCCATCCCGCTCATGAATCCGGCGATCAGCGCCGTAATTCCCAATCCCAGCAGGCCCGGTCCACAGTACCGGGCCAGCATCAGCGGAAGGACCTCGTTATAGCTGTGCCCGCCCGTCGCGACCGCCTGCGCCTCGCCGGTCAGCTTGTAGGGCAGCACTCCCAGCGCCAGCAGCCCCGGGAGGATCACGATGAACGGCACCATCATCTTGAATCCCGCCCCGATAATTGGCGCCATTTTCGCCGATCTCAAATCTTTTGCCGCTAAAATCCGCTGCACCACCAGAAAATCCGTGGTCCAGTATCCGAATGAGATCACGAACCCCAGCCCGAACACGATCCCGGTCCAATGAATCCCCATCGGGTTGTCCTGGAAGGTCCCCAGTGTGCTCCACAGGTGCGTGTAATCCTGCGTCCCGAGCTGCTCCGCGATCCGAGCCTTCAGCGGTCCCCATCCTCCCGTCTCCACCAGCCCCAGAATCGGAATCACCAGCGCGCCCAGCCAGATCAACATGAACTGCAAAACTTCATTGAAGATCGCCGACCGCAACCCTCCCAGCGCCACATACACCGCCACCGTCAGCGACGACACCCAGATGCTGAAGTGAATATCCCACCCCAGCACCACCTTCATCACCAGAGCCATCGAGTACATATTGATGCCGCTCATCAGCACGGTCATCAGGCCGAACGAAATCGCCGAGAGGCCGCGGCTCGCCTCGCCAAAGCGCAATTGCAGATAGCCAGGAACAGAATGTGTCTTGGAAATGTAATAGAACGGCATCATCACGATGCCCAAAAACAGCATCGCCGGAATCGCGCCGATCCAATACCAATGCGTGGCAAGAATTCCATACTGATACGCCGACGCGGCCCACCCCATCAGCTCCAGCGCACCCAAGTTCGCCGAAACGAAGCTTAACCCCGCGATCCACGCCGTCATCTCGCGGCCGGCCAGGAAAAAATCCTCGCCCGTCTCCGCCTGCCCCTTCAAGTAAAACCCGAGCCCCAGGCAGACCACGAAATAAATGGCAATGATGGCGATATCGACCCCGCTCAGGGTCAGCAGCGTGTGCGCGGCAGTGTTCATCCGGTCTCGGAGTCTACCACCCGGTGTGGCTTCAATACAAGATTGCGTCTGGCGAAGGCGCGGTTGCCGAAAGAATTAAGCTCGGCGTGATTTTGGGGCGCTTCCCTTCGGGCTGGGAGCGTAGACGGTCAGGACAATTTCTGCGCCGACGTTCGATACGGCCGTCACAGTTCCTTGACTAACCTGAAAGTCTCGAACCGGAGAACCGGCCTCGGCCTGCACGCCGATGCTGAAGCTGCGAACGATCGCCGCGTCCCAGATTTGCCGTTCCGCCTCCGGAAGACTGCAAATTAGCCGGCAGAAAGCGCGGATGGTTGAATCTGCGGTGGTAATGCGTTTGGCGACCTCGATGTGTGCGGAGAATCTTCCCCTCTCTCGCCCCACGAAGAGCACGTGCACCTTACGTCCGAAGCGGCCCACCAGTGGCTGTAAATCGCGTCTGGAAAAGATGTCAAGATCGACGTTCAGAAAGTGAGTGTCCAACACCGGAGCCGTCGCCATAAACCCGCAGTGTACCAGCGAGGGGCGAAAATGGGTGCTTCACAAAAGACCCCGCCGGCTACCCTTTGGAATCCCCAGTTGCTCACAAATCTTCCGCGCCAGCCGATTGTCGATCTCCGAATGCCTCGGAACCGGAACCTTGGCCCCATTCGCCGGATTCCGATAGATGCTGTGCCGGCCGCCCTCTCGCGCGAGCACACAACCGTGTTCTCGCAAGTGCGCCAGCAGCTCGTGCCGCTTCACCGCCTCCCAGTGCCTGCGTGAATCGACAGCGGGACTAACTCGATCAGATCCGCTTCTGGAGCCACAGCGTTTTCATCCGGCACAGGTAGGGGCTTCCCGTCCTCCAGGAGCATCTGCGCCAGGTCCTCTAACGCGCTTGCGATCATGCCCCGCGCATCAGCCAAATCGAACCCCTGCGTCAAAGCTCCCGGAAAATCCAGGGCCTCAGTCACTACCATCTCGCCCGGGGCCTTCGGCAAATAGAACGCCACGTGGTATCGCAGCATGCAACCATCTTATACCCGAGACCCAACCTAACCTCCCCCTAAATCGCCTTAACCTGGTCAGCGAGCGCCCGGCCACGCGGCGACCATCAACCACACCCCGTAGGCGACCATGAACAAGCGGTTCGGCAGGCCGAGGAATCGTTCCGGCCCATTGGGGTTCGGTGGTTTTCCGGGCCCGACCATCAGCATGATCGCGATGGTAACGCCGAGACTGAGCCAGATGACACCGGTAAGGAGCAATAGCAGAAGAGCTACTGGGGAGTTGTGCTTTCCGGCCGCCAGTGACAGGAGGAGCGATGCGAAGATCTGGCACGGTACTCCGACCAGAAACGAAACGCCGTGCATCTTTCCAGAAAACGACATCTGCGCGCGTGGGGTCGAAACCGGGTCCATTGGGAAGCGAGCGGCCATCCCCAGACCAACAGCGGCTGTAAGCAGGAAGGCCAAGCCGATGCGGCCCACCACAGACGCCATGTTCCCGGCAAGCGCCGCGAATAGGCAGGCACTGGCTGCTCCGAACGCGGCAAAGCACAGCGCCATCACCCATCCGTGCCGTCCCAGCGCATATTGGCTGATCATGTTCCGGAATGGATCGACTTCCGGCTTGAGGAAATGAAGTACCGCCAATGCGACGATCGCCAGCGCCGCCGCCCCAACGCCGCAGCGCGCAGCGAGAACGGAGTACGTCATGACGCTAGAAATACCACAAGGGCAGGCGGCATCCGGACAGATGTGAACAGCGGCTCATCCCGTTTGCTAGAATCGCGGGCGGCCAATGGTGTTCACCAAGCGTCTGAGGGAGGGTGTGCGAAATGGATCCATCACCTGTACCGTTCGCATTTGGCAGCGGCCCCACGTCACAGTAGGGCGCCGTTACAAAATGGACGACGGTGAGATCGAGGTGGACTCGATTGAGCAGATCGCGATTCAAGACATCACCCATCAGTTGGCTGTCGAATCCGGTTTTTTGGGGGTGATCGACCTGCTGAAGGTCGCCAAGCACGGCCCCGGCGACAACGTCTACCTGATACGCTTTCACTTTATTCCACCCGCCCGCCGGCAACGGCATTAGAATAAGCCCATGCGCAGAATCCTTTTGACTCTAGCCGTGATGCCGGTGCTGGTGTTGTGCCTGCCGGCGCAAACGTCCTCGAAAGACTCGGGACCAGCCGCTGCGGCGCCAGGGATGGAGATTAAATCTAACATGCTCCAGTTGATGCGGGGCATCCTGTATCCGGCGTCGAATGTGGTCTTCTCCGCCCAAATCGACAATCCTGGCGACATCAAGCCCATCCCGGGCAAGGATCCCTCGATGGCCACCGATCCGCTGGTCAGCACGTTCGGAGGCTGGCAGGCGATTGAGAGCGCGTCGCTGGCTCTGGCGGAGTCCGCCAATCTGCTGCTGATTCCGGGACGCACGTGTTCCAACGGCGTGCCGGTTCCGATCAACAATCCGGACTGGGGGAAATTCGTTCAAGAACTGCGGGACGCCAGCATGACGGCTTACAAAGCCGCTCAAGCCAAAGACCAGGACAAAATGATCGAGGTCGCCGATACGATGACTACGGCGTGCGCCAACTGCCATCGGAAGTGGCGCGAGAGACGGCTCGCGGACCGGTGCAAGTAGCGGCTACGGTTTCTCGAGCGCCAGCGTCGCCTTCCCCGCCGGCCCGTTGTACTCCAGTTCCATCGAGCGGATGCCCTTGGTATCGGCGCGCCATTCGAAGAACAGAAGTCCCGCCTGCGGCAGCGCACGCTCTCCTTCCGGCAGCGACGCCTTGAGTACCCGCTGCTCCATGAGGTGCCGCCGCTCTATGGGCATCTTCGGGGGCGCCGATTTAAACTGGGGTTGACCGGCCCGTCCGCCGGCGCTGGCGGTCGCAGCCTGCTCTTTTTCCGAATTAAGCGGCTCCCACTCCGGATCTTTCAGCGTAGGAAAAACCAGCACGTAAGGCTCGCTGGGCACCGGCGGCTTCTTCCCGTTCATGCGCAGCGAAAAGTCCTTGTTGGCCAGTGCGATTTTCGTATTCGGCGCACCGAACACAGCCGTCTCCACCACTACATAAGCGTCCGTCGCGTAGGGCCCGCCCTCCTCGGTGGGGACGCCATGCCCCATGAACTCGGCCGCAATGGTGACTGAGCCTGCCTGGACGTGGAATTGGTAATCCGCCGGCGTCAGCCGCGGCGGAAGACCAACAGCCCGCACGCTCGCATTGCCGGACGCGTCCTGCGCGTGCAGCCAAGTTCCACTAATCAGCACGCCGGCGATCACCGCCCCGGCGCTGGCGACAGCAAAAAATCGCATTCTGCTCAAACGGTACCACACTCCCCCTTCTTTCCGGGTAGAATGGCCCCAGGAGGCAGCAATGATGAAGACCTCTAGAATCCCGGCGCTTTGCATCCTGACGTTGGTCCTGGCGCTCATCTCTGCCGTAATGCCGCTATCGGCGCATCACTCATGGCCGGTTAGCTACGATCGGCTGGTGACAGTGAAGGGTACGGTAACCGAGTTCATGTGGACTAATCCCCACCCGATGATGACTCTTGAGGTTCAGATCAATGACGGCCGGATGGAGAAATGGCAGATGGGTGGCCCTGCCATCCACCGGTTGGAGTCCAACGGCTGGACCAAGACCACGGTGAAGGTCGGCGACGTGATTACAGGCGTCGGCTATCAGTATGCCGACGGCCAGAAGATCGTCCGGCTTGAGCGCGTGCTACTGGCCGACGGCAAGCAATTGAACCTCTACGGCCACTAGACCGGCACTTGGTCAGTTGCGATCGCTGGCCGGGTCGATGAGAGCCTGCATCACCGCATTCTCAAAATCCGGGTTCATTTCGCGGTTCGGACCACTGGCCTGGATCATGAATAACCCGACGATCTTCTCTTTCGGATCGACCCAGAAGTGAGTTCCATAGGCGCCGTCCCAGCCGAAGCTTCCGTTCGAGATGGGCGTGTTAGCCGCGATGTGGTCGCTGATGACTTGCACGCTCAACCCGAAGCCGCGCCCCTTAGCCCGGCCTGGCAGCGTGTCTGGTACGAAAACCGACGACATCAAATCCACGGTTTTCGGCCCTAGCAAGCGCTTGCCGCTCAGTTCGCCCCGATTGGCCAGCATCTGGCCGAACTGAAGGTAGTCTTCGGCGCTGCTCTCCAGTCCGCCGCCGCCGGATAGATAGGTCGCGCTGTTCATAAAGATCGGCTTGTTGTCAACCCGTGCGAGCGCGCCGTTGGCTCCGCGATACTGCGTCGCGATTCGCTGAAGCTGTTCGGGCGACGGACGGTAGCCCGTGTCCCTCATGCCCAGCGGATCGAAGATGCGCTCACGGGCGAAGCGGTCGAACGGCTCGCCGGTAACAACTTCGACTACCCGCTCCAGCGTGTCGAACGCCGCCGTCGCGCTATACTGCCAGCGCGTGCCCGGCTGAAAATCGAGCGGGGTCGTGCCCAGGCGAGGGATGTAGTCGGACAGCTTTTCACCCGCTTTGAGCGCAACCTTCGCTACTTCCGCGGTGCTGGCCGCTCCGCCACTGTTGAGACCCGAGACGTGCGTCAGCAGATCCTGAACCGTGATCTCGCGTGTCGCGGGGACGGTGTAGAACAGCGGCGGTGCGCCGCGTGCGGGTGCGGCCGCGCCCGCGGGACGATCCTCGATCACCGCGACTTTCATGCCTTTGAATTCCGGAATGAACTTCGAAATCGGATCGGTCAGGCGTAGCTTGCCTTCCTCCATCATCATCAGCACCGCCGTGCCCACCACCGGCTTGGTCATCGACATGATCCAGAACAACGAGTCTTTGGACATCGCCTTTTTCGATTCGACGTCCGCCAGCCCGTGGGCTTCGAAGTACACGATTTTGCCGTTGCGGGCGACCAGGGTCACCGCGCCCGAGATGTCATGCGCGTCGATGTGGCGCTGAACCATCTCGTGGATGCGCGCAAGACGCTCCGAAGAGAAGCCCGTCTGTTCGGGTTTGGCTGTCTGAATAGACGCCGCCAGTGCGGGCAGGCCGGCAGCCAGAATCGCGGAGAAAACAAATGCGCGTCGTCTCATGAGCGACCTCCTAAGTGAGGCCGAGTCTATCACAAAGATTTGCAGGCCGACCGGCTCTGGGCGACAGGCTCTGGGCGACAGGCTCTGGGCCGAGTCAGTGCTGGACCGGTCAGGGCCCAAGCCGACAGGGCTGCCCGAGCGCGGCGTTGATCACCCGCTGAAGATCGACGGCGTCGCAGACGCCGTTACCATCGAGATCCCCATCGACGCATGTCGCCGTCCCGATGGCCGAGTTAACCGCGATCTGCACGTCCGCGCCATTGACGACGCCGTCGTCGTTCAGATCGCATGTGCCCGACTGCGCGGAATTTGAGTTGATCATGAATACCGTGTCGTCAACCGCCTCGAAATCCGATCCCGTTATATTTCGAAGCAGCCCAAGGTCGTCGTTGTTCCAGCGCGAATCCGGAGCGCCTGAAATGTACCACGCGGAGCCGTTGTCGGCGACGAACATTCCGTAGGTTTTGAGAGCCTGCAGGATTACCTGCACATCCGCGGGGTAGGTCGAGATATCGAAACTCGCACGCAGGCGGAAGCGCTGGCCCATGGCCGGATACTGCGAGCCGGTCAGGCTGGACGCTTCATGCCGCGCGGGCCATATGTACGTATCCCGAGTCTGCGGAACCGTCAGCCGAATCGCGTGATTAATTACCCCCGCCGCTACCTCGTCGTACTTGACCAGCCCAGGAAAAATCGGAAAGCCGGCCGCATCGGTGGAGGTCCAACCCGCGGGACGCAGCGCATTCGAGTTGAGGTTGAAAATCACCCCGGATCCGGCTTGCCAGCTTGCCGTCTGCGGATACGCGGCATACAGTTCGTAGAGAATGCAGTTATCGGTGTCGATCGCGATGGTGTGGCGATCCCCTGTGCTGGAGCTGCCTCCCTCGATGGGCGCACTCAGCGGGATCGCATAAGGACCAGGGTCGCTTTCGTCGGCGTATTGGAAGGTGACTGGATACTTCGTTTGCGAGCCCAGGACCGTAATAAACGGAATCCCGATGGGGCCGCCATCCCATAGACCGGATCCGAAATCGGCGTGGAGCGTGACGCTCGATCCGATGGTATTGACCAGCGTGCTCGAATTCGACGCGACCGGCAGTTTGTCCACCCGCATGTTCCAGGCATTGTTCGCTGGAAAAACCGGGCAGCTCCCGATGGTCGGCTGGGCGTAGCATCCTGCGCTGAACAGGGAGCTGAATAGGGCGGCAGCGATAATCCTGGTCATCATCTCTATTTGGCTGCAATCCTCGCATCGGGTTCAATCAGCATTTCGCCCGAGTTGCCGCCCCTTAGTACATTCTCAAGGGCGAAAGGAACGTAGTCTAGGGCGTAGGTAACTCACGCGCCATGGGCCCTCTTCCGGCCCTGCGTCATTTGTGATACACAGAAGAGGGTTCCCGACGAACCTCTGTAAAGGTTGACCGAGCTAAATTGCCATCCATGAAGCATTTCCTGGGCACGGTTGCCGTTGTGGGTGCAATCGCCGTTCCTATAGCACTGCAAGACAGAGCCCAGGCGCAGACTCCCGCCGGCAAGGCGCTGGATTCCCATGGCGCCTTGATCGGCACCTCCTGCTTCACCTGTCATAGCACGCGTCTCAAGACCGGCGGACTGGCCTTGGAAGGCCTGAATCTAGAAACCGCCGAGGACGATGCGGCGGTTTGGGAGAAAGTCTTGCGTAAGTTGCGGGGGCATCAGATGCCGCCGCCGGGCAGTCCGCAACCCCCGCTGCAGGACGTGGATTCGTTTGTTGCTTGGATGGAAAACACGCTCGATACCCAAGCCAGGGGCCCTAAGGCGGGCTATGTTCCCATCCAGCGCCTGAACCGCACGGAGTATGCAGCTTCCGTGAAGGCTCTGGTGGGCGTCGACGTGAACGCCAAGGAAATTCTGCCGCAAGACATTCAAGTGGAGGGTTTCGATAACATCGCCGACGCCCTGAGCGTGTCTCCTGCATTCCTCGATCAGTACGTTTCCGCTGCGCGGCACGTCGCCCAGCTCGCGGTTGGCAATCCTAATCCCCGCGTTTCCAGCGTCAAGTACATGGTCTCCGCGAACCAGAATCCCAACGATCCCCTTCCCATTGGCACTCGCGGCGGCATCAAGTTCAAACACGACTTCCCGGCCGACGGTGAATATCGCATCACCCTCACCAACCTTGCCGTGGGCCCGTACAGCAATGCCCTGGAGAATCAGAGCACGGTGGTCATCCTGATCGATGGCCGGATCGTGTTTCGCAAGCCGATCGGTGGAGCAGCGGATCTGTCTCTCGCCGATCGCACGGCCGGAACCGGGCGCTCTCAGATCATGGAGCGCTTCTCCAAGATTCCAGTGCAAGTTAAGGCCGGCGTGCGCGACGTTGTCGTGGCGTTCATCGACCGGCCGCAGGTGGAAACCGACGAGAACTTCCAAAAGCCGGAAGGCTACGGCGGTTTGACCGGCAGTCAGGCTCCCACGGACCGCAGGGCGCGCCTGGTGGACGGCGTCGACGTCGCCGGGCCGTTCAACCCAACCGGTATTTCGACCACGCCCAGCCGGGCCTTGATCTTCGTGTGCGATCCGAAAATAACCGGCGAGCCCGCGTGCGCGCGCAAGATCACGGAAACCCTCGCGCGGCGGGCGTTCCGCCGTCCCATTACGGCGGAAGATATGAACCGCCTGATGCCGTTTTATGAGGCGGGACGGCGCGATGGCGGCACGTTCGACCAAGGAATCGAGCAGGTGGTGGCGGCGGTCTTGGTCAGCCCGCAGTTTCTCTATCGTGGGATTCGCGGCGCGAAGGGAACAGCGCAAGACACCGAGTTTGCCCTCACCGATCTGGAACTCGCCACCCGGCTGTCCTTCTTCCTGTGGAACACCGGACCTGACGATGAACTGTTGACGTTGGCTTCGGCGAATGGGCTAACCAAGCCTGGGGCGATTGAAAAACAGGTCCGTCGGATGCTGGCGGATCCCAAGGCCTCCAGCCTGGTCACCAGCTTCGCCATGAAGTGGCTGAACCTCACCAATCTCGAACAAGTCGTACCCGACCCGAAGTTATTCCCTGGATTCAACGACCAAACGCGAGACGATTTTCTGACCGAAGCGCAATCCTTCGTGAGCGATGTCTTTTCAAATGACCGAAGCGTGCTGGAGCTTTTGACCGGCGACTATACGTTCTTGAATGACCGGCTGGCTCGGCTGTACGGCATTCCCGGTGTCACGGGCGCGCAGTTCCGCAAGGTTTCGCCGATTCCCGAGGAGCGCCGGGGGCTGCTGGGCAAGTCCGCCGTTCTGCTGCGGACTTCCTATGGCGACCGCACTTCGCCGGTATTGCGGGGAGCCTGGGTGCTGGATAAACTCCTCGGCACGCCTCCCACGCCTCCCCCGCCGGACACCGCGACCGACCTCTCGCAAAAAGCCGGCGAACAGCCCAAGACGGTGCGCGCAAGGCTGGAGCAACATCGCTCCAAGGCGAGTTGCAAGATGTGCCATGGCGTGATCGATCCGATTGGGTTGTCCTTTGAGAATTTCGACGCAATCGGGCAATGGCGGACCATGGATACTGAGGCGAACGCGCCGATCGATGCCAGCACGGTACTGCCGACGGGAGTCGCCATCAACGGCGTGGTGGAACTTAGGGCGCAATTGACCGCGCACCCGGAAACATTCGCGCGGACCGTGACGGAGAAATTGATGATGTACGCCGTCAACCGGCGGCTGGAATACTTCGACATGCCGCAGGTTCGCGCCATCGTCCGCGGCGCGGCGAAAGACAACTACAAGTTGTCGTCGATCGTTTTGGGAATCGTGAATAGCGACGCTTTCCGTAAGCAGGGTTCGGGAGCCGCGACGGCGGCCGTGGCGAAGACTGTCGCCGCAAAATAGCAGTCAGGGAGGTAGCATGTTCATCACCAAGAAGCACATTCCTCGCAGAGCAGTGCTGAAGGCCGCCGGAGTGACGCTGGGGTTGCCGTTTCTGGACGCAATGGTGCCGGCCGGTACGGCCCTCGCCCAAACCGCCGCCGTTCCTAAGCTGCGCACGGGCTTCTTCTACCTTCCTCACGGCGCGATCATGGGGAACACCTCGCACGGGCCGGCCCTGGATCGGTGGACGCCGTCGGGCTCGGGCGCGGATTTCAAATTCAACACGATTATGGCGTCGCTCGAGCCATACAAGAAATATGTTTCCTCGTTCGGGAATCTGGAGAATAAGGCTACGGCGGGCTCGGTCCACTCGTTCACTCCGGCGACCTGGCTCAGCGCCACGCGTCCGGATACAGGCGCTGCCCGCGCGCACATGGCCACCACTCTCGATCAAGTGATCGCGAAGATCATCGGGCAGGAAACGCGCCTGCCGTCTCTCGAAGTCGCCTCGGAAACCATCGTTCAGTCGGCAGCGGGCGGTGGGGGATCTTACACGACCTTGTCCTTTCGGGACGCGGAATCGCCTCTGCCGATGGAGCCGAATCCGCGCAAGGTATTTCTCCAATTGTTCGGGGAGGGCGACACGCCGCAGGAGCGCGCCTCGATCAGCCACCAGACCGGCAGCCTGCTCGATCTGATTCTGGAGGGAACCAATAGCCTGGAACGCGACCTGGGAGCCAGGGACAAGGCCGCTCTCGACGGTTATCTCGAAAGCGTTCGCGAGATCGAACGGCGAGTGCAGAAAGCGGAGGCCAAGGATCTTTCCGGGCTGACGATTCCTGAGGCCCCAGTCGGAGAACTGGACTCCTTCCCCGATCAAGTGAAGTTGATGTTCGACCTGCTGGCCCTCGCCTATCAAGCGGACCTTACGCGCGTGGCGTCTTACATCATGGTCGCGGAAGGCACCAACCGGACTTACAACCACATCGGTATTCCGGATTCGTTCCATCCCGTATCGCACCACGCCAACGATCTGGAGAGAATCAACAAGCTGGTCAAAATCCAGACCTGGCACCTGGAGAGATTCGCGGAATTCGTTGCCAAGCTCGCGGCGACGCCGGACGGCGAGGGAACGCTGCTGGATCATTCGATGCTGATGTACGGGTCGAACATGAGCAATAGCGACAGGCATGACAACTACCCGGAGCCGAACATCGTGGTGGGTGGCGGCGCCGGCAGGATGAAGCTGGGCGGCCAGCACATCCTTCTGCCGGAGCGTACACCGATCGCGAATCTCCACTTGACGCTGCTGCAGAAGATCGGCGTGGAGCGCGACAAGTTCGGAGACAGCACGGGGACCATCGCGGGCGTTTAAGAACTGCCCTCCCGCGGACTATTGCACGTTCAGCGTGACCGCGTTCGCGGTCTGTCCATTAACGGTGAGCACCACCGGGACTTCCCCCGATCCCGCCAGCGACGCCGGCACCACCGCGTTTAACTGATCGAGTCCCGGATAGGTCGGTTGCGCGCCAATGTAGAGGATCTGCGCCTGCGCTCCTCCGATAGTCAGAGACACGGGCGTCGTCGAGCTGATGTTTCGGAAGCCGGTTCCGTATAGCGTGACCACTAACTCATCCCCCCCGCTTCCAACACTCATGGGCACGGAAGTGCATCCCGGATTGCACTGGAAGACCGGCTCCGGCGTGTTACTCCCATCGGGCGCGTATAACGCCGCAGTCGCCGCCGCGACTCCGGTCGCCCCGTTCATCGAATACAAGCCGGGACCGACGCTGTCGATTTGCGCCGCTCCCGATGACGAACCGATGGTCACGGACGCGATGCCCGGCGCAGCGCCGGTGGGAACCAGATAGTTCACCTGGCTTTGCGACACGTATTGGATGGGCGCCAGCGTGGTGACTCCCGTGCTGTCGGTGATCGACACTGTGACGCCGCCTAGCGTCGTCTGGAAATTCGTACCCGGCGCGGTCGCAGATGCTGTCGCCAGATTCGTTCCGTACGCGGCCGCGAAGGACCCTTGTGCCAGGCGAGGGTAACCGCTCGCGGTCGAAGAATTCTGAAGCGCGGTCGCGCTGACCGACGACGAATTGCCGGTTGCCGTGACGGATACTGACGATGGCGTCAGGACGGCTTGCGCAAAGTCGGCCTGGTATTGAACCAGAGTTTCGCAGCAAGCGGGAGCCGAGAATACGTTTACGGACGGCGCGAGTCCGAATCCTTGAATCGTATTTCCCGTGATCTGGCCGGAGTTGACGTTCTCCAGCCGGATGGCGGAGCGCGCGGCGTTGGTCACCAGGTTTCCTTTAACGGTGACGTTCGAATGCGGACTGGTGGTCACCTGCGCGTTTTTCGAATTCTGCGCAACCGTGTAGATGGAGGCCGCCGCAAACGTGACTCCGTGCGATACGTTCGCATACCCAATGGAAGCGTCCACGAGGTTGTTCTGAATAGTGATGCCGGATGAAGGGCCCGCGTCCGTGTTGCCCGCATTGAGCTCCTGAACGAAAATTCCGTTGCTCGAAGTGCGCTGAATGAAATTGTCGTGGACGGAAGCGTTCTCGACGCCCGCCAGCCACACACCACGCGAGAAGACGCCCTCCTGCACCGTATTGTCCGCGATGATCGATCCGCCGCCGAGCTTCGTGGGGTCCGTATTCACCATGCCGAAGTTTGCGGCCAAACCCGGCACAGTCTGGTTCAGCGTCAAGGTGACGGTTTCCCCGTCGGCCAGCGTCTGTTGATTGTACGCGGGGGTCTCGGAAGAAATCGTCGCCGTTCCGGCCACGGCAGCGGTAGCCGGATCGATGAACGCGACGGTGACCCCCGGAGGGTACGGCTGTGAGAAATTGCGCGAGACGGTGACCGTTGTGCCGGACACCTTGGTGACAGTGGCCACCCACGAATCCGAAATCGCCAGGGCATCGTCACAGGTCCTCCGCACGATGTTGTTGGTGAAAACGTTGGGGCCATTCGCGAAGCTGGTGTGGATCCCATCGGCGTTGGTGCTGATCAATCTGCTGGTTCCCGGCGCGGGAATCACTTGCACCCGATCCGCCGTCGCGCCGTTCGTTCCGCCAAAATACACGCCGATCTGTCCGCTGGAGTAGACGGATACGCCTTCAAAAGTGACGTTCTGTCCGTTCACGATATTCAACGCGGGTGGCCCCGACCGGTCGCTGAACACCACCGTGTCTCCGGGTTGAATCGAAGAAAGCGCAGTTGGCGTTGCCCACGGGTCTCCGGTATCGGAAATGGCGATTACGCCGCCGGAAACCGGACGCGACGCCGAAAGCCGCCCCACTTGCTGAATGGGCTCGCCGTTGCGGAATACGAACATGAAAATCGCGTCACTGCCGTCCGGCGCCCGGTTGACGTTGAAGGCCGTGGGGTCCTGGTATCCGGGGATGGTCTGGTAGGTGAAGCTCTGCGCCGCGGCGTTTACGGATCCGACCGTCACCTGAGTAAACGGCAACTGCTGGTAATCGACCGTGAAGTTCTCCAGCGTAAGGTTGGTGCAGTTGGTGCACTGGATCGCCGCGATATTACTGAACGCGAAGAGCAGATTCGAATTTTGAAAATTGAGCTGCAGGTTCGACGCGCCGTTGATCAGCACATGCGCGTTGGCGTTGTGCTTGGAGAGAAAGTAATACGTCCCGGGGTCCGCAATCAGGTTCGTGATGCCGTTCGCGGCGGCGTACGTTGCCGCGGCCTCCAACAGCGGGCGCGAGTCGATCGAAGGGTGTCCGGGCGTCATGTTCGCGGAGGCAATCCCTCCGCTCACCAAATCGTGGGACAGATTCAGCGTCGTTGTCTGGGCCAATGCATGGACGCCGGAGCTTGAGAGGAGAAGTAGAGCAGCTACGAAGGATCGGAGAGGCATTGGAAAAGGGAATTATCCCACACCAAACGCCCGAAACCCGTGTTAACTCAGCGGCACGTTTGCGTCGCGGGTTTTTGCGCTTCAACCACGAGTTCCCGGTAATTGCCCTGCATCTCCCAGGTCCCCGTATAGCCGACCGGAAGCACCAGCGAATCGCCCGGACGATACTCGTGTTTGGTTCCGTTGGTCTCGGTGAGAATCAGCTTGCCGCTCAGGACATAGACGAACTCATCGACATCGGTTGGGCGGGTCCGGTGATTCGTCTTTGCCGGGGTCGATTCGAAGATGGAGACGTGCAGTTCCTTGCCTGGGAAGAGCGTGGCCACGCGCATGTTCAGTTCGCCACTGACCAGGATGTCCTTGAAAGCGTCCGGCGGAGTCGCCGTCAGGCCCAGACCCGCGATCTTGTCGCGATCCAGGGTCACCGGCGCGACGGCGTCATCGGCGAACGCGGGTGTGACGCAGGATATTGCGAAGCCAGCCAACAGCGCACTGGTCACTGCGAAGGTCGAAAGCTTTCTCATGGATGTTCCTCCTTTTAGCTTGCAGTCCCGATCACTCCGCGCCCGGCCAGCCGCGCTGCGTGTCCTTCGGAAGGATGCGGAAGAAGGCGTTGATGGCGTGAATCTCTCCGCCCCAGACTTTGAACGCCTCGAAGGTCACCAGCGCGTTGCCGGGGCCGTACGAATTGGTATCGCCGAAATTCATCCACAGCAGCACGATGCCCGCCTCTTCATCCACCGCGGCCACGCTCGGCTTCACCTCGGGATGCAGCATAATTTTCTGCGTAAACAGGCCGGGGCAATTGGCGCGAGGGCACCCCTCGCCCGCAATGAAGGAACCGTTTTCCACGCGGTACGCCTCTTTGGCAAAGGGAGTCTTGGCGTCGACGAAGCTCCCGATCCGCAAGCCTTCGGGATACAGCTTTGCGATGCGGATCATCTCCGCGCGGCTCATGCGCTTGCCCGCGGGCACAGGCTCGCTCATCCCCACCAGAGGCTTGCCGAGCATGTCCGGCTTGAAGCGCGAATCCGGCGCGACGCGGTCCACCAACGTCTCGATCCCGGTGATCTTGCCATCGGCAACGCGCAGCAGCACCGAGTACAGGACGGTGGCCGTATCCTCGAACAGCATCACGTGCGAAGCCGCGATCTGCTTCGCCAGGTCGATATAATCCTGGCGAAAGCCGCCCTTCCTGGTGACCGTTTTCCACAAACCCTCACCCAGCTTGAGCTCCTTCGAGTCTTCGGTGAAGCGAACGTTTGCGGCCAACGGCAGGCGCGAAGGGTCATGCGCCACCATCGCATCGACATACTTGTCGAGCATGCCTTTGAGGCAGGCCCGTTCACAATCGGCCGCTTGGACCCGGCCGGCCCCGGCCACCATCAAGATCACCATGCCGGCAGTGGACGCAAAACTTCGCGAAAGCGCTGAAAAAATCCGGTTCATGCCGGACCACGCTAACAGAAGCGCCATTGTGTCGTCAAACGGCCTAGCAACGCCCCGCAACGCGAGCGAAGGCAATCAGTATCTGAGGATCGCTTCCAGGTCCGCCGGCCGCTTCAGACGCACGTTAAAGAAGAACGTGCTGCCCTGGCCCGGCTCGCTTTCCACCCAAAGTTTTCCACCCATGAGGTTCACCAGACGCTGGCAGATGGAAAGACCGAGGCCGGTGCCCCCGTAGCGGCGGGTGGTGGAACCATCGGCCTGACGGAAGGCTTCAAAGATCACCATGCGTTGCGCCTCAGACATGCCGATGCCGGTGTCGGCGATGCTGAAGCGGAGGACCGCTTCCTCGTTGTCCATGCGCTCGACTGCGGCGTGGACACCGACCGAGCCATGCTCGGTGAACTTGATCGCGTTGTTGATCAGGTTCGTCAGCACCTGGCGCAAGCGGGTGGGATCGCCCAGCAGCACCAGCGGGACGCCCGCGGCCACGTCGTAGTTCAGATCGATTCCCCGGTTGCGCGCCACCACGGCGAGCACAGCCGCGGCCTCCTTGACAATCTCCGCAACCGACAAAGGAGTCTGTTCCAACTCCATCCGGCCCGCCTCGATCTTGGAGAAATCGAGAATGTCGTTCAGGATTACCAGCAGCGTGTTGGCCGAAACACGCGCGGTGTCCAGATAGTCCCGCAACTCATCGGAGAGCTCCATGTCGAGGGCCACGTCCAGCATGCCCAGGATTCCATTCATCGGAGTGCGAATCTCGTGGCTCATGTTGGCCAGGAATTCGCTTTTGGCGCGGCTGGCGGCTTCGGCCGCTTCCTTGGCCTTCAACAGCTCAGCCTCCGCGCGCTTTTGTTCGGTGATGTCGGAATAGATGGCGGAGACGCCTCGGAGCCGTCCGGCGTCGTCTCTGATCGGCGAGAGGATCACGGAGACTTCCACCCGCGAGCCGTCCTTGCGCACGCGCATCGACTCGAAACGTTCGATGGGTTGCTGGCGCTCGATCCTTTCCAGGCTGTCCATGTAGTCCTGCTGATGGTCTGGGGGAAACAGGAGGGTGATATGGCGGCCGATGGTTTCCTCGGCGGTGTAGCCCCACAGGCGCTCCGCGCCCCGGTTCCAGCTCAGGATGATGCCATTCAGGTTGGTGCCAATGATGCTATCGTCGGACGATTCGACGATGGAGGCCAGGAAGGCGCGGATTTGCTCGTCGGTCGCCAGGGGGTTCGGCGCTTCCCCGATCTCCCTGGCGATCCCGGACAGGAAGACGTTCTGCATACAGAGTACTCATTCGGGCTATCGGTGGTAGGGCCCGTTTCCATAAGGGCTTAACCCACAGAATCTTTTGGATCTAACCTGAGGATTTGCCGAAAGCCCGGCAGTTGATCGGACCGGGGACTGCTGAAGGACCAAGTTCATCGCCCTGGCCACTTCTTGGCAGGCCGGTTTGCAGCCGCCCATGGCGGACCAATTAGGAGGGCTTCACTGCGACTTCTTCACCACGAACTCGAACGGCATCCCGCCCGCGTCGCCTGAGAGCTTTATCTGGCCTTCCGAGACTACACCTTTGTAGTCGAGCTTCAAGGGCGTCCCGCCGAAATCCAGTGTCACGGAAAACGAGATGTTTGAGCCGTTAACTTTTCCTTCGGCGATCTTGATGTCCATGCCGTCCATGCCCGCCATGCTTCCATTCAGCGTCGGGCCATCCGCTTTAAAGGTGAAGGAAACCGGAAAGTCGCCGCCGGGTGTGGAAACCGTCCCGCTCCATTTACCGTCCACCGCGTCCGCGAACGCGGAGACGGCGCACAAAACCAACCCTAGAAACAAAGCTCGTAACTTCATATGTGCAATTATACGAGGTTACAAACCGGTTTCACAGGCCTCGCTTACAACCCCAGGCGCCGGTCCAGATCGGCCGTAATGGCGGAGAGTTGACTGGGGTTGTGCAACAGGTTGCGGACGCCGTCTATACCGTAGGTGGCGTAAAACAGATCGACCGCTTCGAGCGAGAGACCGTACGCGGCGACGGCGTGCGCGGTGTCCAATCGCGACCAATCCTGGCCCAAGTTCGCGAGCTTGGTCAGCTTGCCGTCTTTCGACCATTCCGCCAGCCTGTCTTTGAGCTGCGAAGACACGACGTCGCCGGATAGCTTCTGAGCCAAACCTTCCTGGAGCCAGGCGGGCCACTTGCCCGTGAGCGACAGGCAGGCGTGGGTGATCTCATGCGCCAGCGTGCGATGCATCGTAGCATCCATCGCTTGGCTGGCCGCGACGGGGACGCGGATGCGGCCGTCATATTGGCCGCCGCTCCATTCGGCTGCGTCGGTGGTTTTGCGGTACGCCTCCGGGCTTTGGGCGATGGCCACAATGCGCTCCTGCGCGGAGCATCCCAGTTCACCCGATACGCGCGCGAACTCCTGATCCAGCGCGGCGGCCATGGCGTGCGCGGTATCGCCGTTAATGGAGCCCGCATCGTAGCGCAATGCGATGCGCATACCGTAGATCCGCGCGGCGCTCTTGTCGTTGGTGTTTTCTTTTTCGACGCGCTTATACAGGTTTTCGAGGCCGGGGTCCGGCTGCAAGTCCAGCGACTCGCGCCAGTAGCTCAGAGCTTTGGCGCTATCGTCGGCGCGCCAGGCCGCGGCTCCGGCAAGCGCCAACAGGGCGGGGTCCTTGGTGGCTTTCGCCGCCGGTTCGATCAATTGCAAGGCACTGTCGGCCTGGCCGGAATCGAGCAGGCTGATGGTCCGGTCGACGATAGAAGAAGGCTTCCGCACCGCCGCCGCTACGGCGGGGCGCACGGCGGTCATCACCTGACCGAAGTCGAGCGAGGGAGCGGAGTGCAATCCCTGCTCGAACGCATCCAGACCGTCGAGAGCTGTTGCGGCGACGTAGCCGCGCAGCTCCTTGCCATCCACCTTCGCGGTGATCTTGTAACACGCCGCACCCTCGCCGGAAAGCACGAAGCCAAGGGTGACTTCGGTCCCGGCCGGAAGCGTGGCGATGGTCGAGGCGTTGCTGTCGCAACTATTGCGCAGAGGGGTCTGGTCCTGTTTGACCGAGATCGCCAGCAATAGGAGCGGAAGCCATGCCACCATATCTCAAACCTACGGCGTCCGCCGCAAAAAAGCCCTCCGGCGAACACCCTAGCCAGGACGCGTCAATCGCCTCTCGCAGCGGACCAGATCCGTTGCAGGCGGCACATAAGAGCGCCCAGCTTATCCAGGCGCAACGCGTTGGCGCCGTCGGATAAAGCCCGCTCCGGCGCTTCGTGGACTTCGACGAAAACAGCGTCGGCGCCCGCAGCTACCGCGGCGCTGGCAAGCGGTTCGATGAACTCGGGCTCGCCTCCCGAAGCCGTGCCCGCCGCGCCGGGTAATTGCACGCTGTGCGTCGCGTCGAAGACCACCGGCTAGCCGAAGCCGCGCATGATGGCGAGACCGCGCATATCCACAACCAGATTGTTATAGCCGAAGGACGAGCCGCGCTCGGTCAGCAGAATTGCGTGATTTCCGGTGGACGCGACCTTTTCCGCGGCCAGACGAATGTCATGCGGCGAGACGAACTGGCCCTTCTTGATGTTGACCACCCGGCCGGTGCGCCCGGCTTCGACCAATAAATCGGTCTGGCGGCACAAGAATGCCGGGATTTGCAAAATGTCCGCGGCCTCCGCGGCGGCCTCCGCTTGAGCCGGTTCGTGGATGTCCGTAAGCACCGGAATCCCACGATCGCGGATGGTCTTCAAGATGCGCACGCCTTCCTTCAGTCCCGGTCCGCGGTAGGATTTCACGCTCGACCGGTTGGCCTTGTCGAAGGACGCTTTAAAGACGAACGGCACTCCCAGCTTGGCGATCTCCGTGGCGAGAAACTGCACGTGCTCTTCGCTCTCGATGACGCACGGGCCGGCGATGAGCGCTAGCGGCGCGTCTCCACCGATCGAGACAACGCCGGCGAGGACGCGCACGCGGACCGACGCTAAGCCGTGACGTGGAGCCTCACTGGACTTGGCCGCTGCCTCAGCGGCATGACGCGCTTTCTTTTGGCGATGTTCGAAGCGAAGCGCCGATGAAGGCGCGGAACAGAGGATGCGGCTCCAGCGGCTTGGATTTGAACTCGGGATGGAACTGGCAGCCGAGATACCAGGGATGGCCGGGCAGTTCGCAGATTTCGACGTAAACTCCGTCCGGAGTTTCACCGGTGAGCCGCAGGCCGTGCTGCTTGAGCACCGTTTCGTATTCGCGATTGAACTCGTAGCGATGACGGTGCCGTTCACTGATCTCGCGCGTTCCATAGGCCGCGCGGGCGAAGCTGTTCTCGGCCAGCAGGCAGGGGTACGCGCCCAGGCGCATGGTGCCGCCCAACTCATCGATGCCCTTCAACTCGCGCAGTTTGTAAATCACGCGATCGGGCGTGGCGGGATCGAACTCGGTTGAATTGGCTTGCGGAGAGGCCGCAGACGTTGCGCGCGTATTCGATGACCATGGTCTGCATGCCCAGGCAGATGCCGAAATAAGGAACCTTGCATTCGCGCGCGAAGCGGATGGCGTGCAGCATGCCTTCGACGCCGCGCCGTCCGAATCCGCCGGGAACCAGGATGCCGTCGAATTGGCGCAACTCCTGCACGCAACTCCGGCCACTTCAGCGCTCCGATTCGATCCAAGTGATATCTCGACGCTTGCGCGTCGTGCGCCAAGCCGCCATGCAGCAGCGCTTCCTTCAGGCTCTTGTAGGAATCCTCGTACTCGACATACTTGCCGACCAGGCCGATGGAAACGCTGCCGGGCGGGCTCCTTACAAGCGGCGCACCATATCGCTCCAGCGGTCAGATCTCGCGGGCCTGGGCTTGAATATTCAAGCAGGCGCAGCACAATCTCGTCCACGCCCTGATCGGCGAATACCAGCGGGCATTCATAGACGCTGGCGACGTCGCTGGCGGTGATCACGGCGGCCACATCGACGTCGCAGAATAGCGCGATCTTCTCTTTCATGTCCTGCGGTATCGGGTTTTCGCTGCGGCACAGAAGAATGTCGGGTTGAATACCGATGGCGCGCAGCTCTTTAACGCTGTGCTGCGTGGGCTTGGTTTTGAGCTCCTGCGCGGCCGCGATCCACGGCACCAGGGTCACATGCACGAACAGCGTGTTTTCGCGGCCCAGCTCATGGCGCAACTGGCGGATGGCTTCGAGAAACGGCAGCGATTCGATGTCGCCGACGGTTCCGCCGATCTCCACAATAACGACGTCAATTTTCGGCGAACCCTCGCCGGTCCCCGGTCACCCTTCGCACCGCAGCCTTGATCTCGTTGGTTACGTGCGGAATCACCTGCACCGTCTTGCCCAGGTAGTCGCCGCGGCGCTCGCGCGAGATGATCTGTTCGTAGATGCGGCCGCTGGTGAGATTGTTGGCCTGGGTGAGTGGAGCGTGAGTGAAACGCTCATAGTGGCCGAGGTCGAGATCCGTTTCGGCGCCATCGTCGGTGACGAAGACTTCGCCGTGCTGGAACGGGCTCATGGTGCCCGGGTCCACGTTCAGATACGGATCGAACTTCTGGAGGGTTACCTTCAGGCCGCGGCTTTCGAGCAGACACCCGATGCTGGCCGCCGCAATCCCCTTCCCCAAGGAAGAAACCACACCGCCCGTCACGAAGATGTATTTGGCCATTTTTCCTATACCGTGGTTTTTTCGACTGCCCTTATTTCAAAAAGCTCTGTTATTCTTTCCCAATCCTCCGGCGTATCCACACCCACGGAATCGTAATCCGTCTCAACTACTCGAATTTTGAATCCATTTTCCAGCGCGCGCAGTTGCTCCAAACGCTCGGCCCGCTCCAGCGGACCCCTGGGAAGATCGGGGTAAGCCAGCAGGAAATCGCGGCGGTAAACATACAGCCCAAGATGCTTGAAGTGGGCCGTTCGGTCCGAAGCCTCGCGCACGAAGGGAATCGTCGAGCGCGAGAAATACAGCGCGTTGCCGCGAGCGTCGGTCACTACCTTGACCACGTTGGGGTCGTTCAAGTCAGCCGCGCGATAGATACGGGTCTTGAGCGTCCCCATGGGCGCTTCCTCGTCATCCAGAATCCCCAGGATCGCGGCGTCGATCGCCGCCGGATCGATCATGGGCTCGTCACCCTGGATGTTGACGATGAATTGCGCGCGCGACGCGGATGCCGCCTCGGCCACGCGGTCGGTTCCCGAGAGATGGTCGGCGCGGGTCATGACCACCTTCGCCGAAAATTCTTCCGCCGCGGCGCGGATGCGGGCGTCATCGGTAGCGATCACCAGGCTGCTCAAGTAGCGAGCCTGCGAGGCCCGTTCCCACACGTGTTGGAGCATGGTTTTGCCGGCGATGACAGCGAGAGCTTTACCAGGGAAGCGGGAGGAAGCGTACCGGGCGGGAATTACGCCAAGAATGCTATGCGGCACACTCGATGGTAACACAGAGGGGCGCGCTAGTACTGTGCTGAAAAAGGGGGACACCCTTCCCTGTCCACACGGTTTGAGCCACGGATTTGCAGCCGCCTACGGATGGGGACAGGGTAGGGTGTCCCCCTTTTTCACCAGGCAGTCCCAGTTCCCCGGCATGAAGTGCATCGTGACCCTCCGCTCGAAGCCACTCGGCCAGATCGGGCGAGAGGGGCATATCGACAAGGCCCCTCACTTGCTTAGTTCGATCGTTTCATCCTCAGCGAGGTACGCGGCATAGCGCAATGCCTCATCGATATCGGCCGGCTTCAGATACGGGTATGCTTTGAGGATCGCTTCGCGGCTCTCGCCGGATGCCAGCAGACCCAAGAGACGCGAGACGGGGAATCTGAGATCTCGAATGCAGGGCTTGCCGGTCGCGACACCTGGGCGAACGGTGATTCGGCGAAGTTGCACTACCCTCATCATAGTTCAGCCCGCGTCTGCTCAGGTGGCTGGCACGCATTGGTATACTAGGGCCAAGGGTGCTGTCACCATGAAGCGTCGACTTTTTACGCTGAGTGTTTTCATGCTCCTAGCATGGCTGCTGTGGGCCGGCGATCAGGACGGCAAGCCGCAGGCGGGCCCCGGTGCGAGTACGGCTCCGGCGTCGCCTGCGGGACCGGCCGGAGTCACCATCACGCCCCGCTCCCGGAACGCCCCCGCCGCATCGGATGCGATCGTCGACCCCCGCTCTAACATCCGCGTAGACAAGCAGTTGGTTCTGGTGCCCGTGGCGGTGACCACCCAGGCGGGAACCTATGTTACCGGCCTGGATAAAGACATGTTCCGCATCTATGAGAACGGCGTCGAACAGACCATCGAGACCTTTTCGAGTGAAGACGCGCCCATGTCGGTAGGGGTGGTTTTCGACACCAGCGGAAGCATGGGCAACAAGCTGCAGCGTTCGCGCCAGGCCGTGGCGGAGTTTATGAAGAGCGCCAACCCGGAAGACGAGTTTCTCCTGGTCCAGTTCAACGACGAAGCCGAACTGACCGTTCCGTTTACCGCCAATACCGAAGAACTCCAGAACCGCCTGATGTTCGTGCAATCCAAGGGGCGGACGGCGCTTCTGGACGGCGTTTACATGGCCATGAACGAGATGAAAAAGGCGCACAATCCGCGCAAGGCCATCCTCATCATCTCCGACGGCGGGGATAATTCCAGCCGCTACACGCAAAGCGAGGTAAGGAATGCGGTCCGGGAAGCCGATGTACAAATATTTGCCATCGGCATCTTCGAGAGCCTTTCCGCCCGTGGACGGACTCCGGAGGAAGCCGATGGTCCGGACCTGCTCCACGACCTGACCGAGCAGACCGGAGGAAGGGATTTCGAAGTGGACAACATTGGTGAAATGCCGGATGTGGCCGCCAAGATCGGATTGGAGCTGCGCAATCAATATGTGCTCGGCTACAGCCCCAAGAATAAGGATCGCGACGGGAAGTTCCGCAGGATTCAGGTGAAGCTGGTGAAGACGGCCGGGTTGGGCCAGATCACGCCGAGATTCCGCACGGGGTATTATGCGCCGACCCAGTAAAACCACTCTTCTGTTCGCCATCCTAGCCTTCGCCATCGCCGTCTCGTCTGTGCCCTCCCGGGCCCAGAACCGCTCGCTGCAAGTCGAGACACAAGACGAGCAACCTGTCGCCCTGTTCCGCTCCGGAACCGAGCTAGTGGACCTTCCGGTCAGCGTTCTCGACAAGAGCGGCAAGCTGATTCCCGATATCCCGCAGTCCGCGTTCAAAATCTACGAGAACAACATCGAGCAGCCCATTCAGTCCTTCCGCCGCGGCGACGTGCCGGTTTCCATCGGCATCATCATCGACAACAGCGGGAGCATGCGCGACAAGCGGCCCAAGGTGGCGGCGGCGACGCTGGCGCTGGTAAAGAACTCCAATCCACAAGACGAGGAGTTTATCGTCGACTTCAACGACGACGCCTATCTCGACCAGCCCTTCACCAGCGACATTCATCAACTGGAGAAAACGCTGGATCGCATTGACTCCCACGGCGGCACCTCCATGCGCGAAGCCATCAGCGTTTCCATCGATTACATGAATGAGGCGGCCTCGCGCAATAAGAAGGTGCTGCTGGTGGTGACCGACGGTAACGACAACAACCCCGGCGGCATCAGCCAAGAAGCGCTGGTGCGCAAGGCCCAGGCAAGCGAGGTGCTCATCTACTGCATCGGCCTGCTCAGCGAAGACGAGCCGTCGGAAGCCCGCGCCGCGCGGCGCGCCTTGAGGGAGCTTGCGGAAGCCTCGGGCGGCCAGGATTACTACCCCAAGGATCTGACTGAGGTGGAGCAGATTACCCCTGAGGTGGCCCACGAAATCCGCAATCAATATCTGGTGGCCTATTCGCCTACAAATCCTTCACTCGATGGAACCTTCCGGCAAATCAAGGTGAGGGTGCTAGGCTACGAAAAGGCGACCGTGCGGACACGCAGCGGTTACTATGCCGCGCCGGATGCGTCTAAGAAGGTAGGAGCGTCTTCAAAATAGACTAGGCTGTAAGAATGCGCAGAGTTCAGTTTCGCCGGTCACTCGTTGTATTGGCGCTGTGGGGAATCATCGTGTGCGCCGCGGCATTCATCCTAAAGGGGCAGAGCGGCAAGGCGCAAAGCGACGTTCCCACCTTCACGGTCGACACACGCGAGGTCGATCTATATGTCAGCGTTACCGATAAGAACGGCAGTCAGGTCACCGGCATCCCCAAATCCGCGTTCAAAGTTCTGGAGGATGGCGTCGAGCAGCCGGTAAGGGATTTCACCCACCTCGACGTGCCCGTTTCGATGGGCATCATCATCGACAACAGCGGCAGCATGCGCGACAAGCGCGCCAGCGTAAACGCCGCGTCGCTCGCGCTGGTGAAGGCGTCCAATCCGCAGGATGAGGTATTCATCATCGGCTTCAACGACCAGCCTTGGCTGGACCAGGACTTCACCAGCGACATCAAGCTGCTGGAACGGGCTCTGGATAAAACCGAATCGCGCGGCGGCACGCTGATGCGGGACTCGATCCACCTGGCGCTTGAACACATGAAGAAGCTGGCCAAGCACGACAAGAAAGTGCTCCTGGTGATCACCGACGGCAACGACAATATCAGCGACGAAACGCCGGAGCAACTGATCCGCGAAGCCCGGCAGAGCGGCGTGCTGATCTATTCCATCGGCCTGCTCAATGAGGAGGATCCCAAGGACAAGCGCGACGCGCAGAAAGCCCTGAAGGGCTTGGCCGAGGCCTCCGGCGGGCTGGACTACTATCCCAAATCTCTGGCCGAAGTGGAACGCGTCACGCCGCAGATCGCCGACGAGATCCGCAAACAGTATCTGCTTGCCTACACCCCGCTGCGCTCCGCCCTGGACGGAACGTATCGCAAGGTGGAAGTGAAACTGACCGGTTTCGGCAAGCCCAGCGTGCGTTACCGCAATGGATACTACGCCACGGCCGACGCCCAGGGCGGCCCCAAGACGCCCGCATCCAAGTCCCCGGCATCGGATAAGTTGAAAGCCCCGCCCCCAGACTCGAATTAAGGTGAGGGTGGCAGGCTACGAAAAAGCGACCGTGCGGACACGCAGCGGTTACTATGCCGCGCCGGATGCGTCTAAGAAAGTAGGAGCGTTTTCAAAGTAGACTAGGCTGAAAGAATGCGCAGAGTTCAGTTTCGCCGGTCACACGTTGTGTTGGCGCTATTCGGTGTGGTTTTGTGCGCCGCGGCAGCGGTTATCCTCAAAGCCCAAAGCGATGTCCCCACCTTCACGGTCGACACACGCGAGGTCGATCTATATGTCAGCGTGACCGATAAGAACGGCAGTCAGGTCACCGGCATCCCCAAATCCGCGTTCAAAGTTCTGGAGGATGGCGTTGAGCAGCCGGTCAAGGACTTCACCCACCTGGACGTTCCGGTCTCGATGGGCATCATCATCGATAACAGCGCCAGCATGCACGACAAACGCGCCAGCGTAAACGCCGCTTCGCTCGCGCTGGTAAAGGCGTCCAACCCGCAGGATGAGGTGTTCATCATCGGCTTCAACGACCAGCCTTACCTGGACCAGGACTTTACCAGCGACATCAAGCTGCTGGAACGGGCCCTGGATAAGACCGAATCCCGCGGCGGCACGCTGATGCGGGATTCCATTCACCTGGCGCTGGAGCACATGAAGAAGCTGGCCAAGCACGACAAGAAAGTGCTCCTGGTGATCACCGACGGCAACGACAATATCAGCGACGAAACGCCGGAGCAACTGATCCGCGAAGCCCGGCAGAGCGGCGTGCTGATCTATTCCATCGGCCTGCTCAATGAGGAGGATCCCAAGGACAAGCGCGACGCGCAGAAAGCGCTCAAGGGTCTGGCCGAGGCCTCAGGCGGGCTGGACTATTATCCCAAGTCTCTGGCCGAAGTGGAGCGCGTCACGCCGCAAATCGCCGATGAGATCCGCAAACAGTATCTCCTCGCCTATAGCCCGCTGCGGTCCGCCCTGGACGGAACGTATCGCAAGGTGGAAGTGCGGCTGACCGGTTTCGGCAAGCCCAGCGTGCGTTACCGCAATGGATACTACGCCACGGCCGACGCGCAGGGTGGCCCCAAGGCGCCCGCGTCCAAGTCCCCGGAAGCGGATAAGTTGAAAGCCCCGCCCCCGGACTTAAATTCTAGCGGCAAATCGAATTCCGGCGACAAATAATGCTGCGATTTTTGTGGCTGATGGCTCGCGGCCATCGCCTCAGCCCCTGGCGCAGCCGCTATCTTCTGTGGCGCATCGAGACCTATTGGGGCTTCCATGCGGATTCGATCACTCCTCGCCAGTTCCGCCAATTCCTATGGGAGCACCGCGCAGAGCTGTGGCGTTACCTTCGCTGGGCGCGGCGCATGGAACGCAGCACTCATTCCTGACGCAAGCCCACAACCGGATCGAGCTTCGCCGCGCGGCGCGCCGGCAGCAGGCACGCCAGAGCCGCTGCAGCCAGCACCACAGCAATGGCGAGCCACAACACTCCGGGGTGCGCTTCATCCAGCCCGCGGAGGGCGCCGCGCATCGATCTGACCGTGGCGAAGGCGCCCAGCGCCCCTGCCGCCGCGCCAACCACCACCGGCCGCATGCCCTGAGCGAAGATCAGCGCGACGATGTCCCCCGGCCTGGCGCCGACCGCTGTCCGGATTCCAATCTCCCGCGTTCTGCGTGACGTCGCGTGGTTGACCACGCCATACACGCCGGCCGCGGCCAGCAAGAGGGCCAGCAGTCCGGTGATCGAAAGAATCGTGTACAGAAAGCGTCGGTCGCCGATCGAATCACCGACCAAAGCAGACATGGTTGCGCTAAGCAGCACAGGTTGATCGGGATCGGCTGTGGCTACCGCCCGCCGGATCGCTTCGGCCAATTCCGCGGTGGGACGCTGCGCGCGCACCACCAGAAAGTCCGCCTGCTCGAACGCCCGCGAAGTCAAGTAGACTGCCGGGCCCATCGCCTCATCAAGGGAGGCGTGCCGCATGCTGGTGGTCACTCCCACCACCTCATACCAGCGCTGCGGCTCCGTAGGCACGCAATAGACGCAGATGCGCTGACCCACGGGGCCGCCCTGCGGCCACAATTGACGCGCGGCAATCTCATCCACAATCGCCACCATTCGGTGATCGCGAACATCTTCATCCCGAAACCACCTTCCCTGGATCAATCTCATACCCATGGTCTGCAGGTAGTCCGCGCTAACAAAGTCCGTCTCCGCCGCGCGGCCGGCGCCGCGGGCTGCCTCGGTGGGATCGGCAGTAACAGTCGGCCCGTGATTTTCATCGCTGAAGGGCAACGCGTCGATGGTCCCGGCCGACTCCACTTGGGGAAGCTGCTTCACCGCGTCAAGAATCTTCGGCCACAGCTTCGCGCGAGCCTCAGCGGTGGGATACTGATCGCCCAAAGGCGCGATGATCGACGCGAGTACGTGACTCGCATCGAATCCCGGGTTGGTGGTCAGGAGCCGGATCAAGCTGGCGGTCAGCAGCCCGCCCACTACCACCAGCACGACGGCCAATGCCGATTCCGCACCCACCAGCACGGAGCGCCATCCGCCCCGGTTGCCGGAGTCGCGAAGTTTATAATTGGTATCCGCGTCCGCCGCACGAAACGCCGGTAGAATCCCGAACAAGATGCCGTTGATCATGGACACGGCAATCGTGAACAGGAGCACTGGACCATCCGCCCGAGCCGCCGCCAAGCGGGGAATGCTTATGGGCGCAACCGCCGGCAGCACGCGCCACGCCATCGTGGTCAGGGCGAATCCTGCCAGCCCGCCCATCCCGGCCAGCAGACAGCTCTCGGTCATCAACTGCCGCACCACCGCTGCCCGATTCGCGCCCACAGCAAACCGGATGGCGAACTCCCGCTGCCGCGAAAGCCCTCGGGCCAGCAGCAGGTTCGCCACGTTCGCGCACCCGATCAGCATGAACAGGCCGGACGCTCCGAACGCCAGCCACAGTCCCGTCCGTGAATCGCCCAGACTCCGCGCCACCAACGGAATGGCTCGCAGAGAGCGCGGCGTATTCGATTTCGGATACTCCCGCGCCAGATCCGCGCTGATCCGCCCCAGTTCCTGTGAAGCCGCAGCCGCGCCAACCCCGCTCTTGAGCCTCGCTACAGCCGCGTACCCATAGTCATCCCGCCGGTCAAGAACGCTCTGGTCCGGCCGCGGCAGAGGAGCCGCCCAAAACTGGATATAGGGTTCCTGCAGACGGACGGCGCCAAAATGCAACGGAAAGTCGAACCCCGCCGACATCACACCGACAACGGTACAGGCGTGACCGTTCATCGAAACCTGCTTCCCGGCAATTCCCCGATCCGAATGAAATCGCCGCACCCACAAGCGGTAGTTGAGTTCGATCACGCAGGCGTGCTTTGGCTGATCCTCCTCGGGAAGAATGTTGCGTCCCAGCATGGGCGCCACTCCCAGCGTCGAGAACAAGCTTGAGGAAACCGTCGCGCCATACAGAGCTTCCGGCAGCTCATTAGATCCCCCAGCCAGATTGAAAATCGCGAAGTGATACAGGCCGGTCGACTGGAAGGAGCTGTTTCGTTCCGCCGCATCGCGCATGTCGCTCCAGTACACCCAGTCGTCGTGAGAATTCCCGCGAACGTCGTCGGTTCGAATCTGCACCAACTCCTGCGGCCTGGCGTAAGGGAACGGCTGGATCAGCACCGTCTTGACCGCGGCGAAGACCACCGCTGCCGCGCTGGTGCCGACCGCCACGGAAACCAGAGCGATCGCCGTCAGTCCCCGCGTGCGCTGCATGAGCCGAACGGCATGCCTTAGATTAGCCAGCATACAGGCTCGACGCCTCCGCCCTTCCCTGCGTTTCGGTCGCCTTATTTTTTTGATCCAACTGCTCCGCAATCTGGCGTAGACTATTGAGAAGTCTCGCACATGCTCAACAACTCTTTCTGCATCCCCACGCTGCTAGACGGTGGCGGCCGCCGCCGCGCCCTGCTTGTTCTCCTGCTGCTTGCCGCTCCCGCCGTGGCGCTTGCTCAGACCGACGAGATTCAGGTTTATAACGCGGAAATCGCGGACCAGGGCGTCTTCAATTTAATGATCCACACCAATTTCACGCCCGACGGCCGCAAGTTCGGCGATTTCCCGGGTTCCATCGTTCCGGACCACTCCGTCAATGGAGCGGTGGAATGGGCCTACGGAGTCAACGACTGGTTCGAGCAGGGTTTGTACATGCCGGTATGGAGTCCTTATTCGCAGGACCGTGGCGGAACCATCAACGGCTTCAAGATCCGCGAGCTATTCGTGCGACCGCACGCCGCCGATCACAAGTTCTTCTACGGCGTGAACTTCGAATTCAGCGTGAACTACCTGTACTGGGAGTCCCGGCATGTCAGCTCCGAAGTCCGGCCCATTCTCGGCCTGCACCTGAAGCCCTTCGACATCATTTACAACCCGATCGTGGACACGCTGTACAGTGGCGGCGTAAAGAGTCTGGAATACGTCCCGGCCACGCGCATCGCCTACAACTTGAACGATAAGTGGGCGGTCTCAGTGGAGGAGTATTCGGACTTCGGCCAATTCCGCAGCTTCAATAAGTTCAGCGGCCAGTTTCATGAGATCTGGGGCGTGCTGAATCATGACGGCAAGGTCTACAGCATTGAAACCGGCCTCGGTGTCGGGATCACGGGAGCCTCCGACAAGCTGACGCTCAAGTTCATGATCTCGCGGGATCTGAACTCGAAAACCAAGGACTAAGATCGGCTCCTACTGTGAGTGCCAGGTCATATCGACCTTAACTGGCATCTCATTCTTCACCGGGACTGTCAGCAGCTTGGGCGGGTCGATCTTGAAGTCCGAGAGCGTAGCCGGAATCGTGCCGGTCACGCGGATAGTGTTGCCCTTCGCTGCAAGCTGAAACGGGACCTGCTTATAGTGCGCCGTTTGCCCGGCGAATTCGATGTCCAGGTCCGCCATCGCCGTGGAAGATCCCGCGGCCGACTCCGGCAACTGTGTGCGCACGCTCACCAACGGAAATTCGGCTCCGCGCGTCACCTGCAACATGTGCAGATCGCGATTGCTGTCGCCGGAATCGAAGGACTTCACCGGCACGGCGATCAGAAAATCGCACACGCCGGAATGACAGGTCCCCTTGCCGCGAGCCTGCTTGCTCACGCCGTCGGTCTGATGCAGAGGATGGCTGATGTGATAGCTCAGCTTGGATTGGTCCAGAACCCATTGCGTATCGGCCCCGGATAGAACGGCGGCCGAAAGAACACAGCCGGCCAGAAATGCTTTGGTCATAATTTAGAACTTGAATGAGACTGACACGATCGCCGCGGCGTAAGCTAAGCCCGTGGTCCAGGCCACCGCGCCGTGCGCCGACGCGATGCCGTGCACCTTCTCGCCCTTGCTTTTTTCATCGAGGGCCATGGCGCCCAGAATCGGGGTCAGGACCATCCCTGTGCCGTGCACCCACGCCAGGGCCTTGTGCACGCGGATCGGCCCGCGCGTGGGTGTTCCCGGAATCTTTGGGGCGCGAATCGCATAAGAAGCGGTCCACACGTACATGCCGACGGTCACGGAGCCCAGAGCCGCGTGCAGATCGCGGGAAGCGGAACTGGTCGCGTGTCCTCCCGCCCCTCCCGAGGCGATAAGAGTCGCGATCAGCGGGATCGCCGTGATCAAGCCCAACCGTTGATGCATCTGCAGCATGTGGGACCGCCGGTCCAGCCGAGCCTGATCTTGAGCGCTGCTCTGTGTGGAAGCCGTCGGAAATCCCAGATCGCCCAGCGAGGGAGCTCCCGCCGGCGATCCCGCCGTACCCAGCGCAGCGCTGAGAGCAACGTCCAGGGTCTGCCTCGAGCCGGTGCTAATCGTAACATCCACCTGCTTCGCGCTGTAGCCTTCGGCGGCGATCGAAACCTGATACTCGCCCGCAAATAGGTTCGGCGCGCTATAAACGCCTGACGAGTTGGTTTGAACCTCGGTGACCTGCCCGGTCATCACGCTCTTGATCGAGACCTTCGCCCCAGCAACCGCGCCCGAGGGTCCGCTCACGGTTCCGGTCAGCGTGACACCGGCCCCTTGCGCCCACAAGGTCTGGCGACAGCGCACAAACCACCAGTACAGTAATCCCCGTCAGGTTTCGCATAAACGTTCGACGCGCACTGGCTAGCAGGCGTTCCGGCGAAGGCCGGTCAAGAGAATAGCGACCTCAGAAACGCTCCCAGTTGGAGATGCCGGCCCGGGCAGCGGGGAACGTCGTAAAAATCGTAGAAGCTGATGTAATCGGTGGTGCGGTTCACCCACAACCCGATGTCATCGGAGTTGGGATAAGAGAGATCGAATACCACTCCGTCGCCGCAATAATCCACGTGCTCAATCTTGAACGCGGAGGCGTTGGCTGCCTTGCTCGACGGTCCCCAATCCTTCAGGAACTCATCGGGAGGGTAGAGCTTGCAGTGTTCCGGGCAACCCCACAACTTGTAGGCGTCCATGTACTGCTGGTGCTGAAGATCTTCCAGGAACCGGTCCATCACACGTTGCTGCCCGTGAGTCCGCAGGCTGAAATACGCGATGGTGGCGATCAACGCCACGCTTACCACCGAGATCAAAGAGTACTTGACGATGCGTTCCCGGCGCTGATCCGCAACCCCGTAGGTATCCAGATACCCAGCCATCGTCCCGCCCGTCTACTTGCCTGATGCCGGCGGGGGCGCGATCGTTGCGGTCACCGGATACGCCTTGTTGTAGGCCGCCGTGGCCTCCGCCGTCAAATCCAGAGCCTTATTAAAGGCGATGGTCGCCGCCGTGTCGAAAATCACATCCATCCCCTTTTCGTCCCGCAACTTGGCGATGACCTCGGTCATGCGCGTGCCCATCCTTTGCACCAGTTCATCGCGGCGCTTATTGGAGTCGTCCTGAAGGTCCTGCTGCATGTTCTGAATTTGATGCTGCTCATGCTGGATGTCCCCCTGCAACTCCGCCTCACCCTGCGGGCTGAGCTTTCCCTGGCTGTTCTGAAGCTTGACCTGGTTATCTTGCAGCGTGCGGGTGAGAGCTTCCAGCTCATCCTGCCGGGGCTTGAACTCCGCGATCAGATCGGCGTTGGCCTTCTTGGCCTCATCCGTGTTCAGCAGAGCTGTCTGAAAATTGACCACGGCGATCTTGTTCTGGGCCGCAGCCGTGGAAGTGAACGCGAGCGCGGCCGCGCACACGGCCAACGCGGAGAGAAAGTGAGAACGCAGCATATCCCTCGAAGACTCCTAAGATTTTCTTTCTATTCTACTACGCTGGTCTATTGGTTTTGACACCGCCGCGGGTCGTTTTGACAGCCCCACCGCCCCTACTTTTGCTGCTTGGCTTCCTTGGCCAGCCGGCTTTTCGCCGACTCCAGACTGCTTTTGACTTTGGCCACCTCGGCCGGCTCCAGTTCCGCGGGAGGTCCCGCGTCCCAATTCTTCAGTGACGTTTGCCACTGCTGAATGGCTTCCTGAACTTTCGACTCCGCCAACAACACCTGCGCCAGGTGATCGTGAACCGTGGGATCGGAGGCCGTCTTTTCAATAGCTTTGCGCAGATTTTCTTCCGCCTCCGTCAGCTTGCCCAAGCGGAAGTAAACCCATCCCAGGCTGTCCAGATACGCCCCGTTTTCCGGCGCAAGCTCCAGCGCTTTGGTGATCAAATCCAGCGATTCACTGAGACGCATGTTGCGGTCCGCCAGCATGTAGCCGATATAGTTCAGCGCCGCCGCGCTCTCCGGGTCGATCTTCAGCACTTTGCGGAACTCCGCTTCGGAGGCGTCGACCTTTTTCATCTTCTCCAGCATCGCGCCGCGCTGGAACCAGATGTCTTCCTTTTGCTCATCGGCGGGGGACAGCTTTTCGGCCGAATCGAGCGCCTTGCCCGCGTCGTCGAACTTGTGCCCCTCGGTGTACAGGTCCGCCAAAGCCAGGTACGTCTCGCGATCGCTCTTGCCGTCCATCAACTTCTTAACTTCGGCGGTTGCCTGATCGTTCTTGCCTAGATCGGCCATCAGACTGGCATGGGCGATGTGCAGGCCACGATCGTCCGGCCACTTCTTCAGATCCGCATCGGCTTCCTGCTGCGCCTTGGCGAACTGGTGTCCCACGCGATACGTGTTGACGATGTCGGAGGCGGCTTGTTGCGCAAGATCCGGGTCCAGGTCCGCCATCTGCCGCAGGGCGTCTACCGCCATATCGGTCTGCTCGGAATCACGGTACAGGGCCGCTAGCCGCGGCAGCAAGGTCGCGCGGACGCTCTTCTCCGCCCGGCTATAAGACTTCTTCGCCGTCGAATCCAGGATGTCTTTCAGGGTCTGGATCGCCTGCTGGGTTTTACCCTCCGCTTCCAGAATGGTCACCTGGTTGTAGCGGATCTCCATGTTCGCTGGATCGATGGCTAGCGCCTTATCGGAGGCCGTCCGCGCTTCCGAAAATTTGCGCTCCTGGCGGTAGATCTGAGACATGCGCAGATACGAGTCCGCGTCCATGGGATCGTCTTCCACCAGGCTCTGATAGATCTGGAGCGCATCGGCATACTTCATCGCATACACCAGATCCTGTCCCAGAGCCTTCTTCACTTCCCCGGCATTCGGAGGATTCATCGCCAGAATCTTCTTCAGCGCCTCCGCGGCCAGCCCGTACTCCTTCATCTGCTCATACGTCTCCGCCAGCGCGGTGAGGCTGCGTGGCGATGGATTCTTATCGGAAAGCTGGCGCAAAGTGTCGGCGGCCGCTTGACTATTTCCTTCGTCCAGGTACACCAGCGACAGGCCGGTGAGCGCGTCCTCGTTTCCGGAATCGACATCCAGCGCTTTTTTGTACGCCTTCTCCGCTTCCGCGTTATCTTGCGCGGCCCGCTCCAACTGGCCCAGCGTCACCCAGGCGTCGGCGTCCTTGGGCTCCAGCTCGGTGATCTTCTTGTACTGGGCAATGGCGTTGTCCAGCATGTCTTTATTGATCCGATTCTGCGGGCCGCCGATCTGGCTGGTGTAGATACGGGCCAGCACCCGCAGCCACGCCAAATCCGTGGGATTCGCCGCCAACGCCGTCCGCGCATCCCTTTCACCGTCGCCCAGCAGGCCGGCTTGCGCGTAGAAATCGGCGAGTTCCTCGCTGATCGCCGCGGAGCTGGGCTCCGCCTTCAGCGCATCCTTGTAATTCTGAACCGCCCGGTCGATGTATTCACGCCCGCCTGGCTCCGCGGCCATCTCCGCGTACATGTGAGCCAATGCGTAGTGATAGTAAGCCGATGCGTGATCCTCGCCGGTGGAAGCCGATCCGGCAGCCGCTGCTCCGCCCGGAGCGTTCTGACTCCACGCCATACACCCCACGGCTAAAAATAAGATTGCTGCCTTTGGCATTCGCTTCTCCAGTTTCCCCGGCGCTAACCGGCTCTAGACACCGCCATCCCTAGTATATAGCCTAGGATAGGGGGCGGACGAACAGCCGTGCGGGGCTAGGATAAACGGAGTGGCCCCGCCCACCACGGAAAGCAATCTGCTCGCTATCGTTGGGCCGACCGGCTCCGGCAAGAGCGCGCTGGCTCTTGCGCTGGCCGCCAGGCTGGACGGCGAAATCGTCAACTTCGACTCCCTGCAACTGTACCGTGGATTCGACATCGGGACCGCCAAGACACCGGTCTCCGAACGGCGAGGCATTCCTCATCACCTGTTGGACGTGCTGGACCTCTCCGGCGGTTACTCCGCTGGAGACTACGCCCGCCTGGCGCGAGGCTCGATTGCCGAAATCAGCACCCGCGGACGAATGCCCATCGCCGTAGGAGGTTCCGGTTTCTACCTGCGCGCGCTGCTGGACGGCCTTCCCGCGCTTCCCTCGCGCGACCCCGCCCTGCGCACCCGGCTGGAAGCACGCGAGAAGCGCCACGCCGGATCCCTGCATCGCCTTCTCATGCGGCTGGACCCGGCTGCAGCCTCCCGCATTCATCCGCGCGACGTTCACAAAGCCATCCGGGCCCTGGAAATCCGTCTGGTGACGCGCGCCGCCGCGCCCGCGCCGGAAACCGCCGAGCCTCTCCGCGGTTATCGCGTGCTCCAACTCGGCCTGAATCCGGATCGCCAGGAGCTGATTAAGCGATTGAGCGCCCGAGTGGAAGCGATGTTCGCCGGAGGGTTGATCGAGGAGGTGCGCGCGCTGCTCCATCGCGGCGCCACGGGAGAAGAAAAACCGTTCGAATCGCTGGGATATAAACAGGCGCTTCAGTATATCCGCGGCGAGGTCCCGCTGGAACAGGCCATCTTGTCCACCCAAATCGAAACCCGTCAGTATGCCAAGCGGCAAAGAACCTGGTTCGCGCAGGACCCTCGGATTCACTGGCTGGCCGGCTTCGGCGACCAAGAGGAAACGCTGCGCCAGGCGCTACACTGGATGAAACAAGAATGCGCGGATTCGTCTTCCTGATTGCGGCCTCCACGCTCGCCGCCGCATCCACCGATAGCTGCGCGGTGTTGCCCTTCTTCAACGCGTCCAGAAACGCCTCGGCATCCTCCACCGCCGCGGCCCCCTCATTCGGCCCCGCGTCGAATGTCGATTGGCTGGGTCTCAGCATCGCGCAGACGCTGCGCGACGCCTTCGAGTTGCGCGGCATGGTGACCCTGGGCCGCGAGGATCTCCAGGAGGCGTATCACCGGCTGGGCTTGAGCATGAATCTGGCTTCGCGCGCCGAATTGACGCAGGCTTCCGTGCTCAAGATCGGCGAGACCCTGGACGCCGAACAGATGATCTATGGCACGTTCGAAGTGCTCGCGGCGCAGGCGGCAAGCTCCAGCGATTCGCATGGATCGCTGAAAATCTCCGCGCGGGTGGTGGATCGCAGACGCCTCCACGAAAGCCCGGAGTTCTCTGAAACCGGCGCGATCGAGGACCTCAGCAGCCTGGAGGCTCATCTGGCCTGGCAAGCTCTCAAAATCGTCGCGCCGGATCTGGCGCCGCAGGAATCCGAGTTCAGGTCGCTACGTCCGCCCGTCCGCCTGGACGCCGAGGAAAACTATATTCGCGGCCTGATGGCGTCCGATACGCAGCAGCGCGAGAAATTCTTTCTGCAAGCCGCGCGCCTGGACGCCCGCTTCGCCCATCCCAATTACGAACTGGGACAAATCTATCTTCAACGCAAGGAGTACCGGCAGGCCGCGGATGCTTTGGCAAAGATCGGCCCGGATGAGATCGAATTCCATCACGCGGCTTTTCTCGAAGGCCTCGCTTTATTCCAGGCCGGAGACTTTGCGGGCGCGCAGAAGGCGCTGCAATCCATCGTCACCGCGATCCCGCTGAGTGAGGTTTACAACAACCTGGCCGCGTCGGAAGGCCGCCGCAATCTTCCGCAAGCCATCGACGATTTTCGCAAGGCCCTGGAGGGCGACATGAGCGATCCGGTCTACCAATTCAACCTCGGCTACGCGCTGTGGAAGAAGGGCGAGTTCGCCTCCGCCGCGGAGCTTTTCCGGGGCGCGCTGGAGCGTAATCCGGATGACGCGATGGCGACCACGCTGCTCGGCCGCTGCCTGAAGAAACAGGGTTTGAGGCCCGGAGATCCCGGCGATGCCCGGCTGGTGGGCCTGGAGCGCGTCAAGACGACGTTTCAAGAACGCGCCTACCGCCAGCTCAAGAGCCTGCTGGCTTCCCCCAATTCGACCCACCCGTAAGTTCAACCTGCGCCATCGCCGGATGTGGCGCTATACTTGTACCGATGGCGCGAGGCTGGGAAAGTAAAGCGGTCGAAGCCCAGATAGAATCGATCGAGGCGCCCCGCAAGCGGAGGATCGAGCTTACGCCACAACAAACTGAGATCGCACGCAAAGTGGATTCCCTGCTTCTGCACCGCACCCGCGTTCTGCGCGACCTGGAGACCTGCCGCGAGAGCCGTTACAAAAAGACTCTGACCGACGGCCTGGCTTACCTGGAAGCCCAACTGACCGAGCTCGGCTGGCAGGAGCAAACTCCGTGACCCCCAGTCCCAGTTCAGTAACCTAAAAGCCGCCGATGACCCAGGATTGGTCCCGTTCCGGGGTCCGCATCGTCCGCGCCGGGGAACTGGATTCCAACACGCCGCAAACTCCCGGCATGAGCCGGGCCGCCGCCATCACCCACGCGAATTCCGGAGCCAGCAAGTTGTGGGCCGGCACCGTCACCGTTCAGCCTAACGCCAAGACCGGTCCGCATCATCACGGCGAAGTCGAAACCGTGATCTACGTCATCCGCGGCCGCGCACGCATGCGTTGGGGCGACAAGCTGGAGTTCGTCGACGAAGCCGGTCCCGGCGATTTTATCTACGTCCCTCCCTACGTTCCCCATCAGGAAATCAACGCGAAGCAGGACGAGCCCGTGGAAGCTGTGATCGTGCGCAGCGGCCAGGACCCCGTTGTGGTCAACCTGGACATCCCCAGCCCGGAAGACTCCTCCGAGGTCCGCTGGATCGATCCCACGCACAAGTAGATTCGCGATGCGTCTACTTTCCGTTTTGTTGTTGGTCGCCGCCACTGCGTCCGCGCACCATTCCTTCGCCGCCGAGTTCGACTCCTCTAAGCCCATCGTCCTGCACGGAAAAATCACCAAGGTGGAATGGATCAATCCGCACGTCTACGTCTGGATCGATGCCGCGGATTCCACGGGCGCGGTGACCGATTGGAAGATTGAAAGCGCCGCGCCCAATTACCTCCAGAACCTCGGCTGGTCCAAAGCTTCGGTGAAGGCCGGCGATATCGTGAGCATCCAAGGCTTCGTATCGAAGGACGAGCCGCACTTCGCCAAGATGGACGTGGTCACCTTGCCCAGCGGCGTGCGACTTACCGTCGGCCATCCCGACGATCGCCCGCAACGGTAGCGTATGCCCAGCCGCCTGTCAGTTCTGGCGCTCGCCGCAACCCTCTGTTCAGCCCAGCTTCCCGAATCAGCTCGTCTCTCGGCCGACGACCAAGCTTCGTTCCAAGCCGAAATCACCCGCCTCCAAACCCTGCTATCTTCCGCTCCCGATCGTCCGGCGATCACCTACCAACTCGCCCGAACCTGGGCCGCCGGCCAGCAATGGCCCGAGACCATCGACTGGTTGCGAAAGGTAGCCGAATCGCAAGCCGGATTCGATCCCTCACGCGACTCCGCCTTCGCCCCTTTGCGTGGCGCCCGCGAGTTTGAATCGATTCTGGCGAGTGTGCGGGAATCCACGCCGCCCGCCTCCCACAGCCGCCCTGCATTCGTGGTCCAGGAAGGCGATCTGGTTCCAGAGAGCGTCGCCTACGATCCGAGGGCCAAGAATTTCTATTTCGGCAGCATGCGCAAAGGGAAGGTGATCCGCTGCTCCGCCACCGGCGATTGCGTGACCTTTGCCAGCGGTCTCGGCACGGTGTTGGGGCTCAAGGTCCATGGCGATGGCCTCTGGCTCTTGAGCAATTCGGATGCTGAGTCCGCGCTTATCCACTACGATCTGGCTTCCGCCCGCATGATCCGCTCTTACCCTGCCCCTGGGCCGGGCCATAATCTCAACGACCTGACCATCGCGCCATCCGGCGAAGTCTACCTCACCGATACGCGAGCCGGCGCCGTTTGGCGGCTGGCCAACAACGCCGCGGCCCTAAGCCGGCTCCCGGGGCAATTCCAGGCAGCCAACGGGATCGCCGTTTCCCCTGGCAACAGGACGCTCTACGTCTCCACCTTTCCGGACGGCATCACCGTGGTGGACCTGGCCACCGGCTCATCCGCTCCGATCGCCCGCCCCGCAAACATTACCCTGGCCTACATCGACGGCTTGTATTTCTACCGCGGCGCGCTCATCGCGATTCAAAACGGCTTCATGAACCCGCGCGTGGTTCGCTTCACGCTCGACCGCAGCCTCCGCACGATCACCCGCCTCGAAGTGCTGGAGCGCCGCAATACCCTGTTCAACGGAGTGACCACGGGCGTGATCGCCGGCTCCAGCTTCTTCTACATGGTCAACATCCAGGACGACAAGCAGTCCGGTTTTGACCCGATCGCCATTCTGAAGCTGCACTTGTAACCTGTGCCTTCAACCTGTGCCTTCAAGGAGGAGCGTTCGCGGCCGTCTGATAAAATGCGGCTGTGAAATATCGGGTGTATATCGAGCAGGACGAGGACGGCGTGTTTGTAGCAACCTGTCCAGCTCTACCGGGATGCGTCTCTCAAGGGCGGACCCGCGCGGAAGCCACCGAAAACATCCGCGAGGCCATTGAGGGGTACCTGAAGAGCCTGAAGAAGCACGGCGAACCGGTGCCGCCAAGCATCCTGGAAGAGATCATCGAGGTCACCGGCGGATGAAGCTGCCGGTAGCTTCCGGTGGTGAAGCCATCAAGGCATTCGAGAGACTGGGTTACGAGATCGACGCGCAACACGGTAGCCATGTGATCCTGCGCCGGCGCGAGCCGCCGCACAGACGCCTCTCTGTCCGAATCACATCTAACCGTTCGAACAATTCGCGCTCCTCCTCTTGAGTTCACGTGCGGGCATAATAGGAGACGGCATGCACGTACGACTTTCCTTCGGCCGCGAAGGCCTCGCCGTCACCCTCCCCGGCGGTTTCGACTATCAGGTCCTGGAATGCCCTCCCCTCGCCGCCCTGCCCGACGCCACGCAAGCCATCGAGGCCGCGCTGGACCACCCCACCGCCGGGCCGCCCCTCGCGGAACTCGCCGCAGGCAAACGATCCGCCGCGATCTCTGTCTGCGATATTACCCGTCCCGCTCCGAACCCCGTCACGCTGCCGCCGTTGCTGCGCCGCTTGGAAGGCGCCGGCATCCCGCGGGAAAACATTCGTATCCTGATCGCCACCGGCCTGCATCGCCCGGCCACCGAAGCCGAAATCCGCCACATCGTCAGCGAGGATATCGCCGCGCGCTATCGCGTCCTGAATCACGACGCGCGCAACGCCGCCGAACACCGGCATCTGGGAACCACACGCAGCGGCACACCGGTGTGGATCGACGATCGCTTCCTCAGCGCGGATCTCCACCTGACGCTCGGTTTCATCGAGCCTCACCTGATGCTGGGATTCTCCGGCGGCCGTAAGCTCGTCGCGCCCGGCCTCGCCGCTGAGGCCACCATCAAGGAGTTGCATAGCTCACGCTTCATCCGCCACGCGCGCTCCCATGAAGGCAATATCGACGGCAATCCGCTCCATGCCGAACTTCTCGAAATCGCCCGCATGGCCCGCCAGGACTTCATTCTGGACGTCGCTTTGAATCGAGATCGCGGCATCGCCGCCGTATTCACCGGCGAGCCGGAAGCCGCGCATCGCGAGGGGGTGGCGTGGGTCGCCTCTCGCACGATGCAGCGCGTGGGCCGCCACTTCGATGCCGTGATCACCACCTCCGCCGGCTTCCCCCTCGACCTGACGTTCTATCAAAGCGTGAAGGGCATCACCGCCGCCGCGGGCATCGTCAAGCCCGGCGGAAAGATTCTGCTGTTCGGCGAATGCGCGGAAGGCGCCGGTGCGCCGGAATTTCGCCAAATGATGACCCAATACCGCTCCGACACTGAGTTCCTCAAAGCCATCGAAGGCGTACCCGTGACCATCGACCAGTGGCAATTGGAGAAGCTGGCGCTCGCCACCCAGCGGGCCCAAGTGCTGTATTGCGTGCCCGGACTTCCCGAGCCCTACATGCAGGCACTATGGGGTCCCGGGTTTCGCCAATCCGACGACGCGCTGTGCGCCTTCTTTAAGGACTTGCCGCAGGGAAGCCGCGTCGCCGTCATCCCCGAAGGCCCCTATGTTCTGGCCAGCGCCGGCGCGGCCTAGTTCGCGCCCTTAAAAAAATTTGATCTCGCCCGCCTGCATGCACGTATACAATTAAGGGAAGCGCAGAGTGGCTGCGCCCAACCAGGAGGTGTATTTGGCGACTTCACCAGAGACCAAGACGCAGCGAGGCGCGCAGGAAATTGGGAGCCAAACCGGTCGCGCTCTTCTGAGTGTCCGCGAGATGCTGTTCCGCGGGGACTTTCAACCCGGTGAGCGAATCTCGGAGCTTCCCATGGTGGCTCGCCTTGGCGTTTCGCGAACGCCCATTCGCCTGGCGCTGGACCGTCTCGCGCACGAGGGTCTGCTGGAAGTCTGGCCCTCTGGCGGATTCGTGGTTCGCGCCTTCACGCTCGCCGATATCTGGGACGCAATCGAGATGCGCGGCGTGCTGGAGGGCACCGCAGCGCGGCTCGCAGCGGAGCGCCTCACCCATGACCGCGAGCTTACCGAAATCCGTCAGTGCATGGATGAGATGAACGCTTACCTCGGTCCCGCCTCGAGCATCGACTCCTTCGCTCGCTACCTGGATTTGAACGACGCCTTCCACGCCGCCGTGGTCCGTCTGGCCAAGAGCCCGATGTTGCAGCGTAGCCTGGATCAGGTTCTGTCGCTTCCCTTCGCCCAGCCCAGCGCGGTTGTGTACGCCCGCGCCAAGCTCCCACAGGCAGAGGAGATGTTCGCCATCGGCCAGGAGCATCACCGCGTCATCCTCGACGCCATTGAGCAACGTCAAGGCGCACGGGCTGAAGCCGCCGCGCGCGAGCACTCCGGCCTTTCCCGCCGCATCCTCAAGGCCGTACTGGACGACCGCGAGATCATGAGCTGCGTGCCGGGAGCCTCGCTCATCCGCATGCCCACCGCGGTCTAGGCCGCCTGAATGAGTCAACTCGTTAACGTTACCCATCGCGACGGCATCGCCGTCGTCACCATCGATAATCCGCCGGTAAATGCCCTGAGCGCCGGAGTCCCGGAAGGAATTCTCGCGGCCATAGAGGGCGTCGAGACCGATCCCTCCATCCAAGCCGTAGTATTGATCGGCGCAGGAAAAACCTTTATCGCAGGAGCCGACATCAAGGATCTCGAGCGCGCGGCTTCCCCAAGCCCCGGCGAATCCTCCGACGGCCCTGATCTCCACGCTTTGCTCCAGCGCATCGAAGATTGCCGCAAGCCAGTGGTTATGGCGATGCACGGAACCGCGCTCGGCGGCGGCATGGAGGTCGCCATGGCCGGACACTTCCGCGTGGCCGTGCCTAGCGCGCAGTTCGGTATGCCGGAGGTGAATCTCGGAATCATTCCCGGCGCGGAAGGCACGCAAAGATTGCCTCGCTTGGTCGGCCCCGCCGCGGCCATCGACATGTGTATCTCCGGACGCCCGATCAAAGCTGACGCCGCACTCACACTGGGCCTCATCGACAAGATCCTGGAAGGCGACCTGCTGGCCGGAGCGATCGAATTTGCCCGCAGCGCGCTCGTCATCCGCAAAACGCGCGAGCGCACCGAAAAGCTGGTTCATGATCCCAAGATTTTCGAAGCCGGCGTCGAGACGGCCCGCAAGACGCGGCGCAACATGACCGCGCCCCTGGCTGCCGTAAAGGCGATCGAAGCCGCGGTCACTCTACCCTTCGACCAAGGCTGCCTCCGCGAGCGCGAGCTCATGCGGGAGCAGCTCAACTCAGATCAAGCCCGCGCCCTCATCCACGCATTTTTCGCGGAGCGCGCCGTCGCCAAAGTCTCCGATGTCGATTTGGCGTCCGCCCTCTCGATTCAAAGCGCCGCCATCATCGGAGCCGGCACCATGGGCTCCGGCATCGCCATGGCCTTGGCCAACGCCGGAATCTCCGTTCGCCTCAAGGACGTCGACCAAGCCGCCCTGGATCGCGGAATGGCGGCCATCCGAAAGAACTACGAAAGCACCGTCAAGAAGGGCCGCCTCTCGCCCGAAGCAATGGAGCAGCGCATCGCCTCCATCTCGCTTCAAACCAGCTACGGCGATTTCGCCCACGCTGACCTTATCATCGAAGCCGCCTTCGAAAGCATGGAGCTGAAGAAGCGCCTCTTCGCGGAGATCGACGCCGCAGCCGGCCCCCATTGCGTCCTGGCCACCAACACCTCCACGCTCGATATCGATGAAATCGCCAGCGCCACCAAGCGCCCCGAATCTGTCATCGGCTTGCATTTCTTCAGCCCGGCGAACGTGATGCGGCTGGTCGAGATCGTGCGCGGAGCAAAACCCAGCCCCACCGTCATCGCCACGGCCCTGGCGCTCGCAAAGAAACTGGGCAAGGTCGGCGTCGTGGTCGGCAATTGCCGCGGCTTCGTGGGAAATCGCATGATGCTCCCCTACATGCGCGAGGCCCAGTTCCTCGTCGAAGAAGGCTCGACCCCCGCCGAAGTCGACTCAGTCCTCTACGATTTCGGCATGGCCATGGGCATCTTCGCCGTCGACGATATGGGCGGCATCGACGTGGGCCATCGCGTTCGTCAAGAATACGGCGATCTGTTGAAGCCGTGGCCATCCACCGTCGACAAGCTCTACCATCTGGGCCGCCTCGGCCAGAAGACCGGCAAAGGCTGGTACAAATACGAGGACGGCCGCACCCCTATCGCCGATCCTGAAGTCACCGCGCTCATCGAGCAAACGGCTCGCGAGGCGGGCATCCAACGCCGGCCTATCTCGAACCAGGAAATCCTCGACCGCTGCATTTACACTCTGGTCAATGAGGGCGCACGCATCCTGGAGGAAGGCTACGCCCAGCGCGCCGCCGATATCGACGTCATTTACCTGACCGGCTACGGATTCCCCAACTATCGCGGCGGTCCGATGTGGTACGCGGACACGGTCGGCCTGAAGCAAGTCTACGAATCCGTCCGCGATTTCCATCAGCGCTTCGGCCAGCGCTGGGAACCGGCGCCTTTGCTGAAACGTCTTGCCGAGACCGGCGGCAAATTCGCAAGCTTCGAAAGGCATCAGACAGGACGGCCGTGAAAACTCGCGACGTCCGTATTGAGCCGAATGCCGTCGCGCTCACTCACGGCGCCGGCGGATCGATGTACGTGCGATCCACGCGACATCTCGGCCCTTATCCCGCCCGTCTCACCGACCGCCTCGATCATTGGGCCACGCACGCCCCCGATCGAATCTTCCTCGCCCAACGTGACCACGTCGGCGCCTGGCGCACCAAAACTTACGCGCAAGCCCGCGCCGAAGCCCGTAACGTCGCGCAAGCGTTTCTCGACCGTCCGCTCTCCCTCGATCGCCCGGTTGCCGTGCTCTCCGGCAATGACCTGGAGCACGCCATGATCGAGCTCGGCGCAATGTATGCCGGCATCCCCTACGCTCCCGTCTCCACCGCCTACTCGCTCATCTCCACCGACTTCGGAAAGCTGCGTCACATCTTTGGCCTGCTCACTCCAGGCCTGGTCTACGCGGCCGACTCCGTCGCTTACCGCAAGGCGCTCGACGCCGTGCTGCCGAAGGACGCCGAACTCGTCACGGCCGAAACATTTTCCACGCTCAACGGAGTTCAAGCAACCGATGCCGTCGATCAGGCCTACGCGCGCGTCACTCCGGACACCATTGCCAAGATCCTGTTCACCTCCGGCTCAACCGGCGTCCCCAAGGGAGTCATCAACACGCAGCGGATGCTGGCCAGCAATCAAGAGATTGTCCGCTCCATCCTCGCCTTCACGGACGAAGATCCGCCCATCCTGTGCGATTGGATGCCGTGGAATCACACCTTCGGCGGCAATCACGATTTCGGCTGGGTGCTGTATAACGGCGGCTCACTGTACATTGACGAAGGCAAACCCACTCCTGCGGCCATCGAAACCACCATCCGCAACCTGGAGGACGTGCGCCCCAACGTCTACTTGAACGTCCCTAAGGGCTTCGAGGCTCTGCTTCCCTTCTTTCGCGACCGTCCCGGTTTCCGTCAAAAATTCTTCAGTCGCCTGAAGCTGTTCTACTATGCCGGCGCCGGCATCTCCCAGCCTGTCTGGGACGAGTTGCAGCGCCACGCGCGCGAAGAACTCGGCGCGGAGATCGTCATGTTCACCGGCCTCGGCTCGACCGAAACCGGCCCCGCCGCGCTCTTTCCCGGCAAGGATCTCCGCCGGGCCGGTGACGTCGGCCTTCCCGCGCCCGGCGTCGAGCTCAAACTGGTTCCGTGCGAAGGTAAGCTCGAAATGCGTCTGCGCGGCCCCAGCATCACCCCCGGCTATTGGCGCCAGCCCGAGCTCACCCAATCCGCCTTCGACGAAGAAGGCTTCTACAGAATCGGTGACGCGCTGCGCTTCGTCGATCCCAACGACGTCCAACGCGGCTTCGCCTTCGACGGCCGCCTGGCGGAGGACTTCAAGCTGTCCACCGGCACCTGGGTCAGCATGGGACCGCTGCGAGCCAAATTCCTGCATCACTGCGCGCCCTACGCGCAAGACGTGGTGATCGCCGGCCATGAACGTGACGATGTCACCGCGCTCATCTTCCCGGCCTCCGATGCCTGCCGCGGAATGACGCCGCAACAAATTCGCGAAGTCTTCGAACGCTTGCTGCGGGAGCTGGCCGCCTCCGGCACCGGCAGTTCCAATCGCATCGCCCGGGCCATGATCATGACTGAGCCTCCCTCCATCGACAAGCATGAGATGACCGACAAAGGCTCGCTCAATCAGGCCGCGATTTTGCGCCACCGCGCCAACCTGGTCGAGGAGCTGTACTCCGCGCACCCCCCGCCACGCGTCATCCTGGTTCGATAGTCCGAGGTGGACGGCCCTCAAACCTCCCAAGGGTTGAGGATGCGGACGGGAACCCCTGAGAAATCTCTAACGTTGCGAGTCACCACAGTCAGGTCGTGTACGACCGCAGTGGCTGCAATCAGGCCGTCGATACTGGGAAGCTGGAAGCCCGCGCTCAGCCCTGCGGCGGTGAGGATTCCCCATTGCTCAGCTATGGCCCTCGTTACTGGAAGTAGCCGCTCCTCAAACCACTGATCGAGGTCAACCTCCACCCATTCCAACAGCTCGCTCCGCCGTCGGCTCGGCGGAAGGCGTTCGATGCCCTTGCGAATCTCCCCGAAACTGACCACACTCGCCCACAACAAATCCGGGTCAGCGGCTCTTAGCCACGCCGCAACCTGCACGCTTGGCGTGCTCTTGCGCTGGAATTCCGAAAGGACGTTAGTGTCCAACAGAAAGCCCGTCACAAGTCGATATCGCGAGGGTGATCCTTTTGCCTCTCCAGGTCTAATCCCGCGCCGGCGAATGGCGACTCCAGTAGAAAATCCGCCAGGTTTTTACGCGGTTTCCGCGGGCGAGGCTCGCCTACGGGCGCGGCAAGAGGATGCTTCGCACGAAGGGCATTCACTGCGACCTCGATCAGTTCGTCGACCGAGTGCACGTGTCCGCGCGCGATCTCTTCACGCGCCAGCCGCTCCGTTTCCGGCTTAATCTCCACCGTCATGATTCTAAGGTAGCCCGATCGGCTATGGCTCGCAATTACGCCCTTTCGCGCCCGGCCTGCCACGAGTCATCGTCGTTGCGCAAAGATAGTCTCATGAACATCGCTGACCTGGTCGCCATCGACACCCACGTCCACCTGGAGACCGAAATTGAGAACAACGCCGCCAACGCCGCGGCGCAAAAATACTTCGGCAATTCCGGAGCCGGACGCAGCCCCAAGGACCTCGCCGATTATTACCGCTCCCGCAAAATCGGCTGCGTGGTGTTTACCGTGGATGAGAAGCTGACCGGCCGCCCTCCCGTGCCCAATGAGAAGGTCGCCGAGTTCGCGGCCGAAAACAGCGACATCGTGATGGCCTTCGCCAGCGTCAATCCTATGCGCGGCGCCGAGGCCGTGAACGAAGCCAAACGCCTCATCGCTTCGGGCGGAATCCGCGGCTTCAAACTTCACCCTCCCTTGCAGGAGTTCCACGCCAACGATAAGCGCGCCTACCCGTTCTACGAAGTCGTGAATGAAGCCAAGCTTCCGGTGATTTTCCACACCGGCCATAGCGGCATCGGCACCGGCATGCCGGGCGGTGGAGGCATCCGCCTCAAGTACGGCAACCCCATGGATATCGACGATGTCGCCGTCGACTTCCCGGACATGCCCATCATCATGGCCCACCCGTCGTTCCCCTGGCAGGATGAGGCCATCTCTGTGTGCCTCCACAAGCCGCAGGTCTACATCGATCTCTCCGGCTGGTCGCCCAAATACTTTTCCCCGACCCTGGTCCAATACGCCAACACCCTGCTCAAGAAAAAAATGCTGTTCGGCTCGGACTATCCGCTTATTACACCGGACCGTTGGATGAAAGATTTCGCCGAAGCGCCCTTCAAGGACGAAGTCCGCCCGCTGATCCTGAAGGAGAATGCGGTGCGCCTGCTGGGCTTGGGCTAGCGCTTCGCTAGAGCCGCTCGGCCTCCCAGGGATTGAGAACCAGGACTCCAAGCGTCTCAAAGTCCTTGACGTTGCGGGTCACGAGCGCGAGACCTCGCTCGACGGCGGTTGCCGCGATAAGGCCATCAACTATGGACAACGGACGTCCGGAACGTTGAGCCTGGACGGAGAGCTTTGCCCAAGCGTCTGCGATAGGCTTGGTGACCGCAAGTAGACGGCCGACGAACGCAGCCTCAAGATCGCCTTGCCAGACCTCCAAGTCAGTCCGGCGCTTACCGGGAGGCAGTAGCTCGATTCCGCGCCGGATTTCGGCAAAGCTGAGGACGCTAGCAAAGATCGTCGCTTCCGGCGTTGTCTTCAGCCAGCGATCGACCCGCTCATCTGGCCCTTTGGGTCGCGCGAATTCAGATAAGACGTTCGTATCGACGAGATAGCCGTTCACAGTTCGATGTCGCGGGGCATATCTCTCGTCCTCTCGATCTCAAGACCCGACCCCGCGAACGGCGGCTGCGAAAGCAGCTCGTACAAGCTCTTGCGCGGGCCCCCGCCTGCCACTTCAACCGGATGTTTCTCCCGAAGGCTCTGGACCGCGTAGACTATGAGCTCATCGACCGAACACACCACCCCTCGGTCGATCTCTTCCCTAGCCAAGCGTTCCGTTTCCGGCTTAATTTCAACGGTCACACTTTCACATTAACCCTCCCCAACACTCTCCGCAAGCAACAAAAAGGGGCGAGCCGAAGCCCGCCCCTTGCCGATCGTCTCGCGTCTCTTTCTCTTTGGTCCAGTCTTTATTGGATCGCGATAAACGTCGTCACACCTGCGCGATTCACTAGCAGTAGCACCGGGCTGCCTTTGGGCGTCGCCGCCACCGCGCGGTTGAATTCACCCACCGTAGCAACAGGCTGGCGATTCACTTCCGTGACCACGTCGCCCTCCTGCAGGCCCGCCTCGAAGGCCGCGCTGTTTTGCGAAACGCCCGACACCGCCACTCCGCGGGTCTGCGGCTCTACCTTCAAACTGCGAGCGATGTCCGCCGTCAGGTTCTGCACCGAAACGCCTTCCAGCCCGCTGTTTTCGTGCTCGGGAGAAGACCCTTTATTGACGGCCTGTTCCTCGTTTTCCGGGAACGTCCCCAGCGTGATCGCCAGGTCCATGGTCCGTCCGTCGCGCACTACCTTCAGGTTGACCTTGGTTCCGGGGTTCATGGTGCCGATCCTGGTCCGCAGTTGATCGCGATCCGCAACCACCTGTCCATTGAGTTCGGTCACGATATCGCCCTTCTGCAAGCCGGCGCCCGCCGCCGGGCTGTCCTTAGTAACGTCGCCGATCAATGCGCCGCCGGTTCCGGTCTTAAAGGCCTTGGCTAACGCCGGACTCACGTCCTCGATCGACACGCCCAGGTAGCCGCGTTCGACTTTTCCGTGCGCCAGGATCTCATCCATGTCGTGCTTGGCCATGTTGATCGGCACGGCAAACCCGATGCCAACGTTGCCGCCCGCATTACCCACGATCGCGGTATTGATTCCGACCAAGTGCCCTTCGTCATCCACCAGCGCTCCGCCGGAGTTGCCGGGATTGATCGCCGCATCCGTCTGGATGAAGTCCTCGATCTGTTCAATCTGCTGGCCCAGGCTGCGGCCCGTCGCGCTAACGATTCCTTGCGTCACCGTCTGGCCCACGCCGAACGGATCGCCGATCGCCAGAACGATGTCGCCGACTTCCACCTTGCTCGAATCCGCCAAGGTCAGCGTCGGGAAATTCGATCCGTCAATCTTGATCACCGCAATATCCGTACGCGGATCGGTCCCGATCACCTTCGCCTTGAATTCGCGCTTGTCATGCAGTGTCACTTGCACTTCGGAAGCGCCTTCCACCACGTGATTGTTGGTGAGGATGTAGCCATCCGGCGTCACGATCACGCCCGAGCCGGTCCCCGTCTCACGCTGCTCCTTGGGCTGACCGGGATTAATGTTGAACTGCCTTCCCTGCCCGCCGAACTGTTGCCCGAACTGCTCGCCAAAGAACTGCTGAAACAGATCGTCAGGGATTCCACCCTGCTGCGTCTTCACCATCTTGGTCGAGGAGATGTTCACCACAGCCGGCACCACTTGCTTGATCATCGCCGCGTACCCGTGGTGTGCACCGGGGTACGAGCTCGGCATCATCTTTACATTCGCGGGTGGGTTGTTCTGATGTTCCTGCGCCCGGAGCCCAACGAAACCTACCGCCGCCAAAACGGCGCTTACAGCGGCTACGCTGCGCCACCGCCCTTGAAAAATCTTGCCTTGCATGTCCCTTACCTCCTGTCTCAGAGTAGATCCCCCAGGAGTTCGATCCCATAACCCGGAGACGGGAGTGCAGCCCCCTTTATCGGGGTACATCCCATGCCAGCGCGGCATCGCGTGCAAGTGAATGTCGCGTATAATAGTCAGGGCGCAGAGGTTGGGTTTTTTCCCTAAGGGTTCGCAATTCGCGCCGCTTCTCACACCAGTTCTGGAGGTTACATGAAGAATTATCGTTGGGCCGCGCTAGGCGCTTCCTTTCTATTGGCGTTCGCCGCCGGCCTGCAAGGCGACGGGGCTAAAATCGTTGGTCTGATCACCGGCCAAGCCGCGTTCGTGGACTCTAAGGACCTGAAACCAGGGCTTTTCCGCAAGATTACCGTGGCCGATTTGCCGGAGCCCGGCGACGCGCATCCCAGTTTTGGAAAGATGTCTCCGCGGCCTGAAGGCGTCCTGCCGCAGGTTCCCCAGGGATTCAAGGTCGAGCTGTACGCACATGACGACCTGAAGGCTCCTCGCCAGATCCGCCGCGCTCCCAATGGCGACCTCTTCGTCGCCGAAGAAGCGGCCGGCGACATCAAAGTGATCCGCGATAACAATGGCAAGGCCGAGATTTCGACCTTCGCGACCGGCCTGGCCCCCAATCCGCGAGACGGAGGAGTCTTCGGAATCGCGTTCTATCCAGTGGGACCGAATCCGCAGTGGGTCTACTTCGGTCTCACCGGCGGAGTGGTCCGCTTCCCCTATAAGAACGGCGACCTCAAGGCCACCGGGCAAATGGAGACCCTGGTTTCCGACATTCAGCCCGGTGGAGACCACCGCACCCGGGACGTAGTGTTCACCAAGGACGGCAAGTTCATGCTGGTGGCCGTGGGATCGGCCGACAACGTCAGCCAGAGCAACCGCTCGCAGGAGCATCGCGCCAACGTTCTGGAGTACACTCCCGAAGGCAAGTTCGTCAAGATCTACGCCTCTGGTATTCGCAATCCAGTGGGTTTGGCGATCGATCCGCTGGACGGCATGCTGTGGACTTCGGTGAATGAGCGCGACAACCTGGGCAACAACCTGGTCCCCGATTACATTACCTCCGTCAAGGAAGGCGGCTTCTACGGCTGGCCCTGGTTCTATATCGGCCAGCATGAAGATCCACGCGCCAAGGCTGACTACAACGGCAAGGATAAGGAAACCCTGCCCAGAGTGGCAAGCGAGACCATCGACAAGGTGATTGTGCCCGACGTGCTGATTCAGGCGCACAGCGCCTCGCTCGGGCTGACCTTCTACGACGGCACCCAGTTCCCGGCCGAATATCGCGGCGACGTCTTCGCCGGCGAGCATGGCTCCTGGAACAGAACTCCGATGTCCGGGCATGAGCTGGTGCGCGTTCCGCTCACCAAGGGAAAGTCGAACGGAGTGTACGAGGACTTCATGACCGGAATGATCGCTCCGGATGGAAATGCGTGGGGCCGCGTCACCGGAGTGGCCGTGGGCAAGGACGGTTCGCTTTACGCCACCGATGACGGGTCGAACAGCATTTGGAAAATCAGCTACACAGGAAAATAAATTCACACAAGGAGCTTGACACGATGAAACTCTTACGAGTGTTGTCTATTGGGGTTGTGACTGTGGCCTTCGGTGCCGGAATGATGCTGGCGCAAGGCGGAGGCGGTGGAAAAGGCGGCGGCAAGAAAGGCGGTGGCGGCAAGGGTGGAATCCCCGCACCGCTGACCATCACTGTCGCAGGCTACTCGGACGGCGGCATGATTCCGGATAGTATCGGCTGCGCGGCGAACCAACAGCAGAAGGACTCGCCCAAGATCGATTGGTCCGGAGCCCCCGCCGGCACCGCGGCCTTCGCGCTCATCATGCACGATACCGACGTGAGCGTCCAGCCCGTGGCCGTTCCGGACGTGCTGCACTGGGCCATCTTCGACATCCCCGGCACCGCGACCGGTCTGCCGGCCGGTGTGCCCAAGACCGCCACGCTCGCCGACGGCAGCGTGCAGCCCAACAACATCGGCGGGATGCCGGGCTTCTACAGCCCCTGCCCTCCGGCTCCGACCGTGCATCACTACATCATTGAAGTCTACGCTCTCGACGCCAAGCTCGGTCTGCCCGCGACCACTTCTCGCGCGGACCTGCTGGCCGCCCTGGCCATGCATACCCGCGCCAAGGGCACGTACGTGGGCGTGTATCACGTCTAGTTGATTCAGAACCGCGACCGTGAGGGAGCGGAAGCGGCGCTAGTAGATTCAGAGCGGAAGCGGCGCGCGGCGAGTCATCGCTTCGCGCCGCTTTCCTTTCTGCGCTACTTCAGGAGAACCCGGTCGTCGACGCGAGGAACTGGCGGCCGCTGGCCGGCTAGCGGAATCTGACACGTGCCAGACCGAGTCAGCGCATCGAAAGAACAAGCCGGCCGCTCGACGACCGTGAAGGTCACGACCCAGCCGACTTTACCCCGCGCATATCTCGCCGTGACATCGTCGAACCGCCCGGTGTCCCGGAGCGCCTTCAGGCTCTGATCGAGGGTAGCCGTGTCGAGTTTGCCTCCCTGATGGGTGTGGATCAGGGCCAGCAGTGTGTCGTGCGGGGTGCGGCGCGTTCCTTCGATAAAGACCGCCTCGATGGCGTCTTCGGGAGGAACTGCGGGCTTTGGCGGCGCCTGAAGTGCCGCGAAGGCCTGAAGCCGTTGGAATTGATCCGGCAGCGGCATTGTTCCCGTTCCCAGGCGGGTTCCGTCGGTGCGCGTAAACCGGTCGGATTTGTCGGCCAACCCGAACTGCTCGACAAGCGTTAAGCCGGCGCCGGGGACATAGAGCAGCTTGTCCTTTTCTGCCGGGTCCCCGGTCATGTGGTACTCGCCATTGCCCGCCGGATCGACGAACTCGATCACAACGTCGTTCCCTATCCCTTCGATGTACCGGTAGCGCCACTTCTCAAACGGGTACGTCGTAGTCGTTCCGCCGCCCTTCTCGATCTCGTCCGGGGCCCCGTACTTGATGTAGATCATTCCCCGATCGGTTTTCCAGCCAGGGATCTTCGAACCAAAGGTTTCGTTCGCGTAGGCAACGCGCCGGTAGAACTCCTCCTTGTACTCGTTCTCCGGCGTGCCCGGAGTCGGGTCGCGCTTCAGCCAGAATTGCTCGATGAACTTATCCCGCTCGTCGTCGGTCTTGAGCTCCTGAAACTGCTTCCGCTCTTGCTGAGTGATGATCCAGAAGACCTCCGCATTCAGCCATTTTTTGTAAGGAGTCTCCAACTCTTTCTTCAATGCCGCCTCAGGATTCGCCGCCGGCTGCGGCTCCGCTGGCGTCGCCACTGGCGCAGGCAGATTGGGAGCCGCAGGCGTCGCCATTGGAGCTGGCGCCGGAGCAGCAGCAGGCGGCCGCGCCGGAGCGGGGGGCGCCGGTGCGTTCTGTGCATGACTAATGGAAACCGCTAAAACCGCGGCCGCGACAACCAAGCTCGACGAAAACAGCGGCGCGCCTACGAAGCGGGAGCCGTTCGCTCTCATGTTCAATAACCGTTGAATCCGGTACATCAGATGACCTCCATTCGCGGCAACGCCGGGTCCAAGCGCCACCTCATAAGCCGACCAGCGTCTCTCCTCCAGCGCGGCCAGGGCCTGCGCAAACCCTCGTCCATCCCCCTGCAACGCCACCACTTCGTCGTCGCAGCAGTGCTCTCTCTCCGCCCGAATTACGGAGGAAACCCACCACACCGCCGGATGGTAGAACAGCACATCCTCCGCCAGGCTCTGCAGCAGATTCACCAGATAATCGTGCCGCCGGATGTGCGCCAGCTCATGCAGCAGAATCGCCTCCAGATGTTGCGGGGAAAATCCTGTGAACAGACTTGCCGGAACCAGAATTGCCGGCTTCAGGAATCCGATCACAACCGGGATGTCCGTCAAATACGACTCCAGCAGCTTCACCGGCCGCGACACGCGAGCCCGTTCCGCCAGCCGACCCAGCTTCGCTTGCCACTCCTCCGCTGCCGCCGCGACCGACCTTCGCCTCAACCGCAGCGCCGCGAGCCACGAAACCAAGCTGCGTAGCGAGAACAACACCACTCCGGCCATCCACACCGGAGCAACCCAGTTGAACCAAGAAACGGCGTGACTGGTCACCGGCGCGCCTTCAGGACGCACCCAATCCACCGGAACCGGAACCACAGTGCGCACCGCCACCGCCTGCGCTGGCAAACTCCGCGTATGCGGCCAGAACCACGCGAGCGTGACTCCAAACGCCATCACCATCGCCAGCATCGCGGCGCACGCCAGCGCGTAGCGAACTCGCGCTGAAGCCCCGCGCGCGGCCCACAGCGCCACCGCCAGCATCGCCGCGACCGCCGCACCCTCCCATACGAAGTGAAACAAAGCTCGCGCAATGGCCAACGCAATCGCCGGGTTCATTTAGCCTCCCTTTCGTACTCTGTCTTCTCATACAAGTCCAGAAGCTTCCGGATTTCCGCCAGTTCCTTCTTCGACGTCTTCCGCGCCGCCAGGGCCCCCATCACCAGGCTCTTGGCCGACCCTCCAAACGCCCTCTCCAGCAAGTCCCCGGCGAGCTGCTTTTGCGTCCACTCCCTCGGCCGGCTCGCCCGGTAGAGATGCGCGCGTGCATCCTCATTCCGCTCCACGATTCCCTTCTTCGCCATGATCTGAAGCAGCTTCAGCACGGTCGTGTACTGCGTGGGCCTTTCGCGCCGCGAGCGTCTCATGCACATCGCGAACGGTGGACAGGCCCCGCTCCCACAGCACGGTGAGGATTTCGAGTTCGGCCGCCGTCGGTTTAGGGGGAGGCGGTTTAGGGGCAGCCGGCCTGGGTGGATCTGGAATTCTGGCTGACATCTACGAAGACTGTACTACGACGTTCTTCGTATGTCAACCTGCCGAACGGATTATTTTTCGAACGCCGCCGGAGGCGTGAACAATCCCATCGCCTGCTTCACTTTATTCACTGTATCCTTGGCCAGCGGCGAGACCCTCCGCGCCCCCTCATCCAGCACCGCCGCGACGTACCCGGGCTCCGCGGTGATCTCGCGATAGCGCTGCTGAATCGGCGTAAGAGCATTCACCACCGCCTCCGCCACCTGCTTCTTCAGATCGCCATAGCGCATCCCCGCAAAGTGCGCCCGCACCTGCTCATCGGACCATTCGGTGAACGCCTGGAAGATGGTCAATAGATTCCGCACCCCCGCTCCGGCAGTCTCGAAATCCACGCCGGGATTCGAATCCGTGGTCGACCGCATAATCTTTTTGCGAATCGCGTCCGGAGGATCCAGCAAACTGATCGCGTGCCCGGTCCCTGCCGTCGACTTGCTCATCTTCTTTTCCGGATCGTCCAGCCCCATGATCCGCGCGCCCACGCTCGGCAAGTGCGTCGCCGGCATCACGAACGTCTCGCCGTACAGGGAATTGAAGCGCTGCGCGATGTCCCGCGCCAGTTCCAGATGTTGCGTCTGATCGTCTCCCACCGGCACGATTCCCGCCTGATACAGCAAAATGTCCGCGGCCATCAGCACCGGATACTGCAACAACCCGTCGCCGATTGTCTCCTGCGCCGCGGCCTTCGCCTTGTACTGCGTCATCCGCTCCAACCAGCCGACCGGTGTCACGCAGGTCAGCATCCAGGCGAGCTCCGCGTGCTCCGGCACCGACGATTGCACCACCAGAGCCGAATGTTTTGGATCGATCCCGATCGCCAGCAGCACGGCGGCGAGTTCCTCGATCTTCCCGCGCAGCTCCTTCGGATCCTGATACGCCGTGATCGCGTGCAGGTCGACGATGCAGTAGATGCTATCGTAGTCATACTGGATCTTGGCCCAGTTCTTCAGCGCGCCAAGATAATTCCCAATATGCGGACTGCCCGTGGGCTGAATGCCGGAGAGGACTCTGGTTTTCATGGGGCTGGTCGACATCAATAAGAGGAGAACTTCTATCGTAAACGAAGTCGCTATCGAGAGGTGGGTTTATGGAGGCTCCGGCCTCGCCCGACTTGCGGGTGACGATGCCGGTAAGGTTGTCTTTGTTCCCTTCGTCCTGCCCGGCGAGAAGGCGCGCATCGAAGCCGGCGGCGGCGTCAACGCCCAGTTGCTCGAAGTGCTCGAGCCCGCGCCGGAGCGCATCGAACCTCCCTGCCCCATCTTCGCCCGCTGCGGGGGCTGCCACTATCAGCACGCGCCCTACGAATTTCAGCTCGCCCGCAAAGCCGAGATCCTCCGCGAGCAACTGCGCCGCGTCGGCAAGATCGAATACTCCGGTGAAATCGAAATCGTAAGCGGCCCGCCCTACGGCTACCGCAATCGCGTCCAGGTCCACATTGACAATCGTCAGCTCGGTTACCTCGCCGCCCGCTCCCACGACCTCGTCCCGCTCACCGGCGATTGCCCCATCGCCTCGCCGCGTATCAATCAAGCGCTCGCCGCCATGCGAGCCCGCCTCAACGATCCGCGCTTCCCCCGCTTCCTTCGCGCGCTTGAAATCTTCACCAATGAGATCGACATCCAGGTCAACGTGGTCGAATCCGTCCCAACCCTTGCGCAAGGACTTCTTCGAATGGTGCGAATCCGTCGCGGCCCTCCAATACCCCACCACCTTCGGCTCCTTCCGCGTCAGCCCCCACTCCTTCTTTCAGGTCAACCGATTCCTCGTTGAGAGACTCGTCCAGGTGGCCATTGAAGGAGCCGGAGGCTCATCCGCGCTCGACCTCTACGCCGGCGCCGGACTCTTCGCCCTCCCTCTCGCCCGTCAGTTCGCCTCCGTTACCGCTGTCGAAGCCGGCGCCAGCGCCGCCCGCGACCTGGAAGTCAACGTAGCCGGCACAAACATCCATATCGAACATTCCCGCGTCGAAGAATTTCTCGCGCGCCTCGAAATTACCCCCGAGTTCGTCCTGGCCGACCCTCCCCGCTCCGGCCTCGGAAAAGACGTTGTCGCGCATCTTAATCGCCTGCAACCGCCGCGCATCGTCATCGTCTCCTGCGACCCCGCCACCCTGGCCCGCGACCTCGCGGCGCTCACCGGTTATTCCATCGATCGCGTTACGCTAGTCGATCTCTTTCCGCAAACTTATCATTTGGAATCCGTAATCCATCTGCGATTGAAAAAGGGGGACACCCTACTCTGTCCCCAGCCGTAAGCGGCTGCACATCCGTGGCTCAAACCGCGTGGACAGAGTAGGGTGTCCCCCTTTTTCAGCACAACATGTATCGCGAATGAGATATATCGTGATACGATATTTCTAGGTGAGGCATGTCTCGCGTCAAGTTTCGCAGGGTCAGATTCGCGCACTGGCGGAGTTTCGACACCAGATTCGCAGCTTCCTCCACTTCAGCGAGGAAGCCGCCAAAAGCGCGGGAGTAGAACCCCAACAGCATCAACTGATGCTGGCGATCAAGGCCGTTGAGCCCGAGGCGGCGGGCATCGGATATTTGGCCGAACGATTGCTCCTTCGTCACCATAGCGTGGTGGGCCTGGTGGATCGCATGGAGCAATCCGGCTTGGTCAAGCGGGTCCGCTCCGCCTCCGACCGGAGAATCGCCCAGGCCATCCTCACGCCCAAAGGAGCGCTGATCTTAAAGAAGCTCTCTGTGCATCATCGGCGTGAATTAAAGTCCGCCGCGCCGGCCTTGATCGAGCACCTCACCACAATTCTGCACGATACGGAGATTCAACCTTGAAAGAAGAGCATGAAGCTCAGAAGCCGGCACAGGGCCGGGACGGCCCACAAAGCCGGGAGGAACCGCGCATGGCTCGACCGTCCCAGGCTCCGTTGTGCCGGCGAGTCCCTGAGAAGCTGGGAGATTTCACGACCACACCGCGCGTGCTGTGGGTGTCTTTCCTTGCTCTGGGCATCGGAGTCATCAGCGCCTACGTCGCCTTGGCGCTGCTGCGCCTTATCGGACTGTTCACCAATCTGTTCTACTACCAGCGCTGGAGCACCGCGCTGGTTTCGCCCGCGGGAAACCACCTCGGATACTGGGCCGTTCTCGTCCCCGTCCTGGGCGGGCTCATCATCGGCCTCATGGCCCGCTACGGATCGGAGCGCATCCGCGGCCACGGCATCCCCGAAGCCATCGAAGCGATTCTGATGAAAGGCAGCCGGGTGCAGCCGCGCGTGGCGATCCTCAAGCCTCTCTCTTCGGCGATTTCCATCGGCTCCGGCGGGCCGTTCGGCGCCGAAGGCCCCATCATCATGACCGGCGGAGCCTTCGGATCGATCATCGCGCAGTTGTTTCATCTCACCAGCTCGGAGCGCAAGACCCTATTGGTCGCCGGAGCCGCGGCCGGCATGTCCGCGACCTTCGCCGCGCCTCTCGCCTCAGTCCTCCTCGCCGTGGAGCTGCTCCTGTTCGAATGGAAGCCGCGCAGCTTCATCCCCACCGCCATCGCCGCCGTCACTGCCGGAGCGGCGCGCCGCTACCTGCTCGGTTTCGGCCCCTTGTTCCCCGTCCCTCCGCATCCTCTCGAAATCGGACCCACAGGATTGCTGGCCTGCGTCCTGGTCGGCGTTCTCGCCGGGGCCCTCTCCGCCCTGCTCACCGGGGCCGTCTACGCTTCCGAAGACGCCTTCGCCAAGCTTCCCATCCATTGGATGTGGTGGCCGGTTCTCGGCGGACTGGCCATTGGCCTCGGCGGCTTGATCTTCCCCGAAGCCCTCGGCGTCGGCTACGACATGATCGGCGCTATGCTGCAGCACGAGCTTCCCGTCCGCATGCTGGCCGGAATCCTCCTGGTCAAATCCGCCATCTGGGCCATCTCGCTTGGCTCCGGCACCTCGGGCGGCGTGCTCGCGCCATTGCTCATGATGGGCGGAGCCCTCGGCGCTGCTCTTAGCCCGATTCTTCCTCCCGAAGGCGCGGGATTTTGGGCCATGGTCGGCATGGGCGCGATCCTCGGCGGCACCATGCGCTCGCCCTTCACCGGAATCGTGTTCATGATCGAGCTCACGCACGACGTCAACATGATCACGCCGCTGTTGATCGCCGTGCTGGTCGCGCACGCCTTCACGGTGCTGGTGCTGCGCCGGTCTATCCTTACCGAAAAAATCAGCCGCCGCGGCTACCACCTCACCCGCGAATATTCCTTCGACCCCCTGGAAATCCTCTTCGTCCGCGAAGTCATGCGGACCAATGTCGTGGCCATCCCCGAAGACGCGCGCCGGGGCGATCTCGCCGGCCGCATCTCTAAATCCCATCAACGCGGTCAGATCCTCTATCCCGTCGTCGATGGCGACCTTCGCCTCACCGGCGTCATTACCGGCCGCCATCTCAAAGACTTTCTCGATGCCCCGCCGAATCGCGACGGCGTATCGCAGTTAGTCTCTCGCGATCCCATCGTCGCCTATCCCGACGAGCCCCTGCGCGCCGTCGTCTACCGCATGGCCGAAACCGGAAAAACCCGCCTTCCCGTGGTTGAGCGAGCCGGTTCACAAAAACTCGTCGGCCTGATCTCGCTGCGCGACCTCCTGCACGCCCGCGTCCGCGCGATGGAAGAGGAGCGCAAGCGTGAGCGGGTTTTGCGCATCCGCCTCCCCGGCGCACCGGCCAGGACCGGGGTTTAAGACCATGAGGTTTGGGATCATGAAGTCATGTCCCGCGCGCTCGTGTGCGTGCTCCTCGCCCGGGCCTTCGCTCCCGCTTTCGCAGCCGAAGTCTCGCTTCCGGATCTGGCGCTGGCCGGTTCCGCGCGCCTTCAGGATCGCGCTGTTCGCCTGACTCAGTCCCAGCCTCATCAGGCCGGCGCCGCGTGGCTCACTGCCAAACAGCCAGTCGCCGGGGGCTTTGATACAGTCTTCCAATTTCGCCTGACCAAGCCCGGCGGACTCGGCGGCGGAGCCGACGGCCTCGCCCTCGTACTCCAGAACAGCGGACCCTCCGCCCTGGGAGGCACGGGATCCGGCGGAGGCTTCGCGCTCGGCGACGATACATTCAATGGCGATCCCAGCGAATCCATCCCCCAAAGCATCGCCGTCTTCTTCGACACCTTCCGCAACGAAGAAATCGGCGACCCTTCCAATAATTTCGTCACCATCTGCACCGCAGGCACCCCCAAAGACCTACGCTGGCCCCCGCCGCGCCTGGCCTCATCGCAGAAACTCGCCGTGAATCTGAAAGATCGAAAAACCCACACCGCCCGCGTCACCTACGACCCTCCCGCTCTCACCGTCTATCTCGACGGCCGGCGCGTTCTCTCGACCGCGGTCGATCTCGCTACCGTCATCGGCCCCGACGGCGCAGCCTGGATCGGATTCACCGCGTCCACCGGCGGGGGCTTCGAGAATCACGACATCCTGAGCTGGTCCTTCACCGGCGGCAACCAGGTCTCCTCCAACATCTCCTATCTCAAAACCGCCTGCCTCCCGGATCACAATCTCTGCACTCCGGAGCAATCGAGCGTCGAAGCCGCTGCGCCCGGCGCTTACCACATCATTCTCCCCGGCAACGTCGCATGGGGCGCGAGCATCCCCAATCCCGATGCCCGTCCCGTGATCATCCTCAACGTCCGCGGCAGCGTCTGCCGCGACGTTTCCACGCTCGGCGCCGAAGGCTGCGCCGGCCCTTCCGCCTTGATCCAGCGCACCTCCGAAGGCCGTACCTCGTTCGGCGTCAACCTCGCTGGAGACGCCGGCGCCAATGAAGGCTACTTCGAATTCGACGCCCGCCTTCAGTAGGCAAGACCGTTAACACGCTACCCTAGCTCCAGGAGGACAACATCGCCACCTCGTCCGCCGTCACCTCGTCCGCGCCCCTCAAAGGCTCTTTCTATGTGCTCGTGCTCTACGACGTTGCCGAAGAAATCGACCTCGTGCGTCTTCGCGAAATCGTCGGTGCGGAGCCTCGCCGCGAGCCCAGCTTCAAGCATCGCGCCCCGGATTACGTTCGCTTCGAACCCGCTCCCGTGGTCGATTACGCCGGCTCCGTCACGCTGTCCACCGGCGACGTTTTCGAAAGCCGGATCAAGTATTTCGAGTACGGCGTCGCCTGCGTGGAGCTGGAGTTTCCCTTCGAAGCCAACTGGGAGGGCCTCACGCATCTCTCCAGCCGTCTGACCGCCTCGCCGGAAATCGAAGCACGCACGTTGGAGCTAGCCAAAGCCCATCTGGACCGCGCCACTGCCGCCCTCATCCAACCCTACAGCTCCTTGTTAAGCGAAGACTACTACGTCATCCACATCACCGAAGCCCCCGGCGAAAATGGCGCGCCGCTCTCAGCCGAAGCCATGCTCGCCACGTGCGGCGACCAGATCGCCCAAATCATCCGCGGCGAATCCAACTGCCTCTCGCTGACAGAACGCGAAGAGGCCCTTCAGCCGCGCATTTCCTACTATCCCAACGACCTGCTGGTCGCCGGCTGGGTCGCCGCGCTGGTCTACGACACTCCCGAAAACGCGACCGCCATTGTTCAGTTGCTCGAATACGCCAATTCGCAGCTACTCGAATACCGCCATTACGACGAAGTCCTCACCCGCGTCCTCAAATCCGCCTACGCCATGGTCGAGCACCGCGGTTTCCCCATCGTCCGCCACTGGCGCATGGCCAAGCAGGCCGAGCGTCTCAACGCCATGCGCCTCGACATCACGGAGCTCACTGAGCGCACCGATAACGCCATCAAATTCTTGAGCGATATGTATTACGCGCGCGCCTACCGCATGGCCTCCGCCAGAGTCGGCGTGGGCGACTACCGTAACTTAGTCGATCAAAAGCTGCGCACCGCTCGCGAGCTGATCGAATTCATGACCGACGAGTTTCACCAGGCCCGCGGCTTCATCCTCGAGTTAATGGTAGTCGCGATCCTGGTGATCGAGCTGGTCCACGTGTTTCATTGAGCGAAAGCGTAGAATGGTCAGGCAAGCGGAAACACGATGGCAACCCCGGCATTGCACACGAGTGCGTCAAATCGGCCAGGATTTTTGTGCGCCGTCGCCGCTTTGACGCTATGCGCGGCGGTCGCGCGGGCCGATTGCTCGGTTGATGCGGGAGCCCCGCTCACCTCCCTGCCCATCGGCCAGCCTTACCGCGTGTACAACTGGATTCCGGTTCGCATTGGCACATATACCGTCAATCTTTTGGACTGGCAGGATTACATCTACTACTCCGATTTTGACCAGCAGTTGATTGCGTTCTTAAAGTTCTTACAGATTTTGTCGGGCGTAGTTGGGTCGATCTGCCAGGGAGTCCCGGTTGAACAGTATTCGGGCGATCAGCTCTCCATCGTTTCGGCAGTTCACCAGGCCACAAGCGCAAGAGGCGCGGCGGGAAGCTATGGATCCGAACCGGTGGCTGGCGCGATTTTGGCCGGCGGCGCCTCGCTGTTCGCCAGCCTGAACGGCGAAGGAGACACTTTGACCACGGCCGCCCTGGGCGCATCGGCGGGCGCCTCCCCAGTGGCCGGACAGTATAGCGTCGGTCCGAACGCCAAGAACCTAATTTCCGCCGACTTCAACGGCGACGGAAACGCCGATCTGGCGGTGAGTAATTTCGGAAGTTTGAGCACGAACCTGGGAGGCAACCTTGCGATCTTCCTCGGAAACGGAGACGGCACGTTTAAGACCGGCGCGACGGTGAACGCCGGTCCGACGCCGGTTCCCATGGCGGCGTCGGACTTCAATGGCGACGGCAAGATCGACCTGGCGGTAGGAAGCTTGACGGCCGTCAGCTTCAACAAGGGCGCAATCGAGGTACTGCTGGGCAATGGCGACGGAACCTTCGGCGAGCCGTCGCAAATCCCCCTCCTGGACGTACCGGCATCCATCGTGGCCCTGGATTTGAATGGCGACGGAAAGCCGGATCTGGCGGTGCTGAATCGTAATCTCGGCACGGTTTCCATCATGCTCGGCAAGGGAGACGGAAGTTTCCAAGGTTCGGTGCCGTACCCGGCTGGAAAGGGTACTTCTACTTATTTGGCGGCGACAGATATCAACGGTGACGGTAAACCCGATCTCATCGTCGCGAACGAGTTTGCCTCCGGCATTTCGTTCCTGTTCGGCAACGGCGACGGAACCTTCCAAGCTCCGGTCGAGTACGTGACGGGCGCTTTTCCAGGATCCTTCGCCTTGATTCCGGCCAGCAACGGAATGGTGATTATGACCATCGATGACATTGCGGGTGTTCCCATACTCCTGCCAGTCTCGTCGAACGGCGTCATGTCTTCCCCCGTCATGCACCCCTTGCCGCAGGCCGCGACCGGCATCGTCGCCGCCGACCTGAACGGCGACGGTTTGCCGGACATGGCCGTCGCGAACGGAGGGATCTCGGTTCTGCTTCGAAATCCCGGCGCGGAGTTCAGCTCGCCGGCCAACTACGCTCTGCAATCCGGTTCCAACGCTGTCGCGATCGCAACCGGCGATTTCAACGGCGATGGTAAGACCGACGTGGTGGTTTCGTCGTCCACGAATGCCAACGGAGGTTCTGGCGGCGCCGTGGATATCGCCCTGAATAGTGGAGCCGGAGTTTTCGGCACGCCAACCAGCTACCCTATCGGCGGCTATCCCAGCGGCTTCGACGGCCAAACCCCTAGCGGCATCGTCACCGGAGATTTCAATGGCGACGGCAAACTGGATGTTGCGGCAGGCTATCAAACAGACCCCGGCGGGCTGGGCAACGGTGGTATCTCCGTGCTGCTCGGCAACGGCGGCGGAGCGCTCGGCCCGCCGCGAAACCTCAGCGTCGGCAACTTCTCCGTCTATGCCACCGTCGCGGGCGATTTCAATGGCGATGGCAAGCTGGATCTCATCGCCGGGGTGGGTGGTTCCGATTCCAATTTTTCCTCGCCCGGCGCGATCGCATTCCTTCGCGGAAACGGCGACGGCAGCTTTCAAAATGCCGTCATGATCAACGTCGGCTCGCCCGCCGGAACACCCAAGGCGATAGCCTCCGGCAACGTCAACGGCGATGGCAAGCTCGATCTGGTGGCTTCGGTACAAAGTACCAATTTCACCACCGCCATAGTGGTCCTTCTGGGCAATGGCGATGGAACCTTCCGCCAGCTCGCGCCCTTCACTACCGGACCGCCCGGGACCGCGCCTGCCGGAAATGCACTTGCCTTGCTCGATCTGAACGGCGACGGAATTCTCGATCTGGCCGTGTCGGACTGCTGTGGTCTTTCCGAATCGGTGTACTTGCTCGGTAATGGCGACGGCACATTCCAAAACCCGCAGTATTTCAGCTCCGGCCCGTCGGTAACCGCATTTGCCGTCGCGGATTGGAATCACGACGGCGCACAAGGGCTGGCGATCGCGCAACAGACCGGACTGGTGATGGCGATGGCCAGCGGCCTGAATGCGAAAATCGCCGGTCCCGGCAACAACGCTCTGGAAGTCACCTCCGCGGCCGGCGGCGTAGGCGCGCTCGCCCCCGGATCGCTCGCCACCGCCAAGGGAACCAATCTCGCGACCGGCCAGCCCACCAGCCCCCCGCTTCCCTGGCCGCTCAACGTTCAAGGGACCAGCATCAGCATTCTCGATTCCACGGGAGCCGTCACCCAGGCTCCGTTAACCTACGTCTCTTCCACGCAGGTCAACTTTCAAATTCCGGATAGTGTCGCGTCCGGCATCGCTACCGTGACGCTGGCGGCTCCCACCGCAACCTCCACCGCGACCGTTAACCTCCAGTCGACCGCGCCCGCCGTCTTCACGCTCAATTCCAGTGACCTCGCCGCGGCGGACGGCATCTGCGTTTCCTCGAGCAACGCACAGACGCTGGAGAATGTCTACCAGGTCTCCGGTGGAGCGGTGATCGCAAACCCCCTCAATCTGGCTTCCTGCGCCCAGACCATCCTTCTGCTATTTGCAACCGGGCTCGACAGCGCGAGCCTCTCCAACGTTCAGGTAACCTTGAACGGTATCGCGGCCACCGTAAACTACGCTGGACCTCAAGGCACATACCCGGGGCTCGACCAAGTCAACGTCGTGATTCCGTCTTCGCTCGCGGGAAGCGGAAATATCCCGGTCGTGCTCAGCGTCTCCGGCCAGGCCGCAAATACGGTCAACCTTACGATTCAGTAGGCTCCACTTACCACAGCAGCTTCAGGCTCAACTGCACCTGCCGCGAAGTGGTCGACGTGCTGGTGATCACTCCGGCCGTCGGCGAAACGCCGCTGGGCGTAAATACCACCGCATTCGGCGTGTTGAAATTCGCGTGATTCAGAATGTTGAAAAACTCAGCACGGAATTGCAGATTCGTCCTCTCACCAAAACGTATGTCCTTGTGGAGCGCGAAATCCCAGGTGGCGAGGCCCGGCCCGATCAGCGTGTCGCGACCCAGGTTGCCCCAGAAACCGCTGTTGTTCGGAGGCGCCAGGAATGCTTTCGGGTTGAACCACTCATTCGGCGAGCCGATGATCACATTGCCCGTGAAATCCGGATTCACGAACGGCCGCACCGGGTTCCGCGTGTCGCCGCTGTTGGAGGGGTTGTAGCTAAGCTGCGGCGTGAATGGAAACCCGCCCTGGAGCGTCACCACGGAGCTGACACTCCATCCGCCCGCCAGCTTGTTTCGCCAGCCCGGCAGTTGATACAGCAGACTGATAACCGCCGCGTTGCGGACGTCGAAGTTGGACAAGCCGCGGTCCGTGCGCAGGTTGAACGGGTTGGATACCAGGGCCGGCTCATTGCCGGAGGTGGTCGCATTGGGCGAAGACCCGTCGTCCGTGGTCTTTCCCCAGGTATACACGCCGCGGGCGCTAAAGCCGTGGCTGAAGCGGTGATTCAGGTCGAGTTGGAGAGCGTCGTAATGGCTGTCGCCTTCGAAGAACCACGTCCAGGTATTGGCGAGCGCGGCCTGCGGCTTGGTGGAGGTTGGGTTGTAGTAGGTTCCCGCCGGTATCGGCGATCCGGCCAGCGGCGCCGGGAAGTTCGCGGGATAAACCGCCGGGCACGGCGCAGCCGGGCAAACGATGGGGAACGGCTCATTCGCATCCACGCCCACCAGCTCGTGGTATCCGTGCGTGCCGACGTAGCCGATGGTCAACGCGGTGTTGGTCGTGATCTCTTGTTCGATGCGGAAGGACCACGAGATCACGGTTGGTGGTGTGAAATCCGGCTGTATACCGCCAGGAACCACCTTGGCGGCTGCCGGCACCGGCGCGGAGATGTTCAGCGGGAGGCTGGCCACCTGGGCGTTCGCCAGGCTGTAGGTGGGATTGAAGGGAGCGTTCTGATCCGTGCGGTAACCCAGCGCGTCTTGCAGGTCGTTATACATGCCGAATCCGGCGCGGAGCACGGTCTTGTGCGTACCGCCTAACGGACTGTAAGCGATTCCGAGCCTCGGTTGCGGCAGAAACTTCGCGTTGTTCACCGAAACCGCCGAGGATCCCACCGTCGGCGTGGCGTTGATCACGCCATTGGTGAATCCATAGGTCGAAGCCCGGCCGTGCGCTTCATTCCATCCCGTATCGAACTCCTGCCGGTAGCCGACGGTCACCGTCAGCTTCGGACTCAAGCGCATTGAGTCCTGCGCGAAGAACGCGCCATACGTCGACCGCCATCCCAGCGGCGTCGGCGTTGGATCGTAAAGCAGCGTGCCCACTCCTTGGAGGAACGTTTGCAGACTGGTGAACGTGTCCTGCCCATATTGGCTCAGCGCCAGCATCTCGTTCGACTCCAGGCGCTGGAACCAGACACCGAAGCTCATCTGGTGGATGCCCTTGTTGACTGAGACTGAATCCTGATAGGTGTAAATATTCCGAGCCACCGGCAGGTTGCTTCCATTGTTCGCTCCGGCTAGAGCGATGGTCGCCGTGGGATTGGATGCCGCGCTACCGCCCACAACCAGCGCGCCGATAGGCTTGCCCGAAAGCAGGCCGGGCAGGCTCGCGGCGGGAGTGCCCGGAGTCGGCTCGCCGGTGAAAAAGTATCCGGCGCGCGAATATCCGACAGACGCGTTGTTCAGCACGGATGAAGAAAACGTGTGCGTCTCGCCCAGGCTGGCCACCTGTTCGCGCAGACTCTCGGCGTCGGTCATGTAGGAATTGATCGAGGTGGGCGTAAAATCCGCGCTGTCGTCCACCGTGTACACCGCGCTCAGCCAATCCTTGGGCGAAAACACATGATCCAGACGAAATGTTCCGAAGTCGTCGCGGATGGTCTGCAGCGGATTGTTGAAGGCCTGGGAGATGCCCCCGAAATCGGGTGCTCCGGGGCTCGGCGCGGGCCAGGCGTTGATCAGCGGCGACACGCCGACAAACACCAGTCCGGAAGCCGGACAAGGATTCGGCGTGGGCGTCACCAGGGCGCACGGCAGCGATCCGGCGCGCGCGGCGTTATCCGGCACCAGATCGACGCCGGTCTGGTGCAGGTGCTGCTGGAGAGCCTCGAAATTGGCGAACAGGAACGTCTTGTTCTTCTTGAGCGGCGCACCGATGGATGCGCCAAACTGGTTCCGCTGAAATCCCGGAACCGAGGCGCCATCGAAGAAGTTGCGCGCGTCCATCGCGTTGTTGCGGAAAAATTCGTACAACGAGCCATGCACTTCGTTGCTTCCAGACCGCGTCACGATGACTACCTGCCCTCCCGGATGTTTACCGTATTCCGCGTCGTAGGAGTCGCGCAGCAGGTTGAACTCGGCCACGGCGTCCACACCCAGAAGCTGCTGGCTGACGCCTCCCGGTTGCATGTTGTTCTCTGCTGCGCCGGTAAACTCCACGCCGTTCAGCAGGAACATATTCTGCTGCGGGCGATTCCCGGAAACCGCAAAATTATTGCCGGAAGTCGAGTTCGACACGCCCACTCCGCCGAACTTTTCGAACGTAAAGTTCACTACTCCCGGATTAAGCGCCAGCAGTTCATCGAAGCTGCGCCCATTTAGAGGCAAATCGCGAATCTGTTGCCCGCCCACCAGGCCCGAAATGTCCGCGGTTGTCGCCTCCACCAACGGCGCATCCCCGGTCACCGTAACCGCCTGGCTGGTTTGGCCCACATTCAGCTTAAAATCCACGGTCGCATCCTCTCCCACCACCAGCTCGATCCCAGTGCGCAGCTCGTCCGCGAATCCCGATTTCGCCGCGCGGACCTGGTATTGACCCACGGGGAGCGAGGTCACGTTATAACGTCCAGCACCGCCGCTGGTTGCTTCGCGGACCGCCCCGGTTGCGGAGCTGGTGACGGTCACCGTCGCGCCGGAGACCACGGCGCCGCTTGCATCCGTCACCGTTCCGGAGACCGTGGCGGAGGTCTGCGCGCGTAGCGGAGCCAGCCCGCAGCAGAGCGCCACAGCGGCCATCGCAAACCGGTAAAAAGACAAACAAGAAGGTCGAAGGGTGCGTGCTGTTGTCATGTATGTTGTCATGGAAAGCGTTCATTGTATCGCAAACATGACACCAACGCGCAACCCCCTTCGGCGCCCTCCCGGCCTCCCGAGCGATACATTGGGACAAGCGATGTCCGCTCCTGTTCCACGCCGCCGCTTCCTCGCGCTCGCGGCAGTTCCGGCCGTAGCCCGCCTGGCCGGCGCGCCGCAGGCCGACTTCTCCAGCGCGGTTAACGTTGTCAGCCTCCTGGTAACCGTTCGCGATAAGAACGGGAAATTCGTCAACGAACTGACGCAACAGGATTTTGCCGTGCTGGAAGACGGTCATCCCCAAACCATTTCCTATTTCTCGCGTCAATATGACTTGCCGCTGACCCTGGGGCTGCTGGTCGACACCAGCGGCAGCCAGATTGAGGTCCTGGGAGACGAAATCGCCGCCAGCGCCAAATTCTTCGATCAGGTCCTGCGTGAAGATAGGGACCAAGCGTTCCTGTGCAGCTTCGATGTGCGCGATTACCTTCTCCAGAACGTCACCACGGCACGCAAGATGCTGGAAGACTCGCTCAGCCGTCTCTATGACCGCCTCCACACGCAGCGTTACGTCGATGGGACGGTGCTGTACGATTCCATCGTCGACTCCTGCGAGCTCATCATGAAGAAGCACCAGGGGCGCAAAGCGTTGGTGCTCCTCACCGACGGCGAGGATACCGCCAGCCGCACCAGCCTCGATCGCGCCGTGGAAGCCTGCCAGCGAGCCGATACGGTGGTCTATTCCATTGGCATCGGAAAGGGCTTGGGCCGCGGAGCCTCCGCGCTTACAGCCATTTCCGATAAAACCGGCGGCCGCTACTTTGAAGCCTCACGCAAACAGACCGTCGAGGACATCTACCGGACCATCGAGGAAGAGTTGCGCAGCCAATACAATATCGGCTACGCTCCACCGCCCGACTCGTCCAAATCGCACTGGTTATCACAAAGTCCGCGTTACCGTAACGCGCCCCGGCATGACCGCTCGCACGCGCGAAGGATATTATTCGGGAGGTTGATTATGAGACTCGCTCTACTATCGATCGCCAGTCTGGCCCTCGCCCAGACGCCGCAGTTCGACGTCGCCACCATCAAGCCCGCCGCCCCGTCCACCGACGGCCGCTCCCACACCCGCATCTCGACAGATACCGACACCGGCAAACTGAACTACCTCAACGTCAATCTCAAGGACATCATCGGGCAGGCCTACAAGGTCCAGCAGTATCAGATCGCCGGTCCTCCATGGATCGACACGGATCGCTTCGACATCGTGGCCCGCTTCCCGCCCCACTCCGACGCCAGGAACCTGCCGCTGATACTTCAAGACCTTTTAGTCGGACCGCTTCAAGCTCGCGATTCATCGCGAGACCAAGGAACTCCCGGTATACAACCTCGTCGTCGCCAAGGGCGGGCCGAAATTCAAGCCGTCTGAAACCTCCTCCGGCATCACTTCTAACTCCAATCGCACCACTTGGCACGTGACCGCAAAAGTCACCATGCTGCGCTTCGCCGAGTTCCTTACCGATGAAGCCGGCCGCCCCGTGGTCGACAAAACCGGCCTCGCGGGTTCGTATGATTTGACTCTCGATTGGGCCGTCGACAACAACGTCGCGACGAATGACTCCGGCCCATCCCTATTTACTGCGATGCAGGATCAACTGGGATTGAAGCTCGAATCCGCCAAAGGCCCCGTCGAGACCATCGTCGTCGACCACGCGGAACGCACCCCGATCCCGGACTAATTCGCGTCCATTCGCGGCTAATTCTTCTTCCCGCGCTCCGCCGTCAGCCTCTGCATCAACTCGATGGTCGGCTTCGGAGCCTCGAATAGAGCCTCTTCCAACGGATTCCTTCCGAACTGATCCTTGGCGTCGAAATCCGCGCCGTGATCGGCCAAATATTGCACGATGTCGTCCGACCCGTTGCGCACTGCCGTGTGCAGCGGGCTTCCCCGCCCCTTCGGCCCGTCATTCACGTCGAGCCCCAGCTCTACCATCATCTTCACGGCTTCCAGATTCTTGCTCTGCGTCGCCATCATCACCCCGCCCGACCCGTCCGGCCCTTTCGCCTTCGGATCCGCCCCCAGTTCCAGCAGCGCCTTCAGCATCGCCACATTGCCCGTCTGCGCGGCTTGAAGGAAGGGCGTCAATCCCCCGCCTCCGCGCCCTGGCCCGCCTCCGCGTCCGCCGCCCTGGGTCTTCGCGTTAACGTCCGCGCCCCGAGCCACCAGTTCCTTCGCCAGATCGATCTTCCCCTGCTGCACCGCCAGATGCAGCGGCGTGTTGCCCGCCGCGTCGCGAGCATTAATATCCGCCCCATGGTCCAGCATCAACCGCGCGAAAGGCTCGCTGCCCCGCGCCAGCGCGATCAGGAACACCGTGCTTCCGTCCTTCGCTTTGACGCCGCTATCCGCCTTGGCGTCGATCAAGACCTTCGCGCTTGCCGCATCCCCTCGCTGCGCCGCGAACAACAGCGGCGTATACCCGTTCCGCGAGACCGCGTTTACATCCGCGCCACGCTGGATAAGGAGACTCACAATCTGCTGCCGCCCCTCCGCCACCGCCCACATCAGCGCCGTCTGCCCCATTCTCGATTCCGCCGCGTCCACCAGCGCGCCACGATCCAGCAGCAACCGCGTCATCTCTAAATTCCCTGCGCTGACGGCCGCCAGTAGCGGAGTATCGCCGCTCCACTTCGCCGCGTTCACGTCCGCTTTCGCGTCCACCAGCCTGCGGACCATCGCCACATCGCCGCTCACGCACGCCTGCAACAGCGGAGTCTCGCCATCTTCATCCGCCACGTTCACCTTCGCCCCCGCGGCCAGCAGCGCCGACACGATCTCCGCGTCGTCCCGATTCACCGCCCACAGCAGCGGCGTCGAGCCATCCTCGCGAGCCGCATTCACATCCTCCCCGCCCTTGATCAGCGCCAGCACCGCCTTTTGATCCCGCTGCTGCACCGCATCAATTAACTTGATATCCGCCCGCTTGTTGTCCGCCGGATTCTGGTCCGCGGCAGCGCACGCACAGGCCCCCGCGAAAACCAATATCATCCATCGGACCAATGACATAGCTTCATTTATGATATACTTCCAAGCGACCCATGCCAAGGCTCGCAGCGGTCATGATCGTAGCTTCTGCCGCTTACGCGCAGCCCCCCGCCCCGAAGCCTCACCTGCCTCAGATACCTCTCCGGATCGAAGACGCCGTCGAAAACTACTGCATCGATTGCCACGCCGACGACGCCAAGGCCGGCGGAATCTCGCTCGAACACGCCTCTTCCAGCAACATCGCCTCGCAAGCCCCTCTGCTCGAAAAGGTCCTGCACAAACTTCGCGCCGGGGAGATGCCTCCGCCTGGCAGCGCCGGCCCCGATAAAGCCCAACGCGCCGCCCTGATCCAGTGGCTCGAAACTGAGCTCGACAAAAACGCCGCCGCCCATCCCAACCCCGGCGCACCGGCGATCCATCGTCTCAACAAAGCCGAGTACAGCAACGCCGTCCGCGACCTCCTTGGACTCGATATGGACAACGCCGCGGGCCTTCCCGCCGACGATTCCGGCTACGGCTTCGACAACATCGGCGACGTGCTCACCGTCTCGCCTCTCCACATGGAGAAATACGTGAGCAACGCGCGACGCATCAGCCGCCTGGCCGTCGGCACCCTCCGCGCCAGCGCCTCCGTCGCCAAGTACCCGGCCAAAATTCCGCAAAGCGATTCGCTCGACTCCATGCCGCTCAATGAGCGCGGCGAGGTCCAGCTCAACCACTATTTTCCCTTCGACGCCGAATACTCCGTCCTGGTCCGCGTCCGCGGCAACCCCGCCGCCGGTCTGCCCCCTCCCAAGCTCGATATTCGCCTCGACGGCCATCGCATCCAGATGGTCGATGCCGATATCGACACCGCCGAGGCCAATCAGGGCACCCGCAACATCGAAATGCGCATGCCTCTTCAGGCCGGCCCGCACATCATCGCCGCCGGATTCCTCACCGAATCAGCGAAGCTCGAAACCGGCGGAGGCGGCGGCCGGGGTAATGCTCCTGCGCCCTCGCCCAACACCGTTTCGGTCGAGTACATCTCCGTCGGTGGTCCCTACAATCCCGACGGCCCCGGCGAAACCGAGAGCCGTAAGCGCATCTTCCTCTGCCATCCCGCAACCGTCGATCAAGAAGGTGTGTGTGCGCGACAAATCTTCACGTCGCTCGCCCATCGGGCTTACCGGAGACCCGTAACCGCCACTGACACCGATCCCCTGATGAAACTCTTCGCCGCCGGACGTGCTGCCGGAAGTGATGACCACCGCAGCTTCGATTCCGGCATTGAGATGGGCCTGAGCGGCATCCTGGTCTCGCCCGAATTCCTTTTCCGCGTCGAGAAAGCCCCGGCCTCGGCATCCAAGGGCGGAAGCTATCACCTCCCCGATCTCGACCTCGCCTCGCGCCTCTCCTTCTTCCTCTGGAGCAGCATCCCGGACGAGGAACTCCTCGGCCTCGCCGAACGCGGCAAACTGCACGACCCCGGCATCCTCGAAGCGCAGGTCAAGCGCATGCTCGCCGACCCCAAGTCGAACGCCCTGGTGCTGAACTTCGCCGGCCAGTGGCTGCGCCTCCGCAACGTCGAAGACTGGAAGCCCGACCCCGACAAATTCAAAGATGTCGACGAAACCCTCCGCAACACCTTCGAACGTGAAACCGAGCTTTTCTTTGAAAGCATCGTCCACGAAGACCACTCCATCCTGGACTTCATCGACGCCGATTACACGTACTTGAATGAGCGTCTCGCCCGCTACTACGGCATCCCCGGCGTCAAGGGCAGCTACTTCCGCCGCGTCGCCCTCAAAGGCCCGGAGCGCGGAGGCATCCTCACCCAGGCCAGCATCCTGATGGTGACCTCCTACCCGACCCGCACCTCGCCCGTGCTGCGCGGCAAGTGGATCCTCGAAAGCATCCTCGATTCTCCGCCGCCCCCTCCGCCGCCGGACGTTCCGCCTCTCGATGACGCCGCGAACAATTCCGCCAAGAGCCTGCGCGAGACCTTCGCCAAGCATCGAGCCAACCCCGCCTGCGCCTCCTGCCACGCGCGCCTCGACCCGCTCGGCTTCTCGCTGGAGAACTTCGACGCCGCCGGCAAGTACCGCACCCAGGAAGGCGACGGTCCCATCGATGCCTCCGGTAATCTCCCAGACGGCACCGCCATCGATGGAGTGAAAGGGCTGAAGGCGCTGCTGCTTTCTAGAAAAGACGAGTTCGTCGAAGGCTTCGCCAGTAACCTGCTGACCTACGCCCTCGGCCGCGGTCTTGAATCCTACGATCAGCCCGTCGTGCGGGATATCCGCCGCCAAGCCGCCGCCAACGGCTACAAGTTTTCCTCTATAGTCCTGGCAATCGCAAATAGCGTACCATTTGAAATGAGGAGGGTTCCGGAGTGACTTTCTCCAGCAAGAAGTCCTTGCATCGCCGCACGCTGCTCCGTGGCATGGGCGCCGCTGTCGCGCTCCCTCTTCTCGACTCCATGTCGCCGGCCTTCGCCGCCGCTCCCAAACCCATCACTCGCGTCGCCTTCTGCTACACCCCCAACGGCATCATCATGCGCGATTGGACTCCCGAAACGGAAGGCGCGGACTTCGCCTACACCAAGACCCTCCAGCCTCTCGAACCCTATCGCGACCGCGTCCTGGTCCTCACCGGCCTGGAGCATCACAATGGCGAATCGCTCGGCGACGGAGCCGGAGACCACGCCCGCGCCGGAGCCACCTGGCTCACCGGCGTCCACCCCAAGAAAACCCAGGGCGCCGACATCGAGAACGGCATCTCCGTCGACCAGATCCTGGCGCATGAAATCGGCGCGCAAACTCCTCTGCCCTCGCTCGAGCTTGGCCTTGAAGACGTCCGCCTGGTCGGCGGTTGCGACTCCGGCTATAGCTGCGCGTACAGCAACACCCTCGCCTGGAGCTCGCCGACTACTCCTCTGCCTTACGAAACCAACCCCCGCGCGGTCTTTGAGCGCCTCTTTGGCGACGGCGACACCACCGATAAAACCGCCCGCGCCCTCCGCTCCCAGGAGAACCGCAGCCTGCTCGATTTCGTCCTCGCCGACGCCTCCAGCTTGAGCGTCAACCTCGGCGCCAGCGACCGCCGCAAGATGAACGACTATCTCGACTCCGTCCGCGAAGTCGAGCGCCGCATCCAAAAAGCCGAGGAGCAGAACGCCGCCTCCGCCACGGTCCCCACTCTCGACCGTCCCGACGGCATCCCTCCTACTTTCGAAGAGCACATCCAGTTGATGTACGACCTGATGACCATCGCTTTCCAGGCCGACCTCACCCGCGTCATCACGCTCATGTACAGCCGCGAGGGCGGAAACCGCACCTACCGCTCCATCGGCGTTCCCGACGCCCACCACGGTCTCTCGCATCACATGAACGATCCGGCCAAGATGGCCCGGCTGCAACTCATCGATCACCATCATGTCGACATGTTCAGCCAGTGGATCGGCAAGCTGCAGGCCGCCAAGGACGGCGACGGTACCCTGCTCGATCACTCCATGATCGTCTACGGCGGCAGCCTCAGCGACTCCAACCGCCATCTGCACGACAACCTTCCCACGCTGCTGGTCGGCGGCGCCGGTGGCAAGCTCCGCTCCGGCCGTCACCTCCGCTACCCCAAGCCGACGCCCATGACCAACCTGTACCTGACCATGCTCGACATGGCCGGCGTGCGGGAGGACAAAGTCGGGGATTCCACCGGCGAACTCCAGCATTTGAGCGAGGCGTAGTCTTGGCCTCCGACCCCACCCAAGAACGCCAGGAAGCCCACGCTTACCTCGACCATCTGCCGCCCGAACAACTCTCAGCCGTCCGCAATTTGCTCGAGAGCATGCTCTCGCCGTTTGAGCGCTCGCTCGCCCTCGCGCCTCCTGACGACGAACCGCTCACCGAAGAAGATCGTCAGCGGATAGAGGAAGGCGAGGCCTACTTCGCCAACGGCGGCAAAGGAATTCCTATGGAAGAAATCCTCGAGGAATTCGGCCTCACCCCCGAGGATTTCCGCCGGCGGTAATGCCGCCCTATCGCATCGAGTGGCTGGACGCAGCGCGAGACGACGTACGCGCCCTGGATCGAACAACCGCCATGCGAATCTTCGAAGGAATCCTCCAATTCGCACAAATCGGAGCCGGCAATGTCCTTCCACTCCACGGTGAGTTTGCTGGATCCTTCCGCCTGCGTGTCGGCGACTATCGAGTCTTGTTTAGGCTGGAAGATGACACGATGCGCATCTTCGGCGTCCGGCATCGTGGCGAAGCCTACCGCCGTTAGGCCGCCCACTCCGGCGGGTTCCCTAGAATGCGCAACCCATCGCGACCATCACCTTTTCCGCCAGTTCGCAAACCCGCCGGTCGCTGAGCCGTCGCAGGCGCCCCCTAGGCTCAACCAAGCTTTGCTTCCGGACCGCCGTGATGTCCTCCGCCCTTGCGCCTGAATCGGACGGAAGGCCCGTCTCGCCGGCAGGCAAAAACACGTGCGTCGGAGCTTCCTTATGGATGCTTGTCGTTAACGGCACCGCCAGGACGGTGTCCGCACGCTCATGTCGATTCCGCGCATCCAGCGAAACGATCACCACAGGCCGCCTGCCCTTGGCGGGCGGGTCGGTGTGCAGTTGCACAAACCAGATCTCGCCTCGTAACGGGGGCCGATTGGCGGGAGACATTCATTCTTCCCTGTCGCCCGGGAATTGCGAGAGCGCAAACTCGCCCCATGCAGTCTGCTCGGCTTGATCCTTACTGGACAATCCGGAGTAGTAATCGGACACGGCTTGCTCAACCGAGGCGCGCCGCTGCGCGCGTCGCGCCGATTGCAGGATTTCCTCCAGGACTGCCGAAGTTGACTCCGCCCGCAGCTTTTTGCGCGCCGCCTCCAGGAACGCTACGGCCTCAGGCGACAGCGTAAAGCTCTTCTTTGTCTTACCGCTTGTCCGATGAATCATCCTACCGATGATCTTAGCACTTTAGCGACTCGGCGGCGCCGGCGGCAAGCTCCGGCCGTTACCCCCGCTACCCCAAGCCGACGCCCATGACCAACCTGTATCTGACCATGCTCGACATGGCCGGGATGCACGAAGACAAGCTCGGGGATTCCACCGGCAAGCTCGGGTACTTGAGCGAGGTTTAGTCCAGGTATCCAATTCACAGCGACGCAACGAAGCCGCTCACTCTTCACTGAGCACTGCCAGAAAGTCCTTCGCGGCGCAGCGGACCTTTTGCCACCCCGCGTCGTCGATGACTGCGCGAGGATCGGGCAAGTCGGGTAAGGGGAAACTCTCCATAGCTTGTTTGAGGGCACTTCCGGCGGCCAGTTGCCGTGGCGTTAGAATCAACCGAGCGCCATCCAGAAATTCCGAGAACCTGCAGTCGTCAAAAAGCTCACAGTACATCTCCTCAGGCGAGGAGATGCACTTTCCCGAACCGAACCAAGCCTCTAATTGATACTGACGCTCAGAAATGCGGCGCACGACTTCCTCAATGCCCCGTCTGTGGGCCTCCAGAGTCATCTCCGCCATAGCCGTCGCCGCTCGCTCCTGTCGTGAGCCAAGGCCTACTTCGCTGCCGACGGTGCCCCGCTCAGCTTCCGGGTGTACTCCTGCACGTTGGCGTCGAACCCCGCGGGAACCTTGTCGGGCGTCGCGGTCTTGGCCTGCCCCGCGCCGCTCTCCTCCAGCTTGCGGCGCATCTGCACCTCGAAGCTTTCCCATTCCGGCAGCACGACGCGCCCGATGCGATCCGCCAGTTCCGGTGAGGCCGTATCGCCGAACCGCACCTGTTCCAGCCCCTTCTCCAGATCCCCAATCGACCGCATCGCATTCGGATCGTCTTTGAAGGTCTGCCGCAAGTCTTGCAGAGTGCTCTGGAGTTCCCGTCCCACCAGCGCCGGATTCACCGCGCGATTCTCCGGAGCATCGTAAACCCCCTGCGGGTAATTCCGATTCGCGCCCAGCGACGGATTCACGTACGTCGCGCCGCCATTGGGTCCGAAGAACCCTCCGTTCGGCCCGCCGTTATACACGCCGTTGTTGTTGGCTCCGCCGTTGTTATTGGTTCCGCCGTAATTGTTGCCGCCGCCGCCCGCGCGAGCATTATTCCCGCCCGGCTGCGCTCCACCCTGTTGCCCGCCTCCAGCCTGTTGACCGCCACCTTGCTGTCCGCCGCCCTGCTGGCCCCCGGCTTGTTGACCCTGGCCTCCGCCCTGCTGGCCTTGCTTCCCTTGGCCTTGCTGCTGGCCTTGACCCGGCTGCTGACCGCCCTGGCGATTGCCCGGCTGATTACCGTTCTGGTTCCCCTGCCGGCCCATCTGGTCCACCATGTTCTGCAGTTGCTGGACTTCGCGCTCGATCTCCGCCAAGCTCCGCTCCTGCTGATCGCGGGCGCCGCCCTGCTGGTTGCCGCTCTGCACCGCTTGTTGAGCCTTCTGGATGTTGTCCCGCAGCCCGTCGAGCGCCTGCGTCACCGGAGCCTCCTGCCCCGCCATCATCGGCCCATATCCATTGCGCGCGAACTGCGCCATATTCTCCAGGCGCCTCTGCGCGTCGCTCTGCCGGGTATCCGCCAGGCCGTCCCGCAACCGCGCCGCCGCATTCGGCTGCTGCGTTCGCATCGACTGCTCCGCCTTCTGGATTTCGTCCTGCAGCGAGCCCAGTTGCGACGCCAGCTTCTCTTCGTCCTTCGCGATCTCCTCCGCGGACTGCCGCGACGCCCGGTCCCCGCGCAGGAAGTTGTTGTACGCCGTGTTGCCGCGATCCGCCAGAGCCTTATCGCGCGATTGAGTGTCGCCGAACTGCTGCTTCACCTTGTCCTCTTCGGAGTGCTGCTGTTGCGCGAGTTCATTGGCGCGTTCCGCCAGATCGTCCAGTTTGCCCGCCGCATCCTGCTGCTGGAGCCCTCGCAGCATCTGTCCCGCATCGCCCAGCGCCTGCGCCGCGCGCCGAGCTTCCGCCTGCGCAGCCGACTCGCCCTGCTGCCCTTGCGCCGCCGCCTGGTTCGATTGCTTCATCGCGTCGATCGACTGCTGCAACTGCTTCTGCAACCGGTCCAGCGTCTGCTGCAACTGTTGCGCGCTGGCGTTGCCGGTCCGGCCGTTCTGCATATTCTGAGCCGACGCCCGCTGCTGCTGCTGTTGCTGCGAACCCTGCTGTCCATTCGCCTGTTGCGAACTTTGCTGGGAGCCGCTCTGGCCGCCTTGGCTGCCCTGCGCCTGCTGTCCGCCCTGTTGACTCTGCGAGCTTTGTTGACCCTGCGACTGTTGGCCCCGCTGCCCGCCATTCTGTTGCTGCATCTGCTGGATATCGCGCTGCAACTGCTGCGCCTGCTTCTGCAGTTGCTCCTGCTCATAGCGCTGCTGCGCCGCCGTCTGCGCATTGCGAGGCTGCTGCGCCAGCTCCTGTTGCCGCTTGGCTAGCTCCTCCAGCTTCGCCATCGCATCGTCGATCTTCTTCTGCTGCTCCTCTTGAGAGTTGCCGCCCTGCGCCTGCTGCTCATACTGGTTCTTCTCGGTATCCAGCTCCAGGTCGAACAGGTTCTGCAGATCGCGGCCCGCGCCGGCTCCGCCCCCTCCGCCGCCTCCGCCTCCGAAGGCCACTTGAATATCCTTCTGCGCCGCCTGCACGTGATCCAGATGCTTCAGCGCGCTCTCTTCCGGCGCCAGCGCATCCTTCCATCCCTGACCCTTCAGCTTGTCCGAAGCCGTGGACATATCTTTGCCCGCGGCCTTCAGCTCATCGATGATGGTCTGGAACGCCGACGCGACATTTCCATCCAGCTCGCGGCTGGTCATGCGCTGTGAGAGCGACTCAGCCTGCGCCTTCAGCGTCATCTCCGTCGTCGCCAGGTAATCCGCCGTTTCCCTGGTCCGATTCTTGTCGTTGGGACGCGTCGCGTTGTACGTCGCCGTGATCACCTGTTTTTGGCGATCCCAAATCTCCTGCGCCTGCTGGCCGGCTCCGCCGCCGCCCCCACCGCCTCCGCCGCCCGCTTGCTGCGATTGCGTGTAGTTGCGCTCATACGCCTGCGCCTCGACGAACAAGATATCGGTCTGCGCCATGTTGCGAGCGTCCTTCGCCGTCGCGTACATGCTCACCACGTCGCCAGGTTGCAGGTTGAAATCTTCCAGCGCCAGCGTGGTGTGCGCATCCGCCGACTTCACGCCCTTGTTGGGCAATAGCGGCATCACCTTCTCTGGAGCGCCGTTCACCGAATAGTGCAGCTCCATCCCTTGCAGCGCGAAATCGTCCTGCGCGGTCACGTCGATGGTGACTTCCTCAATCGGCAGCACCTTAGCGTCCCCGCCCGGATGGGTAATCCGCACCGTCGGCGGTTGATCGTCCTGCGCCTCGATGAAATAATCCAGCGGGCTCAGCCGCACGCTCTGCCCCTGGTCCAGCGCGGCGAAATGATACAGCCCGCTCTTCTGCATCGGCACCTTCGCGGTCAGCAATCCGTTCGAACCCGCCTCCAGCGGAATCTGCGTCCCGTCTTCCAGCTCGATCACGCCATTCTTCAGCGGCCGGTCCGTGGTCACCAGCACTTCAGCCGTCGTGCCCGCTACCGCGCGCAAATCCCCGCTCGGATCCTCCACCTGATCCGGCAATCCCAGCCAGGACGGGAAATGATACGTGGTCTTGATGTGCGTGATTCCCGCCAGATCCGTCACGTCCAACTTGAACGTCTTGGATTTGACTGAGCCCGCTTCGACGTAATATTCCACCGGCTCCGGCAGCTCCGCGAAACGGAATTCGTAATCGGATCCGTTGTCCCGCGGCAGCATCACCGCCTGCTCCCACTTGGAGGAGCTTTGATACTTCGCGAACAGCCGCACCTGTTGCGCCTGGAAGCCGATCAGCGTCGCGCTCACCGCCACGTCGTCCTTGCGCCGCACCCGCTTGTTGCCCGGCTTCACCTGAATGTCGTAGAACGCTTGCGTCAGGCCGGATTTCGGCGCGCCCGCCCACAGCAGCTTCGCGCCGTAACCGAGGAATCCCGGCCCGGCCAGAATCATCCACAGCAGCGCCGCGCCCGCCGCGCCCGTCCCGGTGGCAAACGCGAAAATCGACTTCCGCGGAGCCACGTCTTTCGGCTCCGTCTTCTTCGCCACCGATTCCGTGTCTTCGGCCAGCAGTTCCAGCATCGGATCGCCCGAATCCGCCCGCTCCACGTAGGTCAGCAGCCGCTGGTCGAACTGTGGAAAAACCTTTTCCGCCCTGGTCGCCGCGCGTTTCTGGTTCAGCTTGGTCAGCGGAATCACCAGCGCGTAACCCAACGCTAACCCCAGCGCAAGAAACAGCGCCACGCGGGCCCACGTCATGCTCTCTTCGGAAAACGCCGTGCTGTTGACGATCAGCACCAGCGCCAGCGTCGCGCCCAGCGCCACTCCGGCCACCACCGCGGCGCCCTTGGAAATCGCCATCCACCGCAGGCGCGTCTCCAGAACTCGCAAATAGGAGTTCAACTGCTCGCGTGTATTCATGCCGCTTTCCTCGCCCCTTCCTGACGTTCTTCGGGTGATCGCAGGTACCCGTTCGCGACGGCTGACTCGGCCAGAGCTACTAATAACAATAGCAACAAAATCCAGGGCGAAAGGCTCCACGGCGTGGTCTTCTGCTCGGCCGCCCCGTTCGCGCCCGTATTGCCCGTATCGCCCGACCCCGTGCCCTTCCAAAGGTTCAGAGTGTCGTCCGGAATGACCGCCATGTCGGACTCCCGCCGGTCGGCGTGCGCCGCCACCACCGTATCCACGCCGCTGGCCGTCTTCACCTCGTAAAACCCTTCGCGCGTCAGAGGATACGTCGTCGACGTGGTGGCTTCCTGAAGCGTCAGGGCGTTCTTTCCATCCGGATCGATCACCACCGCCGCTGCGTTCTTGCTTTCATGCGTCCGTAACTCGACGTACGAATCCACCGGCACGTTGACCGGCTGCTCGGCCCCACCCCCGCCTAGGTAAGTCGCCGATTGCAGCACAAAGGGAACCCAGTACGCCCCGTGCACCGGCAGATCGTTCGAAATATTGTCGATGGTGGAGGTGAACACCAGCACTTTCCCCTCGCCAATTTGACGTTCCAGTAACAAAGGTGTTTGGTCGTTCAATTTCGCCAAGACCTTGGCGTCCTTCGCTGGCGTAACCCCCACCGTCTGATAGAAGTCCACCCCGTTCAGCCGCTCCAAGCCTTTCAGCACAGGATGTCCCGCGTCCGTATCGGCGACATTCAGGAACCGTTCCCCATCGCGGCTGGCCAGATTCGACGCCCGGATCGCGTCGCCTTCCACCGGAACCTTGGCCATCGCCACCGAGAACGGACCCAAAATCACCATCAGCGACTTCCCCGAACTCACGTACCTCTGCAAATTCTCTTCCAGACCCGCTGGCAGCGGACCCAGATCGTCCAGCACCACCATCGAATATCCCGCCAGCGCCGCGGTAGCCGCAGTCTCCGGTCTCTGCACATCTAGCGCGAACGCCGCATCCGTCGAGGAATCCAGCGCCGACCGGTAATACAAGGCCGCGTTCGGCTGCCGCCCGTTGTCGACAAACAAAATCTTCTTCGGATCGGCCCGCTCCACCGAAAACGGAAAACTATCGTCCCCAGGCAGAGAATCCGCCGAGTCGATCCTGATCTCGCAATGATTGAATCCGTACGAAGCCGCCAGCTCCGAAAACTCCACCTGCGCCCGCCCCGGCTGACCCGGCTGCGCTGCTGGAACATCCACCTGTTTAGTCTGCAACGCGTGCCCGTTCAGCACCAGGCTCACGCTACGCTTCGCCGCCGGCGTATCGAAACCGGTCACAGTCGCGGAAATATGCACCCGCTTGGGATCGTACACGTGCGTGGGTGCGATCACATTCTCCACCGCCCAATTCGCCATGTCGCCGCCCACCGGATGCAGAATCAGCGTCGTATCGCCCGCCAGCCGCAGGTCCGTAAATCCCGGAGGCAGCGCCGTCTTCTGTAAATCGCTTACCAGATGCAGCTCGATCGGCATCTTCGAGGATTCCGCCAGCGTTCGCGCAAACCGCGCCAACTCGCCGAAATTCCCGCGCCCATCCGTCGGCTTGATCGCCGCCACGCCTCCGCGCAGCTCCGTCGGATCGTTGGTCTGCCCGGTCATCGCCTGCACCGTCCCGCTTAGCGCCACCACCTGCGCTGCCGTCGTTCCCGGAATCCCCGACAAAATATCCATCGCCTGGCGCTTGGCCTTATCCAGCCGCGATTCCCCGCCTTGCGTCGCCCGCATACTGAACGAATTGTCCACCGCCACCACCACCAGCTTCTTCCCCGCAGCCTTCGGCGTCGCGCGGTTCACGAACGGACTGGCGAACAGCAGCGCCAGCAACACCAGCATCAGCGTGCGCAGGATGAACAGCAGAATATGATCCAGCTTGCGGTGCACCACGGAGCTCTGTTCCCGCCGCTCGAAGAACATCAGCGAGGGGAACGGCCGGGGATCCAGCTTGTGCCGTTTCAGCAAGTGCAGCCAGATCGGCAACCCGACCGTGACCACGCCCGCCAGAAACCAGGGCGACAGAAAACCCATCTACATTCTCCCCGTGCGTAGCGCCAGATACTCCCGCAGAGCGGCATCCAGAGGCCGGCTGGTGTCGACCAGAAAATACTCCAGACCGGCGCCCTTGGCCCGGCTCTCGATGTCCGCCATGTGCGCGTTCATCTTCTGGCGATACTCACGCGCGGCGTAGTCCGGAGTCACTTCCATCGTCTCGCCCGTCTCCAGATCCTCGAACATCACCGGATGCTTCAGCTTCGGGCGAATCTCCTCCGGATCCAGCAAATGAAACAGCACCACTTCGTTGCCGCGAAACTTCAGCGGCGAAACCATCTCGATCACCTTTTCCGGCGCTTCCCAAAAATCCGAAATCACCACCACCATCCCGCGCCGTCTCAGGAAATCCATTAAGTGCGCGAAGGGCCGGGTCAGATCCGTGCGCTTTCCCGCCTGGGCTTCCTCCACACCATGCAGCAGCCGGTGCATCTGTCCCTGCCGCGTCGACGGCTGCACGAAATTCCGCACCTCGTCGTCGAACACGATCAACCCCGCCGCGTCTCTTTGCAGGTGCGCCAGGTAAAGCACGGAAGCCGCCAGAAACTTCGCGTATTCCAGCTTCTCCATTCCTCGCGAGCCATATTTCATGGACCCGCTGGTGTCCAGCAGCACATTCACCTGGCAATTGGTCTCGCCGCGATAGCGCTTCAGATACATGCGCTCCGTGCGCGCGAACACGTTCCAATCCACGTGCCGCAGATCGTCACCGGGATTGTAGGCGCGGTACTCCGCGAACTCCTGGCTGAATCCGAAATCCGGCGACTTATGCAGGCCGGAGATGAAGCCGTCCACCACCGTCTTGGCCACCAGGTCCAGACTGCTGAGACCTGCCAGTACCGCGGGATCGAGAAAACGCTGCAGCATGGCCCGAGTCCTTCTTAATTCCTGATCGCCCTAATCGCGGGGCGCGGGCATCGCCTCCAGCAGCTTCTTCAAGATGTCGTCCTGCGACAGCTTATCCGACTCGGCTTGGAAGTTGAGCAGAATGCGATGCCGCAGAATCGGCCGCACCAGCGCCTGGATGTCCTGATACGACACGTGATACCGGCCCTGCATCAGCGCCCGCGCCTTCGACGTCAGCACCAGATTCTGCGTCGCGCGCACGCTGGCGCCGAAGTTGACGTACTTCTTGATAAAGTCCGGCGCGGTCGGGTCGGTCGAGCGCGTCGCGCGCACCAGATTCACCGCGTAGCGCGCCACCGAATCGGCGATCGGCACCATGCGCACCAATTGCTGAAAATCCAGAATCTCTTCCGCCGTGGTCACCCGTTCCGCCTGATCGTGCTTGGTCTTGGTGGTCAGATCCAAAACTTCCAGCTCATGCTCCGCGGACAGGTAATCCAGCAGCACGTTGAAGATGAACCGGTCAAGCTGCGCTTCCGGCAACGGGTACGTGCCTTCCAGCTCGATCGGGTTTTGCGTCGCCAGCACGAAGAACGGCGGCGCGATCTTGTAATGATTCCCGCGCACCGTGCACGACAACTCCTGCATCGCTTCGAGCAGCGCCGATTGCGTCTTCGGCGGCGTACGGTTGATTTCGTCCGCCAGCAGCACGTTGGCGAAAATCGGGCCCGGCACAAAAGTCCAGCTTCGCTTGCCGGTCACTTGATCTTCTTCGATGATGTCCGTTCCCGTGATATCGGAAGGCATCAAGTCCGGCGTGAACTGAATACGCCGGAATTCCAAGCCCAGGATGTTGGATAGCGTCCGGACCAGCAACGTTTTGGCCGTTCCGGGCAAACCGGTGATCAAACAATGGCCGCCCACGAACAGCGCCACCATCACCTGCTCAATCACTTCATCCTGGCCCACGATGACCCGGTGAACCTGGGACACGATCTGATCGCGGACCTTTTGGAACCGTGCGACGCGCTCCTTCAGATCGCCGGTCTCGAGAGTTTGTATGGGAAGAGTTGTTGACATTTTCGCCTATTTCTTAATAGTGGATTCTGCGTTTAATTCCAGCAATAACTTTTGCGCGTCCCGGAAGCCCGGCGCGGTTTCGAGCGATGATAGCACTTCATCCATCGCCTTCGCGTTGTCGTGCGCAGCTTGATACGCCTTGGCCAGTTTGTAATGCGCGCCCGCCGGATCCACCGGCTTCAGCGCGATCACCGCACCGTACTCGAGAATCGCCCCGGTTGGGTCGCCCAGCTCCATGTCCAGATCGCCGAGCATCTGGTGTTCCTTGTCGTCGCGCAGGTAAATATAGTTGATCCGTTCCAGCGTGGTCTGCGCTCCGCGCTTGTCGCCCGCGGCGATCTGCATGGTCGCCAGATCCCGCAGCGTGTCCGGATTCCGCCCGCCGATTTCCGCGTAGCGCTTCAACTGTTCGACCGCCTTGGGGTTCTCGTTCTTGGCCTCGTAGGCCTTCGCCAGCGCCTCATACACGCTGCCCGGCTCCACGTAATCGACGTACAGATCGCGGATCGCCGTGCCCTGTTTGATCACGTCGTCCCAATCTTTCTTCTTCACGTCGTCGTTGATCGCCCGCACGCCCTTGGTCCATTCCGGGAAACCGTCCACGGTTGTTTTGGTCTGCGCCTCCACCCACGGAATGAACTGCTTGTCGAATTCCTCCGGCGAGATCTTCAATTCCTTCTCGATCACCTGCGGCGTGGTCATGCTGTTCCCGTAGTCGCGGATCATGTTCAGCACCGTGTCATAACCCCACTTCTGGATGATGTAGGTCAGCGTGCGTCCGCCCTGGTAATAGCTGACAATCACCTGTTCCGGGTACGTGGGGTGAACGTATCCCCGTTCCAGCTCCGCGATCGGCAACAGCTTCTTCTCCGTGATCGCCAGCAAGCTGGCGTGATCCAGCCGGTCGCCCCAATCCGGATGGATCGCGGTCTCTTCATACACCGCCAACCCTTCCGTGATCCAGCGCGGCGTCCGGCTGTTGGTCATCGAGAGCACGTACACGTGGCTCATCTCGTGCCACAACGTCGTCGCCCAATGGAATGACCCCGGCCCGCGCTGCGGATCGGCCGCTGTCGGCGAATCCATCGCGATGACGTTGTCGAACGTCACGCCCAACGCGCCGATGCCCGGCAGGCCCAGCGTGCGCACCGCGAAGTCTTCGTGATTCGGGTAGACCTCCACCTGCACTGGTACGTTCAGATGATACTTGTACTTCTTCTCGTAAGTCTTGATGATCTCATCCAGTTCGGCTTGCAAATACGGCCGGACGAGCGCCGATTCCTTCTTGGGAATTCGCAAAACCGTGGTGGGAGTTTTGAAGGTATCGAAGTCTTTGTAAATCGAAAGCAGGTTGAGCGTATTCTGTGTCGGCTTGTCCTGGAAGTTGTCGCTCCACGCCTGATCCAGCGCCGCCTTCGCCTCCACATCCTTACCCAGCCGCATCAGCGTGATGCCCAGTTCGCTGCGCGCGCTGTCCAGCGTCGGGTCCAGTTCCAGCGCCTTCTCGAAGTACAGCACCCCTTCCGGGTAGCGCCGGTTGATGACGAAGAAATGCCCCGCAGTCGCGTAAGCCTGCCCATAGTGCGGGTTCACTTTGAGGATTTTGTCGATCCACGGCGATGCGGTCAGAATCTGTCCCGCCGGAGGCCGCGACGGTTTGTCGTTCATCCAATCCACCGTCGCCAGAATCGACATCGCATCCAGCGCCTCAGGCGAAATGTCCAGAGCTTTCTGGGCCTCCTCGGTCGCCTTCTCGTCGTTGTTATCTTCCAGCGCCACGCGCGCAATCAACTCGCGAGCCTCGTACAACTTCGGATCGATCTTCAGCGCCTCTTCCGCCATCTTGGTCGAATCCGGTCCGAAGCCTTCCTCCGACACTTTCGCCAGGCCCAGCATCGCCTGCGTGTTCTTGTCGTCGATCTCCAGCGCCGCCTTAAACTGATCGCCGCCATCGCTGGGTTTTCCCGCCGGCACTTCGAACAGGAAGAGCCCATAACGAACTCTCAAGTTCGCGTCTTCCGGCCTTCCGTCCACTGCGGCGTTGAAAGCGTCGAACGCGCCCTTATAATCCCGGATGCCCCACAGTCCTTCGGCCTGAATCGCCGGAGTGCGCGAATTGGTCAACGCCTTCCAGCACGCCTGCTCGCCCGGATTGCCGTGCTTGCGCAAGCTCTGGCAATTCGCTACGGCAGCCAATTCCGCCGGAGTGGTTGCAGGCAGCGTGGCCTTGGCCGCCTGCTTCGGCGCGCCCTTGCCCTGCCCGCCACGCTGAGCCTGCCCCAGAACCACCAGCCCGATCAAGAAAACCGCGGCCGCAACACCCGCCACCAGTTTCATTTGTCTAACTCCGCCTGCGTCTGCGCCCGGTCGATCATCAATTGCTGCAGCTTCTTGCGGTAATCCTGCGGATCGATCGACGCCTTCTCATACTTCAATTCGTCCAGTTGGGCATCCAAATCCTCCAGGTGCTTCACCAATTGCTGCTTGGCCGGATCCTTCGCTACCACCGCCGACGCGCCCAAATGAACCAGAGTAAATCGCGCCGCACTCAGCCCCTCGCCGTTGTCGGCGCCAGGATCTTTCACACCCTCGCCCTTGCCCGCGTCTTCGATCACCGCGTGCTCGGTCGCCAGCCGGTTCTCCGTTTCGAAGAACTTCGCCACCTTGGTCTGTGCGTACTTGAACGCCTCCAGCGCCGAAATCGTATCGTTCTTGTCCGTATCCGTCGCCGGATCGCGCAGCGCTTCGATCCAATACCGCGGGAAGATCACCACCGAGCTTTTCTCCGTTCCCGTCTTCGTAGCCGCGATAATCACGCGCTTCGGCTTCTCGAGAATCGGAATCGCTCCACCGCTCGACGTGGTCATATCCACAATGAGCTGCCGCGCTGGAATCTTATCCAGCAGCAGCCCCAGATCGGTCGCCGAAATATCCGGCCCCGGCAGCGCCAGCTTGTACTCGCGGTCGTCGAACGTCCCGTGGCCGATCAAAGTGATCACCACCTGATCGTCCGGCTTGGTCGACGCCAGCGCCCGCAGCTTCGCTTCAACGTTCGCCTTCGTGGCCTGCGCGCCGCTCAACGTATCGACGTGTGCCGTTGGGTCGGATTTGTAGATTTGGTCCATGCTCTTGGCCCAATCCTCGAACCGGGTTTCGAACTCCGGTTCTCCGCCAAGCCCCGACACCGTCACAAAATAGGAATCCGCGCGAGCCGTGACCGCCAAAGCCGCAAAAAAGCCGAACAGAACCGCCCTCTTCAAATCACACCCGCCTTTTTCAAATCACACCCCACTTCTTCTTCAAATCACACCCCACTTCCGGCGCAGCGTCCATTCCGCCGCCCGCAGCCCCGCGATCATCAAAAAGATCACCGGCATGTCCCACAGGTCGCGAGTTTCGCGAACCGTGATCCCCGCCTCCGAATAAGTGATGTCTTTGGCAAGCTTTCCCGCTTCATCCGGTCTATAATACCTCCCGCCGGTCTCCGACGAAAGCTTCTCCAAAAGTTCCCGATTTTGTTCCACGTGGAACTGCTCGGCGACGCCGTCCTGACGCTGGAAGCTAACCGTATCGGAGCCCAGGTCGTCCGTTCCGCGCTTGGCCGAAATCTCAACCGTGTACAAACCTTCCTTGGGCGTACTCCAGTCCGCGGAATAAACCCCCAGTTCCAGCGGCTCGGGCCGCATGTCGATGTTTTCCGAAATTCCGTCCGGCCCCAGAATATGCGCCGAAACCGTCGCGTCTCCGGCCGGCAGATAGGTCGTGTCGCGAACTTCGGCGCGCAACTTCACCCCGCGAAACATCCGAGATCACCGAATGCGGCGTAGAACCCGTCACCCGCTTGGGAGTATTGTTCACCAGCCATCGCAGCAACTGGCGATAGAACACTTCGTGATCCATGTTGGACACCGGTTGCAGCATCTGCCAGCGCCAGCTTCCAGCGGTGGCGAAAATCGCTGTCCGCCCCAGGCCGAAAGGCTCCGTAATCAGCAGCGGTAGCTTCCCGCCGCCGCCGCCCTTGGGAATCGAATACGCCAGAACCGTGGCGCCCGGTTTGGGCTTGCCGGGGTCCTGAAAGTTCATCAAGTAGGGAAGCTTCTTCCAGTGCTCGGCGTTCTTTGCCGGATCTTCATCCAGACGCGTGATCAGGCTTTCGCGGCCCGCCTCAGATAGCTCCACGTCCGCCGCGTCGATTGCGTAGGTCTTGGATTTGCGATCCGGCAAAACCGTCGGCAACAAATCCGCCAAGCCGCTTTGCGCATAGCCGCCATCGGCCAGCGAATCCTTGCCGCCCAGCATCAGCAATCCGCCGCCGCGCCGGTCGACAAACTCATGAATCAGCATCTGCTGTTGCGGCTTCAGGTACGCCTGATCCACGCTGCCCAGAATCAGCCCCTCATACTGGAACAGCTCCTGAACTTTTGTCGGGAACCCGTCCACCAGATCCGTATTCGGATCCTGATCCGTCAGCAACTGCCGGTACATTTTGTCTTGCGTGGTGCGAAGATCGGTGGTCAGACGGATGGTTTTGTCGTCCTCCACAGCCCTGCGGAGAAACTTGAACTCCCAACGCGGTTCGCCTTCAAAATAAAGGATTCGAGGCTTGCGGTCATCCACGCTGACCAGCGCGGTTACCAGATTGTTCTTGATGTTTTCCTCGCCCGATAACGGGTCGACGTAAATCTGAACAGCTTTGACGCCCGCCGGACCGGCGCTGAACAGCACCTGTTCGACCTGCTCCACACCATCGGGCTTCAGAGTAACTTCCTGCGAGGCAAGAATCTTGCCGCCTTCCCTCACGTTAATCTTCACCTTCTGGCCGGAGTATCCATGCTGATGCAAATGCACCATGGCGGCCAGGCGCGATTCCGGCAAAGCCCGCGGCGGGACTTCGGCGTCGGTGATCTCTAGATCGTGAGACAGTCTTCTCTTTGCCGAACCCAATCGTGTGGACCGGAATGCGCTGGCGCCGGATTTCGGAGATCGTTTCCAGGTCGATCCCGCCGGAGTTGTCGGCGCCGTCGCTCAACACCACCATTGCTCCGATAGGAAGGCTGGCGGCGTCCTCCACCACTTGCTTGAGGCTTTCGCCGATGTGCGTCGCCCTTCCCTGAGCGGTCACCTGATCCAGCTTCTCGATTCGCTCCAGATGGTCGCTCATGCGGTAAAGCCGCACTTGGAATTTGGATTGTAAGTCTTTGATAAGGGAAGAGTCCAAAATATGGATCGCTGCATCTTTGCGAGTCTGAGAACCCTCATCCGCGATGCCCATGCTTTGCGAATCGTCCACCACCACGGCGACAATGTTTTGCTGCGGCTTCAGGGTCGCGACACTTAGCGCCGGGTGCCACAGCAGGAAAAGCAGCAGAGCCGCCATCGCGGTCTGCATCAGCCACACCAGCGCGGGGCGAATACCGGTCATCCGAGGCGCATCGACGCCGCGGCCGGCGGTCGAACCCGGACGCCAAACCAACCAGGCGAGCAAGGCTGCGGCTGCCAGCAGGGCCGCGCCGAAGATCCACATCGGCCAGCCGCTCAACAGGACGAACGTCCCGCGGGAGAACACCTGCGATGGATACTTGAACAAGAGCTCAAACATGAAGTCGCGAATTCCCCTTTTGCATCACCCCTAGTGAGTCAAATCATACATGACGTAATTTACCGCGACGCGATACGCCAGGCCAGCCCATTTTTCCGGATACCGCGGATCGTCGGACCACTCCCAGGCGTCGCCCAAATCCATGTTATGGCAGATGGCGACCATGACGCGCCCATGATCGTCATAGACGCCGCGCCAGTGCGGATCGAAGCCGTCGTACTCATAGGTCTTGCCACTGATGGACCACTGCCAGCCCGGAACCTGAAAACGGTCGTTCAACTCATATATGACGTGGAAGATGGGGTCCTTGTTATCAAGATCGACGATGTGCCGGTCCGGGAAGACTTTCTGCATGTTGCGGGCGAACACGTTCCACTCGATGGTGCCGTGAAAATCGTCGACCATCAGGAAGCCGCCGCGCAGAAGATAATCGCGAAGCTGATCCGCCATCTCATCGGTCAGCGCCCAGTGCCCCGGCTCGACCGAGTACAACATGGGCCAGTTGTAGATGTCGTCAGACCCGTCTAACTCCACGATCTGTTCGACGGAGCGGGTGTCGATTCGTGTGAGCCGGCGGATGCCCTGCAGAAGGTGCCGGTCAGAGCGTGGATAATCGATGGTCCAGTTGAGCGGGCCACCGTCCACCGGATCGCCCGTAGGATAGTACCAGTTGTGCAGCGTGCCTGTGGCGGGATATTTGAGCCGCGCCCGGGCCCAATCCGTTTTCTGGTTATAGTCCGAGGGAAGCGGAATTTCGCCTAAACGATATTCCCTGGCTTCGTATTCGCGAAACGGCTTCTGCGCGTGCAAGACACCCCAAGCTCCCAGGCTCACCAACACCACCGCAGAAGCACTGCGAACACGCATCCATATCCTCAGGTGTCAACAGAATAGCACAGGCCCTTAGTGGCTGAGATCGTAGATGAAGTAGTTCATCGCGATGCGGTAAGCCAGCGATGCCCATTTTTCCAGGTACTGGGGTTCGTCGGAGTGCTCCCAGGCGTCGCCGAGGTCCATATTGTGGCAAATCGCAACCATGACCCGGCCCTTGCTGTCGCGGATGCAGCGCCAGTGAGGCTCCTTCCCGGTGGGCCCTTTCTCATAAGTGATGCCGGTCATGAAATATTGGGCGCCGGGGACTTGAAAGCGGTCTTGAAGATCGTACAGGACGTGAAAAATGGGATCGCCACTGGGGAGGTCTTCAATGGGACGATCCGGAAAGACCAGGCTCATGCTGTCGACGAAGTTCTGCCATTCATTGAGGTATTCGCCGTCGTTCACCTGATGATCGCGCGCGTTGGAGCCGTGAAAATCGTCGACCATCAGGAACCCACCGCGCAGCAAGAAATCGCGGAGCTGCGCGGCTTGATCGGCCGGTAATTGCCAGTGCCCGACCTCGACTGCATACAGCATCGGCCAATTGAAGACTTCATCGGTGCCGTCGAGCGACACCACTTGTTCGACGGACTTGGTGTCGATGCGCGTCAGGCGCCGGACGCCTTGCAGAAGATGCCGGTCCGACCGTGGATAGTCCATGGTCCAGTAGCCCGGGAACGGCCGGCCGTCAGCGTAGTATAGTTGCCGCGTCGGATAGCCGCGAATATCCGGATAGCGCAGGCGTGCGCGGGTCCAATCGGCTTTTTGCTGATAATCGGACGGCAGCGGAAAATCGTCGTACTCGATCGCAGGCCATTCCCGGAACGGCATTTGCGCGAATAGGGTGCCGAGGAAGGACACCAGACCACACGCAACAACAATCACTACATTGCGGTATCGCATGCCAGGGCCACTGCGATTTTTACAGTAGCACAGCGGGCCGCGTTAGTAGCACTCTTTGAACTTCTATTTGGCGCTGGCTTGTTTGGCGGCCCAGGTGTCCTGATTGCGATTGGTCTTCCAGTAGTCATCGCCCCACCAAGCGTTCTTAGAATCCGAGGAGCTAGCGACGGCGGCCTTCTCCGCGGCCCTCGACTCGGCGGGCTTCGAAGTGTGCTCTTCGATGGTCGCCAGGACGTTGGAGGCGGCCGGCTTGGCCAGCTCAAGCGTCATAGTCTGGCTCTCGCCCAAACCGTTTTTGAACTCCAGGGTCAGCAACTGCGTCTCGGTGCGGTGCAGATGCTTGGGGAGGTCCCAAATCTTGTAAGCGGGCGTATCGTGGCCGTGCGTCTGGGTTGCGCCGAGCTCCGCGCGCTGGATGCTGGAATAGGGCACCGCGACTTCCGCCAGACCGGTGCGGAAGAGCATCGAATTATCGTCCGTGAACACCAGCGTGCCTCCGGTGTTAGGCTTCAGCGAAGTGACATTGCCGTCGACATAGGTCGAGGTTTCGGGCCGCGGGGCGGCAAACGCAATACTAATGGAGATCCCGGCGAAAGCAGCAAAGAAGGCGGTTTTGGTCATGAGGGTCCTTTCCTTAAGGAGAAGGATCGGCGGGAATCCGGGAAAGCTTTAGTCCTTGGCAGCGGATAGTACTGGTTGGTCCGGCTGTTGCAGCCAGCGGCGCGCGGCGAACCGCGCAAATACCAGCAACAGCACGGCGACGATGCCGTTGGCCAAAGCATCCGCGCCCATTAACCCGCGCCTGCCGGAGGCTTTGTAAGCCGCGCCATCCACCCAAGTCATATAAGTGATGGGAAGATTTCCGCTGGACCCGAGCAAGGAATACGCGGTTCCGGCCGCGTGCGGGCGCTTGCCGAGAACCTCCAGCTCCAGCGCCGTGAACGCGGCATATGCCACTCCGGCCGCCAGCGCGTATCCGCAGTAGCCGCCCGCGTAGGTGAACGGAGACGCGGGTCCCAGCGCCATCCAGCCGGAAAAGACCGCGCTGAGCAATCCGGCCGACGCGTAGGCGGCGGTGCGGCTCATGCGGTCGCACAAAAAACCGCCCAGCATGCAGCCCAGCGCGGAGATCAATCCGCCGGCCAATCCCGAGACCCACGCCACCTGAGCATCGGAGGCGTGATAATCCGGCCCCACGCTGGAAATCAGATTGACCACGGCAGCGCTTCCTACCGGCGAGAGGAAGAACGCCAGCCCAACCCAGGTGGCGGGGGTGCGCAGCAGCGCCCATACGTCGGTTCCCAAGGCTCGGAACAGCTCCGCGGGAGGCTTGCGCGGAGTCCGCTCCTCCACGATCCACAGAGCTGCCAGGGCGGGCGCGAACACCATGGCGGCGGCAATTACGCTGAGCGCGGGCAGAGGAGTGAAACTTGCGAGCCAGATCGCGGCTCCGGCGCCCAACGCGCCGCCGCCCAGATTGCCGGCGTTATACCAGCCGCTGGCGCGGCCGCGAAGCAGGGGATCGATAGTGGTGCTCAACACCGCGCCGCAGGACGAGGAGAGCAGCATCGACACGACGTTGCCCGCAAATAGCAGCACGGTGAGTTGGGTAAGAGTAGCGGACACCCATGCGATGGCGATCCAGGCGCACAGCGCCGAGACTCCAGCGGCAATCAGAAACCAGGTGCGGCGCAGGAATCCGATATCCACCACGGGAGACCACGCGAAGTACCAGAAGTTGGGAATGGCGGAGATCGCCACGACGTTGGCGATGCGGTCCACCGGAACGCCGTGCTTGCGCAGCAGAAACGGAAGCAGAACGGTGATAATCGCGTTGAAGATTCCGTAAGGAATCGTGAGAATCCCGAATAGCCAGGCGGGATTATAGCGGCGGGTGCTCAAACAGTTCAGTATCGCGCGCTAGACGACGGGCGAGCGGTCCGCGCGCGCCATCCTAGCGAAGCCGCTGAGGCTCCAGGCTTGATTTTCTTGGGTTTAGTATCTGCTGCGGCCGCGGCCGCCCCCGCCTCCGCCGCCTTCCCTCGCGGCCATCGGGCGAGCTTCGTTCACCACCACCGCGCGGCCCATCAATTCCTTGCCGTTGCAGTTGTCGCAGGCCTTTTGCGCGGTCGAATCGTCATTAATTTCCACGAATCCAAACCCGCGAGCCTGGCCGGTAAAACGATCGCGCATGACGGTAATGGTGTCCACCGTCACGCCGTTGTCAGCAAAGAAATTCTGTAAATCCTGTTCGTTTGCTGCGTAGGGGAGGTTGCCGACAAAAAGCTTCTTCACTCAAAAAACTCCTTGCTGTAACTGGAGGGAACTATAGGCACGCACCGGGCTGGCGAGATGAGGGACAAACCGCTGGCGGAACCGAAAGTCAGAACGGAGCACTCCAATACGGCAGTAGTATGCCAGAAAGCAGTTTCGGAGTCAAAGCAAAAAAGTGTACGGCGAGCCCTGTTATACGGGCAATTACCGTCGGCCCCACCGGACCCCAAGGCCCGCCGAGACCCGAATATCTTCGCGCCAAGGCTTGCGTTGCGCGAACGCCAGACCGAATCCCTCCTTCGTGCCAAACGCGAAAGCCATTGCCGGCCAGAGAGGAAGATGTCCAGTACACGGAAGTTCGCCGTATTGCTGCCGCTGCCGGTAAGTCCGCCCTCAGGCCGAATACGGCTCGCCCGGCGGGCAACTCCGCGGTTGGTTTGAAGAAATACTCGCCATAAAGTGAGGCGCCGCTCTCAAAGGTCGGGCCGGAGGCCCCGGCGTCGAAGGCGTTGTAGGAATAGCCGAGGCCGATTTCGAATGGCAACGGGGCTGGCTGGGGTGACGGATATCCCACCACCACCGGAATCTGCGGCGCCGAGGGGACCGGCTGCACAGGGCGCTGACGCAACGGAACGCGCGGCCTCCCTGGCAGCGGTGGGGCCTCGACCGATGGGATTCTTGGAACCGCGGGCGCCACCTGCGCGAGGGCTAGAGACGAGCCGATCAGGACGCACTGGCACCATTGAATTACGGTGCCTGGGCACCGGCGAGCCAATCCGCACGCCATATGACTAATACTTTAGTCATCCTGCTGAAAAAGTCAAGGGGAATCTCAGTCGGCTGGTGCGGGGTGACAGGCCGGTGGCTTCTCACTTCCTTCCAGGTTTGAGAGGCCAGACGCGCGCTCTCTAATTGCTCCTGGAGCGCTCATACTCTCCGTGGTCGCAAAACATTGTGAAGATAGTGAACTGTAGTGGCTTGTTTTTGTTCGGGAACCGGCGCAGTTTGCTTTCTGGGAGCCTCTTGTTCCATTGGTTCAACGCGAAGGCGTAGACCGAGCGTTCCCATGATGGCAGCGAGGCTACTTAGTCTTGGATTCCCGTCTTTGGACAGCATCCGATAGAGGTTCTCGCGGTTCACCAGCCGGGAGTGCGCCTGCGTGTTCGAGGCGAGGAAACGGTTTGGGGCGAAGTAGCGTTCCGAACCGAACCACCCCATCCATAAAAACACTGTTATGCGAGAATGTTTGCATGGCATTCGGCACCTTTCTGACCCTGTCGGTCGCTTGCGCCGGCGGTGCGATAACGCTGCTGTCTGCTGACAATCAGTGGTCCCAGAAGCATACTTGGCTCATGATTTCTCTCTGCATCGCCGCAGGAGTATTCCTACTTTTAGCGATTGCATCGACCAAATGGTGGCGCACCATGTTCCGTTCAGAAGGGGCGCCAGCGCTCGATCCCGGAATCAACGCGACTGCGACCGGCGAGAATGCTAAGGCAGCCGCCGTCGGCAAAGTCGAGGGGGGCATGCATTTCGGCGATAAATATTACCACACCCCTCACGCGAAGAAGCCCCCATTTGTCGTGCTCGACTTCATTGACGATTCTCAATACTCTCACTTTCGGATAATGAATTCCGGAGAACAACCGGCCTACAACGTCCAGCTATTCTCTTTCCCAGTCGGCAAGTTCTCATTTAGCTCCAACATTGTCCCGTGCCTGATGCCTAGCGGTGACCGCGAGCCGGTCCGCGGCCTAACCCGAATCCACTCTGAAGATGAGCCCGGCGATCAAATCGGATGGAATGCGGTCGCTGGGCTGTCGACAGATGCAGGGCTCGATTGGAACCTGAGAGAGTTCATCAGAGACTATATGCTCGGAGGCGCGTGGGATGGAGATATTTTTGTCATTCCCGAATGGCAGCTCAGTCCTAGTGTGCAGAACAAAACGCGAGGCCATTGGCACCGTATTACGTTCAGGTCACATGAACCCACAATAGCCACTGTGATGCCCGAGGGCTTCAATCCGCCATCTCTAACCGTCTCTGTTCCGCCTCCTGCACCATCTCCGCCACCAACTACCAAGATCGGGCCAAAGAACCATGGATTATCCGCTCAGGCTGTGATCCATCCTAGGTTGTCTGGTTTGGCTGAAAGCCTATCGAACCAGTTTCTGGAAGCCACAGAAGCAGAAATGCCGATTCAGATCCAACCATATCGGGATGGATTGATCCTCGCCGCGAAGCAATTGCAGGACAGCGATAGGGCACTCTCGGCCAGAGTCGTTCTTTGTGATATTAGGGAGGTCCATAATGGGCTCCTAAAAACCACGCGCATGTTCCACTCACCCAAGGGGGAGTTTGTTTACGATGCTATCCTCCTTCGGCCAGTTAAACAGGGTGAGGATGACTTGCATTACGGCGATGAGGGTCGATGGTGGGTCGTTGCGCCGAACGGCTACCTGCAGATATTTTGGACGGATCGTCCTGCTCCAAGACCCCAAGTGCCACCCGGAAATTACGTTGCAGACCTGCGCATCTGGGTAGGCAATCGCAACCGTACATTTCGAGTCCCCTTTACCATCGATGCCGAACGCAGGGTTACGATATCCTCGGAGCGGAAAATAGCGGGTGATGGAACCATCTCAGAGGCAGCGAACGCGCCGGACGCCTTAGTTTTCGATGGGTACGCTGCGTGGAGAGCAACGCTGGCACTCCCAGGGCCGCTAGGATTTCCTGCCTTCGCCTACGTTGGGGCTAAAAACAATCAACTCTCCTCCGCACAGCCCTTACACAACGTGCGTGCACGCATTGAGTATCTACACAACGGTCAGCCACAGTTCATCGTCCAGAATGCATCATGGTGGCATGACCCGAAAACACAATCTGTCCCCCGCTCATGGCAAACCCGAATCGACCTCAACGCTAATGAGTCTCAGTGTGTGCCGATTTTTACGCAGCCGGAGGCGGCATTCCTCTCTGACCCCTCGACATGGCCGCAGTCGGCGCGCGATGAGCAGGGCCAGACGCAGCGCCTCAAACCGGGCCGATGGAAACTTCGAATTACAATCTCGGCGGACGGGGCGCAGCCCATCCATGGTGAGGTTGAATTTACAATTTACGAGGAATTCAATGGCGCACCCCTCTCTATAGGCACGCAGCCTCCGATGGGCGACGTTCGCCTTCCGGTTCAGCTGGAGAAACCAGCTGAACCAGTGCCCCTCCTCGTCAGTCCGAAGCGCGGACCAGTTCGCGCGTTCTGGAGTTGGGTTGGTGGCCGCTGGCAATGGCCGACCTTGGTGAGCGTGGGCATCGCCATTGTAAGAGCTGCTGAATATGCCGTTGGACTCACGCTGCTCTTTATGGGAGCCATAGCCGCAATTTCAAAGATCTCCCATTGGCGTCCCGCCAACGGCAATCCTTGGCCCCATAGAATTTTCGGCTACCTCCTCGTGTCGGTTGGCCTTCTCGTCGCCAGTCTGATTACGCTTCGAATGAAGGGAAATGAGCCTTGGTCACATCTTGTACCCGCTGTGCCGACGAAAGTTGCAACCACCCAAACCACTTCGTCTCCGGCTTCAGCGACTCTGCCGAAGCAAGTTTCCTGCGGGACCACGACACTTTCGGCCCAACAAGTCGGCGGCAATTCCACGACTGTGACCGATTCGGCAACCGTGACAGTTACGCGCGCCAGTGCCGCCAGCGGAGCTAATATCCGAGACTTTACTACCACGGGTCGCGGGGTCTATCCGCTACCAATGGACGTCCCCTTTCATCGCCCAGAAGAGTTGGAGTTCAGATTTGGCAACTGGTCAAAGACGGTTTCCCGCGACCACCTTCCGCAGGATTTGAATGGCTCCGGCCATCCTTTTACGATCACCGCGTTCACGGATACCGGGTTCGAGATCGACGACCACCAATGCCCTGGTATCAGTTATAACGTCGTATGGATTCGTGGCTCCCCGCTGACCAGCAAACCGCCATCTCCCGTAGCGCCGAGCTCTCATTCCCCGGACGGCAATCCTGCCTCGGAAACCCCAGCGCAGCCCGCGAAGCCGGCCGACCGCGCAAGCTCGTCCGGAGACCAACACACTACAAATAACTGCCCGAACGGTATCTGCATATCGGGCGGAACCGTGATAGGCCCGACCGTCAACAACTTCTCACCGTTGCCGCCGCAGTTTACGGTCAGCACGCAAGACCTGCCAACATCGGCCGACGGCCCGAGACTCAAAATCACAATCAAGACCGATAGAGACGCAAACCCTTCATTTGATCTAGCTTTTGATGGGCCGTACCGCCGCGCGGAAGTCGCCCTTTCCTATGGGCCAGCGCCAACGATGAATTACGAACGGAAGGGAACTATGTCGAGACCGGGGGATCAGACAACCTACTACGGCTATGGCTTCAATTTAATAGGTCGCGGCTTCCCCGCCAACGGAGAAATCTACATCACCGTTTACGCTGACAATCCGATAAAGCTGATAAGGGTACAACCGGGAACTTAGATCAACTGAATGCACCTACTGCGGATTCCGGCGAAGGCGAACGCTGATTCCGTTCGCGTTGCCCCGGGATGGGCCGGCTCCCTGGCAGCGGTGGGGCCTCGACCGATGGGATTCTTGGAACCGCGGGCGCCACCTGCGCGAGGGCTAGAGACGAGCCGATCAGGGGATTCACTGGCACCATTGAATTACGGTGCCTGGGCACCGGCGAGCCAATCCGCACGCCATATGACTAATACTTTAGTCAGCCTGCTGAAAAAGTCAAGGGGAATCTCAGTCGGCTGGTTGCGGGGTGACAGGCCGGTGGCTTCTGACTTCCTTCCAGGTTTGAGAAGCCAGACGCGCGCTCTCTAATTGCTCCTGGAGCGCTCATCCTCTCCGTGGTCGCAAAACATTGTGAAGATGAAGATAGTGAACTGTAGTGGCTTGTTTTTGTTCGGGAACCGGCGCAGTTTGCTTGCTGGGAGCCTCTTGTTCCACTGGTTCAACGCGAAGGCGTAGACCGAGCGTTCCCATGATGGCAGCGAGGCTACTTAGTCTTGGATTCCCGTCTTTGGACAGCATCCGATAGAGGTTCTCGCGGTTCACCTTGGCTTCATTGGCGAGATTCGCCATTCCCTTGCGCGCTTCCGCGACGTCGCGTAGCGCGACCAAAAAAGCCTCGCTGGAATCCTCCATGGCTGCCGATAAGTACCCAGCGCAATAGCTGGGGTCTTTCAACCTGTCGAGAAGATCGGACTTGTAGCTCATTTCTTGACCGCCTTCTTGCCTTGCTTCTTTTTTCTTTGCTTGTACTCGGTCCAATAGCTCCGCGCGATCTCAATATCTGCTGCCTGCGTTGCCTTATCGCCGCACAAGAGGAGTATCACGAGTGCCTTGCCGTCAATCCCATAGTAAATCCGATAGCCCGGTCCATAGTCGATCTTGTTCTCCGACGCCCCATCTCCAATCGGCTCCGAATCACCGAAGTTCCCCGCGCGCATCCGGCCAACACGAGCATCAAGCTTCTGTCGCGCCTTTTGATCCTTGATGGCCGCGAACCGCAGCTGGTATGGGTGCTTACCATCGTTAGCACGATAGTATTCGACTTCGCGTTCGGAAGCCTCCATAGACAGAGTAGATCCATCCTCGTAGCTTATAAACTACGGCCAGAATAGCATGATCCTTGTTACGTCGCAAGCCGAAACCTGACAGCCGAAACCCGACAGCGGAAGCCTGATAATCTGTCGCTCTTGCGGGTAGTGGGTCAGTCTTGCAAAGATCGCCCCTCGATGGAACAAAAGGGGAATTTGGGCCGTTAGCCTTTGTCAGGTGAGCGCGGCGCGTCTGTCAACGTAGCGAGTCGCGACACTCCGACCGCTTCGGAGGTTTGAATGGACGTCCAGGACGCTCAACGAGAAAATCGGATTTTCTACATTGGCGGGTTTTGGGGACAGCTTGTCACTTCCGCCATCTGGCTGGTATCGGCGGCGCTAGGTACGTGGGTCAGTCCAAGAGCGTCTATCCAGACCGTCGTCATCGGGGGATTCTTCATCTTTCCGCTCACGCGTATGCTGCTGCATTTGTCGCCCCGCCGCGCGAGGTTGAGCGCAGGGAATCCGTTCACGTGGCTGGGGATGCAGGTTGCGTTTGTGCTACCGCCTTCGATGCTTCTCCTTGTGCCCGTAGGTCTCTACCGCTTGAATTGGTTTTTCCCGGCCCTGATGGTCCTTGTCGGCGCACACTATTTGCCGTTCGCTACTCTCTATGGGATGCGCATGTTCCTGTTCCTGGCGGGCATCCTGATCGCTGCGGGCTACGTGATCGCGGTCTATTTTGCGGCAACGTTCAGTCTGGGCGCATGGATCGGCGGACTAGCCCTATTCGTTTTCGCCTGGATTGGGCGCTCAATCGCGACGGGCGAAGCAACCACGCAAGCGACATGACTCCCAAGTTGACCCACCACCTGGCGTTTTGACATAACGCTACCGGATCATCGGCGGAACCATTGGTCACTGCGGAACCGAAACGCAGATTTCCGCGCCATCGAATGAATAACCTCCCACGCTCACTGTCAGATTCGTGTTGACCAGTCCTTGGTGGTCGCACGGAGGCAACCCGGCGGGAATGCTCGGTACGACGAAGTTAATTTGGTACAAGCCGGGATAATTCGGTGTCAGGCCAGCGTACACGGGAGGTGGTGCGGGAAACGGTGGTGCGGAAGGCGGAGCGTCGGCTTGGAAGTTGAAGCCCATTCTGAATGTCTCCGCTGTCGCAGCCGGCTGCGTGGCCGGTTGACCAGTGGGCACTGCGGGATTCGTCGCGCCCAGACCAACCGCATATGCGGTCAAAGCCTCGCCAGCCGAGGCTGGATTTGTGTTCGAAACCAGTGAGCCGTTTGCATGCGTAACCTCCCACGGGCACCTGCCGGTGGAGGGGCCATCCAGGACGCCAATGACAGTGTCGCAGACCGTCAGAATATGCACCTGGTCGGGCACGGGAAGGAACCCGATCCCATTCCCAGCTACGCCGTTCTCGGTCACAAGCAACCCGCCGCTCCCTCCCGGACCATTCAAAACGGGTGGTTCCAACTCGTAGGGGATTTGTATGGTGATGGCCGTTATCACACCACAAAACCCGCACGGTCCAGAGCTGACTTCGAGAATCCGCGCCGGGATTTGCGGCTCCTGGACGATGGTGACGCCGATGCCGGCGAGTGAGGTCGGCAAGCTGCCGGCTCCAGCAAACACCGGCTGCGCAGGAGGGTTGGGCACGCCTGTCGCGAATATGGTGATGACTTGGCCGGGAGCGATAAAGATTGGGCCCCGGGGCAGATAGCCGGTTCCGGCAATCGCGCCAGTGGGGTTAGGGACTTGGCCCGCCGCTGAAATCGCAACGGCCGCCACAAGGATCGAGCGAATTACCGGGTAAATCATGACATCATTCTTTCACACCCCAGCACCGCCTGACGCCGAGTTCAACTCTGGGCCGCTCCTCCTATTGGTCAAAGAGTAAAAGCGGAACGCCATTTCACGGCTAGTCGCTTATAGTAGTAGTGGCTTACATCTATGAAGCGCGACTTCCGCGTTGGCGTGACGTTTCTACTGGATGCCGACGTATTCGAATGGCTTCAGCGGTATGGCGCTGGTTATTCCACGCGCATCAATAACGTCCTTCGGGTGGTGATGTCTCAAGCACGGTCGTAACAAGGCTCTAGCCCGCCATCGCCGGCGGCACGGCCGCCAAGACTGGATTATCGGCGGACGGTGAGAATTAGCTGCCAGCCGAGAGCCGCCGAACCATGTTGATGGAAAAATGAACGGCCTTCCTGTTCCTGGCGGGAATCCTGATCGCTGCAGGCTACGTGATCGCGGTCTATTTTGCGGCAACGTTCAGTCTGGGCGCATGGATCGGCGGACTAGCCCTATTCGTTTTCGCCTGGATTGGGCGCTCTATCGCCACGGGCGAAGCAAGCACGCAGGTGACCGCCGGCAGCGGGCTTCCAAGTTGACCCACCACCCTCTTGCGCTACAGAAAAAACGTCGCATGTCCAGCGTACGCGGCGTTAGGACCGGGCTTACAATACGGAGTTGACCGCAACCCCTCCAAAAGATTCCCCGCGTTGGCTTGCCGCCGCGCCGCTGATCGGCTTGCTGCTGTACTGGCGAGTTCCGCTGATCTGGTTCCAGAACGACGATTTTGCGTGGCTCGGCCTGACGCGCCATGTGCGGGATCACGGGTTGATCCACGCGCTGTTTACTCCCTTCGCGCAAGGGACGGTGCGGGTGCTGGGGGACCGGGTGTTCTTCCTGGCGCTGGCGCGAGCCTTCGGGCTCAATGCACTGCCCTTCCACCTGGTGCAGCTTGCAACCTGGGCCGTGGCGATTGTTCTGGTGGGGTTGATTGGCGAACGGCTGACCCAATCGAGGACGGCGGGGGTGGTGGCCGCGCTGCTATGGGCGGCGAACGCCAACGCGATTTCGTCGGTGGCGTGGCCCGCGGCCTACGATCAGGCTCTGTGCGCCGTGTGCCTGCTGGGAGCGTTCTATTCGCGGCTGAGAGGTTGGACAGTGCCGGAGTGGGTGCTGTATCTGGCTGGGTTCGGGGCCCTGGAGATTACTGCGATGTATCCGCTAATCGCGATCCTCCACGCCTGGATAACCGATCGCAAGAGGATGCCCTCCGCGTTGTGGCTGCTGCTGCCTGCCGCAGTCTTTAGCGTGGTTCATTTCGTGCTGATTCCAAGCCCCTCAGGGGCGTATGCGCTTTCGCTCGACTCACGCCTGCCGGCGACCATCGCCACTTATTTTGGATGGGCGTTTGAGCCGGGGAGTTCGGCTCTGCGATCGCATGCCGAGCAGATGCGTGCGCCGGAGTTGTTGCTAGGGATGGTGCTGGGGTTGGCTCTGGCGTGGTTTGCGGCGCGATGCCTGCTGCGGAAAGAATATGCCGCTGGGTTTTGTGCGGGCTGGTTCCTGATTTTCCTCGCTCCGGTGCTGCTTCTGCCGGAGCACCTGACGCCGTATTACTTGACTCTGCCCATGGCCGGGTTCGCATGGCTGGCGGGATGGGGGATCGCGGAAGCGTGGTCAACGAAAGGCTGGCCGCGAGTGGCGGCAACCGGGCTCGCCGGGGTTTTCTTCGCCATCTCCGCGGCGGGAATTGAGGCGCAGACGCGGTGGTTTGAAGCTCGGTCCAACCGCATGCAGGAGGTGATGGAAACGGTGGGCGCCGTGGCCGCGCAGCATCCGGGCTTGGGCATCGCGTTAAGAGGCGTGGATGATGAGCTCTACCAGGCGGGCTTTGAGGACCATCCCTTCCGGCTGGTGGGCGCGGAGCGGGTATGGCGCGTGCCTCAGGATGCGGCGAACCTCAGCGGGGAGTTTTACTCGCTGGATGTTTCTTCGCTCGAGACCTCGGGAAGCGATACAGGAAACTCGCCGCGGTAGATTTTGGCGAATAATTCGACCGTCTCCCGATGGACGGACCCGTTGTCGGCCAGCACGTGTTTGCCGCGCAGGTTGAACGGGCGGCCGTGCATGTCGGTTACGGCGCCTCCGGCTTCCCGGATCAGCAGGACTCCGGCGGCCATGTCCCAAGGGTTCAGGCTGAATTCCCAGAAAAGGTCCAGGCGGCCGCAGGCGACGTACGCCAGATCGATGGCCGCGGCGCCGGCGCGGCGAACCCCGTGAGACAGCATCGCCAGCTGGTAGTAGAAATGGATGTTCACATTCTGGTGCCGCTTGCGGGAAGGAAAACCCGTGGCCGCCAGGGCGTCTTCCAGCTTGCTGGCGCTGGAAACGTGAATGCGATTACCGTCCAGGTACGCCCCCGCCCCTTTTTCCGCGTGGAACACTTCGTTCCGCGTGGGATCGATGGTGACGGCGCAGATCAGTTCGCCGGCCCGCTCCAGAGCCAGCGTGACGTTGAAGACCGGAAATCCGTGGGCGAAGTTGGTGGTTCCATCCAGAGGATCGACGTACCAGCAGTATTCGGAGGAACCCTCGCGGCGGCCGCCTTCCTCGGCGACGATGGCGTGGGAGGGATAGTGGGCGCGCAGACGATCGACAATCAGCTTTTCGCTGGCGCGGTCGGTTTCGGTGACCAGATCGTATTCGCCCTTGAGCTCAAAGCTGTGGTCGCGCAGGCCGCGGCGCTCCACCGCATGCGCAATCAGGGCCGATGCCTCGCGCCCGATCTCCATCGCCGTATCGAGAAAGGAAGCCACGGGCTAAGGGATCTCGTACAGATACTTGATGTCGTGTTTGTAGAGGAACAGGTTGGGCTCGCCCTCGCGCGTGAGCCGGATGAAGTGGGTGTCGTAGAACTCGACGATGCCGTCCACTTCCTGGTTGTCGCTTAAGCGCACGCGAACCGGGGTGCGGTTTTCGATCAGGCGCCGGAGGTAGTTGACCTCCTGCAGAGTCTGTTCGGGAGCTTTGGCTTGACTTACTTTTCCTGGCACGGGGATCAGGCGGAACAGGTTTTAGCGGCCTGCATCCCCATAGTATCCCGCGCGCGCGGAGGGCCGCAAATCCTTGCGCGACATCTCCACCCGGACGGGATGAAACGCGGGCGGTTCCTTGGGAAGCTCGCGCGGATAGTAGGCCAGAAGGTACGTTCTGCGAAGGTCCTTGAGGATATCGCCGAAGGCCTGGTCGAGCTGCGCGCCGACGCTGGGATAAAACGTCCGGCCGCCGGTGTCCGTGGCGATTTGGGCCAGAGCGTTTTCGCCGCCGATGTTGCGGCCGGCGTCGTTGGTGATGGGCACGACCACGATGGGGTACACCACGGCGTCCGCCAGGTGCGCCTCCTTGATGGCGTCGCGGTACTTGTAGGTGCTGCCGGTGTCGCCGCCGTCGGTGACGATCACGATGACGTGGCGGCCCTCGCGATTGGTGACGCCTTCCGCGGCCAGCACGATGGCGTCGATAGAGAGCGGTGCTCCCGTTCGGAGTCAAGATTACGCAGGCTGCTGCTCAAACGAGCCTGATCGCGCGTGAAATCGCGCAGCAGGGTGACGGCATCGTTGAAGGAATACACCGCCGCGGTGTCCTTCGCGTTGCCGCTTCCCGAGCAGCGCTTTGAAGAACTTTTCGAGCGAGGTTCGCTCGTAACCGATGTCTTTCAAGGTTGACGCGCTGATGTCGATCGAGGACGGAAATCGACAGCGGCTAGCGCGGTCTCGCGTTCGAAGGAGTCGATTTCCTGTTTGACTCCGCAGTCGTAAACCGCAAAGTCGGACTTTTCGAGGGATCCGACCAGATCGCCCTTGGCGTCCTTGACGTTCACCAGCAGCCGGACCATTTTGGTCTCGCTGGTGAAGCGCGGAGGCTGCTGCTGAGCGGCGAGAACCGCGGGGATCGCGAGAAGCCAGGCGGAAGCCTTCATGCGCGAGCCTTTACAACCGCATCGTCCCATTCGCCATCCACCCATACCTCGCCATCGGCAAAATATTCCTTCTTCCACACCGGCACCAGGCGCTTGAGGCGATTGATCCCCTCCAGAGCAGCGTCGAAGGCGGGTTTGCGGTGCGGAGCGGTGACGATGACGGCGACGCTGGCCTCGCCGATTTCGATGCGTCCCAGCCGGTGCACCATGGCGATGCGGCCGATGGCGTGGGAGGCGGCGATCTCGCGGCCGATTTGCGCCATCATCTTGACGGCCATCGCCTCATAGCATTCGTATTCGAGATAACGGGTCGCCCGGCCCTTGGTGTTATTGCGGGCCACGCCTTCGAAGTTGACAATGGCTCCGTCTTCGCCCCGCAGCAGGCGGCGGCCGATGGCTTGGCCATCGATGGGGTCGCGGGTAAGGGCAAAGAAGTTGCCTGTGTCCTGGTCGGCGATTTCCTGGATATAACCACGCTGGATGTCTTGGGAGCCTCCGCTCACCGGCGGCAGAAACGCTACCTCGTCACCCTCGGCAAGCGTAGCGGAAGGCGCGGCGAACTCATGGTTCAGCGCCAGGACCACGCTGGCGGCCATTCCTTTCAACTTCGGGAAAAGGCCCGCATAATGTTCGAAAACCTGTTCCAGACGGCCGCCTTCGGCCAGCTCCAAATGGTCCTCCCGGCGGCCAGTGATGTCCCGGAGAACGCCGAAAAATAAGACGCGGATTCGCACGTTGCTCATAGTAACAGACTGTTTTGAAAGCGTTCCGGTTTCTGCGATTCGGTAGAATGGGGGACCGTGCGAAATGGTCCCGTGGATGCCAAGGTGCGTGTGCGCTACGCCGAAACCGACCAGATGGGGGTGGTGTACCACGCCAACTTTCTGGTGTGGATGGAGGTGGGGCGGGTGGAGTACTGCCGCGCCTCGGGCTACCGCTATCGGGATCTGGAGGCGGAAGGGATTCTGATGGCCGTGGTGGAGGCAAATTGCCGCTACCTGGCGCCGGCTTTGTACGACGACGAGATCATCATCCGGACCACTCTCGAAGAAGCGACGCCCCGCCTGGTGCGGTTCGGCTACCAGATTCTTTCGAGCGAGAGCGGGAAGGTGCTGGCGGAGGGGTTCACCAAGCACGTGTTCTGCGGGCGCGACCGGCGGGCGGCCAAGCTGCCTCAACGGTTCCACCATATTTTCGGCGTCGAGCATTCTTGAGATCACAGCCCGGCGGCAATGTCATGGCCGCTCGCGCTGTGACAACACCCACATGCCGCCGCGCTTGGCTCGGCATGCACGATACAGCGAATAAAGATCGACGGTTTTGAATCCGGCGCGGTCCGGACCTGGATCGTAGATTTCGACGACCGGCTGGTTCAAATGGTGCACACGATAGCCGACGACGCAATGGCCGAGGCCGGTCGGCGATAGCCCTCCAAAGAGCGAGCCGTAGTCGAACCCGATAATCGGAAAGCGGCGCGACTGCGTGAGAGCACCGAGGCGGTCTTCAAACTCCCAATCTTGGAACCGGGAGATCGGTTCAAATTCGCACCTTAACGCGCTGCCAGAACTTCCGAGGTAAGCGTTTAAAGCATCCGCGGCCGGAGTGATGCCCCAGGAACTCGGGTCAGTGTCAAAACTGACGCCAGTTACCCCGTGATCTATCAATTCTGACGGGTCGGTCCCGGTTGGCAAGACCACACCGAGGCTATTGGCAACGGCCACGTGGTCGATAGCCGGCTTCGAAGCCCTCCCTCCCCGCTATTTGAAGGCAGACTGCGAAACACAGGTACCGCTTCGAGATCTCAGCCGGCTGTTCCTGTGCGCCCACGCGGAATTCGACTGCAAAGGTAGGAGTCGTAAACAATCTGCGACCAGGTTTCTAGGCCTTGATAGCTTTCTCCAACACGTCCCGGGAGCGCCCACCCACCTTCCATCTTGGCCGTCTCACGCACGCTCACATCCGGAGTTGAACTCTCGATCTCAAACAAAACTCCCAGGTGTACGCGCCCTACCTCGGTGGTGTCGTCGTTAATCAAGCCTACGAGACGCTGTCGAAATCCTGGAGCAATGTGGAGTTCCTCATGGACCTCCCGAGTTAAGCCATCCTGGATCAGGTTGGTAGGCGCACAACCGGGCGATGGGTTGATGTGGCCGCCTACGCCGATTGAGAACTTGTTGTGTAATCTTCGCTCACCCTGCGCGCTCTTTCGTTGCAGCAGAAAGTACGACCCTAGATGTGAGACCACAGCGTAAGGAATGATCTGCTTGTGGGCCGGATCTGTCTCGGCAAGCTCCCTATCTAGGAACGTCCCGTCGCTCGCCACAACGGGAGTAAGCTCTTCAATATTCTGCACGATGAGGCCCCGTTCAGTATAGGGAATTCTGGCCCAAAGGCAGCTGGTCGGAACGGTTAGCACCTTCTCTGGTTTCATAATCGGCTCCGGCAAGAGTAACCCTGCGAAGAGCTGACATTCCAGAAGGTGACGCGTTTTATCCACAGCCTATCAACACCAGTGTATCGCCAAGCACCAGATACCAGGAGAAATTGACCTGTGGAAAGCCGAGCCGAATTTCCTGTGGACAAAATATCAACAAGGGGCATGAGACATTCTAGCAGTGAAATGTTTAGAAGTTCCCGACCGCCACTGCACCGGCCGAGTCAATATTTCACCCGGCGTCTTGCCGGTGCGAATTTATTCAAGATTCCGTCCCCGTTCCGGGACATGTTGAATTTCCTGGCAGCGGGTCAGTTTGAAATGTAGCCCTCTTGACCATGTCGCCACGCTGGCGATTTTTTGTATGCATTACAACTACGTCAGCATCCACCAGACCTTGCGCGTTACTCCGGCGATGGCTGCAAAACGTCACGGATCGCCTGTGGGCGATTGAGGATCTGGAGGCGCTCATCGGATATCCAACTGATACAAGCCGGGGCTTCCGGGTGTGATACCCGCGTATAAAACAACATTCGCGGCCGGCAAGGTTTGTCCGCTCAGCGTGACTTGAACCGCGCCGGTTGCCTGCGCCAGAGCGGAAGCGAACACACCGGGCGCGGGCGGCCAAACTGCCTCAACGGTTCCACCATATTTTCGGCGTGGCGTAAACCGCAACAATAGAACCAATGACTCCCGCCCTGACGCGCCCGCCCGGCCCCAAGCCGCGCCCGTTATTAGGCCTGTTCCGCGAGTTCCGCAGGCACCCGGCGCAGTTCCTGGAGCGCGCTGCGCGCCGGTACGGCGATCTGGTCTTTCTCCCGCTGGGCCCTCAGAATATCTACTTGGCCAGCCACCCCGATTTCATTCAGGAAATCCTGGTCACTCGTCAAACCCAATTCAAGAAGAGCCGGATGTTGGAACGGGCCCGCGTATTGCTGGGCGAGGGTCTGCTTACCAGCGAAGGCAACCTGCATCTGCGCCAGCGCCGATTGGTCCAACCAGCGTTCCATCGCGACCGTCTGGTCTCCTACGCCTCCGTAATGGTGGAGTGCGCTGCGCAATGCCGCGAGCGCTGGCAGGCCAGCACGATGGACGTGTCCGCCGAAATGGCGCGTCTTACGCTGGCCATCGTCGCCCGAACCTTATTCAGCGCCAATGTCGATTCCGAGGCGGATGAAATCGGCACGGCGCTCACCGAAGTGTTCAAGATGTTCGAGATCTTATTGATGCCGTACTCGGAATGGATTGAGAAGCTGCCGCTCCCGCCCGTCCGGCGCTTCCATCGCGCTCGCGCCCTTCTGGATTCGATCGTCTACCGTCTGATCGCGGAGCGGCGCGCCACCGGGAATCGCGACACGGGCGATCTTCTCTCCATGCTGCTGGCGGCTCAGGACGAAGATGGCAGCGTCATGACCGACCAGCAGATCCGCGACGAAGCGCTCACGCTTTTCGTCGCCGGCCATGAGACCACGGCAGTCGCCCTGACCTGGGCCTGGTATTTGCTATCCCAGAATCCGCAGGCCGAAGCGCTCTTCCATGCCGAGCTCGATCGAGTCCTCTCCGGACGCCTCCCCACCTTCGAGGACCTTCCGCGCCTGCGTTACACCGAGAGCGTCTTCGCCGAAACATTGCGTCTGTATCCGCCGGCCTGGGGGGTGGGCCGCCGCGCGCTCGCGGATCTTGGGATCGCCGGTTACACGATCCCCGCGGGCTCCATCGTGGCGATGAGCCCCTGGGTGGTCCATCGCGACCCTCGCTGGTTTCCCGAGCCTTTGAAATTCTCGCCCGAGCGCTGGCTCGCACCAGATGCGGCTCGGCCGAAGTTTGCTTACTTCCCCTTCGGCGGAGGGGCGCGTATCTGCATCGGGGAGCGATTCGCCATGGCCGAAGGAGTCCTACTGCTCGCTACGATTGGCCAGCGCTGGCGTTTCCGCCTGGAATCCGGTCACCGCGTGGAGACGCGCCCGCTCATCACTTTGCGCGCTAGATACGGCATGCGCATGACCGCCATCGCCGTTTCCGAGCCGCGACAGTGACTATTGCGATGGAGCCTGCACCGGAAGGTAAGCCCCCGCGGGGCTCTGGATTCCTCCAATGGAAATGACCAGCGGCAAGTTGCCGTTGGGCGTGCCGGGCGGAACCTGGATATCCACCTGATACAAGCCGGGGCTTCCGGGTGTGATCCCCGCGTTGGCAGGCGCGCCATTGATTAAACGCGTGGTTCCCGCGACAGTCTGGATGTTGTAGGATTGACCCAAGGCCAACGCGGCGCCCAGCAGCGCCCACCCGCAGTAACACATTCGACATCCCGGTTGGATTGGCCGTAAGAGCATCCTAAAAAGAATACTGTGTGAGTTTGAATTTCGCAAGCGGAAAGCGGCACAAATACGACAATGACCCTCTCTATTCAAGACCTGGATTTAAACGGAAAGCGCGTTTTCATGCGCGTGGACTTTAACGTTCCCTTGGCCCCCGGCGGCAAGGAGATCACCAGCGATAAGCGAATTCGGGCGTCGCTCCCGAGTATTCAATTCGCCCTGGAACACGGTGCGGGGCTGATTCTGGCCAGCCATTTAGGGCGTCCCAAGGGGAAACCAAACCCGGAAATGAGCCTGGCGCCGGTGGCGGAAAGGCTCTCCCAATTGCTCGGCAAGAAGGTGGCGATGGCGCCGGATTGCGTGGGCCCGGAAGTGGAGGCGATGCTGCCCAAACCGGGCGAGGTTTTGTTGCTGGAGAATCTGCGTTTCCACGCCGAGGAGGAGAAGAACGATCCCGGGTTTTCGCAACAGCTTGCGCAGCTTTGCGACGTATATGTGAACGACGCGTTCGGCAGCGCGCACCGCGCGCATGCCTCTACGGTGGGGATGATTTCATATGTGAAGCAGGCGGCCGCGGGACTGCTGATGAATAAGGAGCTCGAATACTTGACCAAGGCGACGCGCAATCCGGCTCGGCCGTGCGTGGCGATTTTGGGAGGCGCGAAGGTTTCCGACAAGATCGAAGTGATTCAGAACTTGATGAAGGTGGTGGACCGGTTGATGATCGGCGGCGCGATGGCGTATACGTTTTTGCGCGCGCGCGGGGAATCGACCGGAAAATCGCTGGTGGAGGAGGACAAGCTCGATCTGGCCAAGGAGCTGATGGCGGAAGCCGGCGCGAAGCTGATGCTGCCTCTGGATCACGTGGTGGCGGCGGAGATGAAGGCGGGCGCGGATTTCGAAGTGGCGGCGCGGGTGCCGGACGGGAAGATGGGCCTGGACATCGGTCCGAAGACCATTGAGGAATATTCGCGCGTGATCGCGGGCGCGAAGACGGTGATCTGGAATGGGCCGATGGGCGTGTTCGAGATGCCTCCCTTCGATAAAGGCACGGTGGCGTTAGCGAAGGCTGTGGCGAGCTCGGGTGCGGTCAGCGTGGTGGGCGGAGGCGATTCGGAGAAGGCCATCAAATCGGCGGGGGTTGCGGACAAAATCAGCCACATTTCCACTGGCGGAGGAGCGTCGCTGGAGTTTCTCGCCGGAATCGAATTGCCGGGAGTGAAGGCGCTGGAGCGTTAGGGGACCTGCCGTTGCGCCGCGGGCCGGCGCGAGCCGCTCAGTTCCCAGCCGGTACCGAGAGACCCGCCCATCGTCGTGCCCGCTGCGCGACATACTGGCTGATATCGTCGTCTTTTGCCCTAACCGTTCGAGCGCTTCCGGACTCAGAGTCAATTGGCACATCCCGGCGTTGCCGTTCCCGAAGAAGGCGGACTTCGGTCGCCAGCGCCCGGTTGTCCCGCTTCACCAGATAACAGGTCAACGACAAGCTGGTGACTCCGGTGATCCCGAGGACGTTCAGTATCAATTGGAGTACTTCCACAAGCGTGATTCTAGGGAATGCCCCGCTGTCCAACAATAGGCTGGTGGTGCAATTTTAGGATTGGTACAAATGCGCTAATCGGCAGTACCCGTCGTCTAGGAGTGTGCTGAAAAAAGGGAACACTCTTCCCTGTCCCCATCCGTAAGCGGCTGCAAATCCGTGGCTCGAACCGTGTGGACAGGGAAGAGTGTCCCCCTTTTTCAGCAGCCTGCTAGGTCCTCATGGGACCAAGAAAGGCTCTTTGGCGCTCGTAACCTTGTCCCGCTCTCCCGGTATTCCTACCGAGGAGACCCAATGAAACGAGGAGCCATGAAACTCGCCGTCGCCCTGCTAATCCCTGTCGCCGCCTTCGCCCAAATGCGCGACAACCGGGATAAAGACCTGTCCTGCCAAAGCTGGAACTACGGCAACTGGAACCAGTCCCACCATTGCGATATGCGCGAGCAGACCATCGCCTCCGCCGGCCGCATCACCGCCGACCCAGCGCGTAACGGAGGCGTCACCGTCAAGGGCTGGCTCCGCAACGACATCTTGATTCGCTCCCGCGTCGATGCCTGGGCGGATTCCGAGTCCGAAGCCGCCGCGATGGTGAATCAGGTCCGCATCGACACAACCAATGGAACCATTTCCGCCGCTGGCCCCTCTGGCGACGGACGGCGCGGCTGGTCGGTCAGCTTCGAAATCTTCGTCCCGCGCAAGACTGCCGTAAGCGCAACCACCCACAACGGCGGCATCAGCGTCTCCGATGTCGACGGCGCGATTCAATTGGAAACCAACAACGGTGGCATCGCCCTCGCCCGAGTCGCCGGCGATGTGAGCGGCACAACCAGGAACGGCGGCGTAGCCGTCGAACTCGCCGGGGCCAAATGGCAAGGCCGGCAGCTCGACCTCAACACCCAAAACGGCGGAATCACGGTCTCGGTTCCGCAAAACTACTCCGCTCATATCCAAGCCGAAACCGTCAACGGCCGCGTCTCCTCCGATCTGCCGGTCACCGTCAGCGGCTGGCTGCGCCATCAGGTTCTCGATGGCCAGATGGGCTCCGGAGGTCCGCTGATCCACGTCCGCACGGTCAACGGCGGAATCAGCTTGAGAAGAAGTTGAGTCAACCCGCGCTGATCAACCGCGCGCACTCCCGGGCCATCTCCAGCTCCTCATCCGCTCGAATCACCAGAACTCGCACCGTCGAACCCTCGGCCGCGACATCCGCATCCGGCCGTGCGCTCGAGTTCTTCTCGCGATCCGTCCGCAGCCCCATGAACCCGAGCCGCCCGCACACCCGCTCCCTCAAAGGCGCGCAGTTCTCGCCGACCCCTCCGGTAAACACCAGCGCGTCGAGCCCTCCCAACACCGCCAGCATCGCCCCAACCTCGCGGCACAAGCGGTGCGAGTAAATATCGAACGCCAGCCTCGCCCGCTCCTCTCCGCGCTCCATCGCCGCCAGCACCTCGCGCATATCTCCCGAAACTCCGGAGATCCCCTTCAATCCCGATTCCCGATTGAAGATGCGGTCCAGGTCATCCGCACTGTATCCGCCGTGCCGCAACAGATACACCGTAATCCCCGGATCGAGCGACCCACACCGCGACCCCATCATCAACCCGTCCGCCGGCGTGAATCCCATCGTGGTATCGACGCTCTTCCCTTCGCGAATCGCCGCCAGCGAGCATCCGTTCCCCAAATGGCAGGTGATCAACCGCAGCGATGCAATCGGCCGCCCTAGCATCTCCGCCGCGCGCCGCGAAACATGCGCGTGATTGATCCCGTGAAAACCATACCGCCGGATTCCCTGCGCTTCCCATTCGAGCGGCCCCGGATAAACGTAGGCTTCGCGCGGAAGCGTGGCATGAAAGGCGGTATCGAACACCGCCGCCTGCTTCGAAGGATCGGGCAGAATCCCATCCATTGCCGCGATCGCCGCCAGTTCCAACCGATTGTGCGCCGGAGCGATCTCCGCGTTCGCCGCAATCGCCTCCCGCACCTCAGCCGTCAGCCACGCCGTCTGCCGGTACTTCGGTCCGGCATGCACGATCCGGTGCGCCACCACGTCGATACCCTGCGGCCCGCCCGTCTCGCGCCAAACCGGCTCCAGCGTCCGCGGCAGCACGCGGGCCACATCTTCCACCGAGGCAATCTCGCCCTGCACCCGCAGCTTCTCGGTCACCCGCTCCGCGGAAGCCGCCTCGCCGTACCAGCACTTGATGCTGCTCGATCCGACGTTAACGGCCAGAATTCTCATCGATCGGGGCGCGCACTCGCCGGCCACTCCCAGTTCTTGATCTCCGGCATGTCGTCGCCGTACTTATCGATGTACAGCCTGTGCTCCACCAGCTTGTTGTGGAACGCCTGCTTCTGATGCGCCGCCACCTCACGCAAACGCTCCACCCGGTCGATCGCGTCGATCGCCAGATGATACCGGTCCAGCTCATTCCGCACCGTCATATCGAACGGCGTGGTCGTGGTGCCCTCCTCCTTGTATCCGCGCACGTGAAGATTGGCGTGATTGGTCCTGCGATAGGTCAGCCGGTGAATCAGCCATGGATATCCATGGAACGCGAATACAATCGGCTTGTCGCAAGTGAAAATCGAATCGAAATCCCGATCCTCCAGTCCGTGAGGATGCTCGCTGGGAGGCTGAAGCGTCATCAGATCCACCACGTTCACCACCCGAATCTTCATATCGGGAACATTCTTGCGCAGCAGATCCACCGCGGCCATGGTCTCCAAAGTCGGCACATCGCCCGCGCACGCCATCACCACGTCCGGCTCCGAGCCTTGATCGTTGCTGGCCCAGCTCCAAATGCCGATCCCCACGGTGCAATGGATCACCGCCGCGTCGATATCCAGCCACACCGGCTCCGGGTTTTTCCCCGCCACAATCACGTTCACGTAATGCCGGCTGCGCAGGCAATGATCGCCCACCGACAACAGGCAGTTTGCGTCCGGCGGCAAATACACGCGCACCACGCCCGCCTTTTTGTTCACCACATGATCCAGAAATCCCGGGTCCTGGTGGCTGAAGCCGTTGTGATCCTGCCGCCACACGTGCGAAGTCAGCAGATAGTTCAGCGACGCAATCGGCCGCCGCCACGGGATCGACCGCGTGGTCGATAGCCATTTGGCGTGTTGGTTGAACATCGAATCGATGATGTGCACGAACGCTTCGTAGCACGAGAAAAATCCGTGCCGCCCGGTCAGCAGATAGCCCTCCAGCCATCCCTGGCACATGTGTTCGCTCAACACTTCCATCACGCGCCCGTCCGGAGCCACATGATCGTCCGTGGGCAAAATCTCCGCGGTCGAAGTGCGATCGGTCACCTCGAATACCGCATTCAACCGGTTCGAATTGGTCTCATCCGGTCCCATGATCCGGAAATTGCGCGTCTCCGCGTTCAACTTCAACACGTCGCGCAGCATGCGCCCTAGCACCCGCGCTGCTTCGGCTTTCTCCACGCCCGGCCGCTGCGCCTTCACCGCGTAATCCCGAAAATCCGGCATGCTCAAATCCCGCAGCAACAGGCCGCCGTTGGCGTGCGGATTCGCGCTCATTCGCCGGTCGCCCTTGGGAGCCAGCTCGGTCAACTCCGCAACCGGCCGTCCCGCTTTATCGAACAACTCCTCCGGCCGGTAGCTCTTCATCCAAGTCTCGAGTAGCCGGATGTGATCCGGCTTGGCGCCAAAATCCTCCAGCGGCACCTGATGCGCGCGGAACGTACCTTCGATTTGCACGCCGTCCACTACCTTCGGCCCGGTCCAACCCTTCGGAGTACGGAGGACGATGAGAGGCCAGCGCGGCCGCTTCTTGAACCCGTTCGCCCGAGCCTCCTGCTGAATGCCGCGGATCTGCTCGATCACCGTATCCATCGCCGCGGCCAGGGATTGATGTACTGCGCGCGGCTCATCCCCTTCGACGAAATACGCCTGGTAACCGTACCCCGCAAACAAGCTCGCCAACTCTTGTTTCGGAATCCGCGCCAGCACCGTCGGTCCCGCGATCTTATATCCGTTCAAGTGCAGGATCGGCAACACCGCTCCGTCGCGCTCCGGATTCAAAAACTTGTTGGAATGCCAACTGGCCGCCAGCGGACCGGTCTCCGCCTCGCCATCCCCCACCACGCAGCAGGCGATCAGATCGGGATTGTCGAACACCGCGCCATAGGAATGCACCAGCGCGTAGCCCAGTTCCCCGCCCTCATGAATCGAGCCCGGAGTTTCCGGCGCCGCGTGGCTGGGAATGCCGCCGGGAAACGAAAACTGCTTGAACAATCGCTGCATGCCCGCCGCGTCCCGGGAAACGTGGGTGTACAGCTCGCTGTAGGTTCCCTCCAGCCACGTGTTGGCCACCACCCCCGGTCCGCCGTGCCCCGGCCCGCACACAAAGATCATGTTCAGGCCGTATTTGCCGATCGCGCGATTGCAGTGTGTGTAAACCAGGTTCAAACCCGGCGTCGTGCCCCAGTGACCCAGCAGCCGGGGCTTGATGTGCTCGATGCGCAGCGGTTCGGTGAGCATCGCATTCTCGTACAGGTAAATCTGCCCCACCGACAGATAATTCGCCGCCCGCCAGTATGCGTCGATCTTGCGGAGCTCTTCTCCGGATAACGGCCCGGTGGACACCGCACCGGTGGATTGCGCCAGAGTGGCCATGTCGCGTACCTCTGTTTTACTCTAGCGTGGCGCGGCGGCGAGCCGTATTACACGAGCATGAATAGCGGAAGACTCAGCGGTTCTTCGCTGGCGGGGGCGGCGGATGCTTCACCAGGTTTCCGTGCTGCTGTTGCGCCGCCATGTGTTCCGCAATCAGCTCGGCCTGAAAGCGGCTGATTGTGTCGGGATCGGTGATCACGGACTGCGTGTTGTTCTGCGCTTGGTAACCGGACCCTCCCGGCTGCCCGGTCACCACGAACGTCCCTTCTCCCGAAGACGACCAGTTGGTCGACCCTTCCGCCGCCACCAGTCCGTCGGCGACGAATCCTTTGGTGTGGGTGATCTGGCCCGTCGAAGATTGCCCGACCACGAAATAGGTGTTGTACTGCTGCGGCTCCTTGGCGATGTCCGAATTGAGCAACTGCTTTTCGTGCGCACCGCCGGACTGGCTCTTGTCGAGCGTAATCATCATGGTGATGCTGGGATCCAGCGCCTTGGCCATGATGATGTCGTTCAGCTCATCGTCGTCATAGCCGAACATGTTCAGGTACAGCGACACGCTCACTCGCGAGAGAACGTACTTCAAAATGTCGTGTACGTCGTCGCGGCCGACGTAAAACAAGTGAAAATCCTTGCTCGCGTCGATGGAGTAAGCCTTCTCTTTTGTGAATTGCTGAAGGTCCAGCAAGGTAAACTTCTGTAGACTCTGGGTGGGATCTCCCAGCGCATTAAAGGGGCTCTTCTTGTACGATTTTGACGATTTGATGACCGGTTTGCGCGCGGCAGCCATGCTCCCTTTTACGCGAGAAGCGTCCGCCTGTCAAGATTTTTCCGGCCTTATTCCACCGCAGGCGGCAATCGCCGCCCTACTCAACCGGAAGCTTAACCGTCGTGCTAGCTTTGCCGTTCACGTTCACCACCACATCGATGGTCGTCGCGGAAGGAATCCCGTTTACGATCTCCAACTGCACGATGTCCGTGCCCACCAGCGTCGGCGCCGCTCCCGCCCAGGTCGCGGGCACCGTCATGCCGCCGGCGTCGATGGTCACCGTGTCGGTCGCCGGATTGAGCGGCGTCATCGCCGCCGGGAATCCGTCGACGATGGCTTGCTCCAGCGGTCCCAGCCCGGTCCCATAAAAGCTGACAATCTCATTGCGCCGCGCCGGGCTGCTGACCGTGATCAGCGTCCCATCCTGATGCAGCGCCGCACCTATCGGAATATTCTGCGTATTCGGCATGGTGAAAATACCGGGAGCGTTGCGGCTTACCACGAAGGTCCCCGATACCGGCTGCTGCCCCAGCGTTTGCACCGTCAGCGTATAGTTGCCCGGCGTCAGTTCCACGGGAACCTGCGCGTTAATCTGTCCCGCGGACACGAAAATCAACGGCATCAGGATGTTGTTTACGGTGACCGTCACTCCGCCGATGGTCTGCGGTAGCGGATTGGTCGGACCCACCGCCGTCGTGCTGGCCAGATTCTGCCCGTAAATCGAGATGATCGAGCCCGGAGCCACGGAACCGTCCGGAGTGGGACCCGCCGCGTTAATAATTCCCGCCGGTGAAATCGCCGGCGTCGCGCTTACAAACACAATCAAGCTATGCGGCTGGTTCATGGTCAGCAGGCCGGGCGTGACCGTTCCCGTGAGATCCCCGCCCCATCCGGTGAACTTGTATCCGGTAGCCGGCGCCGGCGTCACACTGATTGGCGTACCTGACGGGTAGAAACCGTCGGGCGATGCAGGCGTCGTCGTGACGGTGGCGTTACCGGCAGGGCTCGAAACCACGCTCAGCGCATACTCCGTCAGATAGGTCGCGTTGAAGGTCTGCACGCCCTGCGTCAACGTCACTTGCAGGGTCTGCGAACTGCCGCCGCCGTTCGACCAGGAGCCAAAGTTCAACCGCGAGGTCGAGTTCATCGGAACGATGGCCGGGGCGGTTACCCGCAGCGTCGATCCGCTCACCTGGCTCACCGAGCAGGGCGTGGTGCAATTGGATCCGCCCACGCTGAGCGTCAATCCGGAAGGAGTGCTGGTAACCTGAACCTCTCCCAGCAGCGTATAGGTCGCCGTCACGGAGAACGCCGATCCGCTGGTTGGCACCGTCACGGTTTGCGAGGCCGCGCCTCCGTTGGACCAGCTCGCGAACTGCCACATGCGTCCGCTCGAATCCACTTGCGTCGCCGGAGCCGAAAGCGTGTGGGACGTCCCCTGGCCCCATATGAAGTTGTAGCCCGGCCAGGATGAGCTTCCGTCGATCAAAATCTTCAACCCCGCCGGAACCGTGATGATGGCGCTCTGCATGCCCGGGATAAACTGGCCCGTCACCGTGTCCGCATAGTTGGTGTTATCGTCCGTCACGTAAACGCCGTTCTGACCCAGTCCGTCGCTGAATTGCGTGAACACCCAGTAGTTTCCCTGCTGGTCCTGCTGCGTCGGGGGCGCCCCAATCCGGTGCGTGGAGCCGGGCAGAAAATCGTACTCGCCCATGCAGAGTACCTGGCCCGTGTACGTGGTCGTAAACGGGGGCAGCGTAGCCGAGCCGAGAGGACACGTGGGCGTGCTATAACCCGTCGTCTGTTGTAAGCCAGGCGTGCCGTTCGGATTGGTGTTGATGGTGGTCTGGTCCACGATCAGATTCAGCCCCGGCGGAGTAGTGACGAAGGAGACTCGCTTGGCCGGCGCAAACAGCACCGTGATCGCCAGAGGAGTGGTCATATTGATCTGGGATAGCGCGGGATTAGGCGGATTGCCTCCGTACGTGAATCCGACAAATCCATAGCCGGGGAATGGAAACGCGTTCAAAGTCAACTGTCCGGCCGGGACATAAAGCGATACGGAGTCCGAATAACACCCGCCGTTCACGTAGATCAGCCCCCACCCAGCCGCCCCTGGAGTCGGAGCATTTGGCGCGCCGCTGCAAATTCCGTTGGTTGTTCCGCTGCCTGTCCCCGCGGGGAAGGTAATGGTGAGCTCCAACACTACGCTTACGGTGCCAATGATGGAAGTCAGCCCCGGCTCAACCGTAATCGTCTGCACCGGCGACGGGCTGGTCGCCAGCAAACCCAGGTTATCGGTCCAGCCGCTGAAGGCCCATTGCACGGTGTCTCCATTGCCGGCCTGGTAAGCCAAGGTTTGCCCCAGGGCATTTACGGTGAACGGAAACTGGAGGATGTGTTTGCTGCCGATCGGCCAGAAAAACTGGTTCGAGCTGCTATAAAGCTGGCCGTCCACATAAAAGTTAGGACCCGGCACGCTGGTGCTCACCGTCACACCGATAACGGTTTGGGCGATGGCCCCGCCTGAAGCAAGTAACATCAACGGCAATAACCACTTAACTCGTTTCATCGCGAGCCGGCTCCCTTTCCTCACTAAACCTTCCGCACGCCAGACATAGGACTTCGAGACAAAAGGTCCCAATGGGTAATCGGCCAGACCCGGAGAGAGCTTTAGCGTAAGGGTGTATGCCACACTAGGGTAAACACGCGCATGCCCGCCGCACCATATTTATGGGAAATTGTTGTGGTCGCCGGACTGGCGCTGGTCCTCGGCGCGGCCTTGGCCATTCTCTGGAGCCGCCGTCCCCAACCTCCGGCTGAGGACCCAACCCGCCCCCTGCTCGACGGGATGGCCCGCATGGAAGCGCAGCTCCGCGATTTCGAGCTTCAGCGCCAGCACAGTCTGGGCGGCCTGGAGCACCACCTTACGTCTCTCAGCCAGGAGACCGTAGCACTCTCCCGCGCCCTCCGCGCTCCCAACTCGCGCGGCCGCTGGGGTGAACTGACCCTCCGCCGCGTCGCCGAGCTAGCTGGCATGGTCTCCCAATGCGACTTCTTCGAACAGGAATCGTCCAATGGCATGCGTCCGGACATGCTGGTGAAACTCCCCGGCAATCGGATTCTGCCGGTGGACGCGAAAGCTCCTCTTTCCGCCTACCTCGACGCCGAAGCCGCGCCCGATGAAGCCTCCCGCGGCCAAGCCCTCGACCGCCACGCCCAGCAGCTTGCCCGGCACGTCCAAACCCTGGCCACGCGCGAATATTGGGCCGGGTTCGAAACCGCTCCCGAAATGGTGGTGCTGTTTCTCCCCGGCGACCATTTCCTCAGCGCCGCGCTGCAGCGCGAACCGGAATTGCTGGAGCGGGCTCTTTCTAAGAAAGTGCTCATCGCCACACCCGTGACGCTGATCAGCGTATTGAAAGGCGTCGCCTATGGCTGGCGCCAGGAACGTCTCGCGAAAAACGCGGAAGAGTTGCGCCGCATCGCGTCCGAATTCTATGACCGCATGCGCCTCTTCGCCGAAGGCTATGCCGAATCCGGCCGTCAATTGGGCAAAGCCGTCGAGGCCTACAACCGCTCCGCCGCATCCTGGGAAGCGCGCCTCGATCCGTCGCTGAAGCGCATGCGCGAGCTTGGCGTAGCCGGCTCCAGCGAAGTCCCGAGTCCCAAACCCATCGAGATCGCCCCGCGCGAGCTCCGGCGCAACGTCTGAAATTCCGGGTAACATCTGAATAACGCATGCTCTCGCGCGAGCTCTTCCTCTTCCTCTCACGCCAGCCAACCATCCGCAAATGGGTCGAGACCGCGCCGTCCCTTAAGAACGTCACGCGCCGCTTCGTCGCCGGCGAAACTCTCGACCAGGAGCTCGCCGTCTGCGCCGCCCTCCAGCAGGAAGGCATCCTTTCCACGCTCGATCACCTCGGCGAGAACGTTAACTCGCTCGAAGAAGCCGCCGCCTCGCGCGACTCCTATCTCGCCGCGCTGGACCAGATCGCCGCGCGCCAGCTTCCCTCCACCATCTCCTTGAAGCTCACCCAAATGGGCCTCGATTTATCCGAAGACGCGTGCATGGATAACGTTCGTTCTCTGGTCACGCGAGCACGCCAAGCCTCCACCCGCATCGAGATCGACATGGAGTCCACCGCTTACACCGAGCGGACGCTGAAAGTGGTTGAAAAACTGGCCGATGAGTGTGGCTGCATCCGCGCCGTCATTCAAGCCTACCTGTTCCGCAGCGCCGCCGACGTCGATCGCCTCAACCTGCTGGGCATTCCCGTCCGCCTGTGCAAGGGCGCCTATCATGAGCCGCACAGCCAGGCCTTCGCCGACAAACGCGAAGTCGACCGCAATTATTTGAAACTCATGAAAACCCTGCTCGACCGCGGCAACTATCCGGCTTTCGCCACGCACGATGAGGACATTCAGAACGAAGCCCAGCGCTACCGCCGTGAGCGCGGCTACGGCTCCGATAAGTTCGAGTTCCAGATGCTCTACGGCATTCGCCGCGACCTCCAGCGCCGTCTGACCGGCGAAGGCTACCGCGTCCGTGTCTATGTCCCTTACGGCGCCGCCTGGTATCCCTATTTCATGCGTAGGCTCGCCGAGCGCCCCGCCAACGCCTGGTTCTTACTGCGCAATTTCTTCAAATAGAATATCTCCTGTCCTTCCCTGGCCTTTGCGTTCTAACTCGAGCCCCTTCCCTTGCTGGCTGATTATGCTGTAGCCAAGAGTCCGGTCCCCTCATCGGTTCCGGATCACGCTAGCGCGGCAGTCCTAGGAAACTCCGTGCGACCGTCACACGATGAGCCGAGCCGTTGCGGTGCAGCGGCCCCGTTTCCGTTTGGGCGTTACAAAACGGACAAGAGGCCTCTTCGAATTACAAAGCAGGGTAGATGGACAGTGGAGAGTGAGAAACAGCGGACTCCGGCGCGCGACGGGCGGCGCGATACTCGAACACACTGACGATCCAGAACACCAATAGAGCTACGGCGAAAATCGCCAGCTGGTGGTGTCCCCAGGGAACCCGATCCACGCGGAAGCTCAGATGACCGTTGCGCAGCCGCAATCCTTCAATGGCGCCAGCATACTGTTCGCCCGCCAACACACCCAGGACCGCGGCCACAAGAGAGACATAGATTACCATCGCCGCTCCTCCGGAAAAGCCGTCCTTCACTCCACAGCGCTTCCATATCTTCTTGCACACGCCGAAGGCCGCCCAAACGTAGAGCAGCGCGAAAGACGCCATCACCGCGGCATCGAACCCGCGCGGCCGGCTGCCGATGGCATCCCTTAGCTGCGCCGGCGTCAAGCCATGCGCCTTGGCGATGGTGATGAAAAGCTTCGTTGCGCACTGGCTGTAGATCGCGTTCGCTTCGCCCTGCGTCCCGGAGCTCTGCCCCACATGCGCGTCCATGTACCGGATGGAGAGATCCTCCGCCAGTTCCAAATCTTCCGTGAGGTGCCCGCGATCCGACCCACGGCTCAAGTCCAGGGGCCCGGTTCTGGGATCGGGCGGCCATTCGCAGTCTTGATTCACCGGCTCCCGGATGCACGCGGATTGCCCCGCCATCAGGATGAGACACAAGACGACGAGCGAGAAAAAGACGCGCCGGCTCACCCTATGTAGGATACTATATCTGGGCCGTTTAGGCTTCCCGCGTCAGCGGCGTCGAGCCCGTAATCTCGATCCCGAAAGCGTCCAACCCGAAAACCTTGCGCGGGTGATTGGTCAGCAGCCGCACCGTGGTGAGCCCCAGTTCCGCCAAAATCTGCGCGCCGATGCCCGCTTCGTGAATCGGACGAGTGTCTCCGCCCGGCGAATGCTTGCGCTCGCCGAACCCGGTCTCGTGAATGTACACCAGCACGCCGCGGCCCTCCTCGGCGATCCGCTCCAGCGACGCCTGCAACGCTGCGTGGCAATCGCATTCGGTCGAGCCAAACACATCGCCCGCCACGCACCTTGCGTGCATTCGCACCAGCACGTTCTCCTGCCCCGCGACCTCGCCGCGCACCAGCGCGATATGTTGCTCGCCATCCAGCGTGCTGACGAAGGTCACCGTCCTGAAGTCGCCGAACGCCGTGCGCAAGCAGCCTTCCCCACGGCGCTCCAGAAACCGTTCGGTGCGGTGCCGGTAGCGGATCAGGCTGGCGACGGAAATCATCTTCAGCCCATGTTTTTCGCAAAACGCGCTCAGTTGCGGGACCCGGGCCATGGTCCCGTCCTCATTCATGACTTCGCAGATCACTCCGCCCGGTTGGAGCTTCGCCAGCCGCGCCAGGTCCACCGCGGCCTCGGTCTGCCCCGCCCGCACCAGCACGCCTCCTTCACGAGCGCGCAGCGGAAATACGTGGCCCGGCCGCGCCAGATCCCGCGGACGGCACCCCGGACGAATCGCCGTCACGATGGTTCGCGCCCGGTCCGCCGCGGAGATCCCGGTCGTCACACCCTCCGCCGCGTCGATCGATTCGCAAAACGCCGTCCCGAAGCGCGAGGTGTTCATCGGCGACACCAGCGGCAAGTGCAGCGCGTCGCACCGCTCCGGCGTCAGAGCCAGGCAGATCAGCCCGCGCCCGTGCACCGCCATGAAGTTGATCGCGTCCGGCGTGGCGAACTCGGCTGCCAGCGTGAGATCCCCTTCGTTCTCCCGGTCCTCGTCATCCACCACCACCAGCATGCGGCCGGCGCGAATCTCTTCGATGGCTTCAGGAACGGTGGCGAAGGGCATGGGATCGATTTCAGGATAACGTACTACAATTTTGGAGTGCCGCAATCCGCTCGCGGAACCGCATCGGATAGAGCCCCCGCCGAGAAGGAAACCAGCCGCCTGGAAGCCTTCAGCGACGGCGTCTTCGCCATCGCCATCACCTTATTGGTGCTGGAGCTGAAAGTTCCCCACATGGACTCCGGCTCAGTCGAGCCCACGCCCGAAGCTCTCGCCCACGGCTTGCTCGCTCAGTGGCCGGCTTATCTTGCGCTGGTCACCAGCTTCTTCTCCATCCTGCTGATGTGGGTGCATCACCACACTCTGTTCAAAATGGTCCGCCAGACCGATGCCAAGCTGTTGTACGCCAATGGCCTCCTGTTGCTGACGGTCAGCGTGGTTCCGTTCCCTACGGCCGTGGTCGCCGAATACTATTCCACCTCTGCGGCCAGCGTGGCTTGCGAGTTCTATTGCGCGGTGTTTTTCCTGGTCGGCGTCGCCTTTTCTCTGGTTCGAATGGCCGCTCTGCGGAAAGAGTTGCTGGCGCCGGACGTTCCCGAGCAGACCCTCCGCACGCTTCGCCGCGGTTACTGGTTGGGTCCGCCGATGTACCTGGTGGCGACCGCCAGCGCTTTTTTCAGCCCCCTGGTTTCCCTGCTGATTTGCAGCGGTTTGTGGATTTACTGGGCGGTGATGACCCGCGAAGACTGCACCCCTACCAGTACCCGAGACGATACCCCCTAACGGGTTGCTGAAAAAGGGGACACCCTACCCTGTCCACAGGTTTGAGCCACGGATTTGCAGCCGCTTACGGATGGGGACAGGGTAGGGTGTCCCCCTTTTTCAGCACACTGCCAAGGCCTTGACACGCGGGCCCGAAGCTGCTAAATTCAAGTGCGAAAAACGGGTTGCGCCATTCGGCAAATCCCGATCTTGTTTGGAGGCTACGCGATGAGAGCTCAGTTGGCTGTGGTGGCGGCGGGACTTGGTTTCTTGCTGGTCCAGGCGATTCCGATGCAGGCGCATCATTCCTTTGGCGCGGAATACGATGCGAAGCAGCCGGTGACCCTGAAGGGCACGGTGACCAAGTTCGAATGGACCAATCCCCACGCGCGTTTCTATATCGATGTGAAGGGCGACGACGGCAAGGTGACCAATTGGAACCTGGAGTTGGCCAGCCCCAACGTACTCGGCCGGCAGGGTTGGACGCGCCACTCTTTACAGGTCGGCGACTCGATTACGGTTAGCGGATCCAAGGCCAAGGACGGCTCCAACATGGCGAATGCGGCCAAGGTAACGTTGGCCGATGGCAAGGTGGTCGGCGCCCGCTCCACGGACGACGGCGGTCCGCAGAACTAAAGCTTTATTGGGGGAGATTTTCATGAAGACAAAACTTGCGCTTTTCGCCGCTGGGCTGGTCGCTGCGGCAGTTCCGATGCTCGCGCATCACTCTTTCTCGGCTGAGTTCGACAACTCGAAGCCGGTCGATATTCAGGGCACCGTGACCAAGATCGATTGGCTGAACCCGCACATCTGGATTTATCTGGATGTGAAGGATGAGAAGACGGGCGCCGTCGCGAACTGGCAGTGCGAAGGTGGACCGCCCAACACTCTGACCCGCAACGGCTGGACCAAGGACGCGATCAAGAAGGGCGATACCGTCAGCATCAAGGGGACGCACGCCAAGGACGCCAGCAACACCTGCAACGCCAGCTCCATCGTGCTGCCGGATGGCAGGCACGTTTTTGCCGGCTCGTCTAATCCGGACGCTCAAAAGCAGTAGGAGGTATTCCATGAAGGTGAGACTTGGGGCGTTCGTAATCGGGTTGGCGGCCGCGGCTCTGCCTATGCTGGCACATCATTCGTTCTCGGCCGAGTTCGATAACGCCAAGCCCGTGGATCTGCAGGGAACGGTGACCAAGGTCGACTGGCTGAATCCGCACATCTGGATCTATCTGGACGTGAAGGATGAAAAGACCGGGGCGGTTTCCTCCTGGCAGTGCGAAGGCGGCGCCCCCAATAGTTTGACCCGCAATGGCTGGACTAAAGACGCCCTGAAGAAGGGCGACGCCATCACCATCAAGGGTACCCACGCCAAGGACGCCTCGAATACCTGCAACGCCAGTTCGGTAGTGCTGCCGGATGGGCGGAGAGTGTTCGCTGGCTCCTCCAACCCGGACGCCCAAAAGCAGTAAGCAAGCCGCAGTAAGCGGCTTCCGGTTTGGGGCGCCTCCGGTTCGGACCTTGGCTGGCGGATTCGAGTTCAAGAGAGTTAGTGTCTCTTTCAATTGAGACAGGAGATTTAAAGTGAAAGCTCGTTTTTACACCTCGATAGCTTCCGCGGCAGTGATCGCTGGCGGATTGTTGTTTTTACCCCTGAAGCCGGTCCACGGCCAGGACGCGGGCGGCAAGGGCGGCCCGAAAGCCGGAGCCGCAGCCAAGGGCGGCGGCGGTGGACGAGGAGGCGGGCGCGGCGATAACGCTCCCACCGGACCCACTCCCCGCATGCCCGATGGCCATCCCGACCTGAGCGGCTTCTGGCAGCGCCCCTATACTCCCGACATGAGCGCCGGCGCCGTCGATCTGAACGGCAAGCAGTTCCCGCTGGAAGATCCCATGCACCGCGGAATGGAACTGAAGGTTGACCCCAACGCGCAGACCAAGGGGGGCCGCGGAGGCGGCGGCCGTGGTGGCCGGCTGCTTCCTTTCACTCCCGCGTACCTCAAGAACTGGCAGACCTACGACCCCACCAATGGCGACTATACCGGCGCTTGCCTGCCCTTCGGCCTGGTTCGCTCCATCAACTCGCCGGACCCGCTCCAGGTCATGCAGCAGGGCACCTATCTGGCGGAGCTGTTTGAGCAGAACACCTGGTTCCACGTCTTCCACATCGACGGCCGCCCGCACACCAAGGGCGTTCCCACCTGGTTCGGCGATTCGGTGGGCCACTGGGAAGGCGATACTCTGGTGGTTGAAACCAACAATTTCAACGGCAAGACCCGGCTGGATACCAACGGCCATCCCCACAGCGACGCAATCGTGGTGACGGAGCGCTGGACCCGCCGCGACCTGGGCCACATCGACTACGAGATCATGATTCACGATCCCAAGGCGTTCACCCAGGATTGGAAGAACGTCCGCGTGTTCACCTTGAACCCCGCGCAAGAGATCATGGAATACTCCTGCGAGGAGAACAACAAGGCTCTGTACGAAGGCCGCATCAAGGCGCCCAAGTACGACGACGACAAATAGAGCGTGCCGCTCCAAGGGGTGCTCGGTTCAACCCAGCACCCGCACCGGCGTCTGAATCCTCTTACCGGGGAGTGGGTGCTTGTCTCTCCGCAGCGCGCTGGCCGCCCTTGGCAGGGCGAGGGGCTTACGCGCCCTTCGATAGCACCGAAGTTCGATCCAGACTGCTACTTGTGCCCCGGCAATGTCCGCGCCAACGGGGAACACAACCCCGCTTATACCGGTGTCTTCGCGTTCGACAACGACTTTCCTGCTCTGCTACCCGAAGTACCGGTCGACCCGATTCATTCTTCCGGCCTGCTCACCGCGGAGTCCGAGCGCGGCATCTGCCGCGTCCTGTGCTTCTCGCCTCGCCACGACCTGACCCTCGGCCGAATGACGCAGGAGGAGATTCGTAAGGTCATCGACGCCTGGCGGGAAGAATCGGCGCGCCTCGGTCAACTCCCCTTCATCAACTACGTTCAGATTTTCGAAAATCGAGGTGAAGTGATGGGAGCGAGCAATCCCCATCCACACTGCCAGCTTTGGGCCAATGAACGCGTCCCAAACGAAGTCCATAAGGAGCAGGAGAGCCAGCTCGATTACACCCTTCAGAACCGCCATTGCCTCCTCTGCGACTATCTCGCGCTGGAACACTCCGGCGAGCGCCTCGTTTTCGAGAACGCTAGTTTCGCCGCGGTGGTTCCCTTCTGGGCTGTTTGGCCCTTCGAGACGATCATCATCGGCAAGAGGCATTGCGGCGCGCTGGAGGATTTAACGCCGGCCGAACGCGCGGATTTAGCGGACGCGCTCAAGCGCCTCACCACGCGCTACGACAATCTGTTCGAGGCTCCTTTTCCCTACACCATGGGTTTTCACCAGCGCCCGTGCGACGGACTCGCGCACGATTCCTGGCATCTCCACGCACACTTCTATCCGCCGCTGCTGCGCTCGGCAACCGTGCGCAAGTTCATGGTCGGCTACGAAATGCTGGCGATGCCGCAACGCGACATCACGCCCGAAGCCGCGGCCGAGCGCTTGCGCGCCTGCCCAGAGCTACATTATCTCGACAGAGCTTTACTCAATGCGCCCAGCGGCGCTGGTGGCGTCTGAAGCATAGACCTCAGCTTTTGGATAACCGGACAGAATCGTCGCGCGCAGCGCCTCTACGCGATTCACGTCAACCAGGCTGATGGTGCATCCTCCGAACCCTCCGCCGGTCATGCGCGATCCGTACACGCCCTCGACGCCGCGTGCGATCTCCACCAGTGTGTCCAGCTCCGGGCAGCTCACTTCGAAATCGTCGCGCAGGCTGCGGTGAGATTCGTACATCAACCTCCCGAATTCGGGCAAATCGCCACGGTTCAAAGCCTCGCGAGCCTCCAGCACCCGCGCATTCTCAGTCACCACATGCCGCGCGCGTCTGAAAAGGACGTCCGGTAAAGACGCGCGCTTCAATTCGTCCGCTGTGACATCGCGCAGGCTTTTTCCCAGGCATGCCACTGCTTCGGCGCATTCGGCCCGCCTCCGGTTGTACTCTCCCGCCGCGAGCGAGTGCCGCACCATGGAATTGGCGATCACCATCCTCACGCCTGCCGGAAGCGGCGCGAAGCTGTATTCGAGCGACCGGCAATCCAGCATCAGTGCGGTTCCCGCGCGCGCATGGCACGCAATGAATTGATCCATGATGCCGCACCGCACTCCTACAAATTCATTCTCGGCGCGCTGGCAGAGCTTCGCCAGCCGCGTTGGTTCGACCGGCTCCGGCGCGAGGGCCAATGCCACAGCCACTTCCAGCGACGCCGAGGAGCTCAATCCGGCTCCGATCGGCGCCTCGCCGCGAAGCAAGAGATTCGCTCCGGGCGCCTTCAGCCCCTCCCGCTCCAGCATCACGGCGACGCCGACCACGTAATCGCTCCAATGCCCCCGGCGCGGCGGCGGCTGGTCTAAATCGATCTCGCAGGTCTCGCCGAAGTTTTCCGAATGAACCACCAGCTTCCTGTCGTTGCGTTGTGCCACCGCGGCCCAGGTGGCAAACTCGATCGCCGCGGGCATCACGAAGCCGCCGTTATAGTCGGTGTGCTCGCCGATAAGATTGACGCGGCCGGGCGCACGAAAAATTCCCGGCCGCCCGCCGAAGCGGACCTGGAAGGCTTCCTGTAACCCTGCGCGCACGCGATTTCTCTCATATGATAGGTGAGACGGAGCGGCGTGTCCGCTACGTAGTGACATAGGTGAGACGGAGCGGCGTGTCCGCTCCGTAGTGACAAGAGATGCTGGCGTTCCTAAGACAATGGCTGAACCGCCCGCAGGGCATCTGGCTGCGCCGGGCGACGTTCCAGATTCACCTGTGGACCGGCATCGGCCTGGGCTTGTACGTGGCCCTGATCAGCATCACTGGCAGCGCCATCGTGTTCCGCAATGAGCTGTATAACTATTGGGGCAAGCCCAAGATCGTTCCGGTTCAGTCCGTGCGCCTGAGCGGGGACGCGATCCGCGCCAAGGCCGTCGGCCGCTATCCCGGTTACTCCATCACGTATCTGTGGGAGGGCAAGCGTCCCGGCCAAGCCACCGAAATCTGGCTGGAGAAGGACCATCATAAAATCCAGCGCGTGTTCAATCCTTATACGGGTGAGGACGTGGGCCGCGCCGTCGCGGTGGGTATCAGCATGGTCGCCTGGTGTAGCGACATGCACACCAACCTGCTCTCCGGCCCGAAAGGCCGCGTGGTGAACGGCGTCCTATCGATTTTGATGACGCTGCTGTGCCTCACCGGCGCGATTCTGTGGTGGCCCGGAATCGCCAAGTGGCGGCGGAGCCTGGTGGTGGATCCCAGGGCCAACTGGAAGCGGCTGAACTGGGAGCTGCACAGCGTCATCGGCTTCTGGACCTTCGCGCTGGTGTTCATGTGGGCCTTCACGGGAATCTACCTGGTGTTCCCCGATCCGTTTCAGCAGGCCGTAAATCGCGTGGCTCCGCTGGATTTCTACCGGCCTTTGACGGATAACAGCCTGGGCGCGCCGCAACCGGAAAAACCCGTTTTTGTTTTGGCCGCGGAGCCGCCCATCTATCTCCCTCCGCCTCCCGGAACCAAGGGCGGACGGCGACGCCGCTTCGTCCCGCATTATTCCAAGGGCGACACGGTGCTGCGCTGGGTCTATTATCTGCACTTCGGCAACTTCGCGGGTAGCAAGACCAAAGGAGTCTGGGTTGCGCTGGGGCTGCTTCCGGCGTTGTTGTTCCTTACCGGCGGGATCATGTGGTGGAACCGCGTCCTCAGCCGCGAAGCCCGGCGTCTGCGATCGTCCTGAGTAGCTCGATCCGGGCGCTTCAGCCGCGCAGGACACCGGAATCGCGCAGACGTTGCCGCAAATTGCCGGCGATCCGGTCGCCCATTCTGCCAAAAGGCTGATCCGTTACGACGTAGGTCCAGGTGGCTCCGCGCTCCTGCTCCGGCAGCGGTTCTTCTCCGGCCTGTAATTCCTCCACCCGGGCCAGCAGAGCCTGATACATCTCCTCGGCGTCGCGGACGAATTCGTAAAAAGGCTCCCGTCCACCCCAGCTCCGCCAGTGAATGCCGTCGCGCAGTTCCTTCACATTGGCCAAATGGTCCGCCCACATTTCATCCAGCGCCAGCAGCAAGGCCGGCTCCGCGCCGTCGAGCAACATCTCCCGGCGCCGCGCGTGAAAGGACTGGCGCTGGTTCTCCAGCAAGCCATCGTACTTCCACAGCATTTGACGAATCTCGAAGTTCTGCCCCTCCACCACACGCTGCACGGTCGCCACCCCCTCCGCATCCAGACTCCACTCATGGATTCCGAAGCGGACTAACAGATCGTCCTCCAGGCTGACAAAGAATTGCGAGGAGCCGGGATCGCCCTGCCTTCCCGCGCGGCCGCGGAGCTGATGGTCGATGCGCCGGCTCTCGTGCCGGTTGGTTCCGATCACGTGCAGCCCGCCGAGCGCGGCCACACCCTCGCCCAGCACGATGTCCGTCCCGCGGCCCGCCATGTTGGTGGAGATGGTCACCGCGCCGCGCTGCCCCGCTCCCGCGACGATGCGCGCTTCCTCGGCGTCCTGCCGGGCGTTGAGAACGCGGTGGGCAATTCCGGCCTCCGCCACCATCGCGCTTAACCGTTCGGATTCGGCTACGCTGGCCGTGCCCACCAGAACCGGCCTTCCCAGCGCGTGCGTCTCCGCGATGGCGCGAAGGACGGACCGCTCCTTCGCGCGCCGGTGCCTGGAATACGAAATCGTCGCGATCCTCTCGAATCACCGGACGGTCGGTGGGGATCTCCACCACTTCCATTTCGTAAAACTCGCGGAACTCCTGCGCCTCCGTGGCCGCGGTGCCGGTCATTCCGCAGCGCACCGGATACAGGCGAATCAGCGCCTGCAAGGTGATGGTGCCCAGAATGCGTCCCTGCGCCCTGAGCCGCAACCCCTCCTTGGCCTCCAGCGCGGTTTGCAATCCCGCGGGCCAGCGCCGGTTCTCCGCCACGCGGCCTTTGAACTCATCCACCAGCTCGATGGCGCCGCCGCGCACGATGTAATCCACATCGCGGCGCAGCAGCATGCGGGCGTGCAAGGCCGCCTCGATCGCCCCCAGCGCTTCGACGCCGTCCGCTTCAAACAGGTTCTGGGCTCCCGCCGCGCGCTCCGTTCGCGCGATCCCACGGTCGGTAAGGCTCACGTTGCGCTCATGGCGATCGAGATGGAAGTCCCGGCCTGGAATCATTTCCCGCGCCAGCCGGGCCATGGTTTCCGCCAGACCCTCCGCCTCGGCATGTCCTCCCGCAATGACCAGGGGAATGCGAGCTTCGTCGATCAGAATCGAATCGGCTTCATCGACCAGCACCGCTTCGAACGCGGGCAAGGTTAGCTCGTCTGCGGAAAGCGCCAGTTGATCCCGCAGGAAATCGAAGCCGACCTCGTTGGGCGTCGCGTAGGTGACGCTCGCGCCATAAGCCTCGCGCCTCTCCTCCGGGCTCATGCTCTGCGTCACGAAGCCCACGCTCAGGCCGAGGAAGCGGTACACGGGACCCATCCACTCGGCGTCACGTTGCGCCAGATAATCGTTGGCGGTCAGCACATGCACCCGTGCGCCGGAGCGAGCCAGATCATACACCGCCATCACCGCCGCCAGAGTCTTGCCTTCGCCGGTCTGCATCTCGGCGATCTTGCCTTCGGCCATCGCCAGAGCCCCCAGTATTTGAACGTCGTGCGGACGCAGGCACAGCACCCGTTCGCTCACGGCGGCGGCCAAGGCGAACGCTTCCTCGCGGGAATCGGGTTTGACGGCTTGTAATTCCCCGGACGATGCGGCGTTGAATTTGTCGCGCAGGCTTCCGATCCGTTCCACGGCGGACCGGCGGAGCAGCTTCCAGGGATGGAGCGAAATTCTCACGCAGGCTGGACGGCCGCCTCAGCGGAGTCTCGAATTGAGGTCAGCGGAATGGATACCTCCAGCGTCGCACCCTCCCCAGGCGCGCTGGCGATCTTGAGCTGTCCGTGCACCAGCCGCGCCCGCTCCTTCATGCTGACTAATCCCAAGCCCGCGTGCGGAGCGGGAGCGGCGGCGTCGAAACCACGTCCGCGGTCCGCCACGGTCAGGACCACGGCATCCTCAGCCAGACGAAGCCGCTACTTCCGCCTGCTTCGCGCCCGAATGCTTGGCGACGTTTTGCAGCGCCTCCTGGGCCACGCGATAGAGGCACAGCGCAACTTCCGCCGGAAGATCGTCGAAGGTTCCCTCGGCGCTCAACGAAACAGCCACCCCTTTATCCGACGAAAACTGGTTGCAGTAAGAGCGCAGCGCCGGCTCGATCCCGGCTAATTCCAGAACCGCGGGGTGCAATTCGTGCGAGATCCGGCGGACGCCATCCGCGATACCGGCGATGCGCTGTTGCAGCCGCACGATCCGCTCCCTGGCTTCGCCGTCCTGCTCAGGAATTTGCCGCTTCAAGCTGGCCATGGAGATGCTCAACGCGGCGATTTGCTGGCCCAGGCCGTCATGCAATTCGCGAGCAATGCGGCTGCGCTCCTGCTCCTGGGTGTAGATCAATTTATCGCTCAAGGAAAGCAACTCCTGTTCCACCCGCCTTCGTTGCGTGCAATCCTCCACCATCCCGATCCCGAATACAACTTCACCGGCGGCGTCCCGAACCGCGGACACCACCAGTTTTCCCCAGATCAATTCGCCATCTTTGCGGATATATCGCTTTTCGATTTCGTACCGCCTGCGCCGCCCGGCCACCAAGTCCTGATACAACTCCACATCGTGGTGCAAGTCATCCGGGTGGGTGAATTCGCCGAAATGCATTTTCTGAAGCTCAGCCGAGCTGTAGCCCAATAGCTGCTCCAGCGCCGGGTTGCTCGCCACCGGAACTCCATCCCGCCCCACCAGGGAGATGCCGATGCCGGCGTTCTGAAAGATCGCCCGGAAGCGAGCTTCCGACTCACGCAATCGAAGCTCGGCTTCTTTGCGCTCCGTGATGTCCAGGGTGACGCCTTCGACGCGCAGCGGCTCGCCGTTCTCATCGCAACGGACGGTTCCGGTGATGGCGACCCATTTCTCTTCACCTGTGGCAGGGACGATACCCCGCACTTCGACCCGAAAACCGGAGCGCGAAGCGACCGCGGCGTCGGCCTCCTCCAGAACGTACGCCCGGTCATCCGGATGGATTCTGGTCATCGCCTCCTCGCGCGAAGCGTTCACCATGGGAGGCCAGCCGAAGATGCCGCGGTCGGACTGGTTGCTGACCGAATCGCTAGTCAGATCCCAGGTCCAGACGCCCATCTGCGCCAGTTCGAACACCAGCTGCGCGTGGTGCTTTTCCTCGTCGAGAGCGGAGGTGTCGCGGCCCTCCGCAATGAAAAAACCGGTCCCGGCGATGGGCCGTACCGAAAATGTGAGGTGTCTGATCTCGAATTCCCGCTCGCCTTTGGGCTGCACCTCGCCCCAAAAAGGGAGTTCAACCAGACGCTGTCCCACCACTGTCTCGCGCCGGCTTTCCATCCACATCAGCGCGGCGCGGTTGGCTTCCACGATAACGTCATCCTTCGAAAGCACCAGCAAAGGGTCGCGAGTGCCTTCCAGGATTGCCTCCAGCAGCGCGGAAGCAGGAGTGTCCATAGCAATATTGTCGGACTAAAAAACGAGGAAAGTTAGGCCGTCAAGACCGATACGAAGGTCTCGCCATCCAGCGCGGAGCGGATGGCCGGAATCAGGTCCTCACCGGCGCGGTCTTTGACCACGTACCCGCGAATTCCAGCATTCAGAGCGTCGCGAACCAATTGCGGATCGCGATGAATGGTCAACAGGACCACGGTCGAACAAGTGCAGCTTTCGATCAATTTGCGCGCCGCAAGAATTCCGGTCATCTTGGGCATTTTGAAGTCCGTCACCACCGCATCGGGACTCAATTTTTCGGCCCGCTCCACCAGCTCCGCGCCGTCGCGGGCCACACCCACCAGTTCGAACTCGTCCGCCAGTAGCCGGCTGACCTCCTCCAGAAACCCTTCGTGATCGTCGGCTAGCAGGAGCCGTGGTCTTAAGGCCGGCATACGATGCCCCGTAACGCTAGCTAAATTTAACCGGGTTTCCCTGCTTCGAGAAATCCGTAATTTTACGGACTGGGCACCCCTATGGCGTACTCCGCCGTCCGAACTATTACGGATTTCATAAACGGCCCGCGTTCCGTACCCTTGAGTAGAGGCACCGAAAAGAATAGTGGCACCCAAAACTTCGCCGAGTGAGCGAAGGTCTGAACCTCGAAAGACCGTGACTGAAACGGCGACGCTGCAGTCACTCAATCCTCTGCTGCTCGAAACCTTCGAGGCTCAAGTGATCGACGTCTCCGAGCAGGGCATATCCCTGCAATTGACCAAACACATTGCGACCCAGAGCGAAGTCAAGATTCGCCGCGGCACGGCGATCCTGTTCGGGGAAGTGCGCTATTGCGTGCCCGCCGGAGACGGCTTCCGCGCCGGCGTTCGCATCAAAGAGACCGTCCGGCCGCCAGCTCAGTAAACCGGCTCAGCAAACCCGGCAGTACACTCATTTCCCGTTTTCGGTTGTGGTATCAAAGTGAGTATGCTTTCGATCAGCCGCCGCCATTTCAGCGCCTCCGCGCTTGCTTTTGCTTCCTCGGCTCGCGAGCTCTTCTCCGCCGGGATCTCATCCGGCATCGCCGAAGCCCTGCGCAGCGGACTTGAGAAGCGCGGGATCCCATGCGCGTCCGCGATCGTCGCCAACGCCAACAGCATCACCTACTCCGGTGCGTTCGGCAAGCGCGACTCGGCGAGTTCCGCCGGCGTAACCGCTGCGTCGATTTACCGCATCGCGTCGATGACCAAGGCAATCACCACCACGGCCGCTCTGCAATTGGTGGAACAAGGCAAGGTCACGCTGGAGGAGCCGGTCTCCAAGCATCTGCCGCAACTGGCGAAGCTGGAGGTGCTGGAGGGTTTCGATAGCGGCGGGAAGCCGATCCTTCGCCCCGCCAAGACTCCCATCGCATTGAAGCATCTGCTCACGCATACCTCGGGTTTCGCATACGTGGTGTGGAATCCGACGCTCGCGCAATACTTCAAGGTGTCGGGCCCGCCGCCGCCGACCGCCGTCGCACCGCTGATGCCTCTGGTATTCGAGCCCGGTACTCGCTGGCACTACGGCAACAGCGTAGATTGGGCCGGAAAACTGGTGGAGAAGATTAGCGGCCTGACTCTGGAGCAGTACTTCCAGAAAAATATTCTTCAACCGCTGGGCATGCAGGACACATCGTTCCTGGTGCCCCCGCAGAAATTCGACCGCCTGGTGAGCACCTATAGCCGCCAGGCCGACGGCAAACTCAAAGAGGACCCGCGCACGCAGCCCGCAGCGCCCGCCGAGTTCAACGGCGGCGGCGGGCTTTTCTCCACGGCGGCCGATTACATCCGTTTTACGCAGATGATCCTGCGCAAGGGCCGCTCCGAAAGCAAGGACCAAATCTTGAGCCCCAAGACGGTCGCGCTAATGTCGGAGAACCAGATCGGCTCGATTGCGATTGAGCCGCTCAAGTCAACCGACCGTTCGAGGACCATGGATCTGGACGTGGGTCCCGGCAACAAATACACCTACGGCTTCCTGTTCAACACTCAACCCGAGCTGGGGCGTCCGGCGGGAACGCTGATGTGGGCCGGTATCGAGAATTCGTTCTACTGGATCGATCCCAAGAAGTCGATTTGCGCCGTGATCATGATGCAGTTTTTCCCCTTCCTGGACCCGCAAGGCGCGGGGATGCTGACGGACTTCGCCAAAGCCGTCTACGCCTGAGCAAGCCTGCCGGGTAAAACAAGGAGGCCCCGATGCCGTTTCCGCCCGCCGGAGCCTCGATTTCGGCGGCTTACGAGTATTTTTACTCGGACGCCCGCCAGCACACGCTGGAACGCTGGGTGGTCAACGCCAGCAGCGTCGGGTTTCTGGCGCACCTGGCGCTGATTTTCCTGTCGCGGACTCTGGCGGCTCCGCCGGCCATTCTGGCGGCGGTGGGCAAGAATTATCTGTCCGCGATCTACACCCCGTTCAGCTTCATTCTCTTTTACGAAGTGCTGATGTTGATCGCGGCCCTGCCGCACTCCACCACCGAATCCATCGCCAAACAGTACGAGATTGTGTCGCTCATTTTCATTCGAAAATTCTTCAAGGACATTGCCGACCTGGATGACATCGGAAAGCTGGCCCAATGGTCGCCCGAAGCCGGGCTGGTGTTCCTCAACGTGGCCGCGGGACTGTTCATGTTCTTGTTAGTGACCGTCTTCCTTCACGCCGGACGCCGCCGCGCGGCACCCGTCGTCCATACGCCGGAAGTGACGCGGGAGGTCACCCCCGCGCTGAAGACCTTCATCCTGCGTAAGCAGGCCATCGCCGTGGCTCTCACGGTCCTGCTGGTGGCCCTGGCGGCTTACAACCTGTGGCAGTTTGGGGCCGACGTGGCCGGGGCGGTTTACCACGGCGAGAAGACCACTCCGGATGTGAATAGTTTTTATTACACCGGCGTTTTTACGGTGATGATTTTCACCGATGTCCTGATCGTGATTCTCTCCCTGGCGGTTTCCGACCGCTATGAGCTGGTATTCCGGAACGCGGCCTTCGTCATTTCCACCATCCTGATGCGCTTCTCGCTTACCGTACCCGGGCCCTTCGCGGCGGCGCTGGCGGTCTCCGCCATGCTGTTCGGGATTCTGACATTGCTGGTGTACAACTATCACTCGCGCATCCGCGTGCTTCAGGAATGAGCGGTGATTGTTTCCTCCGCTTTGAGAAGCGCTCCCTTCCGCTCGACGCCCCATTTGTACCCGCAGAGTTCGCCGCTTTCGCGGATCACTCGATGGCAGGGGATCGCCAGAGCGGTGGGATTTTTTGCGCAGGCTTGCGCAACCGCTCGCGACGCGGACGGTTTGCCGATACCGCGCGCCACTTGGGCGTAGGATCTCGTTTCGCCATAGGGGATGGATTGCAGATACCGCCACACGCGCATCTGAAACGCGGTTGCCCGAACGTCCAGGGGAAGCTCCGGGCGCGGGCGGGAGCCCTTCAGGTGCTGCTCCAGAGCCGCGATCCAATCAGCCAGAGGCTTCGGCCAGGGATGCCTGGCGGCGTCTAACTGCGCCGCCGGATACTCACGTCGCAACTGCGCTTCCAATTCAGCCTCCGATTCACCGAACTGCACGAAGCACACGCCGCGGTCGGTAGCACCGATCATCAGTAATCCGAGCGAGGTCGGCACCGTCGCATGGGTAACGGGGACCGTCGCTCCTTGCTTGCGATACTCCGCCGGAGTCATCCCCAGGCGAGTATTGACCCGTTCATACACCCGGCTGGAGGAGCCGAAGCCGGCGGCGAACGTGGACTCGAGCACATCCCCACCCGACCGCAGATTCGCTTTGAGCGAACGGAGCCGGCAGGCTTCGGCGTACTGCTTGGGCGTGACACCGACAGCGGCTTTGAAGGAACGTTGCAAATGGAAGCGGCTCACGCCGGCCTCCCGGCTCAGCCGAGCCAGCGTCAAGTCGCCGTCCAGATTCCGCTCGATGTACGCCGTGACGCGCCGGAGCCGTTGCATCTCGTTCATAGTTTCACGATACGCGCGGAAGAAGTCGTCCGCTATCCGATTCTTGCGCTTACTTGATTTCCGGCAGCGGAATGGTTAGCGTGCCGATTTTGCCGGTCGCCAGATTTGTCACCAGGAATTTCAGCTCCACGGCCTTGGGCGGAATCTTCAAGTCCCTGCGATAAGGGAAACCATCCTTCTGCATCCCCTCGTAGGTGTTCTGCTTGAGATTGAGCGTAACGGCCTGGGTGATGGCGTCGCCGGCCAGAGTCCCATCCACGGCCTGGAAGCGCGTCACCAGCTCGATTTGGCCGTGCCACAGACCCTGATCCAGATCGAGGTCGAGGCCCGCTAGATCGAGCTTCACGCCAAGGTTGAGCTGGTCCTGAGAGCGATTGGCGGAAGCTGTAATACCGATCGCAGTCGCATCCGCGGGACGGTTCATCGCCTCCACCAGATCCGCCACCGGATTGGCGGAAGGAGGCCGCGGCGGCTCCGCGAGGTAGCTGGTGCGATAACGCAGCGTCACATCCGGCCGGCTCACCTTGACGCTGAGCTGGTGGAAACCCGGCGGTTGATCCTGAGCCGGCTGCTGATTCTGAGGTTGATAGAAACCCAGCGTGTAACTGATGCGGCCATCGTCCATAGCTTCACGTACAGCCATGTCCAGGTCGTTGCGCTCAAAAAAGGGAAGGCCACCAGTCAACGCAGCCAGGGCGCGCATCTCTTGTTTGGGCCGGGGTGGGCAAAGCCGGCACACGCCCGCTTCATCGACCGGATAAATCGCGACGTTGGCGTTGATGAGTCTCTGGATCGTGGGCCCTCCCACAATGGGAAAGCGGTTGGCCATCCAAATCAGATTTTTGCGGCCAGGAACGCCGGCCAAGTGATCGGCGATGCCTTGTAACTGAGCGTCGAATGCTTCGAGGCGCCGGCCCGCATCCAGTTGACCGCACGCCTCGGCGGCTCGCTTGTACGACTCTGAGCGATCCGGCACGGCGGGACTGTGCCCGATGGCGGAAGGCATCGCCTGCGCGATCTCCTCGCAGTGGGTCAGGTCGGCCGTATCGACGTCAGGCTTCCAGTGTTGCAGCCGCTGCTCCAGCGATTCGCGGTCCGTAGTGAACTCGCGGACGATTTGCAGCTTCCAACCGATCGCGTAGAGCGCGATCTTTTCTCCCTCTGGAATCGACTGGAGCATCCTGAGCACGCGCTTTCTACCCATCCCAGTGCCGTCTTCTTCGGGCGCGCCGAATCCGGTCACCAGATTGTCGAAGAGGATGACGGAGTAGCCGCTGCGCGCGCCTCCGCCGCTGCTCTGGGAGCCGCCGCTAATCACGTTCGTAAATGTGCCGGGAGGCAACTCCGGCGGGGCTTCGCCGGGAGCGGGGCTTTCGGCGACGAACAACTGGATCGGCCGCGGCGCGCCATTATCGAAAAGTTGAAACTCGTCCTGGCGCAGGCCACCGATGGGCTGGCCTTTCTTGTCCTGCGCGATGACGCTGATCTGAATCAGCTTGGTGGTGGATTTGAAGACTGCGGGAGGTTGCTGCGCGAACGCGGCGCCCACGAACATGCATAGCAGCCCACCCGACCTCATGGTGTCACCGTATCACATCATCCGCGGCCGACGAACGGCATCTTGGTGGCCATCACGGTCATAAATTGGACGTTGGCATCCAGGGGGAGGCTCGCCATATAGAGCACGGCATCAGCCACCAGTTTCACGTCCATGCGAGGCTCGGGCGCGATTGTGCCATTGGCCTGCGGAACGCCTTCCGCCATGCGAGCCGTCAGCTCCGTCGCCGCGTTACCGATGTCGATCTGCCCGCACGCGATATCCCACTTGCGCCCGTCGAGCGAAATGGATTTGGTCAAGCCGGTGATGGCGTGCTTGGTCGCGGTGTAGGGAGCGGAGTTGGGGCGCGGAGCGTAGGCCGAAATCGAGCCGTTGTTGATGATGCGGCCTCCGCGAGGCTCCTGCGCCTTCATGATGCGAATCGCTTCCTGCGCGCAGAGGAAGGAGCCGGTGAGATTTACGCCGAGCACGGCGCTCCACTGCGCGTAAGTGAGCTCCTCCATGGGCACCGACGGTGCGCCCATGCCGGCGTTGTTGAACAAAAGGTCGAGGCGGCCGAATTCGCCGCGCACGCGGTCGAACAATGAGCGGACGGCCGCGGGATCGCTTACGTCGGTGGGAACGGCGATCAGGCGGTTATCGTGACCCGCCAGCTCGCGAGTTTTTTCCAGCCCCTCCGCACGGCGTCCGGCAATCGCGACCGAATATCCGGCGCCATCGAGCGCCAGCGCGACGGCTCGGCCAATGCCGCTGCCTGCGCCCGTGACCACCGCGAATTTGGAGGACACGTGATCTCTTTACCGCGTGGCTCCGCCGGGCCCCTGCGCCGGACCGGAGAGATGCTGCAAGTCGAAATTGTCTTCCTGGCAGATGTATTCCATCAGCTCGGTTCCCGCCATCAGGCGAGCGCGGCCGGTGGTGGTGAACGGTTTCTCATACGTGCCGGGATCGTCGATGGTGACATCGATGGTCATGTTGCCGAGATCGGTACGCGTGTAGCGCTCGATGGTGTGAAGCTGCTCAGTGTGGGGATGGCCCGCGTAGTCGAACCAGAACTTGTCGTTGAAGCCGACCGTATCGACCACCAGCGTCTGTCCTTCCCAGTGGCCGATGGAGTGGCCGTACCACGCGGGGATCAGTTCGTTTTCAGGCGGGTGCTTGCGGCGGTCCATGAAGATCTGGCGCCAACTGTGGATGTTGCCTTCATACACGATGAGGTAAATTCCCGGCGTCTGCGCGATGCGCCAGGGATAAGGCGAGCCGCGCGGGATGCCGGAGGGAAGGCAGTTGGCCTCGGGATCGTCCTTGGATTTGCGATTCTTGACCACCTCCGCGGCCCACGGCTTCATCACCACGGATTCGCCGGGTTTGAGGCCCCTGGTGATATCGCTATCGTTGCTGCCGCTGCCGAGCCACACTCCGGAAAGATCCGGAGTGCCGTCAGCGAGCTTGGGTGCGGGACCGGTGGGCGTGGCCGGCTGGCGCTGATACAGCCCGACGTTGCCGCCTCCACCTTTTGCGCCCGCTTTGCCCTTGGCGTCGCTGCCTGGCGGCGGACCTTGCGATTGCGCCAAAAACGCGAACGCCGCCAACGACGCGGCCAGTACGAATCCATAAGCTGCCCGTCTCATTTGCCGCCTTCGTAGGCCGAGAGGAAGTTCAGCTTGCGCCCGTCTGGAAACACGATGCTCTGCGCGATGCCCAGGTTGGAACCGTCGCGCGCTTGCGATCCGGTGACCGTCACCGTGTCGCCTTCTTTCACCGAATCCCGCTTCCATCCGTTGCGGATGAGGATGCTGGGGCTGGCCAGCTCCAGGTTCCAGTTGGTCACTTTGCCGTCCGGCCCTTTCACGTCGATAAAAAAGTGCGCGTGCGGATTCACCCACTCCATTTTCGTGACGGTGCCGGTCAAATCGATTTTCTTGGTGCTATCGAATTCGGCCGCACCGGAGTGGTGAGCCAGCGCGGGAATCGCGCAAGCTGCAAGAGCCGCCGCCACCGAGAAGCTAAGCAAAGCTTTCATGGTAATGCCCCCAAATGGGGATTCTTTCACAGGCGGGACGGCTGTGCAAGGCAGACAGGGTTTATTCGAAGCCCACAAAACCGGAGGAGTTGCTGAAGTAGACGCTCTTGAACAGGCTCACCGGCAGCAACCCCTCCGCGCCCGCTTCCGCCGATTGCGGCACGGCCAGAGCGGAGCCGGTCCAAAACGTGTGCCCTTCGATCAGCAGCTTGCGCGAGACGGTGCCCAGCTTGAGCGATCCGGCCAGCGTGGTCATCTCACCCGTGACTCTTGCGGAGGCCACGCCGAACAGCGTTACCCAACGGGTGCCGGAGTCGAGGACTAGCGCGCCCAGGTTAGTGGGCACCATCGGCCGCGCTTCGGAGGTGTGCAAAGGCGCGCGAACGGCGGAGGAGGTTGGCTCGCCTGCGCCGAACTCGATTCGCTTGCCCCGCATGTCGACCAGGTAGTCGAAATGCGAGAGAAACGCCTGGCCCAGGATGCCCTGAATATCCGGCGCGAACTTGTGAAGCACGTCGCCGCCTGCGAACAAGAACCTCTGGTTTTGGGCGCTCACTGAATCCAGCGCGACTTCGACGCCATCAGTTCCCGGCGTGTAGACCGAGCCCGCGGAGGAGACCAACTCGCTGCGAAAAGTCGCCTTCAAACCGATGGACTGCGCGAGCTTTTGATCGAGGTGGTTGGCGGTGGTTCCGGTATCCAGCAGGAACGCGTACGGCCCATGGCCGTTGACGTAAACGCCCTGCACCACGGGACGGCCCAGGACCATGCGCATCTTGACGGCAGCCTGGGTCGAGCCGCTTACCAGGACGGCCAGCAATATCGAGACCCCAATATTGCAGTTGCGTGACAAGTTGGTGTCAAATATGTCACAAGACCAATCCTAGTTCAAGAGAAATTTTGCCCTACGGCAGACGAAACGCCAGCAGTTCCCCTGGAAAATTGGCGCCGCCGACGGCGACCACGATGTATTGCCTCCCATTGAGCATGTAGGTCATCGGAGTGCCGGTTTGGCCGGCAGGCATGTACACCGAGCCCGCTTCCTTGCCCGTTGCCTTGTCATATGCCCGCAGCATGGCACCCTCGCGGCCGCCCGGCGCGGTGAAGGTTCCGGGCTCCCCCGCGATCAACAGGGTCCTGGTCACCAGCAAGCCGATGGTATTGCTTTGCCGGCCAGTACGAGGAATGTTTAAACCCTTTAGTGAGGGGTTGTTTCGAACATTGTCGGGAGTTTCTGCATTAGCGATCTTCCACAGGATCTCGCCGCGGTCCATGTCGATGGCCACGATGCTGCCCCAGGGCGGTTTCACCAGAGGCATGCCCTGGACGCGCAGCGCAGGAGCGGTTCCGGCAGGTGCGGCGTTGCCGGAGACCCAGGCGAACTCCGTGCGCGAGGGATCTCCGGGAACCAGACCGTTCGAGACCATGCCGGTGGAGGCATGGACGTAGAGAATGTGCATTTGCGGATCGTAGGATCCGCCGGGCCAGTTGGTCACGCCGGTGGTGAGGATGGTCCCGAACGGTCCCTCGGGCTTGCTTACTACAATGGGCGTGAACACCGGGCCGATCTTGTACTTAGAGACGATTTGTAAAGCCTCTGCTCGAAGCTGCGGAGTGAAGTCGATCAGATCGTCGACGGACGGAATGCCCGCGATTCCGTAAGCGGGAGGCTTGGTGGGGATGGGCTGCGTGGGCGAATACCACTCGCCGGGAACTTCGCCCTTGGGCACGGGGCGCTCCTCCATCGGCCAGATGGGCGTGCCGGTGGCGCGGTCGAAGGTGTACAGAATTCCCTGCTTGGTAGGCTGCGCCAGCGCTTTCACCAGGCGGCCGTTGACGGTGATGTCGATGAGCATGGGCGCGCAGGGAATATCGAAATCCCAAATGCCGTGGTGAACCAGTTGGTAATGCCACTTACGCTCGCCCGTTTTTAGATCCACCGCAACGATGGTCTCGCCGAACAGGCCGTTGCCGGGGCGATGGCCGCCATAAATATCGCCGGTGGGCAGTTCGACCGGCAGATACGCCAGCCCGAGTTGCTCATCCACGCTGATTTGCCCCCAGGCGCCGGCGTTGCCGGTGTTCTCGGCCGAATCGTTCAGCCAGGTGTCATGGCCGAACTCGCCCACGCGCGGGATGGTGTGGAAAATCCAGTTGCGCTTGCCGGTGCGGACGTTGAAGCCGCGCACATAGCCGGTGACGTTTTTGCGCGTTCGTGGCGAGCCGCTGGCCCGATGCGCCGCGCCAATGATCACCGTGTCGCCGGCAACCACGGGAGTCGCGTGCAGCCCGACTTCGCCGGTCTCGAGATCGATCTCCTGATCGTCATCCAGCTTCAGATCGACGATGCCCTGGTTGCCGAATCCAACAATCGGAACGCCGGTCCGTGCGTTCAGCGCGATCAGGCGATAGCCGGGAGTGACGTAGAGAATTCGCGCTTCCCTACCGTCGCTCCAATAGGCCAGACCGCGGCCGGAGAGCTGGCGGGGAGCGTTATCGCCGCGCGCGCCTTCATTCTCGCTGTGCATCCACAGAATCTGGCCGGTCTCCGCGTACATGGCCACGACAGCGCGGCGCGAACCGGCGGTGGTGTAAAGGACGCCGTCGATCATGAGCGGGGTGGATTGAAGATTGGTCTCCGGGCGAGGGCCGTAGTTATCGGTCTTGAATCGCCAGGCGAGCTGGAGCTTGCCGAAGTTCGCGGCGTCGATTTGATCGAGCGGCGAATAGTGAGTATTGCCGAGATCGGCGCCGTAGGTTCGCCACTCGCCGTTTACGGCTCCGGATTGCGCCGGTGCAATGCCGGCAATGCCCAGAATTCCTACGAAGAGAGCCGCTCCGCGAAGCATGGTCCAAATCTTACATCATTCGATGCATATCGGCGCGGGAAGAAACTATCGTGCTTGCGCGTCTAACCGGGCAGTGGAGGCACTATGCGACTTTTCCGAATCTCGATGCTCGCGGCGCTGGGCTTCGTCTCCGCGTACGCGAGCGATTTTTCAGGCGTCTACGGGATCATCTCTAAAGTAGTTTTTGAACCCAACGCCGATCATCCCCAACGGGTGACTGTACACGGAGTTTTCTCCGTCGCGGCCAACTCCTACGGGAACACGTATCTTCCCGCCCAGCGCGGCTATCTGTGCCTGACGGTGGAAGGGCTCACGCCCGCCCAGCAGCAGAACGCGATCCAGGAATGGATGGATCTGAAGAGTGTGGAAGGAACCGGCGAGGTGGTGAGTTTTTCGAGCCGCCAGGTGGGGCTCGCGCCGATCCGCGTCTGGAAGCCGGAGGAGCGGTCTGTGCCGGAGAAATACAGGCTTGGCGTGGGCGTGGCCAAGGTGCGCGGCAAGACGGATTACGAACCCGTGCAGAGCGTGGTGGAGCTTTACAAGAAGCCGCAGTCGTGATGTTCGCGCTGGCGATTCTGCACGGGCTGATTCTGCTGGCTTGGCCGGTGTGGCCGGTGATGGCGCTGGGCGTGTGGTGGAACTCGAACACCATTTCGCACAACTTCATTCACCGGCCATTCTTCGGCGAACGCTGGCAGAACCGGTTGTTCTCCGCGTATCTCAGCGTGCTGCTGGGCATCCCGCAATCGCTGTGGCGCTCACTGCACCTGGCGCATCACGCGGGGACTCGATGGCGCGGAAGCGTAAGCGGGCAGATGGTGGCGGAAGCGGGGATGGTGCTGGGATTGTGGACGGTGCTTGCATTTGCGTCGCCACGTTTCTTCTTAACAGCTTATTTGCCGGGATATGCGGCGGGCCTCGCTCTGTGCGCGATGCAAGGCCATTACGAGCACGCGCACGGCGTGGTCAGTCATTATGGCGCGGTTTACAACTTCCTGTGCTTCAACGATGGCTATCATGCCGAGCACCACGCTTTTCCCGGCGTCGTCTGGCGCGATCTGCCCTCGCGCCGGATGGGCCTCGCGCGGAGCAGCCGGTGGCCGGCGCTGCTGCGCTGGATCGATGGGATCAGCCTGGAGGGTCTTGAGCGGCTGGTGCTGCGGGTTCCCGCACTGCAACGCTTCGTTGTTTCGCGGCACCGGCGCGCGATTGCAGGTTTGCTGCCACGAGATGTGGGGCGAGCCGTCATCGTGGGCGGCGGGCTGTTTCCCCGCTCGGCCATCATCCTGCGCGAGCTGTTGCCGGATGCGCGGATCACCGTGATAGAAGCGGATGCGGGCCACATCGAAATCGCGCGGAGGTTGGTCGAAGGCGTCGATTTCGAGCTGCGGCGCTATGCGGGCGAGACGCTCAATTGCGACCTCGCGGTGATTCCTCTGTCATTCTCCGAGCGCGACGCCATGTACCGAAATCCACCGGCTCCTGTGACGCTAGTGCACGACTGGATTTGGCGAAGGGGTTCGATCTGGAAGGCGCCCGGCGCGAGCCGAATCGTCTCCTGGTTGATGCTGAAACGAGTCAACCGGGCATGAACGCTCCAGCGTTGTTTCTTGCATTTGCACTGGGCAAGGCGGCGGCGCTGCTGGGGCATCCTGTGCCCCATTCCTGGTGGGCGGTTCCTGGTTACTTGTGGCAGGACGCGCTGGTGGCCTTGGCGTTCGCCCTGCTGGAGCTCGTGGCGCCAAAACGCCTGAGTGCGATCTTGTTCTGGGTGCTGACGGTCTATGCCGCGTTCAACATCCCGGTTATGCGAGCCGTAGCCACGCCGTTGACCCTGCCGATGCTCCACGCGACGGGCGGGCCATTGGCGGATTCTTTCCGGCTGTATGCGACGTGGTCCAACGCGGGGCTGGTGATCGCCGTTCTTTTGACAGCCGCGATCGCGATGCGGCTTCCGAAAATCGCGGGGCGCTTCGCCCTCGTAGTGCTGTTGGCGGTCGGCGCGTTGGGGCCATTGGCTTCCGCACGGGTCGATAGTTATGGACTGGGGCGCAACCCAGTTGTCGCGCTGGCCAGCGGTTTCCCGCCGCACATGACGGCTCATGCGGCCGGAGGCGGCGGGCGGGAGTCGCGGTTTGAAACCGCTCCAACCGAAGATCTCTCGCACCTGCGCGGGCTGGCGCGCGGACGCAACATCGTCATGGTCAGCCTGGAATCGACGGCTGCGGAATACTTGCGGCTTTACGGGGGCGCGTACGATGTCATGCCGAACCTGACTGAGCTCGCCCGAAACGCCGTGGTTTTTGACAACGCCTACGCAGTGTATCCGGAGAGCATCAAGGGATTGTATTCGGTGCTGTGCTCGGCTTATCCCGGGATCGACAGCGAGCCGGAGAGCTACGAAAACATCCCGTGCCGGTCCATTGCGCAGGCGCTGGCCGATGCAGGTTATCGCACGGCGATGTTTCACTCCGGGCGCTTCAGCTATTTGGGCATGGAGTCCGTGATTCGCAATCGTGGCTACCAGACGCTGGAGGACGCAGGCGACATCGGCGGCAAGCATGAGTCGAGCTTCGGTGTCGACGAACCGGCGACAGTGCAGCGAATGCTGAGCTGGATCGATACCGTGCCGCGCGGCCAGCGCTTCTTCCTGACTTATCTCCCGATTGCCGGCCACCATCCCTACAACACTCCGGAGCGGGGACCATTTCCCGAACAGGAGGACATCGGGCGCTACCGCAACGCCCTGCTCTACGGCGATGCATCGCTGGGCGCGCTGCGGGACGGGCTGCGGCGGCGCGGACTCGACGACAAGACGGTGTGGGTGATTTACGGCGATCACGGGGAAGCGTTCGGGCAGCACGAAGGCAATTACGCACACACGTTCTTTATCTATGAAGAGAACGTCCATGTGCCGTTCCTGATCGCCGCGCCCGGCGCCATCTCTGCTCCGGTGCGAGCACGTAAAGTGGTCAGTCTGATCGATACCGCGCCCACCATAGGCGATCTCGCCGGATTGCCCGTGCCGGAGGCGTACCAGGGATACTCCATGCTCGACCGGGAGCCCCGTATGGCGCTGTTTTTCACCGATTATTCCCTGCACATTCTGGGATTGCGCGACGGCCCGTGGAAGCTGATCTACGAGACCGGCCGCCGCCCGAAATTGTTCGATCTGGAGCGAGACCCGGGCGAGCAGTATGACGTTGCCCCGGCGCATCCACAGCAGTCCGGATGGTACGAACAGGTGGCCCGAAGCATGAGATGAGTCAGCATGAGATGATGTCGGGCATGGACCCTCAAGGAAAAACCGTCATCATCACCGGAGCATCCAGCGGAATTGGCGCGGCGGCGGCGCGAGCGTTTGCGGCCGCGGGCTCGAATGTCGTCCTGGCGGCTCGAAATCGAAAGGCGCTGGAGGCGCTGGCCGATGAACTGGGAAGCAACCGGGCTCTGGCCGTAGCCACCGATGTCACGGATCGAGATCAGGTAGAAGCTCTGGTCAACGCCACGGTCGAACGGTTCGGGCGGCTGGACATCATCGTAAACAATGCGGGCGTCGGATTGCGTGGACCGATCGACACCGTCGACCCCGCCGATTTCGAGCGGCTGTTTCACGTCAACTTGATGGGCCCGCTGTACGGAATGCAGGCCGCGATTCGAGCCATGCGCAAAACCGGCGGCGGGACGATCGTGAATATCTCTTCCGGAACCTCGCGGATCGTTGTGCCGTTCCTGGGCGGCGCTTATCCGGCGTTGAAACGCGCGCTGGAGATCATGTCGGATTACGCTCGCGTGCAGTTGGCGGGGGAAAACATCAAGGTGCTGGTGGTGCTGCCTTACCTGACCACGACGCCGTTTGGGGCGAACGCGCTGGGACAAGGCGGGGCGACAAGAAACGCCGGCGCACCTCCTGGCGCGCTCCCTCCCGATATCGCCGCGCGCTTCCGCGATCTGCCGCCGGCGCATTCGGCCGAATTCGTGGCGGAGAAGATTCTGGAGGGCGTGCGCGGCGATTTGACGGAAATCAGCTTGTCTCCCGGACGCTGATTGCCCTCTCGCGCGGTAGCGACTAATTCCGCGTCACGGGCGCCGTATAGACAGCGCTAATATCGAACCGAGAGGTATCGCGAATGCTCACAGCCGCGAAAATACTTGCCGCGATCGCGTATGCAGCGTTGGTAGGGCTTGCATTCACGTTCGTCCATCCTATCTGGCACGTTGGAGGCGTGCGAAGCGCCACGCTGCTCGCTTTCCTCTTCGCTGGCGTAGCGGCCCGACTCTTCCTGAAGATAGCCATGTATCGGGACAGTGTCGCGCGCGGGATCGTGCCTCCTTTGGACAGCAACCATTCCATCAGGAGGGTATTAACGCAGATTTAGGACACCGCCCCCTCGCTCCGCTGGAATTTCGAGCCTATACTTTTGGGTATGGGGACGAGGAGGGCGCGGCTGATCTTTGCGATCCTAGCCACGGCTTCGCTTGGGCTCGCACCACTTGCGCTGGCACAAAGGGTGGTCAGCGCGAAATCGGGTTTCGTCTACTTCATCCTGGGACGAGCGTGGGTGGATAACGCCCAGCTCCGAAGCGGTGAGACCGGACGTCAGCTCAATAACGGCGAAACCTTGTACACCGAACGGGGACGCGCCGAGGTGCTGCTGAATCCGGGAACGGTCTTACGGCTGGGGGACATGAGCCGGGTGCGCATGGATGACGTCACGCTCACGGATCCGTGCGTTACCTTTTTGTCCGGCGCGGCGGTGGTCACCGTCAAATACCTTCCCAAGCCGGACAAAGTCACGCTACACCTGGGCAGCGATGGAGTGGTGACGCTCACGCAGCCGGGTGTGTACCGCTTGGATTCCGGGCGCCTCAACGTAGACGAGGTCAGGTTGCGGGTCTACGAGGGGTCAGCGCAGGTTCAGCGCGGCTCCGGCGCGGTGCCCATTAGCGTGGGGGGCGGGAAGTCGATCGCACTGGATAGCTCGCTGGTGGCGAAGTTCAACCCTAACGATAAAGATTCTTTGGAACGCTGGTCCGATACGCGATCCAGATCCATGCCCGTGCCGCGTGAGCTGCGCGAGTTGCGCCCCGTGCCCCCGTCGATTTTCGAAGCATCTAGTCCGCGTCCCCACTGAGCGAGGGCAACTGCGCCAAATCCTGGACCGCGAAGTTGCCGCCGCACAGAACCAGGACTACGTGCCGCTCCGGAGTGAATTTGTCGCGCAGCCGGTCGGCGGCGGCGAGCGTGCAGGAGGCGGCCGGCTCGGCCAGAACCTTGAGGCGCTCCAGCAGAAAGAGCAGAGCCGAGATCGCTTCGCTATCGGGAACCACGGTGACGGATTCCAGATACTGCTTGGCGAGCGCGAGCGTTTGCTCCGATGGCGCGGGTGCGCCCAGCGCGCGGGCGATGGAGGTGATGGCCGCCAGCGTGACCACTTTATCCGCCGCGAGGGACTGCGCCATGCAGTCCGCGCCTTCGGTCTCGACACCCCAGACGCGGACGGCCGGCTTCAGCGACTTGATCGCGGTGGCCACGCCTCCCGCGAATCCGCCTCCACCGATGCTGACGATCACGTCGGTGACCTGAGGCGCGTCTTCCAAAATTTCCAGGCCGACGGTTCCCTGCCCCGCCATCACCAAAGGATCGTCGAAAGGGTGAATGTAGACCCAACCCTGACGCTCATATTCGGCGACCTCAGAAAACGCGGCCGCGGCGGAGGAGGCGAATTTGACCTCGGCGCCGTAGCCTTTGGTGGCGTCGATGTAATTGCGCGGGGTCGATTCCGGCATCAGGACCAGGGAGCGAAGCCCTAGCGCCCGCGCGACGTAGGCGACCGCTTGCGCGTGGTTGCCTCCGCTGACCGCGACGATGCCATGCTCGCGCTCCTCGGGCTTGAGGCTCAGAGCCTTGCTAAAGGCGCCCCGGACTTTGAAGGAGCCGGTTTTCTGAAACATCTCCAGCTTGACGTAGATATTGGTTTTGAGCCGTTCGCTGAGCGTGGCCGAAGGGCTGAGCGGCGTGCGGCGGATGCACGGAGCGATTCTTTGGCGGGCGCTCTGGATGTCCTTGAGGGAAAGGGGCGACATTACGAGTCCATTACAGTTTACTGTGGAAAGGGGGTCGATCTTGCGGCGGGCGGACCCGCCCCGCTAGCCGCCTGTGTTATCCGTGGAGGCATGAAGAATTCCTACGCCACGGTGCACTATGCCGGCAACGATTTCTTTCTCGCCGTTTCGCCCAGCGGGCACGCCGTGCCGATCGATACGAATGGCCAGCGCAGCGCCGCGTCGGGGCCGTTGGAGCTGCTGATGCTCTCACTCGGCGGGTGCACCGGAGCCGATGTCGTCGCGATCCTGAAAAAGAAACGCGAGCGGGTCACCGATTACCGCGTGGAGATTCGCGGCGAGAGGCGTGAGGAACACCCGCGCAGCTTCCGGCGCCTGGAGCTGCGTCACATCGTGCGCGGTTATGGAGTGAAGGAAACTTCGGTGGCGCGAGCGGTGCAGCTGTCGACCGAGAAATATTGCAGCGTGGCGGCCACGCTGCGGCCCACGGCAGAGATCGTTTCGAGCTGGGAGATTCACGAGGAGGCGGAAACCGCGCAGGAGTAAGATAGCTTCTATGAAACGAACCCTCGCGCCTGTGTGCGGCCTTCTGCTGTTAGCCGCGTGCAATCAGCAATCGCAGCCAACGGTCGAAGACGCGCGCAAGTTTCTGACCGACGCCGAGAGCAACCTGCTCAAGCTGGGAGTGGAGGATCAGCAGGCCGATTGGGTGCACGAGAATTTCATCACCGACGATACGGAGGCGGTCTCGGCGCTGGCCGATCAGCGGGCCATCGACGCGAGCGTGAAGTACGCCAAGGACGCCACCAAGTTCGACAAGCTGCAATTGCCGGAGGACATGGCCCGGAAGATGAAGCTGCTGAAGATCGGGCTGGTGCTGGCGACGCCCGCCGATCCGAAGGAGAGCGAAGAGGTGACGCGGCTGGCGGCTTCGCTCGACGGCGCCTACGGCAAGGGCAAGTACTGCCCGGATCGTTTGAAAAAGACCGACCATCCGTGCCTGGACGTGGAGGACATCACCAAGATCATGGCCACCAGCACCAAGCCGGATGAGCTGCTGGACGCGTGGAAAGGCTGGCATTCGATTTCGCCGCCGATGAAGAAAGACTTCGCACGCTTTGTGGAGCTTTCCAACAAAGGCGCGCAGGAGCTGGGATTCAAGGACACGGGGGCGATGTGGCGGTCGAAGTACGATATGGCTCCAGACGATTTTTCGAAGGAGCTGGACCGGCTGTGGGAGCAGGTCAAGCCCTTGTACGTTTCGCTGCACTCCTACGTGCGCTGGAAGCTGCATGAGAAATATGGCGATGCGGTGCCCGCCATGGGACCGATGCCGGCGGATCTGCTGGGCAATATCTGGGCGCAAGATTGGACCAACATCTATAAGCTGATCGCGCCCAAGGACGCCGATCCCGGTTACGATTTGACGCAGATTCTGAAGTCCCGCAACGTGAAGCCGGAGGAAATGGTCAAGTACGGCGAGGGCTTCTTCACGTCGCTGGGCTTCGATCCGCTGCCAAAGACGTTCTGGGAGCGCAGCCTGTTCACCAAGCCTCGCGACCGCGATGTGGTGTGCCACGCCAGCGCCTGGGATGTCGATTACGTGGAAGATGTGCGCATCAAGATTTGCATCGACGCGACAGCCGAGTTCTTTGTCACCGTGCATCACGAGCTGGGCCACAACTTCTACCAGCGGGCGTACGACAAGCAACCTTTTTTGTTTCGGGACAGTGCCAATGACGGATTCCATGAGGCGATTGGCGACACCATCGCGCTCTCGGTGACGCCGGAATATTTGGTGAAGCTCGGGTTCCTGCAGAAGGCGCCGGACGCGTCGAAGGATATCGGGCTGCTGCTGAACAAGGCTCTGGAGAAGATCGCGTTTCTGCCCTTTGGGCTGATGATCGATCAGTGGCGCTGGAAGGTTTTCTCGGGCGAAGTCACGCCGGAGAACTATAACAAAGCGTGGTGGGATTTGCGGCTGAAGTACGAGGGGATCGTACCGCCGATTGAGCGGAGCGAATCGGATTTTGATCCGGGAGCCAAGTATCACGTCCCCGCCAATGTGCCGTATATGCGCTACTTCCTCGCCGACATTTTGCAGTTCCAGTTCCATAGGGCGTTGGCGAAGGAAGCCGGCTGCCCGGCGCCGGGGTCGAACACGCCTTTGCATCGCTGCTCGATTTACGAAAGCAAACCGGCGGGCGCGAAGCTGAACGGGATGCTCCAGATGGGCTTGAGCAAGCCGTGGCAGGATGCCCTGCAAGAGATCGCGGGGACCCGTGAGATGGATGCGACGGCGATTTTGGATTACTTCGCGCCTCTGAAGGCGTGGCTGGACGAGCAAAACAAGGGGAAGCCATTGGGGTGGTAGACCCACGGTGGAATTGACCGCAATCAGCCGTTCCATCAAACTGGGGCATGCAAGAAATCGAGTTGTCCAAGTTCAGGCGCTCCCCTTCGAAAGTTTTCCGGCACGTCGAAGCCACGCGGAAACCGGTTCGGATTGTGCGGAGAGGTGAGACGTTAGTGGTGGTCAAACCAGTGGCCAGACGCAAGACTCGCGTAACGCAGACCATCCCTAGTCTCGGCCGGAGGCGCTAGCTCCGGCCAGAAGAGCGCTTTCTTGCGCTCCGAACGCGACGGCAGGAAGCCGCGCCATGCCACAATAAAGCAATAGGGATCGAATGACCGGGTCACAGGTACGCCAGAAATTTCTCGACTATTTCGCCCAGCGTGGGCACCGCGTGGTGCGCAGCTCGTCTTTGGTTCCGGCCAAGGATCCGACGCTGCTGTTCACCAACGCCGGAATGAATCAGTTCAAGGATACGTTCCTGGGCCAGGAGAAGCGCGATTACACCCGTGCCACCACGTCGCAGAAGTGCGTGCGCGCGGGCGGCAAGCATAACGATCTGGACAATGTCGGCTATACGCGGCGGCATCATACGTTTTTCGAAATGCTGGGGAATTTTTCCTTCGGCGACTACTTCAAGCGCGACGCGATTGCCTATGCCTGGGAGCTGGTGACCAAAGACTACGGCGTCTCCAAGGACAAGCTTTATGTGACCGTGTTCCGGGAAGACGATGACGCCGAGGACCTGTGGCAGAAGGTTGCCGGAGTGCCCAAGGACCGGATTTTCCGGCTCGGCGAGAAGGATAATTTCTGGCAGATGGGCGAGACCGGGCCGTGCGGGCCGTGCTCGGAGATTTTCTACGATTTCGGTCCGGAGGCCGGTCCGGGAACTTTCCCCGACAATCCGGGCGAACGCTTTGTCGAAATTTGGAACCTGGTCTTCATGCAGTTCGACCGCGATGCTTCCGGCAAGATGACGCCCCTGCCCAAGCCGTCGATCGATACCGGCATGGGCCTGGAGCGAATGTCGGCAGTGATGCAGGGAGTGTTATCGAACTACGACACGGACCTGCTGCGGCCGATTATCGACAAAGCGGGCGAGCTGTTTCGCAAGAGCTACGGCGAAGATTCGCGCATCGATACTGCTCTGCGAATTAATGCGGATCACGCGCGCGCGACCGCGTTCCTCATCAATGACGGAGTGCTGCCGTCAAACGATGGGCGGGGTTATGTCCTGCGCAAGATCATGCGGCGGGCGATGCGCAACGCTCGCATGTCCGGCGTGTCGGAACCGTATCTATATCAGTTGACCGGATTCGTGGCCGAGAAGATGAAGGACGCCTATCCGGAGATGCTGGAAAGCATCCAGCGCGTGGCTCGGGTGGTGAAGGATGAGGAGCATCGCTACGCGACGACGTTCCAAGTCGCGGAGAGATTCTTCCAGGAGGCCGCGTCACGGATCGTGCCGGCGACGAGCCAGCACGCTCCGCCGAACGTCTTCGTGACCACGACGGCCCCGCTTCCGGGCGCAGTCGCCTTCAAACTCTACGACACCTATGGGCTCGCTCTCGATGAGCAGGAGGAGATGGCTCGCGAGGCTGGGCTGACCATCGACCGCGAAGGCTTCACCGCGGAGATGGAGAAGCAGCGCACGCGCGCGCGGGCGAGTTGGAAAGGCGCGGAGAAGGCCGCGATCAATCCGGTGTATCAATCGCTGCCGCGGGCTGAATTCGTGGGCCGCGACGCACTGGAGGCTCCGGCGGAAATTATTGCAGTTCTCGACGGCGAGATTGCCCTCAGGCCGACACCGTTCTATGCAGAAGCCGGAGGACAGGTCGGCGATACCGGTGTGCTGATCTCGAAGGCGACCGGCGAAACGGTTGCCGTGGTCGAGACGACGTATGCGCCGGCTCCGGGGAAGAACATCAGCAAGGTGAAGTTGGTTGGGCCGCTCAAACCGGGCGACGAGGTGATCGCGCGCGTGGATACGTCCGCGCGGCGGTCGACGATGCGCAATCATACCGGGACGCATTTGCTGCATGCGGCTTTGCGCAACGTGCTGGGCACGCACGTGAAGCAGGCGGGCAGCGTGGTCGAGCCGTCGCGCCTCCGTTTCGATTTCACGCACTACACGGCGATGGATGCGGATGAGCTCGCCGAAGTCGAGCGGCTGATGAATGAGGAGATCCTGAGAAACGTCGAGGTCCATACCGACGTGATGGATCTGGACCGCGCGCTCGAAACCGGCGCCATGGCGTTGTTCGGAGAGAAGTACGGCGACAAGGTTCGCGTGGTCTCCATCGACACCTTCAGCAAGGAGCTGTGCGGCGGCACGCACGTCTCGCGCACGGGCGATATCGGCATCTGCAAGATCGTGTATGAAGGCTCGATTTCCGCCGGCGTGCGTCGCATTGAGGCGATTACGGGCGAGGGAGCTTTGCGGCGATTCCAAGAAGCCCAGGCGCTGGCGGCGAAGTTCGCGGGAGTGGATCTGGAAAAACTTCAGAGCCGGGAAAAGGCCCTGGAGCATGAGCTTCAGCAGATGAAGACCAAGGCCGCACAAGCGGAAGCGGGGCAGCTCGAAAGCCAGGTGCGGGAAATCAAGGGCGTGAAGGTGCTGGCGGCGCGCGTAGAGGGTTTCGACCGCGCGCAGCTCCGCACGCTGGCGGATTCCTTGCGCAATAAATTGAAATCGGCAGTGGTGGTTCTGGCGACGGGCGAAGACTCGACGGTGGCGATTGTTGCCGGGGTCACGAAGGATCTTACGGCGAAGGTTCATGCGGGCAAGCTGGCCGGAGCGGTCGCGCAGGCCGTCGGCGGTAAGGGCGGTGGAAGGCCGGATATGGCCGAAGCCGGAGGCAAGGACCCCTCAGCTCTACCGGGTGCACTGGCCGATGTCTACACCGCGGTCGAGGGGATGCTCTAAGTGGAATCGTTCGACGCGGTGATTGTGGGAGCGGGTCCCACCGGCCTGGCTTGCGGCATCGAACTGAAGCGGCGCGGTCTGAGCGCGGTGCTGCTCGACAAAGGCTGCGTGGTGAACTCGCTGTATCACTACCCCACTAACATGGTGTTCTTCACTACGCCGGAGCTGCTCGAAATCGGCGACATTCCGATGACGTCGCTAAATGAGAAGCCGGTGCGCGGGGAAGCGCTGAAGTATTATCGCCGCGTGGCCGAGCATTACAAGCTCGATATCCGGCAGTATCAGCGCGTGGACCGGGTGGTGGGCGAAGACGGCGCGTTCGTTACCTATGCGGCGGACGCGCAGGGGTGCTCGCACCAATATGCATCCAAGAAGACGATCCTCGCCACGGGTTATTACGACGTTCCCAATCTGTTGAACGTGCCGGGCGAGGAATTGCCCAAGGTGATCCATTACTACAAAGAGGCTCACCCTTACTACAATCACGACGTTGTGGTGGTGGGCGCGAAAAACTCGGCGTGCATCGCCGCGCTGGAGCTGTGGTGGACGGGGGCTCGCGTGACCATGGTGATTCGCGACGGCGCGATCCACCGGCAGGTGAAGTACTGGATCAAGCCCAACATCGAGAACCGGATCAAGAATGGCGAGATCCCGGCGTATTTCCACTCACACGTGGTCGAGATCGGGGAGCGCTCCGTACGCATCGAGACGCCGGAAGGCGAACGCGAAATCAAGAACGACTTCGTTTTCGCGATGACCGGTTACCGTCCGGACACGGCTTTCCTGGCCGCGCACGGGATTCAATTCGATCCGGAAACCAAGCGGCCCGATACCAATCCGGATACGCTCGAAAGCGATCGAAAAGGCATGTTTCTGGCCGGAGTGCTGGTGGCCGGGATGCACACCAACGAAATCTTCATCGAGAACGGGCGCTTCCACGGCAAGATTATCGCGGAAGCTATCGCTAAACAATTGGGCGCGAAGCAGCTCGCCTGATCGCTAGAAATGTAGCCGCACGCCGCCGTAGATGGTGATCGGCGCGGCCGGGTATGCGAGCTCATATCCTCCGAACGGTGTTCCGAAGTAGCCGCCTGAAGAAACGTACAGATACTCATTGTATTTCCGGTTGGCCAGGTTCAAGCCATTAAAGATCAGGTCGAAGTGTTTGAAGGGCGCCGTGATGCCGCCATTGATGGTCCCGTAAGAAGACATGGTGAGGTTGCTGGGCGCGCCGAGCATATTGTTGAAGATGTACTGCGTTCCCACGAACTGGTACGCCGCTACTGGAATGATGGACACGCCGTGGATTTTGAAACGGTAGGTCGCGCCGAGGTTGAAGGTGGAGGTGGGCACGTAAGGCACGGCGGAACCGTCGTAGGCCAAGCCGTTCACCACATAGCTGGTGTAGTGCGAGCCTTCCACGTTTCCGTTCATGAAAAGATGCAGATTGGGCAGAGGATCATCGTCCATGAAGTAATTCAATCCTTGGTACCGGGCCGCACCGTTGGCGGCAATAGAGGAGCCGTTGGCCAGCCCGATATCGATTTCCTGGCTGGTGTAGCCCACGCGGTAAATGTCCGCGCCAAAGATCAGGTTGTTGCGGACACCCGTGCCTTCCGTATGGATCTTGAAGCCGAACTGTCCGTAGCGCGCCGTCGAAAGATGGTAAGTGGCGGGTAACACCGCCTGGAACAGGCCGCCGCCGCCGCCCAACTCTGGGCTGCGCAACTGCGTGTCATAACCTCCGTACAGAGTCAGATAAGACGTCGCCCGGTAATTCGCGTTGACCGACGGCTCAAACCCGTAGCGCCGCTCGAAGGCCCCGCACATCGAGCCCTGGTCGTTGGCGTTCCCGCTGAAGGAGGTGTTGGTGATGGTGCAATGCGCGGAAGGCATCACGCCGGGAGCAAAATTGAAATTCGTGAGCGAGTTGTCGAAATAGCTGGTGGAATACAGCACGTAGCGGACGCTGGGCGTGATGTAGAGTCGCGAGGTGGGATGGAAATTGTCCTGGATGCCCAGGGCGCCGTCGTCCTGGTTGAAGTCGCCGGAGCGGTACTTGCCGCCGATGTTGATGGTGTCGAAGTTGCCGCCAAACGCGGGGCTATAGAAGTTGTTCCGGGAATTGTAGAGCGCGTGGAGGAAGTAGCCGCTTACGGTGACCACGTTCATCGGTAGCACGTGAGTGACGCTGGCCTGGTCTCCGTAAGTGTCGGTGTGGGGATTGTTCCACTCATCCTCCTGCGGCGCAGCCGCTCCAAGAGAATACACGTCATCCAGACGGTCATGCAGGCGGCGGATGTGATTGAACCAGGTGAGATTTTCGAACTGCGTGCTGTCGCTGATGTGAATGTTCTCGCGGGCGTGCAGAAGGGCCATCACGTTCACGTCGTACTTGTTGTAATCGGCGTACGGCAGAGTGCTAAAGAAGCCCGAGCTCTGCTGGCTGTAGAGCGCGCCGGTGGGCGTGCCGTCCAAAGTAATGCCTTGAACCGGCGTGGTGGGAATAACCTGGGCACGGTAGCCGCCGCTGTGCGCGTAGTAGCCTCCGAAGTCGAAGCTGCTTTGCTTGTAGGTCTTGAGAGTCTTGTTGTAGAAAGCGAGATCCTTGCTGGGGCTGCCGAATCCATCGGGCCCGTTGCGGTAATCGTCACCCAGTCCGCCGCCGCCGGCAAAAACGGCGGACCAGCCCTTGTACACGGGGGTGGAAATATCGAACACGCCGTTCCTCTGGTTATAGCTCCCATAGGTCAACATGAGGTCGCCGTGGAACTGGTTGCCGGGCTGGAGCGGCGTGAACTCCACCGCTCCGCCTACGTTCGTGTACCAGCGGTTGGATGGATCGCCCGGCCCGTAGGTGACCACGGTGTCCTGGATGATCTGCATCTGGGGAACCGTCGCTGACTGCCACAAGCCCGTGGCCGGATCCACCACCGGAATGCCATCGAACGTGACGCCCAGGCTGGCTCCGCCGGTGTAGCCGTTGTAGCCGCCCCAACCTTGATTGATGCCATTGATGGCGATGGTGTATTTCGTCGCTCCGGTGTTCCCGTAGCCGGTCACGCGAGCGCCCGGAGCGAGGCCGATGGTCTGGGCCGCGCCGGCGACCGGCCCGAGCATGTCCATCTGGGTACGGTCGATCACGCGTTCGGTTTGGTCGGACAGGAAGACATCGTTTTGCGAAGGCTGCGGGGTCGCGCCGAGTTGCGTTCCGCCGTTGACCACCACCGCCTGTTGGACCGCGGATACGGATAGGCTGATCCCGCCCGAAAGGCTCTGCGCCGCCTGAAGGACCATGGTGCGGTCATAGGCGCTAAAGCCGGGCTTGAAAGCCCGCAGGCTATAGGCGCCCGCCGGCAGGTCCGCAATCGTGTAGTTACCGTTGGCATCGCTGGTGGCGAAAGTGACGATGCGTGTCGACTGATTGGTGAGCGTGATCGAAACCTCGGCGACAGCCGCTCCGGACGAATCCACAACCTGGCCGCCTATGCTCCCCGTCTCCTGCGCCCAACACAGAGTTGCCCCGAACGCTATCGCCAGACACACCACTCCTAAGTTTCGCATTGGCTTCTTCTCCCCGTTTGCAAACTTCTTGCTTTGTTTCCTTCGGCACACGCAGAGCTTTAGCGGGCCGTTCGGAATCGAAAGCTAGCTTCGCACGGAAGAGTTGCGTTCATGCTAATAATGCGTAAATTGTGAGTAACGGAATCGCCGTAAGCATAATGGCCAATTGGCTTTATGCATCTGGTCGTCGGATGGATTAGTATCCAGGAGGGTCATCGCTACCCCATTAAGCTGGGATATTCCGCTCCAGATCTCAGGCTTTTTGGCTAGGGCGAACGTAAAGACACCCGCGGGTGCGGCTCCTGCGTGTAGCAGTCTCAAGTCGCCGGGGTGTCTGCTCTTCGGACTTACTGTTTCTTAGCGGAAGCGACGGCTGGAGCAGCCTTAGGAGCGCTGGAGGTGGCGCCCTCAGCCAACAGCTTTTCCACCAGCGCGCGCAGATGCATTTCGTCCTGGAGCGGCTGGCGAATGTTCTCAGTGGAGGTCTGCTCGCGGATCTGGCCCTTGCGGTCGACTACGGCGATCTGCGGGAACCCGGGGCGCTCCATGATGGAAAAGCTCATGAAGGTGTAAACCAGATCGTGATTAAGCGGACCGACGGGGAAGTTGGGTGCGTACTTGTCGTGGTAATCCTTGGCCATCTCCGGCGTGGCTTCGTTCACCGCCGCACCAAGCGCCTGGAAGCCGCGCGAGCCATACTCATTCTGGAGCTTGGTCAGAAGCTGCGAGAAGGCCTGGCAATGCGGGCAGGTGGTGAGCAGGAACTGCACCACCACGACCTTGCCCTTATAGGCGGAGAGTTGCTGGTGCTTGCCCGCCGAATCGACGATATCCAACGCCTGCGCCGGACGAGGGACCGGTGAGGCGGCATAAACGGAGGCGCCAAGCGCGACGACGGCAGAACACAGAATCAGAGATCGCATGGATATCATCCTTCCCTTATATCTTAAGATTGTGGCTTATTGGACGGAGTGCTGCTCTTGGGAGCCGGCGCTACGCTCTTGGAAGTCGCCGCACCCTCAGCCAGGAGTTTCTCGATCGCCGCGCGGAGATGCGCTTCATTCTGGAGCGGAGGCGCGGTAGTCGGATTGGCTTCCGATTGTTCGCGAATCACGCCCTTGCGGTCAATCAGCGCGATCTGCGGCACAACCAAGCGCTCCATCACCGAAAAACCCATGAAATTGGTCACGGTCTCACGCTGCATCACGCCCACCGGAAAACCGACATGATACTGATTGACGTAATTGCTCACCATCGAGTTGTCGGCTTCATTGAACGCCCCGCCCAGGCATTGGAATCCCTTGGGGCCGTACTCGGTTTGCAGCTTGGTCAGCAATTGGGAATAAGCCTGGCAGTGCGGGCAGGTGGTGTACAGAAATTGCACCACCACTACCTTGCCGCGGTAACTGGTTAGAAGATCCTTCTTCCCGTTGGGCTGATCGATTTCCAGTTCCTTGGCCGGTCGAGGAACGGGAGGCGCGGCCAGGGCGCCAACTCCCAGTGCTACAAAAACCGCGAAGGTTGTAAGCAGTCGCATGCCTTTAGTCTATCGCAAGTTTTCCGAAGTGGAGAGGCCTGGGTTGCCGCCTGGGTTGGCGCCCGTCACGCCGGTTACGGCATGCCTTCGATGCATTGGACCGAGCTGCCCATCAAGCGGATGAGGAACCGTCCGTCGTCACCGGTTCCGGAAACTTCCTGCGGCGTTTGCGTGGCGATATCGAAGTTTTTCCACTTATCTTTGAGCACCTGGCGATACATCGACAGGTAGGCGCCCGCGGCTTCCGGAGAATCCAGATCGACGGCGTAGGTCAGGATCGGGCGTTTGTCGCGTTTATTCTCATACAGGCGGTAAGAGCCGCCACGGAAATGGGCCGCCTCCGCCGCGGCGCCTTCCTTGTTGGCCAGATACTGGCGCAGCAAGGCAGAGATGTCGAATTCGCCAAGCACTCCCTCGGCCAAGACGCGGTATTGATGCGCCCGTTCTTTGCCCAGCGGCGCGTCGAGCGTAGGCGTGGTGGTCATGATGGGTGTCAGCTTGTCGAAGTAGTCCTGCGCATGCAAGATCTGCTGCGTGCTTACCGGCGGATGGGCGAAGACTTCGTCAAACCCGGCGCGGCCCATTTTGCGATACACGGCGTCAATGAAGCGGATTCCCTGGTTGTAAGGAAACACCAGCGATTCCTGAATATAGAGCGGAGCGCTGGAATAAACCGGGCCCTCCGCGCCGGCGGAGTCGGCCAGCTCCTTCAAGCGGTTCTCCGGAATCTCGGGGCGGCCGTTGCGGGTCCAGAAAAGGTAGGCCCAGCTCAGCCAGGTGGCTTGCCCTTCCGTGACGGCCTGGCGCGCGGTGGAGGCGTCATCGTCAGGATCACCCTCCCTCATGAACTTGCCCAAGCTGTGATGCTGATCGGCAATGGCGTGCGCCAGTTCATGCACCAGCGCCAGCCGGGCTTCGTCGCCGTCAGGAGTGGTGTCGAGAATGAAGAGGCGCTTCTTGTTGTAGTCGTAAAAGGCGGCGGCTTGCTCGCTCAAAAGATCCACGGTTTCGCCGGCCAGGTTGAAGCCGGGAGGCACCAGGCCGAACATTTTCAGCGTAAGTTCCTCGGCGTGGACTTCCTTGTTGGTCGAGTCCTTCATGTGCTCCTGCATCATTTTTTTGAAGTCGGCCTGATGCAGGATCTCCGCGGGGACCTTGCGCTCCACCTTCCAGCCGGTGATCTGGGCGAGGCCATCGAGCATGGGACCCACCTGCTCAAACAGCTTGGTCTGCGGCTGGGCGAGCGCGGCCTGGGTGCTCAGGATCGAGGCGCACAGGATCAGCGGAAGCCAGCGGCGCAATGGAAGAAGACGGCGGGACATGAAAACGACTAGCGTAGCACGCGCTACAATAAAAGCTCCTATCCTATATGGCAGACGACAAGCTTTATTCGGCGGAGTACCAAGGCAGCGGCACCTTCATCATCAGCAAGCCCAAGCGCAAGAAGGGCAAGCGGCGGCAGACGGAGCTCAAGAATCCCAGGCGCGGCTCACGCAAGTAACAGGGGCACGCAGGTAAGAGGCATCCAAGCTAACAGCATCCGGGAGGCGCGAGCGCGGCTGACGGGCAGAACGCTCCATCGATGAGCGGGCGGGTCGAAAAGGCGGGCTTCGTAGAAACTGGGTCGAGCACGGAAGGCAGGGCCGCTTCGCCCCTCCCGGATGTGCTACGAGACTAGACCCAAGTTTGCGAGCGACTATGCCCTCCGGGTGCTATCTCGCTGATTCGCCTGAATCAAAAAATCAACCAAGCGAGGCACTCGCGGGAGGCTCATCGCCTGAGCAATCCTAAACCGCAAGAACCTTGAGATGATTTCGCTTCCCGTAGTCGATCAGCTTGCGGTCAGCAGTGACCAGCGTCATGTTCTCGACGCGGGCCGTGGCGAGCAGAATGCGGTCGATGGGGTCGGCGACTGGAGCATCGGGGAGGCGGGTGCTCAGCACCGCGATTTCCGGCGTGATCGGAGCCACCGCCCGGCTTGGACCGGCGAGTGACCGGCGCATCCAGCTCAAAGCGTCCGGTTCAACCTCTACACGCCCCCGGCTGTCTAACATCGCGACCTCCCACAGAGACATCGAGGCAATCCACAGCCCGGAGCGGCTCTCCGCTTCACCGATCTTCTTTCGAGCCTCAGCGGAGATTCGTCCGGGGGTCCCGTTTTCCCACCACAGCCACACGTGCGTGTCGATGAGGAACAGGTCCTCAGCCATCCGAATCCGCCTCCCATACTTCGCCGGTCGAAAATAACTCCTCGTCGGAGCAATGTTGGATGACCGTCCCTCTCATCCGTCCAAACGAGGATTTGTAAGGCTTGGCCTCGTCGATAGGAACGACGCGCGCGACCGGCTTCCCTCGCTTGGTTACGATGATCTCCGTGTGTGAATCGTGAACATCGTCAAGGAGCGCGAGGCACTGGGCCTTGAACACGCCGGCTGGGATTTTGCGTTGCATGTGACTATGGTCATATTACCATGGTCACGAATGCTGCCTACAGCCCCATCTTCTCCAGCTTACGGTAGAGGGTCTTCCGCTCGATGCCGAGGATCTTTGCGGCGCGGCTCTTGTTGCCATTGGTGGCGGCCAGAACGCGGCGGATTTGTTCAGCTTCGGTGTCCGCCAAGGTTTCGCTGGAGCTTTCGCGCGAGTCCATCTGTTCGATGGCCTGCTTCACGGCCGCGTCATCGATTCTTCCTCCAGGGGCGAGGATGGAAAGCCGCTCAATCATGCTCTGGAGCTGGCGAACGTTGCCGGGCCAGCTATACTCCTCCATCGCCTTCAAGCCGGAATTGATCAACTTGGTCTCGAACTTGTACCGGCCGTTGTAACGGCGGAGGAAGAAGTCGACCAGCAGTGGAATGTCGCTGGGGCGTTCGCACAGCGGCGGAACGGTCATGCGCACCACATTGAGCCGGTACCACAGATCCTCGCGGAACTTGCCCTCGTCGACCAATTTCTGCATATCCTTGTTGGTGGCGGCGATGACGCGCACGTCGACTTTCTTGGGCCGCGAGGAGCCGAGCGGGCGCACCTCGCGTTCCTGCATGAAACGCAGAAGTTTGAGCTGGAAGCCCAGGTCGATGTCTCCGATTTCGTCGAGAAAAGCCGTGCCGCCCGAGGCGGCTTCGAAGACTCCCATGCGATCGCGGTCAGCGCCGGTATAAGCGCCTTTGAGGGTGCCGAAGAGCTCGCTTTCGAGCAACGACGGCGCGATGGCTCCGCAATCCACGGGTACGAAGGGCTGCGCGGAGCGCCGGCTTTGGCGATGAATCATGCGGGCGATAAGTTCCTTGCCGGTCCCGGTTTCGCCCTCGATCAGCACCGTGGCGTCGGTGGGCGCGACCTTGGAGATGGTCTTGTAAATATCGACCATCCGCGCTGAGCTGCCCACCATTTCGGTGTCCGGAATATCGTCGATAGAGGGGGCCTGGTCTTCGTCCTCCATCGCGGAGAGCGATTTTTCAGCGCGCTTGATGGTGTCGATCATGTGCGCCATCTCGAAGGGCTTGGCGAGGTACTCGAATGCCCCGCCCTCGGTGGCCGCCATCACGGTCTCCATGCTGCCGCGGCCGGTCATCAGGATTACGGCGCAGCCCGGATTCTGGCGGCGAGCCGTACGCAACACGTCAATTCCCGTGCGTTCGTCCAAATAAATATCCGAAATGACAATGGGATAATTTTGCTTTTCCAGCCGGTCGATGGCTTCGTGGGTTGAGGAAACGGCCTCGACGGAATAACCCTCCAGCTCCAAGCACGTGACCATAGTGGTCCGTACGGATTGGTCATCCTCGACGATCAGCAGCTTTTGCATGCCGTTAAGCCCGCTCAGGCCGAAACCCGCGCCTTCATCACTATGGTAAAGCATGATCCTTTGCCCGGCTCGCTGGTGACCTCGATCCGCCCTCCGTGGTGGGTCACAATCTGTTCGACGATGGACAGGCCGATTCCGGTTCCAACTTCTCCTGAGGCTTCCGCTCTCTTAGTACGGTAAAACTTTCGGAATATGCTCTTGAGCTCCTTGGAATCCATGCCCATGCCTTCGTCCTTCACGGAGAGGCGCAGTTCCTGGTCATGGGAATCGGCGAAAACGCGCACGTGGGTCTGCGGGGGCGAGTACTTCACGGCGTTGGTCAAGAGGTTGTAGAGCGCATATTCCATCAGTTCCCGGTCGCCCAGCAGCGTACCCTCAACGGCGCTGTCCAACGTCATTTGAATCTGTTTGCGCGCGGCCAAAGGCGTGACGCGCTTCATGCAAGATTCGACGATCTCCGCGGCCTCAAAAGGCTCGCGTTTGAGCTCCATTTGGCCTTCGGCCAGCCGCTCGACGTTGAGGAAGGTTTGGATGATGCGGGAAAGGCGCTTGGATTCGGAGTTGATCATGTCGCTCAGCTCCTTGCCTTTTTCCTCGGGGAGCTTGTAGCGGCTCATGATCTCGCTGGAGCCCTGAATCGCGGTGAGCGGCGTGCGCATTTCATGCGCGGCCCAATGGATCGCCTGCTGGTAGCGGGAGCGTTCGGATTCGGTGCGCTCCAGTTGGCGGCGGACAAAGAAGTGTTGATAGGTCGCCGCGCCGATGGAGCACAGCCATGCAGCCGCGACCGGCGCAGTGTAGGCGAACACGATGCCGTGATGAAACAGAAACACCGGCAGATAGTGTGCGAACGCAAGTAGAGCGGCGTCCAGAAGATACGCCGGCCAGCCCGAGAGCAGAGCGAAGATCAACCCCGCGGCGGCGGCCATCGCCAGCGAAACTAGAAGCACAGCGTAGGGACGCGCTTGAATCAGGAAATCGCCGTGCATCAGCGTTTCGAAGGCCTGCGCGTGGGCCATCACTCCGGGCATGGCGCCTCCATAAGGCGTCCGTATCCGGTCGCCAGCCGTTTGCGCCGTCTCTCCGAGGAAAACCGCCTTGCCGGCTATTTCCCCCCGCCTCTTCGCGATATCGACGACGGAGATCCTGGGGATCGCCCCTTCCGGCAAATAGCGGATCAGCATCGGACGGTTGGGCTCACCCGGCTCGACTGGGATCGCCAGATCCCCAACCTGAACTTGGTTGGAGGCATTGGTGGTCCGGATCGGCTGATTTCGCGCCACGCTCGCCGCGACCAGCGACAGGGCCCAACGCTGCTGATGTTCGGCGACTTGGCCCAAAGGAATCCGCCGTGTGACCCCATCCTGATCCGGGAGCCAGGCCACGTGCCCGAGCCGGCGAGGGTCGGCGGGAGCGAAGCGCGGCAGAGGGTCTTCCCAAGTCCCGTTGGGAAGCAATTCGCAAGGCATGATCAGATTCGAGGCGCCGCGCAGAGCCGCCTCGATGCGCGCGTCTTCTTCCTCTTGGCCGCGGTCATGCAGAATAATGTCGATGGCCAGCAGCTTGGGCTTGGCTTCTTGCAGTTGCTCGAGCGCCACGGCAAGAATGGAGCGAAGATCCGCCGGACCTCCCTGCCGATTGAATTCATCGAACGTGCCCTCGTCGATGCCAACGACGACCGATTGCGGGGTCCAGTCCGGCTGCGCGCGGGAGATGAGGACATCGTAGGCGTCGTTATCCAGCCGTTGAGCGACTAAGGAGAGCCCGAAGGCGATCGCAAAGCACACAGCAACAACCGCGACGTATTGCCAGATGGCGGGTTTTGGCTTACTTGCCGACACGCTTCTCAATTTCGCCCGGCTCGCGCGGCAGTGCGCCGCTGAGGTTCTTGGCGCCGCTCGAAGTCACCAGGATGGTGTCCTCGATCCGGACACCGATATTCTCCTCGGGGATGTACACGCCCGGCTCAATGGTGATGACCATTCCAGCTTCGAGAGGCCAGTTGGAATCGCCGGGATCGTGCACGTCGAGACCCACATAGTGCCCCAGCCCGTGCGTGAAGTATTTTCCGAGGGAATCGCCGTGCAGGTCCTTGCCGTGGGAGTTGATGTAATCGTAGGCGATTTGCTGCAAGGAGTTCTTCTCACCGGACAGGCGAATTCCCGGCTTCACGGCGGCGATGGCGGCCTTCTGCGCGCCCAAAACAACATCGTAGATTTCGCGCTGCCGAGCCGTGAACTTGCCGTTCACGGGAACCGTGCGGGTAACATCGGTAGCGTAGTCGGAGCACTCCGCGCCCACATCCATCAGGACCACCTCGCCCGAATCCATGCGGCGATGATTCGTCATGTAATGCAAGATGACGCTATCGGGTCCGGCGCCGACGATGGGCGCATAAGCGCTGCGCTCGCAGCCATGCTGGAAATAGACGTTGGTCATGGTGGCGGCGATCTCGTACTCGAACATCCCGGATTTAATCGCCTTCCACGCCGCCAGGTGCGCCGCGACGGTGATGTCCGTGGATTCGGTGATGCGCTCAATCTCCGCGGCCGACTTGATAACGCGCAGCCGCGCGATTTGCTTAGCTGCGTCGCGCTCCTCATGCAGCGGGGCTAGCGCCAGGAGTTTTTGGGCGCGAAGGTCGCCGGAGATGGCGTAAATATCGCGGGATTTTTCGATCAGGCGCTGATAACTGGATTCGACCGCGGAGCGCGGCAAAACTTTATCGAAGCCGGTCTTCTCCGCGGCATCCGCATCTTCGGCGGCAGTCTTAGGGCCGGTGAAAATCTCCGAGCGCATATTGTGGGGCGGAAGGAAGAGGATCTCCTCATTCCTGGTGAGCAGCATCACGGCGCCGGGTTCGCGCCAACCGGAAAGATAGAGGAAATTGGTCTCTTGAAAGAACGCGGAGTGGAGATCTTCAGGCTCCTCTGCGCCGAACAGGAGCATCACTCCGTCGAGGGATTTGCGCAGCTCCGCGCGCCTCTGCTTGTACTCCGATGGCGCGATTCCGGCGCCGAAAACAGGCGCAAGAATCAGCCATAAACATAATGTACGCCGCATGATGCAAGTATAACCTCGGGGTGGCCGCGCGATTCCCGCCCGCCGGCTCGCTGATCCGCCCCCGGATTGCCGCTGGGCCGCCGCCCTGGCAAAGGCGACGGACCGTGAGCCGCGGCAATTTGGCTAGCCTTGCACATAAGACCCATTCAACTAAACGCCCTTCGCCTGCGGCCACGGGCACGGCCCCCTTGGTGCTGAGCTAGGATTTGTCCGAGGGTTCACGCTTCGACCCTGTCAATTTCCGCTCTGCAGGTCCTCTCATTGCGAAAGGAGATCGATTCAATCCACGAAGGCCCACGGTTTTCAGTTCAATGCGCCTTATCTGAGGTGCTCGGCAGCCCCAGTTGACGGGCTTTGCCCCGGCGTCCGCCCGCCCGAGCACTCCAGGCCAACGCAATAGGATCATCGGAAGGAGGACAACGAAGCAGAACTTGATCGTCTAGATTTCACATTCGGGTCCGGGATTGACAGCTGGCTTTAGTGCAAGAATAAATATCTGGCGTGCGACAATCGCAGGACCTTCGCTCGAAGGCTTTTTCGACTGTTGATTGGGCTGGCCCCGCTTTTGTCGAACTATCGTCTAACGGTTTGCGGGGAGAACATGCAGACTCGACTGAAGATCGGGTTACCTCTCATCTCAATAGGCGGCTTCCTGTTGGCGGTCGTGGGCAGAAAAACAGAAGTCCAATCCTTGCTCGGGATCGGCGTCCCAGACGGCCTCGTGCCCCTGGGTCTCATAGTCGGAATAATTGGACTTTTCATAATCGTGACTATTGCGTTCCTCCCAGTTCAGTCGGCCGCAGCTGCCGCAGTGCAGTTGAGCATCCATCTGACGAAGAGCCGCAAGGCATTATTCGAGTGCAGCCTCGCGCGAAGGGTTGAACTCCCGAAGATTCACAAATTCAGCGTACAGCACTTTGGGCTAGACACGGCGTCCTTATCTCGACTTCAAAGCTGGTACGACAAGAACGATCAGTTATTTAGAGCAGTATACGAGCTTCGAGATGACAACGGCGAGCCCACAATGATTGGCTGTTTTCGAATTGTCCCGCTCAGTTCAAAAGCAGCGAAGAGGGTCGAACATGGAGCGATAACAGGCGGCGATAGTATAACTGCTGACGACATCGCGGCACCATCCAAAAAGCCCTCAGCGGTTTATATTGGGGGTCTTGCCTCGGTTGCTTCATCTACGGCGAAAGGCGTGGTGTTAGCTTACCTCAAAGAGCTCGTTGAAAAGGAGCGGACCCGCGGAGTCACCGCAATTTACGCAAGAGGAGTGACTCGACGTGGCATGCAACTCATAAAGAGGAACGGTTTCGTTCCGGTCAATGCCCAGAAAACCGGTTTGGGGCATATGTATCGATTGCCAGCGGGCCCCGCGGATCATGTGGCCGCGCGAGCCTCCGATAGCCCCACATAAGGACGATCTGTTGCGCTATATTCGACGTGCTCGATGCCGAGCCCCCATTTCTAGGACTTCGACGACTCCGATAAAAGAAACTGCTGATCAAGGTCGAACGGCGCGGCTTCTCCCCACTCGCTCAATTGGCTTGGCGGCTCTGCCGCTTCGAGCACGAACATACAAGTTTTGCTCCATATTTCCGCTGCCGGCCGCCGACCAGCGGCCATCGCGCAGATTTCAATTTGGCATCCATATCCGCGCTGTGAGACGGCAGGCGTCTCAACTAGAATGCCGTCTTTATCGTCGATGAGGCGACACCAGTAGTCCACATAAACTGGGAGCAAGCGAATCCAATGATCAGTGCCCTTGATGCGGTCCTTCCGAAAGGCACAATTAGCGAGCCGCGTCCCGAGTGTCTGGAGCAGTCTCATATTTGCATCAAGACTCAAACGAGCGTTGTGGTCTCGCGAGAGGAAGACAATGTGCGCTGCGATTCCAGATTGACCGTTTGGGCGAAACGCCGCAGTGGAGAAGGCACTATGGCTTGTGAGGATGCCCGCGCGGGTGTTAAGGTACCAAAGAATGTCATAGAACGGGCGAACCAAACCGAGCCCGAACTCCGCTTCGAACGTGCTGCTCTCTTCCAAGGCGGCAAGCCGGCAATCCCCACGGCCGCGGATTGACCGGAGCTTGTTATAAGGGAATACGGCAGTCCTGAAGCCCTCGTCAGTGAGTGGCCCCGACACAATCCATTCGATAGGGGGGAGGCTCATTCTGAAACACCTTCAATACCCAATTTTCGCATAGGCAGCAAACCACCTAAAACGTTTCCGGCCTTCCCCGTTGCGCTATCACACGCGATCCTGAAGTGGCAAAGCCCCCGGCTCCGCTCACCCCGGCGGCGCGAACAACTCTTGCTGGCGGTCCGCGCCGGGATCGGCCGGCCGCCGCCGCTCGCCCGGCGGCGGCGCAAACGTGCGCATCAACCGCAACGTGCGCTGATGGCTTTCAAAAATCGTCTGGAGGTCAAGACACCGCGAACACCCGCCCCGGCTTGCGCCTGGGCCGTCCGCTTCGGGATCAAACCTGGGATGCCGCGGGCACTTGCCGCGCCATTTTACCGTTCCGATCTTCAGCATGGCTCGCCATCATACACAACGCAAACCGGGAAAACAGAATGAGCGGCGCTGCTTCGCTGCGCCAAACAGGCGGGGTTATTCCTCGGGCTGCTTCTTCCGGCTAAAGCCGCCGCATTCGACTTCCTGAAACGAACCGGGGACGGCTTTCTCAATCGCAGCAATTATCGACGGCAAGTGGTGCTTGAGAATGTCCCATTCAACCGAAGATAACACCACGATGCCAAGCTTGAGCCCGGTAAGGTTCTGCTCCTGAAAAAGCGTCTTGTCGCCGGTTAGAAAAACCTCGATGCCGTCCGCTTCGGCTGTGCGCAACAGTTCGCCGTTCTTAAGCGCGGCCCAGCCTTTGTAGGCAACCGTGAAAACCTCGTGTGCGCCGAGGTTGGTCCGCAACCGGTGCGCAAGATTTTCGTCGAGCAACACCCTCACGGGCAGGGCTGCCCGCGATACGCGTGCGCGAATTCGATCAGGCGCTTGATCTGGGCGACCGTAAGCGAAGGCCAATCCTCATGTATCTCATCGATGCTCTCGCCCAGGTCGTAGCTGTTCACAATGCCGTCAGGCAGAATGCGCGTGCCGCGCACGATGGGCCGCCCCGAAACCTTCCCCGGAATGGTTTCGATCAGCTCGCAAGCCGTCCAGTCCATGACCCTATTCGTGTCTACCGTTGCCATGACGCTCCCCTCCCTTCATCGTAGCTTTTTAGCTCGCTTCGGCGGCGGCGTCACTATGCGCTCGCACTTTCCAAAGCGGCTTCCAATTGTCTGACGGCGGCGGATACAGTGCCTTCGCCCCGCCGTTGTTCGGGATCACGACGAAAGAGGAGGAACGAAACGCCACTGTGCTACCCTCCGCGCGGCGGGGACCACGAACCTGAGCTTAAGTTGTGAACCACGTCAACCCCGCGATTTCCAGGCTTCCAGCCCGTGTTCCAAAACCTACCCCTTGTGAAACGCGGCATGTCTGACTCCACAACGCAAGCTGTGCCGGAGTTCCAATGGGGCGGGCGTGAATCTTCCCGCTCCGCATAGACAGAGTGCACTCCGCACAACGCAAGTATAACCGCGGGGTGGCCGCGCGTCGGCGGTGGGTCAGCTTTGGAGTCATGTCGCCTGTGTCGTTGGTTCGCGCGTGGCGATAGAGCGGCCAATCCAGGCGAAAACGAGTAGGGCTAGTCCACCGATCCACGCGCCCAGACTGAACGTTGCCGCAAAATAGACTGCGATCACGTAGCCTGAAGCGATCAGGATTCCGGCCAGGAACAGGAACATGCGCATCCCATAGAGAGTAGCGAACGGCAAATAGTGTGCGCCGACAAGGACCATCAGGGCCAGAAAAACCAATTCAGGCGGTAGAGACCCACGGGCACAAGAAGCAGCATCGAAAACGGCAGCGCAAACGCGACCTGCATCCCCAGGCTCGTGAACGGATTCTTTGCGCTCACACGCGCGCTGGCGACAAACGCAGCAGCAAACGCGTGAGCGGAAAGATGAAGAATCCCCCGATACGCGGCCAGGATAGACGCTCTTGGACTGACCCACGTACCTAGCGCCGCGGATACCAGCCAGATTACGGAGCTGACAAGCTGTCCCCAAAACCCGCCAATGTAGAAGAATCGCACTTCTCGTTGAGCCGTTAATACCGCTGGCTGCCTACTGGCAGCCGTTGATACCGGTGGTGAGGCAGCGCGAGCTCTTGGGCGGCGGAGGAACGGGGATGCCCTTCTGCTCCATCAATTTCACCAGCAGTTTTTCGGCGTCCGGATGGGCGATGGCGGATTGCACGCCGACGCGCACCAACCCGCGGGCCCAATCCAGAGGAATGAAGGTTTCGTCCAGCAGGGCCCCGTTGATGGTGTCGCGGCTGCCGCCATCGTGCAGGTCGAGCTTGGCGCCGCGATCGGCGAGAATCTGGATTACCTTAGGATCGCCCTTGTGCGCGGCTCCGTGCAGGGCGGCGCGGCCCTCGTCGTCTTGAATATTGGGATCGATGCCCAGATCCAGGCACATCTTGACGGCTTCCACAGTCTCCTCTTCGGACCATTCGTAGGTCACGCCTTCCACCCATCCGATTCCCGACGCCACGGCAAGCGGAGTTACGTTGTGGGCGGTGAAAATGTGCGGGTCAGCGCCGCGAGCCAGCAGGAGTTTCATCAGCGTGACGTCGCCGGATTGGGCGGCGCGCAGGAACGGGGTGGCTCCTTCTTCAAACAGCCACTGCATGGTGAAGTTGGTGCGGGTTTCGGTGCTGTCTCCAACGCAGTTGCCGGGTTTGGATTGCGGACCGCAGATGCGCGCGTTCACGTCCGCGCCCCGATCGAGCAGCAATTTGATGAAGTCGAGATGGTCCATGTCCGGCGTGCGGACGGGATAATCCCCGCTTTCAATATTGCGATTGTCGGTGGCGAGATAGAGTGGCGTCCAGCCGCCATTGTTGGAAAGGTTGGGATTCGCGCCGTGGTCCAGGAGATAAGCGGCGAGTTTGTAATGGCGATTCTGGGTCGCCGTCAGCAGCGCGCTCCAGCCATAGAAAGTGCGCTGGTTCACGTCGGCCCCGGCGGCGAGCAGAAGCTGGGCGCACTCCAGGCAATCCTCACGAGCGGCCAGAACCAGCGAGGTCAGCCCTCCGCCGTCCTTCACCGGCTTGCCGAAGCCGAATTGCGCGAGTTGCTGAATCAGGGTGGAAACTTCGACGCCCGGAGGAAGATTGCCGAGGTCGACGAAGCCGCTCAACAGCGTGGGATCGATGCCGGCGGCTTGCAGTTCGTCCGCGACTTCCTCGGCGCTCTTCTTGGGAGCGGCAGGCTTGGGAGGAGTTACCGCAGCGCGAGCGCCCGGAGCCGCCGCGCCGTTGCCAGTGAAGGCCGCGCCGAAGAACGAATTCTGGCGCTGCGTCTTGGGATTGGCGAGATTGTTGCGGGGCTTGCCGCCGGCGTCGGGATCGGCGTTCAGCTTCACGTCCGCGCCGTGCTCGATTAACAGTTTTACAGCGTCCGGGTGCGATTGTTCCACGGCCCACATCAGTGCGGTGGTGCCGCGCAGCTTCTCTTTGATGTTGACCTGAGCTTTGTAGTCCAGCAGGATTTTGATGGAGTCGAGATTGCCGCTGCGGGCGGCGAGCATCAGCGGAGTCTCGCCTTGCGGACCGGTCTCATTGACGTCCGCGCCCGCTTCGAGCAGCTTCTGAATCATTTTGCTGCTTCCCTGGAGCGATGCGAGATACAGAGGCGTAGCGCCTTCGCGGTTCGCGATTTTTACGTTGGCTCCGGCGGCGATGAGGACATCGGCAAGCGAGAGATCGTTGCGGTAGGCGGCCCACTGGATCGCGGTGGCTCCGTCGGCCTGTGGCGCGTTGACGTCCGCCTTTTGCTGGATCAACGTGCGCACCTGGCCGATGTTGCCGTCCATGGCCGCGTCGGCCACGGGGCTCTTACTTGCGCCGAACACCATCGAACTGAGAACCAGCGGCAGCGCGAACGCGGCGCCGCAAACCACAAGTCGCATCCCCATTTACCTCTAATTCAAATCGTAGAGCAAAAGCCGAGCCAAGGGAAGTCAGCCGATGGAAGTGGCGTACACTTGGTTAGTCATTCATGATCCTCAAACAGTACTACTTGGGTTGCCTGGCCCACGCCTCATACCTGCTGGGAGACGAGGCCAGCGCGACGGCCATCGTGGTCGATCCGCAGCGCGACATCCAGCAATACCTGGCTGACGCCGCGGCGTTCGGTCTAACCATCCGCCATGTATTCCTGACACACTTCCACGCGGACTTCGTGGCCGGGCATCTGGAGTTGCGAGACCGATGCGGCGCGACGATCCATCTCGGCTCGCGCGCCCGGGCCGAGTACGCGTTTGTGCCGATAAAGGACGGCGACACGCTGGAGTTTCCCGGGCTGCGCTTGCAGGTGCTGGAGACACCCGGGCATACCATCGAATCCATCTCGATTCTGGTTTTCGATCTGAAGCCGGTTTTCGATCTAAAGAAGGACGCGGCCAAGCCCTACGCGGTGCTGACCGGCGACACATTGTTCATCGGCGACGTGGGCCGTCCGGATCTGCGCGCTTCGCTGGGATGGAGTGCGGAGGAACTGGGCGGCTGCCTGTTCGACTCGCTGCATGAAAAGCTGATGAAACTTCCTGGGGAGACGCTGGTTTATCCGGCTCACGGCGCGGGATCTTTGTGCGGCAAGAAGCTATCCTCCGACACGGTTTCCTCTCTGGAGGATCAACGGCGGTTGAATTACGCATTGCAGCCGATGTCCAAAGAGGAGTTCATACGGCTGGTGACGGCGGATCAACCCGACGCTCCCGCTTACTTCAGTTACGATGCGGTGCTCAATACGCGCGAGCGGGCCACGCTGGACCAAAGCCTGGAGCGCGCGCTTCATCCGATCGAGCTGGTCGAAGTGCTGAAGATGGGCGATGCCGGCGCGCAGATACTCGATGTGCGTGATGCGGCGGAATACGCCAAGGCGCACCTGGCCGGGAGCATCAATATCGGGCTAGGCGGGCAGTATGCGACTTGGGCCGGCACGTTACTGGACCGTAGCAAGCCGATCGTGATCATCGCCGAGCCGGGGCGCGAGCAGGAAGCGGCGCTGCGGTTGGGGCGCATCGGTTTCGATCACGTTCGCGGGTACTTGAATCCGGGCATGGAGGCGCTGGCCGAACGGCCGGACCTGGTGTGGCCCACGGAGCGGCTGGCCGCGCCGATGGTGGCGGAGGAGCTGGCGAGCACGCCGCCGCCGTTTGTGCTGGATATCCGCAATCCGCGCGAGTGGTCCACCAAACACATCGCCGGAAGTGTGAACATTCCGCTCAATCAGCTACCGCAGCGCATCGGCGAGATCCCGCGTGACCGCCGGATCGCGCTGCACTGCGCGGGCGGTTATCGCTCCTCGATTGCCGCAAGCATGCTGCATCAATACGGCATCACCCATCTGGTGGAGATGGCCGGCGGGCTGTCGGCATGGGAGGCGGCAAAGCTGCCCGTTATCTCAGAGACGTCCGCAGCGGGCGCCTGACAGAGCTAAAACTGCGCTTTCACTTCGCCGTAAGCCCAGTCGAGCCAAGGCAGCAGAGCTTGGATATCGGAGGTCTCGACGGTTGCGCCGCCCCAGACGCGAAGGCCGGGAGGGGCGTCGCGATACGCACCGACGTCGTAGGCCGCGCCAGCCTTTTCGAGAGCGGAGACGATCGACTTGGCGTGCTTGGCTTGATCGTCGGCGGACAGCCCGGTGTAGGCGGGATCTGTGACTTTCAGGCAAATGGACGTGTTGGAACGGGTCGTTGGATCCTCGGCGAGGAAGCCGGCCCAGGAGGATTTCGCGACCCAGTCTTCGATGGCGGCGAGATTCGCGCGCGACCGGGCGATCAGGCCGTCGAGCCCGCCGACCGACTCGGCCCACTTGAGTCCATCGAGAGCATCCTCCACGCAAAGCATGGAGGGCGTGTTGATGGTCTCGCCCTGAAAGATGCCGTCGATGAGCTTGCCGCCCTTGGTCATCTGGAAAATTTTGGGAAGCGGGCGCGGCGGAGCATAGGTTTGCAGGCGCGAGACAGCGCGCGGGCTCAGCGCGATCATGCCGTGGCCGCCTTCGCCGCCCAGCACTTTTTGCCACGACCACGTCACCACGTCGAGCTTGTGCCAGGGGATCTCCATGGCGAAGACGGCCGAGGTTGCGTCGCAGATGGACAGCCCGGCGCGGTCCACGGCGATCCAATCGCCATTCGGGAGCTTGACGCCGGAGGTGGTTCCGTTCCAGGCGAAGACCACGTCGCGGCTCCAATCCACCTGGCCGAGCTCGGGAAGCTTTCCGTAATCGGCTTTGAAGATGCGCAGGTCCTGGAGCTTGAGTTGACTCTTGCAGTCAGCCGCCCAGCCGCTGGAAAAACTTTCCCAGGCCAGCACGTCGACGCCGCGCTCACCCAGCATGGACCACAGAGCCATCTCAACCGCGCCGGTGTCGGAAGCGGGAACGATGCCGAGGATGTAGCCGACGGGGATGCCGAGCACTTTCTTGCTGCGCTCAATGACTTCGCCCAGTTTGGATTTGCCGATCTTGGCCCGATGAGAACGCCCTACCGCGGCTTCTTTGAGAGTGTCCAAGCTCCAACCGGGACGCTTGGCGCAGGGGCCTGAAGAAAAACAAGGATTTTTAGGAAGAGATGTAGGTTTCACGTTGTTCTTTCAGGGTACAACGGGGCCTAGCGGACTTTTCGCGGAAAAGATAGGCGGGCTCACGGATCGCGGTGAAGATGACGAACCGGCTAAGGGGATTCCAGGGCGGTGGCGGGTTTATGCCACCAAGCCATTCCGGCAAGCCCCCAACTTTCCGGATAGCGCGTAAAGCGCTCGAAGCTCCCCAGAACCGGACTCGTGGACGAATGCGCGTTGAAGCGCTGGGTTCACTTCTCCAATGGCCGCTCCACCATCGCCCAGTCCAGTGGGCAGAGATCGGGAAGTCCGTGACGAGGTACGGTAATTTTGCCCTAACAAGTTCGTGGCGATTAATAGGAACCAGCAAGCGGACCTTCAGCGGGGTCCCTGACGGATTGCATAATCGCTCCACTAACGGCCTGTTCGTTCCTTGGCGACCCTAAAGTCCCAGGTCTGTCAGTTGCGCTGAGCTCTGATCTCGGCTTCAACGAGATCCAAGGTTAGGTGTGTGACTTTGCCTCGGGCATCCGCGAAGAATTCTATCTGGCCGCCCAAACCCGGGTAATAGAAAGTCGTCTGCGATGTCGCGAGTAACTCTGTCGTGCCTTTGCCATTGATGTTCACCATCAGCGAACCGCTGTCGGAGACGGTGATTCCGACGTCCATTCCGACCGAATGATAGGTCCCCACGTACTTGGCGAGGATCACGCGGGGCACTTCCAGGTCGCTCTTCCGTTCGTCAGTGAGTTCACCGACCAGGTGCTGGGCATCCCGTTCGTTCTCGTTACAAACGAACTCCAGCAACTCGGTATCAGGAACCAGACTTGCCTCTACCGCAATGTCCCAGGCTCGTGTGAATGTCTTCGGATCGTCGAAGGTCATCCGAAGCTGCATATGTCCGAAGTCCTTGCGCTCGAATCGCTCTGTAAGGCGCAGCGCCTCTGTGTGTGGGTGCCCGCGAAAGTCAAGCCACGATTTATCGTTGAATCCAGCGGTTTCCACCACCAACATGTCGCCATCCCAATGCCCGATTGAATATCCCAGCCACGTGGGATTTGGGTTCTCGGGGAGCGATCGGCCGTCCATGAGAATTTGCCGGAAGACCCCCCAGTCGTTGAGAATCGTCACCAGCCCCGGAGCTTGCACCACCTTTTGCAAACCAAACAGAACCATGGTTGGACTGCCCAACAGACAATGGGAACCCGGCGCGTCGCGCAACTCGTTCGCCACCCGTCGCTGAGATAGTGCTTCCGCCCATGGCAAAACGTCGCCGGACTTCAAGTTCGAGGTGATATCCGCCAAGTATCCTAAGGCGTCAAAGCGCCAGATGCCCGACAGGTCCGGCTTGCCGTCGAAGGATTTGGGGGCAGGTGCGGTAAGGTTCGGCTTGCCGTCAGCGGTCCGTGGGATTCCTGGTGTCGGATACTTTAGCCATTGCGCCGCAACGGGCCCTCCAGCGCAGAAGCACACCAGGGCCGTCAATGCACTGAATTTCTTTCCGAGCAAGGTTCGAAGGTTTTTATTTAACACACTTATCGCTCCTTATCTCAAACGCCAGTGACGCTCACCAATGAAGGCCTGAGGTCGCTACGGAACAGCTCGCTTCGGGGATGTCCGCGCGGCAAGAATCTCCTTCAGGGCGCGCCGCTGCACCTTGCCGGTAAGGGCTTTGGGCAGTTGGTCGAGAAAAAAGACTTGCTCCGGCACTTTGTACTCCGCCAGAAGCTGCCCCGCAAATTGGCGCAAAGATTCTTCCTCAATCGCATGTCCCGGGCGTGTCGCCACAAAGGCAACTACCTTTTCTCCATATACGGGATCGGATTCGCCGACGACGCCTGCTTCCAGCACTGCGGGGTGCCGATACAGAACCTCCTCCACTTCTTGCGGCGAAATGTTAGAGCCAGCTCGAATGATGATTTCTTTCGTGCGCCCCTTGAACCAGTAATATCCATCGGTATCGCGAGATGCCAGATCTCCTGTTCGTAGCCACCCATCCTGGAGAGCGGCTCGAGTGGCTCCGGGATCGTTCCAATACCCGGCGCAATTTCCTGGGCTGCGGACAAGTATCTCGCCGATTTCTCCCGCCGCCACATCGAGGCCGTCCAAGTCCACGATTCGCACCTGGACGCCATCCGCGGGTAGGCCGAGGGAGCCTGGCCGGACTTCCCCCGGCGGATTGCTCATAACGGGAACGCTCTCCGTCATACCGTAGACCTCCCGAAGGTCAAGTCCGAAGATCGCTTTAAAGCGCTCTTGTAATGGCCCGGGCAGCGTGTCACCTCCCGATACCGCCGTCCGAAGCGAGGAAACAAAGCGCGGCAGCCGCGCCTGCTCCTGTACGACGAACGACCAAAGCGCAGGCATACAGGCCAGTGCGGTACATCCGAAGCGCTCTATAGAATCCAAGACGGCCGCCGGTTCGAACCGGCGAAGCAGAACCAGGGGAGCACCCTGGTAAACAGACCATATGAGCCCGCTGAGCGCCGCAGCGTGCATAAGTGGGAGTACGCTGAGAACGACCGTGGTGTCTCCTACTTCGGACGCCATGATCCACGAGTCCGCGATCACTGATGTCTGGTAGAGCGATCGGTGAGTGTGGATAACACCCTTGGGATGTGCTGTGGTGCCGGATGTATAAAGGATGACCGCAGGTTGATCTAGGTCGAGCGCCGGCAAGGCTGCGGGCGGTTCCACAGATTCGAGCGGTGGCAGCTTGGTCAAAATGGGACAGGCGGCACCGGCTTGACCAGAGCCCGTTGCCAATGCCGGTTCGCTGAAGCACATGCGGGAGCCGGAGTGATCGAGAATGTAGCCGATTTCGGAGGGCTTAAGACGTGTGTTGACGGTTACAGCGATCAGCCCAGCTTTGAAGATTCCAAAGAAAAGCTGCACTGCTTCGATGGAGTTTGACCAATGTAAAGCTACGCGGTCGCCGCGGCTCAATCCCTGACGCAGGAACCATCGAGCCAACTCGGTGGACGACCGGTCTAGTGCTCCGTAAGACATTACTTCGTCGTCACAGAACAAAGCGATCTTTTCAGGGTTCTCCCCCACCTGGCCCCGGAGACAACTGCACACATCCATAAACACCAGTGATTATAGGCCGCTCCCCGTCTGAAGTTGTGAAATTTCGGTGGCCGTTCCGTCGAATCTCGGTTGTGACCCGTTTGGTAGACTTAGACGTTGCAGTGTCCGTGATACAGTTTGACCCCTTCCGGCTGGATCTTGACGATCAGTGTCTCTGGCGTGGCTCAAAGCGAGTTTCGCTTACGCCCAAAGCATTTGCCGTCCTGCAGTACCTTGTGGAACGCGCCGGACGGCTCGTGACTCAAAGCGAGATTTTGGAGGCCTTATGGCCGGGCGTATTCGTTCAACCAGAGGTTTTGAAGAGCCACATCCTGGAAATTCGCCATGCCCTAGCGGATGATGCGCGAAATCCCGCCTTTGTAGCGACGCAGATCAAGCGTGGCTACCGCTTCATCGCTGCGATCCAAGAAGCCCCGTTCGTCCAAGGCGGGCCCTCCCTCGCCCGTGGCATCTTGACAAAATCCGACGCGGGGACGTTCGATCGCTGTTCTTCCTTTCGCCAACATGAGCGGCGACCAGGAAAATGAATACTTCGGCGACGGACTCGCGGAGGAGATTATCAATGCACTAACGCAGATCCCGCATCTTAAGGTAATTGCCCGTACCTCGGCGTTTGCATTCAAAGGGAAGGGCCAGGACATCCGGCGCATTGCTGAGGTCCTGGGCGTGGCAAATATTCTCGAAGGTAGCGTCCGCGGAGCGGGCCATCGTCTCCGGATCACGGCCCAGCTGATTGCAGCCTCCGACGGCAGCCATGTGTGGTCCGGACGTTATGACCGAGAGATAACCGACATTTTGGCGGTCCAGGATGAGATCTCGCAAGCCATCGCCGGGGAATTACAGAGCAGATTGGGCGAGCACGTTCCGCGGTCTAGGAACCAAAAAAAACCCGCCATTCCGGAGGCATACCAGGCGTATCTAGAGGGCCGCTACCACCTGTACCAGATGACCCCTCTGGGGATGGATCGCTCGCTCGAATGCTTCGAGCGCGCAATTCAGCTTGATCCGGACTACGCTCCACCACACGTTGGCCTCGCGCAACGAGCCTACTTTCAGATTCTTTACTTGTCGGTGCGCCCGCGCGACGCTGCCCCGCCTGCCTTGGCCTCCCTCGCCCGCGCGCTTCAGTTGGATTCCGGACTTGCGGAAGCGCACATTGTCCGGTCGATATTTTCTGCCTTCTATGAATGGAATTGGAAGGCTGCGGGTGAGCATTCGGGTTTGGCTCTGACGCTCGATCCCGCGTCCGCTAGGATCCGGACAACCCGTAGCACTTGGTTCTTGGGGCCAACAGGACGATTCGACGAAGCTCTCGCGGAAGTGACCCGCGCTCTAGATCTGGACCCGCTGAGCCCAGCCGTGAGGGGGGCTGAACTTTGGGTCCTCTATGCCATGAGGAACGCGAAAGCGGTAGAGCGTGCTCGTGCGGCGCTCCGACTGTTCCCCGCGCACTGGACCATGTGTTTCACCAGCTGCGCTGCGTTCATGCAGTATGAGCTGAACGACGAGGCGGCGGCCGCAGTCGAAGACGCATTGAAGATCCTTCCGGGCAACGTATATTTGCTAGCTGTTTTGGCGCAGGTGCGTTGCCGTCAAGGGCGGCGGGTCGAGACAGAAGAGATCCGTTCCGAACTGGAAGCGCTCGCTGCGAGGGAATATGTTCCCTTTTGCCCGCGAGCGCTTACGGCTGAAGCGTGCGGGGACATCGATCGGGCTCGCGATTTGCTGGATCAAGCCGTCGACGAGCGAGAACCCGTAGCACTGTTGAGTGTCATGGGCCGAACCATGGGACAGGGTTCGGACCCCCATCATCAGTCCCTGCTCCGCAAGCTAAATTTGGCGTGATGCGAGCAAAACAAGGGTCGGTTCCTGACCTACCACGGGTGGCCACGGCGGCAGCGGTCAGGGTTTCAAGCTCGCGCGAATGTCCTTGAGCAGACGGAAAAGATGGTAGGGGTCGCTGGGGAGCGGGCTGAATCCGAAATGCTCGTAAAACGCCCTGGCTTCGTCGTCCTTGGCGTGAACCGCGAACGCACGGATGCCGGCGATATCGGCGGCTTGCAGAGTTCGCAGCATGGCATCCTTGAGCAACCCGGAGCCGAGGCCCTTGCCCTGCCAGGATGTAGCAATCGCGAGGCGGGCGAGCAGCATGATCGGAACGGGATGGCGGGCGAGTCCCTTGGTCAGACGCTCCGGCGCGGCGGCATATTCGACCTGGCCGACGACAAGCGTGTAATAGCCGACGACGGCTTCATTGGCTAACGCCACGTAGGTCTGAGAAGCCCCGGCTTGCTGGTTCTGGAGAGAGTAGCGCACGAGAAACCGGTTGAGGGCTTCCTTGCCGCAATCGAATTCATCGACGGCGTGGCTGCGTTGCAGCTTTTCAATGCGGAGCGGAGTCACCCAACGCCGCCGCGCTCGAATACGCTTGGCTGCCTCAAGAGCTTCGCCAACCGGCGCGACGGGCGGGGACGTGCGGCCAGAGCTTTCTGAAATGCTTCCCACTGCGCCGCGCTCAACCCGAAGCGCTGGCGATCGGGCAGGGTTTCCTCGGCACGGGCGAGGGCGCTCTCCAGCACAAACTCGCTCACCGAGCGATGCGCGGCCAGGGCTGCGGTCTGTAGGGTTTTCTTCGCCGAAGGCGTCAGCCGGAGGTCGAGTTTCTCATTACGGGTTTCTGTGTGCGCCATGGCTATCTCCCTGGTTTTCTTCCTTGCGCTGGCTGCTTCATCCGTTCATCATAACACGTCTGCCAGACACTGTCATGACAAGCGTAAAGGGGCGGGCTGCGAGTCATCTAAACGCAGCGCAAAGCCGTCGCAGGATCGACGCGGACGGCCCGGCGCGCTTGACGAGATATAGTGAAATCACTATATTATGGTAACGGATGACCGACGAGCCGCTCCTGAAGCCGGTGGTCTGTTGCGCGAGGCTGAACAGATTGCGAAGGAGGGGGGCCATGAGTAAGGTGAGAACTGGCGTGGGGAGCCGGAACGTCTTCAAGGACCTGGGCCTGCCGAACGCCGAGGAGCACCTGGTCAAGGCGCAACTCGTGTACAAGATCGATACCATCATGAGGGAGCGTGGTCTGAAACAGGTCGTGGCCGGGAAGCTGTTCGGTATCCCGCAGCCGGACGTTCTCGAAGATGCTTAGGGGCGAGTTTCGGCAGTTCTCGGTCGAACGGCTTTTGCGTTTCCTGGTCGCCCTCAATCAGGATGTCGAGATCGTCGTCAGGCCGCACCGCGGCCAGCGAGAGGGAGCGGCATTGCATGTCTCCTGAACCGGTTTGCGCCATCGATCCCGCGTAAACCTACGTTTCATTCAATGGGCGCCTTTTGCCGGACAAGCTGTGGCCATCCTCTTCCAAAGGCGCCTGGGGACCAGCGACCGTTCTTGCACTGGAGCCCGATGAAGCCGGCTCCAAGGGAAGCGAAACTGTTATTGTCGTGCCCTTGCCGGGGCCCTCTGTACGAGTGTCGATTCGCAGGCGCCCATGCATCAGGCGAGCACGCTCCTTCATAGTGACCAAGCCCATGCCCGCTCCGGCTTCCAGCGAGGCGGCAGGAATCCCGCTACCGGAGTCGCTCACCGAGAGCTCCAGCGTTTTGCCCTTTTGCACAATGCGGATGCGCGCGTCCTTCGAAGCGGAATGCTTCACCGCATTCTGCAAGGCCTCTTGCGCCACGCGGTAGAGGCACAAGGCAACCTCAGCCGGTACGGCCTTGCCCGGTTCCGCGAGCGGCCCAGGGTCCAGCGTCACGTCCATTCCACTGGCGGCGGCTACGTCGCGGCGCAAGGCATCGAGCGCCGGAAGCAACCCGGCGATTTCGAGCAGCGCCGGATGGAGCGCGTGCGAAATCCGATACACACCGCTGCGCACCTGCTCGACCTGACCCAACAGGCGCTGCCATTGCTCAGCGCCCGCCTGCTCGTATGCCGCATTGGACTGCTTCAGGCGCCCTAGCGACATGGCGAGCATCGCCAGCTGCTGGTTTATGTCGTCGTGCAGATCCTGCGCGATCCGTGTCCGTTCGTGTTCCTGGGCCGAAATTAACCGGGAGCCTAAATCGCGCACGGCGTTCCGTTCGCGCTGTACCAACATGGAGAGAAGCGCGATCAGTACCGTGGCGGCCGCCAAACCCCCGACGCCTACCGCTAGCATCCGGTTAGTGCGCTTTGCGTCCGCAAGCTGGCCGACAATGTTAAGGCTTGCGCTCTGGAAGAACCCCCAGGGCTCAGTGATCCTGCTCATGCCGCCGTCTTCGGCCATGCGGTCAATCTCGTCGCGGATGGATATGGCGGCTCGCCGCGCATCAAGTGAGGCTCCCAAGCCCAGCGAGCCGATAGCGTCGGGCGCATTGATCAGGTCCAGGGCTTCCCGCCCTCCTTCGGACACCAGTTGTGCCGCTATCACGGTCTTGTTCACCAACTCCGCCTCCACGGTGTGGTCCTTCAGGGCTTGGACTAAGCCGGCGGCGCGCTCCATTGGCAAGGGCACCGCGGCAGCCTCCGGGAAATGCGCCTGCAAATATAACTGGTCCGCGTTGGACGACGCGCCGGCATTGGACGACGCTCCGGCCGCTCTTTGGGGCGCCGGCACGCCGGCCCAGGACTGGCGGTAGCCGATCCTGACATGTTCCAGATCGCGCGCGGAGCTGGCGCCGCTGCTTTTGAGCACCAGGAAACACCGCTCCATGGTCAGGTACGGTTGGCTGATGTATATTGTGCCGTGACGCTCCGGCAAGTCCGTCATTAACACCCACAGATCGACCTCGCCGTGCTCGATCGCGGAGAGGGCGAAATGCGCCGGCTGGCTCCATTCGAGGTGGATGCCGCGCCGCCGCGCGGCTTCTTTGACGATCTCTATGGCGACGCCCGTAGGCCTTCCGGCCTCGTCGCGGAATTGAAACGGAGGATCGTCTCCGAATCCCACCCGATAAATGCGCGAGTGTAGTTCGGATGCAAGGTAGCCTTGCCACGCCGCCACGCCCGCGCTCAGTGAAACGGCTCCGAGCACCCAATAGGCAATTGGCTTCAAGAACTTCATTACACCTACTGTGGCATACAGGACCTGGTTGGTTTGCCAGCATGAAAGCGATATGTTAGGAGCTCGAGCCAAGTAATTGACCGGCCGGTTCCTGAACTTCGTAAACAAGTTGGAGGATTTACGCAAATGCCGATTTCGCGAAGGAAGATGTTCACCAGAGGTGCGGCGGCGGCAGTTGGCAGTTTGCCGTTCGTCCCGCAAGTGTTAACGGGACAAGCCCCCGCACAGCTCACTGGAACCAATGCCGGGCGGCGTTTCAAGGCTTTCGTCCGGCACGGAACGGGCACGTCGGTTGAGGAACTTCGGCTGCACCCGATCCAACCGCGCGAAGTCCTGGTTCGCACGCAAGCGTCCGCGGTCTGCTACACCATCGTCGGAGGCGCACTCAGCACCACTAACGTCGCCCAGGCGTCGATCCCCAACCATTCCGGAATGGGGGTTGTCGAAGAGGTTGGTCCGCTGGTCAAGCGCGTGCAACAGGGCGATCGCGTGGTGGTTCCCGGAACGCCGCAGTGCGGCGTGTGCTATCAGTGCTTGCACGGCCGGGCGGACTGGTGCCAGTTCCTCGACACCGCACCTGCTCATCCGCTGGCGGAGATGTCCGACGGGACCCAGGTGGTCGAGCAGGCGGGGTTGGGCGGGCTGAGCGAGCTTATGGTGGTGCCCGAGGAGTACTGCTGCCCAGTGTTCACCGATCTCCCCGCGGAGCAATTGACCCTGCTGGGAGACACGGTCGGGACCGGGCTGGCCTCCGCACGCGATCTGGTGCAGATCGAGCCGGGCTGGAACGTGGTGGTGCAGGGCGCCGGGCCCGTGGGCATGGGTGCGATCCAAGCCGCGCGGCTTGCCAACGCCGGTCAAGTGATTGTGATCGAGCCGATCCGAGCCCGCCGCGAGATTGCCATGAAAGTTGGCGGGACCATCGCCCTGGATCCGAACGCCGAAGGCAACGGATTGGCCGCGAAGATTCGCTCCTTGTGTAAGGCCACCACCAACCGCCGCGAGGCCGGAGGGCGTCTCACCACGAACGCGGTGCCGGACGGCGCCGACTTCGTCATCAACGCCGTGGGCAGCGATTGGTTTCCGCCCAAGGTTGAGGTTGGTCCCGATCCCACGGCAATTCTCCCGCTGCAACAGTGCTTCGACTTTACCCGCGCGGGCGGCCATATCGTGATGCTGGGCGTGGCTTGGCGCGGCAACGTGAGCTTCAATGCGGCGCAGTTCTCCAACCGCGGCCGAACTTTTTACTCCGGTCAGCAGGGCGGGTTGAATATGCTGCGCGACATCCCACGTTACGTGAAAATGATCGAGAAGGGCTCGATCGACATGAAGTCGATGGTTACGGCCACCTACCCCATTGAACGGACCCGCGAAGCAATCCAGGCCGTGGGGGACCGCACGGTATTGGGCGCGGTCATCACGTTCGCCTAACAGCGCAGAGAAACGCAATCACTTCAGGTGCTTGAGGGACTGCTCATTTTCCAGACAGATCTCGTCGATCAAATCTGTGTCAACCACGATGCGCTGGTGTAAAGTGACGGTCCAAGGCTTGGTGTAAGCCTTGGGATCATCGACGGTCACCTGAACTTCGAGGTGACCGAAGTCCGGGCGCCGGATCTGCTCCCGCACTTTGGCTGCTTCGGTCAGCACACTCCCGTTCCAATCGATCCACGTGTCGTCGCGAATGCCGATCGTGTCGATCACCAGTGTGTCGCCGGACCATTTCCCCGATGAATATCCTTGCCACGACGGGTTAGGATCTTGGGGCAACGGCCGTCCATCCGTAAACACCTGGCGGTATCCCGCGTTCATTTCATTGAGCACCACCAAAAGATTGGGCGTGTGGACGAACTTCAGCAAATGCGGGAGCCCGTAGGCGCGAAGAAAGTTATCCGGTAGGCACCGGATGTGCGGGTCGTCTATCGCCAGGTTGTCGGTGCGCTGCTTGACGATGGGCACAAGCCAAGGTTGATACGGCAAGCCTCCCGGAAGATCCACTCCGATATTCGCCATTTGGCGCGAGGCCCTGATGTTACTGGGGTCGCCAGGCTTGTCATTGGGGCTCGGCGGTTGCTTGGGACTGGCCGGTTCCTTGGGACTCGACAAGGTTTCGGGCCGGGGCACGTTGGGTTCCCCGGTCATCCAGATTCCGGAGAAGTCGGGCTTGCCATCCGCCAGACGAGGCGGCGGGGCCGACATGTCCACCTTGCCATCGGGCTTTCGCGGCACTCCCGCGGTGGGATACTTCAGCCACTGAGCGGCCAAACGACTGGACGCCAAGGGCGCACCCAGAATCACCAAAGCGATGATGGCCAGCGCTTCGCAACGACGACGCATTCCAAGTTCCGGCTGGGAACTTCGAGAAAGAAACGGAACCAGCACTGGGCTAAGAATACACCAAAGCGTAGAGTCTGTCCCAGCCGCACTTGGGATGGAGCGGCTGGGTCGGATTCACTCATCCGCGCTATAAGGCCTTGGAAATGTGACGGTATGAGCTGGAATTTGGATTGCCATCGAGAAACGCCGTCACGGAAGCTCCTCGGGTTAGTAACTACAAGTCCCGGTGCTCTTTGAAAAACGCTCCGGCACTCTGAATTAACCCCCCGAATCAGCTCTGCCGGAGCGTTTCCGATACAGCACGGACTTCTCACTCATTTGCACAGAGTTCCCGACGGCCTTACTAATCATCGCCAGCCTTGAGCGGCATTTCACAGGACTTCGAATAACGCGGCCGCGAACGGTGATCCGTTCCTTACTGCCTCGGGGCTCAGCCGCTCGAGAATGTCGAAGCCATGTCGTGTCTTGTGGTAGGCTTGCTTGCTGGTCTCGACAGTGGCCCGTTCCAAGCCGTGTAAGACATCCCGCTTGCTGACCTCCTCGATCCTGGGATTTTGCGGTAGAGCGGACTGCCTGAACCCGTTCCCGTAGTACTCCGCAAGCACCGCTTTGTCTGCGAGGAACCATGCCTCCATGCATTGGACCATCAGATGCACTCGCCGGTCTGGTAGTGGTCCGGTCCAATGGTCGCGGCGTCGCAGATGTGCGGCGGCTGTCGTCCCGGCAGGCACCGGGTCCTCGGAGTCAACCGACAGCACGGCAAAGGTCTCGGTATCACCCGACAGTGATCGGGAGAAATCACCGTAGGCTTGGTCGCGACTTCCAGAGGCGACAATCCGGGGCTTTGGCCGGTCGCCGAGCAGTTTGCCAAAGAAAATACTGAAGGCCTTTCTGCACGCGGTCTGCGTGCGGCGCTGATCGCCGCCTCCTTCGACGAACACGCGAACGCTCACCAGCGAGTTCCCCCCAGTTCTCCTTTGGTCCACAGCTGTCCGAGACTGTACTCCTTAAGCCATGACGAAAGCTGATCTTCATTGAGGCGGCGCAGCGTTGAGGACCCATTCTCTTTTTCGCAGACAATTACGACTTCCGGAGTCTCCGAGAATTCTTCGAGGAGGCGATCCGAGTGCGTAGTGACAATAAGCTGCATCCGCGAGGATGCGTCAATCAGGAGCTTCGCCAACTCGTGGATCATGTCGGGGTGCAAACCGAGTTCGGGCTCCTCAATGCACACGAGCGGCGGCGGCTCGGGATTGAGGAGTATGGCGAGCAAGGCAAGCCAACGAATCGTACCGTCGGACATGCGGACAAGTGGAATGGTGGCGTTGAGATGCCTCTCTTCGAGCCGAGTTTGCACTTTTCCACCTTCTACGCTAGTGCGCAGGTCAATGGCGCTCTCATAGAAGGCGCCCAAGGAGGCCAGGATTTGGCGCTTTACGGGTGGCCGAGCCAGGAGGCGGTCAAGGACAACGCCAAGGTTCGACCCGTCTTCTTCCAAGTACTCATTGGGCAGGCCGGCGTCGCAAGGCTCCCGAACTGCCGATACGCCGCCGAATTTCCAGTCGCGGTAGAGCCGGAATTTCGCAAACACGTTACCCAGATGGGTGATCTCCGGGTAGTGTTCGGGATCTTTTCGCTGAGCGAGGATAGATAGCTGGGGATTGACGTCTTCGAACCGAAGCTCGGTTTTTTCCCCCTTATTCATGAACACGGGACGCCCCTTCACATAACCGTAGTAGAATTCAGGCGGAAGCAGACCGAGGTCTAGCGCCCGCAGATCGGGCACCGGTCCGTCATCCTCCACAAATTCGTGGGTGATTTGGAACCGAAACCCGGCCTTTGTAAACGCAAGACGGTAGCGCAGCGGCTTGGGGCTGTCGCGCAACAATTCGGCTGGGCGCATGACGGTTGCTTGAATAGATGCCGTAGGGGTCTTTGTTGCTCCCTTCCAGAGCCAGTCGTCGATCAGTCCTCCATTGCTGATGGCCGTCGCGAGTTCCTTGGGCGCGTTTTGTAGCAGGCCAAGGACTTCAATTAGATTAGACTTGCCGGAACCGTTTGGGCCGATTAGTACATTGAGAGGACGAAAATCGATACTCGTGATTTTGCCGAACGACAAGAGATGTTGGACGGTTAAGTTGCGGATTCCGGGCTGCATCTGGAGATAGGCTGGATCGCCCGAATTATAGCGCATCGCCCCCACTTCCGAGACGAACTCTTGACGCTCGGGCCGCTGATGAAACACGCCGGATAGGTCCGATCCGGGGCAAACTCTCGTAACACGCGCAAGCCGGTCAGGTTGCGCGAATAAACTCCAGCGAATCGCCCTTGCGTTGAGGGTGCTGGTGGCGAGTCGTCTACCCGCAGCGCAAAGCGGTGGCGGGATCCACGCGGACGGCCCGGCGCGCGGGCACGAAGCAGGCCGCCAAGGTGCAGATGAACAGAACAGCGGCGGCTGCGGCGAAGGTCAGGACGTTGGTGGAACTGACGCCGTAGAGCAGGCTCGACATCAGCCGGGTCAATGCCGCCGCGCCAATCAAGCCCAGGCCCACGCCGATGCCCCCCACGATCGCACCCTCCCGCAGCACCGCAAAGAAAATGTCGCGCGGCCGCGCGCCCATGGTCATCCGCACGCCGATCTCGTTGGTTCGCTGGCTGATCAGGTAGGAGACCACGCCGTAAATTCCGATGATGGAAAGAATCAGAGCGATGGCGGTGAAGGCGCCTAGAACCAGCAGCGAGAATCGCCGGGGCGCTAGCGACAGGGCGATGTTATCCGACATCCACTGCTCGCCGAACACAGCGCCTCCGTCGAACTCGTTGACGGCCTTGCGGAGGTCACGGGTAAGCGCGGCAGGCTCGGCCCTGGTGCGCACGATGCTGGCGAAGGCGCCGGTCAGCAAAGGAAGGATCGAATCGGGCGTCTGGTCAAGCGGGATGTAAAGCTGCGCGTATTGACTGCTGGCCGCGTCGGGATCCAGCCTCGCCTGTTTCACACGCCCCGCGATGCCGACGATTTCGACCGGCCGGTCATGCAGCCACACCGTCAGCGCGCTTCCCGATGGGGTCCTCACCCGGGAACACCGCGCGCGCCGAATCTTCATCCAGCACCGCGACCAGCTTGCCATCGTGCGTGTCCTGATCGTTAAACGCGCGGCCACGGAGCAGCGGAATGCCCATGGCCTTGAAGTGATCCGCGCTCACCCAGTAAATGTTGGACAAGCGGTGTGAGCCATCGGGCGGCGGCGGCCGATCCGCGCGGTTGAATCCGACGCCCGTGTTGCCGATGAAGGGAAGGCCCCCCGTCTCCACGCCGGCGGCCTCGACGCCCGGAATCGCGCTCAGACGGCGGTTCCAGTCCTTCAGCGCGGCGCGAATGGCGGCGGGATTGGCGCTGCGCTCCGGCGAAAGCCCGCTATAGAACACCAGCAGATGATTGGGTTCGAAACCGGGCGTGACACTCCAAAGATTGTGCAGAGTCCGAAATAGCAGCCCAGTGCCGGTCATGAGAACCAGCGTGAGAGCAATTTCGGCGACGATCAAAATGTATTGAGGCTTGCGGCGGCCGGCCAGAATCCCGCGGCCGCCTTGCCGCAGCGTCTCTTGAAGGTTCGCGCCGCCGGCTTTAATTGCCGGTGCGAAACCGAACAGGACGCCGGTCAGCAACGACACCGCGAGCGTGAACAACAAAACGCGCTGGTTTACCTGCACGTCCGCGGTGGCCGGAAGCACGGACGGCAGCACCGCAAGCGCCGCGCCGGTACACCAGGAGGCGATCAATAAACCGAGAACGCCCCCCGCCACCGACAACAGAACGCTCTCCGTGAACATCTGCCGGATCAATCTTCCGGGCCCCGCCCCCAGCGCCACACGCACTCCGAACTCCTGCGTCCGTCCCGCCGAGCGAGCCAGAACCAGGTTCGCAACATTGGTGCACGCGATCAATAGCACGAATCCGACCGAGGCGAGCAGGGCCAGAAGAACCGGCCGCAGGTTGCCGCACAGGTCCTCGCGGTACTGCATGACGGTCGCGCCGGTGCCGTCGTCTTTGTCGGGAAACTGTTTGGCGAGGCCGTCCGCAATCGCCGTCATTTCGGCCCGGGCTTGCGCCAGCGTGACCCCGGATTTCAGCCGGCCGACGCCGATGGTGTTGTCACCCACGCCGCGATCGAAAAAGATATCGGTGTTGTTCTGGCCGATCGGAGTGATGACGTCCTTGGGGGGCGAAGAGGAAATCTCGAAGCGCAGCCCCGCGACGGGTGCGGGCAAGACACCGATCACGGAGTAACCGCGCCCATTCAACCGCAGCGTCTGGCCAATGATCTTTGGATCGGCGGCAAAACGTCTGCGCCAGTAGCCTTCGCCCAGCAGAGCCACCGGCGCGGCCCCGCGAACGTCTTCTTCCCGGGTGAACATCCTGCCCAAAAGCGGCTGAGTCTGCAGCACCGATAGCAGGTTCCAGGAGACTGCCAGACCCATCACCTGCTCCGGCTCGCCTCGACCGGTGAGCGTGAACGTGTCGTCTTCCTTGACTCCCGCGATCCCCTCGATCCCGCTCGCCTGCTTCTGCCAATCCAGCAGATTCGGGTAGGAAATCGAGTTTTTGTTTTCGGTTTTTGAAGTTTGATACAGCGTCACCAGGCGATCCGCATCGGGAAACGGAAGCGGGTGCAGCAGAGCCGCGTCGATCACGCTGAAGATGGCGGTGTTGGCGCCGATGCCCAGAGCCAGGGTCAACAGCGCCGCGAAGGTGAACCCCGGACTGCGCCGGAAGGTGCGGAAGGCGAATTTGAGGTCCTGGCGGGTGTTATCGAGCACGTGGTCTTCTTTATTAAACTCCTCGCTTCCCTTGCTGAGACTTGAGCACGTTCAGGACCGCGGTCATCTGAATAGAATCTTACCCTCCTGGCCTTGGCTGTGTCCGGTTGTGGGATGCGGCCCGCCGGGAACGATCAACCCCTGTATCAACCCCCGGCCTTAGGACTTCGCGTCAGCAAGAGGTCGAGGATCAGCAAACCCGCGCCGATAGTGATCATGCTGTCGGCGGCGTTGAAGGACGGAAATTCGTACTGGCCGAAGAAGAATTGCAGGAAATCCGTGACGGTGCCGCGAAATATGCGGTCCCACAGGTTGCCCGCGGCGCCTCCGAAGACCAGTGCGAGCCCAATGCGCATGAGCTGACCCTGGGCGGCGCTCTTGGGACCCCATAGCATCACCCCAATCACGGCCATCACGGCAATGGAGACTCCGGCCAGAATCACGATGCGCCAGGGGCCTTGCGAATCGGCCAGCATACCGAAACCCGCGCCGGGATTCTCGACGTGGTCGATGTAGAAAAATCCGGGAATCACCTTGGTGACGTCTCGCGGCGAATATGCCGACTGGATGTACAGCTTGGTGACGCGGTCGAGCAGCACGACTCCAGCCGCGATCGCCGCCGGAACCCAGGCGGAACCCGTCACTCGAACATGGCTCACTCGAACATCTCTCGCAAGACCGGCGCACAGTCGCCGCAGACGGTGGGGTACTCGTCATCCGTGCCGACGTAGGTCGAATATTTCCAGCAGCGCTCGCACTTCTGCCCTTCGGCTCGCTCCACGCGGACGGCGTCGGTTCCGTCCAGGACTACCTGGGAGACGATGAACAGCGCCGGGAGATTCGACTCATATTTCTTCAGCAGGTCCGACCTGGGAACGTGCACGCGGGCTTCGAGGGAGGTCCCGATGAGCTTGGATTGGCGGGCTTCCTCGAGTGCCTTGAGGACCGGCTCGCGAGCCTGGACCAGCGCATCCCAGTCGGCGATCTTCACGGCGTCGAGGCCGTGAGCGAGTTCCTCCGGCTCCGGCAGAAGGGTCAGGTGGACGCTATCGGGAGCGCCTTCGGGCTTGGCGGTGAAGCTCCAGGCTTCTTCCGTGGTAAAGGCAAGGAACGGCGCCATCAGGCGGACCAGCGCGCAATGGACCTTGTACAGAGCCGTCTGGCCGCTCTGGCGGGGTTTGCCGCGCGTGGCGCCGGTGTAGAGACGGTCCTTGAGGACGTCGAAATACAAGGAGCTCAACTCCGTGGTGGCGAAGTCGTAGATGGCTCGATAGGCTTTGTGGAACTCTAGATCGCCGTAAGCCTTGCGGCAGGTCTTGACCAATTCCTGCGTGCGCGCCAGGATCCAGCGGTCGATGTCGAGCATATCTTCGACCGGCACCATGTCGCATTCGGGATCGAAATCGTCTAGATTGCCGAGCGTGTACTTCAGCGTGTTGCGCAGCTTGCGGTACGCTTCCACCAACCGGTCCAGAATCGTATCGGAGAGGCGCACGTCTTCGGTGAAATCGATCGAAGTCGCCCACAGGCGCAAAAGATCGGCGCCGTATTTGTTGGTGATTTTCTCCACGGCTTCCGATCCGCGCGATTTGGACATCGCGTGGCCTTCGCCATCGAGAGTCCAGCCGTTGGTGGCCGTGGCGCGGTAGGGCGCGGCGTTTCGCAAAGCGACGGCCACAAGGAGCGAGGAATGGAACCAGCCCCGGTACTGATCGCCCCCTTCCAGATACATGTCGGAGGGCCAGGGCAGATGATTCGCTTCGGTCAGCACGGCAAGATGGCTGACGCCGGAGTCGAACCAGACGTCCAGAATGTCATTCTCCTTGCGGAACGACGTACCGCCGCACTTGGAGCATACCGCGCCTTCGCCGGCCAGTTCTGCTGCTGACATGGCGTACCAGGCGTCCGCGGTATGCTCGCGGAAAAGCTTCACCACGCGATCAAGCACGGCTCGATCGGTCAGCGTCTGGTTGCAGGCTTCGCAATAGAACACGATGATGGGCACGCCCCACACGCGCTGGCGCGAGATGCACCAATCCGGCCGCGACGCGATCATGTTGGAGATGCGGCCTTCGCCCCATTCCGGTTTCCACTTCACGGTCTTGATGGCGTCGAGCGCGCGCTCGCGCAGAGATTTTCCGTCGATGAGGCCGCGGTCCATGCCAACGAACCATTGCTCCGTGGCTCGGAAGATGGTCGGCCGATGGCAGCGCCAGCAATGCGGATAGCTGTGGTCGATCTTGCGATGCGCGGCGAGAGCGCCGGCCTTTTCGAGAATCTCCATCACGATCGCGTTGCCGTCCCAAACGGACTTGCCGATCAGCTCTTCAGGCAGCGCTCCCGGTTCACCTTCAACATGATAGAAGCGGCCCGCGCCATCCACGGGGCAATACACGGGAAGACCGTATTGACTGCCGATGACGTAATCCTCCTGTCCGTGCCCGGGAGCGGTGTGGACTGCGCCGGTGCCCGCGTCGAGCGTAACGTGGTCGCCGAGGATGCCGATGGAATCGCGGTCGATGAAAGGATGGCGAAAGACGGTCCCGTCCAAGTTCGAGCCCTTGAAGAGCCCTAGCTCGACCGGCTGCTTCCATCCGCACGCTTCCGCAGTCGCGCCAGCCAGCTCCTCTGCGACGATATATACGTCGCCAGCTTCTTCGATCGCTGCGTACGTGTACTTGGGGTGAAAACAAATGGCTAGATTCGCCGGTATTGTCCACGGCGTAGTAGTCCAGATCAGGCCGAACACGCGCTTCCCCGCTAAGAAGGGAGCAATCAGCGCCGGATCGGATTTCAGCGCGAATTTGACCCAGATGGATGGGCTGGAGTGATTCTCGTATTCGATCTCGGCCTCGGCCAGCGCGGTTTTGTCGCGGATGCACCAGTTGACCGGCTTGAGTCCTTTGTAGACGTAGCCGCGTTCCAGGAACTCGACGAAGGCCTCAGCGATGGTCGCCTCATATTCGGCGCTCATCGTGAGATAAGGATCGTTCCAGCGGCCCATGATGCCAAGCCGCATGAAATCCTTCTTCTGAAGCTCCACGTACTTGTTGGCGTACTTGCGGCAGGCGGCGCGGATCTCGACTTGCGACATCCCGGCTTTCTTGGAGCCGAGCTCGTTATCGACCTGGAACTCGATGGGAAGGCCGTGGCAATCCCAACCGGGCACGTAGGGCGAGTCGTAGCCCTCCATGTTCTTCACACGCACGATGAAATCCTTGAGCAGCTTGTTCAGCGCGTGGCCCAGGTGGATGTTGCCGTTGGCGTAGGGAGGTCCGTCGTGAAGAATGTACGTGGGACGGCCTTTGCGAGCCTCGCGAATACGCTCATACAGGCCCGTGGAATCCCACTGGGCCAGCAGTTTGGGCTCGAGTTGCCCCAGGTTCGCTTTCATCGAAAACCCGGTCTGGGGCAGGTGGACTGTTTTCTTTAAATCGACCTTGGCGGACTCCATGCGATCTCTTCATGGTATCCGATCGTTCTGAAGAGACGGCCAGCCAAATTGATCCCGGCTACTTGTGGGCCAATTGCTCCGACTTCTGCTTCAGGACCGAAAGAGCGTGAACCACGGCTGTAGTTGCCCTCGCATAGGGGCTGCGTGCGCCCAGCGCTACCTCCTCGGACACGGATTTGCCGGCATTCGCCCGGCGCACAACATCACCAGCGGCTTTATGGAAGTCGGCGTGTTCCTTCGTCAACTCCTTGAAGGTGGGATCGGAAGCAAGCTTTTTGCCCTCGCTGTAAATCCACCGGCCGAGGTCGCAACGATCGTCTTTCTCAAGCTCTGCCGGGTCGATCGACTTGTCCGGCTTGGCCAGGTACTGGGTCAGTTTTCGTTTCCAGGCCGAATGCGCCAGGATGGCTGCGTTGAAGTCCACGGGTGACGTCCTCCGCATTGAGTTTCGAACAATCTTGAGCCGGAAGGTCCTAAGATTGAGCCGAATCGGTTGATGCACGGGCGGAGTCAGAGCCGTTTCGGCGCGGCGCGGCTCCCCACCGCCCCCCGCGAGGAAAAGATGGGCTGTGTTATCAATCGCTTGCCATCCAAATCCAAACGGCATACTTTGCCTGTTGACAAGGGGTTAGGATGGGATTAAGATTCTCTTTCGCCTCGATTCAAACATTTGATGGGGCGATTGACGGAGAACGTTAGAGTCAGATCCACGAAGAGGACCGCAGCTCCGCATGACCACGTTCCAAGTAGGTGAGAAGGTAGTTTACCCCAACCATGGGGTCGCGACAATCGAGAATATCAGCAGCCGGGCCTTCGCGGACCGCTTTGAGCGGTTTTACTTGCTCCGGCTTACTTACAACAGCCTGACAGTGATGGTGCCGTTCTCCCACGCACAGGAGTTACGGCTGCGCAAGCTGACTCGCAACGGCGATGTGGCTCGCGTGATGGCGTTCCTGAGTGAGGGACGCTGCCGCCGCTATCAGGATTGGAAGGACCGGTTCAAAGAGAACACCGAGAAGATGCGCGACGGGAGTTTACTGGCCGTCGCCGAGGTGCTCAAGAGCCTGCTGATCCTGCAAGCGCAGAAACCGCTTAGCTTCCGCGAGAAGAAGATGCTGGACCGCGCCCGGCATATGATCATCACGGAGATTTCGACCTCGCGGTGCTTGAGCGAGATCGAGTCGGCCAAGATGCTGGATGAGGCGCTGGTAAAGGCGAAACTGCATCTGCCGGAGCCGCTATAACGCTTCTTAGCCGCGAATCGACGCGAATACACTGCTTCCTCGTTTTCAGCGGTGCCCAGTCGGCGCTGTATCCCGAAAGCCGTTCAACTGTGCCAAACTAAACTCAGGTAGGGGAACTGGGCCCGTACGGCCAGCGTCTTATACGGTATGCGGTACTGGGCATATTTGGTCGCGAAGCTGACGGTGGCAGGAGCGATTCTCCTGGTACTTCGTAAGGTCGTTGCGAAACTGACGCATCCGAAGCTCATTTATCGCGGCGTGCAACCGTTTGGAACCGACCTGTCGTACACCTTCGCCATGCTGCTGGTGGCGCTGCTGGCCGCGGGTGTTTTGTGGCTGATCGTATGGGATCAGCGGACCCGTTGCCGCACCTGCCTGCGCCGGTTAAGGATGCCGGTGGGAAGAGGCTCGTGGTCGCACATTCTGCTGGTGGGAAGGCCGAAGACCGAATATATCTGCCCGTACGGCCACGGCACTTTGAGAGTGGACAATCTTCAACTGGATGGCGGAGAGAACCCGGATTGGCGGCCGCACGAAGATATCTGGACCGAGCTGCGCTCTCTGGAAGAATCCAAGAAGTGACGAATCCAAAAAGTGAAGAGTCCAAAGAAGTGACAGGTCTACCTAGGACGAAGCTTGGCTATTAGGCTGCGCAAAACATTCCTGGCCCGCCTGCTGGTTACGCGCTGGGGCCGCATCGCTCTGGTCACTGCCGCCTTGGTGGTGGTGGCGTGCGTATCCACGTTCACGTATTTTTACGTGCGGTTGGCCAATCTCACCGACGAAAAGCTGCGCAACGGATTCTCGAACATGAGCGTGGTTTACGCGGCTCCACGCCCGGTTCTGGTGGGTGAGCCGGCGCGCGCGGAGGAGATCGCGGAGTATCTGCGGCGCTGCGAATATTCGGAATCGAACCGCAGCCGCGCGGGATGGTTCAAAGTGCGGCCGGACGGCATCGAGGTGAATCCCGGTCCGGACGCCTATGAGCAGGAAGGCGCGGTGATCAAGATCTCCGGCGGCAGGGTGACCGAAATCATTTCGCTGACGGATCACACCGACCGGCCTGAATATCTGCTGGAGCCGGAGCTGGTCACCAACCTGTTCGACCGCAAGCGCGAAAAGCGGCGGATTGTGCGCTTCGGCGATATTCCCAAGGTAGTGGTGGATGCGGTGCTTTCGGCCGAAGACAAGCGCTTCTTCCAACACCCCGGCGTGGATCCGCTGGGCGTGATCCGCTCCGTTTTCGTGGACGTGAAGGATCGCCGCTACGCGCAGGGCAGCTCCACGCTGACCATGCAACTGGCGCGCACCTGCTGCCTGTCGACGGAGAAGAGCTGGAACCGCAAATTCCGGGAGCTGCTCATCACCCTGCACCTGGAGCAAAAGTTCACCAAGAAGCAGATCTTCGAGTATTACGCCAATTCGATCTACCTGGGCAATCAGGGCAGCTTCAGCATCAATGGGCTGGGCGAAGGCGCGCAGGTGTATTTCGGGAAGGATCTGAGCCAGGTGACTCTGCCGGAGGCCGCGATGCTGGCTGGGCGTATCCAGAACGATTTATGGGACCCGTTCCGCCATCCGGAGCAGGCCAAGTCCCGGCGCAATCTGGTGCTGAAGAACATGCGCGAGAACGGGCAGATCACTCCGGGAGAGTATGAGACGGCGACCGCCACGCCGCTCAAGGTCACGACGCACGGCAACACGCAGGCCAGCGAGGCGCCTTACTTCGTCGATCTGCTGAAAGAGCAACTGCTGGACAAGTTCCAGGATCGCGATTTCCAGAACGATTCCTACCGCATCTATACAACGTTAGACATGAATCTTCAGCACGACGCGGAAGAGGCCGTGCGCATCGGCATCAAGGAGACCGACGACGCTTGGCTCCGCCGCAACAAGAAATATGGGACCGACGAGTTTCCCCGGGCCCAGGTCGCGATGATCGTGCTGGATGCAGAGACGGGCGAATTGAAGGCCCTGGTGGGCGGGCGCGATTATGGAATCAGCCAGTTGGATCACGCGCTGGCCAAGCGCGGGCCGGGATCCAGCTTCAAGCCCTTTGTCTACACAGCGGCGATGGAGACCGCGCTGGACAACAACGACGGCAAGCCGGTGCTGACCCCGGCCTCCACCGTGGTGGATGAGCCGACCACTTTCTGGTTCGAGCAACAGCCGCCTTGGACTCCGGCCGATTTCGACGATTTCAAATTCGCTCCGGTAACCCTGCGCGAAGCGCTGGCGCACTCCATGAACGTGCCGGCGGTGAAAGTGGCGGAACTGGTTGGCTTCGATAAAGTGGCTGCGCTGGCCCGCAAGGTCGGACTGAATGCGGACATCAAGCCGACGCCGTCCATCGCGCTGGGAACCTATGAAGTGCAGCCGATCGAGATCGCCCGCGCGTATACCATTTTCCCCAGCGGCGGACAGTTGCTGGACACGGATTTCATCAAGAACATTCGCGACCGGCAGAACGCCACCATCTTTGCGGCGATTCCCAAGCGCACGCAGACCATCGATCCGCGCGTCACCTATCTGGTGCTGAGCATGATGGAGGAAGTGATCCACACCGGAACGGGGGCGTCGGTGGCGGGGCGCGGGCTTACTCTGCCCGGGTGCGGCGAGGTCCTCTATTCCTGCGTGGCGGGCAAAACCGGCACCGACAAAGCCGACGGGTGGTTCGCCGGGTTTACTTCCAAGCTGATTTGCGTGGTGTGGGTGGGCTTCGACGATCATCGCGATTTCAAACTTGAGGGGGCGCATAGCGCCCTGCCGATTTGGGCCGAGTTCATGAAGCTCGCCCATCGGCATCCCGAGTATCGCGATGTGCGCCCCTTCGAGGCGCCGGACGGCATCGTCACCGTGGACATCGACGCGGACACGGGCGAGCTTGCCACCCCGCGTTGCCCGCACATCCGCAGCGAAGTTTTCATCGCCGGAACGCAGCCGGTGACCACCTGCCGTCTCCATGGAGACGGGCGCACCACGCAAGTGGCCGGATGGGAGCCGCTCCAAAACCAGTCCTCAGGCGACGTGCGCCCGGTGGCCGATGCTCGCGTCGGCGACCCCGGAGCGTCGCGCGTGATTCCAGTGAGTCCTGCTCCGCCCGCGCAATCAGAGCCGAAAAAGAAGGGGTTCTGGCAGCGGCTGGGCGAAATCTTTAAGTGATTCACCCGGTCAATTAAGTGGTTAACCCGAGCCGCGTATTTCGCAAGCGGTGTTACAGTAAGAAAAGAACGAGGCGAGGATGATGTTTTCCCCTTTCCTAGTGCTTGCCACTGGCTTCGCGTTTCAGCAGTCGCCGTCCCCCACTCTCACTCCGGAAATGCGCTGCGACATCCTGATGGCGCGCAAGGACTACCGCAATGCCATCGACTGCTTCAAGGCCGGCGCCGACAAATCGCCGGTGATGGCCAATAAGACCGGCATCGCCTATCATCAGCTCGGCGATCCGGCGGACATGGATAGCGCGCGCAAATACTATCAGAAGGCGATCAAGATGGATCCGAAGTACGCCGAGGCGATCAACAACCTAGGCACGGTCTATTTCGCGCGCAAGTCCTACCGGCGCGCGATTAGCGAATACAACAAGGCTCTCCGTTTGCGGCCGGACGCAGCCACCTTCATGGCCAATCTGGCCTTTGCTTATCTCGGGCGGAAGGAGTATGAGCTGGCGTCGCAAGAGTTCCTGAAGGCGGTTCAGCTAGACCCGGACATCTTGGAGCGTCGCGGCACCACCGGGAGCTCGGTTCAGGATCAGACCGTGGAGGATCGCGCCAAGTATCATTTCTACCAGGCCAAGACCTATGCGCAGGCGGGCGCCAAGGACCGCGCGATTCAATGCATCCGCAAGGCGCTGGAAGAAGGGTTCAAGGATCGCAACAAATTCCTGAAGGAACCCGCCTTCGCATCGCTGCAAGACGATCCGGAATTCAAGCAACTGATGGCCTCGGAGCAGAAGGTTCTCTGAAAGTCCGCGTCCTAAGCTGCGCGCTTATTCTCGCGTTGGCCGTCTCCTGTTCGCGTCCGTCCGCTCCGGTGTTGACGCGCGAAGCGTTCCTGACCTTCGATAATCTTACCGGGGACCCGTCGCTCGACTGGGTCGCGCAAGCCGCGCCGCAAATCCTGGCCCAGGACGTGACCGGCGTTCCCAAAGTCGTCGCGATGGTTGTTCCCACGCTGCGCGATGCATACTTGGAGCACGCGGCCCGGTTGGTTCACGGCTATTACGAAATGCGGTCCGGCAAGCTGCACTTTGAAGTCACGGTGGAAGACTCTACCGGGCATCGTACGGTGCAAATCGCGGCGGAAGATGGCCAGCCAGGCGACGCAATGAATCGCGCCGCCAAGAGCCTTAATTCCGGCGCACGGGTGTTTGCGGCGCCGGACGCTGCCGTTTCGGCTTGGGGACACGGGGATTTTGAAGGCGCGGTCAAGCTGGATCCGTCATTTTCTGATGCGTGGCTGGGCTGGGTGCGTCGCCTCTCGGCCAGCGGCGACAATGCGGGCGCGGCTGAGGTAGCGCAGCGCGCGCTGGCACAGCGTGAACTGGACTCGCCCATCGACAAAATCCAGTTGGATATGGACCTGGCGGCGCTTCAAAAAAACGACGCCGCGCGCCTGGAAGCCTTGCGCAAACTGGCCGGGTTGGTTCCCTACGACCCGGCAGTGCTGGTCGAGGTGGCCGAGCTCGATATGGCGGCTCGCGATTTCGCCGCGGCAGTCAAGGATTACCGGCAGGCGCTGGCCGCAAGTCCGGCCGGGGACCTGTGGAACGCCTTGGGATACGCCCAGGCGCTGGCGGGCGACCTGGAAGGCGCGCGCAAGAGCTTCCAGGAATACGGGCGCGGGCCCGGCGAGGCCGGCATCAATTCGATCGACTCACTGGGCGAAGCTTTGTTCATCAACGGAAAGTTCGACGAAGCCGCGCGGCAGTTCGAGGACGCCTACACCAAGAATCCCAATTTCCTGGAGGGGGAAACTTTGTGGAAGGCGGCGCACGCGCGGCTGCTCGGCGAGGGCTCCGGCGACCATGGTCCCGCGGACCAGATCGCGGAGCGATACTTCAAGGCGCGGGCGGAAACGCACGATCCTCTCGTCGCCTGGAGGCGCGCGACGTGGTTATACGAAACCGGCCGCAAACAACAAGCCGCGGATTTGCTGATGCACGCGCCGGTGACCAGCCCCGCTGAGGCAGCTTTGTTCCAGCAACAGCTCCGGGTGTGGAGCAATGCAGAGGCGCTGCCGGAGGATCTGGAAAAGCTGAAGCAGACGTATGAGCATTCGAGCCCGGTCGAGGACGGCCTGCCGCGTACGCTATACGCCGAGGCGCTGCTGCGCGCGGGGAAACGGGATGAGGCTCGCGCGCTGCTGCAGCGCTGGCCGCTGCCCGTCAGAGACGAGACCCCGTTGCAATCGCTGCTGTATCCGAAGTTCCTGGAGCTTCGTAAGCAGCTCAGTTGAAAAAGGGGGACACCCTTCCCTGTCCCCATCCGTAGGCGCCTGCAAATCCGTGGCTCAAACCGTGTGGACCGGGAAGGGTGTCCCCCTTTTTCAGCAACCCTTAGGGCTCCATCCAATCCCACGGCGCCGCGTTGGCTTGCTGCCATAGGAACGGGCTGTTGCCTTCCTCATTGTTTAACAGCTCCAACAGGAAAGTCGCGTAGGATTGATGCCATATGCTCCGGTCCTCCTGAGCGACGGTGTTGTCCCGGCCGCGCGAGGAAATGGTCGCGAGACTGGTTTCCAGGGTGGCTACTTCGACGCGCGCGGCAGTCAGCATGAGAAGGAGCAGATAGTAGTCTTCGAAATACTCTCCCAACGCCGCCTGGTTGCGGAGGCGCTCCCGCAGAAGCTCCACCGGGAAAACAACTCCGCAGATGGGAATGGCGTTTTCTCCTCGCAGTACTTCGAACAAGTGGCGAGGCGATTTGACGTACAAAGGCTCCGACTCGAGCAATTTCCGGGCGGACGAGGCGCGGTCCGCCTCGCTCCAGCGCTCATTCACCACCGGGGAAGAGGCGATCACCACCAGGGGACAATCCGGAACCAGGCAACGCGCCAGGGCGCTGAGCGCGGGTGAGTTGACGTAGTCGTCGTCGTCCACGAACCAGATGTAGTCCGTGGTAGCGCGCTCCACGGCGGCGCGAAGCAAATCGATCCGGCTGAGCCGCGCTTCGCGAGGGATGTGAAACCAGCACTCCAAGCGCGCCGCGGGGTAGGTTTCCTCGAGACGCCGCAAGAACGGGCCGGCCGTACTATCCGGCTGATCCGTCACCAGCCGGATTTGAAGATCGGACAGCAACGAAGCATAGTCGCGGCACACGGTGAACGAAAGCACCGCCCGGTCCAGCATCTCCGGACGCTGAAATTGAGTGCGGCAACAGATGGTTAAAGAAGGCTTGCGGGTGGCGGATTCCAGGCTTCGATCGTAAAGCTCCAAAATATCGGCTTGGGTCGCTTCGGCAAGGGGCTCCGAGGCGTAGCTGAAATCGACCACCTCCCGCAGGTCCAGCCCTCCGGCGGGCGACGGGAAATAGTGATTGAGAAAATGGGCGCGATAGTAATCGCGGAATTCCGGGCTGACGCCGAGTTGGAGGTTGCCTTCGGATCCCTCCGGTTCGCACCGCAGCGTCATAAGACGCGGACTGACCGCCATCACCGAACCGTTAGCCAGGCATTCGAGCGAGAGAAGAACGCCGCAATCCAAAGATGGAATCGCCGGGGCCCGCCAACGATGCCGGCGCAAAACGGCGGGATGGATCAACAGAAAATTGTCGTCCAGCGAGATGACCGTGTGAGCGCGCAACGACGTTCGCAAGGTTACGTTGGCGATGTCCCTGCCGAAGTCGATCGACTGATCGTCCCATCTCACACCCCGGTTTCCGCACACCGCCCAATTCGGAAAACGCGAGCTCAATTCGTCGATAAGATGCTGCACCTGCCGGCCCATCCCCAATCCCACCCAGATGTAGTCGCGGCACACCAGGAACGGTTGCTCGAGCCGGGTGGCAAGTTCGTGAATGCGCTCGATAGCGGAGCGCACCGGGTGCAGCGGGATCACTTCCAGATCGCAGTGAAATTTTGCCCGCTCCCGCCAGGCTTCCCGCGACCCCTCGGTGGAACACAGCACGTACAGGGGAATCATGTGCACTTCAGACTTTGCGCAGCTCGTGGTACTGGTTCAATCCCAGGATTTTGATCCGCTCGGCATGAAACACCCGGCGATTATCCACCCTGCGCACGCTGGCGCGCAAGTCCAGGTAGCTCCGCTCGATGGCATGGCAAAATGAATCGGGGAAATTGGCTTGGCGAATCCAGGCTTGTGCGATTTGCTCTCCGCGCTCTCCGAAGAACTTGTACGCGATCAGGAGGAAGTTGCGGATCGAGAGGAATTGTTCCCGGCGGAAACGGTGAAAGCCGACAGAAAGGCCGCCGGTAAAGTGCGCGCACAAGGCTGAGGGCTCATACACCACGGGCATCCCTTCCAACCAGGCGCGCCAGCTCAAATCTACGTCTTCGTTGTAGAGAAAGTAGATGGGATCGAAGCCGTTGAGGCGCCGGAAGGCTTGGCTCGAAACCAACAGGAAAGCTCCGGTGGCCCAGGGGGTCTCGCCGGTCCGGGGATCGAACTCCTTGGGATGCTCCGTGGGCCACTGGCGGGCCTCCACCATCGCTGCCGGCTTCTGAGCAAACGTGGTCACAAGTTGTGCGATGCAGCCCGCCATAGGCATCGAATCCGGGTTAACGATGAGGAAACAGTTTTCCGGCTGCACCTGCGCGAACAGCCAGTTGACCGATTCGCCGAAGCCGATATGCCCACCGGATCTTTTCGCCGACCAATCCGTCACGCCGTCCAGGATTCCGCCGCGGAAGGATAGCGCGGCGTCGGATAGAAGACACTCCGGGTTCCTGTAGTTCAGCGTGTGTAAGTGCAAACGGAAGGAGCCTTGTTGGGCGGCAAGCGCGGGCAGTAATTTTGACTCAATGAAGGCGACGTTGGATGCTCCATAGGCCACAAAAACCGGGCAATGGGTGACTGGGAGAGGATTGCGCCACAGGGGGGCGGGCTTCAGCGGTCTTGGCGCGTGCTCCGCCATGACTAACGCCTGGACGGGCGTTGCGGATTCGAGCGCCGTGCCTCGCATGGAATGAATCCGGTTGCGGTAGATCCTGGCGGCCAGATGGCTCAACGGCTCCATTCCAGCCTGGACCGCTTCGGGATGCGAGTCCAGATAAGCCCGAGCGTCGAACCGCGGGTTGGGATTCTTCCCTTCCGCCGCTCCGATCGTCAGGTAATGGACCAAAGGATTGAGGCCGGACGTCCGCGCGTCCGGATAAGTTCGCAGATACCAGGCGCCGTCGAACAAGGGATGCGGACTGCGTGGATGCGGATTGCCGCCGGCCTCGGCGCCGCGGAGCAGAAAATCCAACAGTGGATCGCGCGGCGCAGCGTCCGGATAGCGCTGCTTATACCACTGCGGATCGAACAAAGGATGCGGGCTGCGGCCTTCCCTCCAGCCAAAGTTGACGTAGTGCTGAAGGGGGTTCGCATGGGCTCGGGCGACATCGGGGTACCGGAGCAGATACCAGTTGGGATCGAACAAGGGATGGGGTTTGCGCCCTGCAAATCCGCCGCGCACCAGGAAATGCAGGAACGGTAGGCCGGTCTTGACGCCGCCGTCAACGCGAGTGTAGTAGGAGGGATCGAACAGAGGGTGAGGGCTGGCCGTGGCGCTCACCAGCGAGCGAATCCTCCGAAGCGTTCCACTCCCGTTGTTTTGGACCGGGGTGACACCGAATATCTCCGCGGCAACGGCCCGGATTCCGCGGAGGCTGGGCCGGCGCAATATCCACTCCATGCCGTTCCTCGGAACACGTGGAAGAGATAGCGGCTGTTTGAGGCTGACCGGCTGCTCCAGCCTGAGAGGATCCGCTGCGACGGGCGTTGCCACTATTTCTTCTAGGCTACCACCGGTCTTGAAATTGGAAGACGGCGCCTGACATAGCGCCTGGGGCGCTATAATCCGGTTTGAACGAAAAGCCTGTAGCGCAGGATCTCTACTGCGACGTCAGCCTCCCCATTCCGCTGGATCAGCCGTTCACCTACCTGCTTCCGGACACGCTACGGCCGCGCGTGCGGGCAGGCTGCCGGGTGCTGGTGCCTTTCGGCAAGCGAACGATGGCCGGCGTGGTGCTACGCACGCATGGCGAGGCGGCCTCAGGCGCAGCATCCCCAAGCACACCGATAAAGGAAGCCCTCCGATTGCTGGACGAGGAGCCGGCGCTCGATGAAACGTTGCTAAAGCTGGGCCAGTGGATCGCGAACTACTATTGTGCGCCCCTCGGGGAAACGCTGCGCGCGATGACTCCGCTGGCGGCCGATATTCGGCGGGGCAAAGCGTATTCGCTGACCTCCGCGGGCCACGACGCGGCCCGGCAGTTCCATTTCGACGGTGCGCCGGACCCCGCTGGGGAGTTACTGCGCTTGCTCGACTCCCGCCCGCTAACCGGCGCGTATCTGGCGCGGAAAGTGGAAAAAGCCGCCTCGATCCTGCGGGCGCTGGAGAAGAAGGGACTGGTGGAGTCGGAGGATCGGACCGGAGAGCGGCGGCACAGGACACCAGCTCCGGCCGAGACTGCGATTGCGGATGCGCCATCTCCAGCAAGGCCGCCGCACACGATGAATCCGCACCAGCAGGCAGCCTTCGACGCGGTTCGCAGCGCCTTGGACGAAGGCAAGTTCCGGGTGTTTCTTCTGGAAGGCGTAACCGGCTCCGGCAAGACCGAGGTCTATCTCAATGCGATCGACGCCGCGCTGGCGCGAGGCAAGAGCGCGCTGATGCTGGTGCCGGAGATCGGATTGACCCCGGCAGTGGCCGCGCAGTTTCATCAGCGGTTCGGGGAGCGGGTAGCGATTCTTCATTCGGCGTTTCACGATACGGAGCGCGCGCAACAATGGCGGCGGATCCGCTCCGGCTCCGCGGGGGTTGTGGTTGCGACCCGCTCCGGCGTTTTCGCGCCTTTACAGAACCTGGGCTTGATTGTGGTCGACGAAGAACACGACCAAAGCTACAAGCAGCAGGAGACGCCGCGCTATCACGGACGCGACGTGGCGGTGGTGCGGGCGCGCGATCTGGGCGCGGTGGTGGTGCTGGGCTCGGCTACGCCGAGTCTGGAGACTCGCTACAACGCGGAACGAGGGCGCTACACACGGCTGGAGCTGCCGGAGCGAATCGAACGCCGGCCCATGCCCGAAGTGGAACTGATTGACATGCGCGAGGAGTTTTTGCAGACGCGCAAGCAAGCGACGTTTTCCAGGGCCTTGATCGATGCGGTGACGGCGCGGCTGGCCAATGGCGAGCAGACCATGCTGATGCTCAACCGGCGTGGGTTCTCCAGTTTCGCCGCGTGCCGCGCCTGCGGGCAGCGGGTGGAGTGCGTGAACTGTTCGGTGACCATGACGTACCACCGCCGCGACAAGCGCATGCTGTGCCACTACTGCAATTACTCCACTCGAATTCCGGAGCGGTGCCCCAAGTGCGATAGCGAATACATCCAGTTCATCGGTACGGGATCGGAGCGCGTGGAGGAGGAACTGCACGCGGCGTTTCCACGCGCGCGCATTGCGCGGCTGGATCGCGACACGGTGCGCGGCAAACGGGACTACGAGACGATTCTTTCCGCATTTCGGGAGGGCTCCTTCGACATTCTGGTGGGCACGCAGATGATCGCCAAGGGCCACGACATTCCGAACGTGACGCTGGTCGGCGCGGTGAACGCGGACGTCGGGCTCGGGCTGCCCGATTTTCGAGCAGCGGAGCGCACGTTTCAGTTGCTGACTCAGGTTGCGGGCCGGGCAGGACGCGGCGGCACACCCGGCATTGTGCTGATCCAGACCATTAATCCCGACCATTATGCGATTCGCTGCGCCGCCGCGCAGAATTACGAAATGTTTTACGCTAAGGAGATCGAATTCCGGCGCATGCTATGGTATCCGCCCTTTGGGGCGATGGCTAACGTGGTGGTTCGAGCGGCGCGGGAAGAAGACGCTCTGGCGCGCAGCGGAGCGCTGGGACGCATGCTCCAGCCTGCTCCGGAGGGAGTGAAGGTACTGGGCCCGGCTCCGGCGGCGGTGGCGCGCCTCAAAAACGAATATCGCTATCAGATGCTGCTGAAGACTTCCAGCCGCGCTCGCTTGAGCCAGATTCTCGCCGAAGTGCGCAGCTTTGCGGAAGCGGAACGGTGGCCGGCCGCGTCGCTGCTGATCGACGTGGATCCGATGACGCTTCTCTAGCCATGCGCGCCGGCATCCAGATGGTGGAAGACAATCTGCGCGTAGCGATGCGCTTCTTTGGGCAGGCGTCCGGCGCCGGCGAGGTTCGCGTGTCCAGCGGAGTGCAGATGGTCTATTCCGGCCTCGATTACGGCGTTTTCAACATCGCGTTGCTGGAGCGGCCAGTCTCGAATGAGCGGGATCTGGCGGCGATCGTCGCCGATTGCGGCCGCTTCTATCGCGAACGCAAGGTTCGCTGGTCGTTCTGGATGTGCGAGGACCTGCTCGAGTCCTCCGCCCGCCGGCACAGCCGCGAGGTGTTCGCCGAAGCCGGAATGCGCGTGATCTCGCACGCGCCGGGAATGGTGGCGCTGGAGCTAACGGCGCCGTCGCGCCCGCTTCCGGAGATTGAGTGCCGGCCGGTGACGGACGCCGCGTCGCGCACTGCCTTCACAGGTCTCACCGTGACTTGCTTCGATATTCCCATGACGGTTGCGCGATCGGTGTATGAGCGCGAATCGGCCTGGAGCGGCGAGTATCACGGCTTCATGGCGATGGTGCAGGGAGCGCCGGTGGCGATCGTGGCGTTGGTTCGCGCCGGGGGTGTGATTGGTGTTTATTCGCTAGGCACGATGCCGGAGTATCGCCACAAGGGTTATGGCGAAGCGCTGCTGCGCGCCGCTGCCGCGGAATTTCAGTCCACAGCGGAATCTCAATCCAAAGTGGATGGGGTTAATCTGAAGGAACCGTTTGTGTTGGAGTCGACCGAAGCAGGTTATCCCTTATACCGTAAGCTTGGGTTTAGGGATGTGACGAATTTCACGGTCTATCTCACCAGATAGAGCGCCGCCACATTGGGAACGACGGACTAGCTGGCGTTGAAGCCCGAAATGATCTTGGAGAAGATCGTGCTGATGCCGGGCATGACCGAGGGCGGCAAGAAGCCGGCCACCACTACGGCAATGGATCCCGCCAACAACGCGTATTCGATCATGTCCTGGCCGCGGCCGTCGCTCCACAAGCGCAACCCGGCATGAATTAGTTTCGCCATTCGGTTTTGTCTCCTGCAATTCCATCTTCACCGAACACGCATTCTTCTACAAGCCCTTTGTCACCTTAGCGGTGCAAGATTAAACCCCTTACGGGCAACGTTTTAGTACGCCTCACGGATTAGTTTGGGTGGGATAACGAATCACCGTGAAATTACTGATAGTCAACGTGTCGCTACCGGACCCTCCCATCTGACCCTGGAAACTGATCGTGACGGCTTGCGTTGGGTTGATGCTGGCGGTTCCGGCCGCGGCCGCGAAGGCCAGCGTCGCGCTTCCCCAACTTGTTGTATCCCAAGTTTGTCCGCCGGAGTGAAGAGCGAAGCTGGTGCGCCCGGCCAGCAGGCTTTCCGTCGCCGCTGCTGTCCGCGTGGCGACGGTTGTTCCGGCGACTTGCACTTGCCCGGTGAACCCAAGCGCCGAACCGGAGTGAGTGTAGTGGTACTCGATTTCGATTCGGTCCCCCGTTTCGAGCAAGCCGGCCGGAAGAGTGCAGGTGTTGAGCTGGGTCATCGTGGTAGACCCCGTGCTGCCGCCCGTACTGCTGCACACGACTTGCGGAGTGGTGAGCGAACCGAGTGGATTCCCGGGATTGGCGTAGCGGTAACTGGCGAGGATGAGATCCCCGGTTTGCGGCGTAGAGGCGACGAAGAACGTGATGGTGTTGCTGGAGAGCGAATAGTCGACACCGGCGTCCAGACGCAGACCGTTGAGGTACAACTCCAGGCTCGCCGCCGGTGACGGAGCGAACGCCAGAGTGAAGGCCGTATTCGAACCATTGATCGCGCCCGACGGCACCTCGGAATCGGAAAAGCCGGGATACACGCCGCTGGCCCCGCCGCAGGAGCCCGAGCTGCCATCGACATGCATGCAGTCGCTCAAGTTGCCGGCCGCGCCGTCGATTAGGCCAGAATCGTCGATGATCGCAGTGCGTCCCAGGGTAAATCCGACCCCCTTTTGCGCGGTTAGAGCCAGCGCATTGGCGAGCCCCACCACTTCCGAAATGGTGACCGGAACGGTGACCGGAGCGGGACCCACCACGGTTCCGGTGGACACCAGCACGTCGCGAAGGTGTAGCGTCACGGAGCTGGGCGGAACGGCCCAGACCTGCGTGAATTGATTTACTCCGTTCTGGCTGAAGGTGACATTGTATTGGGCTCCAGCAGAAGCGGTAGTGGTAGGCGCCAGGGAGACGTTCAGAACGCCGTTGACGATGGGCAGGATCTCATTCGCGGTCGCGATGTTGGAGTTGTCTCCCGCCTGGAATGCGTTGTAGGTGATGTAAATGGTTCCATTGAAGCGCGCACCGTCCGCGCGGTAAAGAGTATCTTCGATGGTGGTCAGAGCCGGCTGGGCGGCCATCGGGCCTGCGATCAGGAGGGCCGCGACGGCCCAAAGTGTAAGACGTGACATCCGCTTGCCTCCAAGCGGCTCCAGAATAGGGGCGCAGCCGGGCGAGAGCTTCTCCAGTCAAGATGCGATGTCCTTGAGTTTGCGCGATTTCTTAACGTGAGTTAGCGCTGGATCAGTCGAGAGGCGTCGCCCACCTTCAGCACATCCGAACCTAAGGCGGCTCCGGCGAAATCGACACTGCGATTCACCTTAATCGCGAAACTCTACGCCGGTTTGATGATCTCCGCACCCATGTACGGGCGTAACGCCTCGGGAATGACCACGCTGCCATCGGCCTGCTGGTAATTCTCGACGATGGCCACCCAGGTGCGCCCCACCGCGAGTCCGCTGCCGTTCAATGTGTGAACAAAATCGGACTTGGACTTGGAGGATTTGGCGCGAATGTTGGCGCGCCGGGCCTGGTAGGCCTCGAAATTCGAGCAGGAGGAAATCTCCTTGTAACCGTTCTGCCCCGGCAGCCACACTTCGATGTCGTAGGTCTTGGCGGAAGAAGCGCTAAAGTCGCCCGTGCATAGGACCACGGTGCGGTAAGGAATCTTCAAACGCTGAAGAATGTCTTCGGCGTCGCGGGTCAGCGATTCGAGCTCATCGTAACTGTTTTCGGGCTTCGCGAATTTCACCAGCTCGACTTTTTGGAATTGGTGCTGGCGGATGATGCCGCGGACGTCTCTACCGTAAGATCCCGCCTCGCTGCGGAAGCACGGGGTATAGGCGCAGTACTTGATCGGGAGCTGATCCAGGTCCAGCGTTTCGTCGCGATGCAGGTTAGTCACGGGAACTTCGGCGGTGGGGATCAGCCAGAAATCGGTGTTCTCGACTTTAAAAAGATCGGCGGCGAATTTAGGCAACTGCCCGGTCCCGTACATACTCGCGGAATTGACCATAAAAGGAGGTAGAACCTCCCGATAGCCGTGATGCTGGGTGTGCACGTCCAGCATGAAGTTGATGAGCGCTCGCTCGAGCTTCGCTCCGAGGCCGGAATAGACGGCGAAGCGGGCGCCTGTGATCTTGGTGGCGCGATCGAAATCGAGGATGCCGAGCGCGGGGCCGAGATCCCAATGAGCTTGCGGCGTGAAGCTGAACTCGGTGGGCGTGCCCCAGCGGCGGACCTCGACGTTATCGTCGGAGCTTTTGCCCACCGGCACGGATTCGTGCGGCAGGTTGGGGACGCCGGCCATCATCTCGCGGAATTCGCCGTCGAGCGCTTCGGCTTTTTTGTCGAGCTCCGTCATGCGGTCGCCCATGTCGCGGACTTTCTGTTGCAGGGCGGAGGTGTCCTGGCCGGCTTTTTTGAGCTTGCCGATTTCCTGGGATTCGGTGTTGCGCTGGGCCTTCAGCCCCTCGGATTCCAAAAGGGCGGCACGGCGCTCCGCGTCGAGCTTCTTGAACGCGTCGACGTCCAGAGCGAATCCGCGATCCGCCAGACGGCGGGCGATCGCATCCAGGTTGTTGCGGAAGAAAGAAAGATCGTGCACGGGCTCTTCTTCAAAAAAATCAGCGTTGGCCGATCTCGATCCACGGCTTGCCCGGGGCATCGCCTGTATACTCCGCGCGAGGGCGGATCAGACGGTTGTTGTGATACTGCTCCAGGATGTGCGCCGTCCAACCGGACATACGGCTGACAGCGAAGATGGGCGTGAACAGGTCCACCGGAATCCCCAGCGAATAATAGGTGCTGGCGGAGAAGAAATCGACGTTGGCGTTGAGGTTCTTGGCCTCCTTGCCGTAGGCCTGGATGGCGTTGGAAATTTCGTAGAGCTTGACGTGGCCGGTGCGCTCGCCCAGCTCCTTGGCCATGTTCTTCAGGAACGCGGCGCGTGGGTCCAGCGTGTGATAGACGCGATGGCCCAAGCCCGGAATCTTGATCTTATTGGCGAGCATGTTCTTCGCCTTTTCGAGCCCCTCTTCCGGCGTGTTGACGGTGAGCAGCAGCTTGATCACGTCTTCATTGGCTCCGCCGTGCAGAGGCCCTTTGAGTGCGCCGATAGCGGAGGTGACGGAGGAGTAGATGTCGGAAAGGGTTGCGGCGGTGACGCGGGCGGCGAAGGTGGAGGCGTTCAGTTCGTGCTCGGCGTGCAGGACGAGAGCGACGTCGAAGGCGTGCTCCAAGACGCTATCGGGCTTCTTGCCGGTCAGCGTATAAAGAAAATTCGCCGCGAAACCGAGCTTGGGATCGCCAGGAACCACGCCGTTTCCGTTGCGCAGGCGGTCCATGGACGTGACGATGGTCGCGGTCTGCGCCATCAGCTTCAGAGCCTTGGTGTGATTGGCCTCGGGCGACATTTCCTGCGCCAGAGGATCGTACAGAGCGAGCATGGAGACCGCGGTGCGAAGCGCGGCCATCGGCACGAAGCCTTTTGGAAGGCCTTTGAGAAATGCTTCCACGGGCGCGGGAAGAGGACGATGCTCCACCAAACCGGCCTTGAGCGCGTCGAGCTCGGCCTGCTTGGGCAAGCGGCCGTTCCACAACAGGAAGATGACCTCTTCGAACGAGGCGTGTTCGCCCAGCGTGCGGATATCGTAGCCCTGATAACTGAGGACGCCCGCTTCGCCGTCAATGAAACAGATTCGCGATTCCGCCGCGATAATGCCTTCTAAGCCCGCACCGGTTGTGACTGCCATGGGATTGCCTGCTCTAGCTCCTGGGATGAAGTGGCCGCGTTGTGAATGAGTGCGGCCGTGTTGAAAATGGTGTTCACGCTGGGGTGTGTGAAGCGAAACCCCATTCTATCAGCATCGAAGCGGGGGCGGAGAGCTTAGTGCTGGGAGCTTAGTGCTGGGAGAGAAGATTGAGTAATGTGCGCTTTTCGGGGGTGTCCTTAGCATTCTCAAGGACCGACCTCAGCCAATCCTTGGCGTCGGCATCGGAACCCGTGGCGATCTTTTCGAGTCCGGGAAGGGCGTAGGCCAGCAGCCTCTCGTTCGAGAGATCGCTGAACGGATCGGCGAGTTCCTCGAAGTCCTGAGTTGGAATTGTGGCGCGGCGGATGGTGAATTTCGTTTCGCCGGGTGCGCGCTGATAGACGCCTGTGTAGGTGGCGGCAAGATCGAGGCCGACCCCATCGAACGTGATCGTGAGAGTAACCTCGATGCTCTCGACTCCATCCGAATCGCTCAGCTTGGGTGTTGCCTTGATCCCGCGTCCCACGCCGAAACCGAATCGTCCTTGGCCCCCATCAGGCGTGAATGTGAAGACCGGCTCAAAATCCGGCAGCGTAAGGTCGAACCACTCCTCGAGCACTTGCTGGGTGGCAATGCCGTTCTGCGAGTGGTCGCTCGAAACTACCAGAAATGTCTTCCGGCCGAACTGAGTCAGCCGATGGCTGCCTGCGGAATAGTGCCCGACGGCGTTCTTCTCGCCGGCGAAGCGCCATCCGCCGCCGGGCCCCTTCAAGTAGCGAAGATGCTCGATCGCCCTCGAAAGCGGCCCGCCACTGATGGTCAAAATCTCCTGGTCCGGATTCGAGACCGCCTCAATCTGAGTCGCGCACGCAGACGCCTCTGCGGGAAAATCGCTTCCGCACGGCGCGCGCCAGTATTGGTCCTCTTTGTGGTTCAGTCGCTTCCTCACGACCTTCCAGTCGACCGTAGGGTGCGACGTGACATACGCCGCCAGCGTCTCCGGCGATTTCACCGCCGCAAAAATCTCGGCCTCCTCCTCCGGGCTAGCCGTGATCGCGTTGAGCTTCAGCCTCTCTGCTGCCTGCTCAATCGCGCCGCGTGAAATGACAGCCGGGTCGACGCTGGCATGCTGATCCTCGCCCAGCATGATGTGAGTGACCTCCGTTTCGAACGCGTCTCGAAACTCGGAAACCGTCTGCACACCCCAGCCTGCCGGCTGCGGCCGGAGCCCGTTCCATGCCGCCGCCCGGTAGTTCCCTGGCGCGAGATTGGTGAACTCGAATGTCCCGTCCGGCGCGGATTCCGCCGTGGCGTCGTAGCCGCCGTTGAACTTCCACAAACTTACTGGAACCCCAGCCAGCGGCTTGCCCGCCGCATCGCGAACCGTACCGTGAACGTCCGCGGCTCGCGAGGAGAGCGCAATGTTGAGCGTTTTGTCGGCGAAGGAAGTAAGGTCAAGATCGTCGATCGAATCCGTCACGTCCTTGCCGTCCAGCGCCACCGATCTCACATAGATTCCCGGCTGCGGGGGCATTCCGATCGAGTAGTGCGACGGAGCAGCGCAGGGGAAGGTGAGCCCTCCCTTACCGTCATCCCGGGCGCCGACAGACATGCCGACGTGGCCTAACGTGAGCCCCCATCCCTTCGGCGAGTACGGTGCGCCGTCAAGCGTGATCGTCCCGCGAATCTTGGGGCACGTCGCCGCATCAACCACCAGATTGTCGACGTCGGCACTGCTCACCTTGACCAACACGCGGGTGCTGATCAAATAAGTCCCGGGAATCACGCCGCCAATATCGAACGACCCGCCGGCCGTCGCGAAGATAAAACGGTTGTCCGAAGGAACCAGCCCGTCCCGGCGCTCGACAGAGATGTTTCCAAAGCCCGCGCCGGAGATTCGCCCGCGAATGTGAAAAGTCGGAGGGTTCTGCATTCGAATCTCGATCCCCCCGGTCACCCTCCCCGCGTCCGCCTCGATATTCCCCGCAGACGACGCGTCGACGACGCCGGGATAGTAGGTCGTGACTATGGCCGGCTGAGGCGGAAGATTCCGCACAACCGCAGGAAGGTTAAGGTCCCGGAGTCCCAGATACGGATTCTCTGCGCGGAGCACGTAGTTGCCGGGATCGAGGTTCCCAATCCGGAAAACTCCATCGTTCTCCGTGACGGGCCCATCCCGCGTCACCTGATCGAGCTCCTTCCGGCCCTCTCGATAATTCCAACGCCACATCGAGACGCGCACGTTTCCCATCGGCACGCCACTCTGATCCAACACCCGTCCGGAGATCGATCCCTTGAGCGAGGAATCGGATTGCGCGCTGGACAGCACGGCGCAGAGCAGCGCAAGGACTGGAGCAGGAATCCTCATGGCTCGCTGGACAAATGATCTCACGGTGTTCGGCAGGATACAATCACGTTTATCGAAAAGAAATGCGGCGATTTCACTTGTGGGTAGGCGTGCTTACCGTACTGGCGTTTATCATTACCGGCCAGTTCATCCGGCATCATCAGCCACCGACGCCGGAGCTTGGTAACGACATCCGGCTGATGCTGCGCTCGCGGCACATTTATGTTCTGGCGAGCGGGTTGGTGAATTTAATGCTGGGGCTGTATTTCGAAAAAAGAACGGGCTGGCGGGGAGGGGTGCAGATGGCCGGATCGTGCTTATTGGCGCTCTCACCGGTTTTGCTGCTGCTGGCCTTCGCGGTCGAGCCGGGGCAGGGCTTTCAGCCCGAAATGTGGCGCAGCTCGGCCGGGTTGTATCTGCTATTCGCAGGGTCGATGCTGCACTTTATCGGCGCTAGCGGCAGGCCCCGGTCAATGTGACGCGGTGGCGACGCCGAGCTTGGCGGAGTGGGCGATGTTGTCCTTGCTGCCTTCGGGAATGTCGAAGACCACGCGGACGCCGGGCTTCAAGTCGGTGACTTGCGCCTGCTTGTCGTCCTTGGTGATTTCGGTCTTGGCGTCCACTTTCACATCGACGTTGCCCTTGGCAGTTTTGACCGTCACAACGTTGCCGGTCACTTTCGCAATGGTGCCGGTAACGTGATCGAATCCGCCATGGGCGAGAGCGAGGCCCGCGGTGAGTACCAAGCCGCACAGGGCCGCCCGCACGGCCGCAACAAACGAGCTTCGAGCCTGAACGCCGCGGGCAGGCTCCGTTGTGCGGCTGGTTTCAAGTTTAGTGATGATGGTGTTCAGCTTCATGCGCATCGGTATCTTCTCCTTTTAGAAATTTTTCCTCTTCCTGTTCTTCCTTCAAATCGTCAGGGCCTTTGGGGTTAAGCTTTTCCATCTGCTTCTTCTCATCCACGGTGACTTGCGGCAGATGGCGGATGAAGTATACCAGCTTCCAGGAATCCTCTTCGCCGTGGCCGCCTTCCCCACCCCAGGCGGGCATGCCGGTCAAGCGGACGCCGTTCTGGATGATGTAGAACAACTCGCCGTCGGTCATTTGCTGGGTTTCGGCCAGGCGCATATCGGGGGCCGGAGGATACATGTTGCGGCCCATCGGGGCGTCGCCGCTGCCGTCGTTGGAATGGCAGATGGCGCAATGGTCGGCCCAGTGGGCTCGGCCTTCTTCGAGGACTTCGGGAGTGAGGGCGACGGGATTCTTGCGATTGCGGGCTTCAGAAGGAAGTGCGGCTCCACGAGCGGTGTTGGCGAGCCAGGTTTCGACCACTCCAGGCTTTTCGCGCGCGCTGAAGCCATGCGCGGCGCCCAGCAGCAGGGACAACAACGCCAGTCCGGCCGCGGCGATCAGCCCCAGCACGAACCATCCGGCTCTATTCATCCAGACCTATTGTGGACTGAATTCGCGGCGCCATGCGTGGGGCAAGGCGAACTACGGCTTCGTGGCCGAAGCGGTCGCGGTTGCGGACACGCGGGTGTAGTGAGCGGTCTGGGCGCTTCCGGAGGGCGCCACCGGGATCGTCTCCAGCTCCATGACCTCCGCCGCGTCGCCAAAACCGAAGCGCATCTTGGTCACGATTTCGCCTTTGGTCTCCATCAGCACCAGCTTGGGGCCATTGAAGTAGAACATGATCTTGACCTTCTTGCCGGCGTCCCTGGCTTCACACTCCTTGGCGAATTGGCAAATAAATTCCGCGATTTTTTTGTCGCCCTGGGAGTTGGTGATGTGAAGACCCGTGGAGCCTTGCTGCTCGATGGTCCAGACCGCTGGCGCCGCGCCGCCCTGTTCCTGCCACGATCCATTTAGTTTGGCGCGCGCTTCGTCGTCCTGCGCAAATCCGATGGGACTGAGCATCGCAACGCACCCCATCGCGCAGAGAATCTGCAATTTCATACCGTTTACCCCCTTATGACCTTGGATCACCTGCCTATCCTATATCAAACCTCTGAGTTGGTGGGAAGGGCTATACCGCCTGGACGTGAGGAAGCGGGTAAAGCGGCAAGAGTAGAATGATTGAGGTCCGGGAGGGCTTATGAAGCGAGCGAGCGCGTTGCCGATGGCAGTTTTAGCTGCCGCGTTTACAGTTCCAGCTTGGGGACAAGGGCGCGGCCCAGCAGTCAGATCGCCGGAGGTGTCCGCGGACGGGAAGGTTACGTTCCGGCTGCGGGCTCCTAATGCCAAGGAAGTATTCGTTACCGGGATCGCGCAGAGGCTCGCCATGGACAGGAATGAGCAGGGCGTGTGGACCGCGACTACGGACGTGCTCAAACCGGACATCTATACGTACTCCTTTTCGGTGGACGGGCTCACCGTGAACGATCCGGGCAATCCGAAGCTGAAAACCGCGTGGGGCGGAGGCGGGCAGAGCATGGTGGAGGTTCCGGGGCCGGTGGCATGGGAGGCGGGCGACGGGCCAAGGGGCAGCGTCACGCATCACTTCTACAAGTCCGCTGCGATCGGCGACAATCGCGACTACTACGTTTATACGCCGCCGAATTACGATCCCAACCGTCGCGAGCCTTATCCGGTTCTGTACCTTCTGCACGGATTGGGAGACGACGCCGCATCCTGGCTGAACGTCGGCGGAGCGAATTCGATCATGGACAATCTGATCGATCAGGGGAAGGCCAAGCCGATGGTGATGGTGACCACGCTGGGCTACGGAACTCCGGATGGAACGGTGGGAGCGATGCGGCCGGCGATGATTCCGGATTTCGCCAAAGCGCTGGTGACCGAAGTGATTCCGCAAGTGGAGAAGGCGTACCGGGTTTCCAGGGATCGCAACCAGCGGGCGATTGCCGGATTGTCGATGGGCGGAGCAGAGTCGCTATTCACGGGATTGAACTACGTGGACCATTTCGCTTACATCGGGTCGTTCAGCGGAGCGTTCGTGATGTGGCCCCGGGCAGTGGCGGCGTCGCCGCCGCCGGCTGCTGCGGCTGGTGACGCGGCGGCGAATCCGGCAGCGGCTGCGAATCCAGTAAACGGGCGAGGCGGGCGCGGTGGTAGAGGCGCGCCGCAATCAATGGACCCGGCCGACTTCGAGAAGAATTTCCCAACCGTTAGCGCGAAGCTCAATTCGCAGCTCAAGCTGGTGTGGATCGCGTGCGGACTCGACGATGGATTAAACAACGTGAACCGGCAGTTCAAGGAATGGCTGAAATCGAAGGACGTGAAGTTTACGGATGTGGAAGTGCCAGGGTATGCGCACGTATGGCCATTGTGGAGGCAGAATCTGACGGAATTGGCTCCGTTGTTGTTTCAGGCGGGAGGGAAATGAGGCAGGACGTTAACCCAGCGGAGGCGTGTTGAGGCGCTTCTCAACTTCGAGAAGACGGCCTTCTACTTTTCCGAGGCGGTCGAAGAAGATGCTGACGTTGGCTTCCGTCTGCACAAGGCGTTTGTCCGTGACCTGGGCATAGGTGTAGAAGGCTGCGAGCAAGCGTGTTTCCGTGTCTCGAATCATGGTGCCGACGCGGTCGATAATACGCTGCTCCCACGTGTCCATGCGGCCTTCGAAGCGCTGTTCCTGCGCGGCGAAGCGGGCGTCCATGCGCCTCTCCAGCCGCTCCTCCTGAGCCGCGAACCCGGCGTCCATGCGAGCGACCAGGCGGTCCTCGAGTTCTTTCAAGTCAGCTTTGGTTGCAACTGAGTCGTCCATTGCCTCTCCTTCATCATACTGTAGAAACAGGGCAGGAAAACTCTCATTGCTCTCCACCCTCTCTTGATATCTTGCTCCCCGGAACGATATCCTGGGATGTTCCCCTCATGCCATCGATCGATGTTCCACTAACACAGGCCGGGTTCGGCCAGACTGCGCGCAAGGACATCTGGTGGCGGGAGCCGTTGATCGTCTTCCTCGGCTACGCGACCTTTTTGATTTATGCCACCTGGGCGTGCGCGCTGGGCGCCAACTACTTGTACACGGCCAACGGCTCGGATTATTTGTCTCCGTTTTATTCGCCGCTGGTTTTCAGCAGCGCGCCCTCCTGGTGGCCGGCCTTTATTCCGTTTTCGATGGGATTGCTGGTCCTGCCTTTTCCGGGCTTGTTCCGCTTCACCTGCTACTACTATCGCGGCGCCTATTACAAGGCCTTCTGGGCCGATCCGCCCTCCTGCACCGTGGGCGAGCCGCGCAAGACTTATTGGGGCGAGCGCACATTTCCGCTGATCCTGCAAAACGTCCATCGCTACTTTCTTTACTTCGCGATCGCGTTGATCGTGATCCTGTCTCACGACGGGTGGAAATCGCTGTGGTTCACGGGAGCGGATGGCGCCAAGCACTTCGGCGTGGGCGTGGGGTCGCTGGTGCTGATCCTGAACCCCATCCTGCTGGCGCTGTACACCTTTGGGTGCCACTCTTTTCGACATCTAATCGGCGGGCGGCTGGATGAAATTTCCAAGAGCCCGGTTCGCAAGTCTTGTTATGACTGCGCATCGGCGCTGAACAAGCAGCACATGCGCTGGGCCTGGATCAGCATGTTCTTCGTCGGCTTCGCGGACCTGTACGTGCGTCTGTGCTCGATGGGCATCTGGACCGATTGGAGAATCTTCTAATTCACCGATGGCTGACTATCCGATACATGAATACGACGTCCTGATAGTGGGCGCCGGCGGCGCCGGCCTGCGCGCCGCCATCGAATCTTCTAATAGCGGAGCCAAAACCGGCGTGGTGACCAAGTCCCTGCTGGGCAAGGCGCACACCGTGATGGCCGAAGGAGGCATGGCCGCCTCCATGGGCAACGTGGACGATCGCGACAACTGGAAGGTCCACTTCGCGGACACCATGCGCGGAGGCCAGTACCTGAATCATTGCCGCATGGCGGAGATTCACGCCAAAGAGGCGCCGGCTCGCGTGAGGGAACTGGAAGCCTGGGGCGCGGTGTTCGACCGCACCAAGGACGGCCGCATCCTGCAGCGCAACTTCGGCGGGCATCGCTATCCGCGCTTAGCGCACGTCGGCGACCGGACCGGCTTGGAGATGATCCGCACCCTGCAGGATCACGGCATCCATCAGGGCATCGAGTTCCACATGGAGACCACGGTCCTGACCTTGCTCCTCGACGGCGGGCGCTGTGTCGGGGCGTTCGCTTATGACCGCGAGCGTGGACGTTTTCGCGTGTTTCACGCTAAAGCCGTGGTGCTGGCGACCGGCGGCATCGGGCGGGCGTTTCAGGTGACTTCGAATAGTTGGGAATACACCGCCGATGGACATTCTCTGGCGTACCATGCCGGCGCGGCCTTGCTCGATATGGAGTTCGTGCAGTTCCATCCCACGGGGATGGTCTGGCCTCCCAGCGTCAAGGGCATTCTGGTGACTGAGGGCGTGCGCGGCGAAGGCGGAGTGCTGCGCAACAAAGACGGCAAGCGCTTCATGTTCGACGATATTCCGCCGCTCTACAAATCGCAGACCGCGGATAGCGAGGACGAAGGCTGGGCCTACACGCAAGGCGATAAGAGCTGCCGGCGTCCTCCGGAACTGCTGACGCGGGATCACGTCGCGCGCTGCATCAATCGCGAAGTCAAAGCCGGCCGGGGCAGCCCGCACGGCGGCGTGTTCCTGGACATCGCCTGGATCAAAGAAAAGCTGCCGAACGCGGCGGAGCATATCAAGAAGAAGCTCCCCAGCATGTATCACCAGTTCAAGCAGCTTGCCGATATCGACATAACGCAGGTGCCGATGGAGGTCGGGCCGACCACGCATTACATGATGGGCGGAGTGCAGGTGGAACCCGAGTCGCAGATGTCGAGCGTGCCGGGCCTCTTCGCCGCGGGCGAATGCGGCGCGGGATTGCATGGAGCGAACCGGCTGGGCGGTAATTCGCTTTCGGACCTGTTGGTCTTCGGCAAGCGCGCCGGTGAATATGCGGCAAAGTTCGCCAAGGAACATAGCGCCGCGAAGGTTCCCATGGACCAGGTGGAGGCCGCTGCGACAAAAGCTCTGGAACCATTCGAACGCGGCGCGGCCGGCGAGAATCCATTCGCCATCCAGCACGAGTTGCAAAAGCTCATGCAGGACCTGGTGGGCATCGTGCGGCGTGAGGACGAGATGCAGCAGGCTCTCGAAAAGATCGCGGCTTTGCGAGTGCGCGCGGCGAAAGCCGGCATCACCGGAAATCGCGAGTACAACACCGGCTGGCACACGGCGCTGGATCTGGATAGTCTTCTTATCGTTTCCGAAATCGTCGCCAAGGCGGCACTGGAGCGTAAGGAAAGCCGCGGCGCGCAGTTCCGCGACGACTATCCGGAGAAGAGCGAGGAGTGGGGCAAAGTTAATTTGCGCGTGACCATGGACGCCGGCGGCAACCCCATCGTGGCCCGCACCCCCGTCGTGCCCATTCCACCTGAGCTGAAAGCAATTATAGAGGAACAGTCCAAATGAGCCCGCGAAGGGCGCGGCGGCTCCCGCAATTCGATCAGGAAACGATGCCGCTGCGCTCCGTTTCGCGGGCTTTAACATTAGAGGAGCAAGCGAAATAATGGCCACCGCAACCTTCCGCATCTGGCGCGGCGATTCCAAGCAAGCCGGGTTCAAGGACTACATCACTGAGGTGTCCGAAGGGATGGTGGTGCTCGACGTGGTGCACAAGATTCAGGCGGAGCAGGCCAACGATCTGGCGGTCCGCTGGAATTGCAAGGCGGGTAAGTGCGGATCGTGTTCCGCGGAGATCAACGGGAACCCGAGGCTGATGTGCATGACACGGCTCAATTCCCTGCCCTTGGATCAGCCGGTGACGGTCGAGCCGATGCATACCTTCCCTCTGGTGAAGGATCTGGTGACCGATGTCTCCTGGAATTTCCGGGTCAAGGAGAAGATCAAGAAGTTCACCCCGCGCAAGCCGGACGCACCCGACGGCACCTGGCGCGTGCAGCAGGCCGACGTCGACCGGCCCCAGGAGTTCCGCAAGTGCATCGAATGCTTCCTGTGCCAGGACGTCTGCCACATCCTGCGCGATCACCACATGCACGACAAATTCATTGGCCCGCGTTTCCTGGTGTATTCGGCGGCCATGGAGATGAACCCGCTCGATAGCGCGGATCGTATTGCCGATTTGCGCGACACAGGCGGCATCGGTTACTGCAACATCACCAAATGCTGCACCAAGGTCTGCCCCGAGGAGATCAAAATCACCGACAACGCGATCATCCCCTTGAAAGAGCGCGTAGTCGACGAGTATTACGACCCCCTCCGCCGCCTGTTCAAAATGTTCAAATAACGGGACCCGAAGGAGCAGCTTGTACGGGACGCCTGCTAGAATTTCAGTGGCCCGTTCGTAGGGTCGCGTCGAAGGAGGCAACTGTGGAGTACAAGATCTTTGGACCGGGAGGTTCGCCTTCGGAGGAGTTTCGCGAGGACCTAACGGAGCTAGCCAAGCTCAAGGCCGCTGATAGGGACGCCGTAGCAGATTGGTTCTTCGCCAGCAAAGACTTTGATCCCCACGCTTCTCCCCTTCCCGCAAATATCGTCGCGAGCCCGCTCCTCCCTGAACGGTTCCAGGGTGCCGTATTAGCTCTACGCGACCTCTTGTGGGCATGGCAGGAGTACGCACTGGAGCTGACCGATATTGAGCAGGACCTATTGCTCCTCGGTGTACCTCCTATAGTCTTAGCTACGATTGGACCGCTCCTCGGCCGGTTATCCGATCTAAAGCAACGAGTTTGGGTTTGGTACAACGCGCATGTCCTCCCTGCAGGCTTGCCCAGACTTGACGACCTGAACTTTGTCTGCGAGGCGAGGGCCATCTTCGGCGGGTTGCCCGTCGGCGACAGCGAAGTCCGCGATTCCTACAAGCGGTTTCTGGGGATCGTGCCCCTGATCACCATGGAACTCGTTGCAGTCGACCGCGAAGGCGAGACCAAAAGGATGTTGGTCGAGCTCACTGAGGAGCGGTTTGAATGGATTCGTAGGGCAGTGGCCAGAACACACGAACAGTTTTCTATACTGAAGGAGCGAACCGCCCCGCTCGCCATCCCGGATAAGTAATGCGGGTGAGAAACCATGGCTTTGAATAGACCTGATCGACGCATCTCCCAGCGCTCTCAGCCGCCTGCACAGAAGAACGCGGCAGTCACCGGTTCAGAGATCGAAGCGAAGCAGGTCCGGCGACGGCCCCCCTGTGAGGCCAACCGGGCGGGTCGCCGAAAATCAAGAGGTGCTCGATGTGCTCGATCGGGTCGCCACGATGAGCGACCAACAGGTTCGGGAAAGGTACCACCAGCTTGTGGACGGAGGGCGAGGCAATCTTAGCCCCTTGCACCGCTTCGAGCTCGAGCGCATAGAAGCAAGACTGGATGCCGAAGACCGGGACCCCGTCCTGGAGGCCCGTGAGCGACAGTGGCAAGAAGAGCGAACCAAGCTTCTAGACTCGGTCGAACAGCTTCTCGCGAAGCTCAGAGGGCATCCACTTTAGCAGCGGATATGGCGATCTTCACGCGCAGGGAGACTCCGCCTGCGTACAGTGACCATCGAGATTACGTGCCCCATCTGCGCAAGGATTTCACCTTTCGGTGCGCCTACTGCGAGCGAACGGAAGCTTACTTCGGCGGCGCGGAGGCGTTCGAGGTTGATCACTTTCGCCCGCAGTCCAAATTCCCGGAACTCCGCAACACATACGAAAACCTCTACTACTCTTGCGGGAGATGCAACAGGCACAAGTCGGAGACGTGGCCGTCCGCCGATCAGTTATCCTCCGAGGTAAGGTTTGCGGACCCTTGCGCTGAGGACCCATACGTTATCCACCTCCGGGAGAGGGGCGACGGTGGCGTCGATGCGGTTACTCGGTGCGGTGCCTATACTAACGATCACATTCGCTTGAGCCGCGAAGAGGTGCGTAAGTGGAGACGTGCGAGGACTCAGGCGAAGCAGGATCTACCCGTGTTAGAAGCACTTGCTGACCGCCTGCGCGTGACCGCTGCGATATCACGTGACGAGGCCGAGGAGGAGGTTCAAGCCGCACTTGACAGACGGATTCAAGAGATTCGATCTCGATTCGCGCTTTAGGTCCTCCGGCCAGCGGGATCGGCCGCGGCACCTCTTCAAGATCTTCAAGTAGCCGTTACTTGCGGCCGGAGTGTCCCCCGCCAGAGTGACCGCCCCCTGAATGCCCTCCTCCAGAATGAGACCCTCCAGAGACATGTGGAGATGACGCATGCGGCGCCGAGCCATGTGGAGATGACGCATGCGGCGCCGACCCGTGGGGGGCCGACCCGTGCGGAGACGAGAAGTGCTGCGAAGCTCCCGATCCGCCAGAAGACGGTGCGCTAAAGCTGCGCTCGGATCCACGCGAAGGCGCGGAGAAGTTGCGAGCCATCATCTGCGGCTCCCGCGAAGCTTGTGGCCGTGAAGCCTCCTGACGGGGCGCCTCCGCGCCTCCGCGGAAGCTGTTCCCGTAGCTTTGTCCTCTGAACTCTTGGCCGCTGTAGCTGCGACTGGACGACTGCGGAGACGTTCGCGCCGCGAATTGATTGGCCCCAGGCGCCCGGGAAGGCGCAGAGAACCCTGAGCGAGCCTCGCTATTGAAGCCGCCGCGGCCCGCACCGCTGCCTACGCCGCGCCACGCTCCTCCGGCTTCCGCCCGTGGAGCCTCTGCCCTGAAACCCTCCGCCCTGGCGCCTGCTCCCGCAAATCCACGATTCGCCGCGATGGCGCCGCCGCGGACACCGCCGCGAACTCCAACGCCGCCTCCAAACCGTGTCGCTATCGCGCGATTCGCATAGGGCACTCCCAGGCGATGCACCGGATCGTGAACCCAGAACGGGTGCCCGGCGAGAGCCGCTCCGCCATAGCCATAACCGTAGCCATGCCCGCCCCACCAGCCTCCGAAGAAGTGCGCGAAGAATTGCGGAAGCAGGAACAGGGCATGCGCGAACCAGTTCACGCCCCAACCCCAGGGACCAAAGTTTAGCAGGCCGCTAAACAAGCTGTTCAGGAAAATGCCTGGCGAGAATCCGATCCCACCGCCGTAGCCGTAACCGCCGTAGCCGTACCCACCGTACACACCCCAGGAAGGCGGATACCACAAGGTTGGGTACGCTCCGTAAGCCGGAGGCCCGTATACAGCGGAAGGCTGATACTCCGGCACGTAGACGGTCTGCGGATCGGTAGGCGCAATTTGAATCGCGCTCTGGCCGTTGTCATACTGCGTGGTCACGGTCTGCTGTGGCGTGGTGCGAAGTTGCCCGTTCTGCTGCGCTCGAGCCCGCATCCGCTGGATGGCGCCCATCACGTCGGCCTGCTGAGCCAGGAACGCATTACCCAAATCGGTGGTCCAGTGAATGTCGCGCCCGAGAATATCCAGCACGTCTGGGAAAGCAACCAGAGCCTGAATGCTGGGGTCCCAATTCTGCTGCTTGGCGTTGTTAACTAACTGTGCGGGCGGAAGGTTCTTGTTCTGCTGCATCCACTGTTCCGCATCGACGATCTCCAGCGGATAGGTGCTGGCCGCCAGAATCTGGCTCAGCAGCTCATCCGGATAGAGAGCAATGGGAGCAACCAGGTTGTCGAGCTGCTGAGGAGTCAGCAGCTCGGCTTCTTCGGCAGGCTGTGCCGGAGGAAGCTGCTGGACGCCATTCGCCGGTGGCTGGCCTTCATTCGGCTGCGGCTGGGCGGGATAAGCCGGCGGCAGGCTCTGCGCACCCACCAGCCCGGCGCAAAGCGCCAATGCCACCACGCTGCGAGTCACCGTCCTGAGCTGAGCCATGTGAGCACCTCCTGGGTTCAAACCCCTGGGTTCAACCTCCTTGGTTCAAACCCCTGGGTCCAACCCCCTGGCCTTCCTCGCCCATCTAGACGCGGGCCGAGCCTTGAAGGTGTCAGGTTGAAGCACCTATCGGGCGATTAATTTCGGATAATCCGCCGGCCGCCCACTCTGGTACGGCAGCGGCGGGTATCCTATTAGACATGGCGGCGGGCTCGACCACTCCCTTGGTCTCCGGGATTTCGGTTGAAGAGTATCTGGCGACGACCTACAAGCCGGCCTGCGAATACTTGGACGGAGTGTTGCGCCAGAAACCGATGCCTACACGCAAACATGGATTGCTACAAAGCTGGTTCGGACAACTGATAAGCGACCGGTTTTCCGGCGTTCGAATCTGAGTCCGAGGTCACGGTCCGGATTCGCGAGGGCAAATACTACATCCCGGATGTGATTGCCCAACGACGCGACCATATCCAGGACCCCTACCCAACCGAGCCCGTCCACCTCTGCATCGAGATCCTTTCGCCCGACGACCGCATGAGCGAAGTGCTGGCGAAATGCGAGGAGTATCACGCCTGGGGCGTCGCCACCGTCTGGATCGCCGATCCGGATAATGAGCGGGCTTGGGAGTACCGTGCGGGTCAGCGTCTGCATGAGATTCCCGCGGACGGATCGCTCACCGCGGAAGGTATCGCGATTCCTCTGACCGAAGCATTTTCGGTCCTGCATGCCCGCTAACCCGGACTTGCCAGTCGCACTCCTGGCCGATCCCATCTCTAAACTTCATGAGACCGGCTCCGGCCATCCCGAACAGCCTCTCCGTTTCGATGCCGTCCTGCACGCACTGGAGCAGGCCGGGTTGATGGAGGAACTTGCCCGCATCCCTACGCGGATGGCCACCGAAGACGAACTCGCCCTGTGCCACAGCCATCGCTACATCACCACCGCGCGGCGCGATATCCTCTCCGGCTTACCCGAATTGTCCACCGGCGACACCAATGTTTCGACGCATTCCTGGGAAGCCGCGCTGGCCGCCGCCGGCGGTGTCTTGAATGCGATCGACACAGTAGTGGAACAAAGGGCGCAGAGCGCTTTCTGCGTGGTGCGGCCGCCGGGGCATCACGCGCGGCCCGCCCAAGGCATGGGCTTTTGCGTGTTCAATAACGTGTCGATCGCCGCGCGCCATGCCCAACGCCATCATGGGATCGGCAAAGTCCTCATTGCAGATTGGGACGTGCATCACGGCAACGGCACGCAGGACATCTTTTACGACGATGGCTCCGTGTTCTTCTTCAGTACGCACCAGTCGCCATGGTACCCCTTCACCGGCGAAGCCTCTGAGACTGGTGAGGGCAAGGGGCACGATTGCACCATGAACTGCCCCTTCCCGGCTGGCTCCGGCCACGCGGAAATTCTCGGCGCTTTCCGCGAGCGCTTGCGCCGCGCCGCGGACCACTTTCGCCCGGAACTGGTGCTGATTTCCGCCGGCTTCGATAGCCGCATCGCCGACCCGTTGGGCCGCTTCACGCTGTCCGACGCGGATTTCGCCGCGCTAACCGATGTCATGTTGGAGATCGCGGGGGAGCATGCCGGGGAAAGGTTGGTCTCCGTGCTGGAGGGCGGCTACAACCTGAACGGCTTGGCGTCCGCCGCCGCTGCGCATGTGAAGGCTCTGCTCGGGAAAAAGGGGTAAGATGATTTGACGAACTTCCGAGAGGAGATCCTTCCATGAGCGTCAAAGTGGGTACGCGGCAGGTGGGCGACGTGACCATCGCCGACGTGGCCGGCAAGCTTACCCTGGGCGAGGCTTCCAGCATGTTGCGCGAAACCCTTCGCACCCTGACCACACAGGGCCACAAGAAGATTCTGGTCAATCTGAGCGGTGTCACCTACCTCGACAGTTCCGGTATCGGCGAACTCGTTGCCGGGTATACGACCATCACAAACGCCGGAGGAAAGCTGAAGCTGGTGAATCTTACCTCGAGGGTTCAGAACCCGCTCCAGACTACGAAACTGTACACGGTTTTCGACGTTTTCGAAAACGAAGCGGACGGTGTGAAGAGCTTCGCGTAACCTTCAAGCCGCGGGCTGTGGGCCGCGCGCCTCTTCGTCCACCACGGGCGGCTTCTCCGCGGCCAGCTTTTCGGCGGAACGCTGGCGCAATTTGGTGCGGCCCTTTTCGGCCATCTCCCGGACGTGCGCATCTTGATCGGAGCACAACTGGTCGAGCAGCGCCGTGAATTCCGGATCGCCGCACTCCCCCATCGCCCACGCCGCGCGGGAACGGTCCACCGCATCGAGCGCCGTGGCCGCATGTTTGATTCGCTCGAAGGCCTCCCGGTCTCCCTGCCGGCAAAGCTCCAACAGGGCGTTCATCGAAGCCCGTGCGGAGGAGTCCTTGACGGCTTGGCGCAAGACTTCCCGCACCTCCGCCGACGGATGCCCCCACAATGACTCCACCGTATTCGCCCGCAAGCGGGCGTCATCGGATCCCAGGAAGCTCTTTACGCGGCTCAGGTTCAAGTTGGCGCGGCCAAGCAGCAGCGCCACTTTTGACTGCACCTCGGAGCTCGGATGGCGCAGCAGTTGGATCAGATAAGAGGAAAGGCGGGTGCAATCCGAGATGGACTCCACCAGCTTCAAGGCTCGCAACGCGGCAGAGCTCTTGATGGCCTGCACCTCGCCCCCCGCGTTGCTCAGCAACTTGCGTAATAAACGTCCATCCAGGACCGGCTCGGCTGTAGCCAGGTTCCGGGCGAGCGAGATGGCGGCTTCGAGCGGCAAAGCGTCCTCATCCAAGAGGGGATCGATGAGCAGGTTTCCGGCGAACAACAATCCCGCGACGTACTGCACACCGGGTGATTTTTCGTTGTTGCTGGCTAGCAGCCGGACCGCCGCGAGGGCAAAGCCGGAAGGGTCGCCGGTTTGAAGCTGGCGGATGGCATTTGTGGCCGCGGCCGGTTTGGTCGCGAAACTCGCGACCGCGTCGGCTAGAAACGCGCCGGTCATTTCGTCCGCCGGGCCGTTGTCTTTGCCTAGCAGTTCGATGATGCCTTTCAGATCCATTGGCCGGGACCAGCCTCAATTCTCCTTATCGTCCGCCAGAGCGGCCGTTATAGCTGCCTGCGGGACACCCACCGTAGATAACGGAGTGTTACGATCAAGCCGTATGGAGTTGGCGATTCGGATTCAGATCGAGGAACTGCCCGAGGGCCTCTTCCTGGCGACTTCGGAGGAACTCCCGGGCCTTGTGGCGCAGGGCCGGACCGTAGCCGAAGCTCTAGAAATCGCCCGCGACGTCGCCCGCAAATTGATCGACGCCCGGCGCGAGCGTGAGGGCTCTCTCAACCTCCCCACCACCCAGAGCCGGCGCGATTACACCATCGTCGTCGCAGCTTGATGGGCCGCCTCGCGGGCTTTCGGTATCGCGAGGTGGCACGGCGCCTTCGGGCCCTCGGATTCCAGTTCGACCGTCAGGCAGCCGGCAGCCACGAGATCTGGTTCAACCCCACGACGAACCGCTACACAACCGTTCCCAACCATCCGGGCGAAATGCCCGAGGGAACGCTCCGAGCGATTCTGAAGCAATCAGCAGTCGAGCCGGACGACTTCCTCAACAAGTGATCCCTAACCCGCTGCTCTCGGCGCATTTCCGTTCGGGACCGCCTACACCCCCACCATCGACCGCTCCGCGTACGTCCGCCCCACGTAATCGTTCAGAATCCCGATGAATTCCTCCACGATGCGGTCCCCCCGCAGCGTGCATTTCAGCTTTCCATCCACGTACACCGGAGCCACAGGCTCCTCAAACGTGCCCGGCAGGGAGATCCCCAGATTGGCGTGCTTCGATTCGCCCGGCCCATTCACCACGCAGCCCATCACCGCGACCCTCATCTCCTCCACGCCCGAGTAGCTCTCCTTCCACACCGGCATCTGCTGGCGCAGATAAGTCTGGATCTGATCCGCCATGTCCTGGAAGAAGGTGCTGGTGGTGCGTCCGCATCCCGGGCACGCCGTCACCTGAGGAGTAAAACTGCGCAGCTCCAGCGCTTGCAGAATCTGCTGGCTCACGATCACCTCATCGGTGCGATCTCCGTTCGGCATCGGCGTCAGGGAGGAGCGAATCGTATCGCCGATCCCCTCCTGCAACAGCACCCCTAATGCCGCCGTGGTCGCGACAATTCCCTTCGATCCCAGCCCCGCTTCCGTCAGCCCCAAGTGCAGCGCGTAATCGCATTCCGCGGCCAGCATCCGGTACACCTCGATCAAATCCTGAACCCCGCTTACCTTCGCGCTCAGGATAATATGATCCCGCGCGAGCCCATACCGCTCCGCCGCCTTCGCGGATTCGATCGCGCTTACCACAATCGCCCGCAGCGTCACGCTGCGCGCATCCAGCGGCTCAGCCAGCTGGTTGTTCTCATCCATCATCCGCGTGAGCAGCGCCGCATCGAGCGAACCCCAGTTCACCCCAATCCGGACCGGCCGGTCATATTCGATCGCCGCCTCAATCATGATGCGGAAATTATCGTCATGCTTCTTGCCGATATTCACGTTGCCCGGATTGATCCGGTATTTCGCCAGAGCCCGCGCCATCTCCGGATATTTCTTCAGTAGAATATGTCCGTTGTAATGAAAATCGCCGATCACCGGCACGCGGCGCCCGAACTTATCCAGCGTCTCCACGATCTTCGGCACCGCGCGAGCCGCCTCGTCCGTGTTCACCGTCACCCGCACCAGCTCGGAGCCGGCGGCGGCAAGCGCCATCACCTGATTCACCGTGGAGGGAGTGTCGGCCGTGTCGGTATTGGTCATCGACTGCACCACGATGGGATGGTTTCCCCCCACCGTCACCGCGTCTTTACCATGGCCGATGCGCACCGCCACTGACCGGCGCCGCGAAGTTGCTGGCATTCCTGAGGAGCCTCCTGAAACCTCTATTGTAGCCATCCAGCTCCTGACACTGGCCTTCGCGGTCGCTGGCCGGAATGCACCTTTTCGGGTTACACTGTAATCCCCCGGATATGTTTCGGCTGAGAATCCTCGGGCAAATCTACCTATGCCTGCTTACGGCGGCTGCTGCTGCCGGCCAGAACGCCACGGCGCAGAACCCTTCTACCCCGGCCTCTCTCGCCGATTTAGAAAAAGCTGTGCAGAACCGTACCGCCGAGTGGGACCGGCTGGCGCAGAATTTGGAACTATCGTTGATCCGCCTGCTACCTTGCGATCCCAAGATTGCGGCCAGCATCACTGCGGTCAACAGAGCGTCCGGCGCACGCATTACCGCCGTTGCAGCTTATCTCGAAGCCGCTAACCATCAGGCCGAGCTTCAGGCCAATGCCGCTAGACAAGTGCTCGCATCGGCGCAAGGTCTCGGCACGGATTTGGCCGCCGAGAAATCCGGCATGGCCCCGGAGCGCGCCGCCGTAGACGGCCTAATCGTCAACCTGAATCAAAGCCTGCAGCGGCGTCCGTCGCTCTCCGCGCCCGCCGACGGATTAAAGCAGGTGCTGGCCGATCAGCAGCAACGCGCCGATGCCGTGGACTCCTCCGCCAGCCACGCTGCCGCGGCGTCAATGGACCTCGCCGATTTGGTCATGCAGCTTGACGCTCGCCGGAGCGCATGGAGCGGCGTTCAATCCGCGTTCCAAGGCGAGGCCGTCCGCTGGAACGCCTACTACGCCGCGCGCTTGGCCCGCGCGCAAACTGAGTGCAACATCACCAGAGGGCTCGCGCCTCCTAAACCGGCGCCGCAAGGGAAACAGAAATGACCCGGCGTTTGTTGCCCCTTGCCGCCGTGGCGCTTTGCTTGCTCGCCCAATCGAATCGCGAATCCTACGAAGAACTCTATAAAGCGTGGCGCACAGCCGACCCCAACCTGGAGCTCGACGCCGCCGCCGGGCAGGCCGACGATCTCGCCAAACGCGCCGCAACCGAGTCCGGCCTCGCTTCGGCCTACGGCTCGGCACACGCCGCCGGGCTCAGCAGCACCGCCGGCCAACAGTTGCAAAATCTGAATTGGCTAGGCGCCAATCCTGTACAGCCTTTGCCGGACCTCGCCCCCGCTCCCGCCGAAGTCCGGTTCGTCGACCGCGAAGCCGTCGCTGTGGGCGCCAGCGTCAGAACCTTCGCCAACGATCCCGATCGCGCGATCCAGCAACTTCGCCAAGCCTTCCAGCGCGAACAGGCCGCGCTCGATCGATTGAAGACCTCCATCGTTGACCGGCAGCAAGCCGAGGATAAAGCCGTCAAGTCCGTTGCGGCCACGGAGCAGGCTCGCGCCAAAGCGGTGCAGGAATACACGCTGCTTTCGACAGCGCTATCGCAATCCTCCGGCGCCATGAATCAAGAGATTACCGCATGGGCAAACTATTATTCCAAGCTGGCCGACGCCGCGCGAACCGCTCCGCCGGCTGTCTCTAACGCGCCTGCCGCTCCCGGCGGCTCTCCCGCCGCTTCAACTTCGGCGGCTCCGCCGGCGCCTTCAATCACTCCGGTTCCGCTCGCTCGCTACGTCGGCGTGTGGAGCTACATGCCGGGCATGGCGTATTTCGGCTCGCAACCCGAAGTGGTCGACTTCGTCCTGCACGAAGAAGACGGCCACGCCACCGGAACCTTCTATGCGCGTTTCAAGCTTCCGCCCGGCAACGCCGGCGACCCCGTGCTGCGTTTCGAATTCTCCGGCGATTTCAAAGCCACGCTCAACCAAAGCTTCAAACTCACCACCACCGATGGCGCCGCAGGAACCGTCGATATAAATCCGGGCATCGCCTTCAATGAGCTGGAAGTAAATTTCACCACTGGCGCTACGCCCGGGAAGGTTCGCCAGGGCGATATGCTTTTGCTGAAGCGGTAGCCGCCAACACCCCGGCCATGGCCCAGAAAAATGCCGCCAGAGCCGGTCTCTGCTCGAACGGGTAATCCACCCAGGCATGCACAAACACCGCCATCAATCCTAATCCCCACAAGGAATCGAACGCCGGCTGGAGCAGCATCGCCACGATCGCCAGCATCGCCAGCAACAATCCCGCGCCGCCTTCCACCATCCATTGCGCCCAATCGTTGTGCGCTTCGTTCACGTAGCTCCCATCGTCGTAGCGCGCGTAGCCCGGATACGCGGAAGGCCACGCGCCCAGCCCGAACCCCACCACCGGCTTTTCCCGCCCCATCGCCACGCTGGACCGTAACATGTCCGCCCGTCTTGCGTACGGATTCGGCTCCTGCAATCTTTGCCACACCGTCTCCCACCCGGTCACCGTCACCAGGACTCCCGCACTGGCTACCGCCAAAGCCGCAACGCGAGCCAACGTCGCTCCCGAAATCCATCCTCGCCAGGCCGCGGCCACGGGCAACAGGATCAACTCCGTCAGGCATAGAATCGCCCCGGCGCGCGAGCCTGCCGCAGCCGCGCACGCGAACATCGCCCCCGCCGCCGCGATCCACGCTACCCAACGCTTCGAGTCTCTCATCGCCCGCGCCATCGCGATCCCGGTCCCCACTTCCATGTACGCCGCGAATTGGTTCTTATACGCGAACGGCCCGAGTTTCCCCGCAGTGTATAGCCAAGCCATACACAGGATTCCCATGGCGAGCACGCACAATGCCTGCGCCGTCAGGAACGCCTCACGCGTTTTGCCGCGCCGGGAGACCGCCAGCGCGATGGAGAACGCCGCGCAGTTCACCGCCCACCCCAGCGCGCTCTGGAGCGTCCTCTGCGGATCGACGGAAACGCCGAGCCATACCTGCGCCAATCCCCACCCAGCGGCTCCCGCCAAAACCACTCCGATGGGATGAAAGCGGACAGCAAAGCTTCGCCTCACAAGCATCGCTGCACCCAGCGCGAAGATCGCCAGTTCGAAGCCCGTCAACCACCAGCGCACGGCCTCCCCGGCACGCAGCGTCGCCAGACCGAACCAAAGGTTCAGCGTAAGCGCGATCGCCTCGATCACCGCTGCCCCTCGCCCGTCTGTCTCAGGATGGTCATGTGCCGCAGCTCAATAGAACCCTCCGTGCGGGGCTCGCCCAGTGGCCGCGCATAATCCAACTCGATTGGCTGCTCATCTTGAGTCGCAATGAAATCCAGTCGCGCCGCAACCCAGTCGCCGCTGGCTTGCACCTTCCCGCGGCCGGCGCCCGCTCGCCACGCAACTCCGCTGGCGTCCCCGCGCGACTCCCACTGCAGCACATATCGCCTGCCCTTCCGCACCCCCACGAACTCCGCCGCCAGCGCGCACATCTCCGGTTCCATCCCGTTGAACGAAATCCGCAGCGCCGGCGGTGTGTCCAGCGGAGTAAATTTCACGCCCGGGTTTTCCGTCAGCCGCCAATCGAACCCGTGCCCCACTCGCGGACCCTCAAAATCCGGATGGACCACTAGATTTCCCGCCGCCGGATTTCCAGGCACAGGCGGCTCGGCGTAACCCAAGTTCACCCAAATCCCGCGAGCCTCATCGCGCCGTCCCGCCGCTAGCAGCCGGTCCATCTCAATATCCAGCACAGCCTCGATATCCAGGACCGCTTCGTCTCCTCGGTCGTGCGCTTGCGATAACAGCAGCGCGGCTTCGGCCGCCTCTCGTTCCTTCCCCACCAGGTACCAAACTAACGCCGCCAGCACCTCATGCCGCTCCGGAATCGCGCGAGCCAGAATCACGGACGCGTCCGGCGCCGCGCTCCAGCACAAATCGAACGCCGCCATCCGGTCGCCATACGACACCTCCAGTGCCGCGCGCATCCATTTCCAGAACTCCTCCATCCTTTGCTGCCGGAAATAAAAATTCGCCAGGGTCCAGCGGGGCTCATATTGATGATCCACGCGAGCCGCATCCAGCAACCACCGCTCCGCTTCCGCAATATCGCCGCGAGCCTCCGCGTCGAGCCCCAGCTTGACCCTCGGCGCCGACGCATCCGGAGTCACACGTGCGATCTCTTTGAGCAGCGGCCGCGCATCGCCTCCCGCATACTCCACCTGCAAGGCGTGCAGCATCAGATACGCACTGTTCCGCGGCATCAGCGCGGCCGCGCGAGCCACACTCTCCGGCGTGCCCGCGCGAAATTCCGCGTCCGCGCGCGAAAGCCTTACCGAAAACCACCCCGCAGCCGCCAGCGCCAGCAGCGCCGCCGCGCCCGCTATTCTTCGTACCCAATCCACAATGACCTAGCGTACGTCACCGGCGATTCCGCATGGTACGCTTGCGCCTATGGATCTCACCCAAATCGTAACGGTGCTTGTGCTTCTCATTCTGCTCTCCGGCTTCCGCATTGCGCGCGAATACCAGCGCGCCGTCGTCTTCCGTCTCGGCCGCTTCACCGGCCTGCGCGGACCCGGCCTCTACTGGCTGATCCCTCTGGGCATCGAAACCAAAGTTGGCATCGACCTGCGCGTGGTCACCGCGCCCATCGAACAGCAGGAGACCATCACCCGCGATAGCGTCACCGTCAAAGTCAACGCCGTGCTGTGGTATCGCGTCAGCGACCCGCAGAAAGCCGTGCTCCAGGTGGAAAACTTCCGCGCCGCCGTGCAGCAGGTCGCGCTCACCGGCCTGCGTAACGTCATCGGCCAGCATGATCTCGACGAAGTCCTCAAAGCCCGCGACCAGATCAACGCCATCCTCAGTAAAAACGTCAGCGAAAACATCACCCCCTGGGGTGTGGCCGTCGAGCTTCTCGAAATGAAAGACGTCGAGATCCCTCAGGACATGCAGCGCGTCATGGCCATGGAAGCCGAAGCCATGCGCGAAAAGCGCGCTCGCATCATCAAAGCCGACGCCGAGCTGGAAGCCTCCCGCAAACTCGCCGACGCCGCCAAGTTGATGGTCGGCAACCCGGCCGCCCTGGAGCTTCGCCGCATGCAAATGGTCGCCGAAGTGGGCGCCGAGAACAACAGCACCACCGTCCTGATGATGCCCGCCGAGTTCGTGCATATGGCCGGAAGCCTGTCGAAATTCCTCGAGGGTAAAAGCACCATTTAAGAGCCGCGGCATGCTGCGACCCCCTCCACACCTATAATGGAGAGTGTCCCCTTCCACCAAGACCTACGTCGAGCAGCACCAGGACCGCCTCCTTGATGAGCTGAAGCAGCTCCTGCGCATCCCCAGCATCTCCGCTCAGCCCGCCCACGCCAAGGACGTCACCCAGGCCGCCCATTTCGTCGCTGCCGCCCTCACGGACGCAGGCATGGAGCACGTCGAAATCATCCCCACCGCGGGCCATCCCCTGGTCTACGCGGATTGGCTGCACAAGCCCGGCAAGCCCACCGTCCTCTGCTACGGTCATTACGACGTTCAGCCGCCCGATCCTCTCGATGAATGGCACACCCCGCCCTTCGAGCCCACCGTCCGCGACGGCAACCTCTACGCCCGCGGCGCCTGCGACGACAAGGGCCAAATGTATTCGCAGATCAAAGCTATTGAGGCTCTCCGCGCCGTCAACGGCGATCTCCCGCTCAACATCAAATTCCTCATCGAAGGCGAAGAGGAAACCGGCGGCGAAGCCGTCGCCAAATACGTCGCCGACTATCCCTGGAAGCTGAAAGCGGACGTCGCCCTGGTCTCCGATACCGAGCTCTACGCCGAGGGCATCCCCACTCTCTGCATCGGTCTTCGCGGCCTCATCTACACCGAAATCGAAGCCCGCGGCCCTTCCCGCGATCTGCACTCCGGCCAGTACGGAGGCGCCGCGCCCAACGCGGTCTTCGGCCTGGTGGAGTTGCTCTCAAAAATGAAGGACGCCAACGGCCACATCCTCATCCCCGGCATGTATGACGATGTCAAGCCGCCTTCGCCCGAGGAAAAGCACAGTTGGTCCATCCTCCCTTTCAATGAACAGGAGTTTCTCAAAACTGAGGTCGGCTCCACGCGCCTCACGGGCGAGTCCGGCTTCTCCGTCTTCGAACGCCTCTGGGCCCGTCCCACTCTTGAAGTTCACGGTATCGCGGGAGGCTACACCGCGCCCGGAGCCAAAACCGTGATCCCCGCCAAAGCCACCGCGAAAGTCAGCATGCGCATGGTGCCGGATCAAAAACCGGAGAAAATCCTCGAAGCTTTCAAGAAATTCGTCCAGAACAACACTCCCGCCGGCATCCAAACCGAAGTGCGAGTTTTGAGCGCCAGTCCGGCCATCTCTGTCAAAGCCGACCATCCCGCGATTCACACCGCGGCCAAAGCCTTCGCCGACATCCTCGGCCGCGAGACCGTCTTCATCCGCATCGGCGGATCCATCCCCATCGTGGGCGATTTCGCCACGCACCTGGGCATTCCTACCGTGCTGATGGGCTTCGGCCTGCCCGATGACGGCCTCCACTCGCCCAACGAGAAATACAAAATCTCCAACTACTACACCGGGATCATGACCATTGCCCACTTCCTTGAAGAATACGGAAGCTGAAGCGACTGCGAGCGGCCAGGAGCGTCTGGTCCGCTCCGCGGGCGTCGTCTCGCTGGCCGTCTTCATGAGCCGCATCACCGGCTTGCTGCGGGAGAGCGTCATGGCCCGCCTCTTCGGCGCGGGCATGATTTACGACGCCTTCATGCTCGGCTTCCGCATCCCCAATCTCACTCGCGACCTTTTCGCCGAAGGCGCGCTCTCCAGCGCCTTCGTGCCCATCTTCACTGAGTATTTGACCAACCGCAGTAAGGAGGAAGCCGCGCGATTGGTCAACCTGGTGGGCACCGCGCTTATCCTCATCGTCGGAGCGGTCTGCGCCGCGGGAGCCCTATTCGCGCCGGCTCTGGTTCATCTCCTCGCGCCCGGCTATGCAGCCGAGCCTGAAAAATTCCAGCTCGCCGTCACCATGACCCGCATCATGTTCCCGTTCCTGCTGCTGGTGGCGCTGGCCGCGCTGGTCATGGGCATACTCAACGCCTCCAACGTTTTCGGCATCCCGGCTACGGCCTCGACGTTCTTCAACATTGGCTCAGTCGGATTCGGAATCGTTTTGGGCATCTTTCTTGGGCCTTCACTGCATATCACCCGCATCGAAGGCATGGCCGTCGGCGTGGTGCTCGGCGGAGCGCTGCAACTCATTTGGCAACTTCCCAGCCTGTATCGTCTCGGCTACCGCCTCCGTCCCGCTTTCCATTGGTCCGACCCTGGCATGGTCCGCATCCTGCGCCTGATGGTTCCCGCGATTCTGGGCAACGCCGCCGTGCAGATCAACGTGATGGTCAACACCAACTTCGCCTCCACCATTCACGACCCGCGCACCGGTCTCGACGGCCCCGTAAGCTGGCTCAGCTACGCCTTCCGTTTCATGCAGCTCCCGCTTGGATTATTCGGCGTCGCCATGGCGTCCGCCACGCTTCCCTCCATCTCGCGCAGCGCCGCCGCCGGCCGCCTGGATGAATTCCGCCGCACGCTCTCCCACTCCTTGGGCATGGTGTTCCTGCTCACGCTGCCGTCTTCGGTCGGCCTCCTGGTTCTGGGTAAATCGATCATCGGCGCGATTTACCAGGGCGGCCGCTTCCATCTTTACGACACGGAGCAGACCGCCCGCGCGCTGTCCTGTTACGCCATCGGACTCACCGGCTACGCCGCCATCAAGGTCCTGAGCCCCGCCTTCTACGCTCTGGGCGACGCCCGCACGCCCATGCTGGTGAGCCTCGCCTCGATTCTGGTGAACTATGCCGCGGCCAGCTCCATGATCCGTCTCGCGCACCTTGGCCACGCCGGACTCGCTCTCTCCACTTCTGCCGTCGCGCTCTTCGGGTTCCTGATTCTCTTCGGAATTCTGCGCGTCCGCATCGGAGGCATCTACGGCCGGGCACTTGCATCGCAGCTCGCGAAAGTCGCCGCGGCATCGCTCGCCATGGCGGGCGCCGTTGCGCTCTCCAGCCACTACATGGCCGCGCACGCGGGCATCTCGCAATTCGGCCGCCTGGCCGATCTCGCCGTCTCCATCCCCCTCGGCCTCGCCGTCTATTACGGAGCTTGCCGCGCCCTCGGCGTCAGCGACATCGACATGGCCATCCGCGCCTTCACTTTCCCCATCCGCCGCAGACTTCGAAGTTAAAGGTTAATTCGCGTCTATTCGCGGCTAAACAGTTTTTAAATCGGTATCCCCACTCTCCACAAATCGTACGCGACCGCCTGACGAACATTCAGCCACGTCTCCTCCCACCCCTCCGGCGGACGGCCTTCCGGACGAGGCGATCCGTACACCTTCATCCCCTCCCGCTCCAGCATCCTCTTCACGCGGTAAATATGGTACCCATCGCTCACCACAATGCACGACTTGAAATTCATCCGCCGCATGATGTCCATCGCCGCGGCCAGGCTCTGCGCCGTGGTTGCCCCCTTCGATTCGACAAAGATCGCCTCGGACGGCACCCCGTGCCGCGACAAATACGCGTGCGCTACTTCGCCTTCGGTAAAGGTCGGATCGCCGCCCTTGCCGCCCGTGGTGAGAATCCGTGGCGCGAACCCCTGCAAGTACAGGAACAGAGCGTGGTTCAGCCGAGCCTCCAGCACCGGCGACGGCTTCCCTCGATACTCCGCCGCGCCCAGCACCACGATCACGTCAGCCGTCTGCGCCTCATCCACTGTCGATTGCACCCGGATCGCCTTGGCCACGCCGGCAACCTGCACCGCCGCCGCCGTGACCGCGACCACCCCCGCTCCGGCAATGAGCCACGCCCGCTTCATCCTCGTTCAGAATCATTGTAAAACCCGGGACGGTACGCCACGCCATATCAATCCCGCGCCGGCCGCTCCATGCTCTCGATCGCCAGCGTCTCCACCGGCCCCCGCGTGGTCTCCAACTTCAACCCAAGTTCACGCTGCACCGCCAGGATCGCATCCTCCACGCCCTTGAACGGAGCATCCGGCGTGGTCTCGATCCTGACGTCGAACTCGCCTTCGATCCCCGTCCGGTCGATCACCGTGTGTCCCACCGCCCTTCGCAACGAGCCTGCAAACGCGGCCATCGAGTACCCTCGTACGAACGCAAACGTAGGCCCCCAACCAAGTCTCCCATTCGCCTCGCCTTCCTTGGCCGGAACCAGCTTTGGCGACGGCTTGGGCATGGTCATGTAGGATACCGGGAGCTCCTTTACCTCGTGGCGAAGGACCAACTTAAATCGATCCGTCAGCAGCGATTGCAGCATCAACTTGACCCGAGCTTCGTCGGCCGGCTCGGCCGTCTTGCCCTCGATATCGAACGCCTCGGCATCGATCCAGCTTGGTCCTCCGGAGATCAACTCCCGCGAAACTCCGTAAGCCTCTGCGATGACGGTCCTCAGAAACACGTGGACCGCCCGAAAGCCTCCGGGCGTAATGTGCCATTCCGGGCGGACGCCGCTGGCAGGGTTCGGTTTGACCAACGTCACCTCGAACGCCGGCGCGGGCGCCTGTCCGCGCAACGCAGTCACGCCGATCAGAATCAATCCAACTCTTCCGAGCGTCATTATTCCCGCCGGTACCAACGCGATTATAATTCACTTGGGAAACGCAACACCGATCGGCCCTCGAATCCTGCGCTATCCTGACCATCAAGGCTGCCATGCGCACCCCCCTCCTCAGCGACGCCAACCCGCTTCTCAAGGACCTCCGCCGAGCCGCGGCTCAGGGCCGCCTCACCTCCCAAGGCCTTGCGGTCGCCGAGGGTTTTCACCTCCTCGAAGAGGCCCTCCGCAGCCGTTGCGAGATCCCCGCCGTCATCGCCGCCGAATCCGCCCAGGCCGTCGTCTCCAAACACCTTCGCGGCCTTAAGAGCACCCGCGTCGCCGCCGTGACCGACAAAACCTTCGCGTCGCTCGCCACCACTGACTCTCCCCAAGGCGTCATCGCCCTGGTCAAGCCGCCCGCCTGGACGCTCGAACACATCCTCCGCGGCAAAGCGCTCCTCGTGATCCTCGACGGCGTCCAGGACCCCGGTAACGCCGGTGCGATCGTCCGCGCCGCCGAAGCCTTCGGAGCCACCGGAGCCACGTTTCTCAAAGGCTCCGTCAACCCCTACAACCCCAAGTGCCTCCGCGCCTCCGCCGGCTCAATCTTCCGTCTCCCCATCCTGGCCGGCCTCGAGATCGATCTCCTCTCCGCCGCCCTAAAACAAAAAGAGGTCACCCTGTTCGCGGCTCTTCCCCGCGCCTCGCGCGCCGTCTCAGATGCGAACTTCGCCGGACCCTGCGCCCTGGTCATCGGCAGCGAGGGCCACGGCGTCAGCCCCGCCCTGGCCAAGTCCGCCTGCGCCATCCGCATCCCCACGTGTGGGGTCGAATCCCTCAACGCCGCCGTCGCCGCCGGAGTCCTCCTGTACGAAGCCCAGCGCCAGAGAGCGCTTCGATGAGCCTCTTTGACGCCAGCCCCGCCCCCGCCGATCTCTCCGGCCGCCCCCTGGCCGAGCGCATGCGCCCCGAAACCCTCGAAGACTTCGTGGGCCAGCAGCACATCCTCGCTCCCGGCAAACCCCTCCGCGTCCAGATCGAGCGCGACCAGCTCCAATCGCTCATCCTCTGGGGCCCTCCCGGCGTCGGCAAAACCACGCTGGCGCGCATCATCGCGCACGTCACCCGTTGCGAATTCATCCCCTTCAGCGCGGTGCTCAGCGGCATCAAGGAGATCAAAGCCGTCATGGCCGACGCCGAGCGCCTCCGCCGCGCTGGACGCCGCACACTTCTATTCGTAGACGAAATTCATCGCTTCAACAAAGCCCAGCAGGACGCCTTCCTGCCCTACGTCGAGCGCGGCGACATCATCCTCATCGGAGCCACCACCGAAAACCCTTCGTTCGAAGTCGTCTCCGCTCTGCTCTCGCGCTCCAAGGTCTACGCCCTCCGCGCTCTCTCACCGGAAGAAATCGTCACCCTTCTCGACCGCGCCCTCAAGGTCCTCCAGCTCTCCGCGCCTCACGATCTCCTGGAACAAATCGCCATCTTCTCCAATGGCGACGCCCGCACCGCGTACAACATTCTTGAACTTGCATCGGCTGTGGCGCACGACGGCGTGATCGACCGCGCGGCCATCGAAAGCGTCCTGGAGCGCAAGACCCTCCTTTACGACAAAGCCGGTGAGGAGCACTTCAATCTCATCTCCGCGCTCCACAAAAGCGTCCGTTCCTCGGACCCCGATGCCGCTCTATATTGGCTGGCCCGCATGCTCGAATCGGGCGAGGACCGCATGTACATCGCCCGCCGCTTGGTCCGCATGGCGATCGAGGACGTCGGCCTCGCCGATCCCCGGGCGCTGGAGCAGGCCATGGCCGCGCAGCAGTGCGTCCATTTCCTCGGCGTCCCCGAAGGCGATCAAGCGCTGGCCCAAATCGCCATTTATCTATCGGTCGCCCCCAAATCCGACGCCGCCTATAAAGCCCTCGGCAAAGCCATGGAAACCGTAGCCAATTCCACTGCGGAGCCCGTCCCCATGCAACTCCGCAACGCGCCCACGCGATCCATGAAGCAATGGGGTTACGGCGAAGGCTACCAGCATGCCCACAATTTCGAGGATGCCCTCAACACCATGGAATGCCTCCCCGACAACCTCCGCGGGACGATCTTTTACGAACCGGCTTCCCGAGGCGTCGAGGAGAGAATTGCCGCCCGCCTCGCCGAACTGCGCTCCCGTCGGAAACCCAAACGACAGCCCGAATGATACAATGTAGCTAGCCATCTACACATCTACCATGGCCCTCAACATCCGCAACGCCGAAGCCGAACGCCTTGCCGCCGAGCTGGCCAAACAAACCGGTGAGACCAAAACGGAAGCGGTCACCAAAGCCCTCCGCGACCGCCTCGCGCGCGTCCGCCAGGAGCGTTCCCGACGCCGTCTTGCCGACGAACTAGAGGAAATCGCCGCCCATTGCGCCAGTCTTCCTGTGCTCGACGCCAGATCCGCCGACGAAATCCTCGGCTACGATAGTAACGGCCTGCCAAGCTGATGGTCATCGACACCTCGGCTATCGTCGCCATCCTCCAGGGCGAGCCCGAACGGCGCCGCTTCCTTGAGACCATCGAAGCCGCGGACTCCCGCCTCATCTCTGTAGCCACCTTCGTCGAGGTCTCCATCGTCGTCGACGCCCGCCACGGAGCGGAAGGCTTGCGGGACCTGGATCGCTTCCTAACCCGAGCCGGAATTGAGCTCATCGCCGTGGATCCCGAGCAAGGACGCGTCGCGCGCGACGCATTTGCCCGCTTCGGTAAAGGCCACCATCGCGCCGCGCTGAACTACGGTGACTGCTTCTCCTACGCTCTGGCTTCCGTCCTCGGAGAACCTCTCCTCTGCAAAGGAAACGACTTCGCGAGCACCGATCTAGCGCTCGCCTGACCCGCAGATCCAACCTTAGCCGCGAAATGCACGCAGATAACGCAAATAAAGAGTTTTTCTTTTATTCGTGTTCATTCGCGTTAATTCGCGGCTAAAATGTTCTTCGCGATCGTCACCCTCTGCATATTGCTGGTCCCCTCATAAATCCTCCCGATCTTCGCATCGCGATAAAACTTCTCCGCCGGATAATCCTTCGTGAACCCCACCCCTCCCAGCACCTCCACTGCCCGCGACGCCACCCGTTCCGCCATCTGCGACGCGAAGTACTTGCACATCGCGGCCTCCGTCACAAACGGCTTCCCCGCGTCCCGCAGCCTCGCCGCGTTGTACACCATCAGCCGCGCGGCTTCCACTTCCACCGCCATTTCCGCCAATTCGAACTGCACCCCTTGAAACTCCGCGATCGCCTTGCCGAACTGCTTCCTCTGCTTGGCATACTCGAGCGCAACCCCCAAAGCCCCCTCCGCCAACCCGAGCATCTGCGCCCCAATCCCGATCCGCCCCTCGTTCAGCGTCTCAATCGCGAGCTTATACCCCCTCCCGGCCTCGCCCACCACGTTCTCGCGACCCACCCGGCAATCGTCCAGAATCAATTCGCAGGTGGAGGAAGCGCGAATCCCCAACTTATCTTCCTTTTTCCCCACCTTAAATCCCGCCGACTTGCGTTCCACTACAAACGCCGTAATCCCCTTGTACCCCGCCTCCGGATTCACCGTCGCGAACAGCAGAAACAACCCCGCCTCCGCCGCATTCGTGATCCACATCTTCCGCCCCGTGATCCGGTATCCGTCCCCGTCTTCTGTCGCCTTCGTCGTCAGCGCGAACGCATCCGACCCCGATCCTGCCTCGCTCAGCGCATAACTCGCCACCGTATCCTTCGCCGCGCGCGGCAGCCAGCGTCTTCGTTGCTCTTCGCTGCCCCACCGCAGGATGGCGTTCTCAAACAGCGTATTCTGCACATCCACGATCACCGAAGCCGACGGGTCTACTCGCGCCAATTCCTCGATCGCCAGAATCGCTTGGAAGAAACTCCCTCCCTGCCCGCCGTACTCCTCCGGAACCTCGATCCCCATCAGTCCCAGCGCGAACATCTCTTGCAGCAGGCCCTTGTCGAACACCCCCGCCTCATCCATCTCGCGCACCTTGGGCGCAAGCCTCTCGCGGGCGAACTTTCGCACCGAGGCCTGAAACATCCGCTCCTCTTGGTCCAGTTCCGTTAATGGCCGATTAGTTTGCATTCGCCGCTAGTCCTTTTCAAGTACGCACAGCCCTAAAGTACCATTGCCACCCACCAGCCTCACTGCCATTTTCTTGTTACGGCCATGATTGCCCAACTCATCCAGTTCTTCAACAGTCTCCTGTATAACTGGTCGCTCCCGCGCCGGCGGGCGCTCGCCCTCAAGCGCCTCTCCGGCTCTTAAATGAATTGTGTGTGAATTTGGGTGGATTCCCGGCCTAATTCTGCACGGTCAGGTACATCGTCTGCGGCAGCGCCGAGCCGTTCTGCGTCACGGTGATCTTGTAGTTCCCGTTCGCCAGGCCCGTCGGAACATCAATATAAAATTCGTACAAGCCCACGAACCCGCCCGCCAACCCTTCAAAGGTGGGCGTCACCACGATTGAGTTAGACGAAGCCGAGACAAAGGAAAACGTCACCGGATCCGCCAGCGCGTTGTTTTGTTCCTCGATCGTTCCCGGCCCGAGCGCGGGAGTCACCGCGCCGAACCCTACCCCGTACGCGATAATCTGATCGCCCGGCTTGGCCGGCCGGCTATTGAGCCCCAGCGACGCACCCGTGCTGGTGTTCAGTACATACGCGTTGTCCGAAACAAAAGTCGCCACCATGTACTGCGTCCCATTCGCCGAGTAATTCGGCGGAGCCAACATCCCCGGCGCCAGCGTCTGCTGCAGGACCGGATAGGCGGCGCTCTGCGCCTTGCAATTCGTCACCGTGATCGCCAGACCTCCGGTCGCCGAATCGGCCGGAGCCTGCACGTTCAACTGCCCCGTTGAGATGTACCAAACATAGGCCGGCTTGCTGTTGATCGTTACGCTGATCCCGTCCAGCACCGTCGGCGCATTCACTGTGTTCGTGAAATCGCGGGAGGTCCATTGCCCCGTTCCACCGTTGCTCGGCAGCCGCGGATCGGCCGGATCAGCTAGGTTCGTCCCTTTAATCTCCAACCACGACCCCGGCGCAAAATGCGAATAATCTCCGTACGCGCTCGCCGAATTGATCGTCAGGATCGTAGGCTCAGCCGTGTTGGTGCATGGATACGGCCCCTTCTGCACAAACGGCTGCAACGTGAACCCCGCCACGTCCAGCACCAGGATCTCTGCGCTGAGAGTTATATCCACGCCTGCCGCGTCCGGGCACCGTTCCGCGTCCTGCACCAGTTGGGCCACGCAATTGGTCACCCAGTCCCCCGCGTCGTCGCCATTGTTGACGTTGTTGTACTGCTGCAGCATGTGCACGCCGTCGATCGAAAAACACGCGTTGGTCGCGTTGGAGGTCGCGCACGTGCTATTCGTTCCCGCCGAATCCGAGCGCGTTCCGTTACTGTGATACCGGAACAGATCCGCCGGGGTGATGCCTTTCTGGCAGCCGCCGAACGCGCAGGACGCTGTACCCAAAACCTCATCCGTCTCATGCTCCACCACGGAGTAGAAATCGTATTGCTGCGCCGAAATCGGCCCCTCCCGGAAATACAGCGGCGTATTATTGCTCACCACGATCACCCCGTCGTAGCATTGCGCGGACGTTAGCATGTTGCATATGCCCAGGTTCGGATCCACTCCGCTGGTGGGCGAGCCCAATCCCAGCGCCCGTTGCAGCGCATTATTCACGTCCACCAGGCTGTTCCCGTACGGATTTGTGGGAGGCGCGCTGCTGGACAAAGCCGTCAAGTCGTTCGAGTCCGCCGCGGACGCGGCCAATGCGTTGCGGAACTGGCTGTAGGTGAACGTGTTGTAGATCGACTCGTTGCTCCCCAAATCCGTGTTCCCCAGCATCACGTAAATGGTCGCGTTCGCGTTAGTGAACGCCGCGCTGTACAGCCCCGCGATGGTGGTATTCAGCGTGGTGCACGCGTCCGGTTGAAGCGCCGTCAGATTCGCGTCGCACACGTACACAATCCCGCTGCCCGCCCCGGACGCCGCCGGCGAGGCCGCCACCCCAATCCCCCATGCTGCCAGCGCGGCTACAACGTTCCTCACAAACACCGCAACTTTCGACAGTATATCGTCAAAATTCAACCGCTTCCCGTTTCATCGGCTGCGGCGGCGGGCGCCTTTAACCCTACTTTGGAGGCGAAAACAAAGGAAGCGAAACCCACCCATCGATCCATGGCCCGCCATCCCGATTCCGGCAAGCTCGACCTCGCTGAGGTTTTCCGCCGCGTGCAGCACGAAATGCTCGCCCAGCTCAGCCTCGGCGGCCTCTTTGAGCACCCCTCGTCCTGCGGCGCGGCTTCTGAACAACAATGGCCGCACAGGCGCCAGTCCGTTGTGCGGCTTATTCAATAGGATGGTTTGTTTCAGCGGTATCTTCCCACCCGCTACCGCGTCGCCCCCGCCTTCGTCGTCGATTCCGCCGGACGCCGCTCCCGCCAGATCGACCTCGCCATCTTCGACAATCTTTACTCCCCGCTCCTGTTCCCGCATTCCGCCGGTCTCCACATCCCCGCCGAAAGCGTCTACGCCGTCTTCGAAGTCAAACCCCTCTTCTCGCGCCCCTGGATCCGCGACGCGCAGATGAAAGCCGCCTCTGTCCGGAATCTCCTCCGCGCATCCGGTTCCGTCGAGCGTCCGATTCTCGCCGGCCTGCTCGCCACCCGCTCCGTCTGGTCCATCGAAACCTTCGAAGCCAACCTCCGCCGCGCTCTCGCCTCCATTGGCAACCCCCTCGACCTCGGCTGCTGCCTCGAACGCGGCTCCTTCGAGTATTGCTCGAAATCGCTGCGCGTCAGCCATCCCAACGAATCGCTGATCTTCTTCGTCCTCCGCCTGCTCGAGCGCCTCCGCTCCCTCGGCCCCGCCCCCGCCACCGACCTCATGCTCTACGGCCGCGGCCTGGAGTCGTTTAAAGGCTGAAGCATCGTACAACAGTGCTGCGAAAGGCGTAGCCGCGCCCCGCCAGGGCTTTAGAGACCCAGCGTGACCTAATCCGGCCCGCGCCTCGACCGGCATGCTCTTTGCACACTATCACGAGGCGTCAGGCCAGACGCTGCCAGGACCCACCGGGCGATCACTCCCTAGCCCAGAAGGAGGTGCGGCTTTACTGCGCAGCTCGAAAGAGGTACGCTTAACGCTTACATACGATAATGTTTTAACGCGCTGACCTTCCGGCTTCGCCCATTTCTTGGTCTGTATGAGTGCCCCTATTGGCCAATCACGCGCTTGCCGATCAGAGATCACTAGCATACTATCACCGCTATTGAGGCTTAAATGACGAACGTGATCACCCAAATCGCCACGCAACTGCCGCAGCAAACATTGCCCCAGCCGATCCACGACGCGGGAGAAAAGCTCCGCGCTCTGATCGATGAGGCCGCGTACGTGGGAGAAGCTGTATCCCTTGGATATAGCGACTCCATAGTTCAAATCCACGACTTTCATCGCCAGCAAGTCGGTGGAATACCCGCGCTATGTTTTCTACTCGCCTCGCGCGTGAACCCTAAGATTACGCCAGATCCCCGTGCCGAAGACGCCTCTATAATTCTCCTCCGAGTGATGGACCACGCTGACCTGCCCAATGCAGACGAGGCGAAGCGTGTCCGTGTCGAGAATGCCCAGCGTGTCAGCGGAGAGGTAGGCGTCAATTGGGACGAACGAGCTGTCATGGACCCGACGACTCACCATCTGTTGAGCTTCGCTGGAGTGAGATGCAGGGTCATCGGTACATTTTATATGGCTGACCTCGGCGTGGACTCGCAGCCAGACTGGCAACTTTGTTTCGGCGCGGACATCAGCAACTACTACCCGAATCGAGGCCTGAAAGTCTTCAAGCCACGCGGGGAGATCCTCAGGCGGATCGTCAACTTTCGCGACCCGATGATCTTCTCGGGGCTTGGAGCGCCAATGGTTGAAATTGGGCACGTCCGTTACGCCTCTACGAACCGGCATTTTCAGCAGGTTGCGAGCGTCCCGGTGCTGCTAACGCCTACTGACCTCCTCGGTCAAAAGACTGCCTTGTTCGGCATGACACGGACAGGCAAATCAAACACGACCAAAATCATCCTCCAATCCATTTTTGGCCTTCGCTGGATAAATCAACCACCGATGAGTATCGGCCAGATTGTTTTCGACCCGAACGGCGAATATGCCAACGAGAACGTTCAGGATGCGGCTGGCCAGGGGCAAAACCCGAATGCAATAAAGAATGTCTGGGCGTGCGGACCACCCGAGCAGCACAACGCGTTGCGCGAAGATGTGATTACCTACGGCATAACGCCTTATCCTAACGATCCCGCTCGGCGACTCATGTTACTAAACTTTTACCTCGACGACAATTTACGGGTTGGGAAAGAGATCATCAACGCTGCCATCGCCGACGTAAAAGATAAATATGCGACAAATTTTCGGGATGTGATTTTCGAGGTTCCAGATCCAAGCGATCGTTCCGCACTGACCCGATTCAACCGTCGCGTCTTCTTCTACCGCGCCTTGCTATCAAAGGCCGGCCTCCAACCTCCATCTTCTATCACGCCTAGAACGCAGGGCCTTTTCAACCAACAGATACTCGCTGCACTCAATCAGCCGGTGGGTCGGGACCAGGCCAGGTTCCAAGCTTGTGCCACTATTCTTTCGAAATCTACACCCACGTGGGGTGAGGTGGCCCAAGCCGCCGACTCCCTAAGGCGATTCATCGAGGACAATACATCTGGATGGGGTGGATTCGACACCGCCTATGTTCAGACCAGCAGCTCTGGGTCATGGGCCGACGACGATCTGCGAAAAATCCTCGGGATGTTTGAGTATCCGAATGGCTCGCGGCTCGTCGGCCGAGTGGCTGCGCAACATACCCACACAACTGGCAGCGATTACGCGGATGACATCTATGCACATCTCGCGGCCGGACGTCTAGTAATAGTCGATCAGTCCAGCGGAGATCCGCAACTTAATAAAGCTGCCGCTGATCGAATCATTGCACGGATCTTTGAGGAAAACCGTAATCGCTTCCGCAATGCTCAAGTGCCACCAGACATCTTGGTCTATGTAGAAGAGGCTCACAATATCCTCCCTGCCGCAACGGAGCTTGATCTTGGAGATATTTGGGTGCGGACGGCGAAGGAAGGTGCAAAATACCGGCTCGGTCTCATCTATGCCACACAGGAAGTCTCTTCTATCCAAAAGAACATTTTGAGAAACACTGCCAACTGGTTTATCGGGCATCTTAACAACACGGACGAGACTAGAGAGCTAAAGAAATTCTATGATTTTGCTGATTTTGAGAATAGCATTTTGAGGGCGCAGGATCGCGGCTTCATAAGGATGAAAACTCTGTCCAACCCTTACATCGTCCCGATTCAAGTTGACCGCTTCAGCATTCAGTCCGCCTGAACGATATGCCCTACGAGGGAGAATACGCGCACTATCAGCCACTGAAGCGCATTGTCGAATCGGATCGCGTCCAGCAATTGCTTCGCCGGTCACGCGTGCTCGATCCTTCGTCCCTGACCCAGCAGCCCACGCCGAAACTTCCGCCGCAGATAACCGATCCACTGCCATCGCTGGTCGTAGCGATCGACGGGAGCCATGCCGAGGTCGATGTACGGAACGGCTATCCGGGAGCGAAGGTGGGTTATTGCTCGGTCGCTTCAGTGGTTCTCAACCTAGCCGAGGTCGAGCGTCTGGATGCACAAAGACCAGTAAACCCCAGCGACTTTCGCCGCACTGAGGATCCTTCCTCGGATGCCAGCGCTCTGCCCGGCTGCAACGTGATTACGCGTGACCATCTTTCGGCCAAGGATTCATTTCGGGAGGCACTTTTCGATCTATTTCATGACGCGATCGTCGACCTAGAGGACAACACACGACTTCTTGCAACATTTCAAGCGCTGCTCGCCTTCAAACCTGCCGGGACAATAGCGTGCCCATATGCCCATCTTGGCTGCGAACAGCAAGTATCGATTGCCGACAACATGAGCACATGCGCTTGTGATCGTCGCAAGCCGTTATTTCCCACCGACGCCCTTAGGATTCATGAGCGGTTCAATGACGACGCCGGTACGAACGGAGAAGCATTCGGATACGCATTGAGTGTCTGGGAACGCCTTCTGCTCATCCACCTGCTTCGCTGTTTCGAGCAACGCGACTGGCTTGACCGACTCAGCACAATTGCGTTTTTCGTGGATGGGCCATTGGCGATTTTTGGTCCTCCAGCTTGGCTCAGCGCTTCGATCAGTTGTGAGCTCAAACGCCTCAATGCCACCATTCGACAGAAGACCGGCAATGATGCGATCATCGTTGGAATCGAGAAAACGGGAAACTTCGTGGCGCACTTTGAGGAGATCGACAAGCGTGAAGACGGCAGCCCGTTCTTTCAGCCGGGATCGTACTATCTGCCGACGGATCGGTACATTAAGCAACGAGTGATCTTCTCGGATAGTGTGAAGCGCTATGGCGCGGACACGTATTTTGGCCGGAAGTTTTTTTACAAAACAAAGAGCGGAGCCCGCATCGTAGCGAACATCCCGTTCCTTACGGCGGATCAAGATTCGCTCGCTAGCGATGACCCGGCCTCGTATCCTCGATTTGGAACTGTCTGCACTTTACTGGACAAACTTGTTACATCCCGATTCCCAAATGCCCTTGCCCCCATTGTCAGCGCTCACGCTCAGGCGTCGATCCCTCTGCACCTAGGGCAAAAGGTCCTGAAGCAGCTGGCTCAGGCCCTGATGCGCCAAGGAGCCGAGTGACCGAGGAACTTCAACGCTACGGCACCGCGGCCAGCCGGTGGGCAGGCGTTGGACCCTACTATGCGATGTTTCCTGTGAGTTTTGCCACAGCGGCGGTGAAGGAGTACACCAGGCCGGGAGACTGGGTATTCGATCCATTCGCCGGACGGGCGACTTCCGTCTTTGCTGCAGCGTCAGAAGGCCGATTCGGCTTGGGAGTTGAGATAAACCCGGTCGGATGGGTCTACGGAAAAGCGAAGTTGCAGACCGCCGACCGCGAAAGCGTTGAAGAGCGAATCCGTTGGCTGGGAAAGAGAGCACAACAGTACAAAGCCGCGAGCAATCGGTTACCCGAATTCTTCTATAACTGCTTTTGTCGCGAAGTTCAGGAATTCCTTCTGGCAGCCCGCGCTTCGCTAGACTGGCGGCGAAATAAAACAGATTGGACAGTAATGGCCTTGCTCATGGTCGATCTGCACGGCAAGCGCGAAAGCGCATTGTCGAACCAGATGCGACAGACGAAGGCGATGTCGCCTCAGTATGCGATCGAATGGTGGAGGGAGCGTGGACTCACGCCGCCTGAACGCGACCCAGTACCCTTCATGCTCAAGAAAGTCGAGTGGCGATACGCAAAGGGCCGCTTGGATACCCGAGCAGGCCACGTCTATCTGGGCGATTCACAGTCGATTCTTGGTCGATTGCGACCCTGCGCATCAAAAGCAAAACTTCTGCTCACTTCGCCACCCTATTACGGGATCACGAACTACTTTTACGACCAGTGGTTGCGACTATGGTTGCTGGGTGGAACCAACCGACCATGCAGCGCGGGAGAAACCTGCAAACGAAAGTTTGAAAACAAAACAGATTACGTTGCCATGCTGCGTCGGGTGTTTACGAGATCCAAGCCGCTTTTGAAGCGAAAAGCCGTGATCTACGTCCGCACTGATGCGCGGCGCTTTACGCGGGAGACGACAATCGAAGCCCTGGAAACCGCCTTTCCGAACAAGAAGCTACGGAGTGAGTCACACTCGTTACCTGTGTTCACCCAAACTGCATTATTTGATCCAGAAGCGGAGTCTAGGGCGGAGATCGACTTCTTGATGTGGTGATACGCGGCCTATAACCAATTCAATTATCCTACGCGGTTCGACTGAAGTGCAGTATAAACTGGGCCGGCCGCACAGATCAAACGATTCCTCGACTAATGAGCAAATACTAAAATGCGAAAATCTACCCCACATTCGAAATTCGTCCTCTGTATTCGCTCCGTTGACTCTGAGGATTTGGAAATAAGAAAGGTTTACCAGGCCCTCCCTGACCAAAAGGCTGCCAAGGAGGGCTACCTTCGCATCGTCGACGAAAGCGGCGAGGACTACCTTTACCCCGCGGAGTGTTTCGCTCCGGTCAAGCTGCCCGCCGCCACCATGCGGGTGTTCGCCACAACCCTAAGCCCGGCGCGCGAGCCGGCCTCAACTCGTTAGCGCGGCCTCGGAATCCAAAAGCGAGAGCCCCGACGCGCCCTACCGCCGAAGAGAAAGCTCAAAGTGGACGCCTTCGGTCTTCTGGAGCACCGTGAGAATGCTCGAAAGGTTCGCCACCGATGGGCTACCCTTGGGCCCGAGCATGCGCATCAGGCTCTTGGCGGGAATCTGCGTGCGCTTCTCCAGGTTCTGAAACCCCACCGTCGCGTTCACGTAGTCACGCAAGACGGATTTCCCGGTTTCAAGGTCGCCGTTTAAGATGCACTCAACGGACTCCCGTAGAAGCGCCTGGCGAAAAGCCGGGTCGCGCTGCGCCCGCGCCCGGATGGTTTCCTTAAAATCGTGCGTAAGGGGCATCAGTGGCTCTCCTGCTTCTTTCTCCGTTTGTACGCGGTCCAGCATTCGATGGCCGCCGCTATGTCCTGTCGCTGGCGTTTCTTCGTTCCGCCGCCGGTCAAAATCACCAGGCTCTCGCCGTCCTTGCCGAAGTAGCTGCCGTAGCCCGGCCCGAAGTCGATCTTGTATTCAAAGACGCCGGACCCAACGCCCTTGACCCTCGAAAGATTTCCCTGCTCCAGCCGCGCCGAGCTGCGGTAATCGTCAACTCGGTGGCGCCCGTGGCCCGCACGGGAGCCGGTCTCCTCTTAACCCTCAAGCCTTCGCCCGATCGGACGGCAACAATACAAGCGGAACACCCCGCCCCGTCCGCACCGTGCGAAAGTCGCGCTCATCCACCGTCAGGATGCGGTACACCTCCAGCCGCTCCGCCGTCGCAATCACCGCAGCGTCCGCGAGCCCCAGATCCAGATCGTGGTATCGCTCAATCAGTTCCCCGCAGCGGGCCGCATCTTGCACCGTGAATCCCTCGAGTGTCAGCGAACCCTTTACAATCCCCTCGAGCAGCCGGATCTCCGCGGTGATCCCGAGCTTGACCCGCAGCAGGTAGTCGAGTTCCGCCAGGATCGCCACCGGCACGATGATGGGACCATCCTCGGCATGCAGGACTTCCCTGACTGCGCGATGATTCCTGTCTCGCGCGTCGTACAGCGCGTAAAGACCGCCGGAGTCAGCGATCAGCGCCACGCGACCTCTTTTTCCTCCACTTGCCCTGAGCGGAAGCCTCCCTCAGGATTTTCTCGACGTTGCGGCTTACTGAGGATTCGCCGCTGTCGAACTCACCCACGCCGGGAATGGGCGGCCTCTTCCGGCGTCGGGCGAATTCGGACAGCGCATCGCGGATCAACTCCGCCTGGCTGCGCCCCTCCTGCTGCGAGAGCTGGCGCAGGGTCACCGCGATCGCCGCATCAAGATAGACGGTCGTCTTTACCATATGCCATATATGGTACCCCCCGCAGCGCAAGTTGGCAATGGCCAAGCTGCTCAAAACCACCCGAATCCTAGACGCGTCTCACGCGCGTGATGCGTTTGCCGATTTGTACCGCGTCCTGCGCCAAGCCCGGCGGCGATGTAGGATGAATCAATCACTTGTAATGGGCTGAGTTCTCACGCGCGGGATTCCCCCGCCGCGCTCCAGTCTCATTTCATTCGTCAAAGAGCCACGAGGGAGGGGCGATGAAGAGTACACGACTGGTTGTTGGCCTGGTGCTGATGTTGCCGCGGTGGGCGGGCGCCCAAACCACCGACGCGGCGACGCAGGAACTCATCCGGCAGCTGATGACGCGCATCGATACTCTGGAGAAACGCGTCGCGGAGTTGGAAGGAGCGCAGAGCGTGGTGAAGCCGCCCGCTCCCGCAGTGACCACGGCCACTCCTCCCCCAACACCCGGGCCGGCGGGAGCTCACATGCAGCACGATCAGGCGCCGGCTCCAGAACCCACGGTCGCGGAGGAAGCCCAGCCCGTTTATCCTACGCTCAAAATCGCCGGCTTCGGCGATTTTGACTTTTCGGCCACCGATCTTCACGGCCCTTCCGGAGGTTTCCAGCCGGAGACGCTGCTCGGGAATAACAGCGGGTTCGAAATGGGGCAGTTCGTATTGCACCTCAGCTCCGCGCTGACGCCGAAGGTGAGCGTCTTCAGCGAATTGACTTTAACCGGCGTGCCTGACGAAGGCACCGGAGCGCCGCCTGCGCCCGCCTTTAAAGCAACGGTAGAGCGTTTCATCCTCCGCTACGACGTGAACGACTATTTCAAAATCTCGGTCGGCCGATATCACACGCCGATCAACTACTGGAATACCGCTTTTCATCACGGACAGTGGTTGCAGACCAGCATCAGCCGCCCGGAGATGACGCAGTTTGGCGGTAGCTTCATTCCGGTGCACTTTGTGGGAGTGTTGCTGGAGGGGGCGGCTCCGGCGGGAGGGTTGAATCTCAATTACAACGTTGGACTGGGCAACGGCCGGGGCGCAAATCTTAGCGAGCCAGGCGATTTCGGCGACGTCAACAACAACCGGGCGTGGTTGGTGAACCTGTTCGTCAAGCCCGACGCGCTTTACGGTTTGCAAGCGGGAGGTTCGGTCTATCGCGACGAGCTGAAGCCTCTAGGCGCGCCCGGGGCCCGCGAATGGATCCAATCCGGCCACATCGTGTGGGCGAAGGAGAATCCGGAGTTCATCGCTGAATTCGCCAATGTTAGCCACCAATTCTCTGGAGGTGCGACCTCGAACAGCCAGGCGTTTTACGCTCAGGTGGGTTACCGCCTGCCGTGGTTCAATAAGCTCTGGAAGCCGTATTACCGCTTTGAGCAGATTCATGTGCCCAAGTCGGACCTGCTTTTCAACCCCCTGGTGCCTTCATTTTCAGGCTCGACACTCGGTGTCCGTTACGACTTCGCCAGCTTCGCCGCGTTCAAGCTGGAGTACCGGAATTATATGCGCCGGGATCTTTCCAATATCAATGGCATCTTCGCGCAGACGAGCTTTACGTTTTAGGAGAATGTAATGAAAGCCGTGGAAATGCCGCTTTCAAGACGCGCCTGGCTGCTTCTCTTAGCCTCCATTCCAGTTTCGGCCGCCGCGGAAAACGCCGTCGCCATCGTGGTGCGGCCGGACGTGCCAGTGGATGACTTGAGCTTTGCCGAGCTGCGGCGGTTGATGCTTGGAGATCGGCAATATTGGTCGTCGAATATGCGCGTCACGCTGCTGGTTCGCGCACCGGGCGCGCACGAGCGGGAGGTTGTGCTGAAGACGATCTATCAGATGTCGGAGGCTCAGTTTCGGCAATACTGGATCGCCAAGGTGTTTCGCGCCGAGGTACCCAGCGGTCCGCGGATCGTGTACTCGAATGACATGGTTGCGGAACTCACTTCCGCAATCCAGGGAGCGATCGGCTTTGTCGACGCCAGCCAAGTCCCCGCGGGGCTGAAGGTGCTCAAGATTAACGGTTTACTTCCGAAGGACGCCGGGTATCCCTTACGTTGAAATGTCCCGCCGCGCCGTGATTGGGACGGGTTGCCGGCCGATGTACTATTAAGAACAACATGGCCTTTAACGTCGGAGACACCGTCGGCGATTATCGGGTACTTGGCATCCTGGGACGAGGCGGCATGGGAGCGGTCTACCGTGTTCAGAACATTCTCTCCCACCGGGAAGAGGCCATGAAGATCGTTTTGCCGCACATCGATTCTGATTCCGAGACGGCGGAGCGTTTTCTACGCGAAATTCGGGTTCAGGCAAGCCTTCGGCATCCCAATATCGCCGAATTTCGAACCGCAGTCCGGGCCGGCGGTCAGATCCTGATGATCCTGGAACTGATCGAAGGCGATAGTCTGAGGGCCAAGCTCGAGCAAGGGCCGATTCCGTTCGACTTGACGTTCCGGATCATAGACGAGATGTTGAACGCGCTGGGATACGCCCACAAGCATGGCGTGGTGCATCGGGATATCAAGCCGGGCAACATCATGGTGACCTCGCGCGGCTTCAGTAAGCTGACCGATTTCGGAATCGCTCATGCTGCTGGCGAGGCCCCGATTACTCAAACCAACATGGCGATTGGCTCGCTGGACTACATGTCACCCGAGCAGATCCAGTCGGGCCTTTCCGATGAGCGCTGCGATCTTTATTCCCTGGGCGTCACCTTCTACGAGATGTTGACAGGACGGCTCCCTGTCACCGGCAGGACATTGTATGAGGTGATGCAGGCGCATGTGACGCTGACGCCGGCGCGGCCGGATGAATTGGTCCCGAGTTTGTCGTGGGAGATTTCCGGCGTGGTGATGAAGGCCCTCGCGAAATCGCCTACGGACCGCTTTCAGTCCGCTGAGGCTTTTCAGTCCGCCCTGCGCGATGCGCTGTTTTCGAGCGCGCCGCGGACCGCCTCCTCGGTCGCGCCCGGCAAAACCATCTCTCATTACCGCCTTCTTTCAACCCTGGGCAAAGGCGGCATGGGGGTTGTGTACAAGGCGCAAGACACGCGATTAGGGCGAACCGTAGCGCTGAAATTTGTGCCGGAAACGTTGGCTGGCGATCGCTCGGCCCTGGAACGTTTCGCCCGGGAGGCGCGTGCGGCTTCCGCTCTGAATCATCCGAATATTTGCACGGTCCACGATATCGGTGAGTTCGAAGGCCGGCCATTTTTAGTGATGGAGTGCCTGGAAGGCAACACACTGCGTGAATCGATCGTCCGGTCTCCTTTGGAAATTTCCGACGTGTTGAAATACTCCCTGCAAATGGTGGACGCTCTGGAGGCAGCCCACGCCGCCGGGATCATACACCGGGATATCAAACCGGCGAATTTGTTCGTAACCCTGCGTGGCCAGGTCAAAATCATGGACTTTGGCCTGGCGAAGGTTACGTCGCCAGGCTCCGGCAAGGCCGAGACGACTTCCCAGTCAGATACCGCAACCATAAATCAGTTGATCACCAACTCCGGGTCAACGCTCGGAACGGTTGCTTACATGTCGCCGGAGCAGGCGCGCGGGGAGGAATTAGACCCGCGCAGCGATTTGTTCGCGCTCGGGATCGTGCTCTACGAAATGGTCACCGGCACATCACCGTTCCAAGGGAACACCATGGCGCTGACCTTCGCGTCCATCCTCTATAGCCCTGCGGCGCCGCCTTCACGGCTGCGGGCCGGGATACCCGTGGAACTTGAAGTAATCGTCCTCAAATGTCTTGAAAAAGACCGCGCGGCACGATACCAGAGCGCCGCGGAGATTGAGGCCGACCTGAAGCAGGTAAATCCGGCCGCGGACCGGCCACGCACAACGTCCACAGAAGCGCAGTTGTCGTCGCACGCGTCTCCGCCGCCGCTAGTTGGAGGAACGCAGTTCAGGAGTTCCCTTGCGCCGGCCGCCGTCGCACCGGCGCCTTCCAGCGCCGAATACGTCGTGACCAGGATTCGCAGGCATTGGGCAGCCGCAGCAATTCTGGGGGTCATTATCATCCTACTGGCGGCCGCCGGCATCTTCCTGATGACGCGCACAGGGCCGCTGGATTCGATCGCCGTGTTGCCTTTCGTGAATATGGCCGGCGACCCGGGGACCGAATACCTTAGCGACGGAATCGCGGAGAGTATCATCAACAATCTCTCGCAGCTTCCGAAGTTGTCCGTGCGGTCGTTCAATTCGGTAGCGCATTACAAGAATAAGGACGTCAGCGCGGAGACCGCCGGACGCGAGCTCAAGGTGAGAGCGGTGCTGACCGGCCGGCTGGTGCGCCGTGGCGATGAATTCGCCATTAGCGCTGAACTGGTGGATGTCAACGGCAACCGGCAGATCTGGGGCAGCCAATACACTCAGAGGGTGACGGATCTGCTTGCTATTCAGCAGCAAATCTCTCAACAGATTTCGGAAAAATTGCGCTTGCAGCTTACCGGCGAAGAGATCCAGCGCTTGAACAAGCAATCGACCGGCGACGCCGAGGCCTATCAGCTGTATTTGCAGGGACGCTATCAGTGGAATAAACGGACGCTGGAAGGATTGCAGCAAAGTATCGACTATTTCAATCAGGCCATTCAAAAAGATCCGCGCTATGCTCTGGCGTACGCCGGCCAAGCCGACGCCTACGCGCTTATGACAGACTTTAACGTGCTCCCGGCTAGAGAAGTCATACCGAAACTGCAGGCTGCCGCGGCGAAGGCGATCGAGTTGGATAACAACTTGGCTGAGGCCCATACATCCCTGGCATGGGCTGCCTTTCACGTCTGGGACTGGGTAGGGGCCGAGAAGGAGTTCAAACGCGCGCTGGAGTTGAATCCGAGCTACCCCACGGCGCACCTGTGGTACGGTCAATTTCTTCTGGCTCTGGGCCGGTTCGACGGAGCCCTCGCGGAATTAAACCAAGCGGTGCAGCAAGACAGTCTATCCCCTGACACGAACTTGTCGTTGGGCTATCGCCTTTATTATGCGCGCCAGTATGCCCCAGCGATCGAACAGTCGCAGAAAGTCCTGGCTATGGACTCCACGTTCGTCGCGGCCCATGCTCTGTTGGGGAGGGTATACGCTCAGGAAGGCAAGTTCGCTAATGCCACCGATGAATTCCGCAAAGCACTCGATTTGTCACAAGGTGACACCAACGACCTGGCTGCTCTAGGGTACGCCTATGCCGTCTCGCATCAAGACGCTGAGGCTCGAAAGACCCTGGAAGAACTGATGAAGCGCGCGCAAGACACCTACGTGCAGCCGGCCTGGCTGGCTGTGATCTACATCGGGCTGGGCGATAAGAATCTCGTTTTCGATTGGCTGGAGAAGGCTTATTCCGACCGTTCCGAATGGCTGGTTGACCTGAAGGTCGATCCCATGTTCGACAGCGTTCGCGCGGACCCACGCTTCGTCGATCTACTCCGTCGGGTCGGGCTCAACTAAGCCGCGAAATCGATGATGAATAGTGAGACGCAAAAGCCCCGATCTTTCGATCGGGGCTTCTTAATTTAATTGGGCGACGTCCTACTCTCCCACACACTTGGCGCGTGCAGTACCGGTCTACGCCAACGCGCTGAGGGACTTAACTACCGTGTTCGGGATGGGAACCGGTGGGACCCCCTCACTACAATCACCCAAAACCTAAAACCTTGTTCAGCCGCAAATTCACGCGAATAAACACGAATAAAACAATTTGTGTTCATTTGCGTCCATTCGCGGCCAAATCTCTTAAATATTGACGGGCAACCTCACGCAGGACCCCGTCCGCCTTGCGGCTCACCGAGGATGGGCGGCTGTCCAACTCGCCCACGCTGGGAACGGGCGGCCTCTTCCGCCGCCGGGTGAACTCGACCAGCGCATCGCGGATCAGTTCCGCCTGGCTGCGCTCTTCCCGCTGCGAGATCTGGCACAAAGTGACGATGATCGCCGCGTCTCTACTTAAAACCAAGCACGCCCGCCGCTCAGTCAGCCCCAGCTACGGCGACAAGGGGCAAGTTGAGACTCGCCCTGATCCGAGGATCCTCTAGGCCGCTACGCCTGCGCCCAACCAGCCCGTCCATCGCGGACATGATCCAATAATCGTGCTCGAACGTGCCCGGCGAGAGCCCTCTATGGAGATCTACCAACAGCTTCTCAAGCGCCCCGCGCCCGCACCTGCCTGTGCGAATTGAGAGCGCCAGCAGGTTCAAGTCCAGCCCAAGGTCCTCCCTTCTGCGGGACAGAAGATCCCGCACCCTCTCAGCCACCCCTGCCGCCTCAGCGTCCCCGAGCTCCCCATTTTGTATTTTCAGCAAGGTGATCGACCACTCCTCGGGTCTGCCCCGAAGGTGGTCCCAGCGAAACGAATTCGTCGGCAACTCAGCATTCGCACCGTATGCCCTTAGCCAAACGCATAACAAAAGAATGCCAACCCTTGACCGGTCCCGCAACCAAACGTCATAGAGGTCGCCCACCAAAGCGGCCCCAACCTGCCCGTGTGCATGGTAGAAGCGACCCGACCTACCCACTTGCTCGGCGGCATCGAGCATCAATTCGTCGCGGGGCCGCGACGACGCCAGCCGGCCAAACGCTCCCAGATCCAGATAGCCATCAGACATGCTCCAATCAGAGATCAGATCACGAAGCTCAGCGGAGTCCGCGGCGCGGCCCACGGCGTACAAGGTCGACTCATCTCGGCAGATCCAGTCGGCGATCAATGGCTTGCTTCTCTTGCTGACGCGCCGCCAGGCATCCAATAGGGCCGAAGGGTCTCGCTCGACGCCATGTCGACGAGCCTCCAGGGACGCACCCGTGAAAGGAAAGCCGACGGTCGCCAAATAGTCGCCGACGTATAATTGACGACGATCGAACTCCTCGAGATCGGGCAGCGCGATACCAGAGGTCAACCAGCGCTTCTCTGCGCTCAGCCACGCGGACTCGTTCCCAAATGCCCCGGAACGGGCCATCTCGACGAGCCTATCCCAATCCGCGCCAGCACCTTCAAGGGCGGAAATTGCTGCAACCGGCCAAGGAAGGTAAAGGTAAGAAAACGCTGGGCGGTCCTCAGGCCTAACCCCCCCGAGGGCCCTGACTGCCTCAGCAAGAGTCGTGCAGTTCGGCCTCGAACGAAAACGCAGCACGGCAGCGACGGGCGCCCAGGCCTCACTGGACAGCAAGTCCGTCGTGAGCATTTTCTCGTGAGGGGCAATTCTGCCAACCTCAAACACCACAGAGGTCGGAGATCCATTTCTAGTCAGCCTTACCGGCGCACGCTCAGTTCTCATCCCAGCAAGCCAAGCCGGCGCCTCGGGAGCGCCGAAGGCAAGGCTGCCCTTCACAGGCCCCAGCATCGGAAGGAGCCTCATCACATGTCCAAGCTGCCAAGAGCCGAGCCGGAGCGGGTGGATACGGGGTTCACCAAGAAAATAGTCTTCAAGCCTCCGACTGAAAGGGCCCTCCGCCAGCGCGACCGCCCAGTCAATTCCTCGATCTGCGAGCGCGACCAACAGGGCGGTGCCCTGATCTGGCGCCAACCTAATCTCCTCTTCAAATACATCGCGAAGATCCCGATGGTAGGCGAAGGCGAGCCGGTCGACAAAATCCGAATACAGCGTCAGACGAAGCCTGCACGCGCTCCTTGCCAAAGCCTGTTCGTAAGTCCACTGCTGCCGCGCAAGGCCATCCTGCAACAGGAGCAGAGCCAACTGCGAGCCAATCAACACGTGGTGTCGGATCTCGTCATCAAGTGCCAGCTCATTCAAGGTTGTACAGATGTCAACTACCGTGGAGCGAAGATGCTGACGGTCTGCAAAACACTTTCCGGCCGCAAACAAGAACACATTATTCCAGTGGGTCACTGGCGCTATCAGGTTCAACCGGCTTACCGCCTCGGCGTCCGGACCGTCCATCAGCGCCTCAGCCGCCATGAACTCCTGCAGCGACCGGATCTCAAACCCGATTTGACCCTCGCGAACGCCGACCAGAAATACCAACCTGTCCGAAGCCGCCTCAATTATCCTCTCTCGTATCTCTACGGCGAGCCCGCCGCTCAGCCCCTCGCTCGTCAATCGATCTCCGACAATTCCGCGCAGCTCCTCAATTCCAAGGCGAGCATCCGTCTGACCCCTGCGCTCGCTCTCAATCTGCAGCGTCAAGCCGACCCGGTGGTGAATCGAGTCGATGTGGGTGCGATAGGATCGAAGTAGCTCGGTCACGTCACCGACTCGTTTCGCACTTTCCCGATCGTAGATCACACTGTAATATCGTTTGAAGAGCACCCATCGCTCCTGAGGAGCCGGACCGCCGCGTGCAACGAGGGTCGCCATGATCGTCACTTGAAGCGGGCTGCGCATCAACCGCGCCGTGGTCGGCGATTCAAGCGCCGCCTTCGGGCCCACAACCACATCGCGCGCCATGGTTGTATTCTGGCCGTGCGTGACCGAGGCAAGTCGTTCGCCGTAATGAAGTGCCCTACGATCTGACAGCGGGGTCAGATACCGGTGGCGATAGTACTTCCGCGAAAAGTCCGAATTATAGCCCTGCGGTCGGGTCGTGGCGAGGACCAGCAAGTCCGTGCCGGCGTCATTAGCAAAAACCAAGAAGTTGGTTACAGCTTGAATCACCTGGATCCGATTGCTAGAGGGGGGAACTTCGTCAAGTCCGTCGAGCACAAGGAACCATGGGTAGAGGGCAAGCCACTTCTGGAACGCCTCGACGGAAATCTCGCGGGATGAACGCTCCTTCAGTATTGCTAACATATAGTCCAATAACGAGTTAACGGATTTGTCGTCCAATCGGCGCGCAAACTCGTTTAAGACGATTCGCACAGGGAAGCGGCGACCCAGCGGCGGCGGCATTTTCATGGAGGCGCAGTGGGCCTCGAGACCGGTCACGGCGTCTCGAACCTCCGGAGCAAGGTTCGGGCGGTCACGGAGAATCGCAGCCCTGTACAGCTGGCAGGCAAACTGGCCAACGGTGGTTTTCCCCTGGCCGGGACCGCCAATAAGCACGTAACGCCCATAAACCTGCTCACGCTCCCGCGGATCATCCCCTGGGAATTCCAGCGACGGCGGATCGAGCTTCCGGGCACCTGCGGAAAGCAATTCGCCTAGAAAGCCATTGGGGAAATCCCGGTCCATATTTTCCGGCTGGGGCTCCGTCTCAGGCTCACGGCTGAAAGGCAGGTCTACAAACACATTCGACATCGGAATCTTCTCGTTGGTCGTGTGACCCGCCTGATCGAGTCGAGCGTATTGGTCGTCGAGAAGGTCGTACTGCAGAAACGCACCGATAACGTCGTGGAAGTCCGGCTGGACGCCCTCGATCCACTCCATCATCTTCTTAAGAACATCGCCGGGAGTAATCCAGGCCAGATAGGCCCGCCGAATATCCTCCATGCCGTCAACGAACCTGCAAAGCGTGTCGTAGTCCCAGATCGCGTGGCCTATAGTGGTCCCAGGATTTCAGACCAGGCAATCAGTTAGAATTTGGCGGAGTCGTGAACGCAGGAGGGGCGATGACGACGACGCGAAAGCAGTACAGTCCGAAGTTCAAGGCCAAGGTGGCGTTGGAGGCGATCCGCGGCGAGCGGACGCTGAGCCAGTTGGCATCTCAATATCATGTGCACCCGGTGCAGATCGGCCAGTGGCGCAAGACGGCGCTGGAGCAACTGGCGGAGCTGTTCGTGGATGGGCGAACTCGGAAGCGGACGGATCGACGACGCCGAGAAAGACGCCTTGTACGAGCAGATCGGCCGGCTGAAGGTGGAGCTGGACTGGCTCAAAAAAAAAGTTGGTCTGCTCGACTGAACAACGGCGTGAGCTGGTGGAACTGGACCATGCTGAGATCAGCGTGCGGCGGCAATGCGAGCTGCTGGGCGTAAACCGGTCGGGACTGTACTACCAGCCGTCTGGGCGAGAGCGCGGAGAACCTGATGCTGATGCGACTGATTGATGAGCAGTACACGCGGCGGCCGTTTTACGGAAGCCGGCGGATGCTGCGGTGGCTCCAGGAGCAGGGCCACCCGGTGAGCCGCCAGCGAGTGCGGCGGTTGATGGGACTGCTGGGATCTGGAAGCCGTGTACCCTAAGCCGAAGCTGAGCCAACCGGGCGAGAGACACAAGATCTACCCGTACCTGCTGAACGGCGTGGCGATCACGCGCGTCAACCAGGTGTGGAGCACCGACATCACCTACATCCGCATGGCGGAGGGATTCGTGTACCTGGTGGCGGTGATGGACTGGTTCAGCCGGTTCGTGCTGAGCTGGGCATTGTCGTTGACCATGGAGGTGGACTTCTGTCTGGAGGCACTGGAGCGCGCGCTGCGTTGGGGCCGGCCGGAGATCTTCAACAGCGACCAAGGCTCCCAGTTCACCAGCGAGAAGTTCACCGGCGTGCTGGCCCAACGCGGCGTGGCCATCAGCATGGATGGACGCGGGCGCTGTCTGGACAACATCTTCATCGAGCGGCTGTGGCGATCGCTGAAATACGAGGAGGTCTACCTACGCGATTACACGACGGGTGCCAGAAGCCCGCAGCGGCATCGGCAACTGGTTCCGCTTTTATAATCACCAGCGGTTCCATCAGAGTCTGGATTACCGGACTCCTGCGGCCGTATTCGAGGCGGGGCCAGGCATGAGGAACAAGGACTCTCTTGATCTGGGGGCGCCGCCCCCAGACCCCCGCGATTTTTCGCTTTACCGCCAGAATGGCTGGCGGTAGAATCAATGCACTTGAGCGGAGGATAGGGCTCTCCAGCGATGGAACCCGAGCGCCGACTCAAGGGCCGGAATGGCGGGGGCGGCTGCGCGCCGCCCCGACTCAGATCCGACCCGCCGATTCATAACTTATTGCAGACGAAAAATGGTCTTGACAACCAGGACCACTTTCGCCCTTTAAGCGCAAGGCCCCCTCATACTTCCTGAATAACGCCTCTGCGCGATCGCGGCCGCCAGCGCCGTGTACCGGGGATAATACGGCGTTCGTGCAAAAGATGTAGTAATCGGGCCGCCGGAGCTTTCGCTTCTTTGCCGTGAACTTCTTGAGCTAATCCTCCAATTGCCCAAGCGCCCACGCTTCATCCTTGCCGGTGCCCTGTTAGCGCCGGAATAAAATGACCGCATTTTCCCCGGTTTCGACTTCCTCGGGAGCCCCGGTCGGGATGTCCGCATACACGACGGCGGCCACGCCGGAGACGCGGGCGTGTGGAGACCGCCTTGTTGGCCGTGCGGGCGTGTGGATTAGTCGATAGGCGACCCTTCCGCGCCGTCGTCGGGAACGGGAACATTGGAGGACCGCGGGTGTTTGGTGTCCGGCCGGACCGATTCGATCACCAGGTAGAGTTTATCGGCGCTGTTGACCTTGCCCGCTACGCAGTAGGCCACGCCGGGCCGGATGAGCTGGGCTTTGGTGAAGTCATGTAGCCGGTAAACGCGCTGCGTGTCGAGGTCCCGCAACAGGAACACCGCGCAGGACGAGTACTCCGTGCGTGAGAGCAGGAACAGATGATTGGCGCTGAAGTTGAACATGAGAACCAGAAGCGGAGGGCGCAAAGCCCTCCGCCCATTGGCAGCGCCGTTGAGGGGTTCCCCCGGCGGACTCCTCCGCGCGGGGTATCGCACAGTGCGGCGCCTGATCGGGGCCGGAGAGGAACTACTCTTCCGGCGGAGGGGAGTTCTTGTTGGCTTTGCGCAGGCTGTCGCCGCCCAACAGGAAGATTTCGGAGTTCTCCACCAGCCGGTCGGCGATGGCGGTAGCGATGGTCGTATTAAATAGGATGTTGCCCCAGTCGGAAAACGGTGTGTTGGTGGTGATGATGCTGGAACGCTTCTGCGAATGCCGCGTGGAAATGACCTGATAGAACAGATTCGACGTTTGCTGATCGAGGGATAAATAACCGAGTTCGTCCACAATGAGCAGCGCGGGTTCGGTATAAGTCTTGAGCTTCCGCACCAGCGAGTGATCGACCTGCGAAGCCAGCAGATGATTCAGCATGTCCATGGCGGTGGTGAACAGAACGCGTTGATTGGCTTGGCAGGCTTTCCATCCGAAGACGCGGGCGAGGAATGTTTTCCCCACGCCGGGATTGCCGATCAGCACGAGGTTGGTGCCCTGTCGCAGGAACGTGAGGTCGAGCAAACGCAGGATGCGATTCTTGGCCTGCACGCGGCTCTTGTGATGATGAAAGTGGAACGCGTCGATGCTCGGCTGCGATTGGAGGCGCGAACACTTGAAGCGGCGCTCGATGGCGCGGCCCTGTCGCGATTCCAGTTCCAGGTCGGCAAGCAGTTCGATGGTGGCCGAGACACTGAGGTTTCGGGCCGAGGCTTCAGTGATCGTTGCTTCGATCTGGCGGCTCATCGCTTTCAGGTTTAGTTGGTGCAGTTTCTGTTCGAGAGGAGTCATCGCGTTCCTTTCCGGATTCGAGAATGAAGGCGTCATATTCCAGTAGAGAGATGGGGTCGGTGGTCAGCTCGTTGAGTAATGGATCGCGCAACCGGAGCGGTGGTTGGGGACGGCGAGGCGAACGCTGCTGGCGCAGGATGTTGGCGACATAGTCGGCGCCGAAAGCTCGGGCCACGGAAGCTTTCTCGATGGCGCCGGCGACATCTTCGGGACCGTACTGCCGCATCAGTTCCAGAAGCTCCGTGATCTGGCGGCCCAGCGAACGATCCGTATCGGCCATGTCGCGGAGATAAGCTTCCACCAGCGATCGTGAACATAGGCCGTCGAGGGAATCGAGTAGCCGCTGCTGGGCTTGCGAACGGCGCGCCGCGGGCCGCTCTTCGGCCAGGATTTTTTCGAAGCGCTCCGCTCCGAAGGTCTGGCCGCGCCGCCACGAACGTGCGTAGCTGACGACCTCTTCCGTTCGTTCGTAAATGGTGACGGAACTGCTGTCTGCCTTGACAGTGAGCCGCCGGCCGATATAGCGGTGCGGAACACAGTAGCGGTTGCCATCGAACGGGAGCCGGAGATCTTTGTGAACCAACGCCTCGGTGGATTCGCGGTAATCGTACGGAATGATCGGTAAGGGCCGCAAAGCTTCTGGTTTGAATCGGTCCAAGGGGCGCTCGCGCGTCTCGCGATGCAAGCGTTGATTGGCGACCTCTGCCAGCCACTGCCTCGCTTGGCGATTCACATCGTGTAGATCGATGAACTCGCGCAAGGGCCAGAAGTTCTGGCGAAGATATCCGATGGCGCGTTCGACTTTCCCTTTTTCCCAGCCGCTCGCCGGATTGCAGGCATGCGGCACAAAACCATATTCGCGAGCGAAACCAAGGAATCTCGGAAGAAAGCGGACCAGGCGGCCGTCGTGTTCGGCAACGGCGGTGGCCAAATTATCGTAGGCGATCTCTCGCGCCACGCCGCCCATCGCGGTGAACGCGTGCATGTGGCAACGGACGAAGGTTTCGAAGCTCTGGTTGTGAGTGAACTCCACATAGAGCATCCGGCTGTGCGCTTCCACCAGCGCGAAGGCATACAGCTTGCGTGCATCACCCGAGTAGCTGAGCGCACCGAAGTGACCCCAATCGACTTCGAACCTCTCTCCGGCGGGCGGCTCCATTCGTACGAAGGCGCGGCGGGTTGCTGGTTGCGGACGTACTTTGCGGACATGTTCCTGCAGAATGCTGTGCCCGCCGTTGTAACCGAACGGACGCAAGCGCTGCTCGATCACGGCGGCTGTGACGCGTGGGTCCTTCTCCAGCCATTCGGAGATCTGACCTCTGAATGGATCGAGTTTGCTGACGCGGCTTCGCAATGCCGGAGCCTGCGCGGGCGCTTGGAGATATTTTCGGATCGTCTTCCAACTGATTTTCAGATGGCGTTCAATCTTGCGAATCGCCCATCGCTCGGACCAATAGAGCCGGTGCAGGTCGTTGATCTGATCGGTGGAGAGCATTGCCTCAGTCCCTTTATGCAGCAGGCGCGGCGGCGGGACCAGAAGGATGTTGTTTGCAAGAGGGCGGCGCGGGAGCCCGGCCGGGCGGAAGTGTTTCAATCACCCAGATCTGGGCGGAAGCTGAGTTGTTGTTTGCAAGATCCATCGCACCGGGGCCGACCAGCCAAACCTGTGCGGCGGAATGTTTTAGGTCCAGAGCTGAGGTGTTGTTTGCAAGCTGGCACAGCCGCTGTTTCCCGTCGCGGGCCTTCTGCTGCTCCCGGTTTTGGTGCGTGGAGGCTGGGTGCTCCTCCCGGTATTGCTTCCAGTAGCCGGGATTCGCGGCGCGCCACTTGCGCGAGCTGTCCTGGCAAACCTGGCGGTATTCCGGATCGGAGGCGATCTTTTCTTTGTGGTATTCCGTGCGCCGTTGCCGCTGGCAATCGACCTCGCTACAAACCGTCTGCCGCGGCTGAAACTTGGACCGTCGGAAGCTCTTCTGACAATAGCGGCAACGCGGTTCTCCCATCCTGCCGTTGTCGCATCGGAATTCCGAACCGGAGACAACCAGATTTAGAAACTGCTGTAGAGTGCCTACCGCGTCCCCGCCAATGGTCCCGCCCGGCTACATCACCGGGGAAAGTGCGGTTGTTTTAGACCGGGGACAACACCAGTCGTCCACCAGATCCTCGGTCAGTTGATCCACGGCGCGGATTCGGGAGTAGCCCATGAGCGCTTCGAGGTGACGGCGGTTCAACTCGTGGGTGCACGGTTTGACATTTTCGCGCGCCAGAAAGGCTTCCATCGCAACGCGGATTTCCTTCCCCTGGACCGGCTGGCCCGCGCGGATCTGGCAGGCTTCTAGGGCCATCTTGCGGGCATACTCTCCGGCGAGCGCTTTTCCCGCGCCGATCGGATGCGCCTTGGAATGGCAGCGGCCGTTTTCATCGCGCCAGCCGCTGTACCATTTCTGGCCGCGTCGAAAGGCCCAATAGGAGGGGTTTGTCATCAGGACGACATTATAGATTTCCCATCTGCTTGTTGGCCAGCCAATACTGAATCGCTTCCCGATTGAAAAGCCGCTTCCGGCGGCTGATGGGAACGGAGGGGATCTCCCCTCTGGCGGCTTTCTTATACACCGTCTTGATGCTGTAGTGCAGCAGCTTCGCAACTTCTTGAATGGTCATCAAGGTCAGATCGCTCATAGCGGCCTCCTCCCCCCACTTAAAATCCTGCTCTCAGGCCGGGCCCTTGCCCTTCACCCTATAGGCACCCGCGCCGGCAAAAGTGCACAATAACGCGACCTGCCAGACGTTATGTAGGGAGAGCGCACACGGCCAGGCTCTCCTGCTTCCTCTGTACCACTGAATAATTCAAGACGCGATCATCTCGACCGGCAATAGTGTCTGATCGGCACTGGGTCGGAGCGGCGGGAACGATCGCGGCTTTGATTGGGGCGGGCCGTCGTGGGTCATGGGGAACGAGGGAAGCCTGAAGAGATCGAGCAGTGGGAATTTGACTTGATCCGGAAGGTTGCCAATCGATTTGAAACCACGGAAAGAGAAGACTTGGAAGCGGAATTGGCGCTAATTCTTTTCAGGCTCAAAGCCAGCAGGCCAGCATCTATTCAGAACTGGAAGTCCTATCTCGCCAAGGCGCTTCTTAACAAAGCGAGCAACTGGATTCGGGACGGGCGCGCCCGGCAAAACAGGAATGTTCCCTTGCTCGCGGCGGGCGAAGAAGAACTTGGCGCAGGATTCATTACGGAAGAGGGCGTGCCTGGTCTCGAAGTCGATGATGACCTTCAGCTCGCGCTGAAGCTGCTCTCTAATGAACTTGGCCCTGATCTCCTCCGGTTGTGGGAACTGCTCATCGAAGAAAACGGTAACCAGCTGGCCGTAGCCAGGCGGCTTGGAATGCACCGGACCGGGCGGCGGCTTATCGCGCCGGTACGGCGCTCTTGCGGGCCAACGTGCTTGTTCAACATGAGGAGCGGATTGCGGTCCAGATGGACAGCGAAGCATGGGATAGTAGCATCCTCTCCGTAAGGACCGATGACGCCCGGCAACGATGGATGCCGGGAATCAACGTTGCCGGGGAGCAACGCCGACCGTTGCCGGTAGACAACGCCCCCGATGTCGCCGGACAACGCAATGACTGTCAGGCGACAACGCTTTTCCGTCGGGCGAAAGATAGGTGTAAAGACAGATTAAAGACATATAAAGACAGGTCCGCGCCTGAAGAGAAAGACGCACCTATTGAGTCTCGCATAATACAGTGACAGAATACTCAAAGAGAAAGGCCGGCGTGTCGGAGGAAAGAAAACGGCAGTCGGCGGGTATGGCCTACGCGACGAAGGCCGCGGCGGAAGGCGGCGGTAGCTTCTGTCATCAGTTCCGGACAGAGATTCGCCATTTCGCGGCCCTTGATATTGTTCCAGATGCCTTCGGTGGGATTGAGGTCGGGCGCATAGCCGGGGAGCCACTCGATCTGCAACCAGTCGCGCTGAGCCCAGAGGAACTGCGACATGTCGCGGCTCCGGTGAGCGGGCAGGTGATCCCAGATGAGGATCACACGCTGTCCGCGAACGAAGCATTTGAGTTGCTTGAGAAAATCGATGAGGCTGGAAGTGTTGAAACTGTCCTTCTTGGTGCGGGCAAATAGGCGGGTTTTCTGCCCATCCCAGCGAAATCCCAACGCCGCTGCGACCGAAGTCTTATCCCAGTGGTTGCCTCGCGCCTTTAGGATCGGTGTTTGACCCCGCGGAGCCCAGGTGGTCCGGACCGAAGGCTGTTGGGTGAAACCCGATTCGTCCTGGAAGTAGATCCAGGCTTGCCGCCGCCAAGCGTTTTTTTTACGGCCGGCCAACGCACCGCCACCCAGTATTGGACCTTCTCTTCGCTCCGTTCCCTGGCCTGCCGTGCAGGCTTCTGCACGCTCCAATCCAAGGAACCCAGAAGCTTCCAGACGTGTCCCGGATGGAACTTCTCTCCGGTGATCCGTTCAATCACCGTGGCTACCCGCGGCAAAGTCCACAGGTCGGCGCTGAAGCCATGCTGACGAGCACCTTGACGCAAGGCTGCGTCCACTCGCCTCCACTGGCTGGGGCTGAGCCGTGGCTTGCGCCCCGCCCGGCCCGCTGCTCGCAGTCCCGCCATACCCTCAGATTTCCACTGCCGGTGCCAGCGGCTGACACTTTGTCGGCTGGCCTTCAGTTGCCGAGCTACCGAGCCTTGCGTCTCCCCCTTGGCGAACAAGCGCGCCGCCTGCTTGCGTCTGTTCGCCAGACCCGCGAAATCACGTAGGTGTTTTCTGTGCACCACCATGGCCCAGCATGACACAGTCTTGCTCCAATGTCACTGTATTATGCGAGACTCAATAATCACCACGCTAAGCGAACAGGCAACGCCCAACGGCTGCTTTTGGCGGGAGCAGCCAGTCCGATTCCCGGCAAATATGACGGCATTTCTCAAGATTGACGATTGCAAGGCTTGCCACCGGGCCATTCCCTGGGAATGGGCGCCCGCGGTTCTCGTGCGGGGCAGTCCGCTCGCCGGCACCGGCGTCTGGCGCAGCCAGCTGGTGGACCGCCGCTGTCCGGCTTGTGTTGCGGCTCTGGAGGCCAAGCGCCAGGAAGAGCGGCGAATGCTTGGCCTGCGAAAAGAACTGATCGAGGTTCTGGGCGGCGAGAAGCCTTACCGGGAGTTCACCTTCGAGCGGTACAAGGTCGCGCCGGGGAGTGCTGTCGCCTATGAACAGGCGAAACGCTTCAATCCGGCCAGCGAGAACCTCTACCTGTGGGGGCCGTGCGGCGTTGGCAAGACTCACTTGGCCTACGCCGCCGCCCGGCGTTGCTTCGAAGAAACGCTTTCGGTCGTGATCGTCTGGGTCCCACAGCTTGGCCGCCAAGTACGGATGAAGGAGCCCGAACAAGAGCAGGTGGCCATCGATCGTCTCTCCCGCGCGGAGGCGCTCATTCTGGACGACCTGGGCGCCGGCAGCGATACAGCGTTCAACCGCCAAATCCTTCAGGAACTCCTGGACGCCAGAGACTTCAACGATCGCGGAGGCCTTATCGTCACCAGCAAATACTCCCTGGATGCGCTGGCCGAAAAGCTCAACGAGGACACCATTCCGTCCCGGCTGGCAGGCATGTCTGAGATCATCGAAATCCGGGGCCAAGATTATCGCCTGGTTAGGAAAACGAGCATAACAGCAGTTGGGCAACGCCATGATTGACTGCCTGAACCAGCTCGAACGCACTCGACTCGAAGAACATCGCCGGACTCAACCGTTCGTCCGTGCGGCACTCCGCCAACTTGAGCGCATTCTCGAAAGTCCGACGTTCAGGCGTGTTCACCCCAAAACAAAGGATTTCCTTGGGTTCATCGTTTCAAAAACGCTGATCGGCCAAGCGGATCAGATCAAGGAAATGACCGTCGCCATTCGCGTATTCCGTGAGTCCGCTGATTTTGAGCCGCTGGTAAACAGCAAGGTGAGAGTAGCCGCTCTGGCCCTGCGCCGTCGTGTCGCCGTGTACTATGCCGAAGAAGGAGCAGGCGACCCAGTTCAGATCATACTGCGCAACGGGACATACGTGCCGAGAATTGAATACCGTCGAAAACCGCAGCGCGATCCCATGGAGAGCTAAGCGCTTCTATCAAGGCGGGCTGAGATTTTGGACCGCGGCTTCTGGCCAGGCCATCCCCAACGGAGGCCCATATGGCTTAATCGACCCCACCAAGCGATGCGCCCGGGGGACGGACCGCGGCCACCTGACGGAGCGCCGGATGGCCCGGACACATCCGACGATATAAGCTCCACGCGGTAAGTGCCAGCTTCCACGTCTTTGAACCTGGTAAAATCCTGCACGAATTCCTGAATCTGGCTGCTGTCCCATCGCAAGCGCTGAATACGTCTTTCCCCCGTGGCCGTATTGATAAGCGCAATTGGAAGACCCGTCACGGGCAGGATTTCCTCCCGTGCCTTATCCTCCAGGGATTGGGCAACGAAAACCGCCACAGTATACAGCCAGGGTGCCTCTCTGCCGGAGCCCTCTTCAGGCGGAGAATCGAGTACAGTCACCTCCAGTTCGCCGTTATCGGAAGCGGTCTCTGTAAACATGCCTGGAACCTTAATGGTTATGCCTTCGCGGATCGTATTCTTTAAAAGCTGAGAGCCGACTGCGCTGACCTGCAGCCACGTCTGAGCCCGTTCGTGGGCGGCGTAAGCATCCGGGTCAGCGGCCAGATCGCGGCTCAGATGGCGCGCCTGTAGCGCCAAGTTTCGGTATCTCTCCTGCTCTGCGGGATTGCCCTCACTGGCGGCCCTCTGCTCCGAAAATCCGATGGCTTCATCCACCAGCGCCAGAGCGGAGTGGAAATCCCCGGTCCAGGCCGCCAGGTCTGCCGCCTCGAAAAGTGACTGTTCCACGAATTTATAATCCCCCGCTGAATAGTCCGGCGATCGCCCAATATACCGGGATGGGGCCTTCTCCTCTCGGCCCGCCAGAATCGCCAGCGACGGATCAAGTTCTCTCATTCTGCTGAAGGCCCCTGCTAATCTGACCAGGCCGTCGGTCGCTTGCTGGAGCTCTATGGAACGAGGCGTCACTGGGCCGTCTAACACCCAAATTACCCGTAGATTCCGGAATTGCTGCCGCCAATGCTCCATCTGGCTCGATGGCGATAGAGGCAAGACATGGCCTAGAACCGCATTTACAAGCCGAGCCTCGAGGGGAACGTCCTCAAGTCTCCATCGCAGCGCGATCAGAGAGGTTGGATCTGACCGCACGTAGGCCGCCGCGCCCCCGATGGTGGGAGCCCCGCCCAACTTGCCAGTCCGATCGATGATCCACAAGGGATGCATGACGCCGTAGTCCACGAGCAACTTCACATACTCGATGACTTCCACCGAGGTCTCATGGAGGTGCCGAACATTCCTAGGAGTCTCGGACACCGGAGCCGAAATCTCCGCCGGCTGAGCAAGGGTTTGCCGGATGGCTGAGCCGGTGGGACCAACCGCAGCACTTGGCAAGCGGAAAAAGTGATTTGCGAACGAGCGAAGTCGCTTTGCAAATGAATGTGTGAAATAAAGGCTACGGGGTGCCAGCGTTTCAGCGCTGTACGGTCTATCCGATTCAGGATGCGTTCCAGCGGGAATACTCGTTCCGTAGCGGCGCTGGGCCATGAGAAACAAGAGGGACAACACTAAAGGGAGAACCGCCAAACGGATGCGTTCCCGTCCGAGGTTCTTGGCGGCAAACATGATGATAGTGTACGGATTAGCCACGGTTCGGTAAATGGGTCCAAGGACCACACTTCAGCGGCCTGTCGGACCCACCCCCGCGTCTGACAAAGCGCCGCTGGATAATTGGTGACGCTCAGTTCTTAAGTTATGAGAGGGTACGACGGGCGGTCAGAGGAGGATCCATGGCAGCCGTAATTCGACGGATATCGATGCCGACCACTCTTATGGATCGGGTCATTGTCTCGCCCGGCGAGACGCCGGAAGACCAAGCTATCCGCAATGAGGACACGTCGGAGAACCGGCAAGCTCACGACCGGATGGTTGAACGGGATGCAGTTGGGGAAGTAATCGACCAACTCCTCAGCGAAGAGACCAAAGCCCTCAAGTATGTAAAAAAAGGAGAGCTTGGAGCCTATTGGCTCGACTGTCAGTTTTTGGAACCTATTCAGGTCGCCTGGCGCTTGGGGTTGGATGAGGATACCGTTCGGAAAGCCAAACACCGCGCGCTCAAGTTTCACCCTTGTGGCGACGTGCGGGGCATCTGCCAAGGAGTGCCGAACTGTGCACATCAACGCGGGAGGGCGGAAGAGGATCTGATCGCTCGGCGCGTCGCTTTGAAGCTTTTAAATCCAATACATCAGGAGGTAAGGCATGACCCGGAACGCGGTTAGAAAAGAGCACCTTCGTCCGGAGGATTCTCCGAACGCTTGTTCGGCCATCGACGGCATGATGGCACTCGGCACGCGGCGGTTGAGCGAAGAGGCGCTGAATGAACTGGCTGACCATCTTGAAGTCTGCGCCGAATGCAGCGCCAGGTTCGATGCGGATTGTCCTGACGGTGCCGGCGAGATCAACGCGCTTCGAGAGGCCCCTTCCTCGGATTTGGGAGCGCGACTCGCCAAAAAAGTCCTTGAGCATCTTCAGGCATTCCAAGCTCAAAAGCAGCAGCTTAAAGGAATACGTCTTCATCAGCCGCTTCCATCGCCTAGGCTCCTTAGCGAGCACCATGGACAACTCGCCCGGGACCAGGAACTCCGGGGAAAATCCCACACATTTGTCGTGGAGGAACTGATTGGATTGGGCGAGTTCACGGAAACTTATACCGCAAAGCTTCTCCCGACGGAGGGCGCAGAGGATCGGGATTCCGATAACCGAGTGGTCATTAAAATACCCAGGATTCCGGAAGATATGTCCCCGGAAGCGGCGGCCGGTCGTCTACGACGGATTCAATACGTTATCCAGTTTCAGGAAAAGGAGCTCCAAAGTCTGGCCGGGCTCAGCGAGGTCGCGAGCGTTCTCGATTGCGGTGACTACTCTACTCGTATTCAAGATAGACCGACCGAGTCAACATTTATCGCATCCACGTATATCGACGGCGTCGACTTAGCATCGCATATGGCCATCCACTATTCCGCCAAAGGGCAATTCTGTGGACTTCTGACGGCCTCTGATTTTGCACGGTGGGCGCGATTGCTCACCCAGGGCGTATTAGAGATCCACAACCGCCTTGTCATTCACGGTGACATTTGTCCTCGGAACGTATTGGTCTCGCCCGAAGGCCGGCCAGTATTTATTGACGTAGGTGAATCCCTGTTCAGGGAAGTGCTGAATGGCCCCCGAAGTTTCAACGACCATTTCTATCGCGCCCCCGAGGGCATCGGGACCCCCAGCAGTGACTTGTTTTCCCTTGGCGGCCTCTTCTATTTCCTCGCCACCGGGCAAGAACCCATTGGCTTGGTCCACACCGATAAAGAAATGTTAAAGCAACATATCACCTATAAAATCAAAGAAGCTAATCCACGGCTCTATCAGGATGACCCCGGCGTCGCCGATATTATCGCGATGTGCCTTCGAAAGGAAGAGCGGGTTCAGAACGCCTACCAACTTCTTCGCGAGATCGATGTGTTCTGGCCGGATGGTCTGCCCGCCGGCGTCCTCGACTTACTTAAATCGCTAATCGACCCGGCGGAGACTTTGATGGCCACCGGGAATTCTGTGTTCTTGGCGGTAGCCGTTGCGCAGATTCTATCGCTGCGGCGAATGTTTATTGATATGAGCAATGGTGTCTTCGATGTGAGCGGCAATTCCAGCGACATCCGGTTTGCAGCCTCCGCCTTGTTACGCCCCTTACGCTCTGGCGATGAATTTCTGACCATCTCCCTTTTGCCATTTTGGTATCCCCACAACATCGGCAGTAACGGCAGATTCTTAAGCAACTGCCGCAATGCGGCAGCCCATGGAGCGACCATCAAGCGTGTCTTTCTCCTTGTGGAGGAAGATCTAGCGAACCCCTACCTGGAGCAAATCGTCGCTGCTCAGCTAAGCGCGGCTGCGGATTTAGATCCGACTGTTAAGCCGAATTTTTCTGTTCGCTATGCACCGGTGAGCAGCGACGATCGGAATAAGCTTATCGCGCAAGGAAAGCATTTTGGCCTGTTGGTGAACGGAGGACAGCCCATCGCGATGTGGCCAGTCTATAACGCGAAAGATGAACTCGTAACGCTTCGTTTTCGCTCAGGTCTGCGGCAGGTGGAAGGCTTGAGGAAGGCCTTTGAGGACGTTTGGGCTCAATCATATCCACTTGCGGATCTTTGCCTACCCTCTGCGAATCGTCCTATTGACGCGCTACTCGAAAACGCGGGGTAGTTGGCCGCTAGTCACAATCGCTTCAATCACGGCGTCAAACAATGCGGTCCTCAAACCGCGGGAGGAGGAGAACTGTATCATGATGAATGTCTACAGCAAGCTTGAGAAGTTCAAGTATGGCTGGGTGGCTGGGTTTTATGATGCGTTGCCGGATGATGGGTTGCATTACCTAAAGGAAATTCTGCGTTACGGCCCGCGCGATGGCGACCAAGCGGCCTTCATGGCTGGCTACCGGGCGGGGCAGCGAGCGCGCCGAGGCCATTACCCAGAGCCAGTCGTCGCGCGGTCCTAAAGCCCCTTAACCTCGGCGTCTTAGCTTTTCTCGCGGCGCTCGCCTGGCCGCTGGCGATGGTAACCGGTTCGTCGTCGACGTTATTCGCCCTCCTCGCATCCGACGGCGGTCCGTATTGTCCGCCCCTTTAGGAGCGCCGGGCCGTTCAGACTGTGACTGGCATTTGCTTGTTCGTCCATGCCGATCTGACTTGTGTAGCAGCAACACGCCTTGGCTCGTGAAGCTTTGGCGCGCCAGGGCTCTCTGAGCCATCCTTCAGTAAATTCATTCCTAACATCTCCTAACTGGGTAACGTTCCAGTCATGTTTGTAGAGTGTCGAAAATCGCGATTTAAGCCATTAGAAGAGAGGAGCCATGCCTATGAAAGCTAGATCGGTCCAACCCATAAACCGCCGATTTTATATCGGCGTCATCCGTGCCGGAATGTGGGCTTTGATACTCGGCACCGCTACGCCGCTCTTTGCCCAGTCCCCCTGGGAAAACGCGGTGACGGTGTTGCAGACCGCGTTCACCAGCACGATCGCGCGGGGGCTGAGCCTCGTGGCCATTGTCGTCGGCGGCCTCATGTTCGCTTTCGGGGAGGGCGATTCCAAGCGCATGATGGCGGGAATTCTCTTCGGCGTGGGCATGGCCATCGGAGCCGTGAACTTCATGACCTGGCTCTTTCCGTGAAATCCGGCCAACCTCGCGGAGAAAGGTCACGACGATGCCAAACGAGCCGAGTTTCCATCCTGTCTACCGCTCCATTAACAGACCGCTCACGATCTGGGGGGTTGAACGCCGCCTGTTTTTCTCAGCAGCGGTGATGGGAGCCGCCAGCTTCAATTTCTTTGGCAGTCTTCTGGGCGGGCTCGTACTGTTCCTCACACTCTACCTGCTCGCGCGCTGGGCCACGGCCACCGACCCCGAGATCCTGCGCATTTTGCTCAACGCGGCGAAGTTCAGGAGCCAGTACGATCCCGCCAAGCGCTCGCCGCGAATTAATCCGGGGAATGGCCGCCATGATTAGACCCAGCCAAATCGTGAAGAGCTACCGGGAGTCCGGCGCGTTGAACGCAATGATCAACATCGGCGGCGTCCTTGACGAGCATGCGCTGGTGACGAAGAGCGGCGACGTGATCATGACGCTTGCCGTGTACGGTCTGGACGACGAATGCCAGGAATCCTCGCGGGTGGACCGGGTGGCGCGCGGCCTGGAATCGGCGGCGCGCACGCTCGGTGAGAACGTCCGCATCCATCAGTTCCTCATCAAGCGCGATCACGCGTCGATTCCGTTCCGTCGCTACGACAATCCAGTGGTGCAGCGGACCATCGAGAACCGCATGGCGCATTTCCAGGCGAACGCCGATCACATTTACTCGGTGGAAGTGTACTTTGTGGTGGTCTATGAAGATCAGCGATCCGTTGCAGCCTCAACGGCTTCCGGCTTTCTCAGCAATCCGTCCCAGTGGCGCGCCAGTGGTTCTCCGCTGAGCACAGCTCCGCGGCGCTCGCACAAGACCAGGAGCGGGCTCGGGAGGTCCTCTCCAGCAAGCTCACTCATTTCGTGGCCCAACTGCCGGATGCCCTGCGCGTTGAGGTGCTGGACAAGGACCGGACCTTCCGCTTCCTCCGCCGGCTGGTCAACTACGCGCCTCACAAGGCCGACGTCGGGCTCAAGTACGACGATTTTGTCGATTTTCAAATGTGCGGTTCCGCCCTGGAATGCCACCGCGATCATCTCCGGCTGGACGATTTCTTCGTTTCCGTTCTCACGCTCAAGGAGCCGCCGGGGCGGACGTTCGCCCATGTTTTACGAGGATTGCAGGAGATTCCCTGCAATCTGGTGATCACCAGCGAATGGAAGCCGGAGAGCAACGTCAAGATGCTCCGGCAGATTCATTCCAGACGCCGCCACTTTTTCAACAGCAAGTCCTCCTGGATGAATTACGTCAGCTCAAGCGCGCAGACCCAGCCCAGGGACATGCTGATCGACGACGCGGCGGTGGCGCAGGTCGGTGATCTGGGCGCTTGCCTTGAGGAGCTCGAAGTCCGTGGCCGCTCTTTCGGCCAGTTTTCCATGACGCTCGTGCTCTTTCACGAGGACCGAACGCGTCTGAAAGACGCCGTCGCCGGGTGTTTCCGGGTGTTTTCCACCCAGGACGCCCAGTTGATCGAGGAACGCTACAACCTCTTGAACGCTTGGCTGGCGGTGATTCCGGGAAACAGCGCCTATAACTTGCGCCGGCTGTGGCTGCTCGACAACAACTATGCGGATCTTGTCGTTCCTCTTTACGCCTCACTCCGGGGAGATCGAGAACAAGCACCTGCGCGGCGCGGAATACCTGGCGGTGCTTGAAACCAACCACGGGACGCCGTACTTTCTCAACCTGCATTACCAGGACATCGCGCACACGATCATCTTAGGCGCCACCGGCAGCGGCAAGAGCTTTCTGGTCAATTATCTTCTCACGCACGCCCAGAAATACGAACCGCTCACCTACCTCTTCGATTTGGGCGGCAGCTATGAAAGCCTCACCCGGCTCTTCGGAGGCACCTACCTTCCGGTGGGAATCGAGAAGCGGGGTTTCACGATCAACCCGTTCGCCTTGCCTCCGACCAAGGAAAATCTCCACTTCCTGTTTTCATTTCTCCGGGTCCTGATCGAACCGAGCATCGGGGCCTTGACCGCCGAGGAGGAGCGCGATCTCTACGAACAGATTGAAAACGTGTACGTCGATCGACGCCGACCAGCGGCGGCTCTTTACCCTTTCGAACATGCTCAGTCGGCGCCTGCGCGCGCCCCTTCAGAAATGGGTCGAGGGGGGCCCGTACGCGGCGCTCTTCGACAACGTCCAGGACAAGCTCACCTTCGCGCGCTTTCAAACGTTCGATTTCGAGGGAATGGACAAGATCCCGCAGATCCTTGAGCCCCTGCTTTTTTACATCCTCCACCGGGCCACGACCGCGATCTACGATACCGGACAGACCACCGCGCTCAAGTTTTTCGTCATCGACGAAGCCTGGCGGTTCCTGCGTCATCCGACGATCCGGCAGTACATCCTGGAGGCACTCAAGACCTGGAGGAAGAAGAATGCAGCGATGATTCTGGCGACGCAATCGAGCGACGACCTGGTGCGCTCGGAAATGCTTGAGCGCCGTCGTGGAAAGCTGCCCGACCAAGATGTTTCTCGCCAATCCCGGACATCGATCAAAAGGCGTACCGGGAACTCTTCCATCTGAACGAAACCGAAGCCGCGCTGATCGCCGCGGCTCATTCCCAAGCGGCAAATTCTCATCAAACGGCCGGATACGGCCAAGGTAGTCAATCTGAACGTAGGACCGAAAGACTACTGGCTCTACACCAGCAATCCCTACGACCGTGAGCGCCGGCGCGAGGCCTTCGAGCGCTACGGCTTTGAGCAAGGTCTCGAAATTCTCTCAAGGAGCCCCTCATCATGAAATACACTCTGCATTCGTTCGCGCTCGCCTCGTTCTGCGCCGTACTGGCGAGCGGCCAGGGCGCAGCCGCCAAGCGCCCCGCCGCAACCGCGCGTCCCGCCGTCTCCCAGCCTGCGGCTCCAAGTCCGGCCGCACCGTCGATCGAGCCCGAGCCCGGCGCGCGCGTCATACAGTACGGCGACAAGGACGTGGTCAAGCTGAAAGCCAAACTCCGCTACACCACACTCATCGTATTGCCCAAGTCCGAAAACATCCTGGATTTCACCTGCGGCGATAAAGAATTCTGGGTCGTGAACGGCGCGCAGAATTTGGCCTACGTCAAACCGGCCAAGGCCGGTGCGCAGACCAACTTGAACTTGATCACCGCCAGCGGCAACATCTATTCCTTCGTCCTGGCCGAAGTCTCCGAACTGCCGGACAGCGACCCCGACCTGAAAGTGTTCATCGAACCCAAAGACGAATCGATGCTCTCGGCCGCCAACGCGGCTCCCCGGTTTGTGTCCGCCCAAGCCCTGGAGGATTATCAGCAGCAGATTCAGATCGCCAAAGAGGAGACGCGGCAGGTGAAGCAGTCCGCTCAGACCGAAATCGACAGCGGCATCGACCAGTTTCTCGCCAGCATGCGGTTCCCATACCGCTTTGAAGCCGGTAAGAAGCCGTTTTACGTCCGGGCTATCTATAACGATGACAAATTCACCTACATTCAGGCCCGGCCGGAGGAAACGCCCGCCCTGTACGAAATCGAAGACGGAAAACCGAACCTGTTGAATTTCGAATACAAGAACGGCGTGTATGTGGTGCAGAAGATCGTTGACCGGGGATATCTCGCCATCGGCAAAGAAAAGCTGAACTTTTCGCGGGAGGACTAGCCATGCCAAATCTTGAACCCGATCCGCCCACCCCGCCGCAGGTGCAGGACAAACGCGTCCGGCCCTCCGGCGTCCTGCCCAGGAATACGCAGGCCCTGGTTCTGTGCGGACTCGCGTCCGTCATGATCATCGTCATCGCGCTTTCCGGGCGAAACGCGCCGAAGGAAAAAGCGGTGTCGCCGCCGGTCGCGGCGACCGAGACCGACGCGGCCCACATCCAGGAATACGAAGCGCGTCTCAAGGAGGAGGCGCAGAAACTCGAAACGGCGAAGTCGCAGCTCGTTCACACGCAGCAGGCTTTGGGACTGGCTCCGACTGTGCCGCCGGAGCCGATGATCGAGCCGCGCTTGGCCGCCCCGGAACCGCGCCCCGAGGAAGATTCGTTTCAGACGGATAGAAGGAAGCGCGAAGAGCAGTCCTTGTTCGCGTCCAATGTCGCGCTGAGCTATCGCAAGGAGGCGGCTCCGGCGGCGCCGCCGCTCCCGCCCTCTCCGGCCGATGTCGTCGCCAAAGCGCTGTCGGCCTATTCCGCCGCGGGCGCGACTTCAGTACCGAAGGAGGCCGCACCATCCGAAGCGCGAGCCGAAGCGGGCCCGCCGGGCACGGCGGATAAGGATGCCGCCGAGCCGGGAGGCGTGAAAGCGCGCGCTGCCCAGCGCGACGCGGAGCTGGACCGGGCTGAAGGACCCGAGTATCGGCTTTTTGAAGGCACGGTGCTTGAAACCGTCCTCACCAATCGCCTGGACGGTTCGTTCTCAGGTCCGATCAACTGCATGGTGACCACCGACGTCTATTCGCGCAACGGCCGGCACCTCCTGATCCCGCAGGGAAGCCGCGTGCTGGGAGAGGTCCGGAAGATCGAGACGTTCGGTGAACAAAGATTAGCCGTGATTTTTCACAGGCTCATTATGCCGGATGGCTATTCCGTGAGCCTCGACAAATTGCAGGGGCTGAACCAGATCGGCGAAACGGGCCTCCAAGATCAAGTAAACCACCATTATCTGGAAGTCTTCGGCGTGTCGATCGCGCATCGGATTGATCGCCGGATTCAGCCAGGCCAATACAACCTACGGACTCAACGAGTCGGCGACGGACGCTTACCGGCAAGGCATGGCGGGGAGCCTTTCGCAGTCGTCCATGCACATTCTGGACCGCTATCTGAACGTCCTTCCCACCTTCACGATCCGCGAAGGCCACCGCGTGAAGGTCTATCTGTCCGACGATCTGCTTCTTCCGGCCTATGAGAAGCACCGCATGCCCAACGACGTATAGGAGGACTCCATGAGACGCACAACGACGCGATGTTTTCTCACCCTTACCTTTCTCACCCTCGGCCTTGCCGGGCCGGCCCTGGCCATTCTCGGGCTGGGCGACATCGTCTTCGATCCGACGAACTATGGCGAAGCTCGTTCAGCAGTTCCTCCAGTTGGAGCAGCAATACCGCAGCTCGTGCAGACCTATCAGATGATCCAAAGCCAGTACCAGCAGATGCTCTGCATGGCCCAGCAGGTCCCCGTGAACATGGTCGCGCGCTACCGCGCTCTGGCGACGCCGTGGTTCAACTCGTCCGCCACGAACACCTATGGCACGAGCGGGGCGTGGATTACCGGAATCAACACGGGTCAGGGTGTCGCGCCGGGTTACGCGACGGCTACCCAGCCGCTCGGCGCTTACGGCGCGGCGCTCGGCAATATTCCGGCCGATCAGCTCGCACGCCTCCAGACGAACTACGCCACTGTCGAACTGACCGACGGCGCGAACCTTGCCGGGATGCAGACGCTCGGCGTCATCCGGGCGAACGCGCCCGCTGTCGAGACCGCGATCCAGAATCTGGAGACGATTCGCTCTCCTCGGACCCCAACATGAACACCGAAATCGCCGTCTTGAACAAGATCAACGCCGCCGGCTCATCGGTCTGCGGAATACGCAGGACACGAACAAGCTGCTCGCCGCCCTGGCCGAGGAGCAGATCGTCGAGGCCAAGCGCCAGCGGGACGCCGAAGCTCAGGCGTTCAATGACCATATCCAGTTCATGAGTCAGGGCCAGGCCGCGATGGCTGCGCAGGCCGCCGGCGCAAGTAACGCCATGCTCGCCTGGCGCATGCCCTAAGGAGCGCAAAATGCCCCCCAGTACCATGAACGATCTCTTCGCCTTTCTGACCGAGCTCATGACGCGAGCACGCGGCGCTCTTTCAGAGCATGGGCGTGAACATGTTTCGCGGGTTCGCCGTCATTCTGATCGTCTGGTTCGGCGTCAAAAGCGCGCTCGGCTCCGCCGGCGGCGGAAATGGCCCGCTGTTCCATTTCGATCACTTCGCCGATTTGCTGCTGACCATTGCCTTCGGCTTCGGAATGATCACGTATTACGCGACGCCGATCCCCGGTTTCGGCGTCAGCTTCTATCACCTCATCATCGATCAGGGACTGAATCTCTCCAACCAGCTCAATCATTCCCTGGTTCAGGAAATATGGGACCGTCTGCACGGAGCTCTATTGGGGCATGGAAACGCCCGGCCTGACGCTGGCCTTCAACATCCTGGAAATCGTCCGCTATGCCGTCACGGTCCTTTGCCTCCTGGCCGCGCAGGCGGCCGTCTTTGCGGTGATCGCTTTCGGATATGTGGCCGCCGCGATCGCGGTTCTGCTGGGGCCGATGTTCATCCCGTTTTTCATCGTGCCGCAGATGGAATGGCTTTTCTGGGGTTGGCTCAAATCCCTGATCCAGTACGCCTTCTATCCGGTGGTCGCCAACGCCTACCTGTATGTCTTCGGGAACTTGCTGATCCACTTCGTGGACTCCCATCCGCCGCCGTATGACGGGCGCCACGCTGCTCGTGCTGTTCTTCCCGCTCGTGATGCTCTTGATCGCCTTTACCTACGGGGTCATCGAAGATTCCGTCGCTCGTCAATTCGCTGTTTACGGGCAGATCGGGCGAATCGGCCCTGCCCCGCATTTCATGAAATGGAGAATGACATGAATGCCCACTCATCTTGACTGCCGCCGCCGAAGGACCTGACTGCCGCCAGGCGCCAGTTTGTCGAACTCTACGGCTCACGGCCGTCATGAACACCTATCTGAAGATCGCGCTCCTGTGCGTCTGCTGTGCGTTTGCGTCGCGCTGGCCCTGCTCGATCGTCAAGACGTACCAGCCGCTCCAGCACGTCAAGCCGCTCGTGATTCGGATCAACGAAGTGGGCCGGGCCGAGGCGGTCAGCTACGCGAGTCTGGAATATCACCCGCAGGAAGCCGAGATTAAATATTTCCTGATTCAGTTCGTCCAGCAGCACTACAGCCGCATGCGGGCCACCGTGCGCGAGAACTATGCCCGCTCGCTCTATTTTCTGGACGGCACGCTTGGCCGACGCCATGATCGAGGCCAACAAGAAGACCAAGGCCATCGAGGCTTCCTCGCCAATCCCGCCGGAGGAGATCGAGGTCCATGTCAAGAACGTCTCGATCGAGGACCTGCGCACGCCCCCGTACCGCGCCACCGTGGACTTCGAAAAGGTGTATTACGCACGGCGGACGACCGCACCGAGATCGAAGCGCGAAAAGTACGTCGGCCATTTCGTTTTCGTCGTGCAGCGACCGCGTCCCCAACGCGATGATTCCGGTCAATCCGTTGGGTCTGACCATCACGTATTTCCGCGAAGACCAGGCCTTCCAGTAGGAGCCAGCGATGATCGGCAATGCTTTCTTTACCACGACGGTCCTCTTCCTGGCGCTGGGCTTTTTTCTTCTGGGCGAGTGCCGGTTTCTCGTTCCCTATCGCCAGCTTCTCGTGGAGACCTATGCGGGGCCGATCAGTCTCTTTGCGGCGGCGCTTTTCATCAACCTTTTCGCGGCCGTTTATTTCCTTTGCCGGAAGCTGTTTCTGAAAGATACCGGCCGTAAGCTCGCTCATCTCGAAAAACAATTGCGCACCGGCGCGAGCATTTCGGAGGAGCTCTCGCGCCGCCTGGACGAGTAGGTGACCCATGGACCGCGATATCACTCCAGACGAACGATCCAACATGGAGCGCGCCGCCGCCCAACGGCATGAACCGCCGCGCGAGGTAACCCGCATGCCCGAGGCCAGCCGCATGCGCGACACCGCCGCCAGTCGCGGCAGAGTCTTTCGCGTGAGCGGGGCGGAACGCCAAACGATGGAAGACATCGGCCAATTCCGCACCGTGGCGAGCGGCGACTTGCGGCAATTCCGGTATGCAGGAAACGCCGCGCGGATGCGCCAGGACCTGCGCTCGCTCACGGCTCAGGGGCTGGTGCAGCGCCGCACCCTCTGGCCGGCCAGGAGCCAGAAGCTCACGGTCCTGGTGCTCACGAAGGCAGGGAAAGATCTCCTTGAACAGGGTCGCGGCAGGGACGCTTCGCAAGCCCTCTACGCCGGATTCGTAAAACCCGCCGAGGTCGCGCATGACGCCGCCATCTACCGGATGTACCAGGCGGAGGCTGGGCGGATCGGGCAGGAAGGGGGCAAGGTTCGACGCATCGTCCTGGACTACGAACTGAAGCGATGGGTGTACTCTCCGATGGCCAAAGCCAAAGCTTTGGCCCCGCTCGAATACGCGCGGCGTCAGGCCGAAGTAGCGCAAGCGAACCATCTCAAAGTGGTCGCGGGAAAGATTCCCCTGCCCGATCTGAGGATCGAGTATGAAACCTCTCCCGGAGAGCTTGGGCGCGTGGACCTGGAGCTGGCGACCCACCACTATCACGGTCCGCAGCTGGCGTCCAAAGCGGAGGCGGGCTTTAAAATGTACGCCCCGGAAGAGAGCGTTCCGCGCTTGAGCGCCGTCCTTGAGGACCGCGAGATCACAGCGGCGATCCTGTCCCTATGAGCCTCTTATGAGCCAGATTTCCATGACCGATCAAGAGCGGGTTCAGGCGCTCACGCGCTACGGATACACGGAGCGCGAGGCGGCGTTCCTGTGTCTGGCCGCGCTGCACGGCGGCTACTTCCTGCGGCGACAATACTGTTTTTTCCTGAACAAAGAGGTGGGTGGAACCGCTCACGCCATGATCGAGAAGGCGCTTGCCCGGAACCACGTGAAGGTTTCGACCTATGAACGCAGCGCGCACGTTTACCATCTCTGCCGGAGACCCTTTTATGAAGCGCTCGGCCAGGGAGACAACCGCAACCGGCGCGAGCGGCAGCCGCTCACCATCAAGAACCGGCTGATGGGCTTTGATTTCGTTTTGGCGCACCCGCAACGGGAATTTCTGGCCACCGAGCAGGACAAGCTCGCCTGCTTCAACCGGACGCTGGGGATTGCGGTTTCCTCTCTTCCCACCAAGGAGTACCGGTCTCCGAAGACCGGATCTGTGACAGTCCGCTATTTCGTGGACAAGTCCCCGATCTTTCTCTCCGGTGCGCCCGCTGTGGTGTCCTTCTGTTTCGTGGATGAAGGCGCGGCGAGCCTTTCCGGATTTGAGACCTACCTCCAGCAGTACAGCCGGTTGTTCACCGCCTTGAGCCGGTTCGAAGTCATCTACGTCGCCGGCTCGGAGGCGCTTTTCCAGCCGGCAGCCCAGGCTTTTGACCGGTTTTTGAGCCGGTTGCGCATGGACGCCGGAAGCCAGCCGGCCGATCCCATGATCCGGCGCATGCTGGAGCATTTTGCGGCCCGCCGCCTCTTTGAGGCCAGGCAACTGTCCTCGTTTGACCGCGCCAAACTGATCCGCCTGCGCCAGGAGCAGCGCGAGTTTTCGGGAGACCAGCACCAGGCGCTGTACGAACGGTGGAAGGACGGAGGGGAGCCTGTGGTGCGGCAGGCCCTGGGGATCGAAAGATCCATCCCGGCCGCGATTTGCGGCCGGTTTTCAACGCATCTTTTGGAGCACGACTATGGATTCTTCGGCAATCTTACGACGTTCTGATCCGACAGCCTCGGCGCGCGCCGCAATCGGCCCGCCTGTCGGCTGCGCTGTCGGAGGCGCAAGACGCGAACGACGCGAAAGCCTTCGGCTTTCGAAAGGTGCCGCGACGGTTCAGTGCCGGTCGCGGTATCCATTCGTGGGCGGGAGCGACCCCGGTTTTGGGCGGCTTGCGCCGCCCAAAACCCGCTCGCAGACGCGATCGCATGGCCATCGCGTCTGCGCAGGGTCGCTCCCGCCCACAGGTATGCAGATTTACCCGGCAGGATTGCCGGACCGAGGAGGAGTAAATGAAATCCTACATAGCCACAGCAGCCGAAGATCACCAAGGAGCGGATTGAAGCCAAGCTCGAACAGGGTCTCGCCCGGACCCTGGAGAAGTACTGCGAGTACCTGGACAGCGACCGCGATTACGTCATCGGGCAGGCTCTGACCATCGCCTTCAAGAAGGATGCGGGCTTCGCCGAATGGCTCGGCTTCCCAGACGCCGGCGAGCCCCGCGGGCACCACAGGCCCAGCACCGCAAATGAGAACGCTCATTCAAAACCGCAGCGTGACGAGCGCGGCGCTCAGTCTGGCCGCGGGGGTTATCGCGATGGAGCGGATGCCTTTCCCGGACCAGAACGCCTTGCTGCAGCTCGTCCTGCTTGAAAAGCCGTACCTCTTCTACGCCATCAAGTACGCCTATCTCGGCATGCTCTTCAGCACGCCCTATATTTGCCTCTCCGTCCTCCTGTCCCTCGCCTACATTTTCGTGGTCCGCGCAGACCCCACGCGCCGCGCTCGCGAAGCTGCCGCCTTACCCTGACCCGTCCGGCCGCGACCGGCTCTTTGTAGTCGTGGGTGAGATCCACCATCCGAAGAAGCCCGAGCCGGCTGAAAATCCGTACTGGCTCACCATTCCCGACCGGGGACTCTACACCGGCATCATGATCCTGGGCGCCATCGGCAGCGGCAAGACGAGCGGCTGCATGTACCCGTTTGCCGAGCAGATTCTGGCTTACCGCGCGCTGGACCCGGAGAAACGGGTCGGCGGGCTTGTTGCTCGAAGTCAAAGGCGACTTCTGCCACAAGGTCAAACGCATCCTGGAGCAGTACGGGCGCGCCGAGGACTACCTCGAAGTCAGCCTCGACTCCGCCTACCGGTACAACCCGCTCTACAACGACCTGGACGCCTACGCCCTGGCCTACGGCATCGCCTCCCTCCTGAACAACCTTTTTGGCAAGAGGCAAGGAACCCTTCTGGCAGCAGGCCTACACGAACCTCGTCAAGTTCGTCATTCTTCTTGCACAAGGTCCTCTACGATTACGTCACGCTCTTCGATGTCTACCAGGGCGCGATCAACCCGGATCTTCTGGAGGAAAAAATCAAGGAAGGCGAGCGCCTGTTCGCAGTCCGAGTTCCTGCTGATCGGCATCGACGACTTTCCTGGCCGATCCGGAGCTGGAGACATACCCCTTTGAACGCGACGGCGAAGCCGACCGCATGAAAGCGCCGTCCACCGACGAGTTGCGGCGTCATCTGGACAACGCACAAGATCCCGTATGAGGTGCAAACCGAGTCCGGCGGCCCGGCAGCGGCCGGCCGGGTCTGGGACGAAGACAAGACGCGAGCAGTTTGAAGCCGTCAAGCGCTGGTTCTACCAGGACTGGCTGCGGATCGAGCCGCGCCTGCGGACCTCGATCGTCGAAGGGCATCTCGGTGTTTCTTTCGCTCTTCGACGACAACCCGGCGGTCAAGCGGGTCTTCTGCCCGCCGAAAGAGACCTACGATCCGGTCGCCAACAAGGACGGCCGCTACGGAAAGCCCCTGCCGCCGTTTGGGGAGCTGATCGAAAAAGGAGTCGTGTGCGCGCTCAACTTCCCGGTGTCGGCCAATCCGGGCCTCGCGCAGCACCATCGGCACGCTGATGAAGCAGGATTTCCAGCGCGCCGTCGTCAACCGAATTCCCCGGATGGAACGCGAGCCCGGACGGCACTGGCGCGAGGCGCTCTTTCTCTGCGACGAGTACCAGTCCTTCGCCACGGTCGGCGAGAACGACCCGTCCGGCGACGAAAAGTTCTTCGCGCTCTCGCGCCAGGCCCAGTGCATCCCGATTGTGGCCACCCAGAGCATCAGCTCCCTGCGCTCGACCTTGCCGGGCGAATCCTGGCGGACGCTCCTGCAGACCTTCCGGACCAAAATCTTTCTGGCGCTCTCGGACGATTTCAGCGCCAAAACGCGCCAGCGAACTCTGCGGCAAGGAGGAGCAACTCAAGCTCAACTACAGCTTCTCGGAAAACGGACAGGACGCGGGCGTGAGCGTGCTCACCGGCCGCGCCACGGCCCACCGGGCCACGGTCGGCACCAGCAAAGGCTACAACGTTCAGCGCGACTTCGTCTTTGAGCCGAAGATTTTCGCGGAACTCAAGAACGCGCAGGCGATTGTGCTCGCCTACGACGGCTTGAACCCGCAGCCTCCCAGCTATTGCTATCTGAAGCCGTACTACCTGGACCAGAACACGCACGCTACTTTGAGCAGCTGGCCAAGGGAGACCTCTGATCGTGAGCTGGGAGAGTCATCATCCCGTTCCTGCGGCCCATCGAAGCGCTCATCCGCGACCCGGAGGTCTCCGACATCATGGTCAACGGCTCCGGCCGGCGTCTTCATCGAAAAGCAAGGCCGGATGCAGGAAGTGCCGGGCGTCGATCTGATCGAGAAGTCCCTGCAGGTGGCGCGTCCGCAACATCGCCCGGGCCTTGGGGGACGAAATCAGCGAAGAAAAGCCGCTCCTCGACTCCCGGCTGCCGGACGGGTCGCGCGTGGCGGCGGTCTTTCCGCCCTGTGCCGTCAGCGGAACCGTGCTGACCATCCGCAAATTTCACGGCCAGCGCTACACGGCCGACGAGCTGGTGCGCATCGGGCACGCTCACGCCGGAAGTCCTGGCGCGAGCTCGGCCACGCGGTCGAGGCCGGCAGAACATCCTCATTTCGGGCGGCACCGGCACCGGGAAGACGACGCTCTTGAATGCGCTCGCCGCATTCATCCCGGACGACGAGCGGCTCGTCATCATCGAAGACACCTCCGAAATTCAGATCGACAAGCCGAACCTCGTTCGCCTCGAAGCCCGGCGCGAGCAGCCGGGCCTGCCGGCGGTGACGATCCGGGATCTCTTGAAGGCCACCCTGCGGCTGCGGCCCGACCGCATCCTCGTGGGCGAGGTGCGCGGTGGGGAAGCGTTCGATCTTCTGCAGGCCCTCAATACCGGTCATTCCGGGACGCTCTCCACCATTCACGCCAACTCGGCCGCACAGGCCATTTCCCGGTTCACCACCTGCGTGATGATGTCCGACGTCGAACTGCCCTACAAAGCCGTCCGCAGCAGCATCGGGGAATCCCTGAACGTGATCGTCCATATCGAACGCCGCCAGGGTAAGCGGGCGGTGACGGAGGTTGTTCGCATGAAGCGCTATCGTCCCGAGGAGGATCGCTATGAACTGGAAGCCCTCTGCCGCCGCGACTGACCGGAACGTGGCCGCCGACTATATCCGGGCGAACTTCGCGCCGGAGGACCGCCTGGCCGTCGTTCTTCTGCACAAGCGAACCAACACGGTTCTCCAGCGTCTGGCCACGGCGGACAGGATCGCTGCGCCTGATTTTCAATCGTGGCTCCGGAACAAGAACGCCGGGCAGAACGAAGTCTACCTCTCGATGAACGCCCTGCGCCAGGATGCGCACGGCCGCACCAAGGCCGATGTGGAAACCATCCGTCACGTTTACCTCGACTTTGATGAACAGGGCACCGAAGCCGTCGAACGCCTGCTCAAGCGCCCGGACCTCCCGCAGCCCAATTACGTTCTGAGCAGTTCGCCCGGCAAATGGCAGGTCGTCTGGAAGGTGGAGGGCTTCGGAAAGGAGCAGGCGGAGGAATTGCAGCGGGGGCTCGCGCACGAAACGGGGGCCGACCCGGCGGCGACGGACTGCTCCCGGGTCTTGCGGCTCCCCGGCTTCTATAACCACAAGTACGCCCGGAAACATCTTATCGCCGTGCAGGCGCTATCGAAGGAGGTCTACGGGCCGGATCGCTTCCCGAAGTTCCCGGCGGACGAGCGCACCCCACGCACGGTTGACCGCGACGCCAGACGGCGGGTGTCCGCGCCGGGCAGACTCTCGCAATCGGAACGCGACTGGGCCTTCGCGAAACGCGCTCTGGCGCGCGGCGACCGCGAGGACCTGATCATCACCGCCATCGCCGTTCACCGGCGCTTCGACAAGCACAACCCGCAGGCGTACGCCGAACTTACGGTGCGCAAGGCGGCGGAGTCCCTGAAGGTGGATCATGGAGAAGCTCCTGAGCGCTGAAGAAGTCGCGCGCATTCTCAACGTCTCCACCGCCTGGGTGTACGATCACGCAGACCGCAAGCGGCCTGTGATCCCGTCGGTGCGTCTTGGTAAGGCCGTGCGCTTCCGCCCGGAGGACCTGGAGCAATTCATTCGCGAGATGACGAGGCGCGCCGCGTGCTAGACTCAGTGTCGCTCGCGATCGATTTTCGCCGCATCGGAAGGCACATGTCCCGGCAACGCTACCAGCGCGGCTCCCTCACGAAGGTCGGCAAGACCCGAAAGATGTGGCGCGGCCGCTGGCATGTTTACGTCAAGCAGGCCGATGGCTCGGAAAGGCTCTGCAAACGTGAGAGGATTCTGGGACCTGTGTCTCAACTGACGAAGGCTCTGGCCCAGGAAAAGCTGGATGGGCTCATTAAGCGGGCTGCGGACCAGATTTCCGGGGATTGGCCGCCGGAGCCAACGGTGAACGAGGTCTGGAAGCGCTATGCGGCGTTGAAATCGGCCTCCTGGAGCGCCGCCACGCGCAAGGCCGTCTCGTCCGTTTTCGCCGGGAAGAGTCCGAAGAAAGCGCGGCCGAGCGTGCTCGCGCTGATCGGGGCGCGGCCCGTGCGCGAGCTCACCCGCGGTCCGCTTCAAGAGTTGTTGAACACGATGGCCGCGCGGGGCGACAGCGTTTCGGCCGTAAAGAAGGCCCGCACCTACGTGAACGCCGCGCTGGAGTTCGCTCGCGACGAACGTCTGATCGCCGAGAACCCGGCGCGGAGGCTGGAGATGCCCTCACGGCTGCTGCGCCCCCCGTGCGAGCGGTTCTATTCGCCGGAGGAAGTTCGCGCGCTGCTTTCGAAATCGCATGGCCGCGAGCACCTGGTGCTCCGAATCTTCATCAATTGCGGCTTGCGCCCTGGCGAGCTCTTCGCATTGCGCGAAGACGATCTGGCGTCCGGCCAGCTGCGCATCGATGAAACGGTCAAGGAAGTGGAGCGTGGAGCGCGGCGCATCGGCGGCACCAAGACGACCGGCAGCCGCGCCTGCGTGGGAATCAGCGACGGATTGCAGCAGGAGCTTGAGATGTGGATTCAAGCGCGCCGCCAGAAGGTTCCCTATCACGGAACCGCCGCGCCGTCGGCGGCGGCTTCCAACCTGCTTTTTCCAAGCGAAACCGGCACGACATTCCGCCTCGGGAACTACCTCAAGCGCTATCTCAAGCCGCTCGCGAAAAAAGCCGGCATAGCCGATATGACCTATCAGGCTCTGCGCCGGACCTGCGCTACGCATTTCCAGAAGCACGGCAGCCCGCGCGACATTCAGGCGCAGTTGCGGCATTCCAAACTGGAGATGACCGGACGCTATGTAAAGGAAATCCCGGAACAGGTCCGCGTGGCGGTGGCGAGCATGGACCGCGAACTCTGTCCCGACCTCCTGTCGCAGTGCGCAATCGACGGGACTGGCCCGACCTACTTCCACAAGTCGACGGGCCTGCCGCGGGCCTGAGTCGGAAGCAGCGATCCACTGATCAACTCCTCAAGCACAGCCGCCTCGGCAGACAAACGCTTTCTCTCGCGGATTTTCATTTGGGTAGGTTTTGGGTAGGCGATGAAACAGCGACGGGGCTGGAAGTGTTTGAAAGATTTGGTACGCCCGGTAAGATTCGAACTTACGACCTTTTGCTCCGGAGGCAAACGCTCTATCCAGACTGAGCTACGGGCGCATCTCGTTTAGAATCAAGTATATCAACTCCAAGTTTTTCACAGGCAAAAGACATAGAATACGCTCAGATTTGGAGGTTTTCAGAGCGTGTGCCACACGCTTGTAGAGCGTATGCCTAGCTGCCTGCTGTAGAGTCGATTCCGTCATCACTACTTCGCTCAGTCTACCATGCATCGCTGAAGGCGAAAGAACTTTCTGGGTGCGCAGCATCGCCGGAGAATGCGGCATGCCCGCATCATTGCACGGGTTGCAGCAGATTGGATAGGATGTCTGAATGCCGCGCTTTGACCCAAGCGAACTGGCTGACCACTATGCAAAGCATGGTGCAGATTTTCCCGGTTCCGACGATAAGCGGTATGAAGAACTGGCGGAAACGTTCCTGTTGGGTCCGTCCCGCGCGGGTCTGTTAGAATGCAAGAGGCGTGGAGGTGATTTCCTGAGGTACGACACCGCCACCGAGGAGTTCGCCGTTCTGTCAGGGAGTGGCGTGATCCGCACGTACTATAAGCCGGTTCCCTGTAGGGTCATGATGGTTCCCTTCTGTCATGGTGAAGTTGATAATATTCAGTATTTTAAGAGGACATGCTCGGGATGAATATTTGTCCAGTCTGCGGCTTCCTGATGCGCTATCCACCGCGCGACTGGCACATCTGTCCCTCCTGCGGTACTGAATTCGGATACGAAGACGTAGGCCGAACTCACGAAGAACTTAAAAACGGTTGGATCGCTAGGGGTATGAGATGGTGGAGTCCAGTTGAAACACCCCCAATTGGCTGGAGCCCGATAGAGCAACTCAATAACCTTGCTGTCCTTCGTACACAAACCTATACGCTATCGCTAGCCTACAGCAACAACGCTACAACTGTGGGAGATGTGAGTGGCATAACCTGGGTGCGGCGCGGCGGTAGACGGTCTCATTCTACTCTGCTGCCGATGTCTGCAAATGCGGCGATGGCTTTAACTGGAGTGTTTTAAATAAAAGGGGCAAGCATGGCGGATCGTCCACAAGAGCCAACCAAACTAGACGCTAACGTTGAACTGGAGACCGACTACGCCAATAATGTATTATTCGAGCCGTCCGTCTGGGATCTGAAGATGATTTTTGGCGAGTTTTCGGCTCGAACAAATGCGGTAGACTGGCACACTTCAATTACGTTGCCGTGGGCGCAAGCGAAACTCGCCCATTTCTACCTCGGACTCAATATCGCTCTTCACGAATTCAACAGGGGATTGGCAGCGGAGGTCCCAATCCCTATGATTCCACCAGAAATGCCTCCGGTTCCAGAAGCGGAAAAAAACAACCCTGCGTCCCAAGCGATGCACGATTTTGCCGTTGCCTATCGTGCCAAATTTCTTGAGAACCTAAACAAGGTACCATCAGTGTAATCGGCCTTGTCACAACTAGGCGACGCGATCCCCCACACTAATGAGAGAAATTGGGCCAAGAAGGTAGAAGCTTCGACGGAACACTGCCGCTATTGGGTTTTCTCGATAGTACTCAAAGAAACATTAAGGCAGCGATCCTCTAGATTCCCGACTCGCCCCCGTAAGTCGCGAAAGTCTGAGCGTACTTCGTGGCGGTGCTCTTTGAGTGCGTTACTGAGATCGTCTACAGCCAGCTACGGGCGCGAAAGCCGCACTTCCAGAAATCGCGGTTCGACGAACGCTTTCTGGGACCAAGTATACCCCAGTCAGGAGAACTTCAGGCAAGAGAAAAACGCGAGCCTTCGTGCTACACTGCGGTGGGTTTATGGCAAGTAGTTTGACGAGGAGCAGGAGTTTACGATGAAGTTGGCTATGCCGCGTGCCGGGTTTTCGATAGTAACTTGGCGTTGGGCGATTCTAGCCGCCGCATGCGGCGCGGCCGCGTTTGCGCAAAAGCCCCGCCAGGTGGATGACGCGCTATTGAAGTCCGGCAGCAAGAATGGCGACGAATGGGTCAGCTACGGCGCCAACTGGGCGGAGCAGCGCTATAGCCCCTTGAACCAGATCAACGCTTCGAACATCAGCCGTCTCGGACTGGCCTGGACCTATGACATCCCGGTCGCTCCCGGCAACTACCAGGCTCACCAGGAGGCGACGCCTCTGATCTTCAACGGCGTGCTCTACAGCATCACGCCGTGGAGCATCGTTTACGCCGTGGACCTCAAGACTCACCAGGAGCTGTGGCGCGCCGACCCGGAGGTGAATCAACAGGTCTGGCAATCGCGCATCTGCTGCGGGGTGGTGAATCGGGGCATCGCGCTGTATCAAGGCAAGGTGATCGCGCCGGCCGTGGACGGACGGCTGCGGGCGCTGGATCAAGCCACCGGCAAGATTCTTTGGGAGACGCGCGTGTCGCCGGAGAACATGCCTTATACCATCACCATGGCTCCGCGAGTGATCAAAGGGGGCAAGGTGGTGATCGGCGTGAGCGGCGGCGAGTACGGCATCCGCGGATTCTTCGCGGCCTTCGATGTGAACAGCGGAAAACTGGCGTGGCGCTTCTATACCGTTCCCGGCGATCCTTCCAAACCGTTTGAACAACCCGAGCTGGCCGCGGCCGCCAAGACCTGGAGCAAGGAGTGGTGGAAGATCGGCGGCGGCGCGGGGGTCTGGAACGGCTTCGCCTACGACCCCGATGACGACATCGTCTACGTCGGCACCGGCCAGCCCGGCCCGTGGACCGACTTTGCGCGTGGCGAAGGCGACAATCTCTTCGCGAATTGCATCCTGGCCGTGCGCGGCGCCACGGGCAAACTGGTGTGGTATTACCAGGAGGTCCCCGGCGACGATTGGGATTTCGACTCCATCGCGGATCTTATGCTGGCCGATCTCAGATCGACGGCAAGACTCGCAAAGTCATCATGCACGCGCCCAAGGATGGATTCTTCTACGTCCTGGATCGCGTACCGGCCAGTTGATCTCGGCCGATCCGATCACCAAGATCACCTGGGCCACCGGAATCGATCTGAAGACCGGGCGTCCGCAAGCGAACCCCATGGCCCGTTATGGCCCAGACAGCGTTCGCGTGATGCCGGGTCCATCCGGCGGGAACGTGTGGCCCCCATGGTCTTTCAGCCCACTGACCGGTTTGATCTACATTTCCGGCACGGCCGGCGGAAGGTATATGTATGCGGCAGATCCTAACTTCGTGCCCGAGCCCACCAACGTCGGGCCCACCGGCCGCGGGCTCATGAACATGGGTACCGGCCGAGGCGCCGGAGGGGGACAACTCGCACGCGGCGGAGGAGGCCGAGGCGGCCGTGGAACGGCCGGGGGCGCGGCGGCGGATGCTCTGCCGGACGCGGTGCAAGCCGCAACCAAGGACGGCGCGGCCAAACAGGCCGCGACCAAGACAGGGCCGATCGATATCCCCAACCCGATCGGTCCGGATGGTCCCACCGGCAACGTGCTCTACGCCTGGGATCCGGTCGCGAAGAAGGAACGCTGCCGTGCAGAGGGTGCAGGCGCGGGGCCGTTCGCAGGCGGCGCTCTGTCTACCGCCGGCAACATCGTAATGTCTTCCGTCAACGACCGCCTGATGATCTTCAAAGCCGATACCGGTGAGAAGCTATCCGAGATCAACCTCCACATCACGCAGATGAGCCCGCCGATGAGCTTCACCATCGATGGAAAGCAGTACATCAGCGTGGCGGGAGCTCCGGGCGGGGCTGCTGGATTTGGTGGAGGCGGTGGAGGCCGGGGAGGGGCGCAAGGCGGGGCCGCGGCTCCAACCACAGCTCCAGCCGCTGGACCGCGCGAACCGGCCCGTCTGTTCGTCTTCACGCTCGACGGCAAGGAACCGTTGCCCGGCAAGCCAGACCAACTAACGCACGGCGCTCAGACTCCGGATCAATCCACGTGAAGCCCTGGTTCGAACCCGTTGATCGGGAAGCAGTGCTAGGCTATTCCTTCTGAGTCTAAATTAAGTTTTAAGGGGATTAAGGAATGAGTGATGAGTCAGCAGAGCCTGGAAGCGCTCCTACAGAAGATCAGCCCGGTGAAGCTGTTGCGAAATTCGCAATTCGGCCCCACGTTTATCCGGTAGTCCCGCCCGAATACACGAATTGGCGGGATGAGCAACACGCCTGGCAGCACACCTGCGTTCTGTTCAACCAGTCCTATCACATGACCGACATGTACGTGGAAGGTCCCGATGCGCTGAAGCTGCTTTCCGATCTGGGCATCAACACGTTCAAGAACTTCGGCCCCAACAAGGCGAAGCAGTTCGTGCCGTGCAGTCCCGAAGGCTACGTCATCGGCGATGTCATTCTGTTCGGCCTGGAAGAGAACCTGTTCAACCTGGTGGGCCGTCCCTCGGTTCACAATTGGGTCCAGTTCAATTGTGAGACCGGCGGCTATAACGCCAAGCTGACGCGGGATGAACGATCCGCCGCGCAAGGCAGGGTGGTGCGCAAAACGTACCGGTACCAGGTACAGGGTCCGAACGCGGTGAAGGTGATGGAGAAGGTGACCGGCGGCCCGTGCCGGAGGTCAAGTTCTTCCACATGGCTGCCTTCACGATCGCGGGCATCAAGGTTCGCGCGCTGCGTCATGGCATGGTCGGCCAGCCGGGCTTCGAGCTGTTCGGCCCCTGGGCCGAAGGCGAGGCGGTGAAGGATGCGATCGTCGAGGCGGGCCAGGAGTTCGGCTTGCGGCTGGGAGGCGCCCGGGCGTATTCGTCGAACACCCTGGAATCGGGATGGATCCCTTCGCCGCTTCCGGCCATTTACACCAGCCCGAAGATGAAGGCGTACCGCGAATGGCTGCCCGCCAACACCTAGGAAGCGGTCGCCTCCCTGGGCGGAAGCTTCTACTCGGACAACATCGAAGATTATTACCTGACCCCCTACGACCTCGGCTATGGATCAGTGGTCAAGTTCGACCATGACTTTGTCGGCCGGGAGGCGCTGGAAGAGATTTCCAAGAACCCGAAGCGGACGAAAGTTACTCTGGCGCTCAATTCGGCCGATGTGATGAAGGCGATGGGCACGATGTTCGAAAAGGCCAATCGGGCCAAGTTCATCGACTTCCCCTCGGCGGTGTATTCCACATGGCCCTACGACAAGGTGATGAAGAACGGGAAGACCATCGGTATCTCCACCTGGGTCGGCTACAGCTCCAACGAAGGCAAGATGCTGACGCTGGCGATTCTGGACAATGAGCACGCCCAGTCGGGCAACGAAGTCACGTTCGTCTGGGGCGAGCAGCCGGGGTCCGGGGCAGCCCACGGTCGAGAGCCACGTTCAGGTGGAGATCCGCGCCACGGTCTGCCCCGTGCCCTACGCCGAAGTGGCGCGGGAAGCCTATCGCATCAAATAGAGTCTGGCCTAAAACAAATGACGCCGGAAGCTGCACGAGCCTCCGGCGCCGTTTTCGTTTATGCGATTACTTCCCTACGAGGTGCTGCACGTCGCGGTTGTTCTCCTGGCAGATGTACTCGATCAGCTCACCTTTGAGTTGAGTCGGGTGGGTGGTGAACGTCCAATCCTTCGAAAAAGCGCCGGGGGTCGTGGATGGTGTGGACGATCTCCATGTGGCCCTCATCGATGCGCTTGAACCGCTCGGTCACCACCATATCCTTGGTGTGCGGGATACCGGACTCATCGAGCCAGGTCTTGTCGGTCTGGCCGACCGTTTCGACATCCAAGGTGTCGTTGTCCACCCAGTGGCCAATGGAATCGCCCAGCCAGGTCTCGACTGCATTTGGATCGTGCTTGCGGCCATCCAGGGAGATCTTGCGCCAGATGTGTGCGCCGCCTTCGTAGACGATGACCAGTAGCTTATCGTTCTGGATCATGCTCCATGGATAAGGCGTGGTGCTCATGCGCGGCACGCCGGGAGGCACACAATCCTTCCGGATCGTCCTTGGATAAATCGCCCTTGCGCTTGTCGTAGAGCTGCTTGGCCCATGGCAGAAAGGGGACATCGACGCCCGACCCCACCATGTCGACGTTCTGTTGAATAGCGTTGGGCGTCCAGTTGCCGGAGAAATCGACCTTTCCGTCGGGCATGCGCGGCGCGGGGCCCTTGGGAGCGGTATCCGGGGCTCCACGGCCTTTACCGCCGCCTTTGCCGAATCCGCGTCCGCCGCCGTCCGGCGCCTTGGTCTCGGAAGGTTGCTGTTGAGCCCCTTGCTGGGCGATCGCCGGATTAGTCCCATCCCAGGCCCGCGGCCAGGGTGACGATCAGCACGGAACTCTTGTTGAACTTATGATTCATAGGGACTCCTTGGAGAACATGAACATCTGAATCGAATGCATCACGAAGTCAAGAACAGGTCCGCCATGACCGCTCGCAACCATCGATTGGCCGGGTCCAGGCTGTACCGTTCGTGCCAATGTTGCACGATAAAATACGGCGGCACCTCGACGGGCAGCGGCAGAACGCGGATGTGTCCGCCCCCGGCAAGATGCCGCCCCAAGGGCTCCGGAAGCGTGACGATATAGTCGCTGCTTGCAATGATGGACGCGATCCCCAGGAAGCTGGGCACCGTGAGGCCTACGGTTCGCCGGATTTTCTTGGCCTCCAGCGTCTTCTCAACAACGCCGTGCCCCGTCCCCGCAGTGGCGATCGCCAGATGCGTCTCCACCTCAAATTGCTTGATGCTCAGCGTCTTGCCGATGCGGGGATGATCGGCGCGGACAGCGCACGCGAAGCGGTCCCGGAACAGCCGCTGCTGGCAAAAGCCGGCTCCCATGGGCAGCAGGAAACCGACGGCCAAATCCAAATCGCCCGACTCCAGCAGTTTGGCCGTGTCCGGGGCAGTCCTAGCCAGGTGAATGCCCACCTTGGGCGCAATCGTCTTGAGGCGCTGCATCAGCTTGGGCAGAAGCGTCACCTGCGCGATGTCGGTCGATTGCAGCCGGAACATCCGGTCCGACGCCATCGGGTCAAACACCACGTGATGATCCAGCGCGTTCTGCAGCAGGCTCTCCGCTTGCTGCAATACGCACAGCAGTTGGGTGGCGTGGGGCGTGGGCTCCATGCCCGCGGAGGTCCGCACGAACAACGGATCGTTGAAGTGCTTGCGCAGCTTCGCCAGGCTCATGCTGATGGTGGACTGGCTCAGCTCCAGGCGTTCGGCAGCTTGGGAAACGCTGCGGGTCCGATGCAGTTCGCCAATCACAGCCA
>CAWFVG010000001.1:0-189126 GCA_963819185.1 Bryobacterales bacterium | reverse complement strand
CGGCCTCATCCATACCGGCGTCATCCACCACATCGCGCTCACGGTCACGGACCTGGAGCAATGAAAAGGTTCTACTCCGAGATCCTCTCGCTTCCCCGAAATCCCCCGCCCTCCCTTCGACTTTCCGGGAGCGTGGTACCAGCTCGGCGAATCCCAGCAGGTGCACCTGATACACGTTGACACCCGATCGACCTTCCGGGAAAAGCCGCTCGATTCGCGCAACGTCCACTTCGCGATCCGGGTTTCCAGCTATCGCGCGGCGGTCGAATTCCTGTGCTCGAAAGGCTACCGGGAGGGCGCGGACCTCGACAATCCGTGCTGCATGATCCTGCAGCCCCACGCCACCGCCGGCTTCCCGCAGATCTATATCTACAACCCGGACAACGTACATAATGTCGATCAACGCGGAACGCCTGGATTAAATCAGGGGATTAAAGCCAGGGCTGAAACTCCCCCAGCCGGGGTGCGCGGGCGCAGCCCAGCCCCCGGAAACCTCCGAAAACATTTCTGTAACAATTTGTTTTATCATCGAGTGGAATCCCGATTGCACTCCAGCGTCAGTGAGAAACGAGGATCGCCATGAATTCCAGGCCAAGAATGTTCAAGACTCGGGTGTTCGCGACTCTGGCCGCCTCGGCGGTCATGGGTTGTTTCGACACAGCCTCCGCACAGTTGCCCCAACTCGTCGTTACCCCCGCCACCACAGCGCAGACTCCGCTGGCCTTCAATAACGTTCCGGCCGGCGGGCTAAGCGTGGGTCAAACCGTCTCTGTATCCACCCAGAATTCGAGCACGGCCACCGTCATCATTCAGGTGAGTCCGTCTTCGCCGTGGCTTCAGGTCTCGCCCATCGCCAGCGTGAACATCCCCGCCAACCTCACGGTTCAGTGCAACACCACGACGCTCACCTCGGGTACCTACACCGGCTCCTTCACCATCACGGTGGACGGCGCACCCAGCGATCAGGTGACGGTCTATGTCAGCCTGACGGTAACCGGAATCTCGGCCTTGGCGGCGACTCCGTCCACCTTGCAGTTCAGCGCGCAAGCCGGGGCAGCCTCCGGGTCGCCGGCCTCGGCGCAAGTCCAGATCACCAGCGACGGCAATCCGCTGAACTACACGCTGCAAGTGAACTATCTCCAGCCCTCCGGCAACTGGCTGCTGTTGAACACCGAGCAGGGAAGCACCTCCGGACCGCCCATTACGATCAGCGTCAATCCATCCACGGTCTCGGCCACGCAGTATCCGGCGACCTTCAGCGCCAATGTCGTCGCCTATAGCACCACCACCAGCGATTCGGTGGTGATCAACGTCCAACTGACCATCAACTCCGAGGCATCTCTTACCGTCACTCCGGCGACCCCTCAGCCCTTCTTGTATCAGGCGGGAACCACGACCGATCCGGCCGCGGAGCAATTGTCCATCTCGACCAATCAGGGCTCGAATACCTTTTCGGTTCAGGAGACCCCTCCGGTTACCTGGCTGGTGGTCAGCCCGCTCAGCGGTACAGCGTCCACCACTCCCAGCACGATCACCCTCAACGCCACCCCGCACGAGCAGGCTTTGCAACCCGGAACCTACACCACCAGCCTGGTGGTGACTCCGAGCGGTGAGACGGCTCTCTCTCCCATCCCGGTTACCTTGTACGTCGCGGCCCACCCCTTGCTGAAACTTTCCGCGAATGTTCTCACTTTCACGAGCGCTTTCGCGGGGAGTCCAGCCGCGGCGCAGTCCGTGATCGTGGCGAGTTCCGGATCGAGCCAAGTCGGTTTCAGCGTATCCTCGAGCGAAAGCTGGCTGACTGCCTCTGCCTCAGCGAATACCACGCCGGCCACACTAACCGTTCAGATCAACCCCACCGGTCTGAGCATCCAGACTTATACCGGCACGCTCACCATCACTCCGACCAATGGAGACAACTATACGGAGACCATCACGGTGACGCTCAACGTCACCAGTCCCAGCCAGTTGGTGGCCGCGCCGAACGCGCTGCTGTTCAGCTACGAGATAGGAAAAGCGCCGCCGCCAACGCAAGGCGTGTCGATTACCAGCACCGGCCAGCCATTGCAGTTCAGCGCAACTACATTGGCGTCCAGTTGCGGACCGAACTGGTTGACGGCCTCGCCGATCGGAGGAAGCAGCACCATCGATCTTGGGGTGGCGGTGGTGACTACCGGCCTGGCGGCGGGAACCTGCTCCGGAACCGTCAGCCTCAGCTATCAGTCCGGATTGGGCCCGGCGACCCTGACCATTCCAGTCTCGCTGGTGGTGAGTAACTCGGCCGTGCTTACCGTCAATATGCTGCCCGGCTTTGGCATGCCGCCCGCCATACCCTTAAACTCATCCCCCTTCGACGAGCAGATCTCTCTCACCAGCACCGACCCTTCCACGCAGGTGGACTTTAACGCATCGGTGATGAATGTATCCGGCGGCGCGTGGCTGGGCATCGCCGGCAACGCCAGCGGCAATACGCCGCAGAATTTGACCATTCAGATCACGCCCGGCCCCTGTCCATCCCCGGCGTCTACAGCGGAACTCTGGTCATCGGATCGAGCACGTTGGGATCGACCCAACTGGTGCTTACGGTGACACTCAACCTTACCACCACCACCACGGTGACCATCACGCCCGCGGCGCTGACGTTCAACGAAAACCAAGGCGGATCCGCGCCCGCCTCGCAGGCGCTAACGCTGGCCACCAGCCCCGGCACGGCCACTTACACAGCCGTGATCAACTACGTCAACGGGACCGGCTGGCTCCAGATTTCGCCCAACAGCGGCGCCGCCAGCGGAAACATGACCGTTTCGGTGCAACAAAACACGCTTTCGGTGGGGCAGTACAACGCGCAGATCATTTTCTCGTTCCAAAACTCCGCCACCACCACCACTACGGTGAACGTCACGCTCAACGTGCTTCCGGCACAAACCATCTCGGTCTCGCCGACCTCGATGAGCTTCTCCTACCAGCTCGGCTCATCCGCACCCGCCTCCCAAACGCTGTCGATCACCAGCAGTAACGGCGCAGCCACCGTTGGGGTTAAACCCAACTCCAGCGGCTGGCTGACCGTGAGTTCCTCCGGCGGCGCTACGCCGCAATCGATTACGGTCTCGGTGAACACGCAGGGGATCGCTGCCTCTTCCACACCGTATTCGGGCTACATCTCGGTAACCGCTCCGGGTGTGCTCAGCAGCCCGATCACGGTCCCGGTCACGCTTACCGTCAGCGCGGCGGCGGCGCCACAACCGGTTACCATCATCAACAACGCCACCGGCGTGTCGAGTGCGATTGCGCCGGGGGAGGAACTGGCTATGGAGGGTAACTTCCTCGGGCCGGCCACTCCCGCCAACGGAACCTTGTTCTCGGTGAATTCTTCCGGGACGGTGAACTCCACCCTGGCCGGAGTGCAGGTTCTGTTCGACAACAATCCTGGGACTCCCATCTTCGTCTCCGCGGATCAGATCAACGTAATGGTTCCGTACGAGATCAATGGCCGGCTCTCCACCAACATGGTGGTCCAGTACAATGGCGGAACATCCTCGCCATTTCCGCTGGCCGTGACCGCGGCTGCGCCAGGACTGTTTACTAACAATTTCAGCGGCTCCGGCCAAGTGGCCGCGGTCAATCAGAACGGGAGCTTCAATGGCTCCGGAAGCGGTTCTCAAGCGGCTCCGCGGGGCACCGTGATTTCGCTCTACGCCACGGGAGGCGGACAGACCAACCCTCCCAGCGCTACCGGCAGCATCACGCCGATTCCCGCAAACGCCAATCAACTCCTCAACATTTCCGGCGTCACTGCGACAGTCGGCGGCCTGCCCGCCACGGTCACCTTCGCGGGCGCCGCCCCGGGCCTGGTGACCGGAGTCATGCAGATCAACGTCCTGATTCCCACTCCCGTCGTTCCCGGTAGCGCCGTCTCCGTCACCATCGCTGTCGACGGCCAGTCCAGCCCGTTGGGAACCACTATCGCCGTGGATTAAACTCGCGGGTAGTGTCCTAATACGGGCGCTCTCTGCTACGTTGTAGATTATGGCGTGGTTCACGCGGCAGAAGCCGGGAGTGGAAGGGTGCCCGAAGGCGAAGAAAAGCGGGTTAACACCGAAGGCCTCTGGCAGAAATGCGAAAAATGCAGCCAGATCGTTTGGAAAAAGGCTCTGGACGAAAACTTTCAGTGCTGTCCGCAGTGCAACCATCACTTCCGGCTGGATGCCCGCGCGCGGCTGGCGATTTTCTTCGACGGCGAATACAAGGAATTCGACCACAGCCTTTCATCCACCGATCCTCTCGAGTTCGTGGACTCACGCCGATCGCTGAAAATCTGAAGGCCGCACAAACTTCCACCCGCCTTTCGGACGCCATTGTGACGGCGAGTGGAACCCTCGCGGACCGGCCCGTACAAATCTGCTCCATGGAATCGAAATTCATTGGAGGGAGCATGGGCGCGGTGGTCGGCGAAAAGGTCACCCGCGCCATCGAGCGCGCTTGGCCCTGCGCCAGCCCTTGGTCATCGTCTCCGCCACCGGAGGCGCGCGCATGCAGGAGGGCGCGGTCAGTTTGATCCAGATGGCGAAGATCTCCGCGGCTCTGATGCGCCTGGACGACGCGCGCATCCCTTATATCAGCGTCCTCACCGATCCCACCACCGGCGGCGTGACCGCCAGCTTCGCCATGCTGGGCGACCTCAACATCGCTGAACCGGGCGCATTGATCGGCTTCGCCGGCCCCCGCGTGATCGAGCAGAGCATGCGCACCAAGCTCCCCGCGGGCTTCCAGCGCAGCGAGTTTCTGCTCGATCACGGCTTCCTCGACGCAGTGGTGAAACGCTCCGATTTGAAGGACTACATCGCCCGCGCGCTCCGCTTCTTCTGCGATTGAAGCGGAACGTGACGCCTTCCTAAGCGCTTCACGGCGTTGCCCGGAATTTTGAGCAAAGAGTCAGTGTCCCGCGCCTCCGGCACAGGTTTCCAGTTACTTCCTTCGAAAAACGGACTCATCCTCCAGCAGCTTCTCGTAACGCTTCAGGTCGGTGTTATTCTGCTCGCACTCGTACTCCCGCAGGCGTGTTCCCGGACGCAGCATGATGGTGGTGCGCATCACCCATGGTTTGGTCAGCACCTTGGGATCGGTCAAAGTCGCTTCGTACTGGATCGTGTTGTAATCGACGCGCTTGAACCTCTCGACCACATGAAGCTGATCGCTGTGGAATGTTCCCGTCCCCGCGAGCCAGGTTTCGTCGTTAAAGCTAGTGACATCGACCACCAACGTGTCTCCGTCCCAGTGCCCAACCGAGTCGCCCATGTAAGACGGCTCCAGATCCTCCGGATGCGGCTGATCGATCGGGATCACGCGAAACACGTGATACACCTCAAACAACATGACGACCTGCTTGGGCGTCTGCACGATCTGCATCGGAAACAGGCCCATGGTTGTGGTGCGAGGAACTCCGGGTGGCAGGCATCGGGCATCCGGATCGTCGATGCCGCGCCGGTTAAACGACTCGAGCACCCTGGCGGCGGCCCAATCTTGATACGGCGCAGGCTCACGTGACGGCTGCACCGGATTCGGCGTAACCTCGCCGCCGCGCCCCGATCCGCCGTTGACCTCTTCCCAGGTCCCAATTCGATTGCTACCCGCTTGCCACACACCCGTCAAATCGGGTTTGCCATCGGAGGCATGCGGCAACGGCGGGTATTTCGAACCCTGGCCCATAGCGCTCCATCCCAGCAGTAAGCTCACACCAAGGGTCAGAGTAAAACGATTCATGCGGGCCCTCCTCTACTTTGCTGCGGCCCCTGGGGTCGCCACCGCGGAGCATTGCCGCCATCGCCGGTTCCCGCGGGAGGCCCAAGACAGCTTCTTGCCGTCCTGGAACGTAACCTCGCGCGAATGGCCCCAGTCCCCTCCGTCGCGCGCGCGCCAGCCGGTGACCGTGATCACGTCGCCGGGCTTAAGGTGCGGTGCGTCCACCCGGTGCGATATAGCACCCCGGGGGGGAATCCCTCCAACTTCCAATGAATCACATTGCCGTCTTTGTCCTTCACGTCCAGATAAAAAAAGGTGTGCGGGTTAGTCCACTCCACATTGTGACGGTGCCGCTTAGCGTCAGCGGAGCACTCGCGTCGTATTCCGCGCCGAACGAGTGATGCGCCCCCAGCGGCGCTGCGACGGCCAGCGTCAGTGCGGCCAATCCAAACCCCAGTTTCATGGCAACCTCCGCCACCAAATTTAGACCGTGCACTCTTCGCGGTCAACCGCATGTTCAATATATTGCACAATGAACTTTGGCCGCTACGCCTGTCACCAATTCGCTGGATCGAGCCTTGATGCTGCTGAAGATCGTGGAACAAACCTCGGGAGGCATGCGACACGCCGAAATCAGCCGCCGGCTGCGGATTCCCAAGAGCACCTGTTCCTACATCCTGACCCGGCTTGAGCGGGAAGGATACGTCTTCCGCGACCAAGAGACCGCACGCTATCGAATCGGGCTGGCCACCCTGGCCCTGGCGCAGGTGCGCTACGCGAGACCGGCATTCATTCCGCGGCGGAGCCCGCCTTATATCGGTTGACCAGTGAAAGCGGTCTCTCCGCGGGCATTGGGGTTCTGCAACGCGGCTGCGTCCTTCTGGTAGATCGGGTTGAGGGGCCCGGTTTCGTCAATCGAGCCATCCTCAAGCGCCCCGTCCGCGCACGCTCCCAACGCGACATCGGTCGCGAGCTACCTGCTCACTCCACCGCTCTCGGAAAGGTCTTGCTGGCGTACTTGCCCCGGGAGCAGGCCGCGGGTATCGTCGAACAACTCGGGCTGCGGCGTTACACCCGCAAGACGAATACCAGCGTCCCGAGCCTTTTCGCCGAACTTGAGTGGGTTCGTCAACGGGGATACGCGATTGCCGACGGCGAAGCCTACACTGACCTTCGTGCCCTCGCCGCACCCGTGTTCGACGCCGCCGGCGCCGTGTGAGCTGCGGTTTTGGTGAACGGCAGCCCCCTCGATCCCGTGTGGGGCGACATGAAGAAGCTGGTGAACTTCGTGAAAACCGCCGCACGCGATATCTCCCAGCGGGCCCTATTCTAAGCTCGAACTCTCGGTTGGGACCGCCTCTCCGCTAAACTTGAAGTAGAACCTCGATGATTTAACTCCAGGGCGCCGGCAAGCGGTTCGGCCCCAAGCTCCTCCTCGAACACTGCGACTGGCTGATCACTGCGAAGGAGCGCACGGGCCTGGTTGGCCCAACGGCACCGGCAAATCCACGCTCCTCAAATCCTGTGCGGGATGGAGAGGCCTGACTACGGCGCCATCAGTTTTCCCAAAGGGATCCGGCTCGGCTATCTCCCTCAGGACGGCCTTACGCTCGCGGGACGCACTGTCTTCGACGATGCATGACCGTATTTGCGGGTCTCCGCGAAATGGAGTAGGAGTGGAGACACTGCACCAAAGCTTCGCCGAGCTGGATCCCTCCGGCGCCGCATACTCCGCCGCCGCCGACCGCATGCACGACATTGACACCGAGTTCCGGAATCGCGACGGCTACGCCATCGAAGCGCAGGTGGGCGCGGTGCTGGATGGTCTCGGTTTTCGCAAGGAAGACTGGACGCGGCGCACCGAAGAATTCTCCGGCGGCTGGCAGATGCGGCTGGCGCTGGCCAAGCTGCTACTCGAAAAACCTAATCTGCTGCTGTTGGACGAGCCCACCAATCACCTGGATCTGGAAGCCCGCAACTGGCTGGAGTCCTATCTTTCCAATTACCCCTTCGGTTACGTGCTCATCTCGCATGACCGTTATTTCCTCGACGTGACGGTGAGCAAAGTCGTCGAATTGTGGAACAAGCGCGTCAATTTTTATAGCGGCAACTATGACAAGTACCTGGTCCAGAAAGCCGAGCGCAAGTCGCAACTGGAAGCTGCGTACCGCAACCAGCGCGAGCGGATCGAGCAACTGGAAGCCTTTATCAACCGCTTCCGCTACCAGGCCACCAAGGCCAAGCAGTGCAATCGCGCATCAAGGAGCTCGAAAAAATCGAGCGGATCGAGATTCCGCCGAGGAACATACCATCCATTTTTCGTTCCCCAGCCTAAACCCAGCGGCCGCATCGTCGCCGAGTTCAAAGACGTCTCCAAGAGCTACGGCCCCAAGCACGTCTTCAGCGGCGCGAACTTTGTCGTCGAGCGCGGGGACCGCATCGCTCTGGTGGGTGTCAACGGCGCCGGAAAATCCACGATGATCAAGCTGCTGGCCGGCGCGGAGCCGCTTACTTCCGGCGAATACACGCTGGGCCATAACGTGCTGCCGGATTATTTCGCGCAGGACCAATACAAGGAGCTCGACCCTACCGCGCGCATGCTGGACGATTTGAGCTCGGCCGCCCCGCGGGCAGAAACCACCGAGCTGCGCACGTTGCTTGGCTGTTTTCTGTTCAGCGACGACGACGTGTTCAAGCAGATCGGTGTGCTCTCCGGCGGCGAGCGCAATCGTTACGCCCTAGCGCGCATTCTTCTCGCCCCGGCCAATTTCCTGCTGCTGGACGAACCCACCAATCACCTGGATATGAAGGCTAAGGATGTGCTGCTGGAGGCTCTGGCCAGCTACACCGGCACCGTGGTCTTCGTCTCTCACGACCGCTATTTCATCGACAAACTTGCCTCCCGCATCTACGAGATCGAGGACGGCCATGTCCACGTTTATCCGGGCAACTACGAAGACTACATGTGGCGCAAGGCGGGAGGCCCGGAAGCCCTGGCAGCGCAGGCTCCAGTGGTCGAAGCCCTGGTTGGCCGCCGCCGGCAAAAGAAGCGGAGAACGGAGCCAAACGAGTCAATCCCATCAAGGTCAAAAAGATCCAGGACCGCCTGGGAAGGGTGGAAAAAGAAGTCGCCGCACTCGAGTCCGAAATCGCGACACATGAAGCCGCGCTGGCCGACTTCAAAAGCATGGAGGAAACCATGCGCCTGACCGGCCTGGTGGCGGAACGGCGCAAAGCTCTCGAAACCCGCATGGCCGAGTGGGAAGAATTGTCCGCGGAACTAAACTGAGTCGAGGCCGATTTTAGTCCGCCAACTCGCAACTCTCGTTGCGCAGCGAAAGATTTGGACTATAGAATGGATCGCCTTGGGCGATCGTCTCGCTCCAGCGGTCCGCGAAGTTATCCATCTCCTCCCACTTCACGCTGCGTGTCCGTGTGCGCGATTCGTAATGCCTCAGCCGCGCGGCCGCCTCTAGAATCACTTCGTAACCCGCTTGGCGGGCGCGCAAGCACAAGTCGACATCGTTATAATTGACCGGAAAAGCAAGGTCGAAGCCGTGGAGCTCATCGAAAACTTGCCGCCGCATCGCCAGGCACGCCCCGGTCACCGCGCTCACGTTGCGCGTCATGGTTAGCCACGGCCAGAATCCGCAATTGAATTTACCCCGGCCCGCGTGGCCCACGTATCCGCCAATTCCCAACACGATGCCTGCATGCTGAATCGAGCCGTTGGGATAAAGCAACAGAGCGCCCACCGCTCCAACCTCGGGCCTCTGCGCTTGGGCCACCAGCGCCTCCAGCCATTCCGACGCCAGGGGCTGCACATCGTCATTCAGAAAGACCAGGATTTCGCCTTTCGATCCCTTCGCGCCCTGGTTACTCATCGCCGCAAAATTGAAGCGGCCCGAATAGCCGATGCGCGTGTAGGTGGCGCCCGGCAGTAAGCGCTTGTCTCCGGCCACGTGCTCCACCACCACGATTTCGCGGTGCGGATACGACGTTTTTCGCTGGATTGAATCGAGGCAGCTTTTGAGCAGGCTGGGGTTGCGCGAGCAGATGATGATGCTCGCAAGGGGAGTTCCAGCCACCTTGCGCGCGCGCGGCACAGCAGCGGCGGTTGCGGGCATATCGAAGCTCACCAGAATGCGGGGGACATGGTGGAAGCGCACTTTCCGCGCGGCGAGCTTTTGGGCTAGATCAATCGGATCGCGAAAATCCCCGGCCGACTCGAGAATGTCTTTTCGTACGGCAAGAAACCGGCCCACATACATCGGCAATTCCACAAGCTCCGGAGACCAATCCGGTTTCAGCAACGGCCCGGCCCGTGATCCTCATCGCCGTAAAGAACCCCAAACCGCTCTCGCTGCACCGACTCTGCAAGATCGTATAATGCATTCGGTAATAGCCGGCCGCCGGGGGCCACAAAGATGAAGTAGTCGGCGGAGCAATCTTGTGCGGAACCATCGCGCGCGGAACCATCAACCACCTGGAAGCGCGGTTGATAGCCGAGAGAGGCGATGTTTCGTCCGGATGCCGTGTTCTGTTCCAACCACAGACGGTACGCCTGGCGTTTCTCTTCGGCCTCAGCCCCAGGATTTATGGCCTGCCGCAGCCGCGTTTTGATCGCCTCGCCGGAGATCGCCAGGCGCTGCAAGATCCGGAAGACGCGGCTGTCCTCCAGCTTCCACAGCCGGCCTTCCATTTCCCGTTGATGGGCAGACAATAACTCCAGCCGCCGCTCAAGCTTTTTAATTTCGTCGGACAATCTTTAATTTTACGAGACTTGCCAATAGACTGAATAGCGCTTGCCAGTGACGGTATAAAACGGCGCGAATGTTACGTCTTTCGCTTGCCCTGTGGTGTGGAAAGTTAGCGGCGCGCCCGCGGGCTTTATCCAGGAGCTTAGGTCGCCCGAAGTCTTGAACGCAGGAATGTCAATCGGCGGAGCTTGCCGCAGCGCCGGACCCAACGCGCGAATCGAATTCGCCGCGGTGACGCCATCCGATCCCAAATCGCCCGCCAGTACGAGAGGTCCATAGAGGAAGGCCTGTATCTGCGGATCGTCCGGCATGGCCTCCGCGTAGAGATGCATCGGCAACTCCATCTCGACCTTGTCGCCGTTCTTCCAGGTGCGGTTGAGCGTGAGATAGCTTCCCGGAGACGCGGTTGCGTCCAGAGCTTTGCCGTTTACCTTCACCGTGGGTCCCGAAGCCAGCCACGCGGGAATGCGCAGCCGCAGCGACAGTTCCACGGGCTTATCCACGCTGATGGTCAGCCGGGTTGCCTGCTCCTCCGGGAACCTCGTCTCCTGCCGCAGCCGGAATCCTCGTTCGGTCCAATTCAACTCTGACGCCATGAACAGATTCACGAACAACCCGGCCCTATCGCGCCAATAGATGCTATCGTTCAGCTTCGAATATTCTTCCACGCCGGTTCCGGTGCAGCACCAGAAGCAAGAATCGTCGTCGCAATACGTCCGCCATGCACCCGGAGTGAGCGACAAATAATACTGCGTGTGGCCGGTCTCCGGCTGGATGGTTCCAATGCGGTGATTCAGCAACATGCGCTCGTAGTAATCGAAGTAACCCGGCTTGGCGTTCCACGCGTACATGTGCCGGGCCAGCTTGAGCATGTTGTAGGAGCAGCAGCACTCAGCGGTGTTCGCCGACAGCTTCAGCTCCGCCGCCAGCCTTCGGGGCCCGGCCTGCCACCCTTCTCCATTGCTGGTTCCATTGGTCACATACGACCGCGCCGTGCTCACTTCATAAAAGAAGTAATCGGCGACGTTATGGAAACGCATGTCCCCCGAAATCTCATAGCGTCGGGCCGCGCCGGTCACTTGGGGGATGTGCGTGTTCACATGCAGCCCGCGCAACTCATCGCGCCGCGACGCCAACGGATTGAAGAAGACCTTTTTGGTGAATCGATCCCCAACCTCGGCCCACTGATCGTTGTTCGTCGCCGCGGCAAGATTGTACAGAATCTCGTTCATCCCGCCGTACTCGGTCTGAAGGATCTGCTGCATGTGCTCTTCGGTCTTGGAGGCGGTCCATTCATCCGCCCAGGCGGCCATACCCTCCAGCACCGTTAGAGCTTGGGCATTACCCCCCAGCCGGTACATATCGAACATACCGGCCATGATCTTGTGAATGGTGTAGAACGGAGCCCACACGTTCTTGCGGGCGTCCAAGCGATCCCAAAATTCCGTGGGGAACGCGCTCAAATATTTTCCGCCCAGCGCCTGCTGGCACTTGGCGAGCTCGCCCACCATCTCATCCGCTTTGCTCTTGGCGTCCCGATCGCCGGTGGACGCGTATAATTGTGCGCTGGCCGAAAGAAAATGCCCGGTGAAGTGGCCGCGAAGCTCGCTGGCTCGCTGCCCGTTGGCCGGCTGCTCCCATCCTCCAAATGGCTTTTCCGGATACCCCGGCAATCCGGCATTCGCGTGGAAATTGTACAGCAGACGATCCGTAGCCAGCCTGGACATGAATCCACGATTCCATTCCTGCGCATCGTGAAAGATGCCCGGCAGCAGCCGGACCTGCGTCATGGGAAACGGTTCGGCCTTGGGCGCAACGTCTTTACGCTTGAACTCCAGCGGAGCTTCGAAGGGCGCGGCTTCCGGCGGACGGCCCCGGCCTTGCGGAGCGGTTGTGGTGGGTGCGGCGGTGGGTGCGGTTGCAGGCGCGGTTTGCTGTTGCGCGAGAAGCACGGGCGAGCCTGCGATCAGAGCAGTGAAATGTCGTCGGCGCATGGCGCCTAACAGTATGCCACCGTTTTACGGCGAGCAGGTGTATCATCCGAACTGATGCCGACCACGCGCCGCCGCTTTCTCCAAAGCGCTTCCGCCGCTACTTTGGCGGCCCGCTCGCTGGCCGCGCAAACCGCTATGAAAACCATCCGCACCTCCATCCTGGAAATTGGCTACGAAGAATCGGGCGACCCGCGCGGCTTCCCCATCGTCCTGCTCCACGGCTTTCCCGATGATGCGCACGCCTTCGACGATGTGGCCCCGCCTTTGGCAAAGGCTGGCTATCGCGTGCTGGCGCCCTATCTGCGCGGCTACGGACCAACCCGGTTCCTCGACTCCTCCGCGCCGCGCATGGGCGAGCAAGCGGCTCTTGGACAAGATTTGATAGATCTGGCCGACGCTCTTGGCCTGGCCCGCTTCGCCGTCAGCGGATTCGATTGGGGCAATCGAGCCGCCAACATCGCGGCGGCTCTGCATCCCGATCGCGTCCGCGCGGCCGTATTCGTTCATGGCTACTCGATCCAGAACACCCTCGCGCCGCAGCGCGCAACCTCACCGGAAGCCGCCCACAACCTCTGGTATCAGTGGTTCTTCAACACTGAGTCCGGCCGCGCGACCCTCCAGGCCGATCGAAAGGGCCTGTGCAAACTACTGTGGCAATTGTGGTCGCCGGGCTGGCATTTCACCGACGAGGTCTACAACCGTACGGCGGCGGCCTTCGACAACCCCGACTTCGTCGATGTCGTGGTCCATTCCTACCGTCATCGCATCGGCAACGCAGCGGGCGAAGAGCGATTCAAGGCGGTGGAGCAGCAGCTCGCCCAGCGGCCCAAGATTCAAGCTCCGTGCATCACGCTTTATGGGGCCGACGACGGCATCGCACGGCCGGCGGCGCAAGCTCCTGGCGAAATCAACTCGTTCCCGAATCTGGTCGCGCGGCGCGTCATCCCCAATTGCGGCCATTTCCTGCCTCGCGAGAAGCCGGAAGCGGTTTCGTCGGCGATGTTGGAGCTACTGGAGAAGCACAAGTAGGCTTCAGTCGTCGTCATGCTTCGTGCTAGTGTATCCGTCCGGATACTCGGGATGCGGCACCGGCTTAGGCTTGTGCTTCCCCTCGACCGGCGCAAGGAACGAGGAGATTAATTGCTCCAGCTGCGCTTGCCGCACTTGGGACATTCGACCTTTTCCGTCGCCGGTTTCAGCACCAGCTTCTCGAATCTCTTCCCGCAGTCCTTGCACCGGTATTCGAAGATCGGCATACGCTCCTGGTTACGATGGAGCGGACACGCCGCTACGTCAGTCACAATGGGGGCGACCAACCACCGAATCGCAGTAGTCGCGGGTTACGCTGCGAAGAGGTGAATCTAGCGGCGCAGAGCCGCATACGAAAGGAGTTGGTCGCTTATGTCCAAAGTACGCTTTGTTGGAATGGATGTCCATGCCGAGACGATTGCGGTAGCGGTCGCCGAGGCAGGCAGCACGGAGGTCCGGAGTTGGGGAACCATCCCGAATCGCCCAGAACCGGTGCGGAAGTTGATCCGCAAAATCGGAGAAGGCGCCAAGCTGAAGTGCTGCTACGAAGCCGGTCCGACGGGCTACGTTCTGTACTGGCAGCTCACGCAACTGGGAGTGGAGTGCGAAGTAATCGCGCCGTCGTTGATCCCCACCAAGGCCGGGGACCGGGTGAAGACGGATCGGCGCGACGCCGAAAGGCTGGCGCGCTGTTACCGCGCCGGAGAGCTGACGCCGGTGTGGGTTCCGGACGAAGCGCATGAAGCGCTGCGCGATCTGGTGCGGGCGCGCGAAGCGGCCAAGCAGGATCAGCTGCGGCATCGCCATCAGTTGGGAAAGTTTCTGCTGCGGCACGGCAAGCGGCCGGTCGATGCGGGGCCGGCGTGGAGTGCGAAGTATCTGAACTGGATTCGGATACACGCACGCTTCGATCAGCCCGCGCTGGAAGCCACCCTCGCCGATTACCTGCAGGAAGTCGAGCACGCGGCCGAACGGATTGTGCGGCTGGAGCAGTGCATCGAAGACGCAGTGGCGCACGCGGCTCCTGAAGTTCGCGCCGTGATCGACGCATTGCAAGCCTTGCGCGGAGTGGCGCTGACGACCGCTGCAACGGTGGTCTCGGAGCTGGGCAGCCTGACACGCTTTGAAAATCCACGCCAGTTGATGGGCTACAGCGGTCCGGTGTCGCGCGAACATTCCAGTGGCAATCGGACCCAGCGCGGCGCGATCACCAAAACCGGCAACGCACATCTGCGCCGGGTGCTGGTGGAGGCGGCCTGGGCCTACCAGTATCGGCCTGCGGTGAACGGCCGCCTGCTGAGAAGGCAGCGAGCGCTGGCGCTCAGCGAAGAAGTCAGGCGCATCTCCTGGAAGGCGCAGCAGCGACTGCACAAGCGCTATACCACGCTGATGGCTCGCGGCAAACACAAGGGGCAGATTGTGACGGCGCTCGCCCGTGAAATGCTGGGCTTCTTGTGGGCCATTGCCGTACATACCGAAGCGCAGTTCAAATCGGCCAAGGCAGCTTGACTCACTTGTGATGCCTTTCTGGACAGCAGCGCCGATAACAGCCGAGGGCCCACGAAAAGGAGAACCCTCGACGACAATTGTGCGGTACGGCCGCCAGGCCCAACCCGCGTCTTCAGTCCGAGGCAGCTCCCGACGAATCATGTTCCTGCGGTTTCGACCCGCGTATATCAGTGTGATCAATCGTCGCGCTTGCTTCCCGGCTGTTCTCGGCTCTGCTGTCCATGCAACGTGCTCAAGGCTCACCAACGGGATTCCGCTCCCGCCGGGCCGCCCATCGCAACTCACCCCGAGTGCCACACCGGTGCTCGCCGGCAAGGGTGCGCTTCGCTCCCTTACGGGACCCTTGCCAGCTCCACGCCGTTGCGGCCTCATGCGAACGCGATGGGCGGCTCCGGCGGGATCATCTCGCGCTCCACCTCGGTGCGCTAAAGAAAGCACTTGACAGGTCGCTCCATATCAGTTGTCGGCCGGGTTCCTCTCGATATGATCGACGATCACGGCGTCGACCGGCACCTTCTTGGCTTCAAGTTTCAGTCCGAGCTGTTCCTGGACCGCCACGAGGAGGCTCGGGCCTGAATCCGCCGGGGCATTCGCCTGCAGTGGCGCGGCGAACCAGGAGATCACGAAATCGTACTTTCCTGTTAGGCCGGTAGCATTGAGAACCGGCTGATGGATATAGCCGCCGAGGACCTCGGCGAAATGGTCCATGGATTCGTCCCCGAAACGCCAGCGGGCGCGATCCTTGGCCATCGCCATGGAATAGTTGCGCCCCGGCGGAAGCTCCGGGTAGCCGTCCTTGTCGAATGTCAATTTGAACGGAGCCGGCTTTTTATCCGGATCGTCGTTCAGCGCTGGATCTCCCGGCGATGCGGCCATCTTCGGTCCGCCTTTGGCCACCACCATCCGATAGCCCGCGACTTCCCTCTTCTCGAAATGCGCGGCGAGCTGGAAACGCTCGATCAGCAGGTTACGCATCATCGACTTCAGTTGGTCTTTGGTCGCTGCTGAAGGGACTTTCGCGTTGACGGTGAACCGCTCCTCATCCAGCCACGCGGGCCCCAAAAGCTGATAGGAGCTGATTCCGTAAGCGATCTCCAGCAGGCTGGACAGCGGATAGTTTTCGACGGAATAACTGGTGGGATCGTGAGTGCCGGGACCGCCGCCGTTCCCTCTGGCGCCGTAATCGCCGGGAGCGCCATGCTTTACGCTGGCCACTTCGAATACAACTTGTGAATCCGGCGTCTGCGCGGCGAGGCCACAGACGAAAACAGGGAGCCCTGCCAGAACAGCGAACAAAGCCACCCGCATGATTGCCTCCTTCGCTTCGACATTATGTGCTCTGTTTGTCGTGTTGCGCAAGGCCATCTCGGGACGCGACACTGGCGTGGGTTCGTCCAGATGGTACGCCACGCAGCTCACATGCAGGATCGCGAAACCCGATAAAATGGACGCGTCACATTCTGCGGACAAGCCTAGATGGCAGGGAGTACTTGAATGAGCAAAGTCACACTTAAAGTGAATGGCAGCGTGCACGCGCTGGACGTCGAACCGGCCACGCCACTACTCTACATCCTTCGCAACGACCTCGGCCTGCAGGGCCCTCGGTTTGGATGCGGACTCGGGCAGTGTGGGGCCTGTACTGTAATCATCAACGGCGCGGCGGTCCGTTCCTGCGTCACAGCGGTGTCCTCGGTCAAAAGCGAAATCACGACCCTGGAAGGGCTTTCCACGCAAGGCAGGCTGCACCCGCTGCAGCAGGCCTGGATCGAGGAGCAGGTCGCCGCAGTGCGGCTTCTGCCAGAACGGACAAATAATGACCGCGAAGGCAATGCTGGACAAGATCCCGAATCCAAGCGATACGCAGATACGCGAGACGATGAACGCGACATTATGCCGCTGCATGACGCATTATCGCGTGCAGGCCGCCATCAAGCGGGCGGCGAAGATGATCGCGGAACGCCGCCCGGCCACAGCGAAGGAGGTAGCACGATGACGACGTCCTCCGGAATTCCAAAACATGTCGAAGAAATCCTGACCGCCAACCGCAGGTCCTTTCTGAAGAGCGCGGGCCTGCTCGCCGTGGGCTTTGGGGTGGACGCCGGAGCTCTGCTAACCGAGGCACACGCCCAAAAGAGCAACGCGGGATCGTATCCCGATCCCGACTTCCATCAGCTCGATTCCTGGATCGTGATTCACGAAAACAATACCGCGACGTTTTACGTCGGCAAGACGGACTGTGGCCAGGGAACCGGAACCGGATTCCGGCAGTTGATGTCCGACGAACTGGACATCGCGTTCGATCAGACTAGCTGCATCATGGGCAGTACGGACAACACCGTCGATCAGGGCGGATCGGGCGGCTCGACGGCCATGGAGCGCGATTCCTGGCCCATGCGGCGCGCCGCCGCGGAAGCTCGCCGCGTGCTGCTGGAAATGGGTTCGGCCCGCTTGGGAGTTCCCGTGGATCAACTGGCGGTCAGCAACTGCGTGATCACCGCGAAAAGCGACGCGTCGAAGCGGGTTACTTACGGGGAGCTGATCGCGGGAAAGAAATTCAACGTTACGCTGACCGGGGCCAACGTCAACGCAGTCACCGGCGTGGCGAAAACCAAGACGGTGCAGGAACTCAAGTACACGGGTCAGTCGCCGCAGCGTTATGACATACCCGCGAAGGTGGATGGTTCTCTCCAGTGGGCCGTGGACGTAAAACTCCCCGGAATGGTCCACGCGCGCAACGTCAAACCTCCGTTCGCGTGCGCGAAGCTGACCGGTATCGACGAATCATCGGTGCGCAATATTCCGGGATTCATCAAGGTGGTGAACAAGGGCAACTATGTCGCGGTGGTTTGCGAGCGCGAGGAACAGGCGATCAACGCGGCGAAGCAGCTCAAAACTACCTGGGAAAAGCCGGCCACCGCGCCGTTCCCGCCTTCGGAAGAGCTGTTCAATTACATGCGCGCCGCAACGCCCACGTCCGCGCAACGCCCGATCGTTGCCGGCAACCCCGATGCGGGCATTTGCGAGCGCGGCAAAAATTGTTGAAGCCGAATACGAGGTCCCGTTCCAGGGGCATACGGCCATCTCCGGGGCCCATGCGACGGCCGATCCATCGAATGGCCAGATGACCATCTATTCGAACGACATGAAGTCGTACGGCATGCGGAACGGCGTGGCGCAATTTCTCGGAATGCCGCGGGACAAGGTCCGCGTGGTATGGATGGAAGGCCCGCAGGGCTACGGCCGCACGGCTGCGGACGACGCAGGCTGCGAAGCGGCTTGGATCGCCAGGGAGATTGGGCGACCGGTCCGGATGCAGTGGATGAGGAACGAGGAGACGGCGTGGGACACCAAGAGCCCAGCGTTCCTGGTCAAAGTCCGCGGTGGTCTGGATTCCGAAGGCCGCCTGGTCGCCTACGATTACAGCGCCCGCTCGTGCGACTACAATCATGTCGGCTACAACGAACCCGATACTGTACTGATCGCTCAACTCATGGGAGCGAGGCGGGCCACATCCGGCCGCCGGCAGTTCCGCCACGCCGTCGGATATGTACGCGATTCCCAATCGCCGGATGGCGGGCGACGTTGTGAGCCTGCCTCTGGTATGGGAGACGCCCCTTCGCACGGGCAATCTTCGCGATCCGAACGGTCCGCAGTCGACCTTTGCGGCGGAGTCGTTCATCGACGAACTGGCGGCGGCGGCGAAGGCCGATCCCCTCGAGTTCCGGATGAAGATGCTCCAGGCCGCCACGAACGATGACAGCGGCTTCAAACGTGCGCGGTCGATTGCGGCTCTCAAAGCTGTGGCGGAAGCGTATGGCTGGGAAGCGCGTCCTTCGCCGAAACCGCTCGGCAACGGAAACATCCTGACCGGGCGCGGTATCGCCTACTCCTTCCGGGGCCAGTCAGTCGTTGCGCAGATCGCAGAAGTCGAAGTGAATCGCCAGACCGGTCATGTCTGGGCAAAGCGGCTTGCGTGCGCGTATGACTGCGGTCTGGTGGTCAATCCCCAGAGTCTGCGCCGCACGGCCGAGTGCGCCATGCTGCATGGGCTGAGCCGGGCGCTTTATGAAGAAGTCCAGTTCGACACATGAAAAAGTCACCAGCGTGGACTGGATATCGCATCCGACGCTCCGCCACATGGACGCGCCCGAGCGGATCGACGTCGTGCTGGTGAATGGCGATCCCAATCCGAACCGCGCCGACCTGCCGCCTTACGGCGGCGGCGAAGCGGCGTTGAAGCCCATGCTGGCGACGATCGCCAATGCCATCCACGACGCGACCGGTGTTCGCATCCGCAGGGCTCCTTTCCGCGAGGCGCGGGTGCTGGCTGCCCTGAGGGCGGCCAAGGTATAACCAATTCCAACCGTCTGCGCGGCCTTGTTGAAGAGCCAGGAAATCGTTGCACGATGCCGGTTTTCCCTCATCTGTAGTATTCGGGAACGAAATTCTGGTCGCTGAGCGGAGGACGGGCGTACTTTCTACGGTCCAGCGGCGGCAGTTTGATGGATGGCGGCGTCAGGTCTTCGTAGGGGACCATGTCGAGAAGGTGACGTATCACGTTGAGCCGTGCACACTTCTTGTCGTCCGCATTCACCACGCACCAGGGCGCCTGCTTGATGTCCGTGTGGGCGAACATTTCATCCTTGGCTCGTGAATACTCCACCCAACGGCTCCGGGCTTCGAGGTCCATTGGGCTCAACTTCCAGCGCTTGGTGGGGTCCTTGAGCCGATTCTGGAACCGCCGCTCTTGTTCGTCGTCACTCACGGAAAACCAATACTTCACCAGAATGGTCCCGGAGCGCACCAACATACGCTCGAATTCGGGGCAACTGCGCAAGAATTCGAAATACTCCGTCTCGGTGCAGAAATCCATCACCCGCTCCACTCCGGCGCGGTTGTACCAGCTTCGGTCAAAAAGTACGATTTCCCCGGCCGCTGGCAAGTGGGAGACGTAGCGCTGGAAGTACCACTGAGTTTTTTCGCGGTCGGTCGGGGCCGGCAAGGCAACGACCCGGCAGATCCGAGGGTTGAGCGGATCGGTAATCCGCTTGATGGTCCCACCCTTGCCGGCTCCGTCCCGGCCTTCGAAGACCACAACCACCTGCAGCCCTTTGTGGTGTACCCATTCCTGGAACTTGACCAGTTCAACCTGCAGCCGCCGCAACTCCTTCTCGTAGTCACAATCTGCTCCCAGCCGCAGACTCTTCGCCACGGTTCTATTCTTTAGCGGCGGTTGCGGTGCTGAAACGGCGGCCCCGAGGATATTCAGATCGCTCTTAAGAACGGTCTTCGTGTCTTCCGCAGTTTTTCCCATAGAGACGCTTCCTTTGAGCACAGCACGACCCAGCGGTCCTGGCGGAAGTCCGCACAGACCGCCGGCTTACGCGCCGCTAGTCTTCATATCGATCGAGGGATCGAGAATATGTAATGTTTTCCCGTGTTTCTCTGCGATCTATCATTCAGTTCTGAGCTGGCTGGGGGCCCGGTAAGCGGACCTTGTGCCTGCGGCGCCAACTCTTGTGTAGTCGCTATCTGGAAACTACTTTTCGAAAGGTAGCTTCCCCGTGCGCTGTAACACATTCCCTGATGCGTTCTTTGATCGAACGCGTCAGCCAACTGATTAACCCACCGATCCCCGGTACACTCATAGCATGCGAAGAGTACTGATCCCTCTTGCCGTAGCCATGATGCTGGGCGCTCAGCAGGGGCGTATTGCTCCGTTCACCGCGGCGCAAGTTGCCTCTGGTGGAGCCGCGTACCGCGCCAACTGTGCGTCTTGTCACGCCGCGGACCTCACCGGATCGGCGAACGCTCCAACCCTCGTAGGCGGGCTGTTTCTCGGTGGCTGGGGCGATAAGACGGCTGCTCAATTGGTGACCTTCCTCGAAGGGTCGATGCCCCCGGCGAATCCGGGCTCGCTGGGGGAACAGACTTACACGGACATCGCTGCTTTCGTCTTGGACGCGAATGGCGCGCGCAACGCGGGGCTGAACTCGGTGATCCGCGCTGTGGCAACTGGCCCGCGCCCGGCGCAGCCGACGGGCCTCTTCAATAATGCGCGAGCCGAAGCGGCCGCGCCTCCCATCCCGCGTGGACTGGTTGTGACCGGCGAAGTACAGAACTACACGCCCGTTACGGACGCCATGTTGCGCAATCCCGATCCCGGCGACTGGTTGATGATCCGGCACGACTATCAGGCTCACAACTACAGCCCGCTGAGTCAGATCGATACGACCAACGTTAAGGATCTGCAGCTGGCGTGGGAATGGGCGATGAACGAGGGGACCAATCAGGCGGCGCCCGTGGTGCATGGCGGCGTAATGTATCTGAATAATCCGGGCAATATCGTGCAGGCGCTGGATGCGCGCACCGGAGATTTGATTTGGGAGAACCGCATTGGCGAGTCGTCCACGGGAAGTTCGCAGCGTGGGCTGGCGCTCTACGACGACAAAGTGTTTATCACCACAGGGCAGGCGCACATCTATGCTCTGGACGCACGCACAGGCAAGAATGTTTGGGACACCCAGATGGGTGAGAGAAAGCCGGGAGAAAAGAGCACGGCGGGAACCTACAGCACCAGCAGTGGACCACTGGTTGTGCAGGGAAAGCTGGTGCAGGGGATCGGCGGAACGCTGTGCGCGGAGTACCGCGAAGAGAAATGCTTCATCAGCGCCTACGATGCGCAGACAGGAAAGCTGGTGTGGAAGTTTTACACCATCGCAAAAGACGGAGACCCCGGCGGCGACACCTGGGGCAAGCTGCCAAATTTGTTTCGCGCCGGCGGCGATACATGGATCACGGGCAGCTACGATCCGGAGCTGAATTTAACGTATTGGGGTGTGGCGCAGGCAAAGCCGTGGATGCGGGCCAGCCGCCAGTCCGGCAATGGAGCGACTGCCTACGCCAATTCCACCGTGGCGCTGCACGCCGATACCGGGAAGCTGGAGTGGTATTACAATCATGCTCCCGGCGAGACGCTCGATCTGGACGAAGTCTTTGAGCGGGTGCTGGTCGATTGGAACGGACAGAAGCTGGTGTTCAGCGCCGGGAAGGCGGGCATTCTCTGGAAGAACGATAGAAAGACCGGCGAGTATCTGGGTCATAAGGAGACGGTGTTCCAGAACATCTACGATTCCTTCGATCCCAAGACGGGCGAGCCGCACTTCCGCAACGACATCGTCGAGAATCAGGTCGGCCAGTACTTACAAAGTTGCCCCACCTCGGAAGGCGGCCACAACTGGCATGCGATGAGCTACCATCCCGGAACGAATCAGTTGATCATTCCTCTGGCCCAGAGCTGCCAGGAGATGATCGCCCAGAAGGTCGAATTAGTGGAAGGCGGCGGGGCTGCGGCGGGAGCGACACGGCAGTTCTACGAGTCGCCGGGGTCGAATGGGAACATGGGCAAGCTGGCCGCCTACGATGTGCAGACGTTGAAGGAAATGTGGAAGGTCGAGCAGCGCGCGCCATTCATGACCGCGGTGCTCTCGACCGCGGGAGGCATCGCGTTTGTGGGCGACATGAACCGTATGTTTCGCGCCGTGGACGTGAAGACCGGCAAGACACTCTGGGAGACACGATTAGGAACTTCCGTGCAAGGTTTCCCGCTGACCTTCTCTATCGCCGGACGGCAATACGTCGCCGTGACGACGGGTCTGGGCGGAGGAAGTCCCCGCATGGTTCCAGCCGTGCTCGCCGGAGACGTGAAGTACCCGGCGTACGGAAATGCGCTGCACGTTTTTGCGTTGCCGGAGCGGCGGTAGCTTCTTCGACGAACCGCTGGTTCCAAGCTGGTTCCAGAAGGTTCAGGGGCCGTTGTCTGCCGCGCGATCCTTTCAATGGCGAGCCCTATTCCTGAAGCGGGACTAGCCTCCGCCGGCTCGTCCAATCTGTTGGGTCAGGTAATCCACAACGCGCTCAAATGGATCGAATCCGAACGCCTGCCCAATCGGTGCACGGAGGTTGGAATTCGCGTTTACGTCGTAGAAGATCAGTCTGCCGTCGGCTGCCTCCAGATACTCAATCCCACCAACATCCAGACCGCCGGATGCCATGATTCTCGCTCCCATCTCGACTGCAGCGGCAGGCACTTCTCTATAGGGATAAAACTCCACCGGCTTGACTGGTACTTGCGCCGGAATCACGCAATGCGATTCGCCTCCGCCTTCCGGATTGCACGCCTCCGAGGGGCACAGATTAAACGCACCGTTCGAAACCACGCGCATCGCGTACAACAGTTGGCTTCCCAGAAATTCCATCCGAACGATCCCTTGGGCGGCGTCCACCGGAAAGTACTCCTGGAGCAGCAATAGGTTGTCGGGCAGCCAAAGGGCAGGTTGATCTCGTAGTAGCCTCCGAAGCTCGTCCGCCGAATGCAGCAGGAACATCCGCGCGCCGCTGCCGCCCTGCTCCGGTTTGAGCAAGGCTGGCCAGCCGACTGTCCATTGCGCTAATGCCGTCTCTGGGTCATTAAAGGCCAACGCGCGCGGATGTGGAATCTCCAGGCTACGCAGCAACGCTGCCTGAGCCGACTTGCTCAGTTCCAGGAGAAAGGCCCGCGAGCCATTTAATACCCGTGCGCCGCCGAGCTCCAGCGAACGCATCAGCGATAGGGCGAAAGGCACTGCGCGCGTGTTCCCTCGCACATAGGCACTGGGGCTGGCTTGGTTGAAGTAGAGTGCTGCCTCGGGAACCGCATCAGGATCAAACGCCGCCCGCTTTAAATCGAGCGCGGCATAGTGAATCCCCCGGCGCTCCAGCGCTGCCCATAACGGCTTTTGCCATTCTGGGTGTTCGAAGAGAACTACGAGGTCGTTCCCCATGATTGCCCGGCCCTGGTGGCCTATTTGGAACAGGCCTCAATCTCTTGAAATAGCCGAGCCGAGCCTTCCCCGGTCAGCGTACCGATCACGTGGCTCTGTCCCTTTTCAACGGTGAGATTAACCATGAATCCCCTGGCGCGAAACTCGGCGGCCTGCGCTTCCATCGCCTTCCGCCAGCCCGTGTCGAGCTCGCCCACGTGCATGTTGATGCACAGGCCCGCAAGCGCTTTCACGCGTTCCGGAGTGGCGTCGGGAAGGTAGCCGGGGAATCCAGTCACCCCGAAAAAGTATTGCGGATAGGAAGCCGCGATATGAAACGCGCTCAATCCGCCATTGGACATTCCTGCAATGTAGAATTTGCGATCGCGGACTTTGTAATCGCCCAGCAGCTTATCCAGGAGGGCGGGGAAGACCCGCGCGCCGTCATCGGTAAACAGCCGCCCGGCCGGCGCGGCGGGGATCACGACGATGTAGCCACGTCGCTGCGCTTCCGGCGCCCAGTTTCGTGCGAGCGTGGTGAAGACCATGTCCATAGTCTGCGCTCCAGGAGGAAACGCGAGCACGGCTGGGTACGTTTTCTCCGGAGCGTAGTCCTTGGGAAGGACCACTTTATAGTGCAAGGGCATCCCAGCTAGGTTCGCCATTTCATCGATGACCTTCGCGAAGGCCGCCTGACCGCCGAGCAGTATGCTCACTGCGATGCTCGCTACGAGCCGAATCGTCCGCACCGAAGTGTGGGTTTGCCCTCGTGTTTGCATTAGTCGCTTCTTCACTCTGGTTGATTCTACTCCTGCAGCCGTCCCTTTGACCGGCAATGGCGAAGCGGAACCTTCGGCCGATTCGTCATTGTTCAGCGCCGCGAACGAAGCGTTGCTACAGGAATCCCCGCCTCCTGTCGAATCCCTGAACATGAGCGCCGGGGCCGTGCTCGCAAAGCTTTGCCATATCTTATCCTGAGCGACATTCACGGAAACCGCGAGGCGCTGGAGGCCGTGCTCGATCATGCGCGTGGCCGATACGACAAGATCGTGTGCCTCGGCGACCTCGTCGGATACGGTGCGGACCCGAACTTTGCCGTCGATTGGGCGCGGGCGCACGCGACTGCGATCGTGCGGGGCAACCATGATCGAGTGGCGGTCGATGACGCTTCGCTCGAATCCTATCGCGGCGAGGCACGCGACGGCTTGCTGTGGACCCGGCAGGCGCTGAGTGCCGAGAACCTGGATTATTTGTCGAAGCTTCCACGCGGGCCGCTGTCATACGATCGCTTTGACCTGGTGCATGGGTCTCCGCTCGACGAGGACCAATATCTGGTCAGCACCAGCGAAGTCGCGCCTCTCTTGCCGCATCTAGAAAGCTCCATCACGTTCTTCGGCCACACCCACGTGCAAGGAGGGTTCCTGGTGTCTGGAGCTGGCGCAGTCAAGATCGATCCGGAATCCACTCTTGAGATCCAGCCGGACCGCGGCTTCTACATGGTGAATCCGGGCTCGGTCGGCCAGCCACGGGACGGGAACTGGCGGACGGCTTATGCACTCTACTCGCCGGAGGAACGAATCGTCAAGTTCGCCCGCGTTCCATACAATGTGGGTCCGACCGCGGAGAAGATCGTCCTGGCCGGGCTGCCGGCCATGCTTGCCGCGCGGCTACTGATGGGGAAGTAAGCATGCCACAGGCCTTGACGTTCGTGCCGACTCGTGTTTCGTCAAGTTGACGTGACCGCGACTTCACGGGAGTAATCCAGCCCACGTCGCTTCCGGCACTTGCCCGACATGCCGAACTCTCGGCCAAAGGGCAGGGATCTAGCCGGGAAAAGCGCCTTCAATTTGCTACTTTGCAGCTTAGAGGATCTGTATATTAGAGATCGTAACTTTCAACGTCAACAACATCAGCAAGCGGTCGGACAACCTGGTGGCTTGGCTCGAAAACCCGGCCTTTGGGATGGCCATCAGCAAGAAGAAGGAGCGGTTGAAGACGGTTTTTCGGGAAAATATTTCTGACGTGAGTAAAATCTTCTGCATCCATTCGAGCACGCCTTATTGACTAAGCCGTTAAGTATCGCGAGGTGTCAATGCCATTCACAGCGGTCGATAAAGTGACAGACTGCCAACGGGGAGCAAAAGGGCCTTCTTCGGCATACGGAGTTTTTTCTGCAGTCTCGAATGGTCACTGGCTGTAATCAACTGAAACTAAAACGACACCGTCTGTGGCAGCCGGCGTGCCCTTCAAAGCAGCTCCTTCAGACCGGGAGGCAAAAAAAATGGAGAACGGTCCCCGCTCTGTCTTTCGTTTCTGTACACTCGCGGTGGCTCGCGACATGCACGAGCCAATGAGCAGGCACACTAATGTTGAGCAAATTTGCAGTCGCTTTTGGCTTTGCTGGAATCTTGATGTTATTCGGTACCCTGTTAGCGGTGTCCGCCGATGATGGGGTTCCGTTCCCCAATGGTTTCCGGGATTGGTTCTTCGTGAACTCACTGACCGCGACCGCGGACAGCCCGCTTTTCAGCCATGTTGCCGGCGTGCACCACACCTACGTGAATGCAAGGGGACTGCCGACCCTGAAAGCGGGCGGCCCATTTCCGTATCCTGACGGCACCATTTTCGCAGACGACGTTCACGACTTTTTGGTGAAGGATGGCGCCTCTCTCGAAGGCGCCAAGAAAGGTGTGACGGTGATGGTGAAGGACGCAAAAAAGTACGCGACAACTGGGGGGTGGGGATTCCAAGTGTGGGCGGCGGGCGACCCCGCGAAACCACAAGTGCCGGATATTTGAGGTGGTCCTGGTTGGTTGGACAAAAAAACGGCCGTTCTTAGATAGAGCGGCGGGCTGCTGACCAAGAAGGCGGCCGTAAGGCCGCCATCCATTCCGGACTTGCATCGGCGCTCGGGTCGCATCCCTGCGTTGCCCTATCCTCCTAGCAAGCAAATCGATTGTACGGCAGGCGCCGATTCGAGTAAAGCGAAAAACGTCCATTCTGGAAAACAAAAGCGCTAAATCCCAGGGGGTTTGGGGGACGGCGTCCCCCATGAAGAGGGTGCCTTTTTCCTTTTGGACTTGTGCGGGAACAGGTCGGCCGGCGTCTGATAGCCGAGCGCCTGGTGCGGCCGCTGGTGGTTGTAGAAGTGGAAGTAGTTCTCCAGCGCCGGGAACAGATCGAGGCCGCTGGCGAAGTCGCCGGGATAGATCAGTTCGTACTTGAGCGAGCGCCACAGCCGTTCGATGAAAACGTTGTCGAGCGCGCGACCACGGCCATCCATGCTGATCAGGATGCCGCGCTGTTTGAGCGGAGCCAGGAAGTCGGCCGCGGTGAACTGCGAGCCCTGGTCGGAGTTCCAGATTTCGGGCTGGCCGAAGCGGAACGCCGCGTCGAGTGCGGCCAGGCAGAAGCCGGTCTCCATGGTGTTGGACAGTTCCCAACTCAGCACGAACCGGCTGAACCAGTCCATCACTGCCACCAGGTACAAGAAGCCGCCACGCATGGGAATGTAAGTAATATCGGTGCTCCAGACGTGGTTGGGGCGCTCCACCGGAACACCGCGTAGCAGGTAAGGATAGATCTGGTGGCCCGGAGCCGGACGACTCAGATGCAGTTTGGGGTAATGCGCTTCGATTCCCAGAATACGCATCAGCCGCCGGGCGCGATGGCGGCCCACGCCTAACTCGACGGCCATCTTGCGGCTGCCGAAAAACGGGAGCCTCATGTACAACTGGTCCAGCTTTCGCATCAGGCGCAGGTTCTCCGCGCTTTCCGGCTGTGGCTGGTAATAGTAGGTCGAGCGCGGCACGCCCAGCAGTTCGCACTGCTGTTGAACGCTCAGGCGCGGATGGGCGGGATCGATCCATGGGCGCTTGTCCTCAGTCGATGAGCCCAGCTCTTTTTTTGAGAAAGTCCAACTCCACTTTCAGTTGGCCGATCTGTTTGTAGAGCTCGTCCTTCTCGGTGTCGGCCTGCTGGCGCATTTGCTCGCGGCCGTTGCCGAAGATGTCGGGCAAGCCGGCCAGCGCCTGCTTCTTCCAGCCTCCGACTTGGGTCGGGTGGACCCCGAACATCTGCGCGATCTGCGCCGCTGTCTTGTGCGCCTTGATGGCCTCCACGGCCACCTTGGCCTTCAGGCTCGGTGGGTGACTCTTACGGGTTTTGGGCATTGACTCTCCTTCATTTTCAATGCCGCCCCTCTATCTAAGAAAGACCCTTTTTTCTGTCCAGAAAACCAGGACCACTTCAATTGCCCACTCCGTCGAAGCTTGCTTTGTCTGCCATACGCCGCAAAAATCTCAAGACTACACATTTTCCACCTACATTCCCTGAGAGCCAACAGCGATGAGCAGTTTCGGCTCGACGGTCGGGGCGGGAGCGGCGGCATTTATGTAGAGAAGAGGGATGAACTTACCACGCCCCGCTTAAAAGACACTTCGCTCTGAGGAGGACCACATGCCGTTTCCATCTGATGAAAAGATCGTCCAGCTTGCCAACGATTTGCTTGCACAATTGGATGCTATCTTCGGGCTGCACCCTGGATTTCGCGCTGCGCATGCCAAAGGCATCATGCTGAGCGGGACCTTTACTCCGTCATCCGAGGCCGCCTCTCTCACTCGCGCGCCCCACATCAAGCGCGGTCAGAGTCCGATAACTGTGAGATTCTCTGACGGAACCGGTCTTCCTTCCATTGCAGACAACGCTCCCGATTCGAATCCCCATGGACTCGCGATACGTTTTCATCTCTCCGATCATGTTCACACCGACATCGTGAGCCACTCGACAGATGGCTTCCCCACGCGTACTGGCCAAGAGTTCCTCGATTTCCTCCGGGCCGTGGCAACCGGCGATCCCTCGGCATTTCTAGCCTCGCACCCGGCTGCACTCGCCTTTGTACAAACGCCCAAGCCAAGCCCGGCGAGCTTTGCGAAGGAAGTGTATTTTGGCGTGACTGCCTTCCGGTTTATCAACCAACAAGGGCTTGCGCGTTACGGCCGGTACCGCATTATGCCTCAAGCCGGCGTCGAGCACCTTGACGATGCAACCGCCAAAGCCAAGAGCGCGAATTACCTGTTGGAAGAATTGAATCGCCGCATCGCTACGGGACCCATCAGGTTCAACGTCCACGTACAGCTTGCCCTCGACGGCGACATCGTGAATGATGCCACGGTCCACTGGCCCGCCGATCGCCCATCCGTGCATCTCGGCGCGATCGCGCTGACGGCGGAAGCTCCGGACGACGAATCTCACCGGCGGATTATCTTTGACCCCATTCCTCGCGTTGACGGTATCGAACCGTCCGATGACCCATTGCTCGAACTGCGCGCCGCCATTTATCTGCTAAGCGGCCGGCGCCGCCGCCAGGCTATCGCATCAGAAACGCGAATTCCCCAGACAGTTTAGAGCGCGATCGACGCGCACAAGAAGTTATGAAAGCCGCCGTCGTACCCGCCATGAGCAGCTCGTGGCAGATCAATGATGTTCCCCATTAACAACTAGTCCCACCCGAGCGGCCTGCATCTTGAGCAGATAGCACGAAAGCAACGGAAACAATGCTGGTGGAAACCAAGGGCAATAATATACTTGACGTACCTAGTCCTTGCAGGCTACGCTTGGGGTGGCGTGACAGGCCGAGCGGCAGAAGGTTTCGGTCCGATTCTGAGACCGATTCGGCCCGGTGCGGACAGTCCAAGTTTTCCTATTGGGCGTTCTACAAGTCCAGCTAAGCATAGCGCAGTCTCAATGGCGCGGGCATGTGGTTCTAGATCCCCAAGCGTAATAAGCACAATGCCAGGGTCAATTCCTCCAGGCGGAAATGGAACTGTACTGTTGACATCCCAACCAGCCATTTCAAAAGCTGTGGCTATCTGCCGTGAGAACTGGATTGCTTCGTCGGATGAGGTGACCAGCAGGTCCAGTGTCATCGGACCAACTCGTAAAAGTTCATTGACCAACGTATTGTGCTGCTCGGCGGTAACGCGCCTATCAGCCATACGCTCTTCCAGCCGAATTCTCTCTAGATTTGCTTCGGCTGCTAGTTTTTCTGCCGTAGCAACTCGATCCTCAGCATCAACCTCTGCTTTTCTGGCCCACTTCAAAGCGCGCCACCCTAGAAACGTTTCCGCTGCTACCCCCAGCGTGACTAGCACATTTCCCTGTACTTCCCTGGACGGGAGCACGCCTTTAACAGCAGCTCTGCCTAATTCAGGTCCTGACTCAATGAGTAAGCCAACTATGACAGCTACAGCAGCTATGACAGCTAGCATTTCCAGAAACTCTGCGCGCTCTCCGGCGCTCCTTGGTTTCTTGCTAGGTCCGCTCATTGGTCACAAAAGAAAAAGGCACTCCACGCCTTCTAACTTGGCCCCTATCTGCCTAGCTGTCATTTTTTTGGCTTACGCCTTTTACGTTTTACTGTTGTTTTTCTGCCGGGGGCGTTCGGGTTGTCCTTCCGCACTGAAAATTGACTCGCTTCTTCAACCAACGTGGCAAGTCGTGGCTTTGACACAGAAAGGACTCCGCGCATGACTTCTCTGAAGTGCTGGAACTCTGGCGTCGAATCGAAGGCTGGTTCCTTCATAACCCTCCCGAAGCGGGCTTACGCTTGGCACGCCCTTGTCTCTTCATGCCTCTCAAGGACGCACCTCTGCTTGACTCCCCGTTTTTCCGGTCAGTTCAGCGTACGTCAATCTCCGACCAACAATCTGTTTCATGACGGAAGCAAAACGCTCGGCATCGCTGCTCGGTTCTCCATCAGCAGTCTTGCGAGTGTTGAACCTGAACGCCTGTTCGTCAACATAGCGGAACAGGTGATAAGGCTCGACGCTGATGTAGGTACCAGTAGATTCCGCGCTTCAGGAGCGACCAGAAATTCTCCATCCCGTTGGTGTGAACATTCTCGCGAACATACTCCACGGCATGGTCGATCACTTGATGCTCATAGCTCTCATCCAAGGCCCTCGTAGGACTTCAGTGCATCACTGTACAGATGTAGATCCAGTCTCGACATTCTCACGTACCAGCGATTGAAGCTGCAGTCTTACGGCGCTTCTCGATCACGCGGGCGCGAACCTTTCCGCCGCGCTCCAGGACCGCTGCAACGATTGCTTTGCCTTCCGGACCGCGCCTTCCTTGGATCTTCCGCGCCTTCACATCGCCGTGCATATTCCGGGCCTTCCCGCCAATGAAGGTTTCGTCCACTTCGACTTCGCCCGAAAGCTTTCCACCGGTAAAGGAATCCTGCATCGCCAAGCCGAATCCGGTGGAGCATAAACCACGCGCTTTTCTGGGTGACTCCCAAGTCACGGGAGATTTCGTAGGAACTGAATTCCGTTCTTGCAGGCGATCAGCATCCACGCGGCACAGAAGCCACTTCTCAAGCGGCACCGGAGAGTCCTCAAAAATGGTTCCGGTCTTGAGGGTGAACGTGGGACGCTCGTGCTTCGCGTAGCACTTCCACACACGTGCATTCGCCAGCCACGTAACTTTCTCGGAGTTACAGCGCGGGCACTTTACGACGCCATCAGCCCAGCGCAGTTCGACCATGAACTGTCGGCAGTGCTCGAAGTCCGCGAACCACAGAATCGCGTCTCGGAGGGTGGTTGGCGTTTCCATAAACCAAGTATGCGGCAAGATTCATGGTATGTCAAGTATATTATTGCCAAACCAAGAGCAGCTGGGAGCAACCAACAGCGGCGGAACCGGCAACGCCACTCTCACGCTGACCATCGCTACTGCGGCTCCGACAATCACCAGCGCGACATCGGCCGGCGGGACCGCGGGTGACGACCTCCCCCATAACGCTCAGCATGGCCCAGCAACAGAACGCTCCGGAGACATGGGTTACACTTTTTCGCTCCACAGAACGCGGCGACTGAGAACGGCAATCCGATGTCTACGGGCAAGCACCGCGCTCTCCCGCCTTGGCTCCTAAAGGCGAGATAGGCTGGCTCTGAGCGAGTCACGCGCCACTCGTACATTGGTCCAGCCGAAAGTGCGGGCCGCACGCAGGGGCGCTGACGGATTACTCTCGTGAAACGCCGGTCACGTCAGGAAGTGCAAGGGCATCCCCGCCAAGTTCGCAGTTTCATCGATGACCTTCGCGAAGGCCGCCTGACTGCCGAGCAGCATGCTCACTGTGGCGGCCGCTACCAGCCGAATCGTCCGCGCCGAAGCGGGTATTTGCATGACGGGCTCCTTCACTCTGGTTGATTCTACTCCTCACGGCGTCGCTTTCGAACCGGCGCGCTCCCCGGCAGCATCTAGCGGGTCATCGATCTGGGTGGCCATTGCGTGACGATACTTACTGCGCCGTCGCCTTCTTAAGATTCGCCAGCGCGGCCTTCGGAACCTTCGCCACCACGTGTGGCTGTGGATCGACCACCTCAGCGATGTCGTACACCATGGACGTTCCCAGAACCGACGAAACCTCAGCCGGGTTCAAGCCGTACATCTTTTCCAGCCAGCGCACCAGATTCGTGGTTGCGGCGCGAAAAGCCTCGTCCAGACTACCCGCGATCCCGCTGGCCATCAGGTATTCGGTATTTTCCATTCTCGGATTGTCAGGAGCGCCTCCGGCCTGGACATCCACTGTGAATTCGATGTCCATCGACGTTTCGAGTGCGTTGCCGGTGAGTTCGCCGGCGCCTTGGGCCGCGTGGCCATCGCCTACAAATAACAGCGCGCCCGGCACATACACGGGGAGATAAACGGTGACGCTTTCGCGGAGCTGATTGTAGTCCATGTTCCCGCCATAGGAACCGAGGAATCCAGAGCGATAGCTCCCACCTCCCGGAGGCGCAACCCCTACGCAACCCAACATCGGTGCAAGCGGAGAGTTCCTGAAAAGGGCATCTGATCTGTCCATGCGTCCTGCCACGCCCGCAAGGGCGGTTCTTCTGTGGGTAGGGCGTTGGATTACACGACACCAGGGGAAAAAACTCGTGTCCCAATACGGGTCCTTTGCACCCCGAGCCGTGATCGACTCTTGGGGAGGTGTAAACTCGTTCGTAGGAGACTGCACATGAACCGCTGGGATGTCCTTTACGCTGTCGGCATGGTCGTGACCCTATTTCTACCGATAATCATTGCCTTTGTGGTTGTGTCGGGAAAGCAATGGAGAGAAGCGGAGGACAGGGCGCGTGAGCGCCGTATGGCTGAACATAGGATGAATGCAAGACTCCTGAGACTCAACATTTGATGCATTCCTAAAGGCTCTCCGAGTGCCGTCACGGATGTGCGATACTGGACGCGTAAGGAATTGATTTGGCACTTTCGCATCGTTCGGCTTAAGAAGCCCTCGCTCGATCCTGCCTCGTCAAAGGAGACATTTGCCCAAAGAAGATTCAATCGAAGTAGCCGGGAAGGTTGTTGAAAAATTCAAAGCCGGAATGTTTTCCGTCGAGCTGGAGGTCGGTAAGACCGTGCTGGCGTCTATGGCCGGACGGCTGAGACGGAACCGAATCAAGATCATGAACGGCGACCGGGTGACGCTCGAACTCTCCCCGTATGACTTGACCAGAGGCAGAATCACTTACCGGCACAAGTGATTCACGAAGTTGGCTCTCGGCATAGCCAAGGTACCTGCCTTGAACCAATGAACGCCGCCGGGCGTCGCGGCCCGCGCCTCCCGCGCTAAAGCCTTATTCCCAGTTCTGAGATCCTCCCTCGACTCGCTCAGTTGGGTGTTGCCGGCAGGATGGCCTTCCGAGTGCATTCACCTTGGCATGCTCAACCATACAGCTTCATCGATTGTTGCCTCCGTCGGCAACGCGCAAGAATCTCCGTCCGCGCCGCAAGTGAGGGCCATCCCTAGCAAAAGGCAGAGGATCTTGTCTCTTCCGGGCCTGACCGGCCCCGTCCTTCTGGTAGGTCCGGCGCGGGCGAGGTCAGCCCCAAAGGGGACATTTTGGCGCGACATAGTTTCCCTCGCAGTGGACATCCTTGACCTTCGCGCCTGGAAAGACGCCGATCCAGTGGCGGGATTCATGGTCGCGGCCTATGTCGCCGCTGTTGCTCAACCGCTGGTGTACGGAAGTCTGGGGAACAGTATTGTTGCCCTGATGACGCCCGTAAAATAAGGCACAATATGCGTTCGCAGACCTCTCGTCAGGGTGTTTCGTTCGCGGTGATCGCGAAGGCGTCGCTGCTGCTCCTCCCGCTAATGCTGGCGACCCCGAGAAAAGCGTTCGGATACGCCGATCCTGGAACGGGCGCGTTCATCTACCAAGCCGCCTATGCCGCGTTCCTCGGTGGATCGTTTTACCTTCGGAAACTGTTGGACGGCATCTTGCAGCGTCGCAAGCAAAGGGTCCCCATAACTTCCCCGCAGTCAGGTAAGAGGCTCTAAGAGGCCGGCGCCACGCGGGCCAGCGCATTGCGCCGGTCACCGGCTGTGACGAAGCTTATCTTCTGATATGGGCCAGCTAATATGGGCCAGCCTTTCGGGCCTACTGTACTTTCGCGGTCCCGTCCAGAGCGTAGACCAATAGGCGCGGGTTCATGGGCGGCGGGGCATTCGGATTGGCTGGCGGCGCGAAGCCGCCGGGACCCGCTCCAGCCTGCCCTTGTCCGATTTGCAAGGCGACATACTGTTTGCCGTCCAACATATAAGTGATGGGCGGGCCCATGCCGCCCGGGACGCCGGTCTTCAGTTCCAGCAGCTTCTCGCCCTTATCGGCCGAATAGGCGTAGAGCGTGCCGCCGGTGGCTTGGATCACGATCCCTCCGCCCGTGGCGATGGTTCCGCCCCCGATGGCCGACCCTCCGGGAACGCGCCAGCGCTCAGTGCCCGTGGCCGGATCATACGCCATGAGGAAGCCACCGTTGGTGTCCGGGCCGATGAACTTGAGTTCGGGACGTTGTTTGGCAGCCGGTCCCGCCGGCGCCGAAGGTGCAGGTCCAGCGCCATTTGCGGCCGCGGCAGCAGCAGCGGCTCGCGCGGCGGCAACTTCGGGAGAAACGTTTTCACCAGCCGGACCTCCTCTAGCCGCAGCGCCACCAGGAGCCGCAGCGCCAGGAGCCGCAGCGCCCCGTCCAGCCGGAGTCGATTGCCCGCCACGGCCGCCCGGACCACCCGGCGGAGGACCGCCCGGGCCCCTTCCAAACACGATGCCCATGTTCTGCCGTTTCGCATCGTATTCAAAGTTCGGTTGCACGGCGTAGGTAAAACCGCCGCCCGATTGTCCGCTGAGATACAGCAGTCCGAGGGTGGGATTGAAACTCATCGGCGACCAGTTGTGGGCTCCGCCCGGACCCGGCGTGACGTTCGCAGACTCGGTCTCGGAATACTTGGCGTCCGGATTGATGATCGGCCGCCCGGTCGCTTCGTCCAGCCCCAGGGCCCAGTTGACTTTGGCGAACGGCATGCCCGAAATGAACTTCCCGTTGGTGCGGTCGATGGTATAGAGGAAGCCATTCTTGTTGGCCTGCATGAGCACCTTGCGTTTGACTCCCTTGATGGTCACGTCGGCCAGCAGCAGGTGCTGGACGCTATCGTAGTCCCACTCATCGCCGGGCACGTTCTGGTAATGCCAGCGGTAAAGGCCCGTGTTGACGTCGACCGCTACGATGGAGGCCGCGTACAGCAGATCGTAGCCCTTGGAGACGCGGGCGTCTTCCGCCCACGGACCAGCGTTGCCGGTTCCGAAGTAGACCAGCTCCAGATCAGGATCGTAGGAGATGGCGTCCCAAACGCTTCCGCCTCCGCCCATGATCTTCTTGGGCCACGTGGCGGCCGCTTTGATCAAGCCGGGGTCTTTGTCGCCGGGGCCCGGGACGGTATAGAACTTCCAAGCCTGCGCGCCGGTCTTCCCGTCGAAAGCAGCAATAAAACCGCGGACCGGATACTCTCCGCCGGAGACGCCGATGATCGCTTTCCCTTTGGCGATGCGCGGAGCCATGGTGATGGTGTAGTTGTCTTGAGGGTAGGCCACGCGGGCTTCCCACACCGGCTTGCCGGTCTCTTCATCGAGCGCGATCAGGCGGCCGTCGATGACCGGCGAGATGACCTTGCCGTCATAGAGCGCGATGCCTCGCTGCACCACGCCGCAGCAGATTTTGGAACGCACAGCGGTCTGGTTCACCTCCGGATCGAACCGCCATTTTTCCTTGCCCGTCCGCGCGTCCACCGCGAAGACGACGCTCCATTGGGTGATCGAAAAGATCGTTCCGTTATGTACTAACGGGGTCGCCTCCTGGCCGCCGCCGCCAGGGCCGACCTCATAGGACCAGACCAAGCCCAAACGCGAAACGTTGGACGCATTGATCTGGTTGAGCGGTGTGTACCTGGTTTCCTGCGGCGTAAAGCCGTAGCTGAGCCACTCCTCGCCTTTGCCCTGCGCGACACTGCGCAGCGCGGCGTCGTCCACCTTGGAGGGCCGCTGGGCTTGCGCGAAAGCAAGACCCGCCATGGTGAAGCCGGCCACGGTGGTGGCGAGCGCTGAAATCAGTAACGATCGATGATGAATGGACATGCAGACCCCAAGGCCGCCGCAGGCGGCGCGTTTAAAAGAATAAGAAAAAACCACGCTATCACTCTGCATGCAGTCGCGGCAAGCCCCAGGTTGGTGGGCGAGCTCAGTTGCCGATCGAAATCGTCACTTTGCGGCGCCCCGGATCGCCGGTTCCATCTCCCGGTTCGGCGGCGTCCCTCCACTCCGCCGCGACGCCTTTCACGCCCAGGCCGCGCAGCAGCGTCGCGACGCCCTGCGCCCGCTTCTCGGCGATCCCGGTCTTCTCCACAAGCCGCTCGCCATTCGAAAGCACGGAGGTTGCCCGATAGCCTGCGACCTTCACTTTCGCCGCTCCGGTCCGCTCCGCGTAGACAGCCGCGTCCATCGCCACTTGAGCGCCCTCGCCCGCAAGCGAATCGTCGTCGAACGTGAACAGAATCGTGAACTCCGGCCCGCTCTGCTTCACTCCCCCCTGCACCGCGCGAGCCGCGGGCGCCTCCATGCCCGGCTCCGGCGGAAGCAGCGTGCTGCAGGCCAGGTTCACTTCTTTGAACACCGAAATCGAAACCGGCTGCAGCGGAATCCCGCCGCACACTCTGGGACCCTCCGCCGCGTTGCCCTCTACCACCCGGCCTTCCACCAGCACCTGGTGCTTCAACTGCGGAAGTTGTAGCCCCAAGCCCGCGTCCTGCTGCGAGCCCAGATAATAGGTCTCCCCGTCGTACTCGGCCAGATAACAGGGGACCGTCTTTGTGTCGCGCACAATCGGACAGGAGACAAAGCTCCGCTGCTGGCCCGCCGCCAAGGCGACAAAGATCAGGAAGATCAGGAGCCCGGCCCAGCACCCTCGCCCCATTTAAAGGACTCCCAGGAAGTTGGTGAGGTCCACTTTCTCCTGGTCTGTCAGCTTCATGTCGAAGCGCCGGTCGTAGAAGTCCACCACCTCACGCAGATTCTTGGCCGACCCGTTGGCGAAATACGGCGCGCGCGCCGCCAGGCCGCGAAGCTGCTGCATCACGATCGCGCCCACATCCGCGCACTTGCCGGTGATCAGCGCGCGCCCCGGATCGGTAGTATAAATCACGCGGCCGAGATACGGATGCGGATCCGCGTCGCGTGAACACGTAATCTTGAACACCGGCAGCTCACTCGACTCGGCCCACGCCGGCGACTCCGTCCACGTCGGAAAATTGGTGGTGCCCGCGTCCACCCAACCCGCGGCCAGATCCTGCCCCGTCATCGGAGCATTGTGGCAGCTAGCGCACGTTCCTTTGATCGGGTTGCCCACGCCGGAGGTGTTGAAGTGCGCCGCGTCGCGCACCCAGAACTGCCGGTACATGAAAATGTCCGCACCGCGCGCGATCGAGGCGTGCAGGTAATCGCCATTCTTCCACGTCGTGAATACGCCGAACACCGGTTCGACCGTCGTGCCCGCAGGCGCGCTCGCCGGATGATCCCTCAGCGCGGCCACGCCCAACGCCGGAGGCCCTTTAGGTTCCACCAGCGGCCCGCCGAAGATGTGCGCCATCTGCGCGACGTAAACCTGCGACTCGAACTCGACGATCTTATCGAGCACCTCGCGCGACGGCGTCGAGCGAGCTTGCTCGTGCCCCATGATCGCGCTGATCGCCTGGCTGCTCAGTGAAACCTCGCGAGCGTCAGTCATCAGGTTCATGCTCGATGGCTTGCCGGTCTGCGGATCGATCTCGGCCAGCACGCCGGACTTGGCCAGGATCGGCCGGGCTCCCGAAACCACGTACTTGAGGTTCGCCGCCGGCCGCGGACGCCGGTAGACGGAGACGGTGGGCTGAGCGCTCTTTAGGCCGTAGACCGGGCTGGTATTGCAACCAGCCGGATCGCGCACCACTTCAATGGTGAACTCCACCGGCTTGGCCGAGCCGTCCGGATTCTGCGGCGGCCAGGGAAGGGGAATGCGGAACAGACCACGGTTAATCAGCAGCGAGTGCGAACTCTCCTGCGCCTGCGGCAACGCTGGGCAGTTGGATCCGTCGAAGGCCGCAAACACCGGGTCCTTCCCGTCCGTCGTAGCTGCCACCGATTCAACATGGCTGGCCGCGGAGACGCTCATCCCATAAGTAGGCTGGTGGCAGTTCACGCAGGCGCGCCCGTTAGTTCCGAGCGAAGTGAAGAACGGGTTGCCGTCCGTATTCACCTCGCCCGAGGCGTTCAGTACTCCCAGCGTGCCGTCATTGCTATCGTAGGATTCGAATTCGGGCAGAACCTCGCCGCTGTTGGGCTCGATCCAGGTAACCTTGAACTGATTTTGATACTGCGCGCTGAGGGTCAGGGTGAGTCCCAGAAACGCCCCTCCCAGACGGCTGAAGGACAAAAGATTGCGCATAGTGGACTTTCTTCAGCATAACCCGAAGCGCAGCCGTATCCGCCCGGTTTCCTTGCCGGGTGCTGTGCCGTGCTATGGCGGTCCACACATGCATGGCTCGGAGTTGGCCAGTGGTCAGATCGGCGCTTCGCGCCCCCCGCTCGTGCGCCACCAACTTCCATTCGGCAATCGGTTACGCTAGTTCTTGATCGGGTCCCGGGATGTGTGCGTCAGCACCGGACTGCGGCATAACGATAACCGATCCACTCCTTACCCGCGTAAGGATTTTGCACTGCGTCAAGCACCCGGCAGCCGTTGTTCTCAAGCAAGGAGATCACCTTCGGCTTGCGGACGCCGTGCATATCCATGGATCTTCCGGTGCGCAGAATATGCTTGCGATAGATCTCCTCGTACAGGGTGGCTAGAACACGGCCAGGAATGCTCGAAAGGCTTCGATCCGGCAATTGAAAAACGAGGAGACCGCCCGGCCGGAGCCGCTCTGCCATAGACCGCAAGTAGCGCTTCGCGTAGCGCGGCGGCATATGCTGCAAAGTCGCGCATGAATAAATAAGGTCGAAGTCTTTGACCCGAAGGTCATGCAAATCCGGCTCCGTGTTCTGGACGAATGTGCAGTTTGGAAGGTGCGCGCAATAGCCCCGCGCCAAGTCCAGCATCACAGGTGAGATATCAACCCCGTAGACCTCATCGAAATGGCCCGCGAGAGCGCCCGTGAGCCGGCCGACGCCGCAGCCGAAATCGAGCGCGCGCCGGCGAGATACCTCGACGCCAAGCGTCCCGACGTAGTGCATCAGTGCGTCGATTTCGTGTCTTCCTGTCTCAAAGAAGGCAGAACTCTCCCAGCGGCGGCCTTTCTTCTCAGGGTATGTGAGGATCGCCCAGAGCGGATCGGTCTCAGCATATCGATCCCAATCGCTCCGAACCCCTCGCAAGGTGCGGAACATCACAGGCTGTGAGTATATCAGTTCTTGCCTAATCCCAGGTGATCCTGAAAATGATCCTGAAAATGGGAGATTTGGGCTACCCCTTCCCGCCTGACGCACGCAAGGACCCAGGGAAGGTAGCACAGAAATAGCCTTCCGATTCTCAGTCCTGACGCCCAATTCGCCGTCGGCATCTCGTCGATGTGGTCGATGACCAGGACTTGCATGGGGCGCTTCTTGAGCTCGAGCTTAAGACCGAGGGTTTTGTTGATAGCTTCGGGGAGCGAGATGGCGCGCCTGCTCAGGCCGGGACCTCGACTTCTTCAGCCACGGTCGTAGGTGGCGGAATGGGGTAGCCGAACTCTCGCATACATCCCAGGTGCCCCTCGATCGCTTCCTTCATGAGCTCTTTGGTTTCGTCCAACGTTGATGCGGCGGCCACACAGCCCGGCAAATCGGGCACGTGCGCGCTGTAGCCGGTTGCGGTCGGTTCGTAGAGCACTGCGTATTTCATTTCGATTGTCCTGGTTTCAAGCCTGCTCGGGTTTCGCCGGATGGTGATAGTGCCTATGGCTCCCACGGGTCCGGATGAGCCTCCCGCCGTCAGCCTCGACCAACCGGATAGCGTCTCTCACCTTCACATCACATGTACTCCGGCACCTGGATTCCCAGCACATCCAGCGTCCGCTCCAGTTGCGCCCGAAAATAATCGGTCATCCAAAGCAGAAAGGTCTTTTTCTCAGGATCGCTCTCCGTGAGCACGGGGAACTCGTGATAGAAGTTGCTGAAGGATTGGGCCAGTTGAAACGCGTAGCGGGCGACATGCGATGGCTCGCCGCTAGCCACCGCGCGCTCTACAGCCGACCCGGCCTTCGACGCCGAGAGAAGCAGTTGCCAACAGTCTTCCGCTTGAAGTTGCCTAGCCATCGCCTCGCGCGAGAGCTCCGACGCAAAGTCGGGGAGGCCTTCGCCTCTTTCTTCCAGCTTCCGTAAGATGTTCCTGGCCCGCACCGCCGCGTATTGCACGTACGGTCCGGTCTCGCCTTCGAAGCTAAGAGCCTCGCTCAGGTCGAAGGCGATCACGGAATTGCGCGTGAACTTGAGCATGAAGTAGCGCAGGGCTCCGACGGCGATCTTGGTAGCGGCTTCGCGGCGCGATTCCTCAGGCTCCTCCGCGTGCCGCGAGGTCACTTCTTCCAGCGCCCGCTCAATCAGTTTGTCGATCAGATCGTCGGCCTTGACGCCGAGCCCCTTGCGGCCGGAAACCTCCACATGGGTGCGCTGTTTGTCCTCCTCGGAAAGCTGGAACCCCAAATCCACGCAGGTGCGGGGCGTCAATGCGACCATTTCATAGGAGAAATGAATGCTCGCCTCGGCTTGCCGCTCGAAGCCCAGCGCGCGCAGGCCCGCGACTACGACATCCTGCAAATAGGACTGGCGCGAGTCGATCACGTTGTAAACTTTCGACCCCTTGCCGAACTGCTGCAATTCATCCTGCGGCTCGACTGTGGTCGACCACACAACATGCCCATTCGGGTAGGTGTGCCACGTCTGGTAATGGAAGTCCTTGCCCAGCAGTCCGAATTTCCAAAGCTGATACGCGATGTCCTTGCCGACGTAGGTAACCGTGCCGTTGGACCGCACGATGACTTTGCTGTCCTCTTCATCGCTCTCTTGCCCTTCCCGGAAGGCCGATCCCGGCATTACCCAGCAACCTTTATTCTTGCCTTCGGTCTCCAAATAAATCGCCTTGCGCTGACGCAGCAGCTCGAAGGCGGTGGCCCAGAACTTCAAATGCAGGATCTCGCTTTCGCGCGGCAGCACATCGTACATGATGTTCAGGCGCCACATGGTGGCCATGTGCCTATGCACGATCTTGTCCGACACCTCGTGGGCCTTTTCCGCCTCCGCGCCATGCCCGGATTCGATGCCGTGTAGAGTGTTCCTGCGCCAATCGAGCGCTTCTTTGTGATCCTCGTAATAGGCCGAAACGGCGGCGTACAGATCCCAGCACTGGTAATCGAATGGCTGCTGTTTGCTCGATGGCGGAAAAATTTCGGGATGCAGGAAGCCTACCACTACATCAGCCACCTGCACGCCGGTGTTGTCGATGTAATTCTGCACTTCGACCTGGCGGCCGGTCGAGCGCAACATGCGAACGAACGTATCGCCGAGAATCGCGTTGCGCAGATGGCCGATGTGCGCAGCTTTATTGGGATTGATGTTGGTGTGCTCGACGATGATCTTACCGGCGCGTGGGGCAGGAGGCTCCTCGCCGCTCTCGAGCAGCTTTGCGCCGTAGTAACCTCGGTCCAGCCTGACATTCAAATACCCGTTGCCGGCGATTTCAATCGCGGCAATGCCCTCGATGTCCCCCGCGCCTGACAATAGCTCTTGGGCGATGGCGCGTGGAGCTTTCTTTAATTCGCGCGCGAGCTGAAACGCCGCAGGGACGGCGATCTCACCGAAAGAAGGCTGTTTGGGCTGCTCGGTCTGCACTGGTGCGCCGATTTGGTAGAGCGTTTGAATCCGCGCGGCGAACGCTTCCGAGACTCGTTTTTCAAGAACATGAAACATGAATCACCAGAATAACGGATGCAGGCGTGTCGATACAGTTAAAATGGGGTGTGCCTAAGGTCACCTTCACCAATCTCGACAAAACGGTCGAGTTTGAACACGGCAAGCTGCCGTATGACGAGCACGGCAAGCCGGAATCGATTCTGGACGTCGCGCTAAATTTCGGAATACAACTGGAACACGCCTGCGGAGGAAGTTGCGCCTGCACCACCTGCCACGTGATCGTCAAAAGCGGCGACGGCAATCTTTCCGAGGCCGATGAGGATGAGCTGGACCGGCTGGATCAGGCCCCCGGCCTGACGTTACATTCACGGCTGGGTTGCCAAGCCGTGGTCAAAGGGGACGTCACGGTGGAAATCCCTTCCTGGAACCGCAATTATGTCAGCGAGGGCGGAGGCTCGATGAACCTCGGCGACGCGATTCCGGTGGCTAAGAAGTAGGCGGCTAAAACACGCCGGTTAAGTTCAAGACAAATCCCTCGACTGGGCCTTCGCCGGAAACAGTCGCGGGGTTTTGCAGCAATTCGGGGCCTCGGCCCTGGCGGTAAATCTCGACGGTCCTCTCGATGGGATCGATCAGCCAAGCCAGTTGGACTCCGTTGGCGATGTACTCGTCCATCTTCTCGCGGAGCGGGCGGCGGCGCTGTTCCGGGGAGCGAACTTCGATCACGAACTCCGGTGCGAAGACCGGAAACCGCGTGCCCGGCTTCTGCGCACGCTCCCAGCGTTTCGCGTCAAACCACGTAGCGTCCGGCGACCGCCGGGACCCATCGCGGAAGAAGAATCCACCGTCCGGTCCAAAAACCAAGCCGCGTCCGTCGGCCTGCGCCCAATTCCCAAGCTGAAGACCAACCCTGAAAACTCGAACGCCTGTATTCGGATCTGTGGGTGGCATGATGAGGACGGTTCCCTCCGAGGTGTACTCCAGGAAGCAATCAGGAAAGTCCTCTGTCAACGCAAGGAATTCCGCCTCGCTCAACCCAGGCGCGGTGAGCGTGACCGGAAGGTGTTTTTCTAGATCCAGCGCTGCTAGCGTCATCTTCCTCCAGCACCAATTATACCGGCTACTTTGCCGGGGCCTTCCGCCCCCCAGCCAGGTCGAGCAGTTTCTCCATGGCGTCCTCCGGCTCGTCAATGTGCAGCTTGACCTCGCGACCCTCCACCGTCGGACGAAGGCCGTCTAGAGCCTTCTGTAGATCGGGCTGGTTTGCCGGAGCCCCCAGCCTGGCGAAGCCGATCATTGCCCGGAGACCGCTGGCGAGCTGTTCGGCATCCTGGTCCGATCTCGATGTCCCCTCGATCAATCCGCCCAGTCCCTTGGTCAGATCCAGATATACGGTTCCACTTTCGAGCAGGGCGAGCATCTTGCTGATATTGCCAAGGTTGCCTGACAGTCCCAAGGCCGAATTCGGAATCCGTAGGGTCGCGGCGCCCCAGATCTGCGAGGTGTAGGGCATGCGAGCTAATAGCGCCGCCATTGACGGTGGAGGCCCGGCGGACTTCTCGTGGGCATCCACCATCGCCTTGAGTTGGTCCGTGTCGCCTATCGCAAGGACCGTCTGGTTCACCAGCAGAATCGCACTCACATCTCCGCCGACCATGGTGAAACTCTTGTATTTGAACCGGCTGTCTCCACGCTTTTGAAGTTCTGGTTCACCTTCATCGGAAAACATTCCGTGGCCGATGAGGGCGCTCCGTGAGCCGTTCGATACGTACAAGACTTCCCAGAGATTGGCTGGATTGATATGGGTTTCCGCGATGAACCGGTCTAGCTGCGGGAGGCCGGCTTGAGCTGCATACTTCTGATAGAGCGGGGTTTTCTGTATCTTCTCGATGCGCACGCCGGCCAGCAGCACCGTATCCGCCGGAATGAATCCGGAGATCGCAGGATCGATTCGTGGACCGGCGGGAGGACCCTTCGAACAGCCCGTCAACCCGACAAGAATCCCACCGGCGATCCAGGCGAGTGCAAGCCTGGTCATTTCCCAGCCGCCGTTTCCACCGCGCGCATCACACGGAGCAAATTCCCGCTATAAATCTTATCGATATCTTCGCTTGTATAACCTTTTTCTAGAAGCGCTCGGGTGAGGTTGGGAAACTTCGAAACATCCTCCAATCCCTGCGGCACGCATTCGACCCCGTTGAAATCCGTCCCGATCCCGATCGCGTCGATTCCGGCGATCTTGCGGACGTGGTCGATGTGGGCGACGACGTCATCGATCGTCGCCGGTTTGATCCCAAGTTCGGCGATGATCTTCCCCTCCATCTGGTCCGTTTCCAACTCGCCCAGGTTTTTTCCCGCCGTCGCTTGCTTCAGCCGGGCGGCGATTTCCGCCGATTTCGCCGCGACCTCATCCCGGTAGCGCTGGGACAGGAATCCACAATTGAAATTGATCTGCACCACGCCGCCCTTTTTGGCCAAGGCGGAGATCATTTCGTCCGTCATGTTCCGCGGGGCGCTGGCCAGCGCCCGTGCGTCGGAGTGCGACGCGATGATCGGCGCCCGGCTCACCTCCAACGCGTCCCAAAACGTCTTATCCGAGACGTGCGAGATGTCCACCATCATTCCGATCCGGTTCATCTCCCGAACTACGTCTTTACCGAAGGGAGTGAGACCGTTGTGATGCTTCACGTCCGTGCGGGCAATGTCGCCAGAAGAATCCGCCCAGTTGTTGGTGTTGGTGTGGGTCAGGGTCATGTAGCGGACGCCCAGGTCGTAAAAATCATCCAGGATTCGCAGGCTGTCTTCTATGGCGTGGCCACCTTCGATACCCATCAGCGCCGCGATCTTGCCGTTCCTGTGCGCCTCCTCAATATCATTCACGCTGCCGGCCAGCATGAAATCGCCGGGGTGCTTTTCGACCACGTCGCGCCGGACGGATTGAATCAACTGCAGCGCCCGATTCGCCGAATGATTCCCCTGAACGTAGTCCTTCGCGACCCAAATCGAAAAGAACAGCCCGCCCACGCCGCCCGTCTTAAGACCCTCTAACGTGGTGTGCGGAGAGGCGTTGGCCGAGGCGATATCGCGCCCTTGGACGATGTAATACGGCACGTCGTTATGCGTGTCGATCAGCAGAGCGGAGCGATGGATTCGCATCACCTCTTCATCGCTAACCGTGCGGGTTTGGGCGGAAACAAGCACGGTCGCCGCCATCAGAAGGAGGGAACACCGCATCAGTCTCATTGTGCTACACTTTTATTTCTGTGGAGCGGATACGCCGCTCCACTATTATTTGTGTGGAGCGGACACGCCGCTCCACTATGAGTTTCTATGCGCCGCACCGTTTACGCGTTTCGATTTTGGCGTGGCTATTTTGCCCGCTGATACGCGTACGGGTGGCGTTGGTTGAACCAAGGAAGTTGATTGAAACCGGCCCACTCAAGGGTTTGAGTGGGCTTTTTGCTTTGGAGCGCACAGGGTAATCCGTCGTGCGCGAATCAAAATAGCGGGAGGCCCGGAAATGATCATTTCGATGAAACTGCATTCCACGAAAGAAGAGATCGCCGAAGTTACGGCGCGCATCGAAGAGTTCGGCTATAAGGTTCACTCCATCGAGGGCAAGGAGCGCGTGGTGATCGCGGCGGTTGGCGTCGGCGACGTCACCCCCTGCCTGGAGTCCCTGGAGGCCATGCCGCAGGTCGAAAACGCCGTGCGCATCTCGGCTCCCTACAAATTCGTCAGCAAAGAATATCGCCAGGCCAAGACCGAGATCACAGCAGCCGGCGTCACCATCGGTGGTGACGAGTTCGTCGTGATGGCCGGGCCGTGCTCGGTCGAAAACGAGAAGCAGATTCTGGAGTCGGCGGAGATAGTGGCTCGCGCCGGCGCGAAGCTCCTGCGCGGGGGCGCGTTCAAACCGCGTACCTCGCCCTACGATTTCCAGGGTCTGGAACTGGAAGGGCTGAAGTTGCTGGATAAGGCTCGCCGCGCCACCGGCCTCGGCATCATCACCGAAGTGATGAGCGACCGCGACGTCTCCATGGTTGCTGAGTACGCGGACATCCTTCAGATCGGCGCGCGGAACATGCAGAATTTCGCGCTGTTAAAGACACTGGGTCAATGCGGCAGGCCGATCTTGTTGAAGCGCGGCATGAGCTCGACGATTAAGGAACTGCTTATGTCGGCCGAGTACATTGTGGCGCACGGCAATTCCAATGTCATGCTGTGCGAGCGCGGCATCCGGACGTTTGAAACCGCGACCCGCAACACCTGCGACATCGCGGCTATCCCGGTGCTGAATGAGCTGACCCATCTGCCCGTCATCCTCGATCCGAGCCACGCCACCGGCAAACGCAGCCTGGTTCCGGCGCTGGCCCGGGCGGGCGTGGCCATCGGCGCGGACGGTTTGATCGTGGAAGTGCATCCGCATCCGGAAAAAGCGATGAGCGACGGAGCCCAATCTCTCGATCCCAAACAATTCGCTCAGATGATGCAGGACCTGAAACCCTACATCGAGCTGTGGAAGCGCCGGCCGGAGCTCGCCGCGCAGCACGTCGCGGTTTAACGCCCGGCGTCCGCTTACTTCTGCGTCCGCTTTTTTCTGTAGACACTCTACTCAATATTGAGTAGAATGACTACATTATGGCCGAGCCTCGTGTCGAGTTCCTCCAAGGAACGCTGGATATCCTGATCCTTCGCACGCTTTCCGCCGGGCCGGATCACGGACATGCGATCGCGAGACATATCCAGCGGGCTTCCCAGGAAGTGCTGCAGGTGGAAACCGGCTCGCTCTATCCCGCCTTGCACCGGTTGGAGGCGAAGGGTTGGATTGCCGCGTCGTGGGAGTTGTCGGACAAAGGCAAGCGAGCCCGCTTCTACCGGCTCACACCGCGTGGAAAGAAGCAGCTCGCTTCGGAGCAGTCGCGCTGGGATGCGTTTTCCCGCGCCATGGGATTGGTATTGAACACCGTGCCGGGGGACGGCTTGGAATGAATTCGCTATTTCGAAAGCTGACCTGGCTTTTTCGGCGCAAGCGCCGCGAAGAGGATCTTCAAGAGGAGATCCGGTTTCATTTGGAAGAAACTGTGGAGGAGCGTCTATCGGCAGGCACCCCAGCGGAAGAAGCTGAGCAAGTGGCGCGCCGGGAGCTGGGAAACGTAAGTCTTGTGCAGGAGGACACCCGTGCAGCGTGGAGCTGGCGCTGGCTGGACGAGCTGCGCCAGGATTTTCGTTACGCCCTGCGGGTGATGCGGCGCAATCTGGCGTTCACGCTCCTGGCCGCGCTGTCGCTTGCGCTGGGCATCGGCGCCAATGCGGCCATCTACAGCTTCCTGGACGCGTTGCTTTTCCGCTCCCTGACCGTGGCCGAGCCTCAGAGGCTTGCGGTGCTCAACTGGCACAACAACGTGGATCGGGACACCGTCTTTCATGGCGGAAGCGGCGCGGTCTACGACGACGCAAAATACGGGTCCTCGTCGCGGATTTTTCCCTACCCGGCGTTTGAGAAATTTCAGCAATCGCAAACCGTCTTCTCCAGCTTGTTCGCCTACTTCCCGACCCGCGATATGAACCTTCTGATTCGCGATCAGGCCGAGATTGCCGCAGGGCAATATGTATCGGGAGATTATTTCCGCGGGCTGGGGCTCAATCCCGCCGCTGGGAGACTGATCCAACCGGCGGACGACCGCGCGGCAGCTCAGCCGGTTGCGGTTTTGAGCTTCGCTTTCAGCGAGGCTCGATTCGGCAGCGTGGGAGCTGCCGCCGGACAAACGATTCTGATCAACAACGTTTCCTTTACTGTCGCTGGAGTGGCGCCTCCCGAGTTCGATGGAGTCGATCCCGCCGTTGACGCCAAATTTTTCATCCCCGTGCACACCAATGTTCTGGTGGATCCCAACCGGTTCGCCCGGGGAGCGGGACGCCGCTATCTTGACCAGAACGACTACTGGATCGAATTGATGGGCCGCTTGCGGCCGGGGATCTCCATGGCGGAGGCGCAGGCGCAGATGGGAGCTCTTTTCCACACTTGGGTAGAGACGACGGCTTCAACACCCGCGGAGCGGCAACACCTTCCCGCGCTCCATCTGACGAGCGGCGGAAGCGGCATCGACACGCTGCGCCGGCACTACTCGCAGCCGCTCTACATCTTATTGGCGATGGTCGGTCTGATCTTGCTGATCGCCTGCGCCAACGTCGCCAACCTGCTGCTGGCGCGCGCCGCCTTCCGCAGGCGGGAGATGGCGGTTCGCCTGGGAATCGGCGCGGGGCGGTGGCGAATCGTCCGGCAGCTCCTCACCGAAAGCACTGCGCTTGCGCTCCTAGGCGGCGGGATGGCGATTGTTTTCGCGATCGCCGGCATCCGGCTCTTGACGCTGCTGCTGGCGGGCGGCGCGCAAGGCGTTTCTCTCCATGCCGAACTGAACTGGCATGTGCTGGCGGTCGCGGCCGCGCTTTCCCTCGCCACCGGATTGCTGTTCGGCGTGGCTCCCGCGTGGCAGGCGGCGCGCGTGGACGTGATGCCGGAGCTTCGAGGGGATCAGAGTCCCGGGCGGCGTTCCCGGTGGCGCTTACCGAGATTCTCGCTGGGCCAAACCTTGGTTGTTTCGCAGATCGCGCTCTCGGCGCTTCTGCTGGTGGGCGCAGGTTTGTTCGTTCGGACTTTGATAAATCTCGAATCCGTAAATCTGGGCTTCCAGCGCGAGAACATTCTGTTGTTCAAAATCAGCGCACGGCAGGCAGGGCATCGGGCCGCCGAGATCACAGTGTTTTATAGCGACCTTCGGGACAGGCTTGCCACGATTCCGGGAGTCCGCGGAGCGAGCCTGTCGAATTCGCCTCTGGTCGGTGAGGGCACCTGGGCGTCGCCGGTGACTCCGCTAGGCAAACCTGCGCCGGAGCGGCCGCCCGAGGGGCACGGCGACTTCGGCGGTCCGATGAACACTCACATCCTGACCGTCGGCCCCGGGTTTTTCGCCACTATGCAGATCCCGCTTCTGGCCGGACGCGAGTTCGACGAAAAGGACCGCCCGGGGTCCCTTCCCGTCGCCATCGTGAATGAGACCTGGGCCAAGGTGAATCTGCCGGGCGAGAATCCCGTGGGACAGCACGTGCTACTGTACCCCGGCACCGCCAAGCCTCAGGATCTGGAAATCATCGGCCTCGCCAAGGACGCGCGCTACGGCGACCTGAAAGGCGTTTTTCCGGCGGTGGTTTACATGGCGTTTGAGCAGGACCTCTATCGGCCGCCCGAGGATGTGACCTACGCACTCCGGACGGCTGGAGATCCCTTGGCGCTGGCGCAAGCCGTGCGCGAGACCGTTCACCAAGCCGATTGGCGGATTCCCATCACCAGCCTACAAACGCAAGCCGCTGCGATCGATCAGACCATGTCCGCGGAGAAGGCGTTTGCCCGGCTCTGCTCCGGGTTCGCACTTCTGGCGCTGCTGATCGCGTGCGTTGGTTTGTACGCCACTACGTCATACTCAGTCGCGCGCAGGACCAGCGAAATCGGACTGCGCGTGGCGCTGGGCGCGGCGCGCCCGCAAGTCTTATGGATGCTGATGAGGCAGGTCGCGGCGATGGCCTCGATCGGCATTGTGATCGGGTTGCCGGCGGCATTGGGATTGTCACGGGTGGCGGCGTCCCTGCTCTACGGCGTCAAAGCAACCGATGCAACGGCGACTGCAATCGCAATCGGAGCGCTGCTGGTTGCGGTCACCGCCGCGGCTTACGTTCCGGCGCGAAGAGCTTCGAGCATCGATCCCGCCAGGGCTCTGCGGCACGACTAGCCGCCGGGCTTCGTAAAGACGAGGCGCGACATGTCCTCGCCGCCTTAAAATAAAGCTTCATGCTTTCCCGGCTAAAACCCTGGCAGATGGCCGCTGTGCTCGCGGCGTTGTGCGGCGTGGCGATTGGCATTTTGGAGTGGCGTTCCAAGTCGGCAGTGCGGCAGCCCGCGTACTTGCTGGACATGCTTCCGCTCAACGGAGCGGTGAAGGGTTACCTGGATGTCGAAAAGCTGCGAGCCAGCGGAGTGCTGGAACAACTGGTGGGCAAAACAGCGTCGGAGGATCCGGAGTACCGGGCGTTTGCCGAGCAGATCGGCATGGACTACCGGGACGATCTGGACGCGATGGCGGTTTCTTACACCGGTAAGGGCATCTTCGCCGCGATCCGCGGCCGCTTCAACTGGCAGAAGTTGGGCGATTACGCCGTTTCGCAAAAGGGGCAGTGCACCAAGGGGATTTGCAGCATGCCCGCCAGCCGTCCCCACCAGACCATCTCCTTCGAAATGATCGGCGGAGGCGTTCTCGGTTGGGCCGTAACGGATGAAGGCCTGGGAGTGGAGCAGATCGGCGTAGGGAAGGGAACCGGGCAGGAACACGGATCGGCCCTGCCCTCCGCCGTGCTCTGGATCGCGGCGCCGGGGTCAGCGTTCCGCGATCCGTCGGGAACCCCACCCGGAACGCGGTCCTTCCTGGTTCCTCTCGCGGCTGCCCAGAACGCCAGCTTCAGTCTTCAACCGGCTAAAGCGGAGGGGAAATTCGAGATCCGGATGCAAGCGGCTTGCGCATCGCCGGATGTCGCGACTCAATTGACCGCAGTCCTGACCCAGACCACCGATGTGCTCCGAACCCTAGTGGTGCGGGATAAAGTGAACCCGGCGAAGGGCAGCTTAAGCGGCGTATTGGTCTCCGGGCGATTCGAGGCTCGCGCGGCGAACGTCACCGGGATCTGGCCCCTGGACCAGGGTGTCATCGAGGCCCTGATTTCTGGCCAGGTACGGTAAATCACCGATCCAAAACTCAGGTTCCGGGTTATACTGTCTTGACAACCCAGGGGCATGAAACATCTTCTGACGGTATTGTTGCTGTCTTGTGCAGTGACGGCGCCGGCTGCCGATAAGGCTGCGGCGCGCCGTGAAAGCGCCGTTTCGCGTTGTTTTAAGGTCCGCCGGCTGCTGAGAACCGATTCGACTCACTACTGGGCCGATTGGAGCAACACCTGTCCGTTCACCATCGACGCCGTCTATGTGATGGTTGGGTTCCTGGACCGTGGGCATCAGGAAATGGGCAGCGGAGTCTGGCCGATGTATTTCGTAAAACCGGGCCGCATCGCGTAACGCGCTTCAGCGCTCCGGTGGCTGACTTCGAGACTGTCCTGGTACATCGGATTACCACCGACTCGGCGGTGGCGCTAAGCCCTGATTGGATCGCCATCAAAGCGGTTAACGAGGCCGCGCCGAAGGCCGCGCCGGGGATGGTGGGAGATACTGGCATTGGCCGCATCCTCCGCCAACCTGAGACGGCTGGAAACGTCACCAAATACTGATTTCTCGGAACTGGAGCCTGGTGGGGACCCGTTCACACACGCCGCATCCGGTTCTGGTACGCTTGGCGATACTGGATTGGCCGGATCGCTCCGGCCAAATGAACTAACATTGTCGAACAAACAAAGGCGCTTGCCGGACTATAAGCCGGTTTCTGTGTCCCCGAAGATCGGGGCGGCGGTCATTCCTCTAGGCCGGAGATTACTCCCCGGCTCCAGCAACCTACCCGGAAGTCGTAACGGAGCGGGCCGCTCCTGCTCCCCTATTTGGTCTTGCTCCGCATGGGGTTTACCCTGCCAGCGTCCGTTACCGGAGCCGCGGTGCGCTCTTACCGCACCTTTTCACCCTTACCCGGCTGGAAAAGCTCCCAACCTGGCGGTATTGTTTTCTGTGGCACTATCCGTGAAACTCGCTTTAAGCGAATCCCCCCGGCCGTTAGCCGGCATGCTGCCCTATGGAGACCGGACTTTCCTCCCGAATGTCACCTTGCGGTTCCAACGGGCGACCACCTGTCCGGCAAGCCCAAATCCATATTGCCAGAAACACATGGGCTGTGTCATGAATCATTAGTGCGACCATTTTCAGGGGGAGGTTCCTGAAACTGCAAGTGGCGGTCCTACAGGAGGGTAGGCGAGTGGACACGCCGGGTAAAACAAGTTACTGTTAGGAAAGTTCTGCAGGGATGGACTCAGGAGGGTCAACATAAATGTTGCGTAAATACGCAGCTGCATTGTTGTTCGTCACGCTTGCTGCGACCGCGTGGCCACAAGGTTTGAACGTACCCCCCGGCGTCAGCAAAGACGACTGGGAAGAGATCAATTTTGAATTCAACTCGTCCACCCTGGTGGACGGATTCCCCAGCCTGCTTCGCTTGGCTGAATTGCTTCAAGCCAACCCCGGTTACAAGGTCCGCGTCGAGGGCCACACCGACGTCATCGGCGGGACGCAGTACAACGACCGGTTGGGCTTGGCTCGCGCCAATGCTGTGCGCGACTTCCTGGTGAAGTATGGAGCCTCCGCGAGCCAGATCACCGCGACCTCTGAGGGCAAGGTCAACCCCCGTTATCCGGGTCAAAAGGACGTTTACGAGAAAACCGACGAGGCGCGCTGGATGAACCGGCGGGTCTCCCTGACGGTGATGGACGCCAACGGCAAGACGGTATCGGCGGGAGGCGCCCCGGAAGCGATCCAGGCGATTCAGCCCTCTACCAATCCGGACTGCTGCAACGAGGTGCTCAAGAAACTCGACAAGTTGGACGACATCGCTAAGATGCTGAAGGATTTGGGCGATCAGAACGCCGCCCTGAAGCAGCAACTGGACGCGCTGAGGAACGCACAGCAGGTGCTGGAATCCAAGGTCAATCAGCCGCCTCCTCCGCCTCCTCCCGCACCGCCGACGGCTGAGGAAGTCGGAAAAGAGGTCACTAAAGAAATCGCGGCGACCAAGCAGCCCAAGTTTTCTCTTCTGGGCATCAACGTGGGCGCGGATGATACGGGCAACACTACGTTCAGCGGCCGTGGCCAATACTTCGCGCCTTTCGGGCAGCACTTCGCCTTCCAAGCCAACGCCGAGTATCTGTATTTTAAGAACGACCGCGAAGGCCAGTTTGACGCCGGTCTGGTGGACCGGGTTGCCTCGCATTTTCAGGCCGGACTTTTCGCCAGTATGAAGTATGCGGATCTGACGCAGTATTCGAGCGGCGGAACGCTGGGTGAAGGCGCCCTGACTTTGGACTATATCTTCAAGCGCGGCATGATCGGATTCTTCGGCACCAAGGGCTTCAAGGACCAAGCTCTGGTCAACTCTGTCAACGCTACCGATCCGGTGACCGGAGCCCTGCTGAATCACCTGTTCCTGAACAGCTATCTGAGCATCGTGGATCAGGCCGGAATCTCTACCACCCTGGCGCTGTGGGGCAACAATTACTTGGAAGCTAACGCCGGCTATCTGCATGGGATTCAGGTAGGGAACCGTTTCGGCGGCACGGCGCGTTTGATCTTCCCGTTCAACACCAAGGTTGCGCTGACCTTGGAAGGCGACATCAACGAAACCCTGGTCGGGCCCAAGAACAGCGGCGAGGGGATGGTCGGATTAGAATTCTCAAACCGTCTGCGTCCGAAAGAACTGCTGGCGGTGGATCATGCGGTCCCGGTGCAGGTCCCCAGAATCCGTTACGAAGTCATTACCAGGAAGGTACGCACGGGCGACGATCCTCCTATCGCCGATGCCGGACCGAACCAGATTGGCATTGCCGCAGGCCTGATCACGCTGAACGGATCCAATTCTTACTCGCCGGACGGCAACCCGATCACCTACCAGTGGGTACAAGTGGTTGGACCGCAGATCACCCTTTCTTCGCCGACCTCGGCTATCACCACCTTCACCGCTATTGCGGGCGAGACCTACACGTTCCGCCTGACGGTCAGGGATAACTTTGGCGGTCAAGGGTCGGCCTACGTGACCATCAACACCAAGGCGACACCGGTGCCGTCGATCGGATTCTTCACCGCGACTCCGGCTCAGATCACCGCCGGTAAGTCCACGACACTCTCGTGGAGCGTTACCAATGCAACGTCGGTGATGATCAGCGGCGTGAACGGCACCCTGGGTAATACCGGCTCCGTGCCCGTGACCCCGACCGCAACCACCACCTACACGTTGACGGCGACGAACGCTGTCGGCTCCAGCACGGCTACCGTAACGGTTGTGGTGAACGCGGCCACTCCGGTGTTCAACGCCTGCTACGCCACGCCGGTTAACATCATCGCGGGTGAGTCCGCGACGCTGAACTGGTCCACCTCTAATGTCACTTCGGTGGCCATCGGCGGTGTCAGCGGCACCCAACCGCCCAATGGAAGCTATGCCGTGACCCCAACGGCCAGCACCACCTACGTGCTGACGGGCACTGGTCCGGGCAATACCACAACGACATGCAGCATCGCCGTGACGGTAACGCCGGGACAAAACCCGCAGATCATCCTGTTCTCCGGCATTCCCGCTACCATAAACGCAGGCCAGTCGGCCACGTTGCAGTGGAGCGTCCAGAACGCCACCAGCGTGAGCATCAACAATGGAGTGGGCACGGTAGCTCTCACTGGCAGCCAGAGCGTTTCCCCGGCGACGTCGACCACCTACACCTTGACTGCCACGAACCAAAACGGCTCCTCGACGGCCACGGCTACGATCCTGGTTAACAGCGTGCCGCTGCCGGCCATCACTTCCTTCACGGCTAGCCCGGCGACCTCGCCGGGTCCGGGCCAGAGAGTGACGCTGACTTGCAACACCACCAACGCGGTGAACGTCAACGTCGCGGGCGCCTTCACTTACGGCTCCAGCGACAGCGTTCCGGTGTTCCCGGTGGTGACCACTACGTACACTTGCATCGCCACCAATCAAGCTGGCCAGATTGCGCAGGCTAGCGTGACCGTGGTGGTGCCTCCGCCTCCATCCAGTACCGGCGCGCCGCCGGTGGTGACCTTCGCTCAGAGCAGCATCACCACCTACGTCCGCACCGTGACGCTGGATGCTTCCCAATCCACCAGCCCGTCCGGCAACACGCCGCTCACTTACTTCTGGTACGTGGCCGCCGGAAACGTGCAAGGCATCGTTGGTGCGACGACGGCGATGCCCACGGTGACCGTCGGCCAAACCGACGGCGAGTACGACATCGCCTGCACGGTGACCGACAGCAAGGGCAACAGCTCCACCGGCGTGGTCCGGATTACGCTGGTACCCAACGTTGTCCAAAACCCGCCGGCATCGACGACCTCGTCGTCGGTCCGGTAATCGCCCGGTCCGGTAATTGCAAGAAGGCGCCGGTCTCTTCGGAGTCCGGCGCTTTTGTTTTCTGCGGGCGTTTTATACTGAAAGGTCGATGCGGCGTCTGGGCCTGAATCTCGGCGTTTCGGTGGCGGCTCTGGGGCTGGGCGTGTTCGCCTTTGTGCGCGGTCAGGGCGTGCTGGGCGTATGCTTCATCGCGCTCGCGGTGCTTCGCGCCCTCGCGACGCTAGCCACACGGAAGCCGGGCAAAGTTGAGCCTGAGATAAAACTCGGGCTGAATGATTCGGACGAGCCTTAAGGAAGGATTCCGGCGAGATCGAGGACGAATCCTTCAACGGGACCTTCCCCCGCGACGGAAGCCGGGTTTGCGATAACTTCAGGCTCGCGGCCAGGGCGGTAGATCGTAACCGTTTTTTCGAGTGGATCGATCAGCCACGCCAGCAGCACTCCGGCGTCGATATAGCGCTGCATTTTATCGCGGAGCGGCGGGAGCCGGTCATTGGGCGAGCGGACTTCGATCACGAATTGCGGTGAAAAGACGGGGAAGCGCCCCTCCGTCGAGGGATACCCTTCGAACCATGCCGCATCGGGCGAGCGTCGGGCGCGAGTTGGGAAGCGAAAGCCGCCATCGGGGCCGGATACTTCCCCGCGGCCGGTTTGCTCGGCCCAAATTGTCAGCCTGGTGCCCACACGCATCACACGGGCGCTATTCTTCGGATCGGTTGGCGGCATGACGACGATTTCGCCCTCCTCCGTGTACTCCAACATTGCATCCGGGAACAGTTCGCACCAAGCGAGGAACTGTTCGTCGGTCAACTCCGGAGCGGTGAACGTCGCTGGGAGGTAGTCTTCAAGGTCGATGGCCGTGTGCGCCGCCATGTCTACTGCCAGTATACTGCTTCGGGACTTCTTAAACCGCGGCGGCTTCGGGCCCCGAACCTTCCCGCAACAGATCCAGGAACGCTTGCGCCACGCGGTGAAAACGCTTCTTCTTGCGATGGATGATTCCCAGAGGCCGGCACAGCGTCGCGTCGGCGATGCGCACCGCTACCAGCCGTCCCTGTTCGATTTCGTCCTTCATGACCCGCGCGGGCATGATGCTGACGCCCACGCGGTGGGTCACGGCTTCCTTAATCATCTGGACATTGTCGAAATGCAGGGCCACGTTGACGTCGACTCCGTGCTCCTTTAGGAACCGGTCCATGTGGCGGCGGATGGGGAGGTCCTCATCGAAAGAGATGAAGTCGGCGCCATTCAATTCCTGCGGGGCGATTGGGCCGGTGCGCCCAGCCAAGGGATGCTCGGGTGAGACCGCCAAAACCATCTCCTCGCGGCGCCACGGGATTACTGTAATATCGCGGCGAGCCTCCGGATAACTGATGAGCCCCAGGTCAACTTCACCGGCGAGCACGGCTTCGTAGATGCGTTCCGGCCGCAGGTACTGGACCTCCAGCTTGGCCTCGGGCTGACGGCGCGCAAACTCCTTTTCGAGCGACACCAGCTCGCTCAATCCCACCGAATAGATGGCGGCCACGCGCAGGGTCCCCTCCACCTCCTGGCGCATGCGGAGCAGAGCAACCTCGAAGTCTTCCTTGCGGCGCAGAATGTCGCGGCAGAACTCGCCGTAAAGCCTTCCGGCCGGAGTCACCACCAAAGGGCGAGTGGATCGATCCAGCAATTCTACCCCTAAAGCGCGCTCCAATTCCTGTACATGCTGGCTGGCTGCGGATTGACTAATGCCGTTCATAGAGGCTCCGCGGCTGAAACTGTGGCTCTGCGCGATGTCTCTGAAAAGCTTTAAGTTCTCATAATTCATTAAAAACAGTATATATCAGTTACTATTATATTGCAAGATCGTAAATCCTGTTGACGTGATAGTAACGACTAAGGTATTCTGAAGCATGTCTTACCCTCCCAGGCAAGGCCTGTACGATCCCCGGCACGAACACGACGCCTGTGGGATGGGCTTCATTGTCGATCTCAACGGGAACCGGACGCACGAGATCATTCGCCAGGGCATCCAGATTCTGATCAATCTGACCCACCGTGGCGCCTGCGGCTGCGATCCTGAGACCGGCGACGGCGCTGGCGTGACCATCCAAATCCCGCACGACTTCTTTGCACGCGAGTGCCAGGAATGCGGTTTTTCCTTGCCCGAGCCAGGTACTTACGGCGTTGGCATGATGTTTCTGCCGGTCGAGCCACAGCAGCGCTTGATCTGCGAGGGTATTGTGGAGCGCATCGCTCGCGAGGAGGGACTAACCGTACTGGGCTGGCGCGACACTCCCATCAATTCCGACGCGATCGGGCGCACGGCCCGCGCTACGCAGCCGTACATCGAGCAAGTGTTCCTGCGCGGAGCGCCGGACATGACGCAGGATGAGCTGGAGCGTGTCCTGTACCTTGTCCGGCGGCGCGCGGAAGCGGAAGTCGCCGAGACCGATATTCGGGAGAAGGAATTCTTCTACCTGCCGTCGCTTTCCACCAGACTGATCGTGTACAAGGGGTTGCTGCTGGCTCCGCAAATCGCGGAGTTCTACAAAGAGTTGGCCGATCCGGAGACGCGCAGCGCGCTGTGCATGGTGCACCAACGCTTCTCCACCAATACCTTTCCCACCTGGCAACTGGCCCACCCCTATCGCATGATCTGCCACAACGGCGAGATCAACACAGTGAAGGGCAACGTCAACTGGATGCACGCGCGCGAGTCGGTTCTGAAGTCGAACCTGTTCGGCGACAATCTTGAGAAACTGATGCCCGTGATTCCGCCGGGTCTGAGCGACACTGGCTCGCTCGATTCCGCAGTGGAGATGCTGACGCTGGCCGGACGCGATCTTCCGCACGTGATGGCCATGCTGATTCCGGAAGCCTGGGACGCCGACTCCACCATGCCGGAGGAGAAGCGGGCGTTCTACGAATTCCACGCGTCCCTGATGGAGCCCTGGGACGGTCCGGCAGCAGTGGCGTTCACCGATGGCAAATGGCTGGGCGCAACGCTGGATCGCAATGGTCTGCGTCCGGCTCGTTACCTGATCACCAAAGACGGTCTATTGATCCTGGCCTCGGAGACCGGCGTTCTGCCGGTGAATCCGGAGGAAGTTGTCTCCAAGGGGCGGCTCCAGCCGGGCAAGATGCTGCTGGTGGATCTGGTCGGTAAGCGCATCGTTCCGGACGAGGAGATCAAGCACAGACTGGCTTCCCGGCAGCCCTATGGTGAATGGCTGGAGAAAAACCAGATTACGCTCGACGCGCTGCCCGATCCTCCGCGGGTCTACGGCACCGATTCGAAGACCATCCTGGCGCGCCAGCGCGCCTTTGGATACACGGAAGAAGATCTGCGCATCCTGATGGCGCCGATGGCGGAAAAAGGCGAGGAGCCGGTCGGCTCCATGGGAGTGGATACGCCGCTGGCGTGCCTCTCCGATCATCCCCAGCCCTTGTTCAACTACTTCAAGCAGCTCTTCGCTCAGGTCACGAATCCGGCCATCGATCCCATTCGCGAAGAGCTGGTGATGTCTCTGACCAGCTACATTGGCACGGAACGCAACATCCTGGAAGAGACGCCGCTGCATTGCCACACGCTGAAGCTGCCGCATCCGATTCTGACCAATCGTGACTTGGAAAAGCTGCGGCGCGTGAGCTGGGGCGACTTCCTGGGCACGACTCTGCAAGCGGTGTTCAAGGCCGACGGTGGAGAGAAAGAACTCGAGCGAGCCCTGGACGGCCTGTGCCGCCGTGCTTCCCTCGCGATCCGCGACGGCTATCGCATCCTGATCCTGTCGGACCGGGGGGTTGAGCCGAAGTACGCTCCCATCCCCAGCCTTCTGGCCCTAACCGCGGTACACAACCATTTGGTGCGGGAGCGCACCCGCACTCAAGTCGCATTGATCATCGAGTCGGGCGAACCTCGCGAAGTGATGCACTTCGCGCTGCTGATCGGCTATGGGGCCAGCGCGGTGAATCCGTATCTGGCCATCGAGACGCTGGAACACCTGGCGGAGCGCGGGCGGCTGGAGGTCGATTTCAGCACCGCGCTTAAGAATTACAAGAAGGCGATTAACAAAGGACTGCTCAAAATCTTCTCCAAGATGGGCATCTCCACGCTGCAGAGCTACCGCGGCGCGCAGGTGTTCGAGGCCATCGGCCTGAACAAGGAGATGGTGGACGAGTATTTCACCGGGACCGCGTCACGCATTGAGGGGGTGGGCCTGGAGGTGCTGGCTCGCGAAGCGTTGATGAAGCATGCGCATGCCTTCAGCCCCGTTACCGAATCCGAAACCGAGTTGAGTATCGGCGGCGACTATCAATACCGCATCAAGGGCGAATATCATCTGCTGAACCCGGCCACCATCAGCAAGCTGCAACACGCGGTGCGGCAGGGGAAATTCGAGACTTTCGAGGAATACGCCGAGCTGATCGACCAGCAGAACCGGCACATGTGCACCCTGCGCGGACTGATGGAGTTCAAGTACGCCAACAAGCCGCTGCCTCTGAGCGAAGTCGAACCGGCCAGCGAAATCGTCAAGCGTTTCGCCACCGGCGCCATGTCATTCGGCTCCATTAGTAAGGAGGCGCACGAGACCCTGGCGATCGCCATGAATCGCATCGGGGGCAAGTCTAATACGGGCGAAGGTGGGGAAGACGAAGAGCGCTTCCAGCGCGACGCCAACGGCGATTGGCGCCGCAGTGCGATCAAACAAGTGGCTTCCGGGCGCTTCGGCGTCACTACCAACTATCTGGTGAACGCCGACGACTTGCAGATCAAGGTCGCGCAGGGCGCCAAGCCCGGTGAGGGCGGCCAACTCCCGGGGCATAAAGTGGACGAAGTGATTGCGCGGGTGCGGCACTCCACACCAGGGGTGCCCCTGATCTCTCCGCCGCCGCATCATGACATCTATTCAATCGAGGACCTGGCACAGCTTATTTACGATTTGAAGAACGCCAATCCGCGGGCTCGAATCTCGGTCAAGCTGGTGGCTGAGGTCGGAGTAGGCACTGTCGCCGCGGGCGTATCGAAAGCGCATGCCGACGTGGTGCTCATCAGCGGGCACGATGGCGGCACCGGCGCTAGCCCGCTAACGTCATTGCGCCACGCCGGCATCCCGTGGGAGCTGGGGCTCGCCGAAACCCAGCAGGTTCTGGTGTTGAACGACCTCCGCAGCCGCATCGTGGTGCAAACCGACGGCAAGCTGCAAACCGGCCGCGACGTGGTGGTTGCCGCGCTGCTGGGCGCCGAGGAGTTCGGATTTTCCACCATGCCCTTGGTGGCGATGGGCTGCATCATGATGCGCAAGTGCCATCTGAACACTTGTCCGGTCGGGATCGCCACGCAGGATCCCGTGCTGCGCAAGAAATTCGCCGGTACTCCGGAAAACGTAGTCAATTTCTTCTTCTTCCTGGCGGAGCAGGTGCGCGGTTACATGGCCAAGCTCGGTTTGCGCCGGGTCGACGACATGGTCGGCCGCGCGGATCTGCTGGAGATGCGCGACGCGCTAGAGCACTGGAAGGCCCGTGGGCTCGATTTCTCGCAGCTTTTGTACCATCCTGAGGCTCCTTCCCGCGTTGGCCGCCGCTGCATGATCCCTCAAGATCACGGCCTGGAGGCGGCCCTGGACGCAAAGCTGATTGAGTACGCTAAACCGGCGATAGAGAAAGGTACTCCGGTCGAGTTTGTCCTGCCGATTCGTAATGTCGACCGCACGGTGGGAGCGATGCTTTCGGGTGAAATCGCGCGCAAGCATGGGTCGAAGGGGCTGGAGCCGGGTAGCATCCACTTCCGCTTCAAGGGGAGCGCTGGTCAAAGCTTCGGTGCGTTCCTTTCGCGCGGCGTCACCTTGGAGCTGGAAGGCGATTCGAACGACTACGTGGGCAAAGGGCTCTCCGGCGGACGGCTGCTGGTGTATCCGCCGCGCAATTCATCCTTCCTTCCGGAGGCGAATATTTTGGTCGGGAACGTGGTGTTGTACGGCGCGACCTCCGGAGAAGCGTTCTTCAACGGCCGTGCCGGGGAGCGTTTCGCGGTGCGAAACTCCGGCGCCACCGCCGTGGTGGAAGGCGTGGGCGATCATGGCTGCGAATATATGACCAAGGGTCTGGCCATTGTGCTGAACGATACCGGCAAGAACTTCGCGGCGGGCATGACCGGCGGCATCGCGTACGTCCTGGATGAGACGGGCGAGTTCCAGAAGGTCCGTTGCAACCGCGCCAGCGTGGATCTCGATCCTTTGGAACAGAAGGACAACGAGGAGCTGCGCTACTGGATCGCGCGTCACGCCGAATTGACGGGGAGTCCGCGCGCCAATTGGATTCTGGAAAATTGGTCCGTCATGTTACCCAAGTTCGTCAAGGTCTTTCCGCACGAGTTCAAGCGGGTATTGGGGGTCAAGCGGCAGGCGGTGGCGTCTCGTGGGTAAGGTTAGCGGCTTTCTGGATTACCAGCGCGAAACTCCCGATCGACGGCCGATCGCTGAGCGGGTCAACGATTGGCTGGAAGTCTATCAGGATTTTCCCATCGAGAAGGTTCAGACTCAAGGCGCGCGTTGCATGGACTGCGGCGTGCCTTTCTGCCACACCGGCTGTCCGCTGAACAACATCATTCCGGACTGGAATGACCTGGCTTACCGCGGCCGTTGGCACGACGCCATCCGCGTGTTGCACTCGACCAATAATTTCCCCGAATTCACCGGTCGCATCTGCCCCGCGCCGTGCGAGGCGGCGTGCGTGCTTGGCATCAACGAACCCCCGGTGACCATCAAGGTGATCGAGCGAACGGTAATCGATCACGCCTGGGAGCAGGGTTGGATTCACCCCGAGCCTCCCGTCAGGAAATCCGGCAAGCGAGTGGCGGTGGTTGGATCGGGACCCGCCGGTCTGGCAGCCGCGCAGCAACTGGCGCGCGCCGGGCACGCTGTCACGGTGTTCGAGAAAGCCGACCGCGTCGGTGGCCTGTTGCGCTACGGCATTCCGGACTTCAAGATGGAGAAGCACTGGATCGACCGCCGTCTGGAGCAGATGCGGGCTGAGGGCGTCGAATTCGTGGTCGACACTCACATCCGGAGCCTCGAGAACATGCGGCCGGCTTATCAGGCTGTCGTACTCGCCATGGGCGCCGAGCATCCTCGCGATCTCACCATCCCCGGGCGTGAGCTCAAGGGCGTCCACTACGCCATGGATTTTCTGCCGCAGCAGAATAAGCGCGTCGCGGGCGATCACGTTCCCGCGCACGGGGCGATCCTGGCGACCGGCAAGCGCGTCGTGATCATCGGAGGAGGCGATACCGGAGCCGATTGCCTGGGCACTTCTCACCGCCAGAAGGCCGCGTCGGTGCATCAATTCGAGATCATGCCCATGCCTCCGGTGGAGCGCTCGCCGCTGACGCCTTGGCCTTTGTGGCCGCTGCAACTGCGCGCGGAGAGCTCGCATGAGGAAGGCGGCCAGCGCGATTGGGCCGTCGCGACCACCCATTTCTCAGGCGATATCGAGGGGAACGTCGAGAAGCTGCATGGCGTGCATGTCGGACCTCCGCCGAAGTTCGAGGCGATTCCAGGATCGGAGTTCACCATGGATGTGGACCTAGTGCTGCTCGCGATGGGGTTTACCGGCCCCGTTAAACATGGCTTGATCGAGGAAGCGAAGCTGAAGCTGGATCTGCGCGGCAACCTCGCCACGGAGAATTATCAGACTTCCAGGCCAGGGGTTTTCGCCGCCGGCGACGCCCGGCGCGGCCAATCTCTGGTGGTATGGGCCATCGCCGAAGGCCGCAAAGCCGCCGAAGCCGTCGATGAGTACCTGCGCCGCTGAAGTTCACCTTGGGTCCCAGGGCTTGAGCCCCAGTTCCCAGTGCAGCCTTACGCTGTAAATCATTACCGGACCGCGGTCGCGATTGTAAGCCGGGTCAGTGTCCCGCTGCACGTCGAAAGTGCCGAATAAGCCGTGGTAGAGGCGCGCGGAATAGAAGCTCTCCCACACGTATTCCGGCGCGTAATTGAGGCGCCCGTCGCCGATTAAGAAATCGAATCCGCCCGCGGCGAGATATTCCCGATGAACCGCGGATAATCCGCCCGCGGTAAGCGAGGTGCCCGCTACATCGAACTTCCGCCGCCAGCGCCTTCCCGTGACCGAAACGCCGCCACCGGCGATCCGGTCGATCGCGGTGAAGGCGAAACTTTGTGTCTTGCCGTCGTTCCAGCCCAGGCGGACGAACACACCAACGTCGTTCGAGACCGCTTGGTCAAAGCTGACACCCGTTCCGTACTTGAGCGTGCCCACCCGATCCGTCAGCGACACGTCAGGAGTGGTCCCGGTTGCAGCCGCCAGCTTCAGAGCTTCGCCGTAATTGCCGCCTTGCTCCCGATTGTCATAAGCCAGCAGCCGGATCGCACCGGTCCGCTTCCGCCAGGAATAACGCCGCTCCACTTCCCATACCTGCCCATGATCGCGAAACAGCCTTCGGTCGAATTGCTGCCCGTTGGCGACTTTCGGCTCCGCCGCGATGCCATAACGAAAGCTCCAGTTTCGCGTGTGGAACTCCTGTACGATGCCCCACGTGTAGCCTCGCGTGTCCGCCGGATAATCCCATGCGCCGTTGTACATCACGCCCCATGCCATGAACTGTGTGCGCGGATCGTGCGAGTAGTTGTTGTTGTCGAAGTAGTCGGTCAGCGTGAAGCGGCCGGCGTAGACCGAATACCGCGTCATCGGGCGTTCGCCGCCGAGCTGGTTTTCGTCGCTCTCCTGCTGCTCTGTCTCCGATCCGAATCCGAAATCGTGTTGAATATAGAGCCGCGCGAGGTACGGCTTCGGTTCGGCCGTCGCCACGCGCGGGATCTCTCCGTTGGGCTGATCCGCGATGCCGTTCACACCGCTGAATCCTCTTCCTCCCGCGATCTCCGGATCGAACACAAGAGCCGTGTTTTGTTCCAGCCGGGCCGCAAAGAACAGCGTCGTGGTGAGGGACACGTCGCGCTCCATATAATCTTCAAGGCTGAACGGACTCTCATACGGCGAGGTGAAGGTGCCGTGATAGTCGCCAATGGAGGTCGCTTGGTAGTACAAGTTCCACCGTTCTGGAGCGGTCTCATCCGAGGCGGCTTGGCTCGATGACGTTGTGGCGTCCGCGGGCGAAGCGTCTTGCGCGTTCACCTGTGCACCTAAGGCGAAAATCATCCAGATTGGCAAGGATGCTTGGAGAGCGGTCATCGTTCCGGGTGCAGGGAAAAGCTCGCTCCAGTGTAGCCGCGCGACGAGAATCCTTGTGTTTCAATTTAGTTACCTGCGTGGCGGACAAGATTTCGCCATGGCGTATAATCGCCTCAGGGTGAAGTCACTTAGTCAAGCTGTCTCCTGCGCGGTTTTCTGCTGCCTTCTGGCCGCACCTGCCGTTGCATGGCAAGCGGGAAGCAAGGGGCCGAGGCGGATCTACGTACAAACGTTCACCACCAAATCCGGCGGGGAAAAGCTTCGCGACGACGTGATCGCGGAAATTCGCAAATTGAGCTCCGTCGCTGTTGTTGCCGACGCGGCGAATGCGGATTTGATCCTGGCCGGCGGTGGCGAGATTTGGATCAGGGGCTACCACAGCTTCAGCCCCCGTTCCGAACTCAAGCTGTCGACCAACGGGACGCCCGTCTACGGCGGTTTCTTGTCGGTCGAACTGAAAAATAAGCAGGGCGTAACGCTGTGGTCATACCTGGCAACGCCAGGGGCGGAGGCATCCGATGCTTCCAAGGACTTGGCCAAACGAATCGCAAAGCACCTTGCGGAGGCGTTCCTCCAACCCGAGGTCCCTGTGTCTTCTGCCGATCCCCCGCAGCCCGCCGTTAATCTTCACGGCGCCGGCGCGACGTTTCCGGACCCCGTGTACAAGAAATGGTTCATCAACTACATGGCGGGGAATCCCGGAATTCAGATCGCCTACGACGCCATCGGTTCCGAAGGGGGTCTGCGCAAGTTGCTGGCTGGCGACGTGGACTTCGGCGCTTCGGATAGCCCGGAAGGCATCCACGAAATTGCGCCCGGCAAACAGCGCGAGTACCTTTTCTTCCCATCCGTGGTCGGCGCGGTGGTTCCCATCGTCAACCTGCCTGGAATTCCGGATGGAATCAAATTCACCCCGGAAGCCCTGGCGGGCATTTATCTGGGAAGAATCACCAAGTGGAACGATCCGGTCCTGAAGCAGGCCAATCGTGGCGTTCCTCTGCCGGACCTCGATATCACTGTGGTCCATCGCTCCGACGGCAGCGGGACCAGTTACGCGTGGACCAGTTACTTATCGCAGGTCAATCCCGAATGGAGGTCGAAGTTCGGGGCTTCTCTTGCTCCCAAATGGCCAACTGGTCGCGGAGCCGCGGGAAACGAAGGTGTCGCCGCTTTGGTGAAGGAGTTGGGCGGTTCCATCGGCTACGTGGAGTACATCTACGCGCTTCAGAATCACGTCGCGTATGGAAAGGTTCGCAACCAGAACGGAGAGTTTGTGGAAGCCAGCCTGGAGAGCATCGGCGCAGCGGTAAGTCACGCCATGGAACTCAGCGACGAACTGACCGTGTCGATTGTCAATGCACCCGGTGCGGAGTCTTATCCGATCGCCTCGTTCACCTGGCTGGTGGTTCCCGCTCATGTCACCGACGCCGTGAAACGCAACGGGATTACGCTCTTCCTGGGATGGATGCTGGGACCGGGGCAGCGACAAGCCGCCGCGCTCGGCTATTTGCCGCTATCACAAGAAGTGATATCCCGCGAGGATGCGGCCATCGGCAGAATTCACTGAAGGAGCCGTTACTCCGCCCGCAGAGCTTGTACGGGATCGACGTTCGTCGCCCGCCGCGCGGGAACATAGCTGGCCAGCGCTGCCGCGGCCACCAGCAGCGCCGCGACCGCGCCGTAGGTCACCGGATCGAGCGGGGTCACGCCAAACAATAGCGACTTCATTAGACGTGTGAGTCCGGCCGCGGCGGCCAAACCGGCGACAGCGCCAATTCCCGCCAGCACGATCCCATCGCGTACGAACATCCGGCGCAATCCCGCCGGTTCCGCGCCCAGAGCCATACGGATGCCGATCTCGCGCGTCCGTTGCGACACGGCATAAGCGATGACGCCGTAGATTCCGACAATGCCGAGCAGCAGCGCCATTCCGCCCGCGATGCCCAATAGCACCAGGGTGAAAGAGGTCCGCTGCATGGATTGGTCGTAGTAATCCTTCACCGTACGCGTCAGGAACACCGGCAGGTTGCCGTCGACCGACCAGATCGCGCGGCGTGCGTCGGCCAGGAAACTCTCCGTTCCCGCGCGGTCAGTCCGGACGACAAACGCCGCGAAGCGAGTGACGTAGGTTGAGTCCGTCCAGAAATGGTCCATCATCGCCGGCCAATAGGCGAAGGCGGGCGGCTTCTCCTGCATGCCGTCGTCGTAGACATCGCCGGCTACGCCGATAACCTCGCGCCACGAATCCGTGGGGTTGTCTTTAATCCGCTTGCCCAGCGCAGCGTGCGCGTCTCCCCACCATTCTCGCGCCAAATTCTCAGAAACGATGGCTACGTTCTTTTTCTGGTAGAGGTCGCTCCAGTCGAAATCCCGCCCGGCGATCAAGGGAGCACCGGTCGTCTTAAAGAATCCGGGGGTGATGAAGCGGAAGCGCCGCACCGGCGGAACCTTGCCCTCCGCGAGGTAATTGTGATCTTCGGCGGAAAGCACATCGTTGGAGTTGAAGCCCTCCAGCGGCGCGCCGGCTGCTAATGCCGCCGAAGTAACGCCGGGAACGCCCGCCAGTTTATCCAGCATATCGTTCTGCATCCGCATAACGCGCTCCGGCTCTTTGACGGATGTGTCGGGAATCGACACGCGAAGAATCTGCAGTTGCTCCGGTTTTGAGAAACCGGGCTGAACGCTGCGCAATGTCTGGAAAGTGCGAATCATTAAGCCCGAGCCGATCAACAGCACCAGCGCCAGAGCTACCTGCACGACGACCAGAGTGTTTCGCGCGCGATGCTTCTCCCGGCTCTGGCTGAAAGAACGCCCCACTCCGCGGAGGCTCATCGCCACCTGAGGTCCGGCGTATTTCACCACGGGAAGCAGTCCGAACAGCACTCCGGACAGCAGCGAAACCGCTAAAGCGAAAGCCAACACCAGTGGATCGATCCCAATCTCATTCAGTCTCGGCAGCGTTGCCGGTCCATCGGCCACCAGCAGGCGCACCGCAGCGTACGCGAACCCCAAACCGAGCGCCCCTCCCAGCAGGCCGAGCGTGACGCTCTCCGCCAGCATCTCCCGCGCAATTCTTCCCCATCCGGCTCCCAGGGCCGCGCGAATCGCTAGTTCTTGCTGCCGCCCCTCCGCCCGCACCAGCAGGAGATTGGCGACATTGGCGCAGGCGATTAGCAGCACCAGCCCGAGCGTCCCCATCAACACCCACAGAGTGGTCCCGATATCTCCCACCACATCCTGTTTGAGCGGCTGAAGGTTGGGTCCAAAATGAGCACTCACAAACAGGTCGCGGCTGAAACCGGGAGGCGTGGGCCACGCATTAATCCAGATTCCCAACATGCGAGCCAGATCCGCATTCGCCTGCTGCATAGTGACGCCCGGTTTGAGTCTGGCCACGCCTTGAAAACCGAAGCTACCGAGGAATAGCTTGCTTCGATCGAAGCGTTGCGGCAGGATCAGGTCCGGGTCGTTTTGGAAGTGAAAGGAGGCCGGCATCACGCCAATGATGGTTCGCACCTGCGCATCAGCCGTGAGGGTTCGGCCGACCATCGTCTTGTCGCTTCCAAAATGGCGTTGCCAGTAGCCGTGCGTTAAGATCACGGTCTGGGCCGAGCCGGGAGTATCGTCGGCTTCCGAAAACCAGCGTCCCAGCTCCGCTTTCACGCCCAGCGCGTCCAGCGTGCCGTACGTCACCAAGAGAGCGCGCACCTGCTCGGGATCTCCAACTCCGGTGACACTGGCCCCTCCTGCCGACCAAACCCCTAACTTCTCGAAGACCCGGTTCTGCTCACGATAAGTGAAGTACATCGTGGGGCAAAGCTCGACCTTGTTGCCGATTCCCGCGACGCCCGGGGCCGTGTGCCAAATGCCGACCAGTGAGTCCGCGTGAGCAAACGGCAGCGGTTTGATCAGCACCCCTTCGATCACACTAAAGATAGCCGTGTTCGCGCCGATTCCCAACGCCAATGTCAGCAGCGCGACTGCGGAGAACATCGGCGCCGCGGCGAGACGGCGAAAGGTGTGCTTGAGGGTGCCCATAACGGTTTATCTCACACTGGTTATTACGCAGCAACCGCCCTGGGAGTTGCAGATTAAATCCACTTTTTTTTGAGCAGCCAGACCTTGATGACTTGGGTCAGGCCCATGTAAGCGAGCAGGGTCAACGCCAGAATCGGCCAATACAGCGACGGCAACGGCGTGAAACCTAACGCTGAAGCCACCGGCGAATAGGGCAGCCACGCGCCGAACGCCATGATCGTTATCGTGGTCAGCAGCAGCGGACGGCTGGCGCGGCTCTGGATAAACGGAATCTTATTGGTCCGGATCACGTGGATGATCAGCGTCTGCGTCATCAGCGACTCCACGAACCAGCCGGTCTGGAACAGCGAGGCCCGCGATGGATCCCAACAATGGAACACCCACAACATCACGAAGAAAGTCGTGTAGTCGAAGATCGAGCTCACCGGCCCAATGAAGAGAATAAAACGCCGGATCTCCTCAATGTTCCACGGCCGCGGATGCGCCACCTGCTCCTGGTCGACTGCGTCGTTGGGGATCGGCACCTGCGAAAAGTCGTACAGCAGGTTGTTGGTCAGCACCTGAATCGGCGCCATGGGCAGGAAAGGAAGAAACGCGCTGGCGCCCAGCACGCTGAACATGTTTCCGAAGTTGGAGCTCGCGCCCATGCGGATGTATTTGAGGATATTGGCGAAGACCTTGCGGCCCTCGGTTACGCCGCCCTCCAGCACCATCAAGTCCTTCTCCAGCAGAATCAAATCCGCCGATTCCTTGGCGATGTCCGTCGCCGTATCCACGGAAATGCCGACGTCGGAGGCTCGCAGGGCCGGTGCGTCGTTGATGCCATCCCCCAGGAAGCCGACCACATGACCTTTGCCGCGTAGGGCGTGGATCACCCGCTCTTTATGTGCCGGAGACAGGCGCGCGAAAAGCGTGGCTTTTTCTGAAGCCTCACCTAGTTCGGCGTCCGACATCTTCTCTACGTCCGCGCCCAGCAGCGTCGGCTCCGGGTCCAGGCCCACATCTCTGCAAACCTTGCGGCTGACGAGCGGATTGTCGCCGGTGAGTATCTTGACCCCGACTCCGTGCTGCCGCAGCGACTCGAGCGCGCCGGCTGCCGTTTCCTTGGGCGGATCGAGGAATGCCACGTAGCCGCGCAGCACCAGGTCGCACTCATCGGTCCTCGAGCAGATTTGCTTGCCGGAAAGGTCCTTGCTCGCCACCGCCAGCACCCGGAAGCCGTCCGCGCTGAGGCTCTCATATTCCTCCCGGAGTTCCTCAATAAGATTCGGATCCATCGGAGCCACATTTCCGTCCAGCTCGAAGTGCGTGCAGTGGTGGAACACCTCTTCCGGAGCTCCCTTGGTGAGCAGGATCGCCTTGCCGTCCGGTTCCTCTACCAGCACGGACATCATGCGGCGGGTGAAGTCGAAAGGAATTTCATCCAGCTTCTTGTAGCGATCGAGAGCCGACTTTTCCTTAAAATCCGGGCTTTCCAGAATCGCGCGGTCCAGCAAATTCTTGAGGCCGGTCTGGAAGTAGCTGATGAGATACCCGTCCAGCAGGACATTTTCGCTTTCCTGGCCGGAGACGTCGCAGTGCCGCATCAGCACCACTCGATCCTCCGTAAGCGTGCCGGTTTTGTCCGTGCACAGCAGGTCCATTCCGCCGAAGTTCTGAATCGCGTTCAACCGCTTGACGATCACCTTGCGCCGGCTCATCGCCAGAGCGCCTTTGGAGAGGCACACCGACACGATCATCGGCAGCATCTCCGGCGTCAGACCCACCGCCACGGCCAGCGCGAAGAAAAAGGCGCTCTCCCAGTCGTGCTTGGTGAAGCCGTTGATGAGAAACACGGTCGGGACCATCACACTCATCAAATGAATCATCAACCAGGTGAAGCGGCTCAAGCCCAAATCGAAGCTGGTTGGTGGCGGCTCCTCTACAATCGAGCTGGCCATGCTGCCGAAGTACGTCTTCGGCCCGGTGACCACCACGACCGCCGTGGCCGACCCGCTCTCCACACTGGTGCCCATGAAGCAGATGTTCTTCAGTTCGATCGGCGAAGCGGCCGCGCCCGTCTCCGGATCGTGAAACTTTTCCACCGGTAGCGATTCGCCGGTCAGGCTCCCCTGAGTCAAAAACAGATCCTTCGACGCCAGCACGCGCACGTCACCCGGAATCATGTCCCCGGCTGCGAGTTGCACGATGTCGCCTGGAACCAGGTCGCGCAGTGGAATCTCACGTGGCGTGCCGCCGCGAACCACCGTCGCCGTCACGTGGATCATGGCCTTCAGCTTGGCGGCCGCGGCATCCGCCCGCGCCTCCTGCAGGAAGCGCAGCCCGGCTCCCAGAACCACCATCATGGCCATCACCGTTCCGGCGCGCGCATCCCCAGTCAGAAAAGAAATCGTGGAGAGAGCCGCGAGCAAGACCACCAGTGGGTTGCGGACGATCTTCAGCAACCGGATCACCGGCCCTTGCGGCTTCTCCTGCGCGACCTCATTCGGGCCCGCCGTGTCCGCCCGTTCCTCGGCATCGGCCTCGCCCAGCCCTTGGAGAGAGGTTCGGAGATCGCGCAAAAGCTCCTCATTGCCTTTACGCGCTGCCTCTAGAACGGCTGGCGAAACCTGAATCGTCTTGCCTTTGGCAGGCTTTGGGTGCACCGGTGCTTGCGGCGGAGTCGCGGTCGCCATCAGTGATCAATGGCCGCACTTCAGTGCGCGATCGATCGCCTCCATAATCAATTGCTGGGAGCCGTCCACGTCAACCCACTTGCGCACATGGCTCCACTTTCCCTCTTCCAGGTCTTTATAATGCCGGAAGAAATGCTCGATCTGCTGGCGCAGGATTTCCGGCAGATCCAGGTACGAATCGACATCCGTATAAAACGGATGCAGACTGTCCACCGGCACGGCGATGATCTTCTCGTCGACTCCGGCTTGATCCTCCATCAGCAGCGCGCCCACCGGCCGGCACCGCACCACCGCCCCGGAGACGACCGGCACGGGCGCAATCACCAGCACGTCGCAAGGGTCGCCGTCCTCGGCCAGCGTCTGCGGAATGAACCCGTAGTTGCCCGGATAGAACATCGCGGTGTGTATGAAGCGGTCGACAAACATCGCCCCAGAAGCCTTGTCGAGCTCATACTTCACCGGCGCCCCACCAACCGGGATCTCAATCAGCGCGTGCAGGTCGGACGGCGGATTGCGGCCGGCGGAGATTTTGGAAACATCCACAATCCCAGGCTAGCAGCCCCGTGAGGGCGGCTAGCGCTTCTGCTCTTCGGCTGCCATTATACGAGAAAGGTGCGAACCGAAGGAGCGGAATGACTGAGCACAGAGACCCCTCACCCAGCGAGTTCTATGCAGCGTTCGTCAAGGTCGTCGCCACGAGAGGGAGTGCGCTTCTTGAGAGTTGGCCAAGTAATACCAGGCATACCTCCGTGATGTGCAACGATGTCATTCCGGAGACAGCGCGCCAACTCGGTCTACAACACCGCGCCGAGTACTACCAGATCGATGCGGTTTTCTACCATGAACGAGACGAAGTCAACTTTAGAGACCCGGCCTGGACGTATGCCAAATACATATCGGTCGCCGTCGAACACGAAAATGAATGCTACGGATCCGCCGTTGAGATGAACCGGCTTCAACTGTACAATGCACCGCTGACGGTGCTGGTGACATACCCTACGCGACAAAAGACGGCGGAGACGCTTGAGAAGTACTCGGCCATAGTTCGGGCGGGCGATATCCTTGAGAACGCTTCGACGCAGCGCAGGCAACTGGTGATCTTTGGATACGCGGCGGCGGAGTGGGAAGCCTTCGTCTATCGGGACGGCGGGTTCGTCCCGCTTGTTCTGGCGGCGGGACAATCAACCGCCCTCTAACGTGCATTACGCCACTTCCAGCACCACCCACCCCGGCAGGCTCGTGGGCTGGCCGGCTTCGAAGATCACGCGGCGGGTCTTGGGGAAGGGAAGTCCCGTTTGCAATGCCCGGTCGTAGATCGAGTATTGCTTCACCACGGAACGATACTCGGGGCCCTCCGTCTCCAGGTACGCGACTTTCGAATGCAGCCCTCCGCCCCAGCCGATCGACATCATGCAGTACTGCGGCGACGCGCTGATCTCTTTGAGCCGAGCCTCAAGCGCCTGCACCAGCGCGCCCACGCGCGCCAAACCCGCCGTCTCAGCATACTGTTTGTGCTTGGCGAGTTGCCCGGCGGCGTATTTGTTTGCGGATTGAAACAGCCGCGTCCGGTCCTGCGCGGAGCGCTCGCTCCAGACACCTTCGAAGGTGGTGCCTGGCGTGGCCATTTCGGCGAAGATCGGCGTGCTCTCGTCCATCCTGCGCGAATCCGTGGATCCTCGAACCGATTTCCAGCCGAGCTCCAACTTGCCCGCGCCCTTGGCCACTAACGTAGACACGCGCAGTAGGTACACCTTCATGGCCGAGTATGCGGCTTCCCGGGAATCACCCGCGGAGACGCGTTTGGCTCGCGGCACGTCTTCGATTTTCGTCGCCGGATTGCGAGGCGGCCGCTCCCCTGCCATCTTCTCGCCCAGATCCCTCAGCGTGTTCTCAGTCCAGCGGTCATGCACCAAACCCGTGCGCAGAGCTCCTTTGAGCGCGGTCGCCGGGACGTACGGGCCGTTAAGGGAAGCGGCGAACGTGGGAATGAAAAGATGCTCGGCCTGGGCGCGCTGCCAGACGGGAATTGCCGCCGGGCTCTCGAACGGAATCCGCCGGCCGGCGAAGTTTTGTGCGAATCCTCCCCAGCTCGCGAAATCCAAGCGGTCGGCTTTTTTCAACTGCGCCAGATATCCATCCAGACGCGGACCCTTTGCCAGTAGCTTGAAGATCCGGCGTTGATCCAGCACGTTCACATGGTCGCGCCAGACCATATAGTCGATGGGCGAAAGCTTCTGCCCATCGCCCACCAGAGTCGGAGTGAGGCACATCACGCGATAAATCACGCGGCGGTCTCCTCGGCCGGCGCCTCCGGCTCCGTGCCCTCTTCCGCTTCCTTTGCAGGCTCAGCCGCGGCTTCTACCACCGGTATCTCCCGAGCCACAGGCCGCAGAGGAATCGGAATGGCCAAGGCGAATCCCGCTCGATAAACTGGATGCGCGAAACCCTCCGGGGCAACGTCCACAATGGAACCTCGCGGCTCCGCCGGAGCCAGCAGAACGGAGCCCTCCGCGATCATCCGAGTCGCCCGTTTGGTCTCGCCCCAAGCGGACTCGCTTTCGATGCGCCCGCTACGGGTCAACACGGCATAGTTCCCGCGAGTCCAATCCACGGCATCGTCAGCCGCGGGGTGATACAGCGATAGCATCCACCAGGCATTGTCTCCAGTCGCTATCGCTCCGCCTGCTAAGAGGCCCTGGTTCTCGCTTACTTCGATCTCCGCCCGGCCCCAACCGCTCGACCTCTCACCGCCGAAGCCGGAATCGGCCAGCAGCCGCAGCGCCGCCGTCACCGGACCATTCCACTTCTCACGCGCCGCATCGTCGGGAAACGCCACCGCCAGCCAGAAGCCCGCGTTTGGCGCGAACTCCAGGCACGCGCTCGAATGCGGCGCCACGCCCGAGCCCGCCCGGTCCACCGCTGCGCTCGATCGCACCGAAACGCGGAACGGCCCCTGAGTGCCCATGGCGATCAGGGTCTCGCTGGCGCCGTCCACCGCCCAACCTTCCTCATGCAAAGGTTTGCCGCGCAGCATGGCTTGAATTGCAGACAGAGGCACGAAACGCGCCCCCTTCCACCGGACTTTGGAAGACGCCGGTGGAGGCCAGAAATTGCGCGGAGGCATCACGTAAATCGCGTCGCCGTGGAACGGGAAGCAGGAGCTGAAGCGCACGGAGGGCTCCGCGGCCCGCGCCGTGTGATCCAGCCATTCTTCCAACATGCCCAGCCGCGCCATCGCGCCCGAGACCGCGGAGTAAAGCGTGTCGCTGTGGTACACCCGTTCCACGCGGTCGCGATCCCCGGAATCCGGGCCGATGCGCCACGGTCCGGTAGGCCGCAGCCGAATGAACAAGCCTGACGGCATGAGTTTTTAGGCCAGCTTCTCCGCGAAATCCGGCGTATTGGTTGCAGCCTGCACCTTCGCCAGATCCGCACCGGAGGCCAGTTCGGCCTCTTCGCCGCCGGAGTAAAAAGCCCGATTGCGCCAAGCGATCTTGAGATTGGAGAAGCGGACGCGGCCGCTGCCGCGCGACCCTCCGCCGCCCAGCGCGTCGTCTTCCAGCAACCGCAAGCCTTCGATCACGCGCGGCGCCAGCGCCTTATCTTCCTCGCACAAGATGTCGAGCACCAGGCGAACCTTGAATCGAGCCCCCGCGGGAACCCGCTCCAAAGTGCGTGGATTCGCCTGCGACGTGATCCGGTCGATGGCGTTCTCGCTCTTGACCTCGGTAATTTCGTCGTCCAGATTCTCGCGCATTTGCGCCGTGATACTTTCCTGCTCGAGCGGCGCATCGTACACGGTTAGCCGCGCCGGGCTGGCCGACTTCGACTCCACCGCTTCGCCTTCCACCCGTTCCATCCGCCCCGGATTGCGCCCGAACAGCAGGCAAATCTCGTCGTCCGGACGGTCGCTCTGATGAATGCGCACTTCCTGGCCGCGGCGCTTGGAAAGATACACCAGCTCGGCCGGCGCCGTCAGTCCCAACGCGTTTTCGAGCAGCGACCGGATCTTGCCGCGCAGGGAGCTGCCCGGAATGTACGGCAATCCGAACGCGTCCTTCACCACCGGGTTGTCCGCGCCGCCGATTTCCAGCGACCCTTTACCGGCGCCGATATGCAGGCCGGTTTCGCAGTGCAGGTCGCCGGAGAAGATCAATTTCCCCACCAGCTTCAGTTGTGTCTGAGCGGTATGTGTGCTCATAGTTTTGGTTTACTCATTGTAGGCAACAATGGCTTCGAATAGATCCTTGAAACGCTCGTAACCGCGGGCGTCGTTCTTGCGCGTCACCTGCAGCAGCAGCCGTTCTAGCGCATCCAGGCTCCGCAGCGAATGCCGGGCGATTGTATACGCCAGGCGCGCGCGCAGCATCACGAACTGATGTTGCCGTTCGCTCTCGGGAGCCCGCACCGCTCGCCGCACCGCGTTATAAAGACGCCGGAGCTGGCTCTTGGTGCCGCTATCCATATCCCTCATCCGGGCCACCACCGCGTGGGCCTGGTTGTCCAGATACAAGCTATCCGAGATCAGTTTTTCGATCTCGATCTCCGGGCTCTCGAACGGCCGCCGGTCTCCGCCGCCGGGCCGCGGACCGCCTTCACGCCGCCCGCGGTCGTCACGCCCGCGGTCCTCACGTCCGCCCCCCTCACGGCCGCCTCCCTCACGTCCGGCCCCTTCACGACGCTCGCCGCGATTCTGACCCTCCGGGCGCGGGCCCTTTCCCGGTTGGTGCTGCTGTCCACCGGCTTCCCGTGGCGGACGGTCACCCTTGGGGCGATCCTCGCGCTTCGGCTGAGCTTGCGGTTGTCCCTGCGGCTTGGCTTCCGGCTTTGCTTCCTGAGCCGGCTTTGCTTCCTGAACTGGAGGCGCCTCCGCGGGCGCGCTAGGCTCCGCTGGTGCGTTTGGCTCAACGGCAGTTGTTGCTTCGGGTTGTACTTCGTCTTCCATTCAATTTCCTCGGTTTATGCTTCGGCCGACAATCTGGCCCATTCTAACGCTACCCGTCCGGCGGGGCGCAACTTCACCGTCACCGCGCTACGCCCAATCAAATCCGCGATCAAAGCCGTGCGAGCCTTCTGAAACTCGGCGCGCTGCCGCGCCGGATCTATGGGCCGCGCCGCGCCCAAAATCCTGCGGATGCGGCGATGATAACGCCACGGCCGTTCCCCTCCGCTGCGCCGCGCTTGCCTCCGCGACACGCGCGATTGCGTCTCGCGGTAGATCCCGCACAGATCCCGCAAATACTGCGGCGAGCAGCCGAAATCCGAAACCATCCGCATCAATGTCTCCTTTAATTGAGACGCTTCCGCAAATTGCTTCCATTCCAGAGTACGCCCCAGCAGCCAGATGCAATCCTTATCCGCGGACTTCGCCGCTTCCAGCCGCTGCCCGGCTTCCTCGAACACCGCCCCCAACGACGCATCCACGGCCGGAGCCAGAGCCAGGCTCATGCTGATGGTCTTGCCCTCCGCGCCCGGATAATCCTTCAGATTCTGCTCCGCGAAGCGATGGAACAGCCGTTCCATCTCGCTGGCCATCGCCAGCAGCGCGTCCCACGCTCCGTAAACCGCGAAATCGTCACCGCCCGCATAAATCACCGTCACCTTACGCCAGAACTCCGGCAGCGAGCATAGCACCTCCAGCTCCCCCGCGAAGAACTGCTTGTACAGCACGGAAAGCTGAATATGCTCCTCGATGGTTTGGGTCCGCCGCATGCGGATGCCGAAGTTATCCACGTCGCCGCGCAGCACTCCCCACGTGGCCAGCCCCGCCGACCGCGACGCCAGCACGCTGGTCGGCGCCGGTTCCGCGCCATCGTCTCCCAGCGCCGCCGCACGAGCCAGAGGCAACGCCTCATTCGACCCCGCCAGGCTCCACGAATGCTTGCCCTGACCGATCGAAACCCGCCCGGGCTTCTCCGGCGACCATGCTACGAACCCGGCCTCGCGCAGGTGCGCCGCCAGTTCGATGAAGTACGCCTCGGCGTCCTCAGCCGGCGGTCCCGGAGCGTCGAAAGACGCGAGGCCGGTTTGATCCGCGGGAGCTCCGCGCCGCCGGTCCATCTCCTGTTGCAGCCTGCGCCGCACATCGCTCCAGTCGCCCAGGTTTTCGGTGATGCTCCACAGCAGCTTCAGCACGCCGCCGCTCAAGCTGCGCGATCTCCGCCGCGGCTGCCGCCAAGAACTTCTGCGCGGCTTCACGGAACTCATCCGGAAGCACGATCAGGAACTGACCTCCGCCGCTGGACCCCAGCAGGATTTTGGCGAGCCCGAGTTCGGCCAGCAACGCTCGCGGCAAGACTTCGCTGAGCAGGCTGATCCAGTGCGACCGGCCGAGAAACACCTGGTCCGGATTCTCAGACGCCGGAGCGAGCAGAAACTCGTCGATTCCGAGGAGCTTGCCTTCGAGGAAGATCTGAATTGACATTCAGGGCGAAACCATCAGGTTATCATGCCTCTATGCATCGAGTCCCCGATCACGAGATCGATCCGCAATTCGTGCAACGCTGGTCTCCCCGAGCCATGACTGGCGAGCCGGTGAGCGAAGCCGATCTTATGCGGCTCTTTGAAGCCGCCCGTTGGGCGCCATCGTCCGGCAATGTTCAACCCTGGCGATTCATTTACGCCCGCGCGGGCACTCCGCATTTTGAGCGATTGTTTGGCTTGCTCAACGAACGCAATCGAATCTGGTGCTCCCGTGCCGGCGCCCTCATCGTTGTCATTTCCCAAGCCACTACCGAGGACGGCCGTCCCATCCGCACCCACTCCTATTGCACCGGCGCTGCGTGGATGAGCTTCGCGCTACAAGGGCTCAAGATGGGTTTGGTGGTGCATGGCATGGGCGGTTTCAGTTACGACCGCGCCCGCGACGAGCTCGGTGTGCCGGAGCGATTCGCAGTGGAGGCGATGATCGCCGTTGGGCATCCTGGCAGGCTGGAGGATCTGGACGAAGCGATCCGCGCCCGCGAGGTTCCTAGTGGTCGTCGGCCGGTTCAGGAATCGATCTTCGAGGGCCGGTTTGGCTGAAGAAATCCGCCGATCAGCGTGCCGAGCAACCAGATGAAAGGATACTCGTCAAGGTCCATCTGGTTGGTGGTCACCCTCCAGATGACCCAGATCAATAGTGATGCGGCATAGGCCAGCACCATCGCGGCCTGGTGGTTCCGATGGGTTCGCGCCACCACCCACCCGACGATTGCAGGACAGAGGTAATCCATGAACCAGGGATGGAACCACAGCAGACCCGGTATCTCTGCGATTGCGAAAGTCAGAACCCATCCCGTAGCAATCGCCCGCATTGCCAGCACCCAATGATCCCGAAGATCGCCAGCCGCCGTGTCGCAGATCGCCGCTGCCGTCTGCCGCCATAGCCACAGGCCGGAACGCCCGTTCGCTCGCTCTTCCGCGAGATCGCCGGCGAGCGCGGGGTTTCGCTCGTCTATGCCGGATCTCCGCAAGAGCCAAATCGCGATCTTCATGCGTTGCCTCCTTCCAGAGCCGGAATGCCTTGCCACATCGCCATCAGTGCCTTTTGCGCCGTGCGCACCTCTCGCGCTCCCTGAGCACTAACTTGAAAGTACCGTTTGGCCCGGCCGCCGCGTTCTTCCGTCGCCTCACCGAGCTCGGACCGCACCAGCCCCTTCGCTTCCAGCCGCTCCAGAATCGCGTAGACGCTGCTCAGCGCGACTGTCCGCTTGGTCCGCTCCTCAATCTCGCGCGCGATCGGAACCCCGTACGCCTCCGGCGCCAGCCGGATCAGCGCCAGCAAGACCAGCAGTTCCAGATCGCTGAGCGAATGCTTCGCAGCCATTTATTCCATATTATGGAATAAATGCCCACGTGTCAACAGGAAAATGAACCTCTCTGTACCGCTGACGGCTTAACCGTCAACTTCCTCTGAGAATCTTGACCAGCCGGTCGACCGTTTCGTTCAACTTTGCCGCGGAAACGCGACCCGCGCGATAGACAACGATCGCCGAATCGGCCGTGAACAAGCGGTTGGGACGAATCCGGCTGGTTTGGTTGAGGCTGCCGTCAACGAAGTCGCGGGCGTCAAGCGAGATTGAATATTGGTCCGTTCTGGCCTGGCTGGTTATTTGACACAGGATGAGGTCTTCGCCCGTGAGGTCCGCGATTACCAGCGCCGGGCGCCGCTTGGTCTGACTCAAGTCCGAGAACGGGAAATTCAGGACGACAACGTCGCCCCTTACAAATTGGCCCAGGCCGACTCCTCCTCCGGGGCGAGCCAATCCTTGGCAAGGGAGGTCTCAGCGGCGAGCATAGGCAGCGCAGTCTCCGCGTGAGATTCCTTGAGAGATCGCAGGAACGACAGCAACTTGTCGAGGTCCTGATCCGGTAGTCGCTCAAGCTCTTCGGCAACGAGTTCTCGCTTACTCATAGATACTCATTTACATGGTACGGCATCCGGCCGCCGCTCAATCGATCAACCCGTTACGCAACGCAAACCTCACCAGCTCCCCGGTCGAGTGCAGGTTTAGCTTCTCCATGATCCGGCCGCGGTGAGCCTCCACGGTGTACACGCTCAGGTTCAGCGACGTCGCGATCTCCTTGTTCGTCTTTCCCTCGGCAATGTGTTGCAGCACTTCACGCTCGCGGGTGGTGAGCAGATCCAGCGGATCCGTCACGTGCTTGCGGTAATCGGATAGCACCGCGTCCGAGACTGACGGGCTGATATAGCCCTCACCTTTGGCGATGGCGCGCACGGCCGCCACCAGGTCGGCGTCGCCTGAATCCTTCAACAAGTAGCCGCGAGCCCCCGCGCGCAGGATCTCGCGCACGTACACCGAATCCTTGTGCATGCTCAGAGCCAGCACGCGGGTGCGCGGCAGGGAAACAGCGAGCCGCCGCGTGGCCTCGATGCCGTTCAGCTCGGGCATGGTCACATCCATCACCACCACGTCCGGCTTGAGCTTTTCGGCCATCTCCACGGCCTCATTGCCGTTGCCGGCCTGCCCCACGATCTCCATGTCCTTCTGCGCGCCCAAAATCATGCCGAGCCCCTGGCGCACCAGCGCGTGATCGTCGGCCAGCAATATGCGGATCATTGTTTTATAGACGCGCGATAACGCGTCAAGCGAACTCCTTTACCGGTTCGGATGGCCGCGGCTCGGCCAGCGGAGCCCACACCTCGATGGTCACACCCGAACCTGGCTTCGATTCAATCTTCAGACCGCCTCCGGCGCTGGCGGCCCGTGCCCGCATGCCGGAAATTCCCATCCCGCCTTGACGCGCTTCGCTGCCGTTTCGCGCCGGCGCGGTGATGCCGCGGCCGTTGTCCGCGATGCTCATTCGGACCGAGCCGGCGTCAGATTTGAGTTCGATCTCCACGCGTGTGGCCTGCGCGTGCCGGGCGATGTTGGTAAGGGCCTCCTGGACGATCCGGAACAGATGCGTCTCGGTTTGATCGGGCAGGCGCGCGTCAAACGTAGAATGGTATTCCACCTCAATTCCCGTGCGCTCCCGGAACCGGGCCACCAGCCAGCGCAGGCTGGCGTCCAGCCCGAAATCGTCCAGAATCGTTGGCCGCAGCAACTGAGACAACTCGCGAACGTTAGATATCGACTGTTCCACCAGTTTCACCGAATCTTCCAGCCGGGCCTTATCGGACGGATCGGCCGCCAGCGCGGCGAGATCGCTCTTGATCGCGGTGAGCGATCCGCCCAGCTCGTCATGCAGCTCATGCGCGAAGCGCCGCGCTACTTCTTCCTGCACCTGTAGCATCCGAAAGGAGACCCGGCTCAGCTCGCCGGTCTGCGATTGCATCTGACGAAACACCCGCGCGGCGATTCTTACGGTAATGATCGCGCAGACCAGCGCCAGCACCAGCGATCCCACCAGCAGCGCCGAGGACTCCGCGGCCATCTGTTCGGTTTGACGGGTCACGCGACGCTGAGCATCGGACACCCGGTCCCAGGTCAGATCCACTAGGGTGGCCACCAAGCCGGTGACGGCTTCGTGCCGCAGGAACAAATCGCGGGAGGACGCATCGGAAGCGTTCTTGTTACTGAGGACCTCGCGCGCCACGCTCGAAAAATCCTGCGTGGTCCCCGCCAGGCTCTGCCACAACTGCCGGTCCGGTCCGAACCTGTTTTGATCCACCAGGCGCGCGATTTCGCGGTCTGTTTGATCCAGGCTGGACAGTATCTGAGAGGGGTCGACCGTCTGCGGACTACTGGACAGACGGTAGAAACTGGCGTCGAGCACGCGCTGCTCCTGCTCGACCTCATCCAGCAGATGCGTGATCACCAGCTGGTCCGTCACTACGTCCGAAGCGAAATGAGAGATGGAGCGGACATTGTTGGCGCCGATGAACGCAGCGACAAACAGAAAGACGATCACGGCGGTGAAGCCGATGGCCAGAACCCGGATCAAGGCTCGCATGTGCGTCTTACCTTCACACTAATGGTTTTTCATGAAACTTTGCACTTGATCCATAGCCCGCGCAGGCGGTTTTGAATCACCTCGCGACGGTATCGTCACAAAGAGGCTCGGGCGGCATGATGGGTCTGTGAGGGTTGTGCGAGAAACGCCCCACCCAAAAGAGAAGGAGAAAACAATGACGAAGTTCATTTTAGGCACGATCTTGACGGCAGGCATGGTATTGGCTCAATCCAGCGGTACCGCGACGTCGAATCCGGCAAAGACGCCAGTGAAATCCGGCGCAGCAGCCAATAATTCAACGGCCACGGGCAATTCAAGCGGGGCGTCGAGCGGGGCGAAAGCTCAGGTGAAGCGGCACACGAAGAACAAGCCCGCGGCGGCTACCAAATCGGCGACCGGCACTTCGACGAATGTATCGCAGAGCGGTAGCAAGGCCCCAGCAACGCCCGCGGCCAAATAAAGTTCAGGGCACCACTAGGCTGAAAGTGTGACACCCGGAGCCGGGATCGCGGCAGTGCGATAACGGTTCCGGCATTTTTTCTTAACCCCTTTCTTAACCCCGCACGCGCTGCCGCCCGCTGGCGTTGTAACCTCAAAACATGGCCGCTTGGGAGAGGGTCGCCGCGCGAGTTGCGTTGGCTGGCATGGTGGCCAGCGCCGCGCTTGCCGCGATCAAGATCGCCGTGGGCCTCGCGGCCAGTTCCGTGGCCGTGGTTTCGGACGGCATGGAGTCCGGAGCGGACATCGTCACTTCCAGTCTTATCTGGTTCGGCCTGTGGATCGCCTCGAAGCCCGCGGATCGCGACCATCCCTATGGCCACGGCCGCTTTGAGACCCTGACCGGCCTGGGCGTAGGAACGTTGCTGGCCGCTGTGGGTGCGGCCATCTGCGTCCGCTCCATCGAACATCGTTACGATCAGCACGTCCCCGAACTGTTCGCCGTGTGGGCTTTGGTTGCGTCGATTTCCGTACACGGCGGGCTGGCCACGATCAAGATGCGGATCGGCAAGCGATCCGGCAGCGCGGCGTTGACCGCCGATGCGTGGCACGATCTTGTCGATTTACTTTCCGGGACCGTGGCTCTGGCCGCCGTGTTGCTCTCGGTTCTGGCTCCCGGCATGCAAGCGGCCGATCACTATGGCGGCTTTCTGATCGGGCTCATCGTGATTTTTCTGGGCCTTCGCGTCGCGCGTCAAACCGCCCTCCAGCTTACGGACCAAATGCCGGACGATGCTCAGATGCAGCAAATCCGAGCCTCGGCGATGCGCGTCCCCGGAGCCTTGGCGATCGAGAAATGCTTCGCCCGCAAAACCGGCTTGCGCTACCACGTCGATCTGCATCTGGAGGTTGACCCTTACCTGACGGTGCTGGAATCGCACCAGATCGCGCACGAGGTCCAACTTCGCGTGAAAACCGATCTCGATTGGGTTGCCGATGTGTTAGTGCACGTCGAACCTCACGGCGTCCGTCTGCCGGAGAGCCGCTCAGCGGCTAAGATCAGACAATAAATGGAAAACCGCGAGATTGCCGTTCTACTGTCTGAAACAGCGGACCTGATGGAGATCGCCGGCGAGAATTCGTTCAGTATTCGCAGTTACCGCAACGCGGCTTCGGTGATTGAAAGCTATCCCGAATCGGTGGCGGCGATTCTGAAGGACCCGGAGAAAAAAGTCACGGACATTCCCGGCATCGGCAAAGGCATCGCCTCCGCGCTGATCGAAATCGAAAAACGGGGCAGCTTTGAGCGCCGCGACGAGATGCTGGAAAAGTATCCGCCCACGGCGCTGGAATTGCTGAAGATTCAAGGCTTGGGGCCCAAGAGCATTCGGACCATCTGGGAAATCTATCGGGTTTCCACCATCGATGGCTTGGAGCGCCTTTGCAAGGAGCACAAGCTGCAGGAGCTGCCGCGCATGGGCGCCAAGCTGGAGGAAAAGGTCCTGCGCTCGATCGCGGGATATCGTAAGCGCGCGGGCCGCTTCCTGCTGAGTTTCGCGCAAGGCGTGGCCGATGAGATGACGGAGTATCTGGCCAAGGTCGACGGAATCGAGAAAATTACGCCTGCGGGCAGCCTTCGGCGGGGAAAGGAAACCGTCGGCGATTTGGATCTCCTGGTCACCGGGCCGGGCGCCGAGGAAGCCCTGGAGCATTTCGTCAAACATCCCAAAGTTCATGAGGTGCTGGGCAAGGGCGTCAACAAGGCCAGCGTGAAGTTCGGCATGGAAGGATTGCAAGTGGATTTGCGCGCTCTTCCCAGGGAAAGCTACGGGGCCGGCCTTCAGTACTTCACGGGAAGCAAGGAGCACAGTGTCGCCTTGCGTGCTCGCGCCCAGAAGATGGGGCTGACCCTCAACGAATACGCCTTGGCGCGGATCGATACCAAAGAGCCGGTAGCGAGAGAGACCGAAGAAGAGATTTACGAAGCGCTGGGGCTTGCCTGGATTCCTCCTGAGCTGCGCGAGAATCAGGGGGAGATCGAAGCAGCCGAGGCTGGCAAGCTCCCCAAGCTGGTCAGCCTCAAAGATATTCGCGGCGATCTGCACATGCACACGCTGGAGACCGACGGCCGCGCCACGCTGGAAGAGATGGCGGAGGCCGCGCACGCGCTGGGCTATCAATACGTGGCGATCACGGATCACTCCAAGGCTCTGGCCATGGCCAACGGCATGGACGAGAAACGAGCGGTGGAGTTCGCTCACCGCGTTCGCGAAATGGATCAGAGCGGGATGGGCCTGCGCGTTTTTTCCGGCGTCGAGTGCGACATCCGCCGGGACGGCGTCATGGATTTGGAAGACGATGCTCTGGGCGAACTGGACCTGGTGATCGGCAGCGTCCACAGTTACATGAATCAGGAGCCGGCGGAAATGACCGACCGCCTGCTGCGCGCTCTGGAATGCCCGCATCTTCGCGTGCTGGGTCATCCCACCGGCCGCGTGCTGTTGCATCGGGATCCGTTTGCGTTCGATTTCGACGCCGTCGCCGCGGAAGCCGCGCGAAAGAATGTGTATCTGGAGATCAACGCCAGCCCGGAGCGCCTGGATCTAACCGCTTCTCTCATCCGGGCCGCGAAGGCCAAGGGCTGCAAGTTCGCGATCGACACGGACGCGCATCATCCCAAGCACCTGGCCAACATGCGCTATGGTGTTTCCATGGCGCGGCGGGGCTGGCTGGAGGCCTCCGATATTTTGAACACGCAATCGGTGGCTCACTTCGCGCGCGCGATTCACGCCAAATGAAAACTATATCTTCAACCGAATTGATTCGCACTCCTATTTTCCACGTGACCATGGATCAGGCGCTGGATCCCGATGGTTTTGAAATTAAGCGCGCCATCGTGCAGCACGGCGGGTCGGCCGTGATGATGCCGGTGGACCAGAAAAAGCGTATTTTATTGGTCCGCCAGTATCGGCTGCCGGCGCGGCAGTACCTCTGGGAGCTGCCCGCCGGGCGCCTTGACGAAGGCGAGACCCCTCTCCAGGCCGCCAAGCGAGAGCTAATCGAGGAGACCGGTTATCGCGCCAAGAAATGGGAGAAGCTGGCGGTCTTTTACCCCAGCCCCGGATTTCTGGCAGAGAAGATGACCATTTTTTTGGCTCGCGATTTGACCGAAGGAGAAAAGAAACCCATGGAGGATGAGCGCATCCAGACCAAATGGTTCACGGCCAAAGAAGTGGACGCGCTGATCAAGTCCTACAAAATCATCGACGCCAAGACCCAGATCGGGTTTATGAAGTGGCAGCGTTACTTCGGAGGTAAGTGAACATCGCCTCCAGCGCCTGAGCGCGGTGGCTGACCTTCATCTTGTCTTCGATGGGCGCTTCGCCGAACGTGCATCCGAAAGGCTCGTGGAAGAAGAGCGGATCGTAGCCGAAGCCGCCGTGCCCTCGCGCGTGGTTCAAGATCCGTCCCTCCACAGATCCGCGAAAGGTTCGGACCAACTGGGCGTCCTTCACCAGGGCGATCACGCAAACAAAGCGCGCGGTGCGATCGGTCGAACGTTTCAAACGTTCCAGCAGAAGCGCGTTGTTCTGTTCGTCCGTGGCGTGCTCGCCTGCGTAGCGCGCCGAAAGCACTCCGGGTGCGCCTCCCAGGGCGTCTACCTCCAGCCCGGAGTCATCCGCGAAGAGATATCCGTCCACGAACTGCCCGTAATACTTGGCTTTCGCGATAGCGTTTTCCTCGAACGTCGAGCCGGTCTCTTCCGGCGGAGCTGCCTTGTCCGGCAACGCCCGCACATCAAAATCCGGCGCCGCAAGTTGAAACTCGCGCAACTTGCCGGGGTTCGAGGTCGCGCAGTAGACGATCAATCCTCGATGGTCCTTTGCAGCGCCACCAGCTCCCGGATGCCATGCCGCCCAAGCGACAACAACGCGGCGAGCTGATCGTCGTCAAAGGGCGTCTTTTCGGCGGTTGCCTGCACCTCGACGAACCGGCCCGACCCGGTCATCACGATGTTCATGTCGACTTCGGCCTGAGAGTCTTCCTGGTAGCACAAATCCAGCAGCGGCACACCGTCCAGGACACCGACGCTGACCGCGGCCACGTGGTCGCGCAAGGGCGATTTCTTGATAGCTCCGAACTTCACCAACTGGCGCAGGGCGGTGGAGAGCGCCACGTAGGCGCCCGTGATGGCCGCGCAGCGCGTGCCGCCGTCGGCCTGAAGCACGTCGCAGTCGAGAATGATGCTGCGCTCGCCCAGTGCCGCCAGGTCCACGACGCTGCGGAGGGCCCGGCCAATCAGCCGCTGGATCTCCATGGTTCTTCCGGACTGACGGCCTTTGGCGACTTCGCGCGGCGTGCGCGTGGAAGTGGCGCGGGGCAGCATGGAATACTCCGCGGTCACCCAGCCTTTGCCGCTGCCGCGCAGAAACCCCGGAACAGTCTCTTCAATGGAAGCTGCGCAGAGCACCCGAGTGTTACCCGCCTCGATCAATACCGAGCCCTCCGCTGTGAGCAAGTAGCCCGGTGTGAGTTTCATCGGGCGGAGCTGATTGGGTTGTCTTTGGTCGGCGCGCATGTTTATCCGGATCGCATTACCGCAAACAGAAGCAGAGCGATGAGCACGAATCCCGCGAACAAAATCACCAGGCAGGGGATCAATCCTTGCTTGGAAGCAGCGACTTTTGGTTTCTTGGAGCCTGCCGGTCTGAACTTGGCCAAATACCTTGTGTAGCACCTTTGAGCGCCGGCGCACAATGCGCAAGACGCTTCAGCTTCATTTCAACTACTGAGTGCGCAACTCCGCGGCGATTTCTCCTGCGGCCTTCCGCGCGGCTTCCACGGCGCCCTTCTCGAAGCTGATCGCGCCCACCTTGGGGTGTCCGCCGCCCCCGTAACGTTCGCAAATCGAGGCCAGATTGAAGGTTATCGGCTTCGTGGCCCATGGATTCGAACCGACCGAAACCTTGGTCCGGAAGCTCGCGGTGCTCACAGAAACGGTATAGATCGAATCCGGGAAAAGATAGTACGGGATGAATTTGTTGTAGCCTTCCAAATCATGCCCGACCAGATCGAAGTACACCACACCGTCGGTAGCATTGCGCTTGCTTCCCGATGATGTCGATCGAGCGGAGATGGCGCTGGTACAGCGGCTGGTAAATCGCCTGAATGTCCGGATCCTCCGCGATCTCGTCGAGCTTTCTGTGCCGCATCATGCGGATAATCTTCTGCACCGTCTCCGATCCCTGGGCGCCTTCGATCACCAGAGTCAGCCGCGTGGCTGGAGCGCACCAGATTGACAGCTTCCTGGGCCGACGCGTATTGCGCCCCGTCGACGATGTCGGCCCATTCGACCAACTCTGCCAGGTCCGGCGCGTGAAATCCGAAGCGTTCCCGAGCCACGGTCGCGATGTACATGGTGCAGGAGCGGAAACTGGGGTCGTACATCTTGCGGCCGCTGGTGTCGTGCCGAAAGTGCTCCGCGTCCTCCGGCGTCAGGAATGCGCTCTGATGATGATCGAACCACCAGGTCAAGCGAGGGTCGGTGGAGTACTTGAAATCCACGATGGCGTTCACATCGCCGTCGAAATCTGCCCGGCTCGAACAATTGGGAAGCCTTGTGCGCCAGCCCGGTGTAGTCAGAAGTCCGCGCCGGGATGGAATTTCGCTTCCAGGAACCGGCTGAAGAACGCCGCGGAGGCCGCTCCGTCGAAACAATGGTCGTGATAAAGGATTCTGACCCGCATAATGCGAAACGTTGCCGGGAAAACCTGCTAGTGTCTCGCAAACCGGGGCCCTTGCGCAAGTGGCTTTTTTTTGCGACTCTTAATAAAACTTGCAGCATCCTACCCATCATGGGTAGAATCAATGAGTTTGTAGGAAGAAATTTGGAGGGTGCATGTCCGTTGAGCAGAAGGTCAAACAAATCATCGTCGAGCAGCTCGGCGTGGATGAGGCCCAAGTAGACCCCACGGCCAGTTTCGTCGATGACCTCGGCGCCGATTCCCTCGACATTGTCGAGCTGGTCATGGCGTTCGAGGAAGCGTTCGACCTCGATATTCCCGATGAGGACGCCGAGAAGATCGTCACGGTCAAGAACGCGGTCGACTACATCGAGTCGAAGAAGAAATAACCGCAGGAGTCACGGAGTCCGCAGCTTGCAACGTAGAGTCGTAGTGACCGGAGTCGGATCTGCTGACTTCGGTCGGAATCGGCACGGAAGCCACTTGGGAAGCGATTAAGGCGGGCACCAGCGGCATCAGCCCCATTACGTCTTTTGACGCCACCCATTTCAGTTGCCGCATTGCGGGCGAGGTGAAAGATTTCGATCCGGCCGCATACGTCGAAAAAAAAGAAATCAAGAAAATGGGGCGGTTCATTCAGTTCGCCATCGCCGCGTCCGATTTCGCCGTGGCAAGCGCGGGTCTGAAGTTGAGCCCTGAGGAAGCGGAGCGCGCCGGCGTCTACATCGGCAGCGGCATCGGCGGATTCGAGGTGATTGAACGCGAGCACAAGAAACTCCTGGAAGGTGGCCCCGGCCGCATTTCGCCCTTTTTCATTCCCGCAACCATCGTGAACCTCGCCTCCGGTTGGGTGTCGATTCGCACCGGCGCGAAGGGCCCCAATTCGGCCACCGCGACCGCATGCACCACCAGCGCGCACAGTATCGGCGATTCTTTCCGCATCATCCAGCGCGACGATGCCGACGTGATGATCTGCGGCGGCGCGGAAGCGGCGGTCACGCCGATGAGTATCGGCGGCTTCGCGGCCCTGCGGGCTCTTACGCAGCGCAATGACGAGCCCTCGCGCGCCTCACGGCCCTGGGATGCCGGCCGCGACGGTTTCATCGTCGGCGAAGGCGCGGGTATCCTGATTCTGGAGGAGCTCGAATATGCCCGCCGCCGCGGCGCCCCGATTCTGGCGGAAATCCTCGGCTACGGCATGAGCGGTGATGCGTTCCACATCACCTCGCCGCCCGAAGACGGCGACGGAGCGTATCGCGTCATGAAGCTCGCACTGAAGGACGCCAGGCTCCAGCCGCACCAGATCGACTACATCAACGCGCACGGCACCTCCACGCCGCTGGGAGATCGCATCGAGACCATCGCCATCAAGCGAGCTTTCGGCGATCACGCCTATAAAGTCGCCGTCAGTTCCACCAAGTCCATGACCGGGCATCTGCTGGGAGGCGCGGGCGGAATTGAAGCCGGCATCTGCGTGATGGCGATCCGCGACCAGATCGCCCCGCCCACGATCAACTACGAAGTCCCCGATCCGGAGTGCGACCTGGACTACGTTCCGAATCACTGCCCGGCCCATTAAGCTTGATTACGCGCTGACCAATTCCTTCGGCTTTGGCGGTCCCAACGGCTGCCTGATCTTCAAGAAGTTCGAGCCATGAAGATTCTGCCATGAAAATCCTGGTGGCCATCAAGCAGGTGCCCGTTCGCGATTCGCCTCTGCATCTCAACGCCTCTGGCGCCTGGATCGACGAAGACGGTCTGACGTTCGAGATCAATGAGCCGGACGCATACGCGCTCGAAGAAGCCCTTCAGCTCAAGGAGAAACACGGCGGGGAAGTGGTCGTGCTCTGCGCCGGACCTGCTCGTGCCCAACAGACCATTCGGGAGGCTTTGGCGAAAGGCGCGGATCGAGGCATTCACATCGAAACCGAAAGCCTCGGAGCCTTTGACACCCTCGGCCTCGCGCGCCTGCTTGCCGCGGAGGCTGGTGCGGAGAAACCCGATCTGATCCTCACCGGCCTGCAATCCGACGATCTGGGCTACGGCCAAACCGGCGTGGTTCTCGCCGAGCTGATGGGGCTGCCGCATTCCACCATCATCATGCAGGCGGAGGTTAACGGATCCGCTATCCGGGTCAAGCGCGAGCTGGAAGACGGCTGGTTCCAACATATTTCGATGCCCCTGCCCGCGGTGCTGACCATTCAGAGTGGAATTAACAAGCTCCGCTACGCCACGCTGATGGGGATCAAGAAGGCCAAGTCCAAGGAGATCCGCCGCGTTAGCGCCCCGGCTGCCCTCCGCTGCGACGGTCCACCTTGACAAGCTCTACGCGCCGCAAAAGGCCAAGCAGGCACAGATTTTCCAGGGCGATCCCAAGGAAGCCGCGGCGAAGCTGGTCGAAAAACTCAAGTTTGAGGCGCGAGTTTTGTGAGGGTTGCATCATGAAGATCCTCGCGGTTCTGGAGCACCAGGCCGGGCGCATGCACCGCATGTCCTGGGAGTGCCTTGCAGCCGCGCAGCAACTCGGCTCCGAAATCGAGGCCGCCATCTGCGGGCAGGGAATTGCCGCGCTCGCTCAGGAGATCGCGTCGAAGAAAGCCGCCCGCGTTTACTTGGTCGAGCATCCACTGCTCGAGAACTACACGGCCGACGGCTATACCACTGCGCTGGAATCCCTGATCCGCAAGACCAATCCGGCTCTGGTGCTCTTTCCTCACACGTATCAGGCCCGCGACTTCGCTCCTAAGCTCGCCGCGCGCTTTGAGCGAGCCCTCATCAGCGACGCCATCGGCGCGCGCATCGATTCCGGCGCAGCCGTGTTCGTGCGCCAATTCTTCCAAGGCAAGTTGAACGGCGACGTTCGAGCCGCTGGGCCAGGACCCCACTTCGCCTCCCTCCAGGCCGGAGCCTGGCGAGCCGACGCACTCGAATCCGGTTCTGCTTCCGTGGAAAATTTCGCGCCGGAACTCGACGCTGCAAAGATCCGCCAGACCGTGGGACCGCCCTTCCGGGAAGCCGAACGCGCCGTGGATTTGACGTCGGCCGAGTTGATCGTCTCGGTCGGCCGAGGGATTGGCGAAAAAGAGAAGATCCCGGTAGTCGAGGATCTCGCCAAGGCTCTGGGAGCCGAACTGGCCGCCTCACGGCCCATCTGCGACGCCGGTTGGCTTCCCATGGAGCGGCAAGTGGGCAGCTCCGGCCAAACCGTTTCGCCGAAGCTGTACCTGGCCGTTGGGATCTCCGGCGCCATTCAACACTTGGTCGGCATGAAGGGCGCCAAGACTATCGTCGCGATCAATAAGGACCTCAACGCCCCCATCTTCGAAATCGCCGATTATGGGATCGTAGGCGATCTCTTCGAGGTCGTCCCAGCGCTTGCCGAAGCCGTTCGCAAAGCGAAAGGATCGTAGCGCGGGATTTAACCGAATCTATCCTGGCGCGGCTGCTCAGCTCGTGAAGCCGAGGCTCTTCAACAACGAACGGCCAAGCGCATTGGCGTCGAGCGGGGGCGAGGGAGTATTGATCGCTTCCATACGCTTTTCATGCGCCTCGCGCCGTTGCTCGGCGGCATTCTTCAGGTTTGACAGACCCTCCTGCTCGAGCTTTTGATTCGCCATCGCTTCGGCCAGGGCGAGTCGCAACTCTTCCTTACTCTTGGCGAGCACGTCCAGATACGTTTTCACTTCGGGATGCTCCGCCGCAACGGGGATGCGGAGCACCTGCTCGGAAAACTTGTCCAGCGCCGAGAAGACCGGTTCGAGATCGATGGGCGGGGCCTCCGCAGCCTGGGCGGAGTCCGCTGCCACGCCCGGTTTTGGGGCGGATACGGGGGCAGCCTCGCTGCTGAACGTGAAGGGAGTGTCGCAAACCGGACAGACCACGAAGTTCCACATCCGCGCAAGGCACGCCATGTTCACACAGCGAAGCGGACCGATAGGAGCGAGTGGGACAGGCTCTTTGCACCTGGGACACGCGACCGCGGGGGGCATGGCTGTACGGCAAAGCTCGCACGGCTCCGCCGGGGTTGGACTGGCGGGCGCGACCGCGATCAACACATTTCCCGCGATCTCCGCGTTCTCGAAACGCGGCTGCCACAGTTCGATGAGTTGGCCGTGCGAAATGCGGCGCGAAGGACCCACGGCAGGGTCATGCACAACGATATCCTGGTCTTCGATCGATACCAGCACGGAGTAATGACCACTGGGCGCATCTGGCCGTGTGCGATGATTCAAAATCGCGCGCGCGCCCGCCTCGCGGCACACACGAAGAGCCTGGAGCGGATGACGTGCCTGAAACGCGATGGCGTCGAACCCTCGGTTCCGTGCGTCCTGAACCATGAGATGCGTGGTGGAGGAAACCTGTCCGGAACGGTTCGGCTTGGAGATCGCCGACCAGATTTGAGCCTGTGGAAACTGCTTGCCCAGGGAGCCGTAGACCATGCTCAGGCAGGCGGCTCCGCATGCGCGGTTGCCTCCCATCTCGGCTTGGCTCTCGTACGGAATCGCGATTTGCGGTGCGCTCATTTCTTCTACTCCGTGTTTATGGACCGATCAGAACCGTGGGAAGGCCGAAGACGATGGCTCCGCCGTGAGCCGTCAGGTCTCCCATCCTGGCTGCCGGCAACCCTCCGATGAGAACCGTAAAGGAACCCATGACAATTACGTCGGGGGGGCCGGCCGCGCACAAAGCCAAGTCGCTGACGCGCGCCGCCGGAAGTCCGCCGATCAGCACGGTAGGACAGCACGGCGGCAGAATCGGCCCGCCCACGTGCGGCACCAGCACGGTGACCATGGGGCAGACGTGCGGATCGGTTACTCGAGCGGCTGGTTGTCCCATGGAACAGAATCCTCCAAGTTGGCCCTAGATGACGCGGCCTTCCGCGACTTCGATCCCCAGATTCAAGAACAATCGCTGTGTGTCCGGAAGCCTGGCCGGATCGCCTTTCGTGCAGGCGAGCTTGATGGCGCCGGCAAGCGGCTTGGCCGGAGCGTAGGGGCCCGGGGGTACGGGCGGCGCATTCGGCGGAGTCAGGCTGCCTCCGGTTAAATTGACCGCCATCGCCAGCGACCCCGCGGGTGACGCAGGACCGGCGGCTTGGGCCGGAGGGCCCGCCGCGGCGCGATTTTCTTCCGTCGGTTGCAGCACCCACCGCACGGCCGCGATCGCCGCCTCCCGCTCTGGAGGCGTCAGTTTTTCGCCGCAAGCATGGTGCATGCACAAACAGCCCCACCAAATGGCCTCGCGCGCGGGAAGTGCGTGTGCGAGAAAATCGATCCCTGGAACGTAAAGCTGCTTGGCGCTGAGCGCCTGAAGAAAATCGGCCGGCGCCATCCCATCGCCGAGCAAGGCCCGAGCTTGGGAGCTTAGCTGAAAACGAGTACAGACTTCCCCGGCCGTCGCCGCTGGAATCTTCACGAATTGCGTGCCACTCATAACGCTACGCCCAGCCCTAGTTGATTTGGACCAGCACACCCTGTATCTGGATGAGCGGACCTTGAATCGTTATCCCCGCGGGGGTCAGCGTGATGGTGCTGGTTCCGCCGGCCACAGAAAGAGTGATTTCCGTAAGACTTTGAATCATGATGGTCCCTGCTCCGCCGTCCACCGTGATATTCCCAGGTGTCATCTCCATCTTCTGATCCACGCCGGGGATCAGGCCCCGCTGAATGGTGACGTTCTGCGCCTCTCCCACCATCACCTCCACGCCGTTGGTGGAATCCGAATGGACGGCGGGCAGCGGTGGCGGCCCTGCCGTGACGCGGACTCCCATGGCGCCGCGCATATCGATCTGGCCGTCCAGTCCGAGCGTGTTGCTGGCCAGAAGCGTGATATTACACTTGTTCGGAGGGGCAGGTAGCGCTGGGTCGCGGCTCACGATTTCGAGCTGGTTCGCAGCAAGGAGGTACTTTCCGTCGACGAATTGGGGATGTACCGTGGTGGAGGAGCCCCCTCCGGATCCGCCTGTCCCGGCATCTACGATTTTTGAATTAGCATCGAAATCCATATTGAATATCCCCCCATCCCTTTACTTTGAACCAGTGCCACTGCCTGACCCACTGGACCCCGATCCACTCGATCCCGATCCGCTAGAGCCCGATCCGCTAGAGCCCGATCCGCTCGATCCCGATCCGCTCGATCCCGATCCACTTTTTCCCGAGCCGCTCGAGCTGGAACTGCTGCTCGCCTTTGAATCGTCGGTCTCGAGTGTCTCTCCCCCAAGGGTTCCGGCGCCGATAGCCAAAGCAAGGGTAACGGCCCCAGTCAGCAGGTCCCCTTTGAGAGCCGCTCCCCATGGCGCGGCTTCGGGCACTATGATTGGTTGCATCTGCCAGACGATCTCCAGCGCCGCAATCCTCGCCTTCTCGGCGGTGTTCACGTGTGTCGCGGCCGTACTCAAAATTACGACCTGGCAGGCATAACTCAGGAGTTGGAAAACGCCTAACAGGATCAACCTCATTTCGTCGTAAGATCCCTGATCTCCTTCTGAAGCCAACGAGTACGCCAGAAGGTACACTAAAGCCGCCGCGCCCATGATCACCGCGCACACTTTAGCGACGGGCACGAACCCGGTCTTGTCCAGGGTATCTAACGCGATCGGTGGAGGCCCAACAACGATGTTGTAGCTCTGCCCAAAAGTTACGGTGGCAGCGGTTCCCAGCGTCACCTGTTCGCTGCCCAAAGAGCCGTGCGATAGAGCCGCCACCCAAGCGGGCGCAGTCAGGGTGCCAGGAAACGCCGTAAAAAATCCCTCGGGGTCAACAATCAGTTTGGACAGTCCTCCCATCGCTAATTGAAACGAGAGAGGGAAGGATCCCGTGAAAGCGGACCCGTACGTTGTGGTCGCGCTCATGCCGAGAACGGCCGCTGGAGAGGGCTGCGCCCATGCCGCTCCGGACTGCTTCCCAACCCCCGCGTCCAGTCCGCTGTTGGCGGTGTCTCCCCCGCTTCCGCCGGTTCCCGGCAAAGAACCGATCGTTGAAAATTGCACGCCGGAGATTCGATGGGACTGGTGCCGTCCGACGCGGCTGGCGATGTCATACTCGGCATGGAGCACCATGTGCCGCTCGGAATGAATGGCCAGATGTTCCTCGCCCTTCTTGTCCACGAAGATCAGGCTGTTATAGTTCTCGCCGGCTCTGCCCCGTAAGCTCTCTGACTTGATTCCGCAGAACATCTTTCTTCCCGGCAGTCCCAGAGGCGGCATATTGGCTGCGTTATACACGCTCCCCACCACCATCGGTTGATCGGGATCGCCCTCCTCGAACGCAACCACCACTTCGTGCCCGATACGCGGCCAAAAGAACGCGCCCCAGTGATTCCCCGCCCAGATCTGCGCGACCCGCAACCAGCACGAACTGTCGGCGTTCTTTTTTCCCTCGCGATCCCAGTGGAACTGCACCTTGATGCGGCCGTACTTGTCGACAAAGATTTCCTCCCCGGGAGGCCCGACCACGGTCGCGGTCTGAGTCCCCGCGATCACTGGTTTAGGGGTCAGCCGCTGGGGACGATAGCGCAGGCCGGAAGGGATACAGGTGAAACGGTTGCTGTAATTGAAGCCTTCGGATTGCGCGGTACGGAAATCGGCTTGATCCGCGTTATGCTCAATCTGCGTAAGCAGGTACTTCCCGTTGGCGTCGAAGTGCCGGTCGAGGGTAAATTCGTGGCCTGCGGTAAAGTGGCCGCAGTCGCTCGATCCCTCGATGCTTAAGCTGAGCGCCTCCTCCTGCTCCATGCGAATGCGAATCGTGCGAGTGCGGTCGTCCGAGATGTGCTGGATGTCCTGAGGCCGATCGCCTCCAACGTGGTCGACGCCATCGAAGCGCTGCGCATAACAACCCGGAAAATCATAAAGCTCCAGGTCGGCATTGGTTGCCACGCTGAGCTTGTGCGTAACCTTCCCGACGGTCACGCTGGCGATGGTTTTCTCCTTGGCTTCGAGGTTCCGGCTGGGCAGTTCGAAGCAGTGGTCCCACAAGGTACACTCGCCCGAGCGCAGTTCCTGGCACTTCTCCCAGGCCGTCACCCGCATGTCCTCCCGTTCCTCCCCTATCAACTCTTCATATATGGCGCTGGCGGGCCCGGGCACCGTAGGATGCTTCGAAGTGACGTTGGTGACCACCATCTCATGGCTTCCGTCAGAGTGCTTGAAAAAGTAAAAAATTCCCTCTTCTTCCATGATCCGGCTGGCGAAGGCGAAGTCCGATTCGCGGTATTGGACGCAGTAATCGCGCTGGTAATAGGTGGCTGAAAACTCATAGGAGACGTTCAAACCCGCCAAAACCTGCTGAAGAATGTCAGGCACCGTAAGATGCTGGAAGATGCGGGACCGGACTTTCTTGGTCAACAGCCACAGTTTGGGAACCACCTCGGCGCGATAGCGCAGGAAGGTCTCATCGCGCCCGCCTTGGTAGAAGCGTTTCACAATTCCATTAAAATAGCGCTTCCCGCCATCGCGAAGGCGCATTTCAATGGTGACCGGCTGGCCAAGGATGGCATCGAAGGGGATCCTGGTCTCTTTTTCTGCGAGGAGGTCAAGCTCGAAGCCGAACAACTCCGAAATCGCTTCGTGCGCCTTAAGCCGCTTCAGCAGGAGAACGTCTTCACCGAGCGGGGTGGTAAGGGAAAGAGGCCTGTCGTCGTGTACATAGGCTGGCATATTACACTCCAAACTAGGTTTGGCCAGCTTGACTGCCGGCCACACCTGTATACGCGCGTGTCTGCTCGAACGGGATCGGGCTGGCAAAGATTCCGGGATGCTGCGGCCCGCCGTGATCGTGCGCTGCGTTGCGCCCTCGTACTTCCTTCAGCAAGGAGAGTCAGATTGAACGAGAAGAGCCGGGAAACGGCTTCGCGGGCACAAAGGCGGGATATCAAAAGCGTATTCTCGCCCAGTGGCGTCGCAACGATAAGCGGTCTGTCCGCCTGTAGGTACCCCATTCCCCCGAACCCCACGAATTTGCGACCCTGACCGCCCCAGGACCCCTCAGCCCTCACAGGGTGGAAACAGTGCGGCTGGTCCGGATGGCCTATGGCTTCACCTTGTCACGCAAGGCTTTGGAACCTCGCCGCTTACTCTCCGGTAGTGTAAAGGGCAACCGGCTCACTGAGAATACTAGGAAGCCGGGATTTTTGCGTGGTGTCCCAAGGTAGGCAGTTGCAGAAGGGCAACCGAAGCTCCTGCGAGGGTACACTGGCGCTAGCTCGGATCGATCAGATGTGAAGCTCGGCAGGCCTCATCGCAATTGCACGGTCAGGTCTCGATAGGACAGGGTGTTCAAAAACGCTATGGGTCTTTGTTGTCAATCTAAAGCCGTTTGCCCAAGCTGGCCATGGCGGGTTCGAGTCCTGTCTTCCGCTCCAAAATCAACAAGTTACAAAACCCATTTCGGGAAGCCAACACGATTAAGTCATTCATTCTGAGTGGCCCTCTTGAGTTGAATGCCAGGGGAGCGCTGGCATTCAACCTTCAAGCCGTCCGCTCAAGTGGATGCGACGGGCCTGATTGTTTACTCCCTGAAAAACTCTCGTCTCTCTAGAAACCTCTTGACGAATTCGATGGTTCGAAGATAATAGAAGCATGGAATCGTTACGATCGAAGCTTGCGCCGGACGCCGACAGGACCGCCGCTTACGCAGACATGTTTTCCGCTCTCGGGGCCGAGCCGCGGCTGCGGATTCTGCGAGTGCTTCTGGCCGCGCACCCTGAGGGGATGGTGGTTGGCGAGATTCAGGGCGAACTGGGCATCGCGGCCTCCACTTTGTCGCATCACTTGGAAAAGCTCAAGAATGAAGACCTCATCGCGGTGCGGCGCGAGAGCACCTTCCTGCGGTACACCGCCAATACCCCGGTGCTTGAGGAGTTGCTCGGGTTCCTTTACGCCGAGTGCTGTACTCGAAACAAGGCGATCAAACCTACCAAGATCACCCAACTTTGTAAGTAGGAGAAGGCCGCATCGCGCGAGGAAGCATGACGAAGCAAACTCCGGATCACGGCAGCGCCCGGGTCAAGCCCAAGTACTTCAACGTAATCCTCTGGGTGGCGATAGCACTTGTCGCGGTGCTCATTGCCGCGTGGACGATCTGGGCGAGCCAACAACCCGACCTTCGCTCGATTTGGGCGCCAGACTAGCGCCCTGGAACGGTAGCTCAATTTTGCAAGTGGGAGGAAAACATGGCGATGAAAACGAGGGTTCTGTTTCTTTGCACCGAGAACTCCTGCCGTACCCAGATGGCCGAGGCGTTCCTTCGGGAGTTGACCGGCGATGAATTAGAGATCGTGAGCGCGGGATCGGAAGCGGGTCGGCTGGACCCATGCGGGCTCGATAGCCCGGCCGCGCTGGAGGCGCATGGCATGAGCCACGCCATGGCGGTGCGCTATGCGCGTGACAAGATTCGCCGGCACGTTGCTGACTTCGTCGCAGAACACCATCATTCTAAGTCAGGAAAGAGAAAATCCACATGGACATAAGAGAGACAGTTCGAATGAAATACGGCGAGGCAGCCCTTCGCGCGAAGACTAATGGCGCCGCCTGTTGTGGCTCGGAGCCCAGTTCACTCTGTTGCGTCGATCCGATCACCTCTAATCTCTATGACTCCGGTCAGACCAGCCAGATTCCAGAAGAAGCCGTGCTTGCATCCCTCGGTTGCGGCAATCCAACTGCACTCGCTAAACTCAAGCCCGGCGAAATTGTCCTCGATCTCGGCTCCGGCGGCGGCATTGACGTGCTGCTTTCCGCCAAGCGCGTAGGACCGGCCGGGAAAGTATACGGCCTCGACATGACCGACGAAATGCTGACCCTCGCGCGGGAGAATCAGCGCAAGGCCGGAGTGCAGAACGTCGAATTCCTGAAGGGCGAAATCGAAAACATTCCGCTTCCCGACAACTCCGTGGATGTCGTCATCTCGAATTGTGTGATCAACCTTTCCTCCGACAAGGACAAAGTGCTCCGCGAGGCGTTTCGTGTCCTTAAGCCAGGCGGGAGATTTGCGGTTTCCGATGTTGTCGTCCGCGGCGAGGTGCCCGAGCAGGTTCGGCGCAGCATGGAATTGTGGGTCGGATGCATTGCCGGGCGCTCTCGAAGAAATGGACTACGTCAAGAGACTCGCCAAGGTGGGCTTTGATTCGATCGACGTTGAACCTACGCGTGTCTATAGCATCGAAGACGCACGGCAGTTCCTAGCCGGTGAAGGCATCGACGTGGATGCGATCAGCAAAGAAGTTGAGGGGAAATTCATGAGCGCCTTCATCCGCGCTGAGAAACCCTCCTCAACGGCGAAGTCGTGCTGCGGTCCAACCTGCTGTAGCTAGAGCCGCCAGGCGCAAAAGAAAACGACACGAATACATGACTCGCATCGGAATTAATGGATTTGGCCGGATGGGCCGGCTTGCCTTCCGCGCCGCGTGGGATTGCACGGACGTGGAAGTGGTGCATATCAACGAAATCAAGGGAGGAGCAGCTACCGCCGCGCATCTGCTCGAATTCGACAGTGTCCACGGGCGCTGGTCGAAGTCGATAAAGGCCGAGGCGGATGGACTGACGGTTGAAGGCCGTCCGATCAAGTTCACGGCTGAATCAAAACCGAACGAGGTCCCTTGGGAGGCCGGCCACGTCGATATTGTGCTGGAGTGCTCTGGAAAACTCCTGACACCTGAAGTCCTGCGACCATTCTTCGAGCGTCACGTGCGCAAAGTAATCGTCGCAGCGCCGGTGAAGCATCAGGACGCGCTGAATATCGTCATGGGCGTCAACGACGGGCTCTATTCGCCCGCCGAACACGACATCATCACCGCCGCCTCATGCACAACGAACTGTCTGGCTCCCGTGGTGAAGGTGATTCACGAAGGAATCGGAATTCGACACGGCGTAATCACCACCATCCACGACGTGACGAACACGCAGGTAATTGTCGATCTGCCTCACAAGGACCTGCGGCGTGCGCGGTCCGCCTTGATGTCGCTCATTCCGACGACGACCGGATCTGCAACGGCCATTGGACTGATCTATCCGGAGTTGCTCGGCAAGTTGAACGGCGTCGCCATCCGGGTGCCGCTGCTCAATGCTTCGCTGACGGATTGTGTATTCGAAGTGGCGAGGCCAACAAGTGTTGCTGAAGTAAACCAGCTCTTCAAACAGGCCGCCGAAACAACGCTCCATGGGATTCTCGCGTATGAGGAGCGGCCTCTGGTCTCCATCGATTTCCTGAACGACCCGCACTCGGCGATTGTCGATGCGCTGTCCACGATGGTCATCGACGGAACCCAAGTGAAGATCCTTGCCTGGTACGACAACGAATGGGGCTACGTGAACCGGATGGTCGAGCTCGCGCGAAAGGTCGCAGCGCATCTGCCAAAACGAACGACTGCAGCGTGATGTACCGTTTCCGATGAACAGCATCCGCAGCTACGCGTTGGTAACCGGAGCCTATTGGGGATTCACCATCACCGATGGCGCTCTTCGGATGCTTGTCGTTCTGCATTTTTACAAGCTTGGCTACGACAGCATTTCTATCGCTTTCCTGTTCCTGTTTTACGAGTTCTTTGGTATCGTTACGAATCTCTTTGGCGGATGGATCGCATCCCGCTCCGGCGTGAAGGTCACGCTGTATGGCGGATTGGTATTGCAGATCTTCGCCCTTCTCATGCTGGCGCTCCTAAACCAGCATTGGTCCACCATTGTTTCGGTGGCCTACGTGATGGTGGCGCAAGCCCTGTCCGGCATCGCGAAGGATTTGACGAAGATGAGCGCCAAGAGCGCGATCAAAGTCATCGTGCCAGATGGCGCCGACGGCGCACTGTTCAAATGGGTCGCGCGCCTGACCGGCTCCAAGAACGCGCTCAAAGGCGTGGGCTTCTTCGTTGGCGGCGCGTTACTCTCGGCATTCGGGTTCGTGGGCGCTTTGGTGGGAATGGCAGGAGCGCTCGCAGTGGTGCTCCTCGCTACGGTCGCTTCTCTATCGGGTGACCTGGGGCGTTCCAAGAAGAAGGTCAAATTCACTTCACTCCTTTCGAAGAGCTCCGAGATCAATTGGCTTTCGGCCGCGCGCCTGTTCCTGTTTGCCGCCCGAGATGTCTGGTTTGTGGTGGGTCTTCCGGTATTCCTGAGCCAACTTGGCTGGTCGTTTTATGGAGTGGGGGCGTTCCTGGCGCTTTGGGTGATTGGCTACGGTTTCATCCAGGCTGGCGTTCCTGAAATCCTGCACGCAATCGGGAGGCGCGAATCCGTTGACGGAACTGCCGCGCGCCACTGGGCGTTCGTGCTGCTTCTCGTCCCGCTCGGCTTAATCGGAGCTTTGCGACTCGGCCTCGACCCAGGGGTCACGCTCATGGTAGGTCTTGCGCTCTTCGCGGTGGTTTTTGCGATTAATTCGGCGGTCCACTCCTATCTGGTTCTCGCCTACACGGATGAGGATAGCGTAGCCCTAAACGTCGGTTTCTACTACATGGCGAATGCTGGGGGCCGGCTCCTAGGCACCCTGCTGTCCGGCATTGTCTTCCAGTTGGCCGGGTTCCAGGGTTGCTTGTGGGGATCGGCGGCGCTGGTGCTCGCGGCTTCGGTTTTGTCGCTGGGTCTTCCACGCGGGCACGCCGTTTCATTAACCGCCGTCGATGTTGGAGGCAGCGAATGAATCCCAAGATAGAGGAAACTTCGATACCTCCTAAGGCCGCAGACAGGCGGATCGGCTTCTTCGAACGCTATCTTTCGGTCTGGGTCGCCCTTTGCATGGCGGCGGGCATCCTGCTGGGCAAGCTCGCGCCTTCGCTTACCCACGCCTTACGCGGGATCGAGCTCGGACAAGGCAGCCAAGTGAATCTGCCAATTGCCATTCTCATCTGGCTCATGATTACGCCGATGATGATGAAAGTCGACTTCACCTCGGTCCGAAATGTGGGAAGAAAGCCCACGGGTCTCCTGGTAACGCTATTTATCAACTGGATTGTGAAGCCCTTCTCGATGGCGCTTCTGGCCACGTTCTTCTTCCGATTTGTCTTCGCCAACTTGATTACAGGCGCGGAAGGCGATCAGTATATTGCTGGCTGTGTCATCCTGGCCGCAGCGCCATGCACAGCTATGGTGTTTGTGTGGAGCCATCTGACCGATGGAGATCCTGCGTATACCCTGGTGCAGGTCTCGGTAAACGACCTGATCATGCTGTTTCTCTTCGTGCCAATCGTTCAATTCCTTGTGGCCGGAGCCTCGTCTCTGACCGTTCCCTTCAGAGTGCTCCTAACTTCGGTCGTCGTCTTCATCGTGGTTCCCCTTGTGGCCGGAACTGTCTTCCGGACATTGCTGGTCCGAAGGCATGGTATCGATTGGTTCGAAACAAAGCTATTGCCGCGCTTCGCTCCTTTCACCATTCTTGCGCTGCTGGCGACATTGACTCTGATCTTCGCTTTTCAAGCCGACAACATCACCAGCCGGTTCTTCCATGTGGTTCTGATAGCAGTCCCGATCGCATTGCAGGTTTACTTCAACTCTTCTCTGACCTACATGCTGATGCGATTGCTCAAAGTCGAATATAGGATCGCAGCTCCGGGCGCATTGATAGGCGCCAGCAACTTTTTCGAACTTGCAGTTGCGACCGCGATCGCGCTCTTCGGTCCCGAATCAGGAGCAGCTCTCGCTACCGTGGTGGGGGTTTTGGTTGAAGTTCCGGTCATGCTATCGGTCTGTGCGGCCTGCAACCGCACGCGACACTGGTTCCCGCTACCGAATGCCTGAGCGCGGCCCGTCCGAGGAGGGGGAAGCGTTGCCTGACAAAAAACGAGTGCTGGTCCTGTGCACGGGAAATTCGGCGCGAAGCCAGATGGCGGAAGGTTTGCTTCGCCACGACCTTGGAGATCCCTATGAGGTCTTCAGCGCCGGCACGAACCCGAAGCCGGTACGTCCGGAAGCCATCGCGGTGATGCGGGAGCTTGGCATTGATATTTCCAGCCAGCAATCCAAGCACGTCGACCAGTTCATCGGCCAGCATTTCGATTACGTCCTTACGGTTTGCGACAGCGCCAAAGAAAGCTGTCCGATTTTTCCTGGCAAGGCCGTCACCATTCACCACAACTTTGAAGATCCGGCTAACTTTCAGGGCTCCCAGGAAGAGCGGTTCGCCCTGTTCCGTCGGGTCCGGGACGAAATGAGGCAATACCTCCGCGGCTTCCCTCCGAGCTAGTCACCCGGCTCAAAGTGCGCTAGTACCCCCCGCTCCACATCCCTTTCCATCGGGCAATTGTGAACACCATTTGAACACCGATAAGCGTTCTCCCGATGCTCAGAATGAGGAATCCGGTCGAAGGTGAACGCGATTCCGGGATGATTCCGAACGCTATTCCAGGATGAACCCGAACAGGACTCCGGGATGAAGGTGAACACCGATTCCGCGATGAAGCCGAACACTTTCAGGCCGATCCCGGAATAATTTCCACAGGCCAGCGGCGCTGGACATCACAATGGCAAGCAGCCTCCCCAAGAAAGGGAGATCGCTTGCCAGCCAGGAGACTGTGCGTGCGCAAGATCAAAGAAGTTCTTCGATTGAGATTTGAACTGGGCTTGGGGCTGCGAGCGATGGCCCGCAGTTGCTCGATTGGCCTGGGACCCCACACTCGCCGGTGGCATCCTCGACCGACTGGTTCATAACGCCCATCGCATCGAGATGCGGGGCGATTCGATGCGCAAGAATCGCGGGAAGCCGAACGCATAGCCGGACGCCCCGAGATAGCAAACGAGCCTGGCTCGCCGTACAATTATGAGCGTGGCGTTCTTCCGTCGCATTTCGAAATGGCTCGGTATAGGCATTGCAGTATTGGGCGCAGGATGTGTGCTGATTCTCGCAGGGGTGGTCTGGGTTGGGAACTATATGTCCGAAGGCGTCGTCGAAACGGCAACATTACAAGGCAATGTGCTAGTGGCTCTCAGCAACGATCCGCCCGTTAGACAGGCACTACTTTCGGGCTGTCAGTCGACACAGGGGTTCTCGGCCCCAACATCAGCTTTACTGTCATCCGGCTTGCTCGCTGAGATTCCTTCTGGAACGAAAATGCATATGCCATCTTGGGGTGAAGACCGGCAGGTCGGAACGATGACTATCTCCGAAGGCAAACTGAAGGGGCATCAAGTGTGGATCTGCTGGGGGCAATTTGCCCTTATGCACGCCATGCCCTGAGGCCGGTCGATAGCCCTTGACTTCAACATTAGCCGGAGCGCTAGTCACGCTCCGGGTCACTGTGTGCTGATGTGGGGACAGGACGTGCCGTCCTCTCCCCACGCCCCCTTCCTCCCTTGCGGCGCTCTTCCCTCGCTGCGCTGCGGATAGTTTTTCCTCGACGAAGCCGAACACTTCTTGCAAAATCGAAAAGCCAGCGTCGCCACGCTCCGAGGGTGTTCGGGTTCATCCCGGAATGCCGTTCGGCATCCCTTCGGAATCAGCGTTCGGCTTCGCCGGAATCCTCACACAGAATGAAAACTGGGTAGTTTCATCGCCAGAACGAGATCGACAAAAACGCTATGGTCTTGTTGTCCATCTAAAACCGTTTTCCCAAGCTGGCGGTGCTGCGGAGCCGTCAAAGTGCTGACCGATTTAGAGGAGGCGTCACAATCGGACGCGCTAATGCGTAACGCCTGAGGTGCGCCCATCTTCGAAATCGCCGACGAAGGAATCCCGGCGATCTCTTCGAGGTCGTCCCACCGCTCGCCGAAGCCGTTCGCAATGCCAAATCCTGAGCCTCAGGTAAACCTCTTAGCATCCAAAAGAACGGGCTTCACAAGCTTCGTGCGACACTGGAAGTAACGATTGGGAGACAGGGCCTTGAGGACGCTCTTATTACTTTGCTGCGGAGCAGTTTTTGCCGGTGTGATTTTTGCGATCGACACGTCGTTGGCGTTTGTCGTTTTGGACAGCCACCAGACTCCCGCCGGTAAGCTGCCTCCAGGCTGGGACCTGAAAGTCACCTCGGGACGGCCCGATGTCTCCACGATTCAAGACGGCCCGGATACGGTATTGCATTTCAAGAGCACAAAGTCGTCCTTTGCATTGGAGCGTTCGGTCAGTATCGACGCCTCCCAAATGCCCTACCTCGCATGGCGCTGGAAAGTGACGCAGATTCCCAAGGGCGGAGACTTCCGCCACTATACGACTGACGATCAAGCCGCTCAGGTCATGGTCGCCTTCGAGGATCGCCGCGTGCTCACCTACATCTGGGACTCCACCGCTCCACAGGGCACGATGCAGAGCGCCAGTTCGCTGCCGCTGGTGCACATCTTCGCCGTCGTCTGCCGCTCTGGGGCTGCCGAGGCAAATCGCTGGATCGCGGAGAACCATAACGTGGCCGCGGATTACCGGAAGGCGTTCGGCAAAGGAGCGCCAATTGTGAAAGGGCTGCGGCTTCAGATTAATTCTCAGCACACCGGCTCGGCCGCGGAAAGTTACTTCGCGGACGTTGCGTTTCGCGATACGCCCCAGTAATGGTCCTGGTCACCGGCGGAACCGGCTTCATTGGAAGCCATCTGGTAGAGGCGTTGTGTGCCCGCCAGCGGCCGGTGAAGTGCCTGGTTCGCCGCGATGTGCGTTTGCCTCCGGGCGCGGAGCCGGTTCACGGTGACCTCAACTCCGGTCAAGGCATCGCTGAGGCGCTTAGCGGCGTCGAGACCGTGATCCATCTCGCCGGGGTCACCAAAGCCTTTACCAGCGATGAATACTACTCTGGAAACGCGCGACCCACGGAAAACCTGGCCAAAGCGGTTCGAGCTTCCGGTCAGCGCATCAGACTGGTTCATGTGAGCTCCGTGGCCGCGGTTGGCCCAAGCCTCGACGGGCAGCCCGTCTCTGAAGACACTGCTCCTCACCCAGTCTCGATCTACGGAAAATCAAAGTTAGAGGGCGAGAAGATCGTCCGGGATGTGCTTCCCGGCGCTGTCTTCGTTCGCCCGCCGGTGGTTTATGGCCCCCGCGACACCGCCGTGTTCCAACTCTTCAAGTCCATCAGCCAGGGGCTGGCGATTGAGATCGCCGGCCCGGAACGTTATGCTCAGGCCATTTATGTGAAGGACCTGGTCGAGGGACTGCTGACCGCGGCGCGCAGCCCGGAAGCCGCTGGACGAACCTACTTCCTCGCCCACCCCGACCCGCTCTCCTGGACCCAGCTTCGCTCCGTCGCGGCAGCCGTCATGCACAAGAAGCCGCGGGTCCTGAAGATTCCCGCCTCGCTTGCTTTCGCCGTAGGAGGTTGCGCCGAGCTATGGTCGCGCCTCACCGGCAAACCCGGAATCGTCTCTCGCGATAAGATCCACGAAGCCGTGTATACTAACTGGACCTGTGACACGAACCGAGCCGCGCGGGAGCTCGGGTTCCACGCCCGAACCTCGCTTGCGGACGGAATCGCCGCAACGCTCAAGTGGTACAAGGAGGCGGGTTGGCTCAAGTATTGAATCGTCCTAAAGATTCTTGGCCTAAGGGCTCTTGGCCAAATGGTTCTTGGACGAATGGTTCCTGGTCCACGGGTTTTTGGGCCGTCGATAAACTGCTGCTGGCCTACCTCACCGCCACCAGCGCGTTCATTGTTGGCTATTGGGCCGACCTCCCCAATCCCGCAATGCTAATGGGCGTCCATGTGGTTTCCGCCGTGCTGATATTTCTCTCCGCGCGGCACGAAAATCGGGTCACCTCTCTTTTTCACCACTGGTACCCGCTTCCTCTGGTCTCCTTCTGCTACCGGGAGATGTCGATGCTGATACCCGTCGTGTGGGGCCGCAGCTTCGACGGGGCTCTCGCGGACCTCGACTTTGCCATCTGGCGAACCAACCCGGCGGTTTGGCTGGAGCGCATCCAGACTCCCAACTTCACGGAATTCCTGCAAATCATCTACGCTCTATTCGTTCCCGCGGTCTTGCTGGTTCCCGTTATCTTATGGGGAAAAGGCCGTTTTCGCGAATTTCGCTACTGCGCCTTCCTCATCGCATTCGGATTCCTGGTCTCCTATGTCGGCTACATGTTTGTTCCCGCGCGCGGCCCGCGCTTTCTGCTCGATCCGCTTCAGCATCAACCGCTTGAAGGGCGCTGGTTTTTTCATTGGATGCGCTCCACCCTCGACCGGCTCGAATCCTCGCATTACGATTGCTTCCCCAGCGGCCACACCGAATTGACCATCCTGGTCTGGTGGATGAGCCGTCAGATTTCAAAAAAGCTGGGTTGGGCGTATTTCGTATACACAGTCTGCATAATTTTTGCTACAGTTTACCTTCGATACCACTATACGGTCGACCTGATGGCGGGAGCCCTTGTGGCGGCGTGGTTGATTCGCAAGGCTCCGGTGGTCTATCGCCGGTTGGGCGGAGATCGGGTTTCGGGAAGAGAGGGATCAGTTGGCACTTGAAGTCGCCGTCGCCGATAACAAGCAGGCTTTCCATGATTTCGTAGAGTTTCCCTATACGCTTTATCGTGGCGATCCGTATTGGGCTCCGCCGCTGCGGATCGCGGTCAAAGAGCTGCTCGACCGCAAGAAGCACCCCTTCTATGCCAACGCGGACGCGGAGTTCTTCCTGGCGAAACGGGATGGCCGCCCGGTGGGTCGAATTGCCGCCATCTTCGACCGCAACCACAACAAGTTTCATGAGGAAAGCGCCGGGTTCTTCGGCTTCTTCGAATCCATCGATGACGCGGAAGTCGCCCAAGCGCTGCTGGCGCGCGCCCGCGAGTGGGTTTTTGCCAAAGGGGCCAAGTTCCTGCGCGGCCCCGTGAATCCCTCCACCAACTATGAGTGCTCCATGCTCATTGACGGCTTCGATTCCAGCCCGATGATCATGATGACCTACAATCCGCGCTACTATCCGGCGCTGATGGAGAAAGCGGGCTTGGTCAAGGCCAAGGATCTTTACGCCTACGTCAACACTGCCGCCGGCGTCGATCTCGAAAAGATCGGGCGCATTGCCGATCGCAAGCTGGCCAAGAGCGGAGTTACCGTGCGTCCGATCAACATGAAAGATTTCCCGGGCGAGGTCGGCCGCATTTGGGACGTGTATAACTTGGCCTGGGAGCGCAACTGGGGGTTTGTGCCCATGACCCGCGAGGAATTCTTTCTCATGGGCAAGGAAATGAAGCAGATTCTGAAGCCGGAACTGGTGTTGATCGGGGAGAAACAAGGTAAGGCGGTGGGATTCGCTCTGGCCCTCCCCGACGTGAACTTTGCCCTTAAACCCGCCAACGGCAGCCTGCTCCCCACAGGTCTAATCAAAATCCTGTATTATCAACGATTGATCAAGGGGCTTCGGGTACTGGCTCTGGGGGTGGTGGAGGAGTACCGTACCTCTGGCGTAGCGCCTGCATTTTACGCTACTCTGGTGCGGACTGCCAGGAAACTGGGCTACGACGGCGATTGTGAAATGTCGTGGATACTGGAAGATAACGTTTTGATGAACCGGTCGCTCGAAGCGATGGGCGCCAAACACTACAAGACTTACCGAATCTACGAATGGCACTAAACCCAAGCCCAGCGGCGGCTTCCCTGCAGAAGACCGGCGCATCCAACGATATTTTCGAGAAGTGCCGCGCCTTCACGCGTCCCTACGAGTTGCAGGAAGCCGGGCTGTACATGTACTTCGAGACCTTCGGGGACCGCGAGGGCTGCGCCGCCGGCGAAGTGAATCTAGCCGGGAAGCGCGTGCTGATGTTCGGCTCCAACGATTATCTGGACCTGATCACGCATCCGTACGTAAAGGAATCCGCCGCCAGGGCCATCCATAAATACGGCAGCGGGTGCAGCGGCTCGCGATTGCTCAACGGCACGCTGGATTTGCACGTCAAGCTGGAAGCCGAGCTGGCGGCATTTGTCCGCAAAGAAGCCGCCATCATTTTCGGCACCGGATTCCAGGCCAACTACGCGACCCTTTCGGCGCTAACCGAAAAAGGCGACGTGATGGTCTGCGACCACAACCTCCACGCGAGTCTGGTGGAGGGCGCTCTGCGCTCGCCAGCCCGCGTGATGCGTTTCCGGCATAACGATCTGGAGCACTTCAGCCGCTGCCTCAACAACTGCCCGCCCGACGATAAGATCCTGGTGGTGAGCGAGGGCGTGTTCAGCATGGAAGGCGACTTGGCGGACATGCGGGGATTGGTGGCCAAATCCAAACCCTACGGCGCCAGAATCTACGTCGATGAAGCGCACGGGCTGGGGGTGCTGGGACCGACCGGCGCGGGAGCGTCGGAGCACCTGGGTGTGCTGGATGAGGTCGACATCGTCATGGGCACGTTCAGCAAGGCTCTGGCGAGCGTCGGGGGCTTCATCGCCGGCGCGAAGGTCGTCATCGATTATCTGAAGCACACCGCGCGCCCGTTCGTCTTCTCGGCGAGTCTTCCGGCTGCCTCAGTGGCAGCGGCCGGAGCGGCGCTCGAAATCATCAAGCAGGAGCCGGAGCGCCGGACTAAGCTTCTGAACCTGGCGCAGCAGTTGCGCAATGAGCTTCGCGCGCAGGGATTCTCGGTTCTCGATGGCGAAACCGCGATTGTGCCGGTGGTGATTCGCGAAGAAGTCGACTTATGCCGGCTGTGCAAGGCTCTGCTGGCCGAAGGGATCTATATCAATCCGGTGCTGAAGCCGGCCGCCGCGCAAAACCTGCTGCGCATCTCCTGCACCTCCGCCCACACCGAAGCCCACATTGACCGGCTGGTGACCACTCTGAAGCGCGTCTCCGCGCAGCTGGGCATCGAGGAGTAGAGGCTCATTCCGAAGGTTCCGCCGCCAGCGCCGCCGGAATCCCTTCCCGATAGCTCGGATAACGCAGGGTAATCCCAAGAGCCCTTCGAATCGCCGAACCATCCACTCGCCGGTTTCCCGTCGCGCGCTTGGTCTCCGGCGCCTGCTTCGGCATCGGCACGCCTAACAACCGGGAGCAGAACTCGGCGATCTCCCGCGTCGTGCAGGGCTCCTCATCGGCAACCGGAAATGCGCCGGTCAGCTCAGACAGGAGCCCGGCTTCCACGTGACTCGCCAAATCCTCCACATGAATCCGGCTGACGACGTTGTCACCCGCGGGAAAGTCCCCGCGCCGCACTCGTTCGTGCGCCCCGCGTCCCGGACCGTAAATCGCCGCGGGCCGCAGCACCAACGTAGACCAGGTTCCGGTGGCGATCTCCTGCTCGGCTAGTAGACGCGCCCGCGCGCGTTGCTCCGTATCGTCCACTGGCGTTTTCTCATCGACCACTGTCGCGGCTCCATAAACTCCGGTCGACGACAAATACACCACTCGCGAGGGTTTATCTCCCAGCAGCTCCACCAAGCCCGCCGAGCCCTCCGGCGGCACCGAATGCACCACCAGGGCGCCTCTGCTCAATCGGGAGGGCACGTCGGACAGTTCGACGATATCGAGTCCCAATCCCTCCAATTTTCGCGGGTCACGTGCCGTCGCCATAACTCTCGCCCCGCGCTCCAGAAAGCGCCGCGCGACTCTCTGTCCCGTGAACCCGCAACCTAAGATGAGAACATCCAACCTCTCATCTTAAGGGTTGCGACTTCTGATATCCTCGCGAGCAGGAACACCATTCGCGTGAGCCATTCCACCCTTCCGCTGTCCGCCCTGCTGTCCCAGTTGCTGGTGGCTTTTACCGTCGAACTGGATGGCGAGTTCGAACTCCAAATGATCCACGCCGGTTACCCCGGCGCGCGATTGTCGCTGGTGCTGTGGACGGGCCTGATGCGGTTCACCGCGGACGGTCCGATCTCCGTACGTGAACTGACGGCGCGCGCTGAAGCGCCAGTGGAAGGGCAACTCGGCTGCCTGGAGCGATGGAGATTCGTTGAACTCGCCGAAGGCCGCCGCCCAGGATGGGGCAGTGGACGCGGTATCCGCAATGACACGATCGTTCGTCTCACCGCCAGAGGAAGGACCGCAGTCAAGATCTGGCCGCCGCTGCCGGAAGCCATCGAGCAACGCTGGGAGCAGCGGTTCGGAAAAAACGCGCTGGAACGGCTCCGGCGGTGCGCGCGCCGCATTTTGGGCGCTGGCGGCGATGCAACACTGCCGGATCTTCTGTCGTTACCGAACCGGCTGTCGTCGTTGCTGGCGGCGTTCCAGCAGGAATACGATCGCGAATCGGCTGTCCCGCTGCGGCTCTGCGCCAACACCTTGCGAGTCTTAGGGGAAACGCCAACTCGGGCGTCCGAGATCCCGCGCCTCACCGGTTCCTCGCCCGAAGGAAGCGATGCCGGTTGGCAGCTCAAACCCTACATTATCGTGACGGCGGACCCCTCCGCTAAACGTGGCAAGGTGGTCGCGCTCTCCCCGCGAGGCTTGGCCGCGCAGCAGACGTACCATCGCCTGACGGCCGAAATCGAGCAGCGGTGGGAGTCGAAGTTCGGTGAAAAGACGGTCCGCGAGCTACGTGAGTCCTTGCAGGATTTCCTCACCCGCCGTGGAAAAGTCGCGCCGCTACTCGCCGAGGGGCTGATTCCTCCGCCAGGCACCGTCCGCGCGGGGGATCAGGCTCCGGCTCTCGGCCGCCTTGTGGCCGGACCCGCCGCGCGCCAACGTGGGCGCGATCTGGTGGCGCAAACCCAGGCCTTCGTCCAAGACCCCGCCGGAGCCCTGCCGCACTATCCGATGTGGGACATGAACCGCGGCTTCGGACCCTAGCGGAGCTTCAGCCCGCGTTCCCGCTCCAGCAGTACTCGGCCGGCCGCGGTCACCCGCACCATCGCCCGTCCGGTTGCAGATTCCGTGACCACCAAGCCCCGGTCGACCGCGTCCTCCCATACCGGTAGCTTGGGGCAGGAGGTTCGCCACGCGGCCATCACCTCATCGTAGGTGCGCTCGCGTAAGTCCACCCACTCCAACAGATCGAGAATCAACGCTTCGACTGGGTCCATAGCCTCTAGCTCGCCCCGGCCGGGTTTGCCACGAACCGGTATCCTACTCCGCGAAGCGTCAAAACGTGCTTCGGTTTCGCCGGATCGTCCTCAATGTACTTCCGCAACCGCACGATGAAATTGTCGATCGCCCGGGTATCGGTGTCTTCGTGCAGCCCCCAAACTTCCTCCAGCATCTTCTTGCGATGCACCGGCTGGTTCTCGCGCTGGATCAGATAACGCAGAACATTCGCTTCCATTAGCGTCAGGGGGAATATTTGCTGCCGGACGCGAAGTTGGAGCAGGTTGAAATCCACGGATTTGTCGCCGAAGGTGTAGACGTCTTTGGCGGGAGGCTGCGCTGACGCGGTCCTTGCCGCCCGGCTTTGCCATTCGCTGCGGCGCAGCAGCCCTTTGATCCGCGCCACCAGAATCGGCAGATCGAAGGGCTTGGGAAGATAGTCGTCCGCGCCCGCCGCGAAGCCTTGCAAAACGTCGCCCGGATGTCCCCTGGCCGTCAGCATCAAAGTAGGAATGTACTGCCCAGCGTGCCGGATCTCGGACATCACGGTGAATCCGTCCTTGCCCGGCAACATCACGTCCAGCACCAGAACATCGAACGGCGCAGCAGGGGCCCCCGTAGCGGGCGCCAGCAACTCCAGCGCGGTTTCGCCTGTTTCGGCGACCTCCACCTGATACCCCTCAGCCTCCAGGTTGAAGCGCAGGCCCTCCGCGAGATGCGTTTCGTCCTCCACCACCAGGATGCGGTTCATCTATTGGCGATGGGCAGTTGGAACACAAACGTGCTGCCGCGCCCCACCCCTTCGCTTTCCGCCCACGCCCGCCCGCCGTGCCGCTTGGCCACGGAGCGGACAATGTACAGCCCCAGCCCGGTTCCTGGAATGCGCACGCCGCCCGTTCCCGGAACTCGATGAAACCGCGTGAAGATCTGCTTCAGTTCGGTCTTGGGGATGCCGGGCCCATGGTCCCGCACCCGCACGGCTACGTAATTGCCGTTGACCGGCGTGGTCTCCACACTGACCCGCACATCGTTGCCCGAGTACTTCACCGCGTTGTCGATGATGTTCGACAACGCCGCCCGAACCTCTTCCATATCCGCGCGAATCGTCACGGGCGGACCGGCGCGAAAAGTCAACTGCTCCGGGGAGATGTGATAGAGAGCCCGCGTGCGGCCCACGCACTCCTCCGCCACGGCGTTCAAATCGATCGGTGTGAAATTGGGCCGGCGTCCACGGGAGCCGATGCGCCCTGTCCGGAGCACTTGCTCGATCGTATCCAGCAGACGGTCGCTGTCGGCCAGCATGATTCCGTAGAACTCGTTGCGCTTGTCGTCATCGATGGCGCGAGTCTGCAGCGTTTGCAGATAGAGACGGATGGACGCTACCGGCGTCTTCAGCTCATGGGTAACGGCATTGATGAAGGCGTCCTGCTGCTCATTCCGGCGAATCTCACGCACCAGGAAGAAGGTGTTGACGGTGACGCCGCCGATCAGGACCACCAGTAACAGCAGGCCCAGGGCCAGCAACCAGCCGGAGCGCCACTGCAGCAACACCCAGCCGACGTACAGGAGGGAGATAACCAGGATCAGCCCGCCGCCCAGAGCAATGAACAGCGCCACCGACTTTCGCCGGCTAACGTCGACCATGCTTCTAGACTAGCAGCCGAGCTTCTAGACTAGCAGCCGGGAAAACAGGGCTTGGTGCGCCTACGCCGCTTCTCGCGCGGCTTCCCGGCCCGGCAGCTTGGCCACGCGAATCCCCTTGGCCAGGCCCACCAGCTTCATCAGCTTTAGCGAGATCCAGGAGATGTCGAATTCGTACCACGCCAGGCCGTGACGCGCGGAGGTTGGATGCGCGTGATGATTGTTGTGCCAGCCTTCGCCGAACGTCAGCAGCGCCACCCACCAGCTATTGCGGGAGTCGTCCTTGGTGTCGAACCGGCGCCTGCCGAACATGTGTGTCGCGGAGTTCACCAGCCAGGTGGAATGCAAACCCACGACGATCGCGCAAGCACACCGCCCACAGCACCAACGGAAGGCCGCCGAAAGCGAACAGGATGGCCGCCAGCACCACCGTCGGAACCCAATGGTAGTTGTTCAGCACCACGTAGAACCGGTGCTTGGCCAGGTCCGGCGCGTACTTCGACATCATCTTGGTGTTGTTGTGATTCGTTTCTCCGAACAGAATCCACCCCATGTGCGACCAAAACGCCCCATCGCGAGGCGAATGAGGATCGCCCTGCTGGTCCGACTTCTGATGATGAATCCGGTGCGTCGCCACCCAGAAGATCGGTCCGCCTTCGAGCGTCAAAGCGCCGCACAGCGCAAAGAAATACTCCAGCGCCCGAGGACATTGGTAGGACCGGTGCGTGTGCAGCCGGTGATACCCCAGGCTGATGCCCCATCCGATGGTCATCCAATACAGAGCCGCAGTGATCAGCAGCGCGCGCCAACTGAACATGAACAAAGCGCCGATGGCGCCTGCGTGAAGTACGACTAAGACTAAGGTAGTAAAGAAGTTAGGTTTATCCCGCCGGGGGAGCGCTAAGACAGTTGTGGTCACGAGATCTCCATGGAAAAGAACGGTACACCTCAAAGTAGCAGTCGAATACCGCAGGGAATTGTAAGACTTGTGTAATTTCGTGCGCGCGGTTCGAAAGGGTGAACCGCTCAGGCGTCAGAGATACCTCTTATGGAACTAAAGGAATCTCCTTAGCCCCCGCTAATTCGCGCGCCCTAACTGGCCATGAAGCGGATCCGCCCCGATCGTCCCGAACAATTCTTCCAGGTACGCCGGCCCGCTCACCCGCGCGGATTGCTCACGGGCGTAACACAAGCGTGACGTTGCGTCGAAACCGCCCTGCCCAGACTGTGTGAACGACTCCAGCGCCGCGACGTGCCGCGTCCACAGCTCAATATCGCGGGCTTGTTTCGTCCGCAGGCGTTCGCGATACCAGTCGCTGGCCAGGACGCTATCGCGAGTGAACAGCGCCCGGAACGCCGGATCGCCGATCTTCATGCCTTCGTAATCGCCATGCACCATGATGTGCAGCAGCGCCTTCAGCGGAGGGCACGCAGAGTCCACGCTCCCTTCTTCGAAATAATTCCTGGCCGCGCAGATCTGCGCATCCACGATGCTGAGCATGCCTTCCACGAAGGTGGCCAGGTCCTGTTTCTCCGGACGCAGGATCTCCTCCGGGAATACCGCTCCGGCGGTCTCAAAGATCCGCCCCAGGAAACGATCCACGAACGATGAAGTGATCCTGTAACCCAGCCGGCTTGCTTGCACAATCCTGCCTTCGTGTTCGAAATCCTCGAGCTTCTCCAGATACCCTTGCTGAATGAGGAACCCGGGATCGCGCTCCGGAACCCGCATCCTGCACCAGATCTCTGGCGCCAGCAGGCTGATGTCGTGATCCACGCGATAATACGGGCCGATGTGCCCCGCCGAAGTCGTGAAGCCCGGGTACTCCGTCAATGCGAATGCGACTAGTGCGTTGTTCAGATCCACAACCGGCCACAGCGCATTGAACGGACCCTTGGTCAGCGCGCCTTCGCTGCCGAATCCGGTGGTCGAGGGCGATTTCCCGGTGAGGCTGGAGATGAACTCCATGAACAGCTCCGGCAATTCCTGATAATGAATCGGGCTGTAGACCGCCAGCGGAGGCAGTCCGATCTTCGGATCCGCCGGATTGTTCCTTCTCCCCGGCAGCACCGTGTTCACCGGGTGATGCACCGGCCGTCCGGCGGGAATCTCGCGCTCCAGCCGCGCCGCGATCTCAGCCAGATATTCGTCCCGTGGATTGACAAGGTCCGGCCGCTTTTGCAGATACCGCGTGTTCTTCGACGGCTTCCCTTCCACCACCCGAGGATGCGCCGGTGAGACCGCGTACGGCGTCCTGTTGCCCTCCGCGAATGTCCGCAGCAGACCCTTCATCGGCTCCGTGTATTGGTCGAACTGCGCCACATGTTCCACCATCGCCTTGGCTTGATCCACCGTCAGCGGCTCATAATTCGAAAGAAAATTCCCCGGCTCCGCCATATCCGCTTCGGCGATCTTGTCCGCGCCGCGCACCACCGCGTCGTCGGGCCGTTGGAACAGACGCGCTTCGCAATTCTCCACCAGCTTCACGCTGAGGTTGGCATACGCCGGATCGAGGTCGTTAAGGCTTTCCCGCGGAACCACCACGGACGCGGTAATGTCATCCTCTACCTGCAATTTGTCGGCAGGATAGAAATCCGGGCGAAGCTTGTAGATCCTCCACGATCCATCCCGGTCGAATCCCACCCGCAGATAGTTGGTGACCAGCTTCTGGTTGTCGAACTTCAGCTCGTGTCCCAGGAAGCCGTTGATTCGATCCACGGTGAAATGTTCGCGCCAATTCTCGCCCCACTCCGGGTCGTAGTAGCGCTTGATGGTGAACACCAGTTGCCGGATGGTCTGCGGCAGCGCGCGAGCCCACGCATTGTGTTCCTCCGTGTATTCCGGCGACGGCGTCAGAAGCTGGATCACCGATCCCAGCGTCCGTTCCCCGCCCAGGATCGGCCTCCGTATCCGGGCATCCGGCGCGCGGTTCTTATAAATCGACGAATAATCCTTCTTGAAGATCTCCGCCACCTGTTCCATGTCGTTGCGGTAATCCCGGACGAACACCGGACCGCTCAACAAGGACTGCGCAATCGACTTCGAGATCTCCGACTTGCCTCCACCCGAAACCGTGCACGGTTTATGGCACAGCGTTCCTCTCGGCCGGGTCCCCACCAGCCGCCATGCCGATCCGGACGATTGCTTCTCCATCCGCACCCGGAATCCCGACGGCAGAAAGTAAGTAGCGCCCGCGCGTAACTTCAGACGCTGGCACTGCCCTTCGTGCCGCCACTCCACCGTTCCTTCGCCCACGTGGAACGCGGCGTTTTCCGGGACGTAAAAGATATCGGAGTAGCGCTGGTCAATCGCATAGCCTTCCGGTTCAACTTCAACCACGTCACCTAAAATCCTTACGCCTTTTTCGAACCCCGCCTTTTTAAGGCTGACCGTCCGGTCTGCGTAAAAATCCTGGCCCAAAATGTAGGCCGGATACGCGATCGCTCCTCCCGCATGCTCCTCCTCGCACAGCCCGAAAAGATTCGCCGCGAAGCTGATCTGGGTCTTCACCTCTTTCTTGCAATAACCGTAGTAATTGTCCGCAAGGATGGTCACGATCACGCCCCGCTCATCCCGGCAGGTGATCTTGAACGCGCGCCCCGAATTATACAACTCGCCCTCATCCTCCCAACACATCCCCTCGCGCCGTTGCCGATCGGTCGCGTCACTCGAGTGCGGCAGCCCCAGGTCCTTCTTCTTCAGCCCGGACAAATGCGGCGCCAGGATGATGCACCCGGTGTGGCCGGTCCAGTGCATCGCATCCAGCGCCGCGTCGTTCTCCGGCAGGGACGGATCTCCGGCGTTGCCGAAAATGGTTTCGAGGAAATCCAGGTTGCTCACCAGGCTCCCCGGCGCAAAGCACCGCGTCTCCATCGTCTTTTGCGGATCGCTTCCCGTCGCCGGACAGACGATCGGGCGCAGCAGCAAGGATGCAAATAAGTGCACCTGCGCCTCCTGACCGCCGCTGAACGGCAACGTAAGCACGTCCTGAGGCGGGCGCAACGCTTCGTTGAGCAGCGCCGCAAAAACCGGCTTAGGCACGGCGATCTTATCCGCGGGCACGGGCAGCCCGCCCTCGGTCACATGAAACACGCCTTGCGTCGTGCGGCGGTCGGTCTTGGGATTGTGTAGCACTCCTTGCGCCACTCGATACGACCGCAAGTACGGCGACGCAAAATCGTGCGAGCCCGGAGGGAATGAGAGAAGCCGTGCGAGTCCGGGCCGGTCCAGCACGAATGTCCTCGCTGGCAGTCGCGGAGCCTCACCTAAATAGGAATCCAGGAACGCCTGAATGCGCGCGTCCGCCGGACACAGCCGGTCGCCGAGCATCAGGTCCTTCTGGAGAAAGTTGCGCAGCAGTGGCCCCGCGATCTCCATGAATCGTGGGTCTGCCGTCTCCTGGTTGGTAGGTTGCCCGAGGGCGGCCAGCTTCAGGTTGACGTAGCTGGTAAGTTCGAGTTCCACCGATGGCTGCTGCCATGAGTTTCGCTCCATGAAGCACCAACGTTGTGCGGCGGTCCGTACGAGGGGCTTAGATGCTCAGTGTAGCAGCAGCGCCGGGCCTTGTGAGGCGTCTGATGGAGGACGTCTGGCGCACCTCATCATTGGGTCACGAGGTTTTGTCGCATTCGTGCATTGGCGACAGAAAGGTGGTTTTTATGCGCTCTGACATTGTTCCCGGGACGAACTTCCCCGACTATGAGCTTTCTGACCATACTGCCAAGCGCCGCAAGCTCTCCGAGTTGCAAGGACAACATCCCATGGTTCTGGTCCTCAGCCGCGGAGGTTTCTGTCCGAAGGACCGCCGGCAGGCGGAAGGGCTGGTTCAACTCCATCCTGAGATCGAGGTTGCCTATTGCCGGCTGGTTACGATCAGCACCGACAACATCACTGAAACGAATGAGTATCGCAGTGGAGTCGGCGCCCACTGGCCATTCCTTTCCGACGCGGGACGTATTGTTCAAAAAGATCTCGACATCGCGGAATACACCGATCCTTTACACAATCCCATGATTCCCCACGTGATTGTGCTCGAGCCCGGTCTAGTCGTTTATAAGATCTACAACGGCTACTGGTTCTGGGGGCGGCCCACCATGGAAGACCTCCGCCAGGACCTTCGTGCAGTTACCAAGAAATGCCGGCCGGACTGGGACATCACAACGCCCGAACTCAGAGCGGCATGACAGCAAGGCCGCAAGGATCTGTTCTACCCCTACGACAAAACGTACGCCCAAACTCTGGGCGAACAGGACTAGATCATGTCCTTGGCCTTCGGCTGCGCGTGGCCCAGAATCTTGTGAGGCTGATACGGCTTTTCGAGCATCGCAATCTCCTCCGCGCTCAGCGTGAGATCCACGGCCCCGATCAAATCCTTGAGGTGCGAGGTCTTCGTCACGCCCACAATCGGCGCCGTCACGCCCGGAGCCTGTAGCACCCACGCGCACGCCACCTGCGCAGCCGATACTCCGCGCTTCTTGGCTACCTCCGCTACCGCATCGGCCACCTGGAAGTCGGCCTCAGTGTAATACATGTCCTTCGCGAACGTATCTACCTCGCTCCGCGCCGTCGACCCGCCTTCCCGCTTGCGCGACCCGGTCAAGAATCCGCGAGCCAACGGACTCCAGGGAATCACCGCCAACCGCTGGTCCACGCACAGCGGAATCGTCTCCCGTTCTTCTTCGCGGTACACCAGGTTGTAGTGATTCTGCATCGAATCGAAGCGGTGCCAGCCTCGCTCCTTGGCGGTATACAACGCCTTCGAAAGCTGCCACGCCGCCATGCTGCTGGCGCCCAGATAACGCACTTTCCCCGACCTCACCAGTGAATCCAGCGCATCCAGGGTCTCTTCAATCGGAGTCTTCGGATCCCACCGGTGGATCTGGTAGAGATCCACGTAATCCATTCCCAGCCGCCGCAGTGAGTTCTCGCATGCCTCGAGGATGTGCTTGCGGCTCAACCCGCGCTTGTTCGGGCCCGGCCCCATCACGCCATGCACCTTGGTCGCGACCACGATATCGTCGCGGCTAGCCATGTCTCTCAGATGCTTTCCCGTGATCTCCTCGCTCAATCCGATTGAGTACACATCCGCCGTGTCGAAGAAATTGATCCCGCTCTCCAGTGCGATTTTGAAATGCTCCCGGGCATCTTCCAGGTTCACGTGCCAACCCTTGGTGCCCAGAGCCCACTCCGGCACATCGCCGCCTCCGTAACTCATGCAACCCAGGCACAGCCTGGAGACCGTGATGCCCGTGGTCCCGAATCTTGTGAATTTCATCGTGTACTATTGTCGCCGAACTTCATGCCTTCTTTTGGAACAGCAGCAAGTCCAGGCTGACTGTAAGGCGCATCGCCTCCACAGGCTTCGTTCGCATCGGCCGGTAAATAGAAACCAGCACGTCCTTCACCGCGGCTGCATCCAACTCCAGTTGCGCCGTTACGCGGCGTTGGTTCAGCAAGGTGAACTGGCGCCCAAAGGTTTCCATGGTCCGGGGAACCCTGTCCCGTCCCACTCCCCGCAACTCGATCAAGTCGTCCGGAGCCGGAACCGCAACCAGCAACCCTCCGTCTTCCCGCAGCACCCGGTGAAATTCGGCGGCGTTCATTCGGCCGGTGATCGAAAGCACCACGCTGAAGGCTCCATTGGGGTAGGGAAGGAAGCGGTCTGCATTGGCGACAATCCATTCGCACGCCGGAAACCGCTTCGCGGCCGCATTAACCGCAGGAATGGAAATATCGACGCCGTGCCCTTCAAAACCGCATTCACGCTGCATCGAGCCCAGGTAGAACCCATCCCCGCACCCCGCGTCGAGCACCACGTCGCTTTCAAGCGGACTTAGCACTTCGGTAATGCCCTCAAGGAGACCCGCCGTTACGCCCAGTTCATGCAGCCGGCGGCGCGCCGCGACCGCTTCCTTCGAATCCCCTGGTTGTTTCGATCGCCGGTCCTGCGGCTGAAGCAGATTGACATAGCCGCTGCGCGCGATATCGAAAGAGTGCCCCTTGGGGCAAACCATGCGGCGCTCCTCGCGCTTCAGTGCCTGTCCGCAACCTCGAACCGAACATAAAAGAACCACGACCGTCAGGGAGTGGCTCTATCTACGGTCAATTTGAACCTGCGCCGTGCCGCCCTTGGGATCGGTGAACTCGTAGGTCTCCCACCGCGACGCCACTTTCTTCACCTCAACCTGCTTCCACACTTCCTTCTCGTCGATCTTCTTGTCCCCGGTCGTCTCCTTGTACCACCCGGTCAGGATGATCTGTGGCTTATCCTTCGATCCCCACGTCTCGCACGAGCTCAAGCCGTAAGTGCTCGCCGCGGTCGACACGGTGCTGTCCGCAGACCACTCCTGCTTCCACTGAACGTGCCCCGGCTGGACGCACGCCCATCCCAGGTCGCCGCGCTTGCAGTACTTATCCTCGTAAACTTCGATCCGGAACTCGCGCTCCCAGCCTCCCGGCGAAAACGTCGTCGTCAGACCGACTTGGTCTTCGGGATTGGTCGCGCCGTCGCACGGAATGCGGCTCTTGAGCGGAACACCCAAGGTTGAATCCACCGGCGCTTCTTTGGGATTGTGATGCAGGATCGTCGCGTAAGCGCCCGATCCCAGAAAAACGATTGCGGCAACGGAAAAAGCAGGAGCAAAGCGTGCCATCGCTTCCATCTTAGCTCCGCGGCTTCTATGTTAGTTCCGCGCGCAGGTGCAGTCTACCGAAGGCTCATGAACCACTGCATCGCTTCGGCGGCGACCTCGGGCGGCAGCGTGTGCCTTCCGTCGAATTCGCGATACGTCACGTTATACCCCAGCCTCGTCAGCTCCGGCACGATCCTCCGGCTGCACTGGTCAATGGGCAAAACGTTGTCCGCCGTTCCGTGCGACATAAAAACCGGAGGCTTGCCGATGAACTCGCCCGGAATCACGAACCCGGCTGAAAATCCGAAAACAGCGTTGAACATATCGCCGTTCGCCAGCCCGATCGAAAGCGAATATGACGCGCCGTCGGAAAAGCCCGCCATCCCCATGCGCTTCGCATCCACGTTTCGCATCGCGAACGTCCGCTCCAGAGCTTTGTTGATGAACGCCGGGTCCGGCCCATACTGCCCTCCGATCCCGTCCCACGTCGTTGACTCGGAGGCCGGAGCCAGCAGTAGAAACCCATGCTGATCGGAGAGCATCTTGAACCGGTCGATGCCGCTATCGGCGCTCCGCGTTGCGCCATGCAGCGAAACCAGCAGCGGAGCCTGGTCGAACTTCGCCGCGGCTTCAGGAATGTAGAGCAGGGCATCGCGATCCGCGCGCAATTTCAGCGGATGCAAACCCGCCGGAGCCGCCGTCTTCACCGCAGCCCCCGGCTTGGCTGATAACCGGCTCGGCGCAGTCGCGGCTCTTAGGCACGCGGCCACGCCGCACCAGGTCGATCCGATGATGAAATGTCTCCTATTCACCGCGACCTCTATTCGACCTCTAATCAGCCCGGCCTCGGCCCTGCGCCTGCGCAGGAGCCTGCGGTAGCGGAGCCTTCCCGTCGAGCACAAACGTCAGCAGCTTCGGCGTAATCGGCGAGGCTCCTCCGCCGCCGAATCCCGTTCCCGCCGCGCCTTGTCCGCCCTGCAACGTCACGTACTGCTTGCCGTCGAGCATGAACGTCATGGGCGGACCCATCGCCGTGCGCAGATTAGTCTGGATCTCCAGCAGCTTCTCGCCCTTGTCAGCGCTATAGGCCCGCAGCAAGCCGTTCGACAGCACCTGGAACACCAGATTGCCCGCGGTCGTCACCGTCCCGCCTCCGGTCGAGCCTCCGCCCGAAACCGTCCAGCGAGGCTTCTGCGTGGCCGGGTCCCACGCCGTCAGAATCCCTCCCTGCGGGCCGTCCGGTCCGATGGTTGGAGGCTCCGGCTTGTTCGGAGCTCGCGGAGCCGGAGGCCTTGGAGGAGCCGCTGCCGCTTGCGCAGCCGCCGTCGCAACCTCACCGCCCGGAGCCGTTCCAGCAGCTCCGCGCCCGCGCCCCGTATTCGGATTCGCGAACACAATTCCCAGATTCAGCTCGCCCGGCTTCAGCTCGAAATTCGGATCCGTCGCGTAAGTAAAATTCGTTCCCGACGTCGCCGGCACGTAGACCAACCCCGTCGACGGATTGAACGACATGGGAGCCCAGTTGTGCCCGCCGTTCGGTCCCGGCTGCACCACCGCACCGCTTTCCTTGCTGTACCAGGCATCCTCATTCACGATCGGCCGGCCCGAGGCTTCATCGAGCCCCTTGGCCCAGCTCACCTTCACGTATGGTTGCCCCGAAATGAATTTCCCCGTGATCCGGTCGACCACATAGAAGAACCCGTTCTTGCTGGCCTGCATGATCACCTTGCGAGGCTGGCCCTTGATCGTGATGTCGGCAAGAATCAACTGCTGCACCGCGTCGTAATCCCAGGAATCGCTGGGCACCAATTGGAAATGCCACTTGTACTCGCCCGTATCCGCCTTCAGCGCAATGATCGAGCACGCGTACAGATTGTCCTTGCCGCGCGCGTTTCGCAGATCCGCCGGCCAGGGCCCTGCGTTGCCTGTTCCGAAGTACACCAGGTCCGCCTCGGGATCGTAGGAAATCGAGTCCCATACCGTCCCGCCGCCGCCCGCCTTGGTCGCCTTGGTGTCCCAGGTCGCGATTGCGCGGCGCATGGCCTCATTCTCTGGAGGCTTCGAAAAATCCCCGGGGACCGTGTAAAACTTCCACGCTTCTTTGCCCGTATTGGCATCGTATGCGGCGATAAAGCCCCGCACCGGATACTCCGCACCGCTCACGCCGATCATCACTCGCCCGCGAATCACCCGCGGAGCCATGGTCAGCGTGTAGCTGTCCTGCGAATACGCCACGCGCGTCTCCCACACCGGTTTCCCGGTCTCGATATCCAGCCCGACCAGGCGCCCGTCGATCACCGGCACGAACACCTTGCCTTCGTACAATCCCAGCCCGCGGTTCACCACGCCGCAGCAAATCTTCGGCGCCACCGTGGCGTGGTTCACTTCCGGGTCCCAGCGCCACTTCTCTTTGCCCGTCCGCGCGTCAACCGCGAACACGATACTCCAGTTGGTGACGCTGTACATGACCCCGTTCGACACCAGCGGTGTCGACTCCTGCGTCCCTCCGCCCGCGCCGACGTCGTAGGACCACGCCAGCCCCAATCGCCCCACGTTGGTCGCATCGATCTGCTTCAGCGGGCTATAGCGCGTCTCGCCGTAATTCAGTCCGTTGACCAGCCACTCCTCGCCGGTCTTGCCGGAGTTGCGCAGCGCCACATCATCGACCTTTTTCTGCGCCGCCAGCGTCCCCGCCAATAGCAATAATGTTGTGATTACACGCATTCGTCTCAGTATAAACCGGGACAGCAGCTTCAATTACCGATTCTGCCGCGGCACCCGCACTTGCAGCGGCGTTGGTGGAATTGTCACCCGATATTCGGCCGCGCCGTTTTCATCCAGGAGATCGTACGTCCCGCCGATGCTGGGAGGCCCGTTCTGCCCGCCGAGGAACATGATCGACTTCGCCTCGACCGTCCCCTTCCGAAGCCGTCCCGCGCCACCGATCCATTGCCACCCTCCGTACCTCCACTGTGCAGTAGTGTCGATGGCGAAATTCAGGTCCACCAGGAAAACGTATTTCCCGTCGGAAAAACTTGCGGTCGCGCTCAGACGGTCACCGTCCCGCTGCCCCCGCACCTGAGTGAGCTGGTATTGAGAGACGTCTTCGCGCCCCTGCAAATCCTCCACTGGATTCGGGCGCTTTGCGCACGCCACCAGCACGGCCACGTACAGCAGCGCCCTGTGTGATGTTTTAATGAGCCGCAAGGTTCTTCGCGAAAAACGGCAGCACCACCTTCTCCATCCGGTCCACGATGTGATTGGTGTGATCGCCGTCATACACTTCGAATGTCGTCTGAATTCCGTAGCCGGTCAGCACCCGTTCCAGCGCCCGATTACTGGCCGCCAGCCCGTCTTTATTCCCTACGTCATGCCCGATGTGCAGCATCTTGAAGCTGTCGATGTACTGATCCACCATCGCCAGCGGAGCGTTCGCCACCCATTTCGCCACCACTGCCGGTTGAATTTTTCCGTCCTTCGCCGGCAGATCGAAATAGAACGGCGGATTCGTCGGATCGGGCGACCATGCGGCAGCCTCCGCCAGCAGCGTAGCCAAACCCCGCTCCGCGCCTTTGGCGTCCTCCGGCCCCTTCAGCGCCTCCGCCCGCGCCGACCCCTGCGGATTCGGATTCAAATTCGCCGTCAGGCAGCATGCACTTAATAGGTAAATGCTCGAAAAGACTTCCGGATATTTCGCTGCAATCCGGAAGGTTCCATACCCTCCCATGGAGTGTCCCGCCAACCCTCGCCCCGCCCGATTCGCAATCGTCCGGTAGTGGCTGTCCATGTACTCCACCATGTCCTTGGCGATGAACCCCAGCCAATCGCCGGTGGTCACCGAGTCCGAGAACATGCTGCCCTGGTAAATCGTATAGGCGTTCGGCATCACCAGAATCGCTTCGCCGACTCCGCTTCCATACGCCCGGTCCGCCGCCACGGTCATCGTGTTGCCGTTCACAAACGACCCGCGCGCCTCCGGCCCGAACCACCCGATATCGGAATTCGTGTAGCCGTGTAACAGATAGATCACCGGGTACCGCCGCGTTCCCGAGCTTTGGTAGCTCGGCGGCAGATATACCGACACGTCCCGGTCCGTCGGCTCGCCCGATAGATTCCCCTCGAGCGATTTCCCATGAACTTTTATTCTCGCGTACGTCCCCTTCGTCGGCTCGGCCGTCTGTGCCAACGCAGCCGTCGCCATCGCCGCAATAATGATCGTTCTGCGCACCTACTCCTCCACCCTTTCAAGTGTCATCGCATTCGAGAAGAACGGCAGTACTTTCTGCTCGAAATTCATCGGCACCTGATCATTGTGCGTGCCTGGGAAAATCTCGAACGTGTGATTGATGCCGGCCTTGGTCAGAGCCTCATCCATTGCTTGATTGGACGGCATCAGCGCGTCCATATCGCCCACGTTCATGGCGATCGCCTTCATCTTTTTCAGATTCGGCGCATACTGCTCCAGCATCACCAGCAGCGAGCTTGCCGCCCATTTCGCCTGAATCCGCGGCTGCGGTTTCCCGTCTTTCACCGGGAGATCGAAGAACAATGGAGGATTGTCCGCATCCGCCGACCACGCCGCGGCCTTCGCCAAAGTCCCCTTCTGTGCATAAGGCACCTTGGCCGCCTCTTCCTTGGTCTTCACCGCTTCCAGCGCCTGCGCCGTTTCCGGTGCGACGGTCCCGTTGTCCCACGCGCTGCCTGCCGACATCGCAAATAAGCTCGAAAACACCTCCGGATGCTTCATGCCGATCCGGAAGGTCCCGTAGCCGCCCATCGAATGCCCCATCAGCCCGCGGCTCATCCGGTCCGGAATCGTGCGGTAGTGGTCGTCCATGTAGTTCACCAGTTCCACCGCGACGTAGGTCTCCCAGTCGCCCGTCGCCTTCGAATTGGAATAAAAACTCCCGTTTTCCAGCGTGAACGCGTCCGGCGCCACCAGGATCATCTCCTTCGCCGTCCCCGCAGCCAGATCCTTCTCCAGCTTCCCGAAGTTGGCGAATCCGATCCATTGCTCCGCGTGCAGCCCGTATCCGTGCAGCATGTAGACCACCGGATAACGCCGGTTCGGCTGCGTCGCGTAACTCGGCGGCAAATACACGAACACGTCGCGATCCGGCGAATCCCCTTCCAGATTCCCTTCGAGCGACTTCCCGTGCACCTGAATTCGCTCGATCTTCCCCTTAATCGCCTTCTCCAGATCCGGCAGCGGTTCGATCAGGCTATTGCCTTTCGCCGGCTTTCCCTTTTGGCCGCCGCCCTTGTCTTGCCCGCTCTTATCTTGGGAGGGCAGCAGCGCAGCGAACAGCAATCCCAGCCCGCATGCACATACGATGGGTAGACGCATGGGAAACATTCTACACCCCCGTATCCGCGCCTTCGAAGCCGCCGATTTGCCCGCGATCCAGCGAATTGAGGATGCCTCCTTCGGCCGCGACGCCTTCCCGCGCGAGGTCTTCCTCAACTGCGCCGCCGCCGTCCCCCAGTTCTTCCTGGTCGCCCTGGTCTCGGGCCGCCCCGCCGGTTACAGCATAGTCGGATACATAATCGCCACGCTTACCTATCACGGCGCGGAAATCGAATCGCTGGCGGCGCTTCCGCGCTACCGGCGTTATGGCGTCGCCACCGCACTCATGCGCGCCGCGATTGGAAAGCTTCGCCGCGTGGGGGTCCGCAAAATCTTTCTGATGGCCCGCCGCAACAATTTGCCTGCCGTCCACCTTTATAGGGGCCTGGGATTCGTACGCGTCGCCACCGTCGCCGGCTATTACCCCAACGGCGTTATCGGATGGCGCATGCGCCTGCTTCTGTCTACGGTTCCGCCGCAGGCGGGGGAGCCGGCGCGCTCCCGTGCCGCAACGGCACGTTCCGCAACAGGACGTTGAGAATAATCGACGCCGTCATCACCACCGCGCTAGTGACGAAGATCAACTGAATGCCGTGCGCCAGCGCCAGCCGCACGTTTCCCAACAGCGTCTTCAGCAAGTCCGGCCCGCCGGGCGAGCGCGCGAAGATCGCTTCCAATTGGTCCCGCACCTGCGGCAGGCGCACCGGATTCGCGAAGAACGGCAATGCCTCCTTCGGCACGCCCGCGGGGGCCCCAGCCGCGAAATCGCGATGATAGTTCGTTAACAGCAGGCTTCCGAAGAAAGCCACTCCCGCCGTGCTCCCAATCGACCGGAAGAACGTCGTGGAAGCGGTCGCCGCTCCCATCTGATGCCTCGGCGCAACGTTCTGCACCGCCACCGTGTACACCGGCATCAGCAAGCCCATGCCGTATCCGGCGATAATCATGGGCCACAATACTTGGTCCGGCAGCGTAGCTACGCTCATGCGCGCGAACAGAATCATCCCGGCGGCGATCATCACCGATCCCGCCACCGCCTGCGGCTTGTACGTCCTCAGCCTCAGATTCAATTGTCCCGTGGTGATGCTCCCGGCAACCGACCCCAGCAGCAAAGGCGTCAGCAGATTCCCCGACTTCGTTGCCGATACTCCCAGCACGCCTTGCATGAACAGCGGCAGGTAAATGATCACTCCGAACATTCCCATCCCCAGGATGAACACCGCCACGGAAGACAAGCTGATCACCGGGTCGCGAAACAACGACAAGGGCAGCAGCGGCTCCTCGGCTTGGCTTTCCGCCCAAAGGAATGCTCCCAGCATCGCCACGGAAAGCGCCAACAACAGAATCACTCGCGCCGAGCCCCATCCGTAATCGGTCACCCACGTCAGCGCCAGCAGCAACGGCACGATGCACAGGATCAGCGAAAGCACGCCTGCCCAATCCACCACTCGCCGGACTCCCTGCGGATGCCAGTAGGGAAAGTAACGATACATCGCCACCATCGCGATCAATCCCACCGGCAGATTCACGTAAAACGTCGCGCGCCAGGAAACCTGATCGGTCAGCCATCCCCCCAGAGTTGGTCCGAAGATCGACGACAATCCGTACGTCGCCGCGAAAAATCCTTGATACTTTCCGCGCTCCGCCGGCGAGAAAACATCGCCGATGATGGTGAACGCCAGTCCCATCATCATCCCGCCGCCGATACCTTGGATAGCCCGGAACAGGATCAACTGATTCATCCCGTCAATGCCCAGAAACCCCAGCTTTCCCGATGCTCCGCACAGCGCCGACGTAAGCACGAACCCTCCCGCGCCGCCCATGAAAAACCATTTCCGCCCATACATGTCGGAAAGCTTGGCGAAGATCGGCACGGCCAGCGTCGAGGTCAGCAGGTACGCGGTCGCGACCCACGGATAGCGGTTGAATCCCGATAGCGACGCGATGATCTTCGGCTCCGCCGTTCCCACAATGGTCTGATCCAGAGAAGCCAGCAGCACGGAGAGCAGCAATCCCGCCATCGTCCCCAATAACTGCGGACGCCTGAGTTGGACCAATCCCGAGGTGTGGAATTCAGTGTGAGGCGAAGGTACTTGGGTGGTGGGCGTGCTCAATGCCCCAGTATAAACAAGCCGCGCTCCGGCTTTCCTTCAGAGCTTGAACAGTCGCTCTGCGTTGCTCTGGTATAGCATTTTCTTCTCTGCGTCGCCGATTGGCAGATTGTCGATCGCCGTAACTTCGCTGGCCACGAATTGGTAGGGATAATCCATCGCGTACAACACCCGCTCCACGCCCAGGACGCTCTGCGCGTAAAGAATGGCTGGCTCCCACGCCATCCCGCTGGTCGTTACCCAAAAGTTTTCCTTCAGGTATTCGCTCGGCTTTCGCTTCAGCTTCGCAATTCCCGGATAACGACTCGTCGCCGTCATCCGCGCGTGCATGAAGTCGATGCGCGTCATCCAATACGGCAGCGCTTCGCCCAAATGCCCCAGCACCACACGCAGCTTCGGAAACCGGTCGAAGACTCCGCGAACAATTAACCCCAGTGCGTGGAGGCCCGTCTCCACGGCAAACCCGTAGATAGCGCCATCCAGACCGCGCTCCAAGAACGGCCCGATCATGCTTGCCGGAGCTGTACCGGGATGCACATAAACCGGAACCTGCAGCGCCTCCGCAGCTTCGAAAATGCTCCAGAACTTCGGATCATCCAGGTACTCGCCATGCGTGTGCGAATTGACGATCGCGCCCTTGAGCCCCAGCCTGGTCACGCTTCGCTCCAGTTCCTTCGCCGCCTCCGCCGGATCCTGCGGCGCAATCGCCGCCAGCCCCGCGAAGCGATCCGGATACTGGAGAATCGCGTCCCGTAGTTGATCGTTGAATTCCCGCGCCAGAGAAACCGCCGTCGGCGCGTCGAACACTTGGACTCCGGGCGACGTCAAGGAAAGCACTTGCTTAGCGATTCCGGTCTCGTCCATATCGCGCAGCCGGATCGGGCCCAGATCCACCATCCGTTCCCGCAGCTTGGCGATCCCCGGACTGGGATCGTTCAGATAAAAGCCAACCAGACTCTGGAATCCTGGATCGCCGTGTGAGCCGTCTTCCAGCAACCGCCTGTATCGCCGGAAGAGTTCCGGAGGCGCATACGCTTCCTCAACCGCGATCCTCAGATACGGCGGCTTTATTTGATGCTCTTCATCCACTTGAGAATCGGACCGCTGACGCTGGTGTCGTTCGTGTCGATCGACTCGACCTCTGAAATGTGACTGTGATCCTTGAAGGTGAGATATGTGGGAGCCCGCCCGGCCTTCGTCAGTGCATCCCGTAACGTCTCTGCGAACGCAATTACGCCCGGCGGATCGAGTTCCGCGCTTGAAACGATAAACGGCAGCCTGGAGCTGACCAATCCCGGCAGGTCTGAGCGTGACAGGGCCGTCGCCTCATCCACCTGCCCTCGTCCCCTTCCGCCTCCGCCCGCGCGTCCGCCTGTGCCGCGACCCGCTCCGGCTCCCGGCGCGCCACCTCCCGGTCCACCACCTCCCGGTCCACCACCTCTTGGTCCACCGCCTCCGCGAGCTGCCGTCGACGGTTGTCCCGTCACCGGATCGTTGCACGGTCCGCCATTGCCGCCTTGCGCCTGCGGCGGAGTCGCGGGAAGAATGCTGAACCCCGGCGACGACATGAATACCGCGCCTTTCAGCCCCACTCCCTTAGGCCCGTACAGATCCGTGTGTCCAATGTAGTTCGCTACCGGTTGATTCCCCGCCGATTGCGACCAGATGAAGACGCGATTCGGATTGCCTTTGTGCCGCGCGATGTTATCTCGCACCCACTCCACCACCATCCCCACTGCTTTCGCCGGACCGTAATAGTCGCCGCTAGCGTCGGGATGCCGCTGCATGTTGACGCCGACCATTCCATTCTTCACGGCCCACATCATGATGTTGTCGTAGAAAATGCCCTCCGGCCCGTTGGCCAGCTTATTGCCGGCGCCGCCGGAAACATAGATCAGCACCGGCCGGTTCGCTCCGCTTTTCTCAGAAGAAAAAACGTCCAGAACATCCATGGCATCCGGGCCGAACTTCACGTCGCGGCTGATCGTGACGGCTTTTGTATGGCGGCTGCGGGTGCAGCGGCAGATAAATCTTGGTTGTCTCCGGCACGCAAACCCCGCGCCCGATGGTCACCAACTGCTTGGCGATATCGGGAGGGACCTGGGCAAGAGCTGTGGTCGCGAAGGCAAGAACGGAGAGCGGCAGCAACGTGGGTGTGAATTTCAACGGAACCTCCCGCAGCACACGAGTATATCGCAAGCCCGTTTACTGCCCCGGCTCCATCTTCAACAGCGCGCCGAATGTCTCATCGGTGAGCAGATAGATGTTCCCGTCCGCGCCGATCCGCAAATCGCGCATCCGCTGGTTGAGCTCCGTGAGCATCCGCTCCTGCGCCACCGGATTGCCTTGATCGTCGAAGGTGGCGCGCAGGACCGAACGAGTCATGGTGGCCATGATCAGATTGCCGCGCCACTGCGGGAATTTATCCGCGTAGTAGAACGCCAGGTTGCCCGGATCGATCACCGGCTCCCAGTGCATCACCGGCTCCTCCATTCCTTCGTGCGTCTTTTCGCTAGGTGCGCCGTTGTAATGCTCACCGTGCGTCACCAGGATCCATCCATAGTTCGCGCCCTTCTTGATCAGGTTCACTTCATCGCCGCCTCTCGGCCCGAATTCGCTCTCCCAGATTGCGCCGGTGACCGGATGCACCGTCAGCCCCAGCGGATTGCGCATCCCGATGGTCCAGATCTCCGGCTTGTAGCCCGGCTTGCCTACGAACGGATTGTCCGGAGGAACAGTTCCGTCATCGCGAATCCGCAAAATCTTTCCCAGGTCCGTCGCTGGGTCTTGCGCCAGTTCGCCGTAATTCCGGTCGCCGCTAGTCACATAAAGATAACCCTGCTTGTCGAAAACGATTCGCGACCCGTGGCTGTTTCCGTCCGCAGGCCCTTGCCCGCAGCATCCCTTCGGCGCATTCGTGCCGCCGAACCACGCGTCAGCCACGAAAATATCCTTCACATCGCTAAGCGTGGTGCTTCCGTTCCACGTTGCCCGTCCCACGGCCGTAGTCTCATGCGCCGGATTCTCCGCGGGTCCCGGCTTCACGTACGTGAAATAGATCCAGTGATTTTGCGCGAAGTTCGGGTGCAGCGCGATGTCCAACAACCCGCCCAGGCTCCGCGCACGAATCTCCGGCAGGGGGCCGAGCGGCGTGGGATCCAGCACGCCCTTGTGAAACCACCGCAGCCTCCCGGCCCGCTCCGTTATGAGCATGTCGCCGTCGGGTAAAATCGCCAATCCCCACGGGTGATCCAATCCCTTGGTCACCACGCTCACGTGGACCATGCCGAGTTCCGTCTTCAAATCCCACGGACCAGTCCCCAGCGTGTCCACCGCGGCTCGTCCTCGCCCGCCGCCTTTGCCGCGGCCCGCGCCGGGGGCTCCGGTCTGCTTCGCTCCAGCATCGGGACCCTTCGCCGCGTCCTGCGCTCTCAGCTCCCATCCGCTGTGGAAAGTCCACGCAAGGCACGCCGCGAACGCGGTCGCGGCCATCAAAGACTGCGAGGGAAGACGTTTCATACTCAGTTCAGAATAAGTGGATTACCGTGGGAGCGCAAGGCTACAGGGTCCTGCCACAGGGACCTGCCTACTGGGCCCTGCTGTCAGCCGTGCCGCGCTGCGGATCGCCCAGAAGCTTGGATCGGATCAACGCTTCCACCTGATGCCACACGGCCGGATCGGATTCAATCTCGATGTGCGGTTTCATGAATAGCCGCGCGTACCAGGGATAACCCGCGCAACTCACTGGCTTGGTTTTGTAATCGGACTGGAAGTTTCCGAGAATTTGCGTGTGCGAGGCATCCGCGGCGTGGATCTGCGCGCGCCCATGCAGCAGTCCGTCGAGTTGAAAGAAGTTGACGGCTTGGGCGACGTTCGCTGGGATTGAGGCGTCGTCTTCATGACGCTTCTCCACGCTGTCCACTTGCACCGTCAGAAGCACTGGAATGCGTCGCTGGCCGAGCGCGCGCGCCAGCGTCACTGTTTCGGAGGCGCCCCAACTGTGGCCGTAAATGGCGATGCGCGCGTTGTTCCGTTCTTCGGAGGATAAGTTGCCGTCGTTGTCTTTATCCAGCAGACGCACGACTTCCCGTAGCGCGGCCTGGCCGTGACGGTTTTCGAACAGGCGCACCTGCAAGCCCGTAGGATAGGCGTCGCGCAGGCGCTGAGCGAGCTGAACCTCGGTATGAATCGCATTCGCATGCCCGACGTAGCCGCCCAGGAAACCGATGACAATGGCGTCGGGTTGCGCGGCTCGGACGGAGGTTAGAGTTGCGAAAAACAGGATTGCGGAAGCGGAGAGACACAACCGCCCCGGAGTAGTAAGACACATGGTGAAACCGCCAATGGGAAAACCTTAAGAGGAAGGGACTGCCTAACTCCTCTTGAATTTTAACACCCTGCCCTTGCCTTCATCTCCGCTGCTGGTATGCTCATTTGAAGGCGCCATGAAAGCCTTTGCAGCTCCGCACGCCACCATTCTGCTGCTGGACTCCGATCCGGTGTCCCGGGCGGCGCTGCATGATGTCTTGCAAGAGGCGGGCTATCTGGCGTTAAGGGCAGCGGATTTGGGAGTGGCCGTGGACCGGTTGGCCGAGGCGCGTCCGGATCTTTTGATCGTCCGGCCGTACATTAACAGCATGCCGGGACGCGTGGCCGCGGATTATTTGCGCAGCCGGCAGCCGGGATTGCCGGTGCTGGTCCTGGCCGGCACGATTGATGAAGACCGGCTGAACGTACAACGCACGGTGGAGAAGGTATACACTTTTCCCGAGCCCTTCCCACGCGAGGATCTGTTGACCAAAGTTCGCGAGGTATTGGCGCAAGTGAATCACGCAGGGAGGACGGCGCACAAATGAGACGCCTCGATCGAGTAACCGTTGGTGTGCTGGCGGCCGCGGTATTGGCCGCGATTCCCGCCGTGGGGCAGGTGGATCTGAGCGGCGCCTGGGGTCCGCAGTTTTCCGAGGATGCGCCGGAGCGCGGCCCAGGGCCCGACCTGGTGGATTACCTCGGTCTTCCGATCAACGCCGAGGCGCGGCAGTGGGCGCTTAGCTGGGACCCGGATCGTCTCACGCTTCCTGAGCATCAATGCCAGGTTCACACCGTCGCGTATATTTATCGCGGTCCCTTGCAACTGCGTATCTGGGAGGAGCGCGACCCCCAGACGCAGGAGCTGATCGCGATTCACAACTACAGCAGCACGTATGAGCAGAACCGGACCATCTGGATGGACGGCCGCGCGCACCCTCCGGATTATGCTCCGCACACCTGGATGGGCTTCTCGACCGGGCACTGGGACGGGAATATTTTGACCGTCTACACGACGCACATCAAACAGGGTTGGCATCGCCGCAACGGGTTACCCTCGAGCGACGAAATCACGTTGACCGAACATTTCATCCGCCACGGCGATCATCTTACGCACGTTACGGTGGTGAACGATCCGGTTTATCTGGAGGAGCCGCTAATCAAAAGCCAGGATTACGTGTTGAACGCAAGCTCCAACGGCAACTGGCTATGGCCGTGCGAATACGTGGATGAGGCTCCAGGGCGAAAGCAGGGCGACGTGCCCAGCTTCATGCCCGGCGAGAACCCGTTCGTTACGGAATTCGCGGCGAAGCTCGGTCTCCCCGCGCAAGCGGTGCTGGGCGGCGCGGAGACGATGTATCCGGAGTATCGCGAGAAGGTGAAGACCATGCCGATACCGCCCAAGCCGCCCGCCGCGACAGCGGCTCCAGCGAGGTGATGAGGGCAATGACAACCGCCGATGTAGCCGTGGGAATGAAGACTGTTGGGCAGTGGATCGGCGGAAAGATCGAGTGCTCCGCATCTGGCCGCTGCGGCGACGTTTGGAATCCGGCGACGGGGGAAGTTCGCGCTCGTGTAGACTTTGCCGCGGCGGAAGATGTGGATCGCTGCGTGGAATCGGCTAAACGAGCGTTTCCGGAGTGGCGCGCGACACCGCTGTCGCGGCGGGCCGAGGTGATGTTCAAGCTGCGCGACCTGGTCGACCGCAATCGGCGAAAGCTGGCGGAACTGATCGTGCTGGAACACGGCAAGACGCTGGCCGATGCGATGGGGGAGGTGGCGCGGGGACTCGAAAACATCGAGTTTGCGTGCGGCATTCCACAGTTACTGAAGGGCGAGTATTCCGAGCAATCCAGCCGTGGGATCGACGTCTACCGAATCCGGCAGCCCCTGGGGGTGGTGGCGGGGATTACGCCGTTCAATTTCCCGGTGATGGTGCCGATGTGGATGTTCCCCAATGCGATCGCGTGCGGGAACGCGTTCGTGCTGAAGCCGTCCGAACGCGACCCTTCGGCCAGCCTGCTGATGGCCGAGCTGCTGAAACAAGCCGGTGTGCCGGATGGTGTTTTCAACGTGCTGCAAGGGGATCGGACCGCGGTGGAGCGGCTGCTGGAGCACCCGGATATCAAGGCGGTCAGCTTCGTGGGTTCGACTCCGGTGGCGAAGCACATTTACCGGGTCGCGACGCAGAATGGCAAGCGTGTGCAGGCATTAGGCGGGGCGAAGAATCACATGCTGGTGCTGCCGGATGCGGATATCGCGATGGCGGCGGATGCGGCGGTGTCGGCGGCCTTCGGCTCGGCCGGCGAGCGCTGCATGGCGATTTCGGCGGTGGTGGCCGTCGGGCCGATTGCCGATCCGCTGATTGAAGCGATTCGCGAGCGGATGGCGCGGATCAAGGTCGGGCCGGGGATGGAGGAGGGCAATGAGATGGGCCCTCTCATCACCGGCGAGCATCGGGATCGAGTGGCTGCGTACGTGGCCAATGCCGAGGCAGAGGGTGCGGCGGTGGTAGTGGATGGATCGAAGCATGCCGTGTGCCGGCGCCAGGGATTCTTTCTAGGCGCGAGTCTGCTGGATCGGGTCCGGCCGGGGATGAGCTGTTATGACCACGAGATTTTCGGGCCGGTGCTGAGCGTGGTGCGCGCGGAGACTTACGAGGAAGGAATGCGCATCATCAATGAGAATGCTTACGGCAACGGCGTGGCGATCTTCACCAGGGACGGAGGAGCGGCGCGGCAGTTCCAGTTCGACGTCGAAGTAGGATTGGTGGGAATCAACGTGCCGATTCCGGTGCCCGTGGCCTACTACAGTTTCGGCGGTTGGAAGGCGTCTCTGTTCGGGGATCTGCACATGTACGGGCCGGAGGGAGTGCAATTCTATACGCGCGCGAAAGTAGTGACCAGCCGGTGGCCCGATCCGGCTACCAGCAAAGTCGATTTGGGATTTCCTCAAGTACGGTAAACTCCCCTGGTGCGGACTTCTCCCGATCGAAGCTGGACCATATGGGTTCCCTCATGCGCGATGATGCTGGCGAATCTGCTGTCCTACGTGGACCGGCAGGTGCTCGCGGTTCTGTCGCCGACAATTCTGCATGACACCGGCTTGACGCCTGAGGCTTACGGCCGGGCGCTGGGGGCATTTTCGATCTTTTACGGGATCGGCAATCCGCTGTGGGGTTCCTTGCTGGACTTCATCGGGCTGCGCAGGGGGATGTTCGCGGCCGTTAGCTTGCGCGCGGTGGCGAGCACGGCGCACGCCTGGATGTCCGGGTTCTGGGGATTCGCGGCGGCGCGAAGCGTGCTGGGGTTCGGCGAAGGCTCGGCTTTTCCGGGAGCGTTGAAGGCCGCGGCGGAATCGCTGCCGCCGGATCGGCAATCGCGAGGCACGGCCATCGGTTATAGCGGCGCGTCGCTGGGCGCGATTCTGACTCCGCTGATGGTGACGCCGATTGCCCTGCGCTTCGGATGGCGAGCGGCATTCTTGCTCACCGGAGCGATGAGCGCGTGTTGGCTGGCGATGTGGGCCGTGATCGGACGCCCGCCGTTCATGGCCGATTATAAGAGCGAGTCGTTGAAAATCACGTGGCCGGACTTCCGCGAGCGAAGGCTGTGGCTGGTGGTGTCGAGCTTCGGCTTGGGCGCGGTGGCGCTGGGAGTCGTGTCGTATTTCAGCCCGCTGTATTTAAATCGCGCGATGGGCTTGTCGCAGAAGCAACTCGGGCAAGTGTTATGGATCCCTTTGGTGGGTTGGGAGGCAGGCTACTATTTCTGGGGCTGGATTGCGGACCGGTACGTGTCGCCGGGGAAGCGGCCGGCGGGATTGTTCTGTTTGCTCGCCGTGCTGGCGTTGCCTTCGGCGTTTATCACGGCGACCGGATCGTTAGCAATTGTGTTAGCGCTAATGTTTTGGGCGACGTTCATCGCGGATGGATTTGTCGTGCTGAGCTTGCGGGTGGGCTCGCACCTGTATCCGCGCAATCAGACGGCGTTGGTGGGTGGAATCGGGTCGGGATCGTGGGCGGCGGTGCTGGCGGGAGTACAGTTCGTTTACGGGACCTGGGTCGGCCGGCAGTGGTACAGCGCGATGTGGATATCGATGAGCCTGTTGCCGGTGGTGGGGACGGTACTCTGGCTGGGGTTGAGCAGGGCAGTGTATCGGTCGCCCAGCGCCGGCGTTTACCCTGAAGTCAGCAAGCGTTGAAGCCGTGACCTCACCGTGCCGGCGATATCTGGTTCGAGCGCCGTGGTTTCGAGCCGCGCGCGAAGTGTCCCGGCCTCGACGTAGCGATGCTGTATCAATGCACGGAGAAATTCCAAATCCTTGGGACGTCCTGCCGCAAGTTTCGAGATAGCAAGGTCGTGCACGTCCAGGCACCAGCCGCGAATATTCCGCGTATTCTCCCCGGTGACCAGGACCAAACGGTTCTCCCAGCCCTCGGGGAGCGTCGCTGTGGTCGAATCGACGCCGTGCGCGTAATATCCGAATTCCCGTTCAAAGGGTGAGCCTTCGCCGATTGAGCCGTCGATCAAGTCGCTGCGTTCCATCCGGTTTTTCGGCCACACGTCCGCCTCCATGGAAACCAGCAGGTCCGGGTCCGCGTTCGGGAACTGGCCCAGCACCGCCTGGCTCCCGATGACCACGATGTCCGGATCGTCAGCTATGGTCCAGGCCGCGCGTATGATGTGTTCGAGGTTCGAACGTGTCATAGATGTGCCAGCGCTCCTTCGGTTCTAGCACCCCGGCGAAGGGGCTCGACTGGCGCAGTTCCGTCATGCGGGGCGAATCTTCCTGGATCGCCGTTAGCAGATCTTCCAGTGGACGGTTTAACAGGCTTCGCCATTCGTCCCAGTACGGCTGCGATCCGGCCCCCATCCGGCTCCAGCGGTCTAGATTGTCGTGGGCGATCGCCAGCAACTCTGGGCGCGCGCGAAGTTTGGCGGCTACGGCGCGGTGCAACGCGAGGCTTCGCCGCTCCAGGCGGTCGTGAGACATGACAGATATTATCTTAAAGTGAGCGCTCCGCGGAGCGCCCGGCCCTAGTCCTACGGCTTCGTCGCGGTCAACGGAGCGCCGCCGTTGTCGCTGCTTACTTTGGTGCTCTTGCCTGCCTTCTCCAGATCGCGAGCTCCCGTGAGAGCATCCAGCATGCCGTAGTTGCCTTCATGGCAGGCGTACTCGTAGATCTTGTAGCTGGGATCGAGCTTGTAGGGCATGTGGATGGTCCACGGCTTGGTCCAGGTCTTGGGATCGTTGATGGTGATTTCGTAGGTGAGCTGGTTGGCGGAAACGCGGGTGAAGCGCTCGGTCAGGTGCGCGGCATCGCTGAACAGACCACCGCCGACGCCGGGCTGGTCTTTCAAATGGACCGTGTCAACCACCAGCGTGTTGCCTTCCCAATGGCCGCGGGAATCGCCCATGTAACTCACGATGGCGGCGCCGGAGTGGGGACGCGCCTCGAGCGGAATCACGCGGGTTTCATGCACCATCTCATTGCGGATGATCACGTAGCCGGGGGCTTGCAGGATTTCGTTGCCGAAATCGTAGAGCGTCGGCAGCATGCTGCTGACCATGCCGCGGCTAATGCAACGGCTGTAGAGATCGAAGTCCAACCAGGAATCGACCTGGCTGGGGAAGTGGCTGCCGGGGCCTTTGCCGCCGTTCAGAGCCTTGACCGCGGCTTGACCTTCGGGAGTCAACGGAGGGGTGCGGCCGTTGGGCGGATCGACGATGAGGGACGCCTGACGATCCGGCTTGCCGTGCTCGACCCAATAGGAAGGAGGGTTGATGGTGAGGTTGGCGCTGCCGGTGGCGAACTCTTGCGTGTCGTCCTCGTTCTGGGTTTGGGCTTGCTTTTGGCGCTGGGCGATCTCCTCGTCGTTCAGCTCAGCGCGATTGCCCATGCTGGCGGGGCGCTGCATGGGGATGTTGGCGGTCGCGGGCCACTCGCCCTGGATGTCGGGGTCGCCCCAAGGGGTTTTCGGAGGAGTCCAAGGCGACTTGGTTGACGTTTTCTGCGTAACTGGAGCTTGCCCAAAGGCAACTGCTACGGCAAACAGGAGCGCGGCGATTCGCATGATGTTTACTTCTGGTCTTCCGGAATATCCGGGTTGGAGCCACCGACGAACAGCTTCTTGCCGTCCTGGAAGGTGACGCTACTGCCGTTGGCCCTGTTTGTGCCGTTTTTGGCCTGATAGCCCTGAATGGTCAGCACGGTTCCGACTTCCAGCGAGCGCTTGCTGAATCCGCGCCGCAGCATGATATTGGGGCTGCCGCATTCGACCATCCAATTCGTGACGCTGCCGTCGGGATTGGTGACGTCGATGTGGATCCAGGAGTGGGGATTGATCCACTCCATATCAGTGACCTTGCCGATGAGCTTCACCGGTTTGGTGCTGTCGAACTCGGCCTGAAAGGCGTGATGCGCAAAAGCTTGTCCGGCGGCCAGAAGCAGGCCCGCTCCCACCGTAACCATGGCTAACTTTGTTCGCATGCTGACTCCTTGATTGAAATTCTATCTACTTTTTTTGATCCTCGGCGCGAGCGCCGCTTAAGATATCGCCCATCGCGATGTTGCCTTCGTGACAGGCGTACTCCAGAAGTTTGTAATTTTCGTTGCGCGTCAGGGCGATCAGGATGGTCCACGGCTTGGTCCAGGTTGCGGGATCGTCCACGGTGGCGCGGTATTCGAGCGTGTTGGGACCCATGCGGGTGAAGCGCTCGGTTAGCTTCATGTCTTTGCTGTGATGGCCGGGGTCGCCAGGATATCCTGCGCCGTTGGAGCCGATCGCGTCGAGGTCGGTGAAGTTGGTGGTCTCAACCACCAGCGTGCTGCCTTCCCAGTGGCCGCGCGAATCGCCCATGTATTCTCGAATAGCGGAATTGAGATGCGGATGCTTTGCGTTAGGAGTGTCGAGCGGAATCACCCGCGCCTCGTGGATCATTTCGTTGCGGAAGACGACGTAGCCGGGCATTTGCAGAATCTCGTTGCCGTTGTTGTAGACCACGGGGATCATGGAGCCAAGCACGCCGCGAGTGATGCAACGGTAATAGATGTTGAGGTCTCCAGGCGATGCGGCTTCGCCACGCCATTCGCCGGGAAATCCTTTGCCTCCGCGAGCTTCCTTGCGTAGCTTCTGTTCCTGGGGCGTGGGAGGAGGCAAACGGCCGTCGGGAGGATCGATGATCAGCGAAGTCTGGCGAGTAGGTGTGCCGCGTTCGGTCCAATAAGAAGGAGGATTGATGCCGGGCTTGGCGTCGGGCGCGACGAATTCTTCGGCGTCGGCTTGGGCCTGGCGCTTGGCTTGCGCCTGCTTCTGGGCGAACTCGGCGTCGGTGAGGGTGGTCCGGTCGCTCTGGCTTTCGGGCCTCTGCATCGGCACGCCGAAGTTGCCGGGCCACATGCCCTGAAGATCGGGATCGCCCCAGGGAGTTTTGGGCGGAGTGTAGCTGTTCTGCGCCAGGAGCGCAGCGGAAAAGGCGGCGATGAGCAGAGCGCGTGACATGATCGGTTACTTAGGAGGCTGCTTGGCGTACTGGCCATAAAGCAGCTCCTCGGCAAATTCGACACACTTGAACTCGAGGAGCTGGGCGTTTTTGTCGACCATGCGGTAGAGAGGCATGGATGATCTTCCAGGCGCGGGTGAAGGTCTTCGGATCTTCGATGGTGGCTTCGTAGTTGAGATGCGTGGCGTCCGCGCGGGTGAAGCGCTCGACCACGTGCAGCTGGTTGCTGGCGTAATCGCCGGCGCGATCGAACCAGGCGAGGCCGTTCAGGCCGGTGACATCGACCACCAGAGTGTCGCCCTCCCAGTGGCCGTTATTGGTGCCCATCCAGGTGTCGGTAGCGGCCTCCTCGGGCTTGCCCATGTTGACCAGGCGATTGGCGCTGGCGAATTCATAGACGAACATGATGCCGCGCGGGGTCTGGACGATTTGGAACGGATAAGGCATGTAATTGGCGCGAGGGATGCCAGGCATGTAGCACTTGGCTTCGGGATCGTTGCTTCGGCGGGCCTCGAAATTCGCTTTCTTCTTCGCAAGGGCCTCGGGCTTATAGGGGATGGTCCCGCCTTCGACCACGCTTTGACCGGGAGCGATGGCGCCGATGGCTCCGGTCTGCCACATGGTGCCGGGGCCGGGCGAGTGGTCCTCCAGATTCCAGTTCGCTGAATTCAGCGCCATGTAGATGCCGCTGATATCGGCGTGACCGTCGTAGGCGTGGGGAGCCTTGTAGCTTGACGCTGCGGCAGGAGCTTTCGCGGGAGCGGGAGCTTTGGTTTGCGCCGGAGCTTGAGCGCGAACTTGAGCAGCGAAAAAGGAGAACGCGACAGCGGATGCGCCTGCCACCAGGGTCATTGCGAGAACATTTCGCATAAACGTTGATGCTACGTGAGGGGAGTAGCGCAGTCAATGGGGTAAGGCCAAGATGGGGTAAGGCCAAGAGTGTAAGGCCAGGAAAGCCTCACTTCACCGCGGGTGCGAGAATCCAGGCGTAGCTGCTGGCCTTGACGATCGCCGCCGGATTCTCCATACGCACGATGGTAGCGAAGGCGGCTTTTTTGTCGGACGCTCGATCATAAAAACTTCGGCAGATTTCCGCGCCGATCCAATAGCCCAGGTCCGCGGGCTGGTCGCCCTGCACCCGGTCGTAGTTGTAGAGCCAGCCGTTGGTGCGTTCGGGCGTCGCCGCCCAATCGCGGGCGAACTGTTGGAAGAGCCGGTCGCGGCGTGCGTCGGCCCAGCCACGGGCGTACGCGTTGATGGTGCTATTCGCGACGGCCTCCGTGACGTAGTCCGCGGCGCCCTCCTTCATGGACTGGGTAAGGAGATTATTCCGGCCGCTGAATTTCTGCTGCGAATGAACCAGTTCATGCACCACGATGAGCGGCAAGTGGTCGATGGTCCCCATCGCGCGAAGGAATGAAGCGCGGGTTTGCTGGAGCTCCGTGGTATCGACTCCCTCACCCAGAGCGTTGACCTCCGTGCCAATCAACAGGCCCGCGCGGCCGGTGGTGCCTCCGCTGGTGAGCCGTCCGATGACAAAGTAAACGGAAGGAAAGCGCGCGTCCGGATACAGTTCCTGAAACTTCGCCAAGTAGCGGAGGATGGGCTCGCGCTGGCTGGCGACCTGTTCCGTAGTCTTGCGGATGCTTGCGTAAAACTTGGTGTTCGCGTCGACAGTCTTCGCCAGTTGTTCGGCCGAGGTGATCCGCGAGGCGATGAAGTCCGTCAGCCCGGGAGAGGCGACGTCGAAATAAAGCTTTTGAAAAGCTTCCGTGCGGTTTCCCGGCTGGCCCGCGTCGTAGGCTAACCAGAAGTTGTCGATATCGGAGGTGATGAGTTGCGGCTGTGGAGTCTGGGCCAGCGCGGGCAGAGCTATGGTGAGGAGCAGGACACCGGTCCGCATGCTGTCATAGACGCAGGTCCTCGCCTTTGGTTGGCAGGGCTGCGCGGCTCGCGTGAAGAGCCGGCATTGACCTCGAAACTAATTGTTTGTAGGATCGAGGACAACATGAAGACTACGCGGGGACCTTTTTGGGCGGCATCGCTGCTATGCCTTGGTACGGCGCTCGGACAGGATAAAGCCCTCGCGCAGGACAAGCCCCTCGCGCAGAACAAGCCATGGGTCCAGCCGAAGACGCCCTGGGGTGATCCAGACTTGCAGGGTCTGTGGCCGGCCACGGACATGATCAACGTGCCGCTTCAGAGGAACGCGAGTTTTGGGACTCGCGCGGTGCTGACTGAGGAAGAGTATCAACAGCAGGTGGCGCGGGCCAAGCGGACGGAAGAATCCGACTCCGAGGAGTTCGTCAAAGAGGGGACCAAGCCGGGGATCAATCCGCCGTCGTACTGGCTGGAGCACGGCAAGCCGAACTATCAAGCGTCGCTGGTGGTGGACCCTCCGGATGGGCGCATTCCAGCGCTGACGCCCGAAGCGCAGCAGCTCGCCAAAGAGAGGGCCGACGCGCGCAAAGGCCATAACAACGACACCTGGGAAGACCAAAGCTTCTACGACCGGTGCATTTCGCGCGGCGTAATGGGATCGATTCTGCCGGTGATTTACAACAACGGGAATGAGATTTTGCAGGCTCCGGGGATGGTGATCATTCGTTACGAGATGATCCATGAAACCCGGATTATTCCGGTCAGTAAAGGGCCCCTCGATGGAAAACCGCACGTAGACGCGGGAGTGCGCTCTTATATGGGCGATCCGCGAGGGCATTGGGAAGGCAACACGCTGGTGGTGGAGACGACGAATCTGATCGGAAACACCAATGGGATCGGCCTGAATGGCGGAGGGACGCCCCATAGCGCGGCGCTGAAACTGACCGAGCGGTTTACGCGCGTGTCGAAGGACGTGATCGATTACGAGGCGACGATCGACGATCCGAAGACATGGGTCAAGCCGTGGAAGGTCGCGTTTCCGCTGCGCCGCGATCCGGGATTCAAGGTTTACGAGTATGCCTGCCATGAAGGGAACATCGGGCTGCTGGACATTTTGAGTGGAGCCAGGGCGGACGAGGCGGCCAAAGCCGCGCAGGGCGGGAAATAGGAGAGCCTTACGCCGCCGGCCGCTCGGCGACCACGAGAAATTGTCCTGCAAACGGGCGAATCGGCAAGGCAAGGTATAAGCTTACCAGCCACTCCGCTGTCGGAAATCGCGACTTCATCGTGAATGGCGTGAAGCGCGGTTCGGCGTGAACGATCCGCCAGCCTTGCGATTTCAGAAAATCCTGGAAGCCGTTGTCGGTGTATATCGTTTTGTGCGTGTAGTCGTCGAAATAGCGGCGCGGTTCCAGCCGGAAGTTGGGCTGCACCACGATCAGGCGTCCTCCGCGGCGCAGGACGCGGCTGGCTTCGGATAGAATCTCGCGGCCCTCCTCGAGCGTGAAGTGCTCAAAGAAATTCGACGCAAACACCACGTCGATCAGTGTCCGAAGCGAGCGGCAGCGGATCCAGCGCCTGCTGGATGAGAGGCGTAATCCCGGCGCCCCAATATTCAGCCAGGGCGGGGTTTTGATCGAGCGCCCATTTCCGCGCGGCGCGAATCGATTTCGAGAACTCGCCATAGCCGGCCCCGAGTTCCAGCAGGTTCCCGGAGCTGTCTATCCAGGGTTGCAGGTAGCGCGCGATGGCTCTCCACGGAGCAGCACGGCGCGGGTCATACGCAAAGCGGACCTGATGATAGGATTCATCGGGAGCGGACATGACGGCGGCTGCTTTCTCGGACGAAGTCAATTTCGGACCATCTCTTCCTGTTTTGCCAGCTCTTCCTGTTTTGCCAGCTCTTCCTGCTTGCCGGCCTTCTCGGCGGGAGTCTTCGCCAGCGCCTCACCCAGAACTTGTATGCCGGGCGTTGCGCTCGCCGGAGTTGGTAATGCGGGGGCCAGGGGACCTTTGCCGGTCCGATCCCAAGGAACGCGTTGTGCGCGATATCCGGAGAAACGGTAACTTAGCACCAGCGCGATCATGCGCCATCCCAGCCACCACGCCTTCCATAAATCGCCCGTAACCGAGGAGACGCCCACGCGGCTGCGGTAATTGACCGGTATTTCCACGAAGGGAATTCCGTGCGCGATCACCTCCATCAGCAACTGCGGTCCGAAGTGCGATCCTCCTATGCCCAGGTGCGGACGTATCCGGTCGAGCGCCGCGCGGCGGAACAGGCGGTAGGTGCATCCCATGTCGGTCAGGATGGAGGTGTCGAACAGAACCTCCGTCATCTTGGCGACAGCCCAATTGCCCCAGCGGAGGAAGCGGCCCATGTTCGCGCCCGCCCAGATAAACTCGCGAGACGTGCGCGTTCCAAAAACCACGGGAACATCGTCGGAGTAGGCTAAAAATTTCAGCAAGTCTGCGCCGCTGAACGTTCCGTCCGGTTCGGCCAGCACCACCAGGTCCGCGGTGCTGTGATCGATTCCGCACATCAACGCGTGACCGTAGCCCTGTTTGGTCTCGAAGATCTCCCGAGCTCCGGTTCCCTCGACCTCGGAAGATGTTCCCGGCGCGGCGTTGTTGTTGACTACGATTACTTCGTCGGCCAGGCCTGTGGAGAAGAAATCCAGCGTGCTGGCGCGGATCGAATCTTTCTCATTATACGTGGGCAGAATAACCGCAACTGTTTGTCCGCGCCACATGTTCTCGTCTGTTCATCGGCCGGAAGGAGCGTCGGCTTTAACGAGCCGGCTTGTACACGTACGTTTCCCCGAAGAGCGGATCGCTGAGGCGCGCCGCCAGACGGTAGTTCCGCCGGATCTCGTCCAGCTGTTCACGCGGCAGCGTGCCCACCTCGAGATCGGTTACCGGCTGGGTGGACTCGACATCCTCACCCAGGTACACGGTGGAGAATACGCCGTGCTCCAGATCGCGGCGAACCGGCTCCGGGTCGACGCGTCCCGCGGACACCAACAGGTTGTAGATCAGCGGCTCAACGTCCAGCCTCCCGCGCAATCGCACCATGGCGTTGTAGTCGGTAGACAGAACCAGGCCGCCCGACGCCGGCACGTACGGACGGAGCTCCTTGAGTTGAGAGCGGTGGGCATTCTCGACGGCGATTCGGAACATCGCCTGATTCGGCGCGACCCGATAACCCACCACCAGGTGAACTCCGGCGGGAAGCAGTAACAGCGTCAGCGCGCTCTTGCTGCGGGCGAAATACAAACCGAAGAAATTCACCTCATGCAGCGCCGCCGCGGCTGCCACGCACAGCAGCGCCGTGGTCTCGATCTGATAGTTGGTGTCGGAGCCGATCTTCGGCGCGGTCGCGGCAAGCACGGCAGCGGCCATTCCGAGATACACCAGCAGCGCTGCCGAACGCGACCGGCGAAGCTTGGCGAAGCCGACGGCCACAATCACCAGCAGCCCTCCCGCCAGGCTTCCGAGCTGTGTCAGTTGAGCCCCAAGTTTTTTCAGGCTCATCGGATTCATGTTGGCGAAGATGGTGTCCTGCAGGAATCGCCCGCCCAGCATCGCGTTCAGCGCCAGCGCGATGGCGGTCACGATTCCAGCCCACGCGATTCCGAAGATGAGCCCGCGCTTCCAATCTCGCAGCAAGAGCAACAGGCAAATGGCGGCCGGTGCGGCGACGGCGGTCTGCTTCGTGAATGTGGCCAAGACCGCGAGCGCCAGCGCGGCTCCCAAATGGTGGAACTCCCTTGAGCCGTTAGACAGGGAGTACTGATAGAAAGCCGCCAGCGCGAGGAAATAAGCCAGCATGTCAACTTGCCCCACCGTTCCCCAGGTCAAGAGCAGTGCACTGGAGGCGGCGAACAATCGCGCGCACCACGCTGCGTAAGCGGAGTTCGTGTACAGCTTCGCCAGCTTCCCGCACAAAAGAATCAGCCCCAACAGCGCTGCGAAGCTGATCAATCTTCCTGCTGTGAATGCGGGAATCCCGAGACGGATAAGACCTGCCTCCAGCAGATAGAACACGGGTGTGTACGCGCAGACGGTGTAGGGATATTGGTTCAGATCGTAGTACAGCGTGTGATCCTGAACCAGCATCAGCGATTGCGCCGCGACTACGGATTCCGGCGGAGACAGTTCATTCTGCGCCCACAGCATGGTTCCCAGATAGGAACCCATCGCCAAAACCGTGACAACCGAGACCACAATCAGCGCCACGCGAAAGCGCTGCTCCAGCGAGCGCTCGGCTGATGTTGACGTGTCTAGGGCGAGGGATTGGGCCACGTGACTGCCGGCGAAGCCGGCTTCTCATTGAATCGGCGAGGCGCTCAGGAAGCATGAGGCAAGCGCATCTCACGCGATCACCTTAGGGGAGGTAAGGTGTTTCCCTTACCTGAGGTCTGAGCTACGCAAGAAACTATCGCAGAGTAGACTCGATATACATGGCCCTGAAAGCGATCCTATTCGACGCCTACGGCACGCTGCTGGACGTTCACTCGGTGACCCAGAATGAGGAACTGTCGGCGCTGTGGCGCAGGAAGCAACTGGAGTACACTTGGCTGCGGTCGTTGATGGGACGCTATCAGAACTTCTGGACCGTGACAGAAGATGCCCTGCACGCGGCGGCGGGGCAGCTAAAGGTCGAGTTGACCGCGGAGCAGGCAGATGCGCTGATGCAGGCCTATCTGCGGCCCAAGTCATTTGAGGATGCGAAGCTTGCGCTGGAACGATTGAAAGGGCGGCAAATGGCGATCCTCTCGAATGGAACCAGATCGATGCTGTGGCCGGCGCTGCGGTCCAACGGGCTGGACGGCTATTTTGAGGAGATCCTATCCGCCGATAGCGTCCAGATTTACAAGCCTTCGCCGAAGGTTTACGCGCTGGGACCCGAGACCTTGGGTGTTCCTGCTCGCGAGATTCTTTTCGTCTCCTCGAACGCCTGGGATGCGGCAGGTGCAAAGGCGTTCGGGTATGTGGTGTGCTGGGTGAACCGGATCGGAAGCCCCGGGGAACGGCTGGGGATCGAGCCGGACATCGAGGTGCGGGGACTGGACCAACTCGCGGACGCCATCGCTGGGGTCTAAGGGAGAGATTATAGAAGTATGATCACTATTCGCAAAGCGGAAGACCGGGGCCATGTCGATCAGGGCTGGTTGTTCACGTATCAGACGTTTTCCTTTGGCAGCTATTCGGATCCCAAGCACATGGGGTTCCGGGCGTTGCGCGTGCTAAATGACGACATCATTGCGCCGGGACGCGGGTTTGGGGCGCACGGGCATCGCGATATGGAGATTTTCACCTACGTGATGGAAGGCGGGCTGGCGCATAACGACAGTACCGGCGAGAATCACGTGCTGCGGCCCAACGAGATTCAGGCGATGTCGGCGGGGAACGGAGTGATTCATAGCGAGTTCAACGCGTCGAAAACCGAGCCGGTACATCTGTTGCAGATTTGGATTCTGCCGGCGGTTGAGGATGTTCCGCCGCGGTACGAGCAGTTCGCCTACGACCCCGAGGAAAAACATAACCGGCTGCGATTGCTGGTTGGTCCGGAGGAGCATCCCAAGGAGCGCGCGGCCTTCATTCATCAAGACGCCAAGGCTTACGCGTGCGTGCTGGACAAAGGGAAGACGATCGAGCAGCCGATTGCGCCCGGGCGGCACGCGTGGGTGCAGGTGGCCCAGGGAAATCTGACGCTGAACGGGATTGCAATGAAGCAGGGCGACGGGGCAGCGGTCTCGGATGAGAAGGCGCTGCGGATTGAGGGCGGCGGCGAGTTTATTCTCATAGACCTTGCTTGATCTGATAGACCTTGCTTGAGAAGAGGCGGGCATGAACGTTCTGGTGGTGTTTTATTCGCGTCGCGGGAAGACGGAGAGGCTGGCTCTGGCCGCTGGAGTTGGGGCGATCCAGGCTCGGGCGAATATCAGGTTGCGCAGGCTGGCGCCCCTAGCTGGCGCTGAGGAGATCGCGCGGGACGCCGAGTGGAGCGATAATCTGGAGCGGATCAAGAAGGATTACATCGAGCCTCGGGAGATCGACGCGCAATGGGCGGAAGGCGTGATTCTGGCGGCTCCGAAGGATTGCACGGCGGAGATGGAGAAGTATCTGGCGTCAGCGCAATTGACCGGAAAGATCGCGGCAGTGCTGGGCGGGTTCAGCGAGTTGGCAAAGCGGGCGGGTCTGAAGGTGGCGCCGGGCGATTGCGAAACGGAAGACGGCGCGGTCGCGCAGGCGTACGGCCGCAAGACGGCTCAGGGGGTTGGGGTGTGAAAAAGACCCTGTGGATCGCGGCGGGCGTGCTGGGGTATGCGGCATTGCTGGCGGCGTTCCAGATGCCGTGGCGCGTGTACATCAGCATGGAAGGCTATGACGACATTCCCGTGCCTCCGGATTATCAGGAGAAGACGGAGTTTGTGTTCGCGCGGCTGATGTATCCGCAGAATCCGATTGGGCGCGGCGGCGGGCGGCGGTATGGAATGGCTCGGGATTGGCACCAGGGAGGGACCAGCTGGACGCAGGATTATCCCCGCGCGGACCGTCACTTCGCGCAGGCTCTGCGAAGGCTGAGCCGGATTCATGTGAGATCGGTAGAGCAGCCGGTGAATCTGGATGACGGCGACGATGTCTACAACTGGCCGTGGCTAGCGGCGGGGGAAATGGGTGATTGGCTGCTGACCGAATCTCAAGCGGCGAAACTGCGGGATTATCTGCTGCGCGGAGGGTTCCTGTACCTGGACGATTTCTGGGGCCCGAGTGAGTGGGACCGTTTCATGGTGAGCATGAGCGCGGTGTTTCCCGATCGTCCGATTGTAGAGATCGAGAATGCGGACGCGATCTTTCATACGGTTTACGATTTGAACGACCGGTATCAGATTCTGGGGCAGTGGGCCGTCGGGCGCAGGGGCTTCGGAGCGGGCTTCAACAACCAGCGCGTCGCCGGCACCAAAGCGGAGTGGAAAGGAATTTACGACGACCATCATCGCTTGATGGTGGCGATGACGTTCAATTCAGACGTAGGCGATTCGTGGGAGTTCGCGGACGATCCGGATTACCCGGATAACTACTCCGAGCTGGGAATCCGCATTGGCGTGAATTACGTGATGTATTCGATGACGCATTGACCGTAGCAAGTCCATCCAAGGAAAGCGTTCGAACCTCGCCGTGGTTGCCGCTGTTGTTTCTCGGCGGCTTGGCGGCGCTGGCGCTGCTTCCATCCATCCGGCACAACGCGCGGGCCTTGGCCTCATTCCTGGGAGCGATTGGGATTTTAGCGGTGTGGAACGCGGGGTTGCTGGCGAAGGCTCACCGGGTGGGGCGGACGCTTCGCCTGGAGCTTTTTCCCAAGCGGCAACATTATCTGCAAGCGTGCGCGCAAGGGGCCGTCCTGCTGTACTGGGGATGGTATTGGCAACCGGCCCATGCCTACGCGCCGTACATCGTCGCGCAATTGGTGTTCGCCTACGCGTTCGACATGCTGCTGGGGTGGTCCCGCCGCGACGAATACACCTTGGGGTTCGCGCAGTTTCCAGTGGTGTTCAGCACGAATTTATTCCTGTGGTTCAAGCCGGATTGGTTCTACTTGCAGTTCGCGATGATCGCGGTAGGGCTGGCGGCGAAGGATTCGATTCGCTGGAACAAGGACGGGCGAAGCGTGCACATCTTCAATCCCTCGTCATTCCCGCTGGCGGTTTTCTCGCTGGCGCTGTTGGCGACGGGGAAGCAGGGGATCAGTTGGGGACAGGAGATCGCGACCACGCAGTTTCTGCCGCCGCAGATGTATCTGATGCTGTTTCTGATCGGGCTCCCCGGGCAGTTCTTCTTCGGCGTGACGACCATGACGATGTCAGCCGCGGTGACCACGTTCCTCTTCAGCCGGATTTATTTTGCGGTCACCGGGATTTACTTCTTCTACGATTCGTACATCCCGATCGCGGTCTTCTTAGGGATGCATTTGCTATTTAACGACCCCTCCACTTCGCCGCGGACGGAGCTGGGGCGGATCATTTATGGAGCGATGTACGGGCTGAGCGTCGTGGCTCTGTATGAGCTGTTCGGCAGCCTGGGGATGCCAACGTTCTACGACAAGCTGTTGCAGGTTCCATTGCTGAATTTGTCGATCAAGGGGATCGATGCGGCGGCGAGGTCCAGGCATTTGAGCTGGCTGGATCCTGCCAGGATCGGACCGGCGCTGGCTCCGCGGATGCGGAATCTGGCGTACATGTCGATTTGGGCGGTGGCGTTTGCGGGGATGAGCTTCGCCGGGATGAACGATCGCTTCCCGGGGCAGTTTCTTCCGTTCTGGAGACAGGCGTGCAACGACGGGCGAGCCTACGCCTGTCCTTATCTGGCGGATATGGAGGAGCGATTCTGCAGGCAGGGGTCGGGGTGGGCGTGCAATGAAGAGGGAATAATGGATATTTCTTTGGCGCGGTCGGGCGAGGATGCGCGCAGGACCAGTGTGGCGGCTGCGGCCGGACCGTTCCAGCAAGGCTGCGACCTGGGGTATGGGATTGCGTGCGGGAACTCGATTGTGCTGCGGAGCCGGAGGGGCGATCTGGCGAGCGGGCCGCCGGGCGAGGCGGATTTACCGATTGTGCTGCGAGGAAGCAAGGGGGAGATCGAGGAGCGTGACCCGGCGAAACTGTACGATCTCGGGTGCAAGGACGGGTGGTCTGAGATGTGCGGGGGGTGAGGGGCGTTGCGGCCGCGCTAGCTCGCTCGCCGTATCTCCTCCCGCACGACGCGGCGCAGGGTTTCCTCGAGGGGTTCGCGAGCATGCGCGATGTGGTGCCGCAGGGCGTCGTTTATAAGGCTTTGGTAGTTCCCTCCGCCCGCTTTTTCGACTTGGGTTCGGAACCAGGCGATGACGTCGTCGTCCAATCGGATGGTGATTCTGGTTTTTCCTTTCGGAACCGAAATTACGGCTCCTCGCTTGGCGTTCGAAAAGTCATACTCACGTTTCATGGGTCTCCTCATAATGCTGGCGCTCGCGTTTGGATGCCTTGCGCGCAGATATCAGGCGCAGTTTCTCGGCGCGCCATGCGTAGACGACGACCAGCAGGCGCCCTAGGGCATCCAGGCCGATCGTGATCCAGCGCTCTTCTGTGGCAAAAGACTCGTCGCGAATGGTCAGAGCTTGTTCATCTTCTAGTGAGGCGACGGCATCCGCGAATGAGACGCCATGTTTCCGTGCGTTCGATGCGGCCTTGCCAAGGTCCCACTCCACCAGCATATGCACAAGTGTACACCGAGCGTTAGCGGGTGGTCTCGAATGCCAGACGCAGCGAGTCAAGGCGGGATTCGGAGCCAGTGAAGATGTCATTGGGGAATCGGCGGTATTGCAGAATCTCGGAGTAGATCGCCGCCGCGTCGTCGAGGTTCAGGCCGAGGCCGGCGAGATACTGCATGCGCAGGTTGCGATCGCGGTTGAGCGGGGCGCCGCGGAGCCACGGGAGCAGATCGGACTTACGGCCGGCGTAGCTGGCGAAGAGATCCTCGGGTGAGTTGATGCCGACGTCGGCCAGCGCTTGCGGGATTTTGCTCGATGGGTCGCGATAGCCGAAGCGCTGCTCCATTTCATCGAGATCGATGTGGAGGGGCTCGACTTGGCCGAGGAGGACCATATCGTGACCGCGGCCTTGGTAGGGATTGCCCCATAGAGTGCCATTGGGGAAAACGTCGAGGAAGGTGGCGACGGCGCTTTTCACGGCTTCAGGGGTGGTTTCAAAAAGCTGGATATACATCGTGACCGCGCCGCCCGGATTCAAGTGGCGTTTCATCGCCTCGTAAAACTCTTTGGTGTAGAGGCTCGCCGCTCCTTTGACCCACGGGTCGAGGGGATCGATGGTGATGCCGTCGAAGCGCTCGTCAGTTGTGAGGAGAAGATGGCGGCCATCGTCGATGATGAGGCGAACTTTGGGATTGTGAAGCACGTCGAAGTTGGGCTCGGCGAAATAGGTTGAAGCGGCGCGAGGGACAACAGGCTCAATTTCGACGATGGTTTCGTGTTGGACGCGAGGGTCGATGGACACGGCTCCGGCGGTGATTCCGGCGCCGCAGCCAATCACGAGAATGGAACGAGGCTCGGCGACGGTGAGAGTGGTGAGTGCGCCGAGCATGCGCTGGAGGCGCATGTCGCGCGGAACGTTGGAGGCTTGCACTTTTCCGGCGACGTGGAAGGTGAGCGCTCCGCCCGTTTGGTCTCCAGAAGGGAGGAAGCCGGCGACGGCGACGGACGAGTTGAGACCCTCGGCCGCGTAAACGATATCGCTCTTCCCGACCCAGGTGGCGGCATAGCGGCCGTAGGCCACCAGGATTTTCGAAAGTGGCGGCACGGTAAAAATTAACGCGGCACAGAGCGCTGCGGAGGCGAGGGCGAGCGCGGTTCGGGTCCATTGGACGCGGTCAAGCAGGAGCAGAAGTCCCGCGAAGGTCGAAAGGCCGATCAGCAATTGTGCGGCGTGCTGGGAGCCGATGTGAGGCACCAGGATCAGGCTGGTGAGGAGCGCGCCTGCGATGGCCCCGGCGGTGTTCGATGCGTAGACGCGGGTCATCAGCGCGCCTCTGTCAGCGGATTGAGATGCGGCGGCAAGAGCCAAAGAAAAGCTTGCGCCCCACAGGAGCGTCGGGGGAAGCACGGCCCAGAAGGCTCGGGCCAGGTCGAGATCGAAATTGAACCAGATGCTGGAAGCGAGCGAGGGGTCAATGGGCCAGTAGGGCAGGGAAGCGGAGCTCGCGTAACAAGTCCAAGCAATGCCGGCGGCGAGGAGCAGTTGGCTCCAACCGAGCGCGAGACGAGCGCTCACATGCCGCGAGATCAGCGAGCCAATCGCGCTTCCTAGGCCAAGGCCGCTCAGGAACACCGAAAGAATGAGCGACAGAGTGTAGACCGACGCGCCGAAGAGCAAGCCCAGAGTGCGAGTCCACAGGGATTCGCAGGCGAGAGCGGTGAATCCAGACAGTGCGACGGTGAGAAGAACCAGCCGCGATCCGTGTTCTGATGCTCGCGGCGTCGTGGCGGGCGCGGTCGTGGTGGGCGCCGTCGAGCGTGCCGTAGGGAGCGCAAAGGCGACTACCGAGACGATCACATTAACGGCAAAAGCCGTGTAGGTGGCGATCGCAGTGTCATAGACGCGAAGCAGATAGAAACCTGCAAGCAGAGATCCCAGCACTGCGCCACCAGTGTTGGCCGCGTATAGCCATCCGAGATGAGACGGCTCGCTCAGCGCCCGCGAAAGTGCCGGGAGGGTCGCGCCCATGAGGATCGTGGGCGGGATTAGAAGACCGGCGGCGAAGCTGGTGCTGGTCACCGCAGGCATCAGCAGCAGAACCAAGAGCCCCAGCAGTCCGATTCCCGCCTCGATGACGGCGTAGATGCGGAAGGGATTCCGGCTGGCCGAGACCAAACCGGGTAGAAGCAGGCTGCCGAGGCACATCCCGCCCATGAAGCTCGCCAAAAGGATCGCCAGTGAGACAGTGGTCGAGCCGATGGCCAGTTCCAGGAGTTGGAACCAGACGATCTCGTAAATCAGCGCGGCGGCGCCGCTGGCGCAGGAGAGTAAAAGCGCGAAGGGGAAGCTACTTGCCTTGGGCAGCCTTTTGTTCTTCCCTGCGAGCTCCCACCAGCATGCCGGTCATGGCGTAATTGCCTTCGTGGCAAGCGGAGTCGAAGATCATGTGGCGGTCAGACGGGGCCCGGCCATACTCAATGCGCGCGGTCCAGGGGCGGGTCCAGGTTTTGGGATCTTCGAAGGTCACATCGCGGCGAAGCGTGTCTGCGTCCAGGCGAGTATAGCGTTCGATCATTTTAAACGAGCCGGGATCGGCGCCGCGATAGGCTTGTTGGAAATTGGTGGTTTCGACGACCAGGGTGTTGCCTTCCCAGTGGCCGCGGGAATCGCCCAGGTAGAGCTTGATATCCGCGGGGAGATGCGGGCGGCCGTCTATATAGACGACACGATTTCCGCCGCCGGCATGATCGTCTTCCAAATAGACGCCAACGGTTTTTGGAGATTGGACGATCTGAAACACGGTGCCCTGGGCGAAGAGAGTGTTGTCCGGCATGAAGGTGGCCTGTACGCCCAGGCAGCGTGGATTTTGTACCAGCGTTTCGGGATCGTCATTGGCGTCCGGTCCCAGGCCAGGAACACCGCGTCCGCCGCCAGCGCCTCGACCGCCACCCGCGCCTCGCCCGGCACCTCCGCCGCCGCCGAAACCGCGTCCCCCCTGCGCGCCGTTCACTAACGCAGGAATGCGCCCGTCGGGCGGATCGATGATCAGAGAAGTGCGGCGCCCGGTCTTGAGGACGGAATTAAAAACCGCGTTATAGGCGCCGTTTACGTCCGCAGCCGCGTCGGAGGCGCGCGCGTTGCGCCCAGGATCGATCCCCTTGGCTTTGTCTGAGGCCGCGATTTCTTGGTCGGTGAGAAACTCCTTGTTGGCGTTGGCGGCGGAGCGCTCCAGCGGAATACCCTCTTTCACGAACCAAGTGCCTTGCAGGTCTGGATCGCCCCAGGCCGTTCGAGGCGCTGGACCTGCCTTCGCCGCAGCGTTGGTCTTCGCGGGAGCGGACTTTGCCGCAGGACCCGTCGCGGGAGCTTGACCGGACATGGAAAGAGCCGCGCACAGCGCCAGTGCGACGACGCCGGCCGCGACACTTGCGGAAACGGCAACTTGGTGGGGCATCGATGGTTTGCGCATGTTGGACTCTCCCGGATTCCAGCGAAGAGGATACCACCCGCGTGGAAACTTCGTCAAACGATGCTCCACGCGATTGACATTTTCTAGAGGCGGTGTGTATATATGTGTCTGGTTCCCGATGCGTGCTTTGGTAAGAGAATTGGCGCGCATAGGCGAGAGAGGTGTCAGGTACATGCGTTCTTGGCGTAGGGGGTTGACCATCGCGGCCGCAGCGGGAGCTGTGACGGCGGGTCTGGTGACGTGGGCCGTGGCGCAGAGCCCCGCGCCCGCGGCGAAGGCCGTTCCGGCGAAGACGGCGGCGGCGAATGCAGGAAGCGCGCGGATTGCCGGCAAACCCGATTTCAGCGGGATCTGGGAAGCGAACAACACGGCAAACTGGGATTTGCTGACACATGAGGCGCGGCCCATGGTGGGTCAGCCGGGCCGGGTCGCCAACACCGTAGTTTTGGCGGCTCCTGTATTGGCGCTAGGCACTGTTGGCTGGGTTCCTCCAGGGTTGGGCGTCGTGGACGGAAACACGATTCCTTATCTCGCATGGGCGGCCGCGCGGAAAAAAGAGAATGAGGATCATTGGCTGGATCGCGATCCGGAAGTCAAATGTTTCCAACCGGGAATTCCCCGCGGCATGTATATGCCTTATCCCTTCCAGATCATCGAGAGCGCGGCCAAGATACAGATGATCTATGAGTACGCGGATGCGCAGCGCACCATCCACCTCAACAAGATGGAGGATTATCCGAACACGGCTTGGATGGGCTATAGCGTGGGGCATTGGGAAGGCGACACGCTGGTGACGGAAGTGACGGATTTCAACGACGCCACGTGGTTCGACCGCGCCGGAGATTTCCATAGCGATGCGATGAAGGTGACGGAGCGGTTCACCCTGGACGGCCCGAACGTTATCCGCTATGAAGCGACCATCAACGATCCGCAGGTTTTTTCGCGGCCATGGACCATCCGCATGCCGCTCTATCGTCACGTAGAGCAGAACGCGCAACTCATGGAGTTCCGCTGCGTCCCGATGGTGGAAGAGACCATGTATGGGAATCTGCGCAAGAACCAGTTGGTGAAACACTGGGAGGGCGCGACCATGAACGTGGACATTACGCGCAAGATTCCACCCGGGGAATCCGTGTTTGAGCGTTATGTTTCGGGCAATCCGCCGGCCGGCGCGGCGAAGCAGTAGTCAGGAAGGTTGTGAGATGATGAGGATTCGGGAGGTCAGTATCGTGAGAGCCAAGTTCGCCGTCGGAGCCATTCTCGTTGCCGGAATCACGGTGCTTTTATCGCCCACGCCACTGCGGGCGCATCATGCCTTCGCCGCGGAATTCGACGCCAGCAAGCCGATCACCTTTAAGGACGCCACCGTCACCAAGGTGGAGCTGATCAACCCGCACAGTTGGATTCACGTCGATGTGAAAATGCCCGACGGAAGCGTCGAGAACTGGGCCATTGAAGCGGGCAGCCCGAATATCCTGCTGCGCCGCGGCATCACCAAGGACACCTTGAAGGTCGGGCAGAAGATCGAAGTGGAAGGCTATCAATCCAAGGACGGTTCGCACCGGGCCAACGGGCGCGACCTCAAGCTGCCCAACGGGCAACAGTTATTCCTAGGATCCTCAGGTCCGGACGGGGCTCCGTACGAAGTGCAGCGTCCCGGCGTCGACGTACCGAAGTAAACCGCTTCTTCCGCCTCGGAAAAGGCGCGCTATTTACCTGCGTTATTTGCCGACGAGGTGCGCGTCGGACCTTTCGTTCTCGTTGCAAACGAACTCGATCAGATCCGTGTCCGGCATCAAGCGGTGGTTGACGCGGACCGTGAACGGCTTGGTGTAGGTCTTGGGATCGTCTATGGTGACGTTGGTTTGCAATGAGCCGTAGTTGAGGCGGCGGACACGCTCCGTCATCCTGCCGGAGTTGGTCATGGGGCTTCCGTCAATATCCAGCCACACATCGTCACGGAAGCCGGTGGTTTCGATCACCAAAGTGTCGCCATCCCAATGGCCGATGGAATAACCGTACCACCAGGGCTGGACGTTGGCTGGAGGTAGCGTACGGCCGTCCATAAAGATTTGGCGCACTCCGCCCTGCGCCTCGTAAAGCATCACGATCAGATTCGGCGTCTGAATAATCTTGCGCGGCTGGGGATGCATGTGAAGCTGCATCAGGCCGAGCGGAAGGCAATGAGCGTCCGGATTGTCCTTGCTATTTTCTTCCTTGCGAGCCTTCAAAAGATCGGCGGCCCAAGGGCGCAACGGAAGGCCGTCGGGAAAGCCGCGGCCAATGCTCTGGAAGGTCGCCAGCGGCGGGCCGTCCGTGGGCGGCGGAGGAGGCGGTGGTGGTGGCTCCTTGGCCTTATCGGCATTGGGTCCGCCACGCGGCCCGGGAGGACGAACCAGATCCCAGGTGCCCGAAAAATCGGGGTGACCGTCAGCAGTGCGCGGCGCAGGCGCGGTGAGGTTGGGCTTGCCGTCGGGGCCTTTGGGAACTCCCGTGGGGTAAGACGGCCATTGCGCGAACAGCGCGGCCGCACCGGCGGCGAAGGCTGCGGCAGGCAGAAGCAAGCGGAAGCGAATTCTCATCCCAAGCGCCCTCACACTAGACTGAAGTCCTTTCAGCTTACTACGGCCTCTCAGCGAGCGCCGTCACTTCCCTCCACCCAGGCGCTCGATCATTTGCCGGGCCGCGTCCGGGTCCGGGCGCAGCTGTAGCGCCGCTTGATACTCGGCAATCGCACCGGGCGTTTCGCCGGGCAACTGCGACAACACGTTTCCTAGATTGAAATGAGCTCCCGCGGAGCCAGGGTCGAGCCTCAGGGCGGCGCGATACTCACCGGCGGCGTCGGCAAATCGGCCGGTCTGCGCGAAAGCGTTGCCCAGACCCAGATGTGCTTGCAACATATCGGGCCGCAAGCGGAGCGCGTTCTGGAACTGGACCTCCGCTTCCTCAGTGTGACCGGACTGCCGCAGCAACGCGTTGCCTAGATTGCTGTGCGCCTCGGCGTAGGCCGGCTTGAGGCGGAGGGCGGTTCGATACTCGCTGATCGCGCGAGGGACCACATCCGGGTCCTGCGCTGACATCAGCGCCGCGCCCAGGTTGAAGTGGGCCTCCGGATAGCTTGGTTCGACATGGATGGCTGCTTCGTATTTGGTTACCGCGTCGCCGAGCCGGCCCGGCATGGTGACCAGAATCGATCCGAGATTATTGTGGGCCAACCAGCTATCCGGGTTGTGTTCGAGCGTAGCGCGGTAGAGTGTCTCGGCATCGGTGTAATTCGAGGATTGGAGGAAGGTCAGGACGCCGAGGATTGCGGCCAGGGCGATGGGGCCGGCGGCTCGGAGGGCGCCTGGAGGAACGCGCTGAAGCGCGACCGTCAGTATCGCCGCGAAAGGGACAATAACGGCGATGCTTGCCAGATATTAGAAATGATCGTCGACGTAAGAGTAGCGGAACGGGTAAACGTTGAAAAAGCCCAGGGCAGGGAACAGGATTCCCACGAACAGGAGCAGGGTGGCCAGCGGTCCACGCCGCTTGCGAGCCACAACGGCTAGCGCCATGCCAAGGGCCAGCAAGGCGCCGGGAAACAACCACTGCCACCACTGCGGCGGGTCGAGCCGCCAGTGGGGGTAGGAGAATGTCAGGCCCTCTGGCCACAACAGCTTTGCGAAATAGAACCAAACCGCACGGCCGGCCAGGAGAATCCGCTGCGTGTAGGTAAGCGCGAATTCCACCCCTTGCGCACCGATATAGCGGCGCTCCACCCACGCGGTGAACAGACCGGCGGGGATCCCGATGGCGAACCATGGCGCCAGGGGCAGGAGATCGCGCTGGACGTTGATCCGCTCACGCCGCCACCACAAAATGACCAGGAGGGCAGCCGGGAGGGTCACCGCGGTGGTTTTGAAAGCATAGCCAGGACGAAAAGCCCCAAGGCCGCCAGGTAGGCCGCCACGGCCTCCACGCAAACCGGGTGCAGTGCAAACAAAAACCCAGCCAGCGTTGCGCCGGGAAGGCCCAGGCGGCGGGCGATCAGAACCACCAGAAACGCCGAAATCGCCTGCAGCGTAATGTTCAAGAGGTGGTAGGGCAAGACCGCGTCGCCCCAGATCGAATGCTCCAGCCAGAAGGCGCTATGCAGCAGCGGATAGTATTGCGCGGTCGCTCCGGGCTCAAACCAGATTGGCCATAGGCCGTGGAGCGACTGCAGGGCAGGCTGGGTCACGTGCTGGTCATCGTCCCAAAGCAGCGCGCCGGAAAGAGCCGGCAGATAAGCAACCAGGGTCGCCACGAACAGGAAAACCGCAAGAAATGGCGTCGGGTAAGGCCTTGGACGGTTCTTTAGCGAGTTTTTTAGGCTGCTTTTTCGCCATAGAGGAATCATACTGGTTACAGTGCCCCAGTTTGTGCAACTCGTGATCCCGAAGCTCACCCTTAGAGCGGTGATCGACATCTTGGCGGTCGCGGTGTTGATTTACAACTTCTTTTTGATGGTGCGGGGCCGCCGCGCCGCGCACGTCTTAAGCGGAATTTGGGTCCTGCTGGTCGCGTACCTGGTGGCCGTGTGGGCGCATCTCGAGTTGCTGCGGACCGTACTGGCGGCGATGGCGCCGTACACCGCGATCGCGCTGATCGTCATGTTCCAGGCCGAGATCCGGCGCATGCTCGCGCGCATTGGGAGGGTCCGCTGGCTAGGTTTGGGCGGGCAGTTGGAACGGCGCGAGGTGGTGGACGATATTCTGCTGGCCGTGGGGCAGATGTCCGAGGAAAAGACCGGAGCCCTGATTGTGGTGGAGCGTGACATCGGGCTGCGAACCTTTGTCGAAAGCGGAGTGGCGCTGGATGCGCGCGTTTCGCGCGATCTGCTGTGCGCCATTTTTCACCCCGGTGGCGCCATGCATGACGGCGCAGTGGTCGTGCAAGGGGACCGGGTGGCGGCGGCTGCCTGCTTCCTGCCTCTGACCACCAATCCGCAATTGTCCCGCCGGCTGGGCACGCGGCATCGGGCGGCGATTGGAGTTACCGAGGAAACCGACGCCGTGGCGATCGTGGTATCGGAGGAGACGGGGCACATTTCCGTAGCCTCGCGCGGGGATTTGGAGCCGAACGTGAGCATCGAGAGACTACAGTCATGGCTCACCAATCGCACTTCGGCGCGCGTGCCGGAATCGCAGAGTGAGCCGGACAGCGAGTTTAAGCAGGTGCAATCTTGACCAACTGGATAGTGCGGCGGCTGACCCACCACCTGGGCTGGAAGCTGGCGTCACTGGGACTGGCGGTATTGCTGTGGTTCGCCGTGGTGGGCGAGCCGGAATTGGTGGCCATCCAGCCGGTGCCGCTGCTGTATCGCAACCTTCCCCGCAATCTTATGTTGCTAGTGGAAGCGCCGGACCAGGTGCGTGCGGAATTAAGGGGCCCTTCCGGGAGATTGACGCGTGACACCCTAGCGGAGGTGTTCGCGGATGTCGATCTAGCGGGCGTGACCAACCCCGGAACGCAAACCTTTACTCTGTCCCAGTCGGATTTCAGCCTGCCCCAGGGAGTGACGTTTGTGCGAGCAGTTCCCTCCCAAGTGAGTTTGCGTTTTGATCGGGTCGGCTCGAAAACCGTGCCGGTCCAGATTCAGTTCACCGGCAACCTTCCCGCGGGGTACCGGATCACCAGTCAATCGGTCGAACCCGACACTTTGCAGATTTCCGGGCCGGAGAGCAGCGTACGGGGAATCGAGTTCGCCAAGACCGATCCGGTGGACCTGACCGGGGTCACGCAGAGCATCGCGGTGAAGGTCAACGCGTACGTGGCGGAACAGCGGGCGCAGTTCAATTCGCCACCGTTAGTGATGGTGCATGTAACAGTTGAAAAAATCGGAGGAAGTTCACAGTAAATGAGGCAGTTATTCGGCACGGACGGGATTCGTGGCGTGGCCGGCGAGTATCCGCTGGACCGCCCCACAGTGTTGGCATTGGGAGTGGCTCTAGCGCAGTGGACCGGCGAGCAGCATTTGAATCGCGAAGTCGTGATCGGGGAAGTCGTGATCGGGATGGATACACGCGAAAGCAGCCCCTGGATCGCGGAGCAAGTGGCGGGCGGATTGGCGCGGGAAGGCGTCGGCGCAAAATTCGCCGGGCTGATCACCACTCCCGGGCTCGCGCATGCCGCCAAAGTGGGGCCGTTCGCCGCGGGCGTGATGATCTCGGCGTCGCACAATCCCTATCACGACAACGGCATCAAGATCATCGACCACTCCGGTTTCAAGCTGCCGGATGAGCAGGAGCACGCGCTGGAGCGGCGCATGTTTTCCTGGCTTGAATCCGGCCAAACCGGCGAGCCAAAGGCATTGACGGCCGATCCGGGCCTCGACCGCGAATACCTGGATCATCTCGCCGCGACTTTGCCGGGTAGCCTTAAAGGGGTGCACATCGTGGTGGATGGGGCCAATGGGTCAGCCAGTCATCTTGGGCCGCAGTTGTTTGAGCGGCTCGGGGCGCTGGTCGAATGCATCCACTGCTCGCCGGATGGGCGCAATATCAATCTCGATTGCGGATCTCAGCATCTGGAGGGGCTGCGGAACAAGGTTCTGCAATCTTCAGCGGATCTGGGCGTGGCCTTCGATGGCGACGCCGACCGCGCCCTGTTCGTGTCGCATTCCGGAAAAATCGTGGACGGGGACGCGGTGCTGCTGGTCACCGCGCTGCCGCTGCACGCGCGCGGAAAATTGAACGAAGTGGTGGCCACCGTCATGTCCAACCTCGGGCTGGAGCGGGCGCTGAGGCGGCACGGCATCGGCTTGGTGCGCACCTCAGTCGGTGACAAGTACGTGCTCGAAGAGATGTTGCGCCGCAATGCGCCTCTGGGCGGCGAGCAGAGCGGACACGTGATTTTCCGGGAATACTCCACCACCGGAGACGGCTTGTTGACGGCTCTCCGGGTCCTGGAGGTTATGCGAGAGTCGGGGCGGGATCTGGACGAGTTGACGGCAGAGATTACAACCTATCCGCAGCGATTGGTGAATGTGCGCGTGCGGGAGCGCAAGCCTTTGGAGGCAATTCCGGCCGTGACGGCGGAAATCAAACGCACCGAATCCGAGTTCGGAGACGCAGGCCGGGTACTGGTGCGCTACTCCGGCACCGAGCCGTTGGCGCGCGTCATGGTGGAGGGCCCGGCGCTCGACCGGGTGGATTTCCACGCTCACGCGATCGCGGCGGCCATCCGGGGCGAAATCGGCGAGACGCCGCGCGAATAACGCGGCCATGATCTGCCCCTGCCATGATCTAATAGAGGTTTATGTTCTTTCGCAACGCGCAGCCTCAGCAGGAAACGTTTGAGGGGCATCTAGCCAAGTTGAAGCAGGCCGGATTTGAGGTCGCGCCGGAGGGTTCCGGGCGCGCGAGGGTCACTCGCGGCGGCAATGGAGCCATCGTCGAGGACGCGGGAAGCGGCAAAGTGAAGCTGGGCAAGGCAGGCGTGCTGGTGGGCCCTGAGATCGCTCTGCTGATCAGCGGCGGGTACCAGATGTTCCTTCGAACGCCTTCCGGCAAGGAGCTGCCCGCGCTGGCTTCGCAGCTCACCGCGCTGCACGCATTCGACGAAGACCTGCGCGAGGCGCTGGGCTTGACCAGTTTGTACAACGTGTCCCTGGGCACCACGGCGGACGAGCATCTTTACGACCGGGTTGAGGATCGCGATGAGCCGCACCGTCCCCGGCCGTGGGAAAAAAGGGCGGCCAGCCGTTAAGTCTACGCAAGGGATTGGAGCCAGCCGTCGCATCGCCGCGGTAGTTCTGGCGGGTTACTCGGCTTTCCTCCTCCTTTACGCCACGCAGCCACTGCTGCCGATGCTCACCGGCGTCTTTCACGCCGGCCGCGACGCCGTCAACCTCACGGTTAGTATGGCGAGCCTTGGGGTCGCGATCGCGGCGCCGTTCGTGGGCGTGCTTGCCGATAAGATCGGCCGGCGCAGGGTAATCGTATGGTCGGCGTTTCTGCTGGCGCTGGCCGGGCTGGGAGCCGCAAGCGCTCGAACGCTCGCGGAGCTAATCGCGTGGCGATTCCTGCAAGGCGTGTTCACGCCTGGCGTATTCGCCGTAACCGTCGCTTACGTCAACGACGAATGGCGTGAGGCGGGCGCCGGCCGGGCTGTGGCGGCGTACATTTCCGGAACCGTTGCCGGTGGATTCTCGGGGCGCATTCTTTCCGGATTGATCGCGTCGCACGGTTCGTGGCCGCCCGTGTTCATCGCGCTGGGTGGGTTCAATCTCGTATTGGCGCTCGTCATCGCCTTGTGGCTGCCAACCGAACGCGCGCGGCCCCAAAAATCCGAAGAGCGAGGCTGGAGCGCCGTGACCGCGCACCTGGCGAACGGCCAGTTACTAGCGACCTTCGCGGTCGGCTTCTGTGTGCTGTTTTCCCTGGTGGGAATGTTCACCTACGTGACCTTTCACCTTGCCGCGCCGCCGTACTCGCTGCTGCCTGCGGCGCTCGGCTCGATTTTCTTTGCGTACCTGGGGGGAGTGGTCGTGACGCCCCTGGCGGGCCGCTCGATCGATCGCTTCGGCCATCGTACGACCGTCGCCGTCGCCATCGCTGTCAGCATCTCCGGAATCGCGCTGACGCTGGGCAGCCCCTTGTGGATGATCGCCGCTGGACTCGCGATCTGTTGCACTGGAATATTTTCAGCACAAGCCTCGGCCAGCGCGTTCATCGGAACGGCGGCGGAGCAGAACCGGGGCCTGGCGGTGGGGCTTTACGCGACGTTCTATTATCTGGGAGGTAGCGCCGGGGCCGCGGCGCCGGGGCCGTTCTACTCTTGGGGAGGGTGGCCGGCCTGCGCGGCGTTCATTGCGGCTGTGCAGGTGGTCATCATCCTTATTGCGCTGCTATTCTGGACTCCCGCAGGTACGAAGTCTCCCTATGATGCGAGAAGAACTTCCTCTTAACGTCCGGCCAGAACTCTTTGAGGATTTGCGAAATCGAGTCCGTGGCCAAATCCTGCCCTAGCCTGCTTAGGTTGTCCAGTAGATGAGTCTCGCCGGGGTAATACGCGTTGCCGACGCCCGCTGCGATGCTGTTCCCGACCACTTCCGACCAGTTGAAGCTCGTCCCGCCACGATCGGTTTTGGTGACGAAGATGCGGGTCGCCGCATACCAGGTACGCTTCCTAAATCCGCCGTAGGAGGGACCCTTCATGAAGTAGCGGGGATCCTCATGGAACAGGATGGGCATGATTCCCTCTGTCATGTAATTCCCAATCGCTTGGTCCGAATAAGCCGTAATGTAGCGGTGGGCGTAACCCTTGACTCCTTGGCCGAACTGAGAATGTTCATCGCTAAGCTGCGCCACGCCGGCCAAAGCGGCGCCTAGGAGGAAGAGCGGATAATCGATCGTGTCTTTGGTGGCGATGGTCAGTTTCTGCTTGGATGTGATCGGAACGTAGCTGTCAGAATCTCGCGCTGTACGGTAGTTAGGGAGAACACCGAAAACGCGCTTGTCCACGCTCCGCTGATCGGCTGGGGTCTGATCCTGGGAGTCCTGGGAGGCCACGGCAGGCTGGACCGGATCAGGAGGTAACTGGTCTCCACTGGGACCGTCCTCGGCCGCAGCGATGCCGCTGCCCAGAAGTCCAAGCACACATAGACACCAGATTAAGAACCGTGGACGAGACTGCATGCTTCTATCTTGTCTATGAGACGATTTTTGAGGGCCTAGGGTTGCGGCCGGATGGCAGGAAAAGCGAAATTCCTTATTTTTCAATAAATTGAAATACCGCGCGTCGTCTATTCCAAGAAGCGGAACTCTGCCGGATGGCAGTTGGCGCTATGCAAAACTCAACGCGCGCCCCGGCGGAGCTGCGTTGCGGGGTCTACTGCGACATTCATGAAGCCCACGAACATTTCCTCCCAACTTTGTTCGCCCCAAACGACTTCCGCGCTTGGGTCGGGGTTCGCGGGATTGTTCGCCGAGTTATCCCACCATGCGGTGACCCGTATGCGGGTCCCCACCGGCAAGGGCAACGGCTCGGCCAAGGTATAGGCGAGTTGCCAGTTCAGGCTCCATTTGTCGACCTTGAGAATCGTCTCGGTGCGGCCGTCCGGGTAGACTACGTCGTACTGGAAGCCCTTGCCGCGCAGGTGGAGGTGCGGAAAAAGGTTAACCAGAGTCATCGGCGTGCGGACCGTGAAGGTTGCCTCCGCGGAATAGTCCGGGTCGCCCGGCGGAATGTGGAAGGTTCGATTGGCGGTGTTCACGGAAACGATCTTGCGTTCGGGAGGCTGCTTGGCGAACACCAGTCCGATGGCGGTTTGGTCGGTTCCTGCCGTGCCATCGGCGGTGTAGTGGATTTGGAAGACGAAGTCCGTTCCAGCCTTGATCAGCTTGGCTTGCCCGGGACCCCAATTGTCCGGCACCATCCCGGGAGTGTATGTCGTCAGGATGTCGCTGCCTCCTCCTCCGGTGTTGATCGTGCGCTCCTGAGCGCTGGAAACGGCGGGCGCGAAGGCGACTCCGGTTTTAGCTGCCGGGGAGCCAGCGTGAGTTGGGCTCGCGGAGGAAAACCACGGCGTGATGCACCACGGCTCGATTGGACGGCCGCACTTCAACCGCCTGCACCCACTTGTCTTCCGTGAAACCGCTGGGGATGATGACGTACTGATACTCGATGGTTCCTTTGGCCGGAATAGTGAAGGGCTCCGGCATCTTGATCGCCATGTCCGGTTCGGGGATGTTCCATCCTTCGACAAAAGCCCGCGGCGCAGGAGCGTCGTTGCGCTTGCCTGCTGCAGCGCCGGAATCGGCCCAAGTGGAAAGGGTTTCGATTTCAGCGCGCGTTAGCGACCGGTCATTGGCGAATTTGCCGTAGTGCGGGTCCGCGGGCCAGGGCGGCATTTTTCCGGAAAGCACGTTGGTCTTGATCGCCTTGGCCCATGGCCGCGTCTGCTCATAGGTCAGGAGCGGCATGGGCGCGATCTCACCAGGACGATGGCACTCCTGGCAGCGATTCTGCAAGATCGGCAGGACGTCTTTGTAGAACGTCGGAGGCTGCTTTTGTTGCGCCGCGGCAAGCGCCGCAACGATAACTCCCAGAACGATACAACGCATGGTTCAATCATAATGTAGGTAACCTAAGGGGCAGGCATGACATTGACCATCGACCTTTCCAAGGAACTGGAGGCCGCGCTCAAGGCGCAAGCGCTCACGCACGGCCTGGACGCCGCTGGTTACGCCCGGCAGGTTCTTGAGCGAGCTCTGGGCATGGAGGAGGCCCAGCCCGGGCCCCCGTTTAAGACCGGCCGGGGGATGCTCGCCAAATATGGACCCGCGCCGTCGGCCGAGGAGATCGATGCCAACCGCGCCGATATGTTCCGGGGCTTCGGTGAGAATGCACCGTGATTGCGGGCGTCGCGGATACCCACACCGCGCTCTGGCATCTATTTGACGACTCGCGGCTGTCGGCTGCGGCTGGGCGCCGGACATCTGGGCTAGCGCGGCGTCGGCAATGGTGCTTTCGTCGATGGCAACCATAGATTCCCCGCAGAACCTATCATGCTGCATGCAATTGGGCGGGTTGATACGCTAGAAGACGCGAATTATGGCCAGCGAACTGAAAATCCGCGTCAATGAGAAGTCTTGGACGGTCCAATCGTCACCGGACACGCCGCTGCTGTACGTCCTGACGAACGAATTGCGGCTGCAAGGGCCGAGGTTCGGGTGTGGACTGGCGCAGTGCGGATCGTGCTCTGTGTTGGTGAACGGGGTGGAGACCCGGTCATGTGTCACTCCGGTTTCCAGGGTGGAGGGGAAATCGGTCACCACACTCGAAGGCCTGCCGGAGTGGTACGCGGCGCAGAAGAAACTGGCCAAGGTTCCGGCGCTGCATCCGGTGCAGCAGGCCATGGTCGACGAACAGGCGGTGCAGTGCGGTTACTGCTTCAACGGAATGATCGTCAAGGCGAGCGAGCTGCTTTCCAAGAACGGCAAGCCAACTGACGCGGAGATTCGCAGCGCGATGAACGGACATTTATGCCGCTGTGGTACGTATCCGCGCATCATCGCCGCCGTCAAGCGAGCGTCGCTGATGATGGCCGGAGGCGGAAAATGAACTCCCGGCGGGATTTTCTGAAATCCGGCGGAGCGCTGGTGATCGGATTCAGCTTACGTGGCGTTGTGCCTGCGCAGGATCATTCGGGCTCGCTGGCCGGTCCGCCAGACGCCAAGCAAATCGACACTTGGCTCGCGATTCACTCGGATAATACGGCGACGGTTTATATCGGGTTCGCGGAACTCGGCCAGGGAAATTCCACGGCTCTCCTGCAGGTCGCAGCGGAGGAACTGGACCTCGACATGAGCCAGGTCAAGACCGTTCGGCTCGACACCAACATTACGCCAAATCAGGGCGGGACATATTCGAGCGCCTCGATTCAGCGCGGAGGGCCGCAGGTGCGAACGGCGGCGGCGGAAGCCCGGGCGGCGCTGCTGAAGATGGCGTCGGAGAAATTGAATGCGCCCGTAGAGAAGCTGACCGTCGCGAAGGGAATTGTCTCCGTTAACGGGGGCTCCAATCCGCGCGTGAGCTATGGCGAGTTGATCGGGGACAAGCAGTTCCATCTCGCGTTTACGGGTTCGGCTCCGGTGAAGGCGCCGGCGGATTACAAGGTCGTCGGCAAATCGCTTCCTCGGAACGATATGCCGGATAAAGTGGCTGGCCGCTATGTCTACATGCAGCACCAGAAGGTGGAGGGGATGCTGCATGGGCGCGTGGTGCGGCCGCGAGGGCAAGGCGCTTACGGCGACGGCGCCAAAATTGTGAACGTCGACGAGTCTTCGATTCGCGATATCCCCGGCGCGCGGGTGGTTCGCAAGGGCGATTTTCTGGGAGTCGTGGCGCCGCAGGAATGGGACGCCGTGCGCGCGGCTCAGAAATTGAAGGTCAGTTGGGACTTGAAGCCGACGCTTCCAGGCAACGACGCGCTCTACCAGAAGATGCGCACGGGTGAGGCGCAGGATCGCGAGGTAACCAATCGAGGCGACGTGACGGCCGCGCTGGGATCGGCGGCGCATACCGTGTCGATGAATTGCACCGGCCCGTATCAGATGCATGCCTGCTTCGGTCCGAATTGCGCGCTGGCGGACGTGAAGGCGGACTCTGCTCTGGTGATGTGCTCGACTCAGAGACGTCTACGGGACGCGAGGCGGAGTGGCGCGCGTGCTGGGCCTGGCGCAGGACAAGGTTCGCGTGCAATATCACGACGGCGCGGGCACCTACGGCCACAGTTGTTATGACGACGTGGCGCAGGCCGCGGCGCTGCTCTCGCAATTAGCGGGAGCGCCGGTGCGGCTGCAATTTATGCGCTGGGATGAGCATGGTTGGGACAACTACGGCCCCGCGCACGTGGGCGAGGTGCGGGCCGCGGCGGACGCTTCGGGCAAGCTTGTGGCGTACGAGTATCAGGGCTGGCATCACAATTGGGCCAACGTCGAAACCTCAGAGCAGTTGGCGTTGCAGAAACCGGCCGCGGAATGGGCCATGGGCGCCGCGCAGATGGTCAGCCAAAACTGCGGAGGCATGTACGACATCGCCAATTTCCGCCTGGTGAATCACAAGATTCCGGGGCTGCTGTATTTGAAGGGCGCGTGGCTGCGGTCGCCGCTGGACCTGTCGTTCACGTTTACTTCGGAGCAAGCGATCGATCAGCTTGCATATCTGCTGGGGATGGATCCATACGAGTTTCGCCAGCGTAACATCAAAGATCCCCGATGGCTGGGGGTTCTGGAGGCCGCGGCTAAGGCGGCGAAGTGGACTCCGCGCAAGGCCGCCTCGAACCTGTCAAAAGCCAACGTGGTGACGGGGCGGGGAATCGGCATTGGCACGCATCTGGCTTCTTATGGCGCAGCGGTCGCCGAGATCGAGGTCAACAAGGAGACTGGGCGTGTGGTGGCCAAACACATGTACGGGGCCATCGATGCCGGGCTGGTAGTGAATCCCGGCAATGTGGAGGCGCAAATCGGCGGGCAATTGGTCCAGACGGCCAGCCGCATGTTCAAGGAAGAAGTGAAATTCAGCACCACCAACGTGACCAGCCTGGATTGGGCCAGCTATCCGATCCTGCGTTTCGATGAATCGCCGGAAGTGACCGCGGTAGTGGTGCAGCGCTTGAATGAGCGCTCGAGCGGGGCAGGCGAGGAAGTGATGGCCGCGGCAGCGGGAGCGATCGGCAACGCGTTCTTCGACGCCACCGGCGTTCGCATTCACGAGTATCCGATGACGCCCGCCCGAGTCCTGGCGGCCTTACAGGCATCTAAACGGGCGTGACCGATTCTCAAGCGCTGTTCACTCCCTTTCGTATCAAGAATCTGACGCTGCCCAACCGGATCGTCATGGCTCCGATGACGCGCGCTCATTCTCCCGGAGGCATTCCGGGCGACGACGTGGCCGCGTATTACGCGCGTCGCGCCAAGAACGGAGTGGGGTTAATCCTCACTGAGGGCACGGCTCCGGCGACTCCCGAAGCGCTCAACGATCCCAACGTGCCGTGGTTCTATGGAGAAGCCGCGCTCGCCGGATGGAAGAAGGTGGAGCAGGCGGTGCACGCCGAGGGCGGCCTCATCATGCCGCAGTTGTGGCACGTCGGAATGCGCAGGAAACCCGGCGATCTGCCCAATCCTGACGCTCGGCCTCTGGGACCCTCCGGGCTCGGCGAACCGGGGCAACCGGTCAACCAACCGATGAGCGAGGCCGAAATCGCGCGCGTCATCGAAGGCTACGCCAAGAGCGCGGCGGATGCGGAGCGGCTGGGGTTCGACGGCATCGAGATTCACGGCGCGCACGGCTACCTGATCGATCAGTTCTTCTACGCCGGAACTAACCTCCGTACGGATCGCTGGGGCGGGGGAATCGCCGGGCGCACCCGCTTCGGATGCGAAGTGATCAAGGCGTGCCGGCGCGCGGTGCGTCCGGAGTTTCCCATTTCCTTGAGATTTTCGCAGTGGAAAGGGTTTGACTATTCGGCTCGCTCTGGTGACGACGCCGCAGGAGTTGGCTGTGTTCCTTGAACCGCTGGTTGAGGCGGGTGTGGACGTGTTCCATTGCTCCACTCGCCGCTTCTGGGAGCCCGAGTTCGAAGGCTCGCGGCTGAATCTGGCCGGCTGGACCAAGAAACTGACGAACAAGCCGGTCATCACGGTCGGTTCGGTGGGTTTGGACACCGACTTCACCACCACGTTCCGCGAACGTAAGAATGCCGGCGTGGCGGAAATCGATGGGCTGGTGCAGATGATCGATTCGGGCGAAGTAGATTTGGTCGCGGTGGGGCGAGCGCTGTTGAACGATCCCGCATGGGCCGTCAAAATCCGGGAAGGCCGGGATACTACTCCATTCGACGTGAGCATGCTTAAGGTTCTTACCTAAGGGCCCCCGCAGCGAAACGCCTTAGCGACAGGGACTCACCTTGCGGCGATACTGGACATGGAGGATCATGTCATGCGCCGAGTCCGGATCGCTGCGTTCACTTTCGCCGCGAGTTTAATTTGCCTGCTGGTAGCCCGTGTGCTCAGCGTCGACCCTGCACCTGCAGCTAAGGATGACGCGGCGAAGACCGACGCGTCGAAGAATGACGCAATTCTCCAAGCTGACCCGGACGGGCCGGAGAATGTGCCTCCGCCTCCAGCCTTGCCTGGAAAGAACGCCGCTCAGCCGGTAAAAAGGCCAGTTCCCCAAGACAGGATAGCAATGGCTCCGTCCGGACCCGTGCAGGATGTTCCCGCGTCGGAAGTGAAGGCGACCGTTTGGAGGGGAAACGATCCGGCCGATAGCGATCAGCCCAAGGCTGTTGCTGTCTCCCAAATCGCGACCACGGAAGAGCCGAAAGGGCCGGTGATCGTGGTCCCCAGAGAGCGTCAAAAGGAAGAGAGCCGCGGCTCGCGCGTGCTCAAGGCGGTGGGTCACGCGTTGGGAATCGGCAACAAGCCGAGCCCCGCGGAAGAAGCGTTTCGCTAGTTCGAACTGTTAGAAGCTCGAACCGTTAAACCGCCTGGCGCAGAGGCGCTTCCATTACGGAGCGCGCTTCCATGGTCAGAATCTTACGTCCGCGGCGGGTTTGCTCCATGCGCTCCGTGGCCGAAGCTACTGCTTCATCGATGGATTCGCTCCGCACTTCCAGACCACCCCAACTGAATTGAACGGACAGCGCTCCCACGGAACCCAGTTGGAACTCCCACAGTTGTTCGGCGATCTGAGCGAGCTTACGCTGGGCTTGCGCGCCACGCTCGCCCGGATAGATCAGGAGAAAATCGTCGTTTCCGGACTGGGCTGCGAAATCATTTGGCCCGAGTAGGGATTGGATCAGACCCTGAACCTGATCCGGGTTTGCCGTGCCCCCATTCCCCTTGGACGTCACGCCAATAGAGACGACCAAACCGCTGACGGGCTGACGGGTCTCAACCAGGCGTGACAGCACAAAGCCGTCCTGGAATCCGGACGGCAGCGCCGGTTCCGGCGAGCCGGAAGTCGCGGATGCGGTCGCGGCCACAACGGCGTCGAGTAACCCCACGCCCTCTTGGATCTCCGGGGTTTCGACGGAGCGTCTTTTCGGGGCTGGCGGCGCGGGGCGGCGAACACTCAGAAGCCGTCCCCAGTCTCGCGAGCGCCCGGAGGAGACGGGCGCTGGCGGCACCATGGGTCTAGAAGATGTAGAAATATCCGGTTTAGCGCCGGCGGGCGCCGGTTGCTCTTGCGGCTGCTCTACAGGAGCCGGGACAGGAGCGGACGCCCGAGGCTTAGGCGACACCGCCATCTGCTCGCCGAGTTGAATTGCGGCGACTGCGTCGCTCGAGAGCGGGCGCTTGTTCGAATCGCGAGTCCGCCTCGGTTTTCGCTCTAGGCCGGCCGAGGTTTCCGGCTGGGATTTGGAGATTTCGCGAAGGGCGATGGCGGGACCTCCAGCCGTAGCCTCCGCCAGGATCTGCGGCGCGAGAATTTGAAAGCGCTTGAGCTCCTCTTCGCGGCGAACCTTCAGCTCCAGCGCAAGCTCGCGAAGCTGCTCATTGTTGCCTTTGAGAAGATCGCAAACCAGGGCGACAAACGCTGCGCCCAGTATGACAACCAGGCTCACAAATACTTGCATCTGGTATTGGCCGAGTTCCATTGCCCCGATTCTAGGGCGCGGCGGAAATAGGAGGAATAGTCTCGACCTCCCATTTGCGTTTGGTACCGAACGGCCTCAGGGGACTGGTACCCCAATGAGTACTTGCGCTCTGTCTGCGCTCGACGATTCGCGCCTGCCGATTTCTCCAGCCGTCCTATTTCTCGGCGTTATTTCTCGGCAAGCCAGGCCAGGAACAGTCCGTCCGGCGCAACGTCTTCCCAGTACGAGATGGGTTGGCTCCAGACCCGGCGGCAGTGGCGGCCCAGCAGGCGCTCCAGTTCCTTGCGCCCGAACCATCGCTCCCACTCCGGCGTCTCCAGGCGTCCCCAAGCCTCGGAGTTCTTGTCGATGATCGCGATCCTGCCGCCGGGCTTAACGATGCGCGCAAGCTCTCCGACCGCCGCGGGAATGTCCACGGCGTGCTCCAGCGATTCGGTGGCGTAGGCGCCATCCATCGACTCGGTCGCCAGCGGCAGCGACGTCATGCTGGCGGCGATACGCAGAAGGTTCGATGGAGCCCGGGCAAGCATAGCCTCGGCCAGATCGACCGCCGCTACCTGCGCGGAGGGGAAGCGCTCCTTAACGATGCGCGCGAATCGCCCCTTTCCGCAGCCTATGTCGGCGACGCGCTTACCGGAGAGATCGCCCAGGCCGGAGAGTTCGCCAAGATGCTCCAGGACCAACTTTACGTGCCAGATCCGCGGGTCGATGGTGGAGGGGTAATGCTCTTCGTCCGCGGCGGCCCGATTGAAATAAGCTCGAATCTCAGACGGCGCCGCGGCTTCGGAACGTTGGCGGCGCAGGCGATCGAGGATGCTCACGAACTATTCCGGCTTGGCCAGAAAAATCGGCAGACCCATCTTGTTCGCATAGTTGGGCCGATACCGTTGCGTGTTGTACATGCTATCGACATCGACCTTGCGCGGCCCTAACGCGGGATCGGGAATCGGCGCGAGCGTGTAGCAGCCGTGCACCAGCGCCGCCATCAACCCGCTCCGTCCGGATAGCACCGCGTCCATGGCGATGTTCCCGAAGGTGCCGGCGACCAGCTTGTCGGCGAAGTCCGGCTCGCCGCTGCGCAGGTCATACGTCAGATCGCTGACAATGCACTCCTCGCCGGTTTTGTTTGTGATTTCCATCGCCAGAGCCTCGCCCACGCTGGCTTTGTGGCGATGGCCGAAGGCATCCGGCTCGCCGTACTCCTGCACCTTATAGCCTTCCCACTGCGCGCCCTCGGAGAGCACCACCAGTACGTAGTTGCTCGGCGTGGCGTGCTTCTCGGTGATCAGGATGTCGATGAGATGGTCCAGGTTGACCTTATATTCCGGGATGCAGCATCGGATCGACGTTACATAGGCGGTGTACAGCGCGGTGAATCCGGCGTCCCGGCCGAAGACGCGAAAGATGCCGACGCGCTCATGCGACCCCACTGTGGTGCGTTGCCGTTGAATCGCGTCCATGGCCCGCGTAACGGCGGTCGAGAAGCCGATGCAGTATTCGGTATTGCGGACGTCGTTGTCCATGGTCTTCGGAATGGCCACCACTTTCATCCCCAGCTTGTCCAGACGCGCGGCATAACTGAGCGTGTCATCGCCCCCGATAGCGACCAAATAGTCCAGCCGCAGCTTCTCCAGGTTGCCCAGCACCTGCTTGCTCATGTCGAAGGTTCCGTTGTTCTGCGGGAAGGATTCGGCCGAAAAGAACGCAGGCAGCTTGCGCATCTTGGAAGGATTGGTGCGGCTGGAGTGGAGAATGGTCCCGCCAAAGCGGTCGATGGTGCGGGTGTTGGAGCGGTTGAGCGGCAGAATGTAATGCTCGACGCTGGCTGGGTCCTCCAGATTCAAGTGCGTGAGACCCTCCCAGCCGCGGCGGATGCCGATCACTTCGCAGTCGTTTTCAGTCGAGCGATAGACCACCTCTTTGATGACCGAATTGAGGCCCGGAACATCGCCTCCTCCGGTGAGGATGCCGATTCTTTTGTGCGCCATGTCCTATTCTACCGGCTGGTTGAACCTGGCCGGCTGTTCGAACCGGGCCGCCTGCTCGAACCGGGCCGGCTGCTGAAACCTAGAGAGATAGAGCTCAGAGGCTTCGCGGTCGATTTCGCGTCCCAGTTCCGTGGTCCAGGCTTCCAGTTTGCGGGAGCGCAAGTGCTCCAGCAGCCTTACATCGCGGCGCTTTTGAATGACCGTCTTGAGTTGGGCATCGATGTTACGGCGAGTGACTGCGGCAGACTGCCCCAGCCTGGCGCACTCCGCGGTGGAAGCCTTTCTGAAGCTGTCCAGAGCCGCGAGCTCTGTCCCTGTCGCTGAGCCGCCAGCGATCAGCGCACGTCCCGACTCTTCCCGGGCGGCCTCAGTTTCACGAAGCCTGGTTTCGGTCGCGCGCAATTCGGCGTTAAGCCGCTCGAGTTTGGTCTCCTCGATTCGCGCTTGGCCGCGCCGGAAATCCAGCACCCTGTCCAGCGGGAAGGTAAATTTCTTCATCCTTTACGGCCTATACCGGCTAAAGCGTAAAACTGGTGAAGGGTCTTCTCCAGTGGCTCGTTCACGTTCGGCTCCTGGCACAGAAACTGGCTGAGTTGCGGTTGAAGCTTGATGGCGGAATCGAGCTGCGGATTGGAGCCAGCTGCGTAGGCCCCCAAGTTGATGAGGTCCTCCGATTGGCGATATGCCGCCAGCGCTTCGCGAACCTTCCGCGCCGCTTCGCGATGGTCCTGCGAAGCGACCTTACTCGCCAGCCGGCTGACGGAGTTCAAAATGTCGATGGCGGGGTAGTGTCCCTTCGCGCCAAGCTCGCGCGAGAGAACCACGTGGCCATCCAGAATCGCCCGGACGGCGTCGGCGATGGGTTCGTTGAAATCGTCACCCTCCACCAGCACCGTGAAGAAGGCCGTGATCGAACCCGAGTCAAAGTTTCCGGCGCGTTCAAAGATTTTGGGCAGGAGATTGAAGACGCTGGGAGTGTAGCCTTTCTGGCTGGGGGGTTCGCCCGCGGCAAGCCCGATTTCGCGTTGCGCCATGGCCAGGCGAGTGACCGAATCAGCCACCAGAAGCACGCTCTTGCCGCAATCCCGAAAATACTCAGCGACGGCCAGCGCGACGAAGGCCGCGCGGATGCGCAGAGGCGCCGGCATATCCGACGTCGCCACCACCACCACGCTGCGCTGCATGCCTTCCGGCGTCAGATCCTTTTCCAGGAACTCGCGTACCTCTCGATTGCGCTCTCCGATCAGGGCAATGACGCTGACGTCGGCGGAATGATGCCGGGCCAGCGCCCCCAGCAGCGTGCTCTTTCCGACGCCTGAGCCGCCGAAGATCCCGATGCGCTGCCCTTTCCCGAACGGCAGCAGGCTGTCGATGGCGCGTACGCCGGTGACCAGCGGCTCGGTGATGTGCTCCCGCTCCAACGGGCCGGGAGGCGTGGCGTACAGGTCCCGAGTCCCCTCCGCTTGAATCGGACCTTTGCCGTCCATCGGTTTCCCAAAACCATCCAAAACTCGTCCGAGCAGCCCGGGTCCCACTTGAACGCGAGCTTCGCCAGGACGGGCCACCACCCGGTCTCCCGCCTGCAGGCCTCCGGTTTCTTCCAGCGGCATCAGCAGAACCCGGCCGTCCCGGAAGCCGACCACTTGGGCGCGGACCACTCGCGAATTCGCCGAAGAATGGATCTCGCAAAAATCGCCGACCCCAGCCGCGGGACCGTCAGAGGCGACCACCAGCCCGACCACTTCGCGGACTCGTCCCGTCCAGAGCCAGGTATCGATGCCGGGAAGCGCCTCAATGTACTCATGCAGTAGGCCAGGCGCTGGCATCCGATGGGTCACGGATGCCTCCTGTTCAAGATGTCGGTTAGGCCGCGTTCGATCTCCGCCAATTGAGTGTCGACGCTCACGTCCAGATCCCCCCGCGAGGTCTCGAAGATAACGCTGCCCCGGGAGAGATTCTGGTCGGCGGTAATTTCAAGGCCGGGAGGAAAGTTCAACCGGGCATGATGTTCGCGAATCGTTTCCGCATCCTGCGGCGAAACCCGCAGGCGTTGCGTGGCGCGGCTGTCGCACTTTTGGAAAGCGACCTTCACCAATCCAAGAATCGCCTCAGGGTCTGCGGCCACCTCGCGGTGCAGCACGCGGCGGGCGACTTCCATCGCCAGCGCGACTGCGGCGGCCTCCGCTTCGGCGCGCAACTTCTGGCGCGTTCCGGCCAGCTCCGTGACGATGGAGTGGAAGCTTGCCAGTGCGGGGTCGAACTTGGCTTGCGCGCGTTGTGTCGCGGCGGCTTCGCCGGCGGCCAGCCCCTGCTGGTAAGCCGCGGCGCGAAGTTGCTCGGAACTCTCTGCGTCCAGGGCGGGCGCCGCCAGATTGCCGCCCCGCGCTGGCTTGGCCGACGCTTGCCTGACCGATAGTGTTTGACCGTGGGCTCGCCACTGAATCGGCTGAGCGTCGTCGGTCTGTAAGCCGAGCGCGGTAAGCTCCTCCCCGCGGATGATCTTAGACGACATACTGCTCTCCCGCCGTGCCCTTCAAGCTGATGACGCCTTCGGTCTCCAGTTGCCGCACCACGGCGATGATCTGTTGCTGCGCGCCCTCCACCTCTTTGATCTTGATAGGGCCCAGCGCGTCCATATCCTCTCGCAGCATCTCCGCGCCGCGCTGGCTCATGGCCTGTAGCATATGATTCTTCATCTGTTCGCTGGTGCCTTTCAGCGCCACCGTCAGGATCTTGCGATCGACTTTCGCCAGTACTTCCTTGAGGGCGTTCACATCCAGCAATAGCAAGTCCTCGAACACGAACATCAGGTGCCGGATGGTTTCCACCAGGCTGGGGTTTACCTGCTCGATGCTCTCCAGGATTTCCTTGCTGGTATTGGAATCCAGCCGGTTGAACATTTCCGCGACCGCGTGCACGCCTCCGTAAGCCTCGCGGCTCAACTCGCCCAGGGCTTTCAACTTGGTTCCGATAACGGCGGCGATCTTGGAGATAATCTCGGGCGAAATTTCGTCCAAGCTTGCCATGCGCAACGCCACGTCGGCGCGCAATTCCGTGGGCAGAGAAAACAGAAGCCCCGCGGCCTGCGAGGGATTCAGGTGCGACAGGATCAGCGCGATGGTTTGCGGATGCTCGCTATGGATGAACTTGGCGAGTTGCTGCGGATCGGTCTTGCGCAGCGCATCGAAGCTGAGCGTCTCATTACCGAGCGTCTTCATCAGCCGGTCCAGCATCTTTTTCGCTGCTTCGCTGCCGAAGGCGTTAACCAAAACCTTGCGTGCATAGTCGAGGCCGCCTTTGACCACATAATCGTGGGCCACGGCCATCTGGTAGAACTCTTCCAGCACGCCCTCGGCTTCTTCGGAAGTCAGCGACGAAACGCGGGCGATCTCACGGCTGATCTCCTGAACCTCGTCCTCGTCCAGCGTCGCGCAGAATTCCGCTGGACGCGTCTTCGCCAAGCATCACCAGCAGAATCGCAGCCTTGCGAAGGCCGCCCAGCTTTTCGTTCTCTGCGGGAGCCGGCATAGGTTACTTTTGACCGCTCTCGTGCAGCCAGGTGCGCACCACCTGCGCCATCGCGGTCGGGTCCTTCTTGGCCTCCGCGCCGATATGCTTCACCAGAACTTCCGTTTTCTTGGTGGAAACCGCGGGCAGCTTCAGCTTCAGCAAGGCGTCTGCTTCCTGCCTGGCTTTTTCGGCATTTTGCTCATTCATCCGCTCATGCAGTTGCCGTTCGAGGTCTTGCGGGGAAGGGGCCAGTTCCTTGGCTTTAGTGGCTTCGAGCGCCGCCGCGGCCATCTCAGCCTGGATGGCTTTTTTCTTGGGTGTGCGGCGCAGAATCACGAAGAAACCGGCTATCAGTGACAGAGCGGCCGCTCCGCCGATTCCCGCAAGAATCGCAATATTCTTCTGCGCCATCAGCTTGGCCAGCCAGGGAGGAAGATTCGTTTCGCTCTTCGGCGCGCCCTCCTCGGGTTGTGAGAGTGTCAAAGGCTCGGACTTGAGCGTAGCTTCGAACGGGAACGCCTCGACCACCAGTTGGTCGCCGCGATCCGTATTCAGCCCGGTTGCCGCCGCTACCAGATCGTGGATCACCTTGAGTTTCTCCGCCGAAGGCGGCTCGATGATGCGCTTCGGTCCCTCCCAACGCAGGGAATGGTCGACCAGCACCGAAAGAGACAGGCGCTTCAGCGCCCCCTGCGGCAGTTTGGTGTGTTTGACCAACCGGCTGTTCTGATAGGTGATGTTTTCCGTGTGCCGAGCGTAGTTGGTGCTTCCCGTCGCGGGCTTGGATGTGGGGTTAGGCAGACTGGACGCGGTACCCGGAACACCCGACGCCGCCGGCAGGGCGGGTCCATCCTGCGTGGTTTGCGAAGCAGAGACGGCCGATTTATCGGGATTGTACAGTTCCTCACTTTGATCTCCGCTGGTTAAATCGACATCGGCCGAAACCCCGGCGCGAAAATGATCCGCGCCTAACAGAGGTTCCAGCGTCTGCGCAATTTTCGCTTGCACGTCCTTCTCGATGCTTTTGCGATAGTCCAGCGCGCCCTCGGACGCCTCATCCCCATCCTCCGGCGCTGCCGGACGAGGCCGGTTGAGCAAGTTGCCGTTGGTATCCACTAAGGAGACTTGATCGGGAGAGAGTCCCGGCACCGCGCTGGCCGTCAATTGGCAGATCGCGGCGATGTTTAACGGCGAGAGCGGAGCCGCGCTGCGCAGCTTCACCAAAACGCTTGCCTTGGCCGGCTCGCGCTGCTCTGTGTAAAGCGATTCCTTAGCCATCGTGATGTGTACGCGCGCCTGTTCCACCTCGCGAATCGACACCACGGAGCGTTCCAGCTCGCCTTCGATGGCCCGATGGTAATTGACCTGTTCCGCGAACTCGCTGGCTCCGAAGTTGGTCTTATCGAATAACTCAAAACCGATGCGGCCGGTTTTGGGAAGGCCGGCGGACGCCAGCTGCAGTCGCGCTTCCGCGACTTTTTCGGAAGGAACGGATATCGAAGAGCCGTTATCGCCCAGTCGGTACTCGACATTCAGCTCGCGCAGCTTCGCGGTCACCGTTCCCGCGTCCTCCGGCGCCAGTCCCGTAAGCAGAGCCTTGAAATCGCGTTCCTGATTCCAATGATTGAGCTCGGCCAGACCGCCGATCACGGCCAGGGCTGTCGCGGCAATCCAGATTCTCTGGCTCCAGGTAAGTTTCGTCCAAAGCTGGGTGAGCTGGTTCATTTAGCTTCCGGGAGTCACACTTGCATGCGCATTACTTCTTGATACGCGGATACCACCTTGTTGCGCACTTGGAGAAATAGATCGAACGACATCTCGGCCTGCTGGGTCTTGATCGCCACGTCGTGCAGTTCTTCGCCTTCGCCGGAGAGGAAGTTGTTGATGCTGGAGGTTGCATTTTGCCCGAATCCCTCCACCTTCTGGATGGCGTCGCTCAGCGCCGATTGAAAGGCGCTCCCGCCTGGCGTGGCCGGCCCCGAAGGCGCGGAAACCGGGGGAGCCTGAATCGGCGTGATGGAGGTGTGGATGGGAAGAATGGGCAACATGGGTTACCTCAGGAGGTCGATGGAGTGGTTGATCATGTCCTTCACTGCGGCCATGGCGGACACGTTGCCCTCGTAAGAACGCTGGGCGTTCATCAGGTTCACCATCTCTTCCGCCGAATTGAAGTTGGGGAAGGCGACGTAGCCGTTGTCGTCCGCGTCCGGATGGCCGGGCATGTAACGAAGTTCCGGGGCTCGGTTGTCGGTGACCACGTCAGATACCGTGACGCCGGTCGATAACTCATTCTGAAACGCGGCCGAGAAGGGCGAGGCCTGCACGTCGCTCGAAAAGACCACGTCTTTGCGCTTATACGGTCCACCCTCCGGAGTGCGAGTGGTTTCGGCATTGGCCATGTTCTCTACCAACATCTCCGCGCGAGTGCGTTGCGCCGCCATGCCCGATGCGCTGACTTGTAGAGCCGAAAACAGGCTCATGAGCTCTTACCCTCCTCAATCGCTTCGTGTATCTGTTTGAATTGGTCTCGTACCAGAGTGGAAGCCACATTGAAACGCATCGCGTTTTCGGCCAGCATGCGCGCTTCGCGATCCATGTTCACGTTATTTCCGTCCGACTTCTGATCCAGTCCATCCGGCTGGATGGTCTGGGGCTGCTGGCCGTTCACCAAACTCATGAATTCAAACTGAAAGTCGATGTCCTGGGTCTTGTAGCCGGGGGTGTCTGCGTTGGCAATGTTGGACGCCACCAGCTTCTGGCGGGTGCTCAACAGATCCATGTAGCGCTGAAGATTGGCTGTGGTTGCGTCCAGCATGACGATGCCAGTGGTGCAACTGAGAGGCCACCAGGTTTTCGCAGTAGAAATGGCCGTTTGCGCGCGATCGACCGCCAAAATTTTGGCGCACCGCCGATTGGGTGCCACTTGCGCGATTACGCGCACGTCAGCCCACAACTCGACCGATTCCTGCAATATTCGCAGAGAAGTCCGTTGGTGCTTTAATTGCCTTGCCCTAGGCATGATCAGCCCTAAGGCTGTGGGTCTTGTTCTTCTGATCTCCGGCGGCGCGTGGGCACAAATCGGAGGCAACGGCGCCGTGACCGGGACGATTCTGGATCCGGATAAGATGACCGTGCCGGGCGCCGAAGCTCATTTACGAAATTCGACCACCGGCTACGATCAGGTGGTCAGGACCGCGGAAGACGGCCAGTTCCGTTTCAACAACGTTCCGCCCAATATGTACGAACTGGCGATCACGGCGCCGGGTTACGAGCTCAAGAAGGAGCAGGTAGAGGTGCGGGCTTCGGCGCCCATGAATCTGGATATCCAGCTTAAGATGGCCGCCGTATCCTTCTCTGTCGACGTGAAGGCAACGCCGGCCTTAATCGACACCGACCCCTCCGCGCACACCGACGCCGATGCTTCGGCTTTTTCGAAGCTGCCCAGCTTCGACCCCGCCGCGGGATTGAGCAGCATCATCAACAACAGCACCGGCGGCACGGCGTCGGACGCGAACGGATTCTTCCACCCCCTCGGCGACCATGCCCAGGTAAGCTTCGTCATCGATGGCCAGCCCATCGCCGATCAGCAGAGCAAGGTCTTCTCCACCCAGCTTCCCGCCAATGCCATCCAGAGCCTGGAGCTCATCACCGGCGCTCCGGACGCCCAGTACGGCGACAAGTCCAGCCTGGTGGTGAATGCGACCACTGTCTCGGCCCTGGGCGCGACGCAGCCGTTCGGGAGCATCGAAGCGGTTGCGGGATCCTTCGGCACCTACGGAGAAAACGCGACGTTCGGATGGGGCGGCGCAAAGTTCGGCAACTTCCTGGTGGTTGACGGCCTGCGCACGGGCCATTTTCTGGACACGCCGGAGTTCCTTCCGATCCACGATATCGGCAACGATGAGGACATCTTCGACCGCCTGGATTACCAGCTCGACGGACGGACGGCGCTGCATTTGAATCTGTTCCTGGCGCGGAACTGGTTTCAGGTGCCCAACGATTACGATCAACTGCAACAAGACCAGAAGCAGCGCGTGCTCACCTGGAACGTGGCGCCCACGGCGCAGCACACATTCGGGTCCTCGACTCTACTGACGGTGAACGCCTTCTCGCGGCGCGACCAGGTCAACTACTACCCCAGCAGCGATCCTTTCGACGATACTCCCGTGACGGAGTCGCAGAACCGTTTCCTAACGAACTGGGGCGGCAAGGCTGACCTTTCGATTTCGCACAAGAAGCACACCTTTAAGTTCGGAACGCAGTTGCAACAGACGCGATTGGAAGAAAACTTCGCGCTGGGCGTCACCAGCCCGGCTTTCAATCCGGTTTGCCTGGGGCCTGGCGGCGCGGCACTGGCGCTGCCGGGAGTGATCAACGCTTCGGAGTGCAGCGTGATCAACGCCGCCTATTATCCGAATCCGAACTTGCTGCCCGGGTTGGTGCCCTTCGATTTGACTCGCGGCGGCAGCATGTTCAATTTCCATGGTCTGGGCAACATCGACCAGTTCGCGTTTTACGGCGAAGACACCATCCGGCTGGGCGAGTTCACCGCCGTCATCGGGCTCCGTGACGATCAATACAATGGCCTGGTGTCGAAAAACGGCGTGCAGCCGAGAACCGCCCTATCCTACCGGATTGCCCGCACCGACACTGTTCTGAGAATCGCGTATTCCCGGACTTTTGAGACTCCATTCAACGAGAATCTCCTGCTGTCCAGCGCCACCGGTGCGGGCGGCCTGGCCCAGAATATCTTCGGTGCGAAAGGCAGCGTTCCTCTGGCGCCTGGCATGCGCAATCAGTTCAACGCGGGGTTTCAACAAAGGCTTGGAAAATATCTGGTGTTCGACGGCGATTATTTCTGGAAGTATACCCACAACGCCTACGACTTCGACGTGCTGTTCAACACCCCGATCACCTTCCCCATTGCCTGGCACAACTCAAAGTTGGACGGATTGACGGGCCGCCTGAGCACCACCAACTTCCACGGCTTCATGGCGTACACTACGTTCGGCCATACCAGGGCTCGCTATTTTCCGCCGGAAGTCGGAGGGTTGATCTTCCAGGGCACCGCATCGGTGCCGGGCGTTTTCCGCATTGACCACGATCAGGCCTTCCAACAAACCACCAACCTTCGCTATCAACACAAGAAGGACGGACTTTGGGGATCGTTCATCTGGCGCTTCGACAGCGGCTTGGTCGTCACCGGCGTTCCGGATTCGGCCGCGGCGATGAAGCTGACTCCTTCCCAGGAGGTGGATATCGGCTTGGCCTGCGGCGGGATGCCGGCCACGCTGGCTGACCCGATCCGGAACTGCACCGGCCCGGTTACGTCTACCTTGCTCACTCTTCCCGCGGCGGGCACGGAGAACAACGATCACAATCCCGACCGCGTCCAGCCTCGCAACATTTTCGACGCAGCCTTCGGAACCGACAACCTGTTTCACGTTGAGGGCAGAAGAAAAGTTGCGCTGCGCTTCACCGTCACCAACCTGACCGACAAGGTGGCTCTGTACAACTTCCTGTCAACCTTTAGCGGGACCCACTTCGTTGCGCCGCGGACCTACCAAGCGTCGCTCGCGTATCACTTCTAACTACTGAATCGTCAGGCCAACCACGTTAGAGGAAGCTCCGTCCGCAATCAGACAGACGCGTCGCCCAAACCCGGCGTGCGCCGATTTGTTTCGGCTTACGGTTGGCCGCTGCCGGCGCCCACGGCAACGATCTTGACCCCGTCCTGGGCCGCATCCGTCGGCGCGGCAACGATCACCGCGCCGTCGTCGATCCCTTGCAGCACCTCAACCCGGTCTCCGTAATCCCGGCCTACGGTGATCTTGCGTAGATGAATGACCCCGTCGGAGGAGACCGCGGCGAGCTGGGCGCCGTCGGAGCGGACGATCAGCGCGCTGGCCGGGACCACCAGCGGCGGGTCTGCGCTGGTGTCGCTAAAATTCACGTCTGCATACATGCCGGGGAAGAGAACACCCTCCGGGTTAGGCACGTCGACCTCGGTCAGCATGGTCCGGCTGGCTGGATCGAGCGCGTTAGCCACACGCGCCACCGTCCCGCGGAAAGTGCGTCCGGGGAAATTCACCAGCGTCAACTGGGCGGTCTGGCCCCCATGCACGGAGTTCGCGTTGAGCTGCGGAACATTGACGAACGTTCGCAGCGTGGTGGACTGCGACATGCGGAACAAAACCGTGCTGCCGTTGGTGACCAGCGCGCCGATGTCGACATTGCGCTGCGTGATGATGCCATCGAACGGAGCCTTCACCGTAAGGTACCCATGCAGTTCCTGAAGCCGCGCCAGATTGGCTTTGGAAGCGGCGAGGTTGGCCGTTGCCGCCGCCTGGCTGCTCTGCTGCGCTGCGACTGCCTTTTCCAGCGCCTGTAAATTGGCCGTCTGCGAGGCAAGCTGCGCCTGATACTGATCGTTATCTTGCTTGGAGACCACGCCCTGCGCGGTCAGCGTCTTGTATCGTTCGGCGGTTACGCGCGCCAGCTCCAGATTGGTTTTGCCCTGCGCCAGGTTGGCTTGCGCTTGTTGCACGGACGCTTGCGCCTGGTCGATCGCGGCTTGGGCCTGGTCGATCGCCGCCCGCGCCTGACGGATCTGCTGATCCAGCTCCGGCGCGTCGATCTCCGCCAGCATTTGCCCGGTGTGCACGTGATCGCCGATGTCCACGGCGCGCGTTTTCAGATAACCATCGGCGCGAGCCAAAAGAGGCGCTTCCGTAATGGCCTGCATGGTGCCGGGGAGCGTGATGCCGCTCTTGATAGTGGTCCGGCTGACGCGAAGCACGTCCATTCGAGGCAAGGCTTTCTCGCGCTGCGCGGCTTCCGCCTCCACCGTCGCGTCGCGCCTCTGAAGCGGCAGATAGCCGGCGAAAAATCCGACGATGAGAACCGCGGCCAGCGCGAGCAGCAAGACGGAGATGGTGATCCCGGACGGCCGCCAGTGTTCCGCCGGCGCCCCCGGGTGTGCCTCATGCGCGCGAAGCTGCCGCCGCAACTCCTCTATTTCGCGGCGCAACTGTTGTTCGGTCGATTCGTTCATGCCACAGGTTCCATCGCGTCCAACTCAGCTTCCAAGGCCGCGTCGGCTTCCTCATCGTCCAATTTCTTCTCTTGATCCACCGGCGGCTTGGTACGCAGATACGAGTAAATGATCGGCACCACAAACAGTGTGGTAACCGTCGCGCCTAGCAATCCGCCGATCACGGCGCGTCCCAACGGCGCGTTCTGCTCACCGCCCTCGCCCATGCCCAGCGCCATGGGCAGCATGCCGAGAACCATCGCGGACGCGGTCATCAGCACCGGCCGGATGCGCGCATAGCCCGCCGACAGCGCGGCCTCGCGAGCCTGCGGAATCACGGCGCGCTCATCGTTGGCGAAGGTGACCAACAGGATGCTGTTGGCGGTCGCGACGCCCACGCACATGATCGCGCCCATCAGGGATGGCACGCTGAGCGAGGTTCCGGTAACAAAAAGCATCCATAGAATCCCGGCGAGCGCCCCCGGCAACGCCGTCAAAATGATAAAGGGATCCAACCAGGATTGAAAATTGACCGCCATCAGCAGGTACACCAGCACCACGGCGAAGGCCATGCCCAGGCCCAGGCGGAAGAAGGAGGACTGCATGGTTTCGTACTCGCCGCGCAAGTTAAAGCTGGCGCCCCGCGGCAGGTGCGATTCCTCTTCGTGCATCACCTTTTCAACTTCTTTGCCCACGCTGCCCAGGTCGCGGCGATCCACATTGGCGTAAATATCGAACACCGGCGTAACGTTCCAGTGATTGGCGATCACCGGGCCGTATCCGCGTTCCACGTTGGCTATGTTGGACAGCAGTTGAGCGCCATTGGCGGTGGCCGAAGCGCCGCCGGTGAGGGACCCGGGATTGATCGAGGCCACCGGAGTCGATTCGTTGGTGATGGGAGTGCTCAGTAAGCTGTCCAGCGAGTCGACGCGGTATTGAGCGGTCTGCACGCCGACGTTGTATGTGACGCCGTTCTGCGGATTCATCCAAAAACTCGGGGCCACCTGGTTGTTTCCGCTAAGCGAAATCAACAGGCTGCTGGAAACGTCGCGCTGCGTCAGGCCCATTTCGCCGGCCTTGGTGCGATCGACATTCACGAACAACTGCGGCTCCCGGTAAATCTCGTGGATGTGCACGTCGGCCGCGCCGGGGATGCGCGCCATCCGTTCACGCAAGTGTTGCGCGATTTTGTAGTCGCTCGGTTCGTCACGCCCCGAAATCTGCAAGTCGAGCGGCGCCGGCAAACCGAAGTTCAAAATCTGATTGGTAATGTCCGCGGGCTCGAAAAAGAACTCCATGTCGGGGAAGCGTTCCTGTAGCCGCTTACGCAGCAAGACTTCGTACTCCCGTACCGGACCGTGTTTTTCGCGATTGAGCGCGATCAGAATCTCGCCGTCAGCCGAGGAAATGTTGGGCACATCGCCCTGCGCCAGGCTGTTCCAGGAATTGGGAATCCCAATATTGTCCGTGATCCCCTCCACTTCGCCCGCCGGCAGTACGTCGCGAATCTCCTGCTCCACCCGGTCGAAGGCGATGGCCGTCTCTTCGATACGCGTGGCCGGCGCGACGCGAGCGTGCAAGCGCAATTGGCCGGCGTCCACTTGCGGGAAGAAATCCTCCCCAATCAAGTGCACCAGGAAGAAAGACCCCAACGAGACCCCCATGAACATCAACAGAACCGGAGCCCGATGCCGTAGCGAGAAGTCGAGCAGCCCCATGTAGCGGTAGCGCAAGCGTTCGAACAGGTTGTTGACGCCCCGGTGCAGCGTCCACAGAACGCCTTTGCCTCCGTGTCCGCCCTGTTGGTACAGCACCGCTTCCCCACGAAGCATGTGGTGCACCATGGTCGGCACCAGCGTTCTGGATAACAGATACGACGCGAGCATCGCGAACACCACCGCCATTGCCAGCGGCGTGAACAGGTACCGGGCGGTCCCAGTCAGCAACAGCACCGGAACAAATACGATGCAAATCGATAGCGTCGAAACCAGCGTGGGCACGGCGATCTGAGAAGCCCCGTCCAACACCGCCCTCACCAGCCGTTTCTTCATGCCCAGGTTGCGATGCGTATTCTCGATTTCCACCGTAGCGTCGTCAACCAGAATGCCCACCGCCAGCGCCAGACCTCCTAGTGTCATCACGTTGATCGTCTCGTGGAGCAAGCTGAGGATGCAGATGGAGGTCAGGATCGAGAGCGGAATCGAAATGCAGACAATCAGGGTGCTGCGCCAGCTCCCCAGGAACAACAGAATGACGCTACCGGTGAGGAACGCCGCGATCAGAGTCTCGCGCAACACGCCCTCCACCGCGGCTCGCACAAACACGGATTGATCGCCGAAGATCGAAAGCTTCAGCGCGGCCGGAACCGTCGTCATGATCTTGGGCAGCGCGTCTTTGATCGCATTCACGATCGCCAGAGTGGAAGCGTTGCCGTTGCGCGTCACCGTCAGCATCACGCCGTCGTTCCCGTTGGTCCGCGTGATGTTCTGCTGCGGCGAATAACCGTCGTGCACGGTGGCGACGTCCTTCATGTAAACCGTCGCCCCGTTCACCGTCTTGATCGGGAGGTCGTTGAATTCCGAAACTAACGACGGGCTGCTGCTCACCCGGATCGGATACTCCGTCCCCGCGAACTTCGCCGTGCCCGCCGGCACGATCAGATTCTGGAGACTAAGAGCATTGGAGATGTCGATGGGCGAGAGCTGCTTCGCGTACATCTCGTCCGGGTTGATATCCACCATGATCTGGCGGCTTTTGCCCCCGAACGGGTAGGATACGGTCGCGCCCTGAACGATCGCCAGTCCGGTTCTTACGAAATTATTCGCCAAGTCGAAGGTTTCCTGCTCATTCAGCGTGGTGCTGTTGAATCCGAGTTGAAGAACCGGCACGCTGGCCGCGTCGTACTTAAGAACCTGCGGCGGGAAGGTCCCGGGCGGCATGTTGCGCACCACCACCTGCGATTGCGTCACAATTTGCGCCAGCGCCAGGTCCACTTGCACGTTCGGATGGAAGTACACACGGACCACCGAAATGCTCTGATGGGACTGGGATTCGATGTGCTCGATCCCGCTCACATTGGAGGTCAGCGCGCGTTCGAAGTTGGAGACGATGCGGTTCTCCATCTCCTCCGGAGCCAAACCCGTGTACTGCCACACCACGCTGACAATCGGAATGTCGATGTAAGGGAAGATGTCGACCGGCATGGTCACGATAGCCGCACCGCCCAGAATGGCGATCAGCAGGGCCATCACGACGAAGGTATAGGGACGCCTTAGCGCTAACCTAACGATCCACATAGAGTTGTCCCTATCAAGAAATTACCGCGCGAAGACGCACTACCATCGTAACATTTGTGCGCCCAGCGTTGATTCGGAATGGCTTTCTGCGCCGGATTATTCGACGCCGCTGACCTTTCCGTCGGTAAACGTAACTCTCAGATTTTGATAGACGTAGACCTCATGGCTGGACCCGGTGGTCTGGACCTGCTTGGGATCTCCCAAGGCCGCCTTCACCTGCTCCGCAGTCTGCCCCAGCTTAATCGCCGGAGGCTGGGATCCGAAGCTGATTTTGGCCACTTCGGACTTGGAAAATGTGCGGACCGTTCCATCGACCACGAAGCTGATCTGACCGTCGCTGAGGCCAGCCCAGGCTCCCGTCATGGTCGTTCCGTTAACCAGCGTAAGGCTGTCGCCGAGCGCGACGCCCAGCACCGCGAAGAACAGAATCGCCACCTGCCGTGTCAACGTGCGCTGTTTCATTTCTTTTGCTCCGGAGCATTCACCGTGACCGGCTGGCTTAGCTTGTACGTGAACCTGGTCTCGGGAGGGATTTGAACGCCCTTTGCAGTCAGCGCCGCGCCGACCGTCCCCGCCGCCGCGCCGATCCCGGCCCCCACCGCGGCTCCAACTCCTCCGGCTGCGGCTGCTCCAACCGCCGCCCCACCCGCCGCGCCCGCGCCCGCTCCAATGGCCGTCCGCTTCGATTGCGAGCCGCTCTGCGAATCGACACTTTCCGTCTCCACCTTCACCCTGTGCCCGTCAATCACCACGGCCACCAGCGTGGTCGCCAGGAGCGCGCGCCCGGCGAGCTTGGGATTCTTGATCTCCGTGACCTTCAGCACCGCTGTGGCGTTGACTGGCGCTATCGTCACGCCGTTGATGACGATGGGATCGTCCAGGCTCGCGGCGTACTCCGTGCTCTTGTCGGCTTTTTTCGAATCGATGCGATCGACCGTTCGCGCGGCGATTTCCGTTCCCGCAGGTAGCGTGATTCCGCCAGAGTCCGCCGCTTGAGCCGCGGGGGCCACCGCCGGAGGCGGTCCCGATGTTGCAGACCGTGCCGGAGGCGGTACGGGCGTTGCAGACGGTGCTGGAGGCGGTGCGGGTGTTGGAGCCGGTGCCGGTGTCGGGGGCCGTTCCCGAGGTGGTTCTGGAATGGGAATTGGCGCGGCGCTCACTACGGGTGCAGCAACCGGGTTGAACTCGATCGACGCGACTTGATCCATGGAGACTACCCGCGCTTCGTCTCCGACTTTGATCAGGAGCTGCCGGCTCCCCGCGGATTCAACCGACCCTTTGATCTGGCTGCCATCCTTCAGCGTCACGACATCGGCGAGAGCGTACACCCCGGACAACAGGCAGAGAGGCCAGAGCACCAGCAATGTTCTCTTCATGCGCATCCACTCCTGCGGTCAAGCTCGCTTCACGGGGCAACCGACCAGCGCACCGAGCATTTTTTCTGCGGGCCGGAAGCCTTGTTCTTCAGAATCAACCTTTGCGTTT